>NZ_JADDUE010000010.1 GCF_016526145.1 Saccharopolyspora galaxeae
GTCGCCCGGCTGCACCTGGACGCGCTCGGGGTCAACCTCACCCGCATGACCAAGGCCCAGGCCGAGTACATCGGCGTCGACGTCAACGGGCCCTACAAGCCCGAACACTACCGCTACTGATCCCGAGTGAACGGACTGTTCGTCCCACTAGATCGGTCACACGGTCCGTTCACTCGGCACGGTCGGCCACCGCCCGGAGCCGCAGCGCCCGGGCGGTGGCGGGCCGGAAACCCCAGCAACGCCGGTCGAGGAGGCGGCGGTCGGCGGGGCGCCGTCATCGGCCCAAGTGGGTCTCCTGGAAAACGCCCATCCGCAGCGCGTTGTGGTAGCGGCCAGCGGAGAAGAACTCCTCCTTCAGCTCGCCTTCCACGACGAATCCGAGCTTTTCGTACACGCGGATCGCCTTGCGGTTCTCGGTGCTCACCAGCAGGTAGATCTTGTGCATGTTCAGCACCGAGAAGGCGTAGTCCAGCGCTCTGCGAGTCGCTTCGGTGGCCAGCCCGCGCCCCTGGTGATCCGGCGCGACGATGATCTGGAACTCCGCGTTGCGGTGGATGTAGTCGATCTCCACCAGTTCCACCAGACCGCCCCGCGCGCCGTCCACCTCGATCACGAACCGCCGCTCCCGCGTGTCGTGGATGTGCCGGGCGTAGATGTCCTGCAGCTCGACCAGCGCTTCGTACGGTTCCTCGAACCAGTAGGTCATGATCTGCGAGTTGTTCGTCAACCCGTGCACGAACGGCAGATCCTCGCGCTCCAGCGCGCGCAGTCGAAGCGTCATGGGTGCATCCTCACCGATGCCGCGCCGGCCGACAAAGCAGGCGGAAGGGCGCGGCAACGTACGATCCCGCGAATGCGCATCGACCTGACCGCGCTGGTCGTCGACGACTACGACCGCGCCATCGAGTTCTTCGTCGACGCCCTCGGGTTCGAGCTCATCGAGGACAAGCCGTCGCTGACCAACGACGGCCGCCCGAAGCGGTGGGTCGTCGTCCGGCCGCCAGGAGCGGAAACCGGCATCCTGCTCGCTCGCGCCGATGGCCACGAGCAGGCCGCCGCCGTCGGGCACCAGTTCGCGGGCAGAGTCGGCTTGTTCCTGCGCGTTGACGACTTCGACGCTGCTCACGACCGCATGACCGCGGCAGGCGTCGAGTTCGTCACCGCGCCGCGCGCCGAACCCTACGGGCGGGTCGCCGTCTTCCTGGACATCGCGGGCAACCGGTGGGACCTGCTCGGTCCGGCCTGACAGCGCCCGCAGCCCCTAGCCCGCGGAACCGCCGCGCCCGTCTCCGCTGATCTTGCGGGAGTCGTGGGTCTGCGGATAGGAGAGCGGTTCGACTCTGATCAGCACCCGGTTCGCGCTGTCGAGCAGCCGATGCATCCGATCCGGCGCGGCCGGTTGGAGGCGGGCGCTGAACAGTGGGAGCACCGCGTCGAGCGTCTCGCGGTCGCGGTGCACCGCGGCGCGTCCCCGCACGCGGACCATCCGGCGGCCGGGCAGATCCGTGCCGAGACTGCTGATCACCAGGCCCACCCGCGGGTCGGACTCGGCGCCCACGACGTGCGCGCGGCCGGACACCGCGGTGAGCCAGAAGACCTCGTCGTGGAAGAGGTGGCTCATCGTCACGCCGCCCGGCCAGCCCTCCGCGTCCAGGAACAGGAAGGTGCATTCCCGCGCTGCCTCGAACAATTCCCGGCGCGCGGCCATGTCCAGCCGGGCCTGATCCATCCGCTCGAGGTCGTTCTCGCCCACAGCCATGCGCGGCAGTACACCGCACTGCGACCCGCGCAGACCACACCCGGCGGTTCACCGTTCGAGCCGCGAACCGCCGGAGTTCCCACCCACGGCGATCGGGATCGTCCGCTCGGCCGGGAGGTCCAGCTCGCCGCTCATCCGCCGCTTCACCGGCAACGTCGAAGCAGCAGCGGTGCCGCGAGCGCGCTCCGCCCGGGCCACCGGCAGACAGCAGGCGAAGGCGAGCGCACCTGCCGCGCCCATCAGGACGATCGACAGCGCCGGCGGGAAGACCGCCGCCATGGGACCGGCCAGCAGCGGCCCTGCGGACTGCCCGGCGAGCAGGAAGCTGTTGGCCGTGCCGATCAGACCGCTGCGGCGATCCGCGGGCGCGTGCCTGCTGACGTGGAAGAACAACGACTGGGCCAACCCGGCGAACGCGGCTCCCTGCACGAGCCGCAGCAGTGCCAGTCCCACCGCGCCGAGTGGAAGCGCCTGCGCGGCGATGCTCACCGCGCAAACACCGGAGGCGATGGTCAGCGCGCGCACCGGCCGCTGCGCCAGGTCGTTGTGGCGGCCCCACCAGAACGACCCGAGCAGCGTCGCGCCCCAGGTCAACGACTGGAACACGCCGACCCACATCCCGGCGCCGTCCGCCGGATAGCTCCGCTGGACGTGCTCGGCGAAAACCGGGATCAAGCCGTACACGCCGAAGTAGGCCGCCACCGCCGCCACCGCGAGCGGCAGAGCACCGGGTAGCCGACGGAACCCGCCGCGCGACGCGTGCCCGGTGCCGCGAACGGCGGGTTCGGCCGAGCGCGGTTCGCGCAGGCCCGCGGCGCACGCCACCGCGAGCAATCCCGCAATGGCCCCGACCGCGAGCATGAGCCCGCTGAGACCGCCGGCGCCGACGAGGAAACCCCCGGCCAGCGGACCGATCAGCGATCCCGCGGCGGTAGCGCTGAACGACTTCCCCAGCGCGGCTCCCCGCTTGCCGCCCGGCGCGGCCGAGCCTGCGAACGCCTGGGCCGCTTCCACGACGCCACCCAGGCTCCCTTGCAGCAGTCGCCCGGCGACGAGCACCACCGGGTTCGCGGCCAGGGCCATGACCACCATCGACAGCGCCAGGCCCGCCAGGGCGCGAACCACCATCCAGTGCCGCCCGATCCGGTCGCCGAGCCTGCCCCACAGCGGGGTGGCCGCGGTCAGCGCCAGCGCCGGGGCCGCGATGGCGACTCCGGCCCAGGTCTGCACCTGCGCCGTGCCGGTCACGCCCATTCCCTCGATGTAGAACGGCATGATCGGCACCAGCATCATCAAACCGGCGGTGTTGGTGAACTGCCCGGCCCACAGCAGCGCGATGTTGCGCCGATGGCGGTGCTCGGCGGTGCTCACGGCGCCTCCGCCAGGTCGCTGCCGACGTCGTCGCGCAGCACTTGTTCGGCCCACGCGTCGTCGTAGACGGTGTCCAGGTAGCGCTCGCCCCGGTCGGGCAGCAGCGCGACCACCCGCGCCGACTCCGGCAGGCGGGGCAGCAGCCGGTCCAAGGCGGAGATCACCGCGCCGGAGGAACCGCCGCCGAGGACGCCTTCGGTCCGGACCAGCCGCCGGCATCCGGTGGTGCTGGCGGCGTCGCCGACGTGCAGGACCTCGTCGACTTCCGCGGCGTTGAGGATCTCCGGGACCCGGCTCGCGCCGAAGCCGGGGATGCGGCGAGTGCCGGGCTCCGCCCCGAAGATCACCGATCCGACGGCGTCCACCGCCACGACCAGCATCGCTGGATGGACCTCCCGCAGGCGGCGTGCGGTGCCCTGCAACGATCCCGTCGTCGAGACGGGGGCCACGAGGCAGTCGATCGGCCCGCTGACCGCGCTGAGGATCTCAGCTCCCACCGATTCGTAGTAGGCGCGCCAGTTGCGCTGGTTCGCGTACTGGTTGATCCAGACGACGCCGGGGTCCGCCTGCGCGTGCGCCTGCGCGCGGCGCACGCGGGTGTGCAGGTAGCCGCCCGCGTCGTCCGGCTCGGTGACCATGTCGACGTCGGCGCCGAACAGCTCCAGCAAGCGGAGGTTCGTCGTCGAGGTGTTGGGGTCGACCACGGCGGTGAACGAGAGCCCGTGCGTCCGGGCGGCCACGGCGAGCGCGATGCCGAGGTTGCCGGAGGTGCTCTCCACCAGCCGCATCCCCGGCACCAGGGTTCCCTCGCGCAGGCCCTGCTCGACGATGTAGCGGGCCGGGCGGTCCTTCATGCTTCCGCACGGGTTGAGCATTTCCAGCTTGGCGAGCACGTCTCGGCCCGGGAAGCATCGGCGCAGGCGCACCAGCGGGGTGGCGCCGACGCAGTCCAGAACGGAGTCGAATTCCACTGCGACACCCTCCCGGCCGCGCAGGTTCCGGCCGCGCGGCCGAATTCACGGGAAACACCGCCGCCCACACGCGGGGGCGGTGCACGAACGGAGAAATACGGGACGCGGCCGTGCGGCGGCGAAGGCGCCGCACGGATCATCACCGGTGAAATGAGAAAAGCGCCGCGACCGCTCAGGGAATTCTCAGCTGGAATTCAGCGAACAGCGCAGCGCCGGGGCGCGAATCAGGTGCGCGACACGCCGAGGGAGATCAACAGGGGGAAGCCGGCCAGCGGCCGTCGCGGTCCGGTCGACCAGGACGACACCGGCCGCGATGAGCCGGGGCGCAGCAGGCCCGCCGCGACGATCAGCGCCAGAGCGAGCAATCCCAGCAGCTCTAGCTGCGAAGACTGGGACGGTGGCAGCGGGACGGCAACGTGCGAACCACCGACGGCGTGGCACACCGGGCCGGTGCCGGAGTGGTCGTCGTGCCCGTGCGCGGCGCCTGGTGAATGTGTGGAACCGGAGTCGTCCGCCGCCGGCGCGGAAGCGGAAACGGCGGCCGCGTTCGCCGCCGGACTCGCTTCGGCGTGCGGTGCGTGCGGCGGCAATGCGCACATCAGGAAAGCTGAAAGGGCGAACAGTACCAGCGGGGCGAACCGCCGCTGGGAAAACCTGATCCCTTTCCGCATGACGCCAGCCTAACAATGCCTTCTCCGATCACGGGCCGGGCATGGTGGTCGTCACTCGGCCGGGATTTCTCGGCGCACCTGCAACCGGCATTCCCGGCGTGCCGCGCGATCTCCCGGCGGGGGCGGCACGGTGGAACCGGCGCTCGTGCGGTTCGCGGCCGAACCGCCGCTCGGAATCCCGGCGGCCCGCTCGTGGTTGGCGCCCGGTGTGGATCGGCAACAACGAGGAGGCCCGAATGGCACGCGCTTCCGGCACCCCGTCGGACGGCTTCCGAGCTGACGCGGCTGGGACGCGTCCGGACCGCGCCCGCGGGCAGGTGACGGGATGGCCCGCGGTCGCGCTGGTGGCCGTGGCGTTCGGGGTCGCGATGCTCGGCACGACGCTGCCGACGCCGCTGTACCCGTTGTACGAGCAGCTGTTCGGGTTCGGCGGGCTGATGACGACCGTGGTGTTCGCGGTCTACGCCGCCGGGGTCATAGCGGGCCTGCTGCTGTTCGGGCACTGGTCGGACCAGGTGGGGCGGCGCCGGATGCTGGCTGCCGGACTGGTGCTCTCGGCGGTCTCGGCCCTGGTGTTCGTGCTGCACCCCGCCGTGGGCTGGCTGCTGGTGGGGCGGGTGATCTCCGGGTTGTCGGCCGGGATCTTCACCGGGACCGCGACGGCGACGATCGTCGACCTCGCGCCGGATCCGAAACGGGCCGGACTGGTCGCGGCGGCGGTCAACATGGGCGGGTTGGGCGCCGGGCCGCTGCTGGCGGGCGCGGTGTCGCAGTACTTGCCGCTGCCGCTGGTGATGCCGTTCGTCGTGCAAGCGGCGTTGGTCGTGCTCGCACTGCTCGCACTCGTATTCGTGCCGGAGCCGGTGCGCCCGGTCGACCGTCCGCAGTTGCGGCCGCAGCGCGTCCAAGTGCCCGCCGAGATGCGCGGCGTGTTCATCCGCGCGGGCATCGCGGGATTCGCCGGGTTCGCGGTGCTGGGGCTGTTCACCGCGGTTTCCCCCTCGTTCCTGGGCGAACTGCTGGGGGAGCACAACCGCGCGTTGATCGGCGGTGTGGTGTTCGTGCTGTTCCTCGCGTCCACCGCGGGGCAAACGCTGTCACCGCGGCTGGGCGGGCAGCGCGCTTTGATCACCGGCTGCGGCGGGCTCATCGCCGGGATGGTCCTGGTCGGTTCGAGCCTGCCTGCGCGCTCGCTCGGCCTGCTGCTCACCGGCGCCGTCATCGCCGGGCTGGGGCAGGGGCTCAGCTTCCGCGCCGGACTGGGATCGGTCACCGCGGCCGGTCCCGCCGCGCGGCGCGGCGAGATCACCTCGAGCTTCTTCGTGCTGCTCTACGTCGGCATCGCCATCCCGGTGATCGGCGAGGGCGCCGCGTCCGAAGCGTTCGGGCTGATCCCGTCCGGCATCACCTTCGCCACTTTCGTGGCCGCACTAGCCGCGACCGCCGTCGTGCTGCTCACCCTGCGCGCCCGCGCGGACACTCCCTAGTCCCGGTGCGCGGTGCGCACAAGCGGCCACTCATATGAAATTCCGTGAGATTCCGCGCACCGATGCCGGATAGCCGCGATCGCCGTGTCAGGGTGTGGCCCCATGCGAGTGGAGCAGGTGGTCACGTGGATCGCTGCCGGACTGGCGATCATCGCCGTGGGCGTCGCCGGCTGGCAGCTGTGGCTGGCCCGCCGGGAGGCCCGGCAGGCGATGCAGCGCTCGGAGTCGATCCGCCGCATGGCCGCGGCTTCCGAGAGCAACGCCGAGAAGGCCGCCGAGGCGGCCCGCAACTCCCACACCCAGGCGGAACGGGCCTGGGAGCAGGTCAAGCACGCCCGCAGCCAGCTCGAAGAGGCGCGCCAGGAACGCCGCGCCAGCACGCAGGCCGAGCAGTGGGAATGGGCCTACGCGGTGACCATGAGCGCCCGCGAACTGCTCGACACCAGCAATGAGCTGGTCCGCGTCGCGCTGGACTCCGGGGTGGCGCCGCACTACCGGCTCGCCGCGGACCGGCACTACCACCAGTCCGCCCAGCGGTGGCAGGAAACGATGGTGAAGGCGGTGGCGCGCACCGGGCCGGACCTGGAGCTGCAGCAGCAAGTGATCACCTTCAGCACGGTGCACCAGCGGTTGCACGGCCACCTCGGAGTGCTCCTGCGCGCGATCGAAACCGGGTCGCTGGCCGAGGGGGACAAGCTCACCGACCAGGTCAACGGCTTGCGCAAGGAGCTCGGCAACGCGCATCGGCACTTGCAGCGCACCGTCAGCGCCAGCTTGGCGACGCCGGACACCCCGACGCAGCAGATCACCGCCGCGCGTTCGCAGCAGCCGTCGACCGAGCAGTCCTCAACCGGTCGGCCGCCGACCGGTCAGTCGCCGACAAGCCAGCCGTCGGCAAGCCAGCCCTCGACAAGCCAGCCGTCGGCAAGCCAGCCCTCGGCAAGCCAGCCCTCGACCAGCAGGACGACCGGCTAGGACGCCGACCGCTCAGCTTCCGGCGATGTCGACGACGACCCGGCCCCGGGTGCCGCCCTGCAAAATCTCGCCGGCCAGCCGCGGCACGTCGTCGAACGAGTGGACCGTCGTCGACTCGTCCAGCTGCTCCAGCGGCAGGTCCCGCTCCAGCCGCTGCCACGCCTTGGTGCGCACCGCGGTGGGGCACTGCACCGAGTCGACGCCGTGCAGTCCGATGCCGCGCAGGATGAACGGCATGATGCTGGCGGGCAGATCCGTGCCGCCCGCCATCCCGCACGCCGCGACCGACCCGCGGTAGGAGGTCTGCGCGAGAACGTTGGCCAGCGTGCTGCCGCCGACGGTGTCCACCGCCGCCAGCCAGCGCTGCTTGTCCAGCGGCCGACCGGAACCCGCGGCCAGTTCCTCGCGGCCCACGAAGGCGCTCGCGCCCAGTCGGCCCAGGTAGTCGTGCGCTTCCGGGCGGCCGGTGGCGGCCGTGACGCGGTAACCCAGGTGCGCCAGGATCGCGACGGCGACGCTGCCGACACCGCCTGCCGCGCCGGTGACGAGCACTTCGCCGTCGAGGTCGGGGGACAGGCCTGCTTCTTCGAGTTCCAGCACGCACAGCATCGCGGTCAGCCCGGCCGTGCCGATCGCCATCGTGCGCAGCTGCGTCAGGGCCTCCGGTTTGCGCACCAGCCAGTCCGAACGCACGCGCTGGCGCTCGGTGTACCCGCCGGGGTGCGTTTCGGACAGGCCGCAGCCGGTCAGCACGACCTCGTCGCCGGGCTCGAACTGCGGGGAGTCCGATGCGGACACGGTTCCGGCCAGGTCGATCCCGCAGACCATCGGGAACCGGCGGGCGATCTTGCCGTTGCCGGTGACGGCGAGCCCGTCCTTGTAGTTCAGCGAGGAGTACCGCACGTCGACCGTGACGTCACCGTCCGGCAGGTCGGTCTCGGAGAGTTCTTCGAACCGGGCCGGTCCGTCGCCGTGCGAGACCAGAGCGCGATGGGTTGCCATGCCGCCGTTCTACCCTGGCGGCCGCGGCACTGCCAACACCGGCCACCGTGGACAGGATGCTCCGCGCGGCCCGCGCGAGTTGATCGTAATAGCCTGCGAACGGTCAGTTCACACGATGCGATCGAGGAGGGGCAGCTGTGGCGAAGCCACCGGTTCCCGAAGCGGTGAAAGAACTTCTGGAGAAGCCGAACCCCGCGGTCATCACCAGCGTGCGCCCGGACGGCCAGCCCGTCTCGGTGGCCACCTGGTACCTGTGGGTCGACGGCCGCGTGCTGGTCAACATGGACGAAGGCCGCAAGCGGCTGGACTACCTGCGCAGCGAGCCCCGCACGACGCTGACGGCGCTCGACTCCGACGACTGGTACACCCACATCAGCCTGCAGGGCCGGGTCGTCGAGCTGGTGGACGATCCCGACCTGTCGGACATCGACCGGATCGCCCGGCACTACACCGGGAACCAGTACCACGTGCGGGACCGCAACCGGATCAGCGCGTGGATCGAAGTCGACCGGTGGCACGGCTGGGGCTCGATGGAGAACAAGGACGTCGCGCACCACTAGGAGTCCGTCGACAGGGCTTGCGCAGCGATACCGGTTGCTCGGGTGATCGCTGCTCAGCGGCTCCGCCGCTGACAAGAGCAAGACCAAGAAGTGAGCGGACCGCCGCCCCGGAGCGCGAGGTCCGCTCACTCGTCGCTGATCGGGTGTGTGCCCATGGCTGTGCGTGCGGTGCTGGTGACGCCGTTGTCCGGAGCGCTGGCGGAATACGGCCGGGCCGGCGCCGCGGGACTGCGGTTGTGGGCCGATCGGTTCGCCGATCCCGGGCCGGTGCGCCTCGCGGTCATCGATGCGCACCCCGATCCGCGGGCAGCCGTGCGGGAGGCCGAACAGCACGAGCCGGACCTGCTGTTCGGTCCGTACGGCAGCGGCCCGATGGCGAAGGTCGCGGCGGCGACCGAACTGCCGGTGTTCAACCACGGCGGCGCACGGTTGGAACCGCGGGAGCACGTGGTGAACGTTCTCGCACCCGCGGCGAGCTACTTCCGCGGGGCGTTGGAAGCGCTGCAGCGGGAAGATCCCGGGATTCGCCGTGTTTCGGTGCTGCACGGCGAAACCGGCTTCGGTCGCGGTGTCGGCCGGGGTGCCGAGAAGACCGCGGAACGGCTCGGTCTTGCCGTCGAGCGCGTTGCCCTGCCCGTCGAACCGCCCGACGCCGACGTGCTGCTGGTAGCCGGCCGGTTCGAGGAAGAACTCGCCGTTGCGCGCCGGCTTCGGCGGGGGAGATGGGCGGCTTTCGTCGGTGCCGGAGTCGATGAAGTCCTCGCGGAACTGGGAGATCGCCGGGAAGGACTTCTCGGCCCCGCGCAGTGGCTGCCGTCCGCCGCGCCCGAACCCGACGAGGGGCCGACAGCGGCGGAATTCGTTGCCGCGTACCGGAATTCGACCGGCACCGAGCCGCCTTACCCCGCGGCGCAAGCGTTCGCTTCGGGAATCATCGCCGCCCGCTGCTTGCGCGAGGCCGGTGTACCGGACCGTTCCGGGTTGCTGGCGGCGGCGCGAAGGCTCGACCGCACGACGCTGTTCGGCCGCTTCCGGCTCGATCCTGCGAGCGGGCGGCAAGTCGGGCACCGCGTGCTGACGGTGCAGTGGCAGGACGGCGAGCGGGTCGTGGTGTGGCCGCCGGAGCAGGCGCGCGCGACGCTGCGCCGGCCACGAGCTAGGTAGCCGGTTCGATCAGGCTGGAGATCGACGTGGCGACCGCGTCCAGCGCGTGCGTGTCCCGTGTGGACAGTGCGATCACGAACGCGCCCTGGATCAGCGCGAGGATGCTGTCGGCCAAGTCGCCGGTGCTGCTGTCGGTGCGCACGTCGCCGCGTTCGCGGCCGCCTTCGAGCAGGTCGACCAGCTGCTGCTTCCACTGCAGCAGCTGCTCGCCGAGCCGGGCGCGGAACGGCTCCGACGCCGCGGCGACCTCGGTGGACAGCTTTCCGGCGAGGCAGGCGCGCTGGTGGCCGGATTCGACGAACAGCTCCGCCATCTCGCCGAAGTAGCCGGTGATCCGCTCAGCGGTGCGCAGCTCGTCGCGGGCGGACCAGCGCTCCAGCAGCTCGGCCTGGAACCGCCCGTAGCGGTCCAGCACGGCCTGCGCGAAGGCGTCCTTGGAACCGAAGTGGTGGTAGAAGGAGCCCTTCGGCACGCCGGACTCCGCCAGCAACGCGTCCACGCTGGTGCCGTGGAAACCGTTGGCGTAGAGCATCTTCATGCCCTGGCGCAGCAGTCGCTCCTTGTGCGACATCCCCGCCGTGCGCGTCGTGTTCATCCGGTCAGTCCTGTTCCTGGGGAAGCGAGCCTGCTCGGATCCTATCTGTTGACGGTTCCGTCTAGACGACTTAGTCTAGCGCCGCTTCCGATCGCTCGAACCCGCCGGGCAGCAGGCAGTTCCGCGCCCGGCCGCGAAACCCCGAAACACAGGAGCGGCAGTGCCCGACCAGGACGAGCCCGGCACCGTGACGATGCGGACCGAGGGCCGCATCGCGGTGATCACCGTTGAGAACGAGGCGAAGAAGAACTCCTACACGCCGGAGATGATCGAGCAGCTCAGCGCGCACCTGACCGCCTTCGACGAGGACGACGAGCTGTGGGCGGCGGTGTTCTGCTCGGCCGGTGAGCACACCACGGCCGGGCTGGACATGCCGAAGTTCTTCGGCCCGGACGCGACGGCGAAACCGCAGCGCGACGACATGGTCGACCCGTTCGGACTCGGCGAGCGGCGCTGCCGCAAACCCGTCATCGCCGTCGTGCAGGGCATCACCTACACCGTCGGCATCGAGATGATGCTGGCTGCCGACATCGTGGTGGCCGCCGACACCGCGCGGTTCCAGCAGCTCGAATCCCGCCGCGGCATCGCACCGCTGGGCGGTGCGCACTTCCGCTACCTCACCCGCACCGGATGGGGCAACGCGATGTACCACCTGATGCTCTGCGAGGAGTTCGACGCGCAGCGCGCGCGGGAGATCGGGTTCGTCCAGGAGGTCGTGCCGTACGGGCGGCACGTCGAGCGGGCCTTGGAACTCGCCGCCAAGATCTGCGAGAACGCGCCGATCGGAATCCGCGCGACGAAGCAGGCGGCGCGCACCTTCATCGACACCGCCGAAGAAGCCGCCATCGCCGAAATCCCCCGCATCCGCGGGCAGGTCTTCGACACCGAAGATTTCGGCGAAGGCATCAAGTCCTTTGTGGAGCGCAGGCCGGCGGAGTTCCGCGGCCGCTGAGCGCACGGCGGGTGCGGCGCAGGCGGGACGCCGCACCCGCTGCGATTCCTACACCGGCTCGGGTTCGGTCAGGGCGTCGATGCGAACGCCGTTGGCGGTGTTGCCCTCTCGTTCGATCATCACTTCGACCAGCACCGGCCTGCTGGTGGCCGCGGCCTCCGCGCGCGCCCACTCGATCGCCTCGGCCAGCTCGCCCGGCTCGTCGACCCGGCGGCCCGAGCAGCCGTAGGCTTCCATCACCTTGACGTTGTCCGTGCCGCGCTCGTCGTAGTGGATGTCCACTTCGGTGTTCATGCCGTAGCCTTCCTCGGCCATCCGGATCAGGCCCAGGTACTCGTTGTTGAGCATGATGAGCACGAACGGCAGCCGGTACTGGGCGGCGACGGCGAGTTCCTCCACCAGGAACTGGAACGAGTAGTCCCCGACGACCGCCACGACCTCGGCATCCGGCTCGGCGGATTTCACCCCGATCGCGGCCGGGATCTCCCAGCCGAGCGGGCCGGTCTGCCCGCACACCTGGTAGTGCCGTGGCCGGTGGGTGCGCTGGAACTGCCCGGACCAGATCTGGTAGAGCCCGATCGCGGTGACGAAGTAGGTCTCCGGACCGAAGATCTCGTTGATCTCCTTGAACACCCGCGGAGCCTTGATCGGGGTGGTGTCGTAATCCTCCGGCCGGGTCAGGGTCTTCTTCAACTCACCGATCCGGTCCAGCCACCGCGAGTAGTCCGGCTGCGCTTTTCGCCGCCGTGCCGCGGAGATCAACGCTCGCAGGAACAGCTCGGTGTCCGACACGACGCCGAGGTCCGGGCCGAACACCTTCCCGATCTGCGTCGGGTCGATGTCCACGTGGATGAACTCCCGCTGCCCGCGGTAGACCTCCAGCGCGCCGGTGTGCCGATCGCCGAACCGCGCACCCAGCGCCAGCACCAGGTCGGATTCCAGGAACGACTGGTTGCCGTAGCGCTGGCTGGTCTGGATCCCGGTCATCCCGGCGAAGCGCTCGTGATCCTCCGGGAACGAGCCCTTTCCCATCAGCGTGACCTGCACCGGAATCCCGAGCAGGTCGCTGAGTTCGCGAAGCTGCTCGTGCGCGTCGGCCAGCACCACTCCGCCGCCGGCCAGCAGCAGCGGACGCTGCGCCGCCAGCAGCATGTCCAAGGCGCGTTCCACCCGCGGCTGGTGCGGCTCGACGGGATGCGCGGGAAGCGGTGCGTCCAGCGCCGAATCCCACTCGATCTCCTGGCGTTGGACGTCCAGCGGCAGGTCGATCAGCACCGGGCCCGGTCGACCGCAGCGGGCCGTGCGGAACGCCTCGCGGAAGATCCACGGCGCCTGCGCGGCCTCTTTGACCTGCACCGACCACTTCGTGACGGGTTCGGCGACCGAGACGATGTCGACGGCTTGGAACGCCTCCTGGTGCAGCTTCGACGACACCGCCTGCCCGGTTATGCAGACCATCGGGATGGAGTCGGCCTGCGCGGTGTACAGCCCGGTGATCATGTTGGTGCCCGCCGGGCCGGACGTGCCGATGGCGGTGCCGACGCGGCCGTTGGTGCGCGCCCAGCCGTCGGCCATGTGCGTGGCGCCCTCTTCGTGCCGCACGATCAGATGTTTGATGTCGCGGTGCTGCAGCGCCTGGTACAGCGGCAGGATGGCCGCCCCTGGACAGCCGAAGACGGTGTCCACGCCCTCGGACTCCAGCACGTCGGCGACGGCCTGCATGACAGGGACTTTCGGCATGGTGTAGAAACCCCTCTCGGGTGCGGTCCGCGCACCCAGGCCGGGTGCGGGTGCGGGTGCATCGGTGCTCGGAGCGGGTGGGGCGGTTCGGATGCTTGGCGGCGCTGGACCGCCCACTCGCGGCTGGAGCGGCGCATCACTCCCGTCCGCTGAGGCGGGCGATCTGGCGCTGCAGCGCGGAGTGGTCGAGCGCGCCGTCGCCTTGCGCCAACGCCGCTGCCATCAGCTGCGCGGCGACGGCGGTCATCGGGGTGACCACGCCGCGTTCCCGCGCCGCGCTCTGCGCGATGCCGAGGTCCTTGTGGTGCAGTTCGACCCGGAATCCCGGCCCGAACTCGCGATCGCGCATCTTGGCGTTCTTGGCCTCCAGCGCTTTGCTGCCCGCCAGTCCGCCGCCGAGCACGCGGAACGCCGATTCGGTGTCGACGTCGTGGGCTTCCAGGAACGTCAACGCTTCGGCGATCAGGCTCAGGTTGCCCGCGACGATCAGCTGGTTGGCGGCCTTGACGGTCTGCCCGGAACCTGCCGGTCCGACGTGGACGATCGTTTTGCCGACGATGTCGAGGACTTCCCGTGCGGCCGCGAAGTCCTCGGCCGACCCTCCGGCCATGATGGACAGCGCACCGTCGATCGCGCCCTGTTCACCGCCGCTTACCGGGGCGTCCAGCGCCCGGATTCCGCGTTCCGCGGCGGACTCGGCCACCTGCCGGGACACGTCGGGGCGAATGGTGCTGAAGTCGATCAGCAGCGCGCCTTCGCGGGCGTGCGCGAGAACGCCGTCCGCGCCGAGCACGACCGCTTCGACGTCCGGGGAGTCCGGCAGCATCGTGGCCACGACATCGGCGTCCTGCACGGCTTCGGCCACCGACGCGGCCGCCTTGCCGCCCCGCCCGACCAAATGGTCCACTTTGGACTTGCTGCGGTTGTAGCCGATCACTTCGTGTCCGGCCGCGGCGAGGTTGGCCGCCATCGGGCCGCCCATGATGCCCAGTCCGACGAAACCGATCCTCATGCGTTGCCTCCGTTCAGCTCGTTGATCCAGTCGAAGCTCGCGGCGCTGGCGCCGCTGGGTTTGTACTCCAGTCCGATGTGGCCTCGGTAGCCGGTTCGGGACAGCGCGCGGAAGTAGTGCGCGAAATCGATCTCACCGGTGCCGGGTTCGTTGCGTCCCGGGGCGTCCGCGATCTGCACGTGCCCGATCGAGTCACCGCTGCGCTCGATCACCGCGGTCGCGTCGTCGCCGTTGACCACGAGGTGGTACAGGTCGAGCAACAACCGCAGATTGCCCACCGGACCGGCCCGGTGCACGCGGTCGATCACCGCCAGCGCGTCGGCTGCGGTCTTGAGCGGGTAAGCGGGTGTTCCGCTGACCGGCTCGATCAGCACGGTCGCGCCGATGCGCTCGGCAGCCCGCGCCGCCCGCAGCAGGTTCTCGGTCGCGACTTCGTCCTGCTCGGCGGGTTTCGCCTCGTCGAGGCGGTTTCCGTACAGCGCGTTGAAGGCGCCGCAGCCGAGGCGTTCGGCGATGCCGACGGCCACTTCGACGTTGTCGGCGAACTCGCCGGAGCGGGCGGGGTGCGAGAGCACGCCGCGCTCGCCGCCCGGCATGTCACCGGCGAAGAAGTTCAACCCGGTCAGCGACACCCCGGCTTGTTCGATCGCGCGCGCGAACCGGTCCACTTCGTGGTCGGACGGCACCGGTTGCGGGAACGGCCACCAGAACTCGACCGCGTCGAAGCCGGCGGCCTTGGCTGCCGCGGGGCGTTCGAGCAGGTCGAGTTCGGTGAACAGGATCGAGAGGTTGACGGTGTAGCGGCTGGGATCCATCGGCCACCTGCCTTCGTCGTGTCGGGAGCGGGTTCCACGATTCGGCTTCCGCGGACTCCGCAGAGCGGAATCATAAATTTCGTAATACGAAAATATACTTTCGTGTGTCGATAGATTAACGACCCGGGTTTCGATGGTCAATGACGCGCTGTGATCACTTGCGGTGCCGGTCGGTGCCGGTCCTCGAGTACCGGCGGCTCGACGACGACCGTCCACAGTGGGCACCTGATGGGCCGTCCGTGGACGGAGATGTCGGCGCGGCGCTGGTCGTCCGGGAAGCGGCGCCGCTCGGAACGGCCCGGCACGGCGTGCCAGCACGCGCCCTTTACCTGCGAATGATTATATGCTTTTCTCGGTTCCATGCCGGGTTCGCGGAATGCCGAGGACACCAGCATCGGAGGCTGGCTCACCGGCGCCGCCGGGCGTGCGCGCGACCGCGCGACACTGCTGGTCGACGGTGCAACCATCCGCTGCGGCGAGCTGGACGCGGCGGCCGAGCGGCTGGCCGGCGGGTTCGCTGAGCTCGGATTGCGACCGGGCGACCGCGTCTGCCTGATGATGCGCAGCAGCACCGCCGCGTTGCAGGTGTGGTTCGCCGCGGCGAAGGCGGGTCTGGTCGAGGTGCCGCTGAACGTCTCCAGCGGCAGGTACCTGCTCACCTACTTCCTCCGGCAAGCGGGCGCCAAAGCCGTGGCCTGCGACGCCGAGTTCGAGCCGTTGGTCGCGGAGTGCGCGGCCGAGGTGCCCGAGATCGTCCACATCGTCGTGCACGGCGAACCCGAAACCGGTCAGCGGCTCGCCGACCTGGCCGCGCACTCCGCCGGACCGCTGCCCGCGGTGCGGCCTACCGACCCGGCGGTCGTGCTCTACACCTCCGGCACGACCGGCCCGCCGAAGGGCGTCGTGCTCAGCCACCGCGCGAACATCAACCTGGCCAGGCACACCGTCGAGCTTCTCGGCTACACCGCGGCCGACCGGCTCTACAGCGTTTTCCCGCTGTTCCACAGCAATGCCCGCTACTGCAGCGTGATGGCCGCCATCGAGGCGGGCGCCGATCTGGTGCTGGACCGGCGGTTCTCGGCGAGCGGGTTCTGGGACATCTGCCGGGAGCACGGGATCACGGCGTTCAACTACCAGGGCGCGATGCTCAGCATCCTGCACAAGCAGCCGCCGCGGCCGGACGACGCCGACAATCCGGTGCGGCTGGCCTTCGGCGCGCCCTGCCCGCCGGAGATCTTCGCGGACTTCGAGCGCCGGTTCGGGCTGCGGCTCACCGAGATCTACGGCAGCACCGAGGTTTCCATCGTCACCGACATGCCACCAGGCAGGCGCAAGATCGGCACAGCCGGCAAGGAGTCGGCGAACTACCAGGTGGCGGTCGTCGATGAGCGCGACGAACCGGTTTCTTCCGGCACCGCAGGGGAAATCGTGGCCCGGCCGAAGAAGCCGGGGTGGATGTTCGACGGCTACCACGACATGCCCGAGGCGACCGCGAAGAGCTGGCGCAACCTGTGGTTCCACACCGGCGATCGCGGTTTCCTCGACGAGGACGGGTTCTTGGTGTTCCTCGACCGGCTCAAGGACACGATCCGGCGGCGTGGCGAGAACATCTCGACTTGGGAGGTCGAGCGGGTCGTCGCCGACCATCCCGCCGTGGCTCAGGCCGCGGCCTACGGCGTGCCGTCCGAACTGTCCGAAGAGGACGTGATGGTCGCGATCGTGGTGCGCAACGGGAAGCTGGTTGAACCGGCCGAGTTGCTGCGGCACTGCACGAGCGGCCTGACCGATTTCGCGGTTCCGCGCTACGTGCGGGTGCTCGACGAGCTGCCGATGACACCGAGCCAGCGGGTGGAGAAGTACAAGTTGCGCGAACAGGGCGTCACCGCCGATACGTGGGACCGGGAGAGCTCATGACCGACGAGCTGCTGCGCTTCACCCGCAACCAGAACGGGAACGTCCTGCTGTTGACGATGGATCGTCCCGAGAAGCTCAACGCCATGGACCGCACCTGGTTCCGCGAGCTGCGCGAGATCATGCAGGAGGCCGGGGTGGGCGACGACGTGCGCGCGATCGTGCTCACCGGATCCGGGCGGGCGTTCTCCGCGGGCGGGGACATCGACATGTTCCACGACCTCGCCGGTGACGTGGAAAAGGTGCGCCCGCACCTGAAACTCGTGTACGAAGCGTTCAACTCGGTGGAACGGTGCGCGGTTCCGGTGATCGCCGCGGTAAACGGTCTGGCCTACGGCGGCGGGACGGAGCTGGCGCTGGCCTGCGATGTCGTGCTGGCCGGGGAATCCGCGCGGTTCGCGTTCAAAGAACCGCACGTCGGACTCATGCCGGGTTACGGGATCGTGCGCGGGCCCGAAGTGATGGGGCGGCATTGGACGCGATACCTGGCTCTGTCCGGAAGGACCATCGACGCGCAACGTGCGGTGCGGGCGGGTCTGGTGCAGGAGGTCCACTCCGACGAGGCGCTGCTCGCCGAGGCGATGGGGCTGGCGGGCGAGATCGCGGCGAACTCACCGCTGTCGGTCCAGGTGGGGAAGTCGTTCATCAACCGCGACGCGGTCGGCGGATTCGCCGAATCCACCGAGGCGACGGCGCTGCTGTTCGGCTCCGGCGAACACCGCGCGGCGGTCGAAGAATTCCGACGCGCAAGGGGTCGGTGAGACCTCTTCTGAGACGATGGAGCGAACGGACCGTTGGTCCCAATAGATTGGGCGAGCAGTCCGTTCACTCGGAACGACGCAACGATTGCTCAGAGCGCGAACCGCTCCCTGTCCTCGGCCGCGACGAGGTCCAGGTAGTCCGGGTGCTTGGCGATGAACCCCCGCACGAAGGCGCAGAACGGCTGGACCTTGAGGTTCCGCTGCCGCGCATCGTCCAGGGCGCCCCGGATCAGTTTGCTGCCGAGTCCTTGGCCGGAGTAGGCCGGGTCGATCTCGGTGTGCAGCAACGCCATGAGGTCCCGGTGCAGGTGGTATTCGACGTGCCCCGCGGCCGCGCCGTCGGCGGTGAGCTCGTAACGGGTGCGGTCGGGCTGGTCGTTCACCTCGGTGTGCACGGGAGCTCCTCGGTTGCCGGATCGCGAGCTGCTGCGCCCCCATGGTGCTGCTCGGCGGCAGCGGAGGCCACCGGCTGTCAGGCGCATCACTCGGCTGCCTGCGACGCGTGATCAGCCCGTCAGCGGCGATGTCCAGGGATGACGCGGGACGCCGGAGCGGCCGAGTTCCGGCCACCCCGGCCCCACGATCTTCGATCACGACAACCACGAGCCTGCGAGGGCTCAGTCCGCGATCCGGCACAGCGCGGCACCTTGCGCGATGGAGTCCCCGGCCGCGGCCTCCAGCCCGCTGACCGTTCCGCTCTTGTGCGCGGTGATGGAGTTCTCCATCTTCATCGCCTCGAGCACCAGCAGCAGATCACCGGTTTCCACCTGCTGGCCGTCCTCCGCGGCGATTTTGACGACGGTGCCCTGCATCGGCGCGGTGACCGAGTCGCCCGAGGGCTGGGTGCCCGAACCACGCCGCTTGCGCGCCGGAGCCGGTTTGGCGCGCTGGGCGGGGGGAGCCGGAGTCGCCGCGAAATCCGCGGGCAGCTTGACCTCCAGCCGCCGGCCGCCGACCTCGACGACGACCTCACGACCGTCCTGTGCGGACTCCGGAGCCTCCGGCGCGGGAGCCGGCGAGATCGTGTTGGCGAACTCGGTCTCGATCCAGCGGGTGTGCACGTCGAATCCGGATTCCGCGGTGAACGCGGGATCCCGCACCACGGCACGGTGAAACGGCAGCACCGTGGGGATTCCTTCGACCGTCATCTCCTCCAGAGCGCGGCGCGCCCGCTGCAGCGCCTGCGCGCGGGACGCGCCGGTGACGATGAGCTTCGCGAGCAGCGAGTCGAAGTTCCCGCCGATCGTGGTGCCCTCGTCGATGCCGCCGTCCACCCGGACACCCGGGCCGGACGGGGTGCGCAGGCGGGTCACCTTGCCGGGCGCGGGCATGAAGTCGCGTCCCGGATCCTCGCCGTTTATGCGGAATTCGATGGAGTGGCCGACCGGCTCCGGATCGGTGGTGTGCCGCAGCCGCTCGCCCTCGGCGATGCGGAACTGCTCGCGCACCAGGTCCAGTCCGGTGGTCTCCTCGGAGACCGGGTGCTCGACCTGCAGCCGGGTGTTGACCTCCAGGAACGAGATCGTGCCGTCCTCGCCGACGAGGAATTCCACCGTGCCCGCGCCGGAGTAGTGCGCTTCGGCGCAGATCGCCCGCGCCGCCTGGTGAATCCGGTCGCGCTGCTCGCCGGTCAGGAATGGGGCCGGGGCCTCCTCGACGAGCTTCTGGTGCCGCCGCTGCAGGGTGCAGTCGCGGGTGCCGACCACGACCACGTTGCCGTGCTGGTCGGCCAGCACCTGGGCTTCGACGTGCCGCGGCCGGTCCAGGTAGCGCTCCACGAAGCACTCCCCGCGGCCGAACGCCGAAGCGGCCTCGCGGAACGCGGACTCGTAGAGTTCGGGGATTTCTTCCAGCGTGCGCGCGACCTTCAGCCCGCGGCCACCGCCGCCGGATGCGGCCTTGATGGCGACCGGAAGACCGTGCTCGGTGGCGAACCGCACGACCTCGTCGGCGTCGCCCACCGGGTCCTTGGTGCCCGGCACCAGGGGCGCTCCCGCGCGGTCGGCGATGTGCCGCGCGGTGACCTTGTCGCCGAGGTCGCGGATCGCCTGCGGGGACGGGCCGATCCACACCAGACCGGCGTCGAGCACGGCCTGGGCGAAATCGGCGTTCTCGGACAGGAATCCGTAACCGGGGTGCACCGCATCGGCACCGGAGCGCCGCGCGGCGTCGAGGACCTTCTCGAAGTCCAGGTAGCTGTCCGCGGCGGTCTGCCCGCCGAGGGCGAACGCCTCGTCGGCCAGCCGCACGAAAGGTGCTTCGGCGTCCGGCTCGGCGTAGACGGCCACGCTTGCGATCTCCTCGTCCTGGCAGGCGCGGACCACGCGCACCGCGATCTCGCCGCGGTTGGCGATCAGCACCTTCTTGAGCGCAGCGCTGGGCAGGTCAGCGCTGGACTGGTCGCTGTGAGGCATGTTCGTTCTGCTCCCGCAAGTAGTCGCCGAGCGGTGCTCGGTGTCGGAAACTCCCGCTGCGCGGTGTCGGAAATGCGCGAGGCGCGGTGTTTGATGTGCGCGTCGCGCGGTGTTTGATGCGCGCGTCCGCGCGGTGCATCCTCACCAGGAAGCGGGTGAGGGCGACCAGGCGTTCGGCGGCTGGTAGCCGAACACCTGCCAGCGCGCGGGGGTCGTGGGTCGTGGTTTCGCGGGCTCCGGCGCGGAACCGGCCGCCGCGCCCAGCGCGATCAGCGCCGCGGCGAGCTCGGGATCGTCCGGATTGCCGCGCAGTACCCGGAAGTTCTGCTCGTCGTGCATGTCGGTGTCCACTTCGGTCACATCGGCGGGATGCCGTGCCTGCGGTGCGGCAGGCTCGCCTTCTTGCGGCGCAGCATTTCCAGCGTGCGGGCCAGCACGTGCCTGGTCTCGGCCGGATCGATCACGTCGTCGACCAGGCCGCGCTCGGCCGCGTAGTAGGGGTGCATGAGTTCTTCGCGGTATTGCTCGGTGAGGTCGGCGCGCGCTTGCTCCGGATCCTCGGCCGCGGCGATCTCCTTGCGGAACACGATGTTGGCGGCACCGTCCGCGCCCATCACGGCGATTTCGTTGCTGGGCCAGGTGAACGACACGTCGGCGCCGATGGAGCGCGAGTCCATCACGATGTACGCGCCGCCGTACGCCTTGCGCAGGATGACCTGCACGCGCGGAACGCTCGCGGAGCAGTAGGCGTAGAGCAACTTGGCTCCATGCCGGATGATTCCCTGGTGCTCCTGATCGGTACCGGGGAGGAAGCCGGGCACGTCGACGAGCGTCACCAGCGGAATGCCGAACGCGTCGCAGGTGTGCACGAACCGCGCGGCCTTCTCGGACGCGTTGATGTCCAGCGCCCCGGCCAGCGTCTGCGGCTGGTTGGCGATCAGCCCGACGGGATGCCCGTCGATGCGGGCGAACGCGCACAGCACGTTGTTCGCCCAGTGCTGGTGCACTTCGAGGTAGTCCCCGTCGTCGGCGACCTCGTCGAGCACCGCGCGCATGTCGTAGGAGCGGTTCGGTTCGGCGGGCACCAGCTCGGTCAGCGAGTCGTTGCGCCGGTCGGCGGGGTCGCCGCTGTCGCTCACCGGCGGCGTTTCCTGGTTGTTGGACGGCAGCAGCGTAACCAGGTACCGCACGTCCTCGAGGCATTCGCGCTCGTCGTCGTGCACGAACGCGGCCACTCCGGACCGGGTGGAGTGCACGTCGGCTCCGCCGAGCTCGTCGTGCGTGACCGCTTCGCCCGTGACGGCCTCCACCACCTCGGGACCGGTGATGAACATCTGCGAGATGTCCCGCACGATGAACACGAAATCCGTCAGCGCGGGGGAGTAGGCCGCGCCACCGGCGCACGGTCCGAGCATCACGCTGATCTGCGGGATCACCCCGGAAGCACGGACGTTGCGGCTGAAGATGCCGCCGTAGCCGGCCAGCGCCGTGACGCCCTCCTGGATCCGGGCGCCCGCGCCGTCGTTGAGACTGATCAGCGGCGCACCCGCCGTCTCGGCCATGTCCATGATCTTGTGGATCTTCTGCGCGTGCGATTCACCGAGCGAGCCGCCGAAAACGCGGAAGTCGTGCGCGTAGACGAACACCGTGCGGTCGTCGATCTTGCCCCAACCGGTGATGACGCCGTCGGTGTGCGGGCGGTTGCGTTCCAGTCCGAAACCGGTGGCGCGGTGCCTGCGCAGTCCTTCGACCTCGACGAACGAATCAGCATCGAGCAGGGCCTCGATCCGTTCCCGGGCGGTGAGCTTGCCCTTGGCGTGCTGGCGCTCGGTGGCCTTCTCGCCAGGCCCGTCGTGGACGGTCCGGCGCTTTTCGTGCAGCTGGTCCACTCGGGAACGCATGTCCTGGGGGATGGACGTCTCCGGCGGTGCCGGAGTGCTGTCCTGGGCGTCGTTGACGCGGGTCATGGAAGAACTCTGCCAATCAGGGAAGCAGGGGCGATCATGGATGAGCGGCCGATCGAGGAGCGGCCGACATGTTGGCTCGACACCGTCCGATGAGGACCGATGCGATCGATTTGCTGCACCGTCCGGCACCCGCACCGGACATCGTCCGGGACGGGCGCCGAGCGGCGCGGATTTTCCGGCGGCGGAGGGAAACGAGGTGGTCAGCCTCCGCCAGGCGCCCCATTGCGCGGTCGTTGCGGCACCCGCGGTCCCGCGGATGCCGCGATCTCAGGCGGGGACCGGGGTTTCGCGGTCGGTGACCAGCCGGGCCCGCCGCTGCCCGTGCCCGCTCGCCTGCTCGAAGGCGTACCCGATCCGCAGCAGGTCGAGATCGCGCTGCGGCGGGCCGACCAGCTGCACGCCCATCGGAAGCCCGCTTTCGGTGAAACCGGCCGGTACCGACAGCGCGGGCAGGCCGGTGACCGAGACCCACGAGCACGAGCGCATCCAGTCGAGGTAGCTCTCCTGCGGGATTCCCGTGATGCGCTGCGGGAATTCCTGCGCGAGGTCGAACGGCGCAACTTGGCTCACCGGCAGCGCCAGCACGTCGTAGTGCTCGAAGAACGCCTGCATCGTGTGGAACAGCTTGGTGTGCAGCATCGCGGCCCTGCCGATGTCCGGCCCGCTGAGCCTGCGGCCGTGCTCGATGTTGCGCGCCAGGCTGGACTTGACGTGCTCGCGGTGCTTGTCGAACAGCTCGCCCAGGGTCATCTCCAGGCTCCAGGACCGCAGCACCTGGAACGCTTCGTCGGCGCCGGTGAAGTCCGGGCAGGTGTCGTCGACCTGGCAGCCCAGTTCCTCGAACACGGCAGCCTGGCGCTGCACCAGCTCGGCGGCCTCCGGCTCCACCGCCAATTCCCCGCCGAAGTCGGGGGAAACGGCGACGCGCAGTCCGCGAACATCGCTTTGCAGCGGCACGGCGAACTGCTCGCCCGGATCGTTCAGCGACTGCGGGCAGCGCTGGTCCGGCCCGGCGATCACGGACATCGCAAGTGCCACGTCGGACACCGAGCGGGCCATCGGCCCGTGCACGGTCAGCCGGTCCCAGCCGTACTTCGCGCGGATCGGCACCCGTCCCGGGGAGGGCCGGAACCCGACGACGTTGCAGAACGCCGCGGGGAACCGCAGCGAACCGCCCATGTCGCTGCCGTCGGCGAGGGGATGCATCCCGGCGGCGAGAGCGGCCGCGGCACCGCCGCTGCTCCCACCCGGCGTGCGGGTGAGGTCGTAGGGGTTGCGGGTCGGTCCGAACAACGGGTTGAACGTGTGCGCCCCGGCGGAGAACTCCGGGACGTTGGTCTTGCCGATGGTGATCGCGCCCGCGGCCCGCAACCGCTCGACGATCAGCTCGTCGCGCTTCGGGGTGCGGTCCCGCAGGATCGGCGAACCGGATGTCGTGCGGATCCCGGAGGTGGCGTGGGTGTCCTTGTGCGCGATGGGAATTCCGTGCAGCGGGCCCACTTCGGCCCCCGACGCGAGCTGATCGTCGGCGGCGCGGGCCTGCTCCATCGCCTGTTCGGCGACGAGGGTGACGATCGCGTTCACGTGCGGGTTGAGTTGCTCTACCTGGTCGAGGTGGCTTCGCACCACCTCGCGGGCGCTGAGCTCGCCGGACCGCACAGCGGCGGCGAGTTCACCCGCGGTTTGCCAGTGGACGGGGGTCATTGTTTCCTCCAGCGCAGCCGGCGACGGCCCGCGCGGCGGTGAGCGGGCTGGAGTCGGAGCGGACGACGTGAGCAACACTAAAGACGAAATTTTGCGAAAAGTTGAACAGGGGGCGCACAGCGTCATAATCAGGACACCGCCGGACAATCGTGCGGTATCGCGACCTGCGAGGACAATCTTCCGCGCGGCATTGAGTGACTTCGACCACGCCCTATTGGGTGCACCGCGGAGAGTACTGGATTTCCGGCTGGATTCGGCTCGGATCAGTGCGCGGAAGCGTTCAGGTGCCTGGCCATTTCGAGTCCTGCGGTATGGGCGTGACCTGCTGCGATCGCTTCGGCGATGCGTGCGTGCTCGGCCGCGGCCGACCCGCTGCGGGGTTCGCAGGGCGGGCTTTCCGCGTATTCCGCGGCTTCCCGCGCGAAATCGGCCAGCAGTGGGTTGTGCGCCGCCTCGCGCACCGTTTCATGAAAATGTTCTAATATTCCTTGACCGTGCGCGGTCACTGCCGAGTCAAGGCTTGCGAGATCGGTGTCACCGCGATTCCGCGCGGCGAGTTCGGCGAGCTTCACCTCCAATGCCCGGTGCGCCTCGACCGCGGTCTCCGCGGCGTCCCGATCCGTGCGCGGTTGCGCGCCCGCCGCGTCGAGGTCGGTCCGGAGGTAGGTGCCGTTGCCGTGGCACACCTGCACGACGCCCTCGGATTCCAGTGCCACGACGGCTTGTTTGACCGAAGCGCGGCTCACGCCCAGCAGTTCGGCGAGCCTGCGTTCCGGTGGCAGGCGATCGCCCGTGCGCAGCCCTTCCGCGGCGATGTGCTCGCGCAGTTGGGCCAGCACCTGCTCGTAGAGCCGGGAGCGGTTCACTTCGCGGAAAACGGTCGGCAAGTGGCACCTCGCTGGAGTCGGGCACTTCGGACGATCCCGAATTTAGACAGCCGAAGTGGCCGAGTGGCTGAACCAACTGTGACGCGCCGGTTAACAGAGCTCGCGTAAGGATGAGATCTGCCGCACAGGACGGTGTCCTATGTGGACCGTCCGCACAATTCGGTTGGTGCGGAGCGCGGCGCTACTGGTGCCAAGCGCGGCGAGGCGTTGCGGAGCACCGGCCGGATTCAGTGCAGCCGGTCGCTGTTGTCCAGGATGGCTGCGGAAAGCGCCGCGGCGGGCCCTTCGTCCGTGCCGTAACCGCCCAGCAGCACGAACTCCACCTCTCCCGGGTCGGGAAGCCGGGCGTGCGCGGGCAGCTGGCGCAATCCTTCCGGCACCAGGCTGCGAGCGTGCACCGCGACCCCCAGCCCGGCCAGTGCCGCGGCGCGCAATCCGCTGAAGCTCCCGCTGGTGCACGTGATCCGCCATGAAAGTCCTTGCCGTTCCAGCGTTTCCAGCGCCTGCGCGCGCGTGATGCTCGGCGGCGGGTACAGGATCAGCGGCACCGGCTCGCCCGGATCCAGCGACAGATCCTCGCGCCCGATCCACACCAGCGGTTCCCGCCACACCAGCCTGCCCACCGACTGCCCGGGGCGGCGCTTGCCGAAGACGAGGTCGAGTTCGTCGTTGTGCAGCTGCTCGTGCAGCGTGCCGCTCATCCCGACGGTCAGCTCCAGGTCGACCAGCCGGTGCGAACGCCGGAACTCGGCCAGGATCTCCGGCAGCTTGGACAGCACGAAGTCCTCCGAGGCGCCGAAGCGCAACCGCCCGCGCAGTTCGGAACCGGCGAAGTAGCTCGTCGCGCGCTCGTTGGCCGCGAGGATGCTGCGCGCGAAACCCACCATCGCCTCGCCGTCGGCGGTGAGCGCGACGGCGTGCGTGCTGCGGGTGAACAGCCGCCGGGACGCGACCTGCTCGAGCTTGCGGACGTGCTGGCTGACTGTGGATTGCCGCACACCGAGCCGCTGCGCGGCCTGGGTGAAGCTCCGCGTCTGCGCCACCACGAGGAACGTCCTGAGCAGGGCCGGAGGGAACATCGACGGCCACGTTATCGCGCTTCGCGATAACCGTCACCACGGAAATCGTGGTTCACAGCCAACCGAGCGGTGGCTGAGACTCGCGGCGAGTCAACCCGTCCGGTGAGGAAGGCACATGAGCACGCTGCTGCGCCGTCTGCGCCCCGATCCCTACGTCCTCGCCTTGCTGGCCACCGTCGGCGTCGCCGCGCTGGCGCCCGCCAGCGGTGCGGGCGCGACCGTCGCCGACAGCGTCACCGACGTGGCCATCGCCGGGCTGTTCTTCCTCTACGGCGCGCGGCTTTCATCCCGCGCCGTCCTCGATGGACTCAAGCACTGGCGGCTGCACGTCGTGGTGTTCCTGTGCACCTTCGCACTGTTCCCGCTGCTCGGGCTCGGCGCGAACCTGCTGGTTCCGGTGGTGCTCACGCCCGCGCTCTACAGCGGTGTGCTGTTCCTGTGCACGCTTCCGTCCACTGTGCAGTCTTCGATCGCTTTCACCGCCACAGCGGGCGGAAACGTGGCGTCCGCGATCTGCTCGGCGTCACTGTCCAACATGGCCGGTATCGCGCTCACGCCGTTGCTCGTCGCACTGCTGATGGGTGGCGACGGCGGCGGGATCTCCGCGAGCTCGGTGCTGAGCCTGGTCTTCCAGCTGCTGCTGCCGTTCGTGGTGGGACACCTGTCGCGGCGCTGGATCGGCGACGGGATCGAGCGGCACAAGAAGGTGCTGAGCTACTACGACCGCGGCTCCATCCTGCTGATCGTCTACGTCGCGTTCAGCAAGAGCATGGCGGGCGGTATCTGGCAGCAGATCGGCGTGCTCCAGCTCGCGGCGCTGTTCGCGGTGATCGCGGTGCTGCTGACCGCGGTGCTGCTGATCACCAGGGGAGCCGCCCGCGTGCTCGGGTTCGACCGCGGCGACGAGAAGGCGATCGTGTTCTGCGGCTCGGTCAAGAGCCTCGCCACCGGGTTGCCCATCGCGAACGTGCTGTTCCCCAGCACCTTGGTCGGGCTGGTCGTGCTGCCGGTGATGCTCTACCACCTGACGCAGCTGATCGTGTGCGCGGTGCTGGCGCAGCGGCAGGGCAGCGCCGCCGAGCCGCAGCGCGCGCCGGAACCCGAGGTCGCGGCCGCACGCTGAGCAGCCGCGCACCCGTGCTGCGCGTACCGGTGACGCTCCTTGCCAGCTCCGCGCGCTTCTCCGTAGCGTAATCGTCGTGAACTGGGCCACGGGGCGGTCCAGGTGTCTGTCGTTCCGCGGTGATCCCGTCGGCGCCCGCGACCCGATCCGCGGCACTCGACCACGGGCTCGACGAGGAGCACGATGATGACGACGCGAGCAGCCGAGCAAGCACCGGCACATCCGCTCGACCGCCTGCAACCGGCAGAAATCCGCACCGCCCGCGAGGTCCTGCGCGAAACCGGAGCCGCCGGAGCATCGACCCGCTTCGCCTACCTCGGCCTGGAGGAACCGCCGAAGGCCGACGTGCTGGCGTTCCGGGACGGCGACCCGGTACCGCGCCGCGTCAAGGCGCTGCTGCTGGAGACCGGCAGCGGCCGGGTCACCGAGGCCGTGGTGTCGCTGCCGGATCGCGCGGTGGGATCGCTGCGCGAGGTGGACGTGGTCGCCGAAGGGCAGCCGCCGATCCTCGGCGAGGACCTCGCAGGTGTCGGCGAGATCGTCGCCGCCGACGAGCGGTGGACCTACGCGCTGGCCCGGCGCGGCATCAACGACACCGCGCAGGTGCGCGCCTGCCCGCTGTCCGCGGGCGTGTTCGACATCCCCGGCGAGCAAGGCCGCCGGATGGTGCGCGTGCTCAGCTTCCTGCAGCACCGCCCGGAGGATCACCCGTGGGCGCACCCGATCGACGGCCTGGTCGCCTACGTGGACCTGATCGAGCGCAAGGTCCTCGACGTGATCGACCACGCGCTCGTGCCGATCCCCGCCGAGGAGGGGAATTTCGACGATCCGGAGCAGACCGGGCCGGCCCGCACCGACTTGCGGCCGATCGAGATCAGCCAGCCGGAAGGACCCAGCTTCACCGTCTCCGGCGATGCGGTGAGCTGGCACGACTGGCGGTTCCGGATCGGCTTCGACGCCCGCGAAGGCTTGGTGCTGCACCAGATCCACTACCGGGACGGGGACCGGCTGCGACCGATCGTGCACCGCGCGTCGATCGCCGAGATGGTCGTGCCCTACGGCGATCCGGGCCCGGTGCGGTTCTGGCAGAGCTACTTCGACGCCGGGGAGTACCTGCTGGGCAAGCAGGTGAACTCGCTGCGGCGCGGCTGCGACTGCCTCGGCGAGATCCGCTACTTCGACGTCACCGTCGCCGACGACCACGGCGAACCGCTGACCGTCGACAACGCGATCTGCCTGCACGAGGAGGACGCCGGGCTGCTGTGGAAGCACACCGACATCTTCACCGGTTCCAAGCAGGCGCGGCGGCAGCGCAGGCTGGTCATCTCCTTCTTCGCCACCATCGGCAACTACGACTACGGCTTCTACTGGTACCTCTACCTGGACGGCACGATCCAGTTGGAGGTCAAGTCGACCGGTGTCGTGTTCACCTCCGCTTACCCGGGGACTGCGGACCCGGGGGCTGCGGACCCGGGGGCTGCGTACCCGGACGGCGGGTATCCGTGGGCGAGCGAGCTCGCGCCGGGCCTCGGGGCGCCGTTCCACCAGCACCTGTTCGGCGCGCGGCTGGACATGATGGTGGACGGGCTGCGCAACGCCGTCGACGAGGTCGAGGTGCGGCGGGTGCCGATGGGCGCGGAGAACCCGCACGGCAACGGATTCACCCGCACCTCGATCCGGCTGGAGACGGAATCCGGGCGGATGGCCGACAATTCGGTCGCGCGGAGCTGGCGGGTGACGAACCCGGAAGTCACCAACCGGCTCGGCCGACCGGTCGGCTACGTGCTGCATCCGCAGGGGCAGCCGACGTTGCTGGCCGATGACGACTCCCCGAACGCGCGCCGGGCGGTGTTCGCGACCAAGCACCTGTGGGTGTCGCGGTACCGGGACGGGCAGCGCTGGCCCGCGGGTGAGCACGTCAACCAGAACGCGGGCGGTGCCGGGGTTCCCGAGTACGTCGCCGCGGGCGAATCGATCGACGGTGCCGATCTGGTGCTGTGGCACACCTTCGGCACGACGCACTTCCCGCGCACCGAGGACTGGCCGGTGATGCCGATCGACACCTGCGGATTCACGTTGAAGCCCAACGGATTCTTCGACCGGAACCCCACATTGGACGTTCCCGCACCGCCCTGCCACTGACCCTCCCACTGCCACGAGCCTGGAGCGAACGGCCTGTTCGCCCAATCTATTGGGACCAACGGTCCGTTCACTCCGGTATGAGTGCGCGGATCGAGCGGCGCCCGCGTGTGTCGGCCGAGTGCCCCTGATCGCGGAGTGAACGGCCTGTTCGTCCAATCTATTGGGACCAGCGGGCCGTTCACTCCGGGCGCAACGTGCTCGGAAACCGCGTACCCGGCGCGGTTAGGGTGGCGTGCCGGACACGCAGGGAGGGCATCACCGGATGGCACAGCAAGGCCCGCGGCTGCCGGGGGCGCGCCGCGGGGCAGCAGGCGAGCAGGCCGGGCACGAAGCCCGCGTCGAACAGGCGTCGCCGGACGAACGGCTGGTCGGCACCGCGATCTACGTCGACGGCCGGCGCGCGCGCTCGCCGGAGTCGCTGGCCGAGACCAGTCGCGCGCTGGCGGACGAGGACGGCGCGATGGCCTGGGTCGGGCTCTACCGCCCCAGCGCCGAGGAACTGCAGGCCGCGGCCGAGGAGTTCGGGCTGCACGAACTCGCCGTCGAAGACGCCATCCTGGCCCACCAGCGGCCCAAGGTGGAACGCTACGACGAAACGCTGTTCGTGGTGCTGCGGCCCGCGCGCTACCTGGACGAGACCGAGCAGGTCGAACTCGGTGAGCTGCACCTGTTCATCGGCCCGGACTTCGTGCTGACCGTGCGGCACGGCCGCTCCCCGGACCTGTCCGCGGTGCGCGACCGCATGGAAGCAGCGCCGGAGCTGTTGCGCCGCGGGCCGCACGCGGTGCTCTACGCCGTGCTGGACGCCGTGGTCGACGACTACGCGCCGGTGGTGGAAGGCGTGCAGCACGACATCGACGAGATCGAAACGCAGGTGTTCGGTGGTGACCCGAACGCATCCCGGCGCACCTACCAGCTCTCCCGCGAAGTCATCGAGCTGCAGCGGGCCACCAGCCCGCTGCTGGGAATCCTGGAGGAAGTCGGCGCGAACTACGCCGAGCGCGACGCCGACGCGGAACTGCACCGCCGCTTGCGGGACGTGACCGACCACGCGACCACGGTCGCCGAGCGGGTCGGCGGCTTCCGGCAGATGATCTCCGACATCCTCTCGGTCAACGCCACGCTGGTCACCCAGGAGCAGAACGAGAAGATGAAGAGCCTCACCGAGGCCAGCTACGCGCAGAGCGAGCAAGTCAAGAGCATCTCCTCGTGGGCGGCGATCCTGTTCGCGCCGACGCTGGTCGGCACCGTCTACGGGATGAACTTCGACGCCATGCCCGAGCTGCACTGGAGCTTCGGTTACCCGATGGCGGTCGGGCTGATGATCGTCGTCTGCGTGCTGCTGTACGTGGTGTTCAAGCGGCGCGACTGGCTCTGAGGGCGTGCCGGGAAATCGCCGCCGTCAGCGGGAAATCGCGGTGCGGAACCAGTCGAGCGTGGTCTCCAGCGCGGTCACCAGCGGGGTCGGTCGCGTGCCGAAGGTCCGCTCGAACGCTCCCGAATCCATCACCTGGTGCTCGGTGTGCTGGTAGAACAGCTCGGCGTACTCGCCCATGAAGACCTCGTCGAACGGTCCGAACGGTTCGGGCTCGCGCAGCACGTGGACGTCGAGCGGGCGGCCCGCGAGCTTGCCGATGATCTCGTGCACCTCCCGCGTCGTGCTCGCCGGTGCGGTGGGCAGGTGCCAGACCTGCCCGTCCGATTCCGGGTGCTCGCCGAGCGCGGCGAGGCCCGCGGCGACGTCGTCGATGAAGGTGTAGCTGTGCAGCAGGTCGAGGTTCCCGAAGCCCAGCACCCGGCCGCCGGTCAGCGCGGGCGGGAACGCGGTCGCCCCGAGCGTCGAGTTGAATACGCCGGGGCCGAAGAAGTCCGCTGACCGGCCCAGCGCGACCCGGACCCGGCCCGAGCGGTGCGCGGCGAGGTAGTTCTCGTCCAGTTCGGCGCGCATCCGGCCCTTGCGGGTGGTCGCGGTCATCGGGGTGCGCTCGGTCATCACCGCCCCGCCCGTTTCGCCGTACGGGTAGAGCGTGTCCAGCACGACGAGTCGCGCGTCCGCTTCGGCCGCGGCCGCCAGCACCGCGTCCTGGACCTTCGGCAGCACTTCGACCTGCCGGTGGTATTCGACGTTGACGCAGTGGTGCACGACGTCCGCGCCGTGCACGGCGGTCCGCAGCTCGGCGGCGTCGAGCACGTCCGCGCGCGCCCGCTCGACCCCTTCGGCGTCCGGGCCTGCGCCGCTGCGGTTGACCAGACGGGCGCGGTGACCGCGGCGGGCGAGTTCGCGGGCCAGCGCCGTTCCGGCCGGACCCGCTCCCAGCACGACGTGCAGCTGCTGCGGCATGGATGCTCCTTGTTATGGTGTGTCGCCTTAGTTATGGACCGTAACTAAAGCTAGACTAGGTCGCGGAACGTGGCAAGGAGGAACATCTGTGGCCGAGGGCGCGACGACACCGCGGGACCGGTTCCGCGAGCAGACCAGGGGCGAGATCAAGGCGATCGCCCTGCGGCAGCTGTCCGAAGGCGGGATCGGCGCGATCGCGCTGACCCGGATAGCCAAGGAGCTCGGCCTGTCCGGGCCCGCGCTCTACAGGTACTACGCCGGGCGGGACGAGCTGATCAGCGAGCTGGTCCGGGACGCCTACGACGACTTGGCCGCGGCCGTGTCCGCCCCTGCCGAGCCGGATTCGCCGCCGCGCGCCCGGTTGTTGCGGCTCGGGCGCGCGTACCGGGCGTGGGCGCGCGAACAACCGCACCGCTACCTGCTGATCTTCGGGTCACCGCTGCCGGGCTACGCAGCGCCGCCGGACACCGTGGCCAACGCGCGCGCGGCGCTGGAACCGGTGGTGCGGGTGTTCGCCGCCGCGCGCCCCGATCAGCAGCCGCTCGTCGACCAGCTGCAACGGTGGAACGAACGAGATCCCGCCGTGGCGGCCTGGACCGGTGCGCACGTCGAACCCGCAGCGGCCGGAGCCGCGCTGGCCGGGGCGGTCACGGCGCTGTCCCGCCTGCACGGCATCGTCGGGCTCGAAGTCAACGGCCAATTCGCCGGCATGGGGCACGATCCGGGCGAGTTGCTGGACGCCGAACTCGGGCTGCTCGCCGACACCTACCGGCTGCCGTGAGCGTCCCGGCCGGAGCGGGACTTCGGCTCAGGACCGTTCGGCGCGGCGCGGCTTCCGGGCGACGCCCGCCCAGACCAGGGACTCCGACGGGTCGTCGAAGCTGATCGCGGTCTGCCCGTCGCCGTGCTCCGGGCGCCACAGCGGGGTCCAGGTGGCTCCCGGCTCGGCGACCTCGAAGTCGCCGAAGAGCGCCTCGATCTCGCGGTGCGAGCGCCACAGCACCGGAGTGGCGGTGTGGTCGTACATCGCCGCGCACTCGGCCATTTCCGTTGCCAGCCCGTCCGGCACGTCGTCCGCGGTGCCGTGCGACAACGCCAGGTAGGAGCCGGGGGAGAGCAGTTCGCGGAACCGCTCGACGCAGGCGGGGCCGATGTCCTGGCCTTGATCGTCGAGCTGTTGCACGTGCAGCACCGCGATCATCAGCAGCGCGACGGGCTCGCGCAGCTTCAGGATTCCGGTGCCCGCCACGGCTTGCCACAGCTCGTCGGGTTCGCACAGGTCGGCGCGGAGCACGCCGTGCCGCCGCGGGTCACCGTTGCGCTCCAGCTCCAGTTCGGAGTGCGCGACGGCCACCTCCTCGTTGTCCACGTAGACCACCCGGGCCTCGACACCGGCGTCCGCGGCGATCTGGTGGGTGGCGCCCATCGTGGGCACGCCCGCGCCGACGTCGATGAACTGCCGAATTCCTTGGGACAGCAGGTAGCGCACCACGCGGTGCAGGAACAGCCGGTTGGCCTTCGCCACGGATTCGACGAACGGGAAGCGTTCCAGCGCGCGCCTGCCGAATTCGCGGTCCACCGCGTAATTGGCCTGCCCGCCCAGGTAGAAGTCGTAGACGCGCGCGACGTTGGGCTGGTGCGTATCGATCTTGCGTTGCCGGACCACGGGGATCTCCTCACCGAACGAGCACGCCGATCACGACCGAAGAACGCGAAGGCCAATGGTTACCACACGTGGCCGGAGGGCAGTCGACCGCCTACTGGCGGACCGTGCTCGTGGCCGGACTCAGAACACCTGCGGCCGTGGCTTGCGGGCGACGCCCGCCCAGCCGATGGACTCCGAAGGATCGCTGAACCCGAGGTCCGGCTCGCTGGAATCGCCGTACTCCGGGCGCCACAGCGGGGTCCAGGTCATGCCCGGCTCGACCAGTTCGAAGTCCCCGAACAGCGCCTCGATCTCGGATTGCGAGCGCCAGATCACCGGGGTCGCGGTGTGGTCGTACATCGCCGCGAACTCGGCCATCTTGGTGGCCCGCCCGTCGGGAACCTGATCGTCGGTGCCGTGCGAGAGCGCGAAGTAGGAACCGGGCGAGATCAGCTCGCGCAACCGCGCGACCGATGCCGGGCCGACATCGCGGCCGGCGTCGTCGAGCTGCTTGACGTGCAGCACGGCCAGCAGCAGCACCGCGACCGGTTCGCGCAGCGTCACGATTCCGGAGGTCGCCACGGCCTGCCACAGCTCGTCCGGTTCGCGGAGGTCGGCGCGCACCACGGTGTGCCGCCGCGGGTCGCCGTCGCGCTCCAGCTCCAGCTTCGACTGCGCCACCGCGACGTCCTCGTTGTCGACGTAGACGACGCGGGCGCCACCGGCCTCGGCGGCGATCTGGTGCGTCGCGCCCATCGTGGGCACGCCCGAGCCGATGTCGATGAACTGCCGGACGCCTTGGGACAGCAGGTAGCGCACGGTCCGGTGCAGGAACAGCCGGTTCGCCTTCGCGACCGATTCCACGAACGGGAACCGCTGCAGCGCGCGTTTGACGAACTCGCGGTCCACCGCGTAGTTCGCCGCCCCGCCGAGGAAGTAGTCGTAGACGCGGGCGACGTTGGGCTGCTGCGTGTCGCTGCTGCGCTGCCGGACCAACAGGGCTCCTCACCGCCCGGTGGCACCGGGTGTGGTTGAAGAAGTGCTTGCCGTGTCGATCAAGGTTTACCACATCGTCCCACTTTGGAGGTAATCGGCTACGCCGGGTGGCTGTTCTGCGTCGGGAGCTCCCGCCCGGCCGCCGTTCCGGTGCGGGTCGAGCTGACCGCGAGCAATGCCCTCGCCGCATCGGAACATGCGAAAACGGTGTTAGATCCGCATCCGGGCTCGTCCTAGTCTTCGATCCCGCCGGACCGTAGGCGGGCGAGGCGGCGCCGCCGGTTTCGCACCGGGAAGGACGACGATGTCTGAGACCGAACCGAGGGTCAGCGCGGAAAATGGGGCAGGCGCGGGAAGTCCGGCCGGGCCCAGGGTGCCGACCCGGATGCTGGTGCTCGCGCTGATCTTCGTGATCACCACGGTGAACTACGCGGATCGCAGCAGCCTGTCGATCACCGGTAGCAGCGTGCAGGCCGATCTGGGCTTCAGCACCGTGCAGCTGGGCTACATCTTCTCGGCGTTCAGCTGGGCCTACGTGATCGCGCAACTGCCCGGCGGCGTGCTGCTCGACCGGTTCGGCGCGCGCCGGATCTACGGCCTGAGCCTGGTGCTGTGGACGTTGGTCACGCTCGCGGTGAGCCTCGTCGGGCTGATCACGACACCGGTGCTGGTGGCCGTGACGACCATCTTTGTGCTGCGGCTGCTGCTGGGCGCCTTCGAATCCCCGGCGTTTCCCGCCAACGCCCGGGTGGCGACGACCTGGTTCCCGACCGCGGAGCGGGGCAGGGCCACGGCGGTGTTCAACTCCGCGCAGTACTTCGCCACCGCCGCGTTCGCGCCGGTCATGGGGTGGCTGACGCACCAGTTCGGCTGGCGCTGGGTGTTCGTGATGCTCGGTGCGCTGGGGCTGGTGCTGGCCGTGCTGTGGTTCCGGTGGATGGATTCGCCGCGGAACCATCCGCGCGTGAGCGCGAAGGAGCTGGGAACGATCCGCGACGGCGGCGGGCTCGTCGACCTCGATGAGGCGGGTGCGCGCGGCGCATCGCGGGAGGCGCTGAACTGGCGCAGCCTCGGGAAGATCTTCACCTTCCGCGGGCTGTGGGGCGTCTACATCACGCAGTACGCGATCAACGCGCTGACGTACTTCTTCATCACCTGGTTCCCGGTTTACTTGGTGCAGGGCCGCGGATTGTCGCTTCTCGAAGTCGGTTTCGTCGCGGCGCTCCCGGCGCTGTGCGGGTTCGGCGGCGGGCTGCTCGGCGGCTTCTTCTCGGACGCGTTGCTGCGTCGCGGGCTTTCGGTGACCGCCGCGCGCAAAATCCCTTCTGTGCTCGGGATGGTGCTGGCCACCAGCATCGGGCTGTGCAATCTCACCGACAGCAGCGCGCTGATCATCGCGCTGATGACGCTGGCGTTCTTCGGCAAGGGGCTCGGCGCGCTCGGCTGGGCGATCACCACCGACATCGCGCCGCCGGAGGCCGCGAGTTTCGTCGGCTCGACCATGAACGCGTTCGGCAACGCCGCGGGGATCGTCACGCCGATCGTCATCGGCTACACCGTGCAGGTCACCGGTTCCTTCCACACCGCGTTGTGGTTCGTGGCCGCGCACGGACTGCTCGCACTGGTCGGTTTCGCGGTGATGGGCCCGATCAAACGAATCCAGTTCGACGCGGACTGAGTAGTCCTCTGTGGAGGATCCGTTCGCTGAAGCGCCGCACACGTCACGAATGGAGCGACCATGAGCACGGGTTTCGACCGGATCAGCCGGGTGAAGATCTCGTCGATCACACTGCCGCTGCCGACCGCGATCTCCGACGCCAAGGTGCTCACCGGCAGGCAACGGCCGATGACCGAGGTCGCGATGCTGTTCGCCGAGATCAGCACCGACGACGGCGCGGAAGGCATCGGCTTCAGCTACTCCAAGCGCGCGGGCGGACCCGGCCAGTTCGCGCACGCGCGCGAGATCGCACCGGTGCTGCTGGACGAGGATCCCAGCGACATCGGCAAGATCTGGGACAAGCTCGTCTGGGCGGGCGCCTCGGTCGGGCGCAGCGGACTGGCGATCCAGGCGATCGCCGCCTTCGACGTCGCGCTGTGGGACCTCAAGGCCAAGCGCGCGGACTTGCCGCTGGGCAAACTCCTTGGGGCGCACAGGGATTCGGTGCGCTGCTACAACACATCGGGTGGATTTCTGCACGCGCCGATCGAAGAAGTCGTGGAACGCGCCGCGAGCTCGGTGCGCGACGGCATCGGCGGGATCAAGCTGAAAGTCGGGCACCCGGACGGCGCCGCGGACCTGGCCAGGGTCAGCGCGGTCCGGGAGAAGCTCGGCGATTCCGTCCCGCTGATGGTCGACGCGAACCAGCAGTGGGACCGGACCGCGGCGCGCCGGATGTGCCGGGCACTCGAACCGCTGGAACTGGTGTGGATCGAGGAACCGCTGGACGCCTACGACTCCGCGGGCCACCACGCGCTGGCGTCCACATTCGACACTCCGATCGCGACCGGCGAGATGCTGGCGAGCACCGCCGAGCACGCGGAGCTCATCCGGCTCGGCGGCGCCGACGTGGTGCAGCCGGACGCTCCCCGCATCGGCGGGATCTCGCGATTCCTGAAGGTCATGGCGCTGGCCGAGCAGCAGCACCTGCAACTCGCGCCGCACTTCGCGATGGAGATCCACGTGCACCTCGCCGCGGCGTATCCGCACGAACCGTGGGTGGAGCACTTCGAGTGGCTGGACCCGTTGTTCAACGAGCACTTGGAGATCTCCGACGGGCGGATGCACCTGTCCGCGCGTCCCGGGCTCGGCGTGACGCTCAGCGATCAGGCCCGCGCGTGGACCGTCGCCGAGCACGAGGTCACCGGCTGATCACCCGGCCGCCGCAGCGATCCGTGCGGGCAACGGTCATTCGGGCAACAGCAGTCTTCCGACCGGCCGAAGTCACCCGGGCAGCCACCGGGGAGTCACGCTGGGCACCACGACTTCCCCGGTGCAGCGCCCGGATTCGTCCAGCAGCCAGCCCATCCGCTTGGCCACCCGCAGCACCAGCACCCGCTCGTTGATCGACAGCCGCGGCAGCTTCTCGGCCAGCAGCAGCTCCAGCCGCCGCAGATCGGCGGGCGAACGCGCCCACAGCTGGAAAAGCAGGTTCGCCTTGCCCACTGTCGACACGCACAGCCGCAGTTCGGCGAGGGTGCGCAACGAGCGCACCGTGCGGTCCAGTTCCGCGGCGGGCAGCTCGGCCAGGAAGATGCACGACATCGGCCACTGCGAACGGACCTGCGCCACGTCGCAGCGGAAGGACAGCTGCTCCGAGGCCAGCAACCTGCCGACCTGCCGCCGCACCGTGGCCGGATTGCGGTCGAGGACGCGCGCGATGTCGGCGGCGCTGCGCCGTCCATCGTGGATCAGCGCCTCGACCAGCGGCCAGTAGTGCTCCGGGAGCGAGGTGAACCCGTCAGTCCGCGGTGCGGCGGCCTGCAGCTCGGATCGCTGTGCCGGGTCGAGCGCGTCGAGCCGCCAGCGGCTGCCCTCCGTGTGCACCTTCGTCGCCAGGTGCGTGTCGACCCGCTGCACGCCCGGGATCCGCGGCAGCTCGTCGAGCGCGAACCGCGTCAGCGAGTCGTGGTCCGGAGTCAGCACGGTGATGATCAGGTCCCGGCCGCTGGCGGTCTCGTCGATCGTGGCCGCCCGCGGGTCGCGGCACAACGCGCCGATGACCTCGCTCCGCCGCTGCGGGGCGACGTCGAGCTCGACGAACGCGAGCGTGACCGTGCTCAGCTTCCCGCCCGCGTGCGCGGTGACCCACGCCGTTCCGCTGGAGCGCAGCCGTTCCCAGCGCGCGGCCAGCGTCGTCGCCGTCGAACCGAGCACGCGCGCGGCATCCGCCCAGCTCACCCGAGGTGCGATCTGCAGGGCGTGCAGCAGTGACAGGTCCTGCTCGTCCAGCAGCGGATGCACGAATCACCTCCAGCAGCGCTTCGCGGTGCACGAATCCTTCGATCTGTTCGACCGTTGTTCCCGCAGCAGCACACTGCCTGTCACCTCAGCACGCCGTGTCGCCGATCACTCCGCGGGGTCCGGTGCCCGGTGGTGCCCAGTGCGAGCCGGGGCTCGTCGAGCCCGGAGCTGCCGCCGCGATGGACGCCCGCAGCCGGGTGCCGGACCGCGAGGTCCCCGGCTGAAGTGAAAGCAGGTGCCGAAGTGACCGAGCCGAACCACCCACCGAACGGCGCCGCACCGGCGCCACCGGCCGTGCGCCGCAAAGCCGTGCTGGCGGCGTCGATCGGCAACTTCGTCGAATGGTTCGAGTTCACCCTCTACGGGTTCTTCGCCGCCGCCATCGCGGTGAACTTCTTCCCCGTCCCGGACGGCACGAGCTCGCTGATCCCCACGTTCGCCGCGTTCGGCATCTCGTTCGTGCTGCGCCCGCTCGGCGCGCTGGTGTTCGGGCACTTCGGTGACCGGCTCGGCAGGCGCGGCACGCTCGCCGTGTCGCTGATCGGGATGTCGGCGGCCACCTTCGTGATCGGCGTGCTGCCGAACGCCGACACCATCGGTGTGCTCGCGCCGATCCTGCTGATCGTGGCGCGGGTGGCGCAGGGGTTCTCCGCCGGTGGCGAGTTCGGCGGCGCGACGGCCTACATGGTCGAGTACGCGCCCGAGCACCGGAGGAACTTCTTCGGCAGCTGGCAGTTCTTCACCCAGATGCTGGCCGGGCTCGCCGGTTCCGCGGTCGGTGCTTCGCTGAGCGCGGTGCTCAGCGAGCAGGCCCTCAACGCGTGGGGCTGGCGGATTCCGTTCCTGCTCACGTTGCCGCTCGGCGTCATCGGCTTCTACCTGCGGCTGCGCCTGGACGAGACACCTCAGTTCAAGGCCGAGCAGGGCGGCGAACGGGGCGCGCCGCTGCCGACGGTGCTGCGCGAGCACTGGCCGAACGTGCTGAAGGTGATCGGCTTGATGATCACCGGCACGACGTTCTTCTACATGGTGCAAGCGTTCTTCCCGGCGTTCCTGGTCGAGCAGGTCGGTCTCGCGCGCGGGCAGATGTTCGCCGCGATGATGATCGGTACCTGCGCGCAGCTGGTGCTGATCCCGCTGTGGGCGCTGTACGCGGACCGCATCGGGCGGCGCAGGCCGATGCTCGTCGGTTCGCTGGCCGTGCTGGTGGTGTGCGCGGTGCCCACGTACCTGCTGTTCCTGCACGGCACGTTCGGCTCGGCCGCGCTCGGTTACCTCGTGCTGGCCGTGGTGCTCGCGCCGATGACCGGGTGCTTGGCCACGGCGCTGGCCGAGAGCTTCCCGACCAGCGTGCGCTACAGCGGGCTCTCGGTCGCCTACAGCGTCTCCGTGTCGGTGTTCGGCGGCTTCACGCCGCTGATCCTGAGCGCGCTGGCCGCGAGCGGCCGGCTGGCACCCGCCTACTACCTGGTGGGGGCTGCGGTGCTGTCGCTGGTGGCCGCGCTGCTGCTGCCGGAGTCCGCGCAAAGCAGCGATCCGGCGTCGGATCGCGACGGCGCCGCGGTGTGAATTCGGGATTCTCAAGGGGAAAGGGGCCATGGTGTCCATAGTGGAGGATGCGCGCGAGATGTCCGGCGAGCTGGTGCGGCTGCGCCGCCACCTGCACCGCGAACCGGAAGTCGGCCTGCAACTGCCGCGCACGCAGGACAGCGTGCTCGCCGAACTCGACGGGCTCGGCCTGGAAGTGCGCACGGGCGGGCAATGCACGTCGGTCACCGCGGTGCTGCGCGGCTCAGCGCAGTCACAGCGCACGGTCCTGCTGCGCGCCGACATGGACGCCTTGCCCGTCCACGAGCGCACCGGGCTCGACTACGCCTCGACGAACGGCGCGATGCACGCCTGCGGGCACGACCTGCACACTGCAATGCTCACCGGCGCGGCCCGGCTGCTCTCGCAGCACCGCGACCGGCTCGCCGGAGACGTGGTGCTGATGTTCCAGCCGGGCGAGGAGGGCTACGACGGCGCCGGGACGATGATCGACGAAGGAGTGCTCGACGCCGCCGGTCGCCGGGCCGACACCGCCTACGCCATGCACGTGTTCTCCTCCGCCGCGCCGCACGGGAAGTTCGTCAGCAGGCCCGGCGCGGCGCTGTCCGCATCGGACGAGCTGAAAGTGGTGGTTCGAGGCGCCGGCGGGCACGGTTCCGCACCGCACCGGGCGCACGATCCGGTTCCCGCGATGGCGGAGATGATCACCGGGCTGCAGACGATGGTGGGGCGGCGGTTCGACATCTTCGACCCGGTGGTGGTCACGGTCGGCACGGTGCGCGCGGGCACCGCGCACAACGTCATCCCGGACACCGCCGAGTTCGGCGCCACGGTGCGGTCGTTCTCGGCGGACGCCCGGGCGCGGGTCCGCGCGCTGACCGAGGAGTTGCTGCACGGCATCGCAGCCGCGCACGGCGTGACCGTGGACGTCGAGTTGGCCGAGGGCTATCCGGTCACGGTCACCGACGCCGCGGAAACCGGGTTCGTCGCCGCCACGATCGCCGAGCTGTTCGGCGACACCCGCTACGAGGAACTGGCCAACCCCCTCGGCGGTTCGGAGGACTTCTCGCGGGTGCTCCAGCACGTGCCGGGCGGCTTCGTGGGGCTCAGCGCGGTGCCGCCGGAGGCCGACCCCCGCACGGCGCCCTACAACCACAGCCCGCTGGCGGTCTACGACGACTCGGTGCTCGCCGAAGGCGCCGCGCTCTACGCCGAACTGGCCGTGCGGCGGCTGATGCTGCACGAGTAGGCCGGTCGACGTGCGCGCCGTCCCGGAGGCTCGGGTCGCTCGCACGGTTGATCGAAGCCGGATGTCAGGCCCGCAGGCAGCGGTCACTCCCGGAGGGGCGGGCGGGGGTGCGCTCCGCCGCGAACGACCCGGCGAAGAATTGCGGACGCCCGCGCTAATTATCGGGCGCTGCTCTTTTCGGATTCCCGGTGCGACTCGTCCGGGTGTAGCACCGCATCGGGTTTCTCCGCGCCATTCCCCGGTGTCCCGGCCGCTGTTACGGTCCGAAGTGCGGCGCATTTCGCAGTCGATTCCAGAGCATTGTCCGGACGCCGCATTGTTCGGGCGCCGCATCGTCCGGAAACAGCGCAGGCGCGCGCCGTTGAGGCGGCGGTTCGTCCGAGAGGCGGCAGCGATGGCTCGACCCGACCTGGCGGAAACCTCCGAACAACCCCCGATGGTCCCGCTGGAGCTCCTGCGCCGGGACGTGGACACCGTGCTGGAGCGGTTCATGGGCTCCTGCTCGGCACGCGCCCCCGATCCCGGCCTGCCGCCGCTGATCGAGGTCGTCCGGGACTTCCAGGCGGGCGGCAAACGGCTGCGCCCGCTGTTCTGCTGCGCCGGATTCGCCGCAGCGGGCGGGGATCCGCGCAGCGAGGTGGTGCTCGGCGTGGCAGCGGCGCTGGAGCTGTTCCACTCCTTCGCGTTGATCCACGACGACGTGATGGACGGTTCCGACCAGCGGCGCGGCAAACCGACCGTGCACCGCCGGTTCGGGGCGCAGGTGCCGGAACAGCGTGGTGCACCGGGAGCTTCCGGCGCGGCACCGGCTCCGGTCGATGCCGGGTTCGGCGTCAACGTGGCGATCCTGCTCGGCGACGCGTGCCTGGTGTGGTCCGACGAGCTGTTGCACAGCGCGGGGATCCCGCAGCAGCGGTGGGCGGACGTGCGGCCGTTCGTGCAGGCCATGCGCACCGAACTCATCGCGGGGCAGTACCTGGACCTGGCGGGCGAGGGCGCGCTGGACCCGCTGGACCAGGCGTGGCGGGTGATCCGGCACAAGACCGCGGCCTACACCGTGGCCCGGCCGATGCAGATCGGCGCCGCGCTCGCCGGTGCGGACCGCGAGCTGCTGGCCCGCTGCGCGGAGTTCGGCTTCCTGCTCGGCACGGCGTTCCAGCTGCGCGACGACCTGCTCGGAGTGTTCGGCGACCCGGCCGTGACCGGGAAATCCAGGCTGGACGACTTGCGCGCGGGAAAGCCGACGGTGCTCATCGGACTCACGTGGCGGCGCGCCACCGAGCAGCAGCGCCGCACGATCCGGCGGCTGCACGGTGCGCCCGGGCTCGACGAGGAAGGGGCGGCGCAACTGCGCGGCATCATCGACGAAACCGGGGCGCACCGGGCGGTTCGCGAGCTGATCGAGCAGCGCACGGCCGAAGCGCTGGGTGTGCTCGGGCGAATGCCGGTGCGCCGGCCGGTGCGGGAAAGCCTCGCGGAACTCGCCGGGCAGGCCACCCGGCGGCAGCGCTGAACGCCGCCCGTTGCGCGAGTGCCACCACGCAATCGAAAACGAATGCAATGAGGAGGATCGCAAATGGGCACCATCGACACTTTTCGCGACCTCGTCGGAAACATCGCCGACGATGCGAAAAAAGCGTTCGACGAACTCCTGGATCGGCGCTGCGACGATTGGGACGGGGATTACTGGGACGACCCGTGGGACTGCGATCCGTGGGACTGGGACGATCGGCCCGGGGATGATTGGCGCAGGGGTGATCGGCGCACCGGGAATCGGCGCGGCGACTACCGCCGCCGCGGCCAGCGCCGCGGCAGTCCCCGAGTGGTCGAGGCCGGCCGCTCGCACCCGGCCGTGGCCGAGCCGCGGCGCAGCCCGGAGGACGGGCTGCCGGACCAGATAAGGCAGCTCAACGACTCGGTCGACTCGTTGCGGGCTTCGCTGCAGCAGGCACCGGGCCCGGCCGCGCCCGAGCACCGGACCTGATGGGCCTGGACCGGCTGCGGCGAGTCGCCGGGGTGCTCGGTGCGCTGTGCCGCACCGAGCTCACCCGGACCGTGCACCGCGGAACCGGCGACGCGGCCCCGCACGAGCGCGCTCGCGAGGTCCGGCGGGCGCTGGAGGAGCTCGGCCCGTTCTACATCAAGCTCGGGCAGATGCTCTCCACCCGCCCGGACATCGTCTCCCGGACGATGATCGCCGAGCTGGAGAACCTGCACGACCACGTGCACCCGCTGCCGTTCTCGGATTTCGAGTCGGTGCTGGCCGCCGACCTGGGCAGCGAGTGGAAGGAGCAGTTCCGCGACTTCGACATCCTCGAACCCGTCGGCACCGCCTCGCTGGCGCAGGTCTACCGGGTCACGTTGCGCGACGGCTCGCCCGGCGTGGTCAAGATCCAGCGCCCGGACGTGGCCGCGACCGTGCTGGAGGACATGGCGCTGCTGCGGAAAGCGGCGCGCATCGTCGGCAAGGGAGCGCCGCGGTTCAACGCGGTCGTCGACATCGACGCGATGCTGGGCGTGCTGTTCGACGCGATGCGCCCGGAACTGGACTTCACCGCCGAGGCCGCGAACATGCGCGAAGCCCGCAAAGCCGTCCGCGACTTCCCGACGCTGGACGTGCCGACGGTGGTGCAGGCGACCCGGCACGTGCTGGTGCAGACGCTGGCACCGGGCCGGTCGGTGCGCGAGATCGCGCCCGAGGAACTTCCCGCGGCGCTGCGCAAAGCGATCGGCACGGACCTGCTGGCGTTGCAGTTCCGGGGTTTCTTCGTGAACCGCATGTTCCACGCCGACCCGCACCCGGGCAACATCTTCGTCGACGGCGAAGGCCGGGCCACGCTGATCGACTGGGGCATGGTCGGCCGGGTCGACCGCCGCACCAGCATGACGATCATGCTGGTGCTGTTGCACCTGGCGCGCAACGACGGGCACGGGCTGGCCAAGGCGTGGACCGAACTCGGCCACGCCACCGCCTGGGCGGACGTGCCCGCGTTCGCCGCGGACATGGCCGCGCTGACGCCGCAGATCGCGGCGGCCTCGTTGTCCGAGCTGAACTTCGGGGTGACGCTGACCAGCGTGCTGCAGCAGTCCACCAAGCGCGGCATCAAGACCAACCCGGTGATCTCGGTGCTGGGCAAGTCGTTCGCCAACATGGAAGGCTCGGTGCGCTTCCTCGCCCCGGAACTGTCCATCACGGACGTGTTCCAGCAGCAATTGGCGCGGATGCTGGCCGAACTTGCCAAGGATGCACTGTCAGCGGGCAACGCCGCGCGCACGCTGGTGGAGCTGATGCTTGTCGCGGACACGCTCACGGAGCAGGCGCGCAGCGTCACCGGCGACCTGTCCGATCGGGAATTCACCTTCCACGTCAACCAGAACGCGCCCGCGCGGACCCCGCGTTCCACGAGGCTGCGCGACGGCTTGGCGGGCGCGGCGCTCGCCGCGCTGTGGGCGCGCCGCAACCGGTGATCGGAGTGAACGGCCCGCTGGTCCCACTAGATTGGACGAACAGTCCGTTCACTCGGAACGTTCCGGCGGGTGCGTTTGGAGTGAACGGAACTTTGGTCCCACTAGATTGGTCAAACGGTCCGTTCACTCGGGGCGAAAGGTTCCGGGGGCGGGCAGCGATGTTGGAGGAGAGCACATGACGCGACAGGTGACGGGATGGCGGAAATCCAGCCGGTCATCACAGCAGACCGCTTGCGTCGAGGTAGGCCGTGCTGCTGGCGGCGCAGCGGTGCGTGACACCAAAGATCGCGCCGCCGGGTACTTCACCACGACGAGCGGCCAGTGGACCGCGTTCGTCGAAGCCGTCAAAGACGGGCGCTTCGACGGCTGAACCTAGCGATGATCCCCGGCGGAACGCGACCGCCGGGGATCACGCATGAGGCGACCCCGCAACGCGGCCGACTAGTCGAGTTGCGTCCACCACCAGGCGATCGACGGGAAGGGCAGCGGCTCCGCGCGGCGCACTGCAGGAGAGTCCACAACGGACCCATTCAACCGCAGCCGTACGGCCGGAGTGATCCCGTCCGCGGCGTAGAGCACGGTGTACCGGGGAGTCCGCAGGCTCCAGTCGATGTTGGCGCGGATGCCGTGGGCGAGGCTGTCCAGGTAGATCCGCAACGGCTCGGAGGCGCCGCGGCGGACCTGCTCGCGCAACCGCAGGAACAGCAGCATCAGCCGGTCCCGGTAGGCGATCGCGGTCGCCTCGGCTTCCTGCACATCGGTGCCGGTGACGGTGCGCACCGCGTCGTTGAGGTTGTGCCCGTCCTGCTGGCCGAGCATTTCCTTGTGCCGGGAGACCCGGTCGTTGTCCAGCGCGGCCACCATCCAGAACAGTTCGGTCAGCGCCCGCACCGGCGCGGCGTGCAGTTCGGAACCGGGAATTTCGGCCGCATTGGCGAATTCGAACATGGATTGGGTCGGCGGGCCGCCGCAGTCGTGCAGGCGGACGACGAAGAAGTCGTCGAGGGTCTTCGGTCCACCCGCGGCGCGTTGCGCGTTCAGCTGCACGACTCCGAACAACCACCTGCGGTGCGCGTTGATCCACCGTTCGGTCTGGGCCGGAGTCGCCAGCCGCCGGTAGGAATGCGCCAGATCGCAGAGCCCGAGCAGGTGCGGATCCCCGCGGCACAGCGATTCATCACCGGTGTCCAGGATGCGCAGCAGTCGCGCGGCCACCGGGATGAACCGGGTCGGGTCCGTGCAATTGCCGCCTTCGTCGCAATGCGCGTCGTCGAAGGAGAATCCCCAATACACCCAGTTCGCGGCGATCTGGTAGTGCTCGGTCACCGCGTTCGGCACCATTCCGCCGTAGAAATCGGCCGAGGTGGAGGCGTACCAGCGCTCCAGTTCGCCCGCGTTGCGCACCAGGCCGAGCCGCTGCGCCCACTGCCCGGAACGGCGGTGCACCGCGTCCTTGTCCGGGTGCATCACGGGTTCGATCGGGCAGAAGAAGGGCGGGATTTCGATGTGCTGCTCGGTCGGCCCGGCGTCGGGCTCCGCCGGTGCCGCGCTGCTCGTCCGCACGTCCATGTTCACCCCGAGATCGTCGTTGCGGCGGTTCACCTGGGAAAGCAGAGCCGGAGCGCCGGGTGGGGCCGGCGCTCCGGGCGGGCTCACGTCCGGGTCAGGTACAGGACGAGCCCGTAGGGCTGGTGCAGCCAGATCTGCTGTCCGGTGCCTTCCAGCCGCGAGTTGTCGAATTCCCGCGGACGGTATTCCGGGTTGACCACCACCCAAACCCGTTCGACCAGCCAGCCGGGGTACTCGCCGGCCGGGTGCATTCGGATGTAGGTGGGAAACCGCTCCAGGTCCTCGGTTTCCAGTTGCGGACGTCTGGGGTCTTTGTACTGGGCGTCGGTGACGTTGGCTCCTTCGCCGAGCACGAACCGGTCGGTCTCGCCGCGCCGGAAGTCGTCCCGGCCGGTGCTGAGCCCGAATTCGCGTCCGGCGATGCCGAGGTAGACATCGCTTCTGGTGTCCGCGTTCGCTGCGTCGGCGGTGGCGATGTTCGCTTCGATCCGGGTGATGGACGCCATGCTCGCCTCACTTCCTCTGCTCGTTCCGGCGCTCCCGCCGGGTTTTCGGAAACGGCGGAGTGTGCTGGTAGCGGAAATGTCCCGGGAACGGAATCGATTCTAAGGCTCGCGCGGCGGCGTCGGCACTGCGCTGAGCGGGTCACGCCCGTGACACTTTGGTGCGCGGGTGCCGAATTGTTCCCGATCGAGCTCGGGGTGTTCCGGTGTCGCGGAAAATTGCGGTTTCAGCGCGGTGCCGGCCAGGACTCCAGCGTGCGCCGGGTCTCGAAGCGCCGCAGCAGGCCGGTGCGCGGATCCCGGAATTCGAGCACGGACGCGAGCAACTGCAACGGGTCGGTGAAGTCGTCGTCGGCGCGGTCCCGGACCTGCGGGTAGAGGTCGTCGCCCGCGATCGGCACACCCAGCGCGGCCAGGTGCACCCGCAGCTGGTGGGTGCGTCCTGTCGTGGGCAGCAGCCGGTAGCGGCCCAGGCCGTCGCGGTGCTCGATGAGCTCCACGCGGGTTTCGCTGTTCGGCGGGCCAGGAACCTCTTGCGCCTGCAGCACACCGCGTTCTTTGACGATCCTGCTGCGCACCGTGCGCGGCAGCACCAGCTGTGGATCGTGCCGGGCCACGGCGAGGTATTCCTTGCGCACCGCCCGGTCCTGGAACAAGCCCTGGTACTCGCGCCGCGCATCGGGCCGGACGGTGAACAGCACCAGCCCGGCCGTCATCCGGTCCAGCCGGTGCGCCGGGCTCAGCTCCGGCAGCTCCAGCTCGCGGCGCAACCGCACCAGCGCGGTCTCGGTGATGTGCCCGCCGCGCGGGGTCGTCGCCAGGAAATGCGGCTTGTCCGCGACGAGGATGTCCGCGTCCCGGTGCAGCACCTCGACGGAGTGCGGAACGGGCGGTTCCGGCGCGGTTTCGCGCTGCATCCACAGCGAAGTGCGCGGCGCGAACGGGGTTTCGGCATCGACGAGCCCGCCCGGACCGGCGACCCGCTGCTCGCGCAGCATCCGATCGACCTCGGCTGCGGCGATGGGCAGCCGGTCGACGAGGTGGTCCCGCATGGTCGGCCACGTCCCGCCGTCCGGCGTGCGCAGCCGCACGGCGTCCAAGCCGTCCCGCTGCGGGAACGGGGAACGGGGTTTGCGTCGCATCGCTGCCCAGCTTATGAGCCCGTCTTTGAACTCGTTTTGGGTAGGTGCCCGGGTAGCGGAACCTCATGCGCCGGTGCTCGGGTTGCGTACGTGGCGGAACCGGCTGACGCCGCTTGAAAAGGACAAACACCCAGAGCCGAACTTGGGATCCAAGACCGGCGCCAAGGGCTCCTCGCAGACGCATCTGCGCAGGTGATAGCGGGCCCAGCGGCTCGTTGCGTGATCGACCACTTCGCGGACAGCGCCCGTTCGGCGCAACTCGCGCCCACGCTGTGGGACGGCTCGGGCGGCGATTGACGCCCGGCACCGGTGGCGCAAGAATCCTCGGCATGAGTTCTGGTCTGGTCGCTCGCTTGCACGTCGATCTGCGGCGGCACGCAAGCGCGATCTGTGCTCGCTGAGCCGGAACGCGGCCGCGCCCGTCGTCCTTTGTGGACTTCCGTGGCGGAGTGACCGAGCGGCTAGGTAAGGGCCTGCAAAGCCCTTCACGCGGGTTCGAATCCCGTCTCCGCCTCAAAAACCAGCCCGCACGTCCGTCCATTCCGGACAGGAATCGGCTGATCCTCGACGGACGCCCGATGCGCGTTCCAGGTCGAGCGCACCTGCCGCGGCCCGAAGCCGAGCAGCAGCGGGCTTTCCGGCCGCAGTCCCGCAATCGCCGGGCGCGCGGCTCGGTGGACCACATCGAAACTCCTGTGGAGGAGGCAGCGTTGACGCCGCTTTCGGTCCTGGACCTCGCACCGGTTTCCGCCGGGAGCACCGCTGCCGAGGCGCTGCACGACACCGTCGACCTCGCGCGGCACGTCGACCGCCTCGGATATCGACGCTTCTGGCTGGCAGAACACCACCTGGCGCCCGGGGTGGCATCGTCATCTCCCGCGGTGCTGATCGGCTCCGTGCTCGGCGCCACCGGCCGGATCCGGGTCGGCTCCGGTGCCGTGCTGCTCGGCCTGCACACGCCGCTGCGCGTCGCCGAGGACTTCGGCACCCTCGCGCACCTGCACCCGGATCGCGTCGACCTCGGCCTCGGGCGTTCCGGGCTGGCCAAGGCCGCCGAGCTGGCCACCGCACGACAAGGGGCGCCGCGACCGCTGGAATCCCGAGTGGTGGACGGTTTGCCGGTGCCGCGCGCGGCGCTGCGCCCGGGTTCGCGGGCGGCGGCCGAGCGGCTGGCCGCGCACTCCCGGCTGCTCGGCGCGAACGGCGGCGACGACGACTACGGCGAACAAGTCCGCGAAGTCCTCGCGTGGCTGGATGGCACGTTCCTCGACGGCGACGGGTTGCCCGCGCGGGCGGTGTCCGCGGAAGGCGCGTCGTTGCAGGTGTGGATCCTGGGTGCCAGCGCGGGCCAGAGCTCGCGGACGGCGGGTGAGCACGGGCTGCCGTTCGTCGCGAACTACCACACGGTACCGGGCGCGGTACTGGAAACCGCCGCCTCGTACCGGGAATCCTTCCGGCCTTCGGCCCAGCTGGCCGAGCCGTACCTGATCGTCTCGGCGGACGTGCTGGTCGCCGAGGACGATGCGACCGCGCGCCACCTCGCCGAACCCTTCGCGGAGTGGGTGCACGAGATCCGCTACGGCGAGGGCGCTCCGCCGTACTCGACGCCTGCGGATTCGGCGGGCCGTGGCTGGACCGAGGGCCAGCTGGAAGGGGTCGCCGACCGGTTGCAGACCCGCATCGTCGGCTCCCCGGAAACCGTCGTGGAACGGCTGGACGTGCTGCGCCGCGTCACCGGCGCGGACGAGCTGCTGATCACCACGATCACCCACGGGCACCGGGATCGGCTGCGGTCTTTCGAGCTGCTCGCCGAAGCCTGGGCGCAGCGCTGATCGGCCGCGGACTCGCCGGGCCGCGGGCAGGGGCCGCGGCTGTCAGCACAACGGCGAGATGGCCGTCGGGTAGGCGATCGTGGATGTCGCGCTGGTGATGTTCTCCGGCTCGTGCCGCGGCGGCCAGATCCCGCGCGCGAGCGCGTCGCCCCGGATCTCCTGGCGCGCCTTGAGGTCCGGGTACGGCCAGACGTGGGTGATGCGGGGTGCCCCGTCCAGCGCGAACATCGCCGTCGTCAGCGGATACATCCGGGTTCTTCGCGGTAGTGCGTCGTGCCATCCCGACATCGTGGGCGTCAGCCCGCCGATTCTGAGGTGGTAGGTGTGGAACTCGTAGACCCCGCCGAAGTGTCCGGTCTGGATCGGCGGCAGGTACGGGAACGGTGCGAACGTCTCGATGTGGAACCGTTCCAGGTGCGCCCCGATGCCGAACGGGTCGCCGGTGGTCAGCACCCGCTGCCGTTCTTGGGCGATCTGCTGGGCATCATCGAATTCCCGCAGCAGCAACAGGTCGCCGCCGTCCGCGCCGTGCTCGGTCTCCCAGCAGCCCAGCAGCCGTCCTCGGGTGCCGTCGCTGGTGTAGATTTCCAGCGCGGTGAGGGCGTCGGAAATCGCCCCCGGCTTCATCGACAGCGTGGTGAGTTCGTGGAGCTGCATCCGGTTCCTTCCTCGGACTGGCCGCGAGGTGTTCGCGCGGCGGCGCGCCGCGGTAGCGTACTGAGCGCGTCAATGATCCGTTGTGGACAGGTCCCGTTCAGTCGAACCTGAGACGATCTCAAATTTTGCGTTCGGCCGCGTCAGCCGCGGAAATGCCGTGGTGGTGCCGGTTTCGCGCGAATTCGCCCGAGCCGCCGAGCCGCTGTGCCGCCGATGTCCGTCCTCATCGGACAAGGGTTTTCCCTCGGTTTCGGCTAGCGGTGTTGCGCCGCCGCGGACAGATCCGGCACGACGTTGTCGATCAGGTGCGGAATCGCCAGCACACCGGGTTCGCGCAACGCCAGCCAGGAATCCGCGAGCACCGGCAGGTAACCGCCGCGCCGCACCACGTTCAGATTCCGGAAAACCGGGGAACTCTCCAGCTGCGGGCGCAGGGCCGGATCCGGGTAGGAAGTCAGCAGCACGTCGGTGTCCACTCGGTGCAGGCTTTCCGCGCTCAGCTGAGCGGAGAATCCTTTGCCCGGAAGATGTTGTGCGGCCGAGGCGAACCGCATTCCGAATTGTGCGAGTGTGCGGGCTGTGACGTCGCGCGGTGTGCGGATCACGCCGAGCCCGCCCGGGCTGTGCGCGAGCGTGATCGCGAACTCCGCGCCTGCCAACTGCGGGTGCGCCGCCGAAGCATCCCGCATTCGGCGCTCCACATCGGACACCAGGTCGTCCGCTCGGGCGGATTCGCCCAACGCTGCGCCGACCTGCCGCGTGGTGGCCTGCCAAGGTTCCTCGTCCGGCGCGGTTTCGAATGCCGTGGTCGGCGCGATCGCCGACAGCGCCGGGTATTCGCGGTCGATGTAGTAGTCGCTGCCCGCCAGGATCAGGTCCGGGTGCAAAGCGGCGATGGCTTCGGCCGAATATCCCTCGGAGGTCGGCCGCAGCGTCGTGGGGTGCCAGTCGGGACGCCGCTGCCACGGCGGCAATTCCGCCGACAACGGCAGTCCCACCCCTACTGGTCGCACGCCCAGCGCCAGCGCCGCGTCCACGTCGGCAGGACCGAGCGCGACCACTCGCGCCGGATGTCGCGGCACGAACGCCGTGCCTAGCCGATGCGCCACCGGAGTCCGCGGCTCGGCGGGCGGCGGAGCGGTCCCCGCGCACCCGCCGAGCAGGACCAGCAGCAGCAACACCGCCGCCACGCGTTTCGTCCCGGAGGGCTGAGCACGTCCCGCAGCGATCACGCGAGTAAGGCTACCCTTGCTCGCGGCTCGGTCGGGAGCGCCGGATTCCGGCCGAGCGGGCTCGTGCCGGTTGCTCGGTCGGAAAACCGCAGCGCGGAGCCGCGCGCGATCTCCGGTCGGGAATCCTCAGTCCTGCACCGGTTCCAGCACGAACACCGGGATGACCCGGTCGGTCTTGGTCTGGTACTCGGCGTACTGCGGGAACGTCTCCACGGCCCGATCCCACCAGCGGGCGCGCTCGTCGCCTTCGGCCAGGTGCGCGCGGTACTCCCGCACATCGGCACCGTCCTGCAGCCGGACCAGTGGGTTCGCGCGCAGGTTGTGGTACCAGTTCGGGTTCTTCGGGGAGCCGCCGAGCGAGGCCACCGCGGCGTACCGCTCGCCGTCGCTCACCCGGATCACCGGTGACTTGCGGACCGCCCCGCTCTTGGCTCCCTCGGTGGTCAGCACCACGCACGGGTACCCGTTGATCGTGCGGCCCTCCGCGCCGCCGGTGGCCTCGTAGCGGGAGACCTGGTCGGCCACCCAGTCGAACGTGCTGGGAGCGTATTCGCCTTGGAAGGACATGCGGTTTCCTCCTGCCGATCGGTAGTGCCCGCGCAGCGGGTCCACAACCGGCAACGCCTGCGGGGCTGCGAACAATCCCGGCACGTCGGCGCGGTCCGGGACGGCGGGCCGAATTCTTTCGGCATCCATTGTGGACGGAACTGGTGCCGCGCGGAACGCACCGCCTTCGGCGAGTCGGCCCGAATGCGGAGCCGATCTCGCGGGGGTCGTCGGCCGCGCCACGTTTCCGGGAATTGATCTTGGTCGACGGTCACCGAATCATAGGTTACTGTGACACATGTGTGGATAGACGTCCTCCTGCTGGCGAATCTGGCCGAACAGCCGTGCCACGGATACGAACTCCGCAGGAGGGTCGAGCACAGCACCGGCTACGCCCTGTCCAACAACTCGCTGTACCCGGCGCTGCGACGATTCACCGAAGCCGGGGCCGTCACGCGCACCCAGGAGCCGCAAGAGGGCCGTCCGCCCCGGCACGTCTACGAACTCACCGACGTAGGCCGGGAATTGCTGCACGACATGCTCGCCGACCTGCCCGAGGAACTCGCGCGGGACGAGCCGGAGTTCATGTCGCGGCTGGCGTTCTTCGACTGGCTCACCCCGGACGAACGGCTGCGCGTGCTCGACGCGCGCCGCAGCGCCTTGAAGAACCGCCGCGAGCGGATCGCCGCGTTCTGCGCGCAGGCCGAGCCGGGCGGCTGGAGCCACGAGGCGCTGCGCGAGACGAGCCGCCGCATCCACGCCGAACTCGACTGGCTCGACCAGGTGCGCACCGGCGCGCCTGATGGTCCACCGCGAAAAGAGGAGATCGGATGACCGCGCCCGCCCTGCCGCAGCTACCTTTCGACCGTCCGAACGTGCTGGAACTGGCCCCGCTCTACGACGTGCTGCGGCGGCAGGCGCCGATCTCCCGGGTGCGCACGCCCGCCGGTGATCAAGCGTGGCTGGTGACCTCCTACGACGAGGCTCGGGTGCTGTTCGCCGACCCGCGGTTCGGCCGCTCGCACCCGGCGCCGGAGCGGGCCGCGCGGATCTCGAACGCCGCGATCATCAACGGGCCCACCGCCGACTACGACACCGAACGCGCCGAGCACACCCGGATGCGCAAGCTGCTCACGCCCGCGTTCTCCGCGAAGCGGATGCGGCTGCTGACCGATCACGTGCGGGAGATCGTGGACGAGCGCCTCGATGCGTTGCAGGCGGCGCACGACCGGGCACCGGGTGAACCGGTGGACCTGCACGAGCACCTGTCGTTCCCGCTGCCGGTCCGGGTGATCTGCGGCCTGCTCGGGGTGCCGTTCGCCGACCGCGAGTACTTCCACGGCCTGTCGGACCGGATGAACCGGATGAGTTCCGGTGACGACCCGCAGGACGCTGCGGAGGAGTTCCGCGCCTACATGGGCAGGCTCGCCGAGGCCAAGCGCGCCGAACCGGGCGAGGACGTGGTCTCCGACCTCGTGGCCGCGCAGCGGGACGACCCGGACTTCGACGACGCGGAGATGACGAAACTGGCCCGCGGGCTGCTGTTCGCCGGGCACGAGACCACGGTCAACCAGATCGACATCGGTGTGCTGATGCTGCTGACCGATCCGGCGCGGCGGGATGCGTTCGCCGCCGACCCGGAAGGTCTGGTGCAGCAGACCGTGGAGGAGATGCTGCGGTTGTCCGCGCCGGGTGGGCTCGGCCTGCTGCGGTACGCGCACGAGGACGTCGAGATCGGCGGTGTGACGATCGAGACCGGTGACGCGGTGGTGATCTCGCAGGCCGCGGCGAACCGGGACGCGGCGGTGTTCGCGGACGCGGAGGACTTCGACCCGTCGCGGCGGCCCAACACGCACCTGGCCTTCGGGCACGGCGCGCACTTCTGCATCGGTGCGAGCCTGGCCCGCACCGAGCTGCGGGTGGTGTTCACCGCGCTGTTCCAGCGCTTCCCGCAGCTGCGCCTCGGCGTCGGGCTGGACGAACTGGTGGTGCGCAGCGACCGCGTCACCGGGGGAGTCGAGGGGCTGCCCGTCACCTGGTGAGCGCTGAACCCAGCTGAGCGAACGGACCGCTCGTCCCAATAGATTGGACGAACGGTCCGTTCGCTCGTCAGCCGAGTTCGGTGAGCACCCGGTCGACGATGGTGTTGCGGGCGAGTCCGTAGCGTTCGTGCAACGTGGGCAGTGCGCCCGCGTCCAGGAACTCGTCCGGCAGCGAGATCGGTGCGACCCGGGTGCCGCGGCCGGCTTTGACCAGCTCGGCGGCCAGCGTCTCGAACAGCCCGCCGACCACGGTGTGGTTCTCCAGCGTGACCACCAGCCGGTCGCCTGCGGCTTCGGCTAGCACGGTCTCGGTGTCGAACGGTTTGATCGTGGGGCTGTGCACCACCGCGACGTCGACGTTGTGCGCGGCCAGGTCCTCGGCTGCCTGCAGCGCGCGCATCGTCATCAGTCCACTCGAGACGAATACGACGTCGTTGCCGCCGCGCAGCACGGAAGCCTTGCCCAGCTGGAAGGTGTGGTCGTACTCGTCGAGCACGGTCGGCACCTTGCCGCGCAACAGCCGCAGGTACGTAGGTCCCTGCGATGCGGCCAGTTGCGGTAACGCCTGCTCGATGTCCACCGAGTCGCATGGGTCCACAATGGTCAGATTCGGCATCCCGCGGAAGATCGCGATGTCCTCGGTGGCCTGGTGGCTCGGGCCGTATCCGGTGGTAAGGCCGGGCAGGCCGCCGACGATGTTCACGTTCAGGTTCGGCTCGGCGATGTCCAGGCACAGGAAGTCGTACGCGCGCCGGGACGCGAACACGCTGTAGGTGGAGGCGAACGGCACCAGGCCGACCTCGGCCATCCCGGCGGCCGTGCCGAAAAGCAGCTGTTCGGCCATGCCCATCTGGAAGTAGCGGTCCGGGTGGGCCTCTGCGAACACGTGCATGTCGGTGTACTTGCCCAGGTCGGCGGTGAGCCCGACGATCCGCTGGTCGCGCTCGGCCGCGGCGGCCAGCGCGTGGCCGAACGGCGCCGGAGCGGTGCGCTGGTCGGCATCGGCGAACGACGCGATCATCGCCGAGGTGGTGAGGCGCTTCTTGGTGGGCGTGCTCATCGTGTCGTCGCTCCTTCGCCGTCGGTCAGCTGCTCGCGGCACTGTTGCCACTCGTGCTCGTCGATGCGCATGAAGTGCGCCTTCTCGCGGGTTTCCAGCAACGGGACGCCGCGTCCGATCCGCGTGTCGCAGAGGATCACCGACGGCCGCCCGCGCGAACTCGCCTGCTCCGCGGCGGCGTCGAACGCGGCAAGCAGCGCTTCGACGTCGTTGCCGTCCACGCGCTGGGTGAACCAGCCGCAGGCGGCCCACTTCTGCTCGGCGGGTTCGATGCCGAGCACGCCGGCGGTCTTCCCGTCGGCTTGCAGCGCGTTCATGTCCACCATCGCGGTCAGCGCGCCGAGTTCGTGGTGCGCGGCACCCATGGCGGCTTCCCAAGTGGAGCCCTCGTTCAGCTCCCCGTCGGAGAGGAAGTTGAACACCCGGGCCGGGTTGTCCTGGTGCCGCAGCCCGAGCGCCATCCCGACGGCCACGGTCAGCCCGTGCCCGAGGGAGCCGCCGGAGATCTCCATTCCGGGCGTGTAGGTCGCCATCCCGGACATCGGCAGCCGCGAGCCGTCCGAGCCGTAGGTCTCCAGTTCGTCCACCGGAACGGTTCCCACCTCGGCCAGCGCGGCGTACAGCGCGATCGCGTAATGCCCGGTGGACAGCAAGAAACGGTCGCGTTCGGACCAATGTGGATCGTCGGCTCGCAGCCGGAGCTGGTCGACGTAGCTGACCGCGAGCATGTCGGCGACGCCGAGCGCTTGGCCGACGTAGCCCTGCCCTTGCGCCTCGCCCATGTTGAGGATGTGGTGGCGCATCCGGTATGCGGCGGCGCGCACCCGCGCGGCCCGTTCCGCGAGTTCCGGACTCGCGGTAAGCGGCTGGTCCACTGTGGTCATGGTATTCCTTCCTCTTGTAGCGGAGTCGGAATTCGTTGCAGCGAGGCCGCAATCGGCGACCGGTCCGAATCCGGGCAGCACGACGCGGCGCGCCGTGCGGGCGCGGGGGAGTTCGCCGCTGTCAGCGGCCGGTCAGCGAGGACCACACCTCGAAATGGCGTCGCATGGCCGTTCGGGCGCCTTCGCCGTCGCGTTCCGAAACCGCGTCGACGATTCCGTAGTGGACGGTGTCGATGGCCCGGGTCTGGCCCGCTTTCAGGGTTTCCTGGCGGACCGCGGTGTGCCTGCGCTCGACCACCTCGTCGCGCAGCACGTGACCGAGCCCGTCGTGCAGCATCGTGAAGATCGGGTTGTCCACAATGACGAACAGGTGCCGGTGGAACTCCAGGTCCGCCTCCAGCGCCCGGTCGTCCGCACCGGCGGCGCTTGCCTGCACCATTTCGTCGACCAGACCGCGCAGCGTGTCGACGTCGTCGGCGGTGGCCTGCCGGGCGGCGGCCTCGGACATCGAGATCTCCAGCATTTCCCGGGCGGCGCGGAACTGGCCACCGCCGAGCTGGCCGAGTTCGCTGGAGAGGTCGAAGTACAGCTGCAGGAAGCTCGCGTCCGGCACGCCCAGGTAGGAGCCGCGGCCCTGGGTCCTGGTCAGGAACCCCATCGTCTCCAGCATGGACAGCTGTTCGCGCAGCGAGCCGCGGCTGATCTCCAGCGAGTCCACCAGCTCCCGCTCGGTCGGCAGCCGCAGGTTGCCGGTGCCGGGCTCCTGGTTCGCCTGCTCGGCGAGGCTGCGCACCAGATACGCGAGATCGACTCCCACCGGAACCTCCCAGGCCGACTTGGTAGGACCAATGCCGAAAACCTAGTTACCAGCCTGAGCGCCTGTCAACGCTTTGGTTAAACCTTTTCGTTCCCGGTCCGGACGACGACACGCCCGGCGCTCACCCGGACGGAGCGGACCGCGTGGAGCGAAGGACTCCTTCTACCGAACGGGCGACGAGGTCCTTCACTCCGAACCGGTGGGGGTGCGGCGCAGCGCGTCCGGGGTGAGGGAAGCGGGGGAGGTGTGGCCGCTGAGGCCGAGGGTCAGGTCGAACTCGGCGACTATGTCGGCGACCGCGTCGTGTGCGCCGTCCGCGCCGTTGACGGCGAGCCCGTACAGGTAGGGCCTGCCGACGGCGACCGCATCGGCACCCAGCGCGAGTGCTTTGAACACGTCGGCGCCGCCGCGGATGCCGCTGTCGAACAGCACCGTGAGCGCATCACCGACGACGGGCGCGATCTCGGCGAGCGCGTCCAGCGCGGCGATCGAGCCGTCCACCTGCCGCCCGCCGTGGTTGGACACCACGATTCCGTCCACTCCGGAGTCGGCCGCGCGCCGCGCGTCGTCCGGGTGCAGCACGCCCTTGAGCACGATTGGCAAGTCGGTGCGGTCCCGCAGCGTGGCGATGTCCGACCAGCCCAGGGACGGCCGCGAGTAGGTGTCCAAAAAGGTCTGAACTGCCGCCCGCGGTTCCGGTGAACGCAGATTTCCCAGCAGCGAGCCGGGAAAACGACGACTCATCGACAGCAATGCGCGGATAGCCGAGAGCGTGACCGAAACCGCTGAGCCACTGTCCTTTCCGGACTCGACCCGTTCGCGGATCATCTGCCGGAACCGCGGATCCGATGTGTACTGCGCGATCCCGCGTCCTTGGGCGAACGGCAGCGAACCGAGGTTGAGGTCCTGCGGCCGCCATCCGAGCAGCGTCGTGTCCAGCGTGACGACGATCGCCTCGGCGCCGCAGCGCTTCGCCCGGTCCAGGAAGCTGTCGACCAGCTCCTCCTCGGTGCTCCAGTACAGCTGGAACCACCGCGGCGCGTCACCCATGGCAGCGGCGCACTGCTCCATCGGTGTGCAAGCCTGGCTGGAGAACATATACGGCAGGCCGAGCCTTGCCGCGGCGGTGGCGATGCCGATGTCGGCGCTGGGATGCACCAGGTCCGCGGCGCCGATCGGGGCGAACAGGACCGGTGCGGGGATCCGGCGTCCGAACAGCTGCACGCTCAGGTCCCGCTCGGACACGTCGCGCAGCATCCGCGGCACGATCGACCACCGGTCGAAGGCGTCGCGGTTGGCGCGCATCGTCGCACCCGAGCCTGCGCCACCAGCGACGTAGGCCCAGCCCCGTGCCGTGGTCTTGCGCTTCGCGAGCCTGCTCAACGCGGCGAAGTCGGTGGGTACGGCCGGTCGTCGGCCGGAAACCCCGGCGCGGTAGATGGCCGACTGCCGGTCGCGGCCGTAACCCTGCGCGTCGGACATCTCCCAGCCCTCCCTGTCGATTTGCGGCACGACGATGTTCCGCTTTCGGGGTCCGATCATCGCCGCAGGAGCGCACCGCGTCCACACCGGGTCACCCGCCCGGCTCGCCGTACCAGCGCCACGAAGTCCGGCGCGGCAGCCCGGGCAGCTCGATCCGCCCGGTCGCCCACAACAGGCTCGGCCACGGCTCCGCTCCGGTGGACACGTCCGGGAACAACCGCTCCAGCACGAGCTCGCACAGCTCCGCGGGCGGATCCCAGTCGAGCCCGAGGCCGTGTGCCAGATCATCGGTGTGCACAAGGGTTTCCACGATTCCCATCGCTGCGAAACCGGCCGCGTCGGAGGCGCCGAAGATGTGGTGCGCGCGGACCTGCGGCGGCGTCGTGCGCACCATCGCGCTCAGCAGCGCCCCGCTCGCCTCGAGCGCCCGGAGGAGCCCGTCCGGTCCGGCACCGCGGTCGGCGTGCACGGCGTTCATCGGCCCGCCCGGGCGGCGTGCCGAGTACGAGAAGCCGATCAGGTCGTCCAGCGGGGGAGTCCGCGGGCCGAGCTGGGCCGCGTAGCCGAACAGGTCGTCGCCGAGGTGCTCGGCCGTCTCCCAGCAGTCCCATTCCAGCGCTCCGGCGGTTTCGCCCCAGGCGTCCGGCGGTGCCTGCCGCAGCAGGTCCACGGCGAGGTGCACGGCGCGGTCGAGGTGTTCAGCGGTGATGGTCGGCATGGCACGAACCTTGGCACCGACCGCGCGCCCGGGCTATTCCTTTTCGAGCCGGGCCAGGCCGCGGTACTGCGCATCGATCACTTCGGCGAGCCTGTTGAGCTGCCGCGCGAGCTGCCACCGCTCGTCCGGGCTGAATTCCGCGTAACCGGCGGCCTGCGCGCGGCGCTGGCGGGTGCGCAGCCGGTCCAGCTCCGCGGCTCCTTCGGGAGTGAGCCCGATCAGCACGCGTCGCTCGTCGTCCGGGCTGCGGCGGCGGGTGACGAAACCCTTGCCTTCGAGCTGCTTGAGCATCCGGGTCGCGGTCGGCAACGCGACGCCCGCCGCTACCGCGAGGTCGCCGACGGGCAGTTCGCCCTCGCCGGCCAGCGGCAGCACCAGTGCGAGCTGGGCGAGCGAGAGGCCGCCCGCGCCGGCGTTGGCGGCCCGCGCGCGGCGCATGGCCAGGAACAGCGCGTCGGTGGCCCGCGAGAGCTCGGATGTCCCGTCGTGCTCGGGATTTTGCGGCGCTTGCGACATGGCTGCTACCTTACCGGAAAGGTAGTTAGCAAGCTAAGTAATTCGGAGGAGACATGACCGGGCGCATCGATGTCCACCACCACGTCGTGCCGCCCCGCTACCGGCAGCGGCTCTCGCGCGCCGGCGTTTCCGCGGGCGGCCGCGGGATTCCGGAATGGAGTGCGGATGCCTCGCTGGAGCTGATGCAGCGCAACGGGATCGAGGCGGCCATCCTGTCGATCACCACTCCCGGCGTGGAGCCTTGGCTGAACGACGGCGCCCGCGAGTTCGCGCGCGAGCTCAACGAGTTCTGCGCCGGGCTGGCTGCGGAACATCCCGGACGCTTCGGATTCTGGGCCACGTTGACGTTGCCGGACGTGAACGGTGCGGTGCACGAGGCCGCCTACGCGCTGGACGAGCTGCACGCGGACGGAGTGGTGTTGCTTGCCAACAGCAACGGGACTTACCTCGGCGATCCGGAGTTCGACCCGTTGATGGCCGAATTGGACGCTCGTGCGGCTGTGGTGTTCGTGCACCCGTCCGAGCTGCCCGCCGAGCCCGTTCCCGGGGTTCCGCCCTATGCGGCGGATTTCCTGCTCGACACCACCCGGGCGGCGGTGAACCTGGCCGCCCGCGGCGTACCGCGCCGGTTCCCGAACATCAAGATCATCTTGCCGCACGCGGGCGGGTTCCTGCCGTACGCGGCCGAACGCATCGCCGGTTCGCTCGCCCTCGACGATCCGAGCCGTGATGCCGGGCAGCTGTTGGCGGACCTGCGCGGCTTCTACTTCGACACCGCGCTGTCGGCCTCCGAGTACTCACTTCCGGCGCTGACCCGGTTCGCCGAGCTCGGGCACGTGCTGTTCGGCAGCGATTTCCCCTACGCCACGGCAGAAATGGCGACCTGGTTCACCGGCAAGCTGGACGCCTGGGACGGAATCGACCACGCCGAAGTGGACCGGGTCAACGCCGGGCGGCTGTTGCCCCGGTTCGGTTGACGCCGGTTCCCGGACGTGCGCCCGGCGGTCAGAGCCAAGATCCCGAACAGCAGAATACGATTCTCGGATGAAGAACAAGCCGCCGTACGCGCTCAGCTCCGTCGACAACGCGTTGCTGCTGCTGCAACTGCTGCGCGACCAAGGTGGGCTCCGGGTCAGCGACGCGGCAGAAGAGCTCGGCATCGCCCGTTCCACGGCGCACCGGCTGCTTTCCATGCTGGTGTACCGCGATTTCGCGATCCAGGACGACAACCGGACCTACGTTCCCGGCCCGGCGCTGGCGGCCGGCCGGGTCTCCGGGCGGCCGAACCAGCTCCTGCGCCGCGCGGTTCACCCGCACATGGACGCGCTGTGCGAGCGGGTGCAGGAAACGGTCAACCTGCTCGTGCGGGTCGGCACTCAGACGAGGTTCCTCGCTTCGGTCGAATCGACGCGGCTGCTGCACGTCGGCGATCGGCAGGGCGGAGTCCTGTCCGCACACCTTTCCTCCGGTGGCAAGGCGCTGCTCGCGGAACTGGGGCAGGACCAGCTCGAACAGCTCTACCGCAGGGAAGGGGATGCCGACCGGTTGTCCGAGAAGGACTGGAAAGCGCTGCTGCGGGAACTTCGCCTGGTGCGCAAGCAGGGTTACTCGATCAACCGGGACAAGACCGAGACCGGGGTGTCGGCAGTGGGCGCGGTGCTGCGCGACGCGTCGGGCGAGGCGGTGGCCGCGTTCTCGGTCTCAGTGCCCTCGGCCCGATTCGACGCCCAGCGGATTCCGCACCTCGTGCGGGAAATGCGTGCCGCTGTGGCGCGGGCCGAAACGGCGTTGCACAGCACCGAGTCGCGCTGAGTTCAGCGCGAGGCCGAACGGTCCCGCGCGGGCAGCCGGTCCACCGGCACCGGCTTGCCGAAGTAGTAGCCCTGCCCCTGGTCGCACCCGATGTCGCGCAGGATCTCCAGCTGCCGCGGGGTTTCCACGCCCTCGGCGACCACCGAGAGCCCGACCGCGTGCGCCATCGCCACGATGCTGGTCACGATCGCCTCCACGTCGTCGGACTCGCCGAGGTCGGTGATGAACGACCGGTCGATCTTGAGCGTGTCCAGCGGCAGCCGCCGCAACTGCGCCAGCGAGGAATACCCGGTGCCGAAGTCGTCGATCGCCAGGAACACGCCCAGCCCGCGCAGCGCCCGCAGCATCCGCACCGCCGAGGTCGCGTCCTGCATGAGCGCGTTCTCGGTGACCTCCAGGCACAGCGCGCCCGGGGGCAGCCCGGACTCCGCCAGCGCGGCCCGCACCTTCGACTGCAACCGCGGGTCGCCGAGCTGGCGCGGTGAGAGGTTCGCGTTCAGCTGCAGCGGACCGCCGTGCCGCTGGCGCAGCGCTGCGACCTCGCGGGTGACCGTGCGCAGCATGAACTCCCCGATGTTGTTGATCAGGTCGCTCTCCTCGGCCAGCGGGATGAACTCGCCGGGCGAGATCGTGCCGTGCTCCGGGTGGTCCCAGCGCAGCAGCCCCTCCACCGCGACCATCTCGCCGGTGCGCAGATCCACCACCGGCTGGTGCGCCACCCACAGCTGCTCGAGCGCGGCGGCATTGCGCAGATCCTGTTCCAGCAGCATGTGCCGCTGCACCCGCTCGCGGAGTTCCACGTCGAAGAACGCGTAGCGGCCGCGGCCCTCGGACTTGGCCCGGTACATCGCCACGTCGGCGTCGCGCAGCAGGTCCTGGGCGCTGCGGTCGTCCCCGGGCGCGGAAACGACGATGCCGACGCTGGCGTCCACGTGCAGCCGGATGCCCTCCACGTGCGTCGGCTCGGTGAGCGTGCGCAGCAGGTGCTCCGCCCGCACGCACCGCTGTTCGTCGTCGAGCTCTTCGTGCGTGGCGACCACGAACTCGTCCCCGCCGAGCCTGCCGACCAGATCGCCCTCGGAGGTGGCCCGCACCAGCCGCTGCCCGATGTTGCGCAGCACCTCGTCGCCGACGCCGTGGCCCAGCGAATCGTTGACGAGCTTGAAGTTGTCCAGGTCCACGAACAGCACCGTCATCGGGCGGGTGCGCGGATCGGCGCGGACGGTGGCCTCCAGGTGCTGCAGCACCATCGTGCGGTTCGCCAGCCCGGTCAGCGGGTCGTGCGTGGCCTCGTGCTCGAGCCGTTCGCGGGCCGCGCGGCTCTCGGTGATGTCGGTGAACGACACCAGCACCCGGTGCGGCGGCCTGTCGTCCGGGTTCAGCGCCCGGGCCGTGGTGGCCAGCCACACGCTGCTGCCGTCCCCCCGCTGCACCCGCACCACCCGCGAGTTCACCGGACGGCCGGTGCGCTGGGTGACCCGGGACGGGCGCTGGTCCAGCGGCACCACGCGGCCGGTCTCGTCGAACATCGGCCAGCTGGCCAGCTCCGACCCGACGAGCTCGGCGCGGTTCGTGCGCAGGATCCGCAGCGCCGCCGGATTGGCCGACTCGAAGGTTCCGTCCGGCCCGCCGACGAGCACCCCCTCGTCCAGCGCGTCGATGACCGTGGCGAAGTGCCGTTCGGCGCGGCGGCGCGCCGTCTCGTCCGCGCAGACCAACACGAAGCCGTCGTCCATCTCGGCCACCGAGATCCGCACCCGCAGCGCGTGGCCGTCGACGTCGCGGTGCAGCGACTCCAGCACCCCGCCCTCGGCTCCCAGCAGGTCGGCGGGCCGCAGCGGGGCGCCGACCAGGTCGCCGACGTGCCTGCCGAACGCCTTGCCGGACGCCACCCCGTAGACCGCCTCGGCCGCCGGGTTCCAGCTGGTGACCACGCCCTCCCGATCGGTCGCGATGATCGCGTTGCTGACGTGCTGGACCAGTGCGGCCTGGTAGCGCAACGTGGCCTCGGCGGCCTTCTTGGTCGTGATGTCGCGCAGGATCACCTGCAGCGCCGGGTGGCCTTCCCAGCTGGTGCGTACCGAAACCAGCTCGACCGGGACGACCTTGCCGTCCTGGCGGGTCAGTTCGGCCTCCGAGGGCTTGGTGCGGGAACCGGGCGCCGTCAGCCCGCGGAGGCGTTCGTACATGGCGGTCAGCGAGCGCGGCCGCACGAACTCGGTGATCGGGCGTCCGATCAGCTCGTCGTAGCGCAAGCTGAGCATCTCCAGCGTGGAGGAGTTCGCGTAGCGCACCAACCCGTCCTGGTGCACGCAGATCGCGTCCGGGCTCAGCTCCACCAGCAGCCGGTACCGGTCGGCCAGGTCGGTGAGGTTCTGCCGATCCTGGCGCGCCTTGGTGACGTCGCTGGCCACGCCGATCAGGTCAGCGCCGCGGTCGGCGCCCATGCGGCGCGCGTGGAAGCGCACGAACCGGGTCTCGCCGTTCGAGTCCTGCACCGGCTGCTCCAGCTCGAGGTCTTGCCAGGCATCGGTGGTGCGGGCCGAGAGCGTCAGCGGCTCCAGCAGCTGGTGCAGGCGGGTGCGCAGGTCTTCCACACCGGATCCGGGCACGCCGAGAAGGACGTCCATCCCGGACGTCCAGGCGGTTCTGCCGTCGGCGAACCGCAGCGACCACTGCACCGCACCGTGCGCGGCAAGCGCCAGGTCGAGGAACTCGTGATCCAGTCCGGCGCCGAGCGGTTCCGGATCAACGTCCATGAATCATCCAGTGCACGCCTTCCACATTGCTCGTCACCGTTGGTGGTGGCGCTCCGTCACTGATCACCGCCGGTGACATCCCAGAGTGTCAACTTACGCCGATGGCCGCCTCGCCCACAGTTTCCCATGCGCCCCACTCCGCGACTGTCCTGAGTGGTCGCCGGGAAATCACGGATGGCTCGCGAAGGCGGCCGTTCCGGACGGGACGTCCGGATTGGACCGTACGCGCGGTAGTGCGCTGCGGCGCCAGCGTGTCGATCAGATTGGTCTGTCCGAGCGAGAATCCGTGACGGTAGGTGCATGCTCTGCCCAATCGGCCCTTGAATGCTCACTCTAAAGAGGAGTCTCGACACTCCGCGATGACGGCATGTAGTTCGATCTCGATGCCTGGGAAGCATTCCTTGATCGGCGAGCTGTGGAATTCCGCGCCGCCGCGTGCCGGATCATTCCGCGGCCGATGAAACCGCGGCCCGGCCAATCCGAGCGGTCCGGCGGAATCGACAAGATCGTACGACGAGAAAAGCGGATCATGTCCGGAGAAATATGCATCGGCGGCACCGGCTACGACCGGGGAGGCGAGCCGCTCGGGGCGGTAGCGGGCGAGGTCGCCGCCCGCCGGATCCCCGGCCGCGGACCGGACCGGGGCCGCAAGGCCCGGGTGGCGCGCGTACCTCAGCCCGGGTCGGCGCGGGTGGGCACAACTCCGCCGCAGCGCCGGCCCCGCGTGCTCGGCGGGCGCAGCGAAGTCGCGGCGGTGGCGCCACGTGACCGGCAGGCCGATGCCGGAACCGATCGACCGATCTGAGTCTTCGCAATACCCCGCAATGAAGATCACTCGTTCGTAGCTTCGACTGCTGGACGCTTGAATCGAAGATCGTCGGCGCAATACGCTCGGCCGGAAACGCGGTAGCTACCGCGAAAACATCGGAGGAGGCCGAGATGGTCGGTTCAGGAGCGCGCGGCCGCTGGGTATTGACGGCGACGGCGGTCGGGCTGCTCGCTTTCGTTCCGTTCAGCACGGCTGCGGCCGAGAGCGCACCACGGCAGGAACCGACGCAGCTCACGGAACGAGCGCCGGTGGGGGAGTGCCCGCAGAAGGACGGCCCGTTGCCGACGTACCTGCCGGATGACAGCGATCCCAATGCCTTCTACGCGTGCGACAAGGGAGTTCCGTACAAAAGCAACTGCCCGCCGAACCTCATCTGGGATCAAGACCTGGTGACGTGCGTTTACGAATGATTCGACGGTGCGCGGGATCGTCGACTGGCCCGGATCCAACCGGCCGGGCTCTGCGGCGGTGCCTTCTGGCCGGTTCCGGAAAGCGCGCCTTCGGAGGCACGAATTGTCGCCGACCGGCCCGCCGGGTTTCCCGCGCGGCCCGGTCACTCCACTGAGCAGGCGGCGACCTCGGCCAGGTATGCGGCTTTGCGCGGCTCGTCGAGGAAGGACGCGGTGAACGAGTTCGCGGCCAGCCCGCGCAGCTGCTCGCCGTCCACGCCCAATTCCCGCTGCACCGCGGCGAAGTTCTCCCCGACGTGACCGCCGAAGTACGCCGGGTCGTCCGAGTTGATCGTCACCAGCAGGTCCTCGGCCAGCAGCCGCGGCAAGGTGTGCACCTCCAGGCCGGGGAAGCAGCCGAGCCGGACGTTCGACAGCGGGCACACCGTCAGCGGCACCCGGTCCCGCCGCAGCCGCGCCACCAGCTCCGGATCTTCCAGCGCGCGGATGCCGTGGTCGATGCGCTCGGCACCGAGCAGGTCCAGCGCTTCGGTCACGTACCCCGGCGGGCCTTCCTCGCCCGCGTGCGCGACCGCGCGCAGCCCGAGCGCGCGGGCGCGGCGGAAGACCTCGGTGAACTTCGACGGCGGGTGCCCGACCTCGGCCGAGTCCAGCCCCACGCCGATGATCCGGTCCAGGTGGGGCTCGGCCGCGCGCAGCACCTGCTCGGCCGACTCGGCGGACTCGTCGCGCAGGAAGCACAGGATCAACTCGGCGGACACGTCGCTGTCGGCGATGGCGCCGGTGAGCCCTTCGATCACGGTGCGCACCGGCACGCCCCGTTTGGTGTGCGCCTGCGGATCGAAGAAGATCTCGGCGTGCCGCACCCCATCTTCGGCGCATCGGCGCAGGTAGGCCGCCGCCAGATCGCGGAAGTCGGCTTCGGTGCGCAGCACCGCCATGTTCGCGTAGTAGATGTCCAGGAACGACTGGAGATCGCTGAAGCGGTACTTCGCGCGCAGCTGCTCGACCGAGGAGTGCGGCAGCGCGATGTCGTTGCGCCGCGCCAGCTCGAAGACCATCTCCGGTTCGAGGGTGCCCTCGATGTGCACGTGCAGTTCGGCCTTCGGCAAGGGAGTCGGCGCGTTCATCCGGCCGAGCATATAGCCGGGGCGCCGTCGATCGGCCCGACTCCGACGCGGCTCACACTGCTCGGCTGCGGTGCGCGGCGTCGATGACCCGGTGCAGGGAGCCGTTCAGCGCCTCCAGCTCGGAGACGTCCATGCCGAGCTGCTCGACCACCCGGTACGGGATCTCCTCCGCCTTCGCGCGCAGCGCCCGCCCGGCTTCGGTGAGTTCCGCGGTCAGCAGCCGCTCGTCGTCCGCGCTGCGCCTGCGGGTGAGGTACCCGACCGTCTCCAGCCGCTTGAGCAGCGGGGACAACGTTGCCGAGTCGGCCTGCAAGGTGTTGCTGAGGTCTTTGACCGAGCGCGGGGAGGACTCCCACAGCGCGAGCATGACGAGGTATTGCGGATGGGTCAGGTTGAGCGGTTCGAGCAGCGGCCGGTACAGCGCGATGACGCTGCGGGAGGCGACCGACAGCGCGAAGCAGACCTGCCGATCGAGCGCGAGGGGATCCTCGCCCAGGTCGACCTGCTCCATGCGGCACCGTCCTTCCTGCTCGCCGATCACCACGTTAGCATCGCACGCAGAACATTAGTGCATTAACGATTAGTGCCTTCGACGGCGGCAGCGCCTTCGACGGCGCTGCCGGGCTCGGCCCGCCGGTGCGATGGGAGCGGTGCGCGATGGGTGCGTCGAAGCGGGTTCGGCCCAACCCGGTGCTGTGGATCTGGTACGCCTACGGCGGCCGGTTGCCGCAGCGGTATTCCGAGTGGGTGTTGCACGACGTCAGCGCCCGCACGTGGATGGTGCGGCACGCGTTGCGCAGCCTCGTGCAGCTCTCCCCGGGCCTGCTGTTCCTGCTGATGCCCGGCCCGTTGTGGATCAAGGCGATGGCGTTGCTGGGCGGGGTGATCCTCGGGCTGTGGTACTCGCTGGCCTACGCCGAGTTCACCGTCGAACACCGGGCGCACAAGCAGGGATATCCGCTGGGCACGGCCCGGCGGACGCGCGAAGAGGCGAAGGCGAAGCTGCGCGCCGAGCAGCACGAGCGCTACGCGGCGATCTACCGCGACAGCGGGCAGTAGTCCGCCGAACCCTGTTGCGCACGCGCGTCCCGCATGTTTCATGCTGGTGAAGCGCCGTCCGCGTGCCCTCGGCAGGCCCGGGCGGCGATCGGCACCGAGGGTTCGCCCGCGCCCGGATCCCGCGGTGCGCGGCGGGCGGAGCACGAGAGGAAGGCAGCGAGATGACCACGACGCTCGGCACCTTGATCACCGCGATCGTCACCCCGTTCGACGAGGAGCTCGAGGTCGACGAGGAAGCCTTCGTCGCGTTGCTGCACCACCTGGTCGACAACGGTTCGGACGGCGTCGTGGTCTGCGGAACCACCGGCGAGGCGGCGACGCTGACCAACGCCGAGCACCTGCGGATGGTCGAACTGGCCTGCCAGGAACGCCCCGCGGGCTGCAGCGTGATCGCCTCCACCGGTTCCAACGACACAGCGCAGGCGTGCCGGATGACCCGGCAGGTCACCGAACTCGGCGCCGACGGCATCCTGTCGGTCACGCCGTACTACAACCGCCCCAACCGGCGCGGCCTGGTGCGGCACTTCAGCGAGGTCTCGCGGGCCACCGACAAGCCGGTGGTGCTCTACAACATCCCGTCGCGAACCGCCACGGACATGCCCAACGACCTGCTGGCCGAGCTCGCGCAGATCGAGCGGGTGGACTACGTCAAGCAGGCCAACGACGACAACCTCGCGCTGGTCGACGGGCTCGGGGTGTACGCGGGCAACAACGAGACCTTCGCCCGCACCCTCGACATGGGCGGAGCGGGCGGCATCGTGGTGGCCAGCCACGTCGCCGGGCCGCAGATGCGGCAGATGATCGTCGAGCCGCAGCGCCGCGCCGAGCTGGACGCCGCGCTCAAGCCGCTCTACTCGGCGCTTTCGGTGACCACCAACCCGATCCCGGTGAAGGCGGCGCTGAACCTGCTCGGGCACCGCGCGGGCGGCCTGCGGCTGCCGCTGGTCGAGGCGGACGAGGCCGAGACCGAGGTGGTGCGCGCCGCGCTCCTGGAAACGGGCCTGCTGGCCGGGGACTGACGATCAGTCCGGGCCCGCAGGCTCGGCGGGTCAGCAGGGACAGCGGGGCGGCCGGATCAGCAGGACCGGACGACCGGCAGGCCCGGGTGGCCGGCGGGACCGGGCGAACACCAGGGCGGCAGGACCAGCGCAGTCCGACGATCTGCGCGGCCGCCCTTTCGGCGGCGACCGCGCGGACCGCTCCGCTGAGCCGGACCGGCGATCCTCAGCGCGCCGCCTTGGCCGGTTCTGCGGCGGGCAGCACGAAGTCGTAGCCGGACTTCCGCCCGCGCGGCACCGAGACCCGCCCGGCCGCGGGCACCGCGCCGGGCGCGGAGGCCACCACCGTGACGAACCGGTCCGGCAGGTCGTGCACCTCGTAGCCGCCGTCGGCGTCGGCGTCCACCCGCGCGATCTGCTCACCGGCCGAGTCGGTCACGGTGACCACCGCGGAACCCGCGGCGGCTCCGCCCGCGTGGCTGATGGTGCCGACCAGCGTCCGGTGGTGCGCGGGCAGCGGCGGCTCGAAGGACGGGTCGACGACCGCGCCGCTGTCGTCCTTGTGCTCGTAGGAACCGGCGGAGTCCACCGCCTCCGGATCGTTCTCCGCGGCCCGCTGCGCCCGCAGCTGCGTGAAGATCACCAGCGTCACACCGATCAAGCACCACGCGGCCAGCCCGATGACGCCGGGCGCGACGCGTGCCCCGCCGAAGTACAGCACCCCGCGGATCGAGTCGACTGCCTGCCCGAGCGGCAGCAGCGGGTGCAGGTGCTGGAAGAACGTCGGCACCAGCTCCTTCGGGATGGCCCCGCCGCTGGAGGGCATGCTCAGCAGCACGAACAGCGTCATCGCCACGCCCGGGATGAACTGCTTGACCAGCGGCACCAGCCCGAACGCGGTCCAGGCGATGCCCTGGGTCAGCAGGAACCCGATCAGCATCACCAGCGGATTCGGCGGGATCACCCCGATGGTCGCGCCGAACGCGAAGCAGAACACCGCGGCGAACGCGCCCACTCCGACCAGCGACAGCAGCTTCTGGCGGGTGGTGAGTTCGGCGCGCAGCAGCACCATCACGGTGACGTAGGGCGGGATGTTCATCGCCATCAGCAGGTAGAACAGCCCGGTGCCCATCACGTCGCCCGCGGCGGTGGGGGCCAGGTCGTGCAGCGACAGCGCGTGCCCGCTCGCGGCGGCGACCGGCGCGAACATCTTCTGCAGGAACTGCATCAGCGCCGCGCCGTTGGCCTTGCCGTAGAACAGGTCGCCGGTCGCGGGGTCGTAGGCGGCGACCGCCTGCCGGTCGGTCACCGCTTGCCGGGCCTGTTCGGCGGTGTCCACGGCGCTGACGTCCACCCCGCCGGGCATGGCCTTGTCGAACGAGGCGCTCAGCTGCGTTGCGGTCTGCTCGCCGACCGCGACCACCGGCATGTCGTGCGGTGCGGGCGCGTGGAACGGCAGCAGGTAGAAGACCATGAACCCGACTACGAAGAAGATCGGGAACCACAACGCCGACGCCAGGGTGCGCGCCAGCGACGCCGGCTGCTCCTCGGACACTGCTCCTCCTTGTGCTCGTTCACGGCGCGCGGTTGGCGGCGCGCGAAGGCCGGCTCGGCGGCGGTGCCGGCGGCGGAATCCCCAGTGCAGAACTTCGCCGATCTTAGCATTATCTGCATCGGGTGCAATAATGCAGTCCTGCAAGTTGTTTGTCCGGTATGGGTGAGTGCGACCGGAGCCGCGGGCTCGGCCGCAACTACCATGAACGGCCCGGCGTGCATCCGGTCGCGGCGGATCGTGAAGGGGAGCACCAGGATGTCCAGGACGACGGCGCCGAGCAGCGCCTCGCGCGCCTCCGGGGAAGCGCCCGGCGAGGGCCTGCGCGAACGCAAGAAGCGCGCCACCCGGCAAGCTCTGCAGCAGGCCGCGGTCAAGCTGTTCCGGGAACGCGGCCCGGCCGCGGTCACCGTCGAGGACATCTGCACGGCGGCGGAGGTCTCGCCGCGCACCTTCTTCAACTACTTCACCGCGAAGGAAGAGGTGCTGGTCCCGTGGGACCCGGCGACGGTCGCGGGCGCCCCGGAGCGCATCGTGGCCCGCCCGGCGGACGAGTCGCCGCTGCGGGTGCTGCAGGTGGTGCTCGACGACGCGCTCGACACCGCGATGGCGGGTCCGACCTGGCGCGATCAGGCGCTGGTGCTGCGCGATCATCCGGAACTGGTGAGCAGGGTCGCGCTGGCATCGCGGGACTTGGAATCGGCGCTGTGCGACGGGCTCGGGCAGCGGATCGGGACCGGTCCGGACGAGTACGTGCGGCTGCTGGCCGCGACGGCGGTCACCGCGCTGCGGGTCTCCATCCAGTGCTGGCAGCAGGCCGATGCGGACGCCACGCTGCGCGACTTCCTGCAGCGCGCGTTCCAGCGGCTCGCCGACGGCCTGCAGCCGTGACTCCCGCACGATCTTGGCGGAGTGAACGGCCTCCTCGCCCGATCTATTGGGACGAACGGTCCGTTCGCTCGAAAATGTCCCTCGGGCGGAGGCATCTGCTGGTCGCCTGCGTGTAGGCGCCGGCGGACGGATCTCTTGCCTGGCCGGATTGGTCGAATGGCCCGTGCGGTCCGGATGGGGCAGCGGGCGAGCGTCGGCCGGACCGGCCGCGGTTCGACTGATCGGCGGAAACGTGCCGCCGTTTGCGCGGTTGATGCCCAGTGATGATCACATATGGTGATCAAGTTATGGGGATTCCGGGTGAACCGCGGCCGTCGGCGTTTCGATTGTCGCCCGGCCGCGTCGGCGCCGAACTAGGCGCGGGTGCCGTGGTGGCGGCGGTGGTGAGCTTGGCCGTGCAGCTGCCGATCGCCCGGCTCGGGCTCAGCGAGCCGACCGAGCTGCCGGAGGTCGCCGCGACCGCGACGGCGGCGTTGCTGCTGGCCGCGCTGTTCGGAGCCGTCGTGCTCAGCGGTTGCCGGGCGCCTGCCTGGGACGGCCTGCGCAGGAAGGCGCTGCGGCTGCGGCTGCCCGCCGCGTGGGTCGCGTTGTCGGCGCTGGCCACGACCGTTCTCGCCTGGCCGCTGGAACCGACGAAGCTCTTCTATGGCGGCACGTCCGTGGACCAGGCGTTCCGGCTGCAATACCTCACCAGGCTCACCGACTCGCCGGTGCTTTCGGACATGAACTACGCCGGGCTGCCGCCGTACTACCCGGCGGGCTGGTTCTGGCTCGGCGGGCGGTTCGCCGCGCTGACCGGGAATCCGGCGTGGGCTGCTTACAAACCTTTCGCTCTGCTGACCATCGCGGTCACCGCGGTCGCGGCGTTCACGTTGTGGAGCGTCGTGATGCGCAGGCGGGTGGCCGTGCTGCTGGCGATCGCCACCACGTTGAGCGGGTTCCTGCACGGATTCGACGAGCCCTACGCCTGGCCGTCCGCGGCGTTGCTGCCGCCGGTCGCGGTGGCGGCGTGGCGGGTGCTGCGGTGCCGGGAACACCGGCACCGGGCCGCGCTCGCGGGAATCGGGCTGTTCCTCGGCTTCACCGCGCTCACGTACACGCTCTACTTGGCCTTCTCGACGGTGTTGCTGATCGCGATGGCCGCGGTGCTCGTCGTGCGAAGAGCGAACAGGCCCGGCCCGTTGCTGCTGCGCTTGCTCGGGATCGGAGCCGTGGCCGGGCTGGTGGCGTTGCTGGTCTGGACGCCGTTCGTGCTGGCCAAGCTCGGCGGCGCGGAATCCGCCGGTGCGGCGAACAACTACCTCCCGGCGGAGTCCGTGCCGCCGTTCCCGTTCCTGCAGCCCACGCTGTTCGGCGCGCTTTGCCTGGCCGGTCTGTGCTGGCTCGTGCTGTCGTGCCGCCGCAACGCGGTGGCCGCCGCGCTGCTGGTGGTGACCGGTGTCGTCTACCTGTGGTTCGGGCTGTCCACACTGGCGATCGCCGCGCACACCACGTTGCTGGCGTTCCGGGTGACCACGGCGTTCAACGTCCTGCTGGCGGTGGCCGGAGTGCTCGGCCTGCTGGAACTGTTCCGCTGGGCCAGGTCGCGGCTGCCCGAGCGGTTCCGTGCGCAGGCGGTAGCGCTGGCGGTCCTGCTGGGACTGGCCGGATCGGTGAGCACCGTCGAGACCGCACTCGCCACCGAAGTGCACAGCGCCGCCCAGCCCGCCTACACCGATTACTACCCGACGGGCAGCAACGCCCAGCGCCAAGCCGACCCTGCCGCGGACGGTTCCTGGCACGACGAATTGCTCGGCGCATTGCTGGAAACCACGGACCGCGCGCCGTCGGAGACGGTGCTGCTGAGCACCTACCACCCGATCAAGTCCTTCGCGCCGTTCCGCGGCTTCCAGCAGGAGACTCCGCACTACGCCAACCCCCTCGCGCGGTACGAGGAACGGGCCTCGGAGATCCGGGACTGGGCGTCCGCGCGCGATTCCGCCGAGCTGACCGCGAAGCTGCGCGGCAGCGGGTTCACTCCGCCCGATGCGTTCGTGCTGCGCCGCGCACCCGATGGCCTGCACCTCACGCTCGCCCACGACGCCTTCCCGCACCAACCCAACGTGCAGGTCTACGATGTGCGGTTCGACCCGGCGCTGTTCGACTCGCCGGGTTTCGCGCGCCGGGACACAGGACCGTTCGCGGTGATCGCGACACGTTGATCTTTTCGGGGTGCGCTACGTGAAAGCACTCGACGATCAGGTTAGCCTTGCCTCAGAGAGTCGCGTGATGAGGAGGGGCTGATGACCCAAGCCAGTAAGAACCGGCCGGTGACCCGGCTGCGCGTGCTGCGCAAGGAACAACTCACGCCGCACATGATCCGGATCGTCGCCGGCGGGGACGGACTGGCGAACTTCGAGCCCAACGAGTTCACCGACGCCTACGTGAAGGTGCTGTTCCCGCGCCCGGACGTGATCTATCCGCAGCCGCTGGACATGGGCGTGATCCGCGCTGAGATGCCGCGCGAGCACTGGCCTGCGATGCGCAGCTACACCGTGCGCCACTACGACGAGCAGGCCGGTGAGCTCGCACTCGACTTCGTGCACCACGGCGACAGCGGGCTGGCCGGGCCGTGGGCGGCGAACGCGCAGATCGGCGACGAGCTGCTGCTGTCCGGACCGGGCGGGGCCTACGCGCCGGACCCGGCGGCCGGTTGGCACCTGCTGGTCGGCGACGAGAGCGCGCTGCCCGCGATCGCGGCTTCCCTCGAAGCGATGCCGCCCGGCGCGACCGCGCGGGTGTTCCTGCTGGTCGACAACGCCGCGGAGCAGCAGACGTTGGCCACCAAGGCCGACGCCCAGGTCCGCTGGCTGTACCGCTCGGCGGGCGAGGACCTGGTGGACGCGGTGCAGACCGCCGAGTTCCCGGCCGGGGAGGTGCAGGCGTTCGTGCACGGTGAGGCGGGGTTCGTGCGCGTGCTGCGCCGCTACCTGCTCAACGAGTGCGGGGTGGGCAAGGAGCGGCTGTCGATCTCCGGCTACTGGCGGGAAGGCAAGACCGACGAGCAGTGGCGCGCGGAGAAGGCGGCCGAGAAGGCCGCCGACAAGACCTGACGAACATCGCCGCGGGGCCCGCGATCAGCCGCTGATCGCGGGCCCTTTTTGCGTTTCCGGCAGCGGATTCACCGCTCAGGGCGCAGCCGCGGGCACTGCGCCGGACGAGTAATCATGACGATCAATATAACGGTCAACGTTGACTTTCCGATCGGCGTCGCTGCACGGTGGCGGTGGCGTCGATCACATTCGCGGCGCGTCGTGGTCTTCTGGTCCTGGCTGCCTCTCGAGAAAGCGGGTGCCCCGCATGGCGAACACGTCACCGCGCGCCACCGAGCGGCTCGACGCCGTGATCGTCGGAGCCGGCTTCACCGGGCTGTACATGCTGCACAAGCTCCGCGAGTCGGGCCTGCGCGCCCGGATCTACGAGGCGGGTTCCGACGTCGGAGGAACCTGGTACTGGAACCGCTATCCGGGAGCGCGCTGCGACGTCGAGAGCATGGACTACTCCTACTCGTTCTCCCCGGAACTGGAGCAGGAGTGGAACTGGCAGGAGCGCTATCCCGCGCAGCCGGAGATCCTCGAATACCTGCGGCACGTCGCCGAACGCTTCGACCTGCGCCGGGACATCGTGTTCGACACCCGGGTGGCGGCCGCGCACTACGACGAGCCGAGCGCGACGTGGACGGTGTATCCGGAGCAGGGCGATCCCGAGCAGGGCGATCCGGTGCGCGCCACGTTCTGCGTGATGGCGACCGGCTGCCTGTCGGTCCCGCAGATCCCGGACATCCCCGGTCTCGACGAGTTCGCGGGACCGGTCTACTACACCGGCCGGTGGCCGCACCGCGAGATCGACTTCACCGGGCAGCGGGTCGGCATCATCGGCACCGGTTCTTCGGCGGTGCAGAGCATTCCCGTGCTCAGCGAGCAGGCCGCGCAGCTCACCGTCTTCCAGCGCACCCCCGCTTACACGGTGCCCGCGCGCAACCACCCGCTCGAACCGGAGGTGCAGCGCGAGATCAAGAAGAACTACCGCGAGCGCAGGCGGCTGGCGCGGCGCTCGCAAGCGGGCATGGTGCGCGAGGACACCGCGACGTGCGCCCTCGAAGTCGACGAGCAGGCCCGGCGCGCGGAGTACGAGCGGCGTTGGGAGATCGGCGGTCCGATGCTGCTCGGCGCCTACGCGGACCTGGCCAGCGACGCGGCGGCGAACGAGACCGCGGCGGAGTTCGTGCGGGAGAAGACCCGCGAACGGGTCGACGACCCGGACGTCGCCGAAGCGCTGACCCCGCGCAGCTATCCGTTGGGCACCAAGCGGATCTGCGTGGACATCGACTACCTCGAAACGTTCAACCGGGACAACGTGTCCCTTGTGGACTCGCGGGCGGAGCCGCTGCGGGCGATCACCGAGCGCGGGGTGCGCACCGCGGGCGGTGCGCACGAGTTCGACTCGCTGGTGCTGGCGACCGGTTTCGACGCGATGACCGGTGCGCTGACCAGGATCGACGTCCGCGGGCGGGATGGCGCGGAGCTGGCGGCGAAGTGGTCGGCGGGTCCGCGCACCTACCTCGGGCTGGGCGTGGCCGGGTTCCCGAACATGTTCCTGCTGGCCGGGCCGGGAAGCCCTTCGGTGCTCACGAACATGATCACTTCCATCGAGCAGCACGTGGAGTGGACCGCGCGCTGCATCGAGCACGTCCGAGCGGGCGGCTACGAGTCGATCGAGGCCACCGCTGCGGCCGAGGACGAGTGGGTCGCGCACGTCAACGAGGTGGCGGACGGAACCCTGTTCCCGCGCGGCAATTCCTGGTACCTCGGAGCGAACATCCCCGGCAAGGAGCGGGTCTTCATGCCCTACGCGGGCGGGTTCGCCACCTACGAGGACACCTGCGAACAGGTCGCCGCCGACGACTACCGCGGCTTCTTGCTCAAGTGAGCGATTCCCCGCCGGTTCCGAGTGAACGGCCTGCTCGTCCAATCTATTGGGACCAACGGTCCGTTCGCTCACGGTCCACCGCGCATAGGCACCCCGTGCTGACACCCCGACGCGCCACCCCAACTGGGCAGGTTGAGCCGAGTGAACGGCCTGTTCGTCCCACTAGATTGGTCAAACGGTCCGTTCGCTCGGTTCGGCAGTGGGGGAGACGGCGGGTGTCCGCGGGGTGGCGGAGTGTGGCGTGCCGGGGGTTACGGGCGCGGACCGTTGCCATCCGAGGTGCGGATTCTTAGCGTTGCCACGGCATCGTGCGCTGCCGGGACTCCGGCGGCGGTTGGGAGGCGTGGCATGGCAACGGTGACGAGGCGGCGCGAGCGCACGGCGGGCGGACGCCGGTGAAGCCCTTCCACGCCCTGCTCGTGCTGCCGGTGATCGCACTGCTGGGCACCCCGTTCTTCCCGTTCGTCAACAGCGCAACCCCGTGGTTCGGCCTGCCGCCGGTGCTGGTGTGGGTGTGCGCCTGGTGCGTGCTGACCAGCCTGATCCTCGCGTTCGTGCTGCGCCGCGACGAGCGGTCCGGGCGGCTGGCGCCGGATGCGGAGGACGGCGCATGATCGTCACCGCGCTGGCCGGACTGTTGCTCATTGCGGTCATCGGCCTGCTGGGCAGGCGCGGCGGCGGGTTCGACCTGTCGTCCTGGACGGTCGGCGGGCGCCGGTTCGGGGCCGTGGCGACGTTCTTCCTGCAGGCCGGGGAGATCTTCACGACGTTCACGTTCCTCGGCATCTCCGGGGTGGTGCTCGGCGGCGGTGTCGCCGCGATGTACATGCCGTCGTACCTGGTGATCGGCTACGTCGGGATGTTCCTGGTCGGGCCGCTGGTGTGGCGGCTGGGCAAGCGGCACGGCTATCGAACCAACCCGGACATGCTGCGGCACCGGTTCGGCTCGCCGGTGCTCGGCGGGATCACCGCGGTGCTGTCGATCGTGTTCTTCATGCCGGTCATCCAGGTGCAGCTGATCGGGCTCGGCACGATCGTGTCGTTCATGACCGGCGATGAGACCACGGGCACGACGAGCATCGTCGTGGCGATGGTGCTGGTGCTGCTTTTCGTGGTGTGGTCCGGATTGCACGGCGTGGCCGCGACCTCCTACCTCAAAGACGTGCTCATGGTGCTCGCGCTGGTGATCATCGGGGCCGGTGTGCTGCTGGCGCGGCAGCCGGAGGGCGGGCTGTTCGCCTCGGTGCTCGGCGGCGCGCGCGAGCTGCTCACGATCCAGCCCGGCGGCGAGTACGGCACGGTCTGGTACGTCTCCAGCGTGCTGGTCAGCGGCGCCGGGTTCGGCTGCATGACGCTGCCTTCGAGCTGGCCCGCGGTGCTTTCCGGGAATTCGGCGCGGGCAGTGGCGTCCAACCACGTCTTCCTCCCGCTGTACACGGTGGCCGTGGCGATCCCGGTGCTGGTGGGCTTCTACGCGGTCACGGACGGGCGTTCCGCGGACGGCAACGCCGCATTGCTCGGCATGGCCCGGGAGACGTTGCCGCCGTGGCTGCTGGCCGTCGTGCTGATCGCGGGTGCCGCGTGCGCCATGGTGCCCGCCGCCGGCGGATTGATCTGCGTCGCGACGCTGGTGTCGAGCAACCTGGTGCCGAGCGGGATGCCTGCGGAGTCGCGGCTGCGGGCCAGCCGCGTCACCGCAGGGGTTGTTTCGGCGCTGGTGCTGGCCTTGACGCTCGGGCGCCCGGAGCTGATGGCGGACCTGTACCTGCTGACCTACAGCGGAATGATCCAGCTGGCACCGGCGAACCTGCTCGCACTGCGCGAGCGCGTGCCGGTGCGCGCCGGGGCGGTGCTGGCCGGAGTGATCGCGGGCGAGTGCGTGGTGCTGGCTTCGGCGGTGACCGGGGTGACGCTGTTCGGCGTCAGTTCCGGGCTGGTCGGTCTCGCGCTGAACGTGCTTGTGCTGGGCGCGGTTTCGGCCGTGCTGCGCCGGTCCACGCCGGAGGCTGCGCCCGAGGTGGTCCGCAGCGGCCGGTGAGCCGCCGATCCCGGCGAACCTGCTCCGGGGGCGACTCGTTGAAGCGGCGAGACCGCCGCGGCGCTGGTACCGCGGCGGAGCAGGGCGGCGGTACGCGGATCGGTTTTTAGCTGTGACGTGAGCGGCACTGGGCCCCTACGGCTCCGTAGCACGGCGAAAATCGTGCGGACGATTCACGACCCGCACGGGAGTGGCATGACGCTGACCGCGCTGCTGATCTTCGCCGGAACGCTGGCGCTGGTGATCTGGCGGCCGAAGGGGCTCGGCATCGGCTGGAGCGCGCTCGGCGGCGCTGCCGTGGCACTGGCGACGACCGTCGTCGGCTTCTCCGACGTGCCCACGGTGGTCGGGTTGGTGTGGAACGCCACCCTGGCGTTCGTCGCGATCGTGCTGGTGTCGCTGCTGCTCGACGAGTGCGGTTTCTTCGAGTGGGCCGCGCTGCACGTGGCGCGCTGGGGACGCGGCGGCGGGCGCCGGCTGTTCGTGCTGGTCGTGCTGCTGGGCGCGGTGATCTCGGCGGTGTTCGCCAACGACGGCGCCGCGCTGATCCTCACGCCGATCGTGCTGCGGGTGGTGCACGCGCTGCGGTTCCCGCAGCGGGCGGTGCTCGGGTTCGCGCTGGCGACCGGGTTCGTCGCCGACACCGGAAGCCTGCCGCTGGTGGTGTCGAACCTGGTCAACATCGTCTCGGCGGACTTCTTCGGCATCGGGTTCACCCGCTACGCGCTGGTGATGCTGCCGGTGGGGGTGGTGTCGGTGGCCGCGAGCCTGGCGGTGCTGTGGTGGTACTTCCGCCGCGACGTGCCGCAGCGCTACAGCACCGACGCGCTGGGCGAGCCGGCTTCGGCCATCAGCGACCGGCTCACCTTCCGGGCAGGCTGGGTGGTGCTGGTCCTGCTGCTGGTCGGTTACTTCGCCGCCGAACCGCTCGGGGTGCCGCTGTCGGCGGTGATCGGAGCGGGTGCGCTGGTGCTGCTGTCGGTCGCCGCCCGGTGGCCCGCATTCGCTTACGCCGCAACGGAATCCCGGCTGGTGCCGGCCAGCAGCCCCAGCAGTTCCGTCGGGCTCGGCGATTCCGGTGCTGCGCGGCGCATCCCGGTCGGCAAGGTGGTCCGGGAGGCGCCGTGGCAGATCGTGCTGTTCAGCGTCGGCATGTACCTGGTCGTTTACGGACTGCGCAACCAGGGACTCACCCGCGAACTTGCCGGGCTGTTCGGCTGGTTCGGCGCGCACGGGCTGCTCGCCGCGGCGGTGGGCACCGGTGTCGTGGCGGCCGCGCTCGCTTCGGTGATGAACAACCTGCCGACGGTCCTGATCGCCGCGCTGGCGATCGGCGCGACCAGCGCACCGGGCCTGGCGCACGAGGCGATGGTGTACGCCAACGTCATCGGCTCCGACCTCGGGCCGAAGATCACGCCGATCGGCAGCCTCGCCACGTTGCTGTGGCTGCACGTGCTCGAACGGCACGGGGTGCGGATCGGATGGGGCCGCTACTTCCGCACCGGCATCGTGCTCACCGTGCCCGTACTGCTGGTGACGCTGTGCGCGCTCGCCGGCTGGCTCGCTGTGCTGGACGCCTAGGTAGGGGTCATAGACACCTGAGAACCCGCCGGTTGTCCGGCTGAGTCCCCGGGCGCCGCAAGCGGTTGCCGCTACTTCTCAAGCAGAACCCGCGGCAGCGCGCCGCTCGCTCAGCTGAGCTTGAAATCCCCGTCGCCGGGCAGCAGGCGGTCCTCCATCGGCTGGCCGTGCTGGCCGTTCGAGGCGCGCCGCCGGTAGTTCGCCAGCGCATTGCCCAGCCGGTCCCGGGCGGCCCGCGCCACCGAGTCGTCGGCTCCGATTCCCACGTGGGCGCACACGGCCGCGGTCAGCTGTGGGCGCGCATTGTCCAACTTCTCCTCCACGCCACCCAGTGTGCAGCCACCGGAAGCCGATCTTCGCAGCGGGCCGCCCGGAAGAGTTCCCCGTCACGCCGGGGAACTGCGCGCCTCGGCCGACCACTCGTGCAACATCTCCGCGGTGACGGGAACTCCCGGGAAGCGGGTCATCCGCTCGGCCGGGATCGCCCGCACGAGCTTGATCAGCTGCGGATCGGAGACCAGCTCGCCCATCATTCCGCCGCCGCCCAGCGCGGACAGCAGCCGCGGGCCGAGCACCGGGTGGTCCAGCCAGGTGCCGAGCTCCGAGCCCGGAGTCGGCACGCCCCGCACGGTTTCGCCGGTCAACTCGATGGTCGTGCGCAGCCGGATGTCCCGGGAGGAAGTGCCCGCGTGCAGCACGAACTCGCCGCCTTCCACGACCCACCGGCCCATCGAGGTGTGCCAGTAGGCGAACGCGCGGCTGCCGAGTTCGAGCGAAACCCGTTGGCTCGCACCGGGTTCCAACGCGACCTTGCGGAACGCCTTGAGCTCCTGCTCCGGCCGCTGCGCGGCGGAGACCGGGTCGCCGACGTAGAGCTGGGCGACCTCGGAGCCCGCCCGGCCGCCGGTGTTGGCGACGGTGAACTCCACGCGCACGCTCGGTTCCGGACCGTCGTCGAGGATCCGCACGTCCAGGTCGCGGTATTCGAACGAGGTGTAGGACAGGCCGTGGCCGAACGGGTAGCTCACGTCGAGCCCGCGCGCGTCGTACCAGCGGTAGCCGATCAGCGGCCCCTCGCCGTAGCGGACCGCGTCGAACTCTCCGGGGAAGTTGCCGAACGCGGGAGTGTCGGCGTAGCGCACCGGGATCGTCTCGGCGAGCTTGCCGGACGGGGTGACCGCGCCGGTGAGCACGTCGGCCAGCGCGGCACCGCCCGCTTGGCCGGGCAGCCAGCCGTGCAGCAGCGCCTTGGCGTGCTGCTGCCACGGATCGACCGTCACGACCGAGCCGCCTGCGAGCACCACCACGATCCGCTCCTGCACCTCGGCTACCGCGTGCAGCAGTTCGAGCTGCTCGGCTGGCAGGTCCAGGTGATCGCGGTCGAAGCCTTCGGACTCCGCGTCCGGCGGCAGGCCGAGGAACAGCACGGCGACATCGGCGCGCGCGGCCACCTCGACCGCCTCGGCGATGCCGTCGGAGCTGCCGGAATCGACGGAATAGCCGGGTGCGAACGGCACCTCGCCGGGCAGCGCCGCGCGCAGTGCGCTGAGCGCGTCGTCCAGCCGGGTCGGCACCACCTGGGAGCTCCCGGCGCCCTGGTAGCGCGGCGCCCGGGCCAGTTCGCCGAGCACCGCGACCGTGGAATCACCTTGCAGCGGAAGGATTCCGTCGTCGTTCTTGAGCAGCACGGCGCTGCCCGCGGCGGCTTCCCGGGCCAAGGCGTGGTGTTCGCCGGAGTCGTACTCGCCGCCCTCGCGCAGCGCCGGTCGCGTGCGCTCGACGAGCCGTAGCAGGCGCTGCACGGCGAGGTCGATCTCGTCCTCGCTGACAGTGCCCGCCTCGTAGGCGTTGCGCACCACCGCGCCGCCCAGTCCGCCGGAAGTCGGCATTTCCAGGTCGAGTCCGGCCCGCAGCGCGTCGTCGCGGCTGCTGACCGCGCCCCAGTCGGAGACCACGAGCCCGTCGAATCCCCACTCGCCGCGCAGCAGGTCGGTCAGCAGCCACCGGTTCTCGGAGGCGTAGACGCCGTTGATCCGGTTGTAGGAGGACATCACCGTCCACGGGCGGGCCGTGGTGACCACGTGCTCGAACGCGGTGAGGTAGATCTCGCGCAGGGTGCGCTCGTCGACCTCCGCGGAGATCGACATCCGCTCGGTCTCCTGGTTGTTCACCGCGAAGTGCTTCAGCGAGGTGCCCACGCCCTGCGCCTGCACGCCTTCGACCAGGGCGGCCGCCAGGTGCCCGGCCAGCAGCGGATCCTCGGCGAAGTACTCGAAGTTCCGCCCGCACAACGGCGTCCGCTTCATGTTCACGCCCGGGCCGAGCAGCACCGAAACCCCTTCGGCGCGGCATTCCCGGCCCAGCGCCGCACCTACCCGGCCGAGCAGGTCCACGTCCCAGGAGCAGGCCAGCGCGGCCGCGGTGGGGAAGCAGGTGGCGGGCACGCTGTCGCCGATGCCCAGGTGGTCGCCGCCTTCGGGCTGCTTGCGCAGGCCGTGCGGGCCGTCGGTGAGCGTGATCGACGGGATGCCGAGGCGGGGGAGTGATTCGGTGTGCCAGAAGTCCGAGCCGTCCAGCAGCGCGATCTTCTCGTCGAGCGTCAGCGCCGTGCTGTGGAACTCCTCGGCACTTGACGTGGTCATGGCGGCCTCCTCGCACGATCTCCGGTCGGCGCTCACGCGCCCGCTCCGTCCACTCCTACCTGAGATCGTCCCCGGTCGTCGCACCTCGCCGCCGCCCGCCGGGCCTGGTGGACGATCTTGGTGCGCAACGTCTCACGAGGGATTTCCCGAGCGGATGTTCCCTCCGGCGGCGCGGACCCAGCCGGATTCGCCCGAATCGTCGCAGGTCATCGCCCTGCTCGGGCTACACGTCGGTACCCAGCTCGTGCCCGGCTTCTGTCCAGGGGTCTAGCGCACTCCCGATCTAGTGTCGAGATGCGACGACCGGCGGTGCGAACGGCGGGTCGGATGAAGACGGGGGAGGCTTTCGCGTTGACCGACGGCTGGTGTCCGCAGTGGATGGTCCGGCTGCGGCGCACCGCGCCGAAGCGGCGCGGTGCGGTGGCGCAGGCCGTGCTGTTCACCGGGGTCGGCGGCCTGACCACCGGGATCAACGCGGTGCTGTACCTGTTGCTGCGCAACATCCTCGACACCGGACCCGCGAACCTGCTGTCGCTGCTGCTCACGACGCTCGGGTCCACCGCGGTGCACCGCCGCATGGTGTTCACCGGTATGCCGGTGCACAGGCTGCGGCTGCACCTGCAGAGCGCGGCGACGCTCGCTTTCTATTGCGTGTCCAGCACAGTTGCGCTGGCCCTGCTGCATCTGGCCGACGACGATCCCGGCAGCGTCGCCGCGATGAGCGTGTTCGGCGGCGTCAGCCGATTCGCGCTGCTGCGCCTCTGGGTCTTCCAGCGCACCCGCCGGGGGCTCGTGCGGAGTGAGCGGACCGCTCGACCGGTGAGAGCGGGCGAACGGTCCGCCGACCCGGATCGATCCTGCTGTTCGGGGAGCGGAGCCGGACCTTGACCGTACCGATCGGTACATCTACTGTCGGCCCTGTCGATGTACCGGTCGGTACAAGATCAGGGAGGTCGAGGTGACGGAGCACGAGCCGCAGGTGGCCATCGTCGGAGGCGGCATCGGCGGCCTGACCCTGGCCATGGCGCTGCGCGGGCGCGGAATCCGCGCCGAGGTGCACGAGCAGGCGCCCGAGCTGCGCGAAGTCGGCGCCGCGGTCGCGTTGTCGGCGAACGGGACGAAGCTGCTGCGGCGGCTCGGCGTGGGCGATCAGCTCGCGGAGTGCTCGGCGGAACCGACCGAGCTGATCTACCGGCACTGGCAGGACGGCAGGCGGCTGGCCGCGCATCCGGCGGGGAAGGATTACGAACGCCGCTTCGGCGCGCCCTTCTACGGGATCCACCGCGCCGACCTGCAGCGCGTTCTCGCCGGAGCCTGCGGGCCGCAGCAGGTGCGGCTGGGCAGCCGGATCACCGAGCTGACGCCGGGCGCCGACAAGGTCGGGTTGACCTTCGCCGACGGCAGCACGTCCGAGGCGGACCTGGTCGTCGGAGCGGACGGCGTGCACTCGCAGGTGCGGAGTCTCGTGACCACCGAGGACCCGGCCGTCTACTCCGGCACCAGCGGATTCCGCGGTCTCATCCCGGTTTCGGAGATGCCGCAGCTGCCGGACCCGGGCGCGATCCAGTACTGGACCGGACCGGGCGCGCACGTGCTGCACTACCCGATCGGCGACGGTTCCGTGGTCAACTTCCTCGCCGTGGTGGACGCGCCGCACGAGTGGACCTCGCCGACCTGGACCATGGCCACGTCCCGAGCGGAGATCGCCGAGTTCTTCGCGGGCTGGCACCCCGGTGTCGTCGAGATGGTCACCGCCACCACGCTGCACCAGCGCTGGGCGCTGTTCGGGCAAGAACCGCTGGGGCGGTGGAGCCGCGGCCGGATCACGCTGCTCGGCGATGCGGCGCACGCGATGCTGCCGCACCACGGGCAGGGCGCGAACCAGACGATCGAGGACGCGATCGCGCTCGCCGACCTGCTCGCCGGGCACACCGACCGGACCGCGGCGCTGGCCGCCTACGAACGGGTTCGCCGTGCGCGCACCCGCAATGTGCAACGCAGCTCGTGGGTCGCCTCGGAGCTGCTGCACCTGCCGGACGGTCCGCGCCGCGAAGCCCGCGACCGCGCCCTGAACTCAGAACTGCCCGCGATGCTGTCGTGGATCCACTCCCACGACGCCGGGATCCCCCCGCGACTTCCGGGGTGAGGGACTCCCGCACCGTCGTCGCGGCCCGCACGTGAAGAGCTCCGTCGGCCGAGTTGTCGGGGTGAAGTTCCCGCCGTTCCGGAAGAGCCCGATCAGTCCGGAAAGGACGGCGGGTCACTCGGCGAAAGCGTCGAGGAAGGCGTCGCGGGCGTCGGAAGAGGTGTGCTGCGGCCAAATCGCCTGCACCGGCACGTGCGCGGCGGGCTGCACCTCGACCACCCGGACCTGCCCGTCCGCGGCCGATCCCAGCGGTGCGGTGACGAACGCGACGTGGTCGGTGCCGAGCACGGCGGTCACCGGCGGCGTGCCCTGGATCGGGTTTCGATGCATCCGGGGTTCGAAACCGGCCCGCCTGCAGTGCTCGATCAGCAGATCCGTGTACGCGGACTGCCCGGGACGGCCCCACACCACGATCTGTTCCGCGTCTAGCTCGGACAGCTCGACCCGCTCGCGCCCGGCGAAGCGGTGCCCCGCGTCCACGGCAAGGTGCAGCCGCTGCTGGATGAGAGTGGTGCGCGTGAGCCCGTGCGCCGGAATCATCGCCCGGCACAGTCCCAGATCGAGCTCGCCCGCGAGCAAGTTGCCGGTCAACTCCTCCGGATAGCGCTGGTTGACCTGCGTGCCCAACTCGGGTCTGGCGTCGTGCGCCCTGCGCAGCAGGGCGGTGATCTCGTCGCCGGTGACGGCCGGGGTGTGCCCGATGCGCAGCAGTTCGGTCTCGCCGCGGCCGATGCGCCGGGCGCGCTGCAGCGCCGAACGCGCCACGCCGCGCAGCACCCGCGCGTCGTCGAGCAACGCCTGTCCGGCGGGCAGCACCGTGACTCCGCCGTGGTTCCGGCTCAGCAGATCGACCCCGACTTCGCGTTCCAGGGCGCGGATCGAGGTGGACAGCGCCTGCTGGGAGATGTGCAGCTTCGCGGCGGCGCGGGTGAAACCGCCTTCCTCCGCGACCGCAACGAGATGTTCCAGCTTGTGCAGGTCCACCGGTGCTTCCCCCTTTCGCCGCGCCGGACCATCATCCCGGCCGCGAAACGCGGGGCGGCGGGTGGCTCCCCGAACATCCGCCGCCCCGCTCGCGAGCTCACCGAGTGGTGTAGCCGCCGTTGGGGAACAGCGTCTGGCCGGTGAACCACCAGCCCTCGGTGGCCAGGAACTCGATGATCGGGGCGATGTCCTCGATCTGGGTGAGCTGGTTGCCGAGCCCCTGCGACTTGTGGAACTCGACCCGCTCCGGCGTTTCCTGCGGGTAGAAGAACGGGGTGTCCATCGGCCCGGGAGCCACGGTGTTCACCGAGATGCCCCGGTCGGCGAACTCCTTGGCGGCCGCGCGGGTGAAGTGCTCCAGCGGAGCCTTCCCGCCCGCGTAGGTGGAGTAGCCGTCGGTGAACGCCGCCAGCAGCGAAGTCCCCAGGCTGATGATCTTGCCGTTGTCGTTGATCCGGCGCCCGGCTTCCTGGATGAAGAAGTACGCCGCCTTGGCGTTGATGCCGAACATCCGGTCGTACTCTTCTTCGCTGGTCTCCAGGATCGGCTTGCGCAGCACCATCCCGGTCGTGTTCACCGCGACGTCGACGCCGCCGAAGGCGTCCACCGCGGTGTCGAACAACCGCCGCACCTCGCTGACCCGAGTCAGGTCACCCTGCACGGCGACCGCGTCGGTCCCGGCGTTCTTGACCGCCTGCACGGTCTTTTCCGCGTCGTCGGCGGAGGATTCGCTGTGGTAGTGCACGACGATCCGCGCGCCCGCGGCGGCCAGCGTGGTCGCCACCAGGCTGCCGAGGTTCTTGGCGCCGCCGCCGATCAGCGCTACTTTGCCTTGCAGATCCCGCTCGGCCATAGCCGCTCCCTTCAGGCGTCAATGCTGATCAGAGCCGCTTTTCCGACTCCGCGAGCGACCTTATGCGGGCGCCGCGGGCACTGGGAAACAGCAGTTCCGGGTGAGTCCACAAAAGACTTGGATACCCGGCGACCAAGCTCGGTACCGGACGCCATCGCAGCGGTGCTGCTAGTTCCGTCCGCTGTGGTCGGTCCCGGTGCCGGCGCGTGCACCCGCGGCGTCCGATCAGGCGCAGAGCATCTCAGCCGAGCACGACCCGGTCGACCGACTCCCGGGAGAACAGCTCGTCGGCGATCATGCAGCCGGTGCCGGCGATGCCGGCGTCCCCGCCCAGCGGCCCGCGCACGATCCGCAGGTCGCGCGTGGCCAGCGGGGTGGCGCACTGGTGGACGACCTCGCGGACGCCGGCCAGCAGGTGCTCCTCGGCCTCGGCCAGCGCGCCGCCGATCGCGACGACCGACGGGTTCAGCAGGTTCACCGCGTCGGCGACGGCTTGCCCCAGCACCCGGCCCGCGGTCCGGATCGCCTGCCGCGCTTCGAGGTCGCCGGTGCGGGCCAGCGCGGCGACGTCCTCCGCGGTGTGCACGTCCTTGCCGAGTTCGCGCAGGTCGCGCACCAGCGCCCAGCCGCCCGCGTAAGCCTCGACGCAACCTCGGTTCCCGCACCGGCACGGCGCCGAACCGGGCTCGCGCGCCGGGGTGTGCCCGAGGTCGCCTGCCGAGCCCTGCGCACCGCGGTGCACCGCACCCCCGAGCACCAGGCCGGAGCCGATGCCGGTGCTCGCCTTGATCATCAGCAGGTGCGGTTCGCCGGGCCAGCTCAGGCGGTGCTCGCCGAGCGCCATGCAGTTCACGTCGTTGTCCACGGTGACAGGGCAGTCGTACTCGGGGGCGAAGAACCGCGACACCTGGTAGCCGTCCCAGCCGGTCATGATCGGCGGGGACACCACGCGCCCCGCCGCGAACTCGACCGGCCCGGGCACCCCGATGCCGATGCCCCGCACCGCGTCGCCGCCGTGGCCGAGTTCGCCCAGCATCTCCCGGAACTGCTCCGCGACCGTCCCGAGCACCGGCTCCGGTCCTTCGCCCACGTCCCGCTGCGCCGTGCGCGTGGCCAGCGGCGCTGCTGCGAGGTCGGTGATCGCGGTGTGCAGCCTCCGCCCGCCGATCGCGGCGGCGAGCAGCACACCGCCGTAGCGGTTGAGCCGGAACATCCCGGCCGGGCGCCCGCCCGTGGACTCCTCGGCGGTGACCTCCCGGATGTAGCCGGCGCGCACCAGCGCGTCGAGCCGTTGCGCCACGGTCGAGCGGGAAAGGCCGGTGCGGCGCATGAGCTGCGCGCGGGTGCTGGCCGCGTCGGTGCGGATCAGGTGCAGGATCGCGCCGGGCCCGGAAGCGGCGGCGCGATCGATGGTGCGCGGCATCCGGCCTCCTTCCGCTGCTGACCCGGTTGTCCGGCAGCCGGAGCTTAACGCACCGAACGCGCTTCTTTTGCTTGAATATCAGTCATAAGTCGTTTAGGTTCTGCCTCGACCGGGACCGGCCGCGACCCGGGACCGCCGACCGCAGGAGGCGAACGTGACCGAACCACCCCGCAACCCGCTCGGCGTTCATGCGCTGGTGTGGGCGGGCGGCACCGATCCCGAGTCGCTGCTCGGCGCGATCCGCTCCACCGCGCGCGCCCGCTACGACCTGCTGGAAATCTCCTTGCACGACACCGAATCCCTCGATGTCGTGCGCACCAGGCAGGCCGCCGAGCAGACCGGGCTGGCGCTGGTGTGCTCCCGCGGGCTGGCGTTCGACGCGGACATCTCCTCGCCGGACCCGGAGGTCTCCGCGCGCGGCGAGCGGCTGCTGACCGATTCCGTGCGCATCGCGGGCGATCTCGGCGCGGAGTACTTCGCCGGTGCCCTCTACAGCGCGCTCGGCAAGTACGACCGGCCGCTGGATCCGCGCGGGCGCGAGCACGCCGTGGCCGGGCTCGGCAGGGTCGCCGGAGTCGCCGCGGACGCCGGGATCACGCTCGGGCTCGAAGTGGTCAACCGCTACGAGAGCAACGTGGTCAACACCGCCGAGCAGGGCCTCGCGCTGCTCGACGAGGTGGGTGCGGACAACCTCAAGCTGCACCTGGACACCTACCACATGAACATCGAAGAGGACGATCTGTCGCGGCCGGTGCGACGGGCCGGGGACCGCCTCGGGTACGTGCACATCGGGGAGAACCACCGCGGCTACCTCGGCTCCGGGCATCTGGACTTCACCGCGTTCTTCCACGCGCTGGCCGACATCGGCTACACCGGGCCGATCACGTTCGAAAGCTTCTCCTCCGCGGTGGTGGCGCCGGGCCTGTCGCACGACCTGGCGATCTGGCGGAACCTGTGGTCCGACAGCGCGGACCTGGCCGAGCACGCGCGCGAGTTCATGGCCAACAAGCTGCGCGCGGCGGGTCTGCGATGAGCGCGGGGGAGCAGGCCGCGCTGCAGCGCGCGGTGGAACTGGCCGGTGCGGGCGAGCGGCGGATCGTGGGCGTGGCCGGTCCGCCCGGCGCCGGCAAGTCGACGCTGGCGCAGCGGGTCGTCGCCGAGCTCGGGCCGGTCGCCGCCTACCTGCCGATGGACGGGTTCCACCTGTCCAACACCGAGCTGGAGCGGCTCGGCAGCCGCGAGCGCAAAGGCGCGATCGACACCTTCGACGGCGCGGGTTTCGTCTCGCTGCTGCGGCGGGTCCGCACCGAACCGGGCACCGTCTACGCGCCGACGTTCGACCGCTCCCTCGAAGAGCCCATCGCGGGCAGCATCCCGATCCCGGACTCCGCGCAGCTGGTCGTCGTCGAAGGCAACTACTTGCTGGTCGACAGCTCCCCGTGGTCGGAGATTCCCGCACTGTGCGACGAGGTCTGGTATGCGGAGATGGATGAGGAGACGCGGCTGAACGGCCTCATCGCCCGGCACGTGCTGTTCGGCATGGCCCCGGACGAAGCCGAGGAATGGGCCATGGCCGTCGATCAGCGCAACGCCGAACTCGTCCAGGAAGGCAAGCACCGGGCGGATCTGGTGGTGCAGGTGGAGATCGCGCCGCAGCCGGAGCGGCGGTGAGCACCGCAGCGTTATCCGCCGCGGCGGCCGGGACGCTGCAGCTCAATGCCCTCGACTGGGGCATCCTGATCTTCTACTTCGGCATCGTCGTGGTGATCGGCGTGCTGGCGCGGCGCGCGGTGCGCACCAGCTCGGACTTCTTCCTGTCCGGGCGGTCGCTGCCCGCGTGGATCACCGGGCTGGCGTTCGTCTCGGCGAACCTCGGCGCGCTGGAGATCCTCGGCAACGCGGCCAACGGCGCCGAGTACGGCGTCGCGGCGGTGCACTTCTACTGGCTCGGCGCGATCCCGGCGATGGTGGTGCTCGGCGTCGTGCTGATGCCGTTCTACTACGACACCGGCGTGCACAGCGTCCCGGAATACCTGCGCAGGCGGTTCAACCGGCCGACGCACCTGCTCAACGCGGTGATCTTCGCGATCGCCCAGGTGCTGATCGCCGGGGTGAACCTGTTCGCGCTGGCACTGGTGATCCGCAGCCTGCTCGGCTGGCAGCTGTGGATCTCGATCGTGGTGTCCGCGGCGTTCGTGCTCACCTACATCACCCTCGGCGGGCTGTTCAGCGCGATCTACACCGAGGTGCTGCAGTTCTTCATCATCTTGGCGGGGCTGCTGCCGATCGTGGTCATCGGGCTGCACCAGGTCGGCGGGTTCGACGGGCTCTACGACCGGATCGCCGACCCGGCGCTGTTCCGCACCTGGGAAGGCACCGGGGTCGGCTCGTGGACCAACCCGCTCGGCGATTGGGTCGGGCTGGCGATGGGGGAGGGCTTCGTGCTCTCGTTCGGCTATTGGGCCACGAACTTCGCGGAGGTGCAGCGGACGCTGTCGGCCAAGGACCTCTCCGCGGCCCGGCGCACTCCGATCATCGGCGCCTTCCCGAAGATGTTCTTCCCGCTGCTGACGGTCGTGCCCGGCATGATCGCGCTGGTGCTGGTGCCGAAGCTGGGCGAACCCGGCGGCCCGTCCTACAACGACGCCATCCCGGAGCTGATGGGGCGGCTGCTGCCGAACGGGGTGCTCGGCGTCGCGCTGACCGGGCTGCTCGCGGCGTTCATGGCGGGCATGGCCGCGAACGTGAGCGGGTTCAACGCGGTGTTCACCTATGACCTGTGGAAGCCGTACGTGGTGCGCGGGCGCGACGACGGTTACTACCTCAAGGTCGGGCGGATCGTCACGGTCATCGGCATCGCGGTGAGCGTGGGCACCGCGTTCATCGCCGCCGGTTACAGCAACATCCAGGACTACATCCAGCTGCTTTTCTCGTACTTCAACTCGCCGCTGTTCGCGACGTTCATCATCGGGTTGTTCTGGAAGCGAACCACTCCGTGGGCGGCGTTCTGGGGCATCGTGACCGGCACGGCGGCCGCGGCCGGGATGCACTGGACGGCTTACTCCATCCCGTACTTCTACCCGGGCGGGGTGCTGGATCCGAGCGGCGAGACCATCAACGCGCAGATGGTCAACTTCTACAGCGCCATCGCGGCGTTCGTGGTCGACGCTGCGGTGATGGTGCTGGTCTCGCTGGTCACCCGGCCGAAACCGGACAGCGAGCTGACCGGTCTGGTGTGGGCGTTGCGGGACCGGCGGCCGCGGGAGCGCGCGGTGTGGTGGCAGTCCCCGGCCGTGCTGGCCTCGCTGGCGCTGGGGCTGGTCGTGCTGATGTCGGTCGGCCTGGTGCTCGTCTACTGAAGCGGAGGTGTGCGATGCCGAAGCGGCGGATCTTCGACCTGCGGGTGCTGATCGGCGCGGTGTTCGTGATCTACGGCATCGCGCTCGGCGTGGCCGGGTTGTTCGACGGTCCGGCGGATCTGGCGAAGTCGGGCGGCTTGCCGATCAACCTGTGGACCGGCGCGGGAATGCTCGCGCTGGGCGTTTTCTTCTTGCTGTGGGCCAGGTTCGGCCGCGGCGAGGGGCGCCCGGAGGACACCTCAGCGCAGTGATGCTCACAACCGCAGGTGCATCACGTGCAGGCCGACGTAACCCCGCGCGGGATCGTGGAACGCTTCCGGCACCGTCCCGATGATCTCGAATCCGAGGGACTCGTAGAGCCGGATCGCACCGGTGTTGGTCTCGGTGACCGCGTTGAACTGCATCGCCCGGAACCCGGCCGCCCGCGCCCAATCCAGGCTCTCCTCGCACAGCCGCCGCCCCACGCCGCGTCCGGCGTGGTCCGGGTCGACCATGTAGCTGGCGTTGGCCACGTGCGAGCCGGGGCCGTGCCGGTTCGGCTGCATGTGCGCGCTGCCCAGGATCGTGCCGCCGTCGGCGACGGCGACGGTCGCGCGGTCCGGGGCCGGGCTCAGCCAGGCCCGCCGGGCTTCGGCGCTGCTCATGTCGGGCGGGTAGGTGTAGGTCTCGGCCGCGGCGACGATGCGGTGGAAGAACGGCCAGATCAGCGGCCAGTCCTCGGCTGTTGCTTCCCGGATGAACATGTGCCGATCCTCGCACCGCCGGAATCACGATCCACTCCTGCGCTGGCAACGGCGGTTCGCCGCGCTGTTTCCAGTGAGTACCGAAAGTGACGACATCGTTACACTCCGGAGCAAGTGTTCTTGATCGGGGCTGGATGCTGCTCTTCGCGGCAAGCCTTCGGCCGGCTGGTCCGATGAGTTTTGCCACCGGCATCGGTCCACCCCCTGCGTAGGCACTTGTTCGACAGGGAGCGACGATGAATCTGCCCGAGATCGTTTCGCCGGAGCAGTGGCGCGCGGCGCGCGTGCGGCTGCTGGCGCAGGAGAAGGCCGCGACGAAGGCGCGCGACGCGCTCAACGCCGACCGCAGGCGGTTGCCGATGGTGCGGGTCGAGTCCGATTACCGGTTCCACGGCCCGGACGGTGAGCTGCGATTGCCCGACCTGTTCGACGGCCGCCGCCAGCTCGTCGTGTACCACTTCATGTTCGACCCGGAGTGGGACACCGGTTGCCCGAGCTGTTCGGCGTTCGTGGACCAGCTCGGCGACCTCACGCACCTGCGCGCCCGGGACACCAACCTCGTCGCGGTCTCCCGCGCGCCCTGGGAGAAGATCGAACCGTTCCAGCGCCGGATGGGCTGGACGGTGCCCTGGTACTCGTCGAACGGCACGCGGTTCAACCACGACTTCCACGTGACGCACGACGAGTCGGTGCGGCCGATCGAGTACAACTACCGCAGCAAGCAGGAACTCGACGAGGCCGGCGTCGGCTACTACCTCGGCGACTCGCAGCCGTTCGAGCTGCCCGGCCTGAGCGTGTTCCTGCGCGACGGGGACGCGGTGTTCCACACCTACTCGACCTACGCACGCGGCATGGACGGGCTCGGCAGCACCACGAGCCTGCTGGACCTGACCCCGCTCGGACGCCAGGAGGAGTGGGAGGAACCGAAGGGCCGCGCCACCGAATACGGCGCCCCGGCGGGCAGCGATCGAGTCCTTTACCACGACGAGTACTGACCCGGTGACCGTGCGCGCGACGCGGGTCAAGGTCTTTCGCGTCCTTGTCCCGCGCGAACTAGCCGGTCCTGGCCGTATGTGCGCAGCTGCGCGGAAAGCACCGCGGGCACAGCGGAAGTGGCCACTGTGGGGACGCCGGCGGCACGCAAACGGCCCCGCACTCGGCCAATCCGAGCCGCCGGCTTCGACCGACCGGGACGCGCCGGGCGTTCGCTTCGGTGACGTGGTGCAGCCGGTCGCCGGTGAACACGCCTCGCCAGCTGCGCGCCGGATCGATCGTTGACTGCACGGCGCCTCCAGGGGGCGGAGGAGACGTGCGGCCGGTGACCTTGTCGGGGAGGAGGAATTCGGCCACCGGCCGCACGCCAGCGATGGGAGGATCGCTAAGTAGAAGTTATAAGCGGCAATGCCGTCTGAACAATCGCTCTATAGGGGGATCTTGATCGGCGCCGGGACGCGGCAGACTGTGCCTCGACGGCAAGGAGGACGCCGGGACATCAAGGAGAACGTTGTGACGAACCCAGGCCCGGTCATCCGCCGCCTCGAACTCGGCTTGGAACTGCGGAGAATTCGCGAAGCCGCCGGTGTGGACGTGAAGGAGATCGCCGAGCTGCTGCGCTGGGATGTCTCGAAGGTTTCGAAGCTGGAGAACGGCGCCCGCACGTTGTCGGCCGCGGAGCTGGACAAGATCATCGATCGATGCGGTGTCGGGGACGACCGAACCGAGCGCATCCATCAACTCGCTCAGGAAGCGCGCAAACGTGGCAAATACGGGCGAGTGCAGGACTGGGCGCGGTCGTATGTCGGCATGGAGGCCGAGGCGAGCGAGTTGCTGATCCACTACGGCGACATGATCCCGGGGATCTTGCAGACCAAGGCTTACGCGCAGGCGTTGCTGGCGCAGGCGATCTCGGTCCGGGCCGAGGACGTGGATCTGATCGCGGAGAGCAGGGTGGCACGGCGGTTGCGGCTCACAGGGCCGAATCCACCGGAACTTTCGGTGATTCTGGGTGAGCCTGCGATCCGGGGTGTCGTCGGTGGGGGCGACGTGATGCGGGAGCAGCTCGAGGTGCTCCTTGACTTAGCGGCAATGCGACATGTGACGCTGCAAGTACTTCCGCTGTCGAACTGGGGTCACCTGGCGCTCGGATCGCCTTTCACGATCTTGAGCCTTGCCGAGCCGGTCAAGACGATCCTCTATCTGGAAGGGCTGACCAACGCCGACTATCTTGCTGGTCCGCAGCACCTCAAGTCCTATACGGTTGCCTTCAACCGGTTGCGGGTTGCGGCGCTCAACGAATCGGCTTCCGCCGACCTCATCCGGGATGCACTCGCGAAACTCCCGTAGTGATCGAAGAAGGTGGCAGCCATGACCGCCCACGTAGGTCCGGACGCGATCTGGCGGAAGTCCGCCCACAGCAACGCGAACGGCGGTGCGTGCGTCGAGGTCGCCGTGGGTGTCCGCCGTGCCGCCGTCCGTGATTCGAAGCAGGGGGTCGCAGGGCCGGTGCTGGCGTTCGGCGCGGCATCCTTCGGTTCGTTCCTCAGCGCTGTCAAAGCCGGGAAGCTGGATCGCTGACGATCGCCCGCGCGGCCGGTCGCAACCGGCCTGTCACTCTCGGCACAGCAGCCGGGTGGTTTCTTGACAAGACCTGATCCGCCTTGAAAGCTTGTCGCGCAGTCCATTGCGACGGTGCGCAGGAAGCCCGGTGCGAATCCGGCGCGGTCCCGCCACTGTGAATGGGGAGTTCCGTCCACTCGGGCCACTGCCGGTGCTCGGTGGGAAGGCCGGGCGGAGCGTCGATCCATGAGTCAGGAGACTGGCGCCGTCGCAGCAGATTCGACGGGGTCGCGGAGCCCCGGAGGAGGTTTCCCGTGCGCCCGAGCGCCGTTCCCGCACCTGGTACGTCTGCCGCCGTTCGACCGGCGTGAGCGCCGTGATCGGCCGCAGGCGGCTGCTCGCCGCGGCCGCGGGCGCGTTCGCCGCGGTGCCGCTGGTTTCCTGCACCGGTTCGGGCGGGTCCGCGGGCCGGTTGCGCGTGGCGTTCCCCGCGGGCGGCACCACCGAATCCCTCGACCCGCACACCGGTTCGCTGTTCGTGGACCAGGCCAGGGCGAAAGCGCTGTTCGACACGCTGGTCGGCTACGCCGACGACATGAGCGTGGTCCCGCGGCTGGCCGAGTCGTGGGCACCGGACGCGACCGGAACCCGCTGGCGGATCCGGTTGCGCCCGGCGAAGTTCCACGATGGACGGCCGGTCACCGCCGATGACGTCCTCTACACCTACCGTCGCATCGCCGACCGCAGCACCGGCGCGCAGGCTCGCTCGCACTTCGCCGACGTCGATTTCGCCGCCAGCAAGGCGTTATCGGCGACCGAGCTGGAACTCGTGCTGGGCGGCCCGAACTTCGAGTTCCCCGCGGCGTGGGGCGCGCCGAGCACCGAGATCGTGCCCGCGGGGACCACTGACTTCAGGCAACCCGTCGGTTCCGGGCCGTTCCGGTTCGTGTCCTTCCAGCCGGGCGGCCCGGCTGTGTTCGCCCGCAACGAGCAGCACTGGTCCGGCCCGCCGGTGCCCGCCGAGCTGGAATTCGTGCCGGTGGAGGAGGAAAGCGCGCGGGTGACCGCGCTGCTTTCCGGGCAGGTGCACTACGCGCACGACGTGAGCGCCAACTCGGTTCGGCTGCTGGAGCAGGACGGGCGCGCGCGGGTCTTCTCCGAGCCGCACGGCACGATGCAGGCCGTTCTGCTCAAAGTGGACCGTCCGCCGTTCGCGGATCCACGGCTGGTGCAGGCGGTCCGTGCCGGGGTGGATCGGCGTGCGCTGGTGGACATCGCGTTGAGCGGGAAGGGCCGCGTCGGCAACGACCTGTTCGGCCTGGGGCTGCGCTACTACCCGCGTGATCTGCCGGAACCGGTGCGGGACGTGCAACTGGCGCGCTCGCTGGTGCGGCAGGCCGGGGCCGAGGGGCTGAGCTGGGAATTGCGCACCAGCACGGCCGATCCGTACTTCGAGTCCGCGGCGAGCTTGATCGGCCAGCAGCTCGGCGAGATCGGCATGACGGTCACGCCGCGGATGATGCCTTCGGAGACCTACTACTCGGACATCAAGAAGCAGGGCGTCGCCGCGCACAGCCGGACGGCCGCGCTTCCGCTGCCGACCTTCCTCGGTCAGCGCATGATCTCCACCGCAGGCAACAACAACTACACCGGCTACCGCAATCCCGAGTTCGACTCGCTCTACTACCGCGCACTGTCCACTGCGGACGAAAAGCGGCGCGCCGAGCTGCTCGCTTCGGCGCAGCGCCTCGCCCGGGAGCAGAGCGGGATGCTGGTGTGGGGCTTCAGCGGTTGGAACGTCGCGACCGCGGACGGCGTCACCGGTGTCCGGGCAGCGCCGCCGAACTCCCTGGACTGGGCGCGTTTCGACCGGGTGAGCCCGGGTTGAGCGCGCTCGCCGCACCCGGCAGGGGAGCGGTGCTGCTCGCAACCCGGCTGGGCATCGCGCTGGGCCAGATCGCGATCGTCGCGGTCGCCGTTTTCGCGCTGACCGCACTGCTTCCCGGCGACACCGCGGTGGTGTTGCTGGGCGAGCAGGCCGATTCCGGGCAGGTCGCCGCGCTGCGGGAACGGCTCGGTCTGGACGAGCCGCTCGGGCAGCGATTCCTTAGCTGGGCAGCCGGAATCCTGCACGGTGACCTCGGAACGTCGTTGCGCACCGGCATTCCGGTGGCGACCGAGCTCGGCCAGCGGGCGGCCACCACGCTGGTCCTTGCATTGCTGACGCTGGCCGTCGTGCTGCCGCTGGCACTGTCCGCCGGCGTCCTCAGTGGACTTCGTGCCGGCTCGAAGTTCGACCGGGCGGTGAACTTCGCGGTGGTGCTGCTGAACTCGGTGCCGGAGTTCGCCGTTGCGCTGCTGCTGGTGGGCGTGCTCTCGGTGCAAGCAGGCCTGTTGCCCGCCACCGCGGTCGGGTTGTCCGGCTGGTCGTTGCTGAGCGATCCCGCCGTGCTGGTGCTGCCGGTCGCCGTGCTGGTCGGCAAGCAGCTGTGCGCGCTGTCGCGGCAGGTCCGCACCGGCGTCGTCGCCGCCGACGGATCCGAGTTCGCCACGCACGTGCGCCGCGCCGGGCTCTCCGAAAGCGCCGTCGTGCTGCGGCACGTGCTGCCGAACGCGGTCGGACCGGTGCTGCAGCAACTCGCGCGCACGGTGGACGGTCTGCTCGGCGGAGTCGTGGTGATCGAGGCGCTGTTCGCGCTGCCCGGCCTCGGATCGGGCTTCGTCGAGGCGGTCAAGGCCCGCGATCTTCCTGCGGTGCAAGGATATGCGCTGGTGTTCGCGGCCGTGACGATCGGTGTCAACCTCGTCACCGACCTCGCCGCCCGCCACTTCCGGGCGGAGACGCGATGAGGCCGGTGGCGAAAGCGGTGGGTTGGACGCTGGTGATCGTGCCGGTGCTGGCCGCGTTCTTCGGGCCGCTGCTGGTCGGCCCGGTGCGTTCCGAAAGCGCACCGCTGCTGCCGCCGGATGCGAGCCATCTGCTCGGCACCGACGTGCTGGGCCGCGACGTGCTCTCGCTCGCGTTGACCGGCGGCGGTTCGGTGCTGGCGCTGGCCGGAACCGCACTCGCACTGTCCTATGTGGTCGGAGTGCCGCTCGCGCTGGGCGCGGTCGGCCAGCCGCACCGCTGGATCGACCGCGCACTCACCCGCTCACTGGACCTGGTGCTGGCCATGCCGGGATTGCTGGTGCTGATGGTGCTGGCCGCGACCGGGCGGCGCACCGCGGCCGCGCTGATCATCGCCGTCGCGGTGCTGCAACTGCCCGCGGTGGTCCGGCTGGTGCGCGGCGCAGCGCTCACCGCGGGCCGCCGCGGCGCGGTGGAAGCGATGCGGATGCAGGGCGAATCCTGGTGGCGCATCCACTTCGGCTACATCGGACGCAGCGCGCTCGCACCGATAGCCGTCGATGCGGGCAGCCGACTGAGCCTGGTGCTGTACCTGATCGCCTCGGCGAACTTCCTCGGACTCGGCCTGGACCCGGGCACCACGGACTGGGCGGTGCTGGTGGAGCGCAACCGCGAAGCCCTGTTCCTGCAACCGTGCGCGGTGCTGGTCCCAGCCGGCCTCCTGGTCGCCCTGTGCACCGGCACCAACCTCGTGGTCGACCAGCACATCGCGACCAGCCGCTCGACCCACCACCGCCGGACACGAAGACTCGCTCGGCATGGCGAGACCGTCCGCGCCGACTCGATGTAGTGCACGTGTCCGCGCCCGCACGTTGCGGAGTCGGACGCGAACGCGCGGTGGAACCGGACGAATTTCCGTGACCGAACACGGCCGATCGTGACCGCTGACACGGTGCGCAGGGCCGTTGCTCAGGTAGCTTGCTGGCCATGTCCGACGACGCGCCCGCCACCCCCGCCGAAGCCTACGACCTGCTGGTGCAGGGCAACCGCCGTTTCGTGGAAGCTTCCCCGCAGCACCCGAACCAGGACGCCGAGCTGCGCACCTCGCTGGCCTCCGGGCAGCGGCCGTTCGCGGTGCTGTTCGGCTGCTCCGACTCGCGGCTCGCCGCCGAGATCATCTTCGATCGAGGGCTGGGCGATCTGTTCGTGGTGCGCACGGCCGGGCACGTCGCCGGTGCCGAATCGCTGGGCAGCATCGAGTACGGGGTGAACGTGCTCGGCGCGCCGCTGGTGGTGGTGCTCGGGCACGACTCCTGCGGAGCCGTCACCGCCGCTTCGAACGCCTACACCGATGGCAACTCGCCGACCGGGTTCGTTCGCGACGTGGTCGAGCGGGTGTACCCGAGCGTGCTCAGCGCACGGGCGGCCGGGACCACCGAGGTCGACGAGATCGTGGACGAGCACATCCGCCAGACCGTCGACTTCCTCCCGGAACGCTCGGTGGCGCTGGCCGAGCGGGTGCGCGAGGGCAAGTGCGCGATCGTCGGCCTGTCCTACAAGCTCAGCGAAGGCACCGTCCGGCTCGTCGCCTCCCGCGGCCCGATCGGTGAACAAGCGGGCTGAGCGTGCACGGCCCCGGTGCGCCCATCCGACGGCCGCTATCCGCGTCCGCTCGGGTTGAGTCCGCTTCCCGGTAGCAGCTTCGCGAAGCACCAGAAACAGTTCTCCGTCGAACGCGGGCGGCGTCCGGTGAACTCCAAGTCAGCCGTCGCCGAGCTCGCCGGAGCCGCTCACTCCGGTTCGTCGCGGAACCTGGCGGCCAGTTCGCCGCGGGAGCCGATGCCGAGCTTCCCGTAGATGCGGGTCAGGTGGTACTGCACCGTCTTCACCGACACGTAAAGCTCGACCGCGGCCTGCTTGTTGGTCATTCCCGCCGCGACCAGCCGCGCGACCGCGGTCTCCTGCGCGGTGAGTCCGGTGAGGTCGACCGCGCGGCGCGCGTGCATCCCGCCTGCCTTCAGCTCCCGCTCGCAGCGCTCGACGTATGCCCGCGCGCCCAGCTCGCGGTAGGCGTCGCGCGCCTGCGACAGCACGACGTCCGCCTCCCGCCGCTTCCCGGCGCGGCGCAGCGTCTGGCCGTAGGGGAACAGCACCCGAGCCCGCTCGTACGGCAGCGGCAGCGAGCCCAGGTTCTCCAACGCGGTGTCGAACGCACGCCGGGCCGCATCCAGGTCGCCGCGGGCTCCTTCGATCCGCCCGCGCACGTAGCCGAGGCGGGCCAGCGTCGAGTGGTGGCCGCGTTCGGCGGCGAGTTCTTCTTGCGGGCGCAGGAAATCCTCCGCCTCGTCGGCCCGGTTGGTCACGATCAGCGCGTTGGCGTACACGTCGTGCCACGGCCAGAAGCCGGGTTCGTCGATGCCGCGCAAGTCCACCAGCGGGCGCAGGTTGCGCAGCACCGACTCGTAGTCCGCGCGGGCCTCCGCGCATTGCGCCTGCGCCAGCGCCGCCGGAATGATCATCACTTCGTAGGTGTGCGCCCCGGTGGCCGAGTGCCGCAGGTGCTCGTAGGCCGCGTCCCAGTCGCCGCGCAGCGCGTTGACCTGCGCGCCCGTCCAGTGCACCAGCGGGCGCACCAGTTCGAGGCCCGCGTCCTCGAGGTGTGCCGCTGCCGCGTTGACGGTGCGCAGTGCCTCGTCCCAGTCGCCGAGCACGAAATCCGCGCGGGCCAGCCACGCCTGCGCCCACAGCGAGATGCGGGTCGATCCCTGCTGGTATTCGGTCGGCACCGCGCCTTGCAGCGCGCGCCGCGCGGCCAGCGGATCGTCTTGGGCGAGCTTGAGCCAGCCCTGCCCCATCTGCACCCGCTGGGCCTGCGCGCCCGCGCGGACCCGGCTCGACGCGCTTTCGTACGCGGACAACGCCTGCGGAATCCGGCCGGTCGCGGCGAGTCCGAGTCCGAGGATCGCCTCGGACTCCACCACCGCCGGATCGTCCCGAGTGGTCAGCCGAACCGCCCGGCGGCTCCAGCGCACCAGTTCCACGCCGTCCCAGTGCCCGAGCGCGTGCAGCACCCGGCGCTGGCAGACCAGTGCGGCGATGTGCGGATCGTCGTCCGGGTCGCAGCGCTGCCACGCGCTGGTCAGCAGCGCCTCCGCCTCGGCGGGGCGGCCTTGCATAATGCCGAGGTAGGCCAGCACCGCATCGCGCAGCGCGCTCGGCGCGAACCCCTCCATGGCCGGGGTCAACGCCTGCGCCCGCGGAATGTCGCCCGCACCGGCCAGCGCGTCGACCGCGCGCACCAGGCGTCGCTCGCGGTCGGCGGGCTCGGGGCTGAGCCGCCCGGCGTCGATCAGCGCGTCACCGGCCGCCGACCACGCGCCGCGATCCGCCTGCCGGTCGGCGAACGAGTCCAGCTCGGCGGCCAGCCCGGCGTCCGGGAACGGGGTGAGCGCGACCCGGTGCGCGAACAGCTCCTGCTCGTCGTCGACCACCCGGGTCGCCGCGCGGTGCGCTTCCTGCCGCCGCAGCGGTGTGAGTCCGGAGTAGACGCACGCGCGCACCAGCTCGGAGGAGAACCGCAACGTGCGCAGTCCGCTACCTTCCGCGGGCAGCAGCACACCCGCTCGCGTGGCCTCGTCCAGCGCCGCGATCGGTTGCCGCACACCGGAAAGCTCCGCCGCGCGCGCGAACGGCACGCTCACACCGAGCACCGCGGCCGCCTCGACCAACGTCCGCGTCGGCTCCGCCCAATCCCGCATGGTGCGCGCGATCCCGCTGATCAGAGCGCGTGGCGCGGGCAGGTTCGACGGCCAGCCGCGCCAAGTCTCCGGCGGCAGTTCACGCAGGAGTGCGCGGATGTGGCCGGGATTTCCGCCGGTGTGCGCGGAAAGCCGCCGAGCCGTGGCGGGAGCGAGATCGACTCCGGCGTCGCGCAGCGCGAACTCGCGCACGTCCGAGGCGCTCATCGGGCCTATGTGGACGATGGATTGCCGTTGGTGCGCGAGGAAATCCCGTACTTGTGGCGAACTGTCCTGATCCTCGTCGGCGACCAGCAGGGTCAGCACCTGCTCACCGCTCATCCGCCGCTCCGCCGAGGCCAGCGCGCGCAGCGACTCCGGATCGGCCCAATGCGCGTCATCGACCAGCACGATCAGCGGCTGCCGCTGCGCCCAGGTCGACAGCAGCCGGGTGCCTTCCTCGGCGGGGTCGCCGCCCGGCCGGTGCCCGGTGCCGCGCAGCAGGATCTCCAGCACGCCGAACGCCCGCGACTGCTCCCACTGGACACCGGAGGCCCGCAGCACCTGCACGTCTTCTTGATCGCGCAAGAAGTGCTCGACGACGGTGGTCTTGCCGGTGCCGGGCGGCCCGAGGACCAAGGTCAGCGACGGCTCGCCGGACCGCGCCTCGGCGAGCAGGCGGGCCAGCGCGCCGAGCTCCGCCCGGCGCCCGACGACGTCGTACTGCTCACCTGTCATCGCCTCACCATAAGCATCACCGCCGGGGTGCTGCGGCCGCCGCTGTCCACGCCGCTCGGCGAGTGCTTCTCCGTGGCGAAGAACAGCCCGAGCCGCGGCTCCGGCAGGAACAGCGGAACTTGTCGGCCGAGCTACGCGCCCAGTCGAAGACGTGGGCCGAGGTGGCGGCGGTGTTCGCCGAGCGCTATCACGTCAACATGCGCGCGGCGTTCCGCCTGGCGCACGGGTGGAGTCAGCGCGAAGCGGCCGACGTCTGGAACGAGCGTTGGCCCGCCGACCCCAAGACGTTCAAGAACTTCTCCTACTGGGAGCAGTGGCCGGCCGAAACCGGGCACGCCCCTTCCCTGGAGGTGCTGGGCAAGCTCGCCGAGCTCTACACCTGCCAGCTGTCCGACCTCGTCAGCGACGCCGCCGACTTCCGCTCGGCCGACACCGCTCACCAGCAGAACGAACAGCTCGCCGCCTTGCACAGCGCCGACGACACGGACGCCGCATTTCGCGACTTCGCGGCCCGGCTTGACCAGATCGATGTCCACGAGCTCGCTCGGATGACGGTGGCCCGGGCTCAGAAGGTCGAGCATTGCGCCAGCCGCCGGGCGTTGCTGCTCAAGATCAGCGCCGCACTGTCGATGGCCGCCATGGCGCCCTCACTGGCTCCCGAGGCCGATGCAGAGCCAATGCCTATGACCTCCACCGTCGAGGGCGAGCTCTCCGGAATCTGGCACAGCCGGTACCGATATACGAGCACCGGCAGGGGGAAGACCTTCGACGGCGAGCACTACGTCCCACTGCGCCACGCCGGTGACCGGCTCGTCGGCGAGAGCCTGCCCGTCGAGAACGGTTCACGACTCCGACTCGACTTGGTGCCGAACGGCTCCGTGGTCACCGGCACATGGTCCGAGCGAACCTCGCCGACCGGCTATTACAGGGGCTCCGTCTACCACGGAGCACTCCAGCTCGTTCTCGACCCCATGGGCAAGACCATGCGTGGCAAATGGATCGGATTCGATCGGGAATTCACTGTAGACAGTGATGTCTGGGAGCTGAACTGGATGTGCGAGGACACCGGAAAGACCGCACAACGCGCCTACCACTTCAGGGCCTAGGCATCCGCGAGCCGTGACCGTGACGGACTGGGATTGCGCTCCTGAACCCGTTCACGGCCGGCAGGAACCGCGGCCACCGGACCAAGCGTCGGCGGCCGACGCGCTATACGTCCGTTGTGGACAGATGGTCGCCGGATTTGCCGTTCGTTGCGGGGTTTTGCGGTTCGCGTCGGGTGAGTACCAAGGGGGTGTCCGCGGTGACGGCGACCGTGTGTTCCGAGTGGGCCGTGCGGGAGCCGTCGGCCGAGCGGATGGTCCAGCCGTCGGGGTCGTAGACGATCCGGTCGGTGGTGCGGGCGAACCAGGGCTCGAGCGCGAGCGTCAGTCCCGGCTGGAGCTTCGGGCCGCGGCCCGGCCGCCCCTTGTTGGGGATGTGCAGGTCCTCGTGCATGGTGCGGCCGATGCCGTGACCGCCGAACTCGGTGTTGACCGGGTAGCCGTGGTCGCGGGCCACCGCCCAGATCGCCGCCGAGATGTCGCCGAGCCGGTTTTCCGGGCGCGCGGCATCGATCGCCGCTTCCAACGCCTCTTCGGTGGCGCGGATGAGCCGCAGGTCTTCCGCGGCCGCGGTGCCGACGACGACCGTGCGAGCCGAGTCGGCCGCCCAGCCGTCGACGCGCAGAGCGAGGTCCGCTTTGAGCACGTCACCATCGCGCAGCGCGTAGTCGTGCGGCAGGCCGTGCAGCACGGCGTCGTTGACCGACAGGCAGATGACGTTGCGGAACGGCCCCTTGCCGAAAGACGGGGCGTAGTCCCAGTAGCACGACTCCGCGCCGCGCCGTTCGATCATGCCGCGGACGTGGTGCTCCAGGTCCATGAGGTTGACGCCCACGTCGGCGAGCCTGCCGACCTCGGAGAGCACCTCGGCGACGAAGCGCCCGGCCACGTGCATGTTCTCGATCTCCGCAGGCGTCTTCAGCTCGATCACGGATACCTCGCGTCCTGGTCGGTATAGTTATACCGGAACCTAACACTTGCCGGTAAAGTAATACCAGCCGTATCCTGACCGCATGGTCCGCCACCCGCTCACACCGGAGCAGATCGAAGCAGGCAGGCGCCTCGGCGCCCTGCTTCGCCGCGCGCGAGCAGAACGCGACCCGGCCGAGGTCGCGCAGGCGGCGGGCATCTCGCCGGAAACCCTGCGCAAGATCGAGACCGGGCGGCTGCCGTCTCCCGGATTCGGCACGATCATCTGCCTCGGTGCAGCGCTCGACCTGCCGGTGCAGGAGTTGGCGGCCACTTGGCGCGGCAGCGACCTGCCGGTGGGAGCCGGGTAGCCGGCTGTCGTCGCGCCGAACCTCGGCTGCGATCGCCCGCGTCACCGCCGCGGGGCCGATGCGGTCCTGCCGAGCTTACAGCTCTCGAACGGGCCGCCTCCCCGAAACGGCGCGACCGGACCGGCCGTGCGGTTTTCGCCGCCTTGGCGGGAAAACACCGCTGCGACCCGCCGCACCGCCTCATCCCAAGTCACCACCGGCGACCGGCAGCACCGTGCCGGTCAGGTAGGACGCCTCGTCGGAAGCCAGGAACAGCACCGCGGCGGCCTGCTCGTCGAGCGTGCCGTAGCGCTTCAGCAGCGAAGAATCCACGGTCTGGTCCACGACCTGCTGGTACCAGCCCTGTTCCCGAGCGCCGTCCGGGCCGGGTCCGCGCGGCACCTTGCGCGGCGGTGCCTCGGTGCCGCCAGGAGCGGTGGCCACGACCCGGATGCCGTGCTGAGCGGTCTCCATCGCCAGCGAAGCCGTGATCGCGTTGATCCCGCCCTTCGCCGCCGAGTAGGGCACCCGGTGCACACCGCGGGTGGCGACCGAGGAGACGTTCACGATCTGCCGGAACCCTGCTCGATCAGCTGCGGCAGCACCGCCCGGCAGGTCCACAGCGTCGGCAGGAGCGAACGCCGGATCTCGGCTTCGATCTGATCGGGCTCGTAGTGCTCGTACGGCTTGGCCCAGATCGTGCCGCCCACGTTGTTGATCAGCAGGTCGATCCGCCCGTGCAGCTCGACCGCCTTCGCCGCGGCGGCCTCGGCCCCGGCGAACGTCTCCAGATCGGCCACCACGCCGTCCGCGCGCCTGCCGTCCGCGCGCAGCTTCTCGGCGCTTTCGTGCACCAGCTCCGAGCGGTCGACCAGCACCACCGCGGCGCCCTCGGCCGCCATCCGCTGCGCCACGGTCCAGCCGATGCCCTGCACGGCACCCGTGATCACCGCGGCCTTCTCGCCGAACCTGCCGTGGAATGCCGTCATCATGCCGCTCCCGCCGGGTTGAACTTCTCGTAGTGGAAGTGCGCCGGGGTGACGCCGCGCCCGGCGAGGTCCGAACGCACCGCCTCCACCATCGGCGGCGGCCCGCACAGGTAGACGTCCACGTCGCCGTCGGCGAGGTGCTCCGGGCCGACGAACTTGGTGACGTAGCCCTTGTTCGGGTGCTCGCTGGACTCCTCGGCCACGCAGGTCTCGAAGGTGAACTGCGGCAGCGCCTCGGCGTAGTCCTGCAACCGCTGCACCTCCACCAGGTCCTGGTCGGCGGTCACGCCGTAGACCAGGTGCACCGGATGTTCCAGGCCGGTCTCGCGCAGCTTCTCCAACATCGCCAGCAGCGGCGCCAGACCGGTCCCGCCGGCCAGCAGCAGCGCTCTGCGGTTGATCTCCCGCAGGAAGAACCCGCCCATCGGGCCGGTGAACTCGACGCGGTCGCCCGCGCGCGCCCGCGTCTTCAGGTATTCCGACATCGCGCCGCCCTCGGTGTAGCGGACGAGGAACGAGACCTGCTTGTCGTCCGGTCCGTTCGAGAACGAGTACGACCGCGAGCAGTCCGCGCCCGGCACGGCGACGTTGACGTACTGGCCCGGCAGGAACGACAGCGCATCCCGGTCGTCGAGCTCCAAGGTGAAACCGATCGTGCTGTCCGAGTGCAGCACCACGTCGGTGACGGTGGCCTGGTGCGTGGCCGCGCCGGTCTTCGCCGCCTCCGAGGTGCCGGCGATCTGCACGATCATGTCGCTGCGCGGCATCGCCTGGCACGCCAGCAGGTAACCCCGCTCGGCTTCCTCGTCGGTGAGGGCGTCCTCGATGTAGTCGCCGCCGTCGTAGTCACCCGACTCGCAGAACGACTTGCACGTCCCGCACGCACCGTCGCGGCAATCCAGCGGGATGTTGATCCGCGCCTTGTACGAGGCGTCCGCGACGGTCTCGTGCGGCGCGCAAGTCACGAAGCGGGTGATCCCGTCCTCGAAGCTCAACGCGACCTGATGATTCATGGCAGCCTCCTGCCGGAGATCAAATGTGGTAGATGTCGACCACGTGGTGGATGTAGTCGTTCTTCAGGACCACTTTCTTCCTGGTGATCAGCGGTTCTTCCCCGGACATGTCCAAGGTGTAGAACGACGTGCCGAAATAGGTGTCGACGTTCTGGTACCGGTAGTACAAGGTGAACCAGTTGAACCGGATGTCCACCTCGTCGCCGCGGTCCTCCACCACTTCGACGTTGTTGATGTTGTGCCCGGTGCGCGGTTCCGGAATGCTGGTGGCGGCCGACCGGTCGGTGCGGATCCGGAAAACCCGGTCCTCCAGTCCGCCGCGGTTCGAGTAGTAGATCAGCGAGATCTCGGTCTGCGGATCCGTGGTGAGCGTGTCGTCGACGTCCCAGGCGGGCATCCAGAATTCGACGTCGGGGTGGTAGCACTCCAGCCACTTCTCGAATTCCCGGTCGTCGAGGTAGCGGGCCTCGCGGTACAGGAAGGCCTGGATTCGTTCCAGCTTGCTGGTCTGTTCGGCGATCGCGGTCATCTCTGCGGCCTCCCTCACTCGGCCCGGTCCACGGGCGACTTGCCGGCCATGCCGCGTTGCAGCGCGGTCTGCCAATAGCCGTGCTGCACCCGGTAGAGCCCCTCGTCTTCCGTGCGCACACCGCTGACCAGCGGTTTGATGCCGAGCTTGGCCGCGTCCTCGTCGGCGCCTTCGAGTTCGTGCGTGGCGCCGCGGCTCATGTCGTTCCACGGGGCATTGGTGGCCAGGTAGGTCTTCTGGCAGGAGCGGAACTCCTCCAGGTCGTCCGGGGTGGCCATGCCGGAGGCGTTGAAGAAGTCCTCGTACTGGCGGATCCGGTTCGCCCGCGCATCGGCGCTTTCGCCCTTCGGTGCGATGCAGTAGATCGTCACCTCGGTCTTGTCCACCGAAATGGGCCGGAAGTGGCGGATCTGCGAGCCGAACTGGTCCATCAGGTAGACGTTCGGGTACAGGCAGAGGTTCCGCGAATAGCCGATCATCCAATCGGCCTTGGCCTGGCCGAATTCGGCCACCAGCTCGTCGCGGCGCTCGTTGAGCGACCGGTTCGACGGATCGGCCCACTCGGTCCACAGCAGCAGGTGGCCGTGCTCGAAGGAGTAGAAGCCGCCCTTCTGCTTCGACCACGTGCCCGCGTCCATGTTCTTGGTCTCGTTCGCCGACTCGCCGTTGGTGCGCCGGGCGGTGGTGGCCGCGTAGTTCCAGTGCGTCGCCGACACGTGGTAGCCGTCCGCGCCGTTCTCGGCCTGCACCTTCCAATTCCCGTCGTAGGTGTAGCTGGACGCGCCGCGCAGCACCTCCAGGCCCTCCGGGGACTGGTCCACGATCATGTCGATGATCTTGGTGGCTTCGCCGAGGTGCTCGGTCAGCTCCAGCACGTCCGGGTTCAGGCTGCCGAACAGGAAACCGCGGTAGTTGCCGAACCGCGCCACCTTGGTCAGGTCGTGCGAGCCGTCGGTGTTGAACTGCTCCGGGTAGCCGGCGTCGCGCGGGTCCTTGACCTTGAGCAGCTTGCCGTCGTTGCGGTAGGTCCAGCCGTGGAACGGGCAGGTCAGCGTGGTGCGGTTGTCCGTCTTGCGGCGGCAGAGCATCGCGCCGCGATGGCTGCACGCGTTGATCAGGCAGTTCAGTTCGCCCTGCTTGTCCCGGGTGATCACCACCGGCTGGCGGCCGATGTAGGTGGTGAAGTAGTCGCCCGGATTCGGGATCTGGCTCTCGTGCGCCAGGTAGATCCAGTTTCCTTCGAAGAGGTATTTCATCTCCATTTCGAAGATCTCTTCGTCGGTGAAGATGCTGCGGCGGGCGCGGTGCAGGCCGTTTTCCGGATCTTCGACCAGTGCGTCGTCCAGAACGGCTCGGGCATGTTCGGAAACTGCGGACATGATTCCTCCACTCTGAGGTTCGTGTTCGCCGGTGGCGGTCACTGTTGCACCGCGTGGCCTGCGTCACCCCAGGTGTTTTCCCAGGGTTGACCTAGGTGTCCTTCCATATGCGGTGCATATCGAACAACCTGGATTAAGTATTTGTCCGGCCCCAATGCGCCGACCTACGCTGGTTCGGCATGTGAACGGGGCCACAGCGGAGCGGAGGTGATCGCCGGTGGAGATCCGCCTCCTGCGCTATTTCGTCGCGGTGGCCGAGACCCGGCACTTCGGCCAGGCGGCGCAGCGGCTGCACATGGCGCAACCGCCGCTCTCGCAGGCGATCCGGCAGCTCGAGGCCGACCTCGGCGCTGAGCTGTTCGCCCGCACCACCCGGCGGGTCGATCTGACCGAGGCCGGGCAGGCGCTCTACACCGATGCGCTGCGAATCCTGCGCTCGCTGGACGATTCGGCGCGGCGGGTGCGGCGCATCGCGGGCGGCAGCCACGGGCTGCTGCGGGTGGGGCTGACCGGTTCGGCGGCCTACCGGCAGCTGCCGAAGCTGGCCGGGCTGATCAAGCGGGAACTGCCCGGAGTGGCGCTGGAGATCCACTCCGAGATGCTCACTCCCGCGCAGGAGGCTGCGCTGCTGGACACCAGCATCGACATCGGCCTGCTGCGCCCGCCCACCCGCGAGGACGGCATCAGCCACCGCACCGTTGCCACCGACCGGCTGGTGGCCGCGCTGCCGCAGGAGCACTGGCTGGCCGGCGAGTCCGTAGTGGGAGTCGGCGACCTGCGCGCCGAGCACTTCGTCATGTACTCGGGTTCCTCGGTGGTCAACGACGCGGTGGTGCGCAGCTGCCTGGCTGCCGGGTTCTATCCGCACCGCGAGCACGAGGTCGGCGAGACCTCGATCCTGCTGGCGCTGGTCGCCGCCGGGCTCGGCGTCGCGCTCGTGCCGGAGTCGGTGCGCTCGATCGCGCTGGAAGGCGTCGCGTTCGTGCCGGTGGGTGAGCCGGAGTCGGTGCGCATGGCGCTGGCCTGGCGCACCGGCGACGAGTCCCCGCTGCTGCGCAACCTGCTGTCCGTGCTCGACGAGCACGCCGTGTTCGACCAGCATTCCGTGTTCGACTCATGAGTGACTGTCTTGGAACCTGTGTGGGCCTGGTGTTCTGCATTTCTCAAGCGGCGTCAGCCGCTTTCGCCACGTACGCAACCCGACCACCTACGCAAAACGAGCTCAAAGACATGCCTTGAGGAGCGCCGTGAAGATCACCGGAGTTGAGGCGATTCCGTACGCCATCCCGTACCGCAAGCCGTTGCGCTTCGCTAGCGGCGAGGTGCACGCCGCCGAACACGTGCTGGTGCGGGTGCACACCGACGCCGGAGTCACCGGCGTGGCCGAGGCGCCACCGCGTCCGTTCACCTACGGCGAGACCCAGCAGTCGATCATCGCGGTGGTGGACCGGATCTTCGCCCCCGAGCTCGTGGGCCTGAAGCTCACCGACCGCGAGGTGATGCACGCCCGGATGCACCGCACCGTCGGCAATCCGGCCGCGAAAGCGGCGATCGACATGGCCGTGTGGGACGCGCTGGGCCGCTGCCTGGACCTGCCGGTGACCGAACTGCTCGGCGGGTTCACCGACCACCTGCGGGTTTCGCACATGATCGGTTTCGCGCCGCCGGAGAAGATGGTCGCCGAAGCCGAGCAGGTCCGCTCCGACTACGGCATCACCACGTTCAAGGTCAAGGTCGGCAGGCGCCCCTACACGCTGGACGTGGCGGCCTGCCGGGCGCTGCGCGAGCACTTCGGCGCCGACGTCGAGCTGTACGTGGACGGCAACCGGGGCTGGAGCGCCTCGGAATCCGCGCGGGCGCTGCGCGAGATGGACGACCTCGACCTGACGCTGGCCGAGGAGCTGTGCCCGGCCGACGACGTGCTCGGCAGGCGCTGGCTGGTGCAGCGCTGCCCGGTTCCGTTCGTGGCCGACGAAAGCGCGACGAACCCCGGTGAGGTCACCCGCGAACTGTTGGCGGGCTCGGCGAACGCGCTGAGCATCAAGACCGCGCGCACCGGTTTCACCACCTCGCACCGGATACTCGCGCAGGCCGAAGGGCTGGGCACCGAGGTGGTGCTGGGCAACCAGATCGACGGCCAGCTCGGCACGATGTGCAGCGTCGTGTTCGGCTCGGCCTTCGCGGCGACCGCGCGCCGCGCCGGGGAGCTGTCGAACTTCCTGGACATGAGCGACGACCTGCTCACCGAGCCGCTGCAGATCCGGGACGGCACCTTGGCGGTGCGGTCCGGGCCCGGACTCGGCGTGCAGATCGATCCGGACAAGCTGGCCCACTACCGCCAAGACTGAGCGCTACGACGCTGGACAAAGACTGAGCGCTACCGCGCTGGGCAAGGACTGAGCGCTACCGCGCAGCAATGGGCGGCGGCCAACAGAGAACCCGAGCACTGCAACCAATGAAGCAGGAGTGCGCAGCAATGACCGAACAACTCGCTCCCACCGCCGCCGGATCCGGCAACTCCGCCACCGAGCAGTTCCGCCAGAAGCAGCTCGCCGCCGACACCCCGCCGGAACGGGTCGATCAGCTCGCCACCGAGGTGATCACCGCGGTGCACGAGGTGATCCGCAAGCACAAGGTCACCTACGACGAGTACGACGCGTTGAAGTCCTGGCTGATCCGGGTCGGCGAGGACGGCGAGTGGCCGCTGTTCCTCGACGTGTGGATCGAGCACGTCGTCGAAGAGGTCGCCAACGAGAACCGCGAAGGCACCAAGGGCAGCATCGAAGGCCCCTACTACGTGCCGGACTCCCCGGAGTTCCGGGCCGAGACGACGCTGCCGATGCGCGACGACGAGGCGGGCACGCCGCTGCTGTTCCAGGGCCGGGTCAGCGCAGTCGACGGCACCCCGCTGCAGGACGCCCGGGTGGAGATGTGGCACGCCGACGACCACGGGCTCTACTCGCAGTACGCGCCGGGAATTCCGGAGTGGAACCTGCGCGGCACGGTGCTCACCGGCGACGACGGCGGCTTCAAGTTCCGCACCATCCAGCCGGCGCCGTACCAGATCCCGACCGACGGGGCGTGCGGCAAGCTGATCGCCGCCGCGGGCTGGCACGCCTGGCGCCCGGCGCACCTGCACCTGAAGGTCTCCGCGCCGGGATACCAGCTGATAACCTCGCAGCTGTACTTCGAGGGCGGCGAGTACGTGGAGAACGACATCGCCCAGGCGGTCAAGCCGGAGCTGATACTGCACCCGACCCCGGCCACCAGCGGCAACGAGGTCACCTACGATTTCGTCCTCGACCCGGCCTGAAACCGACGAGTTTTCCGAGTGAACGGCCTGTTCGTCCGGCTAGATTGGTCAAACGGTCCGTTCGCTCCAGTTGAGACAGGAGAGGAGCACCCCGGTGCTGTTCGCGGTGAACATGGACGTGCAGCTGCCTCCGGACATGGACCCTGAGGTCAAGGCCGACATCCTGGCCAGGGAGAAGGCGTACTCGCAGCAGCTGCAGCGGGACGGGTACTGGCCGCACATCTGGCGCTGCGCCGGGCAGTACTCGAACCTGAGCATTTTGGACGTCGAGAACAACGACAAGCTGCACGAGCTGATCTCGGGCCTGCCGCTGTTCCCGTACATGACGATTCGCGTCACGCCGCTGGCGCAGCACCCTTCGGACATCAACGCGCGCTGACTCCCGGGACCGTCCCGCCGCGCTGAATCCACTGTGGGAGCGCGTGGCGTCGTGCCGGGTGCTGGACGGATGCGGCATGATCATGTCCGGGAGGGATGGTCATGAACGCAAGCCGCGTCGTGCAGGCCGCGGCGGGTACCTACCTGGTCACCGGCAGCCAGACCAACTGGGTCATCCTCGTCGAGGACGACTCGGTGACGCTGATCGACGGCGGCTATCCGCGGGACGCGGACGCCGTGGAGGCGTCCGTGCACGAGGTCGGCCACCGGATGCGCGATGTGGAGGCGGTGCTGGTCACGCACGCGCACGTGGACCACATCGGTTCGTTGCCGTGGTTGAGCCGGAAGTACGGCATACCCGTGCACGCGGACCCGGTCGAGGTGGGCCACGTGCGCCGGGAGTACCTCCAGCAGGCCACGCCGAAGGACATCCTCGCCAACGCCTGGCGACCGCGGGTGCTGCCGTGGGCGGCGCACGTGCTCGGTGCGGGAGCGTTGAAGCCGTGCGCGGTGCCCACGGCCGAACCGTTCCCGCGCCAGGGCGCGCTGGACCTGCCGGGGCGGCCGGTGCCGGTGTCCACGCACGGGCACACCTCCGGTCATTCGGCCTTCCACCTGCCGCACAACGGCGTGCTGATCAGCGGCGATGCGCTGATCACCGGGCACGGCACGTCCGGGGTGCGGGGACCGCAGATGCTGCTGCCGATGTTCCACCACGACCGGGCGCGCGCGTGGCAGGCGCTGGATTCGCTGGAGGAGCTCGAAGCCGACGTGATACTGCCCGGGCACGGTCCGATGTGGAACGAACCGCTCGGCAAAGCCCTCGGCAAGGCCAGGGAGAACGCCGCACGGCACCTCGGCTGACCACTGTGGACCGACATCGGCGATGTGCGTCCGGTGCGGACTCGTGCCGGCGCGAGCGCAGTGGGCGCCGGCGTCGGCGAGCACGACATTCCTAGTCGCGAGTCCACCGCGCACGGTGCTGAACACGAACGCGAGATGATGGCCTAGGCGGTGAAGCGCAGCACCGGGAGCATCGCGTACTCGTCGGCTTCTTCCGGTGCACCGGTGCGGCATTCGGCGAGCCCGTCGTGCAGCGCCGCCTCGTCGATGCCCGTTCCGATCAGCACCAGACTGGTCCTACGCGGTTCACCTGCGGACCACGGTGTGCGCAGGAATCGCACGTAGTTGCCGACCGCGTGCAGGACGAACCGTTCGCGGTAGCCGGGGATTCCGAAGTGGACGGCGCCTTTGATCCGGTAGAGCCCGGCGGGCAGGTCGTCCAGAAAGGCCGCCAGCGCACGTGGATCCATCGGCTGCTCCGAGCTGAATTCCACGCTCTGGTAGGCGGAATGCGCGTGCTCGTGGCAGTCGTCGTGCTCCACGATGTCCGAAAAGGACAGTTGTCGCGGGATGTCGTCGCGCACCGGGCGCTGCGCACGGTCGAAGAGGAAGTCCGGGTCCACCCGGCCCTGCGAGGTCTCCAGCACCGGGGTGCCGGGTGCGTACTCGGCCAAGCTCGCCCGCAGCTCGCCGAGTTCGGCGACCCGGTCGGTCTTGTTCAGCACCACCACGTCCGCGTACTGCAGGTGCTGGGCGAACTCCGGGTGCCGGGCGCGGGTCGCGTCGAACTCGGCGGCGTCGACGACCTCGACCAGCCCGCCGTAGGAAATGCCCGGTTCCGCGCTGCCCAGCAGCATCCGGATCAGCTCCCGCGGGTCGGCCAACCCGCTGCTTTCCACCACGATCACATCGACGTCGGCCTGCGCCAGCTTGGAAAGCATGGCGTCGAGTCCGCTGGAGTCGACCGCGCAGCACAGGCACCCGTTGCTCAGCGAGACCATCGAGTCGACCTGGCCCGCCACGCTCATCGCATCGATGTTGATGCTGCCGAAGTCGTTGACCACCACGCCGATCCGGGTACCGCCCGCGGTCGCGAGCAGGTGGTTGAGCAGCGTCGTCTTGCCGGATCCGAGGAAGCCCGCGACGAGCACGACCGGTGTCCTGCCGGATGCCACTCGGCCCCCTTCCGTTGCACCGCCCGGCCCTGCCGGAATTCAACCAGACCAGGCGGGTGATCTTCGGCGAGGGCGAGGTTTTCAGCATGTGACAACGCGTCTTGGTCCGGAAGGAGGTATCCGTGCAGCATGCTGGTTGCTCGCCCGGAGTGAGCCGGGACACAGCACGGAAGGACGTTCTCATGACTGCACAGGCACAGCCGCGGGTCGCACTGGTCACCGGCGCGGGGCAGGGGATCGGCCGGGCGATCGCGCTGCGCTTGGCCGCGGACGGACTGGACGTCGCGATCAACGACGTCGCGTCGAAGGCGGGCGCGCTCAAGGACCTCGCCGCCGAGATCGAAGCGACCGGCAGCCGCACCGCGACCGTCACCGCCGACGTGTCCCAGCCCGCCGAGGTGGACTCGATGGTCGGCCAGGTCGGCGAGCAGCTCGGCAAGCTCGACGTGATGGTGGCCAACGCGGGCATCGCGCACGTGAAGCCGCTGCTCGAAGTCACCCCCGAGGAGTTCGACCAGCTGATGTCGATCAACCTGCGCGGCGTGCACCTGTGCTACAACGCCGCGGCCCGGCGGATGATCGAGCAGGGCACCGGCGGCAAGATCATCGGAGCGTGTTCGATCGTGGGCTACCGGCCGTTCCCGCTGCTCGGGCCGTACTCGGCGTCGAAGTGGGCGGTGCGCGGGCTGACCCAGGCCGCGGCGATGGAGTGGTCCCAGCACGGCATCACCGTGAACGCCTACTGCCCCGGCATCGTCGGCACCGCGATGTGGGACCACATCGACGAGAAGCTCGCCGAGAACGAGGGCCTGCGCAAGGGCCAGGCGATCGAGAAGTACTCCGAGATGATCCAGCTCGGCCGGGTCTCGGTGCCGGAGGACGTGGCGAAGTTCGTGTCCTACCTGGCTTCCCCGGACTCCGACTACATGACCGGGCAGTCGGTGATGATCGACGGCGGCGTCCAGTTCTCCTGATCCATCGGCGGTGGGGCGCTCGTCGCGGGGTGCCCCACCGCAGGATTGCCGAACGCGGAACCGCTGCTGCCGGTGCGCGCCCCGATCGTCGACGGCGCCGCACCGGGCCGCCCGGAGGCGACCCGGCGGGCAACCGGACTCACTTCTGCGGCATCACGCGCTGCGGGCGGGTCCGCAGCGACTCCCCGCGCCTGCGGGCGAGGTACCAGCGCTGCCCGCTCTCCATGTAGCGCAGTCCCCGCCGCACCAGCGGAACTTGCGCCGCCCGGTGCATCTGGTACTGCCACGCGGGCTGGTAACCGTGCCGGCAGGCCATCGCGAACGCCACGTCCGCGGCGCTGCGGTCCAGGTACCGCTCGACCTGCTCGAACCACGCCATGCTGGTGCGCCCGGCGGCTTGCATGGTCCGCAGCACGTTGCGGCCCTGGTGGTCGAAATCGCGCATGCCGGTGTCCAGGTAATCGTGTTCGTGCAGCTTCTGCGCCAGCATGAGCCCGTCCATGATGGCCAGCCGGGTGCCGGACCCGATGGTGAAGTGCGTGGTGTGCGCGGCGTCGCCGAGCAGCATCACGTTCTCGTGCCGCCACGTCCGGTTGAGCACCTGGATGAACCGCTGCCAGCTCGCCGGCTTCCCGCGCGAGCTGCTGACCAGCGAGTGTCCGTCCAGCGGCCCCTCGAAGACCTTCTCCAGCAGCCGGGTCGAATCCTCGCCCTCCATCGAGTCGAACCCCAGCGCGCGCCAGGTCGGTTCGGTGGTCTCCACGATGCAGGTGCTCACGCCCGCGCTGGACGGGTAGGCGTGGAACCAGATCCAGCCCGCCGAGGTCTGCTCGAACGCGAAGGTGAAGCGGTCGAAGACCTTGTCCGTGCCGAGCCAGATGTAGGGATTGCGCCCGGTGTCGACCTGCGTCCCGAACTCCTGCTCGTGCAGCGACCGGACCTTGCTGTTCGCGCCGTCGCAGCCGATGATCAGGTCGCTGTCGGCGAACTCGTCGAGGTCGGCCACCTCCCGGCGGTACTGGATGTCGACGCCGAGGTCGGTGGCGCGTTCGGCGAGCACGTCCAGCAGCGTCGCGCGGTTGACGCTCCACCCGTAGCCGCCCATGTATCCGATGTCCGAGCCGTTGAGCACGAGTTGCTGCTCCTGCCACAACGTGGAGGCGCCGCGGATCTGCTCGGCGCTCTCCGCGTCGTTGGAGTACAGCGCGTCCAGCAGGTTGTCCCAAAACACGACGCCCCAGCCGTAGGTGGCGCCGGGCGGGTCGCGCTCGATGATGGTGATCTCGTGTCCTGCGTCGCGCAGCTTCGCGGAAATCGCGAAGTACAACCCGGCGGGGCCGGCTCCGACACACGTGATCTTCATGGGCACCTCCAGGTCGATGTTCCTCAGTGCGCGCTCGTGCCGCCGTTGTGCTGCACGGACGCCCCGTGCACCACCTCCGTCGACGGGTGGTGCAGGTGGTACAGGTGCGCGTAGCCGTCGTTGCGTTCCAGCAGCTCGGAATGCGTGCCGAGGCCGGTGACCCGCCCGTGGTCCAGGTACAGGATCTTGTCCGCGTCGGTGACCGTGAGCAGGTTGTGCGAGATGACGATCGTGGTGCGCCCGGCCATCAGCCGGTTCAACGGCGCGAGGATGCGTTGCGAGGCGTCCGCGTCGAGGCTCGCGGTCGGCTCGTCGAGCAGCAGGATCGGCGCGTCCCGGATCATCGCCCGCGCGATCGCGATGCGCTGGCGCTGGCCACCGGACAGCAACCGGCCGCGCTGGCCGACCCGGGTGTCGTAGCCGTCGGGCAGTGCCTCGATGAACTCGTGCGCGTCGGCCGCGCGGGCGGCGCTCACCAAGGATTGGTGCGTGGCGCCGGGCCGCCCGGCCAGGATGTTCTCCCCGATCGTGCCGTCCAGCAGCAGCGTCTCCTGCAGCACGATGGCCATCTGCTCGCGCAGCTGCTTCGGGTCGACCTCGCGCAGGTCGGTGCCGTCCAGCCGGATGTGGCCCCGGTCCGGGTCGTAGAACCGCAGCAGCAGCTTGGTCAGCGTGGACTTGCCCGCACCGCTGGCGCCGACGATCGCGACCCGCTCGCCGGGGGCCGCGCTGACGCTGACGTCGGTGAGCACTTCGTCGGCGGTGTCCGGGTAGTGGAATCCGACCCGGTCGATGTCGAGGTTTCCGCGGACCCGCTTGAGCTCGTGCGGGCGCGCGGGCACCGGCACGTGCGGGCGCTGGTCGAACAGCTCCAGGATGCGTTCGGCGCTGGCGGCCGCGCCGTAGACCACATTGGACAGCTGGCCGAGGTTGCTGACGGGGCTGTACATCTGCTGCAGGTAGACCAGGAACGCCAGCAGCCCGCCGAGGGTGATCGCGCCGGTGGACATCTCGTAGATGCCGACCCCGACGATGGACATGATCGCCACGACTTCGAGCAGGTCCACCAGCGGCTCGAACATGCCGCCGATCCGGGCCGCGGACAGTTCCGCGGACAGGCTGGAGCGGCTCTGCCGGGCGAACCGGCCCACTTCCGCGTCCTGCCTGCCGTACGCCTGGATCAGCGGGGCGTTGCCGAGGCTTTCCTCGGCGACCGTGCTGATAGAGCCGGTGCGCCCGGCGACTTCCCGGGACGCGGACCGGATGCGGTTGGCGAAGAACCGCGCGATCCACAGGAACAGCGGGGCGACCACCAGCGCCACCACCGCCAGGTGCCAGTTCAGGTAGAACAGCACTCCGGCGAACAGCACGATCTTGATCAGCGAGGCTGCGGTCTGGGTGATCCCGGACAGCACCAGGCTCTCGATGGAGGTGATGTCGGTGGTCAGCCTGCTCAGCGTGTCGCCGATCCGGCGGCGGTCGAAGAAGTCGACCGACAGCGTGTGCAGATGGGTGAACACCCGGATCCGCAATCGGTTCAGGAAGTGCTCACCGATCCACACCGTCAGGTAGCTCTCGCCGAAACCGACCGCGCCGACCACGATCGTCAGCGCCGCGTAGGCCGCCGCGATGATGGGGAAGAGGCTGAAGTCGCGCGGTGTGAGCACGTTGTCGATGAGGACTTTGAACATCCAAATCGCCGCTGCGTCCAGCAGCGGCGAAACCAGCACCAGCCCCAGGCTCAGCAGCATCCAGCCGCGAAAGGGCTTGGCGTCGGGCCAGAACCTCCGGAAGACCTCACGAATCCCCATCGACGGTGCGGTCTCCACCAGACCGGCTTCTTCTGTGGACGGTGGAGCGAGCAACCACCGAACGGGTCCACGCACGTGCTACCTCCAGCGGACGGGGGATGGCGCCCGCGCCGAACGACGCGGGCGCCACCCGGAAATGACTTGGGTTGAGAGGCCGGCTACTTCCAGCCCCAGCCGCCCCAGCCGTGGCCGCCCCAGCCCCAGCCGTGGCCCCAGCCGTTGCCCCAGCCCCAGCCGTTGCCCCAGCCCCAGCCGTTGCCGTGCCGGCGGCGGTTGTTGATGTAGACGAATACGCTCTTCACATTGCTCATCGCGATGCACCTTTCTGCATTGCTGATTTTCCGGAGAAAGAACGTCTTTCCGCGGAACCCGGTGCGGTGTCGGATCCCCGCGGCACCGGAAACGTGCAACGCCCCCAGTGACGGGCTGACCCCGCTTTTCCCCGTGGTCGCGAGGAAGTGCTCCGCACCGGCCGAGGCCCGCCTCCGCGCTCCCGGGCCGGTCCCGGTGGCTTGGAGAACCGTCCCGAGCGCGCCCCCGCGTGACTCGGCCCCGCGTTCCTCCGGTGTTCTGTTCCGGGCCGGGTGCCCCCGTGTGGGCTGGAGCGACCCGACCCACAACGAGTAGACCGCACCGCGACGGGCGTGCCCAGAGGACTATCGGCCCTGATTCGCCGTGATCGCGGGGAAAATCTCCGGTGCACGCGCAGCGTGGTTATGCTCGGCGGCGACGAGCCGATCAGACGGGAGCGGTGATGGATCTGCGGCGGTGGACGGCACGCGCCTGGGACGAGGTGGAGCGCTGGCAGGCCGGGTTCGGCGGATTCGGCGAACATCCGTCCACTTCGGTCGCGGACGCGGAGTTCGCGGCCGCTTTCGGGGATCTGGTCGAACGGTTGCGCGAGAGCTACCCGTTCCACCACCCGCGGTATCAGGGACAGATGTTGAAGCCGCCGCACCCGGCGGCGATGGTCGGCTATCTCGCCGCGATGCGGATCAATCCGAACAATCACGCGCTGGACGGAGGCCCGGCGACGTCACGGATGGAGCAGGAGGCGACCGGCCTGCTCGGAGCGATGTTCGGAATGCCGAATGCGTTGGGCCACCTGACATCCAGCGGAACGATCGCCAATCTGGAGGCGTTGTTCGTGGCGCGGGAGACGCGTCCCGGAAGAGCCGTGGCGTTCAGCTCCGAGGCGCACTACACGCATTCCCGGATGTGCCGGCTGCTCGGGGTGCCTGCCGTGCAGGTTCCGGTGGATGCGGCCGGAAGGCTCGAGGTGCCCGCGCTGGACGCCCTCATGTCCGAACAGGACATCGGTACGGTCGTGGTCACCGCCGGGTCGACGGCGCTCGGCGCGGTCGATCCGATCGACGAAGTCCTTGCTCTGCGCGAAAAACACGAATTCCGGGTGCACGTGGACGCGGCCTATGGTGGGTTCTTCGCGCTGATCGCCGACGACTCCTCGGCAGGGGTCTCAGCCGCCCCGTTCCGCGCGATCGCCGACTGCGATTCGGTCGTGGTGGACCCGCACAAGCACGGCCTGCAACCGTACGGCTGCGGCGCGGTCCTGTTCGCCGACCCCGAGGTGGCCCGGTTCTACCGGCACGATTCGCCCTACACCTACTTCACCACCGACGAGCCGCACTTGGGCGAAATATCCTTGGAGTGCTCCAAATCCGGCGCCGCAGCCGCCGCGCTGTGGCTGACCTTCCAGGTGCTGCCGCCCACTCCGGACGGACTCGGCCAGGTGCTGCGCGCGAGCAGGCGCGCAGCGTTGCGCTGGTCCGAACTGCTCGCGGACTCCGCGGTGCTGTCGGCCTACCAACAACCCGAGCTCGACATCGTCGGCCTGCTGCCGAACGCGGCAACGATGTCCGAAGTGGACAAGTTGGCGGAGCGGGCCATGACGGGCGGAATGCAGGCGCCTCCGCAGGAACAGCTGCATCTCGCGGTCCTGGAGGTCACCGCCGAGGATTGCACCGCCCGCGGCCACACCGTGCATCCCGACGTGCCGCGCGCGCGAATCCTGCGCAGCGTGCTGATGAAACCCGAGCACGAGGACTGGGTCGAGCACAACCACAGCGTCCTCGAACGGCTGCTTTCCTGACTCCGCGGGGAAAATCCCTCACTCGTCGAACTCGAACGGCAGCGCGTCCACGACCTGCTGGTAGCGCTGCTCGAGCTGCTGCTGGTCGTCGGCGCCGATGAACACGCTCGCCAGCTCGTAGCTGTAGCTGTCCTGCCCCGGCAGGTCGGAAAGGCGGTCGCCGACCCGCGGCACCACGTCGATCGCCTGCGTCCCGGGTACCTCCGCGGAGATCCGCTCGATGTCCTGCGCGCTGGGCACCCGGCGCACCAGCCCGTCGGCGAACCGGCGCAGGAACCACTTGCCCGCGATCCGGAATTCGCCTTCGCCGCGCGGAAGTCCGGGCTGCTCGCCCAGCGCGAGCTGGGTCATGCACAGGTGGTTCGGCACCCCGTCCACGCACTCGAACAACCAGTCGTGCGACTGCGACAGCCGCGGGTTGACCTCCAGGACGTTGAGCTCGTCGGTCTCCGGATCGCGGAAGTACTCGATGTTGAACGTGCTCGGCTTGAGGCCCAGACCGTCGACCAGCCGCTCGCTGACCCGGACCAGCTTGTCCTGCACCTGCTCCGGCAGCTTCGACGGGTACTGGTAGCGCAGGAAGCTCGAAGTCCCGTCGTAGTTGTGGGAGTCGATGACGCCGTAGACGTGCGCACCCTCCGAGGTGCTGTAGCCCTCCACGGTCACCTGCTGCCCGCCTACGGCTTCCTCGGCCAGGCACGCCTGTCCGCCGATGTCGGCGATCTCCTTCGGCAGGTCCGCCAGGCCCAGCACGTCGTCGAAAGCCTTGCCGATGTGGCCGATGCCGTCCCGGATCGCCTGCGCGGCCTCGGCGAATTCGCGTTCGTCGTGGACCTTGTAGGCGAGGTCCGACGAGAACGACTTGACCGGCTTGAGCCACATGGGCATCCGCAGCCCCTCCGGCGGGCGCGGGTCGTGTTCGGCGAGGTCGACCAGTCCGAACCCGGGGTGCTCGTCGATGAGCTGCTGCTGCTCCAGCCTGCACCAGTACTTGTGCTCGCACTTGAGCACCGATTCGAGCGGCGGCGACGGCAATCCGAACCGGTGGGCCAGGATCGGCACCATCGAACTCACCGGGAAGTCCCAGTACCCCATGATCGCGTCGATCCGGCCGTCGAAGGACTCCAGTTCCCGCTGCGCCCGCTCCAGCAGCTCCGGCAGGTCCAGATCCGTCGGATTCACCAGGTCGTCGACCCGCAGCAGCGGGTGGAACCGGTAGCGGGACAGGTGCGGGAGTTCGTGCAGGCTCTGCAGGTTCAGCTCGTCCAAGCCCAGCACGAACACGTTCTTCGGGGTCGTCTCGGTGGAGATGGCGACTCCTTCCAACGGGTTTCTCCGTCAACGGGGGTTGCCAGCTGCGCGGCTTCCCAACCGCGTTTCGCGCACTCGGCCACCGGGTAGCGCCGTGCAGAAACCGACCGGACAGGAGGGCCATGCGCACGGTGACCGACCTCCCGCACAAAGTCACCGAGGACGAGCACGTGCCGGTGCCGCTGCCCGACGGCACCACGCTCGCCGCCCGGATCTGGCGGCCGGAGGACTCCGAGCAGCATCCGGTTCCGGCGGTGCTGGAGTTCATCCCCTACCGCAAGCGGGACTTCACCGCGCCACGCGACGCGATCCACCACCCGTACCTCGCCGGGCACGGTTACGCCGCAGTGCGTGTCGACCTGCGCGGCAGCGGTGAATCCGAGGGCGTGCTCACCGACGAGTACCTCGAGCAGGAACTGCGCGACGGCGAGGACGTGCTGGCGTGGCTGGCCGAGCAGCCCTGGTGCGACGGCTACGCGGGCATGATGGGCATCTCCTGGGGCGGGTTCAACGCGCTGCAACTGGCCGCGCGCCGCCCGCCGCAGCTCAAGGCGATCGCCACGGTGTGCTCCACCGACGACCGCTACGCCGACGACGTGCACTACATGGGCGGTTGCCTGCTCGGCGACAACCTGTCCTGGGCCTCGACGATGTTCGCCTACAACTCCTGCCCGCCGGATCCGCAGCTGGTGGGGGAGCAGTGGCGGTCGATGTGGCTGCAACGGCTGGAAGGCAGCGGGTTGTGGCTGGACGAGTGGTTGCGGCACCAGACCCGGGACGGCTACTGGCGGCACGGTTCGATCTGCGAGGACTACTCCGACGTCGAGTGCGCGGTGCTGGCCGTGTCCGGCTGGGCCGACGGCTACTCGAACTCGGTGTTCCGGTTGATGGAGAACCTGAGCTCGCCGCGCAAGGGACTGGTCGGGCCCTGGTCGCACAAGTACCCGCACCTGGGGCAGCCCGGCCCGGCCATCGGGTTCCTGCAGGAACTCGTTCGCTGGTGGGACCGCTGGCTCAAGGGCGCGGACAACGACGTGATGGACGGGCCGATGGTGCACACCTGGATGCAGGACAGCGTTCCGCCGTCCACGGCCTACGAGCAGCGGCCGGGACGCTGGGTCGGTGAGCCGAGCTGGCCGTCGCCGCGAATTCGCACCACCGAGTTCCCCCTGGGCATCAACCGGATCGGCGGTCCCGGCGAGCAACCGCCGGAGGGCACGCTGCGCGTGGAGTCGCCGCTGTCGGTGGGCCAGTACGCAGGCAAGTGGTGCTCCTACAACGCGCCGCCGGACCTGCCCTACGACCAGCGCGAAGAGGACGGCGGGTCGATGGTGTTCGACACCGATGTGCTCGACGAGCGCTACGAGATCCTGGGTGCGCCCTATGTGGACCTGCGGGTGGAGGTGGATCGGCCGGTGGCGATGGTCGCCGCCCGCCTGTCCGACGTGTTCCCGGACGGGCGCGCCACCCGCGTGACCTACGGGCTGTTGAACCTGACCCACCGCGACGGGCACGACCGGCCGCGGCCGTTGCCGGTGGGCGAGCCGTTCACCGTGCGCGTTCCGCTGAACGCTTGCGCGCAGGCTTTCCCGCCGGGGCACCGGATTCGGCTGTCGTTGTCCACTTCGTACTGGCCGCTGGCCTGGCCGCCGCCGGAGCCGGTGAACCTGGTCGTGCACAACGCGGACAGTTGCCTCACCCTGCCGGTCCGGCCGCCTGACCCCGCCGGTGAGTCCGGTTCCGGCGGCCGCTCGCCCTTTCAGGAGCCGGAGGGGACGCCGCCACCGCCGCGCACCCGATTGCGGCCCGGCAAGGAGCGCTGGCAGGTCAGCCGCGACCTGGTCGACTACCAGTCGGCGCTGGAGGTCGTCGGTGATCAGGGCGTGGTGCGGTTCGAGGACATCGACCTGGAGCTGACGAAAGGTTCCTGGGAGCGGTTCAGCTGGGTCGGCGACGACTTCACCTCGCCGCGCGGCGAAACCGAGTGGCACATCGGGTTCCGCCGGGACGGCTGGGACGCCAGCACGACGACCCGCACGGCGCTCACCTGCGACGAGGAGAACTTCCACGTGCACGCCGAGCTCGACGCGTACGAGCGCGGTGAGCGCGTGTTCTCCCGCAACTGGCAGCGGACCATTCCGCGCAATTGCGTTTAGCGGAAAGGCGCGCGGGCGGGATCGCGTTCCGTGGTGCAAGGTCGGCATGGTGCGGAGTCGGCGGCGCGGTTCGCCGGCCGGATGATCCGGCCGGTTCGCCCGTCCGATGACGGGACCGACCAGGGAGCGAGCCATGTCGCAGTCGTCGAGCTCCACCGCGTATGGATTCATCGGCGCAGGTGAGATCACCGCCGCTGTCGTCGAAGGTCTGCAGGCCCAGGACGCCGAGCCTCCCGCGGTCTTCCTCTCGCCGCGCGGCCGCGCGGTCGCGGGCGAACTCGCCGCGCGGTTCCCGAACGTGCACGTCTGCCAGAGCAATCAGGACGTTCTCGACCGCGCTACGTCGATCGTGCTCGCCGTGCCGCTGGCGGCGGCGCAGGACGTCTTGGAGGAGTTGTCGTTTCGCGCCGAGCACGTGGTGCTGAGCGCCGTCGCAGGGCTGCGGCTGCAGCAGTTGCGCATGTGGGTCGCACCAGCGGAGAGTCCAGTTCGGACCATTCCGCTCCCGCAGGCGGCCCACGGCCGGAGCCTGACCACGATCCATCCGGACAACGCCGTCGCGCGCGATCTGTACGAGCAGGTGGGCGGCGTCCTGGTCGCCGGGGACGAGCGGACCTTGGACGCTTTCAGCGCGGCGACCGCGACATTCGCCGCGCACCTCGATTACCTCGCGACCATCGCCGACTGGCTGGCCGATCAGGGAGTGGACCACGACACCGCGACCGGCTACACCACGCACATCTTCGCCGAGCTGGGGCGTTCCTTGGGGCAGCACGAGAACGCACTGGCGACGATGACCGGCAAGCACAGCACCCCCGGTGGCAACAATGAGCAGCTCATGACCGAGCTCCGAAGCGAGGGGATGCCCAGCGCCGTTCGCCGCGGCCTCGACCACATCCTCTCCCGTCTTCGCGGCTGAAGCCTGCGCGATTCGGGTCGTCGCCGGCGCATCGCAGCATTGCTAGCGGTCGTCGCCTGCGGGCTCTTCCCATCGGCGCACGGCGCTGGTCAGGGCGTCCGTCCACTGCCGGAGGATGCGCTGCCCTGCACCGGCGGTGGCGGTGGTGGGGTCGCCGAGCACGCCGTTCGCGCTGACGGCCCGGACTCCGCCTTCGCGCAGTCGTGGCATCAGGTCGGGTAGGGCGGTCGTGTTGCCGCGGGAAGCCTGTCCGAAGTGGACGTGTTGGGGGTGCAGCGCGAGCATCACCGACGTTTCGGCGTGCCCGGCGTGGCTGTCGTCCGCGCGGCCGGTCGGCGACCAGGTCAGGACACTGCGTCCCTCGCAGTGCAGGAGTTCTTCTGCCGAGCGCAGTGCGGGCAGGTTGCCGCCGTGGCCGTTGACCACGACCACCCCTGCGAAATGGTCGGCCGATCGCACGAGTTCGACCAGCAGCAGGCGGAGGGCGTCGTGTCCGATGGAGAGCGTGCCGGGGAAGGCTGCGTGCTCGCCGCTGGCGCCGTAGGGGATCGCGGGACCGATCACGAGGTTGTCGTGCTCCGCCGCCAGCCGGTTGCAGAGTTCCGTCGCGATCGCGGTGTCGGTCCAGAGTGGAAGGTGCGGACCGTGTTGTTCGGTGGCACCCAGCGGAATCGCCAGCAGGGTTCGGTCGGTGAGTTCGGGCCAGCGGTGGCCCGCGAGTTCGCGGCTCACCGCAGCGAGCCTTCGGTGAACTGCGGCAGCAGCGGAGCGATCGTGCGTTCCCGCGCGCAGCCGACCCAAACTCCTGCGGAGTAAGCCAGGTCGTCGAGCACTCGCAGGGCGAACCACGAGAATCCGCCGTGCTCCGCGCGGCACGCCTCCACCAAGCACGGCAGGAACGCCGCGAGCAGCACTGTTCGGGCCTTGCCGCTGCACAGCGCAGCGGGCAGCAACAACGGCCACCACGCGCGTCGCAGGGCCTCGGCGAGCAGCCTTCCCGCACCGAGGTGGCCGAAAGCGGCCAGCCGCAGGGATTCCGCGTCGGGCACGCCGCGGGCGCGGAGCTTGCGCGGCAGCAGTGCGGCGCTGACCGCTGCGACCCCGAGACCGATCCGCGGTCGTCCGGAAGCGATCAGCGCCCACGACGCCGCGCTCCACGCGGACATCCTGGCGCAGCTGAGTTTCCCGTGGTGGTGGCGGGACAGCGGTGCGGCCGAGGTGCCGTACTGGTAGCGCTGCCGCAACCAGGACCGCCAGCCGGGTCTCGTCCGATGCCGAACGACGGAACCGGGCTCGTAGCGCACGGCACCACCGGATTCCAGCAGCCGCCACACCAGGTCGACGTCCTCGCCGTACCGCAGCGACTCGCGAAAGCCGCCGAGGCCGGCCAGTGCGCTGCGGCGGACCACGAGTGCTGCGCTGGGCACGTAGCTGACCCTGCTCATCGGCCGGACCAGGGCACGGCGTACGCCCATGTCCAAACTGGACCTGTCCGATTCGTACCGGCCGAGCGGAGAATCCTCCGCCACGCTCGTGATCCGCGGGGCGACCGCCAGCACGGCGGGATCGGTGAACTCGCGCAGGACGGGGTCGAGCCACCCGGCGACGGGTTCTGCGTCGGCGTCGACGAACGCGACGAGTTCGGTTTCCGCGCGTCGCCAGCCGGTGTTGCGAGCGGCGGCGGGGCCGCGCGGGTGTTCGTGGCGAACGGTGGAATCGGGAACCGGCGAGGTGGATCCGTCGTCGACCACGATCCGGTTCGGAATGTCCGTTGCGGCTCGGAGTGCGAGGCGCAGCCCGGCTCGATCATCTTTGACCGGGACGACGAGCGTGATGTCGTCCTCGGTCCAGATCTTGCGGGCGGGCTCCGGGTGCACCAGCCCGGATTCGAGCAACCGTCGCGCCAGCTCGCTCGCCGCGCCGGGCTCGACCGGCTCGCCCGAGAGCCAGCGGTTCACCAGCCGGGACCCGGCCGCGCCGAGCCGGAGCAGCCGCAGCGGAGAACCGCCCAGCAGCACGCGTCCGTCGCCGAGGCGCCGCAACGACGGGTCCGGGACCAGCCGCGTTCCTGCGGGCAGGTCGGTGCTCATGCCGTGAATCCGCCGTCCGCGTGCACGACTGTTCCGGTGATCGCGGAGGAGTCCGGCGAGCACAGGAACGCCACCACGGCGGCCACTTCGTCGGGTTCCAGTATGCGCTCGGTGAGTTGGTGCCCGGCGAACTCATCCACATCGGACAGGTCGTAGAGCCCCGCGCTCGCATCCAGCATGTCGGTGCGGGTCGAACCGGGGGAGACCGCGGTGGCGCACACTCCGGTACCGCGCAGATCCGTGGCCAGTCCGCGCACCAGCCCGACGACCGCGTGCTTGGCAGCGTTGTACGAGGTCAGGCGCCACAATCCTTGATGCGCGGCGGCCGAGGCGAGTGCGACGAACCGTCCGGTCCGCGGCTCGGGCCGCCGCAGCAGCGCGGGTACGGCCGCTTTCGCCAAGTTGGCCGATCCGTCCACGCCGACCGAGAACAACGCGTCCCATTCGCGTTCCCCGGCCTCCCAGAACGGTCGACCGCCCGCCATCAACGCCGCGGCACCGACCGCCGCGTCGAGTCCACCGAACCGCTGCTCAGCCAGCTCGACCGCTCGACGCAGCGCGTCCGGGTCCTGCACGTCGGCCGCCACGTCCACCACGGACCCTTGGAATTCGGCTGCAAGTGCGCTCAATTGCTCGGGAGTCCCGAGTGGATAGTCCACGCGCGGGTCGTCGGCGCAGCGATCGAGGGCGACGACCCGCCAGCCGCTGCCCGCGAGTCTGCGCACCACCGCGGCGCCGATCCCGCGTGCGGCGCCGGTGACCAGCGCGACCCTCGGCTCACCCATCCAAGTATCCTTTGTCTCGCAGGAAAGAAACCAGTTCCTCGGCCGCTTCGGCCGGATCGTCGGTGGTCACGATCCGTGGAGGTTCGCGTTGTTCGTGCGCGCCGGTGAGTTCGAGGACTCGTTGCCGCGCTTCGCTCCCGGCAGGTGGCGGGAGCTCCTTGGCGCGCGGACGGTAGCCCGATGCCGCTCGAACCCGTAGCGCTGCAGGTTCCGCTGCTACTTGATGCACCGGGATCTCGGCGGATCGAGCCGCCAGCGTGGCGGGCAGCGTCGCCGTGCGCAACCGGACGCCCGCCGGTTCGACCGAACACACCGCGGGGAGCGGTATGGCGAGCCGTTCCCGCCGACCGCGGTCGAGCCTGCGGACGCCCCGGAGCCTGCCGCCTTCGTCGGTGCCGGTGGTCTCCAGCGACACCAGTCCGAGGGCTTGCGCACACCTCATTTCCGACGCCAGAAACGCCGGTGTGGCACCGGTTCCGCGGTCGATCGAGTGGTCGCCGGTCAGCAGCACGTCCGGAACGCCGAACCGCGCACGGATGGCTCCGGCGAGCGATTTCGCCGTGCCCGCACCGGAATCGGCGGCCCGCTCGTCCGGTTCCGCGCCGGAGTCCACTCGAAGCACCTCGTTCGCCCCGCAGGACAAGGCTTCCCGCAGCACATCCTCGGCCGCTACCGGTGCCTGCGTCACCACGACGCACCGCCCGCCGGTGCGTTCCGCGAGCCGCAGACCCGACTCCAGCGCGGCATGATCCGCCGGGCTCGGGCCGGCCATTCGCGGGTCGGCGTGCACCTCACCGGACAGCGGCCGCACCGAGGCGTGCGCGTCGGTGCAGCGCATCGCGACCACGATCAGCACTCGCGCTCACCCCTTCCGGAACGCGACGCCGTAGCCGCCGGACGGGTACTCCCACGAGATCGCGCCGCTTTCGTCGCACACCTGGTAGCAGGTTCCGCACTCGAAGCACTGCTCGTAGTTGAACAGGATTCCGCCGTCGTCGGTCGGTACGAACAGGTTCGCCGGGCAGGCGTGCACGCAGGCGCGCGTCGTGCAGGAGCGGCACACGTCGGTGTCGACCACGATGTGCGGCTGCTCGGACACGCGGAAGTCCACATGCGACATGCGTTCCTCGAACGAGACGTCGCGGTAGCGTTCGGTCATCGCCGTCCTCCCGTCAGTGCTCAGCCGAACGAACGCAGGCCGGTGAGCGCATCCTTGGCCAGGTCGCGCACCCGCACTCCGTTGCGCTTCATGGACCGTCGCAGGAGCCTGCGCAGGCCCGGTTTCGGACGCGGGTTGTCCACTGTGAACATCCCTTCGACGAGGTCGCAGATCATGCCGGGATACTGCCGTTGCATCCGATCGGAGAGCACCAATCCGGGCGCGTCCCGCAGCTTCTTGTGGTCGCCGAGCACGAACGACTTCTCCAGCGACGTCCGATACCCGGCGAGCCCGGACGCCGACGTATCGCCGGCGGCCAACGCGCTCGCCGCGCTGCGTCCCGCGTACATCCCCGACCCGAGTGCGAAGTTCACGCCCTCCAACCAAATGCCCGCGGCAAGGCACATCCCGGCCGAGTCCCCGGCCAGCAGCAGTCCGTCCGCGGTCAACTTCGGCATCGTGCGATATCCGCCTTCGGGAATCAGGTGTGCGGAGTACTCGACCAGCTCGCCACCGCGGACGAGCGGCTCGATCGACGGATGTTCCTTGAGATCGGCCAGGATGGCCTCCGGACGCATCTTGGCCTTCGCGAGCCCGCGCAGCCCCAGGACGAGTCCGATGCTCACGGAGTCCGCGTTCGTGTAGAGGAAACCGCCGCCGGGAACACCTTTCGTCGCGCCCAGCATCTCGATGTCCACACCGTCCGAACCGGTGACGCCGAACCGCTCGTCGATGGTCGCCTTCGGCAGCGCCAGCGTCTCCTTCACACCGAGCGTCGTGTGATCGGCCTGGTCGCCGGTGAAACAACCCGCCTGCTTGCCCAGGAACGAGTTCACGCCGTCGCAGGCGATCACCACCCGCGCGGTCAAGTCGCCGTCCGGACGATCGGTGCGGATGCCGCGCACCTGGCCGTCCGGCGTGCGCAGCAACGAAGCGGCCACAGTGGACGGGACCAGCACGGCGCCCGCTTCCTGCGCGTTCTCGGCCAGCCACGAATCGAATTCGGCGCGGAAGGTGGTGGCACCGTTGTAGGGCGCACGGCCCCAGTTCTGGGTGCGGAAGTCGACGGTCATCGAGCGATCGCCGCCCAGCAGCATGGTCTGCCTGCGGGTAACCCAGCGCTGCACCGGCATCCGGTCGTACCAGCCGGGCAGCAGTTCGTCGAGCACGCGCCCGTACACGACGCCGCCGTAGACGTTCTTGGAACCGGGGAACGGCCCGCGCTCGACCAGCGCCACCGAGCGGCCCGCGCGGGCGAGCTCGAGCGCGGCGGCGGAACCGGCGGGCCCGGCACCGACCACGATGGCGTCGAAATCGTAGTCCTGCGGCTCGGAGATCGTGACCGCACCCGCGGCCGGTCCGGCACCGGAGGCGTTGTTCTCAGGCATGGTGCTCCTGTCCGGCCGAGCGGTTAGCGAGTCTGCGCACCAGTTCCGCGAGCAGCGGTTGCGCGGGAGTGACCAGGCCGAGATCGGCCATCGCGGTCATCGGCGCGCTGGCGTCGGTGTTGATCGACACGGTGTGCCGCGGGTCGCGGAGGCCGCCGATGTGTTGCGCCGCACCGGAAACGCCGAATGCGATGTAGAGGTCGGGATCCGCGACGACGCCGGTCGTGCCGATCTGCCGTTCGTAGGGCGCCCAATCGGCATCGGTGACCACGCGGGTCGCGCCGACCGATGCGCGCAGTGCGTCAGCTAGTTCGCCGAGCGCGGCGATCGCGTCCGGGCCGGACAGCTCGCCGCGCGCGAGCCCGGCTCCTGCGCCCAGGATTCTCGATGATTCGGCGAGGTCGGCCGTCGCGGGATCGGGTTCGAGCACCTCCAGGACTTCCGCGTCGGCATGCTGCAACTCGACGTCCACTGTGGTTACTTCGCGGTCCCCCGAGAACGGCAATGCGCCGCGCACGCCGGGAACCAGAGTCGCAACGCAGGCGGGCGGAGTGTCGACCTGCACGCCGAGCCGACCGTCCCAGCGCACCAGATCGGTTCCTTCGGCGGTGAACCGCGTGGCACCGGCCAGCAGCGGCCGGTCCAGCTCGGCGGCGAGCCGGGGTGCGAGGTCGCGCCCGTCCGGGGACGCGGGAAGCAGAATCCGGGGAACATCGGTCAGCGGTGACGCCAACGCCTTGGCGAAGGCGCCAGCGGCGAACGGGCCCGCCTCGGCGCACCAGCCGCGGCGGATCGGCAGCTCGGCAACGGCTCCGGCGCAGCCCGTGCCGATCAAAACCGCTGCTCCGCCAGCTTCGGCGACGGCTTCATCACCGCCCACGGGCGGTATCCCGTCGCGCACCACGAGCACCGCGACCACATCGGACTCGATGCGGGTCATAGTCCCACCGCCACTCGATGCCCCTCGACGACGGCGGCGTGCGCGCGCCGCGGTGTGATGCAGTCACCTACCCGGTGCACCTCGAAGATGTCCGATTCGGACAGTTCGTGCCACAGCGCTTCCTCGGGCTCTTGATGCGTCGCGCACACCACCCAGTCGCACGGCACCTCGTCATTGCTGCCGGTGGTGTGCCGCAAGATCTGCAACCGGACACCTCCGGTGCTTTCGTCGGCCGCGGCGCCGAGGACCACTTCATCAGTGGTCTGCGCGATGCCCTTCTCCGCGGCGCGTGCGTTGAACGTCTCCATGTCCAGGGTGATCCCGAGGTCCTGGCCGACGACCATCCCGGAGGTCGTGATCCGCACCGAGCAGCCCCGATCGGCCAGCAGCTCGGCGACCGAGGTCGCCTGGTGGAACCCGAGGTCGTCGACCACGATCACCTGGCCGTCCGGCTCGGCGCGGCCCTCCAGCACGTCGCGCACGTCCACCACCCGATCGAGTCCACCGGCCCACCACGGGGCCTGCGGGCGGGCGCCGGTCGCCAGCACCACGACGTCGGGCCGCAGCTCGCTTATGCTCTGGCCGGTAGCGTCGACACCGGTGCGGACATCGACCCCGCGGCGATGGCACTCGGCCAGCGAATTCCGCACCACATCGAGGAATTCCGCCCGCTGCGGCACGCTCGCCGCCGCCGACACCTGTCCACCGGTGGTTTCCTGCCGTTCCAGCAGCGTCACCCGGTGCCCGCGCTGGGCCGCGGTCGCGGCGGCCTGCAACCCGGCAGGACCACCGCCGACGATCACCACCCGCTTGCCCGCGCCGGGCATCGGCAGCGGCACGCTCTCCTTGCCGGTGCGCGGATTCTCGATGCAGCCGAGCCAGCGGTTGAGCCCCATCCGGCCCACGCATTCCTGGTTGCAGGAGAGGCAAGTCCGGATGTCCGTAGCGTGTCCGGCGCGCGCTTTCGCCGCGAAGTCCGCGTCCGCGATCTGACCGCGCACCACGCCGATCAGATCGGAGTGACCTTCGATCAGGGCGCGGTCGGCCTGCACGGGGTCCTTGAACCTGCCGACTCCGACCACCGGCAGGTCGACGGCCTTGCGCAGGGCGCTCGGGATGAACATGGCGTAACCGGGTGGGACGCTCATCGACGCCTCGATCATGTACAGAGTGGACGTCGCGACGCCGATCGAAGTGTTCACGTAATCCACCGCGCCGGTGGACTCCACCATTCGCGCGACTTCTACCGCTTCGTCGATCGTGGTGCCGCCTTCGATCAGCTCGTCCCCGCACAGCCGCACACCGAGCGCCAGATCCGGTCCGATGGCCTCGCGCACCGCTGCGACCAGCCGCAGCAGCAACCGGGCGCGATTGCGCAGCGAACCTCCGTACTCGTCCTCGCGGACGTTCGTGGTGGGCGACAGGAACCCCCGCACGATCGAGGAATGCGAGCACTGCAACTCGACACCGTCGAACCCGCCGGCCCGGCAATGTCCGGCGACCAGCGCGTAACCCGCCACGATCTCGTCTATTTCGGCGTGGCTGACGGCTTTCGGCACTTCCCGGAACATCGGGTCGGGCACGGCCGACGGCGCCCACACCGGCAGCCGCGAGTACATGCTGGACGCCTGGCCGCCGTTGTGGTTGAGCTGCGCGAAGATCGGGGTGCCGTGCGCGTGCACCGCCTCGGTGATCTTGCGGTAGCCGTCCACCGCCTCCGGGTGGAACCCGTGGATCAGCTTCTCGTAGGGCCAATCCGTCGGGTGCGTCGAATGTTCTTCGGTGATGATCAACCCGGCTCCGCCGGCCGCGCGCTCCGCGTAGTACGCCGCGTGCTGATCGCTCGGCAATCCGTTGCGCGCGTAGTTGGTGAGGTGCGCGGAGAACACGATCCGATTGCGCACCGTCACCGGGCCGAGCCGAAGGGGGGTGAACAGGTGCTTGTAGCGGCCGGATGCGCTCATGACGCCTCCACCAGAGCTCGGGGCCGCGCGAAGCTCAGCGCCGCACGCCGTCCTTCGAGGATCGCCTCGTGCGCGGTGCGCGGCGCGACGCGGTCCCCGGCAGTGCGGGCACGCTCCGGCGCGTCGCTGGAAACCGGAACCCGGTGACCACAGTGGATTACCGAATTCGCGGCGATGCTCCGGTGTTCTCCGGTGAACACGTCCTCGATGTCCGCCGCACCGCCCCGCACGGCACGCAGCAGGCTGCGCTTGGCCATCGTCACCCCCGCCCGTTGCAGTCGCGCGTTGGCGTCGGCCAGATCCCCGGTGAGCGCGAGTTGCGTTCCGATGACCTGGTCCTGACTGAGGATCGCCGTCTCGCGGCCGGTAGCGGCGAGCAATTCCGCAACGGCGACACCGGTCGCATCACCGACCGGGTCGAACACGGCTACCGGCCCGCCGGGAACGGCCCGATCCAGGTCGCCGTCCCGAACCGCCCGCAGCAAGTCCACGACGTCGACCACGACCGCGCCCTCGCCGACTTGATAAGGCCGCGGTCCGGGCGATGAACCTGTTGCGAGCACCAGGTTTTGCGCCTCCATGTCGGCTTCCTCGCCGATCGTGATCTGGACGTCGAGACGCCGGACTTCACCGATGAGCCAGTCGACGAGTTTGCCGATCCGTTCCCGCGCGGGCAGGAATGCAGCCAGCGCGAGCATTCCGCCGAGCCGTTCGTTCCGCTCGACCAGGTGCACGGAATGCCCGCGCATCGCCAGGACTCGCGCCGCCTCGAGCCCGGCGGGCCCGCCGCCGGCGACGACGACCGGCTCACCGCCGCTGCCGGGGGAGACGTCGGTATCGGTGGTCTCGTGCCCGCTGCGCGGTTCGCCGACGCAGCTGACCACCGGATTTCGGTTGTCCCGAACCCGGCACTTCTGGTTGGTCAACGTGCACGGGCGTACCCGGTCACGCTGCCCGGTGCGAATTTTGCCGACCAGCCCCGGATCCGCGATCTGCGCACGGGTCATCTCGACCAGATCGGCCGCACCTTCGTCCAGCGCGACTTGCGCCTGCTCGGCCTCGACGACCGAGCCTTGCAGCACGACCGGAGCGGCTCCGGCGACGGCTTCGCGGATCGCCCCGCACAGGGCGAAGTTGAACCCAGGCTCGGTATGCGAGTCCGGTGTCGTCGCCGACGCACCCATCGCGGACCCGCGCACCACGGCCAGATAGTCGACCTCGGCAGCGAGCGAGGCCGCGAACTCCTTGCCCTGATCTTCGGTGATCCCGGCCCACGGGGCGAGTTCGTCGCAGGACAGCCGCAGTCCCAGCAGCATCCCGGACCCCATCCGCGACCGGATCTCGCCGATTACTTCGCGCACCAGCAGCGCACGGTCTTGCCCGTAGGCGTCACCGCGCTGATTGGTCAGTCCGGAGAGGAACTGACGCAGCAGCGAGTACTGCCCGGCGTTCACTTCCACGCCGTCCACTCCGGACTCTGCGGCCAGTTCAGCTGCGTCGCCGAATCCTCCGATGAGTGCGCGAATCTCCCGCATCTCCATCGCCATCGGAAGCTCACGGCTTGCCACGTCGGCCACTCTGGACGGCGCCCACAACGCCGACTGCGAAAACGCCGAAGAACCCTGCGATCCCGCATGTCCGAGCCCGGCCAGCACGAGAGTCCCATGTGGATGGCAAGCATCAGCGACGGCTGACCATCCGCTCACGCACTCGGTGGCGAGCGGAGCGCGCTCGTAAGGATGGTCCGACTCGTGCACCGACGCGATCTCGGTGACCACGACACCGGCGCCACCGGAAGCGCGCTCGGCGTAATAGGCCGCGTGCGCACCGGATATCGCTCTGCCGTCGGCCAGGTTGGTCTCGTGCGGTCCGAACAGCACGCGGCTCGGCGCGGTCCGGCCGCCCAGCCCGATCGGTCCGGTTAGGCCGGTTCCGGCGTCGGGATCGGGCAGGTTCATGGTGGGAGCCGACTTCCTGGTCGCGTGACGCGTGCGCCACGGGTGAAAACGGTGGGAACCTGAAGCGTTCCGAACAGGACGCGCCGTCCGCTACGGCCGGAACCCCGCGAGCGGACTCGTGTCGCAGGCCCGATCCGGAATCCCCTCGGGTTCCGGCGGGCCCCAGCCGATGCCGACCGGCACCGGCCCGCCCTTCTTCTCCCGCGGCCGGGTCCGGTGCGAGTGGTCCTTGTCCGGCTTCGGCACGCCCGCGCCGACCCCGGCCAGCGCCCGTTCACCGTTGCCCTTCACGCACTCCGGATCCGGCCCGTCCAACGGCAACCCGGTGAAGAACTTCGCCGCCATGCACCCGCCCTGGCAAGCGTCGTAGGCCGAGCAGGAGGTGCAGGCGCCACCGGTCTGCGGCTCCCGGAGCCGCTCGAAGAGTTCGGATTCCCGCCACACGGAGCCGAATCCGCCGTCGTCGCGCACGTTCCCGGCGAGGAATTCCGAGTGGATCGCGAACGGGCAGGCGTAGACATCGCCGATCGGGTCGATCAGGCACACCACGCGCCCCGCCCCGCACAGGTTCAACCCGGGCAGCGGCGTGGATCCGAGCGCGTTGAGGTGGAAGAACGAGTCCCCGGTGAGCACGCCTTCGCCGTGCGCCACCAGCCAGTCGTAGATCTGGCGCTGCTGTTCGGCGGTCGGGTGCAGCTCGTCCCACACGTCGGCGCCGCGTCCGGACGGCCGCAGCCTGGTGAGCCGCAACTGCGCGTCGTAGGAGTCGGCGATCTCCTTGAACTGGTCGAGCTGGTCGATGTTCTCCCTGGTCAGCACCACACTGATCTTGAATCCGGAGAACCCCGCGGCACGCAGGTTGTCCATCGCGGCCAGCACGGTGTCGTACGATCCTTCGCCGCGCACCCGGTCGTTGACCTCAGCCGTCGCACCGTCCAGGGACAGCTGCACGTCGACGTAGTCGGTGTTCGCCAGCCACCGCGCCCGCTCCGGCCCGAGCCGCACGCCGTTGGTGGAGAACTTCACGCCGACCTGGTGGTCCACTGCGTACTCCACCAGTTCCCAGAAGTCCGATCGCACGGTCGGTTCGCCGCCACCGATGTTGACGTAGAAGACCTGCATCCGCTGCAGCTCGTCGATGACCGCTTTGCATTCCGCTGTGGACAGTTCGCGCGGATCGCGGCGCCCGGAGGCGGAAAGGCAGTGCACGCAGGACAGGTTGCACGCGTAGGTCAGCTCCCAGGTCAGGCAGATCGGGGAGTCCAGGCCGTGCTGGAAGTGCTCGACGAGTCGCATGGGTCTCCTTGCGTCCCGGCTGGTGGTGGGAGTCAGTCGCGCGGTGCGATGGTGCCCGCGCTGCACAGCCCGGCTAGGGCTTCGAGGTACTTCGGGTGCTGCTCGGCGGGCACCTCCGCCGCCGCGAGCGCGGAGTGCACATCGGGCTTGCCGTCCAATTCCTGAACCACGGCAACGAGTTCGAGCGTCTTCAGGAACGACAGCTTCCGGGTGCTGAAGTCGTAGACGAGCGCGCCGAACCGCTCCGGGCGCAGCGAGACGTTCGGGCTCAGCCGGTGCGGACGGCCGGGATCGAACCCGGCCGCCGCGCCGTGATCAGTAGACGCCGCACATGCCATCGATGGACACTTCCTCGACCAGCAAGTCGTCTTCGACGGTCTCCGGTGCGGGCTCGTCGGCCTGAGCTTCACTCATGGGATGCTCCTCGTTCGGTCACTGCGTTGTGACGGCGACCACGAACGATAACGACACCGAGTGTCAAAATGGAAGAGGTCATGTCCGCAGCAGCCCCGAAGCACCCGTCCGGAGCAACCCCGGGCCCGGGCCGGCGGCGCAGCACCAGCCCGCACGAGCTGGAACAGGTCGCGTTCGACCTGTTCGCAGGCGACGGTTTCGAGCACACCACGGTGGACCGGATCGCCCAGGCCGCGGGCATCGGGCGGCGCACCTTCTTCCGCTACTTCGACTCCAAGAACGACGTGGTCTGGGGCCGGTTCACCGAGCAGCTCGACCTGATGCGCCAGCGGTTCAGCGCCCGGCCCGCCGATGAGCCGCTGATGGATTCGGTGCGCGCCGTGGTCGTGGAGTTCAACCGGGTCGACGCCGCCGAGACCGAGCGGCACCGCAGGCGCCTGGAGCTGATCTTGCGGGTGCCTGCGCTGCAGGCCCACTCGACGCTGCGCTATGCGGAATGGCGCGCCGTGGTGGCGGAATTCGCCGCGCAGCGCCTCGGAATCGCCGAGTCGGCGCTGATTCCGCAGACCGTCGCCTACGCGGCGCTCGGTGCTGCGCTGGCCGCCTACGAGCGATGGTTGCAGGAACCCGGCATCGATCTGTGCTCCGTCCTCGACGACGCCTTGCGGCACTTGGCCGAGGGATTTTCCGCGGTGTGACGCCGGTCGGCAGGGCGCGCCGCAATGTCGGGGGTCCGGCGCGCCCTGCCCGCCTCCCTCGCGCAGCGCGCTGCGGAGGGGACAGCGGTGCAGCGAGCGGGAGGCGCCCCGGAATCGTGCGGTGGCGCGGAGGGAGAGTCCGCACGGTTCCGGGGAAGTTGCGAGAGCGGTCTGAGTGAGCCTGCCGTCGGTTCGGTCGAACCAGCCGCTCACTCGGTATTCGGGGCGGTCAGAAATGCGCCGCGGGCCAACGCGGATCGGGCTCGGCCGCCGGTGGATCGGATCCGGTCTGCAATGCGTGCCGCCCGGTCGGCTCGCCCGGCTCCTGCCTGTTGTGCAGGCTCACCCAGCACGCCGCGCACACCAGCGGTGACTGCGCCTCGTTGAGGGCCGCGAGTCGGCGGTGCACCACTCCGCGGAGCCGATGCCCGCACAGCATCGTCGGCGCCGGGCCTTGCGCGTCCATTCCTGCCACGTGCCACAAGGATTCCTTCGTCGAGGCCATGAAATCCAGCACGCGTCCGGCACTGCGCACGTTCCTGGTTCTTTCCGCATCGCCCATCTCCGCCTCCATTCGCCCGCCGGCCGTCAGGAAAGCTGAAATCGCTGGACTGTCGGTCCGGTCGGTTATGCTCGCTGTCGGATCTGCTGATTGCGGAAACCTAGCAATGCGCGGGTTTTCTGAGAAGTCGCAGGCAATGGCCGCCCGTTCAGCCCTTGCACGCGCACCGAAGCCGTCGAAGGAGGTCAGGGTGTCGAAATTCGCAGGTTCCCAGGCTCGGGCGATCGGAGCTGAGATACGGCGCAGTCGAGATTCACTCGGCTGGACGCTGGATCGCCTCGCCAACGCGACGGACATTTCCCGTTCGACATTGTCGAGAATCGAGACGGGAGTCCGCAGACCGGAAGTGGACGAGGTCGCGTCCGTCCTGACCGCGCTGTCGGTCACCGGGCCCGCGAAGGATCGGCTGATCCGGCTGGCGGGGGATGTGTCGGGGACGTGGGTTGGCGTCGGCGATGCGGTAGCGCAGCAGCTGAGCGCGATCTCCGCCTACGAAGCGGAGGCGCAGTCGATCTACGAGTTCCAGGTGTCGGTGATGCCCGGCTTGTTGCAAACACCCGACTACACGCGCGGATTGATCAGCACCACGCCTCTCGGCTCGGCTGAGCGGGAGCGGGCGGTGTTCAACCGGGTCGGCCGCCAGTCGGTGCTGGCGCGCCCCGGACTGCGCTACAGCGCCTTCTTCGACGAAGCGGCACTGCGACGCCGGGTCAAGTCTCATGCCGGAACCATGGTCGAGCAGCTACGGGCCTTGATCACGGTAGGTGGGGAGGAGGGTCGGTCTGTCAGGGTCGTTCCGTTCTCCGCCGGTGCCTACTGGGGCTGCGAGAGTTCGTTCGTCTTCTACGGGCTCGGTGGTTGCCACGTCGTCTACCTCGAGAACCAGGGGAGCGGAGTGTTCATCGACGGCCAATCGGAGGATACTTATTGGAAAGTACTGGAAAATCTGGACAACGTCGCGCTGGACGCGGCAGAGTCGAAGGCACTGGTAACTGGTTACCTCGAGGAGTACGAGAATGAACTTCGAGTTTCGTAAGAGCAGCTACAGCGCTGGCGGCGGCGCCGGCACTTGCGTCGAAGTGGCCTCGAACGTCCCGGCGGTGCGTGCCGTGCGGGACAGCAAGGAACCGGAGGGTGCTTTCCTGGTTGTTAGTCGCGACCGGTTCGGATCTTTCTTGAAGTCGCTGAGGGGCGGCCAGTTCGACCGGGGATAGAAGAGATCGCCACGCGCTCGTGTGCCCCGGAGGTCTAACACCGGGGCACACGGGTATTAGCGGATGACCAGCAAACGCACGTGAAGACTATTCGGCGACAGTGGAATCGCGGTCCAGGTTGAAGACGTCGATTTGATTTTGCACGAACAGGTCTTGCAGCGCGTCTGAGCCGTTCGCTGTCGCGTACTGCCTCTCACCCTCGGAAATCGGGACCGCCTGCAACCACGCCACGGTCTTTCCGGGAAAATGCATCGTCTCCAGTTCATCGGCCCAGAGGAATGGCGGGACGAACAAGATGTGCCGCATCGTGGCGGCGGGGTAGTACATCCCGACGACGTCGGGAAATATCGACCCGGGCGAGCAGAACCACTGATCGTTGATGATGAAGAAGGCGATGGTGCTGATGATGTTCGGGAAGTGCTCGTTGTCGGTGGCTCCCGCGCCGACGACCTCGACCCGTACCGGGTATTCGTTACCGTCGCGCACCAGCGGGTGGTCGGAGAGTCCGAGTGTGCTGCACGAGGTGACGCCTTCTGTGGGGCTGTCCGGGCATTCGAGGATGTCGACCGCGCTGCTGTCTTGGTCATCCCAAAAGCGAGTCACGCTCGGTTTCCCGCCGAACTCGGCGGCCGCGGCACGAGCGATCGCTCGGTTGTCCTCGGTGACGTCGCTCATCGACACTCCATGCTAGGGTCCGAAGTAGGAATCGGTGTGGTCTTCGCCTCGATGCCCGGAGTTGTGTTGAGGCTTCTCCGGGCGGTAGTGGTCCGGGTTGTTGTGTTCGTCGAGGAACTGCTTCCTAGTGATGCCACGTTCCTCAGCGCTTGACTGATGCTTGCGGAACTCGAACCCAGGCCGATGTCCCATATGCCAAGGCTCTTCTTTAGATATTACCTCATTGCTCGATGGATCACGCACTTGCCCGTCCGGAGCTGCCTTTTCCGCGTCATTCCACACCGTGTCTCGGACGTTCTTGCGGAATCCTGACGGCCGCTTGTATGTCCGCGCGGCTTTGGCGCCTTTGCCGGCGAGTTTGCTGCCGGTGGCGGCCCAGCCTCCGATGGGGATCATGGCGGCGGCGGAGAGGCCGGCGTTGAGGTGGTCGCCTTCGGCGGCGTACCAGGCGGCGTTGGCGCCGTCGGCGAGTTCGCCGATGCCGGGGATGAGGCCGCCGAGGTCGAGGGCGGTGTGGCCGATGTCGGCCAGGGGGTTGCTGGTGTCTTCGGTGCGTCCCCAGGGCAATCCTTGGTCGCTACCGGCAGCTGCGGTGAGTTGGTCGGCCGAGTAGCCGTACTCGCCCCCAGTGCGGTTCCCGTCGGCGTTGTCGGCGGTGTAGTGCCGGCCGCCGTAGAGGCCGGTGATGGCATTCGCGCAGCGGCGTTGGGCGGCCATCCAGTCCGCGACCGCTTGATTGACCGCGGACATCAACTGTGCGTCGCGGTCGGTGAGGTCGCCGTCGTCGGTCCAGTCCTTGTCGGGGACGATGCCGGTTTTGGCGGAGGCGGCCAGCTCTGAGGTCGACGGCTTCTGGTTCTCGTAGGAGTGGATATCGGCGACGAGCGCTTCGGCCTGCGCCTTTAAGTCCCGGAGGTGTTGCTGGAGGGGGCGGACTTCGTCGGCGTAGCGCTGCAACGCGCCCGCGACCTGCTCGACGTCGCGGCCGACGTTGCCGGCAGTCTCGGTGACCGGCCGGGTGGCCTGCAACAACTGTTCGGACTCCGGCGCCAGGTAGGCGGGCGCCAAGCCCTGCCAAGTGGAGTGCACATCGGCGCCGGTGTCGGCGAAACCCGTCCCGGCCGTGCGCAAACCGTTCGCATGGGCCGAGAGCGCGTCCATGTTGCCGGGGATCTGCGGGATCGCTCCCGGGTTGATCACCGCCGTCCTCCCGGCATGTGTGCACGCGGATCCGGTGCCGAGGCAACGCCGCGCTGGGCGTTGCGGACCATCTCGTGATCACCCTGCAGATACGCCCCGACCGCGGTCGAGGCGCCGCCGATGGCGGACTGGATGCGGGAGAACACGAACTGCATGTCCGGCCCACGTGCCTCGGCGAACCCGGCCAGGGCTTGCCTGATGATCCCGGACGACGCCTGCCCGGCCGCGCCCTCCATCTCCGAGCGCATCGCGGTCATGTGCCCGTCGAACTCCGAAGCGGTACTCGCGGTACGCGCCAGCACACCGCGCACCTGCTCCGGGTGAATGTCCCACTCCACGCCTGCAAACCCCCTACGACCAACCAACCCCGACACCGGCCGAACCAGAAGCGGTCAGCCGATGCCTTGCACCGCGGACCGCGCCCGCGAGATGGCGCTGTTGGCGGAGTCGTCGTTCTGGGCCATGGTCTGCTTGAGCAGGTTGATGATCTGGCGGACTTCGGTGGCCGCGGACTTCCAGCGTTGCTCGACGTGGTGGTAGTCGTCGGAGACGCCGTCGGCCTGGAAGTCGGCCATGGCTGCGGCCACGGCCTGGTCGCGTTGCGAGATCACCGATTCCAGGCGTCCGATGATGCCTTGAATGTCGCCTTGGACGGATTGCGAGATGCCGGTGTCGAAGCTGCGCCGGTCCATGCTCATGACGATTCCCCCGGGTTCAGCGGGCGCCGAAGCGGGCCGCGTCGAAGTTGGCCGAGCCTTGGTTGGCCGAGGCGTTGTCGGCCATGTCGGTGTCGCCGTGGCCGAACGAGCGGTCCATGCCGGACTGCCCGCCCAAGATCGCCGACAGCGATCCGTTGAGCTCGCCGGTGATCTCGTCGGCCCGTGCCTTGAACGAGTCGAACGCGGCCCGTCCGGCCCCGTTGAACTTGCCTTCGAGGGGTTCCGCGGCGGCGATGAGCTGGCGGATCAACGCGCCCAGATCATCGCTGGAACCCTGCGTCTGCTTCGTCAACGCCGACAACGTCGACGACCCCATGTCGAACTTCATCGACGCCCACCCTCCAACGCGAGAACAACACACCTCGCGAGCACCATAACGATCTGGCACGACACCGTGGGCCGGTTGCGCCGACATCGAACTCGGTGCCGCCACTACGGCGGTGCAACGTCACCGAGAAAGAGCAACGTTCAGGCGGGCAGCGCGCCGATCTCGGGCGAACCGTTGCCGAAGGTCTTGTGCAGGTCGCGGTGCACGACGCGATCACCTGCGCGTTCCAGGTAGCGGCGTCCGCGCCTGGTCCGCCCGAGCAGGCCGGACTTGACCGAGTTCGCGGCGACGATGCCCGGCACCGCCCATGCCGGAGTCACCGGCAGCTGCAGGTCCCGCATGTCCCGTTTGCCGAGGAAGTAGCGCAACATGCTCAGCAACCGCAGCCGCGTGTACCGCCCGATCACTCCGCCGAACCTGCCGTGGTCCACGTCGAGCTGCCCCTCGACCAGCGCGGACGACAGCGCGGCACCCGCGGGCGTCTGCCCGTCCTGCACGCGCAGGATGTGGTAGTTGAACACGTTCTGCTCGCGTTCGGTGTCGAACAGCCAGTCCTCGTCGACACCCATCAGCCAGCCCACGTACTTCCACAGGTGCATCACCGCGCGCGACTCCTCGCCGGTCACGACCCAGCCGAGTGCACGCACGCCGAGCAGCAGCGTGCTGTTGAACAGGCCGAGGGTGGATGCCTGGTCGGTCTGGTTGATCGGCAGGCCCCAGCGCTGCACGTCCCACCGGCCGTTGCGCTCGAAGCGGTCGTTGACCAGGGCGTGCATCGCGCGGACGTGGACGGTGAGCTTGAATCCCTCGCCGTCGCGGTGCATCGCGCCGGGCTGAGTCACGGCGACGGCCCACTTCTTGGTCTCGCCGAGCCTGCGCAGCGCGGTGGAGCCGGTGAGACCACCGGTTTCCACCAGCAGGTCCGCGGGCCCGCCGAACCGGTAGCCGCCGATCAGCGCCAACTGCAGCAGCACGTCACCGGTGGTGCGGCCCATCCGGCGCACCGTGCGGGCGCCGCGTTCCAGCAGGTCGAAGTCGACCCAGTCGGGAACCTGATCGACCTCGGCGAAGAACTTCCGCAGCGGTTCGGGCGCGTCGGGCACGCTCTCGATGCCGTGCTCGAGCGCCTGGTGGAACTGCGCCATCCGCACGCGCTCGCCGTCGGCGCGGTCCCGCCGCATCGCCCGGACCAGCTGCGCGCCGAGTTCGTCGCGGCTGTACATCCGCCGGCCGATCCGGTCGATCAGGTCCTCGTCCAGCGAACGCACCCGCGCGACCAGCCGCAGAACGCGGCCGATCCGCCTGCCGCGCTCGGGTGCACCGAAGAACCGGCTCGGGTACGGAGGAGCGTCGTGCGCTGCCTGTGCCACCATGCGTAGGATGCTGACACGAATGATCATTCGCGTTCAATTCGCGTTATGGGGACGCGGATGACGGCCCGGCCGCGCGGGCAGGTGCGCCGCGAACCGAGCCAGCAGCGCTCCCGCGCGATGGTCGAGCGGATCATCACCGCCGGGCACGCTGTGCTGCTGGAACACGGCTACGAGCGGGCCAGCACCGGGCGCATCGCAGCCGCGGCCGGCATCAGCCCGGGCTCGCTGTACCAGTACTTCCCGGACAAGCACGCGGTGCTGACGCAGGTGATCGACCGCTACACCGATCGGCTGCGGACTCGCATTTCACGCGCGTTCGTGCAGAACCTCGCGGCGCCCTCCCCGGCGGAGAGCGTGCGCGGCAGCGTGAACGCCCTGCTGGACGCCTTCGAGGCGAACGCGGGCCTGATCCGGGTGCTCTACGAACAGTTGCCGCCGACCGCGGACACCCACCGGGCCGAGTTCAAGCACCGCATCGACGAGCTGGTGACCACGGCGCTGCTGCTGCACGACCGCGGGCGCAGCGGCGAACCGATCGACGCGATCGCCTGGGTGCTGGTGCGCACCGTCGAGAACCTCACGATCAGCTACGTGCTGGACCCGCCGCCGCTCGGGCGCGAGACCGTGGTCGACGAACTCACCCGGCTCATCACCGGGTACCTCGCCGACCGGATCGGGCGCGCGGGATGATCAACCGTCCGATGTGCAACTGCGCAGAAAGGCCGACCATGCCGACGATTCCGGACCCCGAGGCCGTCGCGGGCGCGCTCGCGCGGCTGCGCGAGCGGACTCCGCTGGTGCATTCGCTGACCAATGTGGTCTCCGCGAACGTGCTCACCAACGCGTTGCTGGCGGCCGGAGCCACCAACGCGATCATCGACAATCCGCGCGAAGCCGGGGAATTCGCGCGGATCGCGGACGCCGTGCTGATCAACCTCGGAACCCCGGACGACGAGCAGGCCCGCGCGTTCACCGCGGCTGCGGAATCCGCGCATGCGGCCGGGCATCCGTGGGTGCTGGATCCCGTGGGCGTCGGCGGCCTGTCGTGGCGCACCGAACTCGCCGGTGGGCTGCTCGCGCATCGGCCGACGGCGATCCGCGGGAATCCTTCGGAGATCGCGGCCGTGGCGGGGTTGGAAAGCACCTCCCGCGGTGTCGACAGCGCTTCCGATGCGGCCGAGTCGGTACCGGCGGCACGAACGTTGCTGGAGGTCAGCGAAGTCGTTTCCGCTTCGGGGCCGATCGACTACATCACCGGGCGCACCGCGGACGGGATCGCGACGGCGCGGGTGCACGGCGGCAGCGAGTGGCTGCCGAAGATCACCGCCACGGGGTGCGCGCTCGGAGCGCTCGGGGCGGCTTACCTCGCGGTGGCGGAGCCGTTCACCGGGATCGTGGCCGCACACGCGCACTTCTCGGTCGCCGCGGAGTTCGCTGAGCCGCACGCGAACGGACCGGGCACGTTCGTCCCGGCGTTCCTCGACGCGCTGGCGGCCGTCGGCCCGGACGACCTGCGCGCGCATGCGCGGATCGACAGCGCCGAGCACTGATCGCAGCGAACGGACCGTTGGTCCCAATGGATTTGGACGAACGGGCCGTTCACCCACGACTGCGGGCGGGTGTGCGCAGGTCACCGGTGTATGTGTGGTCAGGGCGCGGGAATGGGAAAAACGCGTTCGACCGGGTGCCACCGGATGGCAACCCCGCTCGGCGCGGCGGCGTCCTCCGGACGACGATGTTCGTGAGTTTGGAGGAAAGATGCGCTATTCCGGTCTGTTGTTGGCAGCCGCGCTGCCGCTCGCGGTCGCCGCGCCCGCGCAAGCAGCGGACGCCGGAACCGGGACGGTCTCGGGGAAGTACTTCATGGACCGCAACGGCGACGGGCAGCAGCAGGCGGACGAACCGGGTCCGCACGCCGGGTTCGTCGAACTGCTGACGACCGACGGCAGGCAGGTCGCGCACGGGAGTCCCGACGAGCAGGGATTCTACGAGTTCGGCGACGTCGCCCCGGGTGACTACCAGGTCCGGTTCAACGAGGGCGGGTTCCTGCCCACCACCCCGAACAACGTGCCGGTGAGCGTCCAGGACGGTGGCACCGCGCAGGCCGACTTCGGAATGCAGGGCGGGGAGATCTCCGGCATGGCGTGGGAGGACAGCAACGGCGACGGGCAGCGGCAGCAGGGCGAGCCGCCGATCGCCGGGGTGGAGATCACGAGCATCGACGGGGCGCAATACCGCGCCACCACCGGCGAAGACGGCACTTACCGCATCGCGGACGCTTGGATCAACAAGGATTACCGGCTGACCTTCCAGCCGCGCGAGGGCATGATGTTCGCGCCGCCGCGGGTCGGTGCGCCGGAGACCGACTCCGATGTGATCGACGCCGACGACGGCAGTGCCGAGGCGTCGGTCTGGGTCGGCAAGCCCGGTTTCATCATCAACGCGCACAACATCGACGCCGGTTACGTTCCGCCGCGCGGTTGAGCCGAATTCGCGCCGTTCGCGGCGCTGCCGGGGCGCGGGGGACGGTGGCGCGTGCGGGTGTTGCTCGCCCGCACGCGCCACCGCTTTGATCACTTGTACGGCTGCAAGGCCGCCGTGTCCTCATCGGACGCCGGAACGATCCGGATCGCGTGCCCGCCGCCGCGCGCGAGTTCGGCGCGCACGACGGTCCCGGCATGAACCAGGAACCGATCGACGCGGACCGCGTTCGGGTTGGTGTCCAAATCGGTCTCCGGCGCGTCCGCGTAGACGTGCGCGACGAAGGCTCCCGCACCGAGGAAGTGCAGCGGAACCTCCAGCGTCCGGGCCTGCTCGTCGGTCAGCGAGCCGACGAACCAGCTCTGCCCGCTGCGCCGCGCCATGGTGAGGAAGTCGCCGATTTCGCCCTGCACCACGCGGGTTTCGTCCCAGCTGACCGGAACTTCGCGCAGGAACTCGAACTCCGGCGTGCCCTCGTAGTGCTCCGGCACGTCCGAGAGCTGCTGAAGCCCGCTCAGCAGCACCGGGTACAGCGCGATCTGGTGCGCCCTGGTGGTGTGCACGCGGGTGCCGTCGTTGTCGCTGCCGTGGTCGTCGTCCGGGCTCTGCTCCGGGAACCAGGTGATGTCGAAGATCCCCGGCGTGTAGTCGAACGGACCGGCCAGCATGACCGTGAACGGCAGGATGAGGGTGTGCTCCGGCGGGTTGCCCTGCGACCAGGCGTCGTACTCGATGCCGCGCGCACCTTCGCGGGAGACGAAGTTCGGGAAGGTGCGCTCGATCCCGGTGCCCTTGATCGGCTCGTGCGCGTTGATCATCAGCCGGTGCTTCGCGGCCTTGTGGATCACGCGCTGGTAGTGGTTCACCATCGACTGGTCGTGGTGGTAGTGCGGCCCGATGTCCCCGGCGTAGCCGGTTTTCACGCCCGGCAGGCCCAGTTCCTCGTACAGCGCGAAGGCTTCGTCGATCTGCCGCTCGTAGTTGTCGATGCGGCCGCCGGTCTCGTTGTGCGCCAGGAAGTTCACCCCGCGCTCGCGGGCGTAGTCGACGACCCGGCGCAGGTCGAACTGGTCGTTGGGACGGATGAAGTCCTGGGCGCCGAAGTCGCCACCGGTCGTCCACCCCTTGTTCCAGCCTTCGGCCAGCACGTACGGAATCCCGTTCGCCGCGGCGAAATCGATGCACCGCATGGTGTTCTCGGTGGTGGCGCCGAGGTCCGGACCCTCGATCCAGGTGTTGCGCCCCTTGTGGATCTCCCACCACACGCCGACGAACTTGCCGGGCGCGATCCACGAGGTGTCCTCGATCGCGCAAGGCTCGTTGAGGTTGAGCACCAGCGGCGACTCGATCAGCTCACCGGCGCTGCGCCCGAGCAGGAAAGCCCGCCACGGCGTGGGAAACGGGGCGCGCAGGATCGCCTTGCGGCGGCCCTCGCCCTTGCGCGGGACGAGCGCGCAACGCAGGCTCGGCCCGCCGTCGATCTTGGTCAGGGTCATCCCCGGGTAGTTGAACAGCGCGGCCTCGTGCACCGCCAGGTAGCAGTCCTCGGCGATCCGCACGGTCAGCGGCGTGGCCACGTCGCCGATGTGCTCGCCTTCCTCGTCCCGCGGCTCCTGCCACTCGTGCAGCCCGCCGGCCGCGGTCAGCGGAGTCTCGGTGTGCAGGTACTCCACCGAGTCGTAGTTCGCCGGGCTGGACCAGGCCGTGTGGTCGTCGGTGAAGCGGAACTCGGTGAGCTCGTCGAAGACCTCGAAGTCGCCCAGGTTGGGCTGCTGCGGGAACACGTAGCGGAACCCGGCACCGTCGTCGAAGACGCGGAATTCGATGTCCAGCAACCGGTCGGTCCCGGTCTCGCGCAACCGCACGACGGTGCTGTTGCAGTGGCTGCGCACTTCAGCGGCCGAGCCCCACGTCGGCTGCCACGTCTCGTCGAGCTCGTCGTGGTGGGTGCCCAGGAGTTCGGCAGAGTCGCCTAATCGTGAGCCGTCGCCCAACTCGAAACCCATGGCCGACCAGTCGAGCACCGTCCGGGCGCCGCTGGTGATCGAGTACTGCGGTTTTCCTTGCTGCAAGCGGAAGTGCGCCTGCACGAGCCCGCCGGGTGCGGCGGTCGTGATCGGCGCCCCGGAGGCCTCCGCGGCCGTTGCGGGGCTCCAGCTGACCGCGGTCATCCCGGCGGCGATGCCCGCCGCCTTGCCGAACGTGCGCCGGTCGATCCGATACCTGGACATGCGACTCCTTCGTCGTTCCATCGGGAGGTCAACGTCGCGGCGGTTCGGCCGCGGGCACGGCCATCGCCGAAGGCACCAGCAGCACCGCGACCACCAGCAGCGAGTGCAGCGTGCCGAAGTGGTCGCCGAGGTAGCCGAGCAGCGGCGGCCCGGCCAGGAACGCGGTGTAGCCGATCGTGGAGACCACGCTGACCCGCGCGGCGGCCCGCTCCGGGTCGTCGGCGGCGGCGCTCATGCCGACCGGGAAGCCCAGCGAGGCACCCAGCCCCCAGATCGCCGCGCCCAGCACCGCCAGCGGCAGCCACGGCGCGAACACCACCAGCAGCACTCCGACCAGCGCGGTGGCCATGGTCGCCCAGATCACCGGCTGCCTGCCGAAGCGGTCCAGCAGGCCGGTGCCGAGGGTGCGGCCCGCGGTCATCGCGCTCAGGAACACCGCGAAACCGACCGCGCCGAGCCAGGCGGGCGCGTCGTAGCCGTCCACCAGCGCCACCGCGAGCCAGTCGTTGGCGGTGCCTTCGGTCAGCGCCAGCGCCAGCACCATCAGCCCGATGACCAGCGTCCGCGGCTCGATCCACGCGCGCATCGACGGCCGGGAACCGGACTGCTGCTCGGAGTGCGCGGGCAGGAATCCCGGCGCGGCGCTCGCGGCCGAAGCGGCCGCGAAGATCGCGGCGATGATCAGGTGCACCCACAGCGGCACGCCGACGGCCGCCGCGGCCGCTCCGACCATCGCGCCCACGACGGTGCCGAAGCTGAACATGGCGTGGAACCGCGGCATGATCGTGCGCCCGAGCCCGTGCTCCACGGCCGCGCCCTCGACGTTCATCGCCACGTCCCACACGCCGATGCCCAGTCCGAACACCACCAGCCCCAGACCGGTGAGCCAGTACTGGCCTGCGGCCGCCGCGATCCCCGCCCCGGCGAGGCCGAACGCGTTGACCACCGCGGCGCCGGTGACGGTCGAGGTCGCACCGAACCGGCGGACCAGCGCACCCGCCAGCGGCATGGCAGCCAGCGAGCCCAGCGAGATGCCCAGCAGCAGTCCGCCGAGCTGGCCGGGCGCGATGCCCAGCGCGTCGCGCGCTTCGGGGATGCGCGCGGTCCAGCTCGCCATCGCGAACCCGTTGAAGGCGAACACGGCCGCGACCGCGTTGCGGGCGCGCAGGACGGTCGGCCGGGTGGCTCGGGATTGCACGGGCACAGACATCCCTCACGGATCGAAACGATTCGACCAAGATCCGGCCGATAGTATTCAGCCGGTCACCGCACCGGTCAAGGGAGAGCGCATGTCCCGTTCGCGAAGCCCTCGCCCGACGCTGTCGAGGGTCGCCGCGACCGCAGGCGTTTCGCAGTCGACGGCCTCGCTGGTGTTCTCCGGCGCGGGCCCGGTCTCGGCCGAGACCCGGCGCCGGGTGCTCGACGCCGCCGCCGAGGTCGGCTACACCGGGCCGAATCCGCTGGCGCGCTCGCTGCGGCAAGGTCGTTCCGGCATCGTCGGCGTGCTGATCGGGGAGCGGTTGCTCTACGCCTTCCGCGATCCCGTGGCGGTGGCGTTGCTGGACGGGCTCACCGAAGAACTCGCGCCCGCCGGTTTCGCGCTGCTGCTGCTCTCCGGCAGCAGCGGCCGGGTCGGTCCCTCGCCGGAGCAGGTGGCGAGCACTCCGCTGGACGCCGTGGTCGTGGAAAGTTGCGGCGGGAGGGACGAGCCGGCGCTGACCGCGCTGCAGAACCGCGGTGTGCCGCTGGTCGTGGTGGAAGGCCCGCAGGTCCCGGACGTGCCCAGCGTGCACATCGACAACCACGGCGCCTCCGCCGAACTCACCCGGCACCTGCTGGAGCTCGGGCATCGCCGGATCAGCGTCGTGACGCTTCCGCTGCGCCAGCCCGGGATGCACAGCGGGTGGCTCACCGATGCGCACCAGGAACTGGCCAGCGCGCCCATCTGCCTGGACCGGTTGCGCGGCGTGGAGGAGGCGGCCGGGCGCCGCGTCCCGGCGTTCGAGGCGGGCAGCGGACTGATCGAGGACGGCTTGCGCGCCGGGCACGAAGTCCTCGCCGCCGAGCCGCGCCCGACCGCGGTCGTGGCGCAGAGCGACCTGCTCGCGGTCGGGGTCATCCAGGCCGCGCGGGAACGTGGCCTTCGGGTGCCGGAAGACCTCAGCGTGGTGGGCTTCGACGGGATCGACACCCCGTGGCTGTCGCCGCTGCGGCTGACCACGGTGGAACAGCCGATGACCGGCAAGGGCCGGGCCGCCGGGCGGATGGTCGTGGAGCTGCTCTCCGGCGGCGATCCCGGTGGCGAGCGGATGCCGACGACCGTGCGGGCGGGCACCACCTCGGCCCCGGCTCCCGAGCTCCTCGATGAGTGAACGGACCGTCCGGCCAATCTGGTGGGACGACCAGGCCGTTCACTCCGGGAGCGCCGCCGGAGCGCGAGGTGCGCGCGTCGGCACGCCTCGATCTTGCGAGCGAACGGACCGCTGGTCCCGATAGATCGGGCGAGGGGACCGTTCGCTCGGAGAACAGCTGCGTGGAACTCCGGGTCAAGATCACGTCGCGGAGCCGCCACGTGCGCCGACTACCCTCGGAAGGAGCAACGCCTCCGCGGGAAAGGAGCACGAGCCGGTGCGCAAGGTGAAGGACCTCACCGGGCCCGGGATCACCGACCACTTCGGGATCGGGGGCACCGACCTGGGTGTGATGGAGGTCGCGCCGGACGGGCGGCTGGTGTCGGTGTTCGGCGACACCTTCGAGGCCGCCGGGGTCGGCGGGCCGGGCTGGCGCTCCCCGGTGGTGCTGTTCGGGGACGCGCGCACCGCGACGGCGGGCATCGGCTGGACCGGCTCGATCGGCCCGAAGCCCTACGCGGAGCAGGCGCTGCCGTACCAGCACGACACGATCATCCACGGGCGGCGGGTCACCACCGTGCTGCCGACCGACCTGATCACCATCGGCAACGAGATGTACCTGCACGTGATGGTGTGCGAAGGCATCGGCAACGTGCACTGGACCGAGATCCACCGCTCCACCGACAACGGCGAGAGCTGGCAGCACACCGGCGCGACCTGGCCCGGTGACCTGCACGGCGGGCTGTTCCAGATGCTGACCTGGGGACTCGGCGACGACGGCTGGGTCTACGCGTTCACCACCGGTTTCCGCCGCGACCAGGGGTTGATGCTGCACCGGGTGCCCGCGCAGCGGATCGCCGAGCCCGCCGCGTGGGAGGGCTGGGGCTTCCGGGACGGCGTGTGGGCCTGGGGCAACCCGCCGACGATCGCGCTCACCGGCGCGTACGGGGAGTTGTGCCTGCGGCCGCTGGGCGGGCGCTGGCTGCTGTCGTTCTTCGACGCGGGGAACTACCGGATCGACGTGATGAACCTCGACGTGCCGACGACGAATCTCTACGAGGCCCCGCGCGAAACGGCGCTGCACGGCACCTCGTGGTGGCGGGAGAACCACGGGCGCGGACGGGTCGCGCAGCTCTACGGCGCCTACATCGTTCCGGGGTCCACTTTGGACGATCTGCACCTGGTGGTGAGCCAGTGGAACACCAAGAAGAACTGGCCGTACAAGTCGATGCAGTTCGCCGGGAGCGCGCCCGCGGCGCGATGAGCTCGCGGTGATCGGCGGCCTCCGCGTCCGGGGCCGCCCTGCCGTCGCGGCCGCGTTGACGGCGGACGATCTGCTGCTCGGGCCGTCGGTTGTGCATGGAAGTCGCGCACCTGACGAGCAGGTGTGGTCGGATCGACTACCCAGAAAGTGATATCACTATGCTACGTTATAGCTAGTTGATCGCTACGGGAGGAGTGCCATGACCGCCGTGCAGGAACGCGAGGTCGAAATGCCCGAACCGCCGGTGCGCGAGCGTCCGGCGTTCGAGCTGTCCGGAGCGTTGATGGCCACGCTCGGCGTGGTGCTGCTGCTCGCCGGAGCCGGCGTCTTGGTCGTCGGCATGGGCCTGGAGAACGCACCGGTGTTGATCGCGGGCGCGGCGCTCCTGGTGATCGCGGCGGTGCTGCTGAGCGGCCTGATCGCCGTGGCTCCCGGTGAAGCGCGGGTGCTGCAATTCCTCGGCCGCTACACGGGAACCGTGCGCCGAACCGGGTTGTGCTGGGTGAACCCGTTCAGCAGCAAGACGAAGATCTCCACGCGGATCCGCAACCACGAGACCGCGGTGATGAAGGTCAACGACTCCGACGGCAATCCGATCGAGATCGCCGCGGTCGTGGTGTGGCAGGTCGCCGACACCGCTCAGGCGTCGTTCGCGGTGGACAGCTTCGTCGAGTTCGTCGAGACGCAGACCGAGACCGCGGTGCGGCACATCGCCACCAGCTACCCCTACGACGGCGACGGCGCGCACGGCTACTCGCTGCGGCAGAACGCCGACGAGATCACCGGGAAGCTCTCCGCGGAGATCGCCGCCCGGGTCGAGGCCGCCGGGGTGCAGGTCGTCGAATCCCGCCTCACCAACCTCGCCTACGCGCCGGAGATCGCGCAGGCCATGTTGCAACGCCAGCAGGCGGGCGCGGTGGTCGCCGCGCGGCAGCAGATCGTGCAGGGCGCGGTCGGAATGGTCGATCTGGCGCTGCAGCGGCTGTCCGAGCAGGAGGTCGTCGAACTCGACGAGGAGCGCAAGGCGGCCATGGTCAGCAACCTGATGGTGGTGCTCTGCGGCGACACGCAGCCGGTGGTCAACACGGGCTCGCTCTACCACTGAGATCCTCCTCGTGGAGCCCGCACGAGCTTGTGCCGTGGCTCTCCGCGACTGCGGGGCCGCTTGCACCACCCATGCAATCCGGCACACCGCGGGTTCTCAGACGTCTTCGCGGAGGACAGCTCAGCCGGGCGTTGCTTGCGCCCGCAGCCTGAACCGACCACCTGCGCAAAACGAGCTACCGAGGTGTTCGTGGCCGAACGCAAGAGTTTCCTGCTGCGCCTGGATCCGGCGCTGCACGACGCATTGGCCCGCTGGGCGCAGGACGAGCTGCGCAGCACGAACGCGCAGATCGAGTTCCTGCTGCGGCGGGCGTTGGCCGACGCCGGGCGGCTGCCCGAGAACTCGGGAAAGCCCGCCCGGCGCGGCCGGCCGCGCAAGGACGCGCCGGAGTGATCAGTCCGGACTGATCAGTACAGGGTCTCCACGGCGGCCTTGGTGAACGGGATCATGTCGGTTGCGCGGTCTTGCAGGACCTTGTCCGCCCACTCCGGGTCGGCCAGCAGCGCGCGGCCGATCGCGACCAGGTCGAACTCGTCGCGCTCCATGCGTTCCAGCAGCCCTTCCACGCTGGCAACCCCGGCGCTCGAGCCGGCCAGCGACTCGGGCGTGAAGACGCTGTCGAGCCCGACCGAGCCGACCGTGATCACCGGTTTGCCGGTGACCTTCTTGGTCCACCCGGCGATGTTCAGGTCCGAGCCGGTGTCGGCGAACTCCGGCTCCCAGTAGCGGCGCCCGGAGGCGTGGAAGGCGTCCACCCCGGCTTCGGCCAGCGGGCTGAGCACCGCTTGCAGCTGCTCCGGGGTTTCGGCGAGCTTGGCGTCGTAGTTGTCCGACTTCCACTGCGAGAACCGCAGCACCACGGGGAAGTCCGCGGACACCTGCTCGCGGACCGCGGCCACGATGTCGGCGGCGAACTTGGTGCGCGAGACCGGGTCGCCGCCGAAGGAGTCGGTGCGCCGGTTGGTGCGCTCCCACAGGAACGCGTCGATCAGGTAGCCGTGCGCGCCGTGCAGTTCGACGCCGTCGAAGCCGATCCGCTCGGCTTCCCGCGCGGCGTCCGCGAACGCGGTGACGAGCTGGTCGATGTCGGACAGCGTGAGGGTGTCACCGGCGCTGCTGCCGTCCAGGCCGATGCCGGACGGCCCGACGACGGGTGCTTCCGGGAACGGCGGCGCGCCCGCTCGGCGCTGCACGCCGACGTGCCACAGCTGCGGCATGATCTTGCCGCCCGCCGCGTGCACGTCCTGCACGACGCGGCTCCAGCCCGCGAGCTGCTGCTCGCCGTGGAAGCGGGGGATCTCGCCGCTGAAACCGGCGGAGGGGTGGTCCACGTAGGTCCCCTCGGTGATGATCAAGCCGGTGCCCGCGGCGGCGCGGCGGGCGTAGTAGGCCGCCACGTCTTCGCCCGCGACGCCGCCGGGGGAGAACATGCGGGTCATCGGCGCCATCACGATCCGGTTCGGCAATTCGGCCGAGCCCAGCGTGAACGGGCGGGCCAGGGCCTGTGCTGCGCGGGTGGTCAAGGCGGTCTCCTGCCGTGCGATCGAAGTGTGCACAACAAAGGTACATTTCATGAGCCGAAGTGTGACTGTGACGGTTGCTATTCTTGGTCGGGCGGCGTCGGGTACGCTTCGCCGCCGATCCGCGGGAGGGGTGTCGAACGTGCTGGACATCAGGTTCTCCAGCGCGCTGCAGGCGATGCTGGCGCTCGCGGTCGCGGCCGAAGAGGACTCCCCGGTGCTCAGCTCCGCCCAGCTCGCCGAGATGCTGGACACCAACCCCAGCTTGGTCCGCAAGATGCTGGCGCCGCTGGTGCACGACGGGCTCGTGGTGTGCACGAAGGGGCGCTCGGGCGGCAGCAGGCTCGCGCGCCCTGCCGAGGAGATCACGCTGGCCGAGATCTACCGGTGCGCCGTTGGCGACAAGCCGCTCTGGGCCTGCCGCCCGGAGGGTGAGCACGCGTGCCTGGTGACGGCGAATGCCGCCGAGTACTTCGCCGGACTGACCGCGGATGCCGAGCAGGCGGTGCTCGGCTCGCTCGGCGACCGCACGCTCGCCGGTGGGGTGCGGGAGCTGCGCAGACTCGATCGGGGGCCGGAGCGGCAGGGCTGAGCCGTCTGTCCACAGTGGTCTTACCCGTGCCGTCGCGCGGACGCTTGCCCTGTGCGTGGTGAGGGCGCAGCGGCGGCGGTGCCGACACGCCGGGGTGTGTCGGCGACGATCCGTTCAGTGCTCCGCCCGCATTTCCATGCGCTGCACGAATGATCGTTCCGGTGCGGATTCACCGCCGCGCGGAGATCGGCCCGATCGTGCGGTGCTATGGCGAAAACCCGTCCAAGGCGACAAATCCGGTGATCATGCCGGTATAACGGGAGAAGCGGTCGCCACGCCGGACTCCCCGCGGATTCGGCGGTGCCCGCGCCCCTCCGCCGAACTGACCAGGACGGGAACCACCATGCAAGTGACCGAAGGCAGCCGTATTCCGGTGGCGCTGACCGTCAACGGGACCGGCCACGACCTCGAACTCGACGCGCGGGTCACGCTGCTCGACGCGCTGCGCGACCGCCTCGGCCTGACCGGGACGAAGAAGGGCTGCGACCAGGGCGCGTGCGGTGCCTGCACGGTCGCGGTCGACGGCAACCGGGTGCTGTCCTGCCTGACCCTGGCCGCGCAGTGCGACGGCCGCGAAGTCCGCACCGTGGAAGGGCTGGGCGCGGGCGGTGCGCCGCATCCGGTGCAGGAAGCGTTCGTGCGCCACGACGCCTTCCAGTGCGGCTATTGCACCCCCGGGCAGGTCATGTCCGCGGTGTGCCTGCTGGAGGAAGGCCGCACCGGCTCGGACGAGGAGGTCCGCGAGCAGATGAGCGGCAACCTCTGCCGCTGCGGCGCCTACTCCGGCATCGTGGCCGCGATCCGGGAGGTGGCCGGCGATGCGTGAGTTCTCCTACCTGCGTCCGTCCAATGTGGACGAGGCGGTGGCCGTCGCCCAGGACGGCGACGCGGCCTACCTGGCGGGCGGGACCACTCAGCTGGACCTGATGAAGGACGGCGTACTCGCGCCGGGCAAGCTCATCGACGTCTCCCGGCTCCCGCTGCGCGGCGTGCGCCGCGAGGGCGATGCGGTGCGGGTGGGTGCGATGACCACGATGGGCGAGCTCGCCGCCGACCCGCTGGTCGTCGAACGCGCGCCGGTCGTGTCCGAAGCGCTGTTGGCCAGTGCTTCGCCGCAGCTGCGGAACATGGCGACCATCGGCGGGAATCTGTTGCAGCGCACCCGTTGCCGCTACTTCCGCGACCCGGCGGTGAGCGCGTGCAACAAGCGCTCACCGGGCAGCGGCTGCGCCGCGGTCAGCGGCGGCGCGCGGATGCACGCCATCCTCGGTGCCGGGCCGGACTGCATCGCCGTGCACGGCTCGGACCTCGCCGTGGCGTTGACCGCGCTCGACGCGGCGGTGCGGGCGCACGGTCCGGAAGGCGAGCGGACCGTGCCGCTGACCGAGTTCTACCGCGAGCCGGGCGCGACGCCGGACGTGGAGACGGCGCTGCGCGACGGCGAGCTCATCACCGGTGTCGACCTCCCGCTGCCTGCGGCGGGCGTGCGGTCCGGTTACCTGAAGGTGCGCGACCGGGCTTCTTACGAGTTCGCGCTCACCTCGGCCGCGGTCGCGCTCACCCTGGACGGCAACGTGATCAGCGAGGCGCGCATCGCGCTCGGCGGTGTCGGCACGGTGCCGTGGCGGGCACGCGCGGCGGAGGACGCGCTGCGCGGCAAGGAGTCCACAACGGACAACTTCCGCGCCGCGGCGGAGGCCGCGGTCCGCGATCCGTTCACGGTCGCGGGCACCGAGTTCAAGGTCGAATTGGCCAAACGGACCCTCGTGCGCGCGCTGCGCACCGTGGCGGCGAGCTAGGAAGGCGTGCCATGACTGAGTTTTCCCGCCGCACGGCATTGCGCACGGGGGTGTTGGTGGCAGGTGCCGGAGCGCTCGCGCCCGGCGTGCTCGCCCCGGGCGCGGCTTCCACCGCGCTCGCCGAACCACCGGCGCCGCCCGAGCCGCCGCTGATCGGCACCGGGAGGGACCGGGTCGACGGCTCCCGGAAGGTCGCCGGTGCCGCGAACTACCCGAACGACGCGGCCGAACCGGGCACCGCGCACGCCGCGCTGGCCTGCGCCACCATCGCCGCGGGCCGGATCACCGCCATCGACACCGGCGAGGCCGCAGCCGCCCCCGGCGTCCTCGGCGTGTTCACGCACCGCAACGCGCCGAAACTGACACGCGCGGAAGGCGAGCCACCGGCACCGCTGCAGGACGACCGGATCCGGCACCACGGCCAATACCTCGCGGTCGTCGTCGCCGACACCCCCGAGCAGGCCACGGCCGCCGCGGGGTTGATCCACGTCGAATACGCCCCGGCCGACCCGGTGGTGGAGATCGACGACCCGGCCGCGGTCCGCGAACCCGCAGCCGAGGACGTGTCCCGCGGCGACGTTCCCGGCGCGCTGGCTCGCGCGGAAGTGCGCTACGAGGCCGAATTCACCACCCCGGCGAACACGCACAACCCGATGGGCCTGTTCAGCGCAGTCGCCAAGTGGGACGGCCCGCGGCTGACCGTGCACACCAACACCCAAGGCCCGTCGGCGATGAGCTCCTCGCTGGCCGCGGTGTTCGGGCTGGCGCCGGAAGCGGTCACGGTGCTGGCGCCGTACGTCGGCGGCGGGTTCGGTTCCGGGCTGCGGACCTGGCCGCACGTGAGCCTCGCCGCGCTCGCGGCGCGCGAGCTGCGGCGGCCGGTCAAACTCGTGCTAACCCGCCCGCAGATGTTCACCGGCGTCGGCCACCGCACCGGCACGGTGCAGCAGCTGCGGCTCGGCGCGAACCGGGACGGCGAGCTGCTGGCGATCGAGCACCGCTCGACCCAGACCGCCGCGGTGGACGACGACAACGCCGACTCGGTGACCGGGGTATCGGTGCACCGCTACGCCTGCGCGAACGTCTTCGCCGGTGAGCAGCGGGTGCGACTGAACATTCCCGGCCCGTGCTCGATGCGCGCGCCCGGCGAGGCGCAGGGCGGTTTCGCGCTGGAATGCGCGATCGACGAACTGGCGCACCGGCTCGGCATGGATCCGATCGAGCTGCGGTTGCGCAACTTCGCCGAGAACGACCCGGAAAGCGGGTTGCCGTGGTCCAGCAACGGCCTGCGCGAGTGCTACCGGCGCGGTGCGGAGTTGTTCGGCTGGTCCGCGCGCCGCGCGGCACCCGGCTCGACGCGCGACGGCGACTGCCTGATCGGGCACGGCGTGGCGGGCGCGTCCTTCCCCTGGTTCGGGCTGCCCTGCCGGGCCGAGGCGACGGTGCGCGCGGACGGTTCCGGCCTGGTGCGCAGTTCGACCACGGACATCGGCACGGGCACGCACACCGTGATGACCCAGCTGGCCGCGCAGCGCCTCGGCATCGCGGACGCGCGTTTCGAACTCGGCGACTCGCGGCTGCCGCAAGCCTCGCTGGCAGGCGGGTCCGGGCTGACCGGTTCATTGGGCGCCGCGGTCGACGCGGCGGTGCGCGGGGTGTGGCAGTCGCTGCTGGATCTGGTGGCCGACGACCCGGCATCGCCGCTGCGCGGGTTGCGGGCCGACCAGCTCACCGCCACCGACGGGCGGCTGCACGCGATCGGCGATCCGGCGCGCGGTGAGCCGTATTCGGCGATCCTGCGCAGGCACGACCGATCCGAGGTGACCGCGCCCGGCGCGTTCGACCCGTCGCAGCAGCAGGACGGGACGATGAGCCGCGCGGGTGCGTTCGGTGCGCAGTTCGTCGAGGTCCGGGTGGACACCGACCTCGGGCTGATCCGGGTGGCGCGGATCGTCTCGGCCATCGACGGCGCGCGGATCGTGAACGAGAAGACCGCGCGCAGCCAGATCCTCGGTGGGGCGGTCGGCGGGCTGGGCATGGCGCTGTTCGAGGACACCGCCACCGACCCGGGCACAGGGCGGATCACCAACGCGACGCTGGCCGACTACCTGGTGCCGGTCAACGGCGACGTCCCGGACCACGAGGTGGTCTTCGCCGGAGCACCGGACCGGTTCAACCCGCTGGGCATCAAGGGCGTCGGCGAGGTCGGACTCACCGGCATCGCACCGGCGGTGGCGAACGCGGTGTTCAACGCGACCGGCAAGCGCATCCGCTCGCTGCCGATCACCCTGGACAAGCTCATGTGAGCGGGGACCGGCCCGGTCGCTCTCGTCGATGCGCGCTCGCCGATGTGGCAGCACCGGGCCGGATTCCGGTCATTCGCTCGGGTTGAACTCGATCTCGTCGGGCTTGGCCTTGCCGAGGTTGTCCTCGAAGGCCCCGTCGGAGATGCCCAGGCTGGCGGAGCCGAAGTCCGCGCCGGTGAGCTTGTCCCGGACCCCGTCGGGGAAGTTGTCCCAGCTCACCAGGCCCGGGTACTGCCAGGTGCCCTGGTGGTTCTCCGGCTGCTCGTCGGCATTGGCCAGCCGGAACGCGTGCGTGCCCGCACCGTCCTTGTGATAAACGATCTTGGGGTGGTTGCCTTCCCAGGACACCTGATCGCGCGGGTAGGTGGAGTAGTCGCCGTGCGCCGAGGTCGAGACGTACTCGGGTTGCCCGTTGTTGACCCACACCACGACGTGCTCGATGTCGTGCCGGTGCCCGAAGGCGTCGACCCCTTCGACCGCCTGGTCCTTCTCGAAGTACAGGTCGTAGAGGTAGGCGCACCAGCCGTTGGCGTTGCACTTGGCGCGCACGTAGGAATTCGTGTTGTCCAAATCGGACTCGTCGTGGCAGTTGCCGTTGAGCGCACCGGACGGTTCGAGCCCTTCGGCGGGCGTGCCGTCCGGTCCGATGGCGGGGGTGGGGTAGCAGCCGTCGCCGTCGTAGTCGAACGCAGGCTGGAACTCGCCGTCCGGGTCGGCGACGCTGCTCGGCAACGCCTGCGGTGGATCGGCCAGCGCCACCGACGGCGTGGCGAGCACCAGCACGCCGGCGCCGACCAGCGAACGGAAGGCGAAAGAAATCTTGGGTCGTCGTTTCGGACGCGCGCGGCGCTGCTGCGAGGTCATAACGAGGGGAACCTCCCTGTCGGGCCGGAGTGACCCGCCGCAGCATAATGGCCGGAACCGGAAATTCCAGGGTGCACTTCGGAATTTTCCGGGCGCATTCACGGGGGATTCACCGGTGGTGCCGTTCAGCGCACCTCAACGCATTCTGGGAATTGCGGGAAAAGCGGATTTCACCGGGCGGCGGGGCGCCCGTCCGGGTCGATGATCGCGCGACCCACCGGCGAGCCCCACGCGCGCGTCAGCGCGGAGGTCTCCGGCCGCGTGTGCCGCCGCAGCCGTCCCTGCGGGCGCACTCCGCGGCGGCCCTCGTCGTGCCAGCGTTCCAAGTCGGCAGCGCAATACCGCAACGTCTCGATGCCCTGCCCGGGATCGGCCAGGTCGGTGCCGTCATCGTCCCGGCCCAGGTGCTCGAGCCACAGGCGCCGCCGCAGGTCAGCGGCGAAGGAGTGGCCCGGTTCGGACACCACCGCGGCGTTGAGCTCCGAATCGTAAGTCCACGAGCGGCGGTTGAGGTTCGCCGAACCGACCGTGGCCCACACGTCGTCGACCACGCACACCTTGGAATGCACGTAGATCGGCACCCCCGCCGGGTGTTCCAGTTCGTAGAGATCGACCCGGTCACCACCGGCCGCGCGCAGCAGGTCGACCGCCTTGCCCCGGGCGACGTCGCTGGCCGCGACCTGCACTTTGCCTTCCTTGTCCGGGCGGCTGGCGAGCACCGCGATCAGCCGCAGGCGGGGTTCGCTGCGGAGCGCGGCCGCGAACGCCTCGGCGACCATCGGCGACCAGAGGAACTGGTCTTCGACGTAGATGAAATGCCGGGCTTTGCGCAGCGCTTTCAGGTACCCGTGCGCGACGCTGCGTTCGCCGCGAGGTGCGAAGGGATAGGACGGCATCTTGTTCGGGTAGGTCCGCAGCAGTTGCACGGAATGCGACCCGCACCGCGGCGGCGCGGGCTGCTGAGCGGGCAGCTCCGCGGTGCTCGACGCCGTGCGGCCGCGCCGCGGTAGCCGGAACGGGATGCGCCGCAGCGATGCCGAGTCGTTCCACCGTTCCCGGAACCCGTGCTCGACCTCGGCGACGGCGGGGCCGCGCATTTCGAGATGAACGTCGTGCCAGGCGGGTCGTTCGCCGTAGACGCGTGCGATCGACTGCTGCACCTGCGGATCGCCGTCGTGGTCCTGGTCGTCGTAGCGGCTGGGGCAGGGGTCGATGCCGCCGATGAAAGCGACGTCGTCCTGCGGACGGCCGGGCCGGCGCACCACCAGGAATTTCTGGTGGTGCGAGCCCGCCGCGCGCACCCGCTGGTCCAGCACCGCCGAGGCCCCGAGGCTGCGCAGCAGCGCGGCGAAATCCCGGTTCTCCGGGACGAAGTCCTTGCGAACGTCCAGGTAGGGACACCAGAACAGTCCGTGCACGCGAACCCCGGCGAGCAGTGCCCGCGCGAACATTCCGGCGATGGAGGTTCCGGACGCACCGAAGGTCTCGTCGGGGGTTCCGGTCCAGGCCGCGAAGTAGATCTCGTCGCCGGGGCCGAGACCGGCCAGCACTTCGCGCAGCCGGTGGAAGTACTCGACCCCGTCGATCAACGGTCGCACCAGGTTGCCCCGGGACCAGGCCATGTCGCCGCGGTCGAGTCCGGTGGCCGGGTTGTCGCGCTCGCGGCGGGTCAGCAGCCACTTCTCCGCGTCGTGCACGTGCTCGCCTTCCCGCACCGGGCACTTCGGCCCACCTGTCGATTTCCACCCACAGGTGATCTCCCAGTGCGGCGTGCGCGAAACGCGTGCGGCGCGGAAATTTGCGAACGGACTAGCCCGGTGGGGTTGATCCGTAGCGCTGCCGCTGCGTGGCTTCGGGATCGAGCAGTGGCGAGCGCGCCAGCAGCACGGTGCCGATCGCGATGAGCACAGCTCCGGCCACCACGCCGATCAGGAACACCCCCTGCCTGGATTGCTCGCCGAACACCACCAGCCCCCACACCACGGAGGTCAGCGGGTTCATCAGCGTGAAGCCCGGCTGCGAGGCGGCGAGGTTGCCCGCCTGCAACGAGTTCTGCAGCAGGAAGAACGAGATCGGCGCGAGCACCGCCACCCCGTAGGTCTGCCACGTGGTCAAAAGCGGCGCACCCCGCTCCACGGCCGCACCGACACCGGCGATGAGCGAGGAGTTCAGCCCGAACGTGACGCCGGTGGCCACGCCCAGCATCGCGGCGCGGTGCTCGAGCCTGCTGCGATATCCGCCCACGACGAGCGCCGCGATGATCGCGGCCGTGATCGCGATGCCCAGCGCCCAGGTCCCCGCGGAAACCGCGGACGGATTGCCGCCGGTCGGCGACAGCGTGCCCACGAACAACGCGAGCCCGGCCGATTGCAGCAGGATCGCCCACAGCACCGCGCGGGGCAGCGGCGCGCGGAACACCCACGAGGCCAGCAGCAGGGTGAACGGCAGTTCGGTCACCAGCAGCGGCTGCACCAGCGAAATCCGGGACACCGAGATCGACACGGCGTGCAGCAGGAACCCGAAGATCATCGTGCAGATGCCGAGGAACCACACCGGGCGCCGTGCCAGGTCCCACATCATCTGCCAGGAGAACCCGGCGGATTCGGGCTCCTCCTTGGCGGCCCGCCGCTGCAACACGGACGCGGCGGCGTTGAGAAACGCCGCCACGACCATCAGCAGGACACCGAGCACGGTCCCGGGCTACCCACCACGCGAGGCGCTACCACCGCCTGCCGGTGTTCGGAGCCTCCCGGCGAGGGGATGACCAGTGAGCAACACCGCGCCCGCCGCGGCCGGAGCTCGTCGTGCCGCGCGCGAGCCGGCAGCTCAGCTCGCCCGGTCGGCTATGCGTTGTTCCAGTTCGGAGACCGTGTCCTCGAACGCAGCGTCGACCCGTTCGGTGTCACCGGTGGTGAGCAGGTCGGCGAACAGGCCCCGCATGCAGGCGAGCAGGGACGTCGCGGCGGTCTGGGCTTGGGGCTCCGGATACCCGTGGCGGACCAGACCGGCCGCGATCAGGTCGGTCCGCCGCCGCATCGACGCAGCGATGGTCTTGGCCAGCGCCGGATCGCCGTACATGGCCTGGCCCGTGATCGCCAGGAACAACCGGACGTAGCGTCGGCCGCTTTCGGCGGTCGCCCTGCGCCAGATCACCCGCAGCGGGTCCGGGTCGCCGGGCGGCAGGTCGGGGACGGTGAGGATGTCGGCCAGCACGCGCTGCACGATCTCGGCCACCAGCCGGTCCTTGGACTCGAAGTGGTGCACCAGCGTCGCGTGGCTGACCCCGGCCGACTGCGCGACCTTGCGCAGCGACAGGTCGTCGAGGCCGTGGTCGAGCGCGTGCTCCGTGGCGGCGTCGAGCACCTCGCCGTACCGGTGCTGGAAGCGCAGCTTTCGGCCGTCCACGCGTTCGGTCATCCCGTCAGGCTAGTCGCCGGAAAACTAGATTGACCGATTGGTAGAGGCACTTTAGGCTCAGCCGGGTCCGGAGGTCCGGCGCCGGCAGCGCCCGGAATCCGGCGTGGCAGGGCGATCGGGCCCGGCGCGTTCCGGCTCGCTCGGCAGGCCAAGCGCAGTTCCGCAACGGACACATCCGCGCACCCGGATCCCCGGGCGCCTTCTGCGAAGGGCGACACATGACAACAGCGCTGTCCACGCATCCGTCCCGATTACGACGCGCACTGATCGTCACCACCGCCGTGCTGGGGCTGCTCACGAGCAGCGTCACGCTGGCCCGGGCCGCCGAGCCGGCCACCATCCACGGACCGGCGCCGACCGAGGAAAGCATCACCGCGCCGACCGGCCCGTTCGAGATCGACCGCGAGACCGTGCCGCGCAGCACCGTCGAGGGCTTCGGGGGCGGGACGATCTACTACCCGACCGACACCTCCGAGGGGACGTTCTCCGCGGTGACCATCGCCCCGGGATACACCGCCGGCCAGGAGACCCTCGCCTGGCTCGGACCGCGACTGGCCTCGCAGGGGTTCGTGGTGTTCACCATCGACACGATCACGACGAGCGACCGGCCGGATTCCCGCGCCGAGCAGCTGGCGGCCTCGCTGGACTACCTCACCGGCAGCAGCGAGGTGCAGGATCGGATCGACCCGGCCCGGCTCGGCGTGATGGGCCATTCGATGGGCGGCGGCGGCGCGCTGCAGGCCGCGCTGGACGACCCCGGCCTCAAGGCGGCGATCCCGATGACCCCGTGGAACACGGTCAAGGATTTCTCCGGGGTGCGAACCCCGACGATGATCATCGGTGCGCAGAACGACACCGTCGCACCGGTCGCCCAGCACTCCGAGCCCTTCTACGAGAGCCTGCCGGACGACCCCGGCAAGGCCTACCTGGAACTGGCCGGGGCGAGCCACTTCGCACCCAACAGGGACGACACCACGATCGCCAAGTCCAGCATCGCCTGGCTCAAGCGGTTCCTGGACGACGACACCCGCTACGACCGGTTCCTGTGCCCGCCGCCGCAGGACCCCGAGATCTCCGATTACCGGGCGACCTGTCCGTACTGACCCGGTCGGCCGCCGCGCGTTCCGGGTGCACCGATCGAACGGCTCCGGCGAGTGCGCAACAACCGGCCGCCGTTCGCCCGCACCGGCGTGCGGCGGCCGGTCGGCCCACGTTCACCGGCCTGCACGGTCCCCGGCCGACCGGCTTCGCCGCGCTCGCGGGTGCGCCGCGGCGCCGGTTCGCGCGGATCGTCCTGTTCGGACACCCGTGCCGCGGGGCGACCTCCCGACCGGCAGGCACGCACGCCGAATTTCGTTTTGCCGCAAGGCATCGGAGGCCATCGGGTAGCGGTCGCCGGACGGTCCGGATCGCACGCGGCGGGACACCGCGTCGTGCCGTTGCCGGATCTGCGAGCGCGGGATGGCCGGAAGCACGAGATCGATCCGACCCAAAGTGCTACCCGCGGCGGCCGGTGAGTCGATCCGCCGGCCCGCACCGGCCGGTGATCATCGTGGTGTGGATGCAACGACCATTGCTTTGAACCGGAACTCCGTTCAACCGTCCCCGCCGACCGCCCGGCTCGTCGGGCTGGACGTGGCCCGCGCGCTCGCCGTGTTCGGCATGTTCGCGGCGCACACCATGTCGGGCGGCTGGTTGTTCAGCCTGGTCGAAGGCCGGGCGGCCGCGCTGTTCGCGGTGCTGGCCGGCGTGTCGATCGCCCTGCTCAGCGGCGGTTCGCAGCCGTACACCGGGGACCGGATGCGGATGTCGCGGGTGCGCATCGCCGTGCGCGCGGTGCTGCTGTTCGTGCTCGGGTTGGCGCTGACCAGCCTGCAGACACCCGCGATGGTCATCCTGTCCTTCTACGGCGTGCTGTTCCTGGTCAGCATCCCGCTGTTGCGGGTGCGCAGTACCACCTTGGCGGTACTGGCCGCGGTGTTCGCGATCGGCGGCCCGTTGCTGTCGTTCGTGCTGCGCCAGGGCATCGAGACGAACATGATCGGCTACGTTCCCAGCTTCGGCGACTTCGGCTCGGGCACGGGACTTTGGACCCTGTTGCACAGCCTGCTGCTCACCGGTGCCTACCCGGTGCTGACCTGGTTGCCGTTCGTGCTGGTCGGGATGGCACTGGGCAGGCTCGACCTGCGTGCCATGCGGGGCAAGATCGTGGTGCTCGGTGCGGGGCTCGGCGTGCTCGGGTACGGCGCTTCGTGGCTGGCGATGAACGTGTTCGGCGTCCGCGAATCGCTGCTGGCGATCCTTCCGCCCGGACTCCCGCCGCAGTTGCTGGACATCGTGATGAGCTCCAGCTACGGGCACGTGCCCACCACCAGCGCGTTGTGGTTGTTCTCCAGCGGTGCGCACAGCGGCACGCCGTTCGAGATCGTCGGTGCTTCGGGAGTGGCGATGGCGGTGCTCGGGCTGTGCCTGTTCGCCGAACGGCTGCGCGGGGCGTTGACGCCGTTGGCGTCGGTCGGCGCGCTCGCGCTGACTGCCTACGCCGGGCACCTGCTGGCGCTCAAGGCGTTCGGCGTGAAGCAGCTGCAGGAGGTGATGAGCAGCGGGTACAGCTACCTGCCGTGGCTGGTGCTGGTGGCCGTGACGCTGGTGTTCTGCACCGCGTGGCGCAAGCTGCTTGGGCGCGGCCCGCTGGAATGGGTGCTGCACCAGGCGTCGATCGCACCGGCGCGGATGTCGCGCAGCTGAACGGAGTTCCCCGCACGACCGAAAAGCAACGGCCGGAGAGCACATCGCTCTCCGGCCGTTCGTCGTGGAAACCTGCGGCCTGCGGGGTCACGCCGGAACCCCGAGGACCGGGCGGCGAACCGCCTCAGAGCCCCTGGGCCAGCCGGTTCGCCAGCAGCGAGGTGAACTTCGCCGGGTCCTGCAGCTCGCCGCCCTCGGCCAGCAGCGCCATGCCGTGCACCAGCTGCGCGGTCTCGACCAGCTCGGGCTTGTCACCGTCCGAGTCGTAGGACGCCCGCAGCCCGCTCACCAGCGGGTGCGCCGGGTTCAGCTCCAGGATCCGCTTGACCGGCGGCAGCTGCTGCCCCATCGCCCGGTACATCTTCTCCAGCGTCGGCGTCATGTCGGTGGAGTCGCCGACGATGCAGGCCGGGGACGTGCTCAACCGGTGCGAGAGCCGGACTTCCTTGACCTCGTCCTGCAACGTGGTGCTCATCCAGGACAGCAGGTCGGCGAAGTCGTTGCGCTGCTGCTCGGCGTCCTCGGAGTTCTCGTCGAGGTCCACGTCGCCCTTGGTGACCGACTGGAACGGCTTGCCGTCGAACTCGGTGACCGACTCGACCCACATCTCGTCGACCGGGTCGGTCAGCAGCAGCACCTCCAGGCCCTTGTCCCGGAACGCCTCGATGTGCGGGGAGTTCTCCACCTTGTCCCGGGAAGCACCGGTGATGTAGTAGATGCTGTCCTGGCCCTCGGGCATCCGCTCGACGTATTCGCGCAGCGTCGTCTGCTCGCTGGCGTCCCTGGTCGATTCGAACGACGCGATGTCCAGGATCAGCTGCGCGTTGTCCGGATCGTTGACCAGACCTTCCTTGAGCGCCTGGCCGAACTGGCCCCAGAACTTGCCGTACTTCTCCCGATCCGTCTCCTGCATCTCCTGGATCGTGGTCAGCACCCGCTTGACCAGCCGCCGCCGCATCATCTGGATCCGGCGGTCCTGCTGCAGGATCTCGCGGGAAACGTTCAGCGACAGGTCCTGCGCGTCGACCACGCCCTTGACGAAGCGCAGGTACTCCGGCATTAGCTCTTCGCAGTCGTCCATGATGAACACGCGCTTGACGTAGAGCTGCACGCCGCGCTTCTGGTCCCGCATGAACAGGTCGAACGGCGCGTTCGCCGGCAGGAACAGCAGCGCCTGGTACTCGAAGGTGCCTTCGGCCCGCAGGTGCACGGTCTCCAGCGGGGCGGCCCAGTCGTGGCTGATGTGCTTGTAGAACTCGGTGTATTCCTCCTGGGCGACCTCCTCCTTGGGGCGCGCCCACAGGGCCTTCATCGAGTTCACGGTCTGCAGCTCGCGGGTCGGCTCACCCTCGGCGCTGGGCTGCTCCACCTCCATCCGGATCGGCCAGGAGATGAAGTCCGAGTAGCGCTTGACGATCCGGGTCAGCGTCGCGGAGTCGGTGTAGTCCAGCAGCCGGTCGTCCTGGTCCTCCTGCTTGAGGTGCAGGGTGACCGAGGTGCCCTGCGGGGCGTCGTCGACCTGCTCGATGGTGTAGGTGTCCTCGCCGGTGGACTCCCAGCGGGTCGCGGTGTCCTCGCCCGCCTTGCGGGTCACCAGCGTGACCTTGTCGGCGACCATGAAGCTGGAGTAGAAGCCGAGCCCGAACTGCCCGATCAGCTCCTGGGCGTCCGCGGCGTCGGAGGTCTCGCCGAGCTTCTCCAGCAGTTCGGCGGTGCCCGACTTGGCGATGGTGCCGATCAGCTCGCGGACCTCGTCGCGCGACATCCCGATGCCGTTGTCCCGGACGGTCAGGGTGCGCTGCTCCCGGTCGGCTTCCAGCAGGACGTGCAGGTCCGAGGTGTCGACCGCCAGCTCCTTGTCCTGGAACGCGGACAGCCGCAGCTTGTCCAGCGCGTCCGAGGAGTTGGAGATCAGTTCCCGCAGGAAGACGTCCTTGTTCGAGTAGATCGCGTGGATCACCAGCTGGAGCAGCTTGCGCGACTCCGCTTGGAACTCGGCCGTCTCCACCTGTGTGCTCATTGAGTCCCCTCTCTGACCTGTGACTTCCCGGATCTTGCAAACGGGGAGTGCTGCCTCGCCCCGGCGGGCCAGGTTACTGACCGGGGCACATCTCGGATCCGGCCCCTCCGCAGATCCATCGGCGTCCACTGTGGAATGCGGGGTGCCGCGGGCGCGGCCGGCGGCTGTGATCTCGGACTCCGGATCACGCGCGCTCTTGGCAATACTGGGACGATTCGGGCAAAATCTGCATCCGAGGGGAGTACTTCACTAGGCAGGCCCGGTCAGTACGGACACCCGGCGGTGTTCCCGGGCGGCCGCCCGCCAGCGGGTGAAGGAGACCTCGGACCTTATTTCGAGGAGGCCCGTTGTCCCCGGTCCTGGCGCAGGCGCAGTCGATCGGCTCACCATCCCTGTGGGGCGTGAGCATCGTGGTGCTGCTGGTCCTGCTGGTGGCGGATTTCGTCGTGACCCGCCGCCCGCACGAGGTGCGGCTGCGCGAAGCGGTCGGCTGGTCGATCTTCTACCTGCTGCTTCCGGTGGTGTTCGGGCTCGGCCTGTGGGCCTGGTTCGGCGGCCCGCAGGCGCTGGAGTTCCTGACCGGCTTCGTGGTGGAGAAGTCGCTGTCGGTCGACAACCTGTTCGTGTTCATGCTGCTGCTGACCGGCTTCGCGGTGCCCGCCGCGTTGCAGCAGCGCGTCCTGCTCTACGGGATCGTCGGTGCGCTGGTGCTGCGCGGCGTGTTCATCGCTGCGGGCGCGGCGCTGCTGCAGGCCGGGACGTGGGCGTTCCTGGTGTTCGGCGCGATCCTGTTCCTCACCGCGGTGAAGATCATGCGGGAGGCGGTCAAGGGCTCGGACTTCGGCATCGACGTCTCCGAGATGCGTTCGGTGCGGCTGTTGCGCAAGTGGATGCCGGTCACCGAGGACTACCGCGAGGCGAAGCTGACCGTGCGCGAAGGCGGCAGGCGCGCGCTGACGCCGCTGGCGGTCGTGGTGGTCGCGGTGTTCGCCACGGACGTGGTCTTCGCGGTCGACTCGGTTCCCGCCGTCTACGGCATCACCGAGGACCCGTACCTGGTGTTCACCACCAACGCCTTCGCGCTGCTGGGCCTGCGGGCGCTGTACTTCGTGCTGCACGCGGCGCTGGCCAAGCTCGCCCACCTCAACCACGGCTTGGCGATCATCCTCGGCTTCATCGGCGTGAAGCTGGTGCTGCACTGGGCGCACGGCGTCTGGCCCGCGGTGCCGGAGATCCCGACGCTGCTGTCGCTCGGCGTGATCATCGTGGTGCTGGCGACCGTGACGGTGACCAGCCTCGCCGTCCGCCGCCGCGAAGCGGCCTCCGACTCGCACTGAGCGAGGCGTCCGAGGTGCCCGGCTGCCGCCGTCCGCGCGCTGCCGGGCATCGGGCGTCGCCCCCGAGTCATGGCCGGACCTGTGCTGGAGCGGGTGTTCGTCGAACTCCGCTTCCGGCGTGGCCGTTGCGGCAGGTCAGCGCACGACCTCGACGGTGAGCTGCGGCTGTGTCGGCGTCGAGCAGGCCTGCTGCTCGTGCTCGACGAACATCGAGGCCGTGTCGCCGGGCGCGTAGACGCGCAGCCCGCGCACCGCCTGCGGCCGGCATTCGTCGGGGGAGTACATGCCGGACTTGGCGATGCTCAGCGGGCTTGAAGCCGACTCGCCCGGTTGCAGCGTGATCAGCTGTCCCTCGGATTTCGGGGCGCGTTCGGCGGGTTCGCCGATCTGCTGGCCGGAGTCCCCGGCGACGAACGAAACCCCGGGCGAGCCCTGCAGCGTGCAGGCCCGGTCGCCGTTGTTGGTGAACCGCAGGTCGCTGTTGGTGTGCCCCATCCCGCTGTCGCCGCGGCTGAGCGAGACCTCCAGCTCGCCGGCCGTGCAGTTGTCCGGTTTCGCCGGAGCCTCCGGCTGCGAACCGCCGGCCTGCTGCTCCGCGCTCGTCGGTGCCTCGCCGCCCGAGGCCGGATCGCTCGGCGGGGCAGTGGTGCCCGGCGGCGGAGCGGGGCTCTGCTGCGCGCCCGGATTCGGCACCGCGGCCGGGATGTCGACCTGCCCGCCGTCCGGGGGCGCGCCGCATCCGGCCAGCGCGAATCCCGCGGCCAGCACTCCCGTCATCATCGCGGTACGCCCGATCATCGCGGTATGTCCAGCGATCCTGCGCATCTTGCCACCCCGTTCAGGTCCGTCCGTTCACTTCGTAGACGTATCGGCGGGTGCGGAGGTTGTGCGGCGGCGGCGATGTGACGTTCGCCAATACCGCGGCCGGATCCGCCGCAGGCGATGGTGCACTGTCGGCCGGTTCGGCGGGAAGGGAACGCATGATCACTTCAGAGCTGCGCGGTCGCACTGCGCTGATCGTCATCGACCGCGACGAGCGGCGCAACGCGCTCGACCTGCAGCACTGCGAGCAGCTGCGCGAAGCCGTCGAGTCCACAGTGGAGGAGGGGGCGCGGGCGCTGGTGCTTTCCGGCGGTGGCAGCACTTTCTGCGCCGGTGCCGACCTGGACGGGGTCTACGGCGAGACCTTCCGCGACGCGCTCTACGCCGCGCTGCAAGCGATCGTGCGGGCGCCGGTGCCGGTGATCGCCGCGGTGAACGGCCCGGCCGTGGGCGCGGGAACCCAGCTCGCGCTCGCGAGCGATCTGCGCGTGGCAGCGCCGGAGGCGTTCTTCTCGGTGCCGACGGCCAAGAACGGTCTCGCGGTGGATCCCTGGACGATCCGGCGGCTCGCGCTGCTGGCCGGTGGCGGACCGGCGCGTTCGATGCTGCTCGGTGCCGACCGGCTCGATGCGGCCACCGCGCACCAGCGCGGGATGGTGGACCGGCTCGGCGACCTCGACACGGCGCTGGCCTGGTCGGACGAGGTCGGCGCGATGGCTCCGCTGAGCCTGCGCTACGCCAAGGCGGTGCTCAACGACGGCCCGGACGCCGAGGCCCTGTACGACGCGTGCTGGTCCAGCGCGGACGCCGCGGAGGCAAGGCGCGCGCGGGAGCAGCGCCGCACTCCCGAATTCCGCGGCGAGTAGCCGCTCACCAGGACAGATAGCCCCCGTCCACCGGCACGTAGGCACCGGTCAGGAACGACGCGCCGGGGGAGAGCACGAACAGCACGGCCTGCGCGATCTCGTCCGGCGTGCCCAGCCGCCCGACGGGATGCGCGGTGGCGATCCGCTCGTAGGCGTCGCCGTTGTGCGCGGACAGCAGGGGAGTGTCGATGAAGCCCGGCCCGATCGCGTTCACCCGCACGCCCTGCTCGGCGTACTCCAGGGCCGCGGACTTGGTCAGCCCCACCACGCCGTGCTTGGCCGCGACGTAGGGCGAAGCGCCGCGCACGGCGACCGAACCGAGCACGCTGGCGATGTTCACGATCGAACCGCCGCGTTCGAGCATCGGCGGGATTTCCGCGCGCATGCTCAGGAAGACGCCGTCGAGGTTGACCGAGGTGACCTGCCGCCAGGCGGCCAGCCCGACTTCGGCGACCGGGGAGTCGTCCGGCACGCCGACGCCTGCGCTGTTGACCGCCAGGTCCAGCCTGCCGAAGTGCTCGACGGCGGCGCGGACCATCGCCTCGGCGCCTTCCTCGGAGCCCACGTCGGCGGCGGTGGCCAGGGCGCGTTCGCCGAGTTCGTCCGCCAGCGCCGCTGCGGCCTCCGCGGACCGATCCGCGATCACCACGCGGGCTCCGGCCGCCGACAGTGCACGGGCGCAGGCCGCGCCGATGCCGGAGGCGCCGCCGGTGACCAGGGCTACCTCGTCGGTGAGTTCCGGCGCCATCGCCGCTCCCTTCGACCCGGGCAATGATTATCATCATTAGTCGGCGATGGGGAGGTGTCAAGGTCGTCCGGCGGGCCGCTCGGCGCCGTGCCGCGAGGGGCTCGTGCATCCCGCGGGAAAATCACGGTGCGTGATCACACGAGTTCAAGATCACCCGTTCAACTGGTCCAGCGTCGAATCGCCGAAGTGGACCACGCGGCAGCCGTGGCCGCGCCTACCGTCGGGTGCATGACGAACTCCGCCCAGGACCGCGTGCCGGAACACGAGCCCCGCCTCAACATCAGGAAACTGGCGCCCGAGGTCTACCGCAGCGTCGCGCAACTGGAAGCCGCGGTCAGCAAGGGCGTCGACCCGACCGTGCTCGAGCTGGTCCGGATCCGCGCATCGCAGCTGAACCACTGCGCGTTCTGCCTGGACATGCACACCAAGGACGCGCTCGCCGCGGGCGAGTCGGTGCAGCGCATCGTGCAGCTGTCCGCGTGGGAGGAGTCCAAGCACTTCTACACGCCCAAGGAGATCGCCGCGATCGAGCTGACCGAGGCGGTCACCGTGCTCACCGAAGGCTTCGTCCCGGACGAGGTCTACGAGCGCGCGGCCGAGCACTACGACGAGACCGAGCTGGCGCACCTGATCGCGGCCATCGCCTCGATCAACGTCTGGAACCGGCTCAGCGTGACGGCGCGCAACGTGCCCGGGCACTACCATTCAGGTGGCAAATGACCGTTACCTGTCGCGGCGTTCGGGTCCGTGCCTTGGTGCCCGAGTTGTACCGCCACACCTCCGGGCGACGCGATCACCGCTGCACCGGCGGCAGTATCGTGCAGCGGAAAGCGCCGGGAACGTGAGGAGAAGGCGATGCTGTGGACCATCCTCGGATGGATCGTGTTCGGCCTGATCGCGGGCTTCATCGCCCGCGCGGTCGTGCCGGGCAAGGACGACATCGGGCTGCTGATGACCATCGTCCTGGGTGTGGTCGGCTCGGTGGTGGGCGGCTTCCTCGCCGGACTGCTCACCGTGGGCCTGCGTGGTTTCGAGCCGACGGGCTGGATCGGGTCGATCATCGGCGCGATCGTCGTGCTGGTGATCTACAACCAGGTGACCGGCCGCAAGCGCCGCGCGCGCGACTGATCATCGGCGGGGCGTGCGCGGGTGCTCCGCGCACGCCCCGCGCAATCGTCGAAGGAGTGTTCCGACATGGGTGAGCTCGCACCCTCGCACTGGCTGGTCGTCCTGGTCGTGGTCGCGCTGCTGTTCGGCTCGGCGAAGCTGCCGGAGATCGCGCGATCCCTGGGCCGTTCCGCCCGCATCCTCAAGGCCGAATCCCGCGGACTGCGCGAGGACGAGAACGCCGCGCAGCAGGACTCACCCGGCGCGCAGCAGACGTCCTGATCAGGACCGGCACCGGGCAGCGGTGCGCGGATCGGTGCGCACCCCGGATTTCCGGAGTGAACGGCCCGCTCGACGCCGGCCGAAAGTCCCGTCATCTCCGAATGAATCGGCGTGTCGGCACCGGGCCAGCCCCGCCGAACTTTCCGAGTGAACGGAACTTTGGTCCCACTAGATCGGGCGAAGAGGCCGTTCGCTCGGAGCCTTCGTCCCCGCCTCGGGTGGCGCTCGGGCGTGTCGGCCGATTCGGGAGCGAGATCTCAGAAATTCGTCGCGAGCGCGCGGATGTCCGCGGGGCTCCAATGCCCGAGAGCGCCGGGACACCCGGCGAGGTAGCCGGCGGCCGTGTCCGCGTCCCAGCCCTGTCCGTCGCGTAGTCCGGCCAGCAGCATCCGCAGGTAAGCCGCCGACGGTGCCACCGGCGTCACCTCGGCGCTGGAGAACGGCGCGGTGAACGTCAGCACCGGATGACCGTCCAGGTCACCGACGCGCAGCAGCGTTTCGTAGCGGCCGGGCCCGAGCCTGCTGACGCCGGTGCGCAGCACTTCCCGCAGGTCGAGGTCGTCGCCCGGCTCGCGGTACATCTCCTGCGCCACCAGGTCGGCGAACTGCTCGCCGCTGACCAGGTACGCCCGCAGCGCGGCCGAGCCGGGCAGGGCTCGGTCGAGAAAAGCACGCCCGCCACCCCAGACCTGCGACTCGGTCGCGAAGTGGATCCCGCCCGGCACCTGATGGCCGGTGGTGCGCCGCGGCGGGCGCGGATCGCGGCAACCGGGGCAGCTGCGCCGTCCGCCGGGCGGCGTGCCGCCTTCGAGGTAGCAGCGCAGGCGTCCCGCGTCCATGTTCGAGCCGTAGCTGGCGTACCAAACCAGCTCGGGCTGCTCGCCGCGCATCGCCTCGGTGGTCCCGTGCATCCCTTGATGATCACAGCCCGGCGTGCCGCGCGGAAACCTCGCCGATCAGCACTGCTGCACCAGGTTCTGCAGCGCGCTGCGGGCGAACGGCATGTACGGCATGATCAAGAACGCCGGCCCGCGCGCGTTGAGCCAGGTCGTCGAGCCCTCTCCGGCCGCTTCCACACCGTGGTCCAGGTGCAACGTCAGCAGCCCGAAGCGCACGCTCCACGACCACTTCCGGTGCTGCTCGTCGACGTCGGTGACGGTGAAGTCCAGGCGGACCCCGCCGGCGGCGAACAGCCTGCCATCGGCGCCGGGCGCGATGCGGACCGCGTCGGTGTGGACCTCGGTGATCTGCGGTGACCAGCCCGGCCAGCGGGCGGGATCGGCGTAGCGCTCCCACACCTCGTCCGGCGTCGCCGGGCCGGACGCTTCCGCGGTGGTCTCCATCGGCCCATCGTCGGCGACGGCGCGGGGCGCGGCTCGGCGGCTTCCGGTGAGCGCTTCCGGCCGGTTCCGCGAAAGACCTGGTCGGAGGTGCCGCGAAGCGCAGTGCGCGTCGTGCGCGGGACAGCCGGTCCGCCTGCGGTTCATCGCCGAGCGTATTGACTCCGCAGCTGACCCGCTCGTACCTTCATGCCGTCACAAGGTGGTCGTGCCGTGAAACGGCACAGAACGGCGGGCGACGATGATGTTGGCGCTGGAGAACCTGACGGTCCTGGACCTCACGCAGGTCATGGCCGGTCCCTACTGCTGCCAGTTGCTCGGCGACCTCGGCGCCGACGTGCTCAAGGTCGAGCCGATCGGCGCGGGCGACGCCACCCGCCAAGCCACCGGGCACCGGCTGCCGAACGGCGAGAGCGCGGCGTTCCTGGCGGTGAACCGGAACAAGCGCAGCATCGCGCTGGACCTCAAGAGCGACGCGGGCAGGCAGGCCTTCCACGATCTGGCCCGCGACGCCGACGTCGTGGTGGAGAGCTTCCGGCCGGGCGTGGCGGCGCGGCTCGGCGTGGACTACGAGACGCTGAGCGGGCTCAACGATCAGCTCGTCTACGCCTCCGTGTCCGGTTTCGGCCAGACCGGCCCGTACGCGCAGCGCGCGGGCTACGACCTGATCGCGCAAGCCATGTCCGGGATCATGAGCGTCACCGGGGATCCGGACGGCCCGCCGGTGAAGGCCGGGGTGCCGGTCGCCGACCTGTCCGCCGGATTGTTTTGCGCGGTCGGCATCCTCAGCGCGTGCCTGTCCCGCGCGACGACCGGCCGCGGCCAAGCGGTGGACACTTCGCTCTACGACGCGGCACTGGCACTGTCCATTTGGGAGACATCGGAGCTTTGGGCCACCGGCGAGCCACCCGGCCGCCTCGGTTCCGCGCACCGCGTGAACGCGCCCTATCAGGCGCTTCCGGCTCGTGACGGCTACTTGACGATCGGCGCGAACAACGAGCGGCTGTGGCAGCGGTTGTGCAAGGTGCTGGGCCGCCTCGACCTGCTCGCCGACGAGCGGTTCACCACCAATACCGATCGCGTGCGCCGCCGCGACGAACTCGCCGGAGAACTCGGCCGCACGCTGCGCGAACGGGACCGGGACGAGTGGGTGCAGCTGCTGCTGGACGCGGGTGTGCCGGTCGGTCCGATTCGCGACTACGCCGAGTCCTGCGCCGATCCGCACACCGCGGCCCGCGAGATGGTCGTCGAGCTGGATCATCCGGCGGAGGGCCGGGTCCGCTCGCTCGGCGTCCCGGTGAAACTCACCGGCACACCGGCGGAAATCCGCCGCGTCGCGCCCGATCTGGGGCAGCACACCGACGAAGTTCTGCGATCGCTCGGCCGCACCGACGCCGAGATCGCCCGGATGCGCGCCGAAGGAGCCGCCGGATGACCGATCAGTTGCGCACCGAGTTCAACGGTGCCGTCGCCACCGCCACGTTCAACCGCCCGGCTGCGCGCAACGCCGTGACGTGGGAGATGTACGACGGGCTCGCCGATTTCTGCGAGCGGGTCAACGCCGACGAGGCGGTCCGGGTGGTCGTTTTCCGCGGCGCGGGCGGGAAAGCGTTCGTGGCGGGCACGGACATCGCCCAGTTCCAGGACTTTCGCGGCGCCGCGGACGGACATGCCTACGAGCAGCGCATCGACGGCGTCCTGGACCGGGTCGAAGGGATCCGGGTGCCCACGATCGCCGCGGTCGACGGTTATGCGACCGGCGGCGGGTTGACCATCGCGGCTTGCTGCGACCTGCGGATCTGCTCGCCCGCGGCGAAGTTCGGGCTGCCGATCGCGCGCACGGTGGGCAACTGCCTGTCCATGCGGAACTACGCGCGGCTGGTGCAGCTGATCGGAGCGGGACGCGCCATGCACCTGATCTGCACCGCCGGGTTCGTCGAGGCCGAGCAGGCCGAACGCATCGGGCTCGCGTCCGAAGTGGTGTCCGAGTCCGAACTAGACGGTCGGATCGATGCGCTGTGCGAGCAGATCGCCGCGCAGGCTCCGCTGACGATGCGGGCGAGCAAGCTGGCGATGCGGCGGCTGCGCGAGCATTCCTTGCCACCGGGCGATGATCTGATCGAGCTCTGCTACGGCAGTGAAGATTTCCGGGAAGGGGTGGGCGCTTTCGTGGAAAAGCGCCGCCCGCAGTGGCGCGGCCGGTGATCGGCGATGAGCGGGTCAGCGAGGTCGCACCGGGCGCCGGTAGCCGAGCGTGGCGCTGACCCGCTGTGTCGCTTCGATGACCAGCGGACCGTAACGATCCCGCGCCTGCTCGGACATCCGGCCCGCCGGTGCGGACACGGACAGGCTCGCCACCGGTTCGCCGCTGGAGTCCAGGATGGCCGCGGCGACCGCGGCGATGTCCGCGCGCCATTCCCCGAAGTTCGAGGCGAAACCGCGCTGGGTCACGCCGTCGAGTTCGGCGAAGAACTCGTCCCAGTCCACAATGGTGCTCCCGGTGTAGCGCTGGAGCCGTTCCCCGATGATCGGCTGCACCTTCTCCCGCGGCATGGCCGCGAGGATCGCCTTGCCGTTCGAGGAGCCGTGCAGCGGGACGGTGCTGCCCAGCGGCAGCACCGCGCGGACCGGGTGGTCGGTCTCGACCCGCTCGATCAGCACGGCGTGCTCGCCTTCGCGGACCATGAGGTGCGCTGTTTCGCCGGTTTCGCGCCGCAGCTCGTGCAGGACCGCTGCTGCGGCGTCGCGCACGCTGATGTCCGAAATGGCGTGCTGGCCGACCTGGAACGCGCGGGTGGTCAGCACCCAGCGGGTCACGTCCGCGCCGTCCGGGCAGATCCAGCCCGCCGTCCACAGTGTCCGGAGAGCGCGTTGCACGGTGCTCTTGGGCAGCCCGAGCCTGCGGGCGAGTTCGCCGACGCCGGCCGGTTGGGTGTGCGCGACCTCTTCCAGCACGCGGAAAGCCGACAGCACGGTGCGCATTCCTTCGCTCACATCCTCAGCTTAGTGGCCGCCGGTGGCCCGGTCCGAAACCGGCGGACCGGGCCGGGCGCACGACCAGCACGGCGTGCCTCACAACCATCCGGGCAGGACGAACAGCGCGCAGGCCACCACCGGGGCGATGACGATCATGCTCATGCCCCAGGTCATCAGCTTCCGGAACACGTTGTCGCGCATCTCGGCCGGGCTGCTGGCGACGACCAGCGCGCCGCTGGTGGAAAACGGCGAGGAGTCCACCACCGACGAGGCCACCGTCAACGCGATGATCATCCCGATCGCGCCGACCTGGCCGGTGTGCAGGAACGGCACCGCCAGCGGGATGAGCGCGCCGAGGATGCCGGTGGTCGAGGCGAAGGCGGACACCGCCGCGCCGATCAGGCAGATTACGAACGCCGCCAGCAGCGGAACGCCGATGCCTGCGACGCCGTCGCCGAGGAACTCGATGGTGCCGATCTCCTCCATCATGCTCACGTAGGTCACCACGCCGCAGATCAGCAGCACGGTCGGCCACGCGACCTCGCCGATGCACGCCTTGGTCGTCTGCGGCGAGATGATGCACAGCACGGTGGCGATGCTCAGCGACAGCAGGCCGACGTCGAATTCCAGCGCGAGGGCGCCGACGGCCAGCAGCACCAGGCCGGTGAGCGTGAGCGCGCGATTCGCGTTGAGCGTGGTGACTTGTGCGAGCGTACTGGTGGCCGGTTCGGCCGCGGTCGCCGTGGTAGTGCCGCCGGATCCTCCGCTGGTCTCGGGTCCAGCCATTTCTCCGGAGTTTTCTGGAGGTTCGGTGTCGACCTTCCGCCGCAGCAGTTCTCGGCCGCCGAACAGGAAGAAGACGAGCACGCTGAGCAACAGGTTGAAAACGAATTGGCTGCCCCACAGCAACGCCGGGTTGCTGGGCAGTCCGCTGCGTTCCACCACGCCGTTCGTGATGCTGCCGAAAATGCTGATCGGCGAGAAGCCGCCCGCGGTGGCGCCGTTGATGATCAGCAGGCCCATCAGCATCGGGTTGATCCGGTAGCGGGCGGCGAAGTTCAGCCCGATCGGCGCCATGATCGCGACCGCGCCCGGCACGACCGCGCCCACCATCGTCAGCAGGCTCGTCACCAGGAACATCACCCACGGGACCAGCGCGATCCGGCCGCGCACGGCGCGGACTCCGACGTGGATGAGCCAGTCGACGGTGCCGTTGCTCTTGGCGATGGCGAACAGCAGCGTGACCCCGACCAGCACGGTGAACAGGTCGCCGGGGAATCCGGCGAACAGGTCGTCGGCGCTTTCCCGCACCACGAAAGTGCCGATGAGGAATGCGCCCAGAAAAGCTACTGCGCCCATGTTCACCGAGCGCAGCGTGGCGATCAGGAAAATGAGTACCAGGCCGATGATGGAGACTACTTGTACGGACATGTGGCTCCTCGGTGCGAGGCAGTCGTCGGCTCGGGGACGGGAGCGGGAACTGAATTCATGAGGCGAAGCCGTGGTCTCGTGCCGAGGAAGTATGACCCCGGCCACATTTGACGTCAAGAGTTGCAGAACTGAATGAGGAGAATCCGATGGCGCAGCCGATCGGCAATCACTTCCTGCAAATTCCAGGCCCGACGAACGTTCCGGAGCGGGTGTTGCGCGCGATGTCCGCGCCCACCATCGATCACCGCGGCCCGGAGTTCGCCGAGCTGACCGGAGAGGTGCTGCAAGCGGTGCGGCCGGTCTTCGGCACCACCGGCCCGGTCGTGATCTACCCTTCGTCGGGGACCGGTGCGTGGGAGGCGGCGCTGGTCAACACGCTCAGCCCCGGAGACCGGGTGCTGGCGTTCGAGACCGGGCACTTCGCGGTGCTGTGGCGGGAGATGGCCGAGAAGTTGGGCCTGCGGGTGGATTTCGTGCCCGGCGATTGGCGGCATGGCGTCGATCCGGCCGTGGTCGCCGAACGGCTCGCCGGGGACTCCGCGCACGAGATCAAGGCGGTCTGCGCGGTGCACAACGAGACCTCCACCGGCGTGACCAGCCGGATCGCCGAGGTGCGGCGGGCGATGGACGAGGCAGCTCACCCGGCGCTGCTGCTGGTGGACACGATCTCCTCGCTCGGCTCGGTCGACTACCGGCACGACGAGTGGGGTGTGGACGTCACGATCTCCTGCTCGCAGAAGGGCCTGATGCTGCCGCCGGGCCTCGGTTTCAACGCGGTGAGCGAGAAGGCGTTGCGGGCCGGCGAGAAGGCCGGTCTGCCGAGGTCCTATTGGGACTGGCAGCCGGTGTTGCAGGCGAATCGGCGGGGTTTCTTCCACAGCACACCGGCGACGAATCTCCTGTTCGGACTGCGGGAGGCGCTGCGGATGCTCGACGACGAGGGCTTGCCGCAGGTCTTCGAGCGCCACCGGCTGCACTCCGCGGCCACGCGCGCCGCCGTGCGCGCGTGGGGTCTGGAGACGTTGTGCTCGGACGAGCGCGAGCATTCACCGGCGCTGACGGCTGTTTTGCTACCCGATGGCCATGATGCGGACAAGGTTCGCGAGCTGATCCTGCACCGGTTCAACATGTCGCTCGGCGCGGGCCTGGGCAAGGTCGCGGGCAAGGTCTTCCGCATCGGGCACTTGGGCCACTTCAACGATGTATCGCTGGCCGGGACGCTCGCGGGTGTCCAGATGGGACTCGAGCTGGCCGGTGTTCCGATCGATCAGGGCGGTGTCGAGGAAGCCCTGCGAGTGCTGAAGGCGGCGTGATGAGCGATCTGGAAAGCAAGCTGCGGCGCGAAATCTCCGGCGAGGTCGCCTTCGACGACTACACCCGGCACCTGTTCTCGCGCGACGCGAGCATGTACACGATCACGCCGCTGGGCGTGGTGTTCCCGCGGGACGCCGACGATGCGGCCGCCGCTGTCGTCGTCGCCCGCGAGCACGAAGTGCCGGTGGTGCCCCGCGGAGCGGGCACGAGCCTCGCCGGGCAGACCGTCGGTCCGGGCCTGGTGCTGGACTTTTCCCGGCACATGAACAAGATCCTGGATCTCGACCCGGATTCGCGGACGGCTCGCGTGCAGATGGGCGTGGTGCAGGACCAGCTCAACCGGGCCGCCGCGCCACACGGGCTGATGTTCGGCCCGGACACTTCGACCAGCAATCGCGCCACGCTGGGCGGGATGATCGGCAACAACTCCGCGGGCAGCGGGTCTGTGCGCTACGGCATGACGATCGACCACGTGCGCGAGCTGAGCGTGGTGCTCGCGGATGCCAGCAGGGCGCGTCTCGGCCCGGTGGACGAAGCCGAGCGGCAACGACGTGCAGCGGCCGGGACGCTGGAAGGCGCGCTGTACCGGGAACTTCCGCGGATCGTCGCGGAGAACAAGGAGGCGATCACCGGCGGCTACCCGGAGTTCTGGCGCCGCTCGGGCGGTTACCGGCTCGACCGGATATCCGCCGAACCGTTCGACCTCGCCGAGTTCGTCGTCGGCTCGGAGGGAACGCTGGTCGTGGCCACCGAGGCACTGGTGGACCTGGTACCGAAACCGAAGCACACGGTGATCGCGGTCGGGCACTTCACCTCCACCCAAGCGGCGATCGAGGCGACCGAGGACGCGCTGAGCTTCGATCCGTCCGGTGTGGAGCTGATGGACCGTACGATCCTGGACCTGTCCCGGGAACGCATCGAGTACGCCTCGCTGGGCACGATCCTGGAAGGTGACCCGGATGCGCTGCTTTTCGTCAGCTTCACCGGTGACGACAAGGACGAGCTGACCGGACGGCTGCAACGGCTGAGTTCGTTGTGGCGCAAGCACGAGCACGGCTACCACACCCTTGAGGCGGTGACTCCGCAGCAGCAGTCGGCGTTGCTGAAGGTGCGCAAGGCCGGTCTCGGATTGCTGATGGCCGCCGGTTCCGGAACCCGCCGCCCGCTGGCGTTCGTGGAGGACACCGCGGTCGATCCCAAGCACCTCGCCGAGTACACCGCCAAGTTCGCGGAGATCTTGGACCGTTACGAGATGCAGGCCGGTTTCTACGGCCACTGCTCGGTGGGATGCCTGCACATCCGCCCGTTCGTCGACCTTGCGGAGCCGGGCGAGACGGAGAAGATGCGCGCCGTGGCCGAAGAGGTGAAATCGCTGGTGACGGCCTACGGCGGGGTGAACTCCAGCGAGCACGGCGACGGCCTGGCGCGCAGCGAGTTCAACCGCGAGATTTTCGGCGACGAGCTGTACGAGGCGATGTGCCGGGTCAAGCACCTCTTCGATCCGGCGGGAACGCTGAATCCCGGCAAGATCGTCGAGGCGCCGTCGATGACCGACAACCTGCGCGACGCGGCACTGCCGGAGCCCGGTCCATTGCGGACCCGACTGTCGTTCGAGGTGGTCGGCGGAATGCGCGGCTCGGCGGATCGGTGCATGAACATCGGGGTGTGCCGGAAGAGCACCAGCGGTGCGATGTGTCCGTCCTACATGGCCACCACGCGCGAAGAAGACTCGACGCGGGGGCGCGCCAACGCCCTGGTCAAGGCGCTGTCGGAGCCCGACCCGAAGGCGGCGTTGGGAGATGAGCGGCTGCACGAGGTGCTGGACCTGTGCCTGATGTGCAAGGCGTGCAAGAGCGAGTGCCCGCTGGGTGTGGACATGGCGAAGCTCAAGAGCGAAACGCTGTCGCACTACCACGACGAGCACGGGGTGCCGTTGCGTTCTCGCGTGTTCGGGTCGATCCGCGCGCTGAACAGGCTGGGATCGGCGACGGCTCCGCTGTCGAACCTGCCCGGCCGGATTCCGTTGCTGCGCAGGGCGATGCAGCGGCTGCTCGGCATCACGGCGAACCGGCCGCTGCCTCGGTTCGAGCGCCGCAACCTCGGCTCCTGGTTCCGCAAACGCGCGCGGCCCGAGTCCGCTCCCCGCGGCCCGATCCTGTTCCTGGCGGACTCGTTCACCACCTACACCGAACCGGACATCGGCAAGGCCGCTGTCGACCTGCTGGAGCGAGCCGGTTACGAGGTCCGGCTGGTCACCGAGGGCTGCTGCGGCAGGTCGAGCCTGTCGAAAGGTCTCGTCGACGATGCGCAGCGCAAGGCGCAAGACCTGGTGTCGCGACTGTCCGATTCGGACGCGCCGCTCGTCGGTTGCGAGCCTTCCTGCGTGCTGACCTTGCGGGACGAAACGCTGTCCATGCTGCCGGACTCCGGCGCGGCACGGGATGTTGCGGGCCGGGTGCGACAGCTCGAAGAAGTGCTGTCCGAAGCCATCGACGCCGGAGACCTGGAGCTGTCGGCGGATTCCTGGCCCGCGGCGAGGAAAGTCGTCTTCCACGGGCACTGCCACCAGAAAGCTGAGGTTGGCACCTTGGCGACCGTCGAACTGCTGCGACGTATCCCCGGGGCCGAGGTGGTGGAGCTAGATGCCGGATGTTGCGGCATGGCGGGCTCTTTCGGTTTCGAGGCGGAGCACTACGAGCTGTCGATGACCGTGGGGTCCGACCGGTTGTTCCCGGCTGTCACGGCCGAACCTGCCACCACGATCGTCGCCGCCACCGGTGTCTCGTGCCGCCAGCAGATCGCGCACGGGACTCCGCGCGAGGCCCATCATCCGATCGAACTGCTGAGGGCCGCGTTGCGGGACTGAGTCCCTGTCGCTGCGTGTGCAGTCCGGCGTGCGGTCTTGCGGACTCGTGCCGCGGCGGGACTGTGCGGTCCCGGCTCGTGGGCGGGCCGGGACCGGCGACCGGAGGCTCAGCGCGTCGCGTCGGTTTCGACTCGGCCCCTTCCGGCGAAGGCGGGTCCGGCGAGGAACCAGATTGCGGTCACGATCCCCAGCACCGACATCATGCTCCAATATGGATGTTGCGAGGCCTCCGCGGCCGACCCGGGCACGATGGAGCCGTCGATCGCCAACATCACCAGCAGCAGCGCGCAGGCGATCGCGGAGGCCAGCAGCACGCGCAGCCATTCCCGCCACAGCGCCAGAACTTCCGCCCGTGACCCCTTCGCGGGCTTGTCCGGCTTCGGGCCGCGGTTGAACCAGTACCGGAACCTGGCGTCGGCCCAGGAAATGGTGGCGTGACCGAAGGCAACGGTGAATCCCAAGTAGACGGCCGCGAGGGCGTGCGCCTGCGTTGGTTCCGCACCGCGGGCCAGGTCGACGGCGACCAGTGCGACCAGCACGACGTCCACCAGCGGGACGCAGCGCAGCAACCAGCTGCTCAGCCGTTCCTGCCGCGCGAGGTAGCGGGCGGCGAGACCGGCCACCAGGAACACCCAGAACGCCGCCTCAGCGGCGAAAATGGCTGCGATCATTGCGATTACTCCCCAGTTGTAGGTGTTCAGCGAGCGGCGCCGAACAGGTAGTGCTCCAGCAACTCGACGGCCTGCTGCCGGGTGAGCAGCGCCGGAGCGGTCAGCAGCTCGAAGGTCAGCCCGTCCACGAAGGCGTTGAGCCCGGCCGCCGCGTGTTCGTAGTCGGCATCGGGCGTGAGCTGGCCGAGTTCTCCCAAACCCCGCACGACGTGCCGCAGGAACTCGCGCACCTCGGCGGCTTGCTCCGCCACGACGGCCGCGAGGGCCGGGTCGAACCGGGCGCGATGCACGAACTCCAGCCAAATGCTCAGCTCCCGGGCGGTGTCGTCGCGCAGCGGCATCAGTTCGCCGAGCATCGCGAGCACCCGTTGCCGCACGTCCGGCTCCTCGGCCGCCTGGCGCACCCGCTCGCTGACCCGGTCCGAGAGCGAGCGCAGCGCGAACTCGTGCAGTTCGGCCTGAGTGCCGAAGAAGTGCCGGACCGATCCGGTGGCCAGCCCCGATTCGGCCGCCACCTTCCGCACCGATGCCTCTTCCAGCCCACCGCGGTCCAACGTCCGCCACACCGCGTCGACGATGACCCGCCGCCGCGCCTCCTGATCGATCGTGCGCACCACCGCACCAAACTAACACACCTGTGTTAGCAACAGTGGCACGCCCAACTTCGCCACAGTCGCGCGGGTCCTGTCCGAGTGAACGGACTGTTGGTCCCAATAGATTGGTCAAACGGTCCGTTCGCTCAAGGTCGGGGGCGGGGCGGCGCCGGTGGGGGAGGGGAGCCGGCGCCGCCCCGGTTCAGGCGGCCGTCCTGGGAGGGGTGGTCGGCCACCGGATCTCGCCCGGTTGGGCCGGGCGTTCGGGGGAGGGTGGTTTCCGCGCCATGTCGGGGGATTCTTCAGCGGCGCGGACGCAGGCTCGGCATCGGGACTCGGTGGCGGGCGGGTTCTCGGCCAGCCGCCGATGCACCGGGCCGGTGACGAAATGCCCGCATGCGCAAGGTGCTCGGAACGTCTCGAACCGCTCCGGGACGAGGTGCCATGCCGACTCCAGCACCGAAGTCATCCACGTCCATCCGCGCGAAGTCATCGGGAATCCGCGCCTTCGTGGAACTTCTCGCACCGCGTGGCGTCTTCCGGCCCGAGGTACACCTGCGAGCAGTGGAAGCAGGTTCGCAATTTCCGTTGCACGAGCGTCCATTCGGCCATGACGTCTTCGGTGGCGCGGCGGTCCGCGAGCTGTTCCGGCACCTGGTATCGCTGCAATTCCTGATCACCCGCTCGGTCGTTTTTCCTTGCTGTGGCGCGATAGTCACGTGGTAGAAGTGAGCGACGTGGTCGCTGCCGTTTCCCTGGCAGCAGTGATCTTCTTGGAAGCCCGAGGCCCGCAACAACGATGTTGCCGTGCGCGCAGCAGGTGAACATCGATGTCGAGCGGTCGCCGACGAACAGCGAGGAGCAACACTTGGCCGCGACCCCCAAAGCCCGCGCGCTCGGCCTGGCGGTGCGCAAGGAACGCAACGACCGCAGCACGAGCCTGCGTGAACTGGCAGGCCGGATCGGCCGCCACTCCGGCGAAATCTCCCGCTGGGAGAACGGAGAGCGCCCGCTGACGCCCGAACGCACCGCGCAGATCCTCAGCGCCCTCGGCGTCAGCGGCGATCGTTTCGACGAGATCATGTCCCTGGCGTACGAGGCGAAGAACCCGCCGTGGGTGGCGACGACGCTGCCGGAGCGGGAGCGGCAGCTATCGGCTCTGATCGACTTCGAGGAGTTGGCGAGCCAAGTTACCGAGGTAGCTCCGCTGCTGGTTCCTGGACTATTGCAGGTACCCAGCTACATCCGCGGGATCATGACCGGCGGTGGCGGCGTTCCTGCCAGCGAGGTTTCGGCGCGGGTGGCACTCCGGCTCGGCCATCAGAAGATCTTGAGCCGCACCGACCCCGTGAGCCTGGTGGTGTACCTCGGCGAAGCCGTCCTGCACCAGACTGTTGGTGATCGGGCGGTCATGGCGGAGCAACTGCGGAACCTGATCGCAACGCGTGAGCGCTCGAACGTCGCCTTGCGGGTAATCCCGTATCGGAGCGGTTGGAACCCTGCCTTGGACGGCGCATTCACGCTGGTCGAATCTGAGACCTCGGATCCCGTTGTTCAGCTGGAGAACCGCCGGTCAACGTTGCTCCTACACGAGGATGAAGATATCGAGGTTTACCGTCACGCTATTGATCAGCTAGACAAGGTGTCGTTTGACACTGACGAGTCCATGCGAGCGATCGCGGAGACCGCTAAGCGATGGGAGCGAACACGGTGAACAACTGCCAACGCTGGGTGAAGTCCAGTCGCAGCCAAGCTGGTTCCAACTGCGTCGAGCTGTCCGACGACCTGCGCTACCTGCGCGACTCGAAGGACCCGGACGGCGCCACCTTGCGAGTCGACGTCGGAGCCTTCGTGGCCGCGGTGAAGCGCGGCCGCTTCGACCGGAAGTAGTCGGTTCGCTGGCGAGCCGGCATCCGGGCGTCAGAGCGTGCTTCGCTGTCATACCTTGCTGACACCCTGCCGCCGACGGAACACCGTCGGCGGCAGGGGGCAACGGTCATGAGCAGCGCGGTTGTCGCCGAACTTCTCGAAGAAGGCGGCGTGGAAGTTTCGGCGATCGACGACCGGGCCGCGATCGTCGAGGCGTTGCAGCGGGCCCACCGGGACCAGCCGAAGCAGGCCTGGGCTTTCTTCGTGAACATCAGCGAGCGGCGCGCGCCGAAGTTGTCGGTCGGGCTCGACGGCGACCGCGGTGTGCTGACGTACTGGGACGGCCGCACTTCGTACCGGCCTGCCAACGGCTCCAACACCGAGCCGGTGGACTACTGGCGCGGCGGTCACCACGCTCAACTCGCCGAGTACAAGGAGATCTCGGCCGACCAGGTGCTGAGCGCCCTCGATGAGTTCCTGGCCAGCCGGCGTCAGCCGACTTGTGTCGAGTGGGTCGCGGATTGACCGACCGATTGAACAGGATCGGAAGCGACCGTATCGGTGTGCGGTACTCGCTGGGCACGGAGCAGCTCTCGAAGTTGCGTTGCAGGTGATCCCATACCGCAGCAGGTGGCATTGCGGGCGCGTCGGCCGGCGGCTGACGGTGTTCCGTAGGCGATTTGCCAGCAGTCTGCTGTTGCCAACGCGCCCATCCGGGGCGGGCGCAACCACGAGCAGCGCGCCGGTGGCGACCGCGGCGCTGGCGCCGTTCGTAGCGTTCGAGTTCCTGCGCGCGTTGAACACGCACTCGATAACCCTGGTCGTACTCGACGTGCTGATCGTCGTGCTCGTGCTGCGCGAGTACTTCACCCTGCGCGCTCAGCGGTGATCGGCGGAGTGAGCGGCGGGGCAGGTCATCGGACCGCCCGCGGATGGTGATATCCATGCGCGGCGGAAATGCCACCGCCGTTCGCCGTGCGGGCCGATGGTGGTGCGCCAGGGAGGTTCTGATGGTTCGGGAGGCGGTCGCACCGGCGGCCGATCCGCGGGATGCGGACGCGGTGCGCAGCAGCTCCGGATGGCACGCCCGGGTACCGCGGGCGGCGGCGGGTGCGCTGCTGCTGATCGCGCTGCTCAGCGTCGCCTCCGCGGTGGGGCTGGCGGTCACCGGCGGCATCCAGCCGGTCCGCCGGATCGTGGACGACTTCGTGTTCCCCGCACCGCCCAACCTCGCGTACGCCGCTTTCCTCGTGGTGCTCGCCGCGGCGCTGGAACGGCGCAAGCACGTCGCCTACCGCCTCCTGCTGCTCATCCTGGTGCTGCAAACGCTGGCCGATGCGCTCGTGGTCTTCCTGTGGAGCACCGATCAGGAATTGCTGGCCGAAGAAGTCGGCCGATATCGGGCGCCGGAGTGGGGCGGGTGGGTCTTCGCGGTCAACCTCGCCATCAGCGTGGCCGTGTTCGCGGTGCTGCTGCTGGCGCGCGACGAGTTCTACGGCCGGACCAAGCGCGGCGGTGTGCGCCAGGGCCTATCGGTGTTCGCCCTGCTCGTCACCACGTCGGTCGGCCTGGGATTCGTGCTGGCGTGGCTGGCGCCCGGATCGCTGGAGAACCCGTGGGAGTGGCTGACCTGGACCGCCGAGCGGGTGCTGGGCGGGGCGGTGACCTTCGACATCGCCCGGGACGGGCACGCTCCCGCATGGGTGAACCTGCTGCTCGGCCTGTTCGGCGCGGCCGCGCTGTTCACGGCGCTGTTGCTGATGCTGCGGGCCCAGCGGGTCGCCTCGGCGCTGAGCGAGGACGACGAGCGGCGGATCCGGACGCTGCTGGCGGAAAGCGGCGAACGCGACTCCCTCGGCTACTTCGCCACCCGCCGCGACAAGGCCGCGTTGTTCTCGCCCAGCGGCAAGGCCGCCATCACCTACCGCGAAGTCGCCGGGGTCTGCCTGGCCAGCGGTGACCCGCTGGGCGAACCGGAAGCGTGGCGCCCGGCCATCGACCGCTGGCTGGCGATGTGCCGCGAATACACCTGGGTACCGGCCGTGCTCGGCGTCAGCGAAGCGGGCGCCGCCGCCTACGCCCGCGCCGGGCTCAAGATCCTCCAGCTCGGCGACGAGGCGATCCTGCACACCGCGGAATTCAACCTCGACGGGCGGGACATGCGACCGGTGCGCCAGGCGGTCAACCGGGTGCGCCGCGCCGGGTACACCGCACGCATCCGCAGGCACTCCGACGTGCCGCAGCGGGAAATGGCCGAGGCGATGCGGCTCGCCCGCGAATGGCGCCACACCGACACCGAACGCGGCTTCTCGATGGCGCTCGGCCGCCTCGGCGACCCGGCCGACGGGGAATGCGTGCTGGTGGAAGCGCTGGACGCGGACCAGCGCCCGGTCGGCCTGTTGTCGCTGACCCCGTGGGGACGGCACGGGTTGTCGCTGGACCTGATGCGCCGCGAAGGCGGTTCGGACAACGGCGTCGTGGAGCTGATGGTCTGTTCGCTGATGCAGCAGGCGTGGTGGTTCGGCGTGGAGCGGGTGTCGCTGAACTTCGCGGTGTTCCGCTCGGCGTTCGACGAAGGCGCCCGGCTCGGCGCGGGACCGGTGTTGCAGGCTTGGCGCGGCCTGCTGCTGTTCTTCTCCCGCTGGTGGCAGCTCGAATCGCTGTACCGCGCGAACGTCAAGTACCAGCCGCGCTGGTCGCCTCGGTTCGTCGGCTTCTGCGAACGCCGCGAGCTGGCGCGGATCGGAGTCGCGTCGGTGATCGCGGAAGGTTTCCTGTCCGTGCCGGGTGCCGCACCCGTCGCCGCGCCCGAGGAGCCGTCCGGCGAGCATCGCCGCGTTCCGGCGCTTTCCGAACCGCGCCCGGATTCCGGGGACGTTCCGGAACAATCCCGGATGCGGCTGGACAAGGCCGACGACCTGCGCGCCCGGGGAATCGACCCGTACCCGGCCGGGATCACCCGAGCGGAATCCTGCCGCAGCCTGCTGGACCGCCACGGTGGCCTGGCCGCCGACAGCACCACCGGCGACCGGACTTCGTTGGCAGGGCGCGTGATGCTGCTGCGCGACCACGGCGGGGTGTGCTTCGCGAGCCTGCGGGACTTTTCCGGCGACGTGCAGGTGATGCTCACGGCCTCGGGCAGCGGCGACGCCTTGCGGACCTGGCGGGAGCAGGTGGACATCGGCGACCAGGTGTCGGTGACCGGTGACGTCGTGGCCTCCGCGCACGGCGAAGTGTCCCTGCTGGCAACGGAATGGACGATGGCCGGGAAGTGCCTGCACCCGCTGCCGAGCAAGCACCGGGGGCTCACCGACCAGGACGCCCGGGTTCGGCAGCGCTACCTCGACCTGGTCATGCGGCCGCAAGCGCGGGAAGCGCTGCACGCGCGCAGCGCCACGCTGCACGCGGTGCGGGGCGCGCTCGTCGGCGATGGCTTTCTCGAAGTGGAGACGCCGGTGCTGCAACCCGTGCACGGCGGCGCGAACGCGCGGCCGTTCAGCACCCGCAGCAATGCCTACGACATGCCGCTGTACCTGCGGATCGCGCCGGAGCTCTACCTCAAACGGCTCTGCGTCGGCGGCGTGGACAAGCTCTTCGAGATCGGCCGCGTGTTCCGCAACGAAGGGGTTTCCTACCGGCACAATCCCGAATTCACGGTGCTGGAAGCTTATGCGGCGTTCGCCGACTACGGGACCGTGCGGGAGCTGTGCCGCCGGCTGGTGCAGGCCGCCGCGGAGGCGGTCAACGGTGCCCAGATCGCTCGCCGCGACGGGGACGTGGACCTCAGCGGGGAATGGCCCGTCATCACCGTCAACGAGGCGATCTCGAAGGCGCTCGGCGAAGAGATCACCACCGGCACACCGCTGGAGGATCTGCACCGGGCTTGTGCGGCGGCCGGTGTTCCCCACGACCCCGAATGGGACCGCGGAACCGTTGTGCACGAGGTTTACGAGCGGCTGGTGGAGCCCAGCACGCAGGAACCCACCTTCTACACGGATTTCCCCGCGGAGGTCGCGCCGCTGGCGCGCCCGCACCGCGCGGATCCGCGGCTGGCCGAGCGGTGGGACCTCGTCGCGTTCGGCGTCGAGCTGGGAACCGGGTATTCGGAGCTGACCGATCCCGTCGAGCAGCGCCGCAGGCTCACCGAGCAGTCCCGGCTCGCCGCGGGCGGGGACGCGGAGGCGATGGAGCTGGACGAGGACTTCCTGACCGCGCTGGAATACGCCATGCCGCCCACCGGTGGACTCGGACTCGGCATCGACCGGTTGATCATGCTGCTGACCGGGCGTTCCATCCGGGACACGCTGGCGTTCCCGCTGGCCAAACCCGTCGGGAGCTGAGCGCAGGCGGACGGGACCGCCGGTGGCCGTCGTTCGCTTCCGCGTGCGACGCCGCGCCGAGGACGTTCGGCTCCGCCGGTTCGTCCGGTCGCCTCGACCGGCCGTCCATTGAGGACTCGGCGGCGCGGTGGCGTGCTTTCTCCTTCAGCCCGGGATGGCTCGCGCTCAAGGCGCCGCAACGGGCAGGAGCCGTGGAAGGGCCGACAAGGGATTCCCCGGTGCTCGTTGCGCTCAGCAGCGCTCGTGCGGCCGAAGCGGGCATGATGCGCGAAATCGATCGAACGAGGAGCCGCGGGGATGGACACACCCGGATTCCCCTCCGGAACGCTGGACGAAGACGGGTACCCGATCTGGTTGTCCGAAATGGCCGAAGAGGAGCCGAACGCGATTCTGCACCTGGTGCGGGACATGAGCCCGGACGAGGTTCTGCGGGGGTTGGAAGCCGATCCTTCCGCGGCGGTGCCGTGCACGTTGCCTGCGGAACGGCCGAAGGGCGTTTCGATGGCCAAGGCCGCTTTCGGCTCGGACTCCCGGGCGATGAGCGTGCTGCTGGCAGGCCGGATCGGCGGCTGGACGTTCGTGTACGACGACGCCGGGGCGACCGTCGCGATCGGCGGGCTGCCGATCCTCCGGCGCATCCTCGGAGCGGCCGCCCCCACGGAGGTGCCGGAGTCGGCCCCCGAAGGCGGCTGGGACGCCACCAGCGATCCCGCCGAGGTGCTCTCGGCCGCAGGCGGTCCGGCGATCACGCTGCACGAGTGCATCAACGGCTTGACCAGCCTCACCTACGCGGTGAACGGGCGGGCGGTGTTCCGCACCAATTCGGACGAAGTGGACGGACCGTTCGAGGACGAGCTGCCCGCAGAAGTCCGAGCGGCCGACGATGCCGCCGGAACCATCGCGGAACTCGCCTTCGAGCCCGGTGAACGCGACCCGAGCGCGGTCGCCCGCTTCGCCTGCGCCCTGGCGGGTGCGAGCTGGACCATGGCCGACCTGCGCGCCGCGCCGCTGCGGGTGGTCGAACTCCACTGAAGCCGCGCGAGGGGTGCCGGATCGGACAGGCTGCTCCGCCGCCCCGGTCAGGCGAGCTGGACGCGGGCTCGGGCGTGCAAGGTGTCCTGGCCGGTGAGCACGGTGAGATCGGCTGCGTTGTCGTCGGGGTGCCCGGTGACCAGCACCGGATCACCGGCGAACACGGGACGTTTCAACCGGTAGTCCACTGAGGACACGCCGTGGCCGGTGCGGCGCCGAGCCATCTCGGTCATCAGCAGCACCAGCAGCGGCCCGTGCACGACCAGCCCGGGATACGACTCGACCTCCCGCGCGTAAGGCGCGTCGTAGTGGATGCGGTGCGAATTCGCCGTCAGCGCGCTGAAGCGGAACAACCGGACGGGGTCGCCGGTGAACGGTTCCTGCCACGGCGCATCGGACTCGGCGGGCGAAACGTGGTGCTCCTGCGGGCTTTTCCCGCCGCTCTCGCCGGAACGGTAGACGTAGTCCTGCTCCTCGACCAGCCGCAGCGCACCGTCCTGCCGATACTCGTTGCGCACGGTCACGAACGCCATCTCGCCGGAGCGCCCCTGCTTCACCGCGACGTTGTCCAAAGAGGATGTTCGTTGCGCGGGGCGGCCGAGCACCAGCGGAGTCGACAGGGTCAGCCGCCCGCCCGCGAACATCCTCCTGCGGTCCGGAATCGGCGGCAGGAAGTGCCCTTCGAGCGGATGCCCGTCCGGGCCGAGTTCGCCGTGCCGCGCCCACTCCAGGAAGTAGATCCAGTGCCACAGCGCGGGAAGCTCGGACTTGTCGCCGAACTCGTCCGGCGTCTCCAGCACGGCCGCGAGCGCCCGCGCGGGTTCCGGCGGCATCGGATCCGATTCCGTCAGCGCCTCCGGGGACCAGCCCGTCAAGTGTTGCTCAAGCACCGATGCTCCTCTCGTCCGGCGCCATCCTGCCCTCGTGCAGCTGTTCCAGCGACGTGCGCTTGGTCTCGACGCCGAACAGCGCCAGCGTCGCCGTCGCCACCAGCCAGCAACCCGAGATGAACACGAAAACCGCCGCATAGCCCAGCGACGGGGTCGTGTAGATCGTGGCGATCACCAGCGGTGCCACCACGTTCCCGATCCGGCCGAGCCCGTTGCCGAGCCCGGCACCGGCCGTGCGCAGGTGGGTGGGAAACACCTCGGGCGTGTAGGAGTACAGCACCGCGATGTAGGTCTGCGTCAACGCGGCGACCAGGACTCCGAACACCACGATCAGCGCGCTGTTGTCCGCGAGTCCGTAGCCCACGCCGAGCGCGGTCACGATCAGGCCGAGCACGGTCGCCATCTTCTTGCGCGAGAAGCGGTCGATGAACGGCCACGCCAGGAACGCGCCGGGCACGGCGCCGACCGTGGTCAACGCCGACATGGTGAGGCTCTTGGCGAAGTCCTGCCCGTGATCGGCCAGCAGCGTCGGGATCCACGACTGGAAACCGTAGAAGCCGACCAGCGCGAACAGCCACACCACCATCAGCGCGATCGTGTTGCGGCGCATCCCCGGGGCGAACAGGTCGGCCATCCTGGCTCGCGGTGGCTCTTCGGCGGGCTGTTGCTCGTTTCCGGTGTGCTCGGGCGCGAATCGGCGCACGATCGCCGCCGCCTCCTCGTAGCGGCCGCGGGTCAGCAGCCAGCGCGGCGATTCGGGCAGCCGCAGCAGCATCGGGATCAGCAGGAAACCCAAGGCGCCGAACAGGAACAGCAGCCGCCACGACTCGGGATGCGTGCCGGTCAGGCCGCGCGCGAGGAACGCGACGACCGGGATGCCGATCAGGCCGGTGCCCAGCGCGATCGACTGGAAACGTCCGCGCTTCTCGGCGGGGGTGACCTCGGAGAGGTAGGTGATCGCCACGGTCGTCAGCGCGCCGAGCCCGATCCCGGTGGCGAACCGCGCCACCGCCATCAGCCCGACGCCGGTGATCAGCGCGTTCATCAGCGAACCCGCGGAGAACAGGACCACCGACCACAACATCCCGGCGCGGCGCCCGAGCAGGTCGGTGAGCCTGCCGCCGAGGATCGCGCCGAGGGCCATTCCGGCGAACCCGACACCGGTCACCCACGCCACGTCGTGCACCGAGAAGTCGTGCGCGCGGCGGATCGCCGGGGCGGCGAACGCGAAGCTGTTCAGGTCGGCCAGATCGAAGAAGAACATCACGCTCACGGTCAGCAGCACCCGCCGGTGCAGCCTGCCGACGCGCGCACCGCTGAGCGCGGCGAGCAGGGGTGAACCGCTCATGGACACAGACCTCCATCAGGGAGCCCGCAAGAGGGGAAGAGCCGGGGCGGACGCCGCGGCGGAACGGCCGGATCGGATTTAGCCGTACAAAACGTTGCGTCAGTTTGTGATCGGGGTCGCCGGGTGTCAACCCATCGGGCCGGTTCGCCCGCTCCGGCGCCATCGACGTCGAGTGAACGGACTGTTGGCCCCAATAGATTGGTCAAACGGTCCGTTCGCTCCTGGAGTGGAGGGGTACGAGCGGTCCGCTCGCCGGGTCGCGGTGCGGCGTCGACCGCGCGGCATTGCACGGGCGGCGTTGACCTGGCGGCGCAATTGGCCGTACAAATGTGCTGTCGGGTTTCCCGGAGGCCGCCGCGGGTGGTCAGGATGGACGGCGAACATGACCAGCACCGCTGCAACCCTCGCCCGCTGGGCCGCGGAGTTCACCCCGGGCCCGGACGACCTCGAACTGGCGCGGCGTTCGCTGCTGGACACCGCCGCGGTCGCCCTCGCCGCCCGCGAGCATCCGCTGACCGGGATCGCGGCCGGCTTGCCGGACGCCGCGCGGTGGGCCGCGATCGGGCACGTGCTCGACTTCGACGACCTGCACATCGAGTCGACCACGCACATCAGCGTCGTCGTGGTGCCGGCCGTGCTGGCCGCGGGCGGGGGAGCGGACGCCTACCTCGCCGGGGCCGGAGTGATGGCGCGGCTCGGCGAACGGCTCGGGTGGCAGCACTACTCGGCCGGATGGCACGCGACCTGCACCGCCGGAGCGCCTGCCGCTGCGGTAGCGGCGGGCAGAGCGATGGGGTTGGACGCCGAGCGGTTGGCCACGGCGATGGCGCTGGCCGTTCCCGCGGCCGGTGGTGTGCAGAAAGCCTTTGGCACGCATGGGAAATCCCTGCAGGTCGGGTTCGCAGCGGAGGCCGGGGTCCGGGCGGCTGGGCTCGCCCGTGCGGGCGCGAGCGCGGACCCGGCTGCGCTGGACGACTGGCTCCGGCTCGTGGGCGGGCAACCCGGTGACCTCGCGTTGAACGGCCCGGCGGTGCCGGGTGGGCTGGCGATCAAGGTGTTCCCGTGCTGCTACGCGATGCAGCGCCCGATCGCCGCGCTGCGCGAGGTGCGCGGCGACATCCGGGGCGAAGTGCGGCGCGTGCGGGTGCGGACTCCGGAAGGGACCGTGCAGCCGCTGATCCACGACCGGCCGGGCACGGGGCTGCAAGGCAAGTTCAGCATGCAGTACGCGGTGGCGACGGCGTTGCTCGACGACTACCCGGATTTCGTGTCGTTCAGCGACGAAGCGGTCGCGCGCCCAGAGGCGCAGAAGTTGTTGCGGCGCGTGGAAACCGCCTACCCGCCGGGTGCGGACGGGTTGCTGGCCGGCGCGGTCGACATCGAGGTCGAGCACGACGGCGAGCCGCTGCGCACCGAGCTGGTACACCCGCCGGGATCGCCGTCCCGGCCGCCGAATTCGGCTGAACTGGCGGAAAAGCTCAGCGCCTGCGGAGCCGCGGGCCTGCTCGACGGCGGGAACTGGAAGTCGGTGCGTGACCTGCTGGACCGGACGTTCCCGCGCCAAGGGGGGATCGACTGATGCGGCCGTTGGACGGCATCACCGTCGTGAGCATCGAGCAGGCGGTGGCCGCGCCGTTCGCCACCCGCCAGCTCGCCGACCTCGGCGCCCGCGTGATCAAGATCGAGCGGCCGGGCGGCGGGGATTTCGCCCGCCGCTACGACGAATCCGTCGACGGGCAGGCCAGCTACTTCGTGTGGCTGAACCGGTCGAAGGAGTCGCTGGCGCTGGACCTCAAGGACCAGCGCGGACGCGCGGTGCTGGACGAACTGCTGGCCGAAGCGGACGTGTTCGTGCAGAACCTCGCTCCCGGCGCGGCCGCGCGGATGGGCCTGGACGCGGAAAGCCTGGACAACGGCAAGCTGATCGTCTGCGACGTCTCCGGGTTCGGCTCCAGCGGGTCCTGGTCGCAGCGCAAGGCCTACGACCTGCTGGTGCAGTGCCAGACCGGTCTGGTGTCGCTGACCGGCGGGGAGGAACCGGCGAAGGTCGGAGTGTCCATTGCGGACATTTCGGCGGGGATGTACGCGTACTCCGGGATTCTGAGCGCGCTGTACCTGCGGGCCACGACGGGCGAGGCCCGCTCGGTCGAGGTGTCGCTGTTCGACTCGCTCGCGGAGTGGGTGAGCCAGCCCGCGCACTTCACCCGGCACACCGGCACCCAGCCCCAGCGCGCCGGGGCCAGCCACCCGACGATCGCGCCGTACGGGCCGTTCACCGCGGCCGACGGCAAGCAGGTGCTGCTGGCGGTGCAGAACGATCGCGAGTGGGCGGCGCTGTGCGGGCGGTTTCTTGGTGACACGGGGTTGACCGGCGACGAACGGTTCGCGACGAACTCCGCGCGGGTCCGGCATCGCGATGAGCTCGACGGCATCATCGCGGACCGGTTCGCCTGCCTCGACTCCGAAGAAGCCGGCAAGCTGCTCGACGAGATCGGCATCGCCAACGCCGGGCTGAACTCGGTCGCAGAGTTCCTGCAGCACCCGGCGCTGACCGAACGCGGCCGCTGGCGCGACATCGGCATCCCCGGCTCGGTCGTGCCCTCGCTGCTGCCACCGGCCATCCTGTCCGGAGTGGACCCGCGCATGGACCCCGTGCCGGACGTCGGTGACCACAGCGGCACGATCCTCGCCGAACTCGGCCGGAACCAAGAAGAGATCGGCGAACTCCGCGCGCAAGGCGTCATCTGAGAGGAAGCACCAAGTGAGCACTGTGGACATCCTGGACCGCGACGAGCAGCTGATCGTCGAAACCGTGCGCGAGTTCGTGGACAGGGACGTCAAGCCGGTCGTGCAAGAGCTGGAGCACGCCAACACCTATCCCGAGGCGCTCATCGAGCGGATGAAGGAACTGGGCATCTTCGGCCTCGCCATCCCGGAGGAACACGGCGGCAACCCGGTGTCCACGCCGTGCTACGTGCTCATCACCGAGGAGCTGGCGCGCGGCTGGATGAGCCTGGCCGGTGCGATGGGCGGGCACACCGTGGTCTCCAAGCTGCTGCTGCACTTCGGCACAGAAGAGCAGAAAGCCGAGTACCTGCCGAAGATGGCCACCGGTGAGACCCGCGCGGCGATGGCGCTGACCGAGCCCGGCGGCGGTTCCGATCTTCAGGCCATGACCACCCATGCCCGCCGCGAAGGCGACGAGTACGTGGTCGACGGCGCCAAGACGTGGATCACGAACTCCCGGCGTTCCGGCCTGATCGCCTTGCTGTGCAAGACCGATCCGGCCGCTGAGCCCGCGCACAGGGGAATCTCCATCCTGCTGGCCGAGCACGGTCCCGGCCTGGAGGTTTCCCGCGACCTGCCCAAGCTCGGCTACAAGGGCGTGGAGAGCTGCGAACTGTCCTTCGTGGACTACCGCGCTCCGGCGGATGCGCTGCTCGGCGGGGTCGAAGGAAAAGGCTTCGGGCAGATGATGAAGGGCTTGGAAACCGGCCGCATCCAGGTCGCGTCGCGGGCGCTCGGCGTCGGCCGGGCCGCGCTCGAGGACGCGCTGCACTACGCGCAGGAACGGGAAAGCTTCGGCAAACCCATCTGGAAGCACCAGTCCGTCGGCAACATGCTGGCCGACATGGCCACCAAACTCACCGCGGCGAGGCAGCTCACGCTGCACGCGGCCCGCGAGTCCGATGCGGACCGCCGGGTCGACATGGAAGCCGGGATGGCCAAGCTCTACGCCTCGGAGGCGGCGATGGAGATCGCCCTGAACGCGGTGCGGGTGCACGGCGGCTACGGCTACTCCACCGAGTTCGACGTGGAGCGCTACTTCCGCGACGCACCGCTGATGATCGTCGGCGAAGGCACCAACGAGATCCAGCGCAACGTGATCGCCTCCCAACTGGTCTCCCGCGGCGGCCTGGACGCCTGAACGCTCGCCGTCCCGGACCCCGCCCGCCGGGCGTCGGCTACGGTCGGGACCTCAGCGGAAATGAGGTGCGGACGTGGGTGAGGCCAAGCAGAGCGCCTACGCGAAGCTCGCGCGAGAGCTTCGCGCGGCGATCCTGCGCCACGACTACCCGGACGGCGTGCGGCTGCCCACCGAGGCCGAGCTCGCCGAGAACCACCGGGTCAGCAGGCAGACCGTGCGCCGCGCCTTCCAGGACCTGGTCTCGGAAGGGATGGTGTACCGGGTTCCGGGGCGGGGCACCTTCGCCGCTCCGCGCGAAGAGCAGTACCTGCGCCAGTTCGGGTCGGTCGACGACCTCATGGGACTGTCGATCGACACCACGATGGAACTCGTCGCACCGCTGCGCAAAGAAGTCGCGCTGGACGCAGCGGGCAGGCTCCAGCTGCACACCGACCGGGTGCACACCCTCGCGTTCCTGCGGCTGCACGAGAACATCCCGTTCTGCCTGTCCACCGTCTACCTGCCGCCTGCGGTGGGCAGGCTGCTGGCGGACGTGCCGGAGCTGACCGAGGTGGGCGCGCGCAGCCGGTTCACCATCATCGGGCTGCTGGACGAGCGGATGAGCGATCCCATCGCGGAGGCCGAGCAGAGCATCACCGTCGGGCAGGCGTCCGCGGGCGCGGCGGAGCACCTCGGCTGCGAACCGGACCGCTCGCTGCTGCGCATCGACCGGATCTACCAGTCCACCGCAGGCCAGCCGGTGGAGCTGGCGGTGAGCTACTTCCTGCCGGAGCACTACTCGTACCGGGTGCGGTTGCGTCGCACGCTGCGCTGAACCGGGCGTTACCCTGGCGCCCATGGCTGATCACGTGCAGGTCGTGACGACGACGGACTCCGAGCAGGCCGCTGCCGAGCTGGCCCGCAGCATCGTGGACGCCCGCGTGGGGGCGTGCGTGCAGGTCGCGCAGATCCGCAGCTTCTACCGCTGGGACGACGCGGTGCAGGACGACCCGGAGTGGCAGCTGCAGGTCAAGACCTCCGCGGAACGGCTGGAGGCGCTGATCGAGCACATCCGGGCGAACCACTCCTACGACGTGCCGGAGGTCATCGCCACGCCGATCATCGGCGGCAACCGCGGTTACCTGACCTGGGTGGAGTCGGAAACCATGCAGTGAGCCGGAAATCGGCGAGGTCCTGCGGGCGCCTCGGCGCGGGGTGACATCATGGCGCGGTGAGCAGCCATGCAGAGCAGCCCGGCACCGAGCTCGACTCCGCCGCCTCGCCGACACCGCTGACGCTGTACCTGGTCAAACGCCTGGAGCTGGTGATCCGGGCACTGATGGACGATGTGCTGCGCCCGCTCGGGCTCACCACGTTGCAGTACACGGCGCTGACCGTGCTGGAGTCCAAGGGCGCGTTGTCGTCGGCGCAACTGGCCCGCCGTTCTTTCCTGCGGCCGCAGACGATGCACGAAATGGTGCTGGCGCTGGAGAAGCGCGGGCTGATCGCGCGCAGGCCGGACGAGAACAACCGGCGCGTGCTGCTGGCCACGCTCACCGACGACGGGCGCGAGCTGCTGACTCGCTGCGCGCCCGCCGTGCTGGAGCTGGAGAACGAACTGCTGGCCGGATTGGACCAGCGCCAGCGCGACGAGTTCCGCGAGACGCTGCGGCACGGCGTGGACACGCTCGGCGCGCTGTCCGAGGCCCGCCGCTGAGCCGCGCTCAACTGCTCGGAAGTTTCGAGTGAACGGCCTGTTGGTCCGACTAGATTGGGCGAACGGTCCGTTCACTCTGGGAGAAACGGCTCGGGCGTGCCGCGGAGATTGGCGCCCGACAGGCGCGTGAATCGCCGGATCGGCGCAACGCGACCGATGAGGGCGCTGCGGGGTCAGTCGCCGAAGCGGTCGCGCACCTCGGACTTGCTGATCTTGCCGGAGCCGGTGCGGGGCAACGCCTCGGCGAACCGCACCGACTTCGGCACCTTGTAGCCGGCCAGCCGCCCGCGCAGGTGCGCCAGCAGCGCCGTGGCGTCGAAGTCCGCGCCCGGTGCGCGAACCACCACGGCGCGCACGGCTTCGCCCCACTTCTCGTCCGGAACACCGATCACCGCGCAGGATTCCACGCCGGGAAAATCGTGGACCTCGTTCTCCACCTCGGCCGGGTAGATGTTCTCCCCGCCGGAAATGATCAGGTCTTTGATGCGGTCGACGATGTAGACGTAACCGTCCTCGTCGACCTCGGCGACATCGCCGGAGTGGAATTCGCCGTCGCGCAACGCGATCGCGGTCTCTTCCGGCCGGTTCCAGTAGCCGCGCATCACGTTCGGCCCGCTGACCACCACTTCACCGCGCTCACCGGGCGCCACGTCGCGTCCGGCGGCGTCGACGACGCGGACGCCGGTGAAGAACGACGGCACCCCGGCTGATCCGATCTTGCTGGTGGTGTGCTCGCGGTCCAGGAACAGCGCGCCCGGCGCCGCCTCGGTCATGCCGTAGCCCTGCGAGAAGCTCAAACCCCTTGCGAGGTAACGCTGAATCGTCGCGGTCGGCACCGGCGCACCGCCGCACAGTAGATGCCGCAGACTCGACAGGTCGGTCCCGGCCCATTCCTCGTGCGCCGCAAGGGCGTCGTACATCGCGGGCACGCCGAACATCAGCGTCACGCGGTCCCGCTCGATCGCCTCGAGCACCGCACCGGCGTCGAACGACGGGTGCAGCAGCACTTCGCCGCCTTTGAGCAGCGTCGGGAGGCAGACCATGCCCAGCGCGGCCGCGTGGAACAGCGGCGCGACGATCAGCGTGCGCTCGTCGGCGGTCAGGTCGTTCTCGACCAGCACGTTGTAGCTGTTCCAGGTCAGGTTTCCGTGCGTGAGCACCACACCCTTGGGGCGGCCGGTGCTGCCCGAGGTGTACATGATCAAACAGGGATCGTCGAGCGTGACCGGAAGGTCCGGCGGCTCGGCCGCGTCCGCGGACGGCGTCGGCTCGTCGACCGGCATCGTGCGCAGCCGCTCGATGCCGAGCTGGGCCGCGGTTTCGGCTCGATCGGCGGTGTGGATCAGCGCCGAACAACCGGAATCCCGCACCACGTGGTCCACTTCGGACGCCGTGAAGCGGGAATTCACCGGCACGAACACCGCGCCGAGCCGTCCGCAAGCGAACAACGTCGTCAGGAAGGCCGGATGGTTCGGGCCGAGGAAGGCCACCCGATCGCCGCTGCGCACACCTTGTTCGTGCAACCCGCGCGCGAGGTCGGCCACGCGTGCAGCGAACTCGGCATAGGTCAGGCGGAGATCACCGTAGCGGACGGCGATCCGGTGCGGAGTCATCCGAGCCCGCCGCGCGGGCCAGGAGCCGAGCCCTTGGTTGCGCAACCGCCTCACCTTCCGCCGAGTATCCTGAGTGGACGGTGGCCCCGCGGGTCCGGGCGCGCAGGGCGCCGCCGAGTCACTGCTGCGGGTCGAAAGAACTCAGACCCGGACGGTAGCTCTTGTCGTCCAGGAACTGCGACATGCCTTTGGCGCGGGCGCCTGCGCCGTCGGCGAACTGCGACTGGTCCAGTTTGGCGTAGAGGTAGTCCTCCGCCTGCTCCCACGGCATTTCGGCGCCGACCTTGAACCCGACCTTCGCCGCGTGCAGCACCACCTGGTTCATCCCGGCGAGCTTCAGCGCCAGCTCGCGGGTGCGCTCGCGCAGCCGCCCGGCCGGGACCGCCTCGTTGACCAGGCGCATCCGGGACGCCTCGCGTCCGTCGAAGGTTTCGCCGGTCATGATGTGGTACAGCGCGTCCCGCTGGCTGACGGTGGCGGCCAGCGCGCGGCTGACCACTCCGCCCGGCGGGATTCCCCAGTTCACCTCGGAAAGCCCGAACGTCGCGGCCTCGTCGGCGATCGCGAGGTCGCAGGCCACCAGCGGGGTGAACGCGCCGCCGAAGCACCAGCCGTTGACCATCGCGATGGTCGGTTTCGCCCAGTGCGCCAGGCGTTTCCACTGCCATTCCGCGCTGGCCCTGCGCACCCGCGCCTGCACCGCGACGCTGCCGGTCTCGTCGACCTCGCGGAAGTACTCCTTGAGGTCCATGCCCGCGGAGAACGACTCGCCGGCGCCGGTCAGCACGAGCACCTTGCAGCGCTCGTCGCCTTCCAGGGCGTCGAGCACGCGGATCATCTCGTCGTTGAGCGCCGGGTTCATCGCGTTGCGCTTGTCCGGGCGGTTCAGCGAGACCCAGGCGATCCCCTCGTCGAACTCGACCAGGACCGACTCGCCCCACGGCTGTTGCTCGTCCACCGGTGCCGCCACCTCAATTCGATCAGGGTTCCTGATGGCAGAGTGCCAAGGTGGGGGCGCACGGTCAACCCGGGGGAGGTTCAGATGTAGCGCTCGTCGCTGGCGCGCGGGCGGTTGCGGTAGCGGATCCACCGGCCGAGCACGGCGAGGACCAGGGCGATCGCGAGCAGCACCATCGCCACTATGAACAGGACGCCCATCGGTCCCGAACTCGCGCCGAGCGGTGCGGCCTGGGTGAGCGGCTGCGCGGTCTCGAGCGGAAGGTGCCACGGCATGATGTCGATCATGCACTAGGAGCTGTTCAGGGCTCGGTTCGGGTGGCTGAGTCCCCGGGCGCCCGCAAGCAAGCAGAACCCAGCCCTCCGGGGCGGGCCGCTTGCCGGTTCGGATCCGGTGGGCAGCGCGGCGCGGATCCGCTCCGGGTAGTAGTCGCTGCGGCGTTCGCAGGAATTTCCGCGGCGAACGGCTGGATCCAGGTGTGCAAGGCGTCCGGTCCGTTGACGGTCCCGCTGTTATCGCTAACACTGCACTGCTACGCGACGAGGGGAGTCGATGTGGTGCAGCGATCCGGAGGTCCCGCCCGCCGGTCCGGCCACCAGCCGGTGCTGCACGACGTCGCCGAACTCGCCGGCGTCTCGCAGATGACGGTTTCGCGCGTGCTCAACGACACCGGCCCGGTCAAGCCCGATACCCGCAAGCGGGTGCTGGAAAGCGTGCAGCAGCTCGGGTATCGCCCGAACGCGCTCGCGCGGGGACTGGCCACCGGCCGCTCCCGCACGTTGGGGGTGGTGGCCCTGGACTCCGTGTTGCACGGACCGGCCAGCACGCTGCTGGGTGTGGAGAACGCCGCGCGCGAGGCCGGTTACGGGGTTTCGATCTCCAGCGTCAGCGATCCGGAGGACTCCGGCCGGGCCATCGATGTCCTTCGTGGACAGTGCGTGGCGGGGATCGTGGTGATCGCCCCGCACGTGCGGACCGCTCAGGCGCTGGCGGATGTTCCCGGTGATGTTCCGGTGGTCGCGGTCGCCGACACCGACCAGGCGCCGGTCCCGGTGGTCGCGGTGGATCAGCGCAGCGGAGCGCGGCTCGCGACCGAGCACCTCCTCGCGCTGGGACACCGCCCGGTCTGGCACGTCGCGGGCCCGGAAGGGTGGCTGGAAACCGAGGCTCGCGAGCAGTCCTGGCGTGACGCGCTGCGCGTGCGTGGAGTGCCGGAACCGCCGGTGCTGCGCGGAGACTGGAGCCCGCGCTCCGGTTACGAAGCTGGGCGGGAACTGGTCGCGCACGGCGGGGTCGACGCGGTGTTCGTCGCCAACGACCAGATGGCTCTGGGAGTTCTGCGCGCGATGGCCGAGGCGGGGCTTTCGGTTCCGCACGACGTGCGGGTGGTCGGGTTCGACGACGTTCCGGAAGCGGCCTACTTCTGCCCGCCGTTGACCACGGTGCGGCAGGATTTCCTCGCACTCGGGCGGAAAACCTTCGAGCAGATGTTGCTGCGGATGGAAGGCGGCCGGCCGGTGCGGCGTTCGATCGTGCCCGCCGAGCTGATCGTGCGCGACAGCACCGGACCCGGGAGGTGTTGAGCGGCACCGGATCCGCCAGGGGACAGACTTCGTCAACGACGCCGAGGGAAAACCGATGCACTTGCCCGAACCACCTACCATGGAAGTGTCCACGATGGCCGCCGACAGCCTGCGGCTGTCCATGAACTGGCTCGACAACCTCATCCTGGTCAGCTATTTCGCCGTGGTGCTGGGAATCGCCCTGGCCGCGCGGCGAAGTGTCCGCAACAGCCTGGACTTCTTCCTGTCCGGCCGGTCACTGCCCGCGTGGGTGACCGGCCTGGCTTTCGTGTCGGCGAACCTCGGGGCGACCGAAATCCTCGGGATGGCCGCGAACGGCGCGCAGTACGGCGCTTACACGATCCACTGGTACCTGATCGGCGCGATCCCGGCGATGGTCTTCCTCGGCCTGGTGATGATGCCGTTCTACTACAACACGAAAGTCCGCAGCGTCCCGGAATTCCTGCTGCGCCGGTTCAGCTCGTCCTCGCACCTGCTGAGCGCGTCGCTGTTCGCCGTGGCGTCGGTGCTGATCGCCGGGGTGAACCTCTACGCGCTGGCGATCGTGCTGCGTGCGCTGCTCGGCTGGCCGCTGACGGTGTCCATTTTCACCGCGGGCCTGTTCGTGCTCGCCTACATCGTCATCGGCGGGCTGTCCTCGGCGATCTACAACGAGGTGCTGCAGTTCTTCGTCATCGTCGCCGCGCTGGTGCCGCTGACCGTGCTGGGCTTGGTGCGCATCGGCGGGGTCGGTGGACTGATCGAACGCGTCCAATCCGGTCCTGGGCCGGAATTCCTGACCGCGTGGGGCGGAACCGGATTCGGACAGGACAACCCGCTGGGCGCGAACTGGCTGACGATCACGATCGGGCTCGGCTTCGCGGTCTCGTTCGGCTACTGGACGACGAACTTCGCCGAGGTGCAGCGGTCGCTGTCGGCGCGCAACCTCTCGGCGGCGCGGCGGACTCCGCTGATCGCGGCGTTCCCGAAGATGTTCATCCCGCTGATCGTCGTGCTGCCCGGCATCATCGCGCTGCTGATCCACCCGCAGATCGGGCAGACCGGCGGGCACGACTACAACGACGCGATCCCGTTGCTGATGCGGGATTTGCTGCCGAATGGTGTGCTCGGACTCGCGGTCACCGGGCTGATGGCCTCGTTCATGGCAGGCATGGCCGCGAACGTTTCGAGCTTCAACACCGTGTTCACCACCGACATCTGGCGGCCCTACCTGAAACCCGGGATGCCGGACGCGCACTACCTGCGGGTCGGTCGCGTGATCACCGCGGTCGGCGTGCTGGCCGGGATGGGCACTGCGTTCATCGCCGCGTCGTTCAGCAACATCATGAACTACCTGCAAACCCTGTTCTCGTTCTTCAACGTTCCGTTGTTCGCGACGTTCATCCTGGCGCTGTTCTGGAAGCGGATGACCGCCAAAGCGGGGTTCTGGGGCTTGCTCGCCGGAACCGTCGCACCGATCGCGTTCTACGTCGCGTACAAGACCGGTTTCGTGGCGATCAGCACCGACCAGGGCGCGAACATGATCTCTTCGATCATCGCCTTCGCCGTGGACGTCGCGGTGAGCGTGCCGGTCGCGCTGGCCACCCGCCCGAAGCCGGCGTCCGAATTGGAGGGGCTGGTCTACACCCGCGAGGCCGCGCGCGACACCGGCGTCGCCGCACCCGGTGACGCCGCCTGGTACCGCCGTCCGGCGCTGCTGGGCTGGGGCGCGATCGTGCTCGCCGCGGCTTGTTACATCCCGTTCTCCTTGTGACCCGAGGGAAAGGCGGAACTCATGCAGGACCAGGACGATCCCGTCGAGGACGTCGCGGAACTGGAGCGGCGCTCCGGCACGGCCTCCCGGTTGTTCGACGTGCGCATGGTGATCGGCGGGCTTTTCGTGTTCTACGGTGCGCTGATCGGCGGCGCCGGGTTGTTCGCCGACGGTGCCGACATCAGCAAGGCGCAAGGCATCAACATCAACCTCTGGACCGGTGCGGCGATGCTGGCGTGCGGGCTGTTGTTCCTGCTGTGGCTGCGGTTGCGCCCCTTGCGGCTCGACGGCTGACCGGCGAGGACGACATGCGGAACACTTCGGACACCGTCCCCGAGGGGGCCTCGTGAGCGGCCGGGCGGTCGTCATCGACCGGCCGGGCGCGCTCCGCGTCGGTCGTGCCGAGCGGGTCGAGCCGGGGCCGGCAGAGGCCCTGATCCAGGTCGCCTACAGCGGAATCTGCGGTTCCGACCGCGAACTGTTCACCGGCGGAAGGCCGGACGGCCTGGTCCGGTACCCGGTGATTCCCGGCCACGAGTGGTCCGGCACCGTGCTGGCGGCCGGGTCCGAAGTGGACCCGAGCTATGTCGATCGGCGGGTGGTGGGCGAGGGGTTCCGCGGCTGCGGCGTGTGCGACGCCTGCCGTCGCGGCGAGAACAACCTCTGCGGCGACGGCTACGACGAGACGGGCTTCACGCGCCCCGGCGGGTGGGCGGACCAGCTGGTGCTGCCCGCGCGGCTGCTGCACCTGCTGCCTGCGGACGCTGACCTGCGCGCGGCGGCGGTGCTGGAGCCCTCGGCTTGTGCAGCGGAAGCGTGCCTCCGGCTGGGCGCGGCCACGGGGGAGCGGGTGGCGGTGGTGGGCGGCGGCAGCCTCGGGCTACTGGCGACGCAGTTGCTGTCGTGCTCGGGACCTGCCGAACTCGTTGTGGTTGAGCCGAAATCGTCTCGCGCCGAACTCGCGGTCGAGTGCGGTGCCACGAGCGTCATCACTCCGCGAGACGCACTGCAACGCGTCGGCCGCTTCGACGCCGTGCTGGAGGCCGCCGATGGCGCAGGAGCAGCGGACCTCGCCACTCGTCTCGCCCGGCGCGGTGGCCGCGTTGCGCTGACCGGTGTTCCGTCCGCCGACGACTCGGTATCCTCGGCTCATCTGGTGACCTCGCAGATCACCGTCCACACGGTTTTCGGAGCTCCTTCGCGCGCGTGGACGCACGCGGTGCGCATGTTCTCCTGTGGACGCCTGGATCCGGGGTTGATCGTCAGCCACGAGTTCCCGCTCAACGAGGCCGCGACCGCACTGTCGGCGCTTCGCAACCCGCACTCCGATGTCGTGAAAGTACTGCTGAAACCCTGAAGTCCGCGTCGTAGGGGGCTGCGAGATGACACGCGTCGAGCAGGTGACCGAACCGTGCGCGCAACACGGCGAAGGCCCGGTGTGGCACCCCGCATGGCGCGGTCTGCGGTGGGTGGACATGCTCGCAGGCGACGTGCTCACGCTGCGCCGCGACGGTTCCGTGCAACGCGCGCACGTCGGTTCCGTCGTCGCAGCGCTCCGGCCGAGGCGCAGCGGAGGCGCGGTTTTGGCGCTGGAACGGGGTTTCGCGCTGGCCGATGACTCGCTCACCGCGGTCGTGCCCATGGAAGACCTCTGGAGCGACACCGGTGTGCGGATGAACGACGGCGGCTGCGACCCGCAGGGCCGCTTCTACTGCGGCTCCATGGCCTACGACGAAGCCACCGGCCGCGGCCGACTGTACAGATTGGACACGTCCCGGAACGTGACGGTCGTGCTCTCCGGCGTCACCATCTCCAACGGACTCGCCTGGAGCCCGGACGGCAGAACCGCGTACTACGTGGACACTCCCACCCAACGCATCGACGCGATCGAGCACACCGCAGGGGATTTCTCCCGCCGCCGGACCTTGACCCACATCGACCCCGCGCTCGGCGCCCCGGACGGCCTCACGGTCGACGCGGGCGGCGACGTGTGGGTCGCCCTCTGGGGCGGCGGCGCCGTGCACCGCTACTCACCCCGCGGCGAACTCCTCGACGTCCTCAACATCCCGGCACCCCGCGTCACTTCCTGCACCTTCGGCGGCCCGTCCTGCACGGACCTCTACGTCACCACGTCCAGGCAGGCGACGGACCTCACCGCCCACCCGGAATCCGGCGCCCTTTTCGTCGCCCGCGGTGCCGGGCGGGGTTTGCCCGCACTGACCTTCGACGGGTAACACGCCTGCACTGCAGTGCGCGTTGGAAGCGCAAGAGCCGGTAACACCAGCGTGTGGCCGTACTGCGAAGCGACCGGCGATCAGACGCCGCAATGGGGACCGGCTCGAAGAGCCGGTGACAGCCTTGGTGGTGGGCGACGGGTCGACGGGCAGGGCCTACGCCGCAATGGGGACCGGCTCGAAGAGCCGGTGACCAGACGCGATCTCGTCCCACTTGTGCACGATCTTCCACAGGCCGCAATGGGGACCGGCTCGAAGAGCCGGTGACAGTGTTCGCGTGTGACCCGGAAGGTGCTGGGCTGGTCGCCGCAATGGGGACCGGCTCGACGAGCCGGTGACAGCTGGACGGGATCGAGTCGATCCCTGGCGTCAGCGCCGTGGCCGTAATGGGGACCGGCTCGAAGAGCCGGTGACAGCCTGCAAGCTGGCGTACCCGCCTGCTCGGCTGGGGCCGGTGGCCGCAATGGGGACCGGCTCGAAGAGCCGGTGACAGTGGAAAGGCGCCCTCGGCGCCGTCTTCCTCGAGCTGCCGCAATGGGGACCGGCTCGAAGAGCCGGTGACAGGCCGGCTACACGCTCGGACAAGCCGACAGCCTGCGAGCCGCAATGGGGACCGGCTCGAAGAGCCGGTGACAGAGGTCAGAAGTGAGGATCGATCTGGACTGGTTGCAAGCCGCAATGGGGACCGGCTCGAAGAGCCGGTGACAGAAGCAGCTTCGCGGCGCGCTGGAGGAGCTGGATGCCAAGGTCGCCGCAATGAGGACCGGCTCGAAGAGCCGGTGACAGCCGAGCAGGTGCCCCGCAGCGTGACGGTGCGGCTGGTCGCGCCGCAATGAGGACCGGCTCGAAGAGCCGGTGACAGCTGGTTGCCAAAGTCAGCCCGGAGGAGCACCGGCCGGTGGCCGCAATGAGGACCGGCTCGAAGAGCCGGTGACAGGCGGCACCCCTGGCACAAGCAACTCGCCCAACGGCGGCAAGCCGCAATGAGGACCGGCTCGAAGAGCCGGTGACAGGTTGCCGAACATGTCGACCATCAAGAACCCGTTTCCCGCCGGCCGCAATGAGGACCGGCTCGAAGAGCCGGTGACAGACGTCGCGCCTTCGCGGTGCTTGGCCAGGATCAGATCGGCGCCGCAATGAGGACCGGCTCGAAGAGCCGGTGACAGGACTCGGGGCGGATGCCGGCGAAGCAGAAGGCCCGGCCGCAATGAGGACCGGCTCGAAGAGCCGGTGACAGTCGTTTTTCGCGATGTGGTGATTCTGCGCTGTCGCGCGGGCCGCAATGAGGACCGGCTCGAAGAGCCGGTGACAGCCGACACCTACTGGTCGACCAACACCTACACCGCACAGCCGCAATGAGGACCGGCTCGAAGAGCCGGTGACAGGCGATGCGCTGGATGCGCGCCAGCTCCGACGTCGAGGCCGCAATGAGGACCGGCTCGAAGAGCCGGTGACAGGGCAGCCGGAATTTGGGGCCGTTGCGCTGGGTTTTCAAAGATCATCGCGAGCGGGTCGCGTTGGAGATCGCATCGGAACGTTTCATTCGATCAGTTGATCGGGCGTATGGCGTTGACCTGCAAAGACGCAGCGCGAGCGGCTCGGCGTGCGGAGGTCGGAGCCGGACCGCTCGCAGGCGCTCAGCTGCGGGTCGCCGTCGTGGCGGTTTCGCCGATGAAGATCGCCGTGGTTTGTCGCAGTGGCACCAGCTGGAGCATGTCGTCGCGTCCGCGCACGCCCGGCGCTCCTTGGTACTGCCGCACCTCCCGTTCGTTTTCGCCCCAGTTGCAGAACTCCGTAATGGTCGGCGGGTCGATCGGCTCAGGGTTTTCCCACAGCTGCGCGGAATTCCCCTCGGTAAGCAGCGCCGCCCACCAGTGGTCGTGATCGATGCGCACCCGCAACCACCATCGGTCAGCCCACGCCCACAAGTGCGTCGTCGCGGGCAGTTCGGCAGACAACCCCTCCTGATGGAATCCGAGGTGGTCGGCCCAGGACGCGGTGCACGCGCCGGCGTGCTCCCGCAACTCGGCCCACTGCTGGCGGGTTTTTCTTCCGGAACCGTGCAGGTACCAGGTCTCGCTCATGCGCTGCTCCCTGACAGGTTCGCGGCCAGGTCGGTCAATGCGAACTCGGACGGTTTCGCGCCGGAGTCCGCCCGAACGGTTCCGTAGCCGGCGGTGGTCCGTGCGCCGATACCCAGGTATCCCTCGTGCAAGTCGTCCAGCACTGCGTGCAGCAGTCGTCGTTCGGCCGGTGTCACGTCGTTGAGTTCCCACAACCGCAACGTGAAGGTCCCGGAAGCGACGACTTCGTCGTTGTAGAGCGCCTCATTGCGTGCGCCGCCGGTGAACCGGTCGATCGCCACGTGCGGGCGCCAACTCGTCATCGGATCACTGATCGGCGCGTCATCCACGGCGATCTTCCCGCGCTTGGCGCTCTTGTCGCCCGCGAAGCCGAAAAGTCCACATGGGACACAAGTGCCGCAACGTTGCTCGGCGCAAGCCTCGGCACCGACGACCCGGCAGATGTATTCGGCGCGGGAACGCAGCACACCCTTCAACGAAGATCCGGGAATCGTGGGAACGTCGTCGATCTTGTGCGTCGGGATCTCGTTGTCCGCCAAGCCCCGCTCGACTCGCTGCGATGGGTCGGCGCCGCAGTGCACGGCATCCACGATGGACATGTCCACTTCAAGCAGCGGATCGCCCGAGTCATCCGAAGCCGGTTCCTTCAACGGTTCCGGATACGAGGCGATCCCGGTGTCGCGAATCCAGGACAGCAATCCGAGCTCGGTGTTCAAGTCGTAGTCGGCCACGTCCCAGCCGACCAGCCGGCAGCGCCCGGCGCCGCGCGTGACGCCGCGCCCCAGTCGTGGCCGCCATCGCTGCAATGCGCGCAGGAACCGTTCGCGCAAGTTCTGATCGGCTTCGTCCCACCGCAGCACGACATCGAACTCGGCGCCCGGACGCAGCATCTGGATCCGGTGGAAGTGATGCGTGCGGGCGGCCCCGCGCGCTCGATCCGCGGAGTTTCGGGTGTGGTGCACCAGCTTGTCGTTGGTGCGCGGAACGGTCCCGAGGACCTGGATCGTCGAAGGGTTCGCCTTGGACTGGTCTTGCTCGTGTTTGCGTTTGAGTTCCTCCGGCGCATCGCCGAACAACGCCTCGAGTTCGGAGTCGAAGGCGTAGTGCGCGCGGAGATTCCCGGCGACCGTAGTTCCGGGCAGCTGAGCCCTTCCCGCCGCGTCCGTGCGCAACCGGAGCACGTAGCCGCTGTCTTCGCGCGTTTCGGTCGCGGTGACGCCACCGGCCGTTTCGAAGCGCAGCCGGGCGGTGATGAGCGTGACGATCATGTGCGTGACTCCATCAAAGTACATCCAGCGCGTCCGAGAACAACTGCGGATCGACCACCCGAAGAAGTGCCCGCAGGCCGGTCGAATACCGATCGTCGACCGCGAGGCGCTCGGCAAACCGGCTGTCGTCGACCAGCCCGTGCCGCATGTCGTCGACCCGTTGGCGCAGCAGCGGGCGATCTTCGGCCAACCGCGAATCCCCGCGCATCGCGGCGGCGCGGTTGGCGACGCGATACGCCGTGACCGGGGCCTGCCCAACGGAGTACAACGCCCCGAAACCTTCGCGGCGGCGCAACCCGATCCCGCGCGCCATTAGTCGGCGCCGAGCGTCCTCATCGGCCGGTTCGGCCAGTTTGATCCGGTAGGTCGACCCGGCCTGCACGGCGCGTTCAGTCGGTTTCGGCAGGCCACTGGCTACGTGCCAGCCGCCGATCTCGCACCAGCGCGTCCACGGCCGCTTGATGCTTCGCGCTTCAACACCGAGCACTTCGGACAGTTCATCCAGATCCGGCTCGCTCGACGGGAATCCGAATCGGTCGACAAACACACCCGGCCCGAGCAACCGAAGAACCAGCTCGTTGCCGTGTTGTTCCACAGGATCGGGAACCGACTGGTCGTCGAGTTCGATCTTCGCGGTGCCCTGCAACTTCGTGCGCCCGCCCAGGAAAACCTCGTCGATCGGTTGCTCGGCGAGCCGCAATGCACGCAACGCCGGACCGTGCAGCCAGCCCGCGAACCGAGTTCCGCGTGCGACGCTGTTCTGCGTGAACAACTGGCTTTCCGCGGCGACGCCCTGCGTTGTCAGCGCGGTGCGGGTGCGCCGCTGGCGGGGCACGGTGCCGGTGGCCGCGCCTTTGCTGAATTCCAGCGGATCCCCGCACGCGGTGCAGTGCTGCTGCTCGTCGCCGGTAGCGGCGTCCCACCAGAGTGTCGTGCACGTTGGGCCAGGGCCGTACTTGTGCACCTTGACGCTCAACGGGGCGGGAACGCTCGCCTCGGAATGCAGCGGTGCGAATGACCCGGAACCCTCGAAAACTTCCAGGAAATCCCGACTTTTCGTCACCTCCACGCCGTGCTCGGCGATCCACCTCGCCGCCAGCGCGCCCCGCAACACCGTTCCGGGCACGTGATCGTAGGTGTCCTGCACGAAATCGGTGCGCAGCCGTTTGCCTGCCGCGACCGGTTCGGTAAGGGTGACGATGATCCGGGCGGTGTCGCTCATCGCTTCAACTCCAGGAACCTCCGCACGGTCTGCTCATCGGGTTCGTCGGTGCATCGGATGCCGACCCAGCCGAGACCGCGCCGCCGCCACGCGCCGAGCGAACGGGTCGCCTGCGCGGCGACGATCAGCACTGCCTTGTGGGTGTCGACCCGTTCGGCGGGGACATGGCGGAACCGCCGGACGCTGAACGTGGCGGCTTCGGCGCCGGTTTGCTCGGCCAGCACGAGCATGTCTTCTTGTGCCGCACCGGTTGCCTCGTCGATCCGGACACGCGCGGCCGGGTTCGCGTGGTGCCATGCGCCGCATGGCCGTGCCGGTGTCCACCGCCACGGCGAAGGCTGCGCGGACGAGCCGAAAACCTCGTCCAATACCGGATTTTTCTCGCCCAACAGGCTCGCTGCGGTGGCACGCACGACACCCGCCAAACTGGACGCCGGCAGCCGGTCCGCCTCCACAGTGTCGTGTGCACCCTCGCCGCCCTGCCCGCTGGCCACGCGGAACGGCGAGTGGAACGTAATCTCGAAATCAAGCCGGGTCATGCCACCACCAGGTCATCCCGAGCGCGTCGGCCAGTGTGAGTTGCTCGCCGAACGGTTCCAGCACCTCCGTGGAGCCAACTCGCGCCGCGTGTGCGGCCACCTCTGCGGAATTCCCGCCGTGCGTGCGGGTCAGGTCGGCGAGCCGCTGACGCGCGGACTGTTTCAGCGCTGCCAAGTCGCTCAGCGCTGTCCGGTAAGTCTGGAAGGTCTGCAGCGTGATCGCGTCACGATCGATTGGTTCGCGTCCATCGCGGGTCGTGTCGTGCCACGCGAGCGACGCGGCTTTGCCGGAGGTTCGGACTTTGGCCCGTCGCAGCAACGATTTCGCGAGCTCGTTGACCTGGAACAGCGGGACCGCGTAGTGGTGGAAAACGATCCCGGCTGACAAGGTCGGAAGGCCCTGGATGCCGGTGGCGCCGGTGTTGACCCCGAGCCGGTCGTGGAACTCGCCGAGCAGCGCTTCAGCGAACTGCCACGCACGGTGCGCGGGCACGCTGACCAGCACGTCGTCGCCGCCGACTAGGTGCGGGACGATCGGCAGCGAAGTGTCGCCGTCACGGCGGATCATGCGGACCGCGGAGGTCAGCGCGTGCCAGGTGGAGTCGTCGATCGCCGCGGGGTAGTCGGTCTTGTCCTTGCGGCGCTTGAGTTTTTGACGCTCGGTAATGAACCTTCCGATCGCGTTTCCGTCCGCATAGACCAGCGCCAGATGGGTCTCGCTACCGTCCAGTCCGGCCAGTTTCGGGAACTCGTCCGGTACTGCGGCGCCAGGATGACCGAGCCGTGCCAACAGTTCCGCCTCGGCGAACGGAACTCGCTCCTTGCGCTCGGCACGCCCGGCCGCCTCATCGCGAGCCGCGCATTCCACGCACAACGCAGCGTCGTGATCCCGTCTTCCCGATGTGGCGGGCAATGTGCTGCACCATCCGCACGGACGAGCCGCAGGCCAATCAGCGGCGGGCGCGGGCCATTCCTCGTCGTGCACGGGATCTTGTGCGCGCGCCCGCGTGTAGGTATCGCCGCGGAAACCTTTCACCGACAGCGACGCGGCCGGCATCCAGTCCCGCAGGTGCTGAACGACGCGCTGTTCCACCGGTTCTCGATTCCCGTGCAATATCAGGGAAACCACGCCGTCGATCCGTCCGGCGGACTCGTTGATCTCGGCGGCGCCGTCCAGTCCGTCGAGGACTTTGCGGACCTCATCAGGCGCGGTAGCTTGGCTGATCAGCGTCGATCCGCCACGGCGGCCGCGCAGCTTCGGAGTGCGGGTGAGCCACGACTGGATCTGCACCACGCCGATGTCCAGGTAGTCCGTCACGAGCGGTCCTCGCCCTTCTTGACGATGGGTATCGACTGGTCGGCTTCCTCGGCGAACGGCAGAGTCCGCAGTGGACGGCCGTTGCGTTGTTTACCGGCGTCGCGGTCGCGATCGGGCGTGGTCTCGGCGCCGGAGGTCTGCTGCCAGAACTCGAATCCGTCGTCGAAGTCCTTGGTTCCGCGCTGGGACCAATCCGCTCCCGGCGGATACCAGACCTGTTCGGGGTCGTCCTGCGGGCGCAGGACCCGTGCCAGGGCGTTCCAGACATCCCGCACCGCGGGCTCGACGGACTCGCGGAAAGTTTTGAGCAGTAACGACTTTTCCTCGATGATATCCCGTTCCGGTGCGGAAAGTCCGTAGCGCGCACCGGAAAAGTGCACTTCGCTGGCCTTCGGGTCGATCGCCACGCGGCAGGCACCGTAGCCGAGGGGTTTGCCGCCGCCGAGGTGAGTGCGCAGCTGCTCATCTTCGAGTAGGGCGGAAGGTTCCAGCGCAGCGATCAGCCCACCGAGCTGCTGCTCATCGATGTCGACGAAAGTGATCGTCGCGGATAATTCCGTGTCCGCGGGAAACGCCTCCGCGGACGAAATGAGTTTCTCGTTCGTCTGGTGCTGGCGTGCGGCTTCCCGGCCGTTGAGGCGGTCGGTGTGCCAATAGTGCTTGCGGCCACGCAGCTTCCGTGGTGTCGGTTCGTCCGGGCTGGCTCCCCACTCGCGCAGCGGGGTGTCTTCATACCTGCCGATGTTGGCCGGGTCATTGGTCAGATAGAACTGTCCCGCGCCCGGACTCGGTGCTCCCATCGGTGGTAAGGAAAGAGATTTCGGCACGACGTCGTGCTTGGCCACGGCATCACCGAACCGCACATGCCCGCGGTAGGCGCGTTGCGCCGCCCGCTCGTCCTCCTCGGTGCCGGTCGGGTCGATCGAGCCGAACAAGCGGCAACTCGGGCACAGCTGGTCCGGCCGGTCGCAGGGCAGAAAGCCTGCGGCGCGCTCGCCGGCGGAGTGTCCGCCGAGGTTGCGCCAGTTCATCGCCAGCCCTACGTGCTCGATCCGGCCGCGATCGTCCAGGTCGACCCAAACCGGCTGGCCCTGCTGGAGATCTGGCCTCGCCAGGTGCCGTTCGCCGACGGCGTACTGTCGTCCCGGCTCGTTCTTGTCCGGTTTGTGGGTGTACACGATTGGTTCGGTGCGCTGCCCGTCGGTCTTGTTGAGCTGCGCGGTCCGTTGGTCGTCCGTGTCCTGGACGACCCGCAGGAACTCCGACCACACGTGCTCCGGAACATCGCGCTTTTGATCCCGGGCCAGTTTCCGGACATGTGCCCGGTACGGGTGCCGGGGGTCGCGGGCACCCGGATCGCTGAGGAACACGACCCATTCCCCGTCGTCGTCCCGTGTCGCCTGGTCCGGGCGACCGCTTTTGCTGTTCCAGCGCGGGATCTGGAGCCGTTGTCCGGAACGCAGCCCACCGGCGAGGTGGAGATGCTCGAGCAGTTCCTGGTCCAGCCGGAACTTCTGCGGATCGCCCGGCTCGCACAGACACACCGCGGGTGGTGCGTCGCCCGCGGGCGGCTGGGCGACGACGGCCATGCGGCGGTGTCTGCGCGACGCGACCACATCTCGGTAGCTCGGCAGGAAGTCGGCGTCGAAAACCCGAAGGCAACTGCCGGTCAGCGTCTCGTGCAGCGACCGGACCGCGCCCTTCAGCGACGAGCCGGGCACGAACGCGGTGCCGTCCGGGCGCCGTGGCAGCTCGTTGCTCGGCTCGCCATCGGCGTTCTTCGTGCCGTATCCCCTGATCAGCAGCGGCGTCCCGGCAGTGATCGTGATGGTTAGTTTTCCGCTCAACAATCGCGGATTTCCCAGGTGCCCGTGCGGCTCTGCCCGCATCGGCGGCTTCTCCGGAAACGGTACGAACGTGTAGGGATTGATGAAACGGTCGGTCAAGCAATGCCTCCTGGGTTCCCCTGCCCGCGACGTGAGGTGAGCGCTCGATCGTGCGGTAGACTACACGCCGGTTTGAAGCGATCACGGAGAGTCATGCGTAAGGCATTATCGTCGCTGGTCACGGCGCCGAAAAGGGTGGCACTCGCGGATTCTGCCACTGCGATTGCGGTGGCGTTGGTGACGGCTTCGCTCGCATTGCTGGTGGAAGACCTACTCCCGAAGCCGGGGGAGCGGTACGAGCCGTCCTGGCCACGGGTGTCCTTCTTCGCGGTCGTGCTGGTGCTCGTTGTCGTCGGTCGGTACGTCCGTCGTAAGGCGCGTGAGGCGGCTGGAACTTTGGTGAGCATCCAGGTTCTCGACGAAGGCATGGCTGATCGGACCCGGGGCGAGAACTCTCGGACGGCCGCCCAGAAACGCACCATGTCCATCCGCACGGTCCATCGGTGGCCCGATCTGGCCGCGAGTACCGTGGACGGGGTGATCGACGTTGCCGCATTATGCGCGGAAGTGGGCAGGACTGCCGAGTTGCTCATCAACACCGCGCAAGACAACGAGCGGATCGCGGTAGCGCCGAATCTGCTGTGGCCGATGGCGCTCGGCGTCGGCGGCTACCTCCCACTTGCGGAGTTCGACACCTGTTTCGTCGAACTGTCCACTCAGGACCGACGTGAATCCGAGGAGTTCGTCCCAGGCCGCAGCACCCTTGAAGGCCTCTCCGATATCGACCTGGCGCCCAGTGAACTGGCGGAGCCGACGGGCAACCGAATCGGCGTCGCGGTGACCTTGACTCAGGACGTGCACGCCGGAACGAGCGAAGCCAGACTTCGAGATTTCGGCGTCCGCACGGTCCATCACATCGTCCGCCCGGCCGGGGTCGGAACCGCGGAGATGGTCAACGGTCGCCCGCAAATCCACTTCTCCGGAGCGGAGCTGCACGTTCTCGCCAGTGTTGTGGCCGCGGGACTTGCGAAGATCAAACAATCATGTGGTGAGCGGGAACTGGTCGTTACCGCGCAGATGCCGAAGACGGTCGCGCTCGCAGCCGGTTGGTACTTGGCGCAACTGGGCCTGAACTTCTACCGGGGGACTTACCTGTTGCACTACACACCGCAGGACGACGTGAGTAGCCCGATGCGTGTCAAGGAGTCGCACGACCCGCGCCCGTTGAACTCCGAGTCGTCGTGAGGTCTTGTGTCCGACATCGCGGGCTCCGGCTGCCGACTGCTGACGTTGGCGCTGCCCGAAGGAATCAGGATCGCGCCACGCCGCGCGGGCATGGTGGCTGCTCTGCTGCGTAAGGCCGTGATGAGCCGGGTTGGCGACCCGCTGCCGCCGGAGATTTCCGGGCATGGAGCGCAGGATTCGCCGCACGTGGCCTACTTGCCGATGCTGGACGCGGGGCGCGCGGGCGCGAGCGGACAGGTCACCGGAGTCGGAGTGCTGAGCCCGCCCGGTCGTGCTGACATCGCGGAGTCGATTCGCGATGCGCTGCTGATCGACCAACCGTTCACATTGGACTTTCGCGGCACGCGGCTGCGATTCCGTTTCCCAGCACCGGCCGAGATTTCTCTCGAATCGTCTACTTGGTGCGCATCCGCCCGAGTCTGGACGACCGTGACGCCCATCGTGTTGAACCGTTTCCCCGGGCGAGGCAAGGTAGCCGCCGAGCTGGCACGCACGTGTGTCCGCATGGGACTCGGCGAACCAGCCGCGATCACGGTCGATCGCGACCCACTAACGGAAGGCGGAGTCGCCCTCGGCCCGGCGGACCTGCCCCGGCGCGAGCGCACTCCGCGCCCCTTCTCCCACGCGACCATCGAATTCCCGGACCCCATCGAGGGCCCACTAATCCTCGGAGCACAACGCTACCTCGGCATGGGCCTATGCCTTCCGGTCAAGCAGTGACGCGGCACTGCTGAACCGAAGCCGAACGCTTGAGATGGGCTGGTCAGGTTCGGCATGTGGCGCCATTCGCGAACGACCGACTCGAGGAGCCGGTGACAGGCGCTGACAGTCGCTAAAGAAGATCCATCAGAGCTGCCGCAGTGAGGGCCGGCTCGAAGAGCCGGTGACAGGCCGTCGCGTACGCCATGGGCAAGCTCGACGCGCGGCCGCAATGAGGACCGGCTCGAAGAGCCGGTGACAGCGGGCTCAACCGCATCCGCTGACCACATCAGCCACCAAGCAGCCGCAATGAGGACCGGCTCGAAGAGCCGGTGACAGACTCCTGGATGACTACGACCTGGTGTTGGTGGATACGCCGCAATGAGGACCGGCTCGAAGAGCCGGTGACAGCGGCGAGACGACGTTGAAGAACGCCGGTCGGGACGTGAGCCGCAATGAGGACCGGCTCGAAGAGCCGGTGACAGCCGGTGGTGTGCGAGATCGAAACGGAAGCCCTGCTCGCCGCAATGAGGACCGGCTCGAAGAGCCGGTGACAGGGCCGGGGCGCCACTCACGTCGCGGGAGGATTCCGCGCCGCAATGAGGACCGGCTCGAAGAGCCGGTGACAGCGGCCGCGAGCGGAATGCCCGCGTTGAGCAGGAACACCGAGCCGCAATGAGGACCGGCTCGAAGAGCCGGTGACAGCAGGCCGAAGAACCTCCGGGGCTGACGCTTCCGCAGTGGAAGCCGCAATGAGGACCGGCTCGAAGAGCCGGTGACAGCCGTCGTGCAGCTTCGGCTGGTCGGTATCCACGGACTGGCCGCAATGAGGACCGGCTCGAAGAGCCGGTGACAGGGCAGCCCGGAAAAGGGGCCCATGACCTGCGTTTTCAAAGATCATCGCGAGCGGCGGCCGATGGAGATCGCGCCGCCCGGCAGCATCGATCTTACCTCACGCCAACACCCGCCCCGACCTGCGCAAACGGTCCGCGAGCGGCTACGCCTGAAAGTCTCGGAACCGGACCGCTCGCACGAACCGGGTGCGATCCCGAAGAGGGGCGCACCCGATTCGTGGTCGGCGTCAGCTCAAGCCGCTCTTGGCGGGTAGTGCCGATAGCCGACCGCCACGCGAGGCGCATACGCCACGGGCAGGTGCACCCGTTCGCAGAGTCCGCTCACGGCAGCCAGCTCTTCGGCGTCCACTTTGTACTGGTCTTCTTCTAGTGGAGTGACCGAGTTCAGCCATGGAGGTCCGAGTCCGAGGAACTCGAAGCGCGGAGTTCGCGGCATCCCTGCGGCCGGCTCCGGTCCGGTCGGCAGTTCGCCGTCATCCTCGTCCGCGGCCGGGGCTGCGTCGGCCAGCGCTTGCCGGAATGCTTCCTGCAACGCCGGATGGTCCGGCACGAGGATTGCGGCGGGCAGCACGGTGGCACGTGCACGTTCAGTTCCGGTGATCCGCATCGCGCGGGCGGTGACCTGCGAGATGAACAGGGGAGCGGTCACGTTCGCCGCATAAGCGATCGTGGAGACGTGCGCGCAATCGAACCCTTCGGTGACCATCCGGACCGCGACGATCCCGCATGAGTTCGGTTCCGCCGCGGCAGACCGGAGTGTTCGCAAGGCTTCTGGTTCGTCGGAGGTGACCAGCCGAGCGAAGTTCCGTCCGGTGACGCGGTTCAGTGCGAGCGCGGCACGCCGTGCGACCTGTTGCGTCGGAGCGACGAACAGCAGCTTCAGTGGTTCCGCGTACTCGATCGCGGCCAACTGGTTCTCCAGCAGCCGGACCGCTTCGGCGACGAAACCGCGCAGCCACTCGTCCGAGGTGCACGCCTGTAGCAGCACCATGTTGCTTTGCGGATCGTCCAGATCTGCGATCTGGGCCCGAGTTTCCCGCTGGTGGTTGACGTCGACGAACCGCGCCCATCCTGTGTAGGCGAAGAGATCGACCGGACGCAGCAACTTCTTGTCGATCAGGTCGCGCGAGGAGACCGAGCAGTCGGCCACTGCCTGCAACTTCGGCCTACCGTCGACGAGCACCCGTTCGTAGCGCACGGTGGAGATGCGACGCTTGGGGCTGGAGCGGAACAACGTCCCGGTCATGTTCAGCACAGCGGCAGCGTGGATGTCCTTGTCCACCACGTTGCCGATCATGGTTTGCACTGCGGATCCCCAGGACGCATCGGTCGCGACATGATGTACCTCGTCCAGCACCACCAGCGTCCGCTTGCGCCGCAAGCGCACCGAGTGGGCTCCGGCCGAGTTCTGCACCGACTGGTAGGTCACGATGATTCCGGGCCGGGAGCGTGTCTCGATGATCCCTCCCGCAGGGTTGCTGTCCAGATCAATCCTCAGTTCGGCCAGGGCGCGGCGCCATTGCTCGACGAGCGCGGTGTTCGGCACGATCACGACCATCCGCTCGGCATATCCGGCCTCGCGGAGCGACTTGAACACGGATGCCGCGAACACCGTCTTCCCGGCGGCTCCGGCGGCTTGCAACGTGGCAGAGCCTTCGTAGAAGATCCGCTCCAAAATCACGGGAAGGGCCTGGGCTTGCCACTCCCGCAAGCGTAGCCCGTCGAACGGTTCGGCATCGCGTCCACCGAGCCGGAGGTTGCAGCGGGCGCACCACGCTTGCATGTTCTCAAGTTCGGTTGGTCCGCCGTTGCACGTGGCGACCAAGTGTGCGGCGTGCCAGTCGGGTCCGAGGTCGGCGCCGCAGCGCTGGCACCGCCCGTCCGCCCGTTCGTACAGAAGTCGACGTTCGCGCAGAGACACGCGCCGTTGCGGTGGCTTGTCGCCATGTTCGTCCATGGCCTTTCTTCTTTCGCTGCGAGCGGGTCCCCCGTCGTCACGGAGGACCCTGGGTGTTACTGATCTTCGGAGCCCTCATCGGGTCCGGAAGCTTCTTCGTCTGCGTGCTTCGCCTGGTAGTCACGCAGCGCGTCGCTGATGCCGAAGACGAAGGCTCTGTCCTCATCGGACATGTGGAGGAAGTCCGCTTCCAGGGTCACGGCGATGCGCCCGACACCCGATGCAAGCTTGACCTCCAGCACCGATTTGTTCTCCGCGCTCTGCGATTTCGCGCGAGTGGCGGACTTGGCGGCAGGGCGGCTGCGCCGGCGCTGCCTGGGCGCGGCAGCAGCTGGGGTGGGCATCCCTTTGGTCCATTCGGGACTGAGCGGGATACCTGCCAGCTCCGCTGCTTGCAAGAAGAAGTTGATCGCTCGGTTGCGGGTGTCCCCTTCTTGCCCGTAGATTTCACGCCAGGTGCTGTTCAGCTGCCCTGTGGTGGCGTGCATCTTCCCCATTTCCACGATGGGCTCATAGTGCTCGTGCAGCTGTTCTCCGATGATCCGTGGCCGGGAGTCCGGGTCGTAGACGAGTTCGCGCAGTCGTCCGGTAGGTCGGTCTTGATCATCGACGAGATCGAACTGCCGCAGCATTCCCAAGAAGCTCGTCTGCGTGGTGCCGGACATCCACTTCAGGTAGCTGCGATCGATCACCGCTGGCAGTGTGTCCTGGCTGGCCATGTGCTCCCAAGCACCGGTAAAGCTGCGCCAGGACAAGTATGGAGGGATGAACGATTCCGCCTTGGTCATGGCAGTACCTCCTGTTCCAGAGTTGTCGACGTGTTTCGCTCTGCGGCGCGATCGATGGAGACGGCCGTAAGAGCTGGACGTGGTAGTCGAAGAGCAGCGGATGCTCGCTCGCCCGACCGTCCGTTGGCGCCTGGGGAGGAGTCGTCAACGTAGCCACGTCTCGTGGTGCGGCCCAGACGAGGCAGCGTCCGGGACGCGGTCAGTCGCCGGCGCGGAGGCGTGTCACGAGAGAACGGTGCCATCGGGATATCTCCGCCTCAAACGACGTGCGGCCCGGACCGCGGCCACGGACGTTGCTGGCCGAGGATGTTGATCGGCACCGTGCTTTCCGGTCGCCCGAGGTCGACGAACAGCACTCGATCCTGACCGGTATCGATGACCTGCTGCAGCTCTACCCGCAAATCTGCTAGGTCCGCTTTGGACAGTTCGCAGCAGAACACCGAGAACTGGATTCGATCGCCATACCGCTCCACGATCTTCGCGACGCGCGGTAGCCGGTGTTCGTCGCGGATGTCGTAGGCCACCAGGTAACGATGCCGTGGCATTCGGAATCACCGGCTGGTGAAGGGTGTGTACTGCGGAATCTCGCCGAGCAGGTACGCGGCGAACAAGCGTGCCTGCACCTCCAGCGCTCGCCGATAGGTGATCCGGTAGCCGAAGATCGGATGCCGCACCTGCGTGGCGAGCCGTCGCTCGTAAGCACCGATGACCTTGCGTCGTCCCGGTTTGGTCAGTGCCACGGCGGTCGGCGTCACCTCGAAAACCGTCGCATCGGCCTGCCGGTTGTTGATCAAAGTTAGCGCGGTCGAATCCCCGATCAATGGCCGGAATTCTTCAGCCAGGTCGAGTGCCAGGGCAGGACGCCCATAACGGGGCCGGTGGTAGAGACCGAAATACGGGTCGAGCCCGAGGGCGTAACAAGCCACGGTCAAGTCTTTGATCAGCAGGGTGTACAAGTACGACAGCAGGCAGCTCACCGGGTCGCGGGGCGGCCGCCGAGTACGGCCCGTCTGATCGAATGACGGGCCAGGCAGGCGGTGATCACAACGGAATGCGGTGGGGAGCGCCCCGAAATAGGTCTGCCCGGCGGCGCCCTCGATGCCGAGCAGCGTGTCGATGCCGTCCGCCTTGCCTGCTTGACGAACCGCCTCGCCCAGCCGCGCCCGAGCATTCTCCGCAGGCGGGGCGTTGCGGCGCAGCATGGTTCGGCAGTTGCGGATCTTGCCCAGCACAACGTTTCGTGCGCACGACAAAGCCTGGTCCGGCGAGGCCGTGTACTGGCGCCGCCGAACCTCCACATGCTTGCCGGCGCCCGGCACGCCGACGGCTTTCAGCCATCCACCGGTCGAGGTCCACACCACGGGGCTGCTTTGCTCGGCCAGCGCATGGATCGCCTGGGTCGTGACTTGGACCGGTCCGGACGCCACCAGATGGAGCACATCGCGCAGGCGCATCGACAACAGCTCGGTACTGTCATGGGTCACCACGAGGTGACCATTACGGATCCCGACAGAGCTTCCCGGTTCGGTGGCATACAGCGGAAAACGGTCCGGATCGCGCGCCAGTAGACGTCGTGGCGCAGTATTGTCGCGCGCGGAGAGTTCGTTGATCTCGTCCGGCATGCAGACCTGCAGCAGTGCGCAGCGCGGGCAGCGGTCGCTGTGTCGCAGCGGTGGCGGCGGTTCGGATTGATCGGCAACTGTCTGCGCGGCTCGCAAAGCAGCTCGGAGCTCATGTTCGGCCGCAGAAGTCCATTGCACCCGTTTACGACGACGCGCCCGGTCGTACCAGATCCAGCCGTGATCGCAGTTGTATCCATGCCGGCGTAGCAACGAAATCTGCAGCAGAACCTGGGTCCGGTCGGTCGCCCACGGGTTGCCGTCAGGGGCCGGTGCGCCCAGCCGGAACTCCACCGGGCAGGTCTCGGATGCGCCGTGCTCCACGACATCGCACACGGCGGTCACCCCGAGATCTGCCGACGAGAGCCGAACCGAACGGGCGCGCCAATCTGTCGATCGAATGGTGTCCGCGGTGGGCATGGCCGATCCGGGACGGTCGACGACGCGGTGCACGTGACGGCCGAGGCGGGTGTCGTCGGAATCTTGCCAGTGGCCTTGAACCTGCTCGAGATGGAACAGCCTGGGGCAGTACACGAACTTGCTCAACGCGCGAGCTGGAATGAAAGACTCGGGTTCCATGGTGCTTTCCCCGACGTGATTGCTCTTGTGCCCTCCCAGCATCGCGCGGACGGCATGCCCCTGGGGTTCGCACTTTCGGGTGGATCGGACCGCTGCGCTTGCGTGACGCGGATTCCTGCGTCTTGCGTGGCGGGTGAGCTGGAAGTGGTCCCGCGAGCGGTCCGGTTCCGATGTCCGCAGGCGTAACCGCTCGCATAAAGTCTGTGCAGGTCAACCGGTCAGCGGGATAAGCTAAGATCGACACGGTCGGCTGGAGCGATCTCCATCGGCCGCCGCTCGCGATGATCTTTGAAAACCCAGGTCAGAGGCCTCGTCTTCGGGATGCCCTGTCACCGGCTCCTCGAGCCGGTCCCCATTGCGGCCGCGATCGCTCCAACAACCTCGGCATCGTCGCGATCCTGTCACCGGCTCCTCGAGCCGGTCCCCATTGCGGCCAGCCGCGCTCGCAGGTGTGCCGGACCGCGGCCGCGGCTGTCACCGGCTCCTCGAGCCGGTCCCCATTGCGGCACTGCGGCGCGGGACACCGTCTGCTCAGCGCCGTCGACTGTCACCGGCTCCTCGAGCCGGTCCCCATTGCGGCGGGCGCGGGTCGTCGCCGGGGTTGAGCTGGTCTCGGTAGCGGCTGTCACCGGCTCCTCGATCCGGTCCCCATTGCGGCTGCACGATGTTGACCACACCGACCAGCCCGGCCACTGTCACCGGCTCCTCGAGTCGGTCCTCATTTCGGCACGGCGACACTGGCCACGAACAGCACGGTGGACAGCGGCCGGCCGGTTCTCCGGGCGGGTGGCTGTTCGTATCCGACGATGTCTCCATCGTCGGATACCGGGCGGTGGAAAGCTGTTGCGCGGCAAGCGTTCAAGCGCGTGCGGGCACCGTGGTCCGCACCTCAACCCCGCACTTCTCCGCCGCCCGAAGTTCCTTGCGCGACACCGCGTCATCGGTGATCAGGGTCTGATATCCGCTCAGATCCCCATGCGCGTACGTAGCCGTGCGGCCGAACTTGCCGCCGTCGACGGCCAGGATCGAGCGGCCGGCGGCGGCCACGAAGCCTTCCTTGTTCTCCGCGTACTCCCGCACCGGGTGGGACAACCCGCCATTGTGGACACACGTGGCGGTCAGGAATGCGACGTCCACGCGGAAGCGGTCGAGCTGGCGCAGTACCTCGGGTCCCGCGCAGGACTCGAATTCCGGGTGGACGCGGTCGCCGAGCAGCGTGACGGTCGCGGACTCGGACAGCAGGTAGCTCACCCGCAGCGAGTTCGTGACGACCTGCAGCTGCTCCACTTCGGACAGTGCCCGGACGAACGGGAAAAGCGTGCTGCCGCAGTCGATGAGCACGGTGTCGCCGGGTGCGACGAGGTCGAGCAGCGGCTCGGCGATGGCCGCCTTGAACTCCGCGTTGACGTGTTCGCGCAGGCGCAGCGAACTCTCCCGCTGCACGGTGCTGAACGCCGCCGCCACCCCGCGCCGCTTCTGCAGCAGGTTGCGGGACTGGAGGTCGTCGAGGTCGCGGTGCGCCGTCATCACGCTGACCCCGAGGCGGTGCGCGAGTTGGTCGATGCGGACCTCCCCGGCGCCGGTGACCAGGCGCAACGCCTCCTGTCGACGCTGCTCGACCTCGGCGGCCGACTTCCGGACCGGCATCGCGACCTCCCGACTGTGGAAACCACCAGAGTATCCCACAATTTGTGTGAAGATCTTGCTCAGATCTCGGGTCTTGTTGCAGGTTGTCCGTCACGAACCGGCCGCCGCCGGCGCGGGAACTCGCCGTCGCCGTGGTGACCAGCGGAAACCTGCTACGACCCGGGCGCCGCTGCCCGTCAGGAGGTCCACGAACGTGGTGTCAACCGGCCACGAGCCGCCCGCGAACTTCTTCGACCGGATAGGCATCCCGCGCACCCTGCTGTGGGGCTACGTCGGGATGTTGCTGTTCATGATCGGTGACGGGGTGGAGACCAGCTACCTCTCCACCTACTTCAAAACCGAGTTCGGCTTCACCGAAGCCAGCGTGGGCGTCATCTTCACCACCTACGGCATCGCCGCCGCCGTGGGCGCGTTCCTGTCCGGCGGGCTCTCCGACCGGTGGGGGCCGCGCAAGGTCATGATGGCCGGCACCGCGATCTGGGCCGTCTGCCACGCGGTGCTGCTGGCGGTGGCCGTGCCGACCGGGAGCTACGCGCTGATCCTGATCACCTACGGGATCCGCGGCCTCGGCTACCCGCTGTTCGCCTACGGCTTCCTGGTGTGGGTCATGGCGGGAGCGCCGAAGCAGCAGATCAGCAAGGCGCTCGGCTGGTACTGGTTCTCGTTCACCATGGGATATCCGGTGCTGGGTTCCGGCGCGGTCTCGGTGCTGAAGCCGACCATCGGCTACTACCCGACGCTGTGGGTGTCGCTGCTGCTGATCCTGGTGGGCTCGGCGATCGTGTTCACGATGCTCAAGGAGCGTTCCGGCTACGGAGGACTCAGCCAAGGCGCCGAACGCGCGAGCGTCGTGCAGACCCTCGTCGGCTGCGTCACGATCATGTTCGAGAAGCCGAAGGTCGGCATGGGCGCGCTGATGCGCCTGATCAACACCACTTCGCAGTTCGGCGTGTGGGTGTTCGTGCCGCTGTACCTGATCCAGGAAGTCGGGTTCGGCTCCGAGGAGTGGTCCACGCTCCTGATGATCATGATGGGCTCGAACCTGGTCGGCGTGGTCGTGCTCGGCGCGGTCGGCGACCGGTGGAGCGGGAGCCAGACCATCGTCTGGTTCGGCGGTGTGCTCGCCGCGGTCGCCTGCCTCGGGCTGTACTACGTGCCGGCCACGTTCGGCCACAACTACGCGCTGGTCGCGGTCGCGTGCGCGATCTTCGGGGTCGGCATGGCCGGGTACGTCCCGCTGCCGCCGCTGATGACCATGCACGCGCCGAACCGCACCGGACAGGTCATGTCCACCTACACGCTCGGCGCGGGCGCCAGCCAGGCGCTCGGGCCGGCCATCGGCACGGCGTTCATCGGCATCCTCGGCATCCAGGGCGTGCTGTGGATCTACGCGGTGCTGCACCTGATCAGCGCCGGACTGGCGCTGGTCATCCGCACTTCCAGCGCCACTGAAGAGGAAATCGCCGCGGCGCCCAAGGACGCGGTCCCGGCGCACTGACGCCCGCGGGGGCCTGCCGCGCGCAGACCCCCGTCAAGCCTTCTTCGCGGACACGCGCATCGAGATGTCGGCGGTGACGACGGCGTCGCCCGCGGCGTCCAGAATCCGCACCGGCACGACCCACTCCGCGGGCTCGTCGGAGAGTTCCGGGAGCTCCAGCTCGGCGACGCCGCGCAGGTCCGTTTTCGCTTTCGCGAGGTAGCGGACGGTCATTCCCGTGGGAATCCAGCGGTGCGAGCCGGGCAGGCTCGCCTCCATCAGCATCCCGGCCGCGACCTCGGCGAGATTGCACGCGGCGATCGCGTGGAACGTTCCGAGGTGGTTGTGCACCCGGCGGCGGTTGGTCGCGCGCACCTCGCAACGGCCCGGACGCATCTCGGTGATGTGCGGGCGGATCGTGCGGAAGTACGGCGCCCGCAGGCACACCGCCCAGGAGAACAACCGGGTTCCCAGCGGCTTCGGCTCCAGCTTCCGCCACATCTGCATGGTCGAGGACATCACGGACTCCTTGGGACACCGGTCATTACCGGCGGGTAACTTATTCTGCAAGGTGGCCGCCGGTCAACCGGTCGCCGTCCGGAGCGGGCCGATCGCTCTGGGCGGGCGCGAGCAACGTCACCATGTCCGTTCGGTGGTATGTCCGGTTAGGGTGCTCGGCGAGCCAGTCGTGCCCACGTGGCCAGGGAATCCGGTCGGAAGCCGGAACTGACGCGCAGCGGTGGGGGTGATGGGCGGGGCGATGCCACTGGATCCGTTCCGGGAAGGCGGCCCCGTCCGGTGCGAACCCGAGTCCGAAGACCTGCTGGCTCCCCGGGCCGCAGGCGGTGCCGGGTCGTGGCCGACCGGGCTTCGCGCATGGGCCCGGGGTGAGGATCGCAAAGCAGTGTTCGCTGTTCGCGCCCGCGCGTTGCGCGCCGGGCTGGTGGTGCTGGCCGCCGTTGTGCTCGCTTCCTGTTCCGCACCCGCTCCGAAAGAGGACGCCGGAGGCGGGAAAACGCTGCGCAACTGCGGAACCGACGTCACTGTGGACGGTCCGCCGCAGCGCGCGGTGAGCCTGAACCAGTCCACCACCGAGATCATGCTCTCGCTCGGGCTGGCCGATCGGATGGTGGGCACGGCGACCTGGACCGATCCGGTGGATCCGGCGTTGGCGCAGGCCAACGCGACGGTGCCGCGGCTCGCCGAGAACAATCCGTCGTACGAGGCGGTGCTGGGCACCGAGCCGGACATCGTGCTCGGGGCCTATCAAGCCGTGTTCACCGACGAAGGCGTCGCCGATCGCGAGCGGTTCGGCGAACTCGGCGTGCCCACATATCTGTCGCCGAGCAACTGCTTCCCGGAGGCCGCGCCGCTGGCCGAACCGGTCGAGCTCGACGACATCTACCGGGAAGTGCAGGAGATCGCCGACATCTTCGGCGTTCCGGAACGCGGGCGCGCGCTCACCGCGCAGCTGCGCGAACGGGTGGCCGCCGCGCGGCAGCGGGTCGACCGGTTGGAGTCCACCAAGGACACATCGGTGCTGTTCTGGTTCGCCCGCACGGAATCGCCCTACGTGGCGGGATCCACCGGTGCACCGGCGATCATGGCCAGGGAGCTGGGCGTGCGCAACGCCTACGACGACGCGCGGTCGATGTGGCCGCAAGTGTCCTGGGAGGACATCCTCGCCCGCGATCCCGACCTGCTCGTGCTCGGCGACCTGACTCGCGACGGAGAAGGCGACGGCCTTGCCGCGAAACGGGATTTCCTGCGCGCCGACCCGGCGGTGTCCCGGCTGGCCGCGGTGCGCGACGAGCGGTCGATGGGCATGACCGGCACCGAGCTCAACGTCAGCATCCGCACTGTGCAAGGGATCGAGCGGCTCGCGGACAAACTCGTCGAACTGGACCGGCGTTGACGGCGAACCGGGCACCGGCGGCGGCCATCGTCCTCGCCGGAGTGCCGATCCTGTTGCTGTCGGCCGCGATCGCGGTGACGCTCGGGCCCGCGCAGCTCACCGTCGCGGACGTCGCCGGTGTGGTCGGCAGCAAGCTCGGGCTCGCCGAGACCGGCGTTTCCCGCATCGGGCAGGGCATCGTGTGGCAGCTGCGGTTGCCGCGCGCGGTGCTGGCCGCGATCTGCGGAGCCGGGCTCGGAGTCTGCGGGGCGGTACTGCAGTCGCTGCTGCGCAACCCATTGGCCGACCCGTTCCTGTTAGGAGTGTCGGCCGGAGCCTCGACCGGGGCGGTCTCGGTGGTCGTGCTCGGTCTCGGGGCCGGGGCGGTCGGTCTCACCGCCGGGGCGTTCGCCGGGGCGCTGGTCGCGTTCGCGCTGGTGATGTTGCTGGCGTCGGCCGCAGGCGGCGCGGCCGGGCACATGGTGCTGGCCGGAGTCGCCGGGACGCAGCTGTTCTCCGCGCTGACCTCGTACATCGTGATCACCTCCGCGGACGCCGACCAGACCCGCGGCGTGCTCTTCTGGCTGCTGGGCTCGCTTTCCGGTGCGCGCTGGGATGATGTGCTGCTGGCGGGCGTGGTGTGCGCGGTGTGCCTCGTGCTGTGCTTGGCGAAAGCGGGCTCGCTGGACGCCTTCGCGTTCGGCCAGGACGCCGCCGCCACTCTCGGAGTCCACGTTGGACGGCTGCGGGCGCTGCTGCTGGTGGTGACCGCGCTGCTGGCCGCGACCTTGGTCGCAGCGGCGGGAGCGATCGGCTTCGTCGGGCTGGTGCTGCCGCAGGCGGCCCGGCTGCTGGTCGGACCGCGGCACCGCGCGCTGCTGCCGGTGACCGCGGTGCTCGGCGCGATCCTGCTGGTGTGGGTGGACGTGCTGGCCACCACGATCGCCGCGCCGCAGGAGGTTCCGGTCGGCGTGGTCACCGCATTGGTCGGGGTGCCTGCCTTCGCGGTCCTGCTGGTCCGGCGGGGGAGGGTGTCGTGAGCCCGACCGCGCGCGAGGTGTCGTGGACAGCCGGGGGCGCGCTCATCCTGGACGGGGTGAGCCTGCGCGCCGAACCGGGCAGCACGCTCGGGCTGCTCGGCCCGAACGGCTCCGGGAAATCCTCGCTGCTGCGGCTGCTGGCAGGGCTGCGCAGGCCCTCCGCCGGTGCGATCGACATCGACGGGCAAGCTATGGCGGCTTGGTCACGACGCGAGTTGGCGCGGCGGATCGCCGTGGTGGAACAGCAGGTGTCCACCGAGGTCGATCTGACCGTCGCCGAAGTCGTCGCGCTCGGCCGCACGCCGCATCGTGGCGGCTGGGGCGGCAGCGGGCCGGAGGACGCCGAGATCATCGCGCGCGCCCTGGCGCGCACCGGGTTGGACGGACTCGGACACCGCCGTTGGCACGGCCTTTCCGGCGGTGAGCGGCAGCGCGCCCAGATCGCGCGGGCGCTCGCGCAGGAACCGGTCGAGCTGCTGCTGGACGAGCCGACGAACCACCTCGACGTCGCCCACCAGCTCGAATTGCTCGCGCTGGTCCGGGAATTGCCGGTGACGGCGGTGATCGCGCTGCACGACCTCAACCTCGCGGGAATGTTCTGCGATGAACTGGTGGTGCTCGCAGGCGGCCGCGTGGTGGCGGCTGGGGCGCCGCGGGACGTGCTCACCGCCGACCTCGTCGGCGAGGTCTACGGCGTCCGATGCGAAGTGTCCGCTGTGGACGGGATACCGCATGTGCGGTTCATGCCGCCGGATCGGGGCGACGTGCGACCGTAGGGAGGCCGCGAGCTGACGGGCCCGGCGCTGGAGCCGGCGATTTCCGCGACGGTGCCCCACGGCGGATCGTGGTACAGCGGCGTGCGACGCATCAACGATCGAGCCGAGGAAACGAGCATCCGCCGCTGTGCCGGACCCGGGCGCGCCTCACTGCGTGCCGTGGATCAGCCCTTCCTGCGCCACCGAAGCCATCAGCGCCCCGGAGCGGGTGTAGAGCCGCCCCTGCGCGAGGCCGCGCAGCGGGCCGACCGCGGGGGAGTTCTTGGCGTACAGCAACCAATCGTCGAATCGAGCCGGTTCGTGGAACCACATCACGTGGTCCAGCGAAGTCATTCCCGCCACATCGGTGCGTCCGGTCGGCCCGAGCACCGCGGCGGCCAGCGTGAGATCGCTCAGGTAGGTCAGCACCGCGGTCGCCGGTCGCCCTTCGCCCTCGGTGGCGCGCAGCCGGAACCACAGATCTCCGGAGAACCGGTCCACGAGGTCCCCTGTGGACTGACCAGGAGCCGGTGCCCGGCGGAACTCGAACGGCTGCCAGGCGTTGAACCCGTTGGCGGTGTCCGGCCACTCCAGCGCCGGGCACTCCTCCGGCGCCAGCCGCTGCGGCATCGGCTCCTGGTACTCCAGCGCGGTCCGGTCGGTGGTGAACGAGCAGTCCAGCGACAGGATCGGTTTGCCGTGCTGCACCGCGGTCACCCGGCGGCGCCGGAACGTCGAGCCGTCGTGCAGCCGCTCGTTGCGGAACACCACCGGCACTCCGGTGATGCCGGGCCGCAGGAAGTACGAATGCAGCGAGTGCACCCGCGACGAATCGTCCACTGTGTTCGTCGCGGCGACCAGGGCTTGCGCCGCGACCTGCCCGCCGAACAGGCGCGGCGCCCCGGGCGGGGCGCAGGTGCTGCGGAACAGGTCGTCGTCGATCGTCTCCAGGCTGAGCACGTCGAGCAGCGTCTGGACCGTGAAGTCCTGCGTCGTCTCGGTCATCCGGGCCTCTCCGTGGCGTGCGGGTCCGCCGACCACCCTAAGCGGCGCACCGCGTCGCGCCGGGGCCAGGGCTTGAGGTTGACGCCGCGTGAAGCCTTAACGTGCAGGTCATCAGAGCACGGGAGGTGCGTGGTGGGGGAATGGGCGATTCAGGAGCTCGCCCGCGCGGCGGGCACGACCAGTCGCACGCTGCGCTACTACGGGGAGATCGGCCTGCTGCCCGCGACGCGCGTCGGCGCCAACGGGTACCGCTACTACGACGAGCAGGCCTTGGTGCGGCTGCAGCGAATTCTGCTGTTGCGTGAGTTGGGCATGGGGCTTTCGGCGATCGGTGAGGTGCTCGACGGCCAAGAACCCGTACCGGCGCTGCACGATCACCTGCAACTGCTCCAGCAGGAGCGGGATCGGATCGAGCGGCAGATCGCCTCCGTGCGCTGCACCGTGCGCAAGCTCGAACGAGGGGAAGAACTCATGGCACAGGAAACGCTCGACGGCTTCGACCACACCCGCTACGAGGACGAGGTGGTGCGCCGCTGGGGCCGCCCGGCGTACGCGAGCGCCGACCGCTGGTGGCGTTCGCTCAGCGACGCCGAGAAGCGGGAATTCCAGCAGCAGGGCCGGGACATCGCCGGCGGCTTCCAGGAAGCGTTCGCCGCCGGCGAAGCCGCCGACGGCGCGCAGGCGCAGGAACTCGCGCACCGCCAGTACGAATGGGTCAGCACCGGCTGGGGCGGCAGGAGGCCGTCCCGCGAGGCGTTCGCCGGGCTGGGACAGCTGTACGTGGACGACCCGCGCTACGGCATGGGAAACCACGAGTGCGCGGCATTCATCCGCGCGGCGATGAGCCGCTACGCGGAGCGGAACCTGTAGCGGCTCAGGCCGGTTCCTCGGCCACGACGACGTCGACACCGCGGCTCAGGAACGGTGCGGTGGCCGCGGCGTCGGCGGCGGCGTCGGTGACCAGCGTCCAGCGTTCCGGCAGCCGCGCCCAGGCGTGGAACGGGTGGTGGCCGAGCTTCGCCGAGTGCACCAGCACGTACACCGCGTCGGCGCGCTCGGCCATCAGCTCCTTGAGCCGGGTCTGCTGCAGATCGGCTTCGCAGATGCCCTGCTCCGCGGTGACCCCGTCGGCGCCGAGGAAGACCCGGTCGAAGGTCAACCGGCTCAGCGCGGCCTCGGTGAGCGGGCCGACGAAGCCCTGGCTCAGGTGCCGCAGCGTGCCGCCGAGGCATTCCACGTGCACCTCGTCGGCGCTGACCAGCTCCTGCAGCACGGTCAGGCCGGTGGTCACGACGGTGACGTCGCGGGCGTCGCGCAACTCGCGCGCCAAGGCGCCGGTGGTGGTGCCGGAATCCAGCAGCACCGTCTCACCGGGGAGGATCTGCCCGGCCGCCCACCTGGCGATGGCCTGCTTGGCCGCGAACGCCTCGCTGCTGCGCTGGCGCAGCGAGCTCTCCTGGTGCCCGGCGACCGCGATCGCGCCCCCGTAGGTGCGCGCGAGCCGCCCGGCGGATTCCAGCTGCGCCAGGTCGCGGCGGATCGTCGACGCGGTGACCCCGAACGTCGCGGACAGCTCGTCGACGCTGGTCAGCCCGGACGTGGTGGCCAGCCGCACGATGGCGGCGCGGCGATCCTGCGATCCGCGGGGCATCGTCGGTCCTCCTCGGGTCGATGTCGTCCTGCCAAGGATGGCGCAGGCGGCCGATCCGCCGCGGCTCGGGATCGGCGCGTCGTGCGGATGCGGTCGGCTGCCGCTGCGCAGATCGGCTTTGCGAAGGGGCGCCAGCCGTTCGCGGTGCGTGCGGCTCACCAGACCGGCCAAGCGCTAAGCCGCGGCAGAGAGTTCGGCCGCCTGCCGCAGCGCTTCGGCCATGCTGCGCGGATCCGCCTTGCCGGTGCCCGCGATGTCGAAGGCCGTGCCGTGGTCCACCGACGTGCGGATCACCGGCAACCCGACGGTGATGTTGACCCCGGCTTCGATCCCGAGCACCTTCACCGGCCCGTGTCCCTGGTCGTGGTACATCGCCACGATCAGGTCGTAGTCCCCGCGACCGGCCAGGAAGAACGCGGTGTCGGCGGACAGCGGGCCGCGGGCGTCGATGCCGTCGGCGCGGAGCCGCTCCAGCGCGGGAACGATCTTGGTCTCTTCCTCGCCGTGGCCGAACAGGCCGTTCTCCCCGGCGTGCGGGTTGATCCCGCACACTCCGATGCGCGGGTGCGCGATCCCCGACCCGGTGATCGCCCGGTTCCCGCGCCGCACGGTCCGCTCGACCAGCCCGGGCTCGATCTTCGCGACCGCGTCGATCAGGCCGACGTGCGTGGTCACGTGCACGACCTTGACCGATGGCGTGGACAGCATCATGGACACCTCTTCGGTGCCGGTCAGGTGCGCGAGCAGTTCGGTGTGGCCGGGGAAGAGGTGCCCGGCGGCGTGCAGCGCCTCCTTGTTCAGCGGAGCGGTGCAGATCCCCTGCACCGCGTGGCGCGCGGCCAGCTCGGCGGCGACCCGGATGTACTGGTACGCGGCCTCGCCCGCGGCCGGTGACACCTCGCCCCACGCCAGGTCGGCGGGCAGCGGCCCGAGGTCGAGCACGTTGATCCGCCCCGGCTCGAAGACCGCGTCGTCGACCGAGTCCACCGCCACGACCCGTGCCTCGCGCCCGATGATCCGCGCGGCGGTGCGCAGCCGCTCGGCGTCGCCGACGACGATCGGGCGAGCGCGCGCCGAGGTCGCGTCGTCGAGCAGCGCACCGGCGATGACCTCGGGGCCGACGCCGGCGCCGTCGCCCATGGTGACGGCGATCAGGGGAGGGGTCATGTTCAGCCTTCCGTTGCGGGACGCAGGTGTTCGGCGATGCGCACGAGGCTGTCCGCATCGCCGAAGCTGCCGGGCCGGGTCACCACGGACGTGCCGCCGCGGGTGCGGCTGCGCACGGCGCCGTGGTGGATCTGGGTGAGTGGCACGAGCTCGTCCATGCCGAGCGCGTCGAGCACGCGGCGCGCGGTTTCGCCGCCGGTGAGCACGAGATCGACCGGGCGATCGGCGGATCTGACGGCGCGGGCGGCGGTTTCGGCCAGCCGCCGGACGATTTCGCGTGAGTGCGCGGGGTTCACGCCGTGCGGAGATTGCAAGGTCACCGCCACCGGGGAATGTCGCAACGCTCGCGCGATCCGGTCGGACTCGTCGTGTTGTGCGAGCAGGACGGGCACGTCGAGCGGGATCTGCTGCACGCCGCGTGTGGCCAGCCTGCGCACCTGCTCGGCGGAGGCGGCCTCGGCCGTGCCGATGACGAACAGCAGCCCGTGCGCGGAATCGGGTGCTTCGATGCCATAGCCGTCCACTTCGGGCATTGCGCGGCCGAGTGCGGACGCGAGGCCGCCGGAGCCCGCGAGCCGGACTCCCGGCAGGTCTGCGCAGGCCGCGACGACGGCGTCCAGGTCGGCGTCGGTCTCCCCGTCGCACAACGGGATTTCGCCCGCTTCGAGGCAGTCGCGCACCGTTTCGCGCAATCGGCCGGAGCGCACGACATCGAGCGTGATGACGCGGCAGCGCTGCGGGGCGAGCGCTTCGGCGATCGTGGCAGCCGGAGCGGCGGACTCGGCGGACCACTGACCGCTCCGGTGCAGCGGTCGTCCGCTGACGTGCAGCACTCCGTTGTGGACGGTGCGGCCTGCGGGCGGCAGCGCGGGAGCGAGCACCGCGGGGCGTGCCGCGGCGAGCATGGACCGCACGTTGCCGCGCAGCAGCGAGTCGATCTTCAGGAAAGCCTTCGCGGCCGGGCGCGCGGCGAGCGTTGCGTGAACCGAGCGTTCGGCTTCGGCGCCTGGCGCATTCCTGCAGTCCAGGTCTGCCACGGCGAGAGCCGGGCGTCCATCATGTTGCGTGTTGTGCGCAGCAAGCGTCTCGGTGCTCGTGGGTAGTTCGATCCGCGCGGAGCGACATCCCGGTAGCAGGGCCGCTGCGGCCTCGGCGGCACCGGAGAGGTCGTCGGCGATCGCGAGCACGTCCGCTCGCAAGACTGCTGCGGCGTCCGCCGGTTCAGTGTTTTCCGGCGAATATCGGGAAAAATTGTTGATCAGGGGAATTTCGGTATGAGCGTTGTCGCCCATGTGCTTCCCCTTTCGGCTCTGTTGCGCGAGCAGTGGCCGGTGGTGTCTCCGGCGGCTCGGTCCGACCTCCGGGCCGCGCGCTGTTTGCGCGAATCACGCTACGACAGTTGCGCACAACGCGCAATCATGCCAGAGTGCCTCGCGAAGCTCAGATATCCCGCAAAGCTCAGCGAGCACTGCGCGAAGTGCAGAGCACTGTGCGACCAAGAAGTGCCAGAGCACTGCGTAGCTCGAAGCACTGCGTAGCTCGAAGTGCAGAGCACTGCGCGACCGAAGTGCTCTGCGTAGCACCGGCGATCGCCGAAGGCGTTGCCGGTGCCGTGTGCGGAAAGGTCAATGATGACCCGCTCTATGACGACGTGGTCCGGTGCGCAGGCGGTCTCCCGCCGCGGCCTGCTGCGCGCCGGTGCCGCCGCGGGCGGTCTCGGCGCGTTGGGGGCGCTCGGGGCCTGCGCGGGACCGACCGGCAGCCCGGGCGGGGACACGCTCGTGCTGGCGCTGAACCGTTCGCTGGTCTCGCTGGACAACAAGCTCAACCAGTTCGAGGCGGCGGTGACCGTGCAGCGCGCGGTGCGCCAAGCCCTCACCCGCATCGGCCCCGATCTGACCCCGCGGCCGGTGCTGGCCGAGCGGTTCGAACTCACCGCCCCGACCGAGTGGACGGTTCGGCTGCGCGCGGGAGTGCGCTATTCGGACGGAACTCCGGTCACCGTCGCCGATGTGGCCACGGCGCTGGAGATGTACCGGAGCGTCAACGGTTCGTTCCTCGCGACGTTCTTCCAGGAGTGGCCGGAGGTCGTCCCGCTCGATGCGCGGACTTTCCTGCTGCGCAGCAGGAACCCGCTGCCCACTCTGGACTACCTGATGGCGAACATCCTCATCACCCCGGCCGCGGCCAACCGGCCGGAGGAGTTGCAGGACGGCGTCGGCAGCGGCCCGTACGTGGTCACCGCCGCCAACCGCGGGACGGGGGATTACTCACTGGCCGCGAATCCGCGGTATTGGGGCACACCACCACGAACCCGCCGGGTCGAAGTCCGCTTCCTGCCGGAGGAATCGAACCGGGTGGTATCGCTGCGCAGCGGTGAGGTCGATGTGATCGACACGCTCTCGCCGGATTCGGCCGACCAGCTGCGCGGCTTATCGCAGGTGCGGATGCAGACCACCGGCGGAACCCGGATCAACCAGCTCTTCTACAACTTCCGGAAACCGGCGGGGCATCCGCTGTCGGACCCGCGGGTGCGGCGCGCGCTGACCTTCGCCATCGACGGGCGCCAGCTGGTCGACGACGTCTTCACCGGGTCGGTGGCGCAAGCGACCGGACCGGTGCCGGACACGCTGGCCGGAGCGGTGCGCACCGGCGAGTACGTCCACGACCCGCGGCGCGCCCGGGAAGAACTCGCCGCCGCCGGGGTGCGCGACGGTGAGCTGAAGCTGCGGATCATCTGGGAGACCGGGGAATTCCCCAACGACACCATGGTGATGGAAGCCGTGCTGCAGATGTTGCGGGATGTCGGCGTTCGCGCGGAGTTGCAGCAGTTCGAGCCGGGCGGCGACATTTCGCAGTGGCGCCAGGGTCGCGGCGGGGACTGGGACGTCATCGGGAACGGCTTCAGCACCCCCACCGCGCTGGCGGCCTCTGCGCTGCAGGGCATGTTCGGCAGCACACCGGAAGACGAACGCAGCCGGGACACCTACCAGGGATACGTGTTCCCGCACATCGCGGAACTCGTCCGCCGTGCAACGTCCGAAGTGGATCCACGGATGCGGCATGAGCTGGTGTCCCGTGCACAGCGCGAAGTGTGGAACACCTGGCCGTGCCTGTGGGCGTTCGTTCCGCGCGTCGTGCTGGCCCAGCGGGCGCGCGTGCAGGACCTGAGCCTGGAGCCGACGAACTCCTACGAACTCGCGGCGGCCGGGGTGAGCACACCGTGACCGGCTACTTGTTGCGCCGCATCGGACAGAGCGCGTTGACGGTGCTGCTGATGGTTTCCGTCGTGTTCGTGCTGATCCGGCTCGCGCCCGGAGACCCAGCCGCGGCCTACGCGGGACCGACCGCGAGCCCGGCGGAACTGGCGCAGGTGCGCGAGCAGTTCGGCCTCGACGATCCGATTCTTCAGCAGTATTGGGGATTCCTGCGTGGACTCGCGACCGGTGATCTCGGCACCTCCTACTCGTTCCAGGCACCGGCTTTCGACGTCGTGCTCTCCCGCGTTCCCTACACGACGACGCTGGCGTTCTCCGCGATCGCGGTGACGATGCTCGTCGCGGTGCCGCTGGGCGTGTGGATGGCCCGCCGTGCCGACAGCGGCCGCGAAGTGGGCGCGAACGTGCTGACCATCGCTGGGCAGTCGATGCCGGAGTTCTGGAGCGGCATCATGTTGTTGACGGTTTTCGCCGTGCTGCTGCCGGTGCTGCCCGCATCCGGGTTCACCACTTGGTCCGGCCTGGTGCTACCGACCCTGACCGCCGCGGTGCTGCAGATCGCGCTGATCTCGCGGCTGGTGCGCCGCGAAATGGCGGGCAACCTCACCGCGCCCTACCTGGTGGCGGCGCGCTCGCGCGGCATCGGCGAGCGCGGGCTGGTGTGGCGCTACGCCATCGCCAACTCGGCGATCCCGGTGCTGACGGCGCTGGGCACGAGGTTCGCCGCGATGCTCAACGGCGTCGTGGTCGTGGAGGTCGTGTTCGCCTGGCCCGGAGTCGGCTCGCTGGTGGTGCGGGCGTTGGAAACCCGCGACTACCCGCTGATCCAGGCGGCTGTGCTGGTCACCTCCGCGTTGGCGATCCTGGTGCAGCTGCTCGTCGACCTGGCCTACCCGCTGCTGGACCCGCGGGTGCGCCTGGGCAAGGCGGTGGCGGCATGAGCGAGTCCACATTGGAACGTCCGAGCCGGGTCACCGCGCGGCAGCTGTCGCGGTCGTCGACCGCGCGGCGGGCCCGCGCGGCCGGAGCGAAGCTGTGGATCGGAGTGGTCTGCACGCTCCTGGTGGTACTGCCGGTGGCGCTGGCGAACGTGCTGCCGATTCCCGGGCCCAACGAGCAACACCTCGCAGAGCGCCGGTTGCCGCCGCTGGCGGGCGGCCACCTGTTCGGCACCGACCAGCTCGGCCGCGACCTGCTGGCGCGGGTGCTGCACGGCGGTCAGGTTTCGCTGCTGATCGGAGTGCTGGCCGTGGTGGTCTCCGGGCTGATCGGGATCGCGCTGGGCTCGCTGGCCGGGTTTTTCGGCGGCTGGATCGACGCGCTGGTCTCCCGCGCACTGGAAGCGCAGATGGCGTTGCCGCTGCTGATGATGCTGCTGCTGGTGATCGCGCTGTTCGGCCCGTCGGTGCCGGTGATCACTGCGGTGATCGCCGTGGCGCAATGGCCGGAAGTCGCGCGGCTCGCCCGCTCGCTGGTCGTGGTGGAGCGGGAGAAACCCTACGTGCAGGCGGCGCGGATGCTCGGCCTGCACCGGATTTCCGTGCTGCTGCGGCACGTTCTGCCGAACATCGTGCAGCAGGTGACGCTGGTCGTGCTGTTGCTGCTGGCGCAGGCGGTGCTGCTGGAGAGCTCGTTGAGCTACCTCGGCGCCGGTCCGCAGCGGCCGTTCGCCACCTGGGGCCGCATCATCTCCGATGGCCAGGACTACATCACCACCTCGTGGTGGATGGTCACGCTGCCCGGCCTGGTGATCGTGTTGCTGGTGGTCGGGGTGAACCTGCTCGGCGACGGCTTGCGCGACCGGGAACCGAAGGCACCGCGCGGAACGGGGTCGGATGATGCCTGAACTGCTCGAAGTGGACGATCTGCAAGTCGAGCTGATCACCGGGCGCGGCGTGGTCCGCGCGGTGGACGGCGTCTCGTTCGGCCTGTCCGCGGGCGAGACGGTGACGCTCATCGGCGAGTCCGGTTCGGGCAAGTCCACCACCGCGCTCGGCCTGCTGCGGCTGTTGCCCCCGGGTCTGGCAGTGCTTTCCGGACGGGCGTTGCTGCGGGGCCGGGACGTGGTTTCGGAACCGGATGCTGCTGCGTCGCTGCGCGGACGCGGAGTGTCGCTGATCCCGCAGGATCCGATGACCGCGCTGAGCCCGGTGCACACCGTCGGCAGCCAGCTCGCCGAAGCCGTCCGGCTGCGCGGCGCGTCCCGCTCGCAGGCCAAGCGGCGTGCGCGGGACCTGCTCGAGCAGGTGCGCATTCCGGAACCCGGCAGCCAGTTGCGGAAGTACCCGCACCAGCTTTCGGGCGGGATGCTGCAGCGGGTGCTGATCGCCATCGCGCTGGCCGGGGAACCCCGGCTGCTGGTGGCCGACGAGCCGACCAGCGCGCTGGACGTGACCGTGCAGGCCGGGGTGCTCGACCTGCTCATGGAGGTTCAGCAGGACACCGGTGCGGGCATCCTGATGATCACTCACGACCTCGGGGTGGCGCGGCTGGTATCCGATCGCATCCACGTGATGCGTCACGGCCGGTTCGTGGAAAGCGGCGAAGTGGAGCGGATCGTCGAGGACCCGGCCGAGGATTACACGCGCGCGCTGCTGGACGCGGTGCCGCGGTTGGGATCGTGGGACGGAGAGCGCCGATGACCGCAGCATTGCTCGAAGTGCAGGACCTCGTGGTCGAATTTCGCGCGCCCGGCGGGGTTTTCCGCGCGGTGGACGAGGTGGGCTTCGCGGTTCGGAAAGGCCGGACGCTGGGCATCGTCGGCGAGTCCGGTTCCGGCAAGTCCACCATCGCGCGCTCGCTGGTGCGGCTGAACACGCCGACTTCCGGGCGGATCCTGTTGGACGGCACGGACATCGCGGGTCTCGGGGAACGCAGGCTGCGGCCCCTGCGGCATCGCGTGCAGATGGTCTTCCAGGACCCGTACGGATCGCTCGATCCGCACTTGAGCGCGGCGGAAATCGTCGGCGAACCGCTCAGGATCCGCGGCGTGCGCGGCAGGGCCGAGCGCGATCGCCGGGCCGCGGAGTTGCTCGACCAGGTCGGATTGCCCAGCAGCGCACTGCACCGGCGACCGCACGAGTTCTCCGGCGGCCAGCGCCAGCGCGTCGGGATCGCGCGCGCTTTGGCGAGCCATCCCGAGGTGCTGGTGTGCGACGAGGCCACCAGCGCGCTGGACGTGTCCGTGCAGGCGCAGGTGCTCGCGCTGCTGCGGGAGTTGCAGCGCGAGCACGGCCTTACATACCTGGTGATCTCGCACAACCTCGGCGTGGTCCGGGAAATCACCGACGAAGTGCTGGTGCTGCGCCGGGGACGCGTCGTCGAGCACGGGCCGACCGAGCACGTCCTCAACAGCCCGCAACACCCCTACACCCGGGACTTGCGCAGTGCCGCGCTGGACCCGACCGCGATGCGCGGGCGCAAACCGCGCGATCTGCTCACGACCGAACGGAGAGTGCACGCATGACTTCCGAGAACCGCCTGGTGCTGGGCACCATGACGTTCGGGGACACAGTGGACGAATCCGGTGCGGCACGGATGCTGGACGCGGCGCTGGAAGCGGGAATCACCAGTGTGGACACCGCGAACGGCTACGCGGGCGGGAAGACCGAGGAGATCCTGCGGGAGCTGCTGCCTGCGCGGCGGGAACGCATCGCGCTGGCGACCAAGGCCGGGATGCCGCATCCGGACGCCGGGGAGCACGCACCGCTGTCGGCGAAGGGGCTGCGCGCGAGCGTCGAAGGCAGCCTGCGCCGGTTGGGCGTGTCCCACGTGGACCTGTTCTACCTGCACCAACCGGACCGTTCGACCGCTCCGGAGGAGACGCTGGGCGCGGTCGCCGAACTCGTCGCCGAAGGCAAGATCGGCGAGCTGGGCGTGTCCAACTTCGCCGCCTGGCAGATCGCCGAAATCAACCACGCCGCCGACCGCACCGGCGCGCCGCGGCCGGTCGTCGCGCAGCAGCTCTACAACCTGCTGGCCCGGCGGATCGAAGCCGAATACGCCGAGTTCGCGGCGACGACCGGGCTGCGCACCATGGTCTACAACCCGCTGGGCGGCGGGCTGCTGACCGGGCGGCACCGCTTCGACCAGGCCCCGGCCGGTGGCCGGTTCGATGATTCGCGGCTGGCCGAGATGTACAAGAAGCGCTATTGGGACGCGTCGCTGTTCGAGGCGGTGGACCGGCTCTCGGCGATCGCCGGGGACGCGGGGCTGGAGCTGACCGAGCTTTCGCTGCGGTGGCTGCTGGACCGTCCCGCGACGGGATCGCTGCTGCTCGGCGGGTCCAAAGTGGAGCACCTGCGGGCCAACATCGCGGCCGTGCAAGCCGGGCCGCTGCCCGCGGACGTGGTGCGTGCCTGCGACGAGGTCGGTGCCTGGCTCAACGGCCCGATGCCCGCGTACAACCGCTGAGCCGCTCAGCGCCGAACTCCGAGACCTCGACTCGATCCACAGCGTCCGATACGGACACAACGAACCGAAGGAGCAACATGATCGCCGCCGAGTTCGCCGCCAAGCTGCGCGGCCGGGAGAGAACCGTCGGCTACTGGGCGGTGCTGGACGCACCGGTCGCCACCGAGCGCATCGCGCGCCTCGGGTACGACTACGTGGCCATCGACGGCCAGCACGGCCTGGTCGGCTACTCGGGCATCCGCGACGGGATGATGGCCATCGACGCCGGCGGCCGCTCGGCCGGGCTGGTGCGGGTGGAAGCCAACGACCTCACCGCGATCGGCCGGTCGCTGGACGCCGGTGCCGCCGGAGTGATCGTGCCGCTGATCGACACGGCCGAGGACGCCGCGGCTGCCGTGCACGCCACCCGCTACCCGCCGCGCGGCGGGCGCTCCTACGGTCCGATGCGCTCGGGTCTGCGGATCGGGCCGAAACCAGCTGATGCCGATGCGGCGACCGTCGTGCTCGCGATGATCGAGACGCCGAAGGGCTTGGCGAACGTCGAGGAGATCTGCGCGACGCCGGGCTTGGACGGTGTCTACGTTGGACCGTCGGACTTGTGCCTGGCCGTGGGCGGAGCGTTCCCCGGAGATCCGGCGGTCTCCGAGGCCTTCGAGGACGCGGTCGCCACCGTGCGCAAAGCCGCCGAAAAGGCCGGTGTCGCCGCGGGAATCCACACCGCAGGCGGCGAACTCGCCGCGCGACGGCTCGCGGAGGGCTACACCTTCGCCAGCGTCGCCTCCGACCTGGTGCACCTGGAACAAGTCGCCGCCGAACACCTGAAGGTGGCGGGCGAATGAGCGGGGATCGGCAGGAGGCGTTCCTGCCAGCACCGGACGTGCAGTCGCACGCGGCCAACCTGATGCCGCTGCCGGGCGGGGACCTCGGCTGCGCGTGGTTCTCCGGGACGCAGGAAGGCATGTCCGACATCGACGTGTGGTTTTCGCGCTACAGCGCGGGAAAATGGGCCGACCCCGTGCGGGTTTCCGACGACCCGGAGCGTTCCGAGCAGAACCCGGTGCTGTTCAACGCTCCCGGCGGCGAACTGTGGCTGCTCCACACCGCCCAGCACGCCGGAGACCAATACACCGCCGAAGTCCGCGTGCGCACGTCCGGTGACGACGGCCGCACTTGGGGACCGGCCCGCACGCTGGTGCCTGCGTCGGCCGGTGGCGGGGTCTTCGTGCGCCAGCCCGTCGTCGTGCTGAATTCCGGACGCTGGCTGCTGCCGGTGTTCCGCTGCCCGCGACCGGCCACCGGCCGCTGGGTCGGCGACGACGACAGCAGCGCGGTGCTCGTCTCCGACGACGCCGGCCGGACCTGGACTGCGCATGAAGTCCCGGGCAGCACCGGCTGCGTGCACATGAACATCGTCGAACTGGCCGACCGGAGCCTGCTCGCGCTGTTCCGCCGCAGGCAGGCCGATCGCATCCACCTGAGCCGATCCGCGGACGGAGCCTGCTGGAGCGAGCCCGAACCGACCGAGTTGCCGAACAACAACTCCTCCATCCAGGCCGCCGGACTGCACGACGGTTCCGTGGCGCTGGTGTTCAACAACAGCAGCGCCGCCGACGCGACCGACCGCCGCACCTCGCTCTACGACGAGATCGACGGCGAGAGCGACGGCCAACCGCACCCGGGACCGGCGTTCTGGGGAGCGCCGCGCGCCCCGCTGACCCTGGCGATCTCCACCGACGGCGGGAGGAGCTGGCCGGTGCGCCGCGACATCGAGACCGGCGACGGTCACTGCATGACCAACGACTCCCGCGACGGGCGCAACCGGGAGCTGTCCTACCCGTCGATCGCGCAGACCGCGGACGGGCAGCTGCACATCGCGTTCACCCACTTCCGCCGGGCGATCAAGCACGTGCGCTTGCACACCGGCTGGGCCTCGGAGGCGGCATGACGATCTTGATCACCACTCCCACCTTCGGCCGGTTCTCCACCGAGCCGTGGCGGATCCTCGAAGCGGCCGGCGAAGTGTCCCGCCCGCATCCGGACAAGATCATGCCGCCGGAAGAGCTGCGCGAGCGCATCCCGCACGCCGAGGCGCTGATCGTCGGCATGGACGACATCGGCGCGGAACTTCTCGACGCAGCACCGAAACTGCGCGTCGTGGCCAAGCACGGCGTCGGCGTGGACACCATCGATGTCGCCGCTGCGCGGAAGCGCGGTATCCGCGTGGTGTGCGCGCCAGGCAGCAACTCGCGGGCCGTGGCGGAGCTGGCGTTCGGGCTCATGCTCGCCGCCGCGCGCGGCATCGGCGGTTCGCACGCGGCGGTGCGCGAGGGCGGCTGGCCGAAGCTGTTCGGGCCGGAGTTGCACGGCCGCACGCTCGGCGTGCTCGGGTTCGGCCGCATCGGGCGGCTGCTGGCCGGGTACGCGAGCGCGTTCGGCATGGATCTCGTCGCGCACGATCCCTACTTGGACGCGGAATCCTTTGCAGCGCAGGGTGTTCGCGGCGTCTCCTTCCAGGAATGCGTGTCCGAAGTGGACTTCTTGAGCCTGCACCTGCCGGGCTCCCAGGACGGTCCGCTGCTGGACCGGGAGGCGCTGGCATCGATGCGCCAGGGCGCGGTGCTGGTCAACACCGCCCGCGGCGGACTCGTCGACGAGTCCGCGCTGGCCGAACTGCTGACCGGTGGCCACCTCGGCGCCGCCGGGATCGACGCGTTCTCCGTCGAACCACCGGCAGGCAACCCGCTGTTGACCGCCCCGAACGTCGTTCTCACATCGCACTTGGGCGCGTGCAGCCACCAGGCCAACCACAACATGGGCGCGCTGGTCGCCGAAGACGTGGCCCGCGTCCTCCACGGCGAGCCGCCCCTCCGCGAAGCCTGACCTGAGCCGAGTGAACGGACTGCCGGTCCCAATAGATCGGTCGAACGGTCCGTTCACTCGGAAAGCCGCCGGGGGAGAGAAAGGACCGACATGGCAACGACGACCGACCCGGACGCCGCGCCGGCGGATCCGTACGTGCTGCGGCCGGAAGACGCGCGGGAGGCGCCGACGACGTTCGGTGGACGGCTGCGGCACCTCGGTCCCGGCCTGGTGCTCTCCGCCGCGGTGGTCGGCTCCGGCGAGCTGATCGTGACCACCTCGCTCGGCGCCCGCGCGGGTTTCGCGCTGCTGTGGCTGGTGATCATCAGCGCCGCGGTGAAGGTCTGGGTGCAGATGGAACTGGCCCGCTGGACCATCCTCACCGGCAAGACCGCGCTGCAGGGCTACCGCCAGGTCGGGCCGCGGATCGGGCCGGTGAGCTGGATCAACTGGTTGTGGATCGGCATGGACTTCAGCAAGATGCTGCAACGCGGCGGCATCATCGGCGGAGTCGCGGCCGCCTGCTCGATCCTGTGGCCGATCCACGGCGCGGCGCTGAGCTTCCCGTCGCTGCTGATCTGGACGGTGCTGGTCACCGCGGGACTGGTGCTGCTGCTGCGCAGCGGCCGCTACAGCGTCGTCGAGCGCAGCGCGGTCGCGGCGGTCGTCGTGTTCACCATCGCGACCGTTTCGCTGGCGCTGGCCCTGCCGCTGACGCCGTTCGCGTACGGCCTCGCCGAGCTCGGCGAGGGACTGAGCCTGCAGGTACCCGCCGGAACGATCGGCATCGCCGTGTCGATGTTCGGCCTGACCGGAGTCGGCGCCGACGAGATGACCACCTACACCTACTGGTGCCTGGAGAAGGGCTACGCGCGCTGGACCGGGCCGGACGACGGCACCGAGCAGCGCGCCCGCCGCGCCGAAGGCTGGCTGCGCGTGATGCGGCTGGACGTGCTGGTCTCGTGGCTGGTGTGCACGCTGTGCACGCTCTCGTTCTACGTGATCGGCGCGTCGGTGCTGAATCCGCAGGGCTTGGTGCCCGAAGGCAACGACATGATCACCACGCTGTCCCGGATCTACACCGACACCTTGGGTTCGTGGGCGCAGTACCTGTTCCTGTTCGGCGCGATCGCCGTGCTCGGCTCGACCGCGATCGGATCGTCGGCGAGCGTGCCCCGGCTGTGGACCAACGCGCTCGGCCTGCTCGGCGTCATCGACTGGCACGACACCCGTGTCCGCCAGCGCACGGTCCGGCTGCTGACCACGGTGTTCCCGCCGTTGTGGGCGCTGTGCTACCTGTTCGTGCAGGAGCCGGTGCTGATGGTGCAGATCGGCGGGATCGGCAGCGGGGTGTTCCTGCTCGCCGTGGTGGTCGCGGTGTGGCGGCTGCGCAGCACCGAAGTGGACCGGCGGTTCCGCGCCAATCCCTGGCTGACGGCGGCGCTTGTGGTCAGCAGCGCGGCGATCACGGTGCTCGGGAGCTACACGGTGCTCGAGGTCTTCGGCATCAGCATCGGCGGCTGAGGCGGCGGTCGAATTCGTGAGCGGGACGCGACCTTGGACGCGGCGCAGGCCTGTGGTGTTCACTGTCGATGACCCGTTCGGCGGAAGGACCAGGTTGTTCACCACCAGACCGACCCTGCAAGGCACCCACGGCATGGCGGCCTCGACGCACTGGCTCGCCTCGGCCACCGCGATGGCGGTGCTGGAGGACGACGGCAACGCGTTCGACGCGGCGGTGGCCGCCGGTTTCGTGCTGCACGTGGTGGAACCGCACCTGAACGGTCCCGCGGGCGAGGTGCCGATCATCTTCGCGCCCGCAGGTGGCGAGCCGGTCGTGCTGTGCGGGCAAGGACCCGCCCCGGCGGGAGCGACGATCGAGCACTACCGGGGCCTCGGGCTCGATCTGGTGCCCGGCACCGGACCGCTGGCATCGGCGGTGCCCGGCGCGTTCGACGCCTGGCTGCTGCTGTTGCGCGACCACGGCACCAAAGAGCTCGCCGAACTGCTGAAGTACGCCATCGGCTACGCGGCCGGCGGCTACCCGGCGGTGGCGCGGATCGGGCAGACCATCGAGGTCGTGCAGGAGCTGTTCGAGACCGAATGGCACTCGTCGGCGCAGCTGTACCTGCCGGACGGCAAGCCACCCGCGCCCGGTGCGCTGCTGCGCAACCCGGCGCTGGCCGAAACGTGGCGCCGAGTCCTCGCCGAAGCCACCGGCCCCTCCCGCGAAGCCCGCATCGACGCCGCCCGGCGCGTGTGGCGCGAAGGATTCATCGCCGAAGAACTCGCCGGCGCCGCCGCGCAGTCCACCATGGACAGTTCAGGCGAGCGGCACGCCGGAACGCTCACCGGCGAGGACATCGCCGCGTTCACCGCTTCCTACGAGCAGCCGGTGAGCTACCAGCGGGACGGCTGGACGGTGTGCAAAGCCGGTCTGTGGAGCCAGGGCCCGGTGCTGTTGCAGCAGCTCGCGCTGCTGCCGGACGAACTCGACCCGGCGAGCCCGGAGTACCTGCACACGCTGATCGAAGGCACCAAGCTCGCGATGGCCGACCGCGAAGCCTGGTACGGCGACCGCACCGAGGTCACCATCGCCGAACTGCTCGACCCCGGCTACAACGCGAAGCGGCGCGCCCTGATCGGCGAAGAAGCCTCCCGCGAGCTGCGCCCCGGGCACCCCGGCGGCCGCGCCCCGCAGCTGAGCGAGCACGCGCACCGGGTCCGCTCCGGCCCGCTGGAGCTGACCGCCCCGGCCGGATCCGGTGAGCCCACCGTCGCGCGCACCGGCGAGACCCGCGGCGACACCTGCCACGTGGACGTCGTCGACCGCTGGGGCAACATGATCGCCGCGACGCCCAGCGGCGGCTGGCTGCACTCCAACCCGGTGATCCCCGCGCTGGGCTTCCCGCTCGGGACCCGGCTGCAGATGGCCTGGCTGGATCCGGGCCTGCCGAACTCGCTGAGTCCCGGAAAGCGGCCGCGCACGACGCTGTCCCCGTCGCTGGCGCTGCGCGGCGGCGAGCCGGTGCTGGCGTTCGGCACGCCCGGCGGCGACCAGCAGGACCAGTGGAGCACGCACTTCTTCCTCGCGGTCACCCAGCGCGATCGGGTGCGCGGCGGCTACGACCTGCAGGGCGCCATCGATGCGCCGAACTGGCACACCGAGAGCTTCCCCGGCTCGTTCTACCCGCGTGCGATGAAAGCGGGCGCGGTCACCGTCGAGTCCCGCATCGGCTCCTCGACGATCGACGAGCTGCGCCGCCGCGGGCACGACGTGACGGTGGGGGAGCCCTGGTCGGAAGGCAGGCTCAGCGCCGTGGCCCGCGATCCGGAGACCGGGTTGCTCTCCGCCGCGGCGAACCCGCGCGGGATGCAGGGGTACGCCGCCGGGCGGTGACGGGCGGTGCACGGCGGCGGCGGCATTGATCCGATCCGCCGAACCGGAACCGCAGGATGTCCGGATTTATATTCCGGAATTGCTCGCCGAGCGTGGCCGATCAATCGCGGAATCGCGCTGTGGCAAACCGTCGCGTTGACGACCGTTGTAACCGATGTCACAGTGGGAAAATCGTCTTCCGCGCGTGAGGTGAGGCCAATGCAGGCAGCATCCGCCCCCAGCAGCGTCCGCTTGTTGAAAACCGGTGTCATGGAGTGCGACCACACCTGGTTGCTGCTCAAGCCCGGCGAAACGATCACGAACCGCTCGAACACCGCCAAGCCCGCGCCGTGGGGCACCTGCCCGACGCACGCGGTGCTGGTCGAACACCCCGAGGGCCGGGTCCTGTGGGACACCGGCGTGCCGCAGGACTGGGAGTCCCGGTGGGCGCCCACCGGGCTGCAGGAATTCTTCCCGGTGCAGGCCGGAACCACTTATCTCACCGATTCGCTGGCCGCGTTGGAACTGACTCCCGAAGACATCGACGTGCTGGTGCTCTCGCACCTGCACTTCGATCACGCGGCGAATGCGAAATTGTTCGACAACGGCCGCACGAAAATCGTGGTGAACCGCAAGGAGCACGAAGGCGCGTTCGGATTCGACGGACCGTTCAAAGGCGCGCACCTGAAAGTCGATTACGCCGACATCGACTACACGCTGGTCGACGGCGACAGCGAGATCCTGCCCGGCGTCAACGTCATCGACACCCCCGGGCACACCTGGGGCACCATGTCGCTGCAGGTGGACCTGCCCGAGTCCGGCACCAAGCTGTTCACCTCCGACGCGGTGTACCTCTCGGAGAGCTGGGGCCCGCCGCCGATCGGCGCCGCCATCGTCTGGGACAGCGTGCGCTGGCTGGAATCGGTGGAGAAGCTGCGCGGCATCGCCGAGCGGACCGGCGCCGAAGTCATCTTCGGCCACGACGCCGCACAGGCCGAGAAATTGACGTTCGCGCCCGACGGCGAATACCGCTAGGAGCCGGAATGACCGAGTACCTGCACGAATCGGTGTTCACCTGGGGCGCGACCCCGCTGAAGTTCGGCGCGGGCGCGGCCGACGAGATCGGCTGGGACCTCGCGCAGCTCGGCGCGGAACGGGTGCTGGTGGTCACCGATCCGGCGATCGCCGCGTCCGGGGTGGCGCAGCGGGTGGTCGACGCGGCCAAGTCCGCGGGCCTGGTGGTCGACCTCTACGACCAGGTGCACGTGGAGCCGACCGATCGCAGCGTGCGCGCGGCCGTCGAGTACGCCTCGCAGTCCACATGGGACGCTTTCGTCGGGGTCGGGGGCGGCTCGTCGATCGACACCGCGAAAGCGATCAACCTGCTCACGACCTACCCGGCTGATCTCTACGACTACGTCAACGCCCCGATCGGCGGTGGCAAGGCACCGGACGGGCCGCTGAAGCCGCTGCTGGCGGTGCCGACCTCGGCGGGCACCGGCTCGGAAACGACGCCGGTGTGCATCATGGATCTGCTCGAGCACAAGGTGAAGTCGGGCATCAGCCATCCCCGGCTGCGCCCGACCACCGCGGTGATCGACCCGCTGCTGACGCTGTCGATGCCGCCGGAGGTCACCGCGGCCAGCGGGATGGACGTGCTCTGCCACGCGCTGGAGTCCTACACCGCGAAGCCGTTCCACAGCTTCCCGCGGCACAGCGCGGATACGCGGGTGGCCTACTGCGGCTCGAACCCGATCTCCGATGCCTGGGCCGAGCACGCGATGCGGCTGCTCGCGCGCTCGTTCCGGAAAGCCGTGCTCAACGGCGGCGACCTGGAAGCGCGCACGGACATGATGCTGGCCGCCACGTTCGCGGGGATGGGATTCGGCAACGCGGGCGTGCACATCCCGCACGCCTGCGCTTACCCGATCGCCGGGCAGGTGCAGGAGTACCGGCCTGCCAACTACCCGCAGGACGAAGCGCTGGTGCCGCACGGCGAGTCGGTGTCGCTGACCGCGCCCGCGGCGTTGCGCTACACCTTCCCGGCCGATCCGCAGCGGCACCTGCACGCCGCGGAAATGCTCGCACCGGCCGAGATTCCGGACGTTCCGCCGCGCGATCGACTGCCCGCGGTGCTGTCCGAGCTGATGCGCGACATCGGCACGCCGAACGGGATCGGCGCGGTCGGGTTCGGCGAATCCGACATCCCCGAGCTGGTCGCGGGCACGGTCAAGCAGCAGCGGCTGCTGGCCACCGCGCCGCGCGGTGTCGGCGAGGACGATCTCGCGGCGATCTTCCGCGACTCGATCCGGAACTGGTGAGCCCGATGCCGATCTACGACTACGCCTGCGAGTGCGGGCACCGGTTCGAGGCCCTGGTGCACGGGTCCGAACCGCGCTGCGATCGCTGCGGCTCGCAGCCGGATCGGCGCCCGTCCGCGGTCCGGCTCGGCGGCGTCGCCGACCCCGGTCCGAGCCGGGACGACGCGCCGAAGAGCTGGCGGTCCACCGGCCAGGGCGACCGGGACACCGTCCGGCACTGGCACGAACGGATGACCAGGCGCGAAGCCCTGGAGGAGAAGTACCCCGAACTGGCCGGGGATCGGCGCCCGGTGCTGGCGCACGAAGGCCGGTTCGCGAACGCGCCGCTGCGCGCGGGCGACCCGCTGCCGCCCCGCGGCGGAGAACACGACACCTGACCGCGCCGGTGTCGGGCAGCTTGCGCTGCGGCACGCATTGCTATGCAGACGACTTCGAGGGCTTCGCGACGGAGCCCCGAGCAGTTCCGAACGGTCCGGCGATCGCCGAGCCGGGCCGCGCGCCGAGTCAAAGGAGACAGCGTGAAGACCAAAGCCGCCGTGCTGACCGAACCCAGCAGGCCCTTCGAGGTCCTGGAACTCGACCTGGACGGTCCGGGGCCGGGCGAAGTGCTGATCAAGTACACCGCCGCCGGGCTGTGCCACTCCGACCTGCACCTGACCGACGGGGACCTGCCACCGCGGTTCCCGATCGTCGGTGGCCACGAAGGCGCCGGGATCATCGAGGAGGTCGGCCCCGGAGTCACCAAGGTCGCCCCCGGTGACCACGTGGTGTGCAGCTTCATCCCGAACTGCGGCACCTGCCGCTACTGCTCGACCGGCAGGCAGAGCATCTGCGACATGGGCGCCACGATCCTGCAGGGTTCCATGCCCGACGGCTCGTTCCGGTTCCACGGGCGGGACGGGGATTACGGCGCGATGTGCATGCTCGGCACGTTCTCCGAGCGGGCGACGATCTCGCAGCACTCGGTGGTCAAAGTGGACGATTGGCTGCCGCTGGAGACCGCGGTGCTGGTCGGCTGCGGCGTTCCCTCCGGGTGGGGAACCGCGGTCTACGCCGGAGGGGTGCAGGCGGGCGACACCGTGGTCGTCTACGGCATCGGCGGGCTCGGCGTGAACGCCGTGCAGGGCGCGGTGCAGGCCGGGGCGAAGTACATCGTCGTGGTCGACCCCGTGGAGTTCAAGCGGCAGACGGCGATGAAGTTCGGCGCCACCCACGCGTTCGCCGACGCCGACGAAGCCAAGGAGAAGGTCAACGAGCTCACCTGGGGCCAGGGCGCGGACCAGGCGCTGATCCTGGTGGGCACAGTGGACGAAACGGTGGTCCAGCAGGCCACGTCGACCATCGGCAAGGGCGGCACGGTCGTGATCACCGGCCTCGCCGATCCGCAGAAGCTCACGGTGCAGCTGTCCGGCACGGAGCTGACGTTGCAGCAGAAAACCATCAAGGGCACGCTGTTCGGCTCCGCGAACCCGCAGTACGACATCGTGAAGATGCTGCGGCTCTACGACGCCGGGCAGCTCAAGCTCGACGAGCTGATCACGACTCGGTACACCCTCGACCAGGTCAACGAGGGCTATCAAGACCTGCGCGACGGCAAGAACATCCGCGGCGTGGTCGTCATGGACTAGGAGCGTTTAGGAAATGGTTTGCGTAGCGGGTCGGGTAGCGGAACCTCAGACGCCTTCTGGCTCCGGGATCTCATCCTGAAGTAGCTTCCCTACTCGGCGTCTGAGCTGTCCTTGCCAGAAGACGTCTGAGAACCCGCCGGTGGTCCGGCTGACTCCTCGGGCGGCGCAAGCGGCTGCCACCGCTTTTCAAACAGAACCTGGCCGTCCCGGCCGCTGTTCGGCCCGGTTCGTCCGTTGTGGACGGACCGGGCCGTTGCGTGCCGGTAACGCCGGGCAGTGTTCAGGCGTCCTGCGTGGACTCGCCGGCGAGCGGGCCGTCCCGGTGGGCGGAATCGCGCGTCCACATCGGACCGTCAGGGCAGTCCCGACTCGCGCAGCGTGATGTTCAGGCGTCCGCCCGCCATGCCGATTTCCGGTCCGGTTCCCGGGAAGGTCTTCGGCACGCCGTGGTAGGCGAGTCGGGAGCTGCCGCCGAACACGAACAGGTCGCCGGAGCGCAGATCGACGTCCGTCCAGGGCTTGCCGCGGCCCTCGGTGTTGCCGAAGCGGAACGTGCAGGCGTCGCCGAGGCTCAGCGACACCACCGGCGCAAGGGTTCGTTCGTCGCGGTCCTGGTGCATGCCCATCCGCGCCTGGGCGTCGTAGAAGTTGACCAGCGCCACGTCCGGGTCGTAATCCGCGCCGACCCCGTAGGCGTCGGCGACCGCCTCCCGGCCGAGTGCTCCCAGCCAGCCCGGGAACGGCGTGACCGGCGAGCCGTCGCCGTCGTCCACGGTGCGCGAGTACCGGTACGGATACCAGTGCCACCCGAGGCAGACCGTGCGCACCGACATCACGCCCCCGCTCGGCAGCCGCGGTGAGCGCAGGCCCGCGCTCGCGGCCCATTCCCGGCACGCGCGGACGAGATCCCTCTGGGCATCGAGGCCCAGCCAGCCGGGCACGTGCACCGCGCCCGGTGCGACTTCGGCCCGTTCCCGGGGCATCAACGGCTCCACGCACCCAGTCCAGCACGCTCCACCGGGGCCGGGCGACGCCCGGGGTAACGGCACGGCAAGAATCTGCGGAACACTCTTGATTCATTCCAGAAAATGGCTCAAACTGCTGCGCGTGCCAGCGACGACTGGAGACTTCGAGGGGATGTTGCGCGCGGCCGAGCTGCGCGTGACCCGGCCGCGGGTCGCGGTGCTGTGCGCGGTGCACGACCACCCGCACGCCGACACCGAATCCATCATCGGCGTCGTGCGCGGCGAGCTGCCCAAGGTTTCGCACCAAGCCGTTTACGACGTGCTGCGTGCGCTGACGACGGTAGGGCTGCTGCGCCGGATCCAGCCGATGGGTTCGGTGGCCCGCTACGAGGCGCGGGTCGGCGACAACCACCACCACGTCGTGTGCCGGTCGTGCGGCTCGATCGCCGACGTCGATTGCGCCGTGGGCGCGGCGCCCTGCCTGACCGAGTCCGATGCCCACGGCTTCACCATCGACGAGGCCGAGGTCATCTACTGGGGGCGCTGCCCGGCCTGCGCGGCCCGCTCGCTTGGCGAACAACCCAATGATCCCGAAAGGATTCCCGGTGACTGACAGCCCAGACGCCACCACCGGCGGTTGCCCGGTCGCGCAAGGCGATCGCCTTCCGCACCCGACCAGCGGTGACGGCAACAACTTCTGGTGGCCGAACCGGCTCAACCTGAAGATCCTGGCCAAGAACCCGGCCGTGACCGATCCGATGGGCGAGGACTTCGACTACGCCGCCGAGTTCAAGACGCTGGACCTGCCCGCCGTGAAGCGGGACATCGAGCAGGTGCTGACCACCTCGCAGGACTGGTGGCCGGCCGACCACGGGCACTACGGCCCGCTGATGATCCGGATGGCCTGGCACAGCGCGGGCACCTACCGGACCAGCGACGGCCGCGGCGGCGCCGACGGCGGTCAGCAGCGGTTCGCACCGCTGAACAGCTGGCCGGACAACGTCAGCCTGGACAAGGCGCGCAGGCTGCTGTGGCCGGTCAAGCAGAAGTACGGGCGCAAGATCTCCTGGGCCGACCTGCTGGTGCTGACCGGCAACGTGGCCCTGGAGTCGATGGGGCTGAAGACCTTCGGCTTCGCCGGTGGCCGGGTGGACTCGTTCGAGCCGGACGAGGACGTCTACTGGGGCTCCGAGACCACCTGGCTCGGCAGCGACCAGCGCATCTCCGGCGGCGAGCGGCGCGACCTGGAAAAGCCGCTGGGCGCGACGCACATGGGCCTGATCTACGTCAACCCGGAAGGCCCGGAGGGGCAGCCGGACCCGGTCGCGGCGGCCCGCGACATCCGCGAAACGTTCGGCCGGATGGCGATGAACGACGAGGAGACCGTTGCGCTGATCGCCGGCGGGCACACCTTCGGCAAGACCCACGGCGCCGCACCGGACTCGAACCTCGGCCCGAACACCGAGGCCGCCCCGCTGGAGGCGCAGGGCCTCGGCTGGAGCAACGGCTACGGCACCGGCAAGGGCGCCGACACGATCACCAGCGGCCTCGAGGTCACCTGGACCTCCACGCCGACCACCTGGAGCAACGGCTTCTGGGAGAACCTCTTCGGCTACGAGTGGGAGGTCTACCAGGGCCCGGGTGGCGCCTGGCAGTGGCGCCCGGCAGGCGGCGCGGGCGAGGGCACCGTCCCGCACGCGCACGACGCGTCGAAGAAGATCGCGCCGAACATGCTCACCACGGACGTGTCGCTGAAGGTCGACCCGATCTACGAGCCGATCTCGCGGCGCTTCTGGCAGAACCCGGACGAGTTCGCGGACGCCTTCGCGCGCGCCTGGTTCAAGCTGACCCACCGCGACATGGGGCCCGCCGACCGCTACCTCGGCGACGAGGTCCCGTCCGAGGTGATGATCTGGCAGGACCCGGTGCCCAAGCCCGAGCGCACGATCGGCACCGCGGAGATCGCCGAGCTCAAGCGCGCGATCGCCGAGTCCGGGCTGACCGTGCAGCAGCTGGTCTCCACCGCGTGGGCCGCCGCCTCGACCTATCGCGACAGCGACAAGCGCGGCGGCGCCAACGGCGGGCGCATCCGGCTGGAGCCGCAGCGCAGCTGGGAGGTCAACGAGCCGGAGCGGCTCGCGACCGTGATCAGCACTCTGGAGCAGATCCAGCGCTCGTCCGGCACCGCCGTCTCGTTCGCGGACCTGGTCGTGCTCGGCGGCTGCGTCGGTGTCGAGCAGGCCGCCAAGGCCGCCGGGTTCGACGTCGAGGTTCCGTTCACCCCTGGCCGCGGCGACGCGACCGCGGAGCAGACCGACGTGGAGTCGTTCTCCCACCTCGAGCCTGCCGCCGACGGGTTCCGCAACTACCTCGGCAAGGGCGCCGCGCTGCCCGCGGAATACCTGCTGATCGACCGGGCGAACCTGCTCGCGCTGAGCGCGCCGGAGATGACCGTCCTGCTCGGCGGGCTGCGCGTGCTCGGTGCGAACCACGGGCAGTCGGCGCTGGGCGTGCTGACCGACAAGCCGGGCACGTTGAGCAACGACTTCTTCGTCAACCTGCTCGACATGGGCACGACGTGGCGGGCGGCCGACGAGTCCTCGGAGACCTTCGAGGCGATCGATGACGCGGGCCGGGTGAAGTGGACCGGTAGCCGGGTCGACCTGGTCTTCGGCTCGAACTCCGAGCTGCGGGCGGTCGCCGAGGTCTACGCGGCCGACGACGCGGCGGCGAAATTCGTCCGCGACTTCGTCGCGGCATGGGACAAGGTCATGAACTCGGACAGGTTCGACCTGGCCTGATTCCTTGTTGAAAGCCCATTTTTGAGGTTTGCGTAGCGGGTCAGGTGGCGGAACCTCAGCGGCTTCCTCGCTGCCCCTTGCCGATGTGACCGCGATTTCTGACGTAGGCCCCTACGCGGCGAAATCGCTGTCCTCGCGAGGAAGCCGCTGAGAACCCGCGGCGGTGCCGGTTGCTTGCATGGTCGCTGCTCAGCGGCTGCGCCGCTGACAAGATGAAGATCAAAAAACAAGATCAAAAAGGGGCCGCGCACCGGACTCCGCCCGCTTGGGCGGGGTCCGGTTGTGTTACCGGTGTGCGTGTGCGCAGAGCCGCCGGGCGCTGCGCAGTGCGGCGCGGCTGGAGTGCGGTGTCGGGGGGTCCCAGTAGATTCTGCGGCGGAGACCGAGTTCGTCAGGCACATGTGGAGGTCCGATGAGCACCGCCGAGAAGCCGTCGGACCAGTCGTCGGCCCGATCGTCGGCCCGGTCGCCGGTCCAGCACGTCGCCGACAGCCACGATCTGATCCGCGTGCACGGCGCGCGCGAGAACAACCTCGCCGACGTCAGCATCGAGCTGCCCAAGCGCAGGCTGACGGTGTTCACCGGGGTCTCCGGATCGGGCAAGAGCTCGCTGGTGTTCAGCACCATCGCCGCCGAGTCGCAGCGGATGATCAACGAGACCTACAGCGCCTTCCTGCAGGGCTTCATGCCCGCGTTGGCGCGGCCCGATGTCGACGTGCTCGACGGGCTCACCACCGCGATCATCGTCGACCAGCAGCGGATGGGCGCCGATCCGCGTTCCACGGTCGGCACCGCCACCGACACCGGCGCGCTGCTGCGGGTGCTGTTCAGCAGGCTCGGGCAGCCGCACATCGGCTCGCCGCAGGCGTTCTCGTTCAACGTCGCCTCGATGAGCGGGGCGGGCGCGATCACGCGGGAACGCGGCGGCAGGACCGTCAAGGAGCGGCAGAGCTTCAGCATCACCGGCGGCATGTGCCCGCGGTGCGAAGGCAGGGGAGCGGTCTCGGACATCGACCTCACCCAGCTCTACGACGACTCGAAGTCGCTGTCCGAGGGCGCGTTCACCATCCCCGGGTGGAAGTCGGACAACTTCTGGAACGTGCGGGTCTACGCCGAGTCGGGCCTGGTCGATCCGGACAAGCCGATCCGCGAGTACACCGCGCAAGAGCTGCACGACTTCCTGCACAAGGAGCCGATCAAGGTCAAGGTGGACGGGGTCAACCTGACCTACGAGGGCCTGCTCCCGAAGGTCCAGAAGTCGTTCCTGTCCAAGGACCCCGAGGCGATGCAGCCGCACATCCGGGCCTTCGTGCAGCGGGCGGTCACCTTCACCAGCTGTCCCGAGTGCGGCGGCACGCGGCTCAGCGAGGCCGCCCGCTCGTCCGAGATCGCCGGGATCAGCATCGCCGACGCCTGCGCCATGCAGATCAGCGACTTGGCGGACTGGGTCCGCGGTCTGGACGAGCCGTCGGTGGCGCCGCTGCTCACCGCGTTGCGGGAAACCCTCGACGCGTTCGTGGAGATCGGGCTGGGTTACCTCTCGCTGGACCGCTCCTCTGGCACGTTGTCCGGTGGCGAGGCGCAGCGCACCAAGATGATCCGCCACCTCGGTTCGGCGCTGACCGACGTCACCTACGTCTTCGACGAACCGACCATCGGCCTGCACCCGCACGACATCCGGCGGATGAACGATCTGCTGCTGCGCCTGCGGGACAAGGGCAACACGGTGCTGGTCGTCGAGCACGAGCCCGAGACGATCGCGATCGCCGACCACGTCGTCGACCTCGGCCCCGGCGCGGGTTCGGCGGGCGGCACCGTCTGCTTCGAGGGCACCGTTGCGGAATTGCGCGGCCGCGACACCGTCACCGGCCGCCACCTCGACGATCGGGCCCCGCTCAAGGAGCAGGTGCGCGAATCCACCGAAGCGGTGCAGATCCGCGGCGCGGCGCAGCACAACCTGCGCAACGTCGACGTCGACATCCCGCTCGGGGTGCTGTGCGTGGTCACCGGCGTTGCGGGCTCCGGGAAGAGTTCGCTGCTGCACGGGTCCATCCCGGCTTCGGCGGGCGTGATCTCGGTCGACCAGGCCCCGATCCGCGGATCGCGGCGCAGCAACCCCGCGACCTACACCGGCCTGCTCGAACCGATCCGCAAGGCGTTCGCGAAGGCCAACGGCGTGAAACCGGCGCTGTTCAGCGCCAACTCCGACGGCGCCTGCCCGGGCTGCAACGGCGCCGGAGTCGTCTACACCGACCTGGCGATGATGGCCGGGCTCGCCACCACCTGCGAGGAGTGCGAGGGCAAGCGGTTCCAGCCGTCGGTGCTGGAATACCGCTTCGGCGGGAAGGACATCAGCGAGGTGCTCGCGATGCAGGTGGCCGAGGCCGCGGAATTCTTCGGCGCCGGCGAGGCGCGCATCCCGGCCGCGCACCAGATCCTGCAGCGGATGGCCGACACCGGACTCGGCTACCTCGGTCTCGGCCAGCCGCTGACCACGTTGTCCGGCGGCGAGCGGCAACGGCTCAAGCTGGCTACCCACCTGGCCGACAACGGCGGGGTGTACGTGCTCGACGAGCCGACCGCCGGGCTGCACCTCGCCGACGTCGAGCAGCTGCTCGGCCTGCTCGACCGGCTCGTCGACGCGGGCAAGTCGGTCATCGTCGTGGAGCACCACCAGGCGGTCATGGCGCACGCCGACTGGATCATCGACATCGGGCCGGGCGCGGGCCACGAGGGCGGCCGGGTCGTCTTCGAGGGCACCCCGGCCGAACTCGTCGCCGACCGCTCCACGCGCACCGGCGAACACCTCGCGGCCTACGTCGGCTGCTGAGCCGAACTCCTCCCGGACGTCCCCGCGGCCGTTGTTGATCCGCTGCCCCTCGCGTCCAGCGCATCCTCAACTTGCTCGAAGCCCGACGAATCGCCTCCGATGTGGACGAAGAAGGTGCCGGGATGTCCGGTGGTCTTCAGTAGACCGTGATCGCTCCGGTGAGCACGGCGAATGCAATGTAGGCCAGCGAGGCGAGCAGCACCCACAGCAGGGCGAAGCGCTGGAAGTCGCCGAGTTCGCGCTTGATGAGCCCGAGCAGGACCCACAGCGGCGCGGAGGCCGGGCCGATGGAGTGCATCATCTGGCCGATCGCTCCGGCCCGGGCGATCTCGATCGGGGCGATGCCGTAGTGGCCGGCCGATTCGGCCAGCACCGGCAGGACGCCGAAGAAGTAGGCGTCGTTGGACATGAAGAAGCTCAGCGGCAGGCTGATCACGGCGGTGAACAGCGGGATCAGGTTGCCGAGCGAGTCGGGCACGATCGACAGCAGCGCGTCGGCCATGGCTTCGGTCATGCCGGTGTCGGTCATGATGCCGGTGAAGATCCCGGCGCCGAGCACGAGCATGACCACCGGCACGGCGTTGCCCGCGTGCTTCTTGATGACCTCGCCCTGGTCGGCCAGGCGCGGGTGGTTGACCAGCAGAGCGATGACGAACGCGACCATGAACAGGTTGACCAGCTCGGCGACCCCGGCGATCAGCAGCACCAGCAGCAGCACGGTCAGAGTGGCGTTGAACCAGGTTCGCCAGTCGCGATTGTTCTCGTTGCGCTGCTGGGCGATTTCGGCGGCGAACTCGTCGATCACGGCCCGGTCGATGCGGTCGCGCTGGCCGCGGCCGAGCACCCAGGCGATGCCGATGATGGCTAGCGAGGTCAGCACCATCGGCGCGATCATGTGCGTGAAGTAGTCGGTGGAGTCCAGGTGCAGCACGCTGATTCCGCGGGTGGCTGCGCCGCCCCACGGGGTGGTGCCGGAGATGGTGCCCAGCGCCATCGTGGCAATGGTGGCGATCACCAGCGGGTTGATCCCCAGCCGCCGGTAGAGCGGTAAGAACGCGGAGCAGACGATCATGTAGCTGGTGGTGCCGTCGCCGTCGAGGGCGACCAGCAGCGCGAGGATCGCGGTGCCGACGCAGATGCGCACCGGGTCGCCCTTGGAGATCCGGATGATCGCCGTCGAGATCGGATCGAACAGCCGGGCATCCATCATCACGCCGAAGTAGAGCACCGCGAACAGGAGCAGGATCGCCGTCGGCGCGACGATCTCCAGGCCGTTGAGCATCATCTCGTCGAGATCGCCGCCGAATCCGGCGGCCACGGCGAAGACGATGGGGGTGACCATGATGGCGACGAAAGCGGTCAGGTATCTGCGCATCACCAGCGCCATGAAGACGCCGAGCGTTGCGAATCCCAGGACGGCGAGCATCGTTGCTCCTTTGCTGCGCGAAACGGCCGCGGTGCGGGCCGGGGCTCGCGCGCGCTGATCGGATCGGTGGGCGCCGGTGGCAGCGCGGGCTCAGGAGCCCGGCGCCGCGAGCTCCCCGGCCTGCTCCGGTGTGAGCGGCCGGGAACGCATTCCCCGCAGCAGCAGGAAAATCCGGGCAGTCTCTTCGAGTTCTTCGACGGCGTCGGCCGCCGCGGGGAGGTCCCGGCCTGCCACGACCGGGCCGTGGTTGGCCAGCAGCAACGCGTGGTGCCGCGCGGCGGTTCCTTCGACCAGCGGGCCGAGCCCGTCGTCACCGGGCGCGTGATAAGGAAGCAGCGGCAGGTGGCCCACCCGCATGGCGTAGTAGGCGGTCAGCGGTGGCAGCACGTCGTGCGGATCGACGTCGGCCAAGCAGGAAACCGCGACGGAGTGGGTGCTGTGCAGGTGGATCACCGCTGCGGCGGAGGGTCGTGCCCGGTACATCGCCGCGTGCAGGAAAGCCTCCTTGGACGGGCGCGGGCCGCTCAGGTGCGCGCCATCGAGGTCCAGTTCGGACAGTCCGGCCGGATCGAGGGCGCCCAGCGAAGCGCCGGTCGGAGTGAGCAGGATCCGGCCGTGGTGGCGAACGCTGATGTTGCCGGTACGCCCGAAGGTCAACCCGCGCTCGAAGAACGACGCTCCCAGCGCGGCGACGGCTGCCGCGGTGTCGCTCATGATCGCCCCTGTGCCGCACGCGTCAGCAGATCGGGGCGGCCGAAGTTGCCGGATTTCAGCAACAGCGCCACCGGCGGGTCACCGTCGTGCACGCACCACGGCACGCCCCGGTCGGCTTCACCGGTGACCGCGACCGCGGTCACGCCGAGGGCGTTGACCACGGCGCCCGAGGTTTCGCCGCCAGCGACGACGAGCCGTCGATACCCTAGCTGCACCGCGCTTCGCGCCAGTGCCGCCAGAATCCGTTCGTAGCTCGCGGAGTCCGATGTCCGTTCTTCCGGCCGCGCGGAGGAGTAGACCAGCAGCGGACCGCCGTCGCCGTGCTCGCGCAGCCAGTCGTCGGCCAGCTCGTGCAGGCGCTCGGGATCGGGGACGGCGCGCAGATCCAAGCGGTGCGCAGGCAGGTGTTCCCGCGCCCGGTCGACCTGCTCGAGCGTGGTGCGCGAGCAGCTGCCCGCGAGCACGAGCGCCGGTCCGGCCGGGATTTCCGGGGTATCGCGCGCTTTCGCCGACGCCTCCGCGCCGAGTGTCCCGGCCAACGCGTGCGCGAGCCCGGCCGCGCCGGTGAGCGTGGTCAGACCGGTGGCGGCGCGGGCGACGGTGCGCAGGTCCTCCTCGGTGAGTGCATCGGTCACCGCGTACCGCACGCCGCGATGGCGCATCGCCGCCAGCTCGCTGCGGACCGCATCGGCACCTCGGCGGACCACGGGCAACCCGACGAGCCCGACGCGGTGCGGGGTCTGCGCCCCCAGGACGCGCACGAGGTCGGAGTCGGTCATCGGGGTCAGCGGATGATCCCGCATCGGCGACTCCGACAACGGCACGTCACCGACGAACAGGTGTCCGTTGTGGACGGTTCGACCTTGGTCCGGAGTGGACGGGCACACCACGGTGAGCCGACTGCCGTCCGCGTCGAGCAACCCGTCCGCGACCACGCCGATGTTGCCCTGCGGCGTGGAGTCGAACGTGGAGCAGTACTTGAAGTAGACCCGATCCGCTCCGCGCCCGGCCATCCACGAGCGGACCTGAAGCGTTTCCGCGATCGCGGTGGTGGCGGGCGCGGTCCGCGTTTTCAGCGCGACCACGACGGCATCGCAGTCGGTCAGGTCCACGGCCGTCTCCGGGCGCCCGAACAACAGCGCGGTGCGCAGGCCACCGCGGCGCAGCGCTGCGGCGACATCGGCACCACCGGTGTAGTCGTCGGCTATGCATCCGAGCAGGCTCATGATCCAGCCCCCGCCGAGTCGCCCAGCAGGTGCGCCCGCAGCTCGCGAAGCCCGGGCGATGGCGTGCTGAGCACCTCCGCGTTCAACGTCGCGGCGAGTTCCCGCGCGTGCGGGCTCAGCGAATACTGGCCCAGCAGCACGAGATCCGCCGCTTGCAGGTGCGGTTTCGCCGCCCGCGCCAGGGAATCCACCGAGCCGGGCCGTGCGCGCTCGGCCACGATCTCCGTCCCGGTCGCCACCTCCGCGAGTCGCCGCGCGGAATCGGCCAGCGCGGATTCCAGCGGCGCGAGCAGGACCACCCGGCCACATCCGCGGCGGGCGACCTCGGCGAACGCGGCATCGTCGGAACCCCGCACCGGCACCGGCCAGAGCTGCCGGGCGAGCGCGGCGACCGGCCCGTACATCGAGCAGCTCAGCTGCACGGCTTCGGCGCCCCCGTCCACGGCGTGCCGGATCAGCGACAGCATCCGCAGCCGCAGCGCCCGGGTGAGGCCGCCCGCTTCGTCGGCTTCGCGGATCAGCCGGTCGTCCAGCAGGTGCCAGCTGTCGGCTTCCGGGAACTCCGCGCGCAACGCCGCGTCCGCCGGCTCGATCGAAGCGGGCGTGGCGTGCACGAACGCCACCAGCGGGCCGATCACGCCGCGGCTCCGCTGCGGATCGCGTCGGCGACCGACTCGGCGAACGCGGTGGTCCCGGCCGCCCCGCCCATGTCCGAGGTGCAGGTCCCGGCCGCGACCGTGCGCGCGACCCCGGACTCCAGCGCCGCGGCCGCCCGGCGCAGGCCTGCGTCGTCGTGGCGGTCGGCCAGCCAGTCCAGCAGCATCGCGCTGGAGAGCATCATCGCGATCGGGTTGGCGACGTCCCGGCCCGCGATGTCCGGAGCCGAGCCGTGCGCGGCCTGGGCCATGCCGTGCCGGTCGGAGACGTTGATCGACGGCGCGATGCCGAGCGACCCGGCCAGCTCGCCGGTGAGGTCGGAGAGGATGTCGCCGAACATGTTCTCGGTGACGAGCACGTCGAATTCCGGGGCGCGGCGCAGCAGGTGCACGGTCATCGCGTCGATGTGGAAGTCGTCGACGGCGACCTCGGGGTATTGCGCCGAGATCTCGCGGCAAACGTCCCGGAACAGCCCGGTGGTCAGCCGCAGCACGTTGGCCTTGTGCACGATGGTGAGCCGGTTGCGCCGGTTGCGCGCCAGCCGGAACGCGGCGTGCGCGATCCGCTCGACCGCTGCGCGGGTGATGATGCCGTGGGCGATGGCGACGTCCGGGGTCGGCATGAGCTCGCCGGTGCCCGCGTGGGTGTTGCGGTCGGCGTAGAAGCCTTCGGTGTTCTCCCGCACGATGACCAGGTCGGTGCCGGGCACCATCGCCTTCGCGCCCTCGAACGCCTTGGCCGGGCGGATGTTGGCGTAGAGCCCGAAGCGGGTGCGGATGGTGCCGCTCGGGTTGAGCCGGGACCGGTGCGGCTCGGGGTAGGCGGCGCTGTCGTGCGGGCCCAGCAGCCACGCGTCCAGCCCGTCGAGCGCTTCCAGCGTCGAGTCCGGCAGCGGCGTGCCGTGCTCGTCGATCGCGGCCCTGCCGAGCGGCAGCGGTACCCATTGCACGCCCGGAATTCCGGCGGAGGTCATCGCCGCGTCGACCGCGCGCGTCGCCGCGGGCACGATCTCGGGGCCGATCCCGTCGCCTTCCAGCAGACCGAGCCGGTACGGACGGGCAGTCGGGGGTGCGCTCATCAACTCTCCTCGTGTGGCGGCGGATGGCGGACATCCTGGAGGTTATAACCTAGCTCGGTCAAGGGTTCGGTGATACGGCGATCGAACGCGATGAGCTGGAAAAGTGCTCGGGTTAGCGTCTTATAACGACGCGTCGAAGCAAGTTTCGCCTGCTGACCGGCAGCGCGCGGCGGCGCGGTAGCTTATAGCCGGGAGGTGCGGCATGAGCGAACCGGCGTCGCCACTGATGACCAAGAGCGAGCTGGCTTACAACAGCGTCCGGGACAAGATCCTCTCGGGTGAGTTCGCGCCCGGATCGGTGCTCAACCAGGCCACGCTGGCGCGCACCATCGGCATCAGCACCACGCCGCTGCGCGAGGCGCTGCGCAGGCTCAAGGCCGAGCGGCTGGTGGAACTGGACGCGCACCGCGACGCCCGGGTCACCGAGCTCGATGCCGAAGAGGCCCGCGACCTGCTGGAGATCCGGCGTTCGCTGGACCCGCTGGCGGTGTCGCTGGCCGCGCAGCGGCGGACCAAGGCCGACGTCGCCGAGATCCGCGAGGCCGCGGTAGGGCTGCGCGCATTGCCCACCGACTCCGGCCACCAGCCGATGCTGCACCACCGCCGGTTCCACGCCGCGATCTACCGCGCCTCGCACAACGACCTGCTGATCGAGACGCTGGACGGGTTGTGGGACAAGGCCGACCGGTACCGGCGGCTCGCCTTGGAGATCGATCGCGGTCCGCAAGCCCGCGCGAAGAAGGACGATGAGCACCGAGCGCTCGTCGAATGCGTCGTGGCCGGTGAGTCCGACGCCGCGGCCGAGGTGATGCGCGAGCACATCGACACCAGCCTGGGCGCCCAGGCCGCGCGCAGGCTGATGCGATCCGAGCAGTGACGCCGGTGCGCTAGCAGCGGAGTGGAACGGTTCGTCAGCCGCGAGGGCAGGCAGCGTTTCCCGCCCGTGCGGGATGGCTCACCGGTCGGTCGGTGCAGCGCTCCGGAACGAGTCGACCAATGTCCGGACCACCTCGCTGAGCTGCGCGCGCACTTGCTGATCAGCGATGCTTCCGTCGTCGCCGATCATCTCGCGGTGCACGGGAACCTTCGCGCACGCCGTGTCCACGATGTCCGCGCCCGCGTATTCGAGCACCGCGCGCAGCGTCGCCTCCGCGCCATGCCCGCGTCCGGGCGCGGCCGAGTTGATCCAGGCCATGGGTTTGCCGCCGGTCTCGGTGCCGCCGATCGTCCAGTCCAGCAAGTTCTTGAACGAGCCCGGCAGCGTTCCCGCGTACTCCGGGGTGCAGATCAGCACCGCAGCGGCCGCACCGATCGCCGCTCGCAGTTCGGCCACCGGAGCGGGCAGCGGATCGGCGTCGTCGTCGGGGTTGAAGTGCGGAAGCGCCGCCAGCCCCTCGTACCGCACGGTGCGCACCTGCGCTGGGGCCACTTCGTGGGCGGTGCGCAGCACGGCTTCGTTGCTGGAACCGCTTCTGGTGCTTCCGGACAGCAGCAGGATCACTGGCGACGTAGTCATGCGTTCAAATTACTGCGCCCCGGCCGCGGAACACACCCGCCGAACGCGGATTCCCGTCCGGGATCGTCCAACTAGGACACCAACGCGGCCCGGTTTCGCAGCAGGTCCCGATGATGTCCCGGCAAGCACCGGCTGACCAGTGCGGAAGACCGCGCGCGGTGATACGGGCCACCTGGACCCGTCACCACCAGGTCGCCAACAGATACAATCCTGATATGTCAAGCGTTAGCACCTGCGGAAGCGGCCGTCCATCGGCGGACCCGTGCCTCCTTCCCACGCCGGGGCTGGAATGAACACTGCTGCAGGCGAACCGGAACAGGGCTCGATGGCGGACCGGGCCTACGCGGCGATCCGCGATCGGCTGATCATGCTCGACATCCCGCCGATGACGGCGATCGACGACGTGGCGCTGGCCGGCTCGCTCGACATCGGCCGCACCCCGGTCCGCGAAGCGCTGAAGCGGCTCGAGATCGATCGGCTCGTGGTGTCCTACCCGCGGCGCGGCACGTTCGCCACGGCCGTCGACATCACCGACCTTGCCTACATCTCCGAGCTGCGGGCGCAGCTGGAGCCGTTGGCGGCCCGCCGCGCCGCCGAATCCGCCGACGCCGCGCTGCTGGAGGAGTTCGTCGAGCTGGCCGACACGCTCGACGAGGTCGACGTGCGCTCGCTCAGCCGGGACGAACTGATGCGCTGGGACCTGCACGTGCACCGCGCCATCTACCACGCGTCGGGGAACCCGCACCTCGAGGACACGCTGGTGCGCTACGACAACCTGGCGACGCGGATCTTCTGCCTGTTCCTGGACCGGATGACGCATTTCGACCGCCACGTCGGGGAGCACTCCGGCTTGCTGCGGGCGATCGGCGAGCGGTCCGCGGATGAAGCCGAGCAGCTCGCTCGCGATCACGTGCTCGGCTTCGAGGAGGCCATCCGCGCGGTGGTCTGACGCGCGCCGGGCGACTCAGCCGCGAACTGCCAGTTTGCGGCGCCATCGGCCGAACGAGCGGGCGCGGTCGATGCCGAGCACGCCGACCGGAGAACCGGAGCCGTCGAGGTAGAGCGCGAGGAATTCGCCGGAGTCCAGGTCGCCTTCTTCGACCTGGACCGAGCAGTCCGCGGTGCGGTGCCCGGCGAACTGGATCTTGTGCCCGTACTGGTCGGACCAGAAGTAGGGGACCGCGTGATGCGCCGGGGGCGCGTGCTCGCGCCCGAGCAGTGCCGCGGCGGCGGCCGCCGGTTGCTGCAGCGCGTTCGTCCAGTGCTCCAGCCGCAGGGATTCCGCGGTATAGCTGCGGAACGAGTTGGCGCAGTCCCCGACGGCGGCGACTTCCGCAACATTGGTGCGGCCGCTCTCGTCGGTGCGGACGCCGGCTGCCAGCGAGACACCCGATCCCGCGAGCCACTCGACGTTCGGCTCAGCGCCGATGCCGACCACCACCACGTCGGCGGGAAGTTCGCGGCCGTCCGCCAGGCGCACGGCCGTGACGCGGGATTCTCCCGCCAACTCGGCAAGTCCGGCTCCCAGGTGCATCCGCACGCCGTTGCGGGCGTGCAGCCGACCGCACACCGCGCCCATCTCGTCTCCCAGCGCTCGCTGCATGGGCACCGGGGCCGCTTCGACGATGTCCACTTCGCACCCGAGCCCGGCTGCCGTGGAGGCGATCTCCGCCCCGATGAACCCGGCGCCGATGATCACCAGCCGTGCTCCGGCGGTGAGTTCTTCGCGCAGTGCCCGCGCATCGTCGAGGTTTCGCAGCGTTCGCACGCCCGCAGGGACCGAATCCGGCAGGGTCCGCGCTCGTGCCCCGGTGGCCACCACGACGGCATCGGTGGTGATGCGTTCCCCGTCGTCGAGCACGACCGCGCGTTCGGAGGTGTGCAGGGCTCGTGCGGTTCGGCCCAGCAGCCACTCGGCTTCGAGGTCGGAGTCGTCCGGCTCGATCAGCCGGATGTCGTCCTCGGAAGCGGTCCCCGCCAGGAACTCCTTCGACAGCGGTGGCCGGTCGTACGGCTCGTGCTGCTCGTCGCCGATGACGGCGATCCGTCCCTCGAATCCTTGCGCGCGCAGCGCACGGGTTGTCGCCAGGCCCGCGAGGGACGCCCCGACGACGGTGATGTGCTGCATCAACCCACCTCCTGCACAGCCGCGTCGGCCTTGGCGGGCTCGGAGACGTAGATCGAGCCGTCCTCTACGGCGACCTCGTGGGTCCGGACGGGTTTCTTCGCGGGCGGGCCGCTGGGCCGGCCGGTGCGCAGGTCGAAACAGGCGGCGTGCAGCGGACATTCGACCGCGCAGCCCTCGAGCCACCCGTCGGAGAGCGAGGCGTCCTGGTGCGTGCAGGTGTCGTCGATCGCGAACAGCTCACCGTCCACATTGAACACCGCGATCGGGACGTCGCCCGGAACGCGGACCGACTCCCCCGGCGGGAGGTCGGACAGCTCGCCCACGAAGATCATCGTACCTCCTGTTGCAGATGGCGGAACCCGTACTGCATTACGCAACCGACAGAATGCGGCTCGCTCCCGCGGTCGTCAACGGTGGAATATCGGCGCCGATCCGGCGGATGCCGTTGCTGTGGCGAACGATTCGACGATCGCCTGCGGATGCCGGGCACGACTCGGCGCCGAGCGGCGCCCGGTGGCGAGGGGTCCGGCGACGGCTGCGCCGCTTCGCCGGCGGGGCGAGGTTCGCACCTGCCGGAGCGTTGACCTCGCTGTGCGGACTGACTTATCGTCCAGAGATATATCAACCGTCGAACCCGGCATCAAGGGTGATGAGGCTGCTGCGATCCCGGCGCGGTGCCGGGTGCTGCGGTTCGCATCCGGGGAGCCCGCATGAGCAACCAGCCCGGACGCCGTCGGCGTGGCGGAACCCCGCCCGTCGTGCAGCAGGAACGCACCGTGCACCGGGCGGTTGCGGCGGCATCGGTGGGGAACGTCGCCGAGTGGTACGACTTCGGGATCTACTCCTACCTGGCCGCCGTGGTGCTGGACCGGGTGTTCTTCCCGGACGTCGGGCAGTGGGCCACCGTGTACACGCTCGGCGCGTTCGCCGCCGCGTTCCTGATGCGCCCGCTCGGCGGGTTCGTGTTCGGCCGCCTCGGCGACAAATTCGGTCGCACGAAGGTGCTTTCCGCGACCGTGCTGCTGATGGCGGTCGCGACCGTGCTGCTCGGGCTGGTGCCGAGCTACGGTGCGGTCGGCATCGCGGCTCCGCTGCTGGTGCTGTTCGTGCGGATGCTGCAGGGCTTCTCGGCGGGTGGTGAGTACACCGGGGCGCTGACCCTGGTCGCCGAGTACGCCCCGGACCGGCGGCGGGGATTCTTCGGCAGCTGGCTCGAATTCTGCACGCTGACCGGGTATGCGCTCGGCGCGTCGGTGTGCGGCGTGGTGATCGCGGTGCTGCCGGAGAACGACCTGCTGGCGTGGGGTTGGCGGCTTCCGTTCATGCTCGCCCTGCCACTGGGCATCACCGGCCTCTACCTGCGGATGCGGCTCGAGGACACTCCCGCGTTCCGGCAGTTGATGCAGCGTTCGCCCGCGCTCTCGACGATGTCGGCTCGGCGGGCCGTGCACATCCTGGTGGTCCGTTACCGATCCGCCGCGCTGGTCGCGGCCGGGGTGATCGTCGCGTGGAACGTGACGAACTACGTGTTCACCAACTACATCCCCACGTACCTGGCCGGGACGCTCCCGCGCCACGGCGAGAGCGGCACCAGCGAGGCGCTGGCGACCGCGCTGCAAGTGGCCGTCATGGTGCTGATGCTCTGCGCGATCGTGTCGGTCGGGCGGCTCAGCGACCGCATCGGGCGAAAACCCTTGCTGATGACGGGAAGCATGGCCTTGATCTTCCTCGGGCTGCCCGCCGTGTGGTTGCTGCGGGAGGGGCTGGTGGGCCAGATCGTCGGCTTGCTGCTGATCGGGATGCCGCTGATGTGCTTCGCGGCGGTGTCGCCGTCGACGCTGCCCGCGCTGTTTCCCACGATGATCCGCTACAGCAGCCTGGCGGTCATCTTCAACGTTTCGGTGTCGCTGTTCGCGGGCACCGCACCGACGATCATCGAGGCCGCGGCGACGACGACCGGCAACCTCGACTGGCCGGGGTACTACCTCGTCGGCGCAGGTGTCGTCGGGCTGGTCAGCACCCATTTCCTGACCGAGCACGCCGGGCGTCCGCTGGCGGGTGCCGCTCCGCTGACCTCCAGTTCGGAGTTGCCGCCACCGCCGTTGTCCGACGACGGTGTTCCGCTGGAACAACCGCGCCAGTAGTGCTTCGCGCGGCCCCGCGCGGACGGAGAAGGTCCGCACGGGGCCGCGCTTCCCGGCTCAACCGACCCGCTGGCGCACCCAGTCGTGGAACTCACCGATGTGGTGCTCGCTGGGAACCAGCACGCCGCCCCGCTCGTAGGAGCGGGAGTCCATCGACAGCTGGCACCGTTCGCACGCGTCGAAGTCCTGCTGGTTGACCCGGTGGAACAGCTCCACCGAACGATCGATGTCGGTGCCCGAGTCGACGACCTCCGGCAGGTACAGCCAGTCGCACCGGATGATCGTGCGGTCGACCGCGACCGGGAACATGCGGTGGAAAACCACGTGATCGGGAACCAGGTTGATGAACACCTGGGGCCGCACGGTGATCGCGTAGTAGCGCCGGTCCTGCTCCTCGTCCACGCCCGGGATCCGGTCGAGCCCTGCCGATCCGTCGACGGTGAATCCCTCGATGTTCTCGCCGAATTCCGCGCCGTGGCCCACGAAGTACTGCGCGGCCAGGCCGTCGGCGAACTCCGGCAGCACTTCGGTCAGCTCCGGGTGGATCGTCGCGCAGTGGTAGCACTCCATGAAGTTCTCCACGACCTGCTTCCAGTTCGCCCGCACGTCGTACTCGATCCGCCTGCCGAGCTTGAGCTCCGCGACCTGGTAGCCGACGATCGCATCCGGTGTGCCCAGCCGGTTCGCGACGTCGCCGATGACGGTGTCCGCGAACGACGGCGGCTCATCGGCCAGGCACAACCAGACGTAACCGAGCCATTCGCGCACGTGCACCCGGTGCAGGCCGAACTCGCCGCGGTCGATGTCCGGCATCGAGGTCAGGTTCGGGGCGGAGACGAGCTTGCCGTCGAGCCCGTAGGTCCAGGCGTGGTAGGGACATTGGAAGGATCGGCGCACCTCGCCCTGCTGCTCGGTGCACAGCCGCGCGCCGCGATGCCTGCACACGTTGAGGAAGGCGTTGATGGAGCCGTCCCTGGCCCGCGTGACGAGCACGCTTTCCCGTCCGATTTGGACGGTTTCGTACTGGCCGGGCCTGGCGAGGTCGGCGCCGAGCACGGCGCAGAACCAGCCCGCCTCGAAGATGGATTCCTGCTCGGCGCGGAAGATCGAAGGATCGGTGTAGTAGTGGCCCGCGAGCGTTTCCCGCAGGCTTTCCGGAAGGCTCGTGTCCTCGGCGGAGGCGGACAGCTCACCGGTCGTCATGGCAGTGCTCCTCGTTTCGGGAGAGGGGTCGCTCGGGAGAGGTGTCGCTCGGGTCAGATGTCGCTCGGAACGATGGGATCTCGCCGCGATGGCGCGACGCGTTGCTCCCGGCGCAGCCGTGCAGCGGCCGGCGTGCGGCGAACGTTGCGGTGCTCGCGGGAGCGGAACGACGAATCCGCGCTGTTGCTCGTCGTGCAACCCTTTGCGCTATGCGCTACAGAATATCGCGATCGGGGCAGGTAGGTCGAGCGTCTGACGGGCCGGAATCCGTTGCGATCACTGGAAAACGACGGTGCTGTGGCCGTTGAGCAACAGGCGCCGCTCGCAATGCCAGCGGACCGCGCGCGAGAGCGCGAGCGCCTCGGCATCGCGGCCTACCGTCTGCAGCGCGCGCGGATCGTGGGTGTGATCGATGCGGATCACCTCCTGCTCGATGATCGGCCCTTCGTCGAGATCCGGGGTCACGTAGTGCGCGGTCGCGCCGACGAGCTTGACCCCGCGGGAGTACGCCTGGTGGTAAGGCTTGGCGCCCTTGAATCCCGGGAGGAACGAGTGGTGGATGTTGATGGCGCGCCCGTGCAGCGCTTTGCAGGTCTGATCGGACAGCACCTGCATGTAGCGGGCGAGCACCACCAGTTCGGCGTCGTACTCGTCGACCACCCGCAACAACCTGGCCTCGGCCGCCGGCTTGTCGGCGGCGGTGACCGGGATGTGGATGAACGGCAGTCCCGCGGATTCGACCATCGGGCGCAGATCGTCGTGATTGGACACCACCGCGACGATGTCCGCGCTGAGGCTGCCCGCGCGCCAGCGGTAGATCAGGTCGTTGAGGCAGTGGCCCAGTTTGGACACCATGACCAGGATCCGGGCGTTGCGGTTCGAGCTGAAGGCGAAGCTCATCTCGAAATCGGCGGCGACGGGTTCGAAACCGCGCGAGATCTCGTCGAGGTCGACCTCTTGTGCGGCGGTCACCTGGGTGCGCAGGAACAGCCGGCCGCGAACCGGGTCGTCGAACTGCCGGTACTCGCCGATGTCGCAGTCCCGCCCGTACAGGTAGGAACTGACCGCGCGGACGATGCCGGTGCGGTTCGGGCAGCTCAGCGTCAGGGTGAACGAGCGTGTCACGGGATCCCCCCAGAATTCCACGATTCAGCATTCCACGATGTTGAGCGCCAGCCCGCCGCGGGCGGTCTCCTTGTACTTGTCCTTCATGTCCGCTCCCGTCTCGCGCATCGTCTTGATCGCCTTGTCCAGCGAGACGTGGTGGCTGCCGTCGCCGCGCACCGCCATCCGGGCCGCGGTGATCGCCTTGACCGAGGCGACCGCGTTGCGCTCGATGCACGGGATCTGCACCAGACCGCCGACGGGATCGCAGGTCAGCCCGAGGTTGTGCTCGATGCCGATTTCGGCGGCGTTCTCCACCTGCTCCGGTGTGCCGCCGATGACCTCGGCGAGTCCGGCCGCAGCCATCGAGCAGGCCGACCCGACCTCGCCCTGGCAGCCGACCTCGGCTCCGGATATCGACGCGTTCTCCTTGAACAGGACGCCGATCGCGCCCGCGGTGAGCAGGAACCGCACGGCCGCGTCGTCGGAGAACGACGGCAGGAACCGCTGGCCGTAGTGCAGCACGGCGGGCACGATTCCGGCGGCACCGTTGGTCGGTGCGGTCACCACGCGTCCGCCCGCGGCGTTCTCCTCGTTCACCGCCAGTGCGTAGAGGGTGACCCATTCCATCGCGTGCAGGGCATCGCTCTCGTCCGTTGCGGACTCCAAGCGCTTGTGCAATTCGCCCGCCCTGCGGCGGACTTTGAGCCCGCCGGGCAGCACCCCGCCGGCCCGGGTGCCGTGGTCGACGCAGTCCTGCATCACCGACCAGATGTGCAGCAGACCGTCCCGGGTTTCCCGCTCGGTGCGCCAGGAAAGCTCGTTGGCCAGCATGATGTCGCTGATCCGCAGATCGGCGCGGGAGGCATGGCCGAGAAGTTCCTGTCCGGTGCGGAACGGGTAGCGCACCGGGGTGTCGTCCTCGGCCAGCACGGCTTGACCGGTTTCGTCCGCACCCAGCACGAAACCTCCGCCGACCGAGTAGTACTCGCGGCGGTCGAGTTCGCAGCCGTTGTCGTCGCGGGCGTGGAAGACCATCCCGTTGCTGTGGAACTCGAGCCGCTTGTTCCGGTGCAGCACGACGTCCTCGTCGATGGAGAACGGAATCTTGTGCGCACCGCCGAGGCTGATGCGAGCGTCCTCGCGCACTGCTTGCACCTCGGATTCGGCGGCGACCGGATCGACCAGGTGCGGCTGCTCCCCGGACAACCCGAGCACGACGGCCTTGACGCTGCCGTGGCCGTGCCCGGTCGCCCCGAGCGAGCCGAACAGCTCGCAGTGCACGGTGGCGACGCGGGGCAGGACTCCGGACTCGCGCAGCCGGTTCACGAACAGGTAGGCGGCCCGCATCGGACCGACAGTGTGCGAGCTGGACGGTCCGATGCCCACTTTGAACAGATCGAATACCGAGAGGCTCATGGGTGCTCCAGGTTCGCCGGCGGCGCGGATCACCGCCGGATGCGGTGCATTTCCGGGTCGACCAGCGGTTCGGCGGCGACGGTCGCGCGCACCCGGCGGTCGAAGTACTGGATGTGCACTCGGGTGCCGACCGTGGCCGCAGCGGGTAGCCAGGCGTAGGCGATCGGGGTGCCGAGCGTGTGCGAGAACGCCGCGGAGGTGACGTAGCCGGCCGGTTCACCGTCGAGGAAAACCGGCTCGGAGCCGAGCACGACGCTGCGTCCGTCATCGATCGTCAGGCACGACAACCGGCGGGTGACCGCGTGCTTGTCCAGCCGCGCGATCGCCTCGCGCCCTACGAAATCGCCCTTCTGCGGTCGCACGGCGAATCCGACCCCGGCTTCGTAGGGATTGTGCTCGGTGGTCATGTCCGCTCCCCACGCGCGATAGCCCTTCTCCAGCCGCAGGCTGTTGAACGCGGCCCGGCCTGCGGCCACGACACCGAGGTCGCGCCCGGCCGCGAACAGCACGTCCCAGAGCCGCTGGCCGTACTCGGCGCTGGTGTAGATCTCCCAGCCCAGCTCGCCGACGTAGGACACGCGCATCGCGGTGACCGGAATACCCGCGATGTGCGCGGACTTGCAGCGGAAGAACTTCAAGGCCTCGTGCGAGAAGTCGTCTCGGCTCAACGGCTGGACCAGATCGCGCGCCAGCGGCCCCCACACACCGATGCAGCAGGTGCCGCCGGTGATGTCGCGAACCCGCACGCCGTCCTCGGCCGGTAGCTGGCGCCGCAAGTAGTCGAGGTCGAGGTTCCCGTTGGCACCGACCTGGAAAAGCTGCTCGCCGAGCCGTGCGACGGTCAGGTCGCTGCGCACCCCGCCCGCCTCGTCGAGCAGCAAGGTGTAGGTGACCGCGCCGACCGACTTGTCCATCTTGCCGGTGGTGAGCTCGTCCAGAAAGGACAGTGCGCCCGGCCCGCTGACCTCCAGCCGCTTGAGTGAGGTCATGTCGTACAGCGCCACGGCGGTGCGGGTCTTCCACGCCTCGACCGCGGCGATCGGGGAGTGGTACATCGCCGACCAGGCGTCCCGCGACGGCGGCTGCCACTCCATCGGCAGGTCCTTGACCAGCCCGGCGTTCGCCTCGTACCAGTGCGGCCGCTCCCACCCGTGCGATTCCAGGAAGAACGCGCCCAACTGCTGCTGACGCGCGTGGAACGGGCTCACCCGCAGGTCCCGCGGGGACAGCTTCGGCTGCAACGGGTGCTTCACGTCGTAGATCTCGACGAAGTTCCGCTGCGCCGTCTCTTCGACGTAGTCCGCAGCGGTCTCGATCTCGTCGAACCGGGCCGCGTCGCAGCCGTGCAGCTCGACCTGGCTGCGACCGTCGACCAGGAGCTGCGCAACGGACCGGGCCACGCCGCAGGAGTGCGTGACCCACACGGCCTCGGCGATCCAGAATCCCGCCACGTCCGGAGATTCGCCGACCAGCGGCCCGCCGTCGGGGGTGAACGAGAAGATCCCGTTGAACCCGGTCTCGATCTTCGCGGTCTCCAGCGCGGGCAACAGCCGCCGGCTGTGCTCCCAGGAATCGGCGAAGTCGTCTTCGGTGAACGGCAACATCGACGGCATGGAGGCTTCGGTGGGGGAGTCCTCCTCCGGCAGGTCGCTCAGCCGCGCGGGCATCGGGCGATGCGCGTAGGAACCGATCCCGAGGCGGTCGTTGTGCTCGCGGTAGTAGAGGTCGTGGTCCTGGTGGCGCAGGATCGGCAGCTGCGCCTCGGACCGCTCGTCGTTGCGGCCGACGAGTTCGGGCAGCTGATCGGTGCGCACGTACTGGTGCGCCATCGGCAGCAGCGGGACGTTCATGCCCGCCATCTCGCCGATGGCCTGCCCCCAGAAACCGGCGCAGGACACGACGATGTCCGCGGGCACCTCGCCGTGGTCGGTTTTCACACCGGTGACGCGCCCGCCGTGCTGGCTGATGCCGAGCACGCGGGTCGATCCGCGGAACTCCGCGCCGCGTGATTCGGCCCGGCGGGCGAGCGCGACGACCGCCCGGGTCGACTTCGCCAGCCCGTCGTCAGGGGTGTGGAAGCCGCCGAGGATGCGATCCGGCTCCAGCAGCGGGTGCAGCTTGGCGCACTCCTCTGGCCCGATGACCGCACCGGAGACTCCCCACGAGGTGGCCCAGCCCTGCTTGCGGTGCAGATCGTCGAGCCGTTCCGGCGTGGTCGCGATCTCCAGGCCGCCGACCCGGTTGAAGCACCAGCCGCCGTCGACGTCGAGGCCGGCCAGCTTGTCGACGGTGTAGCCGGCGAACTCGGTCATCGTCTTCGATCCGCTGGTCTGGTAGACGAGACCGGGCGCGTGCGAGGTCGAGCCGCCGGTCAGCGGCAGCGGCCCCTGGTCGAGAACGGTGAGGCGGTGCCATCCGCGTTCGGTCAGCTCGTCGGCCAGGTTCGTACCGACGATCCCGGCTCCGATGATGACGACACGAGGCGTCGTGCTCATGCTGGTCTCCTAACGGGCGGCCGGTGCGGGCCGCTGCGAGGACGGTGCGTTCGGGCAGAGCCGCCGAGGCTCTTGGGCGGGGCGGAGAAATGCGCTCGATGCGCGATGCCGGTGCTGATTGCTGCGAGCAGCCGCCGATTCGGGCGGCGAGAACGGAACCGGTTCGGCGCGGTGAAGTCGTCGCCGTCCGGTAGTTCCTGTCGGTCCGCGCTGCGGACGGTTGCAGGAACCGGAACTCAGACCGAGAACTGATATATCAACTGAGCAGCAAGGTAAGCAGTGGTCGCGCCGCGGTCAACACCCGCGGGGAAAACTGCTTCGATCCGCTGAGCGCCGGCGGGACGCCCGGCCCCAGTGCGCGCAGGTTCGTGCTCGCGACGGACCTGCGGGGCGCGCCAAGTCGGCGTTTTCCAGCCCCTTGACCACGCGGTTCGCGCTGCTAGGCTAAAAGTCCTCTGATATTTCAGTTGAATCTCACTCGTGCGGCGGTCTCGCGCCGCACGTTCGCTCTCCGCTGCCCGCTGCCGCTTTCCGGCACGGAAGGAGTCCTATGAGTCTGTCCAGTAACGACGGTTCCGCAGGCGGCACCGGCGATTCGCTGTCGGCGGTGGATCCGGAGGTGGCGGCCGCGGTCGGCGCTGAGTTGTCGCGGCAGCAGAACACGCTGGAGATGATCGCGTCGGAGAACTTCGCGTCGCAGGCGGTGTTGCAG
>NZ_JADDUE010000011.1 GCF_016526145.1 Saccharopolyspora galaxeae
AAGGACCTCCATCGTTCGGTGCGTGATGTGGTGATCCACACCGAACCTGGGGGTCCTTCCTATTCCAAGATCATCCAACCGCATGTTCCAAATTCACAACCTCCCGAGGCACTACACCTAGCGGAACTCGGAGGATGCCCGCGATGGCGACGGCGGCCACTCCGGGAGCCACGAAGACCAGGCCGACCTCGATGCCGGCGGTGAGCGCGCCGCCCATGACTGCGCGTCCGCGAGGTCCCAGCCGGGGTCCGAGGCGCCGGGCCAGTGGCGCCGAGAGGACCAGCAGCACATCGGAGTAGATCGACGTGAACAGCGAGCTCAGCGCTGCGGCGAACACGTACGGGACGCTGCGTTCGCCGAACAGCGTCAGCGTGGCTTCGACCAGGCGCTGCATCGTGTCGGTGACGGTCAGCAGCGAACCGAGGATGACGCCCAGCGCAACGAGGATGCCGATGTCGCCCATCACGTCCGCGAACCCGCCGGACACGGCCTCAACGGTGCCCGCGGCGCCGACCTTGGTGGTGAGTCCGAGGTAGAGGGTGCCGAACAGCAGCGCGAAGACCGGGGGGAACTTCAGCCGGACGATCGCCAGGACGATGCCCGCGATGGCGACCGCGGTGTTGGCTAGCAGCAGGACTTGGTCGCTCACGGGGGCTCCAGATGAGAGGCGGTAGCCCGGGGCGGCCACCCGGTGCTCGTACCGACTCATCGTGACGTCGATCACCCCTGCTGTGTCCAAGATGCGTTTGCAGGCTGATCGATAGGCTTCAGCTATCTTCTTCGCGTCGGTGCACGCGGTCTGCGCTATTCGGAAAGGGGCACCGTGCGCCGATCGTCGCGGAAAGCGGGGTCTTCGTGGATGTCCGGCAGCTGCGCCACTTTCTGGCGGTGGTGGACCACGGCAGCGTTCATCGGGCGGCCGAGTGCCTGTTCGTGGCTCAACCGTCGGTGACCCAGACCATCCGCAGGCTCGAAGCCGAGCTGGGCACGGAGCTTTCCTCCGGCGAGGACGCGGGCTCGTGCTGAGCTCCTCGGGGACGGCGCTGGTCGGGCCGGCTCGGGAGGTCCTGCGATCCCTCGACGTGGCACGGGAGACCGTCGTCGCCGTCGACGGGCTGCGAGGCGGCAGATTGAGCATCGCGTCCATGCCGTCGCAGGTGGTCAGCCCGCTGACCGGGCTCCTGGCGGCGTTCGTGGACCGGTATCCCGGTGTGCAGGTCGGTGTCCGCGCCGCGGCCCGCCCGGATGACGTGCGGGAGGCCCTGCGCCGCGGGGATGCCGAGATCGGCGTCGTCGCTACGGGCGGGACGGCGGAAGCGCTGGCCGACCTCGACCGGCTGCCGCTGGAGGTCCAGTCCTTCGTGCTGGTCGCCCGCGACGACGCCCTGCTCCCTCCCGGTCTTGATGATCTGCGCATGAGCGATCTGCGGGGGCTGCCGCTGATCGCAGGTCAGCCGGGCACCGGCATGCGGCGGGTCGCCGACGCGATCGTGGCCGCCACCGACTGCCGCATCGCCGTGGAGATCGAGCACCGCGAGGGGCTGCTGCCGCTGGTGCTGAGCGGAGTCGGAGTCGCGGTCGTCGCCGACTCGTGGCGCCCGCTGGCCGATGCCGTCGGTCTGCAGGTGCGCCGCCTGGCGGTGGAAGACCGGCTCGACGTTGCGCTCGTGTGGCAGCGCCACCGGCTCGGCCCGGCGCCTGCGGCATTCGTAGCGGTGGCCGGTGGAACGGACGGGCCGGCGAGCGGGACGTCCGCCGCTCCCTGATAAGCAACGCCTATCGACCGGCCTGCAAACTCGTCTTGGACGCTAACGGTCGTCGCCTCGTTCCATTAACGGCATGACGACCAGCTACCGCATCGCACTCATCCCCGGCGACGGCATCGGCACCGAGGTGCTGCCGCCCGCCTGCGCCGTTCTCGACGCGGTCGGCCGCCGGCACGGCCTCGCCTTCGGCTACGACGTCTTCGACTGGTCCTGCCGCCGGTACCTGGACGAGGGCGCGATGATGCCGCCCGACGGGTTGGACCGCATCCGCGACCACGACGCGATCCTTCTCGGCGCCGTCGGCTGGACGGGGGTGCCGGACCACGTGTCGCTGTGGGGACTTCTCATCCCCATCCGGCGCCGGTTCCGGCAGTACGTGAACTTGCGGCCGATCAAGGTCCTCGATGGCGTGCCGAGCCCCGTCGCCAAGGCGACGAGCGACGTCGACTTCGTCGTCGTGCGGGAGAACGTCGAGGGCGAGTACTCCGAGATCGGAGGCCGGCTGAACCGGGGCTTCCCCGAGGAGATGGCCGTGCAGGAAGCGGTCTTCACCAGAGCGGGCACCGAGCGCATCCTGCAGTACGCCTTCGACGCCGCTCAGCAGCGGCGCGGACACCTGGTCTCGGCGACGAAGTCGAACGGCATCGTCCACACGATGCCGTTCTGGGACGAGATCGCCGAGGAAGTCGGCGCCCGGCACCCGGGCGTGACGTGGCGCCAGGAGCACATCGACGCCCTTGTCGCCAAGGTCGTTCTCGACCCGGCCCGGTTCGACGTCATCGTCGGATCGAACCTGTTCGGGGACATCCTCAGCGACCTCGCCGCCGCGGTGTCGGGCAGCATCGGCATCGCTCCCGCCGCGAACCTCGACCCCGACCGCAACTTCCCGTCCATGTTCGAACCGGTGCACGGTTCCGCCCCGGACATCGCCGGGCGGGGCATCGCGAACCCGCTCGGCGCCATCTGGTCGGCCGCGATGATGCTCGACCACCTCGGCCATCCGGAAGCGGCTGCGGAAGTGTCGGACGCCTTCACCAGCGCGCTGGCCACGAACGACGCGCGCACCCCGGACCTCGGTGGGAACGCGACGACCAACGAGTTCACCGAACTCGTGCTCGGGAACTTCGCACGTCACCGATGAATCGGGAGGCGTGCGCCTCGACCGACCGGCGGAGGCGGACGGGAATCGAACCCGCCTGGCCGAGGTGCTCGGCCACGTCGGTTTTGAAGACCGCGGGGGCCACCAGGCACCCATACGCCTCCCTCGCCGCACGGCGCGGAACAACATTACGCACCGGGGATGCCGCGCCGCGCGGGCGGCCGGTCATTGCTCGGTGACCTACGCTCGCAGGGGTGACCGAGCTTCGGACGAATTCCGCCCACCGCCTGACCCAGTACGCGCACGGAGGGGGCTGCGCGTGCAAAATCCCGCCGGGCGAACTGGAATCCATGGTCGCGGGTCTGCGCGGCAGCACCGACGGCGAGCTGATCGTCGGGCTCGACGACGGCGACGACGCGGCCGCGGTGCGCCTGGACGGCGGCAGCGCGGTGATCAGCACCGCGGACTTCTTCACCCCGGTCGTGGACGACGCCTACGACTGGGGCCGGATCGCCGCGGCCAACGCACTGTCCGATGTGTACGCGATGGGCGGACGGCCGGTCGTGGCGGTGAATCTGCTGTGCTGGCCGCGCGAGCTGCTGCCGGTGGAACTGGCCGGTGAGGTGCTGCGCGGCGGAATGGACGTCGGCAGGCAGGCGGCCTGCCCGGTCGCGGGCGGGCACAGCGTGGACGACCCGGAACCGAAGTACGGCATGGCCGTCACCGGCGTCGGTTCGCCGGATACCTTGCTGCGCAACGACTCCGGGCGTGCCGGCCTGCCGCTGTCGCTGACCAAGCCGCTGGGCATCGGGGTGCTCAACACCCGGCACAAGGCCACCGGCGAGGTCTTCCCGCAGGCGGTGGCGGCGATGACCGAGCTCAACGCGGGCGCCGCCGACGCTGCGGTGCGGGCCGGGATCGGGTGCGCCACCGACGTGACCGGTTTCGGCCTGCTCGGTCACCTGCTCAAACTTGCCCGCGCCAGCGGGGTGTCCGCGCACCTCGATCCGGCAGCGGTGTCCTATCTGGACGGAGCTAGGGAGGCGTTGCGGGACGGCTTCGTCAGCGGCGGCACGAAGCGCAACCTGGACTGGGTGCGGCCGCACGCCGACCTCTCGGCGATCTCCGAGGACGAGGCGCTGCTGCTGGCCGACGCGCAGACCTCCGGGGGCTTGCTGGTGGCCGGAGAGGTCCCGGGCGCACCGGTCATCGGTGAGCTCGCCCCGCGGGAGGAACACCTCATCACCGTGCGCTGAGCGGCGGGTCGAGCCGGCGGTTGGCGTTCTCCCGCCGTTTCAGCCGCCGATGGCCCGGCCCGGGCAACTCGGCGGCATTCCCGGCAGACCAGTCCCGGTCGGCGACCATCCGGCGGGAAGCGTCCCGGCGGCCGCCGGGCTCAGCCGCCCGCGTTCTTGCGCCTCCCGCGCATCATCCGCCCGCGAGTTCGGCCGCCCCGCCCAGCCCGGCCGCGGTTTCGTCGAGCAGCGCGGTGAACACCTCGCGCAGCGGCGTGCCGTCGGTGCGCGCCAGCCACGTCCGCATCGCCGAGCCGAAGCAGCTCATCAGCACGATCGCCCAGGTGTAGAGCCGCGGATCGGCGCCGTCCGCCGCATCGCAGTGCTGGATCAGCTCGTCGACGACGTCGTGCACCCACCGCCGGTGCAGCATGTGGAACTCGTAGTCCCCGGTCGCTTCCAGCGACTCCAGCAGCCGCGCGCGCAGCAGGTGCTGCTGGCGATCCAGCTCCACCCGCTCGGCGGTGTCCAGTAGCACCGCGGTCAGCGACCGCATCGGGTGCTCGCCGATCGGCCGGGAATGCAGCACCTGCCGCATCCGTTCGGTCTCGTGCGTGGTGTCGCCGAACAGCACGGCGTCCTTGCTGGGGAAGTGGCGGAAGAACGTGCGCGGCGCGACGTCGGCGGCCTCGGCGATCTGCTCGACCGTGGTGGCGTCGAAGCCCTGCTCGGTGAACAGCTTCAACGCGGCTTGCTCGATGCTCGCCCGGGTCCGCGCGGTGCGCCGCCGCCTGCGGTCCGCCGGCTCACCCGGACGGCCGCCGGAAGCGGTCCCGGTTCCCCGGGATCCGGAGTCCCCACGCACGGTAGCGGCGGTCATGCGCTCCAGGTTCGTCGCAGCGCACCGGAACGTCAACGGTGGCAGGTGTCACGAGTGACAATTGGCAGTGCTGACATAACCTGGTGGGTGGATGCGCACGACGGGGAAGTGAGGAGACGCGGTGTCGGACACCGAGAAGGCTGCGGGGGGCGGCCTGCCACGCGCTGGAGGCCAGCCCCGCACGGAAGGTGAACGCCGCGCCGCGGCCGAGGGCATCGCGCTACCGGTCTACCGCCGCCGCTGGGCGACGCTGGTGGTGCTGTGCCTGGCGCTGTCGGCGACGATGCTGGCCAACACCTCGCTCGGCGTCGCGCTGCCGTTCCTGTCGCAGGAACTCGGTTCCTCGCTGTCGGACCAGCAGTGGTTCAGCAACGCCTACGCGCTGGTGTTCGCGGGCTTGCTGTTCACCACCTCGACGATCGCCGACCGCTACGGGCGCAAGGCGATGCTGCAGGCCGGGCTGGTGCTGTTCGGGGTGGTCTCGGCCTACGTGTGGGTGCTGGTGGACTCGAACGCGGAGCTGATCGCCGCGCGCGGGCTGCTCGGCCTCGGCGGCGCGATGATCATGCCGGTGACGCTGTCCATCCTGACCAGCGTGTTCCCCAGCGCCGAGCGGACCAGGGCGGTCGGCATCTGGGCCGCGGTCTCCGGCGCGGGCACTTCGCTCGGGCCCGTGCTGGCCGGACTGCTGCTGGAGTACTTCTCCTGGCACGCGGTGTTCGCGATCAACATCCCGGTCGTGATCGTCGGCGTGCTGGCGAGCATCCGGTACGTGCCGCAGCAGGCTTCCGCTGCCGACACCAGCGAAGGCGGCCACGGCGGCATCGACATCCTCGGCGCGGTGCTGTCCACCGTCGGCATCACCCTGGTCGTCTACGCCCTGATCGACGCCCAGCACGTCGGCTGGACCGCGGCGCGCACCTGGATCCTGGTGGCGATCGGGCTGGTCGTGGTGGCGCTGTTCGTGCTCTGGGAGCGGCGCGCGAAGGACCCGATGCTGGACGTGGGCCTGTTCCGCAACCGCGGGTTCGCGGCCTCGGCGGTCGCGCTCACGCTGGTGTTCTTCGCGATGATCGGCGTGTTCTTCTCGCTGAGCCAGACGCTGATCCTGGTCTTCGGCTACTCGCCGCTGGGCTCGTCGGTGGCGATGCTGCCGATGTCGGTGATGATGGTGCTGATCGCCCCGCAGGTCGCGGGCATCGTCGGGCGGTTCGGGCCGCGCGCGACCATCGCGTCCGGGCTGGTGCTGGCCGCGGCGGGCATGGCCGGTCTGAGCACGCTGACCGCCGACTCCGGCTACCTGCACTTCCTGCTCCCGCTGGCGCTGACCTCGGGCGGCATGTCGCTGGCGATGGCACCGGCCACCGACCAGCTGATGGCCAACGTGCCGCGCGAGCGGGCCGGGATGGGCTCGGCCACCAACGACGTCACCCGCGAGGTCGGTGCTTCGCTCGGCGTCGCGGTGCTCGGCAGCGTGCTGGGCAGCGCCTACGCGGGCTACCTGGACCCGGCGGTGCAGCAGCTGCCGGAGCAGCTGGCCGGGATGGCCAAGGAGTCGCTGCCCGGCGGGCTGATGGCCGCCGCCCAGCTCGGCCCGCAGGGCGCCGGGTTCGCCCAGCAGGTGCTGACCTCGTGGATGAGTGGCATGCACGTGGCGAACCTCGCCGGTGCCGGGCTGATCCTGCTGGCCGCGGTGGTCGCCTGGGTGTGGCTGCCGCGCACGACCGCCTCGGCCGAGCCGCAGGCGCAGCCCGAGCAGCAGGAGGCGCAGGCGCAGAACACCTGATCGCGAGTTCGCGGATCCGGGGCGGGGCGAAAGATTTGCCCCGCCCCGTTTCAAGTGATCGCATCGCGGGTACCGGGTGGGAGCCGAAGCCCGCCGCACGAGGAGGTCCGCGATGCCCCAATGGCTCAGCTGGCCCGTCCTGCGGCAGCTCACCGGCCGCGATCCGCTGGGCCGCGGCGCGGCCGCGCGCTCGCGGGGCACCGACGCCATCCAGGCCCGCACCGAGCAGGCCGACGAGGTGGTGCGCTCGATCTGCCCGTACTGCGCGGTCGGCTGCGGGCAGCAGGTCTTCGTCCGCGACGGCGAGGTCACCCAGATCGAAGGCGACCCGGACTCACCGATCAGCCGCGGGCGGTTGTGCCCGAAGGGCTCGGCCAGCCGGGAGCTGGTGACCTCCGGCGGACGTCAGCGCAAGGTCCGCTACCGCCGCCCGCACGGCACCGAGTGGGAGGACCTCGACCTCGAGACCGCACTCGACATGATCACCGAGCGCGTGCTGGACACGCGCGACGCCACCTGGCAGCAGTCCGACGATCAGGGCAGGCTGCTGCACCGCACCATGGGCATCGCGAGCCTCGGAGGAGCGACCCTCGACAACGAGGAGAACTACCTCATGAAGAAGCTCTACACCGCCATGGGCGCGATCCAGGTGGAGAACCAGGCCCGCATTTGACACTCCTCCACGGTTCCCGGTCTGGGGACCTCCTTCGGGCGCGGAGGGGCCACGACCTTCCAGCAGGATCTGGCGAACGCCGACTGCATCCTCATCCAGGGCTCGAACATGGCCGAGGCGCATCCGGTCGGATTCCAGTGGGTGATGGAGGCCAAGCGCCGCGGCGCCACGGTGATCCACGCGGACCCGCGGTTCACCCGCACCTCGGCGATGGCCGACCAGCACGTGGCGCTGCGCGCGGGTTCGGACATCGGATTCCTGGGCGGGCTGATCCACCACGTGCTGGCCAACGACGCGTACTTCCACGACTACGTGGTCAACTACACGAACGCCGCGATGATCGTGGGCGAGGAGTTCGCCGACACCGAGGATCTGGCGGGCATCTTCTCCGGATTCGATCCCGAAGAGGGCAGCTACGACACGAGCACGTGGCAGTACGAGGGCACCGAAGCGGTGCCGTCGGTCGGCGGGCACGGCCCGGAAGGTGCCACCAGCGACCACGTGGGCGGCCCGGAGGACAACTCCGACGTCGACGGGAACTCGACCAGGCACGGCCGCGAGCGCGCGGCGAGCAAACCCGAACGCAGCGGTTCCGGCGGTCCCGTCTACCACGGCAAGGCCGAGACCGACCCGACGTTGCAGCACCCGCGCTGCGTGTTCCAGATCCTCAAACGGCACTACGCCCGCTACACCCCCGAGATGGTCGAGCAGGTCTGCGGTGTGCCGCAGGAGGACTTCCGGCGGGTGGCCGAGGCGCTGGTCGCCAACTCCGGCCGGGAACGCACCAGCACGATCGCCTACGCCGTGGGCTGGACCCACCACACCGTCGGCGTGCAGTACATCCGCGCGGCATCGATCTTGCAGTTGCTGCTGGGCAACGTGGGCAGGCCGGGCGCGGGCATCCTGGCGTTGCGCGGGCACGCCAGCATCCAGGGCTCGACCGACATCCCGACGCTGTTCAACCTGCTGCCCGGCTACATTCCGATGCCGCACGCGCACACCGACGCCGACTTGGACTCGTTCGTCGCCCAGGACGAGTACGCCCGCGGCTACTGGGGCAACATGCGCTCCTACATCGTCAGCCTGCTCAAGTCGTGGTGGGGCGAGCACGCCACCGCCGACAACGACTACGGCTTCGGGCGACTGCCGCGGCTCACCGGCGATCACGGCAGCTTCCAGACCGTCGCCGACCAGATCGACGGGCTGGTGAAGGGCTACTTCGTGGTCGGCGAGAACCCCGCGGTGGGCACCGCCAACGCCCGCCAGCAGCGGATGGGGCTGGCGAACCTGGACTGGCTCGTGGTCCGCGACCTCAACATGATCGAAACGGCCACCTTCTGGAAGGACGGCCCCGAGATCGAAAGCGGCGAGCTGGCCACCGAGGACATCGGCACCGAGGTCTTCTTCCTGCCCGCCGCCGCGCACACCGAGAAGGACGGCACCTTCACCAACACCCAGCGGCTGCTGCAGTGGCACCACAAGGCCGTCGAACCGCGCGAGGACCAGCGCAGCGACCTGTGGTTCTACTACCACCTGGGCCGCAAGCTGCGGGAGAAGCTCGCCGCGCGGCAAACCGAACGCACGGCGCAGCAGCGCGAGAACGACCGCGCCCTGCTCGAGCTGACCTGGGACTACCCGACCGAGGGCGAGATCGCTGAGCCCAGCGCGGACGCCGTGCTTCGCGAGATCAACGGCAGCGACGAGCACGGCGCGGCGCTGCCCGGCTACTCGAAGCTCCGCTCCGACGGTTCCACCTCGTGCGGCTGCTGGATCTACTGCGGTGTCTACGCCGAGGAGGTCAACCAGGCCGCCCGCCGCAAACCCGGCAGCGAACAGACCTGGGTAGCGCCGGAATGGGGCTGGGCCTGGCCGATGAACCGGCGCACCCTCTACAACCGCGCATCGGCCGACCCGCAGGGCCGCCCGTGGAGCGAGCGCAAGGCTTACGTGTGGTGGGACGCGGACGCGGCCGAGTGGACCGGCCACGACATCCCGGATTTCGACAAGGCGAAGCGCCCCGACTACGAACCGGACCCGGACGCGACCGGGCCCGCGGGCATCGCGGGCACCGACCCGTTCATCATGCAAAGCGACGGCCGCGGCTGGCTCTACGTCCCGTCCGGGCTGGTGGACGGGCCGCTGCCCGCGCACTACGAGCCGCAGGAATCGCCGCTGGCCAACGCGCTGCACGACCATCAGCAGCGCAATCCGGCGCGGCAGGTCTTCGCGCGCCCGGAGAACCGCTACCAGCCCAGCGGCTACGAGAGCGGTGCCGAGGTCTATCCGTACGTGTTCACCACGTTCCGGCTCACCGAGCACCACACTGCGGGCGGCATGAGCCGCTGGCTGCACCACCTGTCCGAACTCGCACCGGCGATGTTCGTGGAGGTCTCGCCGGAACTGGCCGCCGAGCGGAAGCTGGCGCACCTCGGCTGGGCCACCATCGTCACCGCCCGCAGCGCCATCGAGGCCCGGGTGCTGGTGACCGGCCGGATGCGGCCGCTGCGGTTCGGCGACCGCACGATCCACCAGATCGGCCTCCCGTGGCATTGGGGGCCGAACGGGCTCAGCACCGGCGACGCCGCCAACGAGCTGATCGGCGTCGCGCTGGACCCGAACGTGCACATCATGGAGACCAAGGCCGGGACCTGCGACATCAATCCCGGCAGGCGCCCGCGCGGCCGTTCGCTGGCCGTCTACGTGGCCGAGTACCGGCGGCGGGCGGGCATCACCGAGCTCACCGGCACCGAGCACGCCGACGATCCGCGGCGCAGCGGGGACGAGGAAAGCGGCCCGGATCAAGAAAGCAGCCCGGACCAGGAAAGCAGGGGCGACGAGCAAGGACGAGGGGAGTGACACCCGTGGCCGACGAACCGGCCAACCGGCTCAGCGGCCCGCTGGCCGACCCGGCGGGCGAAGCGGGCTACGCCGAGCACCCCGAGCGGGTCGGGTTCTTCACCGACACCAGCGTGTGCATCGGCTGCAAGGCGTGCGAGGTCGCCTGCAAGGAATGGAACCTGCTGCCCGAGGACGGCCTGGAACTGACCGGCATGTCCTACGACAACACCGGCGACCTCGGCGCGAGCACCTGGCGGCACGTGGCGTTCATCGAGCAGCACGTGGAACGCAGCGCCGCCGAGGTCGACCTCGGAATGCCCGGCATGGCACCGCCCGGCGGGCAGAGCACGCCGACCAGCGACGGCACCGTGCGCTGGCTGATGTCCTCGGACGTGTGCAAGCACTGCACCCACGCCGCCTGCCTCGACGTGTGCCCGACCGGCGCGCTGATCCGCACCGAGCACGGCACGGTGCTGGTGCAGGACGACGTGTGCAACGGCTGCGGCTACTGCGTGCCCGCCTGCCCGTACGGGGTGATCGACATCCGGCCCGGGGACGGGCGGGCGTTCAAGTGCACGCTGTGCCAGGACCGGCTCGGTTCCGGGCTCGCGCCCGCCTGCGCCACGGCTTGCCCGACCGAGTCCATCCAGTACGGCCCGCTCGACGAACTGCGCGAGCGGGCCGCCATGCGGGTCGACGAACTGCACGCCCAGGGCGTGCCGGAGGCCCGGCTCTACGGCCACGAACCCGACGACGGGGTCGGCGGCGACGGCGCGTTCTTCCTGCTGCTGGACGAGCCCGAGGTCTACGGCCTGCCGCCGGACCCGGTGGTGACCACCCGCGACCTGCCGTCCATGTGGAAGCACGCTGCGGCTGCGGCGGGCACCGCCGCAGCGGTGATCGCGGCCTGCTTCGCGGGCAGGAGGTCGCGGTGAGCGCCGACGCAGTGTCGAACGATCGGGCGCCGAACGGCGGGCAGGTACCGAACGGGCAGGCGCCGGAGGAGTTCCGCTCCTACTACGGCCAACCGGTGATCAAGGAACCGACCTGGAAGGTCCCGGACGTCCCCGCCTACCTGTACCTCGGCGGCATGGCGGGTGCCTCGGCCACGATGGCGGTGCTGGCGGAGCTGACCGATCGCCCGGAGCTGGCCCGCAACGGCCGGATCGCCGCCGCGGCCGGGTCCACCGCCAGCGTGGTCGCGCTGATCCACGACCTCGGGCGCCCGATGCGGTTCCTGAACATGCTGCGGGTGTTCAAGCCGACCTCGCCGCTGAGCGTGGGTTCCTGGATCCTCGCCCCGTTCTCGGGTCTGACCGGTGCGTCCGCGGCGAGCGCGCTCACCGGCTGGTACCCGCTGCTGGGCAGGCTCAGCGCGGGCGCGGCCGGGGTCCTCGCCCCGGCGATGACGACCTACACCGCCGTGCTGCTGGCCGACACCGCCGTTCCGGGCTGGCACGAGGTGTACCGCGAGCTGCCGTTCGTGTTCGCGGGCAGCGCGGTCTCCAGCGCGGGCGCGGTGGCGATGCTGACGACTCCGACCGGGCAGACCGCCCCGGCGCGGCGGATGGCGATCGCGGGTTCGGCACTGGAACTGGCCGCCGAACGCCGCATGGAGCACACCGCGGGCATGGTCGGCGAGGTCTACCGCACCGGCCGCCCCGGCCGGGTGCTTCGCGCCGCACGAGCGCTGACCTGGACCGGAGCCGCGGCGTCGGTCTTCGCCGGGCGGCACCGGGCGATCGGCGCCGTCGCCGGGCTGTGCCTGAGCGCGGCCGGTGCGGCCACCCGCTACGGCATCTTCGAGGCCGGCCGCGTCTCGGCGCGCGACCCCCGCTACACCGTCGTCCCGCAACGGCAGCGGCTCGCCGAGAAGGAACAAGACGCGCAGAAGTCCGGCTGATCGCGCGGGCCGCCCGTGCCAAATGTGCGGAGGTTTCTTCGCGGCGGAGGCGGTACATGCCCGTGAACGGCACCACGCCGGCCGTGACGGGAGCGGCCGGCGGCATCGGCCGCGCGCTGGCGAGCTCGCGCCGACACGGTGCTCGCCGACATCGACACCTCGTCCTTGCACGAGGTGGTTTCCGGTGCGCAGCGGCTCGCGACCGGACGTCGTCCGCAACCGCCCGCCGCGCGGTGATCCGGGCGCGACCGCGGTCCCCGTCGAACTTTCCATGATCGCGCTGGGTATGGTTCCCGCGTGCCGATCGGCCGCAGGGGCGACCCGCGCACGGCCGAGCCCGGGCAAGACCGGCGGGAGCACGCCGCACGGTCGCCCGGCGACGTGCTCGAAGTGGAGGTTTGCCCGCATGACCGCGCCGCGATCCGGCACCGAAGCGTTGCTCAGCGGAACCGAGCTGGTCTGCTCGTTCGGCCCGACCCCGGCGTTGCGCGGCGCGGAGCTGACCGTCGATTCCGGCGAGCTGGTCGCCGTTGTCGGCGCTTCCGGCTCCGGGAAGTCCACGTTGCTGCACTGCCTGGCCGGGGTCGTGCTGCCGGAGTCCGGGCAGGTGCGCTACCGCGGCAACGAGCTCACCGCGATGTCCGACGACGAGCGCAGCGCGCTGCGGCGCACCGAGTTCGGGTTCGTGTTCCAGTTCGGCCAGCTGGTCCCGGAGCTGAGCGTGCTGGAGAACGTGGCGCTGCCGCTGCGGCTCAACGGCGTCTCCCGGCGCCGCGCGCACGCCCGCGCGCTGGAGTGGATCGACCGGCTGGAGGTCGCGGGCGAGCGGCAGAAGCGGCCCGGGGAGATCTCCGGCGGCCAGAGCCAGCGGGCGGCGCTGGCCCGCGCGCTGGTCGCCGACCCCGCGGTGATCTTCGCCGACGAGCCGACCGGCGCGCTGGACTCCGCCGGCGGCAAGCACGTGATGAGCCTGCTCACCGCCGCGGCACGCGAATCGGGCAGCGCGGTGCTGCTGGTCACCCACCAGTCGGCGGTGGCCGCCTACGCCGACCGCGAGGTCACCATCCACGACGGCAGCACCGCCGTCGACGGATGAGCCGCCCGCCCGCGCCCCGCGGCGCACCGCAGATCGCTAAGGTGACCGGCGGCCGGACAACGGCAGGTGACAACGAGCCGCCCGGAAGCAGCGGAAGCGGCGACGTCGAGGGGACGTGCTGATGAGCGGGCTGCGCAACCGGGCAGCCGATTTCGTGCTGGGGGTCCGCCTGGTCCTCGGCGACCGCGACGCGCCGTGGGGCCGGCTGGTGCTGATGGCGGTGGGGATCGCGCTCGGGACCGCGGTGTTGCTGGGAGGCATCACGGTGCCCAATGCGGTGTCCACCTTGCAAGAACGCGTCTCGGGCAGGCAGATGCCCGCGTTGGGGGACCGTTCGCCGGGGTCGGTCTCGATGCTGGGGGAGACCGTCCAGGAGAACTTCTACGACGAATCGGTCACCGGCACGAAGCTGCAACCGCTGCGCCCGGACGCTCCGGCGCCACCCGGCGTGGACCGGATCCCGGCGCCCGGCGAGCTGGTCGTGTCCCCGGCACTGCGGCACATCCTGGAAAGCCCCGAAGGTGCCTCGCTGCGAGCGCGGATGCCGGGACACGTGGTCGGCGTGATCGGCCCGGAGGGACTGGGCGGCGAGCAGGAGCTGCTCTACTACTCCGGGACCGACCGGATCAGCCCGAACGGCTCGGTCAAGGCGATCACCGACCACTTCGGCGAGCAGCCGGACCGCAGTGACGCGTCCCATGCCACCTGGGTACTGATATCGCTTGGCGTTTGCGTGCTGCTGCTGCCGGTCGTGGTGTTCGTGCTGAGCACCGCACGGCTGGCCGAGGTCGCCCGGCAGCGCAGGCTCGCCGCGCTGCGGTTGATCGGGGCGGGAAAGCGGCAGGTCCGCCGCATCGCGGCCGGCGAGAACCTGGTCGGCGCGGTCATGGGTGTGCTGTTCGGCTGGACGACCTACCTGCTCGCCCGCGACATGCTCGTGCGGTACACGCCGATCACCGGGACGTACTTCCCGTCCGACCTGCAACCGGTGTGGTGGAGCGCGCTGCTGGTCACGCTCGGGGTGCCGGTGGTGACGGTGGGCATCGTGCTGCTGTCGCTGCGGAGCACGGTCATGGACCCGCTCGGAGTGGTGCGCGGCCGTCCGTCGAAGCGCAGGCGACTGTGGTGGCGCTTGGTCCCACCGGTCGTCGGCGTGGCCGGGATCGTCGCGTCCGGTGCGCTCAGCAGCACCTCGGTGGACTCGGTGTATTACACGGTGCTGCTGGGCTGTTCCATGGCGCTGTCCTTGTTGACGGTCCCGCTGCTGTTGCCGTGGCTGGTGGAGATCACCGGCGGCAAGGCCACCGGCGGGCCGGTCGCGTGGCAACTGGCGCTGCGCAGGCTCCAGGCCAACGGCGGCGCCGCGGCGCGTTCGGTCAGCACGGTCGCGGTCGTGGTCACCGGGGTCGTCGCGCTGCAGACAATGCTGGCTCCCGGGGTGAGCGGGTTTGCGACGCGCGACGGCGATCGCCGGGATCTCAGCGTCAGCGGGCAGCAGCGGGAATCGGGACCGTCCGCGATGGCGGCGGCGATCGGCGAGATCACCTCGTTGCCCGGTGTCGAATCCGCGGGCGGCGGGCAGTCCTTCCTGCTGCGCGGCGGCGACAACGTGTCGGTGAGCGTGGCCGATTGCGCGCGGATCGAGCGGCTCAGCCCGGTACGGGACTGCCGTGACGGTGACCTGTTCGTCGTCCGGGGCGAGCGCGACGCCGCGCTTGCCCCGGGCACCAGCTGGGACGTCAGCGACTCGGCGGTGGGTGCACCGGAGGGCAGGTGGACGCTCGGACCGATGCGCGAGCTGCCGGACGGCGCGGATCGCAATTTGGCCTCGGGCTCGGCGCTGCTGGCCACTCCGGCGGCCGCGGCCGAGGTACCGCAGCACTCGCGCAGTGCGAACATCGACGTAGATGTCGCCGCCGACGCGCCACCGCAGGTGATCGAGCAGGTGCGCACCATCGCCGCGGCCTGGTTCGACGAGAGCACCGCTTATCACACCTACGGCAGCGTTTCCGGCGAAGAGCTGGCCCAGAACCTCGTCCGCTACGCGAGCTTGCTGGGCGGGCTGCTCACCGTCCTGCTGGTCGGCAGCAGTCTGCTGGTCAGCGCGGTCGAGCAGATCCAGGACGGTGCCCGGCCGATGGCTGTGCTGGGGGCGGTCGGTGCACCGCGCAGCACCTTGATGTGGTCGGCGTTCCTGCAGAACGCGGTGCCGCTGGCACTGGCGATCGGATTGGCGGTCCCGTCCGGCCTGGTGCTCGGCTGGATCACCTCGGGGGCGATGGGCGGTGACCTCGCGATCGACCTGCCCGGGATGGGGCTGGTGATCGGCGTGGCCGTGGTGCTGGTGCTGGTGGTCACCGCGTTGACGGCGTCCACGATCTCCCGGGTCCTGCGCCCGGAGGAGCTGCGCACGGGCTGAACTCCCGCCTCGATCGTCGGGGCGGCCCGCTCGCACCTCTGCATTATCGTTGTCACGATCACTTCAGCGTCGATCGAAATCAACCTTAGCGATCACGTGCGGGCGAAGATCGCGAAGGCGAGTGGCTACTTCAGCTTCCGACGGCGCAGTTCCGTGCCGATGTCCCACAACGTCCAAGCGACACCGCCGATGGCGAGCACGCCCAGCAGCAACAGGACGACGGATTCGGTCATGGCAGGGCTCCCGCGTTGCGCACGGTCCGGTGTCGGCGCCGGCTCGGTACCGGAACGGACTCCTCGAAGCCTAGTGCCGCGAGCGCTGATCGCCGGGCGGCGCGATTGCTTCGTGATCTCCGGTGCCGCTCGGCGACGCCGCCCTGCCGGGTGATGCGTCGGCATGTCCGTTCTCCCGTGCGCCGCTGCGGCCCCGACCATGGCCGGATCTCCCTGGCGTCTTCGCAGGCAGCAGGAAGGAGGTGGTGCGCAGCCATGTTCCTCGTGCAGCACGCCGTGCTGGCGGAGGCGGCGACCACTCAGGGGTGGGTCGGTGTGACGACCTTGGCGGCCGGTGGCCTGCTCGGGTTCGTCGCGCTGTATCGCCGTGCCCGGGCCACACTGGCGAAGCGGCGGCGGGCGCGGCCGATGCGCAGCGGACCGCAGATCAGCGCGCTGTTCCCGCGGCAGTAGCGCCCGCCGGGCGGACAGGCGGCACACCGTGATTCGTCCAGGGGGAGTGGCGAATGACCGGCATCAGGAAAGACGGCGACCGGGCCGCGCGCCCGGACGGCCGGGACGGTACTGAGATCGACGACGCGGCGCAGCCGCGGCCGGGCGCCGAGCAGGAAGCCGATTCCCGGCCCGACGAGACGACCGCGGTGGCGCGCGGGAACCCGGTGACCGCGCCGTGGCGCGTCGTGGCTCCGCCGGTCGAACCCGCCCGACGTCCGCTGCGCACCTCGTTCGCGGTCGGTGCCGGCCGCGCGGTGGCCGGGATGTCCCGCCGGTTGCGGCTCGGCAGCGGCGGGATGATCGGCGGCAGGTTGGCGCAGAGCCTGCAGCCGGGCCTGCTGGGCACCCTCGCCACCGGCCGCCGGATCGTGCTGATCACCGGCACCAACGGAAAGACCACCACGACCGAGCTGGTCGCCGAGGCGCTGCGCAGCCGCGGCGCGGCCACCAGCAACGTCACCGGCGCGAACATGCTCGACGGGCACGTCGCGGCGCTGATGACCGACCTGTCCGCGCCGTTCGCGGCGTTGGAGGTCGACGAGCTGCACCTGGACCGGGTCGTCACGGAGTTCACCCCGGCCGTGGTGGTGCTGCTGAACCTCAGCCGCGACCAGCTCGACCGGGTCGGCGAGGTCCGCACCGTGCAGCAGAGCTTGCGCCGGGCGCTGGCGCGCGCGCCGCAGACCCGCGTCGTGGCCAACCGCGACGATCCGAACGTCGTGTCCGTCGCCGCCGATCACCCCGCGGTGACCTGGGTTTCCGGTGGTGCGCGCTGGACCAGGGACGCGCTCAACTGCCCGCGCTGCGGTTCCTTCCTGGACGACGTCGAGGGGGAGTGGCGCTGCGGGTGCGGGCTGGCGCGCCCACCGGCTGATTGGACCGTCACCGGTGCCGGGCTCACCGGCCCGGACGGGCTGGACCGCCGGCTCGCCGTTCAGTTGCCGGGCCAGGTCAACCGCATCAACGCCGCGTTCGCGGTGGCCGCGGCCACCGAACTCGGCTGCGACGCGGACGCGGTGCTGCGCCGGATCTCCGCGATGCGCCACGCCAGCGGCCGCTACTCCGCGGTTCGGCTGGACGGGTGGGCCGTGCGGTTGCTGCTGGCGAAGAACCCGGCGAGCTGGCTGGAAATGCTGGACCTCGTCGCTGCGCACGACCGGCACCTGGTGCTGGCGGTGAACAGCAGGGAGCCCGACGGCCACGACGTGTCCTGGCTGTGGGACGTGGACTTCGAGTCGTTGCGCGGCCGCGCGGTCACCGTCACCGGTGAGCGCGGTCTGGACCTGGCGGTGCGGCTGCGCTACGCGGACGTGGGCTGCGAGGTCGTGCCCACGGTCCGCGACGCACTGCCGAACGCGGGGGAGGAACCCGACGTGATCGCCAACTACACGGCGTTCCGGGACCTGCTGGTCCGGAGCGTGCCGCGATGAGCGCCGTGCGGATCGCGCTGGTGCTGCCGGACCTGCTGGGCACCTACGGGGACCGCGGGAACATGCTGGTCTTGGAGCAGCGGCTGCGCTGGCGCGACATCGCGTGCGAGTCGGTCACCGTGCTGTCGTCCTCGGCCGCGGTGCCGGAGTCCTGCGACGTGTACCTGCTCGGCGGGGGAGAGGACGTCGCCCAGACCGCGGCGATGCGCGTGTTGGCCCGTTCACCGGGGTTGCAGCGGGCGGCTGCGCGCGGCGCTGCGGTGCTGGGCATCTGCGGCGGCCTGCAACTGCTGGGCACCGCTTTCACCACCGGGGACGGGGTGCGCCACGAGGGACTGGGGTTGGTCGACGCGGTCACCGAGCCGGGTGCTGAGCGGGCGATCGGCGAGGTCGTCGCGGATGCCGCACTGCCCGGAGTGGGGATGCTGACGGGCTTCGAGAACCACCTCGGCCGGACCCGGCTCGGCGCGGCGGGCCGGCCGCTCGGCCGGGTGTCCCGCGGCACCGGCAACGGGCACGACCGGGCCGAAGGCGCGGTGCGCGGGCACGTCGTGTGCACCTACCTGCACGGGCCGATCTTGGCGCGCAACCCGCGGCTGGCGGACTTGCTGCTGGAGTGGGCGATCGGTGCCGAGCTGCCGCGGGTCGCCGAGCCGCCGGAGCTGGAGCAGCTGCGCACCAGCCGGAGCCGCGCGGCGAAGTGACCAACCCGGCGCTCAGCGCCGGGCGAACCGCCGCCGCAGCACCGCGCGCACCGGGTCGAGCTCGGGAGCGCGGGCCAGCAGCAGACCGCCGAAGCTGATCAGCAGGATCAGCAGTCCGTCGATGGCCAGTCGCAGCCACGCCCCGGCCACCACGCCGACCGCGGCGAACACACCGCTGAGCACCGCGTCCGCGGCGAGCGCGACACCGCAGGCGAGCGCGGTGACCACGACGGCGCGCAGCAGGCTCACTCCGATGCGCCCGCTGCGCATCCCGCCGACGCGGGCGCGCAACCACACCTGCCCGAGCAGCGCGCCGACCACGAAGCTCAGCGACATCGCCAGCGCGACACCGACCACCAGGTCGCGCGGGTCGGCGGTGGCCAGGAACAGGTAGCACAACGTGGCCCGTACCCCGACCATCACGACGTTGATCACCGTCGGCGTGCGCGCGTCCTTCATCGCGTAGAACGCGCGAAGCTGCAGCATGGTGATCGCGAACGGCACGATTCCCGCCGCGCAGACCCCGATGGTGGCGCCGAGCCGGTCGGCGGCGGCGACCCCGTTGTTGCCCAGCGAGAAGAAGGCGACACCCAGCGAACCGCCCGCGACCAGCATCAGCGCGCTGATCGGCAGCAGCAGCACCGCGCTCATCCGGGTGCCGAGCGACAGGTCCGCGACGAAGTTCGCTGAGTCGTGCTCGGTGGCGGCGCGGCTGATCCGCGGCATCAGCGCGGTCAGCAGGGAGACCCCGAGCACGCCGTAGGGCACTTGGGACAGCAGCCAGGCGTAGGTGAAGGTGGCGACGCTGCCTTCGGTGCCTTGCGCGCTGACCCGGGTGGTGACGATCATGCCGGTCTGGCTGATCCCGGTGTAGAGCACGACCCAGCCCGCGAGTGCGGCGAACTCGCCGAGGTTGCGGTCCCAGCCCCACCGCCAGCGGAACCGAAAACCCACGCGGCGCAACGCCACCGCGACCACGAGGCTTTGCGCCACGATGCCGAGGGCGGTGCCGATGCCGAGCACCAGCAGCTTCGGCTGGCCCATCCGGACCGGGTCGAGCGAGATCGTCCCGGGCAGCAGCGCGAACACACCTGTGGTGGCGATGACCACGAGGTTGTTCACCACCGGAGCCCACGCGGGCGGACCGAACACGTGCCGCGCGTTGAGCACCGCCGAGAGCAGCGCCGAGAGGCCGTAGAACAGGATCGCGGGCAGCAGCAGGTAGGCGAACGCGGTGGTCAGCTCGGTGTTTGCCCTGCTGTTGGAGCCCAGGTAGAGGTTGGTCAGCAGCGGGGCGGCGGCGACCGACACCAGCATGGCCCCGGCCATGAGCACCCCGCCTGTGGTGATGAGCCACTGCGCGTAGGACTCGCCGTTGCGATGGCTCTCCTGTTGCGCCCGAACCAGCAGCGGCACCGCGACACTGGTGAGCACTCCGCCGAGCAGCAGCTCGTTGATGACCGTGGGCAGCGTGTTGGCGACGGTGTAGGAGTCGTTGACCATGCCGAGCCCGAGCACGCCGACCAGCAGCACCTTGGCCCCCAGGCCGGTGATGCGGCTGACGATGGTGGCCACGGCCATCGTGCCGCTGGCGCGGGCAAGTGAGGGCCGGTGTGCTGTCGGTTCGGCCTGTTCGACCAACTCAATGCCCCCTCGCGCGCCGTCCTCGGCGACTGTGTCACGGATGGCCGGGGGTTGCGTTGCCGAAACCGGACCGTGGCAGGCTGGTCGTGCTCAGCGGAGGAGGCGTTCGTGCTCGTCGTCGGTGTGCTGCTCGTGGTGGCCGGAGTGATCACCGCCGTGTCCGGGGACTGGACCGGCTCGCAGTGGTTGCTGCCGAGCGGTCTGATCGCGGCGGGCATCGGCGTGCTGATCGCCGGAGTCGTCGCGGCCGTGCGCCGCAGGCTGGCCCCGCTGCGGGCGGCGAAGAAGGCGGCGACGTCGGCGCCCGAAAGCGGTGGCCCGATCAGCCGCGCGCGGGCGGTCCCGGCGATGGTCGCCGCGCCGTGGCGCGGGTCCGGTGCGGCGGTCCCGCGATATCAGACGGTGCTGTGGCTGCTGGCGTTGATCTACATCGTGTGGCCGGTCGATTTCGTACCTGACCTGTTGCCGCTGCTGGGCTTCACCGACGACATCGGGGTCGGCGCGTGGTTGCTGACCAGCCTGTACGCCGAAGCGGGCAACCACCTGGCCCGGCAGGGGGAGCGGTCCGGCGACGCCGCCGAAGACTGACCACCCGGCTCCGGGCGCCGCGGCGCAGCGAGCGACTCGGGCGCTCGGCGGTCATTCCGACGTGGTCGGCTGCTCGGCCACGCGGACCTTGCGCTTGCGGTACTGCGAGAACAGGCCGTGGTCGATCGCCCAGCGCCCGCCGTTGAAGCCGAGCATCAGCGCGGAAACCCCGATGACCAGCACGAGTTCGTACCCCTGCGGGGAGAACAGCCCGTAGGGAGCGTGCACGAAGAAGATCGCTCCGGCCATCACGATCGCGATGCAGATGCCCACCAGCGGCAGCAGCAACCCGAGGATCAGCAGCAACCCGCCGACTAGCTCGACCATCGCGGTGAACCAGGCGGCCACCGAGGGCAGCGGGATGCCGATCTGCCGGAACGCGTCCACGACGGTGGGCATGCCGATCCCGAAGACCTTCTGCGCACCGTGCGCGATCAGCACGATGCCGATCGCGAGGCGGGCGATGAAGGTGAGCAGGTCCCGCAGGTGGCGCATGTCGCTCTCCCGGTGTTCGCGGCGGCTGTTGCGGCGTCGGGGGAGGTGCGGCCAGTGTGCGGGCGCGGCCGGTGCGGGGCATCCCGGCCGGAACGCCGTTGGCCCCCGGTGCGCGCGACCGGGGGCCAACGGGCCGGAGCTGCGTGCGGGCTTTTAGCCCTTGAGCAGCGCGCGGGCCATCACCATGCGCTGGATCTGGTTGGTGCCCTCGTAGATCTGGGTGATCTTGGCGTCGCGCATCATCCGCTCGACCGGGAAGTCCCTGGTGTAGCCGGCGCCGCCGAACAGCTGCACCGCGTCGGTGGTGACCTCCATGGCCACGTCGGAGGCGTAGCACTTGGCGGCCGCCGAGATGAACCCGAGCTTGCCCTCACCGCGCTCGGCGCGCGCCGCGGACACGTAGACCATGTGCCTGGCGGCCTCGATCTTCATGGCCATGTCGGCGAGCATGAACTGCACGCCCTGGAAGTCCGAGATGGCCTTGCCGAACTGCTTGCGCTCCTTGACGTAGTCGATCGCGGAGTCCAGCGCGCCCTGCGCGATGCCCACGGCCTGCGCGCCGATCGTCGGGCGGGTGTGGTCCAGCGTGGCGAGCGCGGTCTTGAACCCGGTGCCGGGCTCGCCGATGATCCGGTCGCCGGGGATGGTGCAGTCCTCGAAGTACAGCTCCACCGTGGGCGAGCCCTTGATCCCGAGCTTCTTCTCCTTCGGCCCGACCACGAATCCCGGGTCGTCCTTGTGCACCACGAACGCGCTGATGCCGTTGGCGCCCTGGTCCGGGTCGGTGACGGCCATGACGGTGTACCAGCTCGACTCGCCGCCGTTGGTGATCCAGCACTTGGTGCCGTTGAGCACCCAGTCGTCGCCGTCGCGGTGCGCGCGGGTCTTCATCGAGCCCGCGTCGGAGCCGGCTTCGCGTTCGGACAGCGCGTAGGAGGCGGTGGTCTCGCCGGAGGCGATCGAACCGAGCACCTTGCTCTTGAGGTCCTCCGAGCCGGACAGCAGGATCGGCATGGTGCCGAGCTTGTTCACCGCCGGGATCAGCGAGGACGAGGCGCACACCCGCGCGACCTCTTCGATCACGATGCAGGTGGCGACCGAGTCGGCCCCTTCGCCGCCGTACTGCTCGGGCACGTGCACCGCGGCGAAGCCGGACTTCACCAGCGCATCGAGCGCTTCTCGCGGGTAGCGCTCCTGCTCGTCGACCTCGGCGGCGTGCGGTGCGATTTCCTTCTCGGCCAGCGCGCGGACGGCTTCCCGCAGCGCGTCGTGCTCGTCGGCCAGCCGGTAGGTGTCGAAGTCCGGGTTCACCGCGTGCCTCCCGTTTCTCGTCGTGATCGCCAGGTAGGTGCGGCCGCGGACGGACCCGGCTGCGCACGTCGCGGAGAATCCTAACGGCACGGAGTGCCACCGGCAATCGGCCGGGTATATTTCGGCCATGCCCGAGCAGCCGAGGCCGCGCGAAGGCCGCACCGCGCAGGGTCGCCGCAGGGTCCGCGGGACCGTGTCGTTGGCGGCGCTGGACCTGTTCGCCGCGCAGGGTTTCGAGGCGACGACGGTGGATCAGATCGCCGAGGCCGCCGGAGTCGGCAGGCGCACCTTCTTCCGGTACTTCCGGTCCAAGGAGGACGCCGTGTTCGGCGATCACGAGGAACGGCTGGCCGACGTGGTCGAACGGCTGGAGGAAGCCGATCCGGCCGAGGATCCGCTGCTGGTGGTGTGCCGGGTCGCCGAAACCGTGCTGTCGGCGTACCTGGCCGAGCCCGCGGTCTCGCTGCAGCGGTTCGCCCTGACCAGGCAGGTTTCCTCGCTGCGGGACAAGGAGATCGCCAGCATCGACGGCTACCAGCGGGTGTTCGCCCGCTACCTGCGCGAGCGCTACCGGGAGCAGGACGAGGGCGGCCTGCAGGCGGCGGTGGCGGCCGCGGCGGTCGTGGCCGCGCACAACCACGTGCTGCGGGACTGGCTGCGCAGCGGTGCCGAGATCGACGCCATGCACCGCCTGCGCGCGGCGCTGCGCGTGGTGCGCCGGGGCCTGTCCGAGTCGTGGGCCGGTGGTGCGGGCGAGCAGGAGGACGTGGTCGTCGGCGTGGTGCGCACCGGGGCGCCCGCGGCGACCGTGTTCAAGCAGCTCGAAACCGCACTGCGCGATCTTCCGGGCGAATCTCCGCACGCCTGAACGCACCTTCTGCGGCACTGAGTGTCACCGAACCGGTGCCGAACTGCCGTTTTAAAAATATTCGCCGTTTCAGCGACGAGCGAAATTTCTCGAACCCATCGCGGTTCCGACACTCGCTGCACAGATCTCGCTCGGATGCGAGTGGAGCTTGCCTGGCGGAAGGGCGTGCGGCCCGATAGGGGAAGCCGCGGCGTTCACCGACTGCGTCGAGGGCGCGCGGTGGGGGCACCGATGCCCGCGACGGCCGCTGCGGGACCGATCAGGTCCGGCTGGGCTTCCGGGCACGCGGACGGCAGTTCGGCCGATGGGCCGAGTTCCGCGGCGACCCCGTGCTGTCGCGGGCGACGAGCTGGGATGTGCTGCATCGAAACGGCGTTTCCGGAGCTACCGCGTCCGGAGTTCTTGCGGTTGCGGGCGACGGGTCAGTCGTAGCCGCGAATCAGGTGGCTTTCGTCGTCCATGTCGAATCCGTCGAACCCGGGCGCGATGCTGCGCGGGTAGCGGTGCTGCGCGGGGATCTCCGCATCGGGGGACAGGGTGCTGACCGTCGCGGACTGGCCCTCGTCCGGATCGTGGTCTGCGCGTTCCAAAGTCATCTCCTTTGTCGTATCGGGTGTCGGGAGGGTACGGCCGATGATGCTGGGGAGTGGCTTAGATCGCACTCGCGCCACCCGGTTGATACATCCAGTCACCCGGAACGAGCGCGTCCGCCCAGGTCATCAGTCAACTACCTCTAAGTGTTCAGTGTTGACCGAAATCAACCGTTCAGCCCCGCACAAGCTCGTACGGCACCCAAGAACTCAAGGAGCAGGGGTGAGCCGCCGACCGTGCTTGCCGCCGAGGTAGTTGCCGTCTTCGACGACGGTCCGTCCGGCGAGGCAGACCCATCGCACGCCTTCCGGGCGCCGGGCCGGGGATTCGTAGTCGCCCACGTCGCGCACTCCGGCCGGGTCGAACGCGACCAGGTCGGCCGCGTTTCCGGGGGCGATCACGCCGCGTCCGGGGATGCGGAAGGTACGGGCGGGCAGTGCAGTCATCCGGCGGACCGCGTCGGGCAGGTGCAGCAGGCCGCGTTCGCGGGTGTAGCGGCCGAGCACTCGCGGGAACGTCCCGTACAGCCGCGGGTGCGGCTTGCCGCCGGTTCCGGGAGGCAACCCGTCGGAGCCGATCATCGTGTGGTCGTCGGCCAGCGCCAGTTCCAGGTCGGCTTCGCGCATCGAGAAGTGCACCATCGCCACCCGCAGGCGTTCTTGCACGAGGACGTCGGCGAGCGCGTCGACCGGTTCGCTGCCGGTGCACTCGGCGATCTCGTGCAGCGTGCTGCCTTCGTGCCGGTGGCTCGCGGTGGTGGCGATGCGGATGTCGTCCCAGTCGTCCCGGCCGCCGAGCTCGGCGCGCAGCTCGGCGCGGCCCGCGGGGCTGCCCAGCCGCGCGATCAGGGTTTCGGCGCCCGCGCCGAGGAAGTCGGCGGGCAGCACCGAGGTCAGCATGGTCGAGGAGGCGGTGTAGGGGTAGACGTCCTGCGCAGCGGGCGTTCCGAGGTGTCGCGCCCGGGCGATGCGGGTCAACGCGTCGCCGATCTTGCCCCAGTTGGCAACGCCTGCGGCTTTCAGGTGCGAGACGTGCGTGCGGCCGGCGACCTGGCCGATGCGCAGTGCCTCGTCGATGGATTCGAGCAGGTGGTCGCCTTCGTCGCGCAGGTGCGTGGCGTAGATGCCGTCGCCGCCGAGGACTTCGGCCAGCGAGCGCAGTTCGGCGGTGCCGGCGAACAGCGCGGGCGGGTAGATCAGCCCGCTGGAGAGGCCGAAGGCGCCTGCCGCCATGCCTTCGTCGAGGGCGGCGCGCATCGCGGCGAGCGCGGTGTCGTCGGCGGTTCGCCCGGCCATGCCCATCGCGGCGATGCGCAGCGTGCCGTGGCCGACCAGCGGGCAGTGGTTGGTGACGTGTCCTGCGGCGTCGGTGCGGGCGAACAGCTCGTGGAAGTTCGTCCAGGTGTAGCTGATCGGCGGGAACAGCCGTTCCAGGAAAGCGGGCAGGGTGTCGGCGTGTTCGGTGCTGCGCGGGGCGAGGCTGAAGCCGCAGTTGCCGACGACTTCGGTGGTGACGCCTTGCCGGATCTTGGTGGTGTCGGGTTCGTCGAGCAGCGGGGCGTTGTCGGCGTGCGAGTGCGCGTCGATGAATCCGGGGGCGAGCACGAGGCCGGTGAGGTCGCGTCCGGGGAGGTCGCGCCCGAGGCGGTGCGACAGTGTGCCGGGTGGTTCGACGGCGGCGATGGTGCCGTCGCTGATCAGGACGTCGGCTCGGCGCAGGGCGCTGCCGGTGCCGTCGGCGAGCTGCGCTCCGGTGAGCAGCTGGCTGTTGGGGGTCACGGGGTCTCCCGGTGTCGGGTGTCCGGGGATCATCCTGCCCGGTGCGGGGTGTGGCGGCGATGCCCCTGCTGGTGGGAATAGGTCGTGGCGGCCGGTGTTCGCACGGGTGTGGAAGGGAGTGCGCGGTGCACGGTGAGTACAAGGTCCCCGGCGGGAAGCTGGTCGTGGCCGATGTGGACGTTGCGGCCGGACGGTTGGTGAAGGTCCGGATCAGCGGGGATTTCTTCCTGGAGCCGGATGAGGCGTTGGAGGAGATCAACGCTGCGCTGACCGGGATGCCCGCGGAGGCCGATGCCGAGCAGCTGGCGGTGGCGGTGCGCGCCGGTTTGCCCGCGGAGGCTCGGATGGTCGGTTTCGGGCCGGAGGCGGTGGGTGTCGCGGTGCGCCGGGCGGTGACTCGGGCGAGCGATTGGCTCGATCACGAGTGGTGGCTGGTGCGGGACGGTCCGCGTACGCCGTTGCAGCACATGGCGTTGGACGAGGTGTTGGCCGGGGAGGTCGCTGCGGGCAGGCGGTCGCCGACGCTGCGGTTCTGGGAGTGGTCGGATCCGGCGGTGATCATCGGGAGTTTCCAGTCGGTGCGCAACGAGGTGGATCTGGCCGGGGCGGATCGGCACGGGGTGCAGGTGGTGCGGCGGATCACCGGCGGTGGGGCGATGTTCGTGGAGCCGGGCAACACCGTGACGTATTCGCTGTACGTGCCGGAGTCGTTGGTGGCGGGGATGTCGTTCGCGGATTCCTACGCCTTCTTGGACGACTGGGTGCTGGGTGTGCTGGGCGAGTTGGGCTTGAACGTGTGGTACGAGCCGTTGAACGACATCGCCTCGGATGGCGGGAAGATCGGTGGTGCGGCGCAGAAGCGGGTTGCCGGTGCGGTGCTGCACCACGTGACGATGTCCTACGACGTCGATGCGGCGAAGTTGGGCGAGGTGCTGCGCACGGGGCAGGAGAAGTTTTCGGACAAGGGGATCACCAGTGCGGTGCGGCGAGTGGATCCGCTGCGCAGGCAGACGGGGCTGGCGCGGGAGACGGTGATCGAGCGGTTGTCCGGCGGGTTCCGGCGCCGGTTCGGGTTGTCCGGCGGTGCGGTGACCGAGGACGAGGAGGCGGCGGCGCAGCGGTTGATCGAGTCGAAGTTCGCCACTCCGGGCTGGACGCACCGGGTGCCGTGAGCGGGCGCGGGCGTTTCGGCGGCGTGCCGGGTCAGGTCAGCAGGCCTGGCACGCCGGGGGTGGTGGTGCGGCGGCGCAGCCAGACCTTGCGGGTGCCGTCGGAGTAGAGCAGCACGCGGGACAGTTCCCATCCGGCGAATTCGGCGTGGATGCTCAGCTGGGTGGTCGCGCTCGGGCGGGTGATCCCGGGCGGCAGGCGCAGCGGGCGGTATTCCCAGTCGCCTTCGCGGTGCCATTCGCCTTCGGTGGCCACTTGCCGCGCCCGGGCGCGGCGGGGATCGCTTTCCGGGTCGGTGCTTTCGATCATGGCTTCACCACCTGTATTCCTGCTCCGGTCGCCGAGGCGACGAAGACGTTTCCGCTGGTGGGGTCGACGGCTACCGAGTCGGGTTGGTCGACGGTGGGCAGGCGCAGCTTCTCTTGCGGTTCGCCGCCTGCGATGTCGTAGCCGACGAGTTCGTTGGTGGCGGTCAGGGTGACCCAGGCCAGGTCGCGGTGCGGGTCGTAGGCCAGGCCGTAGGGGGTGCCGGGAACGGGGTAGCGCTGTTTGAGGATCAGCGGGCTGGTGGAGAAGGCCAGCAGCTCTTGGCCGCGGGTGTCCAGCGAGAGCACTCGTCCGTAGCGGTCGGCGACGGCGCGGGTGGCGCCGGTTCCGGCGCGCAGGGCGGGTTGTTTTTCGCCGGTGGCGGGGTCGAGCGGGGTCAGCGAGGTGCTGAGGGTGTCGAGCACGTGCAGTTGGCCGCCGGTGGTGACCAGTTGGGCGGGGGACTGGAAGCCGTCGGCGCGGGCTCCGCCGGGTAGCAGGACGCTGTTGCGCAGGGCTACGGCGAGTCCGCCGCCGGGGGCGGTGGTGGCGTCGATGGGGCCGCCGGGGTAGTGCAGCCGTTCGGCGGTGGCGGTGGCCGGGTCGATGCGTGCGACGAGGTCCGCGTCGGGCACGGCGGCGAGCAGTTTGCCGTCGGGCGTGGGTTGCAGGGAGGCGGGCGGCGCGGGCAGTTCGACGGTGCGGGGCGGCCGGTCGGGTTCGCGCACGTCGCGCAGTTTCACGGTGCGCTCGTGGACGGTGGCCAGCGTGCCGGGCACGAAGGTGGTGTGGGTGCTGGCGGGTGCGGGCAGCACGGTGCCTGCCGGTGTGGTCGTCGGCGGGGGTGAGTCGGCGGGGCCTGCCGCGACGAGTTTGTCGGTGACTTGCAGCGGGTCGCCGGTGCCGACCGAGCCGCAGCCGGTGAGCGCGGCGGTGGCGGCGATGCAGACGGCGACCAGTCGGCGCAACGAGGACCTCCTTGTGGGTGCGCCCGCTGTCGGGCGGTGACCGCTCCAGGATTCCTGATGTCTCCGGCTGCCGGACCGGCCACCCCTGGTGGAATGGGGAAACGTCCAGCATGTCACCGGTCGGTGGGGGCGGGCCAGGGTGGCGGTGCGCGTCGTTTCCCTTCGGCGCCGCGGCCGGTGGTGATCATGCTGGTGACGCGGGTGCGTCCCGGCTCCGTGCGGCCCGGTGGTCGTTGTGTATGCATGGGGCATGGTCGCCGAATCGCCGCTGTTGCTCGCGTTGGACCTGACCGGCACGTTCGCGTTCGCGGTGAATGGGGCGTTGACGGCGGTGCGGGCGACGCGGCTGGACATCGTCGGGGTGGTCACGTTGGGGATGATCACCGGGATGGGTGGCGGGACGGTGCGCGACGTGTTCCTGGATTCGTTGCCGCCCGCCACGTTCGTCGATGGCCGGTACCTGCTGGTGGCGGCGTGCGGCGGGTTGTTGGCGTTCGGGTTGAGCAAGCCGTTGCACCGGTTGTTGCCGTTGATCACGGTGCTGGATGCGGTGGGGTTGAGCGTGTTCGCGGTGCTGGGGGCGAGCAAGGCGCTGCAGCTGGGGTTCGGTGGTGTGCAGGCGGTGCTGCTTGGGGTGATCACGGCGGTCGGGGGCGGCACGATCCGGGATGTGCTGATCCGCCGGATTCCGAGTGTGCTGCGCAGTGAGTTGTATGCGATTCCGGCGATGGTGGCGGCGGGGTTGACGGTGCTGGCGGTGCGCACCGGTGTTTATGGGATCGGTGTGGCGTTGGGGGCTGCGGCGGTGTGCTTCGCGATCCGGATGCTCGGTGTGCGTTATGGGCTCAACGTGCCGGAGCCGCCGAGGGGTCCGCATCGGCGGTCCGATCCGGAGGTGTGAGCGGTTCCGCGGCGGATGTTGATCACGATTCGGCGGCGTCGTGGTGAACGCGGGGCGACTGCGCGGGGGGCCACCGTTCGGGGGTTGGCGATGCTGCAAGATCTCCGGTCACAGGGGGAGCCAGGCGCCGGTGCCGCCGCTGCACCGGATCACCTCTCGACGTGCTGGAGTGGATTTCGTTGTCGTGGTTGCAGGCCATGGTGTTGGCCGTTGTGCAGGGGCTCACGGAGTTCCTGCCGATTTCGTCGTCCGGGCATCTGCGGATCGTGTCGCAGTTGTTCTTCGGGGATGACGCTGGTGCGTCGTTCACCGCGGTGACCCAGATCGGTACCGAGCTGGCCGTGGTGATCTATTTCTTCACCGACATCGTGCGGTTGATCGCGACGTGGTTCCGCGGTCTGGTCGATGCCGAGGTGCGCCGGACGCAGGATTACCGGCTGGCTTGGTACGTGATCGTGGGCAGCCTTCCGATCGGGGTGCTCGGGGTGCTGTTCCAGGACTACATCCGGGGCGCGTTGCGGAGCCTGTGGGTGACCGGGGCGACGCTGGTGCTGTTCGGGATTTTGCTGGGGCTGGCCGAGTGGCTCGGGCGCCAGCAGCGCGCGCAGGACCGGTTGACGTTGCGGGATGGTGCGCTGATGGGCTTGGCGCAGTCGTTGGCGCTGGTGCCGGGGGTGTCGCGTTCCGGTGGGACGATCACTGCGGGGCTGGCGCTGGGGTTGACCCGGCCGACCGCGGTGCGGTTCTCGTTCCTGCTGGCGATTCCGGCGGTGTTCGCGGCGGGGCTCTCGGAGATCCCGGAGGTGTTCGAAAGCGGCGGTCCGGGGTTGCAGCCGACGGGTGCGCAGATGATCGTGGCGACGCTGGTGGCGGGTGTGATCGGTTATGCCTGCATCGCGTGGCTGCTGCGGTTCGTGGAGCGGCACAGCGTGTACTTGTTCGTGTGGTACCGGATCGTGCTGGGGCTGGCGGTGTTCGCGCTGCTGGGGTTCGGCGTGATGCAGCCCTGATCGCGGTCTCCTGCAGAACGGCCCGGTGCCTTTTCGGCGCCGGGCCGTTCTGCTGCGGCGGGGCCGTCGTGCCGGGGTCGGTGCGGCGGGGCTTACCCTCGCGTTCGTGGCGACTCTCATCCTGCTCAGGCACGCGCGGTCGGCGGCGAACGGTTCCGGGATCCTGGCCGGGCGCAGTCCCGGGGTCGGTTTGGACGATGCGGGCAGCGCGCAGGTCGCGGGGCTGTCGAAGCGGTTGGCCGAGGTGCCGATCTCGTCGATCGTGGCTTCGCCGTTGCAGCGCTGCCAGGACACCGTGCGGGCGCTGGCGGGCGAGCGCGGGTTGACGCCGGTCGCCGAACCTGGCTTGTCCGAAGTGGACTACGGGGATTGGACGAGCCGGAAGGTTTCCGAGCTGACCCAGGAGAAGTTGTGGTCGGTGGTGCAGCAGCACCCGTCGGCGGCGGTGTTCCCGGGCGGTGAGGGGCTCGCGCAGGTGCAGGCCCGCGCGGTGGCCGCGGTGCGCGAGCACGACGCGCGGGTCTCGGCCGAGCACGGGCCGAACGCGGTGTGGGTGGCGTGCTCGCACGGGGACGTGATCAAGGCGGTGCTGGCCGATGCGTTGGGGCTGCACCTGGACGGTTTCCAGCGGATCGTGGTGGATCCGTGCTCGTTGAGCGTCGTGCGCTACACCGAGACGCGGCCGTTCGTGGTGAAGATCAACGACACCGGTTCGGACGTGTCGGCGTTGCTGCCGCCGAAGGAGTCCGAGCAGCAGTCCTCGGATGCCGTGGTCGGCGGTTCCACGGGCGCCCCGGGCGGTGCGGCGTGACCGAGCCGGGGTTCGCGGTCACCGATGTGGCCGCCTACTTCGGTGGCCGGTGGGAGCTGCACCGGGAGATCACCGATGATGCCGGTGGGCGGCTGGGGGAGTTCAGCGGCCGGGCGGAGTTCACCGCGGAGCCCGGCGATCTGCTGGTCTACCGCGAGGACGGGGTGCTCGAACTGGGTGCGCATCGCGGGCCTGCGCAGCGCACGCTGCACTACCAGGTGATCGGGCCGGGGCAGGCGCAGGTGTGGTTCGACTACGGCGATTTCTTCCACGACCTGGATCTGCGCACGGGTCGTTGGCAGGCGAGCCATCCTTGCCGGGACGACCTCTACCGCGGCGAGTTCGGCGTCGAGGGTCCGGATCGGTGGTGGCAGTGCTGGCGGGTCTCGGGTCCTGCGAAGGCGCACACGTTGACCACCCGGTTCCGGCGATCGCCGTAGCCGCGGAAATCCCGTTGCCCGGGTGGCCGGGCGCCGGTCATGATCGTTGGGTCGGGCCGCGCTCGGGGGAGCGCCGAGGGTCGCGGGCGGGTGCGCCGCGCCACCGGTGATGACGGCCCGTCCCGTCCGGTGTGCTGACGTGCCGGACTCGTCGATGAACGCCCGTGCGTGCAGGCTGGTTTGCCGGTGCGGGCGTTTCGCCGTCGCGCGGTGCACGGTTGGGGGCCTGCGCCGTGTGGTGAGGAGGTGGTCCCCGTGCATCGGCTCGTCGAGGGCGCCGGTGTGCCCATCCGGATGTGGGCGGACCCGCGCGAGGTCGAGGACGCGGCGATGGCGCAGCTGCGCAACATCGCGGACCTGCCGTGGGTGCACGGGCTGGCGGTGATGCCGGACGTGCACCTGGGCAAGGGCGCGACGGTCGGCAGCGTGATCGCGATGCGGGATGCGGTTTCGCCTTCGGCGGTGGGCGTGGACATCGGCTGCGGGATGAGCGCGGTGCGCACGTCGCTGTCGGCGGCGGACCTGCCGGACGATCTGGGCCGGTTGCGGCGGCGGATCGAGCAGGCGGTGCCGGTGGGTTTCGCGATGCACGGCGATCCGGTGGACACCTCGGTGGCCGGTGAGCCCGGTTTCGAACGGTTCTGGCGGCGGTTCGACGAGCTGCACGAGGGGGTGCGGGACAGGCGCGATCGGGCGCTGCGGCAGCTGGGCAGCCTCGGCGGCGGGAACCACTTCATCGAGGTGTGCCTGGAGCAGGGCGGTGCGGACGCGGGCCGGGTGTGGCTGATGCTGCACTCCGGTTCGCGCAACATCGGCAAGGAGCTCGCCGAGCGGCACATCGAGGTGGCGAAGTCGTTGCCGCACAACGCTGATCTGCCCGATCGCGACCTGGCGGTGTTCGTCTCCGGCACGCCGCAGATGGCGGCCTACCGCCGCGACCTGTTCTGGGCCCAGGAGTACGCCCGGCGCAACCGGGCGGTGATGCTCGGGCTGGTGCGGCGGGCGTTGTCGTCGGTGGTGCCGGGCACCGGGTTCGACGAGCCGATCTCGTGCCACCACAACTACGTCGCCGAGGAGTCCTACGGCGGGGTGGATGTGCTGGTGACCCGCAAGGGCGCGATCCGCGCGGGCAGCGGCGAGCTGGGGATCATCCCGGGCAGCATGGGCACCGGCTCGTTCATCGTGCGCGGGCTCGGCAACCAGGAGTCGTTCACCTCGGCCTCGCACGGCGCCGGGCGGCGAATGTCGCGGAACAAGGCCCGCAAGGCGTTCACCGAGGCGGACCTGGCCGCGCAGACCGCCGGGGTCGAGTGCCGCAAGGACTCCGGGGTCGTCGACGAGATCCCGGCGGCCTACAAGGACCTCGACGCGGTGATGCGCGCCCAGTCCGACCTGGTCGAGGTCGTCGCGCACCTCAAGCAGGTGGTGTGCGTGAAGGGCTGATGGCGGTTGGCCCGAGGCCCGCCGCCGCGCTTCGCCCGGTATTCGATCCACGAAACGGCGCGGCCCGGATGGCTAGATGTGGACATTGCCGTCTTCGGCGAGCGTCCAGTGCGGGTTGTGCGCGACCTCCCACACGTAGCCGTCGGGGTCGGCGAAGGCTCCGGAGGTACCGCCCCACTCCGCACGAGCGGCCGGGCGCACGATGGTGGCACCTGCTCGTTCGGCCTCGGCCAGTACGGCGCTGACTTCCCCGGGCGAGCGGACGTTGTGCGCGAGTTCGATCCCGGGCGCGCCGTGCCCGCCGAGCGCCGTCCATAGCGCGAAGACCATCCCACCGGTCTGAAAAAAGCAGATCTCATCGCTCGGTTGCTGCGGCCCGCCCCAGCCGAGCGACTCGTAGAATGAGCGGGCTCGAGCGAGGTCGGACACGCCGAGCGTCACGAGACTGATGCGCTGATCCATGCGATGAGCATCCAGCACGTCGCAGGCCGCCCGCTCGTGCGGGTGCTAGGCACACCCGGCGAATCGGCCCGCTGCCGGGTTTGATCAGGGATGTTCACCGGTCGTGGAGCCGCGGACCATCGTGCTGATCAACGTCACGGCGTGTTCGACCATGTGGTCGCGGCCGATGTCGAGTTCGCCTGCGCACCAGGCCAGGATCGTCGCGCCGATGCCACCGGCCAGCGAGGTGGCCAGCAGCGTGCGCCCGCGCGCGTCCGCGGTCCGCGCGGGCAGGACTTCGTCGACGAGCAGGCCGAACAGTTCGGGTGCGACCCGGATGCCTTCGCGGGTCAGTACCGGGTCGACGAGGGCTTCGGCCACCAGGATCCGGGCGCGGTGCGGGTCCTCGGCCAGGAAGTCCACCAGTGCCTGGACCGTGGCGCGGGCGCGGCTTTCGAGGTCGCCGGGTTCGTCGGCGACGGCTCGGGCGACGACTTCGCGGGTTTGCGCGGCGACCCGGTCGTAGACGGTGACGACGAGTTCGTCGCGGTCGGTGAACGCCTCGTAGAAGTAGCGCTCGGTCAGGCCCGCTTCCCGGCACACCGCGCGCACGGTCACGGCCGAACCGCCGCCGGAGCCGAGCAGTCTGGTGCCCGCGGTCAGCAGGCGGCTGCGCCGATCGGCGCGCCGCTGCGCAACGCTTTCACCTTTCCAGACCCGCTGGGTGCTCATGGGCAGAGTCTCCCCGAGAGCGGCCGCAGCGGCGTGACCGCCCGGGGCGGCGAGCCGGAGGTGGCGGTGCACCGGCGCGGATCGAAACGGCGCTCGGCTGCACGGTTGGCGAGCATCGACCGCCAACCGGCTGCGCGGGTGCAGGAAGAAAGGATTCCTCGTCGGGGCTGGGGCAAAGTCGTGAGAAACTGCCCGGCCGACAAAGGAAGAACAGTTCGGTGAGAGCCGCGCAGCTTGCCATTCGCTGCGGACGGTAAACAGCCGCACACCTCATCTCGCCCAGCCGACAAGTTGCCGGGTCCTGCACGGGAAATTCCGTTGTCGGGTCGTGCGGCGGGCTGCTACCAAGATGCAATGACTTCGCTGGATGCACTCGTCATACCTGATAAATACCCGCGTGCGGCGACCTACGATCCGCAGTGGATGGTCGACAACTGCATGGGTCCGAACCCGCTGTGGCTGCTCGAGGACCTCAGTCGGGACTGCACCTTCCGGCCCGGGATGAAGGTCCTCGATCTCGGCTGTGGAACGGGCATGACCTCGATCTTCCTGGCGCGCGAGTACGGCGTCGAAGTGTGGGCATCGGAACTGTGGTTCCCGGCCGAGGACAACGCCGCGCGATTCGATCAGGCAGGAGTCGGCGACCAGGTCCACGCCGTGCGTGCCGAAGCGCATGACCTGCCGTTCGAACCGGAACAGTTCGATGCGGTCCTGTCCGTGGACAGCTACCACTACTTCGGCACCGATGATCTCTACCTCGGCTACCTCAGCCGGTTCCTCAAGCCAGGCGGTCAGCTGTCGATCGCCGTGCCGTCACTGCACCGCGAATTGCGCGAACTCGGTGGTGCCCCGGCGCATCTACGATCCGGGGTGGGCTGGGAGATCCTGGCCTTTCACACACCCGAGTGGTGGCGCTTCGAGTGGGAGCAGACCGGACTGGTCGAGGTCACTGCAAGCCGCGCGCAATCCGATGGCTGGCTCGACTGGAAGCTGTGGTGCGAGGTCTGTGCCGAACATTCTCCCGACGAGCTCGTCAGGCAACACTCCCGCGCGGAGATACCCATGCTCGACACCGACCGTGGCGAACTGCTGACCTTCGCGCTCGTCACCGGTCGGAAAAACGGATCTTCGGAGTGATCCCTCGCGTCAGCGACACGGATCTTCGCTGATCGCTATCGTTGCCCGAAGAGGCGGCAGCGCAGGTGCAGGAAGAACGGGCTCCGCGTCGCGGCGGCGAGGGCGGGGGCGGCTTCGATCGCGGCCGGATCCGGGCGCGGTTCGTGCAGCGCTTCGATGACGAAACCCGCCTCGCACAGTTCTCGCGCGTAGTCCTCGAACGGCCGGTTGATTCCGACGAAGTTCATCCGCAGACCGTTCTGGGCGACCTCGTCGCTGATCCGGTGTTCGGTGAAGTAGTCGGCCAGCTGCTCGGGCGGCCGATTGATCGGATGCACGATGGCGATGCACAACGGCGAACCGCATTCGAGTACGCGCGCCAGTTCGCGGATCGCTTGCGGCATGACGGGCATGTCGTGCAGGACCATGAATGCGACCGCTGCGTCGAACGACCCGTCCTCCCAGGGCAAGTGGGCGGCGTCGCCGCAGATCAGTTCGTCGTAGCCGCCGGCGGCGCGCGCGCTTTGCACGAGGGTGGGGGAGCTGTCGATGCCTGCGACCGAGTGGCCCCGCCCGGCCAGCCAGCGGCCCACCCGGCCCTCTCCGCAGCCGATTTCCACGGTGCGCCGGCCCGGCCGCGGCACGAGTCGCGCGAACGCGGGCTGCTGGAAATGCCGGTAGAACACGTCGTTGTCCGGAGCGCGGGTCCACGCGATCCAATCTTCGGCGTTTTCCTCCCAGGATTCCGACACGTTTTCCGCGGGTTCCATGGTGCGATGCTAACAGCGAGCTCGCCGCATCGGTGGTGCCTTTTCGGGCGCACTCCGCGACATATTCGAAGGCCGCCGCGGCCGGAAACTGCGACCCGGCAGGCGCATTCCGGTGGCTTCCGGGTAGCGAACATCGCGCCCGCCACCGGGCGTGCGGGCCGGGACTGCTCCGGCCGGACGATCGCTCTTGCCGCACCCATTTTTGACAACGTACGTTGTCAGCAACCTTGTCAAAGACGACGAGAGGTGCTCGCCATGCAGCGACGAAGCAGCGTGCTCGACACGGTGCCCGCGGACCGCGCGGATGCCGGGTTGCGACCCGTGCGCGGTGATGCGGGACCGCCCGTGCTCGGCTACGCGCTCCAGGCGACCAGCGACCCGTTGGCGTTCCACCGCAAGCGCTACGAGCAGTACGGCCCGGTGTCCTGGTTCAGCGCGTTCGGCACCCGCACGGTGCTGCTGCTCGGGCCGGAGGCGACCGGCACCGCGCTGCAGAACCGGGACAAGGCCTTCGCCAACGGTCCCGGTTGGCGCCGGCTGATCGGGCCGTTCTTCGACGGCGGGCTGATGCTGCGCGACTTCGACGACCACCTCGCGCACCGGCGCATCCTGCAGCAGGCGTTCACCAACGACCGGCTGCGCAGCTACCTCGCCGAACTGCACGGCGCCATCGCCGGCGGGGTCGAGCAGTGGTCACCGCGCGCGGACTTCCCCGTCTACACCGCGCTGAAAGCGCTCACGCTCGACCTCGCCAGCGACATCTTCATGGGCGGAGTGGACTTCGGACGGCGCAAGCAGGAGGTCAACCAGGCGTTCATCGGTTGCGTGCAGGCCGCTACGTCGCTGGTGCGCCTGCCGTTGCCGGGCACCCGGTGGCGGCGCGGCCTGCGCGGGCGGGCGCTGCTGGAACAGGTGCTGCGCCCGCAGGTCGCCCGGCGCCGCGCCGAGGACTCGGCAGGCGAGGACCTGTTCTCCCAGCTGTGCACCGCCTCCGACGACGACGGGGCGCGGTTCACCGACGACGAGGTCGTCGACCACATGGTGTTCCTGCTGATGGCCGCGCACGACACCTCCACGATCACCGCGACCAGCATGGTCAGCTTCCTCGGCAGGCACCCGGAGTGGCAGCAGCGCTGCCGCGCCGAGGCCGACGGGCTCAGCTCGGACAATCCCAGCCGCGAGGAACTCGACGGGCTCGAAGCGCTGGATCTGGTGATGAAGGAGTCGCTGCGGCTGGTGACCCCGGTCCCATCGCTGATGCGCCAGACCGTGGCCGAGACCGAGGTCTGCGGGCACCACCTGCCCGCGGGGACTCCGGTCGCGGTCGCCTCCCACCAGGTCCACCACGATCCGCAGGTCTGGACCGAGCCGGCGCGGTTCGACCCGGACCGGTTCGCCGAACCGCGGCGGGAGGACCGCAACCACCGCTTCGCCTGGCAGCCCTTCGGCGGCGGCGTGCACAAGTGCATCGGCATGTACTTCGGGACCATGGAGGTCAAGGCGATCATGACGCAGCTGCTGCGCCGGTTCACCTGGACCGTCGACCCCGCCTACGAGATGCCGCTGAACTACAACTCGCTGCCGTTCCCGACCGACGGCGCACCGGTCGCGCTGCGCCGCCGCGAGCGGGCGAGCACCCCGGCCTGACCTCCCCGATCGTTCCCACTGACCAGGAGGCGACGAGAATCGTGCGGCAGCTGACCGGAAAAGTAGTCGTGATCACCGGGGCGGGCGGCGGCATCGGCCGTGCGCTGGCGCAGCGGTTCGCCGCGGCGGGCGCGGTGCTCGCGCTGTCCGATGTGGACCCCGCGGCCGCCAGGGAGACCGCCCGGCAGGCGTGCGGCGAGGACGGCGCGCGCTGCTACGCGCTGGACGTGACCGACCGCGACGCGGTCGCCGAGCACGCGCGGCAGGTGCGGTCCGACCTGGGCCCGGCCAACGTCATGATCAACAATGCCGGGGTGGCCGCGATCGGCGACCTCGTCGACCTGTCGTGGCAGCAGCTGGACTGGATCCACGGCATCAACGTCAACGGGGTGCTGCACGGCACCCGGGCGTTCCTGCCGGAACTGGTCGACTCCGGCGACGGGCACCTGGTCAACATCTCCAGCCTGTTCGGGCTGCTGGGAGTACCGGCCCAATCGGCCTACTGCGCGGGCAAGGCTTACGTGCGCGCGCTGACCGAATCGGTCCGCCAGGAGATGCGCGTGGCCGGGCACCGCGTCGGTGCGACCGTGGTCCACCCCGGATTCGTGCGCACCGACTTCGTGCGCTCCGGCCAGGCCGCCGGGGACGGTGACGCGGCCGCGCTCGGCGACGTCGTCGACCGGTGGGTGCGCACCACCCCGGAGCAGGTCGCCGACAAGGTCGTGCGCGCGGTCCGCAAGGACCGCGGCAGGGTGCTGGTCGGAGCCGACGCCTACCTCGGCGACGCGCTCGCCCGGCTGAGCCCGGTCGGGTACCAGGCGTTGACCAGTGCGTTGACCCGGTCGATGAAGCGGACCAGCGACGCCGAAAACGCCGGCGGCGAACGGCAATCCGCCTAGGGCATCGGGTCGAACGGGCCCCGGTCCGGCTCGCAGACCGTGCCCTCGGCGGGCAGTGCGCCGTCGCTGGAGTAGACGTTCAACGCCCCGTCGATGCAGGCGCTGTGACCGCGAGCGCCGCGCCCGACCCCGTCGGCCCGCCGCGCGTAGTCCGACCACGCCCAGGGTCGCGGGGGTTGCTGCTGTCGTTGCACTGCACGCTGATCCGCTGCTCCTCGCCCAGGGAACCTCCCCAGTCCCGCGAGGCGGGCGGAACCGGCACGACCGGTGGCGCTCCGGCGGCACCGGGCAGGGACAGCTCGTGCAGCTGCTGCAGGAAATCGCCGAGGATCGTCGACGCCGAGCACCTCGACCGACAGGCCGCCCGGCGTCGCCCGAAGCGCCCATCGGGGATTTCGATTTGAGACGATCTTGATCCGCGCCTCGGGGCGTCTCCAATGAGTTGGCGTCTCCGGGCCGAACCGGGATCAGCGGTGCGCCAGCGCGGCCTCGTCGGCAGCGGTGTCGGCGTCGGTCCAGGTCGTATCGGGCGGGTGCGCCAGGTGCCAGCGCACCGACTCGGCGACCCGCGTCGCCGGTTCACCCGGGTTCCAGCCCAGCACGGCGCGGGCGCGTTCGACCGAGACGAGCAGGTGTTGCGGCTGCTGCGCGGTCAGCGCCACATCCGGCGGCAACACCTCGTCGGCGACGCGCACCAGCCGGGCGTCCGAGCCTGCCGCGGCCACGATCTGCTCGAACCACTGCCGCAGCGGCGGCGTGCCGGTCTCGCCGAGGTTGAGCACCATCCCGTCCGCGGCGCGCCGATCCAGCGCCGCGAGCACACCGGTCGCCAGGTCCTCGACGTGACCTCGCGTCCACAGCAACTCACCCGGACCCACCGGAATGCTGCGGCGACCGGCCCGCAGCCGCCGCAGCACGACGTCCTCGCGGCGCTGCCAATCGTGCGGGCCGTAGCTCAACGGCAACCGCAGCACCACCGCGCCGCGGGCCAGCCACCGCTGCTCCACATCCAGCTTCTCGTAGTCCTCGGGCACCGAGTCGTACCCGAGACCGCGGTACGGGTAGCGCTCGGCGCGCACCGGCGAGTCCTCGGTCAACGGCCCGTCGCTGTGGTGGCGACCGGCCCGCAACGCCGCGAACGCTTCGTAGACGTCCTGGCTGGAGAGCACCACCGCCGGAACCCGCGGCAGCACCGGCAGCACCGCGTCCACATCGGACCCGGTCAGCGCGCTGGTGTCCACCACGGCCTGCGGGGCGAACTCGCGCACCCGCTCGGCGCGCGCGGCCAGCTCGCGGCGATCGGTGCGCAAGTGCGCCACCGGTAGCCACGGGTGCGGTTCGTGCCTGCCGCGGTGCACCAGCAGCACCTCGTCCCCCCGCGCGTGCAGCCGCTCGGTCACCCGGCGGCCGAGGAACCGCGTGCCGCCCAGCACCAGAACTCGCATGGAACCGACCCTGCCACGGCACGCGCGCGGCACCGGTGGGCGTTCACCGACGGCACAACGGGCTCAGCCGGTGGTGGCCGGTTCCGCGACGCGGGAGGTCAAAAAGCTCAGCAGGTCGCGCTCGAACGCGTCCCGGTACGACCCCGCCAGCCCGTGCGGCGCCCCGGAATACACCTGCAACGTCGCATGCGGGATCAACTGGGCGGACTTGTTCGCCGCGGCCTGGATCGGCACGATCTGGTCGTCGTCGCCGTGCGCGACCAGCGTGGGCATCTCGAAGCGGCGCAGATCGTCGGTGAAGTCGGTCTCGGAGAACGCCGCCACGCACTCCAGCGCCGCGTTGATCGCGACCTGCATCCCCATCAGCCAGAACGCGCTGCGCGCCCCGTGGGTGATCGTCGAACCCGCCCGGTCGGCGCCGTAGAAGGACGCGGAGAAGTCCCAGAGGAACTGCGAACGGTCCCCGCGCACGCTCTTGCGGATGTCGTCGAAGACCTCCATCGGCGTGCCCTCCGGGTTGTTCGGCGTGCGCAGCATCAGCGGCGGCACCGCACCCAGCAGCACCGCCTTGGCCACCCGGGAACCGCCGTGCCTGCCGATGTAGCGGGCGATCTCGCCGCCGCCGGTGGAATGCCCGACCAGCACCGCTTCCCGCAGATCCAGCGAGTCCAGCAGCGCGGAGAGATCGTCGGCGTAGGTGTCCATGTCGTGGCCGCGCCACGGCTGCCCGGAACGCCCGTGCCCGCGCCGGTCGTGCGCGATGGCGCGGAATCCGTGCGAGGCGACCAGGTTCAGCTGCTCGTCCCACGCGTCGGCGTTGAGCGGCCAGCCGTGGCTGAACACGACCGGCGGGCCGGCTCCCCAATCCTTGTAGAAGATGCCGGTTCCGTCGCGGGTGGTGATCATCGGCATGGTCGGAGTCCTTCCTGCCTCGGGCATCCGCAGGCGAACGTCTCGCCTGCGCCACCGGGCGTTCCCGCCGCGGCCGGGCGGTGACTCGGGACTTTGTGCCCGAACTGGTGCCGTCGCTGCGATCAGGACCCCGTCGAGAGGGCAGCTCCGCGCGTGCGTCGAGTGCCGCAGCGCGATCGTGAGCATCGCCGCAAAACCGGATCGCGGACACACCGCGCCCCGCGCGGCGGGCAGAATCATGGCAGGGCAGTCCCGCATCGACAGCGCGAAGGGGAGTCGTGAAAAAGCACATCGCCATGGTCTCGGTCCCGGCCCACGGGCACATCAACCCGACGCTGCCGCTGGTCGACGAACTCACCCGGCGCGGGCACCGGGTCAGCTACGCCACCGGCGAGACCATGCTGGAGACCGTCGAGGCCGCCGGTGCCGCGCCGGTGCGGATGCCTTCGCAGCTGCCGGACGTCTCGCTGGTGCAGAACCGCGCGATGTCGATCGAGACGCTGCTGTCGATGATGAGCTTCATGCGCGACCAGGTCACCGATGCGTTCCCGGTGCTTCAGGAGCATTTCCGCGCCGACCCGCCGGAGGTGATCTGCACCGACATGATGAGCGTGGTCGGGCGAATGCTCGCCGACAAGCTCGGCACCCGCGACGTGGCGCTGCTGCCCAGCTTCGCCGCCAACGAGCACTTCGACTTGCACGACCGGATGGCCCAGCACGTCGACTTCACCGATCCGCGGATGCAGCAGAGCCAGCAGGAGTTCGCCGCGCTGGGCGAGCGCTTCGGGGTCCGCACCGAGCTGATGTCGATGCGCAGCGAGCCCGCGCCGGTGAACCTGGTGTTCCTGCCGAACCGCCTGCAACCGGCCGCCGAAACCTTCGACGAGCGCTACCACTTCATCGGCCCCTGCCTGGGCCGCCGCGCCGAGCAGGACTACCACCCGGCCGACGAGCAGGCCCCGCTGCTGTTCGTCTCGCTGGGCACCGCGTTCAACCACCGCCCGGACTTCTACCGGCTGTGCCTGGAGGCGTTCGCCGACAGCCGCTGGCAGGTGGCGATGTCCATCGGCGGCACCGTCGAGGCCTCCGAGCTGGGCACCATCCCCGGCAACATCGACATCCGCCCGTCGTTCCCGCAGCCCGGGGTGCTGCGGCGCGCTTCGGCGTTCATCACGCACAACGGGATGGGCTCGACGATGGAGGCGCTGTACTACGGGGTGCCGCAGCTCGGGCTGCCGCAAATGCCCGAGCAGGAGGCCAACGCCGACCGCGTCGCCGAACTCGGCCTCGGCAAGCGCCTGGACGAGAACCTGCTCGACGCCGACCGGCTGCGCGCGGCCGTCGAGCAGCTCGCCGCCGACGAGCAGGTCCGCGACAACCTCGCCGAGATGCGCGAACACGTGCGCGGCGCGGGCGGCCCCATCGCAGGCGCCGACATCATCGAGAACCAAGCCGCCTGACCGAGGGTCTTGTCGGCAGCAGGTCCCGCCGCGACCTGCCCGGGCGAGGTTACCGGCGACGCAGGCGCCCGGTGCCGGCCGACAGCGAGCACGACTGCGCCGGTCGGCCGGTTCGCCGCGTTCGCGGCGTCGAACATGGCGCGATCCGGTGGGCCCTCGGCGCTGCCGATCGAGAACGGATCAGCGAGATCGTTGATGCCGGTCATCGCGCGTGTGAACTCGTCTGTTGCTGAGCCGAGGTCGTGCGTTCGCGGCAGCCTGCCGGGGCGTCTCGGCGCCCGGCAGCGCTACTCGGCCGCGAGCACGGCAGTCAGCAGGCCGGGGAAGTGTCGTTGCAGCTCGGCGGTGCGCAGTTCGCTGTAGCGCGCCGTGCCCTCGTCGTACTGGGCGATGATGCCGCTGTCGCGCAGCACTTTGAAGTGGTGCGTCGAGGTCGACTTGGACACGGTGAGCCCGAAAGCCCCGCAGCTCATCGGCTGCTCCGCGCGCGCCAGCGCGCGGACGATCTCCAACCGGACCGGTTCGCCGAGCGCGCGCAGCACCTGATCCACCCGAACCTCGCCCAGATCCGGACGGGGCAGCATCTTTCGAGCGCCGCGCTGGTGCCGCGTGGTGACCATGCCCACATTGTACGACGGAATTCGTACAAGCCGTCCCGTCGTTGCGCGGTTGGTACGACAGCGATCGTACAACTCGGCGCGGCTGGCGCGTTTTGCCGAACTGAAGCGAACGATGCCCAGTCCGCGCCTGCTCCGCAGGACGGCCCCGAACCTCCCGGGAAGGAGACAGCAGGCGGTATGTCGACCAGCACCCGTGCGCGGCTGTTCGAGCCTTACCAGCTCGGCAGCGTCGAATTGCGCAACCGCACCGCGCTGGCCCCCATGACGCGGGTGAGCGCAGCACCGGACGGCACGGTCTCCGACCGCATCCGGGAGTACTACCGCATCTTCGCGGCCGGCGGGTTCGCCGCGCTGATCACCGAGGGGCTCTACATCGACACCGCGCACAGCGCCGGCTACTTCGGCCAGCCCGGCATCGCCACCGACGCGCACGTGCAGTCGTGGCGCCCGGTCACCGAGGCCGTGCGCGGCGAGGGGTCGACCATCATCGCCCAGCTCATGCATGCCGGACCGCAGGTCCAGGGCAACGCATTCGGACTGGGGCCGCTCGGCCCCACCGACAAGCCCGCGCGCGGCGAACAGCTGCCGTTCTACCGCGGATCCGGGCCTTTCCCCGTCCCGTCCGCGATGACCATCGCCGACATCGGCGAGGTCCGCCAGGCCTTCGTCGACTCGGCGCTGCGCGCCCGCGAGGCCGGCTTCGACGGCGTGGAGCTGCACGGCGCCAACGGCTACCTCCTGGACGCGTTCCTCACCGACTACCTCAACGACCGCGACGACGAGTACGGCGGCTCGCCGCGCAACCGGGTGCGGCTCACCGCCGAGGTCTGCCGGGCCGTCCGCGAGGCCGTGGGCGCGGACTTCGTCGTCGGCGTGCGCATCTCGCAGGGCAAGGTCAGCGACTCCGCGCACAAGTGGGCCGGCGGAGCCGACGAGGCCGAGGCGATCTTCACCGAGCTGGACGGGGCCGGGCTCGACTACGTCCACACCACCGAGCACATCGCCTCGGCACCGGCGTTCGCCGACGATCCGCGGCCGCTGGCGGCGCTGGCCGGCCAGTTCACCGACGCCACCGTCATCGCCAACGGCCACATCGACACCCCCGACGAAGCGGGCGTCCTGCTCGAGCAGGGCCCGGCCGACCTCGTCGCGCTCGGACAGTCGGGGCTGGCCAACCGCAACTGGCCGGAGCGGGTGCGCGCCGGCGCACCGCTCGACGACCGCTTCGTCCCACTCGACGGCGGGCTCGCCGACGTCGAGGACTGGGAACTCGACGCGGAATCCCTGCTCGCCCTCGACGAATCAGCACGCTGACCCGTCGTACGCCCCGGATCGTCTCCGGGTGGCGCGGTCGATCACAGCCCGCCCTGCCCGTATCCCGAGCTGCGCGCGACGGTTCGGCCAGCAGCGACCGGCTGCCGATGGCGTAGCGGGCGACGCGAACACCCGCGAAAAGGTGGCCGCACCCGCGGGTGCGGCCACCGGCGAACCCGGGGTGTCAGCCGCGGGAGGCCATCAGCTTGTCGAAGCTGGGGAACTTCTCGGCGGTGTCGGTGTTGAGGAATTCGCCGATCCAGCCGTCGTCGTCGTGGAAGAACCGGATCGAGACGAAGTCGGGGCTGGTGCCCATGTCGAACCAGTGCGTGGTGTACGCGGGCACGCTGAGCAGATCGCCGGCCTCGCACAGCACCGCGTAGACCTTGCCGTCCACGTGCAGGTAGAAAACCCCTGCTCCGCGGGCGAAGAAGCGGTCCTCGTCATCGTCGTGGGTGTGCTCGGACAGGAACTTCTCCCGCGCGGCGCGCGCCTTGTCCCGCCATTCCTGGGTGTCTTCGGGTTTCATCGAGATCGCGTCGACCTTGATGTAGCCCTCCGCGTCGATGACCCGGTCCACCTCGGCGCGGTAGGCGTCCAGGACCTGTTCGGAGGACGGCAGCTCCGGCAGGTCCTGCAGCTGCCAGCGGTTGAACCGCACGCCGAGCTGCTTGAGCACATCGGCGATCTCACCGGCGTCCTCGGTGCGCAAGGTCTCCTGCTGCGGGTCGGTGTCGTTCCAGACGGTCAGCAACGTCATCGCGGCTCTCCCTTCGATCGGTCCGGTCTGCTCGGCGTTCGTCGCCGCTCAACGATCCGCGGCCAGCGCGAACGAGACCAGCCATTCCAGGCATTCGGCGCGGTGCCGCGCCTCGGCGAGGTCGCCGCCCCACACGTACAGCCCGTGGCGGGCCACGATCAACGCCGGGGTCGCCGCGTCGAAGCCGGCTTCGAACGCCGCGCCCAATACCCCCATGTCCTGGCTGTTGGGCACCACCGGCACCCGCATTTCGTCGTCGTGGGCGGCGCGGCCGAGTCCTTTGAGCATCTCCAGGTCCCGCAGCACGACCCCGTCCGGCCAGCGCTCGGCCGCCAGCACCGGCGCCAGCACGTGCACGTGCACCACCGCGCCCGCGCCGGAACGCGCCGCGATGCGCGCGTGCAGCCCGGCTTCGGCCGAGGGGCGCACGTCCGGGCGCGGCTGGTCCGGTACGGCCGCACCGGCCTGATCGACCACGACCACATCCTCGGCGCCGAGTTCGCCCTTGTCCCGGCCGCTGGTGGTCACCGCCAGCCGCAGCGGGTCGTCGCGCAGCCGCACCGACAGGTTCCCGGAGGTGCCGCGCATCCAGCCCAGCGCGGCGAACCTGGCCGACTCGGCGGCCAGCGCCTGCCCGGCGCGGTGCAGCTCGGCCGTGCTCACCTGCGAGGCAGCGGTCGCCGGGCTCATGCGGGCACCTCGATGCTGATGTCGCCGAACGTCGCCACCGCCGGATGCGTGCCGAAATCGGCCGCCGCGTAGGGCTCGCCGGGCCGTGCCAGGCCCACCGTGCGCCATCCGGCTTCGGCGGCCGCGTCCAGTTCGGCGGGCACGTCGGAGGCGAACAGCACCTGCCTCGGCTCGCCGAGCACGTCGCTCATCGCCCGGTACGAGGCGGCTTCGCGTTTCGGGCCCGCGTTGACGGTGTCGAAGTGGTGGGTGAACAACTCCCGCAGATCCCCGTGATCGGTGTTGGAGAACGACGCGACCTGCGCGGCCACCGAACCCGACGAGAACACCGCCAGGCCCGCGCCCTGCTCGCGGTAGTGCAGCAACGCCCCCGGCACGTCCGCGAACAGTTCGGTGCGCAGTTCCTTGTCGGCGTAGCCGCGCTGCCAGATCAGACCCTGCAGCGTCTTCAACGGGGTGGCTTTGCGGTCGGCGTCCATCCACTCGTGCAACACCGCCACGACCTGCGACGTGCCCGCGTCGGCGGCGAGCCCGGCCTCGTCGCGCACCTGAGCCACCGCCGAGGACACCTGCGGGTCCTGCGGGTGCGCGTCGATCCACGGTCCCAGCCGCGGCCGGGCGTAGTCGTAGAGCACCTCGTGAACCTGGCTGGTCGCGGTCAGCGTGCCTTCGATGTCGAGCACGACCCAGCGGGCCGGTACCGGCGAGCTCACACAACCTCCTGTCGATCCTGCGCGGCGTAGGCGGCCAGCTCACCGGGGGCGAACGGGCCGCGGTCGGTGACCACGGTGGACACGAACCGCGGCGGCGTCACGTCGAACGCCGGGTAGTGCCCGCGCACCCGCCGGCTCGCCGTGCGCTGCCCGAGGGTGTGCAGCACCTCGTCGCCGTCGCGGTGCTCGATCGGCACGTCGGCGCCCGTGGCCGCCGCGGGGTCCGGGCCGTGGCACAGCGCGTGGAACGGTACCCCGAAGGCGTGCGCGGCCACCGCCAGCTGCAACGTACCCACCTTGTTGATCACGTGTCCGTCCAGGGTGATCCGGTCGCTGGCGGTCACCAGCGCGTCGACCTCGCCCTGGCTGAACAGCGCCGCGCCCATCCCGTCGGTGACCAGCGTGGCCGCCACGCCCATCTCGGCCAGCGTCTCGGCGGTCAGCCGCGCGCCCTGCAGGTACGGGCGGGTTTCGGTGCAGAAGAACCGCAGCTGCTTGCCCGCCCGCTGCGCCGCGGCGACCGTCTCGGTCAAGTACAGATCGCCCCAGCAGTGCGTGAGCACCGCCCCGTCGTCGGGCAGCAGCGCCGCGGCCGCCTCGCCCATCGCGCGGCTGCGGTCGCGGTAGTCGGCGTCACCGGCCCGCGCCCCGGCGAGCGCGGCCGCGGCCAGCTCGGCAGGCGAGTCTTCGCCCCTGGCGCGGGCCGCGTCGATCTCGCCGAGCACCCACGCCACCGCCAGCCGCTGGTGGTCGTTGGTGGGCCGGGTGGCGATGAGCCGGTCGGCGGCGGCGGACAGGCGCTGGGAGAACTCGCCCGGACGGTGTTCGGCGGCGTCGCGGGCGGCCAGCACCATGCCCCACAGCGCGGCGAAGTACGGGCCGCTGGACTGGGTGACCATCTGCTCGATCGCGCAGGCGACCTGCTCGAGGTTGCGGGCGTGCACCCACCGGTGCTCGAACGGGAACACCCGGCGATCCAGCAGGTGCACCCCGTCCTCGGCCGGTCGCACGCTGTCGGCCAGCAGCGGGGCTGCGGGAGATCGGGTGGTCAGCGGCATCGGTGTCCTTCGGCAAAGGGGTGGTCGGGCGGCGCGGGACAGGGCCGCGCCAAGATCGGCTCCGCGCTGCGGCCAGGCTAGGCGCCATCGCCTGCGTTGCCGCAACACCTTCCAGATCGCGAGACCCGGACATGCGCATGTTTTCGCCTGTCAGGGCCAGCGTAGGCGGATCCGGCGGGAGCACGCGGACGGTGCTTAGGCGCGGCCGAGCACCATGGTGGCGTCGAGCTCGTCGCACTGTTCGATGTCGGGACGCAGACCGTGCGCGGTGGCGCATTCGGCGGTGTGCGGTGCCTGGTGCCTGCTGGTCTCGATGAGCAGGTGCCCGCCCGGCGCCAACCATTCCGGCGCGCCGGCCACCACGCGGCGCTGCACCGAGAGCCCGTCGGCGCCGCCGTCGAGAGCCACCCGCGGCTCGTGCTCGCGGGCCTCGGGCGGCATGGTCGCGATCCGCTCGGTCGGCACGTAGGGCGCGTTGGCCACCAGCACGTCGACCCGGCCGCGCAAACCGTCGGGCAGTGCGGCGTAGAGGTCGCCGTGGTGCACGTGACCGCCCGGGAGGTTCTCCCGCGCACAGCGCACGGCGGCATCGTCGATGTCGGCCGCGTGCACCAGCGCGTGCGGTGCGCCCGCCGCGACCACGGCCGCCACCGCCGCGGCGCCGCAGCACAACTCGACCACGACCGGGTGCTGCCCGGCCTGCCCGGCCAATTCCAGCGCGCGGGTGGCGGGCAGCTCGGTGCGCCGCCGCGGCACGAACACCCCGGGGCGCACCACCACCCGCCGCCCGGCGAAGTGCGCATGGCCCAGCAGGTGCTCCAGCGGCAATCCGGCCACGCGGCGCTGCAGCAGGTCGGCGAGCTCGGCTGCGTCGCCTGCCGCGGAGCACAACAGCTCCGCCTCCTGCTCGGCGAAGACGCACCCGGCCGCGCGCAGGCGGGAGACGACCTCGGAGCGCGGCAGCACGCCGTCCGCGGGCCGCCCGGCGTCGGGGTTCGGCACGCGAAGACGGTATCCGGGCCGGGTCAGCCCTTCTTCTTCGGCGGGTCCTTGCGCAGCAGGTCCGGGCCGATGATGCGGCGCACCACGCGGCGGGCCAAGCTGCGGCGCTTCGCCGGAGCCCGCTGCGTGGACGGATCACGCTGCGTGGACGGCCCCTGCTGGGGAGCCGGTGTGGGCATGGCGGGCTGTTCCGGGCGCACCGGCTGCTGCGGCGGGGAGACCGGGGCCAGGTCGGCGACGGTGCCGCCGGTGGCCGGGGCCTCGGGCCGGTGCGGGGCGGGCGGGGCGCCGCCGGGCGCCGGTGCGGGGGACGGGTCCGGGTTGAGCCGCTTGGCGAACTCGGGCCGTTCCTCGCGGATCGCGGGGATGTAGGGCTGGGTCACTTCCACCCGATCGGCAGGTGCGGGCGGACCGGCTCGCCCGAGTCCGGTGTCCGGGCGCGGTGCCGCGTCCAGGGGCAGCTCACCGGCGAAGCGAGTGGTCACCGGCCCGGCGTCGGGGCGCGGACGGCCCGGCTGCTGCTCGGGCGGCACCGCCGGCTGGAACCAAGGGCGAACAAGATCGTCTTGAATCGTCATCCGTATCGACTCTGCGGGGAGCAAACGGCCACTTTCACCAGTGGGTGACCCCACCAGCGGAGCAGACCCTACCGGTAACGGACCGGTAAAGCACCACCCTGCTGGGCCTGGCACGTGGCCGACTCACCGCGCACCGTCACCATCAGCGCCCTCAACAGGGACGATCACTGCTTGGGAAGCCTCCGGAAGCGGGATGCGTTCCCGGACACACCCGGAGCCCGGTCGCCGACGGTGACGATCAACAGGCGTGGATCACCGGCCGCGCGGCCCGCCCGCGATCACCCGTAGTACCGGGCGGAGATCACTTTTGCAGTTCCGGGTGCCGAACCGTTCACGCGTCCGACAGCGCAGGGCAGACCCGCAACGTGCCCCCCGCGGCGCCGGGCGGCACCCCGCGGGTGCACGATCACCGGCGATCCGGCGAGAAAGGCGATATCCATGGCTTTGAGCACGCTCGACCAGCGCACCGCGCTGGTGCTGATCGACCTGCAGCACGGCATCGTCGGCGGATCCGCCGAGCCGCACACCTCGGCGCAGGTGGTGGCCCGCTCCGTCGAACTCGCCGATGCCTTCCGCGCCAACCGGCTGCCCGTCGTGCTGGTGCGGGTCAGCTTCGCCGCCGACGGGGCCGACGCGCCCCCGGGCCGCACCGAAGGAGCCGCCCACCCGGCGCCGGAGGGCTGGGACGTGCTCGTCGATGAGGTGGCGGGCAACCCCGAGGACATCGTGGTGACCAAGCACAACTGGGGCGCGTTCCACGGCACCGACCTCGACGTGCAGCTGCGCCGCCGCGGCGTCACCCAGATCGTGCTGGGCGGGATCGCCACCAGCATGGGCGTGGAATCCACCGCCCGCGCCGCGCACGAGCACGGCTACCACGTCACGCTGGCCACCGACGCCATGTCCGACTTCGCCGCGGATGCGCACGACAACAGCGTCGGGCGGATCTTCCCGAAGCTCGGCGAAACCGGCACCACCGCCGAGGTCATCGAGCTGCTGGCAAGCACCCGCGGCTGAGCCGCCGGCAGGAAGCGTTGCGGAGCCGGTCGCTCAGGTGCCCACCAGCGAGCGGCTCCGCCGCTTGGCGAAACAGCACCGAGGCGCCGCCCGCGGGCCAAGCGCGGCCGGCTCGAAACGCGGCGCGCACCGGGTCCGCCGAACCAGGCGGGCGGCTATCCTCGGAGTGCCCGGGCCCGCGCCTTGCTCGCGACGGGCCGCACCGCCTCGCCCGGGGGAGCGTGCTGTGACCGAACGCAAACCGCTCGGCATGACCTTCGAGTCGTGGATCGACCGGCAGATCCGCGTCGCACACGAGCGCGGCGAGTTCGACGACCTCGACGGCGCGGGCGAACCGCTGCCCGGCGCGGGCAAACCGCTCGAGGAGCAGTGGTGGGTCAAGGGCTACATCGATCGCGAAGGGCTCTCCGGCGAGGCGCTGCTGCCGACGCCGCTGCAGCTGCGCAAGGAGATCGAACGGTTGCCGGAGACCGTGCAGGAGCTGCCCACCGAACAGGCCGTGCGCGAGACGGTCAGCGACCTCAACCGGCGCATCGTGGAGTGGCTGCGCAGCCCGTCCGGGCCACGGGTGCCGCTGAGCACGGTCCGCGTCGACGACGTCGTCGAGCGCTGGCGCGGGGAGCGCAGCACCCCGCCGCCTCCGGCCACCGAGCCCGCTCCCGCGCGCCCGATGAGCCGGTGGCGCCGATTCACCCGCCTGTTGAGCGGAAAGCGCTGATCACTCGTATTCGTCGTGCAGCCGCCACCACTCGTACGGCGGCGTCTGCGGCGTCCCTTCCGGGGCGTCCTCCCAGGTCTCCTGCCTGCCCAGCGGGGTCAGATCCAGCAACGTCCAGGTGCTGCCGAGCGCCTCCACCCCGCGGCCGCTGGTGAAGTAGGTGCGGAAGACCCGCTCGCCCTCGCGCAGGAACACGTTGAGCCCGAACCCGTCGGCGACGTCGAAATCGGCTTCGAAGTCGCTGCCGGCGGCCGAAAACCACGGCAGCTCCCAGCCCATCCGCGTCCGGAACCGCTCGATCTCGTCGAACGGTGCGGCCGAGACCAGCACCAGCGAGGTGTCCCGGGCGTGCAGGTGCGCGAGGTGGCCGATGTTGTCGGCGAACATCGAGCAGCCCGAGCACGGGTCGGGATCGCCCGGTTGCAGCATGTGCCGGTAGACGATCAGCTGCCGCCGCCCGTCGAACAGCTCCGGCAGCCCCACGATGCCCGCCGGGCCGCGCAGCCGGTACTGCTTGGTCACCTCGAGCATCGGCATCCGGCGGCGCCGGGCGGCCAGCGCGTCCCGGGCGCGGGTGGCGGCCTTCTCCTCGGCCAGCAGCCGTTCGTGCGCGGCGCGCCACTGCTCGGCGGCAACGATCTGTCTCATCGTGTTCTCCTCCCTGCAGGCCCACGGGAAGGACCGCGGTCGCGGGCGAAACTCATCGCGGGCGCCTCGGTGCGCGATCGCCGCCTCGTATCGCATTGGAGGGGGACCGAAGACTCGTGATAATCGAGCCATGGGAAAAAGCTACGAGCGAATAGACGGTAAAGTTCGTACCTTCATCGAGGCCCAGCACATCTTCTTCACCGCGACTGCGCCCCTGGACGGCAACGGCACCGTCAACATCTCTCCGAAAGGTTTGAGCGGCTCGTTCGCCGTGCTCGACGAACGCACCATCGCCTACCTCGATTTCGCAGGCAGCAACGCCGAGACGATCGCCCACCTGCGCGAGAACGGCCGCATCACCCTGATGTGGTGCGCCTTCGACGGTCCGCCCAACATCGTGCGCGTGCACGGCCGCGGAGAGCCGGTATTCCGCGATGACGTGCGATGGGCGGAACTGATGGGGTATTTCCCGGACATCGACGCCACCGTGCACGGCCTGCGCGCGATCGTCGTCGTGACCGCAGAGAAGATCCGCGACACCTGCGGGTTCGCCGTCCCGTTCATGACCTATGACCAGGACCGCACGCTGCACTCGTCGCGCTTCGCGCGCGACGACGACGAGTCACTCGACACCTACTTCCAGAAGAAGGAGCACATCGCAACCAGCATCGACGGTCTGCCGGGATTGCCGCTGCCATTGCCACCGCTTCCGCGCACCGAATAGCGCTGCGCCACCGGGGGATTCGCGCCCGAACCAGGCCCCCGGCACTGCGCCGAGTGGGCTGATCCCGGCCGGTCGCGCACCACTTCGACGGTCGTGATCGATACCGTGCGCGGATGATCGCTCCTGCGCCGTCGTGGGCCGACGGGCCGCTGCTGGCCTACGACCTGGAAACCACCGGCACCGACATCGCCAACGACCGGATCGTGACCGCCACGGTCGTGACGATCACGCCCGGCCGGAAACCGGTGTCGCGCGACTGGCTGGCCGATCCCGGCGTCGAGATCCCGCCCGCGGCGACCGAGGTGCACGGCATCAGCACCGAACACGCCCGCGACAAGGGGATTCCGGCCGAGCAGGTGGTCGCCGAGATCGCCGAGCACCTCGACGAGGTGTGGTCGGCGGGCACGCCGCTGTGCGCGTTCAACGCCTCGTTCGACCTGTCGCTGCTGGCGGCCGAGCTGTTGCGGCACCACGGCCGCGAGTTCGCCCTGCCCGGCCCGGTGGTCGACCCGATGTGCCTGGACAAGCACCTCGACCGGTACCGCAAGGGCAAGCGCACGCTGGCGGCGTTGTGCGAGCACTACCAGGTGCGGCTGGAGCAGGCGCACGACTCGGCCGGGGACGCGCTCGGGGCCGCGAGGTTGGCGTGGCGGCTGGCCAAGAGCTACCCGGAGCGCATCGGCACGCTGGCCCCGGACGTGCTGCACGAGCAGCAGATCGGCTGGTACCGGGACCAGCAGCAGGACTTCGCCGGCTACCTGGAGCGGTTGGCCGGGCGCGCCACCGACGCCGCCGAGGCCGAGCAGTTGCGCACCCGCGCGGCCGGGATCCGCGCCGAGGCCGACTTCTGGCCGCTGCGAGTCAGCGTGGGCGCCCTGCGCTGAGCCGGATGATCGCCGCGGTCACTCCGGCCAGTCGGAGCCTTTGATGACTTCGACGAAATCACCGCGCTCGAACCCGGGCAGGCAATGCTCGAGCACGTCGGCCTTGACGTTGCCGAAGGTCGTGTCCGGGCGGTCCTTGATGCCTTCGGTGAACGCGGCCAGGATGCGGTTTTTGAAGTCCGGGCGCGGGTGAGCCGCCACGACGGCTTCGCGTTGCTGCTCGGAGACCGCGTGGTAGCCCACGCCCAGCACGTCCAGTTCCACGCCTTGGGTCACCAGCGCGATCTCGGCGGCCATGTGCAGCGGTATCTCCGGTGTGGTGTGCAGGGCGATGCCAGTCCAGACCCGGTCGGCCCGCTCGTCGGCGATGCCGTGCGCCCGCAGGAAACGGTGCGCCTGGTCGGCGCCGTCGATCTCGAAGCGCTGGTCGGTGCGCCGGAACCGCTCGGTCAGCCCGAGGTCGTGGAACATCGCCCCGACGTAGAGCAGCTCCGGGTCGTAGCCCAGGCCCTGCTGCTCGCCGCGCAGCGATCCCCACAGGAACACGCGCCGGGAGTGGTCGAACAGCAGCGGCGCAGCGGACTCGCGCACCAGCTCGGTCGCTTCCCGCGCCAAGTCGCTGTCCGGGATCTGCACGCCCGCGATCGTTTCGCTCATCGCGCCACCTCGTCTGCGTCGTGTCCGCGTCGGCAGGCCGCCGACCTGCACCACCACTGTTCCCACCCCGACGCGGGCGGCAACCACGCGGCTCCGGAGAACCGGCCGCAGCAGCCCGTGCCGACCACCATAATCTGCATGGCGACGATAAAAATCGACACGGTGTAGAGTTTGCGGTGAGGGAGCGGTCCGGTTCCTTCCGACTCATCCGTGGAGAAGTGATGCAGAAGCAGAAGTGGCTCATCACCGGCGTGAGCACCGGCCTGGGGCGCGCGTTCGCCGAGGCCGCCTTGGCCGCCGGTCACATCGTCGTCGGAACGGTCCGCTCCGAGCAGGACCTGCAGGCTTTCGAAGGGCTCGAACCCGGGTGCGCGCACGGCCGGATCCTGGACGTGACCGACGGCGACGCCGTCTCGAGCCTGGTCGCGGAGGTGGAGCAGAGCGTCGGCCCGTTGGATGTCGTCGTCGCCAACGCCGGCTACGGCCTGGAGGGCGTTTTCGAGGAAACCCCACTGGCCGAGGTGCGGCGGCAGTTCGAGGTCAACGTCTTCGGGGCGGTGGCGACCCTGCAGGCGGCACTGCCCCACATGCGCCGGCGACGCCGTGGACACCTGATGGCCGTCACCTCCATGGGCGGGCTCATGGCAGTGCCCGGCATGTCCGCTTACTGCGGCAGCAAGTTCGCCCTGGAAGGCATCATCGAGGCACTGGGCAAGGAGGTCGCGCAGTTCGGGATCCAGGTGACGGCGATCGAGCCCGGCTCCTTCCGCACCGACTGGGCCGGACGGTCCATGACACGCGCCGCGCAGTCCGTCGACGACTACGACGAGCTGTTCACCCCCATCCGGCAAGCGCGGCGGAAGGCGAGCGGGAAGCAGCTGGGCAACCCGGCCAAAGCCGGGGACGCCGTCGTGCACATCGCTTCGGTCGAGCAGCCGCCGGCTCACCTGGTCCTGGGCTCGGACGCGCTGCGGCTGGTCGCCGACGCGCGCACGGCCGTGGATGAGGACATCCGCGCATGGGAGACGCTCTCCCGTACGACCGACTTCGCCGAGGGCGCTGCGCTCTGATGCCCGGCCAGCACCCCGCGCGGAGTCGGCGCAGCACCGAACGCAAGGGCGATGTCCGGGAGCGGGCCATTCTGGACACCTGCGAAGTCCTGCTGGCGCAAAAGGGCTACGACGCCATGACCGTCGGCGATATCGCCCAGGGCGCCGGCATCACACGCGGCGCCCTGTACTTCTACTTCGGCTCCAAGCCAGAAGTGGTCACGGCACTCGTGGCCCGGACCGTTGCGCACCTGTGGGAGCGGTCCCGGGCCACCGCCGAAGCCGACGACCCGCGCCAGGCCATCGCAGCAGCCATGCAGCGCACCGTCGAGCTGTGGAACGAGCACGGCCTGGTCATGCGCACGGCGATCGACCTGTCGTTGACCGTGCCGGAGATCGGCGAGCTGTGGAGCCACACGGCAGACTTGTTCATCACGGCCATCACCGCCGCACTGGAACGGGCCGGCGTCCAGGCCGGCAGCGAACCCGAACAAGCCTCAGCGATGGCGCGCGCCCTGTGCTGGATGATCGAGCGGACCTTTTACCACGCCTCGCAGGAATCCCGCGAGGAACTGCAAAAGGCATCCGAGACGTGCGAACACATCTGGCTTACCTGCGCCGGGCTGATCAGCTGAGGCGGCTGCCGCGGACGGTTCGACATGGAACCGAACCCTGTGGGGCGCTGCGGCGCGGCTGTTGACCTTGCGGGGCGCGGATCATAACGTCGCGCGCATACCGACCAGTCGGTCTCACAGGGTGGTGGGAAGGTGTCGATGGACAGGTTGCTGGTCGCCAATCGCGGTGAGGTCGCCGTGCGCGTGCTGCGCGCCGCCGACGAGGCGGGGCTCGACACGGTCGCCGTGCACGCCGCCGACGATGCCGATGCGTTGCACGTGCGCATGGCAGCCCGCTCGGTGCCGCTGCCGGGAAGCGGCCCGGCGGGATACCTCGACGCCGCGGCGGTGCTCGAGGCGGCGCGGCGCACCGGCTGCGACGCGGTGCACCCCGGTTACGGATTCCTCGCCGAGAACGCCGATTTCGCCCGCGCCTGCCTGCGGGCGGGCCTGACCTGGGTCGGTCCTGCACCGGAGACGCTGGAGCTGCTCGGCGACAAGATCCGCGCGAGGCGGCTCGCCGAGACGCTCGGCATCCCGGTGCCGTCCGGCTGCCCGGCAGGTGAAGCCGAGCGGTTCCGCGCGGGCCTGCCCGCCGGTTCGGCGGTCCTGGTCAAGGCCGTCGCCGGTGGTGGCGGGCGCGGGATGCGGGTCGTCGAACCGGGCGAGGACCTTGCCGCGGCGCTCGAGCAGGCCGGTGCGGAGGCCCTCGCCGCGTTCGGCGACGGCGAGGTGTTCGTCGAGCGGCTGCTGCCGCGCGCCCGGCACGTCGAGGTGCAGGTGCTCGCCGACTGCGACGGTGCGGTCGTGGTGCTCGGTGACCGCGACTGCAGCCTGCAGCGGCGCAGGCAGAAGCTCGTGGAGATCGCTCCGGCGCCCGACCTGCCCGAACGGGTCCGCGACGAACTCTCCGAGGCCGCCGCGACGCTGGCCGCCGAGGCCGGATACCGCGGGCTGGGCACCTTCGAGTTCCTCATCGCCGCGGACGGGTCTTGGCACTTCATGGAGGCCAACCCGCGGCTGCAGGTCGAGCACACCGTCACCGAGCAGGTCACCGGCACCGACCTGGTCAAGGTGGCGCTGCGCATCGCGGCCGGTGCGCGGCTGGCCGAGGTCGGGCTGGTGCGCACTCCCGAACCGCGGGGCTGCGCCGTGCAGGCGCGGGTCAACACCGAAGAACTCACCGCGGGAGGCGAGGCCTTGCCCGCGACCGGCACGCTCACCGCTTACGAGCCGCCCGGCGGGCCGGGCTTGCGGGTGGACGGCTGCGGCTGCACCGGTGCCCGCATCGGTCCGCGCTACGACTCGACGCTGGCCAAGGTCATCGCCTCCGACACCGACCCGGCCGCGGCGATGCGCAAGGCGCACCGGGCGCTGGGGGAGTTCCACATCGACGGCGTGGCCACCAACCGGGCGCTGCTGCGCAGCCTGCTCTCCCGCGAGGAGGTCCTGGCGGGACCGGTGCACACCACGTTCGTCGACGAAGTCCTGTCCGAATTGGACGGTGTGCGGCGGGACCCGGCAACCGTTGCCGCGCAAGGACTCGAGGTGGCGGCGCCGATCTCGGGCACGGTCGCCGAGCTCACCCGCGCACCCGGCGAGCAGGTCACCGAAGGAACGGTGCTTTTGGTACTGGAAGCGATGAAGATGCAGCACCCGGTGCCCGCGACCGCCGACGGGACCGTGGCCGACGTGCTGGTCGCGGTCGGCGACGTGGTCGCTGCGGGCCGATTGGTGGCACTGCTGTCACCGGGCGCGGTGGAAACCGGGCCGGACTCCGCCGGGCCGGAGGTGGATCTCGACCGGCCGCGCCCGGACCTCGCCGAACTGCAGCAGCGCCGCGCGTTCACCGCGGACGCCGCGCGCCCGGAAGCCGTCGCGCGGCGGCACGCGGCCGGGCGCCGCACCGCCCGCGAGAACATCGACGACCTCTGCGACGAAGGCAGTTTCGTCGAGTACGGCGCGTTGGCGATCGCCGCGCAACGCACTCGCCGCCCGGTTGAGGACCTGGTGCAGCGCACCCCGGCCGACGGGCTGATCGCCGGAGTGGGCAGGGTCGGCGGCAACGAGTTCGGCGAGAGCTCCCGCGTCGTGGCGATGTCCTACGACTACCTGGTGCTGGCCGGAACCCAGGGCCAGCGCGGGCACGCCAAGAAGGACCGGCTGTTCGAGCTGGCCGAGCGCTCGCGGCTGCCGGTGGTGCTGTTCGCCGAAGGCGGCGGTGGCCGTCCCGGCGACACCGACGGCGCCGGGGTGACCGGGCTCGACAGCTCGGCGTTCGCGCTGTACGCGCAGCTCAGCGGCACGGTTCCGCTGGTGGGCATCGCCTCGGGCCGCTGCTTCGCGGGCAACGCCGCGCTGCTGGGCTGCTGCGACGTGGTGATCGCGACACCGGAATCCTCGATCGGGATGGGCGGCCCGGCGATGATCGAAGGCGGCGGGCTCGGCGAGTTCTCCCCGGACGAGGTCGGCCCGGCCGAGGTGCAGCGCGCCAACGGAGTGATCGACGTTGCGGCCGCCGACGACGCGGACGCGGTCGCGCTGGCACGCACATACCTGTCCTACTTCCAAGGCGACCTCGCCGACTGGGAGGCGCCGGACCAGCGCGCGCTGCGCCACGCGATACCGCAGAACCGGCTGCGGGTCTACGACATGCGTCAGGTCGTGCACGGGCTGGCCGATGTGGACTCGGTGCTGGAGCTGCGCGGCGACTTCGGCCACGGCGCGATCACCGCGCTGGCCCGGGTCGAGGGGCGCCCGCTGGGCGTGATCGCCAGCAACCCCGCCCACCTCGGCGGCGCGATCGACTCCCCGGCCGCGGACAAGATCGCCCGGTTCCTGCAGCTGTGCGACGCCTACGGGTTGCCGGTGCTGTCGCTGTGCGACACGCCGGGGTTCATGGTCGGCCCGGAAGTCGAGAAGACCGCCGCGGTGCGCCACGTCAGCCGGATCTTCGTCAACGCCGCGAACCTGGCGGTGCCGTTCGGGACCATCGTGCTGCGCAAGGGCTACGGGCTCGGTGCGCAGGCGATCGCCGCGGGCGGGTTCGGGCGGCCGCGGTTCATCGTGGCGTGGCCGACCGGCGAGTTCGGCCCGATGGGGCTGGAAGGCGCGGTCCGGCTCGGCTACCGCAAGGAACTGGACTCGATCACCGATCCCGAGGCGCGCAGGCAGCGGTTCGCCGAGATGGTCGCCGCCGAGTACGAGCGCGGCAAGGCCACCAACGTGGCGTCCGCGTTCGAGATCGACGACGTCATCGACCCGGCCGAGTCGCGCCGCTGGATCACCGCGCTGCTGACCGCCGAGCGCGGACACGGCGGCACCCGGTCGTGCGTGGACACGTGGTGACCGTCCGGCGGTGGATGCGTCAGCGTGCGACCTGAGCACCCACCCCTTTCCGGTCGGCTCCACCGGACAAGTCCAGAATCAGCGTCGGGAGGGGCAACGCCATGACGATCACGGTCCGCCGATCCGGCCCTGCCGACCGCCCGGCGATCCTTTCGCTGCTGGACGCCGCCCGCGGCGACGAGCTGTCTGCAGCGCAGCGGGCCGAGCGCGGTTTCGTGCAGGGCACCTTGGACGAGCAGCTGCTCGCCCGGTTCCAGGCCGATCTCGGCGTGTTCGTCGCCGAGGACGGCGGCGTGCTCGCCGGTTTCGCCATGACCACCGAACCGGACGTGGTCACCGGTGGCCCGCCGGTGCCGACCGTGGCCACGGCCCGGCAGAACCTGGCGGCCTCGACGCGGTTCTTCCTGTACGGTCCGGCCGCGGTGGACCGGCGTTTCCAGGGGCGCGGGGTGCTGACGATGCTGCTGGCCGGGCTCAGCCGGGAACTCTCCGGCCGGTTCGATCGAGGTGTGGCGTTCGTACAGGCGGCGAACGAGAAGTCGCTCGCGGTGCACCGCCACTACGGCATGAGCGAGATCGGGCGGTTCGACCACCGCGGCAGCGACTACCGGGTGTTCGCATTCGACCCGGCGAAGTTCGCCACTCGATGATCGACGTCGAAACCGGTGGACCCGGAGTCGGCTCGGCCGGAGCCGACCGGCCGAGCCGATTTTCCGCACCGCCGGTGGGCTCGCGCCAGGCGGTCCGCGAGAGGCAGGTCGAGCGGGAGAACTCCTCAGACGTCGGTGCGGATCACGACCTCCAGGGTGCGCGGGCCGTGCACGCCTTCGACCCGGTCGAGCTCGATGTCCGAGGTGGCCGACGGGCCGCTGATCAGCGTCGTCGGACGTTCCGGCACCAGCAGCGCGACCGCTTCGGGCACCCCGGCCACCACCGAGGACGCGTCCACGACGCACACGTGCAGGTCCGGCACCAGGCTCAGCGCGCGGCGCCCCTGCTCGGCCGTGCCGTCCAGGAAGATCGTGCCGGTTTCCGCGCAGGTCACCGCCGAGGACGTCACGACCCCGTCGAACCGGTTGAGCTGCGCCGCAGGCCCGGAGGTGTCGACTTCGACCTCGCCGGCGAACTCGGCCAGCCACGAACGCGCCAGCCCGGCCGGGATTCCGACGCGACCGGCACCGCGCGCGTGCAGTGCGGCCGCGATGGTCGCGGCTGTCTCGTCCGCGGTGCAGCGGTGCACCGCGGCCTTGTAGTCGACGAGCCGGTCCTCGAGCAGCTCCAGCCGCTGCTCGACGGGCAAGCTGCGGCCGCGCCGGTAGTCGCGGGGGACCTCGACCGGTTCGGCCGGCGCCAGCTCGAGCGCGCCGCGGATCCGGCTGAGCACGGTTTCGCGGGAATTCACTGGGCACCTCCCCGCGACTCGCGGCGGGCCTCGTCGATCGTGCCGCGGCCCTCGGCGGAGTCCCACCACTCGCGGAAGGTCTGCCGCGGCGGGGCGGGCAGATCGCGCGAACCGGTCCAGGCGTTCAACGGCGGCGGCAGGCTGCTGATCCGCCCGTCCGCACCGCCGAGCACCCGTCCCAGCCGGGCGGCGCGTTGCGCGGTGGTGAACCGCTTCGCCGAGGACATCGCCAGCGACGCGGCCTTCATCACCGCAGCCTCCCCGCGCGGCGGGGCCTGCTCGACGTGCTGATGACGCAGCTCCACCAGCAGCGACGGGATATCGATCTTGACCGGGCAGGCGTCGTAGCACGCCCCGCACAGGCTCGAGGCGTACGGCAGGGAAGCGTTCGGGTCGTGCGACTGCTCGTGCATCCCGGCCAGCTGCGGGGTTAGCACCGCCCCGATCGGCCCGGGATAGGTCGAGCCGTAGGCGTGCCCGCCGGTGCGCTCGTAGACCGGGCACACGTTCAGGCAAGCCGAGCAGCGGATGCAGTGCAGCGCCTCGCGGCCGACCTCGTCGGCCAGCGCGGCGGTGCGGCCGTTGTCCAGCAGAACCAGGTGGAACTCCTGCGGCCCGTCGCCGTCGGTGACCCCGGTCCACATCGAGGTGTAGGGGTTCATCCGCTCCCCGGTGGACGAGCGCGGCAGCAGCTGCAGGAACACCTCCAGGTCGGCGAAGGCGGGGATGAGCTTCTCGATGCCCATCACGCTGATCAGCGTCTCCGGCATGGTCAGGCACATCCGGCCGTTGCCTTCGGATTCGACGACCGAGAGCGTGCCGGTCTCGGCGACGCCGAAGTTCGCACCCGAGATCGCCACCGGGCAGCGCATGAACTTCTCGCGCAGGAACGTGCGCGCCGCGGCGGCGAGGTGCTCGGGATCGTCGTCGAGGTCCGGGTCGACGCCGGGCATCTCGCGCTGGAAGATCTCGCGGATCTCGGCGCGGTTGCGGTGGATCGCGGGCACCAGGATGTGCGAGGGCCGGTCGTGTCCCAATTGGACGATCAGCTCGGCGAGGTCGGTCTCGACCGCGGCGATGCCCTCGGACTCCAGGTGCTCGTTGAGCCCGATCTCCTGGGTGGCCATCGACTTGACCTTCAACGCCTCGTCGGAGCCGGTCGCGCGCACCAGCCCGGTGACGATCTCGTTGGCCTCGGCGGCATCGCGGGCCCAGTGCACGGTGCCGCCGCGGGCGGTCACGGCTGCTTCGAACTGCTCCAGCAGCTCGGGCAGCCGGGCCAGCACGTCGGCTTTGACCGCGGCTCCGGCCGAGCGCAGCTCCTCCCAGTCGGGCAGTTCGCCGGTCACCGCTAGGCGTTTGTCGCGGATCGTGCGAGTGGCCTTGCCGACGTTGCGCCGCAGCTGGGTGTTGCCCAGCTCGGTGTGCGCGGCGGCCGGGAACGGTTCGCTGCCGCGCAGGTTGCCGGTGCTGCGCGGCGCGCGCGGCGGTGCCGCGGGCAGGCCCAGGAACGTGCGGCTCATGCCGGTGCCCCCTGCTTGGGTCGGACGGACTTCTCGGTGGAGGCCAGGATCTCGGCCAGGTGCACGGTGCCGATGCCGGTGCGCAGCCGCGAGAGCCCGCCGCCGATGTGCATCAGGCACGAGGAGTCGCCTGCGCTGCAGAACTCGGCGTCGGTGCCGGTGATGTTGCGCATCTTGTCGGCGAGCATCGCGGTGGAGGTCTCGGCGTTCTTCAGCGCGAACGTGCCGCCGAACCCGCAACATTGCTCGGCTTCGGGCAGCTCGGCGAGGTCGATCGCGCGCACCGCGCGCAGCAACCGCAGCGGCTTGTCACCGACCCGCAGCATCCGCAGCGAATGGCAGGTGGGGTGGTAGGTCACCCGGTGCGGGAAGTACGCGCCGACGTCGACGACGCCGAGCACGTCGACGAGGAATTCGGCGAGTTCGTAGGTCTTCGCGCTGCTGCGGGCGACCTGCTCGCGCTGCGCGGGCGTGCCGTAGCGCTCGGCGACGATCTCGTGCTGGTGGCGGATCGAGCCCACGCACGAACCCGACGGTGCGACCACGGCGTCGATGGACTCGTCGGCGAACTCTTCCGCGTAGTTGCCCACCAGCGGCAGCGAATCGGGCTGGTAGCCGGTGTTGACGTGCATCTGCCCGCAGCAGGTCTGCCCCGGCGGGAACACCACGTCCACGCCGAGCCTGCTCAGCAGGATCGCGGTGGCTTTGACGGCGTCGGGGAACAAGGTGTCCCCGAGGCAGGTGGCGAACAGCGCGACCCGCATACCAACCCCTCCCAACTGTGGTCAGACCACACCGTAGGTCATCGGTGCGCAGGCATGAACCCGCCCCGGTGGCCACGAGCATCGTGCCCCCGCCGCACGTGCGGCAGCAGCGCAACCGCGCCCGGTGCGGCGCCGATAGGCTCGGGCGCATGGCGAATCCTGCTGTCCGCGCTTGGGAACGGGTGCTCTCGCACGTCGAAGCCGAGTTGTTGGGCGGCAGGCTCGTCCCGGGTCAGCGGCTGCCGGGCGAACGCGCGCTGGCGGTCGAACTCAACGTCGGGCGCTCGTCGGTGCGCGAGGCGATGCGCGTGCTCGAAGCCCTCGGCCTGCTGCGCGCGCAGACCGGCTCCGGCCCGGACGCCGGGGCGGTGATCCTCGCCCGGCCGACCGGCGGGATGAGCGCGCTGATGCGGCTGCAGGTCGCCGGGCAGGGTTTCCCGGTCGCCGACGTGGTGCGCACCCGCCTGGTGCTGGAAGGCTCCGCGGTCGCCGAACTCGCCGCGCGCCCGGGAGCGGTCGACCTGACCGAGACCGACGAGCTGCTCGACGCGATGGACGCGCCCGATCTCGACCCGGAGACGTTCCTGGCCCTGGACGCCCAGCTGCACCTGGGCCTGGCCCAAGCCGCGGGCAACGAGGTGGTCGCCGCGATGATGTCCGGCCTGCGGGACTCCATCGAGACCTACACCCGCGAAGCCGTCCCGCGGCTGGAGTCCTGGAGCGGCACCGCGCAACGACTCCGCGCCGAGCACCGGGCGCTGGTGCAGGCGGTTCGGGACGGCGCGGCCGAGCTCGCCCGCACTCGCGTCACCGAACACATCAAGGGCTACTACGCCGACAGCGGCCTGCGGCTGTAGCGGCCTGCGTCGGTGAAGCCGCGGCGAGCGCGGCCGTTCACCGGGGCCGTGTGCGCGGTATCGCCCGCCCATGCCCACGGCGGCCGCTGCGCGGCGCGGACCTGAATCGGTGGTTCACCCGCTACGCCGCCTGGCGCGTCACCAGTCCTCCGCCGTCCTGCGCAGCTCTCCGAAGGTCGAGCGCAGGTGGTGCCGCAACGTGCGTCGGCGGGAGTCGGCCAGCCAGTTGTCGGTGCCGAGCCGGTAGGCGGCCACCGCGGCGGCAGCGGTCACGGCGGCCGAGGTGGCGGAGCCTCCCCGCGCGCGCAGAGCTGCGCTGATCGCCGTGTCGAGCGCGGCCATCTTGGCCAGTTCGCGCTCTCGCAGTTCGGCACGCGTGTCGAGAATCCGCTTGCGGCGCTGTGCGGCGTCCCGGCGCTGGTCGAACCACTCGGTGTCGACGGTGAGGGCCGCGGCGACCGCGTCGAGCGGCGACCGGTCCGCGGGTGCGGCGCCCACCGCTTCGACGACCTCGGCGATGAACCGGTCCTGAGCGGGGAAGAGCACGTCGCGCTTGTCGGCGAAGTGGTTGTAGAAGGTGCGCTCGGTCAGTCCGGCGTTTTTCGCGATCTCGGCGACAGTGGTGCGCTCGTAGCCGCGTTCGGAGAACAACTCGATCGCAGCGCTCTGCAGCCGTTCCTGCGCCCCGCCCGGCCATCGTCCCATCACACCAGCCTAGGCGATTACAGAGACTGCAATCAACGCGTAGGCTGAGTGCAGTCTCTGCAATCAGCTGAAGGGGTCCGAGATGACCTACGCGGGAACCCGGATCGGAGTGTTCCTGGGCGGAACGTTCGCGCAAGAGCCGGGCATGGGCAACATCGTCGACCGGGCCGTCGAACTGGCCCGCGAGGCGGCGGACGCGGGTGTGCACACGCTCTGGTTCGGGCAGGCGGTGGACTTCGATGCGATCCAGTTGGCCGCGCACGTGGGCCGGGCCGAGCCCGGGATCCACGTCGGCACGTCGACGGTGCCGATGTACCCGCGTCATCCCCTGCTCGTCGCCGCGGCGGCGAAGACCGCGCAGGCCGCCACCAGCGGGCGGTTCCGGCTCGGCGTCGGGCTCGGCGCGCGCAACCTGCTCGAGCCGCAGTTCGGCCTGCCGTACCCGCCGCAGATCCGGCACCTGCGCGAGTACCTCGCTGCGCTGCGTCCGCTGCTCGACGGGGACGACTCCGCGTTCGAGGGCGCGACCCTCGCGTCGCGCCCGGTCACGCCGACCGCGGTGGCCGGAGCCGCACCGGCGATCCCGATCCTGGCCGCCGCGATGGGACCTCGCGCGCTCGCGGCTGCCGGTGAGCTCACCGACGGAACGGCGACGTACCTCGCGGGGCCGCGCACGCTCGCCGAGCGGATCGTCCCGGGCATCACCGAAGCCGCTGCCGCGGCCGGGCGGCGGGCACCGCAGATCGTGGCCGGCGTGCCCGCGGTGGTCACCGACGACGTCGCCGCCGCCCGCGCCCACGCGGCGGAGGTCCTCGGCTTCTACGACGACATCCCCTCTTACCGGAAGGTCATCGCGGCTGAGGGCCTGTCGAGCGCGGCCGACCTGCTGCTCGCCGGAGACGAGGACACCGTCGCCGCCGGCCTGCGCCGCTACGTCGACGCCGGGGCCACCGAGATCATGATCAGCCATACCGAGCTGCTCGGCGAACGAGCACGCGCACGCACCTGGGCACTCGCCCGGCGTCTGTGACGGCAGTCCGGATGCGAAACCTCGGCCGGCTCGCGGTCGGGGCGGGCAATGCCGCCGTCCCGGCCGTCGCCGCGGTGCCGGTTCTGCACGACTCCCGGCCCGCCGTGGCTCCGGGGAACCCCGACCGCACATGATCAACCCGAGGCGCCGAGCGGCCGATCTCGACCAGCGGCGTTGCCCCGTGCTGAACCGCTCCACCGGTTCAGCGCTGACCGCTGCTACTCGAACCCGGACTCCTGCGGCCCTGTTGAGGCCGCCCCGTCTGCAGAGCTTGACCGCGAGGCATCGGCTGCCGCGGTCGAGTCCGGGCCGTGCGGGCTCGCGCCGTTCAGCGCGGTGCGCAGGTCCCGCCGCAGGTCGTGGTCGGGCTGCCCGTCGGCGGGGACGCGGTCGAGGGATCGGGCGAGTGTCTCGTGCAGCTGCTCGAAACGTGCCCGTTCGGCCGCAGCCGCGGTGGTCTGCTCGGCCAGTTGCCCGCGCAACTGGTCGATCTTGTCGTGCAGCGGGGCGAGGTTGTCGGCGTAGCCGCGGGTGGCGTCGGTGAGCTGCTGGGTCAGCGCGGCGATGCGTTGGTCGGCGTGGTCTTGGGCGGCTTTGAGGCGGGCCTCGAAATCCTCGCGCTGCGCGCTGATCTGCTGCTCGTGCTCCTCGCGCAGCGTCGCCCGCAGGCTGTGCCGCGCCTGGTCGAGCTGTTCCAGCGCCGCGGCGCGTTCGTCGGCGAGGGTCTGCTGGGTTTCGGTCAGCCGCTGGTTGGCGGTGTTGAGTTGTTCGAGGGCGTGCGCCCGGTCGTCGGTGGCCTTCGCTGCCTCGTCCCGGGCGCTTTCGGCGTCCTCGGTGGCTCGGGCCGCGGTCCGCTCGGCGTCCTGTTGCCCGGCACGTGCGGCTTGGGCCTGTTCGCGGGCCTGCTCGGCGTCGTCGGTGGCCTGGTCGCGTTCGGCGGTGGCGGTGCGGGCCGCTTCCAGCGCCTCGTCGCGTTCGCGTTCGGCGGTCTCACGCGCGGCGAGCGCGGCTTCGAGCTGATCGGAGGCGTGCGAGTGCAGCGCGGCGACCTCGGTGCGCACGGGATCGACCGCCGCGTTGAGCCGGTCGAGGTGCTGTTGCAGCGCTGTGAGGTCGAACGGGGTCATGGGCTGCTGTTCGCCGTAGACCTGGACCCAGATCTCGCGGTGCTCGTCGAGCATCGCGCAGCTGATCGTCTTCGCGCCCCACTGGCCGTAGCGGTCCGCGTCGGCCGGGCAGTACGGGGTGGGCCGTCCGCCACGCGAGGGCAGTGGCGGTAGCGGCTCACCGCAGTAGGCGCAGTGGGCCTGCTCGCCCGCGGTCAGCTTCTGCAGCGTGGTTTCGCGGCGCTGCTCGCGGCTCGCCCGCCGCGCCGGAGCGGGCGGCTTTCGGTGCGTCCTGTCGTCCTGCTCGTCCTGGGTCGTGTCCTGGCCCGCCACGGTTCTTGTGTCCTCCGAGTAGCCCGCTTGCCTGCATGAAAGGTCATCATCAAGTTCTAGTTCAAGAACTCTAACATCGTTGATCCAGTTCTGTTCGATAACTACTACAGCGAAGACGTCGGACCGGAGTCATATGGATAACCAGGATTATGGATATGATCTCGTGGTGAGGTTCGGAGGCGGCCCGCCGCGGCGAGCGGGGGCCACCGCGAGGCGAGAAGGGGAGGGCCGCACAGCGATGACCCACGCCGTGGCCGCGATCGAGGAGCCGGGCGGCAAGACCAGCCGGGAGCGATTCGCGGAGTTCCTGCGGATCTACACCTCGTTGAACACCCGCATCGCCTACGCCACCGACCTGGGCATCCCGCTGGAATGGGTGCCCGGCTACCAACCGCCGGATCCGCAGCGCCGCCGCGGCCGGGCGCGGCGGACCGAGCCGACCGGGCTGGAATGGCTCAACTGGTGTGTGCGCAGCGGGTTCGGCTCTTTCGCCGACGTGCGGGTGCAGCACGTCGAGCAGTGGCTGGAAGAACTCGCCGACGCCGGTTACCGCGACGCCACGCGGGCGCGGATGCTCTCGGCGGTCTCGGCGTTCTACCGCAAGTACCTGCTGCGGGAGGGCTTGGCCGAGCACAACCCGGCCGCGCTGGTCGACCGCTCAAACCAGCACCTCAACCGCTCCGCAGCAACCCCGTCGACCACGGCGATGTGGTCGTTCGAGGCGTGCCGGGCGCTGCTGCACGCCGCGCACCTGCTCGCGCCCGGTCGCCGGGACGGACTTCGCGACCGGGCGATGGTCGAGGTGCTCATCGGCACCGGAGTCCGCGCGGAGGAACTGGTCGGGGTCGATCTGGACGGCTATCAGCGGCCCGCACCGGGCGGGCCTGCCGCGCTGCGGGTGCACGGCAAAGGCGGGAAAGATCGCCGGGTGGCGTTGGCCGCGCCGGTGGCCGATGCGATCGAGGACTACCTGGCGGTGCGCAGCACTCCGGCGGTGCCCGCCGTTGCCGGGCAGGTCGGCAACCGGGTCGCGCAGCCGTTGTTCGTGACCCGCACCGGAGCCCGGGTGCACGTCACGCACGTGCAGGCGGTGCTGCGGAGGTTGTGCGCGACGTTCGCGCCCGCACCGGACGCGCCTGCGCCGCGGGCGCGGTGGCTCAGGGACCTGCTGGCCACCGAGCAGGCCGCGGTGATCGCGCAGCACCTGGGTCCGTTGCGGGAGACCATCCATCCGCACTCGGCGCGGCATTCCTACGCCACGCACGCGATCACGCGCGGCGCCGAGCCCCGGCAGGTTCAGCACGACCTCGGTCATGCCGCGTTGTCGACGACCGAGGGCTATCTGCACGACGCCGAGGAGCTGGCCCAGTCCGCCGCCCACGAGCTCGCCCCGGCGCTGCACCGGGGCTGGCTGTCGACCCGAAACGGATGATCAGCCGCGTCCGGGAACGGCAGCGGTTTCGGTCACGGTGACGATTTCGTCAGCCGTGCAGCGCCAGGTAGGGCGCCACGGCCAGCAATGCCGCCACCAGCGCGTACTTGAGCCCGCGGGTCGGCACGGCGTGCGCGATCTTCCAGCCCAGCAGCACCCCGGCGAGTTCGGGGATGCCCACCAGCGCGGCCAGCGGCCAGTTGATCGCGCCGTGGGCGAGGTAGCCGACGGTGCCGACCGCGGCGATCACGATGGACTGCGCTTGCGCGGCCGCCAGCGACTCCAGCACCGGCACGCCGAAGGCGATCAGCAGCGGCACGGTCAGCATCGGACCGCCGATGCCGACGATGCCCGAGGCCACGGCCACCGCGAACCCGGTGCCACCGACCAGCGCCATCAGAGGGTGCGCGGCGGTTCCGGCGGGTTCGCGGTGCTCGCGCAGCCACACCAGCACCGCCACCAGCGTCACGAACACCGCCAGCACCAGCCCGAACACCCGCTTGGACACCACCGTGTTGATCAGCACGCCCAGCGGGGTCCCGGCCAGCGCGGTCGCGCACAGGATCAGCGCGCTGCGCCGCGTCTCGGGATCGCGCAGCTGCCCGGAGCGGGTGTAGGCGGCGGTGGCCAGCGCGCCCGTGGCCACGTGCGTGACGATCGCGGTGCCTGCGACCTCGGCCGAGCTCAGCCCGGTCAGCGCGAACAGCCCGATGGTCGGCAGCACGCCGCCAGGCCCGAGGGCGGTGATGCCGACACCGCCGACCAAGCCGAACAGGCCCAGCAGCACCAGCACAGGTGTGGAAAGTCCGGCCATGACCGCGGTCGTCCTCCGGTTGGGGTTGCGAGCGGCGCTGACCGTAACACCACCGCTTCGCCCGCAGGCCCGAGCGCGATCACCGAAACCGGCTCCGCGGCAGCGGCTAGCGCTAACCGGTCCGCCGCAGGTGCAGCAGCGGGAACGGCCTGCCCTCGCCGTCGAGTTCCGATCGGCCGATTCGCTCGAAGCCTTTTGCTTCGTAGAAATGGCGCCCGCTGTCGTTGTCCTCGTTGACATCGACATGAAGCACGTCGAATCGCCGCCCGATGTCGTCGAGCAGTCGAGTTCCGATTCCGCGGCCCTGCGCCGATGGATCGACGAACAGCATGTGAATCTCGCCGTCTTTTTGCGCGATGAACCCCAGCGGCCCGTGTCCCGGCTGGTCGGCCACGCGCAAGTCCTGCATGGCGGGCAGGTATCCGGAGACGGCCGACTCGTAGAAGTCGATGTCGTCCCCGGTCAGGAAATGGTGCGTCGCTGCAACGGAACGCCGCCAGATGCCCAGGAGAACGGCGTGTTCCTCGGGTCCGGCCGACCGTACCTGCACGTCGAAATCCACTACCGCAGGATACTGACCGGCCGTGGATGTTCCTTGTGCCCGCACAGCGAATGCTCACCGCGTACCGCACGCCTCCGGTGCGGCCGCGACGATCTCGTCCTGTGGCGCACGATCGGCGAGCCGCGGGAGCCCGAAGTCCGCGCCGCCGGTCCTCGCTGGCGAAGGTTTTTGCGGAATCGGCAACGATGTTTGTCGTTGTCGGCGCCGGGAGTGGACGGTGTCGTGTGTATGGGAATCGGCGAGGAAAGGACCACGATGACCGACGCGAACGGCACCGCCGAGCACTGGGACGCCCGCTACGGCGAGTACGAGCAGTTCTGGAGCGGGAACCCGAACGCGGCCCTGGTCGAACACGTCGCGCAGCTCGCCCCGGGGCGCGCGCTCGACCTCGGCTGCGGCAAGGGCGCCGATGCGATCTGGCTGGCCGAGCGGGGCTGGCAGGTCACCGCCGTGGACGTCTCCGGTGAGGCGCTGCGGCGGGCGCAGCGGGCCGCCGAGGACACGGGAGCGGCCGGACGCATCGACTGGCGCCAGCTGGATCTGGCAACCGAGTTCCCGGGCGGCGAATTCGACCTGATCTCCGCGCAGTTCCTGCATTCCGAGGTCGAGCTGCCGCGCGAGGAGATCCTGCGCACCGCCGCGGCCGCGGTCGCAGCGGGCGGAGTGCTGCTGATCGAGGGCCACGCCAACATTCCCGACTGGGCCCCGCAGCAGTACCACGATCATGATGTGCACCTGCCGAGTTCGCGGGAACTGCTGGAGACCTTGGGCCTCGGCGAGGAGTGGGAGGTGCTGTTCTGCGGCGAGCACGAACGCACCCAGCACGGACCTGACGGCTACATCGGGGCGCGGCAGGACACCACCCTCAAACTCCGCCGCAGATCAGCCGCGCGGAGCCGGTGAGGCGGAGCGAGCCGCGAAGGTCCAGTTCTCCGGTTGCCGCGGCCAGCCGCAAAGTAGCTCAGCTGGAAGTGCTGGCTGAGTCGCCGCCGCGTCGCAGGGGTGCGGTAGACGGTGGGTCTCGACACGGAGAACGGTTCGCGATCCGTCGGGGCTGTCTCAGTGGGGGGCCCTTGCGGATGGCCTCATCGGTCCTGCCGCGCCGGTGATCATCAAGAGGTTCCGGGTGGCTGGAGTACCACGCCAGATGGTCCTCGGTGTTGCGTGAGACGCTGTCACGGGTGGGTGGCGAAGAGTCGATTCAGGTGTGTGTCGAGCCCGGCCACGAGTAGGTCGGCTCGCTCGGCGGGTGGGCGAGTCAAGGCTTGCACGACCAGGCCGTCAACGACGGCCAGCAGCAATGTGGCTTCCCCGTCGATGTCGAGGTCGGTCCGCAGCTCGCCGCGCGTGCGCGCCTCTGTCAGCAAGGCGGCGAAATGGGCGCGTAGGTCCTGATCCACCGCCGCGTTGCGCGCCCCGAGGTCGGGCGAGGTGACGGCGGCGGCAGTGAAGGCCAGCCACACCCGCGCCGTCCGTACCCGTGGTTCGTCCATGGGAAGCCACAGGTGCAGCAATGCTCGCAGCACTTCCTGCGGTGGCCCGGAGGTGTCGATCGTGCTGGCCTGGGCGACCACCTCGTGGCTGACGTGTTCGAACGCGGCCGCCAAGAGTTCGTCTTTGCTGCGGAAGTAGTACTGCACCTGGGCCAGGGAGACTCCCGCGGCAGCGGCCACGCCGCGCATGCTCACTGCGGCAAAGCCCTCCTCGGCGATGACCTGCAGGGCAGCCTCCAGGATGTGCCCACCCCACCGCTGCGTGGCGGCATCGCTCATCACACGTCGTGCTTCTTGTACCGCGTTGACGGATTCGCAAGCGCGATCCCCGAGACCACGATTTCGATCACTCCCACCACCAGCAGCACTAACCCAAGTTGAGAAAGCCCGATGACGGGCGTCTCAATACCCTCGGTTGTCCGCCACAACACCAGGCCCACGATCCCCAGGATCGCGCCCGTCCCGATCGACATCAGATGGTTCCGCATCTCGCCTCACTCCTATACGGACGTACAGGTCGACCGTACAGGCATGAGGAGACGAACACCATCGACAGTTCGAAAGGGCATGATCACCGGCGTACAAGAGGAACCCCTCGCGTACACGCGTCGCTGTAGCGGCCGGCAGGCCGTGGCCTGGACCTGCGGTGTTGCAGTTGCCCCGTACGGTGAAAATTCCGGTCGTCGGGGGCTAAACGTACGCTCGCCGACCATGAGCGTCACGATCATCGGCTATGCCGCTGCTCCACCGACGAGCAAGCAAGATGTTCTTCAACATCCTGGCCACCTTCGCCGAGTTCGAAGTCGACCTGCTGCGGGCCAGGACGAAGGAAGGCATGGCCGTAGCCAAGGCCAAGGGCAGGCTGCGCGGCAAGCAGCCCAAGCTCTCGGCTAAGCAACAGCGCGAACTCGTGCGGATGTACCGCACCGGCGAGTACACCATCGCCGACCTCGCCGAGGTCTTCACCGTCTCCCGGACCACGATCTACCGCACCCTGCAGCGCGAGTAGAACGAGCAAGCGCACTGACCTGCGATCAAGGGCTTAGCGTTCAATTTCGCACGGTTCTTGCCCAGACCCCCATCTTGGTCCGGCATTGTTCCCTGACCAGGAATGTAGCTGGAGGCGCAGGCAGAGCCGGCATTCACGCCGTGCGTCAGCCCGTCCCGGGGCCGGGAACCGACTTGACGTTGCCCGCGCCGATCGCTTCGCCGCAGGCCGAGCAGATCAGGTGGGCGTCGGCGATTTCGCCGCAGTCGCGGTGGATCAGTTGCATCGGTGGCCCGTCGGGTGCGGCGTGCTCGTCGCCCCATTGCCGCATGGCGGTGATGACCGGCCACAGATCGCGGCCTTTGGCGGTGAGCTTGTAGTCGAACCGCGGCGGGTGCTGCGAGTAGGCGATCTTTTCGACGACGCCGTGCTCGACGAGGCGGGCGAGGCGCTGGTTGAGGATGTTGCGGGAGATCCCGAGGCGCTGCTGGATCTCGTCGAAGCGGGTGGTGCCGAGGAACACGTCGCGCACGATCAGCAGCGACCAGCGTTCCCCCACGATCTCCAGGCACTGCGCGATCGAGCAGTGCATCTCGGAGAAGCTTTTGTGCTGCATCCCGGGCGACCGTAGTCAGTTGCATCATGGAACGCAATCTGCATAGTGTCGGTTCCGTCTTGGAACTCCCTCCGTCCGAGGAGCATTCGATGCCGGAACTCGCCGCCCCGTCCGCGTTCATGGAACTGCTGGGCATCTCGTTCGACGAGACCACCGCCAGCACGGTGCGCGGATCGGTGGCCGCCGACGAGCGTCACCACCAGCCTTGGGGGCTCGTGCACGGCGGGCTCTACACGACGGTGATCGAGTCGTTCGCGACGACCGGTGCCTACGAGGCGGTCAAGGACCAGGGCCGGCGAGCGGTCGGCGTGTCGAACATGACCGATTTCCTGCGCCCGCACCGCAGCGGGCGGCTCGACGTGGTGGCCACCGCGATCAACCAGGGGCGCAGCCAGCAGCTCTGGCAGGTCGAGATGCGGCGGCAGGACGACGGCAAGCTCGTCGCCCGCGGCCAGGTCCGCCTGCAGAACATCGACGCCGGCTGAGCATCGTCGGCGGGAACCTCCTTCTACTGTGGCAACGCTCGATCGTCGCCGCGACCCGCGAGCGGGGTAGGAGTGGTGGCGCGAGGTGAATCACCGCGCAGCCGCGCAGTCGAGGAACGGGAGGTAGCGAGTATGACCGAACCCGAACGAGCCGGAACCGCGCCTGCCTCCGCGGCGGACGAATCGGCTCGACACGACAGCGCCTCCAAGAAGGGTGACCACGAGGGAGGCGTCACCGGCGGGGTGGGTTTCACCGCGCTGGCGGTGGCGGCAGCCCGCGCGAGCGAAACCGTGCGGACCGATCCGATCTGCTCCGATCCCTACGCCGAAGCGCTCGTGGCCGCGGCCGATGCGCCGCTGCCGACTCGCCCGTTGTCCGGGAAGGAATCGGGCTGGGACGCCGAGCTGGCCGGCATCTGGGACACGATGGCCGGTCACTTGGGACTGCGCACCCGGTTCTTCGATGACTATGTCACCGCCGCCGCAGCGGCCGGAATCCGGCAGGTGGTGATCCTGGCCGCCGGGCTCGACACCCGCGCCCACCGGCTCGACTGGCCCTGCGGTACGACCGTGTTCGAACTCGACCAGCCCCGCGTGCTCGAGTTCAAGGATCACGTGCTGTCGGCGCAGTCCGGCTGCGAGCGGATCACCGTGCCGGTCGATCTGCGCGAAGACTGGCCCGCCGCCCTGCGCGAGGCCGGGTTCGACCCGGCCGTGCCGACGGCGTGGCTGGCCGAAGGTCTCCTGCGGTACCTGCCCGGGGCGGCTGTACGGGAACTGTTCGCCCGAATCACCGAACTGTCCGCGCCCGGAAGTCTGCTGGGCGTGAACGAGACTCGGGACGAGTCGTGGCATCCGCAGTTGCGGCGATTCTTCGCGCAGTTCGGGATCGACCCGAGCGCGCTGCGGCACGTCGAGTCCGCTCGCCCGCAGGTGGCGACCTGGTTTCCCGCCCATGGCTGGCAGACTCCCTCGCTGGTCACCGGCCGCGAACTCGCCGAGCGGCACCAGCGCGCGCTGCCTGCGGAAGCCGCCGACTGGTTCGCTGCCCACAGCGACTACTTCACCACCCGCCTGCCTGGCCGACCGGAGCGATGATGTGGTGGTGAGCGTGCTCGGCATCGCGCGATCGCCGCAGTGGTGATCCGCCAAGGCGCGGCGGCCGGTTTTCAGGCCACCGGCAGCGTGCGTTCGTGCACCAGCTCGAGTCCGTCGGCGGCGTCGTTGCGGGTGCCGACCCGGTGGAAACCGAGCGTGCCGGCCAGCGCGAGCGAGGCGGTGTTGTCGGGGCGGATGCAGGCCACGCAGATCGCGGCCAGGCCTGTGCCGTGCGCCCAGCCGGTCAATGCTCGCGCTGCTTCGATGGCATAGCCCTTGCGGCGATGACCGGGCATGATCTCGTAGCCGATCTCCACCCGCCCGCCGCGCGGTGGCGCGTGGAATCCGATGTGGCCGACGACTTCCTGCTGGTCGCGGTGCACCACGGCCCGCACCAGCCATGGTTGTTCATTCCGGTCGTCGGCCAGTTGCGCCAGCCGCCGCCGCGCCGGAACTCCCGAGCACCACCCGGCAGGCACGTGCACGCCCAGCGCGCGCTGCAGCTCGGCGGCATCGCCGCGCAGGACCAGCTGCAGCAGCTTCGGGGTGAGCACGGTCAGGTCGAGGCGGTCGCTGCGGATCACGTCATCGCTCATCAACGACGATCCTCGTGGTCGCCCGCTCGCGGTTCAACGCACCGGGAGCCGACGAGCCGGTGAAACCGCATCGCCACGACCGGTCCCGGCCGATGCGGAATCCGGTGCGACACGCGGCCCGGGGCCTGGTTTTCGGCCGCCGGGAGCTCGTCACCTGGTTCAGGCCGCTGCTAGCCCGCCGGGTCCACCAGTACCTTCATCTTCCGGCCCGCCCGCAGCGTGTCGAAGCCCTCTTCCACGACTTGCCCGATCGGGATGTGCGAGACCCAGCCGGTGGTGTCGTAGTGCCCGCGGGCCATCAGGTCGATCACCGCGCGGTAGTCCTCGGCGGTGTAGGCCAGCGATCCGCGCACGAGAGCCTCGCACATGACGAGTTTGAGCAGCGTGACGGGGAACGGGTGCTCGTAGATCGCCACCGACACCATCGGCTTGCGCGTGCCTAAGCACGACAATCCGGCCTCGACCGCGGCTTGCGCGCCCGCCGCGTCGTAGACGGCGTCGGCGCCGCGGCCGCCGGTGTGTTGCTGGACGTGCTCGGCGGGGTCGGTCGCGGCCGGGTCGATCACGTGCTGCGCGCCGAGTCCGCGCAGCGCCGCACGCCGCGCCGGTGCCGGTTCCACGACGGTGATGTCGTCGATGCCGAGTCCGCGCAGCGCGAACCACAATCCGATGCCGACCGGGCCCGCGCCGAACACGACCGCGGAGCCACCCGGCGGGACCTCGCCGAGCTTGGCCGCGTGGTACGCCACCGCCATCGGCTCGACCAGCGCGCCCAGCTCGTCGCTGACCGAATCGGGCAGCACGTGCACCATCCGCTCGGGCACCACGGTGCGCTCGGCCATGCCGCCATCGGACATCAGCCCGTGGAAACCGATCTGCCGGCAGGTGTTGTAGTTGCCCATCCGGCAGGCGGGGCACTCGTCGCAGCGGTAGAGCGCTTCGACCGCGACCCGGTCGCCCACCGACGCCGCCCGCACGCCGTCGCCGACCTCGACGACGCGGCCCGCGAACTCGTGGCCGAGCGTGAGCGGCAGCTGCGCCCCGGTCAGCGGGTGCGGCTCGACCGGGCAGAAGATCGGCCCGGCGAAGTACTCGTGCAGGTCGCTGCCGCAGATGCCGTTGTGCGCGACCTGGATCTTCACCTGCCCCGGCGGGCAGGGCGGTTCGGGCACGTCGAGCACGGCGATGTCGTGGCTTCCGCGGTACACGGCGGCACGCATGGCGGTCTCCTTCCCGGCCGGGCGGGCCCGGTCACTGCTGGCCGGTCTTCTCCTGCTCGTAGCGTTCGGTCATGGTCGCCACCGCCTGCATCTGCGCGGCCGCGTAGTCCTCGCGCTTGTCGCGGGCGCGTTCCTTCGCGTCGAGCGTCTGCTGCGCGTGCGAGCGCGCTCCGCCTTGGAAGTGCGGCATGACGTGCTGCGCGATCAGCTCCCAGGAACGCTTGGTGGCCTCGGGGTTGGCCCACTCGTGCCCGAGCAGCAGCATGCAGCCGAAACCGCCGGACTGGTCCCACAACCGCTGCACCTGCGCGCGGGCGTCTTCGACGGTGCCGATGGCGCCGACACCGGCCTCGTTGATGAAGTCGATCATCTCCCGCAGGTCGCCGCCTTCCGCGGCCATCTGCGGGAACGCGGCGGTTTTCTGGAAGTAGTGGAACCAGCTCTCGATGCCGTATTCGACGTCCTTGTACGCCTGCTCGCGGGTTTCGGCGATGTGCATCAGCCCGACCAGCCGCCAGTCCTGCCGCGAGACCTGCTGCCCGTGGTGCGCGGCGCGTTCTTCGACGACGTTCCAGTGGTGCGCCAGCGCGTCGAACCCGTCCTTGCTCAGCGTCGCCCCGATCGAGAGCAGCCCCACACCGTGGCTGCCCGCCATGCGCGGCCCGGTCGGGGAGGCGACTCCGGCCACGGCCACGTCGAAGCACGGTTCGGTGTAGGGCCGCAGGTGCAGCTTCGCGTCGACCAGCTCGTGGGTGCGGGTGCGTTCGGTGACCGTCTCGCCGCGCAGCAGCCGCATGATGATGTCCAGGTCGACTTCGAGCAGTTCGCGCGTGTCGGTCGGGGTCAGCCCGAGCATCATCGAGTCGGTCGGCAGCGATCCCGGCCCGCAGCCGAGCATCGTGCGACCCCGGGTGAGGTGGTCCAGCAGCACCATCCGCTCGGCCACCCACAGCGGGTTGTGGTACGAGATCGACGTGACGCCGGTGCCGAGCTTGATCCGCCGGGTGCGTTCGGCCGCCGCGGCGATGAAGATCTCCGGCGAGGCGATCAGCTCGGTGCCCGCAGAATGGTGCTCACCGATCCACGCCTCGTCGTAGCCGCACCGGTCGAGGTGCTCGATGAGTTCCAGATCCCGCTGCAGCGCCAGCGTCGGGTTCTGCCCGGCCGGGTGGAACGGGGCCAGGAAAGTGCCGAAGCGCAGCCGGTCCATGTCGTGCCTCCTCATTCAGGCTGTGGTGTCCGAGCCACCTGCGAACGTAAGCTGCGTCACGCCCGGCCCCGGTGTTCAAAAATTTGACGGCTACCTGGTGTGGCCGGTGCGCGGGCCGGTCGGCAACGGCGCCGCACGGAAGGACATCGCCCGATGCGCACCGCTTGGGAACAGTTCCAGCAGGGGGAGGAGTCGGCAGGGGTCCGCCCGGAGATCCTCACCTCCTGGCGACGATCACAACTGTCCGGCGTCGACCCCGAGCACGTGGATCTGCCGTGGCAGCAGCCGGCCGTGGACACCCGCTTCGCCCGGTCGGCCATCCCGGTGCTGACCCGCCTGGCCGATCTGCTCGTCGGCACCGGCACCGGACTGGTGATCACCGACTCGGGTGGCCGAGTGCTGTGGCGCTGCGTCTCCGACCGCGCGTTGCGGCGCGAACTCGACGAGATGGCCATCGTCGAAGGTTTCAGCTTCGGCGAGGAGCACGCCGGCACCAACGGCCTGGGCACCTCGCTGGAAAGCCGCCGGGTCACCACCGTGCGCGGCGGGGAGCACTTCAAGGCACCGTTCCACCGCTTCACCTGCGTCGCCGCACCGGTCACGCACCCGCTGACCCGCCGCGTGGTCGGCGGGGTCAACATCACCTGCCGCGCCGCCGACGCGAACGACCGGCTGCAACCGGCGCTGCTCGCACTCGCCCGCGAAGTGCAGCAAGCGCTCCTGCACGCCGCGGGCAACCGCGAGCGCGCACTGTTCGACGCGTTCCTGCAGCACGCCCGGGCAACCACACCGGTGATCACCCTCGGCCCGGAGGTGCTCATCAAGAACGACGCCGCAGCCGGCATCGACGTCGACCACCACCGGCTGTGGCAGCGCGTCCTGGACGCGGCCGAGCAGGGCGGCCCGCTGCACATCCCCGAACTCGACGCCCGCACCGCCCAGCTCAAAACGATCGCCGAAGGCTCGCGGATCTCCGGTGCGGTGCTGGTGCTCGACCAGCACAAGCACCGGCCATCGGCCGCCGCGACCGCGCAGCAGCGCGTTGCCGCCGCGGTAGGACGGCTGCTCTGTGAACCCGGCGCCGTGGTCGTGCGCGGCGCGGCCGGGACCGGCAAGCAGTACGTGCTCACCGACCGGTTGATCGCCGCCGGGCACCCGTACGACGTGCTCGACTGCGCAACCGCCACCTTCCGGGAACTGCCCGCCGGTGTGCGCCGGGCGGCCGACACCGGACGTGCACTGGTGCTCACCCACCTGCAAGCGCTCTCACCGGAACACGCCGACGCGCTCACCACGGCGCTGACCGGCCCGCCCGCGCCGGTGCTCGGCACCATCACCGCCGAACGCGCCGACGACACCGCACACCTGACCCGCCTGCTCGACGCGCTCGAAGCCACGGTGCTGGAACTGCCGCCGCTGCAACTGCGCGGCGACGAACTCGACCAGCTGGTCACCGCTGTGACACCGGCCGGTATCCGCTGGTCGGAGCGGGCCACGGCCGCCTTGCACGAGCACACCTGGCCGGGCAACATCGCCGAGCTGAAACTCGCGGTGCGCACCGCCGCCGCGTCGGCCACCGGCAGCGTCATCGGCCTCGAGCACCTGCCCGGCTCGGTGCGCGCCGCCGCGGGCGACCGGCGGCTGAGCCTGCTCGAGCAAGCCGAGGCCGACGTCATCACCGAGGTGCTCGCCGCCTCCGGCGGCAACAAGGCCGCAGCGGCGCGCCGGCTGGGACTGTCCCGGCCGACCCTGTACGCGAAACTCCGCGCCTACCGGATCTGACACCCTCGGCTGCTTCGTCCAGCACAGGTGGGAAAGCCCGACGATCAGCGCAAGTTCGGAGCCCGGGAATGCGATGATCCGCCGACCGCGTCTCCGAGCCTGCTGATCGAGGAGTCATGGACCGACACTTCGCGTTCGTCGACGTCGGCGCCGACGGCCACGTCAATCCCCTGGTGACCGTCGCTCAAGATCCCGAGCAGGAAGCCAACGCCGCAGAGTCGAACAACTCGGCGCCGGGCGTCGACTGGCGCGGACCGACCTGCCCCCGAAGCTGCTGCGCGAGACCGTGGAGGCGGTCGCCGCCGACGACGACATCCGCGCAAGCGCCGCCACCTGCAGCACGGCACTGCAACGCTGCGACGGCCCGGCCCGCGGAGCCGACGCACTCGAAGACCACCTCAGCTGAACGGCCATAGGGCCAGTCCGAAGACGAAACCACTGTGGAGGGTGGAATGCGGGCACTGCTGGCGACCATCGGATCGCGCGGCGAAGTGCAACCGGTGGTCGCCCTGGCTCGGCGATTGAAGGAGCTCGCGCAGGAAGTCCGGGTGTGCGCGCCCCCGGACTTCGCCACCTGGATCGAGGAACTCGGGATCCCGGTGTCGCCCCTCGGGCCGTCGATGCGCCCCGCGCCCGGCTCCGCGACGTGGGACCTGTCCACACCCGAAGGCCGGCGGCGAGCGGCCAAGGACGCCGTGGCCGCGCAGTTCGCCACGCTCCCGGAAGCCGCCGAAGGATGCGACGTCCTGCTAGCGACCGGGACCGTCATGGTCGCGGCCCGGTCAGCTGCCGAAATGGTGGGCATCGACTACCTGCACGCCCACTACTGCCCGGCCACCCTGGCTTCCGCGCACCACCCGCCGGCACCCTGGCCGGGCTGGCCGCAGCACGACACCGGCACCAACGACCAGCTGTGGCAACGGGAAACGCAGCGCTGGAACGACACCTGGGCGAGCCCGCTCAACGAGCACCGCACCACCGCCGGACTCGCCCCGGTCGAGAACGTGCGCAGCCACGTCGTCACCGACCGGTCGTGGCTGGGCGCCGACCCCGCGCTCGGCCCCTGGCTCGATGCGGCGGACCCCACCGTGTTCCAGACCGGCGCGTGGATGCTGCCCGATCAGCGACCGCTGCCGGACGAGCTGGAATCGTTCCTGGCCGCCGGCGCAGCCCCGGTCCATTTCGGTCTGGGCAGCATGCCCGCACCCGGGCACGACCTCGGCCAGGTCCTGACCACGGCCGCCCGCGCACTCGGGCGGCGGACGATCATCACCGCCGGATGGGCGGGCTTGACGGCCGCCGACAGCGACTCGGAGTGCCTCGTGATCGGCGAGACCAACCACCAAGCGCTGTTCGAGCGGGTCGCCGCCGTCGTGCACCACGGCGGCGCGGGAACCACCACTACCGCGGCGCGGGCAGGAACGCCCCAAGTGCTGATCCCGCAGGTCTACGATCAGCACTACTGGGCCGAACGCGTCGACCACCTCGGGATCGGAGTCGCGCACCCGCCGGGAATGCCCAGCGCCGACTCGCTGACCGCCGCGCTCGACAAGGCCACGACCTCCGCGGTCACCACCCGCGCCCGCGCGCTCGCCCCCGCGATCCGCACCGACGGCACCACGGTCGCCGCACGACACCTGATCGCAGGCGGACGGTGAACCGATCAGGGATGCATGTGCGCACCCTTGACGATCTTGTCGACGGCGTTTCGCGGGCCGCGCAGCGCCAGGCCCACGAGGTCGAGAGCATCGCGGGGCACGGCGCGGACCGCGGCGCGGTTGGCTTCGTCATGGCCGGTGGAGAACAGATCGGCGGTGAAGATCGCCGTGGGCAGCTCGCGCGCGACGGCCTTGGCGTGCGCAGTGGTCAGCAGCTCTTTGCCCGCTTCGAACACCAGCACCGGCTGGCGCAGCATCGGCAGATACCGGGTGTCGTCGGCGTCGAGGTAGGGCTCGCCGACCAACTCCGGATCACCGGCGGTGATACCGCTGGTCAGGAACGCGGTCACGTTGAGCCGCTGCCAGGTCGCCAGATCCTCCCGCAGCAGTACGGCGATTTTCGTGTCGAAGCGCATGACCACCACCCTCACCGCTGATCCCCGCACGGTCTTGTACGTTTTTCGCATGACGGGCCAGGCCGCGGAGCGCACCGGCGTCGCGGCGTGGCGGCCGCGGGTACCGGGGGTCTCCGAGGTGTTCCACGCGCGCTTCACCACCCACGCCTACCCGCTGCACACGCACCAGACGTGGACCCTGCTGATCCTCGACGAAGGCGCGGTGGCCTACGAGATCGACCGCCACGCCAGGCACGCGCTGAGCGGCCAGGTCACGCTCCTGCCGCCGCGGATCCCGCACGACGGGCGCCCCGCCACCTCCGGTGGGTTCCGCAAAAGGGTGCTCTACCTCGACGAGCACACCGTCGGTTCGCAGCTGGCGGACAAAGCGGTCGACCACCCCGGCCTGAACGATCCCGCCTTGTGCTCCAGCATCGCGGGACTGCACGATCTGCTCGCCCAGCCAGGAGAAGAACTGGCCGCCGAGACCCGGCTCGTCCTGGTGACCCAGCGGCTCCGCACCCACCTCGCCGGGCGGGCCGGCACCGAGCGGACCGATCCCGCGCCCGCTCGCCGACTCCGCGATCTGCTCGATGCGCACCTGGTCGAGGGAATCACCCTCGAGCACGCCGCAGCGCTGCTCTCGACGCACCCGGCCCACCTGGTGCGCGCGTTCACCCGCGCCTACGGGCTGCCGCCGCACCGGTACCTGACCGGACGGCGCGTCGAACGGGCACGCCACCTGCTGCTCGACGGTATGCCCATCGCCGAAGCCGCGTCCGCGGCCGGGTTCCACGACCAGCCCCACCTCACCCGCCACTACCGGCGCCTGCTCGGCACCACCCCGGGGCGCTACCGCGCGGCACAAGCACGCTGATCCGCACAGCGAACTCCGCTGCGTCGCGCGAGGTTGGGCGCGGTTCGCCCCGCCTACCGGATCCGACCGTTCAGGCCAGGCAGGTCAGTGGTTCGCCGCCGTTGTAGGTGACCATGTCGGCGAGCGCGGCAGCGGTGTCGATGGGGCCACCGGGCGGGGTGCCGTCGAGTTCGGCGTAGGCGCGGTGCAGGTTCCCGACGATCCGTTCGGCGTCGGGCCAGTCGGCGAAGCGCCCGAGGTCGGTGTCCCGTGCCGCCTGCAGCGGAGTGATTCCCTCGGCGTGGCCGCGTTCGGCGAGCTCGGCCACGAACCGCAGGTAGTCCAGGTTCGCGGCCACCGGTTCATCGTCGTGGAAAACCGGACCGTGCCCGGGAACCACGGTCGCCGCCTGCAGCGGGCGCAGCACGTTCGCCAGCACCCCGGCGCAGCCGGTCACCGAACCCATCAGCAAGAACGGCGTGCCGCCGTTGAAGACCAGGTCGCCGCAGAACACCGTCGCCGAGTCCGGGAACCACACCAGCGAATCGTTCGTGGTGTGCGCGGGGGAGCCGACGTGGCGCACCTCGGCGCGCTGCTCGCCGACCCACAGCCCGACGCGGTCGGTGAAGGTCAGAAACGGCGGGTCCAGCGGCAACTCGCCCCACTGCGGGTTCTGCCACCACGGCAGCTCGCGCGCGGGACCGAACGCGATCGCCTCGGTGCGGGTCCGCTCGTGCGCCACGATCGTCGCGCCGGGGAACAGGGCGTTGCCGAAGGTGTGGTCGCCGTGGTGGTGGGTGTTCACCAGCGTGCGCACCGGCGCCGCGGTCACCGAGGCGATCGCGTCGAGGAACGCGCGGGTGCGCTGCTCGGTGGAACAGGAGTCGATCGCGACGACGCCCTGCGGTCCGACCGCGAAGCCGGTGTTGTTGATCCACCACGTGCCGTCGGGCTGGATGTAGGCGTACACGCCGTCGGCGACTTCTTGCAGCCGAGGGTGACCCGGCCGGGTCACGTCGATCATCATGAGTCCTTCCGCAGCGGGACGAGGGGAGCGTCCGGTTCGATGCGAGTGTCGAACGAGCTCGAGTCAGCGCCCCGACCGACACACCGCCCCGAACCGGACGCACGAGTCGGGACCGCTCACAGCAAACTCAACTGCGTCGCCCGAGGTTTGCGCGGCGCAGCCGGTTCACTGCGCACCACACCATCGCCGAGCCCGGACAAGAACGGCGAGGCCACCCGCTCCCGCACCTGACCGTGCCTGCTGCGCCGCGCGGCGTGGGTCAACCACAACTGATCCTGCGCGCGAGTCATCCCCACGAAGAACAACCGCCGCTCCTCGGCCACCTCGTCCCGTGCGGACTCCGAACCCGGCCAACGCAACGGCAACAACCCGTCCTCGCAGCCGACCAGGAACACCACCGGGAACTCCAAGCCCTTCGCCGCGTGCAACGACAACAGCGACACCGCCTCCGCGCGCGGATCCAACGTGTCGACCTCCGCACCGAGCCGCACCTCCGAGCGGAACCGCTCCAGATCATCGCCGCAGCGCAGCGCCAGCGGCGTGAGCACCTCCAGACCGCTGTGCACCTCGTCCTGCACATCGTCCGGAACGCTGAACACCACCGCCGTCGCCGCCGCGCGCAACCGCTCCAGCACCGACCCCTCCCGGTCGGCGACGTGCGCCAGCTCCCGCATCAGCAACTCCACGCCCGGACGCGCCGAAAGCAGATCGTGCGAACGCTTCTGCACCGGCAACCCGCAGCGCGCGAACTCCTCGATCAACACCCGCGACTGCGCATCCGTGCGATACAGCACCGCGATGTCACCGAAGCCCACACCACCATGCCCATCACCGGCGACCCGGCCGCTGTCGAGCGAATGGAACGACGAACCACCCAGCAACTCATCGACCGCGCGCGCCACGAACGCCGCCTCCGCACGCTCATCCGCAGCCTCGTGCCGCACCACCCGATGCGCCGCCCGCTGCCCGGCCGCGTGCAACTCGCGGCCCGGAACCAGCGTCGAAGGCCCGATACCGCGCAACGCCGCATCCACGATGTGCGCCCCGGAGCGGTAATTCCGCGTCAACGACAACACCGGAGCGGCCGGATGATCCTGCTCGAAACGCAGGAAGAACCCCACGTCCGCGCCCCGGAACGAATAGATCGCCTGATCCGGATCACCGATCGCGGTCAGATTCGCCTCCGCCGGGGCCAACGCCTGCAACAACCGGTACTGCGCATCGTCGACGTCCTGGTACTCGTCGACCGTGATCCAGCGGAACCGCTCGCGGTACGACTCGGCCAGGTCCGGGTCCTGCTCCAGCAGCCACACCGGAAGCGCCACCAGATCGTCGAAATCCACCAGGTCCAGCTCCCGCAGCCGCCGCCGATACCGCTCGGCGACCGCGACGAGTTCGGAGCTCCCGACCTGCTCGGAATCCCCAGCCTGCGCCGAGTCTCCAGCCTGCGCCGAGTCCGCCTCGCCGCAGCGGCGCAGCCGCGACAACTTCGCCAACTTCGCCCGCGCGCCACGCTCATCACCGGTGACCTCGGCCAGCACCGCCACCCGCCGATCGGCATCGGCCACCGAGAACTCCGCCGACAACCCGACCCGCTCGTACTGCTCCCGCAACACCTGCAAACCGAACGAATGGAACGTGCCCACGGTCATCTCACCCGCAGCGGCACCGATCAGGCCGTGCAGCCGCTCACTCAGCTCCTGCGCCGCGCGCCGCGTGAACGTGATCGCCAAGCACTCCCTGGCAGGCACCTCCCGCTCCAGCACCAAGTGCGCCAGCCGGTGCGTCACCGTGCGCGTCTTGCCCGTACCCGGCCCCGCCACGATCAACAACGGACCCGACGGCACCGCCGCAGCCGCCCGCTGATCCGGATCCAGCCCGGCCAGCACACCCGAATCCGCGACATCCTCGACCGGCACCGACACCTCGCGCGGCGAAACCCGCTCAACCGCGGCATCACGAGCCGGAGACTCCGGCACCGCAGCAGGCCCCGGCACCGCGGAACGTTCGGAATCAGCCGGCGGGGCAGGGGAGAGCGACTCGTCGTCGAACAACGCGAACGCACCCGCATTCCGCACCCGCGACAACTCCGCCGGATCGAACACCCGAATCGTGCCGTACTCGCCGTCGAAACCCGCCTCGCGCAGCACCGCGCCGCGCCGCAACCGCTCGACCGCCTCGGCAACCGCGGGATCACTGCGCCGCAGCTCCTCGACCGGCACCTCCTGCAAGATCGACAACTCCGGGCCGTGCGCGGCCGTCAACGCACTCACCGACTCGAAGACCTTCTTGCTCTTCGGCCCAACACCGCGCACCTCGCCCACGATCTCCGGCAGCGGAATCAAACTGCGAAAACCCGCAGCACCGTCCGGGCGCACACCCGCATCCCGATCCGCCAGCGCATCCACCCGGTGCAACACCCCGACCGTCAACGGCTTCCCGCACCCCGGGCACCGGCCGTCATGAGCACGGGTGTCGGACGGATCCATCCGCACCGAACACTTCCGATGCCCGTCCAGGTGGTACTTGCCCTCCTCCGGGAAGAACTCCACCGTGCCCTCGAAACCACGACGCGTCTCCAGCGCGCGCTTGACCGCGAAGTAGTCCAGCTCGGTGTCGAAGACCGTCGCCTCCCGCCCCAGCATCGGCGGCGAATGCGCATCCGAATGGCTCACCAGCGTGTAACCGTCCAAACCGGACACCCGCCAGTTCATCTCCGGATCGCTGGAAAGCCCCGTCTCCAACGCGAAGATGTGCCCCGACAGATCCCGGTAAGCCTCCTCGACCGAATCGAACCCCGCCTTCGACCCCAGCACCGCGAACCACGGCGTCCACACGTGCGCAGGCACCAGATAACCACCGCTTTCCAGCGTGATCTCCAGCAGGTCCCGCGAATCCAACCCCAGGATCGGCCGCCCGTCCGAAGCCAAGTTCCCGATCTTGCCCAACCGGCGCGTGAACTCCTCCGCCGCCGCGAAATCCGGCACGTAGCACAGGTGATGCACCTTGCGCGTGCGCTCGCCGTACTTGTAGATCGTCGAGATCTCCACCGACAGCATGAACCGCACCGCACCGGTGCAGTTCGGCGGCATCCCAGCCGACATCTCCCGATCCCGCTCCGGACGCAACCGCAACAACCCCGGCTCGGCCTCCTCGAGCACCTCCCGCAGATGCGCGAACCACGCAGGGTGCGTGAAATCCCCGGTCCCCACCAACGTGATGCCCTTGCGCCTGGCCCACCACGTCAACTGCTCGATGTCGCAGTCCTTGCTGCACGCGCGGGAATACTTGGAATGGATGTGCAGGTCGGCATGAAAACGCACCCGGCGATCTTGCCAGCCCCGCGATCACGCCGACCGCACGGGGCGACCGCCCGGACTTTGACTTCAAGCGCACTCGAAATCCGAACATGAGGCGAGACCAGCTTCCCGATCCCGCCACGAGGTGCGCAAATGATCCCCTACACCGACGCGATGCACGAAGCGCTCGACCGCCTCGACGGCCTCGGCCCCGAGATCGGCGAAGCCGACTTCGTCAACCACGGCCCGATGGCCGCCGAAGCCCTGGCCGCACTCGGCCACGGCGCCGAAGTCGGCACCTGGGTGCAGACCTGGCGCGCATCGCGACCCTTCCACCAAGCACCCCCGGTCACCTTCGACCTCGACGGCGACGACGAAACCTCCTGGCGCCCCGCACTCGGCGACCGCAACAAACTGGGGGACTGGGAAGGACTGTTCCACCGCGAACTCACCGAAGCACCCTGGCAGGACGTGCTCGCACGCTGGTGGCCCCGACTCCTGCCCGGCCTGTTCACCCGCGTCACCCACGGACTCATCCGCACCGCCCACGCAGTGCGCAGCCTGGCCAGCACCACCGGAACCGGCCAGACCCAGCTGACCGAACTGGCCCGCGCACTGGCCATGTGGGCCTCCCGGTTCACCGCACTACCCGGCACCGCCCAGCTGACCGGCAACTCCGACGTCGCCACCGCCGTCGCCGCACTACCGCGCACCTGGCTCGAACCCGACGACCGGACACCCTGGACCGACGCCACCCGCGACCGGCTGCAACACCCCGACGCACTACCCGGCTACCTGCCCGCGCTGAGCGCACTGCACACCGGCGACCCGCACCGGCTGATCACCGAAATGACCACCGAATTCGCCGGGATCTACCAAGCCCACCCAGAAGTCATGCCCATCCCGCTGGTGCACGCCGTGACCGCGCCCGCCGCCGTGCGGCTCGTCCTGCCGCACCTTCCCGCCGACCACCACCCGGCCACCGTCGAAGCGCTGTGGCAGGCCAACGTCGCCATGCTCCTCGCCTTCACCATCGACCGGCGCGGCGAGGACACCGCGCTGAACACCGCCATCGACAGCGACCCACCACCCTTCGACGAACTCATCGCCCGCGCCGTCGAGCACGGCGACGACCACGTCATCAAGTTCACCGAAGCCGCCGCCCGCGAACACGCACTGCGGCCCGACCCGCGCTACCCGGCCGCCGTGCACGCCGCCCAACAGCGCATACCCCGCCTCAACCGCTGAACCGAACCGGCGACCGCGATTCGCCACGACCGGCCGCAAAGCAACAAAAAGGAAGTGTGACTGCCCTCTGCCGAGACCTACGGTGTGGCCATGTACCTGGAAAACCTGGTCACCGACGCCGTCGATCCGCAGCGGCTCGGCCGGTTCTGGGAGGCGGTGATCGGCGGTCAGCGGCTCACCGACGAGCCCGACTGCTTCGAAACCCAGCTCGCCGTCGAGGACGGGCCGGTGCTCGACCTGTGCTTCCAGCGCGTCCCCGAACCGCCATGCGAGCCGCCCCGGCTGCACATCGACATCTTCGGCGGCACCGCCCGGGCCGACGAGATCGACAGGCTGCTCGGGCTGGGCGCACGACACCTCGACATCGTCCAGGGCGAAGCCCCCTGGACGATGCTCACCGACCCGGAAGGCAACCCCTGCTGCGTGCTGGAGCACCGGGCAACGCACGTGCACACCGGACCGATCGCAGCGCTCCCACTCGACTCCGCGGATCCCGGCCGCGACGGCGAATTCTGGGCCTGGCTGACCGGATGGACCCACGCACCCGGGACCGCGGCCGCAACGCTGCGCCACCCCTCGCTGCGAGGGCCCCTGCTCGAACTTCGCCCGGAACCGGCTCCCAAGGGAACCGCCAAGAACCGGCTGCACCTCGACATCCGACTCGAAACCGCAGACGACCCCGACGAACTCGCGGCAGAAATCGCCGAACGCGGCGGCCGCGAATTCCGCCCCGCTCGGGGAGAACTACCGTGGCGCATCCACACCGACCCGTCTGGCAACGAGTTCTGCTTGCTACCGGCCCGATAACGAGCCCCGGAGCTGTGCTCCGGGGCTTCGTCATACCTCGGTGCAGACTCTCCGGGGACTCCGAACCAGGAGACCTCCGTGAACCAGCAAGACGCCGCACCGGATCACCGCGACCTCAACCGGCACCTGGAAATCTTCGCCACCGACGCTGACCGCCCACACAGGCACGGACGAGGAGCACGGGCAAGTGACCAGCGACAACCGCATCGGGCCGCCCAAGACTGGCAGTGAACGCGACACGCTGCGGGCGTTCCTCGACTACCACCGTGCCACCCTCGGGATGAAGTGCGACGGGCTCACCGATGAGGAACTGCGGCAGCAGTCGATGCCACCATCGACGCTTTCGCTGCTCAGCTTGGTGCGCCACATGGCGGAGGTCGAGCGCGCGTGGTTCCGCCGAGTGTTCGACGACAACAACGCGCCGATGGTTTGGAGCACCGAGATCGACTTCCAGGCGGCCTACGACGCCAGTGAGTCGACCAGGCACGAGGCGTTCTCGGCCTGGGCAGCCGAGGTCGAGGACTCACGCCGCATCGAGCGCGAGGCGGCGTCCCTGGACGATGCCGGATATCAGCCGAGATGGGGCGAGAACGTCTCGCTGCGGATGGTGCTGGTGCACGTGCTCCTGGAGTACGGCCGCCACAACGGCCACGCGGATCTTCTGCGCGAGGGCGTAGACGGGAGCGTGGGCGCCTGAGCAAGAACGGCCCTTGGCCGGTAACAGGCCGGAATCACTGATCACCGACCCTCCGCGCACTGCCGAGCGCCACCAGCCCGCGCACAACATGCTCTACACTGCCCACATGCGACTTGCCCAGCACACGACCACGCCGGATCCACTCCGGCGCTGACGAGTCGCATCGACAACGACAACGAGCCCCGGAGCTGTGCTCCGGGGCTCCGTCATATCCCGGTTCACGACTCCGGGTACTCCGAACCAGGAGACCTCCGTGAACCAGCAAGACGCCGCACCGGATCACCGCGACCTCAACCGGCACCTGGACATCTTCACCACCGACCCGGAAATCGGCGCCGGACTCCCGTTGTGGCTTCCCAACGGCTCGGCCATCCGGGACGAACTCGAACGCCTCGCCCGCGACATCGCACAAGCGGACGGATGCCAAGGCGTGCACTCACCGGTCCTGGCCAAACGATCCCTGTTCGAGAGGTCCGGACACTGGGGAAAGTTCGCCGACGACATGTTCCCGCCGATGCGCGTCGGGGGCGACGAACTCGTGCTGCGACCGGCGAACTGCCCCCACCACGCGCTCATCTACGCCGCCTCCCGGCACTCCTACCGGCAGCTACCGATCCGGTACAACGAACTCGCCCCGATGTTCCGCGCCGAACGAACCGGCGTGCTGTCCGGACTCGGCCGAGTACGACAGATCAACCTCGACGACACCCACGTCTTCTGCCGCCCCGACCAAGTCGCGGCCGAAGCAGCCCGCGCGCTGCGATCCGCGCTGCGCGCCCAAGAAATCATGGGACTGCGAGTCGACTACGTGCGCCTGTCCCGGCGAGACGCGAGCCCGGCGTTCCTCGGCGAAACCGAGCAATGGCAGCACGCCGAGCAATCGCTGCGCGAAGCCGCCCACGCGGTCGACCTCCCCAGCCACGGCCTCGACCTGATCGAGGTCGAAGGCGAAGCGGCCTTCTACGGCCCGAAACTCGACCTGCAAGTCCGCAACGGACACGGACACGACGACACCATCGCCACCGTGCAGCTCGACTTCAACCAGCCCGGCCGCTTCGACCTCACCTACGACGCCGCAGACGGATCGCGACAACCAGTCCTGATGATCCACCGCGGCACCGTCGGCTCCATGGAACGCGTGGTCGCCGCACTGCTGGAACGCCACCAGGGCCGGCTGCCGCTGTGGCTGGCTCCGGTGCAGGCATGCGTCATGCCGGTAGGACCCGCCCAGGACAGCGCCGCCCGAGAACTGGTCGACGCCCTCACCGCGGCCGGACTCCGCCCCCGCCTGGAACCCGAAGGATCACTAGGAGCGCGCATCCGCGCCAGCAGGCAACGCCGCGACAGCGTCATGGCCGTGCTCGGCGCGACCGAAGCCGACCGCCACCAGGTCCAGGTCACCGACATCCGCTCCGGCTTCGACGGACCGGTCAGCCGGGACCGGTTCGTCGAAGCGCTCCGAAGCAGCCACCGCGACCGCACCCCGATCGTGAACTGGCCGCGACCGCAGGCTTCGTAACCCAGCCCCAAACTCGGTAACCCAGCCCCAAACTCGGACTCGGCGATGACCGGAACCCTCGATCACAGCCCCGCACGTCGCGGCCGGCCGTAACGACCGGAAACCCCGATCCTCACCACGACCAGCTGTAGGTGGGCTTGATCCGCGGATTCAACCCGAGCCGCACCGTGGACGCGCAAATCCTCTCCTTGACGACCGCAGCCGCCTTCCCCGTCACGATCGTCGGCACCGGAACGTCCGACAGGCTCGCCTGCTGCCACAACGCCGCGTGCCGCCCCAAGCTGATGCACTGCCCGGTGAACTTGGGGCGCACCGGCCTCGGCACCGTCCCGTGGATCGAGTGCAGCACCGTTTCCGCGGCATGTACGCCGAGCGGAATCGCCGCCTGGCAGCTCATCCGCAGCGGCGCAGCAGTGATCCGGGATGCGTCACCGGCACCCACCACAGCGCGGCTGCCGGTGCTGACCAACGACCGGTCCACCCGCAGCGCGCCGTCGTGATCGGTGTCCAGGCCGCTGTCCCGAGCAAGCGGGGGAGCAACGAACATCGCCGCGACCACCGTCAGATCGCTGCCGAGGACGCGACCTCCCGCCAGCTCCACCTCCGACGCGCGAACCGCGTTCACCGCCGTGTTCTCCACGACCTCGACGCCGAGCCGCCCGAGGTGCGCGCGGAGGTAATCGCGCCCCTTGCCGCTGACGCTCGCCGCGAGCGGTTCGTCAGTGATCAGCCGCACCGCGTGCGCACCGGACTCGGCGAGCTCGGCCGCCACCTCGACACCGGTCAACCCGCCACCGACGACGCTGATCGACGAACCGCCGGACAACGCCTGCAACCGCCGCCGCGCGTCGACCACGTCCTCCAGCTCGCCCACGCCCACCGCGTGCTCCGCCGCCCCGGGAATGACCTCGAGCGGACTGCGGCTGCCGACCGCGTGGACGAGGTAGTCGAAATCGAGCACCCGCCCGCTGCCGAGCGTCACCGTGCGCTGCTCGGCGTCGATCGACTCCGCCGAATCCCGCACGAACGTCGTCGAACCGGGCAGCAACCGCGCCAACGGCAGCGTCGCGGCCCGGTTACCCGCCAGCAGCTGGTGCAGGCGGATCCGCTCGACGAACTCCGCGCGGGGATTGACGATCGTGACCTGCGCACTGCTGCGAGCCAGCCGCTTGGCCGCGCTCACCCCCGCGTAGCCGGCTCCGATGATGACCACCTTCGCGCTCATGGTGCTCCTTCCCGGTCGATGGGGTCCTCACCCGCTCAGACCGGACAGGCCGCCGTGGTGTGACACCGCGGCCGCGAGCTGGCGGTCGAGGAACCGGAGCTTGTCGGGATTGGTGATGCTCCGCAGCGCGCTGATCCGCCCACCGGTCACCTGCGGCAGCATCACCAGCAGCAGATCGGCGCCGGAGCACACCACCAACGCGGGCCCGCCGTTGACCTCGCGCACCCGGACCGCGACCTCGTCGGGCGCTTTCCGCAACAGCCCGGCAATCAGCCTCGCGACCCGCGCGCCACCGGCGACCGGATGCCGCGCGGCACTGGCCTTGCCGCCACCATCGGACCAGGACACCACGTCCGCGGCGAGCAACCGCTCCAACCTCGCGAGGTCACCGTCCCGCGCCGCCGCCAAGAACCGTTCGACCAACCGCTGCTGCGCGGCGCGGTCTGGCTCGAAACGCGCAGGTGAGTCCTGCAGCCGCAGCGCGGCTCTGCGGTGCACCTGCCGCGAATTGGCCTGCGAACACTCCAACGTCTCCGCGATCGAGCGGTGGTCGTAACCGAACGCTTCGCGCAGCACGAACACCGCCCGCTCCATCGGCGTGAGCTGTTCGAGCGGCGCCAAGAACGCCATCGACACGGACTCGCGCTGCTGCACCGACTCCATCGGGCCGAGCGAACCATCGGCGACGCTCACCGGCTCCGGCAACCACGGGCCCACGTACTGCTCGCGCCGGACCCGCGCCGAGCTCAGCTGGTTCAGGCACAGGTTCGTCACCGCCTTGGCCAGCCACGCGCCAGGTGCCGCGATCACCGCGCGATCGGCGCCTGACCAGCGCAGGAACGCCTCCTGCACGATGTCCTCGGCATCGGCCGCCGAACCGAGCAACCGGTACGCCAGGCCGAACAGGCGTGCGCGGTGCGCGGAGAACTCGGCGACCGGGTCGTCCTGACTCATTCGGCAAATTTGTCATCGTCGAGCCGGGGTGTCGACGCTGGTAGCGGGGTAGTGGTCGAAGCCACGCCGGGCGCCTGGCAGTGCGAGGTATAGGTGCGCGGTTGAGCGGCCTCGGCCTCGGTCCGTCGTAGCGACGTTCCGGGCAGTGCCGCTGATCGCCGCGGGCGCGCGGAAGAGCTCAGTTTGATGGATAACGTTCATTATCCATCAAATGGGGAAACGGTTCCGGTTGCCGGCACCTCAGCGCCAGGGGATGGCGCGTCGGCGACCTTGGTTCGCCCGGATCGGCTCGTCGGCGCTCGTCCCGCGGCAGTTGCGCCCCGGTGCGCAGCTCGTGCTCGAAGCCGACATCGTCCGGTCGGCAAGATCGACTTCGAGCTGTGGGTGTCCATCGCCTCGTTGAGCTGCGAGTCTCCGTCTTCGTAATACCGTCACGGTGACGTTATTAGGGAGAGGTGGCGCGGCCTCGCCGCAAGGAGAGCGCCGACCGCTCGAACGCCGGAAGCGTCGCAGGCCGCATGGAGCGGGCCTGCCGCGGACATGCTCACCGGCCGCCGCACGGCGTGCGGCCGCTGCGCCGACCGAGCCCATCCGCACGAGCGCTCGTGCTCGCGCGCCGCTCGGTGCACCGGCCCGCCGCGCACGCGAACGTTCAGCCCGTCCCGAACGGCCGTTCGCAGCCCCTCTCGCCATGTTCTCGCAGGTCGGCAAAACGCCGATAATCTACATTATGTTAAGTAAGAGTTGTCGCGGACTGCCACGCCGCTTCCCCGCCCGCCCGTTACCGCTCGCTGTCGGAGCGTTGGAGTACACATCGCTCATGGCATGGACCTTGGCCGAAGTGGAACGGGTGACCCGAGCGGCATGGGGCGCGGACACCTGCGCTCCCGAAGATCTCCCGCAGTGGTCCCCTGACAACCCCGCTCGCGGCCAATGCGGCGTGACCGCGCTGGTGCTGCACGACCTGTTCGGCGGCGATCTCATGCGTGGTGAGGTGCGCGTCGATGGCGAATGGGTCGACTACCACTGGTGGAACTTGCTGCCCGGCGGTGTCGAGCTCGACCTGACTCGCGAGCAGTTCGCCCCTCGTGAGGTCGTCGGTCCCGGCGCGGTGATTCTCCGTGGTCCGTTGAAGCGCATGAACGGGCAGTACGAACTCCTCCACGCACGCGTGTTCGGCGCCCTGTCCCCTGCCCGCGAACCGTCGGTCGGGTGAATCAGGCAGCAGGTGACCGGGCTGAACGCCGTCCCGCTCCCCTGGCTCAGCCGCGGCTCGCCTCGCGCAGTGCGATGGCGGCGGTGACGAGGCCTGCGTTGTCGGAGGTGATCTCGCCGTCGGGCAGTTGGAGCGTGTCCTCGAGTCCGATGCGGGTGTCGAGGCCGCGCTCCAGGGCGAGGTTGAGCACGGGCCAGGTTCCCGCCGCCGAGCCGTGCAGCAGGACCGGTGCCGGCGGGTCTCCGATGCGTTCGAGCAGTGCGGTGGCGGTGGTGCGGGCGCCGCGGTGGGTGGGGTCGGTGACGATGGCCAGCACGCGCAGCACGCGATCGCGCAGTGGTGAGCGGTTGAAGTTCTCGTGTGCGTCGGTGCCGGAGAAGATGCCCGCTTCGACGGCGATTCCGCGGTCGAGCAGGGCGCGGGCGATGTCGTCGGCTCCGGTTTCGTGCCAGTTGACCGAGGCGTGGTCGGGCAGCAAGGTCCAGCCGTTGATGGCGGTGATGCGGTCCTGCGGATCCGGCGCGGTCCAGGCACCGGTGGGCACGCCCAGCGGTGTGCCGGGCACGGCGGCGCGGACGGCGCGCAGGGCTGCAGCCACGATGTGCGGTTCGAGGGTGTCGGTGCCGTCCGGGTGTTTGGGATGCAGGTGCAGGTCGGTGGCGCCGGCGCCGACGGCGGCCGCGGCGGCGGTGGCGAGTTGTTCGGGGCGCACCGGCAGGTGGTGGTGCTCGCGCGGGGATCGGGCGCCGTTGAGGCAAGCCTGCAGCATGTCCCGATTGTGGCGTGATCGGGCGGTGCGGGGTATTCGGTGCGCCGGGTCGTTGCCTTGCCGGTGGCGTGTCGTGATCAACGGTGTCGATCGGTGGCTTGCTTCTTTCGCTGCGCGCGGTCCGAGTGGACTCTTGCTCCCCTTGCGGTGAAAGGGTGTTCGCCGCGTGGATCGAGGTCGGCAGGGCGGCGGAGGTGTGACCGCGTTGCAGGCTGCTCGGTTCTTGGCCGCATTCCGCGGCCTCGGTGCGTCGTGGCGCCGAGCGGTGATGGCCGTCCTCGGGCGCTGCGGGCGGGGTTAGCGTGGGCGTGTGCAGCAGCGGGAACGGGTGCGGATCGACCGGCAGTTGGCGAGTTGGGACGTGGATTCGGCGCGTGGGCCGTGGACGCGGTGGCTGCTGGAGTCGGTGCGGGATCGTCCTGGGGTGCGGGCCGCGGAGTTGGCGCGGGAGGCGGGGCGTCCGGTGTCGCGGGTGAAGTCGCAGGCGTGGCGGTTGGCGGAGCTCGGTTTGGTGCTGCGCTCGGGGCAGTCGTATCGGTTGTCCGAGCAGGGCGCGGCGTATTTGGCGGGGCGGGAGCGTTGAGTCGCCGCGGGCGGGTCGGCTGCGGGCTTGCTCGAGTCCGCGGGCGCTTTGCTGGATCCGGGGCGGTTTCGGTCGCTGCGGGTTCGATCTGTCCGAAGTGGACTTCCACGGTTGAGTTGGGCGAAGGCGTTTTCGCCGGAAGCGGGCCGCACTCCCCTGGCCGGGACGGTTTCAGCGGCTCGCCTGCAGGCGCTCGTCGAGCGCGTCCAGGTCCGGGAGGAACCACACGTGCCTGGCGCGGTTGGATTCGCGGACGAGGGCGCGCAGGGCGGAGCTGGCCGCCAGGTGCGGTGTGATGTCGCCGATGATCGCCAGGCGCACTCCGTAGCTGGTGAACTTCTGCATGATGGCGCCGGCGAGGCCGGTTTCCAGGGTGAAGAAGCGTTCGTCGAGGCGCTGGGCGGGTACGGCCACGGTGTCGCCGCCGAAGTAGGTCGCGCTGATGAGGTCGAGTGCGTCTTGTTCGGTGGTCACGGGCGGTCCGCTCGGGTCGCAGACGAGTACCTGGGCACCGGAGCGTTCTTGCAGCGTGTCGGGCATCGTCGCTTCCTTCCCGGATCGGGTGCGCTGTTGCGATGGAGGTTCAAGGTAGAGCGCGTCGGCTCGTCCGCAGTAGCCGTTTTTCGTCGTTGCCCGGCACCGTCGAAATTCGATGGCGCGGGTCTGTTCTGCGCCGCCTTCTCGACGACGAGTCGTTGGTGGGTGCGGCGACCGTGGTGGATCAGGTCGATGCGGTCGCCGGGTATGCGGCGTGGGCGTCGGCGTATGACGAGCCGGGCAATGCGTTGATCGACCTTGAAGAGCCGGTGGTGCGGCGCGTCTTCGATGATCTGCCGGTGGGGACCGTGCTGGACGCGGCGTGCGGTACCGGTCGGCACGCGGAGTTCTTGCACGGGGCGGGGCATCGGGTGCTCGGGGTGGATGACTCGCCGGAGATGTTGGCGCGTGCGCGGGAGCGGGTTCGAGCTGCGCGGGTGCGAGGAGCCGCGGTGGACGAGCGCCGGCGGGGTGGCGAGCGCCGGTCCTGGGCCGTGGGAGACGTGGCCGTGGTCGTTGGCCGCGATGGTGCCGGAGGCGGTGCAGGCCGCGAATCGTGGTGTGCCGGCGTTGGTGGTGTGGCGGTTCGCGCTGGACGGTTCGTGAGCGCGGTGTTCTCGTCGGCGGGGCTGAATCGGTCCGGCGGGGTGCGGGTTGTGATCCGTGGCGGCCTCGCGTGCGGTGGTTCGCCGGGCGGATAGCATCGCGGTCGGTAATCGTCCGGCGAGCAGGAAAGACACCTCCTATGACCAACGCGCCCGTCACCGTCACCGTCACCGGTGCCGCTGGCCAGATCGGCTACGCGCTGCTGTTCCGGATTGCTTCGGGGCAGCTCATCGGGTCCGACACCCCGATCAAGCTGCGCTTGCTGGAGATCCCGCAGGCGGTGCAGGCCGCCGAGGGCACCGCGATGGAACTCGACGACTGCGCGTTCCCGCTGCTGCAGAGCGTGGACGTCTTCGATGACGCCAAGGCCGCGTTCCAGGGCACGAACGTGGGCCTGCTGGTCGGTGCGCGGCCGCGCACGAAGGGCATGGAGCGCGGTGACCTGCTGGAGGCCAACGGCGGCATCTTCAAGCCGCAGGGCGAGGCGATCAACGCGGGTGCCGCTGATGACGTGAAGGTGCTGGTGGTGGGCAACCCGGCCAACACCAATGCGCTGATCGCGCAGTCGCACGCGCCGGACGTGCCCGCCGAGCGGTTCACGGCGATGATGCGGCTGGATCACAACCGGGCGTTGACGCAGCTGGCGAAGAAGCTGGGCACGTCGGTGACCGACATTCGCAGGCTGGCGGTGTGGGGCAACCACTCCGCGACGCAGTACCCGGATCTGTTCCACGCCGAGGTGGGCGGCAAGATCGCCGCTGAGCAGGTGGAGCGCGCGTGGTTGGCGGACGAGTTCATTCCGACGGTGGCCAAGCGGGGTGCGGCGATCATCGAGGCGCGGGGTGCGTCGTCGGCGGCGTCGGCGGCGAACGCGGCGATCGATCACGTGCACACGTGGGTCAACGGGACCGCCGAGGGTGACTGGACGTCGGCGGGTGTGGTCTCCGACGGGTCTTATGGCGTGCCGGAGGGGTTGATCTCGTCGTTCCCGGTGACCGCGCGGGGTGGCCGGTTCGAGATCGTGCAGGGCTTGGAGATCGACGAGTTCTCCCGCGAGCGGATCGACGCTTCGGTGGCGGAGCTGTCCGAGGAGCGCGAGACGGTGCGCGGTCTCGGTTTGGTCTGAGTTCGCGGTTTTCGCTCCAGGAGGGGCCGCGTCCTTGCGGGGACGCGGCCCCTTTTGTGTGCGGTGGGTGTTCAGGGCAGGTAGGGCGCGTGCAGGTCGTCGACGGAGAACATGAGTTCGTGGCGGTGTCCGAACAGTTCGGCGGCGCGGGTGACGTGGTGGCGCATGGCGGTGTCGAAGTCGGCGTGGCCGCTGCAGAGCCATTCGGCGCCGCGGAGCAGTTCGGGTAGGTCTTCGGTGATGCGGTCGGCGCACATCGACGGTGCGCGGGGTCCTTCGTCGTCGACGGGGTCGGGCTGGTTGCCGAGCATGAGGTAGCAGGGGTAGCGGTCGATGTCGGGTAGTACGGAGTAGAACGGGACGCCGGGGTTGAAGTAGTACTCGGCCCAGTCGTTGCCTGCCAGGACGAGCCAGGGTGTTCCGGCGGCCATGGCGGCGAATCCGAATCCGGTGTGCGGCGACAGCAGTAGGTCGCAGCGTTGCAGTGCGGCCAGTTGCCGGTCGAGTCCGACGTCGACGGCCCAGGTGGTGCTGGGTGCTTCGGCGGCGAGGGCGTCGTATTCGGCGGTGCTGAATCCGGTGGTGCTGCGGCCGTCTTCGGTGTGTTTGCCCAGTAGGCAGATGCGGGCGTGTGGCCACCTGTCGGTGAGGGTGCGCAGGATGCGTCGCCATGCGGTCGTCGTTGGGTAGCGCCAGCGTTGGGCGCTGCCGCCGGGCAGTACGGCGATGGTGGGTTCGTCGATTTCGGGGAGTTGGTGGCGGGCCCAGTCGTGCGCGTCGGCGGACGGGTTGAGGTGCAGCCGGTTTCCGGGTTGGTAGGCCGGTTGTGGTGCGCCGATGACGGTGTGCGCGTTGCGGGCGCGGAAGTGCTCGCTGCTTTGCCGGTAGTACTCGCGCAGGCCGGGGAACAGTTCGTGCTGCCAGGTTTGGTGTCCGCGGGGGTCGTCGATGACCCAGTCCCAGTCGCGCGGGATGTGTGCGGCGATTCCGGCTGCGGGTGGGGTGAACACGTCGAGGTCCACTGTGTACAGCTCGTCGATGTGGCTGCACCGGTGTGCGAGGTCGACGGCGGTGTCGGCGCTGAGTACGAGGCCGATGCGGCGTTGCGGGTCGGCCCGGCGGTAGCCGAGGCAGTACTGGAGTGCTTCGACGGCGTGGCCGACCGGGTGGCAGTAGACGAAGTTGACGAGCACGGATTCGTCGCTCATGGCTGCACGCTATCCGGCGGCGCGAGTGGTTTTTGCGGTGTAGGGATCTGCGGCGGCCGGGTAGCCGTGGTGCGGCCGAAACGAGGTGAGGAGGTAAGCGATGCTGCCCAGGGACGAGCGTCGCCGCATCGAGCAGATCGAGAAGGGGTTGAGCATGCAGGACCCCGAATTCGCGGATCGGTTGCGGCAGGCGGAGCTGCCTGGGCGGTCGCGGGTTCGGCTGGTGCTGGGGGTCGCTTCGGCGGTGCTCGCGGTGTTGTGCATGTTGCTCGGTGAGGTGGCGGGTTTCCTGCTCACCGGGGTGTTGGCGGCGTTGTTGCTGAGTTTGCGCGGGTGGCGGTTGGTGGCGTGAGTGCGGTTCACGGGCGCCAGCGGGGGCGGTATCCGGGGCGGTCGGCGTAGGGCAGGCCGAGCAGGGCGCGGGTGGCGCAGCCGCGTTCGTCTTCGGGGGGATAGACCTGTCCGAGTTCGTCGCAAGGTCCGTCGCCGGAGCCGCATTGCTGGTGCACCCGCAGCAGGCGGGTTTTGAGTTCGCATTCGCGGAAGCCGCGGTGGACGCTGAGATCGCAGCGTTTCGCGGTTCCGGATTCCTCGTGTTCCCGCTTCCAGCGCAGCAGTTCCAGATCGATGTTGATCTGTCGCCGGAGGAATTCGGCGAAGCGGTTCATCCTGCCCCCCGCCACGGTGCTTTTCGCCGGTGCCGCGGTGTTGCGGCCTGTCCTGGCTGGGACCGCTGTGTGGTCGGTTCGTGACGCGGTGCGCACGGTTCGGGTTCACGGTTCGGGGTGGGTCCAGCCGAGCAGCCGGTGGGCTTTGCGGCAGTCGTAGAAGCCGCGGTTGCCGGGCAGGTCGGTGCGCAGCGGTACGTGTGGCCAGTGCTGGGCGGCCAGTTGTGCCGAGGGTGTTTCGGAGATGGTGTCGGCGGCGACGATGTTGATGATCTCGTGGCCGTGCCAGTCGGGGTGCAGTGCGGCCAGGACGGCTTGTCCGACGGCGTCGCCGCGCACGTAGCCCCAGAGGTGGTTGATGACCACGTCGGGGCCGGGGCGGTCGGCGATGGCGCTGCGGCGGTCGGTGGTCACGCCGTGCAGGCGCAGGCTGGCGATGCTCAGTTCGGGGTGGCGGCGGGCGAGGCTGTCGGCTTGGGCTTCGGCGATCCATTTCGACAGGCTGTAGGGGTCTTCGTTGTAGGTCGGGTGCCGCTCGTCGACCGGGAAGTAGTCGTAGTGGGCGCGGCGGCTGTAGGCGCCACCGACGGCGTTGATGCTGGAGGCGGTGCAGATCTTGGTGATGCCGTGTTCGGCCGCGACGGTCAGGGCGTTGTAGCTGGCCACGACGTTGGTGTGGTGCACGGTGGCCGGGTCGGCGACGTGCGGGGAGCGCAGGCCGGCCAGGTGCACGATGGCGTCGGCGCCGTCCACGGCCGCGGACAGGTCGTCGTGGTCGCAGGCGTCGGCGAGCACGGTGGCGGTGCCGGGGGTTTTGTCGATGGCGCGCACGTGGTGGCCGGCGTGGGCGAGTTCGCGGGTGACCGCGCGGCCCACCACTCCGTTCGCTCCGGTGATCGCGATGAGCATGGGTTCCTCCGCAGGTGCTTCCCCGGTGATGTCGCAATTTGGAGCTGGCGGGTTTTAGCCAGGAATTCACGTGGGCGGGGTTCTGGCGGGCAGGCTCTGCTTCCTAGGTTCAGCCGCGATCTTCGCCGATCGCGGCGTCCACTGGGAGGGAACACCATGCCACGCATCCCCGCTGTGCCCCGGCGCACCCTGCTGACCGGGACGTTGGCCGTTACCGCTAGCACTGCCCTGCCCGCTACCGCGCTGTCCGCTAACGAGCCGCCTGCTGCTGGGGCGGGGTTGCCGGTGGCGGCTCCGTCGATCTCGGGAACGTCGGATTGGGACGCCCGCTCCGCCGACGGGAGCATCGAGGTCCTCGACAGCAAGCCGAACAAGATCATCGTGCATCACACCGCGACCGCCAACAGTTCCGACACCTCGCAGTCGCACGCTTTCGAGCTGGCCCGCCAGATCCAGGACTTCCACATGGATTCCAACGGGTGGAGCGACACCGGGCAGAACTTCACCAACACCCGCGGCGGTCATCGGCTCGAGGGCAGGCACAAGAGCCTCGCGGCGCTGCAGGCCGGTGATCAGCACGTGGTGGGTGCGCACGCCGGTGAGCAGAATTCGGTGGCGCTGGGCATCGAGAACGAGGGCACCTACACCAGCGCGTCGGTGCCGGGTGCGTTGTTCGAATCGTTGACCGAGCTGTGCGCCTACATGGTCGCGCAGTACGGCATCGAGGCCGGTGAGATCTACGGGCACCGGGACTTCATGTCCACCGACTGCCCCGGTGACGAGCTCTACGCCAAACTGCCCGAGCTGCGCAGCGCCGTGGCCGCGCGCACGGGGCGTCCCGCGGTGGCGCCGCTGGTGTGGCCGTTGCTGCAACCTGGCGCGGCCGGGCCGCGAGTCACCGCCGCGCAACTGCTGCTGCGCGCCCGCGGTGCCGGGGACGTTCCGGTGGACGGGGTGTTCGGCGCTGCGACTCAGCAGGCCGCCGCGCGGTTCCTGCGCGACCGCGGTTTGACCGGTGCTGCGTGCTCGGGCACCCGTGTGGCCGAGCACGGTGTGTTCGGTGGCACGGCTTGGGCGGCGCTGGCGCCGGTGTTGGCGGTCGACAGTTCCGGGCAGGCGGTGCGTGCCGCGCAGGTGCTGCTGACCGCGCAAGGTCACCACACCGGGCAGGAAACGCGGTTCGGTGCTCGCACGCGCGCAACGGTGCGGGATGTGCAGGCCGCGCACGAGCTCCCGGCCGATGGAGTGCTCGATGAGGCGACGTGGCTGCGGTTGTTGCAGTGATCGCACGCGGCGGTGCCGCCCGGGCGAGTCGGCCCGGACGGCACCGCGCGGTGCGTTCCAGCGCCTCAGCAGAGGGTGTAGCTCCCCCGATCCGAGAGCAGGTCGTCGCGGACGAATCCGTAGTGGGTGTCCTTGAACCGCATCCCCAGGTGTTTCAGCGCCCCCCAAGAACGGGACCCATCATTCATTCCGGAATCGGACCGCGACAATAGCTCTTCGGGGTGAAACCGGGGCGACCGCGAAAAGCCGGAAAGGCGGAATTGCGCATTCCGTTCTCGCGGCGCTGCCCGATCAGCTATGCGGCTGCTTGGACGCGGCAGGGCGCGATCGGGCATGGTCGGACGGCGTCGCACCACGATGCGGACGCACCGGGCCGGACTCCCCCGGCATCTCGAGACCTCCGGAGGGATGCGAACCCGTGACCGACCTGCTCCTGCGCTGCGGCAACCTGCTCGACGTCGAATCCGGCGACTACACCGAAGGCGACCTGCTGTGCGCGGACGGCCGCATCGCCGAAACCGGCCGCGCCCTGACCGCGCCGGAGGGCGCGCGGGTCGTGGACCTGGCCGGCGCGACCGTCCTGCCCGGGCTGATCGACGCACACGTGCACGTCACCGCCGCCACCGCCGATCTCGGTGCGCTGCCGTCATGGTCGCCGTCCTACGCCGCCGCGCACGCCGCGCAGATCATGGGGCGGATGCTCGACCGCGGCTTCACCACCGTCCGGGACGCTTCGGGCGCCGATTTCGGGCTGGCCGATGCGCAGGCAGAAGGTCTGGTCCGCGGGCCGCGGCTGATGTTCTGCGGCAAGGCGCTGAGCCAGACCGGCGGGCACGGCGACACCCGCCCGCGCGGCACCCGGGTGCACGACGGGCACTCGTGCTGCGCCGGGCTCGGGCGGATCGCCGACGGCGTGGACGCGGTGCGCGCCGCGGCCCGCGACGAGCTGCGCAAGGGCGCGCACCACATCAAAGTGATGGCGGGCGGCGGAGTGGCCTCGCCGACCGACCGCATCGACTCCACCCAGTATTCGACCGGCGAGCTGCGCGCCATCGCCGAGGAAGCCGCGGCCGCGAACCGCTACGTCGCAGCGCACGCCTACACCGACCGGTCGGTCAGCCGCGCCCTGCAAGCGGGCATCCGTTCCATCGAGCACGGCAACCTCATCGGTGCGGACAACATCGCCGAATTCCTCGAGCACGAGGCGTTCCTGGTGCCGACCCTGGTGACCTACTGGGCGTTGCAGGCCGAAGGCCGCGATTTCGGCCTGCCGCAGCAGAGCTGGCGGAAAGTCGACGAGGTCCTCGACGCCGGTCTGGCGGCGCTGGAGCTGGCGCACCGCGGTGGCGTGCGGATCGCCTACGGGACCGATCTGCTCGGCGGGATGCACCGGCACCAGAACCAGGAATTCCGGATTCGCGGCGAGGTCCAGCCGCCGCTGGAGATCATCCGTTCGGCCACCAGCACCGCCGCCGAGCTGATCGGCATGACCGGGCGGCTCGGGACGCTGCGCGCGGGAGCGCTGGCCGATCTGGTGGTGCTCGACGGTGACCCATTGGCCGACATCGGGGTGCTGGCCGACCCGGACAACATCCGCACCGTCGTGCAGCACGGGGTGCTCGTGCGCGGCTAGCGTTCTCGCCGGTCGGCGGCCGGGGTGAGCCGCACGGTGACGATCTCGAACGGCCGCAGCCGCAGCGGGCCGGACCGCAGGTCTTCCGGGCCGGCGTCCTGCAGCGGTCGTTCCAGCAGGTCGGTGCGCGTTGCCGAGGCCACCGGGAACGACGGGCGCACCGTGGCCGCCGCGCGCCCGCCCAGGGACTCGTACATCCGCACCAGCACGTCGCCGGAGCGGTCATCGGCCAGCTTCACCGATTCGATCACCACTGCCGCGGAGTCCACCGTCACCAGCGGTGGCACGCTGTTCCCGCCCGCCACGGCCCGCGCGGGCAGGTTGATGCGGTATCCCTCCCGCACCGCCTCGGCGATGTCCGCGCCCACCACGAGCCCGTAGCGCAGCCGATGCCGTCCGTGGTCGGTTTCCGGGTCCGGGAACCGCGGCGCCCGCAGCAGTGACAGCCGCACCGTGGTCGTCGTGGCTGCCTCCGGCCCGGTCGATCGGGTGGCTTCGTGGCCGTAGGTGGAGTCGTTGACCACGGCGTGCCCGTAGCCGGTTTCGCCGACGTGCAGCCACCGGTGCGCGCAGATCTCGAACTTCGCCGCGTCCCACGAGGTGTTGGCGTGCGTGGGCCGGTGCACGTGCCCGAACTGCGTCTCGGCGGCCGAGCGATCGGCGTGCACGTCCAGCGGGAAGGCCGCTTTGAGCAGCTTCTCGGATTCGTGCCAGTCCACGTCGGTGTCCACCTCGACGGTGCGGGCGCGCAGGCTCACCCGCTGGATCACCGCGGAGTCCCCGAAACTGCGGGCCACCACTGCCGTGGTGCCGTCGAGTTCGACGCGGTCGGTCTCGGTGAGGTCGCGAACCCGGTGCCGGTAGAACTCGTCGACGTCCCACGCGTCCCAGGCATTGGGGTGATCCGGGTGCAGCTGCAGCAGGTTGCCTGCCGCGCCCGCGGCCAGCGCCTCCCGGCCGGACTCCAGGTCCAGCACCGAGCTCAGCAGTCCGCGCTCGTCGAGCGTGACCCGCAGCAGACCGTTGTCCAGCACCAGCGCCCCGTCCGGTCGTTCGGTGGCGGTGCTGGCCGCGCGCCCGTCGACCGGGCCTGCGCCGAGCGCGGGCACCCCGTCGCGTTCGTGCGGGGCGGCGTTGAACACCACTTCTCCCCCGCCGCCCGCGGCCAGTTCCCGCTGTGCGGCGGTGATCAGCTCGGTCAGCTCGCCGATCACCCGCTGATAGGTCGCCTCGGCCTCGCGGTGCACCCACGCGATCGACGAGCCCGGCAGGATGTCGTGGAACTGGTGCAGCAGCACCGTCTTCCACAACTCGTCGAGCCGTTCGTACGGGTAGTCGCTGCCCAGGCGGATCGCCGCGGTCGCGCACCACAGCTCGGCCTCGCGCAGCAGGTGCTCGCAGCGCCGGTTGCCCTGCTTGGTGCGGGCCTGCGAGGTGTAGGTGCCGCGGTGCAGCTCCAGGTACAGCTCGCCGGACCACACCGCGGGGCCGCGGTGGTCGGCTTCGGCGGCGGTGAAGAACTCCGCAGGGGATTCCAGCCGCACCTTCGGGGAACCTTCCAGCTCGGCGGTGCGGTAGGCGCGCTCGATCATCTCCCGGGTCGGCCCGCCCCCGCCGTCACCGTGCCCGAACGGCACCAGCGAGCGGGTGGCGAAACCGTGCTCGGCGAAGTTGCTGCTGGCGTGGGCGAGTTCGGCGCCGGAAAGCTCGGCGTTGTAGGTGTCGGCGGGCGGGAAGTGGGTGAACACCCGCGTGCCGTCGATGCCTTCCCACCAGAAGGTGTGGTGCGGGAACTTGTTGGTCTGGTTCCAGGAGATCTTCTGGGTCAGAAACCACCGCGAGCCCGACAGCCGCACCAGCTGCGGCAGCGCCGCGCTGTAGCCGAACGAATCCGGCAGCCACACCTCCTCGGTCTCCACCCCGAACTTCTCCAGGAAGAACCGCTTGCCGTGGGCGAACTGCCGCGCCAGCGCCTCCCCACCGGGCATGTTGGTGTCCGACTCCACCCACATGCCGCCGACCGGCACGAACCGTCCGGCCCGCACCTGCTCGCGCACCCGCTCGAACAGCGCGGGCTGATGGGTTTCCAGCCACGCCAGCTGCTGGGCCTGCGACATGGCGAAGCGCAACTGCGGGTGCTCGCGCATCAGGTCGGTGACGTTGGCGACGGTGCGGGCGATCTTGCGGACCGTTTCCCGCAACGGCCACAGCCACGCCGAGTCGATGTGGGCGTGCCCGACCGCGGAGATCACGTGCGCGCTGGCGTGCGCGGGCCGGGCCAGCACCTCGGCGAGCTCGCCGCGCGCGGCCGGTGCGGTAGCGGCGACGTCGTGCAGGTCGAGCCGGTCGAGCATCCGCTCCAAGGCGCGCAGTATCTCGCCGCGCCGCGGGGAATCCGCGGGCAACTGCCGCATGAGCTGATCGAGCACTTCCGCATCGGCCACCAGCCCGGCCACCGCCTCGTCGCGCACCGCCAGGTCCGCCCGCGCCAGCCGGTACAGCGCGGCACCGTCCGCGCGCCCGCCCAGCCACGGCGGCGGATCACCGAGCCCGGTCGGGCGGAAGTCGTGATCGCCGAGGATCAGCGGGTTCGCGGCGGCCTCGACGAACCACACCTGCCGGTGCCCGGCCTGCTCGCCGCGCAGCGGGATGTGGGCGTTGCGCGGGTTGAGACCCTTGATCGGCACGCCCTCGGCGGTGTGCACGAGCCCTTCGCACTGGAAACCGGGCCGGTCGATGTCGAAACCGAGGTCGACCACCGCCTCGACCGCGGCACCGGCCCAGGCCTGCGGGACGGTGCCGGACAACCGGAACCACGTCGTGCTCCACGGCGGCCCCCACGGCTCGCCGACCGCGGCGGGAGCGTAATCGGCGCGCAACGCCTCCTCGACCGCCACCGGCTCCCCCGGCACGTGCCAGACCGCGACATCCAGCGGCACCGAACGGCGGTGGATCGCCGGGCGCAGCCGCTCGGCCAGCACCCGCTCGAAGCGTCGTTGCACCACGGCGCGATCGTCGTACATGCGATCCCCTCCGGTCGGCAGTGTCGATCAGCCTCGCACAGCGCCGGTGCTCGCGGGATCCACCGATCGCGCAACCGGCCCGTCAGTGCAGGTCACGACGTTCTGCGCCGGGTTGCCGGGGGATGGTCGCGCCCGCATCCTGGTGCCTTCCCCAGAGGTGAACGACATGCGGAGGAAGCAATGGCGACCTGCGAGACCTGCGGCAACGACTACTGGATGAGCTTCGAGGTGCACACCGTCGGCGGCGGGGTGCACACCTTCGACTCGTTCGAGTGCGCCGCGCAGCGGTTGGCGCCGCAATGCGAGCACTGCGGGTGCCGGATCCTCGGACACGGTGCGGAGGTCAACGGCCGGTTCTTCTGCTGCGCGCACTGCGCGCGGGAGTCGGGCATGTCGATGGTCAGCGAAATCCGGGACGCCGTCGGTGCGCACCCAGTGTCATGACGGAACTACCCGCTGTCTAGATTGCATCGTTTCACCCGTGGTTTCGCCGCCGGATCAAACCGCAGACCGTGTTCGTTATCGAGGTGTGACGTAGTCGGTGAAATAACGCCCCGACCAGTGGCGATTACCCAAGTGGCACACCTCGTTGACCCCTTGGACACGCCGGTCCGCAAGGGGATCGGCAGGTGTGGCGGCTGGACCACTACGTAGTGAAGGGATGCCGAAATGGCAGGTCTGGTTCGTTGGCTGGGTGGCATGAATCGCGAGATGGGTCGGGCCCGCACCGTGATGCGGCACCCGCACTCCGCGAGCATGAGCTCGGCCGCCCGTCGCGGTCAGAGCTGAAGGCTCTGTTCGTCAGTCCACAACGACTGAACGTGGCGCAACAAACCGGGTCGCGGACCGGCCACCGACCGCTTGCGGCGGTTCGAGCGCCGGCGAGCACGGTCTGACGCCACCCCAAGTAAGACCCGGGCTCCATTACAACGGGCTTGCTGAATGTGCCGTGGTCCCCGCAGCGGGGCCACGGCACTTCGGTTTTCACGGGGCCTTGCCGCACAGGCCCGGCGCGGTCAGCCGTCCAGCGCCTCGCGATGTCGCGCGGCGTTGCCGAGGTAGTGCTCGGCCGACAGGCGCAGCCCCGCCTTCTCGTCATCGGTCAGCTCCCGGCGCACCTTGCCCGGCGTGCCCGCCACCAGCGAGCCCGGCGGAACCTCGGTGCCTTCCAGCACCACCGCACCCGCCGCGATCAGGCTGTTCTCGCCGATCACGGCGCCGTTGAGCACCACCGAACCCATGCCGACCAGGCTGTGATCACCGACCGTGCAGCCGTGCAGCACCGCGCGATGCCCGACCGTCACGCCCGCACCGACCGTGGCCGGAAAGCCCGGATCGGCGTGCACGACGCAGCCGTCCTGGACGTTGCTGCCCTCGCCGACGGTGATGTCCTCGTTGTCACCGCGCAGCACCGCGCCGTACCAGACGTTCGCTCCGGCGTGCAGCCGCACGCGGCCGATCAGCGTGCTGCCCGGCGCGGCCCAGGCGTCCTCGGCGATCTCGGGCCGATGGCCCTCCATGGCGACGATGCGGACCTCGCCGGCGGGGTCGCCGGTGGATGCTGGCGGGTTCACGGCACCTCCCAAGCTGGCGCGGACACCCGCGCCGGTCGTTTCCCGCAGCACCGTATCCGCACGCGCAGCGAAGATCGCCACCGCCGGTGCGCGAGCCCAGCTGCTCCCGCGGGTGACCGCGAACTTCGCGGTGCCTGCGAGAAATCCTGAAGACCTGCCCGGCGCGATCAGCGACACTGGTTCCACACTGGTTCCGTGGACATCGACATCCGCCGGGCACACGCCGACGAGCTGGCGCTGCTGCCGGGTATCGAGATCGCTTCCGGGGAGTGCTTCCGCGAGATCGGCATGGCCTGGGTCGCCGACGACGACCCGCTGCCGCTGCCCCGGTTGACGGCCGCACACCACCGCGGCGATGTGCGGGTGGCCGCCGCCGCGGCACCGGTGGCGTTCGTGGTGACCGCGCCGCTCGACGACGCCGTGCACATCGAGCAGATCAGCGTGCACCCCGCGCACGCGCGGCGGCGCATCGGCGCGGCGCTGATCGAGCACGTCGCCGAGGCAGCCCGCGCCCAAGGCGCAGCCGCGCTGACCTTGACGACGTTCGGCGACGTCCCGTGGAACGCGCCGTACTACGCACGGCTGGGATTCCGGGAGCTGCCCGCATCGCGGTGCACCGCCGGTCTCGCCGAGCTGACGCGGGAGGAGGCGTGGCGCGGACTCGCCGCGGAGCGGCGGGTGGCGATGCGTCGTGCGTTGCACTGATGCGCCGACCGGAAAGCAGCACGGCGGAATCGTTCGCGCCTCCGCGGCGATGCGAAGGCCAGCGCGCTGCCCAACCCAGGTGTGCCGCTGGGGAAGTCTCAGCGGCTCGCCCGCAGTATGCGGCTGGCGCGCAGCGCCTGGGGCGGTTCGCCCACGAATTCCGCGGAGCCATCGAGGTAACCGGTGATGAGTTCTGCGGCGGAGTGATCATGGACGTCGGTGAGGCCGAGGGAATGCAACTGCGCGGCGATGCCGCCGGGTGTGAAGTAGCTGAACCAGGGTTCGCCGGCAGCGGCCGATCGATTCGCCCGCTCCCGCAGCTGCGCACCGTCCTCGTCGGTGCTTGCCGGCTGCAGGTAATCGAAAACCACCTCGGCCGGACGGGCCTGCCCGGCGATGTATTCGAGGGTGGCGCGAGCGGTCTCCGGGGTCAGGTAGAAGACCACACCGAGCCACACGAACACGGCCGCATCGGACCGGCTGAATCCGGCGGCGTCCAATTCCGTTGCCAGCGCTTGGGTTTCGAAGTCGACCGGCGCGAAGGTCAACGTCCCGGGGCAGTCGATGCCGGCCGCCGCGAGGCGTTGGCGTTTCCACGCTTGGGTGGCCGGGTGGTCCACCTCGAACACGCGCAGGCCCGGGTGCGGATTGCGGTAGGCGAAGGTGTCCAGGCCGGCGCCGAGGATCACGACCTGCCGCACGCCCGCAGCCACGGCCGCGGCCACCCGGTCTTCGGCGAAGCGGGCGCGAGCGGCGAAGAACAAGCGGCGCGGCCGGTAGATCGCGCCGCTACCGGGGCGATCCTCGGTGGGCTCGGGCAGCTCGGCCAGCTCATCGGCGGTCACGCCGAGCAGACGCGCCGCGAGCGGGTCGGTGAGGATGCGGGGCCGGTCGGCGATCTGGTGAAAAGCACGGGCGTAAGCGGTCGCGAGCGCTGTCCGGCTGGGCCCGTCGTCGTCCATGCTGACGAACCTACTCGGGAACCCGGCGCGGTCATCGTGAACTCGGCCACGCCGCGTGCACGATCGAACCGAAAGGTCAGGTTCAGCCGCGAGGGCTGGTTCAGCACCTGCGGCGGAGTTCGGTGACGGCTTCGGCGGTGGTCTCGCGGGAGATGAACCGGTCGGTCAGGCCGGTCAGGCGCATCATCCGCGCCACCGGGCCGGTGCCCAGGACCACGAACATCGGGATCTGCTTGCATTCGGTGCGGCGCTGGGCATGCAGCAGCATGTCCAGCCCGGCGGTGTTGAAGAAGGTCACCTCCGAGAGGTCCAGCACGATCGCCCGCAGCACCGCCGCGGTCAGCCGTTGCCGGATCAGCTCGGTCAGGCGCGGCACGGCGGCCAGGTCGATCTCCCCGCGCATCCGCACGACCACCACTCCCGGGTCGGGGCGCAGCACGCTCAGCCGCAGCGCCCGGGTGTGCGCGGGAGACCCGGTGATCGGCTCGCTCGCTTCCCGCGGTGCGACGATGGCGCCTCGCTGGGCGGCCGTGGACCGAACGCGCCGCTGGTCGCCGGCAAGCTCGCTGTTGCCGCTGTCAGTGCGCATCAACGTTGCCTCCCTGGGCGCTTGTGCCGTCGCGGCGCGCTCACCCGGGCAGCACCGGGTGACCGGGCCGGATGGGCCTGGACGAAGCCGTGAGGGCGGTCGGCCGTGGGCGCGGAAGCCACCCTGCTCGAGACCGTCGATGCTGGTCACGGGTGCATCCGCGGCCGGCTGCCGGCCGCGGTACCTACCGTAGGAGCGCTAGTCCGAGCGCTACAAGCGTTGCCACTAACGTGTGACGACGGAGGGCGAGTCGGCGAGCATGGAGATGACTCCCCCGGCAAGTACGGCCTGCACTTGTCGCTCGGACAGGCTATGACGTGCGGTGATCGTGTTACCGCGAGTGTCGTTACCGATGGTGATGTCGCCGCCGCCGCGCAGCTGCCCCGGCAGGTCCTCGAGCACCAGCACGTCGCCTGCGCAGATCGAGTCGTAGTCGCCGGGGTCGGCGAACCGCAGCGGCAAGATCCCGAAATTGATCAGGTTCTGCCAGTGGATCCGCGCGAACGACTTCGCCAGCACCACCCGCAGCCCGAGATGGCGCGGCGTGATCGCGGCGTGCTCGCGCGAAGAACCCTGCCCGTAGTTGTCGCCGCCGACCACCACGTGCGTGCCCGTCTCGGCGGCCCGCTGCGGATAGGTCTCGTCGAGGCGGGTGAAGGTGAACTCCGAAAGCGCCGGGATGTTCGAGCGCAACGGCAGCGCCCGCGCCCCGGCCGGGGAGATCTCGTCGGTGGAGACGTTGTCCCCGGCCACCAGCAGCACCGGCGCCGCGATCCGCTGCGGCAGCGGATCCAGTTGCGGCAGCGCGGAGATGTTCGGGCCCTTCACCGGCTCGACCTGCTCGGCCTCCTGCTGCGGCGGCGGTTCCACCAGCATCGAGGTGTTCACCGAGGCGTGCTCGGGCAACTCGACCTTCGGGTCCAGCCCGAGCCGCGCGGCCAGCTCCCGCGGATCGGTGATCGCCCCCTCCAGCGCGGCCGCGGCCGCGGTCTCCGGCGAGCACAACCACACCGAATCCTCCCGCGTGCCGGACCGGCCGGGGAAGTTGCGCGGGAACGTGCGCAGCGAGTTCTGCCCCACCGCCGGGGCCTGGCCCATGCCGATGCAACCCATGCACCCGGACTGGTGGATCCGCGCGCCCGAGGAGATCAACTCGAAGGTGCCGCCGATGCGGGTCAGATCCTCCAGGATCTCCCGCGAAGTCGGATTCACGTCGAAGCTGACCTCCGGGCGGGTCTGGCGCCCCTGCACCATGCGCGCGGCGATCGCGAAGTCCCGCAGCCCCGGATTCGCCGACGAGCCGATCACCACCTGGCGCACGTCGGTGCCCGCGACCTCGCGCACCGGCACCACGTTGTCCGGCGCGGACGGGCGCGCGATCAGCGGTTCCAGCGCCGAGAGGTCGATCTCGTCGGTGACGTCGTAGTCCGCGCCCTCGTCGGCCCGCCACTCGGTGAAGGCGTGCTCGCGGTCCTCGCCGCGCAGGAACTCCCGCACCGCCTCATCGGCCGGGAACACCGTGGTCGTGGCACCCAGCTCGGCGCCCATGTTCGCGATGACGTGCCGGTCCATCGCCGAAAGATCCGCGAGGCCGGGACCGTGGTACTCGATGATGCGGCCCGCGCCACCGGAGACCGAGTGCCGCCGCAGCATCTCCAGCACCACGTCCTTGGCCGAAACCCACGGCGGCAGCTCGCCGGTCAGCCGCACGCCCCAGACCTCGGGCATCCGCATCCGCAGCGGCTCACCCGCGATGGCCATCGCCACCTCCAGACCGCCCACACCGATCGCCAGCATCCCCAGCGACCCGGCCGCGCACGTATGCGAATCGGACCCGACCATCGTCTTGCCGGGTTCGCCGAAGCGCTGCATGTGCGTCGGGTGCGACACCCCGTTGCCCGGTTTCGAGAACCACAACCCGTAGCGGCGGCAAGCCGAGCGCAGGAACTCGTGGTCCTCGGCGTTCTTCTCGTCGGCTTGGAGCAGGTTGTGATCGACGTACTGGACGCTGACCTCGGTTCGCGCCCGCGTGAGCCCGAGCGACTCCAGCTCCTGCATCACCAGCGTGCCCGTGGCGTCCTGGGTCAGCGTCTGATCGATGCGCAGCGCGATCTCCGAACCCGGGGTCATCTCGCCGTCGAGCAGGTGCGAGGCGATCAGCTTGTGCGCCAGCGTCCGCGGCATCGCCGGACCTCCTTCACGACCGGGTGCGTTTCCCTAACCGGCGGTCGCCTGCGGCCTACCCCGGCCGTGGTGGCTCGAAACGATCTGTGCCGCGGCGGCGGGTCAGCCGCTGCGGCCCGCGGCGCTGGCGAAGCCGAGCCAGGTGTGCCGGTTGCCCGCCCAGCACCACCCGACCTTCGGCGCGTCGCGGTTGGCCGCACCGTCGCGGCCAGTGCCGTTGCTGATCCAGATCGCCGGGGTCCGCGCGTCCGGCGAACCGCGGAGTCGGTGCTTGCGCGAGGCGATGGTCATGAAGCAGTGGTTGCGTTCGAGCACGTCCGGGCACTGCAGCAGCCAGTGCAGGCCTTCCGTCAGCGTGAGTGGTGTGCGGCCCGCGGCTTCGATCATCGACAGCGCCTCGTTCGGGCTGCATTCGGCCAGGTCGTCGCCGCGGTCGGGGGTTTCGATGCGGTAGGCGGGCGAGTCGGGCAGCCGCACCGAGGGGATCGGGGCGAATTCGTCCACATCGGACATGTCGGTGACCACGAAGCCGTGCTTGCCGCCGAGTTCCACCAGCGGCGCCAGCTTGGAGATCGGTGCGGCGGGCAGCACCAGCAGCGAACCGGGCACTTCGGGTGCGGCGGCTGCGCGTAGTCGTGTTGCGGACACGCCGGCGAGTTCGTGCACGCCGAAGTCGATCAACCGGTCGGCTTGGCGGGCGAGATCGGGCAGCTCGGGCACTGGGTACACTTCGGGCACTGGGCACACCTCCGTGGACGGCCGGACTGGGCGACAACGAACCGGCGCGCGACCGAGTTCCCCGCAGAACGGATTTGCAGCGCCCACCCCACTACCGCCGAGCCCTTGCGCCCCCGAGTCATGTGGCCCGGATCCTGCCGCAGAGCGCCTCAGCGCAATCCCGGTGCCACCGACCCAGGCAGCGCCACCCCGTCATCGGGCAGCAGCACCTGCACCTCGACGGTGAACCGGTACGGCCGGTGCGCCAGCACGCCCGCGAAGTGCCGCCGCAGCCGGGACATCTCCGCGCGGATCGTCACGGTGCGCTCGGCGTCGCCGAACAGGTCCGCGGCCAGCTCGGCCGCCGATCGGCCCCGCGGATGCCGCGCCAGCAGGTAGAGGATCTCGGCGTGGCGCGGCGTCAGCGGCTGGTCCCAGCTGCCGCTCGGGCCGTCGAGCCGCAGCAGCGGCCGGTGCGGCGCGCGCAGATCAAGCTTCGCCTCCGCGGGGCCGGCCGCGGCGTCCGGTTCCAGGCGGATCAGCCAGCCACCGGGCACCGGTTCGCACGCGCACGCGCCGAACGCGGGCAGCCAGGTGCGCTGCCCCGGGTCGTTCGGCAGCAGCACCCGCTCCACCGGGGCGACGCCGCCGGCGGCCGCGACCCACCCGTGCGGGTCGGTGACCAGAGCTTTACCGCCCGCCCCGGCCAGCGCGGGCACCGCCACCGCGCGCAACCGCTCCAGCTCGGCGCGGTGGGCCCGGCCGAGTTCGGACTCGGCCAGCTTCGCCGCCGTCGTGGCCAGCGCCAGCGTGCTCGGGTGCACCGTGCGGATCGGGCCGCTCAGGTCCACCACCCCCAGCACACCGCCGTCGCGCGGATCGCGCACCGGCGCGGCCGCACACGTCCACGGGTGGTGGCTGCGCAGGAAGTGCTCGGCCGAATACACCTGCACCGGGTGGCGCACCACCAGCGCGGTGCCGATCGCGTTGGTGCCCACGGTGCGCTCGGCCCAGTCCGAGCCGGGCACGAAGCCGAGCCGGTCGGCCTGCTTGCGCACCTGCGGGCTGCCCTCGCGCCACAGCACCCGCCCGTCGCCGTCGGCCAGCACCATGATCGTGGCCGACTGCTCGGCGATCGCGGCCAGACTCGCCCGCAGCGTTTCCAGCAGCTCCGGCAGCCGGAACCGTTCGCGGCGCAGGGTCAGCTCGCCTTCGTCGAGCAGCCGCACCTGCCGCGCACGGTCGGGGTCCATGCCCGCGCCCAGCAGCCGCTTCCAGGAATTGCCGATCACCCGGCGGGGGCGGCGTCGCGGGCGGCTGCCGGAGAACGCGTCGGCGTGCATCCGAGCTAGTTCGCGGGCATAGCCCCGGGGGTCGGCACCTGCCGGGACGGCGGTTTCCAAGGCGTCGGTGCTCTCGTCAGTGCGCACGGGTTCGCTCCTCACGCATTCGCCCCAGTGTGCTGCGCCACACCGCGGCGGTAAACCGTGCGCGGGCTTTCACTTCGGTGCCCGGTCGCCCGGCTACGCACCGAACCAGCCGGTGGGCGTGGCCTCGAGCGCGTCGGCGGGTGTTTCGCGTTGTCGACGCGTGCCCGGCCGCGCAGCAGCGGGGCCCGGCCGCAGCGAAGCGGCCGGGCCCCGAGTGCGTATTGCTCAGCCCGGCAGGTGCGCCAGCACGGCGTCGCGGACTTCGCCCGGGTTTTCCATGTGCAGCATGTGCCCGGCCGCGTCGACCACCCGCACCGAATCCTGTTGCGGCACCGGCAGGATCGCGTCGTCGCGGCCCCACAGCACCGTGACCGGTGCCTGCACCGAAGCCAGCAGCCCGGCGGTGTCGATGGCCTGGCTGTCACCGTCGAGCAGCGTGGCCTGCAGCGCCTCCAGCGCCGCGGTGACCCCGTCGAGGCGCTTGTACTTCAGCAGGTCGTCGACCAGCCGCCGGGTGACCTGCTCCGGGTCCGCGAACAGCTTCGCCACCTGCGGTTTGAGCTCGCGCCGCGAGTTGGCCGCTGCGAACGAGCGCAGGAACTCCGCGTCGATGCCGGCGGTGAACCCGGCCGGGGCGACCAGTGTCAGCGAACTGACCCGCTGCCCCGCGGTGGCCGCGAGCTGCGCGGCCACCGCCCCGCCGAGCGAATGCCCGACCACGTGCGCGCTGCCGATGCCGCGCGCGTCCAGGTAGCCCAGCACCACATCGGCCAGCGTGGACAGCCCGGCGTCGCCGACGTCCTTGACCGACTCGCCGTGCCCGGGCAGGTCGATCGCGTGCACCGTGGCCCGCGCCGAGAGCGGCTCCTGCACGAACAGCCACGAGTTCTTGTCGCCGCCGTAGCCGTGCACCAGCACCACCGGCTCGGGTGCGTCCCCGAGCACGGCCGCGGCGATCTTGCGGCCGCCGACCTCGACGGTGTCGATGCGCGGCCCGGTCTCCTCGGCGACCTCCCCGGACGCCAGCTGCTCGCGCGCCTCGGTGACCGCCGCGTCGATCTCCTCGGCGCCGACCTCGGCCGGGGCCACGATCGCGATCGTGCCGCTGACCGGCACGTCCTGGCCGGCCTCGGCCACGATCGCGCGCAGCACACCGTCCTGAGTAGACTCCAGAGTGCCTGCGATCTTGTCGGTTTCGATCTCGGCGAGGTCCATGCCGTCGCGGACCGAATCGCCCTCGGCCACCAGCCACTCGGTGATCTTGCCCTGGCTCATCGACAGGCCCCACTTGGGCATGACCACCCGCTGGATCTCGCTCATGCACGGCTCCCCTCGTAGCTCGCGGTGGTTTTGACGGCGTTGGCGACCCGTTGCGCGTCCGGGACGTAGAGGTCTTCCAGCGCGTCGCTGAACGGCACCGGCGTGTGCGGGGCGGTGACCATCTCGATCGGCGCCCGCAACGCCCCGAACGCCTCCTTGGCCACCGTCGCGGAGATGTCGGCGGCCACGCTGCAGCGCGGCGTGGCCTCGTCGACCACCACCAGCCGGCCGGTGGACTCCACGCTCTCCAAGATCGTGTCGGTGTCCAGCGGGCTGATCGTGCGCGGATCCAGCACGTCGCAGGAGATGCCGTCGCCCGCGAGCTGGTCGGCGGCCTGCTCGGCGACCTGCACCATCCGCCCGATCGCCACCACCGTGACGTCCTCGCCCTCGCGCACGACGTTCGCTTCGCCGAACGGCAGCGCGTAGCTGTCCTCCGGCACCTCACCGGAGACCTCGTACATGGCCTTGTGCTCGCAGAAGATCACCGGGTCGTCGTCGCGGATCGCCGCGGTCATCAACCCCTTGGCGTCGTACGGCGAGGACGGCACCGCCACCTTCAACCCCGGGATGTGGGTGAAGATCGAGTACAGCGCCTGGGAGTGCTGCGCCGCCGCGCGCAGCCCGGCGCCGTACATGGTGCGGATGGTCACCGGCGTGACCGCCTTGCCGCCGAACATGTAGCGGAACTTCGCCGCCTGGTTGTAGATCTGGTCGAAGCACACGCCCAGGAAGTCGATGAACATCAGCTCCGCCACCGGCCGCAGCCCGCGGGTGGCCGCGCCGATCGCGGCACCGACGAACGCCGACTCGGTGATCGGGGTGTCCAGCACCCGGCCGGGGAACTGGTCGAACAGCCCCTTGGTCACCCCCATCACTCCGCCCCAGGCGTCGTCGGCGCCCGGCGCGCCCGCGCCACCTGCGTTGTCCTCGCCCATCACCACGACCCGCTCGTCGCGGCGCATCTCCTGCAGCAACGCCTCGCTGATCGCTTCGCGGTAGTTGATCGTGCGTGCCATGCCCGGGCCTCCTTCAGTACGAGACGTAGACGTCGGTGGTCAGCTCCGCCGCGGTCGGTTTCGGCGCCGAGCGGGCCGCGGTGACCGAGTCCTCGATCAGGGCCGCCACCTCGGAATCCACCGCGTCAAGTTCCGATCCGGCCAGCAGGGCCTGGCCGAGCACGTGCTCGCGGAACCGCAGCAGGCAGTCGGAGTGCTTCTTCGCCTCGGCGACCTCATCGGCCCGGTACGCCTGCCCGTCGCCTTCGAAGTGCCCGTAGTAGCGGGTGAACTTCACTTCCAGCAGCGTCGGCCCGCCGCCCTCGCGCGCCCGCGCCACGGCCTCGGCGGCGGCCTCGTGCACCGCGAAGAAGTCGAACCCGTCCACGATCACCCCGGGCATCCCGAACCCGGCGGCGCGATCGGCGATGTTGTCCGAGGACACCGACCAGCCGCTGGCGGTCGCCTCGGCGTAGCCGTTGTTCTCGGCCACGAACAGCGCGGGCAGGTTCCACACCGACGCGAGGTTCATCGCCTCCAGCGTGGTGCCCTGGTTGCTGGCGCCGTCACCGAAGAACGCGACGCTGACCGCGCCGTTGCCGGCCAGCTTGCCCGCCAGCGCGGTGCCGCAGATCAGCGGCGGGCCGCCGCCGACGATGCCGTTGGCCCCGAGCATTCCCTTGCTCAGGTCCGCGATGTGCATCGAGCCGCCCTTGCCGTTGCACGTGCCGGTGGAGCGGCCGAAGATCTCGGCCATCATCGACTTCGGGTCCACGCCCTTGGCGATGCAGTGCCCGTGCCCGCGGTGCGTGCTGGCGATCGAGTCCCGGTCGTCGAGGTGGCTGCACACCCCGGTCGCCGAAGCCTCCTCACCGGCGTAGAGGTGCACGAAACCCGGGATGTCGCCGGTCGCGAACTCGTCGTGCACCCGATCCTCGAACGCGCGGATGGTGCGCATCGTGCGATACGCCCGCAGCAGCCCCGCTTCGTCCAACGCGTCCGGAGCGGGTTCGGCCATGGTGTCGGTCATCGCCGCATCTCCTTCACAACTCGTGCGCGCCCGCGACCGGGCGCGTCCCGGAATCCTTGGCCGCGCCACCGCGCAGCAACCCCTCGGCCGACGCGCGCGCCAGCACCGCGCGCACGTCCACGCACCGCGGCCCGTCCGCGCTCAACGTCACCGTCGGCGCGGTGCGCGGGCCGAACTCCACTTCCCGTTCCCCGTCCACCGCGATCACCCCGCGCGAGGCGGTGATCGGCACCGTCTCGCCCTCGGCCAGCCGACGGCAGGAGGCCACGCCGACCTCGCGCACCAGGCCCGGCGCCAGCGGCGCCCGCACCACGCACTCGGCCGCGGGATCCAGCCGCAACGCCACCCCGTCCGGATCCGAGCGGGCGCTCGGCGCCAGCAACCCGGCCACACTGGACAGACCCACCGCGTCCGGTTCGGCGAAGGTGCAGAACAACTCCGAGAGCTCCGCGGGATCCCACACCGCACGAGCCCCCACCCGCCCGGCCTGCGAGACCGCCACATCCACCAGCGCGGGCTCACAACGGTTCCCGGCCCGCACCCGCAGCACACTCGCCCGTCGGGTCACCGCCTCGGCATCGACCGCGCCGGTGGCGACCAGTCCCGCCGCCAAGCCCGCGACCGTCGCCTCGCGCAACTGCGGGAACACGTTGTTGGTGCCGGTCGACAACGCCAGCAGCGGAACCTGCCCGCACGCCCCGGCGGCGACCCGCGCCGTACCGTCCCCGCCCAGGCAGATCACGACCCCGGCACCGGCCTCGACCATCGCCCGCACGGCGGTGACGGTGTCCGCGGCGGTCTCGGTGAGCCGATCCTGCTCGCAGAACCGCACATCCGGCCACGGCGCGTCCCGGCCCGGCCGCAACCGGCGCCCCGCGCGCAGCACCTCCGCGGAAATACCGCCGAGATCGGTCGAAACCAGCGCACGATCCACCCCGGCCGAATGCAACGCCGAGAGCAAGCGCTGCACCATGTTCGCCTTCTCCGCGGTCGGGAACACCGACGCGCGCGCCACCAACCGGCGAACATCCCGCCCGGACAGCGGGTTGGCGACGATGCCTGCGACCGCGTCGGCCACCGCGTTCCTCCTCGAACCGCACGGCGTGACGCGAACCACTGTCCGGCCGCGGGCGGTCGCGAAGGAAGGGTTGCAAGGGGTTGCAGCACCCCTCTCACCCGTTCAGGCGGTCACCCCGGGGTGCGCTGCGCAGGTGCGGCGTGGCGGCCGCCGGCCGCGCCGTCCCGCGCCGAGGACACGTGCAGCGACAACTCGCCGCCGAGGACCTCCACCAGCACCTCGCTGCCCTCCGAGAGCGAGCCCTCCAGCAGCAGCGAGGCCAGCCGGGTGTCGAGTTCGCGCTGGATCACCCGCCGCAGCGGCCGCGCCCCGAACTCCCGCGCCGAACCGCGCTCGCACAGCCACGACACCGCCGACGGGCTCACCTCCAGCCGCACCCCTTGCGCGGCCAGCTGCGCCGAAGTGCGCTCCAGCAGCAACGAGGCGATCTCGGACAACTCCGCCTCGCCCAGCCCGCGGAACACCGTCACCTCGTCGACCCGGTTGAGGAACTCCGGGCGGAAGAACCCGCGCAACTCCTCCTGCAACGCAGCAGCGACCTCCGCGGCGTCCCCGCCCGCGTCGAGCACCCGCTCGGAACCCAGGTTCGAGGTCATGATGAGCACGGTGTGCCGGAAATCCACCGCGCGGCCCTGCGAATCGGTCAACCGGCCCGCATCCAGCACCTGCAGCAACGTGTTGAACACGTCCGGATGGGCCTTTTCCACCTCGTCGAGCAGCACCACCGAATACGGCTGGCGCCGCACCCGCTCGGTCAACTGCCCCGCCTCGCCGTAGCCGACATAACCGGGCGGCGCGCCGATCAGCCGCGAGACGGTGTGCTTGTCCTGGAACTCCCCCATGTCGAACCGCACCATCCGCTCGGCATCGCCGAACAACGCCCGCGCCAGCGCCCGCGCCAACTCGGTCTTGCCCACCCCGGTCGGGCCCAGGAACAGGAAGCTCCCGATCGGCCGCTCCGGGTCGGCCAGTCCCGCGCGGGCGCGGCGCACCGCCTCGGCCACCGACCGCACCGCCGCGTCCTGGCCGACGACCCGCTCCCGCAGCCGCTGCTCCAGATCCAGCAGCCTGCGCCGGTCGGCCACCGACACGTCCGCGACCGGGATGCCGGTGCGCCGCGCGACCACCTCGGCCACGTCGGCGGCAGCCACCAGCGGCTCCGGCGACCAGCCCGTCGCCTTGCCTGCGCCCGCCCCTTTGTGCGAGTCCGCCCCCTTGTGCGTGCCACGCTGCATCCGCACCCGCGAGCACGCCTGATCCAGCAGATCCACCGCCTTGTCCGGCAGGAACCGCTCGGTCAGGTAGCGGTCCGAAAGCTGCGCGGCCGCCTCCAGCGCCTCCTCGGCGACCCGCACCCGGTGATGGTGCTGGTACTTGCGCGAGACACCGCGCAGCACCGCGACCGTCTCCGGCACCGACGGCTCCGGCACCGCGATCGGCTGGAACCGGCGCTCCAGCGCCGGGTCCTTGTCCACGTGCTTGCGGTACTCCTCCACCGTGGTCGCACCGATCAGGTGCAGCTCACCGCGGGCCAGCGCGGGCTTGAGCATGGTGCCCGCGTCCATCGAACCCTCACCGGCACCGGCGCCGACGATGCTGTGCAGCTCGTCGATGAACACCACGACCTCGTCGCGGTGCGTGCGCAGCTCGGTGAGCACGTCCCGGAACCGCTGCTCGAACTCCCCGCGGAACTTCGCGCCCGCGACCATGCCCGCCAGATCCAGCGACACCAGCCGCTTGCCCGCCAGCGGCCACGGAACTTGCCGATCCACGATGCGCTGCGCCAGGCCCTCCACCAGCGCCGTCTTGCCCACGCCCGGGTCGCCGACGAACACCGGATTGTTCTTCGAGCGCCGCCCCAGCACCTCCACGGCCTGGTCGATCTCCTCGCCGCGGCCGATGACCGGGTCGAGCCTGCCGTCGCGGGCCAGTTCGGTCATGTCCAGCCCGAACTCGTCGAGCTTCGGCGTCGCGCCCAGCACCGGCGCGCGGCCCCGCGGCCGCTCGCCCTGCTCCATCGCCCGCGCCAGCGCGCGCCCGGCCACCGACTCCGGTTCCTTCGCCAGCCCCAGCAGCACGTGCCGGGCACCGACGACCTCCACGCCCTCCCCCAGCGCGGCCTGGTGCGCCCCCAGCAGCGCCCGCCGCGCCGACGACGACAGCACCGGCGACCGGCGCGACCCGCCGGCGACGGCGTCGACGGTGCCCGCCACCGTGCGCACCCCGGTCGCCAGGTCCTCGACCCGCACGCCCGAATCCGCCAGCATCTCCGCGGTCGGGCGCACCTGCGTGACCGCCCACAGCAGGTGCGTGCTGTCGAGCTCGCGGCTGCCCCAGTCCACCGTCGCCCGGATCGCCTTCGAGACCACGTCGTGCGCCTCGGGATCCAGCAGGTTCGACAGGCCCAGCCCCGGCGAGCCCGCACCGGCCTGCCGCTGCGCCCCACCGCCCTCGACCAGGCTGTTGAGCAGCGAATCGAAGGCGGCGGAGGAATCACCGACACTGCCCCGGTCCACCGGCTCACCTCCACACCGGCGGGCATCGGCCGTGCCCGCGTCACACCGTCATTGTGATCAACACTCTCCAGCATGCGGCATGCGCCCGCCGCGGCGACGACCGGCCGCCCATTCCAGCAGCGCGCCCACCAGCAGCGCCGCGCTGATCACGACCACGACCGTACCCAGCCGGTGCAGCCCGGCATCAGCCGCAGGCCCGGCGAAGCCGAGTTCGATCACGGCCGCGGCGATGTTCGCCCCCACGTACTGCGACGTGCGATACAGCCCGGAGGCCATGCCCGCGTCCCCGGCCTCGGCCTGGCGGTACATCGCGGCCTGGTTGCCGATGTTGTTGAACCCGTTCGGCACCCCCAGCACCGCCGCGACCGCCAGCAGCAGCACCAGACCGCTGCTCGACTGCGTCACGGCCAGGCCCGCCCCGCCTGCCGCCAGCGCCACCGAACCGATCACCAGCACCGGCCGATAGCCGGAGCCGCCGATCATCCGTCCGGCCAGTGCGACCGAGGCCATCGCCACCAGCGCGATCGGCAGCACCACCAGCCCGGCCTGATCCGCGCTGAACCCCCGCGCGCCCTGCAACCACATCGGATAGCCGTAGAAGACCACGTAGAACGCGACATAGGTCAGCGCCGTGCGCAGATAGGTGCGGGTCAGCGGGCGATTCCGCGCCAGCATCCGCACGTCCACGAACGGCCGCGCCACGCGCGATTCCAGTACCGCGAACCCGGTCGTCAGCACCGCCAGCACTCCCAGCAACCACCAGGTGGGACTGCCGGCCAGCGACAGCAAGAACACCATCAGCACCGCGATGCAGCCGATGAACAGCCCCGCCCCCGGCAGGTCCAGGCTGCGCAGCACCGCGCGCGGAGATTCCGCGGTGGCCTGCCGCGGCGGGTCGGCGGGCAGGTGAATCCACGCCAGCACGGCCACCGCGAGCCCCAGCGGCACGTTCACCAGGAAGATCGCCTGCCAGCCCCACCACGACACCAGCACCCCGCCGAACACCGGTCCGAACGCGATCATCACCTGCCCGGCGATGGCCAGCGCGCTGAGCGCATCGGCGGGCAGCGCCATGCCGCGGCGATCCGCCTCGGCCCGCAGCATCGCCACCCCGGACGGGAACGCCGCGCACGTGCCCAGCCCCAGCAGCATCCGGAACGCGATCAGCCAGCCCAGGTCCGGCGCCAGCGGCGCCAGCAGCGAGGTGAGCACGGTGATCGCCAGCGACACCAGGAAAACCCGCCGCGGCCCGGCCCGGTCGGCCAGCCGGCCCGCCGTGGGCGAGCCGACCGCGGTGGCCAGGTACAACCCGGAGATCAGCCAGGAAGCCGCCGCTCCGGCGTCGAAGTCGTCGCGGATGTCGACCATCGCCACGGCCATCGTGGAAGCATTGAGCGCCTGCAGCACCGAACCGAACGCGATGGTGAACACGAACGCCCGGGGCAGGCGCTGGGTGGTGGAGCTGCGGACGGAGGTCACATCCGCTCAGCCTAGTTCGTTAGATTCGCTAACTTCAAAATCGCTCGGGATCGCGGACCACGGCCGCCCGTGATTCAACGCGGCCTCGTGCGGGTAGGGGCCGGGCACACCCCCGGAAAGGAGGACCGATGCAACGCGGCAGCGACAAGCACGGGCCCGGGCAGGACGACGCCTTGGAGAAGGAGATGCAGGGCCTGCTGCAGGGGGATCACCCCACTCGTGCCGAAGAGGCGCTCGACGCCGAACCGCCCGCCGACGACGATCCGGAGTCGCTGCGCCCCGAACCACCCGAACCCGGCGACGAACCGGGCTGAGAGAGCCGGGATCGCGCCCGCCCATCCACGCGGGTGGGCGCGATCCCGGTGCCTTTCCGGAACGAGATCGCAGCAGACGGCCTCAGTACAGCGGGAAGGCCCAACCGCCCGGATAGAACGGCTCCCGGTCCCAGGCGAAAGCGGCCGAGGTGAGCCGCAACGCACCAGGGCTGCACTCTTCGACCAGTCCGGCGGCACCGAGCGAAACCAGTCTGGTGCCACCAAGGAACGCCGCGGCCAGCTCGGCGCTGCTCATCCGCAGGTCGGCCGGATCTTCGGTGCGCGTGCACGCGACCCCGTCCGTCCCGGCCCGCAGCCGGTACCGCCCCTCGTTCCACGGGCAGAACCGGTCGGTCACCTCCAGCACCACATCCAGCGGCACCGCATACCGGCGCGCGCCGAGCGCGCGATCGACGTCGACGAGCCGGACCCACAACCGATCGACCGGCGCGGAAACCACGGCCCGCGGATCCACCAGCAGGTGCGGCAGCGGGTCGTCCACCGCGACCTCGCAGTCGATCCAGCGCACCAGATCGATCCCGGCGAGGAATCGCCACAACGCGGCGTGCGCCTGCCGCGAGACCGCCGCGAGCTCCACCACCTGCACCACCGCGGATGCGTCCGGATCAACGGCGTGCCGGTAGAGGACATATCCGCTGACCTCGCCGTCCGGCTCGTGATGCAGCGCGAACCGAAGGGTGCTCGCAGCGGCGCGGGCCTGCGGCTGGTCGAAGAGCCGGACGTCCCAATGCGCCCCGGTCCTTCGCGGCCAGCCGACCGTAGCGGCGCTCGCCCGCTCGTAGACCTCTTCGATCCGGGCTCGGGCCTGCTCGCGATGGCACAACCGGACCTGACCGCACCCGGAATCCACCCCGTCCCGGAACACCATCGAACGCCGCAGGCAACGGATCTGATCGCCGCGCGTCGCGGGCCCGTAGCCGTAGCGCCCGTAGATGCCGGCTTCGGACGGCCGCAGCACGGCGACCGGCTCCCGCCGCTGCTCGTGCAGTTCAGTGAACTGCCTCCGCATGATCGAGGTCAGAATGCCCCGACGACGATGAGTGGGTGCCACACCGACCGAGGCGATCCCGGCCACCGGCAGCACCGCACCGGGCCCGGTCAGCGCGCGCCGGTAGATCGAGGCACCCGCGATCGGCGTCCCGGAGTCGAACGCGGCCAGCGTGCGGTCCAGTTCGGTGGCGGCGCGCTGGCCGGTGATCTCCTGCTCGCAGCGGTCGGCGCCGTAGGTGTCGGCGATCATGCGCGCCCACGGGGCGAATTCGGCCTCGGTCACCGGGCGCAGCGGATACGGTTCGCGCACCGGGCACTGTGTAGTGCACCCGCCGCTGCGCCGCGATCGATTTTTCGCCGGCTCACCGCTCAGCGGCGGCGACCGCTTCGGCCAGCCGAGCCAGTTCCCGGCCGACGTGCGCCAGGCGGTCGCCGACCGCGCCGGCGTGCCCGGTCAGCGCACCCGCGTGCCCGGCCGCTCGCAGCCAGTCGTTGACGCCCGCCAGTCCTTCGGCCATCCCGTCGACGGTGGTGGCGAAGCCGCGGGTGACCTGTTCGATCTCGGCGACGGAGTGCGGTACGCCCGGATCGCGCAGCCGCGCGCCGAGTTGCAGCGCCGCTTGCCCCACTTGCTCGGCCACCTCCGCGGTGTAGGCACCGCCATCGGTGCCGCGTGATCGATCGGCCGTGGAAGGCCGCGGTGGAGCGGACTGCGCAGCGGCGTCATCGGAGCGGCTCATAACCGCTCAGCCAACCCGACTCGGGCGGTGTGGGCCACACGATCGAGGTAGAAGATCGCCGAGCGGTGGTCAAGAACACCCGATTCCCGCACAACCTCCCCACCCCGTTGCGCATTGCGCACTCTCACTTCGTTGCTTTTTCTCGTGAGGTTCGAAGTCGGGCGTGATGCCGGAGGCTTGATTTCGGGCAACACTGAAATCAGCGAGGCAATTAACAGTTAGAAACGCGAGTCGACGAACTTGTCCCTCGGGTTCTTCAGCGGCCTAGCCGCCGGACGTTCCCCGCCCGGCATCCACCTCGCCGAGGATCCGCAGGATCTCCTCGTCAGTGGTCTCCCGGAAAGTGCCGTACCACTGCCCCACCGCGGCGAAATCCACCGGCTGCAGCACGCACAGCACCTCGTCGGCCTCCTGGCGCAACGCCTTGACCGCGTCCGGGGCGCCGACCGGCACGGCCAGCAGGATGCTGCGCGGGTCCGACTCCCGGATCATGCGCAGCGCCGCACGGGCGGTCGCGCCGGTGGCCAGACCGTCGTCGACCAGCACCACGTCCCGGCCGGTCAGCCGCGGTGGCGCACCTTGGCCGAACCGTTCCTCGCGGCTTCGGGCCTCGGCGCGCTCCCGCTCGCGGTCCTGCGCCAGCTCGGCCTGCTCCAGGTGGAAGGTGCGCAGCAACCGCTCGTCGTAGGTGGCCGGGCCGTGCGCGGTCACCGCGCCCAGCGCCAGCTCCGGCTGGCCCGGCGCGCCGATCTTGCGGGCCACGGTGACCCGCAGCGGTGCCGCCAGCGCACGCGCCACTTCAGCGGCGACCGGTACGCCGCCGCGGGCCAGCCCCAGCACCACCGGATCGGCCAGGTTCCGCTCGGTCACCTTCCCGGCCAGCACCCGGCCGGCGTGCCTGCGGTCCCGGTAGCTCTCGGTCCGCGCGCCGATGCCCGGCATCGTGGGCCTCCTCGCGACGAGACTCCGCTCACCCACAAGGTGCCCCCGAGCCGGGCCGGGACAAACCTGGCGGATCAGTCGCGGAACGCGCCCACCCGCAGCGCGCGCAGCCGGTTCAACGCCGCGGCGAGTTCGAAGCGCCGCGGCACCGCGAAGTCGCCGACGTAGCGCTCGTCGACGGCGGCCACGCCCCGCTCGACGACCTCGGCGCTGTAACCGTCGAGCACCTCGGCCACCGTGCGCGAGCCGTCCAGCAATCCGGAACGCGCGCAGGTCACCAGCGCCAACCCGATCCCGGTGACCTGCGCGGGGTCGACGATCTGCTCCACCGCGCGCAGCTCCACAGTGGAATCGCCCAGCGTGAGCGCATCGGTGCCGCGGGAGCGCACCTTCGGCCGGTCCACCGGGATCGACCGCGGATCCGGCACGCGCCGGCGCACCGCCGGGAACCCCTCGGCCTCCCGGTTGCGGCCGGTCGGATTCGCCGCCAGCGCCTTGGCCTGGCCGGTGACCTCCCGAGCCCGGTAGGCGTCCATCATCAACACCTGGTCGGCGACGTCCATGTAGTCCCCGGAACCGCCCATGACCAGCACCGTCGACACACCCCGCTCGCGCGAGAGCGGCCGGATCAAATCCAGGAACGGCGTCAGCGGCTCGGACTCCTTGGCCACCAGCGCCTGCATCCGCGCATCGCGGATCATCAGGTTCGTCGCCGCCGTGTCCTCGTCCAGCAGCAGCACCCCGGCACCGGCCTCCACCGATTCCACGATCGACGCCGCCTGCGAGGTCGATCCCGAGGCGTTGTCGGTGGAGAAGTCCGTGGTGTCGGCGCCGGTGGGCAGGTGGCTGACGAACGGGCTCACATCCACCCGGTGCACCCGGCGACCGTCCTCGGCGCGGACCTTGACCGTGTCCTCCCGGCAGACCACGAGCTCGCGACCGTCACCGGGCACGTGGTCGTAGATGCCGTTCTCCAGCGCCCGCAACAGCGTCGACTTGCCGTGGAACCCGCCGCCGACGATAAGCGTGATCCCGTCCGGGATGCCCATGCCGGACACGACACCGCGGTTGGGGACCTCGATGTCGACCCGCATCGACGCCGGTGACTCGAAGGCCACGGCATCCGACAGCGGGCGCTCGTCGACGCCGCTGCGCCGCGGCAGGATCGCGCCGTCGGCGACGAAGGCGACCAGTCCGCGCGCGGACAGTGCTTCCCGCAGCGCGTCGGTGTCCTCGACCGACTCGACGAACTCGGTCATCCGCGCCCGATCGGCGGTGGCATGGCGCAGCGCGTGCTCGACCATGTCCGGCAGGTCCTCGCACAGCGACTTCTCCGCGGCGCGGCCGTCGATGCTGCGGCCCTTGCCGGGCAGGTCGATGCCCAGGCGCAGCCGCACCGCACCGTCGACGACCTGGCAGGAGCTGCGATCGAGGACCTGCTGGCGACCGGCGTCGACGCGCAGGCCGCTGTCGCGCAGCCTGCGGTGCGCCGCGCGCACCAGGAAACCGGCCAGCGCGCGGGCGCGCACCGGCGTGCGCCACAGCTCCTTGGGAAGCTCCGCGGTCTCGGCGTCCACTCGCACTTCGCAGCGGCTGGCCGGCGCGTACGGGTCCGGCTGGACCTTCTGGATCTCCAAGGTGAACCCGTCGAAGCGCCACTGCCCGGACAGCGACTTGTACCGCCCGTAGCTGGCGCCGTGCATGTCCCGCAACGCCGAGCGGAGCCCACCGGCATCGCGCGGTCCCTTGTGCCCAGCGGGACCGCCGCGTTTCGGGCCTTGCTCGCCCCTCCTGCCCGGGGCTTGATCGGGGCGGCGCCGCGGCCCGCCCGGTCCGCTCGTTCGTTGTGCCATGTCCCGAGACGTACCCGAAGGCATCGGGATTATCCAACTCGGGGCCGCGATGCGAGCCGTGCATATCGATGTGCAATCGCGCTCGGGCATGCAACCGATCACGCGGTTATTCTCCCTGCGCGCATGATCTCGCACGCTATGTGCACACGACCACCGAAGGTGCAAAGCCGCCAGTGTCAAGGAGGCGAACCGTCGTGCCAGTCCCCCGCAGCCGCCGGCCCCGAACCACGGCACTGCTCTCCCACGGCCTGGTGACTCTGCTCAGCGCAGCCGTGTTGACCACTGTCCCCGGAACCGCCGCGGCTCGCCCGGCGAACCACCCCGACCCCGGCCGCGAAGGCGCGTGGGCCGGCTACAGCATCGGCCGCTCGGCCACCGAAGGCGTGCCGCGCAGCGCAGCGCCCCGTGCCGGAGGCGTGGCCGGGATGGACGTCAGCGGGCACCAGGGCGCGGTGGACTGGGCGAAGGCGTGGGCCGACGGCGCCCGGTTCAGCTACGTCAAAGCGACCGAAGGAACCGGGTTCATCAGCGACTCCTTCGGTCAGCAGTACGACGGGGCGGCCTCGGTCGGCATGGACCGCGGCGCCTACCACTTCGCGCTGCCCGACCGCGCCAGCGGCGCGGCGCAGGCGAACTACTTCATCGACCACGGCGGCGGGTGGCTGCCCGACGGGCGCACCCTGCCCGGGGCGCTGGACATCGAGGACAACCCCTACGGCGAGATGTGCTACGGCATGGCGCCGCAGCAGATGTCGGACTGGATCGCGGAGTTCAGCAACACCTACGAGCTGCGGACCGGGCGCTATCCCGCGATCTACACCACGACCCGCTGGTGGGACCGCTGCACCGGCGCGAACCCGGACTTCGGCGCGAACAACCCGCTGTGGCTCGCGCGGTTCGCCCCGGAGATGGGACCGCTGCCGGCCGGTTGGGACTTCCAGGCGATCTGGCAGTTCGCCAACTCCGGGATCTTCCCCGGCGATCAGAACTCGTTCAACGGTGACGCGGCCCAGCTGGAGCGCTTCACCCTCTGACAGCAGCGCAACGACGAACGGGGGGACCGGAAAACCGGTCCCCCCGTCGCATGTTCGGCTCACTTCTCGATGAGGTCCGGCGGGATCGGTTCGCTCTTGGCGATGGCCTCGAACATCCGCGAGGCGTCCTCGGAGTCCCACTTGATCACCGACTGGCCGCTGGAGGACCTGCCGAAGTCACCGAAGGGCACGCTCGTGGTGATGCCCTCACCGCTGCTGACGTCGCCGAGTGCCTTGGTCAGCCAGAACAGGTGCCAGACGTGGCCGCCCTCGTCGAGCAGGAACGTGGTGCCCGCGGCGTTGGCCAGCGGCACCAACCGGAACGGGTTGAGCAGCGTGCCCGGCCCCATCGCCTTGTCCACCAGCGCGCCGAGCAGCTTGCGCTGGTTCTCCGCGCGTTCCAGGTCACCACCGGACAGCGAGTAGCGGGCCCGCACGAACGCCAGCGCCTGCGCACCGTTGAGTTCCTGCGGCCCGGCGGGAAGGTGCGCGTTGGCCTTCTCGTCGTCCATCGGCTTTTCCAGGTTCATGTCGACCCCGCCGACGGCGTCGACCAGCTCGGAGAACCCGCCGAAACCGATCTCGGCGTAGTGGTCGATGTGCACGTCGGTGGCCGTCTCCACGGTCTGGGCCAGCAGCTTCGGCCCGCCCTCGGAGAACGCGGCGTTGAGCTTGTCCTTGCCGTGCCCGGGGATCGACACGTAGGAGTCGCGGGGCAGGCTGATCAGCGCCGGTTTGCCGCCGCCGGAGGGGATGTGCACCAGCATCATCGAGTCGGTGCGGCGCCCGGCCGCGTCACCGGCCGAGAGTTCCTCGCGCTGCGATTCGTCGAGCCCTTCGCGGCTGTCCGAGCCCACCAGCAGCCAGTTCGTGCCGGGCGTGTCGGCGATCCGGTTCGGATAGTCCAGCGCGGGCGTGCGCTGCAGCACGCTGTCGACGTAGATGCCGAAGCCGACCACGATCAGCACCAGCACCAGCAGCGTGATGCCGATGCGCCGGGGCCAGTTCGCCCGTTTGCGCCGCGGCGGTGGCGGACCGGCCGGACGCCCGCCTTCGGGAGGCCGCGGCGGCTGCGGAGGCGCGGCACCGCCCTGCCGGTTGCGGGCACCCCGGTAGTAGTCGTAACCGCCTTGCTGCGGCCGCCGGCCTGGATTCGCCGACCAATCACTCATGACCTTCACACCTGCGGAGTCGACTCACCGGCACGCTCGGTGCCGACCTTCGCCGTGCAGCATCCCAGAAGCCCGCACGGGCGTGGCACACCGCTATCGGAACGGTATGGAAACCACTCTGCTGCGCACCGGCGCAGTTACCGAGCCGACACGCACGGCGGCGAGCCGATGGTCGGGTTTTCCCGCTCCAACAGCGGCACCGGGACGCGAAAACGGGGTGCGGCGAGACTGCCGCACCCCGTTCGCAACCGGTCCGTTCAGCCGGAAACCGCCGCCGAGACCGCCTCCGACCACAGTCGCACCGCCTCGTCGACCTGTTCGGAGTTGACGATCAGCGGCGGGATCATCCGCACGACGTTGCCGCGCGGGCCGCAGGTCAGCAACAGCAGCCCGCGCTCGGCCGCGGCGGCGTGCGCCCGCGTGGCGGTCGCGGTGTCCGGGGCCCCGTCGGAGGTGGTGAACTCGTTGCCGACCATGAGCCCGCGCCCGCGCACCTCGCCGATCACCGGGTGCTCGGCGGCGACCTTGCGCAGCCCTTCCTGCAACCGGGCGCCCTGCTCGGCGGCGTTGCCGACGAGGTCGTTCTCGCGCACCACGTCGAGGGTGGCGATCGCCGCGGCCGCGGCCACCGCGTTGCCGCCGTAGGTGCCGCCCTGCGAACCCGGCCACGCCTTGCTCATCAGCTCCGCGGAGGCCGCGATGCCCGACAGCGGGAAGCCGCTGGCCAACCCCTTGGCGGTGATCAGGATGTCGGGTTCGATGGTGGAGTGCTGGTGTCCCCAGAACTTCCCGGTGCGGCCCACCCCGGTCTGCACCTCGTCGGCGATCAGCAGGATCCCGTGCCGGTCGGCGCGTTCGCGCAGCCCTTCGAGGAATTCCGCGGGCGCCGGGATGTAACCGCCTTCGCCGAGCACCGGCTCGATGATGATCGCGGCGGTGTCCTTCGGGGAGGTCACGGTGACCAGCAGCTGGTCCAGCTCGCGCAGCGCGAAGGCCACCGCCTCCGACTCGGACCAGCCGTGCCGGTAGGTCTCCGGGAACGGGGTGAACGCCACGCCCGGCATCATCGGGCCGATCCCGGCGCGCACCTTCACCCCGGAGCTGGTCAGCGAGCCCGCGCCCATGGTGCGGCCGTGGAAGCCGCCTTCGAAGGCGATGATGTTCTGCCGCCCGGTGGCCTGCCGGGCCAGCCGCACCGAGGCTTCGACGGCCTCGCTGCCGGAGTTGAGGTAGAACATCCGGTCCAGCCCGGCGGGCAGCACCTCGCCGAGCCGCTCGGTCAGCTGGAGTAGCGGCCGATGCATGACTGTCGTGTACTGGCCGTGGATCAGGGTTCCCACCTGGCGCTGCGCAGCTTCCACCACGCGCGGGTGGCAGTGCCCGGTGCTGGTCACCCCGATCCCCGCGGTGAAGTCGAGGTAGCGGCGGTCGTCCTCGTCGTAGAGGTAGACGCCCTCCCCGCGGGCGGCCAGCACGGGTGTCGCCTGCTGCAACACCGGCGAGAGCTCAGCCATGATCGACTCCAAAGCTGTCGTGTCGGCTGTGATGTCCCGACTGTAGGATTGTTGACAATCTAGCTCGACATGCAACCATCACGGCTGCGTCCTGTCCACCCGCCGAAATGGAAGGTCCGCTGAAGCGATGAGCACCACCAGCAGCACGCCTGCCAGCACCGAGACCCGAGAGGCCCGCGTCGTCGAGGCCGCTCCGAAACAGCTGCTCATCGGCGGCAAGTGGCGCGGGGCCAGCGGTGACCGCAGCTACGAGGTCGAAGATCCCTCCACCGGCCGGGCGCTGTGCTCGGTCGCCGACGCCACCCCCGAGGACGGGCTGGCCGCGCTCGCGGCCGCGCACGACGCCCAGTCCGGCTGGGCCGCCCACCCGCCGCGCGAACGCGGCGAGATCCTGCGCCGCGCGTGGGAACTGATCACCGAGCGGCACGAGGACCTCTCGCTGCTGATGACCCTGGAGATGGGCAAGCCGCTGATCGAGTCCCGCGCCGAGATCACCTACGCCGCGGAGTTCTTCCGCTGGTTCGCCGAAGAGGCCGTGCGCATCGACGGCGACTACGCGGTGGCCCCGAACGGCAAGGGCCGGTTCCTGGTCACCCGCCAGCCGGTCGGCCCGGCGCTGCTGATCACCCCGTGGAACTTCCCGATGGCGATGGGCACCCGCAAGATCGGCCCGGCGATCGCGGCCGGCTGCACCTCGGTGATCAAACCCGCGCACCAGACGCCGCTGTCGATGCTGGCGCTGGCCGACATCCTCAACGAGGCCGGGCTGCCCGAGGGCGTGCTCAACGTGGTCACCGCCCGCGGCGCCGGCTCGGTGATGGAGCCGATGATCCGCGACGGCCGCGCCCGCAAGCTCTCGTTCACCGGCTCCACCTCGGTGGGCCGCAAGCTCATCGAGCAGTCCGCCGAGCAGGTGCTGAAGGTGTCCATGGAACTCGGCGGCAACGCCCCGTTCCTGGTGTTCGACGACGCCGACATCGACGCGGCGGTCGACGGGGCGATGCTGGCGAAGATGCGCAACATCGGCGAGGCGTGCACCGCGGCCAACCGGTTCTACGTGCACGCCGACGTCGCCGACGAGTTCGCCCGCAAGCTCACCGACCGGATGGCCGCGCTGCGGATCGGGCGCGGGGTCACCGACGACGTCGAGGTCGGCCCGCTGATCGACTCCGCCCAGCTGGACAAGGTCGACGAGCTGGTCAGCGACGCGGTCGGCCGCGGTGCGCAGGTCGAGCTCGGCGCCTCCCGCGGCGACGGCGAGGGCTACTTCTACCAGCCCACGGTGCTCAAGAACGTGCCGTTGCAGGCGCGGATGACCTCCGAGGAGATCTTCGGCCCGGTCGCGCCGATCAGCACCTTCACCGACGAGCAGACCGCGCTGCGCGAGGCCAACAACACCGAGTACGGCCTGGTCGCCTACCTCTACACCCGCGACATCCAGCGCGCGCTGCGCGTGTCGGAGCAGCTGGAGACCGGCATGGTCGGGCTCAACCAGGGCATGGTCAGCAACCCGGCGGCGCCGTTCGGCGGGGTCAAGGCGTCCGGGCTGGGCCGCGAAGGCGGCAAGGTCGGCATCGACGAGTTCCTGGAGACCAAATACATCGCCATCGGCGGTCTGTGACCGCCGCTTTCCGCGCAGAAACCGGTGCCCCGCACGTTGCGACGTGCGGGGCACCGTCGTGTGGGCCGAACGGCGGTGCGCGCAACCGTCGTTGTCAGCATGTGGAGTCCTGATTGCTCCGAATGGGCGTGCGCGATCAAAATTGACGGGTCAACCGATACAGGTGCGCCCGGCCGCGACGGCTCGTCCGCCGCCCGGCGCGCACCCGCCCCGCGATGGACCCCGCGGTCCCGCCCGGGGCGTCCACGCAGGAGGGACGATCCGATGACCGAGACACCGGCGGCGCTGCGCACGATGATCTCCCCCGGCCGCTACGTGCAAGGCCGCGGCGCACTGCAATCGCTGGGAGCCAACGTGGCCAAGCTCGGCAAGCGGCCCGTGGTGCTGGCCGATGACATCGTCCGCGAGCTGACCGAGACCACGATCACCAAGTCCTTCGGCGAGGCCGGGCTGCCGGTGGTCTTCGAGCGCTTCAACGGTGTGCCCACCGCCGCGGAGAGCCGCCGCGTTGCCGAGGTGCTGCACGAGCAGGGCGCCGACGTGATCGTCGGGGTCGGCGGCGGCGCACCGATCGACACCGCCAAGGCCGCGGGCGACGACACCGGCCTGCCCACGGTCAGCGTGCCCACGGTCGCCTCCACCGACGCTCCGTGCTCGGCGCTGTCGGTCGTCTACACCGCCGAGGGCGCATTCGAGGCCTACCGCTTCTACGACCGCAACCCCGCGCTGGTGCTGGTCGACACCCAGCTGGCCGCGAACGCCCCAGCGCGGTTCCTCGTCGCAGGCATCGGCGACGCGCTGGCCACCTGGATCGAGGCGCGCGCGGTCGAGCAGTCCAACGCCGCGACGATGGCCGGTGGGCAGGCCACCGGCGCCGGGCGGGCACTGGCGAAGCTGTCCTGGGACATCTTGTGGGAATCGGCGCTGCCCGCGGTGCACGCGGTGCAGAGCAACCTCGTCACCCCGGCCGTGGAGGCGGTCGTGGAAGCCAACACGCTGCTGTCCGGGCTCGGGTTCGAATCCGGCGGGCTGGCCGCGGCGCACGCGGTGCACGACGGGCTCACCGCCGTCGAGCACACCCACGGCCTCGCGCACGGCCAGAAGGTCAACATCGGCTCGATCACCCAGCTGATCCTGGAAGGCCGCCCGACCGCGGAGATCAACGACTTCGTCGAGTTCACCACCCGGGTGGGCCTGCCGACGACGCTGACCGAGGTCGGCCTGGCGGGTGCGGAGGACTCGGTGCTGCGCACCGTCGCGGAAGCCGCCACCGACCCGGCCGAGACGATCCACAACCTGCCGTTCCCGGTCACCGTCACCGAGGTCGTGGACGCGCTCAAGGCCGTCGAGGTCACCGGCCGCGCCGTGCGCGCCGACAAGGGACTGCCCGAGCCGGTCGCGCACCAGCACTGACCGACCGCGCGCGGCCAGCGGTCGCCGACGGGCGGCGACCGCTCGTCGGGCCCTGGCCGCGCGGGATCAGTGCGCGGCGTCGGACAGGTGCGGGGTGTAGGCGTTGAGGCGTTCCAGCGCGTCGTTCATGTGCGCCTCCAGCCGCTGCAGCAGCAGCACCTCGTCCCCGTCCTCGATCGCGTCGACGAGCCCCTTGTGCTCGTCGACCAGGGTCTGGGCGTCGGCGGTGTACTTGTCCTGCAGCGCGGTCAGGCACATCCGCTTTTCCACCAGCAGCGTCTGCGCCATCCGCTGCAGCCGCGGGCTGCCGGACACGCGCACCAGCGTCTCGTGGAACTCCTGGTCGGCGTCGCTGAGCTCGATCGCGTCGCCGCGCCCGGCGGCCGAGACGATCCGCGCCTGCGCCGCGGTCAGCTCCGCGACCGCCTCCACCCGGTGCTTGCGGATGATCCGCTCGCAGGCCGCCCGCTCCACGGCCAGCCGCCCCAGGTAGATGTCGGCCACGTCGTCGGCGTCCAACGTCGTGACGAACAATCCCCGGTGCGGCTCGCTGTGCAGCAGACCTTCCTGCACCAAGCGCTGCATCGCCTCGCGCAGCGGGCCGCGGCTCACGCCCAGCCGCGAGGACAGCTCCGCTTCGCCCATCTGCGTGCCCGGCGGCAGCGAGCCGTACATGATCGCCGAGCGCAGCTGGTCGGCCACGATCGCGGCAGTGGATTTGCGCTGCACCGGCTCTAACTCGCCGTGCTGGTTCTGCTCGTCGACACCGAGCACCTCACATCATCTCCTCGCATCAGCTCGAAACCGGGCCGGCTCCCCACTGCTGCGCCGTCGTCCCGGACTGCCGGAACAGGGTGCCCAGGCCCTCGTGTGGTCCCTTGTCCCCGGCCAACCGCAAGACCTCCCACGCGCTGACCTGGTTGGCGGTCAGCACCGGTTTGCCGATGCGCTGCTCGAGCTCGTCCAGCCACGCCGCGGTGTGCAGCGCGGTGTCCGGCATCAGCAGCGCCTGCGCCGTCGGGTCGTCGTTGGCCGCGGCGAACTCCAGCACCTGCTCGCGGCCCAGCGTGCCCACCTCGGCGGCGGTGACGATGCCGCGGCTGGACAGCCGGGTCACCTCGACGCCGCCGTGCGCCAGGAAGTCGGCGAACCGGTCGGCCACCTCCGACGGGTAGGTCGCCGCGACCGCCACCCTGCCGAGCCCGAGCCGCGCCGCGGCGTGCACGAACGCGAACGAGGTGCTGGAGGTCGGCAAGCCGGTCACGGCCTGCAGCTTCTCGACCTGGTCGCGCGCACCGTCCCAGCCGAAGACGAAACTGCCGCTGGTGCAGGCCCAGATGACCGCGTCCACCCCGTGCGCCAGCAGCTCCCGGGCTCCGTCGGCGAGCACCTCGGACGAACCGACGTCCAGCAGCGCGTCCACCCGGTGAGCGTCCTCCCGCATCAGCGTGTGCACCAGCGGCAACCGGACCTGGTCACCGAAGATCCGCTCCAGTGCGGGGTAGTCGTCTTCGGCGCTGTATCCGGGGTAGAGAATCCCTGCGGTGATCGGCACCGGCAGCTCCCTCCTTGATTCGTCCGGTGGGGATGGCGAGCACCGTCCCCACCGAAACGGCACCGGACCTGCGGTCGATTGTCGACAATGTTACCGCACGGTCCGATGCCGCTCCCAATAGCGGAAATGCTTTCGTAACCGGTTTCAGGCCGCGGACTCGTCCAGGGCCTGCACCAGGCGCTGCTGCGGCGCGACCGCGGGCATCCCGATCGCGTGCAACGCGCCCCACATCGTGACCTGGTTGGCCGTGAGCACCGGCTTGCCCAGTTCCTGCTCCAGCGGCCCGATGATGTCGTAGGTCGGCAGGTTCGTGCAGCTGATGAACATCGCATCGGCCTCCGGGCGATCCGCCGAGCGCACGATGTCGACCACCTGGCGGTAGTTGACCTTCCAGATCTGACCGAGCAACCCCAGGCCCACGCTGGTGACCACTTCGATGTCGTGCTCGCCGAGGAAGCCCACCAGCCGCTCGGTCACGTTCTCCACGTACGGCGTGGCGATCGCGATGCGCCGCGTGCCCAGCGCGTGCAGCGCCTGCACCAGCGCACCGGAGGTGGTCACCGCGGCGGGCGCACCGGCCTCGCGCATCACCGTGACCAGGTTGCGCTCGCCGGCCGCGCCGTCGACGAAACTGCCCGAAGCGCACGCGTAGGCCACCACCTCCGGCTCCGGTGAGAGCAGGTCGCGGGTGGCCGAGTGAACCGCGGCCTCGTCGGAGATCAGCGAGGCCATCTCCACCGTCATCGGCACCGGCACGAACGCCGTGCGGGTCAGGTACAACGTGACCTCGTCCGGCACCCATCGCCACAGCTCGCGGTCCATCGCCAGGTCGAACGGGGCGACCACGCCCACACCGCGCTGCGGCGCCGGACCGGACACCGCCCCGAGGAAGTCGTCCGGCATGCGGCGGCCCGCCTCAGCCCGAGTGGCGTTCGTAGCGCAGGCGCTCGCCGACGCTGCCCGAACGCCACACGTCGTTGCACGCCTCCGCGAACGGCCCCAGGTTCTCCACGATGGCGCCGTAGACGTTGCCCGGCACCCAGCCGACATCGCCGTTGAGCAGCAGGTTGTTGCGGCCGTAGAAGATCGCCAGGTCGATCACGCCGGGCAGCTCGTCGATGTCCTTCTCCTGCTTGAACTCGCGGTCGAGCATCCCGCTGTCGAAGGAGAAGTACACCAGGTCACCAGGGATCGGCGTGACCGTCGGGTTCTCCTGGCCCGGCTCCCGCTCGGCGAAGCGCGGGACCATCGTGTAGATCTCGTTGCGCGCGTACTTCGCGTGGTGCACCGGCCCGGCCTGCGGCAACGCCTGCCACACGGCCTCGCAGGTGCGGGGTGCGTCCTTGTCCAGCAGCTCCGCGACGCAGGACACGCCACGCTTTTCCAGCGTGATCGACAGGTACCTGGGCATCGGTGAAATTCCGTTTCGGTGAGGGTGCGAGTGCATGGGTCTCCGCATGTCTCGGCTCGCGCCCACCTGACTCGGCTCACCGCCGATGGGGACCACGCCGTGCCCTGCATCGGGCCGGAGACGTGCCACCGCAGCCGGGCGCCGCCCGGCGGGGTACCTGCGGATTGTTGACAATCCTACGAGTGCTTTCTAGCGTGTCAATCCCCGGTACCGCACGGCCCGGCCTGCGACGACGCGCCGCCCACTCCCCGCCCACTCCGAAGGCAGCTCATGACCCAGCACCCGCCGACCGTCGTCGTACTGCACGGGGGCACCCCGCCCCCGGTGATGGACCGGATCGAACAGATCGCCGCGGTCCGCTACGCCACCGAACCCGAACTGCCCGCCGCCCTGCCGGGTGCCGATGTGCTGTTCGTGTGGGACTTCCGCTCCGACGCGGTCGCCGAATCCTTCGCCCGCGCCGACGCGCTGCGCTGGGTGCACGCCGCCAGTGCCGGAGTGGACCGGCTGCTGTTCCCGCAGCTGCTGGAGTCCGGGGTCGCGGTGACCAACTCCCGCGGCGTGTTCGACCAGCCGATGGCCGAATACGTGCTGGCCGCCGTGCTGTCGTTCGCCAAAGACCTGCACACCAGCGTCCGGCTGCAAGACCGCAAGCAATGGCGGCACCGCGAAACCGAACGCATCGCGGGCAAGCACGCGCTGATCGTGGGCACCGGGCCGATCGGCCGCGCCATCGCCACCCAGCTCTCCGCCGCGGGGCTGCGCGTGTCCGGAGCGGGCCGCGTGGCCCGCGACGACGACCCCGACTTCGGCACCGTGCAAGCCTCCGCCGACCTCGCCCTCGGCGACGTCGACTACCTGGTGCTGGCCGCGCCGCTGACCGAGCAGACCCACGGGCTCATCGACGCCGACGCCCTCGCCCGGTGCAAACCCACCGCGCGGCTGATCAACGTCGGCCGCGGCGAACTCGTCGTGCAACCCGACCTCGTCGAAGCGCTCGAAGCAGGCCGACTCGGTGGCGCCGCGCTCGACGTGTTCGACACCGAACCGCTGCCGCAGGACTCGCCGCTGTGGGAGATGCCGAACGTGCTGGTCTCACCGCACATGTCCGGTGACACCGCCGGCTGGACCGAGGAACTCGTGCAGCTGTTCCGGGAGAACCTGCGCAGCTACGCCGCAGGTGGCCCGCTGCGCAACGTGGTGGACAAGCAACGCGGTTATGTCAGCGGCCCCGGCGATGCCGGCGGCCAGACCAGCGGAACGGAGCGCGATCGATGACCTCGACCCCCGAAGCAGCGGCAGCAGCGACAACCGCCACCCCGGTTTCCGCGGCCGATCTGACCGCCACCGAGCTACTCGCCCGCTTCCACACCGGCGAGCTGTCCCCCGTCGAAGCGACCGAAGCCACCCTGGCCCGCATCGCCGAAGCCGACCAGGCCGTCAACGCCTTCTGCCTCGTCGACCGCGAGCGCGCGCTGCAGCAGGCCCGCGCCTCCGAAGCCCGCTGGGCACGCGGCGAACCCGACGGCGCACTCGACGGCGTGCCCACCTCGATCAAGGACATCTTCCTGACCAAGGACTGGCCCACGCTGCGCGGCTCCCGCACCGTCGAGCCCGCGCAGAGCTGGACCGTCGACGCGCCCACCGTCGCGCGGCTGCGCGAGCACAACGCGGTGTTCGTCGGCAAGACCACCACGCCCGAACTGGCCTGGAAAGGCGTCACCGACAACACCTTGAGCGGCATCACCCGCAATCCGTGGAACACCGCGCGCACGCCGGGAGGTTCCAGCGGCGGCGCGGCCGCGGCGGTCGCGCTGGGCATGGCGCCGCTGGCGATCGGCACCGACGGCGGCGGCTCGGTGCGCATCCCGGCGGCGTTCTGCGGCATCTTCACGATCAAACCCACCTACGGGCTCATCCCGCACTACCCGGCCAGCCCGTTCGGAACCCTGGCGCACGCCGGGCCGATGACCACCACCGTCACCGAGACCGCGCTGATGCTCGACGTGCTGACCGGGCCGGACAGCCGCGACTGGTCCGCGCTGGCGCAGCCGGCCGGGTCGTTCCTCGACGGGCTCGACGACGGCGTGCGGGGACTGCGGATCGCTTTCAGCCCCGATCTGGGGTTCGCCCACGCCGACCCGGAGGTGGCCGAAGCGGTCGCGCGGGCCGCCGAGGTGTTCACCGAACTCGGCGCCACCGTCGAACGTGCCGACCCCGGCTTCAGCGACCCGGTCGCCGACTTCCACGTGCTGTGGTTCGCCGGTGCGGCCAAGTCCGTCGAGCACCTCGACGAGCGGCAGCGGCAGCTGCTCGACCCCGGACTGCGGGAGATCGTCGAACAAGGGCTCACCTACTCCGCCCAGGACTACCTGGAAGCCACCAACACGCGCATGGCCCTCGGCCAGCGCATGGGCGCCTTCCACGAGACCTACGACCTGCTGCTGACCCCCACGGTCGGAATCCCGCCGTTCGAGGCCGGGCTGGAGGCACCGGCAGGTTCGGACTCGCCGCGCTGGACCGGGTGGACGCCGTTCACCTACCCGTTCAACATGACCCAGCAACCGGCTTCGAGCGTGCCGTGCGGGTTCACCTCGCACGGGCTGCCGATCGGGCTGCAGATCGTCGGCCCGCGGCACGGCGACGCCCGCGTGCTGCGCGCGTCGCGGGCGTTCGAGCAGGCCCGGCCGTGGAGCCGCCCGCGACGCTGAGCTCAGGCCGTCACCAACACCCCGGCGATGGTCACGCCGGTGATCAGTGCGGTCGAGGCCGCGCCCAGCACCAGCGCCTTCGGGCCGGTGCGCGCCAGCGCGGCCAGCCGCATCGAAGTGCCGAGCGCGAACAGCGAACCGGCCATCAACACGGTCGTGACCTGCTGCGCTCCCGCGAGCGCAGCGGCGGGCAGCAGGCCGGTGCTGCGCACCAGCATCGCGAGCAGGAATCCGGTCACGAACCACGGCAGCACCGGCGGGCGCTCGCCCGATCGGGCGCGGATTCGCCGGGTCTGGCTCAGCAACGCCACCAGCGGCGCCAGCAGCACCACCCGGCTGAGCTTGACCACCACCGCCACCGCGACCGCAGCCGTGCCCACCGGCGACGCCGCGGCCACGACCTGCGCGACCTCGTGCACGCTGCCGCCGGCGATCCGGCCGTACTCGGCCGGGGCCCACCCGAGCATCGCCGCCAGTGACGGCAACAGCGCCATCGCGGCCGCACCGAACACGGTCACCATCGCGACGCTGGTGGCAACGTCCTCGTCGTCGCGGTCCACGACTCCTTCCACAGCCATGATCGCCGAAGCGCCGCAGATCGAAAACCCGGTCGCCACCAGCACCGACAATCCGCGCGAGACCCCGAGCAGCCGACCGAACGCCACCGTTCCCACGTAGGTGACGACCACGGCCACCACCACAACGACCAAGGTCGCCGCCCCCAGGTGCAGCACTTGACCGACCGCGAGCTGCACGCCCAGCAGGACCACACCCACCCGCAGCAGAACCCGCGTAGCCCAGCGCAGACCGGGACGCACCGACGCAGGCACCGGAACGTTCCCCACCAGAACACCGAGCACCACCGCCGCGGTCAGCGGACTCACCCAGGACACCGCCGAGGCCAGCATCCAGGACAGCGCGGTCGCCGCGGCGGTCAACGCCAGCCCCGGCAGCAACTGCTGCCAGGGCCGGCCGGTTCGATCTTCTCGCGCAAGCTGCATGGGCACGAGCCTTGCGCCCGCGGCGCCCCAGCTGTAGCCGTGAGCAGGAGAGGTCGTCATAGCCGCAATGCATGACCGAGGCGAACTCGGCGCCGTGCTACCCAGGAAGGCACCATGACCGAACCCGACCTGCCGTCCTTGCGGCTGCTGGTGCTCGTCGACGAGCTCGGCAGCATCGGCGCCGCCGCCACCGAATTGCGGATCAGCCAGCCTTCCGCGAGCAAACGGCTCAGCGGCCTGGAACGCGGCCTCGGCCTGCACCTGCTGGAACGCACCAAACGAGGTGCCACCCTCACCCACGCCGGAGCCACCGTCGCCGGATGGGCCCGGCACGTGCTCACCGACGTCGACGCGCTGCTGACCGGCGTGCGGACCCTGCACGCGAAGCACGAGCAACGGCTTCGGGTCGCCGCGAGCATGACCATCGCCGACTACCTCGCACCGCGCTGGGTCGGCGAACTGCGCAACGCCTTCACCGGACTGCGCATGGAACTCGACAGCGCCAACTCCGCAGCGGTCACCGACGCCGTCCGGCACGGGCGCGCCGACCTCGGTTTCCTCGAATCACCCGAAGTGCCCGAGGGTGTTTCGGTGCGCTACCTCAGCCAGGACCGGCTGGCCGTGGTGGTTCCGACGTCGCACCCGTGGGCGCGGCTGCGGCGGCCACTGGACGCCGCGGAGCTCGCGGGCACGCCGCTGATCGTCCGGGAGACCGGCTCGGGCACCCGCGAAACGCTCGACCGCGCACTGGCGACGGCCTCGGTCACACCCGCCGAGCCGCTGCTGGAACTGCACTCGACCACCGCGGTCCGCAACAGCGTGGTGGCCGGAGCCGGGCCTGCCGTGCTCAGCATGATGGCGGTGGGCACCGACCTCGACGCGGGTCTGGTCGTGGAAGCACCGGTCACCGGGCTGGATCTGACGCGGCCGCTGCACGCGGTCTGGCAGGCCGGGCGGCGGCTCACCGGCCCCGCGGCGGCCCTGCTGTCGGTCGCGCTGCACCGGAGCTGACGAGCACCGAGATCCACTCGATCCAGTGATGCGAACTCGCGTTCGACGGCGGCATGGTGGAGTCATGCCCGCAACGATCGCCACCACCACGCATCGCGCGACCCGCCCGCAAGCCTCGCACGACAGCCCGCCGCGCCCATTCCGCGACGCCAGCAGAACCATCCGCAATGCACTTCCACGTGTCGGCGTCGGTGCGGCACGGACAGAACGGGGAATGCCCGCGACCCGGACCTCACTCGTCCACTTGGGACATCACGTGCTTGATGCGGGTGTACTCCTCCAGACCGAAACGGCCGAAATCGCGCGCCGACGCGGAATGCTTGAACCCGCTGTGCGGCATCTCGGCGACCAGCGGCCGGTGCGCGTTGATCCACACCGTGCCCGCCTGCAACGCCTGCGACATCCGCATCGCCCGCGCGTGCTCCCGCGTCCAGACGCTGGCGACCAGCCCGTAGCGCACTCCGTTGGCCAACGCCACCGCCTCGGCCTCATCGGTGAAGCGCTGCACCGTCAGCAGCGGGCCCAGCACCTCGTGCTGCACCAGCTCGTCCTCCTGCTGCATCCCGGCCACGACGGTGGCCTCGTGGAAGTAGCCGCGACCGCCCTTGCGCCTGCCGCCTGCGACCACCCGGGCGTGCTCCGGCAACCGCTCGACGTGCTCGGCGACCAGGTCCAGCTGTCCGGAACTGTTCAGCGGGCCGAACGCGGCATCGAGGTCCTGCGGCGGCCCCGGGCGCAACGCGGCCGCCTGCTCCGCGAGCGCGGCCACCAGCTCGTCGTGCACACCAGGCCCGGCCAGCACCCGGCTCGCAGCGGTGCAGCTCTGCCCCGCGTCGCCGAACGCGGCCCGCGCAATGCCCCGCGCCGCGCGCTCGACATCGGCATCGTCGAACACCACCGCCGGGGCCTTGCCGCCCAGCTGCAGGTGCGCGCGCTTGAGATCGGCGGCCGCGGAGGCCGCGACCTCCATGCCGGAGCGGACCGTGCCGGTGATCGAGAACATCCCCGGCGCCTCGTGGGCCACCATCGCCCGGCCGCTGTCGCGGTCGCCGCAGATCAGGTTCAACACGCCGGGCGGCAGCACCTCCCCGGCAATCCCGGCCAGCAGCGACGCGCTGACCGGCGTGGTCTCGGCGGGCTTGAGCACCACCGTGTTACCCGCAGCAAGCGCGGGAGCGATCCGCGCCACCGCCAGCAGCAACGGGTGCGTCCACGACGTGACCTGCGCGCACACCCCGATCGGCTCGCGCCTGGCGAACGAGGTGTGCCCGGGCTCGTACTCCCCGGCCGCACCGGCCTCCTGAACCCGCGCGGCCGCCGCGTAGAACCGCAGCAGGTCGATCGCCTGCGGCAACTCCTGCTCGCGGACCACCGCCCACGGTTTGCCGGTGTTGCGGCACTCGGCCACCACCAGTTCCTCGGACCGCTCCTCGAGGGCCTCCGCGATCCGCAGCAACATCCGCTGCCGCTGCCCGGGCGTGGTCTGCGTCCAGCTCCGCGCGGCCGCGCCAGCGGTGCGCATCACCTCGTCGACGTCGGTCCAGCGGGTCAACGGGGAAGTGCCGTACTCCTCCCCCGAGCTCGGATCGACCAGCGGCAACGTCGCACCCGAAACCGTGCCGACGCGCTCCCCGCCGACGAAGTTCTGCAGTTCCAGCGTCGTGGTCACGAAACCTCCCCCTGGGCGACGATGCCGGCCGATCCAGCGACCCTATCCGGCACCGGCGGCCCCAGGGGTGTCAGTGCCCGCCTCGGGACCTACGAACGGCTCTGGTGCCGGCTTTGCAAGCGGTGTCAGCCGCTTCCGCCGCAACCCGGCGAGCGGCCGCCTACGCAGAACGAGCTCAGAGACAGCGCGTTCAACGCCCGGAGATCGCGCCGAACCGCCCGCGGTACACCCACTGCCCGGCAGCGCCCAACAGCAACAACACCAGCACCGGCACGAACGCCCAGCGGTACGCCGTCGCAGCAGGCGATCCGACCGCCTCCAGCACCCAGCCGACCACCAGCTGGGTCAGCACCGCGGCCAGGAAACCGCCCATGTTCACCACGCCGGAGGCAGCGCCCGAACGATGCGCGGCGTTGGCCGATCCCGCGCCGTCGAAGGCGAGCATCGCCCCACCACCGCAGAAGCCCATCACGGCCAGCACGCACACCAACACCGGCAGCGGCAGCGCACCGGGCCACCCGATCACCAGCGCCCAGGCGACTGCCACCAACAGCGACACCGCCAGCGTGTACCGCTCACGGCGCTGATCACGACCGGCCACCCACTGCCCTGCCACCAGCGAGCCGACGATGAACCCGACCGCACACAGCAACAGCAGACGTCCGGCCGCACCGCCGGAAAAGCCCTGCGCCGAGGTCAGCCACGGCGCACCCCACAACGTGGTCACCGTCAAGAACTGGCCCATGAGCACGAAGTGCGCGAAGAACGAGTTCCGCGTGCCGCGCTGGGCCACGACCGCGCGCAACGTGCCTGCGATCCGCTCGTGCCTGGCGGCGTCCTCCTCGACCAGGCCACGCGGCCGATCCCGGATAACCGCGACCGCCACCACCGCCAGCACCGCGGTCAAACCCGCAGCACCGAGGAACGTCGTCAGCCAACCCAGCCCGTGCAACGCCGAAGTCAGCGGGACTGTGGAGACCACCTGGCCGAGCCCGCCGATCAACCCGGTCAGCGCCGCGATCCGCCCGTAGCGGTTGGCCGGGAACCACTGCGCGGCCAACCGCAGCACGTTGGTGAACATGAACGCGTCGCCGATGCCGATGAGCACCCGGCCGGCGATCCCGCCGACGATCGAGCCGCTGATCGCGAAGACGGCGGACCCGACCGCGAGCGCGACCACCCCGCCGGTGATCACTCGACGCGGCCCGAGACGGTCGGCAAGCAGACCCGACGGCACCTGCAGCACCAGGTACACCCCGAGCTGCAGCGCGGTGAACAGTGCCAGCACCGCAGGACCCGCGGAGAAGCGCACCAGCGCGTCCGGTGCGGCCACCCCCAGGCTCGCCCGGTGGAACAACGCCACGAAGTAGCACGCAGCGCCCACGCCCCACACCAGCCATGCGCCACGCGGCGCCGTGGCTGGTGCGGCTGAGCGCTCGGTTCGGTCTTCGACCACCTCGGCCGTCACTGGTAACGCACCTCCCCAAATCTCGTATGCATGTTAGATACAAGTTGGGATCAGTACGATGTCCTCGTGTCGAGCGCAACACCACAGGAGCCCGTGCCCCATACCACCCAGGCCGCAGCGGGCGCCGCGGAAACACCGGCCGCCGATCGCGCCTACCAGCACGTCAAAGCCGGTCTGCTCGACGGCTCCTATCCGGACGGGCATCTGCTGTCCGAAGGCGAAGTGGCCACCGCGCTGACGATGTCGCGCACACCCGTGCGCGAGGCGTTCCTGCGCTTGCAGACCGAGGGGTTCCTGCGGTTGTATCCGAAGCGCGGCGCGCTGGTGGTGCCGGTGACCCCGACCGAAGCACGTGCACTCCTGGAAGCCCGGCTGGCCATGGAGACCTTCGCGATCGACAAGCTCGCCGCACAGGGTCTCGACGCGATGGCCACGGTCGGCCGCGAACTCACCACGCACCCGGCCTGCGACGCCCGCGGGCTCAGCGATGCCGAGATGCACGAGGCGGACCGCGACTTCCACGCCCTGCTGGTCGCCGCTGCGGCGAACCCGGTGGTCGACGACCTCTACAACGCGCTGCGCGACCGGCAGCTGCGGATCACCGCCACCGCCCGCACCCAGGACCGGCGTCCGCTGATCACGCACCAGCACAGCGGGGTCGCCGAGGCGATCAGGGACGGCGACGCCGAGACCGCGAAGACCCGGCTGCGCGAGCACCTGCTGGACGTCGTGCGCGTCCTCGGCGTGGCGGGCGGACCCATGCTCGAACCGCCGCAGTGACCCGACAGCACTGATCGGCCCACCTCCGCCCCTTCCCGAGGGCCTTTAGGCGGACTCCAGCAGGTCGCGTTGGTCTGCAGCGGTTTGTCTGGACCAGGTGGCCGAGGTGAGCTGATTGTTGGCGTTAATTTCGGCGTACACTGAAACGTCTATATGTTTCGACTTGGAAAGTGCAAAGCGTGGGGGCGGTGCGCGAACGAGCACCGCCCCCACGAGATCTGCTCAGCCGCTCACCGCACCTCGATCACCGATGCGCACCGAGCCCGGAGACGCCGGTCAGGCGGGTGGATTGCCGCCCGCGGGCGGCTCGTCGAGACCACCGGGCCTGCCCAGCGCCCGCGCGGCCTCCGGACCGGACAACGCGCCGCCCTGCCCGGTGTTGCCCGGCGCCGAGGCGCTGGGCACCTCCTTGCGGGCCACTTCCTCGGCCGCCCGGACCGCTTCGGCGACCTCCGGATTCGTGGAGGTGTCGAACCAGCCGGCCACCGACTCCTCCTCGTCCTCCGGAGCGCCTGCGGGCGGTTCCTCGGCCGGCGGCTCGTAGCGGAAGGTACCGTCCTCGCCGGGCGCGCCGAGCATCCGCGCGAAGCCCTCCAGCGACTTGTTGAAGTCGCTGGGCACCACCCACACCTTGTTCGCGTCGCCCTGCGCCATCTGCGGCAGGGTCTGCAGGTACTGGTAAGCCAGCAGTTCCGGAGTGGGCTTGCCGCGCTTGACCGCGGCGAAGACCTTCTCGATCGACTTCGCCTGGCCCTGGGCCTGCAGGTAGCGACCCGCCCGATCGCCCTGCGCACGCAGGATGCTGGACTGCCGCTCCCCCTCGGCATCGAGGATGGACGCCTGCTTGGCGCCCTCGGCGGCCAGGATCTGGGACTGCTTCTGGCCTTCGGCGGTCTTGATCGCCGACTCCCGCTCGCCTTCGGCGTTGAGGATCATCGCGCGCTTCTCCCGGTCGGCGCGCATCTGCTTCTCCATCGAGTCCTTGATCGACGGCGGCGGGTCGATCGCCTTGAGCTCCACCCGCGCGACCCGGATGCCCCAGCGCCCGGTCTCCTCGTCGAGCACCCCGCGCAGCTGGGTGTTGATCTGGTCGCGGGAGGTCAGCGTCTCCTCCAGGCTCATCCCGCCGACGACGTTGCGCAGCGTCGTGGTGGTCAGCTGCTCCACGCCGACGATGTAGTTGGAGATCTCGTAGACCGCCGCGCGCGAATCGGTGACCTGGAAGTAGACGACGGTGTCGATGGACACCGTCAGGTTGTCCTGGGTGATCACCGGCTGCGGCGGGAACGACACCACCTGCTCGCGCAGATCGATCCGGGCCCGCACCCGGTCCAGGAACGGCATCAGGAAGTTCAGCCCCGGCGCGGCCACGGTCCGGAACCGGCCGAGCCGCTCGACCACCGACGCCTGCGCCTGCGGCACCACCAGCACCGACTTCACCAGCACCACGATGACCAGCAGTACGACGACCACCAGCACGATCAATCCAGGACCCACCTGAATCCTCCAGCTCAAGGTTGTGCCGAAACCACCGCGGTGGCCCCGGAGATCTCCACGACCAGCACCGTCGCGCCGGTCTGCAGCACCTGCTCGTCTTCGGCCGTGCGGGCCGACCACACGGCGCCGTCGATGCGCACCCGGCCGCCCTGGTGATCGACCGGTTCGAGCACGGTGGCGCGTTTGCCGACCAATGCCTCGACGTTCGTCTTCAGCTCCTGCTCGACCTGGAAGCGGCGCTTCAGCGCCGGTCGCACACCGGCGACCAGTCCGGCCGACAGCGCGGCGAACACCAGCGCGTCGACCCACAGCGGAGCTCCCAGCGCCGCGGCGCCCGCCGTCCCCAGCGCGGCCGCGCCCAGCATCGCCAGGACGAAGTCCCCGGACAGCACTTCCGCGGCGATCAGCAGAAATCCGACGATCAGCCACAGCACCGGGACCATGCGTTCATGGTGGCAGAACCGGACCGCCCTGGTGGCAGGATTACTCCGAAGTGATCAACGCGTGATCCGCCGCGTCGCGGCCCTCAGTCGGTGGTGACGAAGTCGATCAGCCGTTCCACCGCGCCCAGCAGCGGCGCCTGCAGGTCCCGGAATCCGGAGACACCGGAGAGCACCCGGCGCCAGCCTTCGGCGGGTTCGCCCCAGCCGAGCGCGTCGCACACGCCCTGCTTCCAGTCCTGCCCGCGCGGCACCTGCGGCCACTGCGCGATGCCGAGCGCGGCGGGCTGCACCGCCTCCCACACGTCCACGTACGGATGGCCGGTGATCAGCACGTTCGGGTCGGTGATGCCTTCGACGAGGCGGGATTCCTTGCTGCCCGGGACCAGGTGGTCCACCAGCACCCCGACCCGCCTGCCCGCGGCGGGCTCGAACTCGGCCAGCAGCCCGGGCAGATCGTCGACGCCGTGCAGCGGTTCGACCACCACGCCCTCGACTCGCAGGTCGTGGCCCCATACCCGTTCGACCAGCTCCGCGTCGTGCAGCCCTTCCACCCAGATCCGGCTGCCGCGGGCCTGCCGGGCGCGCAGGCCTTCGACCCGCCTGGACCCGGAGGCCGAGCGAGCCGGTGCGGCCTCGGCGGGCCCGGAAGGGGCCGGTACGAGCGTGGCGGGTTTGCCTTCGTGCAGGAAAGCGGCCGGGCGCATCGGGAAGACCCGGCGAGCGCCGTGCCGGTCCTCCAGCAGCACCTCGCGCTTGTCGGCCCGGATGACCGCGCCGCAGAACCCGCTGGCCGGGTCCTCGACCACGAGGCCGGGTTCGGCGGGAATCTGCGGGACTTCGCGCCGCTTCCGCCCGCCGGCGAGCACATCCTTGCCGTAATTGACCGAACGCACGACGATCACCGTACTGATCGGGTCCTGCGAGGTGCTGCGGACTCGCCCGGGAATGTCGGCGACGCGGCCCACATTCGCCTCCCCCGGGCCGCACGAGAACCCGCGCGGTCTCGTATCTTGAATACCGTGCCATGCCCAAGCGCAACGATGGTCGTCTGGACTTCCGCCTGGCTGCACGGTGCGGCCGCCTCGGACGACGTGCTCGACGCCTTGCAGATCTGGGGCGAGTCGCAGGAAGTGCGCGCCGCCGACGACGAGCTGGCCGCGCAGCTGGAACTGCCCGGCCCGCAGGACGTCCCGGCAGGCCCGGCGATGCTGCTCGCGGCGTTGCGCAGAGCGGGCGCGGCAGGCGGCGAACTGGCGCTGCCGGTCTCCGGTGACGTGCGCGGCCTGGGCGGGGCGAGCGCGTTCGCGAAGCAGGCGTTACGGCGCGGGGAAGCCGCGGTGCTGCCGGACGTCGGGCTCGGGCTGGTCCCGGAGACGATCGCGGAAGGAATTCTGCGCTGGAGCGTGCACTCGACCGGCGAGCTGCCCCCGGCCGAGCACCTGCCGATCGGCGAGGCCGAGCACGGCATGTCCTCGGCGATGCGCGAGGCCGCCAGCACGCTGGTCGACCTGGACATCGCCAAGCACCGTCCCGGCGTGCGCGAGGAGATCGCCGAGACCGTAGCCGACCGCCCGAGCCCGCCCTGGCCGCAGACCGTCCCGCAACGCCCGCTGCGGATCCTGCAGCGGGCGTCCGAGGTCGAGGCGATCCTGTGGGTGGCCACCGACGACGCGCCCGGCGGAGCGTTGTCGGCATCGGCGACGCGCGCCCGGACCGAGGCGCTCAAGCCGCTGTTCGATTCGGTGCGGGCTGCGCGCCGCGCGTCGGTGGCCGAGATGGTGCGGGTCGTGGCCGAGAGCGCGGACAAGCACTGAGACCACCTCCCCGGATCACACCAGGGGTTTTCCGGCCTTGATCCGCCGACGCACGTCCCACAGGTAGTAGTTGAACGGGAACTTCCGCAGCACCGGCGGCAGCCTGCGCACCACCGCGCCGAGGCGGCGCATCATCCGCTCGAAGCGGCGCTGATCGCGGTCGGTCCACGGCAGCCGCATCTCCTCCCGGAACCGCGGCGGCAGGAAACCGGTGGTGATGAACTTGTTGAACCCGCCCAGCGGCAGGCTCACCCAGCGCGGCATGAACCCGAGCACCGCGATCTGGTGCAGGTACGCGCGCACGGTGTCGTCGACGTGCACCTGGTCCAAGGCGTCGTTCCAGTACTCCTCGAACGCCTTCCGGTTCGGCGGCCACATGTCCTCGGTGACTTGCAGCGTGGTGCCCAGCGTGATGGCGCGCCGGTAGAGCTCGTCGATCTCGTCGTCGGCGAGCTCGCCGATGAGCAGGTTGTAGGTGTCCTCCACGCCCCGGTACAGGCAGGCCGCGACCCACAGCTGCAGGTTCTTGTCGAAGGCGTTGTAGCTCACCGGGCTGTCCGGGCCGGAGCGCACCTGCGCGTGCGAGCGGTTCGTCGCGCGGCGGAACTGCTTGCGTTCCTCGTCGGTGCCCATGGTGGCGACGGCGAGGTAGGTCAGCGTGGTGCGGGTGCGCTTGACCGGGTGCTTGAAGATGTTGCCGCTTTCGACCTTGCTCTCCACCACGCCGTAGCCGACACCGGGACGGGCGAGCTGCATGATCACGTTCGCGCCGCCTGCGAGCAGCCCGGCGCCGAGGATCAGTTCGTCCTCGCGCGCCCGGGATTCGACGGGAGCTGTCATCGGTCCCTCCTTGACGACCGGGCGGCAAACTCTGCTAACGCCCGTTAGCAGATATGGAAGCGATCTCCCGCCGCGCTGTCAAGGGTTGCGCCGCCGCTGCGCCCGCGATGCCAAGATGGCGGGCATGAACCCCTCTCCCCTGCGGGTCTACGGCGGCGTCGAAGGCGACCACCGCAAGGCCGAGCGCCGCGGGCAGATCATGGCCGCCGGCCTGGAGCTGCTCGGCACGCCAGGAGCCGAGGGCGCGCTGACCGTGCGCGGCGTGTGCAAGCAAGCCGGACTGGCCGCGCGCTACTTCTACGAGAGCTTCAGCGACCGCGACGCGCTGGCCGAGGCCGTCTACGACCAGGTCATCCGCGACCTGGCGGACAGCGCGCTGGAAGCCGTCGCAGCGGCACCGGTGGACGCGCGGGCCAAAACGCACGCCGGGTTGAGCACCATCGTGCGCACCATCGCCGACGACCCCCGCCGCGGCAGGCTGCTGTTCGACACCACGACCAGCACCACGCTCGCCCAGCGGCGCAAGAACTCCACCGCGCTGTTCGCCGGCCTGCTCGGCGGGCAGGCGAAGGACTTCTACGGGCTGGCCGACAGCCCCGACCTGGAACTGTCCACGCAGTTCGTCGTCGGCGGACTAGCGCAGACGCTGACGACGTGGCTGGACGGCACCCTGGCGATGAGCCGCGAGGAACTCGTCGAGCACTGCACGGAGATCTTCCTCGCCCTGGGAACGCGCTCCCAGCAGCCGTGAACGCTCAGGCCGACTCCGGCACGCAGCAGCCCGGCGCGCACGTTTCGCCGTTGACACCGCAACCCGCGGCGGGCATCAGCGACAGCTTGCGCGGGCGCACCTCGTCGGTGTGCTCGGCCAGCAGCTCCACGATCATCTTCGCGAACCGCGGATCGTCGCCGGCCGTAGCAGCGCGGCGGAAACCCATGCCCAGCTCGGCAGCCTTCTCCGCGGCCTCGTTGTCGAGATCCCAGACCACTTCGAGGTGGTCGGAGACGAATCCGATGGGGCTGAGCACCACCGAGCCGACGCCCTTGCCGTGCAACTCCTCGATGTGATCGACCACGTCCGGCTCCAGCCACGGCACCTGCGGCGGCCCCGACCGCGACTGCCACACCACGTCGTAGGCGTCCACCTCCGCGGCCTCGGCGACCAGCCGGGCGGCCTCGTGCACCTGCCGCGAGTACCACTCCGGGCGCCCGTCCGGGCCGGGCGCGTGATCGGCGCGCAGCGGGATCGAGTGCGCGGTGAACACCAGCCGCGCGTCCGGGTCGGCCAGCTCGGCCAGCGCCCGGCGGACCGCGTCGGCGTTGGCCTCGATGAACAGCGGGTGGTCGAAGAACTGCCGAATCTTGACCAGATCGGGTGCGCGCTGGCCGACCGACTCGCGGGCCCGCGCGATGTCCTCGTGGTACTGCTTGCAGCCCGAGTACCCGCCCCACGCCGAGGTCGCGAACACCAGCGCTCTGCGCACTCCGTCGTCGGCCAGCTGCGCGACGGTGTCCTCGATCATCGGATGCCAGTTGCGGTTGCCCCAGTAGATCGGCACGTCCCGGCCCTCGGCGCGCAGCTCGTCCTGCAGCGCGGCCATCATCTCGCGGTTGAGCCGGTTGATCGGCGAGACCCCGCCGAAGTGGTGGTAGTGCTCGGCGACCTCGTCGAGCCGTTCCGGCGGCACTCCCCTGCCTCTGGTGACGTTCTCGAGGAACGGGCGGACCTCTTCCGGGCCCTCCGGCCCGCCGAACGACAGGAACAGCAGCGCATCAAAGCTCACCCGACCATGATGGCGCGGCGCCGGAACGCGCGCGCACGCGGGTGGGGCGTGCGCGCGCGTGGCACCGGCTCAGCCGCCGAGAGCGTGGTAACCACCGTCGGCCATGATCATCGAGCCGGTGGTGGTCGGCAGCCAGTCCGACAGCGCCGCGCAGATCGTGCGCGCGACCGGCTCCGGGTCCGTCATGTCCCAGCCCAGCGGAGCGCGCTCGCCCCACTTGTCCTCCAGCGTGGCGAAGTCCGGAATGGACTTGGCCGCCATCGTGCGCACCGGCCCGGCCGAAACCAGGTTCACCCGCACCCCGCGCGGACCGACCTCGCGGGCCAGGTAGCGGTTGGTCGACTCCAGCGCCGCCTTGGCCACGCCCATCCAGTCGTAGCCGGGCCACGCCACGCGCGCGTCGAAGTCCATGCCCACGATCCCGGAGCCCGCGGTCAGCAGCGGCAGCGTCGCGGTGGTCAGCGACTTCAGCGAGTACGCCGAGATCTGCACACCGGTGGCGACGTCCTCCCACGGCGCCTCCAGGAAATCCCCGCCCAGGCAGGACGGCGGCGCGTAGGCGATCGAGTGCAGCACCCCGTCCAACGCGGGCAGGTGCTCGCGCACCCGCTCGGCCAGGGTGTCGAGGTGTTCGGCGTTGGTGACGTCGAGCTCCAGCACCGGGGCGGGCTTCGGCAGCCTGCCCGCGATGCGCTCGACCAGGCTCAACCGGCCGAAACCGGTCAGCACCACCTCGGCGCCCTGTTCCTGGGCGGTCTTGGCGGCGTGGAACGCGATCGACGCGTCGGTGATCACGCCGGTGATCAGGATCCGCTTGCCTTCGAGCAATCCGCTCACGTGCTTCCTCCGCGATGATTGTGGCCCGCTGGCGCGGGCGGTGAAGGTTGTGGCCCGCTGGCGCGGGGTGGGAACCGGCCGCCGAGCCCCGGGCGCGGCGGCAAGAATCCGCCGTTGGTCAGTGCCCCATCCCGGCACCGCCGTCGACCGGGATGACCGCGCCGGTCACGTAGGCCGCGGACTCCGAAGCCAGCCAGGTCACCGCACCGGCGACCTCCTCCGGGGCGGCGAACCGGGCCAGCGGGATCTGGGCGAAGATCTCCTTCTTGCGCTCCTCGGAGAGCTCGTCGGTCATGTCGGTGGTCACGAACCCGGGAGCGACCACGTTCGCGGTGATCGAGCGCGAACCGAGCTCGCGCGCCACCGACCGCGCCAGGCCCACCAGGCCCGCTTTGCTCGCCGCGTAGTTCGCCTGCCCGGCGCCACCGGACAGGCCCACCACCGAGGACACGAAGATCATCCGGCCGCGGCGCAGCCGCAACATGCTGCTCGCCGCCCGCTTGGCCACCCGGTACGAGCCGGCGAGGTTCGCGTCGAGCACCCGCCCGAACTGGTCCTCGCCCATCCGCAGCAGCAGCCCGTCGTCGGTGATCCCGGCGTTGGAAACCAGCACCTCGACCTTGCCCTGGGCCTGCTCGACCTCGTCGAAGGCCGCCGCGACCTGCTCGGCGTCGGTGACGTCGCACTGCACCCCGCGCAGCCCCTCCGGCGCACCCGATCCGCGGTGGGTGACCGCCACCTCGTCACCCGCGGCCTGGAACGCACGGGCGATCGCCAGCCCGATGCCGCGGTTGCCTCCGGTCACCAGTACGGACCGTCCCACTGTGGATCTCCTCCCGAAAAGCCTCGCCCGGCGGGCGCCGCGGCCCGCCTCAACGGCCGCGACATTATCGGTTCACCACCGGCGCCCCTCCATCCACTCCGCACAGAAGACGGAACGTCTCCTCGTGCCGCGCCGACAATGGACACCGCGCGCAGCGCCGCCGATGACACCGCGCGCAGCGCTGCCGGACGGACACCGCGCGGGACGCTGCCCATAGCCACCGCGCGCCGCGCGGCCCAGCGGACACTGCACGCCGCAGCGAACACCTACGGTGCGTGGGAGACATCCCGAACCCGCGTTCCCACCGAGCCGGCCAGGAGCACCCGCGATGACCGCCACCCCGGACAGGGCGACCGCCCAGCCCACCACCACTCACCTTCCGCAGGACTTCGCCGCCGAACTGCGCGGCGCGCTCGACGGGCAGGCACGGTTCGACCCCGGAACCCGCGCGCTGTACTCCACCGACGCCTCCAACTACCGGCGCGTGCCGGTCGGCGTGGTCTACCCGCGCCACGCCGACGACGTCGCCGCCACGGTCGCGCTCGCCCGCGAGCACGGCGTGCCGATCACCGGCCGCGGTGCGGGCACCAGCATCGCGGGCAACGCCTGCGGCTCCGGCCTGGTGCTGGACTTCGCCCGGCACATGAACCGGATCTCCGAGATCGACCCGCAGGCCCGCACCGCCACGGTCGAACCCGGCGTCGTGCTCGACACCCTGCAGGCTGCGGCGAAACCGCACGGGCTGGCGTTCGGCCCGGACCCGTCGACGCACAGCCGCTGCACGCTCGGCGGGATGATCGGCAACAACTCCTGCGGCACGCACTCGGTCGCCTGGGGCAAGACCGTCGACAACGTGCGGTCGCTGGACGTGCTGCTCTCCGACGGGACGCGGCTGCAAGTCGGCCCTACCGCACCGGCCGAACTGGACGCGCTCTGCGCTCGCGGCGACCGCGTCGGGCGGCTCTACCAGCAGCTGCGGAACCTGCGCGACGAAACCGGTGAGCTGGTGCGCGGCTCGTTCCCGGACCTGACCCGCCGGGTCTCCGGTTACAACCTGGACCAGCTGCTGCCGGAGAACGGTTTCCACCTCGCCCGCGCGCTGGTCGGCACCGAAGGCTCCTGCGCCACGGTGCTCGGCGCGACCGTCGACCTCGCCGAAACTCCCGCGGTGCGCACGATGATCGTGCTCGGGTTCGACGACAGCTACGCCGCGGCCGACCAGGTGACCCGGCTGCGCGGGCTGGGCGCGCTGGCGATCGAAGGGCTCAGCGCCGAGCTGGTCGACGTGGTCCGCGCCCGCAACCCGGAATCCCCCGCGCTGCGGCTGCTGCCGGGCGGGCGAAGCTGGCTGCTGGTCGAAGTCGGCGGCGCCGAGCCCGGCGAAGCCGAAGCCGCCGCCGAGAAGGTGCGCAGCGCCATGGGCTCGCGGGCCGAGTCGGTCGTGCACACCGACCCGGCCCGGATGGGCGCGCTGTGGAAGATCCGCGAGGAGGGCTCGGGCTATTCCACCCGCATGTCCGACGGGTCCGAACGCTGGTCGGGCTGGGAGGACGCCGCCGTGCCGCCCGAACACCTCGGCAGCTACCTGCGCGAGTTCGACCAGCTGCTGGAGCGCCACGGGCGCAAGGGCGTGACCTACGGCCACTACGGCGACGGCTGCATCCACGTGCGCATCGACTTCGATCTGCTCACCGGCGGCGGTGCGCAGAACTACCGGGAGTTCATGGAGGCCGCCGCTGACCTCGTCGTCTCCCACGGCGGCTCGGTCTCCGGCGAACACGGCGACGGGCAGGCCCGCTCCGAGTTGCTGGCGCGGATGTACCCGGCGGAGGTGATCAGCGCGTTCGAGCGGTTCAAGTTCGCCTTCGACCCCGACGACCTGCTCAACCCGGGCCAAATCGTGCGGCCCCGGCCGCTGGACTCCGACCTGCGGCTGCTGGTCGCGCCGCCGAACATCCCCACCCGCACCACGCTGGCGCTGCACGCCGACGACGGCGACCTCGCCCCGGCGTCGCGGCGCTGCGTCGGCATGGGCAAATGCCTCAACACCACAGGTGGGGTGATGTGCCCGAGCTACCGGGCCACCAAGGAGGAGAAGCACTCCACCCGCGGGCGCGCGCACCTGCTGTTCGAGATGCTCAACGGCTCGCTGATCAAAGGCGGCTGGCGCTCCGAAGAAGTGCACGACGCACTCGACCTGTGCCTGTCCTGCAAGGGCTGCAAGACCGACTGCCCCGTCGGCGTCGACATGGCCACCTACAAGGCCGAGTTCCTGCACCAGCACTACCGCGGGCGCGTGCGCCCGGCCGCGCACTACTCGATGGGTTTCCTGCCGCTGTGGCTCGCGCTCGGCCAGTACGCGCCCGGCGCGGCCAACCGCGTCCTCAGTGGACCGATCGCGTCGCTGATCAAGCGGATCGGCGGCATCGCGGCCGAACGCGACATGCCCGCACTGGCCGGGCGCACCCTGCGCTCGTGGTGGCGGCAACGCGAACACCGGCCCGCGGGCGGTGACCGGGTCGTGCTGTTCCCCGACACCTTCACCAACCACTTCGACCCGCACATCGGCCGGGATGCGGTGCTGGCGCTGGAAAAACTCGGATCGTCCGTGGAAATCCCGCGCTCGCAAGTCTGCTGTGGACTGACGTGGGCATCCACCGGCCAGCTCGACATCGCCCGCCGCGTGGTGCGCCGCACCGCGCGGCTGCTGCGCCCGCAGGTCCGCTCCGGCCTGCCGGTCGTCGGCCTCGAACCCAGCTGCACCGCATTCCTGCGCAACGACGCGCTCGAACTCGCACCAGAGGATCCGGACGTGCGGGCGCTGGCGGAAGCCACCGAAACCTTCGCCGAGCACGTCGAACCCACGCGGTCGCGGTGGGAACGTTCCGGTGACGGCAAAGCACTGGTGCAGCAGCACTGCCACCAGTACTCCGAACTCGGCTTCGACGCCGACCGCTCGGCGCTGGCCGCCACCGGCACCGATGCGCAGGTGCTCGACGCCGGCTGCTGCGGGCTCGCGGGCAACTTCGGCTTCGAGCGCGGGCACTACGACGTGTCGATGGCTTGCGCCGAACAAGCACTGCTGCCCGCCGTGCGGCAGGCCGAACCGGGGACCGAGGTCGTCGCCGACGGGTTCAGCTGCCGCCTGCAGATCCGCCAAGCCACCGAAACCGAACCGGTCCACCTGGCGACCCTGGTCCGCCGAGCGCTCGACTGACCCGGGATCTCGCGGCTCGGGTGGCCGTTCCAGCGCCACCCGAGCCGGATCGTCGCCTCCGACGGCGAAAACGTCGGCTGATCTCCGCACCCATCCGCGACTGGCCTCCGGCCGCGACCGACGCCTAGATCCCGCTGTCCGCCGAATCCGCGGCCGAGGCGTGCAGCACGCCGTCCAGTTCGGTGAGGTCGTTGACCAGGTCCGCCACCGGCTGCTTGCCCTGCAGGTGCACCGCCACGACCGCCGTTCGCTGCTCGTCGGCGTCGGTGTCCTCCCGCTCCACCTGCAGGTCCAGCACCTTCCAGCCGCGACTGGTGCACAACGTCAGCACGTTGCGCAGCACCCCGTATCCGTCCAGGTAGCCGATGCGCACCACTTGGGGCTCGCGCAACGCGCTGCGCATCAGTCGCAACACCCGCGGATAGCCCACCGCGACCAGGAAATGCACCGCCGTCGTCGCGGTCCCCAGCAGCAGCAACCCGCTGCCGCAGGCCGTGCCGATCGCGGCGACCAGCCACACCGTCGCCGCCGTGGTCAGCCCGCGCACCACGTCGCGGCGCACGAAGATCAAACCGGCACCGATGAACCCGATGCCGGAGACGATCTGCGCGGCCACCCGGGACGGGTCGAACGAGACCTTGTCGAACTCCAGCACGTCCCCGAAGCCGTACTTCGACACCAGCATGAACAGCGCCGCCCCCACCCCGACCAGGGTGTGCGTGCGCAGCCCGGCGCTTTTCGCGCGCAGCTCGCGTTCGAGTCCGACCAAACTGGACAGCACCAGCGCGGAGCCCAGCTCGACCAGCAGCGGCAGCTCCCGCAAGCCCGTGATCACCTCGTCCGCCACCCCGCGAACGTAGCGCACAGTGGACCGTCCCGGCACTGGTGAGATCGACTACCAGCGGTTATGCCGTTCTCAGCGCACTTCCGCGCAGACGGCCGCGACCGGGAGAGGAGCGAGTGCTGAGAGCGCAGTGGTGCTCGAGACCCCAGCGACATTCGGGACGACAGCGGACTACCGCGACACACCCCGAATCGACCGACTCAACTCGACACCACGCGACCTCACCTCGGCCGCCGCGCCAAGTACACCAGCGCGGGCGGCACGTTGCGCCACACCGTCCGGCTGACCACGGTCTCCTCGAACACCGCCCGCAGATCCGCATGCTGGCGCCGTGCCGGTGCCGCCCACTGCGTCCACGTGTAGGCGAACTGCGTGAACGCGCCCTGCTCGGTCAGCGAATCCGCCACGAGCCGGATCAGCGGAACCCCGTCCTTCGGCGTGTGCGCCACCCACGGCAGGCCGCTGACCACCACATCCGCCCGCAGTCCCCGCTCCGAGAGCAACTCCGGAAGCTGTCGCGCGTCCCCGCGCACAACCTCCACATCGCCGAATCGGGCATCCAGCGAGTCCGCCCACCGCTGGTTGAGCTCCACCGCCAGGTGCCTGCCCCGGCCGCCCAACCGCTGCTGGATCGCCTCGGTGAACGCACCCGTGCCCGGCCCGAGCTCCACCACCACCGGATCACCCGACGCAGGCACCGGCGCAACCATGTCGCGGGTCAGGTACCGCGAACTCGGACCCACCGCGGCCGTGGTGGTCGGAGACTTCACGAACTCACGCAGGAACTCCCCCGCGCCTGCGGCAACGCTCACGTCCACTCCCGTGCTCGAACCTGCGGAGCACGCCGCGGCTCACGGCAACCGCCTGCCGAACAGCAGCGCCAACGCGGCCGCGACGATCGCGGTGAGCGTACCCAGCACCAACCACGGCTTGCTGGCGTCTGTGTGCTTGATCTCGTAGCCGATCTGCTCGCCCAGCGTCGCGTAGACCCGGCGCAACTGCTCGGCGCTGGCGGCCTTGTGGAACTCCCCGCCGGACAGGCCCGCGATCTCCTCCATCGCCTCGTCGTCGACGTCCACCGGCTGCGGCTGGCCCTCGATGTCGATGGTGCCGTGCCGGGTGCCGAACGAGATCGTGGTGATCGGGATGTTCGCCTTCTTCGCCTCGCCCGCCTTGGTGTAAGCCCCGCGCGGCGCGTCCAGGTCCCGCGGGATCGTCTGCCCGCCATCGGCCATCAGCACGATCCGCGCAGGCGGCGCACCCTCCGGGCCGCCGACCATCTTGCCGAACGAGTCGATCGCCGACATCGAGGCGTTGATCCCGTCGCCGGTGGCCGTGGCCTCGGACAGCGTCAGGTTGTCGATCGCCTGCTTCACGCTGGTCCGGTCGGTCGTGGGCATCGTCATCACCGTCGCGGTGCCCGCGAACGACACCAAGCCCAGGTTGATGCCGGGGGTGAGCTTGTCCGCGAACTCCTTGGCCGCGATCTTCGCCGCCTCCAAGCGGCTCGGCTCGACGTCCTTGGCCATCATCGACAGCGACACGTCCACGGTCAGCATCACCGTCGCGCGATTGCGCGGAATGCGCTGCTCCGAAGTCGGCCCCGCCAGCGCGATCGTCAGCACCAGCACCGCCACGCCCAGCAACGCGGGCGGCGCGTGCTTGAACCAGCCCTGCCGCTTCGGCGCCACCCGGTCCAACAGCTCCAGGTTGCTGAACCGCAACGTCTCCTTGCGCGCACGCCGCTGCACCCACACGTACCCGGCGACCAGTGCGGCCAGCACCAGCAGCAGCAAGAACCACCAGGGCGAAGCGAAACCCCACAAGCTCATCAGGCCGCTCCCCCGGACCAGCCGCGTTTGCGGGCCATCACGAACCGAACGATGTCAGCGATCCAATCCGAATCCGTCCGCAGCACCAGGTGCGCGCAACCCGCGCGCCGCAGCGCCGCGGCCACCTCCTCGCGATGCGCCGCGGCCGCCGCGGCGAATTCCTTGCGCAGCACCGGAGTCGTACGCACCTCGCGCTGCTTGCCGGTCTCCGGGTCCGACAGCACCACCGTGCCCACGTCCGGCAACTCGATGTCGCGCGGATCCAGCACCTCGATCGCCAGCAGCGAATGCCGCGCGCTCAACCCGCGCAGCGCGCGCTGCCAATCGAGGCCACCGACGAAATCCGAGATCACCACGGCGAGCCCGCGCCTGCGCGGCGGCCGCCGCAACGACTCGAGCAACGCGTTCAGATCCCCACGCGTGCCCGCCTGCGCGCGCGGCGTCTCGGCGACCTTCTTCAGCATCGCCCGCGAATGCGCGAGACCTCCGCGCGCGGGCAGCCGGACGTGCCCGGAACCGTTGTCCAGCACGGTGCCGATCCGGTTGCCGCCACCGCTGGTCAGATGGGTGACCGCGGCCAGCGCCGCGATCGCGAGCTCCCGCTTGTCGCAAGCCGCGGAGCCGAAGTCCAAGCTGGCCGAGAGGTCCAGTGCCACCCAGGTCTCCAGCTCGCGGTCGGCCTCGGTCTGGCGGATGTGCGGCTCGGCCATCCGCGCGGTCACCGCCCAGTCCATCCGCCGCACGTCGTCGCCGGGCTGGTAGGTCCGGGCCTCGCCCGGCTCGGTTCCCGGACCGGGCACCAGGCCGAGGTGGTTGCCCTGCAGCAGACCGTCCAGGCGGCCGCGCACGGTCAGCTCCAGCGAACGCAGCGCGGATTGCATCCGCGGCCCGTCCAGCGCGGGCGGAGCCCACGAAGGGCGCTCGCCTTGCGGCCCGCCGGGCTGCTCGGTCATCGGGTCCTGCCCCGTCACGGGTACTGCGGCGAACCGGCGGCGGCGTGCCCGTAGCCGCCCGCCTGCGGCTGCGGCTGGCCTGCCTGCGAACGGGCCGAGACTTGCGGCAGCGGCACCGTCTGCAGCACCCGGTTGATGATGTGGTCGACCGGCACGCCGTCGGCCAGCGCGTCGTAGGACAGCACCAGCCGGTGCCGGAACACGTCCGGTACCACGTCCACCACATCCTGCGGCAGCACGTAATCCCGCCCGCGCACCAGCGCCAACGCCCGCGACGCCGACACCACGCCGAGGCTGGCGCGCGGCGAAGCTCCGTAGGACACCCAGCCCGCGATGTCGGACAGCCCGTGATCGTTCGGCTGCCGCGTGGCCAGCACCAGCCGCACCACGTAGTCCACCAGCGCGTGGTGCACGAACACCTGCGCGGCGACCTCCTGCAACCGGGTCAGCGCGGCCGGGTCCAGCACCGGGTTCGGCTCCGGAGAAGCGACGCCCATCCGGTAGACGATCTCGCGTTCCTCCTCCGCGGTCGGGTACTCGACCTGGAGCTTGAACAGGAACCGGTCGCGCTGCGCCTCCGGCAGCGGGTAGACGCCCTCGTTCTCGATCGGGTTCTGGGTGGCCAGCACCAGGAACGGCTGCGGCATCGGGAAGCTCTGCCCACCGATCGAGACGTGCCGCTCCGCCATGACCTCCAGCAGCGCCGACTGCACCTTCGCGGGCGCGCGGTTGATCTCGTCGGCGAGCACGAAGTTGGCCAGCACCGGGCCGAGTTCGACGTCGAACCGCTCGCTGCCCTGCCGGTAGATCCGGGTGCCGAGGATGTCGGCGGGCACCAGATCGGGGGTGAACTGCAACCGGGAGAACGAGCCGCCGACGACGTTGGCGAAGGTCTCCACCGCGAGCGTCTTGGCCACACCGGGCACGCCTTCGAGCAGGATGTGGCCCTTGGCGAGCAGGCCGACCAGCACCCGCTCCACGAGCCGGTCCTGCCCGACGATGATCCGCTTGACCTCGAAGACGGTGCGTTCCAGCAGCTGCGCGTCCCGGGCCGGGGTGTTCACCTGCTCCGCGGGCGTCCCTGCCTCGGTTGCGCCGCCCTCGCCGGCCTCGGTCACTTCGGCACCTTCCGTTCGCGCTTGTCCTCGCACCGGCCGCGCAGCGCACCGGTTCCCCAACCGGCACCGGGAGCCCGGTTTCCGCGTCGCCCGCCGGCCGATCTTGGCACGCGCCCGCCACGTCCGCGCGAGGGGGCGCCGCACCGGCGACCAGTCAACCTCGCAGCCGGTGTGAGCGTTGTGAAGCGCTCCGCGCTCGGTGCGTCGTTGCGGTTTCGTCGGCTCGACATAATTTCACTCGGCACTGAAGTTACAAAGTCATCGAAATGCTGCGCGCGGCTCCGGAAAGGGGTTTGACCTTGACCTCGGGGCAGGGAGCACCGTCGAGGTCATCGGGCAGATCGCCCGCGATGCGGAGGGGAATCGTGCGCAGGTTGAGCATCGGTGCGTTCGCGCAGGAATCGGGTTTGAGCCCGAAAGCGCTGCGGCTCTACGACGACCTGGGCCTGCTGGCCCCGGCCGACGTCGATCCGCGGACCGGCTACCGCTCCTACGACCGCTGCCAGCTCGCCACGGCGAAGCTCATCGTCCGATTGCGCGTGCTGGGGATGCCGCTGGAACGGATCCGGGTGGTGCTGGCCCTGCCGTCGGAAGCCGCCGCGGCGGAGGTCGCTTCGTACTGGCGGCAGGTCGAAGCCGACACTGCGGCCCGCCGCGAAGCAGCCGCATCCCTCATCGACCAACTGTCCAGGAAGGACGCGACCATGACGGACGCAGTGCGGGAACTCGAGGTGCGCGGCTCCGCGAGCACCGACATCGGACTGGTGCGCGACAGCAACCAGGACGCGGTGCTCGCGGGCGACCGCCTGTTCGCGGTGGCCGATGGTTTCGGCGCGCAGGGCTTGGGCCGTGCCGCGAGCTCGGCCGCGCTCGACGCACTCGAACGGCTCGAGCGGCAAGGCCCTGCCGAGGATCCTCTGGGCGCGCTCAGCGACGCGGTGCGCAATGCGCGCGCTGCGGTGCGCGAGTTCACCAAGTCCGACATCGCCGCGCAGGGCGCGGGTACGACCTTGACGGCGATGCTGTGGTCAGGCGTGCGCTTCGCGCTGGCGCACGTCGGGGACTCGCGGGCGTACCTGCTGCGGGGTGCGGAGCTGACCCGGCTCACCCACGACCACAGCTTCGTGCAGTCGCTTGTCGACGAGGGGAAGCTGACCGTGGAAGAGGCCGCGGCACATCCGCAACGTGCGATGTTGCTGCGCGCGTTGGAGCACGAAGGCACGGCGGAACCGGACATGCACCTGCGCGAAGCCTGGGCGGGCGATCGCTACCTGCTCTGCTCGGACGGGCTCACCAGCGTGCTCGACGAGCAGGAGATCTCCCGCGCACTCGGCAGCAACGGCACTTCCCAGCAAGCCGCGGACCGATTGGTCGAGCTGGTGCGTTCGGCGGGGGCGCCGGACAACGTCTCCTGCTCGGTCGTCGACGCGACTGCCCGCGCGTGACGCGGAGCCGAGCAACGTTGAACGGCCCCTCTGCGAGGAATCGCAGTCGGCCAGGCCGCCGTCGCTGTGGGTCTTGCGCACCGGTGGTCTAGGTGAGGCGGCGGTAGTCGTCCGGGGTGTCCACATCGGATGCTTCGGTGCCGGTGGCGGGCACGCGGGCCGGTTCGAGCTGGGCCAGCAGGTCGCGGACCGGGCGGTTCACCACTTCCGCCGGCATGTGCTCGCGCAGCGCCTCGGCCCGCCACACCCCCAGCAGCCACTGTGGACGATCGTCCGAGTCGATCAGTACCGCGCCCGCATCGCGCACGGCCGCGCGCAGCCGGTCGATCGTCGAGGCGGTCAGGCCGGGGTGGTCGGCGGCCACGACGGCCACCAGCCCGACCTCGCGCGGGACTTCCCGCAGACCCGCGTGCAAACCGGCCAGCGGTCCGCTGCGCGGAGGGTCCTCCCGAGCCCATCGGACCGGCACCGCCACCGGCCGTTCCGGTCCGACGATGACGATCGGCTCGGCTCCGCCCACCGCCGCCAGCGTGCGATCCAGCAACGTGCGGCCGCCGACCCGCAGAGCGAGTTTGTCCACGCCGCCGAGCCGCTTGGCCTCGCCGCCCGCGAGCACCACCGCAGCGAATCCGTTCGTCACGCAGCGATCCTTATCGCACCGGTTCCACCGCCGCCGGGCCGGGCCGGATTCAGAACATGCGCACCGCGTAAGGCGCGATCCCGTCGTAGCGCACGGGCGCGACACGCACCTGCGAGCCGGAGTACGGCGCTTCCACCATCTTGCCGTTGCCCAGGTACAGCGCCACGTGGTGGACGCTGCCGCTGCTGCGCCAGAACAGCATGTCGCCGCGCTGCATCGACGACAGCGGAACCTGCTCGCCCGCCTTGTACTGGTAGCCGCTGTAGTGGTCGAGCTCCACACCGGCCGCGGCGAATGCGTAGACCATCAGGCCCGAGCAGTCGAAGCCGGTCTTGCGGTAGTCGCCGTAGGAGTCGGCCACTCCCCCGTCCCGGATGCCTTGCGTCGGTCCGTCCTCGTCGCCGCCGCCCCATGCGTACGGCATCCCGAGCTGGGACATCGCCCGCTGCACGACGGTCTCGACCCCGGCTGGCGCCGCGTCGTCGGAGTCGTCGGAATCATCCGAGCCACCGGAGTCCCCGGTGGGCGCCGGCCGGGACGCCGCCTGCGCGGCCTGTGCGGCTTGCGCCTGCGCCTGCTGCTCGGCCTCGCGGGCGTCGAGCCATTCCTGGTAGCGGTCCTTCTGGCCCTCCATGCCCTGCACCGTGGAGCGGGCCTGCCGCAGTTCGGCCTGCGCGCCGTCGCGTTCGGCTGCGAGCCGTTGTGCGCTACCGGCCTGCCCAGCGCGCGCGGCGATGGCGGCGCTCTGCGCGGCTTCGGCCCGGCCGCGCGCGGCGTCGGCCGCAGCGCGCTTGGCCGCGGCGTCCTGCAACGCCTGGCGGGCCAGCGAGTCCTTGTTGACCCGCTCGATGCGGGCGCGTTCGAGGTCGTCGAGGACGTCGAGCTGATCGCGGCTGACGATGTCCAGCAGTTCGGCGCGGTTGAGCAGCTCTTCCGGACCGCGCGCGCCCGCGAAGGCGGTCAGCGAGCCGATGCGGCTGCCCTGCCGGTAGCTGCCCGCGGCGAACCGGTCGAGCCGCTCCCGCTGGCGCTCGACCTCGGTGGCAGCGGCGGTGGCTTGATCCCCGGCGCCGTGCGCCAGCTGCTCGGCGCGGCTGTGCGCGCGTTCGGCGCGGGTCATGTCGACGCGGGCCTTGTTGGCCTCTTCCATCGCGACTTCGACGCCGGCCCCGAGTTCGTCGAGGCGGGTCTCGGCTTCGGCGAGCCGCTGGGTCAGCGCACCCACCTGGCCGGCCCGGTCCCCGGCGAGCTCGCGCTGCGCCTGCAGGTCGCCTTCGTCCGGTCGCGGTGGCGGCGGCGTGCTGCCCGCGACCGGCGGGCAGCTCACCGCCACCAGCGCAGCCAGCAGGAGCCCGCCGGAAAGCTGTCGGGATCGCCGCACGAGCCGTCACCTCCTGTCGCCGACGGCTCGTTGGACCGTTCGGCCTTGCAGGCATTGCGCCATTCGGCGCACAGGACGGAAGCAACTCTGCGATGCGACCTCAAAGCTCGCAATTCGTAACTTGCACCTCTTGCGGCACAACATGCACACCACGGCGGTGGTAATGATCTTGTGCGCAGCGCGGATCGTCGGCACGTGACTTGCCAACAAAAATTTCGCGGGCGAGCCGCCCGGGCGGGCAGCGGAGCGGGCTCAGCTCCAGGTGCCGGGGTCGCCCCAAGTGCTCAGCGGCTCGTCGGAGCCGGTGGCGGGGACGGCGACCAGTTCCGGCAGCACCTCGACCAGCGGCTCGCGCAGCACGGCCGCGGCCAGCTCGTCATAGGGAGTGGGCTCTGCGTTGCAGACCACCAAGTCCGCCCCGGCCCGCACGGCCAGTTCGGCGAGCCCAGCGGCGGGCTGCACGGTCAGCGAGGTGCCCGCGGTCAGGAACAGGTCGCAGTCCAGCGCCGCCCGCTGCGCGGACCGGATCACGTCCGCGTCCAGGGCTTGCCCGAAGGAGATCGTGCTGGACTTCAGGATGCCGCCGCAGGAGTTGCACGGCGGGTCCGGCTCGCCCGCGGCGACCCGTTGCAGCGCGGCGCGCATCGTGCCGGTCGAGCCGCAATCCAGGCACACCACGCCGAAAACCGAACCGTGCAGTTCCAGCACCGAACCGGAGTCCAGCCCGGCGCTCTGGTGCAGCCCGTCGATGTTCTGGGTCAGCACCGTGCGCAACCGCTGCTGGGCGGCGAGGTCGGTGAACGCGCGGTGCGCGGCGTTCGGCTCCGCGCTCCACGCCGGATGCTCGGCGCGGCTGCGCCACGCCTTCCTGCGCACCTCGGGATCGGCGACGTAGCAGTTGATGTCGCTGAGCCGCTGCGCCTCCGGGTCCCGCGTCCACACCCCGTTCGGACCGCGGAAGTCCGGGATGCCGGAGGCGGTGGAAAGCCCGGCCCCGGTCAACGCGGTGATCCGCCGCGCCCCGGCGAACAGGGCGCGGGCGCGCTCGAGGGCTTCGGAACTTCCGCGTGCTGGCACATCCCCACCGTGCCACGTGTCCCAGCTCACCCGTATGCCGGGCGGATTCGCAGCGCACTGCGGCCGCGCGGGCCTGCGAAAGTCGTTTTCCCGGTGGTAACCCGCGAAGAGCAGCGGTGAAACACCGGCTTCCTAACGTCTGGCCAGCCCGACGAGAGGAGCCGATGTGCCCGCCGCCCCGCACACCCGACCCGGCCGGTGGATCGACGGCTGGGATCCCGAGGACGCGGTCTTCTGGGAGCGCACCGGCAGGCGCGTGGCGCGCCGGAACCTGCGGCTGTCGATCCTGTCCGAGCACATCGGATTCTCGGTGTGGAGCATCTGGTCGGTCATGGTGCTGTTCATGTCGCCGGCCATCGGACTGGGATTCACCGCCTCCGAGAAGTTCCTGCTGACCACGGTGCCGACGCTGGTGGGAGCGCTGCTGCGGCTGCCCTACAGCTACGCGGTGACGCGGTTCGGCGGTCGCAATTGGACGGTCGTCTCGACCGCCGCGCTGCTGGTGCCGACGGCGTCGACGGCCTACTTCGTGCAGCAGCCGGGCACCGAGCTGTGGGTGTTCCTGGTGCTGGGCGCGCTGACCGGCGTGGGCGGCGGGAACTTCGCCTCGTCGATGACCAACATCACCGCGTTCTTCCCGCAGCGCGCGCAGGGCTGGGCGCTGGGGTTGAACGCGGGCGGCGGCAACATCGGCGTCGCCGTCGTCCAACTGGTCGGGCTGCTGGTGGTCGCGCTGGCCGGGAACACCTCCCCCGCGCTGGTGGCCGGGGTGTACCTGCCGCTGATCGTGCTGGCCGCGCTGCTGGCGGCAGTGCGGATGGACAACATCGACGCGGTCGTGGCCGCGCCCGGCGCGCAGCTGGAAGTGGTGCGAGACCGGCACGCCTGGTGGATCTCGCTGCTGTACGTCGGCACCTTCGGGTCGTTCATCGGCTACGGCTTCGCGTTCGGGCTGGTGCTGCAGAACGAGTTCGGTTCCAGCCCGCTGCAGGCGGCGACCTGGACGTTCCTGGGACCGCTGCTGGGTTCGCTGGCGCGACCGCTGGGCGGGCGGATGTCGGACCGCTTCGGTGGAGCGCTGGTGACGTTCTGGAACTTCCTGGCCATGGCGGTCGCGACCGGGGTGCTGCTGGTGGCTTCCGGGTCGGGTTCGTTCCCGCTGTACCTGACCGCGTTCATCGCGCTGTTCGTGCTGACCGGGGTCGGCAACGGATCGGTGTACAAGATGATCCCGGGGATCTTCACCGCGCGGGCGGCGCTGTCCGCCACCCCGGACGCGTTCGCGCAGGCCAGGCGGCTTTCGGGCGCGTTGATGGGGGTGGCCGGTGCGGTCGGTGCGCTGGGCGGGGTGTTCATCAACCTGACCTTCCGCGCCTCGTTCGGCGGGTCCGCGGCGAACGGGAACGCCGCGCTGCTGACGTTCCTCGCGTTCTACGTGCTGTGCCTGGTCGTGACCTGGGCGGTGTACCTGCGCCCGGCGCCCGGCCGGGTGGCGACGCGCCGGGAACCGGTCGCCGAAGGGGTCACCAGTGCCTGAGCCGCGCACCGTCGCCACCCACTGCCCCTATTGCGCCTTGCAGTGCGGAACCCGACTCACCTGCGAACGCGCGGGCGTGACCGTGGTTCCGACGGACTTCCCGGTGAACCGGGGCGGGTTGTGCCAGAAGGGCTGGACCGCGACGTCCCTGTTGGACGTTCCGGACCGCTTGGTGCATCCGATGGTCCGCCGCGGCGGGGAACTCGTGGCCGCGGACTGGGACACAGCGCTGGGAACCGTCGCCGATCGGCTGCGGGGATTGCGCGCCGAACACGGCCCGGACGCGGTTGCCGTGTTCGGCGGCGGCGGGCTGACCAACGAGAAGGCTTACCTGCTCGGGAAGTTCGCCAGGCTGGCGCTGGGCACCAGCCGGATCGACTACAACGGGCGGTTCTGCATGTCCTCGGCCGCGGCTGCGGGCAACGCCGCGTTCGGGCTGGACCGCGGGCTGCCGTTCCCGGTGACCGACCTGGGCGCGGCGGACGTGGTGCTGCTGGCCGGTGCGAACCCGGCGGAGACGATGCCGCCGCTGATGCAGCACCTCGCCCGGCCGGACCTGGTCGTGATCGACCCGCGGCGCACCGCCACAGCCGAGCGCGCGGCGCTGCACCTGCAACCCGCACCGGGCACGGATCTCGCGCTGGCGCTGGGTCTGCTGCACGTCGCGGTCGTCGACGGCTGGTACGACGACGGCTACGTACGCGAGCGCACCAGCGGTTTCGACGCGGCTCGGCAACGGGCGATGACGTGGTGGCCGGAGCGGGTCGAACGGGTCACCGGGGTGCCGGTGGGCGCGCAACGCGCGGCGGTGCGGATGCTGGCGCAGGCCGAGCGGGCTTACGTGCTCACCGGCCGCGGCGCCGAGCAGCACAGCAAGGGCACCGACACCGTCGCCGCGTTCATCAACCTGTCGCTGGCGCTGGGCCTGCCGGGCCGCGAAGGCAGCGGCTACGGCTGCCTGACCGGACAGGGCAACGGGCAGGGCGGCCGGGAACACGGGCAGAAGGCCGATCAGCTGCCCGGCTACCGGATGATCACCGACGAGGCCGCTCGCGAACACGTCTCCCGGATCTGGGGCGTGCCGCCGGAGACCCTGCCGGGACCGGGCAGCAGCGCCTACGAGCTGCTGAACGGGCTCGGCACCCCGCACGGCCCCCGCGCGATGCTGGTTTTCGGCTCGAACCCGGCCGTTTCCGCGCCGCACGCCGCGCACATCACCGCACGTCTGTCCAGTTTGGACTTCTTGGTGGTGGCGGACTTCGTGCCGTCGGAGACCGCGCGGATGGCCGACGTGGTGCTGCCGGTGACGCAGTGGGCCGAGGAGGACGGCACCATGACCAACCTCGAAGGCCGCGTGTTGCGCCGCCGCCGGTTGCAGAACCCGCCCGGGCACGTCCGCTCCGACCTCGAAGTGCTGCACGGGCTGGCGCGGCGGCTGGGCGAACCGGCGCAGCGCTACCCCACTGCACCGCGCGAAGTGTTCGAGGAGCTGCGGCGCGCCTCCGCAGGCGGCAAGGCCGACTACTCCGGCATCGACTACGAACGCCTCGACGCCGAGGCGCTGCACTGGCCGTGCCCGGCGGAAGGCCCGGACGGGACCGCTCATCCCGGCACTCCGCGGCTGTTCCTGCACGGCTTCGCCCACCCGGACGGGCGGGCGCGGTTCGCAGCGGTCGAGCACCGCGCCGCGGCCGAGTCCGTGCGCGCGGAGTTCCCGCTGCTCGCCACCACCGGCCGCGAGCTGGCGCAGTACCAATCCGGTGCGCAAACCCGCCGGGTCGCCGAACTCGACGCAGCGGCACCGGAGGCGTTCGTCGAGGTCCATCCGGACACCGCAGAACGCGCCGGGCTGCGCGCGGGCGCTCTGGCGGTGGTGACCTCCGCGCGCGGCGAAGTGGTTGCGCGCGTGCGGCTGGTCGCGTCGATGCGCACCGACACCGTGTTCCTGCCGTTCCACTTCCCGGGCGATGGCCGCGCGAACCTGCTCACCAACCCGGCGCTGGACCCGCGCAGCCGGATGCCGGAGTTCAAGGTCGCCGCGGTGCGGATCGGCCCGCACCCGCCTGGAACCACGGCTGCCGAGGAGGTGCCCGCGTGAGCCACGTGCTGGTCATCGGGAACGGCCCGGCCGCGCACCGACTGGTGGAGCGGCTGCGCCACCACGGGCACCACGGGCCGATCACCGTGCTGGGTCAGGAGCCGCGTCCTGCGTACAACCGGGTGCTGCTGGGCTCGGTACTGGACGGGACGCTCAGTCCGGACTCGATCACGCTGCCGGAGTCCGAAGCGCAAGTGCGGCTCGGCGTGACCGCCACCGCCATCGATCCGGCGCGGCAGCTCGTGCGCACCACCACCGGCGTGGTGCACCGCTACGACGAGCTCGTGCTGGCCACCGGAGCGCGGGCGACCGTGCCGGGAATTCCCGGGGTGCGGAGCGGGAACGGCGGACTCGCGGACGGCGTGACGACGCTGCGCACGCTGGCCGATTGCGAACGGATAGCCCGTGACGCGCGGCGTGCGGTCGTGCTCGGCGGCGGAGTGCTCGGAGTCGAGACCGCGCGCGGGCTCCAAGGCCGCGGCATCGACGTCACGCTCGTGCACCCGCAGCCGCATCCGATGGACCGCCAGCTCGATGCCGCCGGTGGCGAACTGCTCGCGGAGCACCTGCGAGGTATGGGCGTGGCCACCGAGCTGGGCCGTCGCGCGGTGACCTACCGGCCCGGCGAACTCGTGCTCGACGACGGCCGGGTGCTGCGGGCCGACGCGCTCGTGCTGTGCACCGGGGTGCAGCCGGAGACGGACACGGCGGGCACGGCCGGGCTCGCGGTCGGGCGCGGCGTGCTCGTGGACGACCGGATGCGCACCACCGACCCGCACGTGCACGCGATCGGCGACTGCGCCGAGCACGACGGGCTGGTGCCGGGGCTGATCGCGCCCGCTTGGGAGCAGGCGGACGTGCTCGCGCAGGTGCTCACCGGCGGGCACGCGCGTTATGCGCCCGCAGGCAGCGTGACCCGGCTGAAGGCTCGCGGCATCGACCTGTCCGCCATCGGCGCGGCGTCCAGTTTGGACGGTTCGCGGACCGATGTGGAGCTGGTGACCGTGGCCGATCCGGCGCGCGGCCGGTACGCGAAGCTCGCGCTGCGCCGGGACCGGGTCGCCGGTGCCGTGCTGATCGGGTTCCCGCAGGCCGGTGCCGCGATCGGCCAGCTGCACGAGCGCGACCTGCCCGTGCCCGCGGACCGGCTGGGACTGCTGCTGGGCGGCGGCGCGCCCGAGCGGTCCGCACCCGCCGAACTCGCCGACGACGCGGTGCTCTGCCGCTGCAACAACGTCACCAAGAACCGCCTCGTGCGGGCCTTCCACGACGGTGCTCGCGACGCCGGCGCGCTCGCGCGGGCGACCAGGGCGACCACCGGCTGCGGCGGCTGCGGCGACGAGGTGCGCCGGCTCTGCGGCGCCTTGCTGGAGACCTCGACCGAACAGGAGGGAGCGGCATGACCCGGACCCTTGTCGTGATCGGCCACGGAATGGTCGGCCACCGCCTCGTGCAAGACCTGCGCGCCCGCGATGCGGCGGGTACCTGGCGGGTGGTGGTGCTGGCCGAGGAGCCGCACGCCGCTTATGACCGGGTGGCGCTGTCGTCCTACTTGGACGGCAAGAGCGCCGCGGACCTGAGCCTGGCCGGGCCGGACTTCCGCACCGATCCGGCCGTCGAGCTGCGACTGGACTGCGGCGCCGCGCGCATCGACCGCGCGGAGCGGACGGTGACCACCACCGGCGGTGCACAGCTCGGCTACGACGCGCTGGTGCTGGCCACCGGCTCGCGCCCGTTCGTGCCGCCGGTGCCCGGGCACCAGCTGGCCGGCTGCCACGTGTACCGCACGCTCGACGATCTGGACGCCATCCGGGACGAAGCGGTCCCCGACCGGCCCGGCGTGGTCATCGGCGGCGGTCTGCTCGGGCTGGAAGCGGCCAACGCCTTGCGGCTGCTGGGCATGCGCCCGCACGTGGTGGAGATGGCGCCGCGGCTGATGCCGATGCAGGTCGACGAAGGCGGCGGACAGGTGCTCGCCAAGCTCGTCGGGGACCTCGGGCTCGAGTTGCACTGCGACGTCGCCACGCAGTCCATCGACGCCGGGCCGGACGGCCGGGTAGCCGGGGTGACGCTGTCCGACGGGACCTCGGTGGAGACGGACCTGGTCGTGTTCTCCGCCGGGATCCGCCCGCGCGACGAACTCGCCGAGCCGGCCGGGCTGCACCGCGCCCATCGCGGCGGCGTGCTCGTCGACGACCGCTGCCGCACCAGCGACGAGCGCATCTGGGCGGTCGGCGAGTGCGCGGCGGTCGAAGGCCGTTGCTACGGCCTGGTCGCGCCCGGCTACAGCATGGCCGAGGTCGTCGTGGCCCAGCTGCTGGAGCTGGGCGACGACCCGTTCCCCGGCGCCGACATGTCGACGAAGCTCAAACTGCTCGGCGTCGACGTGGCCAGCTTCGGCGACGCGCACGGGAGCAACGCGGGCGCGCTGGAGGTCGTCTACGCCAACAACGCCGCGGGCACCTACGCGAAGCTGGTGCTCAGCGACGACGCCTCGACGCTGCTCGGCGGGGTGCTGGTGGGCGATGCGAGCGCGTACGCGGCGCTGCGTCCGCTGATCGGGCGGGAACTACCGGCTCCGCCGGAGCAACTGCTGCTGCCCGCGGGCTCGGGTGCGGACGCCGCAGCGCTGCCCGGCGATGCGCTCGTCTGCTCCTGCAACAACGTGTCCAAAGCGGACATCACCGGCGCCATCACCGGCGAGTCGCTGACCGATGTGGCGGGCGTCAAGGGCTGCACCAAGGCGGGCACCAGCTGCGGCTCCTGCGTGCCGATGCTGAAGAACCTGCTCGCCGAATGCGGCGTGGCGACCTCCGATGCGCTGTGCGAGCACTTCGGGCGATCCCGCGCCGAACTGTTCGAGATCGTCCGCGCCACCGGCATCGGCACGTTCTCCGAGCTGATCGGCAAGCACGGCACCGGGCACGGCTGCGACATCTGCAAACCCGCGGTGGCCTCGATCCTGGCCAGCCTCGGCAACGGGCACATCCTCGACGGCGAGCAGGCCGGGCTGCAGGACACCAACGACCGGTTCTTGGCGAACATGCAGCGCAACGGCAGCTACTCGGTGGTTCCGCGGGTGCCCGGCGGGGAGATCACGCCGGAGAAGCTGATCGTGCTCGGCGAGGTGGCCCGCGCGTTCGGGCTCTACACCAAGATCACCGGTGGGCAGCGGATCGACCTGTTGGGCGCGCGGGTGGAGCAGCTGCCGCAGATCTGGCGGCGGCTGGTCGAGGCCGGTTTCGAGTCCGGGCACGCCTACGGCAAGGCGCTGCGCACGGTGAAGTCCTGCGTCGGCGACGACTGGTGCCGCTACGGGGTGCAGGACTCGGTGGCGATGGCGATCCGGATGGAGCTGCGCTACCGCGGGCTGCGCTCGCCGCACAAGGTCAAGGCCGGGGTGTCCGGCTGCGCGCGGGAGTGCGCGGAGGCGCGTTCGAAGGACTTCGGCGTCATCGCCACCGAAACCGGCTGGAACCTCTACGTCGGCGGCAACGGCGGGTTCGCCCCGCGGCACGCCGGACTGCTGGCCGCCGACCTCGACGACGAGACGCTGGTGCGGTTCGTCGACCGGTTCCTGATGTTCTACGTGCGCACCGCCGACCGGTTGCAGCGCACCGCCGCGTGGATCGAGGCCATGGACGGCGGGATCGAGCACCTCCGCGCGGTGGTGGTCGGCGACTCCCTGGGCATCGCCGCGGAACTGGAGGCCGCGATGGCCGAGCACGTCGCCGGCTACACCGACGAATGGGCCGGGGTGCTGCAAGACCCGGCGAAGTTGTCCCGCTTCGTCTCGTTCGTCAACGCCCCCGGAACGCCGGATCCGACGATCAGCTTCACCGAGGAACGCGGCCGGGTCCGGCCCGGTCCGGTGGCGCTGCCGATGCCGTCCGCGCGCGCCGGGTCCGAGGAGGTCTCCGCATGAGCTGGCAATCCATCTGCCCGTTGAGCGCGGTGCCGCCCGCCTGCGGTGTTCCCGCGCTGCTCGGCGGCTATCCGGTCGCGGTGTTCCGCACCACCGACGACGAGCTGTTCGCGGTCGGCGGCGTCGATCCGCTCTGCGGAGCGGGTGTGATCAGCCGCGGCATCGTCGGTGACCGCGGCGGCGAACCGACGGTGGCCTCGCCGTTGCTCAAGCAGGTCTACTCGCTGCGCACCGGCGAATGCCTGGACGAGCCCGCGGCGAAGCTGCCGACCTACCGGGTGCGGCTGCGCGACGAGATGGTGGAGATCGCAGTCCCGTGACTGCGCGGACGAACGCACCGGACTACGACCGGCATCGGTTCCCGCCGGTTGCCGGCACCGATGAAGGACGCGCACGGATGCGCGCAAGCATGAAAGCCACACCTCCCCTGCTGCTCGTCGCGCACGGAACCCGCGACCCCGCCGGTCCCGTCGTCGTCGAACGCATCGCGGCGGCGGTCGCCGACCGCGCGAGCGTTCCGGTGCACGTCGCCTACGTCGACGTCATCGGCCCCACCGTGGCCGAGGCGCTGGGTGCGCTGCACGGCCCCGTGGTGGTGCTGCCCGCGTTCCTGGCGTCCGGCTACCACGTGCGCACGGATCTGCCCGCGCAGATCGCCGAGGTCGGCCGCACCAGCGATGTCGCGGTGACCGCGTCGCTGGGTCCGAGTCCGGAACTCGCGGAGGCGATGCTCGACCGGCTCCTCGGAGCCGGTTGGCGCCCGGGCGAACAGGTGCTGTTGTCCGCCGCGGGCTCCTCCGACGAAGGTGCGCTCGCCGACGTGCGTACCGCGGCGAACCTGCTCGGGCGGCTGTGCGGGCAGTGGCTGCACCCGAGTTTCGTCACGACAGCCGCGCCGCTGACCGCGGACCTGTGCGCGGACGGACGCGCGGGTTTCATCGCGCCGTACCTGCTGGCGCCCGGACTGTTCCACCGCAAGCTCAACGAACTACCGGTGCACGCGGTTGCCGAACCCATCGGTGCGCACCCGCGCGTCATCGACCTCGTCGTGCGGCGGCATAGCGCGGCGTGCCGGGATTCCTTCGCCGCCTGACGACCGCGGCGCGCACGCCGTCGCCGTGACCGTGCGCAGCAACGCGCGGCCGGGCAGAACACGATCGTGCTTTTCACTCCTTGTTCGATTCATTCCTTGTTCAACCTCCCGTACGCTGGACGTTTCTCAACGACATCTTCGTTCTGGAGGGCTCATGACCACCGCAGCCAGTTCCGGAGGGCGTTCGGCACCGAGCCGGAGCACGTCCCGTAGCGGGACGCAGGGGCGGCGCACCGGCACGTCGAGTTCGGGCGCTTCACGAACGTCAAGCTCCAGCGCTTCCAGCACGCGAACCCGCGGGCAAACCACCGGCAGCGGGCGCTCCCGCACCCAGACCTCGTCGCCGTCGGCGCGCAGCCAGTCCGGCAGCGGACGCACCGGCACCCAGACCTCGACGTCCGCGCGCAGCGGATCCGGTGGCGCGTCGAGCTCGGCGCAGTCGCACGGCGCGACCGTGAACCTGCCCTTCGTCACCGCGGAGTTCCACCGGCCGGACGTGCAGCTGCCGGGCCGCGAGGACTTCGCCTCCGCTGCCGAGACCGTCCGTTCGCAACTGCCCACGCCGAAGCAGGCGCTGTTCTACGGCGGCCTGGCCGCAGGAACCGCGCTGAGCCTGCTCGAATGGCCCGTCGCGCTGGCCATCGGCGTCGGCACCGCGGTCGTCACCAGCGGCCAAGGCGGTCAGGGCAGCGCCCAGCGGTCCTGACCGGACGCATTCCGGCCGAGGCGCGGGCGGCAGGACGGCCGCCCCGCCCCGGCGATCCCGCCGGACGAATCCCCCTGCTCGGCCGCTTCGCGCGGGTGGCGCCACCCGACCCCGGCTGACCCCGCGCCGCACACGGCGAGCACGAGCCCGGCGACCCCTTCCGCGGCCCGCACGTTCACGCGCGATTCTTCGCCGCCGCGCGCTCATTCCCGACATTCCAGGAAGGCAATCGATGCCGTTCGGCAAGCTGCTGTCGCTGGCCGCCGAAACCACCGGGCAGGTGGTCGACGCGGTGCGCACCCTCGGTACCGCTCCGGCGAGCCAGCGAACGTACTCCGGTGCCGACCGCACGCACCTCGAGGTGCGCGGGCTGCACCGGCCAGGAACCGAGCAGGCCAACCGCGAGCTGCGCAACCGTCTGTCCGATTTGGACGGAGTGCGCGGGGTCGAGGTGAACGCCGTGCTCGGCCGCGTGGTCGTGCAGCACGAGCCGGAGATCGATCCCGCCGACCTCGGCGAAGTGGTCTCGCAGGTCGAGGACGAGCACGACCTCACCGAGCTCGGGCGCGCCCCCGGCGGCATGGCGCACCCCGGCGACGCGGGAGCGCTGGTTCGCGACGTGGGCGCACTGGGCATGAGCGTGCTCGGGCTGGGCTATTCGGCGGTCGCCGGCATGCTGCCGCTGCGGCCCGCGTCACCGCTGGTGCCGACCGCGGTCTCGCTGGTCGACTCGGTTCCGTGGTTGCACAACGGGGCCGAGCGCGCGCTCGGCCGGGACGCCACCGAAACCGCGCTCACCGTCGGCGGCGCGCTCACCCAAGGGCTGTCGCAGAATCCGCTGTCGGTGTTCACCGACCTGGCCGGCCGGTTCTGCACCTCGCGGGAGACGATCGCGCGCGGTCAGGCGTGGCGCCGTTGGGAAGAGGCCAATGCCGGTCTCCCGGGCGTGCACGAGGCGGAGGCGCTGGAACTCGAACCGCGCCCGGCCGAACTGCCGAACGGTCCGGTGGAGCACGTCTCGAACCTCTCCGGCACCTTCGCCCTCGGCGGCTACGGCACGGTGCTGGCCGCCACCCGCAACGACCAGCGCGCGCAGGCGACGATGCTCGCCGGAGTGCCGCGACCGGCCAGAACCGGCCGGGAGGCGTTCGCAGCGCAGCTCACCACCGCCATCTCCGAACGCGGCACGGTCGTGCTGGAGCCGCGGGCGCTGCGCCGGATGGACCGGGTGGACACCGTCGTGCTCGACGCGCCCGCGCTGCTGACCGGACGGCACGTGGTCGAAGAGGTACTGCCGCTGGACACCGACGCCGACCAGACGCGGCTGTTCGCCCGCGCCGGTGAACTCGTCGACCCGGAGCAGCCCAAGGCGCGGCACACCCGCGGCGCATGGTCCTGCGCCCCGCTCGGTCGGCCTTCGCTGCCGGACCGGTTGCGGGACGCGGTGCGCGAACACCGCGAGCGCGGAGCGAACTTGTTGATGCTGAGCCACGAATCGGAGCCGGTAGCGGTCGTCGTGGTCATCACCGAACTGGATCCGCTGGCAGAAGCGCTCGTGGAAGCGGGGCGTTGCGCGGGTTCGGTGGTGCTGGCGGGCATCGGCAGCCGCCTCGACCACCGGCTCGCCGTCGACGACGCCGCGCACGGCGGCAACCGGCTCGCAGAGTCGGTGCGCAGGTTGCAGCAGGACGGGCACGTGGTGGCGCTGCTGTCCGCCCGCGGGCACACCGCGCTCGCCGCCGCCGACGTCGGCATCGGTGTCCCCGAATCCGAACGGCCCGCGCCGTGGGGCGCGGACGCGCTGTGCCCGAACCGGGCGGAGGCGCACGCGCTGCTCTCGGCGGTCACCGAGGCGCGCACCGCCAGCAAGCACGCAGCCGCGTTGTCCGTCGGCGGATCCTGCCTGGGCGTGCTGTTCGGCGCGCTCGGCCCGTCGCTGGGCGCCCCGGCGCGCGCGTCCATGCCGGTGCAGGCAGCCACGATTTTCGCGCTGGGCACCGGCACGCTCGCCGGGTTGCAGGCGGGCAACCGGCCACCGCCGGCGCCACGGCAGCGCACCCCGTGGCACGCGCTGCCGGGCAAGGCGGTGCTGGGGATGCTGTCGAGTTCGGTCGACGGGCTCAGCTCCGTCGCGGCCCGCCGGTTGCGCCGCGGCCAGCCGCGCGAGGCGGGCCCGGAAGACACCGGCGTGCTCTCGGCGACGCTGGAAGGGCTGGTGAACCCGATGACGCCGGTGCTGTTCGCCGGCGCGGTGGTCTCCGCCGGGCTCGGATCGGTGATCGACGCGGTGCTGATCGCCGGCGTGCTCGGCGTCAGCGCGCTCGTGGACGGCGTGCAGCGGGTGGCCACCGACCGCGAGCTGGCGCGGCTGCTCGACGCCGGGCAGCTGCCCGCGCGGGTGTACCGCGACGGCGAGACGACCACCGTGCCCGCCGACCAGCTGGTGCCCGGCGACGTGGTCGAGCTGCAATCCGGCGACGGCGTGCCCGCCGACTGCCGGGTGCTGTCCGCGGAGTTCCTGGAGATCGACGAATCCAGCCTCACCGGCGAGTCCAACCTGGTGGTCAAGACACCGGAGGCGACCACGGCGGCCGCGCTCGGCGATCGCACCAGCATGGTCTACCAGGGCACCACCGTGGCCACCGGTACCGCCACCGCGGTCGTGGTCGCGACCGGGACCACCACCGAGATCGGCCGCACGACGCACGAGAACGGCGGCGAGGTCGGCAGCGCAGGCGGCGTGGAGGCACGGCTGGCCGAGCTGACGCAGCAGATCCTGCCGCTGTCGATCGGCGCGGGCGGCGTGCTGCTGGTGGCCGACCTGCTGCGCGGAATCCCGCTCGCGCAGACCATCGGCCGCGCCGTCGGCCTGGCCGTGGCCGCGGTGCCGGAAGGCTTGCCGTTCGTGGCCACGCTCGCCGAACTCGCCGCTGCACGCCGGTTGTCCCAGCGCGGGGTGCTGGTGCGCAGCCCCGCCACGATCGAAGCGCTCGGGCGGGTGGACGCGCTGTGCTTCGACAAGACCGGCACGCTCACCCAGGGCCGGATCAGCCTCGGCCAGGTCTCGGACGGCAGGCACAGCAGCGCTCCGGACGCGCTGGACGGAACCCGGCGCCGCGTAGTCGAGATCGCGGTGCGGGCCAACCCGGCGCCGGATCCGGACCAGCCGCTGCCGCACCCCACCGACCGAGCGGTGCTGGAGGGTGCGGTCAACGCAGGCATCGATCCGAACGGGCGCGACGTGCTCGCGGACCTTCCGTTCGAGCCCGCCCGCAGCTACCACGCCACCCGCACGCGCGGCCGGGACGGCACCGCGCTGCACGTCAAGGGCGCGCCCGAAGTCGTGCTCGAGCGCTGCACGCGCTGGCGCTGCGCGGACGGGGACCGGCCGTTCGACGTGGCCGCACGCGCCGAAGTCGAGGACGAGATCGAACGCCTGGCGCTGCGCGGATACCGGCTGCTCGCGGTCGCCGAGAAGTCCGAACAGGACGAATCCGGGTCCGAATTGGACGATTCCGATGTGGACGATCTGGAACTGGTCGGACTGCTGGGACTCGCCGACCCGGTGCACCCGACCGCGGCCGAGGCGGTCGGCAGGCTGCAACGGGCGGGCGTCGGCGTCATCATGATCACCGGCGATCACCCGAGCACCGCGGAGGCGATCGCCGCCGAGCTCGGGATGCTGGGCGAGCGCTGGGTGCTCGGCGGCGGGCAGCTCGACGAGCTCGACGACGAGCAGCTCGCGGCCGCGCTGCCGCAGGTCTCGGTGTTCGCGCGGGTCAGCCCGGCGCAGAAGGCGCGGATCGTGCGGCTGCTGCGCGCCGACGGGCGCACCGTGGCGATGACCGGGGACGGGGCCAACGACGTGCCCGCGATCAAGCTCGCGCACGTCGGCATCGCGCTGGGCTCGCGGGCCACCCCGGCGGCGCGGGAGTCCGCGGACCTGGTGGTGGCCGACGACCGGATCGAGACGATCACCGACGGCATCGTGGAAGGCCGGGGCATGTGGGCCTCGGTGCACGACGCGCTGTCGATGCTGCTCGGCGGCAACCTCGGCGAGATCGGGTACGCGGTGGGATCGGGTTTCCTCGGCTCCGGTGCCGCGCTCAACGCGCGGCAGCTGCTGGTGGTCAACATGCTCACCGACGTGTTGCCCGCGATCGCCATCGCGGTGCGCCCGCCGCCGCACGCGACGCCGGAGAAGCTGCTCGCCGAGGGACCGGAGGCTTCCCTGGGCAAGGCGTTGACCCGCGACGTGTACGTGCGGGCGGTGGGTACGGCGACCGCGGCCGGCTTGGCGTGGGCGCTGGCCCGCCCGGTCTCCACACCTGGGCAGGCGCAGACGACGGGGCTGGTGGCGCTGGTGTCCGCGCAGCTGGCGCAGACACTGGCGGTGCGCGGCCGCACACCGCTGGTGCTGGCCTCCGGCGCGGTTTCGCTGCTGATCCTGCTCGGGGTCGTGCAGGTGCCGGGGGTGAGCCAGTTCTTCGGCAGCAGGCCGCTGCTGCCGCACCAGTGGCTGATCGCGCTCGGGGCGGCGATGGCGAGCACCGCAGGGGTGGTGGCTTGGCAGCACTGGCCCGGGGACGACGGTGCAGACGGCGCCTCGCAGGCACCGGCGCTGCCCGGTGCGCCGTCGGAGCCCGTGGTGCAACCGGGCTCCCCGGACGAGTCTCCGCGCGTCGTGGAAGGCGTGGTGGAGCCGAGCGAACCGGCGAGGGTGTGAGCGCGCCGACGGCCCGCCCGGACCAGTGATCACCACGCCGGTGGTGGTTCGTGATCACCCCGGATGTGGTGCGCGCACTCGGTGCAAGAGCATCGTGCAGCGCCGCTTGCGAGTGAAGGACCTCTTCGCCCGGCTAGGTTGGTTGAAGGGGTTCTTCACCTCGGTGCAACCGTTGCGCGGGCGGGCGTCATCGGAACGCCAGGGCCGCGGGGCTCTGCGGCCGCACCTTCACCCACGTGAGGGCGTGCTGAGCTGCGGTAACGACAATATTCCCGGTCGTTTTACCCGCTCGTCACCCGGCACCCACCTCGTCCTCACTCCGGAACGGCACCGTCGGGGCGTACGAGCTGGACACGGCAGAAAGCACGCTGACCATGAACTTCCTGGCGAACCTGCTGACCGGGGTGGCCGTGGCCCTCCTGGAAGGTCTCATCGTCCACTTGGCCAAGAACGCCTTCACGCGCGTGGCCCGCTCCCGCGCGGCGGCCTGAGCGCGGCCGCACCGACCGGTCACGGCTGATCAGCACCGAGCCCGCTGCGGGCGCTGAAACCGGCGCGTCAGCGGGCAGATGAACCGCTCTCGGGCACCAGCGGGGTTTCCGCCTCCGCCGGCGCCGCACGTTGCGCCACGTACGCGCCGGCCAGGATCAACGCTCCCCCGGCCAGCTGCCACGGCCCGAGCCGCTCCCCGAGCAGCAGCCACGCGAGCAGCGTGGCGACCACCGGTTCCAGGAACGCCACGGCGCCTGCCACCGGCGGGGACAACCTCCGCACCGCGACGATGCCGGTGAGGTACGCCAGCACGGTGCTCACCAGGACCATCCAGGCCGCCGCCAAGGCGGCGGGCAGCGCGGCACCGGCCAGTTCGACCGACCCGGCCAGCACCGCCCAATCCATCTCCCACGGCCGCGCCAGCACGGTGACCACCGCCGCGCCGATCAGCAGCCCGTAGGAGGCAAGTGCCCGCGGGTCGATCTCGGCCGAGGAGTCCGACAACAGGAAATAAGCCGCCTGGCAGCCTGCGGCCGCGAGCGCGAGCAGCAGTCCGAGCGCGTCGAACCGCATCCCCGCGCCGATCTCGACCACGCACGCCAGCCCAGCCAGCGCGAGCCCGATACCGCCCGCGGCCCGCCGGGTCACCGGGCGCCGCCGCACGAACCGGATCCAGCCGAGCACCAGCACCGGCCCGAGGAACTCGACCAGCAGCGCCACCGCGACCGGGATCGAGGCGATGGCCGCGAAGTAGCTCGTCTGCACCCCGGCGATGGCGAACAGGCCGTACCCGAGCAGCAGCCACGGTGCGCGCCGCAGCGCGGACACGTGCCGGAACGCGAACGGCAGCATCAGCAGCGCTCCGCCCGCGAGCCGGATCCAGGCCACTTGCAGCGGGGTGAAACCCGCGGTGATCAGCGGTTTCGCGAACGGTCCCGAACCGCCGAAGCAGAACGCGGACGCGACCGCGGCGAGCAGCCCGGCGGAACCGGCGTGCTGGGTGAAGCTGCGCATCCGAGCATCCAAACACGCGGTCCCGGGACCGTTTCGGGGTTTTCCGCGTTCGCTGCCGCCTCAGTCGCCTGCCCGGCCGGGTTCGGGCGCGGTCTCGCGGGCGTCGAGCACGCGGCCGATGCAGAAGTCGTAGATCAGCGCCCCGGCGACGCCGCCGATCAGCGGCCCGGCGATCGGAATCCAGAAGTACCAGGAGAACGACTCGTAGCTGCCGGGCAGCGCGAGATCACCCCAGCCGGTCAGGAACGTCCACAACCGCGGGCCGAAATCGCGGGCGGGGTTGATCGCGTAGCCGGCGTTCACGCCGAACGACATTCCGATGACGGTGACGACCATGCCGATCAGGAATGGCCCCATGTTCCCCAGCGGCGCGGAGTTGCGCTTGTCGATGAGCGCGAAGATCAGTCCCACCAGAATCGCCGTGCCGATGATCTGGTCCAGCAGCGGCCCCCACCACGAGGAACCGAAGTACTCGGCGGGGAAAGTCGCGAAAATGGCGAACGTGTCCAGTGACTGCTCGCGCGGCAGGCCCTCCTTGGCGTTGAACGCGTCGATGGCCCAGCTGTAGGAGGCGTAGACGAGCGCGGCGGCGAGGAAAGCTCCGACCAGCTGCGCGACCCAGTACGGAACCACCTTGCGCCAGGGGAAGCCGCGCCGTGCGGCGAAGGCCAGGGTGACGGCCGGGTTGATGTGCGCGCCGCTGACGCCCCCGGCGACGTAGACGCCGAAGACCACGCCGAAACCCCAGCCCCACGCGACGATCAGCCAGTTCGCGGCGCCGAAGGCGTCCGCTTGCCTGCCGGAGCCGGGCAGCCCGGCAACGGCCACCGCCACCGCGCCGCACCCCAGCAGGATCAGCACGAAAGTCCCGAGGAACTCGGCGAGCAATTCGCCGCTGAGCCCGGAACCGTATCCGCGGCGCCGGTTTTCCGAACCGCCGCGCGCCGATCGGCCGCTTTCCGAACCGCTTTCGGATACCGAGTCGTCCGCCCGCTCAGCCATTCCGTCCCCCTAGCCCGGGCGCGGAGTTCGTCGGCATCCGCAGGTCGGGCAGATCTTTTCGGCCGCTGGTCCCGCCGGGATTGTAGGTCGCTGCGGATTCCTCCGCCGGGTTCCGCGAACGGGCGCCGCGGGAATTCGCCGTGATCGAGCTTCGGAAGCAGTTGTGCGATCAGGACCGCGTCCTCCCGCGGTGGTCCCGGCGCGCGGGCTCCGGTGCACCCGCCCGCTGCTCCCGGTGCCGCAGGTCACACCTGCGAAAACGGCGGGTATTTGCGCACCCGGCACATCGCCGCGATCTTCCGCGACCCGGTCTTGAAGCCATTTACAGGACAAGCGTACTGTTACTGGCACGCGACCCGAGGGGCTGCGCGCACGCTCGGCCGACGTGCGCGAGACTCCCGGTCGTTCCCGAACTGACTTGCGCCCGTCGCGACATGGAGTTGAACGTGACTGCACCTGCGAGCAAGGACAGCTTCGGCGCCCGCGGCACGCTGAACGTCGGTGACGCCTCTTACGAGGTGTTCCGGCTCAGCGCGGTCGCCGGTGCGCAACGGCTGCCCTACAGCCTCAAGATCCTGCTGGAGAACCTGCTGCGCACCGAGGACGGTGCGAACATCACCGCCGAGCACGTGCGCGCGCTCGCGGACTGGGATCCCGAGGCCGAGCCTTCGACCGAGATCCAGTTCACCCCCGCGCGGGTGATCATGCAGGACTTCACCGGCGTGCCCTGCGTGGTCGACCTCGCCACCATGCGCGAAGCGGTCTCCGAGCTGGGCGGCGACACCTCGAAGGTGAACCCGCTGGCGCCCGCGGAGCTGGTCATCGACCACTCGGTGATCATCGACGTGTTCGGCAAGCCGGACGCCTTCGAGCGCAACGTCGAGTTCGAGTACGGCCGCAACAAGGAGCGCTACCAGTTCCTGCGCTGGGGCCAGGGCGCCTTCGACGAGTTCAAGGTCGTCCCGCCCGGCACCGGCATCGTGCACCAGGTGAACATCGAGCACTTGGCCCGCTCGATCATGAGCCGCAACGGCCAGGCCTACCCGGACACCTGCGTGGGCACCGACTCGCACACCACGATGGTCAACGGCCTGGGCGTGCTGGGCTGGGGCGTCGGCGGCATCGAGGCCGAGGCCGCGATGCTGGGCCAGCCGGTGTCGATGCTCATCCCGAAGGTGGTGGGCTTCAAGCTCACCGGCGAGATCCCGCCGGGTGCGACCGCCACCGACGTGGTGCTCACGATCACGCAGATGCTGCGCGAACACGGCGTGGTGGGCAAGTTCGTCGAGTTCTACGGCTCCGGCGTGGCCTCGGTGCCGCTGGCCAACCGCGCCACCATCGGCAACATGAGCCCGGAGTTCGGCTCCACCGCGGCGATCTTCCCGATCGACGAGGAGACGATCCGCTACCTCAAGCTCACCGGCCGCCCCGCCGAGCAGGTCGACCTGGTCGAGTCCTACGCCAAGGAGCAGGGACTCTGGCACGACCCGGACCACGAGCCGCAGTACTCCGAGCTGCTGGAGCTGGACCTCTCGTCGGTCGTGCCCTCGATCGCCGGCCCGAAGCGCCCGCAGGACCGCATCGAGGTCTCCGACGCCAAGCCGTCGTTCCGCAAGTCGCTGACCGACTACGTGCAGGTCCAGAACGCCGATGACGCCGCGCTGGACGAGGCCGGCGAGGAGTCCTTCCCGGCCAGCGACCCCGTCTCGGTGACCCACCGCGGCGAAGGCGACAAGCCGAAGCTGGCCTCGGCCGCCGACGGCGCCTCCGGCCGCTCCACCAACCCGATCAAGGTGTCCTCGGACGAGCTGGGCGAATTCGAGCTCGACCACGGTGCCGTGGTGATCGCCTCGATCACCTCCTGCACGAACACCTCGAACCCGTCGGTGATGCTGGGTGCCGCGCTGCTGGCGCGCAACGCCGTGGACAAGGGCCTGACCCGCAAGCCGTGGGTGAAGACCTCGATGGCCCCGGGCTCGCAGGTCGTCACCGACTACTACGAGAAGGCCGGGCTCTGGCCGTACTTGGAGAAGCTGGGCTACCACCTGGTCGGCTACGGCTGCACCACCTGCATCGGCAACTCCGGGCCGCTGCCGGAGGAGATCTCCGCGGCGATCCAGCAGAACGACCTCGCGGTCACCTCGGTGCTGTCCGGCAACCGCAACTTCGAGGGCCGGATCAACCCCGACGTCAAGATGAACTACCTGGCCTCGCCGCCGCTGGTGATCGCCTACGCGCTGGCGGGCTCGATGGACTTCGACTTCGAGACCGACCCGCTGGGCCACGACACCGCGGGCAAGCCGGTGTTCCTGCGCGACATCTGGCCCTCGCCCAAGGAGATCCAGGAGGTCATGGACTCCGCGATCACCCAGGAGATGTTCACCAAGGACTACTCCGACGTGTTCGCCGGGGACGAGCGCTGGCGCTCGCTGCCCACGCCCGAGGGCGAGACCTTCGAGTGGGACACCGAATCCACCTACGTGCGCAAGCCCCCGTACTTCGAGGGCATGGGCATGGAGCCGGAGCCGGTCTCGGACATCTCCGGTGCGCGCGTGCTGGCGCTGCTGGGCGACTCGGTCACCACCGACCACATCTCCCCGGCCGGTGCGATCAAGCCGGACTCGCCCGCGGGCAAGTACCTCAGCGAGCACGGCATCGACCGCAAGGACTTCAACTCCTACGGCTCGCGCCGCGGCAACCACGAGGTGATGATCCGCGGGACCTTCGCCAACATCCGGCTGCGCAACCTGCTGCTGGACGACGTGCAGGGCGGCTACACCCGCGACTTCACGCAGGACGGCGGGCCGCAGGCGTTCATCTACGACGCCGCGCAGAACTACGCCGCGGAGGGCACGCCGCTGGTCGTGCTGGGCGGCAAGGAGTACGGCTCCGGTTCCTCCCGCGACTGGGCCGCCAAGGGCACCCGGCTGCTGGGCGTGCAGGCGGTCATCGCCGAGTCCTTCGAGCGGATCCACCGCTCGAACCTGATCGGCATGGGCGTCATCCCGCTGCAGTTCCCGGCCGGTTCCACGGCGAAGTCGCTGGGCCTGGACGGCACCGAGACCTTCGACCTCTCCGGCATCACCAAGCTCAACGAGGGCGAGACTCCTGCCGCGGTGCACGTCGTGGCCACCAAGGCCGACGGGTCCACCGTGGAGTTCGAGGCGCCGGTGCGCATCGACACCCCCGGTGAGGCGGACTACTACCGCAACGGCGGCATCCTGCAGTACGTGCTGCGGAACATGATCCGCTCCTGAAGGCACCTGCCGATCCGGCAGGTAACGTACGACGGCCCCGGTGCGCCACAAGCGCGCCGGGGCCGTCTTGCGCCGTGCCGCGGTCCGGCTTCGTGCGTCGGGGCGGTCAGTTCACGCAGGTGAGGCCGCCCGCGTTGAGGGCATCGGGCGGGACCGGCTGTGCTGGGCCGGTCGGATCGGGGCTGGTCGGATCGGGGCTCGTCGGCTCGGTCCCGGCGCTCGTCGCTTCGGTCTGCGGCTGCGGCGCGGAGGTTTCGCCGGTGGACTGCTGCGAGTCGCTCGTCTCCGGTTCGGCTGAGTACTCCGACGTCGTCCGGGGCGTCGTCCGGCCGGTCGCCGTGCTCACCGGGTGCTCGCTGGTCGCGGGGGCGCGTCCGGTGGTTTCGCCGGTTCCGGTCTCGGCCGATCCGGTTTCGGCGGTGCCCGGTGCGCCAGTGCTGGGCGATCCGGTTCCGGTTTCGGCGGTGCCCTGCTCGCCGGTTTGCGTCTCGCGACCGCCGGTCTCACCGGTCGTGGGCGCACTGCCCTCGCCGGTTTCGGGAGTACTCGCGCCTTCGCCGGTGGTCTCGGCGGCGCCGGTGGGGGCCTCTCCCGTTTCCTGCGCCGTCTCTCCCGTTTCCTGGCCGGACTCCCCTGTTTCCTGCGCGGGCGCCGGCCTGCCGTGCGCCGCGTGGTGCACGGCGCGGCTCACCTCCAGCGGATCCACCCGCACCGCCTCCCCGTCCGGGGTGTCGTAGGCGGCGTCCTGGATCGGGATCGTGGAGAACGCCACGTCCCCGGCCGCGAGCCCTTGCATCCGCTGCGCGAACGCGAGCAGGTCCCAGTCCCGGTCCAGCACGATCGAACGCCGCGCCGAGTCGATCAGCCCGCCGAGCTTGGCGGGCTGGGCCAGCAACCCACCGGAGGTCGCGGTGCGCACGAACCCGGCGAGGAACGCCTGCTGGCGCACCATCCGGTCCAGGTCGCCACGAGGCAGTCCGTGCCGCTGCCGCACGAACGACAGCGCCTGCGCACCCGAGATCAGCTGGTGCCCGGCGCGGAAGTCGGCACCGGAGTACGGGTCGTGCACGGCCTCGCGCAGGCACACCGGCACGCCGCCGATCGCCTCGGTGAGCTGGGCGAAGCCGAGCAGGTTCACTTCGGCGTAGTGGTCGACCTGCACGCCGGTCAACTGCTGCACGGTGTCGGTGAGGGTCCTGCGGCCTGCGTCGGCGGCCCGCCGCTCCCGCTCAGCGGGATCGGCGACACCGGTGAGCGCCTCCGCGGCCTGGCTCTTGCCGCGCCCGTACGCCGAATTGATCTTGTGCTCGCCGTGGCCGGGGATGCTGGTGTAGGTGTCGCGCGGCAGCGACATGGCGGTGGCACCCGCGCCGTTCGACGGGATGTGCACCAGCATCAGCGTGTCGGTGAGGTTCGCCGGGTTGTCGCCCGCGCGCAGCCGCCGCAGCACGTCGTCCGGCAGCGGCCTGCCCTGCGAGTCGGTGCGGCTGTCCAGCCCGACCAGCAGGATGTCGGTGGCCCCGTCGGCGGCCGCGCCGTCGGTGGCGGAACTGGTGCTCAGCGCCCAGCGCAGTTCGCCGTAGTTCGCCCATCCGTACCCGGTGACCGCCAGCACCAGCACCGACAGCAACGCGAAACCAACCCGACCGGCGATCACGGCACGTGATCGGCGCGGCAGCTGCGGTGCGTCGTAATCGCGCGGATCCTCCGCCACGATTCACCCCCTAGACCCCGGTGACCGCTGGTGAGACTAGCCGCGACTGCTCCGTTCAGCCGTGTGCCGCCGGCGTCCGCGATGCCGGTCATCGGGTCGAATTCGGGACGATCGGCGGCGTGCGGTCACGCTCGGCGGTGGAAGTCGCCGATCGGCCCGACCACCCGCGGGCGAGTGGCGGCGGTCGTTACCCTGCTCGGTAGCGGAATCACGGATTTCACGTCACTCGCGGTCACCGGCCGCGTCGCAGCCCCCGGAGGTGAACCATGTCCGACGATTCGGAGGATGCTCACTCCGGCGGAGAGCTGCCCGCGCGGGAGGGGCGGCCGATCGCGGTCCGCTACCAGCCCGGAGTGGTCGGTGAATCGCGCAGGCAAGCTCACCTGGCGCTGACCGAGCCCGGCACCGACGACGCCGCATATTGGACGACCGCGTGCGGCCAGGTGATCCCGGCCGACGTCGCCGAGGTCGCCGACCGGCCTTGGGGGATGCCGTGCCTGCGCTGCCTGGTGGGAATGCCCGAAGCGCCGTGCCCGGCGGGTACGGGCGAGTGACCGCCTCGCGCGTTCAGGCGCGGGTGATGGCGCGGCAGGCGTCGAGCACGTCGGAGCCGGTGAAGTCCGGTTCGCTCAACGAGCCGAGGAACAGCCGCTCCTTGCGTGCAACCCATGCGGTGGCCATGCCGGAGGCTTTCGCACCGTGCAGGTCCCAACCGTGCGAGGCGATCATCACCGCACGGGACGCATCGGTCCCGATCCTTTCCAGACCGCTTCGGTAGACCTCCGGCGCGGGTTTGTAGGCACGCGGCCGGTCGCTTCCGGTGACCACGTCGAAGCGCTCGCGCAGCCCGGCGGCTTCCAGCGCGGCTTCGGCGGTCGCGGTGGTGCTGTTGGTGACCGTGGCGATCCGCAGCCCGGCCTCGCGCAGCAGCGCCAGCGCGTCCGGCACTTCCGGGTAGGGCGGCATCCGGCCTGCGGTTTCGACCGCTGCCTGCACGACGCCGGATTCGGCGGTGAGCCCGGCCAGCTGCAACCGCCGCGTCACGGCGGACCGCAGGTAGTCCGCGAACGGCAGGTACTGGCCGACGAGCGTGTCGACCATCGCCCGCTGCACGGTCTCGTCGAGCAGGTCCAGGCCCACCTGTTCGCCGTTGCACGGCGCGGGCAGCGCGGCGCTGAGCGCCGCCGGGTCGAGCAGCGTGCCGTTGAGGTCGAACACCGCCCAGTCCAGGTCCGCCACGTCCCGGATCCTTTCATGTCATCGCCGCCAGAGCCGTTACCGCGTCGGCACGGCGCAGGGTCGTTACGGCGGCGCAGGATCGTCGTTGCCTCGCGCAGCCTCGCAGAATCCGGGCGGACTCGGGAATCAGGTCGCGGTGCCCGCCGGTGTGGAGCTGAGGAACTCGGTCATCTCGCCCGCTACCGCTTCGGGCTCGTCGAGCGTCGAGAGCACGTACGCGCCGGGGATTTCCGAGTACCGGGCACCCGGGCATCAGCGCGGTCAGCCGCGGGTCGTGCTCGGGCGGCCTGCCGCGCCCCGCTCGCACCGGGGTGGGCCGTTGCGAGCCGATTTCGCGCCACTTGGCGGAATTCGTAACCCGATCAGGTTCCCGGAATTCGAGTGAACGACTCATCGGTCCGCGAAAAACGAGCAGTGCGGTCCGTTTCCCGCCGGAAGCCGTCACGGCGGATCGTGCCTGCCGGTGTCGTGTTCGCCGTCGCAGCCCCATTCGCCGTCGCAGCCCCATTCTTCGTTGCACTTGATGCACACCATCCCGCCGCCTTGCTTCGGCATCAGCACGTGCTCGCCCCCTTGCGGGCATTCGCCCATCCGCGGCGGGGGCCGGAACCGGCCGGTCCGCGGGAACCTCCTCGCGGCACCGCTTCGACGTGCGCGCGCAGGGGTCATCTGGCCTCCTGTCGAGTCCACCACAGCTGCCCGCAACTTTTCCGCGGCTGCGCGACCGCGCCCAGGCGCCATCCGGTCGGCATCGCGCAAAACCGGTGTGCGCGGTCCGTTACAGTGATCGCCGATGAACGAGACCGAATACGTCGCCATCGCCGAGTCCGGGCACGAGGTGCAGAACCCCACCAGCCCGGCGAAGCTCGGCGAAGTCGCCGAGCACTTGGAGATCGGCGCGGGCGACCGGGTGCTGGACGTCGGATCCGGGCGCGGTTTCTGGGCGGTGGAGCTGGCCAAGCTCGGAGCCGACGTCGTCGGCCTGGAGATCAACGCGGATTTCACCGCGGCCGCCGAACAGCGCGCGGCGGCCGCCGGGGTGCGCCAGCGGCTGCGCACCGTGCTCGGCCCTGCCGCGGAGTTCGAGCCGGAGCCGGGCGCCAGCACGGTCGGCAGCTGCCTCGGCGCGAGCTTCGCGTTCGGCGGCTACCGGCAGGCGCTGGAGTGGCTGGCGGGCGCGCTGGCCGATGGCGGCAGGCTCGCGATCGGCGAGCTGCATTCGCTGGACGACTCCGCCGGCGACGAGTTGCCCTCGCTGTCCGAGCTGGTGCACATCGCCGAGGAACTCGACTTCGAGGTCACCGGGCTCGTCTCGGCCAGCACCGACGATTGGGACCGCTACGAGTCGCAGCACTGGAAGAACGTGCTCGACTGGGCGAAGCGCAACCCGGAGCATCCGGAGCGGGATTCGGTGCTGGCCGATTCGCGGCGATTCCGCAACGACTACCTGAGCCACCGCGGCGAGCTGGGCTGGACGATCGTGCTCGGCGCCAAGAAGGTCAGCGCGGGCTGAGCACGAACACCCGCAGCTCGCGGTGCGGCGCGCGAGCCGCGTAGTCGTCGTAGGCCGGCCAGGCCGCGGTGATCACGTCGCGCCACAGGCGCTCGCGCTCCGCGCCGGTGATCAGCCTGGCGCGCACCGGGATTTCCCGCGTGTCCACGCGCACGCTCGCCTCCGGATTCGCCAGCAGGTTCGCCGACCAGCCGGGGTGCTTCTCGCCGCCCCAGTTCGAGCCGATCAGCACGAACTCCTCGCCGTGCGGCACGTACTGCAGCGGCACCTGCCGGACCTTCCCGCTGCGGCGGCCGGTGGTGCTCAGCACCAGCGACGACTGCCCCGCCAGCTTCGCCAGGCTGACCCGCCCGCCGGTGCGCTGCTGCATCGCGAGGTCGAGCGGCACCAGCTTCTTCCCCAGCGCGGCGAACCACGGTTGCCTGCCGAGCTTCCGGGCCACTTTGGACATCGGCTTCATGCCGACCACTGTCCCATGTCCCGAATGCGAACTGCGCCGGGTAGTGCCGACGGTGGGCGATCCGATTCGGACCGTGATCGCGCGGCGGCTGCGCCCGACGCACGCGGACGTTCCGGTACCGTTCGGCCAACTCACCGGCCCTTGTGGAGGGACTCTGATGACAGCGGTGCCCGTCGAAGACCTCAGAGCCGTCCTCGGCACCGTCGCCGACCTGATCGACGGCGTCGGACCGGGCGAGTGGAACAACCCCACGCCCTGCCCGGAGTGGGAGGTCCGCGACTTGGTCAACCACATGGTCCTCGGGCACCGCTTGTTCACCGGCATCCTGCGCGGTGAGGCGACCGTTGCGCCTGGTGCCCTGGACCCTGCGGCAGCCGACCTGCTCAGCGACGACCAAGCTCACCGTGCCCAGCGCGCGGTTCCTGCAGGGGTGAGGGCGTCATCGGCGATCAGGATGCGCAGGCCGTAGACGTCGTGATCGACACCTTCCACGTCTTCCGGGACCCGCGGCCTGGTCCTGTCTCGCCTCTGCCGGGCTGAGCCCGGCACACGGGCTACGAGTCCTCAATGGACAGCGGTTTCTGCCGGGCCCGCGGGCTATTCCTCCTTGCGCGCGGTGCGGTACAGCCACACCACGAAGAACAGGAACGCCGCGATCCCCAACGTGTTCGTGAGAACGGTGAACGCACCCTCGGACATCCCGAGCGCCGACGGCGCGATCGCGAACACGTCCGAACTCTGCGCGATGGCGAACGGAATGGCGAGCACGATGCCCACCAGCGCCTCACCGGTGATGAGCCCGGAGGCGAACAGGACTCCCGGACCGTTGTCCGCGCCACGCTTGCGGCGAGCGACGAGATGGGCGATCACGCCGCCCACGAAGATCGGCACCGACAGCTCCAGCGGCAGGTACAACCCGACGGCGACGGCGAGCACGGGCATCCGGAACGACGCCTCGCGGCGCTGGAGAACCTGGTCGGCCACGATCAGCAGCACGGCCAGCACGCCGCCCCCGGCGATCATCGCCCAGGGCAGCCCGCCGCCGAAAACGCCCTCGCCGATGGAACTCATCAGCGCCGCCTGCGGCGCCTGCAACGCTTGCGACGGGTCCATGCCGGATCGCGGGAACGAGTTGCCCATCCCGTAGGCCGCGTAGAGCACCGACAGGATCGGCGCGATGCACAGCGCGGAGACCACGACGCCCACGATCAGCATGATCTGCTGCTTGAACGGCGTCGCGCCGAGCAACCGCCCGGTCTTGAGGTCGTGCAGGTTGTCCCCGGCGATCGCCGCCGCGCAGCTGACCACGCCGGAGATCAGCACCGCCGTGGCCGCGCCTATGGTCGCCTTGGCCTCGTCGGCGCCGAAATCGATCTGGGTGCCGAGGATGCCCAGCAGCACCAGCGAACTCGTCAGCAGCGTCAGCACGGTCACGCCGGACACCGGATTGTTCGACGAACCGACCAGCCCGGTCATGTACCCGGAAACCGACGAGAACACGAACCCGGCCAGCAGCGCGAAAACCAGGCCGAAGGCGAGCGTCCCGGCGAACACGCCGCTGCCGATCTCCAGCCGCGAACGGTCCACCACGAACAGGAACACCAGCAGCACCGGCGCCGCCATCACGAGCGTGCCGTAGCCGAGCCAGTTCGCCGGGATGTCGCGTTCGGTGCGCGGCACATCGGCGCCTTCGCCGCTGCGCGCGGCGCGGACCGCGCTGATCGACGAGCGGATGCTGGTCACCATCGGCCGCACGACCGACAGCAGCGCCCACACCCCGCCCACGGCCATCGCGCCGACGCCGAGGTACCGGATCTGCTCGTCCCACACGGCCTCCGCCGCGTCGAAACCGGTGGCGTCGCCGACGATCCCTTGCAGCGCAACGGGATCCGCCAGCGCCATGTACAGCGGGATTCCCGCGAACCAGGCCAGCGCACCGCCCGCGAAGACGAGAACGGCGATGTTCAGGCCCACGATGTAGCCGACGCCCAGCAACGCGACGCCGAGCTCGCTGCCGAGGCCGATGACCACGCCACCGGCTTTCACCGCCCCGGTGACGGTGCCGGACGCGATGCCCAGCCCGGTCTGCGCGAACTTCAGCAACGCGCCCGCGAGACCGGCGATCGTGATGTAGCGGGCGCTGCGCCCACCGCGCTGCCCCGCTTTGAGCACTTCGGCGGTGGCCACGCCTTCGGGGAACCGCAACGGTTTCTCGACGATGAGCGCGCGCCGCAGCGGCACGGTGAACAGCACGCCGAGCACGCCGCCGCACAACGCGATCGTGGCCACCGGCAGGAACGGGAACCCGTTCCAGTAGCCCAGCAGCACCAGCGCGGGCAGCGTGAAGATCACTCCCGCGGCCAGCGCCTCACCGGCCGATGCCGCGGTCTGCACGATGTTGTTCTCCACCACGGTGGCGCCGCGCAGCATCCGCAGCACCGCCATCGAGATCACCGCCGCCGGGATCGAGGCGGACACGGTCAGCCCGACCTTGAGCCCGAGGTAGGCGTTGGCCCCGGCGAGGACCGCCGCCAGCACGATGCCGAGCACGACGGCCTTGGCGGTGATCTCCCGCGGGCTCGAGCTCGCGGGCACGTAAGGTTCGTGATCCGTACTCGTCGGCTTCATGCTGCCGCCATTCGGTCCGCTCTCGGATGTTGTACGGGAGCTGAACCTATCTACGGGCGGCGTGGTCCACACCGAGTTTGCACCGATCCGTTACCCGCGGATTTCCCATAATATGGGCATTGCGGACGAAGCGGCCGAATCGCCGGGGGCTTCTCGAACCAGCCGTCAGCGGCGGAGGTGTTCCAGGATCGCTCCGGTGACGTCGCCGGTCTTGGCGGTGCCGCCGACGTCGGGCGTGCGCACGCCTGCGGCCGCGGTCGCCTCGATCGCCGCGTTCAGCCGCGCCGCCTCGGCGGCGAGCCCGAAGTGCTCCAGCATGAGCGCGGCGCTGCCGATGGCACCTGCCGGGTTCGCCAGCCCCTGCCCGGCGATGTCCGGCGCGGAACCGTGCACCGGCTCGAACATCGACGGGAACCGGCGGTCCGGGTTGAGGTTCGCGCTCGCGGCCAGACCGAGACTGCCCGCCAACGCCGAACCGAGGTCGGACAGGATGTCCGCGTTGAGATTCGACGCGACCACGACGGAGAGTTCTTCCGGATTCAGCACGAACTTCGCCGCCATCGCATCGACCAGCACGCTCTCGGTCTCCACATCGGGATAATCGCCCGCGACCCGTTCAAAGATCTCGTCCCACAGCACCATGCCGTACTGCTGGGCATTGCTCTTGGTCACCGAAGAGACCTTCTTGCGAGTACGGGTCCGCGCGAGGTCGAAGGCGAACCGGATGATCCGCTCGCACCCGCGCTCGGTGAACAACGCGGTCTGCAACGCAACCTCGTTGCCCGCCCCCCGGCCGGACAGGTTGCGCCCGCCCAGCCCGGCGTACTCGCCCTCGCTGTTCTCCCGCACCACGACCCAGTCCAACTCGGACTCATCGGCCTTGCGCAGCGGCGACGTGATGCCGCGGTGGAACCGGACCGGACGGATGTTCGCCCACTGGTCGAAGTTCTGGCAGATGTTCAGCCGCAACCCCCACAGACTGGTGTGATCCGGCACCGACGGCCAGCCGACCGCGCCGAAGTAGATCGCGTCAAAGCCGGCCAGCTGCTCCAGACCGTCCTCGGCCATCATCCGGCCGGTCCTGGTGTAGTACTCGCAGCCCCAGTCGAACTCGGTCCAATCGAAGGCAAACGCGCCGCCGGAATCCTGCGCCATCGCGTCGAGAACGGTGCGCCCGGCCGCCACGACCTCGGCTCCCACCCCGTCGGCGGGGATCGCGGCGATGCGGAACGTGCGGGTGGATGACATCGGTGCGGCTCCCGGGTCCGGTTTTCGTGGTGCACCGAGTCAAGCCCGCTCAGCCGAGCAGCGTCCAACACGCGTTCGCGATCCGATTCATAGGCAGCGGCTATCCGAGGCGATCTGAGCCAGGTAATCCGCCGGGCGATGACCGCGCGCCACCGCGAGGAAAGCGCTCGCGGTCGGCGTCAGCGCAGCCGTACGGCTGACCAGTGCGATGTGCAGCTGGGCGGAGTGCTCGATGCGGGCGATCCGCGCGCCCGCACGCCGCGCCAGCGGTACCCACCCAGCGGGCAGCACGGCCAGGCCGACGCCTTGCAGCACCAGCGGCAGGACCGATGTGCGGTGCGCGACCTCCGCGGCGATCCGCAGGTCCACGCCCGCGGCGAGCACGTCGTCGACGATCCGCCGCATGAGACTTCCCGGCGGGGACACGATCATGCGCGCGCCGGCCAGCGCGGACGGCGAAACCGGGTCGCCTTCGGGGAATTCGACGTCACCGGCACCGACGAGGAAGAATTCCTGCGATTCCAGCTCGTGCACCTGCACCCCGGGCGGCCGCGGCACCTCGGGCGCGCCGATCAGGCCGAGTTCGCAGACGCCGTTGCGGATCTGCGCCACCACCTCGTCCGGGGTGAACGCGGCCTCGGCGCCGACGGTCACACCGGGATGCTCGCGGGAGAACGACCGGGTCAGCGTGCCCAGCGGTTCCACACCGGGCGACGGCATGGTGGCCAGCTCCACCCTGCCGCGCAGCAGGCCGCACACCGAGTCCACCGCGGAGCGGGCGGTGCGCAGGTCGCGCAGCACCTGACGGGCCGGGCCGACCAGTTCCGTCCCGGCGTCGCTGATCACCACTCCGCGGCCCACCCGGTGGAACAGCGGCACGCCGAGTTCGCGCTCCAGGCCCGCTATCGCCTGCGACAGCGAGGGTTGCGCCAGGTGCAGCGCCTCGGCGGCGCGTCCGAATCCGCCGTGGTCGACGACCGCGAGGAAGTACTCCAGCTGCCGGGTGTCCATGCACGACCTCCGTTTTCCCTGGCAGTGCGTTCGTCGGTGGCTTTCATCGGCGGAGCCTATGAGTCGGTTAGCAACTTACTCTTGGACGCGCCGCGGTCCCCGGCTGCACCGTGATCGCACGTTTCCCCGGGGTCGTCCCGCCGCCAACCGCCGCGCCACCCGCGATCCCTCGACGTGCAGGAGAATGCAATGGCGCATACCGCACCGGCCGAACCGGACCCCGCCCGACAGCGGCCGGACCAGCACCGGACGGACCAGCACCGGCCAAGGCCGAGGCGCTGGTACCGCCAGCTGTACGTGCAGGTGCTCGCCGCGATCGTCATCGGCGTCCTGGTCGGTTGGCAGTGGCCCGACATCGGTTCGGCCATGCAGCCGATCGGCACCACCTTCATCGCGGCGATGAAGATGCTCATCGGGCCGATCGTGTTCCTGACGATCATCGGCGGCATCGCCAACGTCGCCGATCTGCGCAAGGTGGGCATGACCGGCCTGAAAGCGCTCACCTACTTCCAGGTGGGCACCATCGTCGCGCTGCTGATCGGCCTGGTGGCCATCAACATCGCGCGCCTCGGCGAAGGCGTGCACGCCGATCCCGCCAAGATCCAGGCGTCCGGGACCGCGCAGCAGTACGTCGAGCAGGGCGAAGGCCGGCACTGGTGGGACGTGTTCACCCAGCTCGTGCCGGAGAGCTTCTTCGGCGCGTTCGTCGAGGGCGACATCCTGCAGATCATCTTCCTGGCGGTGCTGTTCGGCATCGCGATCAAGGCGGTCGGCGCGGTCGGCGAGCCGATCGTGGCCGGGGTCAACCGGCTCACCGAGGTCGTGTTCAAGGTGCTGAGCTTCGTGATGAAAGCCGCGCCGCTGGGCGCTTTCGGCGCGATGGCCTACGCCGTCGGCGCGTTCGGACTGTCCACTTTGAGCAGTCTCGGCTCGTTGATCGCGTTGTTCTACGCAACTTCGATCGTGTTCGTGCTCGTCGTGCTCGGCGGGTTCCTCGCCGCCTACGTCCGGCTGAACATCTTCGCGCTGCTGCGCTACCTCAAGGACGAGTTCTTCCTGGTGCTCGGGACCTCGACCGCCGAGCCCGCGCTGCCGGGCCTGATGCGCAAGATGACGTTCATGGGCGCCGAACGCGCGACCGTGGGCCTGGTGGTGCCCACCGGGTACAGCTTCAACCTGGACGGTGCGGCGATCTACCTGTCGCTGGCCACGCTCTACATCGCCCAGGCCACCGACACCCCGCTGAGCATCGGCCAGCAGCTCGGCCTGCTCGCGATCATGCTGTTGACCTCCAAAGGCGCCGCGGGCGTCGCCGGAGGCGGCTTCATCGCGCTGACCGCGACGCTGTCCACCATCGGCACGGTGCCCGCCGCGGGCATCATGCTGATCTTCGGCATCGACAAGTTCATGTCCGAGTGCCGCGCGCTGGTGAACTTCTACGGCAACGCCGTCGCGACGCTGGCCATCGCGAAATGGGACGGCAACCTCGACCTGGATCGCGCGCGACGCGTGCTGGCCGACCGCAATTCCGCCGAGCGCGCCGACGCGATGGCCGCCGAGGACACCGCGGAGCCGGTCGCGGCCCCGGCACCCGGTGCGCCGCGCGAATCGGAGGCGGAACTCCCCGGTGCAGCGGCGCGCTGATGCCCGCGCGGCTTGCTGATCAAGACCGTCCGATGTGGTCCGCGAGCGGCGAGTGCGCTTCGCCCGGCAACGCGGGATCAGCTCGGCTCAGGACTGCTAGCGCCGACGCTGCGCGGGATTCGCCTGCTGGGCGGCCTTCTCCTTCTGGCGGGCGGCTTCCTTGCGGACCTCGGCCTGGTTGGCGCGCTCGTGCTCGAGCCACTCCGGCATTTCCGCCTTCAACGCCTTGATCTGCTCGGTGGTCAGCGGCTCGGTGATCCCGCCCCGCGCGAGAGCACCGATCGAAACGCCCAGCCGCGCCGCCACGACCTGCCGCGGGTGCGGGCCGTCGCGGCGCAGTTCCTGCAACCACTCGGGCGGGTCGGCCTGCAGCGCGTTGAGCTCGTCGCGCGAGACCACGCCCTCCTGGAACTCCGCGGGCGTGGCTTCGAGGTAGACGCTGAGCTTCTTCGCGGCGGTGGCGGGCTTCATCGTCTGGCTGGTCTTGCGCGACGTCATGACCCCAGGGTATCGGCCGGGCGACCGGCCCCGGCACCGACGCCCGGAAGACGGCGGCCGGTAGCCTGGCGGTGTGGCAGCCGACGCGTCTTTCACGCTCGCCTACGTTCCGGGCGTGACGCCCGACAAGTGGGTGCGCAAGTGGCAGGAACGGGTGCCCGGGGTGCCGCTGCACCTCGTCCAGGTACCCGCTGCCGGCGCCGACGGCATGGTGCGCGAACGCGAAGCCGACGCGGTCCTGCTGCGGCTGCCGATCGACAAGACCGGCCTGCACGCGATCCCGCTCTACACCGAGACGACCGTGGTGGTCACACCCAAGGACCACGTGGTGACCGCGGCCGACGAGGTCGGTCCTGCGGACCTGGCGGACGAGATCCTGCTGCATCCCCACGACGACACACTCGATTGGGAGCAACCACCCGGACGGCCCGCGATCGAGCGCCCGGCCACGACCGCGGACGCGATCCAGCTGGTGGCGGCCGGTGTCGGGCTGCTGGTCGTGCCGCAGTCGCTCGCCCGGCTGCACCACCGCAAAGACCTCACCTATCGGCCGCTGGCCGAGGTTCCGCAGTCCGGTGTGGCGCTGTCCTGGCTGGAGGACGAGACGACCGACCTGATGGAGCAGTTCATCGGCATCGTCCGCGGCCGCACGGTCAACAGCACCCGCGGTCGCCAGCACGAGCAGGCACCGGCCAAGCGCAAGAAGACCGAGCGCGACGGCAAGAAGCCCGCAGTCCGCAATCCGGCAGCCCGCAAGTCGGCCGCGAAGCCCCGGCCGGGTCCTCGCGCGCCGAACGGCAAGCGCGGCAAACCTCGCCGCCGCTGACTCGGCTCGCGCTACCCGGCGCGATGCCGGACCGGGCACCAGCCGCTGCGGCTGCTGGAGCGCACAGCGGTCACCGGTATGCGGTCGCCGTGCAACCGCCACTGACGGCCGTCGTGGCACCAGTGCAGCAGCTCCTCCCGCCACGGTTGTTCGGCCAGCATCCGCCGCTCGTGCAGCTCGGCTTGGACGGCGCCGAACTCGCGCAGGTTGGCGACCAGCCGCCCGGTCAGCGCCCGCAGGCGGGCCAGGGCCGGGTGAACAGCAACGACGCGACGCATGCGAGCAGAATGAACAACCCGGAGGCCGCCGACCATGGCACGATCGGCGTGGTCCCCCGATCTCGGCGCCGGTTCCGAACCCGCTGATCGCCCGGCTCGTCCTCGGCGGCGTCACCCGGATCGCCCGCGACTCGCGGGGAAACCGCCGAGCAGCCGCTCCGTCCTAAAGGGACGAATCAGGTGCCGCCGAGGAGGCGGCCGGTGAGTCGGTGGCCCTGCCGGGTCAGCTCCTCGAGCGTGGCGCGCAAGCGGGCTTCGTCGAGGACCGGCTCGGCCACCCCTTCCGACAGCTGGGTGACGATCGTGCGGCGCACCCACTCGCGGACGAACGACGCGGTCACGCCCTCGGTCGCGGCGATCAGCTCGGCCGGGTCGGCCACGTCGAGCCGGGGCCGGTGCAGGAAGGTGACCAGCTCGTTGCCGTAGTGGTCACCGATGCGGATCGGAACTCTCAGGACACAGTGGACGAACTCACGGCCATTCCCCGCCGAGCCCGTAGGCGCGGGCAGCGTTGCCGCCGGCGATCCCGCGGACGAGCCGTTCCGCGTCGGTTGCGGCCAGCACGTCCTCGCCGAGCCACCGGTCGATCAGGCGCCCGAACCGCTCGCGCCACAGCAGCGCGCCGAGGTGGTGCAGCTCGGGCAGTCCGAACCCGTCCGATGAGAAGCAGACGGCGGGCCACGGCGCGATTTCCAGCGTTTCGGCCAGCACCGCGGCGGCCTGCGCACCCACGTGCGGGATCGTCAGTCCGAGATCGACCAGCACGTGCGGGTAAGCGTGCGCCAGGTATGCGGCGTTGCGGTGAAACGGCCAGCAGTGCAGCAGCACCAGCGTCGGACCAGTATCCACTGTGGATCGAATGAAGTCGGTCAGCAGCAGCGGATCCGCCTCGTGCAACCGCAAGTCCGGGTCGCCGAACCCGGTGTGCAGCTGCAACGGCAAACCCAGCTCGGCCCCGATCGAGGCGCCCAGGTGCACCAGCCAAGCCAGCAGCACCGGATCCCGCAGCCTGCGGTCCGGTCCGGACAACCACGCCGCGGCCCGCGAATCCACCTGCCCGGAGCCCGGGCGTCGATCCGGCATCCGCAAGCCGCAGCGGTAGGCCACGACGCTTTTGAGCCCGATCGCGTTCGCCGCCTGCGAGCGGATCTCCCGCTCCACCTCGGCCGCCAGGCATGCGGCCGGCACCCCGCGTTCCGCGACCTGTTCGGCGACGGCTTCCAGGCGCACGACCTCCCGCGCGTGCCCGCCACCGAGATCGGCGAGCTCGGCGACGCCGGTCAACGGTGGCGTGTTCAACCCGGTGTCGACCAGCCAGGTCGTGGTTCCCGAGGCGCGCAGCAGGCGACGGCTGACCTCGCGCCAGCCCAGCGCGGCCCGCCGGGCCAGGTAGTCCTCGGCGGGCGCGTGCCGCGGCAGGTCCAGCACCGGCGCGCACAGCCTGCGCAGCGTGACACCGAGCATCGACTCGAACGGGCTGCGGCCCGGCACCACCCGGTCGGCCTCCGTCAGCAGCAGTTCGAAGCCGGCCCGGTCCAGGTCGGCGTCGCGCACGCCGTGGCAGTGCTGGTCGAGCAGCGGGAGCCCGTCGGTGAGCACGGCGACCTACCAGCGGGACCGGGTGGCGGCCACCAGCTCGTCCGCGCTTGCCGAACCGAAGCGGCGCGCTTCGGCTCGGCGCACCGTCACCACCGCATCGTGCAGCACCTCGCCCATGGCTTCGGCCAGCACGGCGGAGTTCGCCAGCGCCTCGGCCGCGTCCGCCCCGGTGGCAGGCAGCCGCGGCACGTCTTGCGTTTCGAGCAGTGCCGGGTCACCGGTGGTCTCCGCGGGCAGCCGCAACCCGCGGCGAACACCCGCCGCTCCGGCGGCGAGCACGCTGCCCATCACCAGGTAGGGGTTCGCGGTGGCGTCGAAGCACTTCACCTCCGCGTTCGCCGCCCACTCGGCGGTTCCGCGCACACCGGGGACGAGGCGGATCGCGGATTCCCTGGCCTCCCGGCCCCACGCCTGCCAGACCCCGGCCCAGCGGGACGGCACCATCCGCAGGAAGCTCGCCGGGTTCCCGGCCCCGACCGCCAGCAGCGCAGGCAGTTCCACCAGCACACCGGCCAGGAAGGCCTCGGCTTCCCGGCGCAGGCCGTGCGGCCCGTCGCCGCCGGTGAACAGGTTGCCCGCGTCGTCGTGGACGGACAGTTGCACGTGCGCGCCGGAACCCGGCATCCCCGGCACCACGCACGGCGCGAAGCTCGCCCGCCAGCCGTGGCGGCGCGCCACTTGCCGGGCGGTGTGCCGCACCAAGATCGCGTCGTCGGCCGCGGCCACCGGATCGGCCGCGGACACCGACAGCTCCACCTGTCCCGAGGTGTATTCCGGATGGAACTGCTCTACCGGCAATCCTTGGGCGTGCAGGGTGTGCACCAGCTCCCGCGCGTACTCCGCGGCACCTTCGAGGCGCGTCTGGCCGTACGCGGGACCGACGACGGCGGGGACGAATTCCTCGGTTCCGCCCGCACCAAGCGCCCACTCGTGTTCGACCGCGGCACGCACCGACAGCCCCGAGCTCTGCAGCGCCGCCGCCTGGTTCCGGGCGAACGCCCGCTGGCAGGCGGTGAAGCGCCCGCCTTCCTGCACGAACTTGTCGACCGGCGCCCATGCCCAGCCGGGCTGCGCGGCCAGCGGCACCAGTCGCCCGAGATCGGGGATCAGCCGCAGGTCGCCGTCCGGGCCGCCGAGGTGACGGCCGTAGACCATCTCGTCGTCGAAGCAGAACGTCTCGAAGCACGGCGAGACACCGATCCCGTAGTGGGACGCGGTGCCGAGCCGCTCCAGCGGAACCGCCTTCGACCGGACCACTCCGGCGTTGTCCGCGAAGGACAGTTCGACCATCGAGACCCCGGACGCGCGCAGCCGCGCGAGCAAGCCGCCGAGGCCGGGCGGTTCGGCGGCGGGAATGCGATCGGCTGTCATCCGCACGGCCTCCTGCGACTGGCGGGCCGTTGAACCGGCCCCGGACGCGGCCGATCTTACCCGGCGTGCCCGGTCGGCCGCGGCGAGTCACGAGCCGCGCGGGAGCCGGTGTTGACCAATCCAGCGGCGACCGACCGCTCGCCCGTACCGGACGGGAGCGGACGACCGATCAGGGCGCGGAACTCGGGCGCGGGCACCGCAGGCGAGAACAGGAACCCCTGGAACTTGTCGTAACCGAAACCGGCGAGCCGGTGCAGCTGCCCTGCGGTTTCCACCCCTTCGGCGACGCAGACGCTGCCGCGGGCGCGGGCGATGCTCAGCGCGGCACCGGCGATCGCGGTGTCCACCGGATCGTCCTCGACGCCGGAGACGAACTTGCGGTCGAGCTTGATGGCCTGCACGGGCAGGTCCTTGAGCCGCTCCAGCGAGGAGTAGCCGGTGCCGAAGTCGTCCACCGCGAACCGCACCCCGCGTTCGACCAGGCCGGTGATGGCGCCATGGGTGGCCGGGGCGAGGTCGAGCAGATCGGTCTCGGTGATCTCCAGGATCAGGCGGTCCCACGGCAGGCCGCAAGCGGCGACGATCTCGGCGAGCAGCTCGTCGAACGCCGGGTCGTGCAGCAGCTGGCTGCCCAGGTTGATCGCGATCCCCACCGGGCGGTCCCCGCACGCAGGCCAGGCCGTGGCCTGCTGCAGCGCGGCGCGCAGCACCCATTCGTCGAGTTCGGGCAGCAGACCGGCGTGCCGTGCGGCGGGCATGATGCTGCTGGGAAACAGCAGCCCGTGCTGCGGGTGCGGCCACCGCACCAGCGCTTCTGCACTGCTGACGTACCCCGCCCGGTCCACGACGGGCTGGTAGTGCACGGTGAGCTGGTCGTGCGCGATCGCCTCCCGGAGCTGCTGCTCCAACGAGGCGTGCGGCGCCGCGGGCTCGAACTGCCCGGTCCGCTGCTGCCGCTCACCGACATCGACGAACGTCGTCAGCCACACCCGCTCGCCGTTCTGCTGCGGAGAGGCGGCCGAACTGATGTCGCAGACCACTTGTTCCCCGTGCTTGCCGATCAGGCGGTGCAGGTGGCCCGCCCGGCCGCCGCAGTCGGCGAAGGAACCGTCCGGATCCTGCGGCGCGTGCAGGTCGGCCCAGGTCAGCTCGGTGATCTCGGCGCGGGTATAGCCCAGGATCGCGCACAGCGCGGCGTTGGCCTCCAGCACAGTCCCCCGCGCATCCAGCGCGGCCAGCGCCACCGGCAGGCTGTGGAACAGCTCGGCCGACTCCGCGGTGAATGCTGGCGGCTGCTGGTTCACGTGAGGCTCCCGGTTCGACCGATGCAGGCACCGCACCGGTGCCGTAGTCGCCATGTCGCTGTAGGTGCAGGTGACACACGTACCGCTTTCGGCGGACGCGCAACGCTCACCGCCGATGCTACCGGCGCAGTATGAAGGCCGACCGTTGCACGGCAAACGTGCACCGGCACGACGCCCGCGGCTTACCAGGATCGTTTCCACTCCGCGGATTCGCACGCTCTGGCCAGCGTCGACGAGCCGTCCGGCTTGCCACCGCGCCGCGTGCACGCAGCGAGCACGCCGCCGTCTCCTATAGTCGGCGGCGGCATTCCCGATCATCGCAGCTTGGAGGCAAGGTTTGGCCATCGCAGCGAAGGACCGCGGCACCGTGGCGGTCACCGGCGCGACAGGCGCGCTCGGCAGCCGGATCGCCGCACGGCTCGCCGACGGCGGGGTGCCGCAGCTGCTGATCGGGCGCGATCCGTCCCGGCTGCCCGAGCTGCCCTTCGCCGAGAAGCGCGGTCCGGCCGCCTACGACGACGCCGCGGCCATGCGCAGCGCGCTCGACGGCGCCTCCACGCTCGTGCTGATCTCCTCGCACCCGACCGGCAAGCGGCTGGAGGAACACGCCTCCGCCGTGCAGGCCGGGATGGACGTCGGCGTCGGCCGGGTGCTGTACGTGTCGCTGATCGGAGCGGCGGCAACGGCGACCTACCGCAACGCCCGCGACCACTGGCTGACCGAGCAGTACCTGGCGGGTGCGGGAGTCCGGCACACCGTCTTCCGCGCCGGTTTCTACGCCTCCACCCCTGCCGCGCTGGCCGACGAGGAGTTCACGATCCGCGGTCCCGGCGGCGACGGCAGGGTCGCGTTCACCACCCACGACGACATCGCCGCGACGATCACCGGCGTGGCCACCGACGAGAGCACCGAGCACGACGGCGCCGTCCTGGAGGTCACCGGCCCCGAGTCGCTCACCCTCGCCGAAGCCGTCCCGCAGATCGCCGAGGCCACCGGCAAGCCCTACCGGTACGAGCCGGAGACCTTGCCGGAGGCGTTCGCGCGGCGGTGGCGGCTGGGCATCAGCGGCACCCAGATCGAGGCGTGGATCTCCTGGTACCAGGCCATCGCCGGGGGCGAGCTGGACAAGGTGACCGACGTCGTGCCCCGCATCACCGGCTCGCCTGCCACGCCCATCCGCGAAGCGGGGTGGTGGCCCGCGCCGAAGACGGCGCGCTGATCCGCAGGACCCCGGTCGTGATCGGCGGGCTACTCGCCTTCGGCTGCGGTGTCCGCGTGCGGGCGCCGGTCCGGATCAACGGCCGGGCGAGCCGGTTGCTTGTCGCCGGTATCCGAGTCCGGTGTGGCGAGCACCTCCGGTTGCCGGATCCCTTCGGCCGGGTCCGAGTTGTGCTCTCGCGGTGGCTGGTTCATCCGTGTCATGACGTGCCTCCCCGAGTCGGCTCACTCGGCGGATGCCCCCGCTCGGCGACCCGAAAACCGCGCGGCTCACCGCACCTGGGTGCCGGTCCGGGCGAGCTTCGCGGTCAACGTGGTGTCCGGGAAGCTGCGCAGGTTCCGCTTGAGCTCGGCGAAACCGGGCCAGGTGGCGAGCGTTTCCACCGCAGCCCACAGGCGCAGCGCATCCGTCCCTGCGGGCGGCGAGTCGACGACCGGCCCGAACAGCGCCGGGCCGTCGGGCGGCGCGAAGGACAAGATCGGAGTGCCCACTCCGCCCCCGCAACGGTCCACGCCTTCGAACGTCTCGGCCCGCAGGTCCGCGTCGCGGCCCGCGTCGTCGGCCGCCTCGGCGAGGTCCGCGGGCAGTCCGGCCCGTTCGAGCGCCGGGCGCAGATCGCGGTGGCGGGCCATCTCCTGCATGACCGCGTCGAAGTCGTCGCCCTGCGGTGCCTCGGAATCCCAAACCAGTTCGCCGAGCGCGGTGTAGAGATCACCGACGCGTTCCGGGCCCGCGCGCTCGCGGGCGGCGTGCACCACCCGCAGCATTTCCAGTCCGCGCACGTGGCTGTCCGGGTACGCGGGTGAGGCCTGCTTGCGCTGTTCGTAGCTGATGTCCTCGTTGAGGATCGCCAGCGACAGCGGACGCCAGCGCACTGCGAGCGTCCGCTGCCGCTGCACCTCCACCACCCAGCGCGAGGTCACCCAGCAGAACGGGCAAAGCGGGTCGAAGAAGAACTCGAGATCTGCACTCACACCGACCGGCTACCCACTGCCCCGGGCCGTGCACACGCACCGCTGCGGCAACCAGAACCCGGCCGCTACGAGCGAATTTCGCCGTCGCGGCCCGCGGTTCGGGTCAAGCGACCGGTTGTCGTTCCGGCTCGCCCTCCCGCGCGGGCTGCTCGGCCGCGCGCGGTTCTCGCACGTCTTCATCGGAAACCGGGTCGCCCCGACCGCGATCATCGAGGACGCGTTCGGACTCGCGCATCGTCCGGTTCGAGCGCGACGCCAGCCACGAGATCAGCAAGCACATGGCCAGCGCCAGCGCGGGCACAAGCCACTGGAAGAGCATTTCGCGCTCGCACTTTCAGGCGGGAATCAATTCGCAACACCGGCCGCTCACTGCTGCACCACCCAGGTCACGGCTGAAGCTTCGCAAAACCGCTGGAGCGAGCCGATGATCTGCTCGCCAGTGCCGCCGGCCGCGGGGCAACACCGCACCGCGCCCGTGCATTCCCGGCGATCCATCCGCCGGGATCGGCCGCCGGTCGATCATCCTCAGTGGACGGAATTCGCGCGGACCCCGGCCGCGGCCAACGCCCGCCGCCCCGAACGCGCGGCCCGTTCCGGATCGTCGCCGAGTCCGACGAGCAGGTTGAACGCCATCGGCATGAACACCTGCTCCGGTCCGTCGAACTGATCGAAGTGCCCGGACAGCTCGAGCGTGACGTAACCGTGCAGCAGACTCCAGAGCTGCGCGGCGACGTGGGCGGGTTCGGCTTCCCGGATGCGGCCGCTGCGGACCGTCCGTTCCGTCGCGGCGACGAGGTGCCCGTAGGCGCGCTGCGACACGCTCGGCTCGTCCGCCCCCGGCTGCTCGTGTTCTTCCGGCCGATGACCGCCGGGGGCCGACAGCCCGAACATCACGTCGTAGAGGTGCGGGTTCTCGCGAGCCACGTCGCGGTAGGCCAGCGCCAGCCTGCCGAGGTCCACTACCGGATCGTCGGTGGCGGCGACCTCCGCAAGCCGCGCATCCAGCCGCCGGAACCCTTCCTCGATCACCGTGCTGAGCAGCTGAGGCATGCCGCCGAAGTAGTGGTAGACCGCCATCGTCGACGCGCCGACCTCGCGCGCCAACCGGCGGGCCTGCAACGCCGCCGGGCCCTCCGCGGCCAGCAGCGCCACCGCGGCCTGCACGAGCCGATCACGCATTCCGGCCGAACCTGTCGTGCTCACCCTTGGCAACCTCCCATAACGTCGTTACATTAATCCTATAACCGCGTTATAGCCAGCAGGGGGATGCGCCATGAGCAGCAACGACTACCTCAACGGCAGCTTCGCTCCGGTCGAGGACGAGCGGACGCTGACCGAGCCGGCCGTCACCGGCTCGATCCCGCAACACCTCGACGGGCGGTATCTGCGCAACGGCCCCAATCCGATGCGGGAAGTCGATCCGGCCGCGTACCACTGGTTCATGGGCGACGGGATGGTGCACGGAATCCGGCTCCGGGAAGGCCGCGCGGAGTGGTACCGCAACCGCTGGGTCCGCTCTCCCGACGTGGCGGCAGCGCTCGGAGAACCCCGCCGCAACGGCCGGAGCCGCCGAGCCGGACTCCCCAGCCTCGGTGCCAACACCAACGTGATCGGCCACGCAGGCCGCACCCTGGCGCTGATCGAGGGCGGCGTGGCCAACTACGAGCTCACCGACACGCTGGACACCGTCGGTCCGTGCGACTTCGACGGCACCCTGCCCGGCGGCTACACCGCGCACCCCAAGCGGGATCCGGACACCGGGGAGCTGCACGCCGTCTCGTACTTCTTCGGCCGCGGCAACACCGTGCAGTACTCCGTGATCGGCACCGACGGCCGGTGCAGGCGCGCGGTGGACATCGAGGTGACCGGTTCGCCGATGATGCACGACTTCTCGCTGACCCGGGACCACGTGGTGTTCTACGACCTGCCGGTCACCTTCGACGTGGAGCGGGTCGCGCGGGCCACCGTGCCACCGCTGTTGCGCACCCCGGCGAAACTGGTCCTCTCGGCGGTGATCGGCAGAGTCCGGGTGCCCGACCCGATCGCGGCGATGGCAGCAGGCCGGTTCGGCGCCAACACCGGTCTCCCGTACCGCTGGAACCGCCGCTACCCGGCACGGATCGGGGTCATGCCGCGCGATGGCGGCAACGCCGACGTGCGCTGGTTCGAGGTCGAGCCCTGCTACGTCTTCCACCCGATGAACGCCTACGACGACGGCGCGACCGTCGTGCTCGACGTGGTGCGCCACCCGAAGATGTTCGACACCGACCTGCACGGCCCGAACGAGGGAACCCCCACGCTGGACCGCTGGACCGTCGACCTCGCCGCGGGCCGGGTGCGCGAGGAACGGCTCGACGATCGGGCGCAGGAGTTCCCGCGGGTCGACGAGCGCCGCGTCGGACGGGCGCACCGGTACGGCTACGCACCGGAGGTCGGCCGGGGCCTGGAGCAGGGCGGTGCACTGCTCAAGCACGACCTGCAGCAGGGCCGGACCACCGAACGGCGGTTCGGGGCGGGCGTCGAAGTCGGTGAGTTCGTCTTCGAGCCCAGCTCCCCGGACGCAGCTGAGGACGACGGCGTGCTCATGGGCTTCGCCTACGACAGAGCTGCGGCCCGCAGCGACCTGATGATCCTCGACGCGGCGAGCTTGGAGACCGTTGCCGCCGTGCACCTGCCCGTCCGGGTTCCGAACGGGTTCCACGGCAACTGGGTGCCCACTGGCGCGTGATCGTCGCCCGCTGCGCCGGGCGATCGGCCGATCTGGTCAGCTGGACACCGGAGTTCATGGGCACCGTGCCGCTGGGCCCGGGTGTTCTGGTGCAGTGCGACCTCGGAGGTGGCGAGTGGACAGCGACGCAGCGGCGTTGGCGGAACGCGCGGAGACCGCGCTCCCCGATGTGCTGGCCGACCTGCGCCGGTTGGTCGAAACCGAAACGCCGAGCCACGACAAGCAGGCGCTGGACGCGGGGCTCGCGGACCTCGAAAGCTGGCTCGCCGAACGCCTCGGTGAGCCGGGTTCCCGGCAACGCCACGACGGCGGCTCCTACGGCGACATCCTGGACACCACCTTCCCCGGCACCACCGGTGGCACCGTGCTGCTGCTGTGCCACTACGACACGGTCTGGCCGGTGGGCACGCTCGCCGAGTGGCCCTTCACCATCGAGGACGACCGGATCACCGCTCCCGGCTGCCTGGACATGAAGCTCGGCATCGTGCACGGCGTCTGGGCGCTGCGGTTGCTGCGCGAACTGGACATCCCGCACCCCTCGGTGCGGTTGCTCTGCACGGGTGATGAGGAGATCGGCAGCCATGCCTCCCGCGAGTTCATCGAGCGGGCGTGCCGCGCATCCGACGCGACGCTGGTGCTCGAACCCAGCCGCGCGGGCAAGGTGAAGGTGCGCCGCAAGGGGCTCGGCCTGTTCGACCTGGTGGTGCGCGGCGTGGAGTCGCACGCGGGCCTGGATCCGGACGCCGGGGCCAGCGCCGTGCACGCGCTCGCCGAACTGATCCCGGCCGTCACCGCGCTCGCCGAGCCCGGCCGGGGAACCACTATCAACGTCGGAACGATCACCGGCGGAACCGGCCGCAACGTGGTGGCCGGGCGGGCGAGCTGCGAGATCGACGTCCGGGTGCAGGACCCGGCCGAAATGCCGCGGATCGACGCAGGGCTCGCCGCGCTCGCGGTGTCCGACGAGCGGATCGGGGTCGAATTGCAGGGCGGCTGGAACAGGCCACCGATGAACCCCAACCCGGCCTCGGAGCGGTTGTTCGAGCTGGCCCGCGCCACTGCGGACGATCTCGGCCGCACGCTGGAAGGCACCTCGGTGGGCGGCGTGAGCGATGCGAACTTCGTGTCCGCGCTGGACTTCCCGGTGCTCGACGGGCTCGGCGCGGTCGGCGCGGGCCCGCACTCCCGCGACGAGCACGTGCTGCCGGGCGAGTCGCCGGCGCAGATCGCGCTGCTCGCGCACCTGATCGGCCGGCTGCACGAACGACGAGTGTTCTGACCGGCGTGCACGCAGCGCCATCGCGCTCCCCCTGCACGTGCACGCCGGTCCCGGTCCAACCCCGGCACGTGGACGATGCCGGAGATTCCCCCAGTGGACCGCGCACCGCGAAGCGCTGAGCTCGCGGTGAGATGAACACTGGCAACCCGCGGTGACTGCTGGGTGACTCGACGGTGACTGCGGCGTTCTGCCAAGGTGTCCTGCGAGGTGAGGAGGCCGGAGCTCGCGGCGGCCCGGGGCTTGCGGTTGAGGATGTGCGGTTTTGGAACTCGAATTCTTCGTCCTGGGTCCGCTGGAAGTTCGCAGTGCCGGGGTCGAGATACCGGTGCGTTCCGGACAGCAGCGAGTGCTGCTGGCGGCGCTGCTGCTGCGGGCGAACCAGGTCGTGCCGCTGGACGAGCTGACCGACCGGTTATGGGGCGAAGCGCCTCCCCGCGGTGCGCGCAACACGCTGCGCGCCTACGTCATGCGGTTGCGGCGGACCCTCGGTGCCGATGACGGCGAAGGCGTGGTCGTCGAGACGCACCCGGAGGGCTACCGCATCCGGGTCGAGCCCGCCGAGCTCGACCTGCTGCGGTTCGAGGACCTGCTGGCCCAGGCAGGCCGGCTCGCCGCGGCGGGCCCGACGGAGGAAGCCCAGGTGCTGCGGCAGGCCGTCGCGCTGTGGCGCGGCCCAGTTCTGTCCAATGTGGACTCAGATGCGCTGCATCGGGACGTCGCCCTGGCGCTGAGCGAACGGCGGCTGCAGGCGGTGCAGCGACGCATCGACCTCGAACTGCAACTCGGCGGCGACGACGAGATCGTCCCGGAGCTCAAGGCGCTGACCGCCGAACATCCCACCCGGGAACGGTTCTGCGCCCAGCTGATGATCGCGTTGTACCGCAGCGGGCGGCAAGCCGACGCGCTGGAGGCCTACCGCCGGACGCGCGAAATGCTGGACGCCGAACTCGGCGTCGACCCCGGTCAGGACCTGCAAGAACTGCACCAGTCGGTGCTCACCGCGGATCCCGCGCTGGAACCGGCGAGGACTCCGCGGGCCAAGGTGGCCGACAGCCGCACGGCCCCGTCCCCGGACCCCGGTTCGAGCGGCTCGGCGGTGACCGTTTTCGAGCCGACGCCGCAACCGGCGGAGGGCAGCTCCGCGGATCTCGCCCAGCAGCAGCACCCGCAGCCGGTGAAACCGCCCCGGCAGCCCCCGGAATCGCGCCGCCAGCGGCTCTTGGGCCCGCTGAGCGCCGCCTGGCTGCTGGCCACCATCTTGGCGATCTTCGGCGGCGTCTTCGACTCGCACCCCGTCTTCTACCTGAGCCTGTCGCTGATGGCCGCGGTCCTGCTCGCCGCGGCAGGCATCGCACTGGCCGAGCGCCGCCGCCGCGGGATCCCGCTGGTGCGGATCCGGCTCGCGAACGCCGCGACGATGCTCCCGCTGCTGGCGGTCGGCGGGCTGCTCGCCGAGGTCACCGTCAACTACCTCGGCGTCCCCGCCATGTGGGGCGTGCCGCTGTTCGCGTCCGCGCTGTTCGTGCACTCCACCGTTGCCGAGCTGGCTCGTGAAGGGCGGGCGCCTGCGCGGCACGGGATGGCGCTGAGCTCGGTCGGCGCGATCGCGAGCGGATTGCTCATCGGGAGCCTGCTGCTGTTCGCCGAGCGCGGGCCGGAGAGCAGCTGGACGACCGGGGCCAGCGTCGAAGGCGCCTCGGCCACCGGAAAGATCAGCCGAGCAGCGCACGGCGAAATCCAGCTCACCGGCGAAGTCGTGGACGACAAGGCCAACTACCTGGGCGCGAGGCTCTACGTCGAGGCGCACCGGCCCGACGGCTCGGCCGAATCCTGGGACACCTACAACGGCAATTCCAAGGGCAGCGCCGAGCCCATCAGCGGCAACCGGGGCGCGGACACGGACGGGCTCATCTTCCCCGCCGAGACCACCTCGATCCGCGTAAGGGCTTGCGCATCCAACGCGGACGGAACGCACGAGCAACTCGTCGACATCACGTGCGGCCCGCCCATCGAGATCTGGCGACGGTGACCGGTCCCGCTCAGCCGGGAATCAGCCGAGCCAGCCTCCGGTAGGAATCGAGCAGCGCGTCCTCGTCCGGACCGCTGGTGGTGACCAGCACCTCGTCGGCCTCGGTGTCGTCCACAAGGGACTGCAACTGCTCGGCTACCTCGTCCTCGGTGCCGTACACGTGGCCCACCATCGCCCGCTCGAACTGCTCCTGCTCCCGGCGCCCGAACCGCCGGGCGCGGATCTCGCCGACCGTTTCCAGCGGCGGGAAGACGCCGTGGACCCGCGAGTACGCGGTCGAGAACGCTTCCGGTACCAGCAGCTCGCGGGCTCGTCCGGTGGTTTCGGCGACCGCGACCGAACGGGAGAGCACCACGTGCGGCTGCGATGACCACAGCGACGGCCGGAACAGCTCGCGGTAGCGCTCGACCGACCGCAGCAGCGCCTCGTCACCCCGCACGGCGGCGATCACCAGCGGCAGCCCCGCCTCCGCCGCGTGCTCCACGCCCGAACCGGTGGCCAGCACGAACACCGGGATGCGCAGCCCCGCGGACGGAATCGCGCGCGGATCCGACTCGCCCGCGAAGTAGTCGAGCAGTTCGGCCAGCTGCGCACCGAAGCGCTCCGCGGACTCCCGGCCGGAGCCCAGCGCGCGGCGAACCGACGCGGTGAACCCGAGCGACCGGCCCAGCCCCATGTCGATCCGGCCCGGATGCAGCGATTCGAGCACGCCGAACTGCTCGGCCACCACCAGCGGCCGGTGGTTCGGCAGCATCACCCCGCCGGTGCCGACCCGGATTCGGGAGGTCGCCGCGGCGACGGCCGCGGCCAGCACGGTCGGCGCCGATCCGGCCGCCCCGGGCACGCCGTGGTGCTCGGCAACCCAGAACCGGTGGTAGCCGAGCGCTTCGGCTTCCGCGGCGAACCGGACGGTGCGCGGCAACGACTCCGACGGGCTACGGCCGCTCCGCACCAGCGAGCGGTCCAGGACCGAGAAGCGCAGCGGGTTGGTCACACCGGCACCAACGCCGGTGCACGCGGCCCGGATTCCCGGCGGTGGCCGCTCAGCCGCCCCGCGAAACCGCGGCCAGGAATTCGTTCAACGCGGCCCACAGCCCCTGGATCGCCTGGACCAGGAGCCCGAATCCGCGCTGGACGTTCGCGGCGGCCCCGACCGGATCGCGGATCACCAAGAACAGGGCCACGGCGACGACGGCCAGCACGATCAGCGTCTTCCGGTCCAAGGTCCGCACCTCCCACACCGGTTCGGCGAGCCCGCTCGTCGTGCCACTGTGGACACGCGACGATCGCACGCCAACCTACGTCACCGGACCGCCCGGGCGGAACGGCATCGGCCGAGTGTCCTTCCCGGACCGTCCCCCAAGATCACGCGCTGGTCCGTCACCGCCCGTCCTGCCGGGACAGCTCCCCCAGCACCTGGTGCGTGCGGTTCGCGCGAACCGACAGCCGCTGCTCCCGGGCGGTCACGTCGATGTAGGTCTGGCTGGAATTGATGGAGGCGTGCCCGAGCAGCTTCGCGATCTCGGCGGCGTTCGCCCCGTCCTCGGCCAGCCGGGTCGCGAAGGTGTGCCGCAGCGCGTGCACCATCGCACCGGGCTGCACCCGATCGGAGATGCCTGCCGCGCGCATCGATTGCCGGACCAGGTACTGCAGCCCGCCGCGGCGCAACGGCTCACCGCGGTGGTCCACGAACAGCGCCGCGCCGCCCGGGAGGCGTTCGCCGAACCGGGTCCGGCGGGTCCGCAGGTAGTCGCCGACGACCTCGTCCAGTGCGCCCTCGATCGGGATGGAGCGGTTCTTGCCGCCCTTGCCCTGCACGTGCAACCGGCGGTCACCGGGCCGTCCGGCCAGCGCCGAGACGGTCAGCTCCAGCAGCTCGGCCGAGCGCACTCCGGTGCACAGCAGCACCGCCAGCACCGCGAGGTCCCGTTCCGGCCAAGGGTTGCGCGCCCGGCGCGCGCCCTCGGAGACCAAGCGCAACAGCCGTTCCGGAGTTTCCTCGCCCTGCAGCGGTTTCGGGGTCGCCGGCGCGGTGCGGGGCTTCGGAACCACCTGCATCGGGTTGCCGCCCACGGCGCCTTCGACGACGAGGAACCCGAACAGGCCGTTCCAAGTGGACCACGCGCGAGTCACCGAGGACGCCGACCGGGCCGCGGCGTGCCGCGCGAACGCCGAACGCAGCACCGTGGCGGTGACCTCGGCGACCGGCAACGCATCGACTGCCAGCCCGCTGAGCTCCGCCAGCTCGGCACCGACCGAGCCGAGGTCGCGGCGGTAGGCGCGCAGCGAGTTCGCGGCCAGCTTCCGGGCCTGCAGGTGCTCCAAGTACACCTCGGTCCAGTACGCCACCGAACCACCGGCCTCCCGCACCGCAGGCACCTCCTCGACCATCGGGTGATCATCTCCACGCCGATGGAACCAGAAGGCACCGACAACGCGCTCAGGCAGTGCGCAGGAACCGGTCCAGCACCCGGACCCCGAAGCGCAGCGCATCCACCGGCACCCGCTCGTCCACGCCGTGGAACAGCGCCGAGAAGTCCAGGTCCGCGGGCAGTCGCAGCGGGGCGAACCCGTAGCAGTTCATGCCGAGCCTGCTGAACGACTTCGCGTCCGTGCCGCCGGACATCATGTACGGCAGCGTCTTCGCGGCCGGGTCCTCGGCCAGCAGCGAAGCCTGCATGTTGTCCACCAAGCGGCCCTCGAAGCGGGTTTCCACCGGCGGCAGCCCGACCCACTCCCGCTCCACGTCCGGCCCCAGCAGGTCCGCGAGCTCCCGGTCGAACGCCTCCTCACGACCCGGCAGGATCCGGCAGTCCACCGCAGCCTCGGCCACCGACGGGATCACGTTGTGCTTGTAGCCGGCGGTGAGCATCGTCGGGTTCGCGGTGTCGCGCAGCGTCGCGCCCACGATGCGCGAAAGCCCGCCGAGCTTGGCGACCGCGCCATCGAGGTCGTCGGCCGGGAAGTCCCAGCCGGTCAGCTCGCTGACCCCCGCCAGGAACTCCCGCACGGAATCGTTGAGCACCAGCGGAAACCGGTGCCTGCCGAGCTTGGCCACGGCCTCGGCGAGCTGGGTCACCGCGTTGTCGTCGTGCACCATCGACCCGTGCCCGGCACGCGCCCGCGCCCGCAGCTTCAGCCAGCGGATGCCCTTCTCCGCGGTCTGCACGAGATAGGCGCGCACCCCGTCGTCGAAGGTGACGGAATACCCGCCGACCTCGCTGATCGCCTCGGTGCAGCCCTCGAACAACTCCGGCCGGTGATCGGCCAGCCACTGCGCGCCCTGCAACCCGCCCGCTTCCTCGTCGGCCAGGAACGCGAACACGATGTCCCGCGGCGGCGTGATCCCGTCCCGCTTGAACCGCCGCGCCACCGCGAGGCTCATCGCGAGCATGTCCTTCATGTCGACCGCCCCGCGCCCCCACAGGTAACCGTCCTGCACGGCCCCCGACAGCGGGTGCACCGACCACTCGGTGGGATCCGCAGGCACCACGTCCAAGTGCCCGTGCACCAGCAGCCCGCCCCGCTGCGAATCGGCACCGGGCAACCGCGCGACCACGTTGCCCCGGCCAGGATGATCCCCGGACTCGACGTAGGTGGTCTCGTACCCGACCTCGGCGAGCTTCTCGGCGACGTACTCCGCACCCGCCCGCTCCCCGGCCAGGGTCGCCGGGTCACCGGTGTTCGTCGTGTCGATCCGGATCAGCTCACTCGCCAGCCCGACGACCTCGTCCTCGGCCAGCCGCAGCCCGGCGTCCGCCCCACCGGATGCGCTCTCGATCTGCTCACTCACCAGGCTTTTCTACCATCCCGTCGCGGCGATGGGGGGTGGGTTCCGAGCCCTGAAAACGATCAGCTAATCTATGGGCACAACACAGCAGAGGCCGCCGGGCAACACAGGCGGCGCTGAGGCGTCCGAGTGGCGGAATGGCAGACGCGCTAGCTTGAGGTGCTAGTGCCCTACTAATGGGCGTGGGGGTTCAAGTCCCCCCTCGGACACAACATCAGCCCCAGGTCAAGCCTTTGACCTGGGGTTCATTCATGTCCCCGTAATGGCCGTTGCATCCGTGAAGCCGTGACCTGCGGATTTCCGTGTGGGGGTTTAATGCGCCCTCCGAGTTGGGCACTAACCACACGCTGGCCGAAGGCCGGGCCACCTCCGGCCCGCGCCAACAAACCGACGCCGCTTGGAAGGCGGGCCCAATCGGGATTCGCTGACCATCGTCAGCAGCCTCTGTCGCGGGTCAGCTGAGCGATCCGGCGAGCTCGGGATCCTCGTGCTCCCGCACCCTGACCACCAGCCGGCCGGCAGAAGTCAGCTCGGCGTCGGTGTCCCGATCACTCCGCACCACGCCCTCCAGCTTGCGTTGCCACCAACCGCGGTTCGTCTTCGGCAACTGGCCGTGCTCCGGGCACGAGTGCCAGAAGCAGCCGTCGACGAACACCGCGATCCTCGCTCCGCGGAGCAGGACATCAACCCGCCGACGCCGCTTGGTACCGGGCGGAAACGCATCGACCAAGAACCGCAGCCCACGCCGGTGCAGCGCACGGCGCAGGCGGAGCTCGGGCTGGGTGTCCCGACGCCCGGTCGAACGCATCTGTCCCTCTCCGCCGTTCTTCGTTGCTGCTGAACCTCTCGACAGAACAAGCCCGCGATGTCCGTGCCGTGGCCATCCGAGACCTGCTGCGAGGCAATGGCACCGAGGAGCCAGACCCGCGTGGTGTGCGACTCCGCGGAGCCCGAATCATCAGCGAACTGGACCTCGCCGATGGGCGCACTGAGATCCCATTGACGCTCCAGGAATGCTCACACGACGCGCAGAAGAAGTCAGCGGCGTCCAAGGCGGGGAAGGTGCTGTCCGAGAGGACGAGGTGTGGCAGATGAGCTCGGGTGAGGTTGACCGGACACCTTCACGCACGAGGAGTTCCGTCACGGTCACCACTCGCGCCTCCGGCACGCCGTCAACGCGGGTGCCCACGGCGGAATCGACCCGAAAACCACCCATCGACGGATGTGATCCTTTACGGTGGATCCTGCTCGGTTCCAGGAACGACACGGCTCGGACGGACGATGCCCAGGCGAGACGACGGCGAAGTGCGGAACTCTCTGACCGCGAACGCCACCACCGTGGTCCAAGCCGGCCATCTCCACGGTGGCGTGCATTTCCACCACCATCAGCCGACGCCGCTCCGGACGGTCCAGCTGGAGCTCGCCGCCGCGGTCCACTCGCAATGGCGGGACGAAGCGCTGCGGCGTGGGCTTCTCGACAACCACCCGCTGCGGGTTCCATGGGCGGCCGCTCACTGGTCGCTGGCGGACCACGGCGACGACATCGCCGGCGGTTTCTCCGGCGACCACAGCGCTCCGAGCCGCTTGGCCGCGTCCTTCCGCACCTTGTCCCGTCGTCGCCTCGTCGTCCTGGGCGAAGGCGGTTCCGGCAAGACCGCGCTGACACTGCTACTGATTCTCGGTTTGCTAAACGACTTGCGCGCCGACGAACCGGTGCCGGTTCCGATGTCGATAGCTTCCTGGGACCCGCATCAGGAACACTTGCTGGCATGGCTCGCCCGCCGTCTCCAGGAGGACTATCCCGGGATCCGCCGGTACGGAAGGGCCGTGGCCGAACAACTGCTCACTGAGCGCCGCATCATGCCCGTACTCGACGGCCTCGACGAGGCTCCACTGCGGTGGCAGGGCTCCGCGCTCACGGCATTGAACCAGTCTCTGACCATCGACGACCCGTTGGTCCTGACGTGCCGCACGGACAACTACGCCCAAGCCGTGCAGTACGGCGACGTCTTGCGCACCGCTGCGGTGGTGCAGGCTCAGCCGGTCCCGCGCCAAGCAGTCATCGACCACCTGCACCGAGCAACGCCGCCCCACCGCACTGCCCAGTGGGCCCCAGTTTTCGAGCAGCTCGCGGACCGGGCGGAAACTCCGGTGGCACAGGCGTTGACGAGTCCGCTGATCATCTCCCTGGCGCGCACCGTCTACACCCGCTCGCACGCCGCACCCGCGGAACTGCTCGACCGCTCCCGCTTCCCGAATCGCGAGGCGATCGAGAACTACCTGCTCAACGCCCTCATTCCGGCGGTCTACCAGAACTCTCCCGCACCACCGGCGCCGGGGAGGCGACGGCAGCCAGGCGCCCGCTACGAGTTGCACAAGGCGACGAGATGGGCGGTGTTCCTTGCACAACACACGTATCGCCTGGGCACCCGCGACATCGCGTGGTGGGACATCAAATACACGACACCGAGTATCGTGTACGCCTTGGCCGCCTGGCTCACGAGCGCCGTGTTCCTCGTTTGCCCGTGGATTCTCCTGGCCGTCCACGTTCCGAGCCCCACGGATATCTACGCCCAGTACGCCGTCCTCTTCTCGCTGTTGAGCCTCGTGATCGGGATTCGGGCCGCGTACCGGGCCCGGAAACCCAAGCCGCCAATTCAGACCATGCTGGCGTCGTCGGCCAAACCGTTCGAGGTGATCAAGTATGGGCTGCGCTTGATCCTGTTCAGCTTCTTCTTCCTCGTTCTCACCCTAGTGCTGCTGCCTGGAGCCTTCGCAGCCTTCGGGCTAGCTGCCTTGTTCTGGGGGCCGCGGCTCTTCGGAATTCTGAGGATGTTCTGGGGAATCGCTTCCCAGAACCTGCACGTGCATATTGACCCTGTCGGGACCTCCAGCCCGAGCCGGACCCTGCGCAGCGACCGGACGGCGAACCTGCTGATGCTCCCCTCCTTCGCCATGGCCGCGTTCCTGCCTCTGTCGCCTGTCCTGGCCTTCAAGCTCACGACAACCGACGCATTTACGGCCCTTCCTGCTGGGGTCATCCCGGCATCTATCGGAATTCTGTTCGGTACCGTTTTCGTCCTCGATTCAGCTTGGTGGCATTTCGTCGTCGCGAGGTCATGGCTCGCTTTCCGCGGGCGCCTACCCGCACGACTCATGCACTACCTCACCGATGCCCAGGAACGGGAACTGCTCAGACAGGCAGGTGCGGTCCACCAGTTCCGCCACGCACGTCTGCACGACAACCTGCTGTTCTACCGGTAAACAAGGCCACGGACGACCCCCGGCAAGGTCTTCGACCTCGCGCTCCCCAGGTAACGCCCCTGCCTCCCCCGCGATACGGGCCGGGTCCCACGGGCCGGATGCCCCGCGGGCCACCCCAACCCGCCGGTAGCGGCCAGACCCATCGCATCTGAAGAGGTTGTGGCGGGACGCCGCCAAAATACTCGGTCACTGGTGAGTGCTCGTCCGGTCACCACGTCGTCAAAAGCCGTTTCAGGGACATGTCGGGACGCCCCATAACAGCCGCCCTCCCCTGGGGAACTCCACGTCTTCGCAGGTAACCCAGCAACCCGACCTGTCCCAACACGGTGTCCTGGACGAATTCCCGATGGGACGCACAGGACAGCAAACAGCCCTCTGCTTCAGGCTGTTTCGGGAAGAAGAAGCCGTGTGGCTAGTGCGCAACTCGCCCCTCGGACACGTCATTACCCCATGAACCCGTGTGGTTCATGGGGTAATTCGTCTGTGTGCTGCCAGGATCGGCGGCTCGCAGAGCTGCCAGGTCGCGGCGCTGCAGGTGATCGTCTCACCTGCTTCACGCATAAGGATCACCGCTTCAACCGAGCGCGCGCTGATTGAGCGGTGAGCCAATCCAGCAAGCGGTCCTCACGGACGTAAAGGCTCCTGGGTTGGTCGGCTGTTCGCGGACGACTGCTGGTGTGCCCATGCCGACACCGGTAACCAGGCCGGCGGTTTATCCAGTGCGAGTCCATCCGCCTCCCGCACACACCACAGCGCACCAGGCCAGCCAACGCATACGTCCGCACCGTGCCGTCACCCGCCTTGCGCGGCGCGCGGATCGATTGCGCGGCAACGAAATCGGCCTCCGTGACCAAAGCAGGGTGGGTCACCCGTGTGGAGATCGTCCACTCAGCCGCAGGGTTCGGGCGGCGCACCGGCCGGGAGTGGTCATGATCAGTCCCGTACCTGTTCCACACCTGCCGACCCGTGTACCGCGGGTTGGCCAGGATGCAGGCCACCGTCCGCAACGTCCACCATCGCCGACCCCGGTGTGCATTGCGTTCCGCATCGACCTCAGCCGGGCATGGAACCCCTTCCTCGTTGAGCCCGCGGGCAATGCTCGCGACACTGGAACCTGCCAGGCGTTCGAAGAACATCCGCACCACATACGGTGATGTTGCCGGATCAGGCTCCAACCGCCTCAACCGACGACCCCACCCCGCGTGCACACGGTTCGGATGCGCACCCGCTTCCACCAGCCGATAGCCATAAGGCGGTCGTCCACCCAAATACCGCCCCTGCCCAGCGGCCTGCGCACGCATCGCCGCAAGAGTCCGGTGACGAGCACGTAGAACCTCGCGCTGCGACTGACTACCCAACATCAACAACAACGCCCGATGCGCAGGGTCTCCGAGATCAACTGGGCCCTCTGTCTCCGGTAACCTCTCCGCCACACCATGCCGCTCGAACACCGGTAGCAACCGAGTCATCTGATCCCCAGAGAACGCCCGCTCGTACTCACCGATCACCACCGCATCGAAATTCCGCCCCGAATCCGGCAACGCCGCCAGCAACGCAGTCGCCCGCGGACGCTGCCACCAACCACGACGACGGGAAATTCCAGCATCGAAGTACTCCGCCACCACCCGACCATTACCGCCGATCACCGCCACGTCGACGCGTGCATGGGCGGGCACCGACCCAGCCCGCCAAGACATCCCGCCTCCCGTCCTCTCGACTCGACATGCTCACGCTCCGCTCCGCTCGACATACATCCAGCCAACGAGACGCAACCTTGGTCAGGCATCGACGCGCTCGGCGGACGGACCACCGGAACGGAGCAACACACCACGGCCGATTGCGGGAAGCCTCGGTCTTCGCATGACAGACGCCTTCTCTGCCGCGCCGATTACGTCGCCCGCAAGGTCGGATTCCTCGGCGTACTGGTCGGCACCGTCAAGATGATCACCATCGTCCGGTCGTCGAATAGGACGGCTCGCGGGTAAGTCCGTCAAGCCGCGGTCCCGCCCCACCGAGGTGCGGTGGTCTGCCCCGGGGCCGCATTTTTCGTTCCGTATAGGGGCATCCGGCCGGTGTCGTAGACTCATGATGATCTGTTGTGATCATGGGTGGTTGCCGCACACGAGCGCTGCTGGCCGCGGTACCGCCCGTGACGAGGTGTCGGCACGTCGCAGCTCGTTCGGTGCTGTGGGGGTAGGTCTTGATGTCCGATTTTCCGGCTCACTTGTTCTCGCTGGGTGGATCTCCGGAGGCGATCGCCGCGTCGGCCCAGCGCTACGAGCGTTTCGGTCAGAACGCCTCCCATGCCGCTGACCGGATCACCGGGATGGATACCGGTCAGTTCGTCGGTCCGGAGGGTGATCAGTTCCGGGAGAAGCTCAGCTCGGACCTGCCTCCGCATTTGCGGACCACCGGCACTGCCTTCAGCCAGGTCGGCCAAGCGTTGACCGCCTTTTCCTCGCGGCTTTCGGATCTGCAGAGCACGATGCGCCCGCTGGCGCAGCGGGCGCCGGAACTTTGGGATCAGGTCAAGGCCAGCGAAGGTCGCCTGCAGCGCGCGCACGACGCCAACCAGGCACACCTGGCCCATGCCCCGGCCGGACAGGTCCCGTCGTCCGCAGCTCCCCACAGCTCCGGCGCGGACGCCGCGTCGGCGGCCGTATCCGCCGCCCGTGCGGCGTGGCAGGACTGCGTGAACAAGGCCAATGGGCTGCGTACCGAGATGAGCGCCGCCGCGCAGGAATGCGCGAACCGCATCGAAGCGGCCAAAGGAATGCGGTTCCAGGAACCCCCGGGCACGTTGGATCTGATCGGCCAGGGACGGGATTTCATCCGGGAGAACAAAGATGCTCTCAAAAACATCTCCGAGGCCCTGAAGATCGTCTCCGCGGGACTCGCGGTCGTTGGCCTTGCCTTGCAGGCCATCCCGGTGATCGGCAATGCCGTCGGAGGAGCGTTCCTAGTGGCCGCCGGGATCACCGGCGGCGCGGCGCTGGCCATCGACGCCGGCATCTACGCCGCCACCGGCGAAGGCAGCCTCACCTCAATTTTGGTCGACACCGCGTTGACGGTCATTCCCATAGGCAAGTTGGCGAAACTCGGCAAAGCTGCCTTCAGCATGGCCAAGGACTGGCGTTTTCTTGCACGCCCCACGTCACACATTTCCGAACCGGCGATCCACGCAGGCTCGGCGAATCCGGCCATGAGGAGGTGGTTCCTCCGTGATCAGCACTCGTGGATGAATGGCGAAAAGGCCATCAATGCCCCTCGGTTCAATGCGAGCACACCTGGCTACGTGGAGAACTGCTCGAACAACGTGGCCACCGTTGAACATCGGTTGAACGGGGTCGAGGTCTCGACCGCACCGTTGCACAACCCGCGGTGGCCGGATCCGGCCGCACTGGGCAATCCCAATGCCAGGTTCCAGGACGTGTCCAGCTATGATGACATCATCAAGGACATGCACGCCCGCGGTGCAGGATCACGTGGTGTGGTCTACATCAATCGTCCGGGCAACCCGGACTTGTTCATAAAGCCCACGGCCCACGTGTTCAACGTCCATCACGGCCCGCACGGGGTGGAGTTCCTTGATGGCCAAACGGGTAATCTCGCGGAGCTGGAACAAAATGTCGACCGCATTGGATACATGCCGTACCGGTAGGTGCGCGACAGGCTGAGGAGTGCAGCTGGAATGGTTTCGAAAGACGACGCCAACCGCGCCGCTGAACAATTTTTGGCGGAGGTTTACGGCGACGATGCGGTTGGGTCCACGATCGTCATCGAAGGAATCGGCGAGGTCCCCAACGCATGGATCGTGGCATTCGACCTGGCCGACAGCGACACGGATGATCCGACCCAATTGCCAATGGTGCGGAATATCATCGTCCCCAAGGACGGCACTCCCGCACACCTGCCACCTACAGCGCTTCCGATCCCGAAGTACCTGTCCATGGTCGAGTCCGGAGAATGGAACTGGGTCGGCGCGCCATAATTCCGACCCCACCCTGCCCCTGACGATTCATGCCTGCTGCCTGGTGACATCCAGGTTTGGCAAGCCGAGCGGACCGCCTCCATTTAGCCGACCTCCGGAAGCTCGATTCGTGTGGTTAGTGCGCAGCTCCGTCCTCGGACACGCAGACTATTCACCCGGCTCCGTGCCGGGTGAATTTCTATGTCCGCTGCGCGGTCCTCGTGCTGGTAGTGGACGTGCAGGTCGACGGCCGCGTAGAGGCTGACCAGGCCTTCCGGCGGCGTCCCCTGCGAGAGCGCTGAGCCGACGTCGCCGAACGAATCGATCATGGCGTGGATCTCGGCGTCGGTGAGCGTGCTGGGCGTGGGTGCGTGCTCCAGTTCGGCTCTGAGCGCTGCTCGCTCGTTCTGGGCCGAGTTGATCGCGTCGACCATCGCAGCCGGATCGACTCCCGCTTCGATCGCGGCGTGGAACTTGCTCAGCCGCGACTCGACGTCGGCGAGCTTCTGCTTCAACCGGGCCTGCTCGCTCGGGCCACCGCCGGACTCACCTTGCGAAGCGACCAGGGCAGCCACGGTCCCATCGACGTTCTCCCGGTCGAACAGGCGTCCGAGCCAGTCGTTCACCGCTTTGCGGATCGGGTCTTCCCGGAGGTAGACCGCGGGCGGATGAGATTCCAGCGCCCGTGCCCCGGGAGGGTGCGGGCAGGGCACCGGTAGTACATGTCGTGCGCGCGGGGGCTAGCCTCCATCTTGTGCCCGCACAGGCGCACCGGATTCGTCCACGGAACAGGTAGGTACGCTTCGTGGCTCGGCCGCTGCGTTCGGCTTTCCGCGCGGTCTTGAGTCCGCCGGAGGCTTTGGAGCGGCGCAGCAGTTGAGCTTCAGTGAACTCCTCGATCGGGACGATTTCCGGATGTGCGGGTTCTCTCGATCTCACGATGCGGTCGAGACTCGATCGGCGGAAGCGGATCGCACTTCCGCCGCCACGTCGTCGGGGTCGATCAGCATCTCCTGCCGGGTCCAGCGCCCGAAAAACGCATAACCCGTGTAGCGGGGGTTCTCCAAGAGCGCGCGCACCGTGCTGCCTTGCCATCCGTCCGCCAATCGGTGCCGGTTCTGCTCCGGCGGCCGCGCGGACGGGCAGGGAACGACGTTCGGTGCGATCAACGAGAACTGGTTGCCGAACCAGCAGCGGGTTCCCTCACCGACTACTACGGCGTTCCAGCCGCGGTCCGGGTTCTTCAACGCGGACAGCTCCGCACCCCAGACGGCCGCCGGTGGTGGGATACGAAAACCGCCGCATAGTGGACCACCCGCGGCCTCCACCTCCCGCAGCACGCCGCCCGCTTTCTTATCCGAGTGCCAAGTCTGCACAACACATCGCCGCCGCACGCCGTACCCGGCAAAGTCGCCGCAACCAACGGGGGCGGCCACGGGAGGAGCCCGTGAGTAGACGTGGGCAGCCAGCAGGAAACTACCGGGCCCTCAGCATTCGAAGGGGGCTCCTCTGGTCGAAGGCCGCTGTCTTCGCCGATACACCCGTCGTTCTTACGTGCCCGATGAGGCATGGAGCGAGCGCCCGCGCTCGTCAGGCACGGCCTCCGCACTGTACCCGGCGCCTGCCGCTCAGCTTCACGGAGCGGCATGCACCCGCAGCGGCTGGGGCTGATGGAGGCGCCGGTAAAGTGTGCGGATGCCGCTTGATACGGCTGAGGCGGAGCAGCGGAGAGTGACGGGACCGGAATGACGTTCGAGCCAGGTCAGCGAGTGAAGCTGCCGATCAGTGTTCCCGGCTGGGTCACGATCGAGATGGCCAGCGCTTCCGCTGACGGCAGCTGGACACTGTTCGTCGCGGATGATAATGGGACCTTCCACAAGGTGGAGCTGACCGCCGAGCAGGCATCCGGGGTTGGGACGCTCGTCCAGGACGGGCGGGCGCCGTCAGCGCGGGTACTGGCAGGCATGTGGACTCGTTGGATGGCCGCGGCCGCGACAAACGCTCGCACGACCTTGCTGGCTTCGTCGCCGTTGCGTCCGTACGCGCATCAGATGAACGCGGTCTACGGGGCGATGCTTCCGCAGCCCTATCTTCGGTTCCTGCTCGCGGATGAGCCGGGCACAGGTAAGACAATCATGGCCGGGATGTATCTGCGGGAAATGCAGCGGCTCGGTCTGATCCGCCGCGCAATCGTCGTGGCGCCAGCCAATCTCGCCACGAAGTGGCAGGCCGACTTCGACCGGTTCTTTGGTGGCGGGTTGCGTCGTATCACTGCGGGCACGGTGCGCGAGCATGCCTTGGATACGGGGCACGACTTGTGGGTCGTTTCCCTGGAGCTGGCCGCGGTGAACGGCGCGGTGCAGGACGCCATCCGCCCGGACAAAGCAGGCTGGGATCTCGTCGTCTTCGACGAGGCTCACCGGCTCACGCCCACGGCCGCAGCATATCACCAGGTCGGACGGCTGCTCGCAAAGAACACACCCCGGGCACTGCTGATGACCGCCACCCCGCACCGTGGCTCTGAATGGCTCTTTCGGCACCTCTTGCATCTGGTCGACCCGGACATCTACCCCGACCCCGGGGCGAAGGACGACGGCAGCCTGCAGCCGCTGCGCCCCGGTCCCATCCACTTCCTTCGCCGGATGAAGGAAGACTTGGTGGACTACGACGGGTCCACCAAGCTCTTCCAGGGACGTCAGGCCCGCAACTTCCGTATCCCGCTCTCAGCAAAGGAGTACGGCATCTACCAGCAGGCGCTGGAGATGGTCGACACCTTCTTCCAGACCACGGCACAGCCGCTCGCCCGCATGGTCTACGGCAAGCGGGCCGCTTCATCCCTGTTCTCCCTCGCCGAGACCCTGCGACGCCGCGGTCAACACATGGGTGAGAAAACCGAGGCCGAGGCTGATTTGGAGGCACAGCGGCAGGACGAGGCGGACGAGGAGGCCAGGGACGAAGCCAAGATCGTGCATGCCGGCTCGAGGGCCACGCGCGCCGAGCAGACCGCCATCAAGAACCTGCTCGAGCAGATCGACACGATCTTGGGTGATCCCGGGTACGAACCGTCGAAGTGGCGTGATCTTACGGCGAAGTGCCTTGCAACCCATGGCATCCACCCGGGCAACCGTGAACAAGCGGTGGTCTTCACCGAGTACACTGACTCGGCGGCGTGGCTCGTGCAACGGCTCACCGACCAGGGCTACAGCGCCCGGATGTACTCGGGCCGGCAGCGCCATGCCGAGCGCGACGAGGCCCGCTCGGCCTTCATACGGGGCGAGTACCAGATCATCGTCACCACGGACGCCGGGAACGAGGGCATCGACCTGCAGACCGCGCACGTCCTGGTCAACTACGACATCCCGTGGTCCCTGGTGCGTCTGGAACAACGCATGGGCCGTATTCACCGCGTCGGTCAGACTCGCGAGGTCTTCCTATACAACCTGGTCGCGACTGACACCCGGGAGGGCGAAACGCTCCATACACTGCTGGAGCGCTTTGTCACCGCGGCCAACGAGCTCGGCGGGCAGATGTTCGACAGCCTGTCGGCGGTCGCGGAGATGACCGGCATCCAGTACGATCAATGGCTCACGGACCTCTACGGCGACGATGAGGGGCGCAAGACCGCCGCCCTCGACGCGGTGCGGAAGGTGGAGGCGGTGGACCTGGAACGGGCCGCCCGGTCCGCCCGTGTCCAAGAAGAGGGGCTGGCCACCCAGGTTGATGCCATGGCCGCTCTTGTTCTGCTCCAGCAGGACCTCCTGGAGCGCATCAACCCTGCCATCGTCGACTCCTACCTCACCCGCCTCGATCATGCGGGGCTGTTGCAGAAGCGGTCCACCGCCATGGGCGAGGGAATCCTGCTCCTGCGTGCTCCCGACTCCCTACCGACCGGGCTGGGAGGCGCCACCGAGGTCCAGGTCGCCACCAGCGGGGAGGCGCTCGTCGAAGCCGCGCGGCACGTCGACACCTCCAAGGTGCTCTCCTTGGGGCCCGGCGAGCCGGCGTTCACGAACCTGATCACTATGGCTGACGAGGCCCTCGGGCCGGACGTGTTCCAAAGCGGTGCAGTCGACGATCCCACCAGCATTACGGGATATGACCTCTACGCGTTTGAAGCAGTTCTCAGCGAAGCGGGCGGCAAACGCACCACCGCCTGGGCGGCTCTAATCCGGGTCGATGACACCGGCCAGGCATACCCGGTCCGCTGGGAGTCCCTGGCCAACCTCGTTCCTGCCGACAAACCCGGCACGGCCCCCCATCCGGCGCGCGATGACATCGCCACGCAGACTGCCCAAGCCATGGCTGGGAAAACTCAACAGGAGCAGCAGAAAGTCCGCAGCGAATGGTTCGCTCGCGCAGGCCGCGACCTCAACAATCTCCCACTCGACTTGACTGTCGGCATCGAGCCCAAGGACGAACGACTGGCATTGCGACGCCATCTTGAGCGGCAAGCGGCCCGTCGGCTCGAAGCCCTCGAATCCTTGAGCCGGGTCGGCATCAGCGATCCCGTGCTCAAAGCCCGGCTCCGTGTCCACCCCGCCGCGACTCCGGCGACCCCGGAGGAGAAAGACTCTGAGACGATCGCGATGCGTTTGGTCGAGCGCATCCTCGTCGCCGACGGCTGGAAAGTCGCCGACGTCCACACCGACAACCGTGGCTACGACCTGCATGCCGTCCGCGGACGCGACCAGCGGCTCGTCGAAGTCAAGGGAGTTTGGAACTCCGCCGCCTCCGACGGAATCCGCATGACCGGCAATGAAGTCCTCATGGCCACCCAGCACCGCAGCGATTTCTGGCTCTACGTCGTGGATCAGTGCCACAATGGCACCGGCGAACTCTTCAGCGCCTACCGCGACCCTGCCAATCTCTTCTCCGCCGAGATGCTGGGAGAGGCAGTATTTCGCGTACCTGGAAGCAGCCTCACCCGCTATCGCACCGCCATTACCCAGGAGTCCACGTGACCCGCATGATCGAACGCTGGTTTCCCTGCGCTGACGTGAGCGCGAATAGCCGCGTCGGTTGGGGGTCCGGCAACGCCGAACGCAGCATGTTTACATGGTTCGCTGCCCGTCCGACCGTCCAGGCAAAAGCCGCGCTGATCACAAGCCTGTTGCCGTGGCCGGAGGACGAGTCCGAACAGAGACGTCTGCAGAGCCTGGTGAAGGAAGCGCTAACGGGCCGGTATGCAGCGTGGAACGAGCTGCGGGCTGAGGTCCTTCGGGAAAACCCCAACGGCGTGGCCATGCTCGACCCTTTCTCGGGACGCGGGATGATTCCCGTGGAAGCAGCACGCTTGGGTTTCACAGCGCACGGTGTTGATTATTCTCACCTAGCCTACTTGGCCAGCACTCTCCTCGTTGACTACCCGTTCCGAGACTGGAACGAGGAACCCACACTTCCATTCCAGGGCCAGGTAGACGACGGAATCCCGATGTCTGTCCCCGGTCAACGCCTCCTCGAGGACCTGACGCTTGTCATGGACGAGGTCAACGAGAGGTTCACGGCAAGCATGCGGGAGTTCTATCCGCGAAGCGAAACCACATGGGGATACCTGTGGGCAACTACCCTTCCATGTCAGGAATGTGGGCGCCGTTTCCCACTAATCGGCTCCTACGAACTCCGGAAGGTAGGCGAGGCGGGACAATCGTATTACATCGACGCCGACCCGGCGACAGGAGAATTCGAAGCGGTCGTGCATGAGGGCCCGCCTCGACGCACTCCCACTCTGACTAGTGCCCGAGACGCAGACGGGCGCAAGATAGCAGGAAAGTCCGCAGTCTGCCCGTTCTGCGATCACGTGCACCCTCTCGGCACGCACAGGCGACTGGCCAGCGAAGGACTGAGCAGGGATGCATTGCTGTTGGCTGCCGATCACGTCGATGGTCTCGGGAAGGTGTTTCGGGAGATCACCCGGGAAGAACAGCAGGCCGCGGCCGCTGCCGACGACGCCCTGCGGAGTGAGAGCTCGTTCTCGCCGATTGTGCCAGCGGTTCCGAATGAGGAGATCGCGCCGGGCAACAACAACATCATCGGCCCATCCATTTACGGCGCCCGCACATACGGAGACTTCATGTGCGGGCGTCAGACTCTCAGTTTCATACGCCTGGCGCGCACAGTGAATGAGGTCGGAGAAGATCTCCTGAAGGGTGGCGTGAGCACGGACTACGCACGGGCACTGACCGGATATATGGCCGCCGTGATCGCACGCAAGATCCGGCGCTCGACCCGGAGCGCCACGCTGGAGGTGAAGCGAGGCGGTACCGTCATGCTCCACGACATTTATGCCAACCAGGGATCCATTGGTTTCTCCTACGATTTCTTCGAGGCAGGCCTCGGGGACGGCCCGGGAACCCTGAACTCCCTGTCACGGAGCACTCTCAGCACGCTTCGCAACCTGATTGAAGGACGCCGTGGGGCGCCGGGAGTAGTCCAGAAGGGCAGCGCGACAGACCTTTCCTTTGCGACCGGTTCGATGGACGTCGTTGTGACTGATCCGCCGTATGACGAGATGGTCGCCTACGCAGATTCCTCGGACTTGATCTACTCCTGGGTCAAACGTGCTTTGACGGCTACATGGCCAGAACTATCGGTCACCAGCGACGCAGGCGGCGCCCAGGATAAGGCCGAGGAGATCATCGTCAAGCGTGTTCGAGGCGAGGCACCGAACGAGCACAGAACACGGGAACACTACGACTCCAGCATCGCGCGAGCGTTCCAGGAGATGCGCCGGGTCGTGCGTCGTGACGGTCTGGTAACCATTGTCTTCGGACACGGGGAACCAGAAGTCTGGCAGCGCCTTTTGGCCGCCATCACGCAGGCCAATCTCGTGATGACGGGCTCGTGGCCGGCTACCACAGAAGCAGGAAGCCACCAAGGCAAGGCCAATATCGAGACTACGCTCACCATGTCCTGCCGCCCTGCTCAACCGGGCCGGCCCGAGGGGCGCAGGACCGCGGTCGAGGCCCAGGTCAAGGACGAGGTCACGTCCCGAGTCCGGCTGTGGGAGAAGTCCGGCCTCGCGCCGACCGACATGCTCATGGCGGCGGCAGGCCCCGCTATGGAAGCCGTGGGTCGCTATAGCCAGGTCCTTGATTCGCGCGCTGAGCCGGTGGACGTCGCCACGTTCCTTCCGCTTGCGCGCCAGGCTGTTCAGGAGGCCATGGCAGTTGATATCGATCAGCATCCGCTGGAAGTCTTCGATGCCCGGACGCGCTTTGCGCTGTGGTGGATCCGACTCTATGGACGGCAAGTGACAGCGAAGTCGGAGCTGCGCTGGCAGGTTCTAGCCGCTTCGATGGATCTGGCGGAAGTGAGGGATCTGGCCCCTGACGCGGGTCAGGGCTGCCGCTTCGTCACGGCTGAGAAGTTCAAGGCAGTGATTACTCCCGAGTCTCCTGTCATCGATGTGGTCCTCGCGATGGCCAAGGCGTCCGAGGACGGCTTGGCCGCGGTCAGCGAGGTTGTGCTGGCAGCGGGCCGCGACGCGGACGACACCTACCTGTGGGCCACCATGCGGTTCCTCTCCGGACAGCTGCCCGACGCCGATCCGGATGCCATCGCGTTCTCGCGTATCCTGCGCAACCGCACCGGCCTCAGCAGCGCCGCCCGAACCGCAGTGCAGGCGAGAAACTCGGCCGAGAAGAAGCGACAGGCCGACGGGCAGCAACTGGAGCTACTGTAACTTGCGCTGACGGCATATCACCTGCCTACCACACGCCGAAGAATCTGCAGATGACCGAGCAGAACGTTAAGGGAGCGCACACGCAGTGAACAGCGCGAGCATGACGCCATGGTGGCAGGCGTTGAAGATCAGGCGCGAGATCATCAGTGCATCCGGCCAGATCGACGACGTGCAGATGTCGCTGTTCCAGGCGGTCCACGGGGCCGGAGCGCTGCGGCCGGAATACGCCAACCCCACCTACTATGGTGACATCACGCATCCCACGGGGCGGCTGGTCGACCTCTTGGCTGAGATCGCGATCCGCCTCGGCGGTGGTAACGACTATCTCAAGGCGCGATCGGTCACACGGCTTGACCAAGGGATGGGCGGTGGTAAGTCCCACGCCTGCGTGGGCTGCTATCACCTGGCTTCCTCTTCGTCAGAGCTGGCCTGCACCGACCTTGGCCAGGCGGTGTTCGCCAAGGCGCGCAGCATCCTCGGCCGGGACTTGCCTGCGGACCTCAACAACCCACACGTCGTGGTGCTTCCTTGCGACAACATGACACCGGGGGCGCCTGACCAGCAATACGATGGTCCTGCCACCAACCTCTATGAGCGCTTTCTGTGGCGGCTTTTCTCCAAGGACTACGCGCTGTATGAGCACTACGCGCCCTACTTCAACGACAAGAGCAAGATCGTTGAGGCGCTCGGGGCAGTGAACCGTCCGGTGCTCATCCTGATCGATGAAATCATGGACTATGTCGGCAATGGGCTCGACGGCGCCGATAAACCCGAACTCGCGGCCCAAGACATGGCCTTCCTGCGGGCTCTGCTAGATGCATCCAACGATCTCCCGAATGTTGCCATGATCGTTGTGATGATCGATTCCGATGCTCTGTCTCTCGGCGAGGTAGCCAAGGAACGCCGTGCAGACCTGCATGGCCTGCTTGAGCGTAACGGTATGTCTGCCACTGTCACGACGAGCGACGATTTTTCCGCTATTCTTCGACGGCGTCTGTTCGAGCAGATGCCCTCGAGCCAAGTAGTCGCTTCCACTGCAGAGGCGTACGAATCCGTTCTGGCGGATCGGGCATGGTCCCGACATGTCTGGGAAGCTTTCCCCGCGCCGTGGCGCGACAACTTCGCCTCCGAGGTTGCACGTACCTACCCCTTCCACCCGCAGCTAATGCATCTGGCGGAGAAAGAGTGGGCACAGGTCTCCGGGTTCCAGCGGGTCCGCTCCACGATCCGGGTCTTCGCCGCCACTGTCTTCGCACAGCAGCAGCGCGGCCAGGCAGGCCACTGGGTTCCGGCGCTTATCGGGCCGGGTGACCTGCCTCTGTCCGACAACAACGTCAGGGAAGCTGTTTTGGGGTCGGGTCTGGTGGGCGACGCGCGGACAATCGCGAACTTCCGGTCCCTTGCGGAGATTGAGATCGTCAACCAGGGCGACGACGATGGAGCAGCACGACGTCTGGACCGTGGCCGGGATGAACTTGTGGGTTGGTCCGAGTCGAACCCGCGGGCAAGTGAACGGGCTGCTACCTACATTTTCCTCACCAGCGTGGTAGGCGTCCGCCCCGGCGGCCGACGGGGCGCCTCGGCACCCGAGGTCAAGGCCGCCACGACGGTGCCCGACTCCCGTTATGGCGTTGCCGACGCCGACGGGGTCGTGGAAGACGTGGTGCACCAGGACCTGGGCATGAGTGCGGTGGAGGTTGTCCCTGGGCACGGCAACAACAAGCCGGCTCGGTACTATCTCTCGACGAAGCTCACTTACCGGATGCTGGTCAACAACATCAAGCGGTCGATCATCGGTGAGGCAGAGGCCGCAGCGGCAGAAGGCCGCGGCTCGGAACGAGACGCGGTCATCGCTGAGTTCGCCGAGAATCTCTCCAACTCCGGCCCCTTCAAGAAGAAGATTTTCGTCACGGCTGACGTGTCCCGCCCCGCTGCTGAAGTCCTTGCAACGGCAGGGCTAGACGACGCACGTACCACGCGGCTTGTACTTCTCGACCCCGCACAGTTTTCGCTGAGGAACGGCACCGAGCGGGCTACCATGGAGGCGCTCACCGCAGCGACGGGTCTGGGGGACGGCAGTAACCGGCAACCCGTCGAGTGGGCCTCTTCAGCTGTTTTTGCCGCGGCTAACTCACAGCGCCGCACGCACGCTCGGGTTATGGCGAACGAGTATCTCGCTCGGCTGCGTGCGCTACAGACGCCCGAGGTGGAGAGCGATGACGAGCTCAAGGCTACCGGGAAGCGCGAGCTCGCAGATGCCAAGAGCCAGCTGGAGAAGGCCATACGACGCGCGTACCAGCACGTGGTGTACGTGTACCAGCCGGATCCATTCGCGGATCGCTCCCTCGATCAGATCAACTTCGACGACGACCACCACACCGCCCTGGACGGCACGCTGGTGTGGAAGGCCCTCGTCGATCGCGAAAAAGCGTTCAACAACAGCCAGTTCACTGCCAAAGCTCTCCTGCACAATCTCCGCGAGCAGGACTACGGACGTCCCCTTCCGGAGATCCGCGACGCCTTCTGGAAAACACCGCGGTTGCCACTTCTCTACGCCGGTGACACCGACCTGCAGCACGCCATCTATCAAGCCGTCCAGGCTGGCGACCTGTGCATCGTCGATGCCAACGGCAACGACGTGGAGGTTACCGACCCCGCACAGGTCAACCTCTCCTCTATGGGACTGCGATTGGCCAAGCCCCGGGCAGAGGCCGAGAGCGAAGGGGCAGACCTGTCTAGCGGTTCAGCGAGTCCTGGCGGAGCGGGCGCCGCAGTCCGCGGGGGGCGAAACACCAGGGCTCCTTACACGCCGGAGCCCACAGAAGCAGACGGAGAGGACGAGAACACCGCAGCGACGGAGAAGTACGTATCCTTCCCGCTGGTCGGCGCCTTGCTGGATAATCCAGACAAGACGGACGGCCTCGCGCAGGTCTTCCGAGTCCTCTACTCCGTTCTCGACGAGAACAAGGTCTCTTACGCGCAGGGGACCTTGCAGCTGGTTCTCGATGCTGAAGCAGCCGACAAACTGGCTGCGACCACACGCGAGCTGGGGATCAATGTGACTATGCGCGATCAATAGGCACCGTGGCCACATGCTGGTGAACAGCAATCTCCGAGCTCTGTGCGCCTGTTGGTGCAAGGGATACCAGGTACTGATCGACTCCGCGGCGTGCAGTCCGGCGATGACTGGGTGGGCATAGCAATACCATCGGCCGGGGCCAACGTGCTCATGAGCGGCAGCCCGAGCGGACTGCACTGCCGTTCGGCTGTTCTCCCGAAAGCCCGTGCCCGTGCTCAGCTTTTCGCTCGTACCCGCTCCGCCAAGCGTTCCACGGCGCCGGGTAGCGCGACGGTATCTTCAGGGCAGGCGCGGGGAAAGTGATCTCCGAGGACACGTTGCGTTCCGGTGCAGTCGTGCGGCAGGCATCACGCGACACCTCCTCATGGCCGCCCGTGCTGGGCTCGTCCAGCAGGCGGTCGTAGTCGGATAGGTCGCAGCGTTCCACCGGGGCATCGACCGACCGCAGCGCCACCCTGCAGCATTTGTCCGCCCCACCAAACCCTTGGCCTCCGATCAGGCGGGCGGTGCTGGATGCCCGAGGTTCCCAGCGTGCCCGGTAGTAGGCGCTCATCGCCTCGGTTAGCACTGGGTTGCCGGCCCGCCACTGACCAACGGCGGATTCATTGGTCCACACCAGTTTTTTTCGGTCACATCACCGAGCTGGCTGAGCAGTGCCCAGTGCTCGGCCAGCACCCGGAACTAGCCCGCCGGGTGTCCCGTGTCGCCGGCCGCGGAGTCGTCAAAGCAGCTCATCAAAGTCCCGCTCCGCGTCCTCTGCATCGAATCCGCTCGGACAGACGGGACAGCCGCTTAACCGCGCCGAGACTCGGTCACCGACAGCTCGATGCGTGTGGTTAGTGCGCAACTCGCCCTCGGACACTCACTTACCCCACGGGAGTGGGGTTGGGAAGGTCAGCGGGAGTTGGCTCCCCTGCTCGGGCTCCGGTCCTCGCGTGCGCGGAGTCGCAGCGGGTTCGATGGTCCAGGTTGCGGCGAAGCAGACGATCACGAGTCCGTGCGCTTGGAGATGGTCGACCAGTGCGGTGTCGCTGCCGTGCGCGGCGCCCGGGAGTTGCTCCTGGATTCCTGCGAGCAGGTGGTCTTCGCGCACATAGAGGTTTTTCGGCGCTTCCGGTGAACGGGTACGCGCGCTGCTGTGCCCGTGGCGACAGCGACATCCGGCACGGTTGTGGACCCAATGTGCGTCCATACGCCGCCGGCACGCCGCACATGTCACCAGCCCGGCCAGCGCGTAGCTGCGGGTGCCGCCATCATGGGATCTCCTGGGCGCGCGCATGCCCTGGACTGCGGAGAAAGGGTCGCGTCGTCCACGAGAGCCGGATGCGCGTGCTTGTCCGAAATCGCCCAGTCCTGCACTGCCGGGTCGCCTCCGGGATCGGGATCGCCGCGGCTGTGCCGTGCAGTGCCGCGCCGGTTCCACACTTGCCGCCCGGTGTAGCGAGGATTCTCCAGAGTCCCGATCACAGTGCGCACGATCCACACGTGTGACCGCCGGTGCGGATTCCGCGCACGGTCCGCACCCGAAGTGCACGGCACACCCCGCTCGTTGAGCTCTCGGGCGATACGGGCCGCGCTGTGACCTCTCGCTCTCCGCTGGAAGATCCAGGCCACCCACGGCGCGGTAGCAGGGTCGGGTTCGAGGTTCTGAAGCGTGCGGCCCCACCTTGCGTGTGCGGGATTCGGGTGCGGACCCGCAGCCGCCAACCGATATCCGAACGGTGGCCTGCCACCCAGGGACCGGCCTTGTGAACGGGCCTGTTCCTGCATCGCCGCCAACACCCGATGCCGCGCACGCAACACCTCCCGCCGCGACTGAGCCCCCAGCATGAGCATCAACGCACGATGCGCCGGATCGTCCAGATCCACCGGGCCACCTGCCTCCGGTAACCACACCGACGCCCCACACCGCCCCAACATCCCCAACACAGCGTGGAACTGGCCCCCGGAAAACGCCCGCTCGTACTCCCCCACCACAACCGCGTCGAAACCACGACCATCGCTAGCGGCTTCACAGAGCAACGCCGCCGCAGACGGACGTTTCAGCCACGACAGCCGACGAGAACACCCTACGTCGAAGTACTCGGCCACGATCACGCCATGCTCGGCGACCAGATCCTCGGCCACCTCACGCTGCCACCCCCGACGACGTCCGCCTGTCCTGAAACTCCGTCGTCGACATCCGACCGTAAAACGCAAAACGCAACCCCAGCGCACGGGCGCTTTCCCGAGGTCGCCCTTGTCGCCGTCGCCGCCCCACGGCTTGCTCGATCACGCTTCGATCCTCGACTCCCGACACACCACACCTCACATCCCAACCACCACCCTGCCGATACTCGAAACGCACCCGACCGCACCCGATGACACGGCGCCAATCACCCTCCACCCGAATGGACGCGCCTCTACGCGCACAGGTCAGGAAGCGCGTGAGCTCGTCCGCGCTGGCGTTGGGCTCGGTATCGTGGTGACCGAGCGGTCCGACCTTCAGACCCGCTACGCCGATCCAACCGCCACCGGACTGGCAGGGCACTGGGGTTGCATAGGGTATGCAGCGTCAGGGACGCCTCCTCGCGAAGAATGCCGCACATGCCGTGCAGCCCGTCCGTTTTGGACACGTCCCTGATCGTCGCGGGATCTTCGGCGAAGCAGGCGCTGCACAACACCCTCGAACTCGGACGGTGCATCCGTACCTACATCTACGTCCAACTGGACTGAGGGACACGAGCCCAGCTCGGGGTCTGCTCGGCCTTGCTCAGTCCACTGCGGACGTGAGTCAACCTTCGAGACCGCCGAAGTCGATGTCCCGCCTTCGTCGCCGAATCCGGCTCCTGCGTTCCTGTTCCCGCTGCATCCAACTGTTCCCCTCAGACGCCACAGCCTCCAAAATCTGCAATGTGGTTGAAACACCGGCGACGTGCAGCTCCCGTGCCCGCAGATCGTCCTCGCTGACGACGCCGAGGTCACGAGGCCGGTTGAACTTGTTCACGATCACGTCGATATCGTTTCCGTTGTTCAGGCTCAACCGCAGCGCACGGCTGCGCAGGCGCACGCTTTCCAAGTCGCCGACGCCCTGCTCGACCGAATACCGGTTCGGGGAGGCGGCGCGAACGCCCGCTTCGGTGACAGTGGCCGACGTCAGCGCATGGTACCGAAAGCCGTTCCGCAGCTCGCCGGAACGCTTCCCGGTAAGGAAGTCGAAATCGAACTCGACCAGACGGACACCGCCGCGGGTGAGCAGGAAGATCTTCACCGCATAATGGTCACAGCGTGGCGGTCCGCCAGGGACCGCTGCCTGTCGTGCCTTCGGCATCTTTTCGATAGTCAGGGCGTATTCCATCAGGTCGCGCACGGTCAAGGCGCAGGTTTTCAACGCGGCCTTCTTCAAGTACGCCTTGTCCAGATCGAGCCAGCGCCCCATCTCCGGGTCGTCCGGCCGGTCCGCGAGTACCTGCATCCATCGCCGGTGTTCCTGGAGCTCCTTCTCGAACAAGGCCGCATCCTCTGCCTCCTGGGCTGCGTCTGTGCGGCGCGTGGCCACGATGGTCACGAAGTTGACCACCGCGAAGTAGCCGCCTACGCCGACCATGAACGCAGGCAGGACGACCCCCGCGCCGACGAGAACAAGCAGTCCCGACGCGGACGCCGCGATACCGCACCTCCGTAGCAGCACCGCGCGCCGCGGCGGAGCGAGCTTCGTGCGGTAACCGAAGAGGGTTCCGTTCGCCCACCGGCGGCTGCAGTCTCGTGCGTGCCAGTCGATCAGCCAGTCGAGCTGCTCCGGATCGAGCCTGCGGTTCCCATGGAGGGAAGCAAGCCGGTAGGTGAGGCGTGCCCGGATGCAACGGCTCACTGTCGCCCAATTGCCCGCGACGTGCGGGCGGTGTGCTGTGAATCTCGCGTCAACCCGTCGATGGATCTCCTCGACGAACTTGGTCGTGACCCAGTGCCCCGGCGACTGCGGAGGCCCCTGCGGGACCTCGGCGGCCAATTCATCGTCCTTCCGAGCAATTAGGAACGCGGACTCCGTGCAAATCAGTTCGTAGCGGCAGGCCAGGTACCCACCACATCCCAGCACGACCGCCGCGAACAGCCCATCGAGCCCCGCCAGTGATGGAACCAGGCCGAGGAGCCCGCACAGCGCAGCAAACGCCCCGCCCCAGGCGCGCAGTCGCGTCTCGGCAGGGATCAGGGTGCGCCCACGAGTGAACGGCACCGGGTGGGCGGGATCGGGTTCGAAGAACTTCCAGGCACGTCCGGCGCGGTCTGGTTGCATCCGTTCGTGCAAGATCCGGTCCGTTTCGGATTCCTCGAGGTACTCCTGCACCACACCGTCGACGATGAGACCGAGGTGCCGGGTGATCTCGTTGCGTCTCCGCGGGTCCAGTGCGTTGAATTGGGCCTCCCACGACGGTTTCGCTTGTGGCTCGGATGAGTCCGCCGCATCGTCGTTCCACGCCCGGTGCACGAGCTCCTGCACGACGTCGATCGCATCCCGCCAGCCGTCCCGTCCGAATCCGGCCGCTGTCTTGCGCGCCATGTCGAACTCCTGGAGAACCGACTCGCCGACCTCGGTGAGAGATCGTTCGCTGAAGACCGCGAGCGCGTAGTAGTAGGCGAGCTTGCTGGTTGCGTGTCCTGTCCGCAGTAGACCTTTGAGTACCTCTTCCGCAGGGCGGGGCGTGCCGCCGTCGAGGTGTCGCAGTGCGACTTCCTCCTTGACCTCCGGGGGGTCGTCCTGGTTGATGTGGTATGTGGTATCGCCGTAGTGGAACGCAGTGTCCCCGTTGTGCACACCGCTCATCTGGCCGACGTGCGCATTGCCAGCCGCCGTCGGACTGTTCGGCCACGCCTCGGGATTCGCCTGCTCCGGACCGGTCACGAGTCGCCCCCAAAGAACGCAGTACCGAAGTGGCTCGACCCGTAATGGGTTCCGGTCACCTGGACGGCCCGAGCATTGTCCATCAGCACCGGCGCAGAGAACGGGGAAGGCCGGGCTGGACCGTCGCGGCGGGAGGCATCATCGTCTCCGCGATCGTCGAGCCTGGCGGTAAGCGCAATAGCAAAGGCCGCCGCGTTGCGTGCGGCGAGCGTCTGCGATCCGGCCGCGTCAGTGGTCTCCTTGGTGCCGTCCGCGGGATCACTGATCGAACGCACCGTGACCGTCTGCGTCCCTTCGTTGAGATGGCCAGCGAGCGCGACGCCCGCACCTTCCATCTCCACGGCGATCGCATCGTTGTAACGCTCGTCCAACTGCCGGGCCAGCGGCGAGGTTCGCGAGTTGAGGACGACGTCGCCGGCCGCAATGGGTCCGAAGTGGACATTCGCGGACTCGCCGTCCGCCGGAAGAGAGCGGCGCCAATCGGGTCCGCGAGAGATGTGCTTCGCGGTCTGACTGATCCTGTGGGGAGTGTCCCAGGACCGCGGTCTGGCCCGGAATCCATCGTCCTGGCTCTTCCCACCGTGATACGCGTAGACGTGGCTGGCCACCACGACGTCTCCCAGCTTGAGCCAATCTCGAAGCCCACCGGCGACACCGGCGAACAGCAACGCGCTGGGCCGGAACTCGTTGATGGCCCGCTCGGTCAGCACTCCTGCGTTGGTGTTTCCCATCCCCAACGACGCCAGGGCCACCTGTTGCTCTGGGCGAGCCCTGAGCTCGCCCACTTCGAAGAGCGTGCCCTTGTGGTGCTCGTGTAAGCGGCAGTTCGCCACGTGCTCGCGCACCGCCGCGTATTCGATCTCTAAAGCCGTCAAGATCACGATCACGATATCTACTCCTCGACGAGTGGAAATGTCGTGTCCTGCTCAGATGCTCAGCCGGGACTGCTCGCGCGACCTGGATGCCGATCTGTGCGCTTCCGGCTCTCGATGCGGGCCGGAAGCGCCGGTCGCTGCGGCGAGACGCACGCTAGCCCAGTGCGACCATTATCGTCAACATGACGATAAGTCACCGCGAGCGGCTCCAAAGCCGCCTAGTAGGCTGTTCTTTGTGGACAGACGTCCGCGCGGGATCTGCACTTGTTGCTAGCGCGTCCGGGGGTGCCGGGCAATGGTCGAGGACAGCTGGACGATCCCCGATGTCGCGGTGGCGGTCGACCTGGCCGTGCTGACAGTTCGTGACGAAGCGCTGCAGATTATGCTTGTCGAGCGCGGTATCGAGCCTTACGCCGGGATGCTCGCGCTTCCCGGCGGATTCCTGTTCGACGACGCCGAGGACATCGACGTGGCGGCGGCCCGCGAGCTATCCGAGGAGACCGGACTCACGCCCGCGGTGTTGCACCTGGAGCAGCTGCGCACGTACGGCGCGCCGGGGCGGGATCCGCGGCGACGGGTGATTTCGATCTGCTACCTGGCATTCGTTCCCGATCTGCCCGACCCAGTGGCGGGGGGCGATGCCCGCCGTGCGGCGTGGACGCCCGTCAAGAAGGCGCTGGAAGGTTCGGCGGAGGTGGCGTTCGACCACGTCCGGATCATCCAGGATGCGGTCGAGAGAGCGCGTAGCAAGATCGAATACACGACACTGGCGGCATCGTTCTGCCCGGCCGAGTTCACGATGACCGACTTGCGCAGGATCTACGAGATAATCTGGGGACAGCAGCTCGATCCGCGGAACTTCCATCGCAAGATCACGAGCGTCACTGACTTCCTGGTGCCGACCGGGGAGCGTACAACCCGATACGGCGGTCGTCCGGCGGCACTCTACCGCTGCGGCCCTGCGACGTTGTTGCATCCTGCGCTCCTGCGCGCCCGTTAAGCCATTCCCTGCGGCTCGCCGCGCGAGCGGCCGGTAGGGGCGCTAGTGGCTACCGCCACTGATGCCGCACGCGGGCGGCACTCGCCGCCCGCGATCGCCGGTCTTACACCGTGCTGTAAGCCAGTCGGCAGAAGGTCCTAGCGCCCCCTTTTTGTTGCATTGACAGGAAGCCGTGATGGTGCAACTCTCGGAAATCAACGTAAAAGTCATCATGACAAAAAGAGGTGCAGCATGAAGATCCACTGCTCATTACGCCTGGTAGTGCGCACCGTCGTCGCGGCCTTCCTCGCAGGCGCGGTGGTCGGCGGTGCTCTCGCCGGATACTCGTTCGCGAACCCGAAAACGGGGATCGCGCCTCCGGCGCGTTCCGATCACAGCTTGGTAGCGGATGGCCGCATCATCGGTGGGATCAGCAGCTCCGCCGGCCCAGCGCGGTAGACGGCGGCGGGGCGACCAGTGGTTGCAGGGCGTCGACCACCGGTTGGGACCACGAATCCGTCTGCATCGGTGACCTTGCGGTGGAAATTCGGCCGGTCCAGCTCCACATCCCACACAACCTCATAGACCTCGCGGAGTTCACCGATCGTGAACTCTTCACCGCAGAAAGCTGTCGCCAAGCTGGTGAACTGCAACTTGTCCCGAGCTGCCTCGATCGCCTCGCCCAGGATCCGATCGTGGTCAAACGCCAACCGGGTCGCGCGGGCCTCTGTGACCGGATACCAGTCCGCCGCACGCGCATCGGACCCCGGTACCGGCAGAGGCAGGTCGGGAGCGACGGCGAGGAACGCGCAGGTGATCGTTCGTGGGCTGCGCGGGTCACGGCCAGGTTCCGAGTAGACCCCTACCTGTTCCAAGTAAAGCTTCGCAGCTGCGATCCCGGTCTCCTCGGCCAACTCGCGTGCTGCGGCGTCCTCCAAGCTCTCGGCACCGCGCAGGAAGCCTCCGGGCAGCGCGAGGGAACCTGCGAACGGTTCCCCGGCGCGCTCGACGAGAAGCACACAGAGACGGCCTTCACGGATCGTCAGGATCACCAGGTCGGCGGTCACCGCAACCTTTTGCCTGGCACGGGAGACGTGAGCCATCCACCGACCCTACTACGGAATTTTGTCATCTCGACAGGAACAAGATCGATCAGCACGGACCTGCAGGTGTGGAGCGAGTACCGAGCTCACCCCTCGCCCACCGCTGTGACGTGAGAAAGTCCAGCTCACAGAGCACGGCGATACCGCAAGGACAGCGCGATCATCCGGTCGTCGGCAGCAGGCGCGGGTACCAGCCACCGACGCACCCAGCGACTCCCGAGTGCACACGCCGATGAATGAAACGACCTTGCACAACACCCGCGAACCCCACGCTACGATCGAGGCATGAAGACGCGCTTTGCGCGGATCCGCCACGCAGCGGGACTGGAGTTCGGACACATTGTTACCCCATAGACAAGTGACGTCGTTGTCACTGGTCAGGCCCGGTCGGCTGTCACGACCGCGCCTTCCTGGGTGTAGATGATGACAATGTTCCCCTGTCGCGCAGGAACCCGGGCGAGGTCGTCAGCACAGCCCTCGGACGACAGTGCCGGACAGGCCATGGCCAATTTCGTCATCGTGGCCGCCACCTCTACTAGCAGGTGGTCTTCGCGGACATAGCGGTCCTTCGGCTCACCGGGCGGGCGGTTCCGAGTGCTGGTATGGCCATGACGGCGGGGTTCGGTGCTCGTGTCGAGTGTGGCGGGCCGGTCGGTGTCGTGGGATTCGGTCGCGTCGTGCTCGGCTTCGCTCTGTTCGCGCTCGGCGGTCGAGGCGCGCAGGACGCTGTCGACCCTTTCCGTGTCGAGGTCGTCCTCCCAGTTGCCGATGACGATCATCGCTCGACCGGCCGGAGCCGGTCACGAAAGCTCCCACGTCTCCCGGGGCAGTTCGGCGAGGTAGTCGATCTGGTGGCGCAGGGCGGTCTCGCTCGATTCGACGGTTAGCGCAGGCGGCCCGGAGGTGATTCGGCCCAGCGAGGTGGGAAACGGCTCGGCATCGTCGAAGGCGATCATCAGGTCGGCGGCGCGCTGAATGATGCTGGGTGTCGCAGAGCTGGAGGTGCGGGCCAGGACGGCGTTGATGACTGTGGCCGCCGTGGCGGAGTCGATGAGGCGAGTGCGGAAGATCGTCTGGTCGAGGCCGCGGAGGTCTTCGTCGTACTCGGCGCGGACGGCAGCGACGTCGCAGGCGATGTCGATGACGCGGTCGATCGGCAAGGCGGCGGGGCCGGCGGTGATCCAGCGCTCGCCGTGCGCGTGATGGTCGTGGGCGAGAGCGGCCAGCGCACCAGCGACGGCGTCCCGAGGAACGAGGTCGACGCGGGTGCCGGGCGTACAAGGCAGGAACGGAAGCCGGCCGGAGAGGGCGAAGCCGAGCAGGTTGTGGAATGCCTGCAGCCGCGGGATGTCGCCGGTCCGGGAGTCACCGATCACGGTGGAGATGCGGGCGATGCAGGCGGGCAAGCCGGATTCGCGGACCAGGGTCTCACCGGCGGCCTTCGTGGCGGCGTACGCGTCGAAGGGAGTTCCGTCGCCCGCGCGAGCGACGAACGCCGTGGAGCCGTGCACGAGACGGGCACCGGCGTCCTCGGCGAACCGCAGGACGTGACCGGTGCCGACGACGTTGACCCGGTGCAAGTGCTTGTGCGAGGCCGAGAAGTTGACCGCCGCCGCGCAGTGCACGATCACGTCGACCTCGGCCGCGAGGTCGCGGTAGTCGGCCGGGTGGAGCCCGAGCCAGGGCCGGGTCACGTCGCCGCGCACCGACCTGGTGCCGACCGGTTTGTTGTGGGTGAGCGCGATGACCTCGTCGACGCCGTCCAGCTCGCGCAGCAGGGCGGAGCCGACGGCACCGGAGGCTCCGGTGATCAGGATCATGGGGTCCTCACGGTGGCGGAGTCGTCGTCCCAGCTGACGTCCTCGAGGCCGGTGACCTCGACGGTGCGCGGGTGAACGCCGGTGGCGCGCGCGATGTGCTCCTTGACGGCGATGTGCGGAAGCCAGTCCGCGGCGCGGGTACCGGCGGGCAGGCCGTAGACGACGTTGGCCGTCCCCGGCAGCGCGTCGCTGCGTTCCACATCGCGCCTTCGCAGCACGCCGTCGGAACCGGTCAGCAAGAGGCGGGAGTCGGGCACGGCGTCGCGCAGGTAGGCCCGGCGCTCCGGAGCGGACACCGCGGCGAGCGGCCCGGCCGCCACGTGCATGACGACGACCTGGAAGGCGACCAGCACGTGTTCTCCCCGGCACATCTGGATGTCGATCGCGACGAGGTCGTCCGGCAGCGCGCCCACGAGACGTGCTTCGACCTCGATCTCGCCGTGGTCCGGCAGCGGATCGAACACGGCGAGGTGGTTCAGCCGGTGCGGGAACGCCAGCCGCGCGGGTCCTACGGCCGGCTCCCACCGGTGCAGTTCGTCGTGCGGAATGGTGTGCAAGGCGGCGTCCAGCAGCCCCTGGTGCAGCGCGCCGCGGGGCACCGAGCCGCGTTCGGCGTCGAGGACGCCGCTGGAACCGGTCGAGCCCATCCGCAGCGCCGTCAGGTGCTGGAAGCTCGGACCGTGGAAAAGGTTCGCGTTCTCGTACGGATCCGGCACGTCCACTGGATCCGCCAGCGGGGCGAAGCGAGCCGGGCGGATCGGCGGCTCGAAGCCGACCGTCGTGGTGGCCACCGGAACGAACCTGGACAGCGAGCCCGCTTCGTGCCAGACCGCGAGCCGTCCTTCCTCGCCGGTGCAGCTCGCGCGAAGCCGGACCGGGGTGGTGACGGGCAGCCATCGCTGCACGCTCAGATCGCGCAGCACCCGTACCGGACGACCGGCGCGGTCTCCGGCGCAACGGGCGAGGACGTCGGCGGTGGACATCAGCGGGACCGCAGGGACTGTCCAGGTAGGACAGTGATCCGCCAGCCACACGTCCGCCCGCGGGTCCAGCACGGTATCCACAATGGATGGTGAATCGGGTGCGCCTGGCAGCGCGCGGACCCGCAGCCGGGGGACGTGGTAGATCTTGCGGTCGTCCACCCACAGCCAAGCCTCGGCTTCCGCGTGCCCGCCGCCGGGCTCCAACTCGACCTCCAGCACGTCCAGTTCGATGGTGACGAGCGCGTCGGACGGCACGACCTGGCCGCGGTAGGTCCACGCGCCGGGGACGACGGGCTCCAAGCGGAAACCGTCGCCGACACCGCGCTCGATCAGGTAGCAGGACAGCAACTGGCACATCGCTTCGACACCGAGCGAACCGGGCTGCACCGGGTCTCCGAAGAAGTGCGCTTTGAAGTACCAGGCGTCGGCCCGCACATCGCACTCGGCTCGCAGCCGCCCCAGCCCGGCCGAGCCGCCGTCAGGCCAGTATCCGGTGAGCCGGTCGAGCATCAGCAGCATCGGACCGGGCAGGCGGGCGGCCCGCCCGAAGAAGCGCGCGGGACGGGATCGCAGGTCGATGCCGGGCCGATCGCAGGTCATGGCGAGGCGGTCGCGGTCCGCGTCCGTCACCGGCAGACCGGTCCGGGCTGTCAGCTGGTCCGCGGGTGTCACGGCGAAGACCGCAGTGCCTTCGAGCACGATGACGCCGTCGGCCTCGCAGCTGATCCGGAACGTCTCGATCGCCGTGCCGTCCCAGCGATCCAGCCCGGTGAACTCGACCGCGGTGCGCAACGTGCTGATGTCCGGGGGCGCTTCGCGGACCGCTGACAGCCGGCCGTCCAGGTTGCGGATCCGCTGCTGCCCGTCGGCCGCCGCGTCGTCCATCAGGGCGGCAAGGAAACCGCAGGGCTGCAGCGCGGCCTCCATGAGCACCGCGACCGGCACCGTCCCGCTCTGCTCGCGGAACCACACGTGTTCGGGGACGTCGTACTCGGCGACGAGGTGGCTGCCGGGCCGGACGTCTCCCGAGACCGCCGACAGCTCGGCGACCCTGGTGATGAACAGGTACGGCGGGCCCGGCAGCCGGAACGCGTCGTCGCCGGCACCGGGGAAGAGCTCAGTCCTCCTCCCCCATGCTGCGGTGAGCATCGCCGCGTGGTCGAGACGAGTCCGGCCCGTGGTCGCGGCGGCCGGGTCCTCGTGGCCGCGAAGTCCGGCGAGCGCGCTGAGCGGAACCGGATCGCCGGTGCGCTGAACCGCGGGTGGGCCGAGGAGTTGCCAGTGCTCCAGGGGCGTGTCCGCGACGAGGTGGACCGCGAGTCCTTCGGCGCAGAGCACCACCTGGGCGTCGATGGTGCAGACCAGGTCCGCTCGCGCGGTCGTGCCGGCAAGTGATCGCACGGTGAGGTGGTACCGGGGCGTTCCGCCGGGGGTGTTGAGGAGCGACCGGAGGCGGACGGGTGCGTCCGGCAGCGGCTCGAACCGCCAGCCGTCGCGGTGGACCGTGGCACCGGTCGCGGTGAGCTGGAACGCCATCGCTTGGAGCCCGCCTTCCAACAGCGCGGCTGGTGACCGCCACTCATTCGGCGGGGTGCGGCCGATCGCGGTGAGCGCGAGGTCGGGAGCGAACGAAATGACTTCACGAAGGAGGAGGGCGCGTCGCGACCCGAGTCCGGGGCTTCGGACGTGGGCGCGCGTGAACTCCCACTCCGGGCCGGTGAAGCAGTCGGCCGGACGCCCCTCGGCGAAAGCCGTGACCGCATCGGCATCGAAGGCCGCGCCCCGGTGCTCGGGCGGGAGGCTCAGGTCGAGGTCGTCCGACAGGCTGCCATGCAACGACAAGTAGCCGTGCACACCGCCCTGCAGCGCCGCTCCGGTGGCGGTCAACGAGCTCAGCAGCTGATCACCCGGTGCGGGCAAGGCGTGGTGGAAGACGAGTTCACCGTCGAACGCGCCTTCGCGCTGTGGCCACACTGCCAGCAGTTCGTCCAGCACGGCTCCGCCCATCATCCGGCCCGCCCGGTCGACGTACCAGCCGTCAAGCTCGACCGCGGACTGCGCCGTGCGGGCCGGTTCGGCGGTGGGCGCGGGCCCTCGAGCGCGAAGACTTCCCTGGGCTGCGAGGAAGCGCTCGTTGAGGTCGGTGGCCACCCGCAGCTGTTCGGAGATCAGCTCCGCGGCGCTCGCCGGCGCGGACGGGAGCTGGTGCAACCGCGGAGCGCGGGGCATGACCTCGAAGTGGTCCGGGTCAGCCATCGGCGACCTCCCCGAGACGCGCCAGCGAGCGGCCGGCGGTGATCAGCACGCGAGGATCGTCCGCAGTCGCGGTCAACTCCCCGGCGAAGGCCCGCGCTCCGGCGTGCAGGGGTATCAAGTCGACACCGCCGAGCCGGAACACCTCGGCCAGCTCGGGGGTGACCATGCCGCCTTCCCACGGCCCCCACAGCAGCGAGCGGACCACCGCGTCCGGCCGAGCGCGCTGCTCGGCGGCGAGCACGTGGTTGAGGGTTTCGTTCGCCATCGCGTAGTCGCACTGCTCGGCGTTCCCGGTCGCCGCGACGACGGACGAGAACACGCACAGCAGCCGCAACGGGTCCTCGCTGGTGGCCTCGAGCAGTGCCCGCAGGCCGTCGACCTTGGTGCCGAACACGGCGTCGAACTGCTCCTCGGTCTTGTCCTCCACGCGCCGGTCGGCCAGCACCCCGGCCGCGTGAATGACGCCGGTGATCGGACCCCACTGCGCCCGCACCTCCGCGAGCGCCGTCCGCACTGCTTCGACATCGCGGACGTCGGCCCGCACGTAGTGGACCTGGTCCAGCCCCTCCACCTCGCGGGCGGAGCCACGGCCGAGCAGCACGAAGCGCGCCCGGTGGCGGGAGCCGAGCTCGCGCAGGGCCGCCGCCGTGACGGTTCCGGTCCCACCCGACACGACGATCACCGGGTCCGCGCCGAAGTCCCCGGCCGCAACCGGTTCCGACGCCTCGGTGAGGTCGAGCGTCCACCGCGTTCCGTCCGCGCCGAGCGCGACGTCGAGGTCCGGGCCTCTGGTGAGCAGTTCGTCGACGATGGCCGCGGCGACTTCCTCCGCTGCCCGCTCCCCGCGTCGGCAGTCGATGGCCTTGACCGAGGCGAGCGGCCACTCCCAGCGGACGGTGCGGGCGAGCGCGGCAAGGCCGCCGAGCCAGGGCCGCTGCGCGGCGCGGTAGCCGAAACCGCCGCCGGTGTCCTGCACGGTGACGAACACACCGCCTTCGGCTCGCATCCGCGGCGCGATCGCCTGCGCGGCTCGGAAGGCGTCGCGCTGGACGGCCAGTGCATCGTCTGCGGAATCGACCTCGGCGAGTCCCCCGAGGAACACCAAACCGGCGGCGTCCGGTGCGGCGAGGTCAGCCGCGGTGGCCACCTGCGCGCGGACGCCGCGGGCGCCGAGCAGCCGTGCTGTCTCCTTGGCGATTCCGGCGCCGTCGTCGGTGATCAGCAGGCTCCCGATGTCTTCCGAAGGTCTGCCCGGTGCGGGCGAGCGGCGCAAGGTCTGCACGTGCCGGTGGATCGTCTGGTCGGGGCCGCTGACGACAGGGCCGGTGGGTGCGTCCAGCAGCTCGCGCAAGCGGTCGGCGACCTCGCCGAGCGTGCGCAAGGTCAGCAGCGGAGCGAGCCGTTCCCGGTCCATCGCTTCCAGTTGCGGAAACATCGGGCGCAGGACCGCCAGGACCTGCGCGCGGGTGATCGAATCCAGGCCGAGGTCGGCTTCCAGCTCCATGTGCGGTGCCAGGATCTCCACCGGATACCCGGTCTTCTCGGCGACGGCGTTCAGCACCAGCGGCTCCAATTCGCCGACGTTGCGCGCGGCGCCGGGAGCCGGGGCCGGGACGACCGCTGGTGTGGACGGCGCAACCGGTTCCGACAGCACCTTTTCGGCCCGCACGGCAGGTTCTGGCTCCGGCATCGCCGGTGGCTCGGGCATCGCCGGTTGCCCGGACGATGCGGGCCGGTAGGTGGTCCGGGTGGCCGGTGGGGTCCCGGCGGTTCGTCCGGCACCGTGGTCGGCTGCTGGTTCCAGCGATGTCAGCGCGTCGATCGACTTCTCGGCCATGCTCAGGTACGCAGCGTGCGCGCGGGCGATCTCCTGCTGGGCTTGCGCCACCGCGCGCATCGTGTCGCCGTCCGGAGTCCCGCCCTCCCGCGGTTCGCCGTCCTGGGACGCGGAGCCGGACAGCGCCGGTGCGGGCACGGTCGGCGGCGACTGCGGGTTCGGTGGGTAGCGCCTGCCGTGGTTGGCCCCGCTGATCAGCACGGGCATTACCGGTTTCGCGGGTTCGTGCTTGGACGGGCTGTGCCACAACCCGTCCAGGTCGAGCGGTACCCCCAGCGCGCAGAGCTTTCCGAGCGCGTCGAGCAGTCCGGTCACCCCGTTGCGGCCCGCGCGGTCGAGCCCGATCACATGGCCATCAGCGAGATTTTCCTTGACCAGGCCGGTCAACGCGCCACCCGGCCCCACTTCCAGGAAGATCCGCACACCGTCGGCGTGCATCGCCTGCACCATCTCGGCGAACCGCACCGGTGCGGCGACGTGGTCGGCGACCGCCCGCCGGATCTCGGCAGGCTCCACCGGATGCACCGCTGCCGCCGCGTTCCCGTACACGTCGAGCAGCGGCGCGCGAACCGTCTCCCCGGACAGGAATTCCCGCAGCGGCTCGGTCGCCGATGCGACCAGGCGGCTGTGGAAGGCGGCCGAGGTGTCGAGCGTCCGCGCGGCCATCCCCGCCGCGGCGGCGTATTCGTGCACCCGCGCGCCCGCCTCGGCGGTTGCGGCCACCACGACCTGGCGCGGACCGTTGTGGTTGGCGATCCACGCCGCACCGATCCGTTGGCGCTCGAGGAGGTCCGACACCTCGTCCGCGCTTGCCTCGAGCGCGATCATGACGCCGGAGCCCTCCCGCATCAGCTCGCCCCGGCGCACGGCAAGCCGCATCAGCGCGTCCTCGTCGAACGCGCGCGCCGCGTGCAGCGCTACCAGCTCGCCGAAGCTGTGCCCGGCAACGCAATCCGGCCGCACCCCCGCAGCTTCCAGCACGGCCAGCAGCGCGAGGCTGTGCGCGGCGATGGCCGGTTGCGCGGCACCGGTGTCGGTGAGCGCGCGCCGCTGCGCCTGCCGTTCGTGATCGGTGAACACCGGCGGGGGGAACACCAGCGGGGAGATCTCGTGCCGGTCCCACACCGCGTGGGCCTGCGGGAAGTGCATCGCCAGGTCGGCGCCCATGCCGACGTACTGCGCACCCTGGCCGGGAAAGAGGAACGCGATCCGGCCCGGAGCTCGCCCGACGCCGTAGTGCAGGCCCGACGGCGTCGAGAACGGTTTCCCGCCGACCAGACCCCGCGCTTGCTCCAGCTGCTGCGCGAGGTCCTCGGTGGACGAGGCGACCACCGCCAGCCGGTGCTCCTGCGTGCTGCGGAAGGCTTCCTGGGCTCGTCGGGCGACCGCCTGGAGGCTTCCGGACAGGTCGAGCTCGAACAGCTCCTGCGGCGACTCGGCGGACAGCACCACCAGCTCACCCGGCCGCGCCTCGCAGCGCACAGCGACGGGCGCTTCGCCGGTGTACTCCTCCAACGCGACGTGGAAGTTCGAGCCGCCGAAGCCGAAGCTGGACACCGCCGCCCGCCGCGGGTGGTCGGGTGTGCCCATCCAGGGCCGTGCCTGCGTGTTGAGGTAGACGGGGCTGTCGGCCGAGTTCAGCGCGGGGTTCGGCCGGTCGACCTTGATCGTCGGCGGCAGCACTTTGTGCCGCAGCGCCAAGGTGGTCTTGAGCAGGCCCGCCGCACCCGCGGCGGCCTTGGTGTGCCCGATCTGGGACTTGACGGACCCGAGTGCGCACCACTGGCGGTCGGTCCGGCCGCTCGCGTCGAACACCGAGCGCAGGGCCGCCAATTCGGCCGCGTCGCCGGGGGCGGTGCCGGTGCCGTGCGCCTCGACCAGACTTACCGTGTCCGGTCCGAAACCGGCGGTCGCATACGCCCGGCGCAGCGCCCGCGCCTGCCCGGCCTCCAGCGGCGCGTACACCGAGGTACCACCACCGTCCGAAGAGGACCCGATGCCGCGGATCACGGCATGCACCCGGTCACCGTCCCGTTCGGCGTCGGAAAGGCGCTTCAGGGCGAACAGCGCGATGCCCTCCCCCAACATCGTACCGTCCGCGTCCTCGTCGAACGGGCGGCAGTCGCCGGTCGGCGACAGGGCCGGGGTCTTGCTGAAGCACTGGAAGGTCATCGGGTCGTTGAGCATGTCGACCCCACCGGTGACCACCAGATCGGAACGCCCGAGCAACAGGTCGTCGACCGCGACCGACAGGGCAGCCAGGGAACTCGCGCAGGCGGCGTCCACGGTGAAGTTCGCACCGTGCAGGTCGAAGCGGTTCGCGACCCGGCCCGCGACCACGTTGCTCAGCAGGCCGGGAAAGGTCGCCTCCTGCCACGGTGCCGAGTATTCGGCGATCCGGTCGCAGACCGCGTCCGCGTCCACTTCGGACAGACCACTGTCCAGCAGCGCCCGGCGCCACTGCGGACGTCCGCACCGCGCCGCCATCTCACCGAGCAGCTGCAAGGACGAACAGCCGACGAAGACGCCGACCCGCTCACCGTCGACATCGCCGAGCCCCGCGTCGGCGAGGCCGCTCAGCAGGCGCTCGGCGGCGACCAGGGCGAGCAGCTGGGCGGTGTCGGTCGCAGGCAGGTTCCGGGGCGGCACCCCCAGTGCCATCGGGTCGAACTCGACCTCCGGCAGGAACGCCCCGCGCCGGGCGTAGGTCTTGTCCGGCGCGTCCGGGTCGGGGTCGTAGAAGTCCTCCACCAGCCAGCGGTCGGCCGGGACGTCGGTCATGAGGTCGCGCCCCTCGACGACGTTGCGCCAGAAGGCGTCAACGTCCGGCGCACCCGGCATGATCGCGCTGACGCCGACGATGGCGATCCGGTGGTCGATGTTCATGCTGCCGTTCCTCAAGCCAGTGGGCGGGGCCGGAAATCGAAGGCGTCCGCGGGAAGGCGGGCGCCGAAGGTGCACAGTTGGTGCACGCGGGTGAGCACCGCGGCGCCCTGGAGCAGGTTTCGGGCGATCTGCACGATCGTGCGCTCACCGGTCTCGGCCAGGAAGCTGCCCGCGGCCCAGGTGTTGAACGCACCCGCGGCGGGGCCGCACCACAGCTGGTAGTCGTTGCGCCGACCCGGCGCGCCATCGACCCCCCAGGTAGCCGAATTGCCCAGGTACCAGCGGAAGACCAGGGCCATCCTGTGCTTCGGGTCCGCCTGCGCCCGGACCACCTCGGCCGGGCAGCGCCGCGACCAGTACTGCTCGGTCAGCCGCCACACCTCCTCCAGCGCGGCCCCGAAGACCTCCCGCTGCAACGAGTCCCTGGTCTCCGCGGGAAGCGACTCCAGCGACGGGTGCTCGACGTACAGCTGGCGCAGCCTCGACGCCCGGCCGGCGAACATGGTTCCGCGGCGCAGGACCTGGACCTTGGCGCCAAGCTCGAACATGTCGCCCGCCGGTGCCATCGCCACGTCCGCCACCCCGGCCTGCGCGAGCATGGCCTTCGCCTCGTCGCTGACCGCGGCCTCGATCGACATCTGGTTCACCGACCCCGTGACCACGTAGGCGGCGCCGAGCGCGAACGCAGCCGCCACCGCGGCCGGATCGCCGAGGCCGCCCGCCGCGCCCACCCGCACCGACGGATTCTTCCGCCGTGCCAGGGAAACAACCGCGGGCAGCACCGCGACCAGCGGCCGACCGTCGGTGTGCCCACCGCTGTCCGCCTCCACGGTGATGTCGTCGGCCACCGGTACCCGCACGGCCAGACGCCCCTCCTCCTCGGTGAGGTCACCGTTGTCCACGAGTCGGCGAACCAGGTCGGGAGGAGGCGGGGACAGGAACAGCTCGGCCGTCTCGGGTCGGGAGACCTTGGCGAACACCGCGGTCTTGCGGATGACCCGCCCCGTCGCGTCGGTCCGCAGCCCGGAGGCCGCACACCGCACCACCGCGGGTGTGATGTCCAGGAACGCCGACAGCGAGATCTTCGGCACCCCCGCGCGCAGGAGTCGTGCTGCGACTTCGTCCTCCGCGGCCGCGTCGTCGGGGCGGTGGATCAGGTTGACACCCCAATTCCGCCGCCCGGTGAGGCGCGTTCGCAGCCGTTCCAGCTCCCGGTCGAACCGCTCCGGACCGAGCCCCGCCGCCCCGAAGAACGCCAGCATCTCCGCCCGCGCCATCGCCTCGACGAGTTCGACGCTCGCGATGCCGTGCGCCATCTCCCCTGCGACGTAGGGGAAGCGCACGTCGTGCGCCTCGGTGAAGCCCTGGCCGCCCAGCCACTCCGGATACATGGCAGGCACAGTGCCGACGGTGCCCGGAACCGGCCGTTCCGAGAGCCCCAGCGCGCCGTCCCGCTCGTGCACCACCAAGTGCGCCGGCTTCGTCACCCGCTGAGCGAGCTCGATTAGGCCGGTTCCGCCGAATACTCCTGTCACAGCGTCAAATGCGGCCGAGCGCGAGGTTGCCGATAGCCTGCGGGTCGGTGCTGATGATGAAGTCGGTGACCGCCATCAGTACCTCCGCGTACCCGAGGTAGCCGTTCTCGTCGGCGTCCACCACCGTCCAAGCGTGCTCGGCGTGCCGCCGTTCCACGCGCAACACGTCGGTGACGAGCCGTATCCCGTCATCGCGGGTGACCCGCCCGTCCTGGTCCTCGTCCGCCATCGCGAACGCCAAATTCGTGACCACACCGATGTACTGCAGCGTCTTGTCCGGCGTCTCCAGCACGCTGTTCGCCATCACCGTGACGAACTGCTCCCGGTCCAGCCGCTTCGGGTCCGGCACCCACGCGGGTTTGACCACCAGCGCGTGCCAGATCCGGTTCACCGTCGCTTCCATCTGCTGCGCGCGCGGCGAGTCCTCGGCGTGCCCGGTCAACCGCGCCAGGCGGTGCGCGAACTGCATCGTGTCCGCGGGCGTCACCGCGCCGTCGCCGTCGTCGTCGAGCACGTCGAACATCCACAGCTGCTTGCGCCGCAGGTACGCGTCCTGGGACGCGGCCAACCGCTCCGCGGCCGCGATCGTGGTCGCCGCGTCCGGCTTCGGCGCGGCCTCTGCCGCCCCCGCCATCCCGATACCGGACACGGCCCCTGCCGCCAGCCCCGCGGTGCCGCGCAGTACCGACCTCCGGGTCACATCCGCCGCTTCGTCATCCGTCGGTTCTTCTGCCACCACGAGCCTTTCGGTTGCACAGCACGACCGGCGCGGAAACGCCGTTCGCGATCTTGCGCCCGGAACGCTAACAGCGTTCCGGGACATCAAAGCCGAACCACATCCGATCGAGCTATTTGACAGTCAGTTGATTGCGACGACCTCGTGCGTGCGATAAGCGACAGAACTCGCTGTTGAGATCCGATCGCCCCGACCGGCTTGCCGAACGTCGCACGAGGTGTCGCCTCGCATCCGACCTGCACCGGACACGGGCCCTCGTGTGCAGCGACCTCGTTGTCACCTTTTCGGTGAACCGCGGGTGGAGCCATTCATGGACGTGATCAACGTCGGTAATCTCCGCCGCACTCGACATCGCGTCCGCACCCCGCGGTGCGCAGACGTTTCGACCAATCGGGAGCATCTTTGGAAAACAACCAGAACGCCATGGAAACCCCTGAACCAGCATCGACGTCCGCCTTGGCTCGACGAGGCGTGCTGCGCAGTGCGGCCGGACTCGTGGCAGGCACGGTCGCAGCGGTGACGGCCGGTTCCGGGGCCGCAGCCGCAGCCGCGGGCGTGGCCGCTGAGCAAGATCCGCTGCTCCGGCGCAAGCAGGTCCGGGGTTTCGAAGTTCTGGACGTCGATGGCGACGGAGTGGTCACCCCGGCCGACACAGTACGACTCGCCAACAGCTTCGCCGGGCTCACCGGGAATTCGCCCGGATCTCCGCGCGCGCGGCAGATGGTGACCGCGATCAACGAGATCTGGCAGACGCTCGTCGACAACCCCGTGGACGTACCCGACCCCAGGAGCCTGGACGTCGAGCAGTTCGTCACCGTCATGGCCAACAGGATCGCGACGATGCCGGACACGACCATGCTCTACATCGGCGTGCTCACCAACCTCACCTTCGCCATGCTCGACGACGACAACGACGGCTTGATCACCGAGGCGGATGCGAAGCGGCTCGGCACCGAGATCGTCAAGCTCAGCGACGACGAGGCCGAGCAGACCTGGGCGGCGATGCGGACCGCCGACCCCGCCCGGATTGAAGTGTTCCCGCTTGAGCGGACACTGGATTATGCCGCGGTCAGGGTGAGCTTGGCAAATTCGTCTTCCTGTTCCTCGGGTGTGCGGTAGTTATTGGTGGAATGCGGCCGGCGGCGGTTGTAGTAGCCCTCGATGAACTGGAAAACCGCGACCCGCAGGTCGCTGACGCTGGCCCAGTGATGCCCGTGGATGAGTTCCTTTTTCAGGGTCGCGAAAAAGGACTCGGCGACGCTGTTGTCGAAACAGGAACCGGTGGCTCCCACGGACGGGCGGATGCCGTTGGAACGACAGAAGTCCCGAAAGGATCGGCTGGTGTATTGGCACCCGCGGTCCGAGTTAAAAATAGTGCCATCTGGGTTGCGTCGTGCGATCGCGTCGCTGAGTGATTCGGTGGCCAGTTCGGTCCGCAGGTGGGTATCCAGGCGCCATCCGACGATTTTGCGGGAGTAGCAGTCCAGCACGGTCGCTAAATACGCCCACCCTTCGTCAGTGGCAAGGTAGGTGATGTCACCAACCCATTTCTCATCGGGGGCCTCGGCGGTGAAGTCGCGGCCGACGAGGTCGACCAGCGCGGACTGCTCGCCGTCCTGCGGGGCGCTGGCACGCCGGCGGCGCGGGTGACGACATCGCAGGCCAGCGGCCTGCATCAATCGGTAGACCCGCTTGTGCGAGACCTGCTCACCCAGCCGGGCAAGCTGGTCACGCACCCGCCGGGTGCCCAACCGGTGACGATGGTGCTGCATGATGGAACGGATCTTTTCGGTCAAGGTGCCGTCACGGCGTTGTTGCTGTGTGG
>NZ_JADDUE010000012.1 GCF_016526145.1 Saccharopolyspora galaxeae
CAAGGACCTCCATCGTTCGGTGCGTGATGTGGTGATCCACACCGAACCTGGGGGTCCTTCCTATTCCAAGATCATCCAACCGCATGTTCCAAATTCACAACCTCCCGAGGCACTACAGCTAAGGAACCGCGTTGGCTGGCCGGAGAAACGCGTTGCACCGCGTTGCCTGCCGGGGAACCGCGTCGGCCGGGGAACCGCGCTGCTCGGTCGGGGAGTGGTGCTGACCGGTGAATCGGTGTCGTCGGAGCGGCGTGCTACACACGGCGCATGCACGGTGAACAGCTCAGCCCGCAGCGCATCGCCCAGGGGCTCGGGCTGCACCCGCCGACTCCGGAGCAGGCCGCGGTGATCGCCGCGCCCGCCGAACCCGCGCTGGTCGTCGCGGGCGCGGGCGCGGGCAAGACCGAGACGATGGCCGCCCGGGTGGTTTGGCTGGTGGCGAACCGGATCGTCACGCCGGAGCACGTGCTCGGCCTCACCTTCACCCGCAAGGCCGCCAGGCAGCTCGCCGACCGGGTGCGGGCGAGGCTGCGGCGGCTGGCCGGCTCCGGGCTGCTCGACGAGGTCGACCCGAGCGGGCAGCTGCGCACCGCGGTGCTCGCCGAGGAACCGACCGTGCTGACCTACCACGCCTACGCGGGCCGGTTGGTCGGCGAGCACGGGCTGCGGGTGCCGGTGGAACCCGGTGCCCGGCTGCTCACCGGAACCGCGTCGTGGCAGCTCGCGCACCGGGTGGTGGCGACGTGGACCGAGGACCTGGACACCGAGAAGGTGCCCTCCACGGTCACCGGCCATGTGCTGGCGCTGGCCGGTGAGCTGGCCGAGCACCTGGTCCGCCCCGATGCGCTGCGCGAGCACGCCGAGAAGCTGTGCGCGCTGATCGAGAACGCCCCGCGGGCGAAGCGGCAGAAGGCCGAGCTGCCGCAGGACCTCACCAAGATCGTCGCCGCGCAGCGGTTGCGGGCCGCGCTGCTGCCGCTGCTGGATTCCTACGCGCAGCACAAGAGGCGCGAGGCGGCGATGGACTTCGCCGACCAGATGTCCCTGGCCGCGCGGCTGGCCGCCGAGCACCCCGAGGTCGCCGCGGGCGAGCGCGCCCGGTTCGGCGCGGTCCTGCTGGACGAGTACCAGGACACCGGACACGCGCAGCGGGTTCTGCTGCGGGCGCTGTTCGGGCAGGTCGGCGATCCGCTGCCGGTGACCGCGGTCGGCGACCCGGCGCAGGCGATCTACGGCTGGCGCGGTGCCAGCGCGGCCAACCTGCCCCGGTTCAGCACGGATTTCCCGCGCGGCGATGGCGCGCCCGCGCACCGCTACGGCCTGCTGACCAGCTTCCGCAACCCGCCGGAGGTGCTGAGCCTGGCCAACGCGGCCGCCGAACCGCTGCGCAAGGCCGGGCTGGAAGTCGACGAGCTGCGCGCCCGCGACGGCGCCGACCCCGGCGACATCCGCGCCGCCCTGGTGCAGGACGTGCGGGCCGAGCGCGAGTGGGTGGCCGACCGGATCGCCGAGCAGTGGCACGCGGCGCTGGACGCAAGCGGCGAGCCGCCGACCGCGGCGGTGCTGGTGCGCCGCCGTTCGGACATGGCAGGGCTCGCCACCGCGCTGCGCGAGCGCGGACTGCCCGTCGAGGTCGTCGGTCTCGGCGGACTGCTGGACGAGCCCGAGGTCCGGGATCTGACGAGCGCGCTGCGGATGCTCGTGGACCCGTTGGCGGGCACCGCGGCGATGCGGCTGCTGACCGGCTCGCGCTGGCGGCTCGGCGCGGCGGACATCGCCGCGCTGTGGGACCGGGCGCGCAGCCTCGGACCGGGCGCGCAGGCGGCCGAAGGTGACGACCCGTCCGAGGTCGTCAGCGGCGCGCTGCCCGGCGAGCAGTCCGAGCAGGCGGGCCTGGTGGACGCGCTGGACGATCCCGGCGGCCCCGAGAACTACTCCGCGGCCGGCTACGAGCGGATCCGCCGGCTGGGCAAGGAACTCGTGGCGCTGCGCCGCCGCCTCGAACAGCCGCTGCCGGAGCTGGTCGCCGATGTGGAGCGCACCCTGCTGCTGGACATCGAGGCGCTGGCCCGCCCGGACGGTTCCGGGCGCATCCACCTGGACGCGTTCGCCGACGTGGTCACCGAATTCGCCACCGCCAGTCCTTCCGCGACGCTGCCCGCGCTGCTGGACTACCTCGCCGCCGCCGAACGCGCCGAGGACGGGCTCGAGCCGGGCGAGGTCGAGGTAGCCGAGGACCGCGTGCAGGTGTTGACCACGCACGCCGCGAAGGGCTTGGAGTGGGAGATCGTCGCGGTGCCGCACCTGGTGCACCAGGTCTTCCCGGGGCGCAGGCATTCGGCGTCGTGGCTGACGTCGGTGACCGAGCTGCCGTCGCAGTTGCGCGGTGACGCGCAGGATCTGCCCGCGCTGAACCTGGATCGTCTGTCCGGAATGGACCGCAAGGAGATCCTCGACGAGCTCAAGCGGCACGACGGCGAGTTCGAGGACCGCCGCCTCACCGAGGAGCGGCGGCTGTTCTACGTGGCGTTGACCCGTTCGGAGCGGGTGCTGCTGCTTTCCGCGCACTGGTGGGCCGAAGGCGCGAAGAAACCGAAGGGGCCGTCGGACTTCTTCACCGAACTCGCGCACGTGTTGCGCGGGTCCGACGTCGGCGAACTCGCGCAATGGGCCGACGAACCGCCGGAGGACGCGGAGAATCCGCTGGCCGAGACGGTGCGTTCGGTCGAATGGCCCGCGGATCCGCTGGGTGCTCGGCGAAGTGCCGTGTCCGCGGGTGCCGACATGGTCCGCGCTGCGATGGCCGCCGCGGCTTCGGATTCCACTGTGGATGAAAGCGTGCCTGCCGCGGAACCCGGGGCCGCGGAAGAAGTGCCGCACGAAGAGGACCTGCCCGAAGCATCGGGCATCCCGGACGGACAAGCCTCCGACGGACACAGCCCGGACGAACAGGGCCCGGACGGGCAAGCCCTGGACGAACACAGTCCGGGCGAAGACATCCCGGGCGAAGAGATCCCGGAAGACGAGCTCAACTGGGCGCGCGACGTCGACGTCCTGCTGGCCGAACGCGAAGCCGCCGCGCGGCGCCGCGACCAGGTGGCGCTACCCGGCAACCTGTCGGTGAGCCGCCTGGTCGAACTCGCCGACGACCCGGAAACCCTCGCCCGCAAGCTGCGCCGCCCGCTGCCGCTGCCGCCGAACCCGATGGCGCGGCGCGGCACCGCGTTCCACGAGTGGCTGGAGCACCGGTTCGGCAGCAGCGCGCTGATCGACGTGGACGAACTTCCCGGCGCGGGCGACGAAACGGCCTCTCCGCAGGACGACCTCGAACAGCTCAAGGCCGCGTTCCGCAGCGGATCGTGGGCCGGACGCACCCCGCACAAGGTGGAGGTGCCGTTCGAGACCCAGGTGGAAGGCGTCGTCGTGCGCGGGCGGATGGACGCCGTGTTCGCCGACCCGGACGGCGGCTGGACCGTGCTGGACTGGAAGACCGGCGGCGTGCCGGACGACGACCGGCTGCCCGCGCTGGCCGTGCAGCTCGCCGCGTACCGGCTCGCCTGGTCGTCGCTTTCCGGCGCACCGCTGGAAGAAGTCCGCGCCGCGTTCCACTACGTGCGGCACGACCGGACGCTGCGGCCCGCGGACCTGCTGGACGCCGAGGGCCTCCGCGAGCTGATCACGTCCGTCCCGCGAGCATCCACCGACGCCTGAGACCCCGCGGCGTCGGCGCTCGGGCGGCGAAAGCGGCTGCACCGCTCGAAAAAGCGAACCCCGCGGCAAGCCCCGGGTTCCAAGGCGGCAGTGGGACGCCGAAGTCGTTGCGATCTTTTCCCATGTCCACACCTTCGAGTGGTGGATCTTGTCTAGGGCCATTCGGGCGGATCAACATGCTTCCTGATGGAGCAGAACCAGTGGAAGCTCAATACGCCGCCGGAAGCGGAAGTCCTCGTGGACACCGATGTGCTGTCGCTGCGCGCGCCCCTCGTGCGGGTGGCCCGGGACGCCGAGGGCGCCTGGTCGTTCACCGGCCCCGGCGCCGATCCGCCGACCCAGCGGACCGTGCTCGGCGCCGTCGTCGCCGCGTGGCCGCACGTCTCGGCGCTGACCGACCTGGACCGCGGCGGCGCGGTGGTGTGGTCCTGGACCAGGCACGGCTGGGCGGGTGAGTTCGAGTGCCGCTGCGGCAACTGCGAAACGCCCGTCGCCGCCGACCTGGACCGCCGCAGCTGGCCGTCGGACGTGCAGCCGGACTCCCTGATCAGCGTGGAGAAGTCAGCGCTGTCCGGGCAGGTCACGCTCACCGACATCCTGTCCACGCCGGATGGCGTCGCCTTCCTCGGCCCCGGCAGGCACCAGCGCACCAGCGACCTGATGACGCCGGTGGCCGCGGCGAACGTGGCCCGGCGCTGGCCGCACACCGTGCAGGCGTTGCGCTCGATCAAGAACGGCCGCGGGCTGAGCTGGAACCCCGAAGGGCTCAACTGGCGCGAGTACGTCCTCGCCTGAGCCGTCCGCGAATCGGGTCAGGACGCCGGGCTCTGCTGGCCGCGCTGCAACATCAGCGAATACAGGACTTCCTGCAACCAGCGGCCGAACAACGGGGCGCCGAACTCGGCGGAGCGGTCCTCCGGCTGCAGCAGCACCTCGGACGGTTCCGGGCCGTTGTCCTGCACGACTCCGACGCCGTAGTAGTCCATTTCGGTCATCGGCCACGGGCGGTACGGGTGCCGGGGCGGCAGCACCACGCTGCACGGCGCCAGCGTCATCAGCGTTCCGCAGGCCCGCATCCCGTGCTTGGCCTTGCGCACCGGAACGAGGATTCCGACGATGTCGATCGCGGCGACCGGCAGGTGATCGTGCATGTTGGGCTGCGACCAGGAGCGGAACCAGGCCGGATCGTTCTCCGGGGTCCAGCCGTGCGCACACCGCCACCGGTGCACGTCCGGCCGGACGCGGGTCACGGCGGCGAATCTGGACCCGAGCGCTGCCACGTCGGAAACGACCTGCCCGTGCCAGCCGAGTGCTGCTGCGGCGTGCTCAAGTTCCTGCACTCGAAGATCGTAAACCTCGCGGGTGACCGTGCTTACTCGCCCGCCTCGCGGCGGACCCGCAGCGCCCAGGCCACGAGCGGGATCTGCAGCGGCAGCCTGCCGTAGGCGATCAGCCGCAGTGGCAACGGTTTCCGGCGGAAGTCGGCGGCCATCCGCAGGTTGGCCGGGAACACGCCGACGAACAACCCGGCGGTCACCAGCGCCCCGGCCCGCCGAGTGCGCGGGTGCGCCACGGCGGCCGCGCAGCCCAGCTCGGCCGCCCCGGACACGTAGGTCCAGGTGCGGGCGGAACCCGGCAGCGATCGCGGGACGATCCCGTCGAACGGCTTCGGGCGCAGGAAGTGCAGCGCGCCCATCGTGGCGAGGGCTCCGGAGAGCACGCGGACCGAACGTTTCGCGGACATGCCCGGCAGCCTCGCACGGGCGGCCGCGGCGGACAATGCCCCGCAGCTTTCCGGGATCCGGCTCCCGTTCGCCCGGTCCGTCCGGGTTGTCGCGGGCCGCCGCAACGGTCTCCGGCGCGGTTGCCGACCGGCGTTGGTTCGGCCGGGTGCGCCCGGGTTATGTTCTGCGGGTCCGACGCGACCACGGCGAACGAGCCGGAATCGGGGGAGTGGTGAGCGAACGCGCGACGGCCGCAGGCGGACCTGCGACGGCCGGAAGCCGGGTGGGCGCGTGGTGAGCGGGCGCGGCCGCATCTCGCCCGCCTCGCTGATCAACGCGCGGGCGCGCGAGGAGACCGGCGACCGGCTCACCGACCGCCCGGACCACACCCTCGTCGGCGTGATCCGGATGCCGGAAGCGCGGGTCAGCCCCGGGCGTTCCATCGTGCGCCGGATCATCGGCGCGATCCTGGCGCTGGCGGCCACCGTGCTGATCGTCTACTTGGGACGCGACGGGTACCGGGACTCCGCGGGCGGCGAGCTGAGCCTGCTCGACGTCGTCTACTACGCCACGGTTTCGCTGTCCACGACCGGCTACGGGGACATCACCCCGATCAGCCCGCTGGCGCGGCTGGTGAACGTGCTGGTCATCACGCCGCTGCGGGTGCTGTTCCTGATCGTGCTGGTCGGCACCACCCTCGAAGTGCTCACCGAACGCTCCCGGCAGGCGCTGAAGATCCAACGTTGGAGGTCCAAGGTGCGCGACCACGTGGTCGTCATCGGCTACGGGACGAAGGGCCGCTCCGCGGTCACGGCGCTGCTCGGCGACGGGGCCGACCCGGGGCGGATCGTGGTCGTGGACACCGACCACGCCGCGCTGGAGACGGCGTCCTCGCTGGGCCTGGTGACGGTGAACGGTTCGGGAACCCGCTCGGACGTGTTGCGCGTGGCGGGCTTGCCGCGGGCGCGCGCGGTCGTGATCGCGCCCGCGCGCGACGACACCGCGGTGCTGGTGACGCTCACCGCCCGCGAACTGGCGCCGAAGGCGCAGATCGTGGCCGCCGTGCGGGAAGCCGAGAACGTGCACCTGCTGCGGCAGTCCGGTGCGGACTCGGTGGTGGTCTCCAGCGAGACCGCGGGCAGGCTGCTGGGCATGGCGACCACCACGCCGTCGGTGGTGGAGATGTTCGAGGACCTGCTCACCCCGGACGTGGGGCTGGCGATCGCCGAACGCGAGGTGGAGCCGTCGGAGGTCGGCGGTTCGCCGCGGCACCTGTCGGACATCGTGCTCGGCGTGGTCCGCGGCGACGAGCTGTACCGGGTGGACGCTCCGGAAGCCGATGCGATCGAGGACGGCGACCGGTTGCTCTACGTCAAGAAGGTCACCCCGGCCGAACCGTGAACCCCGGCTGGACCGTGAACCCGGCCGAACCGTGAGCGGGCCGGTGCGCGAAGACGCCACCCGGCGTTCTGGGACGATCACACCGTGGGGCGACGAGGTGGTTCGGCATCGGTGGGGCTGATCCTGGTTGTGCTGGGACTGCTCGGCCTCGGCGTGGTGGCTTTCTCCTGGTGGCGGCTGTCGGAAAGCGGCCTGCCCGGCGGGCGCACCGCGCAGGCCAAGGTCGTCGAGTCGGTGCCGTGCGGCAGGGCCACGCAGGGCGATCTCGTCGAGGTCCGCGTGGACGGGGAAGTGCGGCGGCTGCGGCTGGACGGTTGCGGGCACAACCGCGGGCAGGAATTCCAGGTGCAGGTCCCGAAGCGGGGCGATCGCGCGTTCCGCGCGGGCGACGCGACGGGTGACGGCGGGCCGAGCACCCGGATCAGCTGGGTGCTGGGCACGCTGGCCGCGGTGGCGGGCGGCGGTTACGCGTTGCTGCTGCGCCGCCCGGAACCCGCCTGATCAGTCCACATCGGATGGTGCGGCGGCCCAGGTGTTGCACGCGGTCACCTCGTTGCCGCTGAATCCCCGGTCGATCCACTTGGTGTTCGTGGCGATGCGGCCGTGGTCGGGCTGCTCGTTGTACTCGTCGCCGCGCGCCCGGGAATCGGCCAGCGCGGGCAGCACGAGGTCGTTGCGCACGCCGCCGTTCTGCAGCGCGGCCAGCGTCATCCCTTCGAAGCAGGTCGCTTGCAGCTCGGAGCGCCGGGTCAGCTCGAGCCCGGCGGGACTGCTGCCGCCTGCGGCCTTGGAGGCGTCGAGGTAGGCCGGGTTGATCCCGCTCATCGCCTGGATCGCGTGCCCGAATTCGTGCGCGAACTGCCCGAGGTAGGCGCCGCCTTCGACGCGGTTCTCCTTCTCCGCGTAGTAGCGCGAGGTCATGTAGATGGTGTTGTCGCTGGGGCAGTACATCGCCGTCTGGTCCCAGGTGCGGTGGCCGCACGGGGTGTTCAGGTCGGTTGCGGTGGTCACCACCGAAGGCGTTCGCGCGGGCAGGTTCGCCGCGCGCAGCGCGGGCGCCCACGCCTGCATCAGGCAGGGCGCCGCGGCTTGGTAGAACGCGTCCTGCGCTGCGGTGTCGGTGGCGAACGGCGGCAACGGGCAAGGCGCGTCGACGGCGCCGTTGCCCGCGATGTTGATCGGGTTCTCGGCCAGTGCGGAAACCGGGCGCGGAGCGCTCGCGTACGCGTGATCGGGTTGGCGCGGGCGCACGGGCCGCCTGGAGGTCGTTTCCTCGTCGGAAGGTTCGGTGCCGGAGGCCGGGGCGGGGAGATCGGTCGGATCGTGCGTGACCGGCCGGTCGCCGCCGGTGGTGCCGGTGTTGAGGGCGATGGCGCCCACGCCGACCGTGCCGAAGCCGAGCAGGAAGATCCCCACGATGACCAGCCCGACGATCAGCCCCGTGTTGCCGGACCGCCGCTTACCGCCTGCCGAGCGCGGGTCCGGCTGTTGCCTGCGGCCGGATGGCGCACCGGGTCGTTGCGGCGGTGGCTGCGTCATGGCTGGACTCCAAACGACTGGCCGCGCGGCGCGATCGCACTCGTTGATCGCGGGTGGGAGCTTAGCGTCCACCCGGCCGGAGATCGCACGAACTCGATAGGTGCGGGACCGCGGGCCGGACGGACCGGGCGATGGATCCCGTTCTGTCCGTTGTGAGCAGTAGGGATTGCACGGGGGTCGGCCGAGGACTCGTCCCGCGGGGCTCGGGCGGCTGGTCGTCCCGCAGCGCTCAGGCGGCTGGGCGATGTGACCGCCCGCTCCGGGCCGGGCGGGCCGACACGCACCCGCGCCACTCGATCAGGGTTTGATCAGGCGGTGCGAGCGGATGCCGCCCAAGGGCGCGGCGGCCTAACGGCCTTGAACCGCCCGCGACTCGCTGACCAGCCGTTCCGTTGAACTTCCGGAGCACGGGCGGCAGCGGCCGGAGCGCACCGCGCGCAACGCCGCGGCCGGCCGAAGCACGAGCGGAGAGGCAACGGGGGCGTGACGCGCCGTGACCGCGCGGACGTAAGCTGCGGGACATGGTCGAACCCCAACTGCAGCGCCTCACCCTGCCCAACGGGCTGCGCGTGGTGCTCGCGCCGGACTCGGCGCAGGGCGCTTCCGGGCAGGCCCCCGTGGTCGGCGTCAGCGTGCACTACGACGTGGGCTTCCGCTCCGAACCGGAGGGCCGCACCGGCTTCGCGCACCTGTTCGAGCACCTGATGTTCCAGGGCAGCGAGAGCCTGGAGAAGCTCGCGCACTTCCGGCACGTGCAGGGCTCCGGCGGCGTGTTCAACGGTTCGACGCATCAGGACTACACCGACTACTTCCAGGTGCTGCCCGCGGCGGCGCTGGAGCGGGCGCTGTTCTTGGAAGCCGACCGGATGCGCGCGCCGAAGCTCACCGAGGAGAACCTGCGCAACCAGGTGGACGTGGTCAAGGAGGAGATCCGGCTCAACGTCCTCAACCGGCCCTACGGCGGCTTCCCGTGGATCCTGCTGCCGCCGGTGCTGTACTCCACGTTCGCCAACGCGCACAACGGTTACGGGGACTTCACCGACCTGGAGAAGGCCACCGTCGACGACTGCGCGGCGTTCTTCGACACCTTCTACGCGCCCGGCAACGCCGTGCTGACCATCTCGGGGGACTTCGACGCCGAGCACGCGATCGAGCTGGTGCACCGCCACTTCGGCGACGTCCCGGCCCGCGAGGTGCGCCCGCGCCCGTCGTTCGCCGAGCCGTTCCCCACCGAGGAGCTCGTCGGCGAACACGTCGACCCGCACGCGCCGCTGCCCGCGATCGCGTTCGGCCACCGGCTGCCGGACCCGGTCGGCGAGCTCGACCAGTACCTGGCCAACATCGTGCTCTCCGCGGTGCTCACCGACGGCGACGCCGCCCGGCTGCAGCAGCGCATGGTCTACCAGGAGCCGCTGGTGGTGGACGTGCACGCGGGCTGCGGGCTGATGGGCGCGCCGCTGGACGCCCGGGATCCGGACACCTTCACGCTCACCGCCATCCACACCCCGGATGTCGCGGAGGAGCGCGTGGTGGACGCCGTGGACCGCGAACTGGAGAACCTGGCCGAGCACGGTCCGACCGAGGACGAACTCGCCCGGGTGACCGCCCGCTGGGCCGCCTCGCTGCACCGCGAGAACGACCGCGTCGTGTCGCGCACGCTCGACCTGGGCAGCGCCGAGCTGGTGCACGGCCGCGCCGAACTGGTCGCCGAGCTGCCGCGGCGCATCGCCGAGGTCCGCGCCGACCAGGTCGCCGCCGCCGCGAAGGCGCTGCGCCCGGACACCCGCGCGCTGCTGCGGGTGCGGCCCGCCAACGACTCGAACTCCGCCGGAGGTGCGGCATGACGCAGGCAACCCACCGCAGCGCCGAAGAGATCGGCCGCACCGAGGCGGGGCCGCGCCCGCTGCCGCCGCTGGCCGAGCCGCGCCCGCTGCGTTCGCCGGAGGTCGTCGACACCGAGCTGGCGAACGGGCTGCGCGTGATCGCCGTCCGGCACGGTGCGGTGCCGCTGGTCGAAGCCAGGCTTCGCATCCCCTTCGCCGGGGACGACGCGATGCACCCGGCCCGCGCGGAAGTGCTGGCCGAGACGCTGCTGACCGGCACGGCCACCCGCGACCGGGTCAAGGTCGACACCGACCTGGCCCGGGTGGGCGGTGAGCTGCACGCGGTGGTCGACCCGGAGCGGCTGAGCCTCGCGGGCAGCGCCCTGTCCAGCGGGCTGGACACGCTGCTGGACGTGCTCGCCGACGCCCTGACCGGCGCGGCCTACACCGAGCAGGAGGTCGCCGGTGAACGCGACCGCCTGGTCGAGCGGATCGCCGTGGCCCGCTCGCAACCGCGCGTGATCGCGCGCGAGGAGCTGCAGCGGGTCCGCTACGGCGATCACCCGTTCGTCCGCGAAGTTCCGGAGGCCGAGGACGTCGCCCAGGTCACCGCGGAGGACGTGCGCGCGCTGCACGCCCAGGCCGTGCTGCCGCGCGGGTCGGTGCTGGTGCTGGCGGGCGACATCGACCCGGATTCGGTGATCGGTGAGGTCGCGCGGATCCTCGGTGGCTGGGATTCCGATGCGCGGGCCCGCGAGCTGCCGGACCTGCCCGAGCTGCGCGGCGGCGACGTGCGGCTGGTGCACCGCGAAGGCGCGGTGCAGTCGCAGCTGCGGCTGTCCGCGCAGGGCCTGCACCGGACCGACGAGCGCTACCCGGCGTTGCAGATCGCGAACCTGTGCTTCGGCGGCTACTTCTCGTCCCGGCTGGTGGAGAACATCCGGGAGGACAAGGGCTACACCTACGGCGCGCACTCCTCCTTCGAGTTCACCCGCGGTGCGGGCACGATCCTGGTCGACGCGGACACCGCCAGCGAGGTCACCGCGGCCGCGCTGCTGGAGACCCGCTACGAGCTGGGCAGGCTCGCGCTGGTCCCGCCGAGCACCTCGGAGGTCGAATCGGCCAGGCAGTACGCCATCGGCGGGCTGCTGACCTCCACCTCCTCGCAGTCCGGGATGGCATCGATGTTGTCCACGCTGGCCGCTTCCGGGCTGGACCACCGCTGGCTCACCGCGCATCCGGACCGGTTGCGCGCGGTCACCGCCGAACAGGTCGCCGAGGCGGCGCTGCACTACGCGCCGACCGCGTTCACCGGCGTGATCGTCGGCGACGCGAACAAGATCGGCGACCAGTTGCGCGCACTGGGCGGGGTGGTGCTGCCGTGACCGGCGCATGCGCGCAATCCCCCGCGCAGCACCACGACGGGGGCGGTTTCCAGCTGGACGCCGCGCCGCTGCTGTCCCGTTCCACTGTGGACCGCACCGAGCTGCTGCGGGAGGTCCCGCCCGCCGAGCTGTGGGCCTCCGGCAAGGTGCTGCTCGTCGACGGCAAGGGCCGCACCCAGGTCACGCCGGACGGCGGGCTGGTCTTCGAGGAGGCGGCCGCCTTCGGCGAGCAGCCGATCCCGCACGCGGTGCTGCTCGGCAGCCAGCAAGGCACCACCTACTGGGCGCTGCGCACCGAACGCGACGGAGCGCAGGAAGGCTGGAAGGACCTGCGGGTCGCGGGCGCGCTGCTCGACGACACCGATGCGGGCCTGCTCACCACCGCCGTCGGCCTGCTGAACTGGCACGACCACTCCCGCTACTGCGCGGTGTGCGGCGCGGCGACGAACCGGGTGAAGGCCGGCTGGGCGCGGCGCTGCTCCGGCTGCGACCGGGAGGAGTACCCGCGCACCGACCCGGCGGTGATCTGCCTGGTGCACGACGGCGCCGATCAGGTGCTGCTGGCGCGCCAGCCGAGCTGGCCGCCGCAGCGGTTCTCGGTGATCGCCGGGTTCGTCGAGGTCGGCGAGTCGCTGGAAGCCTGCGTGCAGCGCGAAGTGGCCGAGGAGGTCGGGGTGCACGCCGACCGGGTGCGCTACCTGGCCAGCCAGCCGTGGCCGTTCCCGCGCTCGCTGATGCTCGGGTTCTCCGCCGTGGCCGACCCGGCGCAGCCGTTACGGCCCGCGGACGGCGAGATCGAGGAGGCCCGCTGGGTGTCCCGCTCGGACGTGCAGGCCGCCATGAACACCGAGGACGGCATCATCCCGGGCCTGCGGCTGCCGCCCAGCGTCTCCATCGCGCATCGGATGCTGCGCGGCTGGGCCTTCTGGACGGACTGATCGGGCGCAGTCGTCCCGGAGCGGCCGCAGCACGGAGAAGGCGGCGAACTCCCAGCTCAGCAACGGTGCGCGAAACGCGCCGCGAGGGTTGCCGCCGGTCGGTCGCGCGGTTCTGCGAGGATGCCCGGCATGGCCGATCAACCGCGACTCCTGGAAGGTCTGGATCCGGAGCAGCGGGCAGCGGTCACCGCACCACGCGGCCCGGTCTGCGTGCTGGCGGGCGCGGGCACCGGCAAGACCCGCACGATCACGCACCGCATCGCGTACCTGGTGCAGCGCGGCCTGGTCGTGCCGCAGCAGGTGCTCGCCGTGACGTTCACCGCCCGCGCCGCAGGTGAGATGCGCACCCGGTTGCGCGGGCTCGGCGCCGCAGGAGTGCAGGCGCAGACGTTCCACGCGGCCGCGTTCCGGCAGTTGCGCTACTTCTGGCCGCGGGTGCACGACACCCAGGTTTGGCCGCTGGTGGACAACAAGTTCCGCCTGGTCGTGCAGGCCGCGAACCGGGTCGGCCTGTCCACCGAGAAGGAGTCGGTGCGCGACCTGGCAAGTGAGATCGAATGGTCCAAGGCGGGCCTGGTCGGACCGGACGGCTACGCCACCGCGGCCGCGCGGGCCGGGCGGGACGTGCCGGTCGCGCCGCACCAGCTGGCCAAGGTCTTCGCGGCCTACGAGCAGCTCAAGAACGAAGCCCGGATGCTGGACTTCGACGACCTGCTGCTGCACACCGCGGCGATCCTGGAGGAGCACCCGGACGTCGCCGAGGAGTTCCGCTCCCGGTACCGCTCGTTCGTCGTGGACGAGTACCAGGACGTGAACCCGTTGCAGCAGCGCGTGCTGGACGGGTGGCTGGGTCCGCGCGACGACCTGACCGTGGTCGGTGACGCGAACCAGACGATCTACTCCTTCGCCGGAGCGTCCCCGAAGTGGCTGGTGGGCTTCCCGAAGCGGTTCCCGGAAGCGACCGTGGTCCGCCTGGAACGCGACTACCGCTCCACTCCGCAGGTGGTCTCGCTGGCGAACAGCGTGATCGGCGCGGCCCGCGAACGCCCCGCCGGGACGCGGCTCAGGCTCGTCGGCCAGCGCGCGGACGGCCCGGAACCGGAGTTCGCCGAGTACGACCACGAGCCCGCGGAAGCCGAAGCGCTCGCCCGCAGGATCGCCGAGCTGGCGGGCCGCGGCGTGGCGCTGTCCGAGATCGCCATCCTGTTCCGCGTCAACGCGCAGTCCGAGGTCTACGAGAAGGCGCTGTCCGACGCCGAGATCCCGTACCAGGTCCGCGGCGGTGAGCGGTTCTTCGCCCGCAACGAGGTGCGCCAGGCGATGGTCGCGCTGCGCACCGCCGAGAACCGGTCCGACGCTGGTGCGGACCTGCCCGCCGCGGTGCGCTCGGTGCTCGGCGAGGTCGGGTTGACCGAGGAGCCCCCGCCGGGCGGTTCGGCCCGCGAGCGCTGGGAATCGTTGATCTCGCTGGTCGAATTGGCCGAGGAGCTGGCTTCGTCGGTTCCCGACGCGGGCCTGCCGCGCTACGTCGCCGAGCTGGAGGCCCGCGCGGAGTCGCAGCACCCGCCGACCGTCGAAGGCGTCACGCTCGCCTCGCTGCACGCAGCGAAGGGCTTGGAGTGGGATGCGGTGTTCCTGGCCGGGCTGGTCGAGGGCACGCTGCCGATCCAGCACGCCGAGGACGACGCCGCGATCGAGGAGGAGCGGCGGCTGTTCTACGTCGGCGTCACCCGCGCCCGCGAGCACCTGCACCTGTCCTGGGCGCTGGCCCGCGCCGCGGACGGCCGCCGCTACCGGCGCCGGAGCCGGTTCCTGTACGGCCAGGTCCCGGACGGGCATCCGGCGGCGCTGCCCGCGAAGACCCGTTCGGCGGCGGCCGCCGCGCCGCGCAACCGGTCCCAGCCGCGCTGCCGCAGCTGCACGGCGGTGCTGGTGAGCACGATGGACATCAAGCTCGGCCGCTGCGCGGACTGCCCGTCCGATGTGGACGAGACCTTGCTGGAGCGGCTGCGCGCCTGGCGCGGCGAACGCGCCCGGCAGCTGAGCGTGCCCGCCTACGTCGTGTTCACCGACGCGACGCTGACCGCGATCGCCGAGCAGCGGCCGCCGGACGAGGCCGCGCTGGTGGCGATCTCCGGCATCGGAGCGACCAAGGTCCGCAAGTTCGGCGCCGACGTGCTCGCCCTGGTGCAGGGCGAGCACACCCGCAGCTGATCCGCCCGAGCCCGCTCCGGTTGCGCTGAACAGCATTTTTTCCGCGATCGGCGGAACTTCGAAAAATCGGTTGCGGGCCGCTTCGCGGGCCCCATACTCTGCATATCGCGCAGCCGAGGTGTCCGGAACCCGGCGTCGACCCGGAAGGAGGTGGCAGTGATGAAGAGCTTGCAGACGCTCGGTACCCCTGGCCACCCCATGTCCGGGGGTACCGCGCTGTTCCAGGAATTTCCGGCCTGGCTCGGCTATGACCGCGTTCGCACCCTGCCGCGTCTGATCGACGTGGCACTGCCGGTTGCCGACCGTTCCGTGCCGGTTCGCATGGAGTCGTTCCTCGATCCACTGATCTAGGACCGCCCTCCAGGGCTTTTTCGAAGGCCGCGGACCCGCACCAGCCGGGTCCGCGGCCTTTTTGTGCGCACCCACCTCGAAGCAAATGCCGATGTTCTGGGGAATTCCCCACCGTCCGCGCGGGCAGCCGCACTGCCCGGGCAGGTAGGAGGAAAGATGTTCAGCACGAGCGTCCCGATATGCAGCGGGACGGACGGCGAAGGCGGTGGCGCCGTCGGCGCGCTGCTCGACGCCAGCGGGCAGGCCGAGCAGGTGCCCTGCCGCCGCGACCCCGACCTGTGGTTCGCCGAGGCCCCCGCGGAGCTGGAGCGGGCCAAGGCGCTGTGCGCGGACTGCCCGATCAAGCAGCCCTGCTTGGAGGGCGCGTTGTCCCGGGGCGAGCCCTGGGGCGTGTGGGGCGGGGAGATCTTCGAGCGCGGCGCGGTCGTCGCGCGCAAGCGGCCCCGCGGCCGTCCCCGCAAGAACGCCGCCGAGCCGGCGCGGCAATCGGTTTCCGCACAGCAATCCTCCGGGAACCGGACCGCAGATCAGCAGCAGACCGCACCGGAGACTTCCGGCGCGCAGCGGGACGAACAGGAGCAGGCGGCATGAACGCCCACGACGCACTCACCGGATCCCACCGAGCCATCACCCACTCGAAAGAAGCGATCACGATGCTCATTCCAGAAGAACTGGCGAGATCCCGAAAACACGACCTCCTGCGGGAAGCGCGGCAGGCCCGGATGATCCGCGCGTGCACCGCGGGGCGCTGGTGGCGCAAGTTGGCGCGGTTCGCGCAGAAACGCGCGGACCGCGCACGACAACGCGCGGCTTGGCCGTAAAGTGCGCGATCATGGGTCATTCGCATTCGCACGACGGAATCGACTGGGACGACAAGATCGCGTCGCTGCGGGAACGGGACGAACTGCTCGCACCGGAATCCGCGGAGCTGGCGCGGGCGCTGCTGCGCAAGCAGGACCGTTCGGTGATCGACGTGGGTTCCGGGGCGGGCGGCATGTCGGCGGCGTTCGCAGATGCGCTGTGGGACACCGGCGGCACGGTCGTGCTGGTCGATTCGGCGCCGGAGCTGCTGGCGGAGGGCGAACGCAACGCGGCCGCCGCGGCGGGCTCCGGCGTCGCGGTGCGCTCGGTCGCCGTCGATGTAGCTGCGGGTGACCTGTCCCAGGTCGGTGTGGCCGACCTGGTGTTCGCCTCCCGCGCGGTGCACCACCTGCCGGACCAGGTCGCCGGTCTGCGGCGGCTGGCGAGTCTGGTGCGGCCGGGCGGCCAGCTGGCGATCGTGGAGTCCGGGCTCGAATCGCGGGCGTTGCCGTGGGACGTGGGGCTGGCCGAACCGGGCCTGGAGCCGCGGCTGGCCGCGGCCCGGGCCGAGTGGTTCCGCGAGATGCGGGCGGACATGGGCGGCTCGGTGCGGATGCCGTTCGGCTGGTCCCGCGCGCTGGCCGAGGCCGGTCTGGAGCAGGTGCGTTCCTGGACGCAGCTGGTGGACCGCCCCGCGCCGGTGTCCGGTCCGGCGTTCACGGCCGTCCTGGAACGCCTGGAGTGGTTGCGCCGCGGCGCGGAGGGCCGGGTCGCGCAGCAAGATCTCGACGCGGTCGACGCGCTGCTCGACCCGGACGGCCCGCACTACGTGGGCGGTCGCGACGACGTGTACTACCTGGTCGCCGACACGGTCCACGTGGGCGGCAAACCCGCCGGTTGAGGTCCGGCGCGGCCGTCCGTCGCCGGTAGCCGCACCGGCCGGCGCCGCAGGCAGGCGATTGCGGTCGGCTCAGTCCTGTGCGGGCTCGGCCGCGAAACCGGGCTGCCAGCGCGTGATGATCTCGCGCGCGGCGAACTCCGAGTCGAGCTGGCACAGGATGCCCGTCGCCCCGAGCGTGACCCGGTGGATCAGCAAGTAGTCCGGGGGCAGGTTCAACGACCGGCCGGTGCGGAAGTCCGGGCTGCGCAGATCACCGACCCGCTCGGCCTGCCGCTGCATCCACTCGCGGCTGAAGTGGAACCGCTCGGTGCGCACCGGGTCCACGAACGGCCCCAGGTAGGCGATCACGTCCTCCGAGCGCAGCGCGCTGTCGGTCTGCACGAACCGGTCATCGCGCAACAGCCTAAGCAGGTCGTCGGCCCGCTCCTCCAGTGCCAGCCGCATCATCCGCCCCAGCACCGGCGGCAGACCGTCGGCCAGCCGGGCGACCGCGCCGAAGTCGATCACGATCAACCGGCCGTCCTCGTCCAGCAGGAAATTGCCGGGATGCGGATCGGCGTGCAGCAGCCCGGAACGCTGCGGCGAGGAGAAGTGGAACTCGGCCAGCAGCCGTCCTGCCTCGTTGCGCTCCTGCTGCGCACCGTCGGCGATGATCTCGGCGAACGGCTTCCCGGTGACCCACTCGGTGATCAGCACCTGCGGGGCGCTGGCCAGCACCTTCGGTACCCGGACCAGGTCGTCGCCGGCGAACGCGGTGGCGAACGCGCGCTGGTTGGCGGCCTCGGTGCGGTAGTCCAGCTCTTCGACCATCCGGTCTTGCAGCTCCGCCAGCAGCGGCTTGATCTCCGCGCCCGGCGCCAGCGACTGGAACAACCGGGAGAACCTGCTCAGCTGGCGCAGGTCCGAACGCAGTGCCTCCGCCGCTCCGGGATACTGCACCTTCACCGCCACGTCCCGGCCGTCGTGCCAGACGGCGCGGTGCACCTGGCCGATGCTGGCAGCGGCCGCGGGCTCGTCGTCGAACTCGGCGAACCGGTCCCGCCAGGCACGCCCGAGCTGGGTGTCGAGCACGCGCCGCACGCTGTCCCCGGACATCGGGGGAGCGGCGGACTGCAGCTTGGTCAACGCCTCCCGGTACGGCTCGGCCATCTCGTCCGGGACGGCGGCCTCGAACACGCTCAACGCCTGGCCGAACTTCATCGCGCCGCCCTTGAGCTGGCCGAGCACGGCGAACAGCTGCTCGGCGGTGCGCGCGGAGAGCTCCGCGTTGATCTCTTCCGAGGTGTGCCCGGTGAGCCGCTTGCCCCAGCCGGCGGCCACCCGCCCGGCCACGCCAAGCGGAAGGCTCGCGAGTTTGGCGGTGCGTTGCGCCGCCCGGCGGGGGATGTCGGTCACGAAGGCTCCTTTGCGCAGCGCAGCAGAACCGTCCCGAGGAACGAAAAGTTTTCGAGTATCGGGGGGGGCCGGAGCACATCGTAGTGGTTCACCGAGGGCTTGTGGGGATCTCGATCGCGCCGGAACCGCCCGCCGGCCCGGCTGTCGATCTTGCCGCCGCCCGTTGCGGCCGCGGCGGCAAGATCGACGGCCTGCCGTGGGTGACGATTCGTGCCTCGGGAACCACGCTTGCTGCGGTGGTGCTCGTGCCGGTCGCTCCCACCAGGTGCGCGACCGGCGCCGCCGCGGGCTCTGCGCCGTCGTCTCGCGATGCCGGCGCCGACGCCCTACGCGAGCCGACCGACCAGCTGCGCCGAGCTCGGGCGGCAGGCGCTCAGGACGACTTGCCCAAGATGCGGGTCATGCGGGTGCCGCACACCGGGCAGGTGCCCTTGGCCATCCGGCGGCCGTTGGTCTCCGTGATCTCGCCGGAGAAGTCCCGCTTCTCCCGGCACTTCACGCAGTAACCGTTGTAGGTCTCGGCCACGGCGCTCTCCTTCGTGTCGTGCTGGCAGCGGCGCCTCGCGCCGCCGGTCCGCCCGGTCCGGGCCGCGCAGGGAACCGTACCGGCGATCGAATCGCTAGCACTGCATTACGGTGATCGCATGTTCGGGCGAATGGAGTAACGCTTTAGGGGATCACGCCGAGTAGGCGCTGCGGAAATGCTCACAGCCGTGTCCCGCTGTCGGTGTCGGTCGCTAGGGTCGGATCTCGTGGCAGAACCGCAGGTCGAGGTGCGCCGCAGCAAACGCCGCCGCCAGACCGTCAGCGCGTATCGGGATGGCGACAAGGTCGTGGTGCTGCTCCCGGCACGGATGAGCCGGGCAGAAGAGAAGAAATGGGTGGCCGAGATGCTCAGCCGCCTGCAACGCAGCGAAACCCGCCGCCGGTCACCGGCGCGGGAGTCGGACGAGGCGCTGGTGCAGCGCTGCCGCGAACTCTCCGAGCAGTACTTGGACGATCGCGCCGAGCCGCGCTCGATCCGCTGGGTGCCGCCGATGCGCACCCGCTGGGCCTCGTGCACGCCGAGTTCCAAGACCATCCGGATCAGCAACCGGCTGCGCGACGTGCCGAGCTGGGTGCTGGACTACGTGCTGGTGCACGAACTCACGCACCTGCTGGTTCCCGGGCACGGCGCGGACTTCTGGAAGTGGGTCAACCGCTACCCGAAGACCGAGCGCGCCGTGGGCTACCTGGAAGGGCTCTCCGCCGCGGCGAACCTGGACCTGACCTTGGACGGCGATCCGGTGGACTGATGCCGGCGCCGCAGCCACAACGGCGCCCCGCGCTTTCCGAGCGAACGGACCGTTCGACCAAGCTAGTGGGACGAACAGGCCGTTCACTCCGCGGCGCCGGTTTGTGTGCGGGCGACGCGGCCGTCACTTGTCCTGCTGGTCGTCCCGGCCCTGCTGGTCGTTCTCGCCCTGCTCGCCGCCGTCCTGGCCCGCTTCGTCCTGCTTCGCCTCGTCCTGTTCGGCCGCCTCGGCGCGCTTGATCGCGGCGATCGGGTCGTCCAGGTCGGAACTCGCGCCCCAGCGATCGGCGAAGTCCAACGGCTCGTCCAGGTCGGCCGCGCTCGGCAGCAGGTCGGGGTGGTCCCAAACCCGGTCCCGGCTGTCCACGCCGTGCCGCTCGGTCATCAGCCGCCACAGGTTCGCCGCGTCCCGCAGCCGCCGCGGCCGCAGCTCCAGGCCGATCAGCGTGGCGAAGGTCTGCTCGGCGGGCCCGCCGCTGGCGCGCCTGCGGCGGATCGTCTCGCGCAACGCGTCCGCTCCCGGCAGCCGGTCGCTGACCGCGTCCGAGACGACCACGTCCACCCAGCCCTCGACCAGCGCGAGCAGCGTCTCCAGCCGGGTCAGCGCGGCCTGCTGCTCCGGGGTGTTCTTCGGCTCGAGCATCCCGGACCCCATCAGCTCCTGCATCGAGCTGGGATCCGTCGGGTCGATCTTGCTGGCCATGTCCTCCAGCGAGGAGGTGTCGACCTGGATGCCGCGCGCGTACTCCTCGACGGTGGCCAGCAGCCGCTGCCGCAGCCACGGCACGTGGCTGAACAGCCGGTGGTGCGCGGCCTCCCGCGCGGCCAGGAACAAGGTGACCTCTTCGAGCGGGCGGTCCAGCCCCTCGACGAAGCGCTGCACGTTCGCGGGCAGCAGCGCGGCGGTGCCCTCCGGCGCCAGCGGCAGGCCGACGTCGGTGGAGGTGAGCACCTCGGCGCCGAGCTCGGCGAGGCTGTTGCCCAGCTGCGAACCGAACCCGAGTCCGCCCATCTGCCCGAGCATGGACAGCAGCGGCCCCGCCGCCTGCTTGGCCTCCTCCGGCAACGCCTCCAGCCAGGCGCTCGACACCCGCTGGGCCACCGGGTCGCACAGCCGCTGCCAGGTCGGCAGCGTCTGCTCCACCCAGTCCACCGACGACCAGGACTTGACCGAGCGCACTCCGGCGGGCAGCGCCGTCATCGGATCCGTCCACAGCTCGGCCAGGTGCATCGCGTCCTCGATGCCCTTCACCTGCTGCTGGCTGGGCCGCTCGGTGCGCTGGTTGTTGTGCAACTGCTGCACCGCGAGCTGCTTGGCCAGGTCGTAGTTGACCGGCCCGGAACCGGAACCACCTGGCTGCCCGGAGTGGCTCAGCGCCTGGCCGAGCTGGGTGAGCATCTGCCCGAGCTGGCCCATGTCGAAGTTCGGCATCCCGCCCGGTCCGCCCGAACCGCCGGGCAGCGAGCCGAAGCCGAACCCGAAGCCGGACTGCTGCCCGGAATCGCCGGCGCCACCCTCGGAGCGCCCTTCCGACGAGTCGCGCTTGTCGCGGTCGTCGTCGGGATCCTGCGGGCTGAACCCGAACGGCGTGTCACTCATGCTTCCACCGTACGCGGGCGGGGCGTGCGCGGATAAGGCGCTCACCTGCCCGGTTCGGCGGATGTTCGCAGCTCGTGGCTTGATCGGCGGCGCACCCGGCGGCGGGAATCTCGCGCACGGCGAACACGTACGCTGTCGGCTCGTGACCCGTCGTACCTGGACCTTATTGATCAGCGTCGTCCTCGTCGTCGCATTCGGGCTGCTCGGCGGCTTCGTCCGGGTGCCCTACGTGGCGCTCGGACCGGGGCCGACGTACAACACGCTCGGCGAGGACGGCGGCACGCCCGTGATCAACATCGACGGGCAGCGCACCTACCCGACGGCCGGGAACCTGAACATGACCACGGTGTCGGTCGCCGATCACCTCTCGCTGCTCGGCGCGCTGGGGATGTGGGTCAGCGGCCGTTACGCGCTGGCGCCGCGGGAGGTCTACTACCCGCCGACCAAGACCGAGCAGCAGATCGAGCAGGAGAACACCGAGGCGTTCAACGACTCGCAGACCTCCGCGGAGACCGCGGCGCTGCGCCACCTCGGCTATCCGACGAAGGTCGTCGCCGGCCAGGTCGTCAAGGGCAGCCCCGCGGACGCGGTGCTCGACGCCGGGGACCAGATCCTGTCGGTCAACGGGCGGCCGATCACCGACGCGGCCGCGCTGCAGGCGGCGGTGGGTGGCAGCCCGCCGGGCCAGGCGGTGCAGCTGACGTTCCGGCACGGCGACGAAGCGCCGCGCACCGTGCCGGTGCCGCTCGCCCCGGCGCCGGACGGGCGGCCGAACGGGTTCCTCGGGGTCGCGGCCAGCGGGCAGCCGGACGTGCCGTTCCGCATCGACATCAGCCTCGCCGACGTCGGCGGGCCCTCGGCCGGACTGATGTTCTCGCTGGCCATCGTGGACAAGCTGACGCCGGGTGAGCTCAACGGCGGGAAGTTCGTGGCGGGCACCGGCGAGATCACCGACACCGGCCAGGTCGGACCGATCGGCGGCATCCCGTTCAAGATGACGATGGCCCGGGAGGCGGGCGCGACGATCTTCATGGTGCCCGCGGGCAACTGCGCGGAGGCGAAGTCGCAGGCTCCGGACGGACTGCAGCTGGTTCGGGCGGGCACTCTCGACGAGGCCACCAAGGCACTCGACACCATCCGCGCAGGCGGCGTACCCCCGAGCTGCTGACCACCGTTCACCAGGAGTGAACGGACCGCTCGCCCAATCTATTAGGACCAGCGGTCCGCTCACTCGGCACGTCGATGCGCTGATCAAGTGAGCCGCGGGCGTGTCGGCTCGATCCCGAGCCGCGGGGACAAGCCGGATCGTTCGGAGTGAACGGAACTTTCGCCGAATCTACTCGGACGAACGGTCCGCTCACTCCGCATGCGTTCGCGGTGATCGGGCGAAGCACCGGCGCGTCGGCGGAAGGTCAGGCGGCGAAGGTTTCATGCAGCGCCCGGAGGAGGTTCGGGGCCAGCGACGGATCCTGGATCAGCTCGCCCTCCTCGGCCACGCGCAGCCGCAGCACGCAGGTCTCACCGCCGTCCCGCAGCACCGCCGCGACCAGCCGCGCCTCCTGCCGGTCCGGATGTTCGGCCGCCGTCTCGCGCGCCTGCTCGTCGTCGGAGGGCAGTTCCGCCTCGGCCTCCGGCGGCAGCACCACGATCTCCTGCACCAGCGCGCACCCGGCGACCTGCTCGGGCCAGGCGACCCGGGACAGCGCGTCGCCGAGGTCCTCGGCGGGCAGCGAGTCCTGCGCGATCGGCGTCAGCGGGGCTTCCGGATCCAGTTCCTCGGCCAGGTTCGGCTCGTTGGCCAGCAGCTGGGCGGTCGGCACCAGCGCGAAGATCTGCGCGGGCTGATCCCAGCCCGCGGCGGCCACGAACTCCTCGATCTCGCGGGCGGAACCGGGCAGGGCGGCGGCGAGCTCCTCGCCGGAAGCGGCTGACATGCCGGTCATCGTCGCAGCCGGACCGCAGGTGCGGCGCAGCCGCCGTGACCTGCGGGCGAGATGCCGGATTCGCCGGAATCCGAGTGCGCTCCGGGAAACCCCCGGCGACGTCGTAGAGTTGAACATCATGCGGGGTCCGTGCACCCCGCCGGCCCGTCGATCGTCGCCTGGAGTGTGCGCTGTGGCCATGCGGCCCCCGGTTGGAATGCCGAAACTGTCCCGGCGCAGCCGGATCCTGCTGATCATCGGCGGGATCGTGCTGGTGGCGCTGCTGATCTGGTCCAGCCTGGTCGGTGCCTACGTCGACTGGCTCTGGTTCAGCGAAGTCGGCTACCGCGGCGTGTTCACCACCCAGGTGCTCACCCGCGTCGCGCTCGGCGCGGCCGCCGCGGTCTTCCTCGGTGCGGTGCTGCTGCTGAACCTCTGGATCGCTTACCGCACCCGCCCGGTGTTCGTCCCGGTCAGCGGCCCGGAAGATCCGCTCGCCCGGTACCGCACGGTGATCAGCGCGCGGCCGAAGCTGTTCGCCATCGGCATCCCGGTCGCGGTGGCCGTGCTCGGCGGGCTCGCGGCGCAGGCCGACTGGCAGACCGTGCAGCTGTTCCTGCACAGCGTCCCGTTCGGCAAGACCGACCCGCAGTTCGGCCACGACATCAGCTTCTACACCTTCGAGCTGCCGTTCTACCGGTGGCTGCTGTCGTGGAGCTTCGTCGCCGTCACCGTCGCGTTCCTCGGCGCGCTGGTCACGCACTACATCTTCGGCGGCGTCCGGCTGGCGGGACGTGCCGGGCAGCTCGCCGCGCCCACCCGCGTGCAGCTGGCCGTGCTCGCCGGGATCTTCGTGCTGCTCAAGGCCGTCGACTACTTCTTCGACCGCTACGACCTGCTGCTGTCCCAGCGCAACTCGCTGTTCACCGGTGCCACCTACACCGACCTGAACGCGCTGATGCCCGCCAAGCTGATCCTGCTGTGCATCGCGGTGTTCTGCGCCTGCGCCTTCTTCGCCGCGGTGTTCCTGCGCGACCTGCGGATCCCGGCGCTGGCCACGGTGCTGCTGGTGCTCTCCAGCGTGCTGGTCGGCGCGGTCGGGCCCGCGCTGCTCGAGCAGTTCTCCGTGAAACCGAACGCCAACCAGCGCGAAGCCGAGTCGATCAAGCGCAACATCGACGCCACCCGCAACGCCTTCAAGATCGGCCCGGAAAACGTCGACGTCAAGGACTACCCGGGGGTGACGAACCTGCAGCCGCAGCAGGTCGCCGACGACCCCGGCACCATCCCGAACATCCGGCTGCTGGACCCGAGCGTGCTGTCCGACACGTTCACCCAGCTCACCCAGCAGTACAACTTCTACGGATTCCCGGACAAGCTGGACGTGGACCGCTACCGCGGCCCGGACGGGCAGCTGCAGGACTACCTGGTCGCGCTGCGTGAGATCAACACCAACGGGCTGGCCGCCAACCAGCAGTCCTGGATCAACCAGCACATGGTCTACACGCACGGCAACGGGTTCGTCAGCGCGCCGGCCGACCGTGTCGACTCGACCTACCAGGAAGGCCGCACCCAGGGCGGCTACCCGGTGTTCTCGGTCAGCGACGTGGCCAACGGCGGCCGCGGCGAGATCCCCGTGGACCAGCCGCGCAGCTACTTCGGCGAACTCGCGTCGACCTACGCCATCGTCGGCGGCGACCCGGGCGACGCGCCGCGGGAGTACGACACCGACCGCAGCGCCTACACCTACCAGGGCAAGGGCGGCGTGCCGCTGGGGAACTGGTTCAACCGGCTGATCTTCGCCGCGCACTACACCGAGCGGAACATCCTGTTCAACCAGGCCATCGGAGACAACTCGAAGATCATCTACGAGCGGAACCCGCGCGACCGGGTGCAGAAGGCCGCGCCCTGGCTGAAGGTCGACGGCGACCCTTACCCGGCAGTGGTCAACGGCCGGATCAAGTGGATCGTCGACGGCTACACCACGCTGAACAACTACCCGTACTCCGAACTCACCGAACTCGGCGAAGCCACCAACGACACGCTGCCCGGGGTGCAGCGCCAGCCGAACCAGCAGATCAACTACATCCGCAACTCGGTGAAGGCGACCGTCGACGCCTACGACGGCAGCGTCGACCTGTACTCCGTCGACGACCAGGACCCGGTGCTCAAGGCCTGGCAAGGCGTGTTCCCCGGAACCGTCAAACCCTCCAGCGAGATCAGCCCCGAACTGCGCAGGCACTTCCGCTACCCCGAAGACCTGTTCAAGGTCCAGCGCAGCCTGCTGACCGAATACCACGTGGACAACCCGGCGGACTTCTACTCCACCCAGACCTTCTGGGAAGTCCCGCCGGACCCCACCAGCAACGGGCAAGGCGGCTCCGCCGCGCAAGGCAACCAGCAGCCGCCGTACTACGTCGTCGCCCAAGTCCCCGGCCAAGACCGGCCGAAGTTCCAGCTCACCAGCGCGCTCACCGCGCTGCGCAGGCAGAACATGGCCGCCTGGGTCTCGGCCTCCTCCGACCCGCGCGACTACGGCAAGCTCACCGTGCTGCGACTGCCCACCAACACCCAGACCGCCGGGCCGAACCAGGTCCAGAACCAGATGGAATCCACCCCGGAGGTCACCGAGAACCGCACCCTGTTCAACAACCCCAACGTCCGCCCCATCTTCGGGAACCTGCTCACGCTGCCCGTCGCCGGTGGGCTGCTCTACGTCGAACCGATCTACATCCAGCGCAACGAGCAGGACTCCTACCCGCAGCTCGCGCGGGTGCTCGTCTCGTTCGGCGGCGACGTCGGCTTCGCCGAAACCCTGCCGAAGGCACTGGAACAGATCTTCGGCGCAGGCGCGGGCGACGCCACCGGCCCCGGACAGGAGCAGCAACGACCGCCCGAGCAGCAGCAACCGCCCGGGCAGCCCGGGCAGCAAGCAACACCCGAGCTGCAGCAGGCCGTCTCGGACATCCGCGGCGCGCTCGAACAGGTCCGCTCCGCGCAGCAGTCCGGCAACCTCGGCGACCTCGGCACCTCGTTCCAGCAGCTCAACCAAGCCATCGCCCGGTTCGAGCAACTCCAGGGCAACGGCGGCTGAGGCCAGGGGGTGGGTCGCCGCGCGACGCGACCCACCCCCCGGTTCTTCACCCGACGAGCCGTCGCGTAAGCTGATGGCACAACGAAAGACGGCGCGGGGTGGAGCAGTTCGGTAGCTCGCTGGGCTCATAACCCAGAGGTCGCAGGTTCGAATCCTGTCCCCGCTACGAGCAGTGTGTTTGAGGCCCCCGCCTGTTGGCGGGGGCCTCTTCCCGTTTGGGGCGGTGTTTGTACGGGGGCCGAGCCCCCGTAGGCCCCCACGGTGCGGTGGTTGCGCGGTGCTGGCTCCTCACCTTTCGGTTTTTGGGGGCTTGGGGAGCGGCCAATAATCGGGGGGGGGGCAGCTGTCTGTGTGCGTGTGTGGGGCTCGCTTTCGCGTCGTGGTGTGGTGCCGCGGGTTTTGGTGTGGGAGGGGTGTGAGCTGCGGTGGAGATGCGAGTGGTGTGGGTGTCCAGAGGGCAGGGACTGGTTTGGAGGGGGTGGGCGTTGGAGGAGTTCGCCGGGGTGTAGAGTTAGCGGCACAACAACGAAAGACGGCGCGGGGTGGAGCAGTTCGGTAGCTCGCTGGGCTCATAACCCAGAGGTCGCAGGTTCGAATCCTGTCCCCGCTACGAGCAGTCTGTTTGAGGCCCCCGCCTGTTGGCGGGGGCCTCTTCCCGTTTGGGGCGGTTTTTTACGGGGGCCGAGTCCCCGTGGGCCCCCACGGTGCGGTGGTTGCGGCGCGTTGGTTCCTTGCGTTTCGAGTCCAAGGGCCTGGGGAGCGACCAGCAATGTGCGGGGCGGTCGAGTCGCAGTCGTGGTCGCTTCGACTTGGTGTGTCTTGTGTGGGCCTGCGGGGCTCGCTTCGCATCGCGGTGTGAGGTGGGGTGCTGCGGGCTCATCGGTAAGTCGATGGGTCTCGCGTGGGGCGCGGGTTGTGGATTCGGGCATGTGGGGGTGTGTTCTGGGGTATGGGGGTTGGAAGGGAGCGGTGCTTGTGGCGTAAGAGGACGGTGCGAGTGCGAGGAAAGTGTTGGGAGTCAAGGAGATCGGGTGGAGCGCGCCCAGATCTTGGCGCACGCGGGGGAACACAGGCGATCCGCAGGCGCCACACCCGGCAGCGGGCGCATCGGGCGGGTGCACACCGCGCACACGTGACGCCTGGAGCGAAATTTTTTGCGCACACAACTGAAAAATCCGAGCAGTCCGCCGCCGCGCCACATCCTCGACCTCCGTCCGAACACGACCGCCGGAACGACGATCAGTCGGCACAGCATGTCGAGTAACGCGCAGTGACCGTCCTATTTGGCGCTCAACCGCACCGTTTCGTGCAGGTAGACCGCACGATCAGGTAGCGACGGAGGCCGCTGCGGACTCTTCGCACAGGCTCCGGAACGAGCAGGCGGGCGCCCCGTTCGCCTTTCTGGCAGAGCGATGTGCCCTGGAGCACGCCAGGACGGAGGCATCCGCTCACGCACCGCAGACGGCCGCTGGTCCACCCGGAGCAGTCCGCTGCAACCACAGTGGACAGAACGGCCGACCATTGTGGACAGCCTAGGAGGGCCGTGGCACCGTGGGACTCGTGACTGAGCTGAACGCGACATCCGCCGCCCTGCTGGGGCTGCTGCACGACGGCCCGAAGACCGGGGGGCAGCTCGTCGCTGCCGCCACCGAACGCTTCGGTGGTTTCTTCAGCGTGACCCGCAGCCAGGTGTACCGGGAACTGCCCGCGCTGACCGAGTCCGGACTGCTGCGGCTCGGCAAGCAAGGCCCCCGCTCCAGCCAGCAGTACGCGATCACCGCCGCGGGCAAGCGCGCCTTCAAATCCTGGCTGAACACCGAACCCGGGCCGGACAACGTCCGCAGCCCGCTCATCCTGCGCCTGGTGCACGCCGGGCAGTTGACGGCCAAGCAGCGCACCGCCCTCGTCGAATCCGCCCGCGCGCAGTACACCGCGAAGCTGGACGAGGCGAAGAACGCCGCCAAGGCCGCCGACGACCCGTACGAGAAGGCGGCGGCCGACTTCACCGTCGCGCACAACCGAGCCATCATCAAACTGCTCGACGCCATTCCGGAATGAGCCGCAGCCCCGGCCCGCGGTGGGCCGGGGAATCGTTTCCGGTGCCGCGGGGCCCGTCCTCGTGGGCCGGAGCCCGCTGGTGAAGTACCCTTGAACACCGTGAATCCCGACGTCGCCGCAGACCTCAAGGAACTGTCCACCACGCTCGAAGGCATCGAGAGCGTCATGGACCTGGACGCAGTGCGCGCGCAGATCGCCGAACTGGAGGCCGAGGCCGCCAAGCCGGACCTGTGGGACGACGTCGAGCACGCGCAGCAGGTCAGCAGCCAGCTGGTGCACCGGCAGAACGAGCTGCGCAAGGTGACCGACCTGCGCCAGCGGGTGGAAGACCTGGAGGTGCTCTACCAGCTCGGTGAGGACGAGGGCGACCAGGCCAGCGTCGCCGAAGCCGACGAGGAGCGGAACCGGCTCAAGAAGGAACTCGATGCCCTCGAGGTCCGCACCCTGCTGTCCGGCGAGTACGACGAACGCTCCGCGATGGTCACGGTCCGCGCCGAAGCAGGCGGCATCGACGCGGCGGACTTCGCCGAGATGCTGATGCGGATGTACGTGCGCTGGGCCGAGCGGCACGACTACCCGGTCGAGGTCTACGACACCTCCTACGCCGAAGAAGCCGGCGTCAAATCCGCGACCTTCCGCGTGAACGCCCCCTACGCCTACGGCACGCTGTCGGTGGAGCAGGGCACCCACCGGCTGGTGCGGATCTCCCCGTTCGACAACCAGGGCCGCCGCCAGACCTCGTTCGCCGGGGTCGAAGTGCTGCCGGTGGTGGAGGAGACCGACCACGTCGAAGTCTCGGAGAAGGACATCCGGGTCGACGTGTACCGCTCCTCCGGTCCCGGCGGGCAGAGCGTGAACACCACCGACTCGGCCGTGCGGATCACCCACCAGCCGACCGGCATCGTGGTCTCCTGCCAGAACGAGAAGTCGCAGCTGCAGAACAAGGCCGCCGCGCTGCGGGTGCTGCAGTCCAAGCTGCTGGCCCGCAAGCGGGAGGAGGAGCGCGCCGAGCTCAACGCGCTCAAGGACAGCGGGTCGAGCTGGGGCAACCAGATGCGCTCCTACGTGCTGCACCCGTACCAGATGGTCAAGGACCTGCGCACCGAGCACGAGGTCGGCAACCCGGAGGCGGTGCTGGAAGGCCAGATCGACGGGTTCCTGGAATCGGGCATCCGCTGGCGCCGCCAGCAGGAAGCCGCGGCCTGACCGACGCCGCCGGGCCGAGCGGCCCGCCGCCCTTGCGGGTGAACCGAGCCGATCGCCCACCGGGCCGATGATCAAGCGCTGACCTGCGGTGGGAACCCCGATCTCGGGGTGCTCGCGGACTGGCCCGGGTGAGCCGTAATCCCCCGAACGGTCGCAGGTAAACTCACCGCCCGTGATCCGGCTTGAGCACGTGTCCAAGGGCTACAAGACCTCGACCCGCCCCGCGCTCGACGATGTTTCCGTCGGCGTCGACAGAGGCGAGTTCGTGTTCCTCATCGGCCCCTCCGGCTCGGGGAAGTCGACCTTCCTGCGGCTGCTGCTGCGCGAGGAAGTGCCTTCCCGGGGCCGGGTGTTCGTGGCCGACTGGAACGTCGCGAAACTCCCACGCCGCCGCGTCCCGCGGCTGCGCCAGCGCATCGGGTGCGTGTTCCAGGACTTCCGCCTGCTGAACAACAAGACCGTCGCGGAGAACGTGGCGTTCGCGCTGGAGGTCATCGGCAAGCCCCGGCACACCATTCGCAAGGTGGTGCCGGAAGTGCTGCAGCTGGTGGGCCTGGACGGCAAGGCGGACCGGATGCCGCACGAGCTCTCCGGTGGGGAGCAGCAGCGCGTGGCGATCGCCCGCGCCTTCGTGAACCGTCCGCTGGTCCTGCTGTGCGACGAACCGACGGGCAACCTCGACCCCGATACGAGTCAAGACATCATGCTGCTGCTGGAGCGGATCAACCGCACCGGCACCACAGTGCTGATGGCAACGCACGACCATTCGATCGTTGACTCCATGCGGCGCCGCGTCGTCGAACTCAGCGTCGGCCGAGTGATCCGCGACGACGCCCGCGGCGTCTACGGCGTCGGCCGCTGACCCGTCCCGCACCCCCGAACCCAGCCAGGAAGCACACTCCAAGATGCGCGCGAGCTTCGTATTCAGCGAGGTCATCAACGGCCTTCGGCGCAACGTCACGATGACCATCGCCATGATCCTCACCACGGCCATCTCGGTCGGCCTGCTCGGCGGGGGTCTGCTGGTGGTCCGGCTGATCGACCGGATGCAGGACGTCTACCAGGACCGGGTCGAGGTCGTGGTGTTCCTGACCGACGACATCAGCGCCAACGACAGCAGCTGCACGCAGCAGCCGTGCGCCGGGCTCAAGGGCGAGCTGACCCAGTCGTCCGGTGTCCAGTCGGTCAAGTACGAGAACCGGGACCAGGCGTTCGCGAACTTCCAGAAGGCGTTCGAGAACATGCAGGAGCTGCGGGACGTGGCGCGCAAGGAAGCCATGCCCGCCTCGCTGCGGATCAAGCTCAGCGACCCCGAGCGGTTCGGCGCGATCCAGCAGAAGTTCGAGGGCAAGCCCGGCGTGGACAGCGTCGTCGACCAGGCCGAGTACCTGGACCGGCTGTTCAACGTGCTCAACGGGATCCGCAACGCGACGTTCTCGGTCGCGCTGGTGCAGGCGCTCGGCGCGTTGCTGCTGATCTCCAACACGATTCAGCTCTCGGCGTTCAACCGGAGAACGGAAACCGGCATCATGCGCTTGGTCGGGGCCACGCGCTGGTACACCCAGTTGCCGTTCTTGCTGGAAGCGATGGTGTCCGGGTTGCTCGGCGCGGTGTTGGCGGTCGTCGGACTGCTGATATCGAAGGCGGCGTTCATCGACAGGGTCATGGGGCCGGTGTTCGGCACCGGCATCATCCCGGAGATCGGCTACGCCGACATCGGCGCGGTTTCCCCGATCATGCTGCTGGTGGCGGCGGCGATCTCGGCGACCACCGGTTACGTCACGCTGCGGCTGTACGTGCGGCTCTAGGAAATGGGTTTGACCAGTTGGCTTAGAGTCGAAGCATGGTGAAGGAACGCGGCCGCAAGCTCATCGCCCAGAACCGCAAGGCGCGGCACGACTGGTCGGTGCTGGACACCTACGAGACCGGCATCGTGCTGACCGGTACCGAGGTGAAAAGCCTGCGGCAGGGCAAGGCGTCGCTGGTGGACGCGTTCGCCACCGTGGACGAGGGCGAAGTGTGGCTGCGCAACGCGCACATCCCCGAGTACACCGAGGGGACCTGGACGAACCACGAGCCGCGCAGGTCCCGCAAGCTGCTGCTGCACGGCTGGGAGATCGACCGGCTGCTCGGCAAGATCAAGGAGACCGGGCTGAGCATGGTCCCGCTGTCGATGTACTTCTCCGACGGCAAGGCCAAGGTCGAACTCGCCCTCGCGCGCGGCAAGAAGGCGCACGACAAGCGGCGTGACATGGCCAAGCGGGACGCCGAGCGGGAGATGGCGCGGCACGTCGGCCGAGTGCGCAAGGGCCGCGTGTGACGAGGTCGGACGTGACTGGGTCGGACGTGACTGGGCCGGACGTGACTGGGCCGGAACTGACGGGACCGGAGACCGACGCGCAAGTGCGGCCGTGGCTGGCCGAGCTCGGCATCCCCGGCCTGGTCGATCTGCACACGCACTTCCTGCCGGAACGCGTGCTGCAGAAGGTGTGGGCCTACTTCGACCAGGCAGGCACGCACTACGGCATGGACTGGCCGATCCACTACCGGCACGACGAGCCGACCAGGCTGCGGCTGCTCGGCGAACTCGGCGTCACGACGTTCGCGCCGCTGGTGTACCCGCACAAGACCGGCATGGCGGAGTGGCTGAACGAGTGGGCGCTGGATTTCGGTGCGCGCACGCCCGGTGCGGTGCCCACGGCCACCCTCTACCCGGAGCCGGGCATGGCCCGCTCGCTGAGCGCCGCGCTCGATTCCGGGGCCCGCTGCGTCAAGGTGCACGTTCAAGTCGGCGGGTTCGACCCGCGCGACCCGCTGCTCGACGAATGCTGGGGCAGGCTCGCCGAAGCCGGCGTGCCGGTCGTGGTGCACTGCGGGCACGGCCCGCTGCGCGGTGCGCACACCGGGCTGGACGTGTTCGGCGAGGTGCTGCGCAGGCATCCGTCGCTGACCGCGGTCCTCGCTCATGCCGGAATGCCCGAGTACGGCGCGGCGTTGGACTTGGTGCACCGCTACGAGCGGGTGCACCTCGACACCACGATGGTCGGGGTGGCCTTCACCGAGCAGTTCGCACCGTTGCCGGCTGACTGGTCGGCGCAACTGGCCGCCGTACGCGACCGCGTGGTGCTCGGCACGGACTTCCCGAACATCCCGTACCCGTACGCGGAGCAGCTCGCGGCGATCGCGGGCTGGGCCGGGGCCGACGACCGCCTGGGCACCGACTTCCTGCGTGCGGCGCTGCTGCGCAATCCGGCCCGGCTGCTCGGCGTCGACGGCGCTGACCAGGCGTGACGAGGTTCGGGGATATTGGAATGATCTGCCGAGGGCCACACGTTATGCTGTGGGAAGGCCCGAGCGGCCTGGAAGTGAATGAACGGTACGGCTGCGCTCGATGGCAGCCGACAAGGGGGTGAACGGTTTCGACTCCGTGAGTTGATCCAAGAGAAGCGTGCCGGTGCAGGCGGGAGACCACCGAAAGCGTCGCCGTGAACAAATAAGCGCCGACAAGAGTCAGCGCGAGTTCGCCCTCGCTGCCTGAGCGAGGAGCAACTCTGTCGGACCGGGTACGCCTCCGACCCGGAATCCGGCATCGACAAGGAGGCTGCACCATCAGGACCGGTCGCGGGGCCTGGTGGGACATCCAACAGCGACTGGGCTCGTCACCTCGGCTAGTTCGCGAGACCGAGGGAGCCAAGTAGCGGCATAGCGGACTGCGCACGGAGAAGTCTTGGTGAAGCGACGGAGGACCCGGGTTCGATTCCCGGCACCTCCACGAGGCGGCGGGTGCTGCTCACCGCGGCTGCGGGTTCGCCGGTGCCCGTCGTATTAGTTGCGGGGGCCGAGCCCCCGCAGGCCCCCACGGTGCGGTGGTCGGCTTTTGTCGGCTCCGCACCGTTTTGTTGTTGGTGGCTTGGTCGTGGACCAGCCTTCGGAAATGGCAGCTGCCTGGAGCCGGTGGCGAAATCGGAGTCCGGCGTGTCCGCACCGTGTTCGCCTTTTCCGATCGACGTGGGCGTCGTCCGTACCGCCATGGTCGCTGAACAATGCGGGCGGTTTACAAGGCAATGTCAGGGTTTTGACGGCTCGCGGTTCTCCAGCGATGCCGCCGCTTCTTCGCAGAGCTCTCGGATTCGGCCGCGTGGGAGTTCGATCAGCGTGGCCTCGAGCAGATCGGGGCGCCGTGCGGTGAGCTGGATGCGTTCCCGCGCCGCGTTCTTCGTCATCGGCCCTCGCGCCGAGTCGCGGCTGAACCGGACCAGCCCGTCGCGCCACACGTTGCCGATCTTGCCGTGCGCCCGGTCCAGCAACTGGCGGGTCAGCCGCGCGGAAGGAGCGCCTACCAGCGCGGCTTCGACGAGCGCGTAGCGGGAATCCGGCTCGTTGCGGCGGAATCGCAGCGCGTACTTGTCCGCGATGAGGTCGCCCAACTCCCGCCGAGCCGTTTCGCCTGCGACGTCGGGGTGCTCGCCGGGCACCAGCAGGACGACTCGTTCGGCGTTGACCGCCAGCAAGACGCGCAGCAACCACGGACCGGGGTCTGCGGAGAGGTCGGCTGCGACGGCGAACGAGGGCTGCCTGGTGATCGCGGCGGGCAGCCCGCTCGACATCAGCGTGCCGAGCCGCACGTGGCCGATGTTGCCGAACGAGGGCTGCCACCCGTCGGCCAGCACCGCGAGCGGCAGGTCCTGCTCGCCGGTGGCGGCCGTGCGCAGTGCTTCGATCGTCGGCTCGTCGAGTGCGGCGTTCGCGCCTTCCAGGGATTGCGCGCCATGGGTGTAGATGTTCGGTGCGGACGACCGCGCCGGGGCGTCGAACGCCTTCCACGTCCGCGAGGTCGGCCTGCACACGTACAGGTCGCTGGCGCTGCCCACGGCCTGGGCGCCAGCGTAGCTGTTGAAGTCCGGCAGGATCGCTTCGTAGACCAGGTGCAATTCCTGGATCGCCCGCTGGACCTTCAACCCCAGCGTCGGCTGCCGCTCCCCGAAGCCGTAGGCCAGCACCAGCCGTCCCAGCTCGCGGTCCCGGAGCGACGCCAGGCCGCGGGAGAGGAACAACGCCACGCCCTCGGGCGTGTAAGGCGGATCGGTGATCAGCAGGTCCGCGGATTCCTTGGCAGCGCTCGGGAAACCGAACCGGAAATCCGCGAACAGGCAGCGGATGTTCAGCCCGCGCCGCCGCGCCTGCTCGTCGATGAACTCCAGGATCCGCTCGTCCACGTCGACGACGGTGATCGCGACACCGGTGTTCACCTGCGCCACCGCCAGCGACGTCAGGTCGTGATCGCCCGCGCAGAGCAACTGCGCACCGGACAGGTCGAACGTCGCGTCCAGCCACAACGCGCGCCGCACCACCGTTTCCGCGGTCGCCGAAACGTGGTCCAGCGCTTGCCGTCCCCGCGGAGCCGCCGCGATCAGGCGATCCATCTCGTCGATCGTCGATCGGTGCCGTTCCAGCGCGGGCGCCAGCGGATCGGCCAGCCGGACTCGCCGCAACTGCTGGTAGCCGAACCGCTCCCGGTAGCTTTCCGCGCGATCCGGACGCAGGCGGATGCCGTCTTCGCCGGTGATCAGGTCGGGGCCGACCGCTTCCAGCACCGCCTCGACGCCGCGGCGGGATACCGCGGAGAGCCGGACCAGCGACGCCAGCGTGTGCGGGCCTTCCGTCAGCAGCGCGATGATCTCGCGCAACGGACGCGCGTGCGCACCGGCCGCCGACACCAGCTGTTCCGCGTTCTCCAGTGCGTCGCGGGCAGGCGCTGAAGGCGTTTCGTCGGTGGGCACGGGCGTACTCTCCCACAGCGCGAATGCGCTGGTGGACCCTGGTTGTGCTGCGGTTCGGGCGTTCAGTCGACCAGTGCGTAACCGTTCTCGAGACCTTCGCGGAGCCAGTTCTCGACGGTGCCCGTCCGATCGGTTACACGGGTTTCGCCGAGCAGCTCCGGATCGATGATTCCCGCTTCCACCGGGCACGGCGCGGCGGTCCCGCGGCTCATCGCCTCGACAATGGAAGGGCGGGCGGTGCTCAGCTCGGCACGTACCAGGCGGCGCGCTCGACCGGACGCGGATCGTTTACCACTGCGGATTCTTCGGCGAAGCGCATGGTGCGCCGTTGCGGGGGCACGTGCTGCGGCCATCCGGGATCTCCGTTCGTGGCGAAGGAAATCCACGCCGAGTGCATCGCCCGGGCCAGTTCCGCCGGTGCTTCCGGCTCGCCCAGCAGCTTCTCGGGGCCGTGCAGCTCGGGGTCGTGCGCGCGGTCGAACACGAACGGCAGCTCGACGCCGTGCGACGCGCCCAGCTGCCCCTCCAGCGCCGGGGACGGCCAGGCGAACTCGTAGCGGTAGGTCGCTGCCGGGTGCGCGGAGTGCGCGTCGGCGAGGCTGCGGCTGCCCGCGCCGAACACGCCGTCGCTCCAGATCGCCGAGCGGAGTTCGCCCGCGGAGGCGCCCGGTCGTTGCTCGCGGTAGGCGGCGATCAGCCGATCCGGGTCGGGATGTGCTTGCGCCGCAACCACTCGCACATCGTCCATTGTGGACTTCTGGTCGGCCAGGTAGAGGTTGGCCTCCTCCTCGGTGGTGCCGACGATCAGATCGACGTCGCACCCGGCTCCGGTGGCGAGAACCTCCGCGGGCGGCCGTTCCAGCACCGGCCCGAGCCGGGAGATGCCGAGGAACGGATCAGCCCGCCCATGCACCCGAGGGTCCACCGGCGCCAAAGCGCCCAGCGCAGCCAGCAGGCGCTCATCCGGGATCTCCGGGATGTCGTCCCGCCGGACTCCGAGATCGCGGGCCAGCGCCGAGCTCAGGAGTTCTGCCTGCGCCGGGGCGAACGAGCCGGTACCCGAGCCGCTCTGGCTGATCGCGCGGCGGAAAAGCCCGCGTGCGGCCGGATCGGCGAGGGCCGCCGCGGTGATCATCGCGCCCGCGGACTGACCGAACAGCGTCACGTTGTCCGGATCCCCGCCGAACGCGCTGATCTCTTCCTGCACCCATTGCAGGGCCATCAGCACGTCGAGCAAACCGCGGTTGTCCGGCCGTCCCGGCACCGAGAGCCAGCCCGGCACGCCGAGCCGGTAGTTCAGCGTCACCAGCACCACGCCGTCGCGGGCGAACGATTCGCCGTCGTAGAGCGATCCCCGCGCCGACCCGGCCACGAAACCGCCGCCGTGCACGAAGACCATCACCGGTAGCCCGCGGGTCGCCGCGTCCGGGGTCCACACGTTCACCGTGAGGTGGTCGTCGCCGCGCACCCATCCCGGGCCCAGGAACGGGCGCATGTCGAGCCGGCCGAGCCGGTGCTCGGGCATCGGAGCCGTCGGACCCGGGCGGGTCGCGTCCCGCACTCCGTCCCAGCCGGGGTGCGGTTGCGGCGCGGCGAAGCGGGCGGTGGGCGGCGCGGCGTAGGGGATCGCGGAGAACGCATGTCCGGAACCGCACCGCCGCCCGCGCACGGAGCCCTTCGACGTGCCCACGATCATGCTTGCCTCCGTTTCGGGCGGGGAAGGCCGCCGGTTCGTCGCGGATCGGTCACCACACCGGCCGATGCGCGTTGTGACCACTGTGGACGGTTAGGTCGACGTCGCCCGCCGATGCTAGCGACGACGCTCCGAGTCGGTCGGAGAGCGGATGCGCCTCGGTTCGGCGGGCCCGCTTCCGCGCACCGGATTTCGCGGAAACGCGGTTGCAGCGAGCGTTCGCGGGATAACGTGCCGGATCGTGCAGCAACCTCAGTGGCAGAACCAGCAACCGGGTGGAGCAGTGCCGCCGCAGCAGCAAGCTCTGGCCCAGCCGTCCGCCCGGCCCGTGCCCGTGCTCGTCGCGACCGTGTTCGGCGGCGCGATCGCGCTGGCCCTGTTCGGCCTGGCGGCCTACACCCTCATCGTCGGCTGGAGCGGCGCGAGCGGCGGCGGAGAGATCGTCGTGCTCCTGCTGGCCTTCATCATCGCGGGCGTCGGAGTGCTCTACGGCCTCGGCGCCGCGGCGCTGCTGCACTCGAAGTTCCCGAATCCCGCGCCGATGAAGCTGGCTGCGACGGGCACGGCGCTCATCGTCGCGTTCGGAGCCACCCGCGCGGCCCGCGTGCACACCGACGGCCCCGGTGTCGCCGGTCTCGTCGGTTGGGTGGTGATGGGATTGGTCGTGATCACGCTGCTGGTGCTGCTTTCCCGCCCATCGGTCAAGCAGTGGGTGCAGGCGACGCAAGCGCACTCCCGCAGCCTTGGTCACGTGCCCAAACGCGGACCGCGCTGAGCGTTCCGCCGGGTCACTCGTCCTCCTGCTCCAACGCGCCGATCCAGAGGTGGTCCCTGGCGCGGGTCGCGGCGACGAGCAGCTGGCGCTGCAAGGTTTCCAACTCGTCCCGGTGGTAGGAGATGGGACGGCGCTCGTCGGGCAGGAACACCGCGCGGAACTCGCTGCCCTTGGCCCGGTGCAGCGTGCCCACCCGGATGCCGCCGTCCGGCGAGCCGTCCCAGTCCTCCAGCCGGACCACCGGAAATCCGTTGCGGCGCAACACTTCCACCCACTCCTGGGCGGCCGCGTTGGTGCGGGTGATCAACGCGGTCTCCGCGGTCTCGTCGAGTTCGCGCAGCGCGCTCAGCACCGCCTCGTGCTGTTCGGTGCCGTTCCACCGCACGACCTGCCCGCCGGAGAGCACCGGCAGCGCCCTGCGGAGGTTCACGGCAGGCCCGCCGTCGAGGTCGTCGAAGCGGTTCACCGCGTCCAGTTCGGAAGCGGCCTCCACGATCGCCGCCCGGTTGCGGTAGTTGCGCCGAAGCACTTCGCCCCGCCCGCGCAGCGAGATCCCGGCCTCGGAAAGCCGCCAGCCACCGGCGAAGACCTGCTGCTGCCCGTCGCCAACAAGCAGCAGCTGGTTCGGCCCGGAGCCGCTGATCGCGTGCACCAGCCGCAGCCCGACCAGCGCGAGGTCCTGCACCTCGTCGACCACGACCGCGGAATAGTTGCGCGGCAACGGTTCCCGGCCCAGCTCGTCCAGCGCCCGGATCAGCACGTCGTTGTGGTCGTAGATCCCGCGCTCGCACAGCTCGCGCTCGTACTCGCAGTAGAATTCCCAGACGTGCGCCCGGAAACCGGTGCTTAGCCGACCGCCCCGGCCGCGCCGCGGCGCGGCCCGGTACGCCTCCAGGGTGCCCAGGCCGCGGCCCTTGATCACCCGGTCTATCTCGTCCTTCCAGTAGAGCCGGGACGGACGCGCGTTGGCCAGCGGACCGCGGCGCCCGGAACGCTCCCAGACCGCGGTGAACGCCGCCTCCACCGCGCGATCGTCCACAGTGGTCTCGCGGCCGCGTTCGGCGAGCAGTTCCCGCGCCCAGGAGTGCAGGTTGCGGAACTGGACCCGGTGCGCCACCTGCGGTGCCAGCGCGTGGAACTGCTCGCGCACCAGCTTCGGCAGGCCGCTCAAGTGCGTGGTGAACAGCAACTCGCCGGTGCTGCGCCGCGCCAGGTACGCCAGCCGGTGCAGCGCCAGCACCGACTTGCCGGTGCCCGCGGGACCGGTGATCCGCGCCGGGCCGCTGTACTGCCTGCGCACCGCGCCGAGCTGCACGTCGTCCAGGAACAGCCGCCAATCCTGGAACGGGCCGCGCACCGCCGCGTCGAGCCGCTCCTGGCGCAGCTGCCGCACCTCGAACAACCCGGAGTCGCGGCCCGAGGAACCCAGCTGCCCGGCGCCGCGCGGCCGCGGGATGCGGTGCGGGTTCCAGGCGATCGGGGTCAGGTCGAACGTGCGGGTGTCCAGGTGCCGGGCCGCGGCCAGCGCGTCCGCCGGGTCCAGCGCGGTCTCCGCGGGCAGCAGCACCCGGTCCAATTCGGACTCGGTGATCGCCGTGTGCTCGCCGCGGTTGCCGGTCTCCGAATAGCCCGCCGGGTGCACCACGACCGCGCGCAGCGCCGCCTCGGTGAGCAGGCCGTGCGGCGTCGCCAGGCCCGCGAGCAGCTCCGCGGTCCACACGAACGCCGCGCGGGTCGCTTCCCAATGCGGCTCGTCGTCGCGCAGCAGCACCACCAGCACGCCGCCAGGGCCGACCAGCACCACGTCCGGCCGGTTGTCCGGGGTGTGCGGCGCGAACTGGTTCAGCAGCGTGTACCAGCCGGTGCCGTGTTCCGCGGCGAACCGTTCGAGCACCCGCTTCTGCCACGTGGGCAACGGTGGGCGGGCACGCAATTGCGCATCGGCTTCGCGGCGCAGGCGCTCCCGGCCGTGATCGTGTGTCCCGGTCACGTTGTACTCCCCGACTTCAGCACGCAGTGCTCGTTCGACATTAGAGCTTTCCGGCGCGATTTCGAGGGCCGCGAGCGCGCGTCACCTTAATGTCGCAGGCGAGCCGCATTCCGGTGGCCTCCACAATGGAAGGCGTGGACCCGCTGCACGATCCCGACGACGAAGCGCTGCTCGACCCGCGGCAAGCGCGTGACCTGGCCGGACTGGTGGAGACCGCGCAACTGGCCTCCGGTGCGATCCGCTACGGCCGGATCGGCCGCATCGGCGCGGCGAACGCGGTGCTCAACCCGGAAAACCCGCTGACCAGCGCGAATCACGCCTGCGGGCTGTGGGGGACGCTGGCCGAGGTAGCCACGACGCTGCTCCGGCTGGAGCAGTCGTTCGCCGATGCGGGGCGTTCCGAAGCGGTGGTCTACGCCTCGCCGTCCACCGTCGTCGAGATCGAAGGCATCGCCGACGACGCCGGATGGCGCGCCGTGCAGGAGAACATGGCTCAGCTGCACCGTTCTCGGACGACGGTGACGGTGTCCACCGAGCCCGCGCTGGACGGCGACCTGCGCGGCATCGCCGAGCTGATCGCCGACGACGCCGGGCTGAGCGGTTCCGGCGAGCAGCGCCTGGCCCGCTCGCTCGGGCACCGGGTGGACGATCCGCGCTGCGTGCTGCGGGTGCTGCGGGATGCGGAGGCGGACCGGCTCGCCGGATTCGCACAAGGGTTCACCGAGCGGGGCATCGGGCTCGTCGAACACGTGGTGGTGCGGCCGGGCCGCAGGCGCCGGGGCGCGGGCAGCTCGCTGGCGACCGAGGTCGTCGACGAGCTCTACGCGCGCGGCGCCCGGCTGATCGCCGGGCACGGCGAGGAAGGCGGTGCCGCCGAACGGTTCTCCGAAGCCTGCGGGTTCGAGCCCGCCTACCCCGTCACCGCCTACGCGCGGCGGGTCGACGAGCTGCTGGACTGATGTGTCCACCCACCCCGATCGGGGTATGTCGTCGTTGGCGCTGACGACCGCGGCGCCGGAATCCGTGGCTAGGTGGGTGAGCACGAATGACGGCGACGATGCGGCTGCCCAAGCCGGTGGCCGAGACCTGGGAGTGGCAGCTGCAGGCGGCCTGCCGGGACCTGAGCACCAGCAAGTTCTTCCACCCCGAGAACGAACGCGGCAGCGCCCGCAGCAACCGGGAGGAGCAGGCCAAGCAGATCTGCCGGCGCTGCCCGGTGATGCTGGCCTGCCGTGAGCACGCCTTGGCCGCGCAGGAGCCCTACGGGGTCTGGGGCGGTCTCGGCGAGCGCGAACGGCAGGACCTGATCGCGAAGCGGATGACTCCGCAGCAGCGCACCGCGGCGTGATCGCCATGTGCACCGGCGTTCCCGGCCACCGGCTCCAGGAGCAGGACCTGCTCCGCGAGCTGGCGCGACTGCACAGCACTCGGCACGACACGTTCCTGCACGGCGCACCGGACGCCCTGCGCGAGCACACCGCGCGGGAGTTCGAACTGGAGCAGGAATACCTGCGACGGCACCCGGACCGGGAGGTGGACCCGCGCCGGACCCGCGAGGGTGCGAGAGGAGGCCAGCTTCATGGCTAGTGGGCCGCAGCCGCAATCCCCGTCGTTGCGATCGGTTCCGACCGGCAAGCCGCGCATCGTGATCGTCGGCGGCGGCCACGCCGGGCTGAACATCGCGCTGCGGCTGCAGAAGCAGCTCGCCGACGGCGAGGCCCGGGTGACGCTGATCGACCCGCAGTCGCACATGACCTACCAGCCGTTCCTGCCGGAAGCCGCGGCAGGCTCCATCGAACCCCGGCACGTCGTGGTGCCGCTGCGCGAGACGCTGCGCCGCAGCGAGGTGCTCACCGCGCAGGTCACCTGCATCGACCACGAACAACGCGAACTGACCGCGACGCTGGCCGACGGCTCCGAGGAGCACTTGACCTACGACGTGCTGGTCGTGGTGCCCGGCTCGATCTCCCGCGCGCTGCCGATCCCCGGGCTCGGGGAGCGCGGCGTGGGCTTCAAGACCATCGGCGAGGCCATCTACCTGCGCAACCACGTGCTTTCCCGGCTGGACATCGCGGCCAGCACCTCGGACGTGAAGCTGCGCAGGCGGCTGCTGACGTTCATGTTCATCGGCGGCGGCTACGCGGGCATCGAGGCCATCGCGGAGCTGGAGAGCATGGCCCGCGAGGCGGTCAAGCACTACCGCTCGCTGCGCCCCGAGGACATGCGCTGGATCATGGTCGAGGCGATGGACCGGATCATGCCCGAGGTCAGCGCGCCGATGGGGGAGTACACCCGGCGCCGCCTGGAGGAGCGCGGCATCGAGGTGAAGCTGAACACCACCGCGAAAACGCTGGAAGGCGGGCACGTGGTGCTCTCCGACGGCGACGAGTTCGACGCGGACACCATCGCCTGGACCGCCGGGGTCAAACCGCATCCGATGCTGGAGGACTCCGACCTGCCCCGGGACAGCAAGGGCCGGGTCTCGTGCACCACGAAACTCCAGGTCAGCGGCACCCACGATGTCTTCGCAGCCGGTGACTGCGCCGCCGTGCCGGACTTGACCAGCGACGATCCGGACGCGCTGTGCGGCCCGTCGGCCCAGCACGCGGTGCGGCAGGCGAACACGCTCGCGGACAACGTCCTGGCGCTGCTGCGCGGGCACGAGCTGCGCGACTACCGGCACCGCTACGCAGGGTCCGTCGCCGGACTGGGCCTGTTCCAAGGTGCCGCCGAGGTGTACGGGATCAAGCTCAAGGGCCTGCCCGCGTGGCTGCTGCACCGCGTCTACCACCTGGCGAAGATCCCGACCGCCTCGCGCAAGCTCCGGATCCTCGGCGACTGGCTGATGGAGCTGCCGCTGCGGCGGCAGACCGTGGCGCTCGGCGAACTGCACGACCCGCGCGCCGAATTCGTCCGCGCCGCCAACACCCGCGGACTGCCCAGCGAACACGGGAGGGCGGGTTGAAGCGCCGATGAGCGCCGAACCGTACGTCCCCGCCCGCGCACGACTGCCCGGCCTGCGAAAAGCGGTGCAGTCGTGCGCGGGCTGCGCTCTGCACCGGGACGCCACGCAAGCCGTGTTCGGCAGCGGTTCGGAATCCGCGCGGCTGGTACTCGTCGGCGAACAACCCGGTGACCAGGAGGACCGCAAGGGACAACCATTCAGCGGCCCGGCTGGCGGCCTGCTCGACCGTGCCCTGGAACGCGCGGGAATCGACCGCGACGATGCCTACGTCACCAACGCCACCAAGCACTTCAAGTTCTCCCGGCAGCGCGGCAAGCGCCGCATCCACCAGAAACCCAACCGCAGCGAGGTGGCGGCCTGCTGGCCGTGGCTGGCCGCCGAACTCCGCGTCGTTGACCCGGACCTGGTGGTGTGCTTGGGCGCCACCGCCGCGCAAACCCTGCTCGGCACGACGTTCCGGCTCACCCGCTCCCGCGGCCGCCTCGTCGATCTGCCCGAGTCGGCACTCGCCGGCCACCGTCACGGCCCGGCCCGCGCGCTCGCCACCATCCACCCGTCGGCCGTGCTGCGCGCCGACGACTCCGAGACGGAACTGGAAGGGCTGGTCAACGACCTACGAGTGGCCGCGGAAGCACTCGCGCCGACCCCCGGGTGATCAAGTCGGCCCCCCGTGCTCGGGGCCTCGGCGGGCTGTTGTACGGTATGCAGGCACGCGGTGAACGGGACATCAAACCCCCGGGAAACCGCACCAACCGAACAAGGGGCTGTGGCGCAGCTGGTAGCGCACTTGACTGGCAGTCAAGGGGTCACGGGTTCGAATCCCGTCAGCTCCACCAAGGGTTCTGACCCTGATCTGACCAGCGGTTTTGTTTGGCCGCTGGTCTTTTTGTCTTTCTAGCTAACCCAAGGTGCCGTGCTCAGGTCCTCAGCGTGGGCGTGGGCGGGGGTGGCCTTGTGCAGGTCCGGGCCTGGTCGGTGCGGTTGATCCCGGTGCCCGGCTTATTGGTGCCGGCGTCGGCAGCCCGCAGCGGACCGCGGGCCGCGCGACTTGGGTCCAGCAGCCCTCGTATGAACGCCACCCCGGCCCTGCCACGACTCGAGCAGCGCTCGCAGGACGGGCGCCGAGTCTGCGTCGGACGGTTGGCAGCATGCCTCCGTCGACAGAGATGGCGACGCCGGTGAGGTAGGAGGCGAGGAAGGCGATCAGTTCTGCGGTTCCTCCGGCTGCCCGGGGCGGCCGAGCGGGGCGGCAAGGCGCCGGTGGAACTCCTTGCGGATGGTGTCCAGGTCGCGGCCGGTGGTTTCGGCTTCGTGCAGCAGGCTGGCTTCGACGGCGCCGGTCTCGATGACGCCGGGCATGACCGCGGGCACGCGCACGCCGTGCGGGCCGCAGGCGTGGGCGAGGATCTTGCTGCAGGAGTTGAGGGCGGCGTAGGGGTGCCGCACGATCGCGGTCCTTCGGCGCAGACCGGCTTGGCCGCCGAGACGGAAAAGGCGCCGCTCCACTGGTGTCGAACAAGACGTTGGGCGAGAAATTCCCCGGACGGCCGAGTCGTTGTCGAGAATCCCGACTTGGCTGCGGGCGTCGAGATCGATCCGCCCCGGTTGTTTCCAGGAATGCGGAAATGTTGCGGCGCGACGCGCAATTGTTCGGTGGTTCGACGGATTCCGCATTCACGCTGTTGGTGGTGTGCGGTCTGGTAGGGCGCGGGTAGCTTGACGAGTTGTACCGGGGGTCGAAATTTGGGGGTGCGGTGCATCATCGGAACGCGAGTGGGCGCGCAGTGATCGAAAGGTTCACCTCGATCGCCGCCAGGTTCTCGGACGCGGTCGCCGTACGGGATTCGGGTGGCGCGGAACTCACCTACAACGAGCTGTACGAGAACGCTCAGGACCTGGCCGACGAACTGCTTCGCGCGGACGTCGATCCAGCGGGGCTGATCGCGGTGGACATTCCTTCCGGCATCGATTCCACTATCGCGTTCGTCGCGGTCTGGCTGCTCGGCGGGGCTTACCTTCCGCTGGCTCGTTCCGGTCCTTCCGCGCGGAACGAGCGGATCATCGCGGATGCCGCTCCGCAGGCCGTCCTGACCCTGGCCGGGGACGACTCGGCTGCACCGCTGCTGTGCGGGAAGTACGCGCTCGAGCTGCGACCGGGCTCCCGACGGCCGACGGCGGGTACGGCCTACGTCATCTACACCTCGGGGACCACGGGCGTGCCGAAAGGTGTCCCGGTTTCGCAGCGGAACCTGACCGCGTTGTTCGATGCGGTCGCGCCCTGGTTCGACGTCGGGTTGGCCGACCGGTGGCTGGTGTTCCACTCGCCCGCTTTCGACTTTTCGGTGTGGGAATTGTGGGGCGCGTTGAGCACCGGAGGAACCGCGGTGATCCCGGACGGCTGGACCGTCCGGGATCCGCACCGGTGCGCGGAACTGATCCGGCGCGAGGGGATATCCGTGCTGAGCCAGACACCGACGGCTTTCCGGGAGCTGTCGCCGGAACTGTGCGCGGGAAATCCCGGGAGCCTGCGAATCCGGTACGTGGTGTTCGGCGGGGAGCGGCTGCAAGCGGGCCTGCTCGCGAAGTTCCGGGAAATCTCGCCGGCAGTGCTGTACAACATGTACGGAATCACGGAGGTCACCGTGCACGCCACGATCCGCCGGATATCCCTGAACGACATCGAATGCAACGGGCAGAACATCGGCGAGCCGCTGCCAGGATTCGCCGCCCGCGTCGTCGATGAGCACGACCAGCCGGTAACGCCGGGCAACGCGGGAGAGCTGCTGCTGTCCGGGCCGCAGGTGGTGGCGGGCTACCTCGGCCGGCCGGAGCTCACCGCGGAGAAGTTCACCGCCGCGTCCGGACGGGTGTTCTACCGCAGCGGCGACCTTGTGCGGTGGGAAGACGACGGGCTGGTGTACGTGGGCCGCAACGACGACCAGGTGAAGATTCGCGGGCACCGCATCGAACTGGGTGAGGTCGAGCGCGCGCTGCAAACCGTCCCGGAGGTCTCCGCGGCGGTCTGCGTCGCGCTGCGCGGGGACGGCGGAACCCGGCTCGCGTGCGGATACCTCACCGCAGGCAGCACCGAACTGCCCCGCAGAAGGTGGCGGCAGGCCCTCGCGGACCGGCTGCCCGCCTACATGATCCCGGAAGCGTTCACCCGCCTGGAAACGATCCCGCGAACAGACAACGGAAAGATCGACCGCGCAGCACTCGAGCAGATGTTCCGGAGGGCGCCGTGCAAGCCGATGCCATGAAGTCCGATGCCGCGAAAATCGAACGATCGGTCGTGGAGTGGCTCCGCGCCGAACTGGATGATCCCGAAATCACCGCCTCCGACAATTTCCTGGACGTTGGTGCGCATTCGCTCACCTTCGCCAAGCTCAACAGGTTCCTGAGCGATTCCTTCGGGGTCGCCCTGGAAGCGCGGGAAACCTACGAGGCCCCGCTGCACGAGGCCGTCGCAAACCGACGTTCCGTCGATCGACCAGCGCACCGGTAGGAGATTGCCGTGACCGAGAACCTCGACATCGACCACTCGCTGTCCGCTGCGGACGAGGAGTTCTTCCAGCGGAACGGCTACATCGGCCCGATCACCGTCTACACCCCCGAAGAAATGGACGAGATGTGGCGGACGGTCCGCAGGCAGACGCTGGACCGATCGCACGCGGCCTACCCGGAAGACGCCAGTTCCGGCGGAACGAACATCGCGAACTACGACCGCCACCTGGACATCGACCTGCTCGCGCAGCACGTCTGCAACGCGCGCATCGTCGATCGCGTCGCCTCGGTGCTGGGGCCGGACATCCTCTGCTGGCGCACCGAGTTCTTCCCCAAGTACCCGGGCGACGAGGGAACCGACTGGCACCAGGCGGACACCTTCGCCAACGCGAGCGGAAAGCCGCAGATCCTCTGGCCCGGCGAGTCCGAGGACGACTTCGGGGCGGGCACGATCACGGTGTGGACCGCGTTCACCGAGTCGACCCGGGAGAACGGCTGCCTGCAGATCATCCCGGGTTCCCAGAACAAGATGAACTACGACGAGACGAAGCGCATGGACTACAGCGAGTCCCGCATCAATGCCGAGCAGAAGGACGGGATCGCGCGGGGGTTCTTCGGATACGATTACCGGCAGCTGCAGATCGATCCGGACTGGACGCCCAACGAATCCGACGCCTTCTCGCTGGTGATGGAGAAGGGCCAGTGCGTCATCTTCTGGTCGACGCTGATGCACGCTTCGCTGCCGAACACGAGCGAGGGCAAGAACTATCGCATGGGCTTCGCCTCCCGATATGTGCCGACCAAGGTCCGCGTCTATCCGGACACCGACTCGGTGCAGGAGTACGGCGGGAGCATTCCGCTGGAGAACTACGGGGCCGTCGTGGCGCGCGGCGAAGACCGCTACGGGCACAACCGGATCGCCACCCGGACGCTGCGCGGGACGCCGTTCCGGACTCGAACCGCTTCTTGACGCGGCCCGGCCCGGTGCTGCGAAGCGCCGCGCGACCGTTAGACCATACGGTACGATCGGTGAAATGAACGATCCCGTGGTTCATCAACTCGCCGTGTACCTGGACGACACCTACGCGACCGAGGTCAGCACCACCGTCATCGCCGGCGCGCTGCACGACGAGCAGCGCTGTCTCGCCGTCCGGGACAACATCGTGCATCCCCAGGGCGGCGGCCAGCCGGCGGACATCGCGACGCTGAACGGGGCTGCGGCCTCGGTCGTCCGGGTGCAGCACGATCAGCCGCTGGTCGCGCTCGTGCCCGAGCTGCCTGCCGGGGAGCTGCCCGCGGTGGGCGAGCGGGTTTCCGTCGCGGTGGACCGGGCCGCCCGGCTCGAGCACGCCGCCCTGCACACCGCGGGTCACCTGGTGGATGCGGCCGTGCGCGCGCGGGATTACCGGCACATCGTCAGCAATCACTTTCCCGGCCAGGCCCGCATCGAGTTCGAGGCGGGCACGGCATTGGAAGACGCCGAGGAGTTCGTCGCCACGGTGCAGGCCGATGTGCACGCCGTGATCGACAAGGACCTGCCGGTCGAGGCGTACTGGGCGGACGGGCGCCGCTACGTGCGGATCGGCGAGTTCTCGCTGGACGAGTGCGCCGGCACGCACGTTTCGCACCTGGACGAACTCGGCGATCTGGTGGTCCGCTCGGCCAAGGTGAAGAAGGGACGGCTCAAGGTTGGCTACTCCGCGCGCTACCGCGAAGGGGCGGTCCGGCGGTAACGAAGCGTGGGCGGCCCGGCTCGGCCGTTCCGCATCGGCCGGGGACCTCGCGGTCGTCGGCGTCGCGGCGGTGTGGGGGTCGTCCTACGCGGTGATGCAGGCCGTCAACGCCACCGGCCTGTCCTTCCCGAACTTCCTCGCGCTGCGGTTCGCCGCGGCCGCGTTGCCGCTGCTGGTCTACGCGGTTCTCGCGCGGGTCCGGGTGAATCGGCGCGAACTGCGCCACGGGCTGCTCTACGGCGCGCTGCTGTTCACGATCCTGCTGCTGGAGACGTCGGGGGTGGCCTACACCAGCGCTGCCAACGCGGGGTTCCTGATCACCCTGTCGGTGATCCTGGTGCCGCTCTACAGCAGGGTGTTCGGCGGAGTGCGGCAGCGGCCCGCGATCTACGCGCTGTCGGCCGTAGCGCTGCTCGGGTGCGCAGCGTTGACGCTGGGGAGCTCCGGGGCACCGTTCGCGGTGCGGCCGGGCGATGGGCTGATCCTGGCGGCGGCTCTGGTGCGCGCTTACCAGATCTTCTCGTTCGGGCGGACCTCGAGCCATCGCGACTTCAACGTGCTGTCGGTGACGCTGGTCGAGGTCGTCGTGGTCGCCGCGCTGAGCCTTCTGGTGTCGCCGCTGTTCGGTCCGCTGCTGACCGAGCAGGTTTCCGCGATCACGCCGGGGGTGTGGGTGCTGATCGCGTACCTCGGCGTGCTGGGCACCGCGTTCGCGTTCGCGGCGCAGCTGTTCGCGGCTCGCCGGACCAGCGCCACGCGGGTCGCCATCATCATGTCCACCGAGCCGGTCTTCGCGGCGTTCTTCGCGATCGTCCTGCGCGGGGAGGGGCTGATGCTCATGCAGATCGTGGGCGGGGTGCTGATCGTCGTCGCGGCCGCGTTCGGGCGCCTGCTGGAGAACCGCGCGCAGGAGGCCGCGGCGTGACGCCGGCCGGTCGGCTTCCGGCTGTCGCGCTCATCCCACCTGCCTGCTGCGGCGCGGGCTACTTCCGCCGACTCCGCCGGGCGCTGGGGGCCGGGGTGGAGATCTGCGGAGTCGAGTTGCCCGGCCGCGGACGCCGGTACCGGGAACCCGCGCTGACCTCGGCTGAACGGGCTCTCCGGGACGTGCAAGCGCAGGTTCCGCACTCGGTGGGGGTGGTTTACGGCGAGAGCCTGGGCGCCTACATCGGCCTGGCGCTGCTCGCCGAGCGCGGCGTGCGGACCTGCCTGATCGCCGCGTCCAATCCGGCTCCGCGCACTCGCGACGACATCGATCTCGCGGGCATCGATTCGCTCGACGGCGCCGCCGCGATCCTGTCCCGGCTCGGCGGCGGTCCGCCTGCGGAGCTGGGGCAGGACCCCGCCGTCGCCGCGCAGGCGCACGCGCTGATCCGGAGTGATCTGCTGCTGTCGCAGGGATTCATCGAGCTGACCCGGCGGCTGGTGGTGGACGGGGACGTTCGCGTGCTCGCCGGTTCCGAGGACGGCGGGATGCAGCAGCCGGAGGCCTGGCAGCGGCACACCCGGGGTTCGTGCAGCACGGTTCGGCTGACGGGACCGCATCTGCTCTCCGGCGCGAATCCACGCGGTGTCGCCGATGCCGTCCTCGCAGTGCTGCGGGAACGGTGACGGTCATTGCCGCGCGGCGCTGTCCACGTGCAACGGCGAGGCGATCACGACGGTGATGTCGGCCGGGTCCGCACCGGTCGAGTACGTGTGCGGCTGATCGCCGGGGAAGGACAGGCAATCACCGGGAGCGAGATCCGCGAGATCGGCGTTCGCGCCCGCGCGGAGCTCACCCGAGGCCACGATGAGGCTTTCGATCGTTCCGGGCGCGTGCGGCGCACCCGTCGTTTCGTGTTCGGCCGGGATCCGGAGCCGCCAGATCTCGACCGAGTAGCTGCCGTGCAGGCGCCGCAGCAGTTCGCGCGTGGGGCCGTCCGGATCGCCGGGCGTGCCGGGCACTTTCACGGACGTTTCGGTGCTTTGGAAGCTCACGAGGTCGGCCAGCGGCAGCGCCAGCGCCACCGCCAGCGCGTCCAAGGTGCCGATCGTGGGGTTGCCGCTGCCGGCTTCGATGCTGGAAAGCGCCGCTTTGCTGATGCCTGCGCGACGGGCCAGCTCGGCACTGGTGAGGCCGCGGGCGCTGCGGATGCGCTTGACGTGCGCGCCGATCGCGCGGCCCGTCGAGCGCGACACCGGATCGCCTTGGGCCTGCGTCACAATCCCTCCCGCGCACCGTGCTCGCAATGCAGTTCGACGCGCGGAGCGTAGCAACCGGTCCCGGCGCACACCGGAAACCGCCGCGTCGACGGGCTCATGGCCTGCCGCGGGGATGCGTGCAGCAGCACCAGCCCGATCGCGTCGTGCCCGGCTGCGCCGACCGCGGTGGGAGCAATGTGCCGTGCAGCGACCAGTTCTCGCCGTCCCGGCTCCAGTGCAGGTAGTCGCGCTGCCACGGCCGCCGCGCGACCAGTCGCCGTTCGTGCAGCTCGTGCTGGGTTTCCCACGCTCTTCCGATGCCGTGCAGCGCGCGCTGGAGCAACATCATCGAGCCCTCCCTGTGTTCTTTAAAACGAACACACAGGAAGATATAACAGCCGATGTGCCGATGAAAGTCGCCCGGTCGCAGGCAACCACGTTCTTTCCGCGGCTCACGCGCACGCGCCGGCTCGGCGGCGGGAATCAGCGGGAGGCGGCCTGCTCGACCAGCTCGGCGGCGTATCCGGCCACCGTCTCCGGGCGGCTGCGCGGCAGCCAGTGCCCGCCGGGAACCCGGTGAACGCGCAGGTCCGGCACCCACTCCGCGATGCCGGTCTGCACCGGCGGGTGCACGAACCGGTCCGCGCTCGGCGCGATCACCTGCACCGGGATGTCGGTGCGCCGCGGCTCGGGACGGGCGAAGCGCCGGAGCATGTTCGCCCGGTACAGCGCCAAGCCGTGGATCGCGTCCGGCAGCTCGGGCGCGCTCGCCGACCGGTCGAGCGCGCGGACGAGGCGTTGGGTGAGGCCGCTGCGCCAAGCCAGCTCCGGCAGCTTGGGAATCTGGAAGAAGCCGATGTAGCCGGAGGAAGCCAGCTGCGCCAGCAGCTCGCGCAGCGCGGGCAGCCCGGCCCGCACGCGGGACCGCATCCACCGCGCGGCGTGGTCCAGGCACGGGCCGGAGATCGAGGTGTACGAGGCGCCCCGTCCGCGCAGGTCGTCACCGGTGATCGCGTGCCAGGTCTGGATCGAGCCCCAGTCGTGCGCGAGCAGGTGCACCGGATGGTCCGGGCTGACGGCGTCCAGCACCGCCGTCAGGTCCTCCGCGAGCCGGTCGAGCAGGTAGGCGCTGTCCCGATGCGGCTTGTCCGACTCGCCCGCGCCGCGCACGTCGTAGGTGACGACGTGGAACCGGTCTTGCAGCGACTGCACGACGCCGTCCCACAGCGAGCGGTTGTCCGGATAGCCGTGCACGCACACCAGCGTCGGCGCGGTTCGCGGGCCGGATTCGACGACGGCCAGCGACGTACCGTCCCGGGAAACGACCCGCCGAACCATCGCAAAACCTCCTGTTACCGGAAGTAACGGCTACTGGAGGTGGAACTATGCAGCGTCCGGCGCAGCGCTGTCAACGCGCTGCCGCGATCGTGCGGGGCGACGGCTGTTCCCCGCCGCAGCAGTGCGGCCGGCTCAGCCGAGCAGCGGCCGCACCTTCTGGCCGAAGTCGTGCACGCCCTTCTCGAACTCGTCGAAGGTGAACATCACCCCGCGCACGCCCGGCATCGAGGTCACCTTGTCGAGCTGGCGGGCGATCGTCTCGTGCGAGCCGACCAGGGTGCCCATGTTGAGGTTGATCGCGCCTTCCGGCAGGTTGATCGTCTTCGCCGTGCCGCCCTCCGGCGCGGAGGCGTCCTTGGCGCCCTCGTCGGCCATGTAGCCGAGAGCTTCCAGGTCCGCGCCGGCGTGGTAGGAGCGCCACTTCGCCCAGGCTTCTTCGTCGGTCTCGGCCATGATGAGCATGAACAGCGGCAGCGAACCCACGTCCCGGCCGGTCCGCTCGGCCGCGGCCGCGAGCCGCTGCACCGGATCCGCGTAGTTCTCCGGGGCGTTGACGCCCGGGGTGAGCACGAAGTTGTAGTCGCCGACCTCCGCGGTCATCCGCATCCCGCGATCCGACTGGCCCGCGCAGACCACGTCCACGTGCCCGGACGGGCGCGGTTACAGGCGGCAGTCGCTCATGCCGAAGAACTCACCGTCCAAGTTGGACACTCCGGTGGTCCAGAGTTCGCGCAGCACCCGGACGTATTCGGTCGAGTAGTCGTAGCGCCGCTCGAAGTACTCGTCGCCCGGCCACAGGCCCATCTGGTCGTACTCGTTTCTTGGCCCAGCCGGAGACGATGTTGACCCCGAAGCGGCCGGGCGCGATCGAGTCGATCGTCGTGGCCATCCGCGCCACCATCGCGGGCGGCAGCGTGAGCACCGCCGTCGATGCGTAGAGCCGGATCCGCTCGGTCACCGCGGCCAGCCCGGCCATCATCGTGAACGATTCCAGGTTGTGGTCCCAGAACTCCGTCTTGCCGCCGAAACCGCGCAGCTTGATCATGGACAGCGCGAACGCGAACCCCTGTCGCTCCGCCTCCAGCGCCACGTTCTTGTTCAGCTCGAACGACGGCATGTACTGCGGTGCGTTCTCCGAGATCAGCCAGCCGTTGTTCCCGATCGGCAGGAAAACGCCGAAATCCATGGGTGTTCCTCACGTCAGATGCATTCGCGCGGAACATACGGCGACCTACCGGCGGCCGGTGCCGCCAAGTAGCGGATCATGACGTCGTGACGCCACAGCGCCGCATCAAGCCCTGCGCGTCGAACGGCGCGTGCGCCTTGATGTCGTTGTCGAAGTAGACGTGCACGTCGCGGCCGGAATCCTTGCGCGGCGCGGGATCGGCGGCGGTGTGCGGAGTCGCCGGGCTCTTCCCCGCGTGCCAGGCGCGCACCAGATCCGCCCACTCGTCCAGCGCCTCGGCGGTGTAGCCGCTGGCGTAGAGCTCCTCGGCGCCGTGCAGCCGCACGTAGCAGAAGTCGCTGGTCACGTCGTCCATGCGCGGCCACGTTCCGGCGGTGTCGGCGGTGACCAGCGCGATGTCGTGCGCGCGCAGCAGATCGACGCACTCCGCGGTGGCGAAGCTGGGGTGGCGGGCCTCCAGCGCGTGGCGCAGCGGGCGGTCGGCGTCGGTCTCGGTCAGCGCGCGGCCGCGGAGTCGTTCGTCGTGTCCGCCCGCGAGTTCCGCGGCAGCGGCCGTGCTGCGCGGGAGCAGGTCGAAGAATTCCGCCAGTCGTTCCGGATCGAACCGCGTCGTGGCGGGCAGCTGCCACAGCAGCGGGCCGAGTTTTCCGCCGAGTGCCAGAACACCGGAAGCGAAGAAGTTCGCCAGCGGCACCTCGACGTCGCGCAGCCGCTTCATGTGCGTGATGAACCGGCTGCCCTTGACCGCGAACACGAAGTCGTCCGGGGCCTGCTCGGCCCACCAGCGGTAGCGCTCCGGTCGTTGCAGCGAGTAGAAGGAGCCGTTGATCTCGGCGGAGCCGAGCTGCCCGGCCAGGTATTCCAGCTCGCGGCGCTGCGGCAGACCGCGCGGGTAGAACGTGCCGCGCCACGGCGGGTAGAGCCAGCCCGAAGTGCCGATGAAGATGCCCGCCATCGCCCGCTCACCTCGCGGTGAACGCGACCGGCAGTTCCAGCAGCCCGCGGTTGCGGAACGACGCACGCCACGGCAGCTGATCCGGCGGCACCGCCAGCGCGAGGTCCGGCAATCGCCGCAGCAGGGTCTCGAACCCGATCTCGGCTTCCATCCGGGCCAGCGGGGCGCCCAGGCAGAAGTGCGGGCCGTTGCCGAACGCCAGGTGCGGGTTGTCGCCGCGGGTCACATCCAGCATGTCCGGGGCGGTGAACACCTCGGGGTCGTGGTGCGCCGAGACCAGCGACAGCAGCACCGTTTCTCCCGCGGGCACGGTGACTCCGCCGATCCGCACGTCCGAGATCGGGAAGCGGCGGATCGCCGTCTGCGGCGGTGGGTCGAAGCGCAGCAGCTCGTCGACCGCGGAGCGCAGCAGCGGCGGGTCGGCGCGCAGCGTGCCCAGCTGGTCGGGGTGCGACAGCAGTACCGCCATGCCGTTGCCCAGCAGGTTCACCGTGTTCTCGTACCCGGCGAAGAGCATCAGGAACGCGGTGGAGGTCAGCTCGTCCTCGGTCAGCCGCTCCTGGTCGCGCTGCGCGAGCAGGCCGCTGATCAGGTCGCCGCCCGGGTCGGCGCGCTTGGCCGCGACGAGCTCCACCAGGAAGCGGTGCAGCGAGTCGAGCGCGTCCGCGGCGGAGCGCCTGCTGCTCGGCGCGAGCATTTCGTCGGTCCACGCGCGGAAATCGGGACGGTCGGTGGTGGGGACTCCGAGCAGTTCGCAGATCACCGCGATCGGCAGCGGTCCCGCGTAGGCCGTCATCAGGTCGGTGTGTCCGGAGCCGGCGAACTCGTCGATCAGTTCTTCGGCGAGTGCGGCGACCTGCGGCCGCAGGTGGTGCACCCGGAACGCCTGCGCGGTGATCCGGCGCAGCCGCGTGTGCCGCGGGGCGTCCATGTTCAGCAGGTTCGCGTCCAGCGCGGGCGGTAGCGCGAAGCCCTGGTAGCCGTCCCGCGCGTGTGCCTTGTCCAGCGACAACCGGGGATCGGCCAGCGCCGCGCGCACGTCCTCGTAGCGGGTCACCAGCCACACCGCGGCGCCGTCCGGGGTGATCGCGCGGTGCACCGAACCCTGCTCGCGCAGCTTCGCGTAGGTCGCGACCGGGGCGGTCACGAAGTCGTCGCCGAGCTCGACCGGTGCCATGCCTCGAATCTACGACAACGGGGCCGGGCCGGGCGGTCGCCGAACGGGCCACGTCAGGTGCACGAGCGACGGCGGCAGGCGCAGGGTGCGCTTGCCGCCGTCGTCGAGTTCCCCGCTCGCGGATTCCGCTACTCGTCGGCGAGCGGCTCCGCGATGATCTTGCGCAGCATCAGCCCGCTCGCCGCCGCCGCCAGCGCCGCCACCAGCAGGCCGAGCACGATCGGGGCCAGGATCGAGAGCGTCAGCGTGGTGCTCTGCCCCATGACGTTGAGCAACCCGAGGCTGACCCCGGCACCTGCCGCGGTCGCCATGCCCGCCGCGACCAGCGCCGGTAGCGCCGCCTCGGTGTGCAGGGCGCGGACCAGCACCTTGCTCTGCGTTCCGGCGGCGACCAGCGCGCCCAGCGTGCGTCGCCGATCGATGACCGAACCCGCGGCCGTGATCGCCGCGCTGCCCGCCGCGAGCACCGACGCGATCGACAACCCGATCACCGTGATCCGGTGCAGGTCCCCGGTCATGACCTGGCCTGCGACGTTGCGCGACTCGATCGACTCGATGTCCGCGCCGGGGGCCACTCGCGCCATGGCGGTGCGCACCTTCGCCCGGTCGGCTTCGGTGGGCGGCAGCACGGACAGCGTGGTCTGCGTCGAGCCCGCCAGCGCGGGCACGGCGCTCCGATCGATGATCACCGTCTGCAGATTCGGCTCATGGCTGACCGGAGTTCCTTGCGGCACCGGGGTGGCGGGCGGCTCGCCGTTGGAAGCCAAGATGGCCGGGGTGACGGTGAGATCCGACTTCGGCACATCGATCGGCGTATGGATGCCGGGCGGCCCCGCGCACGAGGGCTGGTACGAGGTCACCTCGCGAGCCGCCTGGCAGTCGATGAGCAGACCGTTGGTGACCGCGCCGCCGGGCCCCTCGATGCTGACCTGCTCGTAGCCGGCGGCGGTGGCCTGCACGCCCTGCTGCGCCAGCTCGGCATCGAGACGTTGCCGCAGCTCGGGCGCTTGACTGCCGGGCACGTCCGCGAGGATCACGCCGGCCTTGTCCGTGCTGCCCAAGGATTTGGCGCTCGCGGTCATCGCGGGCAACGCCGTCAGCGCGATCGACCCGATGAACACCGCGAGCACCATCCCGGAGGTCGACCGGTAGGCACCCTTCGGATCGCTGATGAGCCGCCTGCCCGCCAGCAGCACCGAAGGACGGCGCCACAGCTTGCTGAACAGCCGGCCGATGGTGGCGGTGATCCACGGGCCGATCAGCGAGAACGACCAGATGATCGCGGCGATCGGGACGACGAGCACCAGGAACCCCGCGCCCTCGTCGTACTTCGTCATGCCGAACACGAACAGCCCGGCGACCACGGCGATGATCAGCAGCCGCCACGCCTTGGGCCTGCTGCGCTGCTGCTGGGTGGCCGCGCTCAGCGGCGAGCGCACGGCCCGCCGGGTGCCCAGCACCGACGAGGCCACCACCAGCGCGGGAACGCCGATCGCCACGCCGAGCATCGCCGACGCCGACGGAGTGATGTCGCTGAGGAACCAGGTGCCGTTGCCCCAGGGAATCATGGCGATCAGGTACCGCAGCGGCCAGATGAACAGCAGCCCCGCCACGGTTCCGGCGACGGCGGCGAGCCCGGTTTCCGCGGCCACCGTCGAGACCACTTGGGACGGTGTCGCGCCCGCCATCTGCAACGAGGCCATCCGGCGTTCCCGGCGTGCCGCGGTCAGCCGCGAGGCCGATGCGACCAGCACCAGACTGGGAGCGGCGAGCACGAACAGGCCGAACCACGCCATCGGCTGCAACAGCCAGTCCTCGGACGACGCCTCGACTTCCACCAGCGAAGCGCCATGCGCGATCGCGGTGGCTTCGTCCAGAGCGCCCTTCGGGTGCCCGACGATCGCGACGAGCTGTTCCGGGTAGCGCAGCTGCTGCGGGTCGATCGTGCCCGCGATGCGCTCGGGGAAGCGATCGGCCAGCGCGTTGTCCGGCAGTTCTCCAGCTTTCTGCGCGAGCGCCGGGGACAGCAGTACCTCGCCGGGAGCCGGGTACTCCGGGGCGTTCCCGCCGCCGGTGGCGCCGGAGACGTCCAGCCTGGTGATGAATTCGCCCCGCACGTAGTCCTGCGAGGCCAGCTCCACCCCACCGGTGTCGGAGACGCCCGGGTGTCCGTACTGCCAGGACGAGCGTTCGGTGCGCGCGTGCGCGGCGTGCGGCAGCGCCGTGAGGATCAGCACCAGCGCGGTCGCCACCATCACGCCCAGGGCGGTGAGGATCGCCGAAGTGCGGGTGCGGGAGTCGTGCCGCAGCACCCGCAAGGCCAGCTGCACGGGGTTCATCCGGCCACCGCCCCGCCGCGCGCGGGCGCGCTGTTCGCGATGAGCCCGTCGCGGATCTCCACCACGCGGCCGCACCGGGCGGCCAGCTCGCGGTCGTGGGTGACCACGATGACCGCGGCTCCGGAACGGCTCGCGCTGCCCGCGAGCGCGCTCATCGTCGCTTCGCCGGTGCGGGTGTCCAGCGCGCCGGTCGGCTCGTCCGCGAAGATCACCTTCGGCTGGTGCGCCATCGCCCGCGCGATCGCCACGCGCTGCGCCTGCCCGCCGGAGAGCTGGCCGGGCAGGCGCTGCTCCATGCCGGTCAGTCCCAGCCCGGCCAGCCATTCGCGGGCGGTGCCGGTGGCCTTGCGCCGATCGGTGCCGCCGAGCAGCAGCGGCAGCGCCACGTTCTCCTCGGCGGTCAGCTCGCCGACGAGCATGCCCTGCTGGAACACGAAGCCGAACTCGTGCCTGCGCAATTCGCTGCGCTTGGTTTCGGTGAGCTGGTCGATGCGGCGCCCCTCGAGGCTGACCTCCCCGCGGTCCGGGCGCAGGATCCCGGCGAGCACGTGCAGCATCGTGGTCTTGCCGGACCCGGACGGCCCCACGATCGCCAGCACTTCACCGGCCTGGACCGAGATGTCCGCGCCGCCCAGTGCCCAGTGCTCGCCGTACTGCTTCGCCAGTCCGTTGCCGACCAGAACCGGGTTCCCCGCCGGTGTGCGTCCTTGGTGCACTTGTCCATTCCCCTCGGTCGATGTGCGCGCCGTGGTGGAGCAGGGTCCTGGCGCGGAATTCGATCGAGGAGAACGTTCGCAGCAGCCGGCGGGGACACACCTCGACCGCGCGGTCATCCCCGGTCGTCCGGTCGGCCGGAGTCGCTGGCCGATCGGCCTGTGGAACGGCTCAGAGCCCTTCGGGCTCCGCGCGGCGAAACCGCTGTCCCCGCGAGGAAACCGCCACGAGCGACGGTGCCGTTGCTCGCGTGGTCATCGTTGGAGCGGTTCCGCCGCCGACCGGATGCGAGATCGCCCATCGGCGAACCCTGGTACTGCTGATTCGACGAGCCCGGAAGCAGCCGTACGCACCCTCCGGGCGGACGGACTCAGGTTTCCCTGGTCGCCGTGGCCGGAGGTGTCCTGCTGGCGCGGCGGGACGGCAGGAAGCCCGCCGCCGCGGCCACCGCGACGAGTCCGCCGCAAACCGCGGGCAACGCGAGGACCGGTATCGCCAGTGGCGCCTCCGGAACCAGTGCGATGATCAGCAGTGCACCCAGCAGGACGCCGTGCGGCAGCCCGAAGACCACTCCGAGCACGCCGTGCATGGCGGACTCGCCGATCCGGACGGTGAGCAAGCCGTTGCGGGACAGGCCCACCGCGCGCAAGACGCCGCTTTCCCGGCCGCGCTCGAGTACCGACAAGGTCGCGGTGGTACCGACCCCGACGATGGCGACGAACACGGTCAGCGCGATCAGTGCCAACGCGCTGCCGGTGACCTGCCGGACCAGGCCGGACTGCTCGGCGCGGAGGTCGTCGAGCACGCTGATCTCCAGTTCCGGGCTGTTGCCGGTGTGGGCGCCGACCGCGGACTGCGCCGCTGCCATGCCCCTGCCGCCCGCGTCGATCATGACCCCGGTAGGCGCCGGGTCGATCCCGAGGGCGTTGAGGTCCGATGAGTGCGCAAGGACCTGCGAGCCGCCGATGCGCTGCCCGACGACCACTGCCGCGACCCGGATTCGGCGATCGCCGAGCAGGACCGAATCGCCGACGCCGACCCGGTTCTTGCTCGCGAAGCCGTCGGAGACCGCGAGCGTTCCCGGTCCGAGGTCGTGCAGTGACCCGTCACCGGCCACGATGTCCGCCGACCTGGGCAGCTGGGTGATCGGCAGGTCCGAGACTTCCAAGTTCGTCGATCCGCCCGGGGCACCCAGCTGCAACCGAACGGCGCGATACGGGACGACCGTGCCCACCGCGGGATCGGCCGAGAGCGCCCCGGGCAGGTCAGCGGGCAGTGTTGCCCCTTCGGGGGCTCGTACCTCGATGCCCGCGGTGTACTCCGCGGCCGAACTCGCCTCGTTGTGCTCGCGCATGGTTTCCCCGGCGGTGAGCGCCGCGATGAGCAGCGTCGCGGCCAGCGCCACCACCGAGGACACCGCCGCCGCCCGGCGCGGCATACCTCCCGCGCTGCGCACGGCCAACGTCGCGACCGGGCCGAGCCGCCGCACCGAGCGGTGTGCTCCGGCGAGCACCGGGCGCACCAGACGCGGCGCGAACGCCAGGTACGCGCCGAACCACGCGGCGGCGGCCAGCACCCCGAACAGCACGAGATCTTCGGTGCTCCCGGCCGGGCGATAGCGCGAAAGCAGTCCCTGGGAAACCGCGAGGGCCATCAGCAGCACCCCCACCGCCAGCAGCGCGGCACCGACCACGGTCCGGGTCGCCGTCCCGGCCTTGTGCTCGCTCGGCCGGGTCGTCGACCGCAGCGCTTCCAGCGGGGACACCCGCGCCGCGTCGCGGGCCGGGGCCAGCACGGCGAGGACGACCGCGACCACGACTCCCACCAGCACCGACCCCAGCATCAGCGGGGAGGGAGAGGCCGCTGCGACCGGTGCGACCAGCGGCACGAGCCTGCTGATCCCGACGGCCAGCGCGGTCCCGGCTGCACCCGCGATCAATGCGGTGCTCGCGCCCTCAGCGACCAGCGCCCGACGCAGCCCACCGCGGGTGGCGCCCAGCGCACGCAGCATGGCGAGGTGCCGGATGCGCTGCGCGAAGACGATCCGGAAGGCGGATACCGCGACCATGATCGACGCGAGCGCCGCCAGCACCACGAACGCGCTGAGCAGCACGGAAACCCGGTCGACCGTGTCCTGGCTCTGGCGCACTTCGGCCTGCCGCGCGTCCGCGGCGGAGAGCACGGTCATCGCCGTCGGCTGGGCACTCTGCATGATCGCGGGCACGTCCCCGGTGAGGTCTACCCGCGACAGTTCCGCAGCGGTGCGGGTGAGCACTTCCCGATCCGGGGCGTAAAGCGCAACTCCGTCCGCTGACGGGGAATCCACGAGTGCGGTCACCGTCAACGAGTGCGGCGCCCCGCCGTCCTGCACGGCGAAATCGACCGCGTCGCCGACGTGCAAGCCCAGCCGCTCGGCGGCGCGCTCGGACACCGCCACCTCTCCCGGAGCACGCGGATACGTGCCGGCCTCGACCTGGACCCGGCTCAGCGGCCCCTGCCCCGGATCGGCGGTCAGTTCGACCTCCACGCTCCCGACCAGGCCCGATCCGCTCACCCGGCCGGTCGCCTCGGTCACGCCGGGAAAGTCCTCGATCCGGTCCAGCTGCGCGGGGCCGTATCCGGAGGGGGACTGCACGACCGCGGACGCCGCATCCGGGATCGAGGTCAGCTCACTGGTGATCGTGCGCATCGCCATGTCCCGGCCGAGCAGCGTGCCGGTGATGAACAAGGCGGCCAAGGCGATCGTCAGCCCGCACAGCACCAACCGCGCCGGAGTCCGCCGGACGGCACGCAGGTGCGGAACGACGGCGCTCATCGGTCCTGCCCCAGCAGCCGCATCGAGTGCGCGATCCGGGAGGCGTCGGGCCGGACGAGCGTGTCGACCACCTGCCCGTCCGCGACCAGCACGACACCGTCGGCGTACGAGGCGGCTATCGGATCGTGGGTCACCATCACGACGGTCTGCCCGAGTTCGCGCACCGACGCTTGCAGCAGGCCCAGGATCTCTTCGCTCGCCCGCGTGTCCAGGTTCCCGGTCGGTTCATCGGCGAAGACGACCTCGGGCCGGGTGAGCAGCGCGCGGGCCAGCGCAACCCGTTGCTGCTGCCCACCGGACATTTCCGCGGGTCGGTGCATCAAGCGGCCCGACAGTCCCAGTCGTTCGGCCAGCTCGCCGACCGCGCCGCGTTGCGGCCTGCGTCCGGCGAGCTGGACCGGCAGCACGATGTTCTCCTCCGCGGTGAGTTCGGGAAGCAGGTTGTACTGCTGGAACACGAACCCGATCCGCTCCCGCCGGACCCGGGTGAGCTCGTCGTCCCGCAACGTGGCCAGGTCGACGCCGCCGAGCAGCACACTCCCACCGGTCGGGGTGTCCAGACCCGCCGCGCACTGCAACAACGTCGATTTGCCGGAGCCCGAAGGCCCCATCACCGCGCTGAAACCGCATGCGGGGAATCGGATGGAGAGGTGGTCCAACGCGCGCACTTCGGTCCGGCCGGTGCCGTAGGTCTTGACGAGGTCGACCGCTTCGACCGCGATGGCCGGACCGGGATTCGCGGTTGTCCCGACCGTGCTCGCTGGTCGGCTGTTGTGGCTCATGTCCAGGAGCCTGTCCGGTCGTGGGCGCGGTCCACCTCCGTCCGCCGACCGGTTTCGCGGCGAAGCGCTCTGCCTTTCGGCTGATGCAAACGGCGGAGATCGGCTGTCTAGGATGCGGGCTCGTGCTGTTCCCCGGTAAGTCCGCGTGGCAGTCGGCGCTCTGGCTGTTCGGCATCGTGCTGGCTACGCCGGCGCTGATGCTGTTGGAGCACGTGATCTACGAGGGCTTCGACGGTGCGAGGTGGCCGCCCGCGGTGATCATGTCGACCGGGCCGATCGCCGCGGTGGCCCTGCTGATCGCTCCGCGGGCCGGCGCTCGCTCGCTGCCCGGGGTCACGATCGCCGTCGCCGTGATCGTGGCCGCCGTGTACTACACCGCGTACCGGCCCGGGGAGTCGCAAGATCGTCCCGACGCCGCGCTGGCGGTGCTCACCCCGACGGCCGCGCTGCTGATCCTGCTCGGGCTGGTGGTGTGGCGGGCGGAGAAGCGCTGGGTGGCGGCCGCGGCGGTGGTCGTGATCCCGGTGGTCGTGGCGCAACCCGCGATCGGACGCGGCAAGCTGACCGAGCTGGTGATCGCGTTCCTGCTGCTGTGCTGCGTGGTGCTGTCCTGCACGATCGGCCTGGCCGCGCGACTGGCCCGCCGGGCGCGGCTGCGCGAGATCGAGCACGAACGGCTGCTCCAGCGCACCGAGTTCGCCCGCGACCTGCACGACTTCGTCGGCCACTACGTGACGGGCATGGTGGTGCAGGCGCGCGGCGCGCAGGCGATCGCCGCCCGGTCACCGCAGCAAGCACTGGACACTTTGGACGGCATCGCCGAAGCCGGTACCGAAGCGATGGAATCGCTGCACCGCATGGTCGGCCTGCTGCGCGCCGAGGACGGTCCGACCACTGCGCCGCTGGCCACCATCGACGAGATCGCCACCATGGTCGAGCGGTTCAACCGCGAGCTGGGGCCGGACGCGCGGCTGGCGCTGCGCGGTTCGACCGAGGGGATCCCGCCCGCGATCGGTTCCACCGCGCACCGGATCGTCCTGGAAGGACTCACCAACGTCCGCAAGCACGGCCAGCACGTGACGACCGTGCGGATCGACGTCCAGCGCGCGGATTCCGAGCTGCTGGTGCGCGTCGGCGACGACGGTGCGGTTGGCAAGATGCCCGGGAGCGGCTTCGGTCTGCGCGGTCTGCGCGACCGCGTCGCCGAAGTCGGCGGCGAGTTCGAGGACGGGCCCTGCGCGGAGGGCGGCTGGGCGCTCGAAGCCCGGATGCCGCTGCCGTCGAACGGAGGTACAGCGTGACGATCAGCGTGCTCATCGCGGACGACCAGACCATGGTCCGCACCGGTTTCGAGATGATCCTCTCGGCCGAGGACGACATCGCGGTGGTCGGCAAGGCCTCCGACGGTGTGGAGGCGCTGGAGCAGATCGAGCGGCTCCGGCCGGACGTGGTGCTGATGGACATCCGGATGCCCCGGCTGGACGGCTTGGACGCCTTGCAGCGGATCAACGTCCCGGGCGCGGTCGATCCGCCCAAGGTCGTGGTCGTCACGACCTTCGAGGACGACGAGTACGTGCACCGCGCGCTCAACGGCGGCGCCAGCGGTTTCGTGCTCAAGACCGCGAGCGCGGCGCTGCTGCTCGAGGCCGTGCGGGCGGCGGCCTCGGGCGACGCGCTCGTCAGCCCGGCGATCACGGTGAAGTTGCTGCGCAACCGCTCCGCGGCTGAACCGCCCGCGGACCTGCCCAATCCGCTGTCGGCGCGCGAGCTCGACGTCGCCCGGCTGGTCGCCACCGGGGCCACCAACGCCGAGATCGCCGAGCAGCTGTTCCTCTCGGTCGGCACGGTCAAGACCCACCTGGCGAGCGTCCAGTCCAAATTGGACGTACGGAATCGGGTGGAGATCGCGGCGTGGGCCTGGCAGTCGAAGATCCTCGGCCGATAGGCGGAGGTTTCCGGCCGAAACCGGCCGTCCGGCAGATCCGCGCCTCGCGGGGTGATCAATACCTTCGTCGTCCGACGGATCGACCGCCCTCGGCGTGAAGGAGCTCATCCCTTGAAACGTTCACTCGTGTTGGCCGTACCTGCACTCGCCCTCGTCGGCCTCACCGCGTGCGGCAGCAATCCTCCGGAGCAAACCGCCTACGAGGTGGAGTTGAAAGTATCGGGACCTGCCGGGGAAAGCGGCACCGTGCAGAAGTCCACTTCGGACTCCAAGGATCAGGCGCCGGAGCCGGTCGGCGTGCCGCACCGGGAGAAGTGGGCGCCGATGGGCGGTCCGGCGAAGTTCGTCGTCACGCCGGATTCGCCCGCTTCGGCCCTGACCTGCGAGGTGCTGGTCGAAGGCAAGGAACGGGTGACCGAACGAGGACAGCCCGGCGAACCGGTCACCTGCGAGCTGACCATCGACGGCCCGGCCTGACCCAGCGGAGCGGGCCTGCGGCCCGGCAGGACGTCCGCCGGCCGCTGACCGGCTCGATGCCGGGTTTCAGGTGCACCCCGCCCCGCCGAGCCGTTCCCGGCGGGGCGACAGGTCAGCTGCGGGAGTGCTCCAGCGCGCGGCGGACCAGGACCTTCGCCAGGTGCCGCCGGTACTCGGCGGAAGCTTCGGGCTCGTCGGCGGGCGAGGTGCCCTCGGCCGCGTGCTCGGCCGCATCGGCGGGGGAGGCGCCCGCGGCCAGCGCGGACTCGACCGCGCTCGCGCGCATCGGCGTCGGGCCCATGTTCACCAGCGCGACCGCGTCCCCGGCCACGGCCACGCCGACCACCGCCCAGTCGATGGCGCGGCGGGTGAACTTCTGGAAGTCCCAGCCGCCGGAGTGCTTCGGCACCCGGATCTCGGTGAGGATTTCGCCCGGCTCCAGCGCGGTTTCGAAGAAGTCGACGAAGAACTCGCTCGCCGCGACCTCGCGGTTCCCGTCCGGCCCGCGCAGCACCAGCGCCGCGTCCAGTGCCAACGCCACCGCGGGCAGGTCCGCTGCCGCGTCGCCGTGCGCGATCGAGCCGCCGATGGTGCCGCGGTGGCGCACCTGCGGATCGCCGATCGTGCCCGCCGCGTGCGCCAGCAGCGGCACCTCGCGCGTCAGCAGATCCGAGTTCGCGAGGTCGTGGTGCCGGGTCAGTGCGCCGATCCGCACCGCGTCGCCCGCGTCCTCGACGAACGAGAGGTCCCGCAACGCGGTCAGGTCGACGACGACTTCCGGCGCCGCCAGCCGCAGCTTCATCAGCGGCAGCAGCGAATGCCCGCCCGCGAGCAGCTTCGTGTCCTCGCCGTGCTCGGCCAGCAGGGACAGCGCGTCGTCCACGGACTCCGCGCGGTGGTAGGTGAACGAACCGGGGATCATCGATCGCCCTCCTCAGCGGCGGCCAGCACCGACTCGACGATGCCCTGGTATCCGGTGCACCGGCACAGGTTCCCCTCGAGGCCGTCGCGGACCTGCCGCTCGGTCGGCGCCGGGTTCTCCTGCAGCAGCGAGACCGACGCCAGCACCATGCCCGGCGTGCAGAAACCGCACTGCAGGCCGTGGTGCTGCTGGAAGGCGCGCTGCACCGGGTGCAGCTCGTCGCCGTCCGCGAGCCCTTCGATGGTGGTGACCTGGTGCCCGTCGGCCTGCGCTGCCAGCACCGTGCACGACTTGACCGACTCGCCGTCCAGCAGCACGGTGCACGCACCGCAGGACGTGGTGTCGCAACCGGTGCTCGTGCCGGTGAGGCCGCAGTTCTCCCGCAGGTGGTGCACCAGCAGCGTGCGATCGGCGATCTCGTGTCGTTGTTCGGTGCCGTTGAGGTTGATCTGGACGTGCAACCTGTGCTCCCTCTCACGTCTGATTGAGATCGAGCTTAGCTGGCTGCGGGCGCGCTGATCAGGGTTCGATAGCGCCCACTTGTTCGGAACGGGCGATCGGCGTGCCTATACTGCTTGCGACAGTCTTGGTGTCGTAAAGCGCTGCGAGGTGTTGGATGCCCGACCGGCCCAGCGCTGCGCTGCAGCGAACCGGCCCGCTCGACACGAGTCGGTTGGACACCGGCAACCCGGGCGTGGCGCGCTGCTACGACGCGATGCTCGGCGGCAAGGACAACTACGCGGTCGACCGCGCGGTAGTGGACGAGATCCGGCGCTTGTCGCCCACCGCGCACCTCGCGGCGCGGGACAACCGGCAGTGGTTCATCCGCGTGGTGCGCTATCTGGCCGTGGTCGCCGGGATCGACCAGTTCCTGGACTGCGGCTCCGGATTGCCGACCGACGAGAACACCCACCAGGTGGTTCAGCGCGCCAATCCGGAGGCGGTGGTCGTCTACATCGACCACGACCCGATGGTGCATTCGCACGGCAAGGCGCTGCTGGCGGACAACGACCACACCCACTTCGCGCTGGCCGACTTCACCCGGACCGAGGAGCTGTTCGCGCACCCCGTGGTTGCGCGCAACATCGACTTGTCCCGGCCGGTGGCGGTGCTGCACGCCGCTTCGCTGCACCACCTGCACGACGAGCAGGATCCGTGGGGCACCGTGGCGCGCTGCCTCGGAACCGTGCCTTCGGGTTCTTACGTCGCGGTGAGCCATCTGCATCGGCCCGAACCCGGTGAGCCTGCCGCGGAAGTGGCCGGTGAACTGGAAGACGCGGCCCTGCGGCTGCTGGGCTCCGGCCGGTTCCGCACCGCCGCGGAGATCACCGCGCTGCTGGACGGCACCGAGATCGTTCCGCCGGGCTTCGTCCGCGCGGCAGACTGGTGGCCGGACGGGCCGCCGATGCACGCCCTCGAACCCGGCCAGAACCTGATGCTCGGCGGGCTGGGCCGCAAACCCTGACGGTCCGCGGGCGGCTGCAAACACTGATGGTCCGCGCGCGGCTGCAAACATTGACGGTCCGCAGGCGGACCGGGAGATCTTCGAGAGGCCAACCGTGCTCGTTCTCGGCATCGACAGCTCTACCCAGTCGACGAAGGCCGTGGTGGCCGACGCCGAAGACGGCGAGGTCCTCGCCACCGGCAAAGCCGTGCACCCCGTCGGCACCGAGGTCGACCCGTGGGCGTGGTGGCGGGCCGCCCGGGAAGCCGTCGAGCAGGCCGCCGCGGACGCGCCCGGCCCGATCGAAGCGCTGTCCGTGGCCGGTCAGCAGCACGGCATGGTCGCGCTGGACGAGGCGGGCAGCCCGGTGCGGGATGCCTTGCTGTGGAACGACACCCGCTCCGCGCCGCAGGCCCGCGCGCTGATCGAGCGCTACGGCGCCGCCGAGCTGGCCGAACGCACCGGGCTGGTGCCGGTCGCCAGCTTCACGCTCACCAAGCTGGCCTGGCTGGCCGAGCAAGAACCGCACCACGCCGATCGGGTCGCGCAGGTGCTGCTGCCGCACGACTGGGTCAGCTGGCTGTTCGCCGGGCGTCCGCAGCGGGCCTGCACCGACCGCGGGGACGCCTCCGGCACTGGCTACTTCGCGCCGTCCACCGGCCGCTGGCTGCCGGAACTGCTCACCGAGGCGATGGGCGGCCGCACGCCGCAGCTTCCGGACGTGCTGGGTCCTGCGGAATCGGCGGGCCGGGTCACCGGTTTCGGCTCGCTGGACGGGGCGGTGATCGGCGCGGGCACCGGCGACAACATGGCCGGGGCGCTGGGACTCGGTGCCGGTCCGGGTGACGTGGTGGTGTCGCTGGGAACTTCCGGCACCGCGTTCGCCGTCGCCGAGCAGCCCGGCGCGGACGAAACCGGGGAAGTGGCCGGTTTCTGCGACGCCACCGGCAGGTTCCTCCCGCTGGTGTGCACGCTGAACGCGGCGCGCGTGCTGACCGGGATCGCGGAGATGCTCGGCACCGACCTGGCGGGCCTGGACCGGCTCGCGCTCGAAGCGCAGCCCGGTGCGGGCGGGCTGAGCCTGCTGCCTTACCTGGAAGGGGAGCGCACGCCCGACCTGCCCGCCGCTGCAGGCACGCTCACCGGTCTGCGCGGCGCGAACATGACGCCGGAGAACCTCGCGCGCGCCGCCGTCGAAGGAATGCTGTGCGGGCTCGCCGACGGCATCGAGTCGCTGCGCCGCACGGGAGTGCAGGTGCGCCGGGTGCTGTTGATCGGCGGCGCCAGCGAGTCAGCGGCGGTGCGAGCGGTGGCGCCGTCGCTGTTCGGCGTCCCGGTGGAAGTGCCGCGCAGCGCGGAATACGTGGCGCTCGGCGCGGCGAAGCAGGCCGCGTGGGCTGCTTCCGGATCGGCGGCTCCACCGGAGTGGCCGTTGAACTCGGAGCATTGCGCGGCGGAGAAGATCTACCAGGGCGAAGCCGTCCGGCACGCCTACCGAACCGCCCGCCGGCAGGTGCACGGCTTCTGACCGTCGTTTCCGACCACACTTCCGTGGGCGGCGCGAACCCCGTTCGCCGCGAATCGCCGCGGCGGTGCGCCGTCGGCTGCACGGATCGTGCCGAACGAATGGGCCATTGGCCGCAACTTGCCGAGCGAATGGCGCAATCGCGATCGTCCGTAAGGCCCGGACGGGTGGTGTGCGGCCCTTTTCCGCCGAGGTGCCCTCCGGCGATCGGGTGATCCACTCCGGCGAGCGCTGACCGGCGTCCACGCGCCCCGCTAGCGTTGATCATCAACGCTGCAGGGGGTGCGAATTGCCGAGCACGAATCACCGGGAAGAACGCCTGCGCCGCGCGGCCGAGCGGGCCATCGCCGGATTTCCGGCGTTGCCGCGCTGGAAACGCCGGGTGCTGGCCCGATTCCTGGTGGAGAGCAGGCGCGGCTGGCGCACCTACGCGCACAAGGACTTCCCGGCCACTCCGCCGGGCCGCGCCGACTTGCTGCTGATCGGGCCGCAAGGCGTGCTCGCGGTCGCAGTCCGGGACGCGGAACCGGAACTCGACGAAACCCGGAAAGCCTTGCGCGCGGCCGCGGACGTGTTCCTCGGCTTGCGCGTGGCCGCAGGCACGGTCAGCGAAGCCGTCGTGCGGCCGGTGGTCGTGCTGCCCGAAGGCCGGGAGATGTCGAAGCGCTCCATCGGCCACCACCTCACGGTGTCCGAGTCCGTGCTGGGCCGATTGCTGGAGCGCGGCGAGCGGCGGCTGACCAAGCGCGACGCCGAGTCGCTGGCCGCGCACCTGGCCGCGAGCGACGATTTCGTCGAACTGACGCCGTGCGAGGAATCCGACGCCGAGCCCGCCGATGGCGCCGAGCTGTTCGACCTGTCCGAACTCGCCCGCGACCGGTTCGACGCCGCGCTGGACGGTCCGTTCGAGTCGTGGCTGACGTTCCTGGACGACTCGCAGTCGGCGATGGTGCGCCGCGACTACAGCGGCCCGGCGCGGATCAGCGGCCCCGCGGGCACCGGCAAGTCCGTGGTGGCGCTGCACCGGCTGGTGCACCTGGGCAGGCGCAGCACCGGTCCGCTGCTGTTCACCACCTACGCGCGCAACCTGCCGCCGATCCAGCAGCGGCTGTTCCGCAGGCTCGCGCCGGAACTGGCCGAGCGGGCCGAGTTCAGCACGCTGCACAGCTGGGCGAGCCGGTTGCTGCGGGACCGCGGCCGCAACCGCAGCGTGCCGCAGGGCGCGGTGCTGAGCTGCTTCTACCGGGCGTGGGGCAAGATCGGCAAGCACGGCAGGCTGAGCGAGCTGAACCCGCGGCCGGACTACTGGCGCGACGAGATCGACCGGGTGATCAAGGGCCGCGGCCTGCGCGACCCGCAGGAGTACCAGGCGGTGCAGCGCACCGGCCGGGGAATGCGGGTCGACCGCGGCGGTGACCGCGACCTGGTGTGGCGGCTCTACGCGCAGTACGAGGAATACCTGCGCGAGAAGGGCCTGCACGACTTCAACGACCTGCTGGCCGAGGCGTACGCCGAGCTGGAGCACCGGCCGCTGGACCAGCCGCCCGCCGCCGTCGTCGTCGACGAGGTCCAGGACATCACGCTCACCGGCCTGCGCCTGCTGCGCTCGATGGCAGGCGACGGGCCGAACCGGCTGCTGCTCGTCGGGGACGGGCAGCAGCAGATCTACGCGGGTGGCTGGCGGCTGTCCGATGCCGGGATCCCGATCCGCGGGCGCGGCGAGGTGCTGCGCAACAACTACCGCAACGCCTCCCGGATCCTGGATTGGGCCAAGCGGTTCGACGCCTCGAACCAGGTCGACGACCTCGACGGCGCGGCCGGTTTCTCCTTGCGCGAGGCCGTTGCGACCTTGCGCGGCGGCGAGGTCGTGCCGTGGCGCGGGCCGCCGGACGAGCACGAGCAGGCGGTGGTGTGCGCGTTGCGCGGCCTCGGCGAGGTGGCACCGGACGACATCGCGGTGCTCACCTTCGGCAAGTCCGAAGCCAAGCGCTGGCGCGCGGTGCTGCGCACGGCGGGCATCGCGGTCGCCGATCTGGAAGAGCACGTCGGCGAACGCGACGGCAAGGTCAAGGTCGGCACCGTGTTCCGCGCGAAAGGATTGGAATTCCGCGCGGTTTTCGTGCCCGAACTACCCGCCGGGCAGAACGGCGACGAAAGAGTTCGCGACCAGCGGGAGCGCGGTGAACGGGCGCAGCTGGTCGCGTTGACGCGGGCGCGGGACACGCTGTGGATCGGCTTGCCGCAAGCCGTCGGTGAGGGCTGACCCTCGCACGCGCGCTACACCGGTTCCCCGCAGTGATCTTGCGTGCTTGGATGTCGGGTCTAGCGGGTGCAGGAGGTGCAGGTGCTGTCCGTTCTGTTGATTACCGCGCTCGCCGCGGCGAGCGTTCTGGTGGGGGCGCTGGTCGGGAGGGCTTCCAACCGCAAGGACGGTTCCAACCGCGGCGGCGGTATCTCCGGTGATGGCGGTGGCGGCGGAACCGGCGGCGGTTTCTCCGGTGGTGATCTCAGCGGCGGTGGCGATGGCGGCGGAGGCGGCGGCTGATACCGCCTGAGAACTACCTGACGGCAAGCCAGTTCCGGCGCACCGCCTGAGCAGCGCGTCGGACCACTGCAGCGGCGGTCCGACCGCCCGGAACCTTGATCCGTCCTGGTCGCCTCCGCGGGACTGGCAGGCGACGTGGATCTCCAGCGAACGCGCGCAGCTCGCCGCCCTGAGATCCGCGCCCGCGACACCCTCCGGATCGGCTTCCCAAGCCTCGGCCGAGACCTCAGACCTCCGTGCACCTGCTGCAGCGACGATTCTCATTGCCGGAGCGCTGTCACCGACGCCGAGCTGGTGGTTGCGCCTGGCCCGTAGGTACGGCTGCTTGAGTTACCGGCCCCGGCTCGGTCGAGGGAAATTGCGCGGGAAGCGCTTGTGGCTCTTGTCACAATCTTGACTGCGCGGCACTCTCGAACAGGTCGATGCGCCCACCACCGCACGAGAGGTTCGCGCCCATGGCTTCGAGCACCGAACTGAGCGATGCGCAGCGCCTCCTAGGTCAGCTGCGCAGCAGCGTCGGAGTGCTGCGCACCCGCTACGGAAACGCTGCGGCGGTGCGCAGGTTGAGCAACGATGTCGAACGGCTCGAGATCGACCTCTCCGAGCTGTCGGCATTGCCCGCGCCGCGCACGGAAACCACCCCCGGCGACACCGTGCTCGTCCCGGACACGCCCTACGACCGCTCGCTGTGGCAGGACTCCGACGACGAAGGTGTCGGAGGCTGGCAGCCGCATTAGGGCGCGGGCACTGGGGCACCGACCACTCACCGGACACCGACAACGAGGTCAGCAATGTCCGCACTCCCCGGTACCGACCCGTCCAGCGTCGAGCCCTCCCGCCCGCCCGGCCGCACCGAGCCCCGCACCCGGCGCACCGACCGGTGGTGGCTGCAACCGCTGGTCACGGCGGTCGCGCTGGGCCTGTTCGTGATCTACGGCGCGATCCGCGCGTTCATGAACGACTACTACTGGGTGCCCGAGTACCACTACCTCGCGCCGTTCTACTCACCGTGCCTGAGCGCGGCGTGCGTGCCGGGCGCCAGCCACTGGGGCCAGTGGTTCCCGGCACTCGGGCCGTTCCTGCCGCCGCCGGTGTTCGTGCTGCCGTTCGTGCTCGGTTTCCGGCTGACCTGCTACTACTACCGCAAGGCGTACTACCGCTCGTTCTGGGCGGCGCCGCCGGCGTGCGCGGTCACCGAGCCGCACAGCTACTACACGGGTGAGACGCGGTTCCCGCTGAAGCTGCAGAACGCGCACCGCTACTTCTTCTACGCCGCGCTGCTGGTGGCGGCCGTGCTCACCTACGACACCGCGATCGCGTTCCGCGGCGCGGACGGCGGGTTCGGCGCCGGGCTCGGCACCCTGCTCATGGTCATCAACGTGGTGCTGCTGTGGGCCTACACGCTTTCCTGCCACTCGTGCAGGCACCTGGTCGGCGGGCGGATCAACCACTTCTCCCGGCACCCCGTGCGCTACTGGCTGTGGACCAAGGCCACCTGGCTCAACGGCAGGCACATGCAGTTGGCCTGGGCGTCGCTGGTGTCGGTGGCGGTGGTCGACCTGTACGTGCTGCTGATCGCCAGTGGCGCGATCGGCGACCTGAGATTGTTCAACTGAGAGGGCGCGGATGGAGATCGAACGGCACGACTACGACGTCATCGTGATCGGCGCGGGCGGAGCCGGGCTGCGCGCGGCCATCGAGACCCGGATGCGCGGGCTGCGCACGGCGGTGGTGTGCAAGTCGTTGTTCGGCAAGGCGCACACGGTGATGGCCGAAGGCGGCATCGCGGCCTCGATGGGCAACGTGAACTCCCGCGACGACTGGCAGGTGCACTTCCGCGACACCATGCGCGGCGGGAAGTTCCTGAACAACTGGCGGATGGCGGAGCTGCACGCGAAGGAGGCCCCGGACCGGGTCTGGGAGCTGGAGACCTACGGCGCGCTGTTCGACCGCACCGCCGACGGCAAGATCAGCCAGCGCAACTTCGGCGGGCACGAGTACCCGCGGCTGGCGCACGTCGGGGACCGCACCGGGCTGGAGCTGATCCGCACGTTGCAGCAGAAGATCGTCTCGTTGCAACAGGACGACCACGCCGCGCACGGCGACTACGAGGCGCAGCTGAAGGTCTTCCAGGAGTGCACGGTGACCGAGCTGCTCAAGGACGCCCCGGACGGACGCATCGCCGGGGCGTTCGCGTACTGGCGGGAAACGGGCCGGTACGCGCTGTTCCGCGCGCCGGTGGTGATCATGGCGACCGGCGGCATCGGCAAGTCGTTCAAGGTCACCTCGAACTCGTGGGAGTACACCGGCGACGGGCACGCGCTGGCGCTGCGCGCGGGCGCGTCGCTGATCAACATGGAGTTCGTGCAGTTCCACCCGACCGGCATGGTCTGGCCGCCGAGCGTGAAGGGGATCCTGGTCACCGAGTCGGTGCGCGGCGACGGCGGAGTGCTGCGCAACTCCGAGAACCGGCGGTTCATGTTCGACTACATCCCGGACGTGTTCAAGGACTCCTACGCCGACGACGAGGCCGAGGCCGACCGCTGGTACTCCGACCCGGACACCAACCGCCGCCCGCCGGAGCTGCTGCCCCGCGACGAGGTCGCCCGTGCCATCAACAGCGAGATCCAGCAGGGCCGCGGCTCCGAGCACGGCGGGGTGTACCTGGACATCGCCAGCAGGCTGACCCCGGACGAGATCACCAGGCGGCTGCCGTCGATGCACCACCAGTTCCGCGAGCTGGCCGATGTGGACATCACCGGCGAGATGATGGAGGTCGGGCCGACCTGCCACTACGTGATGGGCGGCGTGGAGGTGGACCCGGACACCGCGGCTTCCGGCGTGCCGGGGTTGTTCGCGGCCGGTGAGGTCGCGGGCGGGATGCACGGCTCGAACCGGCTGGGCGGCAACTCGCTGTCCGACCTGCTGGTGTTCGGCCGCCGCGCGGGGCTCGGCGCCGTCGAATACCTGGCGGGCGGGGTGTTCCCGGAAATCCGTTCGTCCGATGTGGACGATGCGGCCCGGCGGGCGGAGCGGCCGTTCGACGTGGCCGCGGAGCACGACGCCGCGCAGAACCCGTACACCTTGCACGCCGAGCTGCAACAGGTGATGAACGACCTGGTCGGCATCATCCGGGTCGAGGAGCGGATGCAGTCCGCGCTGCAGCGGCTGCACGACCTGCGGGAGCGGGCCGCGAACCTGGCCGTGGAGGGCAACCGGCAGTTCAATCCGGGCTGGCACCTGGCGCTGGACCTGCGCAACATGCTGCTGGTCAGCGAATGCGTCGCCCGCGCCGCGCTGCTGCGCACCGAGAGCCGCGGCGGGCACACCCGCGACGACCACCCGTCGATGGAATCGGCGTGGCGCCGCGCGCTGCTGGTGTGCTCGATGGCCGATCGGGGTGTCGACGTGCGCGAACAGCGGCAGCTCCCGGTCCGCGAGGACCTGTTGGAGCTGTTCGCGACCGAGGAACTCGGCAAGTACTTCACTGAAGAAGAGTTGGCTGCCGCCAACGGTTGATGAATCGGGCGGCCGCGAACGGCTGAGGAAGGGTTACGGCTATGGGTTACCAGGCGCACTTGCGGGTGTGGCACGGCGACGCCGGTGGCGGCGAGCTGCGCGAGCACACCGTCGAAGCCGAAGAGGGCGAGGTGGTGCTGGACCTGGTGCACCGGTTGCAGGCCACCGAATGCCCGGACCTGGCGGTGCGCTGGAACTGCAAGGCGGGCAAGTGCGGTTCCTGCTCCGCGGAGATCAACGGCAAGCCGAAGCTGCTGTGCATGACGCGGCTGTCCACCTTCGCCCGCGACGAGGTGATCACCGTGACGCCGATGCGGACGTTCCCGGTGATCAAGGACCTGGTCTGCGACGTCTCGTACAACTACGTCAAAGCCCGCGAGGTGCCCGCGTTCCAGCCGCCTGCGGACCTCGAACCCGGTGAGTACCGGATGCAGCAGGTCGACGTGCAGCGCTCGCAGGAGTTCCGCAAGTGCATCGAGTGCTTCCTGTGCCAGGACACCTGCCACGTGATCCGCGACCACGCGGAGAACAAGGAGGCGTTCTCCGGGCCCCGGTTCCTGATGCGGGGCGCCGAGCTGGAGATGCACCCGCTGGACAGCCGCGAACGCGGCGGGCCGAACCGGGCCAGCGAGGCCCGCGACGAGCACGGGCTCGGCCTGTGCAACATCACCCGCTGCTGCACCGACGTGTGCCCCGAGCACATCCAGATCACCGACAACGCGCTCATCCCGCTCAAGGAGCGCGCCGCCGACCGGCACTACGACCCGGTCCTGCGGTTCTTCCGCCGCAAGCGGGACTGAAACCGCCGGCCCGCGGTGCTCCGGGATCTGCCGGAGCACCGCGGATTCAACCGATGTTCTCCACGTTTTTCCCGCGCTTTCGCATGTGCCGAAGAACACGTCGCGCGCACCGTTGATGGGAATTCTGGCAACGATCAATCGTTTCTGGCAATGGCAAACTCCGGGATAAGCCCGCACAGCATTCGGGAAAACCCCAGTTGACCCCTGTCAACCTGGAGTTCGTGAGGGTAGCCGCACGTCGCAGGGCTATGGCGGGTTCTAGCCAGCGGCCTGGCCGGGCCCGATCAGGCCGATATCTTCGGATCTATCCGAAGTCAATTCAACGGAATCGGCCCGCAGCCGGGCGGCCCCGCCGGCCGGGAAACTCGGGCGGTTCGCGACGGAGGGAATCTCGTGAAGAAAATGCTGTTCGGTGCCGGGGCCGGCGTGTCGGCCGCGGCGCTGCTGCTGGCGACGGTCCCCGCCCAAGGTGCGCCGCAGGAGGAACTGGCCCCGCTGACCATGCACACGGCCAACGCCGCCGGTGCGGGCGACTCGTTCGTGGTGAACCTCAAGCCGGGGGTGGACGCGGCCCAGGTCGCGAAGGACCTCGGGGTGCAGACCAAGCACGTCTACAACAACACCCTCAACGGCTTCTCCGCGAAGCTCGGCCCGCAGCAGCTGCAGGACGTGCGCAAGAACAAGTCCGTCGAAGGCGTCTCGCAGACCTTCCGCATCCAGGTGGAGAACCCGCACGCCGGCGCGACCGAGTCGTGGGGCCTGGACCGGCTGGACCAGCCCGCGCTGCCGCTGGACGGCAACTACGCCCCGGCGCAGACCGGCCAGGGCACCACCGCCTACATCATCGACACCGGCATCGACGCCGGGCACCCGGACTTCGAAGGCCGGGCGAAGGTCGGCTTCGACGCGACCGGTGGCGACGGTTCGGACGTGCAGGGGCACGGCACGCACACCGCGGGCACCGTCGGCTCGAAGACCTACGGCGTGGCCAAGCAGGCCAACGTGGTCGGCGTGAAGGTCCTCGGCGACGACGGCAGCGGCACCACCGACGACATCATCGCGGGCATGGACTGGGTCGCGCAGAACGCCAACGGCCCGTCGGTGGCGAACATGTCGCTGGGCGGCAGCAAGGACCCGGCGCTGGACGAGGCCGCCACCGGCCTGGTCAACCAGGGCGTGTTCCTCGCCGTCGCGGCGGGCAACGAGGGCCAGGACGCGGAGAACACCTCCCCGGCCAGCGCCGAGGGCGTGTTCACCACGGCCGCCTCCGGCGAGCAGGACGGCTCGGCCGAGTTCACCAACTTCGGCCAGACCGTCGAGGGCTACGCGCCCGGTGTCGGCATCACCTCCACCGTCCCCGGCGGCGGTTCCGAGGCGATGGACGGGACCTCGATGGCCAGCCCGCACGTCGCCGGTGCCGCCGCGCTGTTCCTGGAAGCCAACCAGGGCGCCACTCCGGCCGACGCGGTGAAGGGCCTGCAGGACGCCGCTTCGGTCGGCGTCATCCAGGGTGCTCCGCAGGGCACCATCGCCGACCTGCTGCAGGTCCCGGCGAGCTGATTCCGCGCGAACGAGAGGGCCGGGTGTCGCAGATGCCCGGCCCTTCGTTCGGGGCCCTTCTGGATCGGTCAATGCCGACCGCCGATTCCTTGCGCGGCAAGCGCAGAAGGTGACCGCCTCGCGCGCGGTCGCCTGCCGGACACGTTCGTTGCGGCGCTGGCAGTGGCCAGAGGAAGAGCGGCACAGTGCAGCAGATTATTTTGGCCTTCGACGGTTTCATCCCGGCGTTCACAGTCTTGTTCCCGTCGGCGGTGCTGGTGGCGGCGCTGTCCGGGACGGTGCGCAGCAACCGGCTGCGGTCCGTCTCGCCGCTGCGCGACCCGCTGATCGACGCGCTGCTGGTGTTCGCGGTGCTGCTCACCGGCTTCCTGGTGTTCTACCCGCAGCCGGAGATCGCCGACCAGGTGAAGATGGAGGTCGGCGACGACCTGTACACCGCGCTGACCGCCGGGTCCGGCAACTCCGAGCCGTGGGTGCAGCTCGCCGGGAACCTGGTGCTGCTGGTGCCGGTGGCGGTGCTGGTGCCGCTGCGGGTGCGCTGGTTCGACGGCCTCGGCAAGATCGTCATCGGCGGGTTGCTGACCGCGCTGGTGATCGAGACCGTGCAGTTCTTCGCCATCCCCGGCCGGGTCGCATCGACCGACGACGTCGTGCTCAACACCCTCGGCGCCACGTTGGGCGGACTGCTGGTGTGCACCCCGTGGTGGAGCGGGTACGAGCCGCTGCCGGGGCCCTCGCACCGCCCGGCCGAGCCGGAGACCACGCAGACGGTGTGGCGGATCATCGAGAAGATCGAGCACGAGCGCACGCCCGCGAGGCGGCGAGCCGCGCCGAGCAGCCCCGGCGGTTCGCCGACCGTCCGCGTGGGTGCGCCCCGGTCCGTGGCTGCGCCGCGGTCCGTGGCGTCGCGGCCTATGGCGGTGTCGAGCGCAACGGCGGTGTCTGCGGCAGCGGCCGGGCCCGCGGTACCCGACTCGATGGCGGCGAGCGGCGTGGCAGCGCCGGCCTCGAGCCCTGCGGCGGCACCCGGCCGAGCGGCAGCGACGACCTCGAAGGCAGCGCCGACCTCAAAGGCGGGGCCGACCTCGAAGGTGGGCCCGGCCTCGAAGGTGGCGCCGAGCCCTGAGCTGGCACCGTCCGCAGCGGCGCGGCCCGCGGCAGCGCCGAACGCGTCGGCACCGCGCAACCCCGGCACCGGCGACCTGCCGGTGCGGACGCCGGGCGCGCGCACTCCGATCCCGCCGCACCGGGCCGTGCGCGAGCCCGCCCGGCGGCCCTGACGCCGGTGGCCGAGCCGGCCGCACCCGTGCCCGGCCACCGGTTTCCCGTTCGCGTAGCTGGTCGGGTAGCGGAACCTCCGCGGCGGTGCCGGTTGCGTGCACGGTTGCCGGAGCGGCTCCGCCGCTGACCGGGCGAACAGCGAACCGAGCCTTCGCAGCGGCTTCGAGTGCGCGCTCAGCCCCGGCTGTGCTCCGCTGCGTCCTGCTTCGGCGAACCCTGCAACGTCTGGTTGCGCTCGCTCAGCGAGCGCCCGAGGGAGGCGACCTCGCGCTCCATCTGCGGCATGAGCTTGCGCACCGTGGGCGCCATCAGCCTCGCCACCAGCTTCGACGCGGGCAGGTTGCGCAGCCAGTGCATCAGCATGATCGGACGCGGCACGTAGACCCGCCGGGCGCGCCGCTGCACCGCGTCGGCGAAGGCGGTGCCGCACTGCTCGACGGTGGTCGTCGCGTGCATCGGCCACGGCAGCCGCTGGCGCATCCGGCGGAAGCTGGGCAGGTCCGCGGAGGCGTCCCGCACCAGGTCGGTGTCGATCCACGACGGGTGCGCGCTGCCCACCGCGACACCGAGGTGGCCGACCTCGCTGGCCAGTGCGCTGGCCAGCGCCTCGGCACCCGCCTTGCTGGCGGTGTAGGCGGCCATCCCGCCGATCGGTGCGAACGCGGACAGCGAGGACACCACGAGGATGTAGCCGCGCTGCTCGATGACGTAGGGCAGCGCGAGCCGCGCGGTGTGGAACACGCCGTTGAGGTTCACGTCGATGGTCTTGGTGAACGAATGCGGGTCCCCGCTGCGCACGGTGCCGAACGGGGCGAGGCCGGCGTTCGCGATCACCGCGTCGATCCGGCCGTGCGCGGCCGCGGTGGCCTCCACGGCGGCCTGCAGCGAGTCGGGGTCGGTGACGTCGGCCTCGAACCAGGTGTGGCCTTCGCCGAGTTCTTCCGCGACGGCTTCGAGCTCGCCGGGTTCGAGTCCGATCAGCGACAGGGTCGCGCCGCGCCGGGCGAGTTCCCTGGCGGTCTGCGCGCCGATGCCGCGGGCGGCACCGGTGATCAGGACGACTTTGCCGGACATCTTCGGCGGCATACGCACTCCCTGCGCTCGAGCGGAACACCTACTCCGAAGTAGCCTACTGCCAGTAGCTTACTTTCGGTAGATCCCCCGCGGACCTTTCCGGCGCAGCCTTCCGAATGCGGAACTTCCCGAGTGGAGGCCCGGCGGGGCGAAAGAGCCCATCGCTCGGACCACCACGGCGCACCGGTTCGCAAGTGGCGGGGCCGTTCGACCGACCTGTGGGGCGCGGAGATCGCGCACTCCGGAACGGGCGGGGCTCACAGGGCGTTGAGCTGCGCCAGTTCCGCGTCGTGGCGGGCCAGCAGGTCCTCGGCGAGCGAGCGCATCTGCGCGGCCGAGCCCTCGTCCAGCTCGGCCTGCGCGATCTGCGCCGCCCCGTCGTAGAGCCCGCCCATCGCCTCGGTGAACGAGCGCTCGAACTCCGGGCCCTGCGAGTCCCGCAGTCGCTGCAGCAGCTCCGGGCTCAGCTCGCCGGGCAGCCGGGAGTGCGGGCCGCCGGAGTCCTCCGGTGCGCTGCCGGACTGCCGTCCTTGCGTGGCCGACAACCAGGTGTCCAGTTCGCCGAGCTCGACCTGCCGCTGCCTGCTCACCTGCTCGGCGAACCCGGTCAGCGCCGGTCCGGCGCCGTTGCTCCGCGCCATCGCAGCCACGTCGAGCACCTGCTGGTGGTGGGTGCGCAGCTGTTGCGCGAAGTCCCGGTCGGTCGCGGTGTGCTCGGCGTCGTCGGCGGCCGGGTCGTCCTCGGCGGCCTCATCTTCGGGCGAGGTGGCCCCGGCGGCGTCTCCCGGCGCCGGAGGCGGCGGTCCGGGCTGCTCGCCCGCGCAGCCACCGAGCGCGAGACCGCAGGTCAGCAGCGCGCCGATGATCGTGCTCCGGTGCACTCGCCCTCCCAAGGTGTTGGTCGTCGCGGCCCGCCCGCGCGGGTCGCCGGGCTCGGCCGGGCCTTGTCCACCGCCAGGCTATCGACCGCCGCGGGGGCCGGGCGTCCACCGCGGGTGTGGGTGTCGGTTCGATCTCACGCCGATGACCACGACCGCGGCGATGACTAGGGTGGCTACGGCCCGGCCGCAGGACCACCCGAAGGCCGGACTACTATCCGCAGACGGCAGCGATCGTTCCGGGCGCAGGCCGCGAGGTCGTCACCCGGCGCGCCGCCGACGATGCGCCGACCCGACCGGGTCGGGCGGTCCCGCAGGCGGGTCCGCGCAATCACGAGGAACTGTGCAGGAGGCACCGTGACGGCCGTCGCGCCAGAGCCGATAGCCACGCGCCCCTATCCGGTGCGCAAAACGGTCAAGGGGTCGTTCCTGGCGCGGATGCTCCGCACCACCGACCACAAGCAGATCGGCATCCTCTACCTCGTCACCTCGATCGCCTTCTTCATCGTGGGCGGGCTGATGGCGATGCTGATCCGCGGGGAGCTGGCCACGCCGGGGCTGCAGTTCCTGTCCCAGGAGCAGTACAACCAGCTGTTCACGATGCACGGCACGATCATGTTGCTGCTGTACGCGACGCCGATCCTGTTCGGCTTCGCGAACGTGATCCTGCCGCTGCAGATCGGCTCGCCGGACGTGGCGTTCCCGCGGCTGAACGCCTTCTCCTACTGGCTTTACCTGTTCGGTGGGCTGATGGTCGTCAGCGGCTTCCTGCTGCCGGGCGGTGCGGCCGACTTCGGCTGGTTCGCCTACACGCCGCTGTCCGACGCGATGCACTCGCCGGGCCACGGTGCCGACTTCTGGGTCGCCGGGCTGGTGGTCTCCGGGCTGGGCACCATTCTCGGCGGCGTCAACATGGTCACCACGGTGGTGTGCCTGCGCGCGCCCGGCATGACGATGTTCCGGATGCCGATCTTCACCTGGAACATCCTGGTGACCAGCATCCTGATCCTGCTGGCGTTCCCGATCCTGACCGCGGCGCTGATGGGCCTGATGGCCGACCGGCACCTGGGTGCGCACGTGTTCGACCCGGCCAACGGCGGGGTGATCCTCTGGCAGCACCTGTTCTGGTTCTTCGGGCACCCCGAGGTCTACATCGTGGCGCTGCCGTTCTTCGGCATCGTCTCGGAGATCTTCCCGGTGTTCAGCCGCAAGCCGCTGTTCGGCTACAACGGCCTGGTGTACGCGACGCTTGGCATCGCGGCGCTGTCGGTGGTGGTGTGGGCGCACCACATGTACGCGACCGGCGCGGTGCTGCTGCCGTTCTTCTCGTTCACCACGTTCCTGATCGCCATCCCGACCGGCATGAAGTTCTTCAACTGGATCGGCACCATGTGGCGCGGCCAGTTGACCTTCGAATCACCGATGATCTTCAGCATCGGCTTCCTGGTGACGTTCCTGTTCGGCGGTCTGACCGGTGTGCTGCTGGCCGCGCCGCCGCTGGACTTCCACGTCTCGGACACCTACTTCGTGGTGGCGCACTTCCACTACGTGCTCTACGGCACGATCGTGTTCGCGACCTTCGCCGGGATCTACTTCTGGTTCCCGAAGATGACCGGCCGGATGATGGACGAGCGGCTGGGCAAGCTGCACTTCTGGCTCACCTTCATCGGCTTCCACACCACGTTCCTGGTGCAGCACTGGCTGGGCAACGAGGGCATGGTGCGGCGCTACGCGGACTACCTGGAATCCGACGGGTTCACCGGGCTGAACATGCTCTCCACGGTGGGCGCGTTCATCCTCGGCGCCTCGATGCTTCCGTTCCTGTGGAACGTGTTCAAGAGCTACCGCTACGGCGAGATCGTCTCGGTCGACGACCCGTGGGGTTACGGCAACTCGCTGGAGTGGGCCACCTCGTGCCCGCCGCCGCGGCACAACTTCACCGAGCTGCCCCGGATCCGGTCCGAGCGTCCGGCGTTCGAGCTGCACTACCCGCACGTCGCGGAGCGGATGCGGCTGGAGGGCCACGTGGGCCTCACCGGCAAACCGCTGGCGCACGCGGCGGCCCCGACGGAGAAGGCCGCGCAGGCCATCGTCCCGCCGGAGCAGGGCGGCGACCGCGACTCCAGGGAGAAGTAGCCGTCGAAAAAGCAACGTGATGTGCGCGCTAGTCCCGGACCGCACACCTGTGCAAGGGTCGGACTGGCTCAGCTGACGAAACCCCGGCGGGCCGCTGAGGCTCGCCGGGGTTTCTCGTGTTCCCACCGGAAAGGAGTGCCGGCAGCCGTGAGCACGCCGAACCCCACCACCGTGTTGATCACAGTGACCGGGAAGGACAAGCCGGGCGTCACGTCCGTGCTGTTCGCCGCCCTCACCGCGCACGGGGTGGACATCGTCGACGTCGAGCAGGTCGTCATCCGCGGCAGGCTCGTGCTCGGGGTGCTGGTCTCCACCGAGCGCGACCCCGAGCACCTGCAGGAGGCCGTGGAGCAGGCGATGGCCACCGTCGGCATGAGCGTCGACGTGGAGATCGGCGCGCGCGACGGCGATCCGGCGAAGCTGGAGTCCACGCACGTCGTGGTCGTGCTCGGGCATCCGGTTTCGGCGCGCAGCTTCACCGAGGTCTCCCGCAGGCTCGCCGAGCTGGGCGTGAACATCGACGGCATCCGGCGGGTCGCGGACTACCCGGTGACCGGGCTGGAGTTGCAGGTCACCGCGCCGGACCTGAGCGAGCGGACCGGTGCGGCGCTGACCACCGCGATGGGCGACCTCTCCGCAGGCCTCGGCGTCGATGTGGCGGTGGAACGCGCCGGGCTGACCCGCCGCGCGAAACGGCTGGTCGTGTTCGACGTGGATTCCACGCTGATCCAGGGCGAAGTCATCGAGATGCTGGCCGCGAAGGCCGGCTGCGAGCAGGCCGTCCGCGAGGTCACCGAGCGCGCGATGCGCGGCGAGCTGGACTTCGCCGAGTCGCTGCGGGAGCGCTGCAAGGTGCTGGCGGGGCTGCCCGCCTCGGTGCTGGACGAGGTGGCCGCCGAGCTGGAGCTCACTCCCGGTGCCCGCACGACGGTGCGCACGCTGCGCAGGCTGGGTTTCCACACCGGCGTCGTCTCCGGCGGGTTCAGCCAGATCGTCGATCACCTGGTGGACGAGCTGGGGCTGGACTTCAGCGCGGCGAACGAGCTGGAGGTCGTGGACGGCAAGCTCACCGGCCGGGTGCTCGGCGAGATCGTGGACCGGCCGGGCAAGGCCCGCGCGTTGCAGCGGTTCGCCGACGAGTTCGGAGTGCCGAACGGGCAGTGCGTGGCGGTCGGGGACGGTGCGAACGACATCGACATGCTCTCCGCGGCCGGGCTCGGCGTGGCGTTCAACGCGAAGCCGGCGTTGCGCGAGGTGGCCGACACCGCGTTGTCGCACCCGTTCCTGGACGCGGTGCTGTTCGTGCTGGGTGTGACCCGCGCCGAGGTGGAGGTCGCCGACGCCGAGGACGGTGTGCTGCGCAGGGTTCCGCTGGAAGCGTGAGTCCTCCGGGTCTACCGGGCCGGATTTCCGCCTCCCGCTTCGCAGCGTGTCGGCGGCGTGATTCGGGGGCCGTCGCCGGGTGAAACCGAGAATTGCGAAGGTTTCCCCTCCCTCTCGCTGCCGGGTCGAGTTCGAGCCGTTTCGTGGCCGGTACGGCGGGTAGTTTGCCGCCGGGCGGTGTTCGCCGTCCTTGTTTCGCCGACCGAGGGGGAATGGCTTCGCGGGTCCGCAAGAGTTCAGCGACGCCGGTCGTTCGTGCGACCGGGACGTTCGCCGACGCTGCGTTCGCCGATCCCATGAAATCCGCCGACTACGAGGTTCGCGCATAAGCCGCTGGCGCGGCTTCCTGCGCAGCCGAAGCATCCGCCGAATGCGATGTGCGGTGCCGGCTGGTCGGCTGCCTGCGGCTGGACGATTCCAGCGCGCCGGTGGTCACCAGCGTGGTTCGTCGACTCGAACCTCGGCGTGTTCGGCTCGGTATGGCGAAACCGGCATGGTCGAGTCTCTGACAAGAACGGATCCAGTGGTGTATTCCGCTCCTACAGTGCGTCTTCCGGTGGCATCGTCACCTGCGGACCGCATCGTGTCCATCGATGTCATCCGCGGTATCGCGATCGCGGGAATCCTCCTGATCAATATCAGTTACTTCCTCAACCAGGCGGTTCAGTCCGGCGAGCCCACCGGTGGCGATGCAGTGGTCTGGCAGCTCGTCGATCTTCTTGCGCTGGGCAAGTTCCACTTCGTTTTCGCCTTCCTGTTCGGCACCGGCGTGTTCATCTTCCTGTCCCGGCTCCGGGCGAAGGAAGGCTCGCTGTGGGTGTACGTCCGGCGCATGATCATCTTGTTCCTGGCCGGTGTGCTCAATTCCGCGCTCGGCGGCATCGATGTGCTGATGTCTTATGGAGTGCTCGCACTGGTACTGCTCGGGCTGACATTCCTGCCGCGCTCGGTCCTGGTGACGGTGGGGGTCGTGCTCACGCTGGTTCCGGACGCCTTGACGCTGGGCGCGTCGCTCGGTGGCAGCGACGGTCTCCCGCCCGCGCTGGCAGCGCTGCAATTCGGCCGCTCGTTGGGCCACATGGCGCTCGGCTACTGGTTGGCGGAACGGGGCCTTTTCTCCGTCGGCACGCGCATTCCGGTCAAGAAGGTATTTTACGTCGCGCTCGCCTTGTCCGTGCCGGTCTGGGTGTGGACGCTCGCGGCCGGCACCGGCACGCAGCAGGCCCACGACATCGCGTTCTTCACGGCCATGATTCCCGGCCTGATGTACGTCACCGGATTGATCCTGCTGCTGCGCGGGGCGAAAGCGGAGCGGGCGCTGTCGTTCCTGCGGTTCTACGGACGGATGGCCTTCAGCAATTACCTGGGGCAGACGGTCATCTGCGTGACCCTCCTTCCTGTTTTCGCTTCAGCAGGGCCCAAGTCCGCATCGCTCGGGTTGGGATTCTGCCTGGCGGTGGTCGTGTTCCAATGCGCGTTTTCCGTGCTGTGGCTCCGGTGGTTCCGCTACGGGCCGTTGGAATGGGTGTGGCGGTGCGGCACCTACCTGGAGTTCGCCCCGCTGCGGATCAACGACTCCCGCGCGGCGCAGCAACCCGGCCGCCGGTAGTTGCGGTCGTGCGCGCAACCGGCGACAGGGCGGCTTCGTTGAGGAGGTCAGGTGGTCCGGTGCGGTTGCCGGGCCGGTGCGAAAGGTGCTGTACGTGGACGAGGAATCGATCCGCATCGAGGCCGCACCCGACGTGGTGTGGGCGCTGCTCGCGGACATCACGCGGATGCCGGAGTGGAGCCCGAACCTGCGCCGCTGCACCTGGCGCGGCGAGGAACAGTGCGCGGTCGCGGGCGCCCGGTTCACCGGCTTCAACCGCCTCGGACCGCTGACCGTGCCGATGCCGAACGTCGTGGAACGGGCCGAGCCCGCGCAGGAGTTCTCCTTCCGCACCGGGTTGCACAACACGCTGTGGCGCTACGTGCTCACCGCGGACGGCGCGGGCACGGTGGTGACGGAACAGCGGGACACCTCCGCGACGCGGCATTGGCTGATGCGGCCGATGTACGGCATCTCGGGCGGCCGGGAGAAGTTCGCCGCGTCCTTCCGCGAAGGAATGCGCGAAACCCTCCGCGCCCTGAAAACGGCCGCGGAGCGCTGATGCACCCGCTCCTCGGTCGTGCCGTGCGCAGCGGATAATCGGGGTCGTGTTCGACGCTGCTGTGCTTGATCCGCTGCTGAGCCGGTACGCCTCGTGGCTGGCGATGCCGACCGAACTGACCGATGACACCTCGGACGAAGATCCCGAGCAGGTCGTGCTGATGCCGATGGTGCTGCGGATCGAGCGCAACGATCCGCCGCCGCGGACGGCGCTGCTGGAGGCGGCCGCCGCGGCCGCGCTCGGCGTGTGCCTCGACGAGCGCTCGAAGGTGGGCGGGGAGTGGCACGAGCCGGTGCACCGCTGGATCTCCGGGCGCATCCGCAAGGTGGCGCGGCGCGCTCGCGGTTCGCACTGGGCCGCGGTGCAGGAGTTGCCGGGCCGCACCTTCGAGATCGGCGGTGCCGAGGTGCGGGCGTTCCTGCCGACGCGGGTCGCGGACATGCCGAAGGAACTCACCCGGCTGCAGATCTCCGGCAGCGAGCTGGAGGTGGACGAGCCGGAACCGCGGGCCGCGGGCGCACCGGTGCTGTGGCTGAACCCGGACGTCCCGATGAGCGCGGGCAAAGCCGCTGCGCAGGTGGGGCACGCGACGATGTTCCTGGCCGCGTTGCTGCACGGTTCGGGGCGGGACGAGCAACTCGAGTCCTGGTTCGCCGCCGGGTTGCCGTGCGCCGTGCGCACCGCTGACGCGCGGACGTGGGAGGGCCTGCACCCCGGCGGTGATCCCGGCACTGCGTGGCGGCGCGACGGTGTGGCGGCGGTGCGTGATGCCGGTTTCACCGAGGTCGATCCCGGGACGGTCACGGTGCTGGCCCAGTGGAGGTGAGTGGCCCAATGGCGGTGCGGGCCGATCGGGGATGAGCCCGCCTCAGCCGGTACCGACCGCGGGCGAACCTGCCGCCGCGGCTCCCACCGGTAGTCGGCCTTCCCCGCGGGCGAGCGCACGATTTCCGGCACGCGCAGGAAGATCTTGGGCTGCTTGTAGCGCGCGATGTGGTTGCCGCACTCCGCGCGCGGCTCGGCGTCGGTGGTCTCGCGGGGGCGAGCTGGACGAGGGCGACGACCTCGCCGCCCCGGCGCGGCGAGGGCTTGCCGACGACCACGACGTCGTGGACGGCCGGATGTGCGGCGACGGCCCGCTCGACCTCTTCGGCGAAGATCTTCTCGCCGCCGGAGTCGATGGTCAGCCCGGCCCGTCCCGGTAGCTCGATCCTCAGCGGGCCGGGGTGATCGGGATGGAGTTGCGGGGTTCGAAGGCGAAGGATGCACCGGTGCTGACGCGGGTGACCGCGACCTCGTCGAACTCCGCCGCCGGTTCGGCGCGGCGCAGCACCCGCGCGGACCAGTCGGTGTCCGAGCCTTCGACGGCCACGTCCAGGTGCGGATCGACGGCTCGCACGATCGCTTGCAGCGGCGCGGTGTTTTCCGGGCCGCACAACGAGATCCATGCACCGTCCTCATGTGCAGGTCCGTTGTGGACGGTCAGTGCATCGCCGACGTGCGCGTTGACGTAGGCCGCGGGGTTGAGCAGCGGGTGCAGCGCGAGAACGCGCAGCGCGCCCTCGATGCCGTCCGGTAGTCGCAGCGCCCGGTGCAACCGTTCGGCGGATATGCCCGCGATGCCGAGCAGCTGCTTGGCGCACAGCTGCCGTGCCTCGTCCGCTTCGAGTCTGCTGTGGACCGCACGCGCGAAACCGAGGCACAGCAGGTGCATTTGCAGGCAGACCTCGTCGGCCATCCGCACCAGCGCCGATCTGGAGAACTCGTGGAACACCAGATCACTGCGCAGCGGCCCGGAATAGTCCGCCCAGCCGTCGTCGTCCGGATCGATCGCGCCGAGTTCGGTGGTCGCCGCCCGGCAGCCGCGCAGCGCGCGGCACCCGTCGGATTCGGCTACCGGCGGATGCGCGGAGTCGATGATCACCGTCCACGCGCAGTGCGGGTGCCGGTCGACCGGCTCGCGCGGCGGCCGGTGGATCGGGCGCACCTGCGCCCTCGGGTTGGTGGCCACCGCGGTCGCGTCGAACGTGGGGTCCTCGATGTCGTGGCACATCGACCGCACGTAGCGTTCGCCCATCGGCTCGACGTCCATCAGCGCTCCGCAGTGGTCCAGGTGGAACTCGCCGTGCCACGGGTCGCGCACGGTGTAGCGGAAGTCCATGAACTGCGGCGGCGCGCCGATGTCGAGTTGCAGTCCCTTGAAGATGGTGATCACGTCGTCGCCCTCGTAGCGCAGCGCGCGCTGCATCCTCCGGGTGTAGATCGGGCTGGCTGCCATCCATTCTTCGATCGCGATCCGGGTCATTCCTGCGCGCCCGAACGCGGCGATGCACCACGCCATGGCGGAGCGGTCGATGAGCTGTCCCGCCAGCAGCAGTTCGGGCAGCAGCGCGGCGAGTTCGGCGCGTTCCAGATCGTCGAAACAGGAGTTCAACCGGAGCCTCCGAGGAGTTTCGGTGCGCGGTGATCCGGTGACTCCGCACCGCGTCCCGCGTGGTGGAAGTGTCGTTCGGAGAATTGTTCGCAGCAGTACGGTAAACCGCTCGGTGGACACGTGTCCAGTGCGATGCGAAAAAATTCATCCGAATGCTCGCCGACCGGTGATTCCATCCCGTTGTTGTCGCCGGTGCAGGCGTGCAGTAGCGTCTGGACATGTGTCTGAAAACCTCGCGAACGAATCCACCCGGCGCCGGTTGAACTCCCGGCAGCTCGACACCGTCCGGCGGCTGACCACCGCCGCGGTCGACGAGCTGCGGGCATCGGGCTACGCAGGGTTGACCGTGCGCAACGTCGCCTCCCGCGCCGGTGTCGCGCCTGCCACGGCGTACACCTACTTCTCCTCCAAGAACCACTTGATCGCCGAGGTGTTCTGGCGGCGGCTGCAATCCTTGGAACCGGTTCCCGAACAACCGCAGGATCCCGCCCGGCGGGTGGTCGAAGTGCTGCGGGAAATCGCGCTGGTGGTTTCCGACGAGCCGGAACTCGCGGTGGCCAGCACCACCGCGCTGCTCGGCGACGACCCGGACGTCCAGCACTTGCGGGCGCGGATCGGGCTGGAAATCCGCACTCGGCTGGAAACCGCGCTCGGCGAGCGCAACGAACCGGATGTCCTGAACGCGCTGGAATTCGCATGGTCCGGCGCCATGGTGCACGCCGGAATGGGTTACACCTCCTACAGCAAAGTCGCCGACCGGCTCACCAAAACGGCCGAACTCGTGTTGCAGGGAAAATCCTGAACCCACGGTTCAGCGCACGTCGATCCCGCTGATCTTCCACTGCTCGCCGATGCGCCGCGCGGAAACGCCCGATTGCGCCGACCCGGATCGGCGATCGGCGATGTCCGCCCGCGGGATCGGTGTGGATCTCCGCGCTACGAGCGGTCGTGCTCGCCGATCGCCTTTTCGACGACCATGTTGAGTTTCGTGCCCAGCGGCCAGCCGACGTAGTGCGTCAGGAAAAGCGCGATCTCCCGGAGCTGGTCGGCGTCGAGTTCGGCGTTGCCGAGCGCGGCCCGCACCTGGATGTCGGCCACGTCGTCGAGGCCCTGCGCGGTCAGCGCGCCGAGCAGTAGCAGCCGCCGGTCGCGCAGGCTCAGGCCCGGCCGCGACCAGATGTCCGCGAACAGGTGGTCCACTGTGGTCCCGAAGAAGTCGCCGGGGCCGTCCTGCACCTCCCAGCCGTAGACCTGCTGCATCACGTCGAGTCCCTGTGCGCGCCGGGATTCCATGGACGCTCCTCCGTGGTCCGGTCCGTTGTGGACTCTCAGTCCAGTGGTTCGCAGACGATGATGGGGATCGTGCGCTCGGTCCAGGACTGGTAGGAGTTGAAGTCCGAGTACACCTCGAGCAGCTTCGGCCACAGTTCGGCGCGTTCGGCCTCGTCCGCCTCGTGCGCGCGCATCCGCAGCACCTGCTTGCCGATCTGGATCGTCACCTCCGAGTTGGCGGTGATGTTGTGGTACCAGCTCGGGTGCCGCGGCAGTCCGCCCTGCGAGGCGACCAGCACCACCCGGTCGCCGTCGCGCATGTACAGCAGGGGATTGGTCCGCTGCTGCCCGCTCTTGCGCCCGGTGGTGGTGAGCAAGCAGGTCGGCACCCCGCTTCGCAGTGCGCTGCCGACGCGCCAGGTCCCGCCGATGCGCCCGCCCGTCGCGCGGTACACGCGCACGTGCATCCGGGACATGATCCGCATCATCTTCGGCACCAGCGGCGAATCGAGCTGCGTCGGTCGCTTCTTGGCCGTGGGCTTGTCGGTCACGACGAGTCCTCCTCGGCGGCCCCGGGTAGCCGGTGGCGGTGTCCGGTCAACGCTGGGGAGCCAGCGCGCATCGCACTGTAGTCACGCGTCTGTTCAGTTGTCCAGAACGTCGTTGGAGTGCGAAACCCGTGCTGTCCCACCGTTTCTCGCGTGTTCGCGGTTGTTGTGCGCAATCTAGCTGTAGTACTGTCTGGACAAGTGTCCGGTCTGGCGTTCCCGCTCCGGCAACCGCTCGAGCCAGTGCGCACGGCGCGGGACCGAAGGAGAGAAGCCGGGGCGAGGACTGTCGGCCCCTGGCCCCGTGGGCCCTGAACCCGTGGAGCGAACCCCATGACGAACACCGGAGCTGCCGTGCCCGTCACGTTCAGTCCCTACGACTACGAGTTCCACGAGGACCCGTACCCGATCTACGCGCGGCTGCGGGACGAGGCGCCGCTCTACCGCAACGCGGAGCGCGGTTTCTGGGCGCTGTCCCGGTACGAGGACGTCGTCGCGGCCTTCCGGGACAAGGAGCGGTTGTCCAACGCCAACGGGGTGACGCTGGACCCCGCGGCCTACGGCCCGCACGCGCACAAGACGATGTCGTTCCTGGCGATGGACGATCCCCGGCACCACCGGATGCGTTCGCTGGTGTCCAAGGGATTCACGCCGCGCCGGGTCAAGAGCCTGGAGCCCCGCATCGAGGAGCTGACCCGGCTGCACCTGCAACCGGCGATCGAGCGCGGCGAGTTCGACTTCATCGCGGACTTCGCGGGCAAGCTCCCGATGGACGTGATCTGCGAGCTGCTGGGCGTGCCGGAGTCCGACCGCGACGCGCTGCGCGACCTCGCCGACACCGTGATGCACCGGGAAGAGGGCGTACCGGACGTGCCGGAACCTGCGGTGGCGGCCGCGTTGGAACTGGTGCAGTACTACGTCGAGATGCTCGCCGAGCGCAGGCGGCGCCCGACCGACGACCTCACTTCCGCGCTGCTGGCGGCCGAGATCGACGGCGACCGGCTCACCGACGAGGAGATCGTCGGGTTCCTGGTCCTGATGGTCGTCGCCGGGAACGAGACCACCACGAAGCTGCTCGGCAACGCCGTCTACTGGGCGTGGCGGAACCCGGAGCAGCTGGCCAAACCGATGGCCGACCCGCAGCGGGTGCCGGACTGGGTCGAGGAGACGCTGCGCTACGACACCTCCACCCAGGTCCTCGCGCGCACCGCGACGGAGGACCTGCAGTTCCACGGGCGCACGGTGCCCAGCGGGGACTGCGTGCTGCTGCTGGTCGGCTCGGCCAACCGGGACGGACGCGCCTTCGCCGATCCCGATCGCTACGACCTCGACCGGGACACCGGGCGGCAGCTGGTCAGCTTCGGCAGCGGCACGCACTTCTGCCTGGGCGCGCACCTCGCCCGGCTGGAAGCCCGGATCGCGCTGACGCAGCTGGTGCACCGCGTGCGTGATTACGACATCGACGCCGAAGCCGCGCAGCGAGTGCATTCCAGCAATGTGCGCGGATTCGCCACCTTGCCCGTGACCGTGCGACCGCGCCGACTCCGGAAAGGTTGATCATGACGTTGTCCGAGCCACCGCTGGTGTCCGGCGAATCCGGTCGGCACGGCCACCTCGAAGAACTGCGCACCGACCCGATCGGACTGCTCAACCGGGTCCGGAGCGAATGCGGCGACGTGGGCGCCTTCCGGCTCGCGGACCGCCGGGTGGTGCTGCTGTCCGGAGCGCAGGCCAACGAGTTCTTCTTCCGCTCCGCGGACGAAGAGCTCGACCAGGGCGAGGCGTACCCGTTCATGAAGCCGATCTTCGGCGCGGGCGTGGTCTTCGACGCCCCGCCCGAGCGGCGCAAGGAGATGCTGCACAACCAGGCGTTGCGCGGCGAGCAGCTGAAGGGGCACGCCGCGACGATCGCCGACGAGGTCGCCCGGATGCTCGCGGATTGGGGCGACGAAGGCGAAATCGACCTGCTGGACTGGTTCGCGGAACTGACCATCTACACCTCGTCGGCCTGCCTGATCGGGCGCAAGTTCCGCGAGGAGCTGGACAGCCGGTTCGCCACGCTCTACCACGAGCTGGAACGCGGTACCGACGCGTTGTCCTTTGTGGACCCCTATGCGCCGATCGAAAGCTTCCGCCGCCGCGACGAGGCCCGCGAGGGACTGGTCGCACTCGTGCAGGGCGTGATGGCCAAGCGCGCTTCCGGGCCGCGGCAGGAGAAATCCGACCGGGACATGCTCGACGTGCTCATGTCGGTCAAGGACGAGGCCGGCGAATCGCGGTTCTCCGCGGACGAGATCACCGGCATGTTCATCTCGATGATGTTCGCCGGGCACCACACCAGCTCGGGCACCGCGGCCTGGACCCTGATCGAGCTGTTGCGCCACCCGGCCGTTATGTCCACTGTGGTCAAGGAACTCGATGAGCTGTACGCGGACGGCTCCGAGATCAGCTTCCAGGCGTTGCGCGAGATCCCGCACCTGGAGTCCTCGATCAAGGAGGCGCTGCGGCTGCACCCGCCGCTGATCCTGCTGCTGCGGGTGGCCAAGGACGAGTTCGCGGTGCGCGGTCACCGGATCGGCGAGGACGACCTGGTCGGCGCCACACCGGCGATCTCGAACCGGATCCCGGAGGACTTCCCCGACCCGGACGCCTTCGACCCGCACCGCTACGCCGAACCGCGCCAGGAGGACATCGTCAACCGGTGGACGTGGATCCCGTTCGGCGCCGGGCGGCATCGCTGCGTCGGTGCGAACTTCGCGATGATCCAGCTCAAGGCGATCTTCTCGGCGCTGCTGCGGGAGTACGAGTTCGAGCTGGCGCAGCCCGCGGACAGCTACCGCAACGACCACAGCAAGATGGTCGTGCAGCTCGCGCGGCCGTGCACCGTGCGCTACCGCCGCAGGAGGAGCTGATGGAGGTCACCGCCGACGTGGACCTGTGCCAGGGGCACGCGATGTGCGAGCTGGAGGCCCCGGAGGTCTTCCGGGTTCCCAAGCACGGCTCGGTCGAAATCCTCGACGAACACCCGGCCGCCGATCAGCACGCCGACGTGCGCCGCGCGGTCGCCTACTGCCCGACCCAAGCGTTGCTGCTCAACGAGACGTGAGGGCCGCCGCGGCGCCCGTCCGCCAATCGCGCTCGACGAGTGAACGGCCTGCTGGTCCCACTAGATTGGACGAACAGTCCGTTCACTCACCCGGTCTCCTGGAGTGAACGGACCGTTGGTCCGAATAGATTGGACGAACGGGCCGTTCGCTCGGAAAAGCGGGTGGGGAACACCGGGCAAGATCGCGTACGGAGCCGCCACGGTGGTCGGCTCGTCACGCCGATCCCGCGCGCTCGATCGCGATGCCGCGCACCGACTTGAGCTCGGAGACGAGCTCGGTGCAGATCTTCACCGGCCACTCCGGCAGTTCCAGCCGGGTGGTGCCCAATTGGACGTGCACCGGGGTGTCGCCGTGGTAGGCGCCCAGCGTGTTGCGCAGCTCCGCGACCGTGTCCTTGCTGATCTTCTTGTAGTCGGCGCGCAGCACCAGCGGCGGCTCGGAGCCAGGCTTGTGCTCGGCCGCGGTGATGTCCACCGGCACCGCGTCCGAGGCGAACACGCTGATCTCGCCCTCGCGCTCGTTGACCCGGCCCTTGACCGCGAGCGCGTTGTCCTCCACCAGGCTCTCGGAGAACATCTCGTAGGACTTCGGGAAGAACAGCACCTCGACGCTGGCGTCGAAGTCCTCCAGCGTGACGATCGCCCACGGCTGCCCGTTCTTGTTCAGCCGCCGCTGGATCCCCGAGATCATTCCGGCGATCTTGGCCTCTTCCTTGCCGCTGCCGGGCTCGCGTTCACCGCCGACGAGTTCGGCGATGCTGGTGTCCTGGTACGGCCGCAACAAGCGTTCGGCCCCGTCCAGCGGGTGCGCCGAGACGTACAGGCCCAGCATTTCGCGCTCGTAGGCCAGCAGCTGCTTGCGCGGCCATTCCTCCTCGGTGAACTGCAGGTGCGCCAGCGGTGAGGTGTCGTCGGCGCTCGCGGTGTCGTCGCCGCCGCCGAACAGGTCGAACTGGCCCATCGCCTCTTGGCGCTTGAGACCGATCACGGCGTCGACCGCCGCCTCGTGGTGCTGGGTCAGCGCCATCCGAGTCTGCCCGAGCGAGTCGAAGGCACCGGCCTTGATCAGCGACTCGATGACCCGCTTGTTGCACGCGGTGATCTCGATCTTGTCGAGGAAGTCGGTGAACGAGCTGAAGCGGCCCTTCTCCTGGCGCGTCTTGATGATCGACTCGACCACGTTCGCGCCGACGTTGCGGATCGCACCGAGTCCGAAGCGGATGCGGCCCTCCACGGCGGCGTGCCCGACCTCGGACTCGTTCACGTCCGGCGGCAGCACGCGGATGCCCATCCGGCGGCACTCGGACAGGTAGACGCCGGTCTTGTCCTTGTTGTGCGCGTTGGCGGTCAGCAGCGCGGCCATGTACTCGGCCGGGTAGTGCGCCTTGAGGTAGGCGGTCCAGTAGGTCACCAGGCCGTAGGCGGCGGCGTGCGATTTGTTGAACGCGTAACCGGCGAAGGGCAGCACCGTCGCCCAGAGCTGGTCGATGGCCTCCTTGCGGTACCCGCGCTCGACCATCCCGGCCTGGAAGCGCTCGAACTCCTGGTCCAGTACCGATTTCTTCTTCTTGCCCATCGCCCGCCGCAGCAGGTCGGCTTGCCCGAGGCTGTAGCCGGCCACGGTCTGCGCGATCGCCATGACCTGCTCCTGGTAGACGATCAGGCCGTAGGTGTCGCCCAGCACGCCTTCCAGCGGCTTGTCGAGGTCGGGGTGGATCGGCTCGACCGGCTTCTTGTTGTTCTTGCGGTCGGCGTATTCCAGGTGCGAGTTGACGTCCATCGGACCCGGCCGGTACAGCGCGACGCAGGCGACGATGTCGCCGAACCGGGTCGGCGTCATGCGCTTGAGCAGCGACTGCATCCCGCCGCCTTCGAGCTGGAACACGCCGAGGCTTTCGCCGCGGCCCAGCATCTCGTAGGCGGCTTCGTCGTCCAGCGGGATGTCCAGCGGTTCGATCTCGGTGCCGTGGTTGGCCCGCACCATCCGCACGGTGTCGTCGATCGTGGTCATGTTGACCAGGCCGAGAATATCGATCTTGAGCAGGCCGACCGCCTCGCACTGCGGCCCGTCCCACCCGGTGATGATCTCGCCGTCGTCGCGCTTCCACAGCGGCAGCACGTCCAGCAGCGGCTCGCGGGAGATGATGTGCGCGCAGGCGTGCACGCCTGCGTTGCGGATCAGGCCTTCCAGACCGCGCGCGGTGTCGAAGATCTTGCCGATCTGCTGGTCGTTCTCGATCAGCGAGCGGACCTCGGCGGCCTCCTGGTAGCGCTCGTGCTCCGGGTCGACGATCCCGGACAGCGGGATGTCCTTGGCCGCGATCGGCGCGGGCAGCGCCTTGCTGAACTGGTCGGCGAGCTGGAAACCGGGCTGGCCGAGGTGCACGCGGGCGGCGTCCTTGAACGCCGCCTTCGTCTTAATCGTGCCGTAGGTGATGACCTTGGCGAAGTACTCCTCGCCGTACTTCTCCTTGGCGTAGGCGATGACCTCGTCGCGCCTGCGCTCGTCGAAGTCGATGTCGATGTCCGGCGGCGAGTCCCGCTCGGGGTTGAGGAACCGCTCGAACAGCAGGCCGTGCTGGAGCGGGTCGATGTCGATGATGTGCAGCACGTACGACAGCAGCGCGCCCGCCGCCGAGCCGCGACCCGGCCCCACCCGGATGCCGTTGTTCTTGGCCCATCGGATCATGTCGCCGACGACCAGGAAGTACGAGCTGTACCCCTTCTCGGTGATGACCTTGAGCTCCCATTCGAGCTGGTCGCGGTATTCCTGGGTGAACCCGTCCGGATACCGGGTGGGGATGAATTCCTCGACCTCGTCGCGCAGCACCTCGACGTCGGTGCGACCGGCCTGGATCTTCGCCTGCGGCATCCGGTTGGCCTCGGCGAACGCGTCTTCGTAGCCCTCGACCATGTCGGTGATCCGCAGCGTGCTGTCGGCCGCGCCGGGCACCTCGGTGTCCCAGTACTCGCGCATCTCCGAGGACGACTTGATGTGGTAGCCATCGCCCTGGAACTTGAACCGGTCGGTGTCGGCCAGCATCGACCGGGTTTGCAGGCACAGCAACGCATCGTGCTGCCCGGCCTGATCGGCGGTCACGTAGTGGCTGTCATTGGTCGCCACCGTGCGCAAATCGAGTTGCCGGGCGATGTCGACCAGATCGGCGCGGATGTTGCGCTCCATCTGGATGCCGTGGTCCATGACCTCGATGAAGAAGCGATCCGCGCCGAAGATGTCCTTGTAGTCCGAGGCGGCCTGAATCGCTTCTTGCTTCTGGCCGATCCGGAGGCGGGTCAGCACCTCACCGGCCAGGCAGCCGCTCGTGGCGATGATCCCCTCGGAATGTTCGGCGATCAATTCCTTGTCCATCCGCGGCTTGCGGAAAAAGCCTTGGGTCGAGGCCAGCGAGGACAATTTGAAAAGATTGCGCAGCCCGGTCGAATTCTGCGCGAGCATCGTCATGTGCGTGTAGGCACCGGCGCCCGAGACGTCGCCGCCCTCTTCGTCCCCGGACGCCTTCTTGCCGGTCACGGCCCTGCTGCCCCAGAACACCGGCTTCTTGTGGAAACGGCTCTCCGGAGCGACGTAGGCTTCGATGCCGATGATCGGCTTGATGCCGCTTTTCGTGGCGTGCTCGTAGAACGAGTGCGCGCCGAACATGTTGCCGTGGTCGGTCATCGCCACCGCGGGCTGTTCCAGCCGGGCGACCTCGGCGAACAGCGCGTCGTGCTTGGCAGCACCGTCGAGCATCGAGAACTCGGTGTGCACGTGCAGGTGAACGAACCGATCAGACACGCGGCCATCTCCGGAAGCGTCGGGTGGGCGGACAGCTGGCGCCGCAACTCTAGTCGCCCCACGCCGCGTGCTCGGAGAGCATCGGGCCCGTGTTGCTATCCGGCTACATCGATCCTGTGCGCAGTCGGTCCCGCCCGGCCGCCCCGGGCTCCGGCCGGGCACTCCTACTCGCTGTCTTGCGGCTCGTACGACCCTCGCCGCGGCGCTGTTGATCGACGAGGAGCGGAGGCGGTCGGCACCTCCTGTCGGGGGAGGTTGCTGGCAGGTGCCGACCGGCCGACCCGAGCGGCAGCGACGGGGAGAACCGCTCGCCCGGGTCACCGCCCTGCTTGCAGGGCGGGGTCTTCTCTGCCCTGCGAACAGGGCGGAGCTTTTTCGCGTTCGTCATGGGATTCGCAGGCAATCGGGGCATTGGCGGAGCCGCTCGCAGCGCGGTGCTGAACCGCAAATAGCGTCTTTCGGCATTGAAGATTATGTCCAGAGCGCACCAATGTGCGGCGCAGATCCACTCCGAGGCTCAAGGCAGTTGCTTGCATGATCGGGAGGCTGAAGCTGGATTGGACGTGGCGATAGCCCGGGCCAAGCTTCCGGGCGATCTCGTACGCGGACTCCCAATACCGCCAGGCGTCCCCATGCCGCCCTTTCCGGGCGCATGTAAGGGCGTTTTCCGCCCGTAGCGCACCGACCATCCCGCGCCAGTCAGCAGCCGCCGACTCCACGTAGGGCTCAAGCTGAGCGGCACCGTCATGTGCGACCGAGATCGCCTCGTCCCAACGCCCGGACTCGCGCAGCGCTTGCACCAGTGCCCATGCGCCCGCCGCCATCGCGTACGGGTCGTCAGCGTCCTGTCCCTCGGTGACCGCTCTATCAGCGACGAGCCACACCAGCTCAGGAGCGGGTTGGTAGGCAACGTAGAAATCCGCCAACTGGTAGACGCCCGCCAAGACCCGTCGTGCGTTGCGTCGTTCTTCTCCCCATCGCGCCCGCACAGCACGCTGCGCATCGCGAATGAGATTCGGAAGAACGGCACCGACCTGTGTCCGGTGGTCCGGTGACGAGTGGCGAAGATGCCACGCTGCAGCAAGCCGCTCGCGCAGGTGCGCCAGGTCCACCGGGCGCGTATCCGAGCTGAGCCGGTAGTCCATCAAAGCCGCCCGGACGTCGTTGAGCGCGCCGTGCGCGGGGCCTATCGCGTACCGGGAGATCGAGACTGCTTCTCCATTACCGGTCAGCTCGGCGAGGTCGCTGATGTCGAGCGCACCGGCGATCTTGGTGAGCATGTGGAGCTTCGGGGTCTGGAGCCGACCGGACTCGACTGCCTTCACCCATTCCGGCGAACGGCCGACGAACCCACCAAGTACCCGACGGCTTATCGGCGCAGGCGCATTCGTTCTCGGAATACAGGCGCTTGCCCACTAGCATCCTGGAGATTGCAAGCCACCCGTACGGAGGAGTCGCACCATGAGCGCAGGTATTCATTGGCGGAAATCGAGCCGGAGCGGGCAGGGCAACAACTGTGTCGAGGTCGCGGACGCCCGGTTGGTCCGGGACAGCAAGCTCGGTGCGTGGTCGCCGGTGCTGGAGGTGTCCGCGAAAGCGTTCAGCGACTTCATCAACGCCGCCAAAGATGGCCGCTTCGACGGTTGAGGTCGCGGATCGAGCGCTGGAGGGAGTCGGATGCGGACCGCTGAGCTGAGCGATCTGACCGTGCACGTCGACACGGGCCGGTGGAACGAGACGGTCCTGGACTCGGTGCACCTCGCGGTGCCCGCGGGCCGGATCACCGCGCTGCTCGGCGAATCCGGCTGCGGCAAATCCATGGTGGCCGCGGCGCTGACGGGTCTGCTCCCCGCGGTCGCGCGCAGTACCGGGGACGTGTGCATCAACGGGACGGCGGTGCGGGACGAGCAGCAGTGGCGAAAGCTCCGTGCCGGAACCGTTGGCCTGGTGCCGCAATTCGGGGTCGAGGCGTTCGCGGCGGAGAAAACCGTTGGCGCGCAACTATTCGAGCGGCAACGGCTGCATGGCGGCCGGAGCGTCGAGGATGCCTGCGCGGCGGCGCTTTATCCGGCCGAGGCATTCGATCTGCATCCGGAGCAGCATTCCAGCGGGCAGATCCAGCGGGCCGCGCTGGCCGCGGCGTTGCTGCCCGATCCCGATCTGCTCATCGTGGACGAGCCCAGTTCGTCCCTCGATCTCGGCACTGCCTACGAGGTGTGGGCCAATCTGCGCGCCTACGCCGATTCCGGAGCTGCGGTGCTGACCATCACCCACGACGTCGCGCTGCTCATCGAGACCGGAGCCGCCGATCAAATCGTCTTCATGCGCGATGGCCGCACCATCACCGCGGGTTCACCGGCCGAGGTGCGTGCTCTCGAAGATCCTTACGTGCGGGGCTTCTTTCACCAGCTCTGAGGTTTGCGCTGACCGGCCTCCTCCGCTTCGTGCTTGGTCTGCCTGCACGGTCCGAGCACCGCTTCCACCCGGAGGTGGACTCGGTATGTCAACTGCCGCGGTAAGCCCGGTTCCGGTTCGGTGTGCGCGAGCACGAAATCGCGGCGGAGGCTGTCGCCGCGCTGGAGCACCGGCGCATCCGCCGCGCGATCCCGTTCCAAATGCGCCTCGTCCGCGACCGTGCCGACGTTGTGCGGCGGGTCGGCGTACGGGATCCGGACCTCGTAGCGATGCGCGTACGTGCGGGTCAGCTCATCCACCCAGTCGATGGCTTCATCGGGGCTGCGCAGGCAGCGCGGCTCGATCTCCGGCAGGTTCGCGGCCGGTTCCTCGGCAGGATCGGAAGAGGTTTCGGGTCTGATCTCGGCCGATCCGTGCCAGTGCACCCCGAGCATCGCCCAGCGATCCGGATCGTCCAGATGCGGCTCGTCCACGTTGCGTCCTAACTCGCTGGATGAGCGCGCAATGTATCGGAATCCGCGGATTGGGCCGCACGGGGGTGCGTATTCCGCCGAAAAGGCGAGGGTGTTTCCAAAACGAACTTGTCGAGTCATGGGTTTCCGGGGAAGTTCATTTTGGAAATGCCGGGCTGAACCGCTCAGCGGACCCGCCCGCTCAAGACTCCGCCATGTCCGCGACCGCCAGCGACGCGAACACCATCGCCGTGCCGAGCGGAACCCCGGGCGCGGGATAGACGGCCCCGGTCATCGAGGCCGATGAGTTCCCGGCCGCGTACAGGCCGCCGATCGCGCTGCCGTCACCGCGCAGCACCCGGCCGCGCGCATCGGTGACCAGACCACCCTTGGTTCCCAAGTCCGAGAGCACGAACTTCGCCGCGTAGTACGGCGGCTGGTCGATCGCGACCAGCGGTTCGCCGCCCGCGAAGAACGCGTCGTATTCGTCCTCGCCGCGGTGGAAGTCCGCGTCCGCACCGGCGGCGGCGAACTCGTTGAAGCGCTCGACGGTGCCGGTCAAGGCCTGCGCGGGGACGCCGATGTCCGCGGCGAGTTCGGCGATCGTGTCCGCGCGGAACCGGATTCCGGCTCGCACGTGCTCCTCCGGATCGCCCTCCGGCATGGCGATCGCGGGAAGGCCGCCGCCTTCGCGGGAGTCGAACACGAACCACGACGGGATGCGTTCGGCAGCGGCGGCCATGGCGCGCCCGAACCGGTCGTAGGGGAGGCATTCGTTGGCGTAGCGGCGGCCGGTCGCGTCGACCATGATCCCGCCGCGGAAGCCCAGCGCGAACGAGCCGCCGCCGTCCGGCTGCGCCAAGCCGGGGCAGAACCAGCCCTGGTCGAGCAGGTCGGTGGCCGCACCCAGCCGGGCCGCGGCGAAGATCGGCTCGCCGCGGTTCGTGCCCGCCGGAGCCATCGTCCACCGCGCGTCACCCGGCACGCCGTGCTCGTCGCGCAGCTGCGCGTCGCCCTCGAAACCGCCTGCTGCCACGAGGATTCCGCGCTCGGCCGCGATCCGGACGGATTCGCCGTCCACCACCGCGTCGACACCGGCCACTCGCCCGTGCTCCTGGTGGAAACCGACGACGTTGTGTCCTGTTAGGACATTTCCGCCCGCGCGCACGAACGCGGTGAGCAGCCGGGCGATCAGCGCTTGCCCGCCGCTGAGCTTGCTCCGCCCCGGCCTGCCTGCGCGGTCGCGTTCCACCGGCGGCCGGACCAGCTCGGCGACCTCGGCAGGCAGCTCGTCCCGGCGGATGTCGACGGGCTGGATCGACCGCCCGAGCCCGACCCGGCCCGGCGCGTCGAAGTACTCCGGGAACGGGATCCACTCGAACTCCAGCGCCGGATCGGCCTCGAACGCCTTGACCAGCCGCGGCGACTCGGCCAGGAACGCTTCGACCCGGCCGGAGTCCGGCGCGTCGAGCAGGCTTCCCAGGTAGGTGCGCGCGGAGTCGGTCGAATCGGCCAGCCCGGCGCGCTGCTGCACCTCGGAACCGGGCAGCCAGCACGCACCGCCGGAGTACGCGGACGTGCCACCGACCCGCGCCGTGCGCTCGAGAACGGCGGTCGACAACCCCGCCTTGGCGGCGAGGTAGGCGCCGGCCAGCGCGCCACCGCCGGAACCGACCACGACCACGTCGAACGAATCAGGTGTGTGCTGCACCGGTCTTCTCCTACATCGACTCGGCCCGGGCTCGCCGGGCGCAGGCGGATCGAGGGCGGATTCAGGACAAGTAGGCGGTCACCGCGTCGCTGAGACCGCGCTTCGCGTCGTCGATGTCCAGGTAGGTGCTCAGGTCCTGCTCGCCGTGCAGCCCGCGCATCGCGCCGGGCAGCAGCGCCCGCACCCGGCGCAGCTTGACCTTGTCCACGGCGAGCCCGTCGAAGGCGCGCTCGCAGGCTTCGTTCCAACTGGCGTCCCAGGCGGCGAGCGCTTCGGCGGTGCGGGGGAACTCGGCTTCCAACTCGCCGCGGTCGCGCGGCAGCGCCAGCCGCAGGTGGTGGATCGCGCGCGCACCGGCGGAATCCAGCGCCCGCCACAGCATGTCGACGACGGCGCCGACCCGGTCCGGCAGCGCGGCGTGCTGCGGCGGCAGCAGCGGATCGCTGCGTTCGGAGATGTGCGCCAGCACGGCGGCCCACAACCCGTCGGCGTCGCCGAACTGGTGCTGCACGGTGCCCCAGGTGACGCCCGCCTCGCGGGCGATGAGGTTCGCGCTCACGCCTTCCGAACCGTCGGCCAGGCAGCGGATGGCGACTTTCAGCAGCGTGCGCCGCGTCTCCAGGCCCCTGCGGTTGAGCCGCGTGCCTTTCGCGCTAAGAGTCATGCGGACCACCTCGCAAGCTGCACCTCCGGGCTCACGCCGAGCCCGCGGCGTGCAGCCCGGCGCGGCGGCCGAAGAACGAGCCTTCGCCCAGCTGGACGCCGGAACAGTAGCCGTTGCCGTCCTGCGCGATGTTGGACGCGCAGGCCCCTGCGGCGTAAAGGCCGGGCACGACCGAGCCGTCCGCGCGCTGCACCTGCGCATCGACGGTGGTCCGCATCCCGCCCAAGGTGAACCCCGCGTACAGCGCGTGCCCCAACCGCAGGTCGAAGACCGCCCACGGGCCGGTGTCCTGGGCCGCCAGCCACTTCGGGCTCTTGTGGAAGTCCGGGTCCTCGCCGCGCGCGGCGTGCTCGTTGTAGCGGGTCAGCGTCTTCACCAGCGAGCCGGACGGCAGGTCGAGCCCGGACTCCATCTCCTCGACCGTCTCGAAGCCGTCCAGCAGCGGAACCAGCGGGTCCTTCGGCTTCGCCTCGTGCTCGACGTCGACGATCAGGTAAGCCGTCGAATCGGGCTGCGCCAGCACGTGATAGCTGGTCCGCGCGTGGTAGGAGTCCTCGGCGACGAACCGCTCGCCGAGCTTGTTGACGATCAACCCGGTCGCCAGCTGACCGGGCGGGTAGAACGGCGCGGTGATGAACGGCTGCGCCATGTGCTTGAGCTCGGCGCCCGCTGCCTCGCCCAGCTTGATCGCGGTCCCGTCGTCGTAGCTGGAGCCGAGCGTGAACAGCTTGGCTCCCAGCGCGGGGGTGTGCTCGGCGACCATCCGCTCGTTCATCACGAACCCGCCGGCGGCGAGCACCACCGCGGACGCCCGGACCAGGCCCGTTTCGGAGAACCGCCGCCAAGCCAGCCCGAGCACGCGGCCGTCCTCCTGCTGCACCAGCGCGGTCGCGCCGGTGTCGAAGCGGACCTGCACCCCCGCCTGCTCGATCTGCTCGCGCAGCAGGTCCATCACCAGCTTGGCGCCCTCGGTGTCGCCGGGCACCGGGACCTTGTGCCCGCGCGGTGCCGCAACGGCCTGTTCGCGGAACGGCCAGACCTGCTCGTTCCCGGTGTACATCAGCCCTTCGGTGCCGGGCTGGATCACCGCCTTCTCGGCGAAGTAGGAGCGCTCGAAGTGGACACCGAGCGACTCCAGCCAGTCGAAGTGCGCCACCGAGCCGTCGCAGTAGGCGCGGATCTTGTCCGGCTCCGGATCGCGGGACACGGCCAGCAGGTACTTGTACATCTCCTCCGGCGAGTCCTCGTGCCCGGTGGCCCGCTGCACCGCGGTACCGCCGCCGAGGTAGAAGTGCCCGCCCGCCATGGCCGTTGTGCCGCCGTGCGTCGCGGCGCGTTCCAGCAGCAGCACCCGCGCACCCGCGCGCGCGGCTTCCAGCGCGGCGCAGCCGCCCGCGATGCCGAAGCCCACCACGACGACGTCGAACTGCTCGGCCTGCTCCGGGATGGCGGACGGGGGTAGGACCTCGGGCACGCTGACTCCCTTCCGCGCGGTGCGTTCGTTCCGGTCGGACCGGTTTGCTGACTGCTCCGGTTTCCGGGCGGTGCCAAGTCGTTTCCTTGGGCAGCCACCAGACGCTTGCTAGGGTCATTGAAGCACCTATGACAATGCGCCGTCGATCCGTCGCCTCCCGATGGGCCTCGCCACCGGGTTCCGGCTGCTGCTGCGGAAAGGAATTCCCTTGCGACACGGCATAGTGCTGTTCACCAGCGACCGCGGGATCACCCCGGACCGGGCCGCGAAAGCCGCCGAAGAGGCCGGGTTCGACACCTTCTACGTCCCGGAGCACACCCACATCCCGATCAAGCGGGAGGCCGCGCATCCCGGCACCGGCGGCGCGGAGCTGCCCGACGACCGCTACCTGCGCACCCTCGATCCGTGGGTCGGGCTGAGCGCGGCCGCGGCGGTGACCTCCCGGATCCGGCTGGCCACGGCGGTGGCGCTGCCGGTGGAGTCCGACCCGATCACGCTGGCGAAGACGATCGCTTCGCTGGACTGGCTCTCCGGCGGCCGGGTCACGATCGGTGCGGGCTTCGGCTGGAACACCGACGAGCTCGCCGACCACCACGTCCCGGCAGGCAGGCGGCGCACCGCGCTGCGCGAGCACGTCGAGGCGATGCGGGCGCTGTGGACGCAGCAGGAGGCTTCCTACTCCGGCGAGTTCGTCCACTTCGGACCGTCGTGGGCCTACCCGAAGCCCGCGCAGGCGCACGTCCCGCTGCTGATCGGGGCGGGTGCGGGGCCGAAGACGTTCGCCTGGATCGCCGCGCACGCGGACGGCTGGATGACCACTCCCGCTGAGCGGGACGTGCGCGCGAACGCGGACCGGCTGCGCGCGGCCTGGGCCGCGGCGGGACGTCCCGGTGCGCCGGAGATCCACGTGCTCGCGACCGCGAAACCCACTCCTGAACTGCTCGGGGAGTGGGCGCAGGCCGGTGTCACCGAAGCGATCTGGGGCTTGCCGGACAAGCCCGCCGACGAGGTGGTGGCCTTCCTGGGGCGGCACGCGGCCCGCCTCGGCATCGCCTGATCCCTTGTGCGGGGCCGGGCCCGCACGCATAATGGACACCTGTCCAATCAACTGTCCGCCCGTGAGCGAACGGACCGCTCGTCCCAATGGATCGGGCGAACGGTCCGTTCACTCGATGCTCACGCCGGCGCGAGCACAGGCTGGAGGGGCCCGATGGGCGGCTTCACCCGCACTGACATGGAACAGTTCTGGCAGCGCTGGCTGGCCGCGAACCGCGAGGCCGAACGCCTCCGCGATTGGAAACCACTCGCCGACCACTACGCCGAAGACGCCACCTACGGCTGGATGTACTCGCCGGACGAGCACTTCATGGCGGTGGGGCGCGAGGAGATCCGGCAGTACGCGCTCGGCACCGAGATGGCCGGGCTCGACGGGTGGCACTACGACTACGTGGCCACCGTCATGGACGAATCGAACGGCATGGTGATCGGTTTCTGGAAGCAGCGCGCCGGGATCACCGACGACCACGGCCGCGAGTACGAGGTGCCGGGCATCGGCGGCAGCTGGTTCGGCTACGGCCAGGACTCCGCGGGCAACGGCCGGTTCGAGTGGCAGCGCGACTGGTTCGACCTGGGCGCCGCCGCGCGGACCTTCCTCAGCCTGGCCGAATCCGGGAAGGCGACGCCGGGGCTGCTGGAGCGGATGAAGACCGACGGCAAGTCGCAGCCCGGGCACTATCGGCCTGCGGACCTGCCGTCCACGGTGTGGCCGCCGGTGGTCGAGGAGGGGGCGCGGTGAGCCTCGGCGGACCGTCGGACCTCGGTTTGCCGCAGCCGCGGCAACTCATCGACGGCAGGCTCACTGCCGGTTCCGGCGGGCGGAGCCATCCCGTGCTGAACCCTGCCGAAGGCGTCGAGATCGGGAGGGCGCCCAGCGCCACGGCCGACGACGTCGACGACGCGATCGGCGCCGCGCGCCGCGCATTCGACTTCGGCGAGTGGGCCACCTCCCCGGAATTCCGCATCCGTTGCTTGCGCCAGCTGCACTCGGCATTGGTCGAGCACGGCGCGGCGATGCGCGCGTTGACGACGGAAGAAGCGGGTGCGCCCGCGTTCCTGACCGCGGGGCCGCAGTACGACGTGCCGGTGGAAAGTCTCAAGTGGACGGTCGAGATGGCCGAGGGCTACCCGTGGTGCACCGACCTGGGAGTCGCCGAGCCGATGGGGATCGCCACCCGGCGCACCATCCGCCGCGAGCCGGTGGCCGTGGTCGCGGCGATCACGCCGTGGAACTTCCCGAACCAGGTCAACCTGGCCAAGATCGGCCCGGCGCTGGCCGCGGGCAACACCGTCGTGCTGAAACCGGCGCCGGACACGCCGTGGGTGGCCGCCGAACTCGAGCGGCTGGTGGCCGAGCGGACCGACATCCCGCCCGGCGTGTTCAACGTCGTGACACCGCACGACGACGCGGTAGCGGCGCTGCTGACCACCGATCCGAGGGTGGATCTGGTTTCGTTCACCGGATCCACGGCCACCGGGCGCGCGATCATGGCCGCCGCGTCCACGACGCTGGCGAAGGTTTTCCTGGAGCTGGGCGGGAAATCCGCCGCGATCGTGCTCGACGACGCCGACCTCGGCGCCGCGGTCGGCGCGACCGCCTTCGGCGTCTGCGTGCACGCCGGGCAAGGATGCGCGCTGACGACCCGGCTCGTCGTTCCGCGGGACCGCTACGACGAGGCGGTGGAGATCGCCGCACGCACGATGCGCAAGATCGGCGCGGGCGATCCGCGCGATGCGGGCACGATCTGCGGGCCGGTGATCTCGCAGGCCCAGCGCGACAGGGTCTTGGACTACCTGCGGCTCGCCACCGAGGAAGGCGGCACGTTCGCCACCGGCGGCGGGATTCCGGCGGGCAAGGACGCGGGGTTCTGGATCGAACCGACCGTCATTTCCGGGCTGCGCAACGAAAACCGCGTGGCCCGCGAGGAGATCTTCGGGCCGGTGCTGGTCGTGCTGGCGCACGACGGCGACGACGACGCGGTGCGGATCGCCAACGACTCGCCGTACGGGCTGTCCGGGTCGGTCGACAGCGGCTCGATCGAGCGCGCGCGCAACGTCGCGGCCCGGGTTCGCACCGGGACGCTGGCCGTCAACGGCGGGCTCTGGTTCAGCCCGGACGCGCCGTTCGGCGGGTACAAGCAATCCGGCATCGGACGCGAGATGGGTGTGGCCGGGTTCGAGGAGTACTTGGAGACCAAGTTGTTGGCGGAGCCGGCGTGACCGCCGGCGGGTTACTTGGCGGAGCCGGCGTGACCGCCAGCGGGTTACTTGGCGGAACCGGCGTGACCGCCCGGGAATTCGATGGCGGAGTCAGAGGGACCGCCGGGGAATTCGGCGGCGAGGCCGCCGGCGGTTCGCCGACCGGGATGACGGGAGCGGGCATGGGAAAGCGGTTCGACGGCAAGGTCGCCATCGTCACCGGCGCGGCGCAGGGCATCGGAGCGGCCTACGCGCAAGCGCTCGCGGCCCACGGCGCGTCGGTGGTGATCGCCGACCTCAACGCCGACGCCGGGCGAACCTGCGCCAAGTCCATCGAGAGCGACGGCGGGAGAGCGATGTTCGTGCGCACCGACGTCTCCTCCCCGGATTCGGCCGCCGAACTGGCGGCGCGCGCGACCGAGGAGCTCGGCGGCATCGACCTGCTGGTCAACAACGCCGCGATCTACGGCGACATGGAGTTCGACCTGCTGCTGACCGTCGACTGGGACTACTACCGCAAGTTCATGAGCGTGAACATGGACGGCGCGCTGGTGGTGACCCGCGCGGTGCACCCGCACATGCAGCGGCGCGGCGGTGGCGCGATCGTGAACCAGAGCTCCACCGCGGCCTGGCTCTACTCCGGTTTCTACGGGCTGGCGAAGGCGGGCGTGAACGGGCTGACGCAGCAGCTCGCGCACGAACTCGGCGGCATGAACATCCGCGTCAACGCCATCGCGCCGGGACCGACCGATACCGCAGCCACCCGCAACCAGGTCGGGGAAGCGGCCGCGGACCTGGTGCGCGGGCTGGCGATCAAGCGGATCGGGCAACCGGCGGACATGGTCGGCGCCTGCCTGTTCCTGCTGTCCGAGGAGGCGTCGTGGGTGACCGGGCAGATCTTCAACGTCGACGGCGGCCAGGTGATCCGATGAGCGCGGTCGGGTTCGCCGGTCTCGGCAACATCGGCAAGGCGATGGCCACCAGGCTCGTGGACCGCCCCGGTGGCCTGCTGGTCTTCGACATCGCGTCCGAGCCGGTGGCGCAATTGCGCGCGGCGGGAGCGAAGGTCGCGCGGGACGTGGCGGAACTGGCGGCGCAGGTGGATCTGCTGTGCGTCATGGTCCGCGACGACGACCAGGTGCGTTCGGTCCTCGCCGAGGTGCTGCCCGCGGCCCGCGACGGACTCGTCGTCGCGGTGCACTCCACGATCGCCCCCGGTACCCCTGCGGAGCTGGCCGAACAGGCCGCCGAGCACGGCGTCGCGCTGGTGGACGCGCCGGTCAGCGGCGGTCCGATGGGAGCTGCGGACGGCAGCTTGGCGATCATGGTCGGCGGCCCCGAAACCGCCTTCGCCACCTGCGCCGAACCGTTCGGCCGGATGGGCGGGCAGGTCGTGCACGCGGGCCCGATCGGCGCGGGAACCAGGATGAAACTCGCCAGGAACCTGCTGCACTTCGCATCGTTCACCGCGGCCGCGGAAGCGCAGCGGCTCGCCGAAGCGGCCGGGCTGGACCTGGTCGAACTCGGCCGGGTCGTGCGGCACACCGACGGGATCACCGGCGGACCAGGCGCGATCATGCACCGCGACACGGCCGCGCCGCTGGCCGACGGCGACCCGTGGGTGGGGATCTTCGAGCACGTCCGCGCGCTGGGGGAGAAGGACCTGCGGTTCGCGATCGAGCTGGCGCGGGAGCTGGGCGTCGACGTCCCGCTCGCCCGGCACGCGCTCACCGGCCTCGGGCCAGGACTGGGGCTCTCCGCACCACCCGCGCCCCCGCGGGAGCAGTGAGCGAACGGACCGTTCGTCCAATCTAGCGGGACCAACAGTCCGTTCACCTGGGAAGCCGCGAGCAGTGAACGGACCGTTCGTCCGAACAGATCGGGCGAACATGCCGTTCGCTCCGGAACCGCACCACCGGAACGGAAGAAGGCGTGACATGCCGAGATTCGATCCCCATCCGCAGCGGCGCCCGGCCATCGTGGCCGGGGCGTCCTCCGGCATCGGCACGGCCACCGCGCAGGCGCTGGCGACCGCCGGGCACCCCGTCGCGCTCGGCGCCAGGCGGGTGCAGCTGTGCGAGGAGATCGCCGCGACGATCCGCGCTGGCGGGGGAGAGGCGATCGCCGAACCGCTCGACGTCGCCGACACCGAGTCGGTGCAGAACTTCGTCGCCGCCGTCGAGGACTCGCTGGGTCCGGTGGAGACGGTCGTCTCCGGCGCGGGCGACATCGACGCCGCGCTGATCCACGAGCAGGACCCGGAGACCTTCGCCAGCCAGGTCGAAGTGCACCTCGGCGGCCCGCAGCGGTTGGCGGCGGCGATCGTGCCGTCGATGGTGCGCCGGCAGCGCGGCGATTTCGTGTTCATCAGCTCCGACGTGGCGCGCACCCACCGCCCGCGGATGGGCGGCTACGTGCCCGCGAAGGCCGGGCTGGAGGCGATGGTGCAGACGATGCGGATGGAGCTGGAAGGCACCGGCGTGCGCACGTCGCTGGTGCGTCCCGGGCCGACGAAGACCGCGATGGGCACCACCTGGAAGGACGAGGTCGCGACCGCGGTGCTGGAGGACTGGGTGCACTGGGGACTCGCGCGGCACCCCTACTTCCTGCGCCCGTCCGACGTGGCGGCCGCGATCACCGCGATCGTCGGCACCCCGCGGGGTTCGCACCTGACGATGGTGGAGGTCGAGCCCGAAGCGCCGCTGCGAGAACGACCGGAGGGCTGAAGCGGCGGACTCGTCCGGCGACGTGACCACCGCGCACATCCGTCATTCCCGGTGAACCCGCCGAGGAGCGAATTCGGCGTTACTGCCCGCCCGGGGCGGCCTCGTTCCCGGATGGCCGCGTGCCGGGCGGGTTCTCCGCGCATTTCCGCCGGATGCGGTACCTGCATCCAGGCGGATTCGTCGGGTGCGTGGCACTCCTTCGGGGAAATCCCCGTGGGAAATGAATTGAGGGGTTTCCCCGTGTCATGCCGACAGTGCCCGCTCGTCTGCCCGGCCGCGAATAGTCTTCCCAACGTAATCAGATTTCGAGCGGAAGGAACCACTCATGCGTATCCGCAAGACCGTTGCCACCCTGGCCTTGTGCGCGGCGGGAATGTCCGTGCTCGGTGCGGGCACCGCCGTCGCCGAAGAAGTGGTGGGGCACTTCGACACGGCCGAGCAGTGTTCGGCCGAGCTCCAGCGGCTCGCCGACCAGGGTGACCCGGGTCCGCTGATGTGCGAACCGACCACCGATGATGACAACGGCCCGCAGGTCCTCGTGCGTGGCTGAGCCCGGTACTCGAAACCGATCCCCCGCCGTGCGGCGGGGGATCGGTTTTCGTCGGTGCAGAAGGGGAGTATTCCGGAAACGGCCGGTTCCGCTCACTTCGGGCCCCGGTTCGGGCGGTGCGGCGTACAGGAGCCGCGGCGGAAGCTGGGGCTGCGTCGCTCCGGGCGTCGAAACCCCGAAAACGCGGGGAACCGTCCGGTCGCGAGGAATTCGGCGGCAGCGGTCGATTCCGGCGCGTGTCCGAAGCGGAACGGCGAAGCGACTTTCCCGGCCTGATCCGGTTGCTCGCGCAACCGGGCAGCGGTGGGATTCGCGCCCGCGAGAACCCGCCCGAGAGCTCGGGCAACCTTTGCGGTTGCAAGGTAGGTCTTCGGCGGCTCTTGAGTCGTCAAGGCCAGATCGCTCTCGGGCGGATCCGCCGGTTTCCCGGCAACCCCAGCCTGCGGTCGCCGCCGCCCCGCCGACAGAGGCGAAAGTCCTGGCGGCGCCGGACCGCGCTCAGCGGCACGGACCGCGCCCCGCGACTCCGCGTAGCATCCCGGTGGAAGCTCGAAGGCGTACAAGAAGAGGAATGCTCGTGAGGTTGCGTAACGTCGTTCCGGCCGTGGCGCTGTGCGCAGTGGGAGCGTCCGTGGCGGTGCTGGGCGGCGCGTTCGACACGGAGCTGGTGAGCGAGGAACCCACCAGCGCCGCGTGCAAGCACGAACTCACCCGGCTCGCCCACGCGGGCTTCCCGGAGTCGCTGTCCTGCGAGCCGGTGCGCGACGACGACCCGTCCGGCCCGAGCGACCTCCTGCACGGCTGAGCCGACCCGATCAGTCGTCGCCGACGCCCCGTGCCGCGAGCGCTTCCCCGAGTTCGTCGGCGTGGCGCAGGGTGCGCACCAGGAACGGGATGGCGAAGGCGGAGACCGAACGGTCCGCGTCGCGAGCGCGCTGGGCTTCGCGGGTCTCCGCCGCGATGGTCGAGAGCACCGCGATGGCCTGCATCGTCAGCCCCACCAGCAGTCCGGCCCGCTCCGGCCGGACGCCGAACCGCCGCAGCGGGCGCAACCCGCGCTCGACGGCGCCGACCATGTCGTCGACCCGGGTGGTCAGGGTGAACAGGTTCGCCGCCGCCAGCGCCGCGAACAGCCGCAGCGCCACCACGATCGCCTGATCCAGCCCCAGCAGCCACCACTGCAACGCGAAGATCACCGCCAGCAGCGGGACCAGGAACCGAGCCAGCCGCCAGCAGCGTCCCGGCGAAACCCGGGCGACGAGGTAGCCGAGCAGCACCGCGCCCGCGAGCACTCCGAGCGGAGTCGGCGCGGCGAACACGAAGATCAGCACCGCGAGCGCCAGCAGCGCCAGGAACTTCACGCCCGCCGGAACCCGGTGCAGCGGGCTCGTTCCCGGCTCGTACAGCCCGAGCGGGTTCATCCGGCCAGCTCCCGATACCGCGTCAACGCCGCGTCCGGCGAGTCGTCGGCGGCCACCTGTCCCCGGTCGAGCACCACCACCCGCTCGAAGTCCTCCAGCAGGTGCAGGTCGTGCGTGACCAGCAGCACCTGCTGCGGCAATTCCCGCAGCAACTCCATGAAGTGCCGCTTGTTGCGCAGGTCGAGCAGCGTCGTCGGCTCGTCGCAGACCAGCACGTCCGGTTCCAGCACCAGCATCGAGCACAGCGCCAGCAGCTGCTTCTGCCCGCCGGAGAGCTGGTGCGCCGGGTGCTGCTCGTACCCGCCGAGGCCGTGCTGCGCGAGTACTTCGGCCGCGCGCCGCTCCCGCTCCGCTTTCGGAATTCCGCGGCGCCGCAACGAGAACGCGACGTCCTCACCGGCGGTCGGCATCACGATCTGGCTGTCCGGGTCGGTGAACACGAAACCGACGCGCTTGCGCACCGCCCGCCCGTTCTTCGCCGGGTCCAGCCCGTCCACCAGCACGCGGCCCCGCGTGGGCGTGACCAGCCCGTTGACCATCCGCGCCAGGGTGGACTTGCCGGAGCCGTTCGCACCGACGAACGCCACCCGCGGCTCGCGCAGCCGCAGGTCGACGCCGGTGAGCACGGAGTGCTCGCCGTAGGAGTGCGCGACGTCTTCGAACTCGATCAACCCACTCGCTCCCACGCGCTCGCCACGCCTAGCCCGCCGCCGGAGGACAGGGCCGCCACTCCGGTGCGCGGCCCGTTCTCGCGCACCATGCGGCTGAACAATCGCACCACCAGGACCGCGCCGGACGCTCCCCAGGGGTGCCCGAGCGCGACGGCGCCGCCGTCCGGGCTGATCGTGCGCTCGTCCAGCCCGGCCGCGTCCGCGCACGCCAGCACCTGCCCGGCGAAGGCTTCGGTGAACTCCACCAGCTCCGGCCGGTCCTGCAGCACGGCCTGCAAGGCGGGTACCGCGCCGAGCCCGAGCCGGTTCGGGTCCACGCCCGCGGTCCGTTCGGCGGCCAGCCGCAGGCCGGGCACGCCGAGTGCGCGGCGCTCGTCCTCGGTGGTGAGCAGCACTGCGGCCGCCCCGTCGCTGACGCCGCACGAGTTCGCGGCGGTGGCCGTGCCGTCCGGGGTGAACGCGGGGCGGAACCGGCTCAGCCGCTGCGCGGTGAAGTTGCGCCGCGGGCGTTCGTCGCGCGCGGCGCCGACCTCGACGAGTTCGGCGTCGAACCGGCCGGAATCCTGCGCCGCGATCGCGCGGGCGTGGCTGCGCGCGGCGAAATCGTCCTGGCGCCGGCGGGAAACGCCCGCCTCGGCGGCGACCAGGTCGGCGGCCGGGCCCATGTCCGGGTCGCCGATGTCGGCCGGGGCGAACGGGGCGCGCGAGTAGAACCGCGGTGGCTCACCGGCGGTGCGCGGTCGCCACGCCCGCCACGGCGCGGTCGACGGGCTCTCCACGCCACCGGCCAGGAACCGATCGCCGACCCCGGCGCGCAGCAGCGCCGCAGCGGTGAGGATCGCGCTGAGCCCGCTGGCGCACTGCCGATCCACCGTCATGCCGGGCACGTCGAACCCGAACCCGGCGCGCAGCGCGGCGACCCGCGCCGGATTCCCGCCCGGCCCGAGCGCGTTGCCGAGCAGCACGTCGTCCACGGTGTCCAGCCCGGAATCGGTGAGCGCGGCGCGCAGCACCGGAGCGGCGAGCTGATCGGTCGCCACATTGCGCAGCACGCCACCGACTTCTCCGATCGGGCTGCGGCGCGCGGCGATGATCACGGGTGTCCGGTCGGTCACGGTCGTTCCTGCGAAGGGGTGCTCGGGCGCAAGACCTCGGCTTGCGGCGCGCCGTTGCGCAGCCACTCGTCCAGCACGCCGCGCGCGGGTTTCCCGGAGCCGGTGCGCGGCAGCTCGGGCACGGTCAGCCAGCGCCGCGGGCGCTTGACGGGCTCCAGCTCGCGAACCCGGGCGCGCAGCTCCTCCCGCGTCGCGGGCGCGGCCGGATCGACCTCGACGACCGCCGTGACGAGCGCGCCGAGGCGGGGGTGCGGCGTCCCGGTCACCAGCACCTCGCGGACGCCCCGGCCGCGCAGCGCGGACTCGACCTCTTCGGCGGCCACCAGCGTCCCGCCGGTGCTGATCGTGGCGCTGCAGCGACCGAGCACGCTCAGCCCGCCGTCGTCGTGCCGGACGGCGCGGTCGCCGACGCTGATCCGGTCCGATTCCGGGGCTTCCAGCACGCCTTGCCGCAGGTAGCCGTCGAAGGCCAGCTCCGAGCGCACCCGCAATTCGCCTTCGCTGACCGGATTTCCTTGCGCATCAAGGATTTCCACGTCCACCACCGGCCGCAGCCGATGCTCGCCGCGGCGCAGCGCGATCAGCGAGGTCTCCGCGGAGCCGTAGTACTCCAGTAATTCGCAGCCCGGCAGCAGCGCGTGCAGCCGCGTCTCCAGCTCGGGCGCCAGGTCGGCCCCGCCGCAGACGATCAGCCGCAGCGCACAGGAGGCACGCAGCTCGGGATGCCGCTCCCACACCGAAAGCAACTCGGCGAGCATCGCGGGGACGACGTGCACGACCGTCGCGTGCAGGCACTCCTGCGCGGCGGTGCGCGCGGACCAGCGCCGCAGCAGGCGGACATCGCGGTCCTGGTGCAGCGCGTGCAGCGCGCCGAACAGGTACAGCGAGGAACTCAACGGCCCCGGGATCAGCGCGGAATCGTCGTCGCGCAACGGTGCGTCGAGCGCGGTGAAGCTGCGCAGCCAGGACTTCCGGGATCGCGCCAGCACTTTCGGCGTGCCGCTGCTGCCGGAAGTGGTGGGCAGGTAGAACCAGGTCAGCTCGTCGCCGCGCGGCGTTTCCGGCGGCTCGCCCGGAATCGGCAGGCCGCGGACCACCCGGCCCGGTTTCGCCTCGTCCAGCACGTCCTGCGGCCGCGGCCAATCCGGGTCGACGATCAGCGTGGCGGCTCCGGCGAGGTCCGCGCCCAGCAGCCAGCACAGCCGGTGCAGCGGGTCGGGGTCGTCGACCGCCACCCGATCGACTCCGGCGAGTTCGCCCGCCGCGCCCTGCGCGTGCCGCATGATCTCGGCGCCGTCGAGAACGTCCGCACCGCACGACACGCCGGCGGTGAGTCGGCGCCCGAGGATCGGCAGGGTCATTCCCGCGCCGTCCGGGAACCGCCCTGCGCAGAACCACTCAGCGAAGCGGGCAACGCCCGGTGCACCGCCACCGCGACCAGCGAAACCAGCACCAGCTTCACCGCGTCACCCGGCACGAACACCAGCGATTGCACCGCGGCCGCACCGAGATCACCGGTGAACGCGGCCCAGTACGGAATGCCGACCAGGTAGTCCACCGCCACCCCGGCCAGGTTCGCCAGCAGCAGCACCGCGAGCCCCGGACGCGGCGTCGCCCGCTGCACGATCAGCCCCACCACGAACGCCGACAGCAGCCAGCCCAGCAGGAACCCGCCGCTCGGCCCGGCGAACGGCGCGATGCCGCCGCGGCCACCCGACAGCAGCGGCAACCCGATCACCACGAGTCCCAGGAACAGCAGCACCGATGCGCCTCCGCGGCGGGCACCGAGGATGCTGCCCGCCAGCAGCGGCCCCATGTTCTGCAGCACCACCGGCACCGCGGCGCCGCCGAGGTAGAACCCGGGGAACAGGCCGAGCACGGCGATGAACGCCGCGAACACCACGGTCCGGGCCAGCTCGGTGGCCGGGGCAGTGCGTTGTCCAGGCACGACGACTCCTCACCGATCGCGGTCCGGCGTCAACCTACCCGGCTCGGCCTGCGGAACAGAAAGTGTTCCGTCCCATTGTGGACACTCCACAACCGGGCGGTGCCGGGCTTGCCCGCATTCCCCGGCTGCCGCGAAGATCGCGCCCGGCCCTACCCGAGTCCCGAAAGGGGAAGTCGTGACCACGCAACTACCCGGCAACGTCGCTCCCACCGATGACGGCGAGATCGTCACCTGGCGCCGCTGGGCGAACCGGACGCAGAGCAATTCCCGCGCCGCCGGCGGCAGGCTGTACCTGACGAACCGGCGAGTGCTGTTCTGCCCGCACGCCTTCGACGCCAACACCGGTGGCGAATACCGGAGCATCCCGCTGGCGGCGATCACCGAGGTCGGCAAGCAGCCGCGCACCCTGAACCTGCGCGCCGCGTACAACGGCGGCCTGCGCACCCGACTGCGGATCGACTGCGCGGACGGCTCCACCGAACTGTTCGTCCTCAACAAACTCGACCAGGTCATCACCGAGATCCGCGCCGCGACCGGCCCGGCCTGAATCCCTGGTACCGCGTCGTTGCCGCGCCCGGCGACGGTTGCTGCCGCCGGGCAGTCCTGGTGCCGACCGCAGGCATCGTGTACATTGGTCGTCGCGGACCCGTCCCATGTGCTTGGGGTAGCGGGTCTTGCTTATTGTCCGGGGCGAGTTTTCAGGCCAGGTGCCGGTCGAGTGGCTCTACGCCGCTCGTCGAGCAGTCCGCGAGCAGCGTGAACCACTCCCACGCGAACGGCTTGCCGACCATGCGCTCGACCCGCATGAACGCCGCGTACGCCACCAGATCAGCCATCTGCACCCACTGGCTGTGGTGCGAGTGCTGAAACAGCGGATCCTCGATCACCGAGCGCGTCGCCAGCTTCAACTCCCGGTGCGCACCGCGATACGTGTGATCACTGCCGTCCCCGTCCATCATGATCAGGCCCAGCTCGCCCGCCGCGGTCAGACGTGCGTCCAGGTACCGCACCAGCCGCGCGTACGCATCCGCCTTCGCCGCCGGATGCTTCACTCCGGGCGTCGTCCGCAGAAAGACCGCGCCTGCCGCCAATCCGTCCAAACCGTCAATGGTCGACAGCGCATCACGCATCACCTGCGACCGATTCGGCTTCGCCGTGTCCCAGTCCGTGCCCGTCGGTCGCCCGCGCCCGCCCAGGAACTTCGTCGCGTGCAGCTCGTAGTCGGTGGCCAGCCCGATCGAGCGGTACAGCTCCTGCCGCCAGTCCAGCCAGCCGCGCAGCACCTGATTCCACGCCCCCAGTTCAAGCTCCACCCAGCCGAAGACGTTGATTCCGTGCTGCTCCGAGCCGGAGTCGTCGACGTAGAACACCCGCACGATCATGACCACACCGTACGGAACGTGATCGGAAGAAAACCCACCGTGTTCGTTCGCGGCTCCGCTCACCATCGGCGAGCAGGGGAGCGGGCCCCGCAACCGCCGCTTGATCGGCGACCGCTCCTGCGCCGTCAGCCGGAGGCCGCCGCGTTCAGCCTGCCCAGTGCGCCGCGGACCACCTGCGGGTCGTAGGTGGCCCAGAACGGCGGCAGCGAGGCGCGCAGGAAGCTGCCGTAGCGGGCGGTCGCCAGCCGCGGGTCGAGGACCGCGATGACGCCGCGGTCGTGCACGGACCGCAGCAGCCGCCCGGCGCCTTGGGCCAGCAGCAGCGCCGCGTGCGTCCCGGCGACGGTGATGAACCCGTTGCCGCCGTGCGCGGACACCGCCTTCTGCCGCGCCGAGGCGAGCGGGTCGTCCGGCCGCGGGAACGGGATGCGGTCCATCACCACGAGTTGCAGCGAGTCACCGGGCACGTCCACGCCCTGCCACAGCGACAACGTGCCGAACAGCGAGGTTTCCGGTGATTCGGAGAACTTCGCGACCAGCTGCGCGGTGTTGTCCTCGCCCTGGCACAGCACCGGCGTCGACAGCCGGTCCCGCAGCTGTTCGGACGCCTGCTTGGCCGCGCGCATCGAGGAGAACAGCCCGAGCGTGCGGCCACCCGCGGCCTGCACCAGCTCGGTGAGCTCGTCCAGGTACTCGTCCGGAAGTCCGGCTTTGCCCGGCGGCGGCAGGTGCCGCGCGATGTAGAGGATGCCGCTGCGCCGGTGCTCGAACGGTGAGCCGACGTCCAGCCCGGTCCAGGCGGTGCTGGAGCTGTCGGAGGGTGCTTCCTTGCGGCTGGCCATGTCCTCGGCCGCGGCCGCCTGGCGCTCCGGCGGCAGGCCCCACTGCCGGGCCAGCGTGTCGAAGGACCCGCCGAGCGCCAGCGTCGCCGAGGTCAGCACCGTCGTGCGCTGCCCGAACAGCCGCTCCCGCAGCAGCCCGCCGACGCCGAGCGGGGCCACCTTCACCGCTCGCGGCCGGTTCGGCTCGGCGCTGATCCAAACCACGTCGCGGCGCTGGCCCTCCGGTTCGTCGAAGGCGTCCAGCAACCGAACCGCGGTGTCGTGCAGCTCCTCGGTCAACGCCAGCGCGAGCCTGCGGGCCGTGCTGCCTTCGACGTCCTCCTTGCGCTCCGGCCCGAGCGCGGTCATGCACGCCGCGCCCGCGTCGCGCAACGCCGTGAGCGCCCCGCCGAGCGCTTCCGGCATCGCCTCCAGCCGCTCCGCAGGCGCGTCCTCCAGCACGGTTTCGAGTCCTTCGGCCGCCTCGTCGAGCCGGTCGGCGATGCTCTGGTCGATCGCGCGCCCGCAGCGCCGCGCGGCGAGTTTCGCCTGGCCTCCGGTGAGTTCTCCGGTGGCGGCCGAGGTCACCCGGTCGACCAGGTCGTGCGCCTCGTCGACCATGACCACGTCGTGCTCGGGCAGCACCGGCCGGTCGTCGAGCGCGTCGATCGCCAGCAGCGCGTGGTTGGTCACGACCACGTCGGCCCGGCCCGCTTCACCGCGCGCGCGTTCGGCGAAGCAGTCGGTGCCGACGGGGCAGCGCTGCACCCCGAGGCATTCCTTGGCGGTCACCGAAACCTGCCGCCACGCCTGATCGGTCACGCCCGGCACGAGTTCGTCCCGGTCGCCGGATTCGGTCTCGGTCGCCCACTCCCGCAGCCGCTTGACCTGCCGCTCCAGCGCGGAGGCGGCGAACGGGTCGAACAGCGCGCCTTCGTCGGGTTCTTCCGGGGCGTTGCCGTGGATCCGGTTCAGGCACAGGTAGTTGCGGCGGCCTTTGAGGATCGCGAACGTCGGCGGCCGCCCCAGCGCCTCGGCCAGCGCGGTCGCCAGCCGCGGCAGGTCGCGGTCCACCAGCTGGCGCTGCAGCGCGATCGTCGCGGTGGAGATCACCACCGTGGTGGCCGCGGTGACGGCGTGCCGGATCGCGGGAACCAGGTAGGCGAGGGATTTGCCGGTGCCGGTTCCGGCCTGCACGGCCAAGTGCTCACCGGATCCGATGGAGTGCTCCACGGCGTCGGCCATCCGCGCCTGGCCCTCGCGCTCGGTGCCGCCGACCGAGCGGACCGCGATCTCCAGCAGCTCGGCCAGCTCTGGTACCTGCTCCGGTGGTTTCGCGGTGCTCGGCTCGCTCCGGTGCTGAGCCTGCTGCGGCCCGCCCTGCTTCGCGAGGTCGGCGGCGATCTCCGGCGGAAGATCGTCGGAATCGTCGGGCGCGAACACGTCCGGATCGGACCACTGCGGAACGGAACCAGGCACCCTCCGACGCTACCGCGCGGCCACGTCAAGGCTGCGGGGCACACACCGGCGCGAGTCGGGCGGTGACGCATGGATGGGCGTGGCCGCAGCCAAGCGGCTGCTACGCCGCCTGCCCGGCACTCGCAGCACCGCGCCGTTCCCAGCGGGTCAGGAAGGCGCCGCCGGCCAGGCGCTCATGGCGTGATCGATCACGCCTTCCAGGTCCGCCAGGGACGCGCCGTCCTTCGCCTGGATGGACAGCCCTTGCAGCACCGTCGCGTAGAAGGTCGCGACCGATGCGGTGTCGGTGTCCGCCCGAACGTCGCCTTCGGCGATGCCGCGTTCCAGGCGTTGCCGCAGCGTCGCGAGCACTTCGCGGCGCAGCCCGGCGAGGTGCTCGCGAACACCGGCGTTGCGGGCGGTGCCGACGTTCGCAGCCAGCACGATCATGCAGCCCCGCGGAGTCGCCGGGTCGGTGTAGGACCGCGCGTAGCTGCGCAGCATGGACTCCACCGCCAGCCGCGCGGTCGCAGCCCGGTGCAGGGCGTCGTTCGCGGCGCGGCCCTCGACGGTGTTGTACCGCTCGGTCGCGGACCGGAACAGTCCCTCCTTGCTGCCGAACGTCGCGTACAGGCTCGGTGCGTTGATCCCCATCGCGGCGGTGAGGTCGCCGATGGAAGTCCCCTCGTACCCGCTGGCCCAGAAGACCTCCATCGCCTTGTGCAGCGCGACCTCCCGGTCGAAGGCCCGCGGTCGTCCGCGTTCGGTCATCTCGTGCCCTCCCCGGCCGGTGTCGCGGCTTCCTGCCGCAAATTCTGCTTGACGGCCACCAGTGGTGACGTCAGACTACTTCTGTATCGACCGATACAGAACAATCGATGGGGGAACGATGGCGGAGCTCGCGGGCAAGAAGGCACTCGTGGTCGGCGGGAGCAGGGGCATCGGGGCCGGAGCGGCGAGCGGTCTCGCGTCGAACGGCGCGGACGTGGCGATCACGTACTCGGGTTCGAAGGACAAAGCGCATTCCGTCGTGCGCGACATCGAGGCTTCGGGGGTGCGCGGGGCGGCCCTGCCGCTGGACGGGATGGACGCGGACTCCGCCCGCGTCGCGGTCGACGAGGCCGCCGACCGCCTCGGCGGACTCGACATCCTGGTCAACTGCGCCGGCATCTTCCCCTACGGGTTGATCGAGGACGTCACGCTGGAGCAGTTCGACCAGGCCATCGCGGTGCACGTGCGGACCGCCTTCCTGACGACGCAGGCCGCGGTGCGGCACATGTCCGGCGGCGGCCGGATCATCCACATCGGAACCTCGTTCGTGGAACGGGTGCCGTTCCCCGGCGTGAGCCTGTACACCTTGAGCAAGTCCGGGCTCACCGGTTTCGCCAAGGCGCTGGCCCGGGAGCTCGGCCCCCGCGGGATCACGGTCAACGTGGTGCACCCGGGGCCTACGGACACGGACATGAACCCGGCGGATTCCGAAGGGGCCGACGGGCAGCGCGCCATCACCGCCCTGGGGCACTACGGCGTGGTGGAAGACATCGCGAACACCGTCGTGCACCTGTCCGGTGCCGGTGGGCGCCACATCACCGGTGCCTCGATCCCCGTGGACGGGGGATGGGCGGCCTGATTCGACGGCCGGTGCGCAGCGGGCTCCGCCGACCGTGCAACGGTGCGGAGAACCGGGGGTTCGTGGGAGAAGTCAGCGCTGCTGCTGAGGCAGCGGCACTGGGGCATCACTAGCACTGGGCATTCACTGGGTCATCACTACTGGGGCGAGTTCCATCGAGCCGGGGTGCGCCCGAAACCGCACCACCGGCCGAGTACGGGCCCAAGGCTCTGGGGGCCTGATCGCGTTCCGGGCCTGCGCGGCCCGAGCACCGCGGTTCACGGGCGAGCTCGTCGGCAATTCTCGCGCGCAGCGCCCTGGGGGTCGCTGCACTGGACTGAAGAGGTATTTCTGCAATGGCAACAATTTCAAAAGAAGCGCGGCAGTACCCGGACCTGACCAGCGGGTACAACCAGCGGTGGTCGGGGACTCCGGAATCCGTTGTCCTGGTCGAGTCCGTGGAGCAGGTCGCACCGGTGGTGCAGGAAGCCGTCCGCGACGGCAAGCGGATGACGGTGAACGGTGCCGGGCACTGCTTCGAGGACTTCGTCTACAACAGCGACGTCGATGTCGTGATCAACATGAAGCACCTCGACGCCGTGTACTACGACCCGGCCATGAACGCCGTCGCCGTCGAAGCGGGTTCGAACCTGCTCAACGTGTACAAGAAGCTCTACGAGCGGTGGGGTGTCACCCTCCCCGGCGGCCTCTGCTACTCGGTCGGTGTCGGGGGACACGTTTCCGGCGGTGGATGGGGCGCGCTGGCCCGGCGGCACGGTTTGATCGTTGACCACCTCTACGCGGTCGAGGTCGTCGTGGTCGGCGAAGGCGGTGAGGTCCGCCGGGTAGTGGCCACGAGGGAGGAAGACGACCCCAACCGGGACCTGTGGTGGGCGCACACCGGCGGTGGCGGCGGCAATTTCGGCGTGATCACCCGCTACTGGTTCCGCAGTCCCGGCGCGACCGGCCGCGAACCCGGCGAGATCCTGCCGCGCCCACCGCGGCACGTGCTGCTCAGCGCAGCCGCGCTGTCCTGGGACGAGATCACCGAAGCAGGCTTCACCCGGCTCGTGAACAACTACGCCGACTGGCACGTGCGCAACTCCCGGCCGGGCAGCCGGGCCGCAGGTCTGTTCGGGCTGGCCGTGCTCAACCACCGGTCGAACGGGCAGATCGGCTTGATCACCCAGGTGGAAGCCGATCTGCCGGGGGCGGACGACCTGCTAGCGGAATACCTCGACGCGATCACGGACGGGGTCGGTGCACCGCTCCAACCGATGACCGCGTCGATGGGGGAGTACAACGCGATGCCCGGGTGCTACGAAGCGCAGCGCTTGCCGTGGCTGCAGGCGACGCGCTTCCTGGGCACCAACAACGTCGACCTGAACAATCCGACGTTGCGCGCCGATTACAAATCCGGGTACATGCGCGGCAACTTCCCGGACAAGCACGTCGCGACCATGTACCAGAGCCTCACCAGCACCGACATCGACAACTCGACCGCCACCATGCACCTGCAGGGCTTCGGGGCCCAGGTCAACGCGGTGCCCGAGTCCGCGACCGCGTTCGCGCACCGGAGTTCGTTCTTCAAGCTCTACTGGCAAGTGCTGTGGGACGACCCGGCGGATGACGACGAGCACCTGACCTGGTTGCGCCGGTTCTACGCGGACCTGTACCGGGACACCGGCGGGGTGCCGGTGCCGAACGAGCTCACGGACGGCTGCTACGTGAACTACCCGGACGTGGACTTGAACTCCGCGGAGCACAACCAGTCGCAAGTGCCCTGGTACCGGCTCTACTACAAGGAGAACTACGAGCGGCTGCAGCAGGTGAAGAAGCGGTTCGATCCGCGCGACGTGTTCCGGCACGCCCAATCCGTGCGGCTGCCGGACTGATGGGACAGGCCCGTACCGGTGCGGTGCGATCGCCCTGGTGGCGCATCGCACCGCACCGGTCGCGGGGCCGGGCATCGCCGCGTGGCCGCGCATCAGCCGTTCTTCGCCAGCTCAGCCAGCGACTCGCCCGCCACCTCGAGTTCCCGCTCGTCGACGTCGTCGACGAACCGGGCGGCCCCGATGCCGACGGGAAGCGGCAACCGCTGCCTGCCGCCGCGGTGTCGGGTGGTGTCGCCCAGCGCCGAGATCAGCAGCTCGCTGGTGCACAGCGGGTGCGAGATCGGCAGTTCCAGCGCGCGCATGAGCCGCAGCACGCGGCTCCGTTCGGTAGCGGTGACCAGACCTCGCGCTTCGGCGAGCAGCGTGCTCAAGGCCATGTCGATGCTCACCGCTTCGCCGTGCAGCAGTTCCGGCAACGCCCGCATCTCCAGCGTCGGGCTGAACGAATGACCGTAGTCGACGACGCGTTCCAGCGAGCTCTCCCACAGGTTCGGCTGCAATTCGTCCAACATGCCGCCGATGGACCGTTCGAGAACTTCGGTCGCGGCTTCCCGGTGCCGGCCGTCGCGCTGGAACTTGGCAGCGAGGAGCCCGGCACCGTGCCAGTCCAGCAGGTCGAACAGCCGGCGATCCCCGATCAGCGCCATCTTGAGGATCTCGGCCAGCCCGTTGCTGAGATGCCTGCGGTCGACGGTTCGCAGGAACGCCGGATCCAGCACGACGCGATCGGCCGCGTGATAGGTCCCGATCCGGTTCTTGTGCTCGTCGAAGTTGACGCCGGTCTTCACTCCGATGCCCGCGTCGACGAGACCGATCAGCGTCGTGGGCACCCGCACCACCGGCGTGCCCCGGCGGTACAGGCTGCCGGCGAAACCGACGACGTCCAGCAGCACACCGCCACCCGCCGCGACGATCGGCTCGTTCCGGCGGTCGATGCCGAACCGATCGAGCGCTTGCAGCACGGTGCGCACGTTGCCCCAGTGCTTCGTCGTCTCGTCGCAATCCAGCACGCAGGTGGCGGACGGGATCGAATGCCGCTCGAAGTAGTCGGTGAACGAACGGCCGTAGTGCCGGTGCACCTCGGAATCAATCACGAGGAGTCGTCGCGCCGTTGGCGGCACGCCGCGCGGAACGGCCCGCAGCAGCGCCGGATTCGCGGGATCGAGAATGCCGTCGCAGAGCGCGACGTCGTAGCTGACGGGCCGGGTCGCCGTTACGGTCCAGCGGTTGCGGGATGCTTCGGATCGATCCCGCCACGGCGCGAACGATTCCGTTGCGGTCGGCGTCATCTAACGCTCCTTCTCTGTCAGGTTCGCGCCGGTGTTCCGGGACGGGTGCGGATCGCCGGCCGCATTCGCGTCGGCGCTGCTCGGGATCGCGTCGCGGTTTTGCTCGGCCCTGTTGTCCCAGCGTGGGGCCGGTCCGTACTTGCGTGCGGCGGTGCGCTGTTCGTAGGGCATTCCCGCGGGCATGTCGACCACTTCCAGCTGCATTCCCCACGGCGCGGTGAAGTACATCCACCTGTTCCCGGCGAGCGGGCCTTCTTCGATCGTTTCCGGTTCGCCCTGCAACCGCACCCCCGGCTGGTTCCGCAGGTATTCGGCGGCGACGTCCACGTCGTCGACGTAAATGGCCAGGTGGTGACCGCCGTGGTCGCTGTTCTCCGGTATCCGGCGCTGCTGGTTCGGGGCCGTGTACTCGAACAGTTCCAGGTTGGTGGTGGGGCCCAGCCGCAGCATCGCGATCCGGGCCGTCGCTCGTTCGTGCACGTTGAGCTTGCGAGTCATCCAGTCACCGGCCAGGTCCTGGACCGGACCTTCCCAGTAGATCGTTTCGGCACCCAGCACGTCCACGAAGAAGTCGACCGCCCGCTGCAGATCGGGCACGGTGAAGGCGACGTGGTCGACGTTTCGCGCTCCGGGGATTCCGCTACCCATCGCCGGCCCCCGCGGGCCGTTCCACGGGTTTCCGGATCGGCAACCGGCCGGTCACCGATTCCGGGAAAACCGCGATCAGCAGCAGTTCCAATTCGGCCTCGCCGGTGTTGCGCAACACCGTGCCCGAACCCGCGGGCGCGAGCACCAGCGCCCCGGGACGCAGGGGAGCGGGCCGGTCCCGCCGGGTATCGGACAGCTCGCCGCTCCCGCCGAGCACCAGCACCGCCAGCTCGACACCGGACTGCCCGCGCGCGTCCTGCGCTGCCCCGGGCGCCAGCAGCAAGTAGTCCACGGCTTCGCATTCGCTGTAGAGCATTCCGCGCCGAGCCAGGCAACGCGATCTGATCACGCCGGTGCGCTCGTCGGCGGTCAGCACCAGTCCGCGCGAGTCGGTGACGATCATTGCCGGCCTCCCGCGGCGCCGGGGACGGCGAGGCTCACGACGAACAGTTCCAGCGGTTCCCGCTGGGACGCGGCTTCGATGGAAACCGTTCCGCCGAGCGGCAGCGTCAGGCCCACTCCGGAGCGGAGCGCGACCGTTTCCGAGGATCCGCGTGCGCGTCCCTGGCCGCCGATGGTGTAGACGGTGTGCTCTTCGGAGTCGGCGGAAAGCTCCAGCGGCTCTCCAGGGCGCAGGCGCACCAGCCGCGCGAGCCGCAGCGGACCGGTCAGGTGCTCGGTGGTGTCCACTTGGCCTGCCTGGCGCAGATCGATGACCACGGCGTCGCTCATTGCTGTCCTCTCCGGCTCGTGTCGGGGTGTTTCTCGCGGGGTGTCGAGCACCGCCGCGGTGTGCGGTCCCGAGACTTCGATGACCAGCCAGACCAGTTCCTCGTCACCGGTGTTGCGCAAGCCGTGGCGGGTGCCCAGGCCGTTCACGATGAGGTGGCCCGGCCGGACCTGGTGCGTCCGTCCGTTGAGCGTCATCTCTCCGTCGCCGGAGACGATGAAGTACAACTCTTCGGTGCGCGAATGAATATGTTCTCCGCTCACCCCGCCCGGCGGTAGTGCGGACCACTCGACCGCCTCCCAGTAGCCGAACAAACTGCCCCTGCGAGCCAGCACTTTCCAGCGGGCCAGGCCTTCGCCGCTGTGCATTCCGTGGATGTCCGACGGTTCGTTGAGGTCTGCGACGATCACTGCGTCTACCAAGGATCGTTCCCTCCGTGTACGAGCGTGCGAAAACGGCGGAAGCGTGAATTGGGTGGCGCTTCGCCACGCGGTCGGGCCAGAAGTGTCGATCGATCGCACACGGCGCGCTGCGCTGCGTTCCGCGGTGGACCGCGCGGCCCTGATTCCTTCCCCAGTCCCGCACATCCCGAGATGTCCGGTGTGCTGCCGAGTTTGGGGCGGGGCACCCGGTGTGTCAAGCGAAATGCGGCTCCGCGACCGCTTCCCGCTCCGATTTCACATTCGCACCGGGGCCGATCGGTTGTCGTTTGGTGCTAACGGCTCACGTGCGCGCGGTGGATTTTCCGGCGGCTTCCGCTGTGCAGGTGAATAATTGCTCTGAAGCGGTGAACGGCAACCGGACGGATCCGATGCCCGGACGCAAGGAGTTCTTGTCGAAAAATTGCGGCAGTGTCCTGAATCACATTACGATCTTCGATTTGCCGCCGCTAACATCGGCGGCATCACCCGTGCCATGGGGGTTTCCGGGTGCATTCCGATGATCCGCGCCGAAGCGATTCGCGGGGCCTTGGCGCGCCCGCGGCATCGTCCGATTCGGTGCGCGGTCCGCGAACATCGAAGGAGTCGCCCTGTGCGAGTACAGGTCGAAGTGACGTCCGCGCTCCAGGACTACATCGCCGAAATGTCCTTGCGGGAACCCGCGGCGCTGGCCGCGCTGCGGGAGGAGACGGAGCAGATGCCCGGCGCGATCATGCAGGTCTCGCCGGAGGAAGGCCAGTTCCTCGGGGTCCTGGTGCGAGCGCTCGGTGCTTCCCGCGTGCTGGAAGTGGGCACGTTCACCGGGTACAGCACGATCTCCATCGCACGCGCGTTGCCCGCCGGCGGCAGCGTGCTCTCCTGCGACATCAGCTCGGAGGCCAGCTCGATCGCCCTGGCGCACGCCCGCCGGGCCGGCGTCGAGGACAAGGTCGACCTGCGGGTCGGTGACGCCGTCGGGGTCCTCACCGGACTCACCGGACTCGCCGGGCGCGCGGACCGGCGCGGCTCCTTCGACCTGGTCTTCATCGACGCCGACAAGGAGGGCTACGCGGACTACTACGAGATCGCGCTGCGCCTGGTCCGGCCCGGCGGACTGATCTTGGTGGACAACGTGCTGTGGCACGGCGCCGTGCTCGACGAGGCCGAACAGGACAGCGAGACCACGGCGATCCGCGCGTTCAACGAGAAGATCCGGGAGGACGAGCGGGTGGACCTGAGCATCCTCCCGTTCGCCGACGGGCTGGCGTTCGCGGTGAAGCGCTGACCAGCCGGGATCGAGGAGGGGCGGGATCGAGGAGGGGACGGATGGTCGTCCGGTCGAAAGAGGTCTACGACAACCCGGTCTGCGGTGAGCGCGTCGTCATCCGGCGGGGCAACGACGAAGGCGACGGGTCCGTGCTCATCTGGGACCTGTACCTGGAGCCCGGCGGCACCGTGGTCGGCGAGCACTACCATCCGACGGCCGACGAGAGGTTCGTGCTGGTCAGCGGCAAGCTGGGCATTCGGGCAGGCGGCCGGTCGCGGGTTCTCGAAGAAGTGGGCGAGAGCGTGCTCGCCGAAGCGGGCACCCGGCACTACTTCTGGAACGGCGACTCCGGCCCGACGCGGATCGTGATCCGGATGCAGGGCCGGGTGGATCGCTTCGAGCAGGCCGTGTTCCGGCAGTTGTACGGGCTGGCCCAAGACGGCAGGACCGATTCGAACGGCAAGCCCGGCCTGCTGCAGCATGCGGTGACCTCCGCCGAATACGCCGACATCGTCCGGTTCGCCGCACCGCCGTGGCCGGTGCAGCGCTTGCTGTTCGGGGTGCTCGCCCCGGTCGGACGTGCCCTCGGTTATCGGGCGTTGTGCGCGGAGTACCGGGACCGGCGAGCGCCGCTCGTCGCGGAACTCGACCCGCTGCCCCCGGGATTTCCCGAGTTGTAGCGGTGCCGCTGCTGATGTCCCGGCCTCACGCCACCACCGGCGTCCCCGTCAGCGCCACTCCCGCCGCGCGGAGGTCGCGAACAGCTGTGTCCACTGTGGCCGGTGCGACTCCTGCGGTCAGCGACAGCAGGACCGTCGTGGTCAGGCCCGCTTTCGCGGCGTCCAGCGCGGTGGCGCGCACGCAGTGGTCGGTGGCGATGCCGACCACATCGACGGCGTCCACTCCGCGTTCACCGAGCCAATCGCGCAGCGGCGTGCCAAGCCGATCTTTCCCCTCGAAACCGGAGTATCCGGCGCTGTACTGCCCCTTGGAGAACACCGCGCGCACCGGCCCCACCTCCAGCTCCGGGTGGAACGCCGCGCCGGCCGTCCCCGCGACGCAGTGCACCGGCCAGGACCGCACGTAGTCCGGCTGCGAGCTGAAGTGATCCCCGGGATCGACGTGGTAGTCGCGGGTGGCGACCACGTGTGCGTACTCGTTCTCCGCGGCATGGCGGGAAATCGCCGCGGCGACACCGGCCCCGCCGGACACCCCGAGCGCCCCGCCCTCGCAGAAGTCGAGCTGCACATCGACGATCAGCAGCGCAGTGCTCATCCGTGCTCCTCCACTCGGCTCGCGGGGGATCAGCTCTCCGGAAAGACGGTCGGAATCGCCGGTTCGCCACCGGAAAGCTTCAGCCCCTCCCACGGCAGGCTCACCAGTGCGTGCCGCAGGCGCTCCCGATTGTCCTCCAGCGTGGGCAGGTCATCGACCTGTTTCCCGCCGCGCACCAGTGGAATCGGCACCTCGCGGTCGTGCGGGCCCGGCTGCGGCGCGGCGAAGCCCGACCCGGTCCGGTACACCTCCTCCTCGATCGCGGTACCGGTGTTCTTGTGCCTGCGCAGCGCGGATTTGCTGCCGCCGCGGGACTCCTTGCTCGACGAGCGCTTGGCGACCGGGCGGCCCTCGACCTCGGTGAGCTTGTAGACCATGCCCGCCGTCGGCGCCCCCGAACCGGTCACCAGCGAAGTGCCCACGCCGTAGCCGTCGACCGGTTCCGCGCGCAGCGACGCGATCGCGTACTCGTCCAGGTCACCGGAGACGACCACGCGGGTTCCGGTCGCGCCCAGCGAATCCAGCTGCTCCCGCGCCTGCCGCGCCAGCACGCCCACGTCACCGGAGTCGATCCGGACCGCGCCGAGACCGGAACCCGCGACCTCCACGGCCGTCGCGATCCCGCGGGAAATGTCGTAGGTGTCCACCAGGAGTGTCGTGTCCGCGCCAAGAGCGGCGATCTGCGACTCGAACGCGGCACGCTCGGAGTCGTGCAGCAGCGTGAACGAATGCGCCGAGGTCCCCATGGTGGGAATGCGGTAGCGGCGACCGGCCTCCAGGTTCGACGTCCCGGAGAACCCTGCCAGGTAGGCGGCGCGTGCGGCGGCCACCGCGGATTCCTCGTGCGTGCGGCGGGATCCCATCTCGATGATCCGGCGCCCGTTGGCCGCCGAGACCATCCGCGCGGCCGCGGCGGCGATCGCGCTGTCGTGGTTGAGGATCGACAGCACCACCGTCTCCAGCAGCACCGCTTCCGCGAACGTGCCGCGCACGGTCAGCAGCGGCGAACCGGGGAAGTACAGCTCGCCCTCGGGATAACCGTCCACATCGCCCTGGAACCGGTAGTTGCGCAGCCAGTCCAGCGTGGTCTCGTCGACCACCCCGGCCTCCGCGAGCCGCGTCAGCTCGGCCTCGTCGAAGCGGAAGTTCTCGATCGCGTCCAGCACCCGCTGCATTCCGCCGAGCACGCCGTACCGGCGCCCGTCCGGCAATCGCCGGGTGAACACCTCGAACACGCAACGCCGCTCGGCGGTCCCGTCGCGCAGGGCACTGGCCAGCATGGTCAGCTCGTAGTGATCGGTGCGCAGTGCGGTACTGGATGCGGCCGTCATGGATCAGAGGCTACGTGCCGCCCGCGCGGTTCCCGCACAGGTCGGGCCGGGTGTGCCCGTGCGGTCGACACGGTTCCCGCGCACACGTGCGAACATGGGGACATGACTTCGCCCGCTGAACTGGAGCGCGCGCAGCCGAACGAACTCGGCAACGAGGACAAACCGTGGGTGACCGTGGTGTGGAACGACCCGGTGAACCTGATGTCCTACGTGACCTACGTGCTGCAGAAGATCTTCGGTTACAGCCGGGACCACGCGACCAAGCTGATGCTCGACGTGCACCACAAGGGACGGGCCGCGGTGTCCTCGGGCACGAAGGAGAAGGTCGAGGGCGATGTGGCGAAGCTGCACGCCAACGGCCTGTGGGCGACGATGCAGAAAGACTCGTGATCTCAAGTGAACGGCTGGACGCGCAAGAACGGGCACGTCGTCGCCGAACTGTCTCAGCAGGAAGCGGCGGTGATCCGCGGCCTGGTCGGGCAGATCAAGGACATGCTCGACGCCCGGGCCGACGAGGCCCCGCAGGACGAGCTGGCCGAGCTCACCGGCATCCGCACCGGCCCGTCCACCCCGCCCGAGGACCGGGTGCTGGAGCGGCTGCTGCCGGACTTCTACCGGCGCGACCCGGAAACCGGCGAGACCGACGAGGAGAAGCCCGCGGCCGCCGGGGCGATGCGCTCGCTGTACGAGCCGGAGCTGCTGGACCGCAAGACGGGCACCGCCGCGGTGGTGCTGGAGACCTGCCCGCGCGACGGCGGCCGGGTGGTGCTCAGCGGTGAGCAGGCCGACAACTGGCTCAGCGCGATCAACGACGTGCGGCTGGCACTGGGCACCGCCCTCGACGTGCAGGAGGACATGCCCGAGGAGCCGCCGGAGGACGACCTGCGCCGCGAGCACCTGGGCGTCTACCAGTGGCTCACCTGGGTCCAGGACTCCCTGGTCGAAACCCTCACCTCCTGAGCCGTTTCCTCCAGGAGTGAACGGACCGTTGGACCAATCTAGCCGGACCAACAGGCCGTTCACTCGGTCCACTTCGCGCAGGGCGAGTGGTGCGCGGGTGTTCGCCAGAGCGGCAGAGCCGGGGTTCGCGAAGAGTGAACGGACCGTTTGCCCAATCTAGTGGGACGAACAGTCCGTTCACTCGGGAAAGCCGGGGGTGAAGCCGCGGTGCAGATCGGGCAGGGTCGTCGCATGCGATCAGGAGCGCGGAACTCGATCACCGACGTGCGCGGCGTGCTCGTGGGGCACGAGCAGCGGCTCGACGAGCAGTGGGCGACCGGTACCAGCGTGGTGCTCACCGCGGGCGGCGCGTCCGCGGCGGTCGACGTGCGCGGCGGCGGCCCCGGCACCCGCGAGACCGATGTGCTCGAACCGACCCACGCGGTGCAGCAGGCGCACGCGATCGTGCTCACCGGCGGCAGCGCCTACGGGCTGGCCGCCGCCGATGGCGCGATGCGCTGGCTCGGCGAACGCGAGCACGGTTTCCCGGTGGGCACCGAGCCGCACGAGATCGTTCCGGTCGTCCCGGCGGCGGTGCTGTTCGACCTGCCGATGGGCGACTGGGGCAACCGGCCGGACGCCGCCTTCGGCCACCGCGCCTGCGATGCGGCCTCGGCCACCGAGGCTCGGGAGGGCAACGTCGGCGCCGGAACCGGCGCGGTCGCGGGCTCGCTCAAGGGCGGCACCGGTTCCGCCAGCGCGGTGTTCACCAGTGACGTGCTGGGCAGCGAGGTCACCGTCGGCGCGTTGATGGCCGTGAACTCCTCGGGCTCGGTGATCGACCCGGAGACCGGGTTGCCCTGGAACCCGCATCCGGGCCTGCGCGCCCCATCCGCCGACGAGATCGCGGCGGGCAAGCGGCTCGGCCCCCGGCCGTCGCGGCACGGGACGGCGCAGCGCCCGGTGAACACCACCATCGGAGTCGTCGCCACCGACCTCGCGCTGACCAAACCGCAGTGCCACCGGATCGCGGTCGCCGGGCACGACGGGCTGGCGCGCGCGATCCGGCCGGCGCACGGGATGTCCGATGGGGACACCGTGTTCGCGCTGTCGACCGGTTCCCCCGCGGCGTCCAGGGAACGGGATTCCGATCAGCGGCTGGCCGGTGCCGAGGCGCGGCTGCTCGACGAGGTCTGCGCCGCCGCGGCCGACGTCGTGCAGCACGCCATCGTGCGCGCGGTGCTGGCCGCGGAACCGGTGGGCGAGGTGACTTCCTACACGCGCACCTACCCCTCGGCGCGGGAATGAACCATGGTTGGCGGACGTTGATCCCGCCGAACGGCACCGGCCGGGGGCGTGGCCTCCCGGATCGTGGGACACCGGTGCCCCACATAGTAGGATGGTGCTTGTGCTGGTGATTCGACGCGACCTCGTCGACGCGATGGTCGCGCACGCTCGACGGGACCACCCGGACGAGGCGTGCGGCGTCATTGCCGGCCCGGACGGGTCGGACCGGCCCGAGCGGTTCGTCGAGATGATCAACGCGGAGCGCTCGCCGACGTTCTACCGCTTCGATTCGAGCGAGCAGCTCAAGGTGTGGCGGGAGATGGACCAGGCCGATGAGGAGCCGGTCGTCATCTACCACTCGCACACCGCGACCGAGGCGTACCCGTCGCGCACCGACGTGTCCTACGCCTTGGAACCCAATGCGCACTACGTTCTCGTGTCCACCAGGGACCCGGAGACCCACGAGTTGCGCTCGTACCGCATCCTCGACGGCGTGGTGACCGAGGAGCCGGTGGAGATCGTGGAGTCCTACATGTTCGCCCACACCGGCACCGACGAGGTGCCCGACCGCGGCTGAGCCGCGCTCGCCGCAGTCATTCGGCGAGCGGGCGTGTGCAAGTTCCGTTCAGTAGTTCCTGTGGACAGGGAGGTACCCCCATGGCAATCAACGTCTCGATCCCCACCATCCTGCGCACCCACACCGATGGCCAGAAGTCGGTGGAGGCCAGCGGCAACACGGTCGCCGAGGTCATCAACGACCTGGACAGCAAGCACAGCGGCCTCAAGGACCGGCTGGTCAAGGAGGGCTCGCTGCACCGCTTCGTGAACGTCTACGTCAACGACGAGGACGTGCGGTTCTCCGGTGGCCTGGAAGCCAGCGTGGCCGACGGGGACAGCGTGACGATCCTGCCGGCCGTGGCCGGCGGCATGCGCTGAGGCGGAGGCGAACGTCGTGGCCCGCTACGACTCATTGCTCGACGCGCTCGGCGACACCCCGCTGGTCGGGTTGCCGCACCTGTCACCCGCACCGGACGTGCGGCTGTGGGCGAAGCTGGAGGACCGCAACCCGACCGGTTCGGTCAAAGACCGCGTCGCGCTGTCCATGATCGAGGCGGCGGAGAAGGAAGGCCGGCTCACCACCGGCTGCACCATCCTGGAGCCGACCTCCGGCAACACCGGCATCTCGCTGGCGATGGCCGCCAAGCTCAAGGGCTACGGCCTGGTGTGCGTGATGCCGGAGAACACCTCCGAGGAGCGCAGGCAGATCCTGCAGGCGTTCGGCGCGCGGATCGTGTCCTCGCCCGCCGCGGGCGGCTCGAACCAGGCGGTCGCGGTCGCCAAGGAGCTCGCCCAGCAGAACCCGGACTGGGTGATGCTCTACCAGTACGGCAACTCCGCGAACGCGGACGCGCACTACCGGGGGACCGGGCCGGAGATCCTGCGGGACATGCCGGGCCTCACGCACTTCGTTGCGGGGCTCGGCACCACGGGCACGCTCGTCGGCGTGGGGCGCTACCTGCACGAGCACAAGCCCGGGGTGCAGATCGTGGCGGCCGAGCCGCGCTACGGCGAGCTGGTTTACGGGCTGCGCAACCTCGATGAGGGGTTCGTGCCCGAGCTCTACGACGAGAGCGTGCTGTCCCGCCGGTTCTCCGTCGGGTCCTACGACGCGCTGCGGCGCACCCGGCAACTGCTGGAGTCCGAGGGCATCTTCGCCGGGATCTCCACCGGCGGCGTGGTGCACGCGGCGTTGACCATCGGCGAGAAGGCGGCCGCGGCCGGGGAGTCCGCGGACATCGTCTTCGTCGTGGCCGACGCCGGGTGGAAGTACCTGTCCACCGGCGCCTACGGCGGCACCCTCGACGAGGCGGCGCAACGCCTGGACGGCCAGCTCTGGGCCTGATCCCGCCGCCCGCATTTCTTCGCAAGGCCCACCCGATCCGCTCGGGTGGGCCTTGCGTTTTCGCCGTGCCAGGTGCTCGCTGCAATGCGCGTTGACTTTGCGGCGACGGGACGTGCCAACGTAGCTGCATGTTGCGCGTGAGTGAGCAGACCCGTGAGCGGGTCCGGCAGCTGGCACAAGAGGAATTCGGCGGCGTCAGCGTCGACGAGGCGATCCGGCGGCTGCTCGATGAGCATTGGGAGTCCGCCGCCGTGGCCGCGGTCGAGTACACCCGCGAACACGAGCCCCACGAGTGGGAGGCGTATCTCGCCGAGGCACGCGCATGGGCGGCCGCTGGGGCCTCGGTCACCGACTGATCGGGCCGGAGCGTGACCGCACGCGAGAACACTCCGGGCGAGCCGGTGGTCAGGTTGCTGAGGCGAGCGCTGCCCAGCCGCTCCGCCGTTGACGAGGTCGTCAGCCGGCGGCCGTGAGGTAGCGGGTGAGCATGGCGACGAGCTCGTCCTCGAGCCGCGCGGTGTCGATCGGGTCGGGTGCGGCGACGAGGTGGTGCACGACGAATTCGATCGTGGACACCAGCAGCCGGGCGGCCGTGCCGGTGTCGTCCACCCGGACCTCGGGATGCCCGTCGAGCAGTTCCCGCACGCCCGCCACCCTTTCGCGCTCGTGCTGCGAGATCCGTTCCAGCAGCTGCTGGGAGCGCGGTGCTTGTTCGAGCAGCAGGCGCAGCAGCCGCGGATCCTCGCGGTGGTTGTCGATCGCCGTGCGCACGAACCCCCGGACGATCTCCTCGAACGACTCGGGCAGCTGCTCGTCCTGGCGCCGCAGCGCGGCCGCTCCGTCGTCGAGGTGCCTGCTCATCAGCTCGGCGAGGATGGCGTCCTTGTTCGGGTAGTACTGGTACAGCGAGCCGATCGAGATCCGCGCCCGCTCGGCGATGCGGTTCGTGGTGCCCGCGGCGTAACCGTGTTCGGCGAAAACGTGAGCAGCCGCGGCGAGGATGCGTCGCCGGGTGAGTTCGGCGCGGACCTGGCGGGGCTGTTTGCGGGGCCGGAGCCTGCGCTCGCCGGATGTCATGGCACCTCCTGCCGGGCCGTGAAAGCGAGTAGACCGGGAACTGAGCAATTGCTCATAATAGTGCCATGAACTGCGAAGAAACTAGCCATCGAACGGTGCGAGCTGATCGGCTCCGGTCGTGACCCGCGCCCGCGAGCGATTCCGCCGAGTGCCGCTGGACGAGATCCGCGCCCGGATCGGCGAGCCCGACGACGGCCTCAAGGCCGCGAAGTCCGGCACCCGCATCGACGAGCACGCGCACCGGTTCATCGCGCACTGCCCGTTCCTGTCGCTGGCCACCGCGGACGCGGCGGGGCTGCCGGACTGCTCACCCCGCGGTGACTACCCGGGTTTCGTGAAGGTGCTGGACGAACACACGCTGGCGATCCCGGACCGGCCAGGCAACAAGATCGCCGACTCGTTCCGGAACCTGGCGGACAACGACGGGATCGGGTTGCTGTTGCTGATCCCCGGCGTGCGGGAAGTGCTGCGGATCAACGGCCGCGGTTACGCCACCGACGAACCCGACGTGCTCGCGCGGATGCAGGTCGAGGGCAAGGACCCGATGTTCGCGCTGATCGTCGAGGTGCAGCAGGTGTTCTTCCACTGCGGGCGGGCGCTGCTGCGCTCCCGGCTGTGGGATCCGGCCAGCCAGGCGCTGGCCGACGAGATCCCGTCCGCGGGCGAGATCGTCGCCGCCGAGCTCGGAGCCGATCCCCAGGTGTTGAACGACCGGCTCGAAGCCGCCTACCGCCAGCTGTACTGACCACGAGGATTTTCCCGATGCAGCAAGCGATTCTCGATCGCATCGACCCGGTGGCCGAGGACGTCGCCGCGCTCGTCCTGCGCGGTGCGAGCGCCCCGTTGGCGCCCTGGGAGCCGGGAGCGCACATCGATCTGGCGTTGCCGAACTGGCTGACCCGGCAGTACTCGCTCTGCGGTGATCCCGCCGACCGGGAGCACTACCGCATCGCGGTCCGGCACGACCGGCTCAGCCGAGGCGGTTCGGAGTACGTGCACCGGTTCCTCCGGCAGGGCCGCACGCTGGACATTTCGTTGCCGCGCAACCATTTTCCGCTCCGGGCCGCGCCGGAGTACCTGTTCGTCGCGGGCGGGATCGGGATCACGCCGATCCTGCCGATGCTGCGGGCGGCCGTGGCGGCGGGGTCCTCGGCGACGCTGGTCTACGTGGGACGGTCGGTGGCGGCCATGCCGTTCGCCGACGAACTTCGCCGCGACCACGGCGATCGGGTGCGCATCGTCGCCACGGAAGATCAGTGCCGACCCGATTTCGCGGCGCTGGCCGGGGAACTCGGTCCGCGTGCGCTGATCTACTGCTGCGGACCCACGTCGATGATCGCTGCTGCCGAGGCCGCGTTTCCCGCGCAGCGGTTGCACGCGGAACGTTTCCGGCCGGTGGCCAAGACCTTCCCGCCGAACACCGCGTTCGAGGTGGCGTGCGCCCGCTCCGGGCGAACCGTCGAGGTCGCGGCGGACGAGACGTTGCTGGACGCGCTGAACCACTCCGGGCATCCCGTGGCGTCCGGTTGCCGCGAAGGCGTCTGCGGCAGTTGCGAACTCACCGTCGTCGAAGGCGAGCCCGAGCACCGGGACGACATCGGCGCCGAGCAGGGGCGGATTTTCGCCTGCGTGTCCCGCGCGCGGTCGCCGCGGCTGGTGGTGGACCTGTGATCAGCCGGTGAAGGAGTACGAGCGCAGCCCGTCGCCCACGCCCGGCACGACCAGCACGGCGCCGTCGGCTTCGCCGGGGGAGGCGAGTTCTTCGCGGGCGGTCGTGACGTACAGGTCGGTTAGGTCCGCGCCGCCTAAGCAGCAGCTGGTCGGGCGCTGCGCGGGTAGCTGGATCGTGCGGTCGAGCTCGCCGCCGGGCGCGTACCGCCGCACCTCACCGCGGTCCCGCACGGTGATCCAGAGGCAGCCGTCCGCGTCGGTGCACAACCCGCCCGGTTCGCCGTCGATCGCCAGCAGCGGGCGGCGGCCGCCCGCCTCGCCGGACTGCGCGTCGAAACCGAGCACGTCCACCCGGTGCGTCGCGCTGTCGACGAAGTAGAGCCGGGTGTCGTCCGGGCTGAACGCCAAGCCGTTGCCCGCGGCGACACCGCGCAGCACGACGTGGGCGGCGCCACGCGCGTCGACCCGCACCAGCCAGCCGTCGCCGCCGTGCTGTTCGGGGACCGTGTTCGCCCACAGCCGCCCGCGCGTGTCGATGGTGCTCTCCCCGGCGCGCACGCCTTCCCGAGCCCAGAAGGTGAGCCAGGTGCGGCTCTTGCCGTCCGCATCGAACAGCGCGATGCCCTCGTCGAAGTGCAGCAGCAGCCCGCCGCGCGTCCGCGGTTTGGCCGCGCTGATCTGCTGGGGGACGTCCATGGCGTGATCGGTGTCGTCCGGCGCGTAGCGATGCGCGGAGTGCGCGCGCAGGTCGGTCCACAGCAGGGTGTCGGTGCCGACGTCCCAGGTGGGGCTCAGGCCGACGGAAGCGTTCGCGCGCACCGCGAACTCGGCTCGCGCGGTCATCGCCACCTCCTGCGAACGGCTTCCGGTCGCCGGGGAGCTTAACGTTCGCCGCTGTCGACCCGAGGTCGTACCCGAGTCATCCGGGTAATCTCGGAAGGGTGACGAACCAGCCGGCACGGCAACGGCCCCGGGTGCTGCCGCAGCAGCCGCTGCGCGCGGCGGTCCAGATGGCTTTCCTGATCGCGGTGCTCTACGCGGTCGAGTTCGCGGACCAGCTGACCCCGGCCACCAGCCTCGACGACAACGGCATCGTGCCTCGCGCGGTCGACGGCCTGGACGGGATCGTGTGGGCGCCGCTGCTGCACGCGGGCTGGGCGCACCTCATCTCGAACACGCTGCCGCTGCTGGTGCTGGGCTGGCTGGTGCTGGCCAACGGTGCACGCCAGTTCATCGCGGTCACCGCCACGGTGTGGATCGTCGGCGGCCTCGGCACCTGGCTGATCGGGGCGCCGCCCACGCACGTCGGCGCCTCCGGCGTCGCCTTCGGGTGGATGGTGTTCCTGCTGGTCCGCGGCTTCTTCCTGGGCAGCGTCGGGCAGATCCTGGTGGCCGCGGTGCTGTTCTTCTACTGGGGCGGCATGTTGTGGGGCGTGCTGCCCGGCCAGCCCGGCATCTCCTGGGAGGGCCACCTGTGCGGCGCGCTCGGCGGGCTGCTCGCGGCGTGGCTGGTGTCCCGCAACACTCGTCGTCCGGACAAGCCCGCCTCGCCTGGCACACTGTCCGCGTGAGCAACGCGCCGATCGGGATCTTCGACTCCGGCGCGGGCGGGCTTACCGTCGCCCGCGCGGTCATGGACCAGCTTCCCGGCGAATCCGTGCGCTACGTCGGTGACACCGCGAACGCCCCTTACGGCCCGAAGCCGCTGGCCGACATCCGCGCCCGCACCCTCGCGATCACCGACGCGCTGGTGGCGGACGGCGTGAAGGCACTCGTGATCGCCTGCAACACGGCCTCGTCGGCCTGCCTGCGCGACGCCCGCGAGCGCTACGACATCCCGGTCGTGGAAGTCGTGCTGCCCGCGGTCCGCCGCGCGGTGGCCACCACCCGCAACAACCGGGTCGGCGTGATCGGCACCCAGGCCACGATCCGCTCGCGCGCCTACGAGGACGCCTTCACCGCCGCCCCGCAAGTGCGGTTGAGCACCGCCGCCTGCCCCCGGTTCGCCGAGTTCGTCGACCGCGGCATCACCAGCGGACGCCAGGTCCTCGGCCTCGCGCAGGGCTACCTGGACCCGTTGCAGCAGGACGACGTGGACACGCTGGTGCTCGGCTGCACGCACTACCCGCTGCTGACCGGCGTGCTGCAGCTGGCGATGGGCGAGCAGGTCACGCTGGTCTCCAGCGCGGAAGAGACCGCCAAGGACGTGGTGCGGGTGCTCACCGAGAACGACCTGCTCAGCACGGCCGGCGATGCCGAGCACGAGTTCCTGGCCACCGGCGAGCCGGACCGGTTCGCCAAGCTGGCCCGCCGCTTTCTGGGGCCGATGTCGGCGACCGGGTCCGTGCGGTCGTTCGCCATGTCAGGCTCGGTCTCGTGAAGCTGACGATTCTCGGGTGCTCCGGCAGCCTCCCGCGGCCGGATTCGCCCGCCTCCGGTTACCTCGTCGAGTCCGCCGGTTCGCGGATCGTGCTCGACCTGGGCAGCGGCAGCATCGGCACGCTGCAACGCTTCGCCGACCCGTTCGCGCTGGACGGCCTGTTCCTGACGCACCTGCATCCGGACCACTGCGCGGATTTCGGCGGGTTGACGGTGCTGCGGCGCTACCACCCGGATCCGCCGTTCGATGCGAGGGAGCACCGGCTGCCGGTGTTCGGGCCGCCGGAGGCCGCGGACCGGCTGGCCCGGCTGTACGCGCCGAGCTCCGCGGAGCTCGGCGACACCGACCTGTCCGACGTGTTCGAGTTCGGCGGTGTGGACGAGCCGATGCGTGCCGGCGCGTTCGAGGTCACCGCGCTGCCGATGGATCACCTGTGCCCGTCCTGGGGTTTCCGGGTGCGGAGCGAGGACCGGGTGCTCGCCTACACCGGCGACACCGGCCCGTGCGCGGAGCTGGGCGAGCTGGCCCGCGACGCGGACGTGCTGCTGGCGGAGGCGTCCTGGCCGGACGCGCCGGACCGCCCGGACGGCGTGCACCTGTCCGGCGCGCAGGCGGGCCGGGTCGCGAAGCAGGCCGGGGTGCGCAAGCTGCTGCTGACCCACCTGCAGCCGTGGACCGACGCGGGGGAGATCCTGCGGGAAGCGACCGCGGAGTTCGACGGTCCGGTCGAGGTGGTCGAGGCCGCCCGCAGCTACCAGGTGTGAGCGCGTCCCGGCCGGCTCGTAGCCGTGCAACCGCTCGCCCGGGCGACCGTCGACACGAGCAGCATCTGCGCGGGATGAGTCCTTGGAGGAACTAATGACGATCACGGCGGTCTGGCCGATCGCGTCGAAGACCGACGCGAACGCCGGTGACGGGCTCACCATCACCGAGCCCGGCGAGGTCGACGAGCTGATCCGCCGCCTGTCCGAGCCGAACGCGGGCCCGGCCTCGATCTGGCACGAGCACCGCGAACTGGCCGACGAGAGCACCGGGATGCTCGACCACGACGTCATCGCCGCGGTGGATGGCGGTTACGGCTACCTGAGCCACTTCGACGTCGATCACGACTTCGCGGTGATCGAGGGCGACCCGGAATCCCCTGGCTTGACCAGCGAGGACATCGAGTTCCCCGCGGGCAGCGGAGTCGCGGTGGGCGTGCTGGCCGCGGCGCTGAAGGACTTCCTGGAGACCGCGTCGCGGCCGAAGGTCGTGGACTGGCGCACCGTCGACTGGTAGGGGCGTGACCACCGGCCGCGCGTGTCCTCTTAGGGTGGGGATCGTGGCTAGAGCGGACGGGCGGAGCGACGACGCGCTCCGAGAAGTGCAGATCACCCGCGGCTACCAGATTTGGCCCGCCGGGTCTGTGCTGGTGGAGTTCGGGCGGACCCGCGTGCTGTGCGCGGCGAGCGTGCAGGAGGGCGTGCCGCGCTGGCGCAGCGGTTCCGGCCTGGGTTGGGTGACCGCGGAATACGCGATGTTGCCGTCCGCGACGAACACCCGTGGCCAGCGCGAGTCGGTGAAGGGCCGCATCGGCGGCCGCACGCACGAGATCAGCCGCCTGGTCGGGCGCTCGCTGCGCGCCTGCATCGACATGGCCGCGCTGGGCGAGAACACGATCGCGCTGGACTGCGACGTGATCCAGGCCGACGGCGGCACTCGCACGGCCGCGATCACCGGCGCTTACGTGGCGCTGGCGGACGCGATCACCTGGCTGAGCTCGGCGCGCAGGCTCTCCGACCCGAAGCCGCTGTCGTGCTCGATCGCGGCGGTCAGCGTCGGCGTGGTGGACGGCCGGGTGCGGCTGGACCTGCCGTACGAGGAGGACTCGCGCGCCGAGGTGGACATGAACGTGGTCGCCACCGACCACGGCACCCTGGTCGAGGTGCAGGGCACCGGTGAGGGCGCCACGTTCACCCGGTCCACGATGGACACGATGATCGACTACGCGCTGCACGGCTGCGGCGAGCTGGCCCGCAAGCAGGCCGAGGCGCTGGCCGCGCCGTACCCCGGCGAACTGCCCGGGAGCTCCCGGTGAGCCGCGTCCTGCTGGCCACCCGCAACGCGAAGAAGCTGGTGGAGCTGCGGCGGATCCTGGAAGCCGCCGGTGTCACCGGCATCGAGGTCGTCGGCCTGGACGCGGTTCCGGAGTTCCCGGAAGCCCCCGAGACGGGCGCGACCTTCGAGGCGAACGCGCTCGCGAAGGCAGCGGACGCGGCCCGCGCCACCGGCCTGCCCGCGGTGGCCGACGACTCCGGCCTGGAAGTGGACGCGCTGAACCGGATGCCCGGCGTGCTCTCCGCCCGCTGGTCCGGCGGGCACGGCGACGACCAGGCCAACCTGGACCTGCTGCTCGGCCAGATCCACGACGTGCCGGACGAGCGCCGCGGTGCCGCTTTCGTGTCCGCCTGCGCGCTGGTGCGCGCGGACGGCACCGAGACCGTCGTGCGCGGCGAGTGGCCCGGCACGATCATCCGCCAGGAGCGCGGCACGAACGGCTTCGGCTACGACCCGATCTTCGTGCCGGAAGGCGAGACGCGGACGTCTGCGGAGCTTTCGGCGGAGGAGAAGGACGCGGATTCGCATCGCGGCCGCGCCCTGCAAAAGCTGGTGCCGCACCTGCGGGAGATCGCCGGTCAGATCGGGTAGCGGCAGCGGAGGCAGCCGGGGCCCGCCGACTCTCCGGCCAGAGCCGTCGTCCAGTTCCGAAACCAGCGCAGGCCGCTTGCAGATCCCCGCGTGAGCTGCGGTGCAAACCCGTTCTGTTCACATGCGGTCACGCGCGTCGCGCACGCGCTCTGACATCCATTCGATCCCCGCCGGACCCTGTCCGGTGGCGTGCAGATCAATCGGGCTGCCGGCGGCTTTCGCGGCTTTTGCGATCTCTTGCATCGCTTCCCAGGGGCGCCAGCCGAAGGATTTGGTTTTGCAGGTCCGTCCGTCTCGCGAGGTTTCGATCCGCACCTGCCCGGGGTGCAGTCGTCGCAGCAGGAACCTCACGAACTTCAACAAGGGGAATTCGTTCGGTGAATGGTCGTAGGTGTCCGTGCGGACGCGGGCCGAGCGGAAACGTGCGCGCGACCGGCGCCGTGCGATGCGCAATTCGGTTATATCGCCCAGCGGCAACACCCGGGTCCGGAACAACGTCCGCACTACCAGGTCGTTCGAGGTCAAGGTGACCCGTCGCCGGAAAGCCGCCGCGATGCAGCAGGCGGTGATCGCCGCCAGGACGACGTCCGCAACGACCCAAAAGCCGGTTCCCTTGGGGCGGTGGACCGCAGCACCGAGAGTGAGCCAGCAGGAGAAAAGCAGGAACAAGAACACGAAAACGGCGGCGAGCAACGGAACGAACCGGCCCTTTTTCCACACGCGGTCCACCTGTCCGGCGGACTGAAATGCTGAAGGCGGTGGCAGCCCCCGGTCCGTGCTCTGGGCAGGTGATGTGCAAACCTCTTGCGGCCGGTGGTGCTCGTTCATGTCGCGGACGTTAGCAGATCTTGCCTGCAAACCGAGTGGTTCGGTAGTTCAATTCGAATTCCGGTGGGCGAGCTCCTCAGTGGTGCTTCGTCGTCTTGGACCCGCCGGTGTGGTGGCCGTTGAAGTACAGGACCGCCAGGGCCGCCACGACGATCACCGCGAGCAGGATCGCGAGCGTGACCTTCACCTTGCTCCACGGGCGTTCGCCCTGGACCTCGCCGGTCCGGCCATTGACCAGAAGCTGCCAGCTGCGGCCCGCGTACATGTACGTCGCGACCCAGACCGGCAGCAACATCAGCTTGAAGGTGATGTTGCTGAAGTCGGTGTCGACCCGCTCGACCCGCTGCTCGTCACCACCGATGTCCCGTCGGCACTCCTCGTGGATCTCCCGCGACATCCGCGACTTGGCCTCGTCGAGGCCGTTCTCGGGTTCCACGTCGTACCGCAGCGCGTGGTAACCGGCGAGGTACTGGGGCTGGTAGGGCCCGGCCTCGGGCAGCGGCCACGGGCCCAGGGCGTCCACCCGGTTGACCGGTAGCACGGTGCTGGCCGGCACGAGGACGTCGTCGAACCCGCTGGAGACCTCACCCCGCACGTGGTGCCAGCGCGTCCGGCGGACCCGTTTCGTCCGCCCTTCGCCGTCGTTCTCCGTCACCCAGTAATGCCGCCCTTGCTGACCGCTGTAGGCCGAGAACGCCTCCGCGTCGAACGTCCAATGTGGCACGTAGGTGCCCTTGGTCGACTCCGCCGCGGCCACCTTCTTGAACGCCGACGGCGCGAACCACCGCGACGACACCCACTTGCCCAGCGCCTCCCGGATGCCGTTGTGGTCGACCTCGAACGGCAGCACGCCCTCCGGGATGATCTGACCGGTCGCGGCCGCGTCCATCACCAGCGGTGAGCCGCAGAACTGGCACAACCCCGCGGTTTCGGTCGTCTCCGTGCTCGCCGCGCAGCGCTGGCAGACCAATGTGTACGGCGCGAGCTGCCCGACCGGCTTGCGGGCCAGCACGTCCAGGTCCTCGATCGCGATCTCCCGGACCTGCCTGCTGCTGGCCGTGATCTCCTGACGGAAACCGCAGTACGGGCACTGCAGCACGTTCGTGCCGGGCGCGAACTCCACGCGGGCGCCGCAGCCGCCACAGGGATAGGTGGCGGCTGACGCGGTTCGCCCGTCGCCGTACGGATCTGACATCAGGTTTTCCTTCGGAAGTAGCGGAAATCAGGTCCAGTCGGTGCCTTCCGGCGCAGGTGTCCCGGCACAACCGGATCAGTTCCCGGGTTGCGGGGCCCCGCGCTCAGGTCCGGAAGGGACTCAGGACTGCGGCGGCAATGGCGGCGGCGCCTGGCCGAACAGGGGACTCAGCTCCGGCACTTGGCCTGCGGGTGCCCATTGCGACATGCCTTGTTTCCACGCAAGGGTTTCCGCGGTGAGGGCGCTGTTGGAAACCTGCTGGGCGAGGGCGGCGAAGTCGAACGGCCCGAGCTGCTGACCGTTCACACCGAGGTACCACTGGTCCTGCTGCGGCAGCGGCGGAGGTCCGGCCTGCGGCGGCTGCTGCGCGGGAGCGGGAGGTTGTTGCCCGTACTGCGGGGGCTGTCCGGCGGGCTGATGCGGCGCCTGCAGGCCGTTCTGCACCGGTTGCTGCTGGTACGCGGCTGCCGCGGTCTGCTGCCCGAACGCCACGCCCATGCCGATGCCCATTCCCTCGCCGGCGCCGCCCTGGTTGGACGCGGCCTGCTCGATGGCGTTGGCGGCCTGGAACTGCGTGTACTGGTTGAGATCGCCCGCGATGCCCATCCGGGTGCGTTTGTCGATCATCTCCTCGACCTCGGGCGGCACCGAGATGTTCTCGATGACGAACCGCGAGATCTCCACGCCCAGCGTGCGAAGCTCCAGGTTCAGCGCGGTGGCGATCCGGTCGCCGAGCTGGGACTGCTGGGTGACCAGGTCGAGCATCGGCACACCGGAGGACGCCAGCGCCGGTCCGAGCTTTCCGACGATCATCTGGCGGAGGTGTTCGGACACCTCGTCGGTGCGGAACGCCGGGTCCGTGCCGACGAGTTCGCGCAGCAGCGCGACGGGCTCGATCACCCGGAGCGCGTATCCGCCGAACGCGCGCAGCCGGACCATGCCGAACTCCGGATCGCGCACGACGACCGGGTTCTGCGTACCCCACTTCAGGTCGGAGAACTGCCGGGTGTTGACGAAGTACACCTCGGCCTTGAACGGCGAGTTGAAGCCGTACTTCCAGCCCTTGAGCGTGGACAGGACGGGCATGTTCTGCGTCTGCAGCGTGTACATGCCGGGCGGGAAGGGGTCTGCGACCTGGCCCTCGTTGACGAAGACGGCGGCCTGGGATTCACGTACGGTGAGCTTGGCGCCCATCTTGATCTCGTTGTCGTGGCGGGGGAATCGCCAGACGATGGTGTCCCTGCTGTCGTCGGTCCATTCGATGGTGTCGATGAACTCGCCGCGGACCTTGTCGAATAAACCCACCGAAACCCCTGCAAACTTGCCGCCGCTACGTCGGCGCGACCGTAGCAAAGCGATCACCAGGGCAACCGCGGTCGCTCCGGTGGAATTCGGCGATCAGCACCCCCGGCGTCCGGTTTCAGCCCGCCCGACCGGTTCCGGATCCCGCCGTCCGGGAGACTGCTCTTCCGCTCGGCGAGGGACGTTCGGGGTGTGACGGCGATCGCCCCGGTGGGGTGTACCGCCATCCGGGCGGTTAGGTTCCGCGAGTGTTCACCGAATGGTTCGAGCTGGTTGTGCTGGTCGTCGTCGGATTCCTCTCCGGCGCGATCAACGCGGTGGCCGGTGGGGGCTCGCTGCTGGTGTTCCCCGCGCTGCTGGCGACCGGGATGCCGCCGCTGATCGCGAACGTGACGAACTCCGTCGCGCAAGGGCCGGGATTCGTCGGTGCCGCGGTCAGCCAGCGCGCTGATCTGGGCGGAGCGCGGCGGCGCTTGGTGCTCACCTCGGTCGCGGCCGCGATCGGGTCGGTGATCGGCTGCGTGCTGCTGCTGATCCTGCCCGGTGCGGTCTTCGACGCCGTGGTCCCGGCGCTGATCGCGCTGTCGGCGGTGCTGATGGCGTTCCAGAACACGATCCGCCGCTGGCTCGGGCAACCGGCCGAAGGCGGGCCGGACCGCACCTGGGGGCTCACGATCGGGATCTTCCTGGCCTCGATCTACGGCGGCTACTTCGGCGGCGCGCGCAGCGTCATCTTCATCGCCGTGCTGGTGCTCGCGGTGAACGACTCGATGCGGCGGCTCAACGCGTTGAAGAGCTGGCTCGGGCTGATCGGCAGCGCGGTGACCTTCGCGGTGTACGCGCTGATCGCGCCGGTCGACTGGATCGCGGTGCTGACGCTGGTGCCCACCACGGTCCTCGGCGGCTTCGCGGGCGGCAAGATCGCCCAGCGGCTGCCCGCGACCCTGCTGCGCTACGTCGTAGTGGTCATCGCCGCAGGCGTCGCCGTCTACATGGTCCTGGACTAAGCCCGCCCGACACGCCCGCGCACCCGCCGATTCCCTGGAGTGCACGACCTGTTCGCCCGAATCAGTCGGACCAACAGGCCGTTCACCCGGAAATGCGGGGAGTCAGACGCCGAGGTCCTTGCGGAGGCGGTCGACGTGGCCGGTGGCCTTGACGTTGTAGAGCGCCTTGGCGATCTTGCCGTCGGGGTCCACCACGAACGTCGAGCGGATCACGCCCTGCACGACCTTGCCGTAGTTGTTCTTCTCCCCGAAAGCACCCCACTCGGCCATCACCGATTTGTCCACATCGGACAGCAGCGGGAACGTGAGCCCTTCGGCGTCCCGGAACTTCGCCAGCTTCTCCGGCTTGTCCGGGGAGATCCCGACCACGTCGAAACCGGCGTCGCTCAGCGGCGCCAGGCTGTCCCGGAAGTCGCAGGCCTCCTTGGTGCAGCCCGGCGTGCTCGCCGCCGGGTAGAAGTAGACCACCAGGGACCGGCCGCGGTAGTCGGCCAGCGCCACGGTCTTGCCGTCGGCGTCCGGCAGGGAGAACTCCGGCGCGGTGTCACCCGCCTCAAGTCGCTGCTGTTCGCTCATGCCCTCGACGCTAGGGGCTGTTCAGTGAGCGGTTTGCGTAGGGGTCAGGTAGCGGAACCTCAGACGCCTTCTGGCTCCGGGATCTCATCCTGAAGTAGCTCCCTACTCGGCGTCTTCATAGGTCCGGGCCGCTGTCCTCGCCAGAAGACGTCTGAGAACCCGCCGGTGGTCCGGCTGAGTCCTCGGACGCCGCAAGCGGCTGCCGCCGCTTCTTGAAGCAGAACCAAAGTGCACCGGCGCACGCCGCCCGCGGGCACGTCAGCGCAGTCGCGCCCCGACATCTTCGGGTGCGGTGGGGCCGACGGTGCTCACCGCCACCTTCGGCTCGTCCCGTTCACTGGATGCGATGAACCCACCGACGAAAAGTCCGGCCACGGCCGAGATCGTGACGGACAGCGCGCAAACGGTGTAGAGGCGCAGGTTCACCGCGTCTTCCTTCCGGGAGCAGGGGCACGTCGACGAAGAAGTGATCGCCGGTGGCCGCGCGGACGTTACCGCCGCGTGCTGGGGCCCGCCCGGCCGAGCAGTGTTGCGGGGCCGGTGCGCTGCGCGTACACGGAGTGGCGGAACGTGTCGTAGCCCAGTCAGCGGGAGCAGCTATGCCGACCGTCGCAGACCAGTTCGTCGAAGTCCTCGTGCAAGCCGGGGTGCAGCGGATCTACGGGATCGTGGGCGACAGCCTCAACCCGGTCGTGGACGCGGTGCGGCGCACCGAAGGCATCGAGTGGGTGCACGTCCGGCACGAGGAGACCGCCGCGTTCGCCGCCGGAGCGGAAGCCCAGGTCACCGGGCGCCTGGCGGTGTGCGCGGGCAGTTGCGGGCCGGGCAACCTGCACCTGATCAACGGGCTCTACGACGCGCACCGCAGCGGCGCGCCGGTGCTGGCGCTGGCCTCGCACATCCCGTCCGAGCAGATCGGCACCGGCTTCTTCCAGGAGACCCACCCGGAGAAGCTGTTCGGCGAGTGCAGCCACTTCTGCGAGCTGATGTCCCAGCCGGAGCAGATGCCGCGGCTGCTGCGCAGCGCCATCCAGACCGCTGCGGGGCGACGCGGGGTGTCGGTGCTGGTGCTGCCCGGCGACATCGCGCACAAACCCGCCGCGCGGCCCACCGGTTCCGGCGTGGTGCACTCCGAGCCGCCGACCGTCGTGCCGTCACCTGCGCAGGTCGAGCGGTTGGCGGAGTCGCTGAACTCGGCCGAGCGCGTGATGTTGTTCTGCGGCGCGGGCAGCCGCGGCGCGCACCGCGAGGTCATGGAGCTGGCGGGCAAGCTCAACGCCCCGGTCGGGCACGCGCTGCGCGGCAAGGAGTGGATCCAGTTCGACAACCCCTACGACGTGGGCATGAGCGGGCTGCTCGGCTACGGCGCGTGCCAGGAGGCGATGGGCAAGGCCGACCGGCTGGTGCTGCTGGGCACCGACTTCCCGTACGACAACTTCCTCCCGCAGGCCAACACCGTCCAGGTCGACATCGAACCGGCGCACCTGGGCAGGCGCACCGTGCTGGACCTGGCGGTGCAGGGCGACGTGCGCGAGACGGTGCGCGCGGTGCTGCCGCAGCTGCGGCAGAAGTCCGACCGCGGCTATCTGGACCGGATGCTGCGCTCGCACGCCGAGCAGCTCGAACGGGTCGTGGACGCCTACACCACCAACGTCGAGAACCAGGTGCCGATCCACCCCGAGTACGTCGCCGACGTGCTCGACGACCTGGCCGCGGACGACGCGGTGTTCACAGTGGACACCGGGATGGCGAACGTGTGGGCGGCCCGGTACGTCACGCCGAACGGCCGCCGCCGGGTGCTTGGCTCGTTCGTGCACGGCTCGATGGCCAACGCGCTGCCGCAGGCGATCGGCGCGCAGCTGGTCGACCCGCGGCGGCAGGTGGTGGCGATGGCGGGCGACGGCGGGTTGTCCATGCTGCTCGGCGACATGCTCACGTTGCGCTCGCGCGGGTTGCCGGTGAAGGCCGTGGTGTTCAACAACTCCTCGCTGGGCATGGTGAAGCTGGAGATGCTGGTGGACGGTCTGCCGGACTTCGGCACCGACTACGACGCGACGGATTTCGCCGCGGTGGCCGCCGCTGCGGGAATTCACTCGGTGCGGGTGGAGAAGCCCGGCGAGGTGCGCGATGGGCTGGCCGAGGTGCTGGCGTACCGAGGTCCCGCGTTGCTGGACGTGGTCACCGACCCGAACGCGCTGTCCATCCCGCCGCGGATCACCGGCACGCAGGTGAAGGGGTTCGCGCTGGCGGTGAGCCGCACGGTGCTCTCCGGCGGGGTCGGCAAGATGGTGCAGCTGGCGCGCAGCAACCTGCGCAACATCCCCGGGCGCTGAGCGTTCACGCTGCTCGGTTATGTCGAAATTCGATCATTCGCGTCGATCGTTGCTCAGCGTAAGCTTGTTGAGGTCTTGTTCCAGCTGTTCGCCCGGTCGGCCGCGAGTCGGCCGGAACGCCGCCGAGAGCATCGATCAGCCCGCGTGCCAACGAAAAGCCGCGGCTCGGGCGCGGCGGTCAGCGGCAGCGGACTGCGCATCCCGCGAGCTACGCGGCAACCGGCAGCCGCTGCCTGCTCACCTTGTCCGGGTGATGCGGTGGTGACTCGCTGTGGGCAGAGGTGGACACTGTTTTCATGACAGTGAGTCCCACGGTGCGTCGCCGACGCCTCGCCGCGGAGCTGCGCACGCTCCGGGCACGGGCGGAGGTGACCCAGCAGCAGGCCGCCGCGCACCTCGGTTGCACCCAGGCCAAGATCGGCCGGTTCGAAACCGCGAAGCGTTCCCCCTCGATCGGCGACGTGAGCGCGTTGCTGGACTTCTACGCCATCACCGGCGCCGAGCGCGAGCACCTGATCAACCTGGCCCGCGATGCCCGCAAGCGCGGCTGGTGGCACTCCTACAGCGACGTGCTGCCGGAGTGGTACGAGACCTACGTCGGCCTGGAGGCCGAGGCCTCCTCGATGCACACCTACGAGTCGGAGGCGATCCCCGGCCTGCTGCAAACCGAGGAATACGCCTACGCCATCACCAAATCCACCCTGATCCGCGCGCACGAACCGGAGATCACCCGCCGGGTGGAGCTGCGGATGCAACGGCAGGACCGGATCACCGGCTCCCAGCCCTTGGACTTGTGGGCGGTGATCGGGGAAGCCGCGCTGCGCCGCGTGGTCGGCGGTACCGACGTGCTGCGCAAGCAGCTGGAGCACCTGCTCAAGCTCTCCGAGCTGCCGAACGTGACGGTGCAGGTCATGCCGCTGGAGGTGGGCGCGCATCCGGCGCAGGCGGGTCCTTTCGTCATCCTGCGCTACTCCAATCACATCGATCCGGATGTGGTCTATTTGGAAACCCACGTCGGTGGCCTTTACCTCGAACGGGATAACGAGCTGTTGAAGTACGCGACGATGATGGACCATCTACGCGCACATGCGATCAACCCGGAAGGGTCTGGTCAGCTGATTCAGGAGCGCATAGGAGAGCTGTAGATGGAATACGTCACGGGTTGGCGTACGAGCAGCCGCACCTCGCATCAAGGGCAGTGCGTGGAGGTCGGATTCGGGACCGGGCGCGTGGGCGTCCGGGACACCAAGAACCGGCCGGGCGGCTACTTCACCGTCACACCCGCGCAGTGGGCGGGCTTCGTCCAGCGCATCAAGCGCGGCGAGTTCGACCGCTGATCCCGTAGCGCGCGCCCGAGGCATCGGAGTTCCCGGCGCGCCGGAATCCACCAGATCCGGGCGGGTCGCCAGATCCGCACCCGCTCGGCCGGCATTATCCGATCTGGATTATTCCGCTGTTGATCACCGGAAAATGCTCCGATCCGGGGCTTGATCACGGGTGCTCGGCGCAAATACTGCGAATTGCGTCTCACCCGGATGGCCGCGGCGGCGGACCGCATTAATCCTCCGGGTGGCTGGGTTCGAGGAACGGGGCGACCAGTCCCGGAACGGTCTGCTCGGCGAACTCCAGACCCGCTCCTGCCGCCACGTCCGGCACCGTGCAGCGGCCCGTCCCGGCCGCGGTCGTGGCGACGACGTCCAGCAGTCCGGCGCGGCGCTGGAACAACGACTGCTCGAAGCGCCAGCCGATGATCCCGCTGCGCTGCAGCGCCACCGTTCTCCGCAGCCCGCTTCCCCGCCGCGCCAGTAGAAACCGACCGTGCAGCCGGTGCCCGAGGTTGCGGTAGGCGTCGACGGCGAACGCGGCCGCGACCGCGACGCTCAGCGCGGCCACCACTACCGCTAGCCACCAGGGGATCCAGCCGAGCGCGGCGGCGGTGATCACGAAGGCTGCGAACGGTGCGGCGCTGAGTGATCCCCAGGTGAGCCGCCGCCGCAGCGCGGCACGCGGATGCGGGCGGAACTCGGCGGTGGAGGGGAATTCCGGTTCCCCCGATTCCGGTTCCCGCAGCACCGCCGCGGCCACTCGCATGGCCTGCGCGCGAGGTGCCGGTGGCAGCAGCGTCTTCGCGTCCGGCTGGTTCTTGCCGTCGGCCTGCTCGCTGAGCCCGGTGGCGATCGCGTTCGTGCGCGCGCCGCCGGTCCAGCGCAGCAGCAGCGGCTCGGCGACCTCCACGCCGCGAAGTCGTTGCTCCTCAAGGGAAATCGAGCGCCGGGTCAGCAGCCCGCGCCGCACCCGCAGCGTTCCGGAGTCCTCCCGGGTGAGCGTGAAGTCCCACCACAACTCCAGCGACAGCAGGAAAGCCCCGAGCACACCGGTCAGCAGCACCGCCGCGACCGGCACGCCGATGCCCGCCCACAGCGGCACCGACCGGAACAGCTCGCCGATTTCCCCGTACAGCCCGAACTTCTGCAACACGTCCGAGAGCGAACCGAACGCGGAGGCGATCGCGCCCCAAACCGCCAGCATCATCGACAGCGTCACCGCGGAATACAGCAGCCAGGCGGGATTCAGCCGCGCCAGCGGAGCATCCTGACCGTCCGAAGTGGACGGGAGCAGCTCGGTTCGGATCCGGTCGGCCTCGCCGCGCGCGACCGCGTCCAGCTTGAGCTCGCCCGCTCCTTGCGCCCCGGTGCCGATCTTGACCACGGCGAGCCCGAGCAGGCGGTGCACCGGATCGGCGGTCAGGTCCACGCTGCGGATGCGCTCGCGCGGCAGCGAGCGGTGGTTGCGCGAGACCACTCCGCTGCGCAGTTCGACCCGTTCGTCGGTGATCCGGTAGCTGGTCGCGTACCACTCGAGCGCCCGGGACAGCACCAGCAGCGCCGCGATCGCCGAATACACCTGGGCGACGTTGCGCACCGCGTCCGCTCCCGCTCCGGCGATCAGCATCACCGCGATGGTCGGCACGATCGGCGCCAGCACCAGGATGGCCAGCGCGGCCACGATCCGGCCGTTCAGCTTCTGCCAGCTCATGTCGCGTCTCCTCGCGCGGCCTGGGTCTTCGCGGTGAGCCGGGTGACCAGCTCGGCGGCAACGTGCTGGTCGAGCGCGTCGATGCGCAACGGCCCGGCCGCGGATGCGGTGGTCACGGTGACGCTGGAGAGCCCGAACAGGCGCTGCACCGGCCCGCGCGCGGTGTCCACGGTCTGGATCCGGGACATCGGCGCGATCCGCCACTCCTGGCGCACCCAGCCCGCCGCGGTGTAGACGGCTTCGTCGGTGGTTTCCCAGCGGTGCACCCGATAGCTCCACTGCGGTCGCACCACCACGTACGGCAGTGCGACAACTGCGACGACAGCGAGCCCGAGCAGCAGCCACGGCCTGGCCGGAGTGATCAGGGCCGCCAGCACGCCGAGCACGACGAGCAGCGGCACGGCCACGACCAAGGCTTGCACCGTCCACCAGCCGATGGAGCGGCGGTCGACCGGGTTGCGGGGCGGGCGCAGCCGCACCCCGCCTTCCTCCGCTGTGGACACTCGATTTCTCCGATCAGGCAAGGCTTCGCACCTGTTCCCAGACTTGCGGCCAGGGTTGTTCGCGGCCGGTGAGCAGCCACACCGGGATGTCGCCGCCGCGGACCAGCCGCGTCTGCGCGAACAGCGGCCGCCACTCGTCGACCTCCTTGCCTACCAGCAGGATGTTGTCCGCCTGCGGCCCGGGAGGCCCGAAGAACCCGTAGCCGCGGTGCGCGCTGCGCGCCAGCGGCAGGCCGGACTCGGCGGAGTGCGCGTCGAGCATCGCAGCGGGCACGTAGCTGCCGGTGACCAGTGCGGTCCGTTCCCGGACCCCGGCGGGAAGCGCTCGGTACTCGGCCGCGGTGTACTCGGTGATGGTGCGGTCCAGGGGTTTGGCGGGATCTCCCATGGCGACCGTGGACAGCCAGACCATCCCGCCCGCGGTGAGCACGGCTGCCACGCCGACCGGCCAGCGCACCCAGCTCCAGTTCCGGGACGAGTGCGCGGTCTTTGCCTCGCGTCGCCGTTGCAGGCCGACCGCTCCGGCCGCCACGAGGACTCCGTACATGCCGATCAGGTAGTACGGCCGCCCGCTGGTGACGACGTAGAACACGTACTGCACGAGGAAAGCGGCCGCGATGAACCGGTAAGGCCGCATGTCCTTGCCGAACAACATCCGCCCGATGCCGCAGAGCAGCAGCGGCACGCCGAGCACACCGGCGGAGACGATTCCTCCGACGGCCATCCCTCGCCTGCCGTTGCTCAGCGAAGGCGTCTCCTCGGTGACGACCTGGCCCATCGCCAGCTGCGGCCACCCGTGCGCCGCCTGCCAGATCAGCGTCGGTGCCGCGATGATCAGCGCGATCCCGACTCCGGCCCAGAACATCGGCCGCCGCAGCAGCCGCCGCGGTCCGAACACCAGCACGCAGCCCAGCAATGCCGCGCACAGCAGGGCGATCTGGAACTTCGTCTGCATCGTCACGCCGATCACCGCGCCCATGGCGAGCAGCAGCCGATCGTCGGCGCGGTCCTCGGCGTCCAGCCGCAGCCAGCGCACCAGCAACCACGTCAGCACCATCCACAATGGAACTTCCATGGCGTAGGGCGTGAGCCAGTGCGCGGTGAGCGCGGTCCAGGTCCCGGTGGCGAAGGCCAGCGCGGTGAGCAGCTGAGCCCGCCGATCACCGCCGAACTCGCGCGCCAGCATCCCGGCCAGCAGCACACCGGTGGCCGAGATCAGCGTCATCACCACCCGCGGCAACAGCTGCACGCCCGGCGCCAGCCACTCCAACGCCCCGGCCAGCAGCGGAGCCATCGGCGGCTGGTCGACGTAGCCGAAGTCCAGGTGGTACCGGCCGATCGCGAGCATGTAAGCCTCGTCGAGCCAGTAGCCGCCGAACGCGCTCGCGATCGCGTGCAAGGCCGTGAACACCGCGGCGATCAGCAGGACCGGCCGCCACGCGAGCGACGGTCGGCCGGGCGGCGCCGACCTCTCCGGTGCGAGCACTGCTTGCATGGTTCCCCCAAAGGTCCTTGCGCGATTCGCCGCCATTCCAGGACATCGGGCGCTGGCGGTGCGACGGCGCTTGGTACCTGAAGGTAGCGACCTCCGGTGATCACCGGTGCAACTTTCGTAGGTTCCGCCACCGACGACGGTGGGTTTCCGCGGCCGTTCGCGCCCGCACGGCGGCTACCGTGAGCCCGTGCGACGTCCGATCTGGCGGTACCTGTGGGATTCGCCGCGTGCAGCGGTGTTCGACGTGGCGCTGGTCGCGGTCCTGCTGCCGCTCGGCCCGATCCTGGCGAGCTTCTACCCGCCGGATCTGCCGCCGCAGGACTACAGCTGGATGGGCGGGCGCTGGGTCGCCCAGCTGCTGATGCACCTGTTCACCGTGAGCTTGCTGGTGCGGCGGCGATTCCCGTTCGCGCTGCTGTGCGCGGGCGCGGCGGCGATGCTGCTGCACGCCGCGACCTTTTCCGCGGGCATCGGCGCGTTCCTGCCGATGAACCAGCGCACCGACCCGTGGATGCCGGGTGTGCTCCCGTTCGTGCTCTACGCGTTCGCCGCCTACGAAACCGGCCGGAAGCGGCAGATCACCGGTTGGGTGCTGGTCGGTGTCGTCGTGCTCACCGCGCTGCGGCTGTGGACGAATCCGGACAGCGAGACGATGAGCAATGCTTTCTGGATCACCGCGTTCCCGCCGGTGCTGGGCGCGTGGATCGCGGCGCGGCGCAAGCTGGTCACCGCGTTGCGGGACCGCGCGGAACGCGCCGAGCGCGAACAGGAGCTGCTCGCCGAGCAGGCCCGCGCGGACGAGCGGGCGAAGATGGCCGCCGAGATGCACGACGTGGTCACGCACCGGGTGAGCTTGATGGTGCTGCAGGCCGGCGCGCTCGGCGTCACCGCGCAGGACGAGCCGACCCGCTCCGCCGCCGAGGAACTGCGCTCCGGCGGCTGCCAGGCATTGGACGAGTTGCGCGACTTCATCGGCGTGCTGCGCTCCGGCGGCGAGGACTCGCCGGACGAGTCGGAGCGCTCCGCGTTGCCGGACCTGTCCGGGCTGATCGCCGAGACCGAGGCGGTGGGCATCCCGGTGCGGCTGACCGAGCAGGGCGGAACCGCGGGAGTCGCGCCGCTGGTCAGCCGCACCGCCTATCGCGTGGTGCAGGAGGCGTTGACGAACGTGCACAAGCACGCGCCCGATTCCGAGGTCGACGTCGGCGTGGTCTACGACGGCGAACGGGTGCTGCTGACCGTGCGGAACACTCCACCGGCCGGCGACCACGAGCTGGCGGGCAGCGGTTCCGGCGCGGGCTTGCAAGGGCTGGGGCAGCGGGTGGAACTCGTCGGCGGCACCTTCCGGGCCGGTCCGCTGCCGGACGGGGGTTTCGAGGTCAGTGCCATACTCCCTGCGTACGTGCCCACTGCCGAAGCCGGCTCGGACGGCTAGGCGTTCTGCAGGAGGCCCAGCGGTGAGCGAGCCCGTCCGCGTGGTCGTGGTCGACGACGAGCCGATGGTGTGCGCGCACCTGCGCACGATCCTCGGTTCCGCCCCGGACATCGAAGTCGTCGACGACGCGCAGGACGGCGCGGCCGCCGTGGAATCAGTGGTGCGGCACCGGCCGCGGGTGGTGCTGATGGACCTGCGGATGCCCGGGGTGGACGGGCTCACCGCCACCGAGCGGATCAGCCGGCTGCCCGACCCGCCCGCCGTGGTCGCGCTGACCACGTTCGACGCGGACCAGTACGTGTTGCGCGCGTTGCGGGCCGGTGCCTCGGGATTCCTGGTCAAGTCCACGCCGCCGGAGGACCTGCTCGGCCTGGTGCGGGTCGCTGCGGACGGGCACACCGTGCTCTCACCGCAGGCCGCGCAGCGGCTGGTGGCCGCGTCCTCCGGCGAGCAGGGTGCCCGGCAGCGGGCGCTGCGGCTGGTGCGGGAGCTGACCGAGCGGGAGGTGGAGGTGCTCACCGGTCTCGGCGAAGGCCTGTCGAACGCGCAGATCGGGCAGCGGCTCACCTGTCCGAGGCGACGGTGAAGGGCTACGTCTCGCGGATGCTGGTCAAGCTCGACTGCGGCAACCGCGTGCAGGCCGGGCTGCTGGCTTACGAGGCGGGGCTCATCGCACGCTGACACACCGAAAACTACAACTCGATGCACCAAAAGCTTCATCGGAAGTAGCAAACGTTGCGCAAGCGGCGTATGGTTCGGTGTCATGAAGGTGTTTGAGGCCATGTCCCGCCTGGCTGAGGTGAGCAGCGACCAGTGGGGGCTGCTCACCACCGCGCAGGCCGGTGAGCTCGGCGTGAACACCACGACGCTGGTGCGCCTGGTCGAAGCCGGGCTGCTGACGCAGGTGCGCCACGGCGTGTACGCGGTGTCCGCCGGCGAGATGACCGGCCACCAAGACGAGAAGGCGGTGTGGCTGAAGCTCAACCCGAGCCAGCCCGGCTGGCGGCGGCCGAAGCTCGATCGCGACGGTGGGGTCGTCTCGCATCGCTCGGCAGCGCTGCTGCACGGACTCGGCGATCTGGTCGTGCCACGCATCGAGATGACGGTGCCGCGCCGCCGCCGCGTCCGGGACACCTCCGTCCGGCTGCGGCGCGCTGAGCTGCCCGAAGACGACGTGACGCTCGTCGACGGACTGCCGATCACGACCGTGCTGCGCACGATCGTCGATCTGATGGCCGATCGCGTGGACGCCAGCCATCTCGCGCAGGTCATCCAGGAAGCCGACCGGGCGGGCAAGGTCGATCTCGATGAGCTCGCCGACCGCGCCGCGCCTTACGCACGGCGCTATGGGGTCACCGGCCGCGACGGGCGAGCGCTGCTCGAGCATCTGCGCAGCCACATCGATGCTGTTCGGACGACCGGACTCGACAAGGTGCGGAGCCTTCTCGCGGAACAACAGCGAATAGCAGAAGCGCTGAGCGAAGCAATGCTGAACCTGGACACAAGCGTGCACTCGAAATAGCACTGACGAGACGAGCCCGTGGTGACAAACCCGTACCGCAGCCCGCAAGCGCTCCGTGCCGCGCTGCACAAACGCGCCAATGCCGCCGCTTCGGCCGAAGGCGTCGACACCAACGAGATTCTTCGCCGCTTCTACCTGGCCAGACTGCTTGCGCGGGTATTCGTCGATGATCCGCACGGGTGGTTGCTCAAGGGCGGGCAAGCGTTGCTGGTCCGCTACCCGGATGCTCGCCACTCGCGCGACATCGATCTCTTCTATCGACCGGATGAAGGACGTTTGGACGACGCGGTCAAGGCGTTGCGCCGGGCGGCGGGGCTCGAACTCGGAGACTTCTTGCGTTTCGAGCACTACGACACGACGCGGGAGACCCAAGGGCGGATCGCCCGTCGCGTGCGATTCCAGCCGTACTTGGGCGGCAAGCCCGTTGTGATGGTCAGCGTCGACCTCGTAGCTGACCTGGCTCCGTTGGGAGAACCCGGTGTCCGGCAGTTGAACCCGCCGATCGACCTCGATCTCGGTGCGGACACCTGGCCCAACGTTCTCCTATACCCGTTGCCGGACCATGTCGCGGACAAGATCTGCGCGTTGTACGAGCAGTACGGCTGCACCGGTTCGACCCGGCTCAAAGACCTGGTCGACCTCGTCGTCATCGCGTTGCGTGACCCGCTCGACGGGCGGGTGGCCCGGGATGCGCTGCAGGCTGAGGCGAACCGCCGGCGTGACGCGGGAACGTTGCAGGCGCTGCCGGTGCGGTTCACCGTGCCGGATCGGAAGGTCTGGGAGAGCGGATACCAACGCGAGGCGGCCGGTGTGCCTGGACTCGGCGAGTACCGGCGGTTGAGCGAAGCCGTCGAGCTGGTCGACCGTTTCGTGACGCCGTTGCTCGCCGCTGAATCGCCTGGACGCTGGGATCCGGTCGAGTCGCACTGGATTCCGCAGCTCGAATAGCGCTGATCGCGCGTGATCGGCGCTGGTCGGGTGTGTCAGCGGGACCGGCCGCAGTGCAGCGGATGCTGCGCCGCGGGCACCGCTTCCGGCGCTCCGCAATCAACCTGTGATCTTCGGAGCGTGCCTGGTCAGCGCCGATTCAGTCGAGTGCGGCGAAGTCCGCCCCGAATAGGGTCTGGTATATGCCACACGGCATTGGGTAAACCGGGTGCGGCGTCCTCGGTACGACCGGCGGTCGGGGCCGGGAGGGGGACGCTTCCGCCACGGTGCGGGGACCGGTGGCGTGCGCCCCGGCCGGTGGGAGTTCCGGCCGGGGCGGCCGCGTCCCCGGCGCGTTCGGGGCGTGCCGGGGACGCGCTCCGGGTGATCCTCTCGATCCGCCGGGCTAGCTCGCAGCCGATTCGCGGAATTCGCACAATAGGCCGCTGGAGCTGGGAAAACGGCAAATAGCGGGACTTTTGGGCGGAATGCGGCGACGTTTAAGGTTCGATCGGTTTCCCGTTGCAGCGCAGCGGACGCGGCGTTTCACCGGGAACTCCGGGTCGAGTCCGCGTTGCGCCGCGGCCGGTCGCCCGGGACATCGCCACGTCCGGGGCGCCCCACTGCCCCGGGCGCGACTTGGAGGAGAAACGAAATGGTCGCTGCCCCACGCATCGCGCGGTTCGCGGGTCTCACCGCGGTCGCGCTGTCGGCTTTCGCCACGCTGTCGGTCGGTCAGGCTTCGGCCGACGTCAACCCGTTCGTCGTCGGCGGCGAGGACGCCGAGATCGCCGATCACCCGTTCGTCGTCGCGTTGACCACCCCGGACGGGCAGCAGTTCTGCGGCGGTTCGCTGGCGTCCCCTACGAAGGTCGTCACCGCCGCGCACTGCACCCAGGGCGAACAGCCCGCGAACGTCAACGTGCTCAGCGGCCAGACTTCGCTGAGCGGGAACGAGGGCACGGTCTCCGAGGTCAGCGACATCTGGGTGCACCCGGACTACACCGACGCCACGCTGGGCGCCGACGTCTCGGTGCTGACGTTGTCCGCGCCGGTCCAGCAGCCCACGATCGAACTCGCCGCGGCCGACGACCCCGGCTACGCGCCGGACACCCCGGCCACGGTCCTCGGCTGGGGCACCACCAGCGAGGGCGGCCAGAGCTCCGACCACCTGCAAAAGGCGACCGTGCCGGTGCGATCGGACGCGGACTGCTCCGCCGCGTACCAGGAGTACAAGCCGGACGCGATGGTCTGCGCCGGGCTGCCCGAGGGCGGCGTGGACGCCTGCCAGGGCGACTCCGGCGGCCCGATCGTCGCCGACGGCAGGCTGATCGGTGTCACGTCCTGGGGCGAAGGCTGCGCCCGGCCCGGCAAGCCCGGCATCTACGGCCGCGTCGGCGCCTACAACCAGGAGCTGACCGAGCAGATCAACTCCTGATCGCACGCACGCGAAAGGCGCGGGAGATCGGTTCTCCCGCGCCTTTTCGCAGCTGCGGTCAGTTGTCGTAGCGGCCGGACTTGAGGGCGGTTATGAACGATAACCATTGCGATGGACTCGTGGTGAGATGTCCGGCGGCACGATCTTTGGTATCGCGGACCGCCGCCGATCCGTCGAGCACACGGCCGACCTCGACGCACTTGTCCGTGTTGACACTGCGGCTGGACTTTCGCCAGTTGGTGATGTGCTCGGGCATCATGAGTTTCACTCCTTCTCTTCCTTCAACTTCGCGATGAGCTCGCGCGAATCCGCTTCGCTCATCGACGCCTCCGCGATGGCCTCGGCCGCGTCCCGGTACTGCTGCATGTCGTTCGGCTCGTGCAGGAAGAGAGCGGAAACCCGATTCTCGAGGTGGACCACCGGACCCTGGTCCGCAAAGTCCATGAGCAGGAAGGGTCCCTCAAGGCCGGGATGCCACTCACAACGAGTCGGCATGACCCGGATCGTCACGTTCGGCAGCTGCCCGAAATCCAGCAGCTTCGCGAGCTGATCGGCCATCACCTCGGCGCCACCGATGGTTTGCATGAGGACCGGCTCGCCGATGAATGCCTGCATTTGCACAGGGTTCTTCCGGACGATCGCTTCGCGTCGTCCCACGCGGACCGCGACGCGGGTCGCAATTTCCGATCCGGTGACGTTGCCAGCGACCATGATCGCTCGTGCGTAGTCGGCGGTCTGCAGCAATCCAGGAACCAGATTCGGCGCTACCGTCGTCATCGCGGTTGCCGTGCTCTCCATGTCGACCAGGGCGCCGAGTTGCCGTTGCTGCTCCGGCATCCCCACGGAAAGCCAGTGCGGGCCGTCCGGGTTGCGTGCGAGTTCTACCAGCTCGCTGCGGAGTTCGGCGGGTGCGTCGACTTTCGCCAGGTAAGCCGCGACCATCTCGGGCTTCGGCGAGCGATCGCCCGTCTCCCAGCGGGACAGCGTCGCGTGTGAGATGTCCAGCGCGGTGGCCAATGTGCGGACGCTGAACCCCGCGGCATCGCGCGCGGTTCGGAGTTCTGCGCCGAGTGCTCGCGCCTTCGGGGTGGTACCAGCCATGCACCACAGAATATGCCGAGCAGATCGGGAGTTGAAGATCCCCCGAAAGCGTTCTTGCGGCTCCGGAACAGTCGATGATTACCTGGTGCGGTAACGGCAGAGACAGTCGGTACCAGGGGGATTTCGAGATGACGGACTCGGTGTGGGCGGCTTCGTGCGGCCCGGTGGATTCGCGATGGCATGTGGTGCGGCGGACCGATGGCGGGGCGTTGCCGTCGGCTTGCGGTGCTTTCGTCTACGGGCCGGTGCATCTGCGGCGCGGCGCTTGCCCGGACGGGGAGTTCGATCGCGATGCGTGCCGGTCGTGCGCGGAAGTGGGGTCGGGGGATGGCTGAGGAATCGTTGCGGCACTTCTGGCGGCCGAGCAGTGATTCGGTGCGCCACGCCTTCTGGGGGCGCCGGTGGAGTGGCAGAACCGAGGCGACCTCGGTGTGCGGCGCTCAGCTGGAGCTGACCGCTGAAGTGTCCGAAGTGGACTGGTTCGCGGCGCCGACCTGCCCGGCGTGCAACGGGATTCTGCGCGCGACGCAGCCGACGCCCGGCACGCCCCGATCTGACTAGCGGCTTCTCCGGGCTCGAGCGGCCTCCCGCCTCCCCGCCGCACGAGCCCGGGGCGGTCTCCCGCCCGCAGCGGCCGAACTCCGCCGACCGCGCGACGGAGACCGACGGGGGCGCGTCGCGGACCCCGACCAGCGACGCGCCCCACCTCTCACCGAGTGAACGGCCTGTTCGTCCCAATAGATTGGTCCAACGGTCCGTTCACTCCTCGCGAAACCCCGACCCAGCCGCTCCGCTGAGCACAAGAACCGACACGCCCGCGCATCACTCGCTCCGGGTGAAGTGGACCCGAGTGAACGGCCTGTTGGTCCGGCTAGATTGGGCGAACGGTCCGTTCACTCCTGGAGAACGTGGGTGCTGTGCGCGGCTCAGCGGTTCCGGTGGCACGGTTGCGTACTGAGCGCGACGAATACCGTCCACATCGGATCGGGATTCTTCAGAGTGTCGCGATTTCCTCCTGCGCCTCGAAATGCTCGGCGTGGGTGGTGATCAGCCGACGCGAGTCCGCCACGTCCAGCGCCACCCGGTCCAGCTCGGCGAGCGAGCCGCGGAACGGGGCGTCGTCCTCCGGCTCGGCCAGCAGCGCACCGGTTTCCTGGCTCTGCACCAGCACGCTGGTCATGCCGTGCTCGAACTCGATCAGCGTGAACGCGCCGTTCAGCCCGATGTGCGCGCCGAGTTCGGTGGGCAGCACCCGCACCGAGACGTGCTCGGCCTGCTGCTCGGCCAGGTGCCGCAACTGCCGGGCCGCGACCGCGGGGCCGCCGACGGGTCTGCGCAGCACCGACTCGTCCAGGAACGCCTCGAACGCGACCGGCTCCGCGCGGTGCAGAATGCCCTGGCGCACCTGCCAGACGTTGGCCGCCTCGTCGGTGTTGCGGGATTCCGCGGCGTTTCCACCGAGCACCGCCTCCGAATAGGCGCGGATCTGCAGCAGCCCCGGCACGTAGGCCAGCGCGAGTTCGGCGATGCGGCTGGCCCGCTGTTCCGCGTCGATGGTGGCCCGCACGTGCGCGGACAACCCGCTCATCGCCTCCCACCAAGCGGGGTGGTCCAGTTCTTCGGCCAGTCCCAGCAGGTATTCGCGCCGCTGCCCGCGGATGCGCAGCACCGCGAGGATCGCGGCGAGGTCCGCTGCGGTCAGGCCGCGCTGGGCGGTTTCGATCCGGCTGACCTTCGCGATGCTCCACCCGAGCTGTTCGGCCACGAGCCCTTGCGACATGCCGCTGCCTTTGCGCGCGGCCCGGACCTCGGCAGCCAGCGCCCGCGCGCGGGGGGAGTTCGACATGGTTACCAGAATATGATCAGCGCGCGGACAAATCTTTCGCTCGATCAGGTGTTTGTGCAGTTGCCGGACTTCGGCAATGTTTTGCCGAATCCGGTAAGAATCCCACTGCGGCGCTGTTTTCGCAGGTGCATCCGTTGCGGGGCAAATGGCAGCCGGTGGGTATATTCCAAAGTTTTCGCGGCAATTTCCAGCGAAACGAGTATCGGGCTTTCCCGGCGCACGCGTCCGGCCGCAGCGCACACCATGGCCCGCAGCGCCCCGGCGGCTGCTAGAAACCCGGCCATGAGTCCTGAACTACCGGCGATCTCCGCCGAGGTCCGCGAGGCGGTCGGCGACGGCAGACCCGTGGTCGCCCTCGAAACGAGCATCATCACGCACGGCCTGCCACGCCCGCGCAACGCCGAAATCGCCGAAGAAGCCGAAGAATCGCTGCGCCGCGCCGGAGTGGTCCCCGCGACCACCGGCGTGCTCGACGGCGTGCCCAAGGTCGGGCTCACCCCCGGCGAACTGCACCGGCTCGCCGGAACCGACGCGGCCAAGGCCAGCGTGCGGGACCTGCCCGTGCTGTGGGCGAAATCGAGGTCCGCGGGCACGACCGTCGCGGCCACGGCCTGGCTGGCGCATCGGGCCGGGCTGGAGTTCTTCGCCACCGGCGGGCTCGGCGGGGTGCACCACGGAGCCGCGGGCGGCATCGAAGAACCGCCGAGTTACGACGAATCCGCCGACCTGCCGCTGCTGGCGACGCTGCCGATCACCGTCGTCACCGCGGGCGTGAAGTCGATCCTGGACCGGGCGGCGACGCTGGAGCGGATGGAGACGCTGGGAATCACGGTCGTCGGGTTCGGCACCGACCAGTTCCCCGGCTTCTACGTCGCGGATTCCGGTTTCGCGCTGGATCACCGCCTGGACACTCCTGCCGAGGTGGCCGCGCTGCTCACCGCCCGCCGCAAGCTCGGGCTGCGCGCGGCGACGGTGCTGGCCAACCCGGTCCCGCTGCCCGCGCAGCTCGACCCGGAACTGCACGAGCGGGTCGTTGCCGAAGCCTGGCAGGCCGCCCGGGAACGCGGCATCAGCGGTCCGGCGACCACGCCCTTCCTGCTCGAGCACATCCGGGCGGCGACCGGTGATCGCAGCCTGGAGGCGAACCTGGCCGCTTACTTCCACAACATCGCGGTCGCCGCGGAGTGCGCGCAGGCGGCGAGCTGAACGTGTTGCGCAGAATCCGCGCAGTGAGATTTACCCAGTTCGTCCCCGCCCGGTCACCGTCTCCTCACCCGAGGTGAGCCTGCGGCGGCGACGGTGGGCGGGTGAGCGAGCTGCGAACGGAAGCCACCGGCGCCCGCCCGGTGCGGACGTTGGTGGCGCTCGGCGACTCGACCACCCTCGGCATCGGCGACAAGCTGCCCGGCGGCGGGTGGCGCGGATTCGGCCCGCTGCTCGCGGACGCGCTCGGCGGGGCGGCGCTGACGAACCTCTCGACATCCGGAGCGCGGGTCGCGGACGTGCACGGCGAGCAGTACCCGGCGGCGCTGCGGCTGCGGCCGGACGCGGTGGCGCTGGTGGTGGGCATGAACGACACCCTGCGCTCGGACTTCGACCCGGCGCGGATGCGCGGGCAGCTGGACGCGGTGATCGGCGGGCTCACCGGCGCAGGCGCACTCGTGGTCACCGCGCGGTACCACGACCACGGCCGGGTGTTCCGGTTGCCCGCGCCGCTGCACCGCGCGCTGCGCAAACGGATCGAGCAGGTCAACGAGGTCATCGACGCGGTGGTCGCGCGGCACGGCGCGTGCTGCGTCGACCTGGACGCGCTGCCCGGTGCCTACGACCTCGCGACGTGGGCGGTGGACCGGCTGCACCCGTCCGAACTCGGGCACCGGATGCTGGCGCGGGCGATGGCCGACTCGCTGGCCGGCGCCGGGTGCCCGGTGCCGTGTCCGGTGAGCCTGCGCTGCTCCGGCGGCGCGCGGGTGCGGGCTTGGCAGCACTTGGCGTGGCTGCTGTTCAAGGGCGTGCCGTGGCTGTTCCGGCGCGGATTCGACCTGCTGCCGCACGGGGTGCTGGTGGTGTGGCGCGAGGCCGTGGCGATGCGCAGGGAGCGGCGGGCCAGGCGGCGGCTCAAGCTGGTCGAGCCTGCGCGGCCGGAGCCCTCCGGTTCCCTGCCGCCCGATTCGCTGCACTCCGAGCCCCTGCCGTCCGAGTCGTTCCCGCTCGGCCCGGGGGAGGAGCGGTCTGGTTGAGCCGGGCCTCTCGACCTGCCGAAAACCCGAGCGCGAGCCGCGTCGATCTGCCGGCCACGGTGCGAGCCGTGCCGACCTGCCTGCGGAACTCCGGAAGCCAGCCCCGCTGATCTCCCGGCGCCGACCGCGCCGAGCTGCCGACGGATGCCGGAAGCACCAGCGGCGGCGAGCGATCCGGTTGTACCCGGCAGCCTCCTCGGATGCGGCGCCGAGCGGCATCCGGCGCAGCGCACCCCGCTGCTCCTTCACCCGAACAGCCCAGAATGAACGTGAAACCCTTTCATTTTCGGGCTCCGCCGATTAGCGTCCCGCGGCAGATCGACGGGGAGGATCGGATGACAGGGCACCGCAGCATCGCTTTGCTCAGCGTGGGGACCGTGCTCGGTGCTCTGCTCCTGGCTCCGCCCGCGACCGCGAGCCCGCAGCCGGACCCGGTGCGCAACCCCGCGCCGGACTACTGCGGCGACCAGTGCCACCACGTGCTGCCGCCCGGTCAGAACGGCAACGCGACGCTGGCCGACCTCGCCGGGCACATGCTGCTGGGCACGATGCCGCCGCACTCCGACGACCAGCTCGGCAAGTACGACGACCTCGCCGCCGGTTACAAGCAGCTCGACACCGGCACGATCAACGAGTTCTTCAACGACAACTCCTTCGGCGTGGCGCCGGACGACGTCGAGCGCCGCTACCAGCCGCGCGAGGACGTCACGGTGGTCCGCGACAAGACCGCCGGAATCCCGCACATCTACGGCAGCACCCGCGGCGGCACCACGTTCGGCGCCGGTTACACGACCGCCGAGGACAAGCTGTTCCTGATGGACGCGCTCCGCCGCGCGGGCCGCGGCGAGGTGACCCCGTTCGCGGGCGGTGCCGCGGCGAACCGGAAGCTGGAGCAGGACTTCTTCGCCACCTCCCCGTACACCGAGCAGGAGCTGCAGCAGCAGATCGACTCGGCTGCGCAAGAAGGACCGGCGGGCGAGCAGGCGCTCGCCGATGCGAAGTCCTACGTGGACGGAATCAACGACTACATCGCGCAGGCGCACCACGACCGGACCTTCCCGGGTGAGTACGTCGCCACCGGGCACGTCGACGCGATCACCAACGAAGGCGAGATCGAGCCGTTCAAGCTCACCGACCTCGTCGTGCTCGCCTCGCTGGTCGGCGCGCAGTTCGGCGGCGGAGGCGGCAACGAGGTGCAGCACGCCGTCGCCCGGATGGAGTTGCAGGAGAAGTTCGGCCCGGAGCGCGGTGAACAGGTGTGGCGCACCTTCCGCGCGGAGAACGACCCGGAAGCCATCTCGACCGTCCACAACGGACAGAAGTTCCCGTATGCGACGACGCCGGATGATCCGCGCGGCGAAGCGCTGCCGGATCCGGGCTCGGTGACTCCGCAGCAACAGGTCTTCGACCCGACCGGCTCGGCCAACGACCCGGACAGCGGTGCCGACAAACCGAAATCCCGCCAGCATCCGCTGCCTTCGGACCTCGATCCGGTGGAGTCGCTGCGCGGCATCTTCGACGACGGCGTGGTGCCCGCGGACCTGGCCGAACCGCGCGGCATGTCCAACGCGCTGGCCGTTTCCGGCGCGCACACCGAAAGTGGCAACCCGGTGGCCGTTTTCGGGCCGCAGACCGGGTATTTCGCCCCGCAGCTGCTGACCTTGCAGGAGCTGCAGGGGCCGGGGATCTCCTCGAAGGGCGCGTCGTTCGCGGGCCTGAGCTTCTACACGCTGCTCGGCCGCGGCCAGGACTACTCGTGGAGCGCGACGACCGCGGCGCAGGACATGATCGACACCTACGCCGTCGAGCTGTGCGAACCGGACGGGCGGCCGGTGACCAAGGACTCCGGCCACTACCTGTTCCGCGGCGAGTGCCTGCCGATGGAGCGGGTCGAGCGGCGCAACTCCTGGGAACCGAACCTCGGCGACGACACCTCGGAAGGCTCCTACCGGCTGGTGTCGCTGCGCACGCGCTACGGGCCGGTGACGCATCGCGCCACGATCGACGGCAAACCGGTCGCCTACACCACCGCGCGCTCCACGTTCAAGCACGAGGTGGACTCCATCATCGGCTTCCAGAAGTTCAACGACCCCAACGTGATCACGTCGCCGCAGGCGTTCCAGCGGGCCGCGCAGGACGTGAACTACACGTTCAACTGGTTCTACGCCGACGCCGCGCACACCGCCTACTTCAACTCGGGCGACAACCCGCACCGTCCGTCCGATGTGGACTCGAACATGCCGGTGCGGTCGGGGTTCGACTGGCGCGGCTGGAATCCGGACACCAACACCGCGGATTACACGCCGCCCGAGCAGCATCCGCAGGTCGTCGATCAGGACTACCTGATCAGCTGGAACAACAAGCAAGCGCCCGGAACCGCCGGTGCGCTGCCGAACATGGGCGCGGTGCAGCGCGGCGACCTGCTCGACTCGCGGGTGCGGGACCTGGTCGAGCGAGGTGACGTCGATCGCGCCGACCTCACCAAGGCCATGGAGGACGCGGCGCTGACCGACCTCAAGGCCGAGCGCGTGCTGCCGGATCTGCTGCGAGTGCTTGAATCCGCGCCGGTCAACGACCCGGGCACGGCCCGGCGGATCGAGTCGCTGCGCGCCTGGCTCGCCGACGGCGGCAAGCGCACCGAAACCGAACCGGGCAGCCACGAGTACGAGCACGCCGAAGCGATCAAGCTCATGGACGCGTGGTGGCCGCTGCTGACGCGGGGGATCTTCGAACCCGCGGTCGGGCCGGACGCGTTCCGGGCGCTCACCGAGGCCGAGCAGATCAACGAGTCGCCTTCCGGTTGGCAGAACGCCCAACCGGGCGAGCACGTCGGGCAGGAGCACCAGGGCTCGGCGTTCCTGGACGGCTGGTACGGGCAGGTGTCGAAGAACATCCGCGGCGCGCTCGGCGAACCCGTGCCTGGCGGGTTCCCCGAGGTCAACGGCAAGCAGACGTTGTGCGGTGGCGGGGATCTCGGCGAATGCCGGCAGACGTTGCTGGACACGCTCGCCGCGGCCGACGCCGAACCGCCCGAGCAGACCTACCCCGGCGACGGCGACTGCGAACCCGGCGACCAGTGGTGCGCCGACTCGCTGATCCACAACAAGATCGGCGGCATCGCGCAGGACAAGGCCACTTGGCAGAACCGCCCCACCTACCAGCAGGTCGTCGAATTCCCCGCGCACCGCTGAGGATTCCGTTCGCGAGCAGCAACGCGGCGGTGCCGGTGGCGGAGCCGCACCGAACCCGGCCCGCTCCGAGTGAACGGACCGCTGGTCCCACTAGATTGGTCGAACAGGCCGTTCACTCCTGGAGAAACCGTGCGGCCGACACACGGGCGAATCGCTCGATCCGGGCGACTCGGGCCGAGTGAACGGACTGTTGGTCCCACTAGATTGGTCGAACAGTCCGTTCACTCCTGGAGAAAACGGGAGTCGGTGTCACGCGGTCGCCGTGTTCCGGGCGGCGTGATCGATGCACTACCGTTCGTGTCGGAAACGATCACGAGCTGAGGAGCAACATGGCCACCTGGGGCGACATCGCCACTTTCGTCCGCTCCGAGTACAAGGTCATCGAGGACACCGGCGACGAGATCCGGATCCTCATCGAGTACGAGGACCACCGCAGCCAGGTCATCATGATCTGCCGCGAGGAGCTGGACAAGCGCGAGGACTGGGTGCAGATCGCCTCGGTGTGCGGCCGCGTCGCGGATGTGGACCTGCACCGGCTGCTCGCGGAGATCGGCGAGACCTCCGTCGTGTGCGGCGCGGTCATCATGGGCGAGCACGTGGTGCTGCGGCACTCGATCCCGCTGATGAACCTGGACATCAACGAGTTCATCGACCCGCTGACCTTCGTGTCCGACACGGCGGACCACATCGAAGAAATCTTCTTCGGCGGCGATGGATATTGAAGATCATTCAGAGCGGTTTGCGTGGCGGTGCCGGTAGCTGTAGTGCCTCGGGAGGTTGTGAATTTGGAACATGCGGTTGGATGATCTTGGAATAGGAAGGACCCCCAGGTTCGGTGTGGATCACCACATCACGCACCGAACGATGGAGGTCCTTG
>NZ_JADDUE010000013.1 GCF_016526145.1 Saccharopolyspora galaxeae
TCGTTAATTCCGAGATCGCGTGCTACTTCCGCAATCGGCTTACCCGATTCACGGACCAACTCTACCGCGTGATTGCGATACTCGGCAGTGTACCTCCGGCGCGACGCCGCCATCATCCACCTCTTTCACAGACAGTCGATCACTACTCTCGGCTGTCCGCCAAAGCGGGAACGGTCCAGATGACCTACGAGGAAGCTCTGGTCCGGGTTACCGACTTCATCACCAGCACGGACCCGCAGGCGGCGGGAAACCGGCTACTGGGGCCGTTCTGATTCGTACGAGCACGAACGTGCGGAACGAATGGACGCTATCAGTCCCAGGGAAGGCACGGCTTGGCCGATGTTCGCGGCCGCCAGCAGCGGCGCCGAGATCCTGCCCGCCCAAGAACGGGTCAACAGCACCCCCACCGGGATGGCCACCGACAAGATCAGCGTCGTAACGATCGCCGTCAGCACCAAGTGCTTTGCGGTGCGGCTGAGCAGGTACTCGACGTTCAGACTGCGCTGTTCGATCAAATCCAACGGCTGGACCGAGATGTAGCCGTACAGTGCGAGCAGCACAGCGGCCAGGACCAGCGGCGTGACCGCGTACCGGACGGAACGCGCCGCGACCGTCGCCGATCCGCCGGTGTCTTGCGCGAGCGCGCTCACGAGGACACCTCCAGCAGGTCCGGTCGGCCGGGGCGTTGGACGTTGCTCAGCTCCCGGATGGAGTCGAGCGCAGGACGCCGCGGGAACGGCCTTGTTCGTCGACGACGACGGAAGCCGAGGAATTGACGGACAACATCTGGTCCAACGCCTCGAACAACGTGTGCCTCGGACCCAGCGGCGAGATCAACGGGACAGCAGCGTCCCGGTCGTCGGGCCGGTTGCGAGGTTGCCAGCCCAACGGGCGGCGTTCGGAATCCAGCAGCAGAAGGAATTCCTCGTCGGTTCGGGTGGCGACGGCGACGCGTTCGGCGTCCTCGGCGGAGTCATCGACCGTCGGCCACCGCGGGATGTCGAGGTCGGCGAGCCGGGTCAGCGAGAGCCGCTTGACCGCGGTCCCCGAACCCAGGAACTCCCGCACGAAGTCGTCGGCGGGCTCGCCGAGGATGCGTTCCGGGACGTCGTACTGGGCGATGCGGCCGCCGTCGCGGAAGATCGCGATCCGATCTCCCATCTTGATCGCCTCGTCGATGTCGTGGGTGACGAACACGATCGTCTTGCGCAGCTGGGCTTGGATGCGCAGCAACTCGTTCTGCAGCGCCTCCCGGTTCAGCGGGTCGATCGCACCGAACGGTTCGTCCATCAGCATCACTGCGGGGTCGGCCCCGAGCGATCGGGCCACCCCGACCCGTTGCTGCTGGCCGCCGGACAACTGCTTCGGGTACCGGCCGCGGTAGTGCTGCGGGTCGAGCCCGACGAGATTCAGCAATTCATCGACACGTTCGGCGATGGACCCCGCATCCCAGCCGAGCATGCGAGGGACGGTGGCGATGTTGCTCGCGACGGTGCGGTGCGGGAACAAGCCGGTCTGCTGGATGGTGTAGCCGATCTTGCGGCGCAACCGGTCCGCTCGCACCTCGGTGACGTCGGTGCCACCGAGGTGGATCCGGCCCGCGGTCGGTTCGATCAATCGGTTGATCAGCTTCATCGTCGTGGTCTTGCCGCACCCGGAGGGGCCGACGAATGCCACGATCCGACCGGCGGGCACGTCGAGGGTCAACTCGTGCACGGCAGGTTCCGGGCGGCCGGGGTAGGACTTGGTGAGCCGGTCGAGGCGGATCATGGCCTCGCCGCCCGATCCGTGGATGGCCTCGGACATTACAACCCCATCAACGTGGTGAGTCGGTTCAGCACGGCGAACAGCGAGTCGAAAAGCACGGCCAGCAACACGATGGCGGCCACGCCCTCCACGGTCAGGTAGATCGCGAACGGCGTGCCCGCTTTGGCCAACCCGTCAAGGATCAGGTTCCCCAGACCGGGTCCGTTGACCGCCGCGGCGATCGCGGCGATGCCCAGCAGCAACTGGGCGGCCACCCGCATCCCGGTGAGCACTACCGGCCACGCGAGCGGCAATTCCACGCCGAGCAACCGTCGAAGGCGGCCCATCCCCATGCCGGTGGCGGATTCGACCAACGCCGGATCGACTTCGCGCAGGCCGACGATCGTGTTGCGCACCACCGGCAACAGCGCGTACATGGTGAGCGCGACAATCGACGGCGCGTTGCCTAGCCCCAGCGGTGCGATGAGCAGGCCGAACAACGCGTACGAGGGGATCGTCAGCAGCAGCGCGGTGGCGCCGAGCACCGCGGCGCGCAGGGCGTCGGTGCGGTAGACCACTACCGCCACCGGCACTCCGATCAGCACCGCCAGGCCGAGCCCTTCGAGGACGAGCACAGCGTGCGCGGTCGTCGCCCCGAGGACCTCCGTCCAGTTTCCGGCGAGATATTCGAGGAATCCCATGCCGCGGGTGCTCGCCTAGCCCACCGGCGCGCGGTCGAGCGCGTCGTCGAAGAAGTCGTCGAGCCGGTCGACGAGACCGCAGAAGGTCGGGTGCTCGTCGAACATGAACTCGGTGTGTCCGGCGTCGTCGATGAGTTCCAGCCGCTTGGGCTCAGCCGCATGTGCGTAGAGGGAGCGGGCCTCTTCGGGCTTGTGCAGTTCGTTGGTACTGCCGTGGACCACCAGCAGCGGGCGCGGGGCGATGCGGTGCGCCACCGCTTCGGGGGAGAACCGCAGGAGCATGTCGGCGGATTCCAGGGTGACGCCGGAACCGAAGCCGGGGGCGCGGTAGAGCTCCGTGCCGACGTAGCCGTCGGTGTTGTCGTCCAGGTCAAGCCGTACGATGTCCCACGGTGAAGTGATCTCGGAACGGCCGAGTTCGGTGCGACGTGCGCGATCGGCCATGACCCGCTCCAGCAGGCTGTTCCACGTCCGCTCGTCGTGCATGGCGCGGGTGGAACGGGCGCCGTCGGCAATGGCGTTGACGGACGCGACGGCCCGGACGCGGAACTTCGGCGCGGAAACGTTCAGCGCTGCGATCACGCGGTTGCGGAAATCGCGCACGGGTGCGGCCGCGGCGACGAGGCATTCTTCGAACTCCTCGTGCACCAGGGCGTAGCCGCGGGCGCGGGCCTCGCGCACGCGGGAGATCACATCCTCGGCGTCCTGCGGGGCGCGTGGGCCCGCCCGGTCGAACACGGCGTCGTCGAGCAGGTCCCTGATCTCGTCATCGTCGTGGTCGAACAGCAGCGCCCGGCCGGACGAGGTGGTGTGCAGCGGAGTCACCCGGCCCACCCAGCCCGCCGTCTGCACGGCGCGCATCGGGCTCTCCGACATCACGGTCAGCGCACCGTCGCCGTCGAGCACGGTCAAGTGCGCACGTTCCTTGGTCACCGACACGACGCTGCGCAGCACCGGCGGCGCCTCGGCCAACAACCGCTGCTGGCCGACGTGGGCGGCCATCGTGAACATCCGCCAGCCCAGCCGGTAGCCGAGCGTCTCGGGATCGCGGGCGACCATCCCGGTCTCTTCGAGCACCCGCAGCGCACGGGAGATCTGGGTCTTCTCCCTCCGCACGCGGCGGGCGATCTCGACCACTCCGAGGCTGCCCCGTTCGGCAGCGTCCACCGAGCCCAAGACCCCCAGGATGGCCGCCGCGCGGTGAACGCTGGACGAGCTTTCCTGATTCATGGCCGGAATAGTGGAAGCCGCACGTGGCGCGGGCAACCATCGTTGCTACCCGAGCAACGGCAAGCTCCTCGCTGATCGGCATGCCGCACGCACCAGTTCGGAGTGAAATGTCCGGAGCAGACGTCCGGCCGGAGCCGATAGGCGGTTCCCGCCCATTCCTTCCCGCGGTCGCGCCGCTGGACGAACCTCGTCGAGCACCACGCCGGGTTCGACGCCCCGCGTGCGCCGTTGCGGAGCGATCTCGATGATTCCGGTGAGGTGGCGAGGTCTCGGGCTGCGCGCGGAAGTCAGCTGCCGATGGTGCTAGCGGCTCACCAGTGCGTCAGGCCGCTCGCCCGCGCAGGCACGCAGCGCGCCGCGGTCGAGGCCCTGCCCGGTGAGCACGTCGACGAGCAGTTCCAATGCCTCGGGCGGATTCGGCGAGTCCTGCTGGCCGGCGTCCGAGGACAGCACCACGTTGGCCAGCCCGACCTCGTCGGCGAACGCCGCCAGCATTTCCGGAGTGCACCCGGTCTGGTGCAGCAGCTGGAACGTCGTGATCTCGGCGAGCGCCCCGTGCGCGATCAGGGCCGTCGCTTGCGACGCCGTCATGGCGGGCACGGTGTAGCTCGGATGGGTCAGCAGGATCCTGCGCACCCCCTGCTGCCGGGCCGTGGGAACCAGCCAGGCCGCCTCGTCCCCGCTGATGTGGCCGGTCGCCAGCACCGCGTCGGCTTCCGCGATCAGCCGGCAGATCGCCCGCGCGTCGTCGGCGGTGGACGGATCCACCGGCGGGAGCGCGTAGCTATGGCCCGACAGCTCCGGACGGGTACCGCACAGGCTGGGCAATCTCGCCGACCGCTGGGTGTGCGCATCGGCCGTCGGCATCCACACGAAGCGGCCACCTGCGTCCAGGTATGCCGCCACTGCAGCGGGATTGACGCCACCGACGTGCTGGTTGAGCGCGATGCCGCCGTACACGCGCACCGGCTGCCCGCGGCCCGCTGCGACCGCGCGCCCGACCGTAGACTCGTAGTGTCCTTTGAGGACGCAACCGGTGAATCGCGCAGCCGCGTAAGCGGCCACCACGCCCCGGTCATCGGCCCGGCGCGGCGTCACGTCCGGTGCGGCATGCACATGGAGGTCGAACACGCCGACCACTGTGGGACCCGACCCGGTCGTTGACAACGCTCGTTGCTCGCCCGGCAATACGGCGATCAATCCGCGCCTTCCTCCAGCAACCTGTTGACCTCCCGCGACACCAAGCCGAACCGGGACTCCTGCAACAACGGCATCTCTCGGCGCCGCCTCCGCGCCGCCTGCACCTCGATGTCGACAACGGTCAGCGCGGAATCCCAGCGGGGTGCCTCGGCGACCACCTCGCCCCACGGATCGAGCACCCTCGATCCGCCCCAGAACGAAACACCTGCCTCGTCACCGACCCTGTTGACGAACACCACCCAGCACTGCTGCATTCGCGCGATGAACAGCAGCAAGTCGCGCCAATACGACTCGGTGTCGACGGCACCGGGCGCCACACCGGAGGCGCTGTTGGCCGGCACCAACAGCACTTCCGCACCGTCTTGGGCGGCCAGCCAGGGCAATACGGGCTGCCAGGCGTCGTTGCAGACCAACGTCGCCATCCGTGCGTGCGGCGTCTCGTAGGCGCGCAGCGCCGTCCCAGGGCTGGCGTGCTTGCGCTCTTCCCAGCTCAAGTAGTTCGGCAAGTAGAGCTTGCGATGGGTGTGCAGAACGTGGCCATCAGCGCAGTAGGTCGCCGAGTTGTACCGCCGCAGACGGCCGTCCTCGTGCAGGCCGACGAGCACGTCCGGCCCGAAGCGCGACAACCGCGCAACCCGATCATCGGTCACCGCGATCGACCGGTCATCGGGCAGTTTCCCGAGTGCGTAACCGTGCAAGCTCAGCTCCGGGAAGACCACGAGTTCGACCTCGCGCTCGGCCGCCTGCCGCACGACCGCCTCGGCAGCACCGGAATTCGCCTCGACATCACCAAGCGCCGTATCGACCTGCGCCAAAGCCAGCCGCATCCACAACCTCTCCCAACGAGCCGACATCCTGCTACGGCAAGTGCCGCCTCCGAGTCCTGGCACGCTGCATAACTGCTGGCACACGCAGCCGCCAAGCATCGTTGCTGGACCGACAACGCGGCCGTCGCAGTTCTCGCGCTCCCAACAGGAGCCGATGCGCCGCCACCGAGGCGCAGTGTGGCTCCGTACGGACCCAGCCCCCCTGTTGCGTGCGGCCGCGCAGGCCCTGGCGCACGCAGTCCTAAGTGGATTCCGATGGACTTCCCGGCGTGCCGGCGGAACGGTGCGGAAAGTGCGAGCTCGAGCCTAGGGTTCGCGAGCTGGAGCGGACCATCGAGGCGCAAACCCGCAATCGACTTTACCCCGCCATCGGTCACCAACCGCATCACCTTCAGCCCCGCACTGCCGGTACGGCGGGCCGGACTGCAACAACGCATGCCGATGGGGTTGGTGATCAAGATGCACATCGCCTACCCGACACCCTTCTGGCGCCACCGCGGGTTGAGCGGCGCGGCCATGAGCACCGACCGCGCCCTGGCGCTCGTCTTCGACCAGACGCTCCAGAACGAGAGCGTCGGGGTTCTCGTCGGTCTCATCGAGGGCGAGCATGCAGTGCAGTACAGCCAGCTGAGCGTCGACGAGCGTCGCGAAGCCGTCATCGAGGACCTCGTCCACTACTTCGGCGAAGACGCCGCGTCTCCGATCGAGTACGTCGATTACGACTGGATCCGGGACGAGTGGGCCGAGGGCGGCTACGGCGCCCACATGCCACCCGGCATCGTGACCGGCTACGGCGACACCATCCGTGAACCCGTCGGGCGGATCCACTGGGCCGGCACCGAAACCGCCACCGAACACATCGGCTACTTCGAAGGTGCATTGCAATCAGGCATCCGAGCCGCGCGCGAAGTCATCGACGCAGGCTGACCGGGCACACCACGATCGGAGGCAAGAAGATGAAGTTCGCGGACTTCGCCGACGGGTTCCGCCTCGAATTGGCCAACCGAGAGTTCGCCCGCAGCGCGATGACCCTGCTCGCGGCCCGCGCCGGAGGATGCGACTCGGGACCGTTCTGGGTCGGCTACGCGAAGCTGGAGGAATTCAACGCACCCAGGTACCGAGCCGCCGCCCGACGAATGAAAATCAGCTTCGAACCCGACTGGAGGACCCGTACCCGAGGCTGGCTCGTTGGCCACACGCCCATGCCGCTCTTGCACGAACTCCTGCGGATCGCGTACCCGCGGACCGTCGAGTACGCCGAAGACATCAGACGACTCAAAGACGCAGGGCCACCACGGGAAGCGGCCTTCCTCGATTACATGATCAGACAGGACCTCCAGGTGCGCATGATGCACGCAGCCTTGATCGGGACCGCCAGCGAGGCAACCGCGCTGGTCGACGAATTCATCGCATCGGAGCGCTGACGACAAACCCATCAAAGTACTTTGCGGAACCTGGCGGATTTCGCACTGCCAGCAAATGGACCAAATACAACGCCTAGGGAGGCCCATCATCGCTGAACTTCTTGTTGGATGAGCTCAGCCGTGCGCCCGGCCAGCCGAATGCGCAGCAATGCGTCTTCTTCGAAGCCGTCGCCGACACGGGCCCGGACCTCCGCCGTGCCCGTGAGGCCAAGCGGCTCCCGCTCCGGTTGGCTGAACGGGGTCAACGAGCTCCCCGTCCGCTACACGCAGCAGACCCCGGCGGCGAGGATGTCTCTACAGCGGTAGCCCGGCCTTCGGGGAGAGCCACCTGGCTTCGTCGGTCTTGCGTAGAGCGGCGATGGTCGGCTGGTGCCGTTCGATATACCCGATCACCTGATCAAACATGTTGATGATCTCGTGCATCTCGCCGTGTGCCGCATACACCGCCGGGCGGCTGGTGTCGAGCTTGGTCATCAGCACGCTCACGAGGTGCCGGAACTCGTACAGGATCGAGGTGTCCACTGCCGCGTAGCAGCACAGCTCGTCGCTGACCTGGGCGGTTGTCTGCTCGCGTACGGCATTGACGGCCGCTTCAAGCGCATCGCGGGCGTGGTACAGCGTCTCAAGCGGGTGCTCAGCGGGTGCGCTCATGACGCTTCTCCTCTCCGCGCGTTGAGCGCCCCATGGTGCCGCAAATGACCGCTACGACCAGGAGCACTCGGTCCTTTCACCCAGTTGGGTGACACCGCCGCCGCGACCGTTGTCGGTGGACCGCCCGCTGGGACCAGGACGATGAGCACGGCCCAGGAGGCGGCGAACCCGATCGCGCTGGCCAGGCGAACCCAGGCCCGCAACCGTGGCTTGATCGAAGCATGGGCGCGTCGGCAGAGCTCCGCTCATGCCACCAGGATATGAACGTGGTGCCGTCGATCACCGATCACGGTCATCATCGGTGGTGAACGGGGTGCGCAGCCGGTGCATGGTGCCGTCGCTCCGGTCTGCCTGCCGGTGATGACGAGGGCTCGGGGTGCTGCGGGGCCGGTCAGGTTCGAGGAACGCGACGGGAGCGACGGGCCTCAGCGTGCTGGATCCATGTCCGGCGGGCGGGCATGCGCCGGGACGCTGCGGCGTGCTGCGCCGATCGACGCCGGCGGGGCCGTTCCGAGTCCGGTTGCTGGAGTGAACGGGGGAAGAAGGAGGCATGAGTCAGTCCTTTCAGGACAGAGGGCCACGCACTGAGCGCGTGGAGCCGACGGGAGTAAGTCGGTGCCGACCCCGCAACGAGGCGTCGAGGAGCCCGCCGCGTCGCTGTGGCTGGCTGTGGCTGTGGGGCATTCCGTGCAGGAGTTGCTTGCTGAGAGTGCGTCCGCCGCGGCCGCGTGCAGCACGCTGTGCACGCAGGGCGTCGCGTTGACGGGGCGAAGCGCGAGTCCTCAGTGGATTGCGTAGGTGCGTGCGGACGCGAAGAGGTCGACCCCAGCGGCATCGACGCTGGCGGCCGCGGCCAGGTCCACGAGCGTGGCCGATGGCGCGGTCAGCAGATGTGGCCAGAGCTGCTCGGCCCGCCGGGTGATTTCCGGGCCGGCGAGGTCACCGTCCACTGTGAACGTGACCGTGGTCGTGATCGGGTGAGAGATGATGGCCCGCACCGGGCCTCCAATGCATGGTGGAAGGTCCCCACGGCCTGGCGCCGACGCGGAAAGCGTCGCTGCTGCAGGCCACAGGGCGCGTTGACGAGCCGAGTATCGGCCCGTGGCACCAGGCCTGGGCTCGACTAGGAAAGAAAAGTTCCGATGTGCAACAGGTGGCGACCAGCTGGTTGCTCACGCGCCCTGCGGGGCAGCGGCATCGCGGCGGCGCCTGTGTTGCTGCGGTAACTCCGATCGACACGTCTCAACCGCACGCAGCAGGCGGATGCGGGAACGGTGCCGACGGGACCGTTCCCCGGCCCGCGCAGCGCGCGAGCCGGGGAGGGTACAGCGCAACCTCAAATGGCGCGGACGAGGTCCGCCTGGGCGCCCTTGGGGCCCTGGCTGACCTCGAAGCTCACCTGCTGGTTCTCTTCGAGAGTGCGGAAGCCCGTGCCGTCGATGGCCGAGTAGTGCACGAACACGTCCGGCCCGCCCTCGTCCGGGGCGATGAAGCCGAAGCCCTTTTCCGAGTTGAACCACTTCACGGTTCCCTGAGTCATGTACGTCTCCATTCGGGAGCTAGAGGAATCACGGGACACCGCACCGCGCGGCAGCCCCGGGCCGGGGATCTCAGACGGCGGCTCAACTCCAGCTACACCAAAGACAGCAGCTCGCCCGCATCAACATCCTGCGAGCATGCGCGAAACACGAACCCAGAAACAACGACCACCCTGGACGCTACACGCCACCGGCGCCGGTGACCAACCACCCCGCGATCAGGCGCGCCTGAGTCCTGTTCGGACGGATGCCGGCTACTCGGCGGGAAGATCGGAGGCGCGCAGCTCAAGATAGGACTGCCCGCGGTGGAAGCGCACGGCGCTGTGCAAGACCGGCAGCACCAGCCGGTTGCCGACGTTGACCGCAACCGGCATGTCACCGGCGTCGGTCTCCTGCAACTGCCCCAGCACAACCGCAAGCTCATTACGTCGCCGGCGGCCACGGATACCGAAGCTGCTGGCTGCGGCGCACATTCCGCTGAGGCGTCGCTGCGGGTGTGCCCCGTTTCCAGCGAGACACGCAGCGACGCCCGCCCCCGCACCGCGCGGCCACCGGCATCGCTGCGGCCATCCGCTGGACTGACCCGTATCAAATCAGCGCCGGGTGGCGACGATGATCGGAATCCGCCGTTCCTCGATCGTGACGCGCGAAAGCCCAGTTGCTGCTCAATCGGCGTCGTCGCGTTTGCGGTAGCGGATATGGGTGGTCAGCGGCGAGTGGAGCACCTCGACGGGCTCGAAACCGAAGGTCTCGACGCCCTCGAACAAGCGCTCGCCGCTGCCGAGCAGGACGGGTGCGATGTCGAGGGTGAGTTCATCGATCACGCCGACGTTGAGTGCCTGTCGAACCGTCGAAGCGCCACCGGCGATGTCCACACCCTTGCCGTCGGCGGTTTCGAGCGCCTGCGCGTGAGCGGTGTCGAAGCCCTCGGTGACGAAGTGGAAGGTGGTCCCGCCCTCCATCTCGATCGGTTCGTGGGCGTAGTGAGTGAGCACGAACACCGGGGCGTGATAAGGGGGCTCGGGTCCCCACCATCCGTCCCACGTCTCGTTCCACTCACCTCGGATCGGCCCGAACATGTTTCGGCCCATGACATAGGCGCCGCGCGGGCGCATCAGCCACCTGTCGGCCGTCTTGTCGGCTTCAGTCGCGCGCGGGTCGCCGATGTGCCAACCGTGCAGCTCGTGGCCGCGCTTGCCCAGCGGATCGTCTCGGCTCTGCTCGGGTCCGGCGACGAAGCCGTCGAGCGAGATCGACATGTGGCATGTGGTGTCGGACAACAGCTTCTCTCCGAACGTAGTAGTTGCGGGTTGCGCTGCGGTCATCGGACCGCATGACACACGTACAGACTGGCGGAGGCCACCGAAATCATCGCGACAGCGCGAAAGCCGTTCAAGGCTTGAACCGCCCCAGGGTGTCCGGAGGCTTCAGCCTTGGGAGGCCGCGGCGAGCGCGGCGTGGTTCGCGGGGCCGCGCGACCGGCACCGCCCGAAACGCCGCCACAGTCGCGCTGGTGGCACTGATCGGCGCACAGCTCGGCCAAACCTTGGCGCTACGAGGTCGAACCCCCTCGTAGCCGCCGCGGCACTCGCGTCCACGGCAGCCTTGGCCCTCGCCGTGCAGACCCCGGGAGTCAGCACCTTCTTCGGTTCCACTCCACTGTGGCCACACGGCTGGGCCACCGCGCTAGCGTCCGCCACCGCGGCCACCCTCGCCAGTGTCGTGATTTAGCACCGCGCAACGAACCGGATCGGCGCAGACAACAGGCCCGACCACAGCGAAAACGCGCGCACTACCGGTCCGCCCGCAGGGCAGTCGCATTCGCGCGACGCTCGCTGGCACGTGCTTCGACATCCGCATCGGAACAGAAGCCGAGACCCGTGCGTTTCAAACACAGCAACCCACGCAACATGCCTTGATCATCGATGACGGCCAGGCGCCGACGCTGATCCGCAGTCATCACGCTCCAGGCAGCGTCCAGATCAGCATCAGGACGAACGACCCGCCCCTGCAACCGCCCGCTCAACCATGCCGGAACCTGCGGAGACATCGAGCTGATGTCCGGCCGCTCCACCACAGCCAGCAGCCGACCACCGTCGACGACCAGCACCGCGTGCACGTGGTCGTCTTCAAAAATCTCGCGCGCCTGAGCAACCGTCGTCGCCGAACCGCACACCTTGGGTGCATGCAACATCGCATCAGCCACCGTCACGCCACCGCCAACGCACTGAATGCCCGCGCGACTCATGATGACGAATGCTCCAGCGACTCCACGCTGCCCAATCTACGGCGTCCACACACACGTGCAAGGTACTCGGCGTAGCACGCAGTTGCCGGATCGCGATAATTCAACACCGAGCTGTCGCGAGCGAACCACGTCGAAGCCAGCATGTCACCGACCTAATGACGACTCCCGACCTCGACCCGACCAATGTCACGACCAGGGTGCGCCGGTAGCGCGGCACCTTCTGAACAACGCACTACGACGTCCTGCAGATGCGATTTCAGATCCCGCACCTTCTGATCGAGACGGTGTTTCAACCACATCAGCACAACGAACAGGCCACCCAATCCGACCTGAACCCATTCCGACGCTTGCCCGCCCGGTAGGACCAGCGCGCCAATTGCAATCGTGAGAGCCACTCCCGTGGCCAGCACCAGGATCAAACGAAGGTAACGCATTTCAGCCACCTGCACCCACCATTGATGCCTACTTTTCCAGTAGCAGCGCCCGAAAAACCGAAGATGCCACCCGCGCAGGTTCGTATTTCTTCCATCACCGGCACGATCAACTTCGTCACGTGATCAGCCGTCCTACAGCCGGGTATATGCGTCGATATCCTGCTCAAACGTCGCGATGGCATCGGCGCTCAGCGTCGGGCGGGCGTCGGCGATCGCTTGCAGGTAGTCCGCGGTGACAGCGAGTTCACCGCTGTGTTCCAGCACGTCGCGCTCGAACGCGGCTTGGGCGCCCTGGCGCGCGGCGAACTCGATGTCGGCCGGTGTGAACAGTTCCGTTCGTTGCACCAGCAGATCCAGGTCGACGTTGTCCCGCGCCGGTCCGAGATAGCGCGACCAGATCGCTCGCCGCGCGGGAGGATCCGGTGGCCCGACCGGGATGATGTAGTCGAACCTGCCGGGCCGCAGGAAAGCGTGATCCAACGAGCTCACGGAGTTCGTGGCGCAGACCAGCAGGCGGTGGTCGTGTTCGCGGAAACCCGGGATGAGCTTGAGCAACTCATTGGTCACCCCATGGGCCGGACCCGCTGCCGGGCCAGAACGCGTACCAGCGATCTCTTCGACCTCGTCGATGAACAGGACGAGGTCGTCGAGCTCCTCCAGCTGCGCGAAGATCTCCCGCAGCGAAGCCGCCAACCCGTCCGGTGAGGAAGCGGCCAAGCGGGACGGGAACAATTCCACAAACGGCCAGTTCAGCCGGGAAGCGACCGCCTTGGCGAAGCTGGTCTTGCCGGTACCCGGAGGTCCGAACAGGACGATGGCTTTCGGGGGCAGCACACCGTGCCGTTCCGCCGGTCCCGGATGGGCGATCGGCAGCACGACCCGGCGTTCGATGACGTCCTTCTCCCGCCGCATCCCGGCCAGCGCGTCCCACCGGCCGGGTGGGAGAAGGCCGCCGCCGAGGTGTTCCAGCACGTCGAAGTCGGCTGGGTCGAGCTCCTCCACCTTTTCGAAGTAGGTCAGGTCGGTGCGCGGCCGGTAGCCCGAGTTGATCATCGCCTTGGACCCGGCGGCTCCTTCGGGCACCAAGCTGGCGATGCGATGCACCCCGTGCGCGCGCAGCCGCTTTTCGAGTTCAGCCAGCAGCGCGCTGCCGATGCCCCGGTTGCGCCACCGCGCGTCGAGGGCGAACAGCGCCAGCCACGCCCGCTCGCCCTCCACCTTGGCCGCCGCCATGCCGACGACGTCCTGCTGCACGACCGCGACCATCGCCGGATGCCCGGCCTGCGCGATCGAGACCACCTCGGCAGCCGAGAACACCGGTTCGGTGCCTTCCCGGCTCTGATCCCAGATGTGGATCGCCTGGTCCAGGTCATCACCATGGAAATCGCGCACTCGCCACGACGGCACAGCACACCTCCTCGTCGCTCGGGCAGCGGGGTCGAGTAAAACGCCTCCACGACCCGTTGCCGCTGCGCCCGTTCCGATACCGGCGCCCACGACCGGTTCGTAGCGGGCGCAGCGGGCGTTCGAAAATCCCTTGAAACGATCGAATGCTCAGCACGGGCAACTTCTGCTGAAACGAAGTGCAACACATCTCGACCAGTGCGTCCAAAAGCTACTTTCGATGCTCCGATAACTCGAATCTATCAACGGAAATCATTGCTGCACCGGGTCTGCGCACTCTTGCGCGACGCCCGGGGCACGCTCGGTCGCCGTGCCGCCGGCGGCTAGCGCCGGTCTGCAGCCGCGGGTTCTGGTGCCCGATGACCAGACCGGCCACGACCACGGCAAGGAGCCCCGACGTCCGGCACAGCTCAGCTAGGACGTAGGCGGCGAAGGGTGTCGCCAACGAGATCACGTTGACCGACAGCGGGTCGGTGAGCAACAGCCGGGACAGTCGCACCAGCCACGCCACCGCCGCACCGACCGACAGTCCGCCCAGTGCGGCCAGCAGGAAGCTGCCCGTGGCAGCGCCGAAGGAGAACTGACCACCGACGGCGACGGCTACCGCGACTTGGTACACCGTGAGCGCCGTCGCGTCGTTGAGCAGACCTTCGCCTTCGATCAACGTCGACAACCGCGCGGGCAGCCGCGCGCGCCGTCCCACCGCGAGCGAGGCGACGGGGTCCGGAGGCGCAACCGCCGCTCCCAGCGCGACCGCCGCGGCCAGCGGAACCGCAGGCACCAGCCACGCCACCAGCCCGCCCACCGCGAACGCCGTTGCGAGCACGAGCAGCACCGACAGGCTGATGACAGCGCGGAGACGGCTTCTCACCGCCAACAGGCTGGAGCTGAGCGCAGCGTGGTAGAGCAGCGGCGGCAGCACCACGTCGAGCACGACTTCCGGCTCGAGCCGCAACTTCGGTCCCGGTAGCGCGGCGTACACGAGGCCGATCACCGTGAGCAGGACCGCGGCCCGGCAGCTGCGTCCGTCCGCTGATCTTGCCGACCAGCACCACGACCCCGACGAGCGCAAGCACGAAGCCGACCTCACCGAGCATGTTAATGCCTCCGCATCGAGGTGGCCGCGCACGCGGAAAAGGTCCGCCGCGGACCACGCCTCCGCATCCGGAGTACGCCGCAGGAGACCTCGCCGTCCCCGCCGGTGCTCGAACCCGCGTTGCCCAGGTTCGCCGCCCCATGGCGGACGAGCACTCGGCCGATCTCCGGGCTCACGCACCTGCGCCGGTCAAGCACCCCCGATCGTCAACGACGTGTCGGCTTCGTTCGTGGGCCGGGCTTCCGGCACCGGAGGCTGATCAGCGAGGAAATCGGCGGTCGGCACGACGAACAACGACCCGGTGACCGCCGTGGAGAAGTCCAGGATTCGGTCGTGCGTTCCGGGCCCGGAGCCGACGAACATTTTGTCCAGCATCGTTTCGATGACCGCCGGGTCGCTCGCGTACCCGATGAAGTAGGTGCCGAACTCGCTCGATCCGACTCGTCCGAAGGGCATGTTGTCGCGCACGATCTGCAGTTCCTCGCCGTCCGGACCGTTGACCGTGTTGACAGCGATGTGCGAGTTCGGGGGCTTCGCGGCATCGTCAAGCTCGATGTCGTCGAGCTTCGTACGCCCGATCACCCGTTCCTGCTCCTCGGTCGACAACGCATTCCAGGCGCCGGTGTCGTGCAGGTACTTCTGCACGACGACGTAACTCGATCCCTCGAACGCGGGGTCCTGCTCGGCGGTGACCGTCACCGCCGCTCGAGCCGCCCCACCGCTCGGGTTCTCAGTGCCGTCGACGAAGCCGAGCAAGTCGCGTTGATCCCAGTACTTGAACCCGTGCACCTCGTCGACCACCGTGGCCGAGCCGCGCAGCCGAGCCATTACCTGTGCGGCGAGTTCGAAGCACAGGAACAGCTGCCGCGCGCGGATGTGCAGCAGCACGTCGCCGGGAGTCGAAACCGCCCGGTGCCGGGGTCCTTCGAACTCGGGCAACCGGTGCAGCTCGGCAGGTCTGGGACCGGCGAACAACCGGTCCCAGGCCGCCGATCCGATGCCCGCGACGCAGGCCAGGCCACCTTCCGGGTAGCGGAACCCGACCGCACGCTGCAAACCGGCCAGGTCGGCGAGCAGGTCCCGCACGGCGGACTCGCCACCGTCGTCGATCGTCAGAACCAGGAACACCGCCGACTCGGTCAGCGGAGTCAGCACCGGTTGCTGCTCGGGGTACTCGCCCTGGGAGGTCGAGCTGGTCAACCCCATTCAGGCCTCCATGTCGTAGTGGGGAAGCACAGTCAGATCGGTCATTTTCCCGTCCTTCGCTCCTGGCACGGAAGCGCCCTGCCCGCAGTCGCGAGCCGCCTACGCCAATAACCGGACCGGCATTTCTCCGAAGTCGTACGCCGACTACGCGCCGCGACCGGCCTCGACGCCCGCACCGGCGGTATACGATTTCGCGCCTGTACCGGCCAGTTCGCCGCCTTCGACGATCAGGTACGCCTCCCGGATGTGGCGCCCGGCGAGGAAGTCCTCGAGGACCTCCCGCGTACCCGCGGCGTAGCGGGCCTGCGCCGACAGCGTCGTGCCCGACACGTGCGGCGTCATCGCTTGGTGCGGCATCGAGCGCCACGGGTGGTCGGTCTCCGGTGGCTGGGGGTACCAGACATCCCCTGCGTAGCCGGCCAGTTGACCGCTTTCCAATGCCTCGACCACGTCGTCTCGAACTGTGATCTCGGCTCGTGCGGTGTTGACGATGTACGAGCCGCGGCGCATCGAGTTGATCATCTCGCGGTCGAACAGGTGGTACGTCTGCGGATGCAACGGCGCGTGCAATGAAACGACATCGACCGACCTAGCGAGCGAGCCCGCATCGGGATGGAAGGCCGTCCCGAGCTCGTGTTCCACATCCGTCGGCAGTCGCATCGGGGAGAAGTAGTGCAACCGCACGCCGAACGGGGCCAATCTCCGCAGCACGGCCTGGCCGATGCGACCGGCGCCGATCACTCCCACATTCATGCCCTCCAGGTCGTACGATCTGGAGGCGGCATCAGCGATGTTCCAGCCACCGTTGACCACCCACTCGTGGGCGGGCAGGAAGTTGCGCACCAAGGTCAAAATTTGCATGACCGCGTGCTCGGCGACGCTGAGGCTGTTGCTGTAGGTCACCTCGGCGACCGTGACCCCGGCCCCGATCGCGGCATCCAAGTCGACGTGATCCGACCCGATTCCCGCTGTCAGAGCCAGCTTCAGCTTCGGCGCCTTGGCGATCCGCTCGGCGGTGAGGTAAGCGGGCCAGAACGGCTGGGAGATGACGACCTCCGCGCCGGGCAGCTCACGTTCGAAAACGGAGTCGGGACCGTCCTTGTCGGAAGTGACGACCAGCTCGTGTCCCTGGGCTTCCAGGAACTCGCGCAACCCCAGCTCGCCGGAGACGCAGCCAAGCAGATGCCCGGGAGTGAAGCCCAATGCCGACGGGGTGGGCAGCGTCTTCCAATTCCGAACCGCCCTTTTCGCAGTCCGGCCAAGTTACCGATCGGCGCCGCCCCACTGAACCGCCGAGTCCACTTCGGACTTCGCTGCCCTCAACTGCCCGAGGTTTGCGACGAACCTCAACTTGCAACCAGCATAAATTATGGACGATCGCGATTCCGGCGTCTAAGCGGAAATAACGAATAGCCGACAAGGGGCGTTTATGATGACCGGTCGATCGATCATCGCCTTTTCGCGCGACGAAAACCTCGTCGTGGAAAGATCGTCCAGTAACCCGGTAGGAAGCCGATCCCGAGCGCAGCGACTCGTCCCACTCTGCCGCCGACAGAACCGCCCTTCACTCAGGCCCCGTCAGCCGCCAACCCTTCCAGGCGGCGCGTGTCCCCGCCGCTCTCGCCGGTCCCTGCGGATCGTTCCGGTAAGCCGCACGGAGGTTGTGACTCGCGTGTAACACCGAGCTCAAACCAGGGAAACGGGGAGGGGCGATCCTCGGAGCATGCGCTGGATGCGACAGACAGGCTTTGTGCGCTGGGTACGAGCGCACGGCCGGGGCTGCTACGTTTTCGTGGGCGTGCTTGTCTGGATGACCGGACTCGTGTGGGCGGCGGCCGGTGGCGGGACCGCAACAGCGCTCATCGGCGCCGCGTTGTCAGCGCTGGCCGCAGTGACCGTCGGCGCGGCGAGCCGCAACGGCGCATCGAGTGGTGGGGCGGCCCCGGCAACAGCGTCGGAGACGCAGCGGCCGCTGGAGGTACGCGAAGCGGAACCCGACCGAAAACCGGTGCTGTGGCGCGTGCGCACCGGCGTGGTCGATGCGCCCGGCCAGTTGGCCGAAGTCGCTGCCGCACTTGCCGCTCTCGGCGCCGACATCCGCACCGTGCAAGTGCACCCCACCACCGAAGGTGCGGTGGACGAGATTCTCTTGCACGCCCCATCCGGGGTACGTCGTCGCGACCTCCTGCGGGCCGTGCGGGTTGCCGGAGGAACCAGCGTCCGTGTGGCGCGCGCTGAGGTGCACGAGCTTGATGACATACCGACGCGGGCATTGAGTGTCGCCACGGGACTGGTCACCGGGCGGACCGAACTGCGGCGTGGACTGGCCGTGCTACTCGGCGAGGTCGCGGTGGACTGGTGCGAACCGAACGTCCGCATCCAGGAGGACCAGCACACAATCGCCGTGCCCGCGCCCGGTGGAGGAATGTTCCGGGTGCACCGCAGCAACGGGGAATTCACACCGGCCGAGCAGGCCCGGGCCCAGCGCCTAGCGGATCTGGCGGCGCGCTCGTGGGAACGCACGCCCGCCCACGCCGACGTGATCGGCACACGTTCCGGCCGGGAACTTCCAACGCGAGTGGTGGACCGCAGCGACTACGCCCACCTCCTCGCCTTCTACCGAGCATGTTCACCGGCGTCCCGACACCGCCGCCACCGCGCAGGCCCTCCCGATCAAGACGAGATCCTGCGTCTGCTCACCCCGGGAGTCGGCCGGGCACTAGCGGTCTTCGACGGCGACGACATCATCGCGTGGGGAAACCTCGTGTACGAAGGCGAGCAAGGAGATGTGGCCCTACTCGTCCGCGACGACTGGCAACGGCGCGGCATCGGTACGGCGCTGGCACGACTGCTCGTCGACCACGCCGAACGCGTCGGCCTCTCCGCGGTATCAGCACGCACACAGGTGGACGACAGCCCCACTGCCGCGACACTACGCGCCGCCGGTTTCATCCTGCACCGCGTTCCCGAACCCGGCGAGTGGCACTGGACCCACACCGCGTCCGAACACGCCATTTGACCGGCCGACGCAGCGAACCTCAGCGAGGACGCCCTACTTTGTTCCCGGAGAACGTTCGAAAAGGATCAGGCATGTGACGAGCCGTCAGAAGGCCGCCGGTGTAGTCGGCGCTGATGTCGTCGAGATCCAGGCTCGCGGGCGCTCGGCACTGATGTAGCTGACCGCGCCCTCACCAATGACGGCGATCCGCCACGCGTTGGCCAATGGCCGAACCCGGTGGTTTTGCTCCGCCCTTTCGGCAACTGGCGGCCGGTGACGAGCACAAGCGCGAGACAACCGGCCGCGCATGGGATGGTGATGTCGGCAAGCGCGGGCGTTGTCAACCTTCTCCGTCCGCGGGTGTGGCGCGCAGCTGCGCCAGCTGGTCTTCCAGGGCGATGATCCGGCACGCTCCCCACACCGGCATGCCCTGATCCACCAGCTCGCGCACCCGCGCGGCCCGCCGCAGCTGCGCGCGCGAATAGCGCCGATGCCCGCCTCCGGAACGCACTGGGACGAGCAACCCCGATTCCTCCAGCGAACGCAAGAACGGCTGGGTCGCACCCACCATCTCCGCCGCTCGCCCCATCGTGTACGCCGGGTACTCGGCGTCGTCGAACTTGTCCTCGATCCCGGCGTGTTCCTCGCTCATCGCACTCCCACGTAAGCCCCTCCACAAACGGACCCCCGACGCATCATCCGGCCTCCACGCCACCGCACTCCCATGGTCGGGCGTCACTGACCACCACCCTCGATGATCTGGCGGGCCCCGCCGTTCGGCACGACCAAGAACGTGGCCATCTCCGTCGCACGGCGAACTCAACACCTCGACCGCAAGCCCACGCGCTGCACTTCACAGGCACGGATGCAGGGGAGATGAGAATGAGAACCATTTTCGATAAGCTTCCGTCATGCGGCATACGGAAGGATTCACGGCGGTGGCGTGCGGGGTTGATCCCTGTCCGGCTGGGGGTGTCGACCCGCTGGCAGCGCTCCGATTAGCCGTCCGGGAATGCGAGCACGGCGTGCTGGTCCGAAGCGGTGGGTGCCCGCTGGCACTCCTGCCACGGACGAGCGGCACCCCAGCCTGCACGACATCGCAGCCGGGGGCGGGGCCGTTCGTTCTCGTGCAACCGTGCGACGCCGCCCGCCGAGCGAGCGGCGAGGTGGTGGTCGCGGGGCCGTTGCACGAATCGGCCGACGTGATCGACCTGTGCCACTGGCTCACCGATGGGCTGCTCACCGGCACGCCTCTCCCTGGCCACCTCCGGCCGGCGTTCGTCATCAGTACCGATCGCCGCTCGTAGCCTCTCCCGACGATCAGTACGCACCCCCGGGCTCACGCCAGCTGCCGCGGTTTCGACATGCAGGGACGGCCCGGTATTTCCATGCTCAATCGCGGAAAACCTCGCCACCGAAGTGGCGACCGCGGACGAAGCTCGCCACGTGCGACAACGACCACCCCGACCGCCCCAGACGACCTCTGTGTCCACTGTGGATGACTTCTGCACTCGCAGCGGCGCTGCGACTCTCGATGTGCCCAAGATGAGCCACGGCGCGTACCGCCGCAGTTCCGGTTCCGCGCTCCGGTCCCTGCCCAGTTGGACAGGTGCAGGCCCGATCGACTGGGGAGGTTACGTCCCCGTGAGAGACAGATTACGGTCGGGACTTGTCGAGGTCACTGTCGTAGCGCTGCTAGTGCACCGAGGAGAACCGCTGTGGACCGTTACGTGGTGGAACCGAACTTCCCCGATGCCGGGGGGCTTTCCGAAGACGGCCTACGCACACTGTCGGCGGCGAACGAGGTACTCCGATCCACGCACTACGACCTGCAGCTGCTCGTGCGAGTGACCTCACCTGACGAGCCGTCCCAGACCGCGAGCGCTTGATGCCCCGGGTTGGCGTGGGCCCAGGCTCCAACGGCGACTGGACTGGGACGGAGCAACTGGCGGGACCTCGTGTGCCGGCTGAGCCGACGACAGCGAGCGGACAGCTCGCCAAGTTTCATGCGCCCGAGATCGTGTTCGGCCAGAACGCGCTGTTGGAACTCGGACACAGCGCGGGGCGCCTCGGAGCGCGGCACCCATTCCTGCTGACCGACGCAGGTGTGGTGGAGGCAGGCTGGGCGCATCGAGCGTGCGAGCAGCTCAGGTCGGTCGGGCTGCACCCCGTTGTGTGGTCCGACCTGACCCCCAATCCCAAGGACTTCGAGGTCCAGGCGGCATACGACCGGTACGTCGACTCCGGTGCGGACGTGATCATCGCGGTAGGGGGTGGCTCCTGCGTGGACGCCGCCAAAGGCGTCGCGATCCTGTCCGGCAACGGCGGCCACATCCTCGATTACGAAGGGGTCGACGAGGTCGTCAAGCCGATTCCACCACTTGTGATGGTGCCCTCGACTTCCGGCACGGGAGCCGACGTTTCCCAATTCTGCGTGGTCACCGACACCTTCCAGGAGACCAAGGTGACCATCATCAGCCGCACCCTCGTTCCCGAGATATCGATCGTCGACCCGCTTCTGCTGACCACGATGCCGGAGTGGCTCAACGCCGCCACCGGCCTCGACGCTCTTGCCCACGCCGTCGAGTCCTACGTCTCCCGTGCGCACAACCCGCTCACCGATCACCACGCGTTGCACGCGGTCAGCCTGGTGACCGAGAATCTCTTGCGCACGCTCGTCGATCCCCAGAACATGCAGGCACGAACGGCGATGGCCCAAGGGTCCTTGGAAGCCGGCATGGCCTTTACCAACGCGATCCTTGGCGCCACCCACGCGATGAGCCACCAAGTGGGAGGGCTCCTGGACGCGCCGCACGGAATGATCAACGCCATCCTGCTGCCCCACGTCATCCGGTTCAACGCCGCGGAAGACCCCGTCCGCTACGGGCCCCTGGCTCGTGCAGCCGGGATCGACATCGACCGGGTGCGGGCGGACCAGGCCGCCGAGCTGCTCGCCGACCGCGTGCGCGAATTGGCCGACTCGCTCGGCGTGCCGCGAGGACTGCGCGGGCTGGGAGTCGGCGAGCACAACGTCGCCAGCCTGGCCCGGACGACGATGCGGGACGCTTGCTTGACGACCAACCCCCGGACCATGGACCAGCAGCAGGCCGTGGCGCTGTTCCGCGCCGCCATGTGAGGGCCCCATGCACGACCCGGACCGCTCCGAATCGCCCGCGCTCGGGAAGTTGACCGGAGTCCGTTCGAGCAAGCACTCGTTCTACCCGGAGTACCGGCGCTCGAACGAACGGCTGACGCACACCGTCCGCGCGTTGGACGAGATCTCGCAGGCACTCGTGCGGTCCGCGGAAGGGCCGCGCGCGCTGGTGGAAGCCGTGGTCACCGCGGCGGCCGATCACCTGCAGGCGCAGTGGCTGCTGCTGGCGATCTCCGGCGGCCAGCTCAGCGGGATGCGGCCGAGCCAGTTGCTCTACCACCACGGGACGTTCATCGACGACCAGCACGACATGCCGCGGCCGATCCGCCATCACTTGACCATGGTGCGCACCTCCCCGTGGGAACTGGGCACCTGCTCGTTGAACAACGGACTGGTTCGCGCGCCGATGATGCTCGACGACGAACCGGTCGGCGGGATCGTCGCGCTCGCGGGCGAGGACGTGCAGCTCGCCGACACGGACCTGGCCATCATCCGCGTGCTGGCCAACCAAGCGGCGGTGGCGCTGTACAACTCGCATCTGTTCCAGACCGCGACGCACTTGCGGGGCCGCACCGACCAGCTCACTGCAGAGGCGTCCCGGCAAGCCGAACACCTCGTTCAACGGCAAGCGGAACTGGAGCACGTTCAGCAACAGCTGACCGCGGCCATCCAACGCCAAGTGATCGACGAAGAGCGCCACCGCATCGCCAGGGAGCTGCACGACAGCGTCACGCAAGCCGTGCTCAGCGCCGGAATGATCGTCGAGGTTTGCCGTTCCGAGCTGGAGGTCCTTCCGCCGCCTGCCCCGGCCCTTGCCCAACGGCTGGAGCCGGCCAAGGAGCTCACCCAGCAAGCCGTCGCGCAGCTGCGATCGGCGATCTACGCGCTGCACAACGCCAGTGACGAAGTCCCGGGGTCGCTACCGGTGCTGCTGGAACGACTCTCGCACGTGCACCTGCCCACCGAGTTGGAGGTCGCGGTGCGCGTGGAAGGCGACGCGATCGCACTGCCGCCCGCGATCGAGCACTCGATGCTGCGACTGACCGGCGAGGCGCTGTTCAACACGGCGATGCACGCCCACGCCGATCAAGCCGTGGTCGTCCTCCGGTACCGGCCCGATCGGGTCCTGCTGTCGGTCGGCGACGACGGAACCGGCGACCCGGATGTTCTGCAGCGCGACCTGCTTTCCGCCGGCAATGAGCACAGCGGATACCACTGCGGTTTGGCGAACATGGTGCACCGAGCCGAGGAGATGGGCGGCACGCTGAGCATTCGACGCGCGGAGCTCGGCGGCGTGTTGGTGCACCTGGATGTCCCGCTTTCCCCGGCATGGAGGGTTTCCGATGATTGAGGCAGCACAGCGGCACGAACCGCCCCGGGGCTCGCAGGAGGAGACCGTGGGGATCATGCTGGTCGACGACCACGCCATCGTCCGGCAAGGGCTTCGCGCCGTGCTGGAGCGAGAAACGGATCTGGCGGTGGTGTGCGAGGCTTCCAGCGCCGAGGAAGCGCTGGCATCCGTGACGCGGTACGCCCCCACCGTCGTCCTGCTCGACCTGAAGCTCTCCTACGGCGACTCCACCGAAGGCTTGCGGTTGTGCGAAGAACTCATCCGCGCACGTCCCAACATCGGCGTGCTCGTGTTCACGACCTTCCTCGAAGACAACCTCGTGATCGAGGCACTTCGGCGGGGGGCGAGAGGTTACGTGGTCAAAGATGTCGACACCACCGAGTTGGTCCGGTCCATCCGCGCGGTCGCGCGCGACGAGAGCGCGTTCGACTCGCGGTCCGCAGCTGCGATGGCGCACTCGATCAGCAACCAGGACGACACGCCTGAGCTGACACCCCGAGAGCTAGGGGTGCTGCAGCTGCTCGCACGCGGTATGAACAACCGGGAGATCGGTGAGCAGCTCCACATCTCCGAGACGACGGTGAAGTTCCACACCCGCAACGTCAAGCGCAAGCTCAGCGTGTGCAGCCGAGCGGAGGCCGTCTACGCCGCGAGCAAAGAAGGATTGATCTGAACACCGACGCCGCATCAGCGGCGATCGATGACCAACCAGCCGCCGTGGTGCTCCTCCACCCGGAAATGTGCTCCGGCGCCGCGGCCGAGTTCTTCCAACGCCGGTAGGTCGAACGTGCGTACGTGGCCGTAGGCCGCAGTGGGCTCCGGCTCGAACGGGACGGCGATGACCACCCGTTCCCGCGCGAGGCGAAGTGCCTCGGCCAGGACCGCGGCGCCATGGACCGGTTCGAGATGTTCGAGCAGGTGCACGGCGAGCACCGTGTCCACGGCGCCGTCCGGCAACGGGATTCGGGCTGCGTCGCAGACGAGGGTGCCGACGGGCGTGCGGCGCTGCCGCGCCATCCGTCGCAGCAGATCGATGCTTCCCTGGTCGATGTCCGCGGCGATCACCTCGGTACCGGCGCGCGCGGCCAACAGCATCGCCAGGAATCCGAAGCAGGACCCGACGTCGAGAACGCGCCCTGGTGGCACGAGTTCCAGACTGCGGCGGTAGACCGGAACGATCTCCGCTATCGCGGAGCAGCGGGGTCCCGGTTCAGCGGTCCACAGCCGCCGTATGTGCTCGAGGGTGTTGTCGTAGAACAGCGACCAGGCTCGCCCGGGATCGTCCACAGTGGTCTTGACGACGCCGGTGAACACGCGCTCGAAGATGTCGACGCTGCTGCTGAGCCAACCCGGGGCGAACAACTCGTGGCGGAGCAGTCCGGCGAGGTCGTTGTCGAGCTGCTCCGGTGGGATCCGGTGGCCGATCCGGAGGCGGTCCCCGTTGCGGTGCAGACAGAAGTGCCGCGTGCGGGCCACCGTTACCGCATCGGATGCATCGTGGTCGCCGCCGCGCACGACTTCGACCAGCCCGTCGTCGTAACGTCCCGGGGTCGAAGGGCCGAGCGTGTCGAGCGGCCCACCGGCTCGCTGGTTCATCGGCCGGTCACCTCCGCGGCCATGCGCTCCGCCGTGCGGCGCAGCCCGGTCAGGTCACGCACCACTTGGACCCGGTCGCAGTGTTCGGCGTAATGCGGCAGGTCGCAGCCCCCGAGGCCCCACGAGTACCGCGGTTCCGGGGTCAGCCAGATGAGTTCCTTGCAGTGCCGGGAAATCTCGTTCAACCCGGGTAGATTGGCCGGACGCCCGTTGTTGCGCCCATCCCCGAGGATCACGACCGTGGTGCGGCTGTCGATCGCGTCGCGGAAATCAGCGCGGAAGTCGGCCAAGACGCGTCCGTAGTCGGAGTCGGCGTCGACGTCGAGGGTGTGCCCGTCGAAGATGAGCCCGAGCGCGTGTTCGGCCGGGTGCGCGCTGAACAGCGCGGTCACCTCGACGATTTCGGCCACGAACGCGAAGCTGCGAACCTTGCGGAACTGGTTCTGCAAGCCGTGCACCAAGTGGAGCGTGAACCGAGCGGTGGCTCGCACGGACAGGCTCACGTCGGCGAGCACCACCAACCGCGGCTTGTCCTCGCGACGCCGCACGGTGACCGGCCGGAACGGCACGCCGTCGAAGCGCATGTTGCGACGCATCGTGCGCGCCGAGTCGATGCGTCCTCGCGGAGAAACCACGCGCCGGCTGGTGAGCCCACCGCGGAGGCTGCGGGCGAGTTGGTCGAGTGATCGCTCGAGTTCGTCACGCTCACCTTGGTCGACGTGGTCCGAACAGGACGGATCATCGACCTCGGAAGCGGAGTGCCCGGCCGCCAGCAGGCGGGCGATGTGTTGCTCGAGCGCTTCCGGGAGGTTGTTCAACAGCCCGGACAGCCGGGCGCGCAACTCCTCGGCGTCATCGAGGTCTCCATCGTCGTGCGCACTGGTGGGGTCGGTGAGCGGGCTGAGCCATCCCAGCAGGGCGTCCTGCTGCTGATCGCTGAGGTCGGCGTCGATGCGGTGCGCGTTGGCCGCGGACAACCGGCCGGGCGGTGGTGTGCCGCCCATCCGGTCGGTCTCCAGCTGCACGTGATCGCTGTTGCCGATGCTGGCCACGTCGTCCTGGGAGAGCATGAGCTCGTCTTCCGAATCGGAGCTCATGCTGATCGGGTTGAGCTCCGGGTGCGGGCTGTAGCGTTCGACGAGGTCGTTGTCGTCGAACAGATCACCGACCGCTGCGTCCGGGCTTTCCATGTCCGCCCGTGGTGGGCGCTGCTCGACGTCTCCGAGGACGAAGTCCTCCAGCGGTTCACCGCCGCCCTGGGATCGCCCTTCGCGTCCCTCGCTCACGGCCGCGGCAGGCGCCTCGACGAATACGATGTGGAAGAGTTCGTCGAACACCGGGTCGTCGCGGTGATCCTTGATCAAGGCGCTCCGGAGTGCTTCCCGGAACGCCGGCCGCTGCGCCAACACCCCGGGGGCGCACAGCGCGCGCAGCGCGTCGACGACTTCGGAGACCGATATGCGCACGTTCCGCGCGCGCAACGAGCGAGCGAAACGCAAGATCGTGAACTCCATGACCGCTCCTTCAACCGCGGCGGCGGAACTTGGAGGTGAACGACCGCTCCCCTTGTCCGGTGCTGACCCGCGGCCGCGCGGGCTGCCCGTCGACGGCCGGTTGGCTGCGTTCGCCGTACGTTCCGGGGCCGTGCCTGCCGGGGTGGTCCTTGGCGCTGCGCACCGTCCGGCCCTCTCGATCAGCCGGCGCGTGTTCGGTTGCGGCGTCCACTTGAGCCGGCACCGAGGCGGGTTCGGGGATCTCGCCCTGGACGAGCGCCGCCAACTGCTCGCGGGCCCGGGCGAGATCCTTGTCGTACTTGAGGACCACCGACAACGTCTCGTCCAGTTCGGCCGTGCCGAGCTCGGAAATGCCGAGGACCGCCAGCGTGCGCGCCCAGTCGATGGCCTCGGAGATGCTTGGCGGCTTGCGCAAGTCGAGTTCCCGGAGCCCGCGCACGACCTGCACCAGGTGCTCGGCGACGGCGTCGCCGAGGCCGGTTCCCTTGGACTGGATGATCTGCAGTTCGCGATCGGCATCGGGATAGTCGAGGAACAGGTGCAGGCAACGCCTCTTCAACGCCGCAGACAGATCACGGGTGTTGTTGGAGGTCAACACGACGTACGGCGCGTGGCGGGCGACGAAGGTTCCGATCTCGGGTATCGAGATCTGGCCTTCGGCCAAGACCTCCAGCAGCACGGCCTCCAGCGCCTCGTCGGCGCGGTCGATCTCGTCGACGAGCAGGACCACCGGGGCCTCGGAGCGGATCGCTTCGAGCAGGGGGCGCGAGGAGAGGAAGCGCTCCGAGAAGAACACGTCGTCGTGCGAACCGATCTGCTCGACGGCCTCGGCGATGCCGGTCGAGCTCTCGACGATGTCACCGATCTTCTCGCGCAGCATCTGGGTGTAGAGCATCTGCTTGCCGTAGTCCCACTCGTACAGGGCGCGGCTTTCGTCCTGCCCCTCGTAGCACTGCAACCGCACCACGCGGCGACCGGTGCTGTCGGCCAGCGCGTGGGCGAGCTCGGTCTTGCCGACGCCGGCCGGGCCTTCCAGCAGCACCGGTTTGACCAGCCGGGTCAGCAGGTACACGGTGGTCGCCAACCTCCGGTCGGCCAGGTAACCCACCTCCGCCAGCCGGCTGATCGTGTGCTCGACGGAGTCGAATTCGTAGCTCGGCGTGGGATTCACGGACTCGCCTTTCCACGTGGTTTCGACTGGCCGGTGCCCGCCCGCGCATCGGCGGGCGGGCACCAGAGGAGGACTCGACCTCAACTCACCAGGTCTTCCAGGTCCCCGTTGAAGGCGTGCTCGACGACCGGGCGAACGGTCTCGAACGTCGTCTCCTTGGGGTTCCCCGGCGTGCAGCTGTCGCCGAGGATGTGCCGGGAGACGCGATCCACGTCTTCCTTGTCGCCCTTGATCGCCGTGCGCTTCTGGTAGAACTTCGTGGGCCCCTGGCCGAGCCGGTTCTTCTCGTGGGTGTCCTGGGTGATGTCGGTGAGCTTCTCCGGGATGCCCACGTCGCGCAGGAGCCGGATCGCGGCGTCCACTGCGGCGTCCGCGGCCTTGACGTCCGTCATTCCGTGGGTGTCCACGCCCAGCGCCTCGGCAAGCTTGGCGTACTGCTTGTAGGCCACCGGCAGGTTCCAGGCCCACACGCGCGGCAGTGCGATCGCGTTGTTCAGGCCGTGGTGGGTGTCGTAGAACGCGCTGACCGCGTGCGAGATCGAGTGCACCACGCCGAGCCCGCCGGAGTTGAAGGCCTGCCCCGCGATGTACTGCGCGTACATCATCCCTTCGCGGGCGGCCAGGTTCTGACCGTTCCACGTGGCGGTGCGCAGGTGCTGGCCGACGAGCTCGGCAGCGTGCCGCGCCTGCCCCATCGACGGGGTGAAGTCGAGTCGGGCGACGTAGGGCTCGGAGGCGTGCGCGAGCACGTCGAAACCGCACTGGGCGCTGAAGTGCGTCGGCAGGTCGTAGTACAGCACCGGATCATCGATGGCCAGCGTGCTCACCGAGTGGTCGTCGAAGGCGACGTACTTGTGCGGGTTGTCCGGGTCAGTGGTCGTATCCGTGATCACGTACGCCCACGAGGTCTCCGAGCCGGTCCCTGCAGTGGTGGACACCGCGATGTGCGGCGGGTTCTTCGAATTCTCGCTCTTGTTGAACCCTTCGAATTCATTCACGTTCCGCCCGTCGTGCGCCACCGAGATCCGCGCGCCCTTGCAAGCATCGTGGGAGGACCCACCGCCGATGGAGACGAAGCCGTCGCACTTGTTCTCCTGGTAGAGCTGCACCGAATCCATGACGTTGTAGTCCTTGGGATTCGACTCCACCTGGTCGTACAGCACGGGGTCGAGCCCGTGGTACTTCAGCGACTCGAAGATCTTGTGCACGATGTCGGTGCCGCGAAGTCCAGAGGTCATCACGAGCGGGCGACGCATCCCGATCTTCAGCGCTTCCGGGCCGATCATCTCGTGCGACCCAGGCCCTAGAAGTGCTCGGGGAACCGGGTGGAACTCCTTGAGCGGGAAGGGCTTGAACAGCTCTTCGACCTGCATTCGCATCTCCTCTCGCCGCGCTTTGCCGAACCGTGCGTTCACGCGGTTCGGACTACCCAAGTGATCGGCGTCACTGAAATCTGACGCTAGGGCTTTCAGCGCGGCGAGCGGAAGACGTCGCGCGGCGAACCGACGCTTCGGCGAGGCAAGAACGACTGATCGGGCCAGACGGATCCTGCCTACGTGGGCAGGAAATCGTTGTCCACTCCGCAGGAAACGAGCCGCACCGCACGTCTCGGACGGCGACCATCCACCTCTGGTATCGAGTGGGACAGGTTGCGACCCTGACCAACCGGACAGGAAATCCGTGCCCGCTCGCACGGCGACCGTGCTGCGCGGCGCCGACTAGATTCAGCACCTGTTCCGTTTTCCACCCCCGCTGCGCGCTGCGAAGAGCACGACCAGGAGGAATTTTCCGATGAATGAGCAGAACAGTTCCGAGCAACCGCCCGCCGAGGACGTCGTCGAGGACGACATGCTGGTCGAGGAAGTCTCGATCGACGGGATGTGCGGTGTCTACTGAGGACCGCTCCTCCGGGGTTCCGGTCCCGGAGGATTCCTCGGAGTTCCACCCGGACCGCGCCTACCGGCTCAGTGCCGACGTAGCGCTCCGCGCGGAGCATTTCGGCGCGCTCGCGTACCACTTCGGCACCCGCAAGCTGTCGTTCCTGAAGACACCGCAGCTGGTGGAGCTCGTGACGAACCTGCACCAGCATCCTTCCGCACGATCCGCGGTGAGCCACCTGCCTGGCGCCGAGCGAGCGAGCTACCTGCGCGCCCTGGCCGGATTGGCCGGTGCGCGCATGATCGTGCCCGCTTGAGCGCGCCCCACCGCAGTCGAAAGGTCAGCTATGCACGCACCTCTGAAAACCAGCACCGGCGGCACCTCGCAGGTACTGCCGCTCGTCGAGCAGTTCAAGTCCGGGTTGGCGTCACCGATCTGCCTGACCTGGGAGTGGACCTACGCCTGCAACCTGTCCTGCGCGCACTGCCTGTCCTCATCCGGTCGCCGCGATCCGGACGAGCTGGGCACCGACGAGATCAAGTCCGTGATCGACGAGCTGGAGCGGATGCAGGTCTTCTACGTCAACATCGGCGGTGGGGAACCCACCGTGCGCCCGGACTTCTGGGAACTCGTCGAGTACGCGGTCGACCATCACGTCGGTATCAAGTTCTCCACCAACGGCTACCGCATCACCCAGGAGCGGGCACGCTGGCTGGCCGAGGCCGACTACGTGGACGTGCAGATATCACTGGACGGCGCCACGCCCGAAGTCAACGACGCCGTACGCGGCCCGGGCTCCTACACCACCGCGATGCGGGCGATGGAGAACCTCGCAGCCGCCGGGATGCGGGGCTTCAAGATCTCGGTGGTGATGACCAGCCAGAACGTCGGCCAGCTCGACGAGTTCAAGCGCATCGCCGACCACTTCGACGCCCAGCTGCGCATCACCCGCCTGCGCCCGTCGGGACGCGGCGCGGACGTGTGGGACGAACTGCACCCCACCGCCGCGCAACAGCGCCGGCTCTACGACTGGTTGGTGGCGCACGGCGAGGACGTACTCACCGGTGACTCGTTCTTCCACCTCAACGCCCTCGGATCGGACCCGCTGCCCGGACTGAACCTGTGCGGGGCGGGCCGGGTCGTGTGCCTGATCGATCCGGTCGGAGACGTCTACGCCTGCCCGTTCGCCATTCACGACGCTTTCCACGCGGGCAACATCCGCGAGGCGGGGTTCGGGCCGGTGTGGCGGGATTCAGAGCTCCTCAACGACCTGCGACGTCCGCAGACCGGCGGAGCGTGCGTCTCGTGCTCCGCCTACGACGCCTGCCAAGGTGGCTGCATGGCCGCGAAGTTCTTCACCGGCCTGCCCCTCGACGGCCCCGATCCCGAGTGCGTCAAGGGCCACGGTGAGGCCGCGCTGGCCCGGGTCGACGCGCAACAGGCACCACGTCCGGCGCAGGACCACTCCAAACCCAGTGCCAAGCGACAACAGGTGATGCTCGGACTCCCCGGGCTGCGCCAGCGTCCGGACCGCGCCTGCGACCAGAGCCCGCTCGCGGGCTCGTCCTGAGCGGCCCCGCTGACTGCCCCGCCCCGTTCGCCGATGTGAAAGAGGAAGTGCCCATGGGTAGAGGCTGGTTCGAAACGGTCGCCGAAGCACAGCGCCGCGCGCGAAAACGCCTCCCGGCATCGGTCTACAGCGCCTTGATCGCCGGTGCCGAGCAGGGCAGCACGCTCGAAGACAACCAGGCGGCGTTCACGGAGCTGGGTTTCGCGCCGCACGCGGCGGATCTCTACGGGCAACGAGACCTCGGCACCACGGTGATGGGCCAGTCGCTCTCGTTGCCCGTGCTCATCTCCCCCACCGGTGTGCAAGCCGTGCATCCGGACGGTGAAGTGGCCGTCGCGCGCGCCGCTGCCGCCCGCGGTACAGCCATGGGGCTGAGCGGATTCGCGAGCAAACCCGTCGAAGAAGTCGTCCGGGCCAACCCGCAAACCTTCTTCCAGACCTATTGGGTGGGCAGCCGCGACGACATCGAACGGCGGATGCAGCGTGCGCGCGAGGCCGGCGCGATCGGCCTGATCGCCACCACCGACTGGTCCTTCTCGCACGGCCGGGACTGGGGCAGCCCCGCGATCCCGGAGAGGATGAACCTGCGCACCAAGCTCAAGTACGCCCCGCAGGCGCTGACGCACCCCGGCTGGTTCGCCGAGTTCGCCAAGCGACGCCAGATCCCCGACCTGACTGTTCCGAACATGCAGCAAGGTGACGATGCGGCGCCGACCTTCTTCGGCGCCTACGGCACCTGGATGTTCACCCCGCCGCCGAGCTGGGAGGACATCACCTGGATGCGCAAGCAGTGGGACGGGCCCTTCATGCTCAAAGGCATCTGCCGGGTCGATGATGCCAAGCGCGCCGTGGACGCAGGGGTCACCTCGATCTCCGTGTCCAACCACGGCGGCAACAACCTCGACGGCACACCGGCGAGCATTCGCGCACTACCCGCGATCACCGACGCAGTGGGCGATCAAGTAGAAGTGCTGCTCGACGGCGGAGTGCGGCGCGGTAGCGATGTCGTCAAAGCGCTCGCACTCGGCGCCCGGGCGGTCATGATCGGTCGCGCCTACCTCTGGGGCCTGGCGGCCAACGGGCAAGCGGGTGTCGAGAACGTCCTCGACATCCTGCGCGGCGGGATCGACTCCGCCCTGCTCGGGCTCGGACACCGCTCGGTGCACGAACTCGGCCGGTCCGACCTCCTAGTTCCACCCGGATTCGCAAGAGGGCTCTGAAACAGCACGTACTACGGCCACAACGCACCACGCCACCGACCTGCTCACCAGCCCGCACCACCAACGACGCGCTGTGGACCAGTTGTATTCCCGCCGCGCCGAGGCCAGGATCCCGACCGGGATCATGACGACGAAAGCGCCGATGAAGAACTGGCCGTCGAGCTCCGCGCGGTGCCCTGGTCGCGGGCAATGGGCTGCGTACCGAGATGAGCGCCGCCGCTCAGGAATGCGCGAACCGCATCGAAGAGGCCAAAGGAATGCGGTTCCAGGAACCCCCGGGCACGTTGGATCTGATCGGCCAGGGACGGGATTTCATCCGGGAGAACAAAGATGTTCTCAAAAACATCTCCGAGGCCCTGAAGATCGTCTCCGCGGGACTCGCGGTCGTTGGCCTTGCCTTGCAGGCCATCCCGGTGGTCGGCAATGCCGTCGGAGGAGCGTTCCTAGTGGCCGCCGGGATCACCGGCGGCGTCGCGCTGGCCATCGACGCCGGCATCTACGCCGCCACCGGCGAAGGCAGCCTCACCTCAATTTTGGTCGACACCGCGTTGACGGTCATTCCCATAGGCAAGTTGGCGAAACTCGGCAAAGCTGCCTTCAGCATGGCCAAGGACTGGCGTTTTCTTGCACGCCCCACGTCACACATTTCCGAACCGGCAATCCACGCCGGCTCTGCGAATCCGGCCATGGGGAGATGGTTCCTCCGGGATCAGCACTCGTGGATGAGCGGCGAAAAGGCCATCAATGCTCCTCGGTTCAACGCGAGCACGCCTGGCTACGTGGAGAACTGCTCGAACAATGTGGCCACGGTTGAACATCGGTTGAACGGGGTCGAGGTCTCGACCACACCGTTGCACAATCCGCGGTGGCCGGATCCGGCCGCACTGGGCAATCCCAATGCCAGGTTCCAGGACGTGGCCAGCTACGATGACATCACCAAGGACATGCACGCCCGCGGTGCAGGATCACGTGGAGTGGTCTACATCAATCGTCCGGGCAACCCGGCCTTGTTCATAAAGCCCACGGCCCACGTGTTTAACGTCCCCCACGGCCCGCACGGGGTGGAGTTCCTCGATGGCCAAACGGGTGCTCTCGCGGAGCTGGAACAACACGTCGACCGCATTGGATACATGCCGTACCGGTAGGTGCGCGACAGGTTGAGGAGTGCAGCTGGAATGGTTTCGAAAGAAGACGCCAACCGCGCCGCGGAACAAGTTTTGGCGGAGGTTTACGGCGACGATGCGGTTGGGGCCACGATCGTCATTGAGGGAATCGGCGAGGTCCCCAACGCTTGCATCGTGGCATTCGACCTGGCCGACAATAACACGGATGATCCGACCCAGTTGCCGATGGTGCGGAATATCATCGTCCCCAAGGACGGCACTCCCGCACACCTGCCACCGACAGCGCTTCCGATCCCGAAGTATCTGTCCATGGTCGAGTCCGGAGAATGGAACTGGGTCGGCGCGCCATAATTCCGACCGCACCCTGCCCCCGTGACGATTCATGACTGCTGCCCGGTGACATCCAGCGGGCCAGCGCCTGAAGATCCCGGCTTGGTGCTGGTGGCGCTCACCAGCCCGAAATCGCCGCCCGGACGTCGCCGCGCCGCCTGGTTCTCCCCAGGCGGCGCAGCGGTCGTGGTGCCGGGTGATCGTCAGCGCAGCGTGGCTTCGACGATGGAGTACGGCGTCGGGGTTTCCACGATGCGGTCCAGGGTGAAACCGGCCCGGTCGAGCAGCACCCGGTATTCCTCGGCGCTGCGCTCCTGACCGGTCAGCATCCCGAGCATGGTCAGGTCCATCATCTTGCTCAGGTGCGGGAGGTCGTCCGCGGGAACGACGCCTTCGAGCAGCAGCACCCGCGCCCCGGAATCGGCCGCCGCGGCGATCGAACCGAGGATGCGCAGGCTCGACTCGTCGTCCCAGTCGTGCAGGATGTAGGACAGCACGTAGACATCGGCGGTCGGAACCGATTCGAAGAAGTCGCCGGCGACGACCTCGACCCGGTCCGCCAACCCGTTGCGGGCCAGGCTGTCCCGCGCGCCGGACACGATCGCCGGAAGGTCGAAGACGATCCCGAGCCGGTCCGGGTCCGCCCCCAGCAGCTCGGCCAGGACGTTGCCGCTGGCACCGCCGATGTCGGCGACGACCTTGCCCTCGGGCAGGACGTAGCCGTCGAACATGCCCGTCCGCAGGCTCGAGCTGAACTCCGTCATCGCCCGGTTCTGCAGCTCGGCGCGGTCGGAATCGGCCGCGATCCAGTCGAAGAACGGTTCGCCGAGGTGGACGTCGGCTGCCGGTCGGCCGGTGCGCGCGGCGGTGAGCAACTCGCTGAACGGGAGGTAGTGCGTCTCCATCCAGTAGCAGATCGCGTTGTACATCGACGAGGGGTGCTCGCGGGAAAGGATCGCGCCCAGCTCCGTGACGCGGACCCGGTCCCCCTCGCTGCTGAACACGCCCAGCGGGGTCAAGGATCGGATCAGCCGGTGCAGCGCGCCCGGATCGGCTCCGGCGCGCTCGGCGAGCACGTTCACCGGCAGCGGGCCGTCGTTCGCCAGCATGGTCGGCACATCCAGCTTCGCCACCGCGTACAGCGCCTGCGACACCTGGAAACCGGCCATCAGGCGGCTGATCTGGGCGGTCGGCGGCGGGGTGGGATGGCTTTCCGAGGTCATCGATCCTCCGAGTTCGGGGTCGCGCGGGCGAACTTCCGGCCGGCTCGCACCGGAAAGTTCCTTGATCGACAACCTATCGGCACCCGCTGCCGAACGTCCACGCACGTGCGCGACCAACAGCCCCCAACACGCCGGCCGACCTGAGATGATCTTGATGTTGCTGCGCCACGGCAACCATCCGAAGAACTGCGATACGCACCGCTAGTCACAATTCCTCGGTGAGGAGCAGTTCGAACTCCTCCCTGGTCGCGGCGAGATGCCGGGTCATCTCTACCGCCGCTCGGTCCGGGTCTCGATCCCGGACGGCGGCGAGCACCAGCGCATGCCCCTGCACGCAGGACCCTTTGAGGAACTGGAAACCCAGGAGGTCGACCGGCGCGAACATCTTGACCCTGGCGTCTTCGACGGCGACCGCGAGCTCGTGGTTCCCGGAAGCACGCGCGACCGCGAGGTGGAACGCCGTGTCCGCATTGCGGGAGTCGTGCAGCGCCTCGGACGCTTCGAGCTCGGCCTGCGCCTGTTCCATCGCGGCGAGGTCCTCGTCGCTGCGCCGTTCGGCGGCGAAGCGTGCCGCGGCGCTGTCGATCACGGCGCGGAACTCGACGAGCGCCACGATGGCACCCGCCCGTTCGCGAACGTCCTGGCGGATCCGCCACGCCTCGACCATCGAGGCCTGCACGAACGCTCCACCGCGGGCACCGCGGCGGATGGCGATCTGCCCACTGCCCTCCAGGATCCGCAGCGCCTGGCGCAGCGTGTCCCGTGCGACCCCGAGCTGTTCGGCCAGCTGCCGCTCCGGGGGAAGACGGTCCCCGGGCCGGATACGTCCCAGCGTCATCTCCCGCCGGAGATGATCGACGATGGCCTGGTAGCCGGAAATGGCCCGCGGCGACGTGGCTGCAGCCGAGGTGTCCGGGATGGCCTGCGCTGCCGAGTCGGCCGGGCTCCCCGAGGCGGCTGAGACGTCACCGGCCCGCTTGCTCGTCACGCTCGCACCCCGCTCGGACTCAGAGGGGAAGACCGGGCGCGTCGGTTCCCACGATCCTCTTGCCGAGGAAGAACTCTAGCAGTTCAGCGTCCCCGTGCCCCCCGATACCGGAGCTGCCGAAGAAGCTCTGCGCCGAGTGCGGCGACATGTCCAGCACGCTCGTCCCGTTGACCTTCACCTCTCCGGCGACGAGCCGGGCACCGAGCGCACCTGCCTCGTCGATGTCCTCGGAGAAGACGTATCCGGCGAGTCCCACCTGGCCGGAATTCGCGCGGCGCACCGCATCCTCGGCTTCGTCGAAGGCCTCGATCGTGAGTAGTGGGCCGAAGATCTCCGAGTCCGGCTCGACGGCTTCACCGACGGCGAGCGTCGGGGGAAAGAAGAAGCCTTCGTCGGGCGTCAGACCTGTCTCGACGATCGTGGCGCCGCGGGCGGCGAGGACATCGCGCTGCGCGGTCAGCTGCTGCCGCCGCCCCTCGAAGGCGACGGGCCCGAGCGTCGTCGTGTCGTCGAGGCTGGAACCGATCCGCAGCGTGGCGAGTTCCGCGCGCAGCCCCTCGACGAGCCTGTCACGCACCGCGCGCGACGCGAGGACCCGTCGCGGTGCCTCGCACCATTGGCCGGAGAGCTTCATGGCGCCGCCCGCGAGCGCCTTTGCGGTGACCTCGACATCGGCGTCCGGCAACACGATCGCCGGGTTGTTCGAGCCGAGCTCGAGGCGAAGCTTGGCGAAGCGGGGTGCGGCGGCGGCCGCGATGGCGCGGCCGGTCGGAGTGGAGCCGGTCATCGAGATCGCGGCGATCCGCTCGTCCTCGACGAGCCGGGATCCCGCCTCCGCACCGCCGAGCACCAGGTTCACGACGCCGTCGGGAATGCCCGCTTCGGCGGCCGCTTCCGCGACGAGCAGCGCGCTCCACGGCGAGGCCGGTGACGGTTTCATGACGGCGCTCGCGCCGGCCGCGAGTGCGAAACCGAGCTTCTTGACGGCCATCGCCGAGGGTGCGTTCCAGGGCATCAGGAGGGCGGCGGGGCCCCACGGCACGCGGTGGATGCGCACGTCCCTGCCGTCCGCGGGCAGGGCCGCGGCGTCGCCGAGCGCGAGCGCCCGGTCCGCGGCGGAGCGCACGGTGTCGCCGTTGCTGGACGCGAACAGCCGGGTCACCGAGATCGGCACGCCCGAGTTGATCGCGTCGAGGCGGGCGATCTCGTCGGCACGGGCGTCCAGACCGTCGGCGAGGGCCCGCAGGAACGGTGCGCGCCTCTCGGCGCCGAGCGAGGACCAGCGCCCGTCGGCATGTGCACCGGCCGTGGCGCCGACGGCCCGGTCGATCTGCTCGCTCGACGACGAGCGACTCGGTGCGAGTTCGGCGCCGGTGTTCGGGTCGCGCAGCGATGCTCCGTCGTCGGTGCGGCTCTGCTCGGCGCGGCCGTCGATCCAGGTGCACGGGGAGGGAAAGGTCATGCTCGTCAGATCCGATCGAAATAGCGCTGCAGGTCCCATTGCGTCACCGTGGATTGGTAGACGCGCCACTCCAACTCGGCGAGGTGGCGGAAGTGCGATGTGTTCTCTTCACCGATGAGCCGGCGGACGAAATCGGACGTCGCGAACATCTCGGCTGCCTCGGCGAGCTGCGTGGGCATGGCCGCGTCGATCTCCCCGTCGTAGGCGTTGCCCACCGTCATCGCGGGCGGTGTCGCCGAACGTGCGATGCCGTCGCGGGCGGAGGCGAGCACGCCGCCCAGGGTCAGATAGGGATTGGTGTCTGCGCCGGGTATCCGGTATTCCACACGCAGGGCGGACGACGTGTGCCCGACGATCCGCGCTGAGACCGACCGGTTCTGCACCGCCCATGTCCGGCCGTACCCCGCGATCTCCTGTGAGTTGGTGCGCCGGTAGGAGTTGACGGTCGGCGCGTACCAGGCCATGAACGCGGGGGTGTGCTCGAGCATCCCGGCGACGGCCGAACGCAGCGTGTCGCTCATGCGGTGCTCGGCGTCGGCGTTCCAGAAGACCGACCCACCCGCGTCGTCGAGCAGCGAAAGGTGCACGTGGCAGGACGAGCCGGGCTGGTCGTTGAGCGGGCGCGCCATGAACGTCACCGACATGCCCGCTGCCACCGCGCTGTCGCGCACGGCGAGCTTGTAGAGCGCGTGCCGGTCGGCCATCTCGAGCGGGTCGCCGTAGGCGAAGGTCATCTCCCACTGCCCGGTTCCCCATTCGGACTGCCCCGCCTCCACCTCGATACCGCTGTCCCGCAGGTCGCGACGCAACTTCTGGAAGAAGGGCTCGTAGCCGTTGCCCTCGTGGATCATGAAGTCGCTCGGCGTGAGGGTCGTGGGGTCCAGGTCGTCCCGAAAGTCGCTCTTGCGCAGCGCACGAGGGTTGTTCGCGAACAGGTAGAACTCCAGCTCGGTACCGGCCTGCGGCGAGTAGCCCATGTCCCGGTACCTGGCGAGCTCCTTCTTGAGCAGCACGCGCGGCGAGATGTCGAGCGGTTCGCCGGTCGTGGGCCACACGGGGTCGGCCATGCAGATGGCGACTCCCTGCAGCCACGCGGCTCGGCGCAGCGTGCCGACGTCGGGGATGAGCGCCACGTCGGGTGCGCCGTTGTGCATGCTGCAGACGGCGAGGACGCCCGCGCCGATGAGGTCGAAGGACTGCTCGACGTCCCAGGCCCACGCGCAGGTGCAGATCTCGACGCCGCACTCCAGGATGCCGGGGAAGCGCTCCGCGGGAACCCGCCGTCCCACCAGGCGGCCCTGCAGGTCCGGGGTCGCGACGATCACCGTGTGGATGCCCGCTCCTTCGAGCTGGAGCGGGTCAAGGAGAGGGGTCATCGCGTCAACCACCCGCCGTCCACCGGCAATTCGATGCCGTCGATCCAGGCCGCCTCGTCCGAGAGCAGCCACGAGATCGCCGAAGCCACGTCGGCCGGCGTTCCGACCCGGCGCACGAGCAGGCGCTGTCCCAGGAACTCCATGGCCTCGGGGCTCGTGACGTCCTCGTAGGAGAAGAAGTCCGTCGCGATGGGTCCCGGCGCGACGCAGTTGACGCGGATGTTCTTGGGGGCGAGTTCGACGGCGAGCGCCTTGGTGAGTGCGGGTACGCCGCCCTTGCTCGCGTTGTAATGCGGCTGCGCGGTGCTGCCGCTGGTCACGACCACGGACGCCTCGACGGTGGAGAGGTTGACGATCGCGCCGCCGCCGGCGGCATCGAGGTGCGGGGCCACCTCCTGCGCGACCAGGAACTGGCCCTTGAGGTTGACGTCGAGCACGAGGTCCCAGGCGTCGTCGGTGAGGTCGGACAGCGAGTGCGGAGTCACCAGGCCCGCATTGTTGACGAGCAGGTCGAGCGATCCCCACGCCGCGGCCGCGGCCTCGGCGGCGGCCCGGATGCCGGAGCGCTCACGCACGTCGACGGCGGCGGACAGCGCGGTACCGCCATCGGCCTCGACGAGTTCCGCGGTTTTCCGGGCAGCGTCGCCGTTGACGTCGGTCGCCATGATCCTCGCGCCCTCGCCCGCCAGGCGCAGCGCGGTCTCCCGGCCGATACCGCCGCCTGCGCCGGTGATGAAGACCGATCGGCCGGCATGTCGTTCGCTCATCGTGCGACCTCCTGTGCGTTGTCGTTGCGGGTGAGCCCGGCCTTGGCGGACGCGGTGCGGGCGAGCCAGGTGAAAATCGGGTCGTTGCCGAAGGTCTCGGGATGCCACTGCACTCCGATCGCGGACGTGCCCGCGATCTCGATGGCCTCGGCGGTGCCGTCCGGGGCACGGCCGACGACGGTCACCCCGTCGCCGGGACGGTCGACCGCCTGGTGGTGGAAGGAGTTGACTCTGGTGCGCGTGCCGTAGACGGCCGCGTGCGTGCTGCCCTCGGTGAACTCCACGTCGTGGACCCGGTGCGCACGCGGATAGGCGTAGGAGCCGTGCGACTCGCCTTCCCCGAGCTCGAGATGCTGCTGCAGCGTGCCCCCGAGCACCACGTTGAGAATCTGCTGGCCCCGGCAAACGCCGAGGATGGGGATGTCCCGCTCCAGTGCCGCGGTGACGAGGTCGGTCTCGAACTGGTCGCAGGCCGGATCCACGACCGTCGTGAAAGGACCGGGCGCCTGGCCGTACCGGCGCGGGTCGACGTCGTCCCCGCCGACCAGAACGAGCCCGTCGAGTCGCGCCACGAGCGCCCGCGCGTCGCCGTCGAGAGGCAGGTGCACCGCGAGCGCGCCTGCGCCCTGTACCGACGTGGCGAATTCGGCGAAGTAGACGTCGATGGGCGCGTCGGAGAATCCCCGCGGAGCCGTCATGATCGCCGCGCTCTTCCGGCGACCGGTCAGCCCGATCAGCGGGCTCGCCGCGGCGGCAGTCGCGTACCGAGTCGGATTCATCGGATCGAACTCCCGGTGTCGTTCGTGGTCGAGTTCCTGTGCGCTCAGGGCGAAATCCGCGGGATCGCGAGCTTTGACCAACAGCGCCTGCACCGCGCCGAGACCCGGCGCCAGGACGACGATCGCGAGCAGCACGTAGCCCACGTCCCCAGGTGGCTTGCCCGCGGCGCCGACGTCTTCGACGACCAACGGGAGGTTGCTGGCGATCAGTTGGGCGGCTACGGCGAGGCCCACCGGGCCGGCGAGCGGCGCAACCGCATCACGGGCAGACCGACTCCGTTACCGACCAGGAAGCCGATCGGCATGAAGGTCACGGCGCGCGGGCCGAGGGTGCTGCTCAGCCGGTATTCGCCCTGGACGCTCATCGGCGAACCTCCTTCAGGAGCGTTTGGCCCAATAACTAGACCATTCGTCCATGGGCGCCGAAAACCCAAGGCGGGAGAGTTGACCGAACCGTTACGCGGCGCGTGCTCGCCGACGTCCGGGCCCTCCGCCGAATACTTGTCAGACGTTCGGACGACACGGCCGAGCCGCGGTCTCATGCAGCCGATCGCGTTGCCACAGCGTGGAATTCGAGCCAACCGCCCGCCTCGGCTCACTTCCCGCGAAGACGGCCGATTCGCTTGATCCGGTCCAGCAGGGTGCCGAGCATCATGCGCAGCGCGCTCGGCGCGGCGTGGGACCGCTGCGGTGCTTCTCCGGTGGTGGCGGCCTGGCGGACCGAGTCGGCGAACTGCTCGAACATGCGTCGGCTGATGTCGCCTGCCAGCGCTCGGCCGAACTGGGCGATGCGGCCGGTCAGGTACACGGCCGCGTCGGCGCGGAGTTCCGTTCCCGCTGCGGTCGCATGCGCCCGCAGCGTGATGTCGGCCTGGGTTTGCGCCCCTCCGGTGTCCTGCCCCTGCGCGAGCACGCGGATCGTCCCGGTTTCCCGGTCCTGTTCGAGTACCCGGGCGACCCCGTGGAACGAGAGCTTGATGGGTCCGACCGCGACTCGCGCGCGTCCGGCGTAGAGCTGGTCGCCGAGTTCCTCGGTGAGCTCCGCGCCGGGAAGGCATCCCGCCAGCACGTGCACGTCGTCGAGCACCCGCCACACCTGATCGAACGGCAGCTCCAAGGCGGTGTCCACCTGCACCGCGATCGTCGGATCTCCCTCGGGGAGCACGATCTCCACGTTCCCGGCAGGTTCGCCCGACGGTTCTGCGTTCTCCTCGGTGACCGTGGCCGACTGGCCGCCGGAGCGGCCGACCAGCGCCCGCCGGGCGCAGTTGCCCGGCTCGGGGATTCCCTCCGGGTGCGCGGCGCGGGTTTCGGAGACGGCGGTCATGATGTTCCGGTAGCCGGTGCAGCGGCAGATTACGCCGGACAGCTCCGCGGGGAGCTCCTCGTCGGTGACCTCGGGTTCGTTGCTGAGCAGGTCGTAGGAGCTGAGCAGGAAACCCGGGGTGCAGAAACCGCATTGCAGGGCGTGGTTCCGCCCGAAGGACTCCTGCAGCGGGTGCAGGTCGTCCGGACGCCCGAGCCCTTCGACGGTGACGACCTCGGAGCCGTCGAGCTGGCAGGCGAACAGCAGGCAGGCGCGGACTGCTTCGCCGTCGACCAGCACGGTGCACATCCCGCAGACCCCGTGCTCGCAGCCGACGTGGGTTCCGGTCAGTCCCAGGTGGTCGCGCAGCGCGTCCGCCAGCGTGACGCGGGCGGGGAGGTTCAGCACCGCGGGTGTGCCGTTGACCGTGAACCGCACTTCGACGGTTTCGCCGGCTTCGGCGCGGACCGGTCGAAGGCCTTCCTGCACGGGTTCTCGTGCGCTCGTCATGCTTCCACCTCCGCTGTGCCGCGCACCGCACGGCGGTATGCCTTGGCCGTTTCGCGGGCCGCCAGCGCGCGCAGGAGGCGCCGGCGGTAGCCGTTCGACGCGTGCGCGTCGCCGTCGGTGTCGACGACCTCGCGCACCACGTCGTCGAGCGCACCGGCCAGCTCGGACTGGTCGCCACCGGCCGTGCGGACGAGGCCGGTCAGGTCACGGGTGACGGGCCGGTCGGAAACTCCGAAAGCCGTCATCGTCGCGGCGGACACGCCGCCGCCGTCATCGACGCGGACGTGCGTTGCTACTCCGGCCAGCGCGAAGTCACCGTGCCTGCGCGCGATCTCGGCGAAGCCGAAGCCCTCCCCCGGCCCGGCCGCCGGGAAGGAGACCGCGGCCAGGACGTCCTCCGCGCGCAGTGCGGTCGTCATCGCCCCGTCGAAGAACCCGCGGGCTCGAACGGCGCGTTCGCCCTCGGGGCCCGCCAGGGTCAGCTCCGCGTCCAGGCAGCAGGCGACCGCCGGGAGCTCGGCGGCCGGATCGGCGTGCGCCAGGCTCCCGCAGATCGTGCCGCGGCTGCGCAGTTCGCGGTGCCCCACCCAGGGCAGCGCGAGCCGCAGCAACGGCACCTGCGCGGACTCGGGCGCGCGCTCCACTCGACGCTGCCGGACAGTGCCGCCGACCTCCAGCCGGTCGCCCACTGCCCGCAGCGCGTCGAGCCCGGTGACCGCGTTGATGTCCACCAGGGTCGTCGGCCGCGCCAGCCGCATGGCCAGCACCGGAACCAGGGATTGCCCGCCGGCGATGACCTTGCCGCCGCCGTCTGCGTCGACGAGTTCGGCAACGGCGTCGGACAACGCCGCGGGGCGCGCGTACGCGAAGGGTGCGGCCTTCATCCAGCTCCTCACCGCCCCTGGAACTTCGGGGTGCGCTTCTCGCCGAACGCGGCGACGCCTTCGGCGAAGTCCTTGCTGGAGCGCAGCATCGCGTAGGCCTTGCGCTCCAGCTCGATCCCGCTGTACAGCGGGGCGTCGACGCCGCGGTCGAGAACTTCCTTGGCGGTGCGCGCGGCCAGCGGGGAGAACCCGATCAGCTTGGTCACCAGCCGCTCGACCTTCTCGTCGAGCTCCGCTCGATCGGCGGCCAGCTCGGCGAGAAGTCCCCAGTCCTTGGCGTCGTCGGCGTTGATCCGGGACGCGGTCAGCACGTGGTACTTGGCGCGGGAGAGCCCGATCAGCCGGGCGAGGCGTTGCGTTCCGCCGGAGCCCGGGATCATGCCGAGGTTCATCTCCGGAAGCGCGAACTGGCTTCGTTCGGTCGCCACGCGGATGTCCGAGGACAGCGCGAGTTCGAACCCGACGCCGAAGCAGTAGCCGTCGACGGCGGAAATGACGACCTTGGGGCTGCGGGAGGGCGCGGTCACGTGGTGCCCGAGGTCGGTGAAGTCGACCGGGTCGACCTCCATGAAGCCCGCGATGTCGCCGCCCGATGAGAAGTGCTCGCCTTCGCCCCGGATGACCACGACCTGGATGGCGTCGTCGGCGTCGATCTCGGCGAACCGGTCGGCCATGACCTGCCGGGTCTCCCAGGTGATGATGTTGTACTTGCCGTGGTCCAGCGTCAGGTACGCGACCCGGCCGTCGTGGCCGCGGGTCAGCTTGATCTCGCCTCCGGTGAGGGCCATGTCGTCAGTTCTCCCCTTCTGTTCCTTCCAGCACCGCGGTGTCCGTTGTCGCCGCGGTGAGCAGGCGGTGGATCACGTCGCCGTGGATCGGCAGCGTGGTGATGTCGGCGCCGGACGGCGCGAGCGCGTCGGCCACGGCGTTGGCGATGGCCACCGGAAGGCTCATGCAGCTGCCTTCGCCGCAACCCTTGGCGCCGAGGCGGGTCAGCGGCGAGGGCGTTTCCAGGTGGTCGCTGCGCAGCTCGTAGCCGACCTCCGCGGTGGTCGGGCACAAGTAGTCCATGAACGTCGCGGAGGTGGGCTGGCCGTTGTCGGAGTAGCGCATCTCCTCGTACATCGCGCCGCCGATGGCGTGCGCCAGCGCGCCGTGGACCTGTCCTTCCAGCAGCACCGGGTTCAGGATGGTGCCCGCGTCGTGCACTGTGGACACCAGCTCCAGGGTGAGCTCGTAGGTCTGCGGGTCGATGCGGCAGACCACGAGCTCGGCGACGAACCCGTAGCACAGGCTGGAGTTGATCTGGTCGTCCCGGCTGGCCGCTTTGGCCTGCGGTGGTGTGAAGGCGGCTTCCTCGTACAGCCGGGCCGAGGTTCCCTCCGGCAACGAGCCGGGGTCCCAGTGCACCACTCCGGCGGCGTGGCGGAAGTCCACCGACTGCGCGTGGTCGTCGCGGTGCCGGATCCGGCCTTCGGCGAATTCGAACTCTTCGGGGTCCAGTCCCAGCATGGAGCCGGCCGCCGTCCGCATCGTGCGGGCGAGCCGGTCGCACGCTTCGACCAGCGCGCTGGTCAGCAGCGGCGCGAACCTCGACGAGTAGCTGCCGGAGCTGATCGTCCACGGAGTGGTGGCGGTGTCCATCTCCACCACCGGTCGGACCTTCTCCAGCGGCAGTCCGAGCCTGTCGGCCACGACCTGCTGCGCGACGGTGGCGTGCCCCTGGCCCTGCGGGACGGTTCCCAGCAGGACCGAGACGACCCCGTTGACGTCGACGCTGACCCGCACGTGCTCGGTGGAACCCGACTTGCCGCGCCCCGGCGGGCGTTCGTCGGCCGGGGTGGCCAGTCCCACGTACCCGATGTTGGTCGCCGACGGGTCGACGATGGTGGCCAGCCCGATGCCGAAGTGCTCACCGCGTTCCCGCGCCTCCCGCTGGCGCTGCCGCAGCGCCGGGTAGTCGGCGTTCTTCAACGCCATGTCCAAGGCCCGCGGATAGTCGCCCGAGTCGTAGATGCCGCCGGTCGCCGTCCGGTACGGGAACGCGTCCGCGGGCACCAGGTTGCGCTGGCGGATCTCCGCGACGTCGATCCCGCACGTCGCGGCGATCTTGTCCATCAGCCGTTCCAGCCCGAAGTAGAGCTGCTGGCCCCCGAAACCGCGGTTGAGCCCGGTCGGCGTCTTGTTGGTTACCACCGCGCGCGAGCGGATCTGCACGGCTTCGACGTCGTAGGCGCCGGTGAGGTTTCCGAAGCACCGGTAGAGCGTGCTCGGTTCCGGCGGGCGCAGGTAGGCGCCGACGTTGTCGACGAGATCCGCCCGCAACGCCTGGACCTGGCCTTCCGCGCTGACCGCGGCTTCGAAGCGCATCGCCCGGTCCGAACCCGCTGAGCTGGCCAGCAGGTGTTCGCTGCGGTCCTCCGTCCAGCGCACCGGACGCCCGGCGTGCTTGCTGGCCAGCGCCATCAGCACCACGTAGGGGTAGATCCCGGCCTTGATGCCGAAGCTGCCGCCGTTGTCGGCCGGGATCATCAGCCGCACGCGAGAGGCCGGCACGCCCAGCGAACCCGCGATCACCGGGACCATGGAGAACGGACCGTGGAAGTTGGCCCAGGCGGCGATCGCCGGACCGTCCACTTCGTCCTGCCACTCGGCGATCACCGAGTAGCACTCCATCGGTGTCGACGAATAGCGCGGAAATCGGTACTCGCCGCGGACGACGTGATCGGCTGCGGCGAAGAGCTCGTCCACGGGTCCGAAGTGGAACGTGCGGTCGGTGGCGACGTTGCTGTCGGCCGCGTCGTGCAGTCGCGGTGCCTCGGGGCGCAGCGCGGCGTCGACGTCCACGACCGGTGGCAGCGGCTCGTAGTCCACGGAGACCAGCTCGGCGGCGTCCTCGGCGGCGTAGCGGTCGGCGGCGACCACGACCGCGACGGGTTCGCCGACGAAGCGCGCCCGATCGGTCGCCGTCGGGTAGTACGACATGGGCGTCTTCAGCGACAGCGGGAACGGGTTCAGCGCTTCCAGCACCTCGTCGGGTCCGATCACCGCCGCCACACCGGGGTGCGCGCGAGCACGGGTGAGGTCGACACCGCGGATGCGGGCGTGCGGATGCGGGCTGCGCACGATCGCCGCGGTCAACGTGCCCGGCAGCGGGTCGAGGTCGTCGAGGAACCGGCCGCGCCCGGTCAGCAGGGCGGGGTCCTCGATGCGTGCCGTGGTGCGCGCAGGCGTCATCGAAGTGCTCACTTTCGCGATCCGATCGAAGCAGCGGAGACCTCTGCCAGCGGCGTGAACCGCCCATCGGTGAGTTCGCGGCGCAAGATCTTGCCCACCGCCGATTTCGGGACCTCGGCGACCGCGACGACCCTCTTGGGCCGTTTCAGCGGCGGCAGCCCGGCCCCGGAGCGGATGTACCCGGTCAGCGCGGCGGCGGCGTCCTGCGGGGTGAGCCCCGCTGCGGGGACGAAGAACGCGGTGACGGCCTGCCCCCAGCGGTCGTCCGGCATCCCGACGACCACGACGTCGGCGACCTCCGGGCAGCGGATCAGCGCGTCCTCGATCTCGTCGGGGTAGATGTTCTCGCCGCCCGAATTGATCATGTTGTCGACGCGTCCGGACACCCACAGGTCGCCGTCCTCGTCCGCGACGGCGAGATCACCCGGGAAGTACCAGCCGCCGCGGATGGATTTCGCATCCGCGTCGGGCCGGTTCCAGTACCCGGTGAAGGCTTCCGGCGACTCCATCGAGATCGCGATCTGGCCCTGCTCGCCGGCACCGACCAGCGCGTCCGGGGTGGCCCGCGGGTGCGGGTCGACCAGGCGAACCCGGGTGAACACGCCGGGGCGCCCGGCGCAGCCCGGTTTCGCCGCGACGTCCGGCCCGATGGTGAAGGTGTAGATCTCGGTGCTGCCGAAGTGGTTGACCAGCACCTCGGGTTCGAGTTCGGCGACGAGCCGTTCCGCCAGCGCCGGGGTCATCGCGGCTCCGGCGTAGGCGAGCTTGCGGACGCCGGTCTCCCCCAGCCGGCCCGTTCCCAGCAGGCTCCAGTAGATCGTGGGCACCAGGTACAGCGCGGAGACGCGCTCCCGGGTGATCAGCTCCAACGATTCCTCGGCGTCGAACCGGACCTGCGGGACCCAGGTCCCGGCGCTGACCACGCTGGCCAGCAGGGTGCGCAGGCCCATCGTGTGGAACATGGGCATCACGCCGAGGGTCGTCTCGAAGGGAGCCGACCGGCTCTGGTGCAGGTGCGCGACGGCGGCGTAGAACTCCGCTCGGTGCGTGCGCGGAACACCTTTCGGCTTCCCGGTGGTGCCCGAGGTGTAGAGCATGACGCTCGTGTCGGAGTCGCGCACCGGTGCGTCGATCGCGCCGTCGGGCTGAGCAGCGGCGGATCCCAGCAGCTCCTCGACACCGGCCGGAGCGCCTTCCCCGACGTGCGCGTGCGGCAGGGGCTCGGTGCGCTGCAGCGCCTCGCACGCCCTCTCGACCGTGGACACGTCCGTGACCACCAACCTCGGCGCCGCGTCCGACAAGCAATAGGCGAGCTCGTCGACACCGAAGCGGAACGACAGCGGAACCGAGACGGCTCCGAGCTTCTGCGCCGCCAGGTGCAGCGAGGCCATCGGTTCGCCACCGGCGAGCAGGAACACGACCCTGTCCCCGTGACCGACGCCGCGCGCGGCCAAGGCACGAGCCAGCCGGCTGGTGTGGACGTCCCACTCCGCGTAGGTCATCGAGCGCTCGCCGCCGACCGCGCGGCCGGCAGGGTACCGCTCGGCGGTCCAGCTCAACACTCTCCCGAGATCCATTCCCAGTCCTCTCGCAACATCACCGGTGCGAAACAAGCCCGAGGCCAACCATCCGTTTCAAATCATCCGAAACAGATGGTTGGAAACGTACGGTAGGGTTCGGAGCGTGTCAACGGTTCGGCTTTCCACGACCTCGTACGTCGTGCTGGGGATGATCGCGATGCGCGGGCCATCGACCTCGTACGACCTCAAGCGGGCCATCGGCCACTCGGTGGGCTACTTCTGGCACTTCCCGCACGCCCAGCTCTACTCCGAGCCCAAAAGGCTCGAACAGCTGGGACTGCTCGAGGTCGAGGAGGAGGACGACGGGCGCCGCCGGCGCACCTACACGATCACCGACACCGGTCTCTCGGCCATGCGCTCATGGCTGGCCGAGCCCACCGACCAGCACTTCGAGCTGCGCGACATCGCCGAGATCAAGCTCTTCTTCAACGAGCTCGCCGACTCCGACGACGTCGAGCGGCTCGCGCAGGACCAGATCAAGCAGCACCAGGCGCGCATCGCCGAGTACGAGCAGATGCAACAGCGCTTCGGCGACGAACCGGCCATTTCGCGGCGCATGGTCACGCTCGGCCTCGGGCTTGAGATGGAGCACGCCGCCCTGCGGTTCTGGACCTCGCTCGCCGAACGCGCCGAGCGAGGTGAGTTCGAGGACTGACGCCGGGCGGGCCGATCGGACGCGGCGTCCGCGAGCAGGGTGGAATTCCCCGACCGCCAAACGTTGCACACTCGGACGACGACCTCGCCGTTCACCGGCGGCCCGGCGCCGCGGAATGACCTCGCAGCGCCGACCGTGGTCAACTGATGGCGCGGGATGCGGCGTGCGGCCCCCTCCGCGTCCGGGGTCCGCAAACGGAGGAGCGGCACGAACGGAGAGCTGTTCATGGCAAGTCGACGTGACACCACGCCCGGTCCCACGCCCTTCGAGATTCACGAGTCCGGGGCTCTGCTGCACGGCACGAAGGCGGATCTCGCGGTCGGCGACCTGCTGCTGCCGGGCCGCCTTTCGAACTTCGAGGCGGGCAGGGTCATGAACCACGTCTACGTGACCGAGACGCTCGACGCCGCCACCTGGGCAGCCGAACTCGCCGCGGGCGCAGGTCCCGGACGCATCTACCTGGTGGAACCCACCGGCCCGATCGAGGACGACCCCAACGTCACCGACAAGAAGCTGCCCGGCAATCCCACTCGTTCCTATCGGACCCGCGAACCCGTCCGCATCATCGGTGAACTCGAGAACTGGACCGGCCACACCCGCGAGCAGCTGCAGGCGATGCAGGACACCCTCGACGATCTCAGGCGACGCGGACTCGACGTCATCTACGACTGACCCGCTCGATGCCGCGGCCGGCGCGATCGCCGGCACCGGCGTCGTCGAACAGCGGGATTCCGGGCGGGACGCGAAGTCGTCGTGCAGCGGCAAAGCGTCAACTTTCCATTATGGACTCAAATTCCCGTTTCGGGAATGCTCAGGGTCGGCGGGCCGGTCGCATCGACAGTGAGCCGCGAGTACTCGATCGCCGGATTTCGCGATTCGGCCCACACCGCCCGCAAGTCCTGCTAGCTTCGAATCGCCGTTGAAGTTGGATCGTCGGCGTGCGTGAGCGGGCTGGGGGCCGACACGACGAACGTTCGTCGTCGGGAGACGAAATCCGCCGATGCTTGCTCGATTCGCCGGCATTGCGGATCCCGACTGCAACCGAGTGCACCGCCACCGGCAGCTCGGGGGAATGCGAGAGCTGTACCGACGCGCGGGGATTCCCCGGTACCGCGACCTTTCGCCTGCCATTCCAGTGCCGCCCAGCACAACCCGGGTTCACGACTCGATTCCCGAGGGGGACAACGCAGTGACCGAAGCCAAGCACGAGCAGCACACCCAGTGGCTCCCGATCGAGCAGGAGAACAATCCCCGGCTCGGCCGGGACATCATCTTCGACTACCTCAAGACCGCCGGTGTCGACCGGCTCTACGGGGTGCCCGGCACCAACGAGATCCCGCTCATCGACGGCACCGACGTTCCGGAGCACCGCGTCGAGTACGTGCCCTGCCTGCACGAGAACATCGCCCTCGGCGCCGCCATGGGGTACGCGCGGCACCGGCGGACCGAGACCGGCGACGTCGTGCCCGGTGCGGTCGGATTGCACGTCACGCCGGGAGTCGGGCACGCGATCGGGAACCTCTTCAACGCGTTCCGGTCGCACATCCCGCTGGTGGTGCTGTGCGGACAGCAGAACAGCAATCTCCTCATCCAGGAACCGCTGTTGGGCTCGGACCTGGCTCAAGTCGCCAAGCAGTACACCAAGTGGGCCTACGAGGTGCGCGGCCCGAACGAGATCGGCATGGCCATGCAGCGCGCGCTGAAAACCGCGCTCACACCTCCGATGGGGCCGGTCTTCCTGTCGATCCCGTGGGAGTTCCTGGTGCAGCAGGGAGCCGATCCGCAGCGCGGCCGGTTCACCAGGATAGCTGGGGAATTCCACGCACAGCCGTCCGAATTGGACAAGGCCGCGGATCTCCTCGCCAAGTCGCGGTATCCGGTAATCGTCGCCGGTGACGGTGTCGGCGATGCCGAGGCGTGGCACGAACTACAGGACTTGGCCACGGCCATCGGCGCACCGGTGTACAACGAGCAGTCCAGCAGCCACCTCAACTATCCCCACCACCTGGCACATGCGCGCGGCGAGCTGCCCAGCGTGCAGCAACAAGTCCGGCAAGTTCTCGGGCGCAAAGATCAGGACACGGTGCGGGACACCGTGTTCTTGTGCGGATTCAACGCGCAGGCGCAGCTCGTCATCTACAACTGGGATGACGGCCCCTTGATCCCCGGGCACCTGACCCAGGTCTACCTGCACAACGATCCGTGGCAGATCGGCAAGAACCACTACGGGGCGGCGGCGCCGCTGGGCGACATCAAGGACGCCTTGCCCAAGATCACCGCGGCGATCAGGGCCCATCCCGGGTACGACAAGGGGCACGTGGACGGCCTGAACGAGCAGCTGGCGCAGGAAGACCGGTCGCTCGCGCAGGATTTCCAGCAGCGGGCGAAGGAGGTCCCGGACACCGGCATCGCTCCCGCGATGCTCGTGAACGCGCTCAACACGGCGCTGCGCGACCACTCGGTCCGCCTGATCAACGAAGCGTGTTCGGACACCGCGGATTTCCAGCAGGGTTTGTCCTTCGATTCGCCGAGCAGCTACATGTCGTCCGAAGGAGGCTCGCTGGGCTACTCGATGCCAGCCAGTCTCGGTGTCGCCGACGCGGTGATCCGCTCCGGTGCGGGCGCGGCGGAGCCGGGCGGCAAGCCGCCCATCGTGGTCAACGCGGTCGGAGACGGATCGGCACTGTTCTACCTGAACACGTGGTGGACCGCGGTCAAGTTCCAGCTCCCGGTGCTGTACCTGATCACGAACAACAAGCAGTACAAGACGCTCCGGGTCGGCTTGGACGTGTTGCGGAAGTCCTACGACTGGGATCCCAGCGGCAAGACCGAGTACCTCCATCTCGACGGAGAGCCCCAGCTGTCGTTCGTGGATCTGGCGGCGGGTTTCGGTGTCGACGGCCGCCTGATCGAATCCGCGGGCGACCTCGAGCAGGCGCTGGCCGAGGCGGTCCGCGAGGTCGGCGCGGGCAAGCCCTACGTGGTGGAAGTCCTCACCGACCCGGCCCTTCCGGACATGGGCGAGGTCGACATCAGCACGAACGGCCGTCTCAGCGCGAAGGCGGACGTCGCCGAACGGGCCATTTGGAACTTCGGCCCCGCTTGACGCACTCGGGCCGCGGAACCGCCGAGTCGGCCCGCCGCGGTCGTCCGAATCCGCTCACCTCGGCTGTCTCGAAGCGAGACAGCCGAGGTTTGCGTTGACAGCAATGGGTTCTCGTGCCGGCGCACGATTCACGGCACGTAGAAGGGGTGCGTGAGCTCGTCCCGGGCAGCGATCAGATCGGTGGCGTCCGCGCGCCCTCGCAGAGCTTCCCGAACGGCTGCGCGCATCGCGGTGCGGGTCGCCAGGCGCACCGCGTCTCCGCGTTCGGCCGCCGGATCGAGCCAGACCGCGGCGAAGACCAGCGAGTCCTGATCCTCGGCGAGCAGTCCGTCGGCGACGGAGTCGAGCACGCCTTGCGCGATGCCGAGCTGGCAGGCGCCCGAGACCAGGTTCACGTGCTCATCGGTGGGCGATGTGGTCTTGTTCAGCATGATCGTCGGTGGGCGCACGGTCCGGTACGACGGCTGGTCCTCGCCGACGCACACGAGGATCGGGGTGAACCCTTCCGCGGGGCGCGCGAGCGTGCCCGTCATGATCGCTGCGGTGGGTGATCCGCGTTCGGCGAGCACCACGTTGAGGTGCACGCCGTCCGGGTTGGTTCCGCCCCACGCCTGGGAGCTGCGGCCGTCGATTCCGGTGCTCATGATCCGGTTCCTTTCCGTGGTTCGCCGGAGACCGGCAGGGCGTGCGTCTCCGGTGCGAGTGGTGCCGAGCGGATGGACGGGTCAGTTCGCCGGCGGCCCCTCGCCACCGTCGGGTTCGTCGTAGGTGGCCATTCGCGGGCCGACGACGAACCGTCCGTTCCCGGCTCTGCGGACCACGCCGAGCTCGCACATCGTCGCCAGCAGCCGGTGCACCGAGCTCTTCGGCGCGCCGACTCGCTGCACGACCTCGCTCAACCGCAGACCTCGCTGCCCGTCGGCGAGCACGTCGAGCACCGCGAAGGCCTGCGCGACGGCGGGGCTGCGGTTGCCTTCCCCTCGCTCGCCCGGCGCCGGATGCGCGCTCATCGGCCGGCGAGTTCCGCATCGACGAGCACGACGCCGCGCCGGCTCGCACCCGTGGCCAGATCGGCGAACGCGGTGTTGATCTCGTCGAAGCGGTAGGTCTTCGAGATCAGCTCGTCGATCGGCAGCTTGCCGGTGCCGAACTGGTTCAGCAGCTTCGGGATGTCATGGGCCGGGCGGCTGGAGCCGTAGAGGCTGCCGGTCAGGTACTTCTCCTCGCGCACGAACCGCGCGGCGGGAACGCTCGCGTAGGCCGTGGCTGCGGGAACACCGACGCACACCACGCTGCCGCCCGGTGCGGTGGCGTCGAACGCCTGCTCCAGCAAGCCTTCCTTGCCGACCGCGTCGATGGTCACGTCAGCGCCGCCGTTGAGCCCGCGCACCTCGGCGACCACGTCGTCCTCCGGCGCCAGCACGCGCGTTGCTCCGAACAGCACGGCGCCCGCGCGCTTGTCCGGGTGCGGCTCGACGACCACGATCTCGTCCGCCCCGGACAGCCGCGCTGCCATGATCGCGCTGAGTCCGACCCCGCCCGCGCCGTAGACGAGCACCACGTCGCCCGGCGCCACCCGGGCGCGGTTCACCACGGCGCCGTAACCGGTGAGCACTCCGCAGCCGACGAGTGCGGCGACCGGAAATGGGATCGTTGCGGGGATTTTGATGGCACTGGCGGCAGGAACCACCGTGTTCTCGGAGAACGTGGACAGGAACGAGTAGTGGTGGACGTCGCGCTCGCCGTCGTGCATCCGGACGGTCCCGTCCAGCAAGGTGCCCGCCAGCAGCGCGGGCGCGCTGGCCGTGCACAGCACCGGGCGGCCCGCTTGGCAGTAGCGGCACCGGCCGCAGCTGGGCAGCCAGCACAGCGCGACGTGGTCACCGACCTCGACGTGCCCGACTCCGGCACCGACCGCGGTGACGACGCCGGCCCCCTCGTGGCCGAGGACGGCGGGCAGCGGCGACGGGATGCGCCCGCTGATCGTGTGCGCGTCGCTGGCGCACACGCCGGTCGCGGCGATCCGCACCGCGACTTCTCCCGGGCGGGGCTCGTCCAGGCGGAGCGTGCGGAATGCGAGCGGGGCGGCGGTCTCTTCGAGGACCGCGGCACGAGTTTCCATTCGAGCAACTCCTCGGGAATCGTTGAGACGGGGCCACTCGAACGACATTCGTTCCACATGTGGAACACGTTTCTCGGGGGCCGCGCAGAGTGTGGATATCGGTTACCCGGAGTGTCAATAGGACGTTGAGGCGGGCGCCGCCCGCCCTTGCCGAATGCCCTCCCCGCAGCACCGCCCGCCGACCAGCACCCGGCTCGACCCTGGCGCGGCCCCGCGCACGATCGCCGCCACAGCCCGGAAAAACCGGACCAGCGCGTCTTGACGCCCGCGTCCGGCCGCGGCTACGCTCCCGCGAACAGCACAACTGAAAACCACGTTACTAAGAGACCCAGAGAACAGTAACCCCATTCGAAGCACGGGGGATGCTGTTCTCTTTTTTTGTGCCCGGCAGGGCCCCACAACGAGGTGGAGGCAGGTGAGCGATGTGCGGAGACGGCTGAGTTATCTGCTGCTGTGCACGTCCGGCGGGGTCATATTCCAGGTGGCCTACATCAGATTCGTTTTCCTGGAACCGACCTATCAGGCGCTCGGACTCAGCGGACCGGAATACGGCGACATCATGTCGGTGTTCGGCGCGGTCGCCGCGGTGATGTACTTCGCGGGTGGCTGGTTCGCCGACCGGTTCGCCCCGCGTGCGCTCGTCGCGACGGCGCTGACGATCACCGGGCTCGCCGACCTGGCGCTGATCGCCGTGCCCGGCTACGCCACCGCGCTGCTCGCGCACGTCGTCATGGCCTTCGCCGGGATGGCGCTCTATTGGCCTGCGCTGGTGCGCGCGATCGGCTCGTTCGGTTCCTCCGCGCAGCAAGGCAGGTTGTTCGGCTTCCTGGAGGCGATCCGCGGCATCACATCGACGGTGATCAGCGGGATCGCCGCGTTGCTGATCGGGACCGCGCTCGCCCCGGCAACAGGGGTGCGCGCGCTGATCGGGACCTATGGCGTGCTGTGCCTGGTGCTGGCGGGCCTGATCTGGCTCGCGCTGCGCGGCCCGGCCGACGGCATCGCGAGCGGCGAACGTTCGGCCCTGTCGGTGCGCGATCTGGCCGCGGCCGCGCGGAACAAGTACACCTGGCTGCTCGGCGGATCGATCATGCTGATGTACTGCTTCTACACCACGCTGGGCTACTTCTCCCCGCTGCTGCAGCACGAATTCGGCGTCACGGCCGCCATGATCGGCGTGCTCGGCGTCGTGCGCAGCTACGTGTTCCAGTTCGTCGCGGGGCCGCTCGGCGGGTTCTGCGTGGACAAGGTGACCCGGTCCACTCCCCGCTTCCTGCGGCTGGCGTTCGTCGCAGCAGCGGTGTGCGTGGTCGTGCTGCTGTTCCTGCCGCGCGAATCAGGGTTGAAGTGGGTCGCGGTGGCGCTGATGTTCGCGCTGTCGCTCGTGGTCTTCGCCAGCCGCGGGGTGTACTGGGCGAGCATGACCGAGGCCCGCATCCCCGAGCACCAGCGGGGCGGCGTGATCGGCCTCGCCTCGGGACTGGCCTACCTGCCGGATGCGTTCCTGCCCGGTCTCGTCGCCAGGTGGATCGGCGACCCCGGCACGGGCACGGCCGCGCAAGGCGGCTACGGCATCTTGTTCGGCGTGCTGGCCGGTGCCGCCGTCCTGGGGATCGCGCTGACCACGCTGACGCTGCGCGTGCAGCGACATGAGCCGGACGCCGGACCGCAGCCGCGGCCGGCCGCGGTGCGCTGACCGACCCGGCTCCTGCACGGAAAGGATTCTCGTTGGACATCCAGGACTTCTCCCTCGACCTGTTCTCGCTGCGCGGCCGCAACGCCATCGTCACGGGCGGCAACACGGGACTCGGCCGGGCGTTCACGGTTGCGCTGGCGAAAGCGGGCGCGAACGTCTTCGCGCCCACCGTCGCAGACGACGGCGGCACGACCCGGCAACTGGTCGAGGAAACGGGTGCTCGTCTGGAGACGCAGGAGATCGACCTCACCGGGCCGGGTGCTCCCGAGCGGGTCGTGGAGTCCTGTGTGGACGCATTCGGCTCGGTCGACGTACTGGTCAACTCGGCAGGCATCGCCGAGCTCGCGCCGGTCGCGGAGTTCGGCAGGCAGCACTGGGACCCGATGATCGCGCTGAACCTGACCGCGCCGTTCGAACTCGGCTGGTGCGCCGGGCGCCGCATGGCGCAGCAGGGCCGCGGCAAGATCATCAACATCGCGTCGCTGTTCTCGTTCCTCGGCGGCCAAAGCTCACCGGCCTACGCCGCTACCAAGCACGGCATCGTCGGCTTCACCAGGGCCTACTGCGACGAGCTCGGCGCGCACAACGTCCAGTGCAACGCGATCGCACCCGGATACTTCGCCACCCCGCTCACCGAGCGGACCCGGGCCGACCCCGCGCAGAACCAGCGGGTGCTCGAGCACATCCCCGCCGCACGTTGGGGCGAACTGGGCGACTTGATGGGCGCGACGGTCTTCCTCGCCAGCCGCGCCTCCGACTACGTCAACGGGCACGTCCTGAGCGTGGACGGCGGCTACCTCACCCGATGACCCGAAGCACCGAGAGCACGGAGACCGAAGTGGACAACAACGCCATCATCGACGAGCTGCGCGAGATCGCGGGCCCGCAGCGGGTGGACACCGACGAGCAGCTGCTGCGGGAGGCCAGCGTCGACCGCTTCAAGAAGTACACCGCGGTCCACGGCATCTACGACGGGCCGCTACCGCTGGCGATCGTGCGCGCGGGCAGCGCCGAGCAGGTGGCCGCGGTCCTGGCGTTCGCGAACGAGCACGGCGTCAACATCGTCGCCCGCACCGGTCGCACCGGAACCGAGGGCGGACTCGAAACCAGTCACGAGCGGACCGTCGTGCTGGACGGGTCCGGCATGGCCGAGATCGTGCGCATCGATCCGGTCGACATGCAGGCCACCGCCCAGTGCGGCACTCCGCTGCAAGTGTTGGAGCAGCGCGTGCGCGAGTTCGGGCTCACCACCGGGCACTCGCCGCAATCCAAGCCGCAGGCGCAGCTGGGCGGGCTGGTCGCCACCCGCTCGATCGGCCAGTTCTCCACGCTCTACGGCGGGATCGAGGACATGGTCGTCGGCCTGGAAGCGGTGTTCCCGGACGGCTCGATCAGCCGGATCAAGAACGTGCCGCGCCGCGCCGCGGGACCGGACATCCGCCACGTCGTGATCGGCAACGAGGGCGCGCTGTGCTTCGTCACCGAGGTCACGGTGAAGTTGTTCGCGCACCGGCCGGAGAACGACCACTTCCACGGCTACCTGCTCGACGACGTTCGCACCGGGATCGAGATCCTGCGCGAGATCGTGACCGCCGGTTACCGGCCTTCGGTGGCGCGGGTCTACTCCGAGCAGGACGCCGCCCAGCACTTCGCGCACTTCGCCGACGGCAAGTGCGTCGCGGTCTTCCTCGCCGAAGGACCGGCCGGGCTCGCCGAGGCCACCAGCGCGGAGATCGACCGGGTGGTGCGCGAGCACGCGCACGAACGCGTCGAGCCGGAATTGATCCGCGAGTGGTTCGACGACCTGAACTGGGGCCCGGACAAGATCCTCGCCGAACAGCGGACCATGCTCGCCGAACGGCGACTCGGCTACACCACGGAGGTATCCGCCAACTGGTCGGTGATCGGCGACATCTACGAGGCCGTCATCGCCCGGATCACCGCGGAATTCCCGCGCTTCGCGGACATCACGCTGCTCGGCGGGCACTCCTCGCACAGCTACCAGACCGGCACCAACATGTACTTCGTCTACGACTACCGCATCAATTGCGAGCCGCGGGAGGAGATCATCGAGTACCACGTCCCGCTCAACGCGATCATCGTCGAGGAGACGCTGGCCCGCGGCGGATCGATGGTGCACCACCACGGCATCGGGAAGTACCGCGCGCCGTGGACCGAGCAGGAGCACGGCAGTGCCTACCCGGTGCTGCGCAAGCTCAAGGACGCCTACGACCCCAACGGAATCATGAACCCGGGCACCATCTTCCCCACCGGAGACCGGTGATGGCGGACTACCTGCTCGGCATCGACAACGGCTCCCAGAGCACCAAGGTCGCCGTGTTCGACACGCGCGGCACAGTGCACGCCCGGGCCCGCGTTCCGTTGCGCCCCAACGATTCCCCGCGCCCCGGTGTCGTCGAGCATCCGGACGACGACCTGTGGGATTCCATCGGTGCCGCGACCCGCGCGGCGCTGCGCGACTTCGCAGGCGGTCCGGAGCAGATCCGCGGCGTCGGGATCTGCACGATCCGGTTCTGCCGCGCCATGTTGCGCGCCGACGGCACGCTCGCCCAGCCGGTGCTGAGTTGGATGGACGAACGCGTTTCGCGGCCGTACCAGCACGTGAATCCGGACGTCCGCTACGTCACCACGTCTTCCGGCTACATCACCGCGCGGATGACCGGGCGGTTCCGCGACACGGCGGCGAACTACCAGGGCGTGTGGCCGATCGACACCGACAGCTGGGACTGGGTCGCAGCACCCGACATCCCGCGGGAGATGCTGTTCGAGCTCGTGCAGCCCGGCGAGAAGCTCGGCACCGTCACCGCGCGAGCAGCCGCGCACACCGGGCTGCCGGAAGGTCTGCCGGTGTTCGCCACGGCCAACGACAAGGCGGCCGAGGCGCTCGGCAGCGGCCTCGCCGACGACCGCAGCGTGCTGCTGTCGATGGGCACCTACATCGCCGGCATGACCACCGGAACGCGCAACGTTGCCGACGCCGAGGCGTTCTGGACCAACTTCGCCTGCCGCCCGCGCGAATACCTCTACGAGAGCCGCGGCATCCGCCGCGGCATGTGGACGGTCAGCTGGCTGCGCGACCTGCTCGGCTCCGAAGATTGGCTCAACGAAGGTGCGGCCACCGTACCGGCCGGTTCCGACGGGCTGATCGCGGTGCTGGACTGGCTGGCCCCGGTCGACGCGCCGTTCCGCAAGGGCGCGTTCCTCGGATTCGACGGCAGGCAGGGACCGTTCCACATGTACCGGGCGGTGCTCGAAGCGATCGCGCTGACCATGTGCGCCAACGCGGGCGACATGGCAGGCGAACTGGGCGCGGAGTTCGAGCGAGTGCTGGTCTCCGGCGGTGGCGCCGGATCCGACGTGCTCGTGCAGATCGTCGCCGACGCGTTCGACCGGCCCGCGCGGCGTGCGCAAGGCGGGGCGGAGCTCGGCTCGGCGATCTGCGCAGGCGTCGGGCTCGGCCTCTTCGCCGGTTTCGACGAGGCGGTGGCGGCGATGGTCCGCAATGGCAGCGAGTTCGTTCCCGACCCGGAGGCGCACGAGCAGTACCGGCGGCTGCGCGAGGTGTACCGCGCACTGCCCGGCCACACCGACCCGCTGTTCGCGTGGCTGGCCACCGCCGGGCGGTGAAACCCGCCTACATCGACCAAACGTCCACATTGGACGAGGCGATGGCGGTCGCGCCCGCGCTCAGCGCGGCCAGCACGTCGTTCTTGTCGCAGACCAGCCCGCCCGCGATGATCGGCACGTCGGTGTCGTTGCGCAGCCACTCGATCACCCGCGGCACGCACCCGGGCAGGATTTCGATGTAGTCCGGCCGCGAGATCGCCAACTGCTTGCCGAGGTTGTGGTACGAGAACGAGTCGACGAGGAAGAACCGGTGCACCGCAAGCAATCCGCGCTTCCGGGCCGCCTTGACGATCGACGCCTTGCTGCTGAGCACCCCGTCCGCCCGGGTGCGTTCGCCCACGAACTCCACGGCGACGTCGCGGCTTTCCAGCCCCTCGACCATGTCCACGTTCACCAGCACGACCTTCCCGGCCGCGCGCAGCCGGTCGACCAGGTCCGGCAGCGTCAAGATCGAGCCGCAGAGCAGGAAGACCACGCCTGGTTCCGAGTCGATGACCGAGCGCGCCCCGGCCTCGTCCTTCACGCTCGCCACGACCGGGGAATCCAACAGGACATCACGCACCGGCGCACTATGGCACACCGCCCGCCCGCTGCTTCCGCGCCACGGCCCTCGCCCTGCTCGAATCGCCGTCGTAGCCCGCCTGGCGCTACGCCGCCATGAGCGTCAGCGGGCGGTTTCGGCGGAGCCTGGCCGCACTCGTGTCTTTCCTCGCCGCCGACGAGGCCGGTTTCATCGCCGACCAGATCCACACGCTAGACAGCGGCCGCACGGCCAAGCTGAGCCTGCCTTAGCACTACGTCGTGGCGCCCGAACACTCCGTCGCCGCCAACGACAACGGCTGAGAAATGCGAACGCCGAAACCTGCCGCGGCGATCAGCAGCGTTCGCCCAACGGGTTCAGGCGAGCGGCCGCAGGCTGTCGAACCAGTCCTGCGGCACGTCTCGGGCGCGCGCTACGTACACCGTGACATCGGCCTTCGTGGGTTCGCCGACGACGGCCGCGCGCGCCACCGGCAACCCGCCGACACGCTCGACGCTGCTCACCAGCGGCCCGACCTTGGCACTGGTCGCCGGGGTGAACCGCCCGACCGGCTCCCCATCGAGTCGGACCTGCACCAAGTCCAGCGGCTTGCCCGCCTTCTCGACCGTGATGCCGTGGAGGGTCACCGCGACGTCCTGCCCGGCATACGGCAGCAGGAAGTCGACGTGCTCTTCCTCGCCCGTCACCTGAAACGCATTGCCGAACGGCAGCAGCACGGCGTTGGCGTCACCGGGCATCGACGCCGGGTAGCCGAAGTCCTCGGCTTCCGCGACGAAAAGCGTGACGCGGGCCCGGAATCCGCTCCCGTTGTAGTTCTCGGCGGCCCACACGCGCGCATCGACCGTCACAGCGCAACCTCGAGCGGTGCTGACCGAGACCTGCGGGAAATACCCAGCGGACTTCTCGTGCGGGAGGTAGCCAACGTGGTGCCCGCGCACGAAGACAGCCACCGCATGCCCCGCACCGTGCGGATTGCCGGGGTCGGGCACCAGCACTGCCTTTTCCCGCGACTCGGAGCCGCCGGGCTCCTTGTACTCCGGCGCCCCGGCGAACAGCGCCGCGATGGCCTTCTCGTGAAAGGACTCGCCCGCGACCTCGATCGTGCTCCAGGGACGCCCCCACGGTTCGAGCGGCCGACCCGCCGGGTCTGGCGGTACGTGCTCGTTCCCGGCGCCGGACTTCGGTCGGCGGACCGGTGCGGGTGGCGCGGTGATCGTTGGAGGCCCCGGTTCGGCCGCGTTCGTCGTTGCGGCCGTAGGTGCCGGTAGAGCCGAAGAGACCGCAGCGTCCGCCAGCCGCGCGCTCGTCAGCAACGGCGTTCGCGGACGGGCGCGGAGAGTCCGCTGCCACCACGTCGCGGCCTCGTGCCGCGACAGTTGCAAGGACCAGCCGAGCCCTCCGGATGAGGACAGCGTGACTTCGGAATAGCTCATCACCGGCAGGCGGCGGTTGTTCTTGAAGCGGCGGTCCGGCCCGCCCTTCACGTTGGCGTACTGCCACGTTTCGCCGAGCCGCACTCCATCGCGAGGTATCGAGCCTTCTTCGACGAACCTGATCCGGCGCACGGTCACATCGAGGTGGTTGTAGTCCACGTCGCTCCAGCGACCACCGGACTTCACCAGCAACCTGTCGGGCAGGAACAGCAGGCTGTGCCGCTTTGCCTGCACCGTGGGGACTTCGACGTTCGCGTTCAGCGCGAGCGGCAACCTCGTCGGAAACGACAGGTCGTGCCGCGACACGAGATCACCGGCGCCGGCGTTCGTCTTCCGGTCGTGCGTCCGGTTGAGGTGCGTGCTCGTCTGCACCCGCCATTTGCCATCGGTCCGGGCGAACGCGGGCCACCCGGTGACGAGGTCGTTGAACCACTTGGTCAGGTCCGAATCGACCTCGTAGTGCAGCACGACGCGGCGCCGCGCGAAGCCGACCAGAGCAACGACCAGCGCCGCCACCGCCGGGATGAAAAACAGCGGCACGGCGAAGGAAACGAACGCGCAGACGACGGTCGCCCAACCCCACCCGGTGATCCAGCGCTGCGCGCGGTTGAGCTGGGCTGCGAGTTCGTCGGCCCCGGTGGGCACCAGTTGCTCAGCGCCGGCACCGATCAGGTCGGTGGTCGTGGTGTCGCCGGGCAGGTGGACCGGGCCGCGGTCAACCGCGGGAGCTTTGCTGCTCGGCGTGCGCCTCGTCGTCGTACGGCGAGCACGTGGTCCTGAGCCGGAGTTCGCATGGACCGAGAATGGGCCGACGCCACTGCTGATCCCCAGCCCCCGCGTGCTCACTCGGACGCGAAAGAGTCGTGGCCCGATGCGGACTCCGAAACCCATAGGTCTCAGGATACTCGCGGAAAACGGCGCTGACGCTCGTTCTGACGTTGGACGTCGTTGCCGCGTCCGCTCCGGTGCGTGCGCGAGCGCTGCTCCAATGGGGTCACCACGCGCCGCGACGTTCAACAATCCCGGCGGCAATGCCACCCAGCGCTGAACACGATTTTCCTATGCCGGGTGCGTAATTCGTCTTTGCCACTGGCTCTATTCCGCAACTATTTCGAAAGCACGGATGCGTCGAAGCCGACGGCCTCCAACGCCGCCTTCGGGTCCGCGACGAGCTTCCGGGCGTCCAGATCCATCAGACCGAGAACGCATCCGATCTCGGCCGACACCGCACCACTGTCCTTGGTGACCACCGAGTCGAGGTGGAACGACTTCCCCTCCCCGAAACTCACCTCGCAGGACACCTCGAACCGCTCATCGACCCGCAACTCCTGCCGGAAGTGCACCGTGGTGCTCAGCAGCACCGGGGCCAGGTTCTTCTCGATCAGCCCGTCCCAGTCGCAACCGGCCGCCCGGAACCCGGCTACTCGCGCCACCTCGCCGTACTGGTGGTACACGGCGTGGTTGACGTGACCGAGGGCGTCCAGCTCGTAGCTGCGGACCTGAAGGGGAACACGAATAGCCACCAGCCCACCCTAACTACCGAGCCCGGCGACCGACCGCATTCATGACCACGATCGCAAGCGACCTCGACGGCCGAACACACCACGCGCAACGCGTTTTCGCGGTGGTTCGCTCAGAGCGCGGTGGTGCGCGTCCGGTGCACCTCGGGAAGGGCGTCGATGACGCTACGCAGGTGCTCGCGCATCGCCTGCTCGGCTGCCGCCGGGTCGGTCGCGCAGATCGCCTCGATGATGGCCACGTGCTGGGGCAGCGACACGGAGGGGCGCCCCGGGTGCATGGCCAACCGGAACTGGTGGCGCACGTTCTGGCCGCGCAGCCTGCTGAGCACCTCGTGCGCGGTCTGCTGCCCGCTGACCCGCAGCACCAGCGAGTGCAGCCGCTTGTTCAGCTCGGAGTAGCCCCACACGTCGCCGCCGGAGACGGCGGTCCGCATCTGCTCGCCGATCTCGCGCAGCTCCGACCGGTCCTCGTCGGTGGCGCGTTCCGCGGCCCGCGCCGCGCACAGGCCCTCGACCGCCATGCGGACCTCGGTGATCTCGATGGCCTCCTCCAGCGAGACCGCGCGCACCCGGGCGCCGCGGTTCTGGATGCGCTCGACCAGCCCTTCGGTGGTCAGCTGCACCAGCGCGTTGCGCACCGCCGCTCGGCTGGCGTCGAACTGCTCGGAGAGTTCAGCCTCCACCAAGCGCTGGTTGGGCGCGAAGTCACCCCTGGTGATGGCCTCGCGGATCACGTCGGCCACCGGCGGCTGTGCGGCCGGCTGCTCGGCGTCGCGCTTCGCTGTCGTCACTGCCCTACCCCGTACCGATTTTTGCTAACAATTTTGTCCATCAATGCTAACGGGCGGGTGGACGACCGGTGCGCCCGTCCTCACCGGGCGGACCGCGAACAGCGGCGTTCAGGCGGTGGGCGCGTCACCGGTCAGCCGCCGCAGCCAAGTGATGGTCGCGTCGCAGACATCGGTGGCGGCGCCGAGCTCGTCGAGGTACGAGCGGCAGTCGCGCATCTCGTGCACCCGGCGAGCGGCGTGCCGGCTGCTCCCGTCGATGAGCCGGTCCACGAGTTCGGCGCTGCCCAGCTCGGCCGCGATCTGCTCGCGTGCCCACTGCGCGCATCCCGCGCGCTCGGCGGCCGAGACCGACTCGAGCACGGTGGCGGCCAGGCCCTTCATGAACACGCTCCGCAGCAGCTTCCGCCCGGCCGCGGCACCGACTTCCGCGTCGAGCACCTCCACCGCGGCACCCGCGGGTCCGAACACCTCGGCCACCGTCCCCGCACCGGGGCCCGAGACCACTAGCGGCGTGCGGGCACCGGCGCGCGGGACCGGCGCCAGCACCGCCACATCGGCGACCGGAGTGCCGGGCAGTGCGGCCTCGACGGCGCGCTTGGTCGCCACGTCCGCGCTGTTGAAATCGGCGAAGCACGCACCTGCGCCGGATTCGGCGACCTGACCGGCGGCGTCTTCGGCGAACCGGGCGCCGGTCAACGAGATCACCAGCCCGGCACCGGACGCGGCGCGCGCCGGGGACTCGGCGCGCTCGACGCCGTCCGGGAACGGCACGTCCGCCGGGTCGAAGGCCACCACCGCATGTCCGGCCGCGAGCAGGTCGGCGGCGTAGCACCGTCCTGCCTCCCCCATCCCGAGAACCGCAACGCGCACAACTACCTCCCGCGACATATCGACATCCGAATCGGGTTCAAGCCCGGCATCGGGTTCAACCACGGCGCAACCTGATCGTGGCGGTCGCCAGCGCCATCGTCACCGCCGCGAACAGACCCGTCACCGCGAACGCGGCGAAGCCGTAGTCGGCGTGGCCCGCGGCGAGCAGCGTCCCACCGAGCCAAGGCCCGAAAACCGCGCCGAACCGGCCCACGCCGGCGACCCACCCCAGGGCGGTGTCGCGGTCGCTCGCGCCGTGATGGGCACCGACGGTCGCGTAGACCATGGTCTGCCCGCTGAACAGCAGCAGTCCGGCGAAGAACACCACGACGTAGAGCACCGCGACCGGAAGGTGCGCCCCCAGCAGGTAAACGAAGACCGCGGTCAGCGCGAACCAGATGACGACGATCCGGCGCGGCCCGACGGCGTCGGCGAGGCGGCCCGCAACGAACATGCCGACGATGCCCCCGCCGTTGAGCGCGGTGGAGAACAGCAAGGAGTCGCCGGTCTCGTAGCCGAGATCGCCCATGATCTTCGGAAGCCACTGCCCGACCCCGTAAACCAACATCAAGCCGGCGAACGAAGTGAGCCAGAACAGCGACGTCGTCGACCACTGCCGGTCGCGGAAGAGCGCCTTCAGGCTCTCCAACCGGTCCGGGCGCGCGGACGCGGGTGCCGCGGACGCAAGGGCGTAGCTCGCCTCGACGGCCGCGGCGGCGTCCGGTCGGCCACGAGCCGCCAAGATGGCCGGGGATTCCGGCAGCAGCTTGATCGCGCCGGGCAGCAGGACCACCGCGGGTACCGCGCCCGCGATGAACACCCACCGCCACCCGGCGGTGTCGACCAGCGCCAGTGCGATGAGCGGAGCGATCGCACCGCCCGTCTGGTGCGCGGTCATGATGATGCCGGTGGCCAGGGCTTTGCGGCCGCCGGTGGTGAATTCCATGCCGTAGGCGATCGCGATCGGCAGCAGCGCACCGAGCCCGAATCCGCACAGCAGCCGGAAAAGTCCGAACACGCCCGCGCTCGTGGCCAGCCCGGAGCCGAGGGTGGCCACGGTGAACACGATCACCGAGGCGAACACCGCCGGGCGGCGCCCCACCCAGCGGGTGACCGTGCCGGAAAGGATCGTGCCGACGAGCATCCCGAACGTGGTGTAGCTGCCGATGTCGCCCGCGGTGGCGTCGGTGAGACCGAGATGGCCGTCGCCGATCATCTCGGGCAACGTCGCGCCGTAGACGAAGGTGTCGATGCCGTCGAGCAGGACCAAGGCCCAGCAAACGGCGACGACGATCATGCGCCGCCGGGCGGCGCTGGGTGGTGCGGACGCCGTTGAGTCCGACGGGTCTCGAGTCATGGAGTTCCTCGCTGGGGGCTGTTCATGAGCGGCACCGGCCGCTTGCGGTTCGGGGGTCCCTAATCGATCGGCGCTAATCGATCGGCGGGCTAGTCGATCGGCGGGGTGCCGTGGGTGTGGAAGGACTCGATGGTCTGCAAGCCCCATGCCTGCCCCTTCTCGCGCTCCTTCGCGGTCCAGGTGATCAGCGGCCAGTCGGGGGCCAGCACCAGGCGGGTCAGCGGGTTGCACAGCTCGATGCGGTTGCCGCCCGGCTCGTAGACGTAGAGGAAGAACGTCTGCTGGATGGCGTGCTTGTGCGGTCCGGTCTCGACGAACACACCGGTGTCGACGGCCAGGTCGGCGGCGCGCAGGATGTCCTCGCGGGTGTCGGTGGCGAACGCGATGTGGTGCAGCCGCCCCGCGGAACCGGTCCGATCCTCGGTGTGCACGAGGTCGTAGGACTTCTGGGTGAAGGTCTGCCAGCGGGCCGCGATCTTGCCGTCGTCCAGCCGGATCTGCTCGGTGGGTCGCGCGCCGAGCGCGTCGATGAGGAAGTCGCTGGCCTGCTCGACGTTCGCCGCGAGGTAGTTGACGTGGTCCAGGCGCCGGACGCCGACACCGCGGCCGGGTTTGGCCTGCGGCTGGTTCTTCAGCTCCGGGGCGAGTTCGGGCGGCGCTTCGTACCAGGACGTTTCGTGGTAGAGCGCGATTTCGTGGCCGTCCGGGTCCGTGGTGATCCACAGTGGACCAATGCCGGGCTCGTCCCGGACCCATTCGCCGGAGGCACCGGTTGCTTCCACGGCGGCCTTGCGGCGTTGCAGCGCCTCGGCGGAGGAGCAGCGCAACGCCGTGCGGCCGATGCCGGACCGCTCCCGGCGCGTGACGACCAGGCTGTGGTGCTCGTAGTCGTCCCAGGTCCGAAGGTAGGTGTGGGCGCCGTCCTGGCCGGTGACCGTCAGACCGAGGAAGTCGGTGCAGAACGCGACCGTTTCCGCGGGGCATGGCGTGAAAAGCTGGGCGTGGCCGAGATGGGCGACGTCGCCGAGCGGAGGACGCGTGGGCGTGTCGGCGACCATCCGCTTGAGGGTGCTGAGGTTCTCCGGGACGGCGATGGCGGGCATGAGGTCCTCCTCGGATCAGCGATCGGTGGCGCGCTCGTGCTCCGGCGACGTGGCCTGCAGCCGGATCTTGCGGGTGGCCGGACCGAACAGCGCCAGCGCGAGCGCGCCGACGATCCAGGTACCTGCGATGAAGCCGAAGACCGTCCGGTACCCGTATCCGCTGTAGAGCGCGGCGATGATCAACGGCCCGACCGCGTTCGACAGCCGCCCCAGGCCGTAGGAGATCGAGGTGCCCAGCGAGCGGCCTTCGGTGTCGTAGAGCTCGGGCGAGTAGGCGTAGGCCAGGGACGTGTAGCCGCGTTCGAACAGGTTGACCGCGAAGCCGAAGACGACGACCAGCACCGGGACGAAGGTCAGCCCGTACAACAGGCCGGAACCTGCGATGACCGTTCCGAACACGACCAGGCACCACTTGCGCTCGAACCGGTCGGTGACCTGCGCGGCCAGCAAGGACCCCAGCGGTGCGCCGACGGTGGTCAGCGCGACGAAGAAGACGGAGTCCTCCACGCTGACGCCTTCGGCGGCCAGCAGTGTCGGAGCCCACGAGGAGAAGCCGAAGAACCCGATCGTCTGGGTGATCCACAGCACCGAAAGCAGCGCGGTCCGCGAGAGGAACTTCCGGTCTCTGAGCACGGCCGATCCGGGCTTGGCGGCGCGAGCCTCGCCGACCGGCCCGACGGCCGCGGGCAGTTCTCCGTGCTCCGCCGCCGCCTTGGCCTCCAGTCCTCGCAGCACCGCCTCCGCGTCGTTGTGGCGGCCGCGGGATTCCAGCCACTGCGGGGATTCGACCAGGTTGCGCAGGAACAGCAGGAACAGCACGCCCGCAGCGCCCCACAGGTAGACCAGGCGCCAGGTTTGCTCGCCGAGCGGGACCACCGCCGAGGCGATGAGGTTCGTGACCGGGGTCCCGCAGATCCCGATCATGATCACGTACGCCTGGAACTTCCCGCGCTGGGCCCGCGGGAAGAGTTCGTTGAGGTAGACGACCGCGACCACGGTCATCGCCGAGAGCCCGGCGCTGGTCAGGATCCGGAACAGGCCCATCGACGCGATGTCCCAGGCGAACACCGTCGCCAACGACCACACCGAGAACCACGTCGTAGTCAGCGTCAGGGCCCGCTTTCGACCGAGCCGGTCGGCGAGCCCACCGGCCACCACCGAGCCGAGGAACATGCCGACGAACGACAGCGACGTCACGTAGGCGATGTGCTCGACGTCGGCGCCCCATTGCTGGCGCACTTTGGGCGCGGTGATGGCGAAGGTGTTGATGTCGGCGAACTCGAAGAAGTAGGCGAAGGCCAGCGCGGCGATCGTGCGCTTGTGGAACCTCGAGATCGGTAACCGGTCCAGCCGGTTGGCCGAGTTCGCGACCCGGTCGGGCCCGTCCCGATCAGCGGACTGCTGCACTGCGGTCTCCTCATGGCAAGAGCGGGCTTCGTCGCCCGGTGTTCGCTCCGGTGGTTCAGGCGGGCTCGTCCGGCCAGTACAGCCGCATCGGGTTGTCCACGAGCAGCGCCTGCCGCTGCTGGGCGGTGACCGCGATCCGGGGGACGTGGTCCAGCAGCAGACCGTCGTCGGGCATGTGGTCGGTCAAGTTCGGGTGCGGCCAGTCGGTGCCCCACAGGACCCGGTCGGGGAACGCCTCGACGACGCGGCGCGCGAACGGGACGACGTCTGCGTAGGCGTGCTGCTCGCCGCCGAGGGCGGGCGGGCCGGTCTTGGACAGGCGTTCGGGGCAGGAAACCTTCACCCACGCCCCGCTGCGCGCCACGAAGTCGAGGAACTCGGCGAATTCCGGGCCGTCGCGGTCTTTCGCGACGTCGGGGCGTCCCATGTGGTCCACCACCAGCGGGACCGGCAGGGACAGGAAGAACTCCGCCAGCCCGGGCAGGTCCGGGGCTTCGAAGTAGACGACCGCGTGCCAGCCCAGCGGGGCGATCTTCGCGGCGATGGTCTCCAGCGCCCGCATCGGCACGGTCTCGACCAGCCGCTTGACGAAGTTGAAGCGAACACCGCGCACACCCGCCGAATGCAGCCGCTCGAGCTCTTCCCGCGGCACATCGGCGTCCACTGTGGCCACTCCGCGGGCGGAGCCGCCGGAGGCGCGCAGCGCGTCGAGCAGGGCGCTGTTGTCCTTGCCGTGGCAGGTCGCCTGCACGATGACGTTGCGCGCCAAGCCGAGGTGATCGCGCAGTCCGAACAGCTGCTCCTTGGTGCCGTCCACCGGCGTGTACTTGCGCTCCGGGGCGAACGGAAACCGCGCGGCGGGGCCGAAAACGTGGCAATGCGCGTCGACGGCCCCGGCGGGCGGGACGAACGTGGGGCTGCTGGGTTTCGAGGCCCAGGGCAGCCATCCGGGAGTGACTTCGGGCGCGGTGCTCATCGATCTCCTCCTGCCGCCCGGGCGGACGACATGCGTCGTTGCATTCGAGGCGACGATCGGTCGTCAGTCGCGGTAGGTCAGTCCCAGATCGGCCAGCTTGGGACGCATGCCGTAGAGGTCCAGGCCGAGCACGCCGTCCTGGAAGCGGGTGCGCTTGCCCGCCTCGCTGTCCTCGCGCCCGGCCGCGGCCTTGGCGACGTCGGCCGCCTCGGCCACGGGCACCACGACGACGCCGTCGGTGTCGGCGACGATCACGTCGCCCGGGTTGACCAGCGCGTTGGCCACCACGACGGGCACGTTGACCGAGCCGAGAGTGGCCTTCACGGTGCCCTTCGCGTTGATGGCGCGGGAGAACACCGGGAAGTCCATCTCGCGCAGCTCGTCGGTGTCCCGGCAACCGCCGTCGATGACCAGCCCACCGGCACCGCGGGCACGCAGCGAGGTGGCCAGCAGCTCGCCGAAGAAACCGTCCTCGCACTCGGTGGTGCAGCCGGCCACGAGCACGTCACCGTCCTGGACCTGCTCGGCGGCGACGTGCAGCATCCAGTTGTCGCCCGGTTGCAACAGCACGGTGACGGCCGTGCCGCAGAGCTTCGCGCCCTGGTAGACGGGGCGGATGTACGGCCGCATCAAGCCGATTCGGCCCATGGCCTCGTGCACCGTGGCCACGCCGAACCTCGACAGGGCCTCGACGGCCTCGCGATCGGCGCGCTCGATGGTGCGGTGAACGACTCCGAGTTCGTGCACGGTGCGGACTCCTTCGTGGTGAGTGGTTCAGCGGCCCTGTGTCGTCAACCGGCCCTGGGCGGTCAACCGCGCATCCAGCCGCGGGTAGACGCGTCGGGCGTTGCGCTCTTCGACCGCTTCAAGGGATTCCTCGGTGAGCCCGGCGTTTTCGACGTAGCGGCGGGTGTCGTCGAAGTGCTGCCCGGTGCGGGGGTCGATGCCGCGGACGGCGCCGACCATCTCCGAGGCGAACAGGACGGACTCGTGCGGGATCACGTCGAGCAGGAGATCGATGCCGGGTTGGTGGTACACGCAGGTGTCGAAGAAGACGTTGCCCAGCAAGGCTTCCTCGGGCTCCGGCTTGTCCAAGGCCTGTGCCAGACCGCGGAATCGACCCCAGTGGTAGGGAACCCCGCCTCCCCCGTGCGGGATCACCAACCGCAGCCCGGGAAAATCGGTGAACAGGTCGCCCTGCAACAGCTGCATGAACGCCGTGGTGTCCGCGTTGAGGTAGTGCGCGCCGGTGGTGTGGAAGGCCGGATTGCAACTGGTGGACACGTGCACCATGGCCGGCACGTCCAACTCGGCGAGCTTGTCCCACACCGGGTACCAGTGCCGGTCGGTCAACGGCGGCGAAGTCCAGTGCCCGCCGGAGGGATCGGGGTTGACGTTCACCGCGACCGCGCCCAGCTCCCGCACCGCACGTTCCAGCTCGGGCACGACGGTCGCCGGGTCCGACCCGGGCGATTGGGGAAGCATCGCGGCGAACGCGAAGCGCTCGGGGTAGAGCTCCGCGACGCGGTGGCACAGGTCGTTGCAGATCCGCGCCCATGCCGAGGAAGTCTCGAAATCACCGATGTGGTGGGCCATGAACGAGGCGCGCGGCGAGAACACGGTCACGTCGATGCCGCGCTCGTCCATCTGACGCAGCTGATGCGGCTCGACCGACTCGCGGATCTCGTCGTCGCTGATGATCGGCCCTGCGGAATCGGGCCGCTGCGACGGGTCGGTCAGCCCGGCGACCTGGGCCTCGCGCCAGCGACCGAGCGGCGCAGGGGCGGTGGTGTAGTGACCGTGCACGTCGATGATCAAGCGAACTGCTCCTTCGTGCGGGGTGTCCAGCGGGATGCCGGGACGAGGACGTCGCCGGACATCAGCAGGCGCGCGGTGCGCAGCAGCGCCGAGCGCACGACGCGCGGCGGATCGGAGGAGTCGAGTCCGAGGGTCACGCTGAACTCGCCCGAGGGATGTTCCACCGAGACGGTCGGTTCAGTGCCGACCAGACCGGTGGCGACGTCGTGGGCGACGCTTCCGTCGAGCACGCAGGCGGTCGCCGCGGTGACCGCCGCCAGCACGCCGATGGACTGGTGCGCCACCCGCGGGATGAGACTCCGGGTGGACAAGCTGCCGCCGCGCTGGGGCGGCGCCACCAGGGTCATCTTCGGGTAGTTCTTGTCCGTGACGTCGCCGAGGCCCATGGCCTCGCCGCAGACCAGGCGCAGCGCCTCCACCTCGTCCTTGAGGTCGTCGTCGCCGTCGATCTCGGCGGGCGGCTCGTAGCCGGTGCGGCCCAGTCGCGCGGCCTCGACGATCACCAGCGGCTGACCGTTGTCGATCAGCGTCACGTCGACCGGCCCGAGCCCGGGGATCTCGACGGTGTCCCGCACGTTCCCGGTGGGCAGCAGCGCGCCTGCCACCGAGCCCGCGGTGTCGAGGAACCCGATCTCGATCGGCGCGGCACCCCCGGGAACACCGTCGATGCGGGCAGCACCGGCGTATTCGACGTACCGCTGCCCGTCCGGACCCGCGGGCGTGCGGACCGCGATCTCGGCGACCATCCCGGTGTTGCGCGTCAGCACCCGCGCGGTGGTGCGGTCGCCGCTCGGGACGACCATGGCGGTCTCGATGGCGAACGGCAGCACCGCGGCGAGCATGTTCCCGCAGTTCGCCGTCACGTCGACGGTCGTGCCGCCGGGCTGCGCCTGCCCGAACGTCCACTCCACGTCGATCCCGGGCCGCGTGCCCGGACGCACGATCCCGAGCTTGCTGGTCAGCGGGTGCGCTCCGCCGATTCCGTCGATCTGCCGCTGGTCGGGGGATCCGAGTGCGGCGAGCAGCACGGCGTCGCGGGTCGTGACGTCCGCGGGCAGCGCCCGCTCGTCGAAGAACGGTCCCCGCGAGGTGCCGCCACGCATGAACAGGCACGGGATCGCGGTCTGCGAACCGCGGCGGCGCGAGCGCGCGGCGGGGCCGTCGGCGTCGACGGGCATGGCACTCCTCCATCGAGTCGTCGCGAGCGCGAGGTCCTTCATCGGCTCTCCGGCAAGCTAGACTATGAACACGATTGTTCACAATCTTTTCGACAAAATTCCTCGCCATCTTGCGCATCGCGTGCGATCGGCTTGCGCCGGGACGAGCGGCGATCACGGCGGCACTACGCTCGGACCGCGCCGCGGCACCGTGGACGCGGCCACTGCCGGCGGCCCGTGACCTGGCCGCCCGGCCGGCGACGCACAAGGAGCACCTGTGAAGTACAGCCCCTCGACCGAGAAGAATCCGCTGCCTTACTCGCCGTTCAAGAGCTGCACCGTTCCCCGGCCCATCGGATGGCTCTCCAGCATCAGCACCGACGGCGCCGAGAACCTCGCGCCCTACAGCCAGTGGCAGAACCTGACCTTCGATCCCCCGATGGTCATGTTCTCGGCCAACCAGTACCCCGACGGACGCCGCAAGGACACCGTCCGCAACGCCGAGCAGACGGGCTGGTTCGTCTGGAACATGGCCACCTGGGACCTGCGCGATGCCGTCAACATCAGCGCGATGGAGCTGTCCCCGCACGAGAGCGAGTTCGACCGGGCGGGAGTCACCCGCTCCGAGGCGGACCTGGCGCCCGGGCCGATGGTCGCCGAAAGCCCTTGCCACTTCGAGTGCCGGTACCTGTCCACGCAGCGGCTGCCCGGCGAGAGCAACGTCGGCACCGTCGACGTGGTCTTCGCCCGCGTCGAACGCATCCACGTCGATGACTCGGTCATCGGCGACAACGGCAAGCTGGACATCCGGACCATCCAGCCGATCGCCCGCATGGGCTACTTCGACTACACCGTCATCACCGAGACATTCGAGATGCGCGTCCCCGGTTCCAGCGCGGAGGCGCAGTACGGCCTCCAAGGGCAGTCGGCCTGACTGCTCAGGCCCCGCGCGCCGAGGCTTCGCGCCGGGCCTGCTCCGGCCCCGCCGATGCCGGGCCTGAGTCAGCGTTCGCGCCACCTCGGCGTCAGTCCTTCCGGCCTCGCGACGACCGAGCACGTTGATGCGCCTTGGTGCACCATCGCCTCCGTGCCCGGCAGCAGGGAGGTCACCGTGGTCCAACCGCAGGTCGCAGAACGACGTGGCCGCTGACCGGGGCCGTGCGCCGGTGACGCGGCCACGTCGCCCCGCACGCTCGTACTCGCGGAAGTGAGCTCGTCGTGATGGGCGGCGGTGAGCAGCACGAGGAGCGATCGACCGTGGTCCGGCTCGGCCGCAGGGCGTGGGCATTGCTGGGCATCGTCGGCGTGCTCGTCATCGCCTGGCTGGTCGTCTCGCAGCTCGCGGTCGTGGTGGTGCCGGTGCTGCTGGCGCTGTTCGTCGCCGCCGCGCTGGCTCCGCTGGTGAACCTGCTCGGCCGGCTGCACGTGCCGCGGCCGCTGGCCGCGCTGATCGCGGTCGTGCTCGGGCTCGCGGTGATCGCGGCAGCCGTCTGGCTCGTGGTGCCCGCCTTCGTCGCGCAGCTCCCGCAGCTGTCCTCCGCGCTGGGGCAGGCGACCGAGCAGCTCGACCGGGTGCTCTCCCGCACGCCCTTCTTCGGCCCGGGTGTGCACGTGCGGGCCATCGTCGGAAGCCTCACGACGCAATTCTTCGGCGGCGGCTCGATCCCGGCCGCGCTCGGCACCGTGGCCACGGTGTTGTCCTCGGTCGTGCTGCTGCTGGTGGTGGTGCTGTTCTACCTGGCCGAGGGGCGTTGGCTCGCGGCTGCGCTGGTCGGCTGGCTGCCCGCGGCGCGGCAGGACGAGGTTTGGCGGGTGCTGGCGCGGTTGTGGCAGGTCGTCGGCCGCTACTTCCGCGCGCTGCTCGTCGTCGCGCTGTTCGACGCGGTGTTCATCGGCGCCGGCCTGGCGCTGCTGGGTGTTCCGCTGGCGCTGCCGCTGGCCGTGCTGGTCTACCTGGGCGCTTTCCTGCCTTACCTCGGGGCCGTGCTCTCGGGAATGCTGGCGGTGCTGGTCGCGGCGGCCGAGCGCGGACTGCTCACCGCCGTGCTGGTGCTCGTGGTCGTGCTGGTCGTGCAGCAGATCGAAGGCAACGTGATCCAACCCGTGGTGATGGGCAAGATCGTTCGCGTGCCCGCGTTCGTGGTCCTGGTGGCCATCGCCATCGGGTCCGCGCTGCTGGGCGTGCTGGGCGCCTTCCTCGCGGTGCCGGTCGCGGCCTGCGTCGAGCACATCATGCGGCACCTCAGCGGACGCACTGCGGAGAGCTGAGCCGCGCTCAGCCCTGCGTTCGCTCCGCTTCCGGGTCGCCGCGGAGCCTTTCCAGCCGAGCCGCGAGCATGAGCTCGAGCGCCTGGCTGAGCGCGAAGACCAGCGAGGCCAGGAACCCACCCACCGGCCACGCCACACCGGTGGGCAGCACCGACGCTGCCAGGATCGCCGCCCCGAGCCCGAGACCGACCGAAACGATGTCCAATGCGGTCCCCAGCAGGACCACCGATCGAGGCGCCGCGCCGGCGTGGCGACGGAACCCGTGGGTGGTCAACGCCTGCAGAACGGCGAACGCCACGACCGCGCACAGCGCGAACCCCGCGATGTCGAGCAGCGTCGGCGCTCGTGCCAGCTGGTTGAGCGCCCCGTACGACGAGGTGATCGTGATGGAGAAACCGAACGCCGCGCTGTTGTCGATCACGGCGGTCTGCAGTCCCACGCGGGCGCTGCGCCTGGCGTGGGAGGCTTCGCTGTCCGGCCCCGGATCCATGAGCGCACGGTAAGGGATCCGGGACGATCGTGATCGGCGATGGACGCCCGAACGGCGCCGTTTGTAGCGTCGGGGCCATGTCCGACGACACCGCTGTGCAACGGCACCTGATCCGCTACTCGGGCGGCGGCGCCTTCAGCCCCGGAATCATCGATCGCGCCGCGGGCAGTTCGGTGTTCACCGAGGACGGGCGCGAGCTGCTCGACTTCACCTCGGGGCAGATGAGCGCGATCCTCGGCCACGCGCACCCGGAGATCGTCGCGACGGTCCGGGAGCAGGTGGGCCGCCTGGACCACGTCTACAGCGGCATGCTCAGCCGCCCGGTCCTCGAGCTGGCCCGGCGGCTGGCGGGGACGCTGCCGGAGCCGCTGGACAAGGCGGTGCTGCTCACGACCGGTGCCGAGGCGAACGAAGCCGCCCTGCGGATGGCCAAGCTCGTCACCGGCGGGCACGAGGTCGTCTCGTTCGCCCGCTCCTGGCACGGCATGACGCAGGCCGCCGCGAGCGCCACCTACAGCGCCGGGCGCGTCGGCTACGGGCCCGGCGCCAGCGGCAACTTCGCGCTGCCCGTCCCGGACAGCTTCCGGCCCGGCATCGTCGACGCCGATGGGAACCTGGACTGGCGCCGCCAGCTCGACCTCGGCTTCGAGCTGATCGATGCGCAGTCGGTCGGCAGCCTCGCGGCCTGCCTGGTCGAGCCGATCCTGAGCTCCGGTGGCGTCGTCGACCTCCCGCCCGGCTACCTGGCCGCGCTGCGGGACAAGTGCCACGAGCGGGGCATGTTGCTGATCCTGGACGAGGCGCAGACCGGGCTGTGCCGTACCGGCGACTGGTACGCGTTCGAGCGCGATGGCGTCGTCCCGGACATCCTCACGCTGTCCAAGACCCTCGGCGCAGGGCTGCCGTTGGCGGCGGTGCTCACCAGCGCCGAGATCGAGCAGCGAGCCCACGACCGCGGGTTCCTGTTCTTCACCACGCACGTCAACGACCCGCTGCCCGCCGCCGTCGGGAACGCGGTCCTGGACGTGCTCGCCCGCGACCGCCTGGACCTTCGCGCCCGCGAACTCGGCGACCGGCTGCGCAGCGGACTTGCCGAGCTCAGCGAGCGGCACGAGGTGATCGGGGACGTCCGCGGCCGCGGACTGCTGATCGGGATGGAGCTGACCGGCGACCCCGATTCAGCCGGGAACGCCGACGCGCCCGGAAACGCCGATGAGCCCAGGAACGCCGATGAGATGGGTGCCGCGGTGACCCGGCGCTGCGCCGAGCTCGGCTTGCACATGAACATCGTGCAGCTGCCGGGTATGGGCGGGACGTTCCGCATCGCTCCGCCGCTGACCGCCACCGAATCCGAGATCGACCGCAGCCTCGCGATCCTCGACACCGCCCTGAAGGACCTGCCGGGCTGACGTTGCTCGCGTCACCGCTCCGCGGCCGTGACGCCCGAGTTCGCCCGCAGCCCGGTGAGCCGGCACAGCGCGGCGAAGCCGTCATCGGTCCCGGGCCAGTGCCTGCGCACCGCGGGCGCGCCCGCACGGCGCACGAGCGAGCGCAGCACCAGCGTGACGACGATGACGTCGTCGGCCCAGCCGAGCACCGGGATGAAGTCGGGCACGAGGTCGATCGGGAGCGCGAGGTAGCCCAGCACCAGCCCGACGCGCCAGCGAACACCACGCGGGGCGTCCCGGTCGGCCAGCAGCCGCCGCAGCAGCCGCAGCGAGTCGGGCAGCAACCGCGCCGCCTCCCGCAGCACGCCCCGGCTCGGACTCGAGGTCGCGAGCGCGGCGACGAGCGCGGCGACGAGCGCGACCCAGGCCAGCACCAGGCACCCGGCGGTGCCCGCTAGCAACTCGCCCCAGCTCAATGCGTTCACGTCGGCTCTCCCGTCGGGGCTCGGGCGTGCGGGACTGCTCCGCAGTGTAGGCAGCGCCGCGCGCGGCTCGGACGACTCGCCGGGACCGCGGAAGCCGGGCTGCGGCCGAACGCCGTCGGAGGGCCCGGGCGCCATCGAAACCGGGCGCCACCGAAGCGGGGCGCCACCGAAGGGCAGCGCGCCAGGCGCGAGCCTTCCCACGTCCAGGCTACCGGGCGGCAACTCGTGATCAATCGAGAGCCGGTTCAGCAATAAGGCACAGCAGTGATCCTGATTACAACCTCGCTGCCCTGGGTTATTGTTGATGTGATGCGCAGCACGCTCGAGAGGTGGCGAGTGACCTGTGCTGTCCGAGAACGGACGGTCGCGGCTCCTGCTCGGCGTAGACGAGCGGTGGCTGCCTGCCCACTTCGGTCCGGCCGGGTGCTGACGTTCCGGGAACCAACGGTCCGGTGTGGACACCAGGGATCACGGGCGAGCGAGTCCGCCGCGGCTTTCCGGAATCGGCGTGCTGGGTTCGGCGACGAGAGGCGGTTTTCGTGAGCAGCGAGATCAAGCGCACGCGTGATCACGGGTGTGGCGCACACGTGCACAGCAGGAGGTGGGACCGATGACGGCCACTGCAGACGATCGGCAAGCCGAATTGACCGCAGCGGGCCTGTGCGGCCAGAACAAGGCGACGCTGGGGCGGATGCTCGGCACCGGGAACGTCGAGCACGCCGAGGAGGGTCCGGACGGCCGGATGCGCGCCACGGTCCGGATCCGGGAGGACGAACTGTGCTGGGACCCGGCGACGATCATCCTGCCGCACGGCGGTGACCTCGAGCTCACGGTCATCAACGACGACAAGAACACGCACTGCGCGGTGCTGCCCAGCAACGGCGACAACATGATCATTTGGTTGGTGAACCACTCCAAGGGCACGGCCGATCTCCGGCTGCAAGGGCCCGGTTACTACTGGTACAGCTCCACGACCGGCAACGACGAAGGCCGCGGCCTCACCGGCGCGATCGTCGTCAGCGGCGACGTCCCCAAGCACGCCCGGCTCGACCGTCCCGCCCAGCCGCGCCCGTAGACAGGAGCACATCATGACCGACTACGTCGATGCAGGTCAGGCCGTCCCGCTCGGGACGCTCAGCAACGTCAAGGGCAGCGCGCCCGCCACCGGGAACGTCGATTACGAGCGCGTGCGCAACGCCCGGTCGGAGCCGCAGAACTGGCTGACCTACTACGGCACCTACGACGGTCAGCGCTACAGCAGCCTGGATCAGATCAGCAAGGACAACGTCAAAAGCCTTTCGCCCGCCTGGGTGTTCCAGGCCGGTTCGACGGGGCTGCACTCCGGCGCGTCGACCTACTCCTTCGAAGCCGCCCCCATCGTCGTGGAGGGCATCATGTACGTGTCCGGCCCGGACGGGAAGGTCTGGGCGCTGGATGCGGAGACCGGCGAAGAGCTCTGGCGCTACAAGCACGCCTCCCCCTTCGACGTCTCGCTGTGCTGCGGGAACGTCAACCGCGGCGTGGCCGTGGGGCACGGCAAGGTCTACCTCGCCACGCTCAACGCCCACCTGGTGGCGCTGGACGCCCGGACCGGCGAGCCCGTCTGGGACGTGACCATCGGCGACGTGCGCGCCGGGGAGAGCCGCACCGTGGCGCCGCTGCTGGTCAAGGACATGGTTCTGGTCGGCAGCTCGGGCGGGGAGTTCGGCACCCGCGGGAACCTAGACGCGTTCGACGCGCACACCGGGGAGCGCCGCTGGCGCTGCTACACGATCCCCAAGCCCGGTGAGCCCGGATCCGAAACCTGGCCCGCCGACGGCGAGGCGTGGCAACGCGGCGGGGGCAACTGCTGGGTCACCCCCACCTACGATCCGGACCTGAACCTGATCTACCAGGGCACCGGCAACCCGGCACCGGACTTCGACGGCGCCGTGCGTCCTGGCGACAACCTCTACACCGACTGCGTCATCGCCGTGGACGCCGACACCGGCGAGATCCGCTGGCACTACCAGTTCACCCCGCACGACCTGTGGGACTACGACTCCACGATGGAGAACCTGCTGTTCGAGCACGAGGGGCGCAAGCTGCTCGCGCACGCGGACAAGAACGGCTACTTCTTCGTCCTGGACGCGGTCAACGGCGAGCTGGTCCGGGTGTTCCCGTTCGTCGACCGGATCACCTGGGGCGAGATCAGCCCCGAAGGCGAGGTCACCGCCAAGGTCTACCCGGACGCGGAAGGCGTGCCGGTGCACTTCTGGCCGGGACCGGCCGGAGGCAAGGAATGGACGCACATGGCCTACAGCCCGCAGACGGGGCTGATCTACGTGCCGGTGCAGGAAGTCGGGGCCACCGCCACCCGCCGACGCCGCGAGTTCAAGGAAAGCATCCCGTACTGGGGCGCGGGAGTCGCCGTGGACCTCGACGACCACTACGGGTACGTGGCCGCCATCGACCCGCTCACCGGCGAGGAGAAGTGGCGCTGGCGCAACGAGTACCCGATGTGCGCCTCGGTGCTGACCACGGCGGGCGGGCTGGTGTTCACCGGACTGCCCACGGGTGAGTTCGTCGCCCTGGACGCCGTGACCGGCGAGAAGGTGTGGCAGTTCCAGTGCGGCAGCGGGCACCACAGCAGCCCGACCACCTACAGCGTCGACGGCCGCCAGTACATCGCGGTCCCGACCGGTTGGGGCGGCTGGATCGAGGGCTTCCTGCCCGGGCTGCTCGGGGGCTCGGCGGGCGACGCGCTGTTCTCCTTCGCACTGCCGGAGTAAGACCGCAGCGGGGCGTCGGCTCGGAACCGACGCCCCGCGAGGTCCCGATCGACTCGAGAGGACGGGACACCGTGCAACTCCACGGCCGCGACGACGGCGGGGTCGCCCGGCTGCCCGGGGAACCGGCGAGCGCATGAGCACCGATCGAACATTGGCGCAGCCGCAGACCAGGAGATGGATCTGCGAGCTCTGCGGCTGGGTTTACGACCCCGAAGAAGGCGACCCCGACGGCGGCATCCCGCCGGGGACGCGCTTCGAGGAGATCCCCGACGACTGGATGTGCCCGATCTGCGGGGCGACGAAGTCGGATTTCCGCGAGCTCGAGCCGGGCGAGCAGATCCCGATGTAGTGCGACCCCCGATGCAATGAGGCCCCGACGCATGAGGACGCTGATCGATGATCGCCGGGTACGACCACTTCGTCACCCTCGCCGATTCGCTGCAGTGGGACGAGTTCGCCCTCGACCTCGACGCCGACGTCCAGGCGTGGCCCCGATTGCGGGACGCGGAGCGCACCCAGCTGCTCGGACTGACGGCCGGCTTCTGCATCGGTGAGAACTCGGTCGCGGGCGAGCTCGGTTCGTTCCAGGTCGCCGCGGGCGACGAGTCGATGGCGGCGGCCTTCCGCGCGCAGGAGCGCGACGAGAAGCGGCACGCGCGGTTCTTCGACCGCGTCGCGGCCGAAGTGGCCGCCGTCCCGGGAGCCGACGTCCCGGCCCGGCTCGACGTGCTGCGCGAGCACGTCAGCCCCGAGATCGTGGAGCTGTTCGAGAAGCGGCTGCCCGCCATCGCCAAGCAGCTCGCCGACGACCACTCGGGGCTGGTTCCCGCGGTCGGGCTCTACCACATGATCCTCGAGGGCGTGGTCCTGCTGGCGGCCCAGCACGCCATGCTCGACGCGCTCGAGCACCTGTCGGTGCAGCTGCCGGGGCTGCACAAGGGCATGGAGCTGGTCCTGCGCGACGAGCGCTGGCACATCGGGTTCGGCTCGCGGGTCATCCAGAACGCCGAGATCCTCGACGACGAGATGGAGGAACTGCTGCGGGCGGGCGAGCAGGCATCCTCCGCGTGGGGAGAGCTGATCTCGCCCGATGCCATCGAGAAGACCGCGCAACTGCACCGGCGCAGGCTCAAAGCCGTCAACATCAAGTTCTGGTGAGCGTGCGCCCTCGGCGAGCGTGCTCGCTAACGCCGCACGACAGCTCCGAGCCATCCGGAGCACTCGATTCCCGGTCCGCAGCAGCGCGATCGACACGAGCGCTGCTCATTACAAGCACGGTGCACCTCGGCTATGGTCGATGTGACACACAGCACCTATGGCACGGCGCTGTCGTGCAGCTGAAAGGGGGTGCAGACATATGGAGTCGGAAACCCCGCAATGGGAGCCGCCCCGGTTCGAGGAAATCGGTTGCGCGGCCGAGGTGACGATGTACGTCGCCCAGGTCGAAGACTGAAACCGGCGAGCGTTTCTCGAGGCCACCACGGACATCGGCCCGCCGGTGCCCGCGGTGGCCGCCTCGCCGCCGGAGCCGCGAGAGTCGCCGCAACCTCCCGGATCAACTGTGGACACAAGGAGTCGGCGTGCTGGTGCGAGTGCTGGGTTCTGCGGCGGGAGGCGGTTTCCCGCAGTGGAACTGCGGATGCCCGTGTTGCCGGGCGGTGCGGGAGGGTTCCCGGCCGTGCCTGCCACGCACCCAGTCATCGATCGCGATCAGCGCCGACCACGAGCAGTGGTTCCTGGTCAACGCATCGCCGGACGTGCGCGCCCAGCTGGAGGCGTCGCCGGCGCTGCTGCCCGCCGCGGGCAGGGCGACACCGCTGCAAGGGGTGCTGCTCACCGACGCCGAGCTGGATCACGCGCTGGGCCTGTTGCTGCTGCGCGAGGCCGAATCGCTGGAATTGCACGCCACCGCCGCGGTGCACGAGACGCTGCGCACGGACAACTCCTTGCTGGCCACGTTGCAGGCCTACTGCCCGGTGAAGTGGCGGGAGGTCGTGCCCGGCGAGGACGTGGCGCTCGGCAACGGCCTGAGCTATCGGGCGTTCGACGTCCCCACCACCAAGCGGTCCCGCTTCGGGCCTGATCGAGGCCCCGGCAGGGTCGTGGGCTACCGCTTCACCGACGAACGCTCCGGACGTGCCGCGGTCTGCCTGCCCGGAGTTCAGGAGATCACCGGCCAGGTGCGCGAACAGCTGCGGGACTGCACCGGCCTGTTCATCGACGGGACGTGCTTCAGCGACGACGAAATGCCGCGGCTCGGCCTGGCGAGCAAGACCTCCCGCGAGATGGGGCACCTGCCGATGAGCGGTCCCGGCGGCAGCCTGGAGCAGCTCGCCGAGCTGCCCATCGAGCGCAAGATCTACGTGCACCTGAACAACACCAACCCGGTGCTGCTGGACGACTCGCCCGAACGGCGCGAGGTCGAGCGGCTCGGGTTCGAAATCGCCACCGACGGGACAGAGGTGCAGATCCGACCGTGACGGCACTCGACGAAACGCGGACTTCCGCGGGCACCGAGGAATTCGTGGCCGCGTTGCGCGCCCACGCGCAGCGATACCACCACCAGCACCCCTTCCACGTGCGCATGAACGAGGGCAGGCTGAGCCGCGAGCAGATCCGCGGCTGGGTGGCGAACCGCTACTACTACCAGGAATGCATCCCGATCAAGGACGCGGCGATCCTGTCGAACTGCCCCGATCCGGCGGTGCGGCGCCGCTGGATCCGGCGGATCCTCGATCACGACGGGACCGCGGACGAGCCCGGCGGCATCGAGGCGTGGCTGCGGCTGGCCGAGGCAGTGGGCCTGAGCCGCGAAGAGGTCCGCGACGAGCGGCACGTCGTGCCCGGGGTGCGGTTCGCCGTCGACGCCTACGTGACCTTCGCCCGCACCCGGCCGTGGACCGAGGCGGTCGCTTCCTCGCTGACCGAGCTGTTCGCACCGGACCTGATGAGCCGCAGGCTCGCCGCGTTCGAGCAGCACTACTTCTGGGTCGACCGCGATGGGCTGGCCTACTTCCGCAACCGCCTGGAGCAGGCCCCGCGCGACTCCGAGCACGGCCTGCAGGTGACCACCGAGCGGTGCCGCTCGGCCGCGGAGCAAGAACGGGCGCTGGCGGCGCTGTCGTTCAAGTGCGACGTCCTCTGGAGCATGCTCGATGCCATCGACCAAGCCCACCCCGGCTGAGCCCGCCCGGCTGCCGGACTCGGCCCGGCCGCACCTGACGACCGGGTTGCGGTTGACCTTCGACGAGGTCCGCGCGCGGCACGTGCTGCTGGGTCCGGAATCGGTGCTGGTGCTCAACCCGACCGGCGCGGCCATCCTGCGGCTCTGCGACGGGCGGCGGGACATCGGCGAGCTGATCGCCGAACTGCAGGCGCAGTTCGCAGGTGTCGAGCCCGGCGAGGTGCGCGCCTTCCTCGACCACCTCGCCGCCAAGCGGTGCGTGGAGGCCGCCCATGACCGACATGACTCCTAGCCCGTTCGGCCTGCTGGCCGAGCTGACCTACGCCTGCCCGCTGCATTGCGCGTACTGCTCGAACCCGCTCAACCTGGCCGACTACCGGGACGAACTGTCCACTGCGGACTGGCAGCGCGTGCTGCGCGAGGCGCGCGATCTCGGCGTGCTGCAGTTGCACCTCTCCGGCGGGGAACCGTTGCAGCGCCGCGACATCGTCGAGATCGTGCGCACCGGCAGCGAACTCGGGATGTACACGAACCTGATCACCAGTGCGCTCGGACTGTCCCGCAGGCGTGCCGAAGAGCTGCGCGCGACCGGTCTCGACCACGTGCAGATCAGCGTGCAGGCCGACGAGCCCGCCACCTCGGACCGGATCGCAGGCACCCGTTCCTTCGCCCGCAAAGCCGAGGCCGCCCGCATGGTCAAGGAACTGGGGTGGCCGCTGACGGTGAACGTGGTGCTGCACCGGCAGAACCTCGACCGCATCGCCGAAATCGTGGCCCTGGCCGAGGAGTTGGGCGCCGACCGGCTCGAACTCGCCAACACGCAGTACTACGGCTGGGCCTGGCGCAACCGGGACGTATTGCTGCCCAGTCGCGACCAGATCGAGCGGGCCGAACAGGTCGTGCGATCAGAGCGGGAACGCCTGCCGCACATGGAAATCATCCACGTGCTGCCCGACTACTACAGCCAGTACCCCAAGGCGTGCATGGGCGGATGGGCGCAACGCCAGCTCACCATCGCGCCCAACGGGGACGCCCTGCCCTGCCCGGCAGCGCAATCGTTGCCGCTGCCGCGGGAAAGCGTGCGCGAGCGCCCGTTGGCGCGGATCTGGCAGGAGTCGCCGCTGTTCGAGGCGTTCCGCGGCACGGACTGGATGCCCGAGCCGTGCCGGAGCTGTTCGCGCCGCGACGTCGACTTCGGCGGCTGCCGCTGCCAAGCGTTCCAACTCACCGGCGACGCCGCGCGCACCGACCCGGTCTGCCACCTCTCGCCGGACCGCGAACTCGTCGACCAGGCGGTACGTGCGGCCAACGCGAGCGAGGAAACCGTCCGCGGCGAGCTCACCCCGCGGCCGCATCCGCGAGACCAGCGTTGACGGGCTAATCGCTGTCCAGGGGAACCTCACCGAAGGCCATCAGGCTGATGACGAAGTAACCGATGTAGAGCGCGAGCAGAACGGCCCCGTGCCAGCGGCGCAACCGCCCGGTCGCCAGGAAGATCGCCGAGAGGACCGTCATCACCAGCAGCACGGGAAGGTGCCAGGACAGCACGTTCGCGTTGACCGTGATGGCCCCGCCCACCAGCAGCACGATGCCGAGCTTGCCGGTCACCGAGAACACGATGCTGCCGATGACGTTGGCGACGCCGATCTCCGGCGCGCCCCTGCGTGCGGGCTCCACGGTCAGGAAGAGGTCCTCGAGGGAGAGCACCAGCGTCGCGATCGTGACGCCGAAGACGGTGCCGTCGATGCCGAACTCGTCGAGGATCCCGTCGGTGCCCTGTCCCGCGATGCTGGCTCCGACGACGAGACCGGCCAACGCCAGCACCGCGAGCGCGAGACCGGCCCACAGGGGCCGTTGACGGGCTTGCACGAAGCCCTGGTCGACGCGCAGGTCGTTCGGGAGGGCGAGTCCGCCGGAACCGGAGGGCCCTGCGTCGTCCGCCGCATCGTCGCTTTCGGCCGCTGCGGCGGTTGGCGTCGCCGCTGCACCGGTGCGGGTGCCGACCTTCTCGACCTGCTCGTAGAGCTCGGCGTTGCGGAACACCGGGCGTCGCGATGTGTATTCGCGATAGCCGATCCAGCACACGAACGCCACGAACAGGACCAGCAGCACGATGCCCGTGACCGATGTCAGCGCCCCGGTCAAGGCCAGGGCCCACAGCACGACCGGCCCTGCCACGAAAAGCGCGAGGTAATCCTTGGGAACGTCGACGCGGCACGGAGCGATCAGCGCTGCCAACGCCAGCACGATCCCCGTCATCGCGATCGTCGTGCCGATCACCGTGCCCAGGGCCACGTGCTCCAGTTCGTCGACGTTGAGCACGATGCCGAATGCCAGATCGTCGAACTCGATCCCGGTGAACACGACCGCGATGAGGAACAGCGAGACCGCCCACCTGCTGGCCACGCCGACCAGGAACCCGATGAGCTTCTCGGCGCTGTAGACCAGCAGTGCGATGCCCAATGCGAACTCGACGACCGGGATCACGGGAAACTCCTCGCCGAGCCGACGTCAGGGAGATCCGATCATGCTGCCCCGCTGCGCGCGGGTTTGCAACACCGTTTCCCCGGCCGGTCGCCGGTGCGCACTCCGGCCGAGCGGCCGAACGACACCCGGTGCGCCTGTGGCGAGATCACCGTCCGGACGGCGTGCGCGTCCGGACCCTCGAGCCCAGCACGACGCTTTACCGCACCAGCCATCTCCCATAACCTGACGATCATGACCGCTTGCAGCTCCCGTCCGGAGCGGCGGTGAGGCCATGAGCGTCGCGAACCTGCACGAACGGACCTTCACGGTCCAACCGCAGGCAGTGGGTGCGCTGCTCGACGCGCTCGCGGCCGAGGGAGATCCCACGTGGCCCGGCGACATCTGGCCCGCCCTGCGCCTGGACCGCCCGCTCGGCATCGGGGCGACGGGAGGACACGGACCGATCCGCTACCACGTGGTGGCCTACGTCCCCGGCCAGCGGGTGCGGTTCCGGTTCGACCGGCCGCACGGGTTCGACGGTTTCCACGAGTTCATCGTGCTGCCCGACCATGACGGCACGGTGCTCCAGCACAAGATCGCCATGCGAGTGCGTGGTCCTGCGCTCTTGACGTGGCCCCTGGTCTTCGGCCCGCTGCACGACGCTCTGCTGGAGGACCTGCTCGATCGTGCGGAGGAACACCTCACCGACGGCGTCGCTCGACGCGCCCGGTGGAGCTGGTGGGTCCGAGTGCTGCGTCGCCTGTCGATGCCGCGGCGCAAGACCTCCCGGGCGCAGGCGGGCGAGTCCGCCTAGTCGCGCGAGAGTCCTCAGTGGACCAATCGGCGAGCGATTCGGGGGAACCTCGGCCGCGCGGCGCGGCTAGCACTGCTCGTTCAGCCAGGCCGCGGTCGCCTCGGCAGCAGCTGTGCCGGGAAGCAGGGGTATGCCGTGCCCGCAGTCGAGCACGTTCAGGTGCGCGCCAACGTGGTCGGCGAGTTCGCGCAACGCCGACACGGGCACGAGCGGATCCCGCTCCCCCGCGACGATTCGCACCGGGCACCGCAACGGATCGACGTCGACCGGCAGCCGGAACCGGACCGCGTCGAGGACCGCGACCGGGGACTCGCCGACCAGTGTTCGCGCCCACGCCCGCGCGGTGGCCCGGCCCGCGTCGTCGTCGAGATCCAGGTGGTCGAAGAACATGCTGGTGGCGGTGCTGACGTCCGGCGGCCGCCACAGGCGGTCCGGACGCGGCCGCACCGGGATCGGTTCGGCACCGAAGCCCCGCGGCACGACGGGAGCCACCAACACGAGCGCGGCCACGTTGCCGTGCCGGCACGCCCAGTCGAGGCAGGCGAATCCGCCCATGCTGTGTCCAATGAGGACCGCCGGGCGCCGCAACCGATCGAGCACCCTGGACAGTTCGCCGCCGGCGTCGGCAACACTGCGCAAGGAACGCCCGAGCGCATCGGCCACCGGCGCCGAACCGAACCGGCCGAACCAGTTCGGCGCGTACGTGCGCCATCCCGCCGCTGCCAGCACCGAGCTCCATTGCCGCCAGCACCAGGCGCCGTGGCATCCGCCGTGCAGCAGCACGACGGGCGGCCGATCATCCGCCGGCTCGGGGTCCGGGCCTGCGACCTCGACAACGACACCGTTCCACCGCACGCGCTCGGCGAACACCACACCACCCTCCGTTCCTCCGCCCCAGCCGGCGAGATCGAGCACGGCGGTCCGACGTTAGCGGGCGAGGAAGGGAAGTTGCGGTGATCGCGCGCATTCCACTCCGATGATGTAGCGATGGAAGAGCTGCTTCCGCTCCGCGCCCGTCCGACTGCCGAGCTCCACGGGCAATATTTCCCAAGAACCCGAGCGCTTTGACCATTATTCGTCCACATTGGACATCTTGTTTCCTGCCGCCGGAAGCAACGCCTTGGTCCGTCCGGACCACCACCCCCGCTGCAATTCGGCGAAGACCGCCCGAGCCATTCATTTCCGCCTCAATTGACCGATCAAATCGAATATTGACCGGCATTTCCAGCCGGGCTACGTTCAGCTCGTGGCGATCCCGGCGTACTTGCGCATCCGCACCGAACTGGAGCAGCAGATCCAGTCCGGTGCGCTGGCGCCGGGTACGCGGCTGCCCACGGAGGCCGAACTCCAGCAGCGGTACTCGGTCGGCCGCGCCACCGCGCAGCGGGTGCTGACCGAGCTGTCCCGGGCCGGACTGGTGGAACGCCACCGGCGGCGCGGCACCTTCGTCGCCGACGGTGCACGGCAGGAGAACCTGCTGCGCATGGTGCATCCGGCGCTGCACGGCCCGGAGATTCCGGGACCGCACGCGGTGGATTCGGCCATGGTGATCCCCGCCGAGGACGCCGACGTCGCCCTTCCCGGCATCACCGGGGACGCGCCGGTGAACCAATTGCGGCGGCTGAAGTTCGACGTCGAGCACAACCCGATCGCAGTCGAGCTCGCCGCCGTCCCGTTCTCGCTGGCACCACGCCTGTTCGACGAGAACCTGGAACACCTCACGGTGCACGACTACTTCGCCCGCAACCGGATTCCGGTGGCGAAGTCGCGCGTGTACGTCGACCCGATTCCGCTCGATGCGGCGACCGCGGCCCGCTTCGGCACCGAGCCGGGCCGGGCCGTGATCCGGTTGCGCCGGTTGACCTGGCTGACCGGCGGTGGGCTGGCCGAGGCCATGTGGCACATCATCCGGCCCGACCTGGTCGAGTTCTTCGTCGAGCAATCCGTGCTGGCCACCTGATACGACTTCGCGTCCGCCCGGGGATCTGCGCTTCCCGGCCGATTCCTGCTGCCGCTGCTCCCGCAGCACGGCTTTTCCGCTCGCACTCGCAGAATGGGAGCCACCAATGACCTCACCACGCGTCGCGGTGGTCGGCACCGGCGTCATCGGCGCCATGACGGCATGGCGCCTGGCCCGGCGCGGAGCCGACGTGATCGCACTGGACGCCCTTTCCCCGGGACACGACCGCGGAGCCTCGGCCGGCGAGTCCCGCATCTTCCGCACGCTCTACAAGGAGGGATCCGGTTACGTGCCGCTGCTGCAGCGATCCGGCGCGCTGTGGCGCGAGCTGGAACTGAGCACCGGCACCCGGCTGCTGACGATGTGCGGAGGCCTCACCATCGGTCCGCGCGAGCACGCCGATGTCCGAGCCGTGCGCCGCTGCGCCGAGGAGCACGACCTCGACCACGAGGTCCTGGACACCGCGGCGGCTCGGCAGCGCTTCGCGCAGCACCGGATCGACGACGACGAGATCATGGTGTTCGATCCGGCGGCGGGCGTGCTGCGGCCCGAACCCGCGGTGCAAGCAGCGCTGCACGCGGCCGGGCTCGCGGGCGCGTCGATCCTGCCCTACCACCGGGTCGACGATGTCGCCGAAACCGCGCGGGGATGGCGAATCACCAGCGGTGCCACGCACTTCGACGTCGACCACGTCGTGTTCGCCCCGGGCCCGTGGGCGCGGCAGCTGGACCCGCTGAGCACGCTTCCCGTCGAGATCCGGTTGATCACCGCGTACTGGTTCGCGACCCGCGACACCGCCGCGCACCGGCCGGACCGGTTGCCGATCGCGATCCGCCGCCACCGGGACGCCGGGTTCTCCTGCTTCCCGGTGCTGGACGGGGTCGGCATCAAGATCATCCCGCATCACCTCGGATGGCCGGTCCTGCACGACCCGGCCGCGCTGCCCCGTTCGGCCGAGCCGGAGTACGCCCGCGCGGCTTCGGAAGCCGCCCGGCGGCTGCTGCCCGGGGTCGTGCCGCACCCGGTGCGGATCGGCACCTACGCCGAGGGCTTCACGCCGGACGAGCACGCCCTGCTGGGCCCGCTACCCGGGCACCGCAACGCCACCGTCATGACCGGCTTCTCCGGGCACGGCTTCAAGCTCGCCCCGGTCTTCGGCGAGCTCGGCGCCGAGCTGGCGCTCGGGGAACCCGCCAGCCACGACATCACCGCGCTGGACCCCGGCCGCCGCGCGGACTGAGAACCGTCCACACAGGACCCCTGGAGGCAACCGTGCCCACCGGTTCCACCGCCCAAATCGCCGGAGTCGTCCTCGCCAGCCTGCTGGTGATCGGTTTCGGAGTGGCCATGTCGGTCCATTTCGGACGCAAGGCGAAGACCGCGCAGGACTGGCTGTCGGCCGGCGAGTCGCTGCCGCTGGTCGTAGTGATCATCACGCAGTTCGCGACCGCGACCGGCGGCGGGGTGCTCATCGCGCACGTCGGCATCGGCTACCGCTCGGGCTGGTCGGTCTTCGCCTACGAGGGCTGCGTGCTGGTCGGCTTCCTCGGGTTGATGCTGATCGCCAAATGGCTGCGGCAGCAGCGGTTCACCACCGTTCCGGACGTCGTGACCCGGCTGTTCGGCAGGCATCGGATGGTCACCGCCATCGCCGCGCTGGCCGCCCTGGTGGTGCCGTTCGGCTGGCTGGCGACCCAGTTCGTGGCCTTCGCCCAGCTTTTCGGCCGGCTGACCGGGATGCCGGACGCCGCGCTGATCGTCGTGATCATGCTGGCATCGCTGCTGTTCGTGCTGCCGGGCGGAATGACGTCGGTGGCCTGGACGGACTTCGTGTTCGGCATCTTGATGATCGTTCTGTCGCTCGGCGTCGCGGCCTACGCGGTCGACCTGGCAGGCGGCTGGCGGCAGATCACCGAGACCGTGCCGCGGCAGCTGTGGGGCTGGGGCGGGTTCACCGCGGCCGGCGGGGAGCAGCTCTGGCTCTGGATCGCCGCGATCGTGCCGGGCACGCTGACCAACCAGCTCTACTACCAGCGCGTGTTCGCCACCAAGAAGGTCTCCGACGCCCGGCGCGGGCTCGCGCTGTCCGGGCTGACGATGCTCATCGGCGGCGTCTACGCCGGATGCATCGGGCTCGCGGTGCACTCGCTGAACCCGGGTCTGACCAACGAGGAGGACGCGGCCGGATGGCTGCTGACCCGGCTGCCGAGCTGGCTGGTGGTGGTCTTCGGCGCGTTCCTGGTCTCGACGATCGTCTCGACCACGGGCGCCGCCCTGCAATCCGTGGTCGCCAACCTGACCAGGGACGTCTACCACAACATCGTGGGCGGCGAGCACGACGAACGCCGGACCGTGCGGCTGTCGCGGACGATCACGGTCGCGGTATCCCTGTTGGCCGCGGTGCTGGCGATCCTGTTCCCCAAGGCGCTGACCTGGCTGGTGGCCACCTACGCCTACTCGGCCGCGGCGCTGGCCGCGCCCATCTTCCTCGGCTACCTGCTGCACCGGCGACGTCGGCTGACACCGGCGACCGCGATCGCCAGCATGATCGCCGGGGTCGCGGGCTGCGCGGCCGCCCAGCTGGCGGACACGACCGTTCCGTACGCGGTGTACGGGATCGCCGCCTCGGCCGCGGTGCTGCTGGTATTGGCGATGCTCGCACCCGCCGACCGCGACCAGACCCCGCACGCGGGAGTGAGGAGCTGAGCATGCGGATCGCCGTCATCGGACTCGGAGTGCTGGGCGCCAGTGCCGCCCGTTCGCTGAGCCTCGCCGGCGCCGAGGTGACCGTGTTCGAACGGTCCGGCGCCCTCGCCGGAACCTCCGGAACCTCGTTCGCCTGGACCAACTCGCACAACAAGAACCCGCGCGCTTACCACGATCTCAACGTCGCCGGGATGGCCGAGCACGAGGCGCTCGCGGCGGATCCGGGACCGCACCGGCGCTGGTTCGCGCGGACCGGCAACCTGGAGTGGGCCGCCGACGAGGCCGGAACCGAGCGGCTCGCCGCTTCGGTCGCCGAGCTCGCGGCCCGCGACTACCCGGTCGGCTGGATCACTCCCGGACGTGCCCGCGAACTGGTCCCGGACCTGCGGGTTCCCGCCGGGATCGAGGACATCGCCTACTACCCGACCGAAGGTCACGTCGTACCGGCACTCCTGCTGGCGCGGTTGTGGGGCCAGGCAAGGGATCTCGGGGCGCGGTTGCGCTGTCCTGCCGAGGTCCTCGGTCTGTCCGAAGTGGAGCGAGGAGTGCGGATCGAGCTGGCCGACGGCACCGCCGAAGCCGACGCGGTGGTGCTCGCGGCGGGGCGGTGGACCGAGGAGCTGAGCGCCGCAGCGGGCTGCCGGATACCGATGGCCGCACCGGACGCCGCGGGCTCGGCGACCGTCGGTCTGCTCGGCTACACCAGCCCCCTGCCGGTGCGGATGGACCGGGTGCTCACCACGCCGAAGCTCAACGTCCGCCCGGACGGCGGCGGCCGACTGGTCGTCCAGGGCCTGGATCTCGACGCCGACGCGGATCCGGCCGCGCCCCCGGCGGTGAACGGCCGGCACGCGCAGGAGCTGCGCGGCAGGCTCACCGAACTGCTGGGGCAAGCCGCCGGGTTGGAATCCTTGCGGGTGGGCCAGCGAGCCATGCCCGCCGACGGGCTCACCGTCGCCGGATTCCTCGGCGGCAGCGGACGGATCTACGCGATGGCCACCCACAGCGGCATCACGCTCGGGCCACTGCTCGGCAAGCTCGCGGCACAAGAGATCACCACCGGCGACCCCGCGGAGGCGCTGGCGCCGTTCCGGCCGGACCGCCTGATCGGCAGGTCCGGCCTACCGCCGCTGACACCGGCCCGCTTCGCCGGACAGCAGTGAGCCCCGGTGAAACGTTCGGCGGTGAAGGCGAGCAGGGCGGTCACGCGGTCCGCTCCGGGTGCGGAACGCCTCGGAACCGCACCGCGCGGCCGACCTGCTCATGTCTTCGCGGAGGCTCCGAGGCGTTCTCCCAGCGCTAGCGCGCGGCGTCGTACTCCTCGTCGGTGACGTGCCTGCCCCAGGTGACGGGATTGCCGGACTCGTCGTTCTGCTGCATGGCGACGTGCACCATGAACCGGTTCGGGGCAGCGCCGTGCCAGTGGTTCTCCCCCGGCTCGAAGAACACGCGGTCGCCGGGATGCACCGTCTCGACCGGGCCGCCTTCGCGCTGGCACAGTCCCACGCCCTCGGTGACGAAGATCGTCTGGCCGTGCGGGTGGGTATGCCACGCGGTGCGCGCTCCCGGGGTGAAATGCACGTTGGCGGCGCCGAACGCGGAGCCGGCGGCCGGTGCGGCGACGGCGTCGATGTAGACATCGCCGGTGAACCAGTCCGCGGGCCCCTGCTGGGTGTCCATGCTGCTGCTTCGGGTGATCTGCACGAGGTGCTCGCTTTCGTTGTCTGCTGGTGCTCGCAGGGCATACCGGTTCCGGCCGGACGGGCTACGTGCTCTGGGCGCCGTCGACGACCAGTGCGTGACCCGAGCGGCCGCCGACCCGGGAACCGCTCGTACCGAGCCACGCCCGTCAGCCGGTTCCACGATGTCCGCTTTCCACCCAACCCCGCACGAGGCGAGCGTGGGAGGAACCGTTCAACGGGGTACTGCCAGCACCCCGCTGACCAGAACCTGACCGCGCCGACCCGCCAGGTTCCTTCGCCGCCGACCGTGCGCGCGCACGTCCTAGTCCGCGCGGGTTCCTGCGGAGTCGGGTCTCGCGATCAAGGTTTCGATCATGTGCGTGCGGGCCTTCTCGATTCCCGCGAGGACGACCGCGCGGATCTCGTCGGCGGAGTCGGTGCGAATGATGTCCACGAGCCGCTGGTGGTTGGTGGCGGTGTACGGGTGGCCGAGCGCGCCCTGCAGGTTCAGGAAGCGCTCGATCTCTTCGTGCAGCGCGTTGATGGTCTGCGTCATCAGGGGAATGCGCCCCAGTTCCGCGATGCGCACGTGGAACAGCCGGTTCGCTTCGTGCCGCGCGGCCGGTTCGTCCGCTGCGCGGACGGTCGAGTCGCTGAGTTCTTCGAGCGCGTCCAGCTCGGCTGCGGTCGATCGCTGGGACGCGAGCACGGCCGCCTCGGGCTCCAGGAGCGTGCGCATGTGGTAGGTGTCCTGCAGCTCGCCGATGTCGACGGACTTCACGAAGGTGCCGCGCCGGGGCACCACGACCACGAGCCCTTCGCGGCGCAGTGCGTTCATCGCCTCGCGGATCGGGGTGCGGCTCATCCCGTACTGCTCGGCGAGCGGGCCGTCCATGATGACCTCGCCGGGCCGGAGCCTGCACCGCAGGATGTCCCGTTTCAGCGACGCGTACGCGCGTTCGGACATCGAGGCTTGCCGACTCACACCTACCGCTCCTACTGACTCCCCGCCCGATCAAGTCGGGTTGACGCACCTCGCGAGCCGACTCTAGCATCCGCCGTGAAATATCACGGTGTACATCACAGGGATCCACAACGCGGTGGTGCTCCCCCGGCCGGCGCTGTGGCGGTGGTTGCCCTGGCCGATCAGGGCTTGGAGAGATGATGCGAGTACCCGGCGATGTGCGATCCGGCGTCTGCACCAACCGCCTGTTCCGGGCGCTGAGCGCGCTCGAACGCGCGGGCAACAAGCTCCCGCACCCGTTCTGGCTGTTCGTCATCCTGTCCCTGGTCCTGGGTGCGGCGAGCGCAGCACTGTCCATGATGGACGTTCGGGTCACGCTGCCTTCGACCGGCGAGACGGCCGCGGTGCGCAACCTCTTCTCCGTGCACGGCGCGAAATTCGCCATCGAGTCGGCGTTGACCAACTACGCGGAGTTCCCGCCGCTGGCGACCATCGTCGTGGTGCTGCTCGGGGTGAGCGTCGCCGAACGCAGCGGGCTGCTCACCGCGCTGCTGCAAGGCACCGTGCGCCGATTACCGGTGGGATGGCTGACCTTCGCGATCGCGCTGTGCTCGATGATCGCCCACGTGATGAGCGATTCGGCGTACCTGATCATGATTCCGCTGGGTGCGCTCGCCTTCCGGACCGCCGGACGCAGCCCGGTGCTCGGGCTGATGGTCGCGTATGCGGCAACCGCGGTCGGCTTCAACTCCAGCCCGCTGGTCACCCCGCAGGACGCGATCCGATCCACGTTGTCGATGGCGGCGGCGCGGATCGTCGACCCGGGCTACACGATCACCCCGCTGGCGACCTACTACTTCACCGCGGTGTCCTCGATCGTGCTCTCGGCCGCGATCGCGCTGCTCGTCGACCGGGTGCTCGCGCATCGGCCCGAGTTCGGCGCGGACACCCTCGAACAGGATTTCCGCACCGCGGAGGGCTTGTTCAACAAGTCCACGGGCGCCGCACCCGAAGGCGAGATGTCGGCGACGCAGCTGCGAGCGCTGCGCACGACCGGTGCCGTGTTCCTGGTCTGCGCCGCGGGCATCGCCGCGATGCTGCTTCCCGGTTCCCCGTTCCGCGGCGAGGGCGGCAGCATCGTCGAGTCGCCGGTCGTCGAGAACGTCGCGGTGTTCATCTCGGTGGTCTTCGGCCTGCTGGGGATCGTCTACGGCCGCATCACCCGCACCATCCCGTCCTTGGGCGAGGTTCCGGCCGCGATGGCCGAGGGCGTGCGGTCCCTCGTGCCGGTGCTCGTGCTCTTCTTCGCCGTCGCGCAGTTCCTCGCGTATTTCGAATGGACCAACATCGGGTCGGTGATCAGCGTCAACGGCGCCGAGTTGCTGCGGTCGCTGCAGGTCCCGCACCTCGCGCTGCTGCTGATCATCGTGCTGAGCATCAGCTGCCTGAACATCTTGATCACCAGCGGCTCGGCGATGTGGTCGATCCTGGCGCCGGTCGTGATCCCGATGACGATGTACCTGGGCATGCGGCCGGAGGCGGCCATGGCCGCCTTCATGATCGGCGACTCGGTGACGAACTGCGTCACGCCGCTCAACGGCTACTTCGTGCTCGCGCTCGGATTCGTCCAGCAATTCCGCAAAGGCGCAGGTGTCGGCACCCTGCTGTCGTTCACGACACCCATCGCCGTCGTCGTGCTCGTGGTGTGGGGCGGGTTCTTCGCGCTCTGGTACGGAGCGGGAATTCCGCTCGGTCCCGGAGTCGGCATCCGCTAGCTCGTCCGCAGGTGCACGGACCCGGGCGGGACGCGCTCGGGAAGCTCTCTCGAAAGGAACCAGTGTTGGGAACGATCGCAATCGTCGGGGCGGGCAACGTCGGCCAGGCGATCGCCGGGCACATGGCGGTGCTGGAGCACGACGTCCGGCTGTTCTCGCCGTGGGAGGCGGATTTCGACGCCGTCCGCGCCGCCGGCGGGATCGAGCTGACCGGCGAGCTCACCGGGCACGGGCTGCCCGGTCTGCTGACCACGAACCTCGCAGCAGCCGTGCGCGGCGCGGACGTCGTGGTGGTGGCGGTACCCGCCTTCGCGCAGGCGAGCCTCTCGGAACAGCTCGCCGAGCTGCTGGAGCCCGGCCAGGTCGTCCTGTTCCAGCCCAGCACCCTCGGCAGCAGCCTCGAGCTGACCCGGCACTTCGCCCGCAGCGAGCGGAAACCGTGCCTGATCGCCGAGACCGCGACCAGCCTCTACACGTGCCGGCTGCGCGGTCCGGCGCAGGTGTACGTCGGCGCCATCAAGCAGTCGGTGCACCTCGCGAGCATCCCCGGCGCATCGGTCGACGCGGCGCGCGAGCGTCTCCGGCCCTACTTCGGCGACCGGTACGTCGGGGACGGCGACACGTTGTCGGTGGGACTGGCCAACTGCAACGCGATCTACCACGTCCCGCCGACGGTGCTGAACATCAAGACGGTGGAGGACGCCGCGGGCCTCGCCCAGCACACCCTGGTCACTCCGCGGGTCGCCGAGGTCATCCACGAGCTGGACCTGGAACGGCTCGCGCTGGCGCGAGAGCTCGGCGTGACCGCGGGCAGCTTCTGGGACTTCCTCGAAACTTCGTACGGGGTGACCGAGGGCAGTTACGTGGAGCGCATCGAGCAGGGATACGGACGGCAGGCCTTCCCCGAGCCGGATTCCCTCACGCACCGGTACTTCACCGAGGACATCCCGTTCGGACTGGTCATCTGGAATTCGCTGGCGCAGCAGATCGGCTTGTCGCTGCCGCTGACCGACTCGTTCGTCCGGCTCGGCAGCGTGCTGTGCGGTCGCGACTGGGTGGCCGAGGGGCGGACCGCGGATCTGCTGGGACTGCAAGGTGCCGATGCCGAGCGGATCAGAGCCGCGTTCCGCAACGGCGACCAGCAGGCCCTCAGACGGTCAAGTTCGGCAGGTGCGGAGTGATCTCGTCGGCCGGAACCTCTTCGTAGCCGTCTTCGGTGATCAGCGCGAGGGTGGGGTAGATGGCCCGGACGGAGTCCGGGCCTCCGGTGGCGCTGTCGTCGTCGGCCGCGTCGAACAAGGCTTGCAGCGCCACCTGGACGACGTTCGCCCGGTCCATCTCCGGGTCGTGCAGTTTCTTCAGCGCTCCCCTGGCGAAGAACCAGCCCGAACCGGCGCCGCCGTAGTACTTCTCCTCCGCCGGTGCGCCGGTGATGTCGAAGGTGTAGATCCGGGCCTGCTGCCGTATCCGGTCCCAGCCGGCGAACAACGGGGTGGCCACCAGGTTCAGCTCGAGCTGCGGCAGGTTCGCGCGGACCATGGCCGATACCCGGTTCACCTTGGCCGGGAAGCTGAGTTCGGCGTGTTCGATCTTCTCGAAGTGCTCCAGCTCCACCTGGAACAGCTGCACCATCTCCTTGCCCACTCCGACGGTGCCCGCGAAGGCGAGGCAGGACGCGTGATCGGCGGGTTCGAGCTTGCGGAGATCGCGCTGCGCGATGAGGTTGCCCATGGTGGCCCGGCGGTCACCGGCGACCAGCACACCGTCCCGGTAGCGCACCGCGAAGATGGTCGTGCCGTGCACCTGCTCGGCGCCGGGAGCCGCTTGCGGCAGCGCGTACGGCGCGCAGCCGCGCAGCAGTTCGGCGAACGAGGAGCTGCGATGTCCCCACACGGCTTCCACCGATCCCGGCACGGGCGACTGGGACGTCAAGTCATCGCTCCTTCCCATCGAACACGGCAAGATCACCGGTCGTAGCGTTCCAGATGCCGCACGCTCGCGCTAGCAGTCGTGGTCGTCGCGGGTCTCACCTGCGGATGAGCCCGCGCGCTTGCGCGGCGGCCAGGGCCGCGGTGCGGGATTCGACGCCGAGCTTGTCGTAGATGTGCACCAGGTGCGTCTTCACGGTGGCTTGGCTCAGGTACAGGCGGCGGCTGATCTCCGCATTCGACAAGCCGTCCGCGAGCAGCTGGAGCACGTCGAGTTCGCGGCGCGACAGCGACGTGCCGGGTCGCCGCATGCGGTGCACGAGCCGGTCGGCGACCGTCGGCGCGAGTGCCGAGCGGCCCGCCGCGGCGGCGCGCACGGCCGCGGTCAGCTCCTCCGGCGGGGCGTCCTTGAGCAGGTATCCGGTGGCGCCGGCTTCGATGGCGGCGAGGATGTCGGCGTCGGTGTCGTAGGTGGTCAGCACGAGCACCCGCGGCGGCTCCGGGCGGGCCGTGATCGCGGCGGTGGCGTCGCTGCCGTGCATTCCGGCGCCGAACCGCAGGTCCATCAGCACCACGTCGACCGTTGCGGCGAGTCCGATCGCGCGTTCGGCGTCGTCGGCCTCGGCGGTGACCTCGAAGTCGGGCTCGGTGTCCAGGACCGCGCGCAGGCCCGCCCGCACGACGGGGTGGTCGTCGGCCAGCAGCAGCCGGATCGGCTCGGTCACCGCGGCACCTCCTTGCGGCCCTGCAGCGGGAAAGCCGCGGCCAGTGCGGTCCCGCGACCCGGCTCGGATTCGACCGCCAGGGTGCCGCCGAGGTCCGCGGTGCGCGCACGCATCCCGGCCAGGCCGAACCCGGACTCAGCGGAAGCCGACTCGTCGGCCGCGGCCGCCGGGTCGAAACCGGTCCCGTCGTCGAGGACGTCGAGCGTGATCGAGTCGTCCATGTACGTGAGCGTGACCGCGACGTGCGTCGCTCGCGCGTGCGCGACGGTGTTGGCCACCGCGGATTGCGCGATGCGCAGCAGAGCCGCCTCGATCGGGGTGGCGACGGTGATCGGCGTGCCGCTGAGGTGGAACTCCACGGGCAGTCCTGCGCGCTCGGTGGTGTTCGCGCACAGCCGCCGCAACGCCGCGGGCAGCGGCTCGTCGTCGAGGGCCGGCGGGGTCAGGTCGTGCACGAAGCGGCGTGCTTCGGCGAGGTTGTCCTGCGCGGTCCGCCTGGCGCGGGTGACGTGCTCCGCGGCGGCGCCCTCCGGCAGCGAGCGTTCCGCGGCGCGCAGCAGCAGCTGGATGCTGGACAGGCCTTGGGCGAGGGTGTCGTGGATCTCGCGGGCCAGCCTCCCGCGCTCTTCGAGCACTCCCGCGGTTCGTTCGGCTTCGGCGAGGTCGTTGCGCGCGGTTTCCAGCTCGTCGAGCAGCCGCCGCCGATGCTCGCTCTCGCGGTACAACGCCTGGTAGGCCAGCACGGTGGCGACCGCGACGGCGGCACCGATGATCGGGCCGATCGCAGCCGCGGGGCTGAACCGGCCCGCGTGCCAGGCGAACCCGCCGATCGCGAGCAGGGTGCTCGCCGCGACCGCGCTCACCCCCGCGCGCAGCGGCAGCAGGTGCAGTTGCAGGAAGAACAGCGGGAACGCCAGCCACACGCCGTCCGGTGTCAGCGCGAGCAGCACCAGCCAGGCGATGACCAGCACGCCCAGCCACCCGGCGGCGGCGCGCGGTGAGCGGCGGATGCGCGGCAGCGCCGGGCCCGCCGCGTAGACCGCGCCCATCGCCACCGCCGCGAGGCTGATCGCCGTGGCGTAGGGCGCACCGCCCAGCGCGCCGCGCAGCGCGGCCAGCACGAGCAGGGCGGCCATCAGCAGGTGCAGGCACACCCGCAGGATCCGCAGCGGCCGGGTCAACGTTTCTGGATGCACAACACCCCCACCGTAGGCGCCGCGCGACCGGCGGCATCAACCGAAAGGTTGATTTCCGGCCGCACCTTCTGAACTGCGCGAACGATGCCCGCGTGCGATTGCCCGGCCCGCCCGGCTTGGAAGCGTGGTCGAGGCAATCGCACTACGCATCAGCGTCGTCCCGGAAGGTGGATGAAGATCGTGTTCGTGGCGTGGAGGGACCTGCGTTTCGCCAAGGGGCGATTCGCCCTCATGGGCACCGTCGTGGTGCTGATGACCTTGCTGGTCGGGATGCTGTCCGGGCTCACCGCGGGCCTGGGCAGGGAAAGCACCTCCGCCATCGCGGAGCTGCCCGCCGACCACATCGCTTTCTCGGCGCCCGCGCAGGGCGACGACCCGTCGTTCACCGAGTCAGCCGTCGCTGCACGGGACTGGCAGGAGTGGGCGGCGGTGCCCGGGGTGGATCGCGCCGATCCGGTGGGCATCACCACCGGCAAGGCCAACGCGGGTGACCGCGCGGCCGCGGCCTCGGTGCTCGGCGTGCAGCCCGGGGCTCCGGTGGCGCCGCAGGAGATCGCGCCGGGATCGGCGGTGCTGTCCGCGGGCGCGGCCGAGGATCTCGACGCGCGTCCCGGCGACGAAGTAGCTCTCAACGGCCAGCGGCTGCGGGTCAGCGGTCTCGCCGGAGACGCATCGTTCAGCCACACGCCGGTGATCTGGACCGGCCTCGCCGATTGGCAACGCCTCGCGCCCGGCGGTTCCGGCGAGCACGCCACCGTCGTCGCGCTGAGCACCAGCGGCCAGGTTCCGCTGGCGGCGACCGACGCCCGGCTGGGCACCCACACCCTGTCGCGTTCGGATTCGCTGGCGGCGATCGGGTCCTACTCCTCGGAGAACGCTTCGCTGCAGACGATGCAGGCGTTCCTGTTCGCGATCGCCGCGTTGGTGGTGGGCGCGTTCTTCACCGTCTGGACCATCCAGCGCAGCCGCGACGTCGCGGTGCTCAAGGCACTCGGCGCGACCACCGGCTATCTGCTGCGCGACGCGCTGGGCCAGGCCTTGATCCTGCTGGTCGGCGGCACGGCGCTGGGCACCGCGATCGCCGCCGGTCTCGGAGCGCTGGCCGCGGGAACCGTGCCGTTCGTGCTCGACGCGGGAACCGTGCTGCTGCCCGCCGTGGTGATGATCGTGCTCGGCGCGCTCGGCGCCGCCCTCTCGCTGCGCCGCATCACCGCGGTCGACCCGCTCATCGCGCTCGGCGCTTCCCGCTGACCCGCGCATCCCGACCTCCGAGGAGATCTCAGACCATGAGCCTGCACCTTTCCGGCATCACCCTGACCTACCCCGACGGCGACGGGTACATCACCGCGCTGGACCGGGTTTCCCTCGACGTGCCCAGCGGCACCGTCACTGCCGTGGCCGGGCCGTCCGGTTCCGGCAAGTCGAGCCTGCTGGCCGTCGCCGCCACCCTGATCACGCCGGACTCCGGCTCGGTCGTCATCGACGGCACCGCCGCCACCGGTCTCGGCGCGGCCGGGCGCGCGGCGCTGCGGCGCGGCCGCATCGGGATGATCTTCCAGCAGCCGAACCTGCTGGACTCGCTCACCGCCGCCGAGCAGATCGAGGTGATGGCGCACCTCGACAGCCGCTCCCCGCGCGCCGCGCGGGGGCACGCCCGCGAACTGCTCGACGCGGTCGGGCTGGCCGACCACGCGCACCGCCGTCCGCACCAGCTCTCCGGTGGGCAGCGCCAGCGGGTCAACATCGCGCGAGCCCTGGCCAACGACCCGGCGGTGCTGCTGGTCGACGAGCCCACCAGCGCGCTCGACCACGAACGCGGAGCGGCCGTGATCGAGCTGCTGTTCGAGCTGACCCACCGCACCGGAGCCGCGACCGTGCTCGTCACCCACGACCGGGCGTGCCTGGGCGAGGTCGACGACCTCGTGGAGGTGGTCGACGGGCGCGTGTTCGCCCCGGAAACGGCCACGACGGCCCTGCACACTCGCTGAACATCCGGGAAACGAGATGAAGAAATCCTACTACGCCGCACTCACCTACATGATCCTCGGTCTGGTGGCCGGGGTGTACTACCGCGAAATCGCCAAGGCGCACGGATTCACCGGGGAAACTCAGCTCAGTGTGGTGCACACGCATCTGCTCGCGCTGGGAATGCTGTTCTTCCTCATCGTGCTGGTGCTGGAACGGACGTTCCGACTCAGCGCGAACCGGTGGTTCGCCCCGTTCTTCTGGTTCTACAACGCGGGGCTGGTCGTCACGACCGGTGTTCTGGTCTACCACGGCACGTCGACCGTTCTCGGCGGGACGACCGGTGCGGCCGTGTCCGGAATCGCCGGGCTCGGGCACATCCTGCTGACCGCGGGCCTGGTGTTCCTGTTCATCAACTTGCACGGCCGCGCGATCGGCGGACGGGCCGAGTCCGCGTCGACGCCCGGGTGACCCGGCCACGCGAATTCCCAATCGGCGACTCAGCACGATCAGACCGGCATATTTCCCCACTCCCGCAAAGGAGAATGACGATGTTCTACGCCACCAACCGGCTGCACGTGCCGCCGGACAAAGCGCAGGATTTCGAGGAGCAGTTCACCGGCAACATGCGCAAATACCTGCCCGGAGTTCCGGGCCTGCGGCGCAGCACCCTGCTGCGCCCAGCCGCCGCCGGCGAGCCATACCTCTCGATCAACGAATTCGACACCGAAGCGCATTTCCGCGCCTGGGTCGATTCCGATTCGTTCAAGCAGGCGCACGCCCGCAACAGCGGCATGGTCCGGAACATCACCTCGAACCAGGTGGAGACCTTCGAGTCCGTCGAGGTGCTCTGAGTCCGCGGGGCCGCCCCGATCCGAAACGGGGCGGCCCGCCGCTGAGGCACGGCATCATTGCGCACCGGCGCTGCGCACCCGAACCCGACGACCACTCGTTCAGTCGCTGGTCACCGACGTCCACCGACTGCAATTCTGCGGAAGACCCGACAACGAACCACCCGCGGAACCGCACGGGCGATCGGGGCCCGGCGTCGGCGTTGGGGGTGCTTGCCGCGTGCCGAGACCTGCCACCAGGCCGGTGCTCGCGATCAAGAGCAAGTCGGGCGAGCTGGAGGCCGTGTCCAACGAACCCGCCACGCACGTCCAGGTCATGATCGAACTCCTGCCGGGCGTGCTGCCGGAGGCCCCGATCGGCAAGCAGGTCCTGAACGTCGCCGTGGACGCGGTCGCGGAGGGCAACCCGGTATGGCTCGACACCACCTGGCTGCCCGCCGGTAATGCCGCCGCGAGCACGCCCGCCCCGGTGCTCACCGATTTCGACGGCGTTCTCGACGAGATCATCCAAGAGATGATTCCGGGCCACGACGAGCCGATCCTGCTCCCGGTCGTCGCGGCCGATGCCGACGACCGGCGACTCCGCGCGATGCGCGAGTTCCTCCAGCACAAACCCCGTCCCGTGGTGGTGCGCGCGCGCCGCGCAGCGTCGGCCGACGTCGAACCGTGGGCGCGGATCGAGCGAATCGCCACCGCGCTGCGAATCGGGGTGGAGGACCTGCACCTGGTCTTCGACGAGGGCTACCTGCCATCCGTCCCGGACCACCGCGTCGAGGCCCTGGGCAAGAACATCACCGGATTGAACGCTCGCCACGGCTGCGCGTCGATCACCGTGCTGGGCGGCTCGATCCCGAAGGAGCGAACCGGCTTCGACACGCGCACCCGCGAACGAACCGAGATCCGGCTTTGGAAGAACGCACGGGCCGACTGCGACGGCTCCCTGCGCTACGGCGACTACGGCGTCGTCCACCCCGTCCCGCGGTCGAAGAAGAAGGGCTCGGGCGCCCCGAACCCCTACCTGCACTACACCGTCCCCGGAGGCGTTCTCTCGTTCGCACGCCACGTCCCGGACCGCAACGGCCGCGCCTTGCCGACCGGCGCTGCCGAGCGGTTCTTCCGGGATGTCGCCGAAGAACTCGTGCGGCGGCCGGAATTCGCCGGGCCGAGCTTCTCCTGGGGCGACGAGAAGCTGTACTCCTGCCGGGAGGACCCGGCCATCCCGATCGGCCGTGCGGACAAGTGGATCGCGCTGGCCACCTCGCATCACCTGGCGCACCTGTCCAGGGACATGGACGCGAGCTGAACCGCGTCCGCTGCGCGGAGCTATCGCTGCGCACCGCTGACATGCAATGCCGAAATGCAGCGCGGTATACAGCCGTGCTCCGGCTGCCCCGGTAGGTCGCGGGTCTGCGCAGCGGCGCGATGAACACCCGCACTGAACCGGCCGAGATCATCGACACCGGGCCGCTGGTCGTGCTCGCCGCGAGGGGCTTGGAAAGCCGCGAGCTCTCACAGTTCGAGGGTCAGCTTCGCGCCGCGGGCCCGTGAGCAGCACGTCATCATCTTGTCGTTGCGGCGGCGTTCGGTCCGGGTGAGCACGTGGTCGCGGTGATCGACCTCGCCGTCGCGGACCGAAACCTCGCAGGTGCCGCACAAGCCCTGCTCGCAATCGCTGGGTACGTCGACATCGGCTTCGCGCAGCGCGGCGAGCACCGAGCGATCGGCGGCCACTCGGACGGTGCGGCCGGATTCCGCGAGTTCGACGTCGAAGGCGTGCTCGTGGGCGGGATCGAGCGCACCCCGATCGGCCTCGAACCGCTCCACGCGCAAAGCGTTCTGCGGCCAACGGGCGGTCGCCGTTTCGAGCGCGGCGAGCAGCCGTTGCGGGCCGCAAGCGTAGATCTGGGTGTCCTCGCGCGGATCGGCGAGCAGTTCGTCGACGTTCAACCGCCCGCCCTGGTCCGAGCAGTGCACGGTGAGCCGATTCCCGTGATCGCGGATGAGCCGGGCCAGCAGCACCATGGCACCGGCTGATCTGCCGCAGTAGTGGATTTCGTAGTCGCTGCCCGCGCGCAGCGCCGCATCGGCCATCGCGATGATCGGCGTGATGCCGATGCCTCCCGCGATGAACACGTAGTGCCCGGCATCCGGTTCGAGCTTGAAGTTGTTGCGGGGGCCGCGCAGGTTCAGCTGGTCGCCGACGCGGAGCCGGTCGTGGACGTACTCCGATCCTCCGCGGCCGCCGGGTTCGCGGAAAACCGCGATCTGGTACCGCGTGCGGTCCGCGGGATCGCCGCACAACGAGTACTGCCGGGACATCCCGTTCAGCTCGATGTCCACATGCGCGCCGGGTGACCACGAAGGCAGCGGTTCCGCCCTGGTGTCGACGAGCGTGATCCGCGCGATGCCCGCGGCGGCTTGCTCGATCGATTCCACCTCGACGGGCCGCGTGATGGTGCGCCGGGGCGGTTCGCCGATCGTCACCGGCCGCGAATTGCGGGCCGTGCCGGGATTCGCGCGCTCGGGGTTGTCTCGCGGATCCCACCGCACCCGGACGTGCTCCGGACCGCGGAAGGAGGTGTTGGGCAGGTAGTGGAACCGCTGATCGGGAACGAGTTCCAGGTGCGGCAGCCGGGTGGTGATCTCCTCCAGGAAGATCTGCAGTTCCATCCGGGCGAGGTTCTTGCCCATGCACTGGTGGCTGCCGTAGCCGAAGGTGAGGTGATCTCGCGCGTTCTCCCGCCGGATGTCCACCTCGTCGGGGTCGTGGAAGTGCCGCTCGTCGTGGTTGGCCGAGGAGTTGACGATCAGCAGCTTGGCGCCTTCGGGAACGGTCACGTCGCCGATCCGGGTCCGCGCGGTCGTGATGCGGCGCCAGGCGGCGACCGAACCGGAATGGCGCAGGCATTCCTCCACGGTGTTCGGGATGAGCGCGGGGTCGGCGCAGATCTCCCGCCACGCGCCGCGGTTTTCCAGCAGCAGCCGGAACGCGTTCGCCGCGGCGTGCGCGGTGGTCTCGTGCGCGGCGACGATCCCGGCCATCATGATCGAGTGCAGGTAGGAGTCGGTGATGACCTCGGGCAGCCGCCGCTGCATCCGAATGGCGTAGGGCATCCATCCCGGTCCGGACGGGTCCTTGCGCAGCTTCTCCAGCACCTCGCCCGCGTACTGCCAGAACTTGCCGACCGTGTCGGCCACCGCGACCTGCTGCTCGGGAGTGGGCCGTCCCCAGGTGTTGACGGTGTGCGCCACGGAGTACTCGCGGAGCTTGTCCATGTCCTCCTCGGGCACGCCGAGAAAGTGCAACGCGACCGTCAGCGGAACCTCGTAGAGCAGTTCGTCGACCAGGTCCGCCTCGCCGGTGTCGATGAAGCGGTCGACGCGCTCGCGGACCAGGCGGCGCACCACGGGCTCTTGCTGAGCCAGCGCGGCTGCGGTGAACGGCTCCATCAGCGCCCGGCGACGCGGCATGTGCGCCGGTTCGTCCTCGTTCACCAGCGTGCGGGCCATGGCGTAGTCGTGGCGGCGCAGCACCTCGGTGGCTTCCGCGGAGACCGGCGTGATCTTCTCCAGCGCGATCGACGGGGAGAACCGGATGTTGTCCTGGAAGATCGCCTTGACGTCCGCGTAGCGGGTGACCACCCAATAGCCCAGAACAGGGCTGTAGAACACCGGCTCTTCGGCGCGCGACCAGCGCAGCGATCCCGGCGGGTCCTGCTGGTAGTCCTCGCCGAACGGGTCGAACGAGCGCGCCTGCGCGGAGCAGCCGTCCTCCGGCGGCACCGGTGGTGGCTGCGCGAACGGGCACTGGGTGGCGGTCCGGCCGTCCGTTCCGCCGTTTTCGCTGGGGCTGGATTCATCGATCTGCATGTCTTCAACACCTATCCAGCGGATGTGCGCACGGCAACAATTGTATGGACCGGGACGCACATGGAGGTGCCGTGGACGAAATGTCTCAGGATTCCGGCAACGACGGGCGCGCCGTCATCGGACTGCACGGGTGGTTCGGGTCGGCGACCGCGTGGCAGCCGCTGGCGGCCCACTTGGAGAACTCGCAGTTCGGTTACCACTTCATGGACTTCCGCGGGTACGGCTCACGGGCCGGTGCGTCCGGCCGCTTCACCATCGCGGAAGCGGCCGCGGACGTGCTGGAGTTCGCCGACGAGCTCGGGCTGGAACGCTTCTGCCTGCTCGGCCACTCCATGGGTGGCAGCGTGATGCAGCGGGTCTACGCCGACGCGCCGGAGCGGGTCCGCGCCATGTTCGGCATCTCGCCGGTTCCGGCGAGCGGCATACCGTTCGACGACGCCACGTGGGAACTGTTCCGTTCGGCCGCGGACAGCGCGGAGGTGCGGCGCCAGATCATCGACTTCACCACCGGCGGCAGGCTCGAACCGCGGCAGCTGGACGCCATGGTCGAGCACTCGGTGCGCAACAGCGAAGTCCCGGCGGTGTCCGCTTATCTGGAAGCTTGGGCCAGCACCGACTTCCACTCCGAGATCAACGGCGCCCGGGTGCCCGTAAAGGTGCTCATCGGCCGCAACGATCCTGCCGTGCACGCCGAGCTGATCCGGTCCACGTTCGGGCAGTGGTACCCGCACTTCGACCTGATCGAGTTCGCGGACGCGGGCCACTACGCCGCCGAGGAGGTTCCCGAGCGGACCGCGGAAGTCATCGAGGAATTCCTGCGGGACGCGGCCGGGTGAAGCCGCACCGGCAAGCTCGGTGCGGCACCGCCTGGCCGGAAACCGTTCATGCGCAACGAATTCACTCCGGCACCGGCACGATCGCGCGGGCGGCCGCGGGCACGCATTCGCAGGTTACCGGCAGCGGCGCGAACGGTTCACCGTCGGCGTGACCGACGATGTCCGTAGTGGACACTCGCACGCGGACGGCGCGATAAGTCGTCACCTGCGGGTGCTCGACGTGTTCTCCGGTGTAGATCGCAGGCAGCAGGCGCACGAGCTCGGTGAGCCGCCGATGCTCGATGACGGTGACGTCGAGCAAGCCGTCGGTTTGGTCCGCGTGCGGGCAGATCCGCATCCCGCCGCCGTAGGTCGCACCGTTGCCGACCGCCACCAGCATCGCGGGCACCGCCATCCGCCGGTCGTCCAGTTCGAGCACGTAGTCGCGGGGGCGCAGCGCGATGAGTTCGATCAGCACCGCGAGGTTGTAGCGCAGCTTGCCGCGCGGCCACCGCAGCCGGTTGGTGCGTTCGGTGACCTTGGCGTCGAAACCGCCCGCGAGAACGGTGCCGAACCAGCGGTCCCCGGCTCGTCCCAGATCGATCGGGCGCACCGCGCCGGTCGCCACCACCCGGGCGGCGGCGACGGGGTCGTGCCGCGGAATTCCCAGCATCCGCGCGTGGTCGTTGCCGGTTCCCGCCGGGATCACTCCGAACGGCGTGGAAGTTCCCGCCACCGCCTGCAATGCGATGTTGACGAGTCCGTCACCGCCGCACGCCACGAGTGCGCCGGTGCCCGCGGCGACGGCCCGGTGCGCCAGCGCCGCGGACTCGGCCGCGTCCTTGCCCATCAGCGTGGTCACCGCAATCCCGCGGGCACGCAGGTACCGCAGTGCCCGCAGTGCTGCGGCCGCACCGCGGGATCGCCCGGAGTTCGGATTGACCAGCAGGCTGACGTCGCTGATCACGGGATCAGCTTGCCGGGGTTGAGCACACCGGATGGGTCCACAGTGGACTTCACGGCACGCAGCACTTCCAGGCCGAGTTCGCCGACCTCGTCGGCCATCCATTCCCGGTGGTCCAGCCCCACCGCGTGGTGGTGGGTGATGGTGGCCGACGAGGCGCTCATGGCATCGCTCGCCGCGCGTTTGGCCTGGCGCCACTGGGCAACCGGGTCCTCTCCACGCGCGCAGGCGACCGTGAAGTACAGCGAGGCACCGGTCGAGTACACGTGCGAGACGTGGCACATGATCATCGGCGGCGTGCCCTGGGCTTGCAGCGATTCGGTCAGCGCGTCGCGCACGGCCGCATAGGTGGCGCCGAGGTTGGACCAGCTGGTCGCGGTCTCCAGCGTTTCCGCCAGTGCGTTGACGTCGAGCAGCGCATCCCGCAAGTACGGACCGTGGTAGCGGCCGCGCGCCCAATCCTCGGCGGGTTTCGGGCCCAGCGACGTGCCACCGGCCCGCGCCAGCAGCTCCGCGGCCCGCTCGTGCGCGCCGGGCTGGGCGCCTTCGTGGCGGGTCACCAGCAGGCACCCACCGGAAGGGCTGCCCTCGCCGACATCGTGCGCCAGCGCGAGGTTCAGCATCGTCTCGGTCTCGTCGGACAGCCGGGCGACGGTCGGCAGCGCGCCTTCCTGGGCCAGCGTGCGCAGCGCCCGCGCGCCGGTGTCGAAGTCCGGGAACGACCAGGCCTCGGACCGGACCTCCTGCGGTTTCGGCCGCACCCGCACGGTCACCTCGGTGATCGTGCCGAACGCCCCTTCCGAACCGAGGAACAGCTGCCGCAGGTCCGGCCCCGCGGCCGAGGCGGGCGCGCGGCCGAGGTCGAGCGTGCCGCGCGGTGTCGCGACCCGCAGCCGCACCACCATGCCGTCGAACCGGCCGTAACCCGCGGAAGCCTGGCCGGACGAGCGGGTGGCCGCGAAGCCGCCGATGCTGGCGTGCTCGAAGCTCTGCGGGAAATGGCCCAGCGTGTAGCCCTGCGCGCCGAGCAGCTCCTCGGCTTCCGGGCCCCGCAGCCCGGCCTGCAACGTGGCCGTCTGCGACTCGGTGTCGAGCTCGACGAGCTCGTCGAGGTGGCGCAGGTCCAGCGCGACGACCGAGCCGAAGCCGCCGCCGTCCGGCTCGAGACCACCGACCACGCTCGTCCCGCCGCCGAACGGGATCACCGCGACCCGCTGCGCGGCGCAGGTTTCCAGGACCGCGCAGACCTCGTCGTGCGTGCCGGGGAACAGGATCGCGTCGGGGACGGACTCCAAGTCCCCGGCGCGCCGCCGCAGCAGATCCGGTGTGCTCTTGCCGCCCGCGTGCAGCAGCCGGGTGTCGTCGTCGGTGCGGACCCGGTCCGCGCCCACGATCTCCGCCAGCGCGCCGCGGGCTTCAGCAGGCAGCGCGCAGGGCCGCAGGCTGATGTCCGCGCGGTCCACGGACTGCGTGTCGCGATGCGTGATCCCGAGGCCCTGCTCGACCAAGGTGCGCACGTCGGCGGACAGGGGGCTGGCGGCATCGGCGGTGCCCCAGGCGTTCCAGACGGAGTCCGGGGTGCGGTGCTCGGGTTTCGTCATGCGTTACAGTTTTACACATGACGTCAAATCGTAACGACGGCGTCGACGACGGGGACGCCAAGGACTGGGTCGCCAAGGACTGGGCCACCAACGACCGGGCCATCCTGGACGCCGCGGCCCAGACCGTCCTCGCGGTCGGCATGCGCCGCACCACGCTGGCCGAAGTCGCCCGCAGGGCGGGGGTGAGCCGCCCGACGGTGTACCGGCGCTGGGCCGATGTGCGGACGCTGACCGCCGATCTGCTCACCCGGGAACTCGTCGCCCTGCTGCCTGCCGAGGGCACCGACGGCGAGCGTGCTCTCGGCATCGACCGGATCGTGCGGACCACCGCCGCGGCGCGCACCCACCCGCTGTTCCGCAAGATCCTGGAAACCGATCCCGAGCTGCTGATCACCTACGTCTTCGACCGGCTCGGGGCCAGCCAGCACCGCATCCTCGAGCTGCTGACCTCGGCGATCCGGCAGGGCCAGCAGGACGGCACGATCCGGGACGGCGACCCGGACGAACTCGCCGCCATGGTCCTGCTGGTGATCCAGTCCGCGGTGCTCTCGGCCCGCATCGTGGCCGACCCGCTGCCCCCCGAACGTCTCGACGCCCAGTTGCGCGCCTTGCTGGAGTCCTACCTTCGTCCCGAGGAGTGAGTTCCGGATGTCCTCGTTGAACGCCCACCGCCGCGCCCGCGACCTGGCCGAGCTGGCCGAGCAGGGCTCGGTCGACGTGCTGGTCGTCGGAGGCGGTGCGACCGGCGCGGGCGTCGCGCTCGACGCGGCGTCCCGCGGCCTGAGCGTGGCGCTGGCCGAGAAGCACGACCTGGCCTTCGGCACCAGCCGGTGGAGCTCGAAGCTGGTGCACGGCGGCCTGCGGTACTTGGCTTCCGGCAACGTCGGGATCGCCTACGAAAGCGCCGTCGAGCGGCGGATCCTGATGGAGCGCACCGCGCCGCACCTGGTGCGTGCGCTGCCGCAGCTCGTACCGCTGATTCCCGGTGTCGCGGCGAAGCAGGCGGCGCTCACCGGGCTCGGGTTCCTGGCGGGCGATCTGCTCCGCCGCGGCTCCGGCACGTCGAGCGCGACGCTGCCCGCGCCGCGGCGCGCGTCCGGAGCCGAGGTGCGGCGGATGGTGCCCACCGTCCGGCCCGACCGGCTGCGGGGCGGGCTGCTGTCCTGGGACGGGCAGCTCTGCGACGACGCCCGGCTGGTCGTCGGGCTCGCGCGCACCGCAGCGGCCTACGGTGCGCGGGTGCTCACCCGCTGCGCAGCCGAGCAGGTCACCGGTGACGGTGCGGTGCTGCGCGATCGGCGCACCGGCGAGACGACGCAGCTCAAGGCGCGCGCGGTGATCAACGCGGCCGGCGTGTGGACCGGCGAGGTCGCGCCCGAGCTGCGATTGCGCCCGAGCAGGGGTACCCACCTCGTGGTGCCCGACTCGGCGTTCGGCGGCCTGGACGCGGGGCTGACGGTGCCGGTGCCCGGGACCACGAACCGCTTCGTGTTCGCCCTGCCCGCCGGTTCCGGCAGGGTCTACGTCGGGCTCACCGACGAGGAGCAGAACGGTCCGATCCCGGACGTTCCCAGCTCCTCCCCGCACGAGGTCGAGTTCCTGCTCGACACGATCAACTCCGCGCTGGCCCGGCCGATCCGCGAAACCGACGTGCTGGGCACCTACTCCGGGCTGCGTCCGCTGCTGGACAGCGGCGGCGAGGGCGAGAGCTCGGACCTCTCCCGCGACCACGCGGTGCTGACCGGGTCGAACGGGACGATCAGCGTGGTGGGCGGCAAGCTGACGACCTACCGGAAGATGGCGCAGGACGCCGTCGACGCCGCGCAGCTGCCCGCTCGGCCGTGCCGCACCCGGAACCTGCCGCTCATCGGCGCGGCGACGCCCGCAGGTCTGTCCAGAGTGGACGCTTCGCCGCGGTTGATCGCCCGCTACGGCACGGAAGCGCCTGCGGTCGTCGCGGAGGCGGAAGGTGACGCGCGGTTGCTCGAACCCGTCGACGGGCTCGACGTCACGCCCGCCGAACTGCGCTACGCCGTGCGGCACGAGGGCGCGCTCGACGCCGCGGACCTCCTCGACCGGCGGACCCGGATCGGGCTGGTCGAGGCGGACCGGGCGCGAGCGGTGCCTGCGGCGGAGGAAGCGCTCGCCGAGTAGCGGCAGTGCGCGGTGCCGGTTGCTCAGGAACTCGCCGCAAGCTAGCGGCACCGCTCCGGGAAAACCCGGAAAACCGCGCCGCACGAGCGGAAATCAGGTGCTGCGTCCGGCCTCGACCAGTGATCCGCGGAGGAACTCGACCAGTTCTTGGTGCGCGTCGAGCGGCAGCACGTTCGCGACGTACTGGTCCGGCCGGACGAGCACGACGGCCCCGCGTTCCCGGTCCACGCCGCGCAGCTCGAAGATGTCGGCAGCCGGATCGGGGCAGAAGACCTTCTCGTAGTCGACGAGCCCGAACGGCCCCTTCCGCGGCAGCAGGACCGGCGGCAGGTCCGCCACGGTGACATCGCGATGCCCCTGTTGGAGCACCGCCCGGACGTCGATCACCGAGTCGGGCTCGGCGCCGGGCGGGGTGAACCGGGCGATCGGCGAGTTCTCCGCGGCCAGAAACCCGGTCAGGGCGCGGAATCGGGAGCCGGACCCGCCCGGGTGCGCGCGATCCGCGAACACGTAGGCGCGCCAGGCGCCGTCCGCGCGGGCCGCGTGGCCGAGGTGCATCGGCTTCGCGTCCGCCAGCCGCACGACCGGCGCGGAATGCAACCGCGTCCCGATCCGGAAGCCGTCGGCCAAGTCCTGATGAGCGGGTAGCGCGGTGAGCACGGACGGCTCGTAGCGCACCGCGACCCCGGCGGTGAACCGGCCCTGCTCGCGGAAGTAGCGCTGGAACCGCGCCGGATCGGCGTCCTGCCCGTCCGGCCGGGCGCTGAACAGCGCGGCGAACTCGCGGTCGAAATCGATGAGTTCCTGCGCGACCTGTTGGCGCTCCTCGGAGTAGGTGCGCAACACCTCGGGGCGCGAGGTCCCGCGCAGCACGGTCGCGAGTTTCCACCCGAGGTTCCAGGCGTCGGCCATCGAGACGTTCATGCCCTGCCCGGCCTTCGCGCTGTGCGTGTGGCAGGCGTCGCCCGCGATGAAAACCCGGGGCAGCCTGTCGTCGTCCGCCTCGTCGGGGACGTCGTCGAAGCGGTCGCAGAGGCGCTGTCCGACCTCGTAGACCGCCCACCAACCCACGTGCTGCACGTCGAGGGTGTACGGGTGCAGGATCCGATTCGCCACCGCGGCGAGCTTTTCCGGCGTCACACTGCGATTTCGCAGCATCTCGGCGTCGCGGTCGTTGTCCAGCTCGATGTAGAGCCGCACGAGGTGGCCGCCTTCGCGCGGGATGACCAGGATGCCGCCCTCCCGCGAGTTGATCACGGATTTCAGCCGGATGTCCGGGAAATCGGTGACGGCGAGAACGTCCAGCACGCCCCAAACCTGGTTCGTCGCATCGCCTTCGAGGCTGCGGCCGATGGCCTGCCTGGTGGCGCTGCGCGAACCGTCGCAACCGACGACGTAGCGGGCGTTGATCGTCGAGGTCTCGCCGGTCGGTTCGGCGCCTTCGACGTGCTGCAGCGTGACCGCGACCGGGTGCTCGGCGGAGGCGTCGACCTGCACGTCGCCGGCGTGCAGGCCGTGGAACGGCTCGGCGCGGGTGGCGCTGCGGCGCATGTGCTCGCGCAGGTAGGTCAGCATCCGCGCCTGGTTGACGATCATGTGCGGCATCTCGGAGAGGTCGTCCTCGACGTCTTCGACCCGCCCGGTGCGCGTGATCGATGCGCCGTCGGCCGGATCGGGCCGCCAGAAGGTCACCTCGTTGACCTGGTAGCCCTCGTGGATGAGCCGGTCGGCCAACCCGAACGCCTCGAAGATCTCCACCGTGCGGCACGCGACGCCGTCGGCCTGGCCGACCTCGAGCGGCCCGTCCCGCCGGTCGACGAGCACGGTGTGGATCTCGGGGAACTCGGCGAGCTGGGCCGCCAGCAGCAGCCCGGCCGGGCCGGCACCGATGATCACGACGTCGGCCGTGTCCGGCAGGCCCGCCGGACGTTCGGACAGCGCCGGGTGGGGTTCCGCGACGAACGGATCCCCGGGCTTGTAGCCGTTGAGGTAGAACTGCACTGAACTGGCTCCTCCGCGCATCGGACTCCCCGCCGTCCAAGGTGGACGGCGCCGGGCCCGCGGGCTGACAACCTCCATCGTGCGTCCGCTACGCCCTGCCGGAACAGGTTGTTCTGCCATGGAGAACCCTTCGGCGCATCACGGACGCCGCCCGGGAACCTCCTCGGCGACCTCGTGCAGCGCGGCCGCCAGCGCTCCCACTCCCGGCGGGACGGCGCCTTCCCGCGTGGCGAACGCGATGGTGCGGGTCAGCGCCGGGGTGACCGGAACGAGGCGCACACCGGGATAGCCCTCCACCGCGGGCCGCGGTACCAGCGTGACGGCCAGCCCGCCCGCGACCAGCGTCATCTGCGTCTGGAAGTCGTCCACGACGAACCTGACCTCCGGTTCGATGCCGCAGCGCCGCATGGCTTGGTTCTGCGCGTCGTGGTGGTCGGTGCCGGGTCTGCACGCCGTCCACACCTCGTCGTGCAGCTGATCGAGGGCGACTGTCTCGCAATCGGCCAAGGGGTGCTGCGCGCTCACGGCCAAGTGCACGTCGTGCACCACGAGCGGCTCCATCCGGACGCGCGGCGGCACCCGCACTTGCAGCGTGGACCAGTTCTCCACGAGCACGACGTCGAGCTCGCGGCTGCGCAGCAGCGGGACCATGTCGACCGCCTCGCCGCTGCGCGCGCTCGGCGCCAGTTCCGGGTGCCGCTCGGCGACCAGCCGCAACGCCGGGCCGAGCAGCAGGCCGAACGTGCTGTTGATGGCTCCGATCCGCAACGGACCCACCACGCGGCCGTGCAACGTGGCCAGCGAGTGCTCGGTCTCGCTGACGGTGCGCGCGACGCGCTGCGCCGCCTCGGCCGCGAGGTGACCGGCCGCGGTCAGCCGCACGCCGCGGCCGTCCGGTTCGAGCAGCACGGATCGGGTCTCGCGCTCCAGCTTGCGGATCTGCTGCGTGACGGCGGGACCGGTGACGTGCAGGGTCGCCGCGGCCGCTCCGATCGAGCCGTGCTCGGCGATCGCGGCCAGGACGCGGAGCCGCTCCCAGTTCAACATGTAACCCAAACTAATCGAATACCGGCACAAAGACTAAGTTGTGCTGCGCTGACTGCGTCGTCAGGGTGGAAGCGTGACTGTGCACGAGGGGAAGACGTCTGCCGCAAGCCCGAACCGCGTTCCCGCGTTGTGGGTCGCGCTCGGAGCCGCGTCGCTGTCGGTGTCGGCGGTGCTGATCACGCTCGCCGACGTCTCGGCGCCGACCGCCGCGTTCTACCGGTGCGCGCTCGCGCTGATCCCGCTCGCTCCGTTCGTGCTCCGCGATGTCCTGCGGCACGGGTTCCCGGAGCTGCCCGTCGTGGGCATGGCGCTGCTGGGCGGGTCGTTCCTCGGGATCGACTACCTGATGTGGAACGTGAGCATCGCCGATGTCGGTGCGGGCATCGCCACCGTGCTGGTCAACATGCAGGTGGTGCTGTTCCCCCTGGTCATGTGGGCGGTCGCCGGGGTGCGGCCGGCACGGCGGTTCGTCGCGGCGATCCCGATCCTGCTGGTGGGGGTGGCGCTGGCGGGCGGCGTCGTCGGGCCCGGGCCTGCGGGTGGCAACGCGGTGCGCGGCACGCTGCTGTCGCTGGCGGCCGCGCTCGCCTACTCCGGTTACCTCTACTTCGGCCAGCGCTGCGGGGTGCGGGCACCTCGGCACTTCGCGACTCCCGTCTTCCTGGCGACGGCAGCGGCGGCGGTGATGTCCGGTGTCGTCGGCACCGCCACCTCCGGGATCGCGTTCGACCTCGGCCCGGAGTCGTGGTTGTGCCTCGCGCTGGTCGCCCTGTTCGGCCAGGCGATCGGCTGGCTGCTCGTCGGCTACGGCCTGCCGCGGCTCGCTCCGGCGCTGTCGTCGACCCTGCTGCTGTTGCAGCCGATCGGCGCGGCGCTGCTCGGAGCCGTCGTGCTGGACGAGGTCCCGACCGCGACGCAGCTCGCGGGATGCGCGGCGGTCCTGGTCACGGTGTGGGTCACCGCGCTCGGCGGATCGCGCGCCGCGGCCAGGCGGCGGGCGCGGAAACCGGAAGCCGCGCGCGAGGAAGCGGTTCAGGAGTCCTCCTGCGGCTAGGGCCTGCAGGACGAAGATCGGCAGCGCATCTCGCTCGGCCGAACGGATTTCCGCGCCACCGCGCCTGTTCCGCCGACCGCGCCCCGCTGGGAAGGTCGACGGTTGGAGAGATCACGAACACGTCCTAGTCGCGCCTGCAACGCAGATAGTGCTGCATCTCCGGCTCGGCCCCGGTGCTCGTGTCGGTGGGCTGGTAGGCGACCACGTGGTCTTCGAGGATGGTGAACCCCGCTGGCTCGAGCATCCGGCTCAGCTCCTGCCGCGGGTAGCCCGAGACGCGGATTTCGCTGCCGAGGAACGAAGCCTGCTGGTAGTCCTGATCCATCTCGACCATGGACAGCGCCAGCAGCCCGCCGGGGACGAGCAGGCGGCCCAAGGTGGCCAGCATTTCGGCGATCTCCGCGCGCGAGAGCATCAGCAGCGAGAAGAAGGCGGTCGCCGCGTCGAACCGGCCCAGCCCGTCCGCACCGTCCGGTCGCAGCGTCAGCATGTCCCGCCGATGCAGGTCGGCTTCGGGAACGTTGCCGCGGGCCAGCCGCAACATCTCCGCGGAGATGTCGACTCCCGTGACGTCGAAGCCGGCGTCCACGAGCTGAGCCGCCGTGGGAAGCCCGGTACCGCAGCCGAGGTCCAGCACCCGCGCCCGCTGCGGTAATGCGCCCGCCAGCCACTCCCCTGCGGCCAGCTGCGCCTCCCGCTGCCCGAAGGCCGCGTCGTAGGCATCGCCGATGGTGTCGAACGCCGCCGCTTGCTCGCGGCGGCTGCTCTCCGCGAAGTCCCGCACGGATTTCCCCCTCTGGATCGGTTTTTCCTGCCGGTGACCGTCCGTTGCGGACAGCCGGAAGCTCGATCAGCTCGCGAGCCTCAGCAACCGTGCAGGGCGGCGGCAGGCAGGTGCCGTCCGGCGAGGAACTCGACGATCTCCCGCGCCAGCGGTTCCTTCTCCTTGAGGTAGGCCAGCACGACGTCGTCGGAGGGAGAGCTGAAGCTATCGCCGAACATGGCGTTCTCCTCCAATGATTTCGTGGTCAGGCCCAGCTGCATCAGCCGGTATTTGACCAGGTCCTCCGAGCTGGCGTACTCGTAGATCGGACTGTAGCCGGTCATCCCGTAGGAAGCGGTGAAGTTCTCGAAGAAGACCCGCGCCACGTCCCGCTGCTCGGCGAGATCCTGCTGGTAGCGGGCGATCCCGTCGTTCATCACCGTGATGTCGTTGCGCCTGCAGTAATCCACGGCGTGCACGTACATCGCGAGCTTGTCGCCGAGCAGGATCAGGTTCTTGCGATGGGTGAGGATGTCGTCTTCGAGGTTGGCCAGCGCGATGCTGCGCAGGCTTCCGCTGATGTCCTCGACGGCGACCTCGCGCACGAGGTCACCGAAGCGCCCGCGCAGCTCGTCGACGCGGAGTTGGAACAGCGCGGTACCCGGGTGCCCGCTGGTGACGTTGAACAGGTGCACGGGGATGCCCTGCAGCATGAGCGATGCGGCGACCAAGGTGCTGTCCCGGCCGCCGCTGAACAGGACGAGCTGGGCGGCGTGCGGATCAGGGCTGGTGCTCATTCGTGCCTCCTCGGCGGTGGTTGGTTCGAGCCTGCCGGCTCGGCGACGTCCGCAGGTGGGGTCAGTGGAGGTCACCCAGGTACACGGCGTCCGCGGCGCGCATCGGCACGTGTTCGCGCAGGTGGTCGGCGAGACCGCTGGGATAGAGCGAATCGGGGTCGAGATCGGCCACCGGGAGCCACGCCAGGGATCGCTGGTCGGTGTCCGGTCGTTCGGGCGTGGGAGCAGCGGCCCGGGCCTCCTGCCGCGCGACCAGGAAGATGGCGTGCAGCTGCTGATCAGGGCGCTTGTTGCGGAGGTGGGAGTGGCGCTCGGGCAGGAACTCCCAAACGTGCCACAACGGACCCACGACGATCGGCAGCCCGGTCTCCTCGCGGAACTCCCGCCGTGCGGCCTCGTCCAGTCGTTCGCCCCGCCGCTGCTTGCCGCCCGGGAGCACGTACCAGGTCCCGAACTCGCGGTTGCGGTTCTCTATCAATAGGCAGTTTCCGGATTCCACCAGCAGACCGCGTGCGCAAACAGTCATCGCCATTCGATGGACCAAACCGTCGCACCCCTCCGCGCCAGGTCTTCCGCAATACCGGAAGTGTCCATCGCTGGACATCGCACCGGGAGAGGCCGGCGGCGCAATTCACCCGCACGGACGTACACGCGCTTGCGGACCGGCGAAGTATTCTGCACCGGAAATTCATTCCAGCGGCCGGAGACAGCGGCGAAAAGCACTGCTGACGCGTCCGGCGCCGGCCACCTGCACTTGCGGCTCGAAACGAAAATGTTGGGCGACATGTCATATTCTCGGGATTCACTGACCGTTTGCAAATCTGCGCCCCACCATCTGCGCGGCCTGGTCGAACTGCGTCAGGACGGCGCACACCGCCTGCAGCGGCGGGGATTCGACGACTGGTCCCACTGGGACGTCGCATCGGCGACCGAAGCCGACCACGAGGCCGGAGGTCTTTACGTGGTAGTCGCCGGAACGGAGGTGGCGGCCGGCATCCGCGTCAGCGGCGAGGGGCACCCGGATCTCTGGTTCGACCACGAGCGCCGCGAGAAGTCCGTCTACGCCGACCGGTTCGTCGTCAAACGCCGTTACGGCGCAACAGGTCTGGGCCGGTTGCTGCTGGATTGGATGGCGGACCGCGGCGCGCGCGAAGAACTGGCGTGGATCCGCGGCGACACCTGGGCCGACCACCGGGCGCTCCAGCGGTACTATCTGCGCCTGGGATTCCGGCACGTCCGGACCGCGCTGCTGCCGGACACCGGCGAGGTGTGGCTGGCTCAGCTGCCTACCGGCGCGAGCCAGGTCCGGCTGCACGATGCCCACAGCGGCCCGCTGCTGCCTGCCCGCTGATCGCCGCGGACGGGGAAGCAGCACGCGAGTTCTGCGAAGAACCCGATGCGCCGATCACGTTCTTCTATCTACAGTGGACCGAGGCGGCACAGATTCCTCTGTAGACTTGTGCGCGCCATGTCGGGTCGGCCGCTGCTAGTCCGCTGCCGAACCGGTTCCCGCTCCCGAACCGATTCCCAGTGCCGGAACCGGTGCTGCCCCGACGGACCGCTGCGGTGGTAGCGCCACGGCGTGCGGCCCGATCCGGATCTCGGTGGCCACACCGGCATCGTCGGCAAGCACGGCGCTGAAGGCGACCGCGTAGGCATCGGCGACCAGCAAGGAGTGCGCCTTTTCCGCAGCGTCCCCGGCAGGCGCCAGGTCGGCCGCCGTAACCGTGATCGGCACCAGCACGCCGGTGCGGGACTCGGTGATCGCGGCCCGCCCGGTGCTGTGCAGCCAGGCCGCCACCGGCGAAGCGAGCGGCTCGACGTGCACCGCGATGCTGCCGCTGCGGCCGGTGTGCCGGGCCGACGACCGCAGGGCCAGCTGACGGGCCGCCGACTGCCCGGCGGCGTGCGCGCCCGCGATGAGCGCCTGCCATTCGTCGCAGGGTTGGAACATGTCCGGTTCGTCGTCGTTCGTACTCATTACCGCCACCAAGGCTGGTCGAGGCGCCGCGCGCCGGTCCGGCCGCGGAAACCACTGCACATCGATCTGGCGCAGGCTCGCTGCTCGACCTCCGCTCGGCGCCACCGGGATGCCCTGGGCGCACGCCCCGACAAACCCTGCTGAGGAGTCGCTACGACCGGCGCTGCGGCGCGCACCGTGTGACGTCCTGGCTGTTCACCGCGCCAGGCTCGGCCTTGTACGGTAGTCGTGGTTGAGCCGACAGCCCTGAATCGAAGCCTTACCGAACGTGACAGTCTGATGGAGTGTTCGCGTCGGTTCCTTGTCCGGGGTTGTTGTCCCGCGGCTGCGCGCAAGCAGGCGGGACAGGGATGTCGTGCGGGACCTGTTGATCCCTTCGCTGGCTGCCTCGCCATCGAGGAGGTAGTCATGACCACCGTCGCTCCCGGTGCGCCGGATACGCCGCAGCGCGGTCCCACCGAACCGGCCCAATCGGCCGACACGAGTGCAGGAAACGGCCTGGCGTTGCGGGTGGGGCGCCCGAGCAGCAACTCGATCGTAATCGGCATCGCCGGTGAGCTGGACACCACCACCGCCCCGCGCCTGCACGAACTTCTTGCGCCCCGGCTGTCCTCGAGGGCCGAGACCGTCATCCTCGATCTTTCCGGATTGCGATTCCTGGGCGTGGCCGGGCTGGAGCTGCTGGCCCACGCGCGCCGGGTCGCCGACGGCCGCTCGATGACGGTATGCATCGTGGACGGTCCGGTGTGCGTGGAACGAGCTCTTCGGGCCGCCGGATGGCACCGGGTGGTGCCGACCTTCGGCAGCGTGCAAGCGGCCGTGGCCGAGATGACCGGCCGCGAAAGCGCGCAACCGCTGCCCTGAGCGCACCGCAGGATGGAAGTCGGACGTCGCCTACTGCTGCTCGTCTTCCGGACGGTCGGCGGGCGGTTCCGTATCCAAACAGGACAGTGAGCGGCACAACGGCGACCGACCCACACCTCGCGTGGATCGGTCGCCGTGCGTCGGAACCGGCCTCAGCGCATGGCGCCGAGGGTTAGCGTGAACACCTCGGGGTCACCCGCGTTGACCTTGCCGCTGTGGTCCTCGCCGGCGTTCGAGCTCACGTCGTCGTAGGCGAACGCGTAGCCCTTGCCGTCGGGCAGGTTCTCGTGCACCACGCGCGCGTAGTGGTTGGTGATGTCGTTCTTGTAGAAGGTCGCCGGGTCCTCCTCGTGCGGCTGGTTCGGGTTGATCAGCAGCGTGGTGCGGTTGAACGCCGCCGCCAGCCGCGGCACGATCGCCAGCCGTTCCTGCGAGTCGCTGTCCGGGTTGTTCGCGAACGGGCCGCTGTTGCAGCCCCAGATGTCCACTGAGGACGGCTTGGCGAACCGCTCGGCGCCGAACACCAGCTCCTCGCCCTCGACCTTGCCTTCCAGGATGCCGATGTCCTCGCGCTGGGTGTCGATGAACAGCGACTCACCCGCGTACTTGGAGTACGCCTCGTCGACGTAGGGCTCCAGGTACCCCTCGAAGTCGGCCGCGCGGTGGTTCGGGTTGAGCACCCGCACGACCCTGCCGTCGGCCTCCTGCACCAGGTTCGGCCAGTTCTCGCCCTGGTCGCGCAGGCCCTGGGCGACCTTGTCCAGCGCCCCGGTGGGCATGCCCGGAACTTCCTGGTCGCCGCTGGGCGCCTTGAGGTGCAGCCCGATCGGTGCGGCGACGAAGTCGACGTAGCTGATGTTGGCGTAGAGCTGCTCGCCGTTGAGGGTGAACTCCGCGAACGTCCAGTCCTTGCCGAAGTTCGGGTCTTCATTGGAGACGAAGTTCGGGTGCACCACCGAGGTCGCACCGTCGGCGCCCTTCACGACCTGGAATTCCAGCGTGTCGTTGAGGGCGAAGTAGACCCGCGCACCGTACATCCGCGGGACGGTGACCTCGACGGTGCCGTCCACCGGGATGCCCGCTTCCGGGCCCACCGGCTCCGGCTCGGTGCCGCCGGCCTCCGGGAACAACGGGGTGCCGTCCTGCTTGATGAAAACGGCCTTGTTCTCGGCCTCGGAGAAACCGGCGATGTACGCGGTCGCCGGACCGCCGGAGTCGTTCTTCAGCACGAACTTCAGGCTCTCCGGCGCCGCCGAAGCGAACGGCGCGCTGATCGCCTGCGCCCAGAACGGGGAGCTCAGGGCGGCAGCGGAGTAGCCGAGAAACCGCCGGCGAGAAACCATGGTGGGGGACCTCCAGGGGGACAACAGGACCGCCTCGGAAGGCGGCCATCCTCTCGTTATCGATTCCGAGAGTCTGCTCGGTCCAGACCTTTCCTTGATACCCCCAAAAGGAGCACAATTCACCACATTTAAACAGCATTCAACGCTACCGCTCGGTGATGCCGGAAAAAGCAAGCGACAGGCGACATTCAGCCACAAAACTGGGAAAGGCGCGCGAGGCGGACGCCGCTCAGCTCCGTCGTCGCAGGTCGGTTCGCGTCCGGAACGGGTCAGCACCCACCGCGGACGGGTTTTCGGGGGAGCCGGAGGCCGCCCGGCTCCGGCGCCGGGGTGGCGCACCCGCACGGTCACCGCTGCGCGACGAGGCGCTTGGTGGTGCGCCGGAACGACCAGACGACGACCAGTGCGGCCAGCACCGTCAGCGGCGTGCCCATCACGACCTTCGCCACGGCCAGCCAGGTCGTGGAATCGGCCAGGTACAGCCATTCCTTCACGACGAACCGGGCGCCGAACACCAGCGCCGCGGCGGCGGTGGCGATGTCGTGCGTGCGCAGCACGCCCTTGTCGCTGCGCCACTCGTGCTCACCGCCGTGCATCGCGTTCCAGATCACGCCGGTCAGCGGCCGGCGCGCCAGCACCGAACCGAAGGTGACGAGGAAACCCGCCAGCGCCGCCCAGATCCCGATGACGAAGAAGTCCTTCGCCGAGCCGGTCGCCGCGACGACTCCGACGGCGACCGCCAGGCCCAGCAACCCGCCGACCGCGGACGACCAGCGTTCCCCGCGCAGCAGCCGGAATCCGGTCAGCGCTACGCCGGCCGCGATCGAGATCCCGATCGTCACCGGCAGCGGCAGGAACGCGTTGGCCGCCACGAACACGATGACCGGCAGCGTCGAGTAGACGAATCCCATCGGGCCGCCCATCTGCTCGAGCAGCGTCTGCGGTGTGCTGGCCTGCGCCCGCTCGGTGCGGTGCGATTCGCGGGTTTCCTGCTGGTCGATCATGATCTTGCCCCCTCGGGCCGTTGGTGTGGTGGATCCAGGAGAAGCCGTGCCGCAACGGCACACTCAAGCCCGAGCGCCGGTGAAGCGGGCCACATGTGTTAGCCGAGCCCGCCTCCGGCTGCGACGCGACCGGCCTCGACGACCGAGCTCGGCTCGACGTCGGGCGAACCTCGCGACGAGGCATGATCAGCCGTCGTGGAAGCGGACCTGCGCGAGCCGCACCGGCTGCTCGCACACCCCGAGGTCACCCGCCACATCGACTTCGACCGCCCCTGCGCATTGCTGCAGAGCGGCACGATGCACCACCTCGCCGACGACGAGAACCCCGGCGAGATCATGCGGGCCTATCGGGACGCGTTGCCATCCGGCTCCTACGTCGCCATGTGGCACTTCTGGGACACGGCGGAGGATCGCCGGAGGACAGCGCTTTCGCCAAGGAGATGCAGCAGCGGTTGACCGGCAGCACCACGGGCACCGGCCGGTTCCGCAACCGCGCCGAGATCGCGGCCTTCCTGGACGGGCTCGAGCTGGTCGATCCCGGGCTGGTGATGCTGCACGAGTGGTGGCCGGAAGGCCCGCGGACCGCCCCGCTGACCCAGATGGACAAGGTGTTCCTCAGCGGCGTCGCCCGCAAGCCCTGAGCCGCCGGGCGCGCTCCCCGCCTACCGGCAGCGCTCATGCCGACGTCGATGCAGTGATCCGCTCGAGCCCCGCCGCCGCGCGCAGCAGCACGTGTTCCCGCCAAGGCGCGGCGGCCAGCTGCAAGCCCACCGGCATCCCGGATTCCGGGTGCCTGCCGCAGGGCACCGTGATCGACGGACCGCCGTACATCGACCAGACGTAGGTGTACCGCGCGATTTCGCGGGTCGATGCCGCGAGATCCACCGAATCGCGGGCGGGCACATCGGTCGGCAGTGTCGGCGTCAAGATGACGTCCTGCGAAGCGAACACCTCGTCCACGCGCTGCCGGAACCGCTGCCGCCACCGCCGCGCCTTTTCGGACCGCCCGGCGGAAATGCCCGCACCGAGGCGCAACCGCCGGAGCACGTCGGGATCGATCGTCCCGGGCGCATCGCGCAGCCGGTCGCGGTGCAGTGCGGCGGCCTCGGGATACAGGATCTCCAGCATCCGGTCCTGCGCGTGCTCGGCGTCCGGCACTTCCTGCGACCGCACCCGCGCTCCGTGCTCGCGCAACGAGGCGACCGCCGCGGCCAGCACCTCCCGCACTCCGGAATCCAGCCCGTCGGCGAAGAAACCCGTCGCCACACCTACCCGCAGATCGGCGAGGCCGTCGTCGAGCGCCGTTTCGACCGGGGTGCGGCTGCCTTCGACCGAAGTGCCGTCGCCGTCCAGGTGGTCGAGCGCGGCGAGCATCGCCGCGGCGGTGCGCACGTCCGGGGCGATCGGCGTGACCGTGTCGAACGACGGGCTCACCGGCAGCACGCCGCGATTCGACATCCGTCCCAGCGTGGGCCGCAGACCCACCACCTCGTTCACCGCGGCGGGCACGCGGCCGGAACCGCCGGTGTCGGTCCCGAGCGCCGCGTCCGCGATGCCCGCCGCGACCGCGACGGACGATCCGCTGCTGGAGCCGCCCGAGATGCGGCGGTCGTCGAGCGCGTTTCGGCAGTCACCGAAGGCGTCGTTGCGGCCGGTGACGCCCATGGCGAACTCGGTCATGTTGTTCTTGCCGACGATCACCGCGCCCGCTTCGCGCAGCAATCGGACCACCGTGGCGTCGCAGGAGGCGGTCCGGCCGTGGTGCGGTGAGCCCGCCGTGCTCGGCACTCCGGCGACGTCGATGTTGTCCTTCAAGGCCACGGCCGTGCCGTGCAGCGGTCCGCGCGTGTGCGCCGGGGTGGCGTCCAGTTCTTCCGCGCGCTGCCGGGCCTGCTCGTCCAACAGCGTGATGTAGGCGCGCAGCCGGGGATCGCGCTGCCGGGCCCGCGTCAGCAACTCGTCGATCCGTTCGCGGACCGGGCTCATGCGCGCCTCCTTCGCGCCCGGGACGACCCGGACGCAGCAGCGAATCGGGGCGGATCAGCGCACGGCACCGACACCGGTCCAGCAGTGCGACCGCTCGGGATGCTCGACAGGGCTGTCCGGACGCCACTGCGAAGCCCACACGATGCCCGGATCGACGAGATCGAGATCGAGCGCGGAGAACAGGCCGGCGAGTTCGTCATGACCGCGGAAAGTCGCCGGCGTGGTGGTCCGCGCCAGCATCTCGGTGATCCGGGCCGCCCGCTCCTCCTGCCCGTCGGCGGTGACGTGGCTGACGGCCACGACGCTGCCCGGAGCGAGGTCGCGCGTGTAGCGCCCGACCAGCGACGCGAGGTCGTGCTCGTGGCCGACGTAGTGCAGCACCGCCACCATCAGCAACGCCACGGGCCGGGAGAAGTCGAGCCGCTGCACCGCCGGTGCGGACAGGATCGCGTCGGGATCGCGGACATCGGCGTCGACCAGGGCGACGCGGTCCTGCAGGCCCCACGCGGACAGCAATTGCCGGGTGTGGGCGACCGCGATGGGCTCGTTGTCCACGTACACCACCTGAGCGGCCGGGTTCCCGCGGTGCGCGATCTCGTGCACGTTGCCGACCGTGGGAATCCCCGAGCCCAGGTCGAGGAACTGGTCGATGCCGCGTTCCAGCGCGAACCGCACGGCCCGGTGCAGGAACCCGCGGTTGTCCCGCGCCACGTACGGGCCCGAACCCACGACCTCGTGGATCCGCTCGGCCTCGGCTCGGTCGACGGCGAAGTTGTGGTTGCCGCCGAGGTCGTAGTCGTAGATCCGCGCCGCGTTCGGCACGTCCGGCTGCGGTTCGCTGGTTCCGCTGTATGCGTCGAATGAATCCACAGCCGGATGATCGTCGATCAGCGCGCGAACTCGCCACCCCCGCCGGGCTTCCGGCTCGCGGAACACCGAGCAATCCGGCTCGCGAGGCCAACCCAGCCATCCGGTTCAGGAGGACAATCCAGCCTCCGGTTCGCGAGGAACACCGCGAGTCCGAGCACACAGCGATACGCGCGATCACTGCCCGTCGTCCGCGGAAATCCAGCATTTTGGTCTCTACCTGTTCGTGGCATGATGCGGCCCGCTGCGCGAGGAGGACCCACGTTCATGCTGATCAAAAGCAGTGCACGCGAGCTCGACAGCTCGCTCGACGACGGCTATCTGGACCGCACCCCGTACTTCCAGTTCATCCTGCTGTCGTTGCTGTTCCCGATGTGGGGCGCGGCCGCCGGGCTCAACGACGTCCTCATCGCGCAGTTCAAGTCGGTGTTCACGCTCAGCGACGCCGCGGCGGCGTTCGTGCAGAGCGCGTTCTACGGCGGGTATTTCCTGATCGCGATCCCCGCATCGCGGTTCATCAAGCACACCTCGTACAAAGCCGCGGTGATGGCCGGGCTGGCGCTCTACATCGTGGGCTGCTGGCTGTTCTTCCCCGCATCGCAGATGGCCACCTACAGCATGTTCCTGGTGGCCATCTTCGCCATCGCGGTGGGACTGAGCTTCCTGGAGACCTCGGCCAACACCTACAGCTCGATGCTCGGTCCGCGCCGGACCTCGACGCTGCGGCTCAACATCAGCCAGACCTTCACGCCGCTGGGCAACCTGGCGGGCATCATCCTGGGCAAGTACCTCGTCTTCGACGACACCGCCTCGCTCGAGCAGCAGATCCGGTCCGTGCAGGGCGCCGAACGCCAAGAGCTCGTAGACCGGCTGCTGGGCCAGACCCTGTTGCCGTACAAGTACATCCTCGCCGTGCTCGTGGTGCTGCTCGTGCTGTTCGCGATCACCCAGTACCCGCGGTGCCGCCCCAGCGCGGAGGCCGCGTCGAAGAAGGCGCAAGCCTCGATCGGCGAGACGCTGAAGTACCTCTCGACCAATGCGATGTTCCTGAAGGGCATCGCCGCGCAGTTCTTGTACGTCGGCCTGCAGACCGCGGTGTGGTCGTTCACGATCCGGCTGGCGCTGGAGACGATGCCGGGGCTCAACGAGCACGGCGCCACCGACTACATGATCTTCGGCTTCATCGCGTTCTTCATCGGCAAGTTCCCGGCGAACTTCCTCATGAGCCGGTTTTCCGCCTCGCACGTGCTGATCGCGTACGGAGCGATCGGCGCCGTCGTGCTGACCGCCGTCTCGTTCGGCCCGGTGGGTTGGGCGGTTTGGGGCGTGGTGCTCACGAACCTGCTCATGGGCCCGTGCTGGCCCACGATCTTCGGACGCACGCTGGACACCATCGAGGACAAGCGCTACCAGGAGACCGGTGGGGCCGTCCTCGTCATGGCGATCGTGGGCGGCGCGATCATTCCGGCCGTGCAAGGCGCGGTCTCGGACGTGAGCGGGTCGCTGCAGTTCTCGTTCCTGGTCGGCGCGGTGTGCTTCGCGGCCATCATGCTGTTCTTCATCGACCAGGCCAGGCACCGGAGCCCAGCCGTCGAACCCGGTTGATCCGCTCCGGACCACCCGCGAGTGGCGGATGCGCGCGAAGGCGCCCAGCGGGTGCGCGCGACCAGCCGGGGAACCACCTGCTTCGTGCCGGGACGTCAGGCCTGCAGCAACGTCGCGCTCCGAGGGGAAGCTGCTGCGGGCGCATCCCGTTGAGCAGCGGCATCCCCATCGATGGACAACGGGGGCGACTCGTCGAGCCGTCGTCCCGGGCCCGGCACATGTCGTCCGACCGCGCGGATCAGCCGGAGTCGGCTTGCCCCTTGCTGCCGAGCCCGATCAGGGCGCGCCGCAAAACGTCGGCCTGGGCGGGGTTGTAGAGGTCGTCGACGGCCTTGACCATCGTTTCCTCGACGAACTGCGGGCCGTGCGGGGCGTCGGAATGCGATTCGGCCAAGCCGGGGTGCTTCGCCAGTAGCTCGCGGAAGTATGGGACCAAGCGCTCGGCCAAGGCGATGCGGGTCGGTTCGTCGGCGTCGGCGGGCAGCTCGTTGAACTCGGCGTCCGTGGGGTCGTCGGGCAGGTCCTGCAGCATGTCCGCGTAGGTCTGCAGGTATCCGGGTCCGAGCACCCGGGTCATGACGGTGACGAAGCCGCGGTCGGCATCGGAGAGCCCGGTGGCCGGGGCGAACTCGGGCGGCAGGTCGGCTGGCGCCGAGCGGCGCAGGATGACGCCGAGTTCGACCCGCGCCCGTTGCAGCCGCTCGATGGTCGCGGCGAGTTCGGCGTCGAGCGTGCGCAGCGCGTCCTCGGGGTGCTCGTCGGTGTCTCCCATGGCTGCGATCTGCGACAGCGAGAACCCTAGATCGACCAAGCGCTTGATCCGCAACAGCCGGACCAGGTGGGCGACGCCGTACTGCTTGTAGCCGTTGGCGCGCCGCTCCGGCTCGGTCAGCAGGCCGACCTCGTGGTAGTGCCGCACCGCCCGCAAGCTCGTACCGGCGAGCTCGGCGAGTTCACGGGTGCTCCAGGCCACCGACCGTCACCTCATTTCCGCGTAGGCGCCGCTGAAGACGTCGCCGCCGGCGCGATCCGCCGAGGCGATGCCAGTCGAAACCGTGCCGTCGCGGCATGGTCAAGCGCCGGGGTGATCCGGTGACCTGATTCACCTCGGGTGCCGAGCGATCACGGCGCACGGCGAAGCTCGCGAGCTACTCGTCGGACTCGCCGGCCTCGTGCCCCGCGACCGTCGCGGTCGTCAGCGGGCTCGCCGCCTGGGCGGTGGCGGTGAGTTCGCGCAGGGTGCCGAGCAGTTCGCGGTTCGCCTCCGCGTCGAAGCGGTCGAGGGCGCACTGCAGGGCGTGCGGGACACCGGTGAGCCGCGAGCGCAGTTCGTACCCGGCGTCGGTCAGGCTCACCAGCACCCGCGATTCGTTGTCGCTGGCGCGGCGCCGCTCGACCAGCCCGTGCGCTTCGAGCCGCTTCAGCAGCGGTGACACGGTTCCGTAGTCCAGCTGCAGCGTCTCGGTCAGATCCTTGACCGGGCGGGTGTCGCGTTCCCACAGCACCAGCAGCACGAGGTACTGCGGATACGTCACCCCGAGCTCGTTGAGCAGCGGCCGGTACAGCTCGGTGACGGCCCGCGAGGCGGCGTAGAGCGCGAAGCACAGCTGGTTGTCCAGCTGCAGGCCCTCCGGGTTCTCCGGCTCGGCGGGCCGCGGTTCCTGCGAGGTCGTCATTCCCCCGACGCTAGACCTCGCGGGGCCGGAGCTCAATGTCCTGGACTCCCAGGCCTTGGTGCCTCATGAGGTGTGGTCGCCGCCCGCACCGGCAACCCCTGAGCACGAGCGACCGATGGCCGTGCGGGCATGAGTGGTTGCGTGCAGGCAGGCCGACACATAGTGTGCGATCACCTGGAGCACCAGTTCCTGGAGCACAAGTTAGGCCGTGGATCGGCGGACCGGCGCGCTGCACGAGCGAGCAGCCGCGACGGCTCATCGACGCCGGTGCCCGGCAGTACCCGCATTTCGCAGGAGGACGACCATGAGCATTGTTTACACCGCGACGGCCACTTCCAGCGGCGGCGGCCGGGACGGGCAGGTGCGCTCGTCGGACGGCCGGATCGACGCGCCGGTGCGGATGCCGTCGGCGATGGGCGGCAACGGCGAGGGCACCAACCCCGAGCAGCTGTTCGCCGCGGCCTACGCCACCTGCTTCCACGGCGCGATGCGGCTGGCCGCCAAGGACAAGGGCACCGCGGTCCCGGACGACGCGACGATCGACGCCGAGGTCGGCATCGGCCCGGACGACACCAGCTTCGGCGTGACCGCGACGCTGACCGGGCACTTCCCGGGCCTGGACCAGCAGACGGCCGACGACCTGATGCACGGCGCACACCAGGTGTGCCCCTACTCCAAGGCGACCCGCGGCAACATCGAGGTCACGCTGCGCGCGACCGTGTGACCGTCCCCCGCAAGGGATTGGAGACCGCAGCCGTTGAGTTTGATCAGCAGTTCCGGAATCGCCCACGCGCGCTTGACCGTCACCGACATCGAGCGGTCGAAGGCGTTCTACGAGCACGTTTTCGGCTGGCCGGTGGTGATCGACGCATCGGACCGGGCCGGTGAGCCCGGCGTGCACGACTCGCCGGAGCAGTTCTACGGCGGAACCGTGTACCGAACCCCGTCGGGAGAGCTGTTCGGACTGCGCCCGGTGGCACCCGCGGGACAACGGTTCGATTCCGCGCAAACCGGCCTGGACCACGTCAGCTTCCAGGTCGAAGCACGGGAGGACCTGGTGACCGCCCGCCAGCGGCTCGCCGCGGCGGAGATCCCGCACGGGGAGGTCATCGACCTGCCGGACTCGGGCCTGTCGATCCTGTCGTTCAGCGATCCCGACGGGATCCACCTGGAACTGACCGCTCCCCTGGCCTGAGCGGAAGCAGGACCCGCCTCCCGGGCGCGGGACGTTGCACGCCTCCGCGGGGAGCCGTGCCCGGGAGGCCGGGCCGACGAGGCCGAGTCAAGGAGGCCGGGCGAACGAGGCCGGGCGAACACCGACGACGAAGAACGAGGAGCAATCATGCGAGCCGTGCAGGTCTCCGAACCGGGAGGTCCGCTGGAACTCGTCGAGCGCGACGTTCCCGAAGTCCGCGACGACCAGGTCCGGGTGCGCGTGCAAGCCTGCGGGGTCTGCCACAGCGACATGTGGGCCAAGGAAGGCGCGCTGCCCATCACCCCGTACCCGATCATTCCCGGTCACGAGATCGTGGGGATCATCGACGAGCTCGGCCCCGCGGTGACCGGTCCGTGGCAGCGCGGCGACCGGGTGGGGATCGGCTGGTTCGGCGGGTCCTGCCTGCACTGCGATTCCTGCCGCCGGGGCGACTTCATCACCTGCGCGAACGGGAAGATCCCCGGCATCACCTTCGACGGCGGCTACGCCGACAACGTCGTGGTCTCCGCCGACGCACTGGCCCGGATACCGGAGGAGCTGTCCGCGGTCGAGGCCGCGCCGCTGCTGTGCGCGGGCGTGACGACCTACCACGCGCTGCGCGAGAGCACGGCCCGTCCCGGTGACCGCGTCGCCGTGCTCGGCGTCGGCGGGCTCGGGCACCTGGGCATCCAGTTCGCCGCGCGGATGGGCATGGAGGTCGTGGCGATCTCCCGCGGCACCGGCAAGGCCGACCTCGCCCGGCAGCTCGGCGCGCACCGGCACATCGACAGCGAAGCCACCGATCCGGCCGAGGAGTTGGCCGCGCTCGGCGGCGCGCAGGTCGTGCTGGCCACCGCTGCGAGCGGGGCGGCGGTCAGCGCGCTCGTGCCCGGGCTCGCGCCGCGGGGCCAGTTGCTGGTGCTCGGGGCGCCGAGCGACCCGCTGCAGGTGCAGGCACCTTCGTTGATCATGCCGGGTGCCGCGGTCGTCGGCCATCCTTCCGGGACCTCGAAGGATTCCGAGGACACGCTGCGGTTCAGCAGGCTGACCGGGGTCCAGTCGATGATCGAGACCATGCCGCTGGAGCAGGCACCGGACGCCTACGCGAAGATGATCAACAACGAGGCGCGGTTCCGCATGGTCCTCACCACCTGATCCGTCCGCGCGGGTGGCTCCGGCGCGGTCGGCGACAGCGGCGCCGTCCGGCCGGAGCGCCGACCCGGTCCGTGCTACCGGCGAGCGGAACGGATCGTGCGACGACCTTCGAGAACCCGCGACATCCGAGCCCGTTTCATGCTGGAATACTGGCGGAATCCGGTTCCCCTGACAGAAACGCTGGCCGTGCCACCGAACAACACCGCAGCCATGAGCACCGGGCCCGTGAACACCGGCACCGAGGCGGCCGCACGGGTCGCCGACGTGCTGCTGCTGTTCACCGGCGGCCGGACCTACCTCGGCGTCAGCACGATCGGCCGGGAACTCGGCATCTCCAAAGCCGTCGTCTACCGCATCCTGCAATCGCTGGTCTCGCGCGAAGTCCTGGTGACCGACCCCGACGGTTACCGGCTGGGCCCGGCCGCGGTGGCGCTCGGGGCGAGCGCGCTGCGGCGCTCCGACGCCCGCACGGCCGCGGCGCCCGTGCTGCGGCGACTGCGCGACGAGACCGGTGAGACCACGACGCTGTCCGGGCTGGTCGGCGACGAGCGGGTCTACCTCGACCAGTTCGAGAGCGGCGCCGAGATCAAGATGACCGTCGAGGCGGGCAGGCGGTTCCCGCTGCACGCCGGGTCGTCGGGCAAGGCGATTCTGGCGCACCTGCCGGAGGACCGGCGTGCGGCGGTGCTCTCCGGCGAGCTCGGCGCGCTCACCGAGCGGACCGTGACCGACCGGGCGGCGCTGCGCGACGAGCTGGCCGCGATCGCCGAGGACGGTGTCGCGGTGTCGCTCGGTGAGCGACAGGTGGGTGCCGGGTCGGTCGCGGCGCCGCTGATCGGCCCGGACGGCGAGGTGCACGGCGCGATCAGCGTCTGCGGTCCCGAGCACCGCTTCAGCCCGGACAAGATCGAGCGCTACCGCGAGCTCGTGCGCGCGGCCACCGCGGAGATCGCCCGGAACTGGGCGGTTCCGCCCGCCGCGAGCGGGCGCTGAGCCGCTTCAGCGCCCGCGCCGAAGGTACCTGCCGACCGGCTCGTCCTGCAGCTTGCCGCCTGCGAACACGTGGTGGCCGCGCACGAAGGTGTCGGTGATCTTCGCCGACATCGGGAAACCTTCGAACGGCGTGTACTCCTGAGTGGACTCCGACTCGGCAGCCCGCACCGTCCACGACGCATTCGGGTCCACGAGGGCGAAATCGGCGTCGTAGCCCTCCGCCAGCGTTCCCTTGTGCAGCAATCCGTACCGCTGCGCCGGGTTCTGCGCCGTCAGCTTCGCGATCCGCTGCGGTGACAGGCCCCGCTTTGCGCCCTCGCCGACCAGGCCGGGCAGCAGGTACTCCGCGCCGCCGAAGCCCGATTTGGCGAGGAAGACGTCGTCGCGCTCGGCGCCGAACTTCATCTCGTCGCGGCAACAGGCGTGGTCGCTGACGATCCAGTCCACCTCACCGGCGAGCACGTGGCCCCACAGCGCCTCGAGGTCCTCCCGCTCGCGCAGCGGCGGATTCACCTTGCCACCGATGCCGCTCGCAGTGTCCACATCGGCCAGCAGGTGCCCGACGGTGACCTCGCGGCGGAAATCCACGTGCGGGAACGTCCGCGCCATCCGCAGCGCCGCGTCCAGCGCTTTTTCCGAGGAAAGGTGCAGCAGGTTGATGTTCGCCAGCCCGGTCTCGTGCGCCAGGTAGGACGCGATGGTGACCGCGAGCCCTTCGGAGTGCGGCGGGCGGGAGGCGCTGTAGGCGCGCAGGCCGGACAGCTCGCCCTCCTGCTCCACCAGCTCGGTGTACGCCGTCATGATCTCCGCTGTCTCGCAGTGCAGCGACAGCGACAGGTACGGCGCGTACTCGGTGAAGACCTCGCGGGCTCGCTGCACACCGCGCATCACGAACTCGAAGTGCGCGAGGTCGTAGCGCTCTTCGGGCGGAATCATCAGGAAGTCGCTCTGGCTGCCCGAGCGCCCGTGCAGGCCGTGGCTGCCGTAGAACATGAAGATCTTGAACGACGTGACGCCGTGTTCCTCGACCAGGTATGGGATTTCCTCGATGTGCCGGGCCATCATCGGCGCCAGGTGGAAGGCGTAGTCCACGTGCGCGTTGCCTTCGGCGGCCGAGAGCACTTCGGGGAAGAATTCCCGGTAGCTGCCGCCTTTGTTCAGGTAGTACTGCCCGGTGCGCATGTAGGTCAGCGCCGTGGTGACCCCGCCTTGGGCACTCGCCCTGCTCTCCGAGCCGGTGTCGGTGGCGAGGTCGTTGTAGATGCCCCAGTGCTGGTGCGCGTCGACCACGCCAGGAAACGCCAGCAGCCCCCGCCCCTCGACGACCCGTGCGACATCGTCGCGCGCCAGACCCGGCGCGATGCGAACGATCTTGCCGTCGTTGACCGCGATGTCGACCAGGTCGGGCCGGTCGTCGTCGGGGTCCTCCGGGCGCACCACCCGGACGTCGGTGACCAGTAGTTCGGTTGTCGCCATTCGTGCTCCTCACTGAGCCTGTTGCGGTCGGGCCGCCCGGCGACGGGCGATGTCGTCGCGGCCAAATAGGACAGTCCGAACGCGGGTAGCAGGCCGTTTCCCGCGAGATAGCCCGCCGCGCCGTGCCCGGAGATCCCCGCTGCCGCTCCCCCGGCCGCGTACAGCCCGGGAATCGGCCGGTCGTGCCGGTCGACGACCGCGGCGTGCTCGTCGACCAGCAGCCCGCCTTGGGTGTGGAACAGCGCGGGCACCACGCGCACCGCCGCGTACTCGGGAACCAGCGCGTGATCCCAGTTGGTGCGGCCGAACGGATCGGCCCGCTCGCCGCGCGCGTACTTCGCGGTGTTCGCCAGTTCTCCGGTCAGCTCGCGTTCCGGCAGGCCGGTCGCGCGGGCGAGTCCCGCCGCGTCCCCGGACCGCACCACGACGCCCGAGTCGACCGTGTCGCGGAAGTCCTGAAAGACCTGGCACCGCTGGAAAACCGCCTCGTCCAGCACGATCCAGCCGGTTCCGCCGGGCCGGGCGGCCAGTTCCGCGGCGAACTCGGAGTAGCCGCGCAGCTCGTCGCCGAACCGCTGCCCGGTGCTGTCGACCAGGATTGCGCCTTGCACGACCGTGGCCCAGCCGACGAGCGTGCCCGCGCCCGCGGCGACCGCGCTGTGGCCCTGGTAGGCGTCGAGGTAGCCGGTCGCGGCGCCGAGCTTCTCGCCGATCCGGAGCGCATCGCCCCGCGAGTGGTCACCGCCCCGGTACAGCGCATCCGCGATCTCCGGCAGGTGCCGCCGCACGAGCTCCGGGTCCGCGCCGAAACCGTTGGTGGCCAACAGGATCGCGCGCGTCGGAATCTCCTCCTCGGCGCCGTCCGGATAGCGCACCACCGCCGCGCGGACCCGCCCGCCCTCGGTCCGCACGTCGACCAGCCGCGCGGGAACGAGCATGTCCACATCGGAGTGCCCGGCGGCCGCGCGCGCCAAGTGGTCGATCACCGCCGAGCCGTGACGTCCCGGTACCGAGTGGCAGCGCGGCACCGCGTGGCCGGGATAGGTGAAGTCGGTGACCAGCGACAGCGGTAACCCCACGACGTCGGCGAGCCATTCGACGAGTTCCGCGCTGACCGCGGCCAGCGTGCGCGCGAGGCGGGGTTCGGCCAGGCCGCCGGTCTTGGCCGCGATGTCGGCGAGGAACCGTTCCGGGGAGTCCTGCACACCGGCTCCGGCCTGCCACCGCGATCCGGCTGCGGGGAACATCGCCGTGGACATCGAGGTGTTGTTGCCGCGGCGGAAGTGCTCGTCGGCCTCCACCACGAGCACGCTCAGCCCGTGCTCGGCCGCGCGCAGCGCGCCCGCCAGCCCGCCGCCCGCACCCGCGATCACGACGTCCACCCGATCGTCCATGCGCCTCGACCTCCCGTCGTTCCCCTGGAAGAAACAATGGGAACCGCTTGGCGGGCAGCCTGACACCGCAGGTGAACCGGCGTCAACGGTCGACCGCTCTTGACTTGCAGCGCGATCGGCGCGAGCTTGTCCCTGTGCGGCAAGAGCGCCACCGGAAAGCAAGCCGCTCTTTGTTCCCATCAGGGAAACACTCGGCATCGAGCCCGATTCGCCGCTCGCAGACCCGAAATTGGCTCTCAGAAAGGCAGGTGCGCCGATGGCGGATGCGCTCTCCGGGATTCGCGTTCTCGACACGGCGACGCTGTTCGCCGGGCCGCTGGCCGCCACGATGCTCGCCGACTACGGCGCGGAGGTCATCAAGATCGAGCACCCGAACGGCGATCCGGTGCGCGGGCACGGCGCGCAGCGCGACGGCGTCGGGTTGTGGTGGAAGATGCTCGGCCGCGGCAAGCAGGCGATGACGCTGTACCTCGGTTCCCCGGAGGGGCAGGAGATCTTCCGCCGGATGGTCGCCGACGCCGACGTCGTGATCGAGAACTTCCGTCCCGGAACGCTGGAGCGCTGGGGGCTCGGCTACGAGGAACTGCGCCGGATCAACCCGGGCATCGTGCTGGCCCGCGTGACCGGTTTCGGGCAGACCGGGCCGTACGCGAAGCGACCGGGCTTCGGGACGCTGGCCGAGGCGATGAGCGGGTTCGCCGCGATCACCGGCGAGCCGGACGGCCCGCCGACGCTGCCGCCGTTCGGCCTCGCCGACGGGATCGCCGCACTGGCCACCTCGTTCGCGGTGCTCACGGCGCTGCGCGCCCGCGAGCACACCGGCAGCGGCCAGGTAGTCGACCTCGCGATCATCGAGCCGATCCTCACCCTGCTGGGCCCGCAGATCATCGCCTACGACCAGCTCGGCGTCCTGCAGGAACGCACCGGCAACCGCTCCAACAACAACGCGCCGCGCAACACCTACCGGACCCGCGACGGCGGCTGGGTCGCGATCTCCACCAGCGCCCAGTCGATCGCCGAACGGGTCGTGCGGCTGGTCGGCAGGCCGGATCTGGCCGAGCAGCCGTGGTTCGCGAGCGGGGCCGAGCGCGCGCAGCACGCCGACGAGCTCGACGAAGCGGTCGGCTCGTGGATCGCCGAACGCGATCGCGCGGAGGTGATCGAGGCGTTCGAGCAGGCGCAAGCCGCGATCGCCCCGATCTACACCGCGGCCGACATCGTGCAGGACCCGCAGTACGAAGCGCTCGGCACGATCGCGACGCTGCCCGACGACGAGCTCGGGCCGGTGCGGATGCAGAACGTGCTGTTCCGGCTGTCGGAAACCCCGGGTCAGATCAGCTCGACCGGTCCGCCCATCGGCGCGCACACCGAGGAAGTGCTCGCACGCTACGACGTCACCGGCGCGGCGCTGGACGAGCTGCGGGACAAGGGCGTGATCCGATGAGACCCGCGCGCAGCTGGCTCTACGTGCCGGGTGACCGGCCGGAGCGCATCGGCAAAGCACTCGCCTCGGACGCCGACGAGGTGATCCTCGACCTGGAGGACGCCGTCGCCCCCGCGGCCAAAGACGAGGCACGCCGAGCGGTGCTGGCCACACTCGCCGACGGGCACCGCGCGCACGTTCGGATCAACGCCACGGACGGTTCGCAGGGACGGGCCGACGTCGAGGCGCTGGCGGCCGCTCCGGGCGCGCTCGCGGGCGTGCGGGTGCCCAAGTGCGAGGACCCCGGCGAGCTGGGCCGGGTGGCCGACGCGCTCGGCGTGGCCGTGCATCCCGTGGTGGAGTCCGCGTTCGGCGTGGAGCACGCATACGCGCTGGCCACCGCGCATCCGCTGGTGGCGGGGATTTCGCTCGGCGAGGCCGACCTCGCCGCGGACCTGCGGGTTCCCGGCGTCGAGTCGCTCACCTGGCCGCGCTCGCGCATCGTCGTCGCGGCACGTGCGGCCGGGTTGCCGAGCCCGGTGCAGAGCGCGTGGACAGCCGTCCGCGATCTGGACGGCCTGCGCGCCGACACCGAAGCGGGCCGGAAAGCCGGATTCTTCGGGCGTTCGGTGCTGCATCCGGCGCAGATTCCCGTGGTGCACGAAGCGTGCGCACCCGATCCGGACGAAGTCGCGCGAGCTCGGTCCCTCGTGGACGCGCTGCGCGTGACCGACGAAGCCGCGTGGATCGACCACTCCGGACGTTTCGTCGACGCGGCGGTCGTCGAGCAGGCCAGGTGGCTGCTTTCGATCACCGGCGAAGGGACCAGCAGGCGCACCGGCAACGACGCCGAATCCGTCCACAAAGTACAGACCGACCAGCGGGACGGGACCGCCCGGCAAGACCGCCACAGCGCCGAACACACGAACAACGACGAAGGGCACGCCCCATGACGACCACCGAGGACCCGCTGCTGGCGGCGATCGCGGGCGGAGTCCGGCTGATCGAGCTCGGCCAGCCGTTCTTCACCGGGATGCCGTGCTCACCGAACCATCCCGGGTTCCGGATGACGCTCAACCGCCGCCACGGCGACATGCGGCGGGCCGACGGCGGCTCCGCGGCCAACGAGATCATCGTCACCGGCGGGCACGTCGGCACCCACATCGACGCGCTCTCGCACGTGAGCCATCGCGGTGAGCTGCACGGCGGGATCGACGCGGCCGAAGCCCAGCAGGGCGGCGCGTTCTCCGCGCACGGAGCCGAGAACCTGCCGGGCCTGCTGCGGCGCGGCGTGCTGCTCGACGTCGCCGCCGTGCACGACGTCCCGACGCTGCCGGCCGGATATGGCGTCACCGCCGAGGATTTGGCGACGGCCGCGCGGCGCGCGGACGTCGAGCCGGCCGGAGGCGACGTCGCGCTGATCCGCACCGGCTGGGCGCGCAACTTCACCGACCAGACCGCTTACCTGGGCAAGGAAACGGGAGTTCCCGGGGCGACGGAACAGGCGGCGCAGTGGCTCGCCGCACGCGGGATCGTCGCCACCGGCGCAGACACCACCGCCTACGAGCAGATCCCCGCGGGTGCCGGGCACTCGCTGCTTCCGGTGCACCGGGTTCTGCTGGTGGAGTCCGGGATCTTCATCATGGAGCACCTGAACCTCGAATCCCTCGCAGAGCAGGGCATCGCGGAGTTCGCGTTCCTGCTCGCTCCGCTGCGCATCACCGGCGGCACCGGCTCGCCCATCCGCCCGCTGGCGGCGGTGAGCGCATGACGACGCCGGTTCAGCGCCTCGCCGAGTTCGCGGCCTCGGTGCGCGCGCGAGGACTTCCCGAGCGGCTGCGCGACGACTCCGCCCGCAGGGTGCTGGACGTGCTGGGCAACAGCCTCGCCGCCACCTCCGAAGCACCGGCGGCCGCGGTCGGAACGCTGGTCCGTGAGTGGGGCGGGCAGGGCCGCGCGAGTGCGATCGGCGGCGGGCGGCTGCCGGAGCCGAGCGCCGCGCTGCTGAACGGAACGCTGGCGCACTCGCTCGACTTCGACGACACCCACCTGCCGTCGGTGCTGCACCCTTCCGCGTCGGTCGTTCCCGCCGCGCTGGCCGTCGCCGAGTCGCGCGGGGCGAGCGGAGCGCAGCTGCTCGACGCCGTCGGCGTCGGTGTCGAGATCACCGTCCGGGTCGGAATGGCGGGCTACGACCGGGAATTGGGCAACTCGGTGTTCTTCGAGCGGGGACTGCACGCCACCGCCATCTGCGGCGCGCTCGGTGGCGCCGCGGCCGCCGCGATGTTGTCCGATGTGGACGCAGAGGGCATCGCGGACGCGCTCGGCGTCGCGGCCAGCATGGGTTCCGGGCTACTGGAGGCGAACCGCACCGGCGGCACGGTCAAACGGGTGCACTGCGGCTGGGCCGCGCATTCGGCGGTGACCGCAGCGGGCCTCGCACGCACCGGGATCACCGGTCCGCCGACCGTGCTGGAAGGCAGGTTCGGCCTGCTGCAAGCCTTCTGCGGCGACCAGGCCGACCTCGACGCGCTGCTCGACGGACTCGGCGAGCACTGGGAAATGCCCGGCATCTTCTTCAAACCGTATCCCTGCAATCACTTCACCCACGCCGGAGTCGACGCCGCGCTGCGGTTGCGGGCGCGGGGCGTGGCGCCGGACGAGATCGAAAGCATCGAATTGGGCGCGCCGACCGCGGTCCTGCGCACCATCGGCGAACCGCGCGAGGAGAAAACCGCCCCGAAATCCGGCTACCACGCCGCTTTCTCCGGCCCCTACACCGTTGCGGCGGCGTTGCTCGGCGGCGGCGGGCTAGGGCTTTTCCACGAGGACTTCACCGACGCCGCGGCCGCCGATCCGGAACGACTCGCGCTCGCCGCGAAGGTCACCTGCGTCCCCGACGCGGAGTGCGACGAGATCTTCCCGCACCAATTCCCGGCGGTGCTGCGCGCACGGCTGCGCGACGGAACCGAACTCACCGAGCGCGTCACGCACAACCGCGGTGGCGACGGCAATCCGCTCTCGGCGGAAGAACTCGCCACGAAGTTCCGCCGCAACGCCGCCCGCGCGGTCACCGGCCGGCGCGCCGAGCGGATCACCGAACTCACCTACGGCCTGGCCGACCTGCCCGCGGTCAGCACGCTCACCGACCAGCTCACCGACTGACGACCGAGGGACGACAACATGCCCACCACCCGTTTTCGCTGGATCACGATCGGACTGGTCGTCTCGCTGATCGTCATCAACTACATCGACCGCAGCGCGGTGTCGTTCGCGGTCCGCCCGCTGCAGGACGAGTTCGGCATCAGCACCACCCAGTACGGCGCGATCTCCAGCGCGTTCGCGGTCGGGTACATGGTGTTCACGTTCCTGTCGGGGTTCCTGGTGGACCGGTTCGGCCCGCGCCGCGTGCTGCTGACGGCCATCGTGCTGTTCTCGCTGGCCACCGCGCTGATCCCGCTGGCGGGCGGGTTCGCCGGACTGCTGCTGATCCGCATGGTCCTCGGCGTCGGCGAGGCGCCCGCGCTGCCCGGCGCGACCAGGTTGGTCAGCAGCTGGCTCCCGCCGCGCGAGCAGGGCCTCGCCCTGTCCCTGATCGGCGGGGTCGCGGTGTCCGGCAGCCTGCTGATCGGCGGTCCGCTGCTGACGCAGCTGATCGGCCTGACCGGCTGGCGCGGCATGTTCTGGGTGATGGGCTGCGTCGGCGTGGTATGGGCGTTGCTCGCCTTCTGGCTGCTGCGCAACACTCCCGGCCAGAGCCCGTACGCAGGTGACCGCGAACGCGCCCACATCGCCGGCGGGCGGGGCAACACCTCCGACGCACTCCCGCGCGTTGCGAACCAGGGCGGCCTGCTGGCGAACTGGAACCTCTGGCTCGTCGCTATCGGCTTCTTCTCCTGGGGCTTCATGTTCTGGGGCTTCATGTTCTGGCTGCCCGAGTACTTCCAGCGCACGCACGGGCTGAGCATCGAAAGCGTCGGCGCCTTCTCCATCGCGCCGTGGGCGGCCGGTGTGCTCGGCGCGCTGCTGGGCGGCGTGCTGGTCGACCGCCGCTACGCGCGCACCGGCAACCCCCGCACCCGCTTGACGATCATCGGCTGCGCGATGCTGGCCGCGGGCGCCGCGCTGATCCCCGTGCTGACCACCTCGAGCCTGACCGTCGCGCTGATCTTCATCTCGATCGGCGTCGGCTGCGGCTTCATCACCGCAGGCATCTGGTTCGTCGCCGCCATCGACGCCGCGCCCGGCCGACCGGCCAGCGCGGCCGGGTTCGTCGACGCGGCGTTCGCCCTCGCGGGCATCATCGCGCCGTCCATCATGGGCTTCGTCGTCGACCGCACCGGCACGTTCACCAGCGGATTCGTCCTGATGAGCTGCCTGGCTGCGGCAAGCGCGCTGTTGTTGCTGCTCACCGGCACGAACCCGCGCCAGGCGGCGGCCACCGCCCCGGCACCGTCCAACGCGGCATCCGGGGACTGAGGAGTGTTCGGGAAGCGGTTCGCGTAGGTGGTCGGGCAGCGGAACCCCGGGCGGCTGACGGCTCCGGGATCTCCTCCTGACGTAGTGCCGCTGTCCTCGCCAGAAGACGCCCGAGAACCCCGCCGGTGGTCGGGCCGAGTCCTCGGGCACCGCAAGCGGCCGACGCCGCCTCCTCAACAGAACCTAGCCGGCAGCATCCCCGCGGTTCCCGGCTCAGTAGCCGCGCGCGACCCACTCGTCGAAGTGCTCTCTGACCTCGCCGATGGTCGTGCTCGCGCCGTGCCCGGGGTGCACGCGGGTCCGTTCCGGCAGCGGCAGCAGCCGGTCCCGGATCGAGGCGGTGATCGCCCCGAAGTCGGAGAACGACCGGCCGGTGGCGCCCGGACCGCCCGCGAACAACGTGTCCCCGGTGAACACCACACCCAGGTCCGGGCAGTACAGGCAGACCGAACCGGGCGAATGTCCCGGTGTGTGGAGGACTTGCAACGCCGCCCGCCCCACGCCGAGCTGCTGGCGGTCGGCGAGCCGGTGATCGGGGACCTGGTAGGGGTGGGTCAGCCGCCAGACCGGAAGATCGTGCGGGTGCAGGAAAACCGCCGCTCCGACGGCCTCGGCGAGGTCCGGTGCGCAACGAACGTGATCATCGTGGGCGTGCGTGGCCAGCACCGCGCGCACCGCGCGGTCCGCCACCAGCTCACGGATCCGGTCGACGTCGTGCGGGGCATCGATGACCACGCATTCGCGCTCGTCGCCGACGACCCACGCGTTGTTGCTGACCTCGTGGATCTCCCCGTCCAGGCAGAACTTCCCGGTCGTCGTGGTGTGGTCGATGCGCACGCCCATCAGAACGTGACCACCGAACGCAGCACCTCGCCGCGGTGCATCTTCTCGAACGCCGACTCCACGTCGTCGAGCCCGATCCGCTCGGTGACGAACCGCTCCAGCGGCAGCCTGCCCTGCTCGTGCAACTCCGCGAGCATCGGGAAGTCCCGTTCCGGCAGGCAGTCCCCGTACCAGCTCGACTTCAGCGCCCCGCCGCGGGCGAACACGTCCAGCAGCGGCAGTTCCAGCCGCATCTCCGGGGAAGGCACGCCGACCAGCACGACCGTGCCCGCGAGGTCGCGCGCGTAGAAGGCTTGAGTGTAGGTCTGCGGCACTCCGACCGCGTCCACTACGACGTCGGCACCGTTGCCGCCGGTGAGTTCCCGGATGGCTTCCACGGTGTCGGACTCCGCTGCGTTGACGGTGTGCGTCGCGCCGAACTCGCGCGCCCAGTCCAGCTTCACCGGGTCCTTGTCCACCGCGATGATCCGGCGAGCACCCGCCATCGCAGCCCCGGCGATCGAGCCGTCGCCGACGCCGCCGCAGCCGATCACCGCCACCGAATCACCGGGCCCGGCGTTTCCGGTGTTGACCGCCGCACCGATCCCGGCCATCACTCCGCAGCCCAGCAAACCCACCACCGCGGGCTCCGCCGACGGCGCGACCTTGGTGCACTGTCCGGAGTGGACGAGCGTCCGCTCGGCGAACCCGCCGATTCCCAGCGCGGGCGAAAGGGGCGTGCCGTCGGCGAGCGTCATGGGCGCAGCCGCGTTGTGCGTGTCGAAGCAGTACTGCGGACGGCCTCTGCGGCAAGCCCGGCAGACACCGCACACCGCGCGCCAGTTGAGCACGACGAAGTCGCCGGGCGCCAAGTCCCGCACGCCGTCGCCGACCGAGTCGACGACGCCCGCGACCTCGTGCCCGAGCAGGAACGGGAATTCGTCGTTGATGCCGCCTTCGCGGTAATGCAGGTCGGTGTGGCAGACCCCGCACGCCTGCACGCGCACGACGGCCTCACCGGGTCCTGGATCGGGGACATGGATCGTGGTGACTTCGACCGGCTTGCCCTTCCCGGTCGCCACAACGCCACGCACTTCGGTCACGACAATCTCCAATTCGGGGTCGACCGGTTCGGTCCTTATCGGGCAGTCCTTGGCGGCTCGTTGTTCACCCGACGTACTCGGCGGCCGCGTCGATCAGCCAGTCGGTGACGTACCGGGCGAACGAGGCGCGCACGATCAGCCAGTAGCTCGGCGGCTGCACGTCCCGGCACACCAGGATCACTCCGGCGCGCGCCAGCAACGTCTGCGCGCAACGGTCCGGCCCGAAGCTGCGCGGATGCAGGTCGAGCGCGCATCCCTTGTTCAGCACTTCGCGGGCGCTCGGCCCGGACACTTCGATGATCGTCCGGTTCGCCGAGACGTCGACCACCGCTCCGTGCTCGTCGCCCAGCGCCGTGCTCAAGGTGTCCTGCATGGACTCGGCGGTGCCTTCGCGGCCCAGCAGCAACCATTCGTCCGGTCCCAGCCAGAGCACCAGCAGGTCACCGGTCCGAACCACGCTGCCCGGCAAGTTCGGCAGCATCGCACCGATCGCGGTGCCGATCCGCCCGCCCGCGAGGCCTTTCGGGTCCACGCGCAGATCGACCTGCGCGGTGAACGGGATCTCGGCGATGCGGACCGCGTCCGGCGCGGAATGCCGGGCGAGCGTACCCGCACGGGCGGACAACGGGGATTCGCCGTAGGGCTCAGCCATCGCGACGCGCTCCTTCCTTGTCGTACAACACGGGTTCGGTTACTTCGAGCGGAACGAGCCGGTTGCCCACGAGGCTGTAGATGGTGGCGCCGATCCGGTCCCGCCCGCCTTTCACCAGTGCCAACGAGAAACCTGTCCGGAGCGCTGCACTGCGGTAGCTGGAGGTGACGTGCCCGAGCATCGGGACCGGAGGTTCCGGCAGCTCGGCGCTGCCGACCAGCGCAGCGCCCTCCGGCAGCACCAGGTCGGGATTCTTCGGCAGCAGCCCCACGAGGTGCTTGCGGTCGGTGCGCGCGGTGTCGCTGCGGCTGAAGGACCGCTTGCCGAGGAAGTCGTCCTTCTTCTTCGACACCGCCCAGCTCATCCCGAGGTCGTGCGGAGTGACCGTGCCGTCGGTGTCCTGCCCGACGATGGGAAAACCCTTCTCCGCACGCAGGACGTGCATGGTCTCGGTGCCGTACGGGGTGATCTTGAAGGGTTCGCCCGCGTCGTAGAGCGCTTCCCACACCTCGCGCCCGTACCACCGCGGAACGTTGATCTCGAAAGCGAGCTCGCCGGAGAAGCTGATCCGGCACACCCGCGCCCGCCGGCCCGCGACGATCCCGTCCCGCCAGGACATGAACGGGAAGCTGTCGTTGTCCAGCTCGATGCCCGAGGCCACGCGGCTCAGCACCGCCCGCGAATCCGGCCCGGCCAGCGCGATGGTCGCCCAGTGCTCGGTGACCGAGGTCAGGTGCACCTGCAGGTTGGTCCACTCGGTCTGCAGCCAGTCCTCCAGCCACTCCAGCACGCCTGCGGCGTTCCCGGACGTGGTGCTGATCAGGTACCGGTGCTCGCCGGTGCGCGTGACGGTGCCGTCGTCGAAGACCATGCCGTCGGCGGTGCACATCACCCCGTACCGGATGCGGCCGACCTTGAGGGTGCTCATCTTGTTCGTGTAGACGAGATCCAGGAATTCGGTCGCATCCGGCCCCTGCACGTCGATCTTGCCCAAAGTGGACACGTCCTGGATGCCCACACCGCCGCGCACCGCGCGGCATTCGCGCAGCACCGCGGTTTGCATCTGCTCCCCGGGCAGCGGGTAGTACCACGGGCGCTTCCACTGCCCCACGTTCTCGAAGGGCGCGCTGTGCTCGACGTGCCAGTCGTGCATGGCGGTGACGCGGATCGGGTCGTAGCGGTCCCCTCTGTCGCGTCCGGCCAGCGCGGCGAAGGTCACCGGCGTGTAGGGAGCGCGGAAGGTCGTCGCCCCGACTTCGGCGAACCGCTTGCCGAGCAGCTCCGCGATGATCCCCGTGGACAGCGGTCCCGACGTCTTGCCCTGGTCGTGCGCGGTGCCGATCGTGGTGAAGCGCTTGACGTGCTCGACCGAGTCCATCCCGGCGCCGATGGCTTTGCGGATGTCGGCGACCGTGGCGTCCCGGGCGAGGTCGACGAACTGGTGGTGCCCTTCGGAATCCGCCGGACTCGGCAGCAACCACACGTCTCGGCCCGCCAGCACGGGCGGATTCTTCGCGACGGGAACCCGGCCCGGTTCCGCGTCGAAACCGGCGGCGCGTGCCGCGTCGACACCCGCTTGCGCACCGCTGTGCAGGCAGTCGGCCGTGGCGAACGAGCCCGCCGCCGCACCCGCCGACCGCACCCTGCGATCGTCCTGTTCGGGCACGAAAGCACCGATTTCCGGGCTGTAGCGGAGTTCTCCCCCGGATTGGCTGTGCAGGTGCACGGCCGGCGTCCATCCACCGGAGGCCAGCAGCAGATCGCAACCGACGACCTGCCGGACGGGCGCCGGGCGGTCCTCGCTGGTGTCCACATTGGTCAGATGTACGCTGGAAATCCGCTCGCTGCCGGATGTTCCGACCACCGCGGCGCTCGGCCGGATGGTGATTCCGCGCTCGATGCACAACGAAGCCCAGTAGGTCGACACGACCTCCCGCGCGTCGACGATGGCGGCGATCTCGACCCCGGCATCGTGCAGGTCGATGGCCGCCCCGTAGGCGCTGTCGTTGGTGGTGAACACGACCGCGCGCCGCCCCGGAAGCACGCCGTACCGGTGCAAGTACGTCCGCGCCGCTGAGGCAAGCATCGTGCCGGGACGGTCGTTGCCCGCGAACACCAGCGGGCGCTCGTGCGAACCGGTCGCCAGCACCACTTCTCCCGCGCGGATGCGCCAGATCCGCTGGCGGCTGTGCGCGTCGTCGCCGCGGTGCTCCACGGCCACCAAGTAGTTCTGGTCGTAGTGACCGAACACCGTTGTGCGCGGCAGCATTCGCAACTCCTCGCACGAGTCGAGCTCCGCGACCGCCCGCTGCACCCACCGGGTTCCGGCAGCGTTGTCCAGGGTTTCGCCGTTTCCCAGCAGGCTGCCGCCGAACTCCGCATCGGCGTCCGCGATGATCACCCGCGCCCCGCTGCGCGCCGCGTTCAGCGCAGCCGACAGGCCGGCGGGGCCGGCTCCGACGACGAGCACGTCGCACTGGGCGTGCATCGCGTCGTAGCGGGCGGGATCCGGCTCGGTGGCCAGTCGCCCCTGCCCGGGAAGCCCGATGGCTTCGAGCCCGTCGCGCAGCTCGACCGTCGTCGCGGGCAGCATCGGCTCCGGGAACGGCTTTTCGATCTGCACCAACGCGTTCGGTTCTTCCGAGCCCGCGGCGACGATCCCGCGCGGTCGGCCGTAGCGGATGCTGGTACCGACCTGGTGCACGCCGTTGGCCAGCAGGGCCGAGGCGAGCGTGTCGTCTTCGTAGCCTTCGTAGTCACGGCCGTCGAAACGGAAGCGAACGGTGCGCCCGCGGTCGATGCGGCCGCCCTCGGCAAGCCTGTACTCGTTGCTCACCTCGTCACCGTCCTCGGCTCGTCGGCGTGGATCTCGTTGGTGGCGGTGTCCCGGCGCACCGTGAACCATCGGCGGCAACCGGCCTGGTGCGACCAGCGCTCGGCGAACACGCCCTTCGGATTGTCGCGGTAGAACAGGAAACGCGCCCAGTCCACATCGGACACTGCGCCCGGGTCGACCGGGTACTGCACGCCCGACTGGCCGCCGTAGTGGAACTCGGTCTCATTGCGCGGCCCGCACCACGGGCAAGGAATCAGCAACATGGTGAGTCTCCTTCGAGGTTTCTTTGGAAGGATCTGCGCGGCGGTGCCGGCTGCTCAGGTGGTCGCTGCTCAGCGGCTCCGCCGCTGACAAGGCAAAAATCGAAGACCACAGTGCTGACCCTTCAGTGCGCGACGCCCGCCGCGCCGTGCTCGTCGACCAGCGCGCCCGTGGTGAAGCGCTCCAGGCTGAACGGGGCGTTGAGCGGATGCGGTTCGTCGTGGGCGATCGTGTGGGCGTAGCACCAGCCCACTCCGGGCGTGGCCTTGAATCCGCCGGTACCCCAACCACAATTGACGTACAGGCCGTCGAACGGCGTGCGGCCCATGATCGCCGAGGCGTCCGGTGTCACGTCCACGACTCCGGCCCAAGTGCGCAGCACGTGCGCTCGCGCGAACATCGGGAACAGCTCCACGGCCGCGGTCAGCTCCCGCTCGATGGTGTGGAACGACCCCCGCTGCCCGTAGGAGTTGTAGGCGTCCACACCGGCACCGAGGACGAGTTCTCCCTTGTGCGCCTGCGAAACGTAGACGTGCACCGCGTTGGACATGACCACCGTCGGATGCACCGGCTCCAGCAGTTCCGAGACCAATGCCTGCAACGGATGGCTCTGGATCGGCAACCGCAGCCCCAACTCGTCGGCCAGCACCGAGGTGCTCCCGGCCGCAGCCAGCGCGACCTTCCCGGCCCGGATCGGCCCGCGCGTGGTCGCCACGCCCACCACCCGATCACCGACCGTCTCGAACCCGGTGACCCGGCAGTTCTGCACCAGATCCACCCCCATGCGATCCAGCGCGCGAGCGAAACCCCAAGCGACGTGATCGTGCTTGGCGATCCCCGCCCGCGGCTGCCACGTCGCACCGAGCACCGGGTACCGCAGCTCTTGCGAGGTGTTCAGGATCGGGCAGACATCGGCCACCTGCCCGGGATCCAGCCATTCCGCGTCGATGCCGTTGAGCTTGTTCGCCTCGACCCGTCGCACGCTGTCGCGCACCTCTTGCAGCGAGTGCGCCAGGTTCAGCACACCGCGCTGGGAGAACAGCAGCGGATAGTCGAGCTCGTCCGCCAACCCCTCCCACAACTTCAAGGCGTGCTCGTACAGGCCCGCGCTCTCATCCCACAGGTAGTTCGAGCGGATGATCGTCGTGTTGCGGGCCATGTTCCCGCCCGCCAGCCAACCGCTCTCCAGCACTGCGACGTTGGTGATGCCGTGGTTGACCGCGAGGTAGTAGGCCGTGGCCAGGCCGTGCCCGCCACCTCCGACGATCACCACGTCGTACGACGACTTCGGCTCCGGGGATCGCCAGAGCCGGTCCGGGTGTTCGGGCAACTCGGCGCCGGGGGTGCGCGGCGTCATCAGAAACCCCCGTTCAGGTTCGGGTAGAGGGGTTGTGCGTTGGCGAGTGCTTCGACGCGGCCGCGGAGTGCGGTGGTGGTCTCGGTGGTGAGGTCGGGTTGGAGGGCTTCGGCGATGATGTCGGCGACTTCGGTG
>NZ_JADDUE010000014.1 GCF_016526145.1 Saccharopolyspora galaxeae
ATGGACGGGTCTTTCTGTCCGGCGGACGAGTTGGTCGCACTTCTCATCCTGCCGCCGAAAGACCCGTCCCCCTCCTCAGACCCCGCCAGCCGACACCAACGTCACGACCCGCAACAGCTAGCCGTGATCGGCACGGTGCTCGCGCTGATCGACGCGCTACACCATCGGCTTCCGCACCCGTGGCTGACGATCCTGCTGGCGGGCGGTCTCGTGGTGTTCGGGACAACTCGGCCGGAACTTCTGCCACGTCTGATCGCGGCGAGCCTGCTGGTATTGGCGCTCGGGCTGTTGGTGCAGTGGGTGATACCGGGCGAGGTCGGCTTCGGCGACACGCTTCTACTCGCCGCGCTAGCCCCGTTCTGGGCCTGGCACGGCTGGCCGACCGTCCTTACTGGACTGATCACCGCGCACCTCGTGCTCGGGAGCTTCGCGGGACTGGCCTGGCTACTCGGGCTCCGCGAGCGAAACACCCGGATCGCAGCCGGTCCCGTGCTGCTGTTGGGCGCGTGGATTCCGCTGCTGTAGCCCGCTTCCGTCGGTTGCCCGCAGCACTCGGCACGGTGCTGCTAGCCGGGATGCTCACGGCTTGCGCGAACACTGAGCCGCCAGATCCTCCGGATAAACCGGTGATCGCGGGTCCGCCGCAGGCCCAGTCGCCTCGCGATGGCGAGCAGGCTCGGGTCGCCGAGAGCTACGAGCGGTTTTGGCGGGTGTCGCAGGCCGTGCCACACCACCCGGTCGAGCAGCAACGCCCCGAATTGGCGAGCGTGGCCACCGAGTCATTGACGAACACGATGCTCGGCAACCTGGAACAGCAGCGCACCCGCAGGATCACCCTCTACGGACACATCCGGCCCCGCATCAGCGAAGTACGGATCGAGGGATCTCGGGCGGTGGTGACGGATTGCCAGGACGCCAGCCGCTCCGGACAGGCCGATGCCTCAGGACAGCCGCGCACGGTGGGTCTGGCCCGCAACCCGGTCTCCAGCACGTTGCACCACGACGCGGATGGGCAGTGGCGGATGGTGCGGATCGACTATCCGGGCGGGAGCTGCTGATGCGGGCGCGCAGCGTGTTTTCCGTGCTGGCCGGGCTCACCGCCGGAGCGTTGCTACCGGCACCTGCGTTCGCCGACGGCGTCATGGTGCTGCCCGGTGATGCTCAGGGCTACTACGGCTCGCCCTCGATCGACCTGGGTGCTGTGGCCGGAGGAACACACGCAGGATCGGGGAGCCCAGGTTCCGACGAGTCCGACGGGACCGGCGGCGATGTTGCTGGGCCGCCTTTGGGATTGAGCTGGTCGGCCCCGGCAGGCGGTGTGCCGGAGTGGTTTTCGATCCTGCCGGAGTTCCGCTTTCCCGATTTCACTGATCCCGCGGCGCCGTCGCCGGGCGTGCTGGCCAGGCAGGCGGCCGAGCAGTTGCGGTTGCCGTTGCCGACACCGCTGCATTCGCCGGATCTGCAGCTCCCGGACGGGCGCGCGGCCACGGTGGTCGGTGAGCACACCTGGTTCTGGACCGAACCCACGGACTGGCGACCGGTGTCGCGGCGGGTGCAGATCGGGCCGGTGTGGGCAGAAGTCACCGCCACGCCCCAACGGTTGAACCTGGATCCAGGTACCGGGCAGCCAGCGGCCTCCTGTGCTGGTCCGGGGACGCCCTACGCGCGGTCGTTCGGACTGCACACCGCTTCTCCGGACTGCGACATCGTCTTCGACCGCTCCTCAGTCGGTCGGCCCGGCGAGCAGGTGCGCGCCGAGTGGGCGATCGCCTGGTCGGTGTCGTGGCGCGGATTCGACGGCACCATCCCTGCAGGCGGCACCCTGGCACCGATGACTTCGCGAGCCGACGCGGAGCTGGCCGTGGCCGAGGCCCAAGCCCTCACTACCGACTGACACCTCCTCTTTTCGTTTTCCGCATTGTTCTCTTGTTTCCGGGGAGACGTATGTCCACAACAGACACATCACCCAGCACGGACCGGCATGGTCAACGCATTTCGGATGAGCCGCGGGTGCCGCGGAAGAAGCGTGGCTGGGTGTGGGCGACCGCGGTCGTGCTCGTGATCGGCGCTACCGGCGGCAACGCCGCTTTGATCGCTGCGTTGTCGGATCGGGAGCCCGTACTCGTACTGGCCCGAGATGTGCCCTGGGGCAAGCGGATCTCGCAGGCCGACGTCCAACCTGTCGAACTTTCCGCCGACGTAACCCAGTTCGCGGTCCCGGATACCGATCGCGGAACGGTCGTCGGGCAGGTGGCCGGGCAGAACCTGCACGCCGGAGGTCTGCTCGCCTACAGCGATCTGGCTCGGCAGGCCATCCCCGCGGCCGGGCAACAGGTGCTCGGACTCCGGTTGGAACCAGGCCGGTTTCCAGTCCGGGGGTTGCTGCCGAACGATCCCGTCGCCGTACACCCCGCGCCCGAGCAGACCACCACGTCCACCCAGCAGGCCGAGCCGGGGGCGGAGTTCACGGCCCGCGTCGTGCGCAGTTCTCCACCGGATGCCGAGGGCGCGATCACCGCGGACCTGCTCATCCCGGACGCCACCGCATCTGAGGCGGTTGCTGCCGCGGTCGGCGGGGCACAAGTCAGCCTCCTCGGCCCGGACCACCAGTGATTCCCCTGTTGTGAAAGGAGAAATGCAATGGCGATCACCGCAGTGATCAGTGCACTCGGCGCGCCTGGAGTGTCGACGACGGTGGCGGCGTTGGCCACCGCCTGGCCCGGCCCCCTCTTGGCGGCGGATGCCGACCCGGTACGCGGAGCGTTGGTACCGGGGTGGCTCTCACGCTGGTGGGTCGACGGGCGCCTGACGACCGAGACCGGGGTGGTGACTTTCGCCGCCAGCACTCGACGCATGACCACGGTGCCGGCCGAAGGGTTGGCCGGGCACGTCCACGCCGTTCCCCACGCCCGGCACATCCGTGTCCTCCCCGGGGTGCTGCACGCCGAACAGGCGATCGCGATCGGCTCCGATGGCTGGTCACGGTTGGCCAGTGCCCTGCGCGATGTCACGAAGTCCGGACCGGACGTGCTCGTCGATGCCGGACGGTGGTGCCCGCAAACTCCGTGGCCGCTGCTGAACGCGGCTGACCGGGTGTTGCTCGCGGTGCGGCCGAGTTTGCGGTCCTGCTCGGGTAGCACCGACCTCGCCCGGTACCTGACTGATCGGTACCAGCGCGTCGAACTCGCCGTGTTGGCAGCGGATTCTCGACAGGCTGCCGACACCGCGCAGGCTCTGGGCGTGCCTGTCGGGTTCTCACTGCCCGAGGATGCGCCCAGCGCGCGGGTGTTCTCCGATGGCGCCGAGCAACCGAAGCATCTGCATCGCCGTCCGTTGTGGAAGGCGATTCGCTCGACCGCTCGCGGGTTGCATCGTCAGGCCCACGTCACGGTCCGGTTCTGCCGCGACTCGACACGGGCAGGTGTCGGCGAATGACCACACACGCGCTGCCGTGGTTCGACGACGGCGACCCCATTCCCGACCCGGCCACTGTGGACGCCTTGCGGCAACGGGCCGCCGCGCGCCTGAGCCGACAGGAGCATGACGAGCAGGCGGTGGTTTCCGACGTCGTCTTCGCCTGGGCCGCCGAACGTGCCAGCGCCGGGCTCCCTGCCGTTGCCGACGCAGTGGAACGCCGCGTGATCCGCGCGGTGCACGGCGCCTTGGCCGGTCTCGGCGGTATCGCGGCCCTGCTAGATCGCGACCAGATCGAAAACATCCACATCCACGGGCACGACCACGTGCTCGTCGAAACCGCCACCGGCACCACCGCACGCTGGCCACACCCGGTCGCCGACTCCGACGAAGCCCTGATGGACACCCTCGGTGAGATCTTCGCCCGCGCCGGCCGCACCTCGCGCGAATTCTCCCCGGCACATCCCATCGCCAACGTCCGCATCCCTGCCGGCGGGCCACTCGGCGCCCGCATCGCGGCCGTGCGCGAACTCTGCGACCGGCCCAAGGTCGCGATCCGCCGACACCGCCTCGCCCACGCCACCCTCGACGACCTCCACACCAACGGCACTCTCGATGCCCGGCTGCACCAGTTCCTCGCCGCCACGGTGGCTGCCGGACTCAACGTGCTAGTCACCGGCGGGCCGTATGCGGGCAAGACCACCCTGTTGCGGGCGCTGTGCCAGCAGGTTCCCGCCCCGGAGCACGTGGTCACCGTCGAAGACGACTACGAACTCGGCCTGCACCTCGATTCCGCACGGCACCCGGTGGTGAGCGCGTGGGAATCGCGGACCGCCGGAGCCGAAGGAACCGGGGAGATCACCCTCGACGATCTGCTCAAACAAGCCCTGCGGCATTCACCGTCACGAGTGGTGGTCGGTGAGGTCCGCGCCGGAGAAATCACCGCATTGCTGCGGGCATTGGGCAACGGAGCAGCAGGTGGGATGGGCACCCTGCACGCCACCAGCGCTCGTGCGGTCCCCGATCGGATCGCCGCCCTCGGCCAGTTGGCGAACCCACCGCTGCCGATCCACGCCGCACACCGCTGGACCGCTTCCGCGCTCGATCTGATCGTGCACGTCACTCGCCACGATCGACCCGACGGGCGCAGGCGCAGCGTGGGCGAGATCGTCGAAGTCGGACCAGTCGGTGACGCTGAAACTCCCGACCTGACCCCGATTTTCGCCACTCCGACTGGCCAGGACCAGCCGACCCCCATCGGGCCACCGGCCCCGCACCTGCTCGACCGGCTCACTCGCGCCGGTCTCAACCCCGGAGTGTTCGACTGCGCTGCACCGGCCTGGGGCGGTGAGCATCAATGAACCCCGAGCTGCTCACCGCCGGGGCCTGCGGACTAATCCTCGCGCTCGCCGTCCTGCTCCTCCTCTATGGACACCACATTCCTCGTCGCGTTCCGCCGGTGTGGAACGTGCCGCGGTCGTGGCGCCTCGCCACAGGTGGGCTCGTGCTTGGCACTCTCGCCTGGTGGGCGACAGGCTGGCCGGTAGCCGGAGCGATCACGACCGCCACCACAGTGGGCCTGCCGCCTGTACTCGCCCCGCCTGCGGCGAAAGAGGCCATCGCCCGCGCCGAGGCACTGACCACGTGGACCAGACGACTCGGCGACCTGCTCGCCTCCGGCTCCGGCGGCCTCTCCCACGCGATCACGCGGTCCGCGGCGACCGCCCCGGAGCCCCTGACGTCGCCGGTGCAACGCCTCGCCCACCGAATGCGCACACAGGGCACCGAAACAGCACTGCGCGCCTTCGCCGACGACCTCGCCGACCCCGCCGTGGACACCGTCGTGCTCGCCCTGCTGCTGCGACTGCGCGCCGGAGGACGTGGCCTCGCCGACCTGCTGCACCAGCACGCCGAAACCCAAGCCCGCGAGGTCACCTCCCGGCGCCAAATCGAGGCCGACCGGGCGAAACCGCGCACCACCGTGCGCTGCTTGCTCGGCATCACGGTGGCGATGCTGACCGGGCTCGTGGCCTTCGCCGGCGACTACCTCACCCCGTTCGACACTCCCAGCGGGCAAGGCGTCCTCGCTGGGCTCGGACTGCTCGGCGCCGCGGCGGTGGCGTGGATGCACCGGCTCACCCGCCCCGGCACGCCCCCGCGCTACTTGCTCAGCCCTGCCACGGAGAACAGATGATCCCGCTCGCCGTGACCTGCGGTCTCGCCCTCGGCGCCGGACTGGCCGCTGCCTTCACCTACTGCCTGCCCCGAGCACGACTCGACCTACCGGCAGCACTGCACCACGTCACCAACACTGCAGACCACGAACCGACCAGGCCGAACGTCGTCCCGTGGCTATCCGCCCGCACACAACGATGTCAGCACCCATGGCTGCGCCCACCCGATGCGGACCTGAACCTCCTGGAATTGTCGACCGAGCACTACGTCGCTCGCCGTCTGCGGGCCGCCGCACTCGGTCTCACGGCCGGGGCCGCGCTCGGCGCACTCGGTCTGGTCGTGAACCTACTTCCAGCAGTTGTCGCAGTCCTGTGCGCGGTCACGGGCGCCGCAAGCGGCGGGATGCTGCCACATCTCCAGGTGCGCGAGACCGCCACCGAACGCAGGAAAAGCTACCGACGAGTGCTGGCGGTCTACCTGGACCTCGTCGCCCAAGAACGCAGCGCCGGACGCGCCGCAACCCCGGCCCTGCGCGAAGCCGCCGAAACCAGCGACCACCCGCTGTTCCGACGCATCCACGCCACCGTCACCCACGCCCACCGGCTCGGCAACACCCCCTGGGACGCCTTGCGCGACCTCGGAGACCGCCTGCAAGTGGCAGAACTGACCGACGTGGCCGACCTCGCGAACACCGCCGCCGACGGAGCCGCGATCACGACCAGCCTGCACACCAAAGCCACCGCACTGCGCCACGCAGCGCTCACCGACGACACCACCCGAGCCAACTCCCGCAGCGAACACCTCACCGTGCCCGCCACCGTCCTGATCGTCGCCTTCCTCGGACTCGCCCTCTACCCCGCGATCAGCCCACTCCTGCAGTCCTGACCCCGAAAGGAACCCCGGCCATGCAGCACCTACGCACCTTCCGAGCACGCCTCGAACGACTCGTCCTGACTCTCGCGCTCATCGCGACCACCGCACTGGACCACTGCCTCAGCCGCGCACGCCGCATCCGAGTCGACGACCACGGCTCGGAAAGCACCGAAAAAGCCGTGCTGACCGCGATCGGGCTCACCATCGCGCTCGGCCTGGCCGGAGCGATCGCCGCCGTGGTGTCCAAATACCAAGGCCAACTCCACTAACCCAGGGCCCGACATGACTGTCCACACCAGACACACCGATCGGGGTTCGGAAACCGTGGAAACGGCCGTGCTCGCCGGGCTCGCTGTCGTACTGCTGCTGTCGGTCGTGCAAGCGGGGTTGTGGTGGCACACCCGCAACCTGTGTCTGCACGCCGCGGCGACGGGGCTACAAGCTTCCCGTGCCCTGCACGCCACCCCCGACGCGGGCGAACGGGCCGCGGCCGAGTTCCTGCACCGCGCTCCGAACGCCGCCAGCGACCCCGCCACGATCGTCTCCGCCTCCGCCACGGAGGTATCGGTTCGAGTTTCGGCGACCGCGCCACGGGTGCTGCCGATTCCAGGGCTGGACTTCCGCGTCCACGAAACCGCCAGCGCCGCCCAAGAACGGTTCACCACCCCAGGAGAAACGCGATGAGCATCCCGGAATCCGAGCAGGGATCGGCCAGCATCGAACTCGCCGTACTCACCCCCGTCGTCCTGCTGGTGTTGGCACTCGTGATCGCCGGTGGACGCATCGTCACCGCGAATGCCGCCCTCGACACCGCCACCACCGCGGCAGCTCGCGCCGCGTCGCTCGCACGCACCGCCGGCCACGCCCAGACCGCGGCCCGCACCGTCACCGACCACGCCCTGGGCGAACACGGGCTGCATTGCACCGACCAACATCTCGCCGTGGACACCGGCGGATTCGCCACCACGCCCGGCCACACCGGCACCGTCACCGTCCGGACCTCCTGCACCGTGCCGCTGGCCGAGCTCTCTTTACCCGGCCTACCCGGCAGCGTGGCCCTTACCAGCGAGTTCGCCAGTCCTCTGGACCCGTACCGGGAACGCATATGATCCGGCCGCACGAACACGACCGCGGCTCGATCAGCGTGCTCGTAGCCGTCTTGCTGCCCTGCCTGCTGCTCGTGCTCACCCTCGTCGTCGACGGTGCCGACCGGATGCGCGCGCTCGCCCGCGCCGACGCGGTCGCAGCCGAAGCCGCCCGCGCCGCGCTGACCGCCCTCGACACCCGCACCACGACGATCACCATCGACACCCACCGAGCACGCCGTGCCGCGCACTCAGCCCTTGCCGCCAGTGGGCACCGCGGCACGATCACCCTCGACGGGCGGCGCGTGCAGGTGCGAGTCGCACATTCGGAACTCACCAAGATCGGCCTGCTCGGACGCATCCACGACGTCACCGGCCACGCCACTGCCGAACTCGGTCTCGGCACCAGCAGCCCGGGACTCACGCCATGAGCACCGTGTGGCGCCGTGTGCCCGCAGTGCTCGGCATCCTGTTCCTGCTCACCGTGATGCCCACAGTGCTAGTGCTGTGCACCCGGTGGTTCGACTGGCCCGCAGTGACGTGGCCACCGCTGCACTCCGGGTTCCTCGGCGCCTTCGAACCCGCCGACGTCCGCGCGTGGGCAGTAGCGACGTACCACGAGATCCGCCTCAGCCTCGGCATGGACGGCCTGCTGCTGGCCAGCTGCCTCCTGGCGCTCTGGGGCACCTGGCTGGTGATGATCTGCTGGCTAGTCACCGACACCGTAGCTCTGTTGCGCTTCGGCGTCCGCCGCCTGTGCGCCAACGGCCCCGACGGGGTCCGCGGCTGGATCACCGCCCTGGTCACCAGCACGGTCCTCGTCAGCACCGCCAGCCCCAGCCTCGCCGCAGCAGTACCTGCGAATCCGGTGGCGGCCAGTGCTCCCCGCCACCCCAGCGGCCCGCACCATGCCCCGCTGCCGGCGGCACCGGAGGCGGACGGGCCAGGCCCCGGCCCGTCCGCCTCCGGCCCCATGCTGCGCACCCACCGCGGCGATTCGCTGTGGGAGCTCGCGAAAATCCACCTCGGCGACGGCACCCGGTGGCGCGAGATCACCGACCTCAACCCACACCTCTCGCCCGAACCGCAGTTCCTCCGCGCCGGCGACTGGCTCCGACTGCCCGACGACGCCGTACACACCGAGCCCGCACCGCTGCCGGACGGGGCTCGGTGGATCATCGTCGCCGACGGCGACACCCTCTCCAGCCTCGCCCAGCAACACCTCGGCGACCCCGACCGATGGCACGAAATTTTCGAGCTCAACCGCGGCCGCACCCAAGACGCCGACCGCACTCTGCGCAGGCCCGGCTTCCTCATGCCCGGCTGGCGTCTCGCCGTTCCGCCGACCGGCACCAATGACTCCGATGCTGCGCATCTGCGACCGTCCACTGGGGAACCGGTATCGCTGCCGCTGCTCGCGCCCGAACCGGTCACTGCTGCACCGCAGCGGCCAACCACCTCGCCGCAGCCGTCTGCGCACGGTCGCATTAAGCACGTGGACGTGGGCGTTTCGGCGGGAGTCGTGGCAGGAGTGTCTACGGCTGGAGCGCTGGGTGCTGTCGCCCTGGTCCACTACCAATTCCGCCGCCGACGCCCTCATCGCCGCACCAAGGCCGAGCCGCTCCCAACGATCTACCCGCTCCCGCTCGCCCAGCACCGACTAGCGACGAACATGTCCGCCGATGCCGACGACGAGGCCAACACCGACGTCGACGAAGACGAAGCCGACTGGTCACCAGGCAAGGGCCACCGTCCTGCGGCGAGCACCATCAGCACGCCGGCGAGCGCGGCACACAGGGAGCCTGCTGGCGAGCACAGCACCGCGCCGGCTCCCGAACAACCGGCGCAGGCAGCCTCCACGCCCACGGCTGCCTCGGGCGGCCAGCCCGTCGCCGGTGGCGGGTTGGAGATCGCGCGCACCACCCCGGGCACCTCGGAAGCGACCGGCGAGCCCGGTGCTGTTCCACTGGAGACCGCCATCGGGGACGGCCAGCGGTTGCGCATCACAATCTTCGGTCCACCGTGCCTGCACTACGTTCCGCAGGACGGCGCCGCGCTGCGGGAGGTGACCGATGCTTTGCAACCCCGGATGCGGGAGCTGCTGGTGTTTCTGGCTTTGCATCCGGGCGGCGTGAGCCGCGACGAGTTCATGGACGCGCTCTGGGGCGAAGCGCCCACCAGCAACGCCTTCAACACCGCCCTGTCGCGGCTGCGTCGCACACTGGAAAAGATCGACCCGGAGCTGACCGATCTCGTGCAGGCCGCACCGGGCCGTTACCGGCTCGACCCCGACTTGGCCAGCGTGGACTACTGGCACTTCACCAGCGCCCTCGCGGCCCGGCGCACCGCGCACACTGACGCCGACCGTCACGTCGCCGACGAGCAGATCGTGGCCAGCTACCACGGCAGCATCGCACCAGGCATGGAAGCCGCGTGGGTCGAGCCGCTGCGCGAACACGCCCGCCGCGGCTTCCTCGACGCCGTCGCCTCCTGCGCCCGCGCCTGGCACCAGCACGATCCCGAGCGCACGCTGAGCCTGCTTGAAAACGCCCGCGACCTCGACCCGCTGCACGAACCTCTGTATCGCGACATCATGCGTTTGCAATCCCTGCTTGGGCACCGCGAATCAGTTCCACGCACCATGCGCCTGCTAGAATCCCGGCTCGCAGAGATTGGCACACGGCCCACCACCGGAACCCGCGAACTCGGCGCACGCCTCGCGCACTGACCGAGGCATTCGATCGCGGCCTGTCTTTCAGTCCGTGTACATGGTTTGTTCCCGTTCCGGGGAGGATAAGGGCAACCCAGTGCGAGGCTTTTGCCATTCCGCGCTCGACACATTGTGCAGCCTGCCATGACTCGCTCGTTCATCGTAGTGAAAACGCGACAAATCTGGGATGGCTGCGAGAGAGGAATCGGTCGACGCGGCCTTGCGACGGGCTCTTACCGTCGCGCCGACCGGGATACCGGCCGGGGTACCAACCGGGGCGCCGTACGGGCAACCGCTTCAACACTCGCCCCGCCCCGGCGCCTCGCCCGCAGGTCACGTCTGCCACAGGTGGTTCCGACGGACACCCAGGCTCGTGCGTCCCGCACTGCGAAAGACACATCAGCGGCGCGCGGCACGACCCGCCCGCATCGCGGGAGACGCAACAGCAGCGTTCCGTAGGACTCGCCCGATGCTGTCGGGTTAAGTAATCGAGGATACCCAGTGTGGTGTGTCCATACTCCTTCTTTTCATGATGCAGCTCGGCTGCCAGGTTTCTTTCTTGCCGGTCGCAGGGAGGCGATCTGCTCGGTTGACGGTTTTCTCGCGAGTCGTGTTTGTGCGCGCCGCCGCGTCGAATTCTGCCGACGAGGACACGGTTTCCACTGGTCATAGCGTCGGGGTTTGTTTACAGGAGGACCCGTTTGGAGGACTATTTGTGGTTGTGTGGCGGGTCGGTGCAGAGCTAGCTTTGAGTTGTTCGCGGGGATTCCCCGGGGTTTCAGAAAATGGCCCGGCTGGCGTGAGCTATGTCGGAAATCGGGCGCAGTGTGCGCATTCTGAGAGAGGACGAGGTATGCCTTCCACTAGTAGCAACAACGGGACCACCACCGCTGCGGCGTCGTCGGGGCGGTTGCGCAGTGGGCAGTTGCGGGCGCAGGTCGCGCAGGTGTTGGCCGATGACCGCACGGGTGAGCACAGCCCGCGGCAGGTGGCCGTGCGGTTGGATCGTTCGGCCGGGGCGGTGGGCAATGCGTTGGCGACGTTGGTCGAGCAGGGTGCGGCACAGGTGACCAGTACGGCGCCGGTGCGGTACAAGGCCACCCGCACGACCCGGAAGGCCGCGGCCGCCGCCCCGGCCAGCGCGGCAGGCGCGGGCACATCCGCCGCGGGTTCCACGGTCGCGCGGGCCGGTCAGTCCGCGCAGCCGGGCAAGTCCGGGCGATCTGCGGCCGGGAAGTCCGGCGGTGCGGCGGCATCCGCATCCACTCGCGGCACGTCCGCCACGGGCGCGGGCACGGCGTCCGGCGGGAAGTCTGCCTCGGCTGGGTCGGGTGCGGCGTCGGTGCCGGTGTCGGGTCCGGTGGCGCGGCCGAACGGGCAGCAGTATCACCCGCGCAAGCTCGCGGGGTTGCCGGATGTGACGGCGTTGCAGCGGTTGCGGGCCGCGGAGGTGCCGGTGCTGCTGTACGGCCCGCCCGGAACCGGGAAAACCGCCGTGGTCGAGGCCGCGTTCCCCGATGTGATCACGGTTGCCGGGGATGGGGATACCGCGGTGGCCGATCTGGTGGGTGAGTACACCCAAACCCCGGACGGGCGCTACGAATTCGTACACGGCCCGCTGGTCACCGCGATGCGGGAGGGCCGCCCGTTGTTTCTGGATGACGCCTCGCTGATCCCGCCGACGGTCCTAGCCGTGGTGTATCCCGCGATGGACGGGCGCCGGGAGGTCACGATCAAGGCCAACGGCGGCGAGCGCGTCACCGCCGCGGACGGGTTCTACGTGATCGCCGGGCACAACCCCGGCGTACACGGGGCGATCGTGTCCGACGCGCTGTCGTCGCGGTTTTCCGCGCAGGTGCGGGTTTCCAGCGACTACGACCTCGCTCGGCAACTCAAGATCAACCCGAAGGCGGTGCGGACCGCGCTGAACTTGTCCACCAAGCAACAGCGGGGCGAGATCGGCTGGGCCCCGCAGCTGCGGGAACTGATCGCTTTCGACCGCATCGCCGCGGTGCTAGGTGCGGATGCGGCGGCCGGGAATTTGCTCAATCTCGCCCCGGAGGAGGACCGCGACACCGTGGCCGCCGTGGTCCGGACCGTGTTCGGCGGCACGGTGGCGCCCCTGGCCTTGGGCGATCGCATCTAGTCCGTGATCTCTGGTCACCGTTCTTGTCCCGCTGCATGTAAGGAGATTCGCACGATGAGTACGCATGTGATCGCCGACCCGACCGCCACCGGCACGATGTCCGCCCCGCTGCGGCCGGACTGGTGGGCACTGTCGGCCGGGTTCACCGACGAAGCCCCGATCATCGCCGACCGCGATGACTTGATCGTGACGATCGCGCCCGGCGCCGGGCATGGGTCCCCGGCCTGTTTCCTGCCGCCGCACGCGTCGATCGAAATCGACGGGGCGCACCTGGGCGCGGTCGATCCCCGCACCGCCGACCCCGCCGACCCGGCTGATCGTGCCCGTTACGCGACCGCGTGGGGCCTGTTCACCCACGAATGCGCCCACGCCGCCCATTCCCGATGGGACCCGCCCACCGGGGCACCAGCCGGGATCGCCGAGGCGGCGCTGTTGTTGGAAGAGTCCCGCATCGAAGCCGCCCATTTGGCCCGGCGCCCCGATGACCGGCATTGGCTGCGCGCGGCCACCCGCAACCTGATCCTCGACGACATGCCCACCACCACAACCGGCATGGACACGAACTCCGCGGCACGCGCAGCGGGGTTGCTGCTGGCACGCCGCGACGCCGGGGTGCTCGACCACAGCGAAACCACGGCCATCACCAGCGTGATCCACAACATCCTCGGCACGTCCACACTGGACACTCTGCAGCAGTTGTGGCGGGAAGCCCACACCGTCGCCGACGACGACGCCGAGACCATGCTGGAGTTGGGCCGCCGCTGGTGCGCCGCGCTCGGCACCGACCCGGACACCGCCACCCACAGCGGCCCGGACACCACCAGCGCCAGCAGTTCGGACGGGGACAGGGACGGGCAGGCGGACCGGTCGCCGCTGGCTCGCATCGTGCAGGCCACCACCTCGCTGATCGCGCACCACGTCGCCGACGAACCAGCACCGGACGGGGACACCGGGCCTGCGGCAGCGCAAGCCGCCCAGCAGGCCGCCGACCGCACCGCGCAGCAGCAGGCCCGCACGGCGGCACAGCAGGTGTTCGGCCGTGCTCCGGGCGGCACCCCCGCGGGCGGTACCGGCACGGCCGGAACCCGCACACCCACCACCGGTGAGCGCCGCGCGGCCCGCACCCTGGCGCGGGCGCTGAGTACCGCCGGGGTCACCGAACGCCACACCACCCGCACCACCGTGGCGACCCCGCCCGGCCGGTTGCGGATGCGCGGCGCACTGGCCGCCGACGCCCAACGCGCCGCCGGACAGATCCCCACCGCCGAGCCGTTCACCCGCACCCACCGCCGCGCGGCGCCCGCCCCACCGTTGACGGTCGGCATCGCCTGCGACGCCAGCCTGTCCATGCAGCCCTACACCGGCGCGGTCGCCTCAGCGGCCTGGATCGTGGCCAACGCCACCCGCCACACCAGCACACCCGCCCAATCCGCGACCGTCCTATTCGGACAGCACGTGCATCCGCTGACCCACCCCGGCAGCGCGCCGCGGCTGGTCACCACGTTCGACTCCGAGGACTGCTATCACGACATTCCCCGGGCGATCCGGGCCCTGGACGGGTCCCTGGGCCTGTCCCAACCCGGGGCGGCGCGGCTGCTGGTGATCCTCAGCGACGGCGTGTTCGAACAGGACAACTACGACCAGGGACAACACGTGCTGGACCGGCTGCGGGCGGCCGGGTGCGGGCTGCTGTGGCTGGCCACCGACCCCGACTCCCGCCCCATGCGCGGCGCCACCGTGCACCAGCTCACCGACCCGGCCACCACCGCGACCGTCATCGGCCGTGCGGCCACCGCAGCCCTGCGCGCCACCGCCCGCCGCCACTAACCCCACCCACTGCCCGAGCCCGGTGCGGGGCCGACCACTTGGCTGGTCGGCCCCGCACCGCACTCGGTCACCCCCGCCGCCCGCACCCCCAGTGGGTGCGGTGCCCGCGTACCGCCGATGGCGCACCGACACCGCCACACCCGGGCCGCGCGCCGGTTCCCGTGCGGGGCGGTGCCTGCTGCCCACGACCGACCGGGACGGCATAGCCCTGATCACGCCCTAACGCCCGCCGATCAACGACGAGGGCGGCAGGAACCGCCGGGGCGACCGGGTCGATAGACCGATCCGACCGGCCAGCGCGCGAACCTGGTTTCGGCGTGTCCCGGGCCCGGGCCCAGTGGTGCGGCCGCTGTTCCCGTCACCCGGTGCCGGGCTGGTGGCTCGCCCGGGGTTGCGGTGTCGGCGTGCGCAGGGCGCCACCTGCGGCCGGGCACGCGCCCGGGCGCCCTACGCGTGACGTGCCGGTGTGGCTGCCCCGGCGGGCACGGTGTGCAGCGTCGCGCGGGCCGCCCTGAATGCGCCTGTGCCCCGCCATCCCGGGCAGGGTGGCGGGGCACAGGTTCGCCGCGCGGGCGGGCTTACTCGTCGAGGTCGGGGTCCGGGTCGTACGGGTGCAAGGAGGGAAGCGGCGCGGCATGGGGCAGCAGGCGCCGGTGAGCGCTGAGCAGCAGCCGCACGGTCGGTGTGATGATCTCGGGCCAGTCGGTGCCCAGATCCGGCCACTGGCCGACCAGGCGCCACTGGCCGTGTTCGCGGTGCAGCAGCCGCACCGTCACCCGCGGCCCGCCTGGCCCCGGCGGATGCGCGATCGCCCGGACCACGACCGTGTCATCGAACCCCGGGTCTGGCGGGAGCGGCGCCCGGTGCCACACCCCGTACACAAACCCCGGCGGTGGCCCGCGGTGTTCGCCGGGTGGTTCGGACAGTTCCAGATCGGTGATCTCCAGCGCCCACATCTGCGTCGGCGTGCCCATCGGCGGGGCGATGAGCATCCCGGGATGCGCCAGCAGCACCTCGTCGTGGTCTCGATCCCACCGCCAGAGCGCCTCGTCGAACGGCGGCGGGTCATCGTGCGGCGGGTGCGCCACCGTCTCCGCGACGGTGGCCGCGATCGCGCCCGGCCAGTCAGGGCCGAGCGCGTCCACGCGCCGGACCACGCGCCAGCCCGCACGGCCCTCCTGCACGATCACCACCTCGGTGGCCGTCTCGGACCGCTGCCGTGGCACGACCGCCACCCGCCGCCGTGCCGTTTCCGCTGAGCACAGTGGGCCGTGGCACCACTTCGCGGTCACCGCCGCTGGCGGGGCGGACTCGCGTTCGCCGGGCAACACCCCGGTGATCATCAGCACCCACGCGGACCGGGGCGGTTGCGGCGGCGGGACCCGCATTCCCCGGGCATACAGCAACACCTGCCCCTCCGGAACGGTAATCCGCGCGACCTGTCCGGCATCCGAATCGGTCTCCGCCGACGCGGCGTGTAGGATCATTTCTGCATCCATAACTGACCTCGTTTCGCAGTGAGAGAATGGAGGAGGTTCCACCCACGCCTCCGGAAGAGAACCGTTCCCCATGTGCGGAAACGGTCCGGCTGGGTGGTCATTCGTCGTCGGGGGCGATCGAGAACCGTTTCGGCGCGGCCTGGGTTTTGACCGCCACCTCCTCGGCAGCCATCTTTTCCAGAGCGTTGTTCACCGCGCCGGAGGACCGGTTGAGGTCTTTGCCGATTTGACTCGGCCCGAATTCCTGCCCGGGTCGGTCGCGGAGATAGTCCTCGACCAGCCCGTACAGGCCGCCGGACTTGAGTCGTTCCGGCCGCCCGGCACTGGGCCCGGCCGAGGCCGGCGACTCGGGCTCCTCCGCGGCGCCAGCGTCGTCGTCGGCCGGGGCGTCGGCAGTCAGGGCCTCGGCGGGTTCGGGCGGTGTGTGGTCGTCCGGCGGTGGGGCGTCGTCCGGTTCGGCGGTGTCCGCGCCCGGTTCGTGCTGCTCGTCGGGGGTGTGGAGCCAGGTGGTGGCGGTGGTGTGGTCAGGGGCATCGTGGCGGATGATCAGCCCGGCTGCGGCCCAGCGAGCCAGGGCTTTGCCCGCCGTGGAACGACCCACCCCGGCCCCGGCCACGACCTGCGTGGTCGTCTGCGGCTGGGCGCTGAGCGTGTCCCAGATGCGGATCTCGGTGTCGGTACGCGGCCCACCATCGGCGGCGGTGTGCGTGTCGGCAGACATAACCATCCCTTCTCCGGAAATCGGTCCCACCGGCCGAGCATTCCCGTTCCCGAGCCGGTGGTGATGCGCACCCCGGATGTGCCCCCGGGAATGCGGCGCGTGGAAATCGCGCCCCACCAGGAACGCTCGCTTACCAGTCGATTGTCAAGCGATCCGTCCACCCAGACACGCATCTTGTTTTTCCGCCCTGGGAAAACGGGCCGGGGATACGCCCATCTGGGTCCGGTCAGCACGATTCAGGTTGACAATGCCACCGAAGCCGAGCGTTGCTGGGATGCGTCAGACATCAGCCCGCCGCTGTGTCGACACGTCCCGTATCCCTATTCCGCGCCGCCGCCATGCGTGGACAGAAAGAGAGCGTGTTTCATGCCGGAATACACCTATGCCGTGCACGGGCTCGCGGCCGGTCTCGGCCGCGGTTTCAGTCTCGAAGCCGCCGCCGTGCGGCTGGCCGACGCGATCGGCGAACTCCGCGACGACGGGGACCTGCCCGCCCGGTTGCACACCCACACCGACATCAACCCGCACAGCCGCACCCTCACGCTGCGCGGCCGCGGGCTCTGCCCCGACGACGACCCGGACCGCACCGAGGCCCGCAGCGTGCTGGCCACGTTGTTCCAGCTGGCCAGCTTCCACAACATCGTGCCTCTCGACGAGACCACCCCGCCGCTGTTCACCGTGCGCATCGTGCTGCTGGACCGGCACGACCGGCCGTTCGCCGCGCTGGTCGGCGCCGGGATGGGCGAGACCGAACCGCTTCCCGCCGGAGCACCCTGGAACGAGACCACCAGCACCACGCCCTGACCCGTCCCCGACCGCGAAAATCCGGGGTGTGGCGCGCAAAACCGCGCCACACCCTGTTTTGTGCTCCCTGCGGGCGGTCGTGCTAGCCCACACACAACCGCAGCCCGCGCTGCGCATAGAAGGCCACGGGGTCGACCGGGCCGCCGTCGGTGTCGATTTGGAAGTGCAGGTGCGGGCCGGTGGACTGGCCGCGGTTGCCGACCTCGGCGATCGGCTGTCCGGCGCGGACGGGTTGGCCTGGGGTGACGTGGTTGGTGTGGTTGTGCCCGTAGGTCGTGACCGTGCCGCCGGGATGCTGCACGCGCACCCGGAGGCCGTAACCGCTGGCGGGGCCTGCGTCGAGCACCGTGCCCTCGGCCGCGGCCCCGATCGGCGTGCCGATCGGGGCAGCGAGGTCTTGCCCCTGGTGGAAGTCCCCGTCGCGCGGGCCGAACCCGGAGCTGCACCGGCCCGCCGCGGGCACCGCCCAGCCGCCCTGCGAGGCCGGTGGCGTGCTGGCCGCAGCGCGGTAGCGCTCGGCCTGGGCGAGCACCTTCTCGACATACCAGTCGGCGTGGTTGTAGCCGAAGATCGCTGCGCGGAGGTCGCCGTCGCGGGCGCCGGAATCGCACAGGTAGAACGCGGCGGCATGGGTCGCGTCGTGCGGGTCGTACCGCGACGGCGGGCTGGCGCCGCCCGGCGGTAGCGGGTGCCGCGCGACCACGGAGGCGAAAGTCGGGGCCAAAAACTGCATCGGCCCCGCCGCTCCGGCCGAGTTTTCTCCATTGTGGACACCGGGTGCGTCGAGACGCCCGTGGTCGGTTTCGACCTTGCCGACCGCGGCCAGCACGGGCCAGTCCAGCCCCGGGCACACCGGCGCGGCCTGCTGATAGAGGGCGAGGTAGTCGGCGGGGATGTCGGCCACGGCCTCCGGGCTGGGACCGCTGTCGCTTCCACTGCCGAAGACGGAGGTCAACGTCGCGGTGATCGCGGCGATGAGGGTGACGAACACGAGCAGGAGGACGGAGGCGATGCTGGCGGCGAGGCGCATGGCCGGGTTACCGCCGGCCGGGGTGCAGGGTGGGGACGCGCGGTGCGGGTGGTGGCAGGAGCACGGTGGCGCCTGCTGGGGCCGGTGCTTCGGTATCGCTGGCGGCTGCGTGGGTGCTGAGTTGAGGCCAGCAGCTGGACAGCGCGTCGAGGCTGCGTCGCGGCCCGGGCGAGTCCAGCGGTAGCCACACCGGCCCGGTGGGGTCGCAGCTCGGCTCGGGTGTGGCGGTCGCGAGGGGCACGGTGGAGGGGTCGTCGAGGCTGGTCCAGGTTCGGTGCAGGGCTCGGCGCGCGGCGGTTTCGCGGCGCGCGGTCGGTAACCAGATAAGGACTTGCGTGACCTGGCCGGTCGCGCGGGCGAGGTCGTGGTAGCCGGGGAGTTTGCGGGCGAGTTGGGTCAGGGATTCGGTGCCGAGGTCGATTTCCAGGTACGCGTCGAGTTCGGCGCGGGTGGTGTTCCAGCGGGCGTAGGCGTCGGGCCGGACGAGGTCGCCAAGGTGCCGCGCGCAGCGCGTTTCCGACCACCAGCAGGTCAGGCCCGCCGCGCCTGGTGGTGCGGTCGCGGCCAGTCGACAGAGAAGGTCGTTGGTGGCGACCTGGTGGGTCAGGCGCAGGCTGTTGGCGATGGCGAAGGCGCGTTCGCGTCGGTATCCGAGGTCTTTGACCTCGAATCCGTGCTGGGCGGCGAGAATGCTGGCTCCGGCGGGGCCGAGGACGTAGTGCATGGGCGCGGTGCCGTAGGTGAGAAACGGCTGGAAGCGGTCGAGTACCGACCACTGAAACAAGGTGCGCAGTCGGGCGCGGGTGGCGCGTTCGGACGGGAATGCCAGCTGGGTGATTTGGGTGCTGGTTAGTACGCGGTGCTCGTGCACCATCGCGGCCAGCCACCGGTCCCTGGGCGTGAGCCGGGAGACGAGGAAGACGTGGTGCTCAATCGTGTTGGCCGCCCGCGGGAGGCGCCCGTCGACGCGGGGGTTGCGCAGTGCGCGTTGACGCCAGGCAGGTTTGGGCATGGCTCACCTCACAGCATCATGGGGACAAGGGAGGCCGGGCGTGGCAGGAATGTCCGGTGGCGGAAAGCGTCGTGCGCCCCTGGTTTATCTGTCCTGAATGGACTGCGCGGCGCGGAGATGACGGGCGCGGCCGGGGATCGCATCGGGTAGTGCGCGGGTGGTGAGGGTGAACGGGCGGGCGTGTTCGCCGTTGGTGACCAGACGAGCGGCGGCGTGGTAGGCGCCGAGGTGGGTCAGGTCGTGTTCGGACAGGTGTGGGTGGGTGTGCCGCGCAAGGTCGCGGGCGTCATCGGGCCCTGCGGCGAAGTAGATTTTCGAGCGGGCGTTGGTGGAAATGCCCTCGCGGAGATCCCGTGGGAGTTGCCCGAGGTGTTGGTGGGCCAGGGTCATCGACAGCCGGAAGCCGCGGGCTTCGGCGAGCATGTCCTCGATCGGGTAGGGCAGATTGAGGAAGTTGTGTGCTTCGTCGATGACCAGCGAGGCGTCCGGGCGTTCGTGTTGTGGCCGCTGGGCGCGGCCGGTGGTGGCTTGCCAGGCCTGCGCTACTACCAGGGAACCGACGAGCCGGGTGGTTTCTTCGCCGAGGGAGCCTTTCGGGATGCGCACCAGGCAGATGCCGCCTTCGTTGAGCACTGCGGGCATGTCCACTGTGGAGGATCCGGCGGCCAGGGCGTCGCGGACGAACGGTCGCAGCAGGAACGCGCGGAGTTTGTTCATCAACGGGGCGATGACTTGGCTGCGCGCGGAGTCGGTGAGGTCGTCGTACCAGGCCCAGAATCCGCGCAGGACCGGGTCGTGGATGCGGGCGAGTACGCGGGCGCGGAAGGCGGGCTCAGTTAGGAGTTTCGGAAGGTCGGCCAGCGTGGCGAGGCCGGTTTGGGCGCGCAGGGTCAGGCAGGCTGCGCGCATCACGTCGTCGGTGCGTGGGCCCCAGAATGCCGCGTACACCCGGCGGAACACCGATACGAGGTTGTCTACGGTCAGGTCGGTGTCGTCGCCGTCGAGAGGGTTCAGGCACGGCGGCCTGCGGGAGCTGTCGGCGTCGAAGAGCACCAGTCGCGAGGCGGCCTTGCGGGGGAGCCGGGTGAGCAGGTCGGTGGCGAGGTCGCCTTTGGGGTCGATGAGCACGAGGCCGCGTCCGGCTTCGGCGTCGTCCAGGAGCAGGTGGGCGAGCAAGGTGGATTTGCCGGACCCGGTGGCGCCGAGCACGTGCAGGTGGTGGCGGGCATCGGACATGCGCAGCCCGACCGGGCGTCCTTGGCCGGTGTCGGCGTCGCCGAGGGGTTTCACCCCGGGGCCAGGGATGGCCACGCCGGGCGGCGGGGCGAGGGCTTTGGAACCGGCGCGGTGCAGGCCCGGGAGGTTGTCGTCGTGCGGGAGGTGGGCCAGCGCGGCGAGTTCGTTGACCGAGAGCAGATCGCCCCGGCCCAGGCGTCGTTGGTCGACGCGGCGGGTGGGCCGGTACAGGCGGCGGCGGGTGTAGTGGTTGTGGTCGGTGAAGACCGCGAACGCGGCCGCGAGGGCGTGTGCCCGGCCGCGGGCGGCTTTGCGGGCCGCGCGGAGCTGGTCGGCGTCGGCGTCGGCGGGCAGGTCGGTGGCCACGGTGTAGCGCACGCGAGTTTCGTACTGGCCGCCTTGCTGCTTGGCGACTATGGCCCGGTTCAGCGCTGAGGTCGCGAGGGAGGTTTGCGGGTCGTGCGCCGGGGTGCGCGAGGCGGTGGCAGTGCGGCGCCGGTTGCTGCTGTGCGGCGTGAGCAGGTCCAGCACCTGCCCGGCGAGGCTGAATGAGCGGCCGGTGTGCAGCCGTCGGGCGGCTCGGCGGGCACGGGCGGCCCGGGTTCCGGCGACTGGGCGGGCCAATACCTGTACGCAGGCGTATTCGCCGGTCTGAAGTCCCACCGGAGCGCCCAGTAGCCCGCGGGTAGGGTCGGCCTCGAAGTTGGTGCGGATCGGCAGCGCTTCGGCACGTCCCAGCCGCAACTGTCCGGCCACCACCACGCGCTGCTGCCCGCGGTCGGGTTCGGGAAACGGGACCCCGGCGGGTTCGGTGCTGGTGCGCGCGCTGGGCCAGGCGGCTTCCACGGCACGCTCGACCAGGCCGGGTGGAATCACCCCGGGCACCCACAAGCGCAGTGCGGTACCGGCCTCGGAAAAGGCGTATTCCCAGGCGAGGTGGGGTTGCCCGGACAGCCAGCGCCGCCACGACGGGCGCAGTAACCCGAGCAGATTCGACCACACCGCCGCCCCGCCCGCGGCATCCACCGACGGCGGCGCCAGCACGGTCACCACCCGCGCCTCGGCTGCCCATCGGGCGCGGCAGCGCCGGACCCAGCCGTAGCGGGCCGCGGACAGCGCGGCACCGGCAAGCACCAGCAACGGCCACCCGGTGCCGACCAGGTTCGTGGCGGTGCCGACAACGCCCCGCACTACAGCGCCAGGGTCTCGTAGCGCGTCTTCCGCCCATCCCGCGATCACCGCGGTCGCACCTACTGTGCTCGACAGAATGGTCCCCATTGGCATGAGTCCTCCTCTTTCCGGGAGATAGCAAGGAAAACGCCCGCGTTGGGGCCGCGTGTCAGACGGAGCCGAGGTCGATCTCACCGTCAGCGTCGACCGCGAGTTCCTCGGCATGAGCGGTTTCGGCGGCATTCCCGCCGGGCATACTGTCCACAATGGCCTGATCGGGGTCTTGGTCGCTGGCGAGTTCGGCGGGGTTACTCGTGACCAGGCTGTGCTCGGCGGGGGAGGCCAGGGCTTGGAAGGCGACCCGTTGAGTCCCGGAGGCCAGCAGACCTTGCCCGAGATCGGCGGAGAGCAGGAACTGGCGTTCCCCGCCGGAGAGAGCGAAGGTCGTGGTGATCTCGTCGATCGCTTGCGGGGCTTGGCGCAGCAGGATCTGGGTGGCCGCGTTGGCTACGACGGCTTTGCCCAGGTCGGTGCCGAGCACGTCGGCGGTGTCCTGGGTGGCTACGGTCAGCCCGGCCCAGTGCTTGCGGGCGGCTTTGGCCAGCCGGAACAGGAACCGGGCGCCTTCGGGTTGTTGCATGAGCAGCCAGCCCTCGTCGACCACGACGAGGCGGGGTCGCTGTTCGGCGGGGTTGGTGACCCGTCGCCACACCGCGTCCAGGGCCAGCAGGGTGCCGATGGGTTTGAGCTCGTCGGGCAGGTCGCGCAGCCCGAAGGTGACCAGGTGCCCCTCGGGGCGGGTGGTGCTCGGCCCGTCGAACAGGCCGGAGAAGGCACCATCGACGTAGGGGTGCAACCGCTCGGCCAGAGTCCGGGCCACCGTGTCCTCGTCGGTGGCGAGCACGTCGCGCAGCGTGCGCAGGGTTGGGGCTGGGCGGGTCCAGGTGCGTGGGTCGTCGGTCAGGCCGACACTGCGGTAGGTGGTGGTGATCGCGCGGTCCAGCACGGCGCGTTCAGCCGGGTCCAGGTCGCGTCCGAATAGGACGGCCAGCACGGTGTGCAAGAACAGGCTGCGCCGCGACAACGCATCCGGGGACACGCTGCGGCGCCCATCAGCACGGGTGTGGACGGGCAGATCGAAGGGGTTCAGCCGCACACCTGCCTCGCCCAGGCGGATCTGCGTGCCGCCGACAGCTGTGGTGAGCCGGGCGTACTCGTCCTCGGGGTCGAGCACAGCGACTTCGACGTTGCGGTAGAGGCTGCGCAGCAGTTCCAATTTGACCAAATAGGACTTGCCCGATCCGGAGCGGCCCAGCACGACGCTGTTGTGGTTGTGCATCCCGGCGGCGAACCGGTCCCAGTGCACCAATCCTTGCGAACCGAGGTTGTAGCCATACAGCACGCCGTCGGCCACCGCCGGCGAGGCCGGATCGGGCGGAGGCAGATCGGGGCTGGTGAACGGGAAGGCCGCGGCCAGCGCGCTCGTGTCGAACGCGCGGCGCATCTCGATCAAATCGAGGCCCATCGGCAGGGTGGAAACCCAGCCTTGCATCGAGCGGAACGAGCACGGCTGTGCATCCAGCAGCAGGCTCGCCGCCAGCGCCCGCACAGCCTGCACCAAGTCGGCCAGTGCCTGCTCGGAGTCGGCGTGCACGCTCAGATACAGCCCGAGCCGGAACAGCTTGCCCTCGCCGCGGGCGAGCCGGTCGGATAGGTCGTAGGCGTCTTCGGTGGCGGCCTCGACCTGCGGTTCGTGCAGGCGCCCGTGCTCGGCGGTGTGGCGACGGCCGGATTCGAGTTTGCTGAGTTGTTTGCGCAGGCTCTTCGCGGCGGTGGCGGGGTCGATCGGGGTGATGTGCACGCTCACATCGACCCGGCCGGGATAGGTCAGCAGCGGTGAGAGCCAGCCCGGGTGGACCTCGCGGGGGTAGCCGGTGATCGCGAAGCTGGCCACCCAGTCGGAACCGACCTGCACATGCCGGGTGCTGATCGCGAGCGAGTCTGGGGTGAACACCGACGCATCGGTGTTGCGGGCGTGCTGGTGCATTACCGGGGCTCCTCGGCATCGGCGGTGGTGATCACGTCGTCGTCGGCGGCGGTGTGGGCAGGCGCCAGCCGGTCGGGGTTGCAGGCGGCGGCGAGCACGGTGCTGGCCTGGGTGGCGTCGAGGCCGGTGACGGTGATTCCGGCCGGGTGCAACAGCTCGGCCGCTTCGGACAGACGCCGGGCCAGGCGGGTTTCGGCCGCGCGGCGCTCAGGTTCGTCGTGCGGTGGGACCGGTGCGCCACGGCTGGGCAGGAGCCCCGCGAGCCCCCGGCGGGCCGGAAGTGCGGCGCGGGGTTCGCGCAGTACCAGCAACACCTGGCGGCGCAGCAGATCGCTGCTGGCGGCGAGATCGGCGAGGTAGTCGGCGTGGGCGGTCGCGGCGGCTTCCAACGCCGGATGCGGCAGCGACGGTGCGCGCGCCTCCAGCTCGGCGACCTGTCCGGATACGTCGAGCCGTTCGGCACGGACCAGGATCTGGGCGGGCGCGGTGAGGCTGTGTGCCCAGCGGGCGAACACCCCGACCAGCGCGTCTTGCTCGCCCGGGGTGCGCAGGGCGAAGTTCACCGTCGAACATGCCGCCACGACCGCCAGACCGTCGCGGCCGAGGTCGATCACTCCGGCCTCGGAGACGTCCTCGGCCGGCAACCCGATCCCGGCCGCCGCCGTACCCGGCTGCGGGGCCGTGCTGGTGGCGTGGGCGCTGAGCCACTCGGGCACCGGTGCGATGCCCTGCGGGGCGGCCAGCCGCAGCCGCGGCCCGAGACGTTGCCGCACGGCGGCGGCCAGTAGCCGATCCAACGACAGCCCGTCACGGGTGCTCAGGACCAGCACCGCGACGGCCCCGGCGAGCACGAGCGCGACCACGACGAACACCGGCACCGGCAGCACGTTCTGAGTGGCGCGCCACGCGAGGTAGAGGGCGAGCCCGGTTGCGGTGAACAGGGCGAGTTGCCGCGCGGTGAGCGGACCGAGCACCCGGTCCTCGATGTCGACATCGGCGGGAATCTTCACCGGAGCACTCATCAGCGATCACTCCCAGCAGCAGGCGGGTCGTCGGGGTCGGTCGGCAGGTTTTCCAGCGCCAGCAGTTGCTGCCGCGGGTGGTGTGCGGGCTGGTGCGGCCACGACGACTCGGGCCGGGACGTTCGCCCCGGTCGCGGTCGCGGCCGAGGCGCGGTCGCCAACGGCAGCGGGTATTGCCCGTGCTTGTCCGGGCGCAGCCCGCGATAGGCGTCCGGCAGCCTCGGAGCGGGCGGTCGGGCGCGGCGAGGACGGCGGGCGCGTGCCGTCGGGTGGACGCTGCCGTCGCGGCGCAGCAACGGCTGCTGTCCCGGCACCCGGCTCGGCCCAGTCGGCTCGGGCTGCGCCGACTCCGATGTCGCCGCACTAGGCCGAGCCTGGCTGGTGAAGGGCCCGACCAGCGGTAGGTGATGCTGCTGGCCGGGCTCCGTGCTGACCGGCAGTGCGCCGGACTGCCCGGCACGGGGCGGACGGGCCGCCGCGCGCACCCGGCCGTTGCGGAACAGCAGGGCTTCCTGATCGTGGTCCGTGGCCGCAGCGCCCGACGGCGGTGCTGGGTCGTCGGCGAGGGTGCGGCGGCCAGTGCGATCCGGGGCGTGGCGGGTCGGGATCGGCAACATGGTCTGCTGCCCCGGCTGCGTCTCGTGCCGTGCCGCGCCTGGCCCCAGATCGGGAGGCAGTGCCCGCCGATGCGGCTGCACCGTCCTAGCTCCCTCAGCGTCGGCCTCGACCGAGAACAACGCGCCTTGCTTCCCTCGCGGACCCGAGGACTTGTTCGGACGTTGCCGACGCTGCGCATAGCGCTCGTGGGGCGGTTTTTTCGGCTTGGTGCGCTTCAACCCCTCGAAGGGCATCACGTACTGGCCGCGGGAATCGGTCCGCGCCCGCGCGTACGGATCGCCGGGCTCAGCCGGGGGCGTAGGAGCCGAAGGCGTTTTCCGTGCCCGCCCGGCACGGCCACCGCCGCCACCGACCATGCCCAGGGTTTTGTAGGCAATGAATCCGCGCACGAGCCCGCCGAGGAAGGACGATCCGCCTCCTTTGATCGCACCGAGAACCCAAAACGGGATTTTGATCAAGACATAACACAGGGCGAGAGCCACCAAAAAGTGAATCATGAACGCACCAAGCTGCGATTCGTGACTGCGACAACGGAGCGCCGGGGTCAAAACAGTGCGATTCCGCCGGGCAAGAAGAACAGTTTCAATGCCGCCACCAGCGCGAAAGACTGGCCGATCTGGATCACCAGGGTTCCGGCGAAAGCTTTCCACCACCAGAAAGCGATCGACTCGGTATGCGGCAACGCATGGCACATGAGCAACAGCGGCGCGGCGGCGAGCAGGAGGATGGTCAGCATCAACCGCACGACATAGGTCAGCAACACCACCAGCAGCATCCCGAGCAAAGCCAGCGCGACGAACACCAACAACAGGCTGCCGCCGTCGAGATCGTGCAGGAGCGTGTCCGCCATGGCTTGCCCGACCTGATTCGGATCCAGATTGCTCCCCAAGATCGCCCGGGAGAACGCATTAGCCACGTCGATCGCATAGCCGGCGAACAGCAACGAGAAGTTCGCTGCGATGAACCCGACCACGATCCGAGGCAGAATCTCTTTGATCGACGCCCGCGTCTGCAACGTGTGGTAGGCCAGCACCACGAGCCCGGCGACCGAGACGACGAGTGTGTACGACAGCAGCACGATGTGGCGGGACTGCTCCCAGATTCCGCTGAGAACCGGCACCTCGTCCAACTTCGGGGTCACCAGCAGCGAGTCCGACAGCAACCCGAGCACCTCGCTGAGCCCCGGCGTGACCAGGGCCGTGAAAAAACTCCCGATCGCCTCCGAGACGCAGGCTGGGAGGTTGAACAAGCCGCATTCGCTGGCAGGTGCGGAATCGCCGGGTTCGGGCACCGGAGCCGTCGGGGCCGATACCGGCGATGACACCGGAGGTAGCTGGGCTTCTGCGGGAGCGGCAAGGCCCGCAAGCACTGTCAGCGCCAGCAGTACCATCACCGGCACGCGCAGAATCGGACGCATGATCAGGCTCCGACCAGGCCGCGGAGAATGCCCACGACCACCGGCGCCAGCGCGGCCAGCACATATCCGAACGCGGCGTTGCGAAAGCAGCCTTTGGCCTTTTCCACTTCGCCGGGATCGCCACCGGCCAGTAGATACCGGACTCCGCCGATCGTGAGGAACACCGTCGCGACTAGCGCGAGAACCCCCATAATCCAGGTCCGGATATTGATCAACAGCTCACCCAGCGACCCCACCAGCGCCACGACCTGGGTCGTGGTTGCCTGCGCCGGACAGGCAGCCACCATCACGGCGGTCGCAGCAAAGAGGGTCAGCACCAGCGCGCGGCGCAGAGTCGGCCGGGACGGCAGGAAAGGGCGGGCACGAACCGAACGCGGCCGGGACGTGTGGGCCATGACGGCACCTCCGGGACAGCGGTGATCGGACAGGCACAGGGCGGGGTGATCGGGGCTCATCGCGCGATTCCGGACTCGGGCCCCTGCCGCGACGCCGCAGGTGCATCCCCGACGGCAGTTACGGTGTGTGATCGTTCAGGGTGCGGGAGGGCGACGTTGGGCGGCGCCTCATCCGTGTCGGCGAGGTGGGCGAGCAGGCGGCGTTCGGCGCGGCGACGTTGCTGTTTCAGCGCCGGATACGAGCTGTCGCGCTCAGCGGCAAGCCGGGTGAGCGGACGGCGATCGAGGCGGGTCTGCCCGATCAGCTCCGCCTCGTCCTCAGTCACGACGCCCTCAGCGATCGCCCGAAGCAGCACCACATCCGGATGTCCCGCCGCGCGCCGGGTGACGGGGTCGCGGCGCCGCGACCTGTCGCAGGTGGGGACGGGAGCATCCAGGGCCTCGCGGAGCGCGGCATACCCGGCCCGGAACGCAGCCCAGCGCAGCCGGTTCATGATCCGGGGCCGATCGAGGTCGACCTCGGCGAGCTCGCCGAGAAACCCGGCCAGTACCGCGGAGTGCAGATCGGCTGGATCCGCGGCGAACCGCGCCGACAATCGCGCGGCGATCGCCGTCAACGCCGGTAGTGCCACCCCGGCACACGCGACTGTCCACGCCCCACCCTCAGCGCGCGAACGGGTCACCAGCACCACCCACACCCGATCGCGAAGAGCTTGTGGGCAACGGCGATGCAACACCACCTCCCGCACCTCATCCAGGCGCACGCACCGGGCAGGCAAACCCGAAATATCCCGGCCATCCACCGCCAGCGGATGCGGTCCGGTGGTCAGCAACGAAAAAGCCTGGCGGGCGCTATCCAGCGCGCCCCCTCTGGCCCTGTCGACCTGGTCGTCGTGCATGAGAGAGCTCCTTGCAGAAACGCGGCGAGCAATGCCGGGCAAGGAAGCCACATGAGGTAGTACCGATCTCTGACCACATCAGTACCGGAGAATGACTGACCGAGTACCGAACAAGTACCGCAGCCCGGTCCGAGATCGTCTGACGTCGTCGCGGCGGGAGCGCGGTCGATCACGTTGTGATCGCCAGTACTTGGTGTGTACTGGGAGGTTAGCGCCGCACGGCCAGAGGTCCGTGCTCCACTACGAACATACCGTGCTGCCGCGCACGACTTTCACCAAGATCGCCCAAGAGTTTTTCGGACGATCTTGCGCACACGGAGACGCCATACGGCGCGATGATTCCGGAACCATCACGTGCGAGACCGGTGCCGCGCTCAAAGCCCCACTGGTCAGGGGATGCTTCGATGAATTCGGACGCATTCGCAGCAAAAAGTTCGAGGGCATGTGTTCCATCGAGGTCATTTCAGCGGAGTTCAGAGGTGTCACCGCCACACGGCACCCCCTGCCCGACGAAAGGCCCCTGATGCCGCGAGAGCATTCCCGGAATGACCGGCCCCCGCGTGGAACCGATCCGCGCCCGTACCCCGGCGCCCGATCCCGCACTAGGCCCCACCACGCCCGCCGCTCCAGCACCCTCCGCGCACCCAGCCCGCGCGCCGCGGCGATCCCGAGTTCGGTGTGGGCACCGTCCGCCGTGGTCGACCCCGCCCTGACCTGGCCGCCGCCGCTCGTGCGCATGATCACCACCGCGTTGTCCGAACCCGGCGCCCGGGTCGGACTCCTGCCCTGGCCCACCGACGACACCACCGCCCCCGAGAGTGCGGACCGGCCCGAGGCCGACACGCAAGCCGACGATGCCCTCGTCGCGATCGAACGCCTCGGCCGTACCGGCGTCCTCGACCAGCACCCCGAACCCGCATCGGGATGGCACGGCTCGATGTCGCGGCCGTTCTGGGACCGGTTCGCCACCGCCGACGCGCACCACGCGGCCGTCCCTGACCGCGCCACTCAACCACCCGATCTTCCCGCCGAGGCCCCCGCTGCCGAGCTGGATCTAGTGATCACAAGCCTGCGCCCAGACGAATCGGGGGACGCCCGCTGTGATCTCGTGGCCCTGCACGCTGCACACCGCTTGCGCACCGGCGGCCTCCTCGCAGTGCTCACCCACAGTGACTACCATGAGGGTGCGCTGATCGATCCCACCGGCGCACTCGTCGCGGCCGGGCAAAACGCCGATCTGCTGTACCTGCAACACCTCGTCGTGCTTCACACGCCCCTGCACCGCCGCCCCTTCGCTGAGGCGCACACGAGCGAACACGCCGTGCACCAGCGCATTCACTCGGACCTGCTCGTGTTCGCCCAACCCACCGAGTTCGCCGAGTCCGACGACCCAGGCCACCCGTGACCGCGGACCACCGACCCGACCATCCCGACCGGAAGGCATCCGCCATGCCCCAACAATCCGCCGACACACCGGTCACGTCACCAGGGGTGTCGGTCTGGGCCACGGCCCAGTCCGCGCCCGCCAGCCAGCGCAAACACCGTTACACCCCTGATTCGACCGCGCATCCGGCCAAGATGCTCCCGGCCGTGGCCGCCCACGCCATCACCCACTACACCCGCCCTGGCGAGCTGGTGCTCGATCCCATGTGCGGCATCGGCACCACGCTCGTCGAAGCCCTCGATGCTGGACGCGGTGCCGTCGGCGTCGAATACGAACCCCACTGGGTCCGCACCGCCCGCGGCAACGTTGAACTCGCCCACGACAGCGGCGCACCCGAATCCGGTGAGGTCTACTCAGGCGACGCCCGCCGACTGCCCGCACTCCTACCCACCGACTACCGCGGACAGGTGTCGCTCGTGGTCACCAGCCCGCCCTACGGACCCTCGGCGCACGGCCAGGTCATCACCACCAACAACGTCGTGCAGAAGTTCCATCACCGCTACGGCAACACTCTCGACCGCGGCAACCTCGCCAACATCGGCCACCATCGACTCCTGGCCGGATTCACCCGCATCCTCACCGCCCTGCGGCCTTTCATGAAACCTGGCGGACACATCGCCATCACCGCTCGACCCTGGCGCGAACACGCCGAACTCATCGACCTACCCGCCCAAATACTGGCCTGCGGCACCCACGCCGGACTCATCCCCACCGAACGCTGCGTCGCGCTGCTGGCCCGCGTGACCGACACCGAACTCATCGCCCGCGGCTCGTTCTTCCAACGCGACTTCATCCGCAAACAGCGCGAGTCAGGGTTGCCGCTGCATCTGATCGCGCATGAAGACGTGCTCATCTTCCGCGCACCGCCGCACACCGACCCCGCCACCACACCGCACGACCACACCCCCTATGCAACCGACAAGACGCTGGATCCCACCCCATGACCCCTCGCAGGAAAGAAACCCGACCTGCCGATTCTCACCGGGACAAGTCCACGCCTACCGAGTCCGAAAACGGCTCCGCGACCGCTACATCCGCGCAGCTCTACACGCCCAAACAGGCCGCCGAGATGCTGACCGTCAAAGAGTCCTGGCTGCGCCGCAAGGCAGGGACACGCTCCATCCCCTGCACGTTCCTCGGTAAGCACCTGCGCTTTTCCGAACGAGATCTCCACGCCATCATCGCCCACGGGGCGAGGACTCCAGCCGCCCGCCGGGGACGACCGCGACGCTGATCGACATCCATTCAGGGAAATCTCCGCGGAAACACTTCCGCTCCGCGCGAAACCGAGCGTCCATCTGTTCGTCAAACCCACCGCATTCTGGAGCAACTCATGGCGTGGAGCGAAAAACACGGAAAGCACTCGTGGCGCGTGCGCTACAGCAAAGACGACGGCACACTCGGCTCGATCAACGGTTTTCCCACCAAGACGTCCGCCGATAACTACGCCGACTCGATCGAGTCCGATCAACGCAAAGGAACCTGGATCGACCCCTCCGCCGGGAAGATCACCCTCGAAGAGTGGAGCGTCGACTGGCTCGAAGCACTTGACGTCGCCGCCAACACCGAATCCCAATACCGCTGCCTACTCAAAAACCATATTTTGCCCCGCTGGGGCCAGGTCGCTCTGTCCGACATCACCAACAGCAGTGTGACCACCTGGGCCAAGAAAACCCGCGCCCGCGGCTACGCCGAGGCATCCGTATCCACCATGACCAAAGTGCTGTCGATGATGCTCGCCGACGCCGCCGACGACCACCTCATCCCCGCCAACCCGATCCGCACCCGCCAACGCGGCAAACGCCGCCGCGCCAAGCGCACCGAACGCCTCTGGGCCACCCCCGACCACGTCGTACGCATCGCCGACCAAGCCGCCGCCTTGGTCGGCCCCTGGGCAGCCGCACTGCTGATCACCGCAGGGTGGACCGGAGCACGCTGGGGAGAACTCCTGGGGCTGCAACGCCACAACACCCACCTCGACGACGCCCGCCTCGTCATCGACCCCGACATCGGAGCCCTGCACGAAGTCGACGGGCGATTCAGCCTCGGCTCCCCCAAAACCGCCGAATCCGCCCGCACCATCACCCTGCCCCCCTTCCTCGTCGAACTACTCCGCTCCCACCTCGCCAGCCACGACCACCCCCATGTCTTCGTCACCAGAGACGACGAGCATCCCCGGCGGTCCAACTTCTCCCGCCGCGCCATGCGCCCCGCCACCGACGGCAACCACCACCTCACCGACCCCGCCATCCGCACCCAGCCGGTCAAACCCGGCCTGACCTTCCACGGACTCCGCCACAGCCACAAAACCTGGCTGATCGAAGACAACATTCCCGAAATCGCCCAAGCTCGCCGCCTCGGCCACACCCTCGGAGACGAAATCCGCGAGATCTACTCTCACCTCGGCCCCACCGTCGAACCCCACCTCATCGACACTCTCCAACAACGCTGGACCAACGCCATCACCGACAACCCCACCCACCACTTCCCGCCAAACTGGCTGACGCACACAACCGCACACCGCACACTCAGAGCAGTGAACTAACACCCACGGAATGGCGGTGCGGGGGTGTGACGCTGCGGGCTCCGTTTCCTGATCTTGTGGTGGGCCTGTCGGTCCGGTTCCTGACCTAGTCTTATAAAGCGCTCTGACCGAAACCGTGGGTTAAATCTGCGTCGCACGGAGTTCCGGCGAATTGCCTCCCATAACAGCTGAGACCGCTCTTCCTCGCAGTGATCATCACAATGATGATCTGCGACGCGTGCGAGGTCAGGGAAGTCCGGTCTCGCCCACGTGCGAGATACCTTGATCACCCTGGCGCGTCTGTACGTCGCGCAAAAGGTCACGCAGGAGTTCGGCCAACTGCTCACGCCGCCCGGATTCGATGCCATCGAGAAGTTCGGCCTCACGGCTAAGAACCAGGTCGACGGTCCGCTCGACGAGCGCGTGGCCAGCGCGAGTCAGCTCCACCCAGACGCTCCGATCAACGGGATCCGTCCATCGCACCACCAGACCCTCGCGTTCGGCCCGGGCCACCCGTTGTGAGATCGCACCCGCCGTGACCAACGTCAACTCGGTCAATTCCCTGGTAGTACGCCTGTAGGGCGATGAGCTGCGGCGCAGCACGCTGAGCAGATCCAGCGTTGCGGAGTCGACCCCTGCATCGGACAGGACCCGTCGGCGGTCATCGCCGAACAACTTGGCCAGTTGCCACACCCGAGTCACCACCCCTATCGACGCAGTGCGTGTACCTGGCCGCTCCCGCTCCCAAGAAGCTGCGATCTCATCTGCAGCATCCGAGACGTCCCTTTGATCGGGCGCCTGTTCGGTACCGTCTGCGTTATCCCTTGTCACTCTCCGCTACCTCCCGCAGCAATGCTCCGGCAAATATAATACGCTACTACTTTATCCCTAAACACCAGAAGGGTCTTCCGCAATGACACCCTCATCGGTTCGGATCAGCAACGATCGTCACTCGACGCGCCGAGGTATCATCATCACCGGCGGGAGTAAAGGATTGGGGTATGCGGTAGCCAAACGACTGGCTCGACAGCGGGATGCGCTGGCGCTTTGCGGCAGGGATACGGGTCGGCTGCGCAGCGCGGCCGCTGAGTTGCGCCATGAATCATGCGCCGAGGTCCACACCGAAGCCCTGGATGTCGTTGATGGCGACCTCGAAGGTTTCATCGAACGGGCAGCCAATGCGTTGGGACGGGTCGACGGTTTAGTGCTGTGCGCTGGGGGCGCAAGTGGCGGCGGATTGGCGGAGTCCACATCGCGAGACTGGCAACGGACCTACGAGCTCAATGTGGGCCACCCTGCACGGGCCCTCCGAACGTGCTTACCGCACCTGAGCGCATCGCGCGGCTCTGCACTACTGATCTCGTCCATCTCGGGTTGGAAGCCGGCTCCGCCCGCCCAGTACGCGGCGGCCAAGGCAGCCCAATTGAGCCTCGCCGCCTCGTGGGCACGCGAGCTGGGCCCACAAGGCGTGCGGGTCAACGCTCTCTCGCCAGGTTCGATGTGCATTCCGGGCGGCACATGGGATCGGCTACGACTCAACGATCCCGCCGCTTACGAAACCTTCCAGCGAGAATTTCCTGGAAAAGAGCTCCCCGGCCCTGATGAAATAGCCGATGTGGCATGTTTCCTCCTCTCCGAGGAAGCAGCCGCTATCAGCGGAACAAATATCCCGGCCGATCGAGCCCAAAATGCGCCAACCGCTTTCGGATACTGAAGGCCCCGTTGCCTACAAGACCGAACATCGACCAGTACGACTAGGTTCCCTTCCGCCGACTTGCTTGCGAACAGCGCTCCATCACGGTACTATATTTAGACCTAAACATGAAAGGAGTGCTTCATGAGCAGGACTGTGCTCGTGACCGGCGGTGGCAGCGGTTTCGGCCGTGCCATCGCCGCTCGGTTCGCCCAGGATTCCGACCGGGTCTTCATCACGGGGCGACGAGTCGACGTGTTGGAGCGGGCAGCCGGTGAACTCGGTAGCAGCACCCATGCGCTTCCGTGTGACGGGACCGACCCGGCCGCGGTCGAGAATGCAGTGGCGGGCATCGACGGTGCAGTGGACGTCTTGGTCAACAACGCGGGCGGGAACACCGACTTCAACATGCCCACCGGAGGCGGGCTAAAAGGAAGCCTGGACCGCTGGCGGGCCAACATCGATGCGAACGTCATCACCGCGGCCCTCATGACCGAGGCATGTGACGACAAACTGGCGCACGGCGGCGCATTGGTCCACATCGGATCCATCGGCGCCGACCAGGGCGGCGGCTCCTACGGCGCGGCTAAAGCAGCGTTGGCATCCTACAACATCGGGCTGGCCAAGCAGTTCGGCCCGCGCGAGATCACGTCCAACGTGGTGGCACCCGGCTATTTTCCGGACACCGAGTTCTTCGGCAACGGACTACCCCAAAGCGTCCACGACCACTTGCTCTCGTTGACCAACCTGGGTCGGCACGGTTACCCCGAAGAGATCGCCGAGGCCGTGCACTTCCTCGCCTCGCCCAACGCACGCTTCATCACCGGTCAGGTCATCAACGTCAACGGGGGCGCCAGCACAACCCGCTGATTACCATTTCCGGAAGCTGGAACAGGCCCCGAGCCGCGACCGCTGCCGCCGGGATTCCGATTCCACTCCCGATCGAACCGGCAACCACCGGCGGAGCCTTGCTTAGTATTAAACAAGCAAGGCTCCGCCCGTTCAGTTTCGATGTCGACACAACCGTATGATTCGACTATTCCACATCGAGTGCATTTGCTACTGCAACCATTGATCGAGCATCAGCGTGGTCTCGAACGGGTTGCGGCTCAGTTGTGAATTGAAGCTCCCCAGCGGCTGCTTTAACAGCTCTTGGATTCCTGCACGATCGACGATATCAAGCGCAGGAGACTCGCCCTGATGCAGCACCCGCCGCACCCTGTCGCGCAGATCCCACTCATACGTCAGATTTCCAGTGGTCGGGTAAGGACTTTTTTTCGGTTTAGCACCGACTCCGGAAGTAGATCGGAAACTGCGCCGCGGAGTACGCTCTTTTCTTTTCCGTCGAAACATTTCATCTTCCACGGAATATTGTAGACGTACTGCACCAACCGGTGATCACAAAAGGGGACACGCACTTCTAGACCCGAAGCCATGCTCAGTCTATCTTTGCGGTCCAGCAGGATCTGGAGCCATCGGGTCAGATGGAGATGACTTAGCTCGCGCATACGCTGCTCGCCCGCGTCTTCTGTGTCAATACGGGCAACCTCGGACACGGCGGACCGGTAGGCATCCGAAACGTATTCGTCGAACCGCGTCTGCCGCCGAAACTGACAGGTCAACAAACTCGGCGGAATGAGCTGCATACGGCTGAGCCATGGGAACTCGGCCCCTGCGACAACTGTCGGGTCATGGAACCATCCGTAACCGCCGAACACTTCATCGGCCGACTCCCCGGAAAGCGCAACCGTGGAATGCTCCCGAATCCGCGAGAACAGCAGGTACAGTGAACTGTCCACGTCACCGAATGTCAGCGGCAGATCATGCGCATCGAGCACCGCGCGAGGCGCCTTGTCACTAAGCAGCGACTCCGACGCCAACTCGATCGTGCGATGATCTGTTCCGATGTGCTCGGCCGCCAGGACCGCATACGGATTATCACGCTCAGGCCGAAATTCGGTGCTCTGGAAGTCGCGAGCACTGCCCGCGAAGTCCACCGAGAACGAGCTCACCTGGCCTTTCCCATTGGCGGCGAGCTCGTTTGCCGCGATGGCGGTCAACGCACTGGAATCGAGCCCGCCGGATAGCAGAGTGCACAGCGGCACGTCTGTAATCAATTGCCTCTGAACGATGTCCTCGAGCAAGTCCCGGACGTGTCCAACTGTCTCGGGAATACCGTCGGCGTGCGGCTCGCTCTCAAGACGCCAGTAGCGGTGCAGACGGCTACCGGTGCGCCCTACCGCCAAGAAACAACCAGGAGGCACCTCGTACAAGTTGCGTAGTGGCGTCTTGCCGGGCGTCTTGGCCAGGGCCAGCAGGTCGGCGAGCCCCTCGTAGTCGACGACTTTGGAGAAGTCCGGGTGCGCCAGTAGAGCCTTGGGTTCGGAGCCGAACAGCACACCACCCGCCAACTCAGAATAGTAGAGCGGCTTGATTCCCAATCGGTCGCGGACCAGCAGCAGCCGCTGCTCGCGCGCGTCCCAGAGAGCAAACGCGAACATCCCGTTGAGCCGATCGACGAGACCCGTGCCCCATTCCTGGTAGGCGGCGAGCACGACTTCGGTGTCGCTGTGCGTGTGGAAGTAATGACCTCGGTGGTACAGCTCGTGTCGTAACTCCTTGAAGTTGTACACCTCGCCGCTGTAGGAGAGCACCGCGTGCGGGTCGGCTTCCGATCCAGCCAGCATCGGCTGGTTGCCTCTCTTGACGTCGATAATCGCCAGCCGTCGGTGTCCGAGGCCGGCGTGCGCGTCTAGCCAGTGGCCGCCCGCGTCCGGCCCCCGAGCGTCCATCGCCGCGGTCATCAATTCCAATGATTCTCGGTCGGATCCCCTGGGTCGCTGGAAATCGACCCAGCCGACGATACCGCACATAGAACCTCGCTCGATCTTGGATATACTTTCCCCGGGTTCGACTCCTGGCCCGGGTCCCTATAGCTTTCCTTCGGCGAGAACGGTGGCCAAACGCTCGAGATCAGCCGACATGAACCGGTCCGCGGTCAGCGTTCGAACGTGCTCGCGGATCTGATTATGAGTTCGCTTGCCCACCGGGCTCAGATAAAAGCTCCGATCGCCGGCGTCCACGGCCTGCGCCGCCGCCAATGCCTCTACTGCAAGAATGCGGTCATTGTTCCGCAGGACGCGACGGGCGTTGCGGGCGGCGATCAGGCCCATACTCACGACATCCTGGTTATCCCCGTTCGCAGGGATGCTCTGTGTACTGGCGGGTCCTATGGTACGATTCTCCGCGACCAGGGCGGTGGCAGGGTATTGACTACCGGCCAGGCCGTTAGAAAGGCCTGGCTCACCAGCCACCAGGAATCCGGGCAAGCCGCCGTTGAGGTGGCGATTGAGCAACCGATTGGTCCGGCGCTCGGAGAGCACGCCGAGTTGGGTCAGTGCGAGGGTAGCGTAGTCCATCGCCAAGGCGACCGGTTGACCGTGGAAGTTCGCCCCGTGGAAAACCTCACCACCGTCGAAGATCAACGGGTTGTCGTTGGCCGAATTCAGCTCGGTTCGCACCACCTGCTCCGCGTGGCCTAGGGCATCGCGCACCGCACCGAGCACCTGCGGTGTTGCCCGTAGCGAATAGGCCTGTTGCAGAAGCACGTCGGTATGGTGGACTCCACTTGAACTGCTTTGTTCCTCGGCTTGTCGCAGAGCTTGCGCTTGGAGCTGGGCGTCGCTCCGGAGCAGCTTGCCACCGGTTGTGAACTCCCGCAGATTCGCGGCCGAGGTGATCTGGCCTGGGTGCGGCCTAGCCAACTCGTGCCCCTCCTCGGCAAGGGGACTGGACGACGTCTCCAGTGCCTCAAGCGCCAGCGCGGCGATGGTCTCGGCTTGTCGTACCTGCTCCAGCGCTCGGCACACGATAAGTGCGCCAAGCCCCGTCATCGCCGACGTCCCGTTAATCAGGGCGAGCCCTTCCTTGAACCGCAGCCGTAACGGCTCGATTCCGCGTTCGCGGAGGACGTGTGCCGTTTCGATAGGTCCGTTGGTGCCAAGGACGAAGCCTTCGCCGATCATGGTGGAGGCGACATGTGCCAACGGGGTCAAATCGCCGCTGGCACCGAGGGATCCGACCTCCGGGATCGCAGGGGTGATGCGCGTGTTGAGGTAGCATTCCATTCGCTGGATCAACTCCGGACGCACCGCCGAGTAGCCACGCACGAGGGCGTTAAGCCGCGCACACAGAATCGCTCTGCCCTCTGCCGCCGAGAACAGCGTCCCCATACCGCAGCTATGACTTCGCACCAGGTTTGTCTGCAGTTCGGTCTCATTGGCTGCGTCCACGACGAAGTTGACCATTTCGCCGAAGCCGGTGGTGACACCATAGACCGGAGCTCGACGTCGGATCAATTCTTCGAGCTGTTCCCGATTTCTGGTCACGCGTTCGAGTGCGGCCCCAGGGATCTCGCATGGAGCGTCTTCCTCGGCGACCTTGCGCACATCGTCGAGGCACACCGTTTCTCCGTCGAGCGGGATCGGCGCGCGTGCAGCAGCGACGCTCATCAGCGCATCTCCAGGACCCGCTCGTTGGTCCCGGCCTCAGGTGTGTTCAGGCGACGCCCCAACACTCTGCTGAGGACCGCGGTCGCCAGTGCTAAGAGGCCGAGCAGGACACACGTAATCGCGAACGAGTTCGCATAGGCGCTGTTAGGGATGGCGCCCGCAGCCTGCTGCGGATTGGCCCCCAGCACGCCGCGATACAGGGTGCCTACCGCCGCGATGCCTAACGCCATAGCCGCCTGCGTCATCGTGTTGATCACTCCGGAGGCGGCGCCTGCAAGTGAGTCGGGTACCTGCGCCATGGTCAAGTTGATCAGCGGAGAAACGACCAGTCCCTGACCGATGCCGGAGACTCCTATGGCCGCTGCCAACAGCACGGCTTGAGTTCCGCTGCCAGCCTGGACGATGAACGGAACCGGGGCATAGCTCGCAGCCATCAACAATGCACCAGTGACCAGGACTCGGCTGCCATAGCGCTCAGCAAGGCCGCGTCCGAACACCGACGCCATCGCGAACCCTAATCCCATCGGTACGAATACCAGTCCCGTACCTAATGGCCCCAGCCCAAGGCCGGACTGCAGGTGGTAGGTCAACACCAGAAAGCAACCGGAATTGCCGCAGAAGAACACGGTGATAGCGGCCATGCTGGTCGGAAACCCAGGCCGACCCAATAGTTTTGGCGGTAGCAGTGGATCTCCTCCCCGCGCAGCCAACCATCGCTGATGTCGGAACAACAGAGCAGTGAGGACAGCGGCGGTGGCAAAGAATACCCATACCCAGAGTGGCCAACCGTGCTCAGCACCGAGGAACAGCGGCACCAACAATGCAGGGAGCACCGTCGCGGTGAGCACCGTGCCGACGGTATCCAATGGAGCAGTCGTCGGACTCCGGCTCTCTCTAATCGTCGCCGGAGCCACCGCCAACATGACCAGCCCCACGGGAACGTTGATCAAAAATATCGTCCGCCACTCGAGTCCAAGAATGTTCCAGTGCAACAACAGGCCGCCACCGATCAAGCCTGCGACCACACCCAGTCCGATTACCGCGCCGTAGAGACCCACGGCCCGCTGCTGGTCACGGGAGTCACCGAAGGTACCGTAGATGAGCGACAGCACCTGCGGCATGAGTACGGCGGCGGCCGCGCCCTGCAAAGCTCGCGCCGCGATCAGCAAGCTGGCCGTCGGAGCCAGCGCGCACAGCAACGACGTCAGCGTGAACGCGGCAACACCGTACTGGAAAACTCTCTTCCGACCGAGCCTGTCGCCAAGTTTGCCACAGGTCACCATGCCGGCCGCGTAGAGGATCACGTATCCGTCAATAATAAATTGCATTTGACCGAATGAAGCACCCAGGCTTTTCTGGATCGGCGGGCTCGCCACGTTAACAATGAACATGTCGATCTGCCCCATGAAAATAGCTAGCAACGCTACTCCGACACCGATCCAGTCACGGGTACTGGACGCCCGAGCAGGCGAACTTTTCATTATAGATGTTGCCACGCTGATTACCTATCCCTAAGAACCTATGAGGTCGACGGCGCGGGATACAACCCGCTCAGCTTGCGAATAATTTAGGCGGGGGTCACAAGCGGATTTGAACAAACCTGCGGGTTGCGGCGAAGCGAGTTCCGCCTTGATTTCGACGCATTCAGAAACATCGTCGGGAGTAGTCTCCAGGTGCAGACCCCCTGGCCAACACCCGCGCGCCCGCAGTACTTCGAAAAACTGCTCGACCTCCGCTACGACATCGGTCATCACCCGCGTTTTCCGCCCGTCCCCGGCGCGCACGGTATTGCCGTGCATCGGGTCACAGAGCCACACCACCTCCCGCGCCAGGGGGCCCAACGCGTCAATGAGCGCAGGTAACCGTTCGTAGAGTCGGCCAGCGCCCATACGCACGATCATGGATACCCGGCCCGGCCTTCGTCCGGCCGTCAATCGTTCGGCGATGGCGACGACGTCCGCCGGTTCCGCAGCAGGCCCTAGCTTGACTCCAACCGGATTGCTGATTCCTTCCGCGAACTCCACGTGCGCATGGTCGACCTGCCGTGTTCTTTCCCCGATCCACAGTAGGTGGGCGGAAGACGCATAATTTCCCCCCTTAACGTGATCAGGCCGGACCAGGGCGCTCTCGAACTCAAGAAGCAGGGCCTCGTGACTGACGTAGGTAGGCGCGAGCATAGACCGCAGGCCGCTGTTGCTTTCGGAAATCAGCAACTGGCGCATGAAGAGCGCTTCCAACGCGCTCGATGCGTGGTCGTAAGCTGCGAGCAGTCGCGTCGGGTCCGGGCGCCGGGAAAGGGCAGTGGCTTCCCGAGCGTTGACGGCATCGCCCAGGTAGGTCGTAAGCACGGTCCCATCCACCAGCGTCTCGGTCGACTGCGACCGGGGTTTCGCGTACTGCCCGGCCAAACGGCCTACGCGGATCGCTGGCATTCCCGCACCTTCCACGATATCGGCGAGCCGATGCACCTGCGTGGCTTTTTCGCGAATGCGGTCGGGGGCGGCGTCGTCGAAGATTTCAGCGCACTCACCGGCTTGAATGACGACCGCCTCACCCCGCGCGACGAACTCCAATTCACCGGCTAGCGCATGAACCGACTCCGCAGAAACCAACGGCGGCCTCTTCAGCAGTTTATCGAAAACATTGACAAGGACGTCCGAATCCTCCCAACTGACCTGGTGGGCAGCTTTGACGGCTACCGGCTGGGAATCTTTCAAGGGTCTACCCGGTCCTATTGAAGGCATTAGGTAAGTCTGCCCTTCAGGTGTCTACATTGGATGCATCTCGAGTTCGCCCGCGGACTGCTCGACCCGCCGGGCGAGGTGAATGAGCCGTTCCTCACTACCGCGCGGACCTACCAGCTGCACCCCCAACGGCGCCCCGTTAATTCGGCTCCGCTGTGCTGGAACTGTGATTGCTGGGAGACCCGCGAAGCTGGCGATCGGCGTGTACCCGATTCTTCGGTCGTAGTCGGGCTCACCCGGCATCGGGATCGTGCTCAGCGACGAACTGTGCACTCGGATGTCCGGCGGTGCCGATGGATCCAGCGGCAGTAGCCAGGCGTCGAGGTCGTCCCCAAACATTGCGGGAGCCTCTCGCCGACTAGACACCATATTTTCCAGAATCTCAGCATAACGCTCGTCATCTACCTTCGCGCCGACGTCCAAGGCACGGTGCGTGCTGTCGAGCAATGGCACTGTGATCCAGCGTCGCCAGAGCTGGTATCCGTCCCTTGCCTGGCGCGCGCAGAGTTGCCAGGCATCTCCCCGAAATCGCCAAAGATCGCCCAGGCGGACCTCGTCGACCACGTGGCCGTCATCGGCCAACCAATCACTTACCTTATCCACGGTCTCCAACATTTCAGAGGAGGCACACCCGTGGCGGATGTTATCCACTACTCCTACTCGATAACGTCGCCGTTCCCATTCCACCCCGCTCGAGGAACGATTTTCCTCCGAGACCAGCGAGCCGAGCCCGAGCCGCCTCCAAAGCAGCGCGAGATCGGCAGCACTGCGTGCCACCAATCCGATCGCATCCATCGGAGGCGAGAGCGGGAAGACGCCATCGAGCAGGTCGGGGGCGTGGCTCATCCGCAAGCCAACGGTGCCGCACTGGCCAGCAGGCCAGCGCACTGATCCCAGTACATCAGTCCCGACAGCCAGATCACAAAGACCCGCCGCTACGGCGACGCCCGCCCCCGTGCTGGAACCCGCCGGGTCGATGTGCGGAAAGCAAGGATTGACGCAACCCGATCCGACACCAATGTTCAGCTCGGTGCTCACCAATTTAGCGATCACCGAAGCTGTACCCCCGTCACCCTGCTCGATCGATTCGATGGCAGGTGCAGATGCTTTTGGATGATGCCGGTACCACCGCAGTCCGAGGCCGGTGGGAAAATCCGCCACGTCGATGGTGTCCTTCACACCGACACGCACCGCTGGAGTAGCTGACCGCCGGGCCACGATGGGTCGGTAACGGGCATCGGCCGCAAGCGTCCACTCCTCGCATTGCTCTGCCCACGCGTCGTCGTCCCAGTCGCCCACGTCGATTTGGTTAAATCGTTGTTCCAACGACGTCCGCACCAGCGGCGGGGGTTGCAGCAATTCGTCCGGGTAACTGAGGCCGGCGCGACGCGCGTAAGAAGCGACAGCTCGGTCGGGGCGCTGATTCGCTTGCACCTCCGAATTTTCGTTTCCTATCGACCAGATCGGGCTTTCGGTTGCACGAGATCTCATCCGCAGGATCCCCCCATATCCGCGCACGGTTCGATGTTCGCGTACAGTTGAGTTACCGGTACTTTTCCTGTCGACGTCTTCGGGATACGGCAGACCCGGTGCACAGCGCGCGGCGGGACTACGTCTTCTAGCACACTGCGGATCGCCTGCAAGATCTGTCCTGCACTAAGGGTTCGCTCGCACCGATAAAATATCTCGTAATGCTCGCCGCGTACCGAATCATGCACCGGTACGCAGACGGCATCGGTACCCGGAACTGCTTCCCGTAACGCGTCGGCAATGTCGGACAATTCGCACCGAAGCCCGTTGATCTTCACCAGATCGGTACCGCGCCCACCAAAATCGAATGAGCGCTCACCTTTGCGAGTGACCACATCGGACAACTGCCACTCCGCTGGGGGATCCGTCATGTCGGAGCGTCGAGCCAGCCGAGGACTCCGAACTGACAACCACTCGCCTTCCGGATACCTTTCCTGCTCGGAAACGCACTCGGCGAACTCGACGTCGGAGAGCAACGTCCACGGCCCTCGGCTGCCGCGGTGCGGCGGTATTCTGCGATGAGCGATACCACCGGTCTCAGTGGACCCGAACAGCTCCACTGCACGAAACTGGGTATCGGCTAGGGCGGAGACGACCTCGTCGGTTGCGTCCACCGTCGGCCCCGTTCCGTGCAGCGCCATCGAGGCTGGCAGCTCGCGGAGCTGGGATAATGACCTCCGCAAAACCACCCAACTCGATGGAAGACACGCGAAGAGCGTGCGCTTTCGCATCGCAGAGCCCGGCAGTGCGGTCGGCTCGTGTCCAACGTTCAGCACGTCGACCGCCAAACGGTCCGGCAGCAACTCTCCCGTCAACCGTCCGAACAGATGGTCGGTCGGAGCGAAGTTCACGACCTGGTCAACCTCTCCGACAAGTTCCCTCGCAAGAACATCGGCTTCCGCACGCAACTGCCACTCAGTACGCCACCAAACGACTGGGGTATTCGCGCTCCCTGAAGTGCGGAAGGGAATCTCCCCGATGGTTTCTGAAATGACACCTGCCGTTGTTTCGGTCATCGGATAGTCCCTAAAGCAGCCATGTCTTCCCGACGGTTCCGCACGAACCGCGCCATATTGTCGATCGTGGAAAAGGCATATCGGATATCGTCGGCCACAAAATCGACCTCGATGCCGAACTGTTTCTCCACCTCAGTGATGCACTCGAGCGCACCGAGGCTGTCGTAACGGTCGCCGAGCGTGTCGCGCAACTCCGAATCGGCGGCCACGTCACGAGCTTCGTCGCCGAACAGGCCCGTGAGTACGCCACGGATCTGCGTTTGAATGTGGTCGAGATCGACAGGTTCCATCCCGCTCATACTTTCCCCTCGCACAAAGTGTGGACATATCCAGATCAACCACTTTACGAGTGGTTGCTCGTTGAGCTGACTTAGTCTCCCGTTTCCGCCGCGCTACGCAGCTGGCCCGCGACACCGAAGCGCACGTCACCCCGCGAAGTCGGACGAAATTCGATGTAGAGCAACGCAGTGCTTTCGGTCATACCGAGTGCTTGCGCGATCTCACGAGCCAGTTCATCGCGAAACTGTTCGTCCCAGCCTTCGGCGATGCAACACAGAACGCTCGCGTAGTGCAACGCTTCACCAGAATCGGGTAGTGCTTCCACGGGCATCCCGCCGACAAAAACACTGCCTTCGTCGGTTTCTTCGAATCGAACAACGACATGCCGGCGATCACTGCCCCGCCGGTACAGCCAGCGAGTGAGCCGTACCGACACTTCCCTGCGGCGTGGCGCACTCATCGCCGGTGTATTGATCACGATTGTCGGCATTCCGCGCGTCTCCTCAGGAAAGCGTGAGCGCCGGAAGGCACTGCAAGTGTCCAGTGAACCGACGATCCAAGAGTTCGGCGAGGCAGTCAGCCAGAGGTCCCCCACCAGCGGGCGCGAGTGGGGTCCACGCGGTCCCTTCCTGCGTACGCACGCGCCCGAGAAAACCTTCGAGCTGGGCAGCCTCGATGACGATGCCGTAGGCATCGGCCGTCGCCACTGCCTCATAGCTGCTCAACAGGTCCGGCATGCGGTTTCCCTCATTGGCGAACCCACCGCTGCGCACTCGGTGCCGCTCCAGGAGCGCGACGACCCCCTCGAACGATCCTCGTCCGAGATAGCGCAGCACGCGGTGAGCCTGCAACCCGGCGCGCAAGGTCGGCGCGGCTCCAGGAACATTGCCGTACCCCGATGCCGGGCTGTCGCCACATGTCACGACGAATCCGGCAAGGCGCCCGACGTCGAGCACATCGGCAACGGGGACATCTAGGACCTCTAGAATCCCCACGGCGGAGGATGTCGAGACCAAGTCCGAACCGCGGCCTTCCCAGTATCCGAAACCGCCGTCAGGGTTTTGCAGTGCTCGCAGCCATGTCGCTATGCTGCGGCAAACCTCCTCGTCGTTCCGGCACGCTCCCGCCGCCAGTGCCCACAGCGTGCAACGAACCTCACTACCCCGCGCCGGCATGTACATCACGCCGCCCTCATTCGGCAGTCGGCAGCCCGCGAGCCACCGGCGCCAGCTCTCCAATCGCGAATCGTCATCGGGTGCGGTCAATGCCGCGGCGGCCGTGCTCAGTGCGTCTCCCGCCTCAGTAGGCTCTCGGTAGGTGAAGCCACCTCCAGGACACGAAAGCTCGCGTACCCTGCTGACAACCGCTTCCGAGTGGGCGGCCGTGTCAGCTTGCAATGCGTCTAAGGAACCGATGGCGCAGAACGATGCCCACACGTCAGCGACGTCGTATCCCGACCACCGTACGAAAGCCCCGGATGGCAGGCGCAATGATTTGATCCACTCGATGCAAGCGATGGCTTCAGCGGGCTCAACCCCCAACGCGTGGAGCGTGGCAGTCGCTCGGTAGGTCGCCCACATACACGGGACCTCGGCACTGGTGCCGAAACGAAATCCGCCCTCCGCACATTGTTGCTCACGAAGCCACTTCACGAGCGCAGGGGCGTCCCATGGCAAAGGAAGATCACGGTGGACCGAGGCCAGGGCACGCCACGTCATGACACCGTAAAAGCAGGCACGCACGTCAGAAGTGCTGTCGTTCGTTCGGTAGGCGTCCTCGGCGTGCTCGGGCGACCAAGTCAGCCCACCGTCGGGTGCTTGTAGCTTCCGCAACCAGCTCACCAATGCCCTGGCGTCAGGGACGTCATCACCGCAGAGTTCAATCACGGTGCGGGTCGAAAAGTGCGTGGCCCACGCATCCGGCGCTTGTCCTGGAACCATCGCATAGGCGACACCGGACCACGTACTGCGGAGCCATTGCGCGGTGCGTTCCAGCCTAGGCACTTTACCTCGAATATCGGCTAACGCGTGCGTGCAGTAGAATGTGGCCCATGCATCTGAAGCCATGCCCTTGCTCCATGCATAACCGCCATCGGCGTTCTGCCGACCGCTGAGCTGGGCGATGGTTTTCTCGAGTTGCGGAACGTCGGATATTCGGTTGAGCCAGGACAGCGTCCGGACCGCAGCATAAGTGCACCAGAGATCAGGTTCCCCCATGGCGACCCCGGTACCGGTGGGCGCAACAGCAACTCCAGTTGTGCTCATGACGTAGACTCCAACACGCGGAAATTGGATCGCTTCCAATTTTTCTGGGAAGCGCCGCTTTTTGTCGTAGCGGGCAGCTGGTTGACGAAGACTACCTCATCCCACTGCAGCCCCAGATTGTCCTGCGATAATGCTTGGAGCCGCGCCGTCATATCCGTTTCGCTGTCCCGATCCCAGTTCACATCGCGCTCCAATATCAGCCGAGCGAACTGACCAGCTGAATCAGCTTCCATCAAGTATCCGGTGGATTCAGTAGCGCCAAAGACGACTTCCTCGACAGCGCGGACCGTCAGATTAGCGTTACGGACCTGCAGCGCATCGGAGCTACGTCCTACGACCTGCACGACCGGAGCTTCATCCCCACATTCGCAAGCTGAGCTGATCTTGACATCGTCGCCCGTGTCCAATCGCAACAAAGATCGGGCATGCAAGTTGAGGGGCGTAACGACCAATCGTCCCGCACCGGAGTCGGACAGTGGAGCCGCTCCGTCGTCAGTGGCCAACTCGAAGTAGTTCGTCGCTGTCAGCAAGTGCAGTTGATCATTGGCACAGCTAGTCGCCAGGGTACCGGTCTCGGTACTGCCGTAGCTGGCGTCGAAAGCACTCGCGTCCCACCATTGCCCAAGGCGCGCGCGGAACGGCGGGGTACTCACCTCACCAAGCAGCATCATCTTCGTGACAGACGCTCCGTACCGCTCGAGCAGCCCTCGTTCTTTGAGTAAACGGCTTAACTGCAGCGCGACGCCGGGGGCGATGAAAACCGTAGAAGGCTGCAAGGTTTCCCATAGACCAATAAGCCTGTCCCAGTCCGATATACCAGTAGTGAACGGGTAGCAACGCGCGTGCGGAAGATCGAGGTATTCGCAAACTCCGACGATCATGTCCGCGACAGGAACGATGTCCGAAGGCATCATAACGAGCACACGTTCGTTTTTCCCTAAGAGATTGCGCCACGATTCAGCAACAGATACAGTGTTCCATATAATGTCTTCTGCTGTTCTCGGCGTTGGCGTCGGTTGCCCCGTCGTGCCAGTCGTTTCGTAGTATTTTACCTCCCTCCTTGCTGCTCCTGCGAGAAACTCTCCCGGAGTCGCTTTCAGGCGATCTTTTGGCGTCCTCGACAGCCCTGCAAACGCCTCCCAAGAAAACTCACCTAACGAGCGATAGGATTCAGTTTTCTGCGCTCGACACCACACGGTCCGAAGTTTTTCTTGATAGAATGAAGAATCCGGGATACCACCCCGACTGCCGGAGATCTCCTTACTAGCGGAACGCAGTTCGTCCATACGTTCTGGACAATTTATCAGCATACGAATACCCCCAAAAGTTACTCGTTCCCAGTGAGCGGCAGCGGCTTCGCTGAACTTCCCCAGCAGCGTGCAGTTTAAGCCTAAACACGCGCGCCGTGCAACCACTTGGGCAATGTCGAGGACAACACCTGGTCAAGCAGCCATGCCCCTACATCCCACCTCGACGGCCGCCTTGCGCGCGCCTGATAGAGACCGCCATCTGCCCTTCTTGCGCTCAAGATAATGCATGTGACAACTGTCAACACGACGCTTAGAGAATACTAAGTGTCTATCGTCACTGGGGTTACCGGGTTCGAAGCGTAACGTTCGGTATCGGTTGGACATAACCTGCGTACACTCGAGGAATGTGCTACTGACGTTGATCGGTGCCAGGATGGGCCTTCGACTTTTGTAGCGGCCCGCCGGTGGTCGACGTCGGGTTTGTTCGTCTGCCCACGGCCGATCCGATGTGCGCAACATGGTCGCGAGGTGGCGGCGCGTGGCGCGGCGGCTGGTGAGGACACCACGATGCCAGCGGCGTCGAGTTGGACCGCCTAGCGAACGGATTGCGCCCCTAGTAGGGCGGTGGAGACGGATCCCGCCCCGTGGGCGGCAGCTGCGCCGTACCGCCGCGTTGCGACCTTGCCGTAGAGGCGGTGGACGCCCAAGAGCAAAAACCTTTGGGCAATCGGCATCTCATGTGAACTTGCCATAGTTCGAATGCAGTAGATAGGCAGTTCTGCAGCATACCGAGACAAGGCCCGCACAACTTCTCATACCGGGCTTCTCTAGCAAACTCCCCGACGCGCACTGTCCGAGCGTTCGCGCCACCCGTCAACGCACTGCAGCAGGCGTCAGTAGCCCGGCACCCCGAACGACGACCACCCACTAAAGATCACCCAGCCGGGCGACAAGGAAATCCTCCCATCACGCGACCCCATTTCACCCCGGCGCCGACCGGTCCTCCCATATTCCTCCCATAAATCGGCGCACACCCACCAGCAAGATCAACTACAAGATCACCAGCACAACATCAAAAAGCCCGCTGACCTGCGCTTTCACGCTAGATCAGCGGGCTTCCGCGACCGTCGGGACGGCGGGATTCGAACCCACGACCCCCTGACCCCCAGTCAGGTGCGCTACCAAGCTGCGCCACGTCCCGGCCGCACCCTCCGTGGGGTGCGCGGACAGCTTAGCGCATCGGGTGGTGTCGATCTCCGAGAGGTCCCTGTTCAGGGTTCGTCGCTGGTCAGAGACTCGGCGCGGGTGCCGATGAGGCGGGTGGGGCGGGTCGGGGTGAAGCGGGCGAGGGCGCGGTGGGACGCGGCGGTGAGGGTTTCGGGGTCGGCGCTGGGCGGGTCGACCGGGGTGCCGTGGGAGTGGGTCCGGAAGTGCGAGTCGCGCAGCTTCACCACGACACGGCCTGCGCGGCAGGAGTGTTCTCGCAGGTCGTCGGCTACGAGGTGGGACAGGCGGGCGAGTTCGGCGCGGAGTTCGGCGGGGTCGCGGACGTCTTCCTGGAAGGTGAACTCGCGGCCGTAGGAGCGTGGCCGGTACGGCTCGCCGCGCACGGGGGTCGGGTCGATGCCGCGGGCCAGTGCCACTAGCCAGGGGCCATTGCGCGGGCCGAAGGTTGCGGCGAGGGCTGATCGGTCCGCGGCCGCGAGGGCGCCGACGGTGGTCAAGCCGTGTTCGGCGAGGCGGGCGGCGGTTTTGCGGCCGATGCCCCACAGCGCTTCGGGGCTGCGCTGGTGCATGGTCGGCGCCCAGTTGTGCTGGTCGAGGCGGAAGGTGCCGGTCTCGTCGCGCAGCGGTGAGCCGGGTTTGGCGAAACCGGAGGCCAGCTTCGCGCGGAGCTTGTTGTCACCGATGCCGACCGAGCAGGTCAAGCCGGTGCGGGCGGGGACCGCGGAGCGCACCGATTCCGCGTCGTGCTGGGCGTCGGCGGTGTCGAGTTGCAGGAACGCCTCGTCCCAGCCCGCCTCCTCCACGATGCCGCCGAACTCGCGCAGCGCGGCCGTGAACAGCGCGGACTTGGCCAGGTACGCGTCCCGGTCGACGGCGAGGAAGACCGCTTGCGGGCACCGTTTCAGCGCGGTGCGCAGCGGAGTTCCCGAGCGGACGCCGAACTCGCGGGCCTCGTAGGACGCGCCTGCGACGACTCCGCGGCGGGTGGGATCGCCGGTTCCGCCGACCAGCACCGGTCGCCCGCGCAGCTCGGGGCGGCGCAGCAGTTCCACGGCGACGATGAACTGGTCGAGATCCACGTGCAGCACGACGCGCTCCACGCCCTCAGCGTGCCACCGCACCGGTACGGTCGTCGGATGGCGAAGCGCAGCGCGGGCATCCTGCTGCACCGGATGCGGGACGGCGGGCCGCAGCTGCTGCTGGTGCATCCCGGCGGCCCGTTCTGGCGGAACAAGGACCTCGGTTCGTGGTCGATCCCGAAGGGCGAATACGGCGACGACGAGTCACCGCGCGATGCGGCGCTGCGCGAATTCGCCGAGGAAACCGGTCATCGGCCGGATCCGGGCGCGCTGGTCGAGCTCGGCGAGATCCGGCAGAAGGGCGGCAAGTCGGTGCTGGCCTGGGCATTGCGCGGTGAGTTCGATCCCGCGCAGCTGGTCAGCAACCCGGTGGAGCTGCCGTGGCCGCCGCGCTCGGGACGCACCGCGTCGTTCCCCGAGGTCGACCGGGCCGAGTGGTTCGACCCGGCGACCGCGCGGGACAAGCTGATCCCGGCCCAAGCCGAGTTCGTCGACCGCTTGCTGGCGGCGTTGAGCTGAGGGGTCAGCGCTTGACCCGGTCTCCGAGCGTCAGCAGCACCAAGTACAGCGCCCCCACGATCACGAACGCGACCGGCAGCAACATCGGCGCGTCCGCCGCGTAGAACAAGCCGGTGATCGCACCGACGATCGAGCAGGGGATCGCGACCGCGATCGCGGCGGCTTGCAGGTGCCGGCGCGGGAACTGGACGGCGGAGGCCGGCTGGGGTGCGGGGGTCCGGTCCTGCCGGACCTCGTCGTGCCGCGCCTCGTCCTGCCGCTCGTCGAAGCGCGGACACGGCTCCGGCAGGTCGCGGAACAGCGTGAGCAGCTCGCCGCGGGTGCGTGCCTGCTTGGCCTGCACGACCCGGTCCCCGTACTCGTCCGAGGTGAGGCAACCGGAAACCACGTGCTCGTTGAGCAGCCGCTCCCCCTGCGACCGGTCGGCGTCCGACAACCTGATCATCTCGTTGCCCGTGGCCCCGGGCGTGGCCGGGACGTTCGTGGACGACACGACGTTCTCCTCTCGCTGCGCAGTGGGTTGCGCCGGCAAGGCTATGGACGAACGCGAGTGCCGCGCCTCGGCCTTCGGGCCGGAACATCCGGCCGGACGGCCGAGATCAATCCAGTGCGGATTCCTTGGTCTCCCGGCTCACCAGCAGCGCGATCAGCGTCAGCACCGCCATCGCCGCCAAGTACACCCCGACCCAGCCGAGCCCGTGGGAACTGGCCAGCCACGTCGCGATGTACGGCGCGACCGACGCGCCGAGCAGGCTCGCGATGTTGTAGGACACCGACGCCCCGGTGTAGCGCACCGCGGTCGGGAACAGCTCGGGCAGCACCGCCCCCATCGGCCCGAACGTCAGGCCCATCAACCCCAGTCCGACGACGAGGAACGACAGCACCGCGGGCAGCGAACCGGAGCCGAACCACGGCCCCATCAGCAGGCCGAACGCGATGATCGCGGTGGTGACGACCAGCAGCGTGGGCCGCCGGCCGAACCGGTCGGCGAGCCGCCCGGCGATCGGCACGGTCAGCCCGAAGAACACGACGCCGACCAGCAACAGCACCAGGAATTCGGAGCGGCTGTAGCCCAGCCCGCCCTCCGCGGTGCCGTAGGACAGCGTGAACACGGTCATCAGGTAGAACAGCACGTAGGTCGCGAGCATGATGAACGTGCCGAGCACGAGGCCGGTGAAGCCGGTCCGGAACACCTGCACGAACGGCACCTTCGCCCGATCGCCTGCCTGCACGACCTTCGCGAACGCCGGGGTCTCGTGCAGGCTCAGCCGCACCCACAACCCGACCGCGACCAGCACCGCCGAGGCGAGGAACGGCACCCGCCAGCCCCAGGACAGGAACGTCGCGTCGTCCATCACCTCGGACAGCAGCAGGAACAGGCCGTTCGCCACGAAGAACCCGATCGGAGCACCCAGCTGCGGGAAGGTCCCGAAGAAGGCCCGTTTGCCCGCGGGCGCGTTCTCGGTGGCCAGCAGCGCGGCGCCGCCCCACTCACCACCGAGCCCGATGCCCTGCCCGAACCGGCACAGCGCCAGCAGCAGCGGCGCTGCCACGCCGATCGAGCCGTAACCGGGCAGGAGTCCGATCAGGACGGTGGAGATCCCCATCGTCAGCAGCGAAGCGACCAAAGTGGACTTGCGGCCGATGCGGTCGCCGAAGTGCCCGAACAGCGCGGAACCGACGGGCCGGGCGACGAACGCGATCGCGAACGTGGCCAGCGACTGCAGCGTGGCCGCCGTCGCGTCCCCGGCCGGGAAGAACAGTTTCGGGAACACCAGCACGGCAGCGGTGGCGTAGACGTAGAAGTCGTAGAACTCGATGGAGGTCCCGACGAGGCTGGCCACCACGACCTGGCGCGTGGAGTTGCGGCTTTCCGCGACGCCGCTGGAAACGTGTCCGACCGCCATGGCCCGGAACCTCCTCGTGGACCTGCCCTCGTTCGAACCTGCCCGCGTTCGAACCTGCGCAGCCTAACTCGGGCTGACCACCCATCGGGACACGATTTCCAGGAAATGGACGTGGGAAGCGACACGGTCCGCTGCTCGCATGAGCGGGCATTGCCGACCGGGGAGTCCGCGATCGGCGGCGAGCTTCGGCGGCCGATCGCGCCGACGCGCGAGCCAAAGCCGCACGACGTGATCACGGGTCGGGCAGTCGCTGGCGGACTCCGAGCAGCGCGGCGAACGGGTCGCCGACCTCGGCCAGCCGGTCGAACACGGTGCGCACGCTCCAGCGGTCCGGCGCCAGCTCCGGGTCGTCGAGTTCGTCCCACTCGATCGGCACCGAGACCGGCGCGCCGGGCCGCGGGCGCGGGCTGTAGGGCGCGACCAGCGTCTTGTTCAGCACGTTCTGGGTGTAGTCCAGCCGGGCCTTGCCGCGGCGTTCGCCCTTCTGCCAAGCCCAGCTGACCAGGTCCGGAACGGTGCTGCCGATCGCCTCGGACACCGCCCGCGCCCAGCGGCGGGTGTCGTCGTAGGTGTAGCGGGGTTCGATCGGCACCCAGATCTGGATGCCGCGCTGCCCGGTGACCTTCGGCCGGGCCTGCACGCCGAGGTGCTCCAGCGCGGTGCGGTGCAGCCGGGCCAGCACCAGCACGTCCTCGAAGGATGTCCGGTCGCCGGGATCGATGTCGAACAGCGCCCACGTGGGGCGTTGCGCGTCCTGGGTGCGCGAGGTCCACGGGTGCAGTTCGAGGGCTCCGTAGTTGGCCAGCCACGCCAGCGCCGCCGGTTCCTCCGGTACCAGGTAGGTGCGGGCCTCGTCGGCGTCGGCGTGCTCGTAGTCCCAGGTCCGGAACCATTCCGGGGTGTGCTCGGGCGCTTGCTTGTGCCAAAAGCCGGGTTCGCCGATGCCTTCCGGGAACCGGTGCGCGTTGAGCGGGCGGCCGGCCAGGTACGGCAGCATCACCGGTGCGATCCGGGCGCAATAGCGGATCAGGTCGCGCTTTTCGACCGCCGGTTCGTGCGCGCCTGCCGGGATCAGCACCTTGTCCAGGTTGGTCAGCGCCAGCTCGCGTCCCGCGAAGTGCCAAGGTCCCTTGCGCCGCAACCGGTCCAGTTCGGCGAGTTCGGCGTCCTCGGGCGGGCGCCAGGTGTGCGCCGCGGGAGGCTGCTCGGCTCGGGCGGCGGGCAGGTCGCTGCGCCAGACGGCTTGCGGGTCGGCGGCGACCTGTTCGCTGGTGCGGCCGCTCTTGACCGAGCGGGGGTGCTCTTCGGCGTCCCAGCCGGGTTCGGCGTGCTCGTCGTCCTTGTGGATCAGCAGCCAGTTCGCCGGATCCCCGCTGCCGCGGCGCACCAGCACGAAGTGCCCGGCGAGCTTCCGGCCGAGCAGCTCCAGGTGCACCTCGCCGGCCTCGATGGCACTGGCGGGGTCGGCGCCGTCGGAGGTCCACCAATGCCCGCGGTCCCACACGACGACGTCTCCGCCGCCGTACTCGCCGGACGGGATCACGCCTTCGAAATCGGCGTACTCCAGCGGGTGGTCCTCGACGTGCACGGCAAGCCGCTTCGCCGCGGGGTCCAGCGTCGGGCCCTTCGGCACGGCCCAGCTCGCCAGCACGCCGTCCGCCTCGAGCCGGAGGTCGTAGTGCCGGCGTCGCGCGCGGTGGCGCTGCACCACGAACCGATTTCCGGCCGCAGCCGCACCTTCCGCCCCGGCCGGCTCGTCCGTGCGTGTGAAGTCGCGCTTGCCCCGGTATTTCGCCAATCGATCGGCTCGCGAATCAGCCACCCCGGTGCTATACCCGATTTCCGCCTGCGGCAAAGATCCGGACTCCGCCGTTCCGCACGCACCCGCACGAAGGGCGCGCGGAAATGCAGCGAAATGCGCGTTCCCGGCACACCGAACAAATACCTTATTCATGACAACGTTTTCGGTGACGGTGGTCCGCGCACTAGGGTGCACCGCGACAACTGACAGGCGAGGTGCCGCGAAGAAGGCGGCACACCGGCCGTCCGGGTTGGACGGTCTCGGAACAGCGAAGGATGTTTGCCTTGGCAAACGCAGACTCGGCCGATGTTGAATCGGGCGAATATTCGGTAAACGACGTCACGGTCACCGAGCCGGGAGTGATCCGGCGCGCCGTGGGGGCCGCCGCGATCGGCAACGTCACGGAGTGGTTCGACTTCGGCGTGTACTCCTACCTCGCGGTCAAGATCGAGAGCGTTTTCTTCGCCGGCCTCTCCCCGACGATGAGCACGATCGCCACGCTCGGGACCTTCGCGGCGGCGTTCCTGGTGCGCCCGTTCGGCGGGCTGTTCTTCGGCCCGCTCGGCGACCGGATCGGCCGCCAGAAGGTGCTGTCGCTGACCGTGATCATGATGGCGATCAGCACGTTCATCATCGGCATCCTGCCGGACTACAGCACGATCGGCGTCGCGGCGCCGATGCTGCTGCTGCTCGCCAGGCTGCTGCAGGGCTTCTCCACCGGCGGTGAGTACGGCGGCGCGATGGCGTTCATCGCCGAGTACGCGCCGGACAAGCGCCGCGGCTTCCTGTGCAGCTTCCTCGAATTCGGCACCCTGACCGGCTACGCGATGGGCGCGACGTTCGCGACGCTGCTGGAGGTGCTGCTCAGCGAGGACGCGCTGCTGAGCTGGGGCTGGCGCATCCCGTTCCTGATCGCGGGCCCGATCGGCGCGATCGGCCTGTACCTGCGGATGAAGCTGGAGGAGACCCCGGCGTTCGCCAAGATCGCCGCGGAGTCCGAGTCCCGCGAGGGCAACCAGACCCTGGCCGAGTTCCGCAAGATCTTCGTCAACCACTGGCCCGCGATGCTGGTGTGCGGCGGGATCGTGCTGGTGTTCAACGTGACCAACTACGTGCTCACCAGCTACATGCCGACCTACCTGACGCAGACGCTGCCGGAGCACGGCCACGCGGGTACGGACAGCACGGTCTCCCAGGTCTTGCAGATCATCGTGCTGGTCCTGTCCATGGTGCTGATCACGTTCGTCGGCAAGCTCAGCGACCGGATCGGCCGCAAGCCGGTGATGTACACCGGTTGCGTGCTGCTGGTGGTGCTGTCCATCCCGGCGGTCATGCTGCTGAAGACCGGTGGGACCGTGGCCACCTTCTGCGGACTGGCGCTGATGGGGTTGATGCTGCTGTGCTTCAACTCCACCTCGCCGTCGACGCTGCCCGCGCTGTTCCCGACCGACATCCGCTACGGCGGGCTCTCGATCGCGTTCAACATCTCGGTGTCGCTGTTCGGCGGCACGAGCGCGACCGTGATCGCCAGCCTGATCGCGGTGACGGGCGACTTGAACACCCCCGCCTACTACCTGATGGGCGCGGGCGTGATCGGCGCGGTGGCGGTCTACTTCGCCAAGGAATCCGCGGGCAAGCGCCTGCCGGGTTCGCCGCCTGCCGCCGTCGACCACGCGGAGGCGCAGCAGCTGGCCACCAAGGCCGGCTGAGCCCGCGCGACGAAAACGGCCCCGCCGCCCGGGCATTCCGGGCGACGGGGCCGTTTCGGGTTTCAGCGCCGTCTTGGAACCCGCTCGCTGCCGACGGGTTCTAAGAAAGCGGGCTCTCAGCGGCTGGTTCGCAGCACGGAGCGGGTCCACGTGGTGATCGCTCCGGCAATGGCGAACAGTCCGGCGGCTTCAATCGACAGGGCCACGACGATGTGGTTCATGGAGATCTCTCCTGCGGCTAACGCGATTTTGATCGGTCATGGGAGAAAACGCCGCATTAGCTGATCTTGGGTGCTTAGACGCTGCGCCCGCCACCGGTTCTGCTCTTCATCTCCCGCCCTCTGCATCGCTGCGCCCCGGGCCGGTATTTCACCCGATCTCGCTCGCCGCGGGTGAGGTATGCCACAAGCCGTTCGGGCCGTTACACGACCGCCTCATCGGCGTCTTCCTGCACCTCATCGCCCCGCACGGGCAACGTCGCGAACGCGGCGGGCGGCTCCTGCCACGGCGAGGCCAGCGTGCCCGCGCGCGCATCCCGGATCGTCTGCCACACCCGCTGCGGAGTCGCGGGCATGTCGACGTGGCGAACCCCGAGGTGGCTGAGCGCGTCGACGACCGCGTTCTGCACCGCGGGCGTCGACCCGACCGTGGCGGACTCGCCGATTCCCTTGGCGCCCAAGGGATTGTGCGGAGTGTCGGTCTCGGTGTTGACGACCTCCAGCGCGGGCACGTCCGCCGCCGAGGGCATCGCGTAGTCGGCCAGCGTCGCCGTCGCCGGGTTGCCGTCCTCGTCGTAGGACATCTGCTCCCACAGCGCTTGCGCGATGCCCTGCACCGCACCGCCCTGCTGCTGACCGCGCACCAGCTTCGGGTTCACGATCCGGCCGCAGTCGTCGACGGCGATGTGCCGCAGCGGCGTCACGAAACCCGTTTCGCTGTCGATCTCCACCACCGAAACGTGCGCGCCGAACGGGAACGTGGCGCCACCCGGCTGGAAGTCGGTGGTGCCGGAAAGTTCGCCGTCACCGGCGACCCGCACCAGCTCCGCCCAGCTCACCGTCGCGCCGGGAGCCCCGGCGACGCCGAGCCCGCCGTCGGTGACCCGGATGTCGTCCGGGGACGCCTCGAGCCTGGCCGCGGCGAGTTCGCTTGCCTTGCGCAGCACCACTTCCCCGGCTTCGCGCACCGCGCTGCCGCCGACCTGCAGCGAGCGCGAGCCGCCGGTGCCGCCGCCGCGCGGGACGGTGGCGGTGTCGGACTGCACGAACTCGACCGACTCCATCGGGATGCCCAGCAGGTCGGAGACCAGCATGGAGAACGCGGTGGCGTGGCCCTGCCCGTGCGCGGAAGTGCCGACCTTGATGGTGGCGCCGCCCTCGTGCACGTCCACTTCGGCGAACTCGCCGGAACCGCCGCCGGTGATCTCGACGTAACTGCTCAGGCCGATGCCCAGCAGCTTCGGATCGTCCGCGGCGCGGCGCCGGGCCTGCTCGGCGCGCAGCTGCTCGTAACCGGCGATCCGCAGCGCCTCGGTCAGCGCCAGGTCGTAGTCGCCGCTGTCGTAGCCGGCGCCGGTCAGCGTGGTGTGCGGGAACTGCTCAGGGCGCAGGAAGTTGCGGCGGCGCAGCTCGGCCGGGTCGATGCCGAGCTCGGCGGCGCCCATGTCGATCAGGCGCTCCAGCATCGCCGCGGCCTCCGGCCTGCCCGCGCCGCGGAACGCGCCGACCGGGGTCGTGTTGGTCAGGACCATCACGCCGTCGTAGCTCAACGCCGGGAGGCGGTAGACGCCCTGGGACATCAGCCGGGTCGGGCCGAGCGCGAGCGAACCGCCGAAACCGGCGTAGGCACCGGCGTCGCCGACCACCCGCGCGCGCAGGCCGACGATGTCGCCTTCGCGGCTCAGGCCCAGCTCGGCGAACTGCACCTGCGCCCGGCCGTGCGGCATCGACTGCATGTTCTCCGAGCGCGACTCCACCCACTTCGCGGGCCGCCCGAGCTCGCGGGCGGCGGCGATCACCACCAGGTATTCCGCGGCCGCGCCCGCCTTGCCGCCGAACGCGCCGCCCACGTGCGGGGCGATCACCCGCACCCGCTGCTGATCCCAGCCGAACGAACCGGCCAGGCCGCTGCGCAACCCGTGCGGCATCTGCGTGGAGGCGTAGACGGTGACCTCGTGGTCGTCGTCCGGTCCGCCCGCGATCGCGGCGAAGGCGTTGCCCTCCATGGGAACCACGGCCAGCCGCTGGTTCTCGATGCGGGCGCGCACCACCACGTCGGCGCCCGCCAGCACGTCGGCTCCGGCGGCGTCCCGATAGCCGCTGGCGATGTTCGAGCCGTGCTCGGGGAACTGCGCCGGAGCGTCCGGGGCCAGTGCGCCCACCGGGTCCACCGCCACGTCCAGCGGGTCGTAGTCGACGTCGACGAGTTCGAGCGCGTCGGCGAGCGCTGCGGTGTCCTCGGCGACCACGGCCACCACCGGTTCACCGGCGAACCGGACGCGATCGGTGGCCAGCGGCTCGCGGGTGAAGTCGCCGACCGGGATGAACGCCTGCACCGGCGGCAGGTCCAGATCCTTCGCGGTGTAGACGGCGACCACGCCCGGTGCGGCGGCCGCAGCGCTCGTGTCGATTTCGGAGATCAGCGCGTGCGCCAGGGGTGAGCGCACGAAACCCACGTGCAGCACGCCTTCCAGCGGCAGGTTGTCCACGTAGGTGGCGCGCCCGCGCAGCAAATCCGGGTCCTCGACCCTGTTGACCTCGTTGCCCAGCAGAGATCCGACCATGATCCGAGCCTAGCCGTGGTGGCGGCCGCTGCACAGCCTGTGTCGGCGCCGACCGGTGCGGGTAGCCGCCGGGACGAGCCGACTACGGAGGTGCTGCCCGTGCAGGCACTGACCTGGCAAGGACCGCGCGAGGTGCGCGTCGAGCAGGTGCCCGATCCGCGCCGCGAGGCCGGTACCGATGCGCTCGTGCGGGTCACCTCGAGCGCGATCTGCGGATCCGATCTGCACCCGCCCGCGCAGGCACCGCAAGGCTACGAGCAGTTCCAGCGCACGACCGGCGGCACGATCATGGTCGAGACGGAGTGACTCATGGTCCGCTTCGGCTACACGTTGATGACCGAGCAGTCCGGGCCGCGCGCGCTGGTCCGGCACGCCCCGCTGGCCGAACGCGCGGGGTTCGATTTCGCGGTGATGAGCGACCACTTCTCGCCGTGGCTGGACACCCAGGCGCACTCCCCTTACGCGTGGAGCGTGCTGGGCGCGGTCGCGCAGGTCACCGAGCGGATCGAGCTGATGACCTACGTGACGGCGCCGATCATGCGCTACCACCCGGCGGTGGTGGCGCAGAAGGCCGCGACGATCGGGCTGCTGTCCGAGGAGCGGTTCACCCTCGGGCTCGGCGCCGGGGAGAACCTCAACGAGCACGTGATCGGGCAGGGCTGGCCGCCGGTGAACGTGCGGCACGAAATGCTCTCCGAAGCGGTGGAGATCATCCGGGCGCTGTCCGGCGGCGGGTACGTCAACTACACCGGGCGGCACTACCGCGTGGACTCGGCGAAGCTCTGGGACGTTCCGCAGCGTCCGGTGCCGATCGGCGTCGGAGTGTCCGGGCCGCAGTCGGTGCGGCGGTTCGCGCCCGCCGCCGAAGCGATGATCTCCACCGAGCCGCGGGCCGAACTGTGCCGGGGCTGGGACTCGGCCGGCGGCGGTGACCGCAAGATCGGGCAGCTGCCGGTTTCCTGGGGCACCGACCGGGACGCCGCGGTGCGCCGAGCGCACGAGCAGTTCCGCTGGTTCGCCGGGGGCTGGAAGGTCAACGCGGAACTTCCCGGCCCGCCCGCCTTCGCCGGGGCGACGCAGTACGTGCGGCCGGAGGACGTGGCGGCCACGATCCCGTGCGGCCCGGACGTGCAGCCGATCGTGGATTCCGTGTCGGCGTTCTGGCAGGCCGGGTTCACCGACGTGGCGCTGGTGCAGATCGGCGGCGACGACCACCAGGACGGGTTCTTCGAGTTCGCCGAACGCGAGCTGCTGCCCGCGCTGCGCAAAGCGTCGTCCTGAACGAGCTGACCGTTCACCACCCGCACGGACATCCCGCCGGCGCGGCGCCTGGTTCCCGCCGGAGCGAACGGCGTGTTCGCCCCACTGGATTGGTCCAACGGTCCGTTCGCTCGGAAGAATCGGGCGGGTCGGGCGGCGGGCACCGCTCAGCGGCGGGCTCGCGGGATCCGCGCGGTGGGCGCCTCCGCGGACATCGGCGCGGGCAGCCGCGTCGTGGGCATCTCGCCCGCCTGCCCGTCGAGCACCGGCAGATCCCGGGTCGTGCCGTCCGTGGCCGGAAGGGGTGTCCACCCCGAATCCGGGCCCGGGCCGAACAACAGCGCTCCGGCCGTGAGCCCGCGGGCACCGTCCACGACCGGCTCGAGCATCCGCGCCAGCCGCGGCAGCAGCGCCGCGACCGCCGCACCCAGCAGCAACCCGACCAGCACGTCGTGCGGGTAGTGCACCCCCACGTAGACCCGCGACAACGCGGTCGCCAGCGCCAGCACGACGCCGAGCCACAACCACGCCCGGCGCACGCAGATCAACGCCACCGCGGATGCACCGGCGAGCGTGGCGTGGTTGCTCGGGAACGACCAGTCCCCCACCTCGGGGCACTGCTCGATGGTGCTGATCCGGGGGAACGCGCGGCACGGGCGGTCCTCCTGGATGAACGTCTTGAGCACTTCGCTGATCAGGTAGGCCAGCAGCACCAGCGGGACCGCGAGCACCGCCCGCGCCGACTCCGCGGCCGTTCCCGGGCGGGAGCGCCAGATCAGCACGCCGAAGATCAGCAGGAACGCGACGATGATCGCGTCGGTGGCGAACGCGCCGAAGCCCTGCAGGAACGCCGGGCTCGCCGCGCCCGACCCAGCCAGGTCCCGGTACCACCACTCGCTGATGTCCGGAACACCCGGAACGTTCTGGGAAATGCGGGATTTCCCGAAGATGAACGAAAGATGAAGCACCGCTATATCGTAAGGAGATCAACAATGCCGGCCCGCGCCCGCCCCCGCGGGAAACCGGTGCCACGTCCGGCGCACACCCACATCCCGACGCACCGCCGCGCAAGGTCTTTTCGAGTGATCACCGAGTAGCGGTCGTCACAAAATCTGCTCCATTCACGCGAAACCGGACGACGGGAATGCCGGGTGATCAACCTTCGCTACGGTGACCCGCGGGCACGGCAGCACTGCGGGGCGGCAGCGCTGCGGGGCGGCGACCTGCGGGCGGCGGCCTCGGGTGCCCCGCGGACGGCCGACGAATCCGCGCACTGCGCGCGGAGGTATGAGGAATCGATGGGACAAACGACAGGCTGGATGGTCGGCGGGCTGCTCGTCCTGGTGGTGCTGCTCGGCGCCGCGGTGGCGGTGCTGGGAACGCGGTTGGCGCGGCAGAACCGCGAACGGTGGCAGCCGCCGGTGCTGGAGCAACCGCCGCAACCGGTGCTGGAAGCCCGCCCCGAACCACCGCCGGAACCGGCCCCGCCGGTCCGGGCCGACCTGGACTACCGGCGCGAGGTGGTGCAGGGCGCGCAGGAAGCGCTCGGCGGCACGATGCGGCGCATCCTGGCGCTGACGAACAACGCCGCCGAACAGCTCCAGCAGATGCAGCGCTCGCACGGTCCGGAGGTGCTGGAAGACCTGCTGCCGATCGACCACCTGCTCGCGCAGGCGCAGCGCCGCGCGCAGATGGTGACCGTGCTGTGCGGCTCCACCCCCGGCCAGCAGCGTTCCCCGCAGCTGCTGGCGCGGCTGGTCGGCGCGGCGCAGTCCCGCATCCACGACTACGACCGGGTCCGGTTGTCCACTCGGGACACCACGACGGCGGTGCTGGGCCGGGTGGTCGAGCCGATCAGCGCCGGCCTGGCCGAGCTGCTGGACAACGCGACCCGCTCGTCCCCGCCGACCGCGCCGGTCGACGTGCTGATCACCGCCGAGTACCACGGGGTGTCGATCGAGATCCACGACGGCGGCGTGGGAATGCCGCCGGACGCGCTGGGGCAGGCCAACGCGCTGCTGGCGCACGGCGAGTCCGAAGTGGAGCTGACCGAGCTGGGCAACCCGCCGCGCACCGGGCTGGCGGGCTGCGGCGTGCTGGCGGCGAGCTACGGCTTCCACGTGCGGCTCGACGCCGCGTCCAGCCGGGGCGGGCTGCGCGCGGTGCTGCTGGTGCCGCACAACCTGCTGACCACTCTGGAACCGGCGACCACCGAGGAGGCACCGGCCGCGGCGCAGACCGCGGAGGCCGAACCCGCGCCGCGGCACCGCCGCAGCGAACCGGAGACGGACACCACCGCCTCCGGGCTGCCGAAGCGGCCGCGCCGCACGGTGACCCGCTCCGGCGACCTGTCCGAGCACCCAGCAGCAGGCGACACCGCGGAGTCCGTCGGCGACACGGCTGGACTGCGCACGCAGGACGTCGCGAAGACGCTGCGCGGCCTGCAACGCGCGAGCCGCCCGACGACGGATCAGGACGTGGGGCCGTCCGACGTGGCGGCACCGGACATCCCCGGGCCGGACAGCGCGGTTCGCGACCGCGAAGCGGGGGATCCGACCGCCACCTCATCAGGAAAGGACGCGAACGCATGAGCGAGACCGCTCGCCGAGCAGCGCTGCCGGACCGCACCTGGGTGCTCGACGACCTGGTCGAGCACGCCGGGATCCGCGCGGCCATCGCGGTGTCCGGGGACGGGATGCTGCTGGTCAAGAACGCCGCCCTGGACCGGGCCGACGCGGAGCGGTGGGCGGCCGTGAGCGCCCCGCTGCAGTCCTGCGCCCGGCACGGGATGGAACCGCTGGGCTACCCGACCGGTGGTTTCGAGCAGGTGATGGTGCAGCACGCCCGCGGCTTCCAGCTGCTGCAGCCGTTCGGCGAGGAGTCGTACCTGGTGCTGGTCACCGAAGCGGACGCCGACCTGGGCGTGGTGGCCACCGAGATGCAGGCGACCGCTCAGCGGCTCGGGCAGGAGATGGGCACGGCTGCGCGCACCGCCGCCGGGAACCGGCCGTGAGTCCAGGCCCGCACAGACGCGAATCCGAGCTGGTGCGCTCGTACGTGCTCACCCGCGGGCGGGCGCGCGCGGACAACCCGGTGGAACCCGCGACGCTGGTGCGGGCCGTATCGCGCGGCACCGTGCCCGAACTCGAACCGGACCGCCGCCGGATCGTGCAGGTCTGCCAGGGCGGGGCGCTGGCGGTGGCGGAGATCGCCGCGCACACCCGGCTGCCGCTGAGCGTCTCGCTCGTGGTGGTCGGGGATCTGATCGATGACGGCTACCTGGCGCCCGCCGCGGCTTCCCGGCCGTCGGCCACGCCCAGCCCGGACCTGTTGAAGGAGGTGCTGGATGGACTTCGCAACCTGGACACCTCCGCATGAGTCGGCCTACCTCGCCCCGACCGTGCGCCGCTCGGCGAAGATCCTGATCGTCGGCCCCGCCGGGGTCGGCAAGACCACGTTCGTCGACACCATGTCGGAGATCGAGCCGCTGCACACCGAGGAATCGCTGACCGCGGCCAGCGAGGGCGTGGACGACCTGCGCGGCACTCCGGCGAAGACGACCACGACGGTGGCGCTGGACTTCGGGCGGCGCACGCTCAACGAGCAGCTGGTGCTGTACCTGTTCGGCACGCCGGGGCAGCAACGGTTCAACTACCTGTGGCGGACTTTGGCGCGCGGCGCGCTGGGCGCGATGGTGCTGGTGGACACCCGGCGGCCGGACGCCTCGTTCGACGTGATGGACCGGGTGGAGCAGCTGGAGGTGCCGTACGCGATCGCGGTGAACGCCTTCGACACCGCGCCGCGCTACCCGGCCGAGGAGCTGCGCGAGGCGCTGGACCCGCCGCCGGGCACGCCGCTGGGCGTCTGCGACGCGCGCGACGAGCCGTCCTGCAACCGAATGCTGATCACGCTGGTGGAAAACGTGCTCGCCGGCGCGGGCACGACGAAGGAGCACGGAGTCTCGGCTTGACCACTCATCTCGACACCGAGCGCATCCCGCTGTACGGCGAGGACTTCACCGGGAACCCGGACCGGGTCTATTCGCAGCTGCGCTCGCGCGGCCCGATCGTGCCGGTGGAGCTCGCCCCGGACGTGCCCGCGATGCTGGTGGTGGACTACGACACGGCGCTGCAGGTGCTGCGCAGTCCGCACGTGTTCGTGAAGGACTCGCGCCGCTGGCAGGCCACCGCGCCTGCGGACGCGCCGGTGCTGCCGATGATGTCGTGGCGGCCGAACACCTTGTTCGCCGACGGGGAGCAGCACGCGCGGCTGCGCCCGCCGGTGGCCAACAGCCTCGACCTGGTCAAGCCCGCGCAGCTGCGGCGGTACGTGCGCAGCAGCGCGGCCGGGCTGATCCGCGGGTTCACCGGCCGCGGGCACGCCGACCTGCTCGGCGAGTTCGCCGCGCAGCTGCCGATGCTGGTGCTGCAGCAGATGTTCGGCTGCCCGGCGGAGATCTCGCAGGCGATGGTCGCCGCGATCGCCGCGCTCTGGGACGGCACCGACCCGCAGCTGGCCAACCAGTACCTGGAGGCCAGCGTCACCGACCTGGTCGAGTACAAGCGCGCCAACCCGGGCGACGACATCGCCACCCGGCTGATCGAGCACCCGCACGGCCTCGACGACGAGGAGCTGCTGCACCAGCTGATCATCATGATGGGCGCCGGTGCGGAGCCGCTGGGCAACTGGATCGCCAACGCGCTGTACCTGCTGCTGACCGAGCACCGGGTGGCCGACGCGGTGGCCACCGGCAGCGTCGCGCTCGACGAAGCGCTCGACGACGTGCTGTGGCGCTACACGCCGCTGGCGAACTACGCGATCACCTACCCGCGGCACCCGGTGCACCTGGGCCGGGTGCTGCTGCCCGCGGACCAGCCGGTGGTGATCTCGATGGCGGCGATCAACACCGACCCGGCGCTGCACCCGACCGGGCAAGTTCCCGCGGGCAACCGCGCGCACCTGGCGTTCAGCGCGGGCGCGCACAGCTGCCCGGCGAGCAGGCCCGCGCGGTTGATCGCGACCGTGGCGTTGGAGACGCTGCTGGACTACGTTCCCGAGGTCGAGTTGGATGATCAGCAACCGCTGCGGTGGCGTCCGGGTCCGTTCCACCGGGCGCTGACCGCCCTGCCGGTGCGCTTCCCCGCCGTGGCAACGCTCGCCGAACCCGCCCCAGGAGGACCCGCATGTCCACATCAGGATGCCCGCTGACCCCGCTCGACCCGTCCGGCGCCGACGTGCACGGCGAAGCGCACCGGCTGCGCGAGCACGGCTCGGCCGCGCAGGTGACCTTGCCGGGCGAGGTCCCGGCGTGGGTGGTCACCGAGCACGGCAGGCTGCGCGGGCTGCTGGCGGACGAGCGGGTGTCGAAGGATCCGCGGCAGCACTGGCCCGCGTGGATCCGCGGCGAGATCCCCGGTGACTGGCCGCTGATCTCGTGGGTCGGCGTGGACAACATGTTCACCGCCTACGGCCCGGATCACGCGCGGCTGCGCGGGCTGGTCTCGCGCGCGTTCACACCGCGCCGGGTCGAGGCGCTGCGCCCGCGCATCACCGAGATCACCGGCGAGCTGCTGGACGCGCTGGCCGGGGAGTCCGAAGTGGACTTGCGCGCGGCGTTCACCTATCCGCTGCCGATCGCGGTGATCACCGAGCTGTTCGGCGTTCCCGAGCAGATGCGCGCGGGCCTGCGGCACATCGTGGACGAGGTGTTCCGCACCTCCGCCACTCCGGAGGAGACCGCGGCCACCGCGCAGGAGATGGCGCAGTTCCTCGCCGACCTGATCGAGCACAAGCGCCACCACCCGGCCGACGACCTCACCAGCGGGCTGCTGGCGGCGCGCGACGAGCAGGAGAACCGGCTCAGCGAACGGGAATTGGCCGACACGCTGATCCTGATGATCGGCGCCGGGCACGAGACGACGGTGAACCTGCTGGGCCAGGCGGTGGTCGCGCTGACCACCCACCCCGAGCAGCTCGCGATGCTCCGCAACGGCGAAGTGTCCTGGGACGACGTCGTCGAGGAAACGCTGCGCTGGGAGCCCGCGCTGGCGAACGTGCCGCTGCGCTTCGCCACCACCGACATCCCGCTGCCGGACGGCACGGTGATCGCCGAGGGCGACGCGATCCTGGCGTCCTACGCCGCAGGCAACCGCGACCCCGGGCGCTACGCCGAACCCGACGAGTTCGACGCGCGCCGCGGCGCACGGGACCACTTGGCGTTCGGGCACGGCCCGCACTTCTGCCTCGGCGCGGCGCTGGCGCGGCTGGAGGCGCACATCGCGCTGCCCGCGTTGTTCGAGCGGTTCCCGAAGCTGGAGCTGGCGGTGTCCGCGGGCGAGCTGCCGCCGACCGAGTCGTTCATCTCCAACGGCTACCAGCAGCTGCCGGTGCGGCTCGGCTGAGCCAACCGCGCCCACAGCGGCTTCTGGGCCTTGTCCTGTCAGCGGCGGAGTCGCTGATCAGCGGTCATCCAAGCAACCGGCACCGCCGCGGGTTCTCAGCGGCGTCCTCACGAGGACAGCGGTTTCGCCGCGTAGCGAGCTACGTAAGAAATCGATCGAGGGCGCCGCTGAGGTTCCGCTACCGGCCGCGCAAAATGATCTGCAGCAGTACCTTGCCGCGGCTTACCTGACCTGTTCCGTCGGGCGCACCAGGATTTCGTTGATCGCGGTGCGCCGCGGGCGGGTGGCCATGTAGGCGATCGCGTCGGCGATGTCTTCGGACTGGATCACGCCGAGTTCGGAGGCGGTCCTGGCGTTCGGCGCGGTGTCGTCCTCGCTGGTGGTCAGCTCGGTTTCGACGAGGCCCGGTTCGACCAGGCCGACTCGGACGTGGTGCTCGGCGAGTTCCTGGCGCAGGCCCTCGGAGAAGGCGCCGACCGCGTGCTTGCTGGCGGCGTAGACGTTGCTGTCCGGTGCGGGCATCTTGCGCCCGGCCACGGAGCTGACGGTGATGACGTCGGCGATGCCGCGGGATCCTCGCGCGGCGGCGGTCAGGTGCGGCAGTGCGGCGTGGGTCGCGGAGAGCACTCCGTTGACGTTGATGTCGACCATCTTGCGCCATTCGCTCAGGTCGGCTTCCCGCGCCGGCGCCCACTTGCCGTAGCCGGCGTTGTTGATCAGCACGCCGATGCCGCCGAGTTCGTCGGCCGCGCGGTCGATCGCGGAGCGCACCGCTTCGGCATCGGTGACGTCCACCTCGTAGGCGTGCGCGTCGCCGATCTCCTTGGCGAGCGCTTCCAGCCGGTCGCGGCGGCGCGCGAACAACGCGACCGTGGCGCCTTCGGCGGCCAGCGCGCGGGCGGTCGCCTCCCCGATCCCGCTCGACGCGCCGGTGACGACTGCAGTGGTCCCGTCCAGCTTTCCGGTCATCAGCTGCTCCGTTTCCTCGCGCGGGTCCCCTTTGGACGCTTCGGCAGGGTTGGCCTCTTCGGTGGGTTTTCCGGTCGCACCGGCGGGGAAACGCCGGTGCGCAGTGAACCCGTCCGGTCCACTACTACCCTTCCGCCCAGGCTTGCGACTGCGGAAGGCGAGGGCGATGTATCGCACGTTGTTGGTGTGCCGACATGCGAAGGCCGCGGCTGGGGATGACGACTTCGACCGTCCTCTGGAGCCGCGCGGCGAACGCGACGCGGCGGCGGCCGGGCGCTGGCTGGCCGGGCAGGGCTTCGGCATCGACCGCGCGCTGTGCTCACCCGCGTTGCGTGCCCGGCGAACGTGGGAGCTGGCCGGGGCGGAACTGGTCGACGCGGAAGCGGGCGCGGTCGAAACCGTGCACGACGACCGGATTTACGAGGCGACCGCCGGTGAGCTGATCGCGGTGCTCAACGAACTCCCCGGCTCCGTCGGCACCGCAGCCCTCATCGGCCACAACCCGGGCTTGGAAGACGTCGTCTCGGTGCTCACCGGCCGACCGTGCCGGTTGAAGACGGCCGCGGTTGCCGTGCTCACCGGCCCCGGCGACTGGACCGCGGCCGAACCAGGCTGGGCGCAGCTGCGCGAAATCACCGAACCGCGCGGCTGACGCGCTATCTCGCCCGCGAGTTCCCGGCGCCGACGCGGCGAGTTCCTATGTGGACGGTGTCAGCGCACCATCGAAAAGCCCGCTGAACTGAGCGCAGTTCAGCGGGCTATCGCCGATCTTGCGGTTGATTTCGATACAGCGCGGACGACTGCGGCGCACGACCGAGCGACCAACGCTGGACGCGACAGCCCCCCCAGCCTGCCGGTCCCCCGAACCGCTATGCCTCGCAGAGCCAAACGTGATCGGCCGTGTCCGAGCCCCCGCCCAGGTGCGGAGTCGAGTACGGCGCCGGGCCGTAGTAAACGTGGTCCCAGCCACCGCCGTTCCTGCTGCCGGCCCACGCATACGTGCCCGCGGTCTGGTTGTTGTGCAAGCTGGTCGCTTTGTCCAGGAAGTCGTAGTCGGAGTTGTTCAGGTCGTAGTCGCCGCACTTCCAGAACGAGATGGTCCCACCGTGCCCGGACGGCGGCTCGTAGTCGGCATCCGCGTACATGCAGAAGCTGCCGCCTCCGCAGTTCGGCGCGCCGGCTGCCTTCGGCGCTCCGGGAACGTCGAACGTCCGGGTCACCCCCTCCGGGAAGCTGATCTGGTTGAAACCGGTCTGCGTCGCACGCGGAATTCCTGCCAACCTGCGATCGATGTCGGCCTGCAACGCGGCGGCTTGCCGTTCGCTGACACCCGCCGCCCTGGCTTGCTCGGCGAACGGCCGCACCTCTGAGGCGTTGGCGCTGCCCACCATCCCGACCGCCAGTGCTGCGACGGCCGCGGTTCCTCCGACTGCTCTGATCAACGACGCGCCGCTGGATCGCTTTCGCACGCTTTACCTCCGCTTCTTCCGGGACAGCGGGCCCGGCGAACACCGCAGATGCCCGCGAATCTCGGTTTCATATCTTTCGTCGCTTTCGCCTGAAACGTTAGAGCGGTCCAGGCAGCGTGGGAAACAGTTGGTGTCGATCAGCGGCATGGCCGCCATCGATGAAGGTCTTCCGAGTGGTGCTGCACAACGTCGACTTGAACCTGCTTCTTGCATTGGACGCACTTCTCACCGAACGGCACGTGACGCGCGCGGCGGAACGCAACATGGTCGGTCAAGCCGCGATGAGCGCATCGCTCGCCCGGCTGCGCAAGCATTTCGGCGACGTCCTTCTGGTGAAGGAGCGAAACCGTCTGGTGCTGACGCCCTTGGCCGAGTCACTGGTCGCCCCGGCACGCGAGGCGATCGCGGCAGCCGAGGCGACCATGGCCGTCAGCGAACCGTTCGACCCCACCACCGACCACCGCACCTTCCGCGTCATCGCCAGCGACTACGCCATATTCGTGCTGCTCAAGTCATTATTGGCCGAATTCGCCGCGCACACGCCGCGGATTCACCTCAATCTGCTGCCGATACCGGACGACTACCTCGATCAACTAAGACGCGGCCAAGTGGACCTCCTGATCGCCCCGACCGCGTTCACCGGCCCGAACTTCCCCTTTCCGCACGAGGTTCTGTTCGAAGACGGTTTCGTGCTCGCGGCCGACCGCGACAACCCCGACATCGGCCGGTCGGTTTCACCGGAGGAATTCGCGCGCCTGCCCTCCGTCGCTTTCGGCGGTGGTCCGCTGCGCTCCTTGATCGAAGTCCAATTGGACGAACTGGGCGTGCAGCGCAACGTCGAGATCTTCACGCAGAGCTGGGTGATCAACCCGTTCCTGCTTAAAGGCACCCGACTGGTCAGCATCGTGCACGAGCGGCTGGCACGGCCGATCGCCAACCGGATGGGCCTGCGGTTGTTGCCCCCGCCCGCGCCGCTCCGGCCGATCATCGAGGCCATGTACTGGCATTCCCGGAACACGAACGACTCCGCCCACCGCTGGCTGCGAACGCAGATCGCGGATGCCGCGTCCCGCATGTGAGAACCGGTTCAGCAGCTGAAGAACCGGTAGGCGACGAGTGCAGGCAGCGAGGCAGAGCACCAGGACCACGCCCGCGGACGCGGCGCAGGCGATCGGACGGCTGCGCCGGTCGCTTCGTTGCCGGTCGGTCATGTCGTGGCTCGTTCGCACCTTCTCGCGATCGAGTCCGGTCCGGACCGTCAGGAGGGCGATTCCCGCATGGTTTTCTTCGCCGATTCCAGGTTGTCCTGGTAGTCGGCGGCGTACTCCTGGGCGTCCGCGCCGCGCCGATCTTGCGCCGTCAGGAACCCAAAGTAGTACTTGCGATTTCAGGCAGGCACGTGCTCCGGCAGGTCCCAGCGGCGGCGCCGGATCAGCACCGGTGTCACGACACCGCGGTCCTGCGCGGCCAGCACCGCCGCGCGCGTGCGACGCCACCACACGGTCACCCGGAAAACGGCCAGCAGCAGCAACATGACCAGCGCCAGCAGCGCGATCCGGTACTCGCCGACGGCGTCGAGCAGCACACCGACCAGCAGCACCCCGAGCGCGGTGGCCGAATGGCCGCCGACGTTGGCGATGCCGGTCGCGGTGCCGACCTGGTCGATCGGGTTGTAGTCGCGCACCAGCGCGAACGCGACGTTGGAGACCGGGCCGCCGAAGGCGAACATCAGGAAGCTCAGCGACACCACCAGCAGCGGCGGCCGCGCCGAGCTCAGCAGCACCAGCCAGGTCAGCCCGTTGCACAGCAGGTAGCCGAACACGATCGGCACCCGCGCGCCGGGGAACCGGCCGATCAGCGCGCCGACCGGCGGGCCGCCCGCGATCTGCCCGGCGATCAGGATGCTCAGCACCAGGCTGGCTTGCGCGGGCGGCACGCCGACGCCTTCGACCAGATACGGGTAGCCCCACAGCAGGCTCATCACGTTCGGCACGAACATCGTGCCGAAGTGCGTCCAGAACGCCAGCCTCGTGCCGGGAATCGCCCAGGACGAACGGACCTTGCGCAGGATCGTGCGGGCGTCGCCGGCACCGGCGGCCGAGCCCGGCGAGTCGCGCAGCACTCCGGCGGTGATCGTCGCGTAGGCCGCAGTGATCGCGCCGACCAGCAGGAACGTCCCGGTCCAGCCGAGCGCGGCGAGGACTCCGGCGAGCGGGAAGGTGGCGGCCACCCCGCCGAGCGCGCCCATCGCCGCGGAGATCGTCGCGACCAGGGCGTACTGCCGCGCGGAGAACCTGGTCGCCACCAGCCGCAGGATGCTCACCCAGGTCAGCGCGTCACCGATGCCGAGCACGGCACGCGCGAGCAGACCCAGCGGGTAGGAGGTGGCGAAGGCGAACAGCAGCTGCCCGCAGCCGAGCAGCAGCACGGCTGCGGTGAGCACGCGCCGCGAACCGAACCGGTCCACCAAGAGGCCCGTGGGGATCTGCATCGCCGCGTAGATGCCGACCTGCAGCACGGTGAACGAGCTCAACGCGGCCGGGCCGACCTGGAACCGGTCGATCGCCAGCGGCCCCGCGACGCCGAGCGTGCCGCGGTGGAACACGGCGGCGAGGTAGGTCAGCACCGCCGCGCCCCACATCAGCCACGCGCGCCGCTGCGCCGCGCGGTCGACGATCGAGGGGGTGGCGGGTGGCGCGCCCGCCAGGGGTTCACGGTCCTCCGGTTCCCGACTCCCAAGTCGGTCGGCAGCCACGTCGAACCCCTCTCCTCGTTGCGCGAGCACGTCCCGCTTCATCCTCGCGCAACGAGCGCGCAACGTTAGCCCCGCGAACCGTGCGATCCCCCACACTGTCCACAGTGGTCACCTGTTCTTCCGGGGCGGAGGGCCCCTTCGACCAAGCTGGTGCGGCGAAGGGCTCTTCCACTCCGAACGGATCGTGGCGGCGGGCACGGTTCGGTTGACACGGGTTCGGGGCGTTCCTAGCGTCGTGCCGTGCAACCGGCTCTGCTCACCGCGCGCCACCACGTGGATCTGCTGCGTGTGGCGTCCGCGACGTGTCCAGCCTCCTGAGCCCCCACCTGCGCCCGCCCGCCTGACTCCGCGGCGGGCGATCTCCCGCCGCGCTCTCGCGGCCCGAAATTCGCTGCTCAGGAGCCGGATACATGACCGCGACAGCGCCTGCCGACGCGCCGGGTGCCGAGAAGAACGTCCGCACCGTGATCACCTCCAGCGTGATCGGCACGACGGTCGAGTGGTACGACTTCTTCCTCTACAGCACCGCCGCGAGCCTGGTGTTCAACAAGCAGTTCTTCCCCACCGCGAATCCGGCGGTGGGCACCATGCTGGCGTTCACGACGTTCTTCGTCGGGTTCGTCGCCCGCCCGCTCGGCGGTGTCCTATTCGGACACATCGGCGATCGCATCGGCCGCAAGCGCACGCTGGTGACCACCATGGTCGTGATGGGCCTTGCCACGGCCGCGATGGGCGCGCTGCCGACGTACGCGCAGGCCGGGGTGTGGGCGCCGCTGCTGCTGGTGCTGCTGCGGCTGTTCCAGGGCTTGGCGATCGGCGGCGAGTGGGCAGGCGCGGTGCTGATGGCCGTCGAGTACGCACCGCCGGGCAAACGGGCCAGGTACGGGGCGTGGCCGCAAGTCGGGCTCGCCATCGGGCTCGGGTTGGGCACCGGGCTGTTCGCGTTGCTGGGCAACGTTCTCGACGACGCGCAGTTCCTCAGCTACGGCTGGCGGATCGCGTTCGGGCTGAGCCTGGTGCTGGTGTTCGTCGGCTTGATCATCCGCTTGCGCGTCTCGGAAACCCCCGCGTTCCAGCAGATGCGCGAGTTGCAAGGCACCGCGCGAGTGCCGATCGTCGAGCTGTTCCGGGACCGGGTGAGCCGCCGCAACACCGTGCTCGGCCTGCTGTCGCGCTATTCCGAGGGCGCCGCGTTCAACACCTGGGCGGTGTTCTTCCTGACCTACGCCACCGGCACGCTCGGCCTGCCGCGCAACGACGTGCTGGTGGCTGTGATGGCGGCCTCGGTGGTACTGGCGGTGCTGATCCCGCTGGTCGGCGGGCTCGCCGACCGCACGTCGCCGCGGCGGCTGTACGTGATCGGGTCGGCGTTGTTCGCGGTTTCGGTGTATCCGGCGTTCCTGGCGTTCCAGACCCGCGATCCACTGCTGGCCGGAGTGGTGATCGTGCTCGTGCTGGGCGTCGTGCACGCGGTGATCTACGCGCCGCAGGGCACGTTGTACGCGCAGCTGTCGCCGGTGCGGATGCGCTACACCGGGATGTCGTTCATCTACCAGTTCTCCGGGATCTACGCTTCCGGCCTCACGCCGCTGATCGTCACGTCGTTGCTGGCCGCCGGTGGTGGAACCCCGTGGCTGGCCTGCGGCTACCTCGCGCTCACCGGCGTCGTCGCCACCGTCGCGAGCCTGCTGATCCGGCGCCGCGACCTGTACTTCGACAACGCGGCTTGATCACACCCCCGGGATGCGCCCGGTGCGCACGACCTCGTCGGCGATCGTGTGCAGTTTGATGTTGTTGTCCTGGGAAGCGCGTTGCAGCACGGCGAACGCCATGTCGTCGGAGATCCCGTAGCGCTCCATGACCCGTCCGAGGGCTTTGCCGATCTCCTGGCGGGTTTCCAGCGCGGTGTGCAGCTGATCGCTGGTGCGCACGCTGTTGAGCGCCACCGCCGCGTGCGAGGCCAGCACCCAGCCCAGCCGCTCGGGACCGTCGTCGAAGGCGTGCGGCTCCTTCGCGTACAGGTCGAGAGCGCCGAAGCTCTCCTCCTCGCGGTAGAGCTGGAAGCCCATCATGGCGCCGACTCCGAGCTCCCGGGCCTCGGGGACGTATGCGGGCCAGCGGTCTTCGGTGGCGGTGTCGTCGATGCGGTAAACGGCGTTGTGCCATGGCACGGTGTTGCGCGCGGCGTCGAAGCACGGTCCCTCGCGGTTGCGGGCCTGCGCCTCGTCGGAGTGCACGACGAGATCGCTCGAGGTCGCGGCCGTTTCCACCTCCTGCTTGCGCTTGAGCAGCATGATTCCGGCGTCGTCGCAGCGGTCGAGTTCCTGCACGGCCAGCTCGACGACGCGCTCGAGCACCGCCTGCTCCGACCGTTGCGCGGCCAGCTCGCGCGCGATGCGCGCGAAACGCACCGCATGGTCCTCGGCCATCGGACTCCTCCTTTCGTTCACCGCGGTTGGATGCGGGCACCGGCCGGTTCGTCACGCAACAGCGGCGGTCAGCTCGGATCCGTTCGATCGTCCAGCCCGCAAAGAGCAGCCCGAACGGATGGGTGCACGGGCACGACCTCGGGCAACTCCGTTATGTGCAACGCGCGCAGCACTTCGTGCCCGGTGGCCACCAAGGTGAGTTCCACGCCCCGCTCGCGGGCGCGTTCCCCGGCTCGGGCCAGCAGCTGCAACGCGGACACCGCCAGGAAACCGACCCCCGTCAGGTCCAGCAGCACCGTGCGCACCGCGTCCTCGATCCGGGCGAACAGCAGCCGCTCGAATCGCGCGGCGGTGGACTCGTCGACCGCACCGGAGGCGATGACCAGGACGACGTCCGGCCGCGGCCGGTTTACCCGCAGCACCAGCGAATCGCCGAGCGAGCCCGGCCGGTCGGTCTCGCCGCCGGAGTGGGAGGTGTTCAATGCGGTCCCGTCCTCTCCCCGCCGGAGAAGAGCAGCGCAGACCCCCGGCAACCGCGGGCCGGAAAACGGCGCAGTCAGCCACCGGGACCGGATCCGGCGTCTCATCGGCAGGATGTTGGTGATCCCTGGCTGACTGCTCAACCGTCGCCATCCTAGCTGAATCGGACGGCCGGTCCGAGCACAAGGCCACGCATCGGACACGAGTTGCCGGTGCGGCGGATGTGGCGAGGCCGGGAAGGCGCGGACACGACGGCCGCTGCGAACGCCGCAGCGCGCTCAGCTGCGCACTTCGGACACCGCGACCGGGCGGCCCGTACGGCGCGAGCGGTCGCACGCCTCGGCGGTGTAGAGCGCCTCCAGCGCTTCCGCTGCGGTGCAAGGGTTTTCCCGCCTACCCGCAGCGACTTCGACGAACGCGGCGAGTTCCGCGGCGTAGGCGTCGGCGAACCGCTCCATGAACGTGCGGTACGGCGCACCGGACGGCCACGGGATACCGGCCTCGGCAGACGGCAGCGGGGAACGCTCGTCGTTGCCCACGAACAGCGCCCCCTCCGAACCGCACACCTCCAGCCGCACGTCGTGGCCCGCGCCGTTGTAGCGGGTGGCGCTGACCGTGGCCAGCGCGCCGTCGTCGAATTCCAGCAGCGCCGCGCACGTGTCCACGTCGTCACCTTCGGCGAAGAACGCCGCGCCCCGGTTTCCGCCGCGCGCGTAGACCGACACGACCTCGCGGCCGGTGACCCACCGCATGATGTCCAGGTCGTGGATGCTGCAGTCCCGGAACAGCCCGCCGGAGGTGGGGATGTAGGCCGCGGGCGGCGGTTCGGCGTCCGCGGTCACCGCCCGCAGCGTGTGCAGCCAGCCGAGGCGTTCGCCGCGCACGGCGTCCCGCGCGGCCCGGTATCCGGCGTCGAAGCGGCGCTGGAACCCGACCTGCAGCGGAACCGACGCGCGCTCGCTGTGCGCGACGACTTCGCGGGTGCCCGCAACATCCGGCGCCACCGGTTTTTCGCAGAACACCGGCACTTCACGGTCCAGTGCCGTGTGGATCAGGCCGGCGTGCGCGTGCGTGGCGGCCGTGATCACCACGGCGTCCACGCCGCGCTCGTAGACCTCGTCCTGCGAACCGGCCGCTTCGACACCGAGCGAGCCCGCGAGCTCCGCGGCCCGCTCCGGCACGGCATCGGCGACCACCAGCCCGTCCACTTCGTCCAGTCCAAGCAGCGTCCGCGCGTGCATCGCGCCGATCCGCCCGGTCCCGAGCAATCCCAGCTTCATGGCCGTCCTTCCTGGACTTGCGGCCGCACGGCCTACCTATGACCCAAATTCGCCTCGGTGTTGACCTTTAAGCGGCGTCAGCCGCTTTCGCCACGTACGCAACGCAACCACCGGCGGGTTCTCAGGCGTCGTCTCGCGAGGACAGCTCCGACGCCTAGTAGGGCGCTACTTAAGGAGGAGATCCCGCAGCGAGACGGCGCCTGAGGTTCCGCTACCCGACCACCCACGCAAAACGAGTCCGAAACTCTCATAGCTGTCGCATGTCGGCTTCCAGTTGTTCGAGGCTGCGGCCCTTGGTCTCCGGCACCAGCCGCGCGCTGAACACCAGCGACCCCACGTTGAGCACCGCGAACACCCAGAACGTCGCGCTGCCGCCGAGCGCGGCCACCATCGGCGGGAACACCAGCGCCACCACGAAGTTCGCCAGCCACAGCACCAGCACCGCGATGCCCATCGCGAACCCGCGGATGCGCAGCGGGAACAGCTCAGTGATCATCAGCCAGGTCACGGTGCTCACGCTGCTCTGCTGGAACGCCATGTAGACGACCATGAGCCCGAGGATCAGGTAGCTGACCCAGCTCGCCCCGGTGGGCAGCAGGAACGCCAGCGCCAGCAGCACCAGGCAAGCGGTGACCCCGGCCTGCCCGGTCAGCAGCAGCGGTCTGCGGCCGACCCGGTCCATCAGCAGCAGCCCCACCGCCGCGGCCAGCACCGAGATCACGCCGATCGAGATCGTCGCCACGATCGAGGCGACCTCGCCGAGCCCGGTGTCGGTCAGCAGCGAGGGCGCGAAGTAGATGATCGTGTTCACGCCGGTGATCTGCTGCACCACCGCCAGCCCGATGCCGATCACGAACAGCTTGCGCAGCCACGGCTCGCGCAGGTCGCGCCAACCGCCCTTCGCGGCGGCCTCCTGCTCGCCGACTTCCACGATCTGCGCCAGTTCCCGTTCGGCCTCCTCGCGCGTGCGCCCGCGGTGCAGCACCGCGCGGGCCTCGGCGAACCGCTGCTGCCCGGCGAACCAGCGCGGCGTGTCCGGCAGGAACAACATGCCCGCGCCGAGCAGCACCGCCGGGATCACGGCCAGCCCGAGCATCCAGCGCCACGCCCCGGCGTCGGCCAGCAGCGCGTTGACGACGTAGGCCAGCAGCTGCCCGGTGACGATCATCAGCCCGTTGAACGTGACCAGGCTGCCGCGCACGTCCGCGGGCGCGATCTCGGAGATGTAGAGCGGCACCACCACCGAGGCCGCGCCGACCGCCAGCCCCAGCACCACGCGGGAGACGACCAGCACCGGCACGCTCGGCGCCAGCGCGCACCCGAGGGTGGCGACGATGAACACGACCGCCGCGCCCAGCAGCGCAGGACGCCGCCCGACCCGGTCGGCGATCCGCCCGCCGGCCAGCGCGCCCGCCGCGGCGCCGAGCAGCAGCGCGCTGGTCACCAGCCCTTCCATGAACGGGCTGAGCCCGAAGTGCGGTGTCATGAACAGCAACGCCCCGGAGATCACTCCGGTGTCGTAGCCGAACAGCGCCCCGCCCAGCGCGGAGATCACCGCGACCGACAGCACGAACCGCTTCGCCTTGCGCACCGCGGCGCGCCGCTGCGCGGCCTCGCCGGGGTCTTCCTCGTTCGAGAGGGCCTTCGCCACCATTGGCGCCTCACCAGTGCTTGCGGATGAATTCGGACGTCTTCTGCAGCATCTGCTCCGACGAGTCCCTGGCGCGATGCTCGTTGCCGAACACCGCGGCGGTCATCGTCCCGTCGAAGCCGATCTCCCGGAGCGAGCCGAACAACTCGTCCCAGTCCACGTCGCCTTCGCCGATGTCGAGGTGCTGGTGCACCCGCGCGGTCGAGTCCGGCGGGTTGACGATGTAGCGCAGCCCGGACGACGCGGTGTGATCGAAGCTGTCCGCCAGGTGCACGTGGGTGAGCAGCTCACCGGCCCGGCGCATGATCCCCGGCGCGTCGCCGCCCATGTGGAAGGTGTGCGGCGCGCAGTACAGGAACCTGGCGTTCGGCGAGTTCAGCCCGCGGATCATGTCCACGGCCACGTGCCCGTCCTCGACGAAGTCGTCCGGGTGCGGTTCGAGCGTGATGGTGATGCCTTCCCGCTCGAAGATCGGCAGCAGTTCCGCCATGGACTTGAAGAACTTGCCCTCGCTGCGGCTGGACTGCTCCGGTCTGCCGTTGAACTCGGAGACCATCACTTCGACCCCGAGCAGCGAGGTGATCTCGATGGCGCGCTTCCAGTAGCGCACCGCGGCTTCCCGCTCCTCCTCGTCCGGGCCGGACCAGCGGTAGAGCGGGAGCACGGAGGCGATCCCCACGCCCGCGGCGTCGAGTTCGCGGCGGAACTTCCGCAGCATGTCGTCGTCGATGCGCGGATGCCGGAAGAACGGCAGCACGTCCTCGCGCGGCGACAGCTCGATCCACTCGTAGCCGAGCCCGGCCACCAGCTTCGGCAGTTCCAGCAGCGGCGTGTGCCGGAACATCGTCGGATCCAGAGCGATCTTCACGGTTCTCCTTCAGCGCCGTCTCGTCGTGCGCATCGCACTTCGGTCCACAAAGGACAGCACTAGTCGTAGATGCCGGGGCGTGCCGCGAGCGAGATTTCCGCTCGCTGCCCCGTTTCCTGCGCTTGCACACCGGCTTCGCAAGCCGCCGCGGCGGCGTAGCCGTCCCACGCCGACGCGCCGTCGATGCCGCCTTCCCGGGCGGCGTGCGCCCAGCGCTGGAACTCCGCGTCGAACGCGGCCCGGAACCGCGGCCGGAAGTCGGCGGTGACCTGCCCGCCCCAGCGGCCCGCGGTGTGCGTGCGCATCCCGGTGTCGCCGCCGACGGTGGCGGTGCCGTGCTCGCACACCGCTTCGCACCGAACCTGGTAACCGAACCGGCAATGCACGAAGATCTCCACGTCGACCAGCACGCCGCGCGCGGTTTCGATCGTGACGATCTGCGGGATTCCGGCGTCATCGCTGCGGACCAGGCCCTGCTGACGCACCGACACGGCGGTGAGCTCGTCGCCGAGCAGCCACCGCGTGGTGTCGAACTCGTGCACCACCGAGTCGTTGATCAGCATGTTGGTGGTGAACCCGGGCGGGTGCGCGGCGTTGCGGTGCGCGCAGTGCAGCAGCAGCGGCTCGCCCAGTTCGGAGTCGTCCAGAAGTCCTTTCAGGTCAAGGAATTCCGGGTCGAAGCGGCGCATGAACCCGACCTGCACGAGCTTGCGCCCGCGGTCGGCTTCGGCCTGCACGACCCGCAGCGAGGACTTCGAGTCCGGGGTGAGCGGTTTTTCGCACAGCACCGGGATTCCGCGTTCGACGGCCGCCAGCAGCAGCGGCTCGTGCACCGGCCCGGGCGATGCGATCACCACCGCGTCCACATCGGACGCCCCGATCACTCCGATGGGGTCGGTTTCGGCGCGAGCGCCGGGAATTCCCTCGACGGCAGCGCGCGCCCGGTCGGCATCCGGGTCGCCGACGGCGACCAGCCGGGCGCCGCTGACCCGCTCGTGGATGCGCCGCGCGTGATCGGAACCCATCATGCCGGCGCCGATCAGGCCGACCCGCAGGTCTTGGTCGCTCATGGTTCCTCCGTCGTTCAGCGCCGACCGGCGCCGCAGCGGGTCAGGTAGTCGCGGGTGCGCCGGGCGATCGGCTCGGGAACGTCCGGGGAGCACGGGTAGAGGTCCTGCTCGACGATCGCGAACAGGTCCGCGTCCAGGTCCCGGGTGGCGTTGATGATCGGCTCCAGCTCCGGCACCCCGTTCGGCGGTTCGCACATCACGCCGCGCCGCACCGCGGGCCCGAACGGCAGGTCCTCCTGCTGCACGCCGGCCAGCACCCGCGGGTCGACCTGCTTGAGGTGCAGGTAGCCGATGCGATCCGGGTACTTCGCGATCAGCTCCAGGTTGTCCCCGCCGCAGTAGGAGATGTGCCCGGTGTCCAGGCACAGCGTCACGAACTGCGGATCGGTCATCTCCAGGAAGCGTTCGACGTGCGGCTGGGTGTCGACGTGGCTGTCGGCGTGCGGGTGGAATTGCAGGCGCACGCCGTATTCCTCGTGCAGCGCCTTGGCGAGGCGGTCGATCCCCTTGCCGAGGTCGCGCCAGGACCCGTCACCGAGTTCGCGGTCCTGCACCTGCTCGCCGGTGCCCTGGTCGCGCCACATCTCCGGGATCACCACGACGTGCTCCGCGCCCAGCGCGGTGGTCAGCTCGGCGACCTGCCGGACGTGCTCCCAGGTCTCCTGCCAGACCTCGTCGCCGCGGTGCATCGCGGCGAAGCAGGTTCCGGCCGAGAGCGTCAGCCCGCGGCGGGCGAGTTCGTCGCGCAGCTGGTTCGGATCGGTGGGCAGGTAGCCGTACGGGCCGAGTTCGATCCACTCGTAACCGGCGCCGGAGACTTCGTCGAGGAAGCGCCGCCACGGTGGCTGCTGGTCGTCCTGCGGGAACCAGACGCCCCAGGAGTCCGGTGCCGAGCCGACCCGCAGGGGGCCGGCTCGCAGGGACTCTGCTCGCGATGGTCCGGCCGCGTTGCCGTTGCTCATCGAAGTCGTCTCCTTCTGTGCGCCGAGGGGCGGGGAGGGTCGTCCGGTCCGAGCGGCCGCGCGGTGCGGTGTTGTGACGCCGGTCTCCGCGCTTTCGGTAGCCGGTAGTTTTCACCGCGGCAATGCCGGTGTCAATACTTGGTCCTGACATACTTACGTACTGAGGATTGCCGCGCCGAAGGTCCGCCGGCCCGCGGCGGGTGGACAGCCTCCAGCGGCGCCGCAGCGCTGAACGCGGCGCGGAATCCGAATTCCGGCGTCAGAGGTTGTCGCCGCGCAAGGACAGATCGAACGAGTAGCGCGATGCGCGGTAGACGTGCGAGCCGTACTCCACCACTCGCCCGGCCTGGTCGTAGGTGGTGCGCTCCATCGTCAGCAGGGCCGCGCCGACCGGCTCGTCCAGCAGCTCGGAGTCGTCTTCGGTAGCGACCCGCGCGCCGATCGTCTGGTCCGCAGCGTGCAGCCGCACGCCCGCGCCGCGCAACAGCTGGTACAGCCCGCGTTCGGCGAGCTCGTCGGTGCTCGGGCTGATCAGGTCGGCGGGCAGGTGGTTGTGCATCCGCGCGATCGGCTCACCGCCCGCGAAGCGCACTCGTTCGAGCCGCAGCACCTCGTCGGTGCGGTTCAGGCCGAGCGTGGCGGCGAGTTCGCCGGGCACCTGCTCGACGGCGTTGACCAGCACGCGCGTTCCGGGGCTGCGGTCGATCTCGGTGAGGTCGTCGAACAGGCTGCTCAGCTGCAGCGAGCGCTTGACCTTGTTGAACACCACCTGGGTGCCCGCGCCGCGCTTGCGCACCACCAGCCCCTTGTCGACCAGCGAGCCGATCGCCTGGCGCACGGTCGGCCGGGACAGCCCGAGGGCGGCGGCCAGCTCGACCTCGTTGTCCAGCCGCGCGCCCACCGGCAGCTCGCCGGAGTCGATGGCGGCTTCGATCTGGCTGGCCACCTGGTAGTACAGCGGCACCGGGCTGGCGTGCTCCACGGTGATCCGGGCTGCCGGGTTCCAGCCGGAGCCGTCCTTGGGGGCCCGGCTCTTGCCGCCTGAGCCTTTGCCCGCGGGGCCTTTGCCTGCCGAGCCCTTGCCGGCGGGTCCCTTGCCGGTCGGGCGCTGCGTCGAGGTCACGCACGCCACGGTAACAAGACGTGCTTAAGTAAGTATGTCCGGACATTATATTGACAGTCGGCGAGCGGGCCGAGTAGACACGACTGCGCACCGCAGCGGCCTCCGGCCGCGCACCGCGACACCCCGCGCCAGGAGGGCAGCAGCCGATGCAGTTCGACTTGATCACGATGGGGCGCCTCGGCGTGGACGTGTACCCGCTGCAGACCGGCGTCTCGCTGGCGGAGGTCTCCTCGTTCGGCAAGTACCTCGGCGGCACCGCGGCCAACGTCGCGATCGCCGCGGCCCGGCTCGGCCGCAGCACGTCGCTGATCAGCCGCACCGGCGCGGACCCGTTCGGCGAATACCTGCACGCGCAGCTGCGCGAGTTCGGCGTGGACGACCGGTGGGTCACGGCCGTGCAGCGGTATCCGACCCCGGTGACGTTCTGCGAGCTGTTCCCGCCGGACGAGTTCCCGCTGTACTTCTACCGCTACCCGAAAGCGCCGGACCTGGAGATCCGCACCGAGGAGCTGGATCTGGACGCCGTCGCGGCCGCGCGGATCTTCTGGATGACCGGGACCGGGCTGGCCGAAGAACCCAGCCGGTCGTCCACTTTGGACGCGCTGCGGCGCAGGGCGAAGCGCGGCACCACCGTGTTCGACCTGGACTGGCGGCCGATGTTCTGGCCCGACCACGCCGAAGCGACGCGCTGGTACCGGGAAGCGCTGCAACACGTGACGGTCGCCGTCGGCAACGTCGACGAGTGCGAAACCGCCGTCGGCACCCGCGATCCGGACGCCGCCGCGGACGCGCTGCTGGCCGCGGGCGTGGAACTGGCCGTGGTCAAGCAGGGGCCGAAGGGCGTGCTCGCGCGCACCCGCGCCGAGGAAACCGTCGCGCCGCCGGTTCCGGTCGACGTCGTCAACGGGCTCGGTGCCGGCGACGCCTTCGGCGGCGCGCTGTGCCACGGGTTGCTCGGCGAATGGGACCTGGCGCCCACGATGCGGTTCGCCAACGCCGCGGGCGCGCTCGTCGCTTCCCGGCTGGCCTGTTCCTCGGCGATGCCGCACGAGCACGAGGTCGACGCCCTGCTGCCACCGGACTCCCCCGACTCCCCGAAAGCCCAGGCGCCGAGCGCCTGAGTCGAAAGCGAGCACCGCCCCATGCGGATCAGCGAACTCACGCGGGTGCGAGCCACCCGCCCGGAAGCGGTCCGGGAAGCCGCGCAGCGCCGCGCCCGGCGCCCGCTGCTCGGCGACACCGGCCGCCTCATGATCGTCGCCGCGGACCATCCCGCGCGCGGCGCGCTCGGCGCAGGCGACGACGCGCTGGCGATGGCGAACCGGCTGGACCTGCTGGAACGGCTGTGCGTGGCGCTGCAGCGGCCCGGAGTGGACGGCGTGCTGGGCACCTCGGACGTGCTCGACGACCTGCTGCTGCTGGGTGCGCTGGAGAACAAGGTCGCGATCGGTTCGATGAACCGCGGCGGCCTGGCAGGAGCGTCGTTCGAGCTGGACGACCGGTTCACCGGCCACCGGGCGCAGGACATCGAGCGGCTGCGCTTCGACGGCGGCAAGTTGCTGCTGCGCCTGGACTACGCCGACGCGGGTTCGCTGGCGACGATGACCGGGGCCGCGCAGGCGGTCAACGAGCTCGCCGAGCGCGGGCTGATGGCGATGGTCGAGCCGTTCCTGTCCCGGCGGGAAGGCGGCAAGGTGCGCAACGACCTGTCCGCGGAAGCGGTGACCCGCTCGATCTCGATCGCCTCCGGGCTGGGCGGCACCTCGGCCTACACCTGGTTGAAGGTGCCGGTGATCGACGACATCGACCGGATCGGGCCGGTGATGGAGTCCACGACGCTGCCCACGGTGCTGCTCGGCGGCGAGGTCGCCGCCGACCAGGACGCGACGTTCGAGCGCTGGCACAAGGCGCTGCGGCTGCCGAACGTGCACGGCCTGGTGGTGGGGCGCAGCCTGCTGTACCCGCCGGACGGCGACGTGGCGTCCGCTGTGGACACCGCGGTCGGCTTGCTGTGAACGGGAATCCACAACGAGTTCGGCGCAAGACAGGATTGGAGCGGGTCTTGGCGGACAAGAGCTTCTACCTCCCCGCGGGCTCGGCCGCGCGCGGCGACTACGCGGTGCACGTCGACCCCGCGTCGGCCGGGTGGGGCTATTCGTCGCTGCGCGTGCTCGACCTCGCCGCGGGCGAGCAGCACGAGTTCGGCACCGGCGAAAGCGAGTGGATCGTGCTGCCGCTGTCCGGCAGCTGCACGGTGCACTGCGACGGCGAGGCGTTCGAGCTGCACGGCAGGCAGAGCGTCTTCCGCGGAGTCACCGATTTCGCCTACGCGCCCCGCGACGCGCAGGTGCGGATTTCGTCCGCAGCGGGCGGAAAATTCGCGCTGACCGGTGCCCGCTGCGAGCGGCGGCTGCCCGCGCGTTACGGCCCGGCCTCGGAGGTCCCGGTGGAGCTGCGCGGCGCCGGGCAATCCAGCAGGCAGGTCAACAACTTCGGCGCGGCGCACGTGTTCGAGGCGGACCGGCTGATCGCGGTCGAGGTGCTCACCCCCGCGGGCAACTGGTCGTCGTTCCCGCCGCACAAGCACGACACCGAACGCGACGGCGAGTCCGCGCTGGAGGAGATCTACTACTTCGAGCTCGACGGCGGCTCGGACGCGATGGGCTACCAGCGCGTCTACCCGTCCGGGCCGCACAGCGAGACCGACGTGCTCGCCGAGGTGCGCGGCGGTGACGTGGTGCTGATCCCGGACGGCTGGCACGGCCCGTCGATGGCGGTGCCCGGCTACGACATGTACTACCTCAACGTCATGGCCGGTCCGTCGCCGGACCGGGCGTGGCTGATCTGCGACGACCCCGCGCACGCGTGGGTGCGCGACACCTGGGCGCAGCTGCCGGTGGACGCGCGGCTGCCGCTGTACGCGGCTCCGGAAGGAGAGCGGTGATGAGCACGCGACGGCTCACCGTCGGGCAGGCGCTGGTGCGGTTCCTGACGCAGCAGCACTCCGAGCGCGATGGCGTGCGGGCCCGGTTGATCGCCGGATGCTGGGGAATCTTCGGGCACGGCAACGTGGCCGGGGTCGGCCAGGCGCTGCTGGAGGATCGGGAGCTGCCCTACGTCCAGGGCCGCAACGAGCAGGCGATGGTGCACGCCGCGGTCGGCTACGCGCGCCAGAGCGGGCGGATGTCGGCCTACGCGTGCACCACCTCGATCGGCCCGGGCGCGACGAACCTGGTCACCGGAGCGGCGCTGGCTTCGATCAACCACCTTCCGGTGCTGCTGCTGCCCGGCGACGTGTTCGCGACCCGCCCGGCCGATCCGGTGCTGCAGCAGCTCGAAGTGCCGCACGCCCGCGACGTGTCGGTGAACGACGCGCTGCGCCCGGTCTCGCGCTACTTCGACCGGATCTGGCGGCCCGAGGCGCTGATCCCGTCCGCGCTGGAGGCGATGCGGGTGCTCACCGACCCGGCCGAGACCGGCGCGGTCACCCTCGCGCTGCCGCAGGACGTGCAGGCCGAGGCGTTCGACTGGCCCGAGGAGTTCTTCGCCGAGCGCGTCTGGCCGGTGCGCCGCCCCCGCGCCGACCCGGAGTCGCTGCGCGCGGCGGCCGAACGGATCCGCGCGGCCCGCCGCCCGCTGATCATCGCCGGTGGCGGCGTGCACCACAGCGGCGCCGAGGAAGCGCTGCGCCGATTCGCCGCAGCGACCGGAATTCCGGTGTCCGAGACGCAGGCCGGGCGGGGTTCGCTGCGCTTCGACGATCCGCGCGAGCTCGGCTCGATCGGGCACACCGGCACGTCGGCCTCCGACGACATCGCGCGGCGCGCGGACCTGGTGATCGGCGTGGGCACCCGCTACTCGGACTTCACCACCGCCTCGCACACCCTGTTCGCCGAGCCGGACGTGCGGTTCGTGAACATCAACATCACCGGGATGGACGCGCACAAGCAGTCCGCGACCGCGGTGGTCGGCGACGCCCGCGAAGCGCTGACCGACCTCGCCGAACGACTCGCCGGGCACCGCGTGGACGACGAGTACGCGCGGGAGTACGCGACCGCGGCGGAGAAGTGGTCCCGGGTGGTCGACCGGGTGACCAAGGCCGCGGACGGCGCCGAACGCCCCGGCCAGGCCGAAGTGCTCGGCGCGCTGGACGACGTGCTCGACGACCGCGACGTGGTGATCAACGCCGCCGGGTCGTTGCCGGAGGACCTGAACAAGTTGTGGCGTGCCAAGGAGCCGCGGCAGTACCACGTGGAGTACGGCTACTCCTGCATGGGCTACGAGCTGCCCGCCGCGATCGGCGCGCGGCTGGCCGCCCCGGACCGCGAGGTGTTCGCGCTCGTCGGCGACGGCACCTACCTGATGCTGCCGACCGAGCTGGTCACCGCCGTGCAGGAAGGCATCAAGATCATCCCGGTGCTGGTGCAGAACCACGGCTACGCCTCCATCGGCGGGCTGTCCGAGAAGGTGGGCGCCGAGCGGTTCGGCACCGCCTACCGGTTCCGGGACCACGACGGCGGGTTCACCGGCGAGCCGCTGCCGGTGGACCTGGCGGCGAACATGCGCAGCCTCGGCGTCGACGTGCTGCGCGCGGACACCGTCGACGAGCTGCGCGAGGCGCTGCGCACCGCCCGTGCGGCCGACCGGCCGACCGCGGTCCACGTGGAGACCGATCCGGCGAAGAAGCAGCTGCCGCCGGAGGCGTGGTGGGACGTCCCGGTCGCGGAGGTCGCCGCGCTGGAAAGCACCCGCGCGGCACGTGAGCAGTACGACCACAACCGCCGCGACCAGCGGCATTACCTGTAACCTGCGCGCGCCGGTGGCCGTGCGGGCGCGCGCCCGGGCGCACAGGACGATCACGATGGGAACCGAGGGAATGGCCATTCAGCACATCCGGCATTGGATCGACGGCAAGGCGGCCGAGGGCACCTCGGGCGAGTTCCAGGCGGTGACGAACCCGGCGACCGGTGCGCAGACCGGGCGGCTGCCGCTGGCGAGCGTCGACGAGGTGGACACCGCGGTCGCTTCGGCGGCGAAGGCGCAGCGCGAGTGGGCCAAGTCCTCGCTGGCCAAGCGCACCCAGGTGTTGTTCAAGTACCGCGAGCTGCTGGACCGGCACCGGGAGGAGATCGCGGAGCTGATCACCGCCGAGCACGGCAAGGTGCACTCCGACGCGCTCGGCGAGGTCGCCCGCGGGATGGAGATCGTGGAGCTGGCCTGCGGCATCCCACAGCTGCTCAAGGGCGAGACCTCCACCGAGGTCTCCAGCCGGGTCGACGTGGAGTCGATCCGCCAGCCGGTGGGCGTGGTCGCCGGGATCACCCCGTTCAACTTCCCGGCGATGGTGCCGATGTGGATGTTCCCGCTGGCCATCGCCTGCGGGAACGCGTTCGTGCTCAAGCCCAGCGAGAAGGACCCGTCGGCCACGGTGCGGCTGGTGGAGCTGGCCACCGAGGCCGGGCTGCCGGACGGGGTGCTGAACCTGGTGCACGGCGACAAGATCGCGGTGGACCGGCTGCTGACCCACCCGGACGTCGACGCGGTGAGCTTCGTCGGCTCCACCCCGATCGCGCAGTACGTGCAGCAGACCGCGGTCGCGCACGGCAAGCGGGTGCAGGCGCTGGCCGGGGCGAAGAACCACATGCTGGTGCTGCCGGACGCCGACCTGGACCAGGCCGCCGACGCCGCGGTCTCGGCCGCCTACGGCTCGGCGGGCGAGCGGTGCATGGCGGTGTCCGTGGTCGTGGCGGTCGACCCGATCGGTGACGAGCTGGTCGGCAGGATCGCCGAGCGGGCGCGGAACCTGCGCATCGGCCCCGGCGACCAGGAGTCCTCCGAGATGGGGCCGCTGGTGACCGCCGAGCACCGCGAGAAGGTCGCCTCCTACGTGCCGCAGGCGCGCGAGCAGGGCGCTGAGGTCGTGGTGGACGGCACCGGCTACCGGGTGCCCGGCCACGAGGACGGCTTCTTCGTCGGGGTGAGCCTGCTGGACAAGGTCACCCCGGACATGGACGCCTACGCCGACGAGATCTTCGGGCCGGTGCTGTGCGTGGTCCGCGCCGGGTCCTACGAGCAGGCGCTGGAGCTGATCAACTCCTCGCGGTGGGGCAACGGCACCGCGATCTTCACCCGCGACGGCGGGGCCGCGCGCCGGTTCCAGCTGGAGGTCGAGGCGGGCATGGTCGGGGTGAACGTGCCGATCCCGGTGCCGGTCGGGACGCACTCCTTCGGCGGCTGGAAGGACTCGCTGTTCGGCGAGCACCACATGTACGGCACCGACGGGATCCGCTTCTACACCCGCGGCAAGGTCATCACGACCCGCTGGCCGGACCCCAGCGACGGCGGCGTCGACCTCGGGTTCCCGCAGAACACGTGAATTCCGCGGACATCGCCGTCGGCGAGTCATGGGCTTGACCGCCCTCGACCGGATACGGTGTGTCCCAGCAGGACCCCGCCGAGCTGGCCGGGCCGGTCGCAGGCGCCTACACCGATCGGACCCGGCTCTACCGGGCGGCCAAAAGGGAGGGGCGGCAAGCCGCCTCGGTCGCCCGATGTGGAAAGGCCCGCTGGCTCCAGGAGTCAGCGGGTTTTTCGCATTTCGCCAGGAGTGAGCGGCCCGGTTCGGACGAGCGGTCCGTTCGCTCGGCTCGACGGCCCGCGGGCTACTGCTTGGGCATCAGGATCCACAGCGCGATGTAGATCACGAACTGCGGTCCGGGCAGCACGCAGGAGATCACGAAGATCAGCCGCACCAGCGTGGTGTTCCACCCGAACCGCTGCGCGAGGCCCGCGCACACGCCGGCGATCATGGTGCCGCTGCGGGGGCGTTGCAGTGCTTTGCTCATGTCCGCAAGGGTCCCGCCATCCCGGCTGGTTCGCCCGGCTCGCACGTGCTGAGCTGGGACGATGGCCATCGAAGCGCCCCTCGACGTGGCACGGGAGCTCTACCGCGGCGAACCGGCGGAGTTCGTCGCGGCCCGCGACCGGCACGTCGCGCAGGCCCGCCGGGACGGCGACGAGCAGCGCGCCGAGGCGATCCGGGCGCTGCGCAAACCGACCACGGCGGCGTGGGCGGTGAACCGGCTGGCCGTCGAGGACGCCGATGCGGTCGCCGAGCTGATCGAAGTGGGCGACGGGCTGCGCACCGCGCAGCGGGAACTGCGCGGCGACGAGATCCGGCGGCTGGACCAGCGGCGCGATGAACTCGTGCGGCGGTTGCTGGACCGAGCCGGGCAGCTCGTCAAGGGCAGCGGCCGCGGGTTCGGCGAGCAGGCACGGCGCCAGGTCGAGAGCACGCTGTCGGCCGCGGTCGCCGAACCGGACTCGGCGCGGCAGGTCCGGGAGGGCGTGCTCAGCAGCGCGCTGGAGTACAGCGGGTTCGGCCTGGACGAGCTCTCGGCGGCGGCAGTGCGGCGTTCCGGCGCCGGAAGCCAGCGGCCGCGACGAAAGCGCGGTTCCGCGCGGCGCGGCGCCGAATCCGGCGGAGGAGCCCGCCGCAAGACCGAGCAGTCCGAACGAGAGCCGCAGCGCGCAGCGGACCGGCGATCCACCGAGCAGCCCGATCGCGCCGAAGGCGACCGAGCCGATTCCCGCCGCGCCGGGACGAAGTCCGGGCCCCGAGCGCACCGGCGGAACGCCGAACGCTCCGAGGCGGAAGCCGAGCCGGCCGCGGACTCCCCCAGCTCCAGCGCCACCCGCCCCGGCCGGAAGCGCACCGGCCGATCCCGCCGCAGCACCGCGAAGCGATCCCGCTCGGCCGCCGAAGACGCCGACTCCGCCGCGGCCCGGCTCCAGCAGGCCGAGACCGAACTCGACCAGGCCGAACAGCAACGCGAGGAGCAGCAGCGCCGCCGCGACGAGCTGCGCCGCGAACTCGACGACCTCGGCACGCAGCTGCGCGAGACGGACCGCCGGGTCTCCCGCGCCCGCCGAGATCGCAACGCCGCGCGCCGCCGCTACGACGCGGCCCGCGGCTGAGGCCGGGTCGGACGCAGCACCGGCTGAGCCGCCGCACCGGACCGAGCAGACGGCCCTGAGCAGGTCGTTCGGCACCGTGGCGGGTCATCGGCACCGCTGCGAAGCTGAGTCGCATGACCGCCCGCTGGTTGCGCGTCATCGCGACGATCGCAGTTGTAGCGGCGATCGCCGCGCTGATCTACGCCGACCGGCACGAGCTCCCCGCCGCCGGCCGCGCGCTGCGCCACGCCGACCGCGCGTGGTTGACCGCGGGCGTGCTCGTGCTGCTGGTCTGGACGGCGAACTGGGTGCTGCTGCACCTGGCGGCGCGGAAAGTCACCGGCGCGGGCGGCTATCGGGAGTTCGCGCGGCTGCTGCCGGTGACGGTGGCATCGCTGGCGCTGAACCTGGCGGTGAAGTCCGGGAACCTCGCGGGCTTGGCGGCGTTCTCGGCGGACGCCCGCAGGCGCGGCGGCGGAGGCCGGGTCACCGGTGCGTACCTCGCGGCGGCGCAGACCGCCGAAGTCGCGTTCGTGGTCACGCTGGCCGCGGGCATGGCCGTGGTGTGCTGGGACGGCAAGATCGAACGCGCGGAGATCGCCGCGGTGGTGCTGTTCGCCGCCGGCCTGCTGAGCAGGGTGGTGGCGCTGGTGGCGGCGGTGCGCAGCCGCGAGGTGCTGCGCCGGGTGTGGGTGTGGCCGGGCAGGACCCTGGACCGCCTGCTGCGCCGCCCGCCGCGGCAGCGCGACACCGCGCAGGCCGACGACTTCTACGACGCGGTGGCGGCGATCCGTGCGCACCCGTGGTCGGCGGTGCCCGCGGTGTGCTTCGGAGTCCTGGTGGATCTGCTGGGCGCAACCGTGCTGTGGGCGTCGCTGGCGGCGGTCGGCGCCGGTGACCGGCCGCTGGTGGCGCTGGTGGCCTACGCGGTGTCGACGCTGTTCGGCATCGTCGGCGTGCTGCCCGGCGGGCTCGGATTCGTCGAATTCGGGGCGACGGCGGTGCTGGCTTCCTACGATGTGCCGGTGGGTGTGGCGGCCGCGGCGGTGCTGGTGTTCCGCGTGTTCGTGTTCTGGTTGCCGCTGGCCGTGGGTGGTCTGCTCGCGTGGCGACTGCGCGCTTCACCCGGACAGCGGAACCGGTTGCGCGGCGCGGCCCACGGGTGATCATGAGCGGGGCGGCGGCGCTTATCATGGCCGCGCGATCGTGGCCGACCGGTCGCGGGAGGTGGACGGAGTTTCGTGCGCGGGGTCGACTACTACGAGTTGCTGGGCGTGGACAGATCGGCGTCCGCCGCGGAGATCAAGACGGCGTACCGGACGCTGGCGCGCACCATGCACCCGGACGTCGGCGGCACCGCGGGCACCTTCCGGATGTTGCAGCTGGCTTACGAGACGCTGACCGACCCGGTGCGCCGCGCCGACTACGACGGCGAGACCACGGCCGAACCGGAGCCGGAACCGGCCGACCCCGCGCCCGCGCAGGGCAGGCGTGCGGCGTCGCGCCGCTGGGTCTACCGCCCCGGCCGCCGGGACTTCGGCGACGATCCGCAATTCACCCCGCCCGCGGTGGACCTGCGACCCGGCGACGTCCCGTGGTGGCACGAGGTGGATCCGGCCGAGCGGGTGCGCTACGTACCGGTCACCGCGCCGGACCGCACCGCGACGATGGCGTTGGCGGGCGGCTGGGTCCTGCTGGCGTTGGCCGGGCTGCTGGTCGGGCTTTCCGGCGTGGTGCTGGCGCTGTGGTTGTCGGTGCTGGTGGCGACCGGTGTCGTCGTGCTGGTGCTGCTGCGGCGGTTGTTGGAGTCGCGGCGCACGGACAGGCTGTTCGACGCCGATTTCTGCGGCGTGGTCTTCGGCGGCACGGCCGAGGAAGAGGTCGCCGCGGACGAGGCGGTCAAGCGCCACTCGGCGGAGCTGTTCGCCGATCACCTGACCCGGCTGCCCGGCGCGCGGATCTTCCACGGACTGGCCTGGCCGGGCTCGGTGTTCGCGGACGTCGATCACGCTGTGCTGTGCGGGCGGCGGCTCGTGCTGGTGGACTCCAAGCGCTGGCTGCCCGGCCATTACGAGGTCGACGACGACGGCACCGTCTACCGCAACGGCCACTTGTTCCGCGGCGGCACCACCCGCCTCGCCGAGGGCGTCGCGGCGTTCGAGGCGCTGCTGCCCGAAGTCGAGGTCCGCGGGGTGCTGCTGCTGTACCCGAACCGCGCGGGCGAGATCACCATCGGCGACCCGGACGCGGACGCGGTGCTGGAGACATCCACTCCGGAGGACTTCGTCTGCGACCTCGGCGAGTGGCTGGCCGACGACCCGGCGACGGTGGACCGCGAGGCGTTCTCGACGTTGCTCGCGCAGGTCGTCACGCACTGAGCCCGCACTGTTCACCATCGTGTGAGTCCGGGTTCGTTGCCCGAGGTGGCCGGGTACCAGGAACGTGGGTTCCCGACATTTCGCCAGTCCGGGAGGTCAGCGCGCGATGGTCAGCCCCCAGTTCTCCGCCACCGGCGGCAGTTCCGATGAGCCCGCTCGTACCGCGGATCCGGCACGCACCGAGACCGCTGCTGCCACTGCGGACGCAACACTCACCGAGGAAGCAGCACTCACCGACGACGCAGCACTCACCGAGGCAGCAGGAGCCCGCCGCCGTCCTCCGCTGATGTCCGGCCAGCGGTCCTCGGCCGCGCACTTCGCGGTCTACATCTTCGTCCTGGTGCCGTTCCTGGCGCTGCTGGCGGCGGTGCCGCTGCTGTGGGGCTGGGGCCTGACGTGGTGGGACCTGGGACTGGCCGGCGGGTTCTACGTGATCACGATCCTCGGCGTGACGGTCGGTTTCCACCGCTACTTCACGCACGGCGCGTTCCGCGCCAAGCGCTGGCTGCGCATCGCGCTGGCCGTGGCGGGCAGCATGTCGGTGCAGGGCCCGGTGATGCACTGGGTCGCCGATCACCGCAGGCACCACGCGTTCTCCGACCGCGAGGGCGATCCGCACTCGCCCTGGGCGTTCGGCACCTCGCCGGTCGCGCTGGCGCGGGGGTTCTGGCATGCGCACATGGGGTGGCTGTTCGAGCGGGATCTCACCAACCGGGAACGGTTCGCCCCGGACTTGATGAACGACCGCGACATCCGCCTGGTGCACCGCCTGTTCGGGCCGCTGACGCTGGCCACGCTGCTGCTTCCGGCGGTGATCGGTGGCGCGGTGTCCGGCAGCTGGTGGGGCGCGTGGACGGCGTTCTTCTGGGCCGGGCTGGTGCGGGTGGCGTTCCTGCACCACGTGACGTGGTCGGTGAACTCGATCTGCCACATCATCGGCGAGCGGCCGTTCCGCAGCCGGGACAAGGCGGCGAACTTCTGGCCGCTGGCGCTGCTGAGCATGGGTGAGTCCTGGCACAACCTGCACCACGCGGACCCGACCTGCGCCCGGCACGGGGTGCGGCGCGGGCAGCTGGACATCTCCGCGCGGGTGATCTGGTTGTTCGAGAAGCTGGGCTGGGCAAGCCACGTCAAGTGGCCGACGCCGCGCCGGGTGGCCCGGCTGCGCCGGGGCGCGGCGGACTGATCAAATCCCGGTTCCGCCGGTTGGGATTGCGTTCCCGGCGGTTGACACTTTTTCCGGGCCGGTGTTGCGATGCTCGACGTGCTACCCGCCCTGTTCACCAGACGACGCCACGTGGATCTGCTGCGCGTGGCGACGCAGGGCTGTCGCTGCCGGGACTGAGAGCGGCGCCCGCGCGCAGTTCTCTCCTTTGTGGACAGTCATTCGACCGCCGGTGCGCGCCCACCCCACCGGCCGTTCCTGGTGAGGAGAACCCGTGTCCACCGTCCTGGTCATCTCCGGCAGCCCGTCGAAGACCTCGAAGACCGAACGAGTAGCCGACCACCTCGCCCGCCGCCTCACCGCCGAGGGCCGCCCGGCGCAGCACCTGCGGCTGCGCACGCTGCCCGCCGAAGCGCTGCTGAGCGCCGACACCGCGGACGCCGAGATCGCCGAAGCCGTCGAGCAGCTGCGCCGCGCCGACGGCGTCGTGCTCGCCACCCCGACCTACAAGGCCGCGTACTCCGGGCTGCTGAAGGTCTTCCTGGACCTGCTGCCGCAGTTCGGCTTCGGCGGCAAGGCGGTGCTGCCGCTGGCCACCGGCGGCAGCGTGGCGCACGTGCTGGCGCTGGACTACGCGCTGCGCCCGGTGGTGAGTTCGCTCGGCGCGCGGCACGTGGTGCAGAGCTTCTTCCTGATCGACAAGCATCTGACCGTGACCGGCGACGACCTCACCATCCACGAGGAAAGCGCGGGCCCGCTCGACGACGTGCTGGAGCAGTTCCACAAGGCCCTCGACGGCGTCCCGCACGACAGCGTGCTCGGGCGCTCGGCGTGATCGGCGGTGCCGAGCTCGACCGATCCAGCTGAGCGAACAGACCGCTCACCCGGTGCTGCGCCCGCGCGATGAGCCGCACCGGCCGAGCCCCGTCCGGACGACGCGGCCCCACCACTTCTCGGGAGAAAGCCTGATGTCACTCACCTTCCACTGGTTCCTGCCCACCTACGGCGACAGCCGCTACCTGGTCGGCGGCGGGCACGGCGTGGCCACGCACACCGCCGCCGGATCGCGCCCGGCCACGCTGGGCTACCTCGGCCAGATCGCGCGCAGCGCCGAGCAGCTGGGCTTCGAGGGGGCGTTGACGCCGACCGGCGCGTGGTGCGAGGACGCTTGGCTGACCACCGCGATGCTCGCGGAGGTGACCGAGCGGTTGAAGTTCCTGGTCGCGTTCCGCCCCGGGCTGCTCTCGCCGACGCTGGGCGCGCAGATGGCCGCGACGTATCAGCGCCACTCCGGCAAGCGCCTGCTGCTCAACGTCGTCACCGGCGGCGAAAGCCACGAGCAGCGCGCCTACGGCGACTTCCTGGACAAGGAGGGCCGCTACCAGCGCTGCGACGAGTTCTTGGAGGTCGTGCACCGGTTGTGGCGCGGTGAGCGGGTCGACTTCAGCGGTGCGCACGTGCACGTCGAAGGCGCCGAACTGACCCGGACCCCGGACCCGGTGCCGGATGTCTACTTCGGCGGTTCGTCCGCTGCGGCCGGAACGGTCGCGTCCAAGCACAGCGACGTCTACCTGACCTGGGGCGAGCCGCCCGCGAAGGTTTCCGAGAAGATCGAGTGGATCCGCGGGCTCTCGGCTGCGCAAGGGCGCAAACCGCGGTTCGGCATCCGGCTGCACGTGATCAGCCGGGACACCTCCGAGCAGGCTTGGGCCGAGGCCGAGCGGCTGGTCGGCGCGCTGGACCGGGACACGATCAACAAGGTGCAGGCGGGGCTCAACCGCAGCGAGTCCGAGGGCCAGCGCCGGATGCTGGACCTGCACGGCGGCTCCGCCTCGGATCTGGAGATCTACCCGAACCTGTGGGCCGGGGTCGGGCTGGTGCGCGGCGGCGCGGGCACCGCGCTGGTCGGCAGCCACGCCGAGGTCGCCGAACGGATCGAGGAGTTCCACGCGCTGGGCCTGGACGAGTTCATCCTCTCCGGTCATCCGCACCTGGAGGAGGCGTACTGGTTCGGCGAGGGCGTGCTGCCGATCCTGCAGCGCAAGGGCCTGTGGCAGCACCCGGCGGGCGTCTCCGGCGAAACCGCCGGTCAGAGCATCCCGTTCGCCGGATCGCCGGAACCCGCGCCCGCTTCCTGATCCGGAACTCCTGGTGCGTCGGCTGAACCGCAAGAGGTTCAGCCCGTCTCGAGCACGGGACTCCTGGCGGTAGGCCGCCTGATCACTCATCCGAGTGGAGCGCGGGTCGATCGGCCCGAGCCGGTGCGCGGATCTTGTAGCGTCCGCCTCCGATCTCGGCAAACCCGGCGGCCCGCACCCGCCCACTCGATGGAGTCGACGTGACCTATTACGCCCCGACCAGCATCCGTCAGGTCATCGAGACCGTGCAGCAAAGCGATCCCGGGCAGCGGCGCAGATTGCAGCAGGAGTGGCACGAGCTCGCCGAGGCGCTCGCGGTGATGCTCACCGCGCACCACCTCAGCGTTCCGCACGAGTGGAAGGAAGTTCCGCAGTGCGCCGATTCGTGATCCTCTCCGCGCTCGGGTCCGCCGCCGCGCTCGGCTACGCCGGAGTGCGGCGGCTCGGCCGCTGGCTGGACGCGCCGATCGCACCCGAGCCCGCCGTCAACGAGCCGGGCTCCGGCGCCCGCGAGCGGCGAGCGCCGGAGCAGCGCGTCATCCGGTGATCGACTGCACGGTCGGCAGGTAGCCCTCGGCGTGGCCGGCCACGTTGGGGTGGAAGGATTCCGTCAGCGGACTGCTCGGCCCGTTGATCCACTCGGAGCCGCCGCACACCCCGTGCCCGGCGAAGTTCTCCCGCGGGTCGGCGTAGCTGAACCCGGCGGACTCCGCCTGCGCCGAGATCACTTCGGCCAGCACGTCCGACCCTGCGTTGATGCTCTTGCGCTTGGCTTCGGTGTAGCCGGGGATGTCGCAGTCGCCGAGCTCGTTGACGTGCGGATAGCCGACGACCACGACTTCCGCGTTCGGGGCGGCCGCGCGGATGTTGTCGTAGGTGGTCTTGAGCTTGCCGGGCAGCTCGTCGCGCGCCTTGGCCTCGCCCGCGGCGACCGCGGAGGCGCAGCCCTCGTCGCTGCCGAGCAGGCAGCTGCTGATGGTCTTGGCGAACCCGACGTCGTTGCCGCCGATCTGCACCGTGACCAGCGTGGTCTCCGCGGACAACGCGCCGAGCTGGCCGGCGTTGAGGTCGTCGGTGGTGTCCCCGGAACAAGCGGCGAACTCGAACGACGCGGGGCTGTTCGCGTCCGCCAGCAGCTGCGGGTACGCCTTGGGGCCGCGCTGGCAGTCGCCGCTGTCCTCGAAGTACTCCCTGGTGCCGGTACCGGAGGCGTAGGAGTCGCCGAGCGCCGCGTAGTGCGCTTCCGCGGCGTAGGCCGGTGTGCCGATCATCGCTGTGCCGACGGCGACGGTGCTGACCGCTACGGCTGCCGCGAACCTGCGAGCAGCCCCCCGAAATTGACGCATGGAACCCTCCGCACGAAGAAATGTGGGCCGTACGGATCGATTGAACGTCGAGGCCGCGGCGCCATCGGAGATTTGGCGCATTGCCGCCGGTAACAATTAAGCGACTTTCTCGGCGACGCCCAGGAAAATGAATGGAAAGCCATTCGATCGAGGGAATCATGCGCAATTCGACTACGCTGAGTCGATCATTTTACCGGTTCGATTCAACACCTTCGGCGGTGCCCGGCGTGGACGGTCCCTGCTCCAGTTCGCCCAGCGAGCGGCCCGCCGAGTCGGGCATCCCGAGCAGCCCGATGACGGAGAACAGCACCAGCATCCCCATCATGATCGCGGACATGCCCGCCACCCCGAATGACGAGGCGATCATGAGCGGCACCAACAGGCTCCAGAACCCCAGGAAGATCCGGGCGAACGCGAACGTGAGGCCCTGCGCGGTGGCGCGCAACATCGTGGGGAACATTTCCTGCGACCACAGCTTGTAGAACGACTCGCCGGCGAACGCCGCGCCGATGCCGAACAGCGCCACGTTGGCCACCGCCACTCCGGTCCCGATCGGCAGGAACACGAAGCAGCCGAACGCCGCCACCTGCATGAGGGATCCGGCGGCGAAAACGGTCCGGCGCCGCCGCCCGTCCGCCAGCTGCATGAAGCCGAAGGCGACCGCGAGCATCGTGAGCGCGTAGTTGAGGACCTGGATCCCGACGCTCGTCGCCTGATCGGCGTTGCCGGCGCGCTGCAGGATGTACGGCAGGAACGCGCCCGCGGTTCCCGCCGCGGTGTTCCACAGCACGTAGATCGCGCCGGTGAACACCAGCGCCCGCAGGTTGTTCCCGGTGAACAGGTCGCGCAGCCGTCCGAGCGCCACCGGGTTCCCGGCGTCGCGGGCCCGCTCGCGGGCACGCACCCAATGCGCGGACTCGACCATGCTCCGGCGCAGGTACCAGGTGACCACTGCGACCACGAAAAGGTGCGCGAACACGATGCGCACGCCGAGCAATCCCAGCGGCGCCAAGGCGAACGCCAGCAGCGCGGTCACCAGCGGCCCCAGGCTCCAGGCGACCTGGGTCAGCCCGATCAGTTTGCCGCGGGACCGACCGGGCGAGAACTCGGCGATCAGCGCCAGCGAGGTCGGCAGGTCGGCACCGACCGCGAGCCCCACGATGACGTAGCCGACGAACAGCATCGGCGTGTTCACCGCGAACACGATCCACAGGATGCCGAACGCGAACACCAGCAGGTCCCAGGCGTAGATGCGCTTGCGGCCGTACCGGTCGCCGAGCCTGCCGCCGATCAGCGCGCCGATGGCCGCGGAGATCGCGTTGGAGCTGAACGCGGTGAGCAGGCCGACGGTGCCGGCGCCGAGCCCAAGATAGCTCTCCCACAGCGGCAGTCCGGCCGCCGCGGCGACGATCGACCCCGCGTCGATGTAGGAGGCCATCGAGGCGAGCGCGGTCCACTTCCAGATCTTCCGGCTGGGCTTGCCGCCGGTCGCGCCGGAGTCCGCGCCTTCCTCCGGCGCACTGCTTGCAGCGATGTCCATCGGAGCCACTCCCCCATTCGCCCTTGAATGCCGCCCGCCGACCGAAAACGTCCCGACACACGCCCGCGAAACACCGAATCGCCGTGACGCTAGACCTGCCGACTCGCCCGATCAACCACCATCCGGGGACACCACCCCGTGCCGAATTGGAGTGAACAGACTCTTCGACCAATCTAGTGGGACGAAAGTTCCGTTCACTCGGAAAGTTCTGCGGTGGCGCGGGCGTGTCGGGCGCAGCAGCGTGCGGAAGTTTCCGGCTCAGTCCGCGGATTTGGCCAGCGAGGAGCGGCGGACCACCAGTTCCGGCTCGTAGACGACCTGCTGGTGCACGTGCTGCTCGGCGTCGGCGGTGTCGGCCAGCAGCAGCTCGGCGGCTTTGTGCCCGATGCGGTAGGCGGGCTGGCGCACCGAGGTGAGCGGCACGGCAGCGGCGGAGGCGAACTCGATGTCGTCGTAGCCGACCAGCGCGATGTCCTCCGGCACCCGCACGCCCGCGGCGAACAGCGCCTGCAACAACCCCAGCGCGAGCAGGTCGTTGGCGCAGAACACCGCCGTGGGCCGGTCCGGCCGACCGAGCAGCCGCGAGCCGGCGTCGCGCCCGGAGGCCACGTCCAGCGCCGGTACCTCGATCGTGCTCAGCAGATCTTCGTCCAAGTCGCAGTCGCGAAACGCCTGCAGCGCACCAACATGGCGATCCCGGCATTGCGACAGGTGCGCTGATCCGCTGACGTAGGCGATCCGCCGATGCCCGTGATCGACGAGGTGCCGCACCGCCAGCGCTCCCCCGGCGACGTCGTCGACCGAGACCGAACAGCACCGCTCGCTGGAGATCTTCCGGTCCACCAGCACCGACGGAATCCCTTGCCGCTGCAACGAATCCAAGCTCGTGCCGTGCTCGTCGGCAGGCGTGACCAGCACGCCGCGCACGCGCTGCTCGGCGAACAGCGACAGGTACAGCGCCTCGGCGGCCGGATCCTGCGCGGAGTCGCACAGCATCACGCCGAGCTGCTGCTCCCGCGCCGCGGCTTCCACACCGCGAGCCACGTCGACGAAGAACGGGTTGCCGATGTCGAGCACCAGCAGCGCCAGCATCCGGCTGTGCCCGGCTCTGAGCTGGCGGGCGGATTCGCTGCGGACGTAGCCGAGTTCGTCGATCGCGGACTGCACCCGGCTGCGGGTACGCACCGAAACCCGGTCGGGCCGGTTGAGCGCGTTGGACACGGTCGCCACCGAAACCCCGGCGCGCTCGGCGACGTCCTTGATGCTGACCATGCCTCCAAGGGTGCCGAATGCGGGCCGACCGCTGCGCAGCGGCCTCCACACCTCGCCAGCGCCGCAGCACCGCGCCGAGTGAACGGACCGTTCGACCAATCTAGTGGGACGAACAGTCCGTTCACTCCTTGCCGTTGGAGCGGTGGAGGTGGGGCGCGGACGGTCCGAGCGTCGCACTGCACGTACTTCCCGCCAGCGCCATGCGATGGACGCTCGCGCATAATGGCGCGTTCGTGCTGTTCGAGTTCGAGCAAGCGCGCCCACGATCCATCTTGAGCACTTCCGCGGTCCAACGTTCCTCTACGACTGGAGAACGACCGGAAATGAAGACATCGATCACCCGCTGGAAGAAGTCCACCCGCTCGGGACCGAACGACAACTGCGTAGAAATCAGCCGAACCGCCGACGGAGGTGCTGCCGTTCGCGACACCAAGGACCGCGCCGCCGGGCACTTCACCGCGAACGGTGAGCAGTGGTCGACGTTCCTGTTTGCGATCAAGGACGGCCGCTACCACCACTGAACGGCACAACTCCTTGCCACGCCCCGGAAGCCGTGCGCGTTTCCGGGGCGTTGTGCGTTGCGGTGCCGAACGGCTCAGACCTTCAGGCCGAGCCAGTTGGTGAAGTGCGCGATGCTGTCGGACTTGCGGCGCTCCGCGGTGGCGATGGCGCGGGCGGTTTCGCGCACCTGCGGGTGGTAGCGGGTCTGCTGCGGCGCGATGCGGCGAGCGTTGTTCAGCGCGCGCAGCGCGTTGCCGTGGTCGCCTGCCAGCACCCAGGCGCGGGCCACGTCCTGCCAGTGGTGGCCGATGCGGTTGGCCGGCATGTCATCGGGCAGTTCCAGCGCGAAGCCGTCGCGGGCCGCGCGACCCGGATCACCCGCTTCCAGCGAGACCGCGACATCGTGGATCTCGACGTTGCCCGGGCCGAAGTTGGTGTCGTAAGCGCTCGAGCAATGCCCGAGGCGCGCACCGATCGCGCGGGCGTCGGCGATGTGCTCCCGAGCCCGGGCCACGTCGCAGTCCCGCGCCGCGATCATGGCACCGCGCAGGTGCGCCGATCCGCGCAGTGCCAGCACTTCCTCGCTTTCGGGCCGCGCCGCCAACAGGTTCAGCGAATGCCCCACGAGCTTCGCGCCGGTGTCGTAGGCCGCGCAGGACATCAGGATCAGCGCGCGGTGCTGAGCGGCGTGCGCGGCCAGCAGCGGATCGTCGCTGCGTTCGGCGGAGTTCTCCATCTGATCCACCGCCTGGGTGGCCAGCGTGATCCACCCGAACCGGTAGAGCAGTTGCGCGGTGTTGGCGTATGCCTGCGCGAGCTGGCGGTAGCCGCGTTCGCGCGCCGAGTCCGTGGTGGCCTCGCGCACCGCGCCGCCCAGCCTGCGCAGCAGCGCCGGAGTCAGCTCGATGCCTTGACGTGCCCGGTCGGAGTGCCGCAAACTCCTCGCCTTGGCGAGTTCGGCGGCCAGTTCCGCAGGTGGTCCCGGGTCCAGCGATGCCGCGTAGCGGCCTTCGGCGAACAGCGTGCGCAGTTCCGTCAAACCCGGTGGCACGCCACCGTCGTCGTCGAGGGTCTGCCGGTACGGCTGGCCGTAGAGCTCTTCGGGCTCGATGCCGAGTGCGCGGGCGATGGCGGCGACGAACGCGGGCGAACCGGGCTCCCTGCCCTGTTCGACGGCGCGGACCATGCTGGTGCTGTAGTTCGCGCGCTGCGCCAGCGCCTGCTGGTTGAGCCCGGCGACCTTCCGCGCCATCGCGACCCGCTCACCGAGGGCGAGTCCCTGATCCGGCCGAGCCACCGTGCTCCTTCCGTCCACGTCCGTTGCGGAACACCAGACTAGGTGACACACGTTGGTGTGGCACCCGGTGCGCGCACTGTCACAAGCCTGTCACTCCATAGTGCCGGAGAGCCGTAGATTGCGGAGAAAGCGATCACCTACCGTTACCAAGTCAGGTGATAGACGTGTCCGCATCCCGCGAATCCGGATCCGAGCCGGAAGTGCTCGGCGCCGAACCGCCCCCCGAACGAACCGTGCTCAACGTGCGCTACCGCGCCGGTGTCGTCGGCGAACGCTCCCGCGTGGTGCACGCAGCCGCCTGGACCCCGCGGGGCGTGCTGATCACCTTGTGCGGGATGCCGCTGGATCCGTCGCTGATCGAGGAATCCACCGGAATGCCGTGCATGCGCTGCGTCCGCATCGCCGCCGAACGCTCCACGCAGGACAACCCGGCCATCGACGACGGGACCTGACGCACCGCCACTTCGTGATCATCCCGAGACCGATCGCGACGCGGTTTGCGGCATCCTGAACCGCATTCACGAGGCGATCGGAGGAGCGGGGATGGACCGGCAGTGGGTTCCCGAGGACGTCGACATCAACACGCCCAGCGCGGCTCGCGTCTACGATGCGCTGCTCGGCGGCGGACACAACTTCCCCTCCGATCGGGCGTTCGCCCGCGAGGCCGAACGGGTGTATCCGGGTCTCGGCACCTCCGCCCGAGCCAACCGCGCATTCCTGCGCCGCGCCGTGCTGCACGCGCTGGACGCCGGTGTGCGGCAGTTCCTCGACCTGGGCTCCGGAATCCCGACCGTCGGCAACGTGCACGAGATCGTGCACGCGGTCGACCCCACCTGCCCGGTCGTCTACGTCGATTACGAACCCGTGGCCGTGGCGCACAGCGACCTGCTGCTCAAGGAGAATCGCCACGCGACGATCGTGGCCGCGGACGCGCGCGACGCGCAGCACGTGCTCGCACATCCCGAAACGACGCGGCTGCTGAACTTCGACGAGCCGGTGATGGTGCTGATGCTGGCGCTGCTGCACTTCATCCCGGACGAGGACCGGCCTGCCGACATCGTCGCCAGCTACCGCGAACCGCTGGCTGCCGGCAGCATGATCGCGATCACCAGCGCCGCCAACGACGCGCGGCAGGACGAGCTCGCCGAGCTGACGAAGCTGTTCGCCAGCAGCAGCAACCCGGCCGTGCCGCGGCCGAAGGCGTGGATCGCCGAGCAGTTCGGCGACTTCGAGCTGGTCGAGCCGGGCGCGCAGCTGGTCGGCGACTGGCGTCCCGACGAGCGGCTGGACGACGAGCAGCAGGACCACATCGTCTTCGGCGGTGTCGGAGTGCGGCGCTGAGCACGCCGCGGTCGGCACCGACGCGCGCTGGTTCGCACCGTTTTCCGCGCCGGATTCCGCGCGTGCAGGCGCTGATTCCCCTTGCAGGCGGAAATGCCAACGCCGCTGGTCAGCGTGAGTGCGGCACGGAAATCGTCGGCATTCCCACATTTCCCGTGCCGCAGCCGGTCTAGCGACGGCTGCGGCGGAATGCGAACATCCCGCGAATCGATCGACGGAAAGGCGGTTCAGCCGTGCAGGTTCTCTGGGGTGCCGGCGGCATGGTGGTGCTGCTGCTGGTCGCGTTCGCGCTCTCGACCGACCGCCGGGCGATCCGGCCGCGCACCGTGTTCGGCGCGCTGGCCATCCAGCTCGTGTTCGCGTTCGCGGTGCTGCGCTGGGAAACCGGCAAGCAGGTGCTCAGCACCGTCTCGGCGGGCGTGCAGCGGGTGATCGACTCCTCGAAGGAGGGCATCGACTTCCTGCTCGGACCGGTGATGCCCACCGACGGCAGCACCGTGGTCGCGTTCCAAGTGCTGCCGCTGATCATCTTCATCGCTTCGCTGTCCGCGGTGCTCTACCACTGGAACATCCTGCAGTGGGCGGTGCGGATCGTCGGCGGGGCGCTGCGCGCGGTGCTGGGCACGACGCGGGCGGAGTCGCTCAACGCCACCGCCAACATCTTCCTCGGGCAGACCGAGGCGCCGCTGGTGGTGCGGCCGTACCTGAAGGGCATGACCCGCTCGGAGTTCTTCGCCGTGATGGTCGGCGGACTGTCCACTGTGGCTGGATCGGTGATGGTCGGGTACGCGCTGCTGGGCGCGAACCTGGACCACCTGATCGCGGCCAGCTTCATGGCCGCCCCCGCCGGGCTGCTGATGGCGAAGATCATCGTGCCGGAGACCGAGCGCTCCGCCGAAGCGGCGGACGGCAAGCGGCCGACCACGTTCGGCGACGTGGCGGGCAAATTCGGCCGCGGCAAGGCGCCTTCGAAGACGTTCGCCGCGGACTCCGAGCAGCCCGCGGCCGAGTCCGGCGACTCCGCGCGGACCCCGGACGACTCGGCACCGACCGCCACCGAATCCGCGCCGCGCAGCAGCGAAGACGTCGACGACAGCGAAGCGTTGGAGACCAAACCGCGCAACGTCATCGACGCCGCGGCCACCGGTGCCTCCGACGGGCTCAAGCTCGCGTTGAACGTGGGCGCGATGCTGTTCGCGTTCGTCTCGCTGATCGCGCTGCTGAACCTGATCCTCGGCGCGCTGGGCGGGCTGTTCGGCCTGCCGGAGATCACCTTCGAGGGGCTGATCGGATACGTCTTCGCCCCGCTCATGTGGGTCATCGGGGTGCCGTGGTCGGAGGCCGTGGCCGCGGGCGGATTCGTCGGGCAGAAGCTGGTGCTCAACGAGTTCGTCGCGTTCACCGACTTCGGCCCGCAGGCGGCGAGTTTCGACCCGCACACCGCGATCATCATCACCTTCGCGCTGACCGGGTTCGCGAACTTCTCGTCGTTGGCGATCCTGCTCGGCGGTCTCGGCGGGCTGGTCCCGTCGCGGCGCTCGCTGATCGCGCAGTACGGGATGCGCGCCATCGCGGGCGGCACCCTGGCGAACCTGCTCAGCGCGGCCATTGCCGGGATGCTCGTCTGAGCGCTCGAGAGGAGTGCAGTTTCTCCTGATTCGGGGCGGAGTTCGCGGCCGCCGAGCCGAGCTGCGCCTGCGGTGATCCGCGCGGATGCTCTGGCCGGGTTGCGACCGCGAGGTGGGCACCGCGCGGAACCTAACGGCGCGGTAAGCGGTGCCTTCGCGGCTCCCGGCTTCGGCGCCGCGGCCGCCCGGCGCGGACAATCGCCAGGGCCGAAACCCGACGACGATGGAGTGCAGGCAATGACGACCGTGGCCTTCCTCGGAACCGGCACGATGGGCGCCCCGATGGCGCGCAACCTGCTCAGCAGCGGCTTTGCGGTGCGCGCGTGGAACCGCACCCGCTCGCGCGCGGAAGAACTCACCGCGGACGGCGCCACCGTCACCGACAGCCCCGCCGAAGCCGCACGAGGCGCCGACGTGCTGGTGACGATGCTGCTCGACGCGGACGCGACCGTGGAAGCCGGCCGCGCCGCAGCCGCCGAACTGCCCGACGGAACACCGTGGCTGCAAATGGGCACGATCGGGCTGGACGGCCTCGCGCGAGTCGCCGAAGTGGCCGGGTCCACCGCGCTGGTCGACGCGCCCGTGCTGGGCACTCGCGCACCCGCCGAACAGGGCACGCTGGTCGTGCTGGCTTCCGGGCCGGAAAGCGCCCGGGGACTCGCGCAACCGGTGTTCGACGTGGTCGGCGGTCGCACCATGTGGCTGGGAACCTCCGGCGCAGGCGGCGAAGGCACCCGGGTCAAGCTCGCCGCGAACAGCTGGGTGCTGGCGCTGACCAACGCGGTGTCCGAATCCATCGCGCTGGCCGAGAACCTCGGGGTCGATCCGCAGCGGTTCCTGGAAGCCATCGAAGGCGGCGCCGTCGACTCGCCCTACGCGCACCTCAAGGGCAAAGCGATCCTGAACAAGGACTTCACGCCCGCGTTCGGGCTCTCCGGCGCGCTCAAAGACGCCGGTCTGATCGCCGAAGCCGCCGAGGGGCTGCAGCTGGACCTCGCCGCCGCGATCCGGGAACGCTTCGCCCGCGCCGTCGAAGCCGGGCACGGTGACGAGGACATGGCCGCGGTCTACTACTCGTCGTTCAGCTGAGTGGGAAGCGCGGCCGCCGCCCCCTGGGGGGTCCGGGGCGGCGGCCGCGCAGCCTATTCGCGGTGCACGCCGTAACCGGCGAACCGCTCCGCACAGCGCGCGAGTTCCGCATCGTCGAGCAATCGCGGCTCGCCGGCGCGCTTGGCGGTCAACCACAGCTCGCAGAGCCATTCCAGCTGCCGCGCCCTGTTGTAGGCCCGCGGCAACGTCGAGCCGACCGCGAGCGCGCCGTGATTGCGCAGGATGCACGCTCCCCGGTCGGCCAGCGCCGCGGACACGTTCTCCGCCAGCTGCTCGGATCCGAAGGTGGCGTAGTCGGCCACCCGCACCGCACCGCCGAACTCGGCCAGTTGGTAGTGCACCGCGGGAACGTCGTCGCGCAACAACGACACCGCGGTGGCATGCAGCGAGTGCGTGTGCACGACGGCGTGGGCGCCGTGCCGCTCGTAGGCGGTCAGGTGCATCGGCAGCTCGGAGGTGGGCGGCAGCTCGCCGTCCACCACCTCGCCGTCGAGCGCGACCACCGGGACCTCGGCGACCCGCATGGCGTCGTAGTCCACACCGGACGGTGTCACCGCCACCAGATCGCCGGACCGCACCGAGATGTTGCCGGAAGTGCCCACCACGAGCCGGTCGTCGATCATCTTGCGCGCGACGCGGATGACCTCGGCCCGTTCGGCGGCCAGCACCGGCTCGCTCAACTCGCGGCGCCGGAGTCGTACTCGTTGATCGCCGCGACCTTCTTCGCCGACGAGGAGCTGTCGTCGAAGACCAGGTCCAGCCACTCCGAAGCCAGCAGCCGCGCCAGCTCGATGCCGACCACGCGCTGGCCGAAGCACAGCACCTGCGCGTCGTTGCTCAGCACCGAACGCTGCACCGAGTAGCTGTCGTGCGCGGTCACCGCGCGCACCCCCGGCACCTTGTTCGCGCTGATCGCGACGCCGAGGCCGGTGCCGCAGATCAGCAGGGCCCGGTCGGCCTCGCCTTCGGCGACCTTGCGCGCGGCGGCCACCGCAACGTGCGGGTAGTCGGTGTGCTCATCGGAGCCGACGCCCACGTCAGTCACCGAAGCGACCCGGGAGTCCTTCTCGAAGTCGGCCTTGATGGCTTCCTTGTACTGGTACCCGGCGTCGTCGCCACCGACGATGATGCGCCAGGGAGCGTTCTGCTCGGTCATGATCCTCACTTCACCTCTTGCGCGTCGGATTCGGTTCCTGCCGTCAGCACCCCGGCGACCTGGTTGAGCGCCATCGCCAGAGACGTGGCGCCCGGGTCGGGGGTGCCGACGCTGCGTTCCGCCAGCGGCCGGGCGCGGCCGGTGCGGGGTGTGAGCTCGGCGGTGCGTTGGGCGGCCGCGGTTGCCTCGTGGGCCGCCCGCTGCCACGCCTGCGGCCCGTCCTGCCCGTCCTGCACGGCCGCGTCGAGCGCGTCGACGAACGGGTCCATGGCGTCGACCAGCGTCTTGTCGCCCAGCTCGGCGCGGCCGAGGCGGCGCACCGCGGCCAGCGCGGCCTTCGCTCCGGCGAGCAGATCGGCCGCGGCCACCGCGCGGTCGTCCGGCAGCAGGTCGCCGAAGGAGCGCAGGCCGGCGCCCCACAGCGCGCCGGAAGTCCCACCGGCCTTGGCGGCCCAGCCGTCCCCGGCGGCCACCAGCACCGCGGCCGGGCCTGCTCCGCGCTTGGCGGCGGCCGCACCGGCTTCCACCGCAGCGGCGCTGCCGCGGGACATGCCGCGACCGTGGTCACCGTCCCCGGCCACGGCGTCCATCCGGCCCAGCTCGGCTTCCGCCTCGTGCAGGTCGTCGCTGATCGCGCGGAGTGCGGCGACCACGGCCTTCGAGGTGCGCCTGCCCGCCTCCGGAGCGAGGGCGGTGGCCTCTTCGACGACCTCTTCGGCCTCCTCGACGACCTGGTCGTCCACTTCGGACGCAGTGACGCTGCCCCTGCGGTAGGCCGGGCTGTCGGCCGGAGCGGCGTAGAGCCGTTCCAGCTCGGGGTCCAGCCAGGTCAGCGTGAGCGAACAACCGGCCATGTCCAGGCTGGTGACCAGTTCGCCGACCTCCTGCTCGACGACCTGCACGCCTGCCTCGGCCAGCAGCCGGGAGGCGGTCTTCCACACCACGAACAGCTCTTCGTACTTCGTGGCGCCGAGCCCGTTGAGGATCGCCACCACCCGCGGCGTGCCCTCGACTTCCGGCGCTTCGGCCAGCACCCCGTCCACCAGTGTGCGGGCCAGCTCCGCGGCCGACGGCATGTCCACTTCGGACACACCTGGTTCGCCGTGGATCCCGAGGCCCAGGCCCATCCGCCCCTTCGGAACCTCGAACAGCGGTTCCGAGCTACCGGGCAGCGTGCAGCCGTCGAAGGCCACGCCGAGGCTGCGGGTGCGGTCGTTGGCGTGCTCGCCGACGCGGACCACCTCGTCGAACGAGTAGCCCTCCTCCGCGGCCGCCGAGGCGACCTTGAACACCACGAAATCGCCCACCACACCGCGGCGTTTGGCGATGTCCTCGGCACCGGCGCTGGCCACGTCGTCGGTCACCACGACGTTGTGCGCGCGGATCCCGGCGCGTTCCAGCCGTTCCACGGCCAGCCCGAAGTTCATGTTGTCCCCGGCGTAGTTGCCAAACGAGAACACCACGCCCGCGCCGTTGTCGGCGGCCTTGCCCACCGAGTAGGCGTCCTCCGCCGACGGCGAGGTGAAGATGTTGCCCACCACGGCCCCATCGGCGAACCCGTTGCCGACCACGCCGCAGAACGCCGGGTAGTGCCCCGAACCACCGCCGGTGACCACGGCGACCTTGCCGCGGCGCGCCTTGCGCGCCCGCACCACGCCGCCGCGAACCTCCCGCACGTAGCCGGGATTCGCGGCGACGAAGCCGGACACCATGTCTTCGCTGAACGACGCCGGATCGTCGTAGAGTCGCGTCATCGCGCTGCTCCTCCTTCGGACCGCCACACTGGCCGCGCCCGGTCGATCGACTCCAGATATGCGCGGTACCCGCGCTCGTAAAACTCCGCCGCGGCAGGATCCGGCGACACCGTGCGCCGGGCCGCCGCCCACTGCTCGCGGTCCACCGGCTCGCCCAACGCATCCCACGCGGTCATCGCCGCCCCGCGGGCGCCGACGCCTGCCTCGTGCGGCACGTGCAACGGGCGGCCGAGCACGTCGGCGAAGATCTGACCCCAGGTCGCGGAACGCGCCCCGCCCCCGCAGGCCGAAACCGAACCGGTCAGGCCCGCCGCCTCCAGGTTGTGCCGCGCGGCGTAGGCCATCGCCTCGCACAACGCGCGCACCAGATCGGCAGGAGTGGTTTCCAGCGACAGGCCGGTGAACTGGCCCCGCGCGTGCGGCTCGACGAACGGCGCCCGCTCACCCGACGACGCCAGGAACGACAGCGCCGAGACCCCGTTCGCGCCCGGGCGGCTGGCGCCGAGCATGGCGTCCAGGTCGGCCACCTCGGCCCCGACCATGCGCAGCACCCAATCCAGGTTCGCGGTGCCCACCATCGCGGGCATCACCCGCAGGAAGCGGTCCGGCCGGGGACCGGCCACCCACATGCCCGCCGCCTCCCCGCACGGGTCGATGACCACTTCGTCGCGCAGCACCTGGCAACCCAGCGTCGTGCCGATCACCAGCGCACCGTCGCCGACCGCGTCGATGCCGGAGCCGAACGCGCACGCGGGCAGGTCGAACGGGCCCGCCGAAACCGGCAGGCCGGACGGCAACCCGAGCAGTTCGGCGCTGCGCGCGCCGAGCGCGAACAACTTGCCCGGCGGGGCCGGTTCGGCCAAGAGCCGACGGTGCTCGGACAACCCGCACGCGGCCAGCGCAGCAGCCGAGTAGGTGCGGCTGGGCACGTCCAGGAACGGCATCGACGCGTCCGAAGCGTCCACCGTGATCTCCCCGGTCAGCCGCTGCACTATCGCGTCCACGCAGTAGCCGGCGACTTCCGCGCGGCGCAGCCGATCCGGCTCGTGTTCGGCGACGTGCGCCAGCAGCGGCGCAGGCGAGCCGGGGAACAATCCCGCACCGGTCAGGCCGTGGACCGCGCGTCGCACACCCGTCTGGTCCCAACGCTGCAGCACACCCGCAGCGCGGGCGTCCATCCAGGACACGCCGGGCCCGACCTGCCTGCCCGTGGCGTCGCGCAGCCACAGGCCATCGCCCTGGCCGGTGATCGCCAGCGCCTGCACCCGCTCGCCCGCCTCGGCGATGATCGAGCGGATGACCTGCACCGCCGAGTCCAAGACCTCGTCGAGGTCCTGCTCGACCCGGCCGCCCGGCAGCCGGTGCAGCGTGCTGCGCGTGCTGTGCGTGACCCGCGCGGACCCGTCGCGTCCGAGCAGCGACGCCTTCGTCACCGAAGTGCCAACGTCCACCCCGATGATCATGGCTGTAGACCTTCGAACCGTGCCAGCACTTCCGGATTGGCCACGTACCGCGGCCGCCGCCCGTCCAGGAAGCGGGCCGCGTCACCGGCGACGATGTCCGCCGCGCGGTGCGCGGTCTGCCGGGTCGCGCCGCCCAGGTGCGGCGTGGTGATCACGTTCGGGGAGTCGAACAGCGGCCACTCGCGCGGCGGCGGCTCGATGTCGTAGACGTCCACCGCCAGCGCACCCAACCGGCCGGACTTCAGCAGTCCCGGCAGCGGCGCGTAGTCGAGCAGGCCACCGCGCGCGGAGTTCACCAGCACCGCGCCTTCCGGCAGCAACGCCAAGTTGTCCGCGTTGAGCAGGTGCTCGGTCTCCGCGGTGAGCCGCGCGTGCAGGCTCACCACGAAGCTGCTGCGCAGCAGCTCGTCGAGCCCGACCAAGCGCACCCCGTCGTGCTCGGCCTCTTCCGGCCGCACGAACGGGTCGGCGACCTGCACTCGCGCGCCGAAGGCGTGCAGTACGCGGGCCACGATGCGCCCGATGGCGCCGTAACCGACCAGGCCGACGGTCGAACCCGCCAACTCGATCCCGGCGTTGTCGTAGGCGTAGTAGTCGCCGCGCCAGTTGCCCTGCTTGAGCTCGGCATCCGATGCCGGAATGCGCCGCAGCGCGGCCAAGATCATCCCGACGGCGAACTCCGCAGCCCCCGCGGCGTTGCGGCCCGGCGTGTAGCTGACGATCACGCCGGCTTCGGTGGCGGCAGGCAGGTCGACGTTGATCGGCCCGCCGCGGCAGACCCCGAGCAGCTTCAGCTCGGGGCTCTTGCCCAGCACTTCGGCGGTGAACGGAGCCATCTGGGTCATCGCCACCGCGGCCCCGCCCAGCACTTCCAGCACTTGCTGCTCGGTGCCGCTGGCCTCCCGGACCCCGCCGACGGGACCGAACGGTTCCACCGGCCACGGCAGCTTCAACTCGGCGAACTCGAGGTCGCGGCCAACGGCACGGGCGCCCAACGCGTCCACGAACAGCTCGGGAGCCACGAAGTGGTCGCCCGCGGCGAGCACCTTGGTCATCTCCGGAGGCTCCTTCGTTCGATGAGGTTCGTTCGACGGGCGCGGCTCAACCGGCGACGGCGGCCGACAGCGAGTCGAGCAGGTGCAGCCGGACCTCGTCCAGGTCCGCGGCCACGAATCCGGCCGCGGCCAGCGCGTCCTCGGCGGGCGGGTAGTCGGGGCTGGGGATGGCCACCACGGTCATGCCTGCCGCCGCGGCGGCGCGCAGCCCGTTGCTGGAATCTTCCACGGCCAGGCAAGCCTGCGGGTCCTGCGCGAGCCTGCGCGCGGCTTCCCGGTACACGTCCGGGCTGGGTTTGCCGCGCGGGACCTCCGCGCTCGAGACGGTCGCGGCGAAGAACTCGGTGAGCCCGTGCCGATCGAGCACGGCATCGATGAGCCTGCGCGGCGCCGAGGAAGCCAGCGCGATCGGAGCGCGCGCGGCGACCTCGGTGATCATGCGCTCCGCACCGGGCAGCAGCTCGATCTCACCGCCGTGCAGCGCGCCGATCATGTCGTCGACGACCAGCCGCTCGGTCGCGGCGGCGGAGTCCTCGGCCACGCTGAACCCGGCCAGGAACGCCGACCACTCCGGCGCGCTCATGCCCTGCACCTGGCGGGTCTGCTGCGCCGTCCAGGTCCGGCCGCGCGCGGCGGCGAACCTGCTCCACATCCGCTCCCACAGGTGTTCGCTCTCGACCAGGACGCCGTCCATGTCGAAAACGACAGCACGGTGCGCAGCCACCGCCGCGCCGTTCGGCTGCGTCATCGCACTACCCTCCCGCTCGCTCGCGACCCAAATTAACACCGTGATGGTTAAGTGTCACGACTCGAGTGGTATTTCTGCCCATCTCCGGCCCGGCACTCTGGTTCCGGCCCCGGTAAGGGGCAAGATGACGGTCATGGTGTCCGCATCGAAGAAGCAGTCCCCTCGGCTCGTGCGCCAGCAGCAGATCATCGACCACGTCGTCGCCGGTGGTTTCGCCAGCGCCGCCGAGTTGTCGACGATGGCCGGGGTCAGCCTGATGACGGTGCACCGCGACATCGACGACCTGGTCAGCCGCGGACTGCTGCGCAAGTTCCACGGCGGGGTCTCCGCCCAGCCATCGACCGTGTTCGAGAGCAGTTCCGACTTCCGGCTGCACACCCACACCCGGGAGAAGGAAGCGCTGGCCGCCGCGGCACTCCCGCTGATCACACCCGGCATGTCGGTGATGCTGGACGACTCCACGACCGGCCTTTCCCTGGCCAGGCAACTCGCCGACGTCGGTCCGCTGACCGTGGTGAGCAACTACCGCCAAGTGCACGAGGCGCTGCGGGAATCGCCGGACATCCGGCTGATCGGCATCGGCGGCGAGTACTCCCGCACGCACGACTCCTACATCGGGCTGCCCTGCCAGGAGATGATCAGCGGGTTGTCGGTGGACATCATGTTCCTGTCCACTTCGGCGATGAACGCGACCATGACCTTCCACCAGGAGCAGGAGATCGTGCTGGTGAAACGCGCGATGATCGCGACCGCCAACACGCGGGTGCTGATGATGGACGCCAGCAAGGTCGGCCGCGCAGCGCTGCACCGGGTGGCCCCGGTCGGCGACTTCGAGCACGTGCTGCTGGCCGGGGACCCCGGCGCCGAGCTCGTCGAGGCGATGCGCGAACACTCCGAGGTGCGGCTGGTCCCGGTGGACTGAGCCCGCGGGCTTCGTGTTCACAGCACGACAGGTTATTTTAACATCATCATTGATAGCCGGATCACTCGGACAGCCGAGCGCACGGGTCGTCCGGCCCGCGCCTCGCCGGTCGTGTGCGGCCCGGTCCGCCGCAGCGGGCCATCGGTACCGCATGCTGCGCAGCCAGGTCGCGTACGGTTCGTCCAAGCTCACCATCGGATCGTGCTGCGCATACCGCGCGAATATCCGACGCTTCACCGCCACGACTTCCGGTGCCAGGTTGGGCGGCGAGTCCGCGACGTTGTATCCGCGGTAGTACCGAACCTGCTCGACTCCGTGCAGCCGCAACGCCGCCTGCGCGAACCGGGTGGTCATCACGTGGTCGGTATGATCGTGCTCGGGCCAATGCGACTGGTAGCGGACGTCCGGCGCCGGGTCTTGGGTACGCAGCACCGTCGGGTCGAGCCACCGGAACAACGCGGCCAAGGCATCGATCAGGTCGCCTCGGTCGAACTCGGAGGCAGCGGACAACCCGGAACCCTGCGGCAGCAGCGAACGTGTCCGGCCCCCGTCGGTCCACAGTCGACTCAGAGCGTGCTTTCCGCCGACCACCCGGGGATCGTTGTCGTCCGGCAGGTTCAGGAAAACCAGCCGCACCGCAGGCCGATCCTGCAAGCGGTACACCTCGACGAAGCGTTGCGGACCGAGTTCGACGACCTCGTAGCGCCACCGATCGACGACGCCCGCCATTTCGGCGAACGCGGCACGCGTGCCGGCCTGCCGATCAGCGGCGTAACGCTCCGATGGCCGCACGTCGCTCTCGCCCGCGGTGACGTACACCGTGGTCGTCGGTGCTCCGGAACGCACCGAGGTCAGCAGATCCGGATTCATGAACAGGATGTCGTCGTCCGGATGCGCGACGACCTGGACGTAACGAGCCTGTCCTGCTTGCTGCGCCGACGCCGAAGGTCCGAGCAGCACGGCAAGACACACGATCACGGCGATCCACCTGCAGAAGTTCACGACCACACCGCCTTCCGCGAACCCAGCACGGCCAGCACCGCCCCTGCCCCCGCGAGCACCAGGCAGCCGGGATAGCCGGGCGGACTCCAGGTCAGCCGCAGACTCCCGGCACGAGCACCGGGCGGGACGGAAACCTCGACCAGGCCGGCCGAGGTCGCACGCAACGGCACCCGAGCTCCGTCCACAGTGGCCTGGTATCCGGGCCAGGCGAGCCGCGCGAACACGATCCGTCCACCGGTGCGGTCCACCGCGGAGAACCGCACGTCCTCAGTTCGCGTTCCCCTTTCGACATCCGATTCGACCCGGACACCGCGAGACGCACCGACCCGGCCATCCGGCCACGCAAGGGCCGCCACCCGCTCGAAGCGCGTGACCACGTCGTTGCGCTGCACCACGCGCCAGCCGGACGGCGGCACCGGAGCATCGATCAGCTGCCGCTGCACGACGACGTGCCGGACCTTGAGCTGATCGGCCAGCGGCACCCCGGTCTCATCGACCGTCCATAGTCGACGGTAAGCGTCCGGGCAATGCGCCCCGAAGTAGCCCAGGCACAGCCGATCGTGCAGCGCGCGGTACCCGATGCCGGTGTAGGCGACCAGGCTCGGCACTCCGGCCACAGCGTGCATGTTGCCGAACAGCAGATGGCGCCAGACGGCTCCGGAAGCGATGTCCTCCTGAGGTATCGCCGCACGATCGGCGATCTGCACCACGGTGCCCGTCCGCAGTCCGGCGAAATCATCCCGCAGCCGTCGAACGTCGGACGGGAAGTTGTAATCGGCCACGTCGCGGTTCGCCGGGAACCAGCAGAGCTGGAGCACCAGTGCGACAACGGTCCCGGCGTGCAGCACCAGCGGCATCAGGCGCACCCGCAACGCGATCGCGAGCAATCCGCCCGTCAGCAGCAGCGAGACGGCGTAGGCGAACCACAGCGACGGCCACGCCGCGAACGACAAGTACCCGCACAGCACCAGAACGCCGACCGTGACAGACCATCGCAACCACACCCGGTCCCTGCGCAGCCCCGCACTCACCACGACCGCGAACACGACCGACAACGCCAGGTACGCCAACGGAAGGTGCCGCAACGGCCAGCGGAACAAGCCGACCTGCGAAGGCCCCAAGCACAGCAGGACCGCGCACGCGGCAACGATCAACGGCCCGGCGAATTCCCTTGCGCGCCGCGCGAACGCACGCCAATCGAGCCAAGCCAGCAGCGGAACGACGAACCAGGCGAAGTACATCGCGGGCACCGTCATCCGGAACGAACCGAACGACCGGATCTGCGGCACGAACCCGGGCAGGCTCAGATTCAGCAGATCACCCGGGTCTGGCGCGAGCATCCCCACGTTGAACAGCACGAATCCGGTTCGCCAGCCGACCGCGGTGGTCGCTAGCACCGGCCAGAACACCAGCGGCACCGTCAGTCCCACCGAGGCCGCGAGCACGCACATGCGGCGCGTCCCGGACACCCGCATGAACCGGAATTCCGCGAGCAAACCGGCGAAAACCAGGACGAGGGCCAACACCGCGTACGGATCACCGGCCGACACGCACAGGTACCCGGCCGCGAAAGCCGCCCAGAGCGGCCCCCTCCGGTGACACGTGCGCCGCGACGCCCACCAAGCCCACGGCACCCACGCCAGTCCCATCAGGCCACCGGCCCAGCTCGCCGCCTGGAAGTACAAGACGAAGCCGGAAACCGGCAGTGCCACGCCGAACACCGCCGCCACCGCACGCGAGGCCCCGTATTCCCGGCACAGCAAATGCGTGCCCACACCCAGCAGCACGAGGAACTGGGTTTTGACCAAGGCGGCCGCCACGGCGAGATCACCGACCGCGACGACGAGCACGAACTCAGCCAGGTGCAGCGGGTTCCACACCCCGAACAGCGCTTCGCCCGCGATGTTCCCGCCCATCCAGGAATCCGGTTCCAGCAGTGCGGGCCATTGCCCGGCGAGCAGCCGCTCCCCCAGCTCGTGCCACATCGGGAGGAACTGCGCGGCACTGTCGTCCCAGAAGTAGAACGCGGAGTTCACCAGAACCGGCAGCTGAGCCAGCAGTGCGACCGCGACGGCGACCGCCGCGGCAGCCAGCACCTCTCGCGAGCGCGACCCGGCCCGGGCCGAATCGGCGGATGCGGTTTCCACAGTGCTCATGCCGTCACCCGCTTCCGGACGCCACCGGTGAGCGCGCCACGGCTGAGCAGGTAGGTAAGCGGCAGCGCGACTACACCACCGGCCAACGTCGCCGCTCGCGCATCGATCCCGGCCACTCCCACCAGCACCGACATCGCAGCCGTGCTCAGCGTGAGGCTGCCGACGTGCGAAACCGGGTACAGCAGCAACGAACGCGCGCAGGGCAGCACCCCGAAGGTGAACTTGCAGTTCAACAGGTAGGAGCAGCTCATCGCGAGCACCGTCGCCGCCGCGTGTGCCATCCAGTACGGCAAGACCGGGCGCACGACCGTGAACACGGACAGGTGCACCGCGGTGTTGATCCCGCCGACGCCGGCGAACCGGACCAGCGGCCACCGGGCGATCATGCGGACCACAACTCCCCCTGCACCGGATCGGCGGAAGCGCCGCAGAGCACAGCGCTCCCGCGGTCGGCAGCCCGCCCACCGGTCTCCTTCACCAGAAAATGCGGCCGGTGCTTGGTTTCGAGGTGGATTCGTCCCAGGTATTCCCCGATCAGCCCGAGGCAGCCGAGCTGCACGCCGCACACCGCGAGCACTCCGGCGAACAGCGCGGGCACCCCGGCCACCAGCCCGCTCAGCGAGCCGAGAACCAGTGCCGCGCCCAGATGCACCGCGAACCGCAGCGGCTTGTGGTGGAACGAGAAGAAGCCGTCCAACGCATATTCGAGCAGTCCTCGCCTGCTCCACTTCGACCGCCCGCCGCGCCGCGGCACGTGCGGCAGCGGCACGTGCGCGGTGTCGAAACCGATCCACGCGAACAGACCCTTGGAGAACCGGTGCTGCTCCGGTAATGCCAGCAACGCTTGCACAGCCCGCTGCGAGAGCACCCGGTAATCCCCTGCCCCGGCGGGTATCCGCAACCCGCGGAACCCGTTGAACACCCGGTAGAACACCTTCGCAGGCAATGCCCGGGACAGCGGCTCGTGGCGGCGGTCCCGGCAGGCGACCACCTGATCACGGCCGTCGTCCAGCAGCGCGAGCATCCGGCCGAGCAACTCGGGCGGATGTTGCAGGTCCGCGTCCATGATGGCGACGCGGCGCCCGCGGGCGCGCTGCAAACCGGCCAGCAGCGCGGCCTCCTTGCCGAAATTGCGGCTCAGCGACACGAAACCCAACCGGGAATCGACGGCGGCCAGCGCTCGCACCTGCGGCAGCGTGCGGTCCGTGCTGCCGTCGTCGACCACGACGATCTCGTACTCGGTGGCGAGCCGGGGCAGGACGCGGCACAGCGCGTCGTGCAGGTGCGGCAAAGCGCGCTGTTCGTTGAAGCAGGGAACGACGACCGTGAGATCCATCAGGCTGCTCTCATCCAGACTTCACCGCCGCCGTGCGGAAGCGGTGTGCGATCACTTCGGGCAAGGCGAAGTTTGCGCAGCGGCGGTGCCGGACCCCCGTCCGACACACCGGCGAATACTCCCTGCGGGCGAGAAGCCGGGAAATGTGCATCGGGCACGAGCCGCTGGCATCAGGGACCGAGCGAAGACGGCAAAAACCGTTCCACAGAAGAAGAATCGAGCGCTACAAGTCAGCGCATTGCCCGGTCGCCGCGCCGCGGACCGTGTTCGGCCGCCCCTCATTCACCGGCGCGGGCGCATTGCCCCGGCAGCTCAACGGACCGTGCACCTCGGCGCCCGCGACGACCGGGCGTGCATTGCCGGTCAGCGTCAACGCCCCGCGCACCTCTGAACCGTCCACCCGAACCGGCCCACGCGCTCCCCGCACCCGAACCGAGCCGTTGATCGTGCTCGCGGACAACCACACCGCGCCCGAGTCCTGGGCGATGACCGGGCCGTCGATCACCGAGTTCACCGCGACCAGCGACGCACCGGGCGCCAGCCGCACCGGCCCGCGAACCTCGGCTCCGTCCAAACAGGTCACTCCGGTGATCAGCAGCTCGTCGGAGCGCCCGCGCACGTGCGAAGTGCAGTCGGCGACCGGCAAGGTCACCGCGACCGTGCCTTCGTCGTCGTGCACGTCGACGTACTGGCCGCCCGCCTGCTTGCGCTGGTACTGCAACGACAACGCGGCCACGCCGTGGGGCGAACCGGTCAATTCCGCGCCGTTCGCCGACGGCGCCACGGTCACACCGGAACCCGGTCCCACCTCGGCCCGCACCCGGTTGAGCACGTTCGACAACGGCATCGCCGATCCGGAAGAAGTGTCCACCCGCCAACCGACCCGCCCGCGGCCGTCCCGCATCTCCACCAGCGGCCGGTCCGTGCGCAACCAGAACGGTGCGACACCGGAAGGAATCGGCCGATCCGCCGTGGAGCCGTCGATCAGCAGCGAAGACGCGTCCGGAGCCACTCGCATCCGCTGGGTGTAGAGCCGCCGGTGGGTGTCCGTCGCGGGCCGACCGTGATGCACGTAGTACAGCTGCGACGAATCCGGAGAGGCGATCACGCTGCCGTGCCCGGTCGAGTACATCCCTGCACCCGGATCCTCTTGCAGCACAGGATTGTCCGGGCTCTTGCGCCACGGACCGAGCGGACTGTCGGCCACCGCGTATCCGACACCGTAGAACCGGTTCTGGTAGTTGTTCGCCGAGTAGGTCAGGAAGTAGCGCGGCCGCCCATCTCGCGTACGCGTCTTGAGGACCGTGGAACCTTCGGCCCACCGGCGGTCCTTCTTCTCGCCGCCGGACTCGGCGTAGTCGTTGACGTGGGCGTTCTCCCAGTCCTGCGGATCCGAACCGTAGTCCAGGATCGGCGCGAACCCGTCTTTGCGGATGCCCGGCGGGTCGGCCGGTGAGCCGTTCGCGTCGCGGTAATCCGGGGTGATCCGCGGCATCGTCGTCCCGCTCGGGTCGTGCCACCAGTCCGCGTCCAGCTCGACCGCGGAGACGTTGGACTCCTCGATGTACTTGCCGAGTTCGTGGTCCCACACCCAGTTCCGGTAGGCGTTGCGGGAGAAGTACAGGTAGATGCGCCCGTCGTCGAAGAAGACGTTCGGGTCGATCGAAGGCAGGTACACGCCCAGCGGCGCGGTCCGGCCCTCTTCCAAGGTCGCCGGCGGCTTCTTCTGCTCGGCGTCCATGAGGACGTTCACGTCGTGGTAGTCCGGATCGTACGGCCGGTAGTCGAGCGGCTCGGGCGCGATGTTGCGGAAGGGCCCGGCAGGCGAATCGGCGACCGCCACACCGATCTTGCTGGGCTCTTCGAAGTCGGCGTGGCCGAAGTTCTCCTCCACCCCGTCCCGCAGCAGCGCCGAGTAGAACAGGAAGTACCGCCCGGTCTCGGGATTGTGGTAGACCTCCGGCGCCCAGAACCAGTCCCGGCCCCACTGCGTCCCGTCGGCCATGTCCAGCGCGCCGCCGGGAAGCCGGTGCCAGGTCGCCAGGTCCGGCGAGCGGTAGATCGCGAAGTGATGGCCGGGGTCGGCGCCTTCGGTGGAGTAGGCGAAGTAGTCGCCGCTGCGCGGATCCCGCAGCACGAAGGGATCCGCCGCCGGAAGCGCGGCGTCGTTGTAGTAGGTCGCGTCGGTGGACCGTTCCCCACCGGCTGCAGTGGACCCGGTGGCCAGCAAGATCGGCAGCGCGAATAGGAATCCCCGCACGCGGGGCCACCGGATCGCCACTCGGCCCTCCTAGCCACGCAACGAACTCACCAGAGCACCCGGCGTGCACACTTCCGCCGCGCTGCAGCGCGTGTCAAGGGCCGACACGCCGACGCAACCTGATTCCTCTCCGACCTTCTCGAGCTGGCAAGGTGCAGTCATGCCGTCCGCGCCCTCGTTTCCCCGCCACAGCGCGCGCACCCAGGGCTTCACCCTCGGCGTGCCGCGGAACTTCACCGTCACCGCAGGTGGCGAGTCCGTGCTGTTCCTCCGTTCCAACAGCGGCACCGACCGCAGCAACGCGCTCTGGGTCTGGGATGCCGCGAGCGGGACCGAGCGGGTGCTCGCGGACCCGGCGAAGCTGCTCACCGACGACTCGGTGTCCCCCGAAGAACAGGCCAGGCGGGAGCGTTCCCGGGAGCGGGCGACCGGCATCACCGGTTACGCGACCGATCGGGACGGCCGGTGCGTGGCGTTCACGCTGTCCGGCCGGCTGTTCCACACCGACCTGAGCACCGGTGAGGTGCGCGAACTTCCCGCCGAACAACCGGTGGCCGATCCGCGCCCGGACCCGCGCGGCCGGTTCATCGCCTACATCTGCGACAGGTCGCTGCGGGTGATCGGCGTGGACGGGGAAGGCGACCGGGCGCTGGCCGAGCCGGAGAGCGAGACCGTCAGCTGGGGCGCGGCCGAGTTCATCGCAGCCGAGGAAATGGACCGCCACCGCGGCTACTGGTGGTCCCCGGAGGGCACCGCGGTGCTCGCTGCGCACGTGGACGAAAACCCGGTGCAGCACTGGTACCTCGCCGACCCGGCGGAGCCTGCCAAGCAGCCCACGAGGCTGCGCTACCCGGCAGCGGGCACCTCGAACGCCGAGGTGGCGCTGGCCGTGCTGAGCCTGGAATCCGGCGCCGTCGACGTCGACTGGGATCGGGAATCGTTCCCGTACCTGGCGACCGCGCACTGGAGTCCGCACGGACCCCCGCTGATCACCGTGCAAAGCCGCGATCAGCGTGTGCAGTCAGTGCTGGCGATCGATCCGGCCAGCGGCCGGACCCGGGAAGTGCACCGCGACCTCGACGAGCACTGGGTCGACATCAAACCGGGTTCGCCCGCCTGGCACCCCGGCGGCCGTGTCGTACGGATCGCCCCGCAGGACGGCGCGTACCGGCTCTTCGTCGGCGACGACCCGTGGACACCGGCGTCGCTGCAGGTCCGGTCGGTGCTCGACATCGACGAAGACGTGCTGGTGACGGCCTCCGGGCAGGACCCGGCCGAAATCCACGTGTACCGCTGCACCGAAGGCGGGGCCGAACGCATCAGCACCGAGCCGGGCGTGCATTCGGCCAGCCGCGCCGGGAACGTGCTGGTGCTCGCCTCGGCCGGGTTGGATCGGCCGCACACCTCGTTCCGGGTGAGCGACCGGCAGCGGCGGCTCGGCGAAATCGGCTCATACCCGGAAACACCCGCGGTCGTGCCGAACGTCGAACTGCTGCGGCTGGGCGAACGCGACCTGCGCACAGCGCTGCTGCTGCCGCACGACCACAGCGCCGACCAAGGACCGCTGCCGGTGCTGCTCGACCCCTACGGCGGCCCGCACGCGCAACGCGTTCTCGCGCGCCGGCAGGGATTCCTGACTTCGCAGTGGTTCGCCGACCAGGGCTACGCCGTGGTCGTCACCGACGGGCGCGGGATGGCGGGCCGCGGCCCGGCCTGGGACCGCGCGATCAGCTCCGACCTGGCGAGCCCACCGCTGCAGGACCAGGTGGACGCGCTGCAGGCGCTCGGCGAGCAACGCGGCGAACTGGACTTGAGCCGGGTCGCGATCCGCGGCTGGTCCTTCGGCGGTTACCTTGCGGCGCTGGCGGTGCTTCGCCGGCCGGACGTGTTCCACGCGGCGATCGCGGGCGCGCCGGTGGTGGACTGGCGGCTCTACGACACGTTCTACACCGAGCGCTACCTCGGCCACCCGGACAGCGAGCCGGAAAACTACGAGGCGAGTTCGTTGCTCTCAGACGCGGCGAACCTGCAACGTCCGCTGCTGCTGGTGCACGGCACCGTCGACGACAACGTGTTCCCGGCGCATTCGCTGCGGCTCTCAGCAGCGTTGACCGCGGCGGGACGGCCGCACACGATGCTGCCGCTGCCGGGGGTGAGCCACATGCCCACCGACGAGACGACCTCGGAGAATCTGCTGCTGTTGCAGGTCGAATTCCTGCGCCGGACGCTCGGTGCCGGTTCATGAGCGCGAAACTCGCGGCGTGCGAACCGGCGCCGCCGTGGGTTCGTCGCCGACTCGGCTGCGCGCGTGATCAGCCGGGCGGCTCGAGCGACAACGCGGCCAGCAGCGTGAACCCGCCTTCCGCAGTGGGTGCCGCCTCCACCCGGCCGCCGAGCATCCGAACCCGCTCCGACAACCCCTCCAGACCGGCACCGCTACCCATGTCGGCCACATTTCCGGTCTGCGGCGGGGATTCCGGGGCGTCGTTGCGCACCTCCGCGCGGACCATCCCGTCCGCGCGGCTCAACCGCACGGCGACCCGGGAACCGGGCGCGTGCTTCGAGACGTTCGTCAACGCCTCCTGCACGACCCGGTACAACGCCCGGTCGACCCCGGAAGGCAGCGGCAGCCCGGATTCCATTTCGTCGGACAGCTCCGCGCGGATGCCGGTTGCGCGCGCCTGTTCCACGAGCTCGGGAATGGCCTGCACGCTCACCGCCGCCCGGTGGCCGGACGCCAAACCCAGGGTCGTGCGCATCTCGCCCAACGCTTCCTTCGCCATGCCGCGCAACCGGTTCGCCGAATCCCGCACCTCGGCGTCCTCGCTCACGGTGGCCAACGCGGCGGCCTCCACCCCGATCAACGTGACGTGATGACCGACCGCGTCGTGGATCTCCCGCGCGATGTGGGCACGTTCCTCCGCGCGAGCGGTCTCGGCCTTCGCGTACGACTCCGCCTCGGTCGCCTCCCGCAGCCGCAGCAGACTCGCGGTCAACTGCTGCCGGGTGGCGATCAACGTGCCGATGATGATCGGGCCGCTGGCTGCCAGCAGCACGAAAGCCAGCGTGAGCAGCAGGTTCGGCAGCGCCAGCGACTCGCGCAGCAGCACCGGCACCACCGCCACCACGGTCACCAGCAACACCCAGCCCGCCAGCCAAGGCGAACCGGACCGGGCACGGCCGAGCCGGAACAACGCCACCACCGTCGGCGGCCACCCCAACCCACCGGCCATCGCAGGCAGGCACAGCAACACGGCCAGCCGCGGCCACCAGCGCCGCAGCACCAGCGCGGCACTGGCGATCAATGCGGACAGGAGCGAAAACCACGAATCCGTCTCCGCGAGCAGCACCGCCGCGCCAGGCACCAGCACCGCGAGCACATCCAGCACCACCGGCCGGGCACGTGCCAGCGCGCACCTCAACGGCGCTCGCCCTCACCTGGCCCGGCCACGCGCTGCGCGATCAAAGCGGCCTGCACCCGGTTCTCCGCGCCCAACTTGCTCAGCACCGTCGAGACGTAGCTCTTCACCGTCGCCTCGGTCAGCCCGAGCTGATCACCGATGTGCGCATTGGAACGCCCGTCCCCCAACAACTCCAGCACCTGCCGCTCCCGCGCCGACAGACCGCGCACCAACCGGACTTCCTGCGCGGTGTCGCTGAGCGTGCGGAACTTCGGCAGCAACCGCGCCGCGATCCGCGGATCCAGCACCGCGCCACCGCTGGCCAAGTCCTGCACCGCACGCACCAGCGCCGCCGGCTCGGCATCTTTGAGCAGGAATCCGTGCGCACCCAACCGGAGCGCCTCGGCAACGTAGTCGTCCAGATCGAACGTGGTCAGCACCGCCGACACCGGCGGCCGCGGCACCGCGCGTAACTCGCTCAGCGCCGCGAGCCCGTCCTTGACCGGCATCTGCACGTCGACCAGCACCACGTCCGGCTGGTGCGTGCGCACCGCCGCCACCAGTTCGTCGCCGTCTCCGGCCTCACCGACCACGCGGATCGCGCCGTCGTGTTCCAGCAGTACCCGGAGGCCGCGCCGCAGCATCGCTTCGTCATCGGCAAGCACCAACCGAATCGGCCGCACCGCAGAGCTCCCCCCAGCGGGATCTGCTCGCACCCTGAGTCACCTCCCCTGCTCCGAGGGCTAGGGGCAGGCTATCGGCAAGGTCATCTTCGGCTGCGTGCAGTACCCGCCAGTTCGCCCGATCAGCGGCGTCCGCTGCGCCGGTCGTCCTTGCGCTCGCGGACCCGAACGGAGATCCGCACCGGGCTGCCGGTGAACCCGAACGTCTCCCGGAACTTGCGTTCCAGGAACCGCCGGTAACCGGCCTCCAGGAATCCCGTCGTGAAAAGCACGAGCGTCGGCGGACGCGGGTGCGCCTGCGTCGCGAACATGATCTTCGGCTGCTTGCCGCCGCGCACCGGCGGCGGTTTCGCCGCCACCAGGTCCGACAACCACGAATTGAGCTGGCCGGTGGGAACGCGGGTGTCCCAGGACTGCAACGCGGTGCGCAGCGCGGGCGCCAGCTTGGCCACCGAACGCCCGGTCTCCGCCGAGACGTTGACCCGCTCGGCCCAGCGGGCCCGGTTCATCTCGCGGTCGAACTCCTTGTCCAGCCGCCGCCTGCGGTCGGCATCGACCAGATCCCACTTGTTGCACGCCAGCACCAGCGCCCGGCCGGACTCGATGACGGTGCCGATCACTCGCAGGTCCTGCTCGGTCACCGGCTCGGACGCGTCGATCAGCACGATCGCCACCTCCGCCGCCTCGATCGCCGACTTCGTGCGCAGCGAGGCGTAGTACTCGGTGCCGCTGGCGGTGCGGACCCGCTTGCGCAGGCCCGCGGTGTCGACGAACCGCCACACCTCGCCGTCCAGCTCGACCATCGAGTCCACCGGGTCGACCGTGGTGCCTGCGACCTCGTCCACCACCGCGCGCTGCTGGCCGGTCAGCCGGTTGAGCAGGCTCGACTTGCCCACGTTCGGCTTGCCGATCAGCGCCACCCGGCGCGGACCGCCCGCCACGGCGAACTGCTCGTGCGGCACGTCCGGGAAAACGTCCAGGATCTCGTCGAGCAGGTCACCCGAACCGCGCCCGTGCAGGCCGCTGACCGGGTGCGGCTCACCCAGTCCCAACGACCACAACGCGGCCGCGTCGGCGTTGCCGCGCGCGTCGTCGACCTTGTTCGCGGCCACCAGCACCGGTCGTTTCGACCTGCGCAGCACCCGCGCCGCGGCCTCCTCGGTGGCGGTAGCGCCGACCTTGGCGTCCACCACCAGCAACACCGCGTCCGCCGTGGACATCGCCATCTCGGCCTGGTTCGCCACGGCCGCCTGCAAGCCCTTCGCGCTCGGCTCCCAGCCACCGGTGTCGACCACGGTGAAGCGTCTGCCGTTCCACAGCGCGTCGTAGGCCACTCGGTCCCTGGTCACGCCCGGGGTGTCCTGCACGACCGCCTCACGGCGCCCCAACAGGCGGTTGACCAGCGTCGATTTGCCCACGTTCGGGCGCCCGACCACCGCCAGCACCGGCTGCGGCCCGCCTTCGGCGGAATCCTCGTCGTCCTCGACGCCGTCGAACTCGTGCCATTCCGACTCGTCCGACCAGGTGCCGTCCAGGCCACCGTCGAGCGGCGCGCCCAGGTCGTCCGGGCCGCCCACCGACTCCTCGGTCACGCTCGCATCCCTCTCGCATCGTCTTCGGGGGCATCGGAGATCAACCGGTCCAACTCGGCGATCAACCCGACCAGTTCAGCGCGGACTTGATCGGTCGCGGCCGTCAACCCGGCGCGCCCCTTCGCCGCCGGCAGCGCCACCGGCTCGCCGAACAGCACGTCCACCCTGGGTAGCAGCCTACGGCCCCGGCCTTCGGGTCGGCGCGTGCCCCGGCACGCAACCGGCAGCACCTGCGCGCCGGAGGTCCGCGCCAGCCACGCCGCGCCGTGCTGCGCGTTGGACATGTCGCCGTCCCCGCGCGTTCCTTCCGGGAACACCCCGACCAGGCCGCCGGCCCGCAACACCCGGACCGCGGCCAGCAGCGGAGTGCGGTCCGGCTCGCCCCGGCGCACCGGGATCTGCCCGATCCGGCGCAGGAACCAGCCCAAGGCACCGCGGAACAACTCAGTCTTGATCAAAAACGCCGCGTTGCGCGGCAACATTCCGTACAGCAGCGGGCCGTCCACCAGCGAACTGTGGTTGGCCACCAGCACCAGCGGGCCGGTGCGCGGAATGCGCTCCGCGTGGTGGACCCGCACCCGGTAAGGCAGGCGCACCACGGTGGTGGCGATGAGCCGACCGACCCGGGCCAGCTTCGACGAGGACCCCTCGGGCAGGTCGATCGCGCTCAACGTGCTCCCTCCGCGCTTGCGAACAATCCGCGGCTTTCCACCATCTTCCACAGCTGCTCCAGCACACCGGCCACGTCGAGCTGGGTGGTGTCCAGCTCCACCGCGTCCTGCGCGATCCGCAGCGGCGAAACCGCACGTCCGGAGTCCAGCGCGTCCCGCCTGCTGACGTCCTCGTGCGCGCGGCCCACGTCGGATTCCCGCCCGGCTTCCCGGTCCTGCGTGCTGCGGCGCATCGCGCGGGCCTGCGACGACGCGGTCAGGTACACCTTCAGCCCGGCGTCCGGAGCCACCACCGTGCCGATGTCGCGGCCCTCCACGACCACGCCCCCGGGACGGGCGAGCGCCTCGCGGATCAGCCGCCGCTGCTCGTCCACCAGCAGCTCGCGCACGGCCGGGACCGCCGAAACCGCGGAAACCGCGCCGGTCACCTCCGGCCCGCGGATCTCCTCGCCGACGTCCTCGGCATCCAGCGCCACACCCGGGCGCAGCGGATCGGTCCCCATCACCGGCACCGCGCTCGCCGCGACACCCGCGACGGCCTCCGCGTCACCGATCACCACTCCGGCCCGTAGCACCGCCAGCGTGACCGCCCGGTACATCGCCCCGGTGTCGAGGTACGACGCCGACAGCGCCGAAGCCAGCTTCCGGGCCACCGTGGATTTCCCGGTGCCCGAGGGGCCGTCGAGGGCCACCACCCCTCGAAGCTCGGCGTGTGCCACGTCGAGTCTCCTCCTTCGTCGTCACCGGCCCAACGCCGGATCAACCACTCATTGTGCCTGGCCCGCCCCAGCGGAACCCAATCGCGTCCGCCCCGGCACCACCCGGTCGCCAACGGCGCGTGCGTTCCTTGTGCGCCGCACCGGGACACCCGAACGAGCTGACAGGTGTACTACCCTTTCGTTCGTGGACGTCACAGTGACCCCGCTGCCGGGACTCGGGACCCAACAGGACTTCGTCACCCGTTCCGGGCACCGGATCGGGGTGATCACTTACCGTGACGGGCGCTACGAGCTGATCGTCTCCGGCCACGACGACCCGGACAAGGTGGCCGCATCGGCCGGGCTGACCTCGGAGGAGACCAACACGCTGGCGAACCTGCTGGGTGCGCCGCAACTGGTCGCGCAACTGACCGAGCAGCAACGCGAAGTCACCGGGATCAGCACGTGGCAGCTTCCGGTCGTCGAGGGCTCTCCCTACGACGGCCGCCCCCTCGGCGACACCGAGATGCGCACCCGCACCTCGGCGTCGATCGTCGCCGTCGTCCGCGGCGGAACCGTGCACCCGTCGCCACGCCCGGACTTCCTCTTCGATTCCGGCGACCTGGTGGTCGTCGTCGGCACCGCCGACGGTCTGCGCGCCGCAGGCGACATTCTCGAGCGCGGCTAGCCGGCACCCGCTCGAGGAGCGGCTCGGCGCAGCCCGCAGGCGGGATCAGCGCAACTGCAAAGAGGGAAACGAGGTCGTCCGCAACGGCCGGGGACGCGGTCCCCGGGCGGGTAGCCCCGTGCGCCGCGCGAGGGACAACTCAGGCAGGCACTCGGACAGGCGAGAGGAAACACGGTGCACGACACGGCGATCTCCCTCATCGAATTGGGAGCGGTGTTCTTCGGTCTCGGCATACTCGGCCGCCTCGCCTGGAAAATCGGAATCTCACCGATCCCGCTGTATCTCATCGGCGGTATCGCGTTCGGCGAAGGCGGCGTCATCCCGCTGCACGGGATCGAGCCGTTCACCCACCTCGCGTCCGAAATCGGCGTCGTCCTGCTGCTGCTCCTGTTAGGTCTGGAGTACTCGGCGAGTGAGCTGGTCACCGGCCTGCGACGGTCCTGGATGGCGGGCCTGGTCGACATCGTGCTCAACGCCGCGCCCGGGGCGCTGGTGGCCTGGGCGCTGGGCTGGGGCCCGATCGGCGCGTTGACGATGGCAGGCGTCACCTACATCTCCTCGTCCGGGATCGTGGCCAAGGTCCTCGGCGACCTCGGCAGGCTCGGTAACCGGGAAACGCCGGTGGTGCTGTCCATGCTGGTCTTCGAGGACCTCGCGATGGCGCTGTACCTGCCGATCCTCACCGCGGTGCTCGGCGGGGTGAGCCTGCTGGGCGGGCTGACCGCGGTCGGCATTTCGCTGATCGTGATCTCGGTGGTGCTGGTGGTGGCGCTGAAGTTCGGCCGCTACGTCTCCGCGCTGGTCGACAGCCCCGATCCGGAAGTGTTCCTGCTGCGGTTGCTGGGCGCGGCACTGCTGGTCGCCGGCATCGCCTCGGAGCTGCAAGTCTCCGCCGCCGTCGGGTCGTTCCTGCTGGGCATCGCGATCTCCGGGTCTACCGCGCAGAACGCGACACGGATGCTGGAGCCGCTGCGCGATCTGTTCGCCGCGGTGTTCTTCGTGGTGTTCGGGCTCAACACGAACCCGGCGCAGATCCCGCCGGTGCTCGGTTACGCGCTGCTGCTCGCGGTGGTCACGGCAGCCACCAAGGTCGCCACCGGTTGGTTCGCGGCCCGTTCGCAAGGCATCCGGAAGCTGGGCCGCGCCCGGGCCGGGGCCGCGCTGGTGGCGCGCGGCGAGTTCTCGATCGTGATCGCGGGCTTGGCCGTCGCCGAGGGCATCAACGGTCAACTGGCCGCGCTGTCCACCGCGTACGTGCTGCTCATGGCGATCCTCGGACCGGTAGCGGCGCGGTACGTCGAGCCGGTGGCAAGGCTTTTCGTGGGACGTCGCACCGTCAAGGCATGATGCCTCCGAGCTTCTTCTGCAAAGCTGCGCTTCGGGGTTAATTTCGCTCGACACTGAAAAAATTACGGCCGTCGATGAATCCGGGCGGCAAAAAGCCCGTGGGTCCACGAACCCACGGGCGACCGCGGCAAGATCACATGTCGACGGCCCGGTAGAGCGAACCGACCTCCTTGCGGTCCAGCTTCCGGATCGCGCCGGGCCGCTCGTTGTTCAACCGGACCTCCCCGATCGCGGTCCGCACCAGCCGCTTCACCGGGTGCCCCACCTGCTCCAACAAGCGGCGCACGACGTGCTTGCGGCCCTCGTGCAGCGTGATCTGCACCAGCGCGCGCGGGCCGGTGACGTCGAGCAACCGGAACCCGTCGACCTTCACCGGCCCGTCATCGAGCTGAACGCCCGACTTCAGCCGCCGCCCGAGATCCTTCGGGATCGGCCCCGGCACATCCGCCACATAGGTCTTGAGCACCTCGTACGAAGGGTGCATGAGCCGGTGCGCGAGCTCGCCGTCGTTGGTGATCAGCAGCAACCCCTCGGTGTCCACGTCCAGCCTGCCGACGTGGAACAGCTTGCCGTCCCGCTCCCGCAGGTAGTCGCCGATGCACGGGCGGTCCTGATCGTCGGACATCGTGCAAAGGATGCCCCGCGGCTTGTTCAGCAGCAGGTACTGCACGTCCTCGTTGATGTTCACGCGGGTGCCGTCCACGTGGATCACCGAGTTCTCCGGATCGACCCGGCGGCCCAGTTCGGTCACGGGCTCGCCGTCGACCTCGATGCGCCCCTCGGTGATCATGTTCTCCGCCGCCCGGCGGGAGGCGACCCCGGCCCTGGACAGCACCTTCTGCAACCGGACACCTTCCGGCTTCGACTCCGCACCGGACGTGGTCGGGGCACGGTGTTCAGACATCGTCGATCGTATCCACTTCAGGGAGCAGGGGAGCCAACGGCGGCAGATCCTTCAGCGACGACAGGCCGAGCCGCTCCAAGAACAGCTCCGTCGTGCAGTACAGGTTCCCGCCGGTCTCCGAATCGGTACCGGCCTCCTCCACAAGGCCGCGCCCTACCAGGGTACGGATGACGCCATCGACGTTGACACCGCGTACCGCCGCCACCCGGGAGCGGGTCACCGGCTGGCGGTAGGCGACCACGGCCAGCGTCTCCAGCGCCGCCCGGGTCAGCTTCGAGCGTTGCCCGTCGAGGAGGTAGCGCTCCACGTAGGGCGCATAGGTCTCGCGCGTGTAGAACCGCCAGCCGTCGCCGACCCTGCGCAGGTCGAAACCGCTCCCGGCGTCGGCATAACCCTGCGCCAACCGCTGCAGCGCGGTGCGGATCCGCGCCACCGGCTGCTCCAGCGTGCTCGCCAGCAACTCCTCACCCGCGGGCACGTCCACCACCAGCAGCAGCGCCTCCAACGCGGAATCCAACGCCTCGTCGGAAGTCAGATCCGGAGGAGCCTGCGAAACCGCCACCGAATCACCTGGTTCGGCCCCGTCCGGTCCTTGCGCAGTTCCCGAGTCCCCGGCGGCCAGGTCCTCAGCAGCCAGGTCCTCAGCTGCCGGGTCCTCAGCGAGCGGACCCCCCGCGACCGTGTCCTCCGCGTCATCGGCCGCCTGCGCCGCAACAACACCGGGCAGCTCATCGCCGGGAACGTCGTCGTGCACCGAACTCACCCGTATTCCTCTTCCTCGACACTCGCCCGCGCCGCGTCCGCCGCCGCCTGCGCCTCCTGCACGCTGCCGCCGACCCAGCTCACCAGCAGGTTCCCCAACGGGTCCTGCTGCTCGAACGCGATCACCTGCTCCCGGAAGAGCTCCAGCAACGCCAAGAACCGCGCCACGATCTGCACCGTGTGCTCGCAGTCGGCCACCAGCTCCGAGAAGTCCGCCGACCCCTGCTCGGCAAGCCGCACCCGCAACAGCGCGGCGTGCTCGCGAACCGAGACCTGGTGCTGGTGCAGATGCTCCAGCGACACCGCAGGCGGCGGTTTCGGCCGGAACACCGAAGCGGCGACCTCGGCCAGCCGCTGCGGCCCGACACCGATCATCACCTCCGGAAGCAAACCCTCGAACCGCGGTTCCAGCGAGACCGAACGCGGATACCGCCGCAGCGCACCGGCCTCCAACTCGCTGAACAACGCCGCCACCTGCTTGTACGCCCGGTACTGCAGCAGCCGCGCGAACAGCAGGTCCCGCGCCTCCAGCAGCGCGAGGTCCTCCTCGTCCTCGACTTCCGCGGCGGGCACCAGCCGCGCCGCTTTCAAATCCAGCAACGTGGCAGCGACCACCAGGAACTCGGTGGTCTCGTCCAGATCCCATTGCTCGCCGAGCGCCTTGGTGTAGGCGATGAACTCGTCGGTGACCTTGTGCAGCGCGACATCGGTGACGTCCATCTGGTGCTGCGAGATCAGTTGCAGCAGCAGGTCGAACGGGCCCTCGAAGTTCTCCAGCCGGACCGTGAACCGCCCCGACTGGTCCGCACCGGAGGCAGCAGGCAGCTCGGCGTCCTGCGGGGGCGCCGCATCACCGGTGTTCATCTGCTCGGTCAAGTCGGTCGATTCGTCGGTGGGCGCCGGCGACTCATCCGGCGCCGCTGCTTCGTCCTGCGGTGTCGTCGCCGCACGCTGGAGCGTCGCTGCGTCCTGGGCTGCTGCGTGTTGATCGCCAACGGCGGACCCGGCCCCATGCGGGGAGCCGGTCACTCGCCGCGCTCCTGCCGCAGCCGACGCACCAGCACCGAATCCGCTCCCTGCGCCTCGAAATCGGCCAGCAGCACCGCGACCGCCTCCCGGACGACCCTTCCCCGGTCGGCCGCGAGACCGTGCTCCGCGCGCAGCGCGAGCCGGGTCTGTTCCAACGCCAGCAACTCCTCGTCGGAGACGTACACGGTGATTTTCGCATCGTGCCTGCGCCGGCCCGAGCCCGACCTGCCCTGGCCGTCGGACCTGCCGCGGCCGTCCGGCCCCTGATCGGCTTCGGGAGCACTGCCGGACTGGGATCGCTCCTGCTCCGCAGCCCGCCCCGTCGTGCGGAACAACTCCGCGGCGCCGGGCAACGTGGCACGGCGCTTCACCCGGCCACCCCGCGGCGGATCACCGCGCGATCACCTCGCGCGCCAGCGAGCGGTAAGCCTGCGCCCCCGCCGAACGCGGCGCCCAGCGGGTGATCGGCTCTCCCGCGACCGTCGTCTCCGGGAACCGGACGGTGCGGTTGATCACGCTGTCGAACACGATGTCCCCGAACGCCTCCACCACGCGGGACATCACTTCCCGCGAATGCAGCGTGCGAGGGTCGAACATGGTCGCCAGGATGCCGCTGATCTCCAACTTCGGGTTCAGCCGCTCCTGGACCTTCTCGATCGTGTCGATCAGCAGCGCGACCCCGCGCAGGCTGAAGAACTCGCACTCCAGCGGGATGACCACGCCGTCCGCGGCGGCCAGCGCGTTGACCGTGAGCAGGCCCAGCGACGGCTGGCAGTCGACCAGGATGAAGTCGTACTCCTTCATCGCCGGGTACAGCACCCGGCCCAGCGTCTGCTCCCGGCCCACCTCGGCGACCAGTTGCACTTCGGCGGCGGAGAGGTCGATGTTGCTCGGCAGCAGGTCCATGCCCTCCACCGTGGTCGAGCGCACCACGTCCTGGACCTTCACGGAGCGTTCCATGATCACGTTGTAGATCGTCTGCTCGAGTTGGTGCGGCTGCACCCCGAGGCCGACCGAAAGCGCGCCCTGCGGATCGAAGTCCACCAGCAGCACCCGCCGGCCGTACTCGGCCAGCGCAGCACCCAGGTTGATCGTCGACGTGGTCTTGCCGACGCCGCCCTTCTGGTTGCACATGGCCAGCACCGAGGCCGGGCCGTGCCGATCCAGCAGCGGCGGCTCGGGAATGTGCCTGCGCGGCCTGCCGGTCGGGCCGACGTTGCCATCCTGGTCCAACTCGGCCGCGTCACCCGCGACACCGGGCTTCTCCGGGGCGATGCTCAGGTCGACCGCGCCCCGGGACCGCCCTTCGGCGGAGGGCTGCGGTGTCGACATGGCGCTAGGACTCCTTGTCTGCCGGTGACGATCATACCGATCGGACGAAGCCTAAGTGGCATTCTCGACCAGCGGCAACGCGCCTCGCCGAGGGGCCCGCGAAATGCGGCCCACCACACCCGGTCGTGGTCAAGACCCAGCGCTGAGCGCGCGGGGATGCGCGGTGGCGTACACCTCACGCAGCGTGTTCACCGTGACCAGCGTGTAGACCTGCGTCGTCGTGACCGAGGCGTGCCCGAGCAGCTCCTGCACGACGCGCACGTCGGCACCGCCCTCCAGCAGGTGCGTCGCGAACGAATGGCGCAGCACGTGCGGGGAAACCTCACGGGTGATCCCCGCACGCTCCGCCGCAGTCTTCAACGTGTTCCAAGCGCTCTGCCGCGACAACCTGCCGCCGCGGGAATTCAGGAACACCGCCGACGTCCCCCGCCCGCGCCCGGCCAGCGTCGGACGGGAGCGCACGAGGTACGCCTGCAACGCTTCCAGCGCGGGGCGCCCGACCGGCACGATCCGCTGCCGGCCGCCCTTGCCGTTGAGCAGCACCGTCCGTTCGCCGGAGTCGACATCGTCGACGTCCAGACCCACGGCCTCGGAGATTCGAGCGCCGGACGAATACAGCAATTCCAGCAACGCACGATCCCGCAGTCCGCGCCCGTCCTGCCCGGCCGCGTTGTCGAGCAGTCGCAGCACCTCATCCACCGGCAACGCCTTCGGCAACCGACGTGAAGGCGTAGGCGGCGACACCTCCCGCGCCACGTCGGCTTCGACCCAGCCCTCCGCGTGTGCGAACCGGTGCAGCCCGCGCACCGCCACAAGCGCCCGAGCCGCCGAAGATTGCGCGAGCGCAGGCCGCTGCGCAGCACCTTCACGGAGTTCGGCGGTGAATTCGGCCAGGTGCCCCGCCCCGACCTCGCGCAACTCGTGAACACCCGACTCCGCCAGATGTGCCCCATAACGCCGCAAATCGCGCGCGTAGGAATCGAGCGTGCTGCGCGCGGTCCCCCGCTCGACCGCCAAATGGTCCAAATATCCGGCGAAGGCGGCGCGCAGCCCCTCGGGAAGTCCTTCGGAGGCTTTCACCACCGACCTCCTCCGTGCCGGGAACGAACCAGCTGCAGCCTAAGAAACCGTGATGCGCGAGGAACGATCCGCATGGGCACCGATTGTCCCCCATTCCAGTGAAACTCCCGCAGCGAGTTCACGATCTCGTCGCTCACCAGGGAAGAACCGGACAGCACCGACACAGTCTCGCGGAATCGACACCGTGCCCGGATGAATCGGTCTACCGTGTTCCGGGTGAGCCAACCACGGGATCCCGGCCAAATGCGGATCGGCGACGAGGAACGGTCACAGGCTTCGCAAGCCCTCGGCGAACACTTCGCAAAAAGTCGGCTGACCGTGGTCGAGTACGAGGAACGGCTCGATCGAGCTCTCCGCGCCGTTACCCGCAACGATCTGATGGCGCTGTTCGCCGACCTGCCGGGGCCACGCCCGATGGGTCTGCCTGCGCCACCGCAGGCACAAGCGCCGGGACCACCGCTCCCATACCGCCCGACCCCTTACCCCGGGTACGACGCGCTCATCCGGTCGGGCAAGTCCCGGATCACGGCCGGTGTGCTGCAGATCGTGCTGCCATTCGGCGTGGGGCGGTTCTACACCGGCCACACCGGCACAGCCATCGCGCAACTCCTGCTGTTCTTCTTCGGGCTGTTGACCTTCGGCCTTACCAGTGCGATAGCCGCGATCTGGTGCTTCATCGACGGAATCGTGCTGCTGGCCAACACAGACAGCACCGACGCAGCGGGACGCCGCCTGAGCTCTTGAACCGAGTTACCCGTGCAGCCTCTTGGCAAGGCTGTGCGGACGATCCTGCCACTCCGCTTCGGGCGGCCTTGGCTGCGCGCCCGCCCGCACCGCGTGCGCGGCGAGCAGACCGGTGACCGCCGGAGCGTTGACGATCTCACCGGCGAAGACCATGCGCACCGCCTCGTCGAACGGGAAGCGGCGAATCACCAGGTCGGCTTCCTCATCACCGGTGGCGTCCGGGCGCTGCACATCGGACAACCCCCGAGCGAGGAAGATCCGCTCGCTCTGGTCGGTGAAGCCCGGCGACGAGGCGATGTCCGCGAGCACCGACCAGGACTCGGCGGCCAGACCGACCTCTTCGGCCAATTCCCGCTGCGCGGTGTGCAACGGATCTTCACCGGCGACATCGAGCAGTCCCGCAGGCAACTCCCACAACCGCCGACCCAACGGATAGCGGTACTGATGGATCAACACGACCTGGTCGGCGTCGTCGAGCACGACCACCGACACCGCGCCCAGGTGCTCGACCACCTCGCGGCGTGCCTGCACACCGCCGGGCATGGCCACCTCGTCCGCCCGCAACGCCAGGATCTTGCCGACGTACACGTCCTCGGTCGCCACGGTGCTGAAGCGATGCGTGCCGCCGGTCCGCTCGATCTCGTTCGCGCCCGCGTTCTCCGTGCTGCTCACGCCGCCAGCCTACGGATGGATCAGGCCCCTGCCTGAACGCTGTCGGCCAGCTCGACGGGGAGGCGTTCCGCCGCCTGGTAATCGACGGCCGCACGGACGAACGCCGCGAACAACGGGTGCGGGCGGGTCGGCCGGCTCTTGAGCTCGGGGTGCGCCTGGGTGCCGACGAAGAACGGGTGCTCCTCCCGCGGAAGCTCCACGAATTCCACGAGCCGTTCGTCCGGGGAAGTGCCGGAGAAGACCACGCCCGCCTTGCTCAACCGGTCGCGGTAGGCGTTGTTGACCTCGTAGCGATGCCGGTGCCGTTCCGCGATCTCGGTGGTGCCGTAAGCCTCCGCCACCAGTGAGCCCGCCTGCAGCTTGGCCGGGTAGGCACCCAGCCGCATCGTGCCGCCCATGTCCTTGTTCCCGGAGAGGACGTCGTGCTGATCGGCCATCGTGCTGATCACCGGGTGCTGGCACGGTTCCTCGAACTCGGTGGAGTTCGCCCGCTGCAGCTCGCCGAGCGCCCGCGCCGTCTCGATGACCATGCACTGCAGGCCGAGGCACAACCCGAGGGTCGGAATGCCGTGCGTGCGGGCGTACCGGATGGCCCCGACCTTGCCCTCGATACCGCGGACCCCGAAACCACCCGGGACGAGTACGGCGTCCATCCCTGCCAGGGCGTGCGCGGCACCGGACTCGGTCTCGCAGGTGTCCGAAGGCACCCACGCGATCTCCACCTTCGCCCGGTGGGCGAAACCACCGGCGCGCAACGCCTCGGTCACCGAGAGGTACGCATCCGGCAGGTCGACGTACTTGCCCACCAGCGCGATTCGCACGTGCTCGCTGGGTTTGTGCACGCGGTCCAGCAGGTCGCCCCACACCGCCCAGTCGACGTCCCGGAACGGCAGTCCGAGACGGCGCACCAGGTAGGCGTCCAGTCCCTCGGAGTGCAGCACCCGGGGGATGTCGTAGATCGACGGTGCGTCCGGGCAGGCCACCACACCGTCCGAGTCGACGTCGCACATCAACGCGATCTTGCGTTTCAGGTCATCGGGAAGGTCCCGATCGGCCCGGCAGACCAGCGCATCCGGCTGGATCCCGATGTTGCGCAGGGCCGCGACCGAGTGCTGCGTCGGCTTCGTCTTCAGCTCCCCGGACGGCGCCAGGTACGGCACCAGCGACACGTGCAGGAAGAAGCAGTTGTCCCGGCCGACGTCGTGCCGCACCTGGCGGCATGCCTCCAGGAACGGCAGCGACTCGATGTCCCCCACGGTGCCGCCCACCTCGGTGATGACCACGTCGGGCGTGCGCCCGTCCTCATCCGGCTCGGCCATCGCCCGGATCCGCGTTTTGATGTGATCCGTGATGTGCGGGATGACCTGCACGGTGTCACCCAGGTACTCACCGCGGCGTTCTTTGGCGATCACCGCTGAGTAGACCTGACCGGTCGTCACGTTCGCGTTCCGCGTCAGGTCCCGGTCGAGGAACCGCTCGTAGTGCCCGATGTCCAGGTCGGTCTCGGCGCCGTCCTCGGTCACGAAGACCTCGCCGTGCTGGAACGGGTTCATCGTTCCGGGGTCAACGTTGAGGTAGGGGTCGAGCTTCTGCATCGTCACCCGCAAACCGCGGGAGGTCAGGAGTTCGCCCAGACTGGAAGCGGTAAGGCCCTTGCCCAGGGAGGAGGCCACACCTCCGGTAACGAACACGTGCTTGATCGTGCGTGCTTGCGGCACCAAGAAGGCTCCCCGTGGTCAAGCCGTCGCCGGGCTGAAGTGAACGTGCACAGGCAGGACGGCCGAATCCGTCTCACCCACGGGATTTCAGCCTAACGCACGATGAACTTCGGGTACACGGCAGCCCGGATGGCTTTGAGCACGTTGACCACTGCTGGTCAACCGCCAAAGGTGCACTGCTCGAGGCCCTTCGAACGCCTGCTTCGCACCGTTCAGGCTTTGGCCCGGTCCACCTCCTTCTCCAGCAAGCGCACCGACTCCTCCGGGTCGAGGGCCGACTCGACAAGCTGGTCGAAGGCATCCTGGTGGACCTGCACGTCCGTGGGCGAGTCCAGCAACGGCCGGACGGCCAAGGCTGGTCGATACACCACGGCCGGAGGTGAGTCCGCACCGAAGGACAGCACGGTGAACGGGCCGTCGGCCGCCAAGGCACCGGCGGCGAACGGCAGCACCCGAAGCGTCACCTCAGCCCTCGCCGCGATCTCCAGCAGACGGTCCCACTGGCCGCGAAGCACGTCCGGGCCGCCGACCACCCTTCGCAACGCCGACTCCGCAAGTACGAGGTCGAGCGGCACGCCGCCGCTGTCCAAGTTCCGCTGACGGATCTCCAGCGCCTCGAGCGAGCGCTCGGAGTCCGCCGCGGGTTCGGCAGATCGGCGAGCCGCAAGCACGGCGGCTGCGTAATCCCGGGTACGCACCAGCTCCGGCAGCACCTCGGTACCGAAGACGCGCACGTCGGCGGCTTCGGCCTCGAAGCCGATGTAGAGCCTGTCTTCGGGCGGTAGCACGTCGCGATACGAGTCCCACCATCCGCGCCCGCGCGCTTGGTGGGCGAGTGAGACCAGGTGCTCCCGGTGCCGGCCTTCGGCGTGACAGATGTCCGCGAGGGCGATGACCGCCTCGACTCCGACCGCCTGCCGCGACCCTTCGATCTTGCTGACCTTCGCCTGCGGCCAACCCAAGCGGTCGGCGACATCGACGTGCGTCAGCCCGGCCGCCCGGCGGAGTTCTTTCAGCTCGGCGGCAAGCATGTGACGCCGGACCGTGGGACTGGTCCGCTGCCGCTCGGTTTGCGTTTCGTCCATGCCTTGATCTTGGGCCGGCAGATGGGGCAACGTCCAGGAATGTCACCTGATCGAATTATGGCATATCGAATAATTCTTCAGTCATCCTGGACGGCATGACCTCCCGAACCCGGTCCGGCGCCCGGCTGGAATCCCGTGCCCGGCCCCTCCCCTGGGCGCGGCGCCCGGCCGCCGCGCGCCGGACCGTCCGGCCGGGCGGCGCGCTCGCGTACGCGCCGCCCGGCGCAAGCCTCGGACCGCGCTACCCGCGCCCGGCACTCGCTGCGGACCGGGCCTCAGTCCCTGGCGCCGGGCACCACGCCTTGCGCGGTACCCGCGACGCCGTAGTGCCCGGCTCGATGGTCGAGCTGCTCGCGCAACGCGAGCACAGCGGCCGCCATCCCCTGCGGGGTCTCCACATCGTCCACTGTGGAGAGCGCGGCGGCCGTCGACGAGTCCGCCCTGGCAACCCCGACCGCGCCGGCGCCGGCTGCGGACCCGTAACGGCCGGCGAGTACAGCTCCGGAGCCCGAGCGGTCGAGCTGAGTCGCCAGGCGGGCCACCACGCTCGCACGGCTTCCCGCGTCATCTCCGCGTTCCGCACCGCCGGTCAGGACCAGGGCCAGCGGCGCGGGCTGGACCTCGCCGGAGGCCGTGGCGAACCCGCCTTCGCTCAACCCGCCCAGGGCGGCCGACCGCTCTTCCGGGGAGACCTGAGGCTGTCCGGTCGCCTGGTCCAGCATGGTCAGCGGCCCCAGCAACCCGCCCGTGAGCGTGCCGAGATCCGTCGCGGTCGGCAGCTGCACCCCGGCGGGCAGCAACCGGGTGACCACCCGGCGCAACTGGTCCGCACGGTCCGGTGCGGCGACCGCCTCGGTGAGCTGCATATCACCGGTCACGCGGCCGCCCGCCGCCTCGATCATGCGGCGCGCGCCGTCCCGCTCCTGCTGTGGAACGTCCCACGAGCTGACCAGGACGACTCCGCGGTCGGCGAGCTGACCCCGCACCGCCATCGGAGCCGTCGCGGCGCTGAAGCGCCGCGCTCCGTCGAGGCGCGCTTGCAACGCCGTGCGTTCGGCGCTCAGCTCGCCGACCTGGTGGCTCAGCGAATCCCGCTCGCTACCGACGTGGGACAGCAACCGGTCGCTCAACGACGTCGACCCGAGCACGATCCCGACCGCCAGTGCCAGGAACACCGCGGCCAACGAAACCAGGTGATGCCGCATCGAGATCACACGAACCACCCCTTCACCAACGCGAGCGCGGACTGCCCGGCATCCTGCAGCACGGCGAGGAACGAGGTCCCGAATCCCGATGCCGCCAGCGCGATGAACACGACCGCGAGCACGGCCAGCACCAGCAGCAGGAGCGCTGCATTCGAGCCGGTCCCGCGCTGCAAGACCGCAACGGCCGACCCGTCGACGAGCCTGCTGCCCAGCCGCAACCGGGTCAGGAACGTGGACGGGTTCGATCCGGAGCGACCCCGGTCCAGGAACTCGTGCAGGGTCGCCTGGAACCCCACGGTCACCACCAGCTGCGCCGCACGAGCATCCGCGATCAGCAAGGCCAAGTCTTCGGGATTGCCGGAGGCCGGGAACGTCAGCGCACCGATACCCAAGTCCTGGATGCGCTCGATGCCGGGAGCGTGTCCGTCGACATGAGCGGGAACGACCACTTCGGTGCCCCGTTTGAGGGTGGCCGTCTCGATGCCGTTGGGGTCACCGACGACCACGTCGGGGTGATATCCGGCACGTCGCAGCGTGTCCGCTCCGGTGTCCACTCCGATCAGCACCGGGCGGTAATGCTTGATGTACCGCTTGAGCCGTTTGAGGTCGTCGACGTGCCCGTAGCCGGGCGCCAGCACGAGCACGTGGCGGCCTTCCATCGGCACGCTCACGTCCGGAACCCCGATCCCGTCCAGGATCAGCATCCGCTCGGTGCGCAAGAACTCGATGGTGTTGGCGGAGAAAGCTTCCAACTGCGCGGTCATCCCGGCCTTGGCCTCGATGAGCTGATCCGCGATCGAGTCCGCGTCCTGTTCCTGGCCGTAGGCGAGTTCCTCGTCGCCGGAGTGCACCACGCCCTCGTGCAACCGAATGCGCGCGCCGTCCTTGACCGATCGCAGGACGTCCGAACCGACGTCGTCGATCAGGGTGACGTCCGCGCCGGAGAGGACCTCCGGCCCCAGGTTGGGGAAGCGTCCCGAGATCGACGGCGCGGCGTTGACCACCCCCACCACACCGGCTTCGACCAAGGCGTCCGCGGTGCGGCGATCGAGGTCCACGTGATCGAACACGACGACGTCGCCCGGGCCGAACCGCCGCGGCAGTTCGCCGGGACGGTGCGCTACCCGCGCCGTCCCGGCCACACCAGGACGGCTGTCCTCCTGGCGGGTGAGGAGACCACTGATCTTCATGAACCGATGGTGACAAACAGATCACCGAACGCAGGACCGCCACGCCGTACCGGTACCGCCGTTCACCGATATTTCACTGCCCTGAACGGAGCAACAAGATCAGCGGCTGCGCTTACGCGTCCCCTTGCTCTTGCCGCTTCCCTGGCCACTGCCGGTATCCGCCTTGTCCGAGGCCGCAGTCGCCAGCAACTCCTCCGCGTGCGCGCGGCCGGTCGCGGTCGAGTCCAGGCCCGCCAGCATCCGGGCGAGTTCGGCCACCCGGCGCTCGTCCGCCACGGTGCGCACGTCGCTGCGAGTCAGTCCCGTGTCGTTGGAACCCTTGTCGACCACGAGGTGCCGATCCGCGTACGCGGCGACCTGCGCGAGGTGCGTGACGACGATGACTTGGTGCGTGCGGGCCAATCGGGCCAGCCGCCGACCGATCTCCACTGCGGCGCGGCCACCCACCCCGGCATCGACCTCGTCGAACACCAGCGTCGGCACCGTGTCGGCGTCGGCAAGCACCACTTCCAGCGCGAGCATCACGCGGGAGAGTTCGCCGCCCGAAGCCCCCTTGTGAATCGGCAGTGCCGGCGCGCCCGAATGCGCGACCAGGCGCAGTTCCACCTCGTCGGTGCCCTCCGGGCCGGCCGTCAACGTCCGGTCCCCGACGCGCAGCGCCGATGGATCGTCGGCGTTGGCCTCCTTCGGCTCCACGACGACCTCCAGCCGGGCCTGTGCCATGGCCAGCCCGGACAGTTCCGCGGAGACCGACTCCGCGAGTCCGCTCGCAGCCTCGACGCGAGCGTCCGACAGCGCCTGGGCGTGCTGTGCGAGTTCACCGGCCAACTCATCGCGGCGTCCCGCGAGTTCGGCCAGCGCCTCTTCGGAGGTGTCCATCCCCGCCAGCCGGTTACGCGCCTCCGCGGCCCATTCCAGAACCCCGTCGACGTCGGCGGCGTACTTCTTCGTCAGGTTCTTGAGCTCGGCTTGGCGTGCCAGCACCTGCTCCAGCCGCCCCGGGTCGACCTCCAGCCGGTCCAGGTAACCGCCGAGCTCGGCGCCGACATCGGCCAGCACCGCGGCGGCTTCGGCGACCCGAGGTTCCAAGTCGCGCAGCGCCGGGTCCTCAGCACCGCCGAGCCTGCGCCGCGCGTCCCCGAGCATCCCCATGGCACCGGGGGCTTCCGGGTCGCCGTCCGCAGCACCGCTGACCGCTTGCTGTGCGCCGGTGGCGATCTCGCGCAGCTGATCGACGTCCGAAAGCCGGCGGGCTTCGTCGACCAGAGCCTGATCCTCTCCCTGCTCCGGAGCGACGGCGTCAATCTCGGACAGGCCGTGCCGCAGCAGGTCCGCCTCCCGCGCCCATTCCTGAGCGCGCTCGGTGCGCTCCTTGAGCTCGCGGACCACCTCGGTCCACTCGGCACGGACCCGCTGGTACTCGGCCAGCGCGGAGGCGACCGGCTCACCCGCGAAACGGTCCAACGCCGCGCGCTGCTCACCGGGGCGCAGCAACCGCAGCTGATCGTTCTGCCCGTGCACGGCCAGCAGCTGGTCGGAAAGATCGGACAGCACCGCGTTCGGCACCGCCCGTCCTCCCAGGTGCGCGCGCGAACGACCGTCCGAGTTCACACTGCGCAGTGCGAGGAGACTGCCGTCCTCGTCGGGTTCGGCACCGGCCTCTCGCGCGACCTTGACGGCGCCCGAGTCCGCGGTGACCTCGAAACGTCCCTCCACCAGCGCTCGAGGGGTGTCGGACCGGACCCGCGACGCGTCGGCACGCCCGCCGCTGAGCAGGTGCAGCCCCGTGACCACCATCGTTTTGCCCGCCCCGGTCTCGCCGGTCACCACGGTCAATCCCGGGTGCAGCTCGAGCGTGGCGTCATCGATGACGCCCAGTCCCTGGATGCGCATCTCCGCCAACACATCGAGCACCCTAGCGGTCCGCCCCGACCGGCTGAGGGGTGCCAGTCCGATCAACGCGGCCAACCCGAACGGAGCGGTGAGTCGGCCACTACCTCCGCCGCCGGTCACGGGCGTTCAATCCGCCGCAGGCCCGCGCCATCCCTGCACCGGCAACTCGAACTTGCGCACCAAGCGTTCGGTGAAGGACGCGTCGTACAACCGGACCAGGCGCAGCGGGTTGGCACCGGCGACGACCTCCACCCTGGCGCCCGCCGGCAGGTCGAAGTGCCGTTGCCCGTCACAGCACAGCACCGCGTCGTGGCCGGCCTGATCGATCTCCAGCGCGAGCGTCGAGTTCCGGGACACCACCAACGGTCGCGCGAACAGCGCGTGCGCATTGCTGGGAACCACGAGCAATGCCTGCACTTCGGGCCAGACGACCGGACCACCGGCGGAGAACGCATAGGCCGTCGATCCGGTCGGGGTGGAGCACAGCACCCCGTCGCAGCCGAAAGCCGAGACCGGTTGGCCGTCGACCTCCACGACGGCGTCGAGGATGCGTTCCCGGCTGCTCTTCTCGACGCTGGCCTCGTTCAACGCCCACGTAGTGGCGAGCACGCGACCGTCGAGCATCGCAGTGACATCGATGGTCATGCGTTCCTCGACGTGGTAGCGCCCTTCGACGACAGCCAGCACCGCCTGGTCCAGCGCATCCGAGTCCGCCCCGGCCAGGAACCCCACCCGGCCCAGGTTCACCCCGAAAACGGGCACTCCTGGCAGCCTCGCCAACTCCGCGGCTCGCAACAAGGTGCCATCGCCACCGAGGACGAACACCAACTCGGTGCCGGCAGCGGCGTGCAGTCCGGTGGGCACGGCCTCGGTGTAGCAGCCCGGGCTGAGCTCGCGCGCCTCGTCCTCCAGGACCCGGACCCGCACCCCGGCGCCGACGAGCTGTCCCGCGACCTTCTCCGCCGTGCGCAGGTTGTGCTGCCTGCCGGTGTGCACCACCAACAGCACTTCTCGGGTCAACTACCGCTCCCTTGCCGCTCATCGGACGTGCTCGCGACAGCTGCGGCGTCGGTGACACCGCCGTTGTTCGCGGTCTGCGGTCCTCTGCGGACCGCGTCCACCACGAGCTCGGTGGCTTCCGAAGCGCTGGTGTTCGAGCCCGCCCGCAACCACACGAAGAACTCCACGTTTCCCGACGGTCCGGGCAGCGGGCTGGCTTCCACAGCACGCAACCCCAGACCGCTGTCCGCGGCGAAGCGCACGACGTCAACGACGGCTTCGGTGCGCAGCCCCGGATCACGCACCACTCCACCGGATCCGAGGCGTTGCTTGCCCACCTCGAACTGCGGCTTGATCATCAGCACCAGGTCGGCGTCCTGCACCGCGCACGCGTGCAGCGCGGGCAGGACCAGCTTGAGCGAGATGAACGACAGATCGGCCACCACGAGGTCGACCTTTCCACCGATGTCCTCCGGGCTCAGCGAGCGCACGTTCGTGCGGTCCTGCACGCGGACCCGCTCGTCGGTCTGCAACGCCCAGACGAGCTGTCCGTATCCGACGTCCACAGCGACGACCTCGCGCGCGTCGCGTCGCAACAGCACGTCGGTGAATCCGCCGGTCGACGCGCCCGCGTCGAGGCAACGCCGACCACTGATCGAAAGACCTTCGGGCTCGAAAGCCGCCAGTGCCCCCAAGAGCTTGTGCGCTCCGCGGGAAGCCCACCGCGGGTCGTCCACGTCCTCGTTCACGACGATGGGCGCGGCGGTCTCAACGGCAGTGGCGGACTTCTTGGCCACCATTCCGCGCACGGTCACCCTGCCCGCGGCGACGAGTTCGGAGGCGTGCTCGCGCGACCGAGCCCAACCACGCCGTACCAGTTCGGCGTCCAAACGCGCTCTGCGTGGCACTGCTTCACCCACCGCCGGTCGGACCGGAATGCATGTTCTCGGCTTTGCTCAACGCGTCCGACAACGCCGAGTGCACCGCTTCGAACCGTTCGACGTGTTCGGCCACCGGCAGCTCACGCACCTCATCGAGGCGTGCGAGGGCCGCGCTGGTGGCCTGCTCGGCGGCGGAACCGTCGTCCACCTGCCTCGCCAACATCGACGGATTCGGCACCGAGGGTTCGCCCTGCTGCCCTGGAGAGGTCATCGTCTCCCGCCTCTGTTGCGACGTCGCCGGGCATGTCACGGCGACCAAGTCAACGCTATCCGACCGCAGCGGCCGGTGCGCGGAACCGGCCGGGTCAGTCCAGACCGAGTTCCCGCAATGCCCGACTCGCTTCCGCGTCGCCCGCCTGCAAGGCGACCTCGCCGGAACCGGCCGCCCACCACGCAGCGCACAACGCGCGCAGCGCCGTGAGCCGGTCACCGCCGCCAGCCGCGGCATTTGCCGTGAGCTCCAAGGAGCGTTCCCCGACGCGGACCTTCCACTGCTGCTGTTCGCCGACCACAGAGTCATCGATCGGCCGGAACAGAGCTCGCATGTCCTCGGCCAAGTGATCCGGGCGCGCGTCGGGTGGTGCGAACAACACCTCGGCCGGAGTACCCACGCCGGTGAACACCATCAGTGACGGCATCCCGTACCGGACTGCGCCCGCAATGTCGGTGTCCAACCGATCTCCCACCATCAACGGGCGCCGCGCGTCGGCGGAAGCAACGGCACGCTCCAATAGCGGCAGTTCCGGTTTGCCCGCGACCTGCGGCTCCCGGCCGGTTGCAGCGCGCAGGGCGGTCACCATGGCGCCGTTGCCCGGCAGTTCACCGCGCTCGGTCGGCAATGTCGCATCGGAGTTGGAGGCGACCCACAACGCCCCGGCCCGGATCGCCAAACAAGCTTCGGCCAGGTTCCACCACGCGGTCTCCGGCGAATGGCCCTGCACCACTGCGACCGGCTTATCCTTAAACCGCCGCACCGGAGTGAGGCCGACGTGCTCGATTTCCCCTGCCAGCGCATCCGTCCCGACCACGAGAACGTTGGCACCCGCGGACAGCTGCTGCCCCAACAGAGCAGCTCCTGCTTGCGCGCTGGTGCTCACCTCGGTCACGTCAGCGCTGAGCCCGAGTGAGTTCAGGTGATCGGCGACGGCCTGCCCCGGTTTCGACGCGTTGTTCGTGACGTAGCGCGCGTGCACACCATCTCGACGCAGACCATCGATGGCTTCGTCAGCCCCAGGAGCCAGCTGCCCGCCCCTGTAGACGGTGCCATCGAGATCCAGCAGAACCACGTCGTGGTTCTCGAGCAGAGAGCCGGTCACCGCGCCTCGCCACCTCCGGACTGTTCCGAGCGGTCCGAGGGTGTCGCCCCGTGCGCTCGTTCCGCGTCGTCCTCCGGCTCGTCCACGTCCTTCATGACGGTAAGCGGCCCGACCGCTTCCGCTTCAGCGACGAGTTCCTCCGCGGCTTCGGCACCACCGAGCTGGACGACAAGCTCGTCCAACCGTTCCGGAGCATCGGTCTCGGTTTCGTCGTCGGCGTGCGCGGCATGCACGAACCAGGTGAACGCCTCCTGCACGCGGTCGGCAGCGAGCAGATTGTCGGCGTACGCGTAGAACAGACGGGCACTCCACGGCTCTTGCCGTTGCGGATCAAGCTCCGGGATCTGCAAGCTCACCACAGAAGCGTCGATCTCGCCGAGGTCCCGGCGCGCGCCCGCCGCAACGATGCGCAGCTCCACAGCTTCCTGCCCGGTCAACTCGGCTGCTTCGGGGCTGCGGCTCAGTTCCAAAGCGCGTTCTGCCCGTCCCAGCGCACGCTCGCAGTCCGCCATGATCGCGACGTGGCCGACGCCGCCGACCATCCGCCGCGCCGCGCGCAGTTCCGACAACGCCTCGGTCCACTCGCCCATCTGGTAGGCCGTGAGCCCGTTGGCCTCGCGAACCGCTCCGATCCGGGAGGCCCGGCGCCGCGCGTAACGCGCGTGCTCGAGCGCCCGCTCCGGTTCGGTGTCCATGAGTTTGCCCGCAGCGACCAGATGCGCAGCGACCTTGTCCGCCAAACCCTTCGGCAGCGAGCGCATCTCCCGTCGGATTTCCTCGTGCAGTTCGGCGGAGTCGACGTCTTCGGGCAGCTCCGGCGCGTCCGGGACCTGTTTGGTCTCCTGTTCCGCGCTCGCCGCATTTCCCGTTTTGCGATCCGGCCGGTCTTTCCCGCGCGGCCGGTCGGTGCTGGACCGCTGCCTCCGGTCCTCGCGGCCGTCACCGCCACGCTTTCCGTAGCGATCGTCCTTCCCGGGACGGTCGGCAGGCCGCCGGTTCTCATCCCGTCGGCCTTCCCCCCGCCGATCACCGTCGCGGGGAGGCCCGCCACGGTTCTGACCGGGTCCGCCATGGTCGCGTTTCGGGCCGGCGCCGCGATCGCTGCGGCGGTGGTCATCCTGCTGGCGACCGGAATGCTGGTCCCCGCGGCTGCGGTTCTGTTCCGGACGCCCTCGCCGGTCGTCGAACCTCGGTTTACCTTTACGGTCGTCCCGGGAGTCGCCTTGGCCGGTGCGCCGGTCGTCGCGGCCGAAGGGGCGTCCACCGCGGTCGTCCTGCCTGTCGTGACGACGGGGCCCGCCCGGCCCCTTGCGGTCGTCGCGGCGCGCTTCTCGTCGATCCTCGCGCGGTCCGCCCCGCCTGTCGGACGAACCGCCGCGCCTGTCATCGAATTTCCCGTCGCGGCGGAATCCGCCGCGGTCACCGCTTGGACGCCCTCGACCGTCCCCGCGATCTCTCTTCTGCCGGTCGTCGGGTTTGCCCCACGTCTGCTCACCGCGACTTTGGCCGAACTGCCGTTGCCTGTGGCCTTGTGCGCGACGATCGTCGTTGCCCGGCTTCCCACCGAACTTGTCACCACCGGTGCGGTTATTTCCGCCCCGGTTTTGGCCTTGGCGGCCACCTGCACGATCTTGCTTAGGCCCGCCGTGACCGCCTCCGGCCGACCCCTTCTTGCCGGCCGGACCGCCCCGACCGGCATCGGCTCCGCGGCGGCCACCGCCGCGCGTGTCGTCGGACCCGGACACCAGACCTCCTGGGAACTTCCAAACTCTCTTGACAACCAGCGTAGACCTCACCCGCACCGGACGGGCAGACGCCCATGAGACCGCGAGATCCGGGTGGGAAACAAAAAAGACCGACCGGGTCGCACCCGTCGTACGGGCGGCCCGGTCGGCCCTATTTCGAGTATTGTCGGCGGTGTCCTACTCTCCCACACCCACACAAGTGCAGTACCATCGGCGCTGGAGGGCTTAGCTTCCGGGTTCGGAATGGGACCGGGCGTACCCCGCTCCGCTATACCCAC
>NZ_JADDUE010000015.1 GCF_016526145.1 Saccharopolyspora galaxeae
GCCGAAACCGACCATCACGAACCAGTGGGCCACGCCGACGTGCCCCCACTTGAGCATCTTCGTGTGGCCCACGATCTCTTTGAGCATGTTCCCGAACCGGGCCCCGAACGGGCCGCGCCTGCTCAGGTCCGGTTGTCCGAGACGGATCGACGACAGCATCCGCCGCACTGTCCGCACGACCATCACCACCGCGACGGCCGTCACGGCCAGGCAGATCAGGCCCAGGACCAGCTGCAGAGCACTCATGCTCGCGGCCTCCCCCTCTCCGGCGACGCTGCCGGTTCGTTCACGGCGGTCAGCGGTGCGAGAACGACGGCTGCCGCTTGTCCACGAAGGCCGCCATGCCTTCCTTCTGGTCCTCGGTCGCGAAAGTCGCGTGGAACGTGCGCCGTTCGAAGCGGACTCCTTCGGCCAAGGTGGTCTCGAAAGCCCGGTTCACGCTTTCCTTGACCATCATCGTCACCGGGGCCGACATGCCCGCCACGGTTTCAGCGGTCTCCATCGCGTCGCCGAGCAACGCCTCATCGGCCACTACCCGGGCGACAAGTCCGCTGCGCTCGGCCTCCGCCGCACCCATCATCCGCCCGGTCAAGCACATCTCCATCGCCTTAGCCTTGCCTATAGCGCGGGTAAGCCGCTGCGAGCCGCCGATGCCCGGGATCACGCCCAACTTGATCTCCGGCTGCCCGAACTTCGCGCTCTCGGCAGCGATGATCACGTCGCACAGCATGGCCAGCTCACAACCGCCGCCGAGTGCATAGCCGGACACAGCCGCCACCAGCGGCTTGCGCACCGCAGCGAGCCGGTCCCACCCGGCGAACCAGTCACTGAGGTAGACGTCCATGTAGGACTGCGATTGCATCTCCTTGATGTCGGCACCGGCCGCGAACGCCTTGGACGAGCCGGTCAGCAGGATGCAGCCGACCTGATCGTCCCGGTCGAGTTCAGCCGCTTGCTCGGTGACCTCCTGCATCAGCTGGAGGTTCAACGCGTTCAGCGCGCCCGGCCGGTTCAGCCGGATCGTGGCGACCCTGCCGATGCGCTCGACCTCGATGGTCTGGTACTCGCTCATCAATCCTCCTCGGGCGTGGCTTCTGGCGGGGCGTGCGGGCGGAACGCTCCCTCACACACGGGTGGGCATGACAGCACGACGGAATTTACTTGGTCGTCCTATTAACTCGATTGACATGCTCGACGAGGAACCGGGCGACTTCAAGCCCGAACGCGGTGTGTCCTGCACCACCTGCGCAAAAATCCCGTGTGCGCACACCGTCGCCTTGCTCCGCGCACACCTCGCTACCGTTCGCCGAGACACCACCCGACCTACCGCAACCACCCCGGAGGGAGTAGCCGCTTCTCCCCTTGTGGGTAAATCGGGTCCGAGCGCATGCCGAACCAGCACTACTGTCTTGATAACGCACGTTATCGCGACCTACCTTCGAACGACCGCAGCGCTTTGCCAACGGGCGCTCACTCACCACTTCCCCGAGCGTGAAAGGTCGTCGCGACCATGCACGATTTCGCCGACATCGATTACAAGGTCGACAACGGGCTGGCCTGGATCACCATCGACCGCCCGAGCCGGTTCAACTCCTTCCGCGCGCAGACCGTCGATGAGCTGGTCAAGGCGTTCAAGCTGGCGTGGGCGAGCAAGGACGTAGGCGTCATCTGCCTGACGGGTGCAGGAGAGAAGGCGTTCTGCGCCGGAGGTGACCAGAAGCAACGCGCCGAGACCGGGGACTACGGCCCATCCGACTCCGGTCTGTTCGAGGTCGATGCCCTGCACCGGGTCATCCGCGACGTACCGAAGCCGGTGATCGCCGCGGTCAACGGCTTCGCCATCGGCGGCGGGCACGTCCTGCACGTGCTGTGCGACCTGACGATCGCCGCCGACACCGCGGTCTTCGGGCAGAACGGCCCGCGCGTCGGTTCCTTCGACGCCGGCTTCGGCAGCGCGTACCTGGCGCGCGTGCTCGGCGAGAAGCGCGCACGGGAGGTGTGGTTCCTGTGCCGCCGCTACAGCGCCGAGAAGGCGGAGCGGTGGGGGCTGGTGAACGAGGTGGTTCCGCTCGCCGACCTGCACTCCGAGGTGCGTTCCTGGGCCGACGAGATCCTCGCGCTGTCGCCGACCGCGCTCAAGGTGCTCAAGCAGTCGTTCAACACCGACACCGAGCACTTCGCCAGCGTCGGCTCGCTGGCGTACTCCTACCTCAAGACCTTCGGCGAGTCCGCCGAGGCGCTGGAAGGCATCAACGCCTTCAACGAGAAGCGCAGCCCCGACTTCTCCGCCTACCGCGGCGCCTGACCGGCAACGCCGGTCACTGCCGATGCGATTCACCGACGAGCAGCAGCGGTTCGCCGCGGCGATCCGCGATTTCTGCACCGACGAGTGCAACACGCTCCAACAGCGGGATGTGCTCACGGACGGGGGCACGCTGGCCAACAGCCCCCAGATCCTGGCCAAGTTGGCCGACCTCGGTTGGCTCGGTGTGTCCATCCCGGAGCAGTACGGCGGTGCGGGCGCCGGCATGGTCGAGGAATGCCTCTTCCTTGAGGCGACCTCGCGCGGGCTGGCGCCCATCACCGCCTACTCCACCGGTCTCACAGCGGCGCAGACCTACCTGCGACACGGCACCGAGCAGCAGAAGCAGGAAATCTTGGGCGGCCTGTGCCGCGGCCGCCTGGAAGCGATCGCGCTGTCCGAGCCCGGTGCGGGTTCCGACCTGGGCTCGGCACGGCTGAAGGCCGTTCGCGACGGCGACGGCTACGTGCTCAACGGCCAGAAAACCTGGACCTCGGCCGCGCACGTGGCCGATCACCTGCTGGTGTTGACCCGCACGTCGGTCGAGGACGACAAGCACGACGGATTGACGCTGCTGGTCGTGCCGACCGACGCAACCGGGCTGGAGATCCGGGCCATCGAAACGATGGAAGCGCACACGGTCAACGATCTGTTCTTCACCGACGTGCACGTGCCCGCAGCGGACGTCGTCGGGCAGGTCGGCCGGGCCTGGAACCACCTCATGCGCGGGCTCAGCGTGGAGCGGCTGATCATCGCCGCGATGTCGGTGGGCGCGGCGCAGCGCTCGCTCGACGACGTGCTCGAGTACGTGCGGCAGCGCGAGCAGTTCGGGCGCCCGATCAGCAGCTTCCAGGCCGTCCGCCACAAGCTCGCCGATCTCGCCACGGACATCGCCTGCTCCCGGTCGTTTGTGTACGAGGTCGCCGAGCGCATCGACGCCGGCGAGGAGGAGCAGCTGGCGCGCGAGGGCTCGATGGCGAAGCTCAAGTGCACGGAGGTCGCAAAGCAGACGGCGTTGGAAGCCATGCAGCTGATGGGCGGCTACGGCTACGCCCGCGAATACGGCATGGAGGGGCAGGTGCGGAAAGCACTCGCGCCGCCTATTTACGGCGGCACCAACGAGATCCAGCGCGAGATCATCGGAAAGGGCCTGCACCTCTGATCACTTGGTGCCGTATGAGCGAGGGCGCTTTCAGCTCCGGACCCTGCGGAGGTGAAAGCGCCCTCGTCGTTGTGCAGCGGCGGTGCGTCACGCGGTTTCCGCTCTCGAAGAGCGATCCTCCTCGTCGCGCACCTTCGGCGGTTCGCCCATCGACCAACCGGACCGCTCGGACGGAGCCCACCCGCTGTAGCGGAATCCTCCGAACCAAGTCTCCGACCTGATGCCGAGCTCGATCGGGATTTCCCGCGCCGCCTCGGACAGGATCGCCTTCCGATCCGCTCCGCGCGCGAGCAACGCCCGGGCCAAGCCCCGGACCAACCGGGAGGGGCCGATGATCTTCTCGATCTTGCGGATGCGATTGAAGGTATCGCTCACGTCAGGCCGGTCATCGCCCTCGAAGGTGCGGAACACTTCCCGGATGAGCGGTGACGGCGCCTCCGGACGGGATTCCCGGTTCGCCCAGTGGTAGGTGCTGCGCGTATCCCGATCCCGGTGCTGCTCCCATCGCCGCACGGCGGAGTCGAGCTCCACCGGATCATCCAAGGTCCCGCGAACGGTTTCGCCGAGTAGGCGCCCGTGGTGGAGTGCGTCGCGCTGCCCTTGGCCGGCCACCGGGTCCTTGAAATGGCCTGCATCGCCGGCCAGCGCCCACCCGGGGCCGCTGGAGCGCCGGTAGTAGGACACCAGCTTCGTCGTCGACCGCAACGGACTCAGGTTGGTGGCGCCTGCTACCCGCTCCGCGAGATTCGGGTCCTCGGCTATGGCGTCCCACCAGAACTGATCTCCGCCCTTCCGGAAGCGCGGAACGTCATCCACCGGCGCCATGAAGACGACCAGCAGCTGTCCCCGCGGGCTCGATGGCAGCGCGAGAACGGTCGGCTTTCCTTGCCGATAGAGCCCGTAGGTCTCGTGCTCGATCGTGCCGACCTTCGGATCGTCCATGTACCGGAATGCGAAGCCACGTCCGTTCTGCGATCCGCGGTACGGCTGCCATTCGCCCACCGCCGCGGCCACCTTCGAATGTCGGCCGTCCGCGCCGATCACGAGCGGAGCGCGAATCACGTGGTCTTCACCGTCGTGCCGGTAACGCACCCCGGTCACCCGACCATCGCGCCGGATGACGTCCTCGAACATGCACCGCTCCCGAACGTCGACACCCGCTTCCCGGGCCGTCTCCACCAGGCACACGTCCTGCTCCAGCCGCGGAACGCACAGTCCGTAGTCGATGCCGTCCACCGGAGCGAAGCGCTCCCGCAGCCGGACGTCCCCGACATGCACTCCCAGATACCGGCTCTGGGCCGGACCGAGTTGCAGGATGCGCGGCAACGCGCCCATGCGCTGCAGCTCAGCTACCCCGTTGGGTACCAGCACATGCGTGGACAGTTGATCCGAGGGGAATCTCGACTTGTCGAGGACGACCACGTTGTGCCCGGCGTGGGCCAACGGCACGGCCGCAGCGGCACCCGCAAGGCGACCGCCCACGATCACAACGTCACATTCTTCAACGGTGGTTGTAGCCACGCGATCGTCCCTTTTCACGTTGAATCCGGATGTCGAGACTTCGGATTCCAGCCAAGCCGGAACACGGTTGATTCGATTGGAACACCGGCCATTCTGCCGCGCCCCGCGTTCAGGTACCGCTGCGATCAGGAGCAGCGCCGTTGGCGCGAGTCCGTCAGCGAGATGCCCTCGGAGCCCCCGCCCTCTCGGACACCGTCTTGTCGCGCCCATCGAGGTACCGCTCCCGGGTCACGAGGTACACCGGAAACGCCATCGAGACGCCGATGTAGGACAGCACGATGAAGAACGCTCCCCACTTGTACCCGAGCCCGATCCGCTTGGCGTCGAATACGACCCACACCATGAAAACCAGCCAGGCTATGGCCATGTCGATGCTGAGGAACGCTGCGGTGCCACCCGGAGCCATCGCATCGCCGAAGAACTGGACCGGATCCAGGATGTTCCCGCCGGCGGCCATCCAGCCGAAGGCGTGCGGCCATGTCAGCAGGAGAGCCACCACTCCGGCCAACAGGAAGAAGAGGTGCCTTACGGCTGCTGACCAAGACGTTGTCATTGAAACCCCTCTGTTGGAAAAACTGAGACGGCGCGAATGACACATGCCATAGCCCTGTATTCGCCGTCGCGACTTCCCCTCGGCGTCATACGGGAACCGCTGCCCGACGAATCGAAGGGTTTCGTCAGCCGCACCTAGATCATCCAACTCGTACGGATGCATCCGCATCCCCACCAAGAGAGATTTCGCTACTCCGTAGGAGGCGGCATAGGGGTGCACTGCCCCGGACCGTTCCATACCGGCGGTGAGACACGTCTGCCGAGGCCGCCGGAAGCGGCCTCGGGCAGCACTTCGGAAGAATTCGCAACGCTCTACTGTCACCGATCACAAGGTGCCGACATCCGGCCGTGCCGGGTTGCCGGGCTCGAACCGGTGTCAGCGCGCCCTTGTCCCCGCAGACGGGGAAGAATCCGCGATCACGCGCGACCAGTCGATCCGCCCCGAGAGCGTGCAGCTCGGGCCACGATCACCGGGGTTTGGCGTTCTCAAGGACGCTCCGACACGTTGGCCTCGATGTGGGAGGAGCTGAGGCGGATGTCCTCGTGCAGGAAGTCGCCCGTGACCGTGTCGAGCGGGAACGCCTCCATCGAGGTGCCGACGCCCGTCAACCCGGTCGATGTGGTCCACCGGACCATCGTGTGCCCGGTTGGTGTGCAGCCGTAAGGAACCCAGTTGTTGAACGCGGCCGGTACCCCGGTCAACTCGTGATGTTCGCCTGTCCTGTCGAGGACCGTCATCTCCAGACGTTCCGGGAACAGGCCCCGATGCCGCAATGACAGCGAGCCGCCGACCGCTCCCCGCAGTTCGCCGTCCTGTACCACGTAACCGTGTTTGAACGCGTGCTGCTGGCCGTCTGGCTGCGACGGGTCGAATTCCCAGATGGCCTGGACCACGTAGTCGTCGTCGAAGTGCGCATTGACGTAGCCCATCGGGCGCATACCGCGTTCCGCCCGCGGCCCCCAGCTGTGGTCCTGGGTGGCGAGGCAGTTCACCTCGTACGCGGTGCCACGGACCTGAATCATTCCTATGACCCGAGTGGTCAGGTCGAAATGCCCTGCGTACGCCGTGCCGAAGCCACTGTGCTCGACTGCTTGGTTCCGATCGTCGCGCGCCATCGGGTCTATAGCGGGATCGTGGATGTCGTAAGGTTCGTGAATACCCTCCAGCTCGAGGTGCAGTTCAGTTCCGCCGACGCCGCTGTAGTCGATCCGGTACTTCCGCGGGGACAGCGATTCGAAGGACATGCCGTTGGGCAGGGTGAACTTCCGGAGATCATCCGGAATGGGAAGGTGATTCTGGATGTCCACGTACCGCGCGTCGAACATGTCGCGCGAGCACCTGTCGATGAACTCGACGTCGCACATGACCGCGCCTGTTCCGGGGCGGAACACCATGTAGACCCAGCCGTAGAGGTTGGCTTCCGGCACGTACATCCCGAGCCAGTAGGTTTCGCCCCACTGGTGGTCGACAACGTCAGGTGTTTGGAACTGCAGGTTCGTCTCGGTGATCACGCCGATGCCCCGTCTCGTGTCGGATACTTGTTCCGGAAGCCATCCATCATCTGGTCGATGGGCTCTACGTCGACCGAGCCGTCCTCGTAGCCGAACGGTTTGAAGAACGACCTGTCGCGCAAAGACTGGGCGTGCTCAGCACGCACGATGCTGCGCGTTGAGCGTGCCACGGATTCGTCAGTGCCGTCTTCGCCCTCGGCTGCGACGAAGTCCGCCACCGCAGTGGCGAGCGCGGCGTGCGCCGCACGGAGGTCCGAGAGACCGACCGGTTCGGGGCTGTCCAGCAACTCGCCCAGGCGACCGGCGGCTTCGGACGTCCGCGGTCCACCTTCGGTACCGAGGACCACGTCGGCGGCCAGATGCCGCAGGTAACGGTGTTCGAGCCGCTCGTACTCCGCGGAGTGCTCGCGTTGTGCCTGCAGCGCTTGGAGATGCCCTGCTACGAGCTGGGCCTGTTCGGTTGCGAATGCGTTGGTTTCGACGGCCGGCGCGATAACGTTCGACAGCGCGCTGATCATGCTTGCGAGCCGAATATCCACTGAAACGATCACCGGGTCACCCCTCTTCCTCGAGCATCGCGCAGAGCTCGGTGGCGAACCGATACCCGGCCGGGCCCAGCCACGACAGCAGCGCATCTTGGTGGTTGGCACCGTCGCGGGCCGCTTTGACGGAGGTGGCCAGTGTGATGGCCATGGACTTGTAGGCGTTATAGATCTCGTACCACCGCAGCGTGGCCCGATCGACCTTACGACCGGAGTCTCGTTCGTACGCCTCGATGAGTTCGTCTCGCTCAAGCAGACCGCAGACCAGGTCCGTGCCACCCTGGTGTGTCATGTAGAGGCGCTGCGTCATCCAGCCGAGATCTTCGTGGTGATCACCGAGGTGCGCCCACTCCCAATCGAGGATTGCGGTGATCCGGCCGGTGGACTCGTCGAAGAGGAAGTTCCCGGTCCGGTAGTCCCCGTGGACCATGACCGGAGATTCACACACGGGAAGATGACGGCGTAACCACCGGTCCACCACCGCGACTACCGGACTATCCTGCACATGATCGTCCCGCCATACTCGCGACATCCAGTTGACTTGCCACAATGCCGCCTGCGTCGTCCCCGGGGCCGGGGCGTGGAAGCTCGGGAGATCGAGCTCTCGCCAATCGACACGGTGCAGGTCCGCGAGGGTGTGCACGAACTGCGGGGCCAATTTCGCTCGCAGATCCTGCGGGAAAGAGGTGCCCAGTCCCGTGACGTTCGGCCCCGTAGCCGGAGCCGTTGGCTTGGTGACACCAGCCACGAAGTTCATGATCATGGCCGGCTGCCCCAGACGGGATCCGGACTCGTCGAGCCAGATCGCCCGCGGCGCCGGCACCCAAGTACTGTAGGTATTCAGGACCTCGAACTCGCGGCGGCGGTCGGTTTCGGCCGCTGTCTCGATCGGGTCGAGCCGCAGCACGTACGGCGCGTCGTCGAGCGAGAACAGGAACTGCTCCTTCGACGCCCCACCGCCCATCCGCTGCACATCGCGCACAGTGCTCCTGGGTGACTCATCTGCGAAGAAGTCCCGCAGAAGATTCTCGACATCCGCAGTATCGATCGGCGAGTACGTGGCGTGGGCAGCGACCTTCTCCGCCTTGCGTCGAAGAAGAGCTCGCACGCCCGGATCCATCTCGTCGCGATCGAGGACGTGTTCCGCTCCGGCTGTTGGAGCCATTTCATCAGCCCCTTTGCTGATATTCCGCGACGTAGTGGCGACATGGCCGACGATGGACGTTCGGACACTCGGTCCCACGACCGCGCTAGCGCCGACCTGTCACCATCCCGGTCGAACAGTTTGGCCAGACCATAAAAATGGTAAATGGTTATACCGCAATGTCAACCGCGGGAACAGGAGACCCAACGCCGCCTGCCCTCCCCGGGTTCCAAGAGCAACGCCATGGCGCCAACAGGATGGGCGCAAAGAAGGAAGCCGGACTCACTGCACGGCGGCGCTCGTCAGCTCGTCCCTGTGCTCGGGCGCCGCGATCGCCGTCAACCGGCGCGCCCGCTGCGGCAGGTCGCAGCCACGGAGGTCCGCCGTACCGTGTTCGGTGACGACGAAGTCCACATCGGACCGCCCGGTGGTGACAGGTCCGCCGGGCGACGCGACGATCGTGGAGTCCCCATTTGAAGTCGCCCGGAGCGTGATGATCGACCGCGCGCCCGTGAGCGCCGCGGCGCGCGAGAAGTCGACCTGCCCGCCGACCGCGCCGATGTAGTCCCCGCGCCGCCGCTCGGCGCACACTTGGCCGGTGAGGTCGACCTCGATGGCGGAGTTGATCGACACCAGCGACCGCAGCCGGGATAGCGTGGTCGGCGAGTGCGTGTAGCTGGCCGGGCGGAACTCGACGGGCAGGTCCCCGAGGCCGTCGTAGAGCTCGGAACTGCCCAGCGCTGCGCCGGTGACGATGAGGCCGGGGTCGATCTCCTTGCGCGCACCGGTGAGCACGCCCTTCTCCACCAGCCGCAGCACCCCGTCGGAGATCATCCCGGTGTGGAAGCCGAGGTCCTGGTGCCCGGACAGCAGGTCGAGCACGGCCCCGGGCAGCGAGCCCACACCCATTTGCAGGGTGTCGCCGTCCTCGATCAGCTCGGCCACGTTCCGCGCGATCGCCTGCTCGACGTTGTCGGGCGCTCGAGCGGGCGCTTCGCCGATCGGGCGGTCGGTCTCGACCACGGCGGCGAAGCATTCCAGCGGAATGCGCGGAGCGCCCGTGGTGGCAGGCATCTTCTCGTTGACCTCGGCGATCAGCACTGGGGTGTGGGCGATCGCGTCGGCGATGTAGTCGACCCCGATCCCGAGCGAGCAGGTGCCGTCGGCAGCAGGTGGGGACACCTGAACGAATCCGACGTCCGATGGCAGCGCTCGCTCCGCAAACAGCCGCGGCAGCGCAGAGTAGTGGCAAGGCACCACGTCGAGTCGTCCACTCCGGCTGAGGCTGCGCAGCTGGCCGAGGGCACCATAGGAGGACAAGGACACGCTGCGGGGCAGCTCCTGCACCAGCCGCTGGTCCCAGCTCAATCCACAGAATGCCCACACAGGACCGATTTCGTCGGCTTGGTCCAGCAGCGCGTGCACGAGCGGGGTGGGCTCGGCACCGGCCTGACTCCACCAAACGCCGGCGCCAGGACCGATGTGGTGTGACAAGTCGATCACGTGCTCACCTGCCTCGTGCGGTTCCGGCCCGAGTGCGCCGCGTGTCCGGTCAGTTTCGAGCACAAAGCGAATCTCCCGCCATCAACGCCAAAATGAGCAGAGCGCACTACGCCGCCGGCACCAGCGGCAAGGCCCCTGCCAAGCGCTCGTTCCACGCTTTCGGTGAACCGAACAGCCGCAGGTCGAGCTTGGCGCGCTTGTAGAACAGGTGGAGGTCGTGCTCCCAGGTGTAGCCGATCGCCCCGTGCATGGTCAGCGCGCTGTCGGCGGCGCGCTCGGCGCCCGCGCACGCTTGGGCTTTGGCCGCTGCAGCGTGCAGCGCGGCGTCGTCGTGGCCTTGATCGACGGAAGCGGCGGCGTAGTAGATGAGCGAGCGCGCCGATTCGACGGACACGAGCATGGTGGCGGCGGCGTGCTTGACGGCCTGGAACGAGCCGATCGGAACGCCGAATTGGTGCCGCTGCTTGCTGTAGTCCACCGCCAGCGTCAGCATCCGCTCCGCAGCACCGAGGCTGTCCGCGGCTACCAGGACGGCCGCTCGCAGAGCGGCGTCAGTGAGGCGCTGGTCGGCGAGCTCGATCCCGTCGTACCGCGCCAGGTCCGGCACGACGACGTCCGCGACGGACCGGCTGCGGTCGAGCAGCCTGCGGTGCACCAGCTCCGCCTCCGTCGCGTCGACGACGGTCAGCGACAGCCTCCCGTCGTCGCGCACGGGCACGAGGAACCACCTCGCCCGGTCCGCGCCGAGCACGTTCGGCACGGTCCCTCCGGCGCGCGATAACGTGCCACCTGCGTCCAAGGGCCGGTCAGAATTCACCGCGAGCGCGGCGAATTCGCCCGAACCGAGGGACCGGGCGGCAAGGTCGGGAGCCCCGCCGAGCAGGGGCGCGGCCACCACCGCGGCAGCCCATGCGGCCGCGGGAGCCGCGCTGCCGCCCAGCTGTTCAGCCGCGAGTGCCAGCTCGACCAGTCCACCGGCCTGGCCGCCGCATTCCTCCGGTGAGCCGATGGCGAACCAACCCTCATCGACGAACCGCCGCTCGAAGTTGGACGGATCGCCGGATTCCAGCCAGCCGCGCACCGCATCGGTCGAGGCGAACCGTTCGAGCCAGCCCCGGAAGGAGTCCCTGAACAGCTCCTGGTCTTCGGTCAATGTCCACCGCATTCCCGCTCCTCCCGGAGTTCCACGGAGTTCCCGCGGCTGCGCTACGACCGGTTGCGAATCAAATAATACTTTAGGTCAGACCCTTGAACCATAGCTGCGGGTATGTGACATGCCCCGCAACGCCGCCTCGGAGAGCAGGGTTCGTCAGCCGTCGGTTGCTTTCCGGATCTCGTCGATCGCCTCGACGTTCTCGGCGCCGGAGAGGTCACCGGGGTCCTGATCCAGCGCCACAGCGCGAATCGCGCGGCGGAGGATCTTCGCCGAGCGCGTCTTGGGCAACTGGCCGACCCGGTGCACCGCGTTGGGGGCGAACGGCTTCCCCAGCTCTTGGGCGACCATCTCCCGCAACTGGTCCGAGACGTCCCCGCCGGCTCCGGCGGCAGGCACCCAGAACGCCCACACCGACTCGCCCTTCTTCGGATCGGGCACGCCGACCGCGGCCGCCTCCGACACCGACGGGTGCGCGGTCAACACAGCCTCCACCTCCGCCGGAGCCAGTCGCTTTCCGGCGATGTTCATGACGTCGTCGGAGCGCCCGCGGATGTACCACTGACCGTCCTCGACCAGCGCGAAGTCGCCGTGCCGCCACATACCCGGGAACGTCGACCAGTACTCCTCCAGGTAGCGCGCGTCGTCCTTCCACACGCCGCGCGTCATCGCCGGCCACGGCTGGCAGCAGACCAATTCACCTACCTGCCCGCGCACCGATCGTCCGGCGTCGTCGACCACGTCGACGTCCATCCCCAGCGACGGGCCGCCGAGCGAGCAGCTGCGGATCGGCTCGACCGGGTAGGGCGACAGGAACGAGCCGCCGACCTCGGTCCCGCCGGAGAAGTTGATGATCGGCACCTTGCCGTCGAAGACGGTTCCAGCCAGCCACTCGTAGGAATCCGGGTCCCACGGCTCGCCGGTGGAACCCAGCGCGTGCACCGAGGACAGGTCGTACCGCTCGTGTGCCGGCTCCTGTCCCGTGCGCAGGGAACGGATCAGAGTCGGCGACACGCCCAGCATGGTCACCCGGTGGCGTTCGGTCAGCTGCCACAGCCGGTCATTGCCCGGCACGTCCGGGGAACCCTCGTAAAGCAGCAGCGTCGCACCGTTGGCATGCGTGCCGAAGATGGACAGCGGCCCCATGATCCAGCCCATGTCGGTCACCCAGCAGAACACTCCGCCCGGGCCGACATCGAAGGCGTAGGCGACCTCGCTGGCCGTCTTGACCAGGAAGCCCGCGTGGGTGTGCACCGCGCCCTTCGGTCGTCCGGTGGTCCCGGAGGTGTAGGCCAGCAGCAGCGTCTCGGTGGTGCTCATCGCTTCTGCCGGACCGGTTCGCCCACCGGGCAGCTCCGACCAGCGCACGTCCCGCCCGGTGGACGTTTCCGGTGCTGCGCCGAGGTTTCCGACGAGAACGACGTGCTGCACCGTCGGGCAGGTTTCCACCGCCTCGTCGAGCAGCGATTTCATCGCCACCTCGCGGCGGCGCCGGACCGTACCGTCGGCGACGATGACGACCTTCGCGTCGGCGTCCTGCAACCGGGCTGCGATCGCGGCCGGTGCGAAACCGGAGAACAGCGGCACCAGCACCGCACCCAGCCGAGCCACCGCATAGCAGGCGATGACCGCCTCCGGATTCATCGGCAGGTAAAGGCCGACGGCGTCACCGCGCCCGACGCCGAGCCCGTGCAGCCCGGCGGCCACCCGTTCGACCTGCTCCTCCAGCTCGCGGAAGGTCAGCGTGCGGGTCGTGCCGTCCTCGGCTTCGTGCACCACGGCCGCTCGCTCCGGCGCCTCGCTCACCCACCGGCCGAGGCAGGCATCGGCGATGTTCAGCGCCCCGCCCGGGAACCAGTCAGGGTGCTCGATGCCGGCGGTGGTGTCCACGACGTCCGAGTACGGTCGGCGGAACGGCAGCCCCAGGTCCTGCACCACGGCGTCCCAGTACCAGCCGATGTCGGCCACCGACCGCGCACGCAACTCATCGATGGACCCGATCCCGTGCGCTCGCGCCAACCGCGTGACGTTGGCGTTGTCCACGTAGTCGTCGGTGGGCTTCCAGGTGTACACGTCAGCTCCTCGGCATGCCGAGCATCCGCTCGGCGACGATGTTGCGCTGGATGAAGGTCGATCCGCCTGCGATCGCGGTGCCGCGCGCTTGGTTCGTCAACCGCAGCCACCGGGAGTCGCCGACCTGCTCGTCGTCGAGGTCGAACTGACCACCGAGCGAGTCCAGGGACAGCCGGAAGTCCGCCAGGTCCTCCACGAGCGGGCAGAAGTACAACTTGCCGATCGACGCGGCCGGTCCGGGCGGCCCGCCCTCGGCGGCTTGCGTGATCACCCGCTGGCCGATCAGGTAGTGCGTCAACGCACGGCCGTAGAGGTCGGCCACCTGTTCGCGCAGCTGCGGATCAGTCCCCAGTGGACGTCCGTCCTCCCCCGTGCGCGCGGCGATGTCTCCGATGATGTCGTCCACTGCGCGCTTGGTGTTGACTCGGCCGGTCGCGATCGCGACCCGCTCGTAGGACAGCGTGCCCATCGCCACGCGCCAGCCGCCGTCGACCTCGCCGACGACGAGTTCGTCCGGGACGAAGACGTCGTCGAGGAACACCTCGTTGAACTCGGCTTCGCCGAGCATGTGCGCCAGCGGGCGCACCGTGATGCCGTCGCTGTCCATTGGCAGCAGGAAGTACGTGATCCCCTTGTGTCGCGGGCCGCCGCCGGTGCGTGCCAGCAAGATCGCGTGCGCGGCGAGTTGGGCCCGGCTGGTCCAGATCTTCTGGCCCTGGATCCGCCAACCGCCGTCGACCTTGGTCGCGGTGGTGCGCAGCGACGCCAGGTCCGATCCCGATTCCGGCTCGGAGAACAGCTGACACCAGATCTCTTCGCCGGTGAGGATCGGGTGCAGGAAGCGCTGCTTCTGCGCATCGGTGCCGAAGTCGATGATGGTGGGGCCGGCGAAGTCCTCCCCGATGATGTTGAGGCGTTCCGGCGCTCCGGCCCGGTCGGTCTCCTCGTTGAAGATCGCCCGCAGCTTCTCGTCGACGCCACCTCCGCCGCACTCCTCCGGCCAGTACAGCCCCGCGTACCCGGCGTCGAAGAGCATCTGCTGCCACTGCCGCCAGAACGGCGCCTTGCCTTCCAGATCCGGCGGTTCCGGCCAGGGCAGCTGCGGCAGCGCGGCGGCCAACCACTTCCTGACCTCGCCCCGGAACCGGGCCTCCGCGGGAGAGTCTGCGAGCTCCATGAACGAACCCTTCATCCGTGAACGGTCGAATGGTATTATAGGACAGACCAAAATGGGAGGGTGTCGCGAGCAGGAGGGCTTTCGACGATGACGGCAGAGCCGCTGGACGAGGTCGCCTTCGACGTCGAACGGGGCAAGATCCGCGAGTTCGCCCGGGCGACCGGCGCCGCGGACCCGGTCCACACCGACCTCGGTGCCGCGCGCGCAGCCGGTTTCGCCGATGCCCCGGCCACGGCTACGCACGTCGTGGTCGCCGGCCATTACCGGGACCAGGCCGCCTTCGTCGCGAAGCTCGGCTTGGCCTTCGAGCGGGTCGTGGTGGGCTCGGTGAAGTGGACCTACCACCGGCCGCCGCTGGCCGGCGACACTCTCCGCGGTGCCCGCCGGGTCGCCGACGATGCCCGCAAGAAGGGGATGCGGTTCGTGACTCTGGAGACCGAATACCTCGACGCCGACGACCATCCGGTAGTCGTGCTCCGGGAAACGTTGATCGAGCGAGGAGATCAGCAGTGAGAGCACCCGTCGCGACAGAGCCCGGCGCGGAACTCCCGACGCGGGAGGTCGGTCCGGTGACGCAGACCGATGTCGTGCGCTTCGCCGGTGCGGGCGGCGATTTCAACCCGCTGCACCACGACCCCGAATTCGCCCGCTCCGCCGGGTTCTCCGGTGTGCTGGCGATGGGGCAGATGCACGCCGGCATGTTGGCGGCGTGGCTGACCGACTGGGCCGGGGTGGAGCACCTGCGCGAGTACGAGGTGCGCTTCGCTGCGCCGGTGTTCCTCGGGGACACGCTGTCGTTCTCCGGCCAGGTGCTGTCGGTCGACGACGGAATCGCCGAAGTGCAGCTCGCCGCAGTCCGCGACGAGGACATCGTGCTGCGGGCCCGCGCCGCGATCAACACCGGTTGAACCGATGCCGGGCTACATCGTCCGGCGCAGGTACTGCGAGATCGCCTCCGCGCGGTTGTCCGCGCCCAGCTTGCGCAGGATGCGCTTGACGTGGGACTTGACCGTGCCGCTGGCGATCACCAGTTCCTCGGCGATGCGGACGTTCGTCGCACCCGTGGCCATCAGCGCCAGCACTTCCAGCTCGCGGCCGGTCAGCGAGGACTCTAGCACCGGAGGCTCGGACCGGCGGGCCGCCGTGCCGGCGTCGTGGCCGCTGAGCTCGACCTCCGCCGAGGCGAGACCGTCGAGCACCTCCTCGACCGCCTGCAACGCCGAGCGCACCTGGTCGCGCTGTTCCCGCAAACGCGCCAGCAGCACCGCGCGTTCGAAGATCTGCCCGAAACCGACCGCGAAGGACCACAGCACGTCGCGGTCCGCAGCGGTGACCGACCCGCGCATGCAGTCCGCATGCAGGAAGCCGATCACACGACCGGTCGGCATGATCGGGGCGGCGACGTAGGAGTTCATCGCGGAGGCGTCAAGCATCGGCCGGTACACCCGCGGGTCGTGGGCGGGATCGGTGATGAGCGCGGGTTCGCGGCGGCGGACCATCTCGGTCTCCAGCGGCATGTCCTCCAGCGGAACCTCCGGGGTGGCCCGCAGCCACTCGGCGAACGTACGTTCCGCATCCCGGCTACCGATGGCGTAGGACTTGTGCGGGCGCCACAGCGCGCCTTCGACGCGGGAGAGCATCACCCGGTGGAATCCGCAACTGCGGGCCACCACCTCGCACACCTGCCCCAGCAACTGATCCGGGTCCTGGAGTTCGCGGAGCCGGCCGAGCCCGGATTCGACTGCGGCGAGCCGCCGGTTTCGCTCGTGAGCCAGGAAATCGCGCAGTTCGAAACGCAACGCGTGCGCCTCGGCCAAGGCGGCGCCGATGGGGGAGGTCGGCTTCCCGGTGGCCATCTCTTCGGCGAGCTGCCCGACCACGACCACCAGGATGGTTTCCATCCCTTGCAGATCATGAGGTTCCTCCGGCCGCTGCCCGGAGAGCTGTTCCACTGTCCTGAGCAACCGCCGTCCCCGGTCGAGCAGCTCAGCCCGCTTGCGGGTGTTCCCGCCACCGGCGTCCCCGTACCGGAATTTCGCGCGCACGATTCCGCGCCCTTCGTCGACGCCCGCTCCGCTGCGGTCGGTGTGACCACGATGATAACGTACGTTCACACAGTTGTGGTAGGTTCCGCAGGGTGGACAGGGACCGGAAGATCCTTGATTCGGCAGCCGCGGTCTTCTTCGAGAAGGGGTTCCACGGCGCCAGCGTTGACGAGTTGGGCACGCGCGCCGGGCTGAGCGGCCCTGCGCTCTACCGGAGCTTCTCCGGCAAGGACGAGATCCTGGCGACGCTGTTCAACGAAGCTCTCGACGAACTACTGAGCGCGACCGCGCCGGTGCACGAGGACCCCGAGCAAGACCTGGAGCGGTTGATCCGGCACCACGTGCGTTTCGCCGTCGACCACCGGCACCTGGTCAACGTCTACCAACGGGAGGACCGCTCCCTGGTCGACCCGTGGAAGCGCCACTTCGCACGCAGGCGGCGCCAGTACGTCGGGCGCTGGGAGACGACCATCGGACGGTGCTTCCCGAGCGCGTCGCAGGCGAAGATCGCCACCGGCGCGCACGCTTGCCTGAGCGTGATCTTCTCCATCGCCTACTGGCCGAAGACCACCACGCGGCAGCCGGATCTCGCTGATGCGGTGACCGATTTCGTCCGCGCGGGGCTGGCCACGCTCGAATCCTGAGCGGAAAGCGGCGCACCGCAACGGAGTTGGCGGTGCGCTTCGGGCCGCGATCGGGGCACCGAGTCGTCGCTCAGTGGCTCCCGAAAGTCTCGATGATGGCGGCGGTGTTCTCCGCGACCCGCTCCGATGAGAGCGTGAAACTCGGCGAGTACAGCGCCGCGTGGTCGTAGCGCTTCTCCAGCGCCGGCAGGGCCTCGCGCACCTCGTCGGCCGTGCCGCACACTGCCATCTCCGCGAGCATCCGGTCCGAGACTGCGGCGATCATCGCTTCGTTGTCGTGGTTTCGGAAGGCGTCTTGGATCGCGGCGGCCTCTGCGCCGAAGCCGGCCGCCTCCATCACCGGCCCGTAGGACTTCGGCGCGACGTAGAACGCGATCTGGGCCGCGGCCTCGCGCCGTGCCTGCTGCGGGTCGTCGGAGATCGAGCAGATGATCACGCCCTTGAGCGCGACGTCCTGCGGGGAACGACCGTTCCTGTCCGCGCCGCGGGCGATCGCCGGGCGGACCACGTCGTCCAGGTAGCGATCGGTCAGGGTGGGATGGCAGATCAACCCGTCGGAGACCCGGCCGGCGACCTCCACCATGCGGGAGTTCACGCCCGCGGTGTAGATCGGGAGGTTCGGCCGCAGCGGGGCGGCGATGTCGGCCGTGGGCGTGATGTCGACGTTGTAGAAGCGTCCGTCGTGCCGGACCGGTCCTTCATGCAGCCGCCACAGGCGCCGCAGCAGCGGGACGAGTTCTTCCATGCGGGTGGCGGGGCCGTCCGGATCGGTGACTCCGTGCCACGCCTGCATCATCTTGCGGGTTCCGGTGCCCAGGCCGAGGGTGAACCGGCCACCGCTCATCTCGTCGAGGAACTTCGCGTCGTTGGCCAGCACCAGCGGCGACCGGCCGACCGCGTAGGCGATCGACGAGCCGACGCCGATGCGCTCGGTTCCCGCGGCCATCGCCGCGACCGAGACGACCGCCGAGCGGTTCAGGAACTCCCCCGACCAGGCCGCGTCGAAACCGGCCGCTTCCGCGCGCACCGCGACCGCCTGCGTGTCCCGCACTCCTCCCGCGAGCACCGTGATCCCTCGCGTCGCCATCTTTCGCCGCCTTCCGTCTGGGAAATCCTGCGATGTTGCGTGTTCGCGACCGGCCGTCCGGGAACGCGACTTGTTCTACTCCTCGGCTCAGCCGCGGAGCGGCTCAGCGCGTCCCCTGTACCTCGCCCGAGGCGGGAACCTGCGGAGGTTCGAGCCCCGCGGTGCGGTGCGCGGCTTCCAGGAAGGAGCGCACCAGACCCGGGTCCGCGTAGTACTCGTCCCCGGTCCCCTGCACCGCCCGGCGGCGGCCGTACTCGTAAAGCACGGCCAGCTTCCACAGCGCCAGCGCGGTGTACCAGTCCAAACCGGACAGATCACGACCCGTGCGGGCGGCGTAGCGGTCGGCGAGTTCCTGCCGCGACGGGTAGCCGTCTTCGCACATGGCGGTGCCGAATTCCGCGGTGGGCGTCATCGGCGTCCCGCGCTCCGGTACGGACGCGAGGAAATAGCCCACGTCGAACAGCGGATCGCCGATGGTGGCCAGCTCCCAATCCAGCACCGCGGCGACACGGCCAGGCCGCTCCGGGGCCAGCACGACGTTGCCGATGCGGAAGTCGTTGTGCACGACCGTGTGCCCGGACTCCGGCGGCACGTGCGCGTCGAGCCAGCTGTAGATGGCCTCGAAGTGCGGTGGTGGGCAGCCGTCCTCGTCGGCGATCAGGCGACCCATCCGGCGCAGGTGGCGCTGGTTGAAACCTTCCGGCTTGCCGAGGTCGGCGAGCCCGACCGCGTGCCAGTCGACCGCGTGCAGGTCGGCGAGCGTGTCGATCAGAGACTCGCCGACTTCCCGCCGCGCCTGCCGGGTGTCCAGTGGGCTGGGCGTCTCGGTGGTCACCACGGGCCCCTCCACGAGGCTCATCACATAGAGCGGGACGTCGAGCACCTCGTGGGCCTCCGCCGTGGCGAGAACGCCCGGTACTGGCACGTCGGTGGCGTCGAGGGCCCCGATGAGCCGGGCTTCCCGGAGCATGTCGTGCGCGCCCGGCGGGATCGGTGGTGGTGGCGGGCGGCGGAGAACCAACCGGCGCGTGCCATCGCTGACGAGGTAAGTCAGGTTCGAGTGCCCGTCACCGATGCGCTTGGTGTCGACAGGGCCATCGCACAAACCGCGCACGCGCAGGAAACCAGTGAGCACATCGAGGGTTTCCGGTGTCCACTCCCATACCATTCCGGACCTCACCTGCCCGTGAACCGCGGCGCGCGTTTGTCCTTCACGGCCGCCAGCGCCTCGGGCATGTCCTCGGTGCGGGTCAGCAGCGCCTGTCCGCGGTTCTCCAGCTCCAGCGCCGCCGAGTAGGAGCCGATCTCCTGGTTGCGCTGGATGGCGCGCTTGGACATGCGCACGCCGGCCGCGGAGTTGGACGCGATCATGCGCGCGGTCCGCACCGCTTCGTCGAACAGTTCGCCACCCGGAACCACCCGGTTGACCAGGCCGATCCGGTCCGCTTCCGCAGCGTCGACGAGCCGTGCGGTGAAACCGATCTCGGCCGCCTTCGCGGGCCCGACGATGCGGGTGAGGTTGTAGGAAGTGCCCAGCTCCCCGACCGAGAGGCCGACCTTGACGAAGGCGGCGCTGAACTTCGCGGTCGGCGCCGCGAGCCGGATATCCGCAGCGAGCGCGAGCGCCAGTCCGCCGCCGGTCGCAGGCCCATGCACCGCCGCGATGACCGGGAACGGCAGGTGCCGGATGGCTTGGATTCCGCCGGTGGCGGTCTCCTGGAACTTCAAGAACTCCCGGACTCCCATAGTGGTGATGACCTCGATCTCGTCGAGGTCGAATCCCGCGCAGAACGCGCGCTCACCGGCGCCGGTGAGTATGAGGGCGCGCAGACCGCTGTCGCGCAACGCGTGCGCGGCTTTGCCGTACTCGGCGAACATCTGCACGGTCTGCGAATTCATGCGGTCGGGACGGTTCATCCGCAGCACCGCGATGTCCTCATCAACGAGCTCGAGGCTGAGCGTTTCGAGCTCCGGAACGTCGAGAGCAGCCATCAGCCGCTCCTCCCCTCAAGAACGTGGTCTGATCACTGGCCGGTGAACACGGGTGCGCGCTTCTCCTTGAATGCCGTCAGCGCCTCGGGCATGTCGGCGCCGCGGGTCAGCAACGCCTGTCCGCGGTTCTCCAGCTCCAGCGCGGCGGCGTACGAGGAGACCTCCATGTTCGCCTGCAGCGCGCGCTTGGACAGCTGCACGCCGCCCGGCGAGTTGGCCACGATCGACTCGGCGAGCTCCAGCGCATCGTCCAGCGCGCGGTCCTCGCTGAGGCGGTTGATCAGTCCGATCTCGGCGGCTTCGGCGGCGCGCACGAGTCGACCGGTGAAGCAGATGTCGCCGGCCGCGGCCGGACCGACCAGTCGGGTAAGCAACCAGGAGGTACCGAGATCTCCAGCGGACAGCCCGATACGGACGAAGGCCGCGTTGAACTTCGCAGTCGACGAGCCGAGCCGGATGTCCGCCGCGAGGGCGAGCGCAAGTCCACCGCCCGCGGCGGCGCCCTCAACTGCGGCGATCACCGGGACCCGCAGCGACCGGATGGCCAGCAGGGCGCGCGCGGCGCGTTCCTGCTGGTCGAGCATCTCCATCGCGCCGAGGCCAGGCAGCTCGTCCGCGTCGGCGAGGTCGTAGCCGACGCAGAAGTTCGCGCCGGTGCCGGTCACGATCACGACTCGGCAGTCGTCCTCGGCGTCGAGTCCCAGCGCGGCGTGCTCGAGTTCGGCGAACATGGTGTCGGTCATTGCGTTGGACCGATCCGGTCGGTTGAGCGCGACCACGACGACGCCCGGGGATGGTTCGGTGAGTAGGAGGGTTTCGTAGTCGGTGTCCAAGCACTTCATCGGCTGCTCCCGGGATTTCGGCCACTGTCGTGGTAACGGTGTGCGAAAGCCGGGCGGAGGCTCGGCGTGCCCATCCCAGCAACGGCGAGGTCTTCAAGCCGCGAAGCCGCGGTCACCGCCGGGACCACACCGGCTCGCGCTTCTCGCGGAAGGCGCGTACGCCCTCGGTCAGATCTTCGGTGGTGAACGCGAGCGCGAGCTGCCCCTGCAGGTGGTCCAAGGCCGCGTCGAGGGAGAGGTCCCGAGTGCTGTTGATGGCGTCCTTGCCGAGTTTCATCAGCAGCGGCGATTTCACCGCGATCCGACGCGCCCAGTCGCGGACCGCTCCGTCGAACTCCTCGTCCGGAACGACCTTGTTGACGATCCCCAGTTCACGGGCCTCCGCCGCGGTGATCTTGTCGCCGAGCATCATCAGCTCGTTGGCCTTCATGCGGTCGACGTTGCGGTAGATCAGCGCGGAGATCATGAACGGGAAGGCGCCCACGTTGATCTCCGGGCAGCCGAACCGTGCCGACTCCTTGGTCACCACCAGATCGCATGCCAACGCCAGCCCGAAGGCCCCGGCCAGCACGTCGCCTCCGGCCGCGCAGAGCACCGGCTTGCCGAGTCCGCCGATGAGCTTGAACAGGCGCGGGAACCGGTACAGCCCGGCGTACTTGGTCACCGCCGGGCGGTCATCGGCGAACGCCTTGAGGTTGCCGCCGGCGGAGAAGATACGTTCGTGCGAGGACGCCAGCACGACGACGCGAACGTCGTCGTCGGCCTTCGCCGCGTGCAGCACGTCCAGGAGCTCATCGAGGAGCTCATCGCTGAGCGCGTTGCGCGTGTCCGGATCGTCGAGGGTCACTACGGCCACGCCGTGCTCATCGAGCTCGTACCGGACCAGTTCACCCGCCATGCAGAACCACCCTCCGTTTACGGTCCGACCTTTAGACCATACGACTCCGCGGATGGTCGCACAAGACCCCAATGCGCTCCACTGGCTTTGTAGCAGCGCTGACGAGGTTCGCTCCGCCGTCAGGCGTCACCGGGTCGTCGAGCCGCGGCGCGACTTGAAATCGAACATCTCGGCCGCGATGCGCCGCATCTGCAGCTCGTCCGTGCCCTCGGTCAACCGGTAGCGGCGATGGTGGCGGTAGATGTGCTCGAAGGGCTTGTGCCGCGTATAGCCGACACCGCCGTGCACCTGCATCGCGCGATCGGCCGCCGAGCATGCCAGCTGGTTGGCCCGGTAATTGACCATCGCGACCCGGCCGGAGGCCGAGGTTTTGCCGTGCCGGTCCATCAGCCACGCGGTCTTCTGGACGCTGTTGCGCACCAGCTCGGCCTCGGTCTGCAACTCCACCAGCTGCCACTGCACGCCCTGGTGTTCGTGCAGGGGTTTGCCGAACACGACGCGTTCCTGCGCGTAGCGGACACTCTCGTCGATGCAGAATTGGGCGGCGCCGAGCGACGAGGCGGCCTGCCGGAGGCGGTTTTCGTGGACGAATAGCTGCGCGCAATCCAGCCCCTTGCCGACCTCGCCCACCACCGCGGTCTCGGGCACGCGGACACCGCTGAGACGCACCTCGGCGTGATCGGTGGGCATGTTGAAAGTCCAGTGGTAGTACGGGATGTCGAACCCGGGCGTATCGGTGGGAACCAAGAACGCGGTGATACCGTCGGCTTTGCCGTCCTGCCCGGAAGTACGGGCGAAGACGAGATCCGCGGTGGCCACGTCGACCACGCTGTTGAACCGCTTGGCACCGTCGATCACCCAACTGTCGCCGTCCTTGCGGGCGGTGGTTTCCAGATGTGTGGCATCGCTACCGTGAGCGGGCTCGGTAAGCCCGAAAGCCAGCTCGATCTCCCCGTCCACCAACGGCCCGAGGTACTCCTGGCGTTGTTCGGCAGTGCCGAACTCGTGCAGCACCAAGGCAAGCGGCAAGTTGGCGACCACCGATGCCTCGTGCGAGAGCTCGGCGTGCAGGCCGGGGCCGAGCCAGGCCAGATGCTCCCGGATCGCCGCCATCGCGACGTTGCTGCCGTCGCGTCCGCCCAGCGCGGGCGGGAGCGGGAAGCGGTAGAAGCCCGCCGCGTCCGCGCGCCTGCGGGCCTCGGCCATCAGCTCGCGCCACTGCGCGGTCGGGATGCCGCCGCGCTCGACGTCGGTGCGCGAGAATTCCCTGCGGTGGTCGAAGAACTCCGGGTTGTGCACTTCGAGCGGCTTGATCTCGGCGGTGATGAATGCGTCGAGCTCGTCGATGAACCCCGCGATCTCAACAGGAACGGACCACTCCATCGGCTGCACTCCTTCCGTTGCCACCGCGGGCTTTCCACTGGTGGGCGGCGGTCGAGCGTATGGCGGGGTTCGGGGTTCGCAAGAGCGCAGCGACCAGGTGCGCTGTCGACTTCGACATCGTGGACTGCGCGTCCGGTCGAACCGGGACACCGGTGCGTGCTCTGCTGCCGGCCGTGCTGGATCTGAACGGAATCGCAGAACTACGTTCCCTCGTCGGACGGGAGCTGGGCACGAGCGGGTGGCACGAGATCGATCAGCAACGAATCACCGCGTTCGCGCGCGCCACCGACGACTTCGAGGCCATCCACATCGACCACGAGCACGCGGTGCGGGCGGGGCTCGGTTCGACCATCGCGCACGGTCTCTACGTGCTGTCCTTGGGGCCGAAGTTCCTCTACGAGATCTATTCCTTGCGGGAAGGTCCGTTCGGCCTGAACTACGGGTATGAACGGGTCCGTTTCGTCGCGCCGGTGCCGGTCGGTTCGCGGATCCGGATGCGCGCGACCCTGAGCCGCGCCGACGACATCTCGGGCGGGACGAAGTTCACCATCGAGGAGACCTTTGAGATAGCGGGGCAGGACAAGCCCGCGTGCGCGGCTACCGCGGTGATCGCCTACTTCCACTGATCGGCACGCGCCAGCACTTCGCGCCCGCGTTCGATCAGGTCCGGCAGGGTTCGCGCGGCGACTTCGAGGGACGGGTCGGGATGCGCGGCCTTCCGGTTGCGCTTGACCAGCGCGGCGATCGTCGAGGCCGTCTTGTAGTAGCTGTGCGCCAGGAACCAGTCCATAGCGGGCAGTTCGACGGGGCGAATCGCGCGGTACTCCGCCAGGAGTTCATGGACTGCGGGCATACCGGCTCCTGCCGCCGAGTTCGCCGGACCCCTGGATTCCACGAACGCGTGTACCGGATCGGTGTGCATGAGCAGCCACGCCAAGTCGATCCGGGGATCGCCGATCGACCAGATCTCCCAGTCGATGACCGCCGTCAGTTCCGGTCCGTCGAACAGCATGTTGGCCAGGCGGTAGTCCCCGTGCACCAGCGTCGGATGTGCGCAGCGATCCGGGATTTCGGCCACAAGCTTCTCGTGCAACTGAGCGTGTTTCGGGCAGAGCTCGGGGTCCACTGTGCTGAGCAGGCGCTCCCAGCGGTCCAGCTCTGCGGCGATGGGCACCACGGGCTCGTCGGCAACGCCGAGAGCAGCGAGTTCCATGGATTGCAGGTCGGCCAACGTGCGCGCAGCCGTTCGCGCCCGCGCATCGACGACCGCCGGGTACGGAGGGTCGTTCGCCACGTCCAGGCAAGGCTCGTAGGCGTCTCCGCGGACGTGGTGCATGGCGAAGAACGGCGGTGTGCCCGCATCTTCGAACAGCACCGGCGGGACGACCGCTCCTGCGGCGCTGAGCGACCGCAAGATCCGCGCCTGGCGCAGCACGTCGCGGTTCCGGACCGGTGCGAGTCCCGGAGGCGCGACCTTCAGCACGATCTGCTGCCGCGGCGCTCCCGGCAGGTCCAAGTCCGCGGCCAGGGTCAAGCTGGACACACCACCGTGCAGTCGGCGCAGACCGCCCACCCTGGCGCCGGGCCAGTGCCGCTGAGCTGCCGCGTCGGCCCTGGCGAGCAGGTCCGTCTCATCAAGTTCAGCCACACGGCCACGATTCGCGCGGTAAGCCACGCGCACAATCGTTCCGCAGCACCGGCACTGGAGAGCTCCACACCGGCAACGCGGCAACAACTTCGGCCGACCGCTCCCCCAGTGCTACAAGCGTGGCATGAACGATCGAACCAACACGCCGAACGAGCTGCTGCACCGGTTCCGGCTCGACGGGAAGGTCGCGGTCGTGACCGGTGCATCATCCGGGCTGGGTGTTGCCTTCGCGCACGGCATGGCGCAGGCAGGTGCCAGCGTGACGCTCGGGGCGCGACGCACCGAGCACCTGGAGCGAACGCGCGCGGCAATCGAGGAAACCGGTGCCGCGGCGATCGCGGCTCCCACCGACGTCACCGAACCCGACAGCTGCGACGCGCTCGTGGCCGCGGCGATCGAGCGGTTCGGCCACGTGGACGTTCTGGTGAACAACGCCGGCTACGGCGGGGAGTACCACCCCGCACAACAGGATCCACCAGAGCACTTCCGGTCGGTCGTGGACATCAATCTCAACGGTGCGTACTGGATGGCGCAGGCGTGCGGGCGAGTGATGCAGCCGGGCAGCTCGGTGGTCAACATCTCCAGCGTGATGGCGGTGACCACCGCGAAGATGCCCGCGGCGGGCTACAGCGCGGCCAAATCCGGAGTGCTCGGCCTGACACGGGATCTCGCCGCCCAATGGGGCGAGCAGGGCATCCGCGTGAACGCGCTGTTGCCGGGCGTTTTCCCGTCCGAGGCCACCGCGCACTACAGCGAGAACTACCAGCGAAAGGTCATCGACGCGCGGATACCGATCGGCAGGATCGGTGACCCAGCGGATGTGGCCGCCGCGGCCGTGTTCCTCGCCAGCGACGCCTCGTCCTACATCACCGGCGTGAGCCTGCCTGTCGACGGCGGTGTGCTGCTGCTCTAGCGAGCGTTGAAAGGTGGTTTGCGTCGTGGGTGCAGCGGAACCTCAGGCACCCGAGTCATCTCGGATGTCGACGATCACCTTGCCCACCGCCCTCCTCAGATCGATCAGCGAAAGCGCCTCTGCGGCCTGCTCCATCGGAAGCCGATGGCCGACCAAGGGACGGACCTGGCCTTGTGCGGCCATGTTCTCGAGTTCGGCCGTCAGCGTCCGGAGCACGTCCGGGTAGCGGCGCGCGTACGGTTCCAACGCGACGCCGACCACGCTGAGGTCCCGCAGCAACAACCGGTTGAGCTTGATCTCGGGAATCTCGCCAGCGGCGAACCCGACCACCGCCAACCTGCCGCCCACGTCCAACGAACGCAGCGAATCCGTGACGCGGTCTCCGCCGACCGGATCGACCACCACCTGCGCTCCTCGGCCGCCGGTGAGCTCCTTGGCCTGCTGCGCCCAAGGGCCACTGCTGAGCAGAACGTGTTCCGCCCCCGCCTCCCGCGCCGCTTGCGCCTTCACCTCGCTGGAGACCACTGCGACCGGCACACCGCCGCGCGCCCGGACCAGCTGCAACGTCGCCGTGCCGACTCCGCCCGAGGCGCCGTGGACCAGTACGACATCATGCGCCACGAATCCAGCGCGATACAGGGAAAACCACGCGGTCGCGTAGTTGAGGTACAGTGCCGCACCGGCGCCGAAGTCCACATGGGACGGCAGCTTGATGGTGTAGTCCGGCAGGGCGAGGGCGTATTCGGCCAACGCACCGAACACCGTCAGCCCGGCGACTCGGTCGCCCGGAACGAACGAGGATCCCGGCGGAGCCTCCCGAACCACTCCAGCGACCTCTCCGCCCGCGACGTACGGCACGGGCTGCGCATGCTGGTACATCCCGCGGGTTTGCAGCAGGTCCGGGAACGAGACTCCGGCCGCGTGCACTTCGATGAGCAGCCGTTGCCCTTCGGTCCACGGATGCGCCCCTTCCGGTGCGGGAATCTCGGTGATCGCGCCGGCTTCGGGTCCGGAAAGCTCGTTTATGACGAATGCGCGCATCAGGTCCGCTCCGTTCTGGCGATGTCAGGTCGAACGCGCCACGGCACGTTCACGGCTGGTCATGCGGTCTCCGGACGGCACTCGGCCGCCGCCGGATCGATCACGGAGACGGCTGGATGACCCTGCAGGCGGACGACCAGCAACGCGGTCTGGACGCTGAGCTGATCACTGGCGTTGCCGAGCACGTTCAACCCGGTGAGATCGTGCATGCGCTCGAACCGCAGCCGGACCGTGTTCTCGTGGACTCCGAGCCGTGCCGCCGCCGCGCGCACGCTGCGCCCGGTGTCGAAGTACTTCTGCAAGGTCAGCAGGTGGTTCGTCCCGCGCGGATCGCCGGCCAGCAGGGGACCGAGCACGTCGTCAACGTAGCCGCGCACCGATTCCGCGTCGCTGTTGGCCAGGAACAGCCTCGCCGGCCCCAGATCATCGACGGCGAGCACGCGGCGTTGCGACGAGGCGGGCACGAACCGGTCGACGCAATGCGCGACCTCCCGCGCCTCCCGATAAGCCCGCCGCAGGCGCGACGGTTCGCTCACCGACGAGACGCCCGCGATCCGATTCCCGGGCAGTCGGGAGGTGACCGCGTTCAGGGCCGTCTTCACGTGCGCGACCGTCGACATCGGGTTGGTTTCGCGCGGCGCTTCGACCAGCAGCACGGTTCCTTCCGACCCCCGTACGGCCAGCACGTCCAGGCGGAGCTGATGTTCGAGGTCGACAGCCAGCTGCTCGTCGTCGACGTCCTCGCGATCGCGGTCGAGGACGTAGGCGAGCACGCGCCGCGCGCTGATGTCGACTCCGAGGTATTCCCCGCTGCTGCGCAGATCCTGTTGATCGCAGGTCCCACGCAACAGTTGCCGGGCCAGCGACGCGCGCGCGTTCCAGGCGACGCTGGCGATTCGCCGTTGCACCAGGAACTCGCGCCCCAGATGCTCCGCCATGCGCATCGCGAGGAACGCGTCGATCGCGCGCAACGGGGTCGGATGCTCCAGCACGACCAGCCATCCGACCACCGCGTCGTCGACGAAGATCTCGCCGAGGAGTTGACGTCGGTACAGTTGCGCCACCGGGTCAGCGGGAACGACAACCGGTTTCCGTGCCTCGGCCGCGGCGGGAACTGCCGCGCGGCTCCGCGCGACCGGTGGGACCGAAGCCCGCTTGAATCCTTCCGGTCCGGCGCGGGCGATCAGGCGATCGTGCAAGTCGAACAGCGCGGTGACCTTGCCGGTCAACTCGGCGCCCGCGCGCACGATCGCCGACAGCCCTCCCCTGCCGCCGACGAGCCTGCTCAACCGCAGCTCGGCGGAATGCTGTTCGAGGAGTTCTTCGTAGGACAGCACGATGCACGCCCGCCGCAGCGACGTCAGCCCCGAGCCCGCACGAGCAAGGCATCGCCCTGACCGCCGCCACCGCACAAGGCTGCCGCACCGATTCCGCCACCGCGCCGCCGCAGCTCGTGCGCGATCGACAGGACCAGCCGAGCGCCGCTCATGCCGACCGGATGGCCCAGCGCGATGGCACCGCCGTTGACGTTGACCCGCGGCGGATCGAGCTCCAACTCGCGGGTCGAGGCGAGCGGAACCCCGGCGAATGCCTCGTTGATCTCCACCAAGTCGAGCTCGTCAACAGCTGTCGATCCGTCCCTCCGCAGCGCGTCACGGATCGCGCTGGCAGGTTGCAGCAGCAGTGATGGGTCCGGGCCGGCGACCGTTCCGTAGGCGCCGAGTTCGGCGAGCCAGTCGACCCCGAGCTCGGATGCCCGTCGCTTGCTCATCACCACCACTGCGCACGCGCCGTCCGAGAGCGGCGACGACGAGCCGGCCGTGATCGTGCCCTCGGAAGAGAACGCGGGCCGCAACCTGGCGAGTTTGTCCGCGGTGGTGGCCGGCCGGATTCCCTCGTCGTACTCCACGGTCCCCTTCCGCGCGGGGACCGGGACGATCTCCTCGGCCAGGTGGCCGCTCTCCGTCGCGCGCGCGGCGCGGGAGTGCGATTCGGCGGCGAAGGTGTCCTGATCGGTGCGGGAGATCTCCAGTCCCGCCTGGTAGCGCTCGGTCGCGGCACCCATCGGGACTGAGTCGAAGGCGCAGGTCAGCGCATCGTTCTCGAGCGAGTCCGGAATATCGCGGGTGCCGAACTTGCATCCTTCGCGCAGCCGGAGCAGGTGCGGGGCGTTGGACATCGACTCCATCCCACCGGCCACCACGACTTCGCACTGGCCGACCGCGATGAGCTGGGCCGCCTGCGCCACCGTCGCCAGTCCGGACAGGCAGAGCTTGTTGACGGTCGTGGCGGGAGCCGACATCGGCACCCCGGCCTCGACGGCCGCGATGCGCGCCGGGTTGGCGCCGTTGCCCGCCTGCACGACGTTGCCGAGCACCACGGAGTCCACTTCGGACGGTTCTACGCGTGCGCGGGTTAGCGCTTCCCGAACCGCGACGGCACCGAGTTCGGGGGCCGTTAGCTCAGCCAGCCCGCCGAGGAATCGCCCGATGGGCGTCCGCGCCCCAGCCACCAGCACCGCATCCTGCATTTCTCGCTCCCTCTCCGATGATTGCGCAGCACCCGAACCGATCCTCCGGCCGGAAACGATGAGCGGCTCCACCTCGCGTACCGCTACCGACGCACGCCCATGACCCCGCATACCGGCGCTTTCCACGGCAGTGCCTCGCGTTCGGCGATGAACCGGTCGAATCCGTCCGCGATCTCCGCAGGCATCGGCACAGTCCGGCGGGTGTCGAGGTCGACGTGCACCAGCATCAATTCGAGGGTGTTCGACAGCCGCCGGTGGGTCCGGTCCAGCAGGTAGACCATCATGTGCACGACCTTGTCGTTGCGGTCGAGCACTACCGGGTGCACTGAGAGCTCCTCACCCAAGTGAAGCTCGCTGTAGTACCGAATGTGGTGTTCGGCGGTGAACACACCCATGCGCCGCTTGGCCCGGTAGTCGTCGTCGATCCCGACCCGCTCGCAGACCACCGTCGTGCCGTCCGCGTTCAGCTCCAGGTAGTGACGCACGTTCATGTGCCCGTTGATGTCGATGAAGTCGGGCTGCACGACGGCTTCCACGAGCGTCGGCAGCTCCATCACCTGGTCGAACGTCGGCGTTTCCATGGCCGTCGCCTCTTTCCCGATGCGCGCTCGTGGTCCGCTCCGGCTCACGCCGCTCGATGCCCGAGGCCCTTGCGCATCCCCTCGATGATCGTCCGGGTCGAGTCCTCGGCCGCCTCCGGGCTCAGCCCCCATGGCGGCACAACGAGGTTGAGGTGGTCGTAGTGCGCGGCGTGCCGGGCCACCCGTTCGGAGAGCTGGTCCGGCGTGCACGCAACGCCGATCTCGTCGATGGCCTCGTCCGGTACGGCCGCCACCAGCGCATCGACGTCACCGCGGCGCGCAGCCTCGCGGATCGCCAGTTGTTCCTCGGCCCACCCGTGCATCTCGAAGAGCCGGTCGTAGACGCGGGACGGCGCGTACTGCCCGATCGCGTAGGCCAGCTGTCGGCGGGCGGCCTGCTCGTCCTCGTCCACCGAGCACATCAGGATGCCCTTCAAGGTGATCTCGCTCGACGAGCGCGCTGCGCGCGCGGTCCCCTTCTCCAGCGCCGGGCGGACGAGTTCGTCGATGTACCTGCCGGTGAACATCGGGTGCCCGACCAGCCCATCGGCGACCTTGCCGGCCGCCTGGACCATGCGCGGGTTGACTCCGGCGATCCAGATCGGCAACCGGTCCCGGTATGGCGGCGGTACGTCGCTGGTCGGGCTCACGTGCACCGTGTAGAAGCGTCCGTCGTGGTCGACCGGTCCCTCGTGCAGCTTCCAGAGCTTGCGCAGCACCTCGACGAGCTCTTCCATCCGCACCGCCGGGCTTTCGCCGCTCACGCCGTGCCAGTGCTCCATCATCTTCGGGGTCCCGTTGCCCAGGCCCAGGATGATCCGCCCTCCGGAGAGTTCTTCCAGGTCGCGCGCTTCGGCAGTCCACATCAGCGGTGACCGGCCGACGCCGTAGGCGATGTTGGAGCCGATCCGGACGTTCTCGGTCGCCGATGCCAGGGTCGCCATCGGCACGGTCGCTGAGCGGTTGTAGAGCTCTCCGGTCCACACGGTGTCGAATCCGGCCCGTTCGGCGTCCGCGGCGAGTTCGGCCGCCCGCCGGAAACGTTCCGGGCCGTAACCGGCGCTGAAAATGGTCGCTCCGTACATGGTGGATACCTCTTCCCGTTCCGCGTCTTCCGCACGAGTACGCGAGCGGATCTCGCCGCGCACACCCGCGTTGCGGGGTGCGGATCGTGCGCGGCGAGTCCGTTCGGTGCGGTCGGCCGCACCGGTCTGCTGACGGTCAGGCGAACTCCGGCGGGCGCTTCTCCAGGAAGGCCGTGATGCCTTCCTTGGCCTCGCCGTGCTCGAACAACCCCTGGATCTGGGACACCTCGTAGGCCATCCCCTCGCGCAACGGCACGTCGAAGGACGCATCGACGGTGCGGACGACCGCCTGTTGCGCCGGCAGCGACGGACCGCGCAGCTGCTCTGCCAGCGCCAATGCGTCCCGCTCAGCCTCGCCTGCCGCTGCGAGTCGGTCGATCAGCCCGATCGCGTGCGCCTCGTCGGCGGGCACCTGGCGGGCAGTGAGCATGATGTCGAGGGCGCGGCCGCGACCGACCAGGCGCGGCAACCGCTGAGTCCCGCCGGCGCCCGGGATGAGCCCGAGTTTGACCTCCGGCAGCCCGAATCGGGCCGCTGCACCGCCCACCCGCATGGTGCACGCCATCGCGAGTTCCAAACCGCCGCCCAGGGCCACGCCGTCCACCGCGGCGATGCTGATCCGCTCGGGCACGGCGAGTCGGTCCAGTGCCTCACGCAACGCATCCCCATACGCGGTGAACGACTCCGCGTCCACTGAGGACATATGCTTGATGTCCGCGCCGGCGGCGAAGAACCCTTGCACCGCCGAGGAAACGACGACGACCTGCACTGCCTCGTCCGCGTCCGCCTCGTCCAGCGCGCCGTTGATGCCTTCGATGATCGCCGGCCCGAGCGCGTTCGCCGGGGACCGGTTGAGGGTGATATGCAGGACGGCGTCGCCTTCCTTGCGCCACACCACGGCGGATCCGCTGGTTTCAGCCATCGCACCAAACCTCTTTCCTGGGTTGCCTACCGGGTCAGGCCCGCCGCGGGAACCGCCCGAACTCCGGAGGACGCTTCTCCTTGAACGCCTCTCGTCCTTCCCGGGCCTCGTCCGTGGCGTAGAACAGCAGGTTCGCGTCGTGGGCGAGCTGCTGGACACCGGACAACCCGTCTTCGGCGGCGTGGAAGCTGGCCTTCATCAGGCGCAGCGCGAACGGCGAGAGCTCCAACATCCCGCGGCACCACTCGATGGTCTCGCGTTCCAGGTCCTCCAACGGCACCACCGTGTTGACCAGCCCCATCTCGCGGGCGGTCGCCGCGTCGTACTGGCGGCACAGGAACCAGATCTCCTTGGCCTGCTTGAAGCCGACCAGCTGGGCGAGCAAACCGGCGCCGAAACCACCGTCGAACGACCCGACCTTCGGGCCCGTCTGGCCGAAGCGCGCGTTGTCGGCGGCGATGGTCAGATCGCAGATCAGGTGCAGCACGTTGCCGCCGCCAACCGCGTACCCGGCCACCATCGCCACGACGGGTTTCGGCAGCCGGCGGATCTGGACCTGCAGGTCGGTCACGTGGAACCGGCCGACCGCCCGAGCTTCCCCCGGTTCGGCGAGGTATCCGGTGTCGCCGCGGACCCGCTGGTCCCCTCCGGAGCAGAACGCCTCGGTGCCCTCGCCGGTCAGGATGATGACGCCGACGTCGGGATCTTCCCTGGCGTGCATCAGCGAGTCCGAGATCTCGACGAGCGTTTGCGGGCGAAAGGCGTTGTGCACCTCCGGGCGGCGAATCGTGATCTTTGCGATCCCGTCCCCGCTGTGCTCGTAGCCGATGTCGTCGTACTGCTGCACCGGCTGCCACAACACGTCGTCCTGCGCGCCCAATCCTCGTCCCTCCGCTGGCGATTCAGTCCGCTCGGTGCCCGTCACGCCATCGTCAGGCCGCCGCTGACCGACAGCGTCTGCCCGGTGACGTACCCGGCCGCGTCCGAGGCGAAGAAGGCCACTGCCGCGGCGATGTCGTCGGGCTCTGCGAGCCGGCGCATCGGCACCGCCTTGGTCATGCCGCCGATGACCTTCTCGGCGTCCTGCCCGGAGCTGTCCGCGAACTTGCGAAGCGCCGGAGTGTCGGTCGGACCCGGGCACACGGTGTTCGCAGTGATTCCCTTGGTCGCCACCTCGCGCGCGAGGGTCTTGGTGAAGGAGATGATCCCGCCCTTCGCCCCGGAGTACACCGACTCCAGCGAGGACCCGACCCGGCCCGCGTCCGAGCCGACGTTGACCACCCGGCCCCACCCGCGGTCGATCATCCCGGGCACCGCCGTCTTGACCACCCGCAGCGCGCCCTTGAAGTTGACCTCCAGGATGCGGTCCCAGAACTCCTCGGTGGTGTCGACGAACTTCATGAAGTCGTCGAAGCCCGCGTTGTTCACCACGATCTCGACGGGCCCGAGCTCGTCGGCCGCGGTCTTGAGCGCGGACTCGACCGATCCGGTGTCGGTCACGTCGACCTCGACCGGAACCGCCTTGCCATCACCACTGGTGATGGACCCGGCCGTCTCCTTCGCGCGTTGCAAGTTGAGGTCGGCCACGGCGACGCGGAAACCCTGGGCACCGAGGGTCTTGGAGATCCCCTCACCGATCCCCTGCGCACCACCGGTCACGAAGGCGACTCGATTGCTCATTGACTTCTCCCGTCCTGATCTGGTGCACGCGTGCGGGCCCACCAGCCCTCATCCCGACCTATCTCGCATACGATAATAAAGGACAGACCAAAACGGAAGTTCTCATCTGGCCCGTTGACACGAAGCACAGCGGACCGCGTCTTGCAGCCGCTCCCCCGGGAGGACGCCCGCCAGCACACCGGCGTCCAGCCACCCTCAGATCAAGCCTATGAACTGGGACAACGACGTTCCGAGGATTGCAGGACACTCCTGTGGGTCGTCCGAAAAGGGTCGGCGACAACTGGAGACCATCCGTGCGGAAACCTCGCGGGAAGATGCGGTCGAGAACGCTCGTTCACAAGTTCTGAACCAGGCCCGCCAGTTGCCGACGCGAGGAAGGTGATCGACTGCGGAACGCTCCACCGCACGACCGCGGCCACGACGCCGATCGATTCGCGAAGGGCACGGGCTTGCGCCGCCAAACACCTGCCGACGAACTCGCGGAGTACAGGAGCGTCCAGCCGTGTGCAGCGTCGTAGACCCGGCGCGCAGCCGCCACGGCATCGCCGATGCAGCGGCGGGTCCGACCGTCGGGAACGGGCGCCCAATCGCCCCGGAACGACCTCCCGGACTTCGGCCCGATCGACGCGTACGTCGGAAACGCCGCCCGCGCCACGGGGTTCGGCGCCGCGCACACCTTCGACCAGGAGTCCTGGCAGCGCGCTCCCGACGTCAACCTCACAGGCACGTTCCGCGTGCTCCAGGAGTGCCTGGCAGGTATGCGACAGCGCGGTTCCGGCCGCGTCGTGCTCATCTCCAGCACCGCGGGCACGCAGGGCATGCCTGCGCAAGTCTCGTACGCGACGACCAAGGCAGGGCTGATCGGGATGGTCAAGACCGTGGCCGCGGAGAACGTTCGGAAGGGCATCACGGCCAATGCTGTCCTGCCCGGGATGACGGCCAGCAGCGGTGTTCTGTCGATGCCATCGGAAGTCCAGGACGCCTGGCTCGGACGCCTGTCCAACGGGTTCGTCGATCCGGACGACATCGCCGACGGCGTCGCGTTCTTCGCCTCGCCGAGCGCGGGCATGGTGCCCGGGCAGCTGCTGACGATCGATGGCGGGATGAGCTCAACACGCGGTCGGTCACGTCGAGCGCCACGAAGGAACCCCGGCGGTGCTAGATGATGCGCACCGGGGCCAGCGCCAGCGACGGGCCGAGCGAGTCGATCACCCGATGCGCAGCCGCGTGCGAGATCCCGAACAGCGGACCGATCTGGCGCATCGTGAGGTTCGTGCGCCAGTACACCGCCACCAACAACACCCGATCCTCCAGCCGCAGCCGCCACTGCCGCCCAGGACGCCCATCCGCGATCGCCTCCCCACCACGGGCGTCCCGGAGAAGGCCAAGATCTTGTCAGAGAAACACGACTGGTATTAGAATCTAGTATCAGATTGCGTTGCACAATCTCAGTGCGGTCGTTGGTCTCTCGGCCCCTCGGCACTAGCTTTCCACTACCGACGGCACAACGATTCGGCCAGCAGAGACTGGCATGTCAAGCAAGGGGCCTTGCAGTCGGAGTATCGGACTCACGAAGCCGGGACGGCACGAGCGGTCACGCGGACGTTCGACACGGTATGCGAGTCAAGCGCGGATCGTCCCCGAACGGGACTCCCGGGCACCGGGGTGGACAACGGCACGCCGAGCGGCTAAACGGATTGCCGATTTTGGCGGGGAAGGCAGGGCCGGATGGACGTAGTGGACGCGTATCTCGCTGAGTACGGCCGCGGCGAACAGGAGCTGCTGCAAGGCGATCGCCTGAACGGTGCCGGCATCTTCGATGGCGAACGGGAATTCGTCGAGCTCGCCGACCGGGCCTACGACACCGACCAGCACGGCGTGTTCCGGATCCGGGCCGAGGAATCCGCGTTGCTGGTCATCGACATGCAAGAAGACCTCGTGGCGCCGGAAGGTCCGATGTGCGTACCCGAAGCGTACCGGCAGGTCCCCCGCATCAAGCGCCTGATCCAGCACTGCCGCGGCGCGGACGTGCCCGTGATCTTTACCGAAGTAACGATTCCGGACGACGCTCCACACCAATACCGGGACTTCTTCCCGCCGATACGCGCGGGGGCCGTGAGCGAGGGGACCCCCGGGATGCGCGTGTACCGCGAGCTGGCGCCGCTGGCTGGCGAGCGCGTCATCGACACCAAGTTCGGGTTCGACTCGTTCAACGGCACACCGCTGGACTACGTCTTGCGGCAACGCGGCGCCCAAACGGTGATCATCTGTGGGACGCTGACCAACTTCTGCTGCGAAACCACCGCGCGTAGCGCATACGGTCTCGGGTACCAAGTGGTCTTCGGCTCCGATGTGAACGCCACCGACAACGCCGAGGCGCAGCGGGCGACGCTGCGGACGATGCGTCGCGGTTTCGGCCGAGTACTCGACCACTACGCGATCATGTGCGCGCTCGACGGACGTGATGAAGCCTTCGAGGCCGCAGCTTCCGCGCTCGGTGCGAGTTAACGGTCGCCACGGAGCGCGAATCCGACCCGATTCGTCCGCGGATCTCTTCGCCCACTTCTGAAACGTGTTGATCACTTCTTCTCGCTCCGTCGGTCATCGCAGAGCGCGACTTTCCAGCAGGACCGATCCGGGCAGCTTTCGGATCAGTAGGTGCGGCCAGGAGCCGACCACGAGGGTCGAACCGCCCGTCGTCCAGCGTGGACATCGCAGCCGGGCGGCGCCGACTCGTCCGCAGTCGCAGTGGTCTCGCCTTGGCCCGCGCGGTCATGGGAGGGACTCGCCGTGCGGGAGCATCGTCGGGAGCAGCACCTTCATCGGGGTCATGACGGTCGCCAGGTTCCGGTCCAGCCGTTCCAGGAAGGTTTCGCCGGAATCACCACCGTGGGCCCAATTGCGCAGCTCCGCGACGAAAACCCCTTGGCAGGCGCTGGCGATGGCGATGGGTGCGACGTCCTCCAGCGAACCGCCGGCCCGCCCCGCCAGCCATCGGGCGATGACCTGTTTCCACCGTTCCCAATGCTCGTAGGCGCCCGAGCGCAGGTCAGGGCTGGTGTCGAGAAGTTCGAAGCGCTCCAGCCAGACACCGCTGCTCAGCACGGCTGAACGCGTCGAGGCGACCACCGCCCGCCGCACCTCGTCCAACTGGTCGGTGTCCTGCGGGGCCGCACCGAGCCGCGTGCCCAAAGCTTCGATCGTGTCGTCGAAGGCGTACCAGATGACACCGGGCTTGGAACCGAAGTAACGGAAGAAGGTCGTACGACCGATCCCCGCCGCTTCGACGATGGCCTGCACGCTTACGTGGTCGTAGCCGTGGCGCTGCATCAGGTCGACCGCGACACGCTCCACCTCACCGCGAGGGGAGGCCGGTGGTCGTCCGGGGCCTCGACGAGCCGAATCAGAGGACATCGCACGAGTTTAGGAGACGGTCCGCGACCGCCGAGCGATCATCGGTAGATTTCGGTACTGAGTACCACTATTGTGCCGGAAGAGCCGCGACCGTCCGAACAGGGCAGTCCGAACCGGCAAAGTCGATAGCAGAGCGTGATCACGGAAGGTGCGCATCATGGGGAAGCTCGATGGCAAGGTCGCCATCATCACCGGCGCCGCTCAGGGAATGGGCGAGACCCACGCACGACGGTTCATCAACGAGGGAGCGAAGGTCGTCCTCACCGACGTCAACGACGACCGGGGCAAGCAGCTCGTCGCCGACCTGGGTGACAACGCCCTGTTCCTGCACCACGATGTAACCGAACCGGCCGACTGGCGCCACGTGCGTCAGGAAGCGGAGCGGGCGTACGGCGCGGTGACCGTGCTGGTGAACAACGCCGGGATCCTGGGACCCATCAGCTCGACGGCAGAGTTCGACGAGGACGAGTACCTCAAGGTATGCGCAGTCAACCAGCACTCGCAGTTCTACGGCATGAAGACGGTCATTCCCTCCATGCAGAAGGCGGGCGGCGGCGCGATCGTCAACATCTCATCCACGGCGGGCATGGTCTCGATAGTCGGCGCACCGAACCTCGCCTACGTCGGCAGCAAGTTCGCATCCCGTGGCATGACCAAGCACGTCGCGGTCCAGTACGGCCCCGACAACATCCGGGTGAACTCCGTACACCCCGGCTACATCAAGACCCCGATGATGGAGGCCGCGACCGACGAGGACGGCGGTGGTATCGCCGGGCAGGTGCCGCTGCGCCGCATGTCGGACCCCGAGGAGGTCTCGAACCTCGTCCTCTTCCTGGCCTGCGATGACTCCTCTTACATCAGCGGCATGGAACACGTCATCGACGGTGGCCTGACAGCGCAGTGAGCTCCCCGACCGGCGAGGCGGCCGGTTGCTCCAGGAGGCCGGGGAGGGCGGACAGCGGCAGCCACGTCCGCCCTCCCGGAACAGAGTTGCCTCGGCCGACGCCGCAGCCCGCGTCCGAAGCCCACGGGTACGGTCCGGGCCAGGGAGGACGGCTCGCAGCGAGGCGAACGAAGGCGGGTGAACAATGCCATCGGCAGCGGCGGGTGAGCACCTGGGTAGCGTGAGCATGGCGCTCTACCTGCACGACGATGAACCAGAGCGAGCCGCGCGCACCCTGCTGGAGCAGGCTCGCACCGCCTTGGACGGCGGGTTCCACGGAATCACCATCAGCGAGCACCACGCCGGATTCCCCGGCTACGTCCCGGTACCGGCCACGATGGCGGCGACGATCCTCGGCGCCACGCGGCGAGGATGGGTCGCACCGAGCCCGATCCTGCTCCCGCTCCGCCCGGTTCCGCTGGTCATGGAAGAGATCGCCTGGCTCGCCGCGTCCCACCCCGGTCGGGTGGCCGCCGGCCTGGCGGCCGGTTACTCCCAGCGCGACTTCGACGTCTACGAACTCGATCGGAACGCGGCAGCGAAGACCTTCCGCGCCCAGCTCGCCGCGTGGCAAGAACGGACAGCCGACCATTCGGCGCCGCTGCACGACGATCCGGCGATCTCCGGTGTGCTGCCGAAGACCCCGGTGCTGGTCTGCACCGGCGGTCCGAAGATGGCGGCACTGGCCGCACGCAACGGATTCGGCCTGTTCCTGCCGCCGGTCGATGATCACGCGAAGAACCGGCCAGCCATCGATTCGTACCGCGCGGCAGACGGAATCGGCCCATGCCTGGCCGGGCAATGGGTATGGCTAGGCGAACCGCCACCGGCTGGGCTGGACGCCCTTGCCCAGGCGTACCCGGACGTCGACGACTCCGGGAAGCAAGCCTACGCGCCGGGCGTGCTGCACGAACACGACCCCAATTCGCTGGCCGATCGACTGCACCAGCTGATGATCGACCTGGGCCTGACCGGGATCAGCCTGCGCGTGCACCTGCCCGGCGTCGACGCCAAGACGACCAGCACCCAGATCCAGCTGCTCGCCGAAAAACTCGTCCCCCGCCTCGAGGCCCGGCTCTCGGAGTAGGCGCTACTCCCCGATCGTCTCCTGATCAGCTTGGGAATTGGGGCGCAGGGCACCGACTCGCCGACGCACGAACCGTTTCAGCAAGTCGCGCCCCACCTCCGGGCGCGGACGGCTATCGGACTTTAGAACTAGCGGACCAGCCGGAAGAACTTCCGCAGCTCTTCGACGAAGATCTTGGGCTGCTCCAGCGAGGCGAAGTGCCCGCCGGCCGGCAGCTCGTTCCAGTACCGAATGTTGACCAGCCGGGTCTCCGCGCGGGCCCGCGGAACGCGGATCATCTCCTTCGGGAAAATCGAGCAGCCGGTCGGCACGGTGATCTGATCCCGCGGCAGATCGGCAAGGCTCTCCCAGTAGATCCGAGCCGCCGACGCCCCAGTGTTCGACAGCCAGTACAGCATCACGTTGTCCAGCAAGGCATCCCGGTCGACCGCGTTCTCCGGGTGGCCGACGCAGTCGGTCCAGCCGTGGAACTTCTCCACGATCCAGGCGAGCTGCCCGACCGGGGAGTCGGCGAGACCGTAGCCGAGGGTCTGCGGTTTGGTCATCTGCTCGACGAAGTAGCCGGTGCCGCTGGTTCCGTAGTCGGCGCTGATCGCCGCCCCCTGCTTCTCGAAGTCGTTCATCGACTCCGGCGGGTCGGGTTCGGCGGCGAGGTCGACGTACGGGATCGGCAGGTGCACGCCGACGACCCGGTCCGGGGCGATAGCCGCGAGCCGCGCGGACACCACCGATCCCCAGTCCCCGCCGTGCGCACCGAAACGCGGGTAGCCGAGCCTGGTCATCAGCTCCGCCCACGTATCCGCGATGCGCTTCACTCCCCAACCGGTGGAGCTCGGCCGACCGCTGAAGCCGAAACCGGGCAGCGACGGGACCACGACGTGGAAGGCGTCGGCCGGGTCCGGCGGGTCGGTGAGCGGTTCGACGAGGTCCAGGAACTCCCGGACCGATCCCGGCCAGCCGTGCGTCAGGATCAGCGGAAGCGCTCCCTCGTGCGGAGACCGCGCGTGCAGGAAGTGGATATCCACACCGTCGATCTCGGTACGGAACTGCTGCGCGGCGTTCAGTTTGCGCTCACACCTGCGCCAGTCGTATCCGTCCGCCCAGTAGGCGGCCAGGTCCTGGATGTAGGACAGCGGGATGCCCTGCGACCAGTCCTCGACGGGCTGTTCACCGGGCCACCGAACGCGTTCCAGACGAGCGCGGAGATCGTCGAGCTGATCCTGTGCGACGTCCAGTTCAAACTGCTTGACCTGATTGTTCACGCTGCTTCCCTTCCCGATGCCGATGTCGGAGGTCAGTCGTGGTGGGCGGGGTCGAGGTTCGAGCCGAGTGCTGCTGCGTCCTGCGGAAATCCGGTCGATCGGTAGAACGCGAGTTCGCGATCCCCTTGCGCGCGGGCGGTTTTCGCGAGCAGCGTCCGCGCGGCGCTCGCCTCGGGGCCGTCGAGCAGCGCCGAGGCCACGCTCATGGCGTGCTGCTTGAGGCGGCGGTTCTGCCCGGCGAGCTCGGCCAGCGGCACGCTCGCCTCGTCCGGCGCGGGTCCCGCCTCGGCCAAGCTGGAGTCGATCTCTGGGCGATCGCTGCCGGACAGGGCGCTCAGTGCGGTCAGCAGGCTGCGGTATTCGTGGTTCTCCACGACCTGGTATCGATACTCGTGCTCATGCGTGTCGAGCAGCCAGTCGAAGGTCGCGAGCATGAGTTTCGCTTGCTCCTGCGCAAACTCCGCGTCCGCGGGCAGCGCGGGCAGGATGGTGTCGCAGAACCGGCGGCGCATCGACTGCAATTGCTGGGTGACGGTGGGAACCACGATCAGTCCTTCGCCAGTATCCGGTTGAGCTCGCCGATGAAGTAGCCGCCCAGCCCGGAGATGTAGTTGTACATGACGTCAAGCTCGGTCATCTGGACGTCGGCGTTGCGCGGCCCCGTGCCGATCAGTGAGACCACGGCCCAGTACAGGTTGAGCACCAGGTAGTACTCCAGGCGCTCCCGGTCCACCGGCAGGCAGGAGATCCGCTCGTACTCGGCGATGAACGTGTCGGTACGCACTAGGCCGGAGTTGAGGTAGTGGCCGGCCCCGTCCGGGTGACCCCAGCCGGGCAGCATCGCGTACGCGAGGTCCGAATGCCGGTCGCCGAGATGTCCCAGCTCCCAGTCCAGGATCGCCGTGATGTCCCCGGAATCCTCATCGAACAGGAAGTTCCCGTTCCGGTAATCCCCGTGCAGCAAGGAAACGTGGTCGACGACCGGTCGGTTCTCGGACAGCCACTGCCGGGCCAGCACGACGGTCGGGTGGGGTTCGAGCGCGTCCTCGTCCCAGGACCGGTTCCACATCGCCAACCGCCGATCCACCGCGTCCGTGGTGTCCGGCCGGGGCAGGTCGAAACCGCTCAGGTCGTCGCCCGACCAGTCGTGCGCGTGCAGCCTGGCCAGGTGCTCGACGAATTGCGGGGCGAGCAGCCGCCGCAGCTCCGGCCCGTACGCGGTGCCGAGTCCGGTCGCGGGCGGGACGTTCCTCGTCGGGGACGGTACGCCGGGTGCCCTGCCGCAGATCAATGCCGGCTCGCCGAAATCGTCCGGGTCGGTGCTCACCCAATACGGCTCTGGCACAGGGATCACACCGTACGTCGCCTGCAACAGCTGGAACTCGCGCTCCACCTCGGTGACGCAGATTCCCGACGGCGCCTTCACTCGCAGCACCAGGTCGTCGCTGCGATCACCGCGTAGGAGCCGGAAGCGGTACGACTCGTTGGCACCTCCGCCGGATAGCCGGGCGAAGTCCTGGACCGTGAACGGGCTTTCCGCCCTAGCGGCGATGAAACGCTCCAGCCGCTCGCGCATCTCCTCGATGGGGCGTCGGCCGCGGTGTTCTCCGGCTGCTCTGCGCCGCAACTTCTCGTCGAAACGCTGGGCAAGGTTCCGCTCGACGGAACAGCGCGGCGGGTCGTCAGCGCGTGTTCGTACTGTCATAGTCCGACCTCCTTGTCGGGCTATCGGGCTGTCAGGCCACGGAGATTCCGCCGTTCACGCTGACGACCTGGCCGGTGATCAATCGGGACAGCGGCGAAGCGAGGAAGAGCACGAGATTGGCCAGGTCCTCAGGTTCGGTGGCGCCGAGGTGGGCCTGCGAGGTGATGCGGTCGAAGATCTTCTTGCTGAATTCCTGATCCATCGCCCGGTCGTAGGAGCCGGTGCCGACGATCAGCGACGGGGTGATGACGTTGACCCGGACCCCCTCCCGCTTGGCCTCCAGTGCGAGGGTCCGGGAGAACGTCGTGATCGCCCCCATCGCAGCCCCGATGCAGGTTTCCCCCGGTGTCGGCACCTTGGTCGCGTCCGAGGCAATGTTGATGATGGAACCGTTCCGCTGCTCCGCCATGAACGGGAGCACGGCGCGGCTCATGAGCAACGGCGCCACCGCCTGCTCGGTCACGACCTTCGCGACCTGTTCGGTGGGTGTGTTCCGGAGCAGTGTCGGCTGGTACGGAGCTACCGTCGAGTTGACCAGAACGTCCAGCGCCCCCAGCCGCCGGTGTGCCTCCCGGGCGGCCTCTTCCGCGGATGCAGGGTCATTGGCGTCGGTCGGCAGGAATTCGAGCTCGGCACCCGGAACGTTCTCCTGCACATGACCGACTGCCCGCTTGCCGCGCTCCTCGTTGCGCCCCAGAACCACCAGCCTGCGACAGCCCGCTTGGGCGAAGGACACCGCCGTCGCCAAGCCCACGCCGGAGGTCCCGCCCGCGATTACCACCGCCGTCTCGGAGAAGTCGAACCCATCAGCGGCTCGCAGCGCCTCGTGCGCCCGATCGGTCATGTCTTGATTCCTTTCATGTCCACCTAGTACGGCTCGGAGCGCCGCGCCACGGAGTTCGCGCTCCCGTACGCGCGAATACAGGTGCTCAGACGGGCCGGATCGGAAGAATGGGGTGGTCGGCCGATGGCTCGACCGTCTCCGGCACTCCGCAGGTCGAGCAGGACGGTGCCGCCCCGGAAGTGACCAGCGTTGCGCGCTCGTCCGTCTCGGTATCCGGACTCTGCGTCCTGGGCTCTCCGCGGTCGCGCGCCAGTAGCGCCGCGCCGTAGGCACCCGTGATCTGCGGCCACCTCGGCACCGTGATCGTCTCGCGCAGCGCCTCCTCCAGGAACCGCACCACCGCGGTGTTCTTGGCGACCCCGCCGGTCATCACGACGGGGCTCCGCTTGCCGACCTGCGCCACAAGGCCGGCCATGCGCGCCGACACCGCCCGGTGCACCGACGCGGCGATGTCCTCCCGCCGCTCCCCCGCTGCCAGCAGCGAGATGAGCTCGGTCTCCGCGAAGGTCGCGCACATGCTGCTCACTTCGAGGTCCTTGCCACCGTTCAGCGCGAGCTCGGAGAGTTCGGCGATGTCGCACTCGATCGCGCGGGCCAGCACGTCGAAGAAGCGTCCGGTACCGCTCGCGCAGCGGTCGTTCATCGCGAAGTTGTCCGCGATTCCCTCGTCGTCCACCTGGATCGCCTTGCTGTCCTGCCCGCCGATGTCGACCACGAGCCGGACTCCCGGGCACATCGCGGCGACGCCGCGCGCGTGGCAGGTGATCTCGGTGAAGGTGCGACCGGAACCCGGGACCAGGCGGCGTCCGTAACCGGTCGCGATGGTCTGCGCGATATCGGATTCCGCTAGCCCGGCCGAGTGCAGCGCCGCGTCGACCGAACGGCTCAGACCCGCCCGGCTCACCGCCCCCATCTGCACGACCTCGGAGGCGACGATCCCGCCGAAGTCATCGACGATCACCGTCTTGGCCGTCGTCGACCCCAGGTCAACACCCATGAAGTGCTCAGGCATCGTCGCCTCCAGGAAATCCGCGGATCGGCCGGTCAGCCCGTGACGGCGCGACTGCGCCGCACGTCGATGCTCTCCAGCATCGCCACCAGCCGACTCTCCAGAACCTCGTCCTTGTAGAACGACGCATCTGCGACGTCACCTTCGAAGAAGATGGACGGGATGCCGAGGTCGCGCTGGGCCGCCTTGGCGACCAGCTGCTGCGGGTTGGTGAAGGCGCGGCAGGTGCGGGTGGAGTGGAACACGATCCCGTCCATCCCGTACTCCTCGCAGTCGCGGAGCACCAGGTCCTGGATCGTCTTGGTGCCGTGGTTGGTCGGGCACAGCAGGTAGTGTTTGGCCATGCCCGGGATCGGATTCTCCGGGTCGATCATGTGCGGCTCCTGCCAGAACGCGTGGTGGGTGTAGCGCCCGGCTATGACGGAGACGTCGTGGGCGGCGAACTTCTTGGCGAGCCAGCCCAGTTTGTTCCAGTTCATGATGCCGTCGAAGTAGAGCCGGTAGCGCTCGTTCTGCACGCCGCTGATCCCCTCCGCGACGCGCCGCTCGACCTCCGCCTTGACCGCCGCGAAGAAGTCCACGAGCTCCTGGCTGGCGGGCAGGAAGTTGATGTGCGCGATGCTGGAGATCCAGTCCCAGAACGTCGCCGGGGCGGGGGTGAGCTTGCACAGCGCCATCGCCTCACGGCGGAGCTCGGAAGCGCGCTTGATGTAGGCCATGTTCTGCCGCAGCGCATCCCAGTCGAAGGGCCGCCCGGTCTGGTGCTCGATGAAGTCGATCAGTTTGTAGAGCTGATCCTCCACGTGCAGCGAGGTCTGCTCCCACTCCTCACCGACGAGGTATCCCGCATCCGGCTTGTTGCCCCACAGGAACGGCAGGGAGACGTTGAACATCGGCAGCTCTTTGCCGAACACCCGGAATGAGATGTCGTCCCACTGCTGGCCGGTGCTGCACCCGGAGTAGGCGTTGACGAAGAAGTCGGGAGCGGGCAGCTTGCTGGCGAGTTGCTCCTGCTCGGGCATGCCCACGATCCCGGTCGCTTCGCCCTGGCGGCTCTTCTGGGTGAGCACCGCGCATCCCAGGTGGGTGCGGGAGTACGAGCAGAGCTCACCGATGTAGCCGTACTCCTCGCCCGCCTGCTGGGCCGGTACCTCCAGGTGCTGCGCCGCCAGCCGTGCCGAGAATGCCTCCCCGTGGCACCACACCAGGCCGGCCGCCTGGAAGATCGGGTTCAGCGCCTGGCCGTTGTACCAGACCACCTGGTCGCCGCGCTCACGTGCGTTGAAGACGCCGTCCCAGTAGTCGGAGATCATCTTGCTGCCGGCCTTGTTGACTTCCAGACGCCTGGTCTTGTCCATGACTGGAGTGCTCATGTGATCACTTCCTGCGATTGGGAGCGGCTGCGCTTCGGCAGCGGCAGCGGTTCAGGTATCAGGAGCTGACGAGCTGGGTGCGGCGAATGCGTTCCAGGAGCGCTTCCACCCGGGTCCGGACGTTCTCCTCCGGGACCCCCTCGTGCTCGGTCTCGATGAGCAGGTGCGGGACACCTCGTTCGTCCAATGCCTTGCGCAGCTCGGGGTAATAGAGCATGTGCGGCTCGCAGAACTTGACCAGCAGCACGATCACGCCCTGCGCCCCACTCCGGTCGATGGAGTTCAGCAGGTAGTCCTCCCAGTCCGCCTCGTGCTGGACCAGCGTCGAGCACGGGAGGTTGGCGTCGCGCTTCAGATACCAGTCGCTGAGTGCGTCCACGGGATCGACGTCCTCGGGCACATCGGTCGAGATGTACCGCATGCCGGTGAACAGGTCGTCGTCCACGACGAGCGCACCGCAATCCTCGATCGCCCGCAGGAGTTCCGGTTTCGGGGCGTGGCTGAAATGGCCCGACAGGTACAGCCGGACTCGGTCGTCGCGGGGTACTTCCGCGGCTTCCGCGATGACCCGTCGGAGCAGTTGGGTGTGCTCGGCCTTGTCCATGACCATGCTGGACTTGACCAGCACTTGCATGTCCTCGGCGGTGAACTGGGCGTTGCCCGACCTGCGAGCCTCGAAGATCTCCCGCAGCAGCCTGCGGTTCTCATTGAACAGCGCGATGCTGCGGGACAACGCCTCCGGCGTCACCGGAGCCCCGGCGAACTCGCCCATCTCGTCCACAAATGACCGCATCATCTTCCGGGTGTCCTCCGGGGTCCACCGATCGCCGAGCGAGGTCGGCAGGTGGCCGAAGTACATCGGCTTGTCCGGCGACTCGAACCGGACCACGTCCACCGCGCCGAGCAGCTGGATGCAGTGGTCGGCCAGGAAGAACCCGTCGTAGAGGTCGAGCTTTCCCTTGGCCGCGGAGTCGGCGATGTTGCGGGTGTAGCCGCAGTAGAACTCTGCCAGCAGGTTGCGGCCGTGGGTGTCTGGCTCGCGGTTCTCCTGGATCACCACCGGCAGCGCCCCGGCGGCGTGCGCGATCTCGGCCGGGAAGTTCATTGGGAAGGCCCCGACCACCTTGCCGCCGGTTCGCTCCTTCCACCGCGCGACGTAGGCGTCCGGGTCCTCGGCGATCTCGGCGAGCGGGGCCAGCGCGGCCGCGAGTGTCTCCGACACGTGTTCACCTGCCTTCTCGAACTTCCCGCCTCGCGGGAGGTGTAGGCGAGCTGCGGGAACCGATCTCCCGTTCGTGCTTGCCCACCATGTGTAACCCCAACAGTGTACACTTCGCAACACTCGAAGCCCAAAAATGTATAAGTTTTTGCCCTCGCGGCCGCCCTCGCGCAGACTCAATATCATACATTCATGGACACTAAGGGCCCTTGAATGTATCTTCCCTGGCGTCCGAGGCCCGCCGCCGGCCACGCATCCGTCCGCATCTCGCACGCGCGGGCGAGTGCCACGGCACGCGAACCGCCCATCGCGCGGGCCAGTGCGAAGCCTTTCCACCGACCTTCGAGGAGCCGATGACCATGGGCCCGATCGCCAACCGGTACACCCGGCTGTCCGACATCGAGCATCCGATCGTGCAGGAAGGACTGGGGCCGTTCCGCACCCCCAAGCTCGCCGCGGCGGTGAGCAACGCGGGCGGTCTCGGGACGGTGAGCATGCCCGGCTTCCCGCGCGACCTGGCCGAAGGAGCCCGGGAGTTCCGCGCGCACATCGAGGAGTGCGCCGCGCTGACCGACAAGCCGTTCGCGGTCAACGTGCCGGTCGGCGTGGACGGCGACGGCAAGGTCCTGGAGTTCACCGACACCTACATCAAGACCGCGCTGCGGGCGCGAGAGGAGGACGACCGGATCGCCGAGCGGCTGACCGTGCTGACCACCTCCGCCGGATTCCCCGGCGCGTACGTGGCGCCGATCAAAGACGCCAGCATGGTGCACCAGCACAAGGTCGGCTCCACCGCCCAAGCCGTCAAAGCCCAGCAGGCCGGGGTCGACGCGATCATCGCCGCCGGCTTCGAGATGGGCGGGCACGCCCCGAGCAAGGGGGTGCACACGTACGTGCTCGTGCCCAGCGTGGCCGCGGCCGTCGACGTGCCCGTCGTGCTCTCCGGCGGAGCCAAGGACGGGCCGACCCTGGCGGCGGCGCTGTGCATGGGAGCCGATGCGGTCGCGATGGGCACCAGGTTCATCGCCTCGGAGGAGAACTCCGACTGGCACCCGTACTACGCGCAGGCACTGCTGGCGGCCCGGGAGGGCGACGACATCGCCTTCACCGGCGTGTACGGCCCGTGCCGCGGGCTGCGCAACCGAGCGTCCCTGCGCCTGGCCGAGGAGCACGGCGAGACCACCAACCCCGCCGAGCTCTTGCGGTGGAAGATCGAGTCCATGCAGCGTGCGCAGACCGAGGGGGACGTGGAGGACGGGCTCGTCCTCGCCGGGCAGGTCACCGGTGCGATCCAGGACATGATAAAGATCGCCGAGTTCGTCCCCGCCATGGCCGACGAAGCAGCCGCCGTGCTCGACCGGCTCGCCCCGGGGGCGCACAGCTGAACCACCGCCGGGGCGGGCACCACTCGCCCGCCCCGGCACCGCCCGGGATTTCCGGTGGCGCCACCGGAAATCCCTGCCGCTCCGCGCCGGATCGGGGTTGTGCGCGGAGCCACCGGGGTTCGTCACCGCAGCGGTTCAGTGGCCGGCTGCCCGCTCGGGCAGCTCGGCGATCGGCTCGACGTCGAGGTCCGTCCTGCCCACCTTCGACCCGCCGCCGGAGACCCCCGCCTCGACGAAGAAATCCGCATTCGCCTTGGTGTACGCGTCCCACTCCTCCGGGACGTCGTCCTCGTAGTAGATGGCCTCCACCGGGCATACCGGCTCGCAGGCACCGCAGTCGACGCACTCGTCGGGGTGGATGTAGAGCATCCGTCCGCCCTCGTAGATGCAATCCACCGGGCACTCGTCGATGCACGTCTTGTCGAGCACGTCCACGCACGGCTCGGCGATCACGTAGGTCACGATTGGATCCTTTCGATTCCCCGGTCGTCTGGGGACGACCGCGTACCACCTCGGATTGGCTCGCTGGTGGTGGGCGCGGCACTGGCACCGCGCTCACCGGCGTCGTTCGCTGACGAGTCCTTACAAAATGGTTTTTGATCTGTGTCCCGTCAGTGGCGGAGCCGCTGAGTCTCCGCCACCCGACCCACTACGCAGATCATTCTGAAAGAACTTCTCAGCGGTCTCCGCCGAGAAGGCCTTGCACGGGGGGCTGCCCGACGACGTGCTCGACCGGCCGGACGATGGGCGCGACCGCGTCGTTCACCGGTGGCGGGAGGAGTTGCTTCACCGGTTGCAGGACTCCCTTCCCGGGCGGCGGGTCGGGCGCGGGCGCCGGGTCGCTGCCCTCCTGCGGTGGCTCTGGTTCCTGAGGCTCGGGTTCCGGCGCGGGGACGGGGTTCTGCGGCTGCTCCGCCGCAGGCGGGGGCGCAGCGGGCGGGGCCGTCGCGGCCGGGGAGTCGCCGCCGGTGTCGCTGGGCGATTGGAACGCGGCAAGAGTCAGCAGCTCCGACGAGGCGCGCTCGTCGGGAACGCCGCCGCCTCCGCTCTCGTAGGCGCGCATCCAGCGGAGCACCAGGTTGACGTAGTCCTGCGAGTGGTTATAGCTAAAGATCGCGGCGCGCAGGTCTTCCGGTGTCGTCAGATCACGACCCCCGCCGCACAGGTAGCGGGAAGCCGCCAGCGAGGCGTCGTAGACGTTCTGCGGGTCCTTCGATCCGTCGTGATCGCCGTCCGCGCCCCATCTCGCCCACGAGGACGGGATGAACTGCATCGAGCCGGCGGCGCGCGCCGATTGCCCGCCGTCCTGGATCGAGGCCGTCCCGTTCGTTCCGTCCAGCGACGGGCCGTAGATCGGGTGGATCAGATCGCCCTCGGGGGTCACGTCGCCGCCGCGGGCGTGTCCGGACTCGACCTTGCCGATGCCGGCCAACAGCGACCAGGCGATCCCGCAGCCCGGCTCGTCCCGCCGCTGGGCGTCGATCGCACGCTGATAGGAATCGAGCACTGTTGCGGGGATGCCGTACTTCGGGGCGACCGGGACCGCGCCGGCCTGGAGCGCGCGGGGCCCCTTGGCCGGTCTTTCGGGCACGGCCGCGGGCTGTGCACCCGCGAGCGGCTCCGGCGCCGCCATGTTCTGCGGCGGCGGAGTGCCGTGCGCGGCGTTCGACCCGCTCGCTTCGACGTCCGCCTCGCTCGCCCAGGGTGTTTGATCCGCCGCCCCGAGCGCCAGCATTCCGGCCAGCGCGGCCGCCTGGTAGCACCGGATGCGGCGCTGCGCGCCGAATCCGTGCGCCGGTGTGCCGCGTTGTCGCGGTCCACGGTTGCGAACCATGATCACAGACCTCCGATTTCCGGATGCGATGTGAGTACAGAGAGACCGCCGCGGCGGTTGCGCGGGCGTGGACGATCGGCCGTCGGGAACGCTGGCGGACTGCGCGGCGACTCCGGGATGGGTTCGGGCTCTGATCGGCCGCTGGGGGAGTTCACGTGACGGACGAATGCGAGCACCCGGCCGTCACGGGGATACCGTCCAGGTGTCGGTTCCGTTCAGCAGAGACTGGAGATCGGCACGTTCGCCACGCCCGGCCGCCGCCCGCACCTGTTCGCGGACGAGGTCGTCGTACGCGGGGCGGCGCACCTGCCGGAAGATTCCGGTGACGACATAGCCCAGGTCGTGATCGGTCAGGCGGGACAGTCCGAACGCCTGCGTCGGGTCGTCCGCGGCCGGGTCGTGCCGCAGCACGGCGTCCGCACCCGGCTCGGCGACGCGGCGGACGGCGAGTGCGCCGCTGGCCGAATCGCGTACCACGCCGAATTCCCCCGCCCCGTCCGGAGATTCGGGACCAAACCGCACCGGTTCACCGTCGCGGAGCGGAATGATGCGGCGCTCGGATTCCGCCTTGTCGGTGAGCACGTCGAACGCGCCATCGTTGAAGACCGGGCAGTTCTGGTAGACCTCGACCAGCGAGGCGCCGCGGTGGTCGGCGGCGGCCTGCAGCACGTCGGTGAGCATCTTGCGGTCGGAGTCGATCGCCCGTGCCACGAAGGTGGCTTCGGCGCCCAGCGCCAGCGAGACCGGGTTGAACGGGTGGTCCACCGACCCCGCGGGCGTCGACTTCGTGACCTTCCCCGGCTCGGAGGTCGGCGAGTACTGGCCCTTCGTCAGACCGTAGATCCGGTTGTTGAACAGCAGGATCGTAAAGTTCACGTTGCGCCGCAGCGCATGAATCAGGTGATTGCCGCCGATGGACAGCGCGTCCCCGTCCCCGGTGACCACCCAGGTCGACAGGTCCGGGCGGGACAGCGCCAGCCCCGTGGCGATCGTCGGCGCGCGGCCGTGGATCGAGTGCATCCCGTAGGTGTTCATGTAGTACGGGAATCGCGACGAGCACCCGATTCCCGAGATGAACACGATGTTCTCGCGCTTGAGCCCGAGCGTCGGCAGGAACGACTGCACCGCGTTGAGCACGACGTAGTCCCCGCAGCCCGGGCACCACCGGACCTCCTGGCCGGACTTGTAGTCCTTGGCCTTCTGCGGTTCGGTGCTGCCGGGGACGTCGTGCTGCCCGCCGACGAGCGGCAGGCCCAGGTCCGTCGTCATGCTCGCACTCCCTCTAAAAATTCGCGGAGGACACCCTGGAGCTCTTCGGCCTTGAACGGCAGACCGGCGACCTTGGTATAGTCGGCGCAATCGACGAGGTACCTGGCTCGGATCAAGGTGGCCAGTTGACCGAGGTTCATCTCCGGGACCAGCACGCGCTCGTAGCGGTGCAACACGGAACACAGGTTCGCCGGAAACGGGTTCAGGTGACGCAGGTGGGCGTGCGCCACGTCGTGGCCTTGGCCGCGGATTCGCCGCACCGCGGCGCTGATCGGGCCGCACGTCGACCCCCAGCCCAGGACCAGCGCCTTGGCCCGGTCGCCGGGATCGTCCACCACGACGTCCGGCACGTCGATCCAGTCGATCTTGGCCTGGCGGAGCCGGACCATTTTGTCGTGGTTGTCCGGGTCGTAGGAGATGTCGCCCGTCCCGTCCTCCTTCTCCAGCCCGCCGATCCGGTGCTGCAGGCCAGGCGTGCCCGGCACCGCCCAGGGCCGTGCCAGCGTGTCGGGATCTCGCAGATACGGCCAGAACTCCCCTGATCCGTCCGTGGCATTGCCCTCCACCGCGAACGCAACCCGCAGATCGGGCAGCTCGGCCACGTCCGGGATCAGCCACGGCTCGGAGCCGTTGGCGATGTAGCCGTCCGACAGCAGCACCACCGGAGTCCGGTATTTCAACGCGATTCGCGAGGCTTCCAGCATGCTGGCGAAGCAGTCAGCGGGCGAGGACGGCGCCAGTACGGCGACCGGCGATTCCCCGTTCCGGCCGTACATGGCCTGCATCAGGTCGGCCTGCTCGGTTTTGGTGGGCAGGCCCGTGGACGGGCCGCCGCGCTGGATGCCCAGCACCACCAACGGAAGCTCGGTCATCACCGCGAGGCCGATCATCTCCGACTTCAGCGCCAGGCCCGGCCCGGACGTCGAGGTGACGCCGAGACCGCCGCCGAAGGCGTGCCCGACTGCGGCCCCGACGCCGGCGATCTCGTCCTCCGCCTGGAAGGTCGTGATGCCGAAGTCCTTGTGCTTGGCCAGTTCGTGCAGGACGTCCGAAGCCGGGGTGATGGGGTAAGTGCCCAGCAGGACCGGCAGTTCGGAGCACCGCGACGCGGCGACGATCCCGTACGCGAGCGCGGTGTTGCCGGTGATCTGCCGGTAGGCACCGGGGGCGAGCTTGGCGGGTGCGACTTCGTAGCTGACCGCGAACGCCTCTGTCGTCTCGCCGTAGTTCCACCCGGCCCGGAACGCCTGCACGTTGGCCTCGGCGACTTCCGGCTTCTTGGCGAACTTCTCGCGGAGGAACCGCTCGGTCGCCTCACCGGGCCGGTTGTACATCCAGGAGAGCAGGCCGAGCGCGAACATGTTCTTGGAACGCTCGGCCTCCTTCTTCGACAGACCCGATTCCTCGAGCGCCCCGCGGGTCAAGGTGCCCATCTGCACCCGGTGCACGGCGAAGGATTCCAGCGACCCGTCACCCAAGGGGTCGGCGTCGTACCCGACCTTGGCGAGGTTCCGCTTGGTGAACTCGTCGGTGTTGACGATCAGCGTCCCGCCGGCCGAGAGGTCGGCGATGTTGGACTTCAGCGCGGCCGGGTTCATGGCCACCAGGACGTCCGGCCGGTCGCCGGGCGTGGCGATGTCGGTGTCGGCGAAGTGCAGCTGGAACGACGACACCCCGGGCAACGTGCCGTGGGGAGCGCGGATCTCCGCCGGGAAGTTGGGCAGCGTGGCGAAGTCGTTGCCGAACAACGCCGTCTCGGAGGTGAACCGATCGCCGGTGAGCTGCATCCCGTCGCCGGAGTCGCCGGCGAACCGGATCACCACCCGGTTCACCCGCTCGACCGAAGCGCGCACGCCAACCTCCTTGTGAGCCGGAACAACCCGGGCGCAGTGCGCTGGGGCGCACCCTGCCGACGCCGAACGATCGACCCGGCGCCGGCAGGCTCCCCGCGCATCCGCGCCAACACCCATGCCCACCGGCTCGGACTCCGTCCGAGCCGGTGACCACCAATCGACAATATACTACATCGATGCGTACTCACAATCCGCGTGTGTAGTAGTTTCTTTTGGATTCGGAGCTACCCCGGCAGACGTTGACATGCAGTGGAACGTCCCGCACGACACTCACCGAGCGAACTCAGCTTGTTGCACATCGGGATTTGTTCGAGCCGCGGGCACGTGTCAGGAGAGCCAAAAGTCCACTTAGGACGCGACGCGCGGCAGCTCCGAAGGCGCGGAAAGTACTACACTACCGACGACCTCGTTTCAGATCAGGTCATGTCGTCGGTCGCGGCTGGGCCGGGTCCTGTCCGTCCGCCGTGCTCGGTCCGGACGCGGAGCGGCACGGCGCCGAGCTAACCGATGTCCCGGCTGGTGAACCAGATGGCAACCTGGGTGCGCGACTTGACGCCCATCTTGCCGAGCACGTTCTCGACGTGACCTTCGACCGTGCGCTGGGAGATCACCAGCCGGTCGGCCATCTCCCGGTTCGTGAGGCCCTTCGCGAGCAACCGCGCGACCTCGCGCTCGCGGCGGGTCAGGTTCGGGATGCTGGAGCCCACCTTCTCGCGGTGGCCGATCCTGGCCAGCTCGACGGCATCGGTGATCTTCAGCTGCTCGCCGCGCCGCGCGCCCTCCTCGAATGCGCCGTCGCCGAGCTCGCCGCGGACCCGTGCCTCGTAGCGGTCGTGAGTGTCCACCAACGTCTGCGAGCCGAACAACGGATCACCGACCGTGGCCCACCCCGTCCGACTGACACCGAACAGCTGCGCCGCCCGCCCCGCGTCGCCCTCCTCGACGGCGACCCATGCCAGCAGCTCGAAGGCCGCCGAGATGCCCAGCCGATCGTTCAGCGCGCTCTTCACGTCCAGCGATCCCCGCAGCGCCTCTGCCGCCATCGCGTACTCACCGCTGGTCCACCTAGCGAGGCCCAATACCCATAGCCCCCAGGAGAGCGCCCACCGCTCCCCGTGCGCTTCGCTGGTGGCCCGGCACTCCTCGCAGAGCTCGATGGCGCGATCGGTGGTCCCGAGCAAGCAGGACACGAAGGCGAGCTGGGCCACGCCGAGCACGGTCAGCGAGTCGACGACCCCGGCGCTCCGGTGGAAGTCGACCGCCTCTACCAGCAACGGCTCCGCGCGTTCGAGATTGCCGGTGAACTGCTCCGAGGAGCCCCGGAACTGGCAGGTCAGCGCGCGCGCACGTTCGTCCCCGAGCGTCTCGGCGAGCTCCAGGCACTCGTCGAAGCAGATCCTGGCCGCCACGTGGTCGCCTTGGGTCATCGCGGCGTAACCGGTGACCCACAGGGCCTTCGTCCGGGCGGCACCGGCACCCGGGGCGGCCGCCATCGCCCGCTCCAGCCAGTAACGGCCGTCCTGCAGGTGGCCGCAGGCGTTCCAGTAGAAGCACAGGGCGCCAACCATGTGTATTCCCGCGGCTTCTTCCCCCGGGGTGGTCAGACAGAAGTCCAGTGCCGCCCACAAGTTGGCCTGCTCGCTCTGCAACCTGTCCCACCAGTAGAACTGGTCGGGGCCGAACCAGTTCTCGTCGAGGCGCTCGGCGAGACGCAGGTAGTAGTCGCGATGCTGCGTCCGGAAGATGCGCTCGAGTCCCGCGGCGGCCAGCTTTTCCCTGCCGTACGAACGAATCGTCTCCAGCAACCGGTAGCGGACGTTCGATCCTGCTTCCTCCCGGAGCACGACCGACTTGTCCACCAGATCCGACAGCAGTTCGAGAACGTCGTCAGCGGTCGTGGTCTCGTCGGTGCACACGGCTTCGGCCGCTTCGAGATCGAAGCTGCCCGCGAAGATCGCCAGCCTGGCCCACAGCGCCCGCTCCTGCTCGGTGCACAGGTCGAAGCTCCAGTCGACGGCGGCGCGCAGCGTCTGGTGCCGCCCCGGGCCGCCCCGGTTGCCGGAGCTCAGCAACCGGTACCGGTCACGGAGCCGCTCGAAGATCTGCTCCACCGACATCGACCGCAGCCGCACAGCCGCCAGCTCGATCGCCAGCGGTAACCCGTCCAATCCCTGGCACAGCTTGGAAGCCGCCTGCTTGGAGGTGGAATCGAGGCGGAAGTCGGGCAACACCGTCCGCGCGCGTTCCTCGAACAGGTCGAGCGCCTCGTGCCCGTACACGTATCCGCCACGCGTCGGTGCCAGGTTCGCCAGATCCGGGATGGACATCGGTGGTACCGGCCAGCTGCACTCACCCAGCAGTCCGAGCACCTCCCGGCTGGTGGCGAGCACGACGACTCGGTTGTCCTCGCGCACCAGCTTCGCGATCAGCGTCGCGCAGGCGCCGAGGAGATGCTCGCAGTTGTCCATGATGAGCAACAGCCGCCGCTCGCCGAGGAATTCGAGCAGTGCCGCCTCGCGAGACCGCGTCGACTGGTCCGGGACACCGAGCGCCTCCGCGACGACGTGCGGGACCAGCGCCGGCTCGCTGACCTTCGCGAGTTCGACCAGCCAGACACCATCGGGAAATTCCTGCCGCAATCGGTCGGCCACGCGCACCGCCAAGCGGGTTTTGCCGACACCACCGACACCGGTGAGCGTGACCAGCCGAGATTCACCGAGCAACCGCGTTATCTCGGCCAGCTCCCGCTTGCGACCGACGAAACTGGTCAAACCTTCGCCGAGCTCCCTGACCTGAGCACACACCCGTGATGTCCCCTTCCCGGCGCGCCGCTGCGCAGAGCAGCGTCAGTGTAGTAGAAGAGGCTAGGCCAGTCGGAGCTCTTTTCGTGGCCACTCACCACGCCGTTGTCACGCGCTTTGCGGCCATCTGTCCGAGACCATGGCCGACGTTCGGACTCGCCCGGCGCGACTCTCCTGGTCAGCCGCGGAAATCCCGCGGGCAGGCAGCGGACACGGCTTCAGCACGGCCTTGAGGCATTTGCCGGCTTCAAGATCCTCGACGGCCTGGTTGATGTCCATCAGGGAGTAAGTGTCGATCAGCCGATCCACCGGGAACCGGCCCTGACCGTGGAGTTCGAGCAGCTGCGGGATCAATCCATCGGGCCGGCTATCGCCCCAAGTCACTCCTGTCACGGTCCGCCCGGGCAGCAGCAGGTTGGTCATGTCGATGGACAGCTCGGCACCCGCGGGACCGAGACCGAGGATGGCGCAGGTGCCGAGTGGCGCAAGGCTGTAGACCGCTTGCCGCGCGACCTCCGGTACCGCGGTGGTCTCCACGGTGTAGGCGACACCGCCATCGGTCATCGTCTGAATGGCGCTGATCGGGTTGACCCGGCCTGCGTCGATAAGGTGCGTCGCGCCGAGTTCCCGGGCGAGGTCGAGACGGTCCGGCTGCACGTCGACCGCGATGATCTTGGAGCAACCGACCAGCCGCGCGGCCATCACGGAGGCCATGCCGACCGCTCCCACACCGAACACCGCGATGGCCGAGCCGGCCTCCGGACGCAACCGGTTGATCACGGCTCCGGCGCCCGTCTGGATTCCGCAGCCGATCGGCCCGGCCTTCTCCAGGTCGGTGTCGTCGGCGACCCGCACGATGCTGCGCTCGCTGGCGATGGCGTGCGTGGCGAACGACGACTGGCTGATGAAGAACCCGTGCATCTCATCGCGCTCCTCGTCGCAATGCAGGGCATTGGTCCCGTCCGGCCTGCTGCCGCTGACGTTGCGCTCCAGCAGCTCGATGCAATAGGCGGGGTGGCCGCTCTCGCAGTAACGACAGCGACCACAGGACCCGAAGGTCATGACAACCTTGTCGCCGGGGCGCACCTTGGTGACGTCCGCGCCGACCCGCGCCACCACACCGGCGCCTTCGTGCCCGAGCACCGCCGGCAGCGGAATCCGCATCCACTGGTCCCGGAGCGAGATGTCGGTCCGGCAGAGCCCTACGACGTGCACCTCGACGAGAACCTCGTCCGGCCGCGGTTGATCCAGCTCAAGTTCTTCGAGCATGAACGGCTGCCCCTCGTCCCTGGCGACAGCAGCGGTAACGCGCATCCCGGCCTCCTTGGAGATTCTCGCCCGGGCGGTCGGGCGGCCGCCCGGGCGGATTCGAGTGCTGCTAACCGACCAGGGCGTTCGGGCCGAACACGTGCGTTGGCCGCGCAGGACGCCGAACCGTCTTCGGAGATCGGTGCCGACTCGCCCCGGACGAAGCCCCGGAACCTGTGTCGGCGGCACGGCTCATCGACGGATGATGAGCGGTGTTCCAGCCTCATGACCGGCCCCTTTGCCTTGGTCTCGCGCTCTGGAAACACCACGTTAATCATTCCGGTATGGTGCCGGTCACGGGTAGAACTACGTGGTTTTGCCGACCGGCGGAGGCGACCGGACGATCTACGAGGCATAGGCGGGTGTTCTCGTCAATCCGCCGTCAGTGGCACGACATTCCGGGGCGCGACATTTCCGCCTCGCTTCGGCGGGACCGCGTAGCGGAAGACGGCCGCTGGACACGGCCGTCTTCCGCGAATGCTTGTGCCGCAAGGGCATCCCGGAACCAGGGACAGCTCCGGGCGGGGTTCAACGCTGTTCGGATAGCAGTGCACCCGCTCCGATCTCGACGCAGACGGAACAGGCCGTGAACTCCTCTTCCCGCGCCTCGACCAGCGTCAGCCACTGCACCTGCTTTCCCCGCACCAGGCGGCATTCGCCGGAGTGGAACCGCTTGCGGCCGGGCACCACGCCGACCATCGCGTCGTCGTCCAGCCGCTGCCCGGTCGATAGCGCCACGAAGATCTCGCGGGACGGCTCGGCCGCCGAATCCGGTCCGGCCGCTGCCCCGGACCGCGCTGCGGCGGCATCGCCGGACGCCTCCACATCCTCCGCGGAATCAGGGAGTTCGCCATTATCCGCGGATTCGCCATCGCCAGCGGCTTCCTGCCCCCTGAGCTGCCTGCGCCGCCATACCGAGGCCACCACCAGCACCAGACCGGCGGCCGACAACGCTAGCGCTACGTACACCAGCACGATCTGCTCCAACAGCCACCCGGCGGCGAGGCAACCACCCGATACCACGGCCAGCACGAGAGCCAGCATGTCGTTCCTCCTTCTACAGTGACGTGACGTCTTGCGGTCGGAAGTCCGGTCAGAACGATTTCTTGATCGCTGTCCTGTCAGCCACGAAAGCCGCACGCAAATCATTCTGAAAGGACTGGCCAGCGGTGGTTACTCGCCCTGCGCCGCTCTGGCCGGGGACGCGTCCGGGTCCGCGGGCCGGTATTCGGGTGCGTACGTGACGTCGGCGTCCTTGATCCGCTGGGTGAGGAAACCGTTCCAGACCTTTAGCTTCGCGTCGTTGTCCAGCTTGCCCTTGATGGCGTCCCGGACCTGCTCGAACGAGACGGGCGTCGAGGGGTGCACTTCGCCGACCTTGCCGACGTTCCAGCCCTGCTGGGTTTGCACCGGCCCGAACACCGCTCCGGCCGGTGCCGCGAAGGCGGCCTTCGCGTAGCCGGGATCGAGTTGGTCGGCCTGCACGTCACCGAGCGAGCCGCCCTTGTCCTTGGTGCTGCCGTCGACGGAGAACTGCGCGGCGAGGGCGCCGAAGTCGCTGCCCCCGTTCGCCTGCTCCGCGATCTGCTGGGCCTGTGCCATATCCGGCACGACGATGTTGGCGACGCCGCGCTGCTCCGGAGTGACCATCTGCGCGCGGTTCTGGTCGTAGTAGCGCTGCGCGTCGGCGTCGGTGACCGGTTTGACCGGCTCGGTCACCTTGCCGAACAGCCGGGCGCTGGCCTGCTGGCGTTTGATCTCGTCGAGGACGTTCTGTTCGGAGACGCCCCGGGCCCCGAGCTCCTGGATGAAGGCACGGCGGTCACCACCACTGTTTTCCTTGATCATCTTGTCGAGCTGGTCGCTCGCGGCCTTGTCCGCGACGACGATGCCGTGCTCGGCGGCGGCTCGGTCCACCACGTCGCTGACCACCAGCGCCTTCGCCACCGCCCGGTTGAACTTGTCGACTCCCGCGGGGTCCGGCGGCCGCTGCAACCCGTAGAGGAACTCCATCAAGGCGACCCGCTGCTGGAGCTGCTGCTTCGTGACCAGGACGCCGGATGAGCGGAAGGCCGCGTCCGCGGGCAGCGCCTCCGCCGCGTGCATGGCGGTCTTCGCACCGGATCCACCGACGACCACCAACAGCATCGCGACGACGACGCCCGCTCGATAACCGGTAAGGCGGAACACCGAACGCCTGCCCAGTTGCTCGGCGAAGCGGCCGAGGACACCCCGGTTGAGCCAGGTGGGCATACGGGTCTTCATGAACGAACCTCCGAGAGTTCCGTATCGGCAACGCGGACTTCGGGAGCCTGCACCTGCTTGCGCGCGGCCGGCGGCGTCAGCCGCACGACGGCGAGAGCGGCCAGGTACGACAGCAGTACCGTCACCGCCAACGTGAGCCCGAAGTCGCGGAGCAGGGCGATCTTCGAGGGGACGAGGGCCAGGTATCCGACCACCGAGGTGACACACGCCCACGCGACCACCCGCCGCAACACGGCCGATCGTTTCCGCTGGTCATCGGCAAGCAGCACGGTGAACTCGCACGCGGTCACCGTGGCCAGCGAGCCGAGCGCGATCGTCAGCGGGCTCAGCGGTTCACCGACCAGCCACAGCCCGGCAACGGTCCACCCGGTCGCCATCGCGGCGGCTGCCATCGCGCGCAGCGCGTCCCGCCGGTGGCCGCGCAGCCCGACGAGCAGGACCGCACCGGCAGCGGCGATCCCGACCAGGTTGTCCAGGTAGCGGTGCTGCGAGATCTGTTCGTAAGCGCGGGCCGCGGACACCGGCAGCCCTACGACGTCCACCTGCGTTCCGCCGGGCGGCGGCGGTAGCGCCGCGCGCATCTCGTCGAGCAGCTCGGTCTGATTGCCGAGGTCCTGGAACTTCAGCCCGAACGTCAAGACCGCCTGCTTCCCTTCGGAGCTGAACACCGCGCTGGTCAGGTACGGCGGCAACAACTGCAGCCCGGCTGAGATCTGCTCCGGGCTCGGCTCGGGACCGAGGAAGCTCAGCAGGTCGGGAGCGGTGAGGATCGGCCGGACCTGGTCCCCGTAGCGGGACACGACCACGTCCTGCGCCCGGTACATCCACCCCAGCGCTTCCGGACTCCGCACGTCCATTCCCCGAAGCACGATGCTGACCTCACCGGAGGAACCCAGGACCTGCTCGGCGTACCGGGCGTTCTCCAGCTCGGGCAACCCGCGGGCGGCATCCTCCGGATTGGCTTGGACGTCGAGCGTCGCCAGCGAGGCCCAGCCCATCACTGCGACCGCCACCAGGCTTCCGAGCGCGGTCCAGCGCAAGCCGGGGCGCCGCAAACCGACCGCCGTCGGACGCTGTGGTGCCTCGGGCTTCGCATCGGACTGGGCATGCGGGTCAGGCTTGGCATTCGCATCGGACCGGGCCTTGCGGCCGACCAGCAGGGTGACGCCGACCGTGAACACCACGCCGAGCGCCAGGGCCAGACCGAGTTGCCGGACGAACGGCAACGGCGATGCGGCCAGCGAGGCGAACGCGACAGCGCTCGCGGCCGAGACGACCAGCACACGACGCCGGTTCGCGGACGCGGCGAGGTACAGCGAGAACGAGCTGCCGATGCCCATCAGCAGCGGCAGCAGCGCGGCCGCCCCGAAGGAGATGGGCACACCGGACAGCCCGAACACCGCCAGGGTCAGCGCGCTTCCGATGACCGCGGCCAGCATCGGCCACAACTTGCGGAACAGGCTGGAACCGGGCGAGGCCAGCAGGAAGCGCAGCAGGATCACCAACGCGGCCAAGCCCGCCAGCAACGGAATCTCGGCTGTGACCGCGCTGGTCAGCGAGGAGGTGATGGCAGGAACGCCGGTCACGGTCGTCTTGGTCGTGTCGAGCCCAGCAGCTCCGACCGCGTCCCGCACCCCCGCGACCAGGTTCTTCGTACCGGCCTCGTCGAGATCCTGACGCGGCCGGACCAGCACGGCGACGCTGTTGTCCTTCGGCACCACGAAATGCCAGCGCGCCCGGGGCTTTCCCTCCTCGTCGAAGATGACGTTCTTGACGAAGTCCGGGTTCTTGGTGGTGGGCAGACCACCGGGAAGCCCCCTGACCAGCAGCGTTCCGTAGCGGCGGTCGAAGTCGGCGGTGGCGGCGCCACCGGCCTCGCGGACCGACGACTCGGACTCTCCGCGGGCACGAGCCGCGGCTTCGGCGCGGGCGCGCAATCCGTCGCGGGTGCCGCTGAGGGTCGCGAGCAGGTTCTGCGAAGAGATCGCGAGCTGGTTCATCACCGTGCCTGGGCCGTAAACGGTGGCCACGTCCGGCAGTCGCGACAGATTCCCTTCGAGCTTCATCAGCTTCTCAAGCTGCTGGTCGCCGAGGAGCAGGTGCCCGGGTTCCTTCGACTCCAGGACGACGGCCACGGGATTCCCGCCGAACGACCGGGCGTGTTCGTCCAGGCGTTGCACGCTGGGATCTCTACTGGGCAGGAACGACTCCACAGTGGTCTCGACGCGCAGTTTCAGCAGCCCGGCCACGGTGCTGCCTGCGATGCCGAGAATGACCAGGCACACCACCAGTTTTCGCGCGGTGATCCGCCGTCCGCCGTTCCCGGACCCCGCGGCGGGCCGCCGGATCACTTCGAGGAGATTCCGGAACCGTGCCCGGGATGCCAGCAACAACCGCATCGCTCCCGACCCACCCCTTTCCCGTCGCGTCGATCTCTCGTGACGGGGGACACAGTACCTCGGTGAACCGCCAATGACAACATTGGAAGCAACTCAGTTTCCATACTTGTGGAGTTTCTCTCCATGCCCGAAAACCGAGAGAGCGGACGGATGGGCAAGCTTTTGAACAGGCATTATGTCTAACCTGCCGCACCAGAACTGGGACTGGGAAGATCGCGCCGATGACGCGAACGCACCCGTTGTCAAACGTTCCACTATGGACGGAAGCATGGAAACTCCGGGGTCGGCGGGTCCGACGACCCGCACCGCCCCGGAGGTTCCGGAGATCAACCCGTCCCGGCCGTCAGTTCGGCCACTGGTGCAACTTGGTGAAGTCGCGCCCCTCGGGCGAGACGCTCTGCCCCGGAGCGGGGTACGGGTTGCTGTTCGTCAGCACATCGGGCAGCGGTGCCGGCACACCCTTGACGATGGCCTCGCTGCCCTCGTCGGGCAGGAGCCGGAAGAAGTGAATCCCGGCCTCGTCCGTGTACTGGAAGATCGAACCGAAGTTGGCGAAGAACGCACCGAGCTCCGGGCCGTAGGGCTTCAAGTACGACAGCATCGGGTTGAGGTTGGTCATCGCGGTACGTGCCTGGGGCACGAGGTTGCTCACGTCCTGTGCCGTCGCCGGGACCCGGTCCAATGTGCCCGGTGCCCGGTGCAGCGTGCCGGTCAGATCGGGCAGTAGCCCGCGCAGATCCTCGGTGGTCTGCGGAAGTTGCTCCAGGGCCGTGTTGAGGGACGGCGCGGCCTCCTTGAGGTCCGCAGCGACCGGTCCGACGGAGGTGGACAGCTCCTTGAGTTTGCCCGTGGCCTGTTGCGTGCTCGACAGCACCCCGGGCAGCTTGCGCACCGACGAGGCCAGGTTCTCCTGCTGACCGCTGGTGGCAGAGGTCAGCTGCTGGGCATTGCGCACCAGCGAGGCGATCTGCCCCTTTCCAGTGTCGAGCGCGTCCAGCACGTCCGTGGTCTGCTGCGCCAGCACTTTCAGGTCCTGCGACTGCGCCGAGATGGCGTCCACTGCGGTGTAGCCCTCCCGTCCCAGCTGGCCGAGACCGGTCATGGCGCCGTCCACGTCCTCCTTCGTACCGGTGGTGCCCTCGCCCGCGGTGCGGATCACACCGCTGAGCGCCTCCCGGGTCTTCGGATCGAGGCTGTGGACGACATCGCGCAGTTGCACGCCCCGTTCAACGGACTCCGGCACGATCCTGCTGCCGCTCGGCATCTCCTTCCCATTGCCATCGACGATGTCGATGTAGGACTCACCGGCGATGGACTTCGCCCCGATCCGGGCCTTGACCTTGGCACCTTCGTGCAACGGCGCCGCGTCCTGGTCCAGGTGCACCACGACCAACGCCTTGCCACCCACTTGCTCGACGCTGTCAATACCGCCGACGGTGACGCCGGCGATCTTCACGTCGCCGACGGGAATCGCGTTGTCCACATCGTTCACTTCGAAGGAGACCGTGTAGGATTTCGAGTTCGCCAGTGGGTTGGTCGCGCCTGCCTTGTCCAGCAGGTATCCCATGTAGATCATCGAGAGGACGAAGAAGACGCCCAGGACGACGAGTTTGCCCGCAGTGCCTTGGAAGAACTTCATCAGTCGCCCCCTGTGTTTCCGCCGTGGGTACCAGGCAGCACACCCGCATCCGGTAGCGGAACCGCCACGTGACCCCGGATGAACCCGCCATTGGCGTCGGAAAGGCTGAACGCCCCGTTGGTGTTGAAGATGAACGCCTGCAGATCGTTGAGGTAGGACACGAGCAATTCGGAGTCCGGTCCCAGATCTCGGGCGACCGGCTGGAGGTCGCCCAAGGCCGTGTGCGCTTGGTCCACCATCGGCCGGAGATCCTGGACGACCGGTCGCGCGGCGGACACGACGGGCCGTGCCGCCTGCACCGTGCTTCCCAGGTTGTCGACGGTGCCGTTGACCTTGCGCAGCACCTCCGGCAGCCGGCCCGACGCGGCGTTGAGGTTGTCCAGCGCCGGGTTCAGCTGACCGGTCAACCCGTTGACGCCGTCCATCGCGCGCTTGAGCTCGCCGGTCGTGTCCGGCAGCTGCGCGATCGCGGACTGGACGTCCGCATTGTGCTCGGACAGCACCGACAGCGTCTGCTCGCTGGCGTTCATCAGCTCGGTGAGCCGCCGGTCGTTGCGGCCGACCGCCCCGCTGATCTGGGACAACGCGGTCACCAGCTCGGCGATGTTCTGACGCCGGGTCTGCAGATTCTGCAGTACCGGCTTGAACCGTAGCAACGTGGCGTCCGCGGCGTTGAGGCCGGCTGGCAGATTCTGCGGCGCGTTCGCCAGCGCCACGTCGGAGGTGGACAGCAGGTTGGTCACCGCTTTCCTGCTGCGCTCATCGAGGTGGTTGAGCACTTCGTCGGGCTGCCTCGGGCGCTCCGTCTGGCTCGCCGGAATGACGCCCTTCGGCGGCAGTGCCGGAGCTGGCGGACCGCCCGGGTTGATCTCCACATACATCTCGTTGAGCGGGTTGGTCGGTCGCAGGACCAAACGCGCGTTGCGATAGACCTCGTACCCGGGTTCCAGCGACAATGTCAGCCGCGCCTTGCCGTCCCGGGTGACCTCGCTGCCGGTCACCTGTCCGACCTCGACCCCGGCGATGCGCACCTTGGGCTGCTGGTCCGGGCTCACCGCGGGAACCTGCTCGAACTCGGCCGCGATCTGGTAACGCTCCGACCAGGGCGGCAGGAACCGCTGATTGGACAAGATCACCGACGAGCTGACCACACCGAGGACGATCACCACTGTCAGCGCGAGCAGGTTGCGTCCCAGGCCCGGAACCGTTCGGATCCGCTCCCAGATCCTGCTGAATGAGAGCTTTTTTGTCACGGTCGGCTCCTAATTCCCTTGAGGCTGGGGCGCGCCGGGCTCGGGCAGGATCTGGTCCTGCCCGGGAGACGTCGCCGGTACCGGGGCGAAGTCGTCGCCGGAGTCGTCCGGCGGCGGCAGCACCTTCAGCCCCTCGGGCAACAACCCCAGCGACTGCAGAAACTGCGCCGTGCCGGGGTTCTTACCGCCCACGGAGGAAACTCCAGCACCGAGCGCGAGACCAAGCATCCGTCCGTTCTTGTTGCCGTACTTCGACAGGTTCGCGGTGTGCGCGGCGAGGTATCCGACCTCCTCGTAGAGCTTGTGGCCGGTACCTCCATTGCCCTCGTAGGCTCCGGTGCCCTTCCACGGCGACATCACGGCGTTCGCGATCGGCCCGTTGATCCGGTCCAGCACCGGCCCGCGCACGAGATCGAGCGTCGAGGTGGCTCGGTCCGCGGTGGGTACCAGCTGGTCGACCACAGGCTGCGCGTCCTGCAACAGCGGCCGGAGTTCAGCCACCAACGGCCGGGCCTCGCGCAGGACCGGATCGGCCTCGGCCAGCACCGGACCCAGCTCCTGCACGGCGGGCCTGGCGTTGCCGGCCGTGTCCGTCAACCGGTTCAGGCTGCCGTGCAGCTCGTCCAGCCCCCTCCGCGTGCTGGTCAGCGTCTCTGGAAGAGCGGTGATCGAGTCGGTCAGCGGCCGGCGCACCGTGGACAACGTCGCGCTGACGTCACCGAGCGAGTCGATGGTGTGCCCGAGCTGCCCGTCCCGGTCGGTCAGCGTGACGGCGATCGCGTCGACGTCCGGCACGATTCCGTACAGATCCTGACCCGGGCGCGTACCCCGCGCACCGGAGAGGACCTCTCCCGCCGGGCCGAGCGTCTGCGGCGCATGTTCCAAGACGTTGCCCAGGTTCTCGCCGGCACCGGCGCGCAGGGACTCGTCCGTCAGCCGCGTCGTGTTCCGGATGCTGTCCTGAGCTCGCCCAGGTATCGCGGCGAGGATCTTGTCGAGTTCGGTGGGAACGCTGGTGCGCTCGGAGGGGATGGGTTCGCCGTCGTACTGCCCGTGCCCATCGCCTTGCTTGAGTTCGATGTAGTAGTTGCCGCCGAGCAGCGTCGTCGGCCGGATGATCGCGGACGGCGCACTACCCAGCTTGTCCGTCGTGGCACCCCAGACCTTCATCGATACCAACGCTTTTTCGCCCTCGTCCTGCTCCACATCGGTCACCGTGCCGACGACGACACCGGCCATCTTCACCTCTGACTTGGCAGGCACCAGCCGGTACTGGCGGTCGAACTCGGCCTGGACCTCGTCTCCGGAGGACAGCGTGGTGCCGATCCGCTCCTTCTGGTACACGCCGAACAGCACCACGAGAACCGCCACCAGCAGGACCGCCCCGATGGCCAGGGGTGAGCCGAACCTGCGCCTCTTCGCGGACATCATTGGCCACCTCCGGTGAGAATGTTCGGCAGCAGTCCGGTGCGCTGCTTGTAGACCTCACCGGGCGCCGGGTAGGGGTCTTGCCCTTGCAGCGGGTCCTTGAGCAGGCCACCGTCGGCGATGGCAGGCCCTTGCGCTGCCACCCCGACGCGAGCGCCGTGCACGCCCGGCGCGACCGAGGTGGACACCATGCTCTCGATGTTCCGGAAGAAGGCGACTACCTCGGGGCTGTATTGCGCCAGCGTGTTAACCGGCGGAGCGGCGTCGGTCAACGCACGGGACAGCGGCGGTACCAGCGGACGCGCGTCTGCCACCGTCTGGGTCAGGTCCTCGACCGCGGGCTCGGCCTTGTCGGCCACGCCGGGAACCATGTCCAACGGCTTCCGGCCCTCGCGCAATACCCCGCGCACGTCGGGGGTCGCCGATCCCAGCGCCGAGGCACCGGAGCGGATGTCAGACACCGCGGAGCGGACATCGCCCAGCGGCTCGTCCAGCGAGTCGAGGCCGGTACGGGCCTCATTCAGCGTCGCGGGCAGCGCCTTGAGGCTGTCTTGCAGCGGCGCTCCGCGGTCCACGGCGGCGGCCCCGGCCGTGTCGCCGACCTCCCGCACGAGATCCGCCAGTTCCCGCTCCCGGCCGTTCAGCGAGCCCACCAGATCGTCGGCGCGGTGCAACAGCCCGGGCAGATCCGTCTGCGGATCGCTCAACGTTTCCGACGTGTTGCCGAGTCCGCGCAGGATTTCAGGAGCTTTGGCGGCCATGTCGTTGATATCCTGACCGTGCCCCGCTCCCCCGCTCCCGACCTCGCGGAGGGTGCCGGTCAGCGCCTCGCGGGTCTTCGGATCAAGCGCATCCAGCACGTTGTCGAGATCGGCCGAGCCAACGTTGCGTTCCGCCGGGATCGTCTGACCGCCGAGCCGGCCGGACTCTTGATGCCCGCGGTCGATCTCCACGAACTTCTTGGCCAGCGCCGACTGGTCCCAGATCTGGGCCCTGGCGTCCTTGTAGACCGGCACCCGCCCGTCCAGTTCCAAGGTCACCACGGCATGTCCGTTCTCGTAGCTCAGGTCCGACACTTCCCCGATCCGGGAGCTGTTCTCCCGGACGTCGTTGCCCACCTTCAGCGAGGCACCGACGTGATCGAACTCGGCCCGGACCGTCGTCACCGGCGTTCCGGGCAGACCCGAGCTGGCCGTGACCCCGACGAACACGAACCCGCCCAGGACGACCAAGCCGACCAGACCGGCCAGGAACGACCGAGTCGTCGGTCGTGACACCGCTGCCATCAGCGTCCTCCAAGAAGTTGGTCGACCAGCGCGGTCTCCTGCGAGAGTTCGAGCCCCGTCGCGCTGCCATCACCGTTGGCCGCCGGGCCGCCGGGCGCCGGAGCGTCCGGCTTCAAGCCGCCGTCCTCCGGAGAACCGGTAAGCCCGGGGATGCTCGGCAACCCCGGGAGTGGCGGGGGCACACCGGGAACTCCCGGGATCGGTAGTTCCGGCGCCGGGCGCGGACCGGGCTGCCCCGGCGGACCGACTCCCACACCGGGGTACTGCAGCAAGCTCTGCGGCGTCGTCACCACGAATGCGCGGAAGTAGTTGCCCAAGCCGTCCCGGCCGTTGGTGGACATCGCCCAGTACTTGATGAAGTCCAGCGCCGTGCCCATCGCCGGCGTCAGATCGCCGACCAGCCGGTGCGCGGAGGAACTCACCCCCGGAAGTTGCTCCACACCGGGTTTGAGTTCCCGGACGGCAGGCGCGGCCTGGTCGAGCAGCGCCTTGCCCTTGTCCAACACCGGCGGCAGGGAAGCAAGCGCCGGATCCGCGGCGTCGGCGAACTTGTCCAGCTCGTCGGTGATCTCCGTCAGGTTGTCGGTCACCGGCCGGACGTCACGCAACGCGGGCGTGGCCTGTTCGGCGACCCCGGATACTTCGGAGAGCACGTTCCTGGCCTTTTCCAGGGTTCCGGGAAGCTGAGCCAGCGAGTCCTTTGTGGCTTGTCGCTGAGCGGCCACCGACGCCAGCAACTGCTTGCCGGACTCCACCGCCTTATCGAGGTTCCCGCCGTTCTGCTCGGCCAGCGCCTTGGCGACCGGGCTCGTGCGATCCACGAGCTGTCCGAGCACCTCGTTCTGCTGCTCCAGCACGGACCCCAGCCGCTGGGTGTCCTGCAACGCCGGGGCCAGCGCCTTGAGAGCCTCGTCGATGTTGGCGCCCTGCCCGGCCGTACCTTCGCCCAGGGTGGTGACCAGGGCGGCGAGCGCGGTGCTGGAAGGATCGTCGAGCGAGTTGAGCACCTCGTCAAGGTCCACCGCACGGGTGGCGCGGTCCGCACGGATCTCCATCGGCTCCGGCAGCTCAGGAGCCCCGGGCGAACCGCGGTTGAGGTCGATGAACCGCTCGCCGAGCAACGTCACCGGGCGGATCTTCGCGCTCGCGTCGCTGTGCAGGGGAAGCACTGAACGGTCGATGCGCATCTTGACCGCCGCTTGACCGTTGCGCAGCTCGATGGACTCGATTTGGCCGACTTCGACGCCGTCGAGCCGGACGAGGTTCCCCGGGATCATCGGACTGGCGTTGGCGAACATCACCGTCAACGGGACGTCCTTGTCCTCGTCGAAGCGCGTCACGGCGACCCCGGTGGCCACCACGGTGGCGACCGCGGCGAGCACCAGTCCGATCCGAATTCCGGCGTGCTTGAAGAATCTCATCGGGGTGCACTCCCATTCGCGTCGACCCAGGCTTGACCGGATGCCATACCCGGCGCGGGACGCGAGTTCGGCCCGCCCTTGAGGCCCACGTTCGCTCCGGGGTTGTCGTCGAGGACGCTCGGACTGACTTGAACCGCCCCGTGGAAGTAGTGGCCTTGCGAGTCGTAGTTCGCGAACGCCGCGCTCCAGTTGCTCAGCCAGCCCATGAGGTCCGGGGTGTAGGGCCGGAGGAACTGCACGGCTGGGTTGAGCTGGTCCAACGCCTGGGTCACGCCGGGCACCGTGCCGTGGGCGCTGTCCAGCAGGTCGGGCGTGCGCTGCAGCAACTCATTCGCGGAGGTCAACGTCGGTCGCAGATCGCTGATCGCTGGCCGCAGATCCCGCAACAGCGGACTCAGGTTTTGCGACACCGACTTCAGCTGCTGAGTCGCTGGCCGCAGATCCCGCAACAGCGGCACCGTTTCGTCGACTGCTTCGGGAACACCGTCCATCGTCCGCTTCGCTGAGTCCAATGTGGACGGTAGCTCGCCCAATGCCTGCTTCAGTTGCTGTTGCTCGGCGGACATCGTGCCGGTGGCAGCGGTCAGATCGCGCACGATCTTTTCGAGTTCCGCCTGCCTGCCCGCCACCGGCTCCATCATCGTCCGCAGGTCGCGGATAAGGCGCTGGATCGCCGGGCCGTCCTGCCCTACGGCCTTCAGAACCTCGCCGAGTTCCTGGACCGCGGGCCCGGCAGCGTTGAGTGTCGCCTGGATGTCCTGCGGATGATCTTTTAGCTGCTGATTCAGCTGTTGCACGGTGGATTTCACGTGTTTGCGGGTGGGGCCATCGAGTGCGGCCAGCACCTGTTCCAGCTCGACCTGCTCGGAGCCGGCTTGCACGAGGCTTCCGGACGGAATCTCGGGGTTGCCCTCCGGCCCGGGTAGCAGCCTGATCACGCGCTCGCCGAGCAGGCCCCGCCATTCGATCTGTGCTTTGGTTCCCGAGTACAGCGGTGCGTGGTCGTCGTCAACCGATACCGTCACCAACGCCTTGCCATCCCGGGCTTGCAGCCCGGTGACCTCGCCGACCGCCTTCCCGTCGACCTCGACCCGCGATCCTTCCAGGAGGTTCGCCGCGTTGGGCATAACCAGCTGGAGCTCGTAGTCGTCGCTGCCCGCCGCCCAGGCGAACCCGCCGAGGGCGAGAGCCGCGACGACCACGGCGGCTCCCCACTTCACCACTCGGCGCATCTCAATCCATTCCCAATGGGCCGACCGAGTCCCCGGCGAGGAATTGCCGCACGAACGGATCGTCCGACGCGAATGCTTCCGCCGCGGGCCCGTAGTACACCACACGCCCCTGCCAGATCAGGCCGACGTAATCGCTCACCTTCCGTGCCGTCCTGATGTCGTGGGTGACCACGACATAGGTGCCCCGATCCTCGCTGTGAATCTTGAGAATCACATCGTTGAGCAAGCTGGTGCGGACCGGGTCGAGCCCCGAGTCCGGCTCGTCGAACAGCACGATCTCCGGATTCAGCACCAGCGCCCTGGCGAAGCCGGCACGCTTTTTCATGCCACCTGAAATCTCGCTGGGGAATTTCTTCCACGCTGCTTCCAGGCCGACCTCTTTGAGTCGGTAGGTGACAATCTCGCCAACATCCTTCTCGGGCATTTCGGTGTGCTTGCGAAGCGGGAACGCCACATTGTCGTACACGTTCATGGAGCCGAACAGGGCCCCGTCCTGGAACAGCACACCGAACCGCTTGCGCAGCTTGGCCCGTTCCCGCTCCTCGATTCGCCAGATGTCCTTCCCGAACACGCTGACCATGCCGGCATCCGGTTCCAGCAGGCCCACCATGTGCTTGAGCAGAACACTCTTTCCGGTGCCCGAGGGGCCGAGGATCGTGGTGATCGCACCCGGCTTGAAATCCAGGCTCAGACCATTCATCACCTGGAAAGAACCGAAGGACTTGTACACATCGCGCACCGACGCGATCTTCCCGTCACCGTTCGCTTCGGCACTCACCGCCGACGACATGACTTCGGTGTCTTGTAAATCCATCAAAGACTCCTCAACTCAGCCACGTTTCCCTAATTGGCAATCGGCGTCTGGATCGTGGTGCCGAAGAAGAACTGGTACAGGATGGCAGCCGCAGCGCTGACGATGATCATGTTGACCATCATCGACTTCGCCGTATTGACCCCGACTCCGACAGGACCACCGGACGAGGTGTAGCCGTAATAGCAGCCGACCAGAGTGATCAAGGTGGCCAGGATCATCGCCCAGATCAGCGCATACAATAGGTCGATCGGCGCCTGGAAGGACCAGAAGATGTTGGTGTAAGCACCAGGAGAAGTGGTGTCGAGCATCAGCTGGGTGACCGTCCAGGAACCGATGAACTGACATCCCATCCCGGTCAGGAACAAGAACGGTGCCGTGATCCACATGGCCCAGAGCCTGGTGCCGGCCAGGTAGGCGCGGGAGTGGATGCCCATCACTTCCAGCGCGTCGATCTCGTCGCTGATGCGCATCGATCCGATCTCCGCGACGTAGCCGCAGCCGACCTTCGCCGCAAGAATCCAGCCCCACATCGAGGTACCGTCGGCCTTCAGGTCACCGACGGCGTTGAAGACCCCGACGTAGTCCGACGCGCCGAACTGGTCGAGGATGTAGCTGCCCTGCAGTCCCGTCTCCCCGCCGATGGCGAACGCCATGAACCAGATGACCAGGCTGCTCGACCGGATGAGAATCGCCGACTGCCGGATGACCTCGGACAGGTAGAGGCCGATGGCGAGTGGCATCTCCACCAATACCCGGGCGCTGAACGAGGCGATGTTCCCAACGGTGGTGAACGTAGTAAAGAACAAGATGGGCGGACGTTTCCGCTGTTCCGACCCGCGCCAGCGCAGAACGTTGCGCGGAGCCGGCTGCGCGCTTTGGATGGCCATCCGGGATTCCTTATCTCAGCATCATCAGGTTGGGGTTCAACCCCTGAGCAATGGCGTTGAAGAAGAAGTTGAACACCCACACCAGCGCGAAGGAGATGACGACCGCCTGGTTGACGGCACGGCCGACGCCTTCCGGGCCACCGCCGGCGTTGAGCCCCTTGTAACTGCAGACGACGCCGATCATCAACCCGCTCAGCAGCGTCTTCAGTTCCGCGCCCCAAATGTCGGCGGCGTAGAGGTTGTGGAACATGCTGTCCATGTAGGCGCCCGATGTGGTGTCCCCTAGCGCACCCACCGCCAGCAGGCCGAGGAAGATACCTACGAACGACGCGAGGAAGTTCAGCAGAGCACACAAGATTGCGGTCGAGATCACCCGCGGAACCACCAGCATCCGGATCGGATCGAGCCCCAGAACTTTGAGGGCGTCGAGTTCTTCCCTGGCCTTGCGGGCTCCCAGGTCCGAGGTGATGGAGGTACCGATGACACCGGCCACAACCATCCCGACCATCCAGGTGGCGATCTCGCGGATGTCCGCCATCACCCAGAAGGACCCCATCCGGTTCGCCGCGCCGAGTAGCACCAGCAATCCGACGCCCATGACGCAGATAAGGAATCCGAACCCCGCCATGGAGAACGTCGCCGGCCAGAAGCAGAGCTTCAGCGCGGCGTACATCTCATCGACGGTGTCCTTCCAATACCCGCGCGGGTAGCGGACGGCGCTGTAGACGACCTTGCCGAGCAGCTGGCACATCTGCCCGATCTCCAGCACGACGTTGCGCACCGGCCCGGGGACGGACCCGACGGCCCGGTCCACCGTCCGCGACCCCGACTTCTCGCCTTTGTCCACAGTGGTCATTCGTGCTCCCTGATAATCGCCGCGGGAAATCCTGAGCACGGCCGACCGCGCCCGGAAGGGTGTGCTGGTCCGTGGTGCAGGCGCGAGGGCTGCAGGCGGCGGATCGGCGCGCTCATCTACTTCACCGCGTCGACCAGATCTTCGCGCCCGGCGTCGCGCAAGATCTTCTCGTAGGTGGCGAACAGCGGTTTGGTGTACGGCAAGATCTTCATAACGGCCGACACCTTGCCCTTGTTGCGGATCTGGCCCTTGGCCATCGCCAGCGCGACGTTGACCTTGCCGAGCCAGAAGCGATGCGCGACATCGGCTTCCATGTCGAGTTCAGCATCGATCGCGCTGGTGACCTTGGTGTCGTCGTTCTCGCCGAGCTGCACGACGCCCTCGCCGAAATCGATCACGATCATCGACGTCGGATCAGTCTGGTTCAGCTTGAGCACCGAGCCCACCTTGCGGAGCTTGGGACCGAGTTCCGGGTCCTCCATGCTCACTTTGAAGATCCGTCCGACGTACTGGTAGACCTCGGATTCGTCCTTGAAAACGCCCATGATTGGCATCCCTGCTTCGGTTGCGGCAGTCAGTTCGGGGTCCGGAGACCGATCAGTCCTCGTGCAGCGAGATCGCTCGTTCCGGGCAGACGTCGACCGCCTTGCGGGCGTCCTCCGCCAAGTCAGGGCCGACTTCGTCGACGAGGACGAAGGAGGCCCCCTCGTCGTCCACGTCGAACAGGTCCGGTGCACGCGCGACACACCGCGCGTGGCCCGAGCACTTGTCCGGGTCGATCGAAAGACGCATCAGGCGGCACTCCAGGGCTCGAAGGTCACCGGCAGCTTCTTCACGCCCCAGGTGTTCCCGGTGTGCCACACCGCTTCCTGCCCCGGAGTAACGTCGTAGCGCGGCACCCGCGCCAGGAATTCCTGCAAGAAAACCTTCAGCTCCAGTCGAGCGAGGTGGGCGCCCAGGCAGCGGTGGATGCCCGAGCCGAACCCGAGGTGGCGGTTGGGCGACCGGTCGAGCACCAGCTCGTCCGGGTTCTCGAACTCCTCGGGATCGTGGTTCGCGGATGGCCACAGCAGCAGCATCCGGTCGCCCTCCTCGAGGTCCTGCCCCAGGAAGGTGCACTTCTCCGCGACGTTGCGGGCGACGCCCGGCTGCGGCGGCATGAAGCGGATCAGCTCTTCGATGGCAAGGTCCAGCTTGCCGGGATCGTCGACGATGTTCTCGAACTGGGTGCGCACCTCGGGCTGTTCGGCGAACATCAGCAGCAGCCGACTAAGCACGCTCGCCGTGGTGTCGAACCCGGCCGGTACCAGCACCAGGCAGAAGCCGAAGATCTCGTCGTCCTCCAAGCGCTCGCCTTCGATCTCGGCCTGGTCCAGATCACTGATCAGGTCGGTGCCATACCCGTTGATCCGGAGGTTCTCCAACATCTCGGCGAAGTACTTCTGGCAGTGCAGGCCCGCTTCCAGCGCGCGCTCCGTGTTCTCGTCATCGCTGCACTCGGGGTCGGGCTGCAACAAGATGAGGAACTGGTCCTTGAGCATGTCCCAGTCCTTCTTCGGAACACCCAGGTACAGCTCCAGAATCGCCCGCAGCGGCAGCGGCACGGCGACTTCCTTGGCCAGGTCCACCTCGGTGGCGCCGCGGAAACCGTCGATGATGCTGGTGATCATCTCGCGCATCTGCGGCTCGATGTTCGCCACCGACTTCGGGCTGAACTGCCGTCCGACCAGCGCCCGGTAGTTGCGGTGGCGCGGCGGGTCGGCCTCGATCGGGATCATCGGAGTCGGGTTGCCGAACGGCGGAATCGTCACCGGGAACGACGAGAAGGACTCCGGCTGGTGGGACGCTTCGTAAACGTCCTTGTAGCGCGACAGCGCGTAGAAGCCGCCGTGCTCCGAGCTGTGCGCGACAGGGCAGGACTTCCGCATCTCCGCGAAGAGTTCCTGCGAGTGCTCCTGGCTTTCCTTACTGTGCAGGCTGAATCGCCCGATCAGCTCGCGGAGCCGACTTTCGTCCAGGCGCGGCGCCTGCTTGCTGACACTGTCTGGAGAGCTCAATATGACCGTCCTCTTCCGTGGTGGTGGTGCGATCGCGACCGCCAGCCGATGGATGCCGACGCGCAGTGAAGACGGGCGACGCGGTGGTCGCCGATCACTCCGATGACGGACAGGAGGTGCGCACGCCGGGCCGGTCCGCGGCTGGCCACTCCGGGTCAGGACCCCGAGAGACACCTCACATGTGACACACATGGGAACGTAATACTTACTTGTGTATATAGTCAAGTTGCGTGTCGCACATTCGCGACGACGACTCCGGCCGCGGCTGAGCCGCTCCGGTCCCCGGCACCTGCGACCGCCCTCGCCGAGCTGTCATCGCAGCCCATCCGGCCCCACTGCGGTCAACGGGACCGCGCCGCCCCCACCCGGAGCGCCACATCCGCCGGCGCGATCACTCCGGCGAGCCGCGACACGCATAGTCGACACAGTTGGCTGTTCGGACGCTTCTGGTGTAGCCCTTAAGAGTGTGCCACCAGCTCATGCCGAGAAGTCACGGCAAAACCAGCACCGCCGCAGCCGTGCGCGCAGCGACCGCGGCGCACCCCCTCGTCCGCGCGGACTAAAGTGGTCACCGGCAGGGCCGTTCGCTCCTCGCCCGGCAGAGACAGCTCCTGCCACCTGCAAACTCGCCGACCGGCGGCCGACAGGAACGGCGTCCCGACGACCCGAACGACACTCCGGTCGGCCGCGACCGTGGAAGGACCCGTGATGGTGCAATCGAGTCGACGCACGTCGGCGGACAACGGGCCGTCGGCCAAACCGGCCGCGCGGCCCGCGGTCACGACGGGCAGCGCCCGTTCCATGCTGATCACCGTGCTGGGCGAGCTGGTGCACCCCAACGAGCAACCGGTCTGGACGTCGTCGCTGCTGTACATGCTCGTCGGCATGGGGATCGAACAGCGCACGGCGCGGCAGGCGATCTCCCGGGCCTCGGCGTCGGGCTGGATCATCGGTCACCGCCAGGGCCGCGAAGTGCGCTGGGAACTGACCGAGAACGGCAAGCAGCTGATGGACGAAGGCGCCAAGCGCGTTTACTCGTTGCACGCCGACTCCGGCTCGTGGGACGGGAACTGGCTGATCCTGCTGGTCACCATCCCGGAAGCGCAGCGTTCGATGCGCAAGACGCTCTACACCGCGCTGGACTGGGAAGGGTTCGGCAACCCGACCCCGGGAGTCTGGGTCTCCCCGCACATCGATCGCGAGACCCAGGCCCGCAGGGTTATTGACGAACTCGACTTGAAGGCGTCCACCCTCGCGTTCATCGGGAAGGCGAGCGACATTGGCCAGACCGAGCAAGAGATCGTCTCCCTCGCCTGGGATCTCGACGAGGTCACCGAGAAGTACGAGGAGCTGCTGATCCGCTACAGCGGCTTGCAGCCCGCCCAGGGCGACCCGCTGCTGTTCACCCACGTGAAGCTGGTCAACGAATGGCAGCGATTCCCCTTCATGGACCCGCAACTGCCAGCCGAACTGCTGCCGAACTGGATCGGCAGGCGGGCCGCGGTGCTGTTCCACCAGCTCCGCTCGGCGTGGTACGAGGACGCCCAGCAGCGGTGGCGCGAGGTGGTCAAGGAGACTTCCCCGAGCTGAAGCCCCTTCGAGTCGTGCTGTGCCGCGGTGCGGGTCGCGGAACCTCGGACCCTGTCCCGGAACTTGTTCGACACGTTCTCACCGCGGACGCGGCCGGGCGGGGTGGCTCCGCGCCACCGCGCCCGGGCCGTCCCGCACTCGCTCCGGACTACACCAACTTCAGAACGGGCTTGACGGTCTTGCCCGACTCCGCGTCCTCGCACGCCTTGTTGATGTCCTCGAACTCGTAAGCGGTGATCAACCGGTCGTAGGGGAACCGGCCCTGCTTGTTGAGCTCGATCATCTGCGGGATGAACTCGTCCGGCCGGGCGTCGCCCTCGGTGACGCCGGTGAGGGTGCGCCCGGCCATCAGGAATTCGAGCATGTCGACCTGGATCTCGGTGCCCGCGGTTCCGAAGCCCAGAGTCGCGCAGGTCCCCTTCAGCGCCAGGCAACCGACCGCCTGGCGCACGACGGAGGTCACCGCGGTCGTGTCCACCGAGAAGTCCGCCCCGCGCCCGGTGATGCCCTGGATCTCGGCCACCACGTCCTCGCTGCTCTTCGCGTTGATCGTGTGGGTGGCGCCGAGTTCTTCGGCCAGCGCCAGCCGTTCCGGTACCAGGTCGACGGCGATGATCTTCGTGCAGCCGGCGACCCTGGCCGCCATCAGCGCGGCCAGTCCGACCGCGCCGACGCCGAAGACCACCAGGCTGCTGCCCGCCTGCGGCTTCAGCCGGTTGAGCACCGTGCCCGCGCCGGTCTGGATGCCGCAGCCCAGCGGGCCCACGATGGACAGGTCGGTCCCTTGGTCCAGCTTGACGGTGTTGCTCTCCAGCGCGATCGCGTACGTGGCGAACGAGGACTGGCTGAAGAAGAAACCGTTCACGTCCCCGCCCTTGCCGTGCAGGGGGGTCGTGCCGTCCGTCCGGGCGCCCGCGACGTTGCGCAGGACGAACTGCTCGCAGTAGCTGGAGTCGCCGCGGTTGCACATGGTGCAGGTGCCGCAGGACCCGTAGCTCAGCACGACCTTGTCACCCGGTTCGACCTTGGTGACGTCCTTGCCGACGGCCTCGACCACACCGGCACCTTCGTGCCCCAGCACGAGCGGCAGCGGCACCGGCAACCACTGGTTGCGCACGCCGATGTCGGTGTGACAAACGCCGGTCGAGTGCACCTTGACCAGGATCTCGTCGGCACGAGGTTCGTCGAGTTCGAGTTCCTCGAGCTGGAACGGTTTCTCCGCCTCGCGGACGACCGCAGCAGTGATCTGCATGAACACTCCCTGAAAGTAGAAGGTGGGTGGCAGCGCCGGGTGTCAGCCCGGGAGGTAGATGGACTTCAGCTGCTGGTAGCCCGCCAGCGCCTCCGGGCCGAACTCGCGGCCGATACCGCTGGCCTTGACACCGCCGAACGGCGCGTTGAGATCGATGACGTAGCCGTTCACGCCGATCGTCCCGGTCTGCACCTGGCGAGCGAGATTCATCGCGCGCTCCGAATCCGTCGACCAGACGCTGCCGCCAAGCCCGTACTCGGAATCGTTCGCGATCTTCACCGCTTCGTCGTCGCCGTCGTACTTGATCACCGACAGCACCGGGCCGAAAATCTCCTCCCGGGCGACCGTCGCCGAGTTGTCGACGTCCGCGAAAATCGTGGGCTCCACGAACCAGCCCCGGTCGATACCGGCCGGCCTGCCGCCGCCGAGCGCGACCTTGGAGCCTTCGGCTCGTCCCTGGGCGATATAGCCCTCGACCCGGTCGCGATGCTCGGCCGAGGCGAGCGGACCGAGTTCGGTCGTCGGATCAAGCGGGTCGCCGATCTTCAACCCCGACAGCGAGGTGGTCAGCGCGTCGACGACCTCGTCGTAGCGGCTGCGGGGGGCGAGAATGCGGGTGCACGCCATGCAGGTCTGGCCGTTGTTGGCCAGCGAGGCGAAGAACAGGCCGTCGGTGACCTTTTTCAGGTCGGCGTCGTCGAGGATGACTGCTGCGGACTTGCCGCCGAGCTCCAGGTTGACAGGACGCATCAGGCGCCCGCAGTTCTCCGCGATCGTCCGGCCCGCCGCCGTGGAGCCGGTGAACGCGACCTTGTCGATGCCGGGGTGCTTGACCAGGTAGTCGCCGAGCTCACGGCCACCCGGCACCCAGTTGATCACGCCGGGCGGAACACCCGCCTCTTCGGCGGCTTCCGCGAGGATGAAGCTGTCCAGCACCGTTCCCGGCGACGGCTTGAGCACCAGCGTGCATCCGGCGGCCAGCGCAGGACCGATCTTGGTGACCGCGAGCAATACCGGGTAATTCCACGGAACGATCCCGGCTACGACACCGATCGGTGCGCGCTGCACGAGCGTGTCAAATCCCAGCGGAGACGGGCGCCGCTCCTCGAACTCCGCCGAGGCGGCCAGGCCCGCGTAGTAACGCAGCAGCGCCACCACATAACCGCCCTCGAACTGCTCGCTCAAGCTGACCGGCATCCCGTTCTGCAGGCTGACCGTCCGAGTCAGCTGCTCGGAACGCTTCTCCAACGCGTCCGCGAACCTGTCGAGCACCGCGGCGCGCTCGGCCGGGGCCGTGGTGGCCCAGCCGGAATCGTCGAAAACCCGGCGAGCGGCCTGGACCGCGCGGTCCACATCGGCGTTCGCGGCTTCCGGCACGCTCCCCAGTGATTCCTCAGTCGTCGCGTTGACCACCTGGATCCGGCGATCGGTGGCGGGCGAAACCCAACTGCCGTCGATGAAAAGACCGTCATGGACCACTGCCATGGTCAGCTCCTTTGCTGTGACCGTTGAAACAGGCGCGGATCAGCGCCGAAACGGCGTATCGCCCGATCTACCGGGGTGACCCTGCTCACCGAGAAGGTAGGCGAGCGCCAACCGTTTAGTCAACACCTATCGGTAGTCAGTACCTCGCCATGTAATTCTTTTCTCCTCGCGAATCTGCCCGAACGCCCGAGACCCCCGGCGGCGGTAGGCACGGGCGCGGCTCGCACCTCGGCGGACGATCAACGGCCGCGACGACCGGCTCCGATCAGCTTGAGCGCGTCCTGCCAACCGGACCGCTGCGCGATCAGGCGCTGGCACTTGGCGCTGTGCCCCGGGTTGTTCATCGTGAAGGCGCCGACAACACGGTCCTCCCGCCGGTACAACGCCGTGAACTTCGCGGATTCGAGGTCACCGGCGGCGACATGGACCTCGTCGACACCCTCCGCCACACCGGCGAACTGCATCTTCCGGTCGTAGCAGTCGGACCAGAAGTAGGGCACCTCGTCGTAGCGCTCCGCCGAGGCCGGATCGAGGGCGTTGCGCGCCGCCAGGGCACCCTGCTCCGCGGCGCTCGTCCAGTGCTCCACGCGCAGCGACCTGCCGAACAGACCGCTCCGCCACCTGGCAACATCTCCCGCGGAGTAGACACCGGGCGCCCCGGCATTCAAAGTCTCGTCGCACACCACGCCGTCGTCGACATCGAGCCCGGACGAACGCAACCACTCCGTCTCCGGTATCGCGCCGATCCCCACGACCACCAGGTCGACGTCCAGCACGCTGCCGTCGGAGAGATCCACCTGCTCCACCCGATCCGTCCCGCTGACACCCGTGACCGTGATGCCGCATCGAAGATCGACCCCGTTCTCCTCGTGCAACTCGGCGACCGCCGAACCGACCTCGGCGCCGACCGCGCGCACCAACGGCACGGGCATCGCTTCCACCAGCGTGACCGGCAGATCCCGTCGACGCGCTGCAGCCGCGACCTCGGAGCCGATGAAACCACCGCCCACGACCAGAGTGCGCGCTCCGCCATCGAGCGCTGCGCGGATCGCACGAGCATCGTCGAGCGTGCGCAGGGCGTGCACGCCGCGAAGCCCCTCCGCGCCGGGCAATGATCGAGCCGCGGCCCCGGTCGCGATGACCAGGCCGTCGTACTCGATCAGCTCGCCACCCACCGCGATGCGGCGCTCGCCTACGTCAAGTTCGGACGCTCGCCTGCCCAGGCACAGATCCACCTCGAGCTCCGCGAAGCGCGCTTCGTCCCAGTGCAATGCGGGCTCCGGCGCGGCTTCGGCGGCGAGGAACCCCTTGGACAGCGGTGGCCGGTCGTAGGGCAGGTGCGGCTCATCGCCGATGAGGGTGATGCGGCCTTGATGACCGGACTTGCGGGCCGATTCCACCGCCCGCAGGCCCGCGAGCGAGGCGCCGACCACGACCAGGTGCGCCGCCCTCATGAGCACCGACCGAGATTATATACGACATGGCACGTCCTCAAGTTGCACATGATGTATATAGTAAATGGGGTCAGGTGCGCTGACCAGCGTGAGCGACGGTTAGATGGCCCGCGCGGGACTGGAACATGAGAACCGCGGCGCCGGGCAATAGAAGGCATGCCTCGTGCGGGTCGACGATTAGCAGCGCTCAGCTCCGCATGCCCATGGCACCGCACAGCGGAGCAGGCCAATCCAGGTTCGCGGACCGGGCGATCTCGCGGTCCAAACTGGCGGCGATGTCCGCGGGCAGCGGGGTCGCCCGGCGGGAGTCCATCCCGACGTGCACCATGACGATCTCCAACGTACAGGCGAGTCGTTCGTTGGTGCGGTCGAGCAGCATCGACACGGCGTGCAGGGCCTTGTCAGTGCGCTCCAGGAACCGCACGTGCACCGAGAACTTCTCGCCTTCCCGCAGTTCGCGGTGGTAACACAGGTGGTGCTCTGCAGCGAAGACGCCCATTCGCCTCCGGCTCCGGTAGGTTTCGTCCATGCCGATGCCACGACAGATCGAATCGGCGCCCACGGCCCCGTACTCCAGGTAGTGCCGGATGTTCATGTGCCCGTTCAGATCGATGGACTCGGTCGTGACGGTGCCTTCCAGCACCGCTGGGAGCGCCACCATCTGGTCGAACTTCTGGGTATTGCCGGTCATTCGCCGCTCCGATCGCAGTAGGCGGAATAGGCAGGGGCCCGCGGTGGTGAATGCACCGCGTCGGACGTGACATGAGTTCTGGCCGTGCCAGCGGCCCAACCGCCGGACAACGACCGCCCAAGGCACCAGCGCTCCCGCGGGGTCGTGGCGGCTCTCTCGCCGGGACGGCCGTGCAGCCGCGTATGTGGCCAGTTCGGAAATCACAGCCGCACCGGCCGAGGGTCCGCCGCCTGACCCGTCACGCAAGTCGTGCTGAAAGCACTCGTCATTCCGGAAGCACGACGATCGCCATCACCGCCCACCTCGGGGCGGTCCAGAATCGGCGCGGGGCACACCGGGCCGATTAACATCCATCGGTTCGGGCCCCCACACCCGCGACGCGACGTCGACCCGGCTCCGCACCGCCTTGTAGCAGGTACGGCACATCGACCCGGGCGTGTACAGCTGCAGCTCCGGGCAGTCCAGCACGCATGCCGGATCCGCCTCTTCCTGGCAGATGCCGTGATGGCCGGCCTTGTTGCACAAGCAGGTGCACAGCGTATGCATTTGCGCCTCACCCCGATCAGCTCTTGCGCTTGGCGATCTCTTCGGTGAGCTGCGGCGCGACGCCGAACAGGTCGCCCACCACACCGAATTCGGCGATCTCGAAGATCGGCGCTTCGGCGTCCTTGTCCACCACGACGATCGTCTTCGCTTCCAGTTGCACGATCCCGGCATCGGTGCCGACACGAGCCTGCGCTAGGAGCACGTGTCTCCCGCGCACGCGAATTTTGGCTTAATCTATTAAAGGACAGACCAAAATGCAACACTGTGCCCACCCGGACCAGCGCCCCAGCGACCACGAGCAGCCGAGTTGACGACGAGACACCAAGAAGCGCCGACCCTCCCGGAGTCGCGTCCACCGGGCCGCTCGACGGCGCCTCGGTCGTAGCGCTTGAACATGCCGTCGCTGCGCCGATCGCCACGAGGCAACTCCCCCGCCGGGTGCGCGCGTGATCAAGGTGGAACGGCCCGACGGCGGCGATTTCGCGCGCAGGTACGACGACGCGGTGCGCGGGGAGCTGTCGAGTGTCTTCCTGTGGACCGGCCGGGACTATGAGTCCATCAACTCGATCTCAAGGAACCTGGGTGTCACATAAGCCGGAGCCCGCCGCGGCGCTCTCGCACCCGGCGGACCGCCCACGACGCGCGCCAACGAGCGTCCGGCCGCATCGTTGAAATCGCTCCGCAGCCGACTTGACCGACCAATGTGGCCCGTCTCCGGTTCGTATCCACAACGACCGAGCGACCCATTTCCCATCCCGGCGAAAGGTGCCGCTCCGGTGATTTCGTTCGCCTTCACCGCAGAACAGCGCGAAGTCCAGCAGACTCTCCTGGACTTCTCCCGCAAGCGCCTGCTCCCAGGCTACCCATCGCCGAGTACCAAGGCGTGTCGTTTCAGCTCGCCGAGCATGCAACGTACCTGGAGGCCGCCCTGTGGATGTGCCACCGCGCGCGCTGGCTACTCGAGGCGAACCAATCGCACACCGCGCTGGCATCGATGAGCGAGTGGGGGCCGCCGGCGGTCGCGACGAGCGCCTCGAGTCGGAATGCGGATTCACGGGGAACCTCGGCTACTCCACCGAGTTCCCCTCTGCCAGCGCTACCGGGACGTGATGGCCTACCTGGTCGCCGATGGCACCGCGGAGATCCAGAAGAAGATCATCGCGAAGGACGTGTTCGAACGCCGCAGCATCGACCGATGTCGGTCTCCCGAAGGAAAAAGGTGGGACGGAAAGTCAGTTCCCTGTCATCTTCGCCGCTTCCTTGATGGCGGTGCGGATGCGGAAGTAGGTGCCGCACCGGCAGACGTTCTCGATCTCGTCGATCTCGGCGTCAGTGGGTTCGCTGGTCTTGCGCAGCAGCGACACCGCCTTCATGATCTGCCCCGGCTGGCAGAAACCGCACTGCGGGACGTCGATCTCCAGCCATGCCTGCTGAACGGGGTGCAGCTCGTCGCCGTCGGCGAGGCCTTCGATCGTGGTGACGTCGCGGCCTTCGACGTCGGCCATGCTGGTGACGCACGTCGTGTACGCCTCGCCGTCGATCAAACACGTGCAGGCCTTGCACACATCCAGGTTGCACCCCATTTTCGGGCCGGTGACGCCGAGCTGGTCCCGCAGCGTCCAGAGCAACGGGTGGTCCGCGGGCGCCTCGACGCTGACCTGCTTCCCGTTGAGGGTGAAGGAATAACGTGGCACGATTTCTCTCCTCAGTGGACGATGGTCGACGATTCCGGTTCGGTCAGTTCCGAGCTGGGAGGGGACGCATCGGCGGGCGCGGGGCCGGCCCCGGTGGGTACGGCTCGAAGTCCACATCGGAGTCGATCGGGAACCTGGCCGGCATGATCCCCGTGGCTCGCCGGTAGGCGTTGACAACCGCCGCGAACGAGACGGGGACCGCGAATTCGCCCATGCCGCCCGGCTGCCCCTCCCCGGGCTGCACGAAGATCCGCACGTCGGTCGGAGTGTTCTTCTGCCGCGCGAAGTGGAAGTTGTGGTAGCTGCCCTCCAGGAAGTAGCCGTCGCGCAAGTGCAGTCCGCCGCGCAAGGCCACGGAAATGCCGTCGGTCAGGCCACCGAGGGCTTGCGCTTCGATACCGCTGACGTTGATCGGCCGTCCGACGTCGACGACCATGACCGCCTTGACCACCCTCGGCTGCCCAGGGTCCCGCGCGTCGATCTCGACGAGGCAGGCGAGCACGCCCTTCATCTCGTCGTGGAAGGCGAGTCCCTGCCCGAACCCGGCCGGCATAGTCCGTCCCCAATCGCCCTCGACAGCGACCTTGTCGAGGACAACCCGCTGCCGGTCGTTCTTGAGGGAATCGCGGCGGAACGAGACCGGATTCTTGTGCAGCCGCCGGGCGAGCTCGTCGACCACGATCTCCTCGACGCCCCGGACGTTGAGCGAGTACACCGATCGCCAGCTCCCGGTGTTCATCGGGACGGACACCTCGTGGAGGTGCGTCGCGACCGCGCCGAAGTTGTACGGGCAGTGCACCATCGACCGGAACATGATCTGGCTGACACTCTCGTTGCCGACGGCCGGGATCTTGGCGGCGGCGGTCGTGAGCGCCTCACCGAAGCCGTGTTCCAACGAGGTGTCGACGGCCGCGTTCCAATGCTCGTAGGACAGCACCTGGTCCCGCCCGTAGTGCACCCGGACCTTGTGGTGCTTCGCGGGGTGCACCCGTCCGTGCCGGATGTCGTCCGTGCGGTGCCAGATCAGCTTCACCGGCTTGCCCATCGCGCGGGAGATCTGCGCGGCTTCGACCGCCGCGTCGTTGAACAGGCGGCGGCCGAACGACCCGCCGCTGGGCATGACGTGGACCGTGACGGCGGCCTGCGGCAGGCTCAACTCCCGGGCTATGGCCTCTTGCGCGCTGGTGGGAATCTGCGCCGCCGACCACACCTCCGCGCGGTCATCCCGCACATCGGCCACCGCCGCGTTGGTCTCCAGTGGAGCGTGGCTCAGGAAGGCGAAGTCGAACTCCATCTCCAGAGTTCCGGCCCCCAGCGGCAATGTCACCGGCGGGTCGCCCAGCGGCCCCACGGCGGCGCGCAGTTTGCCGCGGACCGTCTCGTCGCTCTCGTCGTCAACGGAGCCGGGGCCCCACGTGACGTCGAGCGCGTTCATGCCGTCCAGCGCCATCGCGAAGGTCTCGGCCAGCACCGCGACACCGGTCGGGATCACGGCGACGTCGATGACGCCGGTCATCCGCTTGACGGCGGCCGCGTTGTGCACCGCCTCGACGGTGCCGTTGATCGTCGGTGGCCTGCGGACCAGGCATGGCTTCGCGCCCGCCACGTCCAGGTCTTGGGTGTAGGTGTTGGCTCCCGTCACGATCCGGTGACCGTCGAGTCGGCGGACGCTGCTTCCTATGAGCTTGAACTCGGATTCCGGTTTGAGCTCCACCGGCAGATCCGGCAGCTTCGCCGAAACCGCCGCTACCGCCAGCGAGCCGAACGTCGCGCTCCGTCCGTCCGGGGCGTGCACGACGCCGTCGGAGACCGTGAGCCGATCACCGGGCAGCCCCCAGCGCAGCGCAGCCGTCGCCACCAGTCGTGTCCGGGCCGCCGCGGCGGCGAGCCGAGCCGGTCCGTACAGCGAGGTGATGCTCGACGAGCCGCCGGTGAGCTGGCCGAACAACAACTCCGGCCGCGCGTCCGCGAGGGGCATCTTGACGTTGGCGAGCGGGATGTCCATCTCTTCCGCGATCAGCATCGGCACCGACGTGGTGAGACCTTGCCCCACCTCGGCCCGCGGTAGCGGAACGGTCACCGTGCCGTCCTCGTTCACCGTGATCTGGAACAGCAACGCGGCCGTGGGAGCGCCGATCACGTTGATGACGTCTTGGAGATCGACGGTTTCCCCGATGAGCTGCGGAGGTGACGGAACGGCGGCCTCAGCGGGTTCCGCGGTGGCTCCGGCCAACGTGACCTCGGTCGCCACTGTCAGCGTCGGAGCTGCGAGCAGGTAGCTCAGAAACCTGCGACGGCCGATGGCCGGTACGGTCGAAGACTTCCTCGTCGAATCGAAGATCACCGGTACCTCACAATTCTCGCCTCGCTCGGCCCGCCGCGCCGATCAGGCGGTCGATCCACCGGCGCGGAAACCGCCGAGCTGCACTGATGATTTCGCGACCTGCCGGCGCGACGCTCCGGAAGACCGCCGTGGTGACGCGCCCGCCCGACTCGAACCGGCTGTTTCCGGTATGTAACCCGGATCAGGTCGGTCACGAGGTATGAAGGTAAAGCGCCAGGAGTGACAAATCAAGAAACTTCGACAACTCTTGTGTAGTACTTTCTCGGCGGCCGCCGGACGAGGATGCCGACACCTCCCGACCGAGGGTTCCGCGGTCCCGGTTGCACACCGCCCAACGGAAACGGGGACCATGTGGACGTGACTCGGAGTGATACAGCAGGTGCCTCGCCACTGCCCGTGACGAGCGCCCGGTCGTTGTTGCTCACGGTGATGGGCGAGTTCTCATACCCGCGCGATGAGGCGATCTGGACCACCGCCCTGGTCAGAGTCCTCGGTGGACTCGGGGTGGAGGGGCACGCCGCACGGCAGGCGATCTCGCGGTCGGCGGACGCGGGCTGGATCGAAAGGGAGCGAATCGGCCGCACCGCGCGTTGGCGGCTGACCACATCCGGGAACAAGGTCATCGAGGACGGGTTGCACCGAGCGACGGCGTTCCTCGACCGCTCGGAGCCCTGGGACGGACGTTGGCTGATCCTCCTGGTCTCGGTACCGCAGAGCGAGCGCACCACCCGGAAACGCCTCTACGGGGGTCTCGCCTGGCTGCGCATGGGAAATCCGACGCCCGGCGTGTGGCTCACGCCGCACGTGGACGCCGTGGACGACCTCCGCTCGCTCATAGCGGAGTTCGGCCTCACCGGTAGCGCCCTCAGCTTCGTCGGGCACACCGAGAACGTCGGGCTCAGCGATGAGCAGATCGTCCAGCGGGCGTGGAACCTCGCCGAGTTGGCGGACAGCTACCGCGCCCTGCTGGCCCGCTACGCCGGTTTCCGGCCGGCAGGAGGGGACGAAGTGCTGTTGAGCTACCTCGAACTGCGGAACTTCCTCCAGCAGTTCATGCGCCTGGATCCGCAACTGCCGGAGGAGCTGTTGCCGGAGTGGGTGGGGCACGAGGCATCGGACCTGTTCCTCGACCGGCGTGACCGGTGGTCCCCGGGTGCATGGGAGCGGTGGCGGCAAATCCTGGGGGAAGCCAGGCCGAACGGCGCACACTGAACTCATCCCCGATAGGGCGTGAACTCGGCCCCGAAGAGCTCCCTGGATATGATGATCTTCTGAATCTGCGCGGTCCCGTCCGCGATCTCCAGCGCCAAGACATCGCGCAGCCGCTGCTCGAACGGGAACTCTGCGGAATAGCCGTAATTGCCGTGTAGCAGCAGGCATTCCTTGATCGCGTTTCCCGCCATCTTCGGCCCGTACCACTTGGTCATCGCGGCGTCAGCGGTGTGCCGGACACCGCTGCCTCGTTTCCAGAGCGCGGAGTAGCAGAGCAGGCGGGCCGCCTCCAGGGTCGTGCTGTGCTCGGCGAGCGGGAACGAGACCCCTTCGAAGCGGGCCAGTGGTGAGCCGAACGCCGACCGCTCGCGCACGTACGCCGCGGTCTCGTCCAGACTCGCCTGGGCGCACCCGACCCCGGTGAGCGCGAGCAGCGGCCTGGTGAAGTCGAAACCGTTGAGCACACTGCGGAAAGCAGCCCCTTCAGCTCCGAGAAGTGCGCCCTCGTCCACCCGGACCTCGTCGAGGTGGACCATGCTCCGCCCCATCGGCTTCCAGCCGGTGTCCGCGATACCGGAGGTCGTGATTCCGGGGTCGTCCATTTCGACGAGGAACGCGGACACCCCGAGGTGGACACCTTCGCGGTAAGTCTGCGCGGTCACGATCAACGCACTCGCATGGGCCGCCATTGTGACCGATGCCTTCTCCCCGCTGATCACATAGCCGCCGTCCACGGCGACAGCCTTGGTCCGCAACGCCGCCGCGTCCGATCCCGAATCCGCCTCGGTCAGACAGAAGGACACGTACGTCCGGCCGCCCACGAGCGGACCGAGCCACTCGCCCCGGACGTGCTCCGAGCCGTGCCTGCTGAGTAGGCTCGCCACCAGCATCACCGGGATGACGGCGTTCGCCACGTTGACGTCGGCGTACGCCAGTTCCTCCACCGCCAGGCCCGCGGCCACGAAATCCTCGGCGTCAAGCGGATTGTGGTCTGCTCCGGCCAGCAGTCCGAGGACACCGAGCTCCGCTACCTGCTTGTGGACCGCCCACGGGAAATCGCTTCGCTTGGATCGTGCCAGGTAGCCGGGAGCCAGCTCGGCCCTCGCGAAGTTCCGCACGCTGTCGCGCACCGAGGCATGGTCCTCAGCCAGTCCGAAATCCATCCTGTGCTCCCGATTCACTCACTCCGGTTCGACCCGTCCGTCCGCCTCCGGCCGATGCGTGTCGGCACCGAGTTCGCCGGTGGAGAGCTGCTTGCGCAGCATGTACTTCTTGATCTTGCCGGTCGGGGTGACCGGGAACTCTTCCACGAAACTCCAGTAGAAGGGGGTCTTGTGCGCGGACATCTGCGAACGGGAGAAGGTCCGCATCTCCTCGACGGAAGGCATGCTCGCCCCCGGACTGAGCCGGACGACGGCCGCCAGCTGCTCACCCCACTTGTCATCTGGAACGCCGACCACCGCGACATCCGAGACGGCGGGATGAGTCAGCAGGAACTCCTCGATCTCCCGTGGGTAGATGTTGACGCCACCACGGATGATCATGTCCTTCAAGCGGCCGGTGATCTGGATGAAGCCGCGCTCGTCCATGCAGCCCCGGTCGCCCATGTGCAGCCAGTTCTCCGGGTCGATGGTCGCCCGGGTCTCTTCCGGCATGTCGTGGTATTCGATCATGTTCTGGTAACCGCGACAGCAGATCTCGCCGGACTCCCCAATGGGCTGGACCTCGCCAGTCACCTCGTCGGCGATCTTGATTTCCAGGCTCGGCAGCGGCTGCCCGACCGTCTCCGACTGATCTTCGGGCGAGTCGGTTACCCGCGTCTGGGCGATGACCCCGTGCATTTCCGTCTGCCCGAACAGGATGCTCGTCCGGCAGCCCAAGATGTCGGCCGTGCGGCGGACGAGCGCGGCAGGCACCGTGGCGGCCCCGCTCATGATGGTCTGCAAGCTGGACAGGTCCCGCTTCTCCCGGTCCGGATGGTCGAGCAGCGCCAACAGCATCGTGGGGACGAGGAGGGTGTGGGTCCCACGGTAGGTCTCGATCGTCTCCAGCATCAGCTCTGGGAGGAACTGCGGGACGATGACGAACTTGCCGCGCTTGGCCAGCGTCCCCAATGAGGTCACCGCTCCCCCGCCGATGTGGTACATCGGCATGGAGTTCACGTTCACGCCTCCGTCCTGCATCCCGGCGCGCTCCGCGACGAGCCTCGCGGCGTTGGCGAGTCCTTTGTGGTGCAGCCGCGCCCCCTTGGGGAAACCGGTCGTGCCGGAGGTGTACTGCACCTGGATCGGGTCCGTCGGAGCGACTTCGGGCAGCTCGAGCTCGACATCCGCACCGCTCGCGAGGAAATCGGGCCACTCGGCGAAGGTGATCGCGCCTTGGAGGCCCGGAAGCTGCGGCCGGATCTCATCCACGACGGTGGTCAGGTCGAAATCCCGGTAGGAGTCGGCGTAGAAGAGCGCGACCGCTCCGGAATGCCGCAGCACGTATTCGAGCTCGCGCGCCCGGTACGCCGGGTTGGCGGCAACCAAGATCATCCCGGCGAGGCTGATCCCCTGCTGGAGGATGATCCAGTCCGCGCTGTTGGGCGCCCAGATGGCCACCCGGTCCCCCGGGGCATAGCGAGTCAGCAGCGCCTTCGCGGCTCGCGTGGCGTCGGCGAGGAACTCTTCGTAGGTCCAGCTTCGTCGAGCATCCGTGTCCTCGACGGCATCCACGAGCGCGACCCGGTCGGGCACCGTGGCGGCGGCCTCCCGGAGGAGATCCCCGATCGTGACCTCGTTGACGGCCTCGTCCTGGTTGGCAGGCCAGTACGACTCGGCGAGGACTCTGTCTGTTGTGGTCATACCGTGACTCCCGGCGAAATCTCGTTGGCTGACTTTCCCTTGTAGAAACAGAACGAATCGCGTCGAAACACCACCTGGCCGGTTACCGGCGCAGCACCGCCCACCCGGCCCACGCCGCGGCTGGAGCGCGGGCCCCGGCCTGGCCGTCACCTGAGGTCCCGGAGCGTTGATCACTACTGGTGACCGCGCGAGTTCTCGGGAACATCCGCTACGCCATGCACCACTAGGCGTTCATATGACTTCACTTCCTATTTGAGTACTTCAGCTGTAGTGTGACTGCAGACACCTCATTTGGTCGTATATATTAAAGGTCTGACCTAAATAGAGCAACACCCCCAGTCCGCTCGGCGCCGACGAAGCGTGGGACAGCCGGGCACGATCCGCCGCTCGAACGCAGCACAGGTCGGCACCTAGTCAGCCCGCCCGCACACCCGCAGCACCCCCGTGCCCGCCAACGCATATAAGTGCAGACCGCGGCGTGTTCGGGTCGTTCTCGGTTGCCAACGCCGACTGGTGGCCTGCATGGAGATCACCCGCACCCCCGCAAGCCTCAGGCGGGTAACCATGATGGGTGCCGTACCCGTTCCACTTGCCCGCGAAGTGCAGGTAGAGACTCGTTGCCGAGCTCCGAGCTCCGAGCTCCTTAGCCACTACCCGCATCGTTGATCAGAGGAGACCACGCGGGTTGCGGACCTGGTCGCTCCTGCGCTCCAGGACGCGCCCGTCGAAGGGTAGAACTGGCTCCCGTTACCTTTTTCGTGTCTCTGATCTTGGATCCCTGGTCGCCGGGTCCGGCATGACTAGCTCCCCCAGTCGCTTGCATGATCCGGGGGTTTCACCGGGCTGGTGGCATCGAGGGACCGCTGATAGGGACACGGCCGCCTCCGAGCAGGTCTCGTCGTAACGTGGCTGCCGGCCGTCGGTGCCTGACTGGTGACCAGCAACTTCGAGGTGAAGAACTGGGCGGATAACCAGTACATACGGCGTGTTCCTTGGCCTAGACGTAGGCAAGGGCGAGCACCACGCCGTGGGCCTGGACCCGACCGGGAAGCGCCTGCACGACGGGCCGCTGCCCAAGAACGAACCGAAGCTGCGGGCGGTGCTCGACAAGCTCGCCGCCCCCACGGCCCGCTGCTGGTCGTAGTCGACCAACCGGCCACGATCGGCGCGTTGCCGGTCACGGTCGCGCGTGCTTGCGGGCACCAGTCACCCACACCGCGGCGCTGGAAATCCTGTTCCGCTGCGGCGGTCCGATCGGCCTGGCCAGCATCAGCCGCAGCAAGCTGATCTCGATCGCGACCAAGCACGCTCCCCGCATGGGCCAGCGGCTCGTCGACGAGCTGCTGGCCGAGCACACCGTGATCGTTCCCGGTGCCGTGCGGCCGACCTGGTGCTGCCGTGCCTGGCCGAGATTCTGGAAACCGTGCTGGAGCAACGCAAAACCCTCGCCGTCGAGGTTGAAGGGATCCTCGATGCGCACCATCTCGCCGAGGTCCTGACCTCCATGCCCGGCATCGGGATCAGGACCGCAGCCCGCATCCTGCTGGAGATCAGCGAGGCCTTCGCATTCGCCAGCCCTGCACACCTTGCCGCCTACGCCGGCATCGCCCCAGTCACCCACCGCTCCGGCAGCAGCATCCGAGGCGAACACCCTGCCCGGACCGGCAACCGCAAGCTCGAACGCGCGTTCTTCTTTGCCGCATTCGCGGCCCTGTCCGACCCGATCAGCCGCGCCTACTACGACCGCAAACGAGCCGAGGGCAAGAAGCACAACGCCGCCCTGATCTGTCTGGCCCGACGCCGCTGCGACGTCATCTTCGCCATGCTCCGCAACAAGACCTGTTACCAGCCCGCCCGACCGACAACCCAACCCACGGCGCCCCCGGTCGCCGCCTGACAAAACCATGGGAAACCCCCTGTCTCGATAGCCGGTAGCTAACGGAGCTTCGACCCTCAGGGACTTTGAGCAGGCCTGGTGTGAGGACGCAGTGTGTACGGGGCTCATGGAACACTGCGTCCGGGAGAATCAGCAACTGGCGTTGGTCACGCGATGAATGTGGTTCGGCTCTTTTGCTTCACTGCTGATCACATCGAGGTTGCCCTTGAGCTTCTCGATCAGCAACGTGACGTTCAGCCCGACAGCCAGCGCACCGACCACAGCGATCAACGCAATCGTCCACATCGGAATCATTGTTTCCTCACATTCGATGGGTTGTTTTTCGTGGTGGCTTACCGCGGCCGGCCTTCGAGGCCAACGACTTGCGGGGCCGTCACTTTGAGCTGCGGTGTCAACAACGCCGCCACTGCGCACAGCCCTGCCGCACCGATCCACACCAGGTCATATGTGCCGACCAGGTCCCGCATAACGCCACCGAGGAAAGCCATGCCGCCAGCGCCCAATTGATGTGCCGCGTTGACCCAGCCGAACACGATCGCGCCATCCTCGCCGAAATACGTGCGTGCCAGCGCGCTGGGCGGGGGTACACCGTCGCCACATCCAGAATCCCGAATATCACGACAAATAGGACCAGCGACGGCTGAACCGTCGCGGACATCAGCAAAGGGAGGCACAAGAGAGCGGCCCCGCGCAGTGCGAAGTACCAAGTCAAGAGCCATCTCGCACTGACTCGGTCGGAGAGCCAACCTGAACTCACCGTGCCCGCGACGTTGAATATGCCGACCATCGCCAGCAACGAAGAGGCGACAGTGGGAGGCATCCCGTGGTGCTGTGCCGCTGGTACGAAATGGCTCCACATAATCCCGTTGGTGGGAGGAACCGCAGATCGCAAATGTTGCAGCCAGCAGCCAGAACGGCCGTGTTGTCGCCGCACTCAACAGCACTGTCACCGTCCGCCGAACAACACGCGGCGCCGGATCCGGCTTTGGCGTGAACTCATCGGCACCATAAGCTCGCACCCCCGGATCCGCGGGGTGATCGCGCAGTAGCAGGAACGCCAGCGGCAGGACGCACAACGCGACCAGCGACACCGTGACCAGCGCGGCTCTCCACTGGTACTGATCGGATATCCAGGACAGTATCGGCGGCAAGAGCACCAGCCACGACCCGGCGAGTTCCGAGGCGATCCATCAAGGCGGCCGCGAAGGGTGCGGTCAACCCGTAGAGGGTCATGTTCACCGACACGGCGGCACCGATCGTTGCGTGCGACCACCCGAACTCGTGATGAAGCGGGTTGACCAACAATCCGGACATGGTCGTGAATGCCCGGGCGGCGATGATCGTCATCCCGGCCACCGTGATGACCCGCCACGCCTGATGCATGCGTGGCGAGTTTGTCCGGCCTACCGCGCTTTTCTGCCATGTCTCAACCATGTCGGTTCCCGACAGCACGGCACTAGTGGCTGGAGAGACAGTCTTCGCAAGAATCGAGTCATCCGTGCGCGCCAGCCGCCGATCCGACCGAAGAGGCATACCGACTCGACGCCGAACACTGGAAACTGCACCAGCGTCCAATCTCAGCCGACACCCTCCGCCGCAATCTCAGCATCGGCTCAAAACGAGCCCGCACCGTCACTCACCCCATCCGCCCAACACCGCCAGCCGACTGCAGCGCTGCCCTACAGGGCCGACGCCACCAGCGCCAGGGGCTGGGACGGCGCCAGGCGGAGACGACGTCGCGACCCTCGTCAGCCCTGGAGGGCCGACGCCACACCGCCCCGCCAGGCCGAAACCACGGTCGTCACTCCAGTTGCGAGACATAAGTCGGGAAAGTCGGTGAAGTTACGACCCTCTCGTAGGGGCGATGAACACCCGAGATCCAGGGTTTCCGCGCGACGCCACGTGTTGCGCCACCACTCGTCGCGCACGTCGATCACGCACCATCGGCAGCACCGACCGCCAGCACGTTCCCACCTCAGCGTAGCGACCAAAGATCACCCATCAGCGTGACCAGGAAATCCTCCCATCACGCGACCCCATTTCGCCCCAGCACTGATCGATCCTCCCAAATTCCTCCCAAAAATCGGAGCAGACCGACCACGAAGATCAACTACGAGATCACCACCGCAACATCAAAAAGCCCGCTGACCTGCGCATTTGCGCTAGATCAGCGGGCTTCCGCGACCGTCGGGACGGCGGGATTCGAACCCACGACCCCCTGACCCCCAGTGGCGCCCGTCAACTCACGTGACCTGCGAAGACAGAGAAACTGCTGGTGCGACGGTGTCGTTCGCTACTGTTGAGGTTTATCCAGCAACGTTCAAGACCGCACGTTCCTCCCAATTTCCTCCCACGCGCCGATGTCAAAAATCGTTCGTGCTGACGAGCAACGCACTTACATACTGTTATAATCCACAACAGACTTATCCGGGGCCAGCGAGAACCGCCCCTCACGGCGCGGTTCCCACAAGATACCTGGTATCCGTGCCGACTTTCCAGCAGCCGGGGGTCTAGTCGGTAAAGGTCGCCGACTTCGAGAAGTCCAGCGACGCGACGGTTATCACGTGCTTGGATCCCTGTCCAGTATATGCCACCGGCACTTTCACCGTCTGCCCCGGACCGAGCGGCGGAGCGGACAACAACCCATTGAATCCATTCTTTCCATCGAAAATCTCCTCAGCCGCCCGGCTGTCCACGGTCGCCCCAATGTTCAGCACCGCCAATGGAAACGCCCGGTCGGTGCGATTGGTGAACTCAAACTCAACTCCCCACGCCGGAACACCACCCTGCGGAGCGGCGAACTCCGACGTGTTGAACTGGAACGGATCCAGCTTCCGCACCGTAGTATCAATCTCACCTTCGTACGTTTGACCAAACTGGAACGTATTCGGCTGCCGGTCAGCCTGCCCAGCCGGGTTCGGTACCGCCGCCGTATCCGGCGTGACCGGCCCAGTCGGCCCCACACCGTCCTGCACCCCACACCCAGACAACACACCGACCGATAGCGCCAGGCCTCCGGCAACCGACCACAACTGTGTCACTGCGTGACACCTCCATTACTCAACGGATTCGACCGAAGAACAATACACACACAGGGCCAACGTGGGGCCAATCCACTACATGTCACTCGAAACGACGCGTTCCGACCGCAGCTACCACCCCATCCGCTCAAGGACAGATTTAAGGGACCAGGCACGCTCGCACCCGACTTAGCTATCACCTGCAGCAACAAAGCCAGCGCAACACCTGCCGCGGGTGCTGCCGCCCATGCACCTAGCGCTGACACAGCCACCGCCCCACGACCGCCGAGTGCGGCCGGAAACTTGCGACGGCCTCGCTACTCACACGAGGTGATCCGCGGATACGCTCCCCTAGCCACAAGAGCCTGAGCGGCTGCGTATCAACGCGGGTCGATCAGCGTGAGGTGTTCGAAGAACGATGTACTCAAGCTGTCCAGGATGGCTCGTCCTTTGGCCGCGGTTGCTTCGGAGGGACGGCCGATGACGCCGCTGGGGCTGTAGTGCTCGACTCCGAGGGTCAACAGATGCGGCCGGTCGTCGGCCTGGTGATCGGCGCGGTAGTAGCTCTCGCCGACGAGGTGCGGGTGCGCGTGCAGCAGCAGCGAGGTTTCGAGTTCACCGGCGTGCATGTCCTCGTGGGACGAGGTGACCGCGCCGGCGTGCTCGCGGGCGCGGTTCATGTCGCCCCCGCCAGGAAACAGAACCACGCACCGTTCGTCGGTATTGGCTTGCTGGGTGATGTTGGAGAGGACGTAGTTTCCGCCGTGCCCGTTGACCAGGACCAGTTTGGTGATGTCCGAACGGCGCAAGGAAACGCGGATGTCCTCGATCATCGCGACCAGCGTTGTGGCGCTGACGCTGACCGTTCCGGGGAAGGAGTCGTGTTCGTGCGAGCACGACACGGTGATCGGCGGTAGCAGGAAGAGATCGTAGTCCTCGGCGATCCGTTGGGCGATCAGGCACGCGATGACGGTGTCGGTGGTCAGCGGAAGGTGCTCGCCGTGCTGCTCGAAGCTGCCGACGGGAAGCACGGCGACACGTGCCTTTCGGGCCGCTTCATCGGCGGAAGTGGCAGTGGTGAGCACGTCCACGACTCTCCTCAACTTGCTCGCAGCGTCACGCCAATGTCGTCCGCAGCGTACGGCTCAACTGGGACGCCTGATCGTGCGCGCCCGCGTCCGCCAACAGCTGCGACGTTCGACGGAGCTGCCGTGCCGTGCGGTGGGACCGCGTTTCGGTCGCGATCGTGAGCGAATGCCGCGCCACGGCGACCGCTTCTTCCGGTTGGTCGGCGACGGCATGGGCAACGGCCAATCGCGCAAGCCCGAGCCCGAGGTCCCGCCGGAAGTCCGCGTGCCAGTTCGCGATGCCCTGCTGGAGCGTGGCCAGTGCTTTGACCGGTTTGCCGAGTTCGACCCAGCAGTGCGCGGCTTCCATCTCGACATAGCTCGGCGTGCAATACCGCGCGATGTCGCTCTCGTCGTCGGGCTCGTCGGCCGCGTATCGAAACGCTCGGTCGATGGCGCGCGAACATCCCTCGTAGTCGCCGGCCATGGCGTGCCCGTGCGCTTCCTGCCGCAGCGCAACCGCCTTGAGGCGCGGGCTCAACGTCTCCGAGGACCGCAGGGCAGCCTGAGCGAAGTCGATCGTCAAAGCAGGCTTGTGCGCGTCGCTTGCGATATTGCTCTTGCGCATGTGGATGTAGGAAGCCAGGTGTGCGTCCTCGGCCTCGTGCGCGAGATCGAGCGCCGTGTTCGACCACGCCATCGCTTCCTGCAACTTGCCCGCGTCTTGGTCCAGCCATCCCGTGAACTCGGCGAACCGCGCGGCGACGTACAACAGCGACCGGTGGCTTTGCCCTTGGCTCTGCGCGAGCAGTCCGTTGGCGAAGCTCGCTTGCTTAGCGGCGACCGGAAGCACCGAACGCGGACCGACGAGGTTGTCGGTGGTGATGTACTGCTTGAGCGTCATCAGCAACGACTCGGCCAACGCTGGCTCGGTACGCACGTTCGCAGCGGGAACCGATGGGCCTCCCGGCAGAACTACCGCAGCGTGTTTCGGTGGCACCGGTTCGTCAGCGCTATCGCCCGCGTCGAACCACAGCAGTTCAGGCGGGATGCGCAGCTGCCGGGCGTAATGCCGGAGCTGATCCAGCTCGCGCACCCGGTTCCGCCCGGACTCAATCCTGCTGAGCTGGCTTTGGGTGATGCTCAGCCACTTGGCCACATCGGCTTGGGGCAACGGTTTCCGGCCATGCGCGGGATGAACGCGGTAGGCCCGCACGACAGCTCCCATGTCCTTGCCGGCAAGCGCTTGGCGTAGCCGGTCTTCGGCCCAGAACTCGTCGCCGACGCGCGGGCCTGCCTCCTGATGATTCTTGGGAGCGCGCCGACACGGCGAGCAGACGGGCGCGGCGTTGTCCCGGGCAAGTTTGCTGCCGCATCTCGCACAGTGGCGCGATGTTTCTGAGCGGCCGGCTTCTGACCTCATCAAGATCGCTCCCAGTCGATTCGGGTAGCCATCGTATCTGCTAGGGCCAGCCAGTATGCGCGGTACGCATATTTTTCATGCGCGATCCGGGCAATCGTGCCGGCTGTGCGGCCATAGCTTCTACATACGCCAGCACCAACGACGTGAGGAGGTGTCTTCGAATGCATGGACGACTCACTGTGGCAGTTTCCTCAGCGCGACCGGAACAAGTTTCCCGTAGCGGTCGTACCGCCAAGCGAACGGCCCGCCTGTACTGGTTTTGCGCTCGTGGAGATCCGCAGCGACGTCACGCTACGCAGGAAAGCCTCTCGGCTCTGCCTGTCAACTCCGCGGTCAAGACCTTGTGCGGGTACGCGGCGACGGTGCCGTTGCCGACGCCGAACGACCGGGTTCCGAAGAGCCGGGTGGTCACGGCGCGATGTGGCGCATGTGTGAAGGCAGCGGAATCGCTCGGGGCCCGTGAGGTCGTCTGGGATTCGTGATCGTCCGGTGCCCGCTTGATGTGGCGCGGGCGCTGGGTCGAGGGCCGTGCGGTGCGGATGAAGCCCCCCGCTTCCGCACCGCGCGGTCCGCAATTTCCCACCGAGAAACGAAGAAGCGCAGGACGCCCAGTTCCCGTCCAACCCACTCAACGAGCACTCACCATCCAGGCACGGACTCAAGGAGTTCTGATGATCCAACAGCACACGTCGGCCCCGCCGAAGACCGGTGACGTGGTCGAGCTTGGAAAACAGATCCACGACCGGTTGGGCGAAGTCCTGTTCGCACTTCCGGGCCGCAGCACCGTCACCTACGAAGAACTCGGCGATCTTGGCGCCCGGTTGCGCGGCCTCGCCAAGATCTTCGACCGGTACGCGCCCACCCGCCCGATGGCTGAGCGCCCCGGCTCGGCCACAGCTCCACAGGAGAACGCGCGAGTCTGGGTTTTCCCGGGCCAGCAGCGATAACCGACTCCCGGCAAGAGCGTGCCGTGCTCCCCGACACGAGCGCTCCGGCCGGGCGTGGTCTGTGCCGCCAGGACATCCCTCCACCGGCGGCACAGACCACAACCCCAAGGCGCAGAGCAGGAATCGACATCGGCAGCGCCCCGCATCGCTGCCGGTCCGGATCCCGTGCCGCGCCCGAGCCGGTTTCCGCCCCGAAAGAGAACCGGCTGGCAATGCGGGGGCTCGATCACCACGCCCGCCCCGAGCGGATCTCGCCGCGGCTCGATCCGCGTGTGGTGATCGAGTCCCCAGGCAGACGCGTGCTCGTATTCCGCACGCACCCCAGGCCACTCATTGCGGAAAGTCTCGACCTTGTCAGCATCCTGACTTGGCTCGACCGCCTACGACTGCCGCGCCGAATATGCCTACCAATCCGTGCCGAAGCTCCTACGCAACGGCACACCGTCCTATCAGGAGAGTTGTGCATGAACCGTGGAATCAGTGTGGTGTCGCTGAGCGTCGGCAGGCTGCTAGGGCACACGTACGGGCAGAGCCTCGGCGATGCATTGGCCACGGCATCACCGAAGGACCCGGCCACCGTCGCCGCGGTCGTGCGCACCCACCTGCACACCGCCACCGCGATCAGCGACGAGCTGATCCGCCAAGTCGCGGCCGACCTCGCGCTTCCTCCCGGGCAGCTCGCCGATCTGCTGCACACACCACGGCCACTGCTGTTGAATCCGACCGCGCGGGCGCTGATCGCAGGACTCCGCGACGCATGTCCCGACATCCGAGTCGTGGTCTGCTCCAACCTCGCCTCCGCCGACCACGTCCACGCGAACGCGGTGCGCGATGAACTCGGACCGCTGCTGGACGCGGCCTACTTCTCCTGCGAGACCGGCCTGGCCAAAGGCAACGGCCCTGCCATGTTCGAGCACCTCGCTCGGAACCATAGCGTCGAAATCGGCGAGATCGTTCACGTCGGCGACACGCTCCTGGAAGATGTCCAGGCACCGCTGCTGGCCGGAGCACGTGCCTTGTGGGTTCACGCCGACCATGCGCGCACTCCCCGCGTCGCCGGACCGGATCGCTACCGTGCTGTTCCCGACCTGGCCGAGGCGATCCGCGAACTTCGTGAATGGATACCGGAAAGCCAACCTCGTCCCGCGTTACCGGTCCGCGCCGCAGCACTGATCCGCGATGTCCAACAACGCATCTTGCTGGTACGCGGTCCCGACGACGAAGACTTCTCGCTGCCCGGCGGCCGGTGCGAGGCCACCGGATCCGACTCGCCGCCCACCGCGATGGCCCGCGAAGTCCACGAAGAACTTCGGCTGGCGGTCACGCCCGGCAAGCTAGTGTGGGCTGGCTGGTCCGAAGCCGAATCCGCCACCGGTGAAAACAAGATCCACTTCTTGTTCGAGGCGCACATCGTGGGGACCAGCGTCCCGGTTCCGGACGCCAGCGAGGTCGCCGAGATCCGCTGGTCTGGCCACCACGAGGCGCTGCGCCTGCTGCATCCCGCCGAAGCCGACCGGCTGCACCGCATCGGTTGCGACCGCAGCCACGGATGGCAGTACGACACCACCCGGCCACCACGGGCTCAGGGCCCCTAGGTCTTGGTGCCTTACGAAGAAGCTGCACCGGATCGCCTGCGGAGTTCCGTGGAGCTCTGGGCCAACAGGGTTTCGAGCTGTGCGCCAGTGATGGCGGCATCGTGGAGCTGCGCGAAGAAGTCCTCGTAGGCGCGAACGTCGTCGGGCGAATCGAGACGCTGCTGTGCGGTGAGGGACTCGATGAGGACGTGGTCGTCGTAGAGCAGGAAGTTCGTCAGCGGAAACACGGGCATGGCCGCGGTGAACGGCACGACGCCGATGTCGACCTGCGAGTAGCCGAGCAGGGCGAGCAGCCGGTCCAGCTGACCCGCGAGGGTCCGAGGGTCTCCGAAATGGGTGTGCAGGGCGGCCTCACCCATGATGATCCGGATCGGTTCCTGCCGGGGCTGGTAGAGGACTTGCTGCCGTTCCATGCGTTTGCCGACGATCTGGTCGATTTCCTCGTCGGCTACTCCGGCGGAAGCTGGGCCGCAGGGGCGGGTGAGAACTTCACGCGCGTAGGCGGCAGTCTGGAGCAGTCCGGGCATCATCGCGGGCTGGAACTCCGCGATGCGCGCGGAGGCGGCATCTTCGTTCGTGGTCGCCTGCTGCTCGGCGACAGCACCGCCGTGCTGGCGGTAGCGCTGGCCGAAGGTGGCGTACTCGATGCGGGCCGCCTCGGCGAGTTCGAAGAGCTCGTCCAGTTGCTCGGCGGTGGCATCGACAGCCTCGCCCCACCGGCGAAGGTCGTCGTCGGTGGGACGCTGACTGCCTTGCTCGAGCTTCGACACCCGCGTCTGGTGCCAGTCCAGATGACGCGCCAAGGCGCTGCCGGAGGCAAACGCGGTCGCGCGCAGCTCGCGAAGACGTCGAGCGAGCAGTGCTCGCTGCGGCGTGTTCGGGCCCGGCACGCTGGTTCCCTTCTTCTAACGCGAGTCGTACTCGCTCCACGATATTGACTGCGCAATCGCGGCCTCGCGCTGGGCGCACGCATCGGCGATGCACTGCGGATCGGTGGTCGGCTCGGCGCCGAGCCACGCGCCGTCCGGGGAGTAGCGCATGGTCCACAGCCTGCGTGCGTCGATGAGCCAGTAGTCGGCGGCGTGCACGTCGGTCGGCCATTGATCTCCGCGGACGGGAATGATCCGGACGTCCTCCCCCGCTTGAACGTTGGGGGCGTACGAGGCCAGTTCGAACCGTACGTAGTCGGTCAGCGGTTCGGTCACTACGTGCACGCGCTGGAGCCGGCAGCCCTGGCCGACGCGGTGACGGGTGCGTTCGCACCACTGCTGGAGTTCCGCGGTGACCGGGATGCGGCCGGTGCGTCGCCACTCGGCAAAGGCGTCGTCCTCGCTGCTACCGGAGTAGTTCTGCAACGTCTCCAGACGAAACAGCGAATAGCGGAAGGCGGCAAGCTCGTGACGAAGCTGGTCGATGCCCTCGCGCAGGTCTTGCGCGGGCGTCACAGGGCCTTCTCCTGGTAAAGGCGGGCGACCTCGACGAGGATCTCGGGCTTGATCAGGACACCCGACTCGCCCGGGAGCAGATTTTCCATGTTGGCGAAGGTCTCCGGGTCCATCTCGAGGCCCTGGACGGCCATCATGCCGTTCTCGGCGAGGTAGACGCTCTGGCAGCCGGTGGGGTTCGACTCCGGGTCCTTGCAGATCTTGTGCAGGTGCACGACGGCCTCCCGTCTCGTCGGGGCGCGAACGCCACGATCTTCGCTTAGAACGACCTTGACTGTCCATAACCTTGCTGACAACCTCATTCTAACCGCGTTCTAACCTTGATCGTCGTTAGGCGGTGTTCCCGATAGCCGTCGGCGGCTTCCCCTCCCTGCCCACCAGGGCGCAACGACAGCTGGCGTTCAGGGAGCACACGCGCGTGCGGCGAACAGCGGGAAGATCATCGAGAGAAAGGCAGGAAGCCCGGTGAGCACATCTTCCGAACAGGACCCGGACGACTCGCTGGAACCGGCGGCGAGCCCTGCCACCGGGGCGACCCCGATTCAGCCGCCGCGGGCGGCGATGGTGCAGCGGTTGTGGAAGCTCAACGCGCTGCGTTCGGAACGTGTCGCGGAGGTCTTCGCCACGGTCGACAGGCACGTGTTCGCACCGAGTGTGCCGGCGGAAGAGGTCTACGACGCTACGACCGCAGTTCGGACGAAGTGGGACGAGCACGGCAGCGCGATCAGCTCGATCTCCGCTCCGCAGATCCAGGCGTTCATGTTGGAACAAGCGGATGTCCGGCCGGGGATGCGCGTGTTGGAGGTCGGCTCGGGCGGCGTCAACGCCGCCATGCTGGCCGAACTCGTCGGCGACACGGGCACCGTGACCACAATGGACATTGATCCGGAGATCACCGGCCGAGCCCGGAAACTGTTGGATGCGGCGGGATACCCGCAGGTGCACGTGGAGTGCGCGGACGCCGAGCATGGCGTGCCCGCACGAGCACCTTTTGATGTGGCGCTGGTGACGGTCGGCTGCTGGGACCTTCCTGCCGCGTTGATGGACCAGCTTGCCGAGAGCGGACGCGTCGTCGTTCCGCTGCGGATGCGGGGGATTACGCGGTCCCTGTCGTTGCGTCGCGCCGGTGACCACTTGCTGGCGGATTCGGCCGAGGTGTGCGGGTTCGTCAAGGCACAAGGTCTTGGCGCGCACCAGGAAAGAATGTTGCTGCTGCACGGCGACCGGATCGCTCTGCGCTTCGATGACGGCACCGCACCGGCCGATTCGGCCCGGCTGGACGGCGCGTTGGGTACCGACCGCGTTGACGTGTGGTCCGGCATCACCGTGGAAGCGATGGAGCCGTTCGACAGCTTGGGGCTGTGGCTGGCTTCGGTGTTGCCGGGCTCGTGCCGGATCGCGGTCGATCCCGACTACGACCCGGACACCGACAGCGGTCCGGCGATGGTCGTCCCCGAAGGCCGCTGGTTCCCAGACGCCTACGTCAACTCGCACGAGGACTCGTTCGCCTACCTCGCTACCCGGCGCCTCGACGACGGGCTCTTCGAGTTCGGCGCCCACGCCTTCGGCCCGCACGCCGGAGAGGCCGCCGAGGCGATGGTGGAGCAGATCCGCGCGTGGGACCGCGACTATCGCCACGGCCCTGACCCGAGCGTCGCCGTCTGGCCGTACGACGCCCCGGACGAGGCGCTGGAGTCCCCGGATGCCGCTGCGACGACGGTGATCCCGAAGCGGCACACCACCATCACGATCTCCTGGCCGCACCCTTCGGCGTAGCAACCGAGTCGGCCAGGTTCGTTGGAACGGAACGATAAGGAAGGAAACGCATGGCGGCCAACACGACCACGCTGTCCCGCACCGAGGACGTCGACATCAGCGACGATTTCACGCTCGACTTCCAGGTGATCGAGTCCGCGTACCCGCTCGCGAAGTTGAGTTGCGACACCGATGACGGGTGCGGGCAGACCTGCTCCACCAGCGCCTGCAACAGCCAGGCCAACAACCCGTCGTGAACCCTGCCCTCGCCGGGACGCCGAATCCCCGTGGCGCCCCGGCGGGGACGCTCTGTCCGATCCAGGAGGTTTGCGTGGCCACGCCGTGCCTTTTTCGTCACGCCGAGTTCGTACTGGTTCGAGCGAGCACCGACCCGGGAGGACTGAGCCTGCCGCGGCTGGATCTGCACACTGCCGAGGACGCCGAGACGACCGGCCGGGAATGGCTCACCGAGTTATGGGGCCGCGATGTCGTACGCACCGCCTTCGGTGTCGCCAGCCCAGCACTGTGCGAGCAGATCGCCGCCGCAGTCGACGGCGCGAAACTCAACCGCCGATCCTGGCGCCGCTTGCTGGTCTCGACGTGCTCCTACGTCCTGCGCTGGCAGCAGCGCCCCACTCCCTTCGGCCTGTTCGCCGGAGTGACCACCGCAGCTATTGGCGGGTCCACGCACGTCGTCTTCGGCGAGCAGCATCAGCCGCACCGGCAGATCGACCCGAACTGGCTCCACAAGTTGATCAGCGAGCTCGAATCCGATCCCGAGGCGCTGGCGAAAGCATCGCTCGTGGTCAACAACGCGGGCACCGTCCGCGGCGACCGATTCGTCGTCCCCAACCATTTGTCCGGTACCGCTGATGAAAAATCCTCGGCGCAGGTGGCCGCTGGGCTCGATGAGGTCGAACTGGCGCTGCGTCGCACACGCCCGGTCGATGCCGCACTTGCTGCAGCGCGGGTTCCGATCCCGGGACGAATGCTGATCGACCGACTGCACCGTGAATTCCCGTCGGTTCCGCGTGAGCAGGTCACGACTCTGATTAGCGGACTTGTCGCGCACCGCGTGCTCGTGACCAGCCTCCGGGCTCCCGCGTCCTACCCGAAGCCCGCCGAACATGTTCTCGCGCAGCTGGACGATTCCCACCGCGACAGCGACGAGAACGACCGTGTCGGCGATGCTCGCGAGGCTCTGCGCTCCTTCTTCAGCTCGGGCTCGCAGGCGAAATCCACCGTGTCCGAAGCCACGAGCTCGGCTCGCTCGACACCTCCGACCAGTGTGGACGTCTCGCTGGACGGACGGATCACGCTTCCGGAGCCCGTGCTGTGCGAAGCCGAGTCGGCGGCCTCCGTCCTGCTCGAGGTGAGTCCGAGCCCGTTCGGCACTGCACCGCGGCGCGACTACCACCTGCGGTTCCGAGAACGGTACGGCTCCGGTGCGCTGGTCCCGGTACGCGAGTTGGTGTCCGACTCCGGGCTCGGTTTCCCAACCGGTTTCCTCGGCGCGGCCCGCGAACAAGGGGCTCGCTTCCTGACCGATCGCGACGCCGCCCTGCAAGCGATGCTGCAGGAGACCGTCCTCGATGGACGGACCGAACTCGCCTTGTCCGAGGAACTGATCGAGCAACTCTCCGTCGGAGACCACCGCGATCTGACGCCTCCTGAACGCGTCGAGCTGGCGTTCACGATCCACACAACCTCGACCGAGGCCCTGGACCAGGGACGGTTTCAGCTGTGGGTCACCGGGGCTCCGGTGCCGACCTCCAGCATGGCCGGGCGCTTCGCCAGCGTGCTCGACGAGCACGCGCGGCAACGGCTGTCCCGCACCTATCCCCAAGGGGACGAGGTGATGGTCGCCCAACTGTCTTTTGCCCCGCGGCGCATCGCCAATGAAGCCGTCACCCGCACTCCGGACCTGTTGCCGTGGCTGTTGCCCATCGGCGAGCACCCGCCGGAGCTCGGCGCCGACTCAGCTCGGTTACTTCATCTCGACGACCTCGCGGTGACCGCCAGCTCCACCCAGTTCTTCCTCATCCACCGCCCCAGCGGAAAGCCTGTGCACCCCTACGTGCCACACGCCTTGGAAACCACCGTCTACACGCCACCACTGGTGCGTTTCCTCGCCGAACTGCCCACCGCGCGGCGGGCGGTGTTCGGCCCCATCGACTTCGGCGCGAGCCGCACCCTGCGATTCCTGCCCCGCATCCGACACGGCCGCAGCGTGTTGTCCCCGGCGCGGTGGTTGCTACACGTCACCGATCTCCCCGGCGCACGCGCCGCGAGCAGTGAATGGGAGCAAGCCTTGAAAAGGTGGCGCGAGCGCTGGCGAGTTCCCGCCCACGTGCTCCTCGTCGAAGGAGAACAACGCCTCCCGCTCGACCTCGACGAACCGACCCAGCGCAGCCTGCTGCGCGTGCGCCTGAACCGAGCAGGCAAGGCGGAGCTTCGCGAAGCAGGCGATCCCGCACGACGCGGCTGGACGGGACGCGCGTGCGAATTCCTGGTCCCCCTCACCGCTAGCCCGATCCCGCCCGCGCCGCCGGTCAGCCGGAAAGTCGTCGTCCGCGATGACAGCGTCGGCTCGCCCGCCCGAAACGACGGCGCCTTCCCGGGCACTTCATCGCTCGTCTTGTCCACATTGGAAGGACATCCGCAGCGGTTCGACACCATCCTGGCCGACCATCTCCCGAACCTGCACCAGCACCTCGACAACGAGATCCAACGCCTGTGGTTCCGCCGCCACCACGACACCACCCGACCTGACTCGGACCACTCGCTACAGCTATGGCTGAGGCTGACCAGCGCCGACCGCTACGGATCCGCTACGACATGCCTGGCCGAATGGGCCGAAGACCTGCGCGCGTCCGGACTGCTGGCCCAAGTCAGCTTCGAGACCGCCTGGGCACAACCCGGCAAGTACGGCGACCTGTCCGCCGCCGAGTGGGTGTTCGCGACCGATTCCGCAGCCGCACTTGCCGAGATCTCCTGTGCCGAACAGCTTCAGCTTGCTCGAGCTGCGGTGGCTGCGGTGTCGATGGTTGATCTCGCCACAGCCCTCGCATCGGACGCGAAGAAGGGCTGGGAGATGGTGATCGCCAGCCTCCCGCAGCAGACCGGCCCGCTCGACGCTGTTCTGCGCGAGAACGCCCTCCGCTTTGCACGCGACCTACGACAGGATCAGCCAGCCGCCCGCGACGATGTACTGCGCGCGGCATGGGCCGAGCGTCGCGAAGCGCTCGAAACGTACCGAGCGCAGCTCGACCGTCCGCCGGAATCAGTCCTCCGAGCGCTGTTGCACGAACATTTCCGGAGGACCATCGCGGTTTCCCGCGAACAGGAGGAGATCACCAACCGGCTCGCCCGCGCCGTCGCGTTGCAGGCGCTCGCGCTGACCCAACGAGGTGTTGAATGAACCGGCACCACTTCGCCGCGCCCGGCACCACGAAGCACGCCGAACTCCTCAGCGTTCTGGCAACGCCCCTGACCGAACCCGACGCCGGGCAGCCCGAGCTGGCCCAATCGTTGTCCCGCGGAGCCGCCGGCATCGCCCTCTGGCACCTCGAACGCGCCCACCACGATGTCCCCGAAACACGGCCTCTGCTGCACCAGTGGGTGCGCGCCGCGCTAGCTTCGCCGATCAGTTCAGCCGAAACTGCGGGCCTGCACGCAGGTCTGCCCGCGATCACGTTCCTACTGCACCTTGCCGAGCCCGTACTGCCCGAATATCGCCCGGCCATCACCGAGTTCGACCAGCACCTGAGACGGCTCGCCCACCGCCGGGTCGACGCCGCGCTGGAACGCATCCGGCACGGCCTTCCGACTCGTTTCGCCGAGTACGACCTGATGCGCGGGCTGACCGGGATCGGGCACCTGCTGCTGCACCATCAACCAGGCTCCGATGCCCTGGCCCGGGTACTGGACTACCTCGTGCGGCTGACCAAACCGATCACCGCCGACGGGACGACACTGCCGGGATGGTGGGTCGACCACGCACCCGACCAGCTGCTGCCGACACCGGGCGGGCACAGCAACCTCGGCATTGCCCACGGCATCACCGGCCCCCTCGCCGTGCTCGCCCACGCGGCACGGCGCGCGATCACCGTCGATGGCCAATACGACGCGATCGAGCGGATCTGCGCGCACCTCGACCACTGGCAGCAGGACAGCAACGCCGGACCCTGGTGGCCGTATTGGATCGACCACCACGACTACGTCCTCGGGCGCCTCACCAACCACCAGCCGGGACGGCCATCGTGGTGCTACGGCACCCCAGGGATCGCCCGAGCACAACAAGTCGCAGGACTCGCCACCGGCGATACCACTCGGCAACACGTCGCGGAGGAAGCACTGCTGGCCTGCCTCAACGACGCCAGCCAAACTGACCTGATCAGCGACATCGGCCTATGTCACGGATGGGCCGGGCTGTACCTCACGGCAGCTCGAACTGCCCACGAAGCAGCCACCCCGGACCTCGCCGCAATGCTGCCTTCCCTCGCACAGCAACTCGTCCGACACAACGAAGCCACTCCGCCTCCCGAACTCGGCTTGCTCAACGGCGCTACCGGCGTCGCCCTCACCCTTCACGCCGCCAGAACGGGCATCCCGACATCCGGATGGGAACAATGCCTCCTGATCAGCTGAACACCGCGGCAGCGCCGGCCGAGCTCATCGCCACGGCCATCCGCAGCGTGACGGCAGGCGAAATCCTCACCGAAGCCGCCGCAGCCCACGACCTCGATGTCGGCGAGCTCGCTGACGCACTCGACACCTACGACCGGGCCGGACGCGCCGCCGTGTACGACCGCGCGGCAGATGCGACTTGGTGGCAAGCACATCTCGAATTCAGCGCATGGGACCAAGCCGAACTCGTCGCAGCCTCAGCCCTCGCACCACTCCTGAACGCTTGGAGCCGGACCGGCCTCCTCCGGCAATGGTGGTTCATCCGGAAAGCACCGAGCTGGCGCCTCCGCCTGCAACCCGACACCGACCACGATGCGCTGCACACCCACGCCACCACCGAGCTCGACCGCCTTGTCCAACACGGCCACCTCGCCAGCTGGCGCCCGAGCCACTACGAACCCGAAGCCCTCGCATTCGGAGGCCCCACCGGAATCCGCATCGCACACACCCTGTTCAGCGCCGACAGCGCCAACCTCCTCGCCCACCTCCACACCCGACACGTGCCGCTCGGCCGCATTGAACTCTCGATGCTGCTGTGCACCCAGCTCTTCCGCGCCGCGGGACAAGAACAGTTCGAGGCCGCCGACATCTGGCACCGCGTCACCTACCTGCGGCCGCACCCGCAGCACACCAGCACCGACACCGGACACCACACCGACTTGACCCAGCAGCTACGCACGATGCTGACCTACGCTCGACCCACCGGACCGCTCTTCGCCCCCGAAGGCCCCCTCCACGCAGCCCACGACTGGGCACACGCCTTCCACCAAGCCGGACGTGACCTCGCCCGCGCAGCACAAGAATCCAAGCTGCACAGGGGAATCCGACACATCCTCGCCCACCACGTGATCTTCCACTGGAACCGGCTCGGCCTCGACACCAACACCCAGCACGCACTCGCCCACGCCGCGACCTGTGCACTGCTCCCGCTTGAGACCACGCTTTGAACTGGACCTGCAGTGGCAACTCCGCAAAACGGCTCGTCCCGCTACCGCGATTTGTCTGAGACGAGCGACGACGCAGCAGCACCAAGAACGCCCACTCCGAGAGTGCCCTCCAGAACGACGTCGGGCCGGAGAAGCTATGCGTCGTGCAGTGCTTCGCGTACCTTCTGGTGAATACTCTCTAGGAGGATTGTAAGGTCGTTCGCGATCACGTCGACGCCACCGGATTCGACCTCGTATGTGGAACCGACGAGAGCGCCGCCTTGGAGGAGGTAGATCCTTCCATCTGATCGACTCAGGGCGAACAGCCCTCCACCACCGTCGGATCCGATGACGATGATCGAGTCCTCGACAGCGCCCGTGACGCGGGTGGGTTGACCGTCTTTCGCACCGTCGACAACAGCCGTGGCCGATTCGATGAACAGGCCGTTCTGCACGTCGGGAAGTGACACTTCGTGAACTTCCGAGTAGAATTCGAGCAGGCCCGAGGGAGCACCCATCGACGAAAGTTCGGCGATGGCTTCGCTTTCACCGCCTTCTTCCGACCTGGTCACCACATTGTCGTCGGGAGGGTATCCGAATGTGTCCTCGAATCCGCGCATGAGTTCGTCGAGGTCTTGCGACATCGACTGGATCCAGCTATTTAGGCTCTGCCCAGAAATATTCACCGTAGCCCCTATCGATCTGGCTCGTTACGTCTTCGATCTCAGCTCGCGTGGGGTTCGGGTTGAGATCGTGGAACCACTTCCACTGGTTCGTGATTTCCTGGTGGACGTTGGCCCCGCGAGATCCCATCCTACTACCGGGGATCCCGCGCATGTTGGACGGCGCGTCGAAGTCGAAGTCGTGGAACTCCGGGTGGTTCCGGTACTCCTGCGGCACCGCGTGGTGGGCGTCCCAGTCCTTCGGGAGTCGCTGGAATCCGTTCTTGTTCAGCCAGGCGTTGAATCTGCCACGGTAGTTGTCCTTGCTGATGGAGGGGAATTCGGGGTCGCGTCCTGCCGCCTGGCCGCTCTGGTAGGGCGAGAGCCCTACCGGGTCCGATAACCGGAAGGGGTTGTCGACGTACGAGGTCGGGTTCGGCGCCGGTCCCAGTCCAAGCGGGTCCGCGGATGCGTAGTGTCCTGTTTCGGGCGAGTAATGCCGGTGATAGTTGTAGTAGAGTCCACTTTCCTCATCGTGGTACTGGCCGGGGAAGCGCAGCGGCGTAGCGGCGTCGTGTTCCCGTCGACCGGGCACCGTGCCCCACGTTGTCATTCGGCTATGCCAAGCGACCGTGCCGTCATCATCGACCAGCTCCGCGGGGGCGCCCACGAGATCGGCGACAATCAGGTGGAAGCGCTCGTCGATGATTTCTTGGGATGCCTCGCGGAGAGATCCGCGTTCTCGTTGGGTGACCGGGCGGAACGTTCCTGGTTCGTAGTCCCACACCGTCACCGAAGCATTGGCGGCATTCGGGTCTTCCGCGCCTTCATGAGTGTGGGATTGCTCTGCGAGTTGGGCGCCGTCCCAGGCGAACGTGACCTGCTCGGCGATCGAGCCGTCCGCGGCGAGGCGTTGCTTGGCGGTGCGTCGCCCCAAGGCGTCGTAGCGATAGCGCCAGTGGGATCCCTCCGGTGTGGCCACACGCGTAAGCCGGTCATCGGCGTCCCAGGTGTAGCGCCATGTGGCGGGCTTCTGCGACAGGCGCTTCTGCTGCCGCAACACCAGCCGACCTTGCGCGTCGTGTTCGTAGCGGACTTTGCCGGCTCGCCGGATCAGGCTGCCGCTGTATTCGCGCTCGCCCAACGCCTCGGACTCGCTCTCCGGCGCAGGCCACGACGCACTGGTGATGTTGCCCGCTGTGTCGTAGGCGTAGCGTTCACTCCACCCGGAACCGTGCACAGCGGTGACTCGTCCGACGTGGTCGAGGTCGAAGCGACGAGGCCCCGCGATCTGGTCCTCGATGCCGACCAAGTAGCCGTCGGGGCGGTAGGCGTAGGCACGGTGCTGGTTGTGCCTTCCGGTCGTTCCGATCACGGCCTGTGCCGTGAGCTGATGGTTGGCGTCCCATTCCTGGGTCAGCGCCACATTCGCTCCGAGGGACCTGCGAATTTCCCGCCCCGCCGCATCGTGGCTGAACCGCACCGTGCGTCCCCCGGTGTGCAGCGCGAGCGGATTGCTTCCCTCGTCGAAATCCCACACGCTTTCCGCGCCGGACGGAGTGAGTCGTCGGGTGCGCCGTCCCAGCGCGTCGTAGGTCGAGCTGAGCCTGCGGCCGTTCACGGATTCAGCGAGCACACGGCCCAGCGAGTCACGTTCAAAGCGCACCTGTGCGTCGTCGTTGGTTGCTTCCAGCAGCCTTCCGAGGGCGTCATAGCGGAACGACGCCACAGATCCTCCACTGCGGCGTTCGAGGACCTGGCCCAGCGGATCACGGAGGAACGAGGTCGTCTCGCCCGCTCCGTTGGTGCGTGCAACGAGCTCACCGGCGGCGTCGTGCTGGTAGGTGAGGGTCCGTCCGTCGAAGTCGTGCTCGGCGGTGAGGTTGCCCGCGGCGTCGTATTCGTAGCTCCACACCAGGCCGCGCTGGTTCGTGACGCTGACGAGTCGGAGTTCGGTGTCGTAACCGAATTCCAGTCGCGTGCCGTCGGGACGGACTTCGGCCGAGGGCAGTTCGAAGTGCGTGGCTTCGGTGCGGGTGGTCTGACCGAGCGGGTCGATGTGGGTGCGGAGATTGCCCTCGCCGTCGTAGAGCCACCGTTCGGTTGCACCGTCAGGCAGGACGCGCCACGCGGGTTTTCCGTCGACGGTATAGCCGAGCCGGGTCACGCCGCCGACCGGATCGATGCTGGCCACGACGCGGCCGAAACCGTCCCGCTCATACCGGGTCGTCCCGCCGGTCGGCCCAGTAATCGCCGTCGGTAGTCCCGCCGCGTTGGTTTCGACCGTACTGGTATGCCCCAACGTGTCGGTGACAGCAGTGAGATGACCGCGCTCGTTGTAGCCGTAGGTTGTTACCGCGTCCACCGGGTCGATGACCCGGGTGAGGTTGCCAGCGTCGTCGTACTCGTGGCGTTTGAGCGTGCCGTCGGGTGCGGTCATCGTGACTGGCTGCCGCAGTTCGTTGTACTCCACGGAGATCCGGTTGCCGTCCGGTCTGAGGACGGTCGTGACGTTCCCGTTGTCGTCGTACCAGTACCTCGTGGTGCGCCCGAGGGGGTCGGTGCGCGAGGAAAGCCGCCGGTGCTCGTCCCATTCGGACAGCGTCTCGCTGCCCAACGGGGCGACCTCGCGGATGATTTTGCCGTCATCGTTGAGGTGGTATTCGGTCTGATTGCCGAGGGAGTCGATGAGGTAGGTGATCGAGTTGTCGCTGTCGTACGCCAGCGTGCAGCTGAGGAACCCGTCTGCGCCTTCCCCGCGGACGCAGCGGCCTTCGCCGTCGTAGGTGAAGCGGTACGAGCTGCCGACGCGGTCTTTCCAACCGATGATGCGACCGGCGTCGTCGTAGTCGAACCGCATCGGTTGTCCGGATGCGTTGATCACCTCGGTGAGCCGGTCTCCCCGGTAGCGGTAACGCATCAGCGGCACGTCCGCGCCGTTGTCGGCGCCGCACAGATACAGCGCGGTCACGAGACGGTCGGTGCTCTCGATCCGGATCCGGTAGCCACCGCTGTGGCGGACCTCGGTGGGCAGACCGGTGTCGTCGTGGACGAAGTCGATGCGGTGGCCGTTGCGGTCGGTGATCGCCGTGAGCGGCCAGTGCGCGTCGTGCTGCGTGAAGTGCAGGAACCGTCCCTGCTCCACGTCGGTGATCACGTACTCGCCGTCCTCGGTACGGATCAGCGGCCATTGCGGCCCGACACGCGGGAGAACCGTGACCCCGGGCATCGGGTCCGGGTAGGCCAGCGCGAGGGCGTCGTCCGAGGCGAAATACACGCCATCGCCGTCGACTTCCAAGCGCTGGTCCAATGTGGAGGCCCAGCTCGGCCCGAATGCCTGCCCGATGCGGTACGACGACAGGTGGGTCCGGCGCAGCACCAACGGAAGAACGCCGTCGAGCTCGACGTCAGTCTGCGTCTGCAGCATTCGCCCGCTGTTGACGTCGATCGGGTCTCCGCCCGTGGTCAGGGATTTCGTCTCGTCCGTGTGGCTGGCGAGGTCGCCGCCGTGCTTGGTGCCTCGCGCGTTCTTGGCGACCTTGGACAGGCCCCCGACCACTTTGCTGCCGAGTTTGGCTACCTTGCCGAACGGTATGACCGTTAAGGCGGTGTCGACGAGTATCGAGGTGAGACTGCCTTCGCCGGTGGCGGCGTAGATCCCGGCGTCGATGGCCAGCGCGGCGCCGCCGGTGATGCCGGCGGCGATGAGGAAGGCGCCGCCGACGGCGTTGCCGACCACCGGGATCGCCTGCAACACCACACCGATCACCGCGAGCGCGCCCGAGACGACCTTCAGCGCCGAGGAGATCTCCTTGAGCACGTCCTTGTTCTCGCGGATGAAGTCCTGACCCTGCCCGATGAGGTCGTAGCCGGCCGGGGGCTCTTTGAACCGCATCCCCTTGGCGTCGTTAATGCGATTCGTGCATTCGCGGGCCGCGGCGGTCATCTCCGTGCGCAGACCATTCGCCTTGTCCACGCAGTCCTGCCACGCCGCCCGCGCCGACGACAACGCCGCCGACGCATCCCCCGCATCCGACTCATACGCAGCACCCGGCGGCGGCGCGTGTCCGGCCGGAGCATGGGCCTGTGCGTCACGGACCTTGTCCGCATGAGCACGGTCCGCACTCTCCGCCCGCTCGACACGCCCCTCGCTGGCCTTGAGCTGCTCCCACAAGCCGGGCGCCTGATGCGCCAGCGGTCGCATCTTGCCCTGCAGCTCCGACAACCGCGACGAGAAGGTGTTCAGCGCCGTGCCGACCTGGCTGAAGGCCGTGCCGGTCACCCGCAGGTCCGGCGGCAGCTCCGAATCGATCTTGTCCCGGAACTGCTCCGCCTCCGGACCCTGGAACTCGCCGGTATCCATGCCGGTGATCCGCTCCGCCGCGTGCGACGCGGACCCGCCGAAACGGTCATACCGGCGGGCCGAACCCGCGATCGCTTCCGGTGATCCACCCAGCGAGAACAAGTGCTCCGGAAAATCCGCCATCGCGACCCCCACATCACCAGGGCTCATGTCCGCGGTGGTGTGCGCCAACACCTCTGCACGGCCGACACCGCGACGAGCAGCACTCAAGCGCGACCACTACCCATGATCACGACAGACCGCTGAAAGTTTACGACACCGGCTCGCCCCGTAGAGACCGAACGAAGAATCCCGCCCTCCGGAAGCTGACACCGACTGCGCCGACGAGTTCGCGTTGGTGCAGTCCGGGGAATACCGCCGCGGAGCTGGCCAGAGGCTCGTTAGTCCTACTTGTCGATGTGTTCGCTCAGTTCGACCGCTCGGGGATCGTGCAAGTGGTCGGCCAGCGCGGCGGCCTGCTGCCATGAGTCGCCCGCGAGATCGTGCTCGCCGCGAGCGTGAGCGAGGTGCGCAGCAGCGTCCAAGATCCCGATCAGTGACCACTCGTCGCTGGCGTTCTCGGCGATCTGGTGGCCAGCGGTAAGTGCGGCTTCGGCCTCCTCATAACGGCGCTGTTGGGTACGCAACCGCCCACGGGTTTCGTGGAAGGCGGCAAGCAACGTCGGATCGACCTCGTGGTCCGGCAGGGCGTTCTCGGCGTGCTCGAGCGCCTGGTCGCAGCCCTCCAGATCACCTGCGGCAAGCCGACCACCGGCACGGAACACCCATGCCAGTGTCGGCCCGTTGGGCACCTCGGCACGCTGGTGTGCCGCGATGGCCTCGGACAGAACCGCGTCGGCGTGGGCGGCATCAGCACCGGAGACGACCAGCCAGCGGGCCAGGGTCAGCAAGCTCCAGCCCAGGCCAGCATCGTCGGCGACCTGCCGGCGATGCTCGACCGCGACCTCGGCGAAGGTGATGGCCTGCTCGACCGCTCCGAGTTCACCGCAGATGGTGGCGCGGACGTGGGCGGCCCAGCCTTGCCCGTGGTGATCGGTCTCCGGCAGTTCCCGCGCGACTTCCGCGGCGAGTTGGTCCCACAGCGACCACTGTTTGCGCAGCAGCGCGTAGTCCAACACCGCGCCGAGAAGGCGCCAAGCCCAGGTGTGTTCGCCGCGGCGCAGTGCGGTGCGCACGTGGATCGACCACACGGTCCATAGGTGATCGCACCAAGCCAGCAGGGCCGTGCGGTCCGTGGTGGGCAGAGAGACCTCGAACTCGGGAGCCGGGATCTGCGGAGCGATCTGCCGGCCTGGGGCCAGCACGTCGCCGGCCGCGGCGAAGCTGGCCGCCAGCCACGCCAGGGCGCGTCCCACGCCCGCGGTCAGCCCGTCGGGCTCGTCCTCGGCAGGCTCGGTACGCGCCCACGCCAGGTGCAGGTCGAGGAAGTGGTAACCGGCGCCGGAGGGATTCAGCAGCGAAGCGTCTACGGCCGCGTCCAGCAGCCGCCGTGCCTCGGCTTGGCGCAGTCCCAGCAAGGCGGCCGCGGTCGGCAGCGGCACAGTTGGACCGAGCTGCGCAGCCCAGCGCCAGGCGCGTTGCACGTCGGGCGGCAGGGACGTGTAGGAAGCGTGGATCGTTGCCCAGAGCGGATCAGCAGGGTGGAGCAGATCGTCAGCCATGCTGGTGATTGTCGCGCGCAACGCCGGTTCGTTGAGGCCGTTATGGCGAGCTAGGGCTGCACCAACACCCGCAAGAACCAACGGCACCCCACCGGATGCGCCCGCGAGTGGGGCGACGTGGTCAGGGGATAGACCGCTGCGACGCACCAGCACCCGCACGCACGCCTCGGACTCGAGCGGGCCGAGATGCACTCGCAGCACCGAATCGTCATCGGCTCGATGCCCACCCACACCGCGATCTCTGCTGGTCACGATGGTGATCCCCTCTGGGTGCGGCAAGCCGATCTCAGCGGCTTCCTCGCGATGCCCGGCGTCCAGGTTGTCGGCGACCACCAGCAGCTGCCGTTGGAGCGTCGCCTCGCGGTAAACCGCGCGCACCTGTCCCGGATCACCGCCGGGGTCCGCACCCAACGCGCGGCACCACGACGCCACCACCGCCGTAATCTCCGCACCCGGCACATTCGGCGTCCAGCCGCGAAAGTCACCGAACAACTGGCCATGCGGCACCAGCTCGTCCTCGATCAAGCGGTGCCCGAGTTCGATGGCCAGCGCGGTTTTCCCGATGCCGCCCGGCCCGGTGATGATCAGCGCCGGGCGCGGTCGGGATCGGCACCACGCCAACGCCTCCTCAACCACCTCGCAGCGCCCGGTGATCCAGGAGCGCCGTGGGAGCTGCGAGGGCACCAACGACGGGCCGTGCCCGGCCAACCGCCGATGCACATCAACGAGACCCGGATCGCCCAACACCCGGGCGAAGATCTCAGCGGTCTTCGCGCTCGTGCGGCGCGTGCCGCGCACGGCGTGCGAGACGGTGCCGATGTTGATGTCGGCCTTGCGCGCGAGCGTGCGCGTTGACCATCCCCGCTCGGCCATGCGCTGAGTCAGGCGCTGCCGGAACTCCTCCACGGCCCGAGCGTGAACCAGTTGTCATCGGCGAGCACACGTCGCTGCTAGCCCAAATAGGTGAACCTCGGGGGATTGCCGCAACCGCAATCCCCGGCAAAGCTGCCGATCAGCATCGGCAGCTCAGCACGGTGCCGACATGGACACAGCAATCGATACCCCAGCGGGACACCGGCCCGCGAAAACCCCGCCGCTCGGATTCCTGCTCGCCTGGGAGGCAGGCTCGGACACCGCCGCCGTTTCGCCGGTCCAACGCGACGGCGCACTCGGCTACCCGCGATTCGTGGTCCTCGGGAAGGCGACCCTGCACCGCTTGTCCGACCACGCGACCAGCACCCCCGTAGGCGTACTGCGGCTGCACCTCCGGTCCGCACCGACCGCGCTGGAGGTGGTGACGCCGTGAGCACGACCACCCGCCGCGTCCGGACGACGTTCCTCGGCGGCGCCGCCTTCGTCGCGGCACTGCTAATGGCCGCTGCGGGCCCGCCCGCCAGCGGCGACACATTCGGCTGCGTGGCCACCCTGGACCTCCCAGATGAGGCGGTCCGGGCAGACAACCAGTGCCCTAGCACGGAAATCTGGGTCGGCATCGACCGGTTCGGCGTCGACGGGCCCTGCGTGCCGATCCGCGGAGTGTTCACCGGCGACTCGCGCTACGGCACTCACGTGATCTGGAATCGGCAGCAGGCGAACGGCGGCCACGCGCGCGACGTGTACGAGTGCCCTCCGCCGGGTGCGGAGCGCGCGATAGCGCGCCACCCCTGACGCCTGAGTGCTGACGATTCGTCTGACACCGCGGCATCGGCTTGGCTTTCCCGGAGTGACCCTGCCGAGGCGCCCATCACGGGTGGGTTCACATGCCGCACCCACCGCACAGGCGTTGACCGCCTCCGAAGTTGATCAGAAGGCAACACCTATGCCTAGGAGTACTCATGAGCCAAGACGTGGCATGGCCGACGTTCCCACTGGGGCTGTTGGGATTCGAGAACTACGAACTTCGTCGCCAGATCGAGTTCTGGCGGGATTACACCGCCGAGTTGGAGCGGGAGTTGGCGCGGGTGAGTTCCCAGGCATGGGACACCGTGGCCGAGGTTCCTCTCCGGGCCGTATGGGAATCCATTGTGGATGCCCGTCTGGCCGAAGAACCCGACCGTACTGCGGTGGTTTGGGCCGATCTCGACCAGTTCAAGCAGCTGAACGACCGGTACGGACACCTGGCCGGGGACGCAGTTCTGCGTGAAGTGGCGCGGCGCTTGGAAGAAGCCTTCGCCGCCCATGCTCCGGTGGTGACCCGTCTCGGAGGAGATGAGTTCGGCGTTGTGGTCCGCGATCTCGATCCGGAAGCCGATCTCGCGCGGTTCGCCGCGTTGATGGACGAGCCGGTCTTGCTGCCGCATGGCCGCTCGGTGCGCGTTGCTGCCTCGGTGGGCTTCGCCCGCGCCAGCGAACTTGTACCCGGCGCCAGCAGAGACGAGCTGTTGCGGCGTGCGGACGCGGGTGCGTATGCCCACAAATCCCACCACCTACCGGGCGCACCGAGTCCGCGTTCCCGCAAGCGCGTCGCGGCGACTGACGTGTTGGGAGCGGTGCAATGAACCGCAGAGAGAGAACGGGCTTCGGGCATGGGCACGATGCTGTGCGGCCTGGTCGCCGCTCCGTTGGTGACGATCGGGCTGATGCCGTGGCTGCCGCGATGGACCTGGTGGATGCCCGGGCTGGTGGGCGGTGGGTTGGCGGTGCTGTCCGCGGCGGTGCAGGCGCGGTTCGGTTCGGACCCAGTGTGGGCGGCGTGGTGGTGGCTAGCTGTATGAGGCCATGACGTTGGTGACGCCGGTGGAGAGCCGGGATGCTGGTGGCTGATCTCCGGCGGCAGTGTGTGGCCGATGGTAGTTGTAGTGCACGTTCCAGACCGCCAGAGCCGCGGT
>NZ_JADDUE010000016.1 GCF_016526145.1 Saccharopolyspora galaxeae
GTGATGCTGCCGGTGCCGTGGCCGCGTTCGAGGAACTACTGACCGATCGGGTACGGGTGCTGGGGCCCGACCACACCCACACCCTGACTACTCGCCACAACCTCGCCGACCTTCGAGGCGAGGCGGGTGATGCCGCTGGCGCGGTAGCTGCGTTCGAGGAACTACTTGACGATCAGGTACGGGTATTGGGTGCCGACCACACCCACACCCTGACTACTCGCCACTGCCTCGCCGGCCTTCGGGGCGAGGCGGGTGATGCCGCTGGCGCGGTAGCTGCGTTCGAGGAACTACTTGACGATCAGGTACGGGTATTGGGTGCCGACCACCCCGACACCTTGTCTACTCGCCACTGCCTCGCCGGCCTTCGGGGCGAGGCGGGTGATGCCGCTGGCGCGGTAGCTGCGTTCGAGGAACTACTGACCGATCGGGTACGGGTGCTGGGGCCCGACCATATCCACACCCTGGTCACCCGCAGCCACCTCGCCTACCGGCGGGGTAAGGCGGGTGATGCTGCCGGTGCCGTGGCCGCGTTCGAGGAACTACTTGACGATCAGGTACGGGTGCTGGGTGCCGACCACACCCACACCCTGAACACCCGCAGCCACCTCGCCTACTGGTCGGGTAAGGCGGGGGGATGACCATTGCTAGGGCTCATACACAAGCTGCCACTGTGCGTCGGTGGTCTGTCTCCGCACGAGCAGGTCAAATAGCATGGCGGCAAGTGATCCGCAACGACGGCAAACGCGGCCACCTAATCCGTGGGTTCTGGGTTCTGGGTTCGGCGAGCTAATCCATCCCGTGCCGAGCACGCCAGCGCCGGGGCACAACCGGGGCACATGCGGCCCGCAGACGACTGAAGACGATGGCAACTGATCTATGCCTCGCGGCTGGTTGTCGCGCAGGTGGTCAGCTGCGCCGCTGGTAGACACTGCGGCTGGAACGCCCTCCGGAGGCAGGTGTCGCAGGTTCGAGTCCTGCCGAGGGCGCCCGCATTAGCCAGCCGACACGCATCCTGAACTGGGATGACGTCCCAGTGGATGGGTTTGGCGTTCTGCCGTCGGTTGCCTCTTCCGACCGCTCTCGGTCAAGTATCTACGGACAATGCGCGGACAAGGTCCGCCTAGTTTCCCCGCTGCTCGGGTGGGGCCGGGAAGCCTCGAGCCAAACTCCTCGCTCCGGCTGCGTCGGTGCCGAATGTGTCCGTCAGCCACCTCGCGGAGCCCAGCGCGAAGACCGCGCGGGCGCAATCAGGGCACGTGCGCACCGGTAGAGCTTGCGCAACAGCACATTTCGAGCGCAGAGACCGCGCAGCCGCTGCTTTCGCGTGGACGACGCTTGTGCGGCGGTGTCTCGTTCCAGCTCTGCGTGTCGTTCGAGGACGGCCCCGAGCGCCTCGATGGCGGTTTCGAGCACTTCCCGGTCCTCGACGTCGTCCGGATGGTCCTGCGCTCCCGAATGCCTCGACGTCGCGGGGAGCAACTCGTCGAGGTCGCCGACCACGTCGTAGGCGGCGGTGCTGAGCTCGCTCACCAGCTGCTTCGCTCGGTCCTGCACCCAAGGTCGGTCTTCGGCAGGCAGCGCGATGCGCCTGCGCGACGCACGCGCACCGAAAATCTCGGTCGCGAGCTGGTACTTGACGACGCTGTCGTAGCCCGGCCAGTCCAGCCGATCCGCGAGCGTCTCGTTCAGACGCGACAGCAACGCGGTTTCGGCGACGCCGAGCGACTTGTTCGGCGAACCCACCTGCGCGTCGAACGAACCGGGGTCTACCCCGATCAGACCGGCGAAACGTTCCCACAGCCGGCTCGGCCCCTCATCCGGCCGCGGAACGGTCACAACGTGCACGCGCTCCGGCGGAAGCCCGACCGCCCACTTGCGGAGGATCGCGGGGAGATCCTGGCGCTGCCAGAACAGTTCGCTGAGCCAGTGCGATCGCCCCGCCTCGCCGCGGACACCGGCGCTGAAATCGGAAAAGCTCACCACGTGCCGGTTCTTGACGTCCTCCTGCCAGACAGCGGGTAGCTGGCGCGCCAGGTCGCGGGCGGTGCACACCACGTGCACCTCGGCGAACGCGAGGTCCGACATGGCCCGCTCGACGTCCTCGGGAGCAGCGGTGCAGAACAGCTCGTGGGACAGCACCACGTCGCCGGAGAACTGCCGCGCTTGCTCGACGAGCTTGCGCCACGCCGACGGCACGTCCGCGTCCTCCCAGTCGGCCTGGAACTGCGTGCCCTGCAGATCCATCGCGGCCTGGAAGTGCGCTTCCGGACGGTCGCCCGGGTAGAGCAGACCGGCGCGGCGCAACGGTTCCCGGTTGCGCCACAGGACCTCCTGCAAATAGGTGGTGCCCGTCTTCGGCGATCCCAGGTGGAAGAACACCCGTTGACGCGTGGTGATCGACATGGTGCGAACCGTAAACATCGCGGCCACCGGCCTGCGGAGGCTCGCCGAAGCATTTCTTACGTCACACCGAGGTGTGTCGCTCAGCCTCCGCACACCGTCCCGGACGGCCGCTATCGGCGACGGATCGCGTGCGCAAACCCCGTATCGCGGTTCTACGCGCTGCGGCTCACCACGCGTCGGATGCCGTTCGCTCGGCCTCTGAGAGGTAACCCACAACGTTCGCGTACTGATGGTTGCATCGTGCCAATGATATCTTTAGCTGAGCTAATCACTTGGCGTGTGCAGGGGTTCGGCGAAGAACCCGGCGCAATCAGTCGCGAGCATTGGGAGATCGTTGCAATGGGTGGTTCTCGCCCCGAGAACGATATCGACGACAAATCGGTCAAAGCGCAAACGGAACAGCGTCTGGACGAGGTAGCCGCGAAAGATCCGCGCATCTTGGACGCCAAGCCGCTCGAATCGGTGCACACCACGCTGCAACAACCAGGAATCGGCTTGGCGCGAACCGTCGCCACGATCATGGAAGGTTATGCGGATCGGCCGGCCCTCGGCGAACGCGCGAAGGAACTGACCAAGGATCCGGACACCGGGCGTTCCGCGTACCGGCTGCTCCCGGAGTTCGAGACCATCACATACCGCGAACTGTGGTCGCGGGTGCAAGCGATTTCCGCCGAATGGCAGCACGGTTCGCTGCGTGCCGGCGACTTCGTCTGCCTGCTCGGTTTCACCAGCACCGACTACGCGACGCTGGACCTCGCCTGCGTGCATTCGGGCGCCGTTTCCGTCCCGCTGCAGTCCAGCGCACCGGTGAGCCAGCTGCAGCCGATCGTGCAGGAAACCGGGCCGCGGGTCATCGCCACGAGCGTCGAACTGCTCGACAAGGCCGTCGAATTGGCGATCTCCAGCGAGTTGCAGCCGCGGGTGATCGTGTTCGACCACCACCCCGAAGTCGACGAAGAACGCGAGAAGTTCGAGGCGGGCGCACGCCGGCTGGCCGAATCCGGCATCGCCGCCGAAGCGCTCGGCACGGTGCTCGAGCGGGGCGCGGAAATCCCGACTCCGGCACCGTTCGTCGCCGAATCGGAAGACTCGCTGTCGCTGCTCATCTACACCTCGGGAAGCACCGGCACGCCCAAGGGCGCCATGTACCCGGAATGGCTGGTCCGCCGGGTGTGGGCCGGATTCCTGCCCAAGGTGAGCAACGTTCCGTCGATCACCATCAGCTACCTGCCGATGAGCCACCTGGCGGGTCGCGCTTCCCTGGTCAGCTCGCTCGCGCACGGCGGCACCACGTACTTCACCGCGAAAAGCGATCTGTCCACCTTCTTCGAAGACATCGCGCTGAGCGGGCCCACGGAACTGATGCTGGTCCCGCGGATCTGCGACATGCTGTTCCAGCAGTACCAGAGCGAACTCGACCGGCGCGCCGCCGACTTCGGCGACCAGGAAGAACTGGACGCGGCGGTGAAGCAGGATCTGCGGGAGAACTTCCTCGGTGGCCGGGTCGTGCACGCCATGTGCGGCAGCGCGCCCATTTCCACCGGAATGCACGACTTCGTGGAATCCTGCCTGGGCCTGCCGCTGAACGACGGTTACGGCTCTACCGAGGCCGGCGGCGTGCTGATCAACACGCACGTGCAGCGGCCGCCGGTGACCGAGTACAAGCTGGTGGACGTCCCCGAACTCGGCTATTTCCGCACGGACTCCCCGCATCCGCGCGGCGAGCTGCTGCTCAAGGCCGATTCGCTGTTCCCGGGCTACTTCAACAGGCCGGAGGTCACCGCCGAGGTATTCGACGCGGACGGCTTCTACAAGACCGGCGACATCATGGCCGAAATCGGCCCGGATCGGCTGGCCTACGTCGACCGCCGGAAGAACGTGCTGAAACTTTCGCAAGGCGAATTCGTCGCGGTCTCCCACCTGGAGTCGGTGTTCGCCACCAGCCCGCTGGTCAAGCAGATCTTCGTCTACGGCAGCAGCGTCCGCGCGTACCTGCTCGCGGTGATCGTGCCCACCGATGACGCACTCGAGCGCAACGGGAACACCGAGGCGCTCAAGGCGCGGATCGGCGAATCGCTGCAGCAGGTCGCGAACGAGGCCGAGCTGAACTCCTACGAGATCCCGCGCGACTTCCTGATCGAAACCGAGCCGTTCACCAACGAGAACGGGTTGCTCTCGGACGCGCGCAAACTGCTGCGGCCCAAGCTCACCGATCGGTACGGCGAGCAGCTCGAGCAGTTGTACGCGCAACTCGCCGAAGGGCAGGCCAGCGAGCTGCGCACGCTGCGCCGCACCGGACGGGACAAACCGGTGCTGGAAACGGTCAGCCGAGCCGCCCAGGCGCTGCTCGGGTGCGCAGGCAGCGACGTGGGTCCGGAGGCGCACTTCACCGACCTCGGCGGTGACTCGCTGTCCGCGTTGTCGTTCTCCAAGCTCTTGCAGGAGATCTTCGACGTCGAAGTTCCGGTCGGTGTCGTCATCAGCCCGGCCAACGACCTGCGTGGGATCGCACGGCACATCGAGGGTGAGCGGTCCTCGGGAGCGAAACGGCCCACCTTCGCGACAGTGCACGGCCGGGAAAGCACGCAGGTGCGCGCCGGCGACCTCGCGCTCGACAAGTTCATCGCGGCGCAGACGCTGGACACCGCCGAAACCCTCCCCCAGCCGGATGACACGGCCCCGCAAACCGTGCTGCTGACGGGCGCGAACGGCTACCTCGGCCGGTTCCTGTGCCTGGACTGGCTGGAACGGCTCGGCGAACGCGGCGGAAAGCTCATCTGCATCGTCCGCGGTGCGGACTCCGCGGCGGCGCGGAAGCGGCTGGACGAGGCGTTCGACAGCGGTGATCCGGAACTCCTGCGGCACTACCGGGCGCTGGCGGCCGACCACCTCGAAGTGCTCGCCGGGGACATCGGTGAGCCGGACCTCGGTCTCGACGAACCCACCTGGAACCGGCTGGCAACCGACGTCGACCTGATCGTGCACCCGGCCGCGCTGGTCAACCACGTGCTGCCGTACGGCCAGCTGTTCGGTCCCAACGTCGTGGGCACGGCCGAGTTGATCCGGATGGCGCTGACCACGCGGATCAAGCCGATCACCTACCTGTCGACGGTCGGTGTGGCCGCCGGAGTGGACCCGTCCGCGCTCGACGAGGACGCCGACATCCGGGTCACCAGCCCCGTCCGCGAACTCGACGAGACCTACGCGAACGGCTACGCGACGAGCAAGTGGGCCGGTGAGGTGCTCCTGCGGGAAGCGCACGCGCAGTTCGGCTTGCCTGCCGCGGTCTTCCGTTCCGACATGATCCTCGCGCACAGCCGCTACACGGGGCAGTTGAACGTGCCCGACATGTTCACCCGGCTGCTGCTGAGCCTCGTCGCGACGGGCATCGCACCGCGTTCCTTCTACCGGACCGGCGCGGACGGTGCGCGGCCGCGGGCGCACTACGACGGATTGCCCGCGGACTTCACCGCCGAAGCGATCACCGAACTGGGCGCGCGGAACACGGCGGGGTACCAGACGTTCAACGTGCTGAATCCGCACGATGACGGCATCTCGCTGGACGTGTTCGTGGACTGGTTGAACGAGGCGGGGCACTCGATCCAGCGGATCGACGACTTCGACGACTGGATCGGCCGGTTCGAGACCGCTGTTCGGGCGATGCCGGAAACGCAGCGGCAGCATTCGTTGCTGCCCTTGCTGCACGCCTTCCAGCAGCCGGACGAGCCGGTGCCGGGCTCCGGGATTCCCGCCGAACGGTTCCACGAGGCGGTGCGCGCGGCCGGTATCGGTGCGGACGAGGACATCCCGCACCTGTCGGCTTCGCTCATCGGCAAGTACGTGACCGACCTGCAACAGCTCGGTCTGCTGTGAGCGGTCGAGGGCGGCCCGTACCGGTGGCCGGCTCGTCCGGTCCTGTGGTCGGCCGCCCTCGACGAACCGCGTCTGGTCGCTTCACCGCACGACGCGGGTCATTCGCTGTGCTCGGCGCCTTTGCCGGTGGAACCGCGGGTGCCGTGTCCGGTGGGCTGGCCGGTTCCGGCCGGTCCGCTGGGCGGCACGGGCGAACCCGCGCGCGAGTGGTGCGGCGTGTCGGCCGGTGTCGCTTCCGGTCCCGGTGACGGTTCGGCGCCCGCTTCGAGCTCCCCGAGCCTGCGCACCAGCAGATCGACGACCGGGGCACGGTCGGCGTGATCGCGTTCGTAATCCAGCAGCGCGCGGAGCTCGGCCTCGGTCAGCGAGCGGACCCGGTGCTGCAGCGCACCCAGCGGAAGTTCGTCATAGCCGGCGATCGGCGGATGCTGCTCAGCCACGGCGACATCCCTCCTTTCGGCCTCGCGTGCCTCGGCTACCCACTATTCGACGCGGCGATGCGTCCTCAGACCACGGCTCGATCGACCGGTTTTCCCGGCGAGGCAACGGAAACGGCGCTTCGGCGGCGGGTCGCGGGGTGCGCCGGGCGACATCGCCGACATTACTGAAAGCAACAGTTTGTCACTCAGAGTTATAGATTCACTTGTGGCGCTTCCCGATCGAGCGGACCGCCTCCACCCCTATCGGTGATGACGAACGCGCGTTCGAGCAGGAAGCATTGAATGCATGTTCGACGACATGCTCCTCCCACGGCAGCTACCCCGGCTCATGACGCTCTTGATGACGCACCGCCCGAGGGTGCCCAGGCTGATTGCCGCGCTCCTATCGCTAGGCCGAGGCGACCTGGTTCGCCGCCGCTTCGACCAGCGCAGCCGTCAACGAGTGCTGCGGCGAGCGCAGCACTTCCGCCGTGCTGCCCTGCTCGACGATCCGCCCGTCCTCGACGATGAGCACCCGCTCCGCGAGGTCCGTGACGACACCCAGGTCGTGCGTGATGATCATCAGCGCGCACCGCGCATCGTCCTGCAGCTCGCGCAGCAGGGCGAGGATGTCCGCCTGGGTCACCGTGTCCAGCCCGGAGGTGATCTCGTCGCAGATCAGCAACCGGGGCTCGGCCAGCAGGGCGCGCACCAGCGCGGCGCGCTGCAACTCACCGCCGGACAGCGACTCGGGATGCCGGGTGGTGATCGCGTCGTCCAGTCCCACTCGCCGCAGCCACCCGGCGGCCTCCGCCCCAGCCCGAGCCCGGTCGGTGCCCTGCAACCGTTCCGCGGTGCGTGCGACCTGGTCGATGATCGGTACGAACTCGTTGAACGAGGCTCGCGCGTCCTGGAACACGTACTGGATACCGGCCAGCTGCCGACGGGTCCGCCGGCGCAGCCGTGCAGCCAGCAATTCGCCGTCCAACCGGACTTCGCCACCGCGGTGCGGGTGCAGGCCGGCGAGGCAGCGGGCCAGCGTGGTCTTACCGCTACCGGAGCGGCCGACGACCGCCACCCGCTCACCGGGCCGGACATCGACCGACACCTCGTGCAGCGCCTCAACGGTCTTCCCTCGCGCGCGGTGCACGGCGGACAACTCGCGCACCGCGAGTACCGGTGCTGCATCGTCCGCCGGTTCGGCCTGGACTGGAACGCGCGAATCGGGCTGGGACTCGACCAGCAGCCGCGTGTACTCCTGCTGCGGAGATGCGAGCACGTCCCGGGCAGGGCCGGATTCCACGACGGAGCCGGCGCGCAGGACCAGGACGCGATGCGCGAGTCCGCGTACGACGTCGAGGTCGTGGGTCAGCAGCAGCACCGCGATGCCTTGGTGGGTCAACCCGCGCAACTCGTCGACGATCTGCGCGCGGGTGAGCGCGTCCTGACCGGTGGTCGGCTCGTCGGCCACCACCACGCGCGGATCGCAGACCAGCGCCTGGGCGAGCACGATGCGCTGCTGCTGACCGCCGGAAAGCTGGTGCGGGTAGCGGTTCAGCAGCGTTTCGCCTTCGGGCAGCTGCGCCTTTCGCAACGCATCACGGACCTTGTCGCGCACCAAGCTTTTGCGCTCGGCGCGTGGCACCTCGCCGAGATGCCGACGCGCGATCTCGCGCAGCACGGACCCGACCCGCCGCACCGCGTTGAGGGCCGCGGACGGATGCTGCGGGATGTAGCCGACCGCGCCTGGATCCGGTGGTTTGCCCGGTTCGACGGTTCGGCCGGCCACTTCGATCCTGCCCGCGACGCGAGCTCCCGGCGGATGCTCGCCGAGCAAGGCGAGCCCGGCAGTGGTCTTGCCGCTTCCGGACTCCCCGACCAGCGCGGTCACCTCGCCGGCGGGCAACGCGAACGACATCCCCGCGATCAATCGCTGCTCTCCGAGCGAGATGTCCAGTTCGTCGGTCTCGACGACGTTCACTTGCGCACCCCGCGTTCCCGTTTCCGCAGCCACTGGTCGAAGGTCAGGTTCACGCCCACCGACAATGCCACGATGAGCAGGGCGGGCAGGACCACCGCCCACGGCTGCAGGAACAGCCCGGTGCGATTGCGGTCCACCATCGCGGCCCAATCGCTGGCCTGCGGCGAGACTCCCACCCCGAGGAAGCTGGCCGAGGCGACCAGGTAGATCGCCCCGGTGAACCGGGTCCCCAAGTCCGCCGCGAGGGTACGCAGCATCGCTCTCGCCACGTAGCCCAGTCCGATGCGCAGGCGGCTTTCGCCCTGCAAGCGCATCGCTTCGACCGCCGGACGCGCGGACAGCGAAAGCGCCGAGGCGCGTGAGATCCGGATGACGTCCGGAAGGTTGATCACGGTGACGATCACCACCAGCACCCACAGCACGTTCGGCGCCGTTGACGCCAGCAGAAGGAGCAGCAGCATGGACGGGATCGCCAGCACGACGTCCCAAGGACGCATCAGGACCTCATCGACCAGCCGGTTCCGGGTCATGCCGGCCAGCACGCCGAACGGAACCGCCACCAGGTACGTGCAGGCGGTGGCTGCCACCGCGACCAGTACCACCGACCGGCCGCCGAGCAGGACCTCGTCCCAGACATCGCGGCCCACGAAATCCGTGCCGAACGGATGGCCCGGGCCGCTGCTGAACGCGACGTCCTTGGCCGTGGAGTCCGTGGCGAACAGCGGCCCGAACAGGGCCAGCAGCACCGGAATCGCGATGAGCAGGCCGGGGAGCAACAGACGTCTCATCGGCTCACCTCCGCAGCCGGGGCGAGGAGGCGGGCGACGATGTCGGCCAGCAGGTTCACAAACACCGTCACCGTCGCGAACAGCACGGCGAGACCCTGGATCACCGGCAGATCGCGTGCCGAGACGGCATCGATCAACGTGGTGCCGAGCCCCGGGATCACGAAGATGGCCTCCACCACGACGACGCCACCGATCAACCAGTCGGTCGTCCTGGCCAACTGCTGCACCGCGGGAACCACGGCATTCGGCAGCGCGTGCGCGAGCTGCACCCGAACCGGGGAGAGCCCGGCGCGGCGCGCCTGCCGGACGTAACCGGAGTGCACCGCTTCCACCATGCCGGCCCGTACGAGCCTGCTCAGCGAACAGATCGGACGCAGCAGCAACACCAGCACCGGTAGGACGAGCACGCCGGGACGGCTCAACAGGTCCGTGCTGCCGACCGCGGTGGGCGGCAACCAACGGAGCTGCACCGCGAACACGGTGACCAGCAGGATCCCCATGGCGAATTCGGGCACCGAGTAGAAGCCCAGCGTCGTGGTGGTGATGGCGCGGTCGGCCACCCCTCCCTCGCGATTGGCGGCCAGCACGCCCAGGCCGAGCGACAACGGCACGATCAAGGCGAGCGTGCTCCCCGCCAACAGCAGGGTCGGCCCGACGGCGGGACCGATGATGTCCACGACAGCGCGGGGACCGGCCAGCGAATGGCCGAAGTCTCCTTGCAGCGCCGAGGAAAGCCAGTCACCGAGCCGGACCGACGCCGGACGATCGAGCCCCAGTTGCGCACGGAGCAGCGCGATGATGCCCGGGTCCGGATTGTCCCCGGCGAGGGTGACCGCCGCGTCGCCCGGCAACGCCTCGGCCAAGAAGAACACCAGCACCATGACGAGGAGGACCTGCACGATCCCGACGAGGACCCGGCGGGCGATGTAGCGCGGAACCGTCAACCCAGCCACACCCTGTCGAAACGAGCCCAGTCCAGCGTGTTCGCCGGCGCGCCGTCATCGACGCCGCCGACGCGACCGGCGGTGGCCACGATCCAGTCCGACACGCCCCACCAGCAGAATCCGCCTTCCTCGAAGAGCTGCCGCTGCATCGCCCCGTAGAGCTCGGCGCGGTGCGACTCGTCCGAAGTGGACTGCGCCTGCTGGTACAGCGCGTCGAACTCCGGTCGCCGCCACTTGGTGTTGTTCGTGGTGGAGCCGGACAACAAGCGCTGCGAGATGTGCGACTCGATCGGCATGGCGCCCGAGCGGTAGCTGACCAGCGCGCCGTTGTCGGCGATGTCCGACCAGTAGGTGTCCTTGTTGCCCAACGTGACGTTGACCGTGATCCCGGCCTTCTTGGCCTGGTCGGCGAAGGCCAGCGCCGCCTCGCGGAGGCCGGGTGCCACATCGGAGGTGAGCAGTTGCAGGGTGAGGTTTTCCGCTCCCGCCTTGCGCAGCAAGGACTTCGCGCGGTCGGGGTCCTGGACGCGTTGCGGGAGGGTGTCCGCGTAGTACTTGTAACCCTTGCCGTAGAGGTCGTTGGCGACCTGGCCGCTGCCTTGCAGCACCGAGCGCACCATCTCTTCGCGATCGACGAGGTGGCACAACGCCTGCCGGACCTCGGGCCGGTCGAACGGCGGGCGGTCGACCTTCATCGCCAGGGCGTGGAAGTTGCTCAGCGGCAGCCGGTGGATCCGTACCTGCCCGGTCGCTTCATGGCTGCGCGCGGTGGTGGCGGTGAGGTCGTGGGCGTAGTCGGCTTGGCCGCCCAGCAGCGCGTTGACCCGCGCCGCCTCGTCGTTGCTGATCAGGATCTCCAGCTCGTCCAAGTGCGGGGCGCCGTCCCAGTAGTCCGGGTTGCGGGCGGCGCGGAAGCTGCGCCCCGGCTCGAAGGAGGTGAACCGGAACGGTCCCGAGCCGATCGGGGCGGCGAAGTCCTCCGCTCCTTCCGGAACGATGTAGGCGCCCAACGTCGCCATCGCGTTCGGAAACTCCGCGTACGGGCGTTTCAGCCGGAATTCGACGGTGCGGTCGTCGAGCGCGCGGCTGTTCGGCAGGTCGATCACCGACAGGCTGGCCTTGGCCCGGCGGGTGCTGTCCGGCCGCAGGATGCGGGCGTAGCTGTAGAGCACGTCGGCTGCGCGCACCGGCCTGCCGTCGTGGAACACCGCTTGCCGCAACGGAACCCGCCAGGTCGTCAGGTCGGGGCTCGATTCCCACCGCTCGGCAAGCCTGGGTTGCGGCGACATGTCCGACCCGTACTCGGCGAGCTTGTCGAACAGCGCCTTGGCGCGGGCGACCTCCGCGTACAGGTCGGTGGTGTGCGGGTCCAGCACTTCTTCGGCACCGCCGCCGGGGAACACCGCGCGCAACCGCCCGCCGGGGCGCGGTGGTCCGGCCTCCTGCGCCGCACCACCGGCGGTGCACCCGGAGGCCGCACCCAGCGTCACTGCGGCCGCTGTCAGGCCGAAGAAGCCGCGCCGGCTCAAGCCGCCGCGGCCCAGCGGTCCCGAGTCCGCGGCGGCTTCCGGCGTCGCCGTGGCAGGTCTCGTGGCGGGCTTGTGGTCGTTCATCGGCGCGGTTCTCCATTCCCAGTCAGGTCGGACGAGTTCAGGTGCGGGAGCGGTCCGTGCTGCCGCGCGCCGCCTCCGCGAAGGGCTCGGCTTCACGGAACGGTGCGGGCGATGAGGTGCAGCCGGTCCCCGGCGAGGCCGTCGCGGAGTTCGGCACCGGGCTGCCAAGCCGGTTCGGTGCGCGGGCCGGGCTCGTCGAACAGCGCGAGCACCTCGAAACCGGCGTGTTCCAGCACGTGCCGCAGTTCCTGCGGGAACAGCAGCCGCCAAGCCGACCGCTGGGTCAGCGGCCACGGGTTGCCGGGCCAGTCCCAGATCCGTTCGCGGCGCAGAAGCTGTTCCGCGTGGTCGATCCACAACCGGGTGCTGGAGTGGTAGGACACGCCTTCCCAGCTGAGGGTGCGCTCGCGCGGGCCGTCCAGAAGTTCGGTGTTGCCAAGGAAAAACGCTCCGTTGCGCATTTCCGCGACCAGCAGCCCGCCGGGACGCAGATGCCTACGGCAGTGGTCCAGGAAGGAGTCCAATTCGGCATTGCTGTGGCAGTACAGGAAAGCGCTGTCGAGGCAGGTGACGACGTCGAAGACCGCGCCGAGGTCGAACTCCCGCATGTCCGCGACGATGAAGCCGGCTTCGCGACACCGAGCTGCGGCGTGCTCCACCATGCGCGGTGAGTTGTCCAGCCCGGTGACGTCGTAGCCGTGCTGCGTCCAGCAGGCCGCGTCGCGCCCGGTGCCACACCCCACGTCGAGCAGTTCGCGGCCGCCGCCGAACCGGCCGAGCATGTCCAGCACGAAACGCGCCGCGAGCCGGTCTGCGTCGGGGAACTGCGCCTCGTAGAGCTCGGGGTTGTCGGTCAGGAAGTTGGCGTCGTGCGACAACTCGGGTCTCCCGATGGTTTGGGTCGTCCGGCTGATCCGGTCGGTTCGGCTGATCCGGACGTCGCAGGGCCGACGAGTCCGTTGCGCTCCAGGGCGAACACGGCGATTCCGGACACCAGGCCGATCAGCGCGCACAGCGCGGACGGCGCCCACGGCCACGCACCGCCAGCCGCATCGCTGAGCCATCCGATCGCCGCGTTGCCCGCTGCGGCGGTGACCCCGGAAGCGAGGTAGAAAACCCCGAAATACGTGCCCGACAACGATCCGAGCCCGAATGCGGGGATGAGTTCGTTGACGAACGGCTGCGCCAGCATCAGCCCGCCGGTGAGCACCAGCGCCGCCAGCAGCACCGGAGACAACCGCAGCAACATCTCGGCGGCACCGCTCGCGGAATCCGCCGGCGCGACCAGCGCCGCTCCGAGAGCGGTGGCCACGAAGGCCTGGCCCATCAGCACCATTCCGATGGCGATCGCGTTGCCCCGGCTGCACCTGTGCTGGAACCACCGGGTGATCCGCACCTGCAGCGCAAGGCTGGCCACTGTGGACACGAGGAACACCGCGGCCACGGTGCCGCTGGACCCGGTGAGCCGGGCGGCCTCCATCGGCAGCACCAGGTAGAGCTGGTTCTGCAACGCGAACATCCCGGTCAGCGCGAGCGTGAACACCAGGAAGCGGCGGTCGCTGAGCACTCCCCGCCAATCCGCCAGCACCGTCGTGGACCGCCGCGGTATCGCTCGCGGCGGCAGCACGGCGAGCTGCGCGATGGTCAACAGCGCGAACAGCACCGCCGCGACGACCGCCGAGGTCGCGAAACCGACGACGACGAGCGCGCTGCCCAGCAACGGCCCCAGCAGCGCGCCGGTATTGGCGAACACGTTGAACAGGGAGAACGCCTCGGCGCGCCGATCCCCCGCCTCTTCGGCGAGGTATGCCCGCACGGCCGGGTTGAACAACGCCCCGGCAAGTCCGCTGAGGACGGAGGCGAACAGCAGCACGGGCAGCGAGGTCCCGAGCGCGAACAGCCCGAACCCGACCGTGCGCAGCGCGCAACCAGCGATGATCACGCCGCGCGCGCCGAGCCGGTCCGATGCGGTGCCGCCGAGCAGGAACAGCCCCTGCTGGCTCAGGTTGCGCACCCCCAGCACCACCCCGACCAGCGCCGCGGACATCCCCAGGTCGTGCCCGAGGTACCCGGACAGGTAAGGGATGAGCAGGTAGAAGCCGGTGTTCACGCCGAGCTGGTTGACCAGCAGCACCTGCACCGCCAGCGGAAAGCTGCGGATCAGCCGCCACGTGCTCATAACGTCCGCCTCGGGCGCACGCCCAACCCCGGTTCGCCGCTGAGCCGCAGCACGCCGTCGGTGCCGCCGATGCCCTCCCACGGGTCTTCGGCGAGCAGCAGATGCCCGTCGAGATCGACCCAGCCGGCCAGGCCAGCCAGGTGCACCGCGGGCGCGATGCCGAGCGAACTCGCGACCAGGCAGCCGAGCATCACGTCCACACCGGCGCCCCGCGCCGTCGCGATGAGTTCACTCGCCGCCTGCAAGCCACCGCATTTGGCGAGCTTGATGTTCACGCCGTGCACCGACGAACCGAGTTCGCGCACGTCCGCCAGCGACGCCGCGTCCTCGTCGGCGATCACCGGGATCGGGCTGCGCTGCGCCACCCAGCCGAGCCGTTCCTTGTCGCCGGGCGCGATGGGCTGTTCCACGGCGGAAACGCCGTACTGCTCGGCGGTTTCGAGGAACCGCAGCGCCTGCTCGGGTTCCCACGCACCGTTCGGGTCGAGCAGGAGCCGGGCGTTCGGTGCCGCGGCGCGGATCGCCGCGAGCCTGCTGAGGTCGTCTCCCCCGCGCTCCCCGGCAGCAGCACCGATTTTGAGCTTGAGGACGCGGAAGCCCTGTTCGGTGAGGTCGACCGCGGTCCGCACCGCCTGCTCGGCCGGCACGATCCCGATGGTGCAGGCGGTGGGCACGTCCCCGGGCGGCGGCGCGCCGAGCAGCTCGTGCACCGCGATTCCGTTGCGCAGCGCGAGCAGCTCGTGCAGCGCAGCGTCCACAGCGGACAGCACGCCGGGGGCGAGCCGCGCCGACCACGCGGGCAGCTCGCCGAGGAAGTCGGCCGGGTCGTCGCAGCGTTGCACCGCCGGCTGCAACCCGGCGAGCTGCTCGATGATCCGTGCTTCATCCAGGTCGTAGTAGACGCTGGTGACGGCTTCGCCGCGCCCGACGTGCTCGCCGTCGGAGAGCTCGACGCACACCGCACCGCGTTCATGCATCACCGAGCGCGAGATCCGGAACGGTTCGCGCAGCTGCAACTTCTCGCTGTGCCAACGGATTCTCATGCTGGCACCTCCACCGCCGACGCCGGGTCGTGCACCGCTCGGCAGCGCGCCCACCCGTGCACTTCCAGCGCCTGCGGGTGCGCGATCTCGACCGGACGATTCGCGATCGGCCGGTCCAGCAGCCCGTTCGCGCGGCAGAAGTCGTCGTTGAAGATCGAGTCCAGGTAGCGCTGCGGCCCGTCCGGAAAGACCGTGACGACCCGCGTTCCCACTTCGCGCCGGGCCGCCCACGCCGCGACCAGCGCGACCGCCCCGGTGCTCCACCCGCCGCTGACGAACGAGTGCGCGGCCAGCCTGCGGCAGGAGTCGACGGCCTCACCGGGACCGACCCAGTGCACTTCGTCGAACTCGCCGTAAGCCACGTTGCGCGGGAAGATGCTGCTGCCGAGCCCGCGCATGATCCGGTGCCGCGCAGGCTGGCCGAAGATGGTGGAGCCGACCGTGTCCACTCCGATCAGCCGCAGCCGCGGCCAATGCCGCCGCAGCGTGCGAACCGCGCCCGCGCTGTGCCCGCCGGAACCGACGCTGCACACCAGCACGTCAGCGGCGCCCAGTTCCGCCACGATCTCCTCGGCGAGTCCGTGGTATCCGGCCGGGTTGTCCGGGTTGTTGTACTGGTCCGGCCAATAGGCACCGGGCAGCTCCGCGCACAGCTCGCGGACCCGCTCCAGCCGTGCTTGCTGCCACCCGCCCACCGGGTGCGGCCGGTCGACCACCTCCACGCGGGCGCCGTGCGCGCGCAGCAGCGAGCGCATGCTGCTTTCCAGCTCGCGGTCCACGACCAGGACGATCGGGTGTCCCAGCGCCTGCCCGGCGAAGGCCAGCCCGACGCCGAGGGTGCCGCTGGTGGACTCCACGACGGGCGCACCGGGCCGGAGTTCGCCGCGCGACCGGGCTCCGCGCAGCATCGACACCGCCGCCCGCGCCTTCATCCCGCCCGCGCTGAGGCATTCCAGCTTCGCCCAGAAGCCCGGGTGCTGGTCCGGCAGCGGGGTGTGCACGTGCGCCAGCGGCGTTCCCCGCAGCAGCGACAGCAGACCCGGGTTGGTCGGCTCGGTCAACGAACGTCCTCCTGCGGTGCGGTCGAGTACCGGTAGATCGCGGTGGGCCCGCCGTCGAGCCAGAAGAACGGGTACGGCTCGGCGGACACGGCGGTGACCCCGGAGCCGATGAACCACGGCAGGGCGGCGCTACCGGTCTGGGCGAACAGTGCGAGCGGTTTGCCGGTTCGGCGGCAATGTTCGAGCAGCGGCGGGAAGGTGCCGGTGCCTGCGACCATGCCGGAGGCAAGCACCGCGTCGCATCCGTCCACTTCGGACATCGCGGCGGTGCCGATCGGCTCGCCCCACTCCGTTTCGCCGCCTTTGCGGTCGCACGGGAGGTAGTCGATGCCGCGCTCGCGCAGCCGTTGCAGCAGCGAGTTGACCACTCCGATCACCAGCACCCGGCGCACGCCCGGCGGCAGCAGCGACACGACGGATTCCGCGCGCTGCAAGGACTTCTGCAACGAAGTGCCGCGCTGCACGACGACCTGCTCGGCGTGCTCGTGGTGCGGGCGGCGCCACATGAGGTAGGCGTCGAGCGCGGCGATCCGCACCGCGATCTCGTCGTGCCGCAGCAATTCGCGCACCGGCGCCCCGGCGCAGTCGACGACCAGCTCGTCGGTGAGCGCACCCGGTTCCACCGCGCACGATCCGACGGCGTCCTCGACCCGCAGGCTCAGCACGTGGTTGCGGTAGCCGCGCTCGCGTCCGGCGTGCCGGACCCCTTGCTGGGTCAGGAAACCGACGCTCACCTCCGCGTGCGCGATCGCGTCCCCGGCCGCTCCGTCCGCTACGACCGCTGCTAACTCGTCCAGCGACCCCGGCTCCGGGCTCATGCCCCGACCCGGTCTTCGGCGTAGACGACGTCGAGCGCGGCGATGGCGGCTTCCGCGCGCGAGCGCGCGGCACCGAGCAGCGGGTCGGTGACCATGACGTGCCCGAGGTAGTTGTTGTTGCTGGTCGCCGCGCCCGCGACGTGGCCTTGCTGCTTGCACGCGAAGTCCACGACACCGGTCGCATCGGCGACCTGCTCGGCGCCCCGGATCTCGTGCACCGGCCCGGGCCGCGGCGGCAGCAGGAAGGAGATCGCAGCGCTCGCGGCACCGGTGCGGACCTCGCGCAGCGCGGGCTCTTCCCCGAGGGCCAGCTGCGCGTGCACGGCCGGGAGGTCGATGCCCGCGACCCGGCGGATCAGCTCGGTGATCTGGTTGCCCGCCGGACGCGGGTTGACCTCGACCACGCGCGGACCGTCCGGGGTCAGCTTGATCTCGGTGTGCGTGACGGTGTTGTCCAGGCCCAGCGCCTCGATCGCGGCGACGGCGGTCGCGGTGACCTCGCGCTCGACGGCCGCGTCCAGATCGGCGGGGAACATGTGCCCGGTCTCGACGAACCAGGGCGAACCGGCGACGCTCTTGTCGGTCACGCCGACGACGGTGGTGCGCCCGCGCGCGGTGACGGCTTCGACGCTCACTTCCGGGCCGGTGAGCAGTTCCTCCAGCAGCACGGTGCTGCTGCGGCGCTGACCGCGCGCGTTGACCGGGAAACCGGCCAGATCGCCCGCTGCCGCGCGCAACTCGTCGGCGTCGGCGACCTTGCGCACGAACATCCCCGCGCACAGGTCGACCGGCTTGACCACCAGCGGGAAGCCGAGCGCGGTCGCGGCTTCGACCAGCCCGGAGGGGCTGTCGGCGAGCGCGAACGCCGGTCCGGGCACGCCGGCCTCGCGCAGCGCGAGCCGGGTGCGGTCCTTGTTGCAGGCGGCTTCCACCGCTTGCGGCGGGGAGCCGGGCAGGCCGAGTCGTTCGGCGATGTGCGCGGCGGCGACCAGGTAGTAGTCGCACGAGGTCAGCACGCCGTCGAAGCCGAGCGCCGGTTGCAGGCCCGCGACGTGCTCGACCAGTTCCGGCAGTTCGTTGGTCTCGCTGCCGAGCACGTTGCGGGCACCGAGCAGCGGGTGCGCACCGGGTTGCTGCCAGGCGCGCAAGTAGTGGTGCACGTCCCTGGTCAGAAAGCTGAAGTGGTGCCCGGATTCCCGTATGCCGCGGGGCAGCAGCGTGCTCATCGCTCCGACCCAGCTCTCCACCATCAGCAGGTGACCCACTTCGACTCCATCCGCCCGATTGCCAGCAGCGGACAGTAACGATAATCATGTTCAATAGAGCTTCGCAAACCCCATTCAGGTAACGATGGAGTCACCCGTAGTGATCACTGCTGCTCGTGCGCTCTCCGGCGCACTGCTCATCCCGCTGCTCAGCTCGGCCGCACCTGCGGCCCCACCCGCAGGACCCGGGCCAGCTGACTCCGCCGCGCCAGCGACGGCGACACCGGAGACCGTCCACTTCGGACCTTGCCCGCCGGACGTGACCGACTCCCCCGAAGTCCAATGCGGACAAGTACGGGTTCCGCTGGATTACGCGCGGCCGGACGGGCCGCAGATCCCCATCGCGATCTCGCGCATCCGCGCTTCCGGCCCGGAGTCCGAGCACCGCGGCGCACTGCTGGTCAACCCCGGTGGTCCAGGCGGCACCGGCCTGGACTACGCGGAGAGCAAACGCGCCCAACTGCCCGATTCCGTGCGCCGCGCCTACGACATCGTCGGTTTCGATCCGCGCGGAGTTGGCCGCAGCGCGCCGGTCGACTGCGGCCCCGCCGGTGGCCTGTTCGAGCATCCGCGCCCCGATCCGGTGCCTGCCGGGCCCGCGGAGGAGCGGGCCTACCTCGACGGGCTCCGCCGGCTCGCCGACGACTGCGCCCGCGGTGCCGGAGCCGAGCTGGAGCACATCAACACCGCGAACACCGCCCGCGACATGGACCGGATCCGGAACGCGCTGGGCCAACCGAAGCTGAACTACCTCGGCGTCTCCTACGGGACCTATCTCGGCGCCGCCTACGCGGCCGAGTTCCCGCGGCGCACCGGGCGCATGGTGCTGGACAGCGTGGTCGGGCCGGACCAGTGGCACCGGTTCGACGTGCGGCAGGGATTCGCCATGATCCGCCAGCGCGACGTGCTGTTCGACTGGATCGCGGCACATCCCGAGTTCGGCCTCGGCGCCGATCGGGACGCGGTGCGCGCGCACTACCTGGCGGCGCGCGATCGGCTGCCCGCGGGCGAGCTGGGTGCCGACGAGTTCGACCGCGCCGTCTACCGCGCGCTCTCGCGCACCGAGCGGTGGAAGCCGTTCGCCGAAGCCCTCGCCCACCTGCTGCGCACAGGTGACGGCGCGCAGCTGTCGGCGGAGGACGACCGCAACTACGAGGCCGCGCTGCGAACGGTCAAGTGCGCCGACAGCAGGCGGCCGACACCGGCCGAGGTGATCGGTTCGGTGCGGGCGCTGCGCGCCGCCGATCCGCAGCCGGTGCTGACCGGCCTGGAAGCCACCACCTGCGCCTTCTGGGCGCCTCCGCGGGAAACGCCGCGCTTCGGGCATCCGGCGATGCCGCCGGTGCTGCTTACCCAGGCCGAGCACGATCCGACGACACCGCTGGACGGTGCGCTGCGGATGCGCGACGAGCTGCCCGGTTCGCGGATCGCCGTGCTGGACGAGAGCTACTCGCACGGCGCGTTCGCCAGCCAGCGCAGCGCCTGCTTGGACGGGACCGCCGCGCGGTACCTGCTGACCGGGGAGCTGCCCGGACGGGACGTGCGCTGCGCCGGCCCCGGACTCCCGTGAGGTTGTTCCGCGACGAGCCGAGCCACACGTAATGATGAAATTCGCGACGACCGCGAGCGCGGCGCCGGAGTCTTCCCCGGAACCTCCGGCGCCTCGGCGCGCAACGGGAATCCGCAGTGCAATACGGGCTCTGCCGGAAAGGCGGCGGATCGCTGCGGAGAACGCCGGGAACCAGCGCGGTCGATCACGCTGCATAATCGTTTACACGAACGGGTGACGCAGCGCCCGCGAAATCGGCCGGAATCCCAGCACTATCGGTGCCCACCTCGGCCGGAAATGCCCCGCCGAACGACCGACATCTTCCGAGATCCGGACGAACGAGCAGGTCAGCCGGGTCCGCGCGAAGATCCGGACGAGTTCGACCGGTGCGATAAAGTTTCCGGCGCCAAGGATCTCCGCAGCACGTATTTGCCGAACCCCGAACGAACTCGAACCGCGAACCCTCGAACCGCGAACCGCAGCGCCGACCAGCCGGAAACCTCCATCCGGCGGCGAACGCCCCGACGCGACCGCGCCCCCGAAGCCCGCTCGGCCGTTGCGGTCGGCAGGCGCTGCGGTCTGTGCAAACGGGCGAAGATGAGGACGGTCCAATGAACGATCACCGATCCGGCTCTGCCCAATTCGATTGGCTGGTCAGCGATTTCGTCGAGCGCGTACCCGGCGTCGCGCACGCTGTCGTGGTCTCCGCGGACGGACTGCTGCTGACCGCGTCGCAACGGCTGCCGGACGACCGCGCCGACCAGCTCGCCGCCGTGTCGTCCGGGCTGCTGAGCCTCACCCAGGGCGCCGCCAGGTGCTTCGCGGCAGGCGAGGTCACCGAGACCATCGTGGAGATGGAGCACGGGATGCTGATCCAGATGGGCATCGGCGACGGCTCATGCCTGACCGCGCTGGCCTCGCCGCGCTGCGACATGGGACTGGTCGCCTACGAGATGACGATGCTGGTCGAACGCGCAGGGCAACGGCTCACCCCGCAGCTGCGCGCCGAACACGCCGAGCCGATCCCCGGTCCGCGCGCATGACGCAGGTCGACGGCCCCCAGCTCGAGGGCACCCAGCTCGGGAACTCCCGATTCGAGGCCGCCGCGGACGCGCCGGTCGCGCACCGCGTTCCGGTGGACTCCGGCGGCACCACCGCGGTCAAGATCCTGATCGCCGGGGGCTTCGGCGTCGGCAAGACGACCTTCGTGCGCGCGGTGTCGGACATCCGGGCGGTCAACACCGAAGCCGAGCTGAGCGAGTCCGGCAAGCTCATCGACGACGTCGGCTACACCCCGGCGAAGCGAACCACCACGGTCGCCATGGACTTCGGCCGGGTGAGCCTGGACGACGACCTGCAGCTGCACCTGTTCGGCACCCCCGGCCAGAACCGGTTCTACTTCATGTGGGACGACCTGGTCAGCGGCTCGATCGGCGCGATCGTGCTCGCCGACACCCGGCGGCTGGCGGATTCGTTCCCGGCGATCGACTTCCTGGAATCGCGCGACCTGCCGTACGTGGTCGGGCTGAACGGCTTCGACGACGTGCTGCACCACGAGGTCGCGGCGGTGCGCGAGGCGGCCGCTCTCGACGAGGACGTTCCGGTGATCCGCTGCGACGCGCGCAGCCGGGAGTCGGCCAAGAAGATGCTGATCACGTTGGTCAGCTACGCGATGCGCCGCTGGGCAGATCGCACCGGCTGAGCAACGGCTCCCCTGCCGCACGGCCCGCTGCGCCTCCACGGTTCAGGCGAGCGCGAGCCAGTCGACGAGGTCGCCGGTCCGCCGCCGCGCCCGCACGGCCGCGGCCAGCCGCCGCAGGAGTTCCGCGGTGTCGTCCCAGCCCAAGCAGGAGTCGGTGATGCTCTGCCCCTCGGTGAGCGCGCGGCCGGGCAGGACGTCCTGCCTGCCCGGAACCAGGAAGCTCTCCACCATCACGCCGCGGATCGCCCGGTTCCCGGACGCGAGCTGAGCACCGATGTCGCCGACCACGCCCGGCTGCCGAGCGTGGTCCTTGCCGCTGTTGCCGTGGCTCGCATCGATCACCACGGCCTCCGGCAATCCGGCCGTCCGCAACCGCCGCAGCAGGCGGTGCACCGAGATCGCGTCGTAGTTCGGCCCGCTCACGCCGCCGCGCAGCACCACGTGTGCGCCGGGATTCCCGGTGGCGCTGGTCCAGGCCACGCTGCCGCGCGGGCCGATGCCGAGAAATCCGTGCGGGTGCCGAGCGGCGACCACCGCGTCGACGGCCGCCCGCAACGAGCCCGTGGTGCCGTTCTTCATGCCGACCGGCATCGGCAGCGCCGCGGCGAGCTGCCGGTGCGGCTGGCTTTCCACGGTGCGGGCGCCGATCGTGCCGTAGCCGACCAGGTCGGCCAGGTAGGCGGGGGCGAACGGGCTGACCCACTCGGTCGCGGCAGGCAGTCCCAGCTCGGCGACGTCCAGCAGCAGGCGGCGCGCCGACCGCATCCCGCGCTCCACGTCCGAACCGCCGTCCAGCGCCGGGTCGGTGAACAAGCCGGTCCAACCGACCGTGCTGCGCGGTTTCTCGAAGAAGCTGCGCAGCACCACGAGCAGTTCACCGCTGAGCCCGTCCGCCAGATCCCGCAACCGAGCCGCGTACCGCCGGGTGGCGGTGAGGTCGTGCACCGAGCACGGGCCGACCACGGCGAGCACCCGGTCGTCCCGCCCGGCGAGCACGTCCTCGATCCGCCCGCGCCATCGGCCGACTCGTGCGGTCGTAGCGGCGTCCGCGGGCAACTCGGCGCGAAGCTCCTCCGGCGCGGTCACGGTCCTGGGCTGATCCATGCACACCTCCACGAGTGAAGGCCAGGCTAACCTGATCAGGAGGTGGCGCGGATCGGCCGCAGGTGGGACTCATTCGCCGGAACGCCACTCCTGCACGCCGCCGGGAACGGGTGCGGCCGGGTCGTAAGGAGTGCGGGTGAAGATGAACGTGCTCAGGTCCAGGTGGCTCGGAACGCCGTCGGCATCGCGTCCGATGCGCAGCAGCTCACCGGAGTAGTAGCCGTCCATCCCGGTCCACGTTCCGTCCGAGTTGGGGCGGAAGCGGGACGCGCGCCCGCGCCCCTGCCACGGGACGAGGTCGAGCAGCCCCTCCGGCAGCACGCGCAGCACGTACGGCGTCGGACCCCAATACCACTGGCCGGTGAGTTCCAGCAGTTCCGGGCTCACCGCGCTCGGTGTCCACGGTTGCGGGATGCGCGGTTCGTGCTCGTCCAGGATGTTCAGCAAGTCGGTGATCAGCCCGCCGGAGACGCCGGAAGTGCTGTTGGCCATGAACACCGCGCCGGTCGACTGCGCCGGATCGGTCATCACGGTGGCGAGGAATCCCGGCATGGAACCGGTGTGCCCGGCCAGCCGCCGCCCGTTGTCCCGCACGAGCTGCAGACCGAGCCCGTAGCCCGCACGCCACACGTCCCCGTCGTCCACGGCACCGGGTGCGCGCATCTCGGCCACCGTGTCCGGGTGCAGCACCTCGCCGGTGTCCCCGTCCACGAACCGCGCCCAGCGCAACATGTCGTCCACAGTGGACCAGAGCTGGCCTGCCGGGGACATCGCGCCGTGGTCCTCGGCGGGTTCCGGCAGCAGCACGTCCGCCCACGGGTGCACCGCGAAACCCTTGGCGTGCGGCGCCTGCGGGCCGAACGAGGTCCGGTCCATCCCGAGCGGACGCAGGATCTCCTGTTCCGCCGCCGCGAACCAGGACCTGCCGCGCAGCCGCGAGACCAGCTCGCCGAGCACGCCGAAGCCGGTGTTGGAGTAGTGGAAACCGTGCTGCGGCGGCGGACGCAGCGCGGACTCGTCGATCGAGGCGAGCAGGTCCTGCGGCGAACCGCCGGGAGTGCGTTCCCACCACGGGCCTTGCGGTTCCGCGCTCATGCCGGTGGTGTGCGTGAGCAGCCGCGCGATGCTGCGATCGCCGACCGCGGTGCCCGGCAGGTGCTCGTCGAGCGTGTCGGTCAGGCGCAACTTGCCCTCGTCGCGCAGCCGCAGCACCAGCACGCCCACGAAGGTCTTGGTGATCGAGCCGATGCGGTACTGGGTGTCCGCTGTGGGCTCGGCGCCCTCGACCGCGCCTCTGCCGCCGAACCAGAGCACTTCGCCGTCCCGCACGAGACCGGCCACCAGCGACGGGATGCGGTTCTGCCGTTGCTCGACGGCCAATCGCCGGAACAGGGCGCGTTGCGTGGAGGGGAGCAAGCTGGTCATCCGCCCATGCTTGCATGTCGCCGCGGCTCGACCGCCTCGCACGTCACAGCGGCTCGACCGCCTCGCCTTGGCAAGATGTAGGAGTGAGCGCTGAACACGATCACGTCGACGTCCGCGGGACGGTGAGCTTCGTCGGGCTGAGCTACCTGGTGGCCTGGCCGCTGACGATCCCGCTGTTCCTGACCGGTACCGGACTCACCTCCGGCTGGGCACCGGTGATCATCCTCGGGATGATGTCCGCGCCCGCGCTGGCCGGGATCGTCGTGCAAAAGTGGATCAGTCCGCGCGATTCGATCGCCAGGGAGCTGGGAATCACCAGCGAAGGCGGATTCCGGCGCTGGTGGGGATACGCGTTGATCGCCTGGTTCGGGCCCGCGGTGCTGGCACTGCTGGCGCTGGTGGTCGGCTGGATGCTCGGCGTGTACCGGGCGGACTGGTTCGGGTTCTCCGGGCTCGCCGAGACCTACGGGCCTGCCGAGGGGATCACGCCGGGACAGCTGGCGCTGGACCAGTTGCTGCAGGTGTTCTTGCTGGGGTGGTTGAACGTGATCCCGGCGTTCGGCGCGGAACTCGGCTGGCGCGGCTACCTGACGCGGGCGCTGCTGCCGCTCGGCCAGCCCGCGGCTTTCCTGATCACCGGCGTGTTGTGGGCGCTGTGGCACGGGCCGCTGCTGGTGCTCGGCTACAACTACCCGAGCGCTCCGATCGTCGTCGCGTTCATCATGATGGGCTGCTACGGCGTGCTGACCAGCGCGTTGCTGGGCTGGCTGCGGCTGGCGTCGCGCAGCGTGTGGCCCGCCGCGATCGCGCACGGCTTCCTCAACTCCGCGGCCGGGCTCGGCTTGCTGTTCAGCGCGGCGGGGAGCCCGGTCGACAGCGTCACGACCGGACTGCTCGGCTGGTCCGGTTGGATAGTGCTCGCGCTCGCGATCCTGGTGCTGGCGCTGCTGCGGAAACTGCCGGTCGAGCTGCCGCAGCAGAGCGCGGGCATTTCGCGCGGCGTCCGGCGCCTCAGCCGCCGCTGAGGTGATCCGGGCGCTGGCGCCTACCCCGACCATCTCCCTGAATGTCGGCCGGTGCCAAGGCTTTCCGGGGCGGTCGGCGAGCGCGCAGGACCGCTCCGCGCGGGGAACGTTCGCAGCACGACGTTTCCGCCTCGGTCGGCGGCAGCCGGTGAGCGATTCCGACGCACGCAAAAGCACCCCGCCGCGGAACTCTCCGCAGCGGGGTGCTTCGTGACGGATCACCCGGCCGGTCAGCCTCCCGGCAGCGGCACGACCGGTAGCGGCGCGTGGACCTGCATCATCGCGTCGTACCAGGTCCGCGCCGGGACCTTGCCGCCGTAGATGTTGCCCTCACCGCACAGGAACGGCGGTGCGTCGCCGCCGCTGTCGCAGATCCCGCGCGGCCTGGAACCGTCGGCGTAGGTCAGCACCGCACCGGCCATCTGCGGCGTGGCACCCAGGAACGCGGCCGACTTGTGCTCCTGCGTGGTCCCGGTCTTGCCCATCAGCGGCCGGTTCCAGCCCGCGGCCTGCGCGGCCTGCTTCGAGGTACCGACCTTGTCGTCCAGGCTCATGCCCTGCGCCAGCTGACCCGCGACCTGCGGCGAGATCACCTGCTCGCACGGCGCTTCCTTCAGCGGCACCGGGTTGCCGTTGCGGTCGGTGACCTCTTCGACCGGCGTCGGCGGGCACCACTTGCCACCGCTCATGATCGTCGCCGCGACGTTGGACAGCTCCAGCACGCTGGTCGGCGTGTAGCCGAGGGTGAACGCGCCGCGGTTGTTGCGCTTGACCGCCTCGGCCTGCGACGGGCCGTTGGAACCGTCCTCGTCGAGCGTGCTGCCGCTGCTGTTCACCCCGTTCATGCCCTGCCGCAGCCCGAGCTTCGAGGCCATGTCCACGGCGTTGTTCAGCCCGACCTGCTCCTCGAGCTTGACGAAGGCGGTGTTCGGCGAGGTCGCCAGCGCCATCTGCAACGTCCGCGGCCCCGGCTGCACCCCCTCGGCGTTGCTCACCGTGTACGGCGCGGTGCCGTTCTTGAACACCTGCGAGGTGTAGCTGGGTGGCACGTCGATCGTGTCGAAGATGCTCCTGCCCTGGTTGATCGCCGCAGCGGCGGTGAACACCTTGTAGATCGAGCCCGCGCCGAAGGGCTGCACCCGGCTGACGATGTCGTAGGCGGTTTGGCCCGCGCTCGGGTTGTTGCCGAAGTCCCGGTTCGCCACCAGCGCACGGACCTGGTGCTTGTCACCGGGCTCGACGGCGGCCATCGCGTTGGCGATGCCTTCGGTCTGCGTCGGCACCTGCTTCTCGGCGGCCTGCTTGGCAGCGTCGCTGGCACGGCGGTCCAGCGTGGTGCGCACCGTGTAGCCGCCGGTTTCCAGCTTGTCGTCGTCGATGCCGGACTTCTCCAGGTAGTCCCGCAGGTATTCGCAGAAGAACCCGTCGGTGGTGCCGTCACCGAGGCCGACGCAGCCGTTCGGCGGCCGGCCCAGCGGCGAGGCCACGCCCAGCGGCTCCGCCTTGGCCTTCTCGGCGTCCTCCTTGGTGAGCACGTACCGGTTGTGCGGATCGGTCATCAGGTCGATCACCGTGTTGCGGCGCTGGATCGCGTCCTGCGGATTGGTCTCCGGGTTCAGCGAGCCGGGCTGGTTCACGATGGCGGCCAGCAGCGCGGACTGCGACACGGTCAGCTTGTCCGGCGTGGTGTTGAAGTAGGTCCGCGCCGCGGCGCCGATGCCGAAGGTCTGGTTGCCGAACGGGACCACGTTCAGATAACCGGTGAGGATCTCCTCCTTGGTCATGGTCCGCTCGAGCTCGACGGCCATCTTCGCCTCGCGCAGCTTGCGGGCGATGGTGGTCTCCTTGGCCCGCTCGGCGTCGACCTCGTTCTTGGCGACCACGTGCACCAGGTAGTTCTTCACGTACTGCTGGGTGATCGTGGAGGCGCCCTGGGTGGAACCGCCGCCCGCGTTGCTGGCCATCGCGCGCATGGTGCCCTGCCAGTCCACGCCGCCGTGGTTCCAGAACCGCTTGTCCTCGACCGAAGTGATCGCGGACTTCATGTTCTCCGGAACCTCTTCCGGCTTGGTCTCGACGCGGTAGTCCTTGAAGAAGTGCGCGATCGGCTTGCCGTCCCGGTCGGTCACCGTCGAGACCTGCGGCATGTCGCGCTTGGCCAGCGAACTGGACATGCTCGCCATCGCGTCGGTGGTCTGGTTGACCACGGCGCCCGCGCCGGAGGCCATCGGCATCATCAGGAACGCCACCAGCACACCGGCCAGGACGCACAGCCCGAACATCTTCAACAGCACGCCGCTGCGCACTCCAGCCCCAATCACCACACGTCGCGAAGGCTCGATCTGCACCGGGAGCGCAGGCCCGATGCTCGGACCAGGCGGCCCCGGCGGTCCGGCAGCCCGACCGAGATCGGCTCTTCCCGGGTGCCTCGCCGGTCCTTTCGTTGATATCACATCGGTCGCCGCGGCCGATCAGCGCGGCGGCGTTCTCCCCCGCACCGCGGGGAAAACGTACTCGCAGGCCGATACGCCGGAATGCGCCGGACCACGTGCTCGATCGACTACACTTGGTCACTTCGAGCCGAAGCGGAGGAGCCGATGGACCCGTTCTTTGATTCCCTGGCGACCGCCCTCGGCGGTCAGGCCGCCGTCGCACTCGGGGCCGCGGCGAAGAGCGCGTTGGAAAAGGTGCGCGGACTGCTGCGCAGGCGCAGCGAGGACACCGAGACGCTGGCCGCGCTGGAGGCCGCCGAGGCGCCCGGTGCGCAGCGCCCGCAGATCACCGCGCTGGCCGAACGGCTCGACCGGGTCGCCGGGGACGATCCGGACTTCCGCGAGCAGCTGCGCGAAGCGGGCGGCGAGGTGCACAAGGAGATGACCGCCTCGGGTCACGTGGTGAACCAGAACTCCGGCGACGTGCGCAACCTGGTGCAGACCAACGAGATCCGCGGGGACATCACGTTCAACTGAGCGCGGCGCTCAGCGGTCCCGCCGGTCGGCTTCGTCCAGTTCGGCGAGGTAGCGGTTGTAGGCCGCCAGTTCCGGGTCCTCGTCCTCGTCGACCGAGGACGCGGGCGGCGGCACCAGCGGGCGGCGTCGCGTGCTCGGCGTAGCGGCCGCCGCGCCGGACTCGTCCGGGAGATCCGCCTTCGCGGCTTCGGCGTCCGGGCCGGCGCGCGATTCCATCCGGATCAGCCACACCCACAGGCACACCGTGAACACGCCGAACAGCGGCCACTGCAAGGCATAGCCCAGGTTCTGGAAGCTGCCGCCGGCGTCGTGCGCGCGGTCCCACTGCCACACCGCCAGGAAACCCGTCGCGATCGTGGCGACGACGAACAGGGCGTGCAGCGCCATCCAACGCGGGGTCAGCAGCTTGCGCTTCACGATTCCGATTCTAGAGAGCTTCCCGGCAGCGATGTGCGCAGCGGGGCCCCGATCCGCAGGCGCGCCCGCCCGCGGGATCAATCGGCGAGTTCGTCCAGCTTGCGCTGCGCCTCGGCCAGCTCCCGCTGCAGCTGTTCGACCCGGTCCCGCTGCTGATCGCGGGCGGCCTCCAGCAGCGGCTCCACCGCGGCTGCGACATCGGAGTGCAGCGACTTGGCCGCCTGCGCGACCGCGGAGGCGGTCACCGGCGTGGGCCGCAGCACCCGCTTCTTGCCGGTGCTGACCTCGACGTTCCACTGCCCGGCCTCGTCCGCGGTGAGCACCACGGTGGCGCCCGCCGGCGACTTCGGCTTGCGCCGCGCGGCACTGCCGACGGCCTTCTGGTCCGCGGCCTGCGAGTTCGCGGACGCCGGCGCTTTCGCGGCCGTCTTCGGGGCGTTGCCCGCCTTGGCGGAGCCATCGCGCTGCGTCGTCGGCTTGCTCCCGGCACCGGTCGCGCTCTCCCCGGCCTTGCCCGAACCGGCAGCCCCGCCGCCGGACGCGGGACCGCCACCGGACGCGGCGGCGACACCGGCCGAACCGGTGCTGGCCGGGCTCGTCGCCTTCGCCCCCGCCTGCTCCGGCTCCTTGCGCTTGCGCGGCGGCTTGACCAGCGTGACCTCGGCCGCCGAGAACGAGAGCACGTCCTTCGACCCGGCCGGGCGGACCTGGATGAAATCGCCCTCGGCGGGCTCGTCGAGCGCGATCACCTTGCCGGACCGCCCCTCCGGGACGCCGACCGCCGAAGCGGTGAACCACACCGTCGGCGTGCCGCCACCGGACAGCTCTTCCCGGAGTCCGCGGATCTCGTCGGTGGACAACGCGCGGGCCTTGGACATGACAGCCCCCAGCTCAGGGTGCCCCCGAGTCGGAGAGCTGCGGCCCGAACAGCTGAGACCCGGACCGCGCTGTCCTCACCGGGGGTGGCGGCAACGAACCCGCACAGTATATCGAACTGCCGTGCGAAGCTTCAACGCCGCCCCGCACCCGCGGTGATCTCGAAGTCCGCCGGGTCGGCCTTGCGGGTGCGCAGCCAGTAGTTCCAGGTGAAACCGGGCCACACCGTGCGGTTCACGCCGTTGACGTCCAGGTACCAGCTCTGGCACCCGCCGGCGGACCAGACCGCGTCCGAGAGCTGGTGCTGGATCCGGTCATTGAACTCGTCCTGCACCGACTGGCGCACGTCGACCTGGTCGACGTCGCCGCGCAGGATCGGCCGCAGGCAGCTGAGCACGTAGTTGATCTGCGACTCGATCATGAACACGACGGAGTTGTGCCCCAGCCCGGTGTTCGGCCCGAGCAGGAAGAACATGTTCGGGAAACCGGAGACCGTGATGCCCAGGTGCGCCTGCATCCCGTCCTTCCAGGCGTCCCGGAGCTTGTAGCCGTTGCGCCCGGCCACGTCGAGGTGGTCGAACGCGTCGGTGACGTGGAACCCGGTGCCGAAGATGATCGCGTCCACCGGGTGCTCCTGACCGTCCCCGGAGACCACGGAGTTCTCCCGCACCTCCGCGACCCCGTCGGTGCGCAGGTCCACGTTGGACCGGTTCAGCGCCGGGTAGTAGTCGCTGGAGAGCAGGATGCGCTTGCAGCCCATCGCGTACTTCGGCGTGACCGCTTCGCGGGTCGCCGGGTCCTTCACCGCGCGCCGGATGTAGCGCTTGGCCAGGTGCTCGGAGACCTTGCCGAGCCACTTGCTGCGCAGCACCGCGACCGAGCGGAACTCCAGCACCCAGTACACCGCGGTGCGAGCGGCCCGCTGCAGCCCCGGGACGCGGCGGAACCACTTGCGCACGCTGTGCGGGATCTCCTGATCCGGCTTCGGCTGGATCCACGGCGGCGTGCGCTGGAACAGGTGCAACTTGCCCGCTTGCTCGGCGACGCGCGGCACGAACTGGATGGCGCTGGCGCCGGTGCCGACCACGGCGACCCGCTTGTCCCGCAGGTCGTAGTCGTGGTTCCACTGCGCGGAGTGGAACACCTCGCCCTGGAAGCGCTCGATGCCGTCGAGTTCGGGGTAGCTGGGGATGTGCAGCGCGCCGACGCCCATGACCAGCGCCTTGCCGACGTATTCGGTCCCGTCGGCGGTGGCCACGTGCCAGCTGCGGGTCGATTCGTCGTACTCGCTGCCGGTGAATTCGACGCCGTAGTGGATGTGCTCGCGGATGCCGTACTTGTCCGCGCAGCGCTGCAGGTATTCGGAGATCTCCTGCTGCTCGGCGAACAGCCGGGACCACTCCGGGTTCTGCTCGAACGAGAAGGAGTACATCAGCGAGGGGACGTCGCAGGCACAGCCCGGGTAGGTGTTGTCCCGCCAGGTGCCCCCGAGGTCGTGGTCCTTCTCCAGCACCACGAAGTCCTCGATGCCGGCTTCCTTGAGCTTGATCGCGGTGCCGAGCCCGGAGAAGCCGGTACCGACGATGATCACCGACGTGTCGTGCCGCGGTGCCCGTTGTGGCTCTGGCGTGGGTGCCATTGGCGGTCCTCCCTGTTCGGCGTCCGGCCTGCCCGGAAGGCAGCCTACTATGAGTAAGTTACCAACGGTAGGGTCAGCTCGGCGACCGGTAGGGTTTGCGTCGTGAACGCGCAGCATGCGACCTCCACGACCAACGGCCCCCGCAAGCGCCTCCCCCGTGCCGAACGCGAGCAGCAGATCCTCGCCGTGGCCGAAGAGGTCTTCGCGGGCAGCGGCTACCAAGCCTCGTCCATGGACGACATCGCGCAGCGCGTCGGGCTGTCCAAACCGATGCTCTACGAATACTTCGGCTCCAAAGAAGGCCTGCTCATCGCGTGCGTCGAGCGTGCGCGCCGCGAACTGCTCGACGCCACCACGGTCGCCGCCGCCAACGCCGCGGACAACGAGACGCTGCTGCACGACTGCCTGCTGGCCTTCTTCCGGTTCAGCGACGATCACGCGCAGGCGTGGGCACTGCTGCGCAGCGAGGCCGCGATCCCGAGCGCCTCGGTCGACTCGGCGGTGGAGGAGACCCGCGCGCAGCAGACCGGGCTGACCGCGCGGCTGCTGGAGGCGTCCCGCCCGGATCTGGACCCGGAGCGCCTCGAAGCGTTCGCGGAGTCGATCATCGGCGCCTGCGAGCGGCTCGCGCTGTGGCGGGAGCGCAGCACCGAGATCACCGCCGAGCGGGCGACCCAGCACCTCATGGCCCTGATCAGCCCCAGCCTGGTGCCACCCGCGTGATCTCGTAACTCCGCGAAGCGATCGCCGCCAGGGCAGAATTCCGAACTCACTCGATCGAGGGGCGTACCCGCTCACGGGGTCAAGATCTTCCGCGAGGCCGCCGATGTGGTGCGCGTTGATCGTCCGCCGATGCGTCCGGGCCGCCGCAGCCCGCCCGGGCCGCCGCCGGACGACACCAGGTCCCCGTCCCGGCACCGCACCCCGATGCCGGGCCGGGGATCACCTCCCCATTAGCGACATCGAGGAGAACTGATCTTGCGCCCCTGGACCACGCGCACCTGGCAAGCCGCCGTCGTGGCCGCGGGATTCGCCGCGGCCGGGGCCGGTACCGCCGGAGCGGCCACGGCACCCGACCTGACCGAGCCGGACCTGTCCTCGGTCCCGGACGAGATCGGCTTCCGCGCGCCGGTCGACGCCTGCCGCGCCCAGGAGGCGCCCGAGTTCAACAGCACCAAGGCCCCGTGCGTGGACGCGGACCTGCACGCGAGCGCGCCGAACGTGGTCAAGCAGGTCGGCACCGACATCGTGCGCACGACGCACGGCGCGGCCGGTGAACTCCGCGACGGGCAGCCGCCGAACGCCAAGCTCGCCGGAGTCGCCCAGCACGTCGGGCTGGAGAAGGACCGCCTGCTGGGGATGACCAAGACCCGGCCGAACGTCGGCTTGGACGTGCAGCCCGAGCACACCGGCCTGGTCGAGCAGCACGATCCCGAAGGCAGCTTCCTGCGCGGCGAGATCGGCCCGCGCGGCAAGACCCACGAGGGTGTGTCCACAGCGGACACCGCCGTCTCGGCCGACGTCGTGCACGGCTACACGGTCGGGCCGATGGCCCGCCCGGAGAAGGCCCTGCAACCGGTGGTGCGGAACAACCCGCTCGTCTCGGACGAGCCCGCGGTGGGGCTGCCGAAGGCTTCCGAAGTGCTGCCCGGCGCGAAGGCGGCCACCGGCATGACGCACGCCGACGAGCTGACCTCGGCTCCCGAGCAGGTCGTCAACGGCGTCGCGGGCGGGTTGCCGAAGGCGCCCGAGGTGGTCTCCGGCGCGCAGGACGTCGCCGAGCAGACCCCGATCGGCGACGCGGCCTCGACCGCGCAGCGGACCGTGCGCGGTGCCTCCGGCGAACTGCCGCTCGCGGGCGAACTCGGCTCGGCGGCGGGCCACGCCACCGACGCGCTGCCGGAGCTGCCGCAGCGCTGAGGCGACCAACGCGAAAGGGCGCCGGACCGACTTGCGGTCCGGCGCCCTTTTCAGCGCCTGCCTTTGAACCTAGGTTCGGCTCTGGGTGTTGGCTACTTTCAAGCGGCGTCAGCCGCTTCCGCCACCTGCGCAAACCGACCATCGGCGGGTTCTCAGGCGTCGTCTCGCGAGGACAGCTCCGACGCCGAGTAGGGCGCTACTTAAGGAGGAGATCCCGCAGCGAGACGGCGCCCGAGGTTCCGCTAAGCGACCACCCACGCAAAACGAGCTCAACGACAAGTATTCAAGCGCTGATCAGGCGGCCGAGGTGTTTCCGACGACCTCGGCATCCGGCTCGCCGAGGTCGATGCGCTCCCCGGCCTTGGCCTTGCGCACCAGCGACTCCGGCGGCACGAACCGCTCGCCGTAGCGCTCGGCCAGCTCGTTCGCCCGGGCCACGAAGCCGGCGAGCCCGCCCGGGTAGCCGTTGACGTACTGCACCACTCCCCCGGCCCACGCCGGGAACCCGATGCCGAAGATCGAGCCGATGTTGGCGTCCGGCACCGACTTGAGCACGCCCTCGTCCAGGCACCGCACGGTTTCGACGGCCTGGATGAACAGCAGCCGCTCCTTGAGGTCGTCGAACTCGACCGCGGCCGGATCGCCGGAGCCGGCGCCGAAGTGCTCGACCAGCCCGGGCCACAGCCCGCCGCGGACGCCGTCGGTGTACTCGTAGAACCCGGCGCCGCCTGCCCGGCCGGTGCGCTCGAACTCGTCCACCATCCGGTCCAGGATGCCCTCGGCCGGGTGCGGAACCCACGTGCCGCCCTCGGCCTCCACGGCCCGCTTGGTCTCCTCCCGGATCTTGCGCGGCAGGGTCAGCGTGAGCTCGTCGAACAGCTGCAGCACCGGGGCGGGGAAACCGGCCTGGCTGGAGGCCTGCTCGATGGACGCCGGGTGCACGCCTTCGGCGAGCATCGCGACGCCCTCGTTCAGGAACGTGCCGATGACCCGGCTGGTGAAGAACCCGCGGCTGTCGTTGACCACGATCGGGGTCTTGTTGATCTGCTGGACCACGTCGAACGCCCTGGCCAGCGCGCGATCGCTGGTCTGCTCACCGCAGATGATCTCGACCAGCGGCATCTTGTCCACCGGGGAGAAGAAGTGCAGGCCGATGAAGTCCTCCCGGCGGCGCACCCCCTCGGCCAGCCCGGTGATCGGCAGCGTGGAGGTGTTCGAGGCGATCAGCGCGTCACCGTCGATCACGTCCTCGACCTCGCTGTAGACCCGGTGCTTGAGCTCGGTGCTCTCGAACACGGCCTCGATCACCAGGTCGCAGCCTTCGAGCTGGTCGTTGCGGTCGGTCGGGGTGATCCGGGCGAGCACCTCGTCGCGCTCCGCGGCGGATTTGCGGCCCTTGTCCACGGCCTTGCCGAGGATCTTCGCGGAGTACGCCTTGCCCTTCTCGGCCGCTTCCAGCGAGACGTCCTTGAGCAGCACCTGCATCCCGGACTGGGCGCAGACGTGGGCGATGCCCGCGCCCATCATGCCGCCGCCGAGCACGGCGACCTTGCTCGCCTTCCAGGTCTCGTACCCGTCGGGCCTGCTGCCGCCGGAGTTGATGTGCTGCAGGTCGAAGAAGAACGCCTTGGTCATGTTCTTCGCGGTCTGTCCGGCGGCCAGTTCGGCGAAGTAGCGGCCTTCGATCTCCAGCGCGGTGTCGAAGTCCACCTGGGAGCCTTCGACCGCCGCGGCCATGATGTTCTTCGGCGCGGGCAGCGGGGCGCCCTTGAGCTGCTTGGCCAGGTTCGCCGGGAACGCGGGCAGGTTCGCGGCGAACTTCGGGTTCGTCGGGGTGCCGCCGGGGATCTTGTGCCCCTTGGTGTCCCAGGGCTGGGCCGCCTCCGGGTTGGCCTTGATCCACTCCTTGGCGCGGGTGAGCAGCTCGGCGTCGGTAGCGACGACCTCGTCGATCAGGCCCATGTCCTTGGCCTTGCCCGGACGCAGCCGCTGGCCCTGGGTGAGCACGCCCAGCAGCGCGTCCGCGATGCCGATCATGCGCACGGTGCGCACCACACCGCCCGCTCCGGGCAGCAGGCCGAGGGTGACCTCGGGGAAGCCGAAGCGGATCTTCGGCCCGTCCAGCGCGACGCGGTGGTGGCAGGCCAGGGCGATCTCCAGCCCGCCGCCGAGCGCGGTGCCGTTGAGCGCGGCGACCACCGGCTTGCCGAGGGTCTCCAGGCGGCGCAGCTGCCGCTTGGTGGTGTTGCTGGTCTCGGCGAACTGCTCGAGGTTGTCCGGGCGGACGCGGATCAGGTCGTGCAGGTCGCCGCCGGCGAAGAAGGTGCTCTTCGCGGAGGTGAGCACGACGCCGGTGATGCCGTCCCGCTCGGCTTCGAGCCGGTCCAGCGTCTGGTCCATCGAGCGCACGTAGCGCTCGTTCATCGTGTTCGCCTGCTGCTGGGGGTCGTCCAGGGTGAGCACGACGACGCCGTCGTTGTCCTGCTCCCAGCGGATGGTGCTCTGATCACTCATGCGAGGAAGTCCTTTGCGGGTTCGGGCGCGGCGCGCGGCCGCAGCGTCCGGGTTCAGCTGAGGCGTTCGATGACGGTGGCGATGCCCATGCCACCGCCGACGCACAGAGTTGCCAGGCCGTAGCGCTGCTCGCGGCGTTCCAGCTCGTCGAGCAGGGTGCCGAGGATCATCGCGCCGGTGGCGCCGAGCGGGTGGCCCATCGCGATCGCGCCGCCGTTGACGTTGACCTTCTCGTGCGGGACGCCGAACTCGCGCATGAACCGCAGCGGCACCGCGGCGAACGCCTCGTTGATCTCGATGAGGTCCATCTGGTCGATGCTCATCTCGGCCTTGCCGAGCGCCTTGCGCACCGCGGGCCCCGGGCCGGTGAGCATGATCGTCGGATCGGCGCCGCTGAGCGCTGCCGAGAGCACCCGCGCCCGCGGGCGCAGGCCGGTGCGCTCGCCCAGGCCCTCGCTGCCGATCAGCGCAAGCGCGGCACCGTCGACGATGCCGGAGGAGTTGCCGGGGGTGTGCACGTGGTCGATCTGCTCGACCCAGTGGTACTTCTGCAGCGCGACCGCGTCGAAGCCGCCCATCTCACCGATGTCGGCGAACGAGGACTTGAGCCCGCCGAGGCTGTCCGCGGTGGTGTTCGCGCGGATGTGCTCGTCGCGGTCCAGCACGGTCCGGCCGTTGCGGTCCTTGACCGGGACAACGGAGCGGGCGAACCGGCCGTCCGCCCAGGCTTTCGCCGCCCGCGTCTGGGACTCGGCCGCGTAGGCGTCGACGGTGCCGCGGTCGAAGCCCTCCAGGGTGGCGATCAGGTCGGCGCCGATTCCCTGCGGCACGAACGAGGTCGCCAGGTTGGTCTCCGGGTCCATCGCCCATGCGCCGCCGTCGGAGCCCATCGACACCCGCGACATCGATTCCACGCCGCCTGCCAGCACCGCGTCCTCCCAGCCGGAGCGGACCTTCTGGGCGGCGGAGTTCACCGCCTCCAGCCCGGAGGCGCAGAACCGGTTGAGCTGCACACCGCTGACGGTGTCCGGCAGGCCGGAGGCGATCGCGGCGGTCTTGGCGATGTCCCCGCCCTGATCGCCGAGCGGCGAGACCACGCCGAGCACGACGTCGTCGATCAGCTCGGGGTCCAGGCCGGGATGCCTGCGGCGCAGCTCATCGATCAGGCCGGTGACCAGGCTGACCGGTTTGGTCCCGTGCAGCGATCCGGTTTGCTTGCCGCGACCGCGCGGGGTGCGGATCGCGTCGTAGACGAACGCCTCGGACATGGGCGACGTGCCTCCTCGTTGCGGCCGGTACTCCACTCAGAGTGTTACACCATTACTGTCATAGTCAATGGTGACCCGGAGTGGGCGGGGTCTCCCCGCAGCTTGCGCCGGAAAACCCCTGCCCCGGTCGAACGAGCGACAGCCCGGATCCGTTTCTCAGAGGCCGTCTCGGAACCTGCGTTCGGCTCCGGTGTTGTCTGTTCTGCAAAACGAGCTCAACAGATGTTCAGAGGCCCCAGGTCATCCACCCGAGGACCGGGGTCGCCTGCAGCGCGACCAGCACGCACAGCAGCAGCAGGAACCCGATGCTGAACGGCAGCACGCGGCGGAAGATGTCGCCCTCGCGCCCGCTCATGCCGACCGCGCCAGCGGCGATCGCGAGGTTCTGCGGCGAGATCATCTTGCCCAGCACCCCGCCGGAACCGTTCGCCGCGGCCGCCAGCATCGGCTCGATCCCGGCCTTCTCGGCCGCGGTGACCTGCAACGCCCCGAACAGCGAGTTCGAGGAGGTGTCCGAGCCGGTCACCGCGGTGCCCAGCCAGCCGAGGATCGGCGAGAGGAACGCGAACAGCCCGCCCGCCGCGGCCATCCAGGTGCCCAGCGTCGCGGTCTGCCCGGAGGTGTTCATCACGTACGCGATCGCCAGCACCGTCATCACGGTGACGATCGGCCACGCCAGCTGCTTGTAGGTCGCGCCGTAGCGGCCGAGCGCGCCGCGCGCGCTGATCCCGATGGCGGGCACGGTCAGCATCCCGGCGATCAGCAGCAGCGTCCCGGCGCTGGAGAGCCAGTCGAACTTGAAGTCGGTCAGCGACAGCGCTTCGCCGTTGGGTTCGCGGATGTCCAGCCCCGGCCAGCCGAACTTGACGGTGACCGCGTCGAGCAGGTCGGCGACCGGTCCGAGCTGGGCGATCACGAACACCGCGATCACGATCAGGTAAGGCGCGTAGGCCCGCAGGATTTCGGCGCGGTTGTCGGTGCCCGCCGCGACCTCCTCGGCGCCGCGCGGTGTCCAGACCCGCATCAGCAGCACGGTGGCCCCGGCCGCGACCAGCGCGGCGATGATGTCGGTCAGCGGCACCGACACGTAGTTGGCCGCGGCGAACTGCACGACGCCGAAGGTGATCCCGCAGGTCAGCGTGGCCGGGAGGGTTTCCCGGATGCCGCGGAACCCGTCGATGATGCCGACCAGCACCAGCGGCACGATCACCGCGAGCACCGGCGTCTGCCGGCCCGTCATCGCGCCGAGCTGCTCCACCGGCATGTCGGTGACGCTGGCCAGCGTCACCAGCGGTGAGGCCAGCGCGCCGTAGGCGACCGGCGCGGTGTTGGCCACCAGCGCGACCACGGCCGAGGTGATCGGGCCGAACCCGAGAGCCAGCAGCATCACGGTGGTGATCGCGACCGGGGTGCCGAACCCGGCCAGCGCCTCCAGCAGCGCGCCGAAGCAGAACGCGATGATCACCGCCTGGATCCGCCGGTCCCCGCTGACCCGGGAGAAGCTGCGTTGCAGCACGTCGAAGTGCCCGGTGGTCACGGTCATCTGGTAGATCCAGATCGCGTTGATCACGATCCACAGGATCGGGAAGAAGCCGAACGCGGCGCCGAGCGTGGCCGACAGCAGCGCCTGGTCGACCGGCATCGGGTAGACGAACACCGCGACCGCCAGCGAAACGGCGAGCGCGATCAGCGACGCCTTCCACGCGGTCATCCGCACGAAGCCCAGCAGCGCGAACAGCACCAGCAGCGGCAATGCCGCGGCCAGCGCGCTCAGGCCCAGGGAGCCGAACAGCGGGTCCAGGATCTGTTGGTACACAACCACTCCCTTGTGGCGCGGGCCAGCGTGTCGAGGCCGCGACGATATCCGCGCGGACTCACCGGTGGTAGGGGCGTTTCGAGAAGTTCGGGCGAGTGCACCGGACCGCCTTGCGGTGCACCGTGGACGGTCGGCGGGTCACCGCCGTGCCGGGCTTCGGAGCCGGTCCCGGGCGCCTTCGCCGCGACCGGGGCCGAAACCGCTGAATTCTGTTCGCGAAGCGGCCTCAGCCGCTCGCGGCCAGCAGCTTTTCCGCGGGCACACCGCGGATCGCGGCATCGAGCACCTGCACCGTGTGCGCCATCGGCAGCTCGGCGCCGCGGCGTTCCAGCGCGGTGCGGATCTGCATGGAGCAGCCCGGATTGGCGGTCACCAGCAGGCTCGCCTCGGTGTCGAGCACGTTGGCGGCCTTGCGGTTGCCGAGTTCCTCCGCCGCCTGCGGCTGCAGCAGGTTGTAGATCCCGGCCGAGCCGCAGCACAGCTCACCGCGGTTGATCTCGCGCAGCTCGACACCGGGGATGCCGCGCAGCAGATCTCGCGGCTGGGCGCGGATTCCCTGGCCGTGGCTGAGGTGGCAGGCGTCGTGGTAAGCGATCTTCACCGGCAGCGGGTGCCGTTCGGCGACCGGGCCGAGTTCGGTGAGCAGTTCCGCGATGTCGCGCACCTTCGCGGCGAACCGCTCGGCCTTCGCGGCGTACTCCGGGTCGTCGCGCAGCAGCCGGGGGTATTCCTTGAGCGTGGAACCGCACCCCGCCGAGTTGATCACGATGTGCTGCACATCGGACTCCTCGAAGGTGTCCAGCAGCTTCCGCGCGAACTTCAGCGCCTCTTCCTCGCGGCCGGAGTGCTCGCTCAGCGCGCCGCAGCACCCCTGCGATGGCGGGATCACGACGTCGCAACCTTCCGCGGACAGGATCCGGGCGGTGGCGGCGTTGACGTCCGGGAAGAACGCGCTCTGCACGCAGCCGGTGATCATGCCGACGGTGGCGCGCCGCTGCCCGCGCGCGGGGATCCGCCGCCCGAGCTTCGGGGCGCGGCTGATCGGCGGCGCCAGCGACTCCATGGTGCGCAGGTGCGGCGGCAGCTTGTCGGTGAGTCCCGTGCGCCGCAGCAGCGAACTGACGCGCAGTTTCTGGTACAGCGCCAGCGGTCCGCGCATCGCCTTGAGCCGCCGCGGGTACGGGAACACCGTGAAGATCGCCGTGCGCAGCAGCTTCTCCCAGCGGCCGCGCTCGTGCCTGCGCTCGATCTGCGCGCGGGTCTCGTTGATCAGCGTGCCGTACTGCACCCCGGACGGGCACGCGGTCACGCAGGCCATGCAGCCCAGGCAGTTGTCCATGTGACCGACCATGGCGTCGGTCATCGGCTCGCCCTCGAGGCCTTCCTTCATCAGGTAGATGCGTCCGCGCGGCGAGTCCATCTCCTCGCCCCACAGGTCGTAGGTGGGGCACGCGGGCAAGCAGAATCCACAGTGGACGCAATCGTCGATGAGGTTCTGCTGCGGCGGGTGGTGCTCGTCGAACGCACCGAGCACGTCGGTGTGGTCGGGGCGCACCGGACGGCCCGGATCGGCCGCGGCGCCGGTTTCGGCAGGCGCGCCCGGATCGTTCGGCACTCCGGAGTGCGCCGGGGTCTCGGTCATCAGATTCCTCCCACGAAACGACCGGGTGCGAGCCGGTGCCCGGGATCGAATTGGTCCTTCACGCGGCGCAGCAGCGTCTGCACGCCGATCGGCTGCGGCCCCCACGGGTCGATGGCTTCGCGCGCGGCGGGATTTCCGCGCAGCAGCACGGCGTATTCGGCTTGCTGGCGCAATCCCTCCACGAGCGAGCCGAGCAGCTTCGGCTCGCAGCTCGACGGAATCCCCGCGTGCAGCACGCCCAGCCCGGCGGCACCGCGCAGCGTCAGCGGCACGCCGGAGTCCTGCGCGGCGTGCTCGGCGAAGGTCAGCAGCTCGGCCAGCGCTGCGGGCTCCACGCCGAGCCGAAGCGCGTTGCCGTCCGGCTCGGCCGGGAACCGCCCCCACCATTCGGGCGCGCGCTCGAGCACTTCCCCGCCGATCTCACCGGCCAGCCGGACGGCGCGCTCGTGGGTGGCCGCGGGTCGCCCCTCCAGCTGCGCGCACACCGTGATCGGTCCGTCCACTTCGGACCTGTCGAGCTCGATGGCGGTGGGCATCTCCTGGCAGCGCCGCAGCGCGGCGACGGTCTCGGCGGCCTCCTGCGGACCGTCCAGGACGCTGCGGATCCACCGGTGCTCGTCGGCCAGCGGATGCAGCCGGAACACCACCTCGGTGATCACGCCGAGGGTGCCGTAGGAACCGGTGTAGAGCTTGCCGAGGTCGTAGCCGGCGACGTTCTTGACGACCTTGCCGCCCGCGGTGGTCACAGTGCCGTCGGCGCGCACCACGGTGATGCCGATCAGCAGGTCGCGCACCCCGCCGAAGAAGTGCCGCCCCGGCCCGGAGGTCGCGGTGGCCACCACCCCGCCGAGGGTCGCCGACGGCAGCGGCTGGTCGATCGGAAGTTGTTGCCCCGCCTCGGAAACCGCCGCCTGCACCTCGGCCAGCGGGGTGCCCGCCTTGGCGGTGACCACGAGGTCACCGGCCGCGTGCTCGACCACCCCGCGCAGCTGCGAGACGTCCAGCAGCACGTCCGCGGAGCGCGGCGCGGCGCCCCAGTCGAGCTTGCTGCCGGATCCCTTCGGCACCACCGAAAGCCCGTGCTCGTCGGCGGCCCGCAGGATCGCGGAGACCTCTTCGGTGCTCGACGCGGACGCGACCCAGGACGGCAGCACGCCCGCGATCTCGTCGCCCGCTGCGGCCCGGCGGATCCGGTCGTAGCCGACGGCGGAGGTGAGCGCGGTGGGCGCGGAAGCGCTGGTCTCGGTCATCAGAACTGGTCCGCCAATCCTGCCTCGGTCAACGGGTGCACACCGCGGCGCGGGCCGGGCACCTCGCCGCACAGCCGCGGAGTCGGGAAGACCTTGCCGGGGTTGCAGATCCCGGCCGGGTCGTAGGCGCAGCGGACCCGCTGCATGGTGTCCAGGTCGTCGGCGGTGAACATCCGGCCCATGTACTTGACCTTGTCGGCGCCGACGCCGTGCTCGCCGGTGATCGAGCCGCCGTGCTCGATGCACAGGTCGAGGATCGCGCCGGAGACCTCTTCGGCGCGGTCGGCCGCGCCCGGCTCGGCTTCGTCGAACAGCACCAGCGGGTGCAGGTTGCCGTCCCCGGCGTGGAAGACGTTGGCCACCCGCACCCCGGACTCGGCCGACAGCGAAGCGATGCGGCCCAGCACCTCCGGCAGCGCGGTCCGCGGGATCACCCCGTCCTGCACGATGTAGTCCGGGCTGATCCGGCCGACCGCGGCGAACGCGGACTTGCGGCCCTTCCAGATCATCGCCCGCTCGTGGTCGTCGGCGGCGACGCGGATCTCGAAGGCGCCGTGCTCGCGGCAGTACCGCTGCACCTCGTCGAAGGTGTGCTCGACGTCGGCGACCGGGCCGTCCAGCTCGACCACCAGCACCGCGCCAGCGCCTTCCGGGTATCCGCAGGCCACGGCCTGTTCGGCGGCTTCGATGGACAGCGCGTCCATCATCTCCACCGCGGCCGGGGTGACGCCGGCGCCGATGATCGCCGAGACCGCGCCGCCCGCGTCGTCGGTGGTGCGGAAACCGGCCAGCAGCGTCTGCACCGTCTCGGGTTTCCGCAGCAGCCGGACGGTGATCTTGGTGACCACCCCGAGCGTGCCCTCGCTGCCGATGAAGGTGCCGAGCAGGTCGTATCCGGGCGCTTCGCGCGCGGCGCCGCCGAGTTCGACGACATCGCCGTCCGGGGTGACGACCTCCAGGGACAGGATGTGGTGCGTGGTGAACCCGTACTTCAAGCAGTGCGCGCCGCCGGAGTTCTCCGCGACGTTGCCGCCGACGGAGCAGACCTGCTGGCTGGAGGGGTCGGGGGCGAAGTAGTAGCCCTGCGGCGCGGCGGCGGTGGTCACGTCGAGGTTGATCACGCCCGGCTCCACCACGGCGCGCTCGTTGGCGACGTCGATCTCCAGGATCCGGCGCATCTTCGAGGTCACGATCAGCACGCCTTCGGCGTCCGGCAGGGCGCCGCCGGAAAGCCCGGTACCGGAGCCGCGGGCCACGAACGGCACCTGCTGCTCGGCGCAGGCCGCGACGACCTCGCGCACCTGCTCGGTGTCGGCGGGCAGCACGACCACCGCGGGCACCACCCGGTAGCTGGCCAGGCCGTCGCATTCGTAGGTGCGCAGCCGCTGCGGGTCGGTGATCACCGATTCCGCGGGCAGCACCGCGCGGAACCGGCGGACCAACCGGTCCAGGTCGGCCGCCGGGGCGTCAGCCGCGGTCGCCCCCGGGCTCGGGGTTGCAGCGCTGGTCGACATGGTCAGCCTCCTCAGCAATGAGGACTTCCGCTCTGCGGAAACACCGTTCCGGGCAACGGGAACTCTAGGTTGTCGACCGCATAGATACAAGAGGCCGACAAGCTGCCTCCCGCTGGACCTTCATTGTGCCCCGGACCATTGACCTCGGGCCGCCGCGAAATCGCTCAGGTACTGCCGGGAAGGGCCTGCCGACCGGACGCCAGCCTGCACGCATCTTGCGCCGCACGGCCGGGACGGACGAAACCGCCCGGTCCGACGGAGGACGTCCGCTCTTGGACCCGGCGCGCTCACCGGAGCAGCGCACGTTCGGCGATCAGCCCTGCGCCACCAGCAGCGGGACGAACTGCTCCGCGGCGGTGAGCGAACCGTGATGCCCGCGCAGCGAGGACTCACCGGGCTCGGCCACCGACCGGATCACCGCGGACTCCCGCAGCACCGCCAGCACGTCGCCGATGCGCGGGCGCACCTCGTCGGCCACCTCGGAGCCGAACCAGCCTTCGTCGATGGCCTGCTCACCGGTGACGACGGCGCCCCGTTCCCCCACCGCCGCGCGCCAGGTCTCGAGCACGTCCGCGCGGGCGCCCGGTTCGGTGTAGACGTGCCGGGCGCGCGGCTCGCCGCCCAGCAGCCGCACGCCCTCGGACAGCGCGGGCGAGGTGTCCGCGTCCAGCGCTTCGGACGGGTCGACGGTGACCATGCCGTGATCGGCCACCACCAGCAGCGAGGCCGATTCCGGAAGACGTTCGGCCAGCGATTCGACCAGCCGGTCCACCTGCGCGAGCTGCAACCGCCACGGCAGCGAGCCCGGCCCGTGGCCGTGCCCGACCAGGTCGAGGTGCCCGTGGTAGGCGTAGCTCAGCACCGGGGCCGGTTCCTGCAGCGCGGCGAGGACCTCGGCGCCGAGGTCGCCGAGCGCGCGCACGCCCCGGAACTCGCCGCCGCGCAGCGCCGCCCGGGTCAACCCGGTGCCCCGGAACTCCGCGGGCGCGATCGCGCGGACGCGCACCCCGGCGTCGGCGGCGCGTTCCAGCATCGTCGGCTGCGGCTGCGCGGTCTCCGGCGGCCAGGTCTCCAGCAGGCTGCGCCGGTGGCCCTGCGCATCGCGGACGGTGCCGTGCGTCGCCCACGCCAGCGGGTGCAGCAGGCCGCCGGACGGTTCGGCGAAGGTGTAGCCGACGACGCCGTGCGCACCGGACCGCAGCCCGGTTCCGAGCGAGGTGATGCTGGTGGCGGTGGTCGTCGGGAAACCGGCCTTGATCGGCTCGCGCACCGCCAGCGAAGCGAGGAACGGCGCGTCCGCGGCGTGTTCCCGCAGCAGCTCCCAGCCGAGGCCGTCGACCAGCAGCACCGCCGCGGCGCGGCACCGCGGAATCCCCAGCGAGTCGGTGAAACCCGCGGTGCCCAGCGCGGCCAGCACCGACGGCAGCACCTCGGAGAGCGCGCCGTCCTTGCCGGGGGTGACCATCCAATCCATGCCGCACCTTCCGTGCCCACCGGGCCCGAGCCGCCGTCTTCGACGACAAGCATGACCCGCCGCGCAAGGGTCGCGAGCGGAATCTTCCGAGTGCGGTACCCCGGCATCCGATCTTGCCGGGACGAAGGATCGCCGTACTTCGATCGCAGGTCCGTGTGGTGCCGTTCTCTTGTCGTTGTCTTGTCAGCGGCGGAGCCGCTGAGCACTAACCACCTGAGCAACCGGACCACCGGCGGGTTCTCAGCGGTCTTCTCGCGAGGACAGCGATTTCGCCGCGTATGGGCATACGTCAGAAATCGATCCCACCGCGAGAAGGCCGGTGAGGTTCCGCTACCCGGGCACCTACGCAAAACAAATTCAAAAAGTTTCTCAGATGTCCAGGGAGCGGCCGACGATCTCCTTCATGATCTCGGTGGTCCCGCCGTAGATCGTCTGCACCCGCGAGTCCAGGAACGCCTTCGCGATCGGGTACTCCATCATGTAGCCGTAGCCGCCGTAGAGCTGCAGGCAGCGGTCCACGACCCGCTTGTTCAGCTCGGTCAGCCACCACTTGGCCATCGCGGCGTGCTCGACGCTGAGCTCACCGGTCAGGTGCAGCTGCACGCAGCGGTCCGCGAACACCCGCCCGATCTGCACCTCGGTCGCCATCTCCGCGAGCTCGAACCGGGTGTTCTGGAACTTGCCGATGGGACGGCCGAACGCGGTGCGCTCGCGGCAGTACTGCTTGGTGTCCTCGAGGGTCCGCTCCGCGGCGGCGACCGCGGCCACCGCGATGGACAGCCGCTCCTGCGGCAGGTTCTGCATCAGGTAGATGAAGCCCTGCCCCTGCTCGCCGAGCAGGTTCGCCGCCGGCACCCGCACGTCGTTGAAGAACAGCTCGGCGGTGTCCTGCGACTTCTGCCCGATCTTCTCCAGGTTGCGGCCGCGCTCGAAGCCCGCCATGCCGCGCTCGACCACGAGCAGGCTCACGCCCTGCGCGCCGGCGTCCGGGTCGGTCTTGGCGGCCACGATCACCAGGTCGGCGTTGATGCCGTTGGAGATGAACGTCTTCGAGCCGTTGAGCACGTACTCGTCGCCGTCGCGGATCGCGGTGGTGCGGATGTTCTGCAGGTCGCTGCCGGTTCCGGGTTCGGTCATCGCGATCGCGGTGATGATCTCGCCGCTGCAGAAGCCGGGCAGCCAGCGCCGCTTCTGCTCCTCGGTGGCCAACCGGGTGAGGTACGGGATGTTGATGTCGTTGTGCACCGGCACGCCGAAGCCGCTGATGCCCGCGTTGACCAGCTCCTCGTCGAACACGACGTTGAACCGGAAGTCGTCGACTCCGCCGCCGCCGTGCTCCTCGTCCACGGCCATGCCGAGCAGGCCCTGCTTGCCCGCGGCCAGCCAGGCGTCGCGGCTGACCACGCCCGCCGCCTCCCACTCCTCCTGGTGCGGCAGCAGCTCCTTGGCGATGAAGGCCCTGGCGGTCTCGCGGAACGCCTCGTGCTCGGCCTCGAACAGTTCCCTGCGCATGTCACGCTTCCTTTCCGTGGATCGCGCCGGAGGACAGCAGATCGTCCGCCCCGCGGACCTGCCAGTCCGCCAGCACCGCGGCGTCCGGCGACGGCACCGGGCGCGGCGGCGGGGTCGGGGTGCTGGAGAACCGCGGCGCCGGGGCCGGTTGCAGCACGCCGTCCGGGCGCACCAGCGTTCCGCGGGCGTTGAGGTGCGGGTGGTCGGCCGCTTCGGTCATCGAAAGCACCGGAGAGACGCAGGCATCCGAACCGTCGAAAACCTCGGTCCACTCGGCGCGGGTGCGCTGCGCGAAGACCTCGGCGAGCTTGTTGCGCAGTTCCGGCCAGTTCGCCGGATCGTCGCGGTCCGGGACCTGCCCGGTGAGCCCGAGGCGTTCCAGCAGTTCCGCGTAGAACTGCGGTTCCAGCGCACCGACGGCCATGTGCTCGCCGTCGGAAGTTTCGTAGACGTCGTAGTACGGGGCACCGGTGTCGAGCAGGTTCGTGCCGCGCTCGGTGTTCCAGGCACCCGCGTTGGCCATCCCGAACAGCATCGAGCCGAGATGCGCCGCGCCGTCCACGATCGCCGCGTCGACCACTTGGCCCCGCCCGCCTGCACGCGCCTGCAACACCCCAGCCAGCACACCGACCGCGAGGTAGAGCGAACCGCCGCCGAAGTCGCCGAGCAGGTTCGCGGGCACCTGCGGCGGCCCGCCCTTGCGGCCGATCGCGTGCAACATGCCGGTCAGCGCGATGTAGCCGACGTCGTGCCCGGCGTTCGAGGCCAGCGGCCCGTCCTGGCCCCAGCCAGTCATCCGGCCGTAGACCAGCCGCGGATTGACCTCCCAGCACTGCTCCGGACCGACGCCGAGGCGTTCGGCCACGCCGGGGCGGAAGCCTTCGATCAGCACGTCGGCCTGCTCCGCCAGCGCGAGCACCGATGCCGGACCGCGCTCGTGCTTGAGGTCCACCGAGATCGCGCGTTTGCCGCGGTCGAGCAGGTCGTGCTCGCCGGGTCCGCCGCCGGGGCGCCCGACGCGCACCACGTCCGCGCCCAGGTCCGCCAGCAGCATCGCGCAGAACGGTGCCGGGCCGATGCCCGCCAGCTCGACCACGCGCACGCCCGCCAAGGGGCCGTTCTGTCCCGCCGGCGGTCCGCCGTGTCCCTCTGCCGTCACGCCTGCACCTCCGCCCGCGGCGACGTCGCCGCGCAAGCCCGTCTTCGACACCGTTGTCCGACCTCGCCGCTGTCCGGCCACGCGGATCGACGGTTGCCGGTACCTGTCCGGGAACCCGCTGGGGCGCCTGCGGTTCCGCTGCCCGGCACCCGCCGAGTCCGACGACAGAACATTTACGACGCAGTTAGTGTTACATCGTTGGTGTCACAGAGGTCAAGGAGTAAGGTGTCCCACTATGCTCCGAACAGCGGACGAAGAGCTGACCATCGACGAACTGGCCGCCCGCGCCGGAGTCACCGTGCGCACCGTCCGCTTCTACTCGTCGCGCGGACTGATCCCACCACCGCGCCTGCGCGGGCGTCTCGGACTCTACGGCGCCGATCACCTCGCCCGGCTGGACCTGATCCGCGAGCTGCAGACGCTCGGGTTCACCCTCTCCGCGATCGAACGGCACCTGGAAGGCATCCCGGACGACGCCACGCCGGAGGACCTCGCGCTGCAGCGGGCGCTGCTGGCGCCGTGGACCAGTGATCAGACCGAGGACCTCTCCCGCAACGAGCTGAACCAGCGCGCCGGGCGGCACCTCGACGACGATCTCGTCGAGCAGCTGATCTCGCTGGGCGTGCTGGAGCGGACCGGCGACGGGCTCGACCACGTGCGGCTGCCGAACACCGCGATGCTCGGGGTCGGGCTGCAGATCCTCGACCTCGGCCTGCCGCTGGAGATGCTGCTGCGGGCCAAGGACATCGTGGACCGGCACACCACGCAGATCGCCGTCGAACTGCGCGAGCTGTTCGCCGCGAACGTGCTGCGCCCGTACGTCGAGCGGGGCAGGCCGGAGCAGGAGCGCGAGCGGGTGCGGGAGGCCACCGACCAGCTGCGGCCGCTGACCATCCAAGTCCTGGTCAACGGTTTCCAGAACGCGGTCAACAACGTGATCCGCGAGCACGTTCGGGAACCCGAATAAAACGGACTTACCGCCCGTTTTCCGCGGGCTGTGGGAAAACCGCTCCCCGTCGACGAGACCTTCCACCGCATCCGCCGCGACCACGGCGCGGCGGATCAGGCGCTCGCCGATTCAACCTGAATGCGGGAACGTTTCGTCCTGGCAGCGGAAGAACCCACGGAACGCCGACACGCACGAGCACGAGAACCGCTGATCCGCGCACCGGGCGGCACTCGTCCGGCTCCTGGTCAAAACGGCCACCGGCGCGGTTCGATCGGCTGGGTCACGCGCGTCGCGACCGTGGCCACCTCGCAAGTGGGGAGGAGCCACCGCATGGACGCATTCGCGGAGTCCGCGGCGCCGCTGACCGTTCCGCGGCTGTTCGGGCGCAACGCCGCCGAACATCCCGACCGGCCCGCGCTTACCGCAGGCGACCGCACCTGGACCTGGGGCGAAGCCGAGCGCGAGGTGCGTTCGCTGGCCGCCGGGTTCGCCGCGCTCGGCCTGCGGCCGGGGCAGACCGCGGTGCTGATGATGTCCAACCGGCCCGAGCAGTGGCTGGCCGATGCCGCGCTCGCGCACCTCGGCGCCGTCCCGGTGGCGGTCGCCCCCGCGCTCAGCACCGGCGACGTCGGCCACGTGGCCCGGCACAGCCGCGCTCGGCTGCTCCTGCTGGAGAACGCCCAGCACGTGCGCAGGTCCGCGGCGGCGCTGCGGGACGCGGAAGGGCTGGAGCACGTGGTCGTGCTCGACGAGCAGGCCATCCCGGACGAGGACCGCCGCTTCCGGTCCTGGGACGCGCTGCGCGCCGGAGGCGAACGGCTGCTCGCCGAAGACCCGGGGCTGGTGCGGCGGCACGCCGACGACGTCGGACCGGACGATCCGGTGACCGTGTCGTACTCGCAGGACCCGCTCGGACAGCAGACCGGTGTCGTGCTGACCCACCGCAACGTGCTCGCCGCAGCCGATGCACGGCATCGGCTCACCGGCGCGCAGCCGCACTCGCGCACCGTCTGCTCGCTGCCCATGGCGCACATGGCCGAGCGCGCGACCAGCCTCTACAGCGCCATCCACGACATCGCGCACGTGCACTTCTGCAACGGGATCGGTGAAGTCGTCGATGCGCTGCCGGACATCCGCCCGCACACGCTCGTCGGCGTGCCGCGGTTGTGGGAACGGCTCGCGGCGAAACTGCGCGCCTCGGCCGACGGGCACGATCCGCTCGCCAAGATCGGACTCGACGCCACCACTTGGGCGGCCAGCGGTTCCGCGCCGCTGAACCGGGAGGTGCCGGAGCTGTTCGCCGCCAGCGGCCTGGAGATCTTCGAGTGCTGGGGCCTGACCGAGACCGCCGGCTGGACCGCGTCCGGTTCCCCGGGCAGCACCCGGCCGGGCACCGCGGGACGCCCGCTGCCCGGTGTCCAGGTGCGCGCCGAGGACGGCGAACTGCTGGTGCGCGGGCCGATGGTGTGCGCGGGCAGGCTCGAGGACGACGGGGTGATCCGCTCGATCACCGACTCCGGCGGCTGGTTGCGCACCGGCGACGCGGGAAGCGTCGACGCGGACGGCTTCCTCTCGATCACCGGTCGCAAGGACGAGCTCATCGTCGACGCCGACGGGCAGCACGTCTCTCCCGACGTCGTGGAGAACGCGCTGCGCGCGCATCCGTTGATCGGGCACGCATTGGTCTTCGGCAACGGACGGCCACACCTGGTCGCGCTGCTGGTGCTGGACGAGGAAGCGGCTCCGGAATGGGCGCGGCAGCACGGCATCGACGGCACCTCGCCTGCCGAGCTGGCCCGGCACCCGGAGGTGCTCGCCGAAGTGGACCGCGCGGTCGGGGCGGCGAACTCGTGGCTCGACGCGTCCGGCCAGGTCCGCGGGCACCGGCTGCTGGACCGCACGTGGGGCGCCGAGGGCGGCGAGCTCGGCCCGTCGATGCGGTTGCGCCGCCACGCCATCCACGACAAGTACGCCGAAGTGCTGGAGTCGCTGTACTCCTGACTTGCTCACCACCGAGTGGTGGCAGCCGATCGGCATCGCCGCCGTTGATCACTGATAGTCACCGAAGCGCCACCGGGGGAACCTCGATTCGGTGATCTTTGAGTATTGGTGCGGTTCGGACCGGGAATGTGCCGATACATCTGAGCGGACACTTCCCCGAATCCCCGGAGGCGCACCTGACATGGCTGCCACCAAACTGACCCGCACCCTGCTGCTGACCGCACTGCTCACCGCCGCGTCCGTGCCCGCGGGAGTGGCCAACGCGGCCCCGGACGCGGCCGAGCGCAGCGCTTTCACGCTCTCGGTCGGACCCGAGAACGGCGTCGAAACCCCGCGCACGACGCTGCTGAGCTGCGACCCGGCGGGCGGCACGCACCCGCGGGCGGACGCCGCCTGCGCGAGCCTGCGGGACGCGGGCGGGGACTTCCACCGGCTCAGCCAGAACCACGCGGCCACGCCGTGTCCGATGGTGCTCAAGCCCGTCGTGGCGACCGCGCACGGCAACTGGCAGGGCAAGCCGGTGCACTTCCGGCAGGAGTTCGGCAACGAGTGCGTGGCCGCGGCGAAGCTGGGCGCGGTGTACGACTTCTGATCCCGCCGCACGACGACCCCGCGCAAGGCTTTCGCGCGGGGTCGTTCGCGTGTGCGGCACCACTACTCGACCGACTGGCCACACTGGACGTATTACCGTGACGGCATGGCCGCAGAGCAGCACGAATCCGCCGGGAGACCGGACGGGCAACGGGAATCGTCCGCTTCTCGGTGGCCGCAGCGGCTCTACGGCACGGGCACCGAACCCGATCCCCGCTTCACCCTCGCCAACGAGCGGACGTTCCTGGCGTGGATCCGGACGGCGCTGGCGCTGATGGCGGCCGGGGTCGGCGTGGAGGCGTTGAACGCCGCGGCCGCGACGCACAGCCCGCTGCGCACCGCCCTTGCGGTGTTGCTGCTGCTGGCGGGGGTCGTGTGCAGCGTGGCCGCGTTCGGGCGCTGGGTGCGGCTGGAGCGCGCGTTGCGCACCGGCGCACCGCTGCCGTCGCCGAAGCTCGCGCCGTTCATCGGCTACGGCCTCGGCGCGATCGGCGTGGCTTCGTTCGTCCTGCTGCTGATCACCGGGTTCTGAGCGTGCCGCACGAGGAGCCCTGGGATCCCGGTTTGCAGGTCGAGCGCACCACGCTCGCGTGGTTGCGCACGATCATGGCCTTCGTCGCCGGGATGGCGGTGCTGCTGCGGCTGATCGCGCACCGCAGCGCAGTGGCCGCCGCGGTGTCCGCTGCGGTGTTCCTGCCGGTGGCAGCAGTGATAGCGTTCCTGGCGTGGCGCCGCCACCGGCGGGCCGAACGCAACCTCCGAGCGGACGAGCCGCTCCCCGACGGAGTGCTGCACGCCGGCGTGACCGCTCTGTCCCTGGTGGCCGCAGCCACCGCACTGGCCTACGCGCTGATCCTGTAGCGGACCGCCGCGGTTTTTCCGCGGACCATCCAGCGGAACCGCTGGCCTGCGGTGAACGACCCGTTCCCCGCAGGCTCAGCACTCGATCACGTTCACCGCGAGACCGCCGCGGGCCGTCTCCTTGTACTTGACCTTCATGTCCCGGCCGGTGTCGCGCATCGTGCGGATCGCCTTGTCCAGCGAGACGACGTGGCTGCCGTTGCCGCGCAAGGCCATCCGCGCGGCCGTGACCGCCTTGACCGAGGCGACCGCGTTGCGCTCGATGCACGGAACCTGAACCAGACCGCCCACCGGATCGCAGGTGAGACCGAGGTTGTGCTCCACCCCGATCTCCGCGGCGTTCTCCACCTGCCCCGGCGTCGCGCCGAGCACTTCGGCGAGCCCGGCGGCGGCCATCGAGCACGCCGAACCGACTTCGCCTTGGCAACCGACCTCGGCACCGGAGATCGAAGCGTTCTCCTTGAACAACACCCCGATCGCCCCGGCCGCGAGCAGGAAGCGCACGATGCCGTCCTCGTCGGCGCCCGGCACGAACCGCGCGTAGTAGTGCAGCACCGCGGGCACGATCCCCGCTGCACCGTTGGTGGGCGCGGTCACGACCCGCCCGCCCGCGGCGTTCTCCTCGTTCACCGCCAGCGCGAACAGCGTGAGCCATTCCATCGGGTCGTCCCGCTCGGTCAGGCTCGCCCGCAGCGTCGCCGCGCGTCTGCGCACCTTGAGCCCACCGGGCAGCACCCCGTCGTTGCGGGAGCCGTTTTCCACGCACTCCTGCATGACCGACCAGATGTGCAGCAGTCCCGCGCGCACCTGTTCCTCGGATCGCCAGGACAGCTCGTTGGCCAGTATCACGTCGCTGATCCGCGCGCCGGATTCCGAGCACTGCTCGAGCAGTTGCGCACCGGTGCTGAACGGGTGCCGCAACGGAGTCTCGTCCGGTTTGATCCGGTCCGCGCCCGTGGCGTCCTCGTCCACGACGAAACCGCCGCCGACCGAATAGAACACCGCTTCGCGCAGCGGGCCGGACTCGCCGAGCGGCCCGTGCGCGCTGAAGCGCATCCCGTTCGGATGCAACGGCAAGGATTTGCGCCGGTGCATCACCAGATCCTTGTCGGGGTCGAACCGGACCTCGCGCGCACCGTTGAGCAACAAGCCGCCGCCGGAACGCACCTCGTCCATCCGGTGCTCGACCGAGGACGGCTCGACGGTCTCCGGGTCGTGGCCTTCCAGCCCGAGCAGCACCGCCTTCGGGCTGCCGTGGCCGTGCCCGGTCGCGCCCAGCGAGCCGAACAGCTCGGCCCGCACCCGCACCACCTGGTCGAGCAGCCCGTCGCGGTGCAACCCCGCGACGAACCGGCCCGCCGCCCGCATCGGGCCGACGGTGTGCGAGCTCGACGGCCCGATGCCCACCGAGAAGAGGTCGAAGACACTGATCGCCATGGCCTGCCCCTTCCGGCCTGGCTCGGCTACTCGCCGCTGGTGAACGCGGCGTATTGCTCGGCGGTGAGCACAGCACCGGTGCTCTCCGCACGCACTTCGAGCAGCCAGCCGTTGCCGAACGGGTCGGCGTTGACCGCCGCCGGGTCGTCCACGACGGCCTCGTTGACCGCTACGACCTCACCGGTCACCGGGGCGTACAGGTCGCTGACGGACTTGGTGGATTCCAGCTCGCCGCAGGACTGGCCGGATTCGATGCGTTCCCCGGTCTCCGGGAGCTGCACGTAGACGATGTCGCCGAGCGCTTCAGCCGCGTACGGCGTGACACCGATGCGGACCACGTCACCGCGGTCCTCGATCCACTCGTGCTCTTCGGTGTAGCGCAGCTGCTCGGGCAGGGACATGGAGGCTCCTGAAGGGCGTCGTGGGCACAGTCGTGCCCGGGTCCTGGGCCTCCCCCTCTGTTGCGGAACCTGAGAGCTTCACCGCCGCAGGCGGCTTGCACCGTGGGTGCGGCGCCGGAGCGCGCGCTTTCCAGAGTCGCCTCGCCCGAGCGGTCATGGTGCCTGAGAGTTTGCGGGGAGAGTTTGCTCCTTCGGCGCCCTGCTGCGCAGGGTCTCTCCCGCCCGGGTTCTGCGGCGGTATGCGGTTGTCGCGTGTGCGGCAACGATAAACGCACCGCTGCGGCTGGCAAAGCCCCTCCCACCGGACCGGGCACGCCCGATGGTCGGTGCGCAGGTGCCGCCGAACGGCGCTAGCCACCGCGAGATTGGTTCAACCACCCTGGTCGGGAACCGATCGACGGGAGGTTCCGGTGCGCGGAACTCGCAGGTCAAAGCTGGCTGCGCTGGTGTTGTCGGCGTTCGCGCCGGGTCTCGTGCTCGCGCCTGCGGCGCACGCCGAGCCGTCGGTCGGCGTGTGGCTGACCACTCAGGACGGCAGGCAGCTGCTCGCGCGCCAGCCGGACGTCGAGTTCGGCTCGGGCGGCGGGCATCGCACGATCACCGTCGATCCGGGCGAGACCCACCAGACCATGACCGGGTTCGGTGCGGCGCTGACCGACTCGTCGGCGGCGTTGATGAACGCCTCGCCGCGGCGCGACGAACTGCTGACCGAGCTGTTCGACCAGCGCGAGGGCATCGGGCTGACCGCGGTGCGGCAGGTGATCGGCGCCTCGGACTTCGCGCGCGAGGTCTACAGCTACGACGAGGTGCCTCCGGGCCAGGACGACTACGACCTGTCCGAGTTCTCCATCGCGCACGACGAGGCCGACATCCTGCCGCTGCTGCGGCGCGCGAAGGAACTCTCGCCGGAGCTGAACGCGGTCGCCACGCCGTGGAGCGCGCCGGGCTGGATGAAATCCGGCGGCTCGATGATCGGCGGCGAACTGCCCGCGCAGAACTACCAGGTGTTCGCCGACTACCTGGTGAAGTTCGTGCAGGCGTACCAGCGGGCTGGTGTGCCGATCGATGCGCTGACCCCGCAGAACGAGCCGCTGAACACGCAGGAGTCGTACCCGGGCAGCCCGATGGCACCGGACGCGCAGGCCGCGTTCGTCCGCAACGACCTCGGGCCGAAGCTCGAGCGGGCCGGGCTGGGGACCGAGGTGTTCGCCTACGACCACAACTGGGACGACGTCGACTACCCGAACCAGGTCCTCGATGCCGCCGCGCAGTACACCGACGGCGCGGCGTTCCACTGCTACGGCGGCGACCCGTCGGCGCAGTCCGCGGTGCACGAAGCGCATCCGGACGCCGAGATCCACCTGACGGAGTGCTCCGGCACCGAATCAGCCGACCCCGCGAACACCTTCCGCGACACATTGGCCTGGCAGGCCGACAACCTGATCATCGGCGGCACCCGGAACCACGCGAGCAGCGTGCTGCTGTGGAACCTGGCGCTGGATCCCGCGCACGGGCCGGTCCTGGACGGCGCCTGCACCGACTGCACCGGCGTGACGACCGTCGATGGCGGGGACGTGCGCTACAACGCGGAGTACTACGCGCTCGGGCACGCCAGCAAGTTCGTGCGGCCGGGGGCTGTCCGGGTCGGCTCGAACGACCTCGGCGAAGTCCGCAACGCCGCGTTCCGCAACCCCGACGGCTCCATCGCGCTGATCGCGCACAACCCGACCGGTGGCGAGCAGACCTTCACCGTGTCCGCGCAGAACCGCGCCTTCGACTACACGTTGCCCGCGGGCGGGCTGGCGACCTTCAGCTGGCCGGGCTGAGCCCTTCGCGCGACGCGTCCACCGCGCCGATGGCACCGCGGCGACGAGCACGGGCGCGGCGTACCGGCGGAGGATGGTGGCAGCCACGCGGAAGGGAGCACGGGTGAAGATCGCGGTGCCGCAAGAGATCAAGAACCACGAGTACCGAGTGGCGTGCACCCCGGCAGGCGTGCACGAGCTGCGCGCACACGGCCACGAGGTGTTCGTGCAGGCCGGCGCGGGGTCCGGCTCGTCGATCCCGGACGAGGACTACCTCGCGGCGGGGGCGGAGCTGGTCGGTTCGGCGGACGAGGCGTGGGCAGCGGGCGAACTGGTGCTCAAGGTGAAGGAGCCGGTACCGGAGGAATACCCGCGGCTGCGCGAGGGGCAACTGCTGTTCACCTACCTGCACCTGGCCGCATCGGCCGAGCTGACCGGGGCGCTGATGCGCGCCGGGGTGACCGGCATCGCCTACGAGACCGTGCAGGCACCCGGCGGGAACCTGCCGCTGCTGGCGCCGATGAGCGAGGTCGCAGGCAGGCTGGCCCCGCAGGTCGGCTCCTACGCGCTGCTGCGTCCCAGCGGCGGGCGGGGTGTCCTGCCCGGCGGTGTTCCCGGAGTGGCGCCCGCGCGGGTCGTGGTGATCGGCGGCGGGGTCGCGGGGCTGAATGCGGCGACCGTCGCGCTCGGCATGGGCGCGGACGTGGAACTGCTGGACACCAACGTCGACAAGCTGCGCGACATCGACCGCGACTACCGCGGCGGCATCCGCACCGTGGCCTCGAACCGGTACACCGTGGAATCCGCGGTGCAGGCGGCCGACCTGGTGATCGGCGCGGTGCTGATCCCCGGCGCGAAAGCCCCGAAGCTCGTCTCGAACGAGCTGGTGTCGCGGATGAAGCCGGGCAGCGTGCTGGTGGACGTGGCGGTCGACCAGGGCGGCTGCTTCGCCGATTCGGAGCCCACCACGCACGACGCCCCGACCTACCGGGTGCACGAGTCGTTGTTCTACTGCGTGGCCAACATGCCGGGCGCGGTGCCGAACACCTCGACGCACGCGCTCACCAACGTGACGCTGCCGTACGCGCTGCGCATCGCCGATCACGGGTGGCGCGCGGCGTGCGCGGCGGACCCGGCGCTGGCGGGCGGGCTGAACACGCACGGCGGGAAGCTGGTGAACGCAGCGGTCGCGGAGGCGCACGACCTGCCGCTGACGGATCCGTCCGCGGTACTGGACTGACGGGGGTACTGGACTGACGGGGGCGAGAGCCCCGGAGCGCTGCACGGAACGTATGGGGCGGCCCGCTCAACCGGCCTGGGGGTCACCGGGAGCGGGCCGCCAACACCAGTGTAGGCCACGAACGCCTGATTTCCGACGACGCGGAGCGCGTCGGCGACTCGAATCGGCAGCCGAATCGATAACCACCCGAAGGAGTGAGTTCGACGCGTCCGGGTGCAGCTCGGCCGGACACCTGCCGATGGGAGGGCGCGAAGATCGGCCGCGGGCGACCGCGCTCGGCGTACCGGCCGCGACCCGGCCGGACGCGAAGGGCCGACGATCGGGCCCGAGAATACGGGGGAGCCCACCGTGGACGAGGCGAAGATGCGCGAGGCCGTCCTGGACCGGCTGGCGCGACTGGACCGAGTGGCCGCCGACGGCGGCGCCGAGGCCCTGCTGCCGGTGACGCGTTCCGAGCTGCGCCGCCTCACCGAAGGTCTCCGCGCGCTGTTGGCCCGGCACCAGCCCGATCTCGACGGTCACTGCCCTGCCTGTTCGGGAACGCTGCGCAGCCGGCGGTGGCCGTGCGAGGTGTGGCTGGTGGTGCACCGCCAGCTCATCGGCGACCGGTTCGGGCAGGCGACGGCCGAACCCGCCCCGCAGTTCCCGCCGCCCGAGCACGACCCCGAGCAGGACGCCGGGGATGCCGCGGACTCCGGCGAGACCGGCGAGATCCCGATTTGGCCGCAGTGGCACGACGACGAAACCGGCGAACCCGGCACCGCATCGCCGGGGCCGGAGTTCACCGCGCTCGCGCACGACCCGCGCCCCCACCGCTTCCCGCCGGTCGGCGGTCACCTGGAGTTCGACCGGGTGCCTCGCAGCCGCACCGCCGCGTCCGGCGCGGAGCGGCAAATCTCCTGGCCACCGCACCGCGGCGGCTGACCCGCCCACGCCTGGACGATCACCGCTGCACCGTCAGGCAGGATGGTGGCCGCGCCGAGCACCGGCGCGCCAACGGCGACGATGGAGGAGCGTGTGCACGACGGCAGCGGCCGGATCCTGGTGCAGCACCTGAGCAAGAACTTCGGCCAGGTCGGCGCGGTCCGCGACCTCAGCTTCGCGGTCGAGCCCGGGGTGGTGACGGGGTTCCTCGGACCGAACGGTTCCGGCAAGACGACCACGCTGCGCATGGTGCTCGGGCTGGTGAACCCCACCGAGGGCTCGAGCACGATCAACGGGGTGCCGTTCGCGCAGCTGCGCAACCCCGCCACCGTGGTGGGCGCGGTGCTGGAGGCGCAGAGCTTCCACCCGTCGCGCACCGCGCGCAACCACCTCCGCTGCTACGCCGCGGCGATGAACGTGCCGGACCAGCAGGTCGACCACGCGCTGGAACTCGTCGGGCTCACCGGCGCCGCGGGCCGCGCCGCGGGCGGGTTCTCGATGGGCATGCGGCAGCGGCTGGCGCTGGCCACCGCGCTGCTGGGCGATCCGCAGGTGCTGATCCTGGACGAACCGGCCAACGGCCTCGACCCGGAGGGCATCGCGTGGTTGCGCAGCTTCCTGCGATCGTTCGCCGCGTCCGGGCGCACGGTGCTGGTCTCCAGCCACCTGCTGCGGGAGATGGAGCACACCGTCGATCACGTCGTGATCGTCAGCCGCGGTGAGTGCGTCTACAACGGCCACCTCGACGAACTGCGCGCGCAGCAGAGCTCGCGCGTGCTGGTCCAGGCCAGCGACCCGAACACACTGGTCACCGAGCTGCAGGAAGCCGGCAACGAGGTGGAGTACCTCGCCGACGGGCGGCTGGGCGTCACCGGCTCGGACTCCAAGGCGGTCGCGGACCTCGCGCTGGAAGCCGGGGTGGCGATCTACGGGCTGGAGGACGAGCAGGTCGACCTGGAGCAGCTGTTCTTCCGGCTCACCAGCGGCCAGTACGTGGCGGGCGCCTACCAGCCGGAGCACGGCCCGGCGGGCGGCTGGGGACCACCCGGCAACGGGCCCGATCCGTACCAGCAAGCGCAGCAGTCGGACTCCCAGCAACGCGACGGCCTCGGAGGTGGCGCCTGATGGGCGGCCTGATCAAGTCCGAGTTCCGGAAGGTCTTCACCACCAACCTGTGGTGGGCGCTGCTCATCCCGGTCGCCGTGATCAGCTTCGGCTCCGGCTGGATGGGCACCGGATTCGGCACCATCAACTCGATCGAGCAGGAGATCGGCAGGCCGTTGCCGCTGGGCCTGCTGACCATGTCGATGTCGACGAACTTCAGCGTGATCTTCGCTGGGCTGCTGGGTGCGCTGGCGATCACCGGCGAGCACCGCAGCAAGAGCATCACCACGACGTACCTGACCGCCAGCTCGCGCGGAGCGGTGCTGAGCGCGAAGCTGATCAGCTACACCGGATTGGGCCTGCTCTACGGCCTGGTGAACGTGCTGGCCGCCACCGCGGGGGGTCTGGTGGGCGCCGGGACGAACGGGCTCGGCAACCTGGCCGACTGGTTCGCGGTCGGCGGTGCCGGACTGCTCGCGATGGTGCTGTGGACGCTGCTCGGCGTCGGGTTCGGCGCGGTGGTCTCCAGCCCGGTCGTGGCGATCATGGTGCTGCTGATCTACAAGTTCGTGTTCGAGTTCATCGTCACCAGCTTCCTGATGACCTCCGACCCGCAGGGCGTGAGCGCGTACCTGCCGGGAACCGCGGGCAGCGGCATCGTCGGCAACCTCGCGGTGCCGATCTTCATCCGCGCCGCGGCGGGCAGCAACGAGCAGATGGTGCCGCAGGACGTGTTCGACGTGCTGCACTTCTTCTTCGGCGGCTCGTACCACCACCCGTGGTGGCTGAGCCTGCTGACGTTCGCCGGCTACACCACGGTGTTCGTGCTCGGCGGCTGGTACTTCAGCAGGCGCCGGGACATCACCTGACCCGACGCCGCGACGAACGGACCTCCCGGCAACGGGGGGTCCGTTTTGTTTCGGTACGTGGCATTCCGCCCAGCACAACGACCCGAATGGGCAACGAACACCACGTCGTCGAACGGGCCGTGATGTCGGGCTCGGGACATAACCTGGCCTGGTGAGCGACTCAGACACGGCCGCCGACGGCGGCGCCGAGCGCACCCGCCCCGGGTGGATCCGCCGGCTGTTCGCCGCCTGCTGGCGGCATCCGATCGCCGTGCTGCTGGCGATGGGCGCTTCGGTGGCCGCGGTCGGACTCGAGGCGCTCGTCCCGCTGCTGACGAAGACGGCCGTCGACGACGCGGTCGCGGGTAGCACCGGCCGCCTGTGGTGGCTGGCCGCGGCGCTGGCCGGGCTGGGCGTGTTCCGCTTCGGCGCGGCGTTCGTGCGCCGCTACTCCGCGGGCAGGCTGGCGCTGGACGTGCAGCACGACCTCCGGCGAGCGGTGTTCGGCTCGGTGCAGCGGCTGGACGGCGGCAAGCAGGACGCGCTGCGCACCGGGCAGGTGGTGTCCCGGGCGATCACCGATCTGCAGCTGGTGAACGCGCTGCTGGCGATGTTGCCGCTGGCGGCGGGCACCGTGGTGCTCGCGGTGTTCGCGCTGACCGCGATGCTGTGGCTGTCCCCGCTGCTGACGCTGGTCGTGCTGGTCGTGATGCCGCTGATCGCGATCGTGTCCGCGCACAGCCGCAAGCGGCTGTTCCCCGCCACGTGGTCGGCGCAGCAACGCGCCGCGGACATCGCGCAGCAGGTCGAGGAGTCGGTCGCCGGGGTCCGCGTGGTGAAGGGCTTCGGGCAGGAGGCGCGGGAGGTCTCCGGCTTGGATGCCCGCGCGCGGCGGCTGTTCGCCGAACGGCTACGCGCGGCACGGATGACCTCGCTGCCGCAGGCGACCCTGACCGCGCTGCCCTCGGCAGGGCAGGTCGGCGTGCTCGGGCTCGGCGGCTGGATGGCGTTGCAGGGCCAGGTCGGCATCGGCACGTTCGTGGCGTTCGCCGCCTACGTCACGATGCTCGGCGGCCCGGCCCGGATGCTGGCCAGCGTGCTGGTGCAGGGGCAGGTGACCCGCGCGGGCATGGAGCGGATCACCGACCTGATCGACTCGCGGCCGGACGTGCGCAACCGGCCCGGCGCCGTGGACCTGCCCGAGGTGCCGCTGCGGGTGCGGCTGGACGACGCCGGGTTCGGCTACACCCGCGATCAGCGAGTGCTGGACGGCATGTCGCTGACCGTGCGGCCCGGCGAGACGGTGGCGCTGATCGGCTCGGCCGGTTCCGGCAAGTCGACGGTGTCGCTGCTGCTGCCCCGCTTCTACGACGTCCAGCAAGGCGCGGTGCGGATCGGGACCGCGGACGGGACGACCGAGCACGACGTGCGCGACGTGCGGCTGGAGTCGCTGCGCAAGGCCGTGGGCGTGGTGTTCGAAGAGGCGTTCCTGTTCTCCGACACCATCCGCGGCAACATCGCCTACGGGCGGCCGGACGCGTCCGAAGCGGAGATCGTCGCCGCGGCCCGCGCCGCGGAGGCGCACGAGTTCATCACCGAGCTGCCCGACGGCTACGACACGATGGTCGGCGAGCGCGGCCTGACGCTCTCCGGCGGTCAGCGGCAGCGGGTGGCGCTGGCCCGCGCACTGCTGTCCGACCCGCGGATCCTGGTGCTCGACGACGCCACCTCGGCGGTCGACCCGGCCACCGAGGCCGCCATCCACGACACGCTGCGCTCGGTCACCGCGCAGCGCACGACGCTGCTGATCGCGCACCGCCGCTCCACGCTCGCGTTGGCCGACCGGGTGGCGGTGCTGGAGGAGGGCCGCGTCGTCGATGTGGGGACGCAGCACGAGCTGGAGCGGCGCTGCACGCTGTTCCGCTCGTTGCTGGCCGGGCCGGGCGAGTCGATCGAGACGCCGCACGCGGCTCCGGAGACGACCTCGGCGCAACTGTGGCCGGAGGTCGCGGACGAGCCGGAGGCAGCGCACACGATCACGGCGCCGCAAGGCCCTGGTGCGCGCGGAACCTCGACGAGCAGCAAGGACGCCACTCCCCTGACCCCGGAATTGAAAGCAGGGATCCGACGACTGCCCGCGGCCACCGAGGCTCCGCGGCTGCCCGGCGTCGACGCCACCGCCCCCGACCCGCAGTTCCGGCTGACGCGGCTGCTGCGGCCGATCCGCTGGGGCCTGGTGCTCACCGTCGCGCTGGTCGCCGGAGACGCGCTGACTTCGATCGCACTGCCGTCGCTGGTGCGCGAGGGAGTCGACGGCGGAGTCGGCGCGGGCGATCCGGCGACGCTGTGGACGGTCACCGCGGTCGGCGCTGCGGTGGTGCTCGCGGCCTGGCTGGTGATCAAGGCGCAGACCGTGATCACCGCCCGCACCGGCGAGACGCTGCTGTACCTGCTGCGGGTGCGCAGCTTCGCGCACCTGCAGCGGCTCGGGCTGGACTACTACGAGCGCGAACTCGCCGGGCGGATCATGACCCGGATGACCACCGACGTCGACGCGTTGTCGACGTTCCTGCAGACCGGCATGGCCACCGCCGTGGTCAGCGTGTTCACCATCGTCGGCATCGCGGTCGCGCTGCTGATCACCGACCTGTCGCTGGCACTGGTGGCGCTGGCGGTGCTGCCGCCGCTGATCGTCGCGACGGTGCTGTTCCGCAGGGTCGCGGCGACCGCCTACGCGGAGGCCCGGGAACGGGTGAGCACGGTGAACGCGGACCTGCAGGAGAACGTCTCCGGCCTGCGGGTCGCCCAGGCGCACCGCCGCGAACGCCATTCCGCGAAGGTTTTCGCGCAGCGCAGCGACGCCTACCGGCGGTCGAGGCTGCGGGCGCAGCGCTACATCGCCACGTTCTTCCCGTTCACCACGCTGCTGTCCGAGCTGGCGCAAGCGGCGGTGCTGGGCGTCGGCGCCACCCGGGTCGCCACCGGCGACCTGACCGCCGGAGTCCTGGTGGCGTTCCTGCTCTACCTGGGCATGTTCTTCTCGCCGGTGCAGCAGCTGTCGGGCGTGTTCGACCAGTACCAGCAGGCGCGGGTCGGGCTGCGCCGCATCGGTGAGCTGCTGCGCACGCCGACCTCGGTGCCCGCGGCGGCCGAGCCGGTCGAGGTGCCGCCCCGGTTCGCCGGTGAGGTCGAGGTGCGCGACGTGTCGTTCCGGTACCCGGGCACCGACGAGCCCGCGCTGCGGGACATCTCGCTGAAGATCGACCCGGGGACCACGGTCGCCCTGGTCGGGCCGACCGGGGCGGGCAAGTCGACGCTGGTGAAGCTGCTCGCCCGGTTCTACGACGTGACTGCGGGAGCGGTGCTGATCGACGGGATCGACGTGCGCCGCTTCGAACCTGCCGGCTACCACCACCGGCTCGCGGTCGTCCCGCAGGAGGGCTACCTGTTCGCAGGCGACGTCGCCGCGAACATCGCCTACGGCCGCCCGGACGCGACCGATGCGGAGATCGAGGCCGCCGCCCGCGACGTGGGCGCGCTGCCCGGCATCGCGATGCTGCCGAACGGGTTCCGCCAGCAGGTCGGCGAACGCGGCCGGGAGCTCTCGGCCGGTCAGCGCCAGCTCGTGGCGCTGGCCCGCGCGGAACTGGTCCGCCCCGACCTGCTGCTGCTGGACGAGGCGACCGCGGCGCTGGGCCCCGCGACGGAATCGCTGGTGATATCCGCGAGCGACAAGCTGGCCGCGCGCCGCACGACGTTCGTGGTGGCGCACCGGCTGGGCACCGCAGCCCGGGCGGACCGCATCGTGGTGATCGACGGCGGGCGGGTCGTGGAGGACGGCAGCCACTCGGAGTTGATGGAGCTCGGCGGCCAGTACGCGCGGCTGTGGCACGCCACCGACGCGCACTCGCACTCCGCACCGGGCCTCGGAACGGTGCGGACACGGCACTGAGCTGCTGCTACCCGGCGTGTCCGCGCGCGATGCGTTGCGCGTAATCGACCGCGATGTGGGAACCAACCGCTCACGTCGCGGGAATCCGCGGCCGCTGCCGAAACGTTGCGCCGGATGCTCGCGACAACGGTGCGAGGCGTACCGGCGAGACCGGCGACGAGAACGGCGCATGATACGAGCGAGCCGCATCCGGCGGCGAGACCCGGACGGGCCAACTCGGCCCGGTATCGGGGTTTCCGTATCGATCCTGTGACCGAACTCTTCCGGCGGACGTCCGACTGTGTGCCAACCGCACGAATCGGACCGCTAGCCTGGTACGTGAGTGTGTGTACATCACGAGAAGATGGATCGAGGCGAGCGCCAGCCGTGTCCAGCAGCAGCCCTGCGTCACAGTTCGGCCCCAACGAGTGGTTGATCGAGGAGATGTACGAGCAGTACCTCCAAGATCCCGCGTCGGTTGACCCCGCGTGGCACGAGTTCTTCGCCGACTACAAGCCGGGGCAGGCGGCCTCGGGTTCGGTAGCCGCCGACAACTCCGCGAGCGCGGCCGGTTCTGCGAGCAGCACGACGACCGTTTCCGGCACGACCACGGCGACCGCGTCGCGCGGTACCGGCAACGGGCAGATCGGATCCGCCGGACCCCAGAACGCGCAGCAGTCCCAGCCCGCCAAGGCTGCCGAGCCGAAGGCCGGCAACTCCGCACCGCCGAAGGCGGCGGAGTCGAAGCCGGCCGCCGAGCCGAAGGCCGGCAAGCCCGCGGAGCAGAACGCGGCGGAGTCGAAGTCGGCCAAGCCCGCCGAGCCGAAGCCGTCCCCGCAGCAGGCCGCGAAGGCCGCTCCGGTCAAGGACGACGGCGCGGGCGAGGAGACCAAGCCGCTGCGCGGCGCGGCCGCGGCGATCGCCAAGAACATGGAGCAGTCGCTGACCGTGCCGACCGCGACGAGCGTGCGCGCGGTCCCGGCCAAGCTGCTGTTCGACAACCGCATCGTGATCAACAATCACCTGAAGCGGAACAAGGGCGGCAAGGTCTCGTTCACGCACCTGATCGGCTACGCCATGGTGCGGGCGCTGCGGGACTTCCCGAACATGAACCGGCACTTCGGCGAGGACGCCAAGGGCAAGCCCGCCGCGATCACGCCGGAGCACGTCAACCTCGGCCTGGCGATCGACATGCCCGGCAAGGACGGTTCGCGCAACCTCGTGGTGGCCTCCATCAAGGGCTGCGAACAGATGAGCTTCCAGCAGTTCTGGCAGGCCTACGAGGACATCATCCGCAAGGCCCGCAACGGCGCGCTGACCGCGGAGGACTTCGCGGGCACCACGATCTCGCTGACCAACCCCGGCCCGTCCGGCACGAACCACTCGGTGCCGCGGCTGACCAAGGGCCAGTCCGCGATCATCGGCGTCGGGGCGATGGACTACCCGGCGGAGTTCCAGGGCGCCTCGGAGAAGGCCCTGGTCGAGATGGGCATCAGCAAGATCGTCACGCTGACCTCGACCTACGACCACCGGGTCATCCAGGGCGCCGAGTCCGGCGACTTCCTGCGCAAGGTGCACGAGCTGCTGCTGGGCGAGGACGGGTTCTTCGACGACATCTTCTCGTCGCTGCGCATCCCGTACGAGCCGATCCGCTGGACCCAGGACATCCCCGAGGGCGCGGTGGACAAGACCGCGCGGGTGCTGGAGCTGATCGACGCCTACCGCACGCGCGGGCACCTGATGGCCGACATCGACCCGCTGAACTACCGGCAGCGCAGGCACGAGGACCTGGACGTGCTCTCGCACGGCCTCACCCTCTGGGACCTGGACCGGGAGTTCGCCGTGGGTGGCTTCGCGGGTCAGCAGTACATGTCGCTGCGCGACGTGCTGGGCGTGCTGCGGGACTCCTACTGCCGCACGGTCGGCGTGGAGTACATGCACATCCTCGAACCGGACGAGCGGGAATGGCTGCAGAACCGGGTCGAGAAGCCGCACGAGAAGCCGGAGCAGTCCGAGCAGAAGTACATCCTGTCCAAGCTCAACGCCGCCGAGGCGTTCGAGACGTTCCTGCAGACCAAGTACGTCGGGCAGAAGCGGTTCTCGCTGGAGGGCGCCGAGACGGTGGTGCCGCTGCTGGACGCGGTGCTGGACTCCTCGGCCGAATCCGACCTGGACGAGGTCGTCGTCGGGATGCCGCACCGCGGCAGGCTCAACGTGCTGGCCAACATCGTCGGCAAGCCGATCTCGCAGATCTTCCGCGAGTTCGAGGGCAACCTGGACCCCGGCCAGGCGCACGGTTCCGGTGACGTGAAGTACCACCTGGGCGCGGAGGGCAAGTACTTCCGCATGTTCGGCGACGGCGAGACGAAGGTGTCGCTGACCTCGAACCCCTCGCACCTGGAAGCCGTGGACCCGGTGCTGGAAGGCATCGTCCGCGCCAAGCAGGACATCCTGGACAAGGGCCAGGAGGGCTTCACGGTGCTGCCGGTGCTGATGCACGGCGACGCCGCGTTCGCCGGGCAGGGCGTGGTCGCCGAGACGCTGAACCTCTCGCTGCTGCGCGGCTACCGCACCGGCGGCACGGTGCACGTGGTGGTGAACAACCAGGTCGGCTACACGACCGCGCCGGAGCACTCCCGCTCCAGCAAGTACTCCACCGACGTGGCGAAGATGACCGGTTCGCCGGTGTTCCACGTCAACGGCGACGATCCCGAGGCGTGCGTCTGGGTGGCGAAGCTGGCCGTGGAGTACCGCCAGAAGTTCGGCAAGGACGTCGTGATCGACATGGTGTGCTACCGCCGCCGCGGGCACAACGAGGGCGACGACCCGTCGATGACGCAGCCGTCGATGTACGACGCGATCGACAAGATGCGCAGCGTGCGCAAGACCTACACCGAGGCGCTGATTGGCCGCGGCGACATCACCGTCGACGAGGCCGAGAAGGCGCTCAAGGACTACGCCAGCCAGCTGGAGCACGTGTTCAACGAGGTCCGCGAGCTGGAGAAGTACCCGCCGGAGCCGAGCCCGTCGGTGGAGTCGGAGCAGCAGGTGCCGACGAAGCTGATCACCGCGATCTCGCAGGACACGCTGGACCGCATCGCCCGGTCGCACGTGGACTTGCCGGAGGGCTTCACCCCGCACTCGCGGGTCAAGCCGGTGCTGGAGCGGCGCGCCAAAATGGCCGTCGAGGGCGAGATCGACTGGGGCTTCGGCGAGCTGCTCGCGTTCGGCTCGCTGGCGATGGAGGGCCGCCCGGTGCGGCTGACCGGGCAGGACAGCCGCCGCGGCACGTTCGGCCAGCGGCACTCGGTGCTGATCGACCGCAAGACCGGCGCCGAGTACACCCCGCTGCAGAACCTCTCCGAGGACCAGGCGAAGTTCCTGCCCTACGACTCGGCGCTGTCCGAGTTCGCGGCGATGGGCTTCGAGTACGGCTACTCGGTGGCCAACCCGGATGCGCTGGTGGCGTGGGAAGCCCAGTTCGGCGACTTCTTCAACGGCGCGCAGTCGATCATCGACGAGTTCATCTCCTCCGGTGAGGCCAAGTGGGGCCAGCGCTCCGACGTGGTGCTGCTGCTGCCGCACGGCCACGAGGGCCAGGGCCCGGACCACAGCTCGGCGCGCATCGAGCGCTGGTTGCAGCTGTGCGCGGAGGGCTCGATGACGGTCGCGCTGCCGTCCACTCCGGCGAACTACTTCCACCTGCTGCGCAGGCATTCGCTGGACGGCATCCACCGGCCGCTGGTGGTGTTCACGCCGAAGTCGATGCTGCGGATGAAGGCCGCGACCAGCTCGGTCGGCGACTTCACCGAGGGCAAGTTCACCTCGGTCATCGACGATCCGACGCAGCCGGACCCGTCCGCGGTGCGCCGCGTGGTGCTGTGCTCCGGCAAGCTCTACTACGAGCTGGCCGCGGAGAAGGAGAAGCAGGGCCACACCGACACCGCGGTCGTACGGCTGGAGCAGCTCTACCCGCTGCCCCACCGCAAGCTCGGTGCGCTGCTGGACCACTACTCGAACGCCACCGACGTCCGGTGGGTGCAGGAGGAACCGGCGAACCAGGGCGCCTGGCCGTTCCTGGGCCTGAAGCTGCGCGAGCACTTCCCGGAGCGGCTGCGCGAGCTGCAGCGGGTGTCCCGCCGGCCGATGGCCGCCCCGGCCACCGGGCTCAAGGCGGTGCACGACGTGGAGCAGGCCGAGGTCGTGCAGAACACCTTCGCCTGATCCGCACTCCCTCGAAGCGGGCCGCCGACACTCCGGCGGCCCGCTTTCTTGCTTTTCGCAGGTGGCCCGCGTAGTCCGACGGCGGGTGGCCGTAAGGTTCTCGGTTGCCGTGCAGGTTGGCGGTCCGGTGGCCGTCGGGTGTGAGGAGGAGCCGGTGTACTTCACCGACCGTGGCATCGAGGAGTTGGAGCAGCGTCGCGGCGATGAAGAGGTGACGTTGGCGTGGCTCGCGGACCGGATGCGCGCGTTCGTGGACCTGAACCCGGAATTCGAGGACGCGACCGAACGCCTCGCCACATTCCTCGCCCGCGACGACACCGACGAGGACTGACCCGCCGGTCAGCCGGGTAGACGACGCAGCGCTGCGCCGAGCTGGGCGCGGGAAGTGATGTCCAGCTTCGGGAAGATCTTGTACAGGTGGTAGCCGACGGTGCGCGGGCTCAGCGCCAGCGTGCTCGCTATCTGCCGGTTGGTGAGCCCCTGCGCTGCGAGATCGGCGATCTGCCGCTCCTGCGGGGTGAGCGGATCGGGCAGTTCGGGCCGGGAGTGCGCGTCCCCGGTCGCGCGGAGTTCGGCGTGCGCGCGGCGGCTCCAAGCGGTGGCGCCGAGCCGGTCGAACCGCTCCTCGGCGGAGCGCAGGTGCGCGCGGGCGTCCTGGTGGCGTTTGCGGCGGCGCAGCGCGGAGCCGATCTGCAGTTCGGTGCGCGCGGTGGCGAACGGCCTGCCTGCGCGGGCAGCGATCGCGAGCAGGTCTTCGCCCGAGCCGGTTTCGGCTCCGTCGGCCGCATCGCCGCCGAGCAGTGCCCAGCACCGCGCGAGGTCGAGCCGCGCCCAGTCGGCCGCACCTGCGGCGACCCAAGCCGCGAATCCCCGCACGACCTCCGCGGCCTCGTCGGTCCTCCCGGCCAGCATCGCCGCCTCCGTCGCGTCCACTGTGGACATGCGTTGCACGAGCAGGTGGTGCGGATTCTCCGCGGGACGCCGCAACGCGCGCAGGCGCTCCCAGGCTTCTTCACCGCGCCCGCAGGACAGCGCGAGCAAGCCGCGGATCCACTGCTCGGTCAGCGCCGCGCCCGGTGACGCCGGCCCGCTGGTGGCTTCCTCCAGCCATGACCGGCACGTGCGCTCATCGCCTTGCCCGGCGTTGATCCACGCAACGGCCAGCAGCGCCTCGCAGCGCAAGGCGTGGTGGCCGAGGTCTTCGGCCAGGCGGGCGCTGTCGGCGGCCCGTTGTGCGGCGGAATCCCACTGCCCGAGCGCGGTTTTCGTCACCGCCAGCTTGAGCAGCAACAAGGCTCGCGTGCTGGGGGCGGACCGCACGTGATCACCACGCATCAGGTGCGTGAACAGTTCCGCGTAGTGCTCCTCCTCGCCGATGAACACCGGCAGCAACGGCGGCGGCCACGCCTTCGGATGCACCGCGTCCGAGGAACGCGACCACCACGCCAGCGTCCGCAGCGCCTGCCGATCGCCAACGCTGGGATCGCTGTGCCCGGACACGACGGTCTCCAGCGCGGGCACCGCGCCCGGCACGGATTCGGTGGCCGCGTCGAGCCGTTCGCGCAGCGAGCCCACGGCCCGGCGCAACGAGTCGGGGGATGCCACCTCCCAACCAGCGGTGAGCGCGGTGACGACGAGCCGCAGGGTGTGCTCGGAGCTGCCGGGTTCCGTTCCACCGCCGATCGGCAGCAGGCGCCACCCGGTGGTCCAGGACTCGGTGAAGCCGTGGATGACCGCGCGCATGATCGCCGCGCTCAGCTCCGCATCGCTGCTGTGCCGGATCGGCACCGCGAGCAGGTCGAGCGCGTGCTCGACGTACCCGGCCAGCCAGGCCAATTCGGCGGCGATGATGCGGAACCGCTCCCGCTCCGCGGGGTCGGTGGCGCCGGCGACCGCGCGGTTGGCAGCGGTGTAGGCGTCCAGCACCCGTCCCTGCTGGGCCATCGGGACGGTAGCGCGGGCGAGCGCTGCCGCGGCACGTTCCGGTTCGGTCAGCGAACCGGCGAGGTGTTCGGCGTGTTCGGCGGGCCACTGCTGCGGATCGGTCGCCGCGGCCAGGGCCGCGCAGGTGCGTGCCGTTTCGGCGAGCGTGGCGCGCTGCCGCACCGCGGCACGTTCCAGGCCGGAGCGCCAGGTGAGCTCGGGTGCGGTGCGGACGATGCCCGCCCGCTCAGCCGGCGCCAGATCGTCCGGTTGCAGCTCGAGCGCCCGTGCGGCACGCAAGCACACCGGCAGGGCCGGTCCCAGCGCCAGCAGCAACAGCCAGTCGCGGGTGCGGTCCGGGACGTCCGGTGCGAAGGCTCGGGCGCCCCGCGGCCCGATCACCGGCTCGGCAGGCAACGGCACCCGGCCGCTGAGCTGCTCGGGGCTGAGCTCGGCGGCGGTCTCGCGCAGTACCAGGGGGTTGCGCTCGCACAGTTCCAGCAGCCCGTGGACCACGTGTGCGGGCACGTCGCCCAGCAGTTCGCGGGCATCGCCGTCCGAACTGCCCGGCACGGTCGTCGAGGGCAGCGTTGCCAATTCCGCGCGCAACGGCCATTCCGCGGCGGCCGTGCACACCAGCCCGAGCGAACGCCCGCCGACTCGGCGGCCCGCGTAGGCGAGCACCCGCGCCGACTCGTCGTCCGCCCAGTGCACGTCGTCGACCAGTAGCAACACCGGTTCGGCGGCCACGAGGAAGCCCCAGAACCGATGCCGCGTCGTGGCGACGTCGTCGAACTCCTCGATACCGGTGTGCCCGCTGAGCTGGTGCAACAGCGCGAACGGGGTCTCGCTCTCGTCCGGTGTGCAGGTCGCGGACAGAACCCGTGCGCACGTCATCTCGGCGAGTCGCCGCAGCGCGGTGGTGCGTCCCCGTGCGCGCGGAGCGGTCAGCACGCGCACCGCTCCGGTGCCCGCGGCGACCGAGTCCGCGATGCGCTCCAGCTCGACGTCGAGTCCGGTGCTCATCCCGTACGGATGCTACCCGGCACTTCCGGCCAGTCATCTGACGGATTCGCGCCCCGTCCTGCCGCACCCACCCTGGAACCAATGCGCTGAACAGCGGAAACAGGAGGTTCCATGACCGCTACCCCGGTTGCGCGGCAAGCCGCCGCGCGCAGCGACGAAGTTCCGGAAGGCGGCAGGCACGTCGTCGACATCGCGGGCACCACGATCGGTCTCTTCCGCTTCCAGGGCGTGCTGCACGCCTACGAGAACGTGTGCCCGCACCAGGGCGGGCCGGTTTGCCAGGGACGGCTGGTGTCCCGGGTGACCGAGAAGCTCGACGCGGACAAGCGCAGCCGCGGCCTCGACTTCGACACCGAAGACCTGCACATCGTCTGCCCGTGGCACGGCTTCGAGTACAGCCTCGCCACCGGTTCGCACCCGGGCCGCCCGCAGATCAAACTGCGCGCTTTCGATGTGGAGGAAGCGGAGGGAACGATCTATGTCCACGTCTGACATCCCGGCACTGGCCGAGCACATCGATCAGCTCATCGCCGAAGGCCGTGCGCACGAGGTCCCCGCCGAGCAGCTGCAAGCCCTCGTCACCGCCGCGACCCGGCTCTACGCCGCGGCGAACGAAGGCGCCGCGCACGCGTCGGAACCGTTGCAGGACAGCGCATCGACCACGGACGCGGTGGTGCTCACCTGCGCGTTGCTGAAGGCACGAGACCTCAACCCGTTCGATCTGGCGCTGTGGTTCTCGCGCAGCCGCGTCGCGGGCTGACTTGGAGGCGGACATGACCGAAGCGACTCCCCGGGCCACCCAAGAGATCACCATCCACACCGACAGCCGCGAAATCCTGGCGAACGCGCGGCGGGACATCGAGCGCTACGGGCTCGACGAGTACTACATCGTCGACGTGGATTCGCACCACGTGGAGCTGGACTCGTGGCCGCAGATCATCGAGCACATCGAGGATCCGGTGCTGCGCGACAGCGGCAGGCAGATGATGCAGAACTGGCCGAACGCGCACAATCTCGCGTTGTCCAACCACCCGCCCGGACTGACCCAGCAGGACGTCAGCGGCCGGATCCTGCACCAGGCGTCGCTGGCCGAACCGGTCTCCGACCGCGAGGTGCACCGCGACGTGACACTGGTCCGCCGCGCGATGGACTCGATGGGCATCGATCTGCAGGTGGTGTTCCCGCAGCCGATGCTGGAGATCGGCCTGCACCCGAGCCCGAGCGCCGCGGTGCAGCTGATGATGGCCTACAACCGCTGGTTCACCTCAACGATCCTTTCCGCCGAGCCGCGGATCAAGACGATGCTCGGGCTGCCGATCGAGGACCCGGATGCGGCGTTGCGCACCATCCGCGAGTACGCCGACCATCCGGGAGTGATCGGGTTCCTGATCACCAGCCAGCACTCGATCGGTGTGCACCGCAACGAGTACATGCCGATCTACGCGGAGCTCGAACGGCTGGGACTGCCGATCGGTTTCCACGCGGGGCCGAACCAGGCCGACTCGATGACCTCCACGATGAACAAGTTCCTGTCCGCGCACGCCATCTCGTTCGTCACCTGCAACATGACGCACCTGACGAATTGGGTGATCAACGGCATCCCGGAGCGGTTCCCCAGCCTGAAGACGATCTGGATCGAGAGCGGGCTGGCGTGGGTGCCGTTCATGATGCAGCGGCTGGACCACGAGTACCTGATGCGGCAGTCGGACGCTCCGTTGCTGACCAAGCTGCCCAGCGACTACATGCGGGAGATGTACTACACCTCGCAGCCCCTCGAGATCACCGACATGGGCCTGCTGGAGAGCACGTTCCGGGCGATGGACGCCGAGAACACGCTGATGTACTCGTCGGACTGGCCGCACTGGGATTTCGACGTGCCGGGTCGCATCATGGGCATCCCGTTCCTTTCCGAGCAGGGCAAGCGAAACGTCCTGGGCGAGACGGCCCGCAAGGTCTTCGGACTCTGAGCCGGAGGCGTATGGGCTGAGGGGTCTGAGCTGGGCACGTCCGAACCGCGGACGTCGAGCGGTGTGGTCAGCGGAGCCGGTGACCACCGCGCCACACCGCGTAGGTGAGCGGGACGCCGGGCCGGTAGGCGAGCCACGCGGCACTGGGTGCGTCGAGCACGTGCACATCGGCGCGAGCTCCTGGCCGCAGCACGCCTACCGCGCCGTCTCCCCTCTCCCGGCGCAGCGCTCGCGCCCCGCCCCAGGTCGCCGCGCGGACGGCTTCGGGCACGGTCATCCGCATTTGCAGCACGGCGGTGGTGACGCAGAACGCCATCGAAGTCGTGTAGGACGACCCGGGGTTGCAGTTCGACGCGAGGGCCACCGTCGCGCCCGCGTCCAGCAGTTCCCGGGCAGGTGGCAACGGCTGGCGGGTGGACAGATCGCACGCGGGCAGCAAGGTCGCCACCGTCTCGGAGCCCGCGAGCGCGGCGACGTCGTCCCCGTCCAGGTACGTGCAGTGGTCCACGCTGGCCGCGCCCAGCTCGGCGGCCAGCTGCACGCCCGGTCCCGGCCCGAGCTGATTTCCGTGCACCCGCAGCCCCAGCCCGCGTTCGGCGGCCGCGGTCAGCACGCGTCTGGATTGTTCGGCGTCGAACGCGCCGCGCTCGCAGAACACGTCGCACCAGCCCACGTGATCGGAAACCGCGTCCAGCATCTCGCCGCAGACCAGGTCGAGGTACTCGCCGGGATCCCATCCGGACGGCACGAGATGTGCGCCGAGGAAGGTGACCTCGTCGGCCTCACCCGCGGCCAGCCGCGCGGCGCGCACTTCGTCCTCGACGGTGAGTCCGTACCCGGTCTTGGTCTCCAAGCAGGTCGTGCCTTGCGAAACGGCCTCGGCCACGTGTCCGCGCAGCGTGCTGGCGAGCGCGTCGCCGGACGCGGCACGAGTGGCTTCCACCGTGGTCGCGATGCCTCCGGCCGAGTAGGGCTCGCCGTTCATCCGGGCGGCGAACTCGGCTGTCCGCTCCCCGGCGAACACGAGGTGCGTGTGGCTGTCCACCCAGCCGGGCAGCACGGCCCGGCCTTCGACGTCGATGGCGTGGTCGGCGGCCGGAGCGCGCGCCGCGGGACCCGCCCACGCGATGCGGTCGCCTTCGCACACCAGCGCGGCGTCGCGGAGTTCGCCCAGTTCGTCGTCGTTCGTGACCAGCTCACCGATTCCGGTGATAACAGTGGATGCCATCGCTGCCCATCTCCAGTGCTTGATCAACGATCAGCGCTGATCCCGGTCGTGCTGTTCCGGTCGTCCCGTCCGGTCATGTCCCGTGCAGCTCCTCGATGACCGCGCCGAGTCGCTGCGCGGCATCGGGAAACCGTTCGTGCGCGCCGTTCCGGACGACGTGCTCGCCGTCGGCCACGACGTGCCGAACGTCGTCCGCCCGCGCGTGCACGGGCACCGCCGCCATCGGCACCCCGGCCAATCGCGGCCCGTCGAGCGCGACCGAGACCAGATCCGCGCGGCAGCCGGGTGCGATGCGTCCGGCATTCCAGCCCAGGCCGCGGTGCGCCGTGGCCATCGCGAGTTGCGCGTTCGTGGTGAAGTGACCCCGGTTCTCCGCACGTAGTCGCTGTCCGGCCTCCACGGCTTGCGCCTCGCCGAGCACGTCGAGCACGGAGTGCCCGTCGCTGCCGACCGAGAGCGGACTTCCCGCGGCGGCCAACGCCGAGGCCGGGCCGATGCCGTCACCGAGGTCAGCCTCGGTCGTCGGGCACAGGCAAACCCCGGTGCCGCTGCCGCCGAGCACCGCGATGTCCCGTTCGTCGAGGTGCGTTGCATGCACCGCGGTGGTCCCGGGCCCCAGCGCTCCGAGCGATTCGAGCAGTTGAGCCGGGGTGCACCCGTGCGCGGCGAGGCACGCCTCGTTCTCCTTGCGCTGCTCGGATAGGTGGACGTGCAGCGGTGCGCCGGCCCGCCGCGACCACTCCGCGACGACGGGAACCTGTTCGGCGGGCACCGCGCGCACCGAATGCACGGCCGCGCCGAGCCGCACCCGCTGACTGTCCACTGTGAACTCCTCGAGGCGATGCGCCCAGGAGTCGGCATCGGCATCGGCGAACCGCCGCTGCACACCCTCCGCGGGAGCACCGAACCCGGCGGACAAGTAGCACGTGTCCAGCAGCGTCAGCCGGATCCCGGCGTCTTCGGCCGCCGCCACGAGCGCGGCCCCCATCGCGTTCAGATCGTCGTAGCGGCCACCGCTGGGGTGGTGCAGGTAGTGGAACTCACCGACGGAGGTGATCCCGGCCAGCACCATCTCGGCGTACACGGCCGCCGCAAGCCGCCGGTACGACTCCGGATCCAGCCGATCCGCGACCGCGTACATCGTTTCCCGCCAGGTCCAGAACGTGCCGCGCCCGCCGGTCCGCCCGCGCAATGCCCGGTGGAAGGCGTGCGAATGCCCGTTCGCGAGCCCCGGCAGGCTCAGCCCCGGCAATCGCCGCGCACCGGCGGGCGGAGTGTCCACAGTGGTCACATCGCGGATCAGCGGGCCGTCGACGTCGACGAGCACCCCGGCTCGCGGCGCACCGTCCAGCCAGGCCCATTCGCACCAGAACATCAGCCGGCCCACGCTTCCAGAACGCGCGCCAGCGCCGCCACTCCGGCTTCGCAGTCGGCCGGTTCGGCGTGCTCCTGCGGCGCGTGGCTGATGCCGGTCGGGTTGCGTACGAACAGCATTCCGGTCGGGACCTGCGCGGACAGCACTCCCGCGTCGTGCCCCGCCCCGGTGGGCAACGCAGGCGCGGAGTCCAGCAGCGCCCGCAATTCGTCGCGCAGCTCGGGCCGGAAGTGCACTTCGTCGCCGAAGGACTCCTCGGTCACTTCGGCCCGGCAGCCCTCATCGGCGGCGAACCGGTGCGCCAGCACCGACAGATGCTCCACCAGCCCGCGCGCCCCCGCGGTGTGCGGAGCGCGCGCATCCAACCACATGTCCACTGTGGAGGGAATGACGTTGGTGCCGCCCGGACTGGCCGCCACGCGGCCCACCGTCGCCCGCGCACCCAGCTTCGCGGCTTCCTTGCGCACGGCGACCACGGTTCTGGACGCGGGCAGCATCGGGTCCCGGCGATCCGGCATCGGTGTGGCCCCAGCGTGGTTGCCCTGGCCGTGGAACCGGAATCGCCAACGGCCGTGCGCGAGAATCGACGAGGCCACGGCCACCGGGCGGTCCCATCCGACCAGCCCCCGGCCCTGCTCCACGTGCAGTTCCACGAACCGCCCGATCCGGCGCAGCGCGGCGTCGTCGCGGCCGATGCGCTCGGCAGCGGACCCCATCGCCTCCCCGAACGTCACGCCGTCCACATCGCGCAGCGCCCGCGCCCGCTCCGGCGCGATGCTCCCGCTGAGCAGCCGCGAACCGAGGCAGGGCACGCCGAACCGGCCGCCTTCCTCTTCGGCGAACACCACGACGGCCAGTGGTCTCCGCGGCACGAAGTCCTTGGCCCGCAACGAATCCATCGCGCTCAGCGCCGACACGACGCCCAACGGTCCGTCGAACGCGCCGCCACCGGGAACCGAGTCAAGATGGCTGCCGGTCACCACGGCGTCGTCGCCAGGTTCACCGAGCCACGCCCAGATGTTGGCGTTGCGGTCGGTCTCCACCCGTAAATCGCGAGCCTGCGCCTGCTCCACGAACCATTCCCGCAGTTCGCGTTCCGCCGAGTCGAACACGTGCCGCGAGTATCCGCCGCGCAACCGATCGCGCCCGACGTCCTCGATCTGCTCCAGCAACGCATTGGCACCCATCGCACTCGTCCCCTTCCAGCGATCTCCCTTGCCGCACCGGGCTTTCCGGCGCCCACGAGCCCATGAAACACGCGTTCGATCCGAGGCGCACGGATGATCACCCGCACCGGCGATCCGTCGGCGTGTCGGCCGCTTTCCCGCGATCGCCCGGTAGCGGGCGGCACACCCGCGCTGCGCTGCACCGACAGCCGGGCCGGGCAGATCGGGCGGCTCCTTCAGCCGTCGTGCGGCATGGGCACGTGCAAACCGCGCTCGGCAGCGACGGTCCGCGCTCGCTGATAACCCGCGTCCGCGTGCCGCAGAACGCCCGTGCCCGGGTCGTTGCCGAGCACCCGCGCCAGCTTCTGCGCCGCGAGCTCCGTCCCGTCCGCCACCGTGACCTGCCCGGCGTGCAACGACCGGCCCATGCCAACCCCGCCGCCCTGGTGCACCGACACCCATGAAGCCCCGGATGCGGTGTTCACCAGCGCGTTCAGCAGCGGCCAGTCCGCCACCGCGTCCGAGCCGTCGGCCATGCCCTCGGTCTCCCGGTACGGCGAGGCGACCGACCCGCTGTCGAGGTGATCGCGGCCCAGCACCAGCGGTGCAGAGACCTCCCCGGAAGCCACCAGATCGTTGAACAGCAACCCGGCCCGCTCCCGCTCGCCCTGCCCGAGCCAGCAGATCCGCGCCGGCAGCCCCTGGAAACCGACCTTCTCCCCGGCCAGCCGGATCCACCGCGCCAGGTGCTCGTCAGCACCGAACTCCCGCAGCACCGCCCGGTCCGTGGCGGCGATGTCGGCCGGATCTCCCGACAGCGCCGCCCACCGGAACGGTCCTTTGCCCTCGCAGAACAACGGCCGCAAGTAGGCGGGCACGAAGCCGGGGTAGTCGAAGGCCCGCGAACATCCGGCCGTGCGCGCCTCACCGCGCAGTGAATTGCCGTAGTCGAAAACCTCCGCACCCGCGTCGAGGAACCCGACCATCGCTTCGACGTGCTCGGCCATCGCGTCCCGCGCCCGATCGGTGAACTCGTCCGGTTTCGTCGCCGCGTAGTCGGCCCAGTCGTCCAGCTCGACGCCACGAGGCAGGTAGGACAGCGGATCGTGCGCGGAGGTCTGGTCGGTGACGATGTCCACCGGGACGCCGCGGCGCAGCAGCCCGGGCAGCACTTCGCAGGCATTGCCGACGAGCCCGATCGACTCCGGGCGCCGCTGCCGTTTCGCCGCCACAGCACGGGAAACCGCGTCGTCCAGGTCATCGGCGACCACGTCGAGGTAACCGTGCCGGACCCGGCGGTGGGCGCGCTGCGGATCGCACTCGACGACCAGCGCCGCACCCTCGTTCATGGTCACCGCCAGCGGCTGCGCCCCTCCCATGCCGCCGAGCCCGGCGGTCACGGTGAGCGTCCCGGCCAGGCTCCCGCCGAAGCGCTTGGCCGCCACCGCCGCGAACGTCTCGTAGGTGCCCTGCAGGATCCCTTGGGTGCCGATGTAGATCCACGATCCCGCCGTCATCTGCCCGTACATCATGAGCCCGAGCGCATCGAGGCGGCGGAACTCCGGCCAGTTCGCCCAGTCCCCGACCAGGTTCGAGTTCGCGATCAGCACCCGCGGCGCCCACTCGTGCGTGCGCAGCACGCCGACCGGTTTCCCGGACTGCACCAGCAGCGTTTCGTCGGCGGCCAGCTCGGCCAGCTCGGCCACGATCGCGTCGAAACTCGCCCAGTTCCGCGCGGCGCGGCCGGTGCCGCCGTAGACGACCAGGTCTTCGGGGCGTTCGGCGACTTCCGGGTCGAGGTTGTTCTGCAGCATTCGCAGCGGCGCCTCGGTGCTCCAGCTCCGCGCGGTCAACGTCGTTCCGCGCGGGGCGCGCACGGTCCTGGGTCCGGCACTCATGATCGGCCTCCCAACTGTTCGTCCACTGTGGAATTGACGGCGCCGGAGCGCACGAGCGCCGCTGCCTCGGCGATCTCCGGTGCCACGTGCCGATCCGGTCCCGGCCCCGGAACACGCGTGCGCAGCAGGTCGCGCACGGCGCCGGTGGCCGCGGCGGGAGCCAGGGGCGCCCGCAGGTCCAGCGCACGGGCCGCCGTCAGCAGCTCAACCGCCAACACCGTGCCGAGCCCGTCCAGCGCGCGCCGCAGCTTCCGCGCCGCCGACCAGCCCATCGACACGTGGTCCTCCTGCATCGCGCTGGTCGGGATGGAGTCCACCGATGCGGGCGCGGCCAACCGCTTGACCTCGGTGACCAGCCCCGCCTGCGTGTAATGCGCGATCATGTGCCCGGAGTCCACGCCCGGATCGTCGGCGAGGAACGCGGGCAACCCCTGCGAACGCGCCACGTCGAGCATCCGGTCGGTGCGCCGCTCGGCCATGCTCGCCACGTCGGCGACCGGGATCGCCAGGTAGTCCAGCGCGTGCGCCAGCGGAGCGCCGTGGAAATTGCCGTTGGATTCCACCCGGCCGTCCGCGAGCACCACCGGGTTGTCGATCGCCGAGACCAGTTCGCGCTCGGCCACCGCCGCGGCGAACTCCGCGCCGTCCGCCGCCGACCCGTGCACCTGCGGTGCGCAGCGCAGCGAGTAGGCGTCCTGCACGCGATTGCAGTCCGGACCGCGGTGGCTGGCCACGATTTCCGAACCTTCGAGCAGCGCCCCCATCCGGGCCGCGGACCGGGCTTGGCCGGGGTGCGGCCGCAACGCCTGCAGGTCGGCGGCGAAGACGCGATCGGTGCCCAGCAGCGCCTCCACGCTCATCGCCGCGGTCACGTCGGCGACCTCGAGCAGCGCTGCGAGGTCGTGCAGCGCCAGCACCAGCATGGCGAGCATCCCGTCGGTGCCGTTGGTCAGCGCGAGACCTTCCTTCTCGGCCAGCACGACCGGTTCGATGCCCGCGGCGGCCAACGCCTCCGCCGCCGGTCGCCGCTCCCCGTCGGCTCCGAAGACCTCGCCTTCCCCGGTAGCGGCCAGCGCCACCGCGGCCAACGGGGCGAGATCACCCGAGCATCCGAGCGAGCCGTACTCGTGCACCACCGGAACGATGCCCGCGTTCAGCATCTCCAGGAGCGCCCGCGCCGTCTCCGGGCGCGTGCCCGTGTGCCCGGTCGCGATGGTGCGCAGCCGCAGCAGCATCAGCCCCCGCACGACCTCGGCCTCGACCGGTTCACCGGCACCGGCTGCGTGCGAGCGCACGAACGACTGCTGAAGCGCCGCGCGCCGATCCTCCGGGATGTGCCGCACCGCCAGCGCACCGAAACCGGTGGACACTCCGTAGGTGGGCCGTTCCGCCGCGGCGAGCGCGTCGATGTGCTCGCGCGCGGCCGCGATCTCACGTTCGGCTCCGGCACTGAGTTCGACCGCGGCCCGCCCGCGCGCGACGTCGACGACCTGTTGCCGGGTCAGCTCGCCGGTCACCTGCACCTTTTGCATACCCCCATGGCACACGGCTGCGCGGGAAGCGCGTAAGGCCGGTTAGAGTTCTTCCGTCTGAAATTCCAGACGTCTTGGAGCGGGTGGTGCACGGCAGCAGCGACGTCCCCGCGCTGCGGCGCGGCCTGTCGATCCTGACCGCGCTCGCCGGGCACACCGATCCGGTGTCCGCCGCGACGCTGGCGCGCGAGCTGGAGCTGCCGCGGTCGACGACCTACCACCTGCTCGCCGAGCTGACCGACGCCGGTTTCGTCGTGCGGTTGCCCGCGGAACGCCGCTACGCGCTGGGCGTGGCCGCCTTCGAGCTCGGGTCCGCCTACTTGCGCAACGATCCGCTGGAGCGGCTGGCAGGCCCGCTGCTGCGGAATCTGGCCGATCGGGTCGGGCACACCGCGCATCTGGGCGTGCTGCACGGCGGTGAGCTGCTGTACCTGGTCAAGGAGCGGCCGTCCTGGCCGCAAGCGCCCACCAAGCAGCAGCCATCCTGGCCGTCGGCGGACCCGTCAACGCGGCCGCCGACGCTGGTGACGGAGGTCGGCGTCCGGTTGCCCGCACACCTGACCGCCTCCGGCCGGGCGATGCTCGCGCAGCTGCCCGCCGCGCAGGTGCGCGCCTGCTTCCCCGCGGGCTTCCCCCGCCGCACCGCCCGCGGGCCGCGCAGCCTGCCGGAGTTGCGCCGCATGTTGACCGCCGAGCGCGAGCTCGGCTGGGCCGTCGAGGACGGGCACGTGACGGCGGATTTCGCTTCGGTGGCCGGTGCCGTCTCCGGGGCGCAGCGCTGGCCCGCCGCCGCGATCAGCGTGACCTTCCGGCACGTCTGCGAAGAATCGGCGGCCGCCTGCGGACGGACGTGGCCGGAGCTCGCCGCGGAAGTGCGCCGCACCGCCGAAGAACTCAGCGAGCAGGTGCACGGCCACCGCTGAACCGCGCGATATCCGAAATTGTTTTTGAAAACGATTATCCGCACACGCAGAAGTGCCCGGTCCCCCTCGCAGGAGGACCGGGCACTTTCTTTCCCGCGGCGGAAAGACCGGGCGACTCAGCCCTGGGTGTTCCCGATCGGGTTCGCGGCGGTCGAGTCGCCGCCGTCCCCACCGTTGGCCGCGTCGCAGCTACCGGTGCCGAGGACACCGATGCCGCAAATCAGGTTGACGCCGATGCCGCCGGCGCCACCCTCGCCGCCGTCGCCGGACTCGGCGCCGACCAACGGGTCCTTGCCGCCGTCAGCGGCGAGCGCGGCCGGAGCAGCGCCCATCAGCGCCATGGCGGCGACAGCGGTCGCACCCAGCATCCGAGCAGAATTACGCATGCGAATTTCCCCTCGTTGTTTCTGAATCTGATTCAACCGATCCCGATGAAGCCCTGCTTCAGAACCCCTCGTCGATCGGCGAGGAAACAATCGCACTCGCGCCGCGCTGGAGCACCCTCAGTAGCGCGAAAGTGAAGATACTTCCCCACTATGGTTGCTTGTATGACTGAGCGTGAGCAGTTCTCTCGCACTACTCAGGTACAGCTGAACGTCCCGAAAGGGAATCACATCTGTCAGAACACTGGAAACTTCCACTCCATCAGATCCCGGCGACGAACTCCCGCGCCAGATCGGCCGGGTTCGCCTTGTCCACCTCCAGCCGCCGGTTGAGCTCGGTGAGCTTCTCGGTCGTCAGCGCCCGCGACGCCCGGTTCAACGCAGCGGCCTGCGGCGGCGTCAGCCGGTTGCGGCCGATCAGCGGCACCACGTGCTGCGCCGGGAACATGTCCGCCGGGTCGTCGAGCTCGACCAGGTCGTTCTCGCTGATCTGCGAAGACGTGGTGAACAGGTTCGCGACCTGGATGGTGTCCTCGACGAGCGCGTCCACGGTGACCGAGCCCGCCTCCAGGTTCCGGATCTCGTGGAACCGGCAGCCGTAGACCTCGCCGATGCGCTGCTCCCACCGCGACTTCCACTCCGCGGGCGCGCCCAGGGTGAACTGCCCGCAACGCGGCCCCAGGTCGGCCATCGAGCGCACGCCGCTCTCGGCGGTTCGCCTGGTCACGGTGAGCACGTCGGAGTCCTCGGCAGGCGACTGCTCCAGCACGTCCAACCCCGGCGGGAGCCTGCGCTTGACTTCGTCGTAGACCTGCTCCGACTCCGTCGCCGTGCTCTGCGGGTCCAGGTACTGCAGCAGGTTGCCGGTGTAGTCCGGGATCACGGTCAGCTCGCCCTGTGCCGCGGCGTTGACGTAGGACTCCCGCGCGCCGATGCGGGGTTTGGTCTCCACCTCGGCACCGGTGCCGCGCAGCGCCGCCGCGTAGATCTCCATGACGAGTTCGCTTTCGGCGAAGTCGGCCGAGCCGACCACCAGCGCACCATCGGTGCCGTCGCCCGCCTGGAACGGATCGCCGCCGCAGCCCGCCAGGCCGAGCACCACCAGCAGGGACAGGACCACAGCGCTCATCCGCCTCACGGCGCACTCCCCAATCCGTGCCGATCCGGACGACTTCATGCCACGCCGGCCGGAACCCGCCGCTTCGCGCGCAGGCCCTTCGGAGTCAGCAGCTTCGACATCCCCGCGAGCAGTGCGTCCAGCACGACCGCGAGCAGCGCGATGAACAGGGCCGCGGCCAGCGTCTGCCCGTAGTCGTAGACCTTGATGCCTTCCAGCAGGATGGCGCCGAGCCCGCCGAGGCCCACGTACGCCGCCACCGACGCGGTGGCCACGACCTGCAGCATCGCGGTCCGGACACCGCCGAACAGCAGCGGCGCCGCATTCGGCAGCTCCACCTGCCACAACTGCTGCAACGGCGTCATGCCCATGCCCTTGGCGGCATCGCGCGCTTCCGGCGGCACGCTCTGCACCCCGGCGTAGGCGCCGGACAGCACCGCGGGGACGGCCAGGATCACCAACCCGGCCAGCGTCGGCAGCACCCCGATCCCGGCGAGCAGGACGAACAGCGTGACCAGGCCCAGCGTGGGCAGCGCCCGCATCGAGTTGGTCAGCACGACCGCGGAGGCGCCGCCGCGGCCGCTGTGCCCGATGCAGAGACCGATCGGCACCCCGATGATCGAAGCCGCCAGCACCGAAACGACGCAGTAGTACAGGTGCAGCAGGCACTGCAGCAGCAGCCCGTCGGAGGAGAACCAGTGCGCGGGGTCGGCCAGCCAGCCGAGCAGTTCCTCGATGATCAAGCTGCTCGCCCCCCGGCTCGCTGCCACGGTGTCAACGCCCTGCGCAGCGCGACGATCAACAGGTCACCGACCATCGCCAGCAGCAGCGTCAGCACCACGCCCAGCAGGATCGGAGTGAGGTAGTCGCGCTGGAACCCGTCGGTGAACAGCCGCCCCAGCCCGCCGATGCCGATCAGCGCGCCGACGCTGACCAGGCTCACGTTGCTGACCGAAGCGACCCGCAACGAGGTGGCCAGCACCGGCACCGCCAGCGGGAGTTCGACGGCGAAGAATCGGCGCCGCGGCCGGTAGCCCAACGCGGTCGCGGCGGTGACGACGTGGCCGGGCACCGAGCCGAGCCCGTCCATCACCGGCCGGACCAGCAGCGCCGCGTTGTAGATGGTCAGCGCCACGACCACGTTGATCGACGCGGTCGCTCCGGTCCCGAGCACCGCGGGCAGGATCACGAACAGCGCCAGCGACGGAACCGTGTACAGCACGTTGGCCGAACCCAGCAGCACGCCCCGCACTCGCGGGTTCCGTTGCGCGAAACGTCCGAGGGGCAGCGCGATCAGCGCGCCGATCACCAGCGGGATCAACGCGAGGTACGCGTGCTGCCCGAGCGAGCTCAGCAGCACCTCGCGGTTGCTCGGGCTGGAGAAGTAGTGCGCCAGCTCGTCGATCACGGCGCTACCCGCTGCCTGCGGCTGCGCTCGATCTCGTCGAGGACTTGCTGCGCGGTGACCACGCCGACGTAGCCGCCGCGGTCGTCGACGACCACGCCCAGCCCGGACGGCGACGACAGCGCGGCGTCGAGCGCGCCGCGCAGCGGTGTTCCCGTCGTGTGCAGCGATCCGCCGGCCAGCAGTCGATCTTCGGTGACCGGGCCGGTGACCTCAGCGCCCGGGACCAGCCAGCCGCGCGGCCTGCGGTCGCCGTCCAGCGCCAGTACCCAGCCATCGGCGCTGCTGCGGTCGCCGAGGGTCACCGTGGCCACTTCGTCCGGCACCACCGAACCGTCCACGAACGACAACCGCCGGTAGCCGCGATCACGGCCGATGAACGAGGTGACGAAGTCGTCCGCGGGCTCGGCCAGCAACTCGTCGGGTTCGGCGTACTGCGCCACATGTCCGCCGGTTCGCAGCACCGCCACTTGATCGCCGAGCCGCACGGCCTCGTCGATGTCGTGCGTGACGAACAGGACCGTCTTGCCGAGCTCGCCCTGCAACCGCAGCAGCTCCTCCTGCAGTCCTTCGCGCACGACCGGGTCGACCGCGCTGAACGGCTCGTCCATCAGCAGCACCGGCGGGTCGGCGGCGAGCGCGCGGGCCACCCCGACCCGCTGCTGCTGACCACCGGAAAGCTGCGCGGGGTACCGGTCGGCCAACGACACCGGCAGGCCGACCAGCTCGAGCAGCTCGCGCGCCCGGTCCCGGGTGGCGCGCCGGCTGTTGCGGAACAACCGCGGCACCGTCCCGACGTTGTCCAACACGGTGCGGTGCGGGAAGAGACCGGCCTGCTGGATGACGTAGCCGATGCCGCGCCGCAGCACCGCGGGATCGGCGTCGCGCACGTCCTGACCGTCCACGAGCACGTTGCCGGACGTCGGCTCGATCATCCGGTTGACCATGCGCAGCAGCGTGGTCTTGCCGCAGCCGGACGGGCCGACGAGCGCGGTGATCGTGCCTGCGCGCACGGTCAGGTCCACGTCCTCGACGGCGACCGTGCCGTCCGGGTACGCCTTGCGCACGGACCGGAACTCGATCAACCGAGCCCCCTCGCTGATCACCGACAGTCACTCGCCGACCGCCGCAAACCCGGCCGACCTTAACCCGGACGTCGGAATCTTGCGATGATCCAAGACGGTTGTGTGATCTTCAGCGGGCGTGGTCAGCAGCCAGTTCCCACGATCCGGGAGCAACTCTGCGGGGCGGGCTCACTTCCCCTCGGCGAACGGCAGCGGCCCGGCCGCCAACATGGCGCGCAACTCCCGCGGCGGCACCGGCTTGGAGAACAGGTAGCCCTGGTAAGCATCCACGCCGACCCCGGACAGCACGTGGAACTGGGTGGCCGTCTCCACGCCCTCGGCCACGCAGCGGCGGCCCATCGCACGCGCCATGCCGACCACGGCCTGCGCCACCGCGAAATCCGACGGGTCGCCGCCGACACCGGCCACGAACCGCCGGTCCACCTTGATGATCTGCGCTGGCAGGTCCTTCAGCCGGGCCAGCGACGAGTAGCCGGTGCCGAAGTCGTCCACCGCGAACCGCACCCCGCGGTCCACCAGTTCGCCCATCGCCTGCCGGGTCCGCGACGGCAGATCCACCAGCGCCGTCTCCACCAGCTCCAGCACCACGCGGTCCCAGGCCACGCCGCACTCCGCGACGGTGTCCGCGACGACGTCGACGAAGTCCGCACCACCGGGCACCAGCCCGGCCAGGTTCACTGCGATGCCGACCTCGCGCCCGCCCTGCGCGGGCCAGCTCGCGGCCTCCCGCAGCGCGGTGCGCAGCACCCAGCGGTCCAGCTCGCGCAGCAGGTCGCCCTGCTCGGCCACCGGCAGGAAAGCATCCGGGCTGAGCAGGCCGCGGTCCGGATGCGGCCAGCGCACCAACGCCTCCGCGGTGACCACCGTGCCGTCCCCGGCGACCACCGGCTGGTAGTGCAACGTGAGGCCGTCGTTGTTCAACGCCTCCCGCAGCTGCCCCTCCAGGTGCAGCTGGCGATCGGCGGACGCGATCAGCGCCGGACTGGCCAGCGAGACCTTGCCGGCGCCGCGCCGCTTCGCCTCGAACATCGCCGCGTCGGCGAACCGCAGCAGATCCCCGCCGCCGGAACCGCCGCCGCTGGGCACCGCGGCCCCGATCGAGGCCGAGACCCGAATCAGCTGACCGTGCACCGGCACCGCCGTGCGCAGCAGCCCGGAAACACGGGTGGCCAGCGAGTCCAGCCCACCGACCGCCTCGATGTCCGAGCAGATGATGACGAACTCGTCGCCGGACAACCGGGCCGCCGTGCACCCCTCCGGCAACCCGCCTTCCAACCGACGAGCCAGCGCGACCAGCAGCTCGTCGCCCGCGTCGTGGCCGAGCGAATCGTTCACCCGCTTGAAGTTGTCGATGTCGCAGAACAGCACCGCCACGCTCGCCGGATCCACCCGCCCGAGCAGCGCGCCGAGCAGCTGCTTGACCGCGGCCCGGTTCGGCAAACCGGTGAGGTCGTCGTGGGTGGCCTGGTAGCGCAGCGCCTCGGCGGCGCGGCGGCGTTCGGTGATGTCCTGGAACACCACCAGCCAGAACCGCGTCCCGTCGTCCTGCACCGACAGCGACACGTGCAGCTCGCAGTACACCGGTTCGCCATCGGAGCGGATCAGCAACCGCTGCGGGACCTTCCGCCGTCCCGTGCGCGACGACGCGATCTCCTCCGAAGCCGTGCGCAGACCGGAGTCCCGCTCGTCGGGATGGGTCATCTGCCGCGAGCTCATCCCGCGCAGTTGGTCCAGCCGGTATCCGAGCAGGTCGCAGAGCGCGTCGTTGGCATCCACCAGGTGCTCGCCCTGGTCGAACAACCCGATCCCGACCGGTGTGACCGCGACCAGGTCGGTGAACCGCTGCGTGGAGCGTTCCATCCGGGTCACCGCGGTGCGCTGCTCGGTGACGTCCTGCGCCGTGCCGACCAGCACGAGCCGACTTTCCGGATCGCGGATCGCCGCGCCGTGCGCGCGGAAGGTGCGCACCGCGCCGTCCCGGCGGATGAACCGGTGCTCCAGCTCGACCGGTTCCTGCCGCTGCACCAGCCCCCGCCACGCCTGGTCCACCGCGGACCGGTCCTCCTGGTGCACCGAACCGATGTACTCGTCGTAGGTGCTGGGCGCGTCCGGCCGGGTGCCGCAGATCTCGTGCATCATCTCGGACAGCCGCGTCGCGCCGGTGTCCGGATCCCATTCCCAGGTGCCCAGCCGAGCCGCGCGTTGCGCGTCGTGCAGCTTGCGGCGCTCGTCGCGCAGCTGCCGTTCCAGGAGTCGCTGCTCGGTGACGTCCTGCACGGTTCCCTGGATCCGCTCGATCACCCCGGAGACGTCCCGCTCGACCCGGCCGGTGCACAGGAAGACGCGGTCGGTGTGGTCGTGCAGCTCCACTTCGACGAGCTCGCCTTCGGGCGCGGACTTCAACCGGGTGCCGAAGTCGGCGGCCTTGGCCCGGTCGTCGGCGCGCACCGCCAGCTCCAGGTCCGAGCCTTCCAGCAGGTCGGCGCCGCTGGCGGCGAACAGCTCCTTGAGCATCGGGCTGTGGTACATCTGCCCGGTTTCCGGGTAGATGCTCCAGCTGCCGACGCGGGCGATCTGCTGCGCCTCGATCAACCTGGCGCGTTCGTCGAGGATTTCGACACCGCTGTAGGGCCGGGCCCCGTCCGGGACCAGGTCGCGCACATCGGCCAGCACGGTCACCTGCAGCGATTCGTCGTCCGGACGCGGCCAGCTCAACGCCCGCACCGGCACGTCGCACTCCGCACGCAGCCGGGAGATCGGGCCGTCCCGCACCACCAGCGCGGAAAGCTGGCGGCCTACCAGCGAATCCGCGTCCGCCACCCCCGCCAGCCGCACGGCCTCTTCGGTCACCTGCACGACCGTGCCGTCCGCGGTGCTCAGCAAGGCAGGCGCGGCGGGCAGCAGGCCCGCCCGGACGGGCACGTCGACCACCACGTTCCGACCACCGTCCGCCGCGGCGTCCCGGTCCGGCCCCGCCCCCGGAGTCCCGTCGGTCATCAGCACCCTCCTGCTCAGCGGCCTCGTTTCCGAGCACACCGACGACCGACCACCCGTGATCGGTACCACAGCGAGTTCCGAGCAGACCTTACCGGCACGGAGTCCGGCAAGAGCCGCTGGTCGTCGTCGATGCGGCGGCCGATCACCGCCCGTACCGCCGATGTCCGATCGGGTGACGATTGTCCCGGAGCGGCATGACGGCCCGACCGCCGCATCCGTGCAGCGACGCGCACGACTCCATCCCCGCCCGCCGCAACGACGCGGCCGCCGGGCCGCACCGCGAACGGTGCACCCCGGCGGCCGGCGCACGGGCGCCCGCGGCGTGGCGGGCGGGCGTGGTTCACGCGGTGGCCACCCCGTCCTCGCGAGCGGCTTCGGCCACGGCGTTGGTGACCGCGGGCGCGACGCGCGGGTCCAGTGGGCTGGGCACGATCCGGTCGGCGTCGAGGTCGTCGTCGACGACCGCGGCGATCGCCTCCGCCGCGGCGACCTTCATCCGGTCCGAGATCATCCGGGAGTTCGCCTGCAACGCGCCCTTGAAGATCCCCGGGAACGCCAGCACGTTGTTGATCTGGTTCGGGAAGTCGCTGCGCCCGGTCGCGACCACCGAGGCGTGCCGCCGCGCGACGTCCGGGTGCACCTCGGGGTCCGGGTTGGACAGCGCGAACACGACCGCGCCCGGCGCCATGGTCGCGATCAGATCCTCCGGGATCTGCCCGGCGGACACGCCGATCAGCACATCGGCGCCGTTCAGCGCCTCACCCAACCCGCCGGTGACACCGCGCGGGTTGGTGTACCCGAGCAGCTCCTGCTTGATCGGAGTGAGGTTGTCCCGACCGGAATGCAGCACCCCGCGCGAGTCCAGCACGACGATCTCGCCGACCCCCGCGGTGTGCAGGATCTCCGCGCAGGCGACGCCCGCGGCACCCGCCCCGGAGATCACCACGCGCAGCGAGCTCAGCTCGCGGCCGGTGACCTTGCAGGCGTTGCGCAGCGCGGCGAGGGTGACCACGGCGGTGCCGTGCTGGTCGTCGTGCATCACCGGGCAGTCCAGCGCCTCGATCAGCCGCCGCTCCAGCTCGAAGCAGCGGGGCGCGGCGACGTCCTCCAGGTTCACCGCGCCGAACGAGGGCCGCAGCCGCACCAGCGTCTCGACGATCTCGTCGACGTCGGTGGTGTCCAGCACCAGCGGGATGGAGTTCAGCCCGCCGAAGCTCTTGAACAGCGCCGACTTGCCCTCCATGACCGGCAGCGATGCCCGCGGCCCGATGTCGCCCAGCCCGAGCACCGCGGTGCCGTCGCTGACCACGGCCACCAGGTCCTGGGTCCAGGTGTAGCGGTCGGCGAGGGTCTGATCACCGGAAATGGCGCGGCTGACGTCGGCGACGCCGGGCGTGTAGGCGATCGAGAGATCGCGCGGGCTGGACAGCGGCGCGGTCACCTCGACGCCGAGCTTGCCGCCCTCGTGCGCGCGGAAGATCTCTTCGTCGGTGAGTTCGGTACCGCCGGGGGAAGTGGAAGTGTGGTCGTTCACAGTGGTCACGGCGTCCCTCCTGTTGCCATGGCCTGCGGGACGGGCGACGGAGCCCGGTCCCGGAGCGAATGGGTGGCGGCGAGCCACCCGGCGACGCGCCTGCCTGGCTGGTTCCGGCCACGGCGGGCGTCGGAGACCGGTCCCGGTCGTCCTGGTGCGGACGGCGGACCGGTGGACGCTGCGGTTCGTCCAGTGTGCCAGCAGCGCCGATGACTGTCTGCGACCAGGGTCACAGACTTGATCGAGCAGCCGGGTGTAACGACTGCGGTTTCCGGTCGAACCTTCGCAGCACGGCAAGATTTCCGGATTTTCCCGCCGAACCCCGTCCGCGGTCCACCCCCGCGAGACCGCGGACCACACCGCACGCAGCGACCGGCGCGGTCATAGAGTGCCCGCCGTGCGAGTTCGCTCCTTCGAGATCAGCGGTGTGCACGAGTTCACCCCGAAGTCCTTCCCCGACCACCGCGGCCTTTTCGTGGCGCCGTTCCAGGAGTCGGCGTTCCTGGAAGCCGTCGGCCACCCGCTGCGGCTGGCGCAGACGAACCACAGCGTTTCCGCGCGCAACGTGATCCGCGGCGTGCACTTCGCGGACGTGCCGCCCGGGCAGGCCAAATACGTGTACTGCCCGCAGGGTTCGCTGATCGACGTGGTGGTGGACATCCGGGTCGGGTCCCCGACGTTCGGGCAGTGGGCCGCGGCGAAGCTGGATTCCACCGAGTACCGCGCGCTCTACACCGCCGAAGGACTCGGCCACGCCTTCCTGGCGCTGGAGGACGACACGGTGCTGGCCTACCTGTGCTCCACGCCGTTCAACCCCAGCGCGGAGCACGGGATCGCGCCGCTGGACGCCGAACTCGGGCTGCCGTGGGAGCACTACCTGTCCGGCGAGCCCGTGCTCTCCGAGAAGGACCGGGCCGCGCCCACGCTCGCCGAAGCCGCCGAACTCGGACTGCTGCCCGCCTACGAAACGTGCCAGGCGCGCTACGCGGAACTCCGCGAGCAGCACGCCGCCCGGTCCTGAACCTCAGAAGTCCTCGGCGAGAACCCGTTCCACGTTGCGCTCGGCGAGCGCGGTGATGGTGACGAACGGGTTCACCCCGGTCGAACCCGGGATCAGTGAGCCGTCCGTGACGTACAGGTTCGTGCCGCCGCGCACCCGCCCGTAGTCGTCGGTGGCGTGGCCGAGCACGCAGCCACCCAGCGGGTGGTAGGTGAACCGGCTCTCGAAGGCCCGGTCGTCGCCGAACAGGTCGTGCCGGTACGCGGTGCCGTTGGCCCGGTTGATCCGGTCGAACACCGCCTTCGCCGCGTCGATCGACGGCTGGGTCTGGGATTCCGTCCACCGCAGCTTCGCCGAGTCGCTCGCGGCGTCGTAGACGAACCGGCCGCGCTCCGGGTTGCGGGTGATCGCCAGGTACAGGCTCGCGAACGTCTCGACCCCGGCGGGCACCGGTGCGATCTCGGCGAACACCGGGTTCACCGGGTCGTCCCAGTTGTCGATGCCGAGCGAGGGCATTCCGGACTGGACCATCCCGGTCGCGTTCCACGGGTGGTTGGCGCGGCCGAGCATCACGTTGCCGTTGTTGCCCCACTGCTCACCGATGGCGTCGGAGAGCTCGGGCAGCGCACCGGTTTCCCGGGCGCGCAGCAGCAACTCGGTGGAGCCGACGCTGCCCGCGCCGAGGAACAGGTGCTTGCAGGCGATCTCGCTGGTACCGCGGGACTCGCCGAGCTCGTCGATGCGCTCGATGGTCAGCACGTAGTTCCCGCCCGGCTCGCGGCGCACCGACCGCACCTGCGTGAGGGTCTGCAACGTCACGTTGCCGGTGCCGAGCGCCGCGGGGATGTAGCTCTTGTCCAGGCTGCGCTTGCCGTGGTTGTTGCCGTAGATCACTTCGGAGGCCAGCGCGGACTTCGGCACTTCGCCGGCCTCTTCCCGCCGCATGTAGTCGAAGTCGTAGACGTTGGGCACGAACGCCGTGCGGAACCCGGCCGCGCCCGCCTGCTGCCGGGAAAGCCGCGCGTAGCGGTAGGACTCGCACTGCTCGAACCACGAGCGGTCCACCGAGTTGGTGCCCAGCATCCGGTTGGCCCGCGGGAAGTACCGCGCGTACATCTGCTCGGCGTCCACCTGCGGCAGGATCTGCTCGAAGTAGTCCCGCCGCGGTGTCACCGCCATGCCGCCGTTGACCAGCGAGCCGCCGCCGACGCCGCGTCCGGTGTAGACCGACATCTCGTCGAAGTGGACCTTGTCCAGCACGCCGGCGAACGGCTTGATGTCGCGGTTCGCCAGGTCCAGCCACAGGAAGCTCGCCAGCGGCGCCTCGGTGCGGTTGCGGAACCACATGCTGCGGTGGTCGGGGGTCAGCATCGAGGAGAAGATCGTGCCGTCGTCGGCGGCGGTGTTCCAGCTGCGCCCCATCTCCAGCATCAGCGTGGAAACGCCGGCTTCGCCGAGTCGCAGCGCGGTGACCGCCGAGCCGTAGCCGGATCCGACGACGACGGCGGGTACGTAGGAGCGTTCGGCGGCCTTCGCGGGGCGGGTGGAGACGGTGCCGATGCCGAGCGCGGCGGCCGTCTGCAGCGCCGCGAGCCCGAGCATGCGCCTGCGGGTGAAACTCATGGAGCGTGAGCATGCAGTCCCGCAGCGCTACTGTGAACCCTGTTTACGTAAACGATGTAAAGAAAGTGAACGCCGATCACTCTGCCTGCGCACGACGCATTCGCCGCGGTTTCGGCCACAACCGACAAACCACCACGCCGAACACCCGCGCAGGCCCGAGCGACCGCGAGTCGGTGGACGCTCCCGCGTTGTCACCCCGCACGTGCCAACCGCCGCCGTCCTCGCGCAGCGCCCGCTTCACCGACAACTGCTCCGGCCGCGCATCCCACCGCACGAGCACCACGTCGCCCGGCTTCGCCGGTGCTCTCGTGCGCACCACGACGACGTCCCCGTCGTGCAGCGACGGCACCATCGAGCCACCGCGCACCAGCACCCGCCGCCAAGGCCAGCGGTCCAGCCGCGACACCACGTCACCTCCCGTTCGAACCGGGCGCGCGCCCGCCTGCGGAGCCCGCCCTCCAGGAAGACGTCCCGGATCTTCGAGAGTAGGGTCACGCCCGTCGGAGCATTCACTGTCAGGGAGGAATGATGGGTCTACTGTCCCGAATCCTCAGCCCCAAGCTGGAGGCGACCGCGCACTGCGACCTGCCGTGCGGCGTGTACGACCCGGCGCAGGCGCGGATCGAGGCCGAGTCGGTCAAGGCGATCCAGGAGAAGTACCAGAACAACGAGGACCAGGAGTTCCGCACTCGCGCGATCATCATCGCCGAGGAACGCTCCGAGCTGGTCAAGCACCACCTGTGGGTGCTGTGGACGGACTACTTCAAGCCGCCGCACTTCGAGAAGCACCCGCAGCTGCACGAGCTGGTCAACAAGGCCACCAAGGCCGCTGGGGCGACCGGCACCAAGGGTTCGATGGACCCCTCCACCGGGCAGCAGCTGCTGGACTACATCGCGGAGATCGACAAGATCTTCTGGGAGACCAAGAAGGGCTGAGCTCCCGGTAGCGACCAAGGCGCCGGCCGGCGGGAACGCACCCGTCCGGCCGGCGTCTTTTCGTGCAACCGGCGCACCTAGACTTCGGGGTGTGGCGGAATCGGCGCAGCACCGGATCTTCGTCCTGCGGCACGGCGAGACCGAGTGGTCCAGCACCGGCAGGCACACCGGGCGCACGGACGTGCCGCTGACCGGACGCGGCGAACGGCTCGCGCGGGCGGCGGGCAAGACCCTCGCGGACCTGCGCGGCGACGCACCGGCGACGGTGCTGGCCAGCCCGCGGCAACGCGCCCGGCGCACCGCCGAACTCGCCGGGCTGGTGCCCGCGACCGAGCCGCTGCTGGCCGAATGGGACTACGGCGACTACGAGGGCCGGACCACGCCGGAGATCCGCGAGAGCGTTCCGGAGTGGACGGTCTGGACCCACCCCTGCCCCGGCGGCGAATCCGCGGCGGAGGTCACCGCCCGCGCCGACGAGCTGATCGCGCGGATCACCGCCGAACCGCACCGCACCGACGTCGTGCTGTCCGGGCACGGGCACTTCAGCCGCGTGCTGATCGCGCGCTGGCTCGGCCTGCCCGGCACCGAAGGCGTGCGGTTCGCACTCGATCCGGCCGGGATTACCGTGCTCGGTCACGAGCGCGGCGTGCCGCAGCTCGAACGCTCGAACGTGCCCGCGCCGCAGGACGCGCGCTGACCAGGACAGGAACCGGGAGAACAACACCGTGGCGCAAGAGATCCGCCGGATCACCGAGCCCGACGTGCCCGCGGTCGTCGCGCTGGTGCACGCACTGGCGGACTACGAGGAATCGGCGCACGAATGCCACCTCACCGAAGCCCAGCTGCACCGCGCGCTGTTCGCGCAACAGCCGGCGCTGTTCGGCCACGTCGCCGAAGCCGATGGTGCGGTCGCCGGTTTCACGCTGTGGTTCTTGAACTTCTCGACCTGGCACGGCACGCACGGGATCTACCTGGAGGACCTGTTCGTGCTGCCCGCGCACCGGGGCTCCGGCCTCGGCAAGCAGCTGCTGCGCACGCTGGCGCAGGAGTGCGTCGCGCGCGGTTACTCGCGGCTCGAGTGGTCGGTGCTGGACTGGAACACGCCGGCGATCGAGTTCTACGAATCCGTGGGAGCCGTCGGCATGGACGAGTGGACGGTGCACCGGCTCACCGGCGAGGCGCTGCACGACTTCGGAGGCTGAGGCTGCACCATTCCGCCAAGCTGAGAGCGGGCCGCTACTCTCCCCCGCCCCCGGAATCGTGCGTTCCCCCGCCGTAGAACGACCACACGCGCCCGTTCCGGTTGAACATGAACCACAGCACGGCCACGGCCGGAACCGCGATCACGAAGCCGATCAGCGGCTGTTCGGACGGCCCGATCGCGTACCAGGCGATGCCGAGCAGGATCAGCTGCAACAGCAGCGCAGGCGTCCGCGCCCAGAACCTGCCCTGCCACATCCCGATCCCCGCGGCCAGCACGGCCGCCGAGATGATCGCGAAGTAGCCGGCCTCGCCGAAGGTGTTGGTGCTGTTGAGCGCACCCACTCCGCCTGCGGCCGAGGGCGCGCGCACCAGCAGCGCGATGACGAAGGCGAGCCCGAGGGCGGCCTCGGCGATGGTGATCACGGCGGCGATCCGCACGGTGCGCGGAGGAGCAGGAGACGGCACGGCGGCTTCGCCTTTCCGGGAGAGTCGGCGGCGCGGAGCCACCGGTGCGCGGTACTCGCCCCATAACACCGATCGTGACTCTGCGTGTGCGCTTTCGATGGTAATACCGCCCGAACGACGCATGACTACGGCCGGGGCCGCGGGCGAAGATCAGCGCATGGCTGGTGCGGCGGTCGTGGACTACGGGGTGTTCCGCGGACCCGCTTCGCTTCCGGCCGTTGCCGGCGCAGCAGGCGAGCACCGGTGCGCTTTCGGGGTTGCGCACCGCAGCGGAGCCGCCGCCGGAGATCGATGGCAAGCGCACGACCGGGCGCACCGCGAGCAGCGGACCCGCCACGCGGTCAGCTCGGCATTGGCGAGCCGCGGCCATCGTCGGCCCGGGGCCGCAGCGCCCCCGGCCCGTCCCTTCCCCGACGCGGAAGGGAGACCTGCTTCGGCCTGATCCGAACCTCCGGCGTCCCGCACGGCGGACCCTGCGCGACGCTCGAAGCGCCTCCCCTAGGCTGCACGTCGTGCGCGCCGTGCTTGTCGTCAACCCGAACGCGACCGCCACCACGGCGGCCGGGCGGGACGTGCTGGCCCACGCCCTGGCCAACGTGCTGAAGCTGGAGGTCGTGCAAACCCGCTACCGGGGGCACGCCACCGACATCGCGCGCGACGCCGTGGACGAGGGCGTGGACCTGGTCATCGCGCACGGCGGAGACGGCACGGTCAACGAGGTCGTCAACGGGATGCTCGCCGATCCCGCGGGCAGGGATCGGGTGCCGACGCTCGGTGTCGTGCCGGGCGGCTCGGCGAACGTGTTCGCCCGCGCCCTGGGCCTGCCCAAGGATCCGGTCGAGGCCACCCACCGCCTGCTGGAGGCGGTCGCCGCAGGCACCGGCCGCCGCGTCGGCCTGGGCAAGGCCAACGACCGCTGGTTCACCTTCAACGCAGGCGTGGGCTGGGACGCCGACGTGGTCGCCGAAGTCGACCGGCTCCGCGGCCGCGGCCGGGAGGTCACCCCGGCGCTCTACGCGCGCACCGCGCTGGCCTGCTATTTCCGCGTGGCGCAGCGACCCGCCCAGATCACCGTGCAGGCAGGCGGCGAAGCACCGGTCAGCGGCCTGCACACCGCGTTCGTGTCGAACACCGACCCGTGGACCTACCTCGGCTCCCGGCCGATGCGGATGAATCCGGACACCACGTTCGATACCGGGCTCGGGATCTTCTCGCTCAGCGACATGAACGCTTACGCTGTGCTGCGCTACATCGCGCAGATGCTCCGCGGTAGAGCGAAACCACACGGAAGAAACGCTTTTCGCCGTGCGGACGTGGGGCACCTGCACGTAGCCTGTCGGGAGCCGTTGCGCTTGCAGGTGGACGGCGACAACCTGGGCGAGCGATCGGTGATCGAGTTTGCTTCGATCCCGGACGCATTGCGGGTCGCTGTATAACCTTCTCGTAACGGACCCCGATCACTGGTCGGCGACCCCGTCCGTGACCAGCGATCATCTGAAACCGCTGGTCAAGACCCATCGATCTTTCAGGTGAGTTGACTCACGGGACTAGATCGAACTCTTGACATCACGGCAGTTCGTGAAAGCATTCACAAACACCCCGAACGAACTACCGGCGCGCCACGGGGCGCGCCTAGCGAGGAGCAAGGAACGATGGACTGGCGCCACGATGCGGTTTGCCGTGACGAGGACCCCGAGCTGTTCTTCCCCGTAGGGAACAGCGGTCCTGCGCTGCTGCAGATCGCCGAGGCGAAAGCCGTGTGCCGGCGCTGCCCGGTTGCTTCCGAGTGCCTGGCCTGGGCACTGGAGAGCGGCCAGGACGCCGGTGTCTGGGGCGGCATGAGCGAGGACGAGCGGCGCGCGCTCAAGCGGCGCAGCTCGCGCACTCGGGCGGCTCGCACCAACGCCTGAGCAGCGAATCCGCTGACAGCTCAACTAGCGTAGCGGGTCGGCCGCAGAGCATCCCGGCCGACCCTGCTCCCGCCCCGGCGACCACACGGCGGCCGCCACTGAAACAACGGAAACCCCCCGACGAGAACCGGGTCGATCAGCGTCGATGCCGGTCCCGGTGCACACCCCCGTAGCACCGACGACCGAGCCGATCGATCCCAGCCAGGCCACCCCGCAGGGCCTGCCGACACATCGACGCACCGCCTGCAGCGGCGAGCTCAGCGCCGGTACTTCAACGGAACGCGCAACACCGCTTCCGTACCGCGTTGCCTACCTCGACCGCGCAGGCTCAACGAACCCCGCAGTTCGGACTCGACGAGGGTTCGCACGATCTGCAGGCCGAGGCGTTCGGCGCGTTCGAGGGAGAAACCCTTCGGCAGGCCCTGACCGTCATCGGTGATGACAACGTCCAGCCAACGCGCCGAACGCTCCGCCTGCACGACGACCTCTCCCCCGGTCTCCGCCGGGAAAGCGTGCTCGAACGCATTCTGCACCAGCTCGGTCAGCACCATGACCAGCGGCGTTGCCAACTCGGCCTGCACCACGCCGAAACGGCCGTCCCGCCGGACCTTCACCCCGGTCTCCGCGACCGCGACATCGCTCATCATCGGGATGACCCGGTCCACGACGTCGTCCAGGTCGACCCGCTCGTCCACCGACATCGACAAGGTCTCGTGCACGAGCGCGATCGAAGTGACCCGCCGCACCGACTCGTCCAGCGCCAGCCGTGCCTCCGGATTGCCGGTGCGCCGGGCCTGCAACCGCAACAACGCGGCCACGGTCTGCAGGTTGTTCTTCACGCGGTGATGGATCTCGCGGATCGTGGCGTCCTTGGACATCAGCGCCCGGTCCCGGCGCTTGACCTCCGTAACGTCGCGCACCAGCACCAAGGCACCAGCGACCTGGCCGCGCGGCTGCAGCGGCAATGCGCGGAACAGCACCGTGGCACCCCGCGCTTCGGCTTCGACGCGCATGCTCGGCTCGCCGGCGATCGCGTGCCGGATGCGCTGCGCCACCTCGTCCGCGTCGAACGGATCGGACAGCAACGACCTGGTCAGCGGCGCCAACTGCACGCCCACCAGGTCAGCGGCGTGGCCCATGCGGTGATACGCCGACAACGCGTTCGGACTGGCGAAGACGACGGTGCCGGAAGCGTCCACCCGCACCAGGCCGTCCCCGACCCGCGGACTCGTGTGCACGTCCGGCGCCGGTTCCGGAGTGGGGAACGTGCCGTCGGCGACCATCTGGCACAGATCGGCCGCGCTGCCCAAGTAGGAGATCTCCAGCGGGCTCGGCACCCGCGGTACCGCCAGGTTCGTGTCCCGGCTGAGCACGGCGACGACCTGGCCGTCCAGATTCACCGGGATCGTCTCCCGCCGCACCGGCACCCCCAGGTGCCAGCGCGGGTCCTCCTCCCGGCAGATCCGTCCTTCCAGCGCCGCGCGGCGCAGCTGCGGGTGCTCCTCGGGCGTGACCTCGCTGGAGACGACGTCCTCCGGATGCGCCGTCGGAGCCGTCGTGGGCCGAGCCTGCGCCACGCACAGGAACCGCTCCTCGCGGGCGTCCGCCGGTCCCACCGGAACCCACAGCAGGAAATCGGCGAACGACAGATCGGACAACAGCTGCCACTCCGCGACCACGAGCTGGAGGTGGTCGGCCGCCGCACCGGACAGCCCGGTGTGCTCGGCCAGGAGATCACTCAGCGTCGACAAGGAACTCCTTAGTCAGGATTCGACGACCGCGATCAGGTCGCCTTCCTGCACCACGTCGCCCGTTCGGACCGCGACCGTGCGGACCGTGCCGTCGCCCTCGGTCAGCACCGGGATCTCCATCTTCATCGACTCGAGCAGGACCAGCGAGTCACCATCCCGCACGGTGTCGCCCTCGGCGACCGAGACGGTCATGACGTTGGCGACCATTTCGGCACGGATCTCTTCGGCCATGGTTTCCCCTCACTAGCGCGGGCCCGGGAGGGCCTCGTCCAAGGAAACCACGTCGCGGGCCACCCGATGGCAGCAGGTGGCACTCGTGCGAAACTCGAAGAGTCACCAACTCGGCGCGGGAACACGTTCCGCGACCTTGCCGAGTGCCCGACGACGCGAGGGAGGTTGCCGAATGGGCAAGCGCGCACGCAAGAAGAAGGATCGGCGCAAGAACAAGGCCAACCACGGCAAGCGCCCATTGAGTGGATGAGGCGCGGTGCGCCGCAGAACGACGATGAGCCCCGAACCGCGCGAGGTTCGGGGCTCATTCACGTTCCAGGCCTGCTACTCGGCCGCTGAGGTCCGCTTCGCGCGGATCTCCACCGAAGTGCCCTCGGGACCGCGCTCGACCGTCACATCGGCCTGCCGCAGCACGGTGTCCCGGATCGAGCTGCGCAACCGTTCCTTCAACTCGGACGGCGCGTGCTCGCCGCCGCACTTGCGGTGCAGCAGCTCCTTGAGATGCTCCTCGATGCCGTAGTGCTCCAAGCAGCTGCCGCAGTCGTCGAGGTGGCGCTGGAGCATGTCCCGGCGTTCCTGGTCGCACTCGTTGTCCAGGAACAACCAGACTTCCGCGAGCACGTCCTCGCAGGACGCCTCGTCGTGTTCGCCACAAGTCACGAGGTACCCACCTCCTGCTTGCCCGCGCGGAGGAAACCGCGGTCGCGAGCCACGTCCGTCAGCATGTCCCGCAGCTGCCTGCGGCCGCGGTGCAGCCGCGACATCACGGTACCGATCGGCGTGCCCATGATCTCGGCGATCTCCTTGTAGGCGAAACCTTCCACATCGGCCAGGTAGACGACCATGCGGAACTCTTCCGCCAACTGCTGCAGCGCATCCTTCACGTCGGTGTCCGGCAGCCGGTCCAACGCCTCCAGCTCCGCCGAACGCAGCCCGCTGGAGGTGTGGTTCTCGGCCTGCGCGAGCTGCCAGTCCTGGATCTCGTCGGTGGGCTGTTGCTGCGGCTGCCGTTGCCGCTTGCGGTAACCGTTGATGTAGGTGTTGGTCAGGATCCGGTACAGCCAAGCTTTCAGGTTCGTGCCCTGCTTGAACGACTTGAACGCGGAGTACGCCTTCAAGTAGGTCTCCTGCACCAGGTCCTCGGCGTCCGGGGCGTTGCGGGTCATCCGCAGCGCCGCACCGTAGAGCTGGTCGAGCAGCGGCATCGCGTCCCGCTCGAAGCGGGCGGCGCGTTCCGCCGCGGTTTCCTCGACCGCGCCGTCGGTGCCGTCGACCGCGGCCTGTGCGGTCGCGTCGGCCGCAGGCGTTGCGCTGTCGGGAGCTCCTGAGTTCCCAGGCGTCTCCGGGGTGTCTGCCACCGGGTTCCTTTCCCGCCGCCAGGACGAGGTGGCTGCTGGCGACGAACCCATGCCGTCCTGCGCATGGACCCACTTGGAGGATACCCGTCCCAGGCCCTGCTCACCCGCTTGTGAGCACCCGGACGAACGCGGCCGCCGCTCGAGTACGCATGTGTTCGTCTGATCCGTCACGCCCCGTGCAACACGACGCCGGGCGGACGTATTCCGCCCGGGCCCGCCGCTGGCGGAGAGTAGGCGGTGCGAACGACTTATAAGGTCGTCGTCATGGCAGGCAAGAGCACTCCGGCTACGGCGCTGCTGGGCCAGCGGGGAATCGCGCACCAGGTGCACGCCTACGAGCACGACCCGCGGTCCGAGTCGTACGGGTTGGAAGCCGCCGACGCGCTCGGGCAGCCTCCGCAGCAGGTGTTCAAGACGCTCGTCGCCGACGTCGACGGCGAGCTCGTGGTCGGCGTGGTGCCGGTGACCGGTCAGCTGGATCTGAAGGCGCTGGCCGCGGCCCGCGGCGGCAAGAAGGCGAAGCTGGCCGACATGGGCGCCGCCGAGCGCGCCACCGGCTACGTCGCGGGCGGCATCTCGCCGCTCGGCCAGAAGAAGCGGTTGCCGGTGGTCGTGGACAGTTCCGCCGAGCAGTTCGCGACGATCTTCTGCAGCGCCGGACGGCGCGGCCTGGAGATCGAACTCGCCCCGGCCGAACTGGTCCGCCTGCTGGACGCGCGCGTCGCCGACATCGCCGGGTGAGCGCTCAGTCCAGCAGCCGCAGGATCCGGCCGAGCCACTCGTCGGCGGCGCGGGACAACGCGTCCACCCCGGCCTTCAGCGAGTGGTCCCCGGCGACCAGCACGACTTCCCGCTCGTGCGCGGGCTCGGGTTGGCCGAACGCGTCCCGTTCGCCCTGCACGACCAGCACCGGCACGTCCACGCCTGCGAGTTCGTCCAGCCGGGACTTCTCCGGCTTGCCCGGCGGATGCAGCGGGAACGCGAGGCACAGCACCGCGGAAGCCGCCCCGGCCTCGGCGGTCCGGCAAGCCACCCTGGCGCCGGAGGATCGGCCGCCGAACAGCAGCGGCAGGTCCTGGAACCAGCGCTGGCCGAGATCCTCGGCGACCGCGAGCCACGCCGCGTCCAGCTGCTTCGCCGGTGCCGGAGCACGGCGCCCCGCCACCCGGTAGGGCTGCTCCACCAGCGCGACGTGCACTCCGGCCTCGGTGGCGGTACGCGTGAGCGCGACCAGGTCCGGTGCTGCTATGCCACCGCCCGCGCCGTGCCCGAGCAGCAGCGCAGCGCGGCCTTCCTCGGCGCAGTGCAGCTCCGCCCGCGCCGGGCCGTGCGGGGTGTCCAGCTCGGCGGTCGTCATGACTCGAACAGCGCGCCCTGCTGGGCGGGTTCCGGCGCCGGCTCCGCGGGCTCGAGCAGCGCGGGGTGGTTGTTGCGCATGTTGTTCACCTCGCTGGAGACCGCGGTGAGTTCGAGCTCGTCGAGCGCTCGGACGTCCGGTGCGAGCAGCTCGTCGACGTCCGTGCGGGTCTGGTCGAGCCACTGCGCCCACTTCTGCCGGGGCAGCACCAGCGGCATCCGGTGGTGCACCGCGGCGAACTCACCAACAGCGGCGGTGGTGACGACGGCGCAGGTAACCAGCGGTGTGGTGCTGTCCGGCGACCACCACGCGGAGAACACCGCCGCCATCGCAAGGCTCGTCCCGTCGCCCCGGGAACACAGGTACGGCTGCTTGCGCCGTTCGCCGGGTTGCCACTCGTACCAGCCGGTCGCGGGCATCAGGCAGCGGCGCCGCGCGGCGGACTCCGCGTAGGCGGGCTTGGTGGTGATCGTCTCCGCCCGGGCGTTGATCATCGGCGGACCGCTGCCGGGATCTTGCGCCCAGGTGGGGACCAGGCCCCACCGCACCGGACGGAGGCTGCGCTCGGGGCCGGAGCCGGTCGCGCGCTCGACGACGATCGGCACGGTCTTGGTCGGCGTGACGTTGTAGTCCGGACCGAGCAGCCCCTCGGCGCGATCGACCGCCTCGAACTCACCGGCCAACGCAGCGGGATCCTGCTGGTTCGCGTATCGCCCGCACATCAGCCATCACCCCGAGTCCCGCGCATGATCCAACGCTACCGGGTCAACGGGATCGGCCACCGGGGCCAGCAGTTCCGCGCCGTTGTTGCGCACGTTGTTCACCGCAGGCGACACAGGGCGCAGTTCGAGGGCGTCCACCACCTCGCGGGACGGCGCGAGCAGCTCGTCCACATCGGCGCGGTCCGGATCCAGCCAGCTCTCCCAGGACGCGTTCGGCAGCACCAGCGGCATCCGCTCGTGCACCTCGGCAAGCGGGCCGATCGCGCTGGTCGTCAGCACCGAGCAGGTCACCAGCGGCGCAGCGTCCGCCGCCGCCGGATCGCGCCAGGTCTCCCAGATCCCGGCCAGCGCCAGGCTGGAACCGTCCGGGCAGGTCATGAAGAACGGCTGCTTGCCGTCGGCGTCGCGGCGCCACTCGTACCAGCCGTCGGCGGGCAGCAGGCAGCGCCGGGATCGTACGGCCGAGCGGAACGCCGGTTTGCCGCTCACCGTCTCGGCCTTCGCGTTGATCATCCGGTTGCCGATCTTCGGGTCCTTCGCCCACTTCGGCACCAGGCCCCAGCGCATCAGCCGCAGGCTGCGCTCGGTGCGCCACTGGTCGGGTTCGCCCGCGGAGTCGCGCGGGTGCCGTTGCACCACGGCGGGGACGTCCTTGGTCGGTGCGACGTTGTAGTCGGCCGCGTGCCCGGCGCGGCCGGTGGCATCGGTGGCCGCGAACTCCGCAGCCAGCGCAGCCGGGTCCTTCGTGGAGGCGTACCTGCCGCACATGCCCTGGCCACCTCCTCTACTGGCGTCTGTGCACCCATAGTTGCAGCAGCCACCGACAGCGTCGAACTCCCGAGCCCGCCCCGACCGGTTCGACGTGGGCGAATGCGGGATCATTGGGACATGACGCAGCACTGGCCAGCCCCGGTCGCCGAGCATCCCGTGCGAGCGACCGTGCCCGTCCCGGGCTCGAAGTCGATCACCAACCGCGCGTTGGTGCTCGCGGCGCTGGCCACCGGTCGCTGCACCGTGCGCAACCCGCTGCGCAGCCGCGACACCGAGCTGATGGCCGCGGCGGTGCGCGCGCTCGGCGCGGACGTCCGGGACGGCGCGGACGGTTCCTGGCTGGTCGAACCCGCTGAGCTGCGCGGACCGGCGACCGTGGACTGCGGGCTCGCCGGCACCGTCATGCGCTTCGTACCGCCGGTCGCCGCCCTCGCCGAAGGCCGGATCTCCTTCGACGGCGATCCCCGCGCCCGGGAACGTCCGCTGGACACCGTGCTGGACGCGCTGCGGGCGCTGGGCGCCGAGGTCAGCGGCAGTGCGCTGCCGTTCGACGTGCACGGGACCGGCAAACTTCCCGGCGGGCGGGTCACCATCGACGCGTCCGCGTCCTCCCAGTTCGTCTCCGGTCTGCTGCTGTCCGCCGCACGGTACGAACAAGGTGTGACCGTCGTGCACGAAGGCGCTCCGGTTCCGTCGCTGCCGCACATCGACATGACCGTGGCGATGCTGCGCGAACGCGGTGTCGAAGTCGACGACGAGCAGCCGAATTCCTGGTACGTCGCCCCCGGACCGGTCCGCGCGCTGGACGCGGAGATCGAACCGGACCTGTCCAACGCCACCCCGTTCCTCGCCGCGGCAGCAGCGACGGCCGGTCGGATCACCGTGCCGGGATGGCCGCGGGCGACCACGCAGGCCGGGGACGCGATCCGCGGAATCCTCACCGAGATGGGCGCGCAGAACGAGCTGGACGACTCGGGGCTTACCGTCACCGGCCCGGACGAGCTGGCGCCCGTGGACATCGACCTGCACGAGGTCGGCGAACTCACGCCCACCGTCGCCGCCCTGGCCGCGCTGGCGAACGGACCCTCCACGCTGCGCGGCATCGCGCACCTGCGCGGGCACGAGACCGATCGGCTCGCCGCGCTGCAGCACGAGATCAACGCGGTCGGCGGCGACGTCGAGCAGACCGCCGACGGGCTGCGGATCCGCCCGCGCGCGCTGCACGGCGGTACCTGGCACTCCTACGCCGACCACCGGATGGCCACCGCCGGGGCCATCCTCGGCCTGCGGGTGCCCGGCATCGCCGTGGAAGACATCGCCACCACCGCGAAGACCATCCCCGACTTTCCCGGCATGTGGACGACGATGCTGGAGCCGGTGTCCTGATGGCACGGCGCGGCTGGCGGGACCTGGACGAATCCGATGTGCGGGTACGCCCCGGACGGCGCAACAGCCGGCCGCGCAGCAAGCTGCGTCCCGAACACGCCGACGCGGACCAGGCGATGGTCGTCGCCGTGGACCGCGGCCGGTGGACCTGCGCGCTCGACAGCGATCCCGGTCGGCTCGTCGTGGCGATGCGGGCGCGCGAACTCGGCCGCACGCCGGTGGTCGTCGGCGACACCGTCGGGCTGGTCGGCGACACCTCCGGCCGGCCGGACACGCTCGCCCGGATCGTGCGGGTCGGCGAACGCCGCAGCGTGCTGCGCCGCACCGCCGACGACAACGACCCGTACGAGCGGATCGTGGTCGCCAACGCCGAACGGCTCGTCATCGTCGCCTCGCTGGCCGACCCGCCGCCGCGCACCGGACTCATCGACCGGTGCCTGGTCGCCGCGTACGCGGGTGGGCTCGTTCCGGTGCTGTGCCTGACCAAATCCGACCTGGCCTCGCCCGCGGACATGCTCAGCAGCTACTCGGCGCTGCCGCTGCCGGTGCTGGTGACTCGGATGGACCACCCGCACGAGCAGCTGCGCGAAGCGCTCGGCGGGCGCGTCTGCGCGCTGGTCGGGCATTCCGGCGTCGGCAAATCGACCCTGGTCAACGAGCTGGTCCCGGAGGCCGAGCGCGCCGTCGGCGAAGTCAGCGGGGTGGGCAAGGGCAGACACACCTCGACCTCCGCGGTCGCGTTGCCGCTGCCGGACGGCGGCTGGGTCGTGGACACGCCGGGGATCCGCTCGTTCGGGCTGGCGCACGTCACCCCCGACGACCTGACCGCGGCGTTCCCCGGATTCGCCGAAGCGGCCGAAGAGTGCCCGCCGAACTGCGGCCACCTCGGCGGCGCCGAGGACCCCGAATGCAACCTCGACACCTACGTCGCCGAAGGCGGCAGCGCCGAGCAGCTCGGCTCGCTGCGCCGGTTGCTGCGCTCCCGCGCAGGCCGCGACGAGCAGTGACCACCCGCCGGGGTGGCGCGCGGGTTCCGCCACGTGCCGGTCGCAGGTGGGAAAACCGTTGTACCAACGGGAATCCCGGTGATTTTCACTCGCCGCGCAGCACGTGATCGGCGTCGCCGACGCCTGGCGCGCACGCGCAACGTTGCTAGCGTGGCCGCGGACGCCGACTCCCGACGAGGAGCTGTTATGCCCTCAGTACGCGCCCGAAACCACGACCGCAGCGCACTGGCGCGCTCCTGCACCGCAATCGTGTCCGCGAGCCTGATGGCGACCATCGGTCTCGGTGCCTGCAGCGCACCGGAAACTCCGCCACCGGCCAAGCCCGCATCGGCCGCCGCAGCACGTCCCGACCCGAGACCCACCGCCGCACCACTGCTCACCGACGTGATCAACCGGATCAGCGAGCGCGGCAGCGTGCGCACCACGGTTCGCGGCGACCTCGGCTTCATCGGCGATCTCCAAGGGCAGGGACTCGCCCGCTACAGCGGCGATCACGCCGACGTGAGCCTGCGCGGGAGCACTCGTCCCTCCCCGGCTCAGCCGCCGCAAGCCCTGGACCTCGCGATCCTCGACGGCGTCGGATACCTGAAGTCGGCGCTGCTGCGGCCGGAACCGGCCAAACCGTGGCTGCGGATCGCCCCCGACGGCACCGACTTCGCCGCGAAACTGCTCGCTCCCGCACTGCGGCAGTTGCAGGACTCGACCGATCCGCGCGCGACCTTCCAGGGCATCGAGTCCGCCACCAAGATCCAGTCCAGCGCTCCGGACCAGCTCGACGGCAAACCCGCCACGCGCTACAGCCTGCGCGTGCTCACGGCAGCGGCCGCGGCCAAGGCCCCGGACGACCAGCAGCGCCGACGATTGCAGCAGGCCGCGGACAACGGGCGTCCGGAGATCGGCTACGAGCTGTGGATCGGCCAAGATGGCCTGCCGATGCGGTTCGCCGCCGCGCAGAAGGTCGCGCAGGCCGGGCAGGTGTCGTTGGAGTCCGACTACCGCGACTGGGGTGAGCCCGTGCAGATCACGCCGCCACCGCCCGAGCAGGTCGGCGAGTTCCCCAGCGGGCCGCTACCGATGGCACAGCCACCGCAGTGACCTTCCGCCGCTGACTCGGCGCCGGGGTGCGTCGGAGCGCACCCCGGCGCCCCGGTTCACATGAGTTCCAGCAGGAACGGCACTTCCTGCGGCGCGTACCAGGCCAGTTCGTGGTCCTCGGCTTCACCGAGCACGAAGTCCGCGTCCGGATCACCCAGGTCCGCGGCATCGATGACTTCGGCCGCCGCCCGGACGGCTTCCTCGGCCTCGGACGTGTCCACGTGCACCGCCGCCACCTTCTTCCACGGCACCGGGCCGGACAGCCGGACCACCGCGTTGTCCAGGTCCGGGCGCAGCGTCGGGTCCGCGACATCGGCGGAGACCACGACGCGGCGCAGCTCCCCCTTCTCCTCTTCGTCGAGCTCGCTCGCGATCAACCGCAGCGAGGCCCTGGCGGCCTCCCGCATCGCGGCGTACTCCAATTCCTCGGTGTCACCGGCCGCGTAGGACTCCCGCAACGCGGGCGTCAACGCGAACGCCGTTCCGCTCAGCGGCTGCATCTGCGAGTCCTCCACGAAGCCCCGCAGCATCCGCACCGTGGCGGGCAGATAAACCCTCATCCGTCGACCGTCCCGATCATCTCTTCCACCGACTCCCCGATCATCGCCGCAAGCACGTGCACATCCGACATCGCATCCCGGTCACCGTTGAGCCCGAAGTACATCCCTCCGTCGTAGGAGGTCACCCCGATCGACAGCGACTGGTTCTTCGCCAGCGGCACCACCGGGAACATCTCCGTCATCTTCGCGCCCGCCGCGTACAGCGGCACTTGCGGGCCGGGCACGTTCGTGATCAGCACGTTGAACAACCGGTCGGAGAACACGTTCGCCACGCGCGCGCCCAAGGCGTGCAGCGTCGGCGGCGCGAAACCGGACACACCCACCAACGCCTCGGCAGCCACCGACTGCCCGGACTCGGCGTGCGCGCGCAACGCGTGGCTGACGTGGTGCAGCCGCAACACCGGGTTCGATTCGCCGACCGGCAGATCCACCAAGTACGCGGCAACCCGATTGGTCTCCGAACCGATGCCGGTCCCGTCCGCCGACTCGCCACCCGCGACGTCGCCGCCGCGGACCGAGACCGGCACCATCGCGCGCAACGTGGTCGACGAGGACACCGCCTCACCGCGCGAGAGCAGCCAACTGCGCAGCGCACCGGACACGACCGCGAGCACGACATCGTTGACGGTCCCGCCGTGTGCGCGCCGGACGGCCCGGAAATCGTCGAGCCTGCCGCTGGAGACGGCGAACCGCCGCTGCGTCGAGGTCGGGACGTTCAACGGGCCGCCGGGCGATGGCAACGCCGCGGCACGCACCGCCGAGGCCAGGCCGCCGAGCGCGCTGGAAACCTTGCGCACCGTCGCGGTCGCGTCCACGACCGCGGAACGGACGTTCTCCACGACTTCGCCAGGGCGCTGGACCGCTTCGGTCACCGCCTCGAGCACCAGCTGCGCGGAACTCGGTTCCGGACGCGGCATCCACAGATCCTCGCGCTCGGCCGAAGAGTTCTCCGCAGCCGTGTTCAGCAGCACCTGTCCGATGTCGATCGCGCCGATCCCGTCGATCATCGCCTGGTGCGTCTTGGTGATCACCGCGACCCTGTTCCGGGACAATCCTTCGACCAAGTAGAGCTCCCACAACGGGCGCGCCGGATCGAGGTTGCGCGACATCAGCCGCGCCACCAGATCGTGCAGCTGCTCGTCCTTGCCCGGCTTCGGCAACGCCGAACGCCGGACGTGGTAGGTGATGTCGAAGTCCTGATCGTCCACCCACACCGGTCGCGCCAACCGGCCCGGTATCTGCCGGACCTTCTGCCGGTACCGCGGCACCAGGCCCAGCCTGCGGTCGATCATCGCCAGCACGCTGTCGTAGTCGAACCCGGCGCGGGGACGGCGGAACACCGCGACCCCTCCCACGTGCATCGGCGTCGTGTGGTCCTCCAAGTACAGGAACGAGGCGTCGAGGGCGGAGAGGCGATCGGGCATGTCCGCGATACTGGCACACCACCGGGCGGCTACGAGCCGTACGCGCGCCGCGTGTGACACTGGACGTCGTGACCAGCACTGCCTCCCCAAAAGATCGGTTCGTCACCGTCTACGGCCGGAAACCGGTCCTCGAGGCGCTGTCCGACATGGACTTGCGCGTGGACAAGGTGATCATCGCCGAGGGCCTCGGCGGTGCGATGATCAACCAGATCAAGGAGGCCGCCGCGGATCGCGCGGTGAAGGTGCAGCGCGCGAGCGCGCATCGGGTCAAGGTGCTGGCGGGCAACGGGCGGCACGACCAAGGCGTGCTCGCCGACGTCGTAGCCAGGAACATGCGTCCGCTGGTCGACGCGCTCGAGGACCCCGCCACCGCGCCGCGCCAGGTACTGCTGCTCGACGGACTGACCACGCCGGCGAACGTGGGGATGATCCTCCGGACCGCCACGGCCGCCGGGATCGACGGCATCGTCGTGCCGCACCGAGGCGTTGCCGGACTGGATCCGCTGGTCGTCAAAGCTTCCGCCGGGATCGCGTTCCACTCGCCTGTCCTGCGTGCAACGACCGCGGGTGACGCCGCGGAACAGCTGACCGAAGCCGGCTACCCGCTCTACGCGCTGGAAGCGCACGGCCCGGAGAACGTCTTCGAGGCCGACTTCGGACCACGCGCCGCCTTCGTGCTGGGCAGCGAAACGGCCGGACTGTCCGAGGACGTCGCCACGCGCATCGCGCAGCGGGTCGCCATTCCGATGCGGGGCGGGGTCGAATCGTTGAACGTCGCCAGTGCTGCGGCCGTGCTCTGCTTCGAGCTGCTTCGACGGCGCGAGAGCTGAGGCGCGATGTGGCGGACTTCGAGTCCGCCACCGCCGCGGCGACATAACGCACCTGCGGCAACTTCATGATATCCGTCTGTGAATAGCAGAAGGCCCCGGAACCGTGGTTCCGGGGCCTTCCCCATTTACGAGTATTGTCGGCGGTGTCCTACTCTCCCACACCCACACAAGTGCAGTACCATCGGCGCTGGAGGGCTTAGCTTCC
>NZ_JADDUE010000017.1 GCF_016526145.1 Saccharopolyspora galaxeae
AAACCCAACGCCGCAACGCCTTCGACCCCTGGCTACACACCTACAACCACCACCGCGCCCACACCTCCCTCAACGGCCACACACCAGCCCAACGCATTCACAACCTCACAGGGCAATACAGGTAGCGGAACCTCAGCGGCCTTCTCGCCAGGCTCTGAGGAATTCGGCGCGCGGCGATCCCTACGATTTGCGTGGACGACCGGGACGAGCGGGAGGAACTGGCCATGGCTGAGGGCGTGCTGATCGGCATCGACATCGGGACCTCGAGTTCCAAAGGGGTGCTGGTCAGCACCGACGGGCGGATCCTGGCCCGGGCGACCAGGCCGCACGAGACCTCCTACCCGCATCCCGGCTGGGTCGAGCACGACGCGGAATCGGTGTGGTGGGCCGATTTCCGGGCGATCGTTGGCGAGCTGGTGCCCGCCGCGGAAGGCCGCAGCATCGAAGGACTCGGCGTCAGCGGGATCGGGCCGGTGCTGCTGCCCGCCGACGGGGACGGGAATCCGCTGCGCCAAGCGATCCTCTACGGCGTGGACACCCGGGCGACCGCCGAGATCGCCGAACTCACCGAGGAGTTCGGGGCCGACGAGATCCTGCGCCGGGGCGGGTCCGCGCTGACCAGCCAGGCCGTGGGGCCGAAGATCCGGTGGCTGGCCAAGAACGAGCCGGAGGTCTACGCGCGCACCGAGAAGCTGCTGATGTGCAGCTCCTACCTGGTGCACCGGCTCACCGGGCGGTACGTGCTCGACCACCACTCGGCCAGCCAGTGCGACCCGCTCTACGACTTGGGCGAACGCGCCTGGTCGAAGGAGTGGGCGCAGCGCGTCGCGCCGGACCTGCCGCTGCCGGAGCTGGCCTGGCCCACCGAGGTCGTCGGGCGCGTCGGCGCGGCGGCCGCCGCCGAGACGGGGCTACCGGAAGGGCTGCCGGTCACCGCCGGAACCATCGACGCGTGGGCGGAGGCCACCAGCGCGGGCGTGCGCGAGCCCGGTGACGTGATGCTGATGTACGGGACCACGATGTTCTTCGTGCAGGTGCTCACCGACCCGCGGCCGCACCCGGCGTTGTGGGGCACCTGCGGAGTTTTCCCGGGCACCTACACGCTGGCGGCGGGCATGGCGACCTCCGGTGCGGTGACCGATTGGTTGCGGCGGTTCGTGGACGGGGACTTCGGGGAGCTGGTGCAACAGGCGTCCGGCGCGCCCGCGGGGAGCCGGGGGCTGCTGCTGTTGCCGTACTTCGCCGGTGAGCGGACGCCGATCTTCGACCCGGACGCGCGGGGCGTGCTGATGGGGCTCACCACCAGCCACGGGCGTGCCGAGGTGTACCGGGCGGCGCTGGAAGGAATCGGGTACGGCGTGCGGCACAACCTCGAGGCGATGGCCGATGCCGGTGGCCGCGCCGGGCGACTGGTCGCGGTCGGCGGCGGTACGCAGGGCGGGCTGTGGACGCAGATCGTCTCCGACATCTCCGGGCAGGAGCAGCAGATTCCGAGCGAGACCGTGGGCGCGGCGTTCGGCGATGCGCTGATGGCCGGGGTCGGCACGGGCACGGCGGTCAACGAGCGGGAGTGGAACCCAGTGGCGCGCACCGTCCTTCCCGACCCCTCCGCAACCGAGCGCTACGACGCCTTCTACCGCCACTACCTGGACCTCTACAAGTCCACTGTGGACACCCAGCACTTCCTGGCCGACCAGCAGCGCGCCGCCGACTGAGCGCGCCCGGCCCGGACCGGCGACTCGCTCCGGCGTCGAGTTCGCCGCCGGCCCGGTGAAACTCGGCGTGCACGCGGAACCGCGCCCCGGGTGCACGCCGAGGCCACGTTCGCGCGAGCGGCCTCCCCGCTGATCGTTCAGCTCGCGGCCGGCCGGAAGCCGTGATCGGCGAGGAAGCGTGCCGTGACCCGTGCCAGCTCCGCCACGTCCGGCTGGGTCAATCCGAGCGTCGACTCGACGCGGCGAGCTTCGGCGACCGGCAAGTCCTGCGCGGTGAGGAAGGTCAGCGCTTCGGCGCTGATCCCGGTCCAGCGGTCGAGACCGGCCTGCAGGCTCATCGCGGCCAGCGGGATCGGCACGCGCAGCCGCGGCGTGGCGACACCCAGCTCGTCCGCGACGATCCGCAGCAGATCGGCCAGCGGCGGGGTGTCGTGCAGCAGCCAGTACTGCCCGCCGGCCGTCTCCGCGAGTTCCGGCGCACCGGCCAGGAACTTCGCGAGGTGGTCCACCGCGACCAGCGGCAACCGGTGATCACGCACGCCCGGCACGATCGGGAGCCGTCCGCGGTGCAGCGCCTGGACGAGGTCCGGCCAGCCCCAGAACTGGGAGGTCTGCCCGGTGCGCGAATCCCCGGTCACCGAAGCCGGATGCACCCTGGTCAACGGGACGCCCGTCGCTTCGGCGATGTCGCGGACGCGCGCATCGGCCGTGAGTTTGGAGTCGTGGTACCGGCTGGTGGCGAGCTTGCTCGAGCGCCGGTGCTGAAACCCGCTGACCAGCACCAGCCGATCGAGGCTCGAGCCGGAGGCGGCCAGTTCGGCGACGCGTTCGGAGCCGCGCACGTTGACCTGCCGAGCCTGCTCGGCAGGCAGCCCGAAAGACATCGCTGCGCCCAGGTGGAAAACCTGGCTCGCAGTGCGGGCGAGCGCGAGGTCAGCGGGGTCCATCCCGAGATCATCACGGGTCAGATCTCCGGCCAGCCCGTGCAGCAGGTCGCTCCGGCCGCCCCGCGCTTCCACCCATTCCCGCAGTTCCGCCAACCTGTGGCGCCCGTCCGGGTTGTCGCGCAGCAACACCGCCACCCGTCGGCCGCCGCCGGTCAGCTCGGGCAACAGCCAGCGGCCGATGAACCCGGTGCCGCCGGTGACGAAGGCGTCGATTCGCTTCATCACCGACCCTCCGCCGCGAGCAGAGCTGCGATGCGGTCCGCGACCTGCCGTAGCGGCGCCACGTCCCGGCGAGTCCGCGCCAGCAGCAGTGCACCCTCCAAAGAGGACAGTACGAGCACCGCCAGCTCCTCGGCCGCCGCGGTGTCCTCGCCGGATCGCACGAGATGATCGCGGATCGACGCGAGCCACCGGTCGTAGCCCGCCCCGCACGCCGTGCGAACCGACTCGCTGTCCGCGTCGGCATCGAGCGCGACGGTTGCGATCGGACAGCCGTCGAGGAAGTCCGAATCGGCCAATCGCGCCGCGAGCAGAGCTGCGAACTCCCGCACGGCCTGCGCCGGATCCGGCGTGCGCGCCAGGATCTCGTCGATGACCCGGCACAGTTCGTCCGCGCCCTGCCCGACCGCCTCGGCCGCCAACTGGTTCTTGCCGCCGGGGAAGTGGAAGTAGAGCGATCCCTTCGGGGCTCCCGCCTCGGCCAGGACCTGGTTGACCCCGGTCGCGTGGAAGCCCTGCCTGCCGAACAGTTCGCGTGCCGTCACCAGCACCCGGGCTCGAGTCTCGCCGCGCGTCGCCATGGGCAAAACTATAGAGACTGGTCTAGTAATTGCCAATGGTGATCGCGACGGACCCAATCGCGACGGGCTCCGCGGGGACGCGGCATCGTGCCGCGCCGGTGAAGCGGTCGTCCAGCTCGGTGTCGGACCAGGCTCGCCGTGTTCAGTTGTCGGTTTGTTCGGTGGGTACCAGGCCGTCCTCCTCCCTGCGGATCGTGTTGAGCTCGCTGCTGCCGTTGCCCGCGTTCTCCGCGAGCGGCTGCACGGCGCCGCGGAACGACTCGAGCGCGTCGAGTTCGCGGCGGCGGGCGGAGACGAACCGCTGCAGGTGGGTGCTGGAGAGGTTCACCGCCTCGACCGCGCCGGAGGCCGCGCGCTGCGCGCGGACCGCCTGCGCGCGGACCTGATCGATGTCCTCGGCGATGGTGCGTTCGGTCGCCGCGAACAGCGCCGCCGAGGCCAGCACGGCGAAACCGGTCGGCCCGCACAGGAAGACCCGCTTGTCCAGCAGCCACGACAGCAGGCTCGGATCGTTGTCCAGCGCGGTGACCACCGCCGCGTCCGACGGTACGAACATGATCGTGCCGTAGATCGCGTCCGCCCAGCGCTGGTAGCCCTTCCCGGACAACTCGGTGGCGCGGGACCGGATGTTGCGCACGTGCACCCGCAGCGCATCGCTGCGCTCCTGCGGATCGTCGGTGTCCATCGCCTCGGCCCACACCGCGAGGCTGGCCTTCGCGTCCACCGGGACCTGCCGCCCGCCGCCGACGGTGAGCACCATGTCCGGCCGCGCGGAGCCGCCGCCGGCGAGGTCGGTCTGCACGCTGAAGTGGATCCCTTCCCGCAGTCCCAGCGACTTCGCCGTCTCGACCAGCACCTGCTCGCCCAGCTCGCCGCGGCCGGAGATGGACGCGAACGCCACCTCGTAGCGCCGCAGCGCCGCCTGCTGCTCGACCGCGCGGGCGCGTTCCGCCTCCACCATGCGCATCGCCTCGTCCGCGCGGCGCGCGGAATCGGTGTAGAGCCGCCAGATCAGCAGCAGAGCCGCCGCGCACAGCAGCATCAGCACGATGACGACGGCGATCAGCACGCCGGTGCCCATCTCGAACTCCTCTCGGCTTGCAGGTGCCACCGATCATTCCGCACCGCACCGACGATCCGGGCGAGATCGTCCGCGGCATTCCGTGATCGGCCGGTCGCACCCGGTTTCACCTGCGGCGCAACGGAATCCGACACGCCGGGGAGTGTCGGGCGCCGCTGCGGCCGACACGCCGAAGCGCCCTGGGGGGTCGACGCGGCTGTCGGTGGACGCCGCTAACTTGACCTCCATGCGGCTGCTGCACACCTCCGACTGGCACGTGGGACGCACGTTCCACGGCCGCGACCTGCTCGCCGAGCAGGAAACGGTGCTGTCCGGGCTCGCCGACCTGGTCGCGGACGAGCACGTCGACGTCGTGGTCGTGGCCGGCGACCTCTACGACCGCGCGGTGCCCTCCGGTGAAGCCGTGGAGACCTGCGTGCGGGTCCTCGGCCGGTTGCGGGCGGCGGGCGCGCAGCTGGTGGTCACCCCGGGCAACCACGACTCCGCCGCCCGCGTCGGGGCGTTCGCCGAGTTCGCGGCGGCCGGGGGGCTGCACCTGCGCACCCGCATCTCCGAACTGCACCAGCCGGTGCTGATCGACGACGAGCACGGTCCGGTCGCCTGCTACGGAATCCCTTACCTGGAACCGGATCCGGCCAAGCAGGCCCTGAACGCCACGGCCGGAGTCGCGGGCGCCTCCGAGGTCGCCGCGCGCGGGCACACCGCCGTGCTCACCGAGGCGATGAACCGCATCCGCGCCGACCTGGCCACCAGAGCGGGCGGAACGCGTTCGGTGGTGCTCGCGCACGGCTTCGTCACCGGCGGCGACGCCAGCGACTCCGAACGCACCATCGCCGTCGGGGGTGTCGAACAGGTTCCGGGCTCGGTCTTCGACGGCGTCGACTACGTCGCGCTGGGCCACCTGCACGGGCCGCAGCGACTGGCCGAGCACCTGCGGTATTCCGGCAGCCCGCTGGCCTACTCGTTCTCCGAGGCGCGGCAACGGAAATCGGTGTGGCTGGTGGACCTGGACGCACCTGGCCTGTCCAATGTGCAGCGCAGGGAGCTGCCGGTGCCGCGCGAGCTGGGCACCGCCGAAGGCACGTTGGAACAGCTGCTCACCGACCCGGAACACGCCGAGCTGGCGGACCGCTTCCTGTCCGTGACGCTGACCGACGAGGTCCGGCCGGTGGACGCGATGCGCAGGCTGCAGGAACGCTTCCCGCACGCGGTTCACCTGGAATGGAAACCCGCGGGCGGGCGCGCGACCGCCGAACTGCACTACTCCGAGGCGGTGCGCGGACGCGACGACGTGGCACTGGCGGACGGCTTCGTCGCCGACTGCCGCGGAGCCGAACCCTCCACGGGCGAACGCTCGCTGCTGGCCGAAGCGCTGCGCGCGGTGGATGTCGCGGAGGTGCGGGAATGAGGCTGCACCGGCTGGAAGTCTCCGCGTTCGGCCCGTACCGCGGCACCGAACGGGTCGACTTCGACGCGCTCGGCGCGGACGGGCTGTTCCTGCTGCACGGCGACACCGGCGCGGGCAAGACGAGCCTGCTGGACGCGGTCGCGTTCGCGCTCTACGGCTCGGTGCCCGGCGTGCGCGACGAAGCCAAGCGGCTGCGCTGCGACACCGCCCCGGACAACCTGGCGACCTCGATCGAGCTGGAGCTGACCGTGCAGGGCCACCGGCTGCGGATCCAGCGCAGCCCCCAGTACGAGCAGCGCAAACAACGCGGCGAGGGCTACACCACCCGGCAGGCCAAAGCTTCGCTGACCTGGCTCGGCGACGTTCCCGGCGGGCAGCCGGCCGAAGGGCTCACCCGCATCCCGGACGTCAACCAGACCGTGCAGCGCCTGCTCGGGATGACCGTGCACCAGTTCACGAAGGTGGTGATGCTGCCGCAGGGCGAGTTCGCGAACTTCCTGCGCGCCGAGAACGCCGAGCGGGAACAGCTGCTGGAGAAGCTGTTCGGCACCGAGCGCTTCGCCGCGGTGGAGCAGTGGTTCGTGCAACGCAGGCGCGAACGGGGCCGTGTGCTGGAGGCGCACAACCAGCAGGCGCGGGAGGTGCTGGCGCGGGTCGCCCAGGTCGTAGGACAGGACCCGGAGGACGGCGACGACCAGCGGATCTGGTTGGAGGGCTGGGAGAAGCAGCTGACCGCCGAACTCGACGAGGCCCGCCGCAACCGCACCGAGCTGGCTCGGCAGCGCGACTCCGCCGAGCAGACGCTGACCGCGCGCCGGGAACTGGCCGACAAAGTGCGCCGAGTGCGCAACGCGCGCGCGGAACTGGACGCGCTGGAGCAGCAGCGCGCTGAGCACGATCAGTGGCGCCGCGAGAAGGACGCCGCTGAGCGGGCGTTGTCGGTGCTCACCGCGCGCCGCGCCGTCGCCGGCGCGGAGACCGAGTTGCGGCAGTCCGCCGAAGAAGTGCAGGCGGCCGCGGACCGCTGCAGCGGCGTGGACACCGCCGCGGAGCTGGACCAACTGCGCTCTTCGGCGGCCGCGCAGCGGGAACGGGCCGGTGCGCTGGCAGAGCTCCTTCCCGAGGCGCAGCAACAGGAAACCGACCAGGCGAAGATCGGCGAGCTCGGCCGCGGCATCGAGTCCGACGAGCAGGCGGCCCAGGAGCTCGCCGACCAGCGCGCTGCGTTGCCGGAACGGATCACCGCGGCACGGCAGCGGCTCGACGAGGCCAAGCAGGCCGAAGCCCGCCGCGAGTCCGCGGAGGCGAAGGTCGAGGAACTGGCCGAACTTCTGAGCACGGCCCGCGAATTGCCCGCTGCGCAGCGGAATCAGGAGCAGTCGGCGCAATCCGCGCGGCGCGCCTTGGACGAGCACCAGCAGGCGCGGGACCTGCTGCTGGACCTGCGGGAACGGCGGCTGGCAGGGATGGCCGCGGAGCTCGCGGACGGCTTGGAAACCGGGCAGCCGTGCCCGGTGTGCGGTTCAGCGCAACATCCGGCGCCGCGCGAAGCCGTCGCCGACCCGGTCGGCGCCGATGACGAGGAACGGGCCCAGCACGCCGAGCAGCAGGCCCAGTCCCGCCGGGAAACCGCGGCGAAAGCCGAGGCCGACGCGCGCCAGTACTTCGACCGGCTGCGGGAACGGGTAGGCGAGCGCACCGAAGCGGAACTGGCCGCGGAGTCCGCCGCAGCGGCCGAAGACCGTGATGCGGTGCGCAAACTCGCCGATCAAGCAGCGGCACGCGCCGACGACCTCGCCGAGCTGGAGGGCTCGGCGGAACGGCTCACCGCGCGGCGCTCCGAACTCGACGCGAAGATCGCCGCGGCGCGCTCCGAACTCGCCGCTCTCCAGGACACAGTGGACAGACGTGCGGCCAGGCTGGACGAGGCACGCGGCGAGCACGCGGGCATCGCCGAGCACCGCGAGCACCTGCTCGACCACGCCGGACGCCTCGAGCGGCTGGTCACGGCCCGCATCGCCCGCGACGAAGCCGAGATCCGCCTCGAGCGGCAACGCGCAGCGCTGGCCGAAGCCGCCACCGAGGCGGGTTTCGGCGGCGTCGACGAAGCCCTCGCGGCCGAGCGCGACGAAGCGCGCCGCGGCGAGCTGGCCGAGGGACTGGCCGAAGCCGAGCGGCGCCGCGCCGCCGCCCAATCGGCGCTGAGCAGCGAAGAACTCTTCGGCGTCGACGCGGGTACCGAGGTCGGCCTGGAAGCCGCTGCCGAAGCCGCCACCACCGCCCGCGAGGCCGCCGAACGCGCCATGGCGACCGAGCAACGCCTGGACCAGCGCCACCGCGACCTCACCGACCTGGCGAAACGGTTGCGGAAGGCGTGGGACGAGCTCGGTCCCGCGAAGGCCGAGTACGACGAGCTGGACGCGCTCACCGACGTTGTCAACGGCCGCGGGCAGAACGCGCGGAAGATGTCGCTGCGCTCGTACGTGCTGGCCGCGCGGCTGGAGGAGGTCGCGATCGCGGGCACCCGCCGGCTGCAGCGGATGAGCGGTGGGCGTTACTCGTTCGTGCACTCCGACGCAGCCGGAGCGCGCGGCACGCGCGGCGGGCTCGGGCTCGACGTGCTCGACGACTACTCCGGGCGGACGCGGTCGGCGAAGACGCTCTCCGGCGGGGAGTCGTTCATGGCTTCGCTTTCGCTGGCGCTGGGCCTGGCCGACGTCGTCGCCGGTGAGTCGGGCGGGGCGCTGCTGGACACCCTGTTCATCGACGAAGGTTTCGGCACGCTCGACGCGAACACCCTTGATCTCGTGATGGACACGCTGGACGAGCTGCGCGCCGGCGGGCGGGTGATCGGCTTGGTCTCGCACGTGGACGAGATGCGGCAACGGATCGGGATGCGGCTGCGCATCCGCAAGTCGCGGGAGGGATCGACGATCGAACTCGATGCTTGACCCGCGGAGCGCTCAGGTAGGTGGCTGGTTCGCCAGCCACAGCAGCATCCCGGCGTACGAACGCCACGGGTGCCAGCGCTGCGCGCGTGTTCGCAGCGCGCCGGGCCGGTCGGGCAGGCCGAGTGCGGCGGCGCCGCGGCGCATCGCGAGATCACCGTCGAGCAGCACGTCCGCAGCCCCGAGCACGCGCAGCGCCACGTAGTTCGCCGTCCACGGGCCGATGCCCGGGAAAGTTCGCAGCTGCGTGCTGAGCTCGTCGGCGTCCCGGCCGGGATCGACCAGCAGCGAGCCGTCCGCCAACGCCTCGCAGACGAGCCGCAACGCCTCGGTGCGCCGCTTCGGCCCGGTGAGCACTCCGGTGACTCCGGACGCGATCGCGGCGGGTGTGGGAAACAGCCTCGTGATCGCGCCGTCCGCGCAGGTCAACGGCTCCCCGAGGGCTTCGGTGAGCCGTTGCGCCGCGGTACGCGCGGCGGCCACGGACACCTGCTGCCCGAGGACGGCCCGCACCACGATCTCCGCGCCGTCCACGCTTCCGGGGACCCGGACGCCGGGGTGCTTGCGCAACATCGGAGCGAGTGCCGGGTCGCCGTCGAGGACTTCGGCCACCGCGGCCGGATCGGAGTCGAGATCGAGCAGCCTGCGCGAGTGCGCGATCGCGCTGTCCCGGTCGCGCTGGTCGGCGAGCCGCAGTGTCGCGGCGACGTGGTCTCGCCGAGGCCGCAGCGTCACCGTCCCCGCACCGTGCGCAAGTCGCAGCGCACGGGAGTAGTGCTCGGCCCCGGCGTCCTCCACGCCGCCGACCGCGCGGGCGCGCAGGAACCCGAACAGGGCCGCTGCGTCGAGCGGAGGGCGGAACGGCAGGCGAACGTTCAGCTCGTCGTCGGTCGAGGTCGGGCAGGGCTCGGTCGGCACGGCGTCGATTCTGGCAAGGCCACCGACATGCCGTGGCACGCGAACGCTCGGCGCGGAGTAGGTGACACCGGCTCGATTGATCCCTAATGTCGGCTTCATGGCAAATTCCACGACCGCACGCGGTTTCAAGATCGCCGGTGGGGTGGCGGCGGCGATGCTGGCGCTGACCGTCACCGCGGGCTGCAACGACCCCGCCCCGCCGCCACAACAGCAGCAAGAGCAGCAGGACGGCGACCAGCAAGACGACCAGCAGGACGGTGACGAGCAGGAGCAGGACGACTGACTCCCCCGCGAGCCGATGCGTCGGAGTGAACGGACCGCTGGTCCGAACGAATCGGGCGAAGAGTCCGTTCACTCCGATCGCTGCGCACGTCAGGAGGGGTGGGCGGAGATCGTGCCCGTACCACCTAGACTCACGGCCCGTGAGTCTCACCCTCGGAATCGTCGGGCTGCCCAACGTCGGCAAGTCCACCCTGTTCAACGCGCTGACCAGCAACGACGCGCTCGCCGCGAACTACCCGTTCGCGACCATCGAGCCGAACGTGGGCGTGGTGCCGTTGCCCGACGGCCGCCTCGGCGAACTCGCCGGGATGTTCTCCTCCGAGAAGGTGGTGCCCGCCACCGTCTCGTTCGTGGACATCGCGGGCATCGTCAAGGGCGCGTCCGAAGGCCAGGGGCTGGGCAACAAGTTCCTCGCGAACATCCGCGAGGCGGACGCGATCTGCCAGGTCATCCGCGTCTTCGACGACAGCGACGTGGTGCACGTGGACGGCGACGTGAACCCGGCCGATGACATCGAAACGATCAACACCGAGCTGATCCTCGCCGATATCCAGACGCTGGAGAAGGCGCTGCCCCGGCTGGAGAAGGAAGCCCGCACCCGCAAGGACAAGCGCCCCGCGCTGGATGCGGTGTACGAGGCCAAGGAGATCCTCGACGGTGGCACCACCCTGTTCGCCGCGAACAAGGGCACCGAGGTGCCCGAGCTGCGCGAGCTGAACCTGCTCACCACCAAGCCCTTCCTGTACGTGTTCAACGCCGATGAGGGCGTGCTGGCCGACGAGCAGCGCAAGCAGCAGTTGCGCGACCTGGTGGCGCCCGCCGACGCGGTGTTCCTGGACGCCAAGGTCGAATCCGAACTGATCGAACTGGACGAGGAATCCGCCCGCGAGCTGCTGGAGTCCGTCGGGCAGCCGGAGCCGGGCCTGAATGCGCTGGCCCACGCCGGGTTCCACACCTTGGGCCTGCAGACTTATCTGACCGCCGGGCCGAAGGAGGCCCGCGCCTGGACGATTCCGCAGGGCGCCACCGCTCCGCAGGCGGCCGGGGTGATCCACACCGATTTCGAACGCGGTTTCATCAAGGCCGAGATCGTGTCCTACCCGGACCTGATCGAGGCCGGTTCCATGCAGGCGGCCCGCTCGGCGGGCAAGGTCCGGATGGAAGGCAAGGAGTACATCATGTCCGACGGCGACGTGGTGGAGTTCCGCTTCAACGTGTAGCGAAATATCGGCGAGCTTATACCGCTCCTGGTGAACAGAGTCAAACTCGCTGTTCAGTAAATGGGAGCCCGCTCTGACGTGCCCGGTATGTCATGGCGGGTTCCTGTTTTTGCTCGGGATGGTGCTGACTTGGTGATGAGTTCGCAAGCTAGATCAAGTCCTCAAAGGACGTTCCAGTAGCCCGGCATCCAACGCTGTGGCGGCCGGGGCGACTACGGCCTTTGGCGCTTGGAGTGCTCCCGTAGCTGCCGCTTCGAGTCCTCAAGGTCGAAGCGGCCTTGCCCGCCTGGCGTGTAGAACTCCGGCTCCAAGATTCCGGCCTGCACGTACCGCGCCACGGAGCGGCGCGAGATACCTAGCTCATCCGCGAGTTGGCTGGACGTGAGCAGCTTTGGCCTGGGCACGGCCCGAAAGTGGCACGAATGGCGCAACTTGTCTCAGTTGCTGACTCAGATGCGCTATGGTGGCCCATATCGCTCAGTTGTCCCAGTTTCCCATGGTCGTGATCGACGGCTGGGAATGGTGGGCGTGTCCCGCCAAGGGCGCGGACTGCGGACGGTCCCTCGTGGACTTCGGGTCATGGGGCCTGGATGCCCTCGAACTCCATGTGCAGCGAGAGCACCCCGAATGGTGGTGGGCACAGCAGCGTGTCTCTGTGGCTGCCCGTCCCCGTAACCAGCTTCGAGACAGTGCCCATTCCGTGGAGGCGCACAACAGCGAACGAGCAAGCTAAAGCCGCATAGCGCACCGATACACATCACTCGGCTGACCGGGTGTTGCGTAGTTCTACGCTCCCTGCCACATACCGGGTTCGATACAGTCTCCCCTGATCAACGCGCAGTGATCAGGGGAGGAAGCGCGTGAACGTCCGTGTCGATCCGGAGACGCTAGCTGCCCTGGCCGGTGAACTCGAACAGTCCAGCAGCAAGCTTGCCCACGCACAGCTCGCGCCAGAAGCCGATGCAGGTCCGTCCGGTCCGGCCGTGAACGAGACCCTGGCTGAACTCATGCGCGCCGCCGCAGGTCTTGCCGAAGAAACCGCCAAGACCGCCGATGCGCTGCACTCCGGCAAGGCGGTCTACCTCGACACTGATGCGGCCAACGCAGACCAGATCAACCAGATCCGTCCGCGCTGAGCACCGGGGAGCGCAGTACACATGCCGCTAAATATCTTCGTGTCCGGTAACCCTGGGTCGGTCCGGGCAACAGCCGAAGCAGTCCGTCAGCTCGCAACCGGGGTTGAAGACAACGCGACCGGTTGGCACCAGGCCCGCAGTCGCTCAGAAGCCGATTGGGAAGGGCAAGCGGGCGATGGCTTCCGAGCGAAAGCAGGAACCACAGCCCGAGACGCTGACGCTCTCGATCAGTTGTTCCTTGGCATCAATCGGGCGCTGACCGCGTTTGCGGACGATTTGACGACCGTCAAGGCGCGTATGGACCAAGCGCGACAGGTTGGAACCGGCGGCGGCCTGAAGATGATGGGAAGCACGCTCATCCTCGAACCTGGTCCGATGCCGTTGCCTCCAGAAGAGAACAAGCGCCAGCAAGCCGCGTTTAAAGAAGCTCGCGAAACCATCGAGCAAGCGCGGCGCATGGAGAAAACAGCCCACGAACGTCTGAATGCGGCGCTGAAAACCAACGCTGACGGACTCGGACACATCAGCAGTGCCGGGACTTGGGCACAGGCTGCCGCAGCGGCAACTAGCCCTGCCGCTACGGCGCTAGCCAAGGCGGCAACAGTGATGGACGATCGCGCGGTCAATGCGACTAAAGGGATGTTCGAGAAGGCGGCTACGACGGGTCCTGCCGCTGTTGGTGGCTTGTGGGGTTCGATGACCAGTGCCCAACGCGCCGACCTGATGGACCGATACCCGCACATGGTCGGCAACACCAACGGCATTCCCTCAGCCACGCGCGATGTTGCCAACCGCTCCATCCTCGCATCACAGCGCCAAGCGATCTCTGGAAAGATCAGCGCGCTTCGGAACGAGATGCGTGAAGATTTTGAACGTCATGGGCACAGCGACACGGCAAAGGGTAAGCAGATCAACGAGCTGAGTGACGCACTCAGCGGTATCGATTCCTTGCAGGGCAAGCTGGGCACCTCAGCCGATGCAAGCAATTACTACTTGCTCGGTATCGACTCGACAGCCGAACATCGCGGACAAGCCATCATCGCCAACGGTAACCCGGACCACGCTGACAATACGATGACCCTTGTTCCAGGTACATTCAGCGATCTCGGCGACGCCACCGACTACGTCGAACAGAACGACAAGGTGTTGGACCGAGCCAACGAGCTGTCGGGTGGCAAGAACGCTGCGATCACCTGGGCAGACTACGAGTCTCCCAACCACTTGTTGCCCAATGCAGCGTTCAGCGGCTACGCGGAGAATGCGCATGGCGATCTCTCGAATTTCCAAGAGGGCCTTCGAGTCACCCACGAAGGCGAGACACCTTCACACAACACGTTGGTTGGCCACAGCTACGGTTCAACGGTGGCCGGGGAGGCTGCGGCGAACGGCGGGTCGCACGCAGATGACGTCGTGTTCCTCGGTAGTCCCGGTGTCGGTGTCGACGACGCCAGCGAGCTAGGAGTACCCAGCGACCACGTATGGGCAGCGAAGTCGGAAAGCGACGTCATCGACTGGACTCCGTCCACGAACCCTATCGACTGGGGACCAACTGTTTTCGGTGGTACCGACCATGCACGTTACGGCGTCGACCCCACCGACCCGACTTTCGGTGGACAGGTGATGCCGACAGATCCGAACGGCGGGCATGGCGACTACTGGGACAAGGCGCCTTCGCGTGAGAGCATGGCGCGGATCATGACGGGCACGAACGGCGGAGGAGCAGCAGCACCGTGATGCCGACAGAGAACCAAGCCGATCAAGGCATCAAATACAAACCGCTACGGATCACGGGCATCGTAGTCGGTGGGCTAATCATGGCGCTCAGCTTGGTCGGCTGGTTCCCCTACCTCGGTGCGTCGCTGACCGGATTCGATCCTGGTGACTCCGGCCCCGGCGTGACAAACCAACAGCTCATCGGCATGTTTTTCGCGCTATGGATTGCGCCGTGGCTGGTCGGGTTGGTGCTTGTTCTGGTCGCCATCACTGGATGGCTCCGCCGCACGCTCTGGAGCCTACTCGGGCTGACAGGTATCATGCTCGCTGTCTCGCTAGCCACTTACATAATCGGGTCCGCCTGACATCACCCGGTTCGACCTTCTGTGGAGGTGCGATTCAGGTAGGCGGCAACTTTGTTCCTTGGAACAAGGTTTGCTGAATGGGAGCCCACATGTCGACCGTGCGGTAAAGAGGGTGGCGCATAGTGGATAAGATCAATCGCTGGACTGTGTCGCATCCTTTCATTTCCGCGGTTGCCCTTGCCTTGGTTGTCGCACTGGCAACGCTGCTGATTAGTGTCTTATTTCGTCCGGAAGGAGTTGCTTACGGAATCAGCAAGCTCTGGCTGTCCCCATTGCTCGCTTTGGTCGGTTATTTGTTCTTGTTTCTCCCCATGGCGAAAGCGCACAAAAAAGAAGTAGATCAGAGTGGGTCTTAGTGTTAGCGGGAGGCGGGTGGCTGGTTCACTCGCCTCCCCCTGACGGGTAGCGGCGGGACGCCGGGCGTGCGGCCATCGGCCGGTCCCGGCCCCCTGCGGCCACAGGTGGAAGGCGGGCGGCGGGGGACTGCGGAGGGGTCGCTACAAGCGAAAGCCGCCGTCGATGCGCCCTGACTGGATGCCGGTGCCGTTGACGAAGCCAGTGTTGACGTTGTGCACCGGGTCGCGGAGTCCTGCCCGGATGAGGTCGACCGGGACTTCGGCGATCTCGCGGCCTTCGTTGTCGGCCCGATTGGTGATCGCTTTGCGGTCGGTCCCGCTGAGATGATCGAGGTTGGTGGTCATGCGTTCGGCAGGCGGGCAGGTCTCCGGGGTGCGGGCAGCGGGCAGCCTTGTATGGAGGTCTCGGTGGACCCAAGCGCTCGTCAGTCGTACGTGAGGACGCCGAAAACGGCCGCCGAACGCTGACAAGTTGCAGACGACGTCTGACGAGGTCAGAGCCGGTACGCGGGGATCGCCGCAGGTGGCCAAGTCGGTAGCACCCGTGTCGCTTCAGCGAGTGAGGCCGCTGGAGTTTCGCGGCGGCGCGTGTCGCGGCAATTCGGTTTCGCGGCGGAGATCGGGTGCGACCGGTTCATTGTCGATCGGTTGACCCCCGATCGGGGTCGCGAACCGCGTCGAGGAGCAAATTCCCGGGGAATATCGCCGGCATTTCGGCTCGTTCGAGTGAAATGTTCGGCCCGGCCGGTCGCGCAGCGCGCGCATCGGGGGCTGCGCACCAGGAACCTAATACCCGCGTGATTCGCACCGCGTTACCGGCCGATTTATGTTGGGCGCATGCAGCTCATCACGTCCATCTGCGGAGACTGCAACGGCAAGGGTTGCGGTAACTGCGGGGGCACCGGCACGATCACCATTCTGGAAGACTAATCCGCGAATCCGCGCAGAAACCCGGCGTGGAGTTCCGGGTGAACTGCGGGAGGCGGTGATCAACCGCACCGCGCGGGGCTGTCACTCGGCATCGCGGTCGATCCGATCGACGCGCCACAGCGATCCGGCGGCGAGCGCGGGCCCGAGCCGGCGCTACCGGGGCGGCGTCCGCCCGCGCGCCCGGACTGCGGAATCATGCGGCGCATGCAGTCCCATCGAACCCTGCTCGACCTGGACCGGGAACACGTTTGGCATCCCTACGGCGCGATGCCCGCGACGACCGAGCCGCTGCTGGTGGACTCCGCGGAAGGTGTGCGGTTGCGGCTGGCCGAACCGGTCGACGGGGTCGGCGAACTCATCGACGGCATGTCGTCGTGGTGGGCCGCGATCCACGGCTACCGGCACCCGGTGCTCGACGATGCGGTGCGCGGGCAGCTCGACCGGATGAGCCACGTGATGTTCGGCGGCCTCACCCACGAACCCGCGGTCGAACTGGCCGAACGGCTGGTCCGGATCACCCCGGAACCGCTGCGGCACGTGTTCCTGGCCGACTCCGGCTCGGTGTCGGTGGAAGTCGCGATCAAGATGTGCCTGCAGTACCAGCGCTCCACGGGGCGCGCGCACAAGCGGCGGCTGCTGACCTGGCGCGGGGGGTACCACGGTGACACCTGGCACCCCATGTCGGTGTGCGACCCGGAAGGCGGGATGCACCACCTGTGGGGCTCCGCGCTGCCGCCGCAGATCTTCGCGGAAGCACCGCCCGCGGAATTCGACCAGGCCTACGCCGACCACCTCGCCGAGCAGTTCGCCCGGCACGCCGAAGACGTCGCCGCAGTGATCGTGGAACCCATGGTGCAGGGTGCAGGAGGAATGCGGTTCCACTCCCCGGAGTACCTGCGCGTGCTGCGGGAACTCGCCGACGAGCACGACGTACTGCTGATCTTCGACGAGATCGCCACCGGGTTCGGGCGCACCGGCGAGCTCTTCGCCGCCGACCACGCCGGGGTCAGCCCGGACGTGCTGTGCCTGGGCAAAGCGCTCACCGGTGGGTACCTGACGATGGCCGGAACGCTGTGCACGCCGCGCATCGCCGAAGGGATCTCCGGCGGGTCCGTTCCGGTTCTGGCGCACGGGCCGACGTTCATGGGCAACCCGCTGGCCGCCGCGGTGGCCCGGGCATCGACCGATCTGCTGCTCGGGCAGGACTGGAAGGCCCAGGTGAAACGCATCGAGCGCGGGCTCACCAGCGGACTCGCTCCCGCCTGGGACCTGCCGGGAGTGGTCGACGTCCGGGTGCTCGGAGCGATCGGAGTCGTCGAGCTCGATCACGACGTGGACATGTCCGCCGCAAGCAGCGCGGCGATTCGCAGCGGGGTGTGGCTGCGGCCGTTCCGGAAGCTGATCTACACGATGCCGCCGTACGTGACCGGGGACGACGACCTCGCCGCTATCTGCGCGGCGGTGCTCGCCGCGGTTCGGGAGGGCTGAAAATGTTCCTGGTCGTTACCGGAACCGGCACGGAGATCGGCAAGACCGCGGTCACCGCCGCGGTCGCCGCGCTCGCGCCGGGGAGCACAGCAGTGGTCAAACCCGCGCAGACCGGGGTCGAACCCGGCGAAGACGGTGATCTCGCGCAGGTGCGAGCGTTGGCGGGGCCGGTCACCACCGTCGAACTCGGCCGGTACCCGGAACCGCTGGCTCCGGCGACGGCGTCGCGGCGGGCCGGTGCGGAGCCAGTGCGGACCAGCGCCGTCGCGGATGCAGCGCGGGAACTCGCCGGCACGCACGACCTCGTGCTCATCGAAGGCGCAGGCGGACTGCTGGTCCGGTTCGACGACGAAGGCGGCACGATCGCCGACATCGCCTGCGAACTGGAAGCTCCGGTACTGATCGTGACGCACGCCGGCCTCGGGGCGTTGAACGTCGCCGCGCTCACCGCGGAGGCGTTGCGCACGCGCGGGTTGCGCTGCTCCGGTGTGGTGATCGGCGATTGGCCGCGTGAGCCGGACTTGGCCACGCGGTGCAACCTCGCCGATCTGCCGGAAGTCAGCGCGGCACCGTTGGCCGGGGCGTTGCCGCACGGCGCGACGGCTTCAGCCGCGTTCCGCGACATCGCGCGGACCTCGCTCGCTCCCGAACTCGGCGGCACGTTCGACGCCGAAGCGTTCCGGCGAGCGCACATCAGCTGAAGAACCACCGCCATCCGGCGGCGCTGCTAGCGTGCCGAGCATGCCGCTCGAGGAATCTGTACTGGTCATCGGTGCCGGCGTGGCCGGGTTGAGCACTGCGGTCACGCTCGCGGAAACCGGAACCCCGGTGCGCATTCGCACGTCGGAACACCCGCGCGCGACGACCTCCGCAGCCGCAGGTGCGATGTGGGGTCCGGCGCTGCTGCAACCTGCCGACCGGGTGCTGGGCTGGGTAACCACCTCGTACCACCGGTTCGTCGAACTCGCCGCGGACCCGGCGACCGGCGTGCACCTCGAGTACGGGCGGATGGCCGCGCGCTTCGACCTGGGAGACCAGGTGCCACCGGAGGCGGAACTGCTGCCGGATCTGCGCCGCTGCCGGCCCGACGAACTACCGGAAGGTTTCGTCAGCGGCTACCGCGGGACCGTTCCGCTGATCGACATGCCGCGCTACCTGGACCACCTCACCGAACGTTTCCGCGCGGCCGGCGGGGAATTGCTGCACAGCCCGGTGTCCTCGCTGGCGGAAGCGGCCGAGGAAGCGAGCGTCGTGGTCAACTGCACGGGAGTCGGCGCGCACGAACTCATCGGTGACCCCGGTGTCCGCCCGGTGCGCGGTCAGCAGGTCGTGGTCCGCAATCCCGGGATCGACGAGTACTTCGTGGAAATCGGACCGGGCGAGGAGCCCGTCGCTGTCATGCCGCACGGCGGCCACGTCGTGCTCGGCAGCACCGCCGTGGAACACGACTGGTCCCGGACCGCCGAGGGCGGGACGACCGACGGCATTCTTCGCCGTTGTGCGCGAGTTGACCCGCTGCTGTCCGGGGCCGTCGTGTTGGAGGAGAAGGTCGGGCTGCGTCCCGGCAGGGACGCGGTTCGGGTCGAGGTGGAGCGATTCGGTGGTGCGAAGATCGTGCACAACTACGGGCACGGCAGCTGCGGGGTGGCGCTGTCCTGGGGCTGCGCCACCGAAGCAGCCGAACTCGCGCGCGGTTGACGAAGCTCAGGTTTGGGAGAGCGCGTCGACGACGCCGTCGATCTCCTCGGCCATGGACACGTCCTTGGCGGTGATGCCGCCTTCGGAATGCGTGCTGCAGTAGAACGTCACCTTGCGCCACCGCACGTCGAAGTCGGGGTGGTGGCTCTCGTTCTCGGCGATCTCCGCGATCCGGTTCACGCCCTGGATGGCCTGCGGGAAGCTGTCGAACTCGACGGTCCGGGACAGCCGGGTGCCGTCCTGCTCCCACTCCGGCAGGCTTCGCAGCGCCTCGGAAACCTGCGTGTCGTTCAATAGTCCGGTCATGCCCACATGGTGGTACTTGATCGCGCCGGATGCGACCTTCGGGCATCCGTTGGCGTGGTCGGCACGTAGACTGCTCGCGCCACGGGAGTCCAGCGCGCTGGGCTGAGAGGAGGGGCGCTTCCCCTCGACCGTCCGCACCTGAACCGGATCATGCCGGCGCAGGGAGGTACCGCGATCCGCTCGACGTCGCGTGGCCGATATCGGCTCGCCGTTCGGGAGGATCGTTGCCCCGCTTATCACTGTCCCCTTCCTCGCAGCACCGCTCGTTGCGATGGACCGCGTTGGTCCGGTGGGTCGCGGCGGTCGCCGTGATCACGTTGACCGCCGGATGTTCGCTCCTGGTCGGCCAGGAGCCCGCGCAGCGCACGGTGACCTTGGTCGCGCACGACTCGTTCGTGGTGGATCCCCGGCTGCTGGCGGAATTCGAGCAGCGTTCCGGAATCCACGTCGAAGTCCGCACCAGCGGCGACGCAGGTGAGCTCGCCAACAAGCTGGTGCTGTCCAAGGCAGCGCCGCTCGGGGACGTCGCCTACGGCGTGGACTCGACCTTCGCGTCCCGCACGCTGCGGGAAGGCGTGTTCGCGCCGTACCGGGCCGCCGATGCCGACCAGGGACCGCATCGCTACGCCCAGGACCGGCAAAACCGCCTCACCGCGGTGGATGTGGCGGACGTGTGCGTGAACATCGACACCGAGTGGTTCGCCGCGCACCGGATGCCGGAGCCCGCGACGCTGCGAGACCTCACCGAACCGCGCTACCGCGGCCTGTTAGCCGTTCCGGATCCGACGACGTCCTCGCCCGGCTTGGCCTTCCTGCTCGGGACGGTCGCTGCGTTCGGCGACCCGGGATGGCAGCAGTACTGGCGGGAACTCGCGGCGAACGACGTCAAACTCTCCTCCGGTTGGGAGGAGGCCTACAACCAGGACTTCTCCGCTGCCGCCGAACACGGGCCGCGCCCCATCGTGCTGTCCTACGCCTCGTCGCCGGCCGCGGAGGTCGGCGACGACGGCAAGCCGCGCACCAAGGCGCTGCTGGACACCTGCTACCGGCAGGTCGAGTACGCGGGCGTGCTGGCCGGGGCGAAGGACCCGCAGGGCGCTGGTCAGTTGGTTGACTTCCTGCTGTCGCGGGAGTTCCAGCGCCAAGCGCCGGAACAGATGTACGTCTACCCGGCGGTGGACGGGGTGCCGCTGCCACCGAACTGGTCAGCCAGCGCACCGCTGCCGCCGCGACCGGCCGAGCTGCCCGCGTCCGAAGTGGAGCGGAATCGGGACCGCTGGGTCCAGCAGTGGCGAACCTTGGTTCGCGGATGAGCCCGCACAACCGGCTGGCGGTCCCGGCAGCCGCGAGCGTCGTGCTCGGATTCCTCGGGCTGTTCTTCGCATGGCCGGTGGCAGCGATCATCGGAATGGGGCTGCACGGGAACGTCGGCGAGGTGCTGGCGGAGGCGTCGACCTGGCGGTTGGTGGCGTTCACGCTCGGACAGGCAGCGGCGTCCACAGCGGTGGCGCTGATCGCGGGCCTGCCGTTGGCGTACGTGCTGGCTCGTTCGTTGATCCCGGGCCGTGCGGTGCTGCGTGCGGTCGTGACGGTGCCGTTCGTATTGCCGACGATCGTGGTCGGCATGGCCTTTCGCGCGCTGTTCGACGTCGATTCCGGTGCGGTTCTGCCGATCGTGCTCGCCAACGCCTTCTTCAACGTCGCGGTCGTGGCGCGCACGGTGAGCGGGTTGTGGACCCACCTCGACCGTCGGGCCGAAGACGCGGCCCGATCGCTGGGAGCGTCGAAGCTGCGGGCGTTCACCTCGGTCACGTTGCCCGCGCTGCTGCCTGCGCTGGGGTCCGCGGCCGCCGTGGTTTTCCTCTTCTGCGCCACGAGTTTCGGTGTGGTGCTGGTGCTGGGCGGCGGGCAGTACCGGACCTTGGAGACCGAGATATACCTGCGCACGGTGCAGTTGCTGGACCTGCCGGGTGCGGCGGCGCTGTCGCTGTTGCAGCTGGCGGCGGTCGTGACGGCGTTGCTAGCGGCCTCGTTCGCGCGGCGCCGCAGGGAAACCGCGTTGCGCCTGCGGTCCGCAGCGGGCACTGCGCGCCGTCCGCAAGGCGCGCAGTGGCTCGTGGTGGGGGCGGCGGGCCTGGTGGTTTGCGGATTGCTGGCGCCGATCGCCGGCTTGCTGGTGCGCTCGGTGTCCACAAGGGATGGTTGGGGCCTGGCGGGATATCGGGCGCTGCTGGGCACCGGGCAGCAGGGGACGTTGGAGGTCACCGGCCTCGAGGCCGGGTTGAACTCGGTGCGCACGGCCGTGGACGCGACCTGGATGGCGTTGCTGCTCGGATTGCTGGCGTCGTTCGTGCTGGTCGCCGTGCGGCGGCGCGCGCTCGCCGAGTCCCTTGACGTGGTGCTGATGGTGCCGCTCGGAGTCTCCGCGGTGACCGTCGGTTTCGGATACCTGATCACGCTGCACCTGTTGCCCGGCGACCTGCGGACTTCGCCGCTGCTGGTGCCGTTCGCGCAAGCTCTCGTGGTGACGCCGCTGGTGATCCGCATGGTGTTGCCGGTGCTGCGGTCCATCGACGACCGGCTTCGGCAGGCGGCGGCGACGCTCGGGGCCGGGCCTTGGCGGGTGCACCGGGAGGTGGACGTGCCGTTGGCGGCGCGGTCCGTGCTGGGCGCGGCCGGGTTCGGATTCGTGGTCGCACTCGGCGAGTTCGGGGCGACCAGCTTTCTCACCCGGCCGGACGCGCCGACGTTGCCGGTCGCGATCGGGCGGCTGCTGGGCAGGCCGGGCGAGCTGAACACGCAGATGGCGTACGCGGCGTGCACCTTGCTCATGATCGTCACCGTGCTGGCGGTCGTACTCGTCGAACGGTTGCGGATCCGCACCGACGCGGTGGAGGAATTCTGATGGGGCTGGAACTGCGCGGTCTCACCGTGCGTTTCGGGGCGGTAGAAGCGGTGCGCGATGTTTCCCTGGCGTTGCGCGACGGGGAAGTGCTGGCATTGCTCGGTCCGTCCGGTTGTGGCAAGTCGACGTTGTTGCGGGCCGTCGCCGGGCTGGAGGAGCCGGCTGCCGGCCAGATCCGGTGGGACGGCCGGGATCTCGCCAGGGTGCCGGTGCACCGGCGCGGGTTCGGCCTGGTCTTCCAGGACGGGCAGTTGTTCCCGCACCGCGACGTCGCCGGCAACGTGGGCTTTGCGTTGCGGATGCGCGGCGTCGCGCGGGCCGAACGCGGCGCGCGAGTGGCCGAGCTGCTGGAACTCGTCGGGCTCGCCGGTTGCGAAGGCCGCCGCGTCACCGAGCTCTCCGGTGGAGAGGCGCAGCGGGTCGCGCTGGCCCGCGCGTTGGCCGCCGACCCCGAGCTGTTGTTGCTGGACGAGCCCCTGTCGGCACTGGACCGGATGTTGCGCGAACGGCTCGCCGTCGACCTCGCCGCGCTGCTCGGCAGGGAAACCTCGACGGGACTGGTCGTCACGCACGATCACGACGAGGCGTTCACGCTCGCCGACCGGGTAGCGGTCATGATCCGCGGCACGATCACCCAGGTGGACACGCCGGACCTGCTGTGGCGGCGACCGGTCAGTATCGAAGTCGCGGAGTTCCTGGGCTGTTGCAACTTTCTTTCCGCGCGCGTCCGGGACGGTGTGGCGTCGTGCGCGTTGGGGTCGGTGGCAGTGCGGGCGGACGACGGCGAAGTGCAGTTGGGGCTGCGTGCGACCGGGGTGCGTGCGCGGCGACCGGTGGACGACCGAGACCGGGACGTCGCGGTGACCGGGACCGTGCGGGAACGGGTGTACCGGCGCGATCATTTCCGGCTCGCCGTGTCGGTCCCGGAGGTCGGTCAGGTGGAGGCAGTCGCGCAAACCGCCGAGGCACCGGCTGTGGGCGAGCGGGCCGGATTGGTGCTCGATTCCGAGGGCGTGGCCGTCGTCGGGTGATGGGTGGGTGCCCGACCGGGCTCGCTCACCGCCTGGGCCGTTCCATGAAGTCGGAGTTCGGTTCGTCGAACCCGAATCGCCGGTACAGCTCGTGCGCATCCGAGGTGTGCAGCATCCACCGGAAGTTCCCGCCCGGACCGTCTTCGACCATCGTCCGCACGAGCCCAGCACCGATGCCGTGCCCGCGCGCTTCTGCCAGTACGAACACGTCCGCCAGGTATGCGCTGAGCACTCCATCGGAGAAGGCTCGGGCGAACCCGAGCAGCCGGCCGCTCGGGCGCTCGTACGCGGCGACGACGCGCCACGCGCCGTCCAGCTGGCGATCGAACTGCTCGCGGGTGCGGTTGTTGCCCCAGTACGCCTCGGTCGTGAGGAAGTTCCACACCGCGTCCCGGTCGACCCGCCGCAGGTCATCGTCGAACTCGTAGTCCATTGCGGCAGCGTAGGTCGCGATCGGCCGTCGGCGCGTCGGCTTTTACCGTGCGTCGGTGGCGACCAGCCGTACGACCTTCGCCAGCCCTTCGGCAACAGTAGCCACACCGTCCGTGCCAGGCCGGTGTCCCGCGCGACCGGAAGAACCCGTCGCCTGGCGAACGCGACGAGCGCGGCAGCCGGCTTCCGGAGCGGGGACAGCGGTGCGGCAGGATGTCGCCACGTGTCGACGATGCGGAGCAAGGGGTCGGTCGATGCCCCGCCGAGGACAGTGGCAGCGGCCTTGCGGCACACCCGCACGGCCGAGGACGGCCTGCGTGCGCTGGGCGTCCGGGGGCGGGTGAGCACGACGGCCGCCGAGCTCCTCGTTCCCGGCGATGATCTGTCGTTCCGGCTCGCGGTCGGTTGGCCGAGCCTGCGCAGCAGGGTCGTGCGGGCGGCTGCCGACGAACTGGATTCCGTGCTCATCGCTGGTCCTCTCCGGGAGATGCGGCACGACAGCGTGCTCGCCGAGATCGGGGGGTCGGGCGGCGGTCGATCCACGTCGTTGACCGACTGCCTGCGGTGGAAGAGCCCGTTGGGGGTGTTGGGACGGACGGTCGACGTGCTGGTGGGCCGCCGGGTAGCGCAAGCAGTGCTGGCGTACCGCTTCCGCGCTGTCCGCGAGCTCGCCGAGTCGTGGGCGCAGCGGCCGATCGTGGTCGGCACCGCGCTGGTGCACGACGGGCGGCTTCTGGTGCAGCAACGGCGTTACCCGGCCCGCGACGCCGGACGTTGGGAACTGCCGGGTGGCCGGGTCGAACCGGGGGAAGGCGAACGCGACGCGGTCATCCGGGAATGCGAAGAGGAACTCGGCATCGGCGTGGTCCCGACCGGCCGGGTGGGCACCGACGTTCCGCTGCACAACGGGATGTTGCTGCGCGTGCACACTGCCGAGCCCGCGGACCCGACCGCCGAACCCCGGGCCGTGGAACACCGGGAGGTGCGTTGGGCATCCGCCGCCGAGCTTGCCGCGCTGGACTGGCTGGAAGCTGACCGCGTCTTGCTGCACTCCCTGCGGGAGCTGTTGGCCTGACAGCCGCGGCGCGTGCTGCGGTACTCGGCCGCGCAAGATCGGTTCGGGCCTGCTGCTCTGTGCGTTGCGCCCGAAGTCGGCTCTGTCTGTTGTGCCTGGAAGTCGGCTCTGTCTGTTGTGCCTGGAAATCGGCGATGGCCGTCGAAAGCCTGTTCATGAGATCCAGACTGGCGCCGCCGATCAGCGCTTCGCCACCATCCGAGCCCCATTGCACTCGAACTGGTGAACGAAGCGGGCGGACCGATGCCGATGTCGGCCCGCCCGCTTTCGCGTCATCGCAGCCCGGCGACTCGCAACGCAGCATCGAGCCTGCTGCTGGCCCGTTCCGCGGCCTGCCGCGCGCCCTTCTCGCGGACCCGCTCGAGTTCGCCGGGGTCGTCGAGCAACTCTCGCGCGCGCTCGCGCACCGGCCGCAGTTCCTCGAGCACGGCCTCCGCCGCCGCATCCTTGAGCTGCGCGTACGTCGTCGCCGTCCGAGCCGCGGCGTAAGGGCTGACGCCGGTGCAGACCGCCAAGATCTCGATCAGGTTCGCCAACCCCGGCCGCTGCTCCGGCTCGTACCGCACGTCGCGCAGGTCGTCGGTCTTCGCCCGGTTGATCTTGCGCTGCACCACGTCCGGCTCGTCCAGCACGAACACGACACCGTTCTGCTGCTGCGCCGACTTGGCCATCTTGCGGCCGGGATCCGCAAGATCCCGCACGCCGGCAGCCGCCCGGGGCACCGCGGCCGCGGGCACCGTGAACACCTCCCCGTAGGAGGCGTTGAACCGGCGGGCCAGCGTCCTCGCCAGCTCGACGTGCTGGTTCTGGTCGTTGCCCACCGGTACCTCGGAAGCGCCCTGCAGCAGGATGTCCGCGGCCATCAGCACCGGGTAGGTCAGCAGCCCGAGCCGTGCGGAGTCCTGCTCGGCCGCCTTCTCCTTGAACTGGATCATCCGTGCGGCCTCGCCGTAGCCGCAGGTGCACTCCAGCACCCAGTTCAGCGCTCCCAGCTCGCCGACCAGGTCGGACTGCACGAACACCGACCCCGGATCGATCCCGGCGGCCAGCAGCACCGCGAGGTTCTCGCGGGTGAGCGCGCGCAGCCGTTCCGGCCGGTACGGCAGCGTCATGGCGTGCAGGTCGGAGACGAAGTAGAGGTCGTCCGGCTCGCTTTCGGCGGCCCACCGGCGGATCGCGCCGAGGTGGTTGCCCAAGTGGATGTGGCCGGACGGGGTGATGCCGGACAAGCGGGTCACGATCTCTCCCGATGGTCGGGGCTGCCACCCGGGTCCGCCGCACCGCGCCGGTCGCCTGGTGGCGACCGATGCGCGTGCTGACTTCAGTGCACGACGAGCCGGGGCCGCCCTTCGGCGGCCCACCAGTTGCCCACGCGTGCGCAGGCAGCGCAAACCCGAGCGTCTGCATGGCCTGCTTCTGCATGGCGCATGCATACGCGGATGCGGCCGGTACGCGACATTTCGTGCACGTGCGGCACGTTACCAGAAAGGTATCGGCAACGGCCGTCGGGAAGGACTATCGTGGAATCATGTTCGTCGTATTGCTGAACTACACCGCTCCGCAAGCCGACATCGACGGCGCTTTGGTGGATCACTACGAGTGGGTTTCACGGCATTACGAGGCCGGAGACTTCATCGCCACCGGGCACCGGACCCCCGAACCCGGTATGCCGCTGACCGGCGGTGTGCTCATCGCACGTGCGATGTCCCGCGGCAGGCTGGAGGCCATACTCGCCACGGACCCCTTCGAGCTGCGCAAACTCGCCAGGCACGAGGTGATCGAGTTCCAGTCCTACCGGACCGTGCCGGAGATGGCGAAGTTCGCCGACCAGTTCGCTCCGGCGGCCGAATAACGGATTTCGCAGGCAGCCACCGCGGTCCGCGCCGCGGCGGCGGGTCAATCTGACTTTTTCTTATCCTTTGACTGTTTCTTTGCCTTTTTCTGGGCCTTCTTGACCTCGGCTGCCTTTGCATCCTTGAGTGCTTCTCGCAATACCACGATCGGGCACTGCTTGCACGGCGGTTGCGAATGGCAGCATTTCCGCTTGACCTTGATCGTTTTCTTGCCCACGTCTGGTCTTTCCCCTGCCTGTGACCACCCGGCAGCCGGATCGGACGGCGTCAGCGTAGGTGCCGCCGGTCGGCCGGTGCGAACTTGATGTCGGCCGGGGGACTGTTGCTCTCGACACCTGCCGCCCGTTCGCGTCGGCAGGTGCCCTACGCTGGGTGTGGCCGCTAGTCGACAGCGCGCCGGGCCTTGCACCAGCGCCGAGCGCCTTCGGCCGCGTTCCGCCGAGCGGAGCCGGCCGCCCCGGCCCGAGCCCGGTGACGTGCGCGTGCGCAGCGGCGGCACAGCAGCCGCGGCAACGAGGTCGACGCGGCTGCGACTGCCCGACCCAGATCCTTGCCGAATCAGGAGAGCTCGCGTGCCCGCCACCAGCGTCGCCGAACCGAACCAGCAGGTCCGCACCGATCTGCGCAACATCGCGATCGTCGCGCACGTCGACCACGGCAAGACCACCTTGGTGGACGCCATGCTGCGCCAGTCCGGTGCGTTCACCGAGCGCGCCGAGCTGGTCGACCGGGTGATGGACTCCAACGACCTGGAACGCGAGAAGGGCATCACCATTCTCGCGAAGAACACGTCCCTGCGGCGCACGACCGAGGACGGCCCGGTCACGATCAACGTGGTCGACACCCCGGGGCACGCCGACTTCGGCGGTGAGGTCGAACGCGGGCTGTCCATGGTCGACGGCGTGGTCCTGCTCGTCGACGCGAGCGAAGGCCCGCTGCCGCAGACCCGCTTCGTGCTGCGCAAGACGCTGGCGGCGAAGCTGCCGGTGATCCTGGTGGTGAACAAGGTCGACCGCCCGGACGCGCGCTGCTCCGAGGTCGTCGAGGAAGTCCACGACCTGCTGCTGGAACTGGCCTCCGAGCTCGACGACGGCGAGGGCGCCGTCGACATGGACGCGATCCTCGACCTGCCGGTGATCTACGCGTCGGCGCGCGCAGGCCGGGCGAGCCGCACCGCGCCGGTGGATGGTGAGCTGCCCGCCGACGAGAACCTCGACTCGCTGTTCGACACGCTGATGTCGCACGTGCCCGCGCCGATCGGCGACGTCGAAGCTCCGCTGCGGGCGCTGGTGACCAACCTCGACGCCTCCTCCTTCCTGGGGCGCATCGCGCTGTGCCGCATCCACGCGGGCACCTTGCGCAAGGGCGAAACGGTCGGCTGGTGCCGCGAGGACGGCACGGTGCAGAAGGTCCGGATCACCGAACTGCTGGTCACCCAGAACCTGGACCGGGTCCCGGCGACCGAGGCGTACGCGGGCGACCTGGTGGCGATCGCAGGCATCCCGGACATCACCATCGGCGACACCCTCGCCGCTCCCGACGACCCGCAGCCGCTGCCGCGGATCACCGTGGACGACCCGGCCATCTCGATGACCTTCGGCGTGAACACGTCCCCGCTGACCGGCCGCAACGGCGGAACCAAGGTCACTGCGCGGCAGGTCAAGAGCCGGCTGGACGCGGAGCTGATCGGCAACGTCAGCATGAACGTGGTGCCGACCGAGCGCCCGGACACCTGGGAGGTGCAGGGCCGCGGCGAGCTCGCGCTGGCGGTGCTGGTGGAGAACATGCGCCGGGAGGGCTTCGAGCTCACCGTCGGCAAACCGCAGGTGGTCACCAAGACCATCGACGGCCAGCTGTGCGAGCCGTTCGAGCGGCTGACCATCGACGCTCCCGAGGAGTACATGGGCGCGCTCACCCAGCTGCTGGCCGCGCGCAAGGGCCGGATGGAGACCGTGGACGGCCACGGCACCGGCCGGATCAAGCTGGACTACGTGATCCCGGCCCGCGGGCTGATCGGTTTCCGCACCGACTTCCTCACCGAGACCCGCGGCACCGGCATCGCGAACCACGTCTTCGAGGGCTACTTCCCGTGGGTGGGCGAGTTGCGCACGCGCAACAGCGGCTCGCTGGTCGCGGACCGCTCCGGGCCGGTGACCACCTACGCGATGCTGCAGCTCGCGGACCGCGGCACGTTCTTCGTGGAGCCGGGTGCCGAGGTGTACGAGGGCATGGTCGTGGGGGAGAACCCGCGCGCCGAGGACCTCGACATCAACGTCACCAAGGAGAAGAAGCTCACGAACATGCGCTCGGCCGCGGGTGAGGAGCTGGAGCGGCTGGCCCGCCCGCGCACGCTGGGCCTGGAAGAGGCGCTGGAGTTCTGCTCCGCCGACGAGTGCGTCGAGGTCGGTCCGTCGGCGGTCCGGGTCCGCAAGGTGGTGCTGGACGCCACCACCCGCGGCCGCGAGCGTTCGCGCGCGAAGGCGCGGGACCAGGGCTGAGCCGCGGGGAATCCCGGCTGCGAGGCTGAACGGACGCCCAGCGGTCCCACCCCGGTGTCGAATGAGGTGCGGACGCGCGGAACCATGAGTCTTTCCGCGCGTCCCCCGATGGGGCGCATCGCGCCGCCCGCGAGACGGCCTGGGGAACGAGGGGAGGTTCGGCAGCGTGCACCAGGGTCGACGGCCGCGCACCGTGATCTGTCTGCTGGTTGCGATCGGGAGCATGGTGGCGGCTTGCACCAACGCACCACCGCCGCCGCTGGTCGAACCGCCCGCGCCGGGTCCGCCGCCTGCGCGGCAGCCGATGCCGACGGAGGTGGTCGTCGGGGTGGATTCGCTCGAGGGCGGCTTCAACCCGCACGCGCTGGCCGACCTGTCGCCGACCAGTTCGGCGTTGTCCAGCCTGATGCTGCCGTCGGTGTTCCGGCCGGCCGCGGACGGCAGCAGGCGGCTCGACAGCACGCTGATGGAGTCGGCCGAGGTCGTTCCGGGCGCGGACAAGTTCACGGTGCGCTACCGCATCCGCAAGGAAGCCGCCTGGTCCGACGGTGCGCCGATCGCGGCTGAGGACTTCTTGTACCTGTGGGAGCAGTTGCGCTCCCAGCCCGGGGTGTCCGACCCGGCCGGTTACCAGTTGATCGACGATGTCGCCTCGCGCGACGGCGGCAAGACCGTGGACGTGAGCTTCGAGCGCCCGTACCCGGGCTGGCAGAGCCTGTTCACGAACCTGCTGCCCGCGCATCTGCTGCGGGACGCGCCGCGCGGCTGGGCGACCGCGCTGGACAGCGGTTACCCCGCCTCCGGTGGTCCGTTCGCGATCAAGCAGGTGGACAAGCAGCGCGGTGAGATCATCCTGGAGCGCAACGACCGCTTCTGGGGCCCGCCCGCGGTTTCCGACCGGATCGTGCTGCGCGCCAGCGATCAGGCCGCTCAGGTCGCCGCGCTGCGCAGCGGGGACAGCCACTTGGCGGTGTTCGGCGCGGATGCGGCGACGATGGCCTCGCTGCGTGAAATGGGTTCGTCGGTGCAGGTCAGCACGGTTCCCCGGCCGGCGACTATGCAGGTGCTGCTGCGGCCGACGAGCGCGCAGCTGGCGGATGAGCGCGTGCGGAACGGGGTGCTCGCGGGCCTGGACCGGCAGGCGCTGATCGATGTGGGAACCGGCGGCGGTCCTGGTGACCAGTTGCCGGCGCACGCGCAGGTGCTGGCCCCGTCGGAACCGGGCTACAAGCCGACCGAGCCGCCGGGCGCGTTCGCCGACCGCCCGGATCCGGAGCGGCTGCAGCAGTCGTTGACCGATGCCGGGTACGAGCACGTCGCGGGCGCGTGGATGAAGGACGGCCGGCCGCTGAACCTGGTGATCGCCGCGCCGTTCGAGCACGAGCAGTACATCAAGATCGCCGAGGCGGCGGCCGCGCAGCTGCGTGCGCAGGACGTGCAGGCGACCGTGGTCACCCCGACCGGCGACCAGCTGTTCGGCGAGATGCTGCCGAAGAACCCGCTGTCCGCGGAGCCGGGGGCGAGCCAGGTGGACATGGCGGTTGCTCCGCGTCCGGCCGATGGTGATCCGGCGGCGATGATGGCCGCCTCCTACGGCTGCCCGGGCGTCGACTCGGACGAGCAGCCGTTCCCGTTCAACCCGACCGGGTTCTGCGATCCGTTGCTGCAGCCGACGATCGAGGCGGCGCTCAGCGGTGCGATGCCGTTCCCGGAGGCTTCGGCGAAGGTCGAGTCGGTGCTGTGGTCGCGGGCGGTGGCGTTGCCGCTGTACCAGCAGGCGCAGGTCCTGGTGTCCGGCCGGGAAGTGCGCGGGGTGCAGCAGGGCAACGGGCTGGCCGGGCCGTTCTCCACCGCCGCGCAGTGGCGGGGAACGCCCAGCGAGAACGACGGCTATTAATATCAAGTGATCTCGCCGCCTGATCGAATGAAGTTGATCGAAGGTGATTGACAATCGCCGGGCGGCGTTCGACCAGCGCGCCGGGCCGTTTAGGCTGGCGCCGTGACGCTGACGGCTCCACCCGGGTTGTTGCTGGTACACGCGCATCCGGACGACGAGACCCTCTGGACCGGCGGGACGATCGCTCGCTACGCGGCGCGCGGGGTGCAGGTCACCGTGGTGACTTGCACGCTCGGGGAAGAGGGCGAGGTCATTCCGGAGAGCTTGCGCGGGCTGGCCTCCGATCGGGCGGACCAGCTCGGCGGCTACCGCGTCGGCGAGCTGCGGGCGGCCTGCGCGGCGCTGCGGGTGGCCGACCACCGGTTCCTCGGCGGGATAGGGCGTTGGCGGGACTCCGGGATGCTGTGGGAGGAACCGGGCCGGGCCGGCGCGCTGCCCGCTGCGCATCCGCGGGCGTTCGCGGCCGGTGATCGCGATGCGCAGGCCGGCTCGCTGGCCGAGATCCTCCGCGAAGTCCGGCCCCAAGTCGTGGCCACCTACGCCGCAGACGGCGGCTACGGGCACCCCGATCACGTCCGCGCGCACGAGATCACCATGGCCGCTGCCGAGCAGGTACCGGACGTGCTGCGGGTGTTCCACGCGGTGCCATCGCGCGGCTGCCTCGAGGCCGGGTTGAAGGCGTTGGCCGATGTCGAGGCGTTGCCGTTCGAGCGCCCGTCGGTCGACGAACTTCCCAGCGTTGTGGACGAGTCGATCAGCACCGTGATCGACATCGAGGACCAGCTCGCTGCCAAGATCCGCGCGTTGCGCGCGCACCGCACGCAGGTCGAGCTGTGGCTGGACGAGTGGGACAGCGGCGCGGGCGTGGGCGCCTACGCGCTGTCGAACGGGGTCGCGCAGCCGCTTTCCAGCACCGAGCACTACGTGCTGGCCACCGGTGATCCGCAGGGCAGCGAGCGGGACCTGTTCGGCGGGCTCGGCGTCAGCGGAGCGGAACCGGTGGAGTCGCGGTGACGCTCTTCGACCGGGTGCTGTTCGGGTTCCTGCTGCTGGACACGGTGCTGTTGGCGCTGGTGGAGCTGTTCTACCTGCCGTCCTGGATCGGCGAGGTGCAGTTCCCGATCACCACGGCGGTGGCCGCGGTGACGACTCCGCTGCTGGTCGCGGCTTGCGGCCGGCTCGCACCGCGCCGGAGCGTCGCGGGCGCGCCGCTGGTGCTGTGGTTCGCCACGATCTTCGTGTTCGGGCTGTTCGGGCCGGGCGGTGACGTGATGCTGCTCGGCGATGACTGGCGGACGTTGCTGCTGGTCTTCTCGGGCACGCTGCCCTCGGCGCTGATGCTCGGCATCGTGCTCGGCAAGCAGGCCGCCGGGCGATGAAGGTGGCCAGGTGGTGAAGGCCGCTGCGCGGGTGTGTCGAACAGCACTCGCGGGCATGCCACTGCGGTGAATCCGCGCGCTCGCGACGCGTCCGCGCGGTGCGGAGCCCCTGTTTTCACCAGCGACGACGGCCTGCCGCGAGGCGTGTGACGGGCCGCCGCACCCGCCTGCGGACGCGCGATCTTGCGACGTTTACCGCCTAGTACTCCCCGTCGTATGGTCGAAAACGGTGCCCGCGCTGTGGGACCGCTTAGTCTCCCGAACCGGGCACGGGGGATACTGTCAGCAGCCGGGTGGGAACGTCTGGCCCGGATCGGAACAAGCAGGAGAGCAACCGTGACCTACGTGATCGCCGAGCCCTGCGTCGACGTGCTCGACAAGGGCTGCATCGAAGAATGCCCGGTCGACTGCATCTACGAGGGCGGACGGATGCTCTACATCCACCCCGATGAGTGCGTCGACTGCGGTGCTTGCGAACCGGTTTGCCCGGTGGAGGCCATCTACTACGAGGACGACGTGCCGGACGAGTGGGGTGCTTACACCAAGGCCAACGTCGACTTCTTCGACGAGCTCGGTTCGCCCGGCGGTGCCGCCAAGGTCGGCAAGATCAACAAGGACGTCGAGCCGGTCACCAGCCTGCCCCCGCAGGGAGAATGACCGCCGAGCCGACTCCGGCGGGCGGGCCGCCGCACCAGCGCGGCCCGGAGCTGCCGGACTTCCCATGGGATTCGCTCGCCGCGGCCACCGCGCGCGCCAAGGCGCACGCCGGTGGCCTGGTGGACCTGTCGGTGGGCACGCCGGTCGATCCGGTGCCGGAGCCGCTGCGCGCGGCGCTGGCCTCGGTTTCCGATGTCCCCGGCTACCCGGCCACGCACGGGACGCCGGAGCTGCGCCGCGCGGCCGCGGCGGCGCTGTCCCGGCGGCACGGCGTGACCGTTCCCGAGGAAGCGGTGCTGCCGACGATCGGCTCGAAGGAGCTGGTCGCCTGGTTGCCCACGCTGCTGGGCGTGCGGCCGGGCGAGATCGTGGCGATCCCGGACCTGGCCTACCCGACCTACGAGGTCGGGGCCAGGATCGCCGGTGCCGAAGTGGTCCGGCTGGCTCCGGGACAGGCGCCGCCCGAGGGCACTTCGCTGCTGTGGCTGAACTCCCCGTCGAACCCGACCGGCCGGGTGCTCGACGCCGCCGCGCTGGCGGAGTCGGTGCGCGCGGCCCGCGCGGTCGGCGCCGTGGTGGCTTCCGACGAGTGCTACCTGGCGCTGGGCTGGGAGGCCGAGCCGGTTTCGGTGCTGCACCCGTCGGTGTGCGCGGAGTTCACCGGCGTGCTCGCGGTGCACTCGCTGTCGAAGTCGTCGAACCTGGCCGGTTACCGCGCCGGGTTCATCACCGGTGACCCGGGGTTGGTCGGCCGGCTACTGGAGCTGCGCAAGCACGCAGGCATGATCATGCCGCGCCCGGTGCAGCAGGCGGTGACCGCGGCGCTCGACGACGACGAACACGTGCGTGCGCAGCGGGAGCGCTACGCGCACCGCCGCGCGGTGCTGCGCCCGGCGTTGGAGAAGGCCGGATTCGAGATCGAACTTTCCCAGGCCGGTCTGTACCTGTGGGCGAGCCGCGGCGCGGACGCTTGGGAAACGGTGGACTGGCTCGCCGAGCGCGGGATCCTGGTCGCTCCCGGTACCTTCTACGGCCCTGGTGGGCAGCGGCACGTGCGGATCGGCCTGACGGCCACGGACGAGCGCGTGCAGGCCGCGGCGGATCGCCTCGCCGCGGGCTGAGACGCGCTCACACCTTCGCGGCCGCGGCGCGCAGGTCGCGCCACGCCGCCCACCACTTTTCGCGTTGGGCGAAGCGTCGGGCGTTCTCCCGCTCCACGAGCCGTCCGGCCACGAACGTCACCGCCGGGTCGACCTGCTCGCCGAGTCCCGCGAGCAGGTCGCGCACCCGCTGCTGGGCCACGCAGGCGTCCTGGTGCGCACCGAGCACGTCCTGGAAGTCCTTCGCCGCGCTGAGCAGCTTCTTCATCTGCTTGCCCAGCACCGGCTCGGCCAGCTCGGCGGTGTAGCGCAGGCGCTTGCCGAGGATCCGCAGCTCGTGCAGCCGTTCGTCGCTCGGTTCCCGCCCGGCCGCATCGACGGCACGCCGCAGCTTGCGGTACTGCTCGGCGACCAGGGCGCGGAGTTCGCGCCGTCCGTGCGCGCCGGTTCCCGCGGTCGGCAGCGGCGCTCGCACGGCCTCGCGCAGCGCGTTGACCAGTGCTTCGTAGCGGTCGCCATCGAGCACCGCGAGCATCTCGAACCGCGCCCCGCCGTGCTCGACCTCCAGCCCGGAGATGAGCCGGGCCGCGGCGGACAGCTCGGCGGTGTCCAGTTCGGCGGCGTCCTGACGCAGCCGCTCCAGCAGCACGTCCAGATCGCGGACCGGACCCAGCGCCCGGCCGAGCGCGCCGAGTTCCGCGCGCAACGGCTCCGACCAGCTCGTGTCCAGGAACGGTCGGGCCGACCGCAGCACCGCGCGCATCCGCCGCACCGACACCCGCATCTGGTGCAGTTCTTCGGGATCTTCGCCGAGCCGGGTGCCGGGGTCGTGCGCCAGCAACCCGCGCAGCCGCGTGTGGAGCGCGGCGCGAACGTGCTCGGCGACGGGTGCGTCCCGCCCTGCCACCGCGGGTTCGGGCGGCAGGGCCGGGGAGGTGCGGTTCATACCACCAGTGTCGGCCATTCCGACGCGGTGTTCGCCGTGATTTCGGCGAGCGGGCGGGCTCAGTCGTTCGCGTGCAGCGCCGCGTTCAGCTCGACCTTGCCGCCGGAACGCGGCCGCACCTCGACCGCACCGGTGGTGGAGTTGCGCAGGAACAGCAGGCCGTCGGAGCCGGACAGCTCGGTGGCCTTGGTCAGCGTCCCGTCCGGCAGGCTGATCTTGGTGGCGGCGGTGACGTAGAGGCCGGCCTCGACGACGCAGTCGTCCCCGAGCGAGATCCCCACCCCGCCGTTGGCGCCGATCAGGCAGCGCTCGCCGACCGAGATGACCTCCTTGCCACCGCCGGAGAGGGTGCCCATCACCGAGGCGCCGCCACCGAGGTCGGAGCCGTCGCCGACGACCACGCCGGCCGAGACCCGGCCTTCGATCATCGAGGCGCCGAGGGTGCCCGCGTTGTAGTTGACGAAGCCCTCGTGCATCACGGTCGTGCCGCTGGCCAGGTGCGCGCCGAGCCGGACCCGGTCGGCATCGCCGATGCGCACCCCGGACGGGGCCACGTAGTCGATCATGCGCGGGAACTTGTCGACGCTGTGCACGGTGACCTGGCCGCGCGAGCGCAGCCGCAGCCGGGTCTGCTCGAAGCCTTCGACGGGGCAGGGGCCGTGGTTGGTCCACACCACGTTGGACAGCAACCCGAAGATGCCGTCCATGCTCTGCCCGTGCGGCCGGACCAGGCGGTGCGACAGCAGGTGCAGCCGCAGGTAGATGTCGTGCGCGTCGATCGGGGCGTCGGCGAGCCGGGAGATCTCGGTGCGAACCGCGACGACCTCGACTTGGCGGGCGTCGTCCCGGCCGGTCAGCGCAGCGCCGGCTGCTCCGAGCGCCTCGGCCGTCTCCGCCGGATCCAGCTCGGTGCTGCCTGCCTCGCCGGTCGAGCCGAGCTTGACGATGGGGAACCAGGTGTCGAGCACGGTTCCGTCGTCGGTCACGGTGGCCAGGCCGACGCCGTGCGCGCCGGTGTTCTGCGGGTCGGGGGTCTCGGTGCCGCTCATGCCGGAAACGGTAATCGGCGGCGGCCCCAGGTGCCGCCCAGGGGTGAGGTCTTCCGCGCTCATCGATACCGAGAGTGATCGAGTGATTTCCCGGCGCAGCAACGGAAAACCGATGCGCCGCACGTCCTCTATGGACTCCGCGGAGTGGTCGGTGTCACGCGTTCCCTGCCGGTAACCTGCCAGCGTGACCGACTCCCTGGATCTGAGCGCCGAACCGGTCGAGCTGACCGCCGCGCTGGTCGACATCCCCAGCGTCTCCGGCGAGGAGCGCGCCATCGCCGATGCCGTGCAGCGCGCGCTGCAAGCGCAGGCCCCGCACCTGGAAGTGGTGCGCAGCGGAGAGGCCGTGCTCGCGCGCACCGACCTCGGCAGGGCGTCGCGGATCGTGCTGGCCGGGCACCTGGACACCGTGCCGATCAACGACAACCTGCCGCTGCACCGCACCGGTTCGGGCGCGGACGAGGTGCTGCACGGCTGCGGCGCGGTGGACATGAAGGGCGGCGACGCGGTGCTGCTGCACCTGGCCGCGCAGCTGACCGCGCCGCGGTACGACCTGACCTTCGTGTTCTACGACTGCGAAGAGGTCGCCGCCGAGCGCAACGGGCTCAACCGCATCGAACGCGACCTGCCGGAGTGGCTGGCCGGGGACCTCGCCATCGTCGGCGAGCCGTCGAACGCCGGCATCGAAGCCGGTTGCCAGGGAACGCTGCGCGTGGAGGTCCGCACCAGCGGCACTCGCGCGCACGCCGCGCGCGCCTGGATGGGAGACAACGCCATCCACGCGGCGGAGCCGATCCTGCGGCGGTTGCTGGACTACACGCCGCGGGAGCCGGTCATCGACGGGCTGCAGTACCACGAGGGCCTGCAGGCCGTGCGCATCGAAGGCGGCGTCGCGGGCAACGTCGTGCCGGACTCCTGCGTGGTCGCGGTGAACCACCGCTTCGCCCCGGACAAGTCGCTGGCCGAAGCCGAAGCGCACGTCCGCGAGGTCTTCGCCGGGTTCGACGTGACCGTGGTCGACGCCTCCGGCGGGGCGCTGCCCGGGCTGAACTCCCCGGCCGCGGCCGAGCTGGTCGAAGCCGCGGGCGGGCAGCCGATCGCCAAGCTGGGCTGGACCGACGTGGCCCGCTTCGCCGCGCGCGGACTCCCCGCGGTGAACTTCGGGCCGGGGTCGCCGACGCTGGCGCACACCCAGCAGGAGCACGTCCCGGCTGCCGACGTCCGGCATTGCGCGGACGTGCTCACCCGGTTCTTGAGCTGAGCAGTGTCAGGAGTCGCCGACGCGGCCGTCGTGCACGTGCGGCAAGCCCTCCACGTCAGGTGCCGCGAGCGGTTCGGAGACCTGCGGAATGCCGTCCAACTCGGCCGGTTCTTCCACCGGGGCGCGCGGTTCCGGCGTCCGCGCCTGCTGCGGCGCCTCCGACGGCGGCTGTTCAGCGGATTTCTCGGCGGGTTTGCCGGTCGCGCCGCCCTGCACGTTCTCCACGAACCGCAGCAGCTCCACGGGGAACGGCAGGACCAGCGTCGAGTTCTTCTCCGCGGCGACCTCCACCACCGTCTCCAGCAGCCGCAGCTGCAACGCCTCGGGACTGCCGGACATGACGTTCGCGGCGTCGGAGAGCTTGCGCGAAGCCTGGTACTCGCCGTCGGCGGAGATGATCCGGGAACGCCGCTCGCGTTCCGCCTCGGCCTGCCGCGCGATGGAGCGCTTCATCGTCTCCGGCAGCGAGACGTCCTTGATCTCCACCCGGTCGATGTGCACGCCCCAGCCCAGCGCCGGGCTGTCGATCATGACTTCGAGGCCCTGGTTGAGCTTCTCCCGGTTGGCCAGCAGCTCGTCCAGGTCGCTCTTGCCGATGATCGAGCGCAGCGAGGTCTGCGCGACCTGGCCCATGGCGAACAGGTAGTCCTCGACGTTGACCACCGCACGGGTCGGGTCGGTGACGTTGAAGTAGACCACCGCGTCCACCCGCACCGTCACGTTGTCCCTGGTGATGCCTTCCTGCGCGGGCACCGGCATGGTCACGATCTGCAGGTTCACCTTCTGCAGCCGGTCGACGCCCGGCACGATCGCGGTCAGCCCCGGCTCGCGCGGCGCCGACAGCACCCGCCCGAAGCGGAACACCACTCCGCGCTCGTACTGCTTGATGATCCGGACGCTGGAGGCGGTGCACAGCGCCACGAGCAGCGCGATCCCGATGATGAGTTCGACGAGCATGGCGGGCTCCCAACCTCGATCGGCGAGGACGCGAAAGCCCCGGCTCCACCGGAGCCGTCGCACTGCTCACGGTACTCCGGGCGCAGGTTCCGTTCAGCCCGTATGCACTGGTCAACAAGGCTCTCGGGCCGCAGGGCGCGCGGCGCCACGCCGTGGTCACTGCCGTGGAACCCGGCGTTCGCCGCCGCTGCATACCCTCAATGCCATGACCATCCAGGGCTCACCCAACGGCGCGGAGCGCCCGCCGGAGAAGCGACGCGGGCCGGTGGTGCTGCGCCGCTCCCGATTGCAGGATCCCGGCACCACCGATCAGCGCCTGCTCGACTCCCGCGGCCCGACCGACTGGGTGCACACCGATCCGTGGCGGGTGCTGCGGATCCAGTCCGAGTTCGTCGAAGGTTTCGGCGCGCTGGCCGAGGTGCCGCGCGCGGTGACGGTGTTCGGCTCCGCGCGCACGCCCCGCGAGCACCCCGAGTACGAGGTGGGCGAGCAGCTGGGCAAGGCACTGGCCGAGATCGGCTGCGCGGTGATCACCGGCGGCGGCCCCGGTACCATGGAAGCGGCGAACCGGGGCGCGTCCGAAGCGGGCGGGCTGTCCATCGGGCTGGGCATCGAGCTGCCCTTCGAGCAGGGCCTCAACCCGTGGGTGGACCTGGGCGTGAACTTCCGCTACTTCTTCGCGCGCAAGACCATGTTCATCAAGTACGCCCAAGGATTCATCTGCCTGCCCGGCGGTTTCGGCACGATGGACGAGCTGTTCGAGTCGCTGACCCTGGTGCAGACCAAGAAGGTCACCAAGTTCCCCGTCGTGCTGTTCGGCAAGTCGTACTGGCAGGGCCTCTACGACTGGGTGCGGGACACCATGCACGCCTCCGGCAAGATCGGGGACAAGGACCTCGCCCTGCTGCACCTGACCGACGACGTCGACGACGCCGTGGAGATCGTGCAGGAGGCATACCGAGCGTGGGAGGAGACGCATTGAGCGAGCAGGACGCCGCCGGGGACGCCATCGGGGAGGACGTCGCGGTCTGCGTGTACTGCGCGTCCGGGCCGGTGGACCAGCGGCACTTGGACCTCGCAGCCGAGGTGGGCAGCGGGGTCGCCAAGCGGAACTGGACGCTGGTCTCCGGCGGCGGCCGGGTGTCGATGATGGGCGAGGTCGCCCGGGCGGCCCGCGCGGGCGGCGCCCGCTCGGTCGGGGTCATCCCGCGCGCACTGGTGGATCAGGAGGTCGCCGACGACGACGCGGACGAGCTGCTGGTCGTGGACACCATGCGGGAGCGCAAGGGGCTGATGGACGCGCATGCCTCGGCGTTCCTGACGCTGCCCGGCGGCATCGGCACCTGCGAGGAGCTGTTCGAGGTGTGGACCTCGCGCTACATCGGGATGCACGCGAAGCCGGTCGTGCTGCTGGACCCGGACGGCCACTACCGCGGGATGCTCGACTGGGTCCGCGGCCTGGTCGCCGACGGGTTCGCTTCGCAGCGCGCGCTGGACTCGCTCACCGTCGTCACCGACGTCGACGCGGCGCTGGACGCCTGCGCCGGTTGACCGCGGCCGCTCCGGCCGTCCGCCGAGCGTGCCAGTATCGGTGACATGAAGGCACTTCCCGCGCTGCGCTTCGGGGACAAGGACGTGACCGGGGATCGGCCGCTGGTCATGGCCATCGTCAACCGCACCCGCGACTCGTTCTTCGACGGTGGCAGCACCTTCGACGCGCAGTCCGCGCTGGACGCCGTGGACACCGCGGTCGCCGACGGCGCCGACATCGTCGACATCGGCGGCGTCCGGGCCGGTGCGCAGGGCGAACCGGTGGACGCCGCGGAGGAGTCGCGCCGGGTGGTGCCGTTCGTGGCCGCGGTCCGCGAGCGCCACCCGGACCTGGTGATCAGCGTCGACACCTGGCGCGGCGAGGTCGCCCGCCAGGTGTGCGAGGCGGGCGCGGACCTGCTCAACGACACCTGGGCCGGTGCGGATCCGCAGCTGGTGCGGGTCGCCGCGGAGTTCGGCGTCGGCATGGTGTGCTCGCACACCGGCGGCCTGCCGCCGCGCACCGATCCCTACCGGGTGCGCTACACCGACGTCGTCGCCGAGGTGGTCGGCGAACTCGTCGAGCGCGCCGAGCACGCGGTGGCGGCGGGCGTGCCGCCCGCCGGAGTGCTGGTCGACCCGACACACGACTTCGGCAAGAACACCTGGCACGGGCTGGAGCTGGTGCGCCGGGTGGACGAGCTGACCGCCACCGGCTGGCCGGTGCTGATGGCGATGTCGAACAAGGACTTCGTCGGCGAGACGCTCGGTGCCGAGGTGTCCGAGCGGCTGGAGGGCACCTTGGCGGCCACCGCGGTCGCCGCGTGGGGCGGCGCGCGGGTGTTCCGCGCGCACCAGGTCGCCGAGACGAGGCGGGTGCTGGAGATGGTGGCTTCGATCGCCGGGACGCGGCCACCCGCCGAGGTGCTGCGGGCGCTGGCGTGACCAGCGGTCGGGCGCCCGCGTGGCCGTAGGGTAGCGGTCCGCCGGAGGCGCTCGGCCGCGAGTGCGACCGGCCTCAGAAAGCGTCTTCGACGAGCTTGCCGGTGTGCGCGATGGGCAGCTCCGGGTCCAGTTCGCGCAGCAGCGGCGCCAGCCGCAGCCAGCGCGATCGCATCTGCGGTGCGCTCGGGTGCCTGCGCGCGACCTCCCTGGCGAGCTCGTCGATGCGCCACCACGCCTCGTCGAGTTCCAGGCCGGTTTCCGGCATCCGATGCACGGCTTCGACCAGCTCCGCTATCCGGGCGCGCAGTTCGGCGAGGTCCGGGCGGGCACCGTTGCGGTCCGCGTCCGATTCCGCGGCGTCCGGCCGGGGACGCGGTGCGGGCAGGACGACCTCGCGGCCGTCGGCCGGACCGGGGGCGTTTCGTTCGCTGTCGTCGCGCACACCGAGCTCCTTGCCTCCTCGCGGGCACGCTGTCCGCTGGGCGTGCCTGGTGATCCGAAGTGTGGGGCGCTTTCCCCGGTGATCGAGCAGGGTCGTGAATCGATCCACTCGTTCGGCGCAGTGATCACCCACGAACGGGCTGCCGGTGCGGTCCACCGGCCACGATGGGCGATCGATACCCGCGCACCTACCCCTGATTAGTGAGCCAATTCACCTTGAATCGAATCGGGAAAGGACCAACAGCCCCTTGTGCCCGGCCGATGACAGTGATTGCGAATCACCGTAGAGTGACTACTCGTGAAGGCTGATGCGCTCCGCGGCCACCTGGATGCCTTGCTGCTGGCCACGCTCGACGGCAGGCAGTTGCACGGCTACGCGATCATCGAGGCGTTGCAGCACCGCAGCGGCGGTGCGCTGGACCTGCCCACGGGAACCGTCTACCCGGCGTTGCGCAGGCTGGAACGCACCGGATACGTGCACAGCGTTTGGAGCACGGTCGGCGGCAGGCAGCGCCGCACCTACCGGCTCACCCACTCCGGGACGGAGGCGTTGCACGACGAGCGGCGCGCCTGGCGCGAGTTCACCTCCGCCATCGAAGGCGTGCTGGAGAACAGGTCCGTCCCGGTGCAGCCGACCGCGCAGGCATGAGCGGCGTGCGAGCTGGCTGCTCGGCCGTCGGGCGTCCGTGCCACGATCGGTGCCGTGGCTAGTGCGCTGATCTACCTCCTCGTCGTGCTCGTGGTCGCCGCGGTGATCTACCTGCTGGCGACCCTGGTCTTCGGCCGCGGTGAGCAGTTGGAGGCGTTGCCCCCCGGCTCCACGCCGACCCGGCTGCCCGCCACCGACGTGGAAGGTGCCGATGTGCGGGCGCTGCGGTTCCAGCAGGTCGCCCGCGGGTACAAGGCAGCCGAGGTGGATTGGGCGATGGACCGCCTGGCGGGCGAGATCGACGACCTGCGCGGCCGGATCGCGGTCCTGCAGCGGCAGCTCGACGTGGCCGGCGAGGAGCTGCGCGATGCCCGGTCGGCGGATCGGGAGGAGTGAGTCCGGTGGGCAGAGCGCAGCTGCGGCTGGAAGTGCCGGTCCCGGCGCCGCCGGAGGCGGTGTGGGCGGCCGCGACGGACTGGCCGCGCCAAGGCGAATGGATGCTGGGGACCTCGGTGCACGTCGTCCGCGGTGACGGCGGTCCCGGTTCGCAGCTGGCCGCGTTCACCGGCTTCTACGGGCTCGGTTTCCTGGACACGATGGAGATCGTCGAGATGCGCGAGCCGTTGTGCTGCCGCGTCCGGCACACCGGGCGGCTGATCTCCGGCGAGGGCGGTTTCCGGGTGATCTCCCGCGGTGACGACGACCGCTCGACGTTCGTGTGGTGGGAGGACTTGTCGCTGCCGGCCGGGACCGGACCGGCGTGGCCGGTGGTCCGGCCCGCGTTCGCATGGGGGCTGCGCAAGTCGCTGGACCGGTTCGCGGTGTTCTGCGTGGAGCATCGGCGCGATGGCTGAGCCGGACGCGGTCGTGATCGGTTCGGACGGCCGGGCGCGCTGCCCGTGGGGAGCGAACCAGCCGGACTACGCCGAGTACCACGACTCCGAATGGGGCGTCCCGCTGCGCGGCGAGGCGGCGCTGTTCGAGCGGATCACGCTGGAAGCCTTCCAGTCCGGGCTGGCCTGGCTGACGATCCTGCGCAAGCGCGAGGCGTTCCGCCGCGCGTTCGCCGAGTTCGACCCGCGGCGGGTCGCCGAGTTCGGTCCGGACGACCGGCAGCGGTTGCTGGCCGACGCGGGCATCGTGCGCAACCGGGCCAAGATCGACGCGGCGATCCGGAACGCGGGCGCGGTGCTGGAGCTGGACCGCCCGCTGGACGAGCTGCTGTGGTCGTTCGCGCCGCAGGATTCCCGGGCGCGGCCGAAGAAGTCGGACGACGTCCCGGCGATCACGCCGGAGTCGAAGGCGATGGCCAAGGAGCTCAAGCGCCGCGGTTTCGTGTTCGTCGGCCCCACGACCTGCTACGCGCTGATGCAGGCGACCGGGATGGTCGACGACCACCTCGCCGGCTGCTGGCGCGCGACCGCCCCGGAGTGAGCTGTTCGTCGTGAGTGAACGGACCGCCCGCCCAATCTAGCCAGGCGAGCAGGCCGTTCACTCGGCGCCGGGTGGGATCAGTGGCCGGTGAAGTCGGGGTTGCGCTTGGCCACGAACGCCGAGACGGCCTCGCGGTGATCGGCGGTCCGGCCGGCTTCGATCTGGGCGCCCGCCTCGACGTCGAGGGCTTCGTCGAGTCCTTCCGCGGCCGCGGCGCGCATCGTCTCCTTGATCCGGGCGTACGCGCTGGTCGGTCCGGTAGCCATCCGCGCGGCGAGCTCGCCTGCCGCTTCGGTGGCCTGCCCGGCGTCGACGACCCGGTTGACCATGCCGATCCGCAACGCCTCGTCGGCGCCCACCGGTTCGGCCAGCAGCAGCAGCTCCATCGCCCGCCCGTAGCCGATCAGCCGCGGCAGCGTCCACGACGCCCCGGTGTCGGTGGACAGCCCCACGTTGGCGAAGGCCATCAGGAACTTCGCGTCGGCCGATGCGATCCGCAGGTCGCAGGCGAACGCCAGCGAAGCCCCCGCGCCCGCCGCGCTGCCGCCGACCGCCGCGATGATCGGTTTCGGCATCGTCGCCACCGCCCGGATCAGCGGGTTGTAGTGCTCCTCGACCGTCCGCAGTGGACTCGGGTCGTCGGCTTCCAGCAGCGCGATGTGCTCCTTGAGGTCCTGCCCTGCGCAGAACGACCGGCCGGAGCCCGCGAGCACCACCGCGCGGATCGAGTCGTCCGCGGCGGCTTCCCGCAACGCGGCGGTCAGCGCGACCTTGAGCTCCACGTTGAGCGCGTTGAACGACTCCGGCCGGTTCATCGTCAGCGACCGCACGCCGTCGTTGTCCTGGGTCAGCAGTACATCGGACACTTCTCGCCCTTTCGTCGCGATGAGCTGTGCCGCGCCGGATCGGCGGCAGCCTCCTCCACAGTGGACTCATGCACTGGTGGTGCCGGTCCGGCGACGGCGCGTGGCGCGAGCGGTCCCGAAGGGACGATCCGCCGAATTCGCCGCCATGGCCGCACGACGCTAGCCGAAGGCGCATCGCGCGGTAAGCCGGGGAGTGCTGAACATGCCTGCACGGAGGCTGAGTCTGCCACCCGGCGCAGGCATTCGACCAGCGCAACAGCGACACGAGTTGATCGGCTCGGTTTCGCGGCTGGTTCCGGATGGGGGAGAATGGACCAGGACCCGGCTGATTGTGGCGATCAGCGGGTGGGAAGAGTTCACGGAGGGAGCACGCTATGGCGGCCATGAAGCCCCGGACCGGTGACGGTCCCCTCGAAGTGACGAAGGAGGGACGCGGGATCGTGATGCGCGTCCCCCTTGAGGGCGGTGGGCGGCTCGTCGTCGAGATGTCGCTGGAGGAGGCCAAGAACCTGGGCGACGCCCTGGAATCGGCCACCGGCTGAGGCCGCCGCGAAACCTCCGGCGTGCCCCCGATCGTCGTGGTCCGGCCCCGGCATTCCAGCGATGCCGGGGCCGTCGTCCGTGGGGCGGGCCGCACCGGCCGCCCCGTTGCAAGGAAGGAATGCCATCCGTGCCCGATTCCTCGGTGTTCGATTCTTCGCGGTCGCGGGAGCACGCGGTGCTCCCGGTGATCCCGACGGCACTGGTCGAAGTGGACGTCGTGACCCGCTGGCGGGACGGCGTGCCCGCGGCGGTGCCGGTCTTCGACGGTGCTGTTGGCCCGGATTTGGCTGGCCCGGACCTGGCTGCGGCCGCCGAACCGTGGGGAGTGGACACCGCGACGCTCGAAGCGTTGGGAGTGACGGCTTCCGCGGGCGACGTGCGCACGATTCCGCTGCCGGACGGGCGGTTCGGCTGGACCGTCGGCGCCGGTTCCGGTGATCAGTGGCGCACCATCGGTGCGGCGCTGGCGCGCGCGGCGCGCGAACGGCTCGGTGAAGGCTCCGGCGAGGACGATCCCGAAGACCTCGGCGACGCGACCGAGGCCGAATACCTCCAAGTGCGGTTGCCCGCGGACGCCGACGCGGAACTCGTCGCCGCGTTGACGCTCGGGTTGTCGCTGGGCGACTACCGGTTCCGGGTCACCGGCAAGCCCACCGCGCCCCGGCTGCGCAAAGCTCTGCTGGTGGTCCCCGAAGGCACGGATCCGGCGGGATTGCGCGAGGCCGTCGCGCAGGCGCACGAGTGGGCCGCCGCCACCGCATTGGCGCGGGACCTGGCCAACACGCCCTCCAACGTGAAGAACCCCGCGTGGTTGACCGGTGCGGCCGCCGAGCTCGCCGGGTCGCTGCCCGGCCTGACGGCCGCCGTCCGCGACGAGAAGTGGTTGGCGGACAAGGGTTTCGGCGGCGTGCTGGCGGTCGGCGGCGGATCCGTGAGCCCGCCCCGGCTGCTGGAGCTGACCTGGCGGCCCGAGGGGATCAAGTCCGGTCCGCACCTGGTGCTGGTCGGCAAGGGCATCACCTTCGACACCGGCGGTCTGTCGCTCAAGCCCGCGGACGGGATGCACATGATGCGCACCGACATGGCCGGTGGCGGCGCGGTGATCGGCGCGCTGCTGTCGATCGCGCGGTTGAACATCCCGGTGCGGGTGACGGCGTTGGTGCCGTCCGCGGAGAACCACGTCTCCGGCAGCAGCTACCGGCCGGGCGACGTGGTGCGGCACTACGGCGGCAAGACCACCGAGGTCTCCAACACCGACGCCGAGGGCCGCATGGTCCTCGCGGACGCGCTGGCCTACGCGGTGCACAAGCACGAACCGGACCTGATCGTCGACGTGGCGACGCTGACCGGCGCGATGAAGGTCGCGCTCGGACTGCGCACCGGCGGACTGTTCGCCACCGAGCCGGAACTGCAGCAGCGGGTGCGGGACGCGGGCGAGCGGGTCGGCGAGGCGTGGTGGCCGATGCCGCTGCTGGAGGACCACGCCGCGGACGTGCAAGGAGAACTCGGCGACGTGCGGCAAGCCCCGCAAGGGCCGGGTGGCGTCACTGCGGCGCTGTTCCTGCGCGAGTTCACCGGTGGCGTGCCGTGGGCGCACCTGGACATCGCCGGTCCGGGCCGGGCGGACAAGCCCTACGCCGAGGTGGTGCCCGGCGCGACCGGTTTCGCCGCGCGCAGCCTCGTGGAGCTAGCTGCTTCCCTGGCTTCCTGAGCACCGTCGGGGCCGGGCGGTGCGCTACCGCCCGGCCACGTGATCGCGGAACGCCCGGACCGCTGGCGGTAGCGGGCGCCGCGCCGGCCAGACCACGCCGATGGTGCGGTGCGCCGCCGGGTGCAGCGAGATCTCGGAGGTGCCCGGCGCGGCGCCGGAGAGCGCCTTCGGCAGCAGCGTCACACCGAGCCCGGCCGCGACCAGGCCGCGTGCGGTGTCGACCTCCTCGCCCTCCCACGCGAACCGCGGCGTGAAACCGGCCGCTTCGGCGAGGTCGGTGACGATGCGGCGCAGCCCGTATCCCGGGCGCAGCCCGACGAAGTCGTCGTCGGCCAGCTCGGCCAGGCGGATGTCGTCCCGCCCGGCCAGCCGGTGCCCGGCGAAGACCACGGCGACCAGTTCCTCCCTGGTGACCTCGGCGGCCTCGAACTCGGCACCGGACGGGACCGGGGAGACCAGGCAGAGGTCGACCCGGCCGGTGCGCATCCGCGCCAGCATGTCGTCCCGCGAGCCCTGCGCCAGGCCGAACCGGACGCTCGGGTGGTGCTCGCGGAACTCGCTGAGCAGCTGCGGGATCAGCGCGCGGCCCATGGTGTGCTGGAAACCGAGCACGACCTGCCCGCGCTGCGGGTCGAGTTCTTCGACCACCGCCCGGCAGCGGTTCTCCAGCTCGTGCATCGCCTCCTCGGCCGCTTCGGTCAGCAGCGCTCCGGCGCGGGTGAGGACCACGCCGCGTCCCTGCTTGGCCACGACCGGTGTGCCGAGGTGCTCGGCGAGCCGGGCCAGTGCGCGGCTGACCGTGGGCTGCGGCTGGCCGAGCCGCTCGGCCGCGCGTGTGAGTTGCCCCTCCGCGGCGACGGTGCGCAGCAGGTCCAGCGTCGGCGCCAGATGCGCGGCGAGCTGGGCGGCTTCCCGGGGAACGCTCGATTCATGCGGCACAGCATGGATTGTCGGGCACTCGTGCATTGGACGCATTGATTAGCCCTGCTTACGGTCGCTGTCGTGAGTGGAACCGACGTGAGCCGCATCCGGCGCATCCGACTGGCGCTGCTGGTCGGCGCGCTCGCCCTGTTCGCCCTGCTGTACGCGCCGCAACCGGTGCTGCCGCAGTTCTCCGAGGCGTTCTCGCTCGCGCCGGGAACGGTCGCGCTGCTGGTCTCGGCGGGCACGCTGGGGCTGGCGGTGGCCGCGGTACCGCTCGGCACGCTGTCCGAGGTCTTCGGGCGCCGCCGCGTCATGGTCACCTCACTGCTGGTGGCCGAGGTGATCGGGTTGGCGCTGCCGTGGCTGGCGAACTTCCCGCTGCTGGTCGTGCTGCGCTTCGTGCAAGGCGCCGCGGTGGCGGGCATCGCCGCTGTCGCCACCGCGTACCTGGCCGACGAGACCGGTGGCCGTGATCTCGGCACCACGATGGGCCTCTACGTCGCGGGCACCACCATCGGCGGCATGTCCGGACGGCTGCTCGGCGGCGTCGCGGGCGACTTCGGCGGCTGGACCGGCGGGCTGATCGCGGTGGCGCTGCTCGCCGGGGTGTGCACCGTGGCGTTCGTGCTGCTGCTGCCGACCGAGCGGCACCAGCGCAGGCAGGAGTTCCGCTGGCGCCCGCTGCTGACCGGCGTGCGCGCCGCGGCGACCGATCCCGCGCTGCGCGCGCCGTTCGCGGTGGCCGCGCTGGGCATGGGTTCGTTCGTGGCGGTCTACAACGTGCTCGGCTTCCGCTTGATCGCGCCGCCGCTGTCGGTGCCGCCCGCGCTGGCCGCGCTGGCGTTCCTGGCTTACGCGGCGGGCACGGTGACCTCCGCGATAGCGGGACGGCTCGCCGACCGGTGGGGGCGCAAGCCGGTGCTGCTGACCGGGCTCGGCACCGCGCTGGCCGGGCTGGCGCTGCTGCTCGCCGGGAACATCGTCGTGATCCTGATCGGGCTCGTGGTGTTCACCGGCGGGTTCTTCGCCGCGCACTCGGTGGCCAGCGGCTGGGTCGGGTTCCTGGCGTCGCCGTCGGCGCGGGGGCAGGCATCCGCGATGTACCAGTTCGCCTACTACGGCGGCAGCAGCGTCGGCGGAGTGCTCGGCGGAATGGCCTATGCGCAGTGGGGATGGCCTGGGATGACGCTGGTGCTCGCGTGCTGGCTGGTGCTGGCCGGGGTCGCCGTTCTGCGGGCGCGCAAACCGCAACCGGCCGAGCCGTCCCAACCCGAACTGCAGTCGGTTTCGTAGGAATCCCGTTGCGGTGCTGGTTGCGTGCTCCGGATCAGCAGCCAGCGCAGTCGATCAGGTGGCGTCCGGGTCGTAAGGCGGCCGTTCGCCCGGGTCCAGCGGGCGCTGCGGTTGCGGCTTGGCCGTGCTGGAACCGGAACTGGAGCCGTTGCCGTTGCCGTTGAGCGGCGGATCCAGCGGATTCTCCCCGTCGAACAGGTGCTTGCTCACCGCCGTGCGCGGATTGAAGTCGCGGATGCCGCGCAGATCCTCCAGCGGCTTGCGCAACTCGTCGAACTCCGGACCGAGTTCGGAGCGCAGCTGATCGCGGGCGCCCGTCGCGTACTCCTTGACCTGGCGGATGGTGCGCCCCAGCCAGGCCGCGCCCTGCGGCAACCGTTCCGGGCCGAGGATGAACAGGCCGGCAACGATGAGGACCAGGATCTCACCCCAGCCGATGCTCTCGAACACCTCGGATCACCCTTCGCCTCAAGAGTGCTTCAACAACGAACGCGCAACCGGGTTGCGCAGCGGACCCGGCGAGTGACCCGGCCGCGAGCGGCTCCGCCGCGCACGGGCCACCTCGCGACGGTGCGCCGCCGCCAGCCTACCCACCCGGGGGACGGCGGTGGAAACGCCACTTTTCCCAGCTTCGCGGCCGTTCAGCGCAGCACCACGTTCAGCACCAGCTCACGCCCCTGCCGGACCACCGTCACCGGGACCGTCTCGCCGACCCGGTGCCGGTCGACGGCCACGATCAGCTCGTCGGCCGTGCTGACCTTGCGGTCGCCGACCTTGATGATCACATCACCCTCGCCGATGCCCGCGCCCGCGGCGGCGCTGCCGTCCCGCACGTTCTGCACCTGGGCACCGTCGGTGACGCCGTCGCTGACCGACTTCGGGTTCACCCCGAGATCGGCGTGGCTGGCCTTGCCGGTGCGGATCAGCTCCTGCGCGATCCGGCGCACGTCGTCGATCGGGATCGCGAAGCCGAGGCCGATCGAACCGCCCTCACCGCCACTCTCGCCGAGCGTGCGGATCCCGCTGTTGATGCCGACCACCGCGCCGTTGCCGTCCACCAGCGCGCCACCGGAGTTGCCGGGGTTGATCGCCGCGTCGGTCTGGATCGCATCGACGACCGCGTTGGTGTCGCTGCCCTCCCCGGCCAGCCGCACCGGGCGGTGCACCGAACTGACGATGCCGGTGGTGACGGTGCTGGCCAGCCCGAGCGGCGAGCCCACGGCGATGACCTGATCGCCCACCGCGAGGCTTCCCGAGTTGCCCAGCTGCGCCACCGTCGGGTTGGCCACGTCGACCTTGATCACCGCCAGGTCGGTCTTGACGTCGCGCCCGACGATCCGCGCGGGCACCCGGGTGCCGTCGCTGAAGACCGTGGAGACGGTCGCGTTCGGGGTGTCCGCGGCCATCGACACGACGTGGTTGTTGGTGACGACGTAGCCGTCGCCGTCGATCACCACACCGGAACCGGAGCCGCCCTGCGCGCCGACGTGCACCTCGACCGACACCACGGCGGGCACGATCCGCTTCGCCACCCCGGACACGGCGCCTGCCGGGCGGTCCGCGCCCGGCTGCACCTCGGACAACGTCACGTCCGGATTGGTCAGCGGATTGCCCTCCTCGGCGGTGATCCGGCCGACGAAGCCGCCGACGACGGCCAGCAGCACCGCGACACCGCCCAGCGCGGCCAGCGCGCGCGGGCGCACCCGGCGGCCGAACAGGATCTCCCGCGCGCTCAGCAGCGGACCGGGAGCCGGGTCCGAGTCGGAATCAGCGGAGCCCTCGGCGACCGCGGGCGGCCCCATCACCGCACCTGCCGAGGGGTTGCGCCAGGGATCGTGCTCGCCGCGTTCGCTCCAGAACGTGGGCGGCTGCTCGGCGGACGGGGAAGGCGCCGACTCGCCCGGTTCCCGCTGCAGCGAACTCGCGGTGCCCCGGGGTCGGCCGAACGCCTGCGACAAAGCCGGGGAGGGGCCAGGGGGAACGGCACCGGTCGCCGGTAGCTGATCGGTGCGCTCCGGGTCGAAGCCGCCGGTGACGCCCGCCGGCCTGCCGAACGCGGCGGCCTGCGCCGAGTCGACCTCCGGGTGCTGGACCGGCCGGACGCCGAGCCGCTGCGGTTGCGACTCGGCCGAAGCCGGATCGATCGCCGGGGGCTGCTGCGCGGTCGCGTCCGGGTTGCCTGCGTGCTCAGCCGCGGCGGAGTTCTGCGCGGTCTCGGCCGGCCACTGCCCGTGCCCGGAGTTCTCGGCGGGGCGGCCGTCGGCCCGCCCGTCCGCTCGCTGGAACGTCCCGCCGTCCTGGTCGTGCGGCCGAGCCTGGTCGGGCCGCGCCGGATCGGATCCCTGCGCGGGTTTCCTCGGCTGCTCGCTCATCGCTCCCCGGGCCTGCGAAGTCGTCGACAGATCGGCACCCGTGCGAGTGGATCACACCGGCACGGCGCTGCGCGCAGCGGCACAGGTGCCCGACTCGATCGTGCCTCGGAGGCGGTGAAATCCGCGTAGGAGCGCGGTGCTCGGCACCGCGGGCGGGGTCAAGGCTGGACGGAAGCCGACATCGCCGGTCGGCCGGCCGGAATGCTGGAGGTACCGGGCCCGGGAACCGCGGCCAAGCTGGGCGCCGGCGGAGGGGGCGGGGTGCGCAGCCCGGTCGAAGCCGGGATCAGCGCGGAGTCGTAGGCGCCGCCGGGGTGCGGCAGCGGCCCGACCGCGGGCGGTGGCCCCTGCTCGTCCGGCATGCTGACCAGTGCCAGCGCTCCGAGCACGAGGCTGGAGAACACCACGCCCGCCCCGGTTCGCCTGCCGCGCCCGGGCCGTGCCTGCCCGCGGGAGTCGAGACCGGTTTCGCCGAGCGGCGTGCTCGAACCCAGCGGTTGCTGACCGCCGCCCAGCGGCGTGCTCGAACCCAGCGCCGCGCCGGATCCGAAGCGTCCGCGCCGGGCACTGGGGTCGACGGTGACCAGCTGGCCGTCCTCGGTCAGCGCCAGGCCGTCCGGTTGCGCGGGCAGTTCCGCGTTCGAGGGGATGGATTGCAGGGCCTGCAGCAAGCCGGGGGAAACCGACGGCGCGCCCGCGGACTGCACCGCGGCCCGCGCTTGCCGTTGTGCGGTGGCATCGGCCGCGCAAGCCGGGCACCTGGCGAGGTGGGCGGCCGCGCGGTCGTGGGCGTTGGCGCTGAGTTCGCCGTCCACGAACGCCACGAGCGCGTCCAGCGCGAGGTGCTGCTCGGGCAGACCCCACCCTCGCCGTCCTGTCATGCCGAGTCCTCCCGAGCGTGCGCGCGACGCGCTTCCAGGGTCGCTTTCAACATCTGCCGTCCGCGGTGGATCCTGCTGCGCACCGTACCCAGCTTCACCCCGAGGGTGGTGCCGATCTCCTCGTAGGAGAGCCCTTCCACGTCGCAGAGCACCACGGCGGCGCGGAACTCCGGCGGCAGCTCGTCCAGCGCGGCCTGCAGGTCCGGGTCGAGGTGGGTGTCGTGGAAGACCTGCTCCGGGCTGGGCCCGCTGCTGGGCAGCCGGTCGGTGTCCTCCGGCAGACCTTCCATCCGCAGCCGGGACCGGCGCCGCGCCATGTCCAGGAACAGGTTCGTGGTGATCCGGTGCAACCAGCCCTCGAAGGTGCCCGGCTTGTAGGAGGCCAGCGACCGGAAGACGCGGATGAAGGTTTCCTGGGTGATGTCCTCGGCGTCGTGCTGGTTGCCGGTGAGCCGGTATGCCAGCCGGTAGATCCGGTCGGCGTGCTCCCGGACCACCTCGTCCCAGGACGGCGGCGTCCAGGTCGTCTCGGTGGCTGGTGCCGTCTCGGTGACGGGCCCCGTCTCGGTCACGGGCGCGGTGCCGGCGTGTTGTTCGGCGTGCTGAGCCGGACTCATCGACTGTGTTGGCATCGGACGAGAAGCCACCTCCTGCGGCGGTTGCATCCGGAGAACGAGCGGAGCATCGACGTTGTTCCCGAGCTGCAGCGTTGTTGGCGGGGTACCGGCGGGATCGCCGGCGTGTGCACGGGACATCGGCCCGTCATGCACCACTGTTTCGCGCGCGGGTGAGGCAGGTATGAAAGCGCCCTGAGAGCATCCTGAGAAACCGGTTTTCACTCGATCGGCCCAGCGAGTGGCGGGTGCGGGGAAGAAACGGGCGGCTAACGATGTGCTCGTTCCGCACAACTGAATGCCCTTCAGAGATAATCTTGTTACCCGTGATACCCGAGACGTCGATCGATCCCGGTCCGCTGGACCGGCCGGGCAGGCTGCTCGGCGACGCCGCCGGGCGGCAGGCCGTCGCCGAGGAATCCGAGGCCGCGGCCGTGGCCGCCGACGGCGCGCTCATCGACTCATCGACCGGCGCCGCGCTGCGCTTCCTGGCCGCGGTGCTGCGCGCGAAGGCGGTCGTCGAAGTGGGCACCGGCACCGGCGACTCGGCTCGCTGGTTGCTCGCGGGCATGGCCCCGAGCGGACTGCTGACCTCGATCGATCTCGACCCGACCGCGCAGCGCATCGCGCGCGAAGCGCTCGCGGCCGACGGGGTGCCGCGGTCGCGCACCCGGTTCATCACGGGCCTCGCCGATCAGGTGCTGCCGCGGCTCGCGGAGGGCGCCTACGACCTGATGTTCGTCGACGCGGCGCCGAGCGGATATCCGATGTACCTGGAGGTCGGGTCGCGGCTGCTGCGGCCCGGCGGGGCGATCGTGTTCGCAGGCACCAACCCGCCCGAGACCGCGGACCGGCACGATTCGCGGGCGGCGGCGCTGCGCGAACTCACCCAGGCCATCCGCGCCGACGAGGGCCTCGTTCCAGTGGCGCTGCCGGTCGGCGACGGCCTGCTCGCCGTCGCCCGCTCGATCTGATCCGCGCCCGGAGTGAACGGACCGCTGGCCCGGCTGGTTCGGACGAATGGTCCGCCCACTCGCGGAACCCGGAGTTGCTGATCGAGTGAACGGACTGTTGGTCCGGCTGGATTGGCCGAACGGTCCGCCCACTCGCGGCGATCAAGCGGGGGAGACGGACAGCAGCTGGCCCGCCAGGCCGCGGGCGCGGGTGGACAGCCGCTTGGCGACGTCGGCGAGCACCTTCGACGACGGCGCGTCCGGCGCCTCGATGACCAGCGGAGTCCCGCTGTCCCCGGACTCCCGCAGCCGGGTGTCCAGCGGGACCTGGCCCAGCAGCGGGACATCGTGGCCGATCGAGCGGGTCAGCGAGTCCGCCACGATCTGCCCGCCGCCGCTGCCGAAGACCTCCATGCGCTGCCCGTCGGGCAGCTCCATCCAGGACATGTTCTCCACGACCCCGGCGAGCCGCTGCCGCGTCTGCATCGCGATCGCCCCGGCGCGCTCGGCGACCTCGGCGGCTGCCTGCTGCGGCGTGGTCACCACCAGGATCTCGGCGTTCGGGATCAGCTGGGCGGTGGACAGCGCGACGTCGCCGGTGCCGGGCGGCAGGTCCAGCAGCAGCACGTCCAGGTCGCCCCAGAACACGTCCGAGAGGAACTGCTGCAGCGCGCGGTGCAGCATCGGCCCGCGCCACACGACCGGCGTGTTGCCCGGGGTGAACATCCCGATGGAGATCACCTTCACGCCGTGCGCCTGCGGCGGCATGATCATCTTGTCCACCTGGGTGGGCTTGCCGTCCGAACCCAGCATCCGGGGCACCGAGTGCCCGTAGATGTCGGCGTCGACCACGCCGACCGACAGCCCGCGCGCGGCCATCGAGGCGGCCAGGTTGACCGTCACGCTGGACTTGCCGACGCCGCCCTTGCCGGAGGCCACGCAGTACACCCGGGTCATCGAGCCGGGCTCGGCGAACGGGATGCGCGGTTCCTCGGAGTCGCCGCGCAGCTGCTTGCGCAGTTCGGAGCGCTGCTCGTCGCTCATCACGTCGAGTTCGACGGTCACCTCGCGCACCCCGTCGACCTCGCGCACGGCCTGGTCGACGCGCTGCGTGATGGTTTCCCGCATCGGGCAGCCCTGGACGGTCAAGTAGACCTCGACGTCCACCTTGCCGTCCTCGCCGACGGTGACCGACTTGACCATGCCGAGTTCGGTGATCGGCTTGTGGATCTCGGGGTCATCGACCTTGCCGAGGGCCTGGCGGACGGCCTCTTCCGTGGGAGCGGAGTACGTGCTGGTCACGGTTGCGGTGACACCGACCCTTCCTGCGGGGACTGGTTGCCCCTCATGCTACTGACCGGAAAGTGATGTTACGGACCGGTAGCCCCATGGGGGCGGGCGAGGGGTGCGCGGGGCGTGACCGCCCGGCGGCCGGCCCGGCGATCGTCGCGCCCGGGTTCGACGTGCTTGCGCTCGCCGCAGCGGTCCCGTGCGCTGGATTATTCCAGGCACCGGCTCCGACGTGCTGACATGAACAAACACGGGGGCGCTTCGCATTCATCTGACTGCCCTCCGTAGTATTACGCATCGTGACCGAGATAGGTCTTGACCGATTACCCACTAGTGGCGAGATGACGGCCTACCGCGCCTTCCTGCGCGCCCACGCCCGCGTCACGCGGTGCCTGGAAGGGGACCTGATCGCCCAGCAGCGGCTCACGCTCGCGGCCTACGACGTGCTGCGCGCACTGGCCGAGGCGCCGGAGCGGCGATTGCGAATGACCGAGCTGGCGGACGCGGTTCTGCTGTCCCGGTCCGGGGTGACCAGGCTGGTGGACCGGCTGGAGCGGATCGGGCTGGTGCACCGGGTCCGGGTGGATTCGGACGGCAGGGGAGTGCTCGCGGTGATCAGTGAAGCCGGTGAACACCGATTACGGTCTGCAGCCGGCACGCAGCTCGCCGGGGTGATGCAGTACTTCCTCTCGGTGACCGAGCCGCAGGAGCTGGAACAGTTCGCCCGGATCTGCGAGAAGCTCGCCGCCGGTGGCGTTCCGGCCCCGCCCGGGCAGCGCGCCCAGGCATGATCGACCGCCGATCGTCGCAGGCGCCCGCGCGCCGCTGAGTTCGTGCGAGCGGTGCTGGACCTGGCGGTGCCGGCCGAGCGCGCTGCGAGGAGCCCCATCAGGGCACGTCGTCGCGCTCGCCCGCGCTCTCCGCGGATTCCCGGCGGCGGCGCGCGCCCGCGCTCTCCGTGCCGGGCAGTTCGTCGCGCAGCCGGTCCAGCTCGCCGCGCAGGTAGTCCCGGGTGGCCACCTCGCCGACGGCCAGGCGCAGCGCGGCGAGTTCGCGGGCCAGGTACTCGGTGTCGGCCTTGGTCTGCTCGGCCCGCGCCCGGTCCTCCTCCAGCGAGACCCGGTCCCGGTCGTCCTGCCGGTTCTGCGCCAGCAGGATCAGCGGCGCCGCGTACGACGCCTGCGTGGAGAACGCCAGGTTGAGCAGGATGAACGGGTACGGGTCCCACGCCAGCCCGACCGCGAACAGGTTCATCGCGATCCAGGTGGTCACGAACACGGTCATCCAGAACAGGAACTTCCCGGTGCCCAGGAACCGGGCGATGCGCTCGGAGACCTGCCCGAAGACTTCCGGGTCGAACCGCACGGCGAACCGGCGCGGCATCCGCGGCTGGTCCAGCCGGCGGCGGGGCAGCAGTTCAGGCATCGTCGCTCGCTCTCCGCGCCGCCGCGGCGCCGGTTCGCGGATCACCCGGCGCGGCGGGATCGTCGCGGTCCGGCAGCCCGCTCTCCCGCCAGTTCTCCGGCAGCAGGTGGTCGAGCACGTCGTCCACGGTGACCGCGCCGATCAGGTGCTCCTGGTCGTCCAGCACCGGGCCGCAAACCAGGTTGTAGGCGGCGAAGTAGCGAGTGACCTCGGCCAGCGAGGCCGTCGGCGGCAGGCTCGCCAGCCCGGTGTCCAGCGCCCCGGCGACCAAAGTGGACGGTGGTTCGCGGAGCAGCCGCTGGATGTGCACGCAGCCCAGGTAGCGCCCGGTCGGCGTGGCCGACGGCGGGCGGCAGACGAAGACCATGCTGGCCAGCGCCACCGGCAGCTCGGCGTTGCGCACCATCGCCAGCGCCTCGGCGATCGTGGCGTCCGGCCCGACCACGACCGCTTCCGGGGTCATCAGCCCGCCCGCGGTGTCCGAGGAGTACGCCAGGAGCCGTTTGACCGGCGCGGACTCGGCGGGCTCCATCAGCTCCAGCAGCCGGTTCTTGTCCCCTTCGGACAGTTCGGCGAGCAGGTCGGCGGCGTCGTCCGGGCTCATCGCCTCGAGCACGTCCGCGGCCCGGTCTTCGCCGAGGTGGGTCAGCAGGTCCTTCTGGTCGTCCTCGGGCATCTCCTCCACGACGTCGGCGAGCCGTTCGTCGTCGAGCGCCTCGGCGACCTCGTAGCGCCGTTTGGCGGGCAGTTCGTGCAGCGTGCTGGCGACGTCCACGGCGCGCATCGTGTCCAGCATCGTCAGCAGCTGCTCGACGCCCTGCGGACGGCCGCTGAGCTCGGCCACGGCGAGGCCGCTGACCTGGTCCCACTCCAGCACCTGCACCGCTCCGCGCCGTCCCAGCCGCCCGGAGCGTTCCCGCACCGCGAGCCTGCTGATCCGCCAGTCCCGCGTGCGGGTCTGCTCCAGCGCGGCGTCCACCAGCACGGCCGCTGCGCCGGAGGCGGCCACCGTGACCTTCGCGTCGAGCAGCTGGCCGAGCACCAGGACTTCGTTGGGGCGCTGGTGGAAGTGGCGCATGTTGACCGAGCCGGTGGCGAGGGTGACCGCGTTCGGCTCGATCCGGGTCACCCGCAGCATCGGCACGAAGATCCGCCTGCGCGGGGCCATCTCCATGACCAGGCCGAGCACTCGCGGCGGCTGGCTGCCGATCCGCAGCCCGGCCACCACGTCGCGCACCCGCCCGATCGACTCGCCGTCCGGCCCGAACACGGCGAGTCCGGCGACTCGCGCCGCGTACACCCTGTCGGTGGCTGCCACGCTGATCAGGCTAGTCGGCCCGGCGGGCACGGGCAGTCGCAGCGAGATCCGAGCGCATGTCGTGGCGGTCCGGGACGGGCACCAAGACGTTCGTCACACCTCCGGCGGCCGCCGCGCGTGATAGATACCGGATGCCGTGCTCGACGAGGAGGTTTTCGTGGATCAGCGTTCCCGCCGCAGTTGCCTGGCCGTTCCCGGTTCGAGCGCGAAGATGATCGACAAGGCGCGCGGTCTGGCGGTGGACTCGTTCTTCCTGGACCTGGAGGACGCGGTCGCGCCGCTGGCGAAGGCCGAAGCCCGCGGCCGGGTGGTGGACGCGCTCAACGAGGGCGGCTGGGACGGCAAGATCCGGTCGGTGCGGGTCAACGACCTCAGCACGGAATGGACCTACCGGGACGTGATCGAGGTCGTGGAGGGCGCCGGGGCGAACCTGGACACGATCATGCTGCCGAAGGTGCAGGGCGCCGAGCAGGTGCGCTGGCTGGACCTGACGCTGTCCCAGATCGAGCGGGCGAACGGGCTGGAGCCAGGCCGGATCGGCGTCGAGGCGCAGATCGAGGACGCCCGCGGGCTGGTCGAGGTGGACGCCATCGCGGGCGCGACGCCGCGGATGGAGGCGTTGATCTTCGGACCCGCGGACTTCATGGCCTCGATCAACATGCGCTCGCTGGTCGTGGGTGAGCAGCCGCCCGGCTACGACGTCGGCGACGCCTACCACTACACCCTGATGCGGCTGCTGATGGCCGCGCGGGCGCACGACATCCAGGCGATCGACGGTCCGTACCTGGCGATCAAGGACCTGGAGGGGCTGCGGCGGGTCGGCGGCCGGTCGGCGGCGCTGGGCTTCGACGGCAAGTGGGTGCTGCACCCGGCGCAGGTGGACGCGGTGAACGAGCTGTTCTCGCCGCGGCAGGAGGACTACGACCACGCCGAGAACATCCTGGACGCCTACGAGTGGCACACCTCGGAAGCCGGTGGCAAGCGCGGTGCGGCGATGCTCGGCGACGAGATGATCGACGAGGCGTCCCGCAAGATGGCGCTGGTGATCGCGGGCAAGGGCCGCGCCGCCGGGATGTCCCGGCAGGATCCCTGGACGCCGCCGGAGAGCTGATTCCGCGCGTGCGGGCTGCGCGGGATCTCGCGAGTTCCGCCCGTGCGGACGTACCTCGTCGTCGCCGAAGCGCGGTAGGTTGTGATCAACGGGTCGTCGGGGGTGGTCGCGGGTCCGCCGCTGCCGGCTCGGATCGGATCGACCGAGGGGCGGCGGCATGGACGGCGGCGGCGCGCATCCGGCGGCTGGGCGCGAGCGGCACACCGAGAACGAGCGCGAACTCCGGCTCGCGCTGGCGATGCGCGGCGGGGCGAGCCTGGCGGTGTGGATCGGCGGCGCCGTCGCGGAGATCGACGAGCTGCGCCGCGCCACCGCCGAGCCCCGCGAGCACCCGTGGGCGAAGCTGGCCGGTCTGGCCGGCTACGACCAGGTCTCGGTGGACGTGCTCGCGGGCGCCTCCGCGGGCGGATTGAACGCCACGCTGCTGTCCGCATCGATCGTCTACGGGATGCCGTTCGCGGACATGCGCGGGCTGTGGGTGCGGTTGGCCGACCTGGAGGCGATGTCCCGGGCGGTGCCGCGCTTCTGGCAGCCGCGGCCGGACTCGCTGCTGGCGGGCGACGCCTACTTCCGCGCCGAACTGGCCCGCCTGATCACCGAGCGGGTCCCGCCCGCGGAGCAGGCCCGCGACCTCGGCGACCGGCTGGACCTGCTGCTGACGGCGACGCTGCTGGACCCGGTGCTGGAGCGGCACTTCGACGCCCGGTCCGGGTCGCTGCTCGAGCAGCGCCGCACCGCCTCGTTCCACTTCCGGCACCGGGGCAGGTCCGGGCAGCCGCTGTCGGACTTCGGCACCGGCAAGGACTTCCCGGCCACCGCGCTGCAGCTGGCCGAGGCCGCGCGCGCCACCTCGTCGTTCCCGTTCGCGTTCGAGCCTGCGCAGGTGCATTCCGGAACCGGTGCCGCGCCGCCGGGCGAGCCGGACATGTTCGGCGTGTTCTCCGAAACCGCCACCGATTCCCGCGCGTTCCGGGTGATCGACGGCGGGGTGCTGGACAACATCCCGGTGACCGCCGCGATCCGCGAGATGGCCGCGGTGCCCACCGAGCGGCCCAGCACGCGCTGGCTGCTGTACCTGAACCCGGAGCCGGAAGTGGCTCCGGAAGGGCGGGGCAGTCAGCTCGCGCTGCCGGTGGCTTCCACGGCGCTGCGCGCGCGGATGTCGCAGGAGTCGCTGCTGGCGGATCTGGACGCGCTGGAGTGGCACAACCGGGCGGTGCAGCGCACCGAGCTGCGGCGGCGGTCCGTTTTCGCGCCGCTGCTGGCCGCGGAACCCGTTGCGCGGCAAGGCGTGCTGCTGGCGCAGGCGGCGGAGGTGCAAGCGCAGAACGCGGTCGTGCGCGCGGAGCTGGATGCCCAGGCGGTGCTGCGGCTGCTCACCGAACCGGCCGGCACCGAGGACGGCAGGCTGCTGCCGCCGGTGGTCGGGGATCCGCTGGCCGGCTGGTCCCCGCAGGCGGGCACGCGACTGGACCGCGAGCTCTCCGGCGGGCTGGCGCGCCGCGCCGCCGCCGCGCCGGGCGAGGTCTTCGACGACGTGCGCGGCCTGCTCTCGGGTGTGCAGGAATGCCTGGATTGGGCGCGGGATGCCGAACGCTGGGCCGACCGGGAGCAGCTGCCGGTGCTCAGCGCGTGCAAGACGGAGCTGTACCGGCTGCGCACGTTCGGCGAGGTGCTGGAAGGCCACGCGGACCGGTACTGGATCAACGGTGCGCGGATGGAACCGATCGTGGCCGCCGACGAGCTGGCGGACTGGGTCCAGCGGGTGGCCGAGCGCCGCGACCGGCTGCAGCACCACCTGCCGTCGCCGGTGCGGCCGCTGCTGGGCGCGGTGCTGGCGGAGGTGCGCCACGGCAAGCGGTTCCAGCGGGCGCTGGAGGACTTCGCGGGCGAACTGATGTCCATAGTGGACTCATCGGGTGCCGATGCGGTGCCGCACGACCCGGACGGCGTCGACGCGGTCGCCGAGGCGAACGCCGTGCTGCACGGCATCGCCGACCGGATCGGCACCGCTGTGCCGCCGCGCGCGCACGTCGAAGCGCCCGCGCAGTGCGGCTACGACCTGCTCGAACGCACCGACCGGCGGCCCGAGACGCTGCGCGCGCTGGTCGTGCTGACCGCTCCGCTGGACGTGGGCCGGGTGCCCGGCGACCACATCAACTTCTTGCGCGTGGTCAGCGATGCACCGTCCGCGTTGCCGTTCGAGGCGCTCGCGCGCGGCGGCGCGAGCGAGTTGCGCGTGGCGGACAAGGTGCGCGGCGGGGACCTCGGCAACTTCGGCGCGTTCCTGTCCGCGCGCTGGCGGGCCAACGACTGGATGTGGGGCCGACTGGACGCCGCATCCGCGCTGACCGAGCTGCTGGTGGCACCGCAACGGCTGGTGCGGCACAACGCCGACCTCGGCGCCAGCGGCCTGGCCGAGCGGTTCCGCGCGATCGTCACCACGCCGACCCGCCAGGAGCTCGGCGAGGCTGCGGAATCCGAGGGCTGGCGGGACTTCCTCGGCGAGTTGTGGAGCAAGCACGCCGATCAGGTCCGCGCCGAGCTGACCGCGCTGTTCGACGCCCCGGACCAGGAGCACGCCCTGACCTCCACCAAGGCGCTGGTCAACGAACGGCTGCACTGGACCATCGCCGCGCGCGAGCTGCCGTTCGTCGGCACCGTCGCAACCGGCGCCGATCCGGGTGAGCGTCAGGAACCGGACGTGCCGGAGCCGCAGCGGCTCGGCAACGACGTGCGGCGGTACGCCGTGGGCCGCCAACGGGTCGGCGATCTGGGCGAGCGCCGGACGGCCTCGATCGCGATCCGTTCCGGCCTGATCGCCTACCGCGCCGTGCGCCCGGGTAGCACCGGAGTGCTGCGGTTCCTCGGCCGGTGGGCGATGACGCTGGTCAAACCGCTCCTGATGGCCGTGGTGCTGGCGATCGCCGCACCCCGCAGGGCCGCGCTGGTGGCGTTCCTGGGCGCGGGCGCGGTGGGCTTGACCGGGATCGGCGGAGCGGTTCCGGGCGTTGCCGGACACTGCTCGCCCCTACCGCTGCGATCCTCGCCAGGTTGCGCGATCCTCCCGGGCCGGGGCTACGTCCACGCACCGTTCGGCTTCGCCCCGTTCCAGCTCACCGCGGTTTCCGCGGTGGCGTTCCTGCTAGCGGCGGTCTTCGCGCTGTGGCTCGGCTACCGGCTGATGAGCCACGGGCACGGCCTCGGCCGCTGGGTTCCCGCCTGCTTCGTCGCAGCGGCGTTGGTGGCGGTGTTGCTGTGGGCGGCGAACGCCGGTTTCCGGCTCGGGCCGACCGGTGTGGCCGGGGTTGCCGTAGTGCTGACCTGGCTTGCCGCGTTGGGGTACCGCGCCTCCGGCCGGTTGCTGGCTGCGGTGTTGTCGGCGGCTGTTTTCGCGGTGGCGGTGCTGGTGGTGATCCCGAGGTTCGGTGATACCGGCTGGCTGCTGCCGACCACGCTCGTCGCGGCCTACGCGCAGATGGTGCTGCTGTCCAGTGCCGACCTGCTGCGTCCCCGCCCACGGCCGGAACGCTCCGAAGGCGAAAGCGCGCCGCCCGCCGACGTCCGGGCGAGCGCGCCGACCCCGGCGGCGGAGTCCTGACCATTACGATCATCGGCGTGAGCGCTTTCTCGCAGCAGCAGACCGTGCGGCCCTCGGCCGCCCCCGGCACCCCGTACCACCTGCTCGCGCGCAACACCGCGCACACCTGGTGGCGGCCGTTGGTCGCGCTGCTCGTGGCGGTGCTGTTCGCCTTCGTCGCGCTGATCGCGGCGATGACCTTGCTCGTGCTGTTCACGCTGTTCCCGCTCGGCTTCGAGCAGACGCACGCGGCGATCCTGCTGGCCGACCCCGCGGTCATCGACAAGGTCCTGCAGGACGATTTCGTGCTGCTGGTGGTGTCGTTCGGCGCGTTGGTCGCACTGCTTCCGCCGGTGCTGCTGACCACGAAGTGGGTGCAGCAGCGGCCGATGGGCGAACTCGCCGGGGTGGAAGGCCGGTTGCGGTGGCCGTGGCTGGGCGAGTGCCTGCTGCGCGCCGCGCTCGTGCTCGCGGTGGCGTTCGGCGTTGCCGGGCTGATCAGCTGGATCACCGGCACGCCCACCGGACCTGGCTTCCCCGGCTGGTGGGCCTACGCGCGGGTGGCGATCCTGGCGCTGCTACTGGTCCCGTTCCAAAGCGCCGCCGAGGAGTTCGTCTTCCGCGGTTTCCTGCTGCAGACCTTCACCGCCTGGTTCCGCACGCCGTGGCCGGCGATCGTGCTCACCTCCGTGCTGTTCCTCGGCGGGCACGGCTACACCGACCCGCTGGTGTGGTGCGAGTTGCTGGTGATGGCGGGCGCGATGTGCTGGCTGACCGTGCGCACCGGCGGACTGGAGGCCGCGATCGGCCTGCACGTGGCGAACAACTCGCTGAGCCTGCTGGTCGGCGGCCTCTCCGGGGTGCCCGGCATCGAGCAGGCGGGCGACTTCGCCGTCGGCGACGTGGTTCCGTTCATCCTCGCCGTGCTCGGCTACTCCTGGTGGACCGACCGGAAGGCGGCCGGCCGCGCACTGCGCACGGTCACCGGCGGGCGCGCGCCGATCGCACCGTGGTCGTTGCGGGCACCACGCCCCGAGTCGATCTCCACCCCGGGGTGACCGGGTAGCCTGGGGTCAAGGGACAACGGGGCACGAAACGGTCGGTGGCAGAACCCCTGCGGACGACCGGCGTCTCCGCGTCCCGGCAGGTTGTGCGCTCCACGGAGGTGTCAGCGGTGTCCTACCCGTTTTCCGGCCCGGCCCGGTCGGCGCCGGGTTCACCGAACATGCCGACCCCGCCCACGGGGTGGCCGATCGGTTCCTACGGCACCTACGAAGAAGCGCAGCGCGCGGTCGACCACCTGGTGCAGAGCGATTTCCCGGTGCAGGACGTCACGATCGTCGGCGTGGACCTGATGCTGGTCGAACGGATCACCGGGCGGCTGAACTGGACGCGGGTGCTCAGCAGCGGCGCGGCCTCCGGCGCGTGGATCGGGTTGTTCTTCGGGCTGCTGGTGGCCTGGTCGGCCACCTCCGGCGGCAACCTGCTCGGCTCCGTGCTGGTGGGGCTGGGCGGCGGTGTGCTGGTGGGGCTGGTGTTCGCCGCCGCCGGTTACGCCTCGATGCGCGGCCGCCGCGACTTCTCCTCCGCCAGCCAGCTCGTCGCGGGCCGCTACGACGTGCTCGCCCAACCCCGGCACGCCGAACAGGGCCGCAACCTGCTGGCCCGGCTGGCGATGCGCCCGCAACCTTCGCAGTAGCGCGGCGGGGTCAGGGGCCTGCGAACTGCTGGACCCAGTAGTGGCCGTAGCGGCTGTGCGGCGAGTAGCCGTGGCCGACGCCGATGCTGGTGTAGGCGCAGTCCTCGATGTTCGCGCGATGGCCGGGGCTGTTCATCCACTGCTGGAACGTGCCGTCCGCGGCCCCGCGGCCCGCGGCGATGTTCTCGCCGACCCGCCCGGCGCCGGGCAGCAGGTGCAGCAGCCGGCTCAACGGCCGGGAATGCGCGAAGTAGTCGTGCCCGGCCATGTCACCGGCGTGATCGCCTGCCGTGCCCATCAGCCGCGGATCGGGGACGAGCGGGCCGCAGCCCGCCGCCGCCCTGGCCTGGTTGGTGAGCTCGACGATCCGGGCATCCGCAGGAATCCGCGGGTGCGCCTGCGCGGGCACGGCCGTGCACAGGACGATCAGCACGGGCGCGAGCAGGGCGCCGCCGGGACGCTTGGGGACGAACATCCGCACCACTCCTTGCGCAGCGAGTTTCGGTGCGGGGTTTCTAACCCGGAATCAGCGCGCCGACCGGCGGCGTCCGCGCAACGGGTGAGCCGGGCAGGCGGGACGGCTCACCCGGACGGACTCCGGCCGCGTCGTGGGCCCTCAGAGCTGCTGCGAGATGATCACGAACAGGGTAAAGATCCAGCCCATGATCAGCGCGAACAGCAGGGTCAGCTTGTTGGTGGCGAGACGAGTCATGACGGTGCCTCCCGGCAGCGTGAGCGAGACGATCGAATCGAACTTGCGGCTCACGATGTGGGGCGCTGCCGCCGCGGGATCAGCGCGATCCCGGCGTGCGCGGCTCAGGCGCGCGCAGCTCGGGCGTGCGCGGCGAAAACGGGCGTCGCGTCCCACATCGCGCCGGGTTTTCGGACCCGGCGCGGCACGGGACTTCGACCGGGGCGCGCCTTGCCGGAGCCGCCCAGCGGCAGCCGGCGGCGGGCGAACGCACGCGATCCCATCGCGTCCCGGCGCGGCCCATTGACGCGCGAAGTGATCGACACGGCTACCTCCCAACGGCACGGCGGGGGAATCTCGGCAGGGCGCCCAGCGGCGGTTGATCGATGAAGATCGGGACCGTGCGCACCCGGGGACTGCGTCCGTCTCATGACCGGGTGCCCCTCATGGCGCACCCGACGGCTGTGCATTTCCGATGACCGTGCGCACCTGAGGTGGTGCGGCACCGTCCAGTACATCGCACGGACGGCTCAACACGTTACAACACACGGTCACAACCACCTGTTCCTGCGGAAGATCTTGAACAGCACCACGCAGGCGATCATCATGACCAGCAGCGTCACCGGATAGCCGAAAGCCCACTGCAGCTCGGGCATGGTTTCGAAGTTCATCCCGTAGATCCCGGCGATCATCGTCGGCGTGGAGATGATCGCGACCCACGCGGAGATCTTGCGCATGTCGGTGTTCTGCTGCAGCGTGATCTTGGCCAGCGTGGCGTCGACCAGCGTGGTCAGCAGCTCGTCGAAGGACGCGACCCGCTCGGAGACCGTGGTCAGGTGGTCCTCGACGTTGCGGAAGTACGAGCGCACCTGCTCCGGCACCGCCGGGGTGTAGCCCTCGGCCAGCCGCTGCAGCGGTTTCGCCAGCGGCATCACCGCCCGCCGCAGCTCCATGACCTCGCGCTTCATCAGGTAGATCTGCTCGGCCTCGATCTTGGTGCGGGGCGCGAACACCGCGGCTTCCATCTCGTCGATGTCGTCCTGGATGGCCTCGGTGACCTCCAGGTAGCTGTCCACCACGTAGTCCGAGATGCCGTGCAGCACCGCTGCCGGACCCAGCGCGAGCTGCTCCGGATCGGCCTCCAGCTGCTTGCGGACGGCCGCGAGCCCGGCGTGCTTGCCGTGCCGCACGGTGATCACGAAGTCGCGGCCGACGAAGGCCATCAGCTCGCCGCTCTCGACGATCTCGCTGTTCGCGGTCAGCTTCTCGTTCGCGATGTAGCGGACGGTCTTGAGCACCATGAACAGCGTGCTGTCGTAGCGCTCCAGCTTCGGGCGCTGATGCGCGTGCACCGCGTCCTCGACCGCGAGCTCGTGCAGGCCGAAGGTCTCGGCGAGCACGCCCAGCTGGGTTTCGTCCGGTTCGTGCAGCCCGATCCAGACGAAACCGGAGTCGCGCCTGCGGACTTCCTCGATCGCCGCGGCGTGCGTCCAGTTCCCGGGCAACCGGGCGCCGTCGACGTAGACGCCGCAGTCGACCATGTAGGCCGACTCGGCGACCGGAGCCGCAGGGGTGCGGCGGTGGTTGCGCGCACCGCGATTGCGCCGGACGAGCGAAGGCAGGCTGGGCACGGCGGGACCTCCAACGGCGGGGGTTCGGGCCTGGGCGAGATCACATCCCGGATCGCGCATCCCCGCCGGCGCCTGCGACCCCTGGGTCCGGCGCCTGGAACCGGCCTAGTCTCGGATGGCCTCCCAGGCGGGGATGCGGTTGGTACTACTCGGAAGCGCGCTATCGGCACTGCCGCTCACGATCCCTCACCTCCTCCTGGCCGTGGACTCCTGCCGGGGATCGGCCGGTCGCCGCTTGCTCGCACCGGCCAGCGACTCACCATACCCGGTGTCGATCGAGCGGTCGGGGGTGGTAAGCGGTGCGATACGACACGCCCCCGGCACGGCGAAACGGGTGAAAATCGCAGATCACGATCACGGTTCGACGAAATGCCGGAAATGCCGAGATCACTCGGGAGGGATCTCCCGCGGAAGGCTGCTCCAAGACCGCAACGAGTCCGCCAGACCTTCGGTCAGCAGCCCGTCGGCGCGCATTGTGGCGAACGTCGCACCATCCGCCCACATCGCGTCGGCGGCGTCGTCACCAGGGAAAAGAGCGGTCTCGCCGGTTCGGCAGGCGTAGTCGAAGATCTCGTAGCCGGCACCGCGGCCGGGCCGGACCACGCGCCCGAGCAGCGCACCGACGATCACGGAGAGTCCGGTTTCCTCGGCGACCTCGCGCCGTACCGCCGAATGATCGGTTTCTCCGCTCTCCACGCGCCCACCCGGCAGCGACCACTTCCCCCGCGCGGGCTCGTTCGCCCGCTGTACCAGCAACAATCGTCCGTCCGCGGCGTGCACCACGGCTCCCACGCAACGGATGTAGGGCTCTTTCGCTACGATCACCGACACGGACGGTAGCTGATCCGCGCCGAGCGGTCTTCCGCTGCCCCAAGCGCGGTACATGGCTGCCCTAGCGGCGCCGAGTGCGGTACAACAGATCGGCAGGCGCCACTTTGATCACAGGCAGTTTCGGACGGGGTGCATCGCAGTGAACGTCAAAAAGATCCTGACATGGGCCGGGGTCGCCTTCCTCCTCTATTTCCTGTTCGCCGCCCCAACGCAGGCCGGTGGCGTGGTGAAGGGGGTCGGCGGCAGCCTCCAGGGAGCCGCGGAGTCGGTCATCCTGTTCATGCAGAACGTCTTCGTGTAGCGCTGAGAGGCGGTTGACGTGTTCGCGCCGAGAGATCCCGACGAGTACCTGCTCGAAACCGAGCGACGGGTCATCCGGCTCCGCAGGCACTGGGCCAGCTTGGTCTGGGAACTGTTCGAGGCGGTCGGGCTGCTCATCGGTCTGGTGCTGGTCTCCGGGCTGTTCCCGCAGGACGGCTCGCCGGAGATGCGCATCCCGATCAACGTCCTCTGGTACCTGGGCCTGGTCGTGCTGCTGCGGTTCACCTACCAGGTCCTGGACTGGTACGTGGAGCGGATCGTCGTCACCGACAAGCGCTTCCTGATCGCCGAGGGGATCTTCACCACCAACGTGGCGATGATGCCGATCGGCAAGGTCACCGACCTGACGTTCCAGCGCTCGCTGGCCGGGCGCATGTTCGGCTACGGCACGCTGGTGGTCGAGTCGGCCGGTCAGATCCAGGCGCTCAACCGGATCAGCTACGTGCCGAACCCGGACGAGGTGGAGGACGCGATCTCCTACCTGGTGTTCGGGGAGAAGAAGGCGCAGCAGGAGCGGTTCTCGATGCTCAAAGCCCGCCGCGCCGCGGTCGGCAAGCGCAAGGCCAAACTCCCCAGCTGAGTCGTGCCCCACCGGGGCCGCGGGTTTCCCGCGGCCCCGGTTTCGCGTGCGCGGACCCCCGCGGGCGAGGGCTGCGGCCCGGTGCGGTGGAGCCATCGGCGAGACTGGGACGGGAAGTGTTCCCACGATTCCCGTAGCCGGGCTCCCGAGCGGAAAGGCCAAGCGTGCGCATCGACCTGCACACCCACTCCACCGAGTCCGACGGCACCGACACGCCGGCGGAGCTGGTCGCGTGCGCGCTCGCCGCCGGACTGGACGTCATCGCGCTCACCGATCACGACACGACCGCCGGGTGGGACGAAGCGGCGGACGCGGTGGCGGGCACGCGGCTGCGGGTGGTACCGGGTGCCGAGCTGTCCTGCGCCTGCCCGGACGGCAACGGCCGGGCGGTGACGGTGCACCTGCTGGCCTACCTGTTCGACCCGGCCTCGCACGCGCTCGTCGTCGAACAGGCCCGGCTGCGCGCCCAGCGGCGCGACCGGCTGCGGCAGATGGCGGTGCGGATGGCCGACGACGGCTTCCCGGTGGACCCCGACGAGCTGATGGCCGGGTTGCCGCCGGACTCCCCGGGCGGGCGGCCGCACCTGGCTCGGGCGCTGGTGCGCGCGGACATGGCGGGCAGCGTGGACGAGGCGTTCGCGCGGTACCTCGGCAGCGGCGGCCGGTACTACCTGCCGCGCACCGATACGCCGGTGCTGCGTGCGATCGAGATGATCCGCGAAGCGGGCGGAGCCACCGTGCTGGCGCACCCGTTCGCGCGGGCGCGCGGGCCGGTGATCAACGCCGAGATGGTCGGCGAGCTGGCCGCGCACGGGTTGACCGGCGTGGAAGTCGATCATCCGGATCAGGACGAGCCGACGCGGGCGCAGCTGCGCGGTCTCGCGGCGGAGCTGGACCTGGTGCCGACCGGGAGCAGCGACTACCACGGCACGAACAAGACGATCCGGATCGGGCAGGAGACGACCGCGCCGGAATCGCTGGAGCGCCTGGCCGCCAAGTGCACCGGAAGCCGAATCTTCGGCCACTCGTTCTGAGGGCTGGTCTCGGAGCTCGTTCCGCGCTCCGAGACGCTTGCCCCGGGTTTCGTCGGCTCCTGCAGAAACGGTAGTCGGACGGTTGCGCCGAATGGCGCAGTGCGAACGGCGCCAGAAAGGCGTGTTCGGCCGTACCGGTACCGCCGAACGGGCCGACCGAGTGAGTTTTTCGCGCGTCACGGGGGGAATCCCGGCATCGCGGCAATGCTGCGTAATGTGGGGCACGTGCAGGACCAGCTCGGCCTCGAAGGCATTCCCAGCAAGCTAGTCCGGGTCACCCCGGCGAAGCTGGCGACCTGGGCGAGTTGCCCCCGCAAGTTCCGGATGGCTTATCTGGACCGGCCCGCGCCGCCACGCGCGGGTGCCAAGGCCGCCAGCACGCTCGGCGCTGCCGTGCACAACGCGTTGCGGATCTTCTTCGACCTGCCCGCGCAGCAGCGCAGCCCGGAACGGGCGGCGGCGCTGGTGCGCAAGTGCTGGAAGAACGACGGCTTCGCCGATGCCGCGCAGGCCGCCGACTACCGCGAGCGGGCGCAGCACTGGGTCTCCGGCTACGCCGAGCGAACCGACGCCGCGCCGGTGGCGGTGGAGCGATGGGTCTCCGCCGCCACCGGCACGATCATCGCCGAGGGCCGGGTGGACCGGATCGACCGCAGGGACGGCGAGCTCGTCATCGTCGACTACAAGACCGGCCGCAGGCAGCTCACCGAGGCCGACGCGCGCGATTCGCCCGCGCTGGCCCTGTACGCGACCGCAGCGCGCAAGACGCTGCGCGCGCCCACCGGGCGAGTGGAGTTGCACCACCTGCCGACCGGGTCGGTGGCGGCTTGGCAGCACAGCGAGGAGTCTCTCGGGCGGCACGTGGAATGGGCTCAGCAGCGGGCCGGGGAACTCGACGCGGCCTCCGGCGCGTTCGAGGCCGGGCACCGCGGAGCGGACACCTTCCCGCCGAGACCCGGTAGGCAGTGCTCCTGGTGCGACTTCCGGGCGCACTGCCCGGAAGGGCAGCAGGCGGCATCCGCGGCGACACCGTGGGCCGGGTTGGCCGAGTGACGGACCAGGGGAACCAGATGGAACCGAGCGGACGGCCGGGGAACCCGGCGACCGGCGACTTCGGTGGTAAGCACCGCCGGGCGCCGCAGGCGCTGCACCAGGCCCGCCGGCCCGAGGGCGGCAAGGTGGGCACCTGGCCGGAACGCGCCGTGAGTCCGCGCCCCAGGCGCGTGGGACCCGCGTCGCAGCAGCCCGCTCAGCCATCCGCACCGGAAACGCCACTGGAACAGCCGCGGCTCGCGGCGACTCGCCGGGAAACCGCCCCCGCGGAGCCGCAGAGCCCGCCTCCGCCGCAACCGCCGGACGACGAGCCCAAGCACGCCCGCCGCGCTCCGGTCGCCCGGCCGACCCGGTTCGGGACGTTCCTGCGCGGCATCAGCGGATCGCTGGCCTACGGCTTCGTGGTGCTGGCGCTGAGCCTGATCGGAATGCAGATCTGGGCGGGTCAGCACGGCTGGACCGGCCCGGGCATCGGGACGATCAGCGGCCACGTGATCGGCGGCGTGGTCGCGGTGTTCTTGCAGGCCGTGGGTGACCACAGGCGCGATCGGACCGGTGCCGCGGCGATCTCCGGCGTGCTGGTTGTGGTGCTCGGGTCCCTGTGGTTCTGGTGGTGGCTGTAGGGCTGCGCGAGTTGGCGCGCGGCCGCTGGAGCTGCGTGCCGGGTGCCGCTCGGCCCGGATGCCGCTCACCCCGGACGCTGCTCAGCCCGGATGCCGCTCAGCCCGGGGACTGCTCGGCCCGCGGACTGCTCAGCGCAGTGCGACGAGTGCCGGACCCCGCTGTTCGAGCAGCGTGGAACCCACCGAGTCGACGCGCACCGGGCCTTGCCAGCCCTGCCGGTCGATCGGGATCGTCCGCTCGCGGGCCCCGGTGTTGCGATCCACCACGGCGAGCCCGTCGCGGACGGGCACGAGCAGCTTGCCGCCGAACAGCGCACCCGGCCCGAGCGTGTCCGGGACCGTCCACAGCGGTTCGAGCGTGGCCGAGTCCAACGCGACCGTGCCGGTCCCGGTGTGCCAGTACCGCATCCCGCTGACCGAAGCCCCGCCGATGCCGCGCACCTTGTCCTCGACCTGCTCGTACTGCTCGTCGTTCAGCGTGCTCACCCGGTACGGCTGTTCCGGAGTGGCGGCGGTCAGCCCGGCGAGCACGGACTGCTCGGTGATCCGCGGGTCGAAGCGGCTCAACGCGGCCGCGAGCGCACGCGCGGTCCGCTCCCGCTGCGGCACGTCCGGGCGCACGGCGACCGTCCACACCTTGTCCGGCGACACCGGCTCCACCCCGTCCGCGGGGACGGGAGCGCCCGCAGGCATCGGGAACTGGGACTGCACGCTGCCGGTGGCGTTGTTGTAGACCACGAGCTGCCCGGTGTCGCGCAGGAACACCGCGGTCCGGTTCCCGGTGACCGACACCGCCGTGGCCTCGGAGCCGCCGAGGACGGTGCTGAAGACCTCCTCCGGCTGCTCGTTGTCCTGCGGGTGCGCCTTGAGCACGGTCAGCCGCTTGTGCACGTCGGTCGGGCAGTCCTCGATCACCGCGATGCGGCCGTTGCCGACGGCGGTGGAGGGGTAGCTGCAGTCCGGGCGGCGGATGTTGTTGTTGGCGTTCTTCAGCGCGGGCATGATCCCGTACTGCTGAGTCCGCACCAGGTCGGAACGCCAGGTGCCCAGCACCCGCTGCCCGGTGGCGGTGACGTAGGTGCCGTCGCTGAGCAGCCGGGTGCCGAACTCGGCATCGGAGTTGCGGGCGGGTCCGCGCACCCCGGTGCTGCCCTGCAACGTGCTGACCTCGCTGCAGTTGGCTTCCTTGCGGTACACCGCGATCGCCCGGTTCCACTCGGACCCGACCGTGCACAGCGGCAGGTCCCGCGCGTAGCGCCAGCGGACCGCACCGGTGGCGGGGTCGTGGCCGAGCACCTCGCCGCCTTCGGCGCTGACCGCTGCGGGACCGGCGACCACCGGTTGCGGGGTTGCCGGGCTCGGGGCGCGCCAGGCTTCGCGCAGCGCGGCGGGAACCTCCGCGGGCTCGGCGGCGCGCTGGATGGAGCGCTGGGCGGGTTCGGAGTCGGTGGCGCGGGCGTCGCTGCGCAGCCACACGACCAGGCCTGCGACGACCACCGCCACCAGGATCAGCGCCACCGCGACGAGGTCGGACCGCGTCCGCCGTTCCGGCCGTACCACTGCACTCCCTGTAGTTCCGGTGACTGGGCTGTAGTCCGGTGACTGGGCCGCATCCCGGTGACCGGGCCGCATTCCGGCGATCGGGCCCGCATCTCGGTGCTCGCCCGCCGAGCCTAGCCACCCGGTCGGTCCGCTCGGCCAAGCGCCCGCCGCAGGACCGGCCGTTCGCGGCCGGCCGGGATGGGCGGGCGATGACACCTCGCGGCGCCGTGTCGTCAGCGCCTACCGGCGGACCGGTCTCAGCGAGACGACGCGGCGCACCGTCGGGTCATTCCGCGGCGGAGTCGGTGTTGCCCGCCGAACCGCCGCCACCGCCGCGGCGCCTGCGCCGCCGCTTGCGCGGGCCAGCGGTCTTCTCGGCGTCACCGCCGGATTCGGCGGGCTGGCTGCCGGTTTCGACGCTCACGCCGCCGCGGGTGCGCCTGCGCTGCCTGCTGCGGCCCGCGGGGCGGTTCTCCGAGCCGGACTCGCCCTGCTCACCGCCGGAGCCGCCGCGGGTGCGCCTGCGCGGTTTGCGCTTGCGCTTGGCGTCCTCGTCCGGCTCGGCCGCCAGGCCGTCGCGGGTGCGCTTGGACAGCGGCAGCCGCCCGCTCGCGTCCGTGGGGATGCCCAGGTCGGCGTAGAGGTGCGCCGAGGTCGAGTAGGTCTCCACCGGCTCCGGCTTGTCCAGGCCGAGCGTGTCGCTGATCAGCTTCCAGCGGGATTCCTCGTCCCAGTCGACCAGCGTGATCGCCACGCCCTCGCGCCCGGCGCGGCCGGTGCGGCCGATGCGGTGCACGTAGGTCTTCTCGTCGTCCGGGCACTGCAGGTTGACCACGTGCGTCACCGCGGCCACGTCGATGCCGCGGGCGGCGACGTCGGTGGCGACCAGCGTGTCGACCTTGCCGGAGCGGAACGCCCGCAGCGCCTGCTCGCGGGCGCCCTGCCCGAGGTCGCCGTGCACCGACGCGGCCGCGAACCCGCGCTCGACCAGCTCGTCGGAGAGCTTCTGCGCGGTCCGCTTGGTCCGCGTGAAGATCATCGTGAGCCCGCGGTCCTCGGCTTGCAGCGCCCGGGCGAGCAACTCGGTCTTGTCCATCGCGTGCGCGCGGTAGACGAACTGCTTGGTGCGCTCGTGGATGGCGCCCGCGTCGGCCTGCTCGGCGCGGATGTGCGTCGGCTTGTTCAGGAACGTGCGGGCGAGCGTGAGGATCGGGCCCGGCATGGTCGCCGAGAACAGCATCGTCTGGCGCTGCTCCGGCACCATGTGCAGGATCCGCTCGATGTCCGGCAGGAAGCCGAGGTCGAGCATCTCGTCGGCCTCGTCCAGCACCAGCCCGTTGACCTTGCCCAGCACCAGCTGCTGCTGCTCGGCGAGGTCCAGCAACCGGCCGGGAGTGCCGATGACCAGGTCGACGCCCGCCTTGAGGCCCTCGATCTGCTGCTCGTACGGCCGCCCGCCGTAGACCGCGAGGGTGCGGATGCCCAGGTGCTTGCCCGCGTCGGTGAGGTCCCGCGCCACCTGCACGCACAGCTCGCGCGTCGGCACCACGACCAGCGCCTGCGGAGTCCCGTCGCCGGGCACCTGCAGCCGCTGCAGCAGCGGGACGCCGAAGCCGAGCGTCTTGCCGGTGCCGGTGCGGGCCTGCCCGATCAGGTCTTCGCCGCGCAGTGCCAGCGGCAGCGTCAGTTCCTGGATCGCGAAGGTGTGCTCGATGTTCGCCTCGCCCAGCGCGCGCACGATCTCCGGGTGCACGTCCAGCTCGGCGAAGGTCGGGGTGTCGGGGGCGCTGCTCTCCGCGTGCAGCGGCGCGGCCTCCTCGTCGGGGGCGCCGGTCTCGCTGTGCTCGAAAGCGTGCGCGTCCTCGGTGCCGTGCTGGGTCGACGGTTCGTCGGTGGCCTGTTCGGCCAGTTCGTTGTTGAGGGTCAGAGTGATCGCCTCTCTCAAATACCGGCGCGCTCTCGCCCGGCCGGTTCGGCCGGCATGGCGGCGACGCCCTCCGGCACGGTGGCCGCGTCCACTGCGCGGCCGGTCGCGACTATCGCGTTCCTCGTGCTCGTGGTCACCGATGTGATGGTGCGCGCCCCTGTTCGATCAGCGGTGGTCCCGCTGCTGGTTTCGGTCGGCATCACGGCGCGGAACTCGCTCCGCGCCCCCTGCCGCCGGTCTATCCGGCACAGGTAACGCCCGGGGACTCCCGCACTTGTCCGTCTCCGGGCGACCGGCCGCTGCACGGGGTGGGACCGTGGCCCGCTTGGCGAAAGCCTGCGACTCCGTGCGAGGAGAGGGGTCCGCTGCCGGTTGCCTGATGCCTATTGGCTTCTGCGACCGCCAGGATACCTGGTACCACCGCGTTCCCGGTCGGCAACGTGCCGGTGGCCACCACGTCCGGCGGGCCGACGCGCGCGGTCGGGCCCGCTCGGCGCCGCGCCACCGATCCACATCCGGTGGCGACGAGCGCTTAGGCTTCGGGGTATGACTGATCCCCGCTCGGCCGACGCCTCCACCGCGAATGCGGCCGACGTGTCCGCCGCGGACGCGGCCGACGCCTCCGCCGCGGAGACCGATTCCGACGCCGACCCGGCCGAACCCAAGTACTCCGAGGGGGTCGTCGACCTGCTGGCCGCCCTCGCCTACGGCGAGCTGTCCGCGTTCGACCGGCTGGCCGAAGACGCCCGCACGGCGCCCACGCTGTCCGGGCGGGCGGCGCTGGCCAGCATGGCCGCGGCCGAGATCGGGCACTACCGGATGCTGGACGAGACGCTGGCGCGCCGCGGTGTGGTGACCGCCGAGGTGATGCGCCCGTTCGTCGAACCGTTCGACGAGTTCAACGCCTCCACCGCCCCGCACTCCTGGCTGGAGTCGCTGGTGAAGGCGTACGTCGGCGACGGGCTCGCTGCGGACTTCTACCGCGAGGTCGCGGAGTGGCTGGACCCGTCCACCCGCGAGCTGGTGCTGACCGTGCTCGCCGACACCGGGCATTCCGCGTTCGCCGAGCGGGAGGTGCTGGCCGCCTGCGAGCACGACCGCTCGCTGCGGGACAAGCTGACCTTGTGGGGCAGGAGGCTGCTGGGCGAGGCGGTCACGCAGGCGCAGCGGGTGGTCGCCGAGCGGGACGCGCTGGCCGAGTTGATCATCACCGGCTCCGGCGACCTCACCGGTATCGCCACGCTGTTCCGCCGGTTGCAGAACAACCACACCAAACGAATGTCCCGCCTCGGCCTGGGCTGAAGTGCCTGTCTTCGAGCTGGTTCTGCCGTACGCGGTCGGTGTAGAGCGCTCGCTCGCCGGGCGTAACGCCTGTTCGCCCCGGGTGCAGGCCCGGTCGGGCAGGCCTGGGATAGCCTTTCGTGGCGTAACCATCAGCAGCGAGCTACGGAGGTCAAGCGTGGAGGTCAAGATCGGCGTCGTGGACAGCCCGCGCGAGCTCACCGTCGCCAGCGGTCAGTCCCAGGCCGAGGTCGAGTCGCTGGTCGCCGACGCGCTGAAGACGTCCGACGGGGTGCTGGCGCTGGCCGATCAGAAGGGGCGCCGCTACCTGGTGCCGTCGGCCAAGCTGGCCTACGTCGAGATCGGTCCCGCCGAGTCGCAGCGGGTCGGTTTCGGCGTCCAGTGAGCAAGACCGTGCCCCCACTCGCGAGTGGGGGCACGGTGCTTTTCGGGCTCGTTGCGCCCAGGCGGTTCAGTCGGCCGAATCCGGGATCTCGAACGGGGGCTTGCCGAGCCCCGAGATCCGGAACCGGTTCCACGGGTCCGGGTCGGACAGCGTGCCCACCGCCTGGCCTTGCCTGGTCCGCAGCACCACGTCCGTCTTGCGCCCGCCCGCGAGTTCGGTGACGCCCTCGTCCGCGGACAGTCGGCCGTACCAGTGGAAGCGGCCGTCGATGGGCTGGAAGTGCCCGCGCAGCACCACTTCCACCGCCACCTCGCGCTCCGCGGTGAAGATCACCGCAGCGCCCCGGTAGTCCTCGTCGTCGTGGTCGGCCTGCTGCTGGTCGGTTCGCTGCTGGGCGGGCTCGGTAAGCTCGGTCACGGCTGCTCCTGATCTCAACTTCCGGTGTTGCGGTCGTCGTCCTCGTCCTCGACCAGGTGCAGCTGGGTGTCCAGCTCCACCAGCTCCAGCGGCTCGTCCGGGTCGATCACGATCCCGCCGGAGCGCAGCACGCCGTCGATGGCGTGCCAGATGATCCGCGACAGGTAGCCGGTGAGGTCCTCCCGGCTCATCGACTGCCGTTCGAGCCACCAGTCACCGCTGGCCTGCACCATGCCGACCAGCCCGTGGCTCCACGCCTCCACGCCGCCGGAGTCCAGCCCGAGCGCGCGCATGTACTGCCCGAGCAGCCGCGAGAGCGAATTGGCGATCTCGGTCTTCTCCGCGAGGACCGGGTCGTCGCGCACCGGCTTGTCGGCGAAGGTGCGCCGCACGACGAACCGGTACAGGTCCGGGTACTGCTCGATCACGCCGAGGTAGGTGCTGATCAGCCGCCGGATCCGCTGGTTCGGGCTGCCGTCCCTGGCGAGTTCGGGCGTGAGGCGGCGCATCAGCAGCTCGGTGCCCCACTGCCCGACGGCCAGGTACAGGTCGCTCTTGTCGTGGAAGTGCCGGTACAGCACGGGTTTGCTGACCCCGGCCGTGGCGGCGATGTCGTCCATGCCGACTTCGGCGCCGTGCTCGGCGATGGCGCGGACGGTGGCCTCGACGAACTCGGCGCGCCGGGCCTGGCGGTGTTCGCGCCAGCGCTCGCGGCGGGCGTCGCCGCGGTCGGGCTCTTCGGAGGCGGCCTTGACAGGCCGGGTGCGTTGGCTCACGCTACCCAAGTTAGCTGTTACTCGAAGTAACATGCAACGCCGCGGGGCGGCGACCGACCGCGACCGGCAGACCCCGCGACCGGAACAGGAGCACTTCCATGACCAGGACCTTGCAGGTCAACGACCGGGAGAAGACCGCTGCCCGGCTGCTGAAGTCGTCGGCGAAGAACAGCTACGACCCCGACGTGGACATCGACTGGGACGCGCCCCTGGCCGAGGACGCGCCGTACATCCCGTTCAAGCGCTGCAGCCTCTACGGCACGCACCTGTGGGATCGGCTCGACGAGCAGCAGCGCGTCGAACTGACCAAGCACGAGTTCGCCAGCATCGCCTCGAACGGCCTCTGGTTCGAGGTGCTGCTGATGCAGATGCTGCTCAAGGAGTTCTACAACTCCGATCCGCGCACCAGCCACGCCCAGTACGCGCTGACCGAAGTCGCCGACGAGTGCAGGCACTCCACGATGTTCGCCAAGGCGGTGGACCGCATCGGCGCGCCCGCCTACGGGCCGGTGCCGCTGCTGCGCCAGGGCGGCCGCATCCTGCCCGCCCTGCTGAAGGGGCCGTCCGCGTTCGCTTCGATCCTGGTCGCCGAGGAGGTCCTGGACCGCTTCCAGCGCGACCAGATGTACGACGAGCAGGTGCAACCGCTGGTGCGCATGGTCAACCGGATCCACGTGCTGGAGGAGGCCCGGCACGTCACCTTCGCCCGCGAAGAGGTCACCAGGCGGATGGCCGAGTGCAACGCCGCCGAGCGGGCCTACCACCAGTACATGACGGCGTTCGTCTCCTACGCGGTCTGCTTCAGCCTGATCAACCCGCGGGTCTACAAGTCCGTCGGGATCCGCCCGCGCGACGGGCACGCCGCCGCGTGGGCGAACCCGCACTTCCAGGAGACGCTGCACTGGGGCGGGGAGAAGATCATGAGCTTCCTGGGCGAGGCCGGGCTGGTCGGAAAGCCCGGAATGAGCTGGTGGAAGCGGGCGCACCTGATCCGCTGATCCCGGCGGCCGCGCCATCGACCCGCGGCCGTGCAGCCCCGATCCGGCCGCCGCGCCCGGCGGCGGCCGGAACCGCCCTAGCCGAACAGGAACGCGATGACCACCACCATCGGCCCCGCCGTCGAGAAGTACTTCACCGCGGGTGACGGGACGAAGCTGCGCCTGTGCGAAGAAGGCGCGCCCGACGCCCCGATCACCCTCGTGCTGGTGCACGGCTGGACGCTCAGCTCGGAGATCTGGGACCGGGTCGTGCCCGCGGTCACCACGGCCTCGGAAGTCCGCGTGCTGCGGTACGACCTGCGCGGGCACGGCGACTCCGACGCGGCGCCCGCCGGGGCGGCCTCCGTCGCGCGGTGCGCCGACGACCTCGCAGAACTCATCGCCGAGCGGGTGCCGACCGGCCCGGTCGTGCTGGCCGGGCACTCCATGGGCGGCATGACGATCATGGCGCTGGCCGAGCGCCACCCCGAGCTGTTCGCCGAGCGGGTGGCCGCGGCGGCGTTGGTCGCCACCTCCAGCGGCGACCTGGTCGCGCCGCCGCTCGGGCTGCCCCGCCCGGTGGCCCGGACCGTGCACCGCGGCGAGCTGCTGGTGCGGGCGCAATTGGCCGAAGCGCGCGGAAAGCGGGTGAGCAAGTACCCGGCGCCGCTGCGGCCGGGGATGCGGTGGCTGCTGTTCGGCTCGCGGCCGCAGCGGCGCGACATCGCCGCCACCGCACGCTGGGTGGCCGACTGCAATCCCGCGAACATGGCCGCGTTCCGCGCCTCGCTCGCCGAGCACGAGCGCACGCACGCGCTCGCGGCGCTGCGCAACATCCCGGTGGTAGTGCTGGCGGGCCTGGCCGACCGGCTCTGCCCGCTGCCGCACGCCCGGCGGATCGCCGACGCGTTGCCGGACGCGGAGCTGCTGCTCTACGCCGGTGCGGGCCACATGCTGCCGCTGGAGCGCACCGACGAGGTCGCCGACCGGATCACCGAGCTCCTCGACACCGCCACCCGCTCCTGAGCAGAGGACGCACCGCGAAGCCGCGATCGAACTGTCAGCCCGTCGTACCGCCCCAGCGGTCCGTTCGCCGCCGCAGTTTCCGAGTGAACGGACTCTCGGCCCAATCCATTGGGACCGGCGGTCCGTTCACTCGGAGCTTTTCGTGCGCACGACGCACCTGAGAGAGTTGCTGCTCTGTTCGGCGTAGTGCCGCAGGGCTGAACGGCGGCTCGCGCCGGTGCTGCCGTCGCAACAAGAATCCCCGCACCACCGTCGGCAGGGGAGCGGATTTGAGCAGCAACGAGGACCAGTCGTTCACCCGCGTGCTGGGAAGGGCCGACGTGCTCGCCGTCGCGTTCGGCGCCATGATCGGCTTCGGGTGGGTCGTCAAAACCGGGGATTTCGTCGCCACCGCCGGGCCGCTCGGCGCCGCGGTGGCGTTCCTCGCCGGCGGCGCGGTGATCGGGCTGGTCGGCCTCACCTACGCCGAACTGGTCTCCGCCATGCCTGCCGCCGGCGGTGCGCACAACTACGTGCTGCGCGGGCTCGGCGGCCGCGCCGGGTTCGTGACGTCGTGGACCTTGGTGCTCGGTTACGTCTCGGTCGTCGCCTTCGAGGCCGTGGCGTTGCCGCAGAGCGTGCAGTACATCTTCCCCGGCGTGCTGACCGGGAAGCTGTGGTCGGTGGCCGGGGACGACGTGTTCGCCGTCTGGGTCGCCGTCGGCATCGGCGGTGCGGTGATCATGACGTTGCTCAACTACGTCGGGGTGCGGCCCGCGGCGGTGTTCCAGAGCATCACCGTGCTGTTCCTGCTCGCGGTCGGGGCGACGCTGCTGCTCGGCGCGGCCGTCGGCGGGGAGACCGGGAACCTGCGGCCGCTGGTCTCGGGAGGGCTCGGCGGGGTCTTCAGCGTGCTGGTGGCGGTGCCGTTCCTGATGGTCGGGTTCGACGTCATCCCGCAGTCCGCCGCGGAGATCAAGCTGCCGGTGCAGCAGATCGGCAAGCTGCTGGTGATCTCGGTCGGACTGGCGACCGCCTGGTACGTGCTGGTCGTGCTCACCGCGGGTACCGCGCTGCCCGCTTCCGCGCTGGGGAACTCCGAACTGGCCGTGGGCGACGCGATGACGCAGTTGTGGCACAGCCGCACGATGGGCAACGTCCTGGTGCTCGGCGGCATCGCGGGAATCCTCAGCAGCTGGAACGGTTTCCTGATCGGAGCGAGCAGGCTGCTCTACGCGATGGCGAACTCCGGGATGCTGCCGCAGTGGTTCGGCAGGCTGCACCCCCGGTTCCGCACCCCGGGCAACGCCGTGCTGTTCATCGGCGCCCTGTCGCTGTTCGCGCCGCTGTTCGGGGAGCAGGCGCTGACCTGGCTGCTGAACTCGGGCAGCTTCGCGATCATCCTCGCCTACCTGGCCGTCGCGGCCGGTTTCCTGGCGCTGCGCCACCGGGAACCGGACATGCCGCGGCCGTTCCGGGTGCGCGGCGGGCGGACCGTCGGCGGGCTGGCCGCCGCGCTCAGCTTCGGGCTGGCCGTGCTGTTCCTGCCGGGGATGCCCAGCGGGCTGGTGTGGCCCTACGAATGGATCGTCCTGGTGTTCTGGGCGCTGCTCGGACTCGTGTTCTTCGTGCGGATGCCGCGGATCGCCGCGGGACCGGAAGCGGAGCACCAGCTGCGCGCCGCCACCGGCCGCACCTGATCAGGGGTTCTGCAGCGGGAAGCCCGCCAGGCCCTTCCACGCCAGCGTGGAGATCAGCCCGATCGCCTCGTCGCGCTGCACCGAGCTCGTCTCGTCCAGCCAGTAGCGGGCCGTGACCTGGCTGAGCCCCACCAGGCCGAACGCCAGCAGCCGCGCCCGTTCCGGTTCCAGCCCCGCGTCCGCGGTGACGGCCTCGGCCACCGCGTCCACGCACGCCGAAAGCGCGCCGTCCACGGCGCGGTCAACTGCCGGTTCGCCGCGCAGGTCGGACTCGAAGACCAGCCGGAACGCCTGCCCCTCGGCGTCGACGAACTCGAACAGCGCGCCAACCGCGGCCCGCACCCGGTGCTTGTTGTCCGGATTGGACTCGATCGATTCCCGCACCCGGCGCACCAGTTCGCCGCCGTGCGTCTCGACCAGCGCCAGGTACAGCTCCAGCTTGCCGGGGAAGTGCTGGTAGAGGACCGGCTTGCTGACACCCGCGTGCTCGGCGATGTCGTCCATCGCCGCCGCGTGATAGCCGTTGGTGACGAACACGTGCTGAGCAGCCGTGAGCAGTTGCGCCCGGCGTGCGTCCCGGGGCAGCCGGACTCCTCGACTCGGCTGCGCGGTCTCCGTCATGCCTGCCTCCACCCCTTCTGCGGCCTGATCGGGGTCTCCGATTCGCGAAGCACAACTTTACTCGCCGGTAAAGGATGCCTTCGACCTCATCCGGCGGCCAATCCCCGCACCGGGCCATGCTGGGTTCATGCGTGCCGGAACACAGCGCGATCGGGCGGCGACCCCGCGACCGGAGCTGACCAGGGTGCCGATGCGGCCCGGGACGGACGGCGAGCTGTCCGGAGCGCTCGCGCCCGGCCGCCGGGTGCGACTGTCCACCCGGCACGGACCGGTCACGGTTCATCTGCGCGAAACCGCCGGGTCGCCTTCCCGCGCCGAGACCGCGGTGTACCTGCACGGGCTGGCCGGGTCGGCGACGAACTGGACGGACCTGGCCGAGCTGCTGTCGGTGCGGTTGCGCGGCATCGCGGTCGACCTGCCCGGCTTCGGCCGCTCCGAACCGCCCGGCTGGTTCGACTACACCGGTGAGCAGCACGCGCACGTCGTGATCCGGCTGCTGGAAGAGCTCGGCGCCGGTGCGGTGCACCTGCTGGGCAACTCCTTCGGCGGTGCGGTCGCGGTGCTGGTCGCGGTCCGCAGGCCGGACCTGGTCGCGTCGCTGACCTTGGTGTCCCCGGCCGTGCCGGACCTGCGGCCGGACCCGCGGCGGATGTCCGACCCGCGGCTGCCGCTGACCCGGTTGCCGCTGCTCGGCCCGGTGGTGCGCCGCAAGCTGGCCGCCATGCCCGCGCACGAGCGGACGCGGCAGTTGCTGCGGCTGTGCTTCGCCGAGCCGGAGGCCGTGCCGCCGAGCCACATCGAGGTCGCGGTCGAGGAGTTCCGGGAGCGCGCCGGGCTCGCGTGGGCGGAGGTCGCGCTCGGGCGCACCACGACCGAGCTGATGCGCACCTGGCTGCTGCCGCCGTGGCGTTCCCCGTGGCTGCTGCTGCCGCAGGTTTCGGCGCCGAGCCTGGTGGTGTGGGGCCGCGAGGACCGGGTGCTCGGCATCCGCAAGGCGCCGCGGACCGCGCGGGACCTGCCGCGCGGGCGGCTGCTGGTGCTGCCGCGAACCGGCCATGTGGCGCAGATGGAGCGTCCGCGGGTGCTCGCCAAGGCGGTGCTCGGGATGCTCGACGAGATCGATGCGCACCGTTGGTGACCGCCGATCCCGAATCGGGTGATCTTTGCGGGCGTACCGGACACCGCAGGCCATGGTCTCGATCGGGGATCGCGTCCTTGTGGGACGCTGGAGCCGTGCCGCGCCCGAGACGACCACGAAACAGTGCCGCAGGACGCTCGGGAGCGTCGCGGGACGCCGAGAGTCCGCAGCGCGCACCGGGAACGGGCGCACCGGGAACGGGCGCACCCGGAAGGGACGAGCCGCTCGCCGCGTCGTGGCGGCCGTTGCCGGAATCCGACGACTTCGACGGCCTCGAGGACGAAGCCGACGACGCGCCCGCGCGCCGCACGCGGAACCGGCGGTGGTCGTTCCAGGGCTGGCGCATTTACGCGGTACCGCTGCTGATCGTGATCACCGCCCTCGCGGTGTTCCAGGTCGCCGACCCGGGCGCCGGGCCCGCCGACGGTTCCCGAGCGCAGGCGCCGAACGTTGCGGAGGCGCCGGTGGTCACCGAAGCGCCGCCCGGGCAGACCTACGACCCGAACATGTTCTCCGCGGAGCTGCCGCCCGGTGCGCCGGTACCGGAGATCGGCGGCCGCACCTACGAGGTGCTGCCCGGAACCGCGCCGCGCGTCGGCTCCGGCGAGCTCTACCGCTACACCGTCGAAGCGGAGGTCGGCGTCCGGCTGGCCGAGGGCAACGACACCTTCGCCCAGCTCACCCAGCAGACCTTGGCCGACCCGCGGAGCTGGACCCACCCGGAGGCCGGGAGCTCGGAAAGCGGCGGCCAGAACGGGGGAGTCGCGCTGGAGCGGGTGGACGGCGCGAGCTCGCCGGACTTCCGGGTCACGCTGGTGAGCCAGAACACCGCGCGGGAGATCTGCGGCTACGGCAACGGCCTGCCGTTCGACACTTCCTGCCGCATCGGCGACCGCGTCTACATCAACGCCGCGCGGTGGGTCCGGGGAGCGGTGGCGTTCGAGGGCGACATCGGCACGTACCGCCGCTATGCGATCAACCACGAGGTCGGCCACGTCTTCGGCAACGGGCACGTGCCGTGCGGGCAGCAGGGCGGGCTGGCGCCGGTGATGATGCAGCAGACCTTCAGCACCTCGAACAACGAGCTGCGCGAGCTGAACAAAGCGGTGCCGCAGGGCACCGAGATCCCCGCGAACGGCTTCGTCTGCAAGCCCAACGCCTGGCCGTTCCCGGTGGGCGGGCCGCCCGGACCGTGATTTCGGCCGCTCCGGCGGTCTGCGCCCTCTCGGATTCTGGGAGTGTTCCAGGAGCCGGGAAGAGCACCGGCCGGACTCGCGTTGCACCTTTCGCGACGGATCGGCCCGGCCCGCTCGACGACCTGGCCGAGCAATGAACTCGCCGACCGAAAACGAGCCGGCCGAGCGGGTCGGCGTGCCCGACCGCGGCGCGAACGCTCGCCCGGCGCGCGCGAAAGCGGCGCCGCGGCGAGGTGAGAACACTGAGGAGGAGCTGGGAATGTCCGGCGATGCAGCCCAGGCAACGCTACCGCCGCTGGTGGAACCGGCCGCGGAGCTGACCAAGGAAGAGGTCGCCCGCTACAGCCGCCACCTGATCATCCCGGACGTCGGGATGGCCGGGCAGAAGCGGCTGAAGAACGCGCGGGTCCTGATCATCGGAGCAGGCGGGCTCGGCAGCCCGGCGATGCTGTACCTGGCCGCGGCCGGGGTCGGCACCATCGGAATCGTGGAGTTCGACCACGTCGACGAGTCGAACCTGCACCGCCAGGTGATCCACGGCCAGTCCGACCTGGGGCGGCCGAAGGCGGAGTCGGCGCGCGACTCGATCGCCGAGATCAACCCGTTCGTCCAGGTGAACCTGCACCAGGTGCACCTGTCCTCGGACAACGCGCTGGACATCTTCGCCGACTACGACCTGATCCTGGACGGCACCGACAACTTCGCCACCCGGTACCTGGTCAACGACGCGGCGGTGCTGTCCGGCAAGCCCTACGTGTGGGGTTCGATCTTCCGGTTCGAGGGCCAGGTCAGCGTGTTCTGGGACAAGTACGGCCCGAACTACCGCGACCTGTACCCGGAGCCGCCGCCGCCCGGGATGGTGCCGTCCTGCGCCGAAGGCGGCGTGCTCGGCGTGCTGTGCGCGTCCATCGGCTCGGTCATGAGCACCGAGGCGATCAAGCTCATCACCGGCATCGGCGAGAGCCTGCTGGGCCGCCTGATGATCTACGACGGGCTGGAGATGAGCTACCGCACCGTCAAGATCCGCAAGGACCCGAACGCGGAGCCGATCAACGAGCTGATCGACTACGAGGCGTTCTGCGGCGTGGTCTCGGACGACGCGCAGCAGGCGGCGGTGAACAGCACGATCACCCCGCGCGAGCTCAAGGACAAGTTCGACCGCGGTGACGAGTTCCAGTTGGTCGACGTCCGGGAGCCGCACGAGTACGAGATCGTCAAGATCGACGGCTCGACGCTGATCCCGAAGGACCGCATCCTCTCCGGCGAGGCGCTGTCCGAACTGCCGCAGGACAAGCAGATCGTGTTGCACTGCAAGTCCGGCGGGCGTTCCGCGGAGGCGCTCTCGGCGCTGCACAAGGCAGGTTTCTCGGACGCGGTGCACGTCGGCGGCGGCGTGCTCGGCTGGGCCAACGAGGTGGACCAGAGCCTGCCGACCTACTGATCGAGGGTTTTCGGAAGCGGTGCCGGTTGCCCGGTGCCGCCGAAGGGTCGGAGCGAGCAGCGGTGCTGCCGCTCGGCCGAACGGAATCCCGCCCGCGACGGCCCGGCGCCCAACGTGGTGCCGGGCCGTTCGCGTGCCGGGCCGTTGGTCATCGACCTGATCACGCTCCCGGAGCGTCGCCCGCCGATCGGGGGACGCGGGAGGTAGCGTCTGCGCCGTGACTGCAACACCGGAGCCGCCCCCGACGCACGTGCGCGCGGCGTTCGGTGCCCGCGGCGAGGACGCCGAACTCGTCGACGGCGCCGTCGCCTGGCGTTGCGGCGAGGTCGTGCTCAAACCCGCGGCGAACACCGCCGAGGCGGCGTGGACGGCGCAGACCCTGGACCTGCTGGAACCGGAAGAGGTGCGGGTCGGTCGCCCGGTGCGATCCACCGACGGCCGCTGGGTGGTGTCCGGCTGGTCGGCCAGCCGGGACATCGCCGGGCGCCCGGAGCCGCGGCACGACGAGGTCGTGGCCGCGTCGCTGCGGCTGCACACCGCCAGCAACGTGCTGACCCGGCCGAGGTTCCTGGACGCGCGGCAGGACATCTACTCGCTGGCGGACCGGATGTCGTGGGGCGAGGAGGACTACCCGCTGCCGCTGGACAAGGGCGGCCGGCTCTACGACGTGCTCGCGGCGTCGAGGCGGAAGACGCAGCTGCGACCGCAGGTGGTGCACGGCGACCTGTTCGGCAACGTGCTGTTCGCGGGCAACGCTCCGCCCGGCGTCATCGACTTCACGCCGTTCTGGCGACCCGCCGAGTGGGCCGCCGCGGTCGCGGTGATCGATGCGTTGTCCTGGGGCGGATCGGATGCGGCGATCGTGGAGCGCTGGTCGCACCTGACGGATTGGCCGCAGGCGCTGCTGCGCGCGCTGCTGTTCCGGCTCGCGGTGCACGCGCTGCACCCGCGTTCCACGACGCAGTCGCTGGCGGGGCTGGAACACGCGTCCCAGATGGTCCTCGAAGTCCTCTGACACCCGGATTCCCGGTAGGTGCGGGTGGGCTGATCGGTCCAGCGGGGTGTGAGGATGGGGCGATGGAAGCGAGCTCCGAGGAACGTCCGCTGCACGGGTTCACCGTGGGGATCACCGCCGAGCGCAAGGCCGCCGAACTGGGTTCGTTGCTGCAGCGGCGCGGCGCGGCGGTGCGCTACGGGGCCGCGATGCACACGGTTCCCGCACCGGACGACGGCGAGCTGATCGCGGCCACCGATGCCGTGCTGGCCGAGCCCGTGCACTACGTGGTCGCGGTGACCGGCTCGGGATTCCGCGGCTGGCTGGAGGCCGCCGAGCGGCGCGGTATCGGCGAACGCCTCAAGCAGCACTTGGGCGAGGCGGAACTGCTCGCCCGCGGCGCCAAGGCCAGCGGCGCGATCCGCGGTGCCGGGCTGCGGGAATCGTGGACCGCGCCGTCCGAGGAGATGCCGGAGACGCTGGAGCACCTGCTGCTCCGCGGTGTCGAGGGCAAGCGCGTGGTCGTGCAGCTGCACGGCGATCCGATGAGCGAATTCCGGGAGAAGCTGCGCGCTGCGGGCGCCGAAGTGCTGCCGATCGTGGTGTACCGCTGGGAGGACCCGGCCGACCTGCCCGCGCTGGACGCGCTGATCGACGCGGTGATCGCCGGAGAGATCGACGCGCTGCCGTTCACCAGCGCGCCCGCAGCGACGAACTTCCTGATGCGGGCGGAGCGGACCGGACGCGGTGAACGGTTGTTGACCGCCTTGCGGGAGAAGGTGTTCATCGCCTGCGTGGGGCAGGTGACCGCGGCACCGATCACCCGCGCCGGACTGCCCTGCTCGACGCCGGAGCGGGCGCGCACGGCCGCGCTGGTGCGGCTGATCGCCGACGAACTTCCGGATCGCCGCCGCTGAGCGATCCGGCCGGGCAGGCGGACCGGACCAGGCGGAGTCGCAACCTGCGCGAGCCGGTTCCAGCCGGGCAGGTCAGTCGGCTCCCCAGCGGTACCGGCGCATGTCGATCCGCGCTCCATCGGCCAGCACGCCCTCGGCCCGCAACCTGGTCAGCTGCTCCTGACGCAGGTGATCGGCCGGGGTCCCGTTCGAGCGCAGCACCCGGTGCCAAGGCAGGTCGGCGCCGTCCTCGGCGAGTATCCGGCCCACCAGGCGGGCCGAGCGCAGCCCGGCGAGCTCGGCGACGTCGCCGTAGGCCAGCACCGAGCCGGGCGGGATCGAAGCGACCACGGCGCGCACCGTTTCGAGCGTTTCCTCGTTCACGCGGGCAGTTTCCCAGCCCGCGGACCGGCCATGTCGTGGAACCCGCGGTTGCCGAGGCGGTGGTTCTCCGACGCCAGCAGGCCGCTTCGCGCGGCTGCCCGCGGAGCACCGTGATCAACCGTTCAAAGCCGCCGGATGCCGTCCAGGACGGCTTGCAGCAGCGCCTGGTCCGGCTCGCGCGTCGGCGCGAGCGGAACCGCGAGTTCGCCGCTGTGCAGCAGATCCGCCACCAGCACCGTCGCGACCATCACCGGCACCTCCAGCGCGGCCGCGAGATCGCCGATCGAAGCTGGCTTGCGGCACAGCCGCAGGATCCGCTCGTGATCCGCGCTCCACTCTGCCGAGTCGGCCGCGTGCGGCGGGGCCGAATCGGCCGCGTGCGGCGGGGCCGAATCCGCCGCGTCCGGGGTCTGATCAGCCGTGTCCGGGGTCGGATCGGCCGCGTCCGACGGGACCGGCTCAGCCGCGTGCCGCGGCGTCGGACCGGCCGCGCGCGGCGGGTCGCCGGTCGCCACGACCAGCGTCGTCCGGTGCAGCTCGATCTCGTCCGCACGAGTGCGGCCCCGCGTCATCGCGTACGGCCGCACCAGCGGTCCGGCGGCGCTGTCCCGCCAGCCGCCCGTCGTGCACTGCCGCGTGATCATGACGCCGCCGCCGGGTCGAGGCGGGAGCGGGGCGCGGACGCGATGGCCGCGCCCGCCCGCTGCACGAACAGGTTGATCTCGTAGGCGATCCGGCCGACGTCGGCGTGCTCGTCGCCGAGCACCGCCACGCAGGTACCGGCGTTCGCGGCGGTGACGAACAGGAAGGCGTGGTCCATCTCGACCACGGTCTGCCGGATCGAGCCGCCGCTGAACCGAGTGCCGGTACCGCGGGCCAGGCCGTGCAGCGCGGAAGCCGTCGCGGACAGCGCTTCGGCGTCCACATCGGATAGTTCCGGGGAGGCTTCCACGACCAGGCCGTCCGTGGACAGCACGACCGCGTGCCGCGTGCCCGCGACACTTCCGACGAGGTCGTCGAGCAGCCGGCCCAGCTCGGTCGGCGCGCTCGTGTTCTGCACAGGCTCTCCCTCAATCGTCGTTGCTGCCGGGGTCGTTGCTACCCGGATCGTTGCTGCCGGGATCGTTGCGGTGGCTCTCGGCGTCGGCGTCCGGACCGCGCGGATCGGCTCGGCGGCCGCGGTCGGTGCCGCGCTGGATGGCCGACATCAACGTCCACACCTCCTCCGCGGAACGGTCCGGGGCGTCGCTGCGTTCCCGGTCGTCCTCGGTGGGATGGTCGCGGACCAGTTCGGGGGCGATGTTGGCCTGCTTGCGGCGTCGGGGCAGGGGGACCGGCCGGTCCTGCTCCTCGGGCCGCGCGGTGTCGTCGGTTCGGTCGGTGCTGCTCGGCTCGTCCCGGCCGACCGGGGCGTGGCCGGTCGGGTCGGTGATCGCCTCGCCGGTGCCGCTCGCGTCCTCCTCCAGCGGCCAGGCGAACGATTCGTCGGTGGTCTCCTCCGGGGACTCCGGCGGAACGCGCGGCGCATCATCCGCGGCGGCGTCCCCGGTGGCGTCCCCGGTGGCGGTGCCTTCGGTGGGGTCCTCGGTCGGCCATGCCGCTTCGAGCCCGGTGTCCTCGGTGATCCCGGGATCCTCGTTGATCCCGGCGTCCTTGTTGATCCCGGAGTCCTCGTCGCCGCCGGAAGCCGGTTCCGCGTGCCCCGGCGCTCCGGAACCGCTCGGTTCCTCACCGTCCGCACGGTAGCTCTGCGTTGCCGGGTAGTCGTCCTCCGAAGGCGTGACGTCGGATGAACTGCTGATGTCCGAGCCCGTGCGGAACCGGTTTTCGACACTGTCGGTGGCTGGTGAAAAAGGTTGTGCTTCTTCGACCGGTTTTTCCGGCGATTCGGCCGGAGTCTCGGCGGCCTGGAGCTGCGTCGAACCCGGTTCGGCGGGCCAGGCGAATTCGTCGCCGGAAGCGGTGCCGTCGTCGGCGGCAGGGGTGCCGGGCGCGACCGGACCCTCCGGTGGCTCCAGCGCGGCAGGACCGGCCTCGACGGGTTCCAGCGGCGCGTTCTCCGCGCGCACCCGCGGAAGCTGCGCCGTGCGAACCTCGCCGGGTTCCTGCTCCACCGGCTCCACGATCAGCTTCGACGGCAGCAGCACGACCGCTCGCACACCGCCGTACGCGGAAGTCCGCAGCTCCACCGCGATGCCGTGCCGGGCGGCGAGCCGGGCGACGACGAACAGCCCGAGCCTGCTGTCCGAGCGCAGCGCCATCGCGTCGAACTCCGGCGGGTCGGCGAGCATCGCGTTCGCCGCGTCCCGGTCCTCGTCGGACATGCCGAGCCCGCGGTCCTCGACCTCGGCGACCACACCGTGCGCCGAGGTGTGCGTGCGCACGCCGACCCGCGAATCCGGCGGGGAGAACGCGGTCGCGTTGTCCAGCAGCTCGGCCAGCAGGTGCACGGTGTCGGCGACCGAATCGCCGTGCAGCGCCAGCTCCGGCGGTTTCTGCACGTGCACCCGCGCGTAGTGCTTGGTCTCGGCGACCGCGCTGCGCAGCACGTCGGCCAGCTCGATCGGCCGGGACCAGCGGCGGCCGGGCTGCCCGCCGCCGAGGATGATCAGATTCTCCGCGTTGCGCCGGGCGCGGGTGGCCAGGTGGTCCAGGCCGAACAGCAGCGTCATCCGGTCCGGATCGGTCTCCTCCCGCTCCAGCCGGTCGATCATGGTCAGCATCCGGTGCACGAGCGCTTGGCTGCGCCCGGCGATGCCGAGGAACACGGTGTGCACGCCTTCGCGCGCCTGCGATTCCCGCACCGCCGCGCCGACCGCGGTGCGCTGAGCGGTGTTGAACGCCTCGGCGACCTGCCCGATCTCGTCGCGGCCGTAATCCAGCCGCGCGACCTCGTGGGCGATGTCCACCCGCTCGCCGCGGCGCAGCCGGGCCACGATCTCCGGCAGCTGCCCGTCGGCGAGCACCAGCGCGTCGTCCCGCAGGCCGTTCAACCGCCGGGAAAGGCTGCGCGAGACCCGCAGCGCCACCAAGGTCGCCAGCAGCATGACGACCAGCGCGACCACGCTGCCCACCGCCACCTGGCCGAGCCTGCGGTCGCCCGCGGCCAACCCGTCCGCGGCGGTGCGCTGGGCCTGCGCGGAAGCCAGCGAGCTGAGGTCGTCGGCGACCAGATCGCTGGTGGTCAGCCAGTCCGCCACGTCGATCTCGGGCGGGGTGGCGTCCTCGCCGCTGCCCGCGGGCGTCCACGCGCCGCGCGCGACGATCCGGTTCTCCAGATCCACCAGGTGCCGGAAGTGCGGCGTCGCGAGGATGTCGGCGTAGTGGCCGGCCTGCGCCGGTGCCAAGTTCCGGGCCGCGCTCTCCAACTCCAGGTGGTAGGACCCGGTGAACTGCGCGAACGCCAGGTGGTCGGGCTCGGTGAACAGGTCCGCGCGGAGACCGTCGGAGGCCAGCGACGCAGCTCGCGCCATCCGGTCCGCGGCGGTGAACAGCTCGCTGGCCCGCATTCCGCTGCGGGAGACCGCCGCGTCCGGGAACAACCGCGCCTGCGCTTCGAACAGGGCGGAGCCGGTGTCGAGGAACCCGTCGTAGTAGGCGTGGACCCGTGCCCGGTCGGTCTGCCCGCCGTCGACCTGCGCGCGCACCGCGGGCAGCTCGCGGATCACGCCGTCGAGCGCGCGCATCCGCTCGCGTACGCCCGCGGGGGCCGCCGCCGGATCCGCGGTGGCCCGCATCTTCGCCAGCGCGCGATCGGTCGTTTCCCGTTGCCGCGCAAGGCGTTCACCGGTGGAGCCGCGGGCGGTGAGCTCCAGCGAGCTGAGGGTGCGTTCCTTCTGCGCGGAAGCCAGCACCCGCATCGCGGGCAGCGACACGTCCCGCACACCGGAGGCGATGCCGCGCAGGTGGAAACCGTCGTAGAGGGTCAGGCCGCTGACGATCGACCACAGCACCAGCAGCGCGATGCCGGGGATCAGCACCACGCCGTAGAGCCGGTCGCGGAGGCTGCGGCGGCCTTTGCGCCAGTCGTCCAACTTCTGCACTACGTCCCACCCGTGTTCGCGGTGCCGGTGCCCGCGGCGACGTGCGACGCGGGGTCTCGGCGGCGCGGAACGCGGGCGCGGGCCGCGACACGGGTTCGCGGGGTGCGGCGAACGGAACTGGTGCTGCCGGGTGATCGAACGCCGGTTGCTCGAACGCCGGGTTTTCCGCCATGCCCCCATCCGCCGTTGTCCGCACGAAACCTTCGCGAGGTTAGCACACGAAGATCAACTGCTTGTCCGCGGGAACGCGTGCTGCTCCGGTCGGCGCAACGGCTCCGGGATCGCGCTGTCGTCGACCGGTGATCGGCACGTGGAATCGACGAATGCGGGGCCGGGACCTGGAAATACCGCTGGAAGTTCGGGGATGCGCCGGGGCTTCGTGCTGAGCGCGGGAACGGCAGTGGGTTCCGGACGGACCGCGGCGCGCGGCTCGCGGTCCGTCCGGCGTCGTTCAGCCGGCGAAACCGGCCACGATTCCGGAGAACTCCCACGGCTGCTGCTCGGCGCCGCCGCAGCTGTCGGCTCCGCCGCCGGTGCACGGCCGGTCCCGGTTGACCGACCAGAAGGTGAACCGGCCGAGCCCGTTCTGCTTGGCGTAGTCGGCCATCTTCTGGAACGCCGCCACGTCCACGTGCTCGCCCTGCTGGTCGGTGTTGCCGTTCATCGACGAGATGCCCGCGTGCGCGTAGGCGGCGGCGCCGTCGTAGCCGAACGACTGCTTGAGCAGGTCCTTGAGCGCGTCGGTGGTGGTGATCGTGTCCTGGGCCATGTCGCTGCCGTTGAAGTCGAACGGCATCTGCGTCCACACGTCGATCTCCGCACCGATCTCCGCGGCCTTGGCGATCATCGCCTTGCCGTTCTCGTTCGGGCCGGTCGTGGTGGTGCCGAAGGTGACGACGGTCTTGAGCCCGGGGTTGGCCTCCTTGGTGATCTTCAGCGCCTCGATCACGCGGTTTCGCGACTCGGGGTTTTCCACCTCGGTGGATTCGATGTCGATGTCGATGGCCTTGAGGCCGTAGGCGTCGATCACCTTCTGGTAGGCCCCGGCCAGCGACTGCGCGTCGGTGCACGCCTCGCCGAGCTTGTTGCCGCTCCAGCCGCCGATCGACGGGATGACGTCACCGCCGCCCGCGCGGATCTCCTCGACGGTGGCCTTGTCCTGGCCGTCCAGCGGCCTGGTGCCGTCCCATGCCGGGTTGCAGCCGCCGTCGGAAAGGATGAACCCGAGCGTGAAGTCCTTGATGCCGCTGGCCGTTTGCACCTCGGACGGTGACGGCGGGGAGCCCCAGCCGTTGTAGAGGTACGGCGAGGCGGCGACCGGGCTTTCCGCCGCCGGTGCCGGGGCCTGCTGCGCGCTCAGCGCGGGGCCCGCGCTCAGCGCCGCGGCGCAGGTGACGGCGACACCGGTGCCTGCCAGGGTGAGCAGGTGCTTGCCGAGCTTGCCCACTGGTCCTCCTTCGGGGAGAGATCGTCGGCCACGGCGGGGTCCGTGGCACCGCGCACCTTCGCAGAATCCGAAATTGGTTCGTACCACCAAAAGTAAGAGGGATCTGCTCCCATCGGCCGGTCGATGCACCACCTCTTTCCCGGCCTGTATCGGACCTGGCCAGCGAATTGTTCGGTCCACATCGGAAAACGCGGAAGTGATCCGCGGCACAATGGGAAATTGCCCTTTTTCCCGGGCGGCGCCGCGGGTCGGGTGATCGATGTCGGTGGCTCGTGGTTCCATCGGGCCGTGACCGCCCCGAAATCGTCTCCTGCGAAGCCCCCGGACAGCGCCCCGATGCTGGTCCGGCGCTCCGGTGGTGCTCGCGCGCCGCAGTGGGACGAGCCCGCGCGCCGGGTGCTGGACAACGACGGCGGATTCCTGCGCGTTCTCGGCGGACCGGGGACCGGGAAGAGCACGTTGCTGGCCGAGGCCGCGGCCGAGCGGATCCGCAGCCGCGCGGTGCCGCCGGAGAACGTGCTGGTGCTGACCTCGGGCCGGGCGGCGGCTTCGCGGATGCGCGCGGCGATCACCGAACGGCTCACCGATGGCGCCGGGCTGCGCACCGCGCAGGAACCGCTGGTGCGCACGGTGCACTCCTACGCCTACGCGGTGCTGCGCGCGCAAGCGCTGCGGGCGGAGGAGCCGCCGCCGCGGATGCTCAGCGGCCCGCAGTACGACGCCTGGGTGCGCGACCTGCTGGACGGCGACATCGAGGACGGCGCCGGGAACTGGCCGGAGCCGTTGCGCGGCGCGCTGCCGCTGGAGGGCTTCGCCGGGGAACTGCGCGACCTGCTCACCCGCGCTTCCGAACGCGACATCCCTCCGGAGCGCCTGATCGCGCTCGGCTCGCAGCACGACCGCCCTGAGTGGGTCGCCGCCGGACGCTTCGGCGTGCAGTACGAGCGGACGGTGTCCCTCGGCGATGGCGCGCTGGAGGCCGCGGCGCTGGTCAACAGCGCGCTCGGCGCGTTCGGCGGGGATTCCGGCCTGCTCGCCGATGAGCAGTCCCGGGTGCGCCACCTGCTGGTGGACGACGGGCAGCACCTCGACCCGCAGCAGTACCGGCTGATCAGCAGGCTCGCCGGGGGTGCGCGGGAGTTCGTGCTCGCGGGCGATCCCGATCAGGCCATCTTCTCCTTCCGCGGCGCGGATTCCCGCTGCCTGACCGAGTCCGAGCCGGACCGCACCGAAGTGCTCACCGCGGGCAGGCGGATGTCCGCGGCCGTGCACACCGCGGTCGGCAGGCTGGCCGCGGGGCTGCCCGGCGCGGGTCCGCAGCGCGAGCTGAACCCCGCGGGTTCGAGCGGTTCGGTGCAGGTGCGGCTGCTGGGCTCGCAGGCGCAGGAAGCTGCGTGGGTGGCCGACCAGTTGCGCCGGGCGCACCTGCTGGACGGGGTGCCGTGGTCGGACATGGCGGTGATCGTGCGCTCCACCGGGCAGTCGCTGCCGGTGCTGCGGCGGGCGCTGCTGGCGGCCGGGGTTCCGCTGGTGCTGCCGGTGGACGACGTGCCGCTCGGCCAGCGCACCGCCGTCCGTCCACTGTTGACGCTGCTGCGGTGCGCGGCGCGGCCGGAGTCGCTGGATCCGGACACCGCGGAGGCGCTGCTGTCGTCCTCGCTCGGCGGGGTGGACCCGTTGGCGCTGCGGAAGTTGCGGCGCGGGCTGCGCAGGCTGGAGACCGCGGCGAGCGGTCAGCGCTCCAGCGGTGAGCTGCTGGTGGAGGTGCTGCACGACGGCGACCGCCTCGCCGGGCTGGAAGAGGAGGCCGCGCGCCCGGCCCGGCGGCTGGCCGCGCTGCTCGCGACCGCGCGCGAGGTGGCCCACCAAGGCGTCGAAGAGGCGCTGTGGCGCGTGTGGAAGGCCAGCGGCCTGGAGCAGCGCTGGCTGACGCTGTCCGAGCGCGGCGGTATCGCGGGCGCGCAGGCGGATCGGGACCTGGACGCGGTGGTGGCGCTGTTCGAGGCGGCCGCGGAGTACGCGGACCGGCTGCCCGGCTCGGACATCACCGGCTTCGTGGACGAGTTGCGGCGGCAGCAGATCGCGGGCAGCTCGCTGGCGCCCTCGGCCCCGGCCGGGGACGCGGTCGCGGTGCTGACCGCGCACGCCTCCGGCGGGCGTGAGTGGGAAGTCGTGGCGATTCCCGGGGTGCAGGAAGGGGTTTGGCCGGACCTGCGGCTGCGCGGTTCACTGCTGGGCACCGAGCGGCTGGTGGACGTTGCCTCCGGGGTGGACGGCGGGGTGTCGGCGACCGCGCCGCTGCTGGCCGAGGAGCGCCGCCTGCTGCTGGTGGCCGCAGGCCGCGCGCGGAGTTCGCTGCTGGTCAGCGCGGTGCGCGGGGAGGACGAGCAGCCCTCCCGCTTCCTCGACGAGCTCGAGGGCGTCGCGACCGGGGAACAGGAGCAGCGTCCGATGCTGCGCCCGCAGCGGGGATTGGTGCTGGCCGAACTCGTCGCGGAGCTGCGCCGCGTGGTCTGCGACGGCGAGGCCAAGCCCGGCCGCCGGGAGCGGGCCGCCGCGCAGCTGGCCCGGCTGGCCGCGACGGGCGTGCCCGGCGCGCACCCGGACGCCTGGTACGGCCTGCCGGAGACGTCCACGGCCGAGCCGCTGATCACCGAGGACGAAGCGGTCCGCGTCTCACCATCCACAGTGGACGTGCTGGCGAAGTGCCCGCTGCGCTGGATGGTGCAGCGCCACGGCGGTGAGGACGCCGCCGAACTCGCCTCGATCACCGGCTCGCTGGTGCACGCCCTGGTGCAGACCGCCGCCGAAGGCGCCGATCGCGAGCAGCTGCGCCGCGCGCTGGACGAGGCGTGGAAGCACGTGGACGCCGGTGCGCCGTGGTTCTCCCGGCACGAACGCCGGCGGGTGGAAGGCATGGTCGAAGCGTTCCTGGGCTGGCTGGCGACCTCCCGGGACGAGCTGACCCAGGTGGGCGTGGAACGCGACCTGGACCTGACCGTCCCCGGGCGGGAAGGCGGCCCGAAGCTGCGGCTGCGCGGCCGCGTCGACCGGCTGGAGGCGGACCCGGGCGGCCGGCCCGTCGTGGTGGACATCAAGACGAGCAAGTCGCCGGTCAGCGGCAACGAGGCGCAGGAGCACCCGCAGCTGGCGGTCTACCAGCTCGCGGCGGCGCTGGGGGCGTTCTCGGACGCTGGCGCGTTCACGGACGACGGTGGCCGGCCCGATGCCGGTGGCGGGCCGCAGCCGGGCGGTGCCCGCCTGCTCTACGTCGCCAAGTCCTCCCGGGACGGGCAGTGGACCGAACGAGAGCAGCCGGGCCTGGACGAGGACCGCTTGCGAGTGTGGCTGGACGTGGTGCACGATGCCGCGGCCTCCAGCGTCGGCCCGGCGTTCCTCGCCACCGAGAACTCCGACTGCCCACGCTGCCCGGCCCGGCCGAGCTGCCCGGTACATCCCGAGGGGCGCCAGGTCGGGCAGTGAGCTCCGGGCCGCGCGATCGCGCGTTCCTTTCCGCGGGTGAGCCCTGCGTGTAAGTTTACTTACTGAGTTTTCAGTAAGTAGGGAGTGCTGATCATGCTGAGCCGTCGCTGCGCACTGGGCTGGCTCGGGACCGCCTGCGCTTCGTTCGCAGGTCCCGGAACCGGTGCTGCGAGCACCGGAACGTCCGCGACCACCCGGGTGCCTGCCGAAGAAAGCCGGGTGCCTGCCGGGGAAACCCGGATGCCTGCCGAGGAAACACCGCACGAGCGGACCTTCATGGGCTGGCCGTCGCGGTACGCGCCGTGGGGACGTGACCTGCCGAGCGTGCGCGGCGACATCGCCGGATTGGCACGCGCCATCGCCCGCTTCGAGCCCGTCGTGCTGCTCGCGCGTCCGGACGAAGCCGACGACGCGCGTCGTGCCTGCGGCGGCGCCGTCGAAGTGCTGCCCGTTCCGGTCGACGACCTGTGGCTGCGCGACACCGGTCCGACGTTCGTGCGCACCGAGTCGGGATTGGCCGGTGTGGACACGCGCTTCAACGGCTGGGGCGGCAAGCAGCGCCACCCCGCGGACGGGAAGGTGGCGCGGCGGCTGCTCGAGCACTTCGGAATCCCGCGCATCCCGGCTCCGCTGGTCACCGAGGGCGGCGCACTGGAAGTCGACGGCGATGGCACGTTGCTGGCGACCGAGAGCTCCATCGTCAACGACAACCGGAATCCGGGACGGTCCCGCGCAGAACTGGAAGCCGGCCTCAAGGCCGCGTTCGGCGCGCGGAAGGTCATCTGGTTCCCCGGCGTGCGCGGCGCGGACATCACCGATTCCCATGTGGACGGTCTGGTTCGCTGCACCTCGCCGGGAACGATGCTGCTCGACCGGCCCGGGCCAGCGGACTCGGAGCAGTACCACCAGGCTCGCGCCGTGCTGACGAGCACCACGGACGCGGCGGGCCGGGAACCGGAGATCGTCGACCTGCCGCGGCCCGATCCGGGCGCGATCGGCAGGCACGGCGAGGACTTCTTCGGCTCCTACATCAACTACTACGTGGCCGGCGGCGCCGTGATCGCGCCGGCCTTCGGCGACCGGGCCGCGGACGACCGGGCCGCCGGTATCCTCCGGGAGCTGTACCCGGGACGCGAGGTCGTAGGAGTCCGCATCGATCACATCGCCGAAGGTGGCGGCGGTATCCACTGCGCCACCCAGCAGCAGCCACGGCGATGAGCCGCAGAACCAGGCTCAGCACCGCCGATCGGCAGGCACTGCTGCTCGAAGCCACCTGCCGGGTGATCGCGAGCAGCGGCATCCGCGGGCTGCGCGTCGACGCCGTCGCGGCCGAAGCGGAAGTGTCGACGACGCTGCTGTACTACCACTTCACCAGCCGGGCGGGCCTGCTCGCCGCGACCATGGAGTTCGTCGACGAGCGCGCGGGCGGCTACACCCGGGCACCGGACGGCCTGCCCGGCCGCGCCCGGCTCGAGCACCAGCTCACCAGCGAGTTCCAGGACACCGCCCAGGTGCGGACGAACTCGGCGGTGTGGAACGAATTCCGCGCCGCCGCCGTGTTCGACCCGAGCCTGCGCGCGGCCGTCGACGCGGCGAGCCGGACGTGGCGGAGCACGGTCGTTAGCCTCGTCGCGGAAGGTCAGCAGGACGGCAGCGTCGATCCCGGAGTGGACCCGGAGCCCGCGGCCGAGCGGCTGACGGTTCTGGTCGAAGGGCTCTCCAGCCGCTGGCTCGCCGAGCTGCTCACCACCGCCCGGGCGCACCAGCACATCAGCGCCGCGCTCGAACTGGAATGCCCCGGTCCGTAGCCGGGATGGCCCGGGTGCTCGATCGCGGGCGCGGCGTGCGGCTACGTTGGGGAGGGTTCGGCCAAGAAAGGGGAGACATGCCGCAGCACGCGAACGGCCTGCACCACCACGGATACGTGGAGCGATCCACGCTCTCGAACGCGCTGACCGCGCCGGAGCGGCGGATGCTCGATCCGGACGAGGTGATGCACTCCCCCGAAGAAGTCGCCGCGTGGCTGGCGGGCACGCTGCGCGCGGCCATGGGGCTCACCGAGGACGAGGTCGCGTTCACCGACGAGAACCAGATCTGGCTCACCGAGTCGCGCCGCGGCGAGACCATCGTGACCGGGCTCAACGACGGCCCGACGATCACCGCGGAAGCGATCTACGACAGCAATTGCGAGTGCGAGCGGCAACTGAAGCCAGTCCCCGCCAAGAAGCGCCGTTGAGATCTTCGATCTCGGTCTGCATAGGTGGTCGGGTAGCTGTATTGCCCTGTGAGGTTGTGAATGCGTTGGGCTGGTGTGTGGCCGTTGAGGGAGGTGTGGGCGCGGTGGTGGTTGTAGGTGTGTAGCCAGGGGTCGAAGGCGTTGCGGCGTTGGGTTT
>NZ_JADDUE010000018.1 GCF_016526145.1 Saccharopolyspora galaxeae
GAAACCCAACGCCGCAACGCCTTCGACCCCTGGCTACACACCTACAACCACCACCGCGCCCACACCTCCCTCAACGGCCACACACCAGCCCAACGCATTCACAACCTCACAGGGCAATACACCTAGGGCTCCCCAGGAATCCGAGTTCCTGCGTCAAGCAGCTGATGCTCCTCAGCGAACGCAGGTTCCGAGAACGCGCGGTGATGTCGGCCGAGTCCCAACCGCAGCACAACGCTCTGATCGGAAGGCTTGATCAAGGAGGATCGAGTGCGCGACCAACCCGCATGGCAGCAGCGATCGGACGCTTTCAGGGCCGCAACGACACCCGGTGGCCGGGCGCTGAACCGCCGCGGTTTCCTCGTCGGCACCGGAGCCCTGCTCGGCCTGGGCCTCACCCCGGCACCGGCTCGCGCCGCGGCGACACCGCATTGGCGACCGGCGGTGCACTTCACCCCGGCGCGCAACTGGATGAACGACCCGAACGGCCTGGTGCACCACGACGGCGAGTACCATCTCTTCTTCCAGCACAACCCGGAAAGCACGGCGCACGCGAACCTGAGCTGGGGGCACGCGGTCAGCACCGACCTGGTCCGCTGGCAGGAGCTGGACGTCGCGCTGCGGCCGGACGAGCTCGGCGAGGTCTACTCGGGCAGCGCCGTGGTCGACCACCACGACACCAGCGGGTTCTTCGACGGCGGCGCGGGACTGGTCGCCATCTACACCAGCGCGGGCGAAACCCAGCAGCAGAGCATCGCGCACAGCGCCGACCGCGGGCGCACCTGGACCAAGTACGAAGGCAACCCGGTCATCCCGAACCCGGGCGTCGAAGACTTCCGCGACCCGAAGGTCTTCTGGCACGGGCGGTCCGCGCAGTGGATCCTGCTGCTCGCGGCCGGGGACCGCATCGTGTTCTACGGCTCGCCGAACCTCCGGGAATGGCACCGGCTCAGCGAGTTCGGCGCCGCAGAAGGCGCGCACGGCGGCGTGTGGGAGTGCCCGGACCTGTTCGAGCTGCCGGTGGACGGTGACCCGGCGGACACGCGGTGGGTGCTGATCGTCAGCATCAACCCCGGCGGTCCCGCCGGCGGTTCGGCCACGCAGTACTTCCTCGGCGACTTCGACGGGACCACCTTTTCCGCGCAGGGCCCGGCCGACGGGATCCGCTGGGCCGAGCGGGGAGCCGACTTCTACGCTCCGCAGTCCTTTTCGGACGTTCCAGCCGCGGATGGCAGGCGGCTGCTGATCGGCTGGCTGAGCAACTGGGACTACGCCGAGCAGGTGCCCACGGATCCCTGGCGCGGAGCGATGACCGCGCCGCGGCAGGTCGGCCTCACCGCGACCGCTTCCGGGGTGCTGCTGACCCAGCAGCCGGTCGCCGAGCTGGAGTCCCGGCGTGCGGGGGTGCGGCGATGGCGAGGCGTCGTCGGCGAATCGGCGCCGGAGTTCACCGGAACCGCGCTCGACGTCGTCGCCGAGTTCCGGCTCGGGACGGCGAGCGCGTTCGGGTTCGACGTGTTCTCCGGCGGTGGACGGCGCACCCGAGTGGGCTACGACGCGGATGCGGGCGAGCTCTTCGTCGATCGCACGCAGTCCGGATCGGCACCGGTCGGCCCCACGTTCCCGGCACGGCACGGCACGCCGCTGGACCCGGCGGGCGAGGTGCTGCGGATCCGGTTGCTCGCGGACCGCTGCTGCGTAGAGGTGTTCGGGGACCGGGGGCAGGCGGTGCTCACCGACCTGGTGCTGCCGGATGCGGGTGCGGACCGCCTGTGCTTGTTCTCCGCTGGAGGCCGGGTCGAGGTCATCTCGCTGGAAGTGCACGAACTCGCTTGACGAGATGGTTTCGCCGCCCGGCGCCCGCCGAACCGGGAACTGCGCCGCGAACCCGGTATTGACTGAACCCGTGACAGAGTGTTGGCTCTCCGGCTGTTCGTGCCGGCCCAGGACAAAGGTGTCTCCATGCGACTGACGCGCTTCGGGGGAGTGTTCGGCGGCACCGTGCTGGCGATCGCGACCACGGTGGCCCCCACTCCGATGCAAGCCGTTCCGGCCCAGCCGCCCGCCGATTGCGCCGCCGGGCCGGGATGGGAGCTGTCCACCGGCGAGTTCGACAACACCTACACCCGGCACGCCTTCGTCGGCAACGGCTACCTCGGGCAGCGGGTGCCGCCCGCCGGGATGGGCTACATGGCCACCGGCGAGGAGACCGGGTATCCGCTGAAGACGCCGCGGCTCGACGGTGCTTTCGTCGCCGGGCTCTACGGGCTCGCGCCGACGGACCAGACGCCGAAGGACCGGCACTCGATCGCGGCGATCCCAACCTGGTCGACGCTCGGCGTCGGCGTCGGCGACCAGGAATACGGCGCATACACGCCGCCGGAGCAGATCTCGCACTACCGGCAGACCCTCAACGTCCGATGTGGACTGTTGCGCACCGAGCTGACCTGGACCGCCCCGGACGGCCGGGCCACCGACCTGGTCTACGAGGTGGTGGCCGACCGCGCGCACGAGCGCGTGGGCGCGGTGCGGGTCCGGATGACCCCGCACTGGGACGGCCAGGCGCGGGTCACCGACGCGATCGACGGCGCAGGCGCGCGCCGGATGCAGCCGACCGGTGGTGACGCGAACGGCGACACGGTCCGGGTCGGGTTCTCCACCGACGGTGTCGGCGCCAAGGGGACCGTGGCATCGACGCTGCGGCCGGGCTCGGGCGTGGACGTCACCGAGCACCGGCGCAGCGTCGACGGGCTGACCGCCGAGCACACCGTGGATTTCCCCGTCGAACAGGGCGAAACCTACGAGCTCGGCAAGTTCGTCGGCGTCGACACCTCGCCGCAGCACGCCACTTCGGCCGTGTCGGCCTCGCACGACGCCGCCCGCCGCGGCTGGCAGGACCTGTTCAGCGAGCACGTCCAGCGGTGGCTGCGGCTGTGGGACAGCGACATCCGCGTCCCGGGGCGCCCGGACCTGCAGAACTCGTTGCGCTCGACGCAGTACGCGCTGCTGTCGAGCGTGCGCGAAGGGCAGGACACCAGCATCCCGCCCGCCGGGCTCAGCAGCGACAACTACGCGGGCCTGATCTTCTGGGACACCGAGCTGTGGATGTACCCGAGCCTGCTGCTGCAACACCCGGAACTGGCCAAATCGGTGGTCGAGTACCGCGAGAAGACGCTGCCCGCCGCGCGCGCCAACGCGGCCGCTCTCGGCCAGCGCGGCGCCTTCTACCCGTGGACCAGCGCGGACACCGGTGATCTGGAGAAGGACTGCCACAGCTGGGATCCGCCGCACTGCCGGACGCAGAACCACCTGCAAAGCGACGTGGCGCTGGCGGCGTGGCAGTACTACCTGGCCACCGGTGACCGGCAGTGGCTGCGCGAGCACGGGTGGCCGGTGCTGCAGAGCATCGCGGAGTACTGGACCGGCCGGGTCACCCCGAACCCGGACGGCAGCTACTCGATCAACAACGTCGCCGGGCCCGACGAATACAGCAACGGCGTCAACGACGGGGTTTTCACCAACGCCGGAGCGGCCACCGCGCTGCGCCAGGCGGCGGAAGCCGCTCGCGTGCTGGGCGGGCAGGCACCCCCGCAGTGGACCGAGATCGCCGACAAGCTGCGCATCCCGTTCGACCCGCAGCAGCAGGTGTTCCAGCAGTACGACGGCTACCAGGGGGGCAAGATCAAGCAGGCCGACACGGTGCTGCTGCAATACCCGCTGGAATGGCCGATGTCGCCGGAGGCGGCGGCGAACACGCTGGACTACTACGCGCCGCGCACCGATCCGGACGGCCCGGCGATGACCGACGCGGTGCACGCGATCGACGCCGCCGCGGCAGGCGAACCCGGCTGCGCCACCAACACCTACCTGAACCGCTCGATCCGGCCGTTCGTGCGGGAACCGTTCGCGCAGTTCTCCGAGGCGCGCGGGGATCAGGCGGGGGAGGGCGCCGGTGCGCCCGCGCTGAACTTCCTGACCGGAGGCGGCGGGTATTCGCAGGTGTTCACCTTCGGGCTGACCGGCCTGCGCTGGCGCGCGGACGGCGTCGCGCTCGACCCGATGCTGCCGCCGCAGCTGCCGCGAGGCGTCGAGCTGACCGAATTGCATTGGCAGGGCAGGACTTTCGACGTCCGCGTCGGCCCGGAGACGAGCACCGTCGAACTCCGCGGGGGAGAGCCGTTCACGGTGCACGCGCCCGACGGTGCGCACGTCGTGAGCGAGGCGGCGCCGCTGAGCCTCAAGACCCGCCGCCCGGACCGTGCTCCGACCGACGACCTCGCGCGCTGCAAGACCGCGACCGCCACGTCCGAGGACGCGGGCAAGTACGCCGAAGCCGCGGTCGACGGCAGCCCCGCCACGACATGGGAACTGGACGCCACCGGCCCGGGATCGCTGACCGTCGATCTCGGCGCACCGCAGCGGATCTCCCGCATCACGCCACAGTGGACGGACACGAAGCCGGTGTCGTCGCGCCTGCTGACCTCTGTGGACGGTGTGCACTTCCGGGAAGCCGCGCCGGAAATGCCGGAAGGCCGCACGGCGCGGTTCGTCCGCGTCGAGCTCACCAACCCGGAAGGCGAGGGCAACGCGGGCCTGCGGGAGGTGACGGTGCAGCCGTGACCCGGAGATTCCGTCCACGAAGGACCTTCACTCCCGCGGCGGTCCCGTGGTGTCCCGCACGACCAGGCGCGTCGGCACCACCACGTCCTGCCCGGACGGTTCCTCTCCCTCGGTGGTCGCGAGTTCGACCGCGGTCCGGGCCAGCCGGGCCGCGTCCTGGCTCACCGAAGTGAGCCGGACCGTCGCCAGCGCGGCGGTCCGGGTGTCGTCGTAGCCGACAACGGAAACCTCGCCGGGCACCGCGATTCCCCGCGAACGCAGGGTCAGCAGCAGGCCGAGCGCGATCATGTCGTTGTGCGCGAGCACCGCCGTGGGCGGGCCGCCCTGCGCGAGCAGGTGATCCGCGATCCCGATCCCGGATTCCTCGGTGGGTGCACCGCCGATGACCCGGGGCTCGAGTCCGCGCGTTCGCATCGCCTCGGCGTACGCCGCGCGGCGGACCGCGCTCATGGCGCAGTCCCCGCCGTCGGCGTAGGCGATGTCGCGATGGCCCAGCGAGACGAGGTGCTCGACGGCGTCGGTGATGCCCTGCTGATCGTCGGCGCGCACCGAATCCGCCTGGCCCGCCCGCAGTTGCGAGCCGATGGTGACCACTGATGCCCGAGTGGTCAGCTCGGCCAGCTGCCGCTCGGACAACGCCGGGCTGATCAGCAGCAGCGTGCGGGCCCGGTCCCGCAACAGGCTCTCGGCGGCGTCGGTCTCCGAGCGGGTCGCGGTCGCCGCGCTGAGCACGAGGTCGTGCTCGCAGCCGTCCGCGGCGCGATAGAGGTTGTCCACCACGTCGGTGTGGAAGGGCTGGTCCAGTGCGAAGGTCACGCCCAGCACCCGCGGCTGCTGCCTGCGCAGCAGGCTGGCTTGCCGGTCGGCGCGGAAGCCGAGCCGTCGCGCGGCTTCCAGGATGCGTTCCCTGGTCGGCTCCGAGACGCCGGAAGCGCCGCGCAGCGCGACCGAGGCCGAGGAGACCGAGGTCCCGGCGGCGCGGGCGACGTCCACGATCGTCGCCCGGCCGGAGTTGGTGGGCACTTGGCTGACCTCCTGTGCGCGGGGCCCGAGACCCGCTGAGTATGTATTGACATAAGGACCATAGCTGCCTAGTGTCTGCCGTCGCAGGTTACCGAAACGTTTCGGTAGAACTCTTCCCGCTCCCGCACCTCCCCGACTCCGGTCGCCCCTCCGGGCCCGGCCTCGGGCGACGAGAGGACTCCACCCGATGTCCGAGCAACCGCTGTCGGTCGCCGTGATCGGCGCCGGCATGGCCGGGCGCAGCCACGCGGCCGGTTATCGGCAGGTCAACACGGTTTTCGGCGCGGGGCTGCCGCCGGTGCGGCTGGCCGCGATCGCCGACGCCGACCCCGATCTCGCCGCCGACGCTCCCGCCGCTACGGCTACGAGCGGGCGGTCTCCGGCTGGGAGACGATCGCCGCGGACCCGTCGATCGACGCGGTCAGCATCGTCGTCGGCAACGACCTGCACCGGCCGATCGCCGAAGAGCTGATCCGCGCGGGCAAGCACGTGCTGTGCGAGAAGCCGCTGGCCGGTTCGATCGCCGACGCGGAGGCGATGGTGGCCGCCGAACGAGCCGGCGACGTGGTGACCTCGGTCGGCTACACCTACCGCCGCTCACCGGCGCTCGCCGCGATCCGCGGGCACGTGCGCGACGGCGAACTGGGCGAGCTGAGCCTGTTCAACGGCCGCTACTGGGCCGACTACGCCGCCGACCCGCGCGGTCCGCTGAGCTGGCGGTTCAACGGCGGCCCCGGCAGCGGCGCGCTCGGCGACCTCGGGGCGCACCTCATCGACGTCGCCGAGCACATCTGCGGCCCGATCTCGTCGGTCACCGGCGGGCTGCTGTCCACGCAGATCCCGCAGCGGCCGGTTCCGCTCGGCCCGGTGGTCGGGCACGAACCGGCTCCGGTCGGTGCCGAGCTGGGAGAGGTCGGCAACGAGGACACCGCGGCGTTCACCGCGCGGTTCGGCTCCGGGATCACCGGCTCGTTCTCCGTTTCGCGCACCGCGTTCGGAATGCCCAACGGGCTGGCCGTCGATGCCTGCGGGGTGTCCGGGCGGGCGTCGTTCGACTGGCACCGCCCGGCGGAGTACACCTTCGACGACGCGCAGCCCGAAGCGCGCACCCGCGGTGCCCGGCAGGTCATCGCCGGGCCACAGCTGCCCTACTTCGCGGGCGGCTACCCGATGCAGGCGCCGGGCAACGGCGGCGGCAACGCGGAGATGTTCGTGTACCAGTGCCGCGCGTTCCTCGATCAGATCGCGGGCATCGCCGACCCGCTGCCCGCGTGCGCCACCTTCGCCGACGCCCTGCACACCATGAACGTGATCCGCGCCGTCGTGCGCTCCGCCGAGGACGGCGGCGCCGCGGTCGAGGTCGCCTGAACCGGAGGTACCGCGATGCCGCTGAAACTCGGCGCTTACACCGCCTGTCTGCACGACCGCCCGCTCGGAGACGTCCTCGACGTGCTCGCGGCCAACGGGTTGAGCTCGGTCGAGGTCAACACCGGTGGTTTCCTGCCAGCGCCGCACTGCCCGGTGGACCTGCTGCTGTCCTCGGAGGCCGCCAGGCGGGACTACCTGGCGGGCTTCGCCGCGCGAGGCATGGAGCTGACCGGGCTCAACTGCAACGGAAACCCGCTCAACCCGCTACCCGGCGTCGGCCCGAAGCACGCGAACGACCTGCGCCGCACCATCGAACTCGCCGGGCTGCTCGGGGTGCGCAACGTGGTGACCATGTCCGGCACTCCCGGCTCCGACCCGGCGGCGAAATACCCGTCGTGGGTGGTGAACCCGTGGGACGGCGTCTACCTGGACGTGCTGGACTACCAGTGGGGCGTGGCCGCCGAGTTCTGGACGGAGATCGACGGGCTGGCGCGGGCCCGCGACGTGCGGGTCGCGGTCGAGATGCACCCGCACAACCTGGTGTTCTCCCCGGTGACGCTGACCAGGCTGGTCGAGCTGACCGGTGCGACCAACGTCGGTGCCGAGATGGACCCTTCGCACCTGATGTGGCAGGGCATGGACGTCGCGGCCTGCATCCGCCACCTCGGGCCGCTGGTGTTCCACGCTGCGGCCAAGGACGCCGAGATCTGCCCGGGAGCCGATGTGCGCGGCGTGCTGGACACGTCGTTCTCCCGGGTGCCGGCCGATGCGCCCGGCAAGGTCCCGACCGGTATCGGGCACTGGGCCAACGCTTGGCCGCAGGACCCGGCCTGGAAGTTCGTCGCAGTGGGCGTCGGACACGACGTCGCGTACTGGAGCGGATTCCTGACCGCTCTGTCCGAAGTGGACTCCGACATGGCCGTCAACATCGAGCACGAGGACGCCGACTACTCCCAGCTCGACGGGCTCGGGATGGCCGCGGAGACGCTGCACGCCGCGGTGGCGAAGACGTGAGGCCCGGTCCTTGCTCGTTGCCTGAAAGCTCTGCTGGGCGGCGGCTCCGCCGCGCTGGGCTCGGCTTCCGATTTGGTCCATTGTGGATAAAGGTCGCTCGCGGCGAACATCCGATCATTCGCTGTGATGTTCGGCGAAATACGCTGGGCTGATGGACACGACCTGGGACCCTGCGGCGACCGGTGTGCTGCGCTTGCCGTCCGGGCGGCTGGTGCGCGGCCGCGGGCTGCGAGACGGGTTGCCCGCCGGACCGAAACCCGACTTCGCGCTGCACCTGCGCGGGCGCAGGCCGCCGGAGACGGAGTGGGAGAGCCGCTGGCTGCGCTGGCCGGACTTCTGGTTGCCGACCGACCGCGCCGGTTTCGAAGCGGCGCTGCGGGAGGCGCTGCAGCGTTCGGCGACCGAGCGGGTCGAGATCGCCTGCGGCGGCGGGTTCGGCCGCACCGGTACGGCGCTGGCCTGCCTGGTGGCGATGGACGGGCCGTCCGAGCACGATCCGATCTCCTACGTGCGCGAGAACTACTCGAAGCGCGCCGTGGAGACGCCTTGGCAGAAGCGGTTCGTCGGCCGCTTCTCGTGAGCCGGGGCGCGTGCGGTCAGCCTGCTTCCGGCGCGGGCCGGCTCGGCCGGCGGCTGCTGCGGTAAGCCGCGACGGCTTCGGCGGTCGCGGGCTCGCGGAAGACCTCGGCGAACACGTCGACGCTGGTGTCGACGCTGCGCTGCAAGCCGTCGTTGAGCCAGGTCTCGAACAGCGATTTCTGCGCGGCGATCACCTCGGGCGTGTGCGCGGTGACCGATGCCAGCAGTTCCAGCGCCACCGTCCGCAACCGTCCCGGTTCCACCATGCGGTTGGCGAGGTCGTGGCCCGCGAAGGTGCCCAGCGGGTAGAGCTCGCCGGTCAGAACGAGTTCTTTGGCCTTGGACAGGCCGATGTACTGGTGCAGCAGCGCGGCCTCGACCACCGACGGGATGCCGAGCTTGACCTCGGGCAACCCGACGCGCACCCCGTGGTGGGCGACCCGCAGATCGCAGGCCAGCGCCAGCTCGAACGCCGCGCCCACGCAGTGGCCGTTGAGCACCGCGACGGTCGGCACCGCGCAGTGCCGGACTTCGGCGAGGCAGTCGCGCACCCGCGAGATCACCGCTCGCCCGTCGTCCGGGCCTGCTTCGGCGAAGGTGTCCAGGTGCATCCCGCCGGAGAACACGTGCCCGCTGCCGGTGAACGCGATCGCCCGCGCCCGGCCGTGCACGCCGCGGACGGCTTCGGCGACCTGCTCCAGATCGTCCAGGTGCAGGGCGTTGCCGTTTTCCGGGCGGTCGAAGGTGATCCAGCGGACGTCGGCTTCGTCCGCAACACGGGGCTGTCCCACGGTGCCTCCACAACGTGCCGGGTGAAGCGTCCAGTTCTGCGCCTTGGTGCCCGCCGCGGTCAAGTGCCGGGGCCGTCGAGGACGCCGCAGCCCTCGACGATGCCGCAGCGCTCCACGACGCCGCAGCTCTCGACGATGCCGAGGCCACGAAGACACCGCGCCCCTCGAAGACACGGTGCGCGATCGGGTAGGAAGGTGCCGGCAAGGATCCGCGCGAAAGGTTCAGCAGTGGCAGACGCGTTCTACGTGCCCAGTGGCGACGGCTTCAGCTCGACCGACAGCACGGCCGGGCCGTGGGCGCCGGACGCGCAGCACTTCGGACCACCGGCGGCGCTGCTGACCAGGGAACTGGAAGGCTGCGGCGACGACGGTGGGGCGCTGGCGCGCATCACCGTCGAGATCCTCGGCCCGGTCCCGATCGCTGAACTGCGGACCGGCGCGCAGGTGGACCGGCCCGGCAAGTCGGTGCAACTGCTGTCCGCCGAGCTGCGCACCGCCGACCGGGCGGTGGCGAGGGCTTCGGCGTGGCGGTTGGCGAGCACCGACACCTCGGCGCAGGCCAGCGGAGCGGCACCGGCTTTGGCGCCGCCGCAGGACGGCGTGCCGTTCGGGCGTCCGGAGGGCTGGTCGCCCGGCTACATCGACGCGGTCGAATGGTGCGCCCTGTCCGGTTCGTTCCAAGAGCCCGGCCCGGCGACCGTCTGGGCCAGGCAACGGATTCCGCTCGTGTCCGGGGAAGAGCCGACGCCGCTGCAACGGCTGATGACGATCGCCGACTCCGCCAGCGGCGTGTCCACCTGGCTCGACCCCACCCGATTCCTGTTCATCAACACCGAACTCACCGTGCACGTCCAGCGCGAACCGGTCGGCGAGTGGATCGGCCTGGACGCGCGCACCGTTCTGGGGCCGAACGGCACGGGCACGGCCGTCTCGGTGATCCACGACGAGCAGGGCCAGGTGGCCAACAGCAGCCAAACCCTGCTGGTCCGGCCGCGCTAGCGCGCGTTCACGGTTCCGCTGCGAACCGCGCCTTGATGGCCGGGCGATCGGCGCCCGCCGCGAGCAGGACGGTCAGCAGCAGCCGCGCTTTGACCCCGTCGAAGGCGACGCCGCTGATCAATCCGCGGCCGAGCAGGTCCTGCTCGGAACCGGGGAATCCGTAGGTCGCCTCGTAGAGCTCACCGCCACCGGTCCGGCCGGCGAACACGACCGGGATCCGCTCGTTCAGCTCCGCGAGCGAGTCCACGGCGAAGCTCGGCACGTGCCCACCGCCGAACACTTCGAGCACCATCCCGTCGTGCCCGGCGGCGTGCTGCGGCAACAGCGGGCCGGACCCCAGCCCGAACTTGACGATCCCCACCGACGGCACCCGCTCGCCCAGGACCTGCAGCGGCGGCGGGTGGTGGCGCGGCGCCAGCGGGATCCGCACCTTGCCTTCGTGCACCCGGCCGACGGGCCCGGCGTTCGGCGAGTCGAACGCGGTGACGCTGGAGCTGTGGGATTTCCGCACGTAGCGCGCCAAGTGGATCTCGTCGGCCAACACGACCAGCGGCCCGAGCCCCTCGGCTTGCGGCGCGGCGGCCACGCGGACCGCGGCCAGCAGGTTGGCCGGGCCGTCCGCTCCCGGCAGGGAAGGGTTGCGCATCGCCCCGGTGAGCACGACCGGCGGGCCGCCCGCGCCGAGCAGCAGGTCGAGCAGGTAGGACGTCTCTTCCAGCGTGTCGGTGCCCTGCGTGATCACGAACCCGTCGGCGGGCCGGGTGCGGATCACCTCGGCGAGCTCGGTCACGTCGCGGACCGTCAGGTCGCCGGACGGGGACGTGCGCAACGACTCCGCTTCGATCCGGGCGGATTCGCCGATGCCGGGCACGGCCGCGAGGAGTTCCTCCGGGCCGAGCCGGGGGACGGCTGCGCTCCGGCCGGACTCCGGCACCGACGCGATGGTTCCACCCAGCGCCAGCACGAGAACGCGCGGTTTCGGCATCGATCGCCACCTCGTCGCTTCAGGGCAGTTCGCGGTCGAAAGGATAGCGTTGGTTCGTGTCGAACGGGAAGCGCTCGCGGAAATCCTCGGCGATGTTCGCGAACGTGTCGAATGCCACGCCTTCGTGGCCGAGGATGTGCTCGATGAGCCGTTCCAGCATGAGCAGCACTTGCGGGCGTCCGGAAACGTCCGGGTGAATCGTGATGGGGAAAATCGCGTACTCGTATTCGCGGTGCACCCAGTCGAACTGGTCCCGCCAGATCTGCTCGACATCCCGCGGGTTGACGAATCCGTGGCTGTTCGGGCTGCCCTTGATGAACAGCATGGGCGGCAGGTCGTCGACGAACCAGTTGAAATTGATCTCCACCAGGTCGATCTCCCGGCCGCGCTGCAACGGTCGCATCCAGGACGAGGCGGGCAGGTTCAGATCGATCTTGGTCCAGCTGTCCCCGGTCCGGGCGTAGAACGGCTGGAAGTCGTGCAGCGCTTGGCTGTGGTCGTAGCGGAACCCGTTCTTCAGCAGCAGGTCCGCGGTGACCGGCGAGAGCTCGCACCACGGCGCGATGTAGCCGCGCGGCTTGGCTCCGGTGAACCGCTCGATCAGCTCGATCGAGCGGTTCAGCACGTCCTCCTCCTGCTGCGGGCTCAGCTTGATCGGATTTTCGTGCGAGTAGCCGTGCGCGCCGATCTCGTGGCCTGCCGCGACGATCTGCTCGATCCGGTGCGGGAAGGTCTCGATGGAATGCCCGGGCGCGAACCAGGTGGTGGTCAGGCCGTATTCGCGGAAAAGCTGCAGCAACCGCGGGACGCCGACTTCACCGGCGAACATGCCGCGCTGGATGTCCGCGGGCGAATCCTCGCCACCGTAGGATCCGAGCCATCCGGAAACGGCGTCGATGTCGGTCCCGATGCAGACCTTGATTTCCTTCGCCATTGTTTCTCCTAGCGGTGTGCCGCTGCGGGCGAGTCGTGGCGCGGGTCGTCGAGAAATCCCGTTCGGTCGTTGCGCGTGACGAAAGTCAGGCTAAGCCGTGCGGCGGCACCGCGCATGGAGCGTTCCCGCGGCTCGCGCCGCGTCGGACCGGCCGGTTCAAGTGGGTACTGTCGGTCCGGCAGGGGCCGCTGCCCGAGCGCAGTCCGGCTTCGTCGGGGAGTGGAGAGGTGTCATGAGCAACATCGAGGCAGCGCCCGCAGAGCTCGAGTGCGGCTCGGCAGCGGACGATCGGGTGCGCGGCCAGCTGATCGAACCGCGCGAGGTGCCGCTGGGCGGCCCGCGCGGAATGCAGGTTCGGCGCACGTTGCCGCGGCGCGCGCGGTCGTTGATCGGTGCTTGGTGCTTCGTGGACCACTACGGTCCCGAAGACGTCGCGGCGACCGGTGGGATGCGCGTCGCGGGGCATCCGCACACCGGGCTGCAGACGGTGTCGTGGCTGTTCAGCGGCGAGATCGAGCATCGCGACACCACCGGTGCGCACGCGCGCGTGCGACCCGGCGAGGTCAACCTGATGACCGCCGGTGCGGGGATCGCCCACTCCGAGTACTCCACTGCGGACACGACCGTGCTGCACGGTGTTCAGCTGTGGGTGGCGTTGCCGGAGCGAAGTCGTTTCACCGCACCGGGTTTCGAGCACTTCGCACCGCCGGTGGTCGAGCACGAAGGCGCTCGTGCACTGGTGTTCATCGGTTCGCTGCTGGGGTGCACCGCACCGGTGCGCACGCACACCCCGTTGCTGGGCGCGGAGATCACGTTGCCCGCGGAGCGGGAAGTGCGGATCGAAGTGGATCCGGCGTTCGAGCACGGCGTGCTCGTGGACACCGGCGCGGTGGCCGCGTCCGGAGTCGAGGCGACCGCGGGCGGGCTCGTGTACCAGCCGCCCGGAGCGGGCGAGCTGTCGCTGCGGTCCGCGGACGGCGCGCGGGTCTTGCTGCTCGGCGGACCGCCGCTGGGCGAGCAGATCGTGATGTGGTGGAACTTCGTCGGGCGCTCGCACGAGGAGATCGTCGAGTTCCGCGAGCAGTGGCAGGCCGAACGCGACGGTGCGGGAACGGGCCGGTTCGGGCCGTTCCCGCAGCAATGGGCCCAGACGCTGCCCGCACCGGCGTTGCCGAACGCCAGGCTCCGCCGGCGCGGATAGGTCCTCGGCGGCGGAGCCCGGGCCGCGCCCGAGTCGCGGCCCGGGCGCGCCGGCTATTGGGAACTCACCGCGCCCCGGGATCGTGCAGCGGGTTCACGACGTGGCCGTGCACCGCCGCGTGCGGCCGCTCCGGGCGGTCCCGGTAGGAGTCCAGCAGCAGCCGGTTGCGGTTCAGGCACAGCCGCTCGATCTCCGGGGTCAGCAGGTCGAACATCGCGAACCGGTCGGCGAGTTCAGGGGCCTTCGCCTGGTAGTTCAGCACCTCGTCACGCACCATCTCCCAGAACCGCTGCTGGGCGAGCCCGAGGTGATCCTCCACCAGCGGGGCGAGGTAGCGGAAATGCCCGACGAACAGTCCACTTTGGATGAACTGGCACAGGAACTGCGGCTGCTCGCGCAGCAGCACTTCGGAGACCTTATCGGGAATGCCCGCCAGTTCGGGCAGCGGCGCGTCGGCGACGTTGACGTCGTCGACGAAGTCCTTCACGGCCAGCCTGCTGGGCACGTCGGCTTCGTCGAACACGACGATCACGTTCTCCCCGTGCGGGGAGAACACCAGCCCGTATCGGTACAGGAAGTGCAGCAGCGGCGGCAGCAGCGCGCTGAACAGCCGCTGCAGCCAGGTTTCCGCGTCCAATCCGGACCGGTCGACGAGCTCGCGCACGAACGCGCGGCCGTCGTCGTCGACGTGCAGCAGCGAAGCGAGCGTGCGGGCGCGTTCGGACTCGTCGAGCTTGCCGCTGATCGGTTGGCGCCAGATCGCGCCGAGCAGTTCCCGGTATTGGTAGGGGACGTCCGGGATCTCCTCCAGCACCGGGTGCCGCACGGTGACCGAGGCGACCTCGCCGAGCAGCACCACGCGGGCTTCGTCCCGCAGGTACGGGTCGTTGTCCGCGAGCCCGAGCACCCACGCGGTCAGCGCTGGCGCGGCGACGGTGCGCTCGGTCGGCAGCCCGCGCCAGACCAAAGTGTTCAGAATGGACACCGGCAGCTTCACGTGGTGGCGCTGCGGGTCGTCGACGTTGGTGAAGGTGCGGATGGACTGCTGCGGGCGGTAGTGGTCCGGTCCTTCGCCGAGCGCCACGATTCGGCCCGCCGCGATGTCCGCGGCGAAGGTGGGCAGCACGATCTCGTCCCACTGCCAGGGATGCACCGGCAGCCAGCTGTAATCGGCCGGGTCGAGGCCGCGTTCGCCGAGCTGGTCGCGGAATCGCTGCCGCGTCGGCTCGTCGAGCTCGTCCTCGATCAACCGCTCGCTGGGCAGCCAGTCGACTCCGCGGTACGCGGCCAGCGAGGTGTGCACCGCGATCCACGGCAGCCGCATCGCCGATCGCGCCTCCGGCGCGTAGCGGGACGTGTCCGAGGCGGAAAAGCCGACGCGGCCCTTGTTCGGCACGATCCACGGGTGCCCGGTCTGGTGCCCCTCCAAGTCCACATAGGACAGATCGGCGAGTTCGGCTGAACTGCGGCCCGATCCGAGCAACCGGGTGTCCGCGGCCAGCGTCGCGCTGAGCTCCCGCGCGAGATGCCCGGCGGTGTCGCCGGTGATGCCCAGCGTCGAGCGCGCGTCGAGCAGGAACCGCAGCGGGTCCGAAGCGGGCTGCTCGCCGTCCGCGGTGCGGCGCACGATCGAGTCCGGGCGCACCGTCCAGTGCCCGAACGCTCCGCGGCGGGCGGAAAAGCCGTAGGAGATGCCGTCCGGCAGGTCGAGCCGGTACCGGCCCGGTTCCACCTCCTCCGGTTGCAGCAGCAGCTCGTAGGAGAGCTCGGCCAGCGACTTGGCCAGCATGTCGCGCCCGGCGCGGTTCCAGCGGCCGGCGTCGAGTTCAGCGGGTACGGACAAGAACATCAGATACCTCCGGAGACAGCGGTCGGTCGGGCACGGCGGTGCGCAGCAGCGGGATGGCGGCCACGGCCAGCACGGCGAACAAGGCGGCACCCATCGCCAGTGGCGCTGCCAGGTTCGCGTCGGCCCCGGACGCGGCGATCATCGGCGCCACCAGCAGTCCCGCGTGCTGCGCGGCGGCCACCAGGCCGTAGCCGGTGCCGGATCCGCGGGCGGCGCCCAGCACCCGCAAGTCGAGTCCGACCTGGGCGAGCCCGAGGCCGACTCCGAACACCACCCGGCCGAGCGCGAGCAACAACGGTTCGGTCGCGACCGCCTGCACCGCCAGGCCGACCGCGGCCAGCGCCACCGGCCCGGTCAAACCGGGGGCCGTGCGCGCTCGGATCGCCGCGATCACGGCAGCAGCGTGCGCGAGCGCGAACAGCAGGGCACCGCCCACTTCGGACGCTCCCCGCGCCGCGGCGAATTCGGTGAAGAAGGGGCGCACCACCGCACCGGCCAGTGCGAACAACAACACCGCGACCGCCAGCGGTGGCAGCGCGAGCCGCGGCGCCCGGTACGCGGGTGTTGCGGTGTCCGGCGCCTGCGGAACGCCGGTTCGGCGGAACGCCGTGATGCAGGCGAGCAGCAGTGCCACTTCGGCGACCGCGAGAGCGGGCAGCGCCCGCATCGGGTCGGGAACGGTCACGATCGTCGTGCCGAGCGCGGCGGCCAGCACGATCGCGCCTTGCAGCACCGCGACGTATTGGCGCACCCCCGGCAGCAGTCCGTCCGGGTGCGTCCCCGCGGTGCTCGGGTGCGCCACGAGCACCACCGACTTCACCGCGACCAGCGCCACACCGATCGCGGTGAACGCCGCGAACGTCGGTGCGAGCGCGAGCGCGATGGTCAGCAGCACCGCCGCGGACTGTCCGAACAGGACCAGCGAGTGCAGCCGCCAGCGCCGGGTGGCCAAGCCCCACAGCGGCAGCGCCAGCACGGCGGCGACCCGGGTGAAGGTGATGAACCAACCGGTGGCGGCGAAGTCCTGCACCCCGAACGCCGCCCGGAACAACGCCGGGTAGAACGGGGCCAGTGCCGTCTCGGTCACCATGTGCATTCCGGCCGCTGCCAGCAGAACCGTGCGCGAATGCATCAGGTGACGCCGAAGGTCGTGAACGAGTTGCGCTCCGGCAGCCGGTAGACCTTCCGCCCGGATGCGGAGTTGACGATCGACGCCGCCCGGTGCGCACCCAGCCCGAGGTCCGGGGCGCCGACGCCGTGGCTGTGCATCTCGGCGTTCTGCACGTATAGCCCACCGGTGACCTCTGCGGACAGCGCCACCCGGTAGTCGTCGTCCACTTTGTACCGACCCTTGCCGTCCCAGTCCACCAAGTCGCTCATGGTGTCCAGAAAGGACGGTCGCCGTGCGGTGTAGCCGGTGGCGAGCACGACCTTGTCGGTGCGGACATCGAACTCGCGGTCCTGCTCGGTGTGATGGCAACGCAGCTCGACCCGTCCCGCGGCGCGCTGGGCGCCGGTGACGGCCACGTTCGGCATCAGCGTCGAGTCCGGCTCGCGGCCGCCCACGCAACGTTCGTAGAGCACGTCGTGGATCGCACCGAGCGTCCCGGCACTGCCCGCCTTGTAGAGCTGCCACTGCGACGGCACCACCTGGTCCCGGGTTTCCTGCGGCAGCGTGCGGAAGTAGCCGGTGTAGTCCGGGGTGAAGTGCTCCAGCCCGAGCTTCGAGTACTCCATCGGCGCGAACGCGGGGGAGCGCGTCAGCCACCGCGTCCGCCGCCCGGTCCCTTCGCGCTCGCTGAGCAGGTCCAGCGCGACCTCCGCGCCGGACTGCCCGGAACCGATCACGGTCACGTCCCCGGCCGCGCGCAACGACTCCCGGCGGTCCAGGTATTCGGCGGCGTGGAAGACGTCGTCGCCGAGCACGTCGCGGAACGCTTCGGGCACCACGGGCCCGGTCCCGACGCCCAGCACGACGTTGCGCGCCGCGAAGTCCTGGTGCTGCCCGGTTTCGACGTCCTCGGCGCGGACCAGGAACAGCTCCTGCTCGGAGTCCCACCGCACCGCGGTCACCCGGCGCCCGAACCGGCAGGAGTCCAGCGAGTCGGCGACCCACCGGCAGTAGTGCTCGTACTCGCGGCGCGAGATGTGGAACTTCTCCGCGAAGTAGAAGGGGAACAGCCGGTCGTGCTCGCGCAGGTAGGACAGGAACGACCACCGGCTGGTCGGGTCGGCCATCGTGACCAGATCCGCCAGGAACGGCACCTGCAGCGTGGTGCCTTCGATGAGCAGCCCGGGATGCCAGCTGAACTCCGGCTTCTCGTCCAGGAACGCCGCCGAAACACCGGGTACCTCCGCGGCGAGCGCGGCCAGCGACAGGTTGAACGGGCCGAGACCGACCCCGAGCAGGTCGTAGCTGCGGCTCATGCGGCTGATTCCCCTTCTGCGAACGGGTTCGCGATGTCCACGTAGACCGACTGGGTCTCCAGCGGGCCCACCAGCTCGTCCATCCCGCCGAGCCGGGTCAGCAGGTTCGCCTTGCACCGCAACGAGGACGACTCGGCGAGTCCCGCCGCGAGCGGGAGATCGGAGAACTCGCGCAGCCTCGCCCGCAGCAGCGCGAGCAACCGCCGCTCGTCGGCGAGGCCTTGCGAGCCGAACGCGCCGACCAGGCCGATCAGGTTGTTGATGCCGATGTAGTAGCCCAGCCGCTCGTCGATGACCGCGTCGTCCACCCGGTTCTCCCCGGCGATGCCGACGCCGGGCAGGAACCGCTCCAGCTCTGCCACCCGGGTTTCGGACAGGTAGTAGCCCTGGTTGTCCCGGTACCAGCCGCCGTTTGGCCAGCCGTCGCCGTCGAGTCCGATCAGGGAGTTCTGCTGGTGCGCCTCCAGCCCCACGCCGTGCTCGCGGTAGAGCCACAGCACCGGAGCCACCAGGTGGTCGAAGTAGCGCGCGCACCACTGCTCGGCGACCTGCTGACGGGACTCACCGGTGCGCTCGACCAGCCCGCCGATCACCTGCTGCAGCGCGGATCCGCCCAGTTCCGGGCGTTCCGCGAGCAGCCCGGCGACGCAGGCCGCGCGCTGCTGCGCGCCGAACGGGTTGTCCCGCAGCAGGACTTCCCAACCGCTTTCCGCGCCATCGGGCGAATCGCTGGGCACGTCCACGGTGAGCCACGCCGGATCCCGCACGATCGAGAAGTCCGGATGCGCCGCGGCGAGCTCACCGGCCAGGCCCGCGTCCAGCAGCCGGTCGATCTCCACGCCGCGGTGCAGTTCCTTGCGCAGGTTCTCCCGCTTCGAGTTGGTGATCGGCAGGCCCAGCGAGAACTTGAGCATCACCGGCGCATCGGGGTGGTAGACCGTGCGGATCGACGAGGTGGGAAACCAGCGCGGACCCTGCACGCCGAGGTCGTGCAACAGCCCCGCATCCAGCAGAGCTCGCACGCCCTTGGTCCCGAGCAGCGACCGCGCCTGCCACGGGTGCACCGGCACCGGCACCGTGCCTTCCGGAACCTCCGGCGCGAAGCCTTCGAGGCGCGCTTGCGGCCCGCCGTCGGAGGAGACCACCGACCGGTCGGCGGCGAACCAGTGCAGCGCGAAGCTCCCGCGCAGTTCCGGCGAGTAGGCGGCCGCCTCCTGCTCGCTCCAGCCGTTGCGGCTGTTCGGCGTCGGGTGCATCGGGTGCCCGAGCACCAGCGCCTGCTCGGCGGCGAGGAACGGGGTGCTCGCGCCCTCCGGCGAGTCCCGGCGTTCCCGCAGGTGCCGGGTGGTCCGCTGCTGCGAATCGGCGACCCGCGCGAGCAGCTCGGTGACCTCGGCGGCGTTCCCGGCCGAGCCTTCCAGCGACAGCAGCGCGGCGACGGTCACGGCGTTCGGGCTCGCACCCCCGGGCAAGCGCACGGAACCGAAGCGGTGGTGCCCGGTCGGGGACCGGTGCAGCACCTCGGCCACCAGCGCGGTGCCGCTGGCAGGCAGCGGGATTCGCACCTCGCCGGTGTCCGGCACCGGCACGCCCGTCTCGCGGAACCAGCACCGCAACAAGCCGCCGGTGGTCGCCGCGTCCGCAATCGCCGCGTCCGCAGTCGCTGCGTCCAGCAGGGCTGCGTCCGGCGCGGCTGTGTCCGGCGAAGCCTCGTGGTCCGCCCAGCGGCCGGTCATCGGACCTCCTTGTTGCCGGCGGCCAGCACGTCGGCCAGCAGGGCGTCGATGTCGCCACCGGTCGTGTTCGGGTTCAGCAGGGTGAGCTTCAGCCACACCGAGCCGTCCAGTTCGGTGCGGCCGACCACGGCGGTGCCCTCGTCCAGCAGCCTCCGGCGCAGCCGCGCGTTGACCGGATCCGGATCACCGGACTCCGGCAGGTACCGGAAGACGACCGTGGTCAGCACCGGATCCCGGTACAGCTGCATCCGGGGGTGCGCGCGCACCGCCGCGGCGGCGTGCCGAGCCTGGTCGTGGCAGCTGTCCACCAGCTCGCCGAGCCCGCGGCGGCCGAGAGCGCGGAAGGTCGTGAGGATCTTGACCGCGTCCGGCCGCCGAGTCGTGCGCAGCGAACGGCCGAGCAGGCTGCGGAACCCGGCGTCCTCGTCATCGGCGGTGTTCAAATAGGCCACCCGCCGCTCCACCGGCTCGAACGATGCGGCTCGCCGGGTCAGGAACACCCCCGCGGCGACCGGCTGCCAGCCCAGCTTGTGCAGGTCGATGCTCACCGAGTCGGCCAGCTCGACGCCCTCCAGCAGCGGGGCGAGGCGCTGCGAGAACAGCGCACCGCCGCCGTAGGCGGCATCCACGTGCAGCCAAGTGCCGTGTTCACCGGCGATGCGCGCGATCTCCGCGAGCGGATCGAGCACGCCCAGGTCGGTGGTACCCGCGGTGGCGATCACCGCGACCGGGACGTCGCCGCGTTCCCGCAGGTCGGTGAGGGTCGAATGCAGTGCCCGCGGATCCATCCGGTACTCGTCGTCGACCGGGACCCCCACCACGCTGTCCTCGCCGAGACCCAGCACGCCCGCGCTGCGCGCGACGGAGAAGTGCGTGGTCTCCGAGCACAGCAGCCGCAGCCGCCCGTGCGCTTGCGGGGGGAATCCGGACGCGACGGGGTGCGCGCCGAACTCGGCGGCCAACGCGTGTTCCCTGGCCAGCAACAGGCCGGTGAGGTTGGACTCGGTGCCGCCAGTGGTGACCGCGCCGCCCGCGGTGTCGGGGTCGTAGCCGGTGCACGCGGCCATCGCGCGCACCACTTCGGACTCGGCGCGGTTGCCCGAAGGCGCCTGGTCCCAGGAATCCAGCGAGGAGTTCAGCGCCGCGGCGACGACCTCGGCGGCGACCGCGACCGCCAGCGGCGGGGTGTGCAGGTGCGCGGCGCAGGCGGGATCGGCCGGGTCGGCCGCGCCCGCGGCGAAGTCCTGCAGCACACCGGCCAGCGCGGGTTCGGCGCCGATGCCGTCCTCGGGAAGCGGATCGGCCGCCAGCAGCGCGTCGACGGCGCCGGGGCCGCCCGCAGGCAGCGGCCCGGCGCGTTCGACCACGCCTTTGGCCAGGGCGTCGAGCGCGGTCGCCAGCAGCGGGCGCAGGTTCGCCGGCCCGCTGCCGCCGCCCGCGAGCTCGGTGCGGATCGTCACGTCGGGGTCTCCTCGTGCTCGGGTCGTGCGGCAACGCACCGCGCGCGGCGTCGCACCGGCGGCGGTGTGCTGTCTCGCTGTGTTGAGCCACGGCCGTGCGTCGTCGTCTGCGGCCGGACAGGAAAGGGCTGGTTAGGTTTGCCTACCCTGGTCGAGAACGCACGGTAATCATCGTCGCCGCGGTTTTCAACACCCCGGATTCCTCCGCGCCGCGCGTCGTGTCCGCGCTCAGCGCGATCACCTGGGGCGAACTCACCGAACAAGATCGACAATTTTTTCCCGCGGCGGACAAGCGGGCCGGGATTCGATTGCGCGGCGGACTCGGTTCGCCGGATGTGGAACGTTTTCGGATCGCGCGCGCTCGGCGGGAATCGCGTTCCATTTGATTCGTTCAACGAAGTTCCGCGCCTGCTCCCGGTGCGCTCGGCGATCCGTTGCTCCGATCGTGATTCGGCTCTCGATCACTATGCAAGATGAATGGTTAGGTTAGGCTCGCCGAGCTTGTTCGAGACTTAAAAGGAGCAGCATGTTCCGACCAAGACGCCTGCTGGCCGCGGTCACCGCCACACTGACCCTGACCGCTGCCGCGGCATGCGGCGCGCAGCCCGCCGATCAGGCGTCTCCCCAGCCGGGAGACCGCGTGGTCGAGCACGCCATGGGGCAAACGACGATCAAGGGCGAACCGCGGCGGGTGGTGGTGCTGGACACGGGCGAACTCGACGCGTCCCTCGCGCTCGGCGTCCGGCCGGTCGGTGTCGTGCAGCCGGACGCGGGCGGCTCGTTACCGCCGTACCTGGCGCAGCAGGCGGGCAAACCGGAGATCGTGGGCACGATCGGCTCGCCGAACCTGGAGCGGATCGCCGCGCTCAAGCCGGACCTGATCCTGTCCAGCAAGGTCCGCGACGGCGAGCGCTACGACCAGCTCAGCGCCATCGCGCCGACCGTGTTCGCCGAGACCACCGGCAAGACCTGGCAGCAGAACTTCCTGCTGGACGCCGAAGCGCTGGGCAAACCGGCCGAAGCGCAGCGCATCCTCGGCGAGTACCGGCAGCGCGCGGCCGCGATCGGCGCGCAGGCAGGGGATCCGGGGCGCACCAGGGTCAGCATGCTGCGGTTCGTCCCCGGCGACATCCGGCTCTACGGCAAGGGCTCGTTCATCGGCAGCATCCTCGCCGACGCCGGGTTCGCCCGGCCGCAGAACCAGCAGGCGGACACGACCTTCACCCGGGTCAGCCGGGAGCAGGTCGGTCAGGCCGACGGCGACCTGCTGTTCTACGCGGCCTACGGCGACAACTCCCGCGGCCAGATGAACGACGTCATCGGCTCGGCGCAGTGGCCTGCGCTGGGTGCGGTGCGTGCGGGCAACGCGGTCGAGGTTCCGGACGGCACCTGGTTCCTCGGGCTCGGGCCGATCGCGGCCAACCTCGTGCTCGACGACCTGCAACGGCAGGTCGCACGACGCTGACCTGCAACGGCAGGTCGCACGGCGCTGACCTCCGCGATTTCGTCGGGCGGATTCGCGAGCCCGTTCCGGCCGCCTTCCGGCACTGGTCGAACTCCGCCATTTCCTGCGGCGTCCGCGAAGACGTCGCAGGAGTGGCGGCGCTCGCGCATGGGGACTGGCAAACTACCGCGGACGGCGGAAAAGGCTGTTTTCTCCCGGCGATCCAACTGCGCCGGGTGAATCTGTCCGAGCCGCTGTTTCAGCCGTTTAGTGGTTGTAACGCGGAAGGTTCTCCCGCCGCCCGACTTCGCGGTAGGCCAGCGCGCTGGTGTGCACACCGCCGTCGTCCAGCTGCGAAACGGATTCGCGGTAGATCTGCTGCCACGGCGTCTGGTGCGGTCGCACCGGGTAACCACCGGCGTCGGCGAGTTCTCGTTCACGCTGCGTGATCTCGTCCTCGCCGATCAGCACGTCGACCCGCCCGGCGTTCAGGTCGACCCGGACGGCATCGCCGGTGCGCAGGATCGCCAGCCGTCCACCGGCCGCGGCCTCCGGCGCCGCGTTGAGGATTGACGGCGATCCGGAGGTGCCGGACTGCCTGCCGTCGCCCATGCACGGGAGTTCCTCGACGCCCGCGCCGAGCAGCGCGGCAGGTGGCTGCATGTTGACGACCTCCGCCGATCCGGGGTGCCCGAGCGGGCCGGACCCGCGCATCACCAGGATGCAATCCGCGTCGATCCGCAAGCCGGGATCTTCGATGCGCTCGTGGTAGTCCTCCGGCCCGTCGAAGACGATCGCGCGCGCGGTGAAGGCGTTCGGCGACTCGGGGTCGGACAGGTAGCGGGCGCGGAACTCCGCGGAGATCACGCTGGTCTTCATGATCGCCGAGTCGAACAGGTTGCCGCGCAGCACCCGGAAACCCGCGCCCGGCGAGCCCGCCACCGAAGCGAACGGGTGGATCACGTCGGGGTCCGCGGTGCCGCTGCGGGGAAGGTTCTCGGCGATGGTGGAGCCGTTGACCGTCACCGCGTCCGTGCGCAGCAGGCCGCCGTCGGCGAGTTCGGCCAGCACCGCGGGCACGCCTCCGGCGCGGTGGAAGTCCTCGCCGAGGTAGGTGCCGCCCGGCTGCATGTTCAGCAGCAGCGGGACCTCCTGCCCGATCCGCTCCCAGTCGTCGAGCGTGAGTCCGACCCCTGCGTGCTGGGCGATCGCGTTGAGGTGGATCGGTGCGTTCGACGACCCGCCCAGCGCGGAGTTGACCACGATCGCGTTGTGGAAGGCGTCCCTGGTCAGCACCTGCGACGGCTTGCGATCGGCACGGACCAGCTCGACGGCCTGCAGCCCCGTCCGGTAGGCCATCTCGGCGCGTTCCCGGTGCGGCGCGGGGATCGCGGCGTTGCCGGGCAGGCTCGTGCCGAGCGCCTCGGCCAGCGCGTTCATCGTCGAAGCCGTGCCCATGGTGTTGCAGTGCCCGGCCGAGGGAGTGCCGGCCGACACGAGGTTCCAGTAGCCGTCCTCGTCGATCTCGCCGGCGGCGAACTTCTTGCGCGCGGCCCACAGCACGGTGCCGGAACCGCAGCGCCCGCCGTCCACCCAGCCGTTGAGCATCGGACCGCCGGAGAGCACGATCGCGGGCAGGTCGGCGGTCGCGGCCGCCATCAGCGCCGCCGGTGTCGTCTTGTCGCAGCCGGTGGTGAGCACCACCCCGTCGAGCGGGTAGCCGTGCAGCACCTCGACCAGCCCCAGGTAGGCCAGGTTGCGGTCCAGCGCCGCGGTCGGGCGCCGCGCCGTCTCCTGGATCGGGTGCACCGGGAACTCCATCGCGACACCGCCCGCTTCCCGGATGCCCTCCCGCAGCCGCTGCGCCAGCTCCAGGTGGTGGCGGTTGCAGGGGGACAGGTCGGAACCGGTCTGCGCGATCCCGATCACCGGCTTGCCCGCCTGCAGCTCGGCCCGCGACAGGCCGTAGTTGAGGAACCGTTCGAGCATCAGCACGCTCGTGCCCGGATCGCCCGGGATGTCGAACCAGTCCTGCGAGCGCAGCCGGCGGCCGTCGTTGCCCGTCATGTTCCTCCTCGCTGCCGCGCCCGGTGCCGGGCCGCGGACTGCGGTGTCCTTGGCCGATCAAGTATGCGCATCGGCGGTGGCGAACAACAGGCTCCGCCGGGGACGTCCGGAGCCGCGCGACGCGGCGTCGACGCCTTCACCTGGACCTATCGCGCATCGGCTGGCAGCAGCGGCTGACCGAACGGCACTGATCGAGCGGCGCGCGGGCGTGTCGGCGCGGCCGATCAGCCGTAGCGCAGGCCGTGCCCGAACCGGTACGCGGGTTCGGCGGTGTCGAACGCGACGTCGGGCCTGCTCGCCGCGACCGCCTCGGCCGACGAAGGGATGTCGAAGGGCAGTCGGCCGCGCGGTTCGGCCTCCCCGAACAGCACCCGCGCGACCGCTTCGTCGCAGGCGCCGAACTCCACCACCAGCGCGGACACGGCCTCGGCGAGGGGGCCGAGCAGCGCGGGCCGGTCGAGGTGCACGACGGCCGCGGTCGGCACCGCGGCGGCGATCCGGCCGATGCGGTCGAGCTCTTCGGCGGACCACGCGAGGGAACCGGCGCGGAAGAAGCTCTCCAGGTCACCCGGCGTGCCGCGCTGCTCCCACGGCGCGGTCAGCCGCAAGATCGCGACGTCGGCCTCCTCCGGGCTTCCGACCGCCTGGGCGCGGCCGCGCAACGCGGCCGGATCGACGTTCTCGGCGTAGACCTTGATCCCGGAACGCAGCGGTAGACCGGCGGCCGAGCCTGCGGTGTTCTGCACCAACGCGTGCGCGGCGGCCTGCGCTTCCAGCCCCTGCTCGCGGGCGTCGGCGGCACCGACGACCGCCGCGGCGCGTCCGGCGTCGACGAACGGGTCGTCGAACAAGCCGAGGCGGAACTTCTCGCGCAGCACCCGGCGCGCCGAGGAGTCCAAGCGACGCTCGCTGACCGCGCCGGACTCGACCAGGGAGATCAGTACGTCCGTGCTCGACTCCCCGCCGAACTGGTCGATCCCGGCCTCCAGGGCCTTGCGCATCCGCTCGGCGTGCGAGAGGTGCTCGACGCCCCAGCACATGTCGCTGAGGATTCCCCAGTCGGAACACACGATTCCGTCGAAGCCGAGATCCTCGCGCAGCAGGCCGGTCAGCACCTGCCTGCTGAAACCGAACCCGACTTCCTCGAGCTCGGTGCCGACCGGCATCCCGTAGTACGGCATGACCTGCGCGGCACCCGCGTCGATGACCGCGCGGAACGGCTCCAGGTGCTGATCGAAGCACCCGCCGGGATAGACCTGCTCACGGCCGTAGGGGAAGTGCGGATCCTCGCCGTCCCGCTGCGGTCCGCCGCCGGGGAAGTGCTTGACCATGGCCGACACACCGGCGCCGGCCGGCCCTTGCAGACCCCGCACGTAGGCGGCGCCCAAGCGGGCGACCGTGTCGGCGTCCTCGCCGAAGGTGCCGTTCTGGCGCGCCCACCGCGGTTCGGTGGCGAGGTCGAGCTGCGGGTGCAGCGCGGTGCGGATGCCGACCGCCAGGTATTCCCGGCGGGTGACCTCCGCGAAGCGCTCGACGAGCTCGGCGGACCCGAGCGCGGCGAACCCCAGCGGCTCCGGCCACTGCGAGAACGGGCCCGCCAGGAACGCCGCGGCCGGGTTGTCGGTGAACGAGTGCCGCGGGTCGCTGGAGATCGTCACCGGGATGCCGAGCGGGTGCTCGCGGGCGGCGCGCTGCAAGGCGTTGTGCCACTCGGCCGTCTCGCGCGCCGAGGACACCTCGAGCACGTTCATCTGCGTGATGCGCCGCTGCAGCAGGGTGCGCACGGAAGGCGTGCCGAAAGTTCCGGGCCGGTCGAAGTCGCCCACGTCGGCCATGGGCTGGAACAGCAGCCCGGCCTTGTCCGCCAGGTCCATCCGGGACAGCAGATCGGCCACCCGCTGATCCACGTCGAGCGCGGCGTCCTGGTAGGGGTGCTGAGGCGTCATGCGCGCAACCTCTCGGTCGGTGCCGGACTGAGCTGCGTCAGCTGAACGCGGCGACGGCGCCGCCGTCCACCAGCAGGTCGGTTCCGGAGATGAAGCTCGCCGCGGGGCCGAGCAGGAACGCCGCCGCCTCGGCGATCTCCGTGGCGGTTCCGGGGCGTCCCGCGTTCGACGCGGCGATCATGGCGCGCATGTCCGGGCCGCTTCGCCCGGCCAGCTCGGCCCGTCCCATCGGGGTCTCGATGATGCCGGGGCTGATCGAGTTGATCCGGGCTCCGTTCGCGCCCCACGTGCGGCTGGCGGCCTGCACGCGCAGCAGGTTGGCCCGCTTGGCGAAGGAATAGGCGTGCCCGGGGTCGGCGAAGCCCGCGGGGTCGGTGACCGGCAGCGACAGCAACTCGGCTGCGGGTGCGGTGGCCAGCTGCCCGGCGAGCTCGGGCGCGAACCCGGGATGGCCGTGCGCGGCCATGCCGGCGATCACCACGCCCGCACCACCGGGCGCGATGACCTCGGCGAACTCCTCGATCACGAGCGCGACGCCGAGCAGGTCCACGGTCAGCACCGCGGACACATCGGCCTGCACCGGCGAGAGCCCGGCGGTGTGCACCACGGAGCCGACCTCGCCGAGCGAAGCCGCCTGCCTGGCGAGCGCGGTGACCGATTCCGGCGAGCCGACGTCGACGTGCGCGGTGGTCGTGGTGCATCCCGCGCCGTCCAGTTCGGTCGCCGCCGAGTGCAGGGTTTGCCGGTCGTGGTCGGCGATCAGCAGGTGCGCTGCGGGGCCCAGGCGCCGGGCGATGGCCGATCCAATCCCGCCGCTACCGATGATCACCGCGACCTGCTGCGCCATGCGCTCCACCTTCGCCGGATCGGGCCGGGTGCGGGCCGGTTCACCGGCTGGTCCTGCATCCGGGCAATTTCCAACGAGTGCAGGACTATCACAGGGCGGTCCGGCGGCCGGAACATCGGCGCTGCGAGCGCGATGGCCGGACGGCCCTGCCGTGCCACATACCACTCGTGGCGGGCAGGAACCCAGCCTCGCTGGGAGGACTGTCACTCTCGCAGGCAGCGACGTCGGCGCGGGAATGCGCGGGGAGTCCGGGTGCGTTGTCCGCGCGGTGGGCGCCGTTCCCCAGCCGGCCGTGCGCCGAACCACCAAGTGCTCCGGCGCTTCCGTTCCGGTCATTGAGACACCACGGCCCCGAGGTTCCGGAGCCCTGGCCTCCCGGCGCGCGGACCCGATGACCCGGCCTGACCTGCCGCTCTGCGGCGGTGCGGCCGCTGCCGGAGCGGCAGGCGAGCCGCGAGCGGCCGCCCGGGGCCTGTTCGCCAGGGACGAACACGCCCCCGTAGATCGCTTCATCTGGAATGGTCGGACGGGCCCGTCCGTTAACCAGGGGAGTCGACGACAAGAAAGCCCGACCGCACCAGCGGTCCCGAGTTAGACCAGCAAGACCGGCCGCGCGAGCGGTCACCAGTTGCACTGGCCGGCCAGCGGCCGGAGTCACGTCGACCGCCACGGCGGTCAGGGGAGTGCGAATGTTCGAGAGGTTCACCGACCGCGCTAGGCGGGTGGTCGTCCTGGCCCAGGAAGAGGCCCGGGAGCTCGGCCACAGCTACATCGGCACCGAGCACGTCCTGCTGGGCTTGATCCAGGAGGGCGGGGGTGTCGCCGCCAAGGCGCTCGAGTCGTCGGGGCTGGACCGCGCAGATGTGCGCCGGGAAGTCGAGGAGACGATCGGCCGGGGCGAGCGCTCACCGGCCGAGAACCTGCCGTTCACCCCCGGTGCCAAGAAGGTGCTGGAGCTGTCGCTGCGCGAGGCGCTGCAACTCGGCCACGAGCACATCGGCACCGAGCACATCCTGCTCGGCCTGCTCCGCGAGGGCGAGGGCATCGCGGCCCAGGTCCTGATCAAGCTCGGCGCCGACCTCGACCGGCTGCGCGAGGAGGTGCTGCAGCTGCTGTCGGATTCGACCGGCGGTGGCGCGGAGCCCTCCGGCGCCGGCGCGCGGGGCGGCGGCCAGCCGTCCTCCGCCACGACGCTCGACCAGTTCGGCTCGAATCTGACCAAGCGCGCCACCGACAACGACCTGGACCCGGTGATCGGCCGGGAGCAGGAGACCGAGCGCATCATGCAGGTGCTCGCCCGGCGCACCAAGAACAACCCGGTGCTGCTCGGCGAGGCCGGTGTCGGCAAGACCGCCGTCGCCGAGGGCCTGGCGCAGCGGATCGCGGCGGGCGACGTCCCGGAGACGCTGCGGGACAAGCAGCTCTACACGCTGGACATGAGCTCGCTGGTCGCCGGTGCGCGCTACCGCGGTGACTTCGAGGAGCGCCTGAAGAAGGTGCTCAAGGAGATCGACAGCCGCGGCGACATCATCCTGTTCATCGACGAGATCCACACGCTCGTCGGCGCCGGGGCCACCGAGGGCGCGATCGACGCGGCCAACCTGTTCAAGCCGGTGCTGGCCCGCGGCGAGCTGCAGGTCATCGGCGCGACCACGCTGGACGAGTACCGCAAGCACATCGAGAAGGACCCGGCGCTGGAACGCCGCTTCCAGCCGGTCCAGGTGGGCGAGCCGTCGCTGGACACCTCGGTGCAGATCCTGCGGGGCCTGCGCGACCGGTACGAGGCGCACCACCGCGTGACGTTCACCGACTCCGCGCTGACCACCGCGGCCAGCCTGGCGGACCGCTACATCAGCGACCGCTACCTGCCGGACAAGGCGATCGACCTGATCGACGAGGCCGGTGCGCGCACCCGGATCAACCGGGTGATCGCCGGTGAGGACGACGCGGAGACCGAAGCGCAGGTCGGTGACGAGCAGATCGCCGAGGTGCTGGCGAACTGGACGGGTATCCCGGTGTTCAAGCTGACCGAGGAGGAGACGACTCGGCTGCTGAGCATGGAGGACGAGCTGCACAAGCGCGTGATCGGCCAGGAGGACGCGGTCAAGGCCGTGTCGCAGGCGATCCGCCGCACTCGTGCCGGGTTGAAGGACCCGAAGCGTCCGGCCGGTTCGTTCATCTTCGCCGGCCCGTCCGGTGTGGGTAAGACCGAGCTGTCCAAGGCACTGGCGGAGTTCCTGTTCGGCGACGACGACGCGCTCGTGCAGATCGACATGGGCGAGTACCACGACCGCGCTACCGCGTCGCGGCTGACCGGTGCTCCTCCCGGCTACGTGGGCCACGAGGAAGGCGGGCAGCTGACCGAGAAGGTGCGGCGCAAGCCGTTCTCGGTGGTGCTGTTCGACGAGATCGAGAAGGCGGATCAGGAGATCTACAACACGCTGCTGCAGGTGTTGGAGGACGGTCGCCTGACCGACGGTCAGGGCCGCACGGTGGACTTCAAGAACACCGTGCTGATCTTCACCTCGAACTTGGGCACGGGCGACATCTCCAAGGCCGTGGGCCTGGGCTTCTCCGCGGGGAACTCGGCGGAGTCCAACTACGAGCGGATGAAGTCCAAGGTCAACGAGGAGATGAAGAAGCACTTCCGGCCGGAGTTCCTGAACCGCATCGACGACGTGATCGTGTTCCACCAGCTGACCGAGAACGAGATCGTGCAGATGGTGGACCTGCTCACCGGCCGGGTGGAGAAGGCGCTCAAGGGCAAGGACATGTCCTTGGAGCTGACCTCGACCGCGAAGAAGCTGCTGGCCAAGCGCGGGTTCGACCCGGTGCTGGGTGCGCGGCCGCTGCGCCGCACGATCCAGCGCGAGGTGGAGGACCGGCTGTCCGAGAAGATCCTGTTCGGCGAGGTCGAGGCCGGCCAGATCGTGATCGTGGACGTCGAAGGCTGGGACGGCGAAGGCTCCGACGACCAGGCGCAGTTCACCTTCCGCGGCGAGACCAAGCCGTCGCCGGCGCCGGACGTCGCACCGGCCGACTTGGCCGGCTCCGCCGGCTGACGCCGCAGAACCGATGACCGCCGCCGCACCGGAACCTTCCGGTGCGGCGGCTTCTGCTATCCGGCCCGGATGAGATGGACGCCGGTCCGGTGGCGGAAACTCAGCCGTCGCTGACCGGAGGAGTCGTGGCGGGATGACCGGTGCCCGCACCGGTGCATCGCCTACCTGGCCGCGCGCCGGTTGCGCAGGAAACGCAGGAATGACCGGGTCAAGTTCACCAGGACCAACGTCATTCCTGCCCACGGCAGCAGCAGCATGAAGATCCGGACGAGGCCGACCGCGGTTCCGGCGATGCCCCCGGCTCGCGCGAACTCGCCGACGCCGCGGGCCTGGTCGAGCAATGCTTGCCACAGCCCGGGCAGCACGTAGGGCGCGAGCGCCAGGAATCCGATGATCCAGTAAGCCAGGCACGGGATCACCAGCACGACCCACACCGCGATCACCCGCCGAGTCCACGGCTTGAGCTCGCGCACCCGCGGATGCGGCTCCCGGCCGGGCACCATGCTGCGCAGCGTCGGCCCCATCCGGTCGAACAGGTCGGGCACGCCGACGAGATCGCTCAGGATGTAGTACCCGTCGAGCCGGATCGACGGCAGGAACTGCCAGACCGTCGTCGCTTGCCAGGCCACCAGCGCGGCCAGCAGCCACGCCGAGTCCGTGCGGGCGTAACAGGCGATCATGATCAGGATGGCGAGCGCGTTGAAGTAGATCCCGCCGAGGTCGGTGCGCAGCCTGCCACCGCGGCTGAGCCGGTAGGAGTCGGTCACGGTGCTGTACATCGCCGGCCAGACCAGGTAGATGCCCACACCCATGGTGCCGGGCCGGGCGCCGCCGTAGCGGCAGGCCGCGACATGGCCGAACTCGTGGAACAACCCGGCGCCGGTCAGCAGCCCCAGCACCAGCAGGATCTGCTCCGGCCGCTCGATCAGTGATTGCGCGCCTGCGACGAGCCGTCCCGCCGCACCATTGGTGGCCAGCCAGATGTCGGCGGCCGCGAACCCCGCCACGACGAGCACCACGACGGGTGGCCAGAACAGGGGCATGAACACGCCGGCGATGGCCGACACGACGCGCTCGGGCAGCAGCGCGACCCGGAACCGGAGTGCCAGCAGCCGGTCCCGCCCCTTCGGCAGCGGCTGCTCAGGACGGTCCGCGCCCGCCGCGACCATCCCGGCCTTGTGCAGCCTGTTGTCGATGAGGAAGGAGACCTGCTCGGCGGTGATCTCGCGGCCCACCGTGTCGCCGAGGTCGGTAGCGACCTGCGAGAAGCTGCGGTGCCCGTCGAGCTGCGCCGCGAGCAGGTACAGCAGCCGGGACACCTGCAGGACCTGGCCGTCGGGGCGGCGGACGAGGTACGGCGGTTCGCGGTGCCCGGATCCCTGGTACTCGCCGATCAACTCGGTGCCGGGCATGAGCGCGGGTACCGCGTGATCCGCGACGTCCGATTCGGCGGCGGGATCACCCGGCGCTGGCGTGGTGTCCAATTCGCCCCCAGGCGTTGGAAAAGTTCCGCGTGGCCCCGGCGGCTCCGGAGACCGGCCGGTTCGGTGCTGCCGCGTCGAATATTGAACGACCGCGGCGGGCCGGCAACCTGGTCGCCGGCCCGCCGCGGGGTTCAGGGCGCGCGATCAGCCGACGTTGCCGCCGCCGTCACCGCCGACACCGTCGCCACCGATTCCGTCGCCGCCGACGCCGTCGCCGCCGTCGCCGCCGTCGCCGCCATCGCCACCGGCACCGCCGTCACCACCGGCGCCGCCGTTGCCGCCACCCTGGCCACCGCCGTTGCCGCCGCCCTGGCCGCCGTCGCCGCCGGTGACATCACCCGTCGTGGGGTCGCCGGAGTGCTCCTGCGAGACGTCCGCGTCCACCCCTTCGGTGCCGTGCGGCGGGGTGTGCACCACGGTCACGTCGCTGCCTCCGGGCGTGGGGAAGGCGAGCGTCGTCATGACCGAGCGGGCGGGCAGCAACTCCACGCGCTGATCTTCCAATTCCACGGAGCTCAGCAGCGGAAAGGTTTCAGACATCAGAAAACTCCTTTCGCGTGAAACACAACGAACTCCGGGAATTGCGGACCGAGGATGCCCCTGATTCCTCGCCGGCGGTCCGTTCTGGTGAATCGGGCCGAACGTTAGAAGCGCCGGAACGGCCGCGCAGGCCGACTCACTCCCCCGGCGGGCGGCCGCCGACGCCCGTTCGCGGAGCGGGTCCGCGCGTGGTACTCACCCGCCGATCAACCTTGGCAAGTTTGCCAATGCTCGAGTGGGACGGCTGGTACGCCGCAACTCGCGCAAAACCGGCCGTGGCGGATGCGCGCAATCCTCGGAGATCGGTTCCGCTGTGTCGTGGCCGCCGGGAAGCGCTCGTCCCGGCGGCCACGGCCTCACCGTGCTCAGTGATTCCGCTGCGCGATGTCGGCGAGCCCGGCGACACCGCCCGCACCGCCTTGGCCACCGGCGCCGCCGAAGTCCTGGACGCCGTCCAGCCCGCGCAGGCCCTGCAGCCCTCCGGTGCTGCCGATCCCTTCGCCGTCACCACCGGTTCCGCCGTCGCCGCCGTTGCCGCCGGCGCCGTTGGTCACCTTGATCGTGCTGCCGCCCTGATGCGAGAGGGTGCCCGCGTTCGGCAGGCCGCCGTGTCCGCCGGTGCCTCCGGTTCCGCCGTCGCCTTCCCGCTCGTAACCGCGGGGCAGGTCCTGCGCGCGGGCGTTCTCGGTACCGGCGTCGCCGCCCACGCCACCGATGCCACCCGCGCCGCCCGCGCCGCCGCGGAGGTCGACGACGTCCGGCCCGGTGCTGATGATGGTGCCGCTCGGACCGTTGCCGGGTCCGGCGCGACCATTGTCGGCGTCCGTGCCGCCTCCGCCGTTGCCGCCGTTGCCGCTGCGGGTGGAGGCGGTTCCGTCGCCGCCCGTGCCGCCGACACCGCCGGTTCCGCTGTCGCCGCCGGTGACGGTGATCTCGTCGGTTCCGTCGCCGCTGTAGATCCGGCCCAGGTTGCCCGCGCCGCCGCTACCCGCGTTGCCGCCGTCACCGCCGCGCGAGTCGGCGGGATCGGTGCTGCCCGGGCCGCCCTTGCCGCCTTGGCCGCCGTTGCCGCCCGGACCGCCGGTCACGTCGACCGTGTCGTCGCCGGTGCCCGCGTCGATGACGCCGGACTCGGTGACTCCGGCGCCGCCGTTGCCGCCGCTGCCGCCCGCGCCCGCGCTGCCGCCGTCGCGCGGGGTGGCGCGCGTGGCTGCGGGGGTTCCGTCGGCGTTCTTGCCGTTCTTGCCGTTGCGGGCCTTGCCGTAGTCGCCGTCGGGGCCGAGGAAGCCGTTGCCGCCGTCGCCGCCGTTGCCGCCGCTGCGGCCGGTGACGATGATCTCGTCGTCGCCGTCACCGGCTTCGACCGTGCCCGCGACGGCTCCGCGCAGCACGATCCGGTCGTTGCCGGGGGTGCCTCGGAGGGTCTCGCCTTCGGGTACCCCGCGGTCGCAGACGATGTCGTCGCCGGAGCCGTTGGAGGTGCGGGTGCACGATGCCGGGTCGGCGTGCGCGGCAGGCACGGAGGCGAGGCCGAAGGCCACGGCGAGCACGCTCGCGCCGGGCAGCGCCCACAGGTTCCGGAGGGAAGTTCCGGTGCCCGGGTGCGCGGCAGGCGGGGCCGGGTCTTGGGGCGAGAGTTCCGGATGCCGTCGATGGGTCATCGACACAACTCCTCACTCAACGTGATCTTTTTGGGCCGAACAGTCGAAGATCTTAGGCTGAACGGGCCTGGGCCCGCCGGAATCGAAAGAGTGGTGTCGGATCACTCCCGGCCGCTTTCACCTGATCGGTGGGGTGCCTCGGCGGCGCGGTGGATTGTCGCCGCACGACGATTGGAGAACGCGTCCGAAGTGTGGAAACGGCACTTTCAAAGAAATTCAGGCACGCATTATCAATATCTCAGAAGGGATCCGAGGCGCGCTTTCCTGGTCGATCACGTTAGTTCGCCGGAGCGGCGCTCCGGATTGGCCTGCAAGGTCATTTCCGAAGGTGATCATGGCTGCTAGCAGCATTATTGCCATGTTCCGTCACAGCAGCGTCACAGCGGACCGGTTCCGGTGGGAGTCGGTCGATTGTTCCGTGGAACGCTCGGCCGCAGCCGCATTCCGCAGTGCGCGGGAGTGGCCGAACCCCTACCTTCGAGCTGCTACCAACGAACTGGGGCGTTGGGATGGGGGATCCGGGCCGGGCATCGATCTCCGGGGAATTCCGCCAACCCCTTCGACGAAGGAGGACCAAGTGTTCTATGCGACTGAACCGCTCAGCTACGCCGAGCTGGAAGACGAGCGCGTGGAGTTCCTGCCCGCACGCACGGTCATGACGACCTTGCCGCTCGCGCGGGGAGGCGGACCGGGGGTCGTCAACGGCGGCGACGGCGGCGACGGCAGCAGTGGCGGCGGCGGCAACGGCGGCGGTGACGGTGGCGATGGTGGCGACGGCAACGGCGGCGTCAGCGGCGGGCCGGGCGGATTCGGCGGCAATGGCATCGGCGGCAACGGCATCGGCGCCCCTGGTGTGGGCGGCCCGGGCGGTGGCAACGTCTGGTGACCGGCGCCGGGAGCTGCGAGGTGGGCCGGTCGCGCGACCGGCCCACCTCCGCATCAGCCCGAATTCAACGCACCCGCATCAATGCACCGAGACCAGCCCGAGCGCGAAGCCGGCCGCGATGACCACCGCGGAGACCAGCAGCGCCCACTTGATCGCGAACCGGTGCTGGTCACCGAGATCCACCCTGGACAGCCCGATCAGCACGTACATCGCGGGCACCAGCGGGCTGAGCATGTGGATCGGCTGGCCCAGCAGCGACGCGCGGGCGATCTCCATCGCGGGGATGCCGTGCTGCGCGGCGGTCTCGGCCAGGATCGGCACGACGCCGAAGTAGAACGCGTCGTTGCTCATGAAGAAGGTGAACGGCACGCTCAGCACCGCGACCACGATGCTGAAGTACGGGAACAGCGCATCCGGCATCCCGTGCAGCAGGTACTGCGCCATCTGCTCGATCATCCCGGTGCCGGAGAGCACACCGGTGAACACCGCGGCGGCGAAGACCATCGAAACCACCGCGACGACGCTGTCGGCGTGCGCAGCGAGCCGCTCGCGCTGCTGCTTAACCGTCGGGTAGTTCACGATCAGCGCCACGCCGGTACCGATCATGAACAGCACCGCGATCGGCAGCACACCGGTGATCAGCGCGACCAGCAGTGCGGCGGTCAGCGCCGCGTTGAACCAGATCAGCTTCGGGCGCAGGCTGTCGCGTTCCGGCGCCAGCACGTCGAATTCGCCCGAGTCCGCCGGAGTGCCCGAATCTGCCGAAGCGCCGGTGTCCGCCGAAGATCCGGCGCCGGCCGCTGGGCCGGTGGCGACACCGCCGCCACCGGCGGTGACCAGCTCCGCCGACCGGGTCCGCGACTTCGCCCGCTCCCGCACGCCGAGCACGTAGGCGATGCCGAACACCGCCACCAGTCCGGCGCCCAGCGCCGGGATCATCGGCACGAACATCTCCTGCGGATCCAGCTGCAGCACGCTCGCCGCCCGCGCGGCCGGGCCGCCCCAGGGCACGATGTTCAGGATCGCGTTGGTCATGCAGGCCAGGCCGGTCATCAGCACCGGGCTCACACCGAGCTTGCGGTAGATCGGCAGCAGCGCCGAAACGGTGATCATGAACGTGGTGGTGCCGTCACCGTCCAGCGAGACCACCGCGACCAGCGCGACCGTGCCCATGATCAGCTTCAGGGGGTCGTCGCCGGTCAGCTTGACCACCACGCGGGCGATCGGGTCGAACAGCCCGGCGTCGATCATGATGCCGAAGTAGAGGATGGCGAACATCAGCATCGCCGCCGTGGGGGCCAGCGAGGTGATCCCCTCGGTGACCATGTCGCCGAGGTCGGGCGCGAACCCGGCGAGCACCGCGAACGCGGCCGGGACCACGATCAGCGCGACCATCGGCGCGAGCCGCTTGCTCATCACCAGGTAGAGGAAGATCCCCACCATCGCCAAGCCGAGCAATGCGATCAACGCACTACCCCCTTTCCGTGACCTCGGCGTGGCCGGGGGCAACCACGACGTGGCCCGGGCAACACCGTTGTTCCAACCGGCGGAACCGTAGGGGCTCGATGCCGGGGCGGGGGAGTGTTGCCGACGTTGTCCGCCTATTCCGCGTTCAAGGCGTTCTGCGCGTTTTGCTCCCTCGGTAGGGTCGGGTGCCATGTCCCGCCGCCGACCCATGCGGTTCGCCCGGCAGGTGCTCGCGCTGCAGATCGGGCTGATCGTGCTCGTCGCAGGCGTCGGTTTCGCACTCGCCGGCTCGTTGCTCGAGCGCAGCCTGGTGCACCAGTACGGGCAGCGCGCGCTGGGCGTGGCTCGCGCGGTCGCCGCCGACGCCGAGCTGGCGGCGAACGTCGCCGACCCCGCTTCGCGGCCGCTGGTCGCCGAGCGGGCCGAGCGCGCCCGGCGAGCGACCGGCGCGCTGTTCATCGTGGTCACCGACGAACGCGGCATCCGGCTCTCGCACCCGGATCCGGCCCGGATCGGCCGGCCGGTGAGCACCGACCCGTCTCGGGTGCTCGCCGGCGGGGAAGTCGTCAACGTGCGGCGCGGCACGCTCGGCCCCTCGGCGCGCGGGAAGGTGCCGCTGCGGGCCCCGTCGGGGCGGGTGCTCGGCCAGGTCAGCGTCGGCTTCGACGCCCAGGAGATCGACAGCACGTTCCTGCGGCTGATGAGCACCTCGGCGCTGCTGACCGGTGGGGCGCTGGTCGTCGGCGTGGCCGGTTCGACGTTGCTGACGCGGCTGCTCAAGCGGCGCACGCTGGGATTGGAGCCGCACGAGCTGACCGGCTTGCTGCGCCAGCGCGAAGCGGTGCTCTACGGCATCGGGGAGGGCGTGCTCGCGGTCGACGCCGCCGGCCGGGTTTCGGTGGTCAACGCCGAGGCCCAGCGCCTGCTGCGGATCAGCGTCGAGCCGGGCACCCCGGTCCGGGCGCTCGACCTGCCGCCGCGGCTGCGCGCGGCGCTGCTGGAGCAGCGGGCCGAGGACCTGCTCACCGTCACCGAGGATCGCGTGCTGCTCGCCCGGTACCGGCCGGTGCGCCGCGGCGGCACCGACCTCGGCGGTGTGGTGACGCTGCGCGACCGCACGGATCTGGAGAAGCTGACCCGGGAGCTGGAGGCGGTGCGCGGCACGGCCGACGTGCTGCGCGCGCAACGCCACGAGTTCACCAACCGGCTGCACGCGCTGTCGGGGCTGCTGCAGACCGGGCATCACGAGGACGCGGTGGAGTACCTGCAAGTGCTGTCCGCGGGCTCGGTCGCCGGACTCGGCCCGGCCGCCGCCGCGGTGCGCGACTCCTACCTGGTCTCGCTGCTGTCGGCGAAGAAGGCCGCGCTGGGGGAGAAGGGCGTGTCGTTGGAACTCGGGGAGACCAGCTGGGTCGCGACCGGTGTCGCCGCGCCGGTCGAGGTCACCACGGTCGTCGGCAACCTGGTCGACAACGCGGGCGAGGCCGCGCGCGCCGGAGCGCGGCGGCCCGCGCGCGTGGAGGTGGACCTGCTCTCCGACGGCACGACCTTGCACGTGTCGGTCGCCGACACCGGCGACGGGATTCCCGCCGACGCGCGCGACGGCGTCTTCGCCGAAGGTGTGTCCACCAAGGAGGGTCAGGGGCGCGGGCTCGGCCTCGCGCTCACCCGGCAGGCGGCAGGCAGCCTCGGCGGCGAAGTGCGGCTGACCGATCCCGGCGGAGCCGAGCACGGGGCGGTGTTCGTCGCACGGCTGCCGGGCGTGTTGGAGCCGCGGCGGGCCGGTGCAGCCCCCGAGGACTCGGAGTCCACAATGGACAGCAATGCCACGAGGGACGAAGGCGGCGCGGCCGACGCCGAACCTCCCGAGGAACAGGAGGCGAACCGATGATCCGGGTCCTCGTCGTCGAGGACGACTTCCGCGTCGCCCGGGTGCACGCCGAGTTCACCGACCAGGTGGCTGGCTTTCGCACCGTCGGCATCGCGCATTCCGCCGCGCAGGCCCGCGAGCTCGTCGACGAGCGGTACCCGGACCTGCTGCTGCTGGACAACTACCTGCCGGACCGCTCCGGGATAGCGCTGCTCGGCGAGCTGGACGTGGACGCGATCATGCTCACCGCGGCGGCCGACCCGGCGTCGGTGCGCGCGGCGCTGGCCGCCGGGGCGTTGAACTACCTGGTCAAACCGTTCACCGCGGACCAGTTGCAGCAGCGCTTGACCGCCTACGCGCACTACCACGCGCGGCTGCCCGCCGAAGGCGGCAAGGTCGACCAGGCCGAGATCGACCGCGCGATGCGGCTGCTGCACGAGGGCGACCAGCCCGGCACGCCGAAGGGCCGCTCGACGATCACCACCCGGCTGATCGTGGATGCGTTGCGCGGCGCCGAAGGCCCGCGTTCGGCCGCCGAGGTGGCCGAGCAGCTCGGCGTGGCGCGCGCGACGGCGCAGCGCTACCTCGCGGGGCTCGCCCAGGACGGCAAGGTGGACATGACCTTGCGCTACGGCGCCAGCGGTCGTCCGGAGCACCAGTACGCGCTCATCGAGTGAGCCGATCTCCCGCGGGATTTCCGTTGCGGCGCCCGGCGTTTACCTATTCGGCCAGGAAGTCCCGCACCAGATCGGTCGCCGAGGGGCGGCGCTCCAGGAAGTAGGCGTGGCGCGCGTCCGGCAGCAGGTGCAGCCGGGCATCCGGGATGCGTTCGGTCAGCAGCGGGGCGTTGCCCGGCGGGGTGAGCCGGTCCTGTTCGCCGTGCAGGACCAGCGTCGGCGCGGCGATCCGCGGCAGCAACTCCCAGGCGTCGTGCTCGTTGCTGGCCACCAGGTGCCTGCGCTTGGCGTGCGCGGGCATGTCCGGGTCGCCGAGAACCTGGTCCGTGCGGGGATCTTCGGCGGGCCAGGACGGCGTGAACATCAACTCCACCAAGGCCTGCCGCGCGGCACCGGGATCCGGCTGGGCCAGCGCGCGCCGCACGTCCGCGTCCCGCTCCGTCGCGTGTGGACCGCCGGGCGAGGTGCAGCCCAGCACCAGCCGCCGCACCCGCCCGGGATGCAGCGCGGCGAGCCATTGCGCGACGCGCCCGCCCATCGACGTGCCGTAGACGTCGGCGCGTTCGACGCCGAGCTCGTCGAGCACCGCGACCACGTCCGCGGCGAAGCCCCGCGTGGAATAAGGCTCGTCCGGTTTCCCGCTGCCGCCGGTTCCGCGGTAGTCGACCGTGATCGTGCTGTGCGCGGGGTGGAAGTCCTCGCGGACGCCGTCCCACCAGTGGTGGTCGTTCGCCTGGCCGGCCAGCAGGACCAGTGGGTGTCCGGTGCCCTGGCATTGGTGGGCAAGTGCGGTTCCGTCGTGCGCGCGGGCGTGCGCGCGCACCTGGTCTGCGGCTGGCATCGGATCCTCTCCGGCGGACGTCTCGTCGTGGCGCCCGTCAGCTTTTCAAAAGACCCGGACAGCTTTTTCAGAGGCCCGGACAGCTTTTCAGGGGCCCGGAGCGATCAACGCAGTCGCCCAGCGTCAGCGGGTTTCGAGCCGGGCGCTGGTGAGCACGCCGGTGAACGCGGCCGAGAGCTCCACCTCGCCGGAGGTCTCGTGGTGGTGCAGCCACTCCGTGATCTCCGGCCGGTCCGCTGCGTGGGTGCGCAACGTGTCCCCGACGATGCGCTGCCACACCTGCTGGTTGACCCCGAAGCTGAACGGCTCGGAGGTGACCGCGAGACCGCGCTCGGCCAGCAGCGCGGGCAACCGGCGGCCCGCCCACGCCTGGGGCAGCGAGTCCCGCATGATCTCGACGATCTCGTCCACCAGGCTCGGGCGGAACGGTCCCGTCGGGAGCAGCATGGCGCCGTAGTCGAGCTCGAAGCTGACCAAGCGCCCGCCCGGGCGCAGCAGCCGCAGCAGCTTCTCGGCCGCCGCCCCGAGATCGTCCTGGTAGATCAGCACCCGCTCGGTGCGCACCACGTCCGCGGAGCCTGCGAGCTCGCCGGGTTCGGTGAGGTCGTGCACGTGCCAGCTCAGGTTCCGCGTCGACAACCGCTCCTGCGCCTGCGTCAGCAGCTTCTCGTTGCGGTCCGTGCCGCGCACCGCGACGTCCGGGTGGTCGGTGGCCAGCCTGCCGGTCTCGATGCCCAGCCCGCAGCCGGAGTCGACCAGGACCTCGCCGTCACGCAGGTCCATCGCCTCGCGCATCGCCCGGTGGATCCGCTGGATCCCGGGCAGCCGGTCGACGGTGTGCAGGAACTGCGCGAGCGTGTCGGCGCTGCCCCGCTCGGGCGCGCGGAATCCGGTGTGCAGGTCGAATCCGGCGGTCATGCGGCTATCACCATGGGTCCGATGTCGAGGGGTGCTTGCAGGTTGCCGAACAGCTCCATCAGCGTCGCCACGCGCTGCAGGCTCGTGACGTCGGTGCTGAGGGGGTATCGGCTGGGGGAGAGCACGGCGGAGATCCGCTCGTCGATCTTCAGGTCCCGTTGCAGCACGGTGCGCAGCGTCGACGGGTTCTGGCAGCGGCGTTGCGCCTCGCGCAGGGCGGAGCGGAACGCGCGCAGCGTGTTCGGGCACTTCTCGATCAGCGGCGCCAGCGCGCCGTATCCGTCGATCGGGATCTGCGCAGCGGCGCCCGCGGTGGGGTCGACCAGGCGTTTCACGCCGTGCTGCACTTCGGCCGCGGACAGGAACGGTTCGGGCAGGAACGCCGCGTCGACGTCGCCGGACAGCAGGGCGTCGGTCATCTTCGGGAACCCGCGCTGCACGTAGCGGACCTGATCCGGGCGGATTCCCGCGGTTTGCAGCTGGGCATTCGTGGTCAGCGTGGCGACGTTGTCGAATGCGTTGACGCCCACGGTCTTGCCCGCAAGATCCGCCGCCTCGTTCAGCCCGGAATCGGATTCGGCCACCACCGCGAAGTTGTCCGGCGCGGCCCGGCTGCCTTCGGCGATGATCCGGGCGGGGCCGCCGCCCGCGAAATTCTGGATCAACGACGGGTAGTTGCTGAACGTGATATCGAGTTTCCCGGACAGCAGCTCGGGGACCGCGAATGCGCCGCTGGCGACTTGTTGCAGCCGGACGTTCAGTCCGGCTTGCTGGAATAGGCCTTCCTGGGCGGCGAGGTGCAGCGGCGCTGCGCCCACGATCGGCAGCGCCCCCACCAGCAGTTCCGGTTGCTCGATGCCCTCGGTGCGCGGAACCGTGCCGCTTCGGGTGCTGCCCAGCGAGGTGGCACAGCCAGTCATGGCGAATGCGCCGAGAGTGCCGGCCAACAACGTTCGGCGGCTGGGTCGGTTCGCGCTCATCGGGTGCCGAGAATGCCACGTTACGGCGGCGCTGGGAAACATGACAGATTTCACGTCGGCGGCCTTGCCCGAACTTGCCGCATTCGCGGGCCGCGGCCGGCCCGCTTGCCGTTTCTTGCGCCGGTGGAATTCAGGCGCGAACGGCGGAAATGTTCTCCCGCCGTTCGCGGAAGTTTCGCCGCGGCCGGCTGCCGCCGGCAATTTATCGCATTGCGTGCACGAATCGACACGTTTCGAAATATTAAATCAGTCGGTTGACTTAAAACCTGGTGTCCGGTAGGTCTGGAATGGGCGGCGAGCACCAGCGGACGCGTCCTGCGCCATCCAGCGCGGCCCGGCCGGTGTGGCGGATCGAGGAGAGAAGAGGCAGTCGCATGACCGACCAGCCGGACGCCTGCACCGGGCTCGGCTTCGACCCGGAGGAGCTGCGCGCGCGGTACCGCGCCGAACGCGACCGGCGGCTGCGCCCGGACGGCTCGGCGCAGTACATCGAGCCGACCGGCGACTTCGGCTACTACGTCGACGATCCGCACGCGGTGGAGTTCACCAGGCAGCCCTGCGTCGACGACGTGGACGCGGTGGTGGTCGGCGGCGGATTCGGCGGCCTGATCGCGGGCGCGCGGCTGCGCCAGGCCGGGCTCGGCTCGATCCGGATCGTGGAGCGCGGCAGCGACGTGGGCGGCACCTGGTACTGGAACCGCTACCCGGGCGTTCGCTGCGACATCGAGTCCTACATCTACCTGCCGCTGCTGGAGGAGGTCGGCTATGTGCCGACCGAGAAGTACACCTGCGGCGCGGAGATCCACCGGCACGCCCAAGCCATCGCGGAGACCTTCGACCTCTACCGCGAAGCCTGCTTGCAGACCGAGGTCACCGGTGCGGAGTGGGACTCCGAACGGGGTCGCTGGACGGTCACCACCGACCGCGGCGACCGCATGACGGCCCGCTACGTCGTGTTCGCCTGCGGAGTCTTCGGCCGCCCGAAGCTGCCCGGGATTCCCGGCATCGACGGCTTCCGCGGGCACACCTTCCACACCAGCCGCTGGGACTACGCCTACACCGGCGGCGACCAGACCGGCGGGATGCACCGGCTCGCGGACAAGCGGGTCGCGGTCATCGGCACCGGTGCCACGGCCATCCAGTGCGTGCCCCACCTGGCGGCCGACGCCGAGCGGCTGTACGTCTTCCAACGCACACCGTCCGTTGTGGACGAACGCGGCAACCGTCCCACCGATCCGGAGTGGGCCGGCGCGCTGCGCCCGGGATGGCACCGGCGGCGCCGGGACAACTTCCTCGCCGTCGTCGCGGGCCGGGCGGACGCGGACGTGGTGGGCGACCGGTGGGGCGATCTCACCCGGCACTTCCAGGCCGAGCTGGCCAAGCTGGACGACCGGGAGATCGACGATCCGCAGCGGCGCGAGCTCGCCAGGGAGATCGCCGATTTCCGCAAGATGAACGACATCCGCGCCCGAGTGGAGTCCATCGTGGACGACGATGCGACCGCGCGGGCGCTGCAGCCGTGGTACCGGCACGACTGCAAACGGCCTACCTACAGCGACGAGTACCTGCCCGCGTTCAACCGGCCCAATGTGACCCTCGTGGACACCGAGGGGCGTGGTGTCGAACGCATCACCGCGAACGGCGCGGTCAGCGGCGGTGTCGAGTACGAGCTGGACTGCTTGATCTTCGCGACGGGTTTCGAGATCGGCCGCGCGCACCCGGCGTTCTCCGGTCCGCCGATCCGCGGGCGGGGCGGGCGCACGCTCGCCGAGCACTTCCGCGGTGGGATTCGCACGCTGCACGGCTTCACCAGCCACGGCTTCCCGAACCTGTTCTGCATGGGGCTCTCGCACAACGCGGTGGCGGTGAACTTCGCGCACGTCCTGGACGACCAGGCCGCGCACATCGGCGCGGTGATCGCGGAGGCGGAAAAGCGCCAGGCACCCTACGTCGAGCCCAGCGTGGCGGCGGAGCGCGAGTGGACCGAGTCGATCCGGCGGTCCGCGCGCCCGAACAAGGTGCAGGCCGAGTGCACCCCGGGCTACTACAACAACGAAGGCAAACCGCCGCCGGTGCGCGAGTCGTACACCGGCGACGCCCTCGAGTTCGCCGAGTTGATGCGGAGTTGGCGCGCGGGGTCCGGCCTGGCGGAGGTGCTGCCGGAATGACGAGCGAGTTCACCCCGGCGACCGATTCCGGTGCCGCCGCAGGATTCGGCGCCACTTCCCGCTCCGGCCCCGCTGCCCGCTTCGGCACAGTTTCCCGCTTCGGCACTGCCGGAAGTTCGACACCGCGCAGTACCCGCTGGGACGTGGCCAGGCTGACCGAGCCGAACCGGCTCTGGGGCGCCAACGGCATCGCATTCGGCCCCGACGGGCGGTTGCACGTGGCGCAGGTCCTAGGTGGACAGATCAGCGCGGTGGACACGACTTCGGGCGATGTGGAGGTCGTGGTCGGGCAGGACGGCCCGGTTCGCACGCCCGACGACGTCGCGTTCGGCGCGGGCGGCGAGATGTACATCGCCGACATCGCGCCGGGCCGGGTGTGGCGGCGCGACGCGGCGGGCGAGCTGGATCTCGTGGCGAGTTCGGTCCGGTTGCCCAACGGCATCACCTGCCTCGGCGACCGGCTGTTCGTCAACGAGATGCGCCCGGACGGAGAGCTGGTCGAGCTGTTCGGATCCGGTGCCGAACCCGCGCTGCTGACCGGCGGCCTGGCGATGGGCAACGCGATGCAGATCGGCCCGGACGGGAAGCTGTACTACCCGCACATGCGCACCGGCCAGGTCTGGCGGATCGCTCCGGACGGCGGCGTTCCCGAACTGGCCGCGGAGGTCGGTTCACCGGTCGCGGTGCGGTTCGACCGCGCGGGCACGCTGGTGGTGCTCTCCACCGGACCGGCCGGGCTGATCACCCGCATCGACCTGGCTTCCGGGAACCGGACCGAGGTCGTGACCGGGATCGGCGGGCTGGACAACGCCGCGTTCGACGACGAGAACCGGATGTTCGTGTCCAGCTTCGCGCACGGCGGAGTCATGCAGGTGCAGCAGGACGGGCGCAGCCGGGAGATCGTCCGGCGCGGCCTGAACGGCCCGTACGGGATCGCCGCGGGCTGCGGCGGCACCGTTTACGCGGTCGACCACTTCAGCTTGGCGCGCACGACCGATTCCGGCGCCGTCGCTTCGGTGGACGTCGTCGGCGGCGGAATGCCCACGTTCGCGCGTTGTGCCGCCGCGGACGGCGACGGGCTCGCGCTGAGCACGGTGACGGGCGAGGTGCACGCCTACGACCCGCAGCGCAGATCCACGCGGCGGAGGGCCTCGGGTCTGGGCGAGCTCACGGGGATCGCGGTCGGGCCGGGCGGCGAGGTCGTCGTGGCCGCATCGGGCTCCGGCCGGGTCCTGCGCCTCGACGAGTCGGACGAGGTGCAGGTGCTCGCCGACGGGCTCGATCATCCCGTGGGCGTGGCCGTCGACGATGCCGGTGCCTGCTACGTCAGCGACGACCGCCGCGGGCAGGTGCTGCGCCTCGACGACGAGCCGGTCGTCGTGGCCGACGGGCTTGGCGAGCCGCAGGGGATCGCCGTGCTCGGCGACGAACTGCTGGTGATCGAGGTCGAGCATCGGTGGTTGCGCCGGATCTGCCTGCGCACGGGCGCGAGCACGATCGAGGCCGAGGACTTGGCGGTGGGCCTGCCACCCGGCGGGGCCGAACCGTCCGACGGCGGCGGGATGACCTACCGGCCGCCCGCGTTCGCCGATCTCGCGGTCGCGCCGGACGGCTCGGTGCTCGTCGCGGCCAACGGCGAAGGAAGCGTGCTGAGGCTGCGGCCGCCGCCAACGGCCTGAGCCCCGTCACCTGTGGTCATCGGCTGCGCCTCCCGTGGTCGGGTTCTGATCGTGGCACGCGTGCGCATGCGGGCTGTTCGGCAGGGCCGCGGTCTTCTGCCGACAGCCGGTGTCTGATGGGGTTGCCCGGTGTTTGATTGGGGTTGCGCGGTGTCTGATTGGGGTTGCGCAGCTCCGCGTGTCCCGACCCACCTCTCGAGCAAGGAGCAGAACGTGTCGCAGAAAGCGCTGCTGAACGAGTCCGGCCGATGAACGTGCGCACCGAAACCCGCGGCCGGGTCGCGGTGATCCGCATCGACCGGCCCGAGAAGCGCAACGCCATCGACGCCGTGACCACCCGCGAACTCGACGAAGCGCTGAACCGGTTCGAGGACGACGACGAGATCTGGGCGGGCGTGCTGACCGGCACGCCGGAGTTGTTCTGCGCGGGCACGGACATCGTTTCCGGCTCAGGTGGGCCCACCGAACGCGGCGGGAAGTACGGCCTCGTCCGCCGCAGCCGGACGAAGCCGCTGATCGCGGCGGTCGAGGGGCTCGCGCTCGGGGGCGGTTTCGAGGTCGCGATGGCGTGCGATCTGGTGGTCGCCTCGGATGCGGCGTCCTTCGGGCTGCCGGAGACGATGCGCGGCTTGGTCGCCACCTCCGGCGCGCTGCTGCGCTCGATGCGTTGCCTGCCGCTGAACGTCGCGCGGGAACTGCTGATCACCGGTGCGCGACTGGATGCCCGCCGTGCCTACGACATCGGGTTCGTCAACCGGCTCGCCGACCAGGGCGCGGCGGTGGAGTCCGCGCTCGCGATGGCCGAGGAGATCTGCGCGGCCTCACCGGCCGCCGTCCGCGCGACCCTGCAAGCGCTCGAGGAGCAGTGGGCCGAGGCGGACGACACCGGCTGGGCGGCGACCGCGCGGGCGCAGGAGCGCATCGAGTCCGGGCCGGACTACCAGGAAGGCCTGGCGGCGTTCGCGGAGAAGCGCGCGCCGCGGTGGAGCGGTCCCGGGCCGGTGACCTGAGTCCTCAGTGGACACCGGTTCGCGGCTGGCAGGACGCGGAGCGCGGCGGCTGCTACCGCGAATCGGTGCCGGAGCCGGGATCGGCGCGGTAGATCGCCCGGTAGCGCTCGGCGGCCTGCTCGTCCATCCGGCCGCGGACCGCCGAGCCGTGCCCGGGCGGAAAGCCGTGCCTGTTCAACCGCGCGTCCACGCTCTCCACCGAACTCGTCAGCACGATGCGCAGCACCACGAGCAATCCCAGCAGCACCGGACCCAGCGCCAGCGCCCAGGACCCGCTCATCCAGTACAGCGCGATCAGCAGGACCGCGGCCAGGGGAGCGATGAACAACATCCCGCGCACGCACACCCGCAGCACCCACGTGCGGCAGGTGGCGTCGTGCAGGACCCAGTCGCGGTAGCGCTCCGGCAGCGTGCCGCCGTACTGGTAGTACAGCCACAGCAGCGGATTCGGACGGTCGATCGCCACCACGACATGTTAAGCGAGCTCAGTCCGGCACCGGCCGCCCGTCCGCCAGTCCGGCCAGGCCCCACAGGTCGCGCCAGGTGTGATCGGCGGGTTCACCGGCCGGCTGCGGCTCGTCGTGCCGGTTGATCCAGGCGGTGCGCATCCCGAACCGCTTGGCGGGCGCGTTGTCGTACTTGAAGCCGAACGCCACGTGCCGGATCCGCTCCGGGGTCACCCCGATGCGTTCGAGCGCTTGCCGGAAGAACTCGGGGTCGGGCTTGTAGCTGCGGTAGCTGCGGCCGAGGATGTCGAACTGGATCCGTTCCCACTGGTCGCGCAGCTCGATGCCGGGCACCGACTCGCGGTCGCCGTTGCGCAGCGACGCCGTGTCACTGTTGCGCAGCGCCAGCCCGTAGCGGAACTGCGCGACACCGCCTTCCCAGTCGGTCAACGTCCCGAAGTTTGTCGAAGGTCGCCACCTCGAACGGTGCTGCCATGTCCACCTCCCGTGTCCGGCGCACAGCTTGGTCGATCGGCTGCCCGGTCGACGATCCGGGACGCGGCACCCTCGCACTGCCGCCACGAGGCGATTCGGCTTACGGGGTGTGCCGGCTGCTAGCCGGAACCGCGCAGTCGCAGCCGGAGGCCGATCGGCGCGGGCTCGCTGTTGCGTCGGAACTCGCCGATTTCACCGCCGGAGAAACGGGCCTGAGCTCGCCGGTCCCCGGTGTCAGGGCCCCGAGTTGCCCGTGCAGGACGCGAACGTGAAGGGCCCGGTGCTGGTGTTCTCCGCGACGACCTCGCCGTCGATGGTGAGCCTGCACTTGATGTCCCCGCCGTCGCTGCCGTTCTGCACGGTCAACATGTAGACGTCGAAGCCGTCCGACGCGGCCTGCTCCTTGAACCACGGCAACTCGGGCGAACTCTCCTGGGACTGCCCGCTGCCGGTGCCGTACGAGAGGCTCATCGCGTCGCCGCTCCCGGTGACTTCGTATCGAACCGTCCCCGAAGCGCCTTGTGTCGCGGGTTCGGTGTCGATCGGGTTCGGTGCGCCGGTCCCGGCTCCGTTGATCGTCTTGTCCAGCTGCTGGACCAGCACCGCTTGCACGACCACGGTCAGCACGATGGCCAGCACGCACAGCGCTGCGCCGATCGCGGCAACGACCTTCTTGGTCCCGAAAACGGCGATGACGGCCAGGATCAAGCCGACGAACGCGGCCACGGCCGTCAGGTTGTTGAAGATCGGCAGGATCGAGCCGCAGACCCCGACGATGCCGAGGATCAGTCCCGCCCAGGCCAAGCCTCGGAACCTCTCCTGCGCCGGTGCCTGCGCGGGCGGGTACTGCTGCGGTGCTTGCGGATAGGTCAAACCGTCCCCCTCTGTCAGGTTTCCTCGGTTGATCACTCTATACACATGGTCAAATCCGTTTCGTAGTCGCGGTGCTCACCCCCGGCTGCGGGTGAGCAGGAAGTCGACGAGGTGGCCGGTGAGACCGTCGAGGCAGGATGTCGTGGTCACGTGGCAGCGTGCAGCGGCCGGAGCGGGCACCGAATTCGCCTGCGGAACAAGGAGAATCCATGAGGGAACTCGATCCACGCACTCCGGTGCTCGTCGGCGCAGGGCAAGCTTCGGAACGCGTCGACGATCCCGGTTACCGGGGCATGTCGCCGGTAGAGCTTGCTGCGGAGGCTGCCCGTGCGGCGCTGGGCGACGCGCAAGCGGACGGCCTGGCCGCGGCGGTGGACACGGTCGCCGGGGTGCGCCAGTTCGAGATCTCCACACCGGGCGCACCCGTGCCGCTGGGCAAGTCCGACAACTATCCGCGCTCGGTGGCGGGCCGCATCGGTGCCGCCCCGCGCCGCGCGATCCTCGAAGTGGTGGGCGGGCAGTCGCCGCAGCACCTGGTCACGGAGCTGGCCGGGACGATCGCGGCAGGGGAGTCCGAGGTCGCGCTCGCGTTCGGCTCGGAGGCGATCTCCACGAGCCGCCACCTGGCCCGGGCCGAGGACAAGCCCGATTTCACCGAGCACGTCGACGGTGACCTCGAAGACCGCGGCTACGGCCTGAAAGGGCTGATGACCCGGCACCTGGCCGCCCACGGGCTCACCGACGCACCGAGCCAGTACGCGTTGTTCGACAACGCCCGCCGCGCGCGGCTGAAGGAATCTCGCGACGAGTACGCCCGCGCGATGGGCGAACTGTTCGCCCCGTTCACGAAGGTCGCCGCCGCGAACCCGCACGCGGCCGCCCCGGTCGAACGCGACGCGGCCGAGCTGGCCACGCCCACCGACCGCAACCGCGTGATCGCGGATCCGTACCCGAGGTTCCTGGTCGCGCGCGACCAGGTGAACCAAGGCGCTGCCGTGCTGCTGATGTCGATCGCCGCCGCCCGGCGGCTCGGCGTACCGGAAGACAAGTGGGTGTTCTTGCACGGCACCGCGGATCTGCGCGAGCGGGAGCTCATGGAGCGGGCCGATCTGTCGAGCAGCCCCGCTTCGGTGCTCGCGGTGCGGCACGCGCTGGATGTCGCGGGGATCGACATCGCTGACGTGTCCACTTTGGACCTCTACAGCTGCTTCCCGATCGCGGTGTTCAACATCTGCGACGGGCTGGGGCTGGACCCGGCGGACGCGCGCGGGCTCACGCTCACCGGCGGGCTGCCGTTCTTCGGCGGTGCGGGCAACAACTACTCGATGCACGCGATAGCCGAAGCCGTCGCCCGCCTGCGCGCCGACCCCGGCACGTACGCGCTCGTCGGGGCGAACGGCGGGTCGCTGAGCAAGTACTCGGCCGGGGTGTACTCGACCACGCCCACCGGCTGGCGCGGCGACCGCAGCGCGCAGTTGCAGGCCGAGATCGACGCCTGGCCCGCGCCGGAGGAGGCGCTGCAGGCCGACGGGTGGGCCACCGTCGAGACCTGCACCGTCAAGCACGGCAAGGACGGCCACCGCACCGGCATCGTGATCGGACGGCTGGAAGGCGACGACCGGCGGTTCATCGCCACGACCGAAGACGCCGAAACCCTCGACCTGCTCTCGACCGGTGAGCCCATCGGCGCCCGCGTCTACGCGCGCTCGTTCGGTTTCGGCAACCGCGTCACCACCACCGAGCAGCGGATGGACGCGCTGTTCCCGCCGCGCCCGAAGGTGCTGCGCGAGGACTACGAACACGTGCTGGTGCGCCGCGACGGGCACCTGCTCGAGGTCACGATCAACCGCCCGGAGGCGCGCAACAGCCTGCACCCGCAGGCCAACGAGGAACTGGACGAGGTCTTCGACGCCTTCTTCGCCGACCCCGAGCTGTGGGTGGCGATCCTGACCGGTGCCGGGGACAAGGCGTTCTCCGCGGGCAACGACCTGCACTACTCCGCATCCGGCAAGCCGATGTGGGTGCCCAAGAACGGATTCGCGGGGCTGACCGGCCGCCGGGACATGACCAAACCGGTGATCGCCGCGGTCAACGGATACGCGATGGGCGGCGGCTGCGAGATCGCGCTGGCCTGCCAGCTGGTGGTGGCCGACGAGACCGCGCACTTCGCGCTGTCCGAGGTCAAGGTCGGACTCGTCGCGGGATCCGGCGGTCTCATCAGGCTGCCGCGCGCGGTGCCGCCGAAGCTGGCCAACGAGATGATCCTGACCGGCAAGCGGCTCACCGCGGCCGAAGCTCAGCAGCACGGCTTGGTCAATCGCGTCGTCGGCCCGGGCGCCGCGCTGGAGGGCGCTCGCGCGCTGGCCGCCGAGATCCTGGACGGCTCACCCACCTCGGTCCGCGTCTCGTTGCAGATCATGAACGAGACCGCGGGCATCGCCGACACCGTCGACGCGGTCGCGCACCCGTCACCCGCGTGGGACGAGCTGATGGTCAGCGAGGACAGCGTCGAAGGCGTCACCGCGTTCGCCGAGAAGCGCCGTCCTCGCTGGCGCAACCGCTGATCGCTCGTGCTCCGGCACCGAACCCGGCCCAGCAACGGAGGGAACCATGCGGCGAGGTCGTCGGTTCGTTCGCCGAGCTGCGCGGAGCGGGTGCGCTCATCCGCGAACTCGCCGCCGCTCACTCCTTGCGATGCAGTCGGCTTTCGCCGCCGATGTGTTCGCTGCGCGCAGTTGTGCGGATTTTCGGCTGGGAATAGTTGTTTTGGAATATGCCGAGCAGTTGGTGGATGGTTTCGGTGTGCGAGAAGGTGCTGCTGACGCCGTCCGGTAGTGCAAGGTGCCATTGACGTGCAGTCCGGATGCTCGCGAAGATGAACGCGGGAAATGGACGGTCGTGTTCGTCGGCGCTGAGGAGAATGTATGTCCGGTGCCCAAACTCCGGAATTCCAGCTGCTCGAGCAGAGCGTCGGCTACTTCTACTCGGCCGCGCTGCGCGCCGCCGCGCTGCTGAACATCGCGGACCACCTCGCCGGATCGGCCAAAAAGCCGGACGAACTGGCCGAATCGGCGGGGGTGCACGGGCCGTACCTGCATCGGCTCCTTCGCTTCCTGGCCACCCGGGACGTGTTCGCCGAAGACGACGCGGGCAGGTTCCACTTGACTCCATCGGCGGAGTTGCTGCGCACCGATGCGCCGCGTTCGATGCGCTCGGCCGTGCTGATGCTGACCGACCAGGTTTTCTGGAAGCCCGCAGAACTGCTCGACGAGACGGTGCGCGCGGGCGCCACGCGGTTCGAGGAGGTCTTTCCCGCGCCGTTCTTCGACTGGCTGGCCCAGGACGAGCAAGCGGGCGATGCTTTCCACTTCGGCATGGCTGCGATGTCCGATTCGGAGAACCGGCGGATCGCGGCGGACTATGATTTCTCCGGCTGCTCGAAGCTGGTCGACGTCGGTGGTGGCCAGGGCGGCTTCCTGGTGGAAGTCCTCCGGAAGTCGCCGGACCTGCACGGCGTGCTCTTCGATGAGGAGCACGTCCTCGCGCAACATCGACTCGGCGAAGTCCGGCATTCCGGCGGCTGCGAAGCGGTTATCGGTGACTTCTTCAGCGCGGTGCCGCCCGGTGCCGATGCCTACGTCCTCAAGCGGATCCTGCACGACTGGGACGACGAGGAAAGCACGCGCATTCTGGCGCGGTGCCGCGAGGCGATGGACCCGGACGCCCGCGTCCTCGTGATCGATGCGGTCATCCCGGCGGGAAATGAGCCGCATCCGGGAAAAGCGCTGGACATGCTGCTCATGACGTCGCTGTCGGGCAAGGAGCGGACCAAGGCGGAGTTCGAAGCGGTGTTCGCAGGTGCCGGGCTGTCCGTGACGCGCGTGATCCCCACATCCACACCGCTGTCGATCGTGGAAGGCGAGCGGGAGTCGGGATAGCCGCCGCGGCAGGAGTGGATGCGCCGTCGCCCTACCGGCTCAGCCGCGCTCGACCGTCCCCGGCGCGGAGATCTCTTGTGGTCGACTTCGTGCACCGTCTACGGTCGCCGAAACGCGTCGCCAGTGCGGGCGGTCGTGGGTGCGCTGAACGCCGCGTTCTTCCAGCCGCGGCTGGCGGCCGCTGGAAGCCGCCGGTTCGATCGGACTCGCCGAGTCGGCACCCGAGCCGCGGGGTTCGCCGGCCGCGGCCGCACGCCGACGAAATCGGCCCGGAAGGAACGAGATGACCGCGCCCATCGTGCTGACCGCCGCACCCGTCGGCTTCGCCCCGGACGGCTCCGTCGACCTGGCGGCCTCGCGCCGCATCCTCGAGTTCATCGCGGATTCCGGCACCGACGGGGCGTTCGTGCTCGGCACCACCGGCGAGTTCCCGAGCCTGAGCAGGCAGGAGCGGCACGAACTCGCGAAGGTCAGCCTCCAGGTGCTGCGCGGCAAGCGGGTAGTGGTGCACGTCGGCGCGCCAAGCGCTTTCCAGGTCCGCTCGCTGATCGCGGACGTGCGCGAGCTGGGCGCGAGCGCGGTCGCGGTGATCACCCCGTACTACCTGCTCGCCGGGGACGACGCGATCGTGGAGTTCTACCGGTCGGTGACCGCCGCGGCCGACGACCTCGAGGTCTACGCCTACCTGTTCACCGCACGCACCGGGAACACCGTCGGACCCGAGCTGCTCACCCGGATCGCGGCGTTGCCGAACGTCGTCGGCGCCAAGATCAGCGGCGAGACGATCGAGGCGGTCGCCGCGTACCGGGAGGCGGTTCCGCCCGGCTTCCAGCTGTTCACCGGTGGCGACCGGGACGTCGCCAGGGCGGCAGCGCACGGTGTCGACGGTGTCGTGTCCGGGGTGGCCTCGGTGTTCCCCAAGCCGTTCGTCGAGGCCGCCGCGGGCGCGCACGACGACGAGGCGGCATCCCGGTTGCAGACGGCGGTGGACATCGCCGTCGATGCCGTGCGCGGTGATCCGGAGCGGATGAAGGCCGGCTTGGCGTTGCAGGGCGTCGCCGCCGGAACGAGCCGGATGGCGCTCGACTCGGTCGACGCCGAGGGACGTGCCGAGCTGGAGCGCGCGATCGCCGCGCTGAGGTGACTCCCGCGAGGGGCGTGCCGGTAGCTTCGAAGTGCTGGTCGTGCCTCGCAGTCCGGGCGTTCTCCCCGCGGCGCCGGGAGGTCCGCTGTGGTCGGCGCAGCGAAGCCGGCGGCACGGATGCCGCCGGCACGCTCGTCATTTCGGGTCGAGCACGAACACCGGGATGTGCCGGTCGGTCTTTTCCTGGTAGTCGGCGTAGGACGGGTAGGCCGCGACGGCCCGGTCCCACCACTCGGCTCGTTCCGCGCCTTCGACCTCGCGTGCCACGTAGTCCTTGGTCACGGTGCCGTCCTGCAGCGGGAACTCGGGGTATGCCTTGATGTTGTAGTACCAGCTGGGGTGCTCGGGAGCGCCGCCCTTGGACGCGATCACCGCGTAGCTGCCGTTGTGCTCGACCCGCATCACGGGGGTGTAGCGCAGCTTGCCGCTCTTCGCGCCGCGCAGGGTGAGCAGCACGATCGGTGACCCTTGGACGTCGAGGCCCTCGGTGGTCCCGGTTTCGACGATCTTCTTCGTCTGTTCTCGCACCCAGTCGGTGGGGTTGAACTCCACGGTCTCGTTCGACATGTGGGAGATCAACAACCTCGGAGCCGCCGTTATTCCGCGGATCCGCGGTCGGGAATCGGGCGGGCGCAGGCAGCGGTCGGTGCAGTCCGCCCCCGCGGTGCCGCTGCTGCTGTCCAGCCGTCACCGGTGACCAGCCGGACGCTTCGCGCGAAACCGGTGCGGGACCGAGATCGTCATGACTACCCTGACGCGAAGCAGCCGTCGCCCCATCACCAGCACGACCGGCTGCAGGCCGTGTGCAGCACCTTTCGGGAGACCAGCGGGAAACCTGGGTATGAGCCTGACTTCGTTGTTCGCATTCGTCCTCGTGCCCGCCTGGTTCATCTACCGGCTGGTGCGCGACCCGGGCAGTGCGGCGCTGCGAGCGGTGGTGGCCTGCCTGATCCTGCGGGCCGCGGACAGCCCCGCGGTCATGGCCGCCCTCCGCGACGCCTTCCACCTCGCTCCCGCGGTCGAGAAGCTGATCAAGAATTACGCGCTGGCCGGCAGCTGGTGTTGCTTGCTGCTGTTCTTCCTGTTCGCCGCCGGTGCCGGTGCGCGCAGGGCAGCGCGGGAGGCGGCGATCCTCGCGGCCGTACTGGGCGTGCTGACGCTGGCGGTGGTGCTCACTCCGAACCCGGATGCGGTTTACCCGACCGGCCCTGCGCTGGCCTCCGCCCGCTATCCGACGGTGCTGGTCTTCTACGTGCTCGGCAACGCCTACTTCGCCTATGCCACCGGCGCGGCGGCGATGTGGGCGGTGCGTTATGCCCGCGAATCCACCCGCAGGACCCGTTTCGGATTGCGACTGGCTTCGGCAGGTCTGGCCGCTTTCGCAGCGCTGTCCGGGTTGCGGGCCGTGCTGATCGTGTTCCCGCACGCGCCTGCGTCGTCCGGTGTCGTGAACAAGCTGATCGGCCCGTCGCTGTGGCTGTTCGTGCTCGGGGTGTGCGTGGCCGGTGCGGTGGCCCGGCTCGCCGCCGCCTGGGTGTGGTGGCGGCACCGCCGGGTCTACAACGATCTGCAGCCGTTGTGGCAGGTCTTGCACGAGGCGTTTCCGGCGGACGCGCTCGACACGCACCGGCGCCCGGCGCCGTGGTTCGACCGGATCTCGCCCGCCGGCTTGCATCGTCGTTACTGGCGGCGGCTGATCGAATGCCGGGACGGGCTGGTGCAGCTCTCCCCGCACCTGGTCGATGTCGGGTTGGATCCGCAGCAGCCGGGCCGCATCACGTCCGAGCAGCTGCTGGAGGCTCTCCAACTGCGCAAGGACGGTGTGGTGCCGAGCTCGACGAGCGCGGTCCTCGTCGCCGCGCCGGCGGAAGGCGAGGACGCCGAAGCCGACGCCGAACAACTGCGCCGACTGTCGCTGTCCCTCGCCCGCTGACGTCCCCGACTCCGAGGTTCCCTTCCTTGCAACGCCTGCTCACCGCCCGAACCCTGCTGCGCGGACCAGTCGAGGACCGCATCGACGAAGGTGCCGTGCTGATCGACGGGGACACCGTGGTCGCCGCCGGGCCGACGGACGAGGTGGCCCGGCGAGCCGGGCCCGGAATCGACCGCGAGGACTTCCCGGACGGCACGATCCTGCCGGGCCTCATCGACGCGCACGTCCACCTCGCCTTCGACGGGACGGCCGAGGTCGTCGAGTCGTTGCAGCAGGTCGGTGACGAGCAGCTGCTGGCCGAGATGGCCGATCGCGCGCGCCGCATCGCAGCGACCGGTACGACCACCGTGCGCGACCTCGGGGACCGGTCGGGGTTGGCGCTGCGGCTGCGCTCGGCCATCGCCGGCGGCGACCGGTTCGGTCCGCGCATCCTGTCCGCCGGTGCCCCGTTGACGACTCCGGGAGGGCATTGCTGGTTCCTCGGGGGCGCGGTCGCGGGGCGCGCGGAGATCCGCGAGCACATTCGCCGCCAGGCCGAGCAGGGCGTCGACCTGATCAAGGTGATGGCTTCCGGCGGGCACGTCACGCCCGATTCACCCAAGCCGTGGGAGGCCCAGTTCAGCGACGAGGACCTGCGGTTCATCGTCGACGAGGCCCACCGGCGCGGGCTTCCGGTCGCCGCGCACGCGCACGGCACCGCGATCATCCGCTCGGCGGTGGACGCCGGGGTCGACACGGTCGAGCACTGCACTTGGATGCGCCTGGACGGCCAAGGCGGTCTCGACGAGCACCCGGACATCGCCGAGCGCATGGCCGCTCGCGGCATCCGCGCCTGCCCGGCCTGGCCCTCGGACTGGCCCGCGCTGGTGCAGGCGCTCGGCCCGGACATCGCGGCCCGCTCCACGGGCAACATCGCGCGTACCGCGGAGTTCGGGGTTGAACTCATCGCCGGGACCGACACCGGGGTGATCCGTTCACCCGCCGGGGCCGAACCCGCCGACGCGCTTGAGCTCTACACCCACCGGATCGGCATGTCACCGGCTCATGTGCTGAACATGGCCACGGTCCGCAGCGCCGCCGCCATCGGACTCGGCGAGGTCACCGGCGCGCTCGTTCCCGGCCTGGCCGCCGACCTGCTCATCGTCGACGGCGACCCGACGGAGTCCCTGGACGCACTCCGGCACCGCCGGCTGGTGCTCGCACGAGGGCGGACACCGCAGTGACACCACTGATGTTTTCTGATCACGCGGTGGGGTATCCGATCAACGTCGTGACGTTGCCGTGAACTACCAGGGCGCGGGCACGTCGTTTCGTCGCCGACTGCTGGATTCCGGCCCGGGACGGAACGGGAATACGGGGCACCGCCGCCGCGGGTGCTCGGTGCCCTGTCGCTCAGCACCTCTTTGCAGGCGCAGGAAAGGAACACCAGTTGTCTTCGTACGTGACGCTGAACCCGACCACCGGCAAGACCGAGCAGGAGTTCGCCCAGCTCGATGATGCGGCTGTCACCAGGGTTCTGAGCCGATCGGACGCGGAGTTCGCCCGTTGGCGCGCGACACCGGCGAGCGAGCGTGCGCGGCTGCTGATTCGGGTTGCCGATGCCTACGACGCTCGTCGGGAGGAGCTGGCCAAGCTCATCTCGACCGAGATGGGCAAGCCGATGCAGGAGGCGGTCGGTGAAGTCGAGCTCGCCGCGGCGATCTACCGCTGGTATGGCGAGCATGGACCGGACCTGCTGGAACGCGAGGTACTCGATCCGCAGGGATCCGAGGAGTCACTGGTCCAAACCGGGCCCATCGGTTCGCTGATCGGGGTGATGCCGTGGAACTACCCCTACTACCAGGTGGCCCGGTTCGTCGCCCCCAACCTCATGGTGGGCAACACCATCATCCTCAAGCACGCCGCCATCTGTGCCGCGTCGTCGGAAGTCATGGCCGAGATCGTGCACACCGCCGGTGTGCGCGAGGACGCCTACATCAACGTGTTCGCCAGCAACGACCAGGTCGCCGACATGATCGCCGACCATCGCGTTCGTGGCGTCTCGCTGACCGGCAGTGAGCGCGCAGGCGCGTCGGTGGCCGAAACCGCAGGCAGGCACTTGAAGAAGGCCGTCCTGGAGCTGGGCGGCTCCGACCCGCTGATCGTGCTCGACGATGGTGACATCGAGCGGACCGCCACGATCGCCGCGCAGGCACGGCTGTCCAACACCGGTCAGGCCTGCAACTCGCCCAAGAGGATGATCGTGGACAACGGCAAGATCGACGACTTCGTGTCGATCATTACCGATGCCTTCGAGTCCGCGAAGGTGGGAGATCCCACGGACCCGGGCACGCAGGTCGGCCCGCTGTCGTCGATCACCGCGCGGGACACGGTGGTCGAACAGGTCCGACGCGCGGTCGAGCAGGGCGCCACCCTGCACACCGGGGGCGCCGCGGTGGAAGGAGACGGGGCCTTCATGCGTCCGGCCGTGCTGACCGGCGTCACCAAGGGCATGGACGCCTACTCCGAGGAGATCTTCGGACCGGTGGCCGTGATCCATGGCGTGGATTCGTCCGACGAGGCGGTCGCGTTGGCCAATGACGTGGGCTTCGGGCTCAGCGGTTCGGTGTGGGGCAGCGACATCGAGCGCGCCCAGGAGATCGCCGACCGGCTCGAGGTGGGCATGGCCTACATCAACGAGCACGGCACCACCCTTCCCGGCCTGCCCTTCGGTGGTGTGAAGCGGTCCGGCTTCGGGCGCGAGCTCGGCCGCTGGGGCATGGGCGAGTTCGTCAACACCCGGCTGCGCCGGACTTCCACGACCAAGAAGTAGACGCACCCGTGGGGCCACGAGGAGCACCATCAAGTCCGGCAATTGGTTGTCGGCCTGCGATGTCCGGTACGCGGCCGGCGGCCCGTGGGTGTCGGTGGTGCTCGTAGTGGTGCAGGAACTCGGGCAGGGCCGCACGTCGTTGCGCCGACGGCGGTCCTGCCGCCCTCCTGGTTCTCCACGCCCGGACTTCGTTCTCCATGTGCAACTGCCCGCGGTGCTCGACGGGCCCGCGTCGAACGTGGCGGCCCCGCCGGGCCGAGGGGATCGGGGGTCCCGGCGGGCAGCTCCAGCCGGTCATGGGACGTCATCGGGGATCGGCATGGGGCATCGGGTGTCGGCGAGTGCGGTCACCGGTCAGGTGGTGATGCGGTGGCCGAGGAAGACCGGGCGGTTGGCTTGTCCAAGCAGCAGCGGCAGGAGTTCGGCCGCGCGGACCCGGCCCCACCAGCCGTGCTGGGCCGGCCGTCGAGCGTCACGGACGTGCCGGAGACTGCATTCAGCCTTTGATCAGATCGACTGCCAGCACTGACGGGTGACTGCCAAGGCCCGGCGGAAAGCTTCTGCGGCAGCTTCCGGACTCTTAGCGTCAGCGGTCGGCAATGCCGTCGCTTTCCACATTGGAGTTTCGAATGCAGAAGCCAGTCAACTGGATCGTGTCGACCATGATCGTGCTGCTCGCGCTCGGCGGTGCAGCTCCGGCGGCCGGCGCGATCGAGCGCGTGGAAGCCGCACCGCTTTCCGCGCCCGGGATCGCGAAGGACTGCGTGGCGAAGAACAACCCGGAGGACATCGCCATGAGCTTCATCGAGCGGTGCCGCAAGGGCAGCATTCACCGGGAGTTCCCCGGTACGCATTACTCCCAGCGCCTCGGCGACATCCAGCGCGGCCAGTCGAAGGCCGACAAGACGGCCTGGAAGCTGCTGAACGACGGCCGTTTCATGAAGTAGCATCACGCTCGCACGCGACGTGCGCGGGGACGGCGGAGTCGATCCCGCGCACGTCCTGCCCCGGAAGTGGTCGAACTCCGGAAATGGCTGCTCGTCTCCGAAGAAGGGTCGCAATGGCGCCGGACGAAGAAGCGAGGAACGAACCGTACATCGCGATTCTGCTCTACGAGTCCGCGAGCGACGCGAGTGACTACGTGCCGCTCTACCGGGAGGACGTCGTCCTGCTGTGGGCGGCGAATCCGGAAGCGGCGACGCGGCGGGCCGAGCAGCGGGGCGAGCTGGCCGAGACCAGCTATCGCAACCGCGCCGGTGAGACCATCACGTGGAAGCTCAAGCACATCATCGACGTCACTTCCGCGCTCGAGGCCGACCTGGGCGTGGACGCGGACCTGCATTCCCGGCACTTCCGCGATTACCAGGCTTATCGGAGTTTCGAACCCTTCCTGTCCGGCTCGATCGAATGAGGGCCGGCGCTCATCTTTCGGTCTCTATAACCAGAACCTGGGAGTCCGCGTGGTGCAGCTGAACCCACCGCTGCCACGGTGTCCGACGACCAGTAGCGGCGAGCCACCGGCGACGTTGACGAGGGACGGAACCGGGTGACCGCGCACGGCGACCGCCCGGCCGTGACCTGGTCCTGACACCAACGGCAGTGCTCCACCTGCGCGCGAGACCACGCGAGACGAACGTGGTCTGTCCACTGTGGTCGAACTCGTCGAGCCGGCTCGGTGCTGATCGAGCGACCTCGTCACGCGAACAGCGACATCACGAGGATGATCGGCAGCGAGATCACCGAGGCGAGGGTCATCGGGATGGCGTGCGTCTTGACCGTTCCCCGGGTGGTGAAGCCGAGCAGCGACTGGAACATCCAGAAGAAGTTGCTGCTCACGTGTGGAACGAAAAGCGCACCGGAGCCTGCCGCGAGCGCGACGAGCACCACGGGCGTGTCGAGGCTGCCGGCGATGGGTGCCAGGATGCCGGCCGCGGTGATGCCCGCGACGGAGATGGACCCCAGTGCGATGTGCAGCACGGCCGCGACGAGCCAGACGAGCAGCAGCGGTGGCAGGAAGCCGGTGGAGAACGCTTTGCCGAGGACGTCGGCCATCCCGGAGCCCTCGATGATGGATCCGAGCGAGCCGCTGATGCCGCTGAGCACCAGGATGGGGCCGCACTGGCTCAGAGCGGTGCCGACGGCGGCGCTGATCTCCTCGCGCGGGCGGACCCGGCTGGCCAGTGCATAGGCGAGGCCGGCGCCCAGGAACAGCGCGATGACCGGGTCGGTCAGCAAGGTCACGGTGGCGGACTTGATCGACAGCGCCTCGGCCGCAGCCCCTGCGGCGATGAGCAGCAGGCTGACGAGGACGGGAGTGACCGACACGAACAGCGCTGGTTCGCGCCGCGTGGCACCGGCCTCCTCCTGCACCGCTTGCTGCGTGCTGGTTCGAGCCCCGCTCACGCCGGACTCACCGGTGACCGGCTCGCGGTTCGGGCTGCGGGAAGCGGCGGACCCGGTGCTGGGCTGTTCGGACGGGGCGTCGTGAGCGAGGGTTCCGCTGTCGACCGGCTCGTCGTCGTCGGCGGCCAGCTCGTCGAGCTCGGGGGTCCACTTCATGACGCGCAGGAGACCGGCGTAGGCGAACATCGTGAGCAGCGCGGTGGGCAGGCCGACGGTGAGGCCCAGCAGGAACATCTGGCCTACCTGTATTGCCCTGTGAGGTTGTGAATGCGTTGGGCTGGTGTGTGGCCGTTGAGGGAGGTGTGGGCGCGGTGGTGGTTGTAGGTGTGTAGCCAGGGGTCGAAGGCGTTGCGGCGTTGG
>NZ_JADDUE010000019.1 GCF_016526145.1 Saccharopolyspora galaxeae
ACGCCTTCGACCCCTGGCTACACACCTACAACCACCACCGCGCCCACACCTCCCTCAACGGCCACACACCAGCCCAACGCATTCACAACCTCACAGGGCAATACAGGTAGCGGAACCTCAGACGCCTTCCGGCTCCGGGATCTCATCCTGAAGTAGCTCCCTACTCGGCGTCCTCATAGGTCCGGGCCGCTGTCCTCGCCAGAAGACGTCTGAGAACCCGCCGGTGGTCCGGCTGAGTCCTCGGACGCCGCAAGCGGCTGCCGCCGCTTTTCAAACAGAACCTAGTTCTCGCGTTCGGCCGCGCGGACTTCCAACCGGGCGCGCGCCGCGAGCGCGCCGCGCAGCCCGATCCGCAGCGGCGCCCATGCCGCTCCCCGGTGCCGGTCGGCGAGGTAGCGGTAGGCGCTGCGGTGGTGCTCGGTGAGCATCGGCCCGGGATTGCGGGACGTGGCGTGCCCGCCGATGTGCGTGATCCGGGCGCTGGGCACGTAGATGTTCAGCCAGCCCTTGCCGCCGAGCCGGTCGCCGAGGTCGACGTCCTCGAAGTACATGAAGTAGCGCGGGTCGAATCCGTCGACGCTGTCGAACGCTTCGCGGCGCAGCAGCAGGCACGATCCGGACAACCAGCCCGCCTTGCGCTCGCGGATCCCGGACTCCGACTGCCGGTAGGCGCGGGTCCACGGGTTGTCCGGCCAGACCCTGCTGAACGCGGCGTGCCCGGCGCCGCGGCCCAGCGAGGGCAGCAGCCGCGCCGACGGGTAGACGCTGCCGTCCGGCTCGTTGATCAACGGGCCGAACGCGCCGCCGCGGGGCCAGCGGTCGGCCGCGGCCAGCAGCTCGTCCAGCGCACCGGGCTGCCATTCCACGTCCGCGTTGCTGATCACGACCCAGCCGACTTCGTCGCCGAGTTCGGCCGCGCCGCGGTTCGCGGCCCCGCCGTAGCCGAGGTTCGCCCCGGTCGGCACGAACCGGACCTCGGGACGCGCTTCGGCGGCGCGTTCCGGGATGCCGTCGGTCGAACCGTTGTCGGCGAGCACCACCTGCGCCTGGCGGGTGGTCGCCGCTTTGATCGAGTCGAGGTTGCGCTCCAGCGTCTCACCGGGCGAGTAGGTCACGATCACGACGGCGATCTCGTCGCCGTAGCTGCGGGAGGCGGTCACGGCGGCCCATTCTGCCGAACACGGTCCGGGGTGGGCTGACGCCCCTCAGCACCGCCGGAGTTCGTCGTCGAGCCGCATCCGGGTGGTGGTTCCGATCTCGCGCAGGAATTCGGCGTCGTGCCCGGCGACGATCAACGCGCCGGCGTAGGACTCCATGGCCTGCGCGAGTTGCCGCACGCTGGCCGCGTCCAGGTTGTTGGTCGGTTCGTCGAGCAGCAACAACCGCGGTGCCGGTTCGGCCAGCAGCAACGTGGCCAGCGCCGCCCGGAAGCGCTCTCCGCCGGAGAGCCTGCCGACCGGCCGATCGGCGTCCGCCCCGCGCAGCAGGAAGCGGGCGAGCTGCGCGCGGATCGCGTTGGGTGTGGCCGACGGCGCGGCCTGCACGACGTTGTCCACGGCCGACATCCGCTCGTCGAGCACGTCGAGGCGCTGCGGCAGGTATCGCGCCGGTACGAGCGTGCGGACCTCGCCCGCGTCCGGTTCCAGCTCGCCCATGATGGTTCGCAGCAGCGTGGTCTTGCCCGCGCCGTTGGCGCCGACCAGCGCGATCCGTTCCGGTCCGCGCACCTCCCAGTTCACCAGCGGACCGTTGCGCAGCAGCACGCCGGTGAGCCGCAGGACCTCCTTGCGCGCGGGCACCTCCGTCGCCGGGAGGTCGATCCGGATCTCGTCGTCGTCGCGGACCGCTTCCTCGGCGGCTTCGAGCCGTTCCCGGGCCTGGCGCACCTTGTCGTCGTGCATGTTGCGGTACTTGCCCGCCGCGATTTCCGCGTCCTCGGCCCGTTTGCGCATCCGGACCTTGGGTTCCCGCTTGGTCTCCCAGCGCTTGCGGCCGTAGCGCTGCCTGCGGTCCAGCTTGATCCGCGCTTCGGCCAGCTCGCGGCGCTGGCGCTTGAGGTCCTGCTCGGCCGCGCGCACGCTGCGCTCGGCGGCTTCCTGGTCGGCGGCCACGGCCTGCTCGTAGTCGGTGAGGTTGCCGCCGTAGCAGGTGAGCGCGCCGTCGCGGAGTTCGGCCATGCGGTCCATCCGCTGCAACAGCTCGCGATCGTGCGAGGCGATCAGCAGCACGCCGTCGTAGGAGGCGATCGCCTGGTGCGCGATTGCCCTCGCCCGCTGATCGAGGTTGTTGGTCGGTTCGTCGAGCAGCAGCACGTCGGGCTCGCGCAGGAATTGCGCGGCCAGTCCGAGCAGCACCAGCTCACCGCCGGAGCACGCGCCCACGTGCGCGTCCAGCGGTACCTGTCGGAGGCCGAGCTGGTCGAGGGTCGCGCGGGTCCGCTGCTCGACGTCCCACCGCTCGCCCACGATCGCGAAGTGCTCTTCGCGGGGATCGCCGCTTTCGATGGCCGCGATCGCTCGCCGGACCTGCGCCACCCCGAGAACCTCGTCGACACGGCTCTCGGAGTCCAGGATCAGGTCCTGCGGCAGGTAAGCGAGTTCCCCGTGCGCGCTGACGGTTCCGGAGGTGGGTCGCAGTTCGCCCGCGATCAGCCGCAGCAAGGTGGACTTGCCCGAGCCGTTCGACCCGATCAGGCCGGTGCGCCCGGCGCCGAGCACGACGTCGAGGTGGTCGAACGCGAAACCGCCGTCCGGCCAGGCGAAGGTGAGATCGGAGCAGACGATGGATCCGGACATGCGGGCTCCCGTCGAGGTCGCGACTGGTGACGCGGCCCGGGGATGCGACTTCCGGGCCATGGGCGGCGCGTTCGCGCGCCCGCGTTGCGCGGCCTCAAAGGAGCACGTCAGTACCTCGATGTCCGGCGGTGGTCGTGCTTCGACCGTAGCGAGCACGGCAACCGGTTTTCGCCGCGATCAGCTCCGGCGGCGGTGCAGGTGATGCGCGCGGGCGTACGCCTCGCGGTGCTGAGTGGCGCAGGAAGCCCAGGTGAAGTCCTTGGCGCGGCGTTGCGCGGCGGTCGACAGCGCGGATCGGCGGGCGGGGTCGTCGAGCAGTTCGGTGAGCCCGGCGGCCACGTCGGCGGCGCGGATCCCGCAGTAGGCGACCGCGTCACCGCCGACCTCGGGCAGGCTCAGCCGCCGCGTGGTCAGCACCGCGGCGCCGCAAGCCATCGCTTCCAGCACGGGCAGGCCGAAGCCCTCGCCGATGCTGGGATAGGCGAGGACGTGCGCGCCGCCGAGGAATCCGGGTAACTCGGCGAACGGCACGTACCCGGCGCGGATCACCCGGATGCGGTGCGGCACGGCCTCCAGCGCCCGCTCCACCCGCACGTCCCAGCCGGGTTGCCCGGCCAGCACCAGCGCCGGATCGTCGGCGCGACCGCGGGCGGCGAGGGTGAACCCGCGGATCAGCGCGGGCACGTTCTTGCGCGGCTCCAGCGCGCCGAGGAACGCCACGTAGGGCTGGTCGCGCAGGCTGAACCGGTCGCGCACCGCGCGGATCTCGGCCGGTGACGGCGGGTGGAAGAACTCCGGGTCCACGCCGTGGTGCATGACGTGCATGGCGCGGCGGTCCGCTCCGGCGCTGCGGGCGAGCCCGGTGGCGGTGGCTTCGCTGGGCACCACGCACAGCGTGGCGCGGCGCAGCGCGGTTTTCGTCCAGGTGCGGAAGAACCGGGCCTTGACCGGGGAGTGCAGTGCGGCACCGGTGAAGAAGGTGGCGTCGTGCAGCGTCACCACGGACGCGGCCGGATTCGCCAGCGGCGTGGTGTAGTGCGGCGAATGCAGCACGTCGGCGCCGAGCCTGCGCACCAGCCGCGGCAACGTGGTCTGCTCCCAGGTCAGCCGCGCGGTGCGGGTGGCGACGGCTTCGGCGGCGGGCACCACCCGCGAGTTCGGGGCGATGCGGGCGTAGAGCCCGGCGTCCCGGGGCTGGCAGACGACGCTGACCCGGGCGCCGTCCTGGTCGAGCGCGGCCAGCAGCGAATCCACGTAGCGACCGACGCCACCGCGGTCGGCGGGGACGGCGGTGGCGTCGATGAGCAGATGCGGCTCACCTCGTTGCACAGCGTGCAGCGTACGGGGGCGCCGGAGGCGATCGTGGCCGGTTCCGCAAATCTTGAGCGCGTCTCTGCTTCAGCGGTGCAGGTGGGCTCGCCAGACGGCGCGGGCGGTGCGGTGCCAGTCGAACTCGGCGGCTCGGCGGCGCCCGGCCGCGATGAGTTCGGCGCGCAACGGCTCGTCATCGACGGCGCTGCGCAGCGCACGAGCCAACGCGGCGGGATCGCCCGGTGGCGCCGCGATCCCGGCGCCGCCGGCGACTTCGACCAGCGCGGGGTCGTCGGAATGCGCGACCGGCACGCCGAGCGCCATCGCCTCCAGCACCGGCAGGCCGAAACCTTCGGCGAGGCTGGGCATGGCCACCGCGGCAGCGCGGCGGATGAGGATGCCGAGTTCCGCGTCGTCGACTCCGCGCAGCAGCCGGATGCGTTCGGGCGGCAACCCGTGGTGTTCGGCGATGCGCGGCAGGTCGACACCGCCCCAGCCCTGCTCACCGACGACGACCAGCGGCACGTCCGGCGCCTCCGGCTGGGCCAGGGCGCGCGCCAGGTGCTCGTGGCCCTTGCGGGGTTCGATCGTGCCGATCGCGAGGATGTAGCGCGGCGGCAAGGTCGCGGCCAGCACCCGCGAGCAGTCCGGCTCGGGCTCGGTGAGCAGTGCTGGCGCGATCCCCTCGCCTGCCACGTGGATCTCCGCGCGAGTCGGCACCCTCCCCGCGAGGTCGGCGGCGACCGCTTCGGTGGGCACGATCAGCGCGTCGGCTTGCGCGGCGGCGCGGCCAACCGCGCGGCGATGCCAGCGGACGCCGCGCGGGGTCAGCGTCTCGGGGTGGGTCCAGGGGACGGTGTCGTGCACGGTGACCACGAGTCCGCGGCCGCGCCTGCGCGGCGGGGCGAGCGGGGTCATCGCGTGGACCGAGTCGCCACCGGGCCACCACGGCAAACCGCGCTCCCAGCCTCCGATCAACGCTTTTCGGGGCAGTGGCAGGACTTTCGGGCCGTGCACGCCGTCGACCGCGGCGCTGCCGGGATGTGCTGTGCGGCTGACCGCGGAGGTCACTTCCCAGTCGTCCGGGGCCGTGGCGGCGAGGGCGCGCAGCAGTTCTCGCGTGTAGCGGCCGGTTCCGCCGGGCACGGGAGCGAGCAGTTGCTCGGCGATCACCAGCAGCTCGGGCACGCGGTCACCCTAGTCCGCAGTGGTTCGATCTTCTTGCCGGGACCAGCGGCGATGGTGCCGAACCGGGAGATCGCGCTTCCGCCGGGTTAGGCTCCGCCGGGTGGGAACCCTGCGCAGCACCGTCGTGGTCGTCACGTGGCGCGGGCGGGCGCACGTGGCGGACTGCCTGGACGCGGTGGCCGCCCAGGACCGTCCACATCGGATTCTGGTGGTGGACAACGCGTCGGCCGACGGGACCGCGGAATTGCTGGCGCGGCACCCGTCGCGGCCGGAAGTGCTGCGGCTGTCCCGGAATCGCGGGTACGCGGGAGGTATCACTGCCGCGTTGGCGCAGGTGAGCACGCCGTTCGTCGCGTGGCTCAACGACGATGCGGTTCCCGAGCCCGGTTGGCTCGCGGCGCTGGAGGACGCGCTGGACGCGGATTCCGGAGCGTGGGCTGCCGCCTCGGTGCTGCGGGCGCCGGACGGTGCGGTGCAGTCGGTCGGGGTGCGGCTCACTGCGGATGGGCACGGGGCGGATCTCGCCGAGGTGACCGGCGGGAGAGTCCGCGGGGCCCATCGATGCGACGCGGCGCGAGACCGCTCGGGGGCTGCTCGAACCGGCACGGCCGAGACCGGCGAGAAAGGAATCCTCGAAGCTGGCACCGGTGCCGGACCCGGCGAAACGGGGCTCGCGCAAACCGGGCTCGGCGCATCCGCTTCCGAGCTGGGTGAGACCGGTTCCGGCGCAGCGTTCGAGGTGTTCGGGTTCTGCGGTGGTGCGGCGCTGCTGCGGACCGAGCGAGTGCGGGCGGTGGGCGGCGTCCCGGCGAACTTCTTCTGCTACTACGAGGACACCGACACGTCGTGGCGGCTCCGCCTCGCCGGAGGCCGCGTCGTGTCGGTTCCCGCAGCCCGCGTCACGCACCTGCACGGCGCCAGCTCTCGCCTCGGCTCGCCGCGGTTCCACCGCTGGAACGAGCTCAACCGCCTGCGCACGCTGCTGCGCTGCGCTCCCGCCCCGATCGCGACCCGCGAACTTCTCCGCTTCGCGGCCGTGACCTGCGCGCTCCCGCTCCGCTCGGCGTCGCACCGCTTCCGCTGCGCCGACCTCCGCGCGCTACCCGCGCGCTCCCGCGCGCGCCGCGCTCCGCCACTCCCCCGCACTCCACCGAACTTCCGCGTCGCCTTGCGGCTCCGCGTACTGGCTGAGGTGGCTGCCACTGCCCCCGCGGCGCTCCGCGCCCGCCGCGCACACGGCTCCGCCGCTGCGCGGCACGCCGTGTGGTCCAGGTGGTCGGGCGAACACCCGCCTCCCGGATCCGGGCGAACGGACCGCTGGTCCGAATAGATTGGCCGAACAGGCCGTTCACTCCTCGCGGAACCCGGCTTGCGCGCTGGTGCAGGCACGCAGCCGACACACCCGCGCATCGTGAGCGGACTGCGCGAGCGAACGGACCGCTGGTCCCAATAGATCGGGCTAGCGGTCCGTTCACTCCTGGAGCAACACCCCTGGAGAAAACCGGGGATCAGCGGGCGCTGTGCACGCGCGCCCGCCGCGTAGGGCAGGCTTGGGGTGTGGCTGAGCTGTCCGATTCGTCTGCCCTGCCGGTCGTTTCCGTGGTCGTGGTGAACTACCGCGGTGCGCAGGACTCGATCGAGTGCCTGCGCGCGTTGCGGGACGAGCTGGACTACCCGGCTGAGCGGCTGCAGGTGCTCTGCGTCGACAACGCTTCCGGTGACGGCAGTGCGCAGCGCATTCGGGAGGCGCAGCCGCAGGTCCGGCTGATCGAGTCCGGCGAGAACCTCGGGTTCGCGGGCGGCTGCAACCTGGCTGCGCGGGAGGCCGCGGGGCAGGTTCTGGCGTTCCTGAACAACGACGCGCGGCCGCACCGCGACTGGGTGCGCGCGGCGGTTTCGGCGCTGCGGGCGGAGCCGACGGCGGGCGCGGTGGCCAGCAAGGTCCTCGACTTCTCCGGCGAGCACGTCGATTTCGTGGACGCCGGGCTCACCTGGTTCGGCATGGGCTACAAGCGGCACGCGGGCGAGCCCGACGACGGCGGCCACGACGCCCCGCGCGACGTGCTGTTCGGCACCGGCTCGGCGCTGTTCGTGCGGGCGGAGCTGTTCGCCGCGCTGGGCGGGTTCGACGAGCGGTTCTTCATGTTCTACGAGGACGTCGACCTGGGCTGGCGGTTGAACCTGCGCGGCTGGCGGGTGCGGTACGAGCCGCGGTCGGTCGCCTACCACCGGCACCACGCGTCGATGAGCGAGGTCTCGTCGGCGCGCGAGAACTACCTGTTGGAACGCAACGCGCTGGCGGCGCTGTACAAGAACGCCTCGGAAGAGACGCTGGCGAAGGCGTTGCCCGCGGCGATGGCGCTGGCGGTGCGCAGGGCGACTGCGCGCGGCGAGGTTGACCCGGAGCAGCTGGAGATGACGCGGCGACCGGAGGGGGTGGACCACTCCGACGACGTGCCGATCTCGCGGGACGCGCTGGCGGGGATGCTCGCCATCGACCGGTTCGTGGAGCTGTTGCCGCAGCTCAAACAGGCCCGCGAGGTGGAGCAGGCGGCTCGGGTGCGTTCGGACGCCGACCTGGTCCCGTTGATGCGCAAGGCGATGGAGCCCGCCTACCCGCTGCCGCGCTACCTGGCCGCGCACGACGTGCTGGTGGACGTGTTCGGGTTGGAAGAGGTGTTCGGGCGCCCGCGCAACATCGCGGTGCTCACCGGGGATTCGGTGGCCGCGCGGATGGCCGGTCCGGCGATCCGGGCCTGGCACATGGCCGAGGTGCTCAGCGGCGAACACCGGGTGCGGCTGGTCAGCGCGAACCCGCACGTCGACCCGCCGGAGTCCGATTTTCCCGTGGTGGCGGCGAAACCGCGGGAACTCGCCGCGCACGTCGAGTGGGCCGACATCGTGGTGCTGCAAGGGCACGTGCTGGAGATGGTGCCCGCGCTCAAGCACGTCGACTCCACCAAGATCGTGGTCTGCGACATCTACGACCCGATGCACCTGGAACTGCTGGAACAGGGCCGGGACACCGACGACGAGCGCCGCGCGGCCGATCTGCGCGGGGTGACGAAGGTGCTGAACTCCCAGCTGCGGCGCGGTGATTTCTTCCTGTGCGCCTCGCAGCGGCAGCGGCACTTCTGGCTCGGCCACCTCGCTTCGCTGGGCAGGCTCACACCCGGGCTCTACGACACCGACCCGACGGTGCGCTCGCTGCTGGAGGTGGCGCCGTTCGGCCTGTCGCCGGTGGCGCCGCGGCGCACCGGGCCGGCGATCAAGGGCGCGCAGCCCGGCATCGGGGCCGACGACAAGGTCGTGCTGTGGGCGGGCGGTGTCTACAGCTGGTTCGACCCGCTGACGTTGCTGCACGCGGTGCACCGCCTCGCCGAACGCCACCACGACGTGCGGCTGTTCTTCCTGGGCATGAAGCACCCGAATCCGGACGTGCCGGAGATGGGGATGGCCGAGCGCACCAGGCACCTCGCCGGCAGCCTCGGGCTGACCGGCAAGAACGTGTTCTTCAACGAGACCTGGGTGCCCTACGGCGAGCGGCAGAACTACCTGCTCGACGCCGACTGCGGGGTCACTTCGCACTTCGAGCACGTGGAGACCACGTTCGCCTTCCGCACCCGGGTGCTGGACTACCTGTGGGCGGGGCTGCCGGTGGTCACCACGGACGGCGACTCGTTCGCGGACCTGGTGCGCCACGAGGGGCTCGGCGTGGTGGTGCCCGCCGAGGACCCGGACGCGCTGGCCGAGGCGTTGCAGCGGGTGCTCTACGACGCGGAGTTCGCCGCGGCGTGCCGCGAGCGGATCGCCGCGGTGCGGGAGCGGTTCACCTGGGAGTCGGTGCTGGCGCCGCTGACCGAGTTCTGCCGCGACCCGCGCCCGGCGGCCGACCGGCTGCGGGCCGCCGCACCGCTGACCCGCACGCCGCGGCCGAGCCGGTTGCAGGCGGTGCGCCGCGATGCGGCGCTGCTGCGGGGGTACCTCGACGCGGGCGGTCCGGTCGAGGTGGCCAAGCGCGCCGCCGGGCGGCTGCGCAGGCTCGCGGGCGAACGGTTGCGAGGGCGGTGAGTGCCCGGCTGCGGGTGCTGCTGGACGGCACCCCGCTGCTCGGCCCGCGCACCGGGATCGGCCGGTACGCGGCCGCGCTGACCCGCGAGCTCGGCCGGATGTCCGATGTGGACGTTCGAGCGGTCGGGTTCACCGCGCGCGGCCATCGCGCCCTGCGCGATGCGGTTCCGCCCGGGGTGCGGGCGAGCGGCGTTCCGGTTCCCGCGCGAGCGCTGCGGGCGTCGTGGCGCCGGGTTCCGTTCCCGCCGATCGAACTGCTCGCGGGGCGCGGCGACGTCGTGCACGGCACCAACTTCGTGCTGCCGCCGTCGGTGCGCGCCGGTGGCGTGCTGACCGTGCACGACCTGGCGTTCCTGGACGTGCCGGAAGAGGCTCCGGAGCCCGGCTTCGCCGATCTGGTGCGCACCTGCGCCCGCCGGGCGGCCGTGGTCTGCACACCGAGCGCCGCGGTGGCCGAGGCCGTGCAAGAACGGTTCTCCGTGCCGGAGCGCAGGATCGTGGTGACCCCGCTGGGCGTGGACAACGAGTGGTTCGAGGCGGCACCGCCCGGCCCCGAACTGCACCGGCTCGGATTGCCGCAGCAGTACTTGGTGTTCGTCGGCACGGACGGCCCGCGCAAGGGACTCGACGTGCTGCTGCGCGCGCACGAGGCGAGCCTGCCGCCGCTGGTGCTCGCGGGCCCCGGCGAGCAACGGCCGGAAGCGAAGGTGCTGCACACCGGCTACCTGCCGGAACGCGAGCTGCGCAGCGTCGTGGCCGGCGCGCGGGCGTTGGTGCTGCCGTCCCGGGACGAGGGGTTCGGGCTGCCCGCGCTGGAGGCGCTGGCGTGCGGCGTTCCGGTCGTGTGCGCGGAGCTGCCCGCACTGCGGGAGATCACCGGCGGGCACGCGGATTTCGTGCCGTACGGGGATGTCGACGCGCTGCGGGCGGCACTGCACGACGTCGTGTCCCGCCCGGTGGACCGCCGGGCGGCCGCCGCACGTCGCGCCCACGCGGCCCGCTACACCTGGCGCGGTTGCGCCCGCGCGACGCTTCGCGCCTACGAGCTCGCGCGCTGAAACACGTCCGGTGCACCGGGTTTTCCTCATCGTGACCTCCGGGCGCGGATGGCCGTGGGAAGGTTCCCCGTGCTCGGCGACACAAAACCCCGCAGTTCCGGAATAGGCGCGTTCGGAGCCCGCGGGCATTCCGATTGGCCGGTCGCCGAATTTTCTCCGCTGGTTTTCGCCACACCCGCGAACGCAGTGCGGAACAGCACAAGATCAAAACCAATCGATTCGGGAAATGCGCCGTCCGCTGCTCAGATGAAGATCATTCGGCCCGACCCCCTAATAGTCGAATGAGCGCTAGGGGATCGGCCCCATGTCCGATCGCGCGGATCCGCGCCTAATCTTCGAGTCGTGGCGGGAACGCGCTGGTGGCGCGAGTCGCGGTGCGATCGGAATTCCGGCGGGCGAACGAGACCGGTTCGCCGAGTGGATGTGCGGGCCGGATTCCGATGATCGCCGGAGCGTTCCGGCCACCTCCCCACCTGCTCGGCGAAGGGCGTGACGGCGATGTTGACGGTGCACGAGTTCCTGTCCCGGCTCGTGACCGACGCGGCCGATCGCGCGTCGTTCCAGGAGGACCCGCGGGCCCACCTGGACCAGGCAGGACTGGCGGAGCTGAGCAATGCCGATGTCGTGCACGCGGCTTCGCTGGCACTCGATCACGCACCGGTCGAGCTCGTCGACGAGTACTTCCGGACGCTGCCTCCGGCACTGGTCCAACTCGCCGCCGACGGCCCCGGAGTCGATGCGCACGACCTGATGCCGTTCCTGGTGAACGGCCCCGACGACATGGAGCTGGACATGACCACCCCCGACATCTTCGGCCCGCTCGGCGACGTGGACTCGATGCTGCGCGGCGAGGCGAGCTCGACCGAGGACAGCAACAACAGCACCGAGATGACCCGCACCGAAGACGGCGGCAACGGCAACGAGAGCCCGGTGGGCAACGGGAACGGCAACGGCAACGAGGTCATCGGCGACGTGAACACCGGTGACATCAGCGGCGTGGCCGGTGACCTGAACGCGGGCAACATCGCGGGCAACGGCGTCACCGACGTGGTCGGCGGCGTGCAGGACGCCGTCGGCGGCGTGCAGGGCGGCGACGTCGCCGGGCAGCTGGACGGCCTGACCGGCCAGGTCGGTGACATCGCCGGTGGCGACGTCACCGGCGGCCTGCAGGACCTCGGTGGCGTGGCCCCGGACGTGCAGGACGTCACCGGCGGCCTGCCGGTCGGTGATGTTGCCGGCGGTGACGTTGCAGGCGGCGACGTCGCGGGCGGGATGACCGACCTGACCGCGCCGCTGACCGGTGCCGAAGGCCCGGTCGGTGAAGAGGCGGGCGGCGGCCTGCACGACGTCACCGGCGGCCTCGGCCTCTAATCGGCCGAACGACGGGACCTCGGGCCGCTCAGCGGTACCGGTCCGAGGTTCCCGCCGGCGGGCGGCTGAGGCCGCTCGCAGGACTAACCCGGTGATCTGCCGGGTACGCAATCGACGGGGGTCATCGGCAGCGGTGCGACGCCGCTGCGGTGGCCCCCGTTTTCGCGTCCTGTTCATCCTTTGTGGAAGAATTGAGATCTTTGACCAATCCGCCCGGCCACCGGCTCCGAAACACTGATGGCAGGTGCGCATCTGCCAGGCACGGGAGGTGGCGGATGGACGAGTGTCCGATCGACCGGGAAGTCAGCACCGAGCAGCTGCTGGTGAAGATCGGCAGCGGAGATCTCCGGGCGTTCCATACCTTCTACGACCGCACGGTGCGACCGGTGCGGACGCTGGCCAGGGAACTGCTCGACGACGACGCGCAGGCCGAAGAGGTCGCGCAGGAAGTGCTCATCGAGGTCTGGCGCACCGCGCCGCGCTACCGCCCGGAACGCGGCAGCGCGCAAAGCTGGGTGAGCACCATGACGCGCCGGCGTTCGGTGGACCGGCTGCGCTCGGCGCGTGCGGTGCGGGAACGCGACGACCGGTTCGCGGCGGGCTCGCAGGAGACCGCCTACGACTCGGTGACCGAGACGGTGCTGGCGCACTGCGAGCACCTGAAGGTCCGCAGCTGCCTGTCCGCGCTGACCGCGTTGCAGTCCGAGGCGGTGCTGCTCACCTACTACCGGGGACTGAGCTATCGCGAAGCGGCCGAGCAGCTGCGCATTCCGCCGTCGACGGTGAAAACGCGGCTGCGGGACGGACTGCTGCGGTTGCGCGAATGCCTCGGCGACTGCTGCCTGGCTTCTCCCGGGCAAGCTCGAGAAGATCGTCCGTGACCCGCTGACCGACAGTTTTCCCGCGTTCCCGATCGGTTCGTGGGCGCAAACCCCGCCGCTCGCCGTCCGTCCTGTGAGGTTCCACACCGGAAAACCTGGAAGTGATCGACGGGATCTCGTGTTGTACCGGCTGCGAGATCGATCGACGGTCTCGTCACCTACCGGATTCGTCCCGTACCTGAAAGCGGAACGGATTCGAGGAAACGAGCTAGCGGAAGAGGTGAGTTCTCATGCGCAAGCTGAACCGTGGAATCGCAGCCGGACTGATTTCGGCCCCCCTGGTGCTCGGGTTCGCCGGGGTCGCGGGTGCCGCCGACTTCGAGGGCACCCAGTCGGTCGCGGGTCCGGAAGGTGTGCAGTCCAGCCAGACCACGGCGGGCGCCGACTCCAACGGTGACGGCCGGGTCTCCTACGAGGAGAGCCACTCGGTCGCCGGCCCGGACGGGGCGGCGACGCAGCAGACCAGCTCGAGCTCGGACTCCGGCAGCGGTGACTCCGGCTCGGACGGCGGCCTGCTGGGCATCCTCGGGCTGTGAACCCGACGGAGCTGATCAGCTCCACCTGCGCCGTGGCCGCGGGAACTCCTCCCGCGGCCACGGCCACCTTGATGTCCACTGCGGACAGTGGAAAAGGACGCCGTCAACGGCGCAGCGCAGCACCGTCGGTCTCGAAGGCGGCGGTGAGCGCCGATCGCCAGTCTCGCAACGGCGTCAAACCCTCCGCGGCCCATGCGCGCCCGGACAGCACCGAGTGCGCCGGTCTGGGCGCGGGCAGCGGAAATTCCTCCGTCGAGCACGGCTGCACCCGCTCCGGGTCGGCGCCGAGTTCGGCGAACACCGCGCGGGCGAAGGAGAACCAGCTGGTCCGCCCGGCGTTGGTGCAATGCAGCACCGGGCGCTGCGGGTCGCGGCGCTCGGCGAACGATCCGGCGAGCTGCACCACTCCCGCCGCCAGATCACCGGTCCAGGTCGGCGCCCCGACTTGATCGTCCACAACGGACAGCGAGTCCCGCTCCCGTTCCAGGCGGGACATCGTGCGCACGAAGTTCTGCCCGCCTGCGCCGTAAACCCACGCGGTTCGCACCACGCAGGCGCGGGCTCCCGCGGACAGCACGGCCCGCTCCCCATCCAGCTTCGTGCGGCCGTAAACGGTGCGCGGCTCGGCCGGATCGTCCGGTTCGTACGGCACATCCGCATCGCCGGAGAAGACGTAATCGGTGGACATGTGCACCAGCGGAACCCGGCGGGCCGCGCAGGCCCTGGCCAACGCAGCGGCTCCGTCCACGTTGATCGACCGCGCCGCGTCCGCATCGCTCTCGGCCGCGTCCACGGCGGTGTAGGCGGCGGCGTTGACCACCACCGGGCGCAGATCGTTGTCCAGCGCGGTCTCGGCGAACGAGCCGACAGCGTCGCCGACCTCCGCGGCGTCGCGCAGGTCCAGTTCGCCCGATCCCGGCGCGTGCACCAGCGGCACCGCCGAACGCGCCAGCTCCCGTCCGAGCTGACCACGCCCGCCCGGCACGAGCAGCGCGAGGCGCTGCGCGCTCACTTCTGAACCTGCTTCAACGGCTCCCACCACGACCGGTTCTCCCGGTACCAGCGGATGGTCTCGGCCAGTCCCTCGTCGAAGCCGACCCGCGGCCGGTACCCGAGCTCGGCGGCGATCTTGGTGTGGTCCACCGAGTAGCGCCGGTCGTGCCCCTTGCGGTCGTCGACCGGGCGCACCATCGAGAAGTCCTGACCCATCGCCTCCAGCAGCCGCTCGGTCAGCCGCCGGTTGGTCAGCTCGGTGCCGCCGCCGATGTTGTAGACCTCGCCCGGCCGCCCGGACTCGGCGACCAGCTGGATGCCCCGGCAGTGGTCGTCCACGTGCAGCCAGTCGCGCACGTTGCCGCCGTCGCCGTAGAGCGGAACCCGGTGGCCGTCCAGCAGGTTCGTGATGAACAGCGGAAGCAGCTTCTCCGGGAACTGGTACGGGCCGTAGTTGTTCGAGCACCTGGTCACGCACACCGGCAGCTCGTGGGTGCGGAAGTAGGCCCGGCTCATCAGGTCGGAGCCGGCCTTCGCCGCCGAGTACGGCGAATTCGGCTCCAGCGCGTGCTCCTCCGGCCACGAACCGGTCTCGATCGAGCCGTACACCTCGTCGGTGGAGACGTGCACGAACTTGCCCACCCCGGCCGCGAGCGCGGCCTGCAGCAGCGTGTCGGTGCCGACCACGTTGGTCCGCACGAAGTCCGATGCGCCCAGGATCGAACGGTCCACATGGGACTCGGCGGCGAAGTGCACCACCACGTCGACCCCGGTCATCAGCTCCGCGACCAGCTCGGCGTCGCAGATGTCCCCGCGCACGAAGCGCAGCCGCGGATTTTCCGCCACCGGGCGCAGATTCTCCTGATTGCCCGCATAGGTGAGTTTGTCCAGAACCACCACTTCGGCGTCCGCGAACGCGGGATAGGCCCCTTGCAACAGCTGCCGCGCGTAGTGCGAACCGATGAAGCCGGCCCCACCGGTGATCAGTACTCGCATGCCACCTTCCATGGGGATTTCCCTTCCGCCGCAGGGCGGATCGGCAGGGACCGAACGTCGCCCGGAAGCAGTCTGCCACGCTGTCGGCCGGGCGTGGTCAGCGCCGACCACGCAGTGCGAAAAGCGGCGTCCGCGCCGCCGAACAACACGCGGAGTGCAAGCGGCGAACCACTCGCAGTGATCTTCCGACTACGAAGTACGTGCGGCTGCGGCGATTCCGCCCGCTCGCAACCCCGACGGCGGAACACCGTTAGCCTGCGTGGTGGCTTCGCCGAAAAATCACCCCGGCGAGGTGTAACGCTCGCAGGAAGTCCCAAGGAGGATTCGGCGTGGACGACCGGTCGCGACGGCCAGGTGGCCCACCAGGGCAACCGGGCAGGCCCGTCCCACCGCGCGGACCGCAGCGCCAGCCCCGCCCCGGTTCCGGCCCCGCCGGACGTCCCGCACCCGGCGGCGGACCCCGCCAGCCCTCCCAGGACCGCCCCGCACCGGCCGACCGGCCCGCCCGCGCGCAGCAGCGCCCGCCGGGCGAGCAGCAGCGACGACCCGAACCGCGGCCGGAGCGGCCCGCTCCGCCGCCGCCCGAGGACACCTGGAACCGCGGCCGCAACGCCCGCCGCAACGGCATGATCGTCGGGCGGACGTTCGTGGCCCTGCTTTCCGTGCTGGTGCTCGCATTCACCGGCTACGCATGGGCGACCCTGCGAAATCTGAACAGCAACCTCTCCGGCAGCGACGTCATCGGTGGCGGCCTGAGCGAACCGGACGGCGCCACCGACATCCTGCTGATCGGCAACGACAGCCGCACCGACGCCGACGGCAACCCGCTGCCGGACGAGATCCTCAAGACGCTGCGGACCACCGACGACGAAGGCGGCGACCTCACCGACACGATGATCCTGATCCGGATCCCGAACGGTGGCGGGCGCGCCAGCGCCATGTCCTTCCCGCGCGACACCATGGTGCAGATGGGCAACGGGTACGGGGAGAACAAGCTCAACTCCGCGCTGCCCAGGGCCAAGTCCGACGCGAAGCAGAAGCTGCAGGCCAGCGGCGTCACCGACCCGAAGCAGCTCGAACTGCAGTCCAAGGCCGAAGGCCAGAAGTTCCTGATCAAGACCCTGGAAGACCTCTCCGGGGTGAGCATCGACCACTACGCCGAGGTGAACCTGCTCGGCTTCTACGAGATCACCCAGGCGGTCGGCGGTGTCGACGTCTGCCTGAAGGACGAGGTCAACGACAGCGACTACTCCGGCGCGGTGTTCAAGGCCGGGCCGCAGACCGTCGCCGGTGCGGACGCGCTGGCGTTCGTGCGGCAGCGGCACGGGTTGCCGCGCGGCGACCTGGACCGGGTGGTGCGCCAGCAGGTGTTCATGTCCGGGCTGGCGCGCAAGATCCTCTCCAGCGGGACGCTGAGCAACCCGGCCAAGCTGACCAGCCTGATGGAGGCGCTGAAGAAGTCCGTCGTGCTGGACAAGGGCTGGGACGTGGTCGACTTCGCCCAGCAGATGCAGGGCATCGCGGGCGGCGACATCAGCTTCCAGACGATCCCGATCGAGCTGGAGGGCGAGTCCGGTTCGGAGGACGTCACCGCGAACCCGCGCGAGGTCAAGCAGTTCGCGGACGGGCTGCTGCTGCCGCCGCAGGAGCGCGCGGCCAAGGAGCAGGCCGAGCAGGCCGCCGAGAAGCAGCGCGGCGGCACCACCGTGAACGTCTTCAACGCCACCGGCAAGAGCGGCCTGGCGGGCCAGGTGCTGAGCACGCTCAGCGAAGCGGGCTTCAGCCAGGGCGGCAGCTCCAATTCGGACTCGATGGCGAAGTCGGTCGTCTACCACGCACCGGGCGACGAGGCCGCCGCCGGACAGGTCGCCGCCACCCTCGGCGGACTGCCGCTGCAACCGAGCGGCAACCTGCAGTCCGGCAACGTCGAGGTGTACGTGGGCAGCGACTACCAAGGCCCCGGGGCGCAGCAGTTCGCCGGGAACAAGCAGGTCCAGCTCGACGGCGGGCAACGCGCCGCGGCACCGCTGCACGCCCAGCAGTCCGGTTCCGGCGACGCGCCGATCGACGCGGGCGGCGTCCCCTGCGTGAACTGACCGGGTTCCGCGCCGCGTTAAGCTGATCGCGCGCGTCGGCCGGAAGGTGGACCCGCGCGGGCGGACCGCCGGTCCGGTCCCGGTGGCAGGCCGCCAGGGGGAGGGAACGTGGCCGAGGAAGACGTGCCGACCGCGGGCTCGGGCGACTCGCGGGAACCGGACGAGCAGCGGGCCGCGCAACCCGACCACGGGCGCGCTGCGGACGCGGCGGGTGGCGGCTCGGACCCGGGCGACCCGGCTTCGCACGGCACTGCATCGGGGCGCACCGCGTGGCACGGCACGGTTTGGACCGGCACCGTCTGGCCCGGCGACGCATCGGGCGGCACCGCATCGCGCAGCGCTGCTTCGGATGACACGGCATCGCGCAGCGCCGCATCGGACGACACGACATCGCAAAGCGCCGCATCGGCCAGCGCCGCGTCGCGCAGCACCGGATCGGACGGCGCGGCGGCGGCCGACAGCTCAGTTCTGGACGGCTCGGAACCGGACGACGCGGGCGGATCCGAGCGCGCCGCTGCCGCCCCGCGCAAGCACCGCGGCTGGCTGATCGCGGGCCGGACGCTGGTCGCGCTGATCTCCGCCGGAGTCCTGGCGGTCACCGCTGCGGGTTGGGTCGCGCTGGACCGCCTGGACACCGACGTCAGCACCTCCCGCGTACTCGCCGACACGCCGGAAGCTCCCCCGGCCGACGACGGCGCGACCGACATCCTGCTGGTCGGCAACGACAGCCGGACCGACGCGCAAGGCAACCCGCTGCCGCTGAGCGTGCTGCGCGAACTGCGCACGGAGAGCACCAACGGCCTCAACACCGACACCGTGATCCTGATGCGGATCCCGCACGACGGCGGCCCGCCCACGGCGGTTTCGCTGCCGCGGGACACCTCGGTGCCGATGCCCGGCGGCGGCACCCAGAAGATCAATGCGGTGTACGGCCTGGCGAAGAGCGCCGCCGCGGATTCCATCGAAGGCCGCGACTCGGCGCTGGCCGAGCGGCAAGCCCAGCTGGCCGGGCAGCGCGCGCTGCTGCAGAGCGTGCAGCGGCTCAGCGGCGTCCGCGTGGACCACTACGCCGAGGTGAACCTGCTCGGCTTCTACGAGGTGACCGACGCGCTCGGCGGCGTCGAGGTGTGCCTGAACCAAGCCACCAGCGACAAGGACTCCGGCGCCGACTTCGCCGCGGGCAGGCAGACCATCTCCGGCGGCGACGCGCTGTCGTTCGTGCGGCAGCGGCACGGCCTGCCGGGCGGTGATCTGGACCGGATCGTGCGCCAGCAGGTCTTCATGGCGGCGGTGGCCAACAAGCTGCTGTCCACCGGCACGCTGACCGATCCGGCGAAGCTGGCCGGGTTGCAGGACGCGGCGCGGCGTTCGGTGGTGCTGGACGAGAACTGGGACGTGGCCGGGTTCGCCGCGCAGATGCAGGGCTTGGCGGGCGGCGGCGTGCGGTTCGTGACGCTGCCGGTCGCTTCCACCGGCGGCAGGGACGAGCACGGGCAGAGCGTGGTCAAGGTGGATCCCGCGCAGGTGCGTTCGTTCATCGCGGGCCTGGTGCCGAAGACCGGTTTCGCCGCGAACGCCCCGCTGGACCTGGACGGCACGGCCCGGCGCCAGCCTGCGCCACCCGCCCAGGACCCGATCACCTCCGACGGCATCCCCTGCATCAACTAGCCGCAGCCGATCCGAGGCAGGGGTTCCTTCGCCCCAACAGACCGAGCGATCGAGTCGCTCACCCCCGACGTCAGCTCCCGCGCGGTCCGATCGAGGGGCTCCTTCGCGCCAATAGGCCGGTCGAACGGGTCCTTCATTCCTCGCGGTACGCGCGGTGACGAGCGCCTTCGCGCCGGTGGGACGCTCGGTCCCCTTCGCCGCGGGCGGCGGGCTACGCCATAAGGTCGCGGCATGAGCGTCACGCAAGCATTGCTCGCACCCATGCTGGCAACCGGTTCCCCGCGCCCGCTGATCACGCACTACGACGACGCCACCGGAGCCCGTGTCGAGCTGTCCCGCGCGACGGTCGCGAACTGGGCGGCGAAGACGGCGAACTGGCTGGTGGACGAGCTCGACCTGGAGCCGGGCACGCCGGTTTCGGTGGCGCTGCCCGCGCACTGGCAGACCCTCGGAGTGCTGCTCGGCTCCTGGTGGTGCGGTGCGCACGTGGTCGACGACCCGGCGGGTGCCGAGGTCGCGTTCGTCCCGGCCGCCGCGCCCGAGTCCGGCGCGGGCGCGCACGTGACCGCCGTGGTGGGCCTGGACGCGCTCGGCGGCCCGGTGCGCGAGCTGCCGCAAGGAGCCGTGGACTACGTCAGCGACATCCGGGTGCACGGCGACGAGTTCAGCCCGCGCCAACAGGTTCCCGGCAGCGCTCCGGCGCTCGTCGGGTCCACAGTGGACGAAGTGCTGGGCGTGGCCGCGGAGCGGGCCGAAGCCCTGGGCATCGGCCCGGACTCCCGCGTGCTGTCCACATTGGAGTGGACGTTGCCCGGCGGGGTCTACGACGGGCTGCTCGCCGTGCTGTCCGCGCGGAGTTCGCTGGTGCAGGTCAGCAACCCGGACCCGGACAAGCTCGCGCAGCGGCGCACCACCGAGAAGACCACTGTGGACCTCGGCGCGGTGCTGTGAACACCGGCGGGCCGGTCGACCACCGGCCCGCCGCAGCACTCCGAACTCCTTCAGACGCAGCGACCCGCCCTGCCGCCCAGCGACTTGGCCGCGCTCAGACAGCTGCGGGCGCGGAGTCCTTCCGCGCGGCGAAGGCCGCCTGCAGGGTGTATTTCGGGCCGCTGAAGCCGAGCGCGAGGCTCACCGCCGCCAGCACCAGCACGTACTCGAAGCCGCCATCGGTGGCGAAGTACGCCCCGGAGTGCGCGGTGACCAGCGCGCCGAGCATCACGGCAGCCAGCAGCACACCGGCGACCGGCAGCAGCACGCCGAGGATCAGCGCGAGCCCGCCGAGCAGCTCGACCAGCGCGGTGAACCAGGCCGCGGCAGCGGGCAGCGGGATGCCCATCTGCTCGAACCCGGCGCTGACGCCGGACATCCCGTTGATCGCCAGCTTCTGGTAGGCGTGCAGCACGAAGGTCACCCCGACGACCAGCCTGGCCAGCAGGGTCGTCAGGTCGCGGTACCGGTGCATCGGCTTTCCTCCCGGGTCGGTGGGCGCCGCCAGCTAAGCATGAAAGTTCAACTAAATCGCTCCCGCGCGGAATCGGATCACACGGACATCGGCGAAATTCCGCCGAAGGTTCGCAGCGGCACGACCGAACGCAGCACGCCTACCCAAAGTAAGCTACCGGCAAGTAGCATTCGGGCGTGCAAGACGAGACCCTCTTCCGGCCCGCGGGCGAGCTGTTCCTTCCCACCGACTCGGCGGGCAATCCGTGGGGCGAACTGACCGGCGGTGGCCCCGTCGCAGGCTTGATCGCCCGCGCCGTGCAGCGCGAACTGTCCGATCCGGACCTGTTCCTCGCACGTCTCACCGTCGATCTGCACCGCCCGGTTCCGCGGCGCACCGGCGTCGCCGTGCACACCAGAACGGTGCGCGAGGGCAAGCGGCTGCGCGTGCTGGAAGTGGTGCTGCACCAGGACGGGACCGAGGTGACGCGGGCACTCGCGCACGTGCTGCGCCGCGACCGGACGGACGAAGCCGAACCCGATGGCGAGATCCCGTTCGCCGGACCGGACGGAATCACCGACGGCACCCTGCTGCCCGCCGGGCTCGGCCTGCGCTGGGGCGTGCACGACGTGATCCAGGTGCGCTGGCTGTCCGACCAGATCTCCGGCAGCCCGAGCAGGGCGTGGATGCGCCTTCCGCTGCCGCTGCTGCCGGACGAGCCGACGAGCCCGCTCACCCAGCTCGCGGTGCTGGTGGACTGCATCAGCGCGGCCAGTCCGGTCGGCGCCCTGTTCGGGCCGTGGATCAACAGCGACATCACGCTGTACCTGCACCGCGAGCCGCGCGGCGAATGGATCGGCATGGAGATCGAGCGCGACGTCGAGCCGACCGGCATCGGCGTGGCCCGTGCGCGGCTGTTCGACGAGCACGGGCCGATCGGCACGGCGCACGAGGCGGTGCTGGAGCACCAGCTGGGTTGATGCGCGATTCGCACACTCTCGCGCATTTCGCGTGCACGATTTCCGGAACGCTCGTTACACGCCTAGTACCACCTTCACCGATTCGGGTCATCCTGCGGAAAAAAGATTGTGCCCGCCGCACGGCGACGCGCACTGTGATCGTCGGCAGAGATCAGCCGAACGCCCTTCGATAGCGCCCGCGAGACCCGACTCTCGGCGCACCTTGCAGGCCCCCGGGCGCGTATCCGGCGCGCGGGGCGGCGTTCGCAGGCACCGGGATCCCGGCGGTCTTGCGGACCACCGGCGATCGCCGGCTGATCCGCTGCCGGGTAGTCGCCGAGAACGTCGTGAAGAGGAGGCCGTCGTGGAGGAGCAAGCCGCACCGGAACCCTACGAACCGCCGGTACTGGTGGAAGTCGGAGAATTCGGCGCGGACGCCGCCGCGGACGGTTCCGGGCAATTCGATGCCTCCGTTCGCTGATCGGCGGAAAATGCGATGAACACGCAGCGCCGAGATTCCGGGTGGGTGGCCCTGCCCGATGCACCGGAGATGCGGGCGGTGGCCGACCGGTTCGATCCGCACGGCCGGATCGTGCTGCCGCACGCCTCCGGGAACCCGTGGCTGGTCGGCCACTTCGCCCCGGACGAACTCGTTCCGGTGGCGCTGGGGCCGGTGCGGGTGGCGCTGGTCGGACGCTGCCCGATCGACGCGGCCCGGCTGGCCGAGCTGGCCCGCGCGGTGCACTCGGTGTCCGATGTGGACGGCATCGTCCGGGCGCTGCCCGGCGGGGTGCACGTGGTGGTCTCGGTGGGCGGCGACGTCCGGGTGCAGGGCGGGATTTCCGGGCTGCGCCAGGTTTTCCACGGCGTGCGCGAGGGCTTCCCGATCGCAGGCGACCGGGCCGACCTGCTCGCCGGGCTGCTCGGCGCGGGCATCGACGACCGGGCGCTCGCGGCGCAGGTGAGCTGCGCGCAACTGCCCCCGCCGCTGGCCGGGCAGAGCATCTGGTCCGGCATCCGCGCGGTTCCCGCGGACAGCTACCTGCGGCTGCTCGGGCACCGGGCCACCGAGGTGCGCTGGTGGCACCCGCCGGAGCCGGAGGTGCCGCTGCGCCGGGGCGCGCGGTTCCTGCTGGAACGACTCGAATCCGCGATGGAAACCGGCGCGGGCGAGGCCGGGCGCGCCGGATCGGAGCTGTCCGGCGGAATGGAGTCGGCCGCGTTGTGCTCGCTCGCGGCCGCGCGGAATTCGGATCTGCTCGCGCTGCGGATGGGAAACGGCGGACGCGAATCCGCGGCGCCGGAATGGCGATCGGCCGAACCGCTCGTGCTGGACGACGCGGAACTCCCGGATATGTTCGCCGAACCGGACGCAGCGGCCGATCCCGAACATCCTTATCCGGGCTGGCGCACCGCCGCCCGCATCCGGTATTCCGCACGAATTCTCGGCGAACGCGGAGTGCGCAGGCATTTCGCCGCGCACGGCGGGGAAGAACTGTTCCACGACGGTCCCGCACATCTGCACGCACTGCTGCGGCACCGGCCGGTCACCGCGCTGCGGCGGCTGCGCGGCTACCGCGCGGCGCGGAATTGGGCGCTGCCACCGACGATTTCCGCGCTGCTGAGCGCGCACGACGTCGGACGCTGGTGGCACGAACAGGCGGATCGGCTCACCGAGCCCTATCCCGACTCGAACGCCCCGCGACTGGACTGGGGAGCCGCCCCGGTACGCGTGGCGCCGTGGGCGAGCGCGGAAGCGGTGAGCACCACGCGTGCGCTGCTGCACCGGACCGCGCGCAAGACCGAGCGGCTGGCACCGGACCGGGCGACGCATCAGCTGCTGTCCGCGCTGCGCACCGGCGCGCCCGCGCACCGCAGGCTCGCCCGCAGCTACGCGGCGGCGGGCGTGCGGCTGGAGCTGCCGTTCCACGACGACCGGGTGGTGGAAGCGGTGCTGGCGGTGCGCCCGCACGAACGCTGCTCCCCGTGGGAGGACAAGCCGCTGCTGGCCGAGGCGATGCGCGAGGTGCTGCCCGGTGCCCTGCCGCGCAGGGCGAACACCGGCGACGGCGAGGCGATCCGCATCGGTTTCCGGCGCAACCGGGCCGCGATCCTGGCGTTGTTCGCCGATTCCGAACTCGCCCAGCACGATCTGATCGACACCGGCGTGCTGCGCAGGCACCTGCTGGCCCCGCACGTCGGCGAGCACACGCTGTTCCAGCTCGACCACCTGCTGGGCTGTGAGAACTGGCTGCGCAGCGCCACCCGAGCCGGGAGAACGGATGTCCCTGCGACTGCGTCCTGACGTGGCCACCACCGACACCGCCGAGGGAACCGTGCTGCTCGACGAGCGCACCGGCCGGTCCTTCCAGCTCAACCGAACCGGCACGCACGTGCTGCGGGGTCTGCTGCTGGGGCAGGACACCGAACACATCGCCCAGGAACTCGCCGAGCGGCACCGGATCCCGCCGCACCGCGCGAAACGAGACGTGGCCACCATCGTGGAACGCCTGCGCAGCGTCACCCTGCTGGAGTCGGCATGAGCCTGCCCGTCACCCTGCCCGTCCGGGAGAACCTGCCGCTGCGCCAACGCGCTTCGGCCTTGCTGGCCGTCGGGCTGGCGCGGTTACTCGTGCTGCTGCGACCCGCGCGACAGCTCAAGCTGCTGCGCTTCGCCCGCCGCCGGGCCGTGCCCGCGAGTGCCACGCAGGCGCTGGCGGCCAGGCGCGACGTCCTCGCGGTGAGTCCGCGCAGCGCCGACTGCCCGCTGCGGCGGTCCATCGCCACGGCGCTGCTGTGCCGCGCGCGCGGAGTGTGGCCCACCTGGTGCACGGGCGTGCGCACCGCGCCGTTCGCGGCGCACGCCTGGATCGAGGTCGACGGCCACCCCGTCGGCGAACCGCACGCGTCGGCGCATTACCGCCGCCTGCAAAGCATCCCGCCGCGCTGAGCGCTCAGCGCCTCGCGGTTCACTGCTCGGTGGCGCGGCTCTGCAGGGCGGCGTGCTTGTCGTGGACCATCGATTCCAAGTCGGACTGGAACCGGGCCATCGCGGTCCGCAAGCGCGTGCCGAGCTCCCCGGAATCCGCGGCGAGCGTGCGGACCGCGAGCAGCCCCGCATTGCGCGCACCGCCGACCGAGACCGTCGCGACCGGCACGCCCGCGGGCATCTGCACGATCGACAGCAGCGAGTCCATCCCGTCCAGGTGCTTCAACGGCACCGGCACGCCGATCACCGGCAGCACCGTCGCCGCGGCCACCATGCCCGGCAGGTGCGCCGCTCCCCCGGCCCCGGCGATGATCGCCCGCAGGCCGCGGTCGGCCGCTTCGCGGGCGTAGTCCAGCATCCGCTGCGGGGTGCGGTGCGCGGAGTACACGCCGACCTCGTAGGGCACGTCGAACTCGCTGAGCGCTTCCCCGGCGGCCTGCAGCACCGGCCAGTCCGAGTCGCTGCCCATGATCACGCCGACCAGCGGCTGCACCATCCCGATCCCTTCCACACGCACACCAACGACGTCGAGTGAACGGACTGTTCGCCCCAATAGATTGGTCGAACGGTCCGTTCGCTCAAAACCTTCCGCCCGGCAGGGCCGCTCAGTGCACGAGGTGGCCGTCGGCCCATTCCCCGTGCGACAGGAAGTGCGCGGCCAGGTCGGCCTCGCGGCGCACCGCGCTCATGTCCTCGCCGAGCACGTTCACGTGCCCGATCTTGCGCCCTGGGCGCTCGGCCTTGCCGTAGAGGTGCACCTTCGCGTGCGGGAATCGCGCGAACAGGTGGTGCATCCGCTCGTCGACGCCCATCTTCGGTTCGGTGGGTGCGCCCAGCACGTTCGCCATGACCACGGCGGGCGCGGTCAGGCCCGTGCTGCCCAGCGGGTAGTCCAGCACCGCCCGCACGTGCTGCTCGAACTGCGAAGTGAGCGCGCCCTCCATGCTCCAGTGGCCCGAGTTGTGCGGCCGCATCGCCAGCTCGTTGATCACCAGGCCGTCGGCGGTCTCGAACAGCTCCACCGCCAGCACGCCGACCACGCCGAGCTCTTCGGCGATCTGCAGCGCCATGTTCTGCGCCTGCTCGCGCAGCTGCTCCGAGGCGTCCGGGGCGGGCGCGAGGACCTGCACGCAGATCCCCTCCGACTGCACCGTCTCGACCAGCGGCCACGCGGCGCCTTGTCCGAACGGGGAACGCGCGACCAGCGCGGCGAGCTCGCGGCGCAGCGGAACCCGCTGCTCGGCCAGCAGCACGGCGCCGGCTTCGAGCAGCTCGGTGACGGTGCGCTGCGCGCTCTCCGGCGTGTTCAGCGTCCACACGCCGCGGCCGTCGTAGCCGCCGCGAGCGGTCTTGAGCACGCAGGGCCAGCCGTGCTCGGCGCCGAACTCCAACGCGTCGGAGACCGAGCGGATCTCCGCGAACGGCGGCACCGGCAGGCCCATCTCCGCGAGCTTGCGGCGCATCACCAGCTTGTCCTGCGCGTGCAGCAGCGCGTCCGGGCCGGGGTGCACGGCGGCACCCGCGGCGACCAGCTCCCGCAGGTGCTCCCCGGGCACGTGCTCGTGGTCGAACGTGACGGCGTCGCAGCCTTGCGCGAACGCGCGCAGCGCGGCCAGGTCGGTGTGGGGACCGATCTGGACGTCCGGCGCGACCAGCGCCGCCGGGTCGTCCGGGGCGGCGGCCAGCACCTTCAACGACTGCCCCAGGGCGATCGCGGCCTGGTGCGTCATCCGCGCGAGCTGTCCGCCACCGACCATGCCGACGACGGGAGTACGAGTGCGGTGGTCCACGGCTACGCAGCTTAAAGACGCCCGCACTGATCATCTCGATGGGGACCGCCGAATGGCGACGTGCGGCACTTTCGCAGCGGCCGAGCGGCTTGCTCGAACTCAGTCCAGCGTGCCGAGCATCGCGCAGGCCGTGGCGTGGTCCTCCGGCAGTGGCTCCTCCTGCACCCGCACCGGCCCGACCGGCCGCAGCGCCGGATCGGCCGCGATCCGCTGTGCGGCCTGCAGCCGAACCTGCTCGCAGCGCTCGGAGAACCGCTCGTCCCGCGGCGCCAGCACCGCAGCCGTGCTCGTGCGCAGCAACGACACCGTCTCACCGGAGTCGAACACCTCCCGCAGCACGTCGGCGGCGAGCACCATGGCCATCATCAGCGGATAGCGGCCCGAAGCCCGCGGCATCTGCACGGACACGCTGATCAGCACGTGGTCGGCGTCCGGGGACCGCCCGGCGGCGCGCGCTCCCCGGTACACCTCGTGCAGCCGGGTCCGCAGGTAGGACGCGGTGGTCAGGCCGGTCAGCGGGTCCTGCACCTCGCGGTCCACGGTGTGCTCGGCCTGCACATCGGCCCAGCCCAGCGCGACCGGCCGCAGCATCGCTGCGGGCACCGCGTCCGGATCGGCCGAGACCAGCCCGTCCTGGTGCGAGCCCGTGCTCACCGCGTGCAGCGCGGCGACGTCCTGCAACGCCTCGGCGAGCCCGACACCGGATTCCGCGCGGCCCGCGCCGAGTTCGCCCAGCGGCTCCGCCAGCTCCGCGCCGGTCGCCACCGCGCGGCACACCTCGCGCACCGCCCGGATGCCCCAGTCGCTCGGGAAGGGCCATCCCGCGGCGAGGCTCGCGGTGCGCCAGCGCGCCCGCAGCGCCCGCTCGCCGCCTGCAGCGCTCCGGATCCGTTCAGTCATCTCCGACCCCCTTCGGCAACTGGGACGACCTGCGGGTTCCGGTATGACGCAAGACTGCCTGCGGCGCCTGCGGAGGAGTCGATCACAATGGTGGGCGGTCGGTTCGCACCGCGTTGGCGGATCGACCTCCGGCACCGCGAATGGTTCGATTGGGCGGTTCTTGCGCTGATCGGCGGTGCCGGTGCGCGGCCGTTCGCCGCAGCGCCGACCGGCGTCTCGCCGAAGGGGCGCCGCGGCGGATCGAGACAGCGGACCACGAAGGAAGGTGCGGCGTGGCCACAGCCCCGGCAGAAGCGCAGGACCCCAGCGACGGGGAACTGATCGAAGCCGTCCGGCACGGTTCCACCGAGGCGTACGGAACGCTGTACGAACGGCACGTGGCCGCCGCGCACAACATGGCCCGGCAGGTCGCCCGCTCCGGATCGGAGGCCGACGACCTGGTCTCGGAGGCGTTCGCGAAGGTGCTCGACGCGCTGCGCGGCGGGCACGGCCCGAGCACCGCGTTCCGCGCCTACCTGCTGACCTCGCTGCGGCACGTGGCCTACGACCGCACCCGCCGGGAACGCAAGCTGCAGCTGGCCGACGACGTCGCGGAGGTCTCCGGGGCGGATCTGAGCGTGCCGTTCAACGACACCGCCGTGGCCGGGCTGGAGCGTTCGCTGGCCGCGCGGGCGTTCACGCAGCTGCCGGAGCGGTGGCAGACCGTGCTCTGGCACATCGAGATCGAAGGGCAGACCCCCGCGCAGGTCGGGCCGATCCTGGGACTCACGCCGAACGGCGTCTCGGCGCTTGCCTACCGCGCCCGGGAAGGGCTGCGGCAGGCGTACCTGCAGGTGCACCTGAGTTCGCTGGATCCCGAGCAGCCGGGCCTGCAAGCCTGCCGCGCGGCGGTCGGCAGGCTCGGCGCGTGGACCAGGGGCGGGCTGTCCCGGCGGGAAACCGCGCAGGTCGATCACCACTTGGACGACTGCGACCGCTGCCGCGCGCTCGCGGCCGAGCTGGCCGAGGTCAACGGCGGGCTGCGCGCCGTGGTGGCGCCGCTGGTGCTGGGCGCCGGTGCGGCCGCCTACCTGGCGGCGGCACCGGCCGCGGGATCGGTCTCGGCTGCCGGGGCCGGTGCGGCGGGTGCGGCTAACGCGGCGAGTTCGGTGCCGCGGCAGGCGATCTCCAGCGGGGCCGCCGCGACCGCGCTGGTGCTGACCGTGCTGCTGGCGCTGACCTCCGGGACTGCCTCGCTGGGGCCGGTCGCTTCCGACCCGCCCGCTCCGCAGGCGGTGCTGCCGCAGCCACCGGCGCCGAAACCCGCGCCACCGCAGCCGCAACGGGCTCCGCAGCCGCAGCCGGAGGCACCGGCGCCGCCCCCGGCGATCCCGGATCTGCACGCGACGGGGCCCGCGCAGCCGTTGGAGCTGGTGCCCGGCGGGCCCGCGGTCGAGCTGCCGATCACCGTGACCAACCGCGGTCAGATGACTTCCGAGCCGGTCACCGCGACGCTCTCGTTGCCGCCCGGAGTGAGCGCCGAGGTTCCGGGGGCGACCACGCAGGCCAGCGGCCCGGCAGGCACCGCTCCGGCGAGCAGCACCGCCCCCGCCAGCACTACGCCCGCCAGCACTACGCCTGCGAGCGCTGCGCCGGCCGGCACCGCTGCGTCCAGCGCGGGTCCGCGAAGCACTGCTCCAGCCGGCTCCGGCTCGGCAGGCATTGCCACCGCACGCGCCGCTCCAGCAAGCACCGGACCCGCGAGCACCACTCCGGCGAGCGCCCGCTCCGCCGCACCGGCCGGCGAGCCGCAGGTTCGTTGCCAGGCGTACGAGGGCGGCGTGCGGTGCACTTCGGATCGCGGTGTGCCGCCGGGTGGCCACCTCACCTTCCGCCTGCGCGTGCAGGCGGCGCCGAACGCTTCGGAAGGCGAGATCCGCGCGCAGATCACCTCCGGCGCCACGATCGACCTGCAGCTCTCCGCGATCCGGGTCCGGCTGGCCCCCGCCGACGGCGTGGACGTGCGGGTCTCCCGCGCGGCGTTCGACGAGGGCCTGTCCGAGCAGGTCGACGATCATCCGCCGGTGCACCTCGAACTGGACGTGCGCAACACCGGCCGCACGGCCGGTCGTGCCGAAGCGATGGCTCGGCTGCCGGAAGGCACCCGCGCGATCGGGATTCCGCCGGAGTGCGAGGTGCACCCGTCCGAGCGGCAGCTGCGGTGCGCCAAGGACTTGCGGCCCGGCGAGTCCTTCGAGGGCGACCTGTGGCTGCTGACGTTCCAGGACGCGCCCGTGGCGGACGCCGAGCGGCAGGTCACCATTCCCGCTCAGGCCACGCTCGGGCAGGCGAGCGACAGCGACTCGCTGACCTTGCGGTTGCGGTATCCGGGAGTGCCACCGAAGCCGTGCCCGGGCATTCCGGAGTTCCCCGGACAGGGCTGGTGGCACTGCTGGTGGCCCGAGCCGCCCGAGTCCCCAGAACCTCCGGAACCGCCCGAGCCACCGGAGCCGCCACAGCCTCCGGAACCGCCCCGGCCGCCGGAATCACCGCAGCACCCGGAACCGCCCGAACCACCGGAACTGCCGGACCTGCTGCAACCGCCGGACGACCCGCCGCAGCAGGAAACCTCGCGGCCGGAACACGACGAGCCGGACGCGCCGTCCGGAACCCGGCCGTGGCCCTGGCCGCTGCGGGACCTGTCCGGGCGGTGACTCACTGCCGCGTGCGGCGGTGACTCACTGCCGCGTGCGGCGGTGACTCACTGCCGCGCACGCGGCGGTCCGCGCCGACGACCGGCCACCGGAAGCGCGCCGACCGCCACGTAAAATTGCCGCCGTGTCCGTCGTCGATTCGGTGCTCACCCGCATCCCGCAGCCGTACCGAAACGTGGCGATCCGGCACCGCGAACTGCTCAAGTTCGCGGTCGTCGGTGCGATCACGTTCTTCGTCGACACCGCGATCTTCTACGGGCTGAAGCTGACGATCCTGGTGCCGAAACCGGTCACCGCGAAAGTGATCGCCGTGCTGGTGGCCACGATCGCCTCCTACGTGCTCAACCGGGAATGGTCGTTCCGCACCAGGGGCGGGCGCGAACGCCACCACGAGGCGGCGCTGTACTTCCTGTTCAGCGGTATCGGGGTCGCGCTGTACGCCGCGCCGCTGTGGTTCTCGCGGTACGCGCTGCACCTGCAGGAGCCCTACACCAGCAGGTTCGTCGAGGAGATCGCGGACTTCACCGCCGCGCAGATCGTCGGATTGCTGCTGGGCATGGCATTCCGGTGGTGGGCGTTCCGGCGCTGGGTGTTCCCTTCCGGCGATTCCGAACAAGACGAATAGCTCGCCGCGATTCGTCTCGGCCGCACGAAACCGGGTGGCCTCAGCGCGGCGTCGACTCGATCTTCCAGGGAACGCCGAGCACGTCATCGGCACGTGCCACCGGCAGGTAGATCTCGAACAGCGCGGGCCGGGCCTTGCTGAGTTCGAGCCGCCCGCCGTCCGCCTCGATCAACGCCCGCGCCAGCGCCAGCCCGACACCGGTCGAGCCGCCCGCGGAGAACCCGCGATCGAACACGTACGGCACCAGCTGGTCCGGAACGCCCGGCCCGGCGTCGCCGACCTCCACGACGACCGTCCCGCCGCCCTCGCGGGCAGCCAGCGTCACCGCTCCCTTGCCGTGCCGCAGGGCGTTGTCCAGCAGCACCCCGATGGCTTCGCGCAACCGGGCGGGCGTCGCCCTGGCCAGCAGCCCCTCCGGCACCCGTTGCCGCAGCGTCCGGCTCTGCGCGCGCAGCAGGTCCCGCCACTCCGTCGCCGCCTCCGCCAGCAACGCCGAGACGTCCAGCGGCTCCGCGTCCCGCGCCCTGGCCGCGGTGGCGGCGGCGAGCAGGTCGTCGAGCACGCTGGAGAGCCGCTCGGCCTGCTCCAGCGCGGCGGTGGCCTCCTCCGAGACCTCCTGGTCCGGCACTTCGGCCAGCGCTTCCAGACGCAGCTGCAAGGCGGTGAGCCTGCTGCGCAACTGGTGCGACACGTCGCCGACGAGTTCCCGCTCCCGCTGCACCAGGTGCGACAACGCCGCGCCGGAAGCGTCCAGCGCGTCGGCCACCCGGTCCAGCTCGGGCACCTCGTGCCGCTTCGGGTCGGCCCGGAAGTCGCCCGCGCCGAGCCGCGCGGCCCGCGCCGCGACGTGCCGCAGCGGGTCGGCGAGCCGCCGCGCGGTCAGCCCGGCGACCACCATCCCGGTACCCGCCGAGATCACCACCAGCAGCAGCACCAGCCCTGCGACCTGGAACTGCTGCGTGCGCACCGGCGCGCTCGGAGCCGACAGCGTGACGGTGCCGCTCTGCACCATCGGCACCCTCTCGGTCAGCGGCGAGGGCCCCGGGTCGGAGCCGTACACGTAGTCCTGCTGCTTGGTGCGCACCACCAGCTGCGCCCCGCGCGGCACCGCCAGCAGCACCGACTCGACGTCGATCGGCCGGTGCGAAGCGACCTGCTCGTCCAGCGAGGTCGCGATCTGCTGCGAGCGGGTGGACAGATCGGCCCGGGTGAAGTCCTCGACCAGCTTCAGCGCGGTCACGCCCAGCGGCAGCCCGAGCACCACGGCCGTGACCGCCACCGCCAGCAACGTCGCCGCCAGGATCCGCCTGCGCATGGTCAGTCCGCGTTGAACCGGAACCCGACGCCGCGCACGGTCGCGATCCGCTGCTCATCGGCGCGGCCGTTGCCGTCGCCGAGCTTCCGGCGCAGCCACGAGATGTGCATGTCCAGGGTTTTGCTGCCCTTGCGGCTGGCTTCCGGCCACACCTCGTGCAGGATCTCCTCGCGGGTGACGACCTGGCCCGCGTGCTGCATCAGCACCCGCAGCAGCTCGAACTCCTTGTTGGCCAGGCCGACCTCCTGCTCGTCGACCAGCACCCGCCGCGCGGTGAGCTCCAGGCGGACCCCGGACGCCTCCAGCGTTTCCGGCGAGCCGCGGCGCAGCAGCGCCCGGATGCGGGCCATCAGCTCGGCCAGCCGGAACGGTTTGGCCACGTAGTCGTCCGCGCCCGCGTCCAGGCCGACCACGAAGTCGACCTCGTCGGTGCGGGCGGTGAGCATCAGCACCGGGATGCCGCGGCCCTGCGCGCGCAGCCTGCGGCACACCTCCAGGCCGTCCATTTCCGGCAGCCCGAGGTCCAGCACCATCAGGTCGATCACGCCGGACGACGCCTCCCGCAACGCGGCAGGGCCGTCCTCGATCACACGCACCGAGTAGCCCTCCCGCTGCAGCGCCCTCGACAACGGCACAGCAATGGCTGGGTCGTCCTCGGCCAGCAGCACTACGCTCACGCTCCCCACCCTAGATGTCCGCCAAGATCAGACTCGTCTCTAGGGAGCGTTCGCCGGGGGGCGGGGCCGCTGCGCCATCGGCGGGCACGATTAAGGTTCCGAGCGTGACGATCGCCGCTGACCTGGAACTCGCGCTGCACCTGGCCGACACCGCGGACGCGCGCACCACCGCCCGGTTCCGCGCCCAGGACCTGGACGTGACCAGCAAACCCGACCGCACCCCGGTCACCGACGCGGACCTCGCGGTGGAGGACGCGGTGCGCGCGGTGCTGGCCGAGCAGCGGCCCGGTGACGAGGTCGCGGGCGAGGAGCGCGGCGGGGACGCCTCGGGGCCGCGCGCCTGGGTGCTGGACCCGATCGACGGCACGAAGAACTTCCTGCGCGGCGTGCCCGCCTGGGCGACGCTGATCGCACTGGTCGAGCACGGCACGCCGGTGGTGGGCGTGATCAGCGCGCCGGCGCTGGGCAGGCGCTGGTGGGCCGCGGTCGGGCAGGGCGCGTGGGCTTCCGGCGGCGCGGGCCCCGAGCGGATCGCGGTGTCGGGCGTGCGGGAACTCGCCGACGCCTACGTGTCCACCACGCACCTGGGCACCTGGGTCGAGCACCACTCGCGGGAGTCCTACCTGCGGCTGGTGGACGCCTGCTGGGAGAACCGGGCGTTCGGCGACTTCTGGCAGCACTGCCTGGTCGCCGAAGGCGCCATCGACCTGGCCGCGGAACCGATCGTGAACCCGTGGGACGTGGCCGCCGCGCAGGTGCTCGTGCAAGAGGCCGGCGGCACCTTCACCGACCTGGACGGGACCGCGGATCACCGCGGCGGCACGGTGCTCACCTCGAACGGCCACCTGCACGCGGACGCGCTGGCCCTCCTGCGGCGCTGATCGCTTCAGGACTGGCGCTTCAGGACTGGGCGGGCGTACCGCTCGGCGGCGTGGCGGGCTCCTGCACGGTCGTGCCGGTGGGCTTCGAGGTCCGGTCGACCGGGCCGATCACGCCGCGCAGCGCCTGCGTCCAGGTGAGCCTGCCGAACAGGTAGAAGCAGGCGACCTGCTCGCTGCTGAACCGCGCCCAGTCGTAGCGGTTGCCCTGCTCGCGCCAGAACACCTCCCAGCCGGGCACGCCGTCGATCTCGGTGCGCAGCAGGCACCAGGCGTTGTCCGCTTCGGCACCGAGCGAGACCAGTTCCGCGGGCACGCCCATCGCCGTGAGCCAGCCGAGCACCGATTCGGTGTTCACTCCGCGCTCCCCTCAGTCGCTTCCTCCCGCGCGGCAGCCGGCTCAGCGCGCATCCGAGCCGTGCCCGCCTCCGTCTCGGCCCGCTGCACGGTCGAACGTTCCAGCCGGATGGTGCCGGTTTCCTCCAACGCCGGGGCGAGCTCCGCGAGCAGGCCCAACGCCACCAGCTCCGCCAACGGGTGCGTGGTCCGGTAGCGGACGCCGCCGCCGCGCGCGCCGAACCACGGCGCGGTCACGGCTCGCCACACCGGCAACGGGTGCAGCACGCGGTACCGGTGGTACGGCAGCTCCAGGTACTCGGGCGGCAAGCTGCGCTCGGTGAACGCCGTCCCCTCCGGCGCAGCGACGCGGCCTTCGCCGTCGCCGAGCTCGTCGAGGACCGTGTCCGGGTCGAGCACGATCGGCTCACCGGCCTCGGTGCAGCCCTCCGGGAACTCGTCGGGCGGCCACCGGTAATCGGATCCGGTGCTGCGGTATTCGCGGTCCCACGCGTGCTCGGACAGTTCGGCCAGCGGCTCGTGATCGGCGGTGAAGTCTTCGGGGCGCGACGCAGCTCCGCGGGCATCCGGCGGGGGAAGTTTCCCGGAGCGCACCCGGGCCAACGCGTCCCGGTCACCGACGAGCTCCGAGCGCGGGTGATCCAGCGGCCCGAAGCGGCGCGCGGCCCCCGGATCGGGCAACTGCCTGCTGGCGTTGGTCTGGGCGACCGGCAGATGGCCGATCGGGAACTGGTGCAGCATGAACGCCACCGTCTCCTTGTGCTCGCCTTGGCGATGCCCGGGAGCGGCGGCCTGCTCGGCGCGCGGCGGCTGCGGATAGGGCGGCCGGTTCGGCGGGTACGGCGCGCCCGGGTACCCGGCCTGCCGAGCCCGGTACGGGGAGCGCTGCCCGACCGCCGGTTGTCCGGGGTGCGGAGCTGGTGCGCCGGGTGCCTGCTGACCGGCCTGATTCGGTTGCCCGCCGGGCTGCCCCGGACGAACCGGCGGTTGCGCGGGCTGAGCCGGCCGGACCGGTGGGCCGGGCGCCCATCCTTGCGGAAATGCGGGCTGTTGCGCGGAGCCGCGCTGCTGCCCACCGCTGCCGGGCCGGCCCTGCCCTGCCGGCGCGGAGGACGACATGGCCGACCACGCTTGATGCAGCGAACGCGGCGCGGTCACCGAAGCCGGGTCCACGCCTTCGACTCTCCAGCCACCTGCCGCGGACCCGGCGGACGACGAACCGATCGACACGGGACCGGTGTGCTCGCCCTCCGCCTGCCAAGCCGGGCCTTTCCCATCCGGCGCGGGAGGTTCGACGCCCATCGGTGCTCACCCCTGCCCTTTCCGCTCACGCCGGTGGTGTCGGTGGCACCGCGCCGGAGGCGATCACCGGAACGACGCGCACCGTCCACCGAATGGTTCCATGCCGCGCCCGCATGATCCGAGCCGGATCGTCCGCCCGCGGATGCCGGGGAGCACCGCCGCAGGGCCTTGGTCGGCTGCGATGATGCGGTCATGGTGGCGATCGCGTACGAGGACCTCACGCCCGGCCGGGTCTTCGACCTGGGCTCGGTGCGGATCGACCGGACGGAGATGGTGGAGTTCGCCCGGCGGTTCGACCCGCAGCCGTTCCACGTCGACGAAGAAGCGGGCAAGCGCTCCGTGCTCGGCGGGTTGTGCGCGAGCGGCTGGTACACGGCTTCGCTGTGGATGCGGGCCTACGTGGATCACGTCGTGGGCGATTCGACCTCGCAGGGCTCGCCCGGTGGCAACGAGCTCACCTGGAGCGCACCGGTGTTCCCGGACGACGAGCTGCGCTTCGGCATGGTCGTCAACAGCAGCAGGCGCTCGCACAGCAAACCCGGGCTGGGGCTGGTGGAGGTCACCGGCACCGCCGATCGCGACGACCAGCGGGTTCTGCGGTTCACCTTCGTCGCCCTGTTCGGCACCCGCGACGCGCCCGGCCAGGACGGCTGAGTCAGCCGGTGAGCGCTCGGACCACGCCGGACGGGCTCGGGCGGCCCAGCTGCTCGGCCATCCAGGCGCTGGTCGCGGCCAGCGCGGCGAGATCCACGCCGTGCCCGATGCCGAGCCCGTCGAGCATCCACACCAGGTCCTCGGTGGCGAGGTTGCCGGTCGCCGACTTCGCGTACGGGCAACCGCCCAGCCCGCCCGCCGAAGCATCCACAGTGGACACTCCGAGCCGCAGCGCCGCGCAGGTGTTGGACAACGCCTGTCCGTAGGTGTCGTGGAAGTGCACCGCCAGCCGCGAAACCGGCACGTCCGCCGCGGTGCACGCCCGCAGCACCGCCTCGACGTGCCCGGGCGTGGCCACGCCGATCGTGTCGCCGAGCGAGAGCTGGTCGCAGCCCATGTCCAGCAGCCTGCGGCCCGCCCGCACGGCCTGCTCGACCGGCACCGGCCCCTCCCAGGGGTCGCCGAACACCATCGACAGGTAGCCCCGCACGGTCATGCCCGCTTCGACCGCGCGAGTCACCACCGGCTCGAACATCGCGAACTGCTCGTCCAGGCCGCGGTTGAGGTTGCGGCGGCTGAAGGCCTCGGTCGCCGATGCGAAGATCGCGATGTCGGTGACCCCGGACTCCAGCGCCCGGTCCAGCCCGCGCGCGTTCGGCACCAGCACCGGATAGCGCACTCCGGAACGGGGTCGCAGCCCGGCCAGCACGTCGGCCGCGTCGGCCAGCTGCGGCACCCACTCCGGGCGCACGAAGCTGGTCGTCTCCACGACGGGCAGCCCGGCCGCGGCGAGCCGGTGCAGGAACTCGAGCTTCACCTCGGCTGGCAGCACGCCCTGCTCGTTCTGCAGGCCGTCCCGCGGGCCGACCTCCCAGATCGTGACCTCGGCGGGCAGCCCGGCCGGCTCCGGCGAGGGCACCCGCATCGGAAGGCCGAGCTCGGGCGCGCTCATCGCTGCTGCTCGCCGTGGTGCTCGTCCACGTCGTCGTTGACCTCGTGGTAGAGCAGGGTGTGCACCCGCTGCACACCGGGGATGTCGTCGAACTCCAGCGGCTCGTCGGAGGCGGACTCGACGATCAGCGTGCCGCAGCCGAGCATCCGGTCGGCCAGGCCCTGGGTGAACCGCACGCTGTTGATCCGCCACATCGGGATGTCCACGCCGGTGCGGGTGAACACGCCCTCGCGGACCATCAGCCGCCGCGAGGTGACCACGAAGTGCGTGGTGCGCCAACGCAGCAGCGGCGCGAGCGTCCACCAGACCACCAGGATCACGCCGACCACGGCGATCGCGATCCACGCGGGCAGGTGCCAGCTGTACTGCCCGGCCATCGCGGCGCCGTACGAACCGGCCCCGACGACCACCAAGAACAGCAGCACCGGGAAGAACAGCATCTTCCAGTGCGGGTGGGTGTGCACCACCACGTACTCGTCCTCACCGAGCAGGCTGTCCGGATAGGCCACCGGAGATCCCTCCCTCAATCACCGCCGCCGATCACGCTACCTTCCCGCGCGCCCTCCGCACGTGATCAGTTGGGGCGAAGGTGCACCACGTCGCCCGCGGAGACCGGTGTGCTGGCACCGTCCACGCCGCGCACCACCAACCGTCCCGACGGGTCCACGTCGGTGGCAACGCCGCGCAGGTCCTCGGTGCCCAGCTCGACCCGGATCCGCTGGCCGAGCGTGCCGCAAAGTCGCTGGTAGCGGTCCAGCAGGCCACTGGCCAGCACGTCCCCGTCCCGTTCCCGCCACTGCCGGTCAGCATCGGCGAACGCGCGGAGCAGGGCGACGGCGAACTCCTCGCGGTCCACCTCGGCACCCTGCGCTGCCAGCGAGGTCGCGGGCAGCCCGCCCGCGCCGTGCGGCAGATCTGCGGCCTGCTGGTGCACGTTGATGCCCATGCCGAGCACGATCGCCATCCCGTCCGGCGCGGCGACCCCTTCGGCGAGGATGCCCGCGGCCTTCTGCCAGCGGTCGGCGTCGCCGAGCAGCAGGTCGTTCGGCCACTTCAGCTTGGCGGTGAGCCCGAACATCGCCTGCACCGTCTCGGCGAGCGCGACTCCGCCGATCAGCGGCAGCCACGCGATGGCCTCGCGCGGCACGGTGGACGGCCGCAGCAGCACGCTGACGTGCAATCCCTGACCGCGCGGGGAAACCCAGCCGCGGCTCAACCGGCCGCGCCCGGCCTGCTGCTCCTCGGCGAACAGCACCGTCCGGTCCGCCGCCCCGCGCCCGGCGGCCTGCACCAGGTCGGTGTTCGTCGACCCGGTCACGGTGACCACGTCCAGCGCCGAGTACGGGCCGTCTTCCACGAGTCGCTTGCGGAGGTTGTCGGCATCGAGCAGCACGGGCTCCATGCGCCCAGATTACGAGCACGCTCGACCGGGTCGTGCGCGACCTGGGCATCGGCCGGTTGCGCGCTCGTCGCCGCAGCAGTGCCGGTGCGAGGTCAGCTCGGGTATCGGAGCCCGAATCCCAGCGGGAACAGGGCGTCCTGGCCGTCGCCTTCGTTGATCGGCTGCTGGTCGAACGAGCGCATCCAGCTCATCGGCAGCTTCCCGGTCGGGTTGTGGTCGCCGAACAGCACGTCGGCCACCCCCTGCCCTTCGGACCCCGGCAGCCAGGACGCCAGCAGCGCGTTCCAGCCGTCCAGTTCACCGGCGACGTCCAGCGGCCGCCCGGAGACGGTCAGCACGACCACCGGGACGCCGGACTCGCGCAGCTTCGCGATGGTGGCGAGGTCTTCGTCGTCGAGACCGAGCCCGTCCGGCCGGTCGCCCTCGTACTCCGCGTAAGGGGTCTCACCGACCACCGCCACGGCCGCCTGGTAGCTGTCGTCGACGCCTTCTCCGTTGCGGGAGTAGTCGACCTGCGCACCGGGCGCGGACCGCCGGATGCCCTCGAGGATCGTGGTGCCCTCGGTGACGTCCCCGCTCCCGCCCTGCCAGGAGATCGTCCAGCCGCCGCTCTGGTTGCCGATGTCGTCGGCGTTCTTGCCCGCCACGAAGATCTTGCCGTCCTTGGCCAGCGGGAGCACCCCGTCGTTCTTGAGCAGCACCTGCGACTCGCGGACCGCTTCGCGCGCCAGCGCCCGGTGCTGCTCGCCGCCGACCTCGGGAAGGAGGTCGCGCTGGGCGAACGGGCGCTCGAACAGGCCGAGCTCGAACTTCTTGGTGAGGATGCGCCGGTTCGCGTCGTCGATGCGCGTCATCGGCACCCGGCCGGATTCCACCTCGGCGCGCAGGTAGTCCAGGAACTTCTCGTGCCGATCGGACATCATGATCATGTCCAGCCCTGCGTTGACCGAGGCGCGCACCTCCTCCGGCGTGAAGTCCTCCCGCCCGTCGATCTTGTCGATGGCGTCGTAGTCGGAGACCACGATGCCGCCGAAGCCGAGCTCGTCCTTGAGCACGTCGGTGACGAGGTAGCGGTTCGCGTGCAGCTTCACGTCGTTCCAGCTGCTGTAGGAGATCATCACCGAACCGGCGCCGCGCTCGATCGCCTCGCGGAACGGCGGCAGGTGGATCTCGCGCAGTTCCTGCTCGCTGATCTCGGCGTTGCCCTGGTCGTCGCCGCCGGTGGTGCCGCCGTCGCCGACGTAGTGCTTCGCGGTCGCCAGCACCGAGGACGGCGAACCGCCCAGGCGCTCGCCTTGCAGCCCGGTGACCGCGCTGCTCATCGCCGATGCCTGCTGCGGCGTCTCGCCGAAGGATTCGTAGGTGCGGCCCCAGCGGTCGTCGCGCGCCACGCACAGGCAAGGTGCGAAGTCCCAGTCGATGCCGGTGGCGGCGACCTCTTCGGCCGTCGCCGCGCCGATGCGCCGCACCAAGTCCGGGTCCGCGGTCGCGCCGAGCCCGATGTTGTGCGGGTAGATCGTCGCGCCGTGCACGTTGTTGTGGCCGTGCACCGCGTCCACGCCGTAGAGCAGCGGAATTCCCAGCGGCGTGGCCAGCGCCGCGCGCTGGTACTCGTCGTACATGTCCGCCCAGGCTTCGGCGGTGTTCGGCTCGGGCGCGGAACCGCCGCCGCTGAGCACCGAGCCGAGGCGGTACTGCGCCGCTTCCTGCGGCCCGGCGGCGACCCGCTCGGACTGCACCATCTGCCCGAGCTTGTCGTCCAGCGACATCCGCGACATCAGGTCCTGCACGCGTTCCGGCACGGGTGCGGCCGGGTCGCGGTAGCCGGGCTGCTCGGTGACCGCGGGCGTGAAACCGGCGGTGAGCAGCGCGGCCGCAGCGAGGCCGGTCACGGTCAGCGATGTCCGCAAACGTCGGCCCCGCATCGATCCTCCTCATCGAGAACGCATGTTCCGGGCGATTCCGCCATTCCGAACGTTAAGGAACGGTTCCCCGCGTTTCTTCCGCCGAACGGCCGCACCGGACTCCGGGAATTTCCCAACCGCATTTCCGCGGACGATCCGCGAGGATCGACCGCTGCACCTGCGAGGACGGCGAACGGTCCTTCTGGAGGAATGGCGGATCATCGGCAGCCACACTTTCGGCCGTGGCCGGGGTGCGCGCGCGGCGCTTAACCTGCCGGAAGATCATCGGAGGTGGCCGTGCCGGAAAAGTCGAAACGGCGGGGCGTGCTGCGCGCGCTGCTGTGCCCAGCCCTGCTGCTGCTCACCGCGACACCCGCGGTCGCAGCACCGGCCGCCCCGGCCCAACCGGAGCCGGTGCGCGAAACGGTGTGGGTGGACACCGGCCTCGACAACGACGGCGACGGCGCGACCGACCGGGTGGCCGCCGACATCGTCCGCCCGCCGACGGACCGGCCGGTCCCGGTGATCATGGATGCGAGCCCCTACTACTCCTGCTGCGGCCGCGGCAACGAGGACGAGCGCAAGACCTACGACGAGCAGGGCCGCCCGCAGGGTTTCCCGCTGTTCTACGACAACTACTTCGTGCCGCGCGGCTACGCGACGGTGCTGGTGGACCTGGCGGGCACGAACCGCTCCGAAGGCTGCGTGGACGTCGGCGGCGAGTCCGACGTGACCTCGGCGAAAGCCGTCATCGACTGGCTCAACGGGCGCGCGAAGGCTTACCAGCGCCCCACCGGCGGCGCCGAGGCGGACGCCGGCTGGTCCACCGGCGACACCGGCATGATCGGCAAGTCCTACGACGGCACGATCGCCAACGGCGTCGCCGCGACCGGTGTGGAGGGCCTGCGCACGATCGTGCCGATCGGGGCGATCAGCTCCTGGTACGACTACTACCGCTCGGACGGCGTCAGCTTCGGAACCGACCCGCGAGGGCTCGCCGAGAGCGTCGAGGAGGGCGGTGGCCGACCGGACTGCGGCCCGGTCAAGCAGCGGCTCGACGAAGGCGCACCGGCCAACGGCGACACGACGCCGATGTGGCGGCAGCGCGACTACGCACCGGACGCGGGCGAAGTCCGGGCCAGCGTGTTCGCCGTGCACGGGCTGGGCGACCTCAACGTCAAGACGATCCAGTTCGGGCAATGGTGGGACGCGCTGGCCGCGCACGACGTGCCGCGGAAGGTGTGGCTGAGCCAGACCGGCCACGTCGACCCGTTCGACTTCCGCCGCGCGGAGTGGGTCGACACGCTGCACCGCTGGTTCGACCACTACCTCAAGGGCGCGGACAACGGCGTCGAGCACGAACCGGCCGCGAGCATCGAACGCGCCCCGGACGAGTGGTCCGACGAACCCGGCTGGTCCGGCGAGACCGCCGCGCCGACCACGCTGCACCCGGCTCCCGGCGAGTCCCCGGGACTGGGCGGGCTCGGCGTCGCGCCCGCGGACGGCCAGGAGTCGTTCACCGACGACGGACACAGCACCGAGTACGACTGGGCCGAGCATCCGGATCAGCCCGCGGCGAACCGGACGCTGTTCACCTCAGCGCCGTTGCAGCAGGACATGCGGGTCGCGGGCACCGGATCGGTGTCGGTGCGCGCGACGCCGGGCACCTCCAGCGCGCACCTGTCGGCGATGCTGGTCGACTACGGCCCGGCGACCACCCGCGACGCGCTGGGACCGGGTGAGGGCATCCGCACCCTGGACACCGAGTCCTGCTGGGGCGCGAACCGCCCCGGTGACGACGCCTGCTACCGGGACACCGAAGCCACGAAGTCCGATGTGGACTACCAGATCGTGGCGCGCGGCTGGGCCGACCTGGCCAACCACGAATCGCTGTCGCAGGAGACCCCGTTGCAGCCGGGGAATCCGTACGAGATGACGTTCCGGCTGGGCACCACCGATCACGTCGTGCCTGCGGGGCACCGGCTCGGGTTGATCGTCGCGGGCACCGACGGATCCACGATCCAGCCTCCCGAGCAGCCCGGACGGGTCGATCTCGGGCTGGCGGGCACCTCGGTGTCGGTGCCGGTCGTCGGCGGCCCCGCGGCCGCGACCGCGGCCGGCCTGGCGGAGCAGCCCAGCAGCGCCCCGACCGTGCGGCCGGACCGCACCCCATCCCGCCCGACACCCCGCATCAACGGCGACATCCCGGAGTGAAGGACTCCGTCGCCGCGATAGGCCGAGCGACGGCCCCCATCGCTCACCTCCCATCCACACCGAAACCGACACGCACGCGCACCACCCGACCGGTGCCGATGGACTCCTCGGCCCCAATGGGCCGGGCTACGGTCCCCGTCACCACTCGATGGCTCCGGTCCGGGAGCTGCGCGAACCGCACCCGAACCACCCTCTAGAGTCGGGCCGTGCGTTTCGTGCTGGCCTCCGCCTCCCCCGCCCGCCTGTCCGTGCTGCGCGCCGCCGGGATCGAACCGGTCGTGCGGGTCTCCGGGGTGGACGAGGACGCCGTCGCCGCCGCGCTGGTCGATCCGGAACCCGCCGAGCTGGTCACCGCGCTGGCAGCGGCCAAGGCCGAAGCGGTCCGCGCAGGCGAGCAGGACGCGGTGGTCGTCGGCTGCGATTCGATGCTGTCGATGCACGGCGAGGTCGTCGGCAAACCGCACGATCCGGAGGTCGCGGCCAAGCGCTGGCGGCAGATGGCGGGCGGCACCGGCGAGCTGCTCACCGGTCACGCCGTGCTCAAGCTGCGCGGCGGCGAAGTCGTCGCCCGCGCCCAGGCGCACCGCACGACCGCGGTGCGCTTCGCCGAACCCACCGAGGCGGAGCTGGACGCCTACCTCGCCAGCGGTGAGCCGCTGCGGGTCGCGGGCGGGTTCACCCTCGACGGCCTGGGCGGCTGGTTCGTCGAAGGGATCGACGGCGATCCGTCCAGCGTGATCGGCATCAGCCTGCCGCTGACTCGCGGGCTGCTCGCCGAGGTCGGCGTCCGCGTGACCGACCTCTGGACGTCCGGGACCGCGTGACCATCGGTGTGCGCACGGGTGAACGTGAGCACAATTCGGTTACCGCGGGATGGCGTGGGCGCTCGACCGGGTTACAACTGTCCGCGATGGGAAATCACCGGCATCTGACCTCTCGGCTGCACGTCGATCTGCGACGGCAGGCCAGCAGCGTCTGTCGCTGACCGTCCGCGCCCGGCCGTTCCCCTCGCGAGCGGTCCCGGCCTGATCCGCGCGACCCGCCGATCAGCCGCCCTCCCGGAATCCCCCGCGGCGATCTCCGCCGCACGTCCGCTCAGGAGACCCCTGTGTCCACCACTCCCGCGCCGAAGAGGCGACCGCGCTTCAACCCGCGAGCGTTCGCCGTCGCGGTCGTCGCATCACTCGTGCTCGGCGCCGTGCTCGGCTGGATCGCGAAGAGCACCGGCGCGCAATGGCTGATCACCGCGATGGACACCGTCGGGTCCACGTTCACCAAGCTGCTCACGTTCACCGTGCTGCCGTTGATCTTCACCGCGATCGTGGTGGGCATCGACAGCCTCCGCAGCGTCGGCGGCGGCAAGCTAGCCGCCCGGCTCGGCGGCAAGACCGCGATGTGGTTCGCGATCACCTCGCTGATCGCGGTGGTCATCGGGCTGGCCGTGGGCAGGTTCGTGCAGCCGGGCCAGGGCCTGGTGCTGGAACCCGACCCGGAGCGGCTCTCCGCCATCGGGCAGAAGACCCAGGGGTCCTGGCTGGACCTGCTCACCGGGCTGGTGCCGGAGAACCTGGTCAGCGCGTTCGCCGACGGGCAGACGCTGCAGGTGGTGTTCGTCGCGCTGATCATCGGTGCGGCCGCCTACAGCCTCGGCGACCGCGCGAAGCCGTTCGTCGAGTTCAACCGCTCGCTGTTCGAGGTGATCCAGCGGGTGCTGGGCTGGATCATCCTGCTCGCGCCGCTGGGCACGCTCGGGTTGATCGGCAACGCGGTGGCCACCTACGGCAACGAGTTCTTCGCCCCGCTGCTGAAGCTGATCGGGGCGACGTACCTGGGCTGCGCGCTCGTGCTGTTCGTGGTCTACCCGGTGCTGCTGCGGTTCGTCGCGCACATCAGTCCCCGGACCTTCTTCGCGAAGGCGTGGACGGTGCTGCAGTTCGCCTTCGTGTCCCGCTCGTCCAGCGCCACCCTGCCGCTGAGCAGGCAGACCGCGGAGAACCTGGGCGTGCGCGGTTCCTACGCGAACTTCGCGGTTCCGCTGGCCACGACCACCAAGATGGACGGCTGCGCAGCCGTCTACCCGGCGGTCGGGTCGATCTTCATCGCGAACCTGTTCAACATCCACCTCGGCCCGGTGCAGTACCTGACGATCGTGCTGGTCGCGGTGTTCGGCGCCATCGCCACGGCCGGGGTCACCGGCTGGTTCACCATGCTGACGCTGACGCTGAGCGCGCTCGGCTTCCCGCCCGAGGTGGTGGCCACCGGCATCGCCATCGCCTACGCCGTCGACCCGATCATGGACATGATGCGCACGATGACCAACGTGGCCGGGCAGATCGTGGTGCCCGCGGTCGTGGCACGCGGCGAAAGACTGATCGACGACGAGGTGCTGAACTCCCCGAGCGAGCCGCCGCTGCTGTCCCGCAGCCCTTCGGGCGCCGAGGCCTAGGGCCTGGCGAACAGCGGGAAAAATCGGTGTCGCGGAGTTCTCCGGCTGCGCGCGACGCCGCCTACGATGGCGGTGTGGGCAGCGGACGGAACCTTCGGGTGGGCGATGCCGAACGGGAAACCGCGATCAAGGCGCTGGGCGAGCACCTGACCGCGGGGCGGCTGGACGTCGGCGAGTACGACCAGCGCTGCGCCGACGCCGCCGCGGCCCGCTTCCAGTCCGACCTGCGGGCCCTGTTCGCCGACCTGCCGAACATGGTTTCGCCGCCGCACGCGCAGGCACCCGAGCCGCGTCGCCGCCGTCCGGTCGGCCGCATCCCGCTGGGCATCGTGCTGCTGCTGGTCTGCGTCGTGGGGGTGCTCAAGCCGATCCTGCTGCTGCCGCTGGCGGCCGCGGCCGCCGCGCTCGTCCTGCTGATGCGCCGCTGACGACTCGCGCGTGGCGCAAGTTCACCCGGAGCCGACGGCGCGTTGGTTACGGTGAGTGCCATGCACAGCTCGCGGACCCCGACTCGACGGGCGCGCACGGCCGCGCAGTGGGGCGGTGTGGTCGCCGCGGGAATGCTCACCGTTTCCGGTTGTGGCCTGCTGCGCTCGGAGAACACCGCGGAAACGACAGCTCCCCCACCGCCGCCGCCCGCACCGCCGACCACCAGCGCCCCGGCCCCGCTGCCGCCGCGGCCGTTCGAGATGAACATGGCCGGCGTGGACCCGTGCGACCTGCTCACCGAACAGCAGCGCGGGCAGCTGGGCTTCGACCGCGAACCGCTGGCCGACGCCGAGGCCGGTTTCGGCGACGCGCCCACTTGCAGCTTCCGCAACACCACGGCGAAGGTCGGCGCGCGGCTGTCGCTGATCACCACCGAGTCCATGGACGTGTGGACCGACGACACCGCGCAGGTGCAGGCGACTCCCGTGGTGCTGGGCGGCTTCCCGGCGCTGGTCATCAAGACCCCGGACCTGGACATGGCCTGCAACGTCGCGGTCGACGTCGCCGCGGGGCAGCACTTGGACGTGCTCTACCGCGACGACGGCGGCCAGCCGGCGCCGCCGCTGGACGCGCTTTGCGCGGGGGCGCAGCGGGTCGCCGAGAACGCGGTGGCCTCGCTCGCCGATCCCGCACCGCCGACCTCCGAGGAGACCTCCACCTCGGAATCGTCGTCCGGGGAAGCGACCACTTCGCAAGCACCGACCACGCCGCGGCCGACGGACTGAGCCACGCCGCACGCCGCCGCTCAGCGGCTCTTCTGTTCGGTGTGCGCTGCAGTCCTTCTGCTCCGGCGCAGCCGCCTGAACAACCGGCACCGGCCGACGCAGCACCAGCTCCGGAAGATCCGCAGTGTTGATACTCACCGCGTTTGGAGCACTCCCCACGGTGATGGTTGGTGATTAGAGTGAGCGCGGACGTTTTACCCGTGGGAGGGAACAACCCGTGCCGCTGCATTCAGGGGACGGCTCGCCGGATGTTCCGGCGCCGGGAGGCGCCGGCGGTTCCATGCGGGTCGAGCCCAGCGCCATTCCGAACCTCGTGAGTGCCTTGCAGTCCTCGCTGGACGCGGTGGGCGTGCAGATCGAGCACGCCATCACCGAACTGCGCATCCGCCCGTGGGCGGGTGATCCGGTCAGCAGCACCGCGGCCGAGCAGTTCAACCTCCGCTCGGTCGGCGGTGACCAGGACGCGCTGACCGCGCTGTGCGGCTACCGCGACCAGCTGCAGTCGGCCGCGGAGTCGCTGCGGCTGGCGAACCAGAACTACGTGGACATCGACGAGACCAACGCGGCCCGGCTCACCGGTGGGTGCTGAGATGCTCCCCGCCCGCAGGCCGCCTCGGACGGGAGGCCGCAGATGAGCGAGCACCGCTGGCAGGGCTACCGCCACGAGGAGCTCTACGAGCAGATCAACCAGGGTCCGGGTGCGGACGGCTCGACCGACTCGGTGCGGCGCTGGAGCGAGCTGACCCGCGCTCTCGGCGAGATCGACGGCGGTATCGCCGCGGCGCTGAACTCGGCTATGGCCGGTTGGGAAGGCGACGCGGCGGACAGCGCCCGCGGCGGGTTGCGCCCGCTCGGCGACTGGGCCGCCGAGGCGCAGGCCGCCGCCGAGGTGATGCGCGACCGCGCCGAGCAGCAGGCCGCATTCGTCGGCAAGGCGCGCGCGGACATGCCGCAGCCGACGCGGGTGACCTCGGAAGACCCGGGTTCGGCCGTGACCGGCCTGGTGCACCTGTTCGGCGGGCAGACCGACTACGAGGTGCAGGAGGCCCGGCGCGACGCGGCCGAGCAGCGCGCGTTCGAGGTGATGCGCACCTACGAGGGCGCCACGCAGGCCAACACCACCTCGCTGGCCTCGTTCACGCCGCCGCCGCAGGTCGTGGTGGACGGCCCGGCGGCGGCACCGGGCGCGGCGAAGGGACCGGGGCAGCAAGGCATCACGATCAGCTGGCACAACGCCGCGATCGCGCCGCCCGGCGTCCCGGGGTCCGCGTCGGCGCCGAGCGGCAGGCAGTCCGGGCGCGGCGGATCGGGCCGCGGCGGATCGCGCACCGATCAGCACAAGGGCGGCGGGCACACCGGGAGTTCCCGGTCCCGACGGCGCGACGACGACCAAGTCGACCGGAAGGTCACCGAGCAGTTCGGCAACCCCGGCGGATTCTTCGACGAGCAGCAGACCCTGTCCCGTCCCGTGATCGGCGGGGATCCGGGTTGACGACCGGAGCACCGGGCAGCGAGCTGTCGGCCCTGGAGTTCGACGTGCTCACCGAACACCTTGGCGTGGCGGCGGTTCCGCTGGTGCTGCGGGTGCACTCGCCGGGCCGCACCCACCGCGAACGGGCCGAGCTGGTCGATTCGGTGTGGCGCGGACTGGCCGACCGGAACCTGGCTGGCGGCGGCGAGCTGAACCGGGGACTCGCCCGGCTGCTGCGCCTGCTCGACCACCCGACGTCCGAAGTGGACGGACGGTTGTGGTGCGGCCGCAGCGTGCGCGTGTTCGCCGGCGCCCGCGGTGAGGACGGCGTGCTGGTCACCAAGGACGGCGATGCGTTGCGCGTGCGGCGCGCGGCGGCGACCGCCGTCGCGCGGGAGGCGGTTTCGGTGCTGCCCCCGGCGCAGGCCGGCCCGGGACGTTCCGTCGCGGTGCGCAGCGCCGACCTCGACGCGGCGGCGGCCGAGACCGGCGGCGACGTCGAAGCGCTGGAGCAGGAGCTGCGCCGCAGGGGCGTGCGCGCCGACGACGCGGAGGACCTGACCGCGATGGTCCGCGGAGCCGGATCGCGCGGGCAGTTCGGCGCCGCGGCGCGGGACGGGACCGGCAGGCGGGTGCGGGCCGAGCGGGTGGTCGCCTTCTTCGACACCCCGCACGGCCGCTACGCGCAGCTGCGCCGGGACTCCCCGTCCGGCGACCCGTGGAGCACCATCGCCCCCGCCGACGACCGGCGGATGATCGCGCTGGTCGAAGAGCTGCGCGGCGAGCTCACCGGCCACGCGGACGGTTTCGGGCCATAAGCCTTCGACCGCGCAAATGGCCATCGCTTTCGGCGTGACCCGGCGTGCACGCGAAAGGGACCGCTCGCCCCTGCTGGGGACGAACGGTCCGCTCACTTCGATCTCGCGCCTTCGGGTCGACCGCGCAGCGATGACCGGGTACGCGACCGGCACCGCTGCGCAGCTGCTCCCGAACCGCGGCTCAGGCGATCGGTTCGGTGAGGTCCGGCCGGGCTTCCGGCGCCGCCGAACGCTTGGCGTCCGCAGCCTGGTCGTCCGGCTGGGTCTGCGAATCCCGCTCGGCCTCGACCCGCGCCGTGTACACCTCGATCTCGCGCGCGATCCGCTGCTCGTCCCAGCCGAGCACCTCGGCCATCAACCGGGCGACCGGCTCGGCCGACTCCACGCCGCGGTGCGGGGTCTCGATGCTGATCCGCGTGCGCCGGGTCAGCACGTCCTCCAGGTGCAGCGCGCCCTCGTGCGTGCACGCGTAGACCACCTCGGCCTTGAGGTAGTTCTGCGCGGCCGGAATCGGCTTGAGCAGCTCCGGGTTCTCGATCGACGGCGCCAGCACCTCGTGCACCTGCGAGCCGTAGCGGTCCAGCAGGTGCCGGATGCGGTACGGGTGCACCCCGTGCGCGGCGGCGATCTGATCGGCCTGGTTGACCAGCGCGTGGTAGCCGTCCGCGCCGAGCAGCGGCACCCGGTCGGTGATCGACGGCGCGATCCGCCCGGACAGGTCCGGCCCGATCGCGTCGACCGCGTCAGCCGCCATGACCCGGTAGGTCGTGTACTTGCCGCCGGCGATCGCCACCAGACCCGGCGCTACCCGGGCGACGGCGTGCTCGCGGGAGAGCTTCGAGCTCTCGTCGCTCTCCCCCGCCAGCAGCGGCCGCAGGCCCGCGTACACGCCCTCGATGTCCTCGTGCTTCAACGGCGTGGCCAGCACGGTGTTGACGTGTTCGAGGATGTAGTCGATGTCCTTCTTGGTCGCCGCCGGGTGCGCCAGGTCCAGGTTCCAGTCGGTGTCGGTGGTGCCGACGATCCAGTGGCTGCCCCACGGCACCACGAACAGCACCGAAGTCTCGGTGCGCAGGATCAGCCCGGACTCCGAGACGATCCGGTCCCGCGGGACGACGATGTGCACGCCCTTGCTGGCCCGGACCCGGAACCGGCCGCGGCTGCCGGAGAGCCGCTGCAGCTCGTCGGTCCACACCCCGGTCGCGTTGATCACGGCCTGCGCGCGGACCTCGGTCTCCTCGCCGGTCTCGGTGTCGGTCAGGCGCACCCCCGCGACCCGGTCGGCTTCCTGGAGGAAGCCGCTGACCTGGGTGGAAGTGGACACGACCGCGCCGTAGCGGGCGGCGGTGCGCGCGACGGTCATGGTGTGCCGCGCGTCGTCGGACTGGGCGTCGTAGTAGCGGATGCCACCGACCAGCGCGTTGCGCTTCAGCGCCGGGACCATCCGCAGCGCACCGGCCCTGCTGAGGTGCTTCTGCCCGGGCACCGAACGCGCGCCGCCCATCGTGTCGTACATCAGCAGACCGGCCGCGGTGTACGGGCGCTCCCACACGCGGTGGCTCAGCGGGTACAGGAACGGGACCGGCTTGACCAGGTGCGGAGCGATCCTGGTCAGCATCAGCTCGCGCTCCCGCAGCGCCTCCCGGACCAGCGAGAACTCCAGCTGCTCCAGGTAGCGCAGCCCGCCGTGGAACAGCTTGCTGGACCGGCTGGAGGTGCCCGCGGCCAGATCGCGGGCCTCCACCAGCGCGACCCGCAGCCCGCGGGTCGCCGCGTCCAGCGCGGTGCCCGCGCCGGTGACGCCGCCGCCGATCACGACGACGTCGAAGTCCTCGGAGCTCAGCCGCTGCCAGTTGCGTTCCCGATCGGACGGGCCGAGCCTGCCCCCGGCAGCCTCGGACGCGCGCGTCGCCTCGCTCGCGCCGGCGTTCGCGGATGATTTGTCGTCGTGGGACACCAGGCGTCCTCCTCGCTCGAATCGCGATCACCGCCGACCCGCGCCCGCTCGGCACGTCCAGCGATGGTCATCATGCCCGGCCTGCGTCCTGCACGCCTGCCGCGCCGTTGCTGGTCGGACCCGGTTGCGGGTCCTCTTTCGCCGTGTTCGCGCCGATCTCCGCGGTGCGCCGGACGGTGGCGCCGCGCTCGCGCAGCACCTCGATGTCCGCTTCGCGCGTGTGCGAGTCGACGATCACGATGTCGAAGTCCTCCGCTGGCGCGACCGCGTGCAGCGCGCGCCTGCGGAACTTGGTGTGGTCGACGTAGAGCACTCGCCGGCTGGCCGCGGCGAGCATGGCCTTCTTGAGCTGCACCATCTCCTGCTGCGGGTAGCAGCAGATGCCGTCGGTGACCGCGGAGACCGACATGATCGCCTGGTCGACGCGCAGGCCGCGCAGCGCGTCCAGCGCCATGCCGCCGACGAAGGCGTCCGCCCACGGCAAGTAGTCGCCGCCGATCGAGATCAGGTGCACGCCCTGCTGCCCGGCCAGTTCGCCGAACACGCCGCGGTGGTTGGTCACCACGGTCAGCGGAGTCCGCTCCGGCAGCTTCCGCGCCAGGTAGACGCCGGTGGTGGAGTCGTCGAGCACCAGAGCCTGCCCGGGTTCGACGAGTTCCGCGGCGGCACCGGCCAGCTCGTGCTTCTCCGCCTCGTTCTGCTGCATCCGGTATTCCGAAGCCGCCTCGTACAGCAGCGAGGAGGCCGCGGAGACGTAGCCGCGGTTGCGGTGCACCAGTCCCTGGGATTCGAGGTCCGCCAAGTCGCGGTACACGGTCATCGCGCTGGCGCCCACGGTGGCCACCAGGTCGTCGATGCGCAGCGTCCCTTCGGCCATCACCAGCTCGGTGATGCGCCGCCGCCGGTCCTGCTGCTTGCCGGACGGGCGCCTGCCGGATGTCGCGGACATCGATGTCCCCCTCACCGCCGTATCCCCAGCGGGGACTTCCTGCATCGGGTGCCCATCCTCCTTGCCGAGCCCGTCGGCTGGCCCCGCGCCTCTCGGCACGGACGGAGCCGACCGCAGCTACACCGTCTTATTCGATAAAAACACCATCCTGAACCTATTGCAATGTTTGTTTTCACAAGTCTAATGTGACCGTGTTCTCCGGCGCGGTCCGAGCGCCGGAGCAGCTCCAACGGAGGAGGCCGACGCGCCGATGCGCACCCGTCGACCGCTCGCAAGCGCGGGCCGTTCGAGCCGATCACCCGGGGCCTCCCCGGTACCCACCTCGGACATGAGCTGCACTCGACCGCGCCGACGGCGCCGCGATTGAGGGGATCGGAATGAACCTCGGCGAGATCTTCCTGTGGGAGTTGCTGGGCACGGCCATGCTCACCCTGCTCGGGTGCGGTGTGGTCGCGAACGTGACGCTGCGCCGGACGCTCGGGAACAGCGGCGGATGGCTGCTGGTGAACTTCGGCTGGGGCTTCGCGGTCTTCGCGGGCGCCAGCATCGCCGCGCCCACCGACGCGCACATCAACCCGGCGGTGACGTTAGGGCTCGCGGTGGACGGTCAAGTGCCCTGGTCACAGGTGCCCACCTACATCGTCGCGCAGATCGCCGGCGGCGTCCTCGGCGCCGTGCTGTGCTGGGCCGCCTACAAGCTCCAGTTCGACACCCACGACGAGCCTGCCCAGACCGGCGGCATCTTCTACACCGCTCCGACCGTGCGCAACGCGCCGTGGAACCTGGTCACCGAGATCATCGGCACCTTCGTGCTGGTGTTGTGGATCATCCAGACCCCCGGCTCGGAGCGCGGCCCGGACGGATCGATGGAGTTCGGCAACGACGCGCTGGGTTACGCGGCGGTCGCCTTCATCGTCATCAGCATCGGGGCGTCGCTCGGCGGCCCCACCGGGTACGCCATCAACCCGGCCCGCGACCTCGGCCCGCGGATCGCCTACGCGCTGCTGCCGATCCGCGGGAAGGGCTCCGCGGACTGGGGCTACTCGTGGATCCCGATCGCCGGGCCGATCATCGGTGGCGTGCTGGCCGGGGCGCTGGCCTCGGTGCTGCCGGCCACGTGAGCGAGCCGGCGGGCGCGCGGTACCGCCACGCCCGTAGGCGGGCGGTACCGCCGACCGCGGGCCCGCCGGGCTGCCATGCCCGCGGCACGTTCCCCGGGTGACACTGACCCCCGCCACGCGCGAACCCGCAGGAAACCTCCGAAAAGGACGACACCATGGCCTCCTACGTCGCCGCGATCGACCAGGGCACCACCTCCACCCGCTGCATGATCTTCGACCACTCCGGCCGGACGGTGGCCGTCGACCAGGTCGAACACCGGCAGATCTTCCCGAAGGCGGGCTGGGTCGAGCACGATCCCGAGGAGATCTGGAGCAACACCCGGCAGGTGTGCGCGGGGGCGCTGGCCAAGGCCGACCTGGTCAACTCCGAGATCGCCGCGGTGGGCATCACCAACCAGCGCGAGACGACGGTCGTGTGGGACAAGGCCACCGGCAAACCCGTCTACAACGCGATCGTCTGGCAGGACACCCGCACCGACTCCATCGTCAGCGAACTCGCCGCCGACGGCGGGCAGGACCGGTTCCACCAGCAGACCGGGCTGACCCTGTCGCCGTACTTCTCCGGCACCAAGATCCGCTGGATCCTGGACAACGTCGACGGCGTGCGCGCCCGCGCGGAGAACGGTGAGCTGCTGTTCGGCAACATGGACACCTGGGTGCTGTGGAACAGCACCGGCGGCCCGGACGGCGGGCTGCACGTCACCGACCCGACCAACGCTTCCCGGACCCTGCTGATGGACCTGGAGAAGCTGGAGTGGGACCCGGAGATCTGCCGCCAGCTCGGCGTGCCGATGTCGATGCTGCCGGAGATCCGCTCGTCCTCCGAGGTCTACGGGCACTTCCGGGAACGCGGCGTGTTCGGCGGCCTGCCGATCGCCGGCATCCTCGGGGACCAGCAGGCGGCCACGTTCGGCCAGGCGTGCCTGTCGCCCGGCGAGGCCAAGAACACCTACGGCACCGGCAACTTCCTGCTGCTCAACACCGGGACCGAGCGGGTGCTCAGCGAGAACGGGCTGCTCACCACGGTCGGCTACAAGATCGGCTCCAAGGACACGGTGTACTGCCTGGAAGGTTCCATCGCGGTCACCGGGTCGCTGGTGCAGTGGCTGCGGGACAACCTCGGGCTGATCGGCAGCTCGCCGGAGATCGAGCAGATCGCGCGGACCGTGGACGACAACGGCGGCGCGTACTTCGTGCCCGCGTTCTCGGGGCTGTTCGCACCGCACTGGCGCTCCGACGCGCGCGGCGCGATCGTCGGGCTCACCCGGTTCGTCAACCGCGGGCACCTGGCGCGGGCGGTACTGGAGGCGACCGCGTTCCAGACCCGCGAGGTCATCGACGCGATGAACGCCGACTCCGGGGTACCGCTGAAGTCGCTGAAGGTGGACGGCGGCATGGTCGGCAACGAACTGCTCATGCAGTTCCAGGCCGACATCCTCGGGGTCCCGGTGATCCGGCCGACGGTCAGCGAGACCACCGCGCTCGGCGCGGCCTACGCCGCCGGGCTCGCGGTCGGCTTCTGGAGCGGCGAAGAGGACATCCGCTCGAACTGGGCCAAGGACCGGCAGTGGGACCCGCTGATGGCCGAGGACCGGCGCGCCGCCGAGTACCACCAGTGGCAGAAGGCCGTCACCAAGACGTTCGGCTGGGTCGAATGATCCGGTTCCACTGAAAACGTTCGCCGCGTCCGGCCGAGTGCCCCGGACGGACGCGGCGAATTCCGGCGGCGTGCTCGCGCCCTGCTGCTTTCCGGCGGCGACGCGAGCACGCCGCCGTTTTTGCGTTCAGCGGAGTGCGTTTCCGACGCAATAAGACCTCAGCTGCAGCAACAAGACGACCCCAATGCGTGGGTACTGTGGGCCGAGTGGTGGGACCAGCAGGACTGACCCTGAGCGCACAGCGATGAAATAGGACAAGTGATCCCGGACTCCCCTACACGGGATTCCGGGATCTCCGCCATCCGTATCATTCGCACCGCGGCGACCGCCAGCAGCTTCACCACCTGGCGCTGTGGCACTTCAGTCGATCCCGGAAACAGGGCTTCCGGACGTTGCGGAAATGATCTGCGCAAGCAGCGGATCCGTCGACTCACCGGTCTCGTGTTTCGCACTGGAAACCTGCTGTCCTGTGAATTCTCAAGGCCACGGCGTTGGTGGTGACCGGCTCACGAGCTGCGCTGCACGGCCTCCGATGCCGCCAGGCGCCACACCAGCTGAACACCGGTGCAGGCCGGCGCTGGCGGATCGGTCGCGTCGCGGCGGTCGACCTGGGTGAACCCGAGCGCTTCCGGGACGGCGCGACTGCGCAGGTTGGCCTCGTCGTGCACGATCTCGACGTGGTCGGCGCCGATCCGGAAGGCCTCGTCCACCAGCGCCCGCGCCGCCCGCCGCACGATGCCGCGGCCCACGTGATCGCGGTGCAGCCAGTAGCCGATCTCCAGCCCGCCTGGGCCGATCCGCGCCATCAGGCTGGCCGAACCGATCACGTCCGAGCCCGGTCCGAGCACCGCGTAGTCGAACGCCTTGCCCTGCTCCCAATCGCTGCGGCTGCTGCTGACGAAGTCCGTGGCCGTCTTCAGGTCGTAGTCCGTGCTCGCCCACGGCATCCACGGCGCCAAGTGGTCCAGCGACTCGGTCACCACCCGGAAAGCCACGGCGGCGTCCTCCAGACGCCACCGGCGCAGGTCCACCCCGTCGTGGTGCAGCTGCTCGTTCGGTTTCCGCATGTCGCCGCAGTGTTCACGAAAACGCGGCGGCGGGATACCGGTTTTTCCGGTGATCCCACCGCCCATGCGGTCAGCGCAGCTGCTGCTCGGCGACATCGGCGGCCCGGCGCACCCCGCCGGCTTCCCGGATCTCGTCGCGCACCGCGCGCAGCCGGGAAGCGATCGCCGGATCACCGGTCACCTGCTCCAACGCTTTGCGCAGTGCTTCGGGCGTGGCATCAGCGCTCGGCAGGTGCACGCCCAGCCCGAGTTCGGCGAGCCGTGCGGCGTTGGCGAACTGGTCCGCGGCTTGCGGCACCGCGATCATCGGGACGCCGTGGTACATCCCCTCCGTCGTGCCGCCCATCCCGGCGTGCGTGATGAACGCCGCGGCTTGCGACAGCACGCTGAGCTGCGGCACCCACCGGTGCACTTCCACGTTCGCCGGGATCGGGCCGAGATCGGCCGGTTCGACGACCTTGCCGATGGTCAGCACCACCCGCCAAGCCAGCTCGCCGAACGCGGCCAGGCAGCTGCGGTAGAACTCGGGTTGGTCGGTGTAGGCGGAGCCCATCGAGATCAACAGCACCGGCCGGTCGTCCGGCGCTTCCCAATGCCCCTGGAACGCCCGCTCGGTGAGCATCGGGCCGACGAAGGTGTATTCGTCGCCGACCGATTCGCCGCAGTACTGGAACGAGCGCGGAATCGTCACGACGCAGCGCTGCGGGCTCATCGTCCGGAACCTCATGTCCACGCCCTCGTCCGCGAAGAACGTGTCGGCTCGTTCCCAGACCGCTCGCATGGCGGGAGTTTCCTCCCAGCCGAACTGCTCCTCGAAGCCCTCGAACGCGACGTGCGTGGGCGACAGGCACAGCGCAGGAACGCCCCACTGCTCGGCCAGCACCGGCGCTTGCAACGCACCGATGTCGTAGATGACCAGGTCCGGGCGGTCCGCGTCGTAGCTCGCGGCGAGCTGCGGATGCACCGAGATCATCTCTTCGACGAACAGCAGCACCGCGGCTGCCTGGTCATCCGGCCATTCCTGCTGGGTCGACGCGGCGGGCAGCGTCGACTCGTACAGCACTACCTCGGCCCCGGCTTCCGCGATCTGCGGGGCGAAATCGGTGGTCGTGGCATATGTGACCCGGTGGCCGCGGGCCACCAGCTCGGTCACCAGCCCCAGTCCCGGGTTCACGTGGCCGTGCGCGGGCACGGCCATGAACGCGATGTGCGCGCGGCGGTTCTTCAGCACCTTGACTCACTCCAAGCCGATAAGGGAGCCGCTGCATCGAGCGGCCGAGGACGTGGAGACGTGCCGTGGACGCAAGCGCCGACCGCGTAGTCGGCGCGCGTCAACACGGACGCTGTGCAGTCACAAAAAGAACAGGTGCATGAATGAGACCGTAACCGCGCCGCCGAAACCCTGTCATCAGATTATCCGGGCTCACCCCGCCGGCTAGTTGTATGAGGCCATGACGTTGGTGACGCCGGTGGAGAGCCGGGATGCTGGTGGCTGATCTCCGGCGGCAGTGTGTGGCCGATGGTAGTTGTAGTGCACGTTCCAGACCGCCAGAG
>NZ_JADDUE010000001.1 GCF_016526145.1 Saccharopolyspora galaxeae
TCGACCGCGTGGACGAGGCGCTGGGCACCGCGCCGCAGAAGATCGCCACCGGCTGCCCGTTCTGCCGCGTCATGCTCACCGACGGGCTGACCTCCCGGCAGAACGAGCAGGCCGCCTCCGAGGACGTCGAAGTCCTCGACGTGGCGCAACTGCTGCTGTCCAGCGTCAAGCGCGGCACCGACGGCGCCTCGGCGCCGGTCACCGAGACCGACCCGGGCGCCGAGGCCGAGGCCAACGGCAAGGCCGACGTCGCCACCGACGCCGAACCCACCGGCACTCCGCTGCCGAAGGAGGACAAGGCCGACAGCTGACCGCAACAGCGAGAAGGGCAGGCCCGAGTGGCCTGCCCTTTTTGCGTTCGGCGGCACTGGCACAGCGATCGATCACTTCGCGGTGCTACGCGCCCCTGCCGAGGGGCAAGTGTGGGTTCCGGCAGAGAAGGCGTTGCTGGTCGGTGAATGCGTGTCACCGTCGAGCCGCAAGCGGGACCGCATCGACAAGCCTGCCCGCTGCGCCGAGGCGGGCATCGAATACTTCATGCGGGTCGAGGTCTCCTACGCGCGGCAACACGCCGAGGTCGTGCTGCTGCGGCTGGACGAAGCCGGCTACCGGGTGCACGCGAAGGCGTTGGCCGGGTCGCGGTTCGAGACGGAGGTTCCGTTCCCGCTGGCGTTCGATCCTGCCGAGCTGCTGGAGGACTGACCTCCCGCCAGGGCCGGACCGCGGCAGAAAAAGAACGGTCCAGCCGGGAAGTCGTCCCGGCTGGACCGTCCGCGAGTCGATCAGCTGCTGTCAGCTGCCCATCTCTTCCAGGGACCGGCCGTTGGTCTCCTTGAGGTACCGCAGCACGAAGACCAACGAGATCAGCGCGAACGCCGCGTACATGAAGTAGGTCGCGGGCAGGTTCCAGTCGCGCAGGCTCGGGAAGCTGACCGTGACCAGCCAGTTCGCGATCCAGTTGGTCATGGTGCCCACGGCCAGCGCAGCGGCGCGGATGCGCGGCGGGAACATCTCGCCGAGCAGCACCCACATCACCACGCCCCACGAGGAGGCGAAGAACAGCACGAACGCGCTCGCCGTGATCAGCGCGACGACACCCCACTCCGGCGGGAGCTTCGCGTCCTCACCGACCACCTCGGCGAAGCTGAACGCCCAGCCGGTCACCGCCAGCGAGACGGCCATGCCGATGGAACCGATGACCAGCAGCGGCTTGCGGCCGATCTTGTCGACCAGCGCGATCGCGACGAACGTGCCGAGGATGTTCACGATCGAGGTGAACAGGCTCAGCAGCAGCGAGCTGCTCTCGTCGATGCCGACGGACTGCCACAGCGACGAGGAGTAGTAGAAGATCACGTTGATGCCGACGAACTGCTGCAGCGCGGCGATGGCCATGCCGACCCAGACGATCGGCAGCACGCCGAACCGGCCGCGCAGGTCGGAGAGCTTCGGCTTGCGCTCGCCGAGCGCGTCGCGGATCTCGGAGATCTTGCCGTCCGGGTCGCCGGGCTCGATCTTGGCCAGCACCGCGCGGGCTTCGTCGGTCTTGCCCGCGGCGACCAGGTAGCGCGGCGATTCCGGAATCCGCGACGCGACGATCAGGTAGATCAGCGCCGGGACCGCGGCGACCGCGAGCATCCACTGCCACGCCTGCCACGGGCCGAGCTCGTTGGAGGCGCTGCCGCCCGCCGCAGCGGCCAGCCCGTAGTTGACCAGCTGGGACAGCGCGATCCCGAGCACGATGGCGAGCTGCTGCAACGAGGTCAGCCTGCCCCGGTACTCGGCGGGCGCGACCTCGGCGATGTAGCCGGGGGCGATCACCGAGGCGATGCCGATCGCGATGCCGCCGATGATGCGCCAGATCGCCAGGTCCCAGATGGCGAACGGGACGGCGGAACCGAGCGCGCTGATGATGAACAGCACCGCCGCGAGCTGCATCACCCGGATGCGCCCGATCCGGTCGGCGAGCCCACCGGCGATCGCGGCGCCGACGGCCGACCCGAGCAGCGCCGAGGAGACGACCAGCCCGGTCAGCGCGGACCCCACGCGGAAGTGGGCCTGGATGGCATCGACGCCACCGTTGATCACGGAGGTGTCGTAGCCGAAGAGGAAACCACCGAGCGCCGCCGCGCTCGCGATCATCAACACGTGCCCCAAGTGCCCCGAAGGGGCCTCGGAGGCGCGCGACTGCGAAACCGACATCGAAGTTCTCCTGTGCCCGCTCGCCGGTATGCCACCTTGCATCCCTGGGGAGAGCGCCGGGCTTCGGGGACTTTAGAGTCTGAACCTCAGCTTTACTTCCACGATTCAGCGTGACGATCGTCACGATCCGCTCTGGATCGTTCAGGCAGGAGTTGTGCGGACACGCCTCGTGTGCATTCAGCCGCGGCGAGTGTCCACGCGGTGGAAGCTCATGTACGCGCGCGAGGGAGTCGGCCCGCGCTGCCCCTGGTAGCGGGAACCGGCGCGCTTCGTGCCGTACGGGTGCTCGGCCGGACTGGACAACCGGAACAGGCACAGCTGCCCGATCTTCATGCCCGGCCACAACGTGATCGGCAGATTGGCCACATTGGACAGTTCGAGCGTGATGTGCCCGAAGAACCCGGGATCGATGAACCCGGCCGTGGAATGCGTGAGCAGCCCGAGCCGGCCCAGCGAGGATTTGCCCTCCAACCGGCCCGCCAGGTCCTCCGGCAGCCGCACCGCCTCGTAGGTCGACCCGAGCACGAACTCGCCGGGGTGCAGCACGAACGGATCGTCGTCGGGCACCTCCACCGGCGAAGTCAGCTCGTCCTGCTGCTGCGCCGGGTCGATGTGGGTGTACTTCGAGTTGTCGAAGACCCGGAAGAACCGGTCCAGTCGCACGTCGATGCTCGACGGCTGGATCATCGCCGACTCGAACGGGTCGAGCCGCAGCCGACCCTCGTCGAGTTCTTTACGCAGGTCCCGGTCGCTCAGTAGCACGCGGTGCAGCGTATCCGGAGGGGGTGGAACGATCTTCGACGGCCGCCGTGCTAGGCTGATGAACACCGCAGACGGCAATACGGCTGTGGAATGCGGATGTAGTTCAATGGTAGAACATCAGCTTCCCAAGCTGAGAATGCGGGTTCGATTCCCGTCATCCGCTCCGAACACGAAGGCCCAGGTCAGAAGCGTCGAGCGCTTCGCCTGGGCCTTTTTGCAAGCTCCCGGGGATGCTGCAATGCCGAGGGAATGATCAGTCCCTATCGGCTCGGGACGAGCATTTCGACCACGTCGAGGATCTGCTGCCAAGGCAGGTCCTCGTCCGGCGCACTACGCGGCTCGTGCAGCGGCAAGTAACCCATGAGCAGGTGCACACCGGCGCTGCGCAAGGCCTCGATGTGCGAGTTCCACGCGGGTTGGCGCGCATGGGCGGCGTTGATCCTCGGGAACACGGCGACCGGCACGTCCTGGCCGCCGATCGCTTCGCAGACGGTGGTGAGCGCCTGGTTGTCGGACAGGCCCAGCGCGAGCTTGGCGACCGTGTTGGACGAAGCCGGGCAGACCAAGTAGCAGTCGATCGGCGGGTGCGGCCTGGCCTCGGACGGCATTCGCGGTTGCACTCGGCACGGCAACCCGGTGACGCGCTCGATCCGATCCCGCTCACCCGTGGAGTCCAGCCAGGTTCCGGCGGTCGGTGTCAGCGTGACCGCGACCCGCCAACCGCGCTCCATCGCAGGCTCGACCAGCGACGAGCGGAGCGTCTCCAGACCGCCGGCCGCCGAGCCGATCAAGCCCAGCGTGCGAGTGCCCATCGAACCGCCCTGCATCGCTCCGCCAACCCCAGCAGCGGGAAGACCTGCCGCTGCTCACCGGCGAGCGACGATACATCGCCCGGACCGTGTGCCGGACCACCGCCGAGTGCGCGGAGCCGCTTCGGGCGCACGGCACGAAGGCCCAGGCCGGAAGCGTCGAGCGCTTCGCCTGGGCCATCGTCGCGTCGAGACCTACGCCGCCGTTTGCTGGTCGATCCAGTCGCGGTGGGTGGTCACGTCGGTGTAGACGCCGGTGCCGGTGCCGCACTTGGGGTCGTTGTCGCCGTCGCGGCTGGTCGCGCCGATCAGTTCCCACTCGCCCGGCTTGCCCTTCAGCTGCGGGCCGCCGGAGTCGCCGTTGCAGGCTTGGGTGCCTTCGGTCTGGCCGTCGATGCAGAGTTCGCGCTCGGCGTTGATCTCGTCGCAGCGCTCGGCGGGGACCAGGTCCATGCCCACTTCCTGCAGCCGCAGCGGCGGTTCCGGGCACTGCTGGCGGTCATCGCAGGTCGCTCCCCAGCCGATGATGCGGGTCGGAGTTCCGGCGGGACCGGCTTCCGGGGCGATCCGGATCGGTTCCTGCGGGACCGGCTTGTCGAGCTTGAGCAGCGCGACGTCGAAGCCCTTCTCGAAGTGCTGCGGGTCGAACTCGGGGTGCGGGATCGCCTCGCTGACGCCCGCCACGGTGCCGCCGGTCGTGCGGTCGGCGCTGCCGATGCGGACCTGCATCTCGCCGGGTTCCTTGCCCAGCACGCAGTGTCCGGCGGTGACCACCCAGTCCTTCTTGATCAAAGAACCGCCGCAGGAGTGTTCGCCGGTGGGGCCTTGCAGCGACACCATGAACGGATATTCCTCGGTGGAGTCGTGCCCGCCGACGACGAAGGGCTGCACCTGCGCGGCGGCGGACGGCACCAGTGCCGCCGTCAACGCGCACGCCGCCAATGCCGAGCCCAGCGCTAAGCGCGCTTTGGAGGTTCGCTTCCGGCCGCTGTTGGTCATGTTCTCCGCTCCCGATGATCGCGATGATCTCCTGCGGCACGGACGTTAGGACCTCGGCGCGAACCACCGGATCAGCCGAAAAGCCGAGCGAACCGTACTTTCGGCCACAAACCGCCGCGCCGTGGCGCGGCCTGGAGTCGACGACCGGTCAGCGCGAAGCCGGGTTCGGATGATCGTTCTCGCGGTCCGGGTCCCGCCGCCGGAAGACGAAGGTTCGCTGGGCGACGAAGTTGAACGCGGTCGCGATCGCCTGCGAAACGGCCCAGGCGAGGGTGATCTGCCACGACGAGTCGGGCAGCAGCTGGCGCGCCAGCGCGTTGGTCACCCCGACCAGGACGAACGTGATCGCGAGGACGGTCGTCAAGGCGGCCTTCTCGCGGAAATCGCGCCGCGCGGTGAAAGTCCAGCGCCGGTTCACCAGGTAGACGGCGGTGCTGCCGATGGTGAAGCTGAGCACGCGGGCCAGGTTCGGCCACACCCCGGCCGCGAGGATCAGCTGCAGGCTGCCGAAGTCGACGACCGCTCCGCCGATGCCGACCAGGCCGAAGCGCAACGCCTGGGAGAAGAAGCCGATCCGCTCCGCCTCCCGCGGCGGGCTTGCTGAAGTCAACTTTCCCCCAGTGCCGAGTTCTCGCGCCGGAGAGTATCAACGCGGAACCGGAATCGACCGGCTCGCGTGCAACACCGATCAGCCTCGAACGTCCAGTCGCCGGGCGGCGGCACCGCCCGGCGAACTCGGCGTCAATCCGCGGTGCCCTGGGCGGTCCAGCCACCGTCGATGGGGATCACGGTTCCGGTGATGTAGGACGACAGCGGACTGCCGAGGAAGTGCGCCAGCTCGGCGACCTCTTCGGGTTTCCCGAAGCGCCGCAACGGAACCCGGTCCAGGAAGTCCTGTTCGCGGATCACTCCGCGGCGGATGAACTCGGCGGACATCTCGGTGCGGATCGGGCCGGGCGCGATCGCGTTGACCCGCACGTCGCCGGCCGCCCACTCGGTCGCGAGTCCTTTGACCAACCCGGCGACGCCTGCTTTGGCGGCGCCGTAAGCAGTGCGGCCGGGGAAACCGACCTGGCCATTGATGGACGAGAGCACCACGATCGACCCGCCGCCGGACATCCGGGCCGCGGCTTGCCGCGCCCCGACGAAGAAGCCGGTGAGGTGCACATCGAGCATCTTGTGCCACTGCTCCAGCGGGTAGTCCATGCTCGCGCCCGCGCGGGCGTGACCGGCGTTGGCCACGAACGCCCGCAGACCACCGGCCGCGGCGCGCTCGCAGACCTCGCCCACCGCCGCTTCGTCGGTGATGTCCGCGCAGCAGGCCACGTGCGTGCCCGGCCAGCCATCGACCCGTTCCCGCAGGGCGTCGCCGTCCAGGTCGACGCCGAAGACCTCGTAGCCTTCGCGGGCGAAGCGCTTCCCGATGGCGGCGCCGAGTCCGCGAGCCGCACCGGTGACGACGACGGCGCCCATCAGCGGAGCACGTCGGCGCGGAAGATCCGCTGGATCCGGATCCCCTTGCGGGACAACCACCAGCGCCCGTCGATGCGCCGGAACCTGTCGGCGTACTCGCCGAAGACGATGGTGCCCTGCCCGTCCTTGTCCATCGGCGCCTGGAAGTAGGACCCGACCTCGGCGGAGTCGCCGTCCACCCGCACGTCCACGTTGACGATCAGATGTTTCGACCACACCTCGGGGTCGCCGAGGAGTTGGTGGTAGACGCGCAGGAACGCCTCCTTGCCGCGGTGCACACCGTCCTCGCGTTCGATCTCCACGTCGTCGGTGACCAGCTGCGCGAGCTTGTCGAAGTCGCGCGTGTCGCACGCGCGGGCATAGGCGTTGAGCACGTCCTGGATCTGCTGCTGCGCGGAGTCGGTCATGTTCGCCTCTCTCATACGGTTGACACAGCGTTGTGCGGTGCGGGCACGGACGAACGGGTGCGCGGAAGCAGCAGCACGAACACCGCGCCGAGCGCCACCGGGAGCAAGAACACGTAGAAGTTCCACTGCGCGGGCACCTGCGCGGCCGCGATCCAGCCGCCGAGCAGCGGGCCGAGGATGCCGCCGAACCGGGCCACGGTCATGATCGTGCCCAGCGCCGATGCGCGTACCTGCGCGGGGAACCACGTCGCGATGAAACCGTTGAGGATCACCGCGGTGCCGTTGGCGCCGACGCCGGCCAGCGCGACCGCCACGTACAGCACCGCGGTCGGCGGGTTCAGGCTCAGCACCACCAACGCGGCGACGCCGATCAGAAAGCCGGTGAACGCCACCCGCCGCGGCCCGATCCGATCCGCCGTCCAGGACATCACCGCTGCCCCGGCGATCGCGCCGACGCTCATCGCGGTGAGGAACTGCAACGCGGACCCGAGCGGATAGCCTGCCGAGCGCATGATCTGCGGCAGCCAGGTCCCGAGGCCGTAGATGAACAGCTGCCCGATCAGGCAGGTCGCGGCGAAAACCGCGACGACGCGCCGGAAAGGCGGCTTGAGCAGCGTGCCGATTCCGGCATCGTCGGCTGCGGAGACCGGTTCGGGCACGGTTTTGCCGTACCGCGCGGCCACTTCCCGCGCCTCGGCGAGCCTGCCCTTGGCCACCAGGAAGTCGATCGACTCCGGCAGCACGCGCCAGGCGATCGGCACGATCAGCACCAGCGGCAGCACGCCGAACGCGAACATCGGCCGGAACCCGTGGCTTTCCAGCACCGCGATTCCCAGCAGCGAAGCCACGATCGAGCCCGCGGAGAACCCGGAACTCATGACGGCGCTGAAGAAGTTCCGCCGGTTCGGCGGCGCGAACTCCACGGTCAGCGCGATCGCGGTCGGCAGGATCCCGCCGAGTCCGATCCCGGACAGCAGCCGGAACAGCGCGAACACCCAGCTGCTCGGGGCCAGCGCGCAGCCCAGCATGCACAGCGAGAACCAGGTGGCGCAGGCCAGGAAGAGCCTCCTGCGGCCCAGCAGGTCGGTGGCGAACCCGGACAGCAGCGTGCCCAGCAGCATCCCGATCATCGCGTAGCCGGCGATCACGCCGAGCTGCGCGGCGTCCAGCGACCACGGTTCGTAGGCCAGCAGGCTCGGGATGGTGGTGCCGAAGACGATCAGGTCGTAGCCGTCGAAGACGACGGTGACCAGGCAGATGACCGCGACCAGCGTGCCGCGGTGGTTCGGCCGGGATTCCGGGGTTCTCGCCACCTGAGCCCTCCGGGGTGCGGATTCGGTTGTGTCTCGCGAGCACGCACCGAATCGCTCGGCTGATCCGATGTGCGACCCGGACGGGCAACTCCCAGACTCGGATAATCATGATAATGATCCATGCCCAGCGTCGAGTCAAGGACGCGTCGCCTACCGCTCCGGCGGGCCGCTGTCAACAGTCGGCGGGCACTGGTCGATCCCCGGCCCAGGCGATTGCCTGGTGCGCACAGCGATCTCGCAACCGACCAAGAGGTGAACGGCCATGGCGGTACGGCTCAGGACCCTGGGCACCGCGGAGATCAGCGGTGAAACGACCCTGTCCGACGAGGTGCTCGCCGAGCTGCGCACCGCCTTCCGCGGCCCCCTGATCGGCCCCGATGACGACCGGTACGAGAAGGCGTGCGTGGTGCAGAACGGCATGTTCCGGCGCAGCCCCGGTTTGATCGTGCGCTGCACCGGCACCGCCGACGTCGTGGACGCGGTGCGGCTCGCCCGCGAGCACGACCTGCTGATCGCGGTGCGCGGCGGCGGGCACAGCATCGCCGGGCACAGCATCCACGACGGGGCGCTGCTGATCGACCTGTCCGGGATGCGCTCGGTCACGGTGGACCCCGCGCTGCGCACGGTGCGGGTGCAGGGCGGCGCGACCTGGGGCGATGTGGACCGGGAGGCGCAGCTGTTCGGACTCGCGGTGCCCGGCGGCATCGTCTCCAGCACCGGTGTCGGCGGGCTCACGCTCGGCGGCGGCATCGGCTGGTTGCACCGCAAGTACGGGTTGACCTGCGACAACCTTCGGTCCGCCGAGGTCGTCACGGCCACCGGCAAAGTGCTGCGGGTCGACGAGGACAACCACCCCGAACTGCTTTGGGGGCTGCGCGGCGGTGGCGGCAACTTCGGCATCGTGACCGCTTTCGAGTTCGACGCGCACCCCGTCGGCCCGGTCGTGTGGAACGGCACCGCGATCTACCCGGCGGCCAACGCCGAACGGGTGCTGCGCTTCTGGCGGGACTGGACCACCGACCTGCCGGACGAGATCACCACGCGGGCGGTGCGCTGGACCACGCCCACCGACCCGCACTTGCCGCCGGAGCTGCACGACCAGGACGTGCTGATCATCGGGGCGCTGCACGCCGGAGGCACCGCGGACGGCGAACGCGCGCTCGCACCGATGCGGCGGTTCGGGACCCCGCTGGTCGACCTCAGCGGGCCGACGCCGTACCGCGCGGTGCAGTCGATGCTCGACCCGTTCTTCCCGAAGGGCGAACTGCTCAGCTACTGGAAATCGACGTACTGCCGGGAGCTCGACGACGCCGTGCTCGACCTCGTGCTGCGCAGCGCACTGGAGCGGCCGCACCCGCGAACGATGGTGCACGTGCCGCTGCTGGGCGGCGCGGCCGGGCGGATCCCGGAAACCGCGACGGCGTTCGGCGACCGCAGCCCGCAGTACATGCTCAGCTTCGACGCGAACTGGACCGACGCGGCCGACACCGACCGCGCGGTGCGGTGGGTCCGGGACGTGCTCGCGGAGGCCGGAGCGCAGCCTTCGGCGACCGGGACTTACCTGAACTTCAGCGGGGAAGCGGTGCTCGACCCTGGTGCGCGGATGGCCGCCTACGGGCCGAACCTGGAGCGGCTGGGCCGGTTGAAAGCGACCTACGACCCGGAGAACCGTTTCCGGCTGAACAACAACATCCCACCGGCGAGCTGATTCACACCGGCGGCGCGGGGTCGTACTGGATGCCGCCGCGGACTTCGGCGGCTCGTTCCGGCGAGGACAACCGAGCCACCAAGTGCAGCGCCATGTCGATGCCCGCCGAGATCCCCGCCGAGGTGACCACGTCGCCGTCGTCGACGAACCGGTCGTCCGGGCGCACTTCGACGGTCGGGTCGAGTTCGCCCAACCGCGCCAACGACGCCCGATGCGTGGTGGCCGGGCGACCGCGGAGCAGGCCCGCTGCGGCGTACACCAGCGAGCCGGTGCACACGCTGGTCATCAGCGGCACCGACGCGCGCTGCTCGCGCACCCAATCGAGGTGCTGCTCGTCCGTGAGCAGCGGACGGGTGCCCCGGCCGCCGGGGTGCAGCAGCACCTCGTACTCCGGGGCGGCGGCGAAGGAATGCTGCGCGAGCACCGTCAGCCCCTTCGCGCACTCCACCCGGCCGCCATCGCGGGCCAGCGTCGAGACCGCGTAGCCGTCGCCGGGGAAGTTGCGCGTCCAGTAGGACAGCACCTCCCACGGCCCGATCGCGTCGAGTTCTTCGACCTGGGGAAACAGCAGAACGCCGAGGTGCCGGACCATCACGCCGCCCGCAGGTGCTGTGCGGCGGTGCGCGCGGTGGCCTGCACGGCGCGGCGGTCGACGCGGGTCGGTTCGCGGTCGTGCAGCACTTCCGCACCGGCCACCCACACGTCGCGCACGCTGCGCGAACCGGCCGCCCACACCAGGTTCGACAGCAGCTGCTCGTCCGGGGTGTCCAACCCGGTCGCGAACGCGGGGTTGTCCACGTCGAGGTGCACGACATCCGCCCAGTTGCCGGGTTCGAGCGAGCCGATGTCGTCGCGGTGCAGCGCCCTGGCGCCGCCGCGAGTGGCCGCCAGCAGCGCGGAGCGCGCGCTCAGCGCCGTCGCGTCACCCCGGGACAGCCGGGCGAGCATCCCCGCGAGCTGCACTTCCTCCCACAGGTCCAGGTCGTCGTTGCTGGACGGCCCGTCGGTGCCCAGCCCGACCGGGATGCCGGCGGCGAGCATGTCGACCAGCCGCGCGGTTCCCGAAGCCAGCTTCGCGTTCGAGCCGGGGCAGTGCGCGATCCCGGTGCCGCGGCGGGCGAACAGCGCGAGGTCCGCGTCCGACATGTGCACGCAGTGCGCGGCGAGGACCCGGCCGTCCAGCACGCCGACCTTGTCCAGCAGCGCGGGCACCGAGCCGAACCGCTCCCGCTGCTCCACGTCCTCGTCGGCGGCTTCGGCGACGTGCGTCTGCACCAGCGCGCCGCGCTGCTGCGCCGACTCGCCGATGGTCTGCAACGCCTCCGGCGGCAGCGTGTAGGCGGAGTGCGCGCCGTAGCCCAGCTCGACCCGGTCGGCCGGGCCGAACCGCAGGCCGTCCGCGTCGATCCACCGGCTGATGTCCTCGACCACGCGCTGCCAGGACCCGACGCCCTCCAGGCCCGGTGCCGCGATCACCGCGGGGCCGAGCACCAGCCGCGACCCGACCGCGAGCACCGCCTCGACCACCGACTCCCCGGAGAAGTACATCTCCGCGCTGGTGGTGACCCCGGCGCGCAGCATCTCCACGGCACCCAGCTCCATGCCCGCGCGGATGTCCGCGGGCCGCAGCCGCGCCTCGGCGGGCCAGATCACTTCCTGCAGCCAGCGCAGCAGCGGCAGATCGCCGCCCATCCCGCGCAACAGCGTCATCGGGCTGTGCGCGTGCGCGTTGATCAGGCCGGGCAGCAGGATGCCGCCGCACTCCCGCACATCGCTGTCCGCGGGCCGCGGCGGGGCGTCGGTGCGCGGCCCGCAGAACAGGACCCGGCCCTGCTCGTCGACGTCGAGCACGGCATCCCGGATCACTGAGCACGCCGCGTCGCACGGGAGCGCGACCGGGGCGTGCAGGCGCAGAGCTGTGGGCATGTCCCGCATTCTCCCGAAGCCGGTCCCGCGGGACGCCGATGGCTCGGCCATCCACAAGGACACCGATGGCTCGGCCATCCATCGGACGCCGATGGCTCAGTCATCCATCAGTCCGCTGCGCCAGGCCCAGGACGCGGTTTCCACCCGGTTGCGCGCGGAGATCTTGGACTGGGCCGCGGCCAGGTGGGTCTTCACCGTGGACAGCGACATGTACAGCTCCGAGCCGATCTCGATGTTGGTGAGCCCGCGCGCGACCGCGCGGACCACGTCCAGCTCCCGCTCGGTCAGCTCGTCGTGCGGCTGCGGCACGGCGCGGCGCGGTTTCTGCTGCGGCTGCTCGAAGTGCTTCAGCAGCCGGACCGTGATCTGCGGCGACACCAACGCGTCCCCGCGCACGGCCGCGTTGATCGCTTCCACCAGCAGCGCGGGCCCGGCGTCCTTGAGCAGGAAACCGCTGGCACCGTTGGACAGCGCCGTGGCCACGTACTCGTCGAGGTCGAACGTGGTGACCACCACGACCTTGATCGGGTCGGCCACGCCGGGGCCGGTGAGCTGCTTGGTCGCCTCCAGACCGTCCAGCCCGGGCATCCGGATGTCCATCAGGCACACGTCCGGGCGCAGCTCGCGGGCGCGCTGCACCGCGTCCACGCCGTTGGCCACATCGGCGACGACCTCGATGCCCTCCTGCGAATCCAGGATCATCCGGAATCCCGCCCGCACCATTTCCTGATCGTCGGCGATCAACACCCGGATCATCCTGAAACCCGCCTCCCGGCCTGGTCGTGACATGACTTCGATTCGTCGAACGGCCCGCGCGGCGGAACCCCGGTCCCGTCTCGTCCGGCGGCCGCCGAGCGGTCCGCGGTGCTCACTCGGCCTCCTGCTCGGCCAGCGGCAACCACGCCTCCACGCGCCAGCCGGCGCGTTCCCCGGGCCCGGCGCTGAACCGGCCGCCGAGCAGCTCGATCCGCTCCCGCATCCCGACGAGACCGTAGCCGCCCGACCCGCCGACCGGGGCGGTGCTGCGCCCGGTTCCGTTGTCGGTGATCCGGACGTGCAGGTGCTCGTGCGGGGAGCGGACCAGCACGCGCACGTGCGTGACGTCGGTGCCGTGCTTCTCGGCGTTGGTCAGCGATTCCTGCACCAGCCGCAGCGCGGAGCGCGCGACCTCCTGCGGCACCTCGTTGACCAGCTCCAGGGTCAGCGCGACCTCCGGACCGGCCTTCTCGACCAGTGCGGAGAGGTCGGCGTGCAGGTCGGTGCTGGCGTGCTCGGCCGGGCTGCTTCCCGCGGGCTCCGCGCCGCGCATGCTCGCGACCAGCCTGCGCATCGCGACCAGCGCCTCGGTTCCGCTGTTGGCGATCTTGTCCAGCGCGTCGGCCGCCGCCTCCGGTTGCTTGCCCGCCACCATCTGCGCCGCCTGCGCCTGCACGACGATGCCGGTGACGTGGTGCGCGACGATGTCGTGCAGTTCCCTGGCAAGCGCCAAGCGCTCGGTCTGCTGCGCCTGCTCCACCGCGACGTGCACCGTTCGGTTCCTTTCTCCGTCCCTGGCCCGGAAGTACATCCCGGCGCCGACCGACAGCGCCAGCAGCAGCGCCCCGAGCGCGAGCAGCTGGGCGATCGTCGACAGCTCCTGCCCGCGCACCGCGAACAGCACCGCGAACAGCGCAGCGACGACCAGCGCGCCCACTGCCCAGCAGGCTTTGCGCACGTCCGGGTAGCGGGTCGCGAACGCCACCAGCAGCATCGCCGCGACCACCGCGGTCAGCGGCAGCGGCAGCGGATCCAGCAGCGCCGTGCGGCTCAGCGAGCCGCCGACCAGCCGATCGGCGACGCCCATGAACGCCAGCGCGCTCGCGCCCAGCAGCGCCGACTCCACCGGCCGCAACGGGGCGATCACCGCCAGCGCCGCCAGCACCACCGCGCCCAGCAGCATCGGCAGCCGTCCGGCCGAGCCGATGCCGCCGTTGCCGAACTCCACGAACAGCAGCACCGACAGGCCCGCCATCATCGGCCACTGACGGCGCAGCAACTGCACCAGCGGAGTCGAGTTCAACCGCAGGCTCTGGCCGCGCAGGTAGCTACCGGTACCGACTGCGAGCACGCACTCCAGCACCCCGAAGGCCACCAGCTGCGACTCGCTCCAAGCTGCCTCGTACGGCCGCAGGTGCAGCGAGATCAGGAAGGCCGACGCGAGCAGACCGGTCACCGGCGCGGCTTTGGCCGCGGGCAACCGCCGGTGCACGTACAGCACCAGCAGCACTCCGCCGATGTTCTCGGTCGGCAGGATCGGACCGAACGGCTGCAGGTAGGGAACGGCGCCGGTCACGTTGACCACGAGCGAACTCAGCACCAGCACGCCTGCCGCGGCCGCCCCGCACAACGCCGGATACGCGCGGCCGCGCACCGCGAGCAGCGCGAACAGCGCCAGCCCCGGCACCAGGACCAGGTCCGCAGTGGAGTGCAGCGCGGAAAGCACGCTGTCGATGCAGCACAGGATCGTCAGCACGGTCGCGGGCAGCCACGGGCCGAGCACCACGCGGCGCAGGCGCCGCCGCCACGGCTGAGTCGTCGGGCTGGAGCTCACGCGGCGACCTTAGTGCCCGCCCCGGACCGGGCGGATTGGCCGATGGGCTCCGGCCACCCCGGCCGAACGGTCCGAAGACCGCTGCCGCAGCGCACCGGGCGCGCCGCGGCGGGCACCCACACGTCGCAGCGAGCCGCGAAAACCGCGCCGGAAGGCCGCCCGTACCAGCCACCCGGCCGATTCGCCGCAGCCCCGTGCCCGGCGACGCTGAGGTCACAAGCTCGAAACAGGGGAGGACGAGCCATGTTCGCCACCGCAATCAGCACCGCTGGAACCGTCGTCGCACTCGGCGTCCTGGTCTTGATGGCCGCCGGGTCCGTGCTCAACGACATCACCGAGGCCGTGCAGGACCGTCGTTACGGAACCCGCTCGTAGATCAGGTCGTGGATCACGCGGCCCTCGTCGTGCGCGCGGTTCTCGAACTTCGTGACCGGACGCCACGAAGGCCGGGGCGCCCAGCCGCCCGCCGCGTCGGCGTACCGGTTGCGCAGCGCCGGTTCGGCGTCGCAGACCTCGCGCATCTGCTCGGCGTAGTGGTCCCAGTCCGTGGCCAGGTGCAGGTAGCCGCCCGGGGCCAGCCGGGACGCGATCAGCTCGACGACGCCGGGCTGCACCAGCCGCCGCTTGTGGTGGCGCTTCTTCGGCCACGGGTCCGGGAAGAAGATCCGCACCCCCGCCAGGGCGGACGGGGCGAGGTGCTCGCGCAGCAGCACGACCGCGTCGCCGCGCAGCAACCGCAGGTTCGCGAGTTCCAGCGACTCGGCGCGCAGCAGCAGCTGTGCAAGACCGGGCTTGTAGACCTCGACGGCGAGGTGGTCGACCGCCGGGTCGGCCGCGGCCAGTCGCGCGGTCGTCTCGCCCATCCCGGAGCCGATCTCCAGCACCAGCGGAGCCGATCGGCCGAACCACGCTTCGGTGTCCAGCCCTCCCGCGGGCAGCTCACCGACATCGGCGCCCAGGTCCGCCCACTGCCGGTCCCAGGCGCGTTGCTGGCCCGCGGTCATCCGCTCGCCGCGCTGGACGTAGCTCACGACCGTGCGGCGGTGGCGTACCTGCTGGTCAGAAGTGTTCACAGGACGCCAGTATCGCAAACCGGCCGGACGCGGTGACTACCAGGACTCGACCTCGGGCAGCGCGGTGCGCAACCCGCCGGGACCGTCGACCGCGCGCGGTGCGGGCGGCTGGTCGGTGCTGGCGGGCACGACGTGCAGCCAGCCGGGGTGCTGATCGGTGAGGCTGACGGTGGTCGGCGCCTGCCTGCCGCCGCGTTCGGACGGGGCGTACTCCCAGTAGCCGGTCTCGCCGACGCCCGCCCACGGCACGAAGACCCAGCCGCTGCTGCCGGTCAGCAGGGCGTGCACGGCGTCCTCGACGGCGAAGCCCTCCGCCCGGGAGCCGAGCTCGCCGCGGTCCAGCGCCCGCAGCCACCAGGGGGCGGGAAGGCGGCCGCTCGGGCCGTTCAGCTGGCGGTAGAGCTCGAGCACCTTGCGCTGCGGTGCGGTGTGGATCCAGCTGCGCCGCAGCGCAGCCGGAGCGGCGGCTTGGGCGATCGCCGGTTGCGGGTGGGCTTCGGTGGCCAGCGACCACTCCAGCCGGGGAACGGGTTCCAGGTGCACTTCCGGGGGGAACCGCCGACTCGGCAGCGGGTTGCGCCGGTCCTCGAAGCACTCGGTCGAATGCACCATGGCCCACCTATCTGCTGTTGAGGTGACACGGCCGGGCGCGCGCCCGGCCCGCTGCTCTCAAGCGACATTGGTTCAGAGCAAACGTCCTTACCTATCCATTACCACAACGAACCGGTCAAACGGTGGTCACGGCCGAAATGTGTGCAAATTCTTATGCATCCGGCAGAGATGTCGTCGCTCGATTCGACAGCGCGGCCGCGAGCAGGTGAAGTAGGAGTGTGGCGGAGAGCACAGTACAGCGCGTGGAACTCGACGGCGGAGTAGCCGTCGGCTTGGACGGGTCGGCTTCCTCGGTGCGAGCGTTGGACGTCGCCGCGCGCGAAGCCGAACTGCGCGGCGCGACCTTGCACGTCGTGCGGGCCTGGAGCATTCGGACCGCGCGCCGCCCGGCGCACTGCCCGCCGGGCGCCGTGCCGAGCATGGACGAGTACCAGCAGGCGGTCACCGAAGCGACCCAGGAGCTGGTGAACGGCAAGCTGGGCGCCTCGCCCGCGTTCGCGGTGGAGCTGCACGTGGTGCATTCGCCGTCGCCGCAAGCGCTGCTGTCGGCCTCGCGCGGTGCCGACGTGCTCGTGGTCGGGCACCGCGGCCGCGGCGGGTTCGCGGGGCTGCTGCTCGGCTCCGTGGCCGAGCAGTGCGTCCGGCACGCGGCGTGCCCGGTGCTGGTGGTCCGGCCTGCGGTGTGAGCACCTCGCGAGTCCGATGAGGACGGACGCGGTCGCGCGCCGCCGAGAAAAGCCGGGCCTGCGGGCCGGATCCGGAAAGCCGCGAGCTGCGGAGAGCGCAGGATCCGCGGAAACCCCCGGTTCGCGGAAAGCCCCCCATTCACGGAAAGCACAGGGCCCGGGCCATCCCCCGAATGACAGCCCGGGCCCTCCCCCGTCCCGACCGCCGGCGCCCCCGAGCGCTGGTGCAGTCGGTCGCTTTTCGTTGTGCCGGATCGCGCGCGGCGTCCACTGTGTCCGGTCCCGGCGGAGTGCGAGCACCAGGAAGGATCACCACGGCTCGATCTTGCCGAGATCCTAACGGCCGGGGTGATCGACCTCTCCAGCGGGCTCGATAACGCGGCGCTGCGACTGTTGAACGCGCTGGTTCCGCTTCTCAGGCGTCCCTGCGCCGGACGACGAAGGCCGCGACGGTGAGTACCGCGACGGCTACGGCGGCGAAGTATGCCAGGGACCCCCACGGGCCCAGCGGCCCCCCGCTTTCCGCCGACCGGAAGAAACTCATGCCCACGTGGAAGGGCAACCAGTCGCCGACAGCGCTTCCGAAGCCCGGGATCGCGCTGATCAGGTTCTCCGCGAGCAGCGTCCAGATCAGCAGGAAGGTGACCGCACCCGCGGTCTGCCGCAGCAGTGCTCCGACACCGACGGCCAAGACCGCGGCGCAGGCGAACACCGGGCCGGCGCCGAGCAGTTCGCGCCACGCATCGGCGTCGTCGACCGCGAGTCCGGGACCGGGCGCCACGCCCAGCGCGATCGCCCACGACAGCAGGGCGGCGAGCTCACCGAGCACGAAGCCGAGCGCGGCGACGACGCCTGCCTTGGCGAACAGCACCGACGACCGGTTCGGCACCGCTTGGAAAGTGGTGCGGATGGTGCCGAAGCGGTATTCGCTGGTGACGCTGAGAGCGGCCAGCGCGAGCACCACGACCATCGACGTCTGCAGCCCGCTGGCGAGCCCGGTCAGGTGCATTCCGCCCGAGGAGCCGCTGTTCATGGCGCTGAGGCCGGTGAACAGCACCGCCAGCGCGACCGCAGTGCCCGCGCACCACCAGGGCGAGCGGATGGACAGCAGTTTCATCCGTTCCACGGCGAGCAGGTTCATCAGGCACTCTTCCCGGCGGTCGCCAGCGCGCCGCCCGATTCGGTCCGGTATTCCACGGCTTGGCCGGTGATCCGCATGAACGCCTCTTCCAGCGAACCGCGCTGGGGCGACAACTCGTGCAGCACCACGCCTTCGGCGGCGGCGATCTCGCCGACCTGGGCGCTGGGGACGTCGCCCAGCAGGAGCGTGTCGGGGTTCTGCGGGTCGGGGTCGCCCACCGGCAGCCCGCGCGCGCCCAGCACCTGCCGCAGCTTGGCGGCTTGCGGCGAGCGGACCTTCAGCGATGCGACCCCGGAACCGGCGACGAACTCGTCGGTGTCGCATTCCGCGATCAGCTCGCCGCGGCCGACGACCACCAGCCGATCAGCCGTCTGCGACATCTCGGACATCAGGTGGCTGGAGACGAACACGGTGCGGCCCTGTTCGGCGAGTTGCCGCATGAACCGGCGGACCCAGTGGATGCCCTCCGGGTCGAGGCCGTTGACCGGCTCGTCGAACAGCACCACCTGCGGATCCCCGAGCATCGCGGTGGCGATCCCGAGTCGTTGCGACATGCCCAGCGAGAACCCGCCCGCACGCTTGTCGGCCACGTCGTGCAGCCCGACCATGCCGAGTACTTCGTCGACCCGGCCGGCCGGGAGGTTGTTGGACTTGGCCAGCCAGCGCAGGTGGGCGCGCGCGGACCGGTTCGGGTGCACCGCCCTGGCGTCCAGCAGCGCGCCGACCGTGCGCAGCGGCTCCTTGAGCTGCTCGTACGGCCGGCCTGCCACGCGGGTCTGGCCTGCGCTGGGACGGTCCAGCCCGAGGATCATCCGCATCGTGGTGGACTTGCCCGCTCCGTTCGGCCCCAGGAAACCGGTGACCTTGCCCGATTGGGCGGTGAACGACAGGTCGTTGACCGCGACCGTCGCTCCGTAGCGTTTGGTGAGGCCGACCGCCTCGATCATGTTCGCTCCTGTGCTGCGGTGAGCGCCGGGCTCCTTACCGCCCCGGCGGATCGAGCCTGTCGCAGCACCCGGAGCCGTCACATCAGCCGTGCGGCCTTTCGGATGGGCCGATCGGCCGGGACGGAGCAGCGCCGAGCGCGATCACCGGAACCACCGGGCGAGCGCGGACACCAGTCCGTCTTCGGCGACCGGCGCGGTCACCTCGGTCGCGGCGGTGCGCACCTCCACCGGGGCCTGCCCCATGGCGACGCTGTGCGCTGCCCAGCGCAGCATCTGGATGTCGTTGCTGCCGTCGCCCGCCGCGAAGGTGTCCTCGACGGCGAGTCCGAGTTCGGTGCGCAGCTTCTCCAGCGCGGCGCCCTTGGTTACGCCGGCGGGCACCGCGGTCACCCACGGCTCGTAGTGGTCGACGGTGATCGTGCAGTTGGGCAGTTCGACGCCGACCAGGGCCGCGGCCACCTCCTCGGGCCGCTGGCCCTCCCACTGCGCGATCATCCGCGGCACCGGCTCGGCGACCAGTTCGTCGAGGTCGGCGAGCCGTTGCGGTCCGTGCAGCTGGTATTCGCGGAACGGGCTGGTCACCAGGCTGCCGGTGCCGATCTGCTCGGCGGCGAAGATCGCTCCGGGCAACGCCGCGGCGAGCCTCGCGTGCACCGGTGCGGGGTCGAAGGTCTCCACCGCCAGCGCGTCACCGGTGGCCGCGTCCAGCGTGACCGCCCCGTTCGAGCACAGCGCCACACCGGAGTGCAGCTCGAGTTCGCGCAGCACCGGCACGGTGCCGAGCATGCTGCGACCGGTGGCGAGCACCACGTGCACACCGGAGTCCGCGATGCGGCGCACCGCGTCGCGGACCGCGGGGGAGATGGTCTGGGTTTCGGGGTCGAGCAGCGTTCCGTCCACGTCCAGCGCGGCGAGCTGCGGTTTCGATGCGGGGTCGGACACCGGTCCAGGCTAACCGGTCACCTGTGCCGAGGTGCCGGTTCGCCGGGCCCGCGGCCTCCGGCCCCGCCTGTTCCGGCCACTGTGGACCCGGCGTGGGGCACCGGACGCTGGGAGCGCCTCACGCCGTGCCCGCCTCCGGCTTGGCGTCGAAGTGCTCGCTGGTCCGGCTGGTGATCTCCTCCTGCAGCACCTTGTCCCGCTGCCTGGAACGCATCCGGGCCAGGATCAAGATGGTGACGCCGTGCGCGGCCGCCAGCACCAGGAACAGCGCGCCGAGCCTGCTGACCATCGCGGTGAACGGATCCCCGCCGCCCATCGGCAACGTCGAGACCAGCGCGACGACCCCGAGGGTCGTCAGGTGGAACAACACGGTGACCAGCTGGTTCACCGAGTCCGCGACCTTCCCGTCCGGGTAGACCGCGGAGAGGTAGGTCGTGCCGCTGCGGCGCAGCAGCCAGCCGTCGACGAACACCAGCACGGCGCCGATGACGAGGAACGCGAACGTGTAGCCGGTTCCCATTGGAATCACCGAACTCCTTTCCGTCGCGGAGTGCGCATGTCCGTGCACTCGACGGTGTTCCCGGCAAGATCCCCGGACAAACCGGGTGATCGGGCCGCGGCTCGGCCGCATGGCAAGATGTCGGCGTTCGGTTCCACGTACGCAGGGGGAACAGGCACCCGGACCGGACAGGCACACAGGGGGCAGGGGTGAGCTCGCCGGTCGAACAGCAGAACTGGCCCGGTCCGCTCTCGGCCGCGGTCGCCCGGATGTGCACCGGCCTGCGGCCGGAGGTTTCGCAGCGCACCGCGGAAGGTTTCGACGAAGTGCTGCGCAGGCTGGCCGCGCCGTTGCAGGTCGCCGTGGCCGGCCGGATCAAATCCGGCAAGTCCACGCTGGTCAACGCGCTGATCGGACGACGCGTCGCGCCGACGGACGTGGGCGAGTGCACCCGGCTGGTGACCCGCTTCCAGTACGGCACGGTGGACCGGGTCGAGGTGGTCTTCCACGACGGCGAGAAGCAGGCGCTGCCGTTCGACGCCGACGGCGGCATCCCGGCCGATCTCGGCGTCGAACCGGAGCGGGTCTCGCACCTGGAGGCGTACCTGACCAACGCGGTGCTGCGCGATCTCACCGTCATCGACACGCCTGGACTGGGTTCGCTGGACGCGGCCTCGGTGGCCCGGACCGAGCAGCTGCTCGGTGCCCTGGACCCGGATCCCGACTCGGACTCGGACGAGCTGGACCCGGTCTCGCGCAACGCGGTCGCAGGGGCCGAGGCGGTGCTCTACGTGGTCACCCAGGCGGTGCGCGCCGACGACCAGCAGGCGCTGGCCGCGTTCACCGCCGCGACCGCGGGCCGGGAGGCCGGACCGGTGAACGCGATCGCGGTGCTGAACAAGGCCGACACGGTCGAACCGGACTCGGTGCCCGATTCCGGCGGGGACACCTGGCGGGCCGCGGAGCTGCTGGCTGCCGAGCAGGCCGGCCTGCTGGGTCCGCGGGTGGCCGACGTGCTGCCGGTGATCGGGCTGCTCGCGGAGACCGCGGAGGCGGGCGGGTTCAGCTCGGCCGACGCGGACGTGCTGCACCGGCTCGCCGCGCTGGACGCGGAGACCCGGCAGACCCTGCTGCTGTCGGCCGACCTGTTCACCGGCTGGGAGTGCGAGATCCCCGCGGACGAGCGGGAAGGGCTGCTGGCGCGGCTGGACCTGCACGGGATCCGGCGGGCGCTGGCCGCGGTGGACGACGATCCGGAGATCACCGCGGGCGCGTTGCGGCGGACGCTGCGCGACGCCTGCGGGCTGGACGGGGTGCTGCACCGGTTGGACGACGTGTTCCGCGCCCGCGCGGACGGGATCAAGGCCGCTGCCGGGCTCGCGTCGCTGACCGCGCTGGCGCACGCCTCCGACGACCAGGCCAGGGTGCACGACGCGATCGAACTGCTGCTGTCCCGCCCGGAAGCGCACCAGCTGCAGCTGCTGGAGGCGTTGACGCTGGTCAGCTCGGGCGCGGTGACGTTGCCGGAAGATCTGGCCGAAGAAGTGCTGCGGGTCGGCGGGAGCTCCGGCACCGCGGAGCGGCTGGGCCTGGCCGGGAAGGAACGGCAGGCGCTGGTCGACTACGCGATGGAGCGCGCGACCTGGTGGCGCTCGTTCACCTCGTTCGGAGCGACTCCGGCGCAGGCCCGCGTCGGCTACGTGGTGCACCGGGCTTACTTCTTGATCTGGCAGGAACTGCGCAACGGCTGAGCTTCCTCGGCACGGCGGCGCGCCGACCGGATCCGCCTGCGCAGAGCTCGCGCGGCCGCGCCCACTCCCCGAACGGAGGCGTGGGAACCGGCCGCGCGCGGCGCCGTCGCGGGTACATTCACGCCCGCGCGGAACCAGCGCGAGGCGACCCAGCGACAGGAGTGCCAGCAGATGACTTCGGCCGGCCCGGCGACCGGGGTGCCCGCAGCGGCGACCGCGCTGCCGCAGCAGGTCAAGCAGACCCGGGACAAGCTGTTCGCGCTGCTTCGCCAGGCCGCCCCGGACGCGGCGGAATGGGCCGAGGAGGTGCGCCGCTCGCGCCCGGACGTGCCCAGCGTGGTCGTGGTCGGCGAGACCAATCGCGGCAAGAGCTCCTTGGTGAACGCGCTGCTCGGGCACCCCGATCTGTCCCCTGTGGACGCCGCGGTGGCCACTTCGACCTACCTGGAGTTCCGGCACGGGCAGCGGTGGTGCGGATCCGCGCACTACCCGGCGCAGTCCGAACCGGTGGAGTTCGACGTGGCCGAACTGCCCGCTTGGGCCTCGGTGCGCCACGAACTCCCGGAGGGCAGGCTGCCGCCGCGGCACCTGAGCGTGCACGCGCCGCTGGACACGCTCACCGAGCTGACCATTGTGGACACTCCAGGGGTCGGCGGGCTGGACTCGGTGCACGGCGAGCTCGCCGCGGAGGCGGCCTCGGCGGGAACCGCGCTGCTGTTCGTCATCGACGCCGCCGCCCCGTTCACCCGCGGAGAGCTCGAATTCCTGCACCGCGCCGCCGACCGGGTGGAGACCGTGGTGTTCGCGCTGGCCAAGACCGACCAGCACCGCAGCTGGCGGCAGGTGCTGGAGCAGGACCGCAAGCTGCTGGCCGAACACGCCCCGCGGTTCGCCGAAGTGCCGATCCACCCGGTCTCCGCGCGGATGCTGCAGCTGGCCGCGCAAGCGCCGAGCGAGCAGGCGGCCGAGCTGCTGCGCGAGCGCTCCGGTGTCGCCGAGCTGCGTTCCGCGCTGGTGCAGCTCGTCGGCGGTCGCGCCGCGATGCTCGGCGAGGCCAACACGATGCGCGCGCTGTCCACTGTGCTCGGAGAGCTGATCGCGCGGCTGGAGGCGGAGACGCGCGCGCTGACCGTCGGCGCGGACGAGGCCGAGTCGCTGCGCGCGCGCCGCGACGAACTCGCCGCCACCCGCCGCTCCGCCACCCGCGGCTGGCAGGTGAAGCTGCGCGGCGAGATCCAGCGCACCCGGGTGGAAGCAGGTCACGAGGTGACCCGGCAGATGCGCGAGGTGCAGAGCTGGTTCCGCCGCACCATCGACGGCGCCGACCGGGTCACCCTCGGCGAACTGCCCGCGCAGGTCGACGCGGCGCTGCAGATGGTGTCCTCGCGGGTCTCGGCGCTGCTGTCCGCGCGGCTGGCGAAGGTCGCCGAGGTCGCGCTGGCGGAGCTGTTCTCCGCGGAGGAGCTGGACGTGATCCGCTCCCAGTTCGCCCGCGGCGCGCAGTCGCCGATCGCGCTGCGCCCACCGGACAAGCGACCGCCGACCGCGGAGGACAAGCTGCTGGTGTTCATGGGCGTGTCCGGCGGGCTGGGGCTCGGCCGGGCCGCGGCGATGCCGCTGGCCGGGGTCGGGGTGGCGGTGCTGAACCCGGTGGTGCTGCCGGTGACGATCGTGCTCGGGCTCGGCGCCGGGTGGTGGATGGCGCGCACCCGCAAGCACGCGGCGGACAAGCAGCACTTCAAGCAGTGGCTCACCGAGGCGATCGCGGACGCGCGTTCCGCGCTGGACCAACTGGTCTCCGAGCAGCTCATCGACGCCGAGCAGCAGTTGTCGCTGGCCCTGGACGACGCGCTGAGCAGGCGCATCGAGTCGATCGACGAGCAGGTTCGGGAGGTCGACAAGGCGCTGAAGATGGACGCCGCCGAACGCGGCGACCGGCTGCGGACCGCGAACCGCAGGCTCCAGGAGGCCCAGGCGGGCCGCGACCGCGCCGAGCAACTGCTGCGCTCCGTGCGCGCCTTGCGCGACCACGCCGAATGACGCGCGGTGCGCACGGCCCGGGCGGACCGCGCGCACCGGAAGCGGATCAGGGCAGCAGCACGAGCTTTCCGCCGGGGTGGCCGTCGATCGAGAGCCGATGCGCCTCGGCCGCCTCGGTGAGCGGGAACGTCCGCGCGATCGGCAACTCCAGCCGCCCCTGCGCGGCGAGCTGGAACAGCCGCCGCCACGCGTTGCCGCGGACCTCGGTGCCCGGGTCCGCGCCGGGGCCGCCACCCACCGGCTTGATTCCGTCGTCGGCCCGGTGGAACGCGGCCGCGGTGACGATCCGCTCCGGATCCACCAGTTCCAGCGAGGTGTCGATCGCCTCGTCGGTACCGACCGCGTCGACCACGCCGACGACCTCGGACGGTGCCGCGGCGCGCACCCGATCGGTCAGTCCGGGACCGTAGGCGACCGGCGTGATCCCGCGCTCGCGCAGCGCGGCGTGCCGCGACTCGCCCGCGGTGCCGACCACTTCGGACCCCGCTTCCAGCGCCAGCTGCGCGGCCAGCAGCCCGACCGCGCCGGAAACACCGTGCACCAGCAGCGTCTTGCCGTGCGGCGTGCCGGTCAGCGAAAGCATGTGCACGGCGGTCGATCCGGCCAGCAGCAGCCCGGCGGCGTCTTGCCAGGACACCTCGGCGGGCTTGGACACGGCGTTCGCCGCCGAGACCGTCACCGCGCTCGCGTACGCACCGGGTGCCGGGTGCACGACCACCTCGTCGCCGACCGCGAGCGGCCCGTCCTTGCCGTGGGCGTCCGGCCCGGCGGCGGTGACCACACCGGCCAGTTCGTGCCCGAGCCGCATCGGCAGCTTCCCGGGATCCTCCCCGAACGCGCCGCTGTAGAGCTTGAAGTCGATCGGGTTCACCCCGATCGCCCGGGGCTCGACCGTCACCTGCCCCGGTCCGGGGTCGGGCACGTCGACGTCGACGACGGACAGATTCTCTGGGCCACCGAAGCCGGTGGCGACAACAGCCTTGGCCATGTCATGGCGAACACCGCCGGACACCGGGTGGATTCCCGCCGTCACCGGCTCGATCGCGCCGATCGGGTGTCGTGGTGGAACCGCCGCGCTCTACGCTGCGTCGCAGGAGTTGAACGCACGGTGGCAGCTAGCCGAATCGAGGGGCGCATGTACATCGAGGAGACCGGTGCGGGCGACGGCGACATCAAGGTCACCGTCGAAGGGCAGGAGTACACCGCAGAGGCGAACTACGACCTCGATGGCGACGGCGTGGACGACACCGTGACCGTGCTGACCGACGACGGCCACGTCGCCTACATCGACGAGAACGCCGACGGCGAAGCCGACGTCATGCAGACCGTGCGCGCCGACGGCACCGTCGCGGGTCAAGCCCGGTTCGAGCCGGCCTCCGGCGACTGGGTCGCCGAACGGCCCGAACAACACCCCGCTCCGCCGCAGGACGAGCAGCCGATGATGATCGACACGCCGCACGGCGACCGGCCGATCGGCCCGGCCACCGAGGACACCGACAACGACGGGAACCCGGACACCGCGGTGGTCACCACCGGCACCGCGACGCTGCTGGCCACCGACGTGGACGGGGACGGCTCGGCCGACCAGCTGGTGGAGATCGGCGACGCGGGCGAGGTCACCATCACCCAGCACACCGGCGACGGGCAGTGGACGCTCGTCGAGCAGGGCCACCTGGACCACAACGGCCGCTACACCGCCGAACCGCATCCGCCTGCCGTCGCGACCGACGACGCGACCTGGACCTTCGATCCGCCGCCCGCGCCTGCCGACGGACCCGCCGCGCGGCCCGCTCCGGGTACCGCCTGGGCCTGACGCCGCGCGCCCGCGGCGACGGCTCGCCCGGCCACGTCATCCCGATCGCGCCGTTCCCGATCGCGGCGAGCGCGAGTCGCCCGCGAATCGCTCGGCACTTACGCTGCGGCCGTGGCCTGGCTACGGCGCGCACGGTCCTCGCTGGTGCGACGGGTCCACCTGCTGGTCGCCGTCCTCGTGTTGCTGATCGGCGCCGTAGCCGCGTCGACCCTCGGGTTCTGGCAGCAGGCCGGAGCCGCGACCACCCGGCTGACCACCGTCATCCTCCCGGCCGAAACGGCCGTCACCGAGCTGAGCACTGCCTACTCGGACCAGTCCAACGCACTGGGCGGCTACCTGCTCACCCGTGATCCGTCGTTCCTGCGCACCTACCGCGATGCGCAGGCGGACGCGGCGCGGCTGACCGGGATCATCGATCTGCAGCTCGCCGACGACCCGACGACGATGCAGCTGCTGGACAGCGTCCAGGCGGCCGCCCGCGCGTGGCGCGAGCAGTCCGCACGACCGCAAGTCGAGGGCAGGCCCAGTCCGGGCGGGCCGGAGCAGTCGCCGCACCAGTTCGACACGCTGCGCACCGAACTGGCCGAGCTGCACACCCGGATCGGCCGGCTGGCCTCGGACGAATCCGCCAAGGCATCGGCCGCGCGCGCCACGGCCACCTGGTTGACCACGGCCACGGTGCTGGTCGCCTTCGTCGTCGCCGCCGTAGTGGTCCTGATGCTGCGCAGATCGCTCACGAGACCGCTGCGCGCGCTGGTGTCCGACGTCGACCAGGTGGCCGAAGGGGACCTCGACCGGCAGGTCCGCGAGACGGGACCGTCGGAGCTGACCACGCTCGCCCGCGCCGTCGAGACGATGCGCGCCCGGATACTGAGCGAATCCCGCCGGATCGCGCAGATGCAGCAGGACCTGGCCCGGCACGAGGAAGCGGAGCGGCGGCGGGCCGAACAGGACTTCGCCACCGTCGTCGCAGCGCTCGACGAGGGCGTGCTCGTGGTCGGCCAGACCGGCACCATCGAGTCGGCCAACCCGGCGGCGCAGCAGGTCTTCGGCGCGTCCGAGTCCGAGATCGTCGGCTCATCGCCCGCGGCCTGGCCGGTGCACGACGAGTCCGGGGCGGTGCTGCGGCGCAACCACCTGGCGATGCCGACGCAGCAGACCGGGGAGCCGGTGAACTCCCGCGTCGTGTGCTTCGAGCGGGCCGACGGTCGCAACGTGTGGCTCGCGGTCACCTCGCGAGCGCTGAACCCGCAGGAAACGGCTCCGCACGCGGTGGTCGTCTCGTTCACCGACGTCACCGAGACCCGGGCCGCGCGGGAGCGCTTGGAGTACCAGGCCACCCACGACCCGCTCACCGACCTGGCCAACCGCACGCAGGTGCTGCGCCACTGGGCCGACGACTCGCGGACGCACCCGATCGCCGTGCTGTTCGTCGACCTGGACAACTTCAAGCTCATCAACGATTCGCTCGGGCACGCTGCCGGTGACGAAGTGCTGCGCACCGTCGGGGCACGGCTGGTGCGGGCGGTGCCGGAAGGGGCTCAGGTCGGCAGGCTCGGCGGGGACGAGTTCGTGGTGCTGGTCCTGGACGAATCCGACCACGGCGCGCTCGCCGCGCTCAGCGACCGCCTGCTGCGGGAACTGACCCGGCCGATCCACGTGGAGGGCAGGCCGCTGCACGTGAACGGCAGCATCGGAGTGCTGGTCTCGCTGCCGGACGACGGGCGGGACGGTCCGGACGTGCTGCGGGACGCGGACGTCGCCATGTACCGGGCCAAAGCGCGGGGCGGCGGTGGCCACGCGTTCTTCGACGTCGAACTCCGGGAACGGGTGCAGCGGCACATGATCTTGGAGCAGGACCTGCGGCACGCCGTTGCGCAGGACCAGCTCTGGGTCGCCTACCAACCGATCGTCGACCTGCGCACCGAAGGCACCGTCGCCGTGGAGGGACTGTTGCGCTGGCAGCACCCGGACCACGGCACGGTTTCCCCGGCCGAGTTCATCCCGCTGGCCGAACAGAGCGAGCTGATCAACTCGATCGGCGCGCACATGCTGCGCACCGCGTTGCGCCAGCTCGCCGCCGAACGCGAGCGCCGCGGCGGCGACCTGCGGCTCAACGCGAACCTCTCGCCGCGCCAGCTCAAAGACCCGCACCTGCCCGCCCTCGTCCGGCAGTCGCTCGCGGAGACCGGCCTGCCCGCGCACACGCTGTGCCTGGAGATCACCGAGAACGTGATCATGCAGGATCCCGCGGGGGCCGCGGGGATCCTGACGGGGTTGCGCGATCTAGGAGTGCACCTGGCGATCGACGACTTCGGGACCGGGTACTCCTCGCTGGCCCAGCTGCGGCGGCTGCCGCTGGACAGCCTCAAGGTCGACCGCTCGTTCGTCACCGACCTCGCCGGTTCGCACGAGCTGCACACCATCGTCAGCAGCATCATCGCGATGGCGCACTCGCTGGGCGTGGTCGTGGTCGCGGAAGGCGTCGAGACGGCTGCGCAGCTCGAGGTGCTGCGCGCGCTCGACTGCGACGAGGCGCAAGGTTTCTACTTCGGCAAACCCGGCCCGGTGGAACGACTTCGCGTTCCACCGGGCGGTTGAGCGCGGTGCCCGCGGGCGTGCGCGGCCCGGGCAACCGCCATCCGGTGGTCGATCCCGCGTCACCCGTCGTTCGCACGACTGTCCGCTTCGCCGGAAATCCTTGGTCATCATCGGCTCGGCACGGCCGAATTTTCGTCTAGACCTATGCGTCGAAGTGGTTCTGAATCGATCCCCTTATCGTTCCTGTGAGAGAACCGACACAGCTGATCTCCATTGCGAGCGCCCGGCACCGTTAGCCTCGATGCATCCCTTTTCCGCACCGCCCGTTCTCCGCGGGCGGGGCGGAGCATTCTCTGAACACGCCGGTGGCACCGTCGCCGCCGGTCCGGATTCCGGGCTGTGGCGCCCAGTCAGGAGACACGACGCGATGACCGCATTGACCATCCCCGGTCTCGACCAGGCACCGACCACGCACGAGCGCCTGCTGTCGTGGGTGCGCGAGGTCGCCGAGCTGACCACGCCCGACCGTGTGGTGTGGTGCGACGGTTCGCAAGAGGAGTGGAACCGGCTGACCGACGAGCTGGTCGCGGCGGGCACCTTCGAACGGCTGGAGAAGAAGCCGAATTCCTTCTGGGCCGCATCGGACCCCAGCGACGTGGCGCGCGTCGAGGAGCGCACGTTCATCTGCTCCCGGGAACGCAAGGACTCGGGCGTGACGAACAACTGGATGCAGCCCGACGAGATGAAGGCGATCATGACCGAGCTCTACCGGGGCTCGATGCGCGGTCGCACCATGTACGTCATCCCGTTCTGCATGGGCCCGCTGGACGCCGACGAGCCGAAGCTGGGCGTGGAGATCACCGACACCGCCTACGTCGTCACCTCGATGCACATCATGACCCGGATGGGCTCGAAGGTGCTGGACAAGCTGGGCACCGACGGTGACTTCGTACCGGCGCTGCACTCGGTGGGCGCCCCGTTGGAGCCGGGCCAGCAGGACGTGCCGTGGCCCTGCAACGACACCAAGTACATCACGCACTTCCCCGAGGAGCGGATGATCTGGAGCTTCGGCTCCGGCTACGGCGGCAACGCGCTGCTGGGCAAGAAGTGCTACTCGCTGCGGATCGCCTCGGCGATGGCCCGGGACGAGGGCTGGCTCGCCGAGCACATGCTGATCCTCAAACTGATCTCCCCGGAGAACAAGGTCCACTACGTCGCCGCGGCGTTCCCGTCGGCCTGCGGCAAGACGAACCTGGCGATGCTGGAACCGACCATCCCGGGCTGGAAGGTCGAGACCCTCGGCGACGACATCGCGTGGATGCGCTTCGGCGACGACGGCAGGCTGTACGCGGTGAACCCGGAGGCCGGCTTCTTCGGCGTCGCGCCCGGCACCAACTGGAAGACCAACCCGAACGCGATGCGCACCATCGAGAAGGGCAACTCGCTGTTCACCAACGTCGCGCTCACCGACGACGGCGACGTGTGGTGGGAGGACCACGAGGGCGAGCCCCAGCACCTCACCGACTGGAAGCAGCGGGACTGGACGCCGGACTCCGAGGAGAAGGCCGCGCACCCGAACTCCCGCTACTGCACGCCGATGTCGCAGTGCCCGATCCTGGCGCCGGAGTGGGACGACCCGCAGGGCGTGCCGATCTCGGCGATCCTGTTCGGTGGCCGCCGCAAGACCACGGTTCCGCTGGTCAACGAGGCGTTCGACTGGCAGCACGGCGTTTTCATGGGCGCCACGCTGTCCTCGGAGAAGACCGCCGCGGCCGCCGGCAAGGTCGGCGAGGTGCGCCGCGACCCGATGGCCATGCTGCCGTTCATCGGCTACAACGTCGGCGACTACTTCCAGCACTGGGTCAACGTGGGCAAGGAGGCCGACGCCTCCAAGCTGCCGCGGATCTTCTACGTGAACTGGTTCCGCCGCGACGAGTCCGGCAAGAAGATCGTGTGGCCCGGTTTCGGGGAGAACTCCCGGGTGCTCAAGTGGATCGTCGACCGGATCGAGGGCAACGCGGCCGCGGAGGACACCGCGATCGGGCGGGTGCCCGCGGGCGACCAGATCGACCTGTCCGGGCTGGACACCCCGCGCGCGGACGTGGACACCGCGCTGCACGTCGACGTCGAGGAGTGGAAGTCCGAGCTGCCGCTGATCGAGGAGTGGTTCGACACCATCGGTGACGACCTGCCGACCTCGATGCGCGACGAGTTCGAGGCGCTCAAGCAGCGCCTCGGCGCCTGACCTGACCAACCGGCGACAGGGCCGTCCGCGGATTCCGCGGGCGGCCCTGTCGCATTTTTTTGCGATTAATCGGAACGATTCCGCACCTGTGCGCAATGCACGCGGCCGAATCGGTCTGGAATGCAGGTGGGTCGCGGCGCCGGCGCGGACGCCACCGCAGGCGCCGCGGCCCGCTTTGGGGGTGTGGAGCACCGGGGTCCGCACCGGCCGAACACGGTGCGGACCTCGGTGCGCGGCGGGCCGCGCTGGACGCCGCGAAGGAAAAAGTTCGACGGAGTGGAACCGGAAGGGCACGCTGTGCGTCTTACGGAGACCGGAAAGGCCGATGCGAATGGAAAGGAGGTGATCGAAATGGCTGCTAGTGCGGCGATGATGGTGCTGGCACTGGTCGCGGTCGTGGCGGTGTGGCTGGTGCTGCGCCGAGACGACGAGGTCGTCCCCGCGCGATGCCACGGGAACGAGGCTGACAACGACACGAAGCCCATCGAGAACAAGGGACGGGCCTGATGAGGGACGGTCACGCGGTGTCGCGGGGCGGTGAGCGGAAACCCGGCTCACCGCCCCTTTCACATCGCGGGGTTCGTCCGAAGTGGACTCACTTGATGGCCCCGGTGAGCGCGAAGGCGCCGCCGAGCGAGCGCGAGACCACCAGGTACAGCGCGATCACCGGCGCGGTGTAGAGGATCGAGTAAGCCGCGAGCTGCCCGTAAGCGATCAGCCCGCCCTGCCCGAAGAAGGTGTACACGCCCACCGAGGCGGGCTGCTTGGCCGGATCCAGCAGCAGCACGAACGGCACGAAGAAGTTCCCCCACGCGGTGATGAACGTGAAGATCCCGACCACGCCCATGCCGGGCGCGATCAGCGGCAGCACCACCGAACGCAACGCCTGCGCGGGCGAGGCTCCGTCCACCCACGCCGCCTCTTCCAGGCTCAGCGGCACGCCGTCCATGAAGTTCTTCGTCATCCAGATCGCGATCGGCAGCGACGTCGCGGCCAGGAACAGCATGGTGCCCGCCATCGAATCCACCAGGCCGAACCGCACGAACATGCTGTAGACCGGCACCATCACGGCGGTGATCGGCAGTCCGGTCGCGAACAGCACGGTGTAGAGGAACGGCCGCCGGAACCGCAGCTGGTAGCGGGACAGCGGGTAGGCGCACAGCACCGCGGTCAGCACCGAGACCACGGCCGCACCACCGGAGAGCAGCAGCCCGTTCCACAGTGGACGAACGCTGGTCTCCCAGTTGAGCACCTGCGCGAAGTTGTCCAAGGTGAACCGTTCCGGGACCGACGCGGAAAGCGGCGCCTCCGCGTCGAACGCCGCGGTCACCAGCCACAGCAGCGGAGCCGCGAACAGCAGCGCGATCACCGCGAGCACCAGGGTGACCACAGTGGACTCGACCCGCGCACGGCTCATACTTCCTCCCGCAAACTGCGCGCGTACACCACGGCGAACAACGCGCCGACCGCCAGCAGCACCAGGGAGATCGACGCGCCGTAGCCGATCTCGTCGAGCTCGAACGCCTCGTCGTACATCAGCAGCGGCAGCGTCCGCGTCGCCGAACCCGGGCCGCCGGCGGTGAGCACGTAGATCAGCGTGAACATGCCGAGCGTCTGCAACGTGACCAGCATCAGGTTGGTCAGCACCGAACGCCGGATCACCGGCAGCGTCACGTGCCAGAACCGGCGCAGCGCACCGGCACCGTCCACTTCGGCCGCCTCGGCCAGCTCGGTCGGCACCTCGGACAGCGCGGCCTGGTAGACCAGCATCGAAAAGGCCGTGCCACGCCAGATGTTGCCCAGCACCACGGCGAGCATCGGCACGCTGTAGAGCCAATTCGCGCCCGCCCAGCCGAACGCGCCGAGGACCCCGTTCAGCGTTCCCGCCGGATTCAGGAACGCGTAGAGCGCGAACGCCGCGACCAGCTCCGGCAGCACCCACGCCGCGACCACGGCGATGCCGACGGTGTTGCGCAGCAACCGGTTCCGGTGCCGGGTCAGCACGGCGATCAGCAGTCCAACCACGTTCTGCCCGAGCACCGCGGAACCGACCGTGAACACCACGGTCAACCAAGCCGAGCGCCACGTGTCCGGGTCGCTGAACAGGCGGCGGAAGTTCTCCAGCCCCACGAACTCCGGCGAGGTCGCGGCCGCGCCGGTCAACGCGGCGTTGGTGAACGAGACGTAGCAGCTCCACAGGATCGGGCCGGCGACGAACAACCCGAGCAGCACGAACGCGGGCGCCATGGGGAGCAACCACCGCGCCGCGCGCGGCCGCCCGAGTCGTCGCTGCGCCAGGACGGCCATCAGCCGCCTCGCGTGTTCGCGGGCTCGACGATCCGCCGCACCGACTGCGTCCACTCCCGCGAGGCTTCCGCCGGATCGGTGCCGCCGACGACGTCCTGCACGGCCTGCTGGATCTCCTCGGAGATCTTCGGGTACTCCGGCAGCGTCGGGCGGAAGTGCGTGTTGTCCAGCAGTCCCAGCCAGAACCCGGCCAGCGGGTTGGCGCCGGTGAGCCGGGGATCCTGCGCTGAGTCCTCGCGGGACGGCAGGTTCCCCGAAGCGACCGCGTAGTCGGCGATGTTGTCCCGGGACAGCGCCAGCTTCACGAACTCGAAGGCATCGTCCTGCTTGCGCCCGGACGCGCTCAGCGCCAGCGTCCAGCCGCCGGAGAGCGTCACCGTGCCCGGCGGCTGCCCGTACTGCGTCGGCATCGGCGCCGCCGACATCGTCTCGGCCCAATCGCGCCAGCCCGAGCCTTCCCACTGCCCGGCGGCGAAGCTGCCGTCCAGCCGGATCGCGACCTTGCCCTGCCTGGTGAGGTCGTCGCGCAGCTTCTTGTCGTACTGCGCGTCGGCGATCTGGGCCTTGCTCTGGGTGCGGCCTTCGCCGACGGCGGTGGACAGGAACCGCATCGCGTCGGTGAAACCGCGGTTCGGCGCTACCCACTTGCCGTCGTGCAGGGTGCCGGTCGGCGTGCCCTGGAGCAGCATCCCGACCGTCTGCATGCTCACCGCCTCGCCTTCCGCCTTGCCCAGCGGCAGGTCCAGTCCGATCACGTCGGGGAAGCGCTGCTGCACCTGACGAGCGGCGTCGAGCACGTCCTGCCAGGTGCGCGGGCGCCAGTCGGCGGGCAGCCCGGCACGCGCGAACAGGTCGCGGTTGAACCAGAGCCCGCGGGTGTCGGTGTCCAGCGGAACGCCGTAGACGCGGCCGTCGGTGGCGCGGCCGGCCTGCTTGGTCACGTCGATGAACGACGACCACTCCGGCCAGCGCGCGAGCCGGTCGTCCAGCGGCGCCAAGTAGCCGGCCGCGACGTCGGAATTGACCGAGAAGCTGTCCTCGTAGAGCACGTCCGGCGCGGTCGAGGGCGAGCGCATCCGCAGTTGCAGCTTCGAGAGGTACTCGCCCTCCGGCGCGACCACCGGGTCCAGCGCGACCTCCTTGCCCGGGAAAGCCCGCTCGTACTGCTGCTCGACCCGCTGCATCAGGCGGTCGATCTGCACGACGTTGCCGTAGCGGTGGTAGGCGACGGTGATGGTGTTCGGGTCGTCGGTGGCTCCGCCGCCGCAGCCGGTCAGCACCAGCAGCGCGGCGGCAAGAGCGACGGGTAATCGCCTGCGGCGCATCGATCCTCCCCGGGCTATGTGCCCGGCGGCCGGTGCGGGAACGGAACCGGACTGCCGGTGCGGGCGAGCCGAGCGCCGAGTGCTTGCGCCCGATGTGAGATCAGGATCACACTGCACCGTAATTCCATTCGATGAAGCAAGTCAACGAATCCACCCATCTCCCGGGAGCGCCCCTAGATGCCGCAGGAGTTCTGGCAAGGCACCAACCTGCCGAAGGTGGGCGGGTTCAACCGCGCCGTCGTGCTCGACGCGATCCGCGCCAACGGCGGCGTGAGCCGCGTGGAACTGGCCCGCACGACCGGGCTCACAGCGCAGACGATGTCCAACATCGTGCGCGCGCTGATGGACGACGGACTGGTCATCGAGGACGGGCACGCGCCGTCCACCGGCGGCAAACGGCGGGTGATGCTGCGGGTCGTGCCGGACGCCTACTCGTCGGTGGGGCTGCACCTCGACCCGGAGCGGATCACCGGAGTGCTGCTGGACCTGGACGGGCGGGTGCGGCTGCGCAGCCAGCGCCGGGTGCCGCCGGGCGCGTCGCCGGAAGCCGTGGTCGGCGCGCTCGCCCGCACCTTCCACCACCTCGTGCAACGTTCCGGGATCGACGGCGGCCGAGTGCTCGGCGCGGGCCTTGCGGTGCCGGGCCCGCTGGACCGCACGCACCGGCGGCTGTTCGGGCCGCCGAACCTGCCCGGCTGGACCGAGGTGGCGCTGGCGGACCTGCTGGAGGACCGCACCGGGCTGCCGGTGGTGATGGACAACGACGCGACCGCCGCGGCCATCGGCGAGCGCTGGGCGGGCGGGGCGGACCGGGCGGGTTCGTTCGTCTACGTCTACGTCGGTACCGGCGTCGGAATCGGCGTCGTGCTGGGAGATCAGGTCTATCGGGGGACCAGCAGCAACGCGGGCGAGGTCGGGCACGTGCCGGGCGCGGGCAAGGAATGCACCTGCGGCAAGCGGGGCTGCCTGGAGGCGTACTGCTCGATGCGGGCCGTGGTGGCCGAGTGGGCGGCCGCGGGCGGCGCAGCCGACGGCTCGGTGTCCGCGGCGTACCAGCGGATCTGCCGCGAAGCCGCGGACGGCGACGACGGCGCGGTGAAGATCCTGCGCGTCGCCGCGAACCGGCTCGGTCAGACGCTGGCCACGGTCGTCAGCGTGCTCGACGTGGACCGGGTGGTGCTCGGCGGACCCGCGTTGCGGCACGCGGGCGAGCTGATCCGCGCGCGGGTCGGGAAGGTGCTCAAGGCTCAGGTGTGGGCGCCGCACGTGCGTCCGGTGCGGGTGCAGGCGGCGCTGATCGGGGAGGACGCCGGGGCGGTGGGCGCGGCCTGCCTGGTGCTCGACCACGCCTACTCGCCGCGGCTGGCGACGTTGCTCGGCGGCTGACCCGCCTCCGCCCGGGAACGAACGGACCTCTTCGCCCAGTCTCACCGGGCGAAGAAGTCCTGCACGCGGATTCCCCACACAACGACCGTTCGACCAGCCATTTCGGACGAGCGGTCCGTTCACTCGGGGAGTACGTGGGGTCAGGTGGCAGCGGACGACCCGACGGCATCGGCGACGGCGTCGCCGAAGGCCGCCATGCCGCGGGCGTTCGGGTGCAGCGGAGCGGCCACCGAGGTCGGCAGCACGCCTTCCAGGTACTTCTCATCGGGCGCGGCGCACACGTCGTGGCCCTCGCTGACCGCGGCGGTGTCCACGAACTCCGCGCCGTGCGCACTGGCCTGCTCCGCCAGCATCGCGTTCATCTTGTCCACACTGGACTGCAGGTAGTCGGCGTCGCGCGCCCAGATCGGCTCCTTCGGATGGCAACCGCCCGGCCGGATGTAGGTGCCGTACCCGGCGACCACGACCTCCGCGTCGGGCGCGCGCTGCGCGATGCCGTCCAAGGCCGCGGCGAAGTCGTCGGTGACGGCGTCGATCCGCTCGGCCAGTTCGTCGCCGTGCTCGGTGAACCGGTCCGCGCAGGAGATCCCGACCGGTTCGGGCAGCGCGTTGAGGCAGCTCACCGCCGCCTGCACCAGCTGCGCGTCGTTGCCGCCGATGGTGAGGGTGACCAGGTCGGTGGTCTCCTCGAGCGCGTCGAACTGCGGCGGCAGGAAACCGTGCTGGCGACCGGTGAAGTCCTCGATCTCGGCGCCGGAGCAGGTTACGTCGGTGAGTTCGGCGCCGAGCTGCTCGGCCGCGACGCGCGGGTAGTTCATCGTGGAACGCAGGCAGGCGAGGTTCGGGTCCGGCCCCGGGACCAGCGGCCCGGCTGCCGCCGAGTCGCCCAGCGCGACGTAGTCGATGCGCTCCGCGGACTGCGCGGGGGCGGGCAGCAGCGCGCAGGACGCCGAAACCGCGAGCAACGCGGCGCAGCGCCGCAGCGCCCACTTCTTGTCCACAGTGGAGTTGGGTCGGGTGCGGGTAGCGGATCTGCGACGGCCGGGTCGATCGGGCTGGACGTCCACGGTGACCTCCGATGCTCGGTGTCTACTTGATGTAGCACGTACCGAGCTCGATTCCCGCCGCCGTTCGCGGGTTGTTCCGCGTCACCAGCACTTCGGGTGACGACCGGGAAGCGCGATCCGCCTGCCGCCGCGCCCGCTCAATGCTCCCGGCGCAGCGCCCTGGTGATGCCCGCCGCCACCGTGGTCGCCAGGATCCATCCTGCGGCGATGAGCACCACGGTGATCCACTGCGAATTGCCCTCGGCCCGCCACATCACGTCGTGCCCGAGGTTGATGATCGGCACCAACTGGTCGACGGTGTAGAGCAACGGGTTCCAGATCGGATTGTCCTCTTCGTTGATCGGCTCCAGCCGGTGGTAGCTGAACCAGACCGTGCCGCCCACCGCGAAGGCCAGCAGCCACAGCAACGCCCGCAGCGGCCGGTACCCGTAGGCGACCGTGCTGCGCTGCAACATGCTCCACAACCGGACCGAAGGCCGCAGCAGCCGCGGGGAGGCACCGGCCAGCGCCTGGTAGCGGCGGCGCTGCTTCTCGATCAGCACCGTGACCGCGTGTTCCTCGTTGCCGTTGTTGCGGAACACCTCGGCCAGCTGGTCGTACGGGCCGGGCTGGTAGCGGCCGGTGGTCGCGCGCAGCCACGACAACCGTTCCCGCACGCGCGCCGCGTCGGTGGGTTCGATCGGGTGGCTGAGGTTGTAGTACGTGAAGTCCTCGACGTCGACGCCGCGAGTCGCCGACCACGTCAAGGCGTTGTCGTCGAGCAGTTCGCACTGCGCCTGGCGCAGCACGACCCGGCCCTGCGGGGGCTGCGCGGGCAGCAGCATGATCTCCTGCGCCACCAGCCCGAACGCGTTGAAGGCGTTCGTCGAGCTCCCGTCGCCGAGCACGCAGCCCCAGAAGTTCGCCTGCCTGCCGATCACCGCCCGGCGCAGCTGCACCTCGCCTTCGGCGCGGAAGAACTGCTTGCCTTCCGCGCACACCAGGTCCCGGCCGATGCTCGCCGCCCGCAGGTCCAAAGAGGACTTGTACGCCTGGCGGTGCCGGTGCCAGGCGGGTTTGAGCAGTTGCGCGGCCCGCAGATCCACGTTCGCGCCGATGTTCGCGCCCTGCAGCTGCAACGTGCCGGTGATGTCGGCTTCGCGGCAGTCGAAGTTGCTGCCCACCTGGATCCGGTTGGCCTGCACGGTGTCGGTGCGCGGCCCGGCCAGGGACGCGCGGGTCAGTTGGAAGCTGCCGTGCACGCGCACGTCGACCATCCGCATCTGGCCGTGCAGCGTCGCTCCCACGGCTTCCAGGTTGCCGAGGACTTCCGTGCCGTCGAGGTGCAGCGCGCGCATCGGCTGGTCCACCGACGCCGCCGGGGAGCGCGCCCAGCTCAGGTCGATCTGCGCGCCCGCCATCCGCAGGTCGCCGCCGATCTTGCTGCTGACCAGGCGGATCGTGCCGCCGCTGCGGAAGTTCTGGTCGAGCTGCACGTCGCCGCGGACCTCGCCGCGGTCCAGCAGCAGCGTGCTGATCGGGTCGTCGTACTGGGACTCGCCGCGCTTGGGCGGGCTGACACCGGGTTCCAGCACCGCGTCGCGCAGCCGCAGGTCGCCCTGCAGGTGCGCGCTGGGCAAGTACAGCAGCCCGGCCACGGTGAACGGCGCGCCGCTGATCCGGTCCACGTCGCCGCGCAGGCTGCCGCCGATCTGGATGCCGTTGGCGTTGAGCGCGTTGCGCCCGCGGTTGCGCAGCGCGCCACCGGAGAAGTTCAGGTTGCCGCCGATCTTCGCCCCGGGGATGCGCACCTCGCCGGAGACCTTGATCCGCTGGCCGAGCATCGCGCCCGCCACCGCCAGCCGGTCGGCGTAGATCGCGCGACCGCCGGGGTTGCGCAGCTCCGAATCGTCGAGCTGCAGCGAGCCGCCGAGTTCGGCGTCGGCCAGGTCCACCGTGCCGCCGACGCTGGTGCAGTTGCGCAGCACCGTGTCGTGGCTGGTGTGCAGGTTCCGGCCGTTGAGCCCGGGGAACCGGCAGTGCCACAGCACCAGGCCGGTCAACGTGGCCTGCCGCAGGTCCGGCCGCATGTCGAAGCGGCAGCGCACGAACTCCAGCAGGTAGGGCAGTTCGGCCGCGCGCAGGTCCAGCCTGCCGGTGATCACGGCGTCCTCGATGCGCACCACCGGCTGCTGCCCGCCGCGGCGCCAGAACGCGCGCCAACCCTGCTCGTCGGGGGATTCGACGAGTTTGCGGGTCAGGTACTCGCCGCGGATCTCCCGCTCCGGGTCGTACATGTCGGCGTGCACGTCGAGCGGGATCACCGGCGTGTCCTGGCGGCGGCCCCACGCCCTGCCCTGCCCGAGCAGGTCGTCGAGCCGCTGCTCGGCGGTCGTCGGCGCCCCGGCGTTGTCCCACGGCCTGTTCGGCACGGTCCTCCCCGACTTCGGTCCGGCACAGCTGTTGATCCGGCACAGCTGTTGATCCGGCGAATCGCCGGAACAGTAGTAGATCAACTACCACCGACAGTTCAGACGCTCGAGTTCAGCCTGAGGTTGTGACCCCCGCGGGCGACACCGCCGAGGGAGCGGTATGCCGCCGCACGGCGCAGGATCCATGCCGTCGAATGTCCGATGAGGACTCGTCGATCTCGCGTAATCTCGATATTCGCGAGAATCGATCGCCGAGTCCGATGATTTTCACGCGTGGCTGCGCGTCGGATCGAGCACCCTGGCCAGGAACGCGCGGGTGCGCTCCTCCTTCGGCGAGCCGATCACCTCGGACGGCGGCCCCTGCTCGACGATCCCGCCGCCGTCCATGAACAGCACCCGGTCGGCGACCTCCCTGGCGAACTGCATCTCGTGGGTGACCACCAGCATCGTCATGCCCTCGTCGGCGAGCCCGCGCATCACGCCCAGCACGTCGCCGACCAGCTCGGGGTCCAGAGCCGATGTCGGCTCGTCGAACAGCATCACGTTCGGATCCATCGACAGCGCCCGCGCGATCGCCACCCGCTGCTGCTGCCCGCCGGACAGCTGCGCGGGCATCGCCTCCGCCTTCTCCGCGAGCCCGACCCTGCCGAGGTTCTCGCGCGCGATCCGCTCGGCATCGGCCCGCTGCCTGCGCAGCACCTTCCGCTGCGCCACCGCGAGGTTGTCCAGCACGTCGAGGTGCGTGAACAGGTTGAAGCCCTGGAAGACCATGCCGATGTGCCTGCGCGCGGCGTCGATGTCCGCGTCCGGGTCGGTCAGCTCCACCCCGTCCACCGAGACCTGCCCCGAGGTCGGCTGCTCCAGCAGGTTCACACAGCGCAGCAACGTGGACTTGCCCGAGCCGGACGGCCCGATCACGCACACCACCTCGCCGCGCTGCACCCGCACATCGACGCCGCGCAGCACCTCCAGCGAGCCGAACGACTTGCCCAGACCGGAGATCTCGATCATCGCGTGCATCCGGTGCTCCTGTTCCGACGTGCCGGTGCTCATTGGGTACCCGACGGGACCCGGCCGCCGTAGCGGCGCTCCAGCCGGTTCGACAACCGCGACAGCGGGATCGTGATGATCAGGTAGCACAGCCCGGCCAGCAGGATCGGGGTCAGCGACTGGTACTGGGTCAACGCGGCGCGGCCGAACTTCGCGAGCTCGTACTGCGCGGTGGACAACCCGAGCAGGTAGATCAGCGACGAGTCCTTGGTGAGCAGGATCAGCTCGTTCGTCAGCGGCGGCAGGATGATCCGGAACGCCTGCGGCATCACCACCGTGACCATCGCGCGGGCGCTGGACATGCCCAGCGAGCGCGCCGCCTCGACCTGCCCGGCGGGCACCGCCTGCACCCCGGCGCGGATCGTCTCGGCCATGTAGGCCGCGCCGACCAGGCCCAGGCTCAACATCACCGTGGAGTAGATGTCGAAGACCAGCTGGAACGCGATCGGTACCCCGTAGCCCAGCGCGATGAACACCAGCAGCGCGGGCACGCCGCGGAAGAACTCGACGTAGACCGCGGCGATCCACCGGTACGGCGCCACCGAGGACAACCGCATCAGCGCGAGCACCACGCCCAGCACCAGGCCGAAACCGAAGCCGAGCGCGGTGTAGACGACGGTGTTCAGCAGCGCGCTGATGATGATCGCCGGGAATTGCGCGGCGGCGACTTCGACGTCGAAGAACGCCGAAGCGATCCGCCCCCAGTCGGCGAAGATCGCCAGCAGCACGGCCGCGAGCACCAGGATCGCGTACTGCACGCCGCGGGTGATCTTGCTGCGCTGCCGCTTGCTCATCCGCGGCGCCGTCGCGGTGTCGGTCGTGGTCATCGCCGTCCCCGGCCTCGTCCCGTGGTTCCGCCGCTCATGGCCGGTCCGGCGGCTTGCCGATCCACTTCTGGTAGATCCGGTCGTACTCGCCGTCGGCCTTGGCCTTGGCCAACGACTCGTTGACCTTCGCCAGCAGCGGCCCGTTGCCCTGCTGCACGCCGATGCCGTACTTCTCCCCGGTGGGGATCTCGGTGCTCACTTCGGTGTCCGGGTTGTTCTTGGCGAAGTGCAGCAGCACGCCGTTGTCGTTGATCGCCGCGTCGACGCTGCCGTTCTGCACGCTGGACTCCAGCAGCGCGACGTCCTCGTACTGGCGGACCTGGTAGCCGAACTCGGCCCGGTGCTCGTTGGCGTACTCCTCGCCGGTGGTGCCGAGCTGCACGCCCAGCACCTTGCCGCGCAGCGCTGCCAGCTCCTTGTCCGCGGCGCCCTTCTTGACCAGCAGCGCCTGGTCGGCGTCGAAGTACGGGTCGGAGAAGTTCATGTTCTGCTGCCGGGTGGGCGTGATCGTGATCGCCGCGGCGGCCACGTCGCACTTGCGGGTGTTGAGCGCCTCGCCGGACTGGATGCCCTCGAACGGCGTGTCGAACAGTTCCTGCTGCAGGCCCAGGTCGCGGGCGATGTAGTCCACCAGTTCCACGTCGAAGCCGACCTTCTTGCCGTCCTGGACGAACTGGAACGGCTCGTACGGCAGGTGCGTGCAGGTGGTGAGCTTGCCGGGGCGCGTGAACCGCAGCTGCCCGTCCTCGCCGACCGGGGCGATGGACTTCGCGCAGCCCGCCGCGGTGAGCAGCAGAACGGGCAGCAGGGCGAGCGCTTTCCAAGTTCTCCGACGCGCCACGACGTCTCCTAAGTGGGTCTCCTGGTGGGCGAGAACGCGAGTGCTCCGGATCCTGCCACTCGAAATGATCGGATTCTCCCGCGCGATGTTTCGAATCAGTCAATTTTTCGGCTTGCTGGGCGAAAACGCCGGTGCCGCCGGAACCGAACCGCGCGGTTCGCCGAGAACGCGCGCCGCCCACCTTGCTGTTGCACGTCGTAGTTGCGTCCCGACCGAGATCGCGGCTGTAGTTTCATGCGCCGATCGTGGCCGGTCAACAGAAAGTTCACCACGCGGATCTAAACTCGTGCGCTGCAAGATCACCTCCACAGCTACGAGGTTGCTCCATTCGGACCGTCCCGCTGCACCGGTCGGAGCCGTCCGCCGTGATCACTTTTTCCGGCCGATTCCCACTTTTGCGGAAATGTGTGGGAAAGACGAACACCGCAATGGCCGATTCGGCCGCTGTCGAACGGCCGTGAGCTTCGGCAGACTGCGCCGTCGACAGGGGAACGACACCGCCGAGACGAGAACAAGGAGATCAGGTCGATGACCGACGGCCACTTATCCAGCGGAGTAGCCCGGCGGCTCTCGCTCGCGGGCGCGTTGCTCGCCTGCGTGGGCTTCGCCGTACCGGCCGCCGCGGACACCGCGACGGCCGCGCCCGCAGCCGGGTTCGATGTGCTGCAGCTCAACGTTTGCCACAGCGGTTCCGCGGAGTGCCCCTCGACGGGCAACGCGGTCGAGTCCGGGATCGCAGCCGTGCGGGAGCGCGCCCCGAGGATCGTCACGATCAACGAGGTCTGCGCGCACGACGTCACGAAGATGACCCGCGAAACCGGTTACCACGCCGAATTCACCCCGGCGCGTGCCGCCGACGGCGCGCCGGCGGCCTGCACCGACGGCCGCGGCGACTACGGCATCGCGGTGCTCGCCCACCCCGACCTCGGAGCGGTCAGCGGCGCGGTCACCGAGCAGGTCTTCACCGCGCAGGACGGCACCGGGCAGCAGCGGGTCGCGCTGTGCGCACCGTTCTCCTCGTTCGCGGCCTGCACCTCGCAGCTTTCGGCGGCCGATCCGCAGGTCGCCGCGCAGCAGTGCGCGGAGCTCAGCGAGGTGGCCACCGGCCTGGGCAGGCCGACGGTGCTCGGCGGCGATTTGAACCTGCGCCACGGCGCGGCACCGGACGTGCAGGACTGCGTGCCCAGCGGTTGGGTGCGGACCGGCGACGGCTCGGTGCAGCACGTGTTCAACAGCGCCGACTTCGCCTTCGAGCGGACCGAGAACCTCCCGCTCGACGGGACCGACTACCCGGGCCTGGTCGTCGAGCTCTCGCACTGAGCGGCGAACGGGTCGGGCTGCCGCGCGTTGTACTGGACGGCCCCGCGCGATCTCCGGGTGGCCCCCGATGCGGCAAGTCGTCGCAATCTTGCACGATTACCGCAAACGATCACCGAAGCAGGAGGAGACGATGAGCAGCCTGACCCGACCCAAGCACGGCACTTTGATCGCGGGGGTGTGCGCCGGGCTGGCCGACCGGTTCGGCATGAAGACCGGCCTGGTGCGGTTCCTGTTCATCCTGTCGTGCCTGCTGCCGGGCCCGCAGTTCGTGCTCTACATCGTGCTGTGGATCGTGATGCCCAAGAACTCCTACTGATCGAGCGGCTCAGCGCCGGGCGTGCGCGTCCAGTGCGTAGGCGATCGCGGTGCTGACCTTGGCCGCGTAGGCGAGGTCCAGCGATTCGTCCGGCACGTGGGCGTTGCTGCCCGGCCCCAGCGCCCCGGTCACCACGAACTGGGCGTCCGGGTAGGCGTCCTGCAGGATGCCCATCAGCGGGATGGATCCGCCGACGCCCATGGTGCGCCAGCCGCCCTCGAACACGTCGTCGCTGACCTCGTCCAGCGCCTCGGACAGCCACGGCTCGACTTCCGGGGCGTTCCAGCCCGCGGCGCCGTCGGAGAGCGGGAAGGTCACTTCGGCGCCGTAGGGCACGTCCGTGGACAGCGCCTTGCGCAGCGCCTCCAGCGCGGTCTCCGGGTCCGTGGTCGGCGGAGTGCGCACGCTCAGCGCGAGCGTGGTGAACGGGCGCAGCACGTTGCCCGCGTCCGCCAGCGCCGGTAGCCCCTCCGCGCCGATGACCGACACCGCGGGGCGCCAGGTGTTGTTCAACGCGAGTTCGACCTCGTCCTCGCTGACCGGGCGCATCCCTTCCCTGGTGGGCACCGAGTCACGGGTCATGCCGGGCACGGCTTCGATCGCCGCGCGAGCCTCGGCGACGCGGTTGGGCGGGATCTGCACGTTCAGCTCCGGCAGCAGCACTTCGCCGGTAGCGGAGTCCTCGACCCGGTCCAGCAGGCTGCGCAGGACGCGGAACGAGCTCGGCACGATTCCGCTGGCCATGCCGGAGTGCTGGCCGCTGTCGAGCACCCGCACCTGCACGCCCACCCGCACGTCCCCGCGCAGCGAGGTCGTCAGCCACAACCGCCGGTAGTCCGCCGCACCGGAATCCAGGCACACCACCAGCGACACGTGCCCGAGCCGGTCGGCCAGGTGCGCCACGTAGGCGGGCATGTCCGGGCTGCCGGACTCCTCACCGGTCTCCAGCACCAGCACGCATCGCGCGTGCGAGCCGCCGTGCGCGCGCACGGCTTCGATGGCGCTGATCGCGGCGTAGGGCGCATAGCCGTCGTCGACGCTGCCGCGCCCGTAGAGGCGGCCGTCGCGCACCACCGGCGTCCACGGGTCCAGGCCCTCCGACCAGCCTCCGACCGGCGGCTGCTTGTCCAGGTGGCCGTAGAGCAGCACGGTCTCCTGCACGGCTCCGGCACTGGCCGGGATGTCCACCAGCAGCAGCGGGGTGCGCCCGGGCAACCGGACTTCTTCGAGGTGCGCGCCGGGGATCCCGCGCGCCGCGATCCAGTCGCGCACGTGCGCGATCGCGGCGTCGAGGCGGCCGCCGGCCGCCCAGTCCGCGTCGTAGGCCGGCGATACCGCCGGAATCCGGACGAGGTCGCTGAGGCTGGGCAGCACCGAGTCCTGCCACGCCTGCTGCACGGTCTTGCGCACGGCGGAACGATCCATGTTCGCGATCGTATGCCCGCAGCACGCGCAGCAGGCCCGGCGCTCGCCGCGACCGGAACGCCGGGCACGACCGGCAACGTTGGCAATTTCCAACGGAGGTCGATGATCATTCGCCCGCAGTGTCGGTACCGCGATCGTTCCAAGCACGTCATTCGGACGCCCATTGCTTTGATGACCTGGCGTTTTGGCCTCGCCGACCGCGAACTACGGTGCGCCGCGGGACGATCTCCGGGCGCGTCGCGCGCGGCGTTCGCCCCTGTGGCAGGGCTCACTGATCCGGGGATTTCCGTGCCAGGATTGGCCCAGAGCGATCCAACCGCTCCCGGTCGAGAACCCGCGCGGCCCCAACCCCGGTCGCACGGTCCCGGCCGGGGTTGCCGGGCAGCGTCGCCACAAGCGGCCGCCCGGCGTGACATATAGGAGATCCGCATGTCCCCGGAACACTGGACGCGACCGCTCCGACCAGGAGACGAGCACGACAACGACGTCGCCACCGGCCCCCCTGCCGCTACCGCAGCGAAACCCACACGGGAGCAGGTGATCGCGGGCTTGCGCGCGACGAGCGAAGGTGGAGCCGACCTGGTTCAGCTCCTCACCCCGGAAGGCCAGCGGGTGCACCACCCCGACTTCGGCCTGGACATCGGCGACGAGCAGCTGCGCGGGCTGTACCGCGACATGGTGCTGGTGCGCCGCTTCGACCGCGAAGGCAATGCGCTGCAGCGCCAGGGCCAGCTGGGCATCTGGGTGCCGCTGCTGGGCCAGGAGGCCGCGCAGATCGGCGCGGGCCGCGCGCTGCGCCCGCGGGACATGGCCTTCCCCAGCTACCGCGAGCACGGGATCGCGTGGTGCCGCGGGCTGGACCCGACCGAGCTGCTGGGCATCTTCCGCGGCACCGACCACGGCAGCTGGGACCCGGTGGCCACCGGGATGCACCTGTACACGATCGTCATCGGCAACCAGGCGCTGAACGCGGCCGGCTACGCGATGGGCCAGAAGTTCGAGGGCAAGGTCGGCGACGACGACGGCGAGGCCACCATGTGCTTCTTCGGCGACGGCGCGACCAGCCAGGGCGACGTGCACGAGGCGATGGTCTGGGGTTCGGTCTACGACGCGCCGCTGGTGCTGTTCTGCCAGAACAACCAGTGGGCGATCTCCGAGCCGGTGGAGCGCCAGACCCGCAGCCCGCTGTACGAGCGCGCGGGCGGCTACGGCTTCCCCGGCATCCGCGTCGACGGCAACGACGTGCTGGCCAGCCTCGCGGTCTCGCGCTGGGCGCTGGACGAGTGCAGGCACGGCAACGGGCCGGTGCTGGTCGAAGCGTTCACCTACCGGATGGACGCGCACACCAGCAGCGACGACCCGACCCGCTACCGGCTCGCCGACGAGCTCGAGGCGTGGAAGCTCAAGGACCCGATCGAGCGGCTGCGGGTGCACCTGGTGCGCGAGCAGCTCGCGGATCAGGACTTCTTCGACGGCGTGCAGGCCGAGTCCGACGAACTGGCCGCCCGGTTCCGCGAGTTCTGCTTCGCCATGCCCGAGCCGGATCCGGAACGGATCTTCTCCGAGGTCTACGCCCAGCCCAGTCCCGAACTGGACGCCCAGCGGGAGGGCTACCTGAACTACTTGGACGGCTTCGCCGACCAACCGCGAGGAGGTGTGCGCTGATGGCCGCGCCCGCGATGGAACGCGCCGGCAACGGCGCCCGCACCGACCAGACCGCGCGGACGGCGACGCTGGCGAAGAGCCTGAACATGGGCCTGCGCGCCGCGCTGGAGAGCGACCCGAAAGTCCTGATCATGGGCGAGGACGTGGGCAAGCTCGGCGGTGTCTTCCGGGTCACCGACGGCCTGCAGAAGGACTTCGGGCAGCACCGCGTGCTGGACACCCCGCTGGCCGAGGCCGGGATCATCGGCACCGCGGTCGGACTGGCCATCCGCGGCTTCCGCCCGGTCTGCGAGATCCAGTTCGACGGGTTCATCTTCCCCGGCTTCGACCAGATCGTCTCGCAGCTGGCGAAGCTGCACTACCGCAGCCAGGGCAAGGTCAAGATGCCGGTCGTGGTGCGGGTGCCGTTCGGCGGCGGCATCGGCGGGGTGGAGCACCACTCGGAGTCGCCGGAATCGCTGTTCGCGCACGTCGGCGGGCTGCGAGTGGTCGCGTGCTCGAACCCGGCCGACGCCTACTGGATGTTGCAGCAGGCGATCGCCAGCGACGATCCGGTGCTGTTCTTCGAGCCGAAGCGGCGCTACTACGAGAAGGCCGAGCTGGACGTGGCCGCCGAGCCGCCGCCGCTGTTCAGCTCGCGCGTGCTGCGCCGGGGCACGTCGGCGACGCTGGCCGCGTACGGGCCGCTGGTGTCCACCTGCCTCACGGCGGCGGACGCCGCCGCCGAGGAGGGCACCGAGCTGGAGGTCATCGACCTGCGCACGCTGTCCCCGCTGGACCTGGGCCCGGTGTTCGAGTCGGTGCGCCGCACCGGCAGGCTGGTGCTGGCCAGCGAGGCGCCGCCCGAGTCGTCGATCACCTCGGAGATCACCACCCGCGTGCAGCAGGAGTGCTTCTACTCGCTGGAGGCGCCGGTGCTGCGGGCGACCGGCTTCGACTCCCCGTACCCGCCGAGCAAGCTGGAGAAGCACTACCTGCCCGATCTCGACCGGGTGCTCGACGCCGTCGACCGCTCGCTGGCGTTCTGAGGGGAGCGTTCGATGCCGCAGCTCAAGCACTTCCCGCTACCGGACGTCGGGGAAGGGCTCACCGAGGCCGAGATCCTCGGCTGGAAGGTGGCGCCCGGCGACGCGGTCGCGGTGAACCAGGTGTTCGTGGAGATCGAGACGGCCAAGGCGGCGGTCGAGCTGCCGTGCGCCTACTCCGGCAAGGTGGTCGAACTGCTCGCCGAGCCGGGGCAGACCGTCGAGGTCGGCACGCCGATCATCTCGATCGACCTGGACCCCGACGGCGCCGACGCGCCTGCGGGGCCGCCAGCGAACGGTGCACCGCAGCGGACCGACCAGGACGCCACGCCGAACCTGGTCGGTTACGGGCCGCAGGCCACCAGTTCCAAGCGCCGCCCGCGCAAGGCGCCCGCCAGCGCGGACACCGCGCAGGAGGCGTTGCAGGGCGCGATGCAGGGCGCCCCGGTGGCGTTGCAGGAGGAACCGGCCGCGAGCTGGTCCCCGCCGTCCAAGCGGGTCGAGCCGGAATCCGGCTCGGTTCCGCAGGCGAAGCCGCCGGTGCGCAAGCTCGCCAAGGACCTGGGCGTGGACCTGCGGGCGCTGACCGGGTCCGGCGCGGGCGGAGTGATCACCCGCGAGGACGTCGAAACGGCCGCGCGACCGGCACCCGCCGAGCCCGCGACCGGAGCCCGGGAGCACCGGGTACCGATCAAGGGCGTCCGCAAGGCCACCGCCCAGGCAATGGTGCAGAGCGCCTTCACCGCACCGCACGTCACGGAGTTCCTCACGGTCGACGTGACGCCGATGATGCAGCTGCGCGAGCGGCTCAAGTCGGACCCGGAGTTCCGGGACGTGAAGATCACTCCGCTGGCGTTCGCCGCGAAGGCGCTGTGCCTGGCCGTGCGCCGGACTCCGGACGTCAACGCGACCTGGGACGAAGCCGCCGGTGAGATCGTCTACAAGGACTACGTGCACCTCGGGGTCGCGGCGGCCACGCCGCGCGGCCTGGTGGTGCCGAAGGTCCGCGACGCCGACGGCATGTCGCTGCGATCGCTCGCGGCTGCGCTGCAGGAGTTGACCACGACCGCGCGCGACGGCAAGACCGCTCCGGCGGACCTGGTCGGCGGCACGATCACGATCACCAACGTCGGCGTGTTCGGCGTGGACACCGGTACCCCGATCCTGAATCCGGGGGAGTCGGCGATCCTCGCGTTCGGCGCGGTCCGGGACCTGCCGTGGGTCGTCGACGGCCAGGTCGTGCCGCGCAAGGTGTGCCAGCTGGCGCTGAGCTTCGACCACCGGGTGGTCGACGGCCAGCAGGGCTCGCGGTTCCTCGCCGACGTCGGCGCGCTGCTCGCCGACCCGGGGATGGCGCTGACCTACTGACGCCGAAGGCCGGGTCCGCGCCGTTCGCGCGGGCCCGGCCCTGGTCAGCGGGGAGAGCTCAGTCCTCCTTGCGGCGGCGCCCGCCGGAGCGGGTGGCGCTCTTGGTCTGCGCTGCTTGACCGGACTGCGTCGCGGCCGCGGTGTCCTGCTGTTCGGACTCACCGGACTCGCCGCCGAAGTCGAAGCTGTGCGAGTCGAACTCGTGCACGTCGATCTCGGGCAGACCGCCGAGCTCGTTGTTCAGCTCGCCGAAGATCGGTGTACCTGGATCGGGCTTGTTCACCGCTTCGCCCTCCCATTTCGTTCTCGAAGCCGTGTTGCCGGTGCGGACGGCCGCCGCGCGGCGACGGCACAGGGCGCGAGGGGCTTCAGCAGCCAACGGCACGGCGCGGACCCACGCGTCCACTGTGCCGATCGAACGCGAACTGGTCCGTTCGCCTCGCGTCGACCACCGGCATTCATCCCTACGGGTGATGGTGATGAACCCTGCCATGATGCCTTCCATTCCGGCCGGAAGTCAGGCACCCCCCGGGATCTTGCACTCTCAAGTGCAACACCGCCCGGTGTTCGCCGATTCCCGGGAGTGGCGATCGCCACTGCTGCCAACCGGCCGACCGAGCCGCCGCGCATGCCGTTTCCTAGGGCATTTCCGCAGGTCGGATCGAAAGAAGTGTTCCACGTCACAGCGAGTCAACGTCGAGCACCCTCCGCGCATCACACGAATGTGTGGCGGTGCGGGGCACCGCCCCCAACCGACTTGAGGAGTGTGAGCGGAATGTTCAACAACAAGCGCAGCAGCACCGGCCGGATCGCCGCGATCGCCGGATCGGCGGTGCTCGCCGGCCTGCTGCTCGGCGGCACGGCGCAGGCCATGCCCGACGACCACCCGGGCTACGACCGCTACTGCACCGCGGACCAGGTCGACGTCGGCATCACGCCGCTCGACCACAGCACGATGCAGGCCGGCGCGGACGTGCAGTTCACCGCGAAGCCGGGCCAGAGCTGCCAGCTCGGCGGCGCGCCCGGGCTGACCTTCCTGGACGGGCAGGGCAAGCCGCTCGGCATCAGCACCGAGCGGGCGGGCGGCGACGCCGCGGACCACGTCGTCGACGGGCAGCACGCGGTGAACGCGAGCTTCCACTACCAGGTCACCGACCCGAACACCGGCGACGCGCTGCCCGGCCCGACGCCGGCGTCGGTGGACGTCGCCTTCCCCGGCCCGGTCGCGCCCTACACCGTGAACGTGCCCTGGAACGGCACTTCCGTGCCCGGCCCGGTCTCGATCAGCGACGTCGCCCCGGCGCAGGGCTGACCGGCACCGGCGCGGACCCGACCCGCACCGCCTGAGCCGGGTACCAGTCTCAGGCGCGGCGGGCAGCGGGCACCCCGGCCGGCGGCGAGCCGGCGGACCGGACCGGCAAGATCCGGGAACCGTTCGGCGCCTACTGGATGTGCCTGCCCGAGATGGAGCGGGCGACCACCAGCTGCTGGATCTGCTCGGTGCCCTCGAAGATGTCGTAGATCTTGGCGTCCCGGTGCATCCGCTCGACGGGGAACTCGCGGGTGTAGCCGTTGCCGCCGAGGATCTGGATCGCGCGCTCGGTCGCCCAGGTGGCGACCCGCCCGGCCTTGAGCTTCGACATCGAGCCCTCACCGGCGGTGAACGGCTCGTCGTTGCGGCCCATCCAGGCCGCCCGCCAGACCAGCAGCCGCGCCGCGTCGATCTCGGTGCGCATGTCGGCGAGGGTGAACGCGATCGACTGGTTGTCGATGATCGGCCGCCCGAAGGTCTCCCGCTGCTTGGCGTATTCCAAGGCGTGCTCGTAGGCGGCGCGCGCGATGCCGAGGGCCTGCGAGCCGACGGTGGGCCGGGACAGCTCGAAGGTCTTCATCGCGGCCTGCCCGCCACCTGCGGCCTTGCCGCCTTCGCGGGCGCGGGCGAGCTTCTCGTCGAGCTTGTCCTTGCCGCCGAGCAGGCAGCTGCCGGGCACCCGCACGTCGTCCAGGAAGATGTCGGCGGTGTGCGAGGCGCGCAGGCCGTGCTTCTTGATCTTGCTGGGGGACTCCAGCCCCTTGGTGCCGGGCGGGATCACGAACGCGGCCTGCCCGCGCGAGCCCAGCTCGGAGTCGACGACCGCCTGCACCACGTGCACGTTCGCGATGCCGCCGTTGGTGGCCCACGCCTTCTGGCCGTTGAGCACCCATTCGTCCTTGGCCTCGTCGTAGACCGCGCGGGTGCGCATCGCCGAGACGTCGGAACCGGCGGCGGGCTCGGACGAGCAGAACGCGGCGACCTTCGGGTCGTCGGCGTCGCCGTAGCACTGCGGCACCCACTCGGCCATCTGGTCCGGAGTGCCCGCGGCGAAGATGCCCGCCACCGCCAGCGTGGTGCCGAAGATCGCCATGCCGATGCCGCCGTCGCCCCAGAACAGCTCCTCGTTGGCGATCGGCAGCGACAGACCGGTGTCGTCGGCCCAGAACGTGGCGACCGTCTCGAAGCCGTAGAGGCCGATCTTGGCGGCTTCCTGGATGACCGGCCACGGGGTCTGCTCCCGCTCGTCCCACTCGGCGGCCGCGGGGCGGATGACCTTCTCCGCGAATCCGTGCACCCATTCCCGCAGGTCGCGGTGTTCCTCGCTCAGTTCAAGGGAGAAGCTCATCGATTTCCTTCGCGCGTCGGGCCGGTGGTGTGCGGGTCAGGCCTTGGGGATCTGGAAGAGTTTGGTGAGCCCGGCGGCGAAGCCGACGTCCCCGGCGACCTTCAGCTTGCCGGTCATGAACTGCACCGGAGCGGAGGCGTTGCCGGAGACCAGTTTCAGGAACTCCACCGGCGTGATCATGATCGTGACCCGCGGGTCGTCGTGCTGCGGCTCCTTGTTGACCGTGCAGGTGCCGCCGGTGAGCACGGTTTCGTAGCGCACGGTGTCCGCGTCCTCGGTACCGATGCGCCACCGCACCACCGCCTCGGTGGAGCGCGCCTTCTCGGCCTTGTAGTGCTCGCCCATCCGCCGGAACACCTCGTCGAGCACCTGCACGCGCAGCTCCGGGCGCGCCATGACGGCCTCGACCTGGGCCGCGGAGGCGCGGGAGATGAGCTTGGCGAACTGCTCCGGCCGCAGCGCGCTGAGGTCGGCGGTGCCCTGCTTGGCGTGCTCGGAGGCGGCTGCCAGGAGTTCCACGAACTCCTCGTTGCCGACCTTCTTCGGGTCTGCCTCGGCGAGCGCGCCGATCGGGTCCGGCTGGGACATGGTGACCTCCATTTACCTACTCGCTAGTAAGACTACGCGCGAGTAGGTTAGTGGGCAAGGCATGCGCGTGATCGTTGCTGTTCTAGCCTGATCGGCGCGCGCACGGGCGGTTTTCGGCCGGAACGGCCCGGATGGCCGGTTGGAACGGCCCGAACAGGAGGTGGGATGCAGGCAGCCGGTGGGAGCCAGGCCGACGAGGACGACGGCGACGGGCCGCGGCGCCCGCGCAGCCGGCGGCTGCCGCGGTCGGTGCGGGAACGCCAAATCCTCGACGCCGCCGTCGAGTCCTTCGCGGCGCGCGGCTTCCACCTCGCGTCGATGGACGAGATCTCGGAGTTCGCGGGCATCTCGAAACCGATGATCTACGCGTACCTCGGTTCCAAGGAAGAGCTGTTCATCGCCTGCATCCAGCGCGAGGCGAACCGGTTGATCGAAGCCATCGGCACGGCGGTCGAACCGGACCTGCGCCCGGACGAGCAGCTCTGGCGCGGGCTGCGGGTGTTCTTCGACTACGTGCAGCGGAACCGGGCGAGCTGGACGATCCTGCACCGCCAGGCCGCGACCGGTGGCGAGCCGTTCTCCTCCGAGTTCGCCCAGTGGCGGCAGCAGGCGATGGCGCTGATCTCGACGTTGCTGGCACGTGCGACCGAATCCGCCGCGCAGCCGATGCAGCCGCAGCAGATGGAGCCGTTCGCCGCGGCCCTGGTCGGTGCGGGGGAGTCGCTGCTGGACTGGTGGGTGGAGCATCCCGAGCACACCGCCGACGGCCTGGCCATGCGCCTGATGAACCTGGCGTGGATGGGCTTCGGCGACCTGGTCGAAGGACGTTCCTGGAGCCCGCGGGTCCCGGACCAGCCGGAGTGAGCCGCCGGGCACCGCGGCAAGCCCCGCCCGCAGCCGAGCGGGGCTTGCGCGCCCGCGAAATCAGCGCAACCGGCCCTGCAGGTGCGGCTTGCCGGAGCGGGAGTGCACGGCGAACCGGGCGTCCCGGCCGGGCCGTGCGGTTCCCGTGCCCGGGCCGACCCCCGTGCCTGGGCCGGCCTCGGTGAACTCGACGGTCGAGGGCAGCAGCAGCGGTTTCACGAAGTCGACGTCCACGGTGAACGACTCCGGCAGCCTGCCGTCGAACGCCGCCAGCGCCCGCGCCTTCGTCCACATGCCGTGCGCGATCGCGCGCGGGAAGCCCAGCACCTTCGCCGACCACGGGTGCAGGTGGATCGGGTTGCGATCCCCGGACACCGCCGCATAACGGCGCCCCTGATCGCCGGGGACCCGCCAGGTCGCGGTCGGCGCGCCCGGTTCGACCTCGGCGGCCCGCTCGGCGTGCGGCGCGGAGTCGTCGGGCTTGCCGCGGCGCAGGTAGGTGCTGGTCTCGCTCCACACCATCTCGCCGCCGACGCTGGTCTCGGCGATCACGTCGAGCTGCTTGCCCTTCGGGTGCGCGCGCAGGTTCGCCACCCGCACCCGCTGGTCGAGCACGTCGGTGACCCGCAACGGCCGGTGCACCGTGATGCTGTTGGCCACGTGCACCAGTCCGACCAGCGGAAACGGGAATCCGGGGTCGGTCATCAACCGCACCGACAGACCGAACGAGAGCACGTGCGGGTAGGTCGGCGGCAGCTCGTCGCGCAGCCCGAACCCGCAGACCCGGTTGTACTCGGCGAGGTGCGCCTGGTCGATCTCGATGCCGCGGCGCACGTACTCGGTCTGCGGCAGTTCCCCGCCGCGCCGCAGCGGGCCGGAGGTGACCGCCTTCAGGTACAGCGCCGAGAGATTCGGGGCGGAGTCGACTTCGGTGCTCATCTCACGCCCCCAACAGGCTCTGGCCGCAGACCCGCACGACGTTGCCGTTCACGCCCGCCGATGCGGGGCTGGCGTACCAGGCGATCGTTTCGGCGACGTCGACCGGCAGCCCGCCCTGCTGCAGGCTGCTCATCAACCGCCCGGCCTCGCGGATGAACAGCGGCACGGCCGCGGTCATCTTGGTCTCGATGAACCCGGGCGCGACGGCGTTGATCGTGACGCCGCGGCGGGCCGCGGTCGGCGCCGACGCCTGCACCAGGCCGATCACGCCCGCCTTCGACGTCGAGTAGTTCGCCTGCCCGACGTTGCCCGCGATGCCGCTGATCGAAGCGACACCGATCAGCCGGCCGCCGGAGCGCAGCGGCGAGTCCTCCCGCAGCAGCGCCTCGTTGATGCGTTCCTGGGCGGTGAGGTTCACCGCCAGCACCGAGTCCCACTTGCCCTCGTCCATGCGCCCGAGCGTCTTGTCCCGGGTGATGCCCGCGTTGTGCACCACGATGTCGAGCCCGTCGTGGCGTTCGGTGAAGTGCTCGGCGATGCGCTGCGGCGCGTCCTCGGCGGTGATGTCGAGCTGCAGGGTGGACCCGCCGATGCGGTTGGCGACCCTGGCCAGGTCCTCGCCTTGGGCGGGCACGTCCAGGCAGACCACGTGCGCGCCGTCGCGGGCGAGGGTTTCCGCGATCGACTCGCCGATGCCCCGCGAGGCGCCGGTGACCAGCGCGACCTTGTCCCGCAGCGGGTGCTGCCGGTCGACCTTGGGCGCGTCCGCGGAACCGACCCGGATGACCTGGCCGGACACGAACGCGGACTTCGGCGAGAGCAGGAAGCTCAGCGTCGAGTCCAGCGCGGCCTCGGCACCTTCGGAGACGTAGACCAGCTGCGCGGTGGCGCCGCGCTTGAGCTCCTTGCCGACGGTCCGCATGAAGCCTTCCAGGGCGCGTTGCGCGACCCGCTCACCGGCGGAGGTGGTCTCCTCCGGCGGGGTGCCGAGCACGATGACGCGGCCGCAGCCGCCGACCTGCCGGATCAGCGGGCCGAAGAAGTCGCGCAGCTGGTGCAGCTGGTCGCTGCCGGTGATGCCGGTGGCGTCGAAGATCAGCGCGGCGTACCGCGCGTCCTCCTGCGGCTCACCGGACTCGACCTCGGCGTGCGCGCCGGTGAGCGTTGCCGCCACGGAATCGGTCAGCCGCGAACCCTTCGCCGCCCCGGTGCGCACCGTGCCGCTGACGACGGGATCACCGGACCGGTGCCTTCGCAGTGGGGCAGGCGTGGGCAGGCCGAGGCGCTTTGCGAGCGAGCGGCCGAACGCGGTCGAGGTGAACTGCTGGTACCGATCGGGCATGCGTACTCCCGTGCAGGCAGGTTGTCGGATGGATTCGTGCGCGGAAACGGGCCAGGGGCCGTCGCGCGGTGATCCTGCTCGACGACTAACCTACCCGCGGGTAGGTTAGTGCGTCACCGGGGTGCGCACCAGACCCGCGATCCCGGAATCCCAGTACAGCGGCCGACCCCAGCCGCACGCCGGACCGACGGTCCTCGAACGCACCCGGACCGACGGTCCTCGAAACGAACCCGGACCGACGGTCCTCAAACGAAGGAGTCCAGCATGTCCACCACTCGCCGCGTAGCGATCGTCGGCGGCAACCGGATCCCCTTCGCGCGTTCCGGCGGCCGCTACACGCGGGCCTCCAACCAGGACATGCTCACCGCAGCGCTGGACGGGCTGCTGGCCCGCTTCGGACTGCAGGGCGAGCAGCTGGGCGAGTTCGTCGCGGGCGCGGTGCTCAAGCACAGCCGCGACTTCAACCTCGCCCGCGAAACCGTGCTCGGCTCCCGGCTCGACCCGCGCACCCCCGCCCACGACGTGCAGATGGCGTGCGCGACCGGGCTGGAGTCGGTGGTCTCGGTGGCCAACAAGATCGCGCTGGGCCAGCTCGAGTCGGGCATCGCAGGTGGCGTGGACTCGGCCAGCGACGCGCCGATCGCGCTCAACGACGACCTGCGCCGGGTGCTGCTGGCGGCCAACCACGCGAAGAGCTTCGGCGGCAGGCTCAAGGCGCTGACCGGCGTGCGCCCGCAGCACGTGGTGCCGGAGATCCCGCAGAACTCCGAGCCGCGCACCGGACTTTCCATGGGAGAGCACGCCGCGAAGACCGCGCTGGCCTGGGAGATCTCCCGGGAGGCGCAGGACGAGCTGGCCGCGCGCAGCCACCAGCGGCTCGCCGCCGCCTACGAGCGCGGGTTCTTCGACGACCTGGTCACGCCGTTCCAGGGCGTGGCCGAGGACCAGAACATGCGTGCCGACAGCACCCCGGAAAAGCTGGCGAAGCTGAAGCCGGTGTTCGGCAAGGGCGAGGGCGCGACCATGACGGCGGGCAACTCGACCCCGCTCACCGACGGCGCCTCCACCGTGCTGCTGGCCAGCGAGGAGTGGGCGAAGGCGCACAAGCTGCCGGTGCTGGCGTACCTCAGCGACGTGCTGCCCGCCGCGGTGGACCACGTCAGCGGCGACGAGGGCCTGCTGATGGCGCCCGCCTACGCGGTGCCGAAGTTGTTGCAGCGCAACGGCATCGGCCTGGGCGAGTTCGACTTCTACGAGGTGCACGAGGCGTTCGCCTCGCAGGTGCTGGCCACGTTGCAGGCGTGGCAGGACCCGGAGTTCTGCAAGAACCGCCTCGGCCTGGACGCGCCGCTGGGCGGCGTGGACACCGCGAAGCTGAACGTGAACGGCTCGTCGCTGGCCGCCGGGCACCCGTTCGCCGCGACCGGCGGGCGGATCGTGGCGACGCTGTCGAAGCTGCTGTCCGAGCAGGGCTCGGGCCGCGGGCTGATCTCCATCTGCGCCGCCGGCGGGCAGGGCGTCACCGCGATCCTGGAGCGCTGATCCCGGTTCGCTCGAGGGTGAGCGGACCGCTGGACCGCCAAGAACGGTCCGCTCACTCGCCGGATCACTCGGGGATGCAGCTGACCGGGACGGTGTGCACCAGGTTGTTGCCGAAGCCGCCGCGGTTCCAGGACTGGCCGGTCGGCTGGACGTTCCCGTCGGCGTCGGTAGCGCGGGCGGCCAGCACGTGCGAGCCGGGCTCGGCCCGCCACCTGCTGCGCCAGCCGCGCCACGACCAGCGCGGCCGGTCGGCGTCGAGTTCGGCTTCCGCCCAGTTGCGGCCGCCGTCGGTGCTGACCTCCACCCGGTCGATCGGCGCGTGCCCGGACCAGGCGCGACCGCGCAGCTCGAGCTCACCTGGGCGCACCACCCGCGCGCGGGACATGAAGTCCGGGAAGCCCGGCGGCTCGATCAGCGAGCGCGGCACCATGCGGGTCGCGGGCTCGCCGGGATCGTCCGGGGACTGCCGGTAGCGGTACGCGCGGTGCTGGAAACCGCGGAACGGCTCCTCGACCACCGAGATCTCCTGCAACCACTTCACGTTCGTCATGCCGTACCAGCCGGGAACGACCAGGCGCACCGGATGACCGTGCTGCGGCGGCAACGGCTGCCCGTTCATCTCGTAGGCCAGCAGCACCTCTTCGCCCAGCGCCTCGTCGAGCGGCAGGCCGCGCTGGTAGTCCTGCTCCACACCGCGCTCCACGCCGTGATCGGCACCGGTGAACACGACCTCGGCCGCCGAAGGCCGCACGCCCGCGGATTCCAGCACGTCGCGCAGCGGCACCCCGGTCCACTCCGCGGTGCCGACCGCCTCCACCAGCCACGGCTGGCTGATCGGGCGCGGGTGCATCCGGGCGCGGCCGTTGCCCGCGCACTCCATCGTGACCCGCACCGTGCGGGCGGGCCGCGAGCGCAGCTCGTCGAGGGTGAGCTCGAGCCTTCGGGAGACCGCCCCGGTCACCGCCAGCCGCCACGTCGCCGGGTCCAGCGCGGGCATGTCGTAGTGCGTGAGCAGGTAGTGCAGGCCGATCGGGGTGACGTCGTAGCGCAGCGCCTCGAGCATGATGCCGTGGTTGCGCGCGGCCAGCGCGAGTTCCTCCTGGCTGATGCCTTCGTCCTGATCGGCGAGCCGGGAAGGCAAGCTGACATCGGCGAGCTGTGCGTCCATGGCTACCAGGATGCGGTTCGCGCGCGGGTGGGAACACTCGTCCACTCGGCGGCACGCGGGTGAGGTCGCCGCGGCCGCGCCGTTCGGCCGAAGCCGCGGCGATCCGATGTGATGACGATATGTGCTGGTCAGCAGCCCACATCCACACGCGCGGAGGCCCGTTTCGTCACCCACCCGCGGTGACTTAAAGCACAGTGCGGGCGGTGTGTAACAACGCCCGGGGGCCCGGCGATATGCATGGTGACCCCGCGGTGCTGTCGGACCCCCGACCTGGCAGCACCGCGGGGATTTCCAATTTCCGGGCCGTTCCCGCTGGTCTTGCGCAGCGGGATGATCTATCAACGACTCCTGCCCTCGAAGCGCAGGAGGTCCCATGCCCCGGCCGCGGCACGCCCTCGCCTTGGCGGTTCTCGTCGCAGCGGCGGCGACCCCCGCCCACGCGGCACCGGCGGACGCGCAGGCACCCCGGCGGGCGCAACATCCGAGCGCGGACAAGAGCATCGCCTTCTACGTGGGCAAGAACCGCACCGAGAGCGGCTCGACGCTGCTCGGCGGTTTCGGGCACGAGCCGTCCAGCCACTGGCTGGAGATCGTGCCGCACCGGCGGCACCCGCCGGGCTCGACGATCACCGTCGGCGCCACCGCGGAGGCCGACCTGCCCGGCAGGCTCACCCGGATCCCGCAGGCGACCGAGACCGCGAAGTACCTCACCTCGAACTACTCCGAGTTCTCCGGTTTCCCCGCCCCGCTGACCAACGGCGGTCTGAACGAGCACGGCGTGGCCGCTCGCGACGTCTGGTCGGACTCCCGCCCGGAGCTGGTGGCGATGACCCCGCCCGGCCAGACCGGCCCGAACTACAGCGACCTGTCCCGGATCGCGATGGAGCGGGCGCACTCGGCGCGCGAAGCGGTCGACATCCTCGGGCGGTTGATCGACGAGCACGGCTACACCACCTACGGCGGCAACTCGCACCTGTTCGCCGACGCGAACGAGGGCTGGGTGTTCGTCGAGTACGCAGGCGGTCAGGGCCTGTGGGCCGCGGAACGGCTCGGGCCGGACGACGTCCGGGTGTCCTACCCGGGCTACATCGGCGATTTCCCGGCCGCACCCGGGAACCCGGACTTCCGCGGCTCGCCGAACCTGGTGGACTTCGCGGTGCGGCAGGGCTGGTGGAACCCGGCGAGCGGGAAGCCGTTCAACCTGCAAGAGGTCTACGGCACGCCGTTCCCCGGCCACCCCGGCAAGTCCGCGCCGCGCGACGAGGCGCCGTGGCGGCATCCGCCGACGCTGGAGTCCGAGCTGCGCAGGCTCGGCGACGTGTCCCTGGTGGACATGCAGCGCATGGTGCGGGATCCGCGGTGGTCCGACGACCGTTCCGGCTACGGGCAGGTGGCGCAGCTGCGCGCGGACCTGCCGAACCCGGAGCTGGCGACGCTGTGGGTGGCGAACACGGCTGCGGTGACCGCGCCGTACATCCCGTTCCACATCGGCGCGACGGCGGTGCCGCCGGAGTACGCCCAGCACCGCTACCTCACCGCTGGTGCGGCGCAGGACTACCTGAACCCGGAGTTCGCGGCGCAGGAGGCGACCCGCTCGGCGACCCACCTGTCCAAGCGCCTCATGTACTACACCTGCGATCGGCCGGAGGTGTTCCTGGACCGGGTCACCAAGACCTACGAGGGGTTCGAGGCCGAGACGCTCCACGAGATCGGTGACGTGCAGCGGCGCGCCGCCGACGCCTACCGCGCCGGGCGCGCCGAGCAGGCTCGGGCGCTGCTGACCGGCTGGAGCAACCGCCGGGCGCTGCGGGGCGTGGATCTCACCGAGCACCTGCTCGACGAGGTGGAAGCCGAGACGAAGGCCCGGTTCGGCATCCGCCCGCCGCGCGTCGACGTACCGCCGGGAACCACCGCGGGACCGGGCAGCATGGACATGTCGCTGCCCGCGGACGCCGTCGCGGCGCGGGACCGGATCACCTGCGACATGGGCAACGGCTGGGCCGACGGCACGACGGTCGACCGGAAAGGCCAGGTGGGCGATCCGGCGAACGTGCCGGACCTCCGCGCGCAACCTTCCGCCGAGGGCGGCTTCGGGTGGCTGCCGCTCGCGGGCGCCGCGCTGGGCGGGCTGCTCGCCGGGGTGCTGATCACTCTGTTCGTCCGGCGCTGGAGATGACTTCGCGCCGCGCGGCATCCCGTGAAGTGGGAAGCGCCTCGGATCATCGTCGAGCGGGAACAGCTTCATCGAGCGGTGTTGTTGCCCGGGCGTGAGCATCGCGCAGCAGAAGCCCAGAACCCGTGTCCGCGCGCCGGAGCTGACCGGCCGGGAGTGGTTGAACACCGGCGGCCGGGAGGTCCAGCTCGGCGAGCTGCGCGGGAAGGTCGTGCTGCTGGACTTCTGGACCTTCTGCTGCATCAACTGCCTGCACGTGATCGACGAGCTGCGGCCGCTGGAGGAGGAGTTCGGCGACGAGCTGGTCGTGGTCGGCGTGCACTCGCCGAAGTTCGAGCACGAAGCGGACCCGGACGCGCTGGCCGCGGCCGTGGAGCGCTACGCCGTGCGGCACCCGGTGCTCGACGACCCGGAGCTGAGCACCTGGCGCAACTACGCGGTCAAGGCGTGGCCGACGCTGGCCGTGATCGACCCCGAGGGCTACCTCGTGCACGTCGCCGCAGGTGAGGGGCACGTCGAGGCGTTGCGCAGCGTCATCGGCGAAATCGTGGCCGAACACGACGAGAAGGGCACGCTGCACCGCGGCGACGGCCCGTACGTGCCGCCGCGGACCGCGGCGACGACGTTGCGGTTCCCGGCGAAGGCGGTGTCCGGACCGGGCACGATCCTGGTCGCCGACTCGGCCAACCATTCGCTGGTGGAGTTCGCCGAGGACGGTGAGACGGTGCTGCGGCGCATCGGCAGTGGTGCTCGAGGCCGTGCCGATGGCGAAGCGCAGGACGCTTCGTTCGCCGAGCCGTCCGGGCTCGCGGTGCTGCCGAAGGACGTCGCCGCCGCGGCGGGCTACGACCTGGTGGTGGCCGACACCGCCAACCACCTGCTGCGCGGGGTGCGGCTCGCGGACGGCGCGGTGACCACCATCGCGGGCACGGGACAGCAGTGGCGCGACGGCGAGGACGGCGGACCTGCGCTGGACATCCCCCTCACCAGCCCCTGGGACGTCGCTTGGTGGGAGCCCGCAGGCGGTGTGGTGATCGCGATGGCGGGCAACCACACGCTCGGCCTGTTCGACCCGACCGGCGGGAAGCTGCGCAGGCTGGCGGGCACCACCGTCGAAGGGCTGCGGGACGGCGCGGCGCCGGAGGCGTTCTTCGCCCAGCCGTCCGGGCTCGCCGACGGCGGTGAGCGGCTGTGGCTGGCCGACTCGGAGACCTCGGCGCTGCGCTGGATCGAGCCGGACGGGGACGGGTTCGCGGTGCGCACCGCGGTCGGCCGCGGGCTGTTCGACTTCGGGCACGCGGACGGTCCCGCCGATGGCGCGTTGTTCCAGCACCCGCTGGGCGTCGCGGCGCTGCCGGACGGTTCGGTCGCGGTCTGCGACACCTACAACGGCGCGGTGCGACGTTACGATCCGGCATCGGACGAGGTCTCCACGTTGGCCACGCACCTGGCCGAACCTTCCGGGGCGACGCTGGTCGACGGCGAGCTCGTGGTGGTCGCCTCGGCCGCGCACAAGCTGGAGCGCCCGGTGCCGCCCGGCGTCTCCGATCGGCTCATCGAAGGCGCGTCGCAGCAGGTCACGCGCCCCGCGACCGATGTCGCGCCGGGCTCGGTGGAGCTGGCGGTGGTGTTCACCCCGCCGCCGGGCAGCAAGCTCGACGAGCGCTACGGCCCGTCCACCCGGCTGGAGATCACCGCGTCACCGGCGGAGCTGCTGGTCGAAGGCGCGGGCACGGGGACGGACCTGACCCGGCGGCTGGTGCTCGCCGACGACGTCGAGCACGGCGTGCTGCACGTCGTCGCGCAGGCCGCCAGTTGCACCGACGATCCGGGGGTGGAGCACCCCACCTGCCACCTGACCAGGCAGGACTGGGGAGTTCCGGTGCGGGTCGGCGGCTCCGGCCCGGACCGGCTGCCATTGATCATGGGCGGGATGGACGCCGGTTCATGAGGGGCTCCCCGCTCGGAAGGCTTCGGTGGGCCGGGTCGTAAACTTTTCGAGTGACCGATGCCAAGCTTGAGATCCAGATGCTGCATGACCGGGTCATGGTGCGGGTCTCTGCGGAATCCGGGGAACGTCGCAGCAGCGGCGGCATCGTGATTCCGGCGACCGCCCAGATGGCCAAGCGGCTCCTCTGGGGCGAGGTCTTCGGGGTGGGCAGCCACGTGCGGGCCGTCAAGGTCGGCGACCAGGTGCTGTTCAACCCCGAGGAGCAGTTCGAGGTCGAGGTGCAGGGCCAGTCCTACCTGGTCATGCGGGAGCGAGACCTGCACGCCGTGGCCAGCGAGCAGACCGAGCAGGGCACCGGCCTGTACCTGTGATCGCGCGCTGACCTCGGCCCTGCTTCGGGGTCACCGGGAGTCCCGGTGGCTGGGAGTCCCGGTGGCTGGGAGTCCCGGTGGCCGCGACCGGTCCGGTGCGCCGACCGGCGTTCTTGACGGGCTGGCGTTCTTGACGGGCTGGGCGTTCTTGACGGGCTGGGCCCGACGCCTGTTCGCTGTGCATCCCGCCGCACGACCAGACGATGAAGGGGAAGCGGTGCCGGAAAACTACGACGTCCCGCCGGACGACGACCCGCATCGGGGTTCGGACCGGCCGGGCCCGGCCGAGAAGGAATCCGGCTCCGGCGACACGACCGGCACCGACCGGGAAGCGACCTCGCCGGAGTCCGCGGGCGAGCGGACCACCCGCATCTCGGCGGGGAGGCTCGCCGCCGAGCAGTCCGGCCAAGCGGATCAATCGGGCCGGACCGGACAAACCGGCACGGCTGAAGCCGATCACGCCGAATCCGCCCAGGCTCCGCCGACCGGATCAACCACCGCGGAATCGCAGCACGGGCAGCTCGCGGGCGAGCTGACCGAGCAGGGCACCCGCCCCATCTCGCAGTCCGGCGCGCAGTCCGAGGGCACGGAACGGATCGACGGCACCGGGACGACCGCGGCTTCCGGCGCCTCCGGTGAGCAACCGCCGGAGTCCGACGCCGAGCGCACCGCGACGATCCCTCCGGTGCCCGGCACCGAACCGGCCGCGGCCACCGAGCAGACCTACGCCTCACCGACGGACTTCATCGGCATCATCGGCGGAAGCTCGCAGCAGCAGACCGCGCGGTTCCCCGAGCACGACACCGAACGCACCGACACCATCCCGCGGGTCCAGCCGCAGGAGCAGCCGACCTGGTCGTTCGCCGACGGCGTCGGCGGTTTCTCCGCGGACCCACCGGAAGGCCCGAAGCCGCGCCCGCAGAACCGCAGCCGCTTGGTGCGCGCGGGCATCGGCGCGGGCATCGCGGTCGGTGCGCTGGCACTGCTCTACCTCGGTGATCTGTTCTTCAGCAGCGGCAGCGTGCCGCGCGGCACCACCGTCGCCGACGTGCAGATCGGCGGGATGAGCAAGACCGCCGCCGAGCGCAAGCTCAAGAACCAGCTGGAAGCCGGCCTGCACGAACCGATCCGGCTGACCACCGGGGAGACCCAGGCGAGCCTTTCGCCGGACGACGCCGGGCTGCGGATGGACTGGGGCGAGACCGTCGAACGCGCCGGTTCGCAGCCGCTGAACCCGATCACCCGGATCACCTCGCTGTTCACCGAACGCGAGATCACCCCCGCCAGCTCGGCCGACCGCGCTCAGGTCCGCCAGGCCCTGGAACAGGTGAAACCGCAGCTGGACCGCGCGCCCGCGGAGGGCACCATCCGCTTCGAGGGCGCGACTCCGGTGCCGGTGGACCCGGTCACGGGCCGCACGGTCGACCTCTCGTCGGCGACCGACGTGGTGTTGTCGAAGTGGGCGATCAACGGCCCGGTGCGGATCCCGTACTCCGAGCAGCCGGTGACCACCACCAAGGAAGGCGTGCAGAAGGCGCTGCGCGAGGTCGCGCAGCCGGCGGTGTCCGGTCCGGTGACCGTCCGCGGTGAGGGGCACGACGCCGCGATCTCCCCGGAGACCATCGCGGCCTCGCTGCGCTTCGAGCCGGACGGCGACGGCGGCCTGCGCGCGGGCGTGGACGTCCCGGCCGTGGTCGGCGGGGTGGAACCGCAGCTGCGCGACACGATCAAGCCCGGCCAGGACGCCCAGATCGTGCTCGAAGGCGGCAAACCGGTGGTCCGCCCGTCGGTCGAAGGCCGCGGGGTGGACTGGAACAAGAGCTTCGAGAAGCTGCTGGACATCTACAAGAAGCGGGACGGTCGCAGCGTCCAGGCGATCTACCAGCAGCAGCCGCCGCCGTTCACCACCGAGCAGGCCAACGGGCTCGGCATCCGCGAGGTCATCAGCGAGTTCGAGACCGGCGGGTTCGAGCCCGCCTCCGGGGCGAACATCCGGCGGGTCGCCGAGCAGGTCAACGGCGCGGTCATCAAACCGGGCGAGACGTTCAGCCTGAACGGCCACACCGGCCCGCGCGGCGTTCCGCAGGGTTACGTCGAGTCCGGGATCATCGAGGACGGCCGCCCGGCGAAGGCCGTCGGCGGCGGGATCTCGCAGTTCGCCACCACGCTCTACAACGCCTCCTACTTCGCAGGCGTGAAGGACGTGGAGCACAAGGAGCACAGCTACTACATCAGCCGCTACCCCCCGGGTCGCGAGGCGACGGTGTTCCAGAACCCGGACGGCAGCAGCGTCATCGACGTGAAGTTCAAGAACACCCTCAACAGCGGGGTCATGATCACGACGCAGTGGACGCCGTCCTCGATCAAGATCCAGTTCTGGGGCACCAAGCAGTACGACGTGACCTCGCAGACCGGTCCGCGCACGGATGAGAAGCCGCCGCACGAGAAGGTCGTCCCGCCGGGGCAGCCGTGCAGCACCAGCAAGGGCACCGGCGGGTTCACCGTCACCGACACCCGCACCCTGCGAGACGTCAAGACGGGCAAGGTGACCACCGAGAAGCCCAGCAAGACGGTGTACAACCCGCAGCCGATCATCCACTGCGGGCCGCCACCGCCCAAGCCCTGACCGGCGCGAACCGACCTGGCCGGCCCTCTTCCCGCGCGGAAGGGGGCCGGCCTTTTCGCGCTGCGGTGAGTCTTCCCACATGCCCGGATCGAAATACGTGCATCCGCTCCGGACGTCGAACCAGGGGAAGACGAATCGATTCCGGAGGTGTCCGAATGCGTGCCACCGTGATCCACGGTGCGGGGGACGTGCGCGTGGAGCAGGTCGCCGACGCGGCGCTGCTCGAGCCGACCGACGCCATCGTGCGGGTGAGCCTGACCTGCGTGTGCGGCAGCGACCTGTGGCCGTACAAGAGCATGGGCGCCGACGAGCAGGGCCAGCGGATCGGCCACGAGTTCATCGGCGTCGTCGAGGAGACCGGCTCGGCGGTGACCGGTCTGCAACGGGGCGACCTGGTCGTTTCCCCGTTCACCTACTCCGACGGCGAATGCGAGTTCTGCCGGGATTCGCTGCACACCTCATGCGTGCAGGGCGGTATCTGGGGCTCGCCCGGCAACGACGGGGCGCAGGGCGAGGCGGTCCGCGTACCGGTCGCGGACGGCACGCTGGTGAAGCTGCCGGTGGAGCCGGACGACGCGCTGCTGCCCTCGCTGCTGACGCTCGCCGACGTGTTCCCGACCGGGCACCACGCCGCGGTTTCCGCCGGGGTGCGCAAGGGCGACACGGTGGCCGTCGTCGGTGACGGCGCCGTCGGTGTCAGCGGGGTGCTGGCCGCGTCCCGGCTCGGTGCCGAGCGGATCGTCATCATGGGCAGGCACACCGACCGCACCGACCTGGCCCGCGAGTTCGGCGCCACCGACGTGATCCCGGAACGCGGCGCCGAGGGCGTCGAGCGGCTGCGCGAGCTGACCGGCGGACAGGGCGCGCACGCGGTGCTGGAGTGCGTCGGAACCGGCGACTCGCTGAGCATGGCGCTGCGCTTGGCCCGGGACGGCGGCGGCGTCGGCTACGTCGGCGTGCCGCAGGACGGCGAGGGCGTCGACGTGCGCGAGATCTTCATGCGCAACGTCGCGCTCGGCGGCGGCGTGTGCCCCGCCCGCGCCTACATCGAGGAGCTGATGCCGGACGTGCTCTCCGGCAAGATCCAGCCGGGCCGGGTGTTCGACCACACCACCGACCTGGACGGCGTCCCGGAGGGCTACCGCAGGATGGCCGACCGCGAGTCGCTCAAGACGCTCGTGCGGCCCTGACCCGCACCGACGAAAAAGGCGGGCGCCCCGATGTGGGGCGCCCGCCTCGTTTCGTCCGGGACGATCAGAAAGCGGCCTCGTCCAGGTCCATGATCGCGTTGTCGGCGGACTCGACGATCTTGCGCCGGGAGGCCAGCTCCGGCAGCACATTCTTGCTGAAGAACCGCGCCACCGCGACCTTGCCCTGGTAGTAGGGCTGGTCCTTGGCGGAGGCTCCGGCGTCCAGCGCGGCCTGGGCCACCTCGGCCTGGCGCAGCAGCAGCCAGCCGATCAGCAGGTCGCCCATGCTCATCAGCACGGTCACGGCGTGCTGGCCGACCTTGTAGACGTTGTTGACGTCCTCCTGCGCGGAGGTCAGGAACCCGAACACCGCGCCGAGGGTGGCCTGCGCGTCGTCCAACGCCTGCGCGACCAGCGCCCGCTCTTCCTTCAGCCGGTCGTCGGCGCCGTCGGCCTGCAGCGTCTGCTGCACCTGCTCGGCGATGTGCCCGAGCGCCGCGCCGTTGTTCTTCACGATCTTGCGGAAGAAGAAGTCCTGCGCCTGGATCGCCGTGGTGCCCTCGTACAGGCTGTCGATCTTGGCGTCCCGGATGTACTGCTCGATGGGGTAGTCCTGCAGGTAGCCGGAGCCGCCGAGGGTCTGCAGCGACAGCGTCAGCATCTCGTAGGCCCGCTCCGAGCCCACGCCCTTGACGATCGGCAGCAGCAGGTCGTTGACCTGCTCGGCCAGCGCGACGTCCGCTCCGGTGGCTTTGCCCTGCGCGATCTGGTCCTGGTAGGTCGAGGTGTACAGGTACACCGCGCGCAGCCCCTCCGCGTACGCCTTCTGCAGCATCAGGATCCGGCGCACGTCGGGGTGGTTGGTGATCGTGACCCGCGGGGCGGTCTTGTCCGTGGTCCGGGTCAGGTCGGCGCTTTGCACCCGCTCCTTGGCGTACTCCAGCGCGTTGAGGTAGCCGGTGGACAACGTGCCGATGGCCTTGGTGCCGACCATCATCCGCGCGTACTCGATGACCTGGAACATCTGGGCGATGCCGTCGTGCACCTCGCCGAGCAGCCAGCCCTTCGCCGGGACGTCGTGCTGGCCGAAGGTCAGCTCGCAGGTCGCCGAGGCGTTCAGGCCCATCTTGTGCTCGACGTTGGTGACGTAGGCGCCGTTGCGCGCGCCGGACTCACCGCTCTGGTCGTCGAAGTGGAACTTCGGCACCAGGAACAGGCTCAGGCCCTTGGTGCCGGGCTTGTTCTCGATGCCTTCGCCTTCGGGGCGGGCCAGCACCAGGTGCATGATGTTCTCGGTCATGTCCTGGTCGGCGGAGGTGATGAACCGCTTCACGCCCTCCAGGTGCCACGAGCCGTCATCCTGCTGCACGGCCTTGGTGCGACCGGCGCCCACGTCGGAGCCCGCGTCCGGCTCGGTCAGCACCATCGTGGCGCCCCAGCCGCGCTCGATCATCAGCTCGGCCCAGCGGCGCTGCTGCTCGGTGCCGTTGTTCCACAGGATCGTCGCGAAGTTCGGCCCGGCCATGTACATGAAGATCGCCGGGTTGGCCCCGAGCATCAGCTCGGCCGACGCCCACTGCACGGTGGGCGGGATGCCGTAGCCGCCGAGCTCGTCGGGCAGCCCGAGCCGCCACCACTCGCCGTCCATGACCTGCTGGTAGGACTTCTTGAACGCCTCGGGCAGCGTCACCGAGTGCGTCTTGGGGTCGAACTGGGCCGGGGTGCGGTCACCCTCTTCGAAGGACTCCGCGAGCGGGCCGGTGGCCAGCGTGTTCAGCTCGGTGAGCACACCGCGGACGGTGTCCTCATCGGACTGCTCGAAGGCGCCGGTGCCGAGCCGGTCCTGCACCTTGAACACCTCGAACAAGTTGAATTCGAGGTCGCGGATGTTGCTCTTGTAGTGGCCCATTCGAGGCTCCCTCTGCGCGCACTGGTGGTCCGAGCCGGCCCCGCTTGTGTCGGACATGGCCTTACTCGTCGGTAACCCGAGCGTATTACTTAGCAGTAACTTCTGTCGAGGCGGGGAGGCGAAATCGGTTCACGTTCGATCGCGGACATCACACGTTCGCGTTGCGCTGGGTCGCTCGACCTGCTCAACCGGACCGCTCGGAATGGAATGGAGCACACCCCGCTCGCCGGGCGGTCCGGGTCCGTGGCACGGGGCCACCGGTCGGACGACGCGCCGGCGGAACGTCCGGCGAGCTCCCGACAGCGGAGGTTGGCATGGACCGAATCAAAGCCACGAACGCCGTCGCCGGAATCGCTTTCGCCGCGGCGCTGGTGGCCGGGTGCTCCGGCGGACAGCAGCAGGGCCAAGGGGGCCAAGAGGGCGAGGTGCCACCCGCAGCACCGGCGCCCGAGCAGCAGCAACAGCAGCAGCCCCCGAAGCCTGACCCGGGCGCAGCGAAGGCGGCGCTGCAGCAGCAGATCGATCAGGCGCTGCAGCAGCGCCCGATCACCTTCGAACCGGACACCGCGAACCTGACCGAGCAGGGCAAGCAGACCGCCACCAAGGCGGCCGAGCTGGCCAAGTCGGCCCCGCAGGAGCTGCGGTTCACCATCGCCGGGTTCATCGCCAACACCGGCACACCGAAGCCGCAGGACCAGGAATTGTCCCAGCAGCGGGCGCAAGCCGTCGCCGACAAGTTCAAGGAGGCCGGAGTGCCCGCGGAGCGCCTCGAAGCCGTCGGACGAGGTGCCGCGCAAGGGAACCAGGAAAGCGATCGCCGGGTCGAGATTCAGGTCATGTAGCCGCTGCGCAGCGAAAAAGGGAGGGCACCCCTGGCACCCTCCCTTTTTCATGCGCTCATGCGGTAGCGCCGATGAATAGGCGTGAGTATCGACTGCTCGCTATTACGAGCGAGAAGTGCTCAGGACGGGCGGACGACGATCTCGGTGAGGTGCGCGTCGCGGGAGGCGTGCACCGCGGAAACGACCGGGGCGGCGACGGACTCCGGGCGCAGGTAGTGCTCCGGCTGGTACTCGCCGCCTTCGGAAACGCGCACCTCGCGCTGCATGTCGGTGTCCACCCGGCCCGGGAAGACCGAGGTCACCCGCACGTCCGCTTCCTCGGCGCGCAGGGTGTCCGCGAACGCCCGCAGCGCGAACTTGCTGGCGGCGTAGGAGCCCCAGTTTGGCTTCGCGGACAGTCCGGATCCCGAGTTGACCAGCACGACGTGGCCCTCCGCCGCCCGCAGCGCGGGCAGCAGCAGCCGGGTCAGCTCGGTGACCGCGAACAGGTTCAGCTCGAACGTGCGACGCCACGAATCCACCGGCAGATCGGAGACCGGGCCGAGCTCCACCAGGCCCGCGCTGTGCACCAGCACGTCCAGCCGATCGATGCCGGAGACCGCGTCGGCCACCGACGCGGAATCGGTCAGCTCCACCGGCCACGGCTTCGCACCTTCGACCTGGCTCGCCAGGGTCCGCAACGCCCCGCCGTCCCGGCCACCCAGCAGCACGTCGTGGGTCTCGGCCAGGGAGCGTGCGACGGCGGCCCCGATTCCACGGGACGCGCCTGTGACCAGGGCAATCGGACGTTGTGCCATGTTCTGAATCGTATCGGTCGCACGTTCGCGCACACTGTGCCGGGGACCTCTTCGCGGGCGGCGGGCTTGACCCGCGTCAGCGGTGCGGAATAGGACGTTCCGGTGAACAGCACCGATGCCGCCGCCGGCAACCGGGTCCTGCGCAAGGTCTCGCTCCGGCTGATGCCCTTCCTGTGCCTGCTGTACTTCGTCAACTACCTGGACCGGGTCAACATCGGGTTCGCCGGTCCGAACGGCATGAACGACGAACTCGGCATGACCGCCACCGCGTTCGGGCTCGCCTCGGGCATCTTCTTCCTCGGCTACCTGGTGCTGGAAGTGCCGAGCAACCTGGCGTTGCACCGGTTCGGCGCGCGCCGCTGGCTGGCCCGGATCATGATCACCTGGGGTGTGCTGGCCACGATCATGGCGTTCGTGCCGAGCGCGACCGGGCTGATCGTGCTGCGGTTCCTGCTGGGCATCGCCGAGGCCGGGTTCTTCCCCGGCATCATCCTGTACCTGACCTACTGGTTCCCGGCCGCGCAGCGGGCGAAGGCGGTCGCGCTGTTCATGACCGCGGTGCCGGTCTCCAGCGCCATCGGCGCGACCGTGTCCAGCCTGCTGATCGACGCCGGGCACGGGGTGTTCGGGTTGTCCGGCTGGCGGTTCATGTTCCTGGTCGAAGGCGTGCCCGCGATGCTGCTGGCCGTGGCGACCTGGTTCTACCTGACCGACCGCCCGGAGCAGGCCAAGTGGCTCACCGCGGGCGAACGGGAATGGCTCGGCGAACAGCTGGCGGCCGAGCGGCGCGAAACGGAGCAGGCGCACCACTGGCCGCTGCGCAAGGCGCTGACGCACCCGCGGATCCCGGCGCTGGCGTTCGTCTACTTCGGGATCTCCTACGGGCTATACGCGCTCGGGTTCTTCCTGCCGACGATCATCGACGGCTTTGAGCAGCAGTACGGCACCAAGCTCTCCACCGTGCAGTCCGGCCTGGTCACAGCGGTGCCGTACGTGATCGGCGCGGTGGCGATGGTGTTCTGGGCCGCCCACGGCGACCGCACCCGCGAGCGCGTCTGGCACGTGGCGCTGCCGATGCTGCTCGGCGGGGTGTGCATTCCCATCGCGCTGTACCTGGGCAACCCGATCCTGGCGATGATCGCGGTGACGGTGTGCGCGGTGGGGGTGTGCGCGGCGCTTCCGACGTTCTGGGCGTTGCCGAGCACGTTCCTGTCCGGGGCCGCTGCCGCGGGCGGTATCGCGCTGATCAACTCGCTGGGCAACATCAGCGGGTTCGCCGCGCCGTACGTCACCGGTGCGCTGCGCGACGTGACGGGATCGCAGCGGGCCGGGTTGTGGGTCGTCGGCCTGGTCATGATCGCGGCGGCGTTCGTGGCGGTCGCGCTGCGCGCGACGCCCGCGCAGACCGGGCGGGGCGCGGAGAAGGAATCGCCGGCGGAGAGCTAGTCCGCGCTCGACGAGCCGGGCCGTCTCGGAGAGCCGGCCCGCTGCCGACGTGCCGACCCGCACGCGGCGAGTTGGCCGCTCAGCCCGTATTCGGGGACCAACCAGAGCGCAACGGGGGCCTCCCGGGTTCGGAAGGCCCCCGCGCTCGCCGGGCCGGATCAGCGCACGCCGATCCGGCCTCCGTCTTCGCGGTAGACGACCGCCACCGCGGGCCGGGGCGCCGAAGTGCCGCCGTCCGGCCAGTGCGAGGTCGGGTGCTGCGGGTCCTCCGCGTCCTCACCGGGGTGCTGCACGTTGACCGTGATCAGGTCTTCGAGGATCACCGGGCCGCAGGTCTCGGCCCCGACCGGAACGGTCAGGAACTGCTTGACCTGCCCGCGCTCCGGGCCTTCCACCGGCACCGCGAACAACCCGTCGTTGGAGCCGAGCTCGTTGCCGTCGGTGGTGATCCACAGGTTGCCGAACCGGTCGAAGGCGACGTTGTCCGGGCAGGAGATCGGGCTGACGGCGCTCTTGTCGAAGCCGCCGAAGTAGGTGCCCGGATCGTTCGGGTCGCCGCAGACCAGCAGCAGGTTCCAGCCGAACCGGGTACCGGTGGTGTCGTCGTCGACCTCCAGCACGTGCCCGTGCTTGTTCTCCACGCGCGGATTCGCCTCGTCCGGCCCGGCGTTGCCCGCCGAGCCGCGGTTGGAGTTGTTCGTCAGCGCGCAGTAGATGCGGCCGTTGACCGGGTTCGGCTCCATGTCCTCGGGCCGGTCCATCTTGGTGGCACCGGCCGCGTCGGCGGCGAGCCGGGTGAACACGTAGACCTCTTCGGCGGTGAACCCGGGCACGAACGACTCGTCGCCGCTGGCCAGCTTGATCCACTCGCCCGCACCGTCGAAGTGGCCGTCGGCGGGCAGCTTGCCGGAGCCGTCGATCTCGGACTCCGGGCTGTTGCCGGTGAACTTGGCGACGTAGAGCGTGCCGTCGTCGAGCAGCGCGGAGTTGTGCCTGCGCGCGTGCGCGCTGCGGCCCGGTTTGATCCGGCCGTTCGAGACGAACTTGTAGACGTACTCGAACCGCTCGTCATCGCCCAGGTAGGCCGCGACCCGGCCGTCGTCGGCGACCTGGATGGTCGCGGCCTCGTGCTTGAACCGGCCCAGCGCGGTGTGCTTGATCGGGGTGGACTCCGGGTCGTTCGGGTCGATCTCCACGATCCAGCCGAACCGGTTCGGCTCGTTCGGCTCCCGCGGGACGTCCCAGCGCTTGTCGAACCGCTCCCACTTGCGCTCCGAGACGCCGGTGCCGATCGCGTAGCGCTCGTAGCGCTGCTTGGCGACCGGGTCGGTGACCTTGTCCGAGTTGGCGAAGTACTGGTGGATGTTCTCCTCGCCGGACAGGATCGTGCCCCACGGAGTGACCCCGCCCGAGCAGTTGTTCTGAGTGCCGAAGACCTTGGTGGCGGTCGGGTCCGCGGAGGTCTTCAGGTGCTCGCTGCCCGCGGCCGGGCCGCGAACCTCGAACTCGGTGTTCAGCGTGATCCGGCGGTTGTACTTGCCGATCTTCGGGGTGAGCCCCTTGCCGGGTTCGCGGGTCACCTCGACCACGGAAAGACCGTGCGCGGCCCACGCGATCCGGGCGTGCTCCTCGGTGGGGTTCTCGGCGTCGTAGTCCGGGAACATGTGCGGCTCGGTGCTGTACTCGTGGTTCACCACGAGCAGGCCGCGCTCGCCGGTGCTGTCCAGCGGGACGAACCCGGCGAAGTCGTTGTTGTAGCCGAACTGCTTTTCCTGCGCCGCGGAGTTCTGGTGGTGGAAGTCGAACTCGGGCGCGCCGGGCAGCACCGGGTCTCCCCAGCGGATCACGATGTCCTGCCGGTAGCCCTCGGGGACGGTGACCCGGTCGTCCTTGTTCGGCGCGACGGGGGTGAAGTCGGTACCGGGCACGCCGCGGCCTGCGAACTCGCCCGGTGCCGCTGCCGCGGTGCCGGACAGCGCGCCGGCCGACCCGGACAGCGCGGTGCCGCCGACCGCGAGCGCCAGCACGCCGCCTGCTTTGAGGGCGCCGCGGCGGTTGAGCACCCGTTCCACGACGTCACCGAAGTAGCCGTTGTCCGAAGTGTTCGGCGCCTCGTGCGCGCAAGCGTTGCCGCAGCGGTACTTGCAGGTCACGGCGGAACGCCGCGCGGAGTGGTGGGACAGGAGTGGGAGCGGGACGACCCGCCCGCTGTCCGATCGGGGAGTCAAGCGGCCCTCCAGGGGTCAGTCGGGAACATCCGAACGCTATGCCGGGCAGGCGAGAAATCCTGGACCGTCAGGTGAACAGCGCCCGAACTCATGACGCGCGGTGCGCACTCGAATCCGCAATCGGCCGATCCGGTAGCTCCGACGCTCCCGGCCGGACACGCAGTGCGAGCAAAATTCGTTCGCGCCGGTGTCCGGGCTCGGCTAGCTTGCCCGGCATGGCATGTGCAGCGTTCGTCATCCGGCCGCGGAACAGCTGAGCGACCACCGGACTTCCGCTTTCCGGTGAGCCGCCACGCGCCCGGGTCCGTCCCCGGGGCGTGTTCCGCCGCCTCGTACCCGCGCGGCGCAGCTGAGCCGCTCAGCACGGCCGCCGCGGGCCTATCGGCATCCGCCGCGCGCGCAGCCACACGTCCCGGCCGACGCGAGACCCGGTGTTCCCCGGTCCCGCGAACGCTGGAGCACCCATGCCTTCCCGCACGTCCCGTGCGAGCCGCGAACTCGGCCAGAACTTCCTCATCGACCCGCAGGTGCCCGCGCGCGTGCTGGAACTGCTGGATCCGCGCGACGGGCGTCCGCTGGTCGAACTCGGCGCCGGCGGCGGCGCGCTGACCGGTCGGCTCGCCGCGACCGGGCACCCGGTGACCGCCGTAGAACTCGACCCGCGCTGGGCGGCCCGACTGCGCGGCAAGTGGTCCCGAGTCCGCGTCGTGCGCTGCGACATGCTGCGGTTCCGCTTTCCGGCAGGCCCGTTCGACGTCGTCGGCAACCTGCCTTACGGGCTCACCACCGCCATGACGCGGCGGCTGCTCGACATCCCGGCCTGGCGACGCGCGGTATTGCTGGTGCAGTGGGACGTGGCGCGAAAGCGCGGCGTCGGCGGCTCGATGCTCAACGCCCAGTGGGCGCCGTGGTACGAGTTCCGGCTGCACGACCGGATTCCGGCGCGTGCCTTCCACCCGAGGCCCGCGGTCGACGGTGGTCTGCTGCGCATCGACCGCAGGCCGGACCCCGCGCTGCCGTTCGCCGAACGCGGACCGTTCCAGGACTTCGTGGAAGCGGTGTTCACCGGACGTGGGCACGGCATCGGCGAGATCGTCCACCGCAACCACGGCCGGGTGCCGCGCTGGCTCCCGGCCGCGTCGTTGCCGCGAGATCTAACACCGGAGTCGTGGAGCCGTCTCTACCTGGAGCTGCGACGGGCCTCCTGAGCGTCCGCGGGTCAGAACTCCTCGCCGACCAGAGCGGCCTCGCTGGGCACCTGGTGCGGATCGCGCCGCTTGCGCAGGTCGACCGCCAGCAGCGCGGCCGCGACCAGGCAGGACACCGCGGCGACCGCGAACGGGGCGTGCGGCGAACCCAGCCACTCCGCGACGTGGCCGACCAGCGTCGCCGCGAGGGCACCGCCGAGCCAGCGGCAGAAGTTGTAGCCCGCGCTGGCCACCGGCCGCGGCGCGTTGCTGATGCTCATCGCCGTGCCGGTGAACAGGGTGTTCAACAGCCCGGATGCGATACCGCTGAAGATCACCGCGACCACCACGACCGGCTTGGTGCCGATCGCCATCGCGAACAGCAGCACCGCGTAGATCAGCACCGCGATCACGGTGCCGCCGGCCTCGCCGAACCGCGCTGCCAGCCGCGGCGCCAGCGTCACCCCGGCCACCGCCACGCACAGCCCCCAGCCGAAGAACACCAGCCCGACCGCGATCGCGCCGAACTCCAGCACGAACGGCGCCCAAGCCAGCACGATGAAGAACGCCGCGGTGTAGAACGCCGAGCCGACCGCGGTGCGCAGCAGGCCGCCGTGCCCGAGCGCGCGCAACGGGTCGAGCAGCCGGATCCGCTGCCGCTTCGACGGGTCCTTGTCGTCGGCGGGCAGGAACCCGGCCGAGAGGATCAGCGCAATCGCCATCAGCACCGCGGTGCCCGCGAACGGTCCGCGCCACGAGATGTTGCCGAGCAGTGCTCCCAGCAGCGGGCCGGTGGACAGGCCGATGCCGAGCGCGGCCTCGTAGAGCAGGACCGCGGCCTGCTGCCCGCCGCTGGCCGCACCGACGATCACCGACAGCGCCGTCGCGATGAAGAAGGCGTTGCCCAGTCCCCACACCGCGCGCAGCGCGACGAGCTGCCCGATCGAACCGGCGACCGCGCACGCGATGGTGGCGAGCACGATCAGCACCAGGCCGGTCACGACGGTGCGCTTGGCACCGAACCGGGCGCTGAACGCGCCGGTGATCAGCATCGCGATGACCTGTACGCCCAGGTAGGAGGAGAACAGCAGGGTCACCTGCTCCGGCCCGGCGTGCAGCGCCTCGGCGATGGACAGCAGGATCGGATCGACCAGCCCGATTCCCATGAAGGCGATCACCGCGGCGAACGCGGTGACCCACACGGCCTTGGGCTGGCCTTTGAAGACGTCCAGCAGCCGGACGTCGTGCGCGCCGCTCATCGGCCGCGCCTCCTCGCCAGGTCGATGTGGGTGGAACGGACATCCACCACAATTTCGTTCGCCATGCTAACTTTTAGGTGGCTGCGGAACCAGCGGGCATGAGCAGGCACACATTGCGCGAATCGCCCGACGCAGCAACGGTGTTCGAGACCGGCGGTGTCAGCTGGTCGCTCGAACAGCGGTGTCCGTGCTGCGTCGGGGGCAGCACGGACATCCCTCGCCGAAGCGCCGGTCGTGCAGCGCGGCTCTTATGATCGAGGTGTGCAACCTGCTGCTGTGCTGTTCGACCTCGACGGCGTGCTCGTCGACTCCGAACACCTCTGGGATCGGATTCGCCGCGAAACCGTCGACGCCCACGGTGGTCGATGGACCGAAGGCGCGACCGAGGCCATGATGGGCATGAGCACTCCGGAATGGTCCCGCTACGTGGTGGCGGAACTGGGGGCTCAGCTCACGCCGGAGCAAGCCGCCGAGACCGTCATCGACGGGATGGCCGAGGTCTACCGCAACGATCCCCCGGTACTGCCGGGCGCGGCGGAAACCCTGCGCACGATCGCGGCCGAGTACCGGACCGCGATCGCGAGCTCCGCACCACCGCGCATCATCCGGGCCTTCCTGGAAAGCGCCGGGGCAACGGTCGGCTACACGATCTCCAGCGAAGAGGTCGGCGCAGGCAAACCGGCCCCGGACGTCTACCTGGAAGCCGCGCGAGGGCTCGACGTCTCGGCGGCGGAGTCCGTCGCCGTCGAAGACTCCAGCAACGGCTTGCGCGCGGCCGCCGCTTCCGGCGCCACCGTGTTCGCGGTGCCGAACGCGCACTTCCCGCCCGCCGAGGACGCCCTGGCCGGCGCGTACCGGGTGCTCGGAGACATCAGCGAACTCCCCGAAGCCCTCCGCGACCTCGCCCGCGGCTGACGCCGGCAGCAACGGCGTGCGCATAGCCGGTCACATCGCCGCTTCGCGCTCTACCGCCGCGACGGTGTCCGCGATCCCGGAGAGCATGTACCGCCGCCACAACGGAGCCAGCCCGATCAGCCCGATCAGCCCGAGCGCCCACTGCGCTCGGGTTCGTGCGCATCGACCGCGCTCGGTCAAACCGTGCGCTCGGGTATACCGGCCCGCTGTTCAGGCGGGTTCGTCGGCGGTGCGGTGGGCGAGATGGCGGCGGGCAGCGGCGGAGACCTGGTGGTCCGGATGTTGCTGGGCGAGCAGGCCGAGCAGCAGGTCCGCGCGGGCGTGCCGGGTGCGGGCGAGCTCGTCGACGAAGGCGAGCTGGTCCGGGCGGGCCTGGAAATCCGCGAGGAACGCGGCCGGATCCTCCTGCGCGGTGACCACCATGGCGTCCAGCGAGACCGCCAGTTCGTCGCCGTGCTGCAACGCCACCTCGGTCTCCACCGGCCGAACCCGCAGCCACATCCGCGCAGCCGCGCCGCACAACGGATCCTCGCGCAGGCCGAGCACTTCCGCGACGCCCTCCTGGCCGGTGTGCTCCAGCAGCCACAGCGCCCCCAGCCGCAGTTCCGGGTCGTCCACCCGGCGCAGCACCTCGGCCAGTTCGGCACTGGCCGCGGCCCGCCCGCGCCGGGCGACCCAGTCGCCCACGACCTCCTCGACCACGTCCGCGGGACTGCCCGGCAACGCGAGCACGACGACTTCCGCAGGCAGCGCCGCCATTCCGGCGACCGTCGGCACGACGAAACCGAACTCCTCCAGCGAACCGTGCGCGGCCCGCACGCCCAGCGGCGTCAGCTCCACGACGGTCCGGTCCGGCTCGCCTTCCGGGGCGAGCTCGGCGATGCGCTCCAGGCGCTCCGGCAGCTCGGTCGGCTCGCAGCGCACCACGCCGAGCACGGCCCACTGGTCGAGTACGCGGCCGACCGCGCGGTGCACCGCGCGGCGATATTCCGGGGTCAACTCGTCCTCGTCCGCCAGCGCATGAACGGCCAGGCTCACCACCTGCTCCACCGGCACCGCCTCGGTCTCCGAATACAGCGCGGTCAGCACCGCCTGCACCAGATCCAGCAGCAAGCCGGCATCGCCGGCGGGGAACTCCGGTTCATCACCGAGAACGTCCTCCAACTGCAGGAAGAGCTCCCACAGCCGGGACCACAGCACCCCGGGTTCCGCCAGCAACGCGGCACTGATCTCGGTGCGCACCAGGCGGTCGCCGGTCGTTCGCACCAGGTGCGCCCGCTTCGCCCACTCCAGCGTCAGGCCCGCCGTGAACCGGTCGGTGCCGAGCGCGCCCGCCAGCTCATCGAGGCCGTCCTCCGAACCTGCGATCAGCGCCCGGCCCGCGCCGACCCACTCGTGCAGCAGCTTCATGCGTTCCAGGACGGGAGCCCGCTCCGCCTCAGCACCCGGCGTGTTCGAGTCCGGGACCCGTACCGGCGGCAACCAGTACGCGGGCGCGTCCGCCGGCTCCGGCTTCTCTTCGATCGCGTGCAGCAGGTCGTGATCAAGTCCCGCGGCACCGTCCCGCGCCTCGGCGACGAACCGCTCGAACTCCACCGGATCGTCCGGGTCCACACCGCGCTCGCGCGCTTCGGATGCCCAGAACTTGCCCGCTCCCCACTTCGCGGGACGGGCCATCGCATCGAGGTAATCGGGAGTCGCGGCATCAACCGCCGCGTGCAGCGCGCGCAGCGAGCCGCTGCCGGGTAGCAGCAATCCCGCGGCAGCGAGGAAGTCGAACCACTCGTGCAGCACCCGCGGCACCGCCGACCAGTTCGGCAGCACCATCCGGCGCGGCACGACGTCGGCGAGGAAACGGGTCACGTCCGCCTCGGTCCACCGGGTGAGCAGGCCGTCCTGCACGCCCTTCTCGTGCAGCATCGCCGTGATCAGACCGGGTGCCTCGGCGCGCGGCCCGAACCGCTCGGACAGCGCGGCAGCCGCCTCCGAGCAGCGGTCCGCCTCGCCGTGCAGGAAAACGGTGCGCATCGCCGACCCTTCGTCGCAGTGCATTCGTGATCGAGGGTAGGCATCGCGCAGTGATCACTCGGGCACAAGATGCATCGGCGTGTCGGCCGCACCCACCACCTGCCGCGTGCTAACCGGATCGAGTCATCGGCGGCCACGACGTGCAGCACGGCGGGCGAACGAACCGCTGCTCCGACGAGTCAGCGGCGGCGCATGCCCGTCCGGGGTGCTGCACGCAAGGAAAACGGGCCACGGCAAGCCGACCGCGGCTCTACGCAGGCCGGCTCATTCCTGCGCCATGTCCACGAAACGGCTGTAGTGCAGCTGGTGCGCGACGGTCACGGTGGAGGTCGGACCGGCGCGGTGCTTGGCCAGGATCAGGTCCGCCTCACCCATCCGCGGATCGTCCCGCTCGAACGCGTCCGGGCGATGAATCAAGATCACCATATCCGCGTCCTGCTCCAGCGAGCCACTTTCACGCAGGTCAGCAAGTTGTGGCCGCTTGTCGTTGCGCTGCTCGGGGCCGCGGTTGAGCTGGGAGATCGCCACCACGGGCACTTCCAGTTCCTTGGCGAGCAGCTTCAGGTTCCGGGAGAACTCCGAAACCTCCTGCTGGCGCGACTCGACCCGCTTGCCGGAGGTCATCAGCTGCATGTAGTCGACCACGACGAGCTGGATGTCGGAGCGCTGCTTGAGCCGCCGGGCCTTCGCCCGGATCTCCATCATCGTCAGGTTCGGCGAGTCGTCCACGAACAGCGGCGCTTCGCTGACCTCGCTCATCCGCCGGGCCAGCCGGGTCCAGTCGTCGTCGGTCATCCGGCCGCCGCGCATGTCGCCGAGCCGGATGCGGGCCTCCGCGGACAGCATCCGCATCACGATCTCGGTGCGGCCCATCTCCAGCGAGAAGATCACGCTGCCCATGCCGTGCTTGATCGAGGCCGCGCGGGCGAAGTCCAGGCCCAGCGTGGAGTTGTGCGTCGGCACCATGCCGCGCCCGGCCAGGTAGAGGTGGTCCGGTGCGTCGACCTCCACGCAGCGCACCGGCACGCCTGCGACCTCGCGGACGGCGACGATGGCGCGCGCGGCCGGGGTCCGGTCCAGGCGGTGGGTCTTGTGCTCGGCGTTCTTCGCGGGGAGCCGGAAGACCTCGTCCGCACCGCTGTCAAAGACCAGCACCACCTGGTCGAAACGGTCCGCCGCGGAGTCCGCGAGCCGCGCCCCGCAGGCGTAGCCGAGGCTGAGCACGAGTTCCCGGACGCGCACCGACATCGGCTCGCTGACCTCGAGCCGCAGCGCGCCGTCCGCGGAGACCGAACCCGCCGCGTCGAGCAGGCCCGCCAGCAGCGCACGCCGCTGTTCCGGGCCTGCGCGCAAGTAGCGGAGCGGGACGTCGTGGTCGTCCCACACGCCGAGCCGGGCGAGCGCACCGGCGATGTCCGAGTCGAAGTTCGCGCTGGGCGACTCGACCGGCCCGTCCGTCCGAAGTGGACTGCTCTCGTCGCCCTGCGCAGGCTCGGCGGATTCGGGCGCTTCGGCGTCGTCGCCGGACGACTCGGCCTCGGCGGACGACTCAGGCTCGGCGGGCTGCTCGGCCTCGGCGTGCTGCTCGGGCTCGGCCTGCTCCGGCTCACCGGCCTGCTCGGCCGCGACCCGCGGCTGCAGACCGGCCTGCTCGAGCAGCTCCGGTTCCGCGTGCACCACACCGGAACGATCCCCGGCGGCCAGCCACACGCCGAGCGTGTAAGGCGACACCGGCAGCTCCCGCTCCGGCAGCTCGAACGCGGCGTGGGTGGGCAGCGCCGGACGCGAACCCGACTGCGCCAACTCGCCGGTGGTGCGCACGCTGCCGTCGGCGAGGCGCCACTGGTGCTCGGCGTCGGCGACGATCAACGCGCCGTCGGAGAACTCCACCTCGAAGCAGCGCCGGTCGTCGAGCACCTCGGTCGCGCGCAGCACCCGCACCGGCTTGCCGTGCGCGCCGATCAGCTCGTCACCGGCGGCGACCTCGCCCATCGTGGTCCAGCCGCCCGGTGTGGGCAGCGGCGTGTCCAGCGCGAGCGCTTTGCCGACACCGGGACGGGCGGCGACGATGACCATCTGGCCCGGGTGCAGCCCGTTGGTGACCTCGTCGAGGTCGGTGAAGCCGGTGGGGATGCCCTGGGACTCGCCGCCGCGCGAAGCGATGGCGTCGATCTCGTCCATCGTCGGCTGGAGCAGGTCTTCGAGCGCCGCGTAGTCCTCGCTGGTGCGGCGTTCGGTCACGTCGTAGATCGCGGCCTGCGCGCGGTCCACGACCTCCTCGATCTCCGAGCCCTCCGAACCGTGGTAGCCGAGCTGCACGATGCGCGTGCCCGCCTCGACCAGCCGCCGCAGCACCGCCTTCTCGGAGACGATTTCCGCGTAGTAGCCCGCGTTCGCGGCGGTGGGCACGCTCGCGATCAGCGTGTGCATGTAGGGCGCGCCGCCGATGCGCAGCAGTTCCTGGCGGCGCTCCAGCTCGGCCGAGACGGTGATCGCGTCGGCGGGCTCACCGCGGCCGTAGAGGTCCAGCACGCAGTCGTAGATCTTCTGGTGCGCCGGCTTGTAGAAGTCGTTCGGGCTGAGCACCTCGACGACGTCCGCGATCGCGTCCTTGCTCAGCATCATGCCGCCGAGCACGGACTGCTCGGCGGCGAGGTCCTGCGGCGGCTGGCGCTCGAAGCTGTCGCTGTAGTCGCCGGGCTCGACACCGCGCTCGTCTGCTAACGCCACCGGTACCCGTCACCTCCGAGCCGTCGCCACCGACACCGGTGGCATTGCTGATCGGGCAACCCGCGCCGGGTGCCGCTGCTGCGCGGCGCCGGGTACGGCGCACGCGCGATCCCGGGCCGACGGCCGCGGCATGATCACCCACCGTTGCGCACGAGTGCGCTCGCGAAGCTAGATCGCCCGCTTGGAGCAGGCAAACCGAGCTGTGGACAAGCCTCGGGACAACCTGTGGACAACTGGGGACAGGTCGGTGGACAGCTGTGCACAACTCGGGTGGATAGCTGGGGACAACCTGGGGACAACCGACGAAGATCATCTAAACACCGCAGGTCAGAGCTTGTGCATGCGGTGTGGAAGAAATTCGTGGAAAAGCCTCGGCGTGTCGCGCCAACTGCGCACATCGGCGTGTCGGGCACAGCGCCCGGCGACCGCGCGTTGCTCACGGTCAAGCGGCCGATCGAGTGGGGAGCACTGTCCAAACCAGACTCGAACGGCGCAACGCACGTTGCCGACCCGAGTCCGGGAGCGAGTGCTCCCGGACCGGTCGAGGCGCCCCGCGGCGACCGGGCGCAACCGCCTCGGCCGCCGGGGGTCCGTGGTTCAGTCCGCGGCCGCGACCTGCACGTCGACCGACGCCTTCACGTCGGGGTGCAGCCGCACGTCGACGCCGTGCTTGCCCAGCGCCTTGATGTGCCCGCGCAGGTCCACCGAGCGCTTGTCCAGGTTCGGGCCACCGGCCTTGCGCACCGCGGCGACCACGTCGGCCGGGGTGATCGAACCGAACAGCTTGCCCTGCTTGGACACCTTCGCGGTCAGCGTCACCGAGCCGAGCTCCTGCAGCTGCTGCTTGAGCTCCTGGGCGTGCTCCAGGTTCCGGACCCGGCGCGCCTCCTGTGTGCGGCGGATGGTCTCGACCTGCTTCTGCGCGCCCTTGGTGGCGACGATCGCCAGGTTGCGCGGCAGCAGGTAGTTGCGGCCGTAGCCGTCCCGGACCTCGACGATGTCACCCGACTCGCCCAGGCCGGTCACGTCCGCAGTCAGAATGATCTTCACGACGTGTCTCCTTCTAGCGTTCCTAACGGGACCGCACCGCGTCCGCCGCCCTGCGGCACCCGCCGCGGGGCGGACGAGCGGTCCCGGATCAGCGGGCGGTCGAGGTGTAGGGCAGCAGCGCCATCTCGCGGGCGTTCTTCACCGCGATGGCGACGTCGCGCTGGTGCTGGCTGCAGTTGCCGGTCACCCGACGAGCGCGGATCTTGCCGCGGTCGGAGATGTACTTGCGCAGCAGCGTCGTGTCCTTGTAGTCGATGCTCTGCGCGGCGCGGTCCTTGCAGAACGCGCAGACCTTCTTCTTCGGCTTGCGCACCGGCGCCTTGGCCATGGTCTTCCTCCTGAAAAGCTATCTCGAGTCTGGTGCGCCGCGGGCGGTCAGAACGGCGGCTCGTCGTTGAACCCGCCGCCGGAACCGGCGGGCGGGGCCGAGCCCCACGGGTCGTCGGCGGGCGCGGAAGAACCGCCGCCACCGCCGAAACCACCGCCACCGCCGCCGCGGCTGATCTTGTTCACCTTGGCGGTCGCGTACTTCAGCGACGGCCCGATCTCGTCGACCTCCAGCTCCACGACCGTGCGCTTCTCGCCTTCCTTCGTCTCGAAGGAGCGCTGGCGCAACCGGCCCTGCGCGACGACCCGCATCCCGCGGGTCAGCGTCTCGGCCACGTTCTCCGCCGCCTGCCGCCAGATGTTGCAGCGCATGAACAGCGCTTCCTGGTCCTTCCACTCGCCGCTCTGGCGGTCGAAGGTCCGCGGTGTGGAAGCGATCGTGAAGTTCGCGACCGCGGCACCGGAGGGCGTGAAGCGCAGTTCCGGATCGGCGGTGAGGTTGCCGACCACCGTGATTACCGTTTCACCGGCCATCGCCTGGACTCCGTCCTTGAGGTGCGGGAACTGTCTTGCCGTGCGGATTCAGCGAGGCGCGAACCGCCTGCCGCCGGGGCGGGAGGTCCGATCGGGTGCTCAGGCCGAGGCGGTCTGCTTGTTCGCCTTCGCCGCGGCGCGGGCGACGCGGGCGGCCTTGCGCGGCTCGACCACGCGCCGCAGCACCTTGGTGCGCAGCACGTTCTCGTTCAGGTTGAGCTGGCGGTCCAGCTCCTTGATCGAGGCGGACTCGCTGTTGATGTCCAGCACGACGTAGATGCCCTCGGCGTGCTTGTCGATCTCGTAGGAGAGCCGGCGACGGCCCCAGACTTCGAGCTTCTCGATGCTGCCGCCATCGTTGCGGATGACCTTGAGGAAGTTCTCCAGGGACTGCGGCACGTTGCGCTCGTCCAGGCTCGGGTCGAGGATGACCATGAGCTCGTAATGACGCATGAGGACCACTCACCTCCTGTGGACTCACGGCCACGGACTTTCCGTGGCAGGAGGGTCGTTCGCGTCCACGAACGTCGACCAGGCTAGCAACCTGCCCCGACAGGACCGCGTGGCGGGTGCGCCGCGCGCCGGTCCGGTGGGTACGAGTGCCTCAAGGTTTCCGGGCCGGTCGGCGAGGCGGCCGGCCGCAAGCAATTCCGCATCAGGCGCGGCGCAGCACCCAGGTGCGCACCAGCGCGGCGGTCACCCCGGCCAGCGAGATCGCGGCGATGAGCACCGGCAGCGCGACTCGGTTGTCCTGCCCGGCAGGCAGCGTCTCGGCCTTGCCCGCGGCGCGGACCTCTTGCTGCGCGGCGTTCTCCCGCTGCTCGCGCTGCTTCGCGGCGGCTTGTTCGCGCAGATCACCCACGTTCGGGGCGAATCCGGGTGCCGCGCCGAACTGCGACTGCGCCCACGGCGGCAGTGTTCCGGGCGCGGCCGAGCCGTAGTTCGGCGGCACCACGACGACCGGCGCGGAAGTCCCGACGCGCGGGTCGGCGCGCGGCGTGCCCGGCGCCGCGACCGGCGCGGAAGTCTCGTCGTCCGCAGGAACGCCGGGTTCGGCCGACGGTGGTGCGGGTTGCTCGCTGGGTTCCTCGGGTTCGGGCGCGGGCTCCGGTGGCGGCGGTGGCGGCTGCTCCTGACCCGGCACCCGCGCGCCGCCGATGCAGCCGAGCGCGGCGAGGTTGCGGACGTGGGTGCTCACCTCGGAGCCCTTGTCCTGCAGCCCGGAGAGACCTTCGATCTGCCCGGCGAAAGCGTCCGCGAGGTTCTGACCGGAGAAGGTCTGGGTCTCCTCGCCGACGGTGCCGAGGCCGACCGACCCGCTGCCGCTGAACTCCTCCTTCGCCTGCTTGGCGAGGTCGAACTGCAGCGGGAACGCCAGCAGCACGGCCTGCTCCACCTTCGCGTCCAGCGCGGCCGGGCTGGCCACGATGCGCTGGCCGAACTCGCTGCTGTCGGTGCTTCCGGTGCACTGCTCGATCACCGCGGAGCCGGCGGCGTTCGCGGTACCCGCGCCGAGCAGGGTGCTCGCGGTGACCAACGCTCCTGCCGCGCCCGCGGCGAGCACCCGGCCCATCGCCTTGCTCGGCGGACGTTCGCTGACCAGTGGGTTCACCTGCGCGTTCGACTGCTGATCGGCGGCCAGGCCGTCGCTCATGGTTCCTCCCCGAAGATCACCGCCGCGTGACAGCGATTAACACCCTCCGGTGAAAATAACGTGGATCAGCGCGCTGAGTGACGGCCAGTGCAGTGAAAAACCGGCGGAATCCGCATCCTGGGAATCCGGCGCCGGGTCCGGCCGCCGCGCTGTCCGGGCTCGCTCGTAAGCTGCGGCCATGCGCATCGGGGCCCACGTCCGCGACGACGACCCGCTGACCGCCGCCACCGAGCGGGGTGCGGAGGTCGTGCAGTTCTTCCTGTCCGAGCCGCAGGGCTGGAAAGCCCCGAAGCCGCACCCGCAGGCCGCCCAGCTGCGGGACAGCGAACTCGCGGTGTTCGTGCACTCCCCGTACGTCATCAACGTCGCCTCGCTGAACAACCGCATCCGCATCCCGTCCCGCAAGGCGGTCACCCAGCAGGCCAAGGCAGCGGCCGAAGTCGGCGCGCAGGGCCTGGTCGTGCACGGCGGGCACGTGACCAAGGACGACGACCCGGCCGAAGGCATCGCGAACTGGCGCAAGCTGTTCGAGCGGCAGGCCGCCGAAGGCGGGTTCGAGGTCCCGGTGCTGATCGAGAACACCGCGGGCGGGGCGAACGCGATGGCCCGCCGGTTCGACGTGCTGGCCCGGTTGTGGGACGCCGTCGGCGAGTTCGGCGCCGGGTTCTGCCTGGACACCTGCCACGCGCACGCGGCGGGGGAGGACCTGCCCGGCATCGTCGAGCGGGTCAAGGCGATCACCGGGCGGATCGACCTGGTGCACCTGAACGACTCGCGGGACGGTTTCGGCTCCTCGCGGGACCGGCACGCGAACATCGGTGCGGGCGAGATCGACCCGGACGTGCTGGCCGAGGTGTGCCGCAACGCCGGTGCGCCGGTCGTGGTGGAGACGCCGGGCGAGGGGCAGGCCGCGGACATCGAGTTCCTGCGGAGCAAGGTCGGCGGCTGATCGTCCCGATCGCCCGTTAGGGTCGGTTCCGCGGGCGCGCCCCCGACCGCCCGGAGCCGAAGCGGCGGGAAGGACATCGATTGCGCGAACAGCTCCCGACCGCCCCGATCTTCGACGTCCCCGATCCCAGCCGCACCGCGCGGCGGCTCACCTTCGCAGCGCTGGCCCTGCTGTGCTTGCTGACCGCGTTGACGATGGCGGCCGGGTACGCGAACAAGGCGCGCTGCACCGGGCCGGAGTTCGACGAGTGGGGCCGTTCCGAACCGTCCTACCAGGAGCGTTCCTACCGGGACGGCTGCTACTCGGACATCCAGAACCTGTGGATCGGCCGGGACATCGACCGGCACACCTTCCCGTACGTGCACGGCGGAATCGACGAGGACGGTTCGCTGCACGGCGGTGTCGTCGAATACCCGGTGCTGTCCGGGCTGTTGATCTGGCTCGGGGCGTTGCTGGTGCACACCGATGCCGGCTTCCTGGCCGCATCGGCGCTGCTCATGGCCCCGTTCGGGCTGGCGGTCGCCTGGTGGCTGGGGCGGTTGAGCCGGTGGCGCGCGCTGCTGTGGGCGCTGGGTCCGCCACTGGTGCTGTACGCGTTCCACAACTGGGACCTGCCTGCGGTCGGGTGCGCGACCGCGGCGGTGTTCGTCGTGCACCGGTGCACTTCGATGCCGTTGCGCAAGCGCGCGTTCTGGGCGTCGGTGCTGCTCGGAGCGGGGTTCGCGTGCAAGATCTACCCGGGCTTGTTCGTGCTGCCGCTCGCGCTGTACGTGCTCACCGGTGGCCGCCGCGGCGCTGAGCTGCCATCCGGGCTGCCGCCGGGCAAGCGCTACGACGTGCGCGGTGCGCTCGCCGTGGTCGCCGCCGCGGCGGGAACGGTGCTGCTGGTCAACCTCCCGTTCGCGCTGGCCGGCTTCCGCGGCTGGCTGGCGTCGTTCCAGTTCCAGTCGCAGCGCGAGGTGGACCTGAGCACGAACTCCATCTGGTACTGGGGTTTCCGCTCGTTCGCCGACGCCGACGGGTTCCAGTCCGCGGTCAGCGTGGCGTCCCCGCTGCTGATGCTCGGCTCGTTCGCCGCGGCTTGCCTGATCGGATGGCGGATGCAGCTGCGGGCGGGGACGTTCCCCTGGCTGCAGGTGTCGGCGGCGATGCTGTGCGGATTCCTGCTGCTGCACAAGGTGCACTCGCCGCAGTACACGCTGTGGCTGTTGCCGTTCTTCGTGCTGGTCCGGGTGCGCTGGGGCTGGATCGTCGGCTACCTGCTGGCGGACCTGGCGATGGGGTTGAGCATCTTCCCGTGGATGTACTCGCCGACCGGGATCAACGACGGGTTCACCGCGCAAGCCCTGATGATCGGGGTGTGGGGCCGGGCCGTGTTGCTGGCCGGATTGTTCGTGGCATTCCTCGGCGCGCGGAACTCGGTGGACGAGCCGCTCACTTGAACGGCGCGGGACCGCCGACGGCGGCGCGCGCCCCTTCGGACAGCCGCTTCGTCAGGCGATGCGGCCACGGCAGCGTGAACCGGTCCGGTGCGTCGTCGAGCACGCCGCCGGACGGGTCGTGCACGGCCGGACGCTCGTGCGCGCCCGCGGGTTCGAGCGAGGTACGCACCCGATCCGTCTTCGGGCGCAGGATCTCCCGCACCACCAGCACGCACAGCGCGATCACCAGCGCGTCCCGCACCAGCACGGCGCCGAGGAACCAGCCTTCCGGCAGTCCCTTGTTGCCGGTGCCGAGGTAGTAGTACATCCGCGGTGCCCACAGCGCCGCATCGGCGATCATCCAGCTCAGCAGCCACCGCCAGCGCGGCACCGCCAGCACCGCCAGCGGCACCAGCCACAGCGAGTACTGCGGGCTCCACACCTTGTTGGTCAGCAGGAACACCGCCACGACCAGGAAGCACAGCTGCACCAGCCGCGGGCGCACCGGCGCGGCCAGCGCGAGCCAGGCGATTCCCGCGCAGGCGAGGGCGAACACGCCGAGCGAGACCGCGTTGAGCACCACCGGCACCTGGCCGGCGGCCAGCGGACCGTCGAACCCGGCCCAGCCGGTGTAGTGGTACAGCACGTTGTACAGCGAGTCCGGGTCCGCAGACCTGCTGCCGTTGAGCCGGTAGAACTCGCTCCAGCCCCTCGGGTACAGCGCCAAGATCGGCACGTTCACGATCAGCCAGGCCACCGCGGTCGAGAGCAGCACTCGTCCGCCGTCCCGCAACCTCCCGGAACGCAGGCACAGCACCAGCAGCGGCCCGAGCAGCAGGAGCGGATAGAGCTTCGCCGCGGCGCCCAGCCCGATCAGCGCCCCGGCCCAACCCGGTCGTCGCCGCGACCACGCGAGCAACCCGCCGGTCGCGAGCGCGACGGCGAGCGCGTCGAAGTTGGTGAAGGCGTGCACGAACGCCAGCGGTGACAACGCCACCAGCGCCGAATCCCACGGTCGTCGCCCGCCCAGCAGCAGCACCGCCCACGCCGTGCTCAGCCACGCCGCGGTGAGCCAGAACGCGGTGACGTTGAAGTACACGACGGTGATCAGCGCGGAAGGCAGCCAGCCGAGTCCGGCCAGCGTCGACCAGCCGTCGGCGATCTTCGCGTTGACCCACTGGAAGACGCCGGTGACCACCGGGTACTCCATGTACCGGTCCGGCTGGGTCGCCCCGGGGCTCTGCGTCCACGGCGTCTTGTACGGGAACACCCCGTCCGGGGCGAGATCGCCCATGCCGAACCGGGGGATGACGTCCGAATAGCACATCGCCGTGTACTGCTTGCCGTGCCGCCAGTCCAGCTGCGGACCCTGCGACGTGTCGTAAGTCTGCAGGCACGGCGCTTTGAACAGGTAGGCGGCCGAGAGCGTCACCATCGCCAGCAGCAGCACCACCCGCAGCGGCGTCCAGAACCACTGCCTGCCGACCTGCGCGTGCCTGCCCATCCGGCCGCCGAACGGCCGCGCGGCCGCGGCCGCGACGGGTTCGGTCCAACTCGGCGCGACCCGGTCCGCGGCGTCCAGCGACTCGCCGTCCACGGCCGCGCTCACCTTTACGGGCTCCTCAAGCTCGGTGCCGGCGTGCTCGGGCTTCGTGGACACGCCCGGATGCTACGTCCCGGGCGAGCCCTCGCCCGCGCCCGCACCGGGCGGCGCCGGAAGCGCCACCCGGTGCGGATCGGTTCATTCGCCGTCGCGTCCCCGGGTCGGGGCCACGCCGTTCGGCATCCCCGCGCCGCCGTCGTCGCCGCCCGGGCTGTCGTTCCCGCCACCGGGGCAGCCGAACAGGCCGCAGCCGGAACCGGGACCGGGCCGCGACGACTCCGTCTCGCTCTCCGACGTCTCGCTCTCGCTGCTCGTGGGCGGCAGCGAAGACGTGGTCGGCGGCAACGAGGACGTGGTCGGCGGCGGTGCCGTGGTGGACGGCGCCGGCGGCGGTGGCGGCGGCTTCACCTGGTACTGGCCGATCGGCGTCGGCTTCGGGAACTGCTCCACCGGCAGGTTCTTGTGGTAGGCGTTCATGAACTCCTGCCAGATGTCACCTGGCAGTCCGCTGCCGTAGAACGACTTGCCGGTCTTGTCCCGCACCGCAACGGGCTTGCCGTTCTCGTCCGCGAGCATCCCGACCGCGGTGGACAGCTGCGGCGTGGTGCCGATCATCCACGCGTTCTGGTTGTCGCCGGTCTCGGCGAACTGGTGGGTACCGGTCTTCGACGCCACCGGCCGGTTGCGGTCCAGCGGCAGCTTGGAGTGCTCGGCCACCCCGAGCATCGACTCGATGACGTTCGCGGCGATGTTCTTGGACTTCTCGCCGTCCTTGTCGAACGCGGGCTGCGGCGGCGGGGGCGAGAAGGTCTCCGACTTCACGGAGTTCTCGACCTTCTGCACGAACCTCGGCTGCACCCGTTTGCCGTCGTTGGCGAAGGTGCCATATGCGGAGGCCATGTCGATGGTGCGCACCGGGTAGGCACCCAGGGCGATACCGGAGTCGATGGTGCCGTCCGCGTTCTGCAGGCTCGGCTTGCCGCTGAACTGGGCCGGGATGCCCGCGTCGATCGCGGCTTCGCGGACCGAGGGCGGTCCGAACCGCACCGCCATGTTGACGAACACGGTGTTCACCGACTCGTTCATCGCTTCACGGACGCCGCAGTTCTTGGGGTCGTCGCAGGTCGAGCCTTCGGCGTTGGAGAACTTCGTACCGGCGATCATCTGGTTGTTGCTGCCGTCGTAGGTCTCGCCCAGGCCGTAGCCCTTCTTCAGGCCCGCGGCCGCGACGAACGGCTTGAACGACGAACCCGGCGGCTGCGGCGAACCGGCGTAGTCGAAGAAGACGTTGTCACCGCCGCCGTAGTAGGCGCGCACGTTGCCGGTCTTCGGCTCGACCGCTGCGAGCGTGGTGTGCAGGTTCTGGGGCTGGCCCTGCAAGGTGCGCTGGACGGCTTCCTCCGCGGCCCGCTGCGCGTTGGGATCGATGTTCGTGGTGATCGTGTAGCCGCCGAGGGACAGCGCCTGCTGGTCGTAGCCCTCCCGTTCGAGCTCCGCGAGGACCTGCTTGCGGACGTGCAGGTGGGAGCTGCCGTCGCCCTTGCTGGTCCACGCGTCGCGCGGACGGGTCTCGGGCAATTGCATCGCGTCGCGTTCGGCCTTGCTGACGAACTTGTTCGCCAGCATCTGCCCGGCCACGTACTCCCAGCGGCTCTGCGCCTGTTCCTTGTCCGCGCGCGGGTCGTTGTCGTAAGGGCGCTGCACCATGCCGGCGAGCACTGCGGCCTCACTCGGAGTGAGCTGCGAGGGCAGCTTGCCGAAGTACGCCTCGGCAGCGTCGTGGATGCCCCGCGCGCCCCGCCCGTAGTAGGCGGTGTTCATGTAGGCCTTGAGGATGTCGTCCTTGCTCTGCTGGTTCGTCACCTTGTAGGCGATGACGACTTCCTTCACCTTGCGCGTGATCGAGTACTCGTCCTGGTCCAGCGCGAGCTTGACGTACTGCTGAGTCAGCGTGGAACCGCCGCCCTGGCCACCGACGAACTGGTTGAACACCGCGCCGGCGATCCCCCTGATGGAGAACCCGGGGTTGCTGTAGAAGGACGCGTCCTCGGCCGCGACGGTGGCGTCGAGCATCGGTTTCGCCACTTCTTTGCGCAGGTCGCGGATCATCGTCGTCCCGCCGCCCTCGGGCTCCACGCGGGTCATCTCTTGGCCGTTGGCGTAATTGATCGTGATGGTCTGCTGGGTCTCACTGGCGATCTTCTCCGGGTTCGGGACCTCCCACATGGTGTAGCCCCAGGCGAAGGTGCCGATGCCGAGCAGCAGCATCGCGGCCGCGGCCACGTAGCAGCCGCGGCGTATCCGGCGCCAGATCACCTTGCGCTTGGCCTTGCGGGCGCTCATCTCGTCGTCCGGGAAGAGACCGTCCGGATCGTCGTCGTACGGGCCGTCCGCGTAGGCGCCATCCGAATACCCGTCGTCGTAGTCGTCGTAGTCGTCGTAGCGCCCGCCGTCCGAATAAGCGCTGTCCGAGTAGTAGTTGTACCCGGCGGCACGGGATTCGTGGGTGAGCAGCTCCGGCTCGCGCATGGAACCGCCCGCGCCGCCCGCCGCGCCCGCGGCACCGGCGGCACCGCCCGCCGCGCCGGAGCCCGCACCGGCTGCGGCCGCGGCACCGCCGGCCGCAGCGGCGCCGGCTACTCCACCGACGACGCCACCGGCGGCTGCGGCACCACCCCGCGATCCCCGGTTCGAACCGCCGTCCCGGGCGTTGCCGGGAGTTTGCGGAATGTTCGCGGTTGGCCGTTCGCCCGGATCCTGCGGCGGCCTACCGGTCGGCGGCACCTGGCGGGTGCCCTGCTGGCCGCCCGGGGGCGGAGGGGGGCCCTGCCGGGTCGGCTGCTGGCCGGGGCGCTGCTGCGGGCCCACCTGCTGAGTGCCCTGCTCGCCGGGCTGCTGCGGGGGCTGCTGAGGGTTCTGCTGCTGCGGATTCGGCTGCTGGGCGTTCGGCGGCTGCTGGGGCGGCTGCGGACGCTGACCCGCACCGGGCGGCGCCTGCCTGCCACCGGCCTGCTCCCGCGGAGGCGGCGGCTGCTGGGCGAACGACGTCGGTAAGTCGAGCTTGCGCCCCTCCGCCGAATCGCCGCGCGAACCCGAGGCGCCATCGTCGTCGTCATCGTCGAACGACGGAGTCCACGCGCCGGTCGTCTCCTGCGGCGACTCCGGAGCCGAACCCGAGCGCTGCTGGCCGGACGGACCGTTGCGCACGGTGTCCGGGGACTGCGCTCCTTCACCGGGCCACTGCGGCTGTTCGCCCTGCCGGGAACGGCCCGCACCGTCTCCTGCGCGCGGCCCTTGCCCCGGCGGCGGTCCGGGCGGCGGTCCTTGCTGACCGGCTCCCTGCTGACCGGGCCCCTGTTGGGGACCTTGCTGACCGGGCCGCTGCGGCTGGCCTTGCTGCGGGCCCTGCTGCCCAGCAGGCGGACCCTGCGGCGGGCGCTGCGGAGCGCCGCCCTGCCCGGGCGGCGGACCGGCGGGCCTGCCGGACTGCGGCGGCTGCTGGTTCGGCGGCGGCCCCTGCGGCGCACCACCCTGCCCGGGGGGCGGCCCCGGCGGTGGTCCTTGCGACCGCGGACCCTGCTGCCGGGCCGTGGGGGGCGTGTCCCGGTCTTCGGGGGGACCGGGGTTGCGACCTTCGGGCTGCCGGGAGTGGCGGCCACGAGCCGGGTCGTCACGCTCGTCGTTCACGAGTTGGCCTCCAGGACAGGCGTCGGTCGACGCCAGGTGATGCATTCAAGTCGGGGTACGCCCGCTGAGCGGCGCTGCTGGGGTGTCACGGCCCGGTTCACTCCGCCGCAGTCTTGCGCCGGTGGCGGCGGTCGTTCAAGTCACCGGTGCCCAGCACGTACGACTGCACCAGGTGGTTCCACCGACAGGTGCGGCACACCTCGACGACGTGCACGGTGAATTCCTTGAACACGGCCGCGAACCGTTCCAGCTCTTCGGGGCCGCGGGCGGAGCCCGAAGCGTGCTTGAGCTCCTCGCCGAAGATCCACGAAACCATCGTGAGCGACTCCTTGCGGCAGACCGGGCAGGTCACGTCGCTGGGCTGGCCGTGGTACTTCGCCGCCCGCAGCAGGTACGGGTTGGCATCGCAGACCTCATCAACCCCGACTCGGCCCGCGTGGACCCGCGCGAGCAGCGCCCGGCGCTGCAACGCGTAATCCACCACTTGCCGTTGGGTCCGCACGAGGGACAGGGTACGTGTCCGCTGCTGCGGCTCCATGCGCCGTTCAGGGCAGGACCGGTTTGTGCGGTCTGCCCGGCCTGACGGTAGCGGCGCCGTAGCGCCCGACCTGCGATTTTCCGAGATCCCGGACGGATATACTGCTTCGGCGAGCAAGTGCCGCGGGTGGTCCGGCGGCCCCGGGACGCACCGGGGGCCGCGGTTCGCGCGCCTTTCGAGGGGGAGCCGGCTCAGCGGGAACAGCCCGGGCCGGGCCGCGGTTGTCAGGTTCAGCGGCGCAGCGCGCGGACCGGTCGGGGTCCGGAGGCGGCCGCGCACCAGGTCGGTCGATGCGCGCCGCCCGCGCTGCGCGCCGGACCGCCAGGGAAAGGGAGACGAATGATCAACAAGGAGAACCCTGCCATGAGCACAGACCGCCGCGAGGGTGCGGTTCGAGTGGCGATCGCAGGCGTCGGCAATTGCGCCGCTTCGCTGGTGCAGGGCGTCCACTACTACGCCGACGCCGACCCGGACGCCCGCGTACCCGGACTCATGCACGTGCAGTTCGGCGAGTACCACGTGCGCGACGTGCAGTTCGTGGCCGCGTTCGACGTGGACGCCAAGAAGGTCGGCAGGGACCTCTCCGAAGCGATCGTGGCCAGCGAGAACAACACCATCAAGATCGCCGACGTGCCGCCGCTGGGCGTGCCGGTGCAGCGCGGGCGAACCCTCGACGGCCTCGGGCAGTTCTACCGCGAAACGATCACCGAGGCCGAGGAGCAGCCGGTCGACGTGGCGCAGGCACTGCGCGACGCCGAGGTGGACGTGCTGGTCTCCTACCTCCCGGTGGGCTCGGAAGACGCGGGCAAGTTCTACGCGCAGGCCGCGCTGGACGCCGGGGTGGCGTTCGTCAACGCGCTGCCGGTGTTCATCGCCTCCGACCCGGAGTGGGCGCGGAAGTTCACCGACGCCGGGGTGCCGATCGTCGGCGACGACATCAAGTCGCAGGTCGGCGCGACGATCACGCACCGGGTGCTGGCCAAGCTGTTCGAGGACCGGGGCGTGCACCTGGACCGCACGATGCAGCTCAACGTCGGCGGCAACATGGACTTCCTGAACATGAAGGAATCCCAGCGCTTGGAGTCGAAGAAGACCTCCAAGACCCAGTCGGTCACCTCGCAGGTGCAGCGCGACCTGGACAAGCGCAACGTGCACATCGGCCCGTCGGACTACGTGCCGTGGCTGGACGACCGCAAGTGGGCCTACATCCGGCTGGAAGGCCGCGCGTTCGGCGACGTGCCGCTGAACCTGGAGTACAAGCTGGAGGTGTGGGACTCGCCGAACTCGGCGGGGATCATCATCGACGCGCTGCGCGCCGCGAAGATCGCCAAGGACCGCGGCGTCGGCGGACCGGTGCTGTCCGCTTCGTCGTACTTCATGAAATCGCCGCCGGAGCAGTACGCGGACTCCGACGCCTACCAGGCGGTCGAGGACTTCATCACCAGCTGAGGAACTCCCCGCCGCCCGCGCGGATCAATGCTGCAGCTGCTGCTCGGCGCGGGAGAGCACCGCGTGCGCGGTGGCGTTGCCGTTGGTGGTGACCCAGGAGACCCGCAACCCCGGCCGCACCCGGGAGCGGCCGATCCGCATCGGCCAGGTCGCCACCCGGCGCGCCTGCTGGGCGATCGCCGCACCGGTGCCGTGCGGGTGGTCGGCGACCAGTGCGAACTCGTCGCCGCCGTAGCGGGCCACGGTGTGCTCGTCGGACAGACCTTGCCGGAGCCTGCCCGCGAGGGTGCTGAGCAGTTCGTCGCCGCGGTCGAAACCGTGCTCGGTGTTGAACGCGGCCAGCTGCTGCACGTCGATCAGCACCAGGGTGGTGAGCATGCCGCGGGTGCGCGCCCGCACCAGGGACTGCTCCAGCCGGTCCAGCAGCAGCGCGCGCCCCGGCAGGCCGGTCAGCGGGTCGAGCAGGCCGCGGGCGTGACCGACGTCGGTCTGCACGGCCTGCAGCAGGATCAGCACCCGGCGCTTGCCCTGTGCGCGGACCGCGTGGAAATCGCCCCACAGCCGCGTCGGGTGGCCGCCGCGCTCGACCACCATCGGGGTGGACAGCGGGGAACCGGCGCGCAGCACCTGGCCGGCCAGTTCGGACCAGTCCGGCATGGCCGCGCCGGTGTCGTCGCGCACCGTCCAGCCGCTGGGGCGGGCGCCGGTGAGCAGATCGGACTTGGTCAGCTGCATGAGGTCCGCGGCGACGTCGTTGGTGGCGAGCACCTGGCCGCGCTCGTCGGTGAGCAGCACACCAACGGTCAGCCCGGTGATCAGCTCGTCCCAGATCGGCGGCAACTGGGACGGTGCTGTCACGTCGAGGACACTCATTCGGCCCCTCCTCCCCACCAAACGGAGCAGTCCTCTGGACTCTCCTCCGCGGAGAGGGGCTAATTCAAGAGCATCACTACCACCCGTAATGGTGGTATTCACGGAACGCTAATAACGCTGGGTCAGCAAGTATCGTTGCTGTCGATCAGGCGCCACCCGATGCGGGAATCGACCTGTCCGGACGGTTGACGGTAACCGACTCCGGTCCGCCCGGCCGCCCGCGACGCGGCGACGCGCTCCGAGCGCGATCAAGGCGGCCTCTAGGCTGGGCAAGGTCGCCGGATCGGCGACGGCACCCGCACTACGACCTGGACGGTGAACCGTGGCGGTGAGCGGACCGGCGACGAGACCCGCACTGCGCCAGCTGATGCACGAGCACCGAGGACTGCTGCTGGCGATCGGGATCGCCGAGCTGGTCGCCGTGCTCATGGTCTCCACGATCAGCCCGCACGACCACATCGACGGCGAGGTCTACCGGCTCGGCGCGCGCGCCTGGCTCGCGGGCCAGGACGTCTACGGACCGCTGCCCGCCACCGAGTCGGGCCTCAAGCTGCCGTTCATCTACCCGCCGTTCGCGGCGATCCTGTTCAGCCCGCTCGGGCTGGTGCCCAAGACCGCCGCGGTGGCGGTCATCATGCTCGTCTCGCACCTGTCGCTGCTGATCACGCTGTACGTGGTGCTCGGCACCGCGAAGTTCCTGCGCGGGCAGCGCGAGCGATTGCTGCTGGGCACCGCGGTCGCGCTGCCGCTGGCGACGTTGTCCGAGCCGGTGATGGAGACCATCACCTACGCGCAGATCAACCTCGTGCTGATGGCGATGGTCGCGGTGGACTGCCTGTGGCGCACCGAACCGGGCCGCAAGCTGCCCTACCCGCGCGGGCTGCTGATCGGGATCGCCGCAGGGATCAAGCTCACCCCGGCTGCCTTCCTGCTGTTCTTCTTGCTGCGCAAGGACTTCCGACCGGTCCTGATGGCGGTGCTGGGCTTCCTCGGCACCGTGCTGGCCGGAGTCGTGCTGGCCTTCGACGACGCGCGCGAGTTCTGGCTGCACCAGGTGCTGGCCACCGGCAACGTTTCGTTCGGGCCGACGTTCACCGGCGACGCCTCGGTGTACGCGGGCAACCAGTCGCTGCGCTCGGCGCTGACCAAGCTCGGCGTCGGGCACGTGTCGATCGTGTTCCTCGTGCTGGCGGTGCTGGTGCTGGCGCTGGCCGTGGTGGGCATGGTGCACGCGATCCGGCAGCAGGACCTGCCGATGGCGGTGACGCTCAACGGCGTCCTGTCGCTGCTGGTGTCGCCGATATCCTGGTCGCACCACTGGGTGTGGGCGATTCCGGGGCTGGTGCTGCTGGCGGGGGCCGCGTGGAGCAGGCGGAACTGGCCGCTGCTGGTGATCACCGCGCTGGCCGCGTCCTTCTTCATGATCGGACCGCACTGGAAGGTGCCGCAGGGCTACGGCCGCGAGCTGCGCTGGAACCTCTTCGAGCACCTGATCGGCAACGCTTACGTCTACTTCGGACTCGCGCTGCTGGTTTACGCCGGGCTCGCTTGGTGGCGGGCGCGGCGGACCGGCGCGGGCCGGAACATCGCGGAAACCACCGAGCCGGTCACCGCGGCTTCCTGAGCGAGCGACGAAAACGGCCGCCGGATGTCCGGCGGCCGTTTTGCGCGGCAGGGCTCAGATGCGCTGCAACTCGACGGTGTCCTCGATGCTGCGTCCCGGGGCGGGGCCCGGCGATGGCGAACCCCTCCCCGGCACGACCAGCGACGGCAGCGGGCCGCCGAGCACCGGCAGCGCCATCTCGACCGGCGCCGCACGCGGCATCGGGAACGGGTTGCGGGCCACCACGTCCCGTTCCGCCAGTACTGCATCGAGCGCGTCGAGCGGTTTGACCTGCACCGGCAGCTTCAGCGGGTCGCTGGTGAAGCGGGCGGCCAGCAGCGGCGTGGTCGGCAGGTCGCCGGTCCGCATCGCTCGATCGAACGCAGCGCCCACCCGCTCGGGAGCGGGCGCGGAGACGCGGTCGGCGCCGAAGGCGTTGAGCTCGCCCAGCGGCGGCAGCGGTGCCTGCACACCGGGCCGCTCCGCCGCGCGCGGCTCGGCCACCAACGGGTGCTGAAGAGCCGGCGCCTCGTTCGCGGCGACCAGGTACTCGCCCGGCAGTTGCGACGACACGGAGTCCCGCTGGCCGATCGCGTGCGCGGGCTCGTCCAGCGCCACCGCGAGCAGCGACGGCGGCAGCGTGTGCAGCCGGTACTCCGGGGCTGCGAGCACGCCGGAAGTGAGGTCGACCGACTCGGCGTCGAGCAGCGCGGCCGTGGGCGGCGCCTGGCGATGAACCTCCTGCCGCCGAGCCTCCTGCGGCTGGGTCTCCTGCCGCTGGGACTGCTGCCACAGCGACACCAGCCCCTCGCCCGCCGGAGCCGCTGCGCGCGGTTGCTCGCGAACCACCTCGCCGATCGCTCCAGCCCAGCTCAGCGACCGGTGGAACCCCTCAGCCGGAGTGCGCAGCGCGTGCCGGGAGGGCGCGGCACCGGGCTCCATGCTGTGCCTGCCCGCGCTCGGCGCCGGGCGCGCGGTGGCCGGGTCGGCCACCCAGCCCGCGAGTTCCATCCGCGGCACCCGCGACGCGAGCCAGCCCTGCTCGCTCAGCGCGGGGATCTCCCGCGTGGGCGCGTCTTCGACGGCAGGAAGCAGGTCCCGCACCGGGTCGATCCGGCCGGTGAGCACCAGCGCCCGGTAGCGCCCATCTCCACCGGAACGCAGGTGCGCGGGGAACAACTCGCCGTCCATCCGCGCGGCTGCGTCGCGCGCGGGGAATATCGGCTGGGTGTCCTCCGCGCTGTGCAGCGGCCGGTGCTGGTCCGCGCTCGACGCGCGATGCGCGCCGTTGCCTGCGGGGAAGTCGCCGGAATGCCGCGCGGCGTTCGCGTCTTCGGTGGCGGCCATGGTCGTTCCCACGGCCAGCACACCGCCGGTCACCAGCGCGGCGCGGACGCCTCGCTTCGCCCAGGTCTGCATGGGGTCTCCTTCGGATGTGTCCCGCGCGGGCGGGGAAGAGCAGTGGTTCGGGGGAGCGCCGCATCGGATCTCCGGGGCGCGTCGCGGTTGATCGCCGACCTAGTCGGGCGTGGTGCCGGGTGCCGAGCCTTCGGCGCCGAGCAGGGCGCGCGCGGCCGGATGTTCGACGCGTTGCGCGGCCGTGGGCAGCGGTGTGGACGACGGCGGTTGCCCGGTGATGCCGAGTCCGCCGCCGTGGCCGAGTCCGTCGGCCGGGCAACCACATCCGGCGGCGGGCGGCGCGGGCAGCAGACCCGGGTGGCGCGGTGGCCAGGGCAGTGGCGGCGCGGGACTGTCCGGGCTCTCGCTTGTGATCACGGCGCCGCCGTCGGCTGCCGGCTCGGGCGCGGTGCGCGGTTGGTCGAGGTGGTGCGGAAGCGGTGCCACAGCGGAGGGCGGAGGTCGCGCGGCGAGCGGCGCGGGCGGCGCCTCCGGTGTCCACGCTGGCGGTTCGGGTTCGGCCGCGGGCGGGGCGGGCTCCGTCGGGGCCGGATCGCCGGAGTGCCCGTCGCTCAGCGGGTCCAGCAGCGAGTGCGCACCGGGCACCAGGTCCGCGGCCGACTCGGCCGTGCCGACGAGGCGCTGCGGGTCCAGGTCGTGCAGCGCGAACTCGCCGGCTTCCGCGGAGTCCGGCTCGGGCTGCGGCGCGGGCACGAGCCCGCGAGCGGTGTCGGTAGCTAAGGACAGCAGCGAGGGCGCGGAATCGTCCGCCGCGGGCCGGGAATCCGCGGCCTGCGCGCCGTCGTCGATCATCGCACGGCCTTGCTGGGCAGCGGCCCCGTCCGCGTGGCCGACCGCAGCGGCGGCGACCTGTTCGGCCGGGCCAGGCACGGTGATCTCGGGCAGGACGGGCTCCGCCGCGTGCGCCAGCCAGCCCACCGAGGTGCCCGCGGCCGTCGCGCCCGCGACGACCAGCGTCCGGGCCAGCAGCCGCCATCCGCGGCCGCCGCCCGTCCTCCGGAGGCTGTCCGACATCTGCTGTTCCGGTCCCGTGCTCGGCGTTGTCGCCCGGGCGCCGCACTCGCTCACCCGCGAGATTGCGCCATCCGGCGGTTTGATCCGCATTGCCGACGGGAACTTTGTCAGCGCAGCGGCCGCGGAGGTACCCGGTCACCACCAACATCGCCGGATCGAGTTACAAGAAAATCTCCGCGGAAACCGCGTCAAGATCGCTCCGGGCGCCCGGGCACGCAACCGGCACGGCTACGGTTGCAGGGTGAGCGACGCGAAGATCACTCCGGCCGATGCCGCCTCCGACGTGCCGCGCGTGCTGCGGGTATCGGCAGCGGTGTCCTGGCGGATCCTGGTGGTGCTCGGCCTGTTCTACGTGCTGGGGATGGCGATCGGCCGGCTGTACGTCGTGGTGATCCCGGTGGCCATCGCCCTGCTGCTGGCCGCGCTGCTGGCACCCGCGGTGTCCTGGGTGACGCGGCTGCGGATGCCGGAGCGGGTCAGCACCGCGGTTCCGTGGCTGGGCCGAATCCGGGTGCCGCGGGCGCTGGCGACCGCGGTCGTGCTGATCGGCGGGCTGGCGCTGGTCGGCAGCGTGCTCAGCTTCGTGATCAACGCTTTCATCAGCGGTTTTCCGGCGTTGCAGCGGCAGATCCTGCGCAGCTTCGACCAGATCCGGGGCTGGCTGCTGCAGGGGCCGCTGCACCTGCGCGAGGAGCAGATCGACCAGTACATCGGGCAGGCCGCAGGCTGGCTGCAGGAGAACCAGGCCGCGCTGACCAGCGGGGCGCTGTCCACCGCCTCCACGTTCGGCAACCTGCTCACCGGCCTGGTGCTGGCACTGTTCACGCTGATCTTCTTCCTGCACGACGGGCGGCAGGTGTGGACGTTCCTGCTGAAGCTGGTGCCGAGCGCGGCGCGGGACCGGGTGGACGTGGCCGGGGTGCGCGGGTTCGCCTCGCTGGTCGGCTACGTGCGGGCGACGGCGCTGGTCGCCGTGGCCGATGCGATCGGCATCGGGATCGGGCTGACGGCCATCGGGGTGCCGCTGGCGCTGCCGCTGTCCGCCCTGGTGTTCCTCGGCGGGTTCGTGCCGATCGTCGGCGCGGTGGCTTCCGGCGCGGTGGCGGTGCTGGTCGCGCTGGTGACCAGCGGCCCGGTGGACGCCCTGCTGGTGGTCGCGGTGGTGCTGGCGGTGCAGCAGCTCGAAGGCAACGTGCTGCAGCCGATGCTGCTGGGACGTGCGGTGCGGATCCACGCGCTGGCGGTGGTGCTGGCGATCAGCGCGGGCGTGGTGGTCGCGGGCATCGTGGGGGCGCTGCTGTCGGTGCCGCTGGTCGCGGTGCTGAACTCGGCGATCCGCTCGCTGGCGGCCGGGGAGACCTCGGCGTCGCTGGTGGATCCGGACGACCCGCGGCAGGCGGAGCCGGACGCGGATTCCGACGGGGAATCGGTCGCGCGGGAAACGGATTCGGACGACGCTCGGTGACCGCACGCCGGGATTCCACCGAACACGAAATCTATTCAGGAATTGTCGCCTGCGCGGTCCGGAAAGGCGGCTACGCCACGGTGACCGCATTCCGCCCCGCCGACTTCGCCTGCATCAGCGCCGCGTCCGCGGCGGCCAGCAGATCCCCGAGCTCGTAGCCGAACCGCACCGAGGTCGCCACCCCGGCGCTCACCGTCACCCCGCACAGCTCGCGCGGCTCGCCGAGGGTGTCCCGCGTGGGCACGGAGAGCGCAGCGATCGCCAATCGGATGCGGTCGGCGACCACGCGGGCCACCTCCGGTGCGGCCGTCGGCAGCAGCACCACGAACTCCTCGCCGCCGAACCTGCCGACCACGTCGTCCTTGCGGACGCTGCCGCGCAGCGTCAGCGCCACGGCCGCGAGCACCGCGTCACCGGCCATGTGCCCCACCTCGTCGTTGACCCGCTTGAAGTGGTCCAAGTCCAGCAGCAGCACCGCGGTCGGCTGCTGCCGCGCGCACGCCCGGCGCAGCTCGGCGCGGGCGAGGCGGTCCCAGTGCAGCGCATTGGCCAGCCCGGTCTTGCCGTCGCGCTGCGCCGAGCGGCGCCAGTGCGGCAGCTGCCCGGCCAGATCGAGCAACGCCAGCACCGGAGCTCCCAGCAGCGCCACGCCCGGCTCCCGCAGCACCGCCATGCCCAGCACACCGCCGAAGCACGCCGCCACGATGCCCAGCAGCACGTCGGCGGACTCGCCCAGCACTTCCGAACCGCGCGCGTCCGGGTCCCGCAGCCGCAGGCCGATGGCGACGAGCGCGGCCCGGACCAGCAACAACACGGTGCCCGCGAGCACGATCAGCACCGGATTCCACGCCGGGTCCCGCCAGCCGATCACCCACCGGGCGGCGAACACGGCCCAGACCGTCGCGGCGCTGACGAACAGCCACCGGTGCGGCTCCGGGCGCCGCTCCAGCGCGGCGTGCAGACCGGGCCCGACCAGCAGCAGGACCAGCAGATCCGGCGGCAGCGTCAGCCCGCCCGCCGCGAGGTAGGCGGTGTGCACCGTCCACGGGTCGCGCCGCACCTCGCTGCGCACCCGGATCGACACCGAAGTCGCGATGATGACCACGCCCGCGGTGGCCGCCAGCATGCTGAAGCGCAGCCATTCGCCCGGGCTCGGCGGCGAGCTGCCCAGCACCACCGGGAGCACCGCGGCGAGGGCCGCGGTTTCGACCAGCAGCCCGTAGATCAAGGCGGGCGCCCGGAGCCTCGGCCACAGCGCCATGAATCCTCGCGTCTCTTCGCCACCCGCATGGACCAGGGCGATTGGTCCGTTCGCAATTCCCGATCCGCACGAATGGCGTCGTTGTCGCACAACCGATCAACGGATCGATCACTGCTCCAGAGACTCGCATAACCCGATCAAGCGGTGATAGCCGGGACGGCCTCCCATTCGATTGATCCATTCGGTGACAACAAACACCCAGCGTGTTCACCGATCGCCGGGTTACGAGATCGTCGCCGTACGGCAGGATGGGCCGCCGGGAAGGAGCAACCGTGGCCACACCGCACGCCAGCCAGCCAGCGCAACGACCGCGCGTCGCCGACGGCCGGACACCGCTGTGGCGCACGCACAACTTCTTCCGCTCCGTGGGGCTGTGCTACGCGATCCTGTGCTTCGCGATCCAGTTCCGGGACTACCGGTACCCGGCGCTGGCGGCGGCCGAACTGCTGATCATGATCGGCTGGACGGTGTTCACGGTCCGGCGGTTCCGGGTGCGCGAGCACCGCACGAACCGACTCGTGCTGATCGACCAGGTGCTGGTCTCGGTGCTGTTCCTGAGCAACGAGCTGATCATGACCGAGCAGCAGATGACCGACGACCTGCCGTCGGTGGTGACCCTGTGGCAACCGTCGATGGTGACGCTGGCGGCGGTGCAGTGGGGTTGGCTCGGCGGCGGCGTGTCCGGCGTGCTCTCCGCGGGGATCAACTTCCTGATCCGCGGCCACTCCAACTCCGTGATGCTGCAGGAGGCCGTGCTGCTGGTCGGCACCGGAGTGCTGTTCGGGCTGGCCGCGGACACCGCGCGCCGGTCGACCGAGCGGCTCAGCCAGGCGTTGCGCGCGGAGGCGGCCACCGCCGAGCGCGAACGCCTGGCCCGGTCGATCCACGACAGCGTGCTCCAAGTGCTGGCCAGGGTGCGCAGGCGCGGCACCGAACTCGGCGGGGAAGCCGCCGAACTCGCCCAGCTCGCGGGGGAGCAGGAGATCGCGTTGCGCTCGCTGGTGGCGACCGCCCCGGTCGAACCGACCGCCGGGGGCGAGACGGACCTGGTGGCCCGGCTGCAGGTGTTGCGCAGCGGACGAGTGCAGGTATCGGTGCCCGCCACGAGCGTGCTGCTGCCGGAACCGCTGTGTTCGGACCTGTTCTCGGTGGTGCGGGAAGCGTTGGAGAACGTCGAACGGCACGCGGGCTCCGAGGCGCGGGCATGGGTGCTGCTGGAGGAACTGCCGGACGAGATCGTGCTCAGCGTCCGCGACGACGGGCCCGGCATCCCCGAAGGGCGGCTCGACGAGGCCGCCGCCGAGGGGCGGATGGGCGTGGCCCAGTCGATCCGCGGTCGCGTCGCCACGCTGGACGGAACGGTCGCGCTGGACACCTCGCCGGGGGAAGGCACCGAGTGGGAGCTGCGCGTGCCGCGCCCCTCCACGACCGACGGGACCGCTGACACGGCGCCCCTGGGCGAACGGGCGAAACGCCCGGACGGGAAGATCTCCGGCAGGCGTACCGCCGCGGGCACCGGAACCGAGCAGGACGCCGCCGGGCGCCGGTCGCCGGACTCCGCGGACGAGGTTTCCGCAGCCGAGGCACGTCGCATAGGAGGAGACGGATGACCGAGCCGCAGGTCTCGGTGATGGTTGTCGACGATCACCCCATTTGGCGCGACGGCGTGTCCAGGGATCTCTCCGAGCGCGGCTTCGAGGTGCGGGCCACCAGCGCGGACGCGGTCTCCGCGCTGCGCATCGCCCGTACCGTGCGCCCGGACGTGGTGCTGATGGACATCAACCTCGGCGACACCTCCGGGGTGGACGCGTCCCGGCAGATCACCCAGGAGATCCCCGGCACCCGGGTGCTGGTGCTCTCGGCCAGCGGCGAGCACAGCGACGTGCTGGAAGCGGTCAAGGCCGGTGCCTCCGGCTACCTGGTGAAGTCCGCCTCGGTGGACGAGCTGGTCGACGCGGTGCAGCGCACCGCGGCCGGGGATGCGGTGTTCAACGCGGGGCTGGCCGGGCTGGTGCTCGGCGAGTACCGGCGGATGGCCGTCACCCCCGGCGGGGAGTCGCAGGCTCCGCAGCTCAGCGACCGGGAGACCGAGGTGCTGCGGCAGGTGGCGAAGGGCCTGACCGCGCGCCAGATCGCGAACAAGCTGGTCATCTCGCACCGCACGGTGGAGAACCACGTGCAGTCCACGCTGCGCAAGCTCCAGCTGCACAACCGCGTGGAGCTGGCCCGCTACGCCATCGAGCACGGCTTGGACGCCGACGGCGAAACCGAGTGATCCGCCCCGGTTCTCGGCAACTTCTTTCAGCCCTCCGCAAGATCTTTCCCGGTTCACCCGACCCGGTCACCCAGCGCGGCGGCCGGGTCGTCGCTTGTCCGGACCCGACCGGATTTCCCCCAGGTCACACCGCTGCTCACCGCCGGTGAGCAGCGCGTCGGCGCTCGTCGTCCGGGCGGGTGCCGCGGATTCGCCGTGACGCGCGCGTGACGAGTCGGTGACGGCGTGTTTGGCGTACTCGCCGCCAGCGGCAAGAGGGCCGCGGTTCGCAAGTTCGTCAACACGATGAGGAGCACGACCGTGAGCGTTTTCGAGATCTCCGAGTTGGAACTGTCCGCCGAGCTGTTGCCGGCGCGCGAGGCGCTGGGCGGGCTGAACCTGAACGTCGCCGACATCACCGCCGAGAACACCGCGGTGGCCATCAACGGTGGCTTCGGCGACGCCGTGGCGACCGCCGAGCAGGACCTCGACGTCGGCCAGCACAGCGGCTGGTGAACCGTTCCCTGCACCGCAGGGGCCCGGTTCTGCACCGTTCGGTGACTCCGGGGCGGTGGTCCCGGAGCACCACCAGCGGCCAGCGGCCGCGACCGATTCCCACTTCGATTTCAGGAGCACATCGTGAACTTCGACATTTCCGCGGAAGCCTCGGCCGAGCTGCTGCCTGCGCGTGAGGCGCTGGGCGGGCTGAACCTGAACGTCGCCGACATCACCGCCGAGAACACCGCAGTGGCCCTCAACGGACCGTTCGGCGACGCCGTGGCGACCGCCGAGCAGGACCTCGACGTGAGCCAGAAGTAATCGAGTTCCCGGCCGCGTGCTGAGCACCGGTGCGCGGCCGGGTCACCACCCACCAGGAGGAGCACATGCACGAATTCGAGCTGGCCGAGCAGTCGGCCGAACTGCTGCCGCAGCGCGAGGCCACCGGCCTCGTCGACGTCACAAATGCCGTGGGGGTCAACGTCGGCGTCGCGGTCAGCATCGGCGGCGACGCTGCGGCGATTCTGGATCAAGGCGTCAGCGCGAAGTAACAGCGGATATCGGACGTGCCTGCCGGCCGGGGATGGGTCGTTTCCCGTCCCCGGCCGGTTTGCCAAGAGGGGAATCCCATGTCAGAAGCCACCGAGGCCGGGCAGCCCGGGACCGCGTCCGTCCAGCGCCCCGGAACCGAACTCGCGGATTCCGCGGGCGAGGCCGATCCCACCGACGAGCACGCGGTACCCGTAAGGGCCGAGGGCATCTCGCTGTGCGGACGGTACGAGGGCGCCGGTTACGCCGAACCGCGCTACCTGCTGTCCCGCGCCGACGGCCAGATGGTCCTGGTGTCCGAACTCCTGTACCGGGTGACCGAGCAGATCGACGGACAGCGGACGCTGCGCCAGATCGCCGAGCGGATCACCGCCGACTGCGGCAAGCAGCTGTCCGTACCCGGCGTCGAGTACCTGATCAACGACAAGTTGCACGAACTCGGCGTGGCCACCCTGGCCGAGCCGGTGGCGAAAGCACCGCGGGCCGATCCGCTGATCGCGCTCGCGATGCGCGGCGTGCTGCTGCCCGCGCGGTTCGTGCGTCCGCTGGCCGCCGTGCTGGCGCCGCTGTTCCAGCCCGCGCTGGTGGTGGCGGTGCTGTGCGCGCTGGTGATCGTCGACGTCGCGCTGGTGAGTTCGGGCGCGCTGGATCCGGCGTTCCACCGCGCGGTGGGCGATCCGGCTCAGGTGCTGACGGTGATGGCGCTGGTGATCACCTCCACGTTGTTCCACGAGACCGGGCACGCCGCCGCCTGCCGCTACGGGGGAGCGCGGCCGGGCTCCATCGGCGTCGGGATCCTGCTGGTGATCCCGGCCTTCTACACCAATGTCACGGACGCCTACCGGCTGGACCGAGCGGGCAGGCTGCGTACCGACCTCGGTGGGCTGTACTTCAACGCGATCTTCATCCTGGGCGCCGCGGGGCTCTTCTGGGCCACGCACTTCCCGCCGCTGATGGTGTTCATCGTGCTCAGCCACATACAGATGCTCCAGCAGCTGCTGCCGCTGATCCGGCTGGACGGGTACTACATCCTCGGCGACCTGGTCGGCGTGCCGAACCTGTTCGCGCACGTGCGGCCGTTCCTGCAGCGGCTCGCGGGCAAGCACCGGCTGGCCGGACAGCCCGCCGGCGGGGCACTGCGTCCGCGGGTGCGCATGATCGTGACGGCCTGGGTGATGGTGGTCGTACCGGTGCTGGGCCTGGCCATGGTGTCGCTGCTGGTACGGGTGCCGCGCTACCTGGAGACCGCGTTGACGCGGGGGCGGAGCTTCTGGGACGCGGGAGTCGCCGGTCTCGGACAGGGCCAAACGCTGGCCGGAGTGCTGGCGATCGTCTCGCTGGTGGTGGTGCTGCTGCCGTGGCTCGGCGCGACGGCGTTCCTGCTCCGCACCGGCCGCAAGGTGTTCCTCTGGCACCGCCGCAAGCACCCCAAGCACCAGCCGCGGCATCGTGCGCAACTCGCGCATCGTGGCGCGGCCAAAACGCCCTGACCTGCACAGACATCACGCTGGGTAGTGGTGTAACGGCTTGCCGTCGCGTCCCCGACGGCACCGGTGACGGGTCCCGCCCGCGGGCGCGGCCGGTCTTGCTCGGCAGAAGGGGGAGTCATGAACGAGGGACCTGTGCGTCCGATCCCGCAGCCCTTGCGGCTGGATCTGCTCGGCGGATGGTCGCTGCACCGGGACGGTGCCGGGGTGGCGATGTCCAGCAGCGGGCAGCGGCTGCTGGCGTTGCTGGCGCTGCGGGGGCGGACTCAGCGGGACTTCGTCGCGGGGGTGCTGTGGCCGGACAACGACGACCAGAGCGCGCTGGCGAACCTGCGCACCACGCTGTGGCGAGTGCGCAGGCGGGTGCAGGGGGCCATCGAAGGCAGCGGTGCGGAGATCGAGCTCGGCCCGCAGGTGGTGGTGGACGTGCACGAACTGATCACCACGGGGGAGCGGTTGTTGCAGCAGGACGCCGCGGAGCCGATCTCGGACTGGGCCGGGATCGGGCACGCCCTCGCGCGGCACGACCCGCTGCTGCCGGGCTGGTACGAGGACTGGGTGCTGGCCGAGCGGGAGCGGTTGCAGCAGGTCCAGGTGCACGCGCTGGAGATCGCCGCGGAACGGCTCGTGCAGTCCCGCCAGCTGGCGACCGCGCTGGAGGTGGCGCAGGCCGCCACGGTCGTCGAGCCGTTCCGGGAGACCGCGCACTGCGCGGTGGTGCGGGTACTGCTCAAGCAGTCCAATCCCGCGCAGGCGCTGCGCCACTACCGCCGCTACGCGCAATTGCTGGATCGGGAGCTGGGCATCGAACCGTCGCCGGACCTGCGCGAACTGGTGCGGCCGGTACTTGGGGACCACGTGCGCGCCTGACCCGGGTGCCGCAGGGCACCCGTGGACGACGGGCTCCCCTGGGGATGGAGCCTGCCGTCCGCTGCCGGTCGCGTCCCGGTACTGCCCCGCCGGGGCGCGGCCGGTGGCCGGGGTGGGGGCGCGCCATGAGCCCCCACCCCGGTCCGCTGCTCCGCCGATATCGCGCCACCACCGAGCGGGCCGCGCGGAGCGCGACCCGGCAGGCGGAGCCCGCGGTGCCGATCGGCGCGGAACCACCGATCAGGCGGGCCGGATCCGGCTAGCGGATCCGGCCGGGAACCCCCTCCCGCGGGATGTGACGGCCGGGACCCCGGCGCATTACGCGAATCGCGGAATCAAGCTTGCAGCGAAGTCACCGCGGCTTCCCGCGCGCGAGCCGCGCTCGGCGCGTTCTGCGCCGCGTCCGCCGCGACCTGGTAGGCGGCCAACGGGTGAGCGGCCAGCGCCGAGCCGACGGCGGGCACGGCAGCGGCGGTCATCGAGAGGCTCGTCACTCCCAAGCCGGTGAGCACCCCGGCCAGCAGCGGGTCGGCCGCCGCCTCGCCGCACACGCCGACCGGTTTGCCCAGCTTCTGGCCTGCCTGGCCGACCTGCGCGATCAGCCGCAGCAACGCCGGCTGCCACGGGTCGTTGAGGCTCGCCAGCGCACCGGACATCCGGTCGGCGGCGAACACGTACTGCGCGAGGTCGTTGGTGCCGATGCTGACGAAATCGACCGCGTCCAAGATCTCGTGCGCGGCCAGCGCGGCTGCGGGCACCTCGATCATCACGCCGGCCCGGCCCAGCCCGGCGGCCCGCACCCGTTCGGCGAACCAGGAGGCTTCGTCGGCGGTGGCGACCATCGGGGCCATCACCGCGACCTGCGCGCCGGATTCCTCCGCGGCCGCGACGATCGCTTCCAACTGGCGGTCCAGCACGCCGGGCCGCTCGAAGCAGATCCGCAACCCGCGAACGCCCAGCGCGGGGTTCGGCTCCACGCCCATGTCCAGGAACGACAGCGGCTTGTCCGCGCCCGCGTCCAGGGTCCGCACCACGACCGGCCGTTCCGCGAACGGCGTGAGCACGCCGGCGTAGGCGGCGCGCTGGGTGGGCACGTCGGGTTCGTCGTCGGTGGCGAGGTAGCAGAACTCGGTGCGGAACAGCCCGACGCCTTGCGCTCCGGCCTCCACCGCCAGGTGCGCGTCGGCGACCGAGCCGACGTTGGCGAGGATCGAGACGCTGTGCCCGTCCGAGGTGCCGCCGGTGCCGGTCCAGTTCACCTCGGTCGGCCGCTGCGCGGCCTGGGTGCGCACCGCCTCGGACGAAGTGTCGACGGCACCGGTGTCGCCGTCGACGGTCGCCCCGACCACCGGCGCCGCGGCGAGCACCCCGCGGGCGGCGACGACCGCGGGGATGCCCAGCGAACGCGCCAGGATCGCGGTGTGGCTGGTCGGCCCGCCTTCTTCGGTCACCAGCGCGAGCACCAGCCGCGGATCCAGGTCGGCGGTGTCGGCCGGGGCCAGGTCGCGGGCCAGCAGCACGCTCGGGCGTTCCAGGTCCGGCACGCCCGGCGGGGTCGCACCGAGCAGTTCGGCGATGATCCGGTCCCGCACGTCGTGGATGTCCCGGACCCGTTCGGCCAGGTAGCCGCCCGCGCTGCGCAGCGCTTCGGCGAAGCCGTTCGCGGCTTCGTGCACGGCACGGGCCGCAGGCAGCGAGTTGCCGGTGACCAGTTGCTCGGCCTGGGACAGCAGCGCCGGGTCGAGCGCCATCGCCGCGGTGGTCTCCAGCAGCGCCTTGGCTTCGCCGCCGACCGCTCCCGCCCGCTCGGACAACCGGTCGGCGACGGCTTCGGCGGCCGGTCGGATGCGTCGCGCCTCGGCGGCGGGATCGGTTGGCGCCGGCGCGGCGGCAGGCTCGGGGAGGGCTTCGGCGACCCTGGCGACGGGGCCGGATGCGCGGCCGGAACTGACTCCGACACCACTGAACGACGACATGGTCTAGACCATACCTTTCTCTTGCGGCCTCTCCTCGATCGTAGGCACCGCTCATCCGATCGGCCCGGATGCGCGCAGGTACGACGGCCACCGCGAGCACCGGCTACGTACCCGCACGGAGCAGCGATTGCGCTGACCGATGAGTAACCGATGAGTAGCCGTACGGATCCCGGCGAACCCCTTCGGCCGACAGAGTGTGCTCATGGCAACACAGCAGACGGCACGGAACATGGTCGCAGGCCCGACTCCGGACCTCGGCAAGCTCGCCGACCCGATCGAACGACTCGCGGGAATCTTCGCCGACCTGGGCGGCGAACTCGGCGAATTCGGAGCGCAGCTCCGCGAGCTCCGTGCGGACGCCGAGAAACCTGGGGAGAAGGCCACTACTGGGGAAGGCAACGACATGACCGGGCAAGACACCCAGCCGGAGCGCACCGGGCCGCCACCGGAGCATCCGCCGAAACAACGACAACCCGTCCCGGACAAGCTACCGCCGCCGACAGCAGCGGTGGACACCGGACCAGCACCGCTACCAGGTGAACCGGTGGACACCAGCTTCGCCGAACCGACGCAGACCCCGGCCGCTCAGGCGGCCGGGGCTGCCCCGTATCAGGGGGCCGATGCGGAGCGGGGACGAATCGGCGGCGAAGGATCGACCGAGCACCGAGCGCCCGCCGGGGACCAGCTGCCCGCAGCATCCGCTGCCCAAGACGGACCCACCGGCGACCACGTCCTCGCCGACGCACCGGCACGGGCTGACGACCGGGCGTTCTCCGACGAGTGGTTGCCCGAAAACCGCGCGCCGTCGCTCGATCCCGTCCCGCAGCGCGCCGGGGTGCTCGACGTGATCGCGAACTGGACCGCTCGCCAAGGCACCCGCGTGCTCGCATGGGCGGGAGCCGCGATCACGCTGCTCGGCGTCGTGCTGCTGATGGTGATGGCGGTGCAGCAGGGCTGGATCGGCCCGCTCGGCCGGATCGCCGCCGGCGGCGGCCTCGGGCTCGCGCTGCTCGCCAGCGGCGTGTGGGTGCGCCGCCGCTCCGCGCCCGCGGCCGCGTTCTCGCTGGCCGCGACCGGCATCGCCGCGCTTTACCTGGACGTGCTCGCGGCCACCGCGCTCTACCGCTTCCTGCCTGCCCCGGCCGGTCTGGGGGCCGCGCTGGCGCTGTCGGTGGCCGGGCTCTGGCTCGCCGACCGCTGGCGTTCGCAAGCCTTGGCGGTCGGCGTCGTGCTCGGGTGCGCGTTGTGCGCGCCGTTGCTGTGCGCACCGCTGCTGTTCGGGCCGGTGCCGGCTGCTACCGCGCTGCTGACCGGATTCCTGGTCGTGCTCAAGATCGCCGCAACGCCGGTGCAGCTGCGCCGGGGCTGGCGCGGGCTCACGGCCGCCTCCGCCTTCCCCGCGATCCTCGCCGCGCTGATCAGCGACGGACTCGCGCTGAGCGCCCGCGAGCCGTGGACGGCCGCGTGGGCCGCCCTCGCCGTCTCCGTCACCGGCCTCGCGCTCGCCGCCGCCACTGCGCACCGCCGCGGCAAGGACCCGATCGGCATCGCGCTGCTGATCAGCGCCGCCGCACCGACCGCGCTGGTCGCCCCGATGCTGGGACGCTGGCCCGCGTTCGGATTCCTCGCGCTGCTCGGCGCGCTGTACTTCGCGGTGTGGTGCGCCGGCCGAGTCGGTCGACTGCCCGCTGCGTTCGGCGTCGTCGCAGGCGGGGTGAGCGCCATGCTGCTGTTCCAGCTGACGGTGCTGTGCACCGGCGCTTCGGCCCGTTCGATCAGCGTCCTCGCGGAAGCACTGCTGCTGGCAATGCTGGCATTCCGGCTGCGCGGCAAGGGACTGCTGCTGAGCGCCGCCCTTTTCGGTTCGGCGGGAACCCTGCTGGCGCTGCTGATCGACGTGCCGCCGAGCCTGTTCACCGGCTTCCCCGCTCAGCCGTACTTCGACGACGGCCGCGCGCTGACGCCCGCGATGCTCGGCGGGCTGGCGGCCTTCTTGCTCATAGCCGGCGCTACCACCGCCACTACCTGGGCCGCGGTCCGGATGAACGTGCTACCGCGAACTCCGCAAGCGTTGACGCTCGCAGCTGTCGGACTTCTCTACGGCTGCGGTGGTGCCGTGCTCACCGCGAGCCTCCTGGTGCTGCCGACTACCTCGGGCTTCCTGGCCGGGCACGCGCTGATCACCGTCTCGTGGATGGTGCTGGCTTTCCTGCTGCTGTTGCGCGGCATCGGTTCGGTGCCGCCGCGGGTCGCGGGATTCGCGCTGGTCGGCGTCGCGCTGGCGAAACTGCTGCTGTTCGACCTCGCCGCGCTGTCCGGCCTGGCCCGAGTGCTGGCGTTCCTGGCCGCCGGGCTCATCCTGCTGGCGGGCGGCACCCGGTACGCGCGGCTGATCGGCGGCAGAGAGGCCCGCGCGGGCATCGCGTCGTGACCCCGCACCGACGCGGGTTCCACCCGTTCGGGCGTAGTTGGGAACGAAGATGCATCCTCGCGGGGAGGCTGAACGTCAAACTGGATGAGTTGCTGCTCGCCGGTATCGCGCCACCGACGATCGCAACCCCCAGGTGCCGGTCGCAACGCCCCCCGTGCGGCCGGCCCTGGTTCATCCCGGCCCGTGCGGTTGCGCGACCGGGTCGGCCGCGGCCCGCGCTGCTCAGCCGTTGCGCCGCAGGCCCAGCGCGTTCAGCGTGCCTTGCACCGGACCCGGCTTCTGCTCCGGCAGCAGCTCCGGCGCGTGCTCGCCGAGCGCCGCGACGACCTCGGACGCCGACGGGTTCACCGCCGAGAACTCACCGACCACGACCGTCGGGACCGTCTCGTTGCCGTCCGCGATCGACCGCACGACGGCCCTGGCTTCGTCGTCCTGCCAGATGTCGAGCTCCCGGAAGGCCACCCCCTGCTTGCGCAGGCCCGCCCGCAGCGATGTGCAGAACGGGCAGCCGGGCCTGGTGTAGACGACGAGTTCCCGCGCCGCCGCGTCGTTCGTTCCCGCTGGGTCGTTCGTTCCTGCCGCGTCCATCGAGTACACCTTTCCGCCCCGGAGGCCACCGACCGGCCGTCTTCGGCAGCGCCAACACATGCCGACAAGTCGATATTCCTGATCGGCGTTCGGTGGTGGCGACCGGAACGGAACCGATAACGTGCACCGCAAGTAATTGATCGCCGTCCGATCGGTGAGCTGCGCAGCGGTCGAACCCGCGGCGCGGCACCGGCGGAACACGCCATGGAGTCGGTCAGATGAGCGAGGGCACTCGGCGCGAACGCATCCGTGCTGCCACCGAGATGGAGATCCGCCAGCACGCCCGGACGCTGCTCATCGAACAGGGCCGGGACGCGGTCACGTTGCGCGCGATCGCCCGCGAGCTGGGCATCACCGCACCCGCGCTGTACCGCTACTACGACTCGCGCGAAGACCTCCTGCGCCAACTCGGCGAGGACATCTGCGGCGACCTGGTCGACGAGCTGAGCGAGCGGTTGCGCGAGATCGACCAGCGCGACTTCCACGGGAAGCTGCGGTCGGTGTGCCACGGCTTTCGGCGCTGGGCGCTGGCGCATCCCAAAGAGTTCGGGCTGGTTTTCGCCACCCGCGCGGACGAGACCGCGGAACCCGGCGCGGACGGCGCCGGTCCGGAAGGCGCCCGGGACCAGTTCGCCGGGGTCTTCCTGCGGCTCATCGGCCCGCTGATGGCCGAGAGCACGCACGTGGTGGACCGCGAGTCGGCACCGGCGAGCCTGCAATCGGAACTGTCCCCGAACCAGCTCGCGCTGGCCGAGGCGTTCTCGCAGCACGGGATCGACCTGCCCGCGGAAGCGCAGGACACCGACGCGGTCTACTTCCTGCTGCGCTGGTGGGTCCGGATCTACGGGCACGTGGCGCTGGAGGTGTTCGGGCGGTTCCCGTTCACGTTGGCGCACTCCGACCGGCTCTACGAGTCGCTGCTCGACGAGCTGGCCCACGAGCTCGGGCTGACCACCGGATGACACGTGCGGCCAGGTCCCCTCGGCGAACCGGGAGCCCTGGCCGCACGCCGATCGGGCCGCGATGCTCGCTGCGCCCGTGCAGCGGAGTCGCGGTCCGGGGGATCAGTAGCCGAAGTCCTGCGTCCAGTTCCAGCCGCTGGTCTCGACTCCGACGCCGATCTTGTTCAGCTTGCAGTTCAGGATGTTCTTCTTGTGCCCTGGCGATTTCATCCAGGCGTTCATCACCTGCTCGGGGCTGCTCTGGCCGGCGGCGATGTTCTCCGCGCCCGGGGACGGGTAGCCCGCGTTCTTGATCCGCTTGTCGAACGACACGCCTTCCGGGGTGTCGTGCGAGAAGTAGTTCCGGTTGGCCATGTCGGAGCTGTGCCCGTTGGCCGCTTGGGTGAGCCGCTTGTCGACCTTCACCGGTCCGCAGCCGGCACCGGCGCGCTGCTGGTTGACGAGTTCGACGACGCGGTTCTGCTGCCCGGCGTCGGCGGCGAGCGCCTGCGCGGGCATGGCGGCGCCCGCACCGAGCGCCGCGGCTACGAGTCCGGATGCGATTACAGTGCGTTTAAAATTGGTCCGTGCCATGCGGCGAGAAACTACCCATTCGCATGAAGCAGTTTCCGCCATGTGTGCATATCGGCACAGATCAAGCGACGGTGAGTATTCGGTCCATATCGTTTCGAATTCGTCGATCTTCCATTATTCCTGCACAGCGCCATACCGGAAAGATATGGTTCCGCAAAAACGGCCGGTTTCGCACGCCTTGCCGAACAATTCCGGATCAGTTCGGGGTCGCGCCAAAAAAGCGCGGCCCGCCCGTCGGCGAATCGCCACGAGCGGGCCGCCCGGCAGAATGCGGATCAGTCGTCCCGGCGGTCGTGCTCCCGCTGGACCTCCTGGCGCTGCTGCTCCGCACCGGTCGCGATCGGCGCGGTGAGCCACTGGCGCGGCAGGCCGAACGCCGCCACCAAGTCCACCGCGTGCGGGCGCAACGCCTGGCACAACCCGTTCACCGCCTCGGTCACGGCCTTCGCCCGCCGCGGGGTGATCCGCTCGTGCTCCAGGAACCAGCCCCGGTCCTCCTCGACCGTGGACAGCACGTACAGATCGCACAGGCGCTCCAGCACCAGCGCGGTGTCCGGATCCTGGCAGCGCTCGACACCGGCGACGAACGCCTCGAGCACGACCCGGTCGATGTGCACCCGCGCCGCGCGCAGCACGTGGTCCTGCGCGTCGTTGAACACCTCGAACGGGTCCGCGGAACCGCCGGTGGCGCGCCGCAGGCGGCGGGCGAGGCCGTCGAGCACGTGCCGCTCGCGGTCGTCGAACAGCTTCACCTGCCAGCCGCGCTCGAACACCGCCTCCTCGTCGTCCGGCACCGCGGCGTCGACCAGGCGCTGCACCAGCGACTTCGCCGCCGTGCGTTCGATCACCGCGCCCACGAACTGGTCGGCGACGAACCTGGCCATCCCCATCGTGCCGAGCTCGTCGAACTGGCCCTTGTAGTTCGTCAGCAGGCCCTTGGCGACCAGCTGCAGCAGCACCGTGTTGTCGCCCTCGAAGGTCGTGAACACGTCGGTGTCCGCCTTGAGCTGCGGCAACTGGTTCTCCGCGAGGTAGCCGGCGCCGCCGCACGCCTCGCGGGCGATCTGGATGGTCCGGGTGGCGTGCCAGGTGGTGACGGCTTTGATCCCCGCGGTGCGCGACTCCAGTTCCCGCTGTGCGCGTTCGTCCCCGGAGCCCTGCACCTCGTGCAGCGTCGATACCAGCTGTTCCTGCGCGAAGTGCAGCGCGAACGTCTTCGCCAGCGCGGGCAGCAGCTTGCGCTGGTGCCCTAGGTAGTCCAGCACGACGGTTTCCTCGTCGGTGCCGGGCCGGTCGAACTGCCTGCGCGCCGAGCCGTAGCGCAGCGCGATCTCCAGGGCCAGCTTCGTGGCGCTGCCCGCCGTGCCCGCCACCGAGATCCGGCCGCGGATCAGCGTGCCCAGCATGGTGAAGAACCGCTTGCCGGTGCTGTCGATCGGACTGCTGTAGGTGCCGTCCGCGGCCACGTCGCCGTAGCGGTTGAGCAGCGCTTCGCGCGGGACTCGCACGTTGTCGAAGGTGATGCGCCCGTTGTCCACGCCGTTGAGCCCGGCCTTGCGGCCGCAGTCCTCGATGTGCACGCCGGGCAGGACCGCACCCGCGGAGTCGCGGATCGGAACCATGAACGCGTGCACGCCGTGCCCATGACCACCGGTGAACAGCTGGGCGAACACCACCGCCATCCGGCCGTCGCGGGCGGCGTTGCCGATGTACTCCTTGCGCGCCGACTCGTGCGGGGTGTGCACGACGAACTCTTCGGTCGCCGGGTCGTAGGCGGCGGTGCTGCGCAGGCGCTGCACGTCCGAGCCGTGCCCGGTCTCGGTCATCGCGAAGCAGCCCGGCAGGTCCAGGTTGATGATCGACGGCAGGTAGCGCTCGTGGTGCCGTTCGGTGCCCAGCGCCTGCACCGCACCGCCGAACAGGCCCCACTGGACCCCGGACTTGACCATCAGCGAGAGGTTCCCGGCCAGCATCTCCAGGGACACCACCGAACCGCCGGTGTCGCCCTGCCCGCCTTGCGCGACCGGGAAGCCGATCTCCGGGATGCCGCTTTTGACCAGCAGGTGCAGCTGCTCCAGGGTCAGCGCGCGGTGCGCCTCGGTGTCCAGGTGATCGCCGGGTGGCAGCTCGGTGCCCTCCAGCGCGCTGCGGACCTGCGCGCGGACGTCAGCCCAGCGCCCGTCCAGCAGGGCCGCCAGCTCACCCGCGTCGAATCCGGCCGGTGTCCTCGGGATGTCCATGCCAGCCTCCGCACTTGGAGTTCCGTCGCCGCCGAGCGTAGTTACTCGTGAGTAACCAGCGCTACGTGACCTGCCTCGCCACCTCGGCCTACCCGTTCCGGAACCGGTGCGACGCGAAAACGGCCCGCTCGCGCGGAGCGGGCCGTTCGCCGCAGGGCGGCTCAGGCCACCACGTTGACCAGCTTGCCGGGCACGACGATGACCTTGCGCGGCTCGTTGCCCTCCAGCGCGGCCACCACCTTCTCGTCCGCCAGCGCCGCCGCACGCACCTCGTCCTGCTCGGCCGCTGCGGGCACGACCACCCGGGAGCGCACCTTGCCGTTGATCTGGATCGGGTACTCCGCGGTGTCCTCGACCAGGTACTCGGGATCCGCCACCGGGAACGGGCCGTGCGCCAGGCTGGTGTCGTGGCCCAGCCGCGCCCACAGCTCCTCGGCCAGGTGCGGGGTCAGCGGGGCGACCATCAGCACCAGCGGCTCGACGACCTGCCGCGGCGTGCGCTGCTGCGCCGAGTAGGTCTTGGTGACGCGGTTGTTCAGCTCGATCAGCTTCGCCACCGCGGTGTTGAACCGCAGCGCGTCCAAGTCCTCCCGGACACCCGCGATGGTCTTGTGCAGCGCACGCAGCATCTCTTCGTCCGGGCGCTCGTCGGCGACCCGCAGCTGCCCGGTGTGCTCGTCGATGACGTTGCGCCACAGCCGCTGCAGGAACCGTTGCGAGCCGACGACGTCCTTGGTCGCCCACGGACGCGAGGTGTCCAGCGGGCCCATCGCCATCTCGTAGAGCCGCAGCGTGTCCGCGCCGTAGCTGTCGGCCATCTCGTCCGGGGACACGGAGTTCTTCAGGCTCTTGCCCATCTTCCCGTACTCGCGGCGGACCGGTTCGCCGTGGAAGAAGTACTCGCCGCCGCTTTCCTCGACCTCCTCGGCGGGCACGTACACGCCGCGCGAGTCGGTGAAGGCGAACGCCTGGATGTAGCCCTGGTTGTACAGCCGCCGGTACGGCTCCTCCGAGCTCACGTAGCCCAGGTCGTACAGCACCTTGTGCCAGAACCGGGAGTACAGCAGGTGCAGCACCGCGTGCTCCACGCCGCCGACGTACAGGTCCAGCCCGCCCGGGTCGCTCGCGCCGTGCTGCTGCGGGCGCGGGCCCATCCAGTACCGCTCGTTGACCGGGTCGACGAACGCCTCGTCGTTGACCGGGTCGATGTAGCGCAGCTGGTACCAGCAGGAACCGGCCCACTGCGGCATCACGTTGGTGTCCCGGCTGTAGTGCTTGAGCCCGTCGCCCAGGTCCAGCTCGACCTCGGCCCAGTCGGTGGCCTTGGCCAGCGGCGGCTCCGGGCGGCTGTCGGCGTCCTCCGGGTCGAAGGTGCGCGGCGAGTAGTCCGCGACCTCCGGCAGCACCACCGGCAGTTCGCCGTCCGGCACGCCCAGCGGCACGCCGTCTTCGTCGTAGACGATCGGGAACGGCTCGCCCCAGTAGCGCTGCCGCGCGAACAGCCAGTCGCGCAGCTTGTACTCCACGGTCCCCGCGCCGTGCCCGCGCTGCTCGAGCCACTCGGTGACGGTGCTCTTGGCGTCCTCCAGGCCCAGCCCGTTCAGGTCCAGACCGGCTTGCGGATTCGCGGAGTTGATCCGCGGCCCGTCACCGGTGTAGGCGCCGCCCGGGTGCTCGGCGGAGGGCTGCACGGTGCGCACCACCGGCAGCTCGAAGACGTGCGCGAAGTCCCAGTCGCGGAGGTCCTCACCGGGCACCGCCATGATCGCGCCGGTGCCGTAGCCCATCAGCACGTAGTCCGCCACGAACACCGGGATCTGGGCGCCGTTGACCGGGTTCGTCGCCCACGCACCGGTGAACACGCCGGTCTTGTCCTTGTTCTCCTGGCGGTCCAGGTCGGACTTCATCGAAGCGGTGCGCCGGTAGTCGGCGACCGCTTCGGCGGGCGTCGCCGCGCCGCCGGTCCACACCTCGTGGGTGCCCGCGGGCCACTCGGTGGTGGTCAGCTCGTCGACCAGCGGGTGCTCCGGGGCCAGCACCAGGTAGGTCACGCCGAACAACGTGTCCGGGCGGGTGGTGAACACCTGCACCTCGCCCGCGGAACCGTCCAGCCGGAAGGTCACGTTCGCGCCGTGCGAGCGGCCGATCCAGTTCCGCTGCATGCTCTTGACCTTGTCCGGCCAGTCCAGCCGGTCCAGGTCGTCGACCAGGCGGTCGGCGTAAGCGGTGATCCGCATCATCCACTGCTTCAGATTGCGGCGGAACACCGGGAAGTTGCCGCGCTCGGTCAGGCCGTCCGCGGTGACCTCCTCGTTCGCCACGACGGTGCCCAGACCGGGCGCCCAGTTCACCGGGGCCTCGGACAGGTAGGCCAGCCGGTAGGTGTCGATCAGCCGGCGCTGCTCGGTGCGGGACAGCTCGGTCCACGCCCTGCCGTCCGGGGTGGCGCGCTCACCGGCGGCGAACTGCTCCTCCAGCTCGGCGATCGGCCGCGCCCGGCCGCGGCCGCCGTCGGCGGCGGTGTCGTACCAGGCGTTGAAGATCTGCAGGAAGATCCACTGCGTCCACTTGTAGAACTCGATGTCGGTGGTGGCGATCCGCCTGCGCTCGTCGTGGCCCAGCCCCAGCCTGCGGATCTGGTTGAGGTACCGCTCGATGTTCTGCTCGGTCGTGGTGCGCGGGTGCGTGCCGGTCTGCGCCGCGTACTGCTCGGCGGGCAGCCCGAAGGCGTCGAAACCCATCGTGTGCAGCACGTTGCGGCCCAGCATCCGGTGGAAGCGGGCGTAGACGTCGGTGCCGATGAAGCCCAGCGGATGTCCGACGTGCAGCCCGGAGCCCGACGGGTACGGGAACATGTCCTGGATGAACAGCTTCTCGGCGGATTCCGGGTCGCCGCCTGCCGGGTCGTCGGCCGATTCGGCGCGCAGCTTGCCGACCGGGTTCGGGGCGTGGAAGGTGCCGAGCTCCTCCCAGCGCCGCTGCCAGCGCTGTTCGACCTCGGCCGCGATCTCCGCCGTGTAGCGGAACCGGGGCGCCTCCTCACTCCCGTTCGGGCCCCCCGTCGCCGGGCCTCCCGTCACCGGGGTCTCCGTCGGCTCGCCCGTCACGCCTGCTGCCTGGCCGCTCATCGCCTGTGCTTCCTTCCCTGCTCATCACGCGGATCGCACACCCCTAGTGTGCCGCCCGCCGCCAACGCGTTTCCCGCAGGCCCGCCCGGGGCGCCGGCGGGCGGGCTGATCGTCGGCGACGACCCGGCCTCACCGCACGGCGAGCGCGATCAGCTGGGTCGTCTGGGCTGGGGAGAAATTGTTGTCGCTGACCAGGGCCAGGGTGTGTTCGCCGGTGGGCAGGCGCGGTCCCCAGGCGAGCCCTTCGACGTTGTCCACGGTGCTGAGCCCGAGGCCGGAGAGGTCCGCGAGCAGCCGCTTGCGCATCGGCGCGACCTCGGTGCCGCGCAAGGAGCCGAGGTGCCGCACGTCGGTCGCTCCGCGCGGATCCGCCTCGTAGACGCGGACCGAGTTGCCCGCGCCCGGCACGTAGGCGCGCTCCAGCACCAGCAATCGGGACGGGTCGCGCTCGTCGGCGAGGATCGACGCGATCCCGTTGTCACCGCCGCCCCGGGCGAAGACCGGGTCGACGGGGTAGGCGTGCTGCGCCGACACCCGGCCTGCCCGGTCCTGCACGGTGACCCGGCTGAGCGCGCCGCGTTCCGGATCCGGTGGTTCGCCGTCCTGCAGCAGCGTCGACTCCACCGCGCTGATCAGCAGCGATCCGCCGGCGGCGAAGGTCAGCGACTCCAGCGACTCGTTGTCCCGCGGACCGCTGCCGGGGCGCATCGCCAGGTTCGGCGGCAGCGGGAGCTCGCCGCGGAACCCGCCGTCGGGCGCCGCCGAACGGATCGACGGGTCGGCCGGCCGGTCGCGATCACCTTCGGCGGTCCACCGCAGCTCGTGCGACCGCGGATCGAAGCGGACCTCCTCCGGATCGACCGCGTCCTCCGGATACGGCTTCCCGTCCGGACGCAGCAGCGGATGCGTGCCGGTGAGCCGCCAGTCGCCGAGCCCGTCCGCCCGCACGTCGATCTGCGCGGTGTAGGTGCGGGAAGGCTGGTGCTGCGAGCGATCATCGCTGATGAACACCCACTGCCCGGAACGGGCGTCGTAGTCCAGCCCGGACAATCCGCCCACGGTGGTGTTCTGGAACGTCGTGCCCCAAGGCAACGTCCGCTCGCCGAGCACGCGCACGCCCTCCGGCGGGGTCGTCGGCTGCGCGCAGGCGGAGGAGAGCAGCCCGGCAGCGAGGGCGACGGCAATACGGGCTGCGGGCGAGCGTGCTGCGATCATGTGACCCAGTGAACCCCAGCCGGGTAGCGCGCGGATGACCCGCGAGCGGCCGCCGTACGCTGGGCCGGTGATAGCTGTGCAGGTGATCTTGTCCGCGCTGCTCGTGGTGCTCGGGGCGGCGCTGTTGTTCATCGGCTGGCGCGGGCTGCGCAGCCAGCTCCCGCCGAACCGCTACGTCGGGGTTCGCACGCCGGCGACGCTGCGCAGCGAGGAAGCCTTCGAGCTCGGCAACCGGGCGGCGGCGCCCGCGATGCTGGCAGGCGGCGCGATCGCAGTGCTCGCCGGAGTTTCGGAGCCGCTGCTGGGCACGATGTTCAGCGCCGTGCTGGTCGCCGTGCTGGGCATCGCGGGCGCGTTCGCGCTCATGGTGATCGGCGGAGTGTTCGGCGACCGGGCCGCGGAAGCCCTGCCCGAACCGGTCGCGGCCGGCGGCTGCACCGGCTGCCCCGGTGGCTGCTGCGGCTGAGCGGGGTCAGTTCAGCTTCACATCGCCAGGGTGCGTGGCCAGGAACGACACCGGAGTGCGCTGCCGCCGCAGCACCCGGCCCCACAGGTCCGCGCCGGGTGCGGCGATGACGTCGTCCGGCAGCGCGGGCACCACGAGCCAGTCACCGCGTTCGATCTCACCGGCGAGCTGGCGCGCCTCCCACCCCGCGTAGCCGGCGAAGAACCGCAGCCCGCGGGTGCGCGGGACCAGCTGCTCCGGATCTCCGTCGAGGTCGACCAGGCCGACCGGGCCGCGCACGCCGACCACGCCGCCGAGAGTCCCGACGTCCTCGCCGGTGCGCAGGGCGGCCAGGCAGATCGCCGTGCGCTGTTCCACCGGTCCGCCGACGAACAGCGACTGCGGTTCGCTGGCGTGCGGTGCCCAATGCGGCAGCACGTCGCTGATCGCCACCTCGCTGGGCCGGTTCAGGATGACGCCGAGGGTGCCTTCGCCGCGGTGGTGGATCACGTACACCACCGAGCGGCGGAAGTTCTCATCGAGTAGCTGCGGAGCAGCCACCAGCAGCGTCCCCGGCTCCACCTCCGCGTCAGATTCCACCTCCGCATGATCGCAGAGGTGGCCGGTTCGCGGCGCGTCCGTCTCCCGACGAATGCGGTTGGCCGCAGTCGATGGTCAGCCTTCGCTGCTGATTGTTCACCGAAACGCCTGAGTATTTGCACTTCAGTAATATTATGAAGCTTTGACCTGCGATGATCAGAGCAGGGAAACTGGGGGAGAAGCCGGAACCCGTACAGCGCGAGACCGCGCACCGACGGATCAGCTCTCGCCGGGAACCTCGATGCCCTGGTCGGCCGCCCACCGGTACAGCTCGGCGACGGCCTCCGCGCGATCCACCGGACCGCGGTCGAGCCGGACGTCCTTCAGGTGCTTCCACGCCTTGCCGACGATCGGGCCCGGCGGGACGCCGAGCAGCCGCATGATCTCGTTGCCGTCCAGGTCCGGCCGGACCTTCGCCAGGTCCTCCTCGGCGGCGATCCGGGCGATCCGCTCCTCGAGGTCGTCGTAGGAGCGCTGCAGCGCGTTGGCCTTGCGCCGGTTGCGGGTGGTGCAGTCCGCGCGCACCAGCTTGTGCAGCCGCGGCAGCAAGTGCCCGGCGTCGGTGACGTAGCGGCGCACCGCGGAGTCCGTCCAGTTCCCCTCGCCGTAACCGTGGAACCGCAGGTGCAGGTACACCAGGTCGGACACGTCGTGCACGATCTCCTTGGAGTAGCGCAGCGCGCGCAGCCGCTTGCGCGTCATCTTCGCGCCGACCACCTCGTGGTGGTGGAAGCTCACCCCGCCGCCCGGCTCGAACCGCCGCGTGTCCGGCTTGCCGATGTCGTGCAGCAGCGCCGCCAGCCGCAGCACCAGGTCCGGCTCGCCGTCCGGGTCGGCGGCCCGCTCCAGGTCGATCGCCTGCTGCAGGACCACCAGCGAGTGCTCGTAGACGTCCTTGTGCTGGTGGTGCTCGTCGATCTCCAGCCGCATCGCGGGCACCTCGGGCAGGACGTGCTCGGCCAGCCCGGTGTGCACCAGCAGCTGCACGCCCTCGCGCGGGTACCGGCCGCACAGCAGCTTCGACAGCTCCGCCTGCACCCGCTCCGGAGTGATCCGGGCGATCTGCTCCGCCATGCCGCGCATCGCCTCGACCACCCGCGGCGCGGGCTCGAAACCGAGCTGGGCGGCGAACCGCGCGGCCCGCAGCATCCGCAGCGGGTCGTCGGCGAACGACTCCTGCGGAGTCGCAGGCGTGTCCAGCCGGCGCCGCGCCACGTCCTCCAGACCGCCGTGCAGGTCGACGAACTCGCGCGAACCCAGCTCGATCGCCATGGCGTTCACGGTGAAGTCGCGGCGCAGCACGTCGCCCTCGATGGAGTCGCCGAAGTCGACCTGCGGGTTCCGGCTCACCCGGTCGTAGCTGTCCGCGCGGAACGTGGTGATCTCCACGGTGGTGCCGCGCTTGTAGGCGCCGAGGGTGCCGAAGTCGATCCCGGTGTCCCAGACGGTCTCCGCCCAGCCGTCCAGCAGCTCGCGGACCCGGTCCGGGCGTGCCTCGGTGGTGAAGTCCAGGTCGGTGCCCAGCCGCCCGAGCAGCGCGTCGCGCACGCTGCCGCCCACCAGGTACAGGCGGTGGCCCGCGGCGGCGAACCGGTCGGCCAGTTCCTGCGCGACCGGGGCCACCTTCACGAGCTCGACCACGGCGTTGCGTTGCGCCTCCCGCTCACGGGAGCGCAGGTCGGTCTCGTCGGAGGCGTCACGGGTCGAAGGGGCCACGACACGAGGGTATCGGCTGCTCAACCGGTGATCAGCAGGCGGCGGCAGGCCGCGCTACGAGGCCCGGACCCGCAGCTGATCGCATTACCATCGGCGCCATGCCCCCGTCGCCCCACCGCTCCGGCGGTCCGCAGCCGGGGCGTCGCAACCGGCGCCGCCGCAAGCGGCTGCGGACCGTGGACGAGACCTCGGCCGGGGGGCTGGTGGTCGACGACGCCGAACGCCTCGCTGCGATCATCGGGCGGACCGACCGCAGGGGACGACTGCTGTGGTCGCTGCCGAAGGGCCACATCGAGCCTGGTGAGAGGCCGGAACAGACCGCGGTGCGCGAGGTCGCGGAAGAGACCGGGATCATCGGACGGGTGACGGTGGCGATCGGCACGATCGACTACTGGTTCGTCGCTGGCAACCGGCGGGTGCACAAGACGGTGCACCACTTCCTGCTGGATGCGGTCGGCGGAGAGCTTTCCGACGAAGACGTGGAGGTCACCGAGGTGGCTTGGGTGCCGCTAGGTGAACTGGACGGCGTGCTGGCCTACGCCGACGAACGGCGGCTGGTGCGGCACGCGGTCGCGCTGCTGGACGGGGCCGACCCGGGCGGCGCGCCAAGGCCGGGGACCGGGAACCGGCCGCGGAGCACGGGAACGGAGCCGGGTTGAGGTGTCTGGTAGCCGTCGTGGTGGCGGTCCTGCTGATCGGCGGGATCCCGATCACCTCGGCAGGCACGGCGAATGCGCAGGACTCGTCGCTGGCCCAGCTCGAAGTGACCAAGGTCACTCCGTCGGTGGTATCCGGACCGGGCGAAGTGACGATCAGCGGGCGGCTGACCAACACCTCCGGCCGCACTCTGCACGACATCGAGGCCCGCGTGCAGCGCGGCGCCCCGACCTCCACCGTTCCGGCCACCCAGGACGCGGTGCGCGGAAACGCCTCGACCGTCACGGGCCCCGAGTTCCAACCGCAGGTGGGCAGCCTCGCGCCGGGGCAGCAGGCGCCGTTCGAGCTGCGCATCCCGATCAACGGCGGTCCGCAGTCGCTGCAGATCGACCAGCCCGGGACGTTCCCGCTGCTGGTCAACGTCAACGGCAAACCCGACGACGGCGGCCGGGCGCGGGTCGGTGAGGCGAGCTTCCTGCTGCCGGTGCTCAACACGCCCGGCGCGCCGCCCGCGAAACCTCCGCAGCCCACGCCGATGACGATGCTGGTGCCGATCGTCGACTACCCGCGGATGCAGCGGGAGGGCACCCAGGGGCAGCGTCCGGTGCTCGCCGACGACTCGCTGGCCAGTTCGCTCACCCCTGGCGGCCGGCTCTACGACCTCGTGCAGTCCGTGGTGGAAAACGCAGGACCGGGGTCCCCGCTGGGCAACGGCCTGTGCTTCGCCGTCGACCCGGACCTGCTGGCGACGGTGAACGCCATGCAGGGCGGTTACCAGGTGCGCCAGCCCGACGGCGGGCTCATCGAAGGCACCGGGGCGGCGTCGGCGCAGCTGTGGATGAACAAGTTGCGGCAGGCCACCGAAGGCCGTTGCGTGATCTCGCTGCCCTACGCCGACTCCGACGTGGTGGCGCTGGGCCGGGCCGGGCTGCCGGACCTGATCCAGGGCGCGCTGGACGGCGCGCTGGTCGTGCGCCAGACGCTGCGCCAGGAACCGCAGCGCAACGTGCTGTGGCCGATCGAAGGCGCGCTCGACGAGCCCGCCGCCAGCGAACTCAGCCGCTTCGGCATCGACACGATGCTCATGGAGCCCTCGTCGCTGTCCACGCCCGATGGCTCGCTGGAGCCGGTGCGGCTGCGCGCCAAAGGCTCACCGACCGCGGTGCCGGTCGACCCGCTGCTGTCCGAAGCGCTGGACCCGCTGCACGGCACGCCGCAGGAGTCGACCGCGCTGTCCCCGCCGGACAGCGGGGCGTTGAGCGCGCAGAACGCGCTCGGTGCGATGGCGTTCCGCGCGACCGGCGGCTACCAGGACGGGGCGACTTCGGTGCTGGCGCCGCCACGTCGCTGGAACCTCAGCGGCTCGGACCTGCGTTCGCTGCTGCAGGGCATGGAACAGCTCACCGGCGCCGGGTACGTGCGACCGACCGGGTTGCCGCAGGACGGCGGGCAGGCGCAGCAGGCCGCCACGCCGCCTCCCGAAGCGCGGTTGGCCTACCCGCCGGAACACGCGGGGGAGGAGATCCCGCAGCCGGTGCTGGACCAGCTCGCGCGGCAGAACTACAAGGTCGGCGACCTGTTCCGCTCCAGCAGCCGGGACCCCGCGGCCAACCTGGAACCGGCCGCGCTGACGAACCCGCTGCGCAACGGGCTGCTGCGCGGGGCTTCCAGCGCGTGGCGCGGTGATCCGGACACCGCCCGGCACTGGGTCCGGGTCGCCTCGGACACGCTGGGCGGGGTGCTCTCGCGGGTCCGGCTGGACGAGTTCTCCGGGAAGATCACGCTGACCGCCTCGAACGCGCCGATTCCGATGACGGTCACCAACGACCTGCCGGTGACGGTCTCGGTGGTGCTGCGCATCCCCGACACGGCCGGGATCAAGACGAAGGACCTCGGCGTGATCCGGGTGCCCGCGCAGGGCCGCAGGCACTTCCGGCTGGAGACCGAGGTGCACCGGGCGGGCCAGTTCACCGTCGACGTGGACGTGACCACCGAGTCCGGCACCGAACTCGGGCCCGCGAAGCGGCTGCAGCTGCAGTCCTACGCCTACGACCCGTTCACCGTGGGATTCACCGCGATCGCCAGCGCGCTGCTGGTCGTGCTCTCGGCCCGGCGGATCCTGCGCCGGTTGCGCGCCCGCCGGGGCAGGCAGGGCGAGCAGCCGCACTCGGACTCCGAGTCGACCGCGCCGAACCCGGTCGTCCGGGACGATCCCGCGGCCGAAACCATGCCCGGCGTGACCGGCCCGCCGCCCGCTGGGCCCGGCAACACCACCGAAAGTGACCGCGACCGGGGCTGACATCCTGGTCCAGGCCACACGCCGGGGTGACATGCTGCTGCGGCGCAGGCGGCGAGTGAAGGGCGCGAGAGGTGAACCGAGACAGCGACGCGCAGACGCGGCGGAACGTGCCCGGTCCGGGCCAGCCGCCGCCGGGGCGTGGCGCCGACGCCGAATCGACCCGGCCGATCCCGCGCGTGCCCGCGAACCCGCCGCAGCCGCGCCCCGCGCACCCGTCGCAGCCACGCCCCGCTCAGCCGCAGCCGCCCGGACCCGTGCCGCACAGCGGCGCTCGCCAGCCGGGATGGCACGCCGCCGACACCCAGCCGATCCCGGCGGTGCTGCCCGAGCCGGGGCTGGACCAGGCCGCCGAGCGCGCCGACGAGCAGACCCAAGTGCTGCGCACGACCTCCTCCGGCGGCAAGAAGTCGCTGCTGCGCGCGAGCGGCTCGATGGCCGTCGCGACGCTGATCAGCCGGATCACCGGCTTCGGCTGGAAGCTGCTGCTAGCGCTGGTGATCGGGTTCGGGGTGAAGAACGACTCGTTCACCGTCGCCAACAACCTGCCCAACAGCGTCTTCGAGTTCCTCATCGGCGGCGTGCTGACCAGCGTGATCGTGCCGGTGCTGGTGCGGGCGCAGAAGTCGGACTCCGACGGCGGTGAGGCCTACATCCAGCGGCTGCTGACGATGTCGGTCGCGCTGCTGGTGGTCGGCACCGTGGTCGCCGTCGTGGCCGCACCCGGCTTGGTGTGGCTCTACGTGCGCGACGGGGGCAAGGCCAGCCCGGAACTGGCCACCGCGCTCGCCTACCTGCTGCTGCCGCAGATCCTCTTCTACGGGATCAGCGCGCTGGTGAGCGCGATCCTGCAGGCGAAGCAGATCTTCAGCCCACCGGCGTGGGCACCGGTCGTGAACAACCTCGTGGTGATCACCACGATCTTCGTGTTCTGGGCGATCCCCGGCGAACTCACGATCAACCCGGTGCGGATGACCAACGTGCACCTGCTGGTGCTGGGGATCGGCGTGACCCTCGGCGTGGCGGCGCAGGCGTTCATCCAGGTGCCCGCGCTGCGCCGCACCGGCTTCCGGTTCCGCTGGCGCTGGGGCTGGGACTCGCGGCTCAACGAGTTCGGCGGGCTGGCGCTGTGGATGCTGGCCTACGTGGGGATCAGCCAGGTCGGGCTCATGGTGATGAGCGGCGTCGGCACCCGCGCCGTCGTGTGGTCGATGTACAACTACGTGTGGATGCTGCTGCAGCTGCCCTACGGCGTCATCGGCTTCTCCGTGATGACCGCCATCCTGCCGCGGATGAGCGCGGCGGCAGCCGACCACGACTACCCGCGCCTGGTCTCGGATCTCTCGCTGGGCAACCGGCTGTCCACCGTCGCGCTGCTGCCGATCAGCGGGATCATGAGCGCCATCGGCTTGCCGCTGGCGCTGGCGCTGTTCTCGATCGGCAAGAGCAGCGGGGACGCCGACCAGATCGGCATCGCGCTGGCGGTCTCGGCGTTCGGCGTGCTGCCGTACGCGCTCACCATGCTGCAGATGCGGGTGTTCTACGCGCTCAAGGACGCCCGCACGCCCACCTTGATCATGGTGGTGATGACCGTCGTCAAGGTCGTGCTCACCTTGCTGTGCGGTGCGATCGAAGACCCGCAGATGGTGCTGTACGCGCTGGTGTTCATCAACTCGTTCGGCTTCGTCGTCGGCTGGCTGGTGGGCGAGGTGTGGCTGCGGCACCGGCTCGGCCCGCTCGACGGACGGCGGTTCGCCGCCACCCTCGGCAAGACCTTCGCGGCTTCGGTGCTGGGCGCGCTGGTGACCTGGCTGGTCGTGCTCGGCGTCGACGGCGTGGTCCCCGGAGCGGCGGGCGCCGGTACCGGCTGGCTGCAACTCCTGCTCGGGTCGGTGCTCGGGTTCGCGGCCACCTTCGGGCTGATGACGCTGTTCCGGGTGAGCGAGATCGAACCAGCCGTCGCCCGGGTCACCGCGATGGTCCGCCGCGGCTGATGTCCGCGGATCGGTGCTCCAGCGGCCCGTTGCGCTGCCGCACTGCTCCGGCTGCGGGAACCGCGGCGTGCGATCGGGCGGCGCACCGATCTGCTGCGTCGTAGTTGCCGTGAGCGTCACGTACCCTCGATCCGGAAGTCTTCTCCCGTGGGGAGGGGGTGGCCAGTGCCCCCCGGCTGGAGCGGGAGGAGCGGGAGAGGGAAGGTGAGCAGCAAACCGACCAGGCAAGCAATGCCGGAACACGACGCGGTCGAGGGCTCGGCGGAGAACGCGGAGCAAGCGCTGACCCCCGGAGCGGTGCTCGACCACGGCCGATACCGCCTGCTGGCGAAGGTCGGCTCGGACCCGCGGTGCGACGCGGAGCTATGGCGGGCCAAGGACGGTGTGCTCGGGCGCGACGTCGCGCTGACGATCCTGACCGGGGACCGCTCGGACTCGCAGTCGGCGTCCAGCGCGCGGCGCACGCTGGAGCGGGCGATGCACGCCAGCACCTTCAACCACGTCGGCGTCGCGCGAGTGCTGGACGTCGTCACGCCGGCGCCCGGTGATCCGGACGGCGTGCTCGGTGTGGTCATCGCCGAATGGACCCACGGCACCGACCTGCTGGACCTGGTCTCCGAGGGACCGCTGCCGCCCGGCACGGCCGCGCGGCTGCTGCAACCGCTGGCCGCCGCCGTCGAGGCGGCGCACCACGCAGGTCTGGTCCTCGGTGCGGATCATCCGCAGCGCATCCGGGTGACGCCGGAGGGCGAGGTCCGGATGGCGTTCCCCGGCCCGCTTTCAGCGGCCAGTTCCACCGACGACGTGCGCGGGCTGGGTGCCGCGCTGTACCTGCTGCTGACCGGCCGATGGGCGCTGGACGGGGCTCCGGAGGGCCTTGCGCTGGCCCCGACCGGCCCGGACGGCACCGTCGTCGCGCCGCGCACGCTGCGCCCGACCGTGCCGCTGGAGCTGTCCACGGTCGCGCTGCGCGCGCTCGGCAGCCAGGACGGCAACGGCACCACCGGCGGCGTCCGCACGGGCGCCGCGGTGCTCCGGGTGCTGGAGCAGCACGCCACGTTCGACGGCCCGACCTCGGTGGTGCAGCAGCCGCCGACCAGCGGCGACACCCACGAGGTGTGGAGCACCCAGGACCCGAAGCCGGACAAGGTCAAGCGCAAGAAGCTCGCGATCAGCGTGGGCGCGCTGGCGGTGGCCACCCTGCTGGTCATCGGCTGGATCGCGGCCAACCTGATCGGCATCTTCGCGGGCGGCGACCAGGCCGAAGGCCCCTCGAAGACGCTGGGGGAGCCGGACCAGCAGGCCCGTCCGGTACCGGTGCAGGTCACCGGCGGCACGCCGATCATCAAGGAGCAGACGCCGGACAGCCCGGACAAGATCCCGAACCTCTACGACGGCGATCCGTCGACCTCGTGGGCCACCGACTCCTACAACGACCAGTTCGGCAGCGGGTTCAAGTCGGGCACCGGGACGCTGCTGACGCTGCAGCGGCCGACGAGCGTGCGCGAAGTCGTGATCGATTCGCCCAGCGCGGGCACCGTGGTGGAGGTCCGCGCGGCGAACGGGCCGAACCCGAACGTGGACGCCAGTCCGCTGCTCGGCCAGCAGACGCTCAACGCGGGCCAGACGACGATCCCGATCGCCCAGGGCCAGCCGACGCAGAACCTGATCGTGTGGGTCAAGCAGCTCGCCCCGTCCGGCGGCAAGTACCAGTCCCGGATCAACGAGATCACGGTGCAGGGCACCGCGTCCTGACCGGCCGCGGTCACCGGTGCGCAGCGGGCGTACCGGTGGCCGAGATCACGGTCAGTAGAGTGCTGATCCGTGTCTGCCCCCGCCAGATCGGACGCCGACCTCATCGCGGCGCACACCAGTGGCGATCCGGATGCGTTCGCCGAACTCTTCCGCCGGCACCGCGACCGGTTGTGGGCGGTCGCGCTGCGCACCATGCGCGACCAGGAGGACGCGGCGGACGCGTTGCAGGACGCGATGATCTCAGCGTTCCGCAACGCCGCATCGTTCCGCGCGGAATCCCAGGTCACCACGTGGTTGCACCGGATCGTGGTGAACGCCTGCCTGGACCGGATCCGGCGCAGGCAAGCCCGGCCGACGGTGCCCTTACCGGAGGCCGGGCCCGCTGAACCGGCGGCTCCGCGGGACGCGATCGCGGAGCAGGACACCCGGATGGCCGTGCAGGACGCGCTGGGCGAGCTGCCGGAGGAGCAACGCGCGGCGATCGTGCTCGTTGACGTCGAGGGCCGTTCGGTGACCGAAGCGGCCGCCATGCTCGGCGTCGCCGAAGGCACCGTGAAGAGCCGGTGCGCCCGCGGGCGAGTCCGGTTGGCGAAACTTCTGGGGCACCTCCGGAACCCGAGTGCGGATGCGAACGTCCCAGATGACGCCAGCGACAAGCGTCGACGGGAGGGACGATGAGCGGCGAACAACGGCGCCCGGACGCGCCGCGGAGCGGCCCTCCGTGGTCTCCCGAGCTGGTGGCCGAGCTGCACGCGGGGATGCTGGATCAGGCCACGGTCGACGAGCTGCTGCCGCGCATCGAGGCCGACCCGGAAGCCCGCGAGCTGCTCGCCGCGCTGGAAGCGACCACGTCCGATCTCGCGGCGCTGCCCGACGTGACCATGCCCGGCGATGTTGCTGCCCGGCTGGACACCGCCCTCGACGAGGAGATCCGGACCAGATCCGCCCAGCAGGGTGCACCGCAGCCGCCGACCGCGGACGGAGCCGCTCCGGATCCGCACGGCGGACAGGTCGTGGACTTCGCCGCCGCCCGCAGCCGCCGGCGCAGGCGGTACGGCCGCAGCGCCGCGATGGTGACCGCGGCGGCCGCGGTCACCGGCGTCGTCGTGCTCGCCTCCACGCTGTTCGGTGCCGGTGGCGGACAGCAGGCCGCGAACGCGCCCGAACCCGCGCAGGGGCCGCCGCCGCTGGCCCTCAGCGGTGACCGGCCCACGCTCGCGCCCGACCAGCTCGGCGAAGTGCTCGGAACCAAGCGCTACGGCGCGCTGACCGACCCGGGCCGGTTGCTCGGCTGCCTGCAAGCCAACGGCGTGCGCAGCGGAAACCCGCTCGGCGCCCGGGAAGTGACGATCAACGGCGAACCCGCGCAGCTGCTCGTGCTGCAAGGCGGCGGGATCGGCCGCTTCCGGCTGCTGGTGGTCGGCCCGGAGTGCGGACCGGACCGCCCCGCGACGATCTCCGACAGCACCCTGGGAAGCTGAGCGGGGTCCGGCCCGTCACGGCGCGGCGGATTCGGGAACACACCTGCCTAGGATCGCGTTGACCCGGATGCGCTCGCGCTTCGGAGCACGGCGGGCAGCACGCGACAACGGAAGGGGCGCGGTGACTGGCGACGTCCGCAACCTCATCATCGTGGGCTCCGGCCCCGCTGGGTACACCGCTGCGGTGTATGCCGCGCGGGCGGAGCTGCAGCCACTGATCTTCGAGGGCACGCAGTTCGGTGGGGCGCTCATGACCACCACCGACGTGGAGAACTACCCCGGTTTCCGGGACGGCATCATGGGTCCCGAACTCATGGAGCAGATGCGCGAGCAGGCCAAGCGCTTCGGCGGGGAGCTGCGCACCGAGGACGTGGAGAGCATCGACCTCGAAGGCGATGTGAAGACGGTCGTCGCGAACGGGGTGGAGTACCGCGCGAAGGCGATCGTGCTCGCGATGGGCGCCGCCGCCCGCTACCTCGGCGTACCGGGCGAGGAGAAGCTGCTCGGGCACGGGGTCTCGGCCTGCGCGACCTGCGACGGCTTCTTCTTCCGCGAGCAGCACATCGCCGTGATCGGCGGCGGTGACTCGGCGATGGAGGAGGCCACGTTCCTCACCAAGTTCGCCGACACGGTCACGATCATCCACCGGCGCGACGAGTTCCGCGCGTCCAAGATCATGCTGGAGCGGGCCAAGGCCAACGAGAAGATCCGCTGGCGCACCAACGCCGCGGTCGACGAGGTCCTCGGCGACACCGCCGTGACCGGCCTGAAGCTGCGCGACACGGTCAGCGGCGAGGAATCCGAGCTGGACGTCACCGGCATGTTCGTGGCGATCGGGCACGACCCGCGCAGCGAGCTCGTCCGGGACCAGCTGCAGCTCGACGAAGAGGGCTACGTGGCCGTCCAGCAGCCCACCACGCACACCGGCATCCCCGGGGTGTTCGCCGCGGGCGATCTGGTCGACCGGACCTACCGGCAGGCCGTCACCGCGGCCGGCTCCGGCTGCTCCGCGGCGATGGACGCCGAACGCTGGCTGGCCGAGCAGGAGGTCTCCGGCGCGGCCCACGTCGCGCCCGAACACGCAGGCGGTGGCTACGCGCCGACCTCCGAAACCGCCGCCGCGCGCTGACCAGCGCACGACGACCCGACGACACACGCACGAGGGAGATGAACATGGCCGGCAACACCGTGACCGTCGACGCCAACTCGTTCAAGTCCGACGTACTGGGCAGCGACAAGCCCGTACTGGTCGACTTCTGGGCGACCTGGTGCGGCCCCTGCAAGATGGTCGCCCCGGTGCTGGAGGAGATCGCCGACGAGAACCCGGACAAGATCACCGTGGCGAAGCTGGACATCGACCAGAACCCGTCGGTCGCCCGCGACTACCAGGTGATGAGCGTGCCCACGCTGCTGCTGTTCAAGGACGGCGAGCCGGTCAAGCAGATCGTCGGCGCGAAGCCGAAGGCGGCGCTGCTGTCCGACCTGGAGGACTACCTGTGATCCGTTCCTGACCGGGACGTTTCCTCGTTCGCCGACCCCGCTGAGCTCCGGCTCGGCGGGGTCGGCGTCGTTCGCACCGACTGCGTCGGCCTGTGCGCGGGCCGCAGCGCCGGTGCGAGTCGGGCAAGGCACAATGAACTGATTGGGTTCGCATCTGAACTCGTTTTCCACCAAAAGTGGATATCGGGGGAGAACGACCGTCCTTCGCGCCGGCTCCGCACCGGCGCCTGAATCGAGCGAGGAGTGCATGCAGCTGCTCCACCGCGGTGACGTCGGTCCGGCCGTTGCCGAGATCAGGAACACCCTTGCTGCGCTGGGTCTGCTTCCCGCCCCCGAAGGTGCGGCCGCCCCCGGGCCCGCGACTTTCGACGCAGCGGTGGAACACGCGGTGCACGTCTTCCAGCAGCGCCGCGGCCTGATCACCGACGGCGTCGTCGGCCCCGCCACCTACCGCGCGCTGACCGATGCGCGCTGGCAGCTCGGCGACCGCTCGCTGGCCTACCTGGTGTCCAAACCGGTCAGCGGGGACGACGTGTTCGCGCTGCAGGAACGGCTGCTCGAGCTCGGTTTCGACGCGGGGCGCCCGGACGGCATCTTCGGCTGGCAGACCGAGCACGCGCTGCGCAGCTTCCAGCGCGACTACGGGCTCAACTCGGACGGCATCTGCGGCCCGGGAACGCTGCGCGCGCTCAAGCAACTCGCCCCCAAGGTGCGCGGCGGACGCCCCGTCTACCTGCGCGAACAAGAGAAGGTCCGGCGTTCCGGCCCGCTGCTGCGCGGTAAGCGGATCGTGCTCGACCCGGGGCACGGCGGCACCGACCGCGGTGTGACGGTCGGCGGCGTCAGCGAGGCCGATCTCGCCTGGGACCTGGTGCGCCGCCTCGAAGGCCGGATGGTGGCCACCGGGATGGAAGCGTTGATCTCCCGCGGCCCGCACGCCTGCCCGCCCGAAGCCGATCGCGCCGACTTCGCCAACCAGGCCGGCGCGGACCTGTTCGTGTCGCTGCACATGGACGCGAACTCCGCGCCCGCCGCGCAGGGCGTGGCCAGCTTCCACTTCGGCACCGGCAACGGCACGACCTCCACGGTCGGGGAGGCGCTGGGCGGTTTCATCCAGCGGGAGATCGCCGCTCGCACCGGCATGCTGGACGGCCGGCTGCACCCGAAGACCTGGGAAGTCCTGCGGCTGACCCGGATGCCCGCAGTGCGCACCGAGATCGGCTACCTCACCAACGCCGAGGACCGGCGGCGGCTGCTCGACCCGGCGTTCCGGGACGTCATCGCGGAGGGACTGCTGGTGGCGGTGAAGCGGCTCTACCTGCTCGGGCAGGACGACCAGCCGACGGGGACGTTCACCTTCGACGACCTGCTCCGGCACGAACTCGCCCGCGCCGAAGGCGCCTGAGCGCCCTCAACCGAGCGCGGGCTCCGCGGTCCGCACCGATACCGTGCCGAGCAGGCGTTCCAGCGCTGCCTCCACGTCTTCCTTCCACGAGATCGCGGTGCGCAGCTCCAGCCGCAGCCGCGGCCACTTCGGGTGCTGCTGGACCGTCTTGAAGCCGACCTGCTGCAGGAACCCGGCCGGGATCACGCATCCACCGGCGTCCTCGTGCAGGTCACCGAAGGCTTCGATCGCACGCACACCGCGCCGGGTGAGGTCCTTGGCGACGTTCTGCACCAGCACCCGTCCGAGTCCGCCGTGCTCGAAATCGCCGACGACCCGCAGCGCCGTCAGCAGCACCGCGTCCGCGCTGATCGGCCCGCTCGGAAAGGCGGCCGCGCGCGGTACCACCGCGGGCGGCGCGTAGAGCGCGTACCCGGCGGGAACGTTGTCGATGTAGAGGACGCGGCCGCAGGATCCCCAGTCGAGCAGTACGTTCGAGACCCACGCTTCCTTCTCGAACTCGGTCTCACCGAACTCCTCCGCCTGCTCCCGGATGTGCGGAGCCAGCTCCCAGAACACGCAGCGTCGGCACGTCCGAGGCAGGTGGTCGAGGTTGTCCAGCGTGACGCCCACAACGCGTCGCGACACCTGACCTCCTGCGAAACCCGCGAGAACCCGCGCTCAGGCAGGTGGGGACGTGGTCAGGATATGCCGCCACGACCGGCCGCCGGAAGTTCCCCACCCTTCCCAGCGTCCCCCGCACTGGTGAGATGGGTTACCGTCGATCCGGTTTCAGCGAGGCGCCCGTTACACGAACGGTCCCCGGGCGCGATAGCACAGATAGAATCGCGCGACCGTCGCCTAGCGGTAACAGGAGACGAGCTCCCCAGCGCACACCCGAACCCCGGAGCGCGGAATGTCCGACCACGGCAGCACCCCGAACGATCCTCAGCCGGAGCAGCGAACGGAAGCCGCCCCGCAGCAGGCAGGCACGGCGCGCAACCTCGACGCGCACCGCGACCGGTACGCCGCGCGCACCGCGGGCATGACCGCGTCCGAGATCCGCGCACTGTTCGCCGTGGCCAGCCGCCCCGAGGTCGTCTCGCTCGCCGGGGGGATGCCGAACCTCGCCGCGCTCCCGCTGGACTCGCTGGCCTCCGAGGTCGGCCGGTTGATCGCGGATGACGGCCAGGCCGCCTTGCAGTACGGCTCCGCGCACGGCGTGCCGGAACTGCGCGAGCAGATCTGCGAGATCATGGCGCTGGAGGGCGTCTCCGGGCACCCGGACGACGTCATGGTCACGGTCGGATCCCAGATGGCGCTGGACATGGTCACCAGGCTGTTCTGCGACCCCGGGGACGTGGTCCTCGCCGAGGGCCCCTCCTACGTCGGCGCGCTCGGCTCCTTCGCCGCGTACGAGGCGAAAGTCGTGCACGTGGCGATGGACGACGACGGGCTGCAGCCAGAGGCGCTGCGGCACGCCATCGCCGAAGTCACCAGTCGCGGGGAGCGGATCAAGTTCCTCTACACGATCCCGAACTTCCACAACCCCGGTGGCGTGACGCTCGCCGTGCAGCGCCGCGCCGAGATCCTGGAGATCTGCAGGCAGCACGACATCCTGGTGCTGGAGGACAACCCGTACGGGCTGCTCGGGTTCAGCGGGCAGACCTACCCGGCGCTGCGCAGCTTGGACCCGGAGAACGTGGTCTACCTCGGTTCGTTCTCCAAGACCTTCGCTTCCGGCCTGCGGGTCGGCTGGGTGCTGGCCCCGCACGCGGTGCGCGAGAAACTCGTGCTGGCCGCCGAATCGGCGACGTTGTGCCCGCCCACGCTGAACCAGATGATCGTCTCGCGGTACCTGAGCACGCACGATTGGGAAGGCCAGATCAAAACGTTCCGCGAGCAGTACCGCGAGCGCCGCGATGCGATGCTCGGCGCGCTGGAGCAGCACATGCCTGATGGCTGTTCCTGGACCAAGCCGGACGGCGGCTTCTACGTGTGGCTGACCGCGCCGGAAGGCGTTGACACGAAGGCGATGCTGCCGCGGGCGGTCACCCAGCGGGTGGCCTACGCCTCCGGTACCGGCTTCTACGCCGACTCGCTCGGCGGCAGGCAGATGCGGCTGTCCTACTGCTTCCCGACGCCGGAACGAATCCGGGAAGGCGTCCGCAGGCTGGCGAACACGCTCACCGAAGAGCGGGAGCTCGTGCAGACCTTCGGCACGGTTCCGCAGCGGGAGGTCTCCGGCCCCGAAGCTCCGTCGCCGGACACCGCGTAACCTCGTTCCGGCCGCACGATCCGATCGGTCCACTGCGCACCTCGTGCGCAGTGGACGCTTACTTTCAGGGGTGTTTCGACTAGTGTCCGATCGTTGGGTCGCCGTGCTCTCCGGTGGGCTTTCGCACGAGCGTGAGGTTTCGCTGCGTTCGGGGCGACGCCTGTCCACCGCGCTGCGCTCGGTCGGGATGACCGTGGGGGAGTGGGACGCCGATTCCCGCCTGGTCGCACGCGTCCAGGACGAGCGGCCGGATGCCGTGGTGATCGCCCTGCACGGTGGCGAAGGTGAGAACGGCGCCGTGCAGTCGGTGCTGGACATGCTCGGCGTGCCGTACGTGGGCACCGACCCGCGCGCGTGCCGCCGCGCCTGGGACAAGCCGACCGCCAAGGCCGAACTCGCCCGCGCCGGGTTGAGCACTCCGGACTGGGTCGTGCTTCCGCACGCCACCTTCCGCGAGCTCGGCGCGCAGTCCGTGTTGGACGCGCTGGTCGCGAAGCTGGGTCTGCCGCTGATGCTCAAGCCGGACCAGGGTGGTTCGGCACTCGGCGCGCGGGTCGTCCGCGAGGCATCGGAGCTGCCGTCGGCGATGGTCGGTGCGCTTTCGTACGGGGACACCGTGCTGGTCGAGCAGTTCGTCGAAGGCGTCGAGGTGGCGATCGGCGTCGTGGACACCGCGGACGGACCGGAAGCGCTGCCTGCGGTACGGATCGAGACCACCGACGGGGTCTACGACTACACCGCGCGCTACACCGCCGGACTCGCGAGCTACGAGGCGCCGGCCGATCTGGATCCGGAAGTAGCTGCGCGGGCAGGGGAGTTGGCGGTGTCCGCGCACAAGCTGCTCGGGCTGCGCGACGTCTCCCGCACCGACGCGATCATCGACCGGGATGGCACGGTCCACTTCCTCGAGGTGAACGTCTCGCCCGGGCTGACCGAGACCTCGCTGCTGCCGATGGCCGTCGAGGCCGCGGGGCACTCGCTCGGGAACGTGTTCGCCGATCTGGTCGAGAAGGCGATCAACCGCGCGAGCTGATCGGTTTCACGTGAAACCACGATCGGCGCTCGGCCGAGCTTCACCTCGCCGCCCGGCGAACCCTTCGCCGCGCCGCCTGCTGATCCCGATCGACCGGATCACCGAAGATCCGGTCGATCCACGTTCCATCAGCAACGGACACTCGGGGAGTCGCGAACCCGGCGAACCTCTGCACAGAAGCGGACATTCAGCGCTAATTTCCTAACGTCACCGTGACGGAAGACCCGCGAGTCATCCTTCATCGATCTCGCGGGTCTGCGAACCGCCATCGGGCAACAACAGCGCCGCCAGCCGCTCCAAGTCACCGACCGACCCGAACTCGATCACGATCCGGCCCTTCCGCTTGCCCAGATCCACCTTGACCTTCGTGTCGAAGTGATCGGAGAGCTTGTCCGCGAGCCCCTCCAAGCCGGGGGCCTGCAGCTGCTTGCGCGCGGTCGACTGCTGCTTCGCGGGGGACTCGCCCTTCTTCAGCGTGACCGCCTCTTCGGTCGCGCGAACCGACAGGCCCTCCGCGATGATCCGGGACGCCAGCTCCTCCTGGCCCTCCGGCTCGTCCAACGTGAGCAACGCCCGCGCGTGTCCCGCGGACAGCACACCGGCCGCGACCCGGCGCTGCACCGGCATGGGGAGCCGCAGCAAGCGGATCGTGTTCGTGATGACCGGGCGGCTCCGGCCGATCCGATCCGCCAGCTCGTCGTGCGTCACGTCGAACTCCTCCAGCAGCTGCTGGTACGCCGACGCTTCCTCCAACGGATTCAGCTGCACCCGGTGGATGTTCTCCAGCAACGCATCGCGCAGCAGTGCGTCGTCCTGGGTCTCCCGGACGATCGCCGGAAGCACTTCGAGGCCGGCTCGCTGCGAAGCCCGCCAGCGACGTTCGCCCATGATGAGCTCGAACTGCCCGGACTCCACCTGGCGCACGACGATCGGCTGCATCAGGCCGAACTCGCGGATCGAGTGCTGCAGCTCGCTCAGCGCCTCTTCGTCGAAGACCTGGCGTGGCTGCCGCGGGTTCGGCGTGATCGCGGAGGTCGGGATCTCCCGGTAAACCGCACCGGCGACGGACCCGCTCTCGGTTTCACGTGAAACCGGCTCCGGGACGTCCGGCTCGTCGGCGGGGGAGGAGGGTGCACTGAATCCGGCTCCCCGGACGGTTACCCCGTCCGGCGAACCGTCCTCTGCGGGCGGACCGCTCGGGATGAGCGCGGCCAGCCCACGACCCAGTCCACCCTTGCGTTCGGTCATGCCGTCTTCCTCTCCACACCTCGTTCGGCGATCTCCTTCGCCGCATCCAGGTAACTCATCGACCCCCGTGAACCAGGATCGTAGGTCAGCACCGTCCTACCGAATCCGGGCGCCTCCGAGATCTTCACGCTGCGCGGGATGACCGTTCGCAGGGTCAGGTCCCCGAAGTGACCGCGTACCTCGTTGGTCACCTGATCCGCCAGCTTGGTCCGGCCGTCGTACATCGTCAGCACGATCGTCGAGACCCAGAGCGCGGGGTTCAGGTGCGCCTGCACCAGTTCGATGTTGCGGAGCAACTGGCCGAGGCCCTCCAGCGCGTAGTACTCGCACTGGATCGGAATCAGCACCTCGTGGGCTGCCACCATCGCGTTCACCGTGAGCAGGCCCAGCGACGGCGGGCAGTCGATGAGCACGTAGTCCGGTGCCACCTGATCCACCGCATCCGACTTAAGCGCTTCCTTCAGCCTGCCCTCGCGGGCGACCATGGTCACCAACTCGATTTCCGAGCCGGCCAGATCGATCGTCGCCGGGATGCAGTACAGGTTCGGCGACTCGGCGCTTTGCGCCGCCGCGTCCGCAACGCTGATCTCCCCGAGCAGCACCTCGTACACCGAAGGAACACCGGACCGGTGGTCCACGCCCAACGCGGTGCTGGCGTTCCCCTGCGGGTCGAGGTCGATCACGAGGACCTTGAGTCCTTGCAGGGCGAGCGCGGCTGCCAGGTTCACCGTGCTGGTCGTCTTGCCGACACCGCCCTTCTGATTGGCGACCGTCAGGATTCGACGCCGATCCGGCTGCGGAAGCTGCATCGTCTCCGGGTGCAGCACCCGCGTCGCCCGCTCGGCCTCCTCCATGATCGGAGTCCAGCCCACACCGTCCGCGGAGAAGTTGGAGTTCACCGACTGCTCGTTCTCTCCGCCGCCGGCCGGGAAGCGCATACCGCCCACAGCGCGCCCCTTGGTTTCACGTGAAACACGCTCCGCTCCGTTCGACTCCGTCACCGTCCACGATCCTTCCTCGCTCGACGACCACCGTCACGACGCCGACCGGGCGTCTTCTGAGGCCGCGCCTCGCTCACCCGGTCCACGACCACGACGGTCGTCGGCACATCGAGCACTTCGTAACCACACGACACCAATTCACAGCGACCGCCACCGGCCGCACGGATCGCCTCCGCGTCACGGTCCAGTTCTTCCGCCGCAGTAGATCCCTTCAACGCGAGCAACCGACCGCCCGGACGCAATAAGGGGAGGCACCACGCCGCGAGCCGAGCCATCGGCGCCACCGCCCGAGCGGTCACGGCATCACAACCGGCGAGGTGCTCCCGCGCCGAAGCTTCCTCCGCGCGCCCGCGGACCACCTCGACGGCGAGGTCCAGTTCCGTGACGACTTCCCGCAACCACGCCACCCGTCGAGCCATCGGTTCCAGCAGAACCAACTCGACGTCGGGACGAGCGATCGCCAGCGGGATCCCCGGCAACCCTGCTCCTGAGCCTACGTCGACAACCCGGGATTCCGGTGTCAGCAACTCCGCGAGTACCGCGGAGTTCAGCAGATGGCGTTCCCAGATTCGGCTCACCTCCCGCGGGCCGATCAGCCCGCGTCGCACTCCCTGCTCGGTGAGCATCGCGGTGAACCGCTCGGCTGTTGGCAGGCGATCACCGAACACCGCTCGCGCGGCTTCCGGAACCGGAGTCGGATCACCTTCTGCTGCGGCCACAGTCTTCCACCCTGTTGTCGTTGTTTCACGTGAAACGGTCCGCAATTCGACGAACCGGTACGGAGTTGTTTCCCGCGAGGCGCGGATCCGCTGCCGCACGCGGAACGTGGCGCGGCCGGAGCAGCCGGCGCGCGGATCTACGTCATCATCTCAGCTCGAAGTCGGTCTTGCTCCCGCACCTCGTTTCACGTGAAACACAAAAGCCCCGCGGCCCATCGGGACCGCGGGGCTGGGAACGCCGGGGGAGGGGAGAGGTCAGCTCGACTTGTAGACGACGACCTTCCGGCTCGGCTCCTCACCTTCGCTCTCGCTGTGCACGCCGTCGACGCTCGCGACCGCATCGTGAATGATCTTCCGCTCGAACGGCGTCATCGGACGGAGCCTGGTTTCCTCGCCGGTCTCCAGCACGGTCTTCGCCGTGTCCTTGCCGAGCGTGCTGAGCTCGTCGCGACGACCGGCCCGCCAGCCGCTGACGTCCAACATCAGCCTGCTGCGGACACCGCTGTTCTGCTGCACGGCCAGCCGGGTCAATTCCTGGAGCGCCTCGAGGACCTGGCCGCGCGAGCCGACCAGCTTCTCCAGATCGCTGCCGCCATCGATGCTCACCACCGCGCGGCCGGCTTCGACATCCAGGTCGATGTCCCCGTCGTAGTCGAGCAGGTCCAGCAGCCGCTCCAAGTAGTCCCCGGCGACGTCGCCCTCCTGGACGAGCAGCGTTTCGGTGTTGCTCCGCTCTTGGCCGGCTTCCAGCGGCTCTTCCGCGGACTGTCCCGCCTCCGTCGGCTCCTGCACGGTTTCAGACACTGGGTCTCCTCTCCAGGGGTTCGCGACGCTCAACGGCTCTCGCCGGACTGCTCGTCGCGGGAACGGTTTTCGATCACCCCGGGGGCGTCACCGGGTTGGTCTGCGGCGGTGGCCGATCGGCCGGTCGCTTCCGCGGCATCGGAGGACACGGATTCCGACTCCACCACGGCCGGCGGGGACGAGTCCGCGGAGCCGTCGCCTGTCGTGCCGTCGGCGACCGCGGCTTCGGCCTCCTCGCGGTCGATCCGGCGGTAGACGATCCGCTGCTGCACCAGCGTCCAGCAGTTGTTCGCCAGCCAGTAGACCAGGATCGCCAGCGGCAGGAACGGCCCGCCGATGATCGCGAACATCGGGAACACCCACAGCACCATGCGATTCATGACCGCCGTCTGCGGGTTGGCCGCGGCGTCGGTCGTCTGGCGCTGCACCGAGTGCCGCGAAGTGAAGTGGGTGGCGATCGCCGCGACGATCATCAGCGGCACACCGATCGCCAGCATCGAGGGCCGGTCGGTACCGAAGTTCGCCAGCACGTCCGCGGGCTGGCCCATCGTGTTCGACAACTTCGCGCCGAACAGGTCGGCTTCCACGAACGAAGTCACGTCGTCCCGGCTGAACACGAAGTTCGACTGGGCGCCGGGGTGGAAGCCGTGCAGCACTTGGAACAACCCGATGAACACCGGGGCCTGCACCAGCACGGGCAGGCAACCGCCGACGGGGTTGAATCCCTTCTCCAGCTGCAGCTTCTGCATCTCCTGGGCGAGCCGCTGCCGGTCGTTGCCGTACTTCTCCTGCAGCTCGCGGATCTGCGGGGTGAACTCCTGCATCTTCTTCATCGACCGCACCTGGTGCAGGAACGGCTTGAACAGCAACGTGCGCAAGGTGAACACCAGGAACACCACCGACAGCGCCCAGGCATAACCGCTGGCCGGGTCAAGCACGAAACCGAAGATCGAGTGCCAGAACCAGAGGATCGCCGAGACGGGGTAGTTGATGAAGTCGAGCACTACTCCTCCGCGGGGGTTCGGTGGGGGCCGGATCGCCCGGCGTCGACGCGGTCCCGCCGGGGTGGAACGGGGTCGAGGCCACCCGGGTGCCAAGGGCCGCACCGCAACAGCCGGCGCGCGGTGAGCCAACCGCCGCGCAGCGCGCCGTGCACGGTCAGTGCCTCGACCGCGTAGGCGCTGCAACTCGGGTAGAACCGGCAGGTCGGTGGCAGCAGGGGCGAGATGATCTTGCGGTAGGCGTGCACCGGCAACAGCAGCAACCAGGCGGCCGGACTCGGGCGCCGAGTCGATTCACCGGGGTCGAACTCGTCCGGCATCCGGGGCCTCCCCGTCACCTGGGACCTGCCGCCGGACCGCCCGTCCGCGGAGTCCGGAGCTTGCGCAGCGCCGCGTCGAGGTCCGCGCCGAGTTCGCGGCTGGAGGCGGTTGCGGCGGGTGGAAGCGCGCGAACCACCACCAGTGTGCCAGCGGGCAGAACACCGAGGCGGTCGCGCATGAGGTGCCGCAGTCGTCGCGTCACCCGGTGCCGGATCACCGCGTTGCCGACGGCTTTGCTCACGACGAAACCCACACGGGACGGTTCGGGAACGTCCCGCGTGGGTTCAGTGTGCGTGCCGGGCCCGGAGGTCGACGCCGCGTGCGGTGGGCCGGGCTCGTGCTGTTCCCGGCTTCGGTGATCAGCGGAGTCCGGCTGCTCGGCGGCTCCGGACGAAACAGGTCGCCTCGCACCGTCGGCCTGGGCCGCGGAACTCGCGAGCAGCAGATGTACCACCAGCCGGGCGCGCCCGGCACGGCGGCCACGACGGACCACCAGGCGGAACTCCTGGCTCCTGGTCAGCCGGGCGGCCGCGGGAAGCACGGCCCGCGATCAGGCGGTCAGACGGCTGCGACCCCGGCGCCGGCGCGCGGAAACGATCGCGCGGCCCGCGCGCGTACGCATGCGCAGCCGGAACCCGTGCTTGCGGGAACGTCGACGGTTGTTCGGCTGGAAGGTGCGCTTGCCCTTGCTCACGGTGGATCTCCCCGTTACTTCAGGCCCGTTGTTGACAGGCTCGTGCTCGGCCCCGATGGCTCGGTCAAGATGTCCCCGCCCGCCGTGGCGGTCGCCATGTCGGCCGCACCCCTGCCGCGGCGAGAGGAGTCTGCGCGCGGCGATCGGTTCAGCCGCACGCCGCGCTCGGTTCCCTGCGCGAAAATCAAGCGCGGCGACATACCCGCTCGTGCAGCGGGGGACTGCACGAGGCTACGCGGTCGGACGCGCCCATCGGTCACCGGGGGTATCCACCGGCGTCAGGCCGCGGGGAGCCCGCCTTGTGAGGCGTTCATGACCTTGTTACGTTGTCCCTCCTGCGACGCGCGCCCCCGGTGTGGGAGCCGAGGGTCAGTGCTGGCGACCTGGACCGCAGGCACCGGTGGGGCCCCGGGGGGAAGACCTAAGTCCCCTGCCGTACCTTCGTGCACAGTTGTGGACAACTCTGTGGACACGTGCCCCGGGCGCCCCGCGGAGCCGGTTCACCATCACCCCGCGCTGGCGAAGCCGCCCTGGCCCAGGTGTGGGAGTCACGGCGCGGGAAACGTGCCTGCGAGGGGAGGGGAGCGCTGCGGTGTCCGACCATCAATCCGAGCTTGGTCGGGTCTGGGACGAAGTGGTGCACGAGCTGTCGTCGGGCACGCTCTCGCCGCAACAACGCGCCTGGATGCGGGTGACCCGGCCGATCGGCCTGCTGGACGGCACGGCGCTGTTGGCGGCTCCCAGTGACTTCGCCAAGGAAGCGATCGAGCGGGCGCTGCGCGATCCGATCACGGACGCGTTGTCGCGCAGGCTCGGCCGCGAGGTATCGCTCGCGGTGAAGGTGGACACCGCCGTTCCGGCACCCACCCGACCGCTGGCCGCGCCGGAGGCGCGCCAGGAGGCACCTGCCCGCAGCGGTCCGGAAGAGGCCGCCGAGCAGTCCGGCGGTTACGGGATCACCTTCGACAATTCGGCTTATGCCGCCACCGCCTCGGCGGGGCATTACTCCGCGGCGCCTCCGCGCCCGGAGACGTTCAGCTCCGCGCAGACCGGGACGATCAGCGGATCTCTCCCGGAGACGCAGGCGAACGGTGCTCGCACGCAGCACTACTCCGAATCTTCTTACTCCGAGACTTCTTACCCGGGCACCGACGAGGAACCGGAGCCCGAGCAGCACTCGCCCAAGCAGCAGTGGCCGGCTGCCGCGGACTCCGCGACCGAACCGGAGCCGAGCGGCGAAGACGACACCGACCACGAAGGGCCGGACGAGCAGTCCGATTCGGAGATCTGGCCGACCTTCGGCCGCGGCCAGCACAACGACCAGCCGCAGCAGCAAGGCCAGCCGTTCACCGCGCCGAAGAACGGCCCGCCGACCTCGCAGACGCGGTTGAACGGGAAGTACACCTTCGACACGTTCGTGATCGGGGCGTCGAACCGGTTCGCCCACGCCGCGGCCGTGGCCGCCGCGGAGGCACCGGCCCGCGCGTACAACCCGCTGTTCATCTGGGGCGAGTCCGGGCTGGGCAAGACGCACCTGCTGCACGCGGTGGGGCACTACACGCAGCGGCTGTTCCCGGGGATGCGGGTGCGCTACGTGTCCACCGAGGAGTTCACCAACGACTTCATCAACTCGCTGCGCGACGACCGGCAGGTCGCGTTCCAGCGCCGCTACCGCGACGTGGACGTGCTGCTGGTCGACGACATCCAGTTCCTGGAGGGCAAGGAAGGAACTCAGGAGGAGTTCTTCCACACCTTCAACACGCTGCACAACTCGAACAAGCAGATCGTGGTCTCCTCCGACCGGCCGCCGAAGGGGTTGCGCACGCTGGAGGACCGGCTGCGGACGCGGTTCGAGTGGGGCCTGATCACCGACATCCAGCCGCCGGAGCTGGAGACCCGGATCGCGATCTTGCGCAAGAAGGCCGCGCAGGACCGGATGGCCGCGCCCGCCGAGGTGCTGGAGTTCATCGCGGCCCGCATCGAGCGCAACATCCGCGAACTGGAGGGTGCGCTGATCCGGGTCACCGCGTTCGCCTCGTTGAACCGGCAGCCGGTCGACGTGCAACTCGCCGAGATCGTGCTGCGGGATCTGATCCCGGACCAGCAGACCCCGGAGATCACCGCACCGACGATCATGGGCGTTACCGCGGAGTTCTTCGGCGTGACGATCGACGACCTGTGCGGGCCGGGCAAGACGAAGGCGCTGGCGCAGGCACGGCAGATCGCGATGTACCTGTGCCGGGAGCTCACCGACTCCTCGCTGCCGAAGATCGGGCAGAGCTTCGGCGGCCGGGACCACACGACGGTGATGCACGCGGACAAGAAGATCCGCAAGGAGATGGCGGAGCGGCGCCGGGTCTACGACCAGGTTCAGGAGCTGACTTCGCGAATCAAGCAGCAGTCGCGCGGTTAGCGCCTGGCTGAGGTTTTCGGCGTGCGGGCCGGGTCGGCGTTCTCGGCCCGGCCCGCGCTCATGCAAGGCATCTGACCTGCATTGAAGCGCTATCCACATGGACCTGGGGAACTCTGAGGACTAATACGAAATAGTATTAGTGAGTTTTCTCGTTCAGCGTTGACCAGCCGTTTGTGTTCGGCCGGCGCGCTGGTGAGCTCCGCTGGTGGTTGAGCACGGGCGTCCGCCCGGCAAGTTTTCTGTTGGGCCCCGCAGGTGCAGGCTCCCCGCCCGGTCAGAAACTTCTCGCGCCGCGTCCCGGCGCCGTGCGGCCCGGCGGCTGCGGTGAGTCGCGCGGAGTGCGTCCCCAGCCAAGCCGTCACGAATCTTTCTGGTCGGCCACCTGGCTCCGAGCTCGGCCCCGCACAGAAACATCCGGTGCCGCAGCGGCGGGTGGCAGGACGTCTCCGGCGGCCCCATCCACCGCGGCCCATCACGGAACGGCCGATCACGGAACGGCCCTGCACGGATGCGCGTCGCGCACGGATGGTCGCGGTGGACCGGAACTTTTCTGTGGATCCGGGGTGACGTCAGCCGCACCGCTCAACAAAAAGTCCCGCCGTGGCGCGCTGTTGTCCACATCTTCCACATCCCCAGGGCTGAGCTGGAGTTCTCCCCAATCCACCCACAGCTTGTGCACAACCTTCCACCGGTTACCCACAGGCCGGGAGCGGGTTGGCCACAAGAAGCACACAGATTCGCCCACAACCCGATCGGTGGAGACGGAAATCGGGCCGCCTTTCCGCAAGGGCTGGGTACAACTACGGGGACAACTGTGGATGGCGGTGTGGACTACGAGCGGCTGCTGTGGACAACCTCCGGGGAGGCCGAAGTTGTCCACGACCCGTTCAGCCCATCCACCGATCACTCCCAGTGCTCCTCCACAGTTGGGGAAGCGCTCTGACCAGCCAGGAAGGCGGTTGTCCCCACAACCCACAACCCTTACTACTACGGCTGTCTTTTTCTTTCTCTTGAAATGAAGAACAAAAGAAGAGAAGGGGCGGTGGACAAGTGGACAACTCACGGCCGCCGCGGGTTCCCAGCCGCTTCACCGAGCCCGGACCCGGATGCAGCGATCGCGATGAACGCTCTACGGTGGAACTCCCGCGAAGGCCGCCCAGCCGGACTCCGTGCTCGCGGCGGTCTCGTGGGGGACGAGTCGCGATGCGCCCCGGCTCAGCACGCAACCGGCGGCAACGCACCTCGGGTGGCCCGCAGAACCGGGCGGCGCGGCGCGACCGGTACTCCCGGACAACCGCGAGCCCGAACCAGCAACCTCCGAGCTGGCCGCACCAGCAGCGATCTCCCGGCAGCCGGCCTCGGCCGAAACCGAAAGGACATCGATGAAGATCCGCGTGGAACGTGACGGCCTAGCCGACGCCGTCGCCTGGGTCGCGCGCAGCCTGCCTTCGCGGCCTCCGGTACCCGTGCTGGGCGGAGTGCTGCTGGATGCGAGCTCCGGCGAGGCGCTGACCATCTCCGGTTTCGACTACGAGGTTTCCGCCCAGGTCACCACCGAGGCGTCCATCGACTCCACCGGCAAGACCCTGGTCTCCGGGCGGTTGCTGGCCGACATCACCAAGTCGCTGCCGAACCGGCCGGTGGAGATCACCGTCGACGGTCCGCGGGTCACGATCACCTGCGGCAGCTCCAAGTTCAGCCTGCCGACCATGCCGGTCGAGGACTACCCGGAACTGCCCGCGATGCCGCAGCGCGCAGGCGCGGTCCCCGGCGACCTGTTCGCCGAAGCGGTCGCCCAAGTCGCGGTGGCAGCGGGCAAGGACGACACGCTGCCGATGCTCACCGGCGTCCGGATGGAGATCAACGCCGATCAGCTGACGATCGTGGCCACCGACCGGTTCCGGCTGGCCATGCGGGAGTTCACCTGGGAACCGGACGAGTCGATCGAGGACACCTCGGTGCTGGTGCCCGCGCGCACGCTCGCCGAGTCGGCGAAGACGATCGGCGGGGCAGGCAGCAAGGTCGAGATCTCGCTGGCCTCCGGCGACGGTCTGCTGGGGCTGACCGGCACGACGCGGCGCAACACCACGCGCCTGCTGGACGCGGAATTCCCGAAGTACCGCCAGCTGCTGCCTTCCGAGACCGCGGCCACCGCCATCGTCGACGTGGCCCCGCTGGTCGAGGCGATCAAGCGCGTGTCCCTGGTCGCCGAGCGCGGCACGCAGGTGCGGCTGGAGATCTCCGACTCGGGGCTGCGGCTGACCGCGGGCGGCGACGACGAGGGCAGCGCCGAGGAAGAACTCCCGGTGGAGCTGTCCGGCGAGTCGCTGACGATCGCCTTCAACCCGGCCTACCTGCAGGACGGCCTCGGTGCGTTGAAGACCGACCGCGCGCAGATGCTGTTCACCACATCCAACCGGCCCGCGTTGCTCAAACCGGTCGGGGAAGATGGTGAAGTGGTCCCGGGCTACCTCTACCTGCTGATGCCGGTGCGCTTGCCGGGCTGAGGCCGCCTCGGCGGCCCGCCCGGTGACGAGCGGGCCGGAAGATCACATCGATGCCGGGCCGCGGAAATCGGGCGAGTCCGGGCGAAGGTTCGTCTCGAAGGGAATAACCGTTGCAACTGGGACTTGTCGGTCTCGGCCGAATGGGTTTCAACATGCGCGAGCGGCTGCGGACCGCCGGGCACGAGGTGGTCGGCTACGACCGCAACCAAGACGTCAGCGACGTTCCCTCGCTCGCCGAGCTGGCAGGCAAGCTGACCGGCCCGCGGATCGTGTGGATCATGGTGCCGCACGGTGAGCCGACCAGGCAGACCATCGAGGAGCTCGCAGGCGTGCTCGCCGCGGGCGACCTGATCATCGAGGGCGGGAACTCCCGGTTCACCGACGACCAGGACAACGCCGCGCTGCTGGCCGAACACGGCATCAAGTACGTCGACGTCGGCGTGTCCGGCGGGGTGTGGGGCGCGAAGAACGGTTACGGGCTGATGGCCGGCGGCGACACCGCGGACATCGAGCGGGCGCTGCCGATCTTCGACGCGCTGCGCCCGGAAGGCCCGCGTGAGGAAGGCTTCGCGCACGCGGGCCCGGTCGGTGCCGGGCACTACGCGAAGATGGTGCACAACGGCATCGAGTACGGGTTGATGCAGGCGTACGCCGAGGGCTTCGAGCTGCTGGCCGCTTCCGACGTGGTCACCGACGTGCCCGCGACGGTCAAGGCGTGGAGCCGGGGCACCGTGGTGCGGTCCTGGCTGCTGGACCTGCTGGTGCGCGCGCTGGAGGAAGACCCGGACCTGGAGCGGCTGCGCGGCTACGTCTCGGACTCCGGCGAGGGGCGTTGGACCGTCGAGGAGTCGGTGCGCAATTCCGTGCCGGCCCCCGTGATGACGGCCGCGCTCTACGCCAGGTTCGCTTCCCGGCAGGACGACTCGCCCGCGATGAAGGCCGTCGCCGCGCTGCGCAACCAGTTCGGCGGGCACGCCGTGGAGACGAACGAGGGCTGAGCTCCTCGCTGCCGGACCCTCCGCGTCCGGTCGATTTGTCGACACGGCGACATGTCGGTGCGGCGATCCGAGGCGGTCTCCGCACCTGCCCGGCGCGTCCCCGCGCACCGCGCGACTCCGAACCCGACTCCCCTCGGGAGCGTTTTGTACGTCCGCCATCTCCAAGTGACCGATTTCCGCTCCTGGCAGCACGCGGACCTGGCCTTCGAGCCGGGGGCTTCGGTGCTGATCGGCGCGAACGGCCAGGGCAAGACGAACCTGGTCGAGGCGCTGGGCTACGTCGCCACGCTCGGTTCGCACCGCGTGCCGAACGACGCACCGCTGGTCCGCGACGGCGCGCAGCGCGCGTTCGTGCGCGCGGCCGTCGTCAACGGCGGCCGCGAGCTGCTGGTCGAGCTGGAGATCACGCCCGGCAAGGCGAACCGGGCGCGGATCAACCGAGGCGCGCCCGGCAAACCCCGCGACGTGCTGGGTGTGCTGCGCACGGTGTTGTTCGCGCCCGAGGATCTCGCGGTGGTCCGCGGTGATCCGGGGGAGCGGCGCCGGTTCCTGGATGACCTGCTGGTGTCCCGGGCACCCCGCTATGCCGGGGTGCGCTCGGACTACGAGCGGGTGTTGCGCCAGCGCAGCGCGCTGCTGAAGTCGGCGGGCGCGGCGCGCAAGGGCGGTCCCGCCGCGGATTTGCGGACCCTGGAGGTCTGGGACGGGCACCTGGCGCGGCACGGTGCGGACCTGCTGGCCGGGCGGCTGGACCTGGTCGCCGACCTCGCACCGCACGTGACCAGCGCTTACGCCAGCGTCGCGGCGACCGGTGGGGACAGCGCGCCCGCGGGCCGGGTCGCCGACGTGCGGTATCGCAGCAGCCTCGGCGACTCGTTGCCGGAGGGCTTCGGGGTGCCAATGGGGCGGCGCGCGGATCCCGCGGAGCTGGAGCAGGTGCTGCTCGCCGAGTTGGAGCAGGTGCGCGGTCAGGAGCTGGAGCGCGGGGTTTCCCTGATCGGGCCGCACCGGGACGACCTCGAGCTGGTGCTGGGCGAGCTGCCCGCGAAGGGTTACGCGAGCCACGGCGAATCGTGGTCGTTCGTGCTGGCGTTGCGGCTGGCCTCGTACCACCTGCTCGCCGAGGATGGCGCGGAACCGGTCTTGATCCTCGACGACGTGTTCGCGGAGCTGGACCGCAGGCGGCGGTCCCGGCTGGCGGAGCTGGTCGCCGGTGCCGAGCAGGTGCTGGTGACCGCCGCGGTGCCGGAAGACGTGCCGGAGGAACTAGCGGGCACCCGCTTCGAGGTCCGCGATGGGGAGGTCAGCCGTGTCGGATGAACGGTCCGGGCACGCTCCGCAAGGATCGACACGCACTGTGCAGGACTCGTCTCCACAGTTACCCACAACTGGGGATAACGCTGTGGATGGTGTGGAGAACTCGGTGACATCGGGCGAGCACAGCGCGTCCGCGGCCGGTTCCGACGGAGCCGAGCTGCACGGATCCGACCTCGCGCGAGCCGCGCTGCAGGCGGCCAAGGAGCAGTCCCAGGGCAACCGCCGCCGGCCCAAGCGGGGCAAGTCCCCGGCCGGTCGGCGCAGGCGCCGCGGCTGGTCCGGTCCGGGCGCCGACGATCGCGATCCGCAGCCGCTGGGCAGGCTGGCCTCCAGGCTGGCCACCGACCACGGCTGGACCGACCGGCTCTCCGGCGGTCAGGTCTTCGCCCGCTGGACCAGCCTGGTCGGCGGGGACATCGCCGAGCACACCAAACCGGTCGCGCTGAGCAATGCGGAGCTGACCGTGCAGGCCGAGTCGACCGCCTGGGCCACTCAGCTGCGCCTGCTGCAGCGCCAGATCATCAAGCGGATCGCAGATGGCGTGGGCGACGGCGTGGTCCGGCGGATCAAGGTGCAGGGCCCGGCCGCGCCGAGCTGGCGGCACGGTCCGCGGCACGTCCCGGGCCGCGGACCCCGGGACACCTACGGCTGAGCCGACGCTCGCGCGAGTCCGCGCAGGAAGCTCGCGGACCCGCTCGCGGGTCTCGGATGGTGTCCTGATCCGAGTTATCGGCTCTGTGAGGAATTCAGGGGTGTCCTTGCCGCACTTCTGTCCGGGACGACCAGTAGACTGGAGCGGTGGGCGTGGCATCCGCGAGTCGCCGCGTTCCCGGCATCGCGCACCCAGCCGCCGTCGAACCGCCGGTCAAGGTCGTGCGCCGGAACGCCACCCGCAGCCGTGCCCACTTCGGTCGGCGCCCGTGCGCGGCCGCCGCTGGCGGCCTCCGGGCTGCCCGATCACCCGACACACAGCCGGTTCGAGGAGACACCGAGGCCCGTGGCAGCGAAGAAGAACGAATACAGCGCGTCGTCCATCACCGTTCTTGAGGGCCTGGAGGCCGTCCGCAAGCGGCCCGGCATGTACATCGGTTCCACCGGTGAACGCGGCCTGCACCACTTGGTGCAGGAGGTCGTGGACAACTCGGTCGACGAGGCGATGGCGGGCTACGCCAGCAAGGTCGAGGTGACGCTGCTGGCCGACGGCGGCGTCCGTGTCACCGACGACGGCCGCGGCATCCCGGTGGACATGCACCCGGTGGAGAAGAAGCCGACGCTCGAGGTCGTGCTGACCGTGCTGCACGCGGGCGGCAAGTTCGGCGGCGACTCCTACGCGGTCTCCGGTGGTCTGCACGGCGTCGGCGTGTCCGTGGTGAACGCGCTGTCCACCGCGCTGGAGGCGGAGGTCTGCCGCGACGGGCACGTCTGGCGGCAGCGCTACGAGGACTCCAAGCCCGTCACCGAGATCCAGCAGGGCGAGGCCACCAAGAAGACCGGCACCACGATCACGTTCTGGGCCGACGGGAACGTCTTCGAGACCACCCGGTTCAACGCGGAGACCATCTCCCGGCGGCTGCAGGAGATGGCGTTCCTGAACAAGGGCCTGACCATCGTGCTGCGCGACGAGCGCGCCGCCGAAGAGGACGAGGCCGGGCAGGACGCCGACGGCAGCTCGGCGCGCGCGCAGGAGCGGACCTTCCACTACCCGGGCGGTCTGGAGGACTTCGTCAAGCACATCAACGCGACGAAGGACCCCATCCACAAGAAGGCCATCGCGTTCAACGCCGCGGGCAACGGCCTCGAGGTGGAGATCGCGATGCAGTGGAACTCCGGGTTCAACCAGTCCGTTTACACCTTCGCGAACACGATCAACACGCACGAGGGCGGCACCCACGAGGAAGGCTTCCGCGCGGCGCTGACCAGGGTGGTCAACGCCTACGCGAAGGAGAAGAAGCTGCTCAAGGACAAGGACGGCAGCCTCACCGGCGACGACGTCCGCGAGGGCCTGGCGGCGATCGTGTCGGTGAAGGTCGGCGAGCCGCAGTTCGAGGGGCAGACCAAGACCAAGCTGGGCAACACCGAGGTCAAGTCGTTCGTGCAGACCGCCGCGTTCGAGTGGCTCAACGACTGGTTCGACCGCAACCCGGCGGACGCCAAGACGATCATCAACAAGGCGGTCGGCTCGGCGCAGGCCCGGATGGCGGCCCGGCGGGCCAAGGAGCTGGTGCGCCGCAAGAGCGCGATGGACATCGGCGGGCTGCCCGGCAAGCTGAAGGACTGCCAGTCGAACGTTCCGGACGAGTGCGAGCTCTACGTCGTGGAAGGCGACTCGGCGGGCGGTTCGGCCAAGGACGGCCGGGAATCGCGGTTCCAGGCGATCCTGCCGATCCGCGGCAAGATCATCAACGTGGAGAAGGCGCGGATCGACAAGGTCCTCAAGAACAACGAGGTCCAGTCCATCATCACCGCGTTGGGCACCGGCATCCACGACGAGTTCGACCTGTCCAAGCTGCGCTACCACAAGATCGTGCTGATGGCCGACGCCGACGTGGACGGCCAGCACATCCGGACGCTGCTGCTGACGCTGCTGTTCCGGTTCATGCGCCCGCTGATCGAGAACGGGCACGTGTACCTGGCCCGCCCGCCGCTCTACAAGATCAAGTGGCCGCGCGCGGAGCCGGAGTACGCCTATTCCGACCGGGAGCGCGACGGCCTGCTGGAGGCGGGTGCGGCGGCCGGTCGCCGGCTGCCGAAGGACGACGGGATCCAGCGCTACAAGGGTCTCGGCGAGATGAACCCGCAGGAGCTGTGGGAGACCACGATGGACCCGTCGAGCAGGCTGCTGATGCAGGTCTCGCTGGACGACGCCGCCACCGCCGACGAACTGTTCAGCGTGCTCATGGGCGAGGACGTGGAGGCGCGCCGCTCGTACATCACGCGCAACGCCAGGGACGCCGGTCTGCTCGACGTGTGACCCGACGTCCGGGTGGCGACCAGCCGGGTCGCCGCGCCCGCGGCACCTGCGCCGACGAGCGAGGTGCGCGGGACACCTGGCCCGCGCCGCGGCGCCGCCGGAACACGCTGACCTTGCCTGAAAGGAATCTCTACTCGTGACGGAAATCCTGCCGCCGGAACACGGCCGGGTCGAACCGGTCGACATCCAGCAGGAGATGCAGAACTCCTACATCAACTACGCGATGAGCGTGATCGTCGCCCGGGCGCTGCCCGACGTGCGCGACGGCCTCAAGCCGGTGCACCGGCGCGTGCTCTACGCGATGTACGACTCCGGGTTCCGCCCGGACCGGGGTTACGTCAAGTGCTCCCGCGTCGTCGGCGAGGTGATGGGTAACTACCACCCGCACGGCGACTCGGCGATCTACGACGCGCTGGTGCGGCTCGCGCAGCCGTGGGCGATGCGGCACCCGCTCATCGACGGCCAGGGCAACTTCGGCTCGCCCGGCAACGACCCGGCGGCGGCGATGCGCTACACCGAGGCGCGGCTGGACCCGTTGGCGATGCACATGCTCGCCGACATCGAAGAGGACACCGTCGACTTCTCGGACAACTACGACGGGCGCACCCAGGAACCCGACGTGTTGCCGGCGCGCATTCCGAACCTGCTGGTCAACGGCGGGAACGGGATCGCGGTCGGGATGGCGACCAACATCCCGCCGCACAACCTGCGGGAAGTCGCCGACGGCGTGGTGTACCTGCTGGACAACCCCGAGGTCGACGACGAGACGCTGCTCGAAGAGCTGATCAAGCTGATCAAGGGCCCGGACTTCCCGACCCGCGGGCTCATCATGGGCACCAACGCGATCGCCGATGCCTACCGCACCGGGCGCGGGTCCATCCGGATGCGGTCGGTGGTCTCGGTGGAGGAGGACGCCAAGGGGCGGACCTCGCTGGTCGTCACGGAGTTGCCGTACCAGGTCAACCCGGACAACCTGATCGAGAGCATCGCGACGATGCACCGGGACGGCAAGATCTCCGGCGTCTCCGACATCGCCGACGAGTCCAACAGCCGGCGCGGGATGCGCATCGTCATCACCTTGAAGCGGGACGCGATCCCGAAGGTGGTGCTCAACAACCTCTACAAGCACACCCAGCTGCAGACGACCTTCGGCGTGAACATGCTCGCGCTGGTCGAAGGCGTGCCCCGCACGCTGCGGCTGGACCAGGTGATCCGCTACTACGTCAAGCACCAGCTCGAGGTCATCGTCCGGCGCACCCGGTTCCGGCTGCGCAAGGCCGAAGAACGCGCCCACGTGCTGCGCGGGCTGGTCAAGGCGCTGGACGCGCTGGACGAGGTGATCGCGCTGATCCGCCGCTCGCCGACGGTGGACGAGGCGCGCACCGGCCTGATCGGGCTGCTGGACGTGGACGACGTGCAGGCCAACGCGATCCTGGAGATGCAGCTGCGGCGGCTGTCCGCGCTGGAACGGCAGAAGATCGTCGACCAGCTCGCCGAGCTGGAACGCGAGATCGAGGACTACAAGGACATCCTGGACCGGCCGGAGCGGCAGCGCGCGATCGTGCGCGACGAGCTGATGGCGATCGTCGACAAGCACGGCGACGACCGCCGCACCAAGATCGTGCCCTACGAGGGCGAGGTCTCCATGGAAGACCTCATCGCCGACGAGGACGTCGTCGTCACGATCACCCGCACCGGCTACGCGAAGCGCACCCGCACCGACCTGTACCGGGCGCAGAAGCGCGGCGGCAAGGGCGTGCAGGGCGCGCAGCTCAAGCAGGACGACATCGTGTCGCACTTCTTCGTGTGCTCCACGCACGACTGGATCCTGTTCTTCACCAACAAGGGGCGGGTGTACCGGGCGAAGGCGTACGACCTGCCGGAGGCCAACCGCACCGCGCGCGGGCAGCACGTGGCGAACCTGCTGGCCTTCCAACCGGACGAGCACATCGCCCAGGTCATGCAGATCAAGGACTACACCGCCGCGCCGTACCTGGTGCTGGCCACCAAGAACGGCCTGGTCAAGAAGTCGAAGCTGACCGACTTCGACTCGAACCGCTCGGGCGGCCTCATCGGGGTGAACTTGAAGGACGAGGACGAGCTGGTCGGGGCGGTGCTGTGCTCCACCGACGACGACCTGCTGCTGGTCTCCGCGGAGGGCCAGTCGATCCGGTTCCACGCCACCGACGAGGCGCTGCGCCCGATGGGCCGGGCCACCTCCGGCGTGCTGGGCATGCGGTTCAACCGCGGCGACGAGCTGCTCGCCATGGGTGTCGTGCGCGCCGGGCGGTACGTCCTGGTGGCCACCGACGGCGGCTACGCCAAGCGGACGCCGATCGACGACTACCCGGTCCAGGGGCGCGGCGGCAAGGGAGTGCTGACCATTCAGCACGACGACAAACGTGGGAGGCTTGTCGCGGCGCTCATCGCCGACCTGGACGATGAGCTGTACGCGATCACCTCCACCGGCGGTGTCATCCGGACGACCGCCAAGGAGGTTCGCAAAGCGGGCAGGCAGACGAAGGGGGTGCGTCTGATGAACCTGGGCGACGGGACCTCGGTCGTGGCCATCGCGCGAAACGCCGACGAGGCCGCCGACCCGGACGCCGCCGGGCCTGGCCCCGAGCCGACGAAGTAGCGACACGCCGACCACGATCATGAAGGATCTCTCGTGACCACTTCCGACAAGCCGGAGCGTCCGGAGGGGCATTCGGAGCAGCCGGACGCCGAGCGCAACAGCAGCCAGAACTCCCCGCACACCTCGGTCATGACCGGTGAGGACGGTGCCGGGTCCGGTGCCGCGGACTCGGCGGCCACCGGCGGCGACGGGGAGACCTTCGACGGCACCGACGTCCCCCCGCCGTGGCAACGCGCATCGGCGACCGGCGATGGTGCGGACGGCACCGGCTCCGATTCGGCCGCCACCCAGGCGAAATTCGGCGACGAGCAGGAAACCGTGCGCACCGAGATTCCCGGGCAGGGCTTCGACGGTTCCGGGCGCACTTCGGTGTCGTTCGGCGCCTCCGCGCGAGCCGGTGCGCAGGCGAGCGCCAGCGCGCGCAGGCCGAGCAGGGGACCGCGCCGGGCCAGCCTGCAGATCAAGCGGCTCGACCCGTGGTCGGTGTTGAAGCTGGCGCTGGTGCTCAGCGTCGCCATGTTCTTCGTGTGGATGATCGCGGTCGCCGTGCTCTACGGGGTGCTCGACGGCATGGGCGTGTGGGACTCGCTGAACGGCACGTTCACCGAGCTCACCCAGCCGGAGAACGCGGCAGCCGAACTGATCAGCGCGGGCCGGGTGTTCGGCGTCGCCTCGATCATCGGGGCGATCAACATCGTGCTGTTCACCGCGCTGGCGACGGTCAGCGCGTTCATCTACAACGTGGCCGCCGACTTCGCGGGTGGCGTCGAGGTCACGCTGTCCGAGCGGGAGTGACCGGCCGGGGGTGGCGGCCCGCGGTCGCCACCCCCGCCGACCGCCGGGACCCCCCGCTACGAAGGCCGCCCGGCGTCCTGTAATCTTTGAAGCACACCAAGGGCCTATAGCTCAGACGGTTAGAGCGCTTCGCTGATAACGAAGAGGTCGGAGGTTCAAGTCCTCCTAGGCCCACTTTCCTTGAGGAATCTCCCTCGCCCGCGGTCGCGGGCCGTGCGCTAGGAGGCGACCGGAAATGAAGAAGCTGCTCGCACTCGCCGTCGTTGCTGGTGCCGTGCTGTTCGTCGTCCGCCGCAACCGCGCCGCCAAGGCCGAGGCCGACCTCTGGCGCGAGGCCACCGCCGGCGAGGTGTGAGCCGCTCGCGGCGCACCGGCACGTAAGGAACCAACCGGCGACCACGTCGAGCGCTCGCCCGCGCGGTGAGCCCGCCGTGGTCGCTGTTCATTGCGGACGGGCCTTCGCTAACATCGGAAAGCCGCCGGACGTGCGTGGCCAGGTGCGACCGGCACCACCGGGGACGTAGCTCAATTGGCAGAGCACCGCCTTTGCAAGGCGGGGGTTAGGGGTTCGATTCCCCTCGTCTCCACTCGATCGCGGGCGTGTCTGCTCGGCGGGCACGCCTTCGGGTTTTTCGATCTTCGTCGTGTTTGTGCGGGGGGCCGAGCCCCCCGCGCCCCCGGCCGGAGGGCTGCGCCCCCGGACCCCCATCCCCGGCCTTGTTGGTGGGTTGCGTTGGGTTGGCCTGTGTCGGTCTCGGTCGGAATTCGCTGGGTGGCCGGATTCGCTGGGGCGGTCGGATGACCGGGCGGGTGGGATGGATCGGCCGGACCGTCGGGGGCGGGCGGATCGGGTGGAAGTTGGCTGGGGATCTGGATTCGTGAGTTCGGCTTTGCGGGCCTGCGGTGTGAGTCCGGCGGGTTCGTCAGGTGGTGTCGACTTGCTGTTCTGGGGTTTTCGATGAGTGGAATGGTGGGGATGGTCCGGGGGCTGCTGGGGGGCACGATGCTTCGGCAACGGACGCGGTGATCAATCGGGCCGCGCGAACCCGACGGGGGTAGCGATGCCGAACCAGCGCAGCGCCGAAAGATCCGGGTACGCCCGTTGGGTCGTGCCGCTGTGCTGGAGCGCGGTGCTGCTAGAGGGGTTCGACGTCGTCGTGCTCGGCAGTGTGCTGCCGGTCCTGCTCGACCAAGGGCAATGGGGACTCACGCACGCCTCCGGCTCGCTGGTCTCCACCGCCGGGCTGATCGGCATGACCATCGGCTCGCTCGCGATCGGCACGATCACCGACATCATCGGGCGGCGCAAAGCGCTGCTGCTCGCGGTGATCGGCTTCTCGGTGTTCACCGCGTTGTGCGCCGCGGCCCCATCGGTGCTGATCTTCGGGCTGCTGCGGTTCCTCGCCGGCCTCGGGCTCGGCGGCTGCGTGCCCACCGCCATCGCGCTGGTCACCGAAAACGCCCGTGCCGGACGCGGCAGCGGCGCCGCCACCACGCTGATGACCGGCTACCACGTCGGCGCAGTGCTCACCGCCTTGCTCGGCATCGGGGTGCTGCCGCTACTCGGATGGCGGTGGATGTTCCTGATCGGCGCGGCACCCGCGCTGGTGCTGGTGCCGCTGATGTTCCGATACCTGCCGGAATCGTTGCCGTCGGACCACGGCGGCGGAATGCGCGGTGGACTGGCCAACGTCGCCTCGCTGCTGCGAGGAGCCTTCGCGCGCGACACGATCGCCTTCTGGGTCGCCTCGTTCATGGGGCTGCTGCTGGTCTACGGGCTCAACACCTGGTTGCCGGAGATCATGCGCGCCGCAGGCTACCCGCTAGGAGCTTCGCTGGGACTGCTGCTGACGCTCAACGCCGGCGCCATCGCCGGGCTCGTCATCGCAGGCCGGATCGCCGACCGGGCGGGAATCCGGCCGGTCACCATCGGCTGGTTCGCGGCGGGCGCGGTGTTCCTCGCCGCGCTAAGCATCAAACTTCCCGGAGCAGGCGTGTACCTGGCGGTGTTCATCGCGGGCTGTTTCGTGTTCAGCGCCCAAGTGCTGGTTTACGCCTACATCGGACGGGCCTACGAGGTCTCCACCCGAGCGACCGCCCTGGGCTGGGCGGCAGGAGTCGGCCGGATCGGCGCGATCTGCGGTCCGTTGCTCGGCGGCGGACTGCTCACCGCAGGCATCGCTTACCCGTGGGGCTTCTACGCGTTCGCCGCGGTGGGGGCGCTGGGCGCGATAGGGATCGCGGCGGTGCGCCGGACCACCGCCGAACCCGTGGCGGGTTGAACGAACCGGTGCGGCTGCGCCGCCGAACGTGCACGAGGCGGGCGCCCGTGCGGGCACCCGCCTCGTACCGAGCATCAGCGGTCCTGGTCGGAGCCCAGCGCGTCGGACCGTCCGCCGAGCTGGCCGTCCCGCACCGGGCCGCTGCCGTTGCGGGACAGCCCGTCCTCGTGCGTCGGGAAGTCCTCGGCATCGGCCACCGGCAGCTCCTCCGGACGGCGCGACAACGCCACCACGGCGATCCCGGCCAGGCCCGCCAGCGCCAGCAGCACCCACGGCCACTTCCGCCGCGACTTCGGCGCGGGCTCGATCCGGGCGGCGAGTTCCTTGCGCGCCACCTCGGTGTTCTTGGCCAGCCGCTTGCGCGTCTTGGCGGTCTTCTTCTCCCAGTCCTTGCGGGCCTTCTCCCACTGCTTGCGGGCCTTGCGGCCGCGATCGGCCAGATCGTCCCTGGAAAGACCGGTGGCCTTCTGGGTCAGCAGCTCGGGCAGCTGCTCCGCGGACAGCCCGTGCTCGGCGAGTTCCTGCTCGGCCCTGGCAATGGCCTGCTTGCTCGCGGCCCGGCCGGCCTTGCCCGCGCGCACCGCGCCTTCGCGAGCGCTCCGCACCCCCGTGCCGACCGCTCTGCCCACGTTCTCACCAGTTCGGGCCATCGCCTCCACCTCGTCCATCGTGTGCCTCCTTGGCCGGCGTTCGCCGGTCGCCTTGCCGCGCCGGAGCCGCTCCGGCACGTGACGATCACCCCCAATACTGCACCCAGCCACGTGGTTCGCGCTTTCCGATGGCAGGATGGACGTGTGGCTGAAGACAACGGATCGCTCGTCGGGAAGACCGTGACCGCGACCCTGCACACTTCGCAGGGCGACATCCGCGTCGACCTCTTCCCGAACCAGGCGCCGAAAACGGTGGGCAACTTCGTGGGGCTCGCCGAGGGGACCAAGGAATACAGCAACCCGAACGCGCGCGGGGAGCGTTCCGGGCCGTTCTTCGACGGCGTGATCTTCCACCGGGTCATCGACGGTTTCATGATCCAGACCGGCGACCCGACCGGAACCGGGCGCGGTGGTCCCGGCTACGACTTCGAGGACGAGTTCCACCCGGAGCTGCAGTTCGACCGGCCGTACATGCTGGGCATGGCCAACCCGGGCCGCCCGAACTCGAACGGCTCGCAGTTCTTCATCACGGTGGCGCGCACGCCGCACCTGAACTACAAGCACACGATCTTCGGCGAAGTGGCCGATCAGGAGTCCCGCGAGGTCGTGGACGCCATCGCGCACACCGCCACCGGCCCGCAGGACCGTCCGATGAGCGACATCGTGATCGAGAAGGTCACCGTGGAGCGCGGCGAGTCCTGACGTGAGCACCCCGCCCGGCCCCGCGACCGGCCCGGAACAGGCGGCGCAGCAACCGGCCTGCGTGCGGCACCCGGACCGGCCGACCGGACTGCGTTGCGTGCGCTGCGAGCGCCCGGCCTGTCCGGACTGCCTCCAAGAGGCTTCGGTCGGTTACCAGTGCGTGGACTGCGTCGCGCAGGGCCGGAACCGGGGTCGCGAGGCGGTGACCGTCGCAGGCGCCCGGCTGGCCAGCCGCCCGATCGTCGTTCCGGTGCTGATCGCGTTGAACGTGGCGGCCTTCGTGGCCACCGCGGTGCAGGCGAAGAGCATCCAGAACAACATCGACTCGCAGCTGTTCGACACGTTCGCGATGTGGCCGGTCGGTGTTGCGGGCGGCGAGTGGGTGCGCCTGATCAGCTCCGGCTTCCTGCACTTCGGGCCGATCCACCTGCTGATGAACATGATCGCGCTGTGGGTGATCGGCCGCGACCTCGAGCTCGTGCTCGGGCGGCTCCGGTTCACCGCGGTGTACCTGCTGTCGCTGCTCGGTGGCAGCGTCGCAGTCTTCCTGTTCGGTGACCTGGGGTCGCCGGTCGCCGGCGCTTCCGGTGCGGTGTACGGCCTGATGGGCGGGATCGCGCTCGCAGCGCTGCGGCTGAAGGTGAGCCTGCGGCCGGTGCTGGTGGTGATCGCGCTGAACATCGTGTTGAGCGTGACGATCCCGGGGATTTCGCTGCTCGGCCACCTCGGTGGTCTGGTGCTCGGCGGGGCTTCCACCGCGGCGCTGGTCTACGCGCCGCGGAACCGGCGGGTGCTGCTGCAATCCGCGGCGCTCGGGGCGTTGCTGCTGGTGTTGATCGCCTTGCTGATCACGCGGGATCTGCAGTTCGGGCCGGTCAGCTGCTTCAACGGTCGCTGCTTCGGGGCGTGAGCCTCAGCGGCGCAAACCCTCGATGGCCTCGGCGACGTCCTCCGGATCTTCCCCGAGGTCGATGCGGCCGAGCACGACCAGCTCCCCGTTGTCCCCGTCCAGCTCCAGGGTTCGCGCCGACCGCCCGAGCCGCTGCCTGCTGCGGACGTGGACCTGGATCCGCGACCACGGGTGGTGCCGGGTCCGGCCGAGCCCGCGCAGCGTGATGCCGGACTCGTCGGCCCGCAGGCGCGGCCGCGCCAGGCTCACGTAAGCCGAGGCGGTCGCCAGCACGAGCGCGAGCACGGCCACGAACAGCCGGTCCGTCGCGCTCTCGGTCAGCCAGCACCACCACGCGGCGGCCGCGGTCAGCAACCAGCCGCAAACGACGAGACCGATCGGCGTGGACCACTCGCGGGACGAATTCACAGGCACCCCCGCAGTCTGCCGCACTCGGGCGCCGGGGGAGTTATCCACAAGGGTTGTCCACAGTGGGGATGACTTACACGCGTGTGATTCCGCGGCCGCACCTGCGGCCGACGCCGCTGCCTGCAGCTTCGCGCAGTGCCGCCGCGCGAGACGGAGCGGTTCCGGTGCGGGTCAGCGCCACTTCATCGTCATCAGCAAGCCGACGATGATGAAGGCGAAGCCGACCGCGAAGTTCCACGCCTCCAGCTCCCGCATGAACGGGATCTGCGGACCGGCGAGGTAGTTGACGACCAGCCACAGCAAGCCGATCAACATCATCCCGAACATGACGACCAGGTAGATCGGGTGGGACGGGCCGACCGACTTCGCCTGCACCGGCGTGCGCCGATCGGCCGCCGGGGTGTACGAGTCCTTCTTGCGGACCTTCGACTTAGGCATGTTGTCCTCGTCGTGCGGGTCGGCGGCGCTCGCGCCTGCGCGGGGTCTGCTGACAGCGCCGCGGAAACGCCCGATGGCCGCTCGCGCGATCGGCCGTGCTGGTCCCGACCGCGATTCCCGGCGAACCGGGCGGGGCGGAACCGCGAACGGCGCTGCTCGTTGTCCATCTACACGTTAACGCAATTGCGCATCCGACCGAACACCCCTTCGCCGGTGCTGATCAGGTCGTGTCGAGAGGAGACCGTGTCAACCTCCGAGGTCGCAGAGTCCCCGCCGCCCGATCGGCGGCCCGAGCGGGTCGGCAAGGTCGTCCGAGGATGCGGAGAGGTGCTGATCACCTTCGGTCTGGTGCTGCTGCTGTTCGTGTTCTACGAGGTGTACGTAACGGACTGGTTCAGCGCTCACCGCCAGGCCGAGGCGGGCAAGCGGCTCCGCGAGCGGTGGCAGCACGGGCCGGCGCAGCAGCCTGCCGTGGTGGACGGCGACGGGTTCGCCGAGCTCTACATCCCCGCGCTGGGGCACGACTCCCGCTACACCGTGCTGGAGGGGACCGATACCCGGACGCTGGCGAACGGCCCCGGGCACTACACCGGCACCGCGCTACCCGGAGAGCAGGGCAATTTCGCCGTGGCCGGGCACCGGATCGGGCGCGGTGCGCCGTTCGGCGACCTCGACCAGCTGCGCTCGTGCGATGCCGTGGTCACCGAGACCGCAACCGACTGGTACATCTACCGCGTGCTGCCGATGCAGGGCGAAGCCGCCGGCTGGAACCCTGCGCACGATTCGCGGTGCGAAGGCGTCGCGCCGATCGGCGGGCCCTATGCCGGAGTGGCCGGCCGAGACATCGTGCGCCCGGACCAGGGCGAGGTGATCTACCCGGTCCCCGGGAAACCGCGTGAGCTGCTGCCGCGCTCCCAGCAAACCCGGATGATCACGCTGACCACCTGTCATCCGCGGTTCTCCGCGGCGCAGCGGTTGATCGTCCACGGCGTGCTGGTCAAGCAGTACCCGAAGGAACCGGCGCAGCCGGAACTGCGCCCGCCTGAGTTGGAGGAGTCCTGATGTACGCCTGGGTCTGGCGGCAGCTGCCGGGACCGCTCGGGGCCAAGATCGCGGAGGCGGTCCTGCTGGTGCTCGCGGTCATCGCACTGCTGCTGTTCGTCGTGTTCCCGTGGCTGGAACCGAAGCTCCCGTTCAGCGATGTGACCACGGTCTGAGCCCGCCGAAATCCGTGGACGCCGCCGGTATGGTGGCCACGTGCGCGTACTAGTCGTCGACAACTACGACAGCTTCGTCTACAACCTCGTCCAGTACCTCGCCCAGTTGGGCGCGGAGTGCGTGGTGCGGCGCAACGACGCGGTCACCGATGCCGACGTCGAAGCCGCCGACGGCGTCCTGCTCAGCCCCGGCCCCGGCACGCCGGACCGCGCGGGCCGGTCGGTGGAGCTGGTGCAGCGCTGCGCCCGCGACCGGCGACCGCTGTTCGGTGTGTGCCTCGGGCATCAGGCGATCGGCGCGGCTTGGGGTGGCGTGGTCGAGCGGGCGCCGGTGCTGCTGCACGGCAAGACCTCGATGATCGAACACTCCGCAGCGGGCGTGTTCGCCGGATTGCCGCAGCCGTTCGTCGCCACCCGTTACCACTCGCTGATCGTGCGCGCGACGACCGTGCCCGCGGAGTTCGAAGTCACCGCGCGCACCGCCGACGGCATCGTGATGGGGATGCGGCACCCCGAGCTGCCGCTCGAAGGCGTGCAGTTCCACCCCGAGTCGGTGCTCACCGACGGCGGGCACCGGATGCTGGCGAACTGGATGGCCGCGGCGGGGCACCCGGTTCCGGCGGAGCTGGTGGACGAACTGGAAGGCGAGATGCGCGCACTCGCCGCCGCGGCGCACCGCTGAGCTTGATCATTCGCGAGTCCCTGCGCTGGGGCGAAGGCGGTTCCACGTGAAACCGCCGGATAGCCGGCCGCGCAGCACGCGACCCGGCCGAGCGCACTAGGCACGCAAAAAGGCGCCGCCGCGACCCTGCGCGACGGCGCCTCGAAACTTCCGATCAGTCGAACGGCGGGAGCAGCCCACCCGTGGTCGGCGGGTTGCTGCCGCTCGGGCTGAGGTCGTACTCGCCGATCTGCAACGTCACCGACTGGTTCTTGCTGATCTTCTGACCGGCCGACGGTGAACTGCCGAGCACCTTGTCGTCCATGCTCGTGTCGTTGGTCGGCGTCTTCTGCTCGTTGATCGAGCCGTTCCAGCCGAGCTTCTTGAGCTCGGCTTCCGCCTCTTCCTTCGACTTGCCGGTCAACGATGGCATGGTCAACTGGGCGCTGTTCGAGACGACCAGGGTGACCTCGGCGTTGCGCTTGACCTGCGTGCTGCCGCTCGGGTTCTGGTCGATCACCTGGTTGCCGGGCTGGTCGGAGTCGCGCTCCTGGCGCTTGACCTTGAAGCCCGCGCTCTCCAACGTCGCCTTCGCCTGCTCGTAGGGCAGGCCGACCACGGTGGGCAGCAGCGTCTTCGGGATCTCGGCACCGATCGTCACGTTGATCGTGGTGCCCTTGGCCACGGAACTGCCCTTGTTGTCCCACTCCACGATCCGGCCGACCAGGCTGGAGTCCTCGACCGGGGTCTCCTTGTCGTCCAGGCCGATGCTCAGCCCGGCCTGGGCCAGCAGCTGGGCTGCCTCGTTCTTGCCCTTGCCGTAGATGTCCGGCACCTGGACCATCTCGGGGCCCTTGCCCTCGCAGAGGTTGATCCGCGTCTGGCTCTTGAGCACCATCGCGCCCGGCGGCGGGTCCTGCTTCATGACGTGACCGACCTGGTCCGCGGGCGAGAAGCAAGGGGACGTGTCGAAGTGCCATCCCTGCGAGTTGAGCTGCTCGCGCGCTGCGGCCATCGTCATGCCCTGCACCGGTGGCACCGCGACCTGCTTCGGTTGCTCGGGCCCGCCGAAGATCCCGGTCGCCAGCCAAGCGACCAGCGCGAACACCGCCACGCAGGCGAGCGTCACCAACGCGATCAGCCAGTTCCGGCGGCCCCTGCCCTGCGGCGGGTCGTCGTCGACGACCGCGGTCGTGCCGGTGGGACGGTCCCCGGAACGGTGCCTGCCCGGGGTGAACACCTCGGTGTTGGCAGGCGGGGGAGCCATCATCGAGGTGCGCTCCTCCTCCGACATGACCATCGGAGCCTTCGGGCGCTGCCCGGACAACACCCGCACCAGGTCGGCGCGCATCTCGGCGGCCGACTGGTAGCGGTTGGCCGGGTTCTTGCTCAACGCCTTGAGCACCACCGCGTCCAGCGAAGCGGGCACGGTCTGGTTGACGTCCGAAGGTTTGCGCGGATCCTCCCGCACGTGCTGGTAGGCCACCGCCACCGGCGAGTCACCGGTGAACGGCGGCTCCGAGGCCAGCAGCTCGAACAGCACGCAACCCGATGCGTACACGTCGGAGCGGGCGTCCACCGACTCGCCGCGCGCCTGCTCCGGGGACAGGTATTGCGCCGTGCCGATCACGGCGGCGGTCTGCGTCACCGCCGCTTGCCCGTCGGCGAGCGCGCGGGCGATGCCGAAGTCCATCACCTTCACCGCGCCGGAGCGGGTGATCATGATGTTGGCCGGTTTGACGTCGCGGTGCACGATGCCGTGCCGGTGGCTGAAGTCCAGCGCAGCCGAAGCGTCCGCCATGACCTCCATGGCCCGGCGCGGCGTCAGCGGGCCCTCGGTCTTGACGATGTCGCGCAGCGTCCGGCCGTCCACGTACTCCATGACGATGTACGGCAGCGGCCCGTTCTCCGACTCCGTCTCACCGGTGTCGTAGACGGCGACGATCGCCGGGTGGTTCAGCGCCGCGGCGTTCTGCGCTTCCCGGCGGAAGCGCAGCTGGAACGTGGGATCGCGGGCCAGGTCGGCGCGCAATACCTTGACCGCCACGTCGCGCCCCAGCCGGATGTCCCGGCCGCGGTGGACCTCCGACATACCGCCGTACCCGAGGTTGTCCCCGAGTTCGTAGCGGTTGGAGAGAAGTCGCGGTGAGCTCATCGATGCGTCGTCCCGATCCTTGTCAATGATCGTCCCATCATGCCGACCCGCAGTCCGCTGCCGATCGCCGCCGGATGGTGGCGCCGACCTGCGTGGTGTGTTCCCGTTCCGGCTGTTCCCGTCCTGGTCGGTCCGACGGCGGGAACGATTCCGAACGCCGGCCGCGAAGGCTCCGGTGACCGGCTCCCGGCGCCCGCACGGCGCGCGCGGTCACGACCGGAATGCCGTAGCGCAGTCTGTCTGATCCATCCCGAAGAATCCAGGAGCCTCAGCTCGTCGGCGCACCGACGCGGGTCCACGCGAGTGGCCCCCATCGTTGCAGAGCCGACTGCCGCGGTTCCCGGTACCGCCTTCGGAGTTGCGCCGGTGCGCACGGCCTCGATTCGACGCCGCCACCCCATCGCACCGAGCAGCGGCGAGCCGGCGGCGACGGCCATCGTGCCGGGCATCAGCAACCAGCTCAGCCAGCCGATCAGCACGACGACGATCACGCCGAGCAGCGCGAGCACCACCCACAGCGCGGCCCGGGAACGGCGCTGCGCGGAAGCCTGCACCGGGATTCCCGAAGTCGGGGGCCCGGACTGCTGGGCGGCCGCTGGCAGCTGCACCGACCCCGGGGGATATGTGCCGCCGAGCTGTCCGCCGGGAAGTGCGGGCTGCCCGACATGCAGCGGGGGCACGCCTCCGGAGGGTGCCCCCACGTTCCTCGGTGGTGGTTGCTGCGGCGGGATGCCCAGCGCCGCAGGCGTCGGTAGCGGTAATCCGGCCCGTACCGCGGCCACCGCGGCGGCGAACTCGCCGCCCCCGCCGTAGCGGCGCCGGGGGTCCTTCACCAGCGTCGCTTCGAGCAACGCCCGCACCCCCGGCGGCACGTCCGGCGGCAACGGCGGCGGTAGCTCGCGGATGTGCATCATCGCGACCGTGACCGCGTTGTCCGACAGGAACGGGCGATACCCCTTCAAGCACTCGTAGCCGACCACCGCCAGCGAATACACGTCGCTGGAGGGGGTCGCGTCACCGCCCAGCGCCTGCTCCGGGGCGATGTAGTGCGCAGTTCCCATGACCATTCCCGAACGCGTGACCGGCGCGGCATCCGCCGCCTTCGCGATGCCGAAGTCGGTGAGCTTCACCGTGCCGGTCGGGGTGATCAGGATGTTGCCGGGCTTCACGTCGCGGTGCACCAGGCCACGCTCGTGCGCGGCCTGCAAGGCGTTGCCCGCCTGTTCCAGCATGTCCACGACGTGCTCCGGGGCGATCCGGCCCTCGCGGGCCAGCACCGCCGCCAGCGGCTCGCCCTCGACCAGTTCCATCACCAGGTAGGCGGTGTCCTCCGGCCCGTCCGGGATCGCCGCGGTTTCGCCGTAGTCGTGCACGGCGGCGATCCCCGGGTGGTTCAGGGAGGCGGTGGTGCGCGCTTCGGTGCGGAAGCGGTGCAGGAACTCGGCATCCCCGCACAACTCCGGCTTGAGCACCTTGATCGCGACCGTGCGGTCCAACCGGACGTCGACGGCTTCCCACACCTCGCCCATTCCACCCACGGCGATCCGCAGGCCCAAGCGGTACCGCTCGGCGAGCAACTGGCCGGAGGTCAGCACTGATCAGCCACCTCCCTGCAAGCCCGCGCGGATCACCTCGCGGCCGATCGGGGCGGCGATCGAACCACCGGTCGCCTCGGCGCCCTCGTCGCCACCGTTCTCGACGATGACCGCGACCGCGATCTGCGGGTCCTCAGCGGGCGCGAACGCCACGTACCAGCCGTGCGGCTTGTCGCCCTCGTCGCCGTGCTGGGCGGTGCCGGTCTTGGAGGCGATGTCGACGCCGGAGATCTTGCCGGAGCCCTTCGTGTACTTCTCCGACTGCAGCATCATGTCCTTGATCTGCCGAGCGGCGTTCGCGGACACGGCCTGGCTCATCTGCTCCGGCTGCAGCTGGTCCATGACCTCCATGTCCGGCGCCCGGGTGCTCTTGACCAGCTGCGGCTTCATCAGCTTGCCGTCGTTGGCGATCGCGGCGGCCATCATCGCGTTCTGCATCGGGGTGACGCGCACGTCGCGCTGGCCGATGCCGCTCTGGTACAGCGAGGCGGGGTCGGACATCGGGCCGAGGTCGGACTTGGCGACCTCCATCGGGATCTGCAGGTCCTTGCCGAACCCGAACTTGCCTGCGGTTTCGCGCAGCTTGTCCGCGCCGACCTTGCCCGCGACCTCGGCGAACGCGGTGTTGCACGAGTGCGCCAGCGCCTCGGTCAGCGTCCCGCCCTTGCAGGTGTTGCCGCCGTAGTTCGGCAGCTGCGTGTTCGTGTTCGGCAGCGTGATCGACGAGTCGCGGGTGACCGGGCTGTTCGGCTGGTAGCCGCTGTCCAGCGCGGCCGCCGTGGTGATCAGCTTGAAGGTCGAACCGGGCGGGTAGATCTCGGAGACCGAGCGGTTGCTCATCGGCGAGCCCTCGGCGTTCTCCTGCGCCTTCCAGTGCTTCGCGGCGACGTTGCGGTTGTGCGAAGCCAGCGGGTTCGGGTCGTAGGAGGGCGCGTTGGCCATGCTCAGGATTTCGCCGCTCTTCGGGTTCAGCGCCACCACCGAGCCTTGGTAGCCCTTGCTGGTGAGCTGCTGGTAGGCGGTCTCCTGCATGGCCGAGTCGATGGTCAGCTCCACGTCCCCGCCCGCGGGGTCGCGACCGGTGATCATGTCCGAGAGCCGCCCCAAGGCCATGCTGTCGTCCGAGCCGTTGAGGATCTTGTCCTTGGCCCGTTCGATGCCGTTGGAACCGTGGGAGGCGGAGTAGAACCCGGTCACCGGCGCGTACGCCGGCCCCTTCGGGTAGGTGCGCAGGTACTTCAGCTCGTCCGGGGTCTCCACCGAGTTGGCCACGGACTGCCCGCCCGCGATGATCTGCCCGCGCTGGTGGGAGTACTCGTCGTAGATCGTCCGGCGGTTCTGCGGGTGGTCCCGCAGCTCACCGGCCTGGATCACCTGCACGTAGGTGACGTTGCCCATCAGCAGCAGCACCATCGCCATCATGGCCATCGCCACCCGGCGCAACGGCTTGTTCATCGCGGACGCTCCACCAGCTCGGTATGTGCTTCGGCGATCGGCGCCTGCTGCTGCTTCGGCTTGGCCGGAGTCTGCGGTCGGCGCGCCGCGTCCGAGATGCGCAGCAGGAACGCGATCAGGATGTAGTTCGCCAGCAGCGAGGAACCGCCGTACGCCAGGAACGGCGCAGTAAGGCCGGTCAGCGGGATCAACCCGGTGACACCACCGGCCACCACGAACAACTGCAGGGCGAGCACGAACGACAGCCCGCCGCCGAACAGCTTGCCGAAAGAGTCGCGCACCGCCAATGCGCTGCGCAGACCGCGCATCATCAGCATCAGGTACATCATGAAGATCGCCATCAGGCCGACCAGCCCGAGCTCTTCACCCAGCGACGTGACGATGAAGTCGCTGAACGAGAACGGCACCCGCTCGGGGCTTCCGTTGCCCAGGCCGGTCCCGCCGATGCCGCCGTAACCGAGGCCGAACAGCGCTTCCCGGAGCTGGTAGACGGTGTCGTCCTCGCTGAGCGGATTCAGCCAGCCGTTGACCCGGTCCTGCACGCGGCCGACCAGCTGGAACGCGAGGAAGGCACCCCCCGCGAACAGCGACAGGCCCAGCACCACCCAGATCGCGCGCTCGGTGGCGATGTAGATCATCACCAGCACGATGCCGAAGAACAGCAGCGACGTGCCCAGGTCCTTCTCCAGCACACCGATGCCGATCGCGGCCGCCCAGGCCACCAGGATCGGCATCAGGTCGCGCGGTCGCGGCAGCTCCACGTTCAGGAACTTGCGGCCGGCCGTGGTGAACAGGTCGCGCTTGGACACCAGGAACGACGCGAAGAAGACCATCAGCAGGATCTTGGCGAACTCGCTGGGCTGCACGCCCAGCGGACCGATCTTGATCCACAGCTTCGCGCCGTTGGCCTCGGAGATCGCGCTCGGCAGCACGCCGGGCAGCGCCAGCAGCGCCAGACCGACGAACCCGCAGGTGAAGCTGTACTTCGCCAGCAGCCGGTGATCCTTGACGAAGATCAGCACCAGCAGGAACAGCACCAGGCTCAACGTGAGCCACACGATCTGCCGGATCGTGTAGCTGCTGCCCGATGCGATGTCGATCCGGTGGATCATCACGATCCCGAGCCCGTTCAGCAGCGCCACCAGCGGCAGGATCAGCGGATCCGCGTACGGCGCCCACTTGCGCACCGCGAGGTGCGCGCCGCCGAACAGGGCCAGGTACGCCGCGCCGTAGTAGAACAGCTGGCGCGTGACCGTGTTCTCCTGGCTGATCTCCACCAGCATGATCGCGACCGTGACGATCGCCGCGGAGAACACGAGCATGGTCAGCTCGGTGCCCCGGCGGGTGTTGCCCCGCGGAGCCGGAGCCGACCCGTGGGTCTCGGAGGCGGCTTCCGGCTGTGCCATCAGCTCACCGTCCGGCAGGTGACACCGGGAGTCTGCTGCACCGAGACCAGCGGGGTGTCGGTCGGCGACGGCGGCGGGCTCGGCGGTGACGGCGGCTGGCCCGGTGCGGTGGACGTCGCCGGGGCGCCCGGAGGCGTGCTCCCGGGCGCGGGGTTGTCCGCCGGTGGGGGAGTGGGCTGCTGCGGCGGTTCCGGCTTCGGCTCCTCGCACTGCGGCAGCAGCGAATTCATCCGCAGCCGCCGCATCGACTCGCGAGCCGCTTCCAGCCCGTTCACATCAGTGATCCCGCTGCGCACGTCGGTCCGGCGCGCCTCCTGCAGGTCGTTGATGCCGATCGGCTTGCAGTCGGCCGCCGAGCCCTGCGGGCAGGAGTCCTCCACCTGCCAGCGCAGCGACACGCCCAGCGCACTTCCCTGCAAGCCCTGGAAGATCACCACGTCGTCGGCCTGGTTGACGCCGATGTAGTACTGGTTGAGCACCCACCAGCGCCCCACCAAGGCCGCGATGACCAGCACCGCCAGCACTCCGCAGGTCACGAGCAGCGCACGCAGCCGGCCTCGCCGGTGCGTGCGTTGGTCAGGAGGGGGGGATGTGTCGTACCGCTGCTGCGGCTGCTTCGGCAGCGTCGCCGCGCTGGCGCGGGCGGCCGAAGAGTCCGGCTGCGGATCCTCCTCTCCGACTCCCGCGGCGCCCCCGACGATCGGGGCGTCCTCGCCGAATTCGACGTCCACCACGTCGGCGACGATCACCGTGACGTTGTCCGGGCCGCCGCCGCGCAGCGCGAGCTCGATCATCCGATCTGCGCACGCCTGCGGGTCGGCGATCCGCAGCGCCTCGGCCATCGTCTCCTCGCTGACCGGGCTGGTGAGGCCGTCCGAGCACAGCAGGTAGCGGTCGCCCGCACGGGCCTCGCGCACCGCCAGGCTCGGCTCCACCTCGTGGCCGGTCAACGCCTTCAGCAGCAGCGAGCGCTGCGGGTGGTTGGCGGCCTCCTCTTCGGTGATCCGGCCTTCGTCGATCAGCGACTGCACGAAGGTGTCGTCGTGGGTTATCTGGGAAAGCTCGCCGTCGCGCACCAGGTAGGCGCGGGAGTCGCCGATGTGCACCAGCCCCAGCTTGCTGCCCGCGAACAGCACCGCGGTCAGCGTGGTCCCCATCCCGTCCAGGTCGGGATCGTGCGAGACCAGCTCGGAGATCGCACCATTGCCGGACAGCACTGCCTGCCGCAGGTGCCCGAGCAGGTCGTCGCCGGGTTCGTCGTCGTCCAGCGGCGCCAGCGCCGCGATGACGACCTTGCTGGCGACCTCACCGGCGGCATGGCCACCCATGCCGTCCGCGAGGGCGAGGAGTCGTGGGCCGGCATAGACCGAGTCCTGGTTGTTGGAACGAACCAGGCCGCGGTCGCTGCGGGCTGCGTAGTGAAGGACGAGGGTCATGAGCGCAGCTCGATCACCGTCTTGCCGATTTTGATCGGAACGCCGAGCGGGACCTTGGAAGCTCCCGTGACCTTCGCCCGATCGAGGTATGTGCCGTTAGTAGAGCCTAGATCTTCCACGTACCAGTCGTTGCCGCGCAGCGACAACCTCGCGTGCCGGGTCGACGCGTAGTCGTCGTCCAGCACCAACGTGGAGTCGTCGGCTCGGCCGATCATGATCGGCCGCCCTTCGAGCGAGATGCGCGTGCCCGCCAGCGGGCCGTGCGTCACGACCATCTGCCGTGGCGCCTTGCTCCTGCCGCGGGCCTGCTTGCTCGACGTCTTACCCGCCCCCGGCATCGACACCCGCATGCCGGAGGCGGAGTACAGATCGGAACGAACCACGCGAAGCGCGGCCAGCACGAACAACCAGAGCAGGGCGAGGAACCCTGCTCTGGTCAGCTGAATAACCAGCTCTGGCACTTGTTGTGAACGCTCCTACTCCGTCGTCGGAGCCAGGCGACCGGGAACCGGTCAGCCCTGGCTGCGGAACACCAGGGACGAGTGGCCGACGCGGACCACGTCCCCGTCCGCCAGCTGCCAAGTCTGCACCGGCGTGCCGTTCACCGTGGTGCCGTTCGTGGAACCGAGGTCCGCCAGCATCGCCGACATGCCGTCCCAGGTGATCTCGATGTGCTTGCGCGAGACGCCGGTGTCGGGCAGCCGGAACTGCCCCTCCTGGCCGCGGCCGATCACGTTGGAGCCGTGCTGCAGCGTGTACGAGCGGTTCGATCCGTCGTCGAGTTGCAGCGTAGCGGTCAGCTGGCGCTGGTCCGGATACCCCGGAGCGTTCGGCGGGTAGCCACCGGGCTGGCCGAAGCCCTGGTCGAAACCGGGCTGCGGCTGGCCGAAGCCCTGGTCGTAGCCCGGCTGCGGCGGCTGGCCGAAGCCCTGGTCATAACCGGGCTGCTGGCCGTAGCCGGGGTCGTAGCCCTGCGGCGGCTGCGCGTAACCCTGCCCGTAGCCCTGGTCGTAGCCCGGCTGCTGCGGGAAACCGCCAGGAGTGCTCGGCGGGTAGCCCCCGCCCGGCTGCGGCGGCTGGCCGTAACCCGGCTGCGGCGGCTGGCCGTAGGGGTCGTAGCCGGGCTGCGGCGGCTGGCCGTACCCGTAACCCTGGTCGTAACCGGGCTGCTGGCCGTAGCCGGGCTGCTGGCCGTAGGGGTCGTAACCCGGCTGCGGCGGCTGGGCGTACCCGGGGGCCTGCTCGTAGCCCGGCGGCTGCTGCCCGTAGCCGGGCTGCTGGCCGTAGCCGTAGTTGGGGTCCTGGCCGTACTGGTTCTGCCCGTAGCCCTGGTCGTAGCCGTACTGACCCTGCTGGCCGTACGGATCTCCCTGGGGATAGTGGCCTGGTGGCTGGCTCATGGGTCGGTCTCCTGCGGTACGAGGGGTGGCCGTCCGACGTTTTACATCGGGGTCGACGGACGACTTGATACGAAACTGTCCCGTGTGCAGCGTCTCAGAGCGCTCCAGGGAGACTACGACGTCACCATATGTGTCCCACCCCTGCTCTGTGAGGTGCTCCTGAACGCAGTCGGTGAGGAGGTCGATAACCCGGTCCTCATCACCGGCGAGCCGCTCGTGATCCGACGGGCTCAGCAGCACGGCGTAGTGGTTGCACGCCAGCAGCCTGCCACCCGCGAGCTCGCGCAACTGCATGTCGGCTTCCCGCTGCAAGTCCTGCGCGACCTCTTGCGGGACGACCTTCCCGCCGAACACACGCGCGAAGCCATTGCCGACCATGCCTTCGAGCCTGCGCTCGAAGCGCTGCACGAGGCCCACGACAATCCCCTCCACACGTACGACTCCGACGACCATCGTATCTGGGTCAACGGGGCGGGACACCGCCCAGTTCCCAACTCGTCGACCCCCTGCCGAAAGTCGTTTGCCGCGTGGTGCTAATGTTCTTCTCGCCAGCACGACGGCGGGCCGGTACCAACCAGGTGCAGCGGACCCCCGGTGCGAACGGTCGGAGCGGGCAAGATAAGCTTCGGACCGAGCCACGGGCGAGTGGCGGAATGGCAGACGCGCACGGTTCAGGTCCGTGTGTCCGGAAGGACGTGAGGGTTCAACTCCCTCCTCGCCCACTCGAAAAGGCCCTCGGCTGCTGCGCCGGGGGCCTTTTCTCGTCGTATTAGTTGGGGGACTGAGTCCCCCAAGCCCCCTGCGGTGCGGCTGGGCGCGTTTCGCGGGCTCCTTGCGATTGGGACGGTTCCCGGTCTGGGTGGGGGACCAGCCTTCGGCGGTCCTGGGGGACCGGCCTTCGGCGGTCGGTGGGGGTGCTCTGGTGGGGTTTTCGGGGGTGAGACTTTCCTCAGCTTTGGACGGGTGGGGAAGGTCATGGTCGCGGTGCGGGTAGAAGGTGGCGTTGTGCTGGGTTTGGTCGAAGTCGAAGAGGTGGCCCGGAAAGCGCACGCCGGCCAAGTGGACAAGGCCGGTCGGCCGTACGCGGAGCACCTGGCGGCGGTCGCGGCGGGGGTCATCTCCGCCGGCGGCGACGACTGCCAGATCGCTGCCGCCTGGCTGCACGACGCGGTCGAGGACGGCGCGGTCAGCCCGGAATGGCTCGCACGCGCGGACCTGTCGGAGCGCACCAGGAGCATCGTGCTCGCCTTGACCAGGCGCGATGGGGAGGATCAAGCCGAATACGCCCGGCGGATCCTGGCGACTCCCGGCGCACTGCTGGTCAAGCGATCGGATCTCGCGCACAACGCCGACCCGCAGCGGCTCGCCGAACTGGATGCGGCGACCGCGGGGCGGCTGGCCCGCAAGTACGCCGAAATGCGGGAGTTGCTGGGAATCGGGAGCTGACTCAAGCGTTCCAGGTGACTTCGCACGGTTGGTGCGGCCGGACCGCCGACGTGCACTCCGGACAACGCTGGATGATCGACTCGGCGTGTCCGCCGCCCGCGAACGGGATCTTGATCCAGCGGTTGCAGACGGTCGGCAGCAACTGGCCGCCGGGGAACGTCCCGGGTGCGAACTCCACCGCGTGGCGCACTCGCGCACCCGGTCCGACCAGCCAATACACCGTTTCGCGCATAGCGCCTCCCCACGCCGCGGTCCGGTTCGGACACGCTAACGGCGCGACCCGCACCTCCACAGGTATCGGTCGAGTGAACTGAACAGTTTCGGATAGTGCCCGCGGGCATGACCGGCCCGGCCGCGGGTAAGCCGTCGACGACGGAGAAAGGAGCCGGTTTGCGCAGTTGGGAAGAACTGGGTCTGCACGCCGAGGTCGAAGGCCCGGCGGACGGTCCCGCGCTGGTCCTGTCGAACGCGCTGGGAGGCACCCGCGAGATGTGGGGATCGCAACTCCCTGCCCTCACCGAGCACCACCGCGTGGTGCGCTACGACCAGCGCGGTCACGGCTTTTCGCAGGCGCCGCCCGGCCCCTACCTGCTGGAGGACTTGGCCGAGGACGTGCTCGTGCTGCTGGACCACCTGGAAATCCGGTCCGCGTCGTTCGCGGGTTCCTCGCTCGGCGGCATGATCGGGTTGTGGCTGGCCGCGCACGCCCCGGACCGGATCGGCACGCTGACGGTGTGCTGCACGTCGGCCTGGCTGGACGGGCGGGAGACCGAGCTGGACCGCGCGCGTGCTGCGCGCGAGCACGGCACCAACGAGCTGGTCTCGCCGACCATCGAGCGCTGGTTCACGCCGTACTTCCGCGAGCACCACAGCGTGGAGACCGCCGATTACGCGGCGATGATCGCGGGCACCGACGACGAGGCGTACGCGCTGTGCTGCGAGGTGATCGCGCACGCCGACCTGCGCGCGGACCTGCCCGCGATCAGCGCGCCGACGCTGGTGATCTCCGGCGCGGACGATCCGGCGACGCCGCCGGAGCACGGCGCCGCGATCGCGGACGGCATCGGCGACAACGCCCGCCTGGAAGTACTGCCGCACGCCGCGCACCTCGCCAACGTCGAACGCGCCGCGGACTTCGACCGGTTGCTCACCGGGCATCTCGCCGTCCGGCCGTGAACTCGCCGGGAAACCCGGTGCCCGCGTCGGAATCCGGGTCTTGGCCGGGGGCGGGGACTGTGCTGGGCTGGACCTTGCGCGGGCGGAGTTGATCGGGTGACGCCGTCCGGTGGTTTCGCCGCGGGAGGTTCGATGGCGGGCAACAGCCGGGATGCCGGGCGGTCGGTGACGGCTCGCGCGTTGAGCGTGCTGACCGCGTTCGACCTCGAGCACAGCCGGCTGACGCTGACCGCGATCGCGCGGCGCGCGGGAATCCCGCTGGCCACGGCGCACCGGCTGGTCGGTGAGCTGGAGCTTTGGGGCGCGCTGCAGCGCGACGCCGACGGGCGCTACGCGATCGGCCTGCGGCTGTGGGAGATCGGGATGCTCGCGCCGCTGAACACGAGCCTGCGCGACGCCGCGCTGCCGTTCATGCAGGAGCTGTGCGAGACGACGCGGGAAAACGTGCACCTCGCGGTGCGCGATCGCTGGGATGCCGTGTACGTGGAGAAGCTGACCGCCCCTCGATCGGTGTCGATCGTTTCTCGGACGGGTGGCAGGTTGCCGTTGCACAGCACCGGAGTCGGCAAGGTGCTGCTGGCCCACGCGCCGGCCGTCGTCGTGCACGAGTACTGCGAGCACGGACTTGCCCGGCACACCCCGTACACGATCACCGAGCCCGGGCGGTTGGGCCGTGAGCTGCACGCGGTGCGCAGCCGGGGGTTCGCGCAAACGTCCGAGGAGATGACGCTCGGTAATTGTTCGGTGGCGGTGCCGCTGCGGGCCGGGGACGGGGCCGTGATCGCCGCGCTCGGGCTCGTCGCACGCAGCGTGCGCGCCGAGCCTTCCAAGCTGGTCAAGCCGTTGCTGCCGGCGGCGGAGGCGATTCGCAGGCGGCTGCTGGAACAGGCTGGGGCGCACTCCGGAGTGGGCTGACCGGCGATCGGCGCAGGAAGGCTGACGCCCCTTCCGTGCGTCACCTGATTGGCCGCACCGCCGGGCTGAAGTCGGCCAACCGCTCACCGACCGGTCACCGACCGCCCAGCGCCGCCGGTCGCAGGAACACCGCGACGGCGCAGAGGAAACGGCCGGGACCTGTTTTAGTCGAACTGCCCGGCCGGGATGCACATCCGCCGGGTGCGCAAGCGCTTTTTCGCGGACGGTCAGCGCATCGAGGGAGGCGGGGAGCCGTGACCGGAATGCCGGGACGTACCACGGTCGACAACGAGGTCCGGGTCTGCTCGGCCCAGGTGCGGTCGCCGCTCGAATTACCGGCCTCCATCGGCAAGCTCTCGACGCTGGCCGCGGACGCGCTCGGCTGGGCGGGCAGTGTGCTGCCGCCGGTCAAGATGCTGGGCAGGCACGTCGTCCCGGTGGCCGAGCTGGTCCCGGACGCGCACGCCGAGCGGCTGTGCTTCGGCAGCGAGCCGGTGCTGGACCGGGCCGAGATAGCCACCTGGGTGTGGCCGGAGATGGACGGGCGGGTACCGCCGCCCGGAGCGCACCTGGCGGGGATGCTCGCCCCGGCGCGGCACTGGCGGACCGCGCTGACGGCCGCGGTGCCGTTCGCCCGGTTCACCAGCACCGCGATCGTGGTGCCCAAGAGCGTCACCGACGCCAGCGACTTCATGTCCACCTGCCTGATCCGGGCTCGGCAGTTCGGCGTGGCGGTGCTCAGCGCGGACTCGGAGAACGTGCAGGTCCAGCTGCCGGGCAGGTCGTTCGCGGACGCGCCGCCGATCGAGCACACGGCCGTTTCCCGCTGGGTCAACGAGGTCGTCTACCAGCAACTGCTCTGCGCCGAGGCGCCGGCGCCTTCGCGCAGCTGACGCAGCCGCAGCCGAGCCCGATCTGTGCGCGCTGCCGCGGTGCGGTCATAGGGTGCTGGTCATGCGAGTCGTGGTAGCCGGAGGACATGGAAAGATCGCCCGACACCTGACGCGTCGGCTGGCCGACCGGGGTGACGCGGTGACCGGGTTGATCCGCAATCCGGAGCACGCCGACGACCTGCGCGCGGACGGCGCGGAACCGGTGGTGCTCGACTTGGAATCGGCCGATGCGGACACGCTGGCCGGTCACCTCGAAGGCGCTGATGCCGCCGTGTTCGCCGCGGGCGCCGGTCCGGGCAGCGGCGTGGCCCGCAAGGAAACCGTCGACCGCGGCGCTTCCGCGCTGCTGGCGCGCGCCTGCGAGCAGGCGGGCGTGCGGCGGTTCGTGCAGGTCAGCGCAATCGGTACGGCGAATCCGAACCCGCCGGACGTGGGTGAGGTGTTCGGCGCGTACCTGGATGCCAAGCGCGCCGCGGAGCAGGATCTGCGCGAGCGGGACCTGGATTGGACGATCTTGCGTCCCGGCATCCTCACCGATGATCAGCCCACCGGGCAGGTGTTGCTGACCACGGAGCTGCAGCGGGCGGAGATTCCGCGCTCGGACGTGGCCGCGGTGCTGGTCGCGCTGCTGGACGAGCCGAAGTCGACCGGCCACGCGCTCACCTTGATCAGCGGTGCGACTCCCGTCGCGGAGGCGGTTCGCGCGGTCGTTTCCTGAAGCTCGGGTGAGCGGGCCGCGCGAATGGCGCGGTTCGCTCACCCCGGGCCGAGGACCCGGGCCAGGTAGGGATTCGCGAACAGGCCGCCCGGGTCGAGTTCGGTCCGCAGTCGGCGGAAGTCGTCGAAGCGCGGATAGCGCTGCTGCAACGCGGCCGCGTCCAGCCGGTGCAGCTTGCCCCAGTGCGGCCGCCCGCCCACCGAGTCCACTATGGACCAGAAGGCGTCGAACCAGGCGCGGTGCGGCATCCCGGCGAACTGGTGCACCGCCACATAAGCCGTTTCCCGCTGGTGCGCGGTGGACAGCCAGATGTCGTCGGCAGCGGCGACCCGCACTTCGACCGGGAACATCACGGGGTCGGCGAGCCGGTCGGCGGCGGTGCGCAGGGCGGTGAGCACGCCGGGCAGCTCGGCGCGCGGGATCGCGTACTCCGACTCGACGAAGCGCACCCGGCGCCGGGTGACGAACACCTTCCGCGCGACGTCGCTGTAGTGCCGGGCCGACCAGGTCGCGGCGCAGAACCGGTTGAGCGGCCGGACCAGGCCGGGCCACGCGCGGCCGAGGTGGCACACCGCGCCGAAGGCCCGGTTCTCCATCAGCTCGTACTCGAAGAACTCGCGCACCCGTCCCAGCGGCTCGGGGTGCCGACCGGCGGGCAACCGGTTGTTGCGCTTGACCAGCGTCCGGCGGCTGTGCGGGAACCAGTAGAACTCGAAGTGGTCGTTGCCATCGGCCAGCTCGTCGAACCGCGCCAGCACGTCGTCCAGCGGTTCCGGGCGCTCATCGGCTTCCAGGTCGAACGCGGGTACGCAGCGCAAGGTCACCTTGGTCAGCACACCCAGCGCGCCCAGGCCGACGCGGGCGGCGGCGAACAGCTCGGGGTTCTCGGTGGCCGAGCAGCGGCGCAGCGTCCCGTCGGCGAGCAGCAGTTCGAGTCCGGCCACCTGGGTGGCCAGCCCGCCGAGCGCGGCTCCGGTGCCGTGGGTGCCGGTGCAGATCGCGCCTGCGACGGTCTGCCGGTCGATGTCGCCGAGGTTCGGCAGCGCGAGTCCGAGTTCGGCCAGTTCCCTGTTGAGCCGGTGCAGCGGTGTGCCTGCGAGAACGGTGACGTGCGGTGGGCAGGCGTGCTCGATGCCGCTCCACTGGCTCAGGTCGAGCGCGAGCGCGCCGTCTGCGGGCGCGCCGACGCCGGTGAACGAGTGCCCGCTGCCCAGCGGCCGGACGGTGCGCCCGCCGCGCGCGGAGGCGATCAGCAGTTCCGCGGCGTGCTCGGGATCGCGCGGCCGGGCGGTCGCGGCCGGGTCGCGGCTGACCGTGCGCGCCCAGTTCTGCCAGCCCGGGGTCGTTCGGGACATCCGCGTCCTCCTCGCTCGCGCGGATCGAGCCGCGCTGAGCCAGAAATTATGTGAAAGAGATTCACTTAACAACCCCCTTCGCTTACGGTGTGTCAGGTGGCGAGCAACCGCACCGCAGCATCGGCCCGCGCTGCCGACCTGGACCGGGCGACCGGCGAACTCGACCCGCCGTTCGCCGTCGCCGACCTCGAAGCCTTCCGGCGCAACGCCCGCGATCTGGCCCGCCGGGCGCACGGCACCCCGATCCGGATCGCGACGAAGTCCGTGCGCTGCCGCGAACTGCTCGAGCTGGCGCTGGCCGAACCCGGATACGCGGGGTTGATGGCTTACAGCCTGTCCGAGGCGCTCTGGCTGCACCGGGTGGGCACCAGCAACGACATCCTCGTCGCCTACCCCACCACCGACCGCCGAGCGTTGCGCGAGCTCGCCGCCGATCCGGCCGCGGCTGCCGCGATCACGATCATGGTCGATTCCGCCGACCACCTCGACCACGTCGATGCCGTGACCGGCTCGCGCCGTCCGGACCTGCGGATCTGCCTGGAACTGGACGCTTCGTGGCGGCCGCTGCCCGGCGCGCACGTGGGAACGCGGCGCTCCCCGGTGCACGGAGTCCGCGCAGCGCGGCGGCTCGCCGAGCACGTCGAACGCCGCAACGGTTTCCGGCTGGTGGGGATGATGGCCTACGAAGGCCAGATCGCCGGGCTCGGCGACGCCCCACCCGGTCGTCCGCTGGCAGGCCGGGTGCTGCGCTGGATGCGCCGCCGGTCCGCCGCGGAACTGGCGGAACGCCGCGGCGAAGCGGTGGCCGCGGTGCGCGGCGTCGCGCCGCTGGAATTCGTCAACGGCGGCGGAACCGGCAGCCTGGAGATCACCGGCACCGAGCGGGCGGTCACCGAACTCGCCGCGGGCTCCGGGCTCATCGGCCCGACCTTGTTCGACGCCTACAGCACGTTCCGGCCGCAGCCCGCCGTGCTGTACGCGCTGCCGGTGGTGCGCAAGCCCGCCGGCCGATTCGCGACGCTGTTCGGCGGCGGCTACATCGCCTCCGGACCGACCGGGCCGAGCCGGGCGCCGAGCGTGCACCTGCCGCCCGGGCTGCGCCTGACAGCGGCCGAAGGCGCCGGTGAGGTGCAGACCCCGGTCGCCGGGGCGGGCGCGCGCGGGTTGCGGCTCGGTGATCGGGTGTGGCTGCGGCACGCCAAGGCGGGCGAGCTCGCCGAACGGTTCACGCACTACCACCTCGTCGAGGGCGGCACGCTGCTGCGCAGCGCGCCGACCTACCGCGGCGAGGGCATGTCGTTCGGCTGACCCGGCGGCAACCGGTTGGCCAGGTAGCCGCGCACCAGCTCCTTCGCCTCGCTGACCAGCTCGGCGTCCCCGGCGGCGTCGCGGCGGAACGCGAGGTTGAGCACCGCGTCCGCGGCCTCCACCGCGACCGACAGCGGAAGTTGCAGCTGCGAGCCTTCCAAGTCGAATTCCCTGGCCAGCAGCTCGGTCAGCTTCTCCGCGATCACCGCGTTGTTGTCCTGGGTGTCGTCCAGCAGCCGCAGATCCACCACGTCGCCGAAGTGCAGCCGGCTGAACGCCGGGACGTCGCGGTGCATGGTGATGTAGACGTCGATCACCGTGTCCACCGCGTCCCACCAGTGCTGCAGGTCGGCGGTGGTGAACCGCTCGGAGATCGCGGCGACGAAGCGGTCCAGGTTGCGCTGCGTCAACTCCTGCACGACCGCCCGCTTGTCCGGGAAGAACTGGTACAGCGAGCCGACCGCGACACCGGCGCGTTCCGCGATCAGCGTGGTGGTCACCCCCTCGTAGCCGAGCTCGTCGATGAGCTCGGCGCAGGACTCCAGCATCTTCTCCACCCGCTGGGTGCTGCGCTGCTGTACGGGCCTGCGGCGGAGGGGGGCGACTTCGGCGGGCAAGGCGACTCCTTGATCACATGTGCGGACCGTCGCGGGCTGGACGTCGGCGGTGCTGACGATCCCGCTGCGGAGGGTCCCGGTGGCCGGCCCGGACCCCGCGTGCTCGGCATCCTGGCGGCCACGAGTGGCGCTTTCACATCTTCCCAGCAACCGGGACCCGTCCGGCTCGCTGGATCTCTTCAGCTCCCGGGCGGTTCCAGCACCGCCAGGTGCGGCCGGCCGGCGGCCGCGCAGCTGGTGAAGCGGCGTGCGCGGATGGCCGGACGCTGCCGTGGCGGCTGGGCAGGCGGTCGGTCTGACTGGTGCGTCCAGATTCGGCCGATCACGTGCAGTGTGCCGCTCGCGCCGGTGCGGCGGGGCGGGGACATGCCGGGGCCGGTGTCGACCGAAGGGGTGGCTTCGCGCGGCCGCGTCCCGCTCGGTGGAACACCTGTGCCCGCGTCAGGCAATTACCGACATAGTGTCGCAGGTCACCCTGGATGGGTTGGAGTTACTGCGTGGCGTATGCATTCGGTCACGTTGCTGGCGCACATAGTCACTATCTAGCGTGAGGCGAAGCCTCCCGGGTCGCCAACTGGTGTGAGGCGGAACGTCCCGAGCTGTGACGGAAAGGTGATCGTGAGCTACTGCGGCGTCGCGCCCCGTTCTCCCCGTTCCCGAATGCCCTGCACCCCGGGGAACGCCGCCGTCCGGCAGGTCCACCCGTCCCCACCGTCCAGAGAACTCGCCGCGGGCACTTGCCGCCCCGTCACCGGGGGCGTCCCCGCGCACCACCAGTTCGCCCGGTGACCGCGCGAACGCCGGTCTCCCGGCCGGTCCCGACACCGCGAACAACACCGGAGCAGTCCCGCCGCGGCCTTTGGGCGCCGTTGTGCGCTTCGGAAGCGGACGCGATGTTGCAAGCAGGCGGCTACACCGAGCGCGTCCGCTGGTCCGCGGGTGAGCTCCGGCTGGTCGGTTCCCGCGGCCGGGGAGTGCCGCTGGGCGCCGAACCCGCCTGGGCCGACCTGTTTCGCGCGCTGGTCCGCTGCCGGTCCAGGCGCACCCGGCACGATCCGCGTTGGCTCCGGCGGCTGAGCAGGCAACTCCCCGGGCCGGCGCCGGATCTTCCAGCAGCGGACGGTTTCGCGGCAGTGGTGCGCACGGATCCGGTGCTGCGGATGCACTGCGCGGTGCTCGCCGCTCGCGCGGAGCACGCGGAGCCGAGTCCGCAACACCCGGAGCACCCCGGCGGAACCATCGCGGCCGGGTCGCGCGCGCTGGTCGAACCTGGCCCGGACGGTGCTCCGGCGTTGCTGAAGCTGCTGGTGGACAACCGGTTCGAGCACCGCGAGCACGAGTTCGGGTTCTTCCTCGAGCGCTTCGTGCGCCCGGCGGTGCGCGCTTTCCGCATCGCACTGGAGCAGCACCGCGCGGTGCTGTTCGCGGGCGAGGACGCGCGACCCGCCTTCGAGCTCTCACCGGAACTCGCGGTCACCGGCCGAGTCGTGGCCACCGGCGTGGTCGCGGACGCCCACCCGGTCGCCGTCGCGCGCGGTGCGCGGTCGTTGCGCGGTGCGCTCGACGAACTCGGCGCCGCTTTCGACCGCATCGGATACCGGCCGTTCGCCGCGGAATCCGCGCGCGCGGGGATCGAACGGGTGCTCACCGAGGAGTTCCGATACCTGCAGCCGCGCACCGCGCGGCTGCTCGGGTCGGTTGCGCAGTTGCGGCCGTTCGCGCACACCGTCGAGTCCGAACAGGACGAACTGCTCCGGCACGTGCTGCACCAGGTGCAGGAGCGCACCCGGAAACGGCGGTGGGACCGCTCGTTGCCCCAGCCCGCGGTGGTGATCGACCTGGACCTGTGCGGCATCGTGCCGTTGCGCCGCACCGTCGAAGCCACTCGCGCGATCGCCGGGCCGCGGCCGGGCGCACCGGAGGGCATACCGGAGCTCGCCGGCCCGGACTCGCTGCCGGTGCTGCCGACCTGCGCCGAAGCCACCTGGCAGCGGTTCGTCGAGCTCAGCGGGCTCGGCGCGCAGTATCCGGCGGTGGACTGGCCAGCGGTGCACACCGAGTTCTCCCGCGCTCTAGCCCGACCCCGGGAACTGCTGCGCACCGACGTGGTCAACGCGGGCCTTGCCCGGTTCGCGTGGGACGTGCGCGACGCGGGCGGCCAGGTCGTGTTCTGCACCGGACGCGACGAGCAGTTGCGCGAGCACACCGACGCGGTGCTGGCGGCCGCGGGCGTGCCGACCGCTCCGCTGCTGTGCATGCCGGACGGGAAGGCCGAGGCACTACCGGAACTGCGCGAGCTCGACGTGGTCGCGGTGTTCGGCGACCAGCGGGAAGGCCGGATCGCGCTGGGCGAGGCGTTCCCCTCCGCGTTGACCATCCGCGTGCAAGTCCCCGGACTGGTGGCCGAACGCGAACAGCCGCACGCGCAGCGCGCGATCGCGACGTTCGAGACGACGCCGCGCGCGCCCGCGCCCGGTCCCCGGTTGTCGCACACGCACTCGCTGGAGGAACTGCAGATCGGCGAACTGCGGGCGAACCGGTCCGCGCAGGACTGGGCCGTCCGGCTGGACCACGCGGAATCGCTGGAGCTGGTCCGGTCGGTGCGTGCCGACGCCGACCGCGCCGCCGACCGCCTCGCGAGCAGCGCGCGCAGCACCTTCGCGCTCGACGAACCCGGAACGCAGGAGCAGCGGGTGGAACGCACCTTGCGGGCGCTGCACCACGTGCTCACCCGCAAGCAGTTCCGCAAGGGGGCGCGCGCGAACTACCAGGTGGCCGACCTGCGCCGCGACGCCGAACCGTTCGTGCGCGGCGACCAGCCGATCGACGTGGTGCTGCTGGGCTTCCCGGTCAAGCAGCACCTGAACGGGCTGAAGGCCTCCGGGCCGCTGCCGGACCTCGCCGAGCTGGGCTCGCTGCTGCGGCTGCGGGAGATGCACCGGGCGGCGAGCGCTGTGCACCCGCCGGGGCTGCGGTTCCGCATCCTCACCGACGGCAGGCACTTCCGGCCGCGGCCGGCGTCGATCACGGGTGCCTACGTCCGGAAGCTGCGGGAGTACGCCGAACTGGCAGGCATCGCCGAGGCTTGCGCGATCGAAGAGGTGGACGCGGCCGCGGCACGCAGGATCGGCGGCGACCTGACCGCCGAACGCGCGGTCCGCGCCGCCCGCTACCGGCGGCTGCTCACCGAGGCGTTGCGGGGCCTGGACATCACCGACGACCCGCTGCGCACCTTGGACAGCGCGCACGCGCGAGCGTCCGAAGTGGACGATTCGGTGGCGCCCGCGCTGGTGTTGTTCCGGGAAATGCTGATGTCGCTGGTGTACTCGGTGCCGCTGCCGGTGCCCTCCGGGATGCGGCGCGGCACCTGGGCGCGGCTGGTGTATTCGGACGTCTACGACCTCGCGGGCAGCGCGGTGCCGCCCGCGGTGCGGCAGGCGCGCGCGGACGTCCTGCGCCGAGCCTGGCACATCGTGATCCGCTACCTGGCCACGCTGCGGGTCGACGAGGAGCTCGGGTACGAGGAGATGTTCCCGAACCGGATCCGCCTCACCGTCAGCGCCGCGCGCCGCGGGCGGTGCGGGTTCACCTACCTCGGCGGTTCCGGCCTGTTGCCGTGGCAGGGGACGGGGGCGGTGGATGCGCGCGGAACGGTGGGTGCGGACTTCGCGGTTTCCTTGCAGGACCAGGGATTCGTGCCGGTCTACTCCGCGCTGCTCGGGCCGCGCCAACCGTGGTTCGCGGTGCCCGCCGGGTGCACCGTTCCCGGGCGCGGGGAGGTGCGGCTCGATCCCGAACTGGTCGCCCGGGCGCGGCTAAGGCGCAAGTAGCGCGTGGTCGTGCGAAATAGAAAGGCCCCGGCGCCCATCCGGGGAAACGGACGCCGGGGCCCCTCGTCCACTCCGGTCCCCTTCGGGGATAGGGGACCGGAGCCGTTGGAATCCGCGAACCGGTACCGGTCGGGGGAGGGGAGTTGCTCAGCACCGGCCCGCGGAAGACTGGGATGTCCACTGTGGAGTTTTTCCTACGTGGTGGCCGGCGACCACGCCGTGGTCGGGGGAGCACGGCGGAGTGCGCCGGCCACCAGGCGGTTGCTCGGCGGCGATCCGGTTCGGGGAGGGAGTGGTGCTGACCGGACCGCGCCGAGGCCGCCGGCCTAGGGCACCGGCGCGGCCGGGCGCAGCTCGTGCGCCGGGCGCTGGTGCCTGGCGGGACGGGGTGCGAGGGCACCGGCGACCAGGTGCTCGTAGGCCGAGCGCCACACCGAGCACGGTGCGCTGCGGGGGCGCCATCGGGTCGAGCACTCCGTGCAGTTGCCCTTGTCGTCGGTGTCGTGAGCGGCCAGCAGCGTTCGCCACCCCTCGGTCAGCCGAGGGAGCTCGGAACGCGCCACGGACAGCAGGGACGGGGCGTCCGCGCGGTTCGCCAGCTCGCTCAGCACGTCGAGCCGCTCCCACACCGCGTTGCGCAGCACCTGACCCAATACCTCGTCCACCGAAACGTCACCGTCACTCTCTCGCCTGCTCAGCGGCCTTCCGCAGTGCGTTGCTCAACTCGCCGACTCCGTCGGTCGACAGCACCACGGTGCGGCCGGGCGGTCCGACGAGAACCACCCTGTCCCGGTTGACCAGCACGGTGAGGTAGCGGCGGATGTGCAGCACGTCGCGGCACAGCACCCGCCACCAACGGCGGCGGCCGGCGGTTCCGGACTCCGGTCCGGCCTGCGCGGGCACCGGGACGCTGCCGGTGGGCTCCGCGCCGGACCGCGGGTCCGACTCCTTGATGCCGTCCACTGCCGATCGGGTTCCTCTCCGTACTCGGTTGCTTACCGATGACTAGATTGGAACGGGTCGGCCGCGGGCGGTAGCGGGTAGGCGACGACCGGCCCGACCGCGACGACGAACGGTCGGCGGAGTTCACCTCGGCCGATCACCTTTGCCGAATCGCACTTCACCGCTTTGTCGAAGTGCCCTTACTCTGCGATCGACGCCCGTGCAGAGCGTGAGGGGTCTAAATGAACACCATCGGTTCGAACGGCTCGCTCGTTACACCCGACGTGTGGAACGAGCGAAGGATGCGGGACGCGTTGGCGGCCCGGAACGTCAGCGAGATCTACCGGCAACTGCGCCGGGTCGGCGTTTCGCAGCGCCAGATCGCCGCATCGACGGGCCAGTCGCAGTCCGAGGTGTCCGAGATCCTCAAGGGTCGCCAGGTCATGGCCTATGACGTGCTGGCCCGCATCGCCGACGGGCTCGGAATACCGAGGGGGTACATGGGCCTCGCCTATGACGGGGCGACGGCGATGAGGGTCGCGAACTCCAGCGACCCCCAGGCTGAGGAGGACGAGTCGGTGAAGCGTCGGAAATTCCTGTCCCACGCCGCGGCGGTGACCATGGGGGCAGCGGTCTTCGGTGCCGAGGAGAGCACCTGGGTGCCGAGCAATGTGCAGACGCCGGCCCCGGGGCGCATCGGCATGACCGACGTGCAGCAGATCCAGGCGGCGACCAAGGCGTTACGCGACCTGGACTACCGCTACGGCGGCGGCACCTGCCGGGACGCCGTGGTCGCCCAGCTTTCCTGGGCGCAGCAGCTGCTGGATGCGAACGCATCCGACCAGGTCAAGCAGAAGCTCTACGTGTCGCTGGCGGACATGCACAGCCTCGCCGGGTGGACTTCGTTCGACACCGGGCTGCTGGATCCGGCGCGCGGGCACTTCGGCAAGGCGCTGGAGTTCGCCAAGCAGGCCGAGGACGACAGCCTGGTGGCCAGCGTGTTGTACCGGATGGGCCGCGTCTACCTGCACTACCAGGAGCCGAACGAGGCGCTGAAGCTGTTCCAGCTCGGCCAGATCGCCGCGCAGGAGTCCGGTTCGGCGCTGACCGTCGCGGTGCTGTGCGCGAACGAGGCCTGGGCCTACGGCATGTTGAACAAGCCCGACCAGGTGCAGAAGATGGTCGGCCGCACCAAGGACGAGTTCGCCCGCGCGAACGTCACCGAGGCGCCGGACTGGGTGCGGTTCTTCAACGAGAACGACCTGCACGGGATGATCGGCTCCGCGCACGACGCGCTGGCCGTGTTCGACCCGGACCGCTACGCACCGCTGGCGGTGGCCGAGACGATCAAGTGCAACGAGGCGTACGGCGCGGACATGCAGCGCACGCACGTGTTCGGGCTGAGCTTGCAGGCCACCAACCACATCCGGGCCGGCGACCTGCAGCAGGGCATCAAGGTCGGGCGGCAGGCGCTGCAGATCGGCGAGCGGGTCAAGTCGGCCCGGGTCGCCGACCGGATCAAGCCGCTGCAGGTGGAGGCGGGCAAGCACCGGATGAACTCCGATGCCCGGGACCTGTCCGAAGAGATCCGCCGGTTCCGCGAGACGTGAGTCCGGTGAGCGCGGGGCCGCCGCCCCGGAAGCAGGCCGCTGCGGCGGCGGTGCGCGGCCGCACTCCGATGGGTTCTCGATGACGTCGCGCACCCGTGCCGCGGAAGGCCGCTACACCCGGCCGAAGCTGGCGATGGCGCTGGCGGAGATCTGCGCCGCCGCGGGGTTGGACCCGCGCGGGGCGAAGCTGGTGCGGTTCGTCAACAACGGGGTGTTCCTGCTGCGGGAGCATCCGGTGATCGTGCGGATCGTGCTGGCTCCGTCGTTCTCCTACCGCGCGGTCAACGTCGTGGAGGCCGGTCGCGTGCTGGCCGAGCACCAGGTGCCCGCGGTGCGGCTGCTGCCGGGAGTTGCGCAGCCGGTGCGCGCGGGAGGGCATCTGGCGACGCTGTGGCAGGCGGTGCCGGAGGTCGGCCCGGCGCCGGGCGGTAGCGACCTGGGCGGGTTGCTGCGGCAGGTGCACGCGCTGCCGGTGCCGTCCACGTTGCCCGAATGGCGCCCGATGGAAGACGTGCGCAGGCGCATCGCGGACGCGGAGGAGCTGGACGCCGCCGACTGCGCGTTCCTGCAGCACTACTGCGACGACGTCGAGGAGCGGTTGGGACGGCTGGAGTTCCCGCTGGCCCGCTCGGTGGTGCACGGCGACGCGCACCTCGGCAACCTGATCGCAGGTCCGGAGGGGCCGCTGCTGTGCGATCTGGACTCGTTGTGCGCTGGGCCGCCGGAGTGGGACCTCACGCCGATGGCGGTCGGCATGTTGCGGCTCGGCGCACCGCCGGAGCGCTACCGGGAGCTGGCCGCGGTCTACGGCTTCGACGTGACGGCTTGGCCGGGCTTCCAGGTGTTGCGCGACCTGCGCGAGCTGAAGATCACGGCCAGCGTGCTGCCGATCCTGCGCAGCAATCCGGGTGTGCGGGAGCAGCTGCGGATCCGGCTGCGTTCGATGCGCGAGGGTGATCGCACGGTGCAGTGGGAGCCGTATCGCTAGGAAGTTGATACGTACGATCGGGCGAACTTTGTCGACCCAGGTTGTTCGTGCGGTGATTCTTGGTGAAAGACGTGACCCTGGCGTGGTAGTCAAACGTGGATGTCGGCGGCTGTTGGGGGCCGAGTGGACGGATCGAGCGGAAGGGCCGCATGGCTGCGGCGGATGGGCCGGAAGGTGACGCTGCGCGGCCGCAAGGCGCTGCACTCCGCGCGAGTGCTGGACGACGTGGTGGACACCGAGGTCGTGCTGGTGCCCGGGCTGAGCGAGCAGGCGCGGCAGCGCGCCGTGGATCACCTGGCCGAGCTGGTGATGCTCAGCCACGCTTACCGGATCTATGCCGATGGCCGGATCAGCCGGCGTGAGCTCGCGCGGCGCGGGCGCGGTGCCGTGGGGCGGCTGGAGACGCTGCAGATGCCGACCGCCCAGCAACTCACCGAGCGCGAATGACCGTTCGGCGACAGGGCACGGACTTTCGCATCGCGGAAGAATCGGGTCCGATTCGGCGCGGCTGAAGCTCTGCGCGCCTGCCGGGGCCGCCGATGATCGCACGGTTCGCGGCGCAGTGCTCGACTCTAGTTCGCGCTGCGCCGCGTCATACCGCCGAACGTGCCAGTCGGAGCCCGGCGGATCAGCCCTCGTCGGTCGGCTTGCCCAGCCGCAGCGCCAGCACCAGCCCGGCGACGACCAGCACGACCGCACCCGCGATCCACGGCCAGATCGGCATCGCGCCGCCGGAGTGCTGCTGCGACCCGTCCGCGGCGGCCGGTGGCGGGGCCGGGGTGCCGCCGCCGGGTTCGGTGAGCGTGAACGACACCTTGCCGGGCACCGGATGTCCGTCGTTGGACAGCACCCGGTAGCCGACCGTGTAGACACCTGCCGGACCGAGCGGGCGCACCGGCGCGCTGACCGAGTTGCCGGTCACCCGCACCTGGCCGTCGGTCCAGTAGCTGCCGTCCGGCCCGACGACGTTGACCGTGTTGTAGCCCTCGCCCGCGCGCACCGGCTGGTCGAAGGTCAGCCGCACCTCGCCGGGGCCGGTGGTCAGCTGTGCGCCCTCGGCCGGGTCGCTTCCGACCAGCGTGTTGTGCGCGGCCGCCGGGCCGGCAAGGCCGAGCAGTGCGGTGCAGGTCAGGGCCGCGGTAGCCAGCAGCCGCCTCATGAGTCGGCCCGCCCGCGCCGGCCGCGCAACAGCGCACCGATGCCCACGCCGAGGCCGAGCGCGCCGACGAGCAGGCCCGCGCCGCCGAGCACGCGCGCGGTGTCGTCCGATGCGGGCGCGGGCTCGCCGGAACTCGGTGCGGCGCTGTCCGCGGGTGCGCCGTGGGAGTGCTCCTCGGTCGCGGGCAGCAGTTGCAGGCTGGGGGCCGGGCGCTCGGGCTCGGAACCGTCCGGTCCCTGCGACTGGTCCCAGCGCACCACTTCGCCGCTGTCGTAGGTCTGCTCGGCGGGAAGCAACACCTCGCCGGTGTCGGTGGGCAGGGTGCCGAGGGTCGCCTCGAACTCCTCGAACTGGTCCGGGGCGATCCTGGTGCCGGGCCGGGCGGTCCAGGTGATGCCGGAGACGGCCTCGGTGACCTCGGCGCCCGCCACGTTGACCGGCCGGTCCAGCCGCACCTTCTGCACCTGCGCCGTCCAGCCGGGCAGCGGGCGGGTGCGCACCGAACTCAGCGGGTGCTCCAGCGGCAGCGCCACGTGCACGCGGACGGTGCCCGCGTCCGGTCGTTCGTTCGGCACCCGGAAGGTGACCTTCGCGGTGCCGCCTTGCTCGGCTTGTTCCGGCTGCACGTGGACGTGCGCGGTGGCGGTGCCCGCGCCGGCGAGGGCGCTGAGCCCGATGGCTGCGGCGGTGACCGCGAGCCGCGCGGCGGGTCTGGATTCGTTCATGGTCTTCGGGACTCCTTGCACTGCGCGAGTGCGTTCGCGCGGATATCGCGCTGAGGACACATGTCGGAAACGATCGGACGACGTTCCTTGATCTTTGTCGGGAATTCCGCCCGCGGGTTCGGAGGGCCGCGCGAAGCGTGAATTCTCGGGTGGATCAATTGCCCGAGCAAACGAAAGTTCTCGGTGGGCACGCGGCACGTCCGCCACGATGTCACCGATCGTAACGGCGAGGGCTTTTCTCTCGGACGGGTGAAGACTAAGGTTCCATCGGCTACGAAGCGTGCAGGATGATCCGGATGCCTGCGCGCCGTGGCTCGCAGCACCGACGGGGCGTGGATCGAGGACGCGGAGGCCGTGCCGGGCGCTTCGCGCGTTCCCGGAGGATCCCCCGCTGCCTGGAGAAATACCCGAAATGCGAGCCGCCTGGCTCCCAGTGCACCTACAATGCGAAATACCCGTCGCCTGCGACGGGCGAGCGCCGAACCGGCGGCGGCGAACAGAACAGCGATCACGGTGGGGCTCCCGGGGCCGGGAGTTGAGCCACCGGAGGCCGGGTGCGTTGCTACGGACAGTGACTCCGTGGCGGCGGCCGGGACCGGACTGCGCAGCCGGCGCCGAGCGCCTCGTGCATGGCCGGAATTGGTCGCCACGGCGGCCGAGTCTAGATGTCGGTTCGGCCACGCTCAGCGCAGGCGTGCTTGCCTTGATCCGCCGAATGGGTCACGGTTTACGGGTTGCAGACGGCCGGAACCAGTTCCTGTACGAGCAGGTTGTGACAGCTGAATAGGTCCCGGCGGTCGTGACATGAGGACGGAGAGGAGGGGGCGTCGCGAGTGGGCGCCGGTACCTGTGTCTACTGAAACAGATCAAGGAAGGGGTGGCTCGGCCGCATCGAGCCATCCACCGGAGCTATCCGGACAGTCCCAGTTCATCGAGAAGCCGAGGACCGACTGGGTCGTCTTCGGCACCACCGCGGCCATCATGTTCATCCTGGTGGCCTGGGGTGCGCTGAGCACCAATTCGCTGAAGGCCTTCGCGGACGCCGCGCTGGACTGGCTGGTGCTCAACATCGGCTGGGGCTTCGTGCTGGCCGCGACCGGTTTCGTCATCTTCGCGCTGTTCCTGGCGTTCAGCCGGTACGGGCGCATCCCGCTGGGGGAGGACGGCGAGAAGCCGGAGTTCAGGACGGTGTCCTGGATCGCGATGATGTTCAGCGCCGGCATGGGCATCGGCCTGATGTTCTACGGCGTCAGCGAGCCGTTGTCGCACTTCACCGAACCACCGCCGGGAACGGTGGCGCCGGAGTCCGACCCCGCGGTGAACACCGCGATGGCGACTTCGCTGTTCCACTGGACGTTGCACCCGTGGGCGATCTACGCGGTGGTCGGCCTCGCCATCGCCTACAGCAGCTTCCGCCGCGGCCGCAAGCAGCTGATCAGCGCGGTGTTCCTGCCGCTGATCGGCAAGCGCAACGCCGAAGGCCCGCTCGGCAGGCTGATCGACATCCTCGCGCTGTTCGCGACGCTGTTCGGCTCCGCGGCATCGCTGGGCCTGGGCACCCTGCAGATCCAGGCGGGGATGCAGGCCGCCGGGTGGATCGGCGCGACGAGCAAGATCCTGCTCGTGGGGATCATCGTCGTGCTGACGATCTGCTTCATCCTCTCCGCGGTGTCCGGTGTCGCCAAGGGCATCCAGTGGCTGTCGAACATCAACATGGTGCTCGCCGCGCTGCTGGCGATCTTCGTGTTCGTCGTCGGCCCGACCGTGCTGATCCTGAACCTGCTGCCGACCTCGCTGGGCGCGTACATCAGCGACTTCGGCGACATGGCCTCCCGCGCCGGAGCGACCGGCGGCGGCGAGATGCACGAGTGGCTGTCCACTTGGACGATCTTCTACTGGGCGTGGTGGATCTCCTGGACGCCGTTCGTCGGGATGTTCATCGCGCGGATCAGCCGCGGCCGCACGATCCGGCAGTTCATCGGCGGCGTGATGCTGGTGCCCAGCGTGGTCAGCCTCGTGTGGTTCGCCATCTTCGGTGGCGCGGCCATCGGCAGCCAGCAGGCCGGGCAGAACCCGGCCGGCAGCGGTGAGGCCGAGGCGCAGACCTTCTCCGTGCTGGAGAACATGCCGTTGTCCGTGATCACTTCGGTGCTGGTCATGGTGCTGGTGGCGATCTTCTTCGTCTCCGGTGCCGACGCCGCCTCGGTCGTGATGGGCACGCTCTCGCAGCGGGGTTCGATCGAGCCCAGCCGCTGGGTGGTCATCTTCTGGGGTGCCGCCACCGGTGCGGTCGCCGCGATCATGCTGGTGATCGGCGGGAACAACGCGTTGGAAGGCATCCAGAACCTCACGTTCATGGGCGCGCTGCCGTTCGCGATCGTCATGGTGTTCCTGTGCGTCGCCCTCACCAAGGACCTGCGCAGCGACCCGATCACGCTGCGCGACGAGAAGGGCGCTGAGGTCCTCGAGCAGGCGGTCATCGCGGGCACCGAGGAGCACGAGGGTGACTTCCAGCTGGTCACCACGCCCGCCGAGGACGAGGGCGAGGAAAGCGGCGACGCCGGGAATTCGGAGAAGAACGGTTCGTGAGTTTCCTGGACTACGTCGCCTCCAGGTGGCAGCAACTGCTGGTCGATTCCTACCAGCACGCCAGCATGGTGGTGCAGTGCATCCTGCTGGCGACCATCGTCGGCGTCCTGGTCGGGGTTGCGGTCTACCGCAGCCCCGCCGGGGCGGCGGTGGCCACCGCCCTTTCCAGCGCGGTGCTGACCGTGCCGTCGTTCGCCCTGTTCGGGCTGCTCATCCCGGTTCTCGGGCTGGGCGTCGCGCCGTCGGTGGTGACCTTGGTGCTGTACGCGCTGCTGCCGATCGTGCGCAACACCATCGTCGGGCTGTCGTCGGTGGACCAGCCCGTGCTGGACGCCGCCCGCGGCATCGGCATGAACCGGCTGCGGGTGCTGACCAGGGTCGAACTGGCGTTGGCATGGCCGGGGATCCTCGCCGGGATGCGGGTCAGCACGCAGATGCTGATGGGCATCGCGGCCATCGCCGCCTACGCCAAGGGACCCGGGCTCGGAAACCTGATCTTCAGCGGGCTGTCCGGGCTGGGCAGCGCCAACGCGCTGAACATGGCGCTCGCGGGCACGCTCGGCGTGATCGTGCTGGCGCTGCTGCTGGACGGGGTGTTCGTGCTGCTCGGGCGCCTGACGACTTCGAGAGGTATTCGTGGCTGACAACGAAGTGCCCGGCTCCGACGACTCCGGCAACGGACACGGGGTGGAGATCCGCCTGGAGGAGGTCTCCAAGCGTTATCCGGGTCAGAAGCTCGCCGCGGTCGAATCGGTCACGATGACCATTCCGGCTGGCGAGACGGTGGTGCTGGTCGGTCCGTCCGGCAGCGGCAAGACCACCACCATGCGGATGATCAACCGGTTGATCGAGCCCAGCTCCGGGCGGATCACCATCGGCGGCCAGGACGTGCTGAACCTGGACCCGGACAAGTTGCGCCGCGAGATCGGCTACTCGATCCAGCAGGCCGGGCTGTTCCCGCACATGACCGTCGGCGAGAACGTCGGCATGGTGCCGGGCCTGGTCGGGTGGAGCAAGCAGCGGACCGGCGAGCGCGTGGACGAGATGCTGGACCTGGTCGGGCTGGACCCGGCGGAGTACCGCAAGCGCTACCCGCGCCAGCTCTCCGGCGGCCAGGCGCAGCGCGTCGGGGTGGCCCGCGCGTTAGCCGCGGATCCGCCGGTGCTGCTGATGGACGAGCCGTTCGGAGCGGTGGACCCGATCACCCGCGGGGTGCTGCAGGACGAGCTGATGCGGCTGCAGGCCGACCTGGGCAAGACGATCGTGTTCGTCACGCACGACTTCGACGAGGCCGTGAAGCTGGGCGACCGGATCGCGGTGCTCGGTGACCAGTCCAAGATCCTGCAGTACGACACGCCGGACGCGATCCTGGCCAACCCCGCCGACGACACGGTCGCCGGGTTCGTCGGGGCGGGCGCCGCGCTCAAGCAGCTCACGCTGCGCCGGGTCCGCGAGATCGAACTCGGCCAGGTGCCGACCGCCGCGGTCGACGAGGAACCCGGCGTGCTGCGGGACCGGCTGGGCACCCGGCGCGGCGCGATCGGATTGGTGCTGGACCGCCGGAAGCGGCCGCTGCGCTGGACCACCGCCCGCGAAGCCGGTGCGGTGTCCACGCTGTCGCGGGCCGGGCGCCCGGTGGAGGACAGCGTCTCGCCCGCCTCCACGTTGCAGGACGCGCTGGAAGCGATCCTGACCGACGACGACGGGGTCGCGGTGGTCACCGGCTCGCGCGGGGAGTACATCGGCGTGGTCGACATCGACACGGTGATGACCACGATCAAATCGCTGCGCGAGGAACACGCGGACAGCGGTGCGGACACCGGCGACGCCGCGGCCGCGGACACCGGCGACGCCGGTGCCGCCGACGCCGGTGCCGCGGATGCCGAGGCGCGGTCATGACCAGCGCCTACTCCTCGGACTCCGGATCGCGCGGAGCGGAACGGCTGCGGCTGTTCGCCCAGCCGATCGTGGCCGCGGTGCTGGTCGCGGTGGTGCTCGGCGTCGCGTACGCGCACCGGGACAACGTGATCACTTCGCGGAACATCACCGCGTCCGCGTTGCTGACGCTGACCTGGCAGCACTTCCTGATCAGCCTGGCCGTGGCGCTGATCGTGGTGCTGCTGGCGGTCCCGCTGGGCGTGCTGCTGAGCCGTTCCTGGGCGCGGCGGCTGAGCCCGATCGTGATCGGCATCGCGAACGTCGGCCAGGCAGCCCCGTCGGTCGGCCTGCTGGTGCTGTTCTTCCTGCTCACCAACGGCACCACCGGTTTCTGGATCGCCACGTTGCCGATCGCCGTCTACGCCCTGCTGCCGGTGCTGCGCAACACGCTCGTCGGGCTGCAGCAGGTGGATCCGGCGCTGATCGACGCGGGCCGGGGCATCGGCATGTCCGGGACGAAGGTGCTGCTGCGGATCGAACTGCCGCTGTCGGTGCCGTTCATCCTCGCCGGGCTGCGCACCGCGCTGGTGCTGGCCGTCGGGACCGCCTCGCTGGCGTGGTTCGTCGGCGCGGGCGGTGTCGGGGAGCTGATCGACACCGGTTACAAGCTCAGCAACTGGACGGTGCTGTCGGTCGGCGCGGTGCTCGCGATGGCGCTGGCGCTGCTGGTGGACTGGCTCGGCGGCGTCGCCGAGCAGTACCTGTCTCCGAAGGGACTGCGATGAACACACGGATGTCCCGGCGGAGCGCGTTGAAACTCGCCTCGGCCGCGGCGGCGGGCGCGGCGCTGAGCGGTTGCGGGCTCAGCTCCGGCTCGTCGGTGCCGCTGCGGGTCGAGCCGGGCTCGATCCGGCCGGTCCCGGAGCTGGAGGGCGTGCGGTTCACGGTCGGCTCGAAGGACTTCACCGAGCAGATCGTGCTCGCCTACCTGGCCGAGTTCGCGCTGCTGGCCGCAGGCGCCGAGGTGCGCGACCTGAGCAACATCACCGGCTCGGCCAGCGCCCGCAACGCACTGGTCAGCAACCAGATCGACGTGCTGTGGGAGTACACCGGCGCGTCCTGGATCAGCTACAACGGCAACACCGAGCCGATCCCGGATCCGATCGCCCAGTACGAGGCCGTGCGCAAGATGGACCTCGAGCGCAACGGGGTCGCCTGGTTCGCCTTGGCGTTGCAGGCGGACAACACCTACTCGTTCGCGTTGAACCAGCAGAACGCGCGGCGGCTCGGGGTGGAGACCTTCTCCGACCTCAAGCGGCTGGGCGCCGAGCGGCCGCAGGAGCTGAGCTTCTGCGTGGAGACCGAGTTCGCCAGCCGCAACGACGGCCTGCCCGGGGTTTCGCAGACCTACGGTTTCGAGGTGGACCCGTCCCGGGTGGAGACGCTGAACACCGGCACCATCTACGCGGCGACCGCGTCGGGCAACACCTGCAACTTCGGCGAGGTGTTCACGACCGACGGGCGGATCCGCTCGCTGGACCTGAAGGTGCTGACCGACGACAAGGGGTTCTTCCCGCGCTACAACCTCGGGGTCACGGTGCGGGCCGGGATGCTGCAGCGGTATCCGCAGTTGCAGCAGGTGTTCCAGCCGATCTCGGACCGGTTGAACAACGCCGAGCTGATGGAGCTCAACGCGGGCGTCGACGTCGACGGCCGGGACCCGGCCGACGTGGCCAGGGACTGGATGGTCAAGCACGGTTTCGTGACCTTGCCGAACAACGCCGCCTGACCATTCCGGGCGGGGCCGGCGGCCCGTCGTCGCCGCTCGGGCTGGGTAAACGCCCCCGCTGGGCAAAACCGCTTTCGCAATGTCCCTGGACGAGCACGTCCGGAATCGAGACCGCGATGGCACTCGGCTTTGCTCGGTGGGTGGCGGCGTCGGAGGATCGATGGCCCTTGCGGGCGCATGCCGCGCCCATTCGTGCTCAAACCTGCGCACGAGGCTTGGGGTGTCGCCCGCATCGTGCTTGGGTCCAGCGCGAGCCAAGTCGGTAATCACACCTGGGAGAACGCGATGCCGGAGAAGCTGACCGTGGATCTTCACCCGATCTTCCGCAGCGACAGGGACATCGACAACGCAGTGCGCAACGGGATCTTCCGTGCGGCCGGCGAGAACGTGCCGCTCGTCGAGATCATTCCGGGCAAGGGTGCCGGCAAGCTCAAGAAGCGCGTTCTCGCGATGCTGAAGCAGCCCCACATCAAGAAGCTGTACCGGAGTGTGGAGGTGGCCCCCGGCAACGACGGGATGGTGCTGGTGCACTTGAGGTAGGCGGACACACGGCCACATCCAGGGTGGCATCCGGGAGACGGGCGGAAGATATTCGAGATCAGTTCAAGCAGACCGATCCGAACACCTTCGCACCGCGCTCTGCGGCAAAGATCGATGACTATCCAGGCAGGCCTGTGCTAACCGGGAATCCGCCCCGCCTGACCGACGCCGGAGTGGCATCTGCCCGGAGCTTGTCGCTATTGCCGGTCCGATCCGGCTATGAACACTAGATGCCGAGGCGGTTGAGCAGGTCGTCCTCGATGCGGTCGAGTTCGCCGGTCACCGCCCGATGCGCCGCCCGGCGGCGTTGCGCGGGCATCCGCTCGGCGGCGCGCACGGCGCCGGCCAGCTGGCCCAGGCGGGCTTCGGCCCGCTCGGCGAACTGCTCGGTGGTGCTGCCGTCCTCGGCCGACCGGCCGGTGCGCAGCTCGCGCAGCGCGTCGGTGTCGCCTGCGATCCGGGCTTGCAGCCCGGCGCCTCTGCCGGTGAAGCGGCCGGCATCGGCCGCGTCGATGCCGAGCCTGCGGGCGCGCGCCCGCTCGTAGCCGTCGCGGGCCATGCCGAACGCCTGCCGCGCGTACGGTGCGACGGCCGGTCCGAGCACCCGTACGACACCGACCAGCTTCTTCGCGTTGCCCGGGGTGAGCCTGCCGTGCTCGCCCTTCGCGACGGCCTTCGCCTCCCGCTTGGCCTTCTTCTCCGCGGCCTTCGTCTCGCGTTTGGCCTTCTTGTCAGCGGTTTTGTTGTCGTCGTGCACGGCCTTGGTGGCCTGCTTCGCGATCTTCGTGTCCTGCTTGGCCGCCCGCTGTTCCCGCTTGCTCGCCTTCGCTTCCAGCTTCGCGGCGCGTTTGGCGTCGTGGACCACCCAGCGCGTGGTGGCCGGCTCGATGGCTTCCGCTCGGTCCTCGGTCTTTCGGGTCATCGCCGCCTCCTGCTCTCGCCGGTGGTCCTCGCGTTCGCGGATCACGGTAAGGAGTGTGTGCGTTCGCCGCCGCCCGCGCAGATTGACCGAGCGGGGGAGCCGGAGCCGGGGTGAACACGCTGCGTACTCGATCGACGTGCTGCGTCACCGGGGTGATGGGCGCGATTGTCGGGGGCACGGCCTACGCTGCTGGACGTGGATGACGGGGTGCAGCTGGACGCGGGCGTGGTGACTCGCTGCCGCAGGCGGGTGCACCTGGAGAACGACCCGGCTGCTCGTGACCTGCCGAAAGCCCCGATGGACGCGGGCGTCGAGCAGCGCATCGCGGACGCCGCCGAGCACCGCCGCGCGGTTGCCGGGCAGCTGGCCGCCTTGCTCGGCGAGCAGTGGGTCGCGGTCTCGCGGGAAGGCACCCGCCGCGAGCGGGAGCGTGCCACCGCGGAGGCGATGCGCGCGGGCACCCGGTTCATCTCCGGCGCCCAGCTGCCCGCGGATCCGGACGGCGGTCGTCTCGGCGCCATCGACCTGCTCGTGCGCAGCGGCGTCGGCTACGTCCCGGTGCTGGTGGTGCGGCACAAGACCGCCGATCCGGGCAACGGCGCGCGCACCGCACCGCTGAGCGATCCGACGCCTGCCGCGGCGCGTCCCGACCCGGACCGCAAGGTGCGTTCGCAGCCGCGCGACCAGCTCCGGCTGGTGCACGTGCGGCGGTTGCTCGAGGCGTGCGGGATGGCGGCCGACGATCCTGTCGGCGGCGTCATCGGTGTCGAGGCGGACGTGGTCGTCTGGCACGACCTGCGGGCGCCGAACTGGCCGGGCGGGCGCACCGCGCTCACCGAGTACGACGCGCGGTTCGCCGACCGGCTCGACGTCGCCACCGCGGCCGCCGCGGGCGCCGAGCCGCTGGCGCAGCCGTCCCGGATCACCGAGTGCAAGGGCTGCCCCTGGTGGCCCACCTGCGAAACCGAGCTGCGCGAGCGGCGCGACGTGAGCCTCGTCGTGCGCGGCGAAGAAGCGACGGCGATGCGGGATGCCGGGGTCGGCACCGTCGACGAGCTCGCCGCGCTGCCCGCGGAACGGCTGCCGGAGGTGCAGCTGTCGCCGGGCCGCGGCGCCGACGCGGTGCTGCTGGCCAAGGCGTGGCTGCGGGAGCTGCCGCTGGTGCGCCGGGTGCGGCGGCTGGCGGTGCCGCGCGCCGACGTCGAGGTCGACGTGGACATGGAGAGCTACGCCGACTCCGGCGCCTACATGTGGGGCTGCTGGTTGTCCGGCACGGACATCGGCGAAGCACCGGGCTACCGCGCGTTCGTGACCTGGGATCCGCTGCCGTCCGACGACGAGGCGCGGTCCTTCGCCGAGTTCTGGACCTGGTTCACCGAGCTGCGCGCGAAGGCGCACGCGCGAGGGCTCACGTTCCGCGCGTACTGCTACAACGAGCTGGCCGAGAACCGGTGGATGCTGTCCTCGGCGGAACGGTTCGCGGGCAAGCCCGGTATTCCCGAGGTGGCCCGGGTCCGCGAGTTCATCGGTTCGGACGAGTGGGTCGACCTGTTCGCGGCGGTCCGCGACCAGTTCCTGTGCCCGCACGGCAAGGGCTTGAAGGTGATCGCGCCGAGCGCCGGGTTCCACTGGCGCGACGACGAGGCCGGCGGCGAGAACTCGATGCGCTGGTATCGCGACGCGGTGGGCCTGGACGGCTACGCACCGGTGCTGTCGCAGCGCCGTCGCCTGCTGGAGTACAACGAGGACGACGTGCGGGCCACGTGGACGATCCGGCGCTGGATGACCTCCACCGCCGCGGAGCAGGTCCCGTACGCCGAGGATCTGTGAGCTGGTTCGTCAGTGCCCGTCTCGGAACCTGCGTTCGGCACTGCCGAGCGACGACCTGGGCAAAACGAGTTGCTCAGGGCACGATCACGGCGCGGCCGGTGATCTCCCCGCGGTGCAGCCGCTCGTACGCCAGCGGCGCCTCGTCGATGCCGTAGGTCTCGGTGTGCACGGTCAGCGCGCCGGAACGCGCCATTTCCAGCACCTCGATCAGCTCGTCGCGGGCGCCCCAGTACGGCGCGGCGACCGACACCTCGAACGGCGGCGAACCGAACCCCACCTGCAGCCGCCCGCCTGCGACGCCGACGATCGTGACGTCGCCTTCCACTGCGACGCAGCGGCTGGCGATCTGCACGGTGGGTTCGGCACCGACGAAGTCGAGGACGACCTCGGCGCCGAGTCCGCCGGTCAGCTCCAGCACCTTCGCCGGTGCCGACTCGTCCGAGCGCAATGCGTGGTGCGCGCCGACCTCGCTCGCTAGCTGCAACGCGCTGTCCGCGACGTCCAGTGCGATGACCTGCGCCGGAGTCATCTCGCGCAGCATCTGCACGCCCAGGTGCCCCAGGCCGCCGGTGCCGATGACGACCGCGGTGCTGCCCGCGACCAGCTTCGGCAGCGAGCGCTTGATCGCGTGGTACGGGGTGAGCCCTGCGTCGGTCAGCGGCGCCGCAGCCACCGGGTCCAACCCGCGCAGCGGCACGACGTGCCGCGGGTCGTCGACGAGCATGTACTCGGCCATCGCCCCGGGCGAACCGAGGCCCGGCGGCATGATGCCGAGGTCGGCGGCCCGCGGGCAGTAGTTCTCCTTGCCCGCGGCGCACTTGTGGCACGCCCCGCAGCCCCACGGGCCGTACACCGCGACCTGGTCGCCCTCGGACAACGTGCGGACCCCGGGCCCGAGCGCGGCGATCTCGCCGACGCCTTCGTGGCCCAGCGTCAGCGGCATCGGGTACGGGAGGTCTTCCGCCGGCCAGCTCATCACCGTGATGTCCGAGTGGCACATGCCCGCGGCGAGCACGCGCAGCAGCACCTGCCCGGGGCCCGGCTGCGGGATCGGAATCTCGACCACCTGCGGCTTTCCGCCGACTTCGGTGTACTGGACGGCATTCATCGAGCTCATCGCCGAGTCCCTTCAGCGCCGTGACCGCTTTGGCGATCATTTTGGCGCCATTCGCAGCCCTCCGTCCATGCGCACGACCTCGCCGTTGAGGTAGTCGTGCTCGATGATGTTCGTCGCCAGCAGCGCGTAGTCGCCGGGCACGGCCAGCCGCTTCGGGAACGGCACGCCTTCGGCGAGCCCGCTGCGGTACTCCTCGCTGACCGTGGCCAGCATCGGGGTGTCCACGATGCCGGGGGCGATGGTCATCACCCGGATCCCGGAGGAGGCGAGGTCCCGCGCGGCGGGCAGCGTCAGGCTGGCCACTCCGCCCTTGGACGCTGCGTAGGCGGCTTGGCCGATCTGGCCGTCGTAGGCGGCGACGGAGGCGGTGTTCACCACCACCCCGCGCTGACCTTCCTGGTCAGCTTCGGTGGCGCGGATCGCCGGCGCGGCCAGCCGCAGCACGTTGAACGTGCCGAGCAGGTTGACCTCGAGAACCTTGCGGAACATGTCCAGGTCGTGCGGCCCCTGCTTGCCGCTGATCCGCGCGGACGGCCCGATGCCCGCGCAGTTGACCACGATCCGCAGCGGCACGCTCGCACCGGCGGCCTGCTCGACCGCGGTCTGCACCTGCTCGGGGTCGGTGACGTCCGCGCCGCTGTAGGTCACGCCGTCCACGAGCGGCGCCTTGCCCACGGTGTCCGGCAGGTCGATGCCGAACACGCGCGCTCCCCGCTCGGCGAGCGCCCGCGCCGTCGCCGCCCCGAGCCCCGATGCCGCGCCGGTCACGATCGCCGCGGTACCGCTGATCTGCATGGGAATCCTCCTAGTCGATCGGTGCGCACCGAACGGTACTGCGAGCCTGCTTTCCAGTACTGGTCGCCTTGGGTCGACCCCACCTCGGATAGTTCCGCAAAGTTGCCATTTCTGCGGGCAGATCCCTGCTAGCGTTCCGCCCGAAGTCGACCAGTCTTGCGGAGGGATGCACCCGACTATGGGGATGTTCGATTGGCTCACCGGCACGAAGCGACCGGGGACCGGCGTGCAACCGCGTCCCGTGCACGAGGTGCACGAGGCGCTGCTGACGGTGAACGATCCGGCCGCGCCGTACCTGGTCCGGGACGGCTCGGCGGAGTCGGTCGACCTGGTAGCGGAGTGGCGCATCGTTGATGCCGACTGGTACACGTTTTTCGCTAAAGTCGGCCTCACCAGGACGTTCAAGGTGCTGATGCGATACGACCCGCAGCAGTGCGAAGTCCGCTCGGTCGATGAGGAATGGCAGGTCGAGTGGAAATCCGGCGTGCCGGAGCTGTCCCGCTCTGTGGAGAAGCATCGTGGGCAGAAGCGTGAGGTTTCGTTCCAGAAAACGTTCGCCTTCAATAAGAAAGGCGAATACGACAAGGTCGTGGACTACAAGTTTTCCACGGGTGAGCTGAAGAACCCATTGCAGGACGCAGTGATCGGGTGCGGCTGGACCTGGCGTGCGGTCAGCTTTGGAAAGCTCTGAGGATCGACGGGCCCGAAAAGCTCCGCGTTGGTTCCGAAGCAACACGATGGTCAGCGGTAGCGGTAGTCCGCGTCGGGATATTCACGAGCTGCGGGGTCGTTCCCCGGGGGAAGGTTAGGCGTATCCGGAATCGGTCAATTTGAACGGGGTCCGGGTATGCTCTGAAAGAAGAGGATTTGCGCATGGGGGAAGGCTTCGATGTGGGCCCCGAAGAATTGCGGAAGCTGGCGTCGAACATATCCGAAGTGGTGAGCGAATCCGATGCTGAAGTATTCGCGCGGATCGGCCGCGACGGAATGGATTTCGGGCACGGCGCGCTGAGCGCGGCTTTCCGCGACTTTTGCTCGGGTCTGGAGTCCTCGGTGAACGTGCTGAAACAGACCGCGGAATCGGCGGGCGATTCGCTGCGCGAATCCGCGCGGACTTACGAGGTGGGCGACGACGCGGCACGGCAGTCAATCCAGCAATCCGATGGGGGCGTCTGATGGCGGCGGAACTGGGGCAGACCACCGATCCGAAGGCGCTCGTGCCGGGCGAACCGGACGCGATCGATGGGAAGGCCCGCGAACTGCGCGTCGAGGGACACAAGCTGTCCGGCATCGGCGATGAGTTGAAGCGGGTCGATGTCGGCAGCTGGAAGGGCGAGGCCAGCGAAGGGTTCACGACTGCTTTCAGCAAGGAACCGCCGAAATGGCTCAAGAGCAGCGATGCGGTCGAAGACGCTTGCCGTGCCTTGATCGAGTACGCGCACACGTTGCGCTGGGCACAATCTCAGGCGGCTCAAGCCGTTGAACTCTGGGAGCAGGGCGAAGTGGCGACAGGGCAAGCCACCGCAGCGCACCAGGCGGCGATGGAACGCGCTAACGCGAACGAAGCGGCGGGTGGCCCGTCGAGCGTTCTGGGTGCCTCCTCGGACCCGGGAGAGAAGCTGCGGCAAGAAGCGCGTGAACAGCTCGACCGGGCTCGCAACCAGGTCGACGAGGTGGGGATGCGTACCGCTGGCGCCGTCGGCGGTCGGCCGGGTGCAGGACAAGGCGCGCTCGGTGCGCTTGTCGATGCTGTGACCAGTACATGGAAAACGGACGGCAAGGCCGGGGTCAGCGGGCCGGGCGCCGGGGTCGCAGCCTCCGGAGCAGGACCGAAAGGCCAGCTGGGGCAGATTCGTGCCTATGCCGAACTCGCCAAGGCCAGTGCCGAGGGGTCGGTGAGCAACGACCTGTTCAAACTCAGCGGCAAGGCAGAAGCGGGCGTGCTGGCCGAAGCCACAGCGTCCGCGTCCTTCAGCAAAGACGGCGTCGCGGGAACCGCCGAAGCGATGCTCGGGGCGAAAGCTAGTGCGGAGACCAAGGCCGAGGCTGGTCCGCTGGCGGTCGGCGGCAAGGCCGAAGGGATGGCAGGTGCACGCGCCGGCGCCAGCACGACGCTGGGCAAGGGCGGGCTTTCCGCGGAGGCCGACGCGTTCGCAGGCGCGAAGGGTAGCGTCGAAGGAAGCGCCGATGTCGGCGGTATCGGTGTGACCGGCAATGCCGAGGGATGGGCCGGTGCCGGCGCCGAAGCCGGAGTTGATTTCGGCATGAACGAGGACGGGGAATTCGAGATCGGCGCAAACGCGGGGTTGGCCCCGGGGCTCGGCGGCAAACTGGGGTTCGAAGTCACCGTCGACCCGGCCAAGGTCACCAAAACCGCTGGCGATGCCGCCGGTGCCGTCGGCGATTTCGTCGGACTCTCCTGACCGCCACAGCGCATGGCCGCCCCGCCTGTACCACCGAATGGAGTTCGAAATGGTCACGTCGATGCCGGTGCCGCTCAACTTCCGGCTGCCGGACGGTTGGACGCCTGCCCGCCCGGACGACGTCGGCGCCCCGGGCGCCGCCTTCGTCGCACTGCGCACGGCCTCGCAAGGTCCCGGCTTCACCACCAACATCACGATCGACGGCGAACATCGTTCGGATGAAGTGGAGCTGCCGACGATTGCCGACGAGTCGGTGCAGCAGCTGGCGGACGCCGGTTCCCAGGTTTCCGTGCTGAAGCGGACCGAAGTGGGGGATGCGGAATCCCCCGGGCTCACCCAGTTGCTGAAGATCGTCACGATGACCGGTGACGAGGTGCAGGACTTGACGCAATGCCAGGTTTACTTGGAAATGCCTGATGTGCACCAGCCGCAGCATCGCGCTGTGGTGCGGCTGGTGCTCACTGCCCCGGCCGAGGAGATCGACGGGTTGCTGCCACAGTTCCAGCTGTTCGTGGACTCGGTGCGGTCGAAGAACTGATCGGTCGCCTGCTGCACCGGGATTCGGTGCTGGGGGGTGTTGAACGGCCGGATACCGGGTTGCCACCGTGCGGGCAGCAGTGCGTGAACAGTTTTCAAAAGGGCTTCCCGGTGCGTCGAACTGTGCCACGATCCGATCGGATCAGCTTTCCGGCCTGGGGTTTCCCGGCCGGGCCGCGTGCTGGGAGGTCGGTGCACCGTGTTCGCTCGCCGGATCGTGGTCGTCGGAACCGGTTACGTCGGGTTGACCACCGGGGCGTGTCTGGCGTCGCTGGGGCATCGGGTGGTGTGCAGCGATGTGGACGCGGCGAAGGTGGCGCGCTTGTCCCGCGGTGAGGTGGGGATCCTCGAACCCGGGCTCGCCGAGCTTGTCGCCGAGGGGATCGCGGCGGGGCGGCTGGAGTTCGCGGTCGGTTCGGCGGGTGCGGTCGTCGATGCCGAGGTGGTGTTCCTGTGCGTGCCGACTCCGATGGGGGCCGACGGCGCGGCGGATCTGGCGGCGGTGGAGTCGGTCGTGTCCGAGGTCGCCTGCGCGCTGCCTACCGGGTGCGTGCTGGTGTGCAAGTCGACCGTGCCGGTCGGTACCTCGGCGCGGGTGGCCGAGCTGGTCGGGCGACCGGACGTGCCGACCGTGTCCAACCCGGAGTTCCTGCGCGAAGGTTCCGCGGTGCACGACTTCCTCAACCCCGACCGGATCGTCGTCGGATCCGACTCGCAGGACGCCGCCGAGCGGGTCGCCGCGCTCTACGCGCGCCTCGGAGCGCCGACCGTGCTGACCGACGCCGCCAGCGCCGAACTGGTCAAGTACGCGGCGAACTGCTTCCTGGCCACCAAGTTGTCCTACGTGAACGCGGTGGCCGAGCTGTGCGAGCGGCTCGGCGCGAACATCTCCGACGTCACCGAGGGCATGGGCTACGACCGGCGGATCGGGCAGTCCTTCCTGCAGCCCGGGCCGGGCTGGGGCGGCTCGTGCCTGCCGAAGGACACCGCGGCGATGATGCGGGTCGCCTCGTCGGTGGGATTCGAGTTCGAACTGCTCGGCGCGGCGATCGACTCGAACGCGCGGCAGCGCGAGCGCGTGGTGGACAAGGTCGCCGACGCGTGCGGGGAAGGCTTGCGGCGCTCGCTGGAGGGGGTGCGGCTGGGCCTGCTCGGGCTCACTTTCAAGGCGGGCACCGACGACCTGCGGGATTCTCCGGCGCTGGCGGTCGCGGAGCTGCTGGCCGCGCGGGGTGCGGAGCTGGTGGCCTGCGACCCGGGGTTGTGCGGTGACGAGCCGGGCCTGCAGGGCGTGGTTTCGCTGGTCGACGACCCGTACGAGGCGGCGAAGGGATCGGCGGGGCTCGTGGTGCTGACCGAGTGGCCGCAATTCCGGGCGCTGGAGTGGCCGCGCGTGGCCGGGCTGCTGGCCGGGCCGGTCGTGGTGGACACCCGCAACCACCTCGACCCGGACATGCTGCGCCGCGCGGGAATCACCTGCCACGGCGCCGGACGGGTCGCCGTGGGTTGAGTCCGCTGAGCACTGCTCTGTTGATCGACCCGGGCGCCGTCGGAGGGCGCCCGCGATCAGCTCGCAACCTGTGGACGGTGCCGTTCCAGACGTCTCCGGACGCTTCCGCGGGAACGGGCGGTGGACAGCTCGGCGAAGCGAACGTGAACGGTTGACGAGTCGTCCTTCAGCTTTCCGCACTGTGCGGCTTCGCCAGCGGAAACATGCCGTCCACAAGTTGTGGACAAATCCCGTTTCCACAGGTCCGGCCTGTGGATGAACGGGGTTGTGGGCCGGGTTGTGCACAGCTGTGGATCGAGTTGTCCACAAGTGTGCACAACTGCGATTCGCGCCGCGCCGGCGAGCACCGCAGGCTCACGCCCCGAGCCGGTAGCCCATGCCGCGCACCGTCCGAATCCGGTCGCTGCCGATCTTGCGCCGCAGCGCGCGGACGTAGACGTCCACGACGTTGGAACCGGGATCGAAGTCGTAACCCCACACGTGCGAGAGGATCTGCTCCCGGGACAGCACCTGCCCGGAATGCCGCAAGAACAGCTCCAGCATCGCGAACTCCCGCGCCGTGAGGTCCACCGTCGAATCCGGCAGCTGCACCCGGCGGGTCCGCAGGTCCAGCGACAGCTCCCCCTCGCGCAGCACCGTCACGTCCGGCGTGCGCTCCGCCGAGCGCAGCCGCAGCCGCACCCGCGCCAGCAGCTCCTCGAACCGGAACGGCTTGGTCATGTAGTCGTCCGCGCCGCCTTCCAGCCCGGCGACCGTGTCGCTGACCGAGTCCCGCGCCGTCAGGATGATCACCGGGATGCTCACCTGCCGCGCCCGGACCTGCTGCAGCACCGCGAAGCCGTCCGGACCCGGCAGCCCCAGGTCGAGCACCGCCAAGTCGAAATCACCACTGATCAGGTGCCGGAACGCGCTGTCCCCGTCGCCGACCGAGGTGGTGCTGAACCCGTTCGCGCGCAGCCCCTTCTCCAGGAACGCCGCGATCCGCCCCTCGTCCTCGATGATCAGGATCTTGCTCATCAGTGCGCCTCCTCGGCGGTCGGGGAAGGGGCGGTCGCCGGCGGCCGGGCGGGCAGCTCGAGGGTGAACGTGGCCCCGGACCCGGGTTCGGAGCGCACCCGGACGGCGCCGTGGTGCGCTTCGGCGATCGCGGCCACGATCGCCAGCCCCAGCCCGGCACCGCCGCGGCGCCCGGAGCTGCCGTGCGCGAACCGGCCGAAGATCCGCTCCACCTCGGCGGCCTCGACGCCCGGCCCGCGGTCGGTCACCCACAGCGCCAGGCGCCCGCGGTCCAGCGCAGAGCCGAGCCGGATCTCCGATCCGTCCTCGGTGTGCTGCACCGCGTTCTGCGCTAGCTGCACCATCGCCTGGGTCAGCCGTTGCGGGTCGACCACCACGTCGCCCTCGCCGATGCTCTCCAACACCCATCTGCGGTCCCCGAGCGAGCGGACCTTCGCCTCGATGTCGCTGGTCAGCTCCGCCAGCGGGAATTCGGTGGGCGTCACGAAATCCGGCCGGTCGGCCTTGGCCAGCATCAGCAGTTCCTCGACGATGCGGGTCATCCGGTCCAGCTCGTCGGTGCACAACCGGACCACCTCGTCGCGCTCGGCCGGGTCGTCCCCGAGCAGTTCGAGGTGTCCGCGCACGATCGTGATCGGGGTGCGCAGCTCGTGGCTGGCGTCGTCGACGAACTGCCGCTGGGTGCGGAACGCGGCCTCCAGCCGGTCCAGCATCGCGTTGAACTGGTAGGCCAGCGCGGCGATGTCGTCGCGCCCCTCGACCGGGATGCGCCGGGTCAGGTCGTGCTCGCTGATCTCGGCCGCGGTGTGCCGCACGGTGCGCACCGGCGCCAGGATGGCGCCCGCGACCACCCACGAAGAACCGGCGGCCAGCAGCACGCCGAACGCGCTGACCAGCGTGAGCGTCTGCGCGGCGCGGCGGACCTCGGCGAGTTCGTGCTCGGTGAAGTGCGCGGTGACGAACCACGCCCGCCCGCCCTGGGCGGTCACCGCCTGCACCTTCACCCAGCGCACCGGTCCGGCACCGGTCTGCGCGGTGCCGTGCGCGCGGGGGTCGGCGGTGATGCGTTCCAGCAGGCCGGGTTCCTGCACCGCCCGCTTGGTGCCGGTGTCCTGCGACTGCATCCGCCAGTCCAGGCCGGTCGGGGTCTGCCACGCCCCGATCAGCGCCTCCCAGGCGTCCGGGTACTGGCGGCCGAGGTGGGAGTCGAACAGCTGCGCCGGGTCGCCGAGCAGCGCGCCGGTGGCGGGGTCGCGCCCGGTGCGGGCGTAGTTGACGAACTCGCCGACTTCCTGCTCCATCGAGCCGGTGACCTTGTTCATCGCCTCGTTGTGCAGGAACTGCCACACCAGCAGGACCACCGCGGTCAGCACCGCGACCAGCACGAGCAGCATCCACGCCATGATCTTCGCGCGGGCGGGGAGGCGGATGCCGCGCAGCGGCTCAGTCATCGTCGGGGTCGTCCGGTTCGGGCTCGTCGTCATCGTCCGGTTCGGGTGGCGGCAACTCCGCGGTCGGGGCGGGGCCGGTGCTCGGCGCGGGCGCCGTCGGCACCGGCGTGGACGGACCGGGGGAGATGCCGACGCGCACTTCGGCGGGCACCTGCGGAGTTCGCGGGCCTTCGGTCAACGCGTAGCTGAGCACGACGACGAGCAGCGGCAGCGCCAGCGCGGCGAGCAGCAAGGACAACCGGGGCACCGACCGCATGGCTCCACCCTCCCGGTCGCGTCGGGGGTGCGCGATGAATTGTGGATGAGAACTCCTTCATGCGAACCGGGTCCGGGGCGCCACGGCGAGGCGCTAGCCTGCTCGGCGAACGGCGCGCGAGGGGTTTGGACATGGACGAGGACGGCGACCGGTTGCTGGACTGGACCGGGGAGCGCTGCCTGCCCTGGGCAGACGACGTGCAGGTGATCTACGAGCACTACCACCGCTACGCGCTGGCCGCCCGGTTCGTGCGCGGCAAGCGGGTGCTCGACCTGGCCTGCGGCGAGGGCTACGGCGCTGCGCTGCTGGCCGCCGAAGGCGCCGAGGTGGTGGGTCTCGACGTCGACCCGGCCGCGGTGCAGCACGCGACGCGGCGCTACGGCGGCCGCGGCGTCTCGTTCCGCACCGGCTCGATCACCGATCCGGCGGCGCTGGCCGAGGAGAAGCCGTTCGACGTGGTCGTGTGCTTCGAGGCGATCGAGCACGTCGAAGATCACGACGCGGTGCTCGCACTGGTCCGCTCGAGCCTGCAACAGGGCGGGTTGTTCCTGGTCAGCACACCGGACACGACGATCTACCAGCACGCGCACGGCAACGACAACCCGTTCCACGCCAAGGAGCTCTCCGCCGCGGAGTTCGATTCGCTGCTGGAGGGCGCGTTCCGGCACGTGGCGGTGCTCAAGCAGAACACCGCGGTCGGTTCGGTGCTCGCGCCCGCCGACCACGGCGATCCGGACACCGCGATCGAGGGCGTCCGGTTGCAGACCTTGCACCGCGAGAGCTCCGAGTCGTGGACGGTGCACCAGGGCCTGCCGCACACCTACCTGCTCGGCGTCGCGTCGGATCGGCGGTTGCCGAAGCTGCCTGCCGCGGCGGTGCTGCTCGACGACGAGCTGACGCTGGCCCGCGGTGCGCAGGACGTGCGCCCGGTCGTCGAGCAGCGCGACGAGGCCGTCGCCGACGTGGCCAAGCTCAACGAGCTCTACCGAAGCAGCCGCGCGGAAGCGGACGAGCTGAAGGGCGCGGTCGCCCGGCTCGAAGAGCTGCGCAAGGCCGAGGAACGGCGCGCCGTGGCGGCCGAGTCCGAACGCGAACGCTTCCGCGTCGAGTTGGCGCAGGTCAACGAATTGGTCGAAGGCGCTCGCCGGAACGCGGAACGCGACGGGGCCCGCATCGAGTGGTTGCGCGAAACCGTCGCTCGGCTGGAGGAGCGCGCCGCCGGAGCCGAGCACCGCGCCGGTGAGCTGACCACCCGCAACGCCGAACTGGAAGCGCAGAACTCCGCGCTGGTGCAGCGCGCCGTGCGCAAGTACCGCACCGTCGTGGAGCGCGTCGCGCCGCGCGGCACCAGCCGCCGCGACGTCTACGAGATCGCCCTGGGCCGCGAGCCCGGTTCGGCGCGCCCGGCCGTGCAGCAGGAGACCGGCCCGATCGCGGTGCCGCGCAGCGACGAGCCGGTGGTCAGCGTGATCGTGCCGGTGCACGGCAAGTGGCCCTACACGCGGCAGTGCCTGCGGTTCCTCGCCGGGCACCTGGTGTCGGTGCCGTTCGAGGTGGTCGTGGTGGACGACGCCTCGCCGGACGACAGCGCGGCCAAGCTCGCCGCCTGCGACGGGGTGCGGCTGGTGCGCGCGGAGCGCAACCTCGGGTTCATCGGTGCCTGCAACCTCGGGGCCGAGCACGCGCGCGGCAGGGACCTGTTCTTCCTGAACAACGATGCCGAAGTCACCGAGTCCTGGTTGGACACCCTGATGTCCACGATGGACTCGGACGAGCGGATCGGGCTGGTCGGCGCGAAACTCGTCTATCCCGACGGCAGGCTGCAGGAGTGCGGCGCCGTCGTGTGGTCCGACGGCACCGGCTGGAACCTCGGCCGCGGCGGGGATCCGGACGCCGCCGAGTACAACGACGTCCGCGACGTCGACTACTGCTCCGGTGCGGCGATCCTGGTGCGCGCCGGGGTGTTCCGCGAGGTCGGCGGTTTCGACGGCCGGTTCGCGCCCGCCTACTACGAGGACACCGACCTCGCGTTCGCCGTGCGCGCGGCCGGCTACCGCACCGTGGTGCAGCCGAAAGCCGTGGTGGTGCACCACGAGGGCATCTCGAACGGGACCGACGCGTCCACCGGCGTGAAGCGGCACCAGGAGCTCAACCGGCAGGTGTTCGTGGACAAGTGGGCCGACGCGCTCGCCGACCACCTGCCGGAAGCCTCGCCGCGCAACCTCTGGATGGCCCGCAACCGCGGCACTCGCGGGCATCGCGGGCCGATCGTGCTGGTCAAGGACCACCAGGTACCGCGGCCGGACTTCGACTCCGGGTCGGTGCGGATCCGCCGGATGCTGGCGCAGCTGGTCGAACTCGGCGCGCGGGTGGTGTTCTTCCCCGGCAACCACGCCCGGCTGGAGCCCTACACCGGGGACCTCCAGCAGCTCGGCGTGACCGTGCTGCCCGCACCCGAGCTCCAGCAGGCGTTCCTGGCCGAAGCGGGCGCGGAGATCTCGCTGGCGCTGCTGTCCCGCCCGCAGGTCGCGTGGAGCCTGGTGGAGCAGCTGCGCACCGACGCGCCGCAGGCGCTGATCGCCTACGACACGGTGGACGTGCACTTCCTGCGGTTGCAGCGGCAGGCCGCGCTGGCCGCGGAGCAGGCGGAGCCGGAGCTGGCGAAGTCGTTGCGGCGCAAGGCTCTCGCGTCCCGCGAGATGGAGCTCGGGCTGACCCGGGCCTGCGACGTGACGCTGGTGGTCTCGGAGGCCGAGCAGGAGCTGCTCGCCGAACTCGTCCCGGACGCCGACGTGCGCGTGCTGTCCAACGTGCACGACGTGCGCGCGGAGCCCGCGCACCCGTGGGGACGCCGCGACGTGCTGTTCGTCGGCAGCTTCGACCACCCGCCGAACCGGGACGCGGCCTTGTGGGCGGCGCGCGAGATCATGCCGCTGGTCCGCGAGCAGTGCCCGGACGCGGTGCTGCACGTCGTCGGCTCCAACCCCACCGAGGACGTGCTGGCGTTGGCCGGGGACGGCGTGCAGGTGCACGGCTGGGTGCCCGACCTGCGGGCGCTCTACGACGGCGCGCGGGTCACGCTCGCCCCCTTGCGGTTCGGCGCCGGGGTGAAGGGCAAGGTCGGCGAGAGCGCCGGGTTCGGGGTACCGGTGGCCGGCACGACGCTCGCGCTGGAAGGCATGCACCTGGAACCGGAGCGGGACGTGCTGGTCGCCGACGACGCGCCGGGACTGGCCGCGGCCGTGGTGCGGCTGCTCACCGACGACGCCACCTGGTCGCGGCTGTCCGCCGCGGGCATGGCCGGAGTGTCCGCGCAGTTCGGTCCGGCGGTTTCCGCCGCCGCCCTCGCCGAGCTGCTGGGGACGGTCAGCGCGCCGTGATGCGCGCCCGCGCCGAGGAGTTGTTCACGTAGCCCTTCGGATTCCACAGCTGCGCGGCGCTTTCCGGCTGCACGGCCGCCGAGGTGTCCCACGCGCGAGCGGTGCTCGGCACACCTTCCGCGCGGTTCCGCCTCGCCGGATACCCGCTGCGGCCGCGTCGAACAGGGGGAGTCAGCCGCGCACGGTCGGCGGGGTCTGCGAGAGCTGCTGCGTGAGCAGCTGCTGGAAGGTGTTCTCCGCGTTCTGCTCGTTCGGGTCGCTGGTCTCCACGATGACCACGAACCCGTGCGCGACGTAGGCGGTGCGGAACACGCCGCCGCCGGTGGTCACCACCTGCACGCCCTGGTACGACAGGTCCTTGTCCGGGCTGAGTCCCTGCTGGTCGTTCAGGTACGCCTGCGCGACGGCCGAAGCGGCACCGTCGTTCGGCATCCGCACGGTCAGCAGCACCACCGATGGCGGCCCGTCGGTGCGGTTGATCCAGCCGTCGATCATGCCGCCCTGCAACGCCGCGTTGCGCACCGGATCGCGCAGCACACCGGCCTTCGGGCCCTCCAGGGCGGGACGGTCCAGCGGGCCGTTGAACGGGTGCGGCGGCCCGGGCGGGGTCGGCACCAGGACGGCCTGCGAAGCCGCGGGAGGGGCCTTCGCGGGAGGCGGCTCGGGCAGCGGTTTCGTGGTCGGAGCCGGTGGCGGTGGCGCCGGCTGCGCGGTGGGGGCCGGAGCCGGCTGCCCGCCTCCGCCGGAAGTGGTGAAGTAGAAGACGCCCGCGACCACCACGACGACCAGCAGCACCGAACCGATGACCACGCCGGTGATCATCTTGCCCTTCGAGGCCCCCTCGGAGACCTCGAAGACCTCCGGGCCCTGGCGCATCCAGCTGGTGTCGCCGTGCTCCGGCGGCTGGCCCCATGCCGTGTTCGCGTTCCAGCCCTGATTCCACTGCTGCTGGTCCGGCCACTGCTGCTGGGAGCCGACGTTGACGGTCTGCGTGCTGTCCGCCCCGGTGAGCGGGTTCGGCACCACGTGCGTGGGTTCGTTCGACGGCTGCGGCTGGTTCTGCTGCTGGGCGGCCTGCGCTCCCTGCGCGGCGGCGGCTCCCCAGCTGAACGCGGGCGGGAACGGGCTGGACTGCTCACCCTGCTGACCGCCCGGCTGGGCGAACCCGCCGGAGGGGGTACCGGGACCGGATGCGCCCGGGGACTGGTTGCCCGGGGACTGGCCACCCGGCTGCTGCGCGGAACTCCCGGCGGAGCCTTCCTGCCCCTGCGCCCGGCCGGCCAAAGCGTCCCGCCGGGACCGGTACTCCTCCGCGGAGATCCTGCCCGCCGCCAGTTCGGCATCCAGGTTCTGCAGCTCGTCTTGCCAGGTCACCGATGCGCCCTTTCCGGATTTACCGAGTCGTGATCACCGGCCATTCTGCACCAGGCAGCGCATCGCGGGAGCCACCTCCCGGATAACGATCCAGCGGGTGTGACCACTCGCTCCCGCCCGCGCGCGACGATCGCACTTCCGATCTCGACGGCACCCGATACGCTACCCGGCGTCGCGGATGCGCCGGGCGGCACGTCGTGGGGGTGAAACGGGTGGGCACAGCGCGTGTCGAGCACGCTCATCCGGAGCGTTTCGCCGCCCCCGCGCACGGTTTCGCGTGGATCCGCATGATCGGCGCGCTGCTGGTGATCTACGGGCACAGTTCTCCGCTGGTGGGCAGCGGCGACCTGTTCCCGCCGGAATGGCCGCTGCAGCCCGATGAGGCCGTGCTCATGGGATTCTTCGCGATGAGCGGTTTCCAGATCACCGAGAGCTGGATCCGCGATCCGCACCCGCTGCGCTTCGCCGCCAAGCGGGTGCTGCGGCTGTGGCCGCCGATGCTCACCGTCTCGGTGGGCATGGCGCTGATCGTCGGGCCGTTGGTGACGACGTTGTCGGTGGGGGAGTACTTCGCCGCGCACGGCACCTGGGCCTACATCGTCAACAACACCGGGCTGCTGACCCTCAACCACCACTTGCCGGGTGTGTTCACCGGCAATCCCTGGCCGGGCGCGGTGAACGGTGCGCTGTGGACGTTGCCGATGGAGCTGCTGGCCTATGCCGGCCTGTACGCGTTGCTGCTGGTGGGCGCTGCCAAGCAGCGGTTGCGGTGGCTCGCGGTGCTCGCGCTGTGCGCGATCGTGGTGTGGGACCGCTACCTGGAGCAGGACCCGGGCGCGGAGTCGGCCGGTTCGCTGCTGAGCGTCCCGGTCGAGTCGCTGGTGGCGTTCCTGGTCGCGTTCGCCTTCGGCGTGGTGCTGAACCTGTACCGGATGCCGCTGTCGGTGCTGGCCGCCGGTGCCGGGGTGGCGGTGCTGGGCGCGATGCCGAACAGCATCGCCGCGTCGTTCCTGATGGCGTTCGTGGTCAGCTACGCGGTGGTGGTGGCGGGTCATTTCTGGCCCGCCCGGCTCACCGTGCCCGGGCACTGGGTCAACGGCAGCTACGGCGTTTACGTCTGGGGCTTTCCGGTGCAGCAGCTGCTGGCGATGGCCGGAGTCGGCAACCAGTACGTGATGGTGCTGTGCGCGGTGCCGATCTCGTACGTGCTGGGCACGTTGTCGTGGACGTTCGTCGAAGAGCCGGTGATGCGGCTGCGCCACTACATCGCTCCGCAACGCCGCAGCCGCCCGGCGGGTGCTGTTCCTCCCGAGGAGCTGTCCGACACCGAGGAACGGGCCGACGCCGAGGAACGGGCCGACGCCGAGGAACGGGCCGACGCCGAGGAACGGACCCCGGGACCGAACAGACCGCTCGACCCGATTTCCGGGCGGCCGGAGCGGTTTTGATGCGGGCGTAGCATCGGGACCATGGTGCTGTTCAAAGCTAGGCGCATGATCACCCCCGATGAGGCGCTGCCGGGCCGCAGCACTCCGCTTTCCGTGCCGGAGCGGCACGCGGTGTTCGGCGACCGCCCGATCAAGCCACCGTTCCCGGAGACCACCTCGACCCTGGTAGTGGGCATGGGCTGCTTCTGGGGCGCGGAACGCATCTTCTGGCGCACCGACGGGGTGTGGACCACCGCGGTCGGCTACGCGGGCGGGTATACCCCCAACCCCACCTACGAAGAGGTCTGCACCGGCCTGACCGGGCACACCGAGGCGGTGCTGGTGGTCTTCGACCCCTCCGTGATCACGCTGTCGCAGGTGCTGAAGGTGTTCTGGGAGAACCACGACCCGACGCAGGGCCTCCGGCAGGGCAACGACGTCGGCAGCCAGTACCGCTCGGCGATCTACTACGCCGACGACGCCCAGCGCGAAGTCGTCGAACGCAGCCGCGAGCAGTTCCAGGAGGCGCTGAGCGCCGCGGGCCACGGCGAGATCACCACCGAGATCGCGCCGCTCGGCGAGTTCTACTACGCCGAGGGCTACCACCAGCAGTACCTGTCGGAGTCCAAGAACCCGAACGGCTACTGCGGCATCGACGGCACCGGCGTCTCCTGCCCGATCGGCCTCGGCACGGCCTGACCGCCCGGCCACCCGATTCAGCGAACCTAATTCTGGCAAAGATCTTTTTCCCAGAATTCCTGGACCTCGGAAACCATTTCCGGGCGCCGTGCGATTCCGCTGTCCGGAAGGTTCCGCGCCCGGTGCGCCTCGCGCGCACCGGGCCACGGAGCCGGGGGACGAAAACGCGGGTCAGCCGAAGTTCACGTCCGCGCAGGAATAGAAGGCGTTGCTGGTGTCCGCGACGTCCCACACGCCGAGGATCAGGTGCTTGCCGGTCTTGTCCGGCAGTTTCCCGGTGTGCGTGTACACGTCCGGCGGCTGCTGCCCGCCGTAATCGACGTTGACGAACGGCGCCGGTTCGAGCTGGTCGCGGGTGAGCGGCTGGCTCGGGTCCCAGCCGTCCTTGGTGATGAAGTACCGCCACGACGACGTCGAGTGGTTCGCGGTGATCTTCCACTGGAACTGGAAGTCCTGGCCGGCCTGCACGTCGGTCGCTGGCCATTGACCGCCGCGCGGGTCGTCGAGCTCGCTGAACTGCTCCAGACCGGCCGAGCAGATGCTGCCGTCGACCGGGCCCGCCTCCGGGAAGCCCTTCGGGCCTTCGACGCTCTGCGGTTCCCACTGGATCGCGCCGCAATTCGTCGCCGCGCCGGTCGAGCAGGCGTCCTGGCGGCTGGAAGGGCTCTGGGTGAATCCGTGCGAACTCGCGACACCGGATGTGAAAATCGGTAATGCCAGGGTGGCGATGCCGACGGCGGCGATACCGATCTTGCTTTTCACTTTCGACATGGAAGTACTCCCTTCCTGGATCGGTGCCGGAGAAATTTACACTCGCGTTATTCGCGGCAAATAGCACCGTTCTGCGCAACATCGCGGGGGCCGCGGCTCGGCTAGTGGTCCAGACCTTGAGGCCGTTCGGAGCAGCGCAAGATCGCGTTCGGCTTGCGGGCGGGTGCGTCCGTACGCACGATGCCGGGATGGGAGACAACATCTACCGCGTAACCGAGATCGTCGGAACGTCCGCGGACGGCGTCGACGACGCGATCCGCCGCGGTGTGCACCGCGCGTCGCAGACCCTGCGGGACGTGGACTGGTTCGAAGTCACCGAGGTCCGCGGCCACGTCGAGAACGGCGAGATCGCGCACTTCCAGGTCGGGCTGAAGGTCGGCTTCAAGCTGGAGGAGTGAACCGGCCCGGCGAGCACGAGGAAGGCCCCCGCCGGATTCCGGCGGGGGCCTTCTGCGGAGCGGATGACGGGACTCGAACCCGCGACCCTCACCTTGGCAAGGTGATGCGCTACCAGCTGCGCTACATCCGCAAGCGAACGATCTCTCGATCGCTGTTGAGCACTACTTTAACCCATCGTTCGCGCACCGTTCCAAGGGGGTCAGCGCCGTGCCGGTCCGACCCGCGACGGCTCGATGCGCAGCAGCACGCGGTCCTCTTCGCGCATCGCGCGCCGGTAGTCCTCCCAGTCGTCGTGCTCGCCGGAGACGCGGCGGAAGTAGTCCTCCAGCAGCGGCATCGCCGCGGGCAGCCGCACGACCTCCGCGGTGCCGTCGACCTGGATCCAGTCGCCGAAGAACTCGTCCGGCAGCACGCACAGCCAGGCGCGCGGGTCGCGGACCAGGTTGTGCACCTTGGCGGTGGCCGCGCGGGTGCTCACCACGATGCGCCCGGCGTCGTCCACGGCCGCCAGCACCGGGCTCAGCTGCGGTGTCCCGTCCCCGCGAAGCGTGCCCAGCACCGCGCGGTGGTGTTCGCGGACGAACGATCTTGCCTGTTCGAGGTCCATGCCCCGCCCTTCGCCGGGTGTCAGGTCGACGGGCACACCTTAGTCACCGCGCGCGAGGTCGCGAGCGCATTGGCGGGACCGGGGTGGTCCGGCGCGGCGGTGTGATCGACAATGCCTCGGGTGCCGTGCGCTTTCACCCGTGAGGCCGATGACGGTCGCGATACCGTGTCGGCACGCTCGGTCCCGGTGCGTGGCCGCTCAGGCGGGCTCCGCGGTGCCGGGCGGCGCTCCCGGTGCCGATGGCGGTACGGCTTGCAACGACCGAACGGAAACGCCCGGCGCCGGGCGAGGAGGCGACGATGAACCGCGTGGTGCGGGGCTCCGACGGCAGGTTGTGGAACGTGCGCTCCAGCCTGGAGTGGTCGAACCCGATCGCCGGCGACGACTTCGAGCACGACGTCAACGGTGGCCGCGGCCCGGGGATCATGATGTTCGGCATCCTCATCCTGCTCGCGCTGCTGTTCGTGCTGTGGACGCCGGAGGGCGTGCACGTGCCGATCTGGCTGGTCCTGGCGCTGATCGTGGCGGCGATGTTCTTCCCGGTGCGCTGGCTGCTGCACCGGCCGTGGACGATCATCGCGGAAACCCCCGGCGACGAGGAGGAGCACCAGCCGGAGCGCTGGGTCGGGGTGCAGCGCGGCTTCCTCAACGTCCGGCAGGAGACCGCGAAGGTGGCCCGCCAGATCGAGCTCTACGCCGAACCGGACATGAACGGCTCGCTGCAGCCCACGGAGTGACGGCCGCCGCAGGCCGATCGATCTTGGCAGACTGGTGGGGTGCCCGAACTGCCCGAAGTCGAGGCGCTGGCCCGGCACCTGCGCGAGCACGCCGTGGGCAGCACCCTCGCCCGCATCGACGTCGCCTCGCTGAGCGTGCTCAAGACCGCCAGCCCGCCCTACACCGAGCTGCACGGCCGCCCGGTGACCGGCGCGGCACGGCACGGCAAGTACCTGGACCTGGACTGCGACGGGCTGCACCTGGTGGTGCACCTGGCCCGCGCGGGCTGGCTGCGCTGGTCCGACGAGCTCTCGCCCGCACCGCCGAAACCCGGCCGCGGGCCGATCGCGCTGCGCGTGCACCTCGGCGGTCCCGGCTTCGACCTGACCGAGGCCGGGACGCAGAAGAAGCTCGCGGTCTGGGTGGTGGCCGATCCGGCGGAGGTGCCCGGTGTGGCCCGCCTGGGCCCGGACGCGCTGGCGGTGACCGCCGATGAGTTCGCCGGCCTGCTGCGCGGCCGATCGGAACGGGTGAAGACGCTGCTGACCGACCAGTCCGCGCTGGCCGGGATCGGCAACGCCTACTCCGACGAGGTCCTGCACCGCGCGCGGCTGTCCCCGTTCGCGACCGCGGGCAAGCTCGCGGAGGAGTCGGTGGCCCGGCTGCACGAAGCGATGCGCGAGGTGCTCGGGGACGCGGTGCAACGCTCGCTGCAACAGGACGCAGCGCGGTTGAAGGCGGAGAAGCGCTCCGGGCTGCGGGTGCACGGGCGCACCGGGCTGCCGTGCCCGGTCTGCGGGGACGCGGTCGGCGAGGTGTCGTTCGCGGATCGCTCGTTCCAGTACTGCCCGACCTGTCAGACCGGCGGCAAGCGGCTCGCGGACCGGAGGATGTCGAAGCTGCTGAAGTGACTTCCGGGGGAGCCGGGCGCCCGCCGATTGCAGCTCTGATGCAACCCATGCGATGTCATGCAAACCTGTGCCGTTCGGCGGTGCGGGTTGCGCCATGCGGCCCGCTCATCGACCGCTCACCGAGGGGTTGTGCACACTGAGCGTAGCGTTCTTGATTCCTTGCGTACCGACATCGAATACTGGTGCGGTGCAGGGGTTGTTGACCGAGCGGACCGTGCTCACGGCGCTCGCCGCGCTCGCCGTGCTCGGCATGTTCGTGCTGTTGTGCCGATCGCGCCGGGTCAGTACCTCGGTGGAAGACGCCATGCTGGCGGCGTTGCATCGTGTCACCAGCGCTGCGCCGCACCTGCGGTCGGGCATGACGCAGGATTCGGCGGACCGCACGGCGCCGCACCTGCGGGAGCTGCTGGCGTGCGTGGCGGTCGGCGTCGTCGATGCCGACGGCACGCTGCTGAGCTGGGACGGCGAGGCGAACCAGCACTACGCGGACATGCGCGGCAAGATCGAGGCGGTGCTGCGCACCGGCAAGCGCGAGTACGTCGACCACACCGACCTGCTCTGCGACGAACGCCCGTGCCTGATGCGGCACGGCGTCGTGGTCCCGCTGGAGGTCTCCGAGGAGATCAAGGGCGCGCTGGTGATCATCAGCGACGGCGACCGGCGGCGGCTGCTGCGCGCGGCGGGCGAGGTCGCGCACCACGTGTCCACCCAGCTGGAGCTGGCGCACCTGCAGGAGTCCAAGGAGAAGCTGGCGCGGGCCGAGGTGCGGGCGCTGCGCGCGCAGATCTCCCCGCATTTCATCTACAACGCGCTGAACACCATCTCCTCGCAGATCCGCAACGACCCGGAGCAGGCCCGCGACCTGCTGATGGAGTTCGCCGACTTCACCCGCTACTCGTTCCGCTCCTCCGGGCTCTACACCACGCTGGCCGACGAGATCCGCAACATCGACCGCTACCTGACCCTGGAGCGCGCCCGGTTCGGCCCGGACCGGCTGAAGGTGCAGCTCAAGATCGCGCCCGAGGTGCTTCCGGTGGTGGTGCCGTTCCTGGCGCTGCAACCGCTGGTGGAGAACGCGGTGCGGCACGGGCTGGCCACCAAGCCCGGTGGCGGCACCGTCTCGGTGGTCGCCGAGGACCGCGGCTCGGAGGCGCTGATCAGCGTGGACGACGACGGCATCGGGATGGATCCGGAACGGCTGGACGAGGAGCTGGCCAACGCGCACCTCAGCGGCGCGCACGTGGGCCTCGGCAACATCAACAACCGGATGCGGGCGACCTTCGGCGACGACTACGGCCTGGTGGTGGAGACCGAGCAGGGCGAGGGCATGAAGGTGATCATGCGGGTGCCGAAGTTCGCGCCCGGAGTGCTGCCGCTACCAGCCACGTCCCTGGACGAACCCGCGTCGGGGGCCGCCGCGCAGTCGAGCCGGTAGCGTCGAAGCATGAACGACAAAGCGCCGCAGAAGTTCACCGACGTGCTGACCGGCAAGCTGTCCTCGAAGCTGCCGCCCAAGCTGGCCGAGCGCGCCGAACGCGGGCCGGTGGTCGCCACGGTCAAGCTGCACGGCGCGATCACCGCGAACCCCTCGCCGGTAAACCGCGGCACGATCTCGCTGCAGGCCGTGGACTCCGCGCTGACCAAGGCGTTCGGCCACGACCGGCTCGCCGCGGTGGCGCTGACGATCAACTCGCCGGGCGGTGCGGCGACGCAGTCCGCGCTGGTCGCCGACCGGATCCGCGGCCTGGCCGAGGAGAAGAAGGTGCCGGTGCTGGCGTTCTGCGAGGACGTCGCCGCTTCCGGCGGGTACTGGCTGGCCTGCGCGGCCGACGAGATCTACGCGCACAGCACTTCGATGGTCGGGTCGGTCGGCGTGGTCAGCGCGACGTTCGGGTTGAACGGCCTGCTGGACCGCATCGGAGTGGAGCGCCGGGTCTACGCCGCCGGGCAGAACAAGGTGCGGCTGGACCCGTTCAGCCCCGAGAAGGACGACGACGTGCAGTGGCTGCGCGGCTTGCAGACCGAGCTGCACGAGCAGTTCGCCGACTGGGTGCGCTCCCGGCGCGGGAAGAAGCTCTCCGAGACCGAGGAGCTGTTCACCGGCGAGGTGTGGACCGGCAAGCGCGCGCAGCAGCTCGGTCTGGTCGACGGTGTCGGCACCTTGCGCGGGATCGTCAAGGAGCGGTTCCCGGAGGCGCACATCGTCGGAGTCGAACCGCGCAAGCCGCTGCTGGCTCGGTTGAGCGAGCGCGGATCGGCCGCCGGGCTCGGCGCGGGCGGTTCGGCGTCGTCGCTGCTGGACGCGTTGGAGCAGCGCGCGCTGTGGTCGCGTTTCGGGTTGTGATCGGCTTCGGCGGGCGTGCGTGGTGCGCCGCGCCGTCCGCCTTCGGCCACCCCGCCGTTCACATGCCGGGCCGAACACCGTACGTTGAAGTCACGGCGTGACACACCTCACTCGCGGGCGCGGCCCGGTGTGCCCTGTGTCGCTGGGCCGGGTGATGTCAGGATGATCTGCGCAGCGCGCCCGACATGTCACCGTCCGGCGGCACCGCAGGTGCGGGCAGCCGGTCCGCGCCCGGCGCGTGTGACAGCGCTGTCGCGGTGCTCGACGCCGAGCGGACCCGAAGTCGTGGACAGTGCGCCCCCGGCGCGGCAGGATGTGGCGTTACAGTGAGTATTCAACCGGACGTGAGCGGTCGACCCGGCGACTCGGGGCTCGTCGTGCTGGCGGTGGACGACGAGATGGCCGGGCTGGACGAGATGGATTTCCTGCTCCGGAACAACCCGCGGGTCGCGCAGGTGCTCACCGCTTTCGACGCAGCCGACGCGCTGCGGCTGCTGCGCAGCGACGACCAGGTGCGCGCCAAGGACGGCGACGAGTCCGTGGTGGACGCGGTGTTCGCCGACGTGTCCATGCCGGGGCTGAGCGGCATGGAGCTCGCGCGGGTGCTCAACGCTTTCAAGCACCCCCCGTCGCTGGTGTTCATCACCGGCCACGAGGAGAACGCGCTGGAAGCCTTCGAGGTCGGCGCGCTGGACTACATCATGAAGCCCGCCGACGCCGACCGGGTGGACCGCGCGCTGCGCACCGTCGAACGCGGCAAGGCCGAGCGCGGCAGCACCGACGGCGCCACCGGCACCGGCGAGCCCGCACCGGAACTCCCCGCGGCCGACGATGACGAGGTGATCCCCGTGGAGCTGGCCGGCACGACGAAGATGGTCTCCCGCAAGAACGTGCGCTGGGTGGAAGCCCAGGGCGACTACGCGCGGCTGCACACCACCGACGGCGGGTCGCACCTGGTGCGGATCCCGCTGGCGCAGCTGGAGGAGCGCTGGGCCGACGCCAACTTCATCCGCATCCACCGCTCCTACCTGGTGTCGATGTCGCTGGTCAGCGAGCTGCGGATGTCGTCGTCCGGTTATTCGGTGCTGCTCGGCGGCGGGGAGCCGAAGGAGCTGCCGGTCAGCCGCAGGCACACCCGCGAACTCAAGGACCGCCTGGTGCGGGCGCCCAGGCAGGGCTGGGGCCAGGCATGACGCCGCGCGGGCAGCAGCACTCGCCGGCCGGGCGGGCATGACGCCGGAGCAGGGGACCCCGGCGGCCGGGCGCCGCCGTCCCCGCCGCAAGCGCGTCGTGCTGGCCGACCGGTACCGCACCGCTCCGATGAGCCGTACGATCATGGAGCTGGAGGAGCAGACCAGCGTCGGCGAGATGGTGGTCGGCCACCTGGTGCGGGCGCAGCTGCGCAGCGCGCTGGTGCTGACCGGGCTGGTCGCGGTGGGCCTGTTCGGACTGCCCTTGTTGTTCTACCTGCTGCCGTCGCTGGGGGACGCGGTGATCTTCGGAGTCCGGCTGCCGTGGCTGGCGCTGGGGGTGCTGCCCTACCCGTTCATGGTGCTGGTCGGCTACTGGTATTCGCGTTCCGCGGCTCGGCACGAACGCGATTTCCTGCACATGATCGAGCGGTAGCTCGGCGATGGTCTCCGCTTCCTGGGCGCTGGGCGGCATCGCGCTCGTCGCCGTGGCCACTTTCGCGATCGGCATCTGGGGTTCGAGCACCGCGCGCACCACTTCGGATCTGCTGGTGGCGCGGCGGCTGGTGCGGGAGGAGCGCAACGCCGCAGCCATTTCCGGGGAATACCTCTCGGCCGCCTCGTTCCTCGGCATCGCGGGTTTGATCCTGAAGGACGGCGTGGACGCGCTGTGGTATCCGATCGGTTTCGCTTCCGGGTATCTGGCGGTGCTGTTGTTCGTCGCCGCGCCGCTGCGCCGGTCCGGCGCTTACACGATTCCGGATTTCGTCGAGGCCCGGCTGGATTCGCTGCGGCTGCGCTGGTTCAGCACGGTTTTCGTGGTGCTGATCGGCGTGCTGTACCTGATTCCGCAGTTCCAGGCGGCCGGATTGACGCTGGCCACCGTTTCCGGCGTGCCGTTCTGGGCGGGTGTGCTCGCGGTGGCCGTGCTCGTGATGGCAGGCGTGCTCAGCGGCGGGATGCGCGCGGTGACGCTGGTGCAGGCGTTCCAGTACTGGGTGAAGCTGTTCGCGATCACCGTGCCCGCGTTCGTGCTGTTCGGGGTGTTCTTGACGGGTGGATCCCACGGCGTGCGGCTGGAATCGCCCGGGCCGGAGTTCCAGCACGACACGGTCGTCCAGGTGCAGACCCCGGTCCGGCTGCACGTCGCCGAGCCGGTGTGGGTCGACGTGACCGGTTCGCCCGCGCCGAGCGGGGACGGGCCGTTGCAGCCGCGGGGCCACGCCGAGGTGTTCGTCTCGGCCGGGGACTACCAGGTCGACAAGGGCACCCAGCTGCGGTTCCCGGCGCACAGCCCGGTGCCGGTGGTCGCCGACGCGGACCCGGACAACGCCTCGTGGCTGCACCCGCAGGACGGCGGGCCGGATTCGCTGGTGGAGACGTACTCGCTGATCTTGGCGACGTTCCTGGGGACGATGGGTCTGCCGCACGTGCTGATCCGCTTCTACACGAACCCCAGCGGGCACGCCGCCCGCCGCACGGCGCTGTTCGTGCTGTTGCTGCTGGGCATGTTCTTCCTCTTCCCGACCATCTTCGGGTTGCTGTCCCGGTTGTTCGTGCCGGAGTTGCTGGTCACCGGAACCACCGACGCCGCCGTGCTGCTGCTGCCGAACGCGATGCTCAGCGGCTGGCCGGGGACGCTGCTGACGGTGCTGACCGCGGCGGGCGCGTTCGCGGCGTTCGTGTCGACCTCGTCCGGTCTCGTGGTCAGCATCGCCGGGGTGGTCTCGACCGACCTGCTGCGGGACCGGGGAGTCGACGCGCGGCTGGTGCTGGTGGCCACTGCGCTGCTGCCGGTGGCGCTGTCGCTGGTGCTGCCGCAGGACGATCTTCCGCGCGGAGTGGGACTCGCGTTCGCGCTGGCGGCCTCGACGTTCTGCCCGCTGCTGATCCTCGGCGTGTGGTGGCGCGGGCTGACCGCCGCCGGGGCCGGAGCGGGCCTGACCACCGGGGGAGTCCTGGTGCTCGCGGCCATGGGCGCGAGCGCGATGTGGCCGGAGACCGACGGCATCGCCGGTGCGCTGCTGCGCCAGCCCGCGCTGGTGACGGTGCCGATCGCGTTCTCGACGGCGGTGCTGGTCAGCTTCGCCACCCGCGCTCGCCTTCCGGACGGCGTCTCGCGGATCATGCTGCGGATGCACGCCCCGGACCGGCTCGGGTTCCAGGACGGCCCGGCGACCCGGGCGAGCGGCCGGGGACGCAGGTCGGTCCCGGAAGGACGGCACCGGCGGCGCTGAGCGTTCCGCAATGTCCGGAATGTCGCCCGATCGTTATTCACCGTCGGCAGAAGTGCCGGTGACAACCCTCACAGCACGTGCCAAGCTCTGCTTTCGCAAGTCCGCCTGATGGTCATCCACCCGGTTTGGGAAATTCCTCATTCCGGCGGATTCCGCGAAGATCGTCGGGTGCGTAGCGTTCGCGCGTTCACAGCTCGAGCTCCGCCCGGCGCCGGCGGGCGGGAGCGCACCGATGCAGGAGGAAAAGACAACCGTGAACTCCACGGGCCAAAGCGATCCGAGCCCCGGCACCGATGCCGAAGTCTGGATCGACACCCAGCGCAGTCCCGATTTCCGCACGCTCCGGCAACGGTTGCGTAAATTCGTCTTCCCGGTATCGGCGATCTTCCTCGCCTGGTACTTGATCTACGTGCTGCTCGCGGACTACGCGCACGGCTTCATGAGCATCAAGCTCGCCGGGAACATCAACGTCGGCCTGGTCCTCGGGCTGTTGCAATTCGTGTCCACGTTCGTCATCACGACGCTCTACGTCCGGTTCGCCAACAAGAACCTGGATCCGGTGGCCGAGCGGATCCGCGAGAGCGTCGAAGGAGAGCAGCGGTGAGCGCCACTACGACCGCGCTGGGAATGCACCTGGCGCAGAACCCGAACACCGACACGGCGTCCAACCGCTGGCTCAACATCGGCATCTTCGCGGTGTTCGTGCTGGTGACGCTGGTGATCGTGTTCCGGGCGAGCCGGAACACCAAGACCGCGTCGGACTACTACGCCGCAGGCCGCTCGTTCAGCGGCCCGCAGAACGGCATCGCGATCTCCGGCGACTACCTGTCCGCGGCGTCGTTCCTCGGCATCGCGGGCGCGATCGCGGTGTACGGCTACGACGGATTCCTGTACTCGATCGGCTTCCTCGTGGCCTGGCTGGTGGCGTTGCTGCTGGTCGCGGAACTGCTGCGGAACACCGGCCGGTACACGATGGCCGACGTGCTCAGCTTCCGGATGCGGGAGCGTCCGGTGCGCACCGCGGCCTCGCTGTCGACGCTGGCGGTGACGTTCTTCTACCTGCTGGCCCAGATGGCGGGCGCCGGCGGCCTGATCGCGCTGCTGCTGGGCGTGACGGACAAGGGCCAGCAGGCCATCGTGATCGCCGTCGTCGGCGTGCTGATGATCGTGTACGTGCTGGTCGGCGGCATGAAGGGCACCACATGGGTGCAGATCATCAAGGCGGCGCTGCTGATCGCGGGCACGTTCGTGATGACGGTGTGGGTGCTGGGCCTGTACGGCTTCAACCTGTCCGGGCTGCTCGGATCGGCCGTGGACACCGCGGGCGCGAACGGCGAGAAGCTGCTCAACCCGGGTGCGCAGTACGGCAAGACCGAAGCCAGCAGGCTCGACTTCGTGTCCCTGGGGCTGGCGCTGGTGCTCGGCACCGCGGGCCTGCCGCACGTGCTGATGCGCTTCTACACCGTGCCCACGGCCAAGGAGGCGCGGCGCTCGGTGGTGTGGGCGATCTGGCTGATCGGCCTGTTCTACCTGTTCACGCTGGTTCTCGGGTACGGCGCCGGGGCCATGGTCGGGCCGGACGCGATCAAGGAGGCCCCTGGCGGGGTCAACTCGGCAGCGCCGCTGCTGGCGCTGCAACTCGGCGGGCCGTGGTTGCTCGGGTTCATCTCGGCGGTCGCGTTCGCCACGATCCTCGCGGTCGTCGCGGGCCTGACGATCACCGCTTCGGCGTCGTTCGCGCACGACATCTACGCGAACGTGATCAAGAACGGGCAGGTGGACGACAAGCAGCAGGAGGTGAAGGTCGCGCGGATCACCGCGGTGGTGATCGGCGTGGTCTCGATCCTCGGCGGCATCGCGGCCAACGGGCAGAACGTGGCGTTCCTGGTCGCGCTCGCGTTCGCGGTGGCGGCCTCGGCGAACCTGCCGACCCTGCTGTACTCGCTGTTCTGGAAGCGGTTCAACACCACCGGCGCGCTGTGGAGCATCTACGGCGGGCTCGCGGTGACCATCGTGCTGATCATCTTCTCGCCCGCGGTGACCGGCGACGAGGAGGCGATGTTCCCGTCGCTGGACATCGCGCTGTTCCCGCTGAAGAACCCGGGCCTGGTGTCCATCCCGATCTCGTTCCTGCTCGGCTACCTGGGCACGGTGCTGAGCAAGGAGCCGCACAACGCGGAGAAGTACGCCGAGATGGAGGTCCGCTCGCTGACCGGTGCCGGCGCGGAGAAGTCGACCGCGCAGCACTGAGAAGTGCTCCGACCGCAGCACTGATGAGTGCTCGGACAACCGCGCAGTCCAGGAACGCCCCGCCCACCCGGCGGGGCGTTCCGCTGCGCGGTGCGAGTCACGGCACGGGCGAGTCACGGCACGGGCGAGTCACGGCACGGGGACGTGGGCACCTCACGACATGCCCACGGCCGGCGTGGCAGCATCGTGGCGTGACTACCCCGATGCAAGTGCCCGGTGTCCCGCCGGAGGAGCTGCCCGCCGAACTGCCCGGTGCGGGCAACGCGCTGCTGGACGTCCGGGAGCACGACGAGTGGGCCGCAGGGCACGCGCCCGGCGCGGTGCACATCCCGATGAGCGAGATCCCGCAGCGGCTCGACGACCTGCCCGAGGCCGACCAGCTCTACGTGGTGTGCCGCTCCGGTGGCCGTTCGGCGCGCGTCACGGCGTACCTGAACGCGAACGGCTGGGACGCGGTGAACGTGGAGCGCGGCATGAACGGCTGGCACACCAGCGGCCGCAGCGTCGTCTCCGACGACCCCGGCACCGAGCCGTACGTGCTGTGACTCCTCCCGAGCCGGGTCCGCCGCCGCGGCCGGAGTGGGTGGCCACTCCACCGGGCGGACCGCGCACGCGCAGGCGCCCGCGCCCGGCTCGCCCCTACGCCGGACCGCCCGCGTACCCGGCGGTTCCGCGCTGGGGCTTCCCGCCGCTGGGATGGCGCTGGCCGCTCGCGCTGCCGACGCAGCCGCGGGCCGATCCGGTGCAGCGGGTCGCGTCGTGGTCGGCGACGACGATCTCGGCGCTGCGGCTGACCGCGGGCATGGCCGGTGTGGCCGCCGCGGCGGAGCTCTGGCGCTACGTGCTGCTGCTGATGAGCCGGGACACCGCGCTGTCGAAAACCGCGTTGGACGTCTCGGACGCCCTGGTGCTCGCGGCGGGTTCGCTGAGCTGGCTGCTCGGTTTCTGCAGCGGAGTTTTCGCCGTGCTGTGGCTGCTGTGGGCGCGCGTCGCCTCCGCGGATCGGATCGGGGTGCTTCCGCGCCGCCCGGATTGGCAGGTCGTGGCGGGGGTGCTGGTGCCCGGCGCGAACCTGGTGCTGCCGGGTTCGGCGCTGGCCGAGGTCGAACACGCCGTGCTGATCGGTGCGGGCACCCGCGGTTCCGGCGAGCGTCCCCGTCCCTCGCGGCTGGTGCTGGCTTGGTGGGCCGCGTGGGCGGTGAGCCTCGTGCTCGGCTGGATCGCGTTCCTGTGGGGTTTCCGCAGCGGAGTACAGGCGCTTGCGGACGGCGTGGTGCTGCACTTCTGGACCGATGTGGCCGTGGTGGCCGTGGCAGTGCTGACGTTGCGCGTCGTGCACTACCTGTCCAGCTTGATCGTGCCGCTGGATCCGGCGGGGCTGGCGCGCTGGCGCGTCCTCGACGTCCGGGGTGCGCCGACGCCGCAGCGCGCCGAGCGGCCGTCCACCGCCGCGCGCTGAGCGAGCTTCGCCCAACGGGCGGCTGGCACAGCGCACGGCGGTTGCCCCGGGGAATCGCCGGTGTCCGCGGCTCGGTAGCGTCGGTGGGTCCGATCACACGACTCGAGCGAGGAGGCTTCGAGTGTCGAAGCGAACGGCCACCCGGTCCCAGGCCGCAGAGGGCGCTGTCGGCCCGAGGCAGCCTTGCCCGTGCGGGTCCGGCAAGCGCTACAAGAACTGCCACGGCACCGCCCGAGGTGCCGGCGACGTGATCGTGACCAGGCCGTTCGAGGGCCTGGCCGCGGAGGGCGACCTGGTGGCCCTGCGCGAGTTCGTCCCGTCGGCCACGGCGAAGCTGCCGTTGCGCGACGGCGCGGACGTGACGGTGGCCTCGGTGCTGCCGATGGCGGCCGCGGCGGTCAAGCGCTCCGACGAGGAGGCGTTCGTCGGGCTGCAGGTGCAGACCCGCTCCGGCGATCTCAGCCGCGACCTGGCCCGCGCGGTCGAGTGGGTGCGCGAGGCCGAGGCGGGCGAGTCGCTGCCGGTCGTCGGCCCCGAGACGCCGCAGCCGGACGCGACCCGGTTGCAGGACCTGATCGACCCGGACGCCGAGCTGGACGTCGAGCTGCACGAGGACTTCTCGTGGTGGCTGCCGGAGGGCACCGAGCCGACCGGTGAGATCAAGCTGTCCCTGGAGCGGGCGAACGCCGCGATCATGCCGACCGCCCGGCTCTCCACCGCCCGCTCGGCGTACTGGGTGGACACCGGCGAGAAGGCGCATCTGCGCTGGGTGCGCCCGGAGCCGGAGGAGAAGCTGCTGGCCGCCTGCGCGCGCCTGTCCGCGCGCGGTGAGCTGGCGCTGGACGACGACAGCCGGTTCGCCGGGTCGTTCCGCGCGCACGGCGTGCTGGTGCCGGTGTGGGACCTGGACCGCGACAAGCACCCGCGGGAGTGGGACGAACCCGCTGCTGCGCTGGGCGAACGGCTCACCGAGGCGTTGCAGTCGCTGGAGAGCACTCCGCTGGACGCGACCGAGCGGCGTTCCCGCGACGGGTTGCGCGGTCGCCAAGTCACGCTGCGCTGAGGCGATGCCGGAGCGCGAAGTGCCCGAGGAGCTCCCGCGCGTCCTCGCCGACGTGGGGGAGCTCGCCGCGGACGAATCATCCGGTGTGCGGTGGAAGCTCGCTGAAGCCGGGCGGCAGTTGGACGCCAACGTCGTCCGGTTGGCCCCGCACCAGCGTGTGGACGCGCACGCCGAACCGGACCTGGACGTGCTGCTGCTCGTGCTCGGCGGGAACGGCGTGCTCGAAGCCGCGGACGGCTCGCACCCGATGACCGGGGGCGCGCTGCTGTGGCTCCCGCACGGCTCGCGCCGCGCCTTCACGGCCGGGGAAGCCGGGCTCACTTACCTGACCACGCACCGACGGCGTCCCGGGATGTGGATCGGCTCCGCGCCCTGATCTCCGCTGGGCCGTTCGGGTGGTCAGGAGCCGGAACGGCAACCCTGCCGACCGCGGGCGCGTACCTCCGTAAAGCGACAGTGCTGCGGAGGGGAGTGGTGGCGTGACCGCTCGATCGCCTGCTGTGCCACCCGCCGCGGAGTCGGCGGTGAGCTGGTCGCGCCCGGTGCGAGCGCGGGACGTGGCCGAGGTGGAGGACGACTTCGCGGAGTTCGTCCGGGCCGCCCTGCCCGGGTTGATGCGCTACGGCCACGCGCTGACCGGCAATCCGCACGACGCGGCGGACCTGGTGCAGACGGTGCTGGAGAAGGTCGGCGCCCGCTGGTCGAAGATCAGCCAGAGCTGCCAGGAACCCCGCGCCTACGTGCGCAAGGCGATGGCCAACGCGCACGTCAGCCGCTGGCGCAGAACTCGCAGGGAAACGCTGCTCGCCGAGTTCCCGGACGTCCCGGCCGCCGATGCCCCGGACCGGCTGGAGAACGAGCCGCTGTGGCAGGCGCTGCGGGACCTGCCGCCGCGGCAGCGCGCGGTCGTGGTGCTGCGCTACTACGAGGGCTTGTCCGAAGCGGAGATCGCCCGCTCGCTGGGCGTCAGCCCGGGCACGGTGAAGAGCCAGGCCAGCAAGGCGCTGGCCGCGTTGCGCCGCAAGCTCGGCCCGCTGTTCGAGGGCGGTGAGGTGTGATGGGGCTCGACGACGAGCTGCACCGCTTGTTCGCCGACGACCGGCTGGAAGTGCCGGTGCGCACGGGCGCCGAATGGGCGTTGGTGGCGTCCGCGCGCCGTCGCCGCAGGCGGCAGACGGCCCTCGCCGCGGTGGGCAGTGCGATGGCGTTGACGGCGCTGGTCGGTGGCGGTGCCACGCTGGTCGCCCGGTCGCCGCAGGAGCCCGTGCGCCCGGCGGCGCCGGTGGTCGTCACGCCCAGCTCGACGCAGCAGCGGACGCATCCGCACGTGGTCCCCACGTCGCCGCCGCCGGACCGGCCGAGCCGGATCGAGCAGCCGGGAGCACCGCCCGAGGTGCCGCGCGGCAGTTCGACGCACGAGATCCCGTCGATCCTGCGCGATTCGGAGTCCTCCCGGCCGGAGCCGACGACGTCCAGTCCGTCGAGCTCGGAATCATCGACCTCGCAGTCGACGTCCTCGGCCCCCAGCGGCGACGCGGACTAGACCAGCGGCGAACCGCGCGAAAAGGGCGGCCGGACAATCCGGCCGCCCTTCGTAATCGCGCCTCGGTCACACGGCGCCGCCCGCCACGGGCGGAGCGGTGGCGTCGAGGCCTTCGTCGCCCACGTTCTCGCGGGCGAGGAAGTTCTCCACGTCGAACAGGTTGCCGTTGGAACGGTCCACCACGGCCAGCAGCGTGGACATCTGCGAGACCTCTTCGACCTGTTCCTTCAGGAACCACTGCAGGAACTGCTCACCGAGGAAGTCGCCTTCGTTGCGGGCCTCCTTGGCCAGCGTGAAGAACTCCTGGGTGACTTCGCGCTCCTGTTCCAGCGCCAGCGCGACGAGTTCGCGGGTTTCGGTGAAGTCGTTGCGGACCTCGTCGATGGCCGGGATGGCCACCTTGATGTCGTTGTCCATCAGGTACTGCACGATCATCATGCCGTGGTTGCGCTCTTCCAGCGCCTGCCGGTAGAAGTGCGCGGCCAAGCGGGGCAGGTCCTCGTTGTCGAACCACACCGCTGCCGCGAGGTACTGCTGCGATGCGTTCAGCTCGTTGCGCACCTGGTCCTGCAGCAGCTGGTGGAATCGGGATTCGCGGGGCTGGAGCTTCTTTGCGGTGACGTTCATGCTGCCGATGGTACGCCGAATTCGCGCCCTCACAATTTGGCGAGGAATGCCTGGAGGAACCTTCGCCTCGCCTTTCCCAGGTTCCCTTCACCTAATTTCGGCAAGGCGATCCTTACCGGTGTTCGTGGTGGTTATCCGGCTGCGGCCCGACTTCGCGCGGGATTTTGCTCCGGCAGCTTCGCGATGACTTCCGGGAGGCCGCCCGGCACAACGTGGATCGGGTGAGCGAAATCATTTCGCAGCCGTCAAAGCGCCTCGCGGACGAGCGGGCAGGACATGCACCGCGGGCCGCCGCGGCCGGAGCCGAGTTCGGTGCCGCTGACGCGCAGCACCTCGACGCCGGCGGCTTCCAGGCGGGAGTTCGTCTCGACGTTGCGCTCGTAGGCGACGACGACGCCGGGGGACAGCGCGAGCGTGTTGTTGCCGTCCTCCCACTGCTCGCGTTCCGCGGTGACCGGGTCCAGGCCGGTGTCGATGACGCGGAGGCGGTCGATGCCCATCGCGCGCGCCGCCGCGTCGAGGAACGGCTCCGGGTCGGCGACGTCCAGGTCGCCGTCCTTGGGGCGCAGCGCGTACGCGGTCAGCGAATGCTGCACCGCCGGGTACATCACCACGGCGTCCACATCGACCATCGTGCACACCGTGTCCAGGTGCATCGACGCACGCTGCTGCTCGATCGGCACGGCCAGCACGGTGTGCGCGAGGTCGTCGGCGAACATCGAGCGGGCGAAGGACTCCGCGCCCGCCGGGGTGGTGCGTTCGCCGACGCCGATAGCGACCACGCCCGGCGCCAGCAGCAGCACGTCGCCGCCCTCGACGGGGGCGGAGTGCGCGCCGTACGCGCGGGCCGAGTGCGAGAAGCGCGGGTGGTAGGCGTAGATCAGGTCGGTGAGCGCGGACTCGCGGCGGCGGGCGGGCATCGCCAGCGCGGCGATCGCCGCGCGGTCGCCGACCCACACCGAGGAGTCGCGGGTGAACAGCAGGTTCGGCAGCGGCGTGAGCGCGAAGTCGTGCGAGTGGTGCATCCGGCGCACCAGCGAACGGCCTTCCGAACCGGGTAGTTCCTCGAAGGTCATGCCCGCGGTCAGCGCCTCCGCGAGCACCTGTTCGGGCACTGTGGACAGGTAGGAGCGGAGGGTGTCGGCGACGTCCTGGCCCAGCCGCAGCTCGTCGACGCCGGAATGCACCGCCGCGGCCCGCGCCCGCGCGTCGCCGAGGGTCTGCACCAGCAGGTCGCGCAGCAGCACGACCTCGATGCCGCGGCCGCGCAGCACATCGGCGAAGGCGTCGTGCTCGGCCTGCGCGCGGTCCACCCACGGGATCGCGTCGAACAGCAGCTGGTCGCTGTTGCGCGGCGTGAGGCGTTTGAGCTCGTTGCCCGGGCGGTGCAGCAGAACGCTGTGCAGGCCGCCGACCTCGCTGCGCACGTGCGGTTCACTCACGTCGCGAAAGCCTAGTCGGCGTAGCCGAAATCGGAACCGTCCCGGCTTCGGGAAGATCGATCCTTGCGCAGAAAAGTCGATCTACGGCGGGATCGTTGCGCTCAGGGCAGCCAACCGACGTGCCCGCGCAGCGCCGCGTAGCCGACGAACGCGACCACGTCGATCAGCGCGTGCCCGGCCACCAGCGGCCACAGCCGGTTCGTCCGCTGCCACACCCGGCCGTAGACCAGACCCATCACCAGGTTGCCCACGAACCCGCCGAACCCCTGGTACAGGTGGTAGCTGCCGCGCAGCACCGCGGACAGCCACAACGACCTGTTCTCCGACCAGCCGAGCTGCCGCAGCCGGGTCAGCAGGTAGGCGACCACCAGCGCTTCCTCGGCGAAGGAGTTGCCGAACGCGGAAAGCACCAGCACCGGCGCCCGCCACCACGCGTCGTCCAAAGTGGACGGCTGCACGGTGAGGCTCAGGCCCAGCGCGTGCGCGACCAGGTACAGCCCGAGTCCGGGAACGCCGATCAGCGCCGCCAAGCCCGCGCCGCCCGCGAGGTCGCGCCACGGGCGCGAACGGTCCATGCCGATCCGGGCCAGCGCGATCCCACCGCGCCACAGCAGGAAAATCCCCAGCGCGCCCCAGGACAGCAGCCGCAGCACGTTCGCCAGCTGCTCCAGCAGGTTCAGCAGGCCCAGCTGCGCCTGCGGCCGATTGATCGCTACCGACTGGTCGGCCAGCGGCGCCTGCTGCGAAAGTGCGTCCAGCAGCGAGAGCAGGCTCTGCAGACCCGACATGCCCAGCGTCACGGTGAACACCACGACCAGCTCGACACCGATCATCCGGCGCTGGGCCGGGTCGGTGAGCTCGCCGGGTTCGGCCGGCCGGGCCGGGAACGACCAGGTGCGCACGATGCTCACCCGGTGCACCGTACCGGCCCGCGATTCGCGGAAGATTCCCCGGACGATACGGGGAAAATCGGCGGCGGTCCGGCGGAACCGCACGCGGACGTGAGACATCCGAGCGGGGGGCCGCCGATCTGCGGTCCGGCAGGACACGGGCCGACGAAGCGCGGCCGACGAAGCACGGGGGGCCGAGACACGAGGGGGACGGGCGATGACCGGCTACCGGGTTTTCCTGCGCGGAGAGCCCTCCACCGAGCACGTGCTGGCCGCATTGGAGCTGGTGCACCCGTTGCTGGCGCTGGACGGGCCGATCGGTCCTGCGGACCTCGTCGGGGTGCGCGGATCGCTGCTGATCGAGCTGCGCGAGGACCACGAGGAGACCGATCACGCCGGGCTGGCGCGCTATCCGCTGCTGGTGCGGTTCGTGCCCACCGCGAACGAGATGTCGGCGTGGATCGCCGCGCACGCGTTCCTGTGGCGGGTCACCCGCGGCGGACACGTGGACGAGGCGCTGCTGCTGGGAGGCGACGCGGAGCCGCTGCGCTACAAGCGCGGCCGCATCGAGCCGTTGCACGGCAGCCGTTCGCGGACCGAGGACTGACCGACAGCGCCGGTGAGCGCTGCTACCCGGCCTGCTGAGCGGCCAGGAACGGGCAGCCGACCAACCGGCGCAGCTCCAGGCCCAGCGCCTTGGCGTCGGCGACCGGGCCGGAGAACGCCAGCCGGACGTCGTGATCGCCGTCCGCGGACTCCACCCGCAACCGCAGGCCGAAGCGGTCCAGCCCGAGCGGGCGGATGTGCCCGCCGCGCAACTCCTCCGGCAGGTGCCGGGCCAGCAGGCCCACCACGTCCCGGTGCGAGCTCTCCAAGTGCCGCAGCCAGCCGTCCTCCAGCAGGCAGAACGGGTCCGGGCGGGCCGCGCTGAAGTCCGCGGCGGGCACCGAGCAGGTGCCTTCGGCGTCCGCGAGCACCAGCGAGGCCGGGTCCAGCTTGAGCACCGAAGCGCCGTGCCCGGCGTCCAGCAGCCTGCTGTCCGGGCGTTGCTCGGCCACCGCGAGCACGTCCTCGCGGGCCTGCTCGCCGCTGAGCAGCCGGATCGTGCCGGTCAGCCACAACAGGCCGCGCACCGGTTCGCGCAGTTGCACCGGAGTGGGATCGGCGAGCTCGAGCACCGCGGTCAGCTCCGCACGCGGCGACTGCCACGCGGTCCCGACCAGCGGGTGCTCGTCGGCGAGCAGCACCGTCGCGGAGCCGTCCGGGTGCACGTGGTGCAGCAACGGGGAGATCCGCGCGGCGGTCTCGCCGGAGGGCATCAGCGCGGCCCGCCCACCGCGCCGGGCAATCGTCCTGGCCCGCTCCGCCGGGTTCGGCTTCGCCGGGCGACGTGTCGTCCTCTCGCGCACCGCTCACCTCCTACTTAGGTAAGCCTAACCCAATCGCTCCGGTGGGGGAAAGTCGTTTCCGTCTTACCAGGTGATCGGTTCCTGCTGCGCGCATCCGACGGGTGAATCCCGGGTGCTGAGCACGCTCCGTCCCTTCCCCCGGGGGGAACCGCCGTACGAGTGATCGGCGCTCGAAGCCGGTTCGGCAGCGGCCGCCCGCGCGATCAGCTCCGAGCGGAGTCCGCGCGGCCTGTCGCCCGCCCGGATGAGGCGGCTTCGCAACGCGCACACCAGGGCCGATGATCGGCCGGTGGGAGGCTGGTCAAGTCCGCCGAACGTTCGTATATCGGCCACCTTTGTTCACTGAACGGCGCGGCATTAGCGTGTTCGCCGTGTCAAGCGCTGTTGAGCTTCGCGCGCCGGGTCCGCGCGGCATACCGCCCCTGTTCTCCCGACTGGTCGACGACGCCGCGCTGTTCCCACCGGGCAGCGCGCCGGCCCCGGAGGCGGTGTCCGCCCACCTCGCCGCCCGCGGCGGGCAATACAGCGGGCTGCTCGGTCCGATGCTGTGCCAGGCGTCCCGGCTCGCCGAGCTGATCACCGAGCTCGCCAAGGCCAAGCCCGCCGAACCGGTGCCGCTGTCGCTGGTGTGCGACACCGGCCTCGGCGGCGTGCCGAAATCGCTGTCGATCATCGAGGGCCGCCAGGAGCTGCTGGCGCTGCGGATGGTGGAGATGCCCGCGCCCTCGGACGTCGACGACATCTGGCTCGAGCGGGTCTCCGAGTTCGTTCCCGAGGACGTGGTGCGCGTCGTGGAACCCCGCCGCAGCACCGAGGACGGCTGGCTGGACGGGGTCAAGCGGGTCGCCGAGCACGGCTGCTGGCCGAAGCTGCGCTGCGGCGGGCCGACCTCCGAGTCGGTGCCGCCGGTCGACGTCGTGGCCGACTTCCTGGCCACCATCAGCACCCTGTCCGTGCCGTTCAAGACCACCGCGGGCATCCGCTCGGCGGTCCGCGGCGAAGACCCCGACAACGGGTACGTGCGGCACGGGTTCCTGAACATGCTGGTCGCCACCGCGCGCTGCCTGTCCGGCAAGGACGTGCGAGATGCGCTGGCCAGCACCGACGCGGAGGCGCTCGCGGAGGAGGCGAACTCGCTGTCCGACGAGGCCGCCACCGCGGTGCGCGACGTGTTCTCCTCCTACGGCTCCGACTCGCTGACCGACCCGGCGACCGACCTGGAAGGGCTGGGGCTGTTGTGACCTGGATCGAGGATCCCGAGTTCGCCGCGGACAAGCCGTTCGGGCCGCAGACGCTGCCCTACGGCGTGCTGGTCACCTCCAGCGGTCCGGTGATCTGCGCGCGCGTCGGCAAGCACGCCTTGCCGCTGCGCGGGATCGCCGACTCGCTCGGACCGCGGCTGGCCGAGCTGGTCAGCGCGAACTCGCTGGATCCGCTGCTGGCCGCGGGCCACCAGCGGTGGCGGGAGCTGCGGGAACGGCTCACCGAGCTGGTCACCGCGGATTCCGCGCCTGCCGGCGCCGGGCTGCTGCGCACCGACTGGCACACGCTGGTGCTGCCGTTCCGCGTCGGCGACTACGTCGACTTCTACTCGTCGCGGCACCACGCCGAGAACGTCGGGCGCATCTTGCGGCGGGGTTCGCCGGTCCTGCCGGAGAACTGGACGCACCTGCCGATCGGCTACCACGGCCGCTCCGGCACCGTGCAGGTCTCCGGCACCGACGTGCCGCGGCCCAGCGGGCAGCGGCGCACCAGCGGCGACCTGCATCCCGCGTTCGGCCCGACGCGGCGGCTGGACTTCGAAGCCGAGGTCGGGTTCGTCTGCGGCGGGGAACCGGCCGCGCAGGTGGCCACCGCCGACTTCCCGGCGCACTGCTTCGGGGTGGCGCTGGTCAACGACTGGTCCGCGCGGGACCTGCAAGCTTGGGAGGCGCAGCCGCTCGGGCCGTTCCTGTCGAAGTCGTTCGCCACCTCCATCGCCGGGTGGATCACGCCGCTGGAGGCCTTCGAGCAGGCCCGCGTTCCGCTGCCGGAACGCGAGCACGGGCTGCACGACTACCTCCTCGAGATCGACCCGTGGGGCCTGGACCTGGCGCTGGAGGTGCGGTGCAACGACATCCCGCTGTCCCGGCCGCGGTTCGCCGCGATGCACTGGTCGCCCGCGCAGCAGCTGGCGCACATGACGGTGAACGGCGCGCAGGTGCGGCCGGGCGACCTGTTCGCCTCCGGAACCGTGTCCGGGCCGTCCCGCGAGGAGCGCGGTTGCCTGCTCGAACTCACCTGGGGCGGGGCGGAACCGATCACCCTCGACGACGGTGAGCAGCGCACCTTCCTGCAGGACGGGGACCGGGTCACGCTCGGCGGGACCGCGCCGGGGCCGGACGGGTCGGTGGTCGGGCTCAGCGAGGTCACGGGCACCGTGCTGTCCGCGGCCTGGCGGTGACGCCGGTGAGCCGCCCGCCCGTGCCCGAGCCTGCGCGCGCACCCCGCTCGCAGGTGCCGCGCGAAGCCCCGGCCGCGCCGAAGGAGACTTCGCTGACGCTGGAGCGCGGCCTGAACCTGCTGCAGGCGGTGGCCGACGCGGAAGGTTCGGCACCGACCATCAGCGATCTCGCGCACGCCGCCGGGGTCAGCAGGGCCGCGGTGTACCGGCTGCTCGGGCCGTTGCAGAGCCGCGGCCTGGTGCGCCGGGAAGGGACCCGGGTGCGGCTCGGGCTCGGCGTGCTGTGGCTGGCCGGGAGGGTGCTGCCGCAGCTGCGGTTCGCTTCGCTGCCCGCGCTGCGCGGACTGGCCGAGCGGGTCGGCGCGACCGCGCACCTGACCGTCGCCGACGGCGGGGACGCGCAGGCGGTCGCGGTGGTCGAACCGTCGTGGACGAGTTGCCACGTGTCCTACCGGGTGGGGACGCGGCACCCGGTGCAGCGCGGCGCGGCCGGGCGAGCGGTGGATCTGCCCGCGGGCGGGCCGCGGTGGGTCGCCGCGAGCGGGGAACCGCACGCCGGGACGTCCGGCGTGGCCGCACCGGTTCGCGGGGTGCCGGGATTGCGGGCGAGCGTCGGCGTCCTGTCGCTCGAATCGCTGCCCGCCGACGAGGAGATCGGGCCGCTGGTCTTCGACACCGCGCAAGCGGTGGCCGACGCGCTGCGCTGAGCGGCCGCCGAATTCGTTCCATTCCGTATTTCGCCTTTTCGTTCCGGCAGGCTCGGCGGAGAAGGGTTCCGCGCGGCGCGGGTTATTGGTAGAAAAGAGTGGCCCGAGCCACCTGCCAGGACCAAAGTCCCGGGTGGTGCCGGACCAAAAGTCCCTTCGTGCAGGACGCCCGTCCCTGATCGGGCCGATTCCGGCGGCGGCAGACTGGCCGCGTGGACCTCCTCGACATCGCCCGCTGGCAATTCGGGATCACGACCGTCTACCACTTCCTGATGGTTCCGCTGACCATCGGGCTTTCGCTGCTGGTCGCCGGAATGCAGACGGCTTGGGTGCGCACCGGGAAGCAGCGCTACCTGCGGATGACCCGGTTCTGGGGCAAGTTGATGATGATCAACTTCGCGATGGGCGTGGTCACCGGGATCGTGCAGGAGTTCCAGTTCGGCATGGCCTGGAGCGAGTACTCGCGGTTCGTCGGCGACGTGTTCGGCGCCCCGCTGGCCATGGAGGGCCTGGTCGCGTTCTTCGTCGAATCCACCTTCCTGGGGCTGTGGATCTTCGGTTGGGACCGGCTGCCGAAGCGCGTGCACCTCGCGTGCGCCTGGGCGTTCTCGCTGGCCACGGCCGCGTCGGCGTACTTCATCCTGGCGGCGAACTCGTGGATGCAGCACCCGGTCGGCATCGAGTTCGCCGACGGGCGCCCGCGACTGAACTCGATCTGGGCGGTGCTGGGCAACAACACCGTGCTGGCCGCGTTCCCGCACACCATCTTCGGCTGCTTCGCGGTGGCCGGTTCGTTCCTGATCGGCATCGCCGCCTACAAGATCGCCAAGCACCACCGGAACTCGGACCCGGACGACGAGGACCGCAAGCTCTGGCACGTCTCGATGCGGCTGGGCGCATGGGTCGGCGTGATCGCGTTCGCCGGGCTCGCGCTGTCCGGCGATGTGCAGGGCAAGCTGATGTTCGAGCAGCAGCCGATGAAGATGGCTTCGGCCGAGGCGCTGTGCCACACCGAGCAGCCCGCCAGCTTCTCGATCTTCGCCTACGGCGACGTGGGGCAGCCGAACTGCGAGGACGTCAAGAGCTTCACCGTGCCCTACATCCTGTCGTACCTGGCCAACGGCGACTTCAGCAGCGAGGTCAAGGGCATCCAGCAGCTGGTGCCGGAATACCAGGCCAAGTACGGCACGCACCTGCCGGACGATCCGCGGATGGGGCAGTACGCCGGGGCGCCGATCGACTACGTGCCGAACCTGCCGGCCACTTACTGGGGATTCCGGTTCATGATCGGCTTCGGGGCGATGGCCGCGCTCGGTTCGGTCGCGGTGCTGTGGCTGACCCGCAAGAACCGGTTCCCGAAGGGACGCTGGTGGGCGCCGCTGGCCGTGGCCAGCATCGCGACGCCGTTCCTGGGCAACGCGTTCGGCTGGATCTTTACCGAGCTCGGCCGCCAGCCGTTCGTGGTGGCGCCGAACCCCACTCCGTCCGGTGTGGACGGAGTGTGGATGTACACCGCGCAGGCGGTCTCCTCCGGGGTGTCGCCGGGCGAGATGCTGACCTCGCTGATCGCGCTGACCAGCATCTACGGCGTGCTGGCCGTGGTGGAGATCTTCCTGATCGTGCGCTACGTCCGGGCCGGGGTGGACGCCGCGATGCCGCACGAGCCGTCCGAGGACGACAAGTCCGACGACACCCTGTCGTTCGCGTACTGACCGGAGTGGATGAGTGATGGACCTGCCCACGTTCTGGTTCGCCCTGATCGCCGTGCTGTGGCTGGGCTACCTGTTCCTGGAGGGCTTCGACTTCGGCGTCGGGATGCTGCTGCCGATCCTGGGCCGCGAGGAGCGGGAACGCCGGGTGCTGATCAACACGATCGGCCCGGTCTGGGACGGCAACGAGGTCTGGCTGATCGTGGCGGGCGGGGCGACGTTCGCCGCGTTCCCCGGCTGGTACGCCTCGCTGTTCAGCGCCGCATATCTGCCGCTGCTGTTGCTGCTGCTGGCGCTGATCGGGCGCGGGGTGGCGTTCGAGTACCGCGGCAAGGTGGACACGGCGCGGTGGCGGCGCAGCTGGGACACCGTGATCGTGCTGGCCTCGTGGATCTCGCCGATGATGGTCGGGCTGATCTTGTCGGCCAGCGTGTTCGGCCTGCCGCTGGATGCCAACGGCGATCGGGTCGGTGGGCCGCTGGGCATCCTGACCACGTCGAACGTGCTCGGTGCGCTGGCGGTGTGGGGGTTCTCGTTCCTGCACGGGGCGGCGTTCCTGTCGTTGAAGACCGCCGGTGAGGTGCGGGAGCGGGCGCGGGCCTTCGCGCTGCGCTTCGGTGTGCCGCTGCTGCTGCCGGTGGTCCTGCTGGTGCTGGTCGCGCAGTTCGCGGCGGGTTCCGCGTGGACGTGGGTTCCGCTGGTCGTCGCGCTGGTGGCGGCGTTGGCCGGGCTGGTGCGGATGTACTCGTGGCGGGACGGGCAGGCGTTCGCACTGCAGGGCGTCGCGCTCGCGGGCGTGGTGGTGACGTTGTTCGGTGCGCTGTGGCCCGACGTGCTCCCGTCCACTTTGGACCCGGAGTGGTCGTTGTCGGTCGCGGACACCGCATCGAGCCCGTACACGCTCACCGTGATGACCTGGGTCGCCGCGTTCGGCACGCCGGCCGTGCTGGTCTACCAGGGCTGGACTTACTGGGTGTTCCGCAAGCGCATCGGCGCCCACCACATCCCGCCGGTGCACGCGCCGTGAGCGGGCCGCTGGGCGCGCTGCCCCGGCTGTCCGGTTCCGCCCGGCGAGCCCTGGTGGCGGGCGGTTCGCTGGCGGTGGGCAACGCCGCCGCGCTGGTGGTGCAAGCCTGGGCGCTCGCGAGTGCGCTGTCCGATGTGGTGGCGCATGGCGTCGGTGGCGCCGCGATCAGCGACCGGCTCGGTGTGCTGGCAGGCGCGATCGTCGCGCGTGCCGTTCTGGGTTGGGCGACCGAGGCGGTTTCCGCGCGGGCCGCGGCCGGGGCCAAGGAGGAGCTGCGGGCGCGGCTGGTCGACGTGGCGCTGCGCCGCGGTCCGGAGTGGATCCAGCGGCGCGGTCCCGCGGAGCTGACCGCGCTGGCCACCAAGGGGCTCGACGCGCTCGACGCCTACTTCACGAAGTACTTGCCCGCGCTGGTCACCGCGTCCGTCGTGCCGCTGCTGGTGGGGGCGTCGATCCTGTACGCCGATCCGCCTTCGGCGCTGGCGATCGTGATCACGGTGCCGTTGATCCCGCTGTTCGCGTGGCTGGTCGGGCGGTTCACCGAGCAGCGGACCGCGCGGGCCACCGAGTCGATGCAGCGGCTTTCCGGGCAGTTGCACGAGTTGGTGCGCGCGCTGCCGGTGCTCAGCGCGTTCGGGCGGGCCCGGGCGCAGCGCGAGGTGGTGCGCCGGGTCAGCGACCGGCATCGCACCAGCACGGTCGCCACGTTGCGGATCGCGTTCCTGTCCGCGCTGGTGCTGGAGCTGGCGTCGTCGCTGTCGGTGGCGCTGGTCGCGGTCGGCATCGGGTTGCGGCTGGTATCCGGTGAGCTCGACCTGGCCACCGGGCTGCTGGTGCTGGTGCTCGCGCCGGAGTGCTACCTGCCGCTGCGGGCCGCTGGTGCGGCGCACCACGCCAGCGAGGACGGTGTCGAAGCGGTGCGGCGGGTCGACGAGATCGTCTCCGCGGCCGAGGACGAACGTGCCGGGACGGCGCAGGTGCCGACCTCCGGGTCGCTGCGGGTGCGCGATCTCGCCGTGGCGCGGCGCGGTGGCCGGGCACCGGACGGGCTCAGCTGCACCGCAGAGCCGGGGCGGGTGCTGCGGCTGGAAGGGTTCGACGGCATCGGCCCCAGCGGCAGCGGTAAGTCCACGACGTTCTCGGTGCTGCTCGGGTTCATCCGGCCGGAGCGCGGCGCGGTGACCTACGGGGGCGCGGACATCGCGGAGTTCGATCCCGCGCAATGGCGCAGGAACCTCGCGTGGGTGCCGCAGCGGCCGGTGTTCACCGGCGGAACTGTCGCCGACGAGCTCGAGCTCGCGGTGACCGATCAGCCCGCGGGCACCGCTGCGGCGATCCCGGTCGCGCTGCGGGAAGTCGCCGCGGCGCACCTGCACGATCGCCGCGTCGACGGACTGTCCACAGGGGAGCGCCAGCGGGTCGCGGTGGCGCGCGCGTTGCTGCGGCTCGAAGGCGATGCGCGCGTGCTGCTGCTGGACGAACCCACCGCGCACCTCGATCAGGCCACTGCGCACAAAGTCGACAAAGCCATTAAGCGCGTTGCCGACCGCGGTGTGACGGTGGTGCTCGCCAGCCACCGGCCGGACGCGGTACCCGCCGAACCCGAGGCCGCGCACGCCGCGGAACCTGCGGAAGTGCCCGGTTTGGAGCCGGCGCGCGGGCGGCTGCGCGAGCTGATCACGCCGCGCACCCTGGCCGGAGTCGTGTTCGGCGCGTTGTCGCTGATGGCGGGGTTGGCGCTGACCGCGGCCTCCGCGTGGCTGATCGCTCGGGCGTCCCAGCAGCCACCGATCCTCACGCTGTCCGTGGCCGTCGTCGGAGTGCGCACGTTCGCGCTCTCGCGCGCCGCGCTGCGCTACGTCGAGCGCCTCTGCACGCACGACGCGGCGTTCCGCCTCTCCGGCGTGCTGCGGCTGCGCCTGTGGGACGCGCTGGTGCGCCTGGGCCCGGCGCGCTCCGCCGCGCTCCGCCGCGGCGACGGCGCCGCGCGCCTCGTCGACGACGTCGACTCGGTGCGCGACCTGGTGCCGCGGGTCCTCCTCCCACCGCTGATCGCGGTGCTCGTCGCCGCGGCGGCGGTCGCCGTGCAGTCCGTCGTGTTGCCCGCAGCAGGCGCACTGCTCGCCGCCGCGCTGCTGCTCGCCGCCTTCGGCGGCTGCGCTGCCGCGCTGTTCGCGGAGCGGCGCGCGAGCGCCGCGGTGGCCGATGGCCGTCGCCGCATCGCGGCTCGGCTGCTGGCGCTGCTGGACGGCGCGGGTGAGCTGATCGCGTTCGGTGCGCACGCCGATCGGCGTGCGGAGCTGGCGGATGTCGATGCGCGGCTGGCCGCTCGCGCGCGCCGCGCGGCCTTCGGCGCTGGTGCGGCCACGGCGGTGCAGGTGCTCGCGGTGGGCATCGCGGTGCTGGGTGGCGCGTGGTTCGCGGCTCAGGCGGTGGCCGCCGGACGGCTCGCGCCGGAGCTGGCGCCGTTGCTGGCGCTGGTGCCGCTCGCCGCGGCGGAGGCGGTGGCGGAGTTGCCCGCCGCGGTGCAGCAGTGGCGGAATCTGCGCTCCGCGCACGATCGAGTCGCTCCGCTGCTCGGGGCCGCACCGGCATCGAGTCACGAGTCCGAAGTGGACACGGCCGCCGAGCGCGCGGAGAACGGCGACATCGAGCTCCGCGACGTCGATGTCCGCTGGCCTGGTGCCCCCGCGGCCGCGCTGCACGGCGCCACGGTTCGGATCCCGGCGGGCGCGCACGTCGCGATCCTCGGGCCGTCCGGAAGCGGCAAGTCGACATTTTTGGCTCTGCTGCTGGGGATGCTGCCGGTGGAACGCGGCGAAGCGCGCGTGCCGCAGCGGTTCGCCTGGTGCCCGCAGGAACCTGGCCTGGTGGCCACCACGGTCCGGGAGAACCTGCGGATGGCCGCGCCCGAGGCCGATGACCAGCGGCTGGCCGAGGCGCTGCTGCTGGCCGGGTTGCCGGACTGGGGCGAGCGGCTGGGCGAGTTCGTCGGCTCCGGAGGCACCGCGCTGTCCGGTGGTGAGGCGCAGCGGCTCGCCCTGGCTCGCGCTTTGCTCGGCGAGGGGCCGCTGCTGCTGGACGAACCGACCGCGCACCTCGACGTCCCGACCTCGGACGCACTGCTGCGGCGCCTGCACGGCGACGCCGCCGGACGAACCGTGCTGCACGTGACGCACCGCCCCGCGGAGACCGAGCACGCCGACATGGTCCTGCGCATCCGCGACGGCCTGCTCACCGTTGCCCGCGACGACGCGCTCGAAGTCCGACCGTGAACCGCCCCGGCGCGGGTGAACGGCCGGTGCGTCCCGGTAGGCCGGTCGAAAAGTCCGTTCGCTCCAGCACGATTTCGAGTGAACGGCCTGTTCTTCTCACCGGGGTTCGCTGACGTGTGGCAATGCCGTTCACGGCTGCTCTGACCTGCGCCAATGTTGCTTGTTAGTGCGTATTGGTTTGGGGTGGTTCGTGACGTTTCACGGCCTGGTGACGGCCTGGCCGGGGCCCGGCTGAGGGCTGCTTGTAGGGGCGGCCTCGCGCACCCTGACCGAGCGGCGGGGCCACCCTCTCCTTAACGGAGGGGGATCAGCCGACGCTGCCCGCGCGTGCCTGGCGGGGCGGGAACAGGGCGAGCTGGCCGAGCGGGCGCGGCGTGGCTCGGCAGGACTCACAGTAGTGGGCGTGGCGCTGCCAGCAGCGGAATTCGGTTCCGCAGCGGGTGCAGGTGCGGACGGAGTGGGCGAACAGCATGGGTGCCTCCTGTAGGTCGTGGCGTGTGGCGAACTGATGGCGGGACCACACGAGGGGCGTGCAGGGTCCAGCCGCGTTTAGAAGAAGTTTTCGGCCGGACCGCTTCCTCAGAGTTTGGGAAAGCTGTGCGGTCCGGCCGGAAAGTTTTTCTGCGGCTTGACGCTGTGCGTTCCTCGTGTCGCCATCGGTTCAGTTCGCCGCTCGCTGCGACCGGCTTGGGAGACGCTTCACGTTGCCCACGCAACCACGCCTGCACCTGGTGCGGGACTGCTGCCCACCGGCACCGGCGGGGCTGAGACCGCACCGGGGCACTTCACCGGACCACGCGGGTCGTAAAGGTGCCCTGTTGTGGGTAGCCAGCACTGGCGGGTCATGGAGTCTCCCCACACAATGGGTGCCTCGGTGTCCCCATCCCGTCGACCGGGCGCAGCCCGATCAGGACGGGTCAAGGGGTACCCGATGCACCCGGCCGAGTTTGCGCGCAGACTGCCCCTTGACCTGGCCTGATAGCCCTCGTGGCGGTCGACGGGGTGGGGACACACCAAGCGATCACCCAAACAACCGGACACCACAGCTCCACCCCACCCATCCCGGAGACCGCCGGGGGCTTGGGGGCGGCGAGCGCCCCAGAACATCATTAAGCGATGTGCCCGGTATGCCACAGGTGAACGTTGGCCCTCCAGCGCCCGAGACACGCTAAAGGATCGGCTCGTAATACGGGTGGATTCTCCCCGCGCCGACGTGGATCATGGCGGCATGATTCTCGAGCATGCCCTGCTGTACGTGGTACCCGGCCAAGAGAACGATTTCGAATTGGCATTCTCGGAGGCCAAAGCCATCATCGCGGCGATGCCTGGTTTTCGCAGCCTGCGCCTCTCACGCTGCATCGAACGGCTAAGTACCTACCTGCTGCTTGTCGAGTGGGAACAGCTTGAGGACCACACGGAGGGCTTCCGCTCCTCGCCCCAGTACCAGCAATGGCGAGCGCTGCTGCACCACTTCTACGACCCGTTCCCGAACGTCGAGCACTACGAGCAGCTGCACACGGCCTGACATTCGCTGGATAATCTGAAACGCCAGTACGGCCCGTCCATCTTTATATTGTCAATTGCAGACGGAAACGCAAACCCACACAATCGCTACCGAAAGTTCGGAACTGGTACTCGACATCTGAAGTCATCCTCACGAGCGCCACCTTCCGTAGGGGTTTGCTACCTGTGGCCCCTTGCGCCTTGCAAGTAAAGGCGCGAATGTTCTGCTGTGCTTAACGCTCTTGTTCGAGAAAATGTGATAGTAGAGGTGGGATATGCGGCTTATGCTTACTGTATGCGATCCGGACATGCGGCGGTGGCGGCTACCGTCGCCCTGGTATGGGGTGTTAACTTCGTTGTGATCAATATTGGGCTGAAGCACTACCCGCCCTTGCTTTTCGCTGCGCTGCGCTTCGCTTTTGTAGCGATACCTGCCATCTTCTTTGTGCGAAAGCCAAGAATTGGATGGGTCCTGATTTTCCTGGTTGGCCTGTTTCTGGGGGTGGGCAATTTCGGACTATTGTTCTTGGGAATGCATCTGGGTATGCCCGCCGGGCTTTCATCGCTCATTCTGCAGTCACAGGCTGTTTTTACTCTGGTCTTCGGGAGTGTATTTCTGCGCGAACGCCCACGAGGCGCCGAGGTCACGGGGACTGTGGTGGCAACGGCCGGAGTCGCCATAATCGGAATCGGGACAGGAGATACTGTTCCTTTCATGGCTCTCCTGCTGGTTTTGGGTGGTGCGGCATCCTGGGCTGCAGCGAATGTCTGCATCCGATACGCCAAGGCAACTTCCAGCCTCGACCTGCTCATCTGGTCCAGTATCGTTCCGCCCATTCCGCTTGTCGCGCTGTCGGTAGTTGTGGAGAGTCCGGCGACCGTAGTGCATGCGTTGACCACTATGGAATTCGCGCCAATCGCCGCGTTGGCCTACCTTGTCGTTCTGGCGACATTGTTCGGTTTCGGCGCCTGGAACTCACTGCTTCTTCGTTATCCGGCAAGTGTGGTCGCACCGTACTCTCTACTAGTGCCCGTGTTTGGCTTGCTCGCTGCATACGTGGTCCTCGGTGAGCGACCGTCGGCGGCATCGTTGTTGGGAGCAGCAGTCATTTTTGCCGGGGTATTTCTGGTCACTTGGTCTGGCAAACATCGCGGTATCCGCCAGAAGTGCCTCACTGTCGAGGGCCGAGAGATCGGTACGTCATAACGACTGTGCAGTACGAGCCCCCGGACGGTAATGCACTAACGCCGCATCCGCCTCGTTAACCAGCCGAGCCGTACCTCAGCATCCGGCGTCGCTGTTCGCTAGCTCGATTTATCCACACCAGCATGGCGAAATCTGACTCGTACCGCGAGCCGCTATTGCTGTTCTGTGGACCCACGGAAAGGAGATGCTTATGCACGTGCACACACGATTCATAAGAGCTTGGGGAAGGATTCACAAATTTTTCCTATCTAGTATCCAATTGTGGGCGAAGGTACTTCAGCAGCACCGGCCATGGGAAGAAGAGTGGCTTAAGTGGACAAGCTCGCCCGAGGGTACGGAACTGCGAGGATCGGTAATCCCACCACTTGGACAGCACGACCGCCAATGGATGAAAAGACACCACCGAGTCCGGACGGGTCGTGACTGGCCCCTGTGCTAGGCGTGGTCGGCTGTAGCTGGTTCACCAGCTCGTCGTGCAACAGAAGCGCACAACCAGGCACCCTTATAGTGGATCTACGGAACTTTCGGGAGAATCAAGTCCGGCAGCAAGACGTAAATGCGTGATGGTATGACCAAAAAGTGGAGTCAGGGTGAGCTTGGTGATCGATGTTCGTCGGCTAAGACTGCTTGAGGCTCTTGCTCGTCACGGAACCGTGCGGGCGACAGCGGAAGCAGTGCACATGAGCCCCTCCGCGGTATCACAGCAGATCAGCCTTCTCGAGCACGAGTCCGGTGTGATCTTGGTGGAGAAGGACGGACGAAACATCCGCCTAACCCCGGGGGCGTGGCTACTGATCGAACATGCACGCACGATCTTCTCCGAGCTGGAAAGCGCCAAGGCCGACTTGGAGGCATACCAACAGGGAGAGCGCGGCCTCACGAGAGTCGGCGCGTTCGCGTCGGCCATCCCCAGCTTCATCGCCCCGGCTATAGCGCGGCTACGGCACATGCGCCCGCAGTGGAAGTTCCATATTATGCAGGTCGAACCCGAGACCAGCATCGATCGCCTGATCAATGGCGATGTGGAACTGGTCATCACGATGTCATGCCGACACCTCCCCCACAGCGACCATCCGCAGGTACGCCTGGAACCGCTGCTGACCGAACCCTACGACGCCGTTTTGCGCGCCGATGATCCGCTCTGCGCCGAGCCAGACCTCGATTTCGCCACGCATCTGGAGGGCCAGGACTGGGTCATGTCCGCGCCGGGAAGCGCCTGGCACGACTGCGCGGTGGCGGCAGCAAACCAAGCAGGATTCCAACCTCGAGTGATGCACACAGTGGACGACTTTACTGCCGCTATCGGGCTCGTTCGGGCTGGACTAGGGATAACGGTGCTTCCCCGGCTTGGTTGGAACAGCGCCTCGCGCTCCGGTATCGCAGTACGCACCCTCCGTTCTGGACCACGACGCAAAGTATTCGCCGCGGTCCGCCGGGGAGATCGCGCCCCTGCGTTGGTCGAGCTTCTACGCGAAGAGGGCGCACGACTCGTGTCGGGCGTGGATAAGGAACGAGCACCGGCACAAAATCTGATGACCGCTTGCGATGAGTAACTGGCAACGGTTGCCGCAGCAGTAGATTTCGAAAGGACCCGGTGGTTATGCCTGGTCGCTAGCTCGATCGGACCAGTCGTGTTCGTGTTGGTCCCGATGGGCTGGGGCTGATCACTGTGTGAGCCTGAGAGGGTAAACAGGCGGGAGCTGCGGCGCGAGAACACCGCGCCAGCGGTGGAGCGCAAGCGCCGGAAAAGCTCCCGCCCGCGCCGCCGACAGGCGGCGCCTTGATACAGGTACAGAAAAATTCGGCAACAGACTGCGCCTACGTAGAACACGACAAAGCCCCGACCGCCAGAGGGTCGGGGCTCAGTCGCGGAAGTATGTCAGCCGTTGAAGCGGCTGCCCTTCACGGCGCCGATGAAAGCCGCAAAAACGGACGACTTTACCTTAATGATTGGGGACTCGTCGCTTAGCTTTGAGTCGCGGATCATGGCCATGTTGGTGAGATTGGTAGCGACTTCAACGCATTGCTGCGCCCCGCCGCTACGGCCGGACTTGCGCCACACAGCGCCGGTTGTGTCAGTCATGCGTTACTCCCTGTATGCAGCGGTCGATCAGTGCCCGCGTGTCGTCCTCCGACAGTGCGTCACCTTCGGCCTGATCGAACGCGAGGGTATACGCCTCGGTGCTCTTCACGTAGTCGGCACCGGTCAGCGTCTCGACGTACGCGATGGTGGCCCGCGCCTGCTCGATCCATAGCAGTGTGAACGGACAGCTCAAGCCCGCGTGCGGTCCGTGCTCAAGAGGAACCACCTTCAAGGTGACAGAAGGTAGGTCAGCGATCTCGCGCAGTCGGCGAAGCTGCGTACCCATCTGGTCGTGTGTTCCGACACGGCGGCGTAGTGCCTCCTCGCCGAGGACAGCCCAGACGTGAGGAGCGCCGTCGCGGTACAGGCGGTTCCCTCGCTCTTCGCGTGCGGCAGCCATCGAGTCCAGGTCGGCCGCAGTGACGACTGGCGAACGCGATAGTTGTGCGCGTGCGTAGTCCTTCGTCTGAAGCAAGCCGGGGACCTCGCCGTAGACCATGCGAATCTCAGATGACGCACGTTCGAGCGGGATGTACTGCTTGGCCCAGTCGGAGACCCGTTCAGGCGCAGCTCGTCGGCGTGCCTCGCGTCCGAGCTGGCGGACTTGCTCAGCGTCAGGGCCGGTGACGCCGTACCGACTGAGGAGAGTTGTCAACTCCTTCTCGGAGGCGCCGAGGGTGCCAGTCTCTACCTTCGACAGCTTGCCTCGGTACCAGCCAAGCGCGGCATTGGCGTCATCCAGACCGACCCCGCTTGCCTCGCGAAGCGCGCGGAGACGTTCCCCGAGGATCAATCGCTGAACTACTGGGCCGGGATCTTCGTCGAGCATGGCGAACAGTCTGCCTCATGGTGCTCTGAACACACAGAGTGTCCGATTGAGTCTCAAAATTAACCCGATCAGCAGACAGTGAATCTGTGTCGTCGATTGAGTCTCAGTTATAAGCTCACGCCATGACTAACTGGAAGTTGTATCACCGGCAGCCACGTGGACGAACGAGCCCTAGATCAAGCGAGGAGGTATCGCTGTCTCAGCAGCGCACGACGTACCCCGTGCTGAGCAGCGAGGCATCGACGCGTCGGGTGGTGGCGGGATGACAGGGGCGGTGGTGTTCGTGCTGCTCGTGGCGGCGTTGGGGATGTTGCTTGCGTGGGGTCCGAGTGATCGTTCCTCGGACGGTGGTCGGTGATGGCGGGGTTGGCGTGGGTGGCGTCGGCAACAGTGGGCGACACGTCGTGGCATGTGGTGAATCGACTTGGTGGCTGGGTTCTGCCGACTGCGTGCGGGGTGTGGGCGTACGGGCCGTTTCACGTTCGGCGGGTGGTCTTGCCGGTCAACTTGGCAGCAGGGGAGGCAAGTCCCCTGCTTGATCGTGAAGTGTGCCCGGGGTGCGCGGCAGCCGTGGGGGTTAAGGCATGGCCTGCGGCCGGGTTGATGGGGCTTCGGGAATTGGCGACCTCGCGGAATCGGGTGTTGTCGGCATCGTTGGCGGTGGCTACGGCTGCGGATCCGGCCGCTGAAACCGAACCGATCGCGTGGCCGAGTGAGGATCCGGACGGGGAGGAACCGAGAAGGGTGACGTGGTGGCGGCGCGGCCCTGGTGGCGTCGATCGGTGGTCTCCCCGGCTTGGTGTTCGCGGGGTGGCGGCGTGATGGATGGGCCGTTAAGTGACCGTGACCGGCATTATTGGCGTCCGAGCGGTGACCAGGTGCGGCACGCGTTCCGCGGGCGTCGTTGGGACCGGCAGCTATCGGAGACGTCTGTCTGCGGCTCAGAAGTTGAATTGTGGGCGGAGGTCACAGAAGAGCAGTGGGTGATGGCTGCTTCCTGTGAGGCGTGTACAGCGATGTTGCAGCGCGAGTGCGCGGAGCGTGCAGAACGCGAGCAACGAACTGGGCCGTCATTGAATGGTGGCCCCCGCTAGTCGGTAGCTAGCGGGGGCCGGTGGGGACGGTATCGCACGCCGTTCGCTGCCGGATTGAGTGTCCCTGTTCGGTGATCACGCTGTTCACACCTGACACCGGCAGGGGGTCCTGACGATGCGAACGAAGGGAGGTTGTCCCTGTTGCACTGTAACGACTGTGGTTGTCCGTGGCATTCACCGCGTGGCCGGGCAAGCCGTGTGCGCGGGCTTAAGTGAGTGATCGCACGGGCCGGGTGTCATCCGCGCCGGTGTCCCGGCTCGTGCCCGTGCATAGCGAAGTGACGGCGTGCGCGGGATGTGCCCACGGACGGCTTTGGTAGTGGGCTTGCTTGATGTCTGGTCGGTCGTTCTCGTTGCTGAGTCGACTCGGGCCGCTCCCCGGTCAGTCCTGTTCGCCACAGTGGCCGTATATGCCGCTAACGGGGCTTTGCTGGGTGGCCTGGGCACGGTTGTTTCTCTTTTTCGTCGCTGTGCCTAGCAGTGGGTCCGGCCGGGCGGTGCCGCTTATTACTGCGCGGCCGGGCCCCCTCACAACGTTTCCGTAATGAAACACGGGGGAATTTGGATGGATGAACGCAATTTTCGCCCGCTAGTCAGGAAGATGGGCAATTGTGGCCCGGTGTGGGAATTCGCTCACCGCGATCCGGACAAGGAGGCGGCGCTAGACGCTGGGTTGTTGCACGAGTGGCCGGTGGAGGTCGGGTACAACACGGTGACGGTCACGGGGCATCGCGGTGAAGATCCCGGGGTGGTTCTGGACCTGGGGTTCCGCATGGGTGCGACGTGGGACCGGGAGACGACGTTTTCGGTGTTGGATGCGCTGTTGCAGGCGGTTCGGTGGGTCTGGTCGGACTGTGAGGACTGAGGGCGAAGTTCGGTCGTAAGCGGGCGGGAAGCGGGTGTTCGTTGTCCGGTCCGGATATTGCGCTTGCGCCTGGTGCGCTGGTGTGAAGTCTGGTGAGGATGGCCGGAGGGTTGCTACGGGCACACGTAGGTAGTACGCCGTAGGTGCCCGCTGGTTGGGAAGTGCCGGGGTCAGCGTGCGGCTGGTTCCGGCACTTTTTTGCGTGTTTGTCAAGTGGCAGGATCGTCTTTTCGAGTGAACGACACGCCGTATTTTTAGTGGACGTCTAGCGGGTGTTTAGCGGACGTTTAGTGTCTTGCGCGCGAGAGAGGTTTAGGCCAATCTCTGAGCGTATCCGTGGCCCTGGGTGGCCAGTAGTGTTCGTGCTGGTTTTGATCGTAGTGGGATATACCACAGTCTGTTTGTGCTGGTCCAGGGATTGTGCGTGGTCGAATCGCCGTTAGGTTGTTGCGTATCCGGAGGGTTCGTGGTCGGGGGGCCGTGGTCTTCGGTGTTTCGGGGAGTCGCAGCAATTTAGGGGAGAGTGCGCGTTTTGGCGTTAGCGCGTAATTATCGGTTTCCGGTGAGTTTTGGTGATGTGTTTCCGTCGGGTGCGTTGGCGATTGGTGAAGTGGAGCCTGCGACGGAACGGCAGAGTGAGCAGGATCGGGCTCGGGGTCGTGCTGCTCGGCAGCGTCGGGATGAGGCGACGGGGTTGCCGATTTGGATGGTGATGGTGTCGGATCCGGCTCCGGCTCGGCGGAGTGAGGCGTCACCGACCGTTCAGGTGTTGTCGGAGGATGAGCCGGTGTTGCCGGACCCGATTGCGGGTTTGGGTGTTCGGCCGGTCGAGTTCGTGGGCCTCACGGCGGAGCCGCGTGTGGGCGGGCAGGGCGAATTTCGGTATCTGACGTTCCAGCTCCGCGCCGATGGGGTTCGACCTGCGTCGTCGGGTGGCGGCTCGTCGGCGGGGTCGGGCTCGTCGGGGAAAGGTGCCAGGGGCGGTTCGTCGGCGGCGCCGAGTTCCGGTGAAGGTTCGGGATCGTCGGGTTCGGGTGATCGTTGATGGGGCGGCACAGCAGTCAGCGGGCGTTGCCGCCGGGGCCGTCGATGTTGCGGTTGTTGCCGCGTGAGTGGACGGTGGCGCCGTCGGATCATGGGGCGTGGTATCTGCTCGGTGGGCCGTTGGCCGGTGATCCGGACGTGCTGATCACGGTGGAACAAGCGGTTGGCGGGAATCGTGATCTCGGCCAGTCCACGGCGTGGCTGCTCGCCGAGTTGCTGGCGGTGATGACCGGCGGCGGCACGGATGGTGCGGAGCTGTCGGAGCGGGAACGGTCGGATCTCACGTCGCAGTTGCGGATGATGCTGCGCACGGCTCGGGGTCTGCATGGCTGAACCGGGCGATTCGGGTCCGGTGTGGCCGGTGCCGGTGGCCTGGGGCGCGTTGGCGCTGGCGGTGTTCCGTGGCGGGGCGCGCCCCTCGTGGCATTCGGAAGCGGCGTGCGCGGAAGTTCCTGAGCTGTTCGAGGGGCGGCAGGGACAGAGCCAACGGGCACGGCAGGTGTGTGCGGACTGTCCGGTCCGGCATGAATGCCTGCGGGATATTCTGGAGTGGGAAACCGGCACAGGCACGCGGGCGGCATTTCCGGTCGGTACACGGGCGGGACTGACTGCGATGCAGCGGTCGGAATTGTATCAGGCGATGCCGAAATCGGTGGGGCTATCCGGGGTTCAGCGTCGGAAACCCCGCCGCCGGTAACCCTTCCCTCGATCCCCGCGTTAGGGCGGGAGGGGGTGAGAAAGTGGCCGGTTCCGATGATGTTCCGGGTAAGGGTATTGAGTACGAGATGTTGCATCCGGCTCCGGATGTGACTGCACTCGGGTATTGCACGTTATGCCAGCAGCCGGAAGAGGACCATATCGGCCCGGATGGTTCGGTGAGTGTGCGGGAGTTTCACCGGTCGTTTTTGGGTTCGCACACGCGGTTTATTGATGAGGCATGACCGAATGAGGGGGTGGAATGGCTGGCGCGGACGCTATTTCGGACGCGATTACGGAACTGATGCAGAGGGGGAACTCATGCGAGGCGGTGCGAGCGGTCCGGGGCGAAACGTTCTTTCATCTGGCCGAAGTGTGGGACGCGATGTCGGTCGGCGGGGATGCTGCGTCGGAACTGGCCGAGACACGGGCGCGGCAGTGCCGGGAACGGGGCCGGTCGCTGTTGGGCCGGGTCGGATGAGCACGGCCGATGCGCATGTGCGGGCGCTGGCGGATCAGATTGCGGCGGCGTTGCGGGAGTGGCCGGCGCGGTCCGCATCGGAGGATTGCGCAGCGTGTCAGGCGCGGATGGTGCAGCTGGCCGGGTGTGTGGGCTGGCGTTCGGCGCGGCGGCTGGTGCTGGACCGGGTGCGGCGGGGTGATCCGGTCGAGGGCGCGGCGTGACTGCGGAACCGGAACCCGAACCGGAACAGGAATCGTGTGGACCGGGTCGGCATTTCGCAATCATGGTGTGGGACACGGAATTGGAAATGCTGTCAATTGTCTGCGTGGCGTGTGCGCACGCGATCATTTCGGCGCATGAATCGCAGGGATCGTGGATGTGGGATTTGATGCGGGAGATCAACGGCGGGACGGGGGTGTGAGTAGTGCCAGCCACGACGGAGGAAGCGTTTCGGGTCATCGCTGAGCGTGAGGTGATGTCGGATGCGGCCCGGGTCGGATTCCGGGTGGTGTCCGAACTCGAAGAGTCTTCGGCCTCGTGCAACAGGGTGTTTGCCGCGTTCGGAGACGAGTATCCGCAGATCGAGGAATCGTCGCGAACGGCGCTGGCGCGGCTTCGGGAGGCTGAGCAAGTGCTGCGGGATGCGTCGGTCCGGCTGCGGTATCTCGGCGGTCATCTGGGCGCGTAACGACAGATCGGGGGTGCGGTGATGAGTGAGGATCTGCGGCGTGCGGCCGATGAAGTCGGCGCGGCGGCGGATGATCTGGAAAACGCTGGGCGGCCGGTGACGGTGTCGGAGTCGGCGTTGTCGGAGCCGCTGCGGGCGGCTGTGGCCGCGGTGCGTGATTTGGCCTCGGAACTCGCTGAATCGGGGCGGCGAGTGTCCGAGTAGCCGCCATCCCACCGTCCACGGGTGGGTGGGCGGTGGGTGGTGGCTGGCCCCCGGGACGGCGCGAGCGGGGCGCGTCGTTCCCGGGGGCCTTCTTCTTTCTTCGGGGCGCTTTGTTCGGGGGTGTGTGGTGGTGCGTGGTCGTGGTGGTCGGTCTCGGGCACCGTGGGAGGACGGCGGCGGTGGGCAGGAATCGGCGGATGTCGCTACCGAGGTAGCCGAGATCAGCGAAGCGATCGCGACCGGCGTGTTCGCGCTGGCAGGGTGGTTGATCCGGCATCCGCTCGTACTCGCGGTGGCGGGCGCGGTGTGGTGGTGCTGGCACACAGCGGGGCTGGTCGGCCTGATAGTGATCGGACTGCTCCTGTTCGGGTTCGGGCTGGCGTGGCGCATCGGCGGACCGGAGTCATTCGAGCGACGGGTCACCGGGCCGCTGCGTTCCGGGGTGATGCGCTCGGCGGTGTATGAACTGCGGTGGGCACGGTGGGCGCGGGCCGCGCGGCTGGTCGGACATGACGACCAGTGGAGACCGGGACACGTGCCCCGGCTGATGTCGGTGCGTTCCGGTCGGTACTGGGATGACGTGCGGGTGCGGCTGGCGGCCGGGCAACGTACCCATGATTTCGAAACGGCGGCCGAAGCACTCGCGCATTCCCGGCGGGTACAGCGCTGCGCAGTCACCGAAGTCTCTCCGGGCGTGGTGAACCTGGGATTCATGCGCCGCGACCCGCTGGTGCACCCGGTCGCGCTCCCGCCGATGCCGGACGCACCGGGCGAGACGCTGGATCTGTCGCACGTGGCGTTGGGCAGCACCGAACGCGGGGACCCGTGGCGGGTGCCGCTGCTGGGGACGCACCTGTTCGGCGGCGGGGCGACCGGCGCGGGGAAAGGCGGGCTGTTGTGGGGCACCGTGCGCCAGGTGGCCCCGGCGATCCACTCCGGGCGGGTGCGGGTCACGATGATCGACCCGAAAGGCGGGATGGAAGCCGAACAAGGCGCCCCGCTGTTCACCCGCTACGCCCGCGAAGAACCTAAGACGATCGTGGACGTGTTCACGGCCGTGGTCGACGGCATGAGCGACCGCAAGGCCGCGCTGCGCGGTGTCGTGCGCACGGTCGAACCAAGCATCGAGTATCCGCTAGAGCTGGTGATCGTCGACGAACTCGCGGCGGTGACCAAATACCTCAGTGACCGCAAACTCGGGCAGGAAGCCGAACGGCTCCTTGGCATTCTGCTGACCCAGGGCCGGGCGTTGGGCTACGTCGTGCACGCCTACGCGCAAGAGCCCACCAAGGAAGTCGTGCCGTTCCGGTCGCTGGTGCCCTACAAAGTCGCCATGCGGCTGGACACCCCGAACCAAGTGGACATGGTCCTGGGGGATGCCTCCTGGGAACGCGGCGCCCACGCCGACCGCATCCCCCGCTCGCTGCCCGGTCTGGGCTACGTCGTGCAGGAGGGCGTACGCGAACCGGTCCGCGTCCGGGCGGCTTACACCCCCGATGGCGAGATCGTGCGACTCGCCGAGACCTACCCCGCCCCCGCCGTATAACCAGAAACCGGATTTCGGGACTTTTCGGGGGACAACATGACTGGACAACACTCCACTGTAGACGGCCTAGGCCGCGATGCGGAGTCCACACAGGACAGTTCTGCGGGGATGCTGCGGGGGCCGTCCGGGCTGTCTGTCGCGCAAGCCGCTGCGGAGAACGAGCACGTGTGTACCCGGCCGATGGCCATGCGCCGGACCGACACCGACACGGGGTCGTCTCGGGTGGTGGCCGTGGCCTGCGGCGCTACCCGTGAGGCCGTGTGCGGGCCGTGCGCCCGGCGGCATCGGCGGCTACGGGTCGAGCAATGCCGCCAGGGCTGGCACCTGGAGGCAGAACCGGATACCGGACGGCGGGAACCTGACCGGGAACAGACGGCGTTGATGGGCTATCGGGCCGATCTGCTCACGCTCGGCCGGGAAGCGCTGGAAGCCAACGAACCCGGCCACGTCGCCGATGTCCGGGAAGCGTTAGCGGAGGTGGACGGCGCACTACGGGATGCGGGCGTGACCTCTCGGCTGCCCGGCTTTGACGAAATCGAACACCCAGCACCCTCGCATCGGGGCCGTTCCACCCGGCGACGCGCGGACATTCCGGACTTGCCTCGGCGTCCGGTGCGGGGCGAGACGATCGGGCAGACCTATGCGGGCGGGCGTTACCGGCCGTCGCTGTTCGCCACGCTCACCTTGCCGTCCTACGGGCCGGTGCACTCCGCTCGCTGGCGTGGCGGCCGCATCGTTCGCTGCGGCTGCGGGCAGACCCACCGGCCAGACTCCCCGGTGTTGGGCACGCCGGTTGATCCGGACTCCTACGACTACGCCCGCGCGGCCCGCGATGCGATCCACTTCTCCAGCCTGGTTGATCGGTTCTGGCAGAACCTCCGCCGTGCCGTGGGCTGGAATGTGCAGTACTTCGCCGCTGTCGAACCACAGAAACGGTTGACTCCGCACTTACATACCGCGATCCGTGGCACGGTGCCGCGTGCGTTGCTGGGCCAGGTCGTAGCGGGCACCTATCACCACGTGTGGTGGCCCCAGCACGATCACCCGGTCTACGGCGGGGAGCGGTTACCGGTGTGGAATCCGGACGCGTCGGCCTGGTGCGATCCGGACACCCGGCGTGCGCTGCCCACGTGGGAGGAGTCGCTACCCGTGCCCGATGCCGAACCGGCCGACGCCGCGCACACCGTGCGGTTCGGGGCTCAGACCGACGTGCGCGGCGTGCTCGGCGGCAGCACGGAAGCCGAACGGCACACCCGGTACCTCACCAAGTACTTGACCAAAAGCGTCGGCGAAACCCACACCGCCACGCACTCCGCGCAGCGCGAGCACGCCCGGCGGCTGCTGGACGCACTCGCCGTTACCCCGTGCTCCCCGCGCTGCGGGGTGTGGCTGCTCTACGGCATCCAACCGCGCGGCGCCTCTTCCCGCACCCACCCGGGACAGTGTCGGGGCAAGGCACATCAACCCCACGCGCTCGGGGTGGCCGGGCGTCGCGTGCTGGTCTCGCGCGCGTGGACGGGGAAAACACTGCCGCAGCACGCGGAAACCCGTCGCGCCCATGTCCGCGCCACCCTGACCGCTGGGGGCGTGCTGCCTGAGGGCGGTGATCAGCCCGCGCGCTCGTTCGGCAATTCTGGGGAACGTGCCTCACCAGGGGCGACCTGGGAACGCATCCGCCCCGGTGACTCTGACGTGCCACCGCGCCCGCTGCTGATCCTCGATTCGATCGCTCGCAGACGACGATCACGAGCCGACTATCAGGCCGCGCAACACGCGCTCGCGCTGACAGACGATGCGGCAGACGGGGGCGTGTGATGGCCGCGCGCCGTGCCCGGCCCGATCACCTCTGGACCATGGACGAACTCGCCAAGTACCTGCGGGTTCCGGTGCGGACCCTCTATCACTGGAACTACCGGCAGACTGGGCCACCGGCCTACCGGATCGGGCGCGAACTGCGCTTCGACCCGCGCGACGTGTGGGAATGGATGCAACACCACACCACTGATTGACCGGAAAAGCACCCCGCGAAAACGCCAAAATCGCTTCCGGAATGTTCCGCATCTTGGTAATCTTGACGGGCCACACGGAAGAGAACCCCGATCCGACACGCAAAGGATCATTTCCGTGGGACACGTGCAAGATCGGTGGTTCACAACCCAACACGACACTGCAATAGGAAAGGACAAGCGCGTGAAAACCGCCCAGTACGGTAAGGGGATGCGCTACAAAGTGCGCTACCTCGACCCCGACGGGCGCGAGCGGTCCAAGTGCTTCCCCGACAAGTGCAAGAAACAAGCCGATGACTTCAAGCTGTCGATGGAGTCCGACCAGCGCAGCGGCCGCTACGTCGACCCTGACGCAGGCAAGACGCTGCTGCGGGACTACGCCGAGAACTGGATCAAGGGGCAAGCGGCCGACCTCAACAGCCGCGCCACCCTTCGGCAAAAGGTGAACTCCCGGATCCTGGCCTACCTCGGGTCGAAACCTCTGTCGGCGGTCGAGAAACCGGCCACCATCCGGGATTGGCTCGATTGGCTCCGCTCCTCGGGAACCGTGTCCGAGAACTACGCCGAAGCGCTGTATCGGACGTTGTCCGGGATGCTGGAATCGGCCGTGTCCGAAAAGTTGATTCACAACAACCCGTGCCGGGCAAAGGGCATTTCCCGGCCCCGGCACAAAACAGCCCCGGCCGTAGCCTGGGACCCAGAACGTCTCACCGCGATCCGCGAGGCTGTGCCGGACCGGGAACGGATCGCGGTAGACCTCGGGGTCGGCCTCGGCCTGCGCTTCGGGGAAATCCTCGGACTCTCCCCCGACGACGTCGACGACACAGCGGGTGTCGTGCACGTGCGCCGCCAGGTCCGCAAGGTCAAAGGAAGCGGGGCGCTGGTGTTCTCGCTACCGAAGCGGGGCAAGCTGCGTGACGTGCCCCTGTCACCGGACCTGGCCGCGCTCCTGCAGGCCTACCTGGCAGCGTTCCCAGCCCAACCGGTGACCCTGCCGTGGAAACACCCCGGCGGGCAGCCGGTCACGCACACCGTGTTCCTGTCCCGGCCCGGCGGGCGCACCTGGGACGCAAGCGGGTGGAGCTACCACGTGTGGGACCCGACATTCCGCCGTGCGGGCCTGACCAAACGGCGCCGCATCGACGGAATCCACGCACTCCGGCACACCTACGCGAGCCTGCTCCTAGCCGACGGGGTCAGCGTGCGAGAACTGGCGACCTACCTTGGGCACGACAAGCTGTCGTTCACGCTAGAGATCTACACACACATGCTGCCCAGCAGTCACCAACGCGCACAGGCAGCCGTAACCGGCTTCCTCCGCAACCACATCGCGGCCCAGCCGCCCGCAGACGGCCTACAGGCGGCCTGACAACCACGAAACACAACAAAAAAGCAGGTCAGAGCAGTCCACGAAAAGAACGGCCTGTCTGCCCGATCTATTGGGACGAACGGTCCGTTCACTCGGAGGCTCCGGGTGCGGGTTCGGCCGGTGGGCGCCGCCGGGCGAGGACTAGCCTCGGGATCGTCATGGATTCCACGCTCGCCCAGCGAATGCTCGCGGCGTCCACCGAGATCACCAAGGCCGCGCTGTCCTCCGAGGAGCCCGACGCGGTGCTGCCCATGGTGGTGCGCCGCGCCGCCGCGCTGGCCGAAAGCGACCTCGGCCTGGTCATGGTGCACGCCGACGACGGCCGCCTCACCGTCGAAGCCGCGCACGGCGCCTCCACCGCGTCCAGCGACCCGGTGGGCGCGGTGCTCTCCGCCCGGTCGGCCGCGGCGCGGGCCGCGCGCAGCGGCGTGCCGGTGGTCGTCGACGACCTGATCGACGACCCGATCACCGCGCCTTACGTGCCGCCCGCGCTGCGGGCTTACGGGCCGTTCGCGGTGGCCCCGTTCGGCACCCGGGAGCGCAAGCTCGGCGCGATCGCGGTGTACCGCAAGCGCGGTTCGCCGACGTTCAACCGGGTGGCGGTGGAGGTGCTGACCGGGTTCGCCGCGCAAGCCGGTCTCGCCCTGGTGCTGGCCGAAGGCTCCACCGCGCGCCAGCGCATCGCCGTCTACCAGGAGCGGGAACGCATCGCGCGGGACCTGCACGACGTGATCGTGCAGCGGCTCTACGGCGCGGGCGTGCAGCTGGAAGTGCTGGATCGCAAGCTCGCCGGGCGGCTGGCGGCCGAGGACTCCGAACGGCTCACCGAGACCATGGACCAGCTCGACCAGACCATCGCCGAAGTCCGCGCGACGGTGCGGGCGCTGCGCTCGTCCGACCCGGAGACCGCCGAGGAGGCCCCGGACCTGGCCGACTCGATCCGCTCCGAGGTGCACACCGCGGGGGAACTGCTCGGCAGGCCGCCGAAGCTGGACATCGACGGGGATCTCACCGGCGTGCCCGTCGCGATCGCCGATCACGCGCGGGCCGCGCTGCGCGAAGCGCTGTCCAACGTGGTGCGGCACTCGGGCGCCCGCACCGTGCTGGTGCGGGTGCGGCGCGCTCCGGAGTCGATGCGCCTGCAGGTCGTGGACGACGGGTGCGGGATTCCGCGGGACGTCAGCAAACGCGGGCTGCGGCACCTGGAGGAACGCGCCGCGGCCGCGGGCGGGCGGTGCACCGTGAATTCCTCGCCGGACAGCGGCACCACGGTCACCTGGGAAGTTCCGTTGACGTAGAGAGTTGTTTAGCACGTGGTTTGCGTAGGTGGTCGGGTAGCGGAACCTCATCAGGCGTCTGCCGGCTCCGGGATCGCCTCGGAGACGTAGCTCCCTACGCGGCGTCGGCGCTGTCCTCGCCAGCAGACGCCTGAGAACCCGCCGGTGGTCGGGCTGAGTCCTCGGGCACCGCAAGCGGCTTCGCCGCTTTCTGAACAGAACTAGCTGGCTGTGCGCGTGCGGCTGCCCGGCCTGAAAGAGCATCGGAGCCTCGTGCGGCTCAGCCCGTGCCGCTCAGCCCTGCCTGCGGGCGACCCAGGCGGCGGCCTGGGTGCGGCGTTCCATGCCGAGCTTGGCCAGCACCGCCGTGACGTAGTTCTTCACCGTCTTCTCCGCCAGGAACAGCCGCTCGGCGATCTGCCGGTTCGTCAGCCCTTCGCCGATCAGGTCCAGCACCCGGCGTTCCTGCTCGGTCAGCGCCTCCAGCTCGTCGGCCGGGCGGTCGCCGCCGCGGCGCATCCGCTCCAGCACCCGCGCGGTCGTCACCGGGTCCAGCAGCGAGCGGCCCGCGGCGACTTCGCGCACCGCGTTGACCAGGTCCTGCCCGCGCACCTGCTTGAGCAGGTAGCCGGACGCGCCGGCGTTGATCGCGCCCACCAGCGCCTGCTCGTCGTCGAACGCGGTGAGCACCAGGCAGCGCGGCGGCACCGGCAGGTCCCGCAGCCGGCGGCACAGGTCCAGCCCGTCCCCGTCCGGCAGCCGCATGTCCACCACCGCCACGTCCGGCTCCGCGGCCCGCGTGCGCACCACCGCCTCGTCGACGCCGCCGGCTTCGGCGACGACGTCCACGTCGGCTTCGGTGCTGAGCAGGTCGCGCAGGCCGCGACGGACCACCTCGTGATCGTCCACGAGCAGCACGCGCACCGGCACGCCCTCACGCTACGACCGCGCGCCCGATCACCTTCGGTAAGGGTGCCCTGATCAGGACGTGAAAAAGCGGACCGCCGGGTGGGCGGTCCGCTCCTCGGGCGGTTCGGGTCAGCGCCGCTTGCGGGCGGTCTTCTTGGCGACCTTGACGCCTTGCTGGGTTTGCTCGGCCACGACGTGCGCGCCGTGCCTGGCGCGGTAGGTAACCGACGGTTTGCCCTCGGTGTCCACCGCCGCGATCAGCAGGCCGCCGAGCAGGCCGAGGTTCTTCAGGAACTGGGTCTGCTGCGCACTGCGCTCCTGCGGATCGTCGATCTCCCAGAAGGCGTGCCCGACCAGCGTGGTCGGCACGACGCTGCCCGCCAGCAGCAGCGCCGCCAGCCGGGGTGCCTTGCCCAGCGCCAGCAGCGTCCCGGCGCCGATCTTGACCGCGCCGTCCAGCCGCACCAGCGTCTCGGCGTCGGTCGGCACCTGGTCCGGCAGCGAGTCCTGGACGTTGCCCACCGTCTTGTCCACCAGCGGACGGGCGGCCTTCGCGTGACCTTCGGCGTCGCGGAGGGCGCCGATCCCGCCGTAGATGAACACGGCGGCGAGCAGGGGACGGGCCAAGCGGCGGATGAGCATGTGGACCTCCTCGGTGTTGCCGCGGATCCCGACGGTACTCACCCCGGCCTCGACACGCTCGCATCAAGGCGCAGAAGTTGATCCCTACTTCGGGAACAATCCGCAAAGTTGAGTCGTTGGCACTCATGTAAGCGGCGTCGGAAGATGGGAACCGGCGCCCAGTGCACTAGTGGAGTGATGCAGCGATGGCTCTTGCCGTTCGAGGATGGGATCCGTTCACCGGCCTGAACCGCCGGTTCGACCGCGACTTCGACGCGCTGGTGCGCCGTTCCTTCGGCGGTCGTGCTGCGCAGCCGTTCGTCCCCGCGGCCGACGTGGTGCGCGACGGCTCGGACGTGCTGATCCGGCTGGAGCTGCCGGGCGTGGACGTGGACCAGGACGTCGACGTGGAGGTCTCCGGCGGGGTGCTGACGATCAGCGGCCGGCGGTCCGAGACCTCCGAGCAGGACGACTCGGGCGTGCTGGTGCGGGAGATCCGCAGCGGCTCGTTCCAGCGCCGGTTCAACCTGCCGGATGGCGTGACCGGTGAGCGGGTCGAGGCCGACTACGACCGCGGTGTGCTGCAGGTCCGGGTGCGTGAGGCGGTGCCGCAGGCGCCGAGCCCGACCAAGGTGGCGAACCGCGACCGCTCGGCTGAAGAGTCCCGGGAAGCTGAGCAGGCCCGGGAAACCGGGGAGTGAGCGATCGGGCGGCCGCCCGCCGTGCGGCACGGCGGGCGGCGCCGGACGTTCAGCGGAGCACCGTTCGCCCGGCGATGTGATCGCGGGGTCCACCGCGACGTCGTCGTGCAGCGCCCGGCTCAGACGTGGTCGGCGCGGGCGAAGATCTCGTCCCACGCCGCACCGACCTGGTGCGCGCACAGCTCGGGGGTCACCCCGCCGACACCGGTCCCGAGCCCGGGCAGCGCGATGCTGCGCACGACGTCGCGGACCGGCATCCCGTTCTCCAGCACCCCGCGCGACCACAGCTGCAGCACCGCACGCGCCGCGAGGTACGGGTGCACGGTGTCGGCGGGCAGCTGCTCGCCGGGCTCGCGCATGGTCGGCGCGCTGACCAGCCACGCCGGGCCGGGTGCGCCGGTGGGCACCAGCAGCGCCTCACCGACCGGCAGTTCCCCGCCGTGGTAAGCGAGCACGGCGCTGCGCACGTTCTGCTCGACCTCGGGAAAAGCGCGCGCGTACATCGCGTCCACGCCGCCGCGCATCCAGCCGTAGGAGTTCGCCGGGCTCACCACGGCGTCCACCCGAAGGTCCAGCACCGAACCCTGGTGCACGTCGAGCCCGGTGCGGTCGCCGGCGATGCCGCGCCAAGCTGCGGCCAGCGGCTCGTCCAGCGCGCTGAGGACGAGCCGCAGCTCCGGTTCCGCTCGGTCCGTTGAGCGCTCCGAATCCGCGGTCACGCCCACAGCATCGCAGGAAAGGGCCACTGCATGTAATTGGGTGCGTCACACATTCGTAGATCAACCCTCACCGAACCGGGGCGAGGTGGTAGGAACCGGGCGCCCCGTAGGCTGGTCGCCGTGCCGCAAATCGCCTACCTGGGACCGCCGGGAACCTTCACCGAGCAGGCGACCCGGGTCCTCACCGCCGACTTCGACGCCGAACCGGTGCCGTTCGAGACGGTGCCGCAGGCGTTGAGCGCGCTGCGCTCCGGGGACGTGCTGGCCGCCGGGGTGCCGGTGGAGAACTCGGTGGAAGGCGCCGTGCCCGCGACGATGGACGCGCTGGTCAGCGGCGAACCCCTGATCGCCGTCGGCGAGGCGATGATCCCGGTGCGGTTCGACGTGCTGGTGCGCGCGGGCGCCACCGCCGACCAGGTCGGCACGGTCGCCAGCCACCCGCACGCCATCGCGCAGGTCCGCGAGTGGCTGGCGGACAGGTTGCCGCAGGCCGAGGTCCGGGCCGCGGGTTCCACCGCGGCGGCCGCCCGGTCGGTCGCCGCGGGCGAAGTCGATGCGGCGATCTCATCGCCGCTGGCGATCGAGCAGTTCAGCGGGCTGGAACGGCTCGCGACCGGGGTGGCCGACGTCCCCGACGCGCTCACCCGGTTCCTGCTGCTGCGCAGGCCGGGCGCGCTGCCCGAACCGACCGGCGCGGACCGCACGTCGATCGCCGCGGTCATCGGCGACGAGGTCGGGTCGCTGACCGAGCTGCTGATGGAGCTGTCGCTGCGCGGCATCAACCTGTCCCGCATCGAGTCGCGGCCCACCAAGGACCGGCTCGGCGAGTACCGGTTCTTCCTGGACTTCGACGGCCACGTCGCCGACGCCCGGGTCGGGGACGCGCTCACCGGCCTGCGCAGGCGATGCAGCGAGGTGCGGTTCCTCGGCTCCTACCCGAAGGCCGACCATTCCCCGGCCAGCGTGCGGCCGTCCGCCTCGGAGCAGGCGTTCCAGGCATCGGCCCGCTGGCTGGAACGCATCCGGGCAGGAGGTTCCCCATGACCGAGTTCGCGCTGCGCGCCCGCGCCGACGGGCTGCGGCTGCTGCTGGTGCGGCACGGCCAGACCCCGTCGAACGTGCGGGGCGCGCTGGACACGCTGCCGCCCGGTCCCGGGCTCACCGACGAGGGCTCGCAGCAGGCGGAGGCGCTGGCCGGGCGGCTGGCCGACGAGAAGGTCCTGTCCATCCACGCGAGCCGCGCGTTGCGCGCGCAGCAGACCGCCCGCCCGCTGGCCGACCGGCACGGGCTGGACGTGGAGGTCGCCGACGGCACCCACGAGATCCACGTGGGTGAGCTGGAAGGCAACGCCGACGCCGCGTCCCGGCAGCGGTTCGACGAGGTCTACGCGGGCTGGCACCTGGGTTCCCCGGACGTGCCGATGCCCGGCGGGGAAACCGGCGAGCAGGCGCTCGCCAGGTTCTTCGGCTCGGCGCAGCCACTGCTGGAGGACGTGCTGACCGGCTCAGTGGTGCTGGTCAGCCACGGCGCGATGATCCGCCTCGTCGCCGGGCGCCTGGCACCGGAGGTCGACGGCGAACGCGCCAACGCGGCATACCTGCCGAACACCGGGCTCATCGCGCTCGAAGCCGATTCCTCCTCGCCGACCGGCTGGCGCTGCACCCAGTGGGACGATCTCCCGGCCTGATCGAAGAGTTGTTCAGGGATCGGTTCGGGTAGCTGGTCGGATGGCGGCGCCGGCTGACGCCGCTTCTTGACAGAGCCAGCGGTTCCGCGAGCAGGCCCGCTGTTCCGATCAGGCCCGCGATCAGGCCCAGCCCAGCGAGTGCAGCGTCTCGTCGTCGATGCCGAAGTGGTGCGCGATCTCGTGCACGACGGTGATCGCGACCTCGTCGACGACGTCCTGCTCGCTGTCGCACATCTCCAGCAGCGGCTCGCGGTAGATCATGATCCGGTCCGGCAGCACGCCCGCGTAGGCGCTGTCGTCCCGTTCGGTCAGCGCGATCCCGAAGTACAGCCCGAGCAGCGAGGGATCCTCCGGGTCGCGGTCCTCGACCAGCACGACCACGTTGTTCATCGCCGTCGCGAACTGCTCCGGCACCAGGTCGAGGGCATCGGCGACGAGCTCCTCGAACCGCTTCCGGGTCATCTCCACCGGCACCGGTTCAGCGCTCCCCGGTGGCGGGCACGCCGGGTTCGATCGGCGCGCTGTCCTGCGGCGCGGGTTCGGTACCGACCTGCACGTCACCCTTGACGCTGCCGGTGACCGGGGCGAGCCCGCTGCCGTCCGGCAGCTGCGCGCTGGCCTTGCAGTTGACCTGCCGGGAACCGGCGTCCCAGCTCTCCTGCGGCAGCGTGTCCCAGTAGCTGACCAGCTTCTTGTCCGCCACCGCGGTCGGGCTGCCCGCGTACTGCGCGGTGAGTTCGGTGCAGCGGGTCGCGAGGAAGCCGTCCTGCTGGTCCTCGCCCGGGAAACCGCCGGGGAACTGCCGGCCGAGGTCGACCAGTCCGGTGATCTCCACCGAATGCGGCTGCGCGCAATCCACCGGATCCCACACCGCGGTCCCGTTGACGCCCAGGCAGCGACCCACCTCGTAGGTGTTCGACTGGTCCTGCTTGGCCACCTGCCCCTTGATCGCGTACAGCTTGCCGGACGGGCCGGGCTGCTGGAGCCCGCAGTGCAGGGTCCGGTCCCCGGAATCCCAGCCCTGCTGGCTGGGCGTGAACGCGCCGACGGCGAACCGGCCGTTCGGGTCCAGCCTGCCGCCGAGGTACCGGTTCGAGACCTCCGTGCAGCGTTGCTGCTTGAGCTGCTGCCACTGCTCGCCGCTCGGGTAAGGCGTGTTCGGGCCGAACTCCGCGTTCAGGTTGGCTTGACCGGTGACCTCGAACAGGTGCCGCTCGCCGCACTTGACCTGGCGGATGTCGGCCGCGTCGGGTTCGGTCCAGTGCAGGCAGCTGCCGGCCTTCGCCTGGAACACCGGCGGCGTGGCGGGCGAGGAGCCTTGCCTGCCCGGGCCGCCGATGCCGGAGCCGCCACCGCCGGTGGGCGTGTTCAGCAGTGCGCTGATCAGCAGCACCAGTCCGCCGCCCAGCGCGGCCATCACCATCAGCAGCCAGGTGTGCGGCTTCTTCCGGCGGTTCCCGGATTTCTTGTCGGCGGCCATCGAGCTACATCATGCCTGGCGGCCGACGGGCACGCGCGGGTACCGAGACAACGTGTCGAAACCGATTCGTGTCCGGTTGCGTTGCGGCATTGCATCCCCTGCCCGGGGCGGCGATGGGTAGGGTTGCCGCAGGGAGCGGGCGATGACGGGAAGATGGCAGACCATTGGTTGAGCAGGACAGACCACGGCGCGAGGACGAATCCCCCGACGGACAGCAGCCCTCCGGCGCTGATCGGACCGGCGGGACCAACGGTGACGAGCCGACCGAGCAGGTGCACGCGCCGCGTGGCCGGGTGCGCCAGCAGGACGCGGAGACGGCCACGCCGCGCGAGCCGACGCTGAGCGAGCAGCGCGCCCGGGTCGCCGCCGAGAAGCGCCGCGAGGAGCAGGAGCAGCGCGAGCTCGACGAAGCGGAGCGCAAGACGCAGAAGCGCCGCCGCGTGATGGTCGGCGGCGGGGTCACCGTGGGCGTGGTGGCGCTGGTGTCGGCGTTCTACTCCGGTGCGGCCTACAGCGAGCAGAAGAACGCGGTCGAGCAGTACTGCGCCGCCGCCGACCAGCAGCCCGGCCAGACCACGGTGGAGCGTCCGGAGCTGTGCAACGAGGACTACGTGCGCAGCCAGGGCGGTTACCCGACCGGCGGCGGCATGATGTTCATGCCGATCTTCTTCCCCGGCACCAGCACGCCGATTCCCGGGCAGGGCCACTCCTACCGCTACGGCTACACCCAGCCCGGCACCTCGGCCCCGCCGGTGGGCGGCACGGTGAACTCGCCGAACTTCAACAAGCCGTCCGGCGCCACGGTCAAGGACGGCAAGGGAACGACCGTGTCCCGCGGCGGTTTCGGCATCAACAGCAAGGGCACGAGCGGGAGCTGACGAGTGCGTCGCAGGACAACCGGACGACGGCCGGACTGGCAGCGCAAGATCGAGGAACTGGGCCTGGTGTTCGGCTCGCCGGCCCGCGCCGCCGACGGATCGCGGCGGCCGTACTGGGACGAGGCCGTGCACTACGAGTTCGGCCTGGACGAGGTGCTGTCCCTGGAGGCCGACGTCGAACTGCTGCAGTCCATGTGCCTGGACGCGGTGGACCACGTGATCACCACCGAGCGGTTCAAGGACTTCGGCATCCCGGAATGGGCTTGGCCGCACATCGCCGATTCCTGGAAGCGCGGCGACCCGCACCTCTACGGCCGGTTCGACCTGCGCTACGACGGCTCCGGCCCGGCGAAGCTGCTGGAGTACAACGCCGACACCCCGACCTCGCTGCTGGAGGCGGCGGTGGTGCAGTGGCACTGGCTGACCGAGTGCCACGAGGGCGACGACCAGTGGAACTCCGTGCACGAGAAGCTGGTCGAGCGCTGGGGCGAGATCAAGGACCAGCTCTCCTCCAACGAGGTGCACTTCACCTGGTCCGGCGCGGACACCAGCGGCGAGGACAACATCACCTCCGCGTACCTGCAGGAGACCGCCGCGGAGGCCGGGATCGACACCGTCGGCCTGGTCATCGAGGACATCGGCTGGGACAGCCTGCTGGAGCGCTTCGTCGACCTCGAAGAATCCCCGATGAGCTCCGCCGTCAAGATCTACCCGTGGGAGTGGATGGTCGACGACGAGTTCGGCAAGCACGCGGTGCACAGCCTGCCCGCGACGCAGTGGATCGAGCCGCTGTGGAAGATGCTGCTGTCGAACAAGGCGCTGCTCGCGGTGCTGTGGGAGATGTACCCGGGCCATCCGAACCTGCTGCCGACCTTCCTGGACCAGCCGGGCCTGCTGACCGAGTACGTGCGCAAACCGCGGCTCGGCCGCGAGGGCAACAACATCAGCGTGGTCGCGCCGGGCTGGGAGCTGGACACCGGCGGGGTCTACGGCGAGGAAGGCTTCGTCTACCAGGCGTTCGATCCGCTGCCGGAGTTCGACGGGATGCGCCCGGCGCTGGGCGCTTGGGTGGTCGGCGACTCCGCGGCGGGCCTGGGCATCCGGGAGACCGCGGGGCTGATCACGGACGACGGGGCCGCGTTCGTTCCGCACCGCATCCCGGGTTCCTGATCTCCGCGGTGTCCCCGGTCCGGCGCGACATGCCGCGCTGAACTGTGTTTTCGTGGGCTGGTGGGGCGTTCCGCCAAGGGGGAGGGCACGCCCCGACGAGCCAGCGGGGTGGGACCGATGCCCTACAGCCAAGCGCCGCAAGACGACGGCACCGGCCCGGACGAGCAGCGGCAGGACGAAATCCGGCCCGAGTCCGGCGCGGCGGACGAGCAGCGCGCCGGTGATCAGGAGCCGGATGTGCTGCTCGACGTGCCGGTGCTGAAGGTCGATGAGATCAACTTGGAAGTCGAGGACCTGCACGCGAAGGTCTCGCTGTCGGCGGAGGTCCTCGATCTGCTGCGGCTGAACGTCGGGGCGGATGTGACGCTGGGGCGGGTCGGCCTGGACATCAAGGGCGTGGAGGCGGAGGCGCTGCTGAAGGTCCGGCTCGGCAACGTCGCCGCGATCATCGAGCGCGTGTTGCAGACGATCGACCGGAATCCGGAGATCCTGGAGCAGATCACGCGGGGAGCCGGAGCCGCCTTGCGCGATGTCGGATCCGGTGCCGGTGAGGCTGTGGAAGAGGTCGGCACGGGAGCGGGTCAGGCTGTGGAAGAGGTCGGCACGGGAGCGGGTCAGGCTGTGGAAGAGGTCGGCACGGGAGCGGGTCAGGCTGTGGAAGAGGTCGGCACGGGAGCGGGTCAGGCTGTGGAAGAGGTCGGCATGGGAGCGGGCCGCGCAGCCGAAGAGGTCGGCACGGGGGCGGGACGAGCGGTCGATGACGTCGGGGCCGGAGCCGGTCGCGCGGCGGAAGAGGCAGGCTCGGGCGCGGGCCGCGCAGCGGAAGGCGTCGGTGCGAGTGCCGGACGGACGGCCGAGGAGCTGGGCGAGCGGGTCGGCCGGGCTGCGGGAGGCGTTCGCCGCATCGCCGGGGAAGCCGGCCGGGGCGTTGGGAGAGCCGCCGGCAGCGCCGCCGGTCGCGGCTCCGAACGCAGCGCGGAACGCAGATCCGAAGGCAGCACCGAACGCAAATCCGACGGCACCGAAGCAGCAGGCAGGTCGCGGCGCCGCACCGACGAGGGCGATGCCCGCGAGCCTCGCGGCCGTTCGGGGCGCGCGAGGATCCCCAAAGGGGGTCGGTCCGGCGAGGACCCTCGCCGGGAGCCGCGACCGCGCCGTCGTCGCAGCGACGAGTGACCGAGCACGACGCGGAAGTGTCGTGGACCGCCACCGTGGCGGCCGCGGAGCTGACCTTCCGGGCGGTTCCCGCCTCGCGGGTCGACTTCACCGGGGACCACGCCCCCGGATCGACTTCCGGCAGCGTTCGCCGTGGCGTGTCCCGCCCGGCTCGGGAAGAGGTCGTGTACCGCGACGTCCGGGTGCACCACTGGATCTTGGCGGCGCTCGAGACCGAGTCCAGGGCCAGTCCGGAGCCGACGTGACCGCGCCCGCGGCTGCGCGGCGCCCGGCCGCCACCCGTGCGGTCCCTGGCCGGTGCGGCCCGCTAGGCTGACCTGCTGTGATCGACCTGAAGACGCTTCGCGAGAACCCGGAGGCCGTGCGCGCTTCGCAGCGCGCCCGCGGTGAGGACGCGGCACTGGTGGACGCCCTGCTCTCCGCCGACGAGCGGCGCAGGTCGGCGGTCTCCCGCGCGGACACGTTGCGGGCCGAGCAGAAGCAGCTCGGCAAGCAGGTCGGCAAGGCCCAGGGCGACGAGCGCGAGCAGCTGCTGTCCCGGGCCAAGGACCTGGCCGCGCAGGTCAAGGAAGCCGAAGCGGAACAGGGCGCGGCCGACGACGAGCTGCTGGCCGCGCAGAAGAAGGTCTCCAACGTCGTCGAGCCGCAGACCCCGCACGGCGGTGAGGACGACTTCGCGGTGCTCAAGCACGTCGGCACCCCGCGCGAATTCGACTTCGACGTCAAGGACCACCTGGAACTGGGCGAGGGGCTGCGCGCGTTCGACATGGAACGCGGCGCGAAGGTCTCCGGCGCCCGGTTCTACTTCCTCACCGGCGTCGGCGCGCAACTGGAACTGGCGCTGCTGAACATGGCCGCCGCGCAGGCCACCGCGGCCGGGTTCACGCTGGTCGTGCCGCCGGTGCTGGTGCGTCCGGAGATCATGGACGGCACCGGTTTCCTCGGCGAGCACTCGACCGAGGTGTACCGGCTGGAGGAGGACGACGCCTACCTCGTCGGCACCTCGGAGGTCCCGCTGGCCGGCTACCACGCCGGCGAGATCCTGGAGCTGTCCGGCGGCCCGCTGCGCTACGCGGGCTGGTCGACCTGCTTCCGCAGGGAAGCCGGTTCGTACGGCAAGGACACCCGCGGCATCATCCGCGTGCACCAGTTCAACAAGCTGGAGATGTTCGTCTACTGCCGCGAGCAGGAATCCCGGGCCGAGCACGAGCGGCTGCTGGCCTGGGAGGAGGAGATGCTCACCAAGCTCGAGCTGCCGTACCGCGTGGTGGACATCGCCGCCGGTGATCTCGGTGCGAGCGCGGCGCGGAAGTTCGACTGCGAGGCCTGGGTGCCCTCGCAGGGCGCCTACCGCGAGCTGACCTCCACCTCGAACTGCACCACCTTCCAGGCGCGGCGGCTCAACACCCGCTACCGCGAGGCGGAGGGGCCGAACCAGTTCGCTTCGACGTTGAACGGCACGCTGGCCACCACGCGGTGGATCGTGGCGATCTTGGAGAACCACCAGCAGGCGGACGGTTCGGTGCTGGTCCCCGAGGCGCTGCGGCCGTTCCTCGGTGGGCGCGAAGTGCTGGAGCCGGTGGCGTGAACGTGCTCGGGTGACCGAGCGCGGCGGCCGGCTCAGGCCGGGGCCTTGATCTCCTCCAGCAGTCCCTTTTCCAGCGTGAGCCGGACGAGCGCGGCGGAGAAGCGGGCGTAGTCCGCGGCGTCCACCAGCTCGGCGAGGCGGCCCGCGTCCTTCGGCAGCCCCGCCTTCTCCGCGCCGGAGAGTGCCTTCTTGTCGAAGTACGGCCGCAGTTCCGGCCACACCGCCTGCGCTTCGCGGCAGAAGATGTCGATGCCGACCGGGCCGAGGTTGGGCACCTCGCGCAGCAGTTCCTTGATCCGGCGCACGTCCCCGCCCGCTTCCTTGCGGAGCTTGCGCAGGTCGCCGCCGTACTTGTCGAGCAGCAGATCGGCACCGTTGCCGAGCGCGGTGGCGGTGCTCTCGTCGTAGCGGACGTAGCTGCCGCGGCCGAGCGCGTCGACGCGCTGCTGCCAGGTGGCCTCGCGCATCCGGCGGGCGGTGGGGAACGCGCCGAGTTCACGGGCGGCGGAGACCGCGATCTCGGCCTTGATGCGGGTGGACAGCAGCACCGACAGCACCAGCAGCCGGTACAGCTGCGAGGGCTTGTCGGTGAGCGTGAAACCTGCTTGCGCGGCGTAGCTCGTGCCCGCTTCGCGGATGATCGCGCGAGCCGTGGCTTGCTCGGACATCTCTGGCACCTCCTCGGGCGCCGGTCTACCCGTGCGGGCGAGCGGGCACACCGCGACGAGCGCAGCGCGTGGCACCTGCCGCGCGCTTATGGTGGTGAGCGTGTCGGATCACTCGGACGAGGTGCACGGATCGCGCGGTGCGGCGCACAGCCGTGTGCTGACCGGGCTCGGCGACCGGATACGCCGCCTGCGCACCACCCGCGAGCTGCCGCAACGGGATCTCGCAGGCCGGGCCGAACTCAGCGAGGAACACCTCGCGGGAGTGGAGCAGGGCGATGTCGCCCCGTCGCTGGCGGAGCTGACCAGGCTGGCGGACGCGCTGCAGGTCGCGCTGGCGGAGTTGTTCACCGACGAGGCCCCCGGCCCGGCCGCGGTCGTGCTGCGCGCCGAGGAGGCGCCGACCGTCGAGTACGGCGACATCGCGGTGCAGGTCCTCACGCCGCGCTCGGTGATCCCCGGGATGTACGCGGCCCGCTACCGGTTGTCGCCGGCGAGTTCCGGGGTGCGGCCGGTGCAGCACGAGGGGCACGACTGGTTGTACGTGCTCAGCGGGCAGCTGCGCATCGAGTTCGAGCAGGACGCGGTGACGTTGTCGCCCGGCGACAGCGTCAGCTTCAGCTCGAACGTGCTGCACCGGCTGGTCGCGCCCGATGCGGCCGCGGAATTCCTGGCCGTCGGCGCCACCCTGCTGGGCGATGCCGGTTCCGCTGCTTGACCGGTCGGAAGCCGCTGGTGATCCCGGGCGCGATTCGTCCCGGAGACCGCGTGGACCCGCCCGTACGGCGAATCGGGATCAGGACCGATTCGCGCGCCGGGCGGCCTTGTTCCGAAGAATCCGGACGAATGCGGCGGTACCGCCGGAAACTCACAGTTCCGGCAGCACTTCTGCCGCGATGTCCTCCACGGTCGACTCAGTTCCCGCGTACGGCTCGTCCGTGCGCGGCCAGTGCGTGATCACGTCGGTGAAGCCGAGCTCCTCGGCCCGTCCCACCACCTCGCGGAAGTACTCGAGGCTGCGCATCGAGTAGGCGGGCGCCGCGTCCGCGGACAGGTACCGCTGCACCCGCTGCGGATCGCGGCCCTCGTCGGCCATCGTGTCCGCGAACCGCTTGGTCAGCTCGGCCACCCCGCGCCACCAGGCTTCGAGGTCGTCCTCCGCGGCCGGGCCGGTGGTGACCCAGCCCCGGCCGAAGCGCGCGGCCAGCCGCATGCTGCGCGTCCCGTTCGCAGCGATCACGAACGGCAGCCGCGGCATCTGCACGCAGCCGGGCGCCCGGCGCGCTTCCACCGCCGTGTAGTGCTCGCCGTACCAGGTGGTGCAGTCCTGCGTGAGGATCTTGTCCAGCAGCTCTACGAACTCCGCGAACCGGTCCACGCGGGTGCCCGCGTCCGGTTGCGCCCCGCCGAGCACCGTCGTGTCGAAACCGGGACCGCCCGCACCGATGCCCAGCGTGATCCGCCCGTCGGAGACGTCGTCGAGCGCGAGCACCTCCCGGGCGAAGTGCACCGGATGCCGGAAGTTGGGCGAGGCGACCAGCGTGCCCAACCGGATGTTGGAGGTGACCGTGGCCGCTGCGGTGAGCGTGGGCACCGCGTCGAACCAGGGTTTGTCGACCAGCGATCGCCAGCCGAGGTGGTCGTAGGTCCAGGCGTGGGCGAAGCCGTATTCCTCGGCCATCCGCCACAGCGGTTCCGCGGCCCACCACCGGTGTTCGGGCAGTATCACAATCCCAACGCGCACATCGATGACCGTATCGGTACTACCCAGATGTGTTCGACCCGATGCGGTCCGTGCCGCGCGCCTCGGCGCACAACTCGATCCGGTTTCGCCCAATTCAGGAAAGATCCACACGCTCAGGTGAAGACAGATTAATCCGGACCAATGCTGACCTGCGGCTCGCCAGCATGATCGCGTGAACAAACCGGATCTTGTCGCATCCGATCTGGACGGCACCCTGCTGGACCCGTCGGTGCGAGTGAGCGAGCGGACCGCGCGCACCGTGCGCGCGGTCGCGGCGGACACCCCTTTCGTGCTCGTGACCGGAAGGCCGCCGCGCTGGGTGCCGCAGATCGTGGACGGGCTCGGCGTCGCGGGCGTGGCCGTCTGCTCCAACGGCGCGGTCATCTACGACGCCGAGGCCGACCGCGTGCTGCACAGCACCGACATCCCGCCCGAACGGCTGCGCGACGCGGCACGGGAGCTGCGGGACGCGTTGCCCGGCTGCACGTTCGCGGTGGAGCGCTCCACCGAGCGCGCCCGGGACCGGGTGGACGATCAATTCCTCGCGGAGGCGGGGTTCCACCGCGTGTGGCCGAACCGGGACATCCGGGTGACCGGCGCGGACGAGCTGTTCGACCGGCCCGCGGCGAAGCTGATGGTGCTGCACGAGCAGCACCGGGGCGCGGACATGGTTCCCGCGGTGCACGACGTGCTCGGTTCCCGGTTGTGCCTGACCTGCTCGATCGGAGGCGGTCCGGTCGAGCTGTCCTCGCCGGGGGTGGACAAGGCCAGCGGGCTGGCGTTCGTGGCGGGCGAGCTCGACGTCGAGCAGGATGCGGTGATCGGCTTCGGCGACATGCCCAACGACATTCCGATGCTGGACTGGGTCGGTCACGGCGTCGCCATGCGCAACGCCCATCCCGGTGTGCTGGAGGTGGCCGACGAAATCACCACCTGCAACAGCCAGGACGGCGTCGCGCAGGTTCTGGAGCGCTGGTGGACGAACTGACCGCGGATCAACTTCCCGGGCCCGCCACGGTGGCGGGCTCGGGCCGAGCCGGGGTGGCCGCGCGATCGCGGTGCAGGAAGAACGCGACCGTTGCGGCGATCAGGAAACCGATGCCGAACAGCGTGTAGGCGTTGCCGACCACCTGCTGCGAGAACGTCCAGTTCAGTTCCTTGTCGTCGGTGTAGGGCAAGTACCACTGCGGCCCGATCAGCACCACCAGCGTCGCGAACAGCACCGACAGCTGCACTCCGTACCAGCGGTGCCGCAGCGCCATCGCGAACAGCAGGGCCAGCGTCGGCGCCGCCCAGACCCAGTGGTGCGACCAGGAGATCGGGGAGATCAGCAGCACCAGGATCGCGTTGATCATCAGTGCCAGCGGGGTGTTGCGCGTGTTCAGCGCGTAGCGCATCCCGAGCACGGCCAGCACCAGCAGCAGCACCGAGCCGCCGATCCACAGCCCGTCCAGCGCACCACCGGTGATGTCCTGCTTGGCCAGCAGGCTGCGCAGCGTCAGGTTGCCCGCGTAGACCGCGCCCATGTCCTCGCCGGTGGACCACATCTCGCTGAGCCACCAGTCCGCCGAGTCGTTCGGCGCGGCCAGCAACCCCACCAGCACCGTCGCGGCGAACGTGCACGCCGAGATGGACAACGCCCGGAAGTCCTTGCGCAGCAGGAACAGCAGCAGGAACCCGAGCGGGGTGAGCTTGACGGCCGCCGCGATCCCGACCAGCAGCCCGCGCGGCCAGCGGGTGCGCGGCAGCAGGCAGTCCGCGGCGACCAGCGCCATCAGCACCAGGTTGATCTGCCCGTAGTTGATCGTGTCGCGGGCCGGTTCGATCAACGTGATGAACGGCAGCAGCGCCGCGGTGCCCACCGCGACCAATCCCGCGCGCGGGGCCAAATACGGCGAGGAGCGCGCCAGCGAATACGCGGTGACGAGGATCGACAAGTGCGACAGGATCGCGACCGCGACCACCGCGCCGTCCTCGGACAGCGCCGTCAGGGGGCTGAACACGATCGCCGCGAAAGGCGGGTAGATGAACGGCAGCGTGCTGCTGTCCGGACTTTCCGGAGTGAGATCGCCGCTGTAGATCTCGTAACCGTTCAGCCACGCTCGGGCACCGAGCCGGTAAATCTCGGTGTCCATGTATCCGCGGGTGTCGATCCAGTGCACGAACCAGATCGCGAGCACTTCCAGGACTATCGCCGTGACCAGCAGGTACCTGCCGTCGCGTACCCGAGTCACGCTTTCGATCACCTTCCCGGTCAAGGGCTGCTCGCGGGCGGCGACGATGCTACCGAATCCGACTCGCCGAGCGGGTCGCCGACCGGAGCGATATTGATTCGCGCGCACTGCCGCAGACGACTCCGGAGTGTGGCGAAATATCACTGTTCGTGGTAGCCAATCCGTCCTGATCGGACTTCCGACCACCCGTATGGCCAGGAAAAACACGGGTGGTAACGACATCGGGCGAAGAACGTCAACGCGGTTTCGGAGCGCGCGGCGGCGGCCGCTACCCTCGACGGCTGTGAGCTTCGCAGGCTATGACCTGATCGTTGTTGGTTCCGGGTTTTTCGGACTGACGATCGCAGAGCGCGCCGCCACCCAGCTGGACAAGCGGGTGCTGGTGCTGGACCGACGTGACCACATCGGCGGCAACGCCTATTCGGAACCGGAACCGGAAACCGGGATCGAGGTGCACCGCTACGGCGCGCACCTGTTCCACACCTCGAACAAACGGGTGTGGGACTACGTCAACCGGTTCACGGATTTCACCGATTACCAGCACCGGGTGTTCACCCGGCACCAAGACCAGATTTACTCGTTCCCGATGAACCTGGGCCTGTTGTGCCAGTTCTTCGGGCGCGCGTTCTCGCCGGACGAGGCGAAAGCGCTGGTCGCCGAACAAGCCGCGGAGGTGGACACCGCCGAGGCGCAGAACTTCGAAGAGAAGGCGATCTCGCTGATCGGCCGCCCGCTCTACGAGGCATTCATCCGCGGCTACACGGCCAAGCAGTGGCAGACCGATCCGAAGGAACTGCCCGCCGCGAACATCACCCGGCTGCCGGTGCGCTACACCTTCAACAACCGGTACTTCAACGACACCTACGAGGGTCTGCCGGTCGAGGGCTACACCGCCTGGCTGGAGAAGATGGCCGAGCACCCGAACATCGAGGTGCGGCTGAGCACCGACTACTTCGACGTGCGCGGCGAGCTGCCGGACGCCCCGGTCGTCTACACCGGGCCGCTGGACCGCTACTTCGACTACGCCGAGGGCGAGCTGGGCTGGCGCACCCTGGACTTCGAGTCCGAGGTCGTGCCGACCGGCGACTACCAGGGCACGCCGGTGCTCAACTACGCCGACGAAGAGGTGCCCTACACCCGGATCCACGAGTTCCGGCACTTCCACCCGGAGCGGGACTACCCGAAGGACAAGACGGTCATCGTGCGGGAGTACTCCCGGGCCGCCGAGAGCGGCGACGAGCCGTACTACCCGATCAACACCACCGACGACCGGGCGAAGCTGGAGGCGTACCGGCAGCGGGCCAAGGCGGAGGCCAAGGACCGCGGCGTGATCTTCGGTGGCCGCCTGGGCACCTACAAGTACCTGGACATGCACATGGCGATCGGCTCGGCGTTGAGCATGTTCGACAACAAGCTCGTCCCATATTTCACCGAGGGCCGCCTCCTGGACGGCTCGCTGGAGGACTGACGTGACCGACCGGACCCCCGCCGCGTCCGGGGCTGCCGCGCAGCCCGCCGGGACCGGCCAAGCCACCGAGGGCGAGAGCAAGCTCAGCGACGTGACCTCGGTCCGCTCCGGCGGCCGCCGCAAGGTGGCGCCGGAGCAGGTGCTGCAGCGCGTGGTGTTCCCGCGCGGCGAGGACCCGCTGGACGTGCGCGCGCTCTACATCGACGAGCCGCAGGTCGGCACGACCACCGTGTCGTCCCGCCGGTCGATCAAGGTGCCCGCGCACAACAAGATCTCGCTGGCGTCCTACTTCAACGCCTTCCCGGCCAGCTACTGGAAGCGCTGGACGAAGGTCGACGAGGTGGTCCTGCGGCTGAAGGTCAAGGGCGCGGGCCGGCTCGACGTCTACCGCTCGAAGCCGAACGGCGACAGCGTGCACCTGGAAGGTGCGCCGGTGTCCAGCGGGAAGGCCTGGACCTACCTGGAGTTCCGGGTCGCGATGCAGCCGTTCGAGGACGGCGGCTGGATCTGGTTCGACGTGTTCACCAACGACACCGCGCTGGAGATCGACGAGGCGGCCTGGACCACCGACGTCGAGCTGCCCAAGCAGAAGGTCGTCGTCGGCACCACCACGATCCGCCCGCAGGACTGCGTCGTCGCGTTGCAGACCCTGGGTGAGGACCCGCAGGTGCTGGACGTGGTGGAGAAGGTCGTCGTCGCCGACCAGGGCGGGCAGAAGATCCGCGATACCGAGGGCTTCGAGCTGGCCGCCGAGCGGCTCGGCGAGAAGCTGCAGGTGATCGAGCAGGCCAACCTCGGCGGCTCCGGCGGCTTCACCCGCGTGATGTACGAGGGCGTGCACAACTCCGACGCGGAGCAGGTGCTGCTGCTCGACGACGACATCGCGCTGGAACCGGACGGCGTGCTGCGCGCGAACGCCTTCGCCCGCGCCGCGACCCAGCCGGTGATCGTCGGCGGGCACATGCTCAACCTGCAGGCCCGGTCCCGGCTGCACACCATGGGCGAGGTCGTCGACGTCGGCGCGGGCATCTGGCGGGCCGCGCCGGGCGCGGTCACCGACTACGACTTCGCGAAGACCCCGCTGCGCAAGAGCAAGAAGCTGCACAAGCGGATCGACGCGAACTACAACGGCTGGTGGATGTGCCTGTTCCCGCGCGAGGTCGTGGAGAACACCGGGCTGCCGCTGCCGCTGTTCATCAAGATGGACGACGCGGAGTACTCGATCCGCGCGGCCGCGCGCGGCTACCCGACGGTGACGCTGCCGGGCGCGGCGGTGTGGCACATGCCGTGGACGGACAAGAACGACGCCACCGACTGGACGGCCTACTTCCACACCCGCAACCGGCTGATCATGGCCGCGCTGCACAGCCCGGAAGAGGTGCGCCAGGTCCTGGTCAAGCAGGGCCTGAAGCTGACCCTGCGGCACCTGCTGTCCATGGAGTACTCCACGGTCGCGGTGCAGCAGAAGGCGATCGAGGACTTCCTGTCCGGTCCGGACGAGTTGTTCCGCTCGCTGCGCACCGCCCGGCCCGAGGTGGTCGAGCTGCGCAAGCACTACGACGACGCGAAGACGCTGCCGTCGGCGCGGGAGTTCCCGCCGCCGTCCGCGGACCCGATCATGGCCGAGGGCCTGCTGAAGCCGCCGGTGAACCCGGCCGTGATCGCCGCGCGCGCCTCCAAGGCGCTGCTGCACAACCTGAAGGATCCGGAGCGCGAAGCGGGCGAGCGCCCGCAGCTGAACATCCCCGCGGACAGCGCCCGCTGGTTCCTGCTCGGGGCGCTGGACAGCGCGACGGTGTCCAACGCCGACGGCAGCGGGGTGGCGTTCCGGCGCCGCGACCCGGAGGAGTTCCGCAGGCTCGGGTTCCGCGCGTTGGCGAACTACCGCAGGCTGGCCCAGGAATGGCCGCGGCTGCGCGAGCGCTACCGCGCGGCGCTGCCCGAGCTGACCAGCCCGGAGTCCTGGAAGCAGGTCTTCGACGAGACGTGAGCACGCCCCCGCTGCAGACCATCCTGCCCCGACCCCGGAGACGAAGTGACTGCTGAACCGACGACGAAACCAGGCGCGACCGGCGCCGCGGAGCAGGAGTTCATTCCCGGCACGGACGAACCGATGCCGGAGGTCACCAACGAGACCCTCGCCCTGCGCAAGGTGCAGGGCACGCTGGCCAAGCCGCCGGTGGTCAAGGCGGCCAAGGCGATGTCGCTGTTCGGCGAGCACGCGGCCGGTTGGCTGGCGATCGGCGCCCTGGGCGCCGTGGTGGACCGCAAGCGCCGCGGCCAGTGGGTGACGGCCGCGGCCGGGGTGGCCGCCGCGCACGGCGCCTCGATCGCGGTCAAGCGGGTCGTGCGGCGCAGCCGCCCGGGAGACCCGCAGGTGAAGGTGCTGGTCGGGACGCCGAGCAAGCTCAGCTTCCCGTCCTCGCACGCGACGTCGACCACGACCGCCGCCGTGCTCTACGGCGGCCTGGTCGGCAAGCGGCTGACCCCGGCGCTGGTGCCGCCGATGATGGTCAGCCGGATGGTGCTGGGGGTGCATTACCCGAGCGATGTTCTCGCCGGCTCGGCGCTCGGCGGTGCCGTGGCGCTGGGCGTGCGGCGGTTCATGAGACGGCGGAGGAACCGTGGCTGACAAGAACGAGAGCGGCGCGACCGTCAGCGAACCCGAAACCGATTCCGGCGCCGCCGGGACGAACGGTGTCGCGGCCGCGCACGAGGACGCTGGCGAGAACGGCCAGGTCGTGACGGAGACCGACGGCGAGCAGGCCGCGCGCGAAGAGGTCGAGGCCGACGCGGACGGCTCCATCGGCTCGGAGGCCGGCGGCAGCGCCGCCGTGCTGGAGGAGACCACCGAGCAGGCCGAGGACGACAAGGACAAGTCCTCGGACGCCTACCACGCGAAGGTGACCGCGAAGGCGGGCACCGTCGGCGGCCTGATCAGCGGCCTGATCAAGGAGCTGCGGCCGAAGCAGTGGGTGAAGAACGTCCTGGTGCTGGCCGCCCCGTTCACCGCGGGCGCGCTGTGGGACCCGACGATCCTCGCCGACGCGGCGCTGGCGTTCGTGGTGTTCTCGATGGCCGCTTCGGGCATCTACTTCATCAACGACGCCATCGACGTGGAGTCCGACCGCCAGCACCCGACCAAGCGGAACCGGCCGATCGCGGCCGGTCTGATCCCGCTGCCGGTCGCGTACCTGGTGTGCGGGCTGCTGCTGGGTGGCTCGCTGGTGATCTCGGGCGTGGTCAGCATGGGCCTGCTGACGGTGATGGCGGTCTACATCGGGGTGCAGCTGGGCTACTGCTTCGGGCTCAAGCACCAGCCGGTGATCGACCTGTGCATCGTGGCCTCCGGCTTCCTGCTGCGCGCGGTCGCCGGTGGTGCCGCGGCCGGGCTGGTCATCACCCAGTGGTTCTACCTGGTGGTGGCGTTCGGCTCGCTGTTCATGGTGGCGGGCAAGCGCTACGCCGAGGTGAAGCTGGCCGCCGAGACCGGCGCGAAGATCCGCAAGTCGCTGAAGGCGTACTCGCCGTCGTACCTGCGGTTCGTCTGGGCCATCTCGGCGGCGATCACGATCATGAACTACTGCCTGTGGGCCTACGACATCCGCGCGATCGAGCAGTCCCGCTGGGGCATCATCTCGATCATCCCGATGGTGATCGCGATCCTGCGGTACGCGGTGGACGTGGACAAGGGCGTCGCGGGCGAGCCGGAAGAGGTCGCGCTCAAGGACAAGGTCCTGCTGGTCCTGGGCGCCTGCCTCGCGGGTTGCCTGTTCCTGGCGTACTACCTGTAAACCGCCGGCGGAAGTACGCGAACGCTCGACCGGGGTTTTCCCGGTCGAGCGTTCTGCTTTTCGCGGGTTGCCGCGGGGTCCTCCCGGTTGTCGCCGCAAGGACGACCTTTTCGCCCGCTCCGTTCGTAGTCTCACCGGCATGTGCGCAGTGCAGAAGGCCGGTGTCCGGTCGCGGCGCAGACCGGTGCTGGCGGTGAGCGCAGCGGTGGGCTGCGCCGCGTTCCTCGGAGTTTCCTGCCTCGCGTGGTCGGCGGATTTCCCGCTCGGCTCGACCGCGGGCCACGTCGTGGTGGACGACGCGAGCGGCGAGGTCGAGTCGCAGGACAACGAGCACCTGAAGTTCCGCGCCGCGTCGGTGGTGAAGCTGCTCATCGCGCTGGACCACCTGGAACGGCTCGATCCCGACGTGCCGATCACCGAAGACGACCGGTTGCTGCTGCAGCCGATGTTGCGCTCCAGCAATGACGACGTGGCCACCGCGTTGTGGGCGGAGGGCGGCGGGGTCGAGATCATCGAACGCGCGGTGGACAAGATCGGCTTGTCGGACACCGAACCGCCGCCGGCGGGCCAGGAAACCACCTGGGGCTACACCAGGATGAGCGCTTCGGACGTCGCCGCGACCTACCGCTACATCAGGCACGGGGCCGATCCCCGCACTCGGGATTTCATGCTGGAGAACCTGCGGCGGCACACCGCCTGCGCCGCCGACGGTTTCGACCAGTCCTTCGGCCTGCCCAGCGCCGCGCCCGAGGTGGGTGCGGTCAAGCAGGGCTGGTCCGGTTTCGGCGCCTCGCCCGCGTCGGGCCGCAGGTGCAACGGCTCCGACGATCCGGCCCGCACCGGTGAGCTACTGGCCGATCTCGCGGGGCAGGCGGTGCGCGCGCCGGCCCCGGTGGACGACGTCCCGGCCGCGGCGGACGACGTCCCGGCCGCGGCGGAGCAGGCAGCGGACCCGAACACGACGCGGCGAGCCATGCACACCACCGGCATCGTCGACGACAAGATCGTCGTGCTGCTCACGCTGCAACCCGACGGCACCACCTGGCAGACCGCGGCGGACGCGGTGTCCGAACGCACCGGCGAGTTGCTGCAGAGCTGATCTCCGCGGCGGGCCTCCGGGGTTCTGCGATCTCTTCCGGGCTGTCGAAGGGAATCCCCGATCTTCCGTCCGAAGTGGACCACTCGGCCGCGTAGCGGCATAGGCTCCGCTCGTGGCCAGTATTCGAAACCTCAAACATGCCAAGGAATTCGGTCGTTTCGTCGGTGCCGCGGCGGTCGGCCTCGCACTGCTGGCGTCTCCGGGAGTCGCCTCGGCCGCCGAACTTCCCGCGAACTCCACCGCCGCCCACGTCGTCATGGACGAGTCGGGCGGGAAGGTCCGTTCGAAGCACGACGAGCACCGGAAGTTCCGCGCCGCGTCGGTGGTGAAGCTGCTCATCGCCGTGGACCACCTGGAACGCCTCGACCAGGCCAAGCCGATCCCCGAGGAGGACAAGCTGCTGCTGCAGCCGATGCTGCGATCCAGCAACGACGACGCGGCCAGCGATTTCTGGGTGCGCAACGGCGGCGCCGAGATCATCGAGCGCTCGGTCGCCAAGATGGGGCTGCAGGACACCGTGCCGCCGCCCGCCGACCAGTCGAGCGTTTGGGGCTACACCGGCACCAGCGCCTCCGACATCGCCAAGACCTACCGCTACGTCCTGGACAAGACCGATGCCCGCACCCGGGACTTCGTGCTGACGAACCTGGGCAAGCACACCAAGTGCGCCGCGGACGGTTTCGACCAGTCCTTCGGCCTGCCCAGCGCCGCGCCCGAGGCGGACGCGGCCAAGCAGGGCTGGTCCGGCTTCGGCGACGGTCCCGCGCCGGGACAGGAGTGCAACGACTCCGACGATCCCGCGCGCACCGGGCAGCTGCTGTCCTCGGAGCCGGTCCAGCGCTCCAAGGCGTCGGCTTCGGCGGAAAGCCGCGGCGGCGCTCGGCCGTTCGCGGCGAACGGCGACGTGGACCTCACCCGGCGAGCCATGCACACCACGGGCATCGCGGACGGCAAGATCGTCGTGCTGCTCACCCTGCAGCCCGATGGCACCCCCTGGCAGACCGCTGCCGACGGGGTGACCGCCAGCACCGAGGAGCTGCTGGCCGGCTGACCCGCGGCCAGCGCCTCCGGGCCGCACCGCCTCGCCGACCGCTCACCGCGCGGGCGCCGCACCTCCGGGCCCGGGCGTTGAGCGGTTCTGCGCGGCGGGGCCGCTGATTCCGCCCGCTACCGCCGCTGCCTGCTCACGACGGGCGGTCGAGCCCGAGGCGGCGGGTGACGTCGTGCGCCATCCGCACCGCATAGCTCTGCCCGCGGTCCTGCGGATAGATCTGGGACATGGTGGCGAGCGTGACGCCGGGCATCGGGGTTTCGTGCGCGGGGATCAGCGAGCGGTATTCCGGGGTGACGATCGGCTGCGCGAAACCGGCCTTGGAGAAGTGCCAGTTCGAGATCCACGACTCGTCGAAGTCCGGGTTCAGCTTGCGCAGCCACGGGATGTAGCGCTCCAGCAGCTCGGCGGGCTCGGTGGTGAACCGCCAGTCGTCGCGCGGCACGTAGTTGCCGACGTAGACCACGTGCTTCCCGCCGTACTCGGCGCGGTCGACCATCCGGGTGTGCTCGACGACGGCGAGGAACGGGAACTCGGTGTCGTTGATGTTCAGCCAGTAGTACGGGATCAGGCTCCGCTCGCACTCCAGCACGAAGCAGGTGGCGCCGAGGTACTGGTTGCGCCACAGCACGTCGTCGGATTCGAGGTCGGCGGCGCGGGCGAACGCCGGCTGCGGAACCGTCACGATCAGCCGGTCGAACTCGTACTCGGCGCCGTCGGCGGTGCCCACCGCCACCAGGTCGGGCTGGCTGATCGAGCTGACCGGTTTGCCGAACTCGACCCGCCCGCCGCGCGCGGTCACCGCCTCCAGCAGCGCCCGGTACACCTGCTCGAACCCGCCGTGCACGTAGCCGAGGCCGAACGTGCGGTAGTGGATCCGCGCCCACAGCCAGGCCATCGAGATCTCACCTGCTCGCTCGCCGAACTTGCCGGTCAGCAGCGGTTCCCAGATGGTCTCGGTGACCCGGGGCCCGGCCCAGCGGCGCATCCAGTCCAGCGCGCGCACCGAGTTGAACCGGGAGCCGTCGCGGACCGCTTTGAGCGCCGCCGAGCTCGCCCCGAACCGCAGGCGGTCGAGCAGCGAGAACTCGGGGAACCGCAGCATTTCCGCCGGTGTGCCGAACGGGTGCGTCCGCCCGCCGTAGTAGACGCCGGTGGCGGGGGAGTGGAAGCGCAGCTTGTCGCCCAGGCCGAGCTCCTCGACCAGCTCGATCATCGCCCGGTCGGTCTTGAAGCTGTGGTGGTAGAACCGCTCCAGCGGTGTGCCGCCCACCTCGATCGAGGCCGCGAGCCCGCCGAGTTCGCCGGAGGCTTCCAGCACGGTCACGTCGTGGCCGGCCTTGACCGCGTCGAACGCGGCGGTCAGGCCGGTGGCACCCGCACCGACGACACCCAGCTTCATCCGAAACTCCACCTCTTGTTGATCAAGTACTGCAGCCCGACGACCAGCGGGATCGCGGCCGCTTTGACCAGGTTCGGATTCCAGCCGAACGCCCCGGAGCCGAGCTGCAGCAGCAGGAACGTCAGCGCCATCCCGGCCAGGCCGACCGTGTAGAACCGGGCGAACCGCCGCAGCAGCCGGTCCCGGGTGCGGAAGTTCAACCAGGCGTTGAACACGAAGTTGTTCGCGATGCCCACGCTGGTGCTGATCGCGTTCGCCACCTGCTCGTGCATCCCGGCCACGTTGAACAGCAGCAGGAACAGCAGGTAGTCCAGGGTGACGCCGCAGACTCCGATGATCCCGTAGAGCACCAGCGCGCGGCTCGGCAGCGGCAGTTTGACCTGCTGCTCAGTCCTGGTCATGCCGGATCTCTCTGCGCACGATGTACAGCGGCCGCTGCTGGACCTCGTGGTAGATCCGCCCGATGTAGCTGCCGATCACGCCCAGCGACAGCATTTGCACCCCGCCGAGGAACAACATCACCACCATCAGCATCGTCCAGCCGGAAACGGTGATCGACGGCCACAGCAGCCGCATCGCCACCGCGTACATGATGCCGATCGCGGCCAGCGCCAAGCTCACGAACCCCACCCGAGTGATCAGCTTCAGCGGTGCGGTGGAGAAACCGGTGACGCCGTCGGCGGCCAGCCGCACCATCTGCTGCAGCGGGTACTTCGTCTCGCCCGCGGCGCGCTCGTCCCGGTCGAACAGCACCTCGGTGTGCTGGAACCCCATCGAGGCGACCATGCCGCGGATGAACCTGCTGCGTTCGCGGAAGCCGCGCAGCTCCTCGGCCGCGCGCCGGTCGAGCAGGCGGAAATCGCCGGTGTCGGTCGGGATGTCCACTTCGGCCCAGGTGTGCAGCAGCCGGTAGTAGGTGTGCGCGGTGAGCCGCTTGAACCGGGTGTCCTGCCTGCTGCGCCGCCGCGCCGAGACGATCTCGGCACCGCCGCGCCAGGCGTCGATCAGCTCCAGGCTCACCTCCGGCGGATCCTGCAGATCGGTGTCCATCACGATCACCGCGTCGCCGTCGGCGTAGTCCAGGCCAGCGGTGATGGCGATCTGGTGGCCGAAGTTGCGGGCGAAGTCCAGCACCCGCACCCGCGGATCGGCGATGGCGAGTTCCCGCAGGATCACCAGCGAGCGGTCCGCGGAACCGTCGTTGACGTAGATGAACTCGTAGTCGAATTCGGGGCGCGTCCCGGTGGCCGCGAGCAACGCGCGGTGGAAACCGCGGATGCCCTCGGCTTCGTTGTAGACCGGCAGGACGTAGCAGATCCGCAGGCCGGTTCTCGCGCGCTCGCGCCGCGGTTCCGGCGACGGCACGGGTACGGCTTCGCCGATCGTTTCCGCCACCTGAAAGACCTCCCTCGCTCCCACCCGCTGCGTGGACGCCGCGGACCGCCGGTGCGTTGCCCGTGGAACGGGCCCGGGCGGGGCGGTGCCGGGCGCACTCGCGCACGATCAGTTTTGCGCAGCACGGCCGCGGTTCGCAGCCCGATCGTTTGATCGTTATGTGCGCGCGGGGTCAGGGATGCAGGTTGCCGGGCTCGAACGGGTACTCGCCGTCGCCGTCCGCGCCGCCCTGCCGCACGCGGCGGGTGCGGGTGTCGTAGGCGTCCCGTTCCACGTCGTAGCTCACCGACAGCACGTGGCCCCAGATCACTCCGGGCGCACCGCGCAACCGGCTCGGAGTCTCCAGGCGGCGGGACTGGCTCAGCGCGCCGGTGAACACACCGCCGTAGGACGGGTCGAACGCCATCGAGCCTTCTCCGCCGGGCGGGGTGACCAGCACGCCCGGACTGTCCGCGGTGCCCCGCGTGACGCGCGGGTAGTCGATGTGGCACGGGAACAGGAAGCTGATCGGCCAATCGACCAGCGCAGGCCGCCCGCCGTCCAGAACGTCGCGCAGCGGCACCACATCTCGCACCGCCGGGCCGCCGAACGCGAGCCAGCCCTGCTCGTCGGTGGTGGTGTCGGTGGCGCGCAGCCGCACCCGGTCGGTACCGGCGGGCAACTCGTTCGCGTCTACGGTGAGCAGCCGCCAGGAGCTGAAGTCGCGCCAGTCGACGGGCCTGCCCATCCGCGGATCCTCGAACGGGAGCTGCTGCGGCGGTGCGTCCCGCAGCGTTCGCGAGCCGAGGCCGCGCGTCCCGGAACCGGTCGAGCCGCCGAACTCCATGCGCAGGTCGTTGCCCTGCTCGGGGCGTCCGGCGACCCACACCGACAGCACTTGCCCGGGGCGCGGGCGGGGCAGCTCGAACCAGCCGGTGGTCACTTCGCCGACGGTCCGCGGCCCGTTGGCCAGGCTGTCCCACATCAGCGGACTCGCCTCGGCCGGTGTCGCTTCCGGGCCGGTCGGGCGCAGCGGTCGCTCGCCCGGCGGGCGGCGCAGCAGCGGTTCCTGCGGGGGCCATCCCGGACGTCCTTGATTCGCGGCGAAGCCGCTGCCCGTCTCGCCGCTGCCTGCTTCGCCGGTGTCGTCCAGCGGGCCGTCGGTGATCCGCAGCGTGCCGTTCTCGGCCAGCGGCAGCGTCTCCACCTCGTTCTCGATGCCGCAGCTGCGCGCGCGAACGCTGTCCCAATTGGACTGAGCGATGGAGAATTCGCCGGCCTTGGCGGGCGCCTGCGCGAACGAGCCGAGCAGCACCCCGACCATCACCAGCGCGGACAGCGTGAACAGCGAAGAAGCAGGCAGCGTGACCGCCGAAGCGAGCACCCGCAGCCGCACCAGTCCGTATGCCGCGAGCCCGACGACGGCGGCCGCTGCCAGCCACGCCAGCGGGCTGTCCAGCGGCAATCCCAACGGCCGCACCGGGGCGTCCGACCACGCCATGCCGAAATCGGAGTACTGCCACCACGAGTTCGGCCCCATGAACGACAGCGCGGCGGCGACCGCGGCGGCCACCGCGCCGAACAGGCCGAGCAGCTTCGCCTCCCGCCGCGCGGACTCCAGCACGCCCGTCCGGGACAGCAGCACCACCGTCGCCGCCAGCAGCGCGGGCGCGAGACCGGCCAGCGCGCCGAAGTGGTGCGTCCACTTCGACGGCGTGAACCACAGCGTCGCGAACACCGCGACCACCGAGCCGAGCAGCAACGGCAGCTCCGGCATCCGCGTCATGCGGTGCAATCCACGCATCGCGCACCCGGCGGTGATCAGCACCGCGGTCACCGTCAGCAGCACGGCCAGCCGTTTGCCCGCCGAGCCCCACGAGGTGGTGCCCAGCAGCTCCGCGTACCGGTCGATCTCCTGGTACCAGCCCAGGCTCGGCCCGAACTCGTTGTGCACGGCATTGGCCTGTTTGAGCCCGTTCCAGGTGGAGTCGGTGAACATCGCGACCACACCGACCGCGCCGAGGCAGCCGAGCAGCGCGACCCGTGCGGGCAACACCAGCCACCGGCTGACCGTCCCGGGGCGCAGCAACAGGCGCCGGATCCGCGGCGCGAACATCGCCACGATCAGCAGTGCGGCGATCCCGGTGGGCGTGACAGCGACCGTGAGCCCGGTCAGCAACGCGGCGGCGCCGAGCCATCCGAACGGCGAGCGCGCGCCTTCGGCGCTCGCCCGCAGCAGCGCCGCGACGACACCGGCGGTGCCGAGCGCGACGAACGCCTCCGGCCGGATGCCCAGGTCGAACGGCAGCCAGCAGACGAGGAAGAACACCGCGGTCAACAGGTGCAGCGGCACTCGCCGGGTGCCCCGGCACAGCCGCGCGACGATGCCGTGGCCGAGCACCAGCCAGGTGAGGAAACCGGCGACGACGCTGGGCACCCGCAGCCACGCGGGCGCCAGGCTGTAGTCGGAAACCCAGCGCATCAGGTGCTGCACCAGCGTGAACGGGGTTTCCGAGGCGTTGAACCAGCGGTAGAAGTTGCCGATGTCGCCGGTCTCCGCGAAATTGCGCACGGTCAGCATCGCGAAGCCGTCGTCATCGCTGAGCGGTCCGATGACCAGCCACGACGCGAGCGCGGCAGCCACCGCGGCATCAGTCAGCAGTATTAGTGAAGTGTTCCACCGAATGCGTCGGCGCAGTGCCAGCCGGACCCCGGTCCACGTCGGCGGCGCGTGCGCGACCAGCAGCAGTAGCGACACCGCGGCGAGCAGGATCGCGGTGAGCGCCAGCGACCTCTTCAGCGGCGTCGGGGACGTCTCGAACCACGAGTAGGTGCGGGCGTCGACCGACAGCTGCGCCGCGTCCGGCGGCGCGAGCCCGGTGCGGAAGGTGAAGACCTCCGGCGCGGCGACTCCGGGCAGCGTGATCACCGGGCTGTCGCCGATCGAGACCTGCGAGTCGTGCCCGTCCGCGCGCACGGTCAGGTCGCAGTCGGCAGGCAGCGGCGGCAGCGGCACTTCGCGCTGGCCGAGCACCAGTTCCGGCTCGCCCGCCGCGGTGCTCAGCACCATGCCTTCGCGGTCGCTACCCGGCGGCAAGGTTGACAGCAAGGTCGTCGGCGCGGGCTTGTCCAGCGCTGTGCGCAGCACCGGGCAGGGCACCGTCGCGGTGAATTCGGCAGGCCGGTAGGGAGCGAGCAGGGCGGTCGTGGACACCGCGGGTTCCTCGGCGGACGGCCAATGCACGTCCGTGCGGTCCGCCCACACCGGCGCGAACGGCAGCACCAGCGCGCAGATCAACCCGGCCACGCCCGCGAACAGCGCCAGCGAGTGCGCGGCCCACCGAGCCCGCAGCGCCGCCCGCGCTTCCAGTTCGTCGAGGCGGGAGCGCTGCGCGATGTCCGGGTCGTCCGCGCGGACCGGGCTGCTGGGCTCCACGGCACCGTCCTCAGATCGCCAAGCCGGGTGGGGTAGCGAAGGCATTCTTCCCCACGCGCCACAGCGGTTGCGGGTTGCCGTCTGCGGCCACGACCCGGGCTATCAGCGCGGACCGGCGGCGGCCAACGATCCTGCGCGGCAGCCGATCGAACCGTGGTCCCTTCGTGACCGGACCGAGAGCGGATCAAGCCCCGAGCAGCTTCTCCAGCAGCTCGGCACTGCGTTCGGTGTTCAGCGCGGTGTCCTGGAGCCGGTCGAAGGTGCGCGCGTACCAGTCGGTCTGCGCGTTGCTGTCGAGGTAGCTGGAACCGATCAGCTCCTCCAGGTAGACCACCGAACTCGGGGTCGGCTGCTCGGTGCGCACCAGCTGGAACGACGTGGCCATCGCCGGGTGCGCGCCGGTGTCGAAGGGCAGGATCTGCACCGCGACGTTCGGCAGATCGGCCAGCTCGCGCAGGTGCTCCAGCTGGTTCTGCAGCACCGGCTCGCCACCCACCGGGCGGCGCAGCACGGCTTCGTTGAGCACGGCCGCGATTTGCGGTGGCTGCTCCCGGTCGAGCACCGTTCTGCGTTCCTCGAGGACCGCGGAAAGGCGTTCGAGTTCTTCGTCGCTCAGGCCGGTGTCGGCGGCGCGGTTGATCGCCTTCGCGTAGTCGGCGGTCCGCAACAGCGCGGGCACGAGTTCGGACTGGTAGATCGAGACCGCGGTGGCAATGCTTTCCAATGCGACGAAACGTTGCGCCCAATCGGGAACGCGAATCTGATTCCGCTTCCGCGCCTGGCGGGCGAGTTCCAGCACGGCTTCCGTCGGATCGCCGTGCACCCCGTAGAACCCGACGAGCAGCCGGACGTCACCCGGGCCGATGGTGGCCTTGCCGGTTTCGATCTTGCTGATCTTCGGTTTGGTGCACTCCAGCGCGAGCGCCGCCTCGGCCTGCGTCTTTCCGCAGCTCTCCCGCATGTCGCGGAGCAGCCGTCCCAGTCGCAGGCGGGCCACGGGCGGGCTCAGCGCGCGGTGCGCGACGCTGTCCGCGGGAACGCCTCCGGCGGAGCCATCGGCGCGGATGCGCTGCCGGCCAACGCCCTCCCGGGAGAGGCTCTCGGCGGTGCGGCTCATGATTCCCCTTCTGCTCGGATTGTCTGATCCGGATGCGATCCGGTGGTCTGATCCGCCGGTGGTTCGGTCCGGTGATCGGGCGGGCTCCGGCGCCGGAATGACATGGCTTCACTTTCAGTTCTTCCAGCGGAATCCGCGCACGGCAACCAAGATCATCCAATTGGGTAGTTCCCGGTGCGAAGCAGGTTTCTTTATCGTTCATGAGGGCGGTCGCCACTGCGGGATATTCCCGCCGCTCCGGACCGAGCGAACCGGTGGAACCGCCCGGAGCGAGTCGCAACGGGCACGGAACAGCAACGGGCAAGCAACAGGAATCCGGCCGCCGGTGCATCCGGCGAGAGCTCCCGAGACGCGAGGAAGCGAGCATGAGCATCGAAATCTGCGCGACGATCGCGCTGTTCGCGCTGGCCACCGCGGTTCTGCTGGCGTTCCCGCTGCGCAGCGGCAACGGCGAGCACGCGCACGCGGGCCCGGGCACGTTGACGGTGCACCGCCTGCACGAGGTGGTCGCCGCGCTGCCCGCCGGTCCTGGGCTGCCCGCCGGTCCTGCGCAGCTCGCCATTCCCGAACCGGCCGCTCCCGCATCGGCCCGGTCCCGGACCCGAACCGGCTCGGCCGCCGCCGAACCGGACGACGAGGACATCGCCTGGCCCGAGCACGACTGGTCGGAGTACGTCGGCAGGCACCGCCTGAGCACCGACAACCCGATCTTCCACCGGCTCGCGATGGGCGTGTGGCTCTACATCCACCGCCATCCGCACTCGCGGGAGGCGGGCAACCGCCGCTTCCGGCATCCCGGAAAAGAGTTCGTCGTGTTCAACAAGCCGCCGCTACTGTTGGACCAGCCGTTCTGATCCGCCGACCGCAGGCGGCGCTCCGGGTGATCGGCGAGGCTCCGGCGGTTCCGGGCTCGCCGTAGCGGCGGGGTCGCAGCCGGGACCGAGGCAGCTTGTCCGCCGGCACCTCTCCCACGCTGCTACTGGTGCACGGCGCGGCCTCCACCGCGCAGGTGTGGGGCCCGCTGCAACGCGAGCTCGCGCTGCTAGGCCACCGGACTCTCGCGGTGGACCTGCCGGGGCACGGCACCCGCGCGCACCATCCCGCCGGTTACCACCAGTCGCCGCAGGACCTGGAAGCGTTCGCGGCCGAGCCGTCCGCGCTGGCCGGGATCGGACTCACCGACTACACCGACGACCTGCTGGCGGTGGTGCGCAGGCTGGCCGAGCACGGCCCGGTGGTGCTGGCGGGTACGAGTGCGGGTGGAGTGCCGATCACCGCGGTCGCCGAGGCCGCTCCGGAGGTGGTCCACGGCCTGGTCTACCTGTCCGCGTGGTGCGCGGTGCGCTCGGCCACCGTCGGCGAGAACGCCACCTGGCCCGAGCACTCGGGCAACCCGTTCGACCAGATCCCGTGGCCGCAGGTGGGCGACCCGGAGCGGCTCGGCGTGGTCCGGCTCAACCTGCGCAGCGCCGATCCCGACTACTTGGCGAAGGCGCACGCGGCGATCATGGCCGAGGGTTCCGCGGACGAGTTCCGCGCGCTGCTGGGCACCATGGAACCGGACGTGAACTTCCTGCTCGGAACCCAGCGATGCCCTGCGACTCCGCAGCGGTGGGGCCGGGTGCCGCGGCACTACGTGCGGTTCACCGCGGACCGAGCGATCCTGCCCGCCGCGCAGGACCGGATGATCGCCGAGGCGGACGCACTGGCGCCGCGGAACCCGTTCCGGGTGCACTCCGTCGACGCCGGGCACGTCGGTTACCACAGCCGTCCCCGCGAGCTCGCCGAACTGCTGGACGGGATCGTGGCGGGTTCCGCCCGGCCCGCGGACCAGGCGGAACCCGCGCGGATCACGACCAAGGACCGTCGCTGACGCCGCCGGTGACGGGGTCGAACAGGATGTAGCCGCGCTGGAAGTCCACCTGCGTGCCGCCCTCGACCTCGTGCGGATCGGAGGTCGGGTAGCCGAGGTATCCGGACTGCCGGTCCAGCTCGTCCCAGCGCGCCAGCACCGCGCCGGTCAGCCAGTGCGCACCGGCGTCCGGGTGCCAGTAGGCAACACCGGCTTGCTCGCCGGAGAACTCGTTGTAGCGGCCGACGCCGTCCGGCGCCGCCAGCTCGTCGGTGACCGGGTAGCCCAGCGGCCCGGTCTCGGAGCCCTGCGCGATCCAGGCGTCGCGGATCGCGCCCTGCACCGAGTGCGTGCCGGTCCGCTCGGTCGAGTACACCGATGCGCCCGCGGCGTCCGGCCCGACGAACTGGTTCTGCTCGCCGAGCCCGTCCGGCGTGGCCTCGGTGGTCGTCGTCGGATACCCGAGGTAGCCGACCTCCCAGCCCTTCTCCGCCCAGAACGCCCGCACCGCGCCCCACACGCCCTGCGCGCCGGTGTCCGGGGTCCAGTAGATCGAGGCTTCTCCGCGGGTGCCGCCGGTGAACTGGTTGTAGCGGCCGACTCCGTCCGGCGCGATCAGCTCGTCGCTGGTGGCGGCCCCGAGCGACGCGTAGCCGCCCGCGGAGTCGTAGCGGGCGGCGATGTCGCTGTGGATCTCGGCGACCCCGGTCCGCTCGGTGTGGAACAGCCAGCCGTGCTGGAACTGCCGGTAGGTGACCGCGCCGTCGCCCTGTTCGGAGTCCACCGGGTCGCCGAGCAGTTCCCGCAGCGCCGCGTCGTTCCAGTAGCGGTCTTCGATCGGCGTGAACTCCCGGACCTGTGCGGGTGGTGCGGCGGAGGCGGGCGCCGCCAGTGCATCCGGGGTGGCCAGTGCGACCGGGGTGGCCGGTGCCAGCGGGAGGACGGCCAACGGTAGAAGGGCGAGAGCGGTGCCCCAGCGTGTCGTGTTCAAGTCGGGTCCCCTTTTTTGTTGTCCGACACGGTCACCGCTCGCACGCACCGGCCACCGCGCCGGTTTGCCGCCGTCCGGCAAATTCACCGGTTCGGCCGCACGGCCCGGTTCCGGGCGCTAGTCCCGCGCATCGCCGTCCCGGTCGGAGCGCTGCACGCCCGCATTGCCGTCGATGTCCCCGTAGTCGTTGTCCGCGAGGGTCGGCAGCCGCGTCCACCCCTGCCGCGTCACCTGCCGCACGTCGAGGTCGTACTGGCCGACCGGGTGCAGGTAGCGGTTCACGAACACGTTCCCCCACGGCAGCCGGGGCGGTCCGCCGGGCAGTTCGGCGGGCAGCTTGGTCTGCACCCACGTTCGCGAGGTCTGCACCCACGCGCCGGCCCACGGCAGGTTGCTGATGTTGTCCAGCCATTCCGACGGCAAGCCTTCGTCGGCGGTCAGCCGGACCTCGGGCGTCTCGGTGATGCCGTTGTGCACCGACACCTGGTTCACGCACGGCCACAGCGGCGCGGCGATGTGGTTGGCGAACACCGTGCGCCCGCGGGTGACCTCGGTGACGGGCCGGGATTCGGTGGCCTTCGGCTCGGCGACCGCGAGCCAGCTGTTCGCGCCGGTGATCCGGTCGACGGCCACCACCCTGGCGGCGTCCGGTCGAGCCTGCGGCACCGGCGCGGAAACCTGCTGCCATTCGCGCAGTGCCGAGCGCCGCAGGTCCGGCGTCAGTTCCGCGGAGCCGGTGACGGTGAAGCCGTCACCCGCGGCGTGCCCGAACTCGACGCGCAATTCCTGCCCTTCGAGCCCGCCAGCGACGGGCACGGTGATGTTCGTGCCCTCGCCTGCCAGCGGGTACCACGGGGTGACGAGCTTGCCGACGCTCGGCGTGGTGCCGTCCGGGCGCGCGTCGTGCCAGAGCGCGGTGGGCGAACCCCACGGGCTCGTCGGAATCGGAGGCTGGGCGCCGGAGCCCGCGAAATCGTCGTACACCTCGGCCTGCCCCACGGGAGCACCGAGCTGACGCTGCACCGGCAGCTGCACCCGCGCATCGGAAGCCAGCCCGCACCCGTCGCCGAAGGCGGTCTGTATCCCGCTGCGCGCCACCGTCCACCCCGGTGCCTGCGCGATCGGCGCGTACACGAACAGCGCGCCCATCAGCAGCACCGAGCCGAGCGAGGCGGTCACCAGCACGGCCCGGTCCGCGCTGATCCGCACGAGCTTGCCGGACCGGCGTCGCCAACGCGCCCACAACCACGTGCCCAGCGCGAGCGTCAGCCACGGCAGCGGGTTGTGCAGGAAGAGCGGGCCGATGTGCGGGAGTTGGTCGTCGGCGGCCGGGTTCACGTGGTTGCCGAACCGCTGTCCGGCGTCGGTGAACGGGATCCACCAGTTCTTCCCGGCGAAGCTCAGCGACACCGCGCCGATCAGCACCAAGACGCTGCCGATGCTGATCACCGCCCCGGCCCGCCGCGGCAGCGGGGATCGCAGCAGCACGGCCGCGAGCAGCACCGTCGGAGCGGCGGCGATGGAGTGGAAGTGGTTCACCCACTTCGTCGGGCTCAGCGCGATCAGGCCGAGCGCCATGGCGGTGGTGATCGCGCTGGTGAGCACGAGCCGCCGGATCGGGTCACGCCCCATGCCGCCGCGCCCGCTGGCGACGGTGACAACGGCCAGCACGCCCAGCGCGAGCAGCACCGGCAGCCGCCGCGCCCAGCCCGCGGTGTTCAGCAGCGTGTTGTAGTGCTCGAACTCCTCGTACCAGGAGAACGACAGGTAGTACCACTTGTGCACGTCGGTGGCCTCGAGGACGTCGCCGAGCGTGGCGTCGGCGAAGCCCACGGGCACGATCACCGAGGCCGATGCCGCGGCCAGCAGCAGCACCCCGGCCCGCTCCGCCCAGCTCTGCTCGCGCAGCCAGCGCAGCACCCAGGGCACGCTCAGCAGCAGCGGGGCGGCCGCGACCACCCCGGACGGCGAGGCGGTGACCGCGAGCGTGGCGCACACCGTGCCCGCGGCCAGCGCCCCGACCGACCGCTGCGCCCGCGCCGCCTCGGCGAACACCAGCGTCGCCGCCGCGAACAGCACGATCACCGGCTCCGGACGCAGCGTGGTGCCGTAAGGCAGGTACCAGACCAGGTGCGCGACCAGCAGCGCCCACGGCACCGCCCGCAGGTTCGCCGTCCGGCCGAGCATCGTCGCCAGCAACACCCGCAGCAGCGCCCACGTCGCGAGGCCGCAGAGCGTCGGCACCAGCCGCATCCACCACAGCGACCATCCGCCGAGCCAGCCCCAGACCTGCAGCATGTACTGGCTGAGCCCGAAGGGGTTCTCCGTGGCGTTGTACATGTAGACGAAGTTGCCGAGGTAGCCGGAAGCCTCGGCGTTGCGGGCCATCATCATGTACCAGCCGTCGTCCATGTTGGCCGGTCCGAGCAGCACCCACGCCACCGAGACCAGCACCACGACCGCGTCCGCCGGTGCCGGCCGGGGAACCCGCAGGCGGTGCATCGACTGCGTGCCGCGCCATCGCCGCCAGGCCAGCACCAGCAGCAGCGCCAGGCAGCACGCGTGCGCGATCAGCAGCACCGTTTTCACCGCGGTGGGGCCGGATTCGTAGCGCGCGTCGGTGTGCAGCTCGACGCCGAGCCCGGGAGCGCCGGGGACGTCACTGGCCAGTTCGGCCACCTGGGGCGGCAGCAGGTCCGGCCGGGACACCAGCTCGTGGCCGTCGCGCAGCACCTGCACGCCGCCCGCGTCGGCGTGCACCCGGTAAGCGCAGTCGCCCGCGGGCAGCGGCTCGGCCAGCAGTTCGTCCACGCCGTATCCGAAGTGGACGGTCCCGGAGCCTGCGGTGACGCGCAGGCCGGGTCCTTCCGGCGACGTGCTCAACGCCGTGCCGTCCTGCGCGTCCACCGCGTGCAACGCCCCGCACGGGATCGTCGCGTCGAACTCCAGCGGCCGGTACGGCGATAGCGGCAGCACCGTCGACGATGCCGGAGCATCGGCTTTCGGCCAGCGCACCACCGGGTCGTCGGCGCGGACCGGAGCCAGCACCGCCAACACGCCGAGCAGCAGGGTCAAGCCGCCGAGCGCCGCGAGCAGCGCGGCACCGGCACGCGAGGAACGTGAAAATAAGCCCACGTTTCGTTGATCGCTGACCAGCGTGAATGCTTTTCCGTGGTTGGATTGCTATCCGATTACGATCGTCTGATCTGCGGAAATACCCCGGAGATTCGTCCCGGTTCAAGGGTTTCCCCGCAGCGCGCTCACTCCGCGGCGGTGGCCGCCGCCGCTTCCCGCCACTGGTCGAGATCCCCGCGCAACGCCGCGAGCTTCACCTCGAGCCGTTCGATCGCGTCCGCGCCGACCGGCAGGTGCCCGGGGAGCTTCTCCTGCTCGGTCACCTCGCAGATGAACCGCGCGGCGAGCGCCGGGTCGCCGAGCTGAGCATGGTTCGTGGCGGCCGCCCAGTCCAGCGTGTCGTGCGCGGGAGTGCCGTCGTAGACCGCGAGGGAGTTCGCGGGCCGCGACAGCGAGCTGCCGTCCAGGAAGTCCGTCCGGAAAGTACCCGGCTCGACGACCATGCTCTGCACGCCCAGCGGTGCCAGTTCCGCCGCCAGCGCCTCGCTGATCCCGGCCACTGCGAACTTCGTGGCGTTGTACGCGCCCGCGCCCGGCTCGCCCTCGAATCGGCCGCGGGAACCGATGTGCACGATGCGGCCGCCGGACTCGCGCAACGCGGGCAGCGCCGCGCGGGTCGTGTTCAGCAGGCCGAACACGTTCAGCTCGAACAGCGAGCGGACCTCCTGGTCGGACAGTTCCTCCAGCGCGCCCAGCAGGCCGCGACCGGCGTTGTTGACCAGCACGTCGATCCCGCCGAACCGGTCGATCGCCGCGTCGATCGCGGCGGGGACGTCCGCACTGCGCGTCACGTCCAGCTGCACGCCGAGCACCTGCTCCGAGTCCCGCAGGTCGGCCGGGAGCTTGCGCGGGTCGCGGGCTGCGGCCACGACGTCGTTGCCGCGGGCGAGCGCGGCGCGGGCGATCTCCGCGCCGAGACCGCGAGCCGCGCCGGTGATCAACCACGTTGCCATTGCCGAATTCCTCTCCTAAGTGCCTGTCTTTGAACTTGTTGTGCGGAGGTGTCCGGGTAGCGGAACCTGGGCACACACCCGGACCGCCAAGTTCAAGGACAGGTTCTAAGATCCTCCGGCCGTGCCGGCCGGACGAACACCACGGAAGCAGCTCGGCGACCCGATTCGGGCGGCTGAGCAGGCCCCGCTCATCGGGGGAAGAACCGTCCCACCCGAGCGGCCCCTCGGCCCGCCTGCGCAGGGCACACTGGTGGTATGAGTCCACAGCGCACCGCTCTTTCGGGGTTCCTGCGGTCCTGCCGGGCCAGGGTGGACCCGGCGGAGCTGGGCCTGCCGGACACCGGCAGGCGACGGGTTCCGGGCCTGCGGCGCGAAGAACTCGCCCGGCTCGCCGGCGTGAGCGTCGACTACTGCACCCGCCTGGAGCAGGGCCGCAGCACCACCGCCTCGGCCGAAGTGCTCGACGCGCTGGCCGGCGCGCTGCGGCTGAACGATGCCGAGCGCAGCCACCTGTTCGACCTGGCCCGCCCCGGCCCGGAACGCAAGCGGCGGCCGAAGCCGCAGCGCGTGGCTCCGGCCACGCTGGACCTGGTGCGCAGCCTCGACCAGGTCTGCTCACCGGCGTTCGTGCTCGGGCGGCGGCTGGACGTGCTCGCGCACAACCGGATCGCCGCGGCGCTGATCACCGACTTCAACGCGCTTCCGGCGCAGCGGCGCAACCAGGCGCGGTTCGTGTTCTTCGACCCGCACGCACCAGAGCTCTACGCGGACTGGGACGCGGTGGCCGCGGACACGGTGGCGATGCTGCGGCTGGACGCGGGCCGCAACCCGGACGATCCGAAGCTCAGCGCGCTGATCGGCGAGTTGTCCATCCACAGCGAGAAGTTCCGCCGCTGCTGGTCGGACAACAAGGTGCACCTGCGCACGACCGGGACGAAGGGCTACCACCACCCGCTGGTCGGCGACCTCACCGTCCGGTACCAGGCGCTGACGCCCAACGGCGATCCCGATCAGAGCGTGTACGTCTACACCACCGAGCCGGGATCCTCTTCGGAGGCGGCCATGCACCTGTTGTCCCGGCTCACCTCGGAGGGCAGCGAGCGCACCGCCGAGCAGCCGACGCCTGGGTGAGCGGCATCTTGCGAGCGCGCTCGGCCCGTCGATGGTGGAACGGGACGCGCTGCAGATCGTGGCGGTGCTCGGCACGCTACTGGTGCTGCACGCGCTGATCCGTCCACGCCTCCGGACGATCGCCGCCGTCGCCGGTTGCACCACCGCGGCCGCGGGGCGGCGCACCGGCCGAACATCTAAGTCCACAGTGGACTCGTGTGGAAAAAGCGGGCCGCCGGAGCGAAAAGCCCCGGCGGCCCGGCGGATCGAGCGGCTCGATCAGAACGACAGCTTGCGGAAGATCGCCCGCGGCAGGTGCCGCAGCACGGTCATCACCCAGCGCATCTGCGCCGGGACCCAGATGGACTCCTTGCCCTTGCGGACCGCGTCGACGATCGCGGCGCCGACCTGCTCCGGCGTCTGCGCCATCGGCGCGGGCTTCATGCCCTCGGTCAGCTTCGTCTTCACGAAGTTCGGGCGCACGACCGTGACCTTCACGCCCGAGTCGGACAGCGCGTAGGTCAGCCCGGAGTAGAACAGGTCGATGCCGCCCTTGGCGGAGCCGTAGACGAAGTTCGTCCGGCGCGCGCGCTCACCGGCGGGCGAAGCCATCATCACCAGGTGCCCGTGGCCCTGCTTGCGCAGCTTCTCCGCCAGGTGCACGCCCAGCGACATCGGCGCCACGTAGTTGACCTCCGCGGTCAGCCGCGCGGCCGCCGGGTCGGTCCAGCACTTCTCGTTGTCCAGCTGCACGCCGAACGCGACCAGGGTGACGTCGATGTCGCCGTCGGCGAACGCCTTCTCGACCACCTCGCCGTGCGTTTCCGGGTCGCGGGCCTCGAACTCGATGGTGCTGACCGTGCTGCCGGTCTTGCGCAGCCGCTCGGCCGCGGCCTCGACCAGCTCGGCCTCCTCCGGGCGCGCGGCCAGCACGATCCGCAGCGGGCGCTGGTTCGCGTACCGCTCCGCGGTCGCCAGCGCGATGTCGGAGGTACCGCCGAGGATGAACAGGGACTGCGGGTTGCCAACGGCGTCAATCACAGCTCGAGCCTCCGGCTCATGTCTGAGGCGAACACGCCTCGGGGGTCAACGGATTGGCGGATCTTGCGGAACTCCTCGACCCGCGGATACATCTTGTGGAACGTTTCCGCGGTGGTCCGCGAGTCCTTCGCGGTGTACAGGCGGCCGCCGAGCGAGAGCACTTCCTCGTCCAGCTCGGTGCAGAACCGGCTCAGCCCGTCCACGATCGGGAAGTCCAGGCACACCATCCAGCCGGGGTGCGGGTAGGACAGCAGGCCCCGGTTGCCCTCGCCCATCTTCTTGATGACGTTGAGGAACGAGACGTGCCCGGAGTGCGCGATCTTGCGGATGATCCGCTTGAGGTCCTCCTCCTTGCCGTACGGCACGGAGAACTGGTACTGCGCGAAGCCCTGCGAACCGTACGCCCTGCTCCACTCACCGATGAGGTCGAGCATGTGGTAGAAGGCGCTGATGTTCTGGATCTGGTCCCGGCCGCGCTTCGGGGTCTTGCGGTAGTACAGCTCGCCGATCGTGCTGAACGTGAGCTTGTTGCCCAGCCGCGGCGGGAACACGTCCGGCAGCGTCAGCAGTTGCGGGGCGTCGAACTTCAGCGGGTCCGCGCGCAGCTTCTTCGGCAGCTGGTCGACGGTGGCCAGCGAACCGCGGCCGAACGCGGCGCGGCCCAGCTTCGACCCGGTGGAGATCGAGTCGAACCAGGCCGAGGAGTAGGTGTACTTCTCGTCCGAGCCGTCGTCGAACAGCGCGATCGTCTCGTCCAGGTCGGCGGTCTGATCGGTGTCCGCGATGAAGTACGCGGTCTCGGTCCGGGTCATCCGGATCTTGGCGCGCAGCAGGATGCCGGTCAGGCCGATGCCCGCCACGGTGGCCCAGAACAGCTCGGACTCGGCGCCGTCCGGCGTCAGCGTGCGGACTTCGCCGTCCGCGGTGAGCAGGTCCATCGACACCACGTGGTTGCCGAAGCTGCCCGCGCTGTGGTGGTTCTTGCCGTGGATGTCGTTGGCGATCGCGCCGCCGATGGTCACCTGGCGGGTGCCCGGCAGCACCGGAACCCACAGGCCGTAGGGCAGCGCGGCCTTCATCAGCTGGTCCAGGCTCACGCCCGCGTCCACGTCCACCAGCGCCGAATCGGGGTCGATGTCGTGGATGCGGTCCAGCGGGGTGATGTCGACGACGACGCCCCCCGCGTTCTGCGCGGGATCGCCGTAGCTGCGGCCCAGGCCGCGGGCGATCACACCGCGCTCGTCGCTCTCGCGCACGGCGCGGGCGATCGCCTCGACATCGCGGGTGCTCAGCACGCGGGCCTGGGTCGGCGCGGTGCGCGCCCAGCCCATCAGCGTGCGGTTCTGCAACGCAGCGGTCACAGGCTCAACCTCCGGGACAGGTCGGAATGGAACACGCCCTCGGGGTCGACCGAGGCGCGGATCTTGCGCCACTCGTGGATGCGCGGGTACATCCGCTCGATCATCTCCGCCGTCGTCCGCGACTCCTTGGCCAGGTACAACCGGCCGCCCGCCGCGAGCACCATGGCGTCGAGCTCGCGGCAGAGCCGGTCCAGCCCCGGCGTGACCGGGATGTCGACGGTCAGCGTCCAGCCCTCCCCGGGGAACGACATCGGTGCCGGATTGCCCGGGCCGAACGTCTTGAGCACGTTCAGGAACGACGCGTGCCCGGAGGCGCTGATCTTCTCGACGCAGCGGCGGAACACCGCCTCCTGCCCGAACGGCACCATGAACTGGTACTGCAGGAAACCGTTCGAGCCGTACACCCGGTTCCACTCGCCGACCAGGTCCAGCGGGTGGAAGAACTGGGTGATGTTCTGGACCTGGCCGAACCGCGTCGGCGCCTTGCGGTACCAGACCTCGTTGAAGGCGGTGATCGTGCGGCGGTTCACCAGCCCGTTCGGGAAGATCGCCGGAGCGGTCATCAACTGCGGCGCGTTGAACTTCAACGGGTCCTTGCGCAGCTTGCGCGGCAGGTCCTCCACCTTGGCGGAGTTGCCGCGGGTCAGCAGCGCCCGGCCCATCGCGTCGCCGCGCGCCAGCGAGTCGAACCAGGCGACGGAATAGGTGTAGTTCGCGTCGGAGCCGTCGGTGAAGTGCTCGATCAGCTCGTCGAGGTTCTTCGTCCGCACGTTGTCGACCAGGAAGTAGGCCGTTTCGACGCGCTTGAGGCGGATCGTCGCGCGCAGCACGATGCCGGTCAGCCCCATGCCGCCGACGGTCGCCCAGAACAGCTCCGACCCCTCGCCCTGCGGCGTCAGCGTGCGCACCGAACCGTCGGCGGTGAGCAGGTCCAGCGACAGCACGTGGCTGCCGAACGAACCCTGCGAGTGGTGGTTCTTGCCGTGGATGTCGGCACCGATCGCGCCGCCGACGGTGACCTGGCGGGTGCCCGGCAGCACCGGGATCCACAGGCCGAACGGCAGCAGGCGGCGCATCAGCGCGTCCAGCGAGACACCGGCGTCGGTCACCACGGTCGCCGCGTCGGCGTCGACCTGGTGCACCCGGTCCAGCGCGGTCATGTCGATGACGGTGCCGCCCGCGTTCTGCGCCGGGTCGCCGTAGCTGCGGCCGAGCCCGCGGGCGATGACGCCGCGCGCACCGGCTCCGCGGACCGCCTTGGCGAGCACGTCCACGTCCGGTGTGCTCAGCACCCGCGCCGTGCTCGGCGCCGTGCGGCCCCAGCCGGTCAGCCGCCGTGCCTGCGCAGCGGCCGGACCGCCGGCGGAGTCGCCGTCGGCGTGCTGCTGCTGTACCGATCCCACCCAGCCGAGTCTATCCGCGCGGCATCCCCCGGTACTGCCGGGTAGTCGCCCGCTGAAGCACGGGCGGCGAGTGCCGTAAATAGGTGCGCCGTTACACTTTTCGGGGATCAGTGGCGCCTGTGCGTCGTCGATCTTCCCGGCCTGTCGTTGACGACTCTTGAGGTGACCCAGTGGCCGTGGCCGACACCGAGACCGAGGGCCCCAAGGGCGACCGTCCCGAGGGCGATGGCTCCGCCGGGGCGGACGCAGCTGGCTCCGGATCAGCACAATCCGGGGAATCAGCACAACTCGGGCTGTTCCAGCAGCTCCTGCGGTTCGTGGTGATCGGCGGCGGTTGCGCGCTGATCGACTTCGGCACCTATTCGCTGCTGCTCGGCCTGGCCGGGTTCCCGGTGTGGTTGTCCAAGTCGATCTCGTTCATCCTCGGCACCACCACCTCGTACCTGATCAACCGGAAGTACACCTTCAGCGGCGCCAGCACCGGCAACTCGAAGGCCAAGGCCGGGGCGTTCGCGATCGTCTACACCGTGACGTTCTTCGTGAACATGGGGTCGAACCAGCTGCTGGTGGTGTTGTTCGACGCCCAGCAGGCGTGGCAGTTCACGTTGTTCTGGGTGATCGCGCAGGGCTTCGGCACGCTGATCAACTTCGTGATGCTGAAGTGGGTCGTCTTCCGGGACTGACCGGTGCCGCCGAACCTGCGGCGGTCCTGCTGCGGGCGCACCCGGCCGACCGCGCAGCGGCGCGACGAGTCCGGGCCGCGCCGGATCGGCCCGGCCCGCGCTCCGGTCTCCGCTCAGCTGCCGAACCCGGTCCCGCGGCTCGGCGCGCCGTAGTCGTTCGTGTCCGAGCGGGAGTTCTCCAGGTGCGCGGTCGCCACCTGCCCGAAGTTCACCGCGAACCGGCCGCCGTCGGCCATGGCCAGCAGCGTGGTGCCCCCGGAGCCCATCAGCTCGGGCAACCGCGCGTTGAGGGTTTCCGCCTCGGCCGGGTCCAGCGCGATGTGCAACGGCTGCGGTGCCCCGGCCAGGTGCAGCACTAGTGCGGGTCGTTTTTCGCTCATGGACCAAGCGCACCACCGGTGCGCCCGGTGCGGCAGGCGTTTTCACCCTGAGCTGACGCGCACCGCCCCGATTTCACCGTGAGCGGACGCGAAAAGGCCCGCTCGACGATGCGCGGGCCCTTCTGCCGCGGCGGTGCTCAGCACCGGATCACTTCTGCGACTGCTCTCCCTCGTCGCCGCTGAGGTTCTTCACGTCGTTGCGGTCGTCCGAACTCGGCACGTCACCGGGCAGCTGCACCGTCGGCGTCAGCGGTCCCGGCGACCAGAAGCCCCAATGGGTCTCCTTGCGCACGTCCATCGCCGCTTCGGCGGGCAGCGCGTCCGGCTGGTACGGGTCCACCTCGTAGAGCGAGCCCCAGTCCCGGTTCACGTCGCCGTTCATGTAGGTCGGCAGCTCCCGCACGCTGGCGCTGACGTTCATCCAGCCGAACGGGCCGCCTGCGTCCGGCGACGACCAGCCGGCGCCGATGTCGCGCACCTCGGCCCCGGCCGTGACGCGGAACTTCGGCATCTCCGCGACACCGTTGTGGATGCCCGCGATCCGCAGGCTCGGGTGCACCAGCGCCGCGGTCCACTCCACGAAGCTCGGGGAGCGGCCCACGACGTCGGTCATCTTCGACAGCTGCGGAACGCGCGGGGCGCTCACCGCGAGCCAGCCGTTCGGCGAAACCGACTGGTCCACGCCGACCACCCGCATCTTGGTGGCGCCCTGCGCGTCACCGCTGACGTTGTAGCGGAAGTCGCGCCACTGCGGGCCGCCTTCCTGGCCGACGGGCTGCCGGTGCAGCACCTCGAAGCCCTGCGGGGTCTCCTTGCCGAACTCCAGCGTCAGCGAGTTCGCGCCGGTCTCGACACCGGCCATGCTCAGCACCACCGGCGCCTGCCCGTTCGCGGCCTGCTCCGGCAGGTCGTACCACTGGGTCCGCAGCTCGCCGGAGCCGATACCGGCCTCGTCGTAGCTGCCCCACACCGGCGCCTGGTCGGTGCCGAACTGGTGCGGCGGGCGCCAATCCGGTTCCTCCGGATCGGAGCCGTCGCCTGCGGGCAGACCGGGCCTGCTGAAGCCCTGCATGGTCGGCCGCATGTACTGGTCGGCGTTCTCCTTGTCCTCGTTGTTCTTCGGCACCTTGAAGCCGGGCGCGGCCTTGGCGGGCTGCTGCTTGGCGGCGGTGAGGATGCCGTCCTGCGGATCGGTCTCCACGTACACCGAGTCCGAGAGCCCGCGGCTCTGCCCGGTCAGCTGGCGGACGTTGTCCAACCCGATGCTGTAGCTGGACGCCTGCTTCTGCACCGCCTTGCCGAAGGTGGCCAGCTCGGCCAGCACCAGCAGCGCGCAGATGATCGACAGCGGTGCGGTGCCCAGCCGCAGCGCGCGGCTGCGCTGCTCGAAACTCGGTGGCTCGCCGACCTGCGGGTTCTTCTCGTCCAGCCGCAGGTGCTCGACGAACGCGACCACCGCGGCGATCGCGGCCACGCCGAGCAGCAGCGTGCTCGCGTTGTGCCCGTGGATCGAGGGCGCCTTGTCGTACCACGGCACGCCCCAGCCGGAGACGTACCAGTAGGCGTTCGGCCCGGTGGCGGCGAACGCGCAGATCACCATCAACCCGGAGAAGAACGCGGCCCGGTTGCGCCGCGACCGCAGCACCGTGCTGCTGGTCGCCAACGCGGTCAACGCCGCGAGCGCCCCGCCCAGCGCGGCGAACATGCCGAAGTGGTGCGACCACTTGGTGGGGGTCAGCGCCAGCACCACGAACGACAGCGCGGTGATCGCGAGCAGCCTGCGGCTCGGCCCGACCGCAGCGCCGCGGATGCGCCCGCGCCGCAGCAGCATCACCGCGCAGGTGACCAGGCACAGGATGACCAGCAGCACCGGGAACCGGCGCACCAGCGAGCCGTCCGGGGTCGGGCTGAACAGCAGGTTGTAGCGGTTGAGCTCCTGGTACCAGTCCTCGCTCGGACCGATCTCGGTGCGCAGGTCGGTGGCGTCCATGACCGACTGCCAGGTCTGGTCGGCGAACACCACGGTCAGGATGATGAACCCGCAGGCCGCGATCGGTGCCAGGATCGCCACCCAGCCGTAGTCCTTGGCGCGCAGCCGCACCAGCCGCAGCAGCGGCTTCAGCGCGGCGATGTAGGGCAGCACCGAGACCAGGCCGTGCGGGTTCGCACCGACCGACAGCGCTGCGACCACCAGCCCGAGCGCGGCGGGCATCAACCTGCCGGTGGCCACCGCTCGCTCGACGGCGCACAGCGCCAGCAGCGAGAACAGCACCACGACCGGCTCGGGGCGCAGCCCGTTGTTGTAGGGCAGCCAGAACGCGAGGAACACCGCGGCCGCGGCCCACCCGGCGGCGTTGCTGCGCCGCACCTGCTGACCCAGCCTGGGCAGCACTTCGCGGCTGATCAGCAGCCAGCTCATCGAGCCCATCAGCAGCGCGGGCAGTCGCACCCAGGGCGTCGCCGTGGACACCTGCACCCACAGCGAATACAGCTCGTAGAACCAGCCGAACGGCGCTTCCGGAACGGCGAACCATCGGAAGTAGTTGCTGATGTACCCGGCGCTCTCGCGCGCTCGCGCGATCGTGAGGATGTAGCCGTCGTCGGAGGTCATCGCCCCGATCAGCCACCACACGACGAGCGAGCCGATGACCGCGATGTCCCGCAGCGTCGGCTTCCACCAGCCGCGCGGCACCAGTCGCGGCGGCCTGCGTCCCGCGCGCACGTCCAGCCGCCGCAGGCAGATCACCGAGCCGATGAACGCCAGCACGGCCGCGCCGATCACCGTGTACTTCAGCACCGTGGCGCTGCTCTCGTACCGGTTGTCCACCCGGGCCTCGAAGGACAGGCCGTCGATGTTGTCGGCCTGCGCGTCCAGGTCGGAGAAGATCCCGGTCAGCTGCGGGCGCTGGTCGCCGCGCACGTTCATCAGCGACTCGTCGCCGAGCTTGACCTTGGTCCCCACGGCGTCGGAGTGCACCGAGATCGAGCAGCCGCCCGGCGGCAACTGCGTCGAACTGACCTGCTGGCCCTTGGCCAGCACCACCAGCTGACCGTTGTTCACCTGCAGCGTCAGGCCGGTGAGGTTGCCGTACTCGGAGTTCGGCGGGTTCGTGCTCAGCACGTTCGCCACCCCGGGGGTGCGCGCGTCGAGGCTGCGCATCGACTCGCAGGGCACGTTGGCGTCCATCCACGCCGGGGAGAAGCTCACCAGCGGCGCGGAGACGGACTTGGTGCCCTGCGCCGTCGGCCAGCGCAACGTGTTGATCTCGTGGTTCACCGGCAGGAAGGGCACGACGATCGCCAGCACCGCGCCCAGCAGCCCGAGCACGGAGGCGAACAGCGTCAACCGCTTCGCGGAGGGCTCGCGCCTGCCCGCGGCGGGGCTCGCCGGGTCTTCCACCGCCGGAGGAGCGGACGACTCGTCCCGATCGTCCTTGCGACTGTCTTCCTGCTGCCCGTTAAGCACGCCAGCACAATAGTAGTCGCTGGTCCGGGGGCCTTCGGCGCGTTCGTGAGGTACCGCAACGAGATCATTGCCGACGCTATGAGCAGGCTCGATCGAGTGACTCTCAGGCGGCTCTCAGCATCCTGTGACACTCCGGTGACTCGACTGCGACGGCAGGTGCGAGGCCGCGCTCGTGGCCGGTCCGAAACGAGTTCGTCCGCCGCGGCATCGGCCCGCGGCGGACGAAAGGAACGGTGCGGAGGTGCTCAGCGCCGGTAGAAGTGCTCCCGCTGCCCCTGCCGGACCAGGCGCAGCCACTCCAGGAACGCCTTCGGGTCGCGGCGGTGCCCGATGAAGTACAGGCCGAAGCGCAGCACTTCCAGCGCCCCGATCTTGCGCATCCCCGGCTGGGAGAGCAGGTAGCCCCGGTTGCGGTAGGTGTAGTAGCGCTTGTTCGCGTCCGGCGGGTCCTGCGCGTGGAACCGGCCGCCGAGCATCGGTTTGAACTCGTCCGAGCCGTCCGGGTGCACGAACCGCGTCTTGAGCGAGGTCCCGAACGGCAGCCCGGAACGCACCACGCGGCGGTGCAGCTCCACCTCGTCGCCGCGGAAGAACAACCGGTAGTCCGGCACGCCGACCACGTCCAGCGCGCTCGCGCGGAACAGCGCCCCGTTGAAGAACGACGCGATGCCCGGCAGGAAGTCCCCGTCCGAGTCGGCCAGCTCCTCCGGGTGCCGCTTCCAGGTCAGCCCGCGGCGCAGCGGGAACGCCAGCTTGTCCGGCCGGTCGATGTTCACCACCACCGGCGAGACCGCGGCCAGCTTCCGCTCCACGGCCACGTCCAGCAGCGTCCGCAACGCGTGGTCGTCGGCGGGCCTGCCGTCGTCGTCGCCGAGCCACACCCATTCCGCGCCGAGCGCCAGCGCGTGCAGCATGCCCAGCGCGAAACCGCCCGCGCCGCCGAGGTTGCGGTGCGACGGCAGGTACGTCGAAGGGATCGGGCACTCCTCGACGACCGGCCGCGCGGGCTGGTCCGGGCCGTTGTCGACCACCACGAGGTGGTCCGGCACCCGGGTCTGGGTGGCGATCACCTTGAGGGATTCCGCCAGCAGCTCGCGGCGGTTCCTGGTGACGATCACCGCGACCACGGAGTCCGCGGGCAGGGCGGACCGCTCGGCGGAGTCGGTGCTCATGAGCCTTCTTCGCTCCCGATGGTGGCGCCGGCGGCGGAGGTGATCTTCGCCAGCGCGTCCGGACTGAGGTTCTCGTACGGGTCCTTGCCCTTGTAGGCGGTCAGGACGCTGCGCAGCGAACCGTGCTCGCGGATGGAGCCCTTGTCCATCCACAGGCCGGTGTCGCACAGCTCCATCAGGAACTCGTCCGAGTGCGATGCGAAGATCAGGATGCCGGAGCGCTTCACCAGTTCCTTCAACCGGTCCCGCACCTTCTCCAGGAAGTCCGCGTCGACCGCGCCGATGCCCTCGTCGAGCACCAGGATCTCCGGGTCGATGGAGGTGACCACGCCGATCGCCAGCCGCACCCGCATCCCGGTGGAGTAGGTGCGCAGCGGCATGTCCAGGTAGTCGCCGAGCTCGGTGAACTCGGCGATCTCGTCCATCCGCTTCTCCATCTCCCGGCGGTTCATGCCGAGGAACAGCCCGCGGATGATGATGTTCTCGTAGCCGGAGATCTCCGGGTCCATGCCGACGCCGAGGTCGAACACCGGCGCCACCTTGCCCACCACGCGGGCGCTGCCGCGGGTCGGCTCGTAGATGCCCGCGAGCAGCCGCAGCAGCGTGGACTTGCCCGCGCCGTTGTGCCCGACCAGGGCCAACCGGTCGCCGTGCTGCAGGTGCAGGTCGATGTCGTGCAGCGCCTCGATGATCGGGACCTTGCTGTCCGAGTCGATCTTGCCGCCGGCCTTGCCGAGCACGGCCTTCTTCAGCGACCGGGACTTCGCGTCGAAGATCGGGAAGTCGACCGCCGCGTTCCAGACGTCGATGCTGACCACTTTTCGATCTCCCTCAGACCCAGTAGGGGACGCGGGCACGGTAGTTGCGCAGCACCACCGCGGCGAGCAAGTAGCCGACGACGGTGCAGCCCAGCACCCAGTACCAGTGGTAGAGGTGCTGGTCGAAGCCGATCAACGGATCGCGGAAGATGGCGATGTAGTGCGACAGCGGGTTGCCGTCGACGAAGACCTGCCGCCAGGCGTTCTGCGGGTTGTGGTCGAACTCGAACATGCCCCAGGTGATCGGGGACATGAACAGCGCCATCGTCATCAGGCTCTGGATCACCGGCGGGATGTCCCGGAACCGGGTGGCGACCACGCCGAACAGGGTCGCGACCCAGATGCCGTTGAGCATGATCAGGAACAGCGCGGGCACCGCGGCGATCACGGTCCAGGTCACCGGGATGGGATTCGCGGTGAACGCGAAGATGATCAGCAGGATGAAGTAGATGACCAGGTTGTGCACGAAGAACAGGGTCTGCCGCCACACCAGCCGGTAGATGTGCACGCTCAGCGGCGCGGGCAGCTGCTTCATCAGGCCTTCGTTCTTGATGAAGACCTCGGTGCCCTCGGTGACGCAGTTGCGGATGAACTCCCAGATGATGAAGCCGACCGCCAGGTGCGGCAGCTTCTGGTGCAGCGGCGAGCCGAACAGGCTGCCGTAGAGGATGCCCAGCCCGGTCACCATCACGCCCATGCTGATGGTGATCCACAGCGGTCCGATCACCGAACGGCGGTATCGCTGCTTGATGTCCTGCCAGCCCAGGTGCGCCCACAGCTCGCGCTGCTTGGCACCCTCGGCGAGGTCGGTGAACGCTTTTCGCCAGGTCCGCGACGAAGTCTCGGGCGGAGCCGGGGCTCTCTCGATCGTGCTCGTGGCCTGCACGGTGCGTCAGAGTACCGATCGGGGTGTCGTCACCGGGCAGAGGGCGGCATCCGCGAGCAAGATCGCTCATAGCGGACAGCCCTGGACACAACGGTCACAGGTACTGGCCGGTGCTGCTGCTCGCCGCGTTGTCCTCCTCGCCGCTGCCCGCCGGGAGGCCGCGGCGCATCTGCTCCAGCTGCGCCCGCGCCGCCATCTGCTGCGCGAACAGCGCCGTCTGCATCCCGTGGAACAGGCCTTCCAGCCAGCCCACCAGCTGCGCCTGCGCGATCCGCAGCTCGGCCTCCGAGGGGGTGGAATCCTGGGTGAACGGCAGCGACAGCCGTTCCAGCTCCTCGATCAGCTCCGGGGCCAGGCCCTGCTCCAGCTCCCGGATCGAGGACTGGTGGATCTCCTTTAGCCGGTTGCGGCTGGCCTCGTCCAGCGGCGCCGCGCGCACCTCCTCCAGCAGCTGCTTGATCATCGTGCCGATCCGCATCACCTTCGCGGGCTGCTCGACGAGTTCGCCGACGTTCTCCCGTTCGCCGTGCTCGGTCGCCGCGGCGGCGTCCCCGCCGAGCGGGGTGCCCTCGCCGACGACGAACACTTGGCGCTGGTCCTGCTCGTTCTCGCTCATGCCCACCATCCTGCCGTGCCCGCCGGGCCGGGCGCCGCCGACCGGCGCGGCACCCGGCGATCAGCGGGTTCCCATCGCTGCGTACCGTAGGTCCATGGCGTTCGACGTCGCTGCTGTGCGCGGGCTGTTCCCCGCGCTCGGCGACGGGTGGGTGCACTTGGACGCCCCGGCCGGAATGCAGGTCCCCGAGCAGGTCGCGACCGCGGTCTCCACCGCGCTGCGCGCGCCGGTTTCCGGACCCGGCGGGATCTTCCCCGCTTCGCAGCGCGCCGAGGCCATCGTGGACGCCGCCCGTCGCGCACTGGCCGATCTCGTGGGTGCCGATCCCGCCGGGGTGGTGCTCGGGCCGAACTCCGGCGTGCTGCTGCAACGGCTCGCCGACGGGCTCGGGGACAGCTGGGTGATCGGCGACGACGTCGTGGTGTCCAGATTGGACCACCCGGCGAACGTGGTGTGCTGGCAGCGCGCGGCGCAGCGATCCGGTTGCCAGGTGCGGTGGGCCGAAGTGGACATCGAGACCTGCGAACTGCCCGCGTGGCAGTACCGGGACCTCGTCGGCGACCGCACGAAGGTCGTCGCGATCACGGCCGCTTCCGGTGCGGTCGGCACCCGCCCGGAGGTGCGCCAGGTCGCTGACCTGGCCGCCGCGCACGACGCGCTGGTGGTGGTGGACGCCTCCGCGGCGGCACCGTTCCTGCCGCTGGACATCACCTCGCTGGGCGCCGACGTGCTGGCGCTGAACGCTTCGGCGTGGGGCGGGCCGCCGGTCGGTGCGCTGGTGTTCCGCGACCCGGGGATGATCGATCAGCTGCCGCCCGCGGCGCTGGAACCGGATTCGGACGGGGCCGAACGGCTGGAACTGGGCCCGCACGCCTACCCGCTGCTGGCGGGGCTCGTGTCCTCCGTGGACTACCTGGCGGGGCTGGACGACGCGGCGCTCGGCCCGCGCCGGGAACGGCTGCTGACCTCGCTGGGTTCGGTGAAGTCGTACCAAGCGGGCCTGCTGGCCAACCTCACCAACGGCCTGCGCAGGCTGCGGCACGTCATGGTGATCGGCGACGCCATGCGGCGGGTGCCGTCGATGGCTTTCACGGTCGACGGGGTGAAGGCCGTCGATGCGATCGAGCACTTGGCCGAGCGCGGGGTGTGCGCGTTCGCCGACCCGGGCACGCACGGGGTGTTCGCGGTGCTCGGCGCCGGCGAGGTCGGGGGAGCGGTGCGGGTGGGGCTCACCCACTACACCAACGCTCACGAAGTGGACCAGTTGTTGCGGGCGGTCGCGGATCTCGGTTGAGCATTCCGGGAAAACCCGTTCCGGACGGTCGAGCGAAAATTCTGCGTTCCGGATCGGTGAGGACGAAAGCCGGGTGTTCGCGCAGTCTCCCCGGCACTTTCCGGTAGCGGCGTATCGTGCGGTTGGCGAGCTGCCCACCACGAGGAGTGCCCATGCGGCTTCGTGATCGGATCCGGCGTTTTTTGGAACGTCCGGGAACCGCGGATCTGAAGCGCTGCCGGCAATGGGTGGCCGCGGCCGGTTCGCGGGAAGAAGCGGTGCGTGCGCTCTCCGCGCCGGAGTGGGAGCGCGCCATCACCCAGCTGCGCGGCAAGCGCGAGTTCGGCCGCGCCGAACTGATCGAGACCTGCGCGCTGGGGCGGGAAGCGGCTCGCCACCGGCTGGGCGAGCGCCCGTTCGACGTGCAACTGCTCGGCACGCTGGGGCTGCTCACCGGGCACGTGGTGGAGATGGCCACCGGGGAGGGCAAGACGCTCTCCGGCGCGCTGGCAGCGGTGGGTTTCGCGATGCAGGGGCGGCGGGTGCACGTCCTGTCGGTCAACGACTACCTCGCCCAGCGCGACGCGACGTGGATGGGCGGGCTCTTCGAGGCGTTCGGCGTGTCCGTGAGCTGGGTGGATCAGCACACCACCCGAGCAGGCCGGGCCGCGGCGTACGAGGCCGACGTGACCTACGTGCCGGTGCGCGAACTCGGCTTCGACGTGCTGCGGGACCGGATGCGCACCGATCCCGGCGAGCTGGTGCTGCCGGCCCCGGACGTGGTGCTGGTCGACGAGGCCGACTCGGTGCTGGTGGACGAGGCGCGGGTTCCGCTGGTGCTGGCGGGCGCGGCCGAGGGCGCCGAAGGTGACCCGCTCGTCGCGGAAGTCGTCCGCGGCCTGCGCCCCGACGAGCACTACGAGGTGGACGCGGAAGGGCGCAACGTCCACCTCAACGACGCGGGCCTGGAGCGGGTGGAACGCGCGCTGGGCGAGGAAGACCTGTACGCGCCGGGGCGCGGGCACCGGCTCAGCCAGGTGCACGTCGCGCTGCACGCGCACGCGCTGCTGCGCCGGGACGTCGACTACCTGGTGCGCGACGGCAAGGTGGAGTTGATCGACGACTCGCGCGGCAGGGTCGCGCTGCTGCAGCGCTGGCCGGACGGCCTGCAAGCCGCCGTGGAAGCCAAGGAGGGAGTGCCGGCCAGCCCCACCGGCGAAGTGCTCGACTCGACCGTGGTGCAGGCGCTGATCGAGCGCTACCGGACCGCGTGCGGGATGAGCGGTACCGCCGTGCCGGTCGCCGAGCAGCTGTGGGAGTTCTACCGGCTGCCGGTGGCCGCGATACCGACGAACGTGCCCTGCATCCGCCGCGATCACCCGGATCGGCTGCACGCCGCGGTCGAGCAGAAGGAGACCGCGATCGTCGAGCACGTCGCCGAAGCGCACGCCACCGGCAGGCCGGTGCTGCTCGGGACGCTGGACGTGGCCGAGTCCGAACGGCTGGCGGCCCGGCTCGTCGCAGCCGGCGTGCCCGGGGTCGTGCTCAACGCCCGCAACGACGCGGAAGAAGCAGCGCTGATCGCGCGGGCGGGCGAACGCGGACGGGTCACGATCTCCACCCAGATGGCCGGTCGCGGCACCGACATCCGGCTGGGTTCGCCGGACGGCGCGGGCCGGGAGGAGGTGGTGCGGCTCGGCGGGCTGTGCCTGGTCGGCACCGGGCGGTACCACACGATCCGGCTCGACGATCAGCTGCGCGGACGGGCCGGGAGACAGGGCGATCCCGGCGATTCGGTGCTGTTCACCAGCATCGATGACGAGCTGGTCCAGCGGAATGCGCCGGATCGCCGGGCGCCCGCTCAGGTCGATGCGGACGGACTGGTGCACGACGAACGCGCGCAGTCGACGGTGGAGCACGCCCAGCGGGTGGCGGCGGGCGCGCACCTGGAGAACCAGCGCACGACGTGGCGCTACAACCACCTGATCAACGTGCAGCGCACCGCCGTGCTGGCGCACCGCGACGAGGTGTTGCACGCCGATCAGGCCGCCCGCCAGCTCGCGGACAGGTGTGCGCAGCGCTACCGGGAACTGCACGATTCGGCCGGGCAGCGGGCGCTCGATGCGGCCGCGCGCGCGATCGTGCTCCACCACCTCGACCGGCACTGGACCGAGCACTTGGCCTTCCTCGCCGATGTCCGCGAGGGAATCCACCTGCGCGCGCTGGCCAGGGAGAACCCGCTGGACGAATTCCACCGGATCGCGGTCCGCCAATTCCGGGAGTTCTTCCCCGGCGTCTACGCGGATTCGGTCCGGACCTTCCTGGACGCGTCGATCACCGCGGACGGCGTCGACCTCGAGTCCATGGGGTTGAAGCGTCCCACGTCCACCTGGACCTACCTGGTCACCGACAACCCGTTCGGCACGCCGGAAGAACGCTTCGTCCAGCGCATCGGCACGATTGTCCGGGACGGTGCCGTCCGGGCGGGCGTGCGCGACTGAGCGTTCCGCGAATTGGGCGCGAACCGCTGCCGCTTTCCTCCGGACGGAGCACGGCAGGAATCCGCTTCGGCATTCCGGGGCGCCGGGCGGTCGCGCTCACCGGATGAGCGCGACCGCCCGGCCGTGCTCAGGGCCGGGTGAGCAGGATCTTGCCGCGCAGGCCACCGGCTTCCATCAGGGAGTGCGCGCGGGTCGCCTCCGGCAGCGGGATGCGGTGGTGCACGAGCGAGCGCACCTCGCCGCGGGCGACCAGCGGCCACAGCTTCTCCCGCACGTCGGCGACGATGGCGGCCTTGCCGTTCGGCCCGTCCACCGGCCGCCCGCGCAGCCCGAGCACCGACATCCGCAGCCGCTTGACCAGCATCCGGCCGATGTCCAGCTCGGCCTTGCGGCCGCCCTGCATCCCGATCACCGCGAGGTGCCCGTCCGGTGCCAGCGCGGACAGGTTGCGGTCCAAATAGGACGCTCCCATGTTGTCCAGCACGACGTTCGCGCCGCCGAGCCCCTTGACCACCTCGGCGAAGTCCTCGTCCCGGTAGTTGATCACCGGGTCGGCGCCGAGCTCGCGGCAGAACTGCACGCTTTCCGGTGCGCCCGCGGTCGTGGCGACCCGGGCACCGAGCGCACGCCCGATCTGGATCGCATTGCTGCCGATCCCGCCGGAGCCGCCGTGCACCAGCAGCAGCTGGCCGGACGAAAGACCGCCCTCCATGACCACGTTGGACCACACGGTGCAGGCGACCTCCGGCAGACCGGCCGCGTCCACCAAGTCCACGCCTTCGGGGATCGGCAGCAGCTGGCTCGCGGGAACCACGACCCGCTCCGCGTAACCGCCACCGGCCAGCAGCGCGCACACCTCATCGCCGACCTGCCAGTCCCGCACATCATCGCCGAGTTCCGCGACGGTGCCGGAGCACTCCAGCCCCAGCACCTCGCTGGCGCCCTTCGGTGGCGGGTAGTTTCCCTGCCGCTGCGCCAGGTCCGCCCGGTTCACCCCGGCCGCGGCCACCTCCAGCAGCACTTCGCCGGGGCCCGGCCGCGGATCGGCCTGCTCGGTCCACTCCAGCACGTCCGGTTCGCCCGGCTCACGGATAGCGATCGCGTACATGCCAACGACACTAGTACGCCTGCGAACTCCGGCAATCTTGGGAAAACCTGCCGAACCGGACGGATTTCGGGCAATCTTGGCGGAGCCGGGGAACGCCCGGCGAACCTCACCTGCCGGGGAGACAACAGCATGAGCGTTGTGAGATCGAGGCGCCGCCTAGCGGCCGTGCTCGCGACCTGCGCCGCGACGGTCCTCGCGGCCGCGCCCGCTTCCGCCGCCCCCGCCGGGCTCGGCGACCGGGTCGATGTGGACCGGGTGCAGCGGCACCTGGTGGCGTTGCAGCGCATCGCCGACACCCACGACGGCAACCGGGCCTCCGGCCTGCCCGGATACGAGTCCAGTGTGGACTACGTCGCCGGGAAGCTGCGGAACGCCGGATTCGACGTGCGCACACCGGAGTTCGACTACCAGGCATACCGGCTCGACTCGTTCGCGCTGGACGTGGACGGCTCGCCGACCGAAGGCGACGCCCTCGAATACTCCCCGGCGACACCGCGGGGCGGGCTGACCGCGCCGCTGTCGGTGGCCGCGGTCGACGACACACCCGGCTGCGAAGCCGCCGACTTCCCGGCCGACGTGGCGGGCAAGGTCGTGCTGGTCCAGCGCGGATCCTGCTCGTTCGCGCAGAAGCAGCAAGTCGCAGCCGACCTCGGTGCGGCAGCCGCGATCATCTACAACAACGCGGAAGGACCGCTGGGCGGCACGCTCGGCGACCCCGCGGACGCGCGCATTCCCACCGCGGGCGTCACTCGGGCCGTCGGAGCGGACCTCGCAGGTCGAGCCGGTGCGCAGGTGCACCTGGACGTGCAATCGCGGCTGGAGAACATCACCACCCGCAACGTCATCGCGCAGACCCGCACCGGCCGCCCGGACAACGTGGTGATGGCCGGTGCGCACCTGGACAGCGTTCCGGAAGGCGCGGGCATCAACGACAACGGCACCGGCACGGCGGGGCTGCTGGAGACCGCGCTGCGGCTGGGCGGCGAGCCGGGCACGCCGAACGCGGTGCGGTTCGCCTTCTGGGGTGCCGAGGAGTCCGGCCTGGTCGGCTCGACGAAGTACGTGCAGGGCTTGAGCTTCGAGCAGCGGCTGGACATCGCGCTGTACCTGAACTTCGACATGATCGGGTCGCCGAACGCGGGCTACTTCGCCTACGACGGCGACGACTCCGACGGCGTGGGAGCGGGCCCGGGGCCGGAGGGTTCCGCGGCGATCGAACGCGACCTCACCGCGGCGATGGCCGCGCAGGGCGTGCGGCTGCAGGGCACCGACTTCGACGGCCGTTCCGACTACGGTGAGTTCATCGCGAACGGCATCCCGTCCGGCGGGCTGTTCACCGGTGCCGAGGACCTCAAGACCGAGCAGCAGGCCGCGGAGTGGGGCGGCACGGCCGGGCAGCCGTACGACCTGAACTACCACGGCCCGGCCGACACTCTGTCCAATGTGGACGAGGTGGCGCTGGAGCGGAATTCCAAGGCGCTGGCCACGACGATCGGTGCGTACGCGGAAAGCACCGGCAGCGTGCACCGGGGCAGCCGCGCCCTGGCCGCGGAGGAACCGCCGATGCTCGGCTCGCACGCGCGGATCTGACGGGTGAGCGGCCCGTTCGCGCCAACGGGCCGCTCAGTCCAACGCCCGCCGCAGGAAGAACACGATCCCCAGCGCACCGAACAACGCGCACGCGCCCACCAGCACCAGCACGCACACCCACGGCGCCAGGTGCGGAACGTCCGGCAGCAGCGCTCCGCGCATCCCTTCGCTGACGTAGGTCAGCGGGTTGAACCCGCAAAGCACTTGGAACCAGCGCAGATTCCCCAGCTGCGTCCACGGGAACTGCGTCGCCCCGGTGAACATCAGCGGCGCCAGGATCACCGCGAAGATGATGTTGATGCGCCGCGGCGGCACGATCGTGCCCACCGTCATCCCCACGGCCGCCCCGGTCAGCGAACCGAGCAGCATGCACAGCACCGCGAACCAGAGCCCGCCGAGGTCCCAGCTGATCCGCCCGAGCATCCACATCCCCAGCGGGATCATCAGCACCGCCGCGAACAGTCCCCGAGCCGCACCGAACAGCATCTTCTCCACCGCGACCCAGCTCACCGGCATCGGTGCCAGCAGCCGGTCCTCGATCTCCCGCGAGTAGGAGAAGTCGAACACCAGCGGGAACGACGTGTTCTGCAACGCGACCAGGAAAGCGTTCATCGCGATCATGCCCGGCAGCAGGATCTGCTCGTACCCGGGCTGGGTGTAGCCGAGCGAGCCGAGCACCTTGCCGAAGATGAACAGGATCGCCACTGGCTGGACCAGCACCTGCGCCAGGAAGCTCGGCATTTCGCGGCCGGTGACGAACACGTCGCGGCCCAGTACCGCGGTGAACGCCCGCAGCCGAGCCGCCATGTTCCCCGCAAGTGGTTCCGCGCCCGCCGGCAGCGGCGCGCGCCCGGCATCCGTGTCGGTCATCGCAGCTCCCGGCCGGTCAAGTCGATGAACACGTCTTCCAACGTCGCCGACCCCGGCGACAGCTCGGTGACCGGCACCTGGTGCTCGTGCAGCACCCGCGCGACCGGGCCGAGCAGTTCCGCGGGCTCCCCGCCGCAGTAGAGCCGCAGCCGCAGCTGGCCGTCGTCGTGCCCGGCGATCTGCTCGACCTGCTCGACTCTGGGCAGGTCGGTGAGCAGCGCACGCGCCTTGTCGGCGTCGGCCCCGTCGGCCCGCATCGCCGCGTCCACCGTGCCGCCGCCCGGCAGCGATTTGATCAACGCGGCCGGAGTGTCCAATGTGAGCAGTCGCCCGTGGTCGACGATGCCCACCCGATCCGACAGCTTCTCGGCCTCGTCCATGTCGTGCGTGGTCAGCAGCACCGTCACGCCCTCCGCGCGCAGCTCGCTGATGCGGTCGTGCACGAACAGCCGGGCTTGCGGGTCCAGCCCGGTGGACGGTTCGTCCAGGAACAGCACCTCCGGGCGGTGCATCAGCGCCCGCGCGATCATCAACCGCTGCGATTGGCCGCCGGAGAGGTCGTCCACCCGCGCCTTTCGCTTGTCCGCGAGCCCCATCCGCTCCAGCAGCCCGTCGGCCAGCCGATTCCGCTCGGCCCGCGGAACACCGTGGTAAGCGGCGTGGAACGTCAGGTTCTGCCGCGCGTTGAGCGAGCGGTCCAGGTTGACCCGCTGCGGCACGACGGCCACCTTCCGGCGCGCCGAAACGGGATCGGCGGCCACGTCCACGCCGCCGATCTGCGCCGATCCACCGCTCGGCAGCACCCGGGTGGTCAGCACTCCCACGGTGGTCGTCTTGCCCGCGCCGTTCGGCCCGAGCAGCCCGAAGATCTCCCCGCTGTGCACCTGGAAGCTCAACCGGTCGACCGCGGGCGGTGATCCGCCGTCGAACCTCTTGACCAACTCGCGCACTTCGACCGCGTGCGTCACGTCAGCATCCCCCTCCGCCGCCGACAGCCGACCACGCAGACAACCATCCTCGACGATCGCCCCGCAAATGATTTTTCCCGCGCACCGAGCACGACACCGCAGCTCACGACGCCACCCGCCGTCCCCGGGGCCACTCGTCCTCGGCCGCCCCGCTGTCCGCGGCGAAGCGCGGACGGTTACGCTCCAACGTTGGAAGCGTGGCAGAGCGGCCGAATGCACTCGCCTTGAAAGCGAGCGACCTGAGAGGGTCCGGGGGTTCGAATCCCCCCGCTTCCGCGCCGCTGACCAGCAAGAACAGAGCCGGGTGAGGATCACTCCCCCCGTCCTCCTTTGTGCCTAGTCTCAGTTTTAGTCTCAGTACGGCCGTGCCGGACCGTTCCAGGCTGCTTGTTCCCAGCGGTCGAGCGGTTCGCAGGAATGAGCCGCGATCTTCATGACCACCCACCTGCGGCGACGTACTTCGCGAAGAGCATTACATTGCGTAGATCTTTTGCGGCACACTGTGCGAGGTGGCAGGGGACAACGAGACCCACAACGACCTCAGCGGCCGGGTGGGCGGGAACAGCGTCCAGTTCGGTATTAGCCAAGGCCCTACCTCGATATCGTTCGGTTCCCCCGAGCGACGGAGTCTCGACGAGGAGCAAGAACGTCTGCTCCGGAGTCTCGCCGGGCAGGTGCGCTCGGCGAGCGATCGGGAGCTAGGCAAGTGGGGCATCCGCGACTGGGACGCGTTGCCGGTGCGCTGGCACACCGCCGCGGACAACCTGTTCGACCGCCCGGAGAAGATCTACGGCAGCGCCGAACCGGTGCCGTTGGACGGGCGGTTCACGGAGATTTTGGACACCTACGAGGCCGTCCCGTCGAGACGGCTGGTGATCCTCGGTGAGGCCGGTGCGGGGAAGACCGTGCTCGCCCATCGCCTCATCCTCGGCTTGCTCAAAAAACGGGAAACCGAGCACGCCGGGCCGGTACCGGTGCTGTTCAGCCTCGGCGGCTGGAACCCCACCGAAACCGAGTTACCTCAATGGCTGACCCAGCAACTGGTCCAGGACTTCCCCTACCTAGAAGCACGCGACGCCACCACCAGGGCGAAGCAGGCCGAGCTCTTGATCGAAGGTGGCTTCGTCCTGCCCGTCCTGGACGGGTTCGACGAGGTCCCCGAACGTCATCACTCCGGTGCGATCAAAAGGATCGGCACTCTGGACCTGCCGCTGATAGTCACCAGCCGGCCGAACGCATATGCCGTGGCCGCGCGCGGAATCAAGGCTGTCAGCGGTGCGGCGGCCATCACCCTCGAACCGCTCACCCTCGACGAGGCCCGCGACTACCTGTGCCACACAACCAGCAAAGACCGCGCGCCCGCGTGGGACGAGGTTTTCGAGCGCCTTGCCGCCGAGCCGGATGAAAGCGTCAGCCAAGACCTGGCCAGTGTGCTGACCACTCCGTTGATGGTCGTGCTCGCCCGCACCGTCTACAACGACGAGACAGGCCGCACGCCACTCGATCTGCTCGCCAGCCAGCGCTTCCCCACCAAAACGGTCGTGGAAGACCATCTTCTGGACGAGTACCTCACCACCGTCTACGCGCACCCTGACACCGGTGTAGGTAGATCGCGTACCCCGAATTGGGACCCCGCCCGGGTCCGTCACTGGCTCGGCTACCTCGCCACCCACCTCCAACGGCGCGACACCCACGACCTCACCTGGTGGCACCTGCACACCACCCTCCACCGCCGGACCCGCGTCCTCATCACCGCAGCAATCGTTGCACTCACGGTCGGATTCACGACCGGGCTCGCGAAAGGGCTTGTGGATGGGTTTGCGCAGGGACTCACGTACGGGCTTATGGACGGGCTCACGCTCGGGCTCGCGGTCGGGTTCGTGGTCGGGTTGGTTAACGAAGTCCGATTTTCGCGTGGACGAACACGGAAACCGGAGCGACTGCGTCTAAGCATGCGTCGGCGAGGCGGTCAATCACGCGACGGGTGGATGACCTACCTCAAGATATCCACCTTCGAGTTCACGGTGGGACTCACGGTCGGGCTTACGTACGGGCTTGCGGAGAGGATCACGAACGGGCTCACGGCCTGGCAACTGGACGTGACCACGAACGGGCTCACGGTCTGGCTTACGTACGGTTTTACGTACGGTCTTACGTACGGGCTTACGCTCGGGCTCATACTCGGGTTCCCAAGTATTGTCGTAGTAGCTCTCGGAGATACCTCCGATCCTCATACCACTAGCACGTGGACACTCTTGACCCGTGACCGAACGGTCACGCTCATCGGAATGGCAATGGCGATGGTGTTCGTGGCCGTGCTCGCAGGCCCATTCGGATTCTTAATGAGAATCGTAATCTTGATTCCATTAATTCGATTGGCGCTCTCGGCATGGGGACGCTGGCTGCTGTTCGCGAGGCTGTGGCTGCCTCTGACCGGGCGGTTGCCGTGGCGCCCGAAGCGATTCCTCGAAGACGCCAACGTCCTTGGCGTACTACGAACCGCAGGTGCGGTCTATCAATTCCGCCACGCACGGCTCCGGGATCATCTCGCCGAGCGCTACCGAAAATTGTCCACGCGCCGCTTGTCCTGAATGAAACTGCCCCAAAGAACCTCGGCTTTTTAGAGCAGTTTCATTCACTCGACGTCCTACCAGAGGTGGGAACCAACCCGTTCGGCGATATCTCCGAGTACCGCGTTGCCGACGTGTTGGTAACGTTTGGCAACGCTTGGATTGGACCAGCCCATGACCTTCATCGCCGCCGGGTCAGAGATCCCGAGCTCCACCAGGACAGTCGCGGCCGTGTGTCGGGCGTCGTGCAGCCGGGCGTCCCGAACACCGGCGTCGGCCAAGAGCCGCTTCCAATGCGCCAGGTCGGTGCGATGGTTGATGGGATGGCCGGTCTCAGTGGCGAACAACCAATCTTCACCGGCCCAGAGGTCTCCGGCCGTCGCACGCTCGGCGGCTTGCTCCTCGCGGTGCTGCTTCAGGTACTCAAGCAACGATTCCGGCAGCCCGACCGGACGGCGACCGGCGGCTGACTTCGGCGTCTTCGTCTCCGGCCGGAGATTGATGCGCTGTGGGCAGTGGCCCCCGTGCTTCCGCCCGCACGTCGCGCCGCAACCGTGCTCCCACTTCGGGCGTGGACGCTGCACGCGGACTCGCAACGTGCCTTCATCGAAGTTGACGTCACGCCATTGCAGCCCTAGAACTTCGCCCTGGCGAAGCCCCAACGAGATCGCGATGATCCACCGGCAGGCGTTCCGCTGCTGCAAGGCGACCGCGAACAACTTGGTGATCTCGTCGCGGCTGAAGGGCTCCACCTCCTCCTCTTCCACGCGAGGAGATTTCGCGATCAATGCAGGGTTCTTCGTCAGGTAGCCGCGCTTCACCGCTTCGTTCAAGGAAGTGCGGATCGTACGATGCACTTGGTGCGCGGTCGAAGCTGACGAGCCCGATTCCTGCATCTTTCGGTACATCTTCTCCAGGTGGTCGGGCCGGAGGTTCGTGAGCTTGTGGGCGCCGACGTGCTTCCTGATGTGTTTCACGGCGTAGTAGTACGCATCCCAGCCATTCCCGGTTGTCGTGATGCTCGCGATGTCGTCCAGCCAGTGGCCGATCCACTGGTCGACCGTCATCGGCTTTCCCGGCTTGGTCACCGTTCCCGCCTCACGATCCTTCTCCAGATCAGAGACCTTGCGGGCGACCTCGGCCCGCGTTTTCCGCATGACGTGTCGGCGGTCCGGCTTGCCGTTGTCGAGAACGCCGACCGTGACACGGCCGTGCCAGTAGCCGTCTTTGCCCTTGTAGATGCTCGAACGGCCGTTGGCGTTTCTGGTCTTTTTCGCCACGGGTGCCCCTTTACGCTGCGTTCTGCTGGGTGGGCTGGTGGTGGATGAGTCGTGCGGCGTAGTCGTTGATGGCGTCCTTGGGGATGCGGCGGAGTCGGCCGATTTGGACGGAGTCGAGTTCGCCGGAGCGGACGAGTGCGTAGGCGGTGGTGCGGCCGATGCCGAGTTGTTTGGCGGCTTCCTCGACGGTCAGCAGCACTCGTTCCGGCATGGCGCGCACGGTTCGATCGGGCGCCGGGGGAGCGGGCTCGTCCTGCTCTTGGTCGGCCAGGAGTGCGGCGAGCTTGGCGAGTGTGGCGGCGATATCGGTGGAGCGGTCGGTCACGCGGCTCCTTTCTCGGTCGACTTAGCAGGGGTGTCCGTCCCAGCCGTCCCGGGTGTCGCGATGCTGGTCAGGCCGGGACGGTTGGGTTCGGTGGGACGAGTTGAGCCGTCCCGGTGAGGTATGGCGTCCCGCGCTGAGCTGGGCGGAGACGCTTGGGACGGCGGGGACGCCTCACCCGTGGTGGGTGGGCAGTAGCGGTTCCAGGCGTCGCGGAAGTCGCTGCGGCGGTAGCCCTTGGCTTGGCTGCCGTCGGGGAAGCGGATGTTGCCGGACTTGATGTCGAATTCGCCGAGCAGCCGGGCGAGTTTGGCTTGGGTCAGGCCGTGGGTGCCGTAGTCGCTCCAGGGCGCTTCGGGGTCGGTGTTGAGCTGGCGGACGAGTTCGGCGCTGGCGATTTCGTTGTGGTCGCCGAAGATGGTGCGGCAGTCGACCAGCAGCCGGGTTCGCACGGTTCCTTCGTTGTCGCCTTGGGTCTCGGCGATGAGTGCGAGGGCTGCTTGGCGGCCGCGGTCGGGCCAGTCGCCTCCGGCGTGGTCGGCGACGGCTAGGAGTGGTTCCCAGGTGTCGGCTGCGCGGTCTTCCATGGGCATGACCGGCTCGGCACGTTCGAGCTGGGCGAGGTCGCCGCGCAGCCACTTTCCTACCTGTTCGGCGAGTTCGGTTAGGGCGGGCCGGTCGCGGCGGTGCCGGTAGGGCGCGACTTTTTCGCCGGGTGCGCGGCGGCGCATCCGCACGATGACGGCGCGGTCTTCGATGGTGTCGGGCATCGTGCCGATCCCGGCCAGGGCGGCCATGGCGAACGTGGGGATGGACTCGACTCGGTTGGTGGCGGCGTCGTAGCGCTTGGCCGGCCGATTGCGTTGGTGCCCGGCGTTGAGCAGCCCGCGCAGGTCTTCGTTCGCGTCAGCGCTGGCGCCGAAGATCGTGTCGGCTTCGTCCACGAGCATCGTGGGCGGGTCGTCGCTGATCGATCGGTACACAGCCGCCGAGCTGGCGTTCACCGTCAGGAACGGGTCGTGGCAGGTCGCTTCCACGATGTCGAGCAGGCGGGACTTTCCGCACCGCTTCTCGGGTGCGCGGATCACTAGCCGTGGGGCGTGTGCCCATGCGAGTTGTGCGTGCGTGGCGGCGATCCAGAGCACGACGGCGTCGGTGGCGTGTGGGCTGGGCAGGATCACGTACCGCGTGAGGGCGTCGTGCAGCTCATCGAGCAGCGCGGTGCCTTCGCGGGCGGGTTCGAGCATCACTTGCTACCTCCGGGAGTGCGGTGAGGGCGGGTCATGCGGTGCGGCCGAAGCCGGACAGCGAGTCGGGACCGTCGCGGTGGCCGCGTTGCCAACCGCGGGCGGCGTTGCGGCGCGCGGTGGATTCCTCGATCGGCTTGCCCGTGTGTCTGCGGCGCCGGACGGCGGCGGAGACCAGTGCGGCGATGGCCTCGTTCTCGGACCACGGGGCGGTGTCGTGAACCGCGAGGTTCGCCAGGCGCCGCGCGGAGGCGTAGACCAGGCGCCACCGCTCGCCATCGCGGTTCTCGACCTTGCTCAGTTCGTCTTCCCAGATTCGGAGCCAATAGCCCGGTGCATGACTGCCCGTCCGGCTCACTTGCAGGTTGGGAGCCTCGGGCGGTCCGATCGACGGGCGCGGCGGCACAACGCGGCGGCACAGCCACTCGGGCAGCGGTGCGATGCCGGTCGTGCCGGAAATCCGCGTGTAGCTACCGGCGGAGTCCTCCGGCGGAGCGCTAATCGAAGAACCGGGCGCGACCACGTAGCCGCCCTGCGCGCGAACATCGATCTGGTAACCCACACGTCCGGTGGCATCGCTGGGCACATCGAGCCCGTGCGCCGTGCGGAAGTACAGATGCCGCCCGCCGCTCGGGGTGGCCACGGTCAGCGTCTCGGGCACGGCCGCGCCCTCGGCTGAGCAGAGCGCAGCGAGGGCTCCCAACCCGTCAGCGACGAGCGCCGCCAGGTCGTGCGCGGCGGGTGCCTTGGGCTTGGGCTTGCGGTCGAGGTCGAGCACGACCAGCCCAGATGGTCCGGCGCTGATCCCGACATTGGCGCGGGGCGTGTGCGTCCACCAACGCCGGAGCATGGACGGATTCGTGGTCGCGGCGAGGTAGCCATGGCACGGCCGGAGCGCGGTCAGGCACCGGCACTCGCGCGGGGTGCACTGGTCGGCCTTGCAGCGCTGGCAGTTGCCGAACGGCTTCTTGCTGGACGGTCGTAGCGGGAAGACGTGCAGGCCGTGGCGGGCGAACCAGAGGGCCAGGTCGAGCGCGTGGTGCATGGTGTGCTCCTCCGAGTGGTTCATGCGGCGTGGTCGGGTGGCGGCAGGTCGCGGACTCGCCGAGGCCGGGCGGTGCGCAGCGCGGGCGGCCGCCGCCGGGCGTGCTTGGCCCGGTACATCCGGCGGTCGGCGGCGCCGAGCAGGTCGCCGAGCGGTGTGCTGGCGGTGCCGGTGGCGAAGCCGACGCTGCCGAGTGCGGTGAGGCGCTGATCGGCGACGTGCAGCGGCTCGGCGAGGGCTGCGGTGACCTCCTCGGCGCGTTGCCGGGCGTGCGATCGGTCGGGGATGTGTCCGAGGTGCACGGCGAACTCGTCGCCGTGCAGCCGCACGGGCTGCTCACCGGGCGCGACGACTTCGGCGAGGCGTGCACCGAGCGCGGCCAGGACGTGGTTGCCGAAGTCGTGGCCGTGGGTGTCGTTGATGGCTTTGAACTGGTCCAGATCGATCAGCAGCACCCCGACCAGCCCGGACCGGGTGCGGCGAGCGCGGCGCTGGAGGGCGGCGCGGTTGCCGAGCCCGGTCAGCTCGTCGGTGTGCAGGCGACGGTCCAACACAGCGGCCGTCGCGCTGGCGATCGCGGCCCAGCCAACAGCGGCCAACGGCAGCAGGAACTCTGCGAACATGGGTTGGCACTCCTTGTGAGGGGTGAAGTGGTCCCGCCCGTCGGTGCTCCGGCCAGAGACAGCCGGGCGGGACCGCGGCTCGTTCGGTCAGCGGTTGCGGCGGTTGTCGCGGGCGACGCGGCGGTAGGCGTTCCACGCCTTGAGCCCGATCCGCGGCCGTAGTCCGGTGCCGCCGCAGGGCGGGCAGTGGCGGATCGCGCGGATGAACGGGGAGCGCAGCTTGCCGGTGCCCTCGCAGGTGCGGCACGCCTTGAACGGCCAGATCTTGCAACTCGCGACGTAACCCAGAGTAAACAGAAGCAGGATGGCGAGCAGGAACATGGTGGTGGAGCCGTCGGGGGTCACAGGTGCCTCCTGGGCGGTTTTTGAGACAGGTCGGCCCGGGCGCCTCTAGGCACTAGGGCGCTGGTGGTGATGGGGATGGGTGTCTAGCGGGGTCTCTAGACCTAGAAGCGGCCACCTCTAGACCTAGAGACCTGGCGAGGGCTAGGCGGCACCGCTGCCACGGTTACGCTCCGCTACTTCGTTGGCGACCTCGGCGCGGGTGATGCCGATGCGGCTGGCGCCCTTGCCGTCGTCGGTGCTGCCCCAGACTTGGGCGGTGCGGATGCCGTGCCGCTTCAAGGCGGCAGTCAGATCGGCGGCTTCCCGGTAGGTGCCGTACACGTCGGGGCGGAGCTCGTAGAGCCGGGCAATCACGCGCTCGTTCCAGACCTTCTTCTCGGTCTCGGGCACCACGGTCAGGATGTCGTCGAGCAGCGTGTCCCGGCGGATGTCCTCTTCGGACTCCAACTGTTCGCCGATGGCGTGGCCCGACAATGTTCCGGCCTGCTCCCGCAGGTGCCGTGCGTAGGCGGCGATCTTGTCGGCGGCGGGTCCGTCGAGTCCGGCCACCGACCGCACGATCTGCGCATCGCTGCCTTCGCCGACGAGGTAGCCGATGCCTTTGTCTTCCCACGCGAAGGTCGTGGCGCGCACGCCTTGCTTGTACTTGGAGGTGCCGAGGACCATGTCGTTTTCGGTCTGTCCTTGGACTTTCAGGCACAGTCGGGTGGAGGCGTTCGCGGAAATCCCCGTGGGTAGGGATTTCGCGTCGGGTCGTTGGGTGGCGAGCATGAGCACGATGCCGAGTGCGGGGCCGCGTTTGACGAGGTCGGTGCAGATGTCTTCGAGTTCTTCGCCGTAGTCGGGGTGCTCGAACCACACCTGGCACTCGTCCACGCCGATGACGATCGGCTGCAATCCGAGCGAGGGCTTGCTGGCCAGGTCGGGGGTGACCTTGTTTTCCGGGCACATTCCCTGCTTGGCCAAGTCCCGGATCAGCTTCGCCCGGCGCCGCAGCTCCTTGCGGAGTCCGCGCATGTCCGCCACGGCTTTGTCGATTTCCTCCGGCTCGTCACCGACGCCGTGGACGTGGGTGACGGGTTCGAGGGGGTCGAGATCGCCGGTGCCTTTCAGGTCGTAGGTGTGTAGCTGCGACCGCGGGTCCAACGCGGCGATGAGCAGAAGCTCGCGTAGGGCGAAGGTTTTGCCCATGCGCGGGATCGCGCCGATGACGACGCTGGTGAACATCAGCCGGAGGTCGACCCATCGGCCGCGCTGGTCGGTGCCGAACGGCTGCGACTGGAACAGATCGACCTGAGCGCCTTTGCGCAGCTTCCAGGCCGGTTGCGCGGCCTTGCGCATGTCCTGATCCCCGACCCACAACACCAACCGGCCCGCGTGCTCGCTGTTGTCGGATTCGGGCCACACGCAGCCGACGGGGCGGCGCAGCCCGGAGGCGAGTTTGGCGCGGCGCTCCATGATGTCGCCCGGGATCACACCCGGCGGCAGGTCGATATCCGCACGCCAACCCTTGCCATCCCGCGCGATCGGCCGCGGGAACCCGACCCCGGAACCGCCTTTGCCGAGTGCTTGGTTGATCAGCGAGATCCCGAGCGAGGCCAGCGCGGTTTCGACCGCACCGGAGGTGAGCTTGGGGACCTTGGTCGACTCCACCGCCCGCGAGGCGATCGGCTTGTCCGAGGGGGCTCCCAACCAGCCCAGCCCACCGACCAGGGCGGCCACCGACACCCACTGCACCAGCGACGGCAACAGCTCATAACCCAGCACGATCGCGGCGATCCCGGCCGCGCCGAGACCGGCCGCCAAGGCTGCTCGGGCACGGACTCGGCCGTCCCGCTGTTGCGAGAGCTTCAGATATTCGGCGGCGTCCTCGCGCCGGGCGGAGGCGTGCCGGACGGCGCGGCCCTCGGCGTCGCCGATCCACCGAGATACGGCTTGGATCAGGCGCAGGGTGCCCTGCGGAACCCGCGCGAGGATCCGTCCGAGATAGATCGGGCACCGCACCGCGTGATAAGCGCTGGTGTGTCCGGCGTAGCCGAGCGCCCACCGGGCTGTGGCCTGGAATTCCTGCGGGTCCTTGGCCCACGCGGGCAGGATCGGCAACCGCTTCTCCGACCGCGCCAGCGAGTTGCTGGGCTCGGACTTCGCTTCGGGCTGGTCGACCTGCGGCGAGTCGATGACCTCGCCCTCGATCACCGTCGACTCGCCGGAATCCGGCTCGGTCGACTCTGCCGCGCGTTCGTCCTCGGGTGCCTCGGTCTCGCGGGACTCGTCAGCCGGTCCGGCCGTGGCGCTGTTGGGAGTGTCGATGCGTTCGGACGGCAGCCGCAGCACTCGCGCGGTGTCGGGTTCCTGCTGGGCCTGGTCGTGGTGTTCCTCGTGGTGCTGGTTCATGGGGACACCTCCGGAGGGTCGGTGTGCAGCAGGTGCGTGAGTGCGGCGCCCATGCCGAGCACGGCCACAGGCAGACAGGCGACCAACGTGGTGATCCACCAGGGGGCGGTGGTCATGTCGGTGGCGGTCATCAGGTGATAAGCGATCTGGCCGAGCGCACCCAATGCGAGCGAGCCGAGCGCGGAGACCTTGGCGAACCGGCGAGCGCGCTGCGGCACGCGGCCGGACAGCCACACGCGCAGGGCGTAGGCGGCGTAGGTCTCGACCCCGATCGGCAGCGTGATGGCCGTGTTCACTTCGAACCCGGACCAAATGCCCGGGAGCGGGTGCACGATCCCGAACCCGGTCAGCCCCCCGAGGCCGACCCAGCCGGACCAGATCGCCACGAACGCGGGCAACGCCAGCAACAACACCGGCCACCGCGGCACCGGCCTACCAACCACCGGCGGCCCCGGGCTCGCATGATTGCTGACCTGCTCCGAACCAACCGGCTCCGGCGCGATCTGAGCTGTCGGTTCGTCCGGCTCGTCGGCATTGGCGGAACCGGACTCGGCAGGCTCCGGGCCCGGGGCGTGCTCGTCGTCGTGTCCCTCGGGCAGTGGTTGCGTCGGTTCGTCGCTGGATTCCTGCGAGTCCGCCGACGAAACCACGTGCAGACGACCCAGGTTCGCCGTGTGCGGCTCTGGCGCGGCCGTGTCGAGCAGGTCCAGAAGCGTGTTGGCCTTCTTCGCGCCGATCCGCAGTTCGGACATCAACCGGTTCCGCGACGGCAGCTCACCGAGGTCGGCGGAGAGCTGGCGTGCCTGCGGCAGCAGGTCGTCCACGGGGACCGGGTAGGCGCTTTTCGTCGCCGTCGTCATCGGGCCACCTCCCAGTTCAGTCGCGGCGCCGGGACGTGTTCGGCGATGTAGTCGACGGACACGATCGCGGCACGCAGCAGCACGACCAGGGCGAACGCACACAGCGCGGTGGTGCGCACGAGCCCGGAGCACAGCGACAGCACGATCAGCAGCGCGATCGGCAAGGCCACTTGCCGCACTCCCCGGAACGTCACCCGCACGGGTGCGGCGACGAGCCGGAACAGGCGCACTAGCATCGAATTCCTCCTGATTGATCAGGCATTGGTTGGGAGCCCCGGCCCAGCGCGGTTCTTGGCGGGACGGCTGGGCCGGGGGCACCGCTACTTGCGGTTGGGCTTCCAGTTCCTCGCGGTGCTTTCCAAGAACTTCTGCTCGGTCGTGGCGTTGCCGTGCTGGTCGATCGGCCCGCGGTACCCGCCCGCGCGCTGATCGAAGAACTTCGTGTCGGCAGGGGTTTCGGGCTTGCCGTCGGGGCGTCGGGTCTGTGCCACGAGGAATGTCCTTTCTGGACAGTGAAGCGAGTGAACGGGTGCGAGAGCGGGTCAGTCGAAGGTGATGTCGCCGAAGATGACCTCGGCCTGAATGCCGACCACGGCCGACCCGAGATTGACGTTGATGGCGCTGTTGCCGGACTCGGAGATCGCCGGATCGTCGTGGTGCGTGCCCGCGGCGATGTCCTCGGCGGTGTAGCTGCGGCCGTTGACCTGGATGGCGAAGTCGCTGCTCATGAAGTCCTTCTTCCTGGTCAGGCAGCAGCGGGCTGCTGCTGGTCGGGGTTGTCGGGATCGCAGGTCCAGCACTGGCGCGTGGTGGTCGGCAGGCAGTGCCCGGCATCGCGGCCGCAGGTGCGGCAGGTGCGCCGGGCGGTCATGGCTTTGCGCAACGTACGGCGCTGGGCGATGGTCGGAATGCGCTTCGGCTGGGCGAGGTCGAGCCGGTACAGCGCGGCCCACGCGCGGCCGCCGCGCCACTCCAGCAACGCGGCCGGTTCGTGACCGCCGGGGCACAGCTCCGCTGCTCGCAGTTGGCGGCGGGTCGCCAGCCCGGACGGGGCACCGCGGAATGGGAACGCCGGAAGGCCAGCAGAGATCCAGCCCAGCTCCCAGCGGCCGTCCCAGAGCCGCACCCACCGCAGCCGCCGACTCATCAGGCGGCCTCCCCGCGCTCCGCAGCGGACGGAGAGTCGGTCTCGGCGGTGACCAGCCGCAGCACCGCGTTCCCAGCCCGCCGCTGGTAACGGCGCAACCGCACCCGCTCGCCCGAGCCCATCACCGACCACACCTGCGGCGACGCTGGCCGCTCCGGCGCTCCCAACTCCTCGGAGATCACGGCCTCCCAGTAGTCCCGCACGCTCAGCCGCTCCCATTCCTCCAGCGGTGATTCGCAGTCGGCGAGCCCGTACGGGAAGCCGTCCATGTCCAGCTCGGTCATCTCAACTCCTTCGGAATGTCGTAAGACATCTCAGATGTTTGAAGACATTAGGGAGGGTTGAGGGTGGTGTCAACCCCATGTCTCAAGACGGTTTGGGTAGGGTGACCCCGTGGTCGAGAGCGCTCCTGACGAGGACAAACGCCCAGCTAGCCGCCGGGTCGCCGAGGCGTTGCTGTCGCAGATCGAGTCCGGTGACCTGCGACCGGGGGCGGCGTTGCCGACCTACCGGGGTCTTGCCGACGAGTTCGGCGTGGCGGTCAACACGGCTATGGCTGCCGTGCGGCTCCTCCGCGATCGGGGTGCGGTCACGATCCGGCCGAACGCCGGGGCGCAGGTCCGGGACCGCGCGGAGGATGTCGACTTCGCCGCCGAGCTGAAGAAGGTCCGAGCCGAGGTCAGCGACCTTCGCGCCGAGGTCCGTCGGTTCGATACCGCGTTGGAAGATCTCGAAGCGCAGATCGAGTCCTTGGCCGAACACGCCGACGAGGCGACCGACACGGGGCGCACTAGCTAACCCCTTCCAAGAAGGTCATGAGCGATTCGGCGACGTGACCGGCTCCGGTCATCAGGTTCGACACCAGGTGCGCGGCTTCGGTCGGGCTCTTGATGACGAGCGCCACGAAGCCGATGGCGATGAGGCCGAAAATGATTTTCGGGGCCGAGCTTCCGCCGCTGGACTGGATTCCGGGGAGTGTCTGCTTCGCCATGGTTTTTCCCTTCGCTTCGCCGCTTTCGGCTGGGCTGTCGTTGTCTGTGCCTCAAGATTGCGGCCTTAATCGCGCGAAGAGAACTGCCCTGCTGCTACCCCAATGCTGAACTTCCGCTGAACCAGGGTCCCTGAACTTTCACCGAACTTCGGTGCAGCGCCGCTTCAGAAACGACAGGTGAGATGCGATGCTGGCGCGCATGGAGTTGAACGGCGCACCTGCAACCAGCGACCAGGTCAAGACGCTGGCCTTGACCAACTACGGGCACTTCACCTCGATGCTCGTCGAGGACGGCCGGGTGCGCGGTCTATCGCTCCACATGCAGCGCTTGGCCCGGGATGCCCGGCACCTGTTCGGCGTCGACCTGGACACCGACCGGGTCCGCGACTACATCCGCAAGGCGCTGGCCAGCAGCGATCAGCGCACCACGGTCAGGGTTACGATCTTCGATCCCGCGCTTGAGATGGGCGCGATCGGTTCGGATGCGGACCCGAGCGTGCTCGTCACGACCCGGCCGGCCGCGTCTGGCCGGCCGAAGCCGTGGCGGCTGCAAGCGATCTCGTACCGCCGCGAGGACCCGGCGGTGAAGCACGTCGGCCTGTTCGGCGCGATGAAGCACCGCCGCACCGCGCAGCGCGAAGGATTTGATGATGCGCTGTTCTTGAACCCTGATGGAACCATTTCCGAGATCGCTACCTCGAACATCGGATTCGTGCGCGGCGGTCAGGTCGTATGGCCGCGCTCGGAATACCTGTCCGGCGTGACGATGACGTTGTTCCGGCAGGCGCTTGACGAATCCGTCACGACCGAACCGCTCACGCTTTCCGATCTGTCGGGCATGGACGCCGCTTTCGCAACGAACGCGGCAACCGGTATCCGGCCGATCGTCGCTGTGGACAGCACCGAGTGGTCCGCAGACCACCCGCTCCTGAGCGAGCTGCACGACCTGTACGCCGAGATCCCCGGCGAGGAGATCTAGACCTTGCCCTAGCCCGATACGCTCCCCGCAGCATCGGATGCGTAGGGGAGTAGGTCAGGTGGCGACGGTTCAGCAGTGGTCGGGGGTCGAGGTGCGCGCGCTTCGCGACGCGATGCGTATGAGCATCCGGGAGTTCGCTGCGCACTTGGGGATCAGCGAACGCATGATCTCCAAGTGGGAAGCGGCGGGCGCGAGCATCAACCCGCGGCCGGTGAACCAAGCGGCGCTCGACACCTGCTTGAAGCGCAGCGATGCGGACACGCAGGCGCGCTTCGCGCACCTCACCGGCGGCGCTCTAACCTCCGGGTCCGATGTGGACGCGAATCCCGCCCCGATTGGGAGCAGCAAGGTTCGCCACCCCAAGGACGGAAGCGAAATGGTCGAGGTTGAGGGCAGCGTGTTCCTCTCCGGCCGCAGCAATGATCCGGTGTGGTTGGCGGACTTCTACATCGACGTTCACCCGGTCAGTAACGGCGACTACGCGCGCTTCGTCGCGGCGACCGGTCATCCTGCGCCGAAGCACTGGGCCGATGGCCAGATGCCGACGGATACGGCTGCGCATCCGGTCGTGTTCGTGACGTGGGGCGATGCGGCGGCCTATGCCGAGTGGGCGGGCAAGCGGCTCCCAACCGCGCAGGAGTGGGAGAAGGCGGCTCGCGGTACGCGCGGCAACGTCTATCCGTGGGGCGATCAGCCGACTCCGGCCAAGTGCAACGTGCGGGAAAACGGCGTCGGCGCGACGACTCCTGTCGGTCGGTATCAGAGCGGTGTGAGCCCGTACGGCGTGTACGACCTGTGCGGCAACGTGTGGGAGTGGTGCGGGACCGACTCGACTCCGGGCCGCCGCGAACTCAAGGGCGGCGCGTGGACAAGCCCGTTCGACCGCTGCGCTCCACCGTCGTTCAACGATGCCGCCGAGGCGATGTGCGACGACGACACCGGTTTCCGCTGCGCCGTGGCCGCCGACGAGCTGAGAAAGCGGCTCGGAAGCTAACCAAGCGCGATACGAACCGCCGCCTGCGCTGCTGAGTCGCACTGTGCGAGGTCGTGCGAGCAGATGCCGCTTACTGCTGATCCTATGCAGGAGCGGGAACACGGGACGTCTCATGTCGCCCTCACATCGACTGTGAGCGGCAAACCGAGGGGCTTCGGTGGGAGGGGAGGGGCCGAAGCCGCTTCGCGTTCACGGTGATCGGCGCGGCACCACTCGCGGAAGGACTCGTAATCCTGGAACCGGTTGACCGGGATCGAGCGCACTGGGCTTGCGTCTTGAACCTCCCCGGCTAGCCGCCGCACGTACTCGGCAGCGCCGTACACGTGCACCTTCGTGCCACGCGGCCAGATGTACGACCACTCGCCGATGGTCACCACCCACGTACTCCGCTCCATCGGTCACCTCCAAAACGGACACTGAGGCCAAGTAGGCCAACTATAAGGCCAAAGAGGCCACACAGGCCAGTGGGGCAGCAGAGGCCATGCGGCGGCCATACGTTCGCCACGTGGCTAAGCGGCTGTTGTCCTCTGGCGAGTTGGCGAAGGAGCTTGGAATTTCCCGCCGCTCGATCAGTCGCTACGCCGACGAAGGGCTGATCTCCGTCGCGCTCGTGACACCCGGCGGGCGGTACAGGTTCGATCTGGACGTGGTCCGCGAAGAGCTGCGCAAGGTGGCCCAGGACCGTCGACGTGATGACTAGCCGCCGCTCATGCGATTCGAGGCTGTTCACAGGTGGTGTAGGCGGTCGTGCACGCGCTTCATCAGCTCGATGTCCCGGCAGGGTTCCGGGAGCGGAAATATGCGTCCTGACCAGGAAAGGCGCCGATCGAGCTTCGCGGCTTCGGACGCCTGCGGCACTCGCTGATCGAGGCCCGCGGCGGTCTTCTGGTGCTGGCTCATGTGCATTCCTCCCGGCAGGCGTGGTGTCGGGCGTAGTCGGCAATGGATTCGGCTACGCAGGCGTCGCAGCCGCTCGTAGCGCGGGTGCTGGCCGGGTGGTCGACTTCGGCGCGGCAGAATGTCTTGTCGGTTCCGGCTTCGCGGATGTGCGCCACACCTGCTAGATCAGTCCAGAACCCGGCAGGATGAAGCGGGGGCTCGGTGGCGTGGGGAAACGGTTCGGTTGCGCACCCCGCGCGGTGTTTGGTGACCCCGGTTGAGACCGGGCGCTTACTGCTCAAGCTCGGCCCCCGTGGGCATGTTCAAGGTGCACACCAGGCAGGGCATACCTGCCCAGGACGGCAGTTGTTCGAGCACGCCCGGCGGGAACGCTTGCCCGCATAGGGCCTCGACCGTCGGCGGCCAGGTGCCGCTGTCGGGAAGGGTGATGGCGTGGCTGATCCGCTCGCGTTCGCTGACGAGCCCTTCCCGGTAGCGCGCAAACACAACGTTCACGACGGCACCACCTGCTCATTCCCAGTCATGGATAGAAGGTATGAACGGGGAGAGGGGTTGCTGTTTACAAGTGGTAAACCAGTGCCCACGCTGTGTAGATCATTGTTGTGGTCAGCGGAGTATCGTGACCCTTTGAGGGGCCGGAGGGCACGGTAAGAGGGCACGTGCGGGAGGTACCGCTGATGACACAGAAGCCTGCGGATATCACGGAGATCGGCGGGCGCGTGCGCGCGATCCGGCGGCGGCGCGGCCTTGGCCTCGACACTGCGGCAGGGCTGGCGGGAATCTCCAAGGGCTACCTGAGCCTGTTGGAGAACGGCCGTCGCCGAGTGGACTCCCGGGCGCTGTTGGATCGGCTGGCGGACGCACTCGGATGTTCGGTGGTGGATCTGACCGGCGAACCGTTCGTTCCCGCGCACCGGCACAGTGCCGACGCTTTACAAGCGGTCCCGGCCGTGCAGCTCGCTCTGGCGGACTGCTCGCTCGATGACGTGCCGGACGTGCCCGCCCGTCCACTGGCCGATCTCGCCGAGCCCGTGCACGAAGCGCACCGCAACTACCTCGACCACGCGCGCTACGACCTGGCCGGTGCCGGTCTCGGTTCGCTGCTGACCGATCTACACATTCACGCGGCCACCGGCGCGGAACCCGAGCGACAGCGAGCCTTGGCGCTGCTGGTGGAAGCTTGCATCGTCGCGTTCGGCGTGACCAAGAACCTCGGGCATCCCGACCTCGCGCTACAAGCCGCCCACCGTGCTCATGAAGCTGCGAAAGCGGCCGCGGACCCGGCGCTGCTGGCCTTCGCCGGGCAACGCCGAGCCCAAGCCCTCCAGCGGGTCGGCGCCTTCCGCCGGGCAGGAACGGTGCTGGAACAAGCCCTGAACAACACCCAGGAATTCGCCGACCCGACCGCGGCCGACACGAGCGCGGCCGAAGGCGTCGGGCTGCTGCACCTGGCCGCGGCCATGAACGCAGCCCGCGCCGGATACGTCGACCGCGCTCATAACCATCTCGCGGCGGCCGAGGAGTTGGGAGCCCGCACCGGCGAACGCAACGCACTCGGCCAGCACTTCGGACCGGCCAACCTCGGTGTCTGGCGCATCTCGATCGGCGTGGAACTCGGCGACGGTGCTGCGGCCTACGACCGGGCGAGCGGTGGAATCGACCCGGCAACGCTGGCTAGCGCCGACCGAGTCGCCATGATGCGTGCCGACTCCGCCCGAGCACTCGCGCAGGAAGACGGCCGACGCGACGAGGAAGCCATCCGGCTGCTCGACAGCGCCGACCGCACCGCACCGGCCCGCGTACGGCAGGACCCCGTCATGCGCGAACTCCTCTCAACCTTGGGCAACCGCACCCGCCGCCGCTCCTGGGAACTCGCCAGCCTCCGCAACCGCTTCGGACTGAACTGAGCGGCAGCCACCTGGTGTGTCGCCTGGTGTCCTGTTCTGCACTTGCTGCAGGTATGGCGATCTTGCGTGCGCAACTAGCAGTATGAACGGGCGTTCGACTTGCAGGCTCCGCCGCCGAGTTATCTCGACCAGGATCGTCCGGTGCGCCCTTTAACGACACGCTTGGTCCGGAAAGGTGAGTTCTGCTGAACTTACCACTTGCTATGGCAGCTCGGATGACAATGTTAGCGAGTAGTCACATTGACGGACCATAAGGGGTTATGCGTGCGCCCATTTCTAGCTGTTGAGAAGCTGCTGCATGGCGATGCAATAGGAATATTAACGAAGAATGAGCTTGATCCCGAAGTGGGACAATGGGCGTTGAAGATGCTAGCGCACAAACTCTGGCGTGACGTTGCTGTGTTCGGGTTTCCTGTGGTGGCGGTCTCGAGCATCCAGTTGGCGTTACTATTACTGGGCCAGCATGCCTGGTTCGATGCCGTCGAAAAGTCTATGCCCACCCCGGTGTTGGTTGCATTATTCTTCTCCTGGATGTTTGTGTACGGCGGACGCGGCGGCAGGCCCAGTCCCCTTGTCCTGCTTGAGGATTTAGTTTATATGACTGACGTGCTCAGCACGCTTGAGGATGAGACTTTTACCTGCCCGCCAAACGGCAAAAAGTGGCCGGAATACGATAGGATCGTGGCTGGGCTGACCAAGCTGAGGCAGTCCATCGAATCGAGGTCATGGAAATTCGCGAAGCGGGTTGCGCAGGCAGCCGGAAAAACTCCGCAGGAGAAGCATGATCTCGCGTGGAGCTGCACCTCGCGCTTGGTCCTAGCTGCCGCAGACAATCCACGGAGTCGAATATCACGGGTGGCCGCCTACCGGGCGTGCGCCATCCACATTACGCGCTTGCACTCAGGCCACCTGTTCGATCCGATACCGCGCGGGAATTCGGCATCTAACTATCCGGAATTACGGGCACCACGGTTCAAAGCACGCATCCGTGCACTCCTGCGGAACTCCACAACTTATGTTGTGGTCGTCACGTTGATCGCGGCCCCGATAAGCCCACTGCTGACTGAAGCGCTCAAGGGTTAAAGTCGCGGGCTCGCGAATCCACCGGGACAGGCACTCGATCAGCAGACTTTTCCGATGCGGCTCTTGCCGGGGTTCGGGGCAGGGAGAAGGGCCAGCAGATCAGCGATGACGGACTCGTTCAGGGGAGCGACACCGTGCTGCCCGTCCTGCTATGCCCGGACCCCCGGCCAGCACGTCCGCAACGAGCGCGCCATCGTCCACAGACGAGTTCAGTTCGATGGCGGCTTCGTGGTCTCCGATCAACCCGCCCTGGTTCGTGCTGCCACCAGCTCGGCAGTGGCCAGCCGGGGCCGCAACCACGCGGCGAGTCCCTCCTTTGCACCCCCACCGCGGAATCGGGGTGGACGTGGGAACGCTGACCGTGGTGCACGGACGCGGCACATTCGTCGCACCACGTAAGCCCGACGTCTCGGCTGTGCGGGCGGTTTTCAGATCGAGGCGTCCGGTGGGTCTGGGCGCGGACGGGGAATATCGGCCGGGTGGGCGGCGTCCTGGGCCCGGCGGCGGGCCCAACCCACCACCGCTGCGGCCACCCGTACTTCGAGTTCGGGGCGGGCGTAGGTCAGTACGGCGGCATCGGCGCGGTCCCAGACGACGTACAACACGGAGCCGAGCTGGCGATGCTTGTTCGCCTCCAGCCAGGATTCGACGTCGACGATGTGCTCGGTGGCGCGGTTGTGGTGCTGGGCCAGGGCTTGAGCGACGAGCTTGAGCTCGGCGGTGCGGTCGCGACGGTCGGTGCGGCGGCTCATGCGATCACCCCGCCAACGAGGACACCGCAGCCACGCCCGCCCGGGTACCGATGAACGTGTACGCGCCAGGCGCACTCGGGTGAGCGCGCGGCACGGCGTTCTCAGCCCGGCGGGCCAACCGTCCGCGCGCACTCGACCAGATCGTCGCGCGCACCGCCGAGGTGCAGTTCGTGCACGTCATCCGATGTTGGGAGCGGGGCTCGCTGGTAGAGGGGAGTGCGAGCCGATGGGTGACTAACTGAGTGACAACCGATGCCGTCGTGTGCGGACTCATGTGGACACTCCCGGACAGTCGGTGCAGGTCAACGCGACCGGCAGTCCATGTCGATCGACACCTCGAAATGCCCAGCAGTCAAGGGGTTACCTGGTGTCTTCGTGGCGCAGTATGCGCACCATTGAGTGGCTGGTGCAGATGGCCAGAGGCCCTCCGCTTAGTCTCAGTCCTAGTCTCATTCGCTGGCGTCCAGTGCCGTTCACGCGCGTCCGTGGAGCGCTCTGACCAGTCCGTATGGACGCGCTGAACGGCTCCGTACAGCCGTGCGCAGACCTTGAAAGCGAGCGAGCCGAAAGGCTCCGGGGGTTCGAATCCCCCCGCTTCCGCGTCGCTGACCAGCACGAACAGCGCCCGGTGAGGGTCGCTCCCGCTCGGGCTCCATTGTGCTTAGTCTCAGTTCGTGCTCAGGCGCCTGCCAGGGGTGTGCGCCGACTCGTTCGGCGATGTCGCCGAGGACGTTGCCGCCGACGTGTTGGTAGCGCTCGGTGACGCCGACGTAGTCAGTCGTCCGAACAGGGAAATAAGTCCCGGAAAGTTCGCATTCCTTGAAATGCTCGAGTACGTGGGTTCGCGCGTAAAGATCGTTATTTTGGGGCTTTGCCGGAAACGTGGCGGTTCAAAATCATTCAGTCGCCGGAGCTCGCCGGCGGGAGTATCCGTCGAGACGCGGGTGCCGACCGGTGGAGCCCGGTCGCTGCTGCGGTGCCGGGCGGTGTCGGTGCAGGAGGACGGCGTGCCGCCGCGCCCTGGGTCGGGTGATTTGCGGCGTTGGGGTGATCGGGATGCCTACCGCGGACGCGCGCGCGATTAATGCCGCCGAAAGCGAACGGAAAGCCGCGACATGTTCACTCGTCTCGGTGAATATCAACACCCATTCGTGGTGCGTTGGCGACGAATCTGCGGTCGCGGCTGTGTCGGTCGCGGACGTTTTGCCTGCTCACGCGCTACTTTGATCGATTTTTCGGCAGGTCGGAGCGGCATATTCGCGTTTGGACGGTCCGGTGCCGTGGGTTAGCGTCCGCCCGGCATGGATCGGCGGCGACCAACTTCCTTCCCCGAAACCCCGAACCCGTTTCCCGACGAATGCCGCCATGGCCCCGACGCAGCCGGAAACCGAACCGGCCGGTCATGAAACCCCGAGGATTGTCATGAGATCGCGGAACGCAGCCACGCTTCCCGCCCCGGCGGCCTGCCGGGCGGTCCGTTGCGCGTGGTCGTCGACGATCCTGGCGGGAGCGCTGGCGATGCTGCTCACGGGCTGTTCCGGGACGCTGTCGGCACCGACCGCACCCATGCCTGCGCGGCCGGCCGCGCAACAGCCGCCGATCCCGCAGGCGGATCGGGTCGATCTCAGCGGCCTGCCGGAAGCCACGACCTTCGGTGATCTCATCGGCGGGGTCCCCGATCCGGAACCGCAACGCGACACCGACGGCGTGGTGCTGCACATCGAGCAGCCGGTCGCGGTGCACGACAGGCCAGGCGGATCGGCGTTCGCGAAACTGCCCGCCACGCAGCTCGGCAATCCCACGTGGGTTCCGGTGATCGCGCGCTCCGGTGCCTGGGCGCAGGTGTTGCTGCCGTCCAGGCCGAACGGCACGAGCGGCTGGATCCGCGTCACCGCCGCGGACCCGGTCCGGCAGGCCCGCTCGCCGTTCCGGGTCGAGGTCGACGTCGAGGCCAAGCGGCTGGCGGTGTGGCGCGGCGCCGAACGGCTGGGGGAGTGGACCGTCGGAGTCGGGGCCGCCGAATCGCCCACGCCGCGCGGCCGGACCTTCGTGATGGCCGCCGTCGAAGAGCAGGTCACCCGCTTCAGCCCGATCATCCTGCCGCTGGGCACGCATTCGGAGACGTTCAACTCCTACGGCGGCGGGCCGGGCACGGTGGCGCTGCACGGCTGGCCGGGTGACGAAGTGTTCGGCAAGGCCATCAGCGACGGGTGCGTGCGCGTCCCACCGGACGCATTACAGCTGCTGAGCACGCTGCCGCTGGGAACGGTCGTGCTGCTGCGGTGACCGCGGGCACTACGGCCGCGCGGTGACAGGACCCAACGGGACCTGTCGCGAAAGGACGGACCCGGCCTCACCGGACGACGGGGTGCGGTGAGGGCGGACCGAGGAACCCCGTAATCGAAACCGAAGGAAGTGCGACAGTGCGCAAAAATGCCTGCTACTTCGCCGGTGTCGTAACCGCGACCGCCGGATTGCTGCTCACCGCCGTCCCGGCGTCCGCGGACGGTACCCAGAACGATGGTGTCAACGGCGGCAACGACGACAACGTGAACGTGGCGCCGATCCAGCTGTGCAACAGCAGCGTCGCCGTCGTCGGCGCCGTCGCCGACGGGCTCTCTCCGGACGGCTCGGGTTGCAAGCCCGAGGACAAGCCCAAGCCGGAGAAGCCGAAGCCCGAGAAGCCGAAGCCGCCGAAGCCCGAGAAGCCGCACGCGCCTGCGCCGCCGCCGGTGCCTGCCCCGGGCCCCGCTCCGGGTCCGGCTCCCGCTCCGGCTCCGGCACCGGAACAGGCTCCGGAGCAGGCTCCGCAACAGCAGGCACCGGCCCAGGAAGCGGTCTCACCCGCCGAGCTGCCCGCGGCGCCGAGCCCGGTCGCGGTCGCCGGTCACGCCGCCGTAACGGGCTGACCAGCGGCGGAGCTCACTACCACGTGCCCGCACCCCGTCTCCGGCCACGGTTGTGGTCGACGGGGTGCGGGCACGTGCACAGTAGGGGCATGTTGATCCGCATCCCCACGCCCGGCGACGTGCTGGGCGTCGCGAAGTCCACCGTCGGCTGGGCGGTGGAGTCGGCCACGACCGCGGCGACCGCGCCGGCCAGGGTGCTGGGACTGGTCGATCAGGTGGAGATGTTGCTGCGCCGGGTCAACACCATCGTCGACGGGGCCGAGGAAACCCTGGCGCGCACCGACCGCACCGTCGGCGAGGTCGAGGAAGTGCTGCGGCAAGCCCGCAACACCGCCGATGCCGCCGCGGGCACCGTGGCCGAAGCCGCGGACATCTCCGCCGGAGCGCGCAAGCTGGTCGCGGAAGCCGGTGGAGTCAGCGCCGACGCCGCGGACACCGTGCGCGATGTGCAGAAGACCGCCGCGGTGGCCGACGAACTGCTCAACACCTACGAACCGGTGGCGCGCCGTGCCGCGCCGATGGCGCAGCGGTTCGTCGACGAGCTCTCGCAGAAAGAGGTCGATGCGGCGATCCGGCTGGTCGACGAGCTGCCGGTGCTCACCGAGCACGTGCTGTCGGACGTGCTGCCGATCCTGCGCACGCTGGACAAGGTCGGCCCGGAGATCCACGAACTGCTGGAAGTCACCCACGACGTGCGCCGCGCGATCGTCGGCATTCCCGGTTTCCGGTTCTTCCGCCGCCGCGGCGAGGACCGGGTCAGCGAGGAGGAAGTCGGCAAACCGGCCGCCGACCACTACCAGCCGCGCCCGCCGGACGAAGCCGAAGCTCGCTCCACCGGCCGCTGAACGGGCAAGATCTTCCACTCGAACGAGCGATCATGGTGCTCGTGCCCGGCGGGTTTTCCACGGGTGCGGCTAGATTCGCCCTCGGCGTAGTTCACTACGCAGTCGGCGTGATCACCGGTTGCCGCCGGGATCACCTCGTGGGGTGTCCGGCGAAGTACTCCCCCTCTCTTCGCCGGACATCTCCCGCAGCCCGGTGGCGACCGCGGGAGAACGTGGCGCTACTCCGACGTTTTCGCCGCTTCCGCGTCGAGTTCGCGGGTCAATTCGGTGATCCGCGCCGCGGACGCGTCCCAGCTGGTCATTTCGGGCTGCAGGGTGAGCACCACCATGATCCGCTCGCGGTCGCCGTGCCGCACGGTTCCGGTGCTGTGCATGGCGGGCCGCTGCAGATCGATCCGCTCGTCGGGGACCTTGCGGCGGCTCTTGCCGTTGACGGATTCGTTCGGGCCGGGGCCGAAACCGGACCAGCCCTGCTTGACCGCTACCGGGTGGTCGGCGCCGTCGGGCAGGCCGAAGCCCTGGTCGAAGCCGTCCGAGGCGAATTTCGTGTACTCGCCCAGGTTCGCCAGCACGTATTCCCCGACGCTGCCCGAACTGCGCAGGTAGTCGTAGATCCGGACCACGTCCGCCGCGGTGATCGCGGTGTATCCCCACATCTCCGGATCGCGCGGCGGCGCGGTGTCGGCCAGCCCCATTTCCGCGACCATCCGTCCGACCACGTCGTTGCGCCCGCCGCGGTCCCAGAGCTCGCTGGCCGCGTCGTCGTCGCTGGCCCGCAGCATCGGCTCCAGCAGGACGCGGTCGGCGTCCGGGACCGGACCGTCCAGCCGCAGCAGGTGGTCCACCGCGATCAGCGGTTTCACCAGCGATGCGGACCGGATCTTGTCGTCGGCGTGCCGGGTGCGCAGCACTTTTCCCGTCACGGCATCGACGACGAGGTACGCGGCGCGCATGCCGTCCGGTATCTGCTGCATAGCCGCTCCCCGCCGTCGACCGTTCGCCGGATGGACCCTAGCAACGCGGGGCGATCAGCGGCTTCCCCTCGTGGTGTCAGGTTTTCCGGAACGAGCGGGCGGCCGCCAGGAAAGCGTCGTTCTCCGCGGCGCCGCCGATGGTGACGCGGGTTCCGTCCCCGGCGAACGCGCGCACCACCACCCCCTCGCCCATGCAGTGCTCGTTGAATTCCTGCGTCCGCTCGCCCAGCGCGAGCCACACGAAGTTCGCCTGCGTCTCCGGAACGTCGTAGCCGAGCGCGAGCAGGTCGTCGCGGACCCGGACGCGTTCGGCGGCGACCGACTCGCAGCGATCCTTCAGCTCGTTGCCCGCGTCCAGCGAGGCCAGCGCGGCGGCCTGGCCGACCGCGTTGATGCTGAACGGGATGCAGACCTTGCGCAGCGCTTCGATCACGTGCTCCGGGCCGACCGCGTAGCCGACGCGCAGGCCCGCCAGCCCGTACGCCTTCGAGAACGTCCGCAGCGACAGCACGTTGGCGTACCGGCGGGACAGCTCGATGCCGTCCGGCACGTCGGGGTCGGTGACGAACTCGCGGTACGCCTCGTCGAGCACCACCAGCACGTCCGACGGCACCGCGTCCAGGAACCGCTCCAGCTCGGCGCGGCGCAGCGCGGTGCCCGTCGGGTTGTTCGGCGTGCACACGAACACCAGCCGGGTCGCAGGCGTGATCGCGGCGGCCAGTGCGTCCAGGTCGAGCGCGTGCCCGGTGCTCAGCGGTACCGGGACCTGCCCGGCGCCGTGCACCTGCGTGACGATCGGGTACGCCTCGAACGAGCGCCACGGGAAAACGACCTGGTCCTCGGCGGTGCAGGTGATCTGCACGAGTTGTTCGCACAGCGCCACCGAGCCGCAGCCGATGGCGATTCGCTCCGGCGCGACGTCGAGGCGCTCCGCGAGCGTTCCGGTGAGCCGGGTCGCGCCCATGTCGGGGTAGCGGTGCACGTCCGCGGCCGCGCGCGCGATCGCCGCCTCGACGCCGGGCAGCGGACCGGCTGAGACTTCGTTGCTGGCCAGCTTGATCGCACCGGGGACGGTGCGGCCTGCGACGTAGGCGGGCAGCTGGTCGAGGTCTGCGCGGATGCGGACGGTCATGCACGGCTCCTTGGTTCGACGTACCGCGGGCGACGGTGTCGCCCGCCAACTCTAGAGCGCGGTGCGGCTCTGCGGTGGCACCCCGAGCGGCGTCGATTCGCGCGTGTTCGACATCCGCGGGCGACTTGTCGGTTCCTGTGCGCTGCGGACGCCGACCGGGTGTAATGCGTGCCACGTCGCGGGTGCGGTGCTGGTTCGGATCCGGGCGTTCGCGCGGCTCGGCACGGGTGTTGCGGAGGTCGAATCATCGCAGTTCGTGGCCGTTGCGATCGAGTTTCTCCGCACGCTGGCGGGGCGGCGACGAGTCACCGGCGGTGCTCGTGGACGGAGCGTCAGCGACCTACCGCCATCCGGACGATCACGTTGACTTTTGTTCACCCGTACCTGGTTACCTGAACGACATGACCGAATCCCGGACCGAGACGCTCGCGCTCACCGACGGCAGCACGCTGCGGATGACCGTCGCCGAACCGGACAACGTCGTGCGCGGCGGGCTGGTGGTGCTGCACGAAGCCCGGGGCGTGACCGGCCGAGTGCGCTCGCTGGTGAGCAGCCTCGCCGACGAGGGCTGGCTGACGGTGGCGCCGCACCTCTACCACCGCGACGGCACCGACGAGCTCTCCGACGGCCACGGCGACGACCAGGTCAACGACCAGGTGCAGCGGCTGAGCGGCGAGTCGATCCTCGCCGACTCGGACGCGGCGTTCGTGTGGCTGACCGACCGGGGCGTGCCCGCCGACCGGCAAGGGGTCATCGGGTTCGACATCGGCGGCTCGGCGGCGCTGGTGGTGGCGGGCAGCCGCAGCCTCGGAGCTGCGGTGACCGTCGGCGGTGGCGGCATCCTCGAACCGCTCTCCGATGGGCTGCCGGCCCTGGTGGAGATCGCCGGTGAGCTGACCTGCCCGTGGCTGGGGCTCTACAGCGAGCTCGACCCGGGCATCCCGGCCGCGGAGGTCGGCAAGCTGCGGGACGCGGCGGCCACCGCCCGGGTCGCCACGGACGTCGTGCACTACGCGCGCAGCGACCACCGCTTCGACACCGATTCGAGCGCCGCGGTCGAGGCGTGGCAGCGGGCGCGGAACTGGTTCGACACGCACCTGCGCTGATCTCGATCCACAATGTGTGGACAACTTGTCCACAGTCGCTGTGGATGAATTGTTTCCGGTGCACACCTGGTCTCCCGGCTATGGCGTCCGGGCGTCTTCGTGGGTTAGGAAACGTGCATGACTTCCAGTACGGCTCCCGAATTGCTGTGGCAGCCCGCGCCGGACCAGGTCCGCCGCACCCGGATCGAGGGCTTCCGCGAGTGGCTGCGTACCGAGCGGGGCGTGGACCTGCCGGACTACCGGGCGCTGTGGCGCTGGTCGATCACGGACCTGGAGGGGTTCTGGGGAGCCGTCGCGGACTTCTTCGGCGTCACGTTCCACGAGCGGCCGAGCCGGGTGCTGCCCGCCGAGGTCATGCCGGGTGCGGAGTGGTTCCCCGGCGCGACGTTGAACTACGCCGAGCACGCGCTGCGCCGCGTTGAAGGAAACGGGGGCGAAGCGAAGCGGGATCAGGACTCGGCGATCGTGTTCGCCCGCGAGGACGGGCTCGAGGCCGAGCTCACCTACGGCGAGCTGCGCGCCCGCGTGGCCGCGATGCGGGCGGCGCTGGCCGAGCAGGGCGTGGGCCGCGGTGACCGGGTCGCGGCGCTGGCCCCGAACTGCCCGGAGACGCTGATCGCGTTCCTGGCGGCCGCGAGCCTGGGTGCGATCTGGTCGTCGTGCTCACCGGACTTCGGGCTGCGCGCGGTCGCCGACCGGTTCGTGCAGATCGAGCCGAAGGTGCTGGTCGCCGTCGACGGCTACGTCTACGGCGGCAAGCGCTACGACATCAGGTCCACTGTGGACGAACTGCGCGGAATGCTGCCCGGGTTGGCGAGCACCGTGCTGGTCGACTACGTCGGCGCCGGCGAACTCGACGGCTGCGCGGACTGGGCGGAGCTGCTGCGACGGCACCGCGACGCCGAGCTCGCCTTCGACGCCGTGCCGTTCGACCACCCGCTGTGGGTGCTCTACTCGTCCGGCACCACCGGTTTGCCGAAGGGCATCGTGCACGGCCACGGCGGCATGGTCGTCGAACAGCTCAAGTCGGTCGGGCTGCACTGCGACCTCGGTCCGGGCGACACGTTCTTCTGGTTCACCACGACCGGCTGGATGATGTGGAACTTCCTGCTCGGCGGGTTGCTCACCGGCGCCCGGCTGCTGCTGTTCGACGGCAGCCCCGGGCATCCATCGCTGAACGCGTTGTGGGAGCTCGCGCAGCGCCACCGGGTGAGCTACTTCGGCACCTCAGCGCCGTTCATCCAGAGCTGCCTGAAAAGCGAGCTGCGGCCGAAGGCCGACTACGACCTCTCGGCGCTGCGCGCGGTCGGCTCGACCGGTTCGCCGCTGAGCACCGACGGCTTCCGCTGGGTCGCCGACGCGGTGGGCGAGCGCGTGCAGATCGCCAGCGTCTCCGGCGGGACGGACCTGTGCACCGCGGTCGTCGGCGCGGCACCGGACGTTCCGGTGTGGCTCGGCGAGATCTCCTGCCCGCTGCTGGGGGCGGCGGTGCGGTCCTACTCCGAGGACGGCCGGGAACTGCACGGCGAGGTCGGCGAGCTGGTGATCACCAAGCCGATGCCGTCGATGCCGGTGTTCTTCTGGAACGACCCGGACGGTTCCCGCCTGCACGAGGCGTACTTCGACACGTATCCGGGCGTGTGGCGGCACGGCGACTGGGTGGAGGTCACCGAGCGGGAGACCTTGGTGATCCACGGCCGCAGCGACTCGACGTTGAACCGTGGCGGCATCCGGATGGGAACCGCCGAGTTCTACCGGGTGGTCGAGGGATTCGACGAGGTGACCGACTCGCTCGTGATCGACACCTCCGGCGCGGCGGGCGGCGAGGGCGAATTGCTGTGCTTCCTGGTCCTGGCCGAAGGCGCGGAGCTGGCGGACGTCGAGCCGGAGCTCAAGCGGCAGCTGCGGTCCCAGCTCTCGCCGCGGCACGTGCCGAACCGGTTCATCGTCGTCGACGAGGTCCCGCAGACGCTGAACGGCAAGAAGCTGGAGGTGCCGGTGAAGAAGATCCTCGCAGGCGCCGACCCGGAGCGGGCCGTGAGCCGCGACGCCCTGCGCAATCCGGCCGCGCTGAACCCGTTCGTGCAGCTCGGGAAGGACGCCGGGAGCTGAGCTCCGGCCGGGCGGACCCCCCTTTGTCGCCGCGATGGCAGGTTGTGTAGGCTTTCCGCAGTGGCCGAGAGGACACCGGGAGGCTTCGCCTAGTCTGGTCTATGGCGCCGCACTGCTAATGCGGTTGGGGGTCACGCCCCCTCCCGGGTTCAAATCCCGGAGCCTCCGCGGGGTTCCCGCCCGGCGGGGATCCACAACTGAACAAGCGCCCGTAGCTCAACGGATAGAGCATCTGACTACGGATCAGAAGGTTTGGGGTTCGAATCCCTACGGGCGCGCGTCTGGTCGAGACAGCAAAAACCCCCTGTGCAGCAGGGGGTTTTTGCTTGTGGGGATCGAATCGCCGAACTCCCGCCGCGAACTCGGCGCCCAGCGCCAGGCCGCGTGCCGCCGCGGCGACGTTCGCGGGTCAGCGAGACGGAAGCCCTGCTCCGTCAAAGAAGCGACCGAACGTCGTTCGCTGCCCGGAAATCCGCCGATCCCCGGGCAGCGGTCGGTGCTTCACGAAGTTCGGCCGGGATGCAGGACCACCTTCGTCCAACCGTCTTCACGGGCGTCGAAGCGCTTGTAGGCGTTCGGCGCCTCATCCAGCGGCAGGTCGTGCGAGACGATCCAGGACGGGGTGGCCTTGCCCTCGTGGATCAGGTTGCGCAGATGCCGGTTGTAGCGCTTGACCGGGGCTTGGCCGCACCCCATCTGCTGGCCCTTGAACCAGAAGTCGCCGAAGTCGAACCGGGCCTTCCCGTTGCGGGCCAGCTCGTCCGGGCCGCCCGGATCCTGCGGGACGAACACGCCGACCGTGCCGATGCCGCCGGTGAACCGCACCGAGGAGACCAGGTCGTTCAGCGTGGTCGCGTTGTCCTCGCGGCCTTGCGGATCGTGGGCCTGGTAGCCGACGCACTCGCAGCCCCGGTCGGCGCCGCGCCCGCCGGTCCGCTCCAGCACCTGATCGACCGCGGGGGCCTTCGAGTCGTCGATCGGGATTGCGCCGATCTGCTCGGCGAGCCGGAGCCGGTCCGGGTGCCGATCGACGACCAGCACCTTCGCCGCGCCTTTGAGCTCGGCCGAGAGCGCGGCCATCAGGCCGACAGGGCCGCCGCCGAAGATCACGATCGTTTCGCCGGGGCGCATCCCGGACATCTCCACGGCGTGCCAGCCGGTGGGGAAGATGTCCGAGAGCATGACGTAGTCGTCCTGCTTTTCCGCCGCGTCCTCCGGAAGCCGCAGGCACTGGAAATCGCCCCACGGCACGCGCAGCAACTCGGCCTGACCGCCGGGCCACGGGCCCATGTCGGCGAAGCCGTACGCCGCCCCGGCCATGCCTTCCTGATCGTTGGCTTGCAGGCAGTAATTCGTCAGGCCGTGCTCGCAGTTCTCGCAGTGCCCGCAACTGACGTTGAACGGCGCCGAGATCATGTCGCCGACCCGGACCTTGTCCACACCGGAACCGACTTCGACGACCTCGCCGACGTTCTCGTGCCCGAAGATGCGGCCGGGCTCGAAGTCCGTGCGGCCTTCGTACATGTGCAGGTCCGAGCCGCACACGTTGGTCGAGGTGACTTTGACCAGCACGTCGGTGGGTTTCTCGAGGCGCGCGTCCGGGACCTCTTGGACGTCGACCTGCCGCGGCCCTTGGTACACCACTGCCTTCATCAGGGACCTCCTTCGCGCGGGTGCGGACCTGCGGGTCACCGAGGCGCTCTTGCGAACCGGCCGCCCGGCGCAGGTCCCGCAGCTGTGCGGTGATCAACCGCTTGTCCAGGGCTTACCCGCAGCAGCGGGTCGCGCAAACAGGACCTGCGTCGCGGCGGGGCGCCGAGCCCCGCCGCGGCAGTGGAATCCGCGCGGTCACCTACGAGTGGTAGGCAGTGACGATGTCGGCGGACAGCGGCGAGATGGTGGTCAAAATGCGCTGCACCGTGTCCGCCGGTACGCCTACTTCGTTCAACGACGCAGCCAGGTGCTGCGCCACCAGGTCGAAGTGCTGCTGCTCGATGCCGCGGCCCTGGTGCACCTGCCGCATCGGTTCCGGGCCGCCGAGCGCGGCGGCGAAGAATTCGACCTGCTTGCCCTGCAGCCGGGACATGTTCACACCGCGGAAGAATTCGGTCAGCGCCGGGTCGGCCAGGACTTTCCGGTAGAACTCCGAAACCACCTCTTCCAGCGCGGGCGCGCCGCCGATTTCGTCGTAGATGCTCATCTGTCCTCGGTTCGCGGGGAATGCGCAAACGACACCACGGCTGTTTTTCAGCGCCATGATCTGCGGGTGAAGACGTCGCTACGCACCGCACATCGGCGGCTACCCTTGCCTGCCGTGGGAGTCCTGCGCATGGAGATCAACGGCGAGCCGGCGACGCCCGAACAGGTGCGGTCGGCGCAGACCTACGGGCACTTCACGTCGATGCAGATTCGCGACGGGGCGGTCGCGGGCTGGCGGCATCACCTGCGCAGGCTCGCGGACTCCTCGCAGGAGCTGTTCGGGCGCCCGTTGGAGCCGGGACGAGTGGCCGAGCTGGTCCGTTCGGCGTTGCGGGACATGCCTGCGGCGGTATCCGTGCGGGTCAACGTGTTCGCCAGGTCCGGAGTGCCGGTGCAGCCGGTCGATCCCGACCTGCTGGTGATCGTGGCCGGGCCGGAAACCAGCGAGCCGGGCCCGCCGATGCGAGTGCGGAGCATCGGGTACGAGCGGGACTTGGCACATCTGAAGCACTACGACTTCCTCGGCGTGCTGCACCGGCGTCGGCAGGCGCAGGCGGCAGGCTTCGACGACGTGCTGTTCGTGGACCGTCGCGGCCGGATCAGCGAAGGTTCGATCTGGAACATCGCCTTCTGGGACGGCGAGCGCGTCGTGTGGCCGGAAGCCGACATGCTGTGCGGGATCACCATGCAGGTGCTCGCCGAAGGCCTCGACCGGATCGGCGTGCCGCAGGTGCAGCGCCCGGTGCTGCTGGACGAACTGCCCGCACTGCGGGCTGCGTTCGCGACGAACTCGGTCTGTCCGGCGCAGCCCATCGGCTCAATCGACGACGTGGCGTTCTCGGGGACCGGGGACGCGGATCCGCTCAGCTCGGCGTGGGCCGCCGTGCCCGCTGAACCGTTGGGCTGACTCGAGACAACCGCGGCGGGTTGTGCCGATCGACCGCGTCGGTCATGCCGGGGCCTTCGTGCAGCTCAGCACGTGTTGGCAGAACAAGACTCCAGCGCGCGCGGGGCTCGCGGCGGCACTAGCTTCGTAAGCACCTGCTCCGCTGCTCGGCCGAAGCTGACCGGAGGGACCTGGCGAGGGTGGTCTTGACCGCAGTGGCCGGCGGCGACATGGAACGGGGTCGTCCACTACGCGGGGCGGCCCCGTTCCCACGTCACGCGCGCACGGCCAGCGCCATGCCCTGCCCGACTCCCACCGAAGCGGCCGCGATTCCGAGACCGCCGCCGCGGTGCCGCAGGTGCCGGCACAAGTCGATCACCACACGCGGCATCGAAGCGCCCAGTGGGTGCCCGTAGGCGAGCGCGCCGCCGTGCACGTTGACCCGCTCGCGGTCGACGTCCGGCAGGTGCTCCAGGACGGCGAGCACCACCGCGGAGAACGTCTCGTTGATCTCCCACAGGTCCACGTCCGCAGCGCCGATGCCCAGGTGCCGCAGCAGCTTGCGGATCGCGGGCACCGCGGCCAGCGCGAAGTGGTGCGGTTCGGTCCCGGTGGTCGCCGACCCCAGCAGCTCGCCCCACGTGCGCACGCCGAGCCGCTCGGCCCGCTCCTGCGTGCCGATCAGCGCCGCCAGCGCGCCGTCCGACAGCGGAGCCGAGTTGCCCACCGTGACCGGACCGTCCGGGGAGAACGCCGGCTCCAGCTTGGCGAGTTTGCGTTCGCTCGTGTCCGGGCGGACCGACTCGTCGCGCCGCACGAGAACACCGCCCGGCGTGCTGACCGGGAACGCGAATCCGTCGTGCGCCCCGGCGTCCCACGCCGCCGAGGCGCGGCGGTGCGAGCGCAGCGCGTAGTTGTCCATGCGTTCGCGGGTGATGCCGAGGTCGAGCGCGCTGCGTTCGGCGGCGTGCCCGAGCGGGACCGTCCACGCCGCCGGGAGCTTCGGGTTCACCAGCCGCCAGCCCGCGGCAGTGGACACGACCTCCATCCGGTCCGGCATGGCCTGCTCGGGCCGCGGCATGACGAACGGCGCGCGGCTCATGCCTTCGACGCCGCCTGCGATCAGCAGCTGCGCCTCGTCGGCCTTGACCGCCCGGGCGGCCTGCACCAGCGATTCGCCGCCCGAGGCGCACAGCCGGTTCAACGTGACGCCGGGGACCGTGGCGGGCAGGCCCGCCAGCAGCGCGGCCATCCGTGCCACGTCGCGGTTGTCCTCACCGGCTCCGTTGGTGTTGCCGTAGAGCACGTCGTCGACCTGCGCCGGGTCGAGCAGGTCACTGCCTTCCGGCCCGTGCCGCCGCAGCAGCTCGGTGATCGGCAGCGCCGCGAGGTCGTCGGTGCGGAGACCGGACAGGGCGCCCCGGTACCGGCCGAACGGAGTGCGAGCGGCGTCGATCACGAAGGCGCGGGCCATGCCCCAATGCTGACCGAACGGCTGGCCGGGGCAAAGGCCGCGAGCTCAAGGGGTCGGCAGTTCGACCGTCGCGCCACCGGACTCCAGCGAGACCACCCGGCCGCCGCGGTCGCCGAGTTCGCGCAGCTTGCGCAGGTCGTCGTCGCCGCGCAAGGCCACGTTGGTCCGGGTGCGCGCGCTCGCGCCGAGTTCTTCGAGTTCGGTCCTGGCTCGGAAACCCGCGTCCACGGTGGTCTGCAGCGCGCCGGTGGAGGCCAGCGAACCCCGCGCGGCGCCGAGCCTGCCCAGCGCATCGTCCACCGCGTCCAGCAGCGCGACCCGGTTGCCTTCGGTCATCGCCCGCACCAGCTCCGGATCACTGCCGGCGACGCGAGTGGTGTCCCGGAACGAACCGGCCGCCAGCGACAGCGCAAGCGGGCCGCCGTCCGCGCCGACCGCCGCCAAGATCTCCGCGAACACGTGCGGCAGGTGCGAGATCCGGGCCACCGCGGAGTCGTGCTCGGCGGCAGAGGTCGCGACCACGTGGGCGCCGCAGTCCAGCGCGAGTTCCGCCGCGTCCCGCCAAGCCTGCAACGTGGTGCCGTCCTCGACGGCCACGGCCCAGGCCGCGCCCTGGAACAACTCGGCCGAACCGGCCGCCCAGCCGGAGGCGGTGACCCCGGCCATCGGGTGCCCGCCTGCGTAGCGGGCGGCGGGCAGCAGGCTGCGGACCTCGGCGTCGACCGGGTCCTTCACGCTGACCACGTCGGTGAGCCGGGCCTCCGGCGCGTGCCAGGCGATCTTGCGCAGCACCGACCGCACCGCGGTGAGCGGGGTGGCGACGACGACCAGCGCGTCCTGCTCGGCGGCTCGCCGCAGCGCGTCCTCGGTGCCGAGAACGTCGTGGCCCTCGGCGCGCGCCGCTTCGGCGTCCGCATCGGAGTTCGTCGAGCCCCATCCGGTTCGCCCGGCGGCGGCCGCGGCCCGCAGCACGGAGCCGCCGATCAATCCCAGTCCGATCACGCAAACGGCACGCATGGTCACATCCTGCCGGACCGCCGCACCCCGGCGCCCCACCCGGTCGAGGGTCGTTCGGACTCGATCGCGGTGCGGAAGGTCACGAGCGCGCAATAGTGCTTTCGGGGGGCACCCGCACGATTTACGGTGTGCACATGACAGGGCAGGAGCCGGTCGCGGGCTTCGCCGTTGCCGTCGTGCGAGAGGACGGCCGGTGGCGGTGCAGCGCCTTGGACAGCTCGGTGCTGAGCGGGTTGGACGCCACCATCACGGCGTTGCGCGATCTGCGCTCCACCGGCGCGGTGTTCGGCATGTGCAACGTGGACGACGAGTTCTTCGTGCTGATCCGGCCGGTGCCGGGCGGCGTGGACCTGCTGCTGTCGGACGCCGCGGCGGCGCTCGACTACGACATCGCCGCCGACGTGCTGGACCTGCTGCGCGCGGACACCCCGGACGAGGACGACGACGAGGTGTGGCCGGAGGGCAACCTGGCGCTGCTCTCGGACATCGGCCTGCCCGAGGGCGAACTGCTGGTGATCATCGAAGAGGTCGACCTGTACCCGGACGAGCAGCTGGAGATGATCGCCCAGCGCTGCGGGTTCGGCGAACAGTTCGCCGGGCTGCTGGAGAAGCTGGACCAGTGAACGACCGCGACACCGAGCTGGTGCGCGCGGCCCTCGACATCGCTCCCGGCGCGTTGCCCAGCGCAGACGTGCCGATCGGCGCGGTCGTCGCGGCTCCCGACGGGTCGATCCTGGCCCGCACGCACAACCGTCGCGAACTGCTGGCGGACCCGACCGCGCACGCGGAGATCCTGGCGCTGCGCGAGGCGGCGGCCGCGTTCGGCGACGGCTGGCGGCTCGCCGGCTGCACCCTCGCCGTCACGGTCGAACCGTGCACGATGTGCGCGGGCGCGCTCGTGCTCGCGCGGGTGAGCCGCGTGGTGTTCGGGGTGTGGGAGCCGCGCACCGGCGCGGTCGGGTCGCTGTGGGACGTGGTCCGCGACCGGCGAACCAACCATCGCCCGGAGGTCGTCGGCGGCGTGCTCGCCGACGAGTGCGCGGCGCTGCTGGAAGGCTTCTTCGACCGGCAGCGGTGATGCGTGCCGCCGGATCATGCTGGGTACCCGGGGGATGCACGGACCCAGTGGAAGGAGTGACCGATGGGCGTGTTCGACAAGGTCAAGCACCAGGCCCAGCAGCTCGCAGGCCGGGCCAAGGAGGCCACCGGCAGCGCGAGCGGCAACGACGAGCTCCGCGACGCGGGCAAACGCGACCAGGCCGAAGGCAAGGTGAAGGAAACCGGCCAGGACATCAAGGACAAGGCCGCAGGTGCCGCGGAGGACGTGCAGGACAAGTTCCGCGGTTCGGGCAAGGGTGAGTGATCATCGACCCCGTCTGCGGAGATCGCTGCGGCGTCCAGTAGCCTAGTCGGCGGTAGCGTGTCCGAGCGGCCTAAGGAGCGCGACTCGAAATCGCGTGAGGTGAGAGCCTCCGTGGGTTCGAATCCCACCGCTACCGCCGGTCGGAGCCGGTCCCCGCGAGCAGCGGGGACCGGCTCTTCGTCGTTGGTCTCAGTATTGGTCTCGTCCGGCCCTCGGGCGGGCGCTCGCCGCTGACACGTCGTCGCTGCCGCCAGGGCCGTGCTACTCGGTGAAAACAACAAGAAGTGCGGACAAGGCCGTGAGTACGCCCACTGCTGAAGCGGCTAGGTACCAGCTTCGCTGTGCGGCTGGATCAGCACGGCGTGTGCCGGTTCGGGCAGCGAGGCTGAGCACCAATAGCAGCACTGCGAGTCCTGCGGTGACGTACAGCATGGCGGGTATCCCTCTCGCATAGGTCAGCACGCACGGTGCCACAGCGAATGATGGTGCCGAAGGGATGTCGTAGGCAGTGCAGCGCACGAGCCGGTCCCCGCAGTGCGCGGGGACCGGCTTCGGTATGCAGGGGTCAGCAGTCGTTGGGTGCGGGTTCGCCCTCGAAGCGGTCGGCGAGGTAGTCGACCACGCTGCCCGCCGCGGTGATCATGGTGCTGACGTGCTCGCCCGGGAACGTCTTCCAGGAGACCTCGGAGCCCGCCCGGCAGTACTGGTCGCGCAAATCCGCCGCCTGGTCCAGCGGGATGAGTTCGTCGGCGTTGCCGTGGAACAGGTAGACCGGCGCTTGCGGCCGGGCGGAGCCGAGCTTGTTCTGCTCCAGCCGGGCTTGCCAGCGGGGATCCGCCAGCGGGTTGCTGGTCGTGAAGTCGCTGATGCGCTGGAAGGCGTGGCCGAACACCGCATCCACGCAGGCGCCCTGCTCGGACTCGTACGTCTCGCGGCCCTTGTCGTTGAGGAACGACTGGAGATCGAGTTCGGGGTAGGCGCTGTCCAGGCCGAAGGCGGACATCAGCAGGAAACCGAAACCGACGTTGCCGTCGAGCTGCCGGGACACCGCTTGGAGGTCGGCGGGCACGCCGCCGCCGGTGACGCCGACGACGTTCATCTCGGGTGCGTACTCCGGTGCGAGCTCACCCGCCCATGCCGCACCGCCGCCGCCCTGCGAGTAGCCGGAGAACGCCACCGGCGAGTCGGAGCTCAGTCCGGTCGCGGGCAGGCGGGTGGCGGCGCGCGCGGCGTCGATCACGGTGCGGCCTTCGGACCGGCCGACGACGTAGGTGTGCCCGCCGGGAGTTCCGAGCCCTTCGTAGTCGGTGATCGCCACCGCCCAGCCGCGTTGCAGCATCGGTTCGACCAGCGGCCGCTCGTAGTCCGGTTGGAACTTCGACGGGGCGCAACTGTCGCCGACGCCGCGCGTCCCGCTCGCCAGCGACACGATCGGCCGCGGTTCGTCCGGATTCTGCGGAACATCCGGTACAAGAATTCTCCCGGACACGGCTATCGGCTCGCCGGTGGCGGACTCCGAGCGGTACAGCACCAGGTAGGTCCGGACGTTGAATTGCCGGGGCAGTTCCTGCCAGCGGATCACATCGCCGCTGACGCCTTCCGGTAGCGGATTCGGCGGTGTGTAGAAGGTGTCGTCCGGCTTGCCCGGCGGGCGCTGTTCCGGTGCGGCGATCGCTGTCGCGGAAGGCGCTGACAACAGCAGTGCGACGGCTGCGATGAGCACGCGCCAGGCGCGCAATGGGCGGAGGTTGCGCTGCATTGGAACTCCTCGTTGAGCTGCGCACGCCGTCGTGCGCGACCAATTCGAATCAGCGTTTCCGGGGCGTCAGAACACCACGTCCACGTCGTTGGCGATCAGTTCGTCCGTGGCGCGCTCGGCGAGCGCGGCGATGGTCATCGAGGGGTTGCACGCCGCGCTGTTGCCCGGCATCAGCGCGCCGTCCAGCACGTAGAGCCCGCGGTGGCCCTGGACGCGGCCGGCGAGGTCGCAGACCGTGCCCATCGAAGCCCCGCCCAGCGGGTGCCAGGTGTTGGGCACCAGCGAGGTCGTGTCGAGCCGCACGGCGCCGCGGCCCGCGACTCGGGAAACCCGTTCGTCGATGTGCTCCGCCAGCTCGGCGTCGGGGTTGCCGGGCCACTGCAGCACCGCGTCGTCCTTGGCGGAGTCGTAGACGAACTCGCCGCGCCCCTGGCTCACGCCGTAGCCGACGAGCATCGTGGTGCGCAGGTCCGGCAGCGGCGGCAGCGAAGCCTGGATGACCGTGTTCGCCCGCGCGGGGTCGTCCCATTCCAAGCTGCCGTAGACGACCGGACCGCCTTGGGGCGCGCCGAAATCGTCCGCGAAGTTCGTCCAGGTGTAGATGCGGTCGCCGTTGGAGCCCCAGTTCGTGCCCAGGCCGTCCGGCATGTCCGGGATCTGGTCCTTCGCAGCCGAGCGCATCAGCAACCTGGTCGTCCCGGCCGTTCCGGCCGCCATCACCAGCGCCTTCGTCGTGATGATCTTCTTTTCCAGCACGGTTCCGTCGGTGTGGATCCGGTCGACGTGGACCTCCCAGCCGCCGTCTTTGCGCATAACCACGTCGGTGACGTTGTGCTGCGTCGCGACGGTGACCCGGCCGGTCGCTTCCGCCTCGGCGAGGTAGGTGACGTCGATCGAGTTCTTCCCGCCGTTGTTCACGCCGAACGCGCAGTCGCCGTTGGTGTAGGACGGCTTCATCTCGCCGCGCAGCTCGCGCAGCGCGTAGTCCCAGTCGATCGGCATCGGGATCTTCGAGAGCGGATAGCCGGCCTGCTCGACGTTGCGGGCGAACACCCGCGAGGCCTTGTAGGTCTTGCTGTTGAGCAGTTCGTCCGGCGCGGTCTGCAGCCGCAGCATCTTGGCCACCCGCGGGTAGTGGATCCGGTCCATGCGGGCGTAATCGAGCTGTTCGGGGAAGTTGGCGTTGAACACCTCAGCGGTGGGCTGCAGAGTCATCCCCTGGTACACCAGGGAACCGCCACCGACGCCCGCGGCGCACATGATGTCCATCCCGTTGCCCGGCACCTGCTCCAGCAGCCCGGTGTAGGGCTTGAGCGGCAGCACCGGAACCCCGAACAGCGACGGCGTCGAACCGAGCCAGGACATCCGCTCGTCCGGCGAGGTCGGGCGCGGGAACGTCTCCGCGTTCGGCCCGCTCGGCCAGCGGATCCCGCGCTCCAGCACCAGCACCGGCACCCCGGCCTGGGCGAAGCGCAGCGCTGTCACGCCGCCGCCGAAACCGGATCCGATGACCACGACGCGTTGCTCCTCGCGCGTCACCGGGATCCGGCGGGCGGGCCCGGCCAGCGCCGTCGGACCACCGACGACGGACAGCCCGGTGGCGGCCGCAGCGCCGGCGAGCACGGAACGTCGGCTCAGTGCAGGCATAGTCGCTCCTCGCGCGGTGAGCCGGCCGCCGCACGCGAGGATCGGCGGGAGAACTCTGCTGACCCTGATCACTGCGGGACGCCGGCTGATCACTGTCGGGGCGGGAGTGTATGGAGCTGAACCGAGAGAAAGAACGGGTCGCTGATCTCACTACGCGCGAGTAACATCGGGCTTCGTGTGGCAACAGCGAGGTCGCCGGCTGTGAGGTCCCGGCGCACCGATGCCCGCCGCAACCGGCAGGCCATCCTGCGGGTCGCCGACGCGGCGTTCGCGCAGGGCACCGAGGTGGTTCCGCTCGCGGAGATCGCGCGCCGCGCCGGTCTCGGGCGGGCCACCGTCTACCGGCACTTCCCCGACCGGCAAGCGCTCGGCGCGGCCGTCGCAGCGCAGCAGATCGGGATGTTGCGCAGGGTCGCCGACGCGGACGGCGAAGAGGTCGACTTCCGCTGCTTGATGCACCTGGTGCTGGCCGACCAGATCGCGCGGCGCCCGCTGGTGCAGCTGTTCCGCGAGCTGTCCTCCCGTGATCAGCGCCGCTACGTCGACTCGCTGATCGGCGCGCTCACTCCGGCGTTCCGGCGGGCGCAGGCGGACGGTCAGATCCGCGCCGACCTCGAACCGGCCGATCTGGTGCTGGTCTTCGAAATGGTCGAAGCCGCGCTGACCTCGCCGTTCTCCGAGGCGGACCGGGGTGCGGCCGCCGAACGGCTGCTGCCCGCGATCCTCGACGGGCTCTGCGTCCGATCGGCCTCCTGACGGGCTCCGTCGAAAGGTGGCCGCCGAACGAGTGGCGGGGGTTCAGGGACCGGGGTCGCCGGGTCGAAGGTGGGGACATGCGGATCGCTGGGCGGGAGTACCTCGTGATCGTCGAACGGGACGATCAGGACGGTTTCAACGCGCGGGTGGCGGGACTGCCGGGAGTGGCGGCCGCGGCCGCCGCGTACGACGAGTGCGTCTCGCGGGTGCGTGCCGAGGTCGAGGAATACTTGGCCGGACTCGGCTTGCGCGGACCGGACTAGGCACCGCTCGGTACCGGCGGGACCGGTCAGGAACGCCGACGTTCGCGTAGAGGGATCAACTGGGCCCCGAACTGAGACCCGCAACGAAAGAGGGCCGGGCACCTGTACTGTGCCCGGCCCTTTCGACCTGCGGAGGATACGGGATTCGAACCCGTGAGGGCTGTTAACCCAACACGATTTCCAATCGTGCGCCTTAGGCCGCTCGGCCAATCCTCCGCACGGAAGTGTACGTGAGCGGTCGCGTCGTTCGGCGCAGGGGGCTCGGCGGCACCGGCGGAACGGATCGCAACCGGTCACGCGGCAAACGGGGCTCCTGCACGGCCGGCCGGTTCGCGACCGACCGGCCCGCCGGCTCAGGACTCGATGTTCAGGCAGGCCGACCTTCCACCGGCCTTGCCCGCCTCGCCGGGCCCGGTGGAGGTCTGCTGCGCCTCGTGCACGATGATCGACTTCGGGGCGCGTTCGGTGAAGCCGAACGGGACCTGCGTGGTCGCCTCGCCGGATCCTTGCGCGTCGGTGCCCAGGTCGAGCCAGATCTCGTTCTGCGGGTTGGCGAAGGCCGGGTCGGTCGACGGTTTCTGCGGCGAGGCCGCCGGGTCCTGCCGGTTCTGGAAGTGCGGCCCCGCCGCGTCGCCGGTCGGCCCGCACGGGTTGACGTGCGCGTGCACCGCGTAACCGCGGTTCGGCTGGAAACCGTCCACCTTGAAGTTCACGGTCGTGGCTTCCGGCGAGCCGTGGACCTGCGTCTCGACGTGCGCGCCGACCGGAGCGGCCGCCGGGTCGTAGGTGAACGCGTTGCCCTGCCCGCCGGGTTCGGCCAGCGTCCCGCTGAACGAGCCGGACTGCGCGTGCGCGCCCGGGGTCTCGGGCTGCGGAGGCGGGGGAGTGCCGGGGCCCGGCGGCTGCTGCGAAGGCTGCCCGGGCGGGGTGCAGGCGGTCAGGGCGAGCGCGACGGCGGCGCCGCCGGTCACCAGCAGGCGGCGGCCGAGGCGCGATGAGATCCGCGGAGTCATGGCGATGATGATGCCCGAAAACGACTTATCCGGCGATAACCGGCACGCTCGATGATCCGGACGGGTGGGGTTCGGATGCCGCGCGGCGGGGGTTACACTATCTGCGGGACTCCGTGCGGCGTCCATCCTGTGAACTCCCCCAGGGCCGAGAGGCAGCAAGGGTAAGCGGGCTCTGGCGGGTGCACGGGGTCCCGCCTACTTTCTCCCCGGCCGCGGCGGACCTCGCCCGGATCCGGATCGTCAGTGGCACCGCGTAGGGTCTCGACCGTGGCGCTCGCCCTTTACCGCAAGTACCGTCCGGCGACCTTCGCTGAGGTCGTCGGGCAGGAGCACGTCACCGAGCCGCTGCGGACCGCGCTGGGCGCGCAGCGGATCAACCACGCCTACCTGTTCTCCGGGCCGCGCGGCTGCGGCAAGACCTCCAGCGCCCGGATCCTGGCGCGCTCGCTGAACTGCGCGCAGGGCCCGACGCCGGACCCGTGCGGCGAGTGCGACTCGTGCGTGGCGCTGGCCCCGGAGGGCGGCGGCAGCGTCGACGTGATCGAGCTCGACGCGGCCAGCCACGGCGGCGTCGACGACACCCGCGAGCTGCGGGACCGCGCGTTCTTCGCGCCCGCGCAGTCCCGTTACCGCATCTTCGTCATCGACGAGGCCCACATGGTCACCACGCAGGGCTTCAACGCCCTGCTCAAGATCGTGGAGGAGCCGCCGGAGCACCTCATCTTCGTGTTCGCCACGACCGAACCGGACAAGGTGCTGACCACCATCCGCTCCCGAACGCACCACTACCCGTTCCGGCTGATGCCGCCCGGGGTGATGCGGGAGCTGCTGGAGACGATCTGCGGCGACGAGGGCGTGCGGGTCGAGCCCGCGGTGTATCCGCTGGTGATCCGGGCCGGTGGGGGTTCCGCGCGGGACACCCTCAGCGTGCTGGACCAGCTGCTGGCCGGGGCGGGCGACGAGGGCGTCACCTACGACCGCGCGGTCGCGCTGCTCGGCGTCACCGACGTGGCGCTGATCGACGACATGGTCGACGCGCTCGCGGCCGAGGACGGTGCGGCCGTTTACGGCACGGTGGACCGGCTGGTGGAGGCCGGGCACGATCCGCGGCGGTTCGCCTCCGACCTGCTGGACCGGCTGCGCGATCTGGTGCTGCTGCACGCGGTGCCGGACGCGGCGCAGCGGGGGCTGCTGGACACCGCGGGCGACGAGCTCACCAAGATGCAGAGCCAGGCCGAGCAGCTCGGCGCGGCCACGCTGTCCCGGTTCGCGGAGATCGTGCACACCGGGCTGCAGGACATGCGCGGTGCCACCGCGCCGCGGCTGCTGCTGGAGCTGCTCTGCGCGCGGATGATGCTGCCGACCGTGTCCGAGTCGGAAGGCGCGCTGCTGCAACGGATCGAGCAGGTCGAGCGGCGGATGACGCTGGGGCCGCCCGCGGAGGGCGCTGCCGCGGAGGATTCGCGGCGGGTTTACCAGCGGCCCAGCGAGCGGCAGGACAACGCGCAGGAAGCGGGTTCCGAGCAGGCCGGGAGCGGGCCGGAGAAGCAGGCCGCGCAAGCTGCTGCTCCGGCAGCGCCCGCGGGGACGCCGGATTCCGCGGGCAAGCGGCCGCAGGAGAGTTCGGTGCCCAGGGCGGCTCCGCCGCCGGAAGAGCCGGTGCACTCCGATCCGCCGGAGGCCGCGGTGGCTCAGCCGGAGCAGGCGCAGGCGAACCAGGCCCAGCCGACTCAGGACCAGCCGAGCCAGTCTCAGCCGAGCCAGCCCCAGTCGAGCGGGTTCGACGCGGTCAAGGTCCGCCAGGTGTGGACGGCGCTGCTGCAGGCCGTGGCCAAGCGCAACCGGCCGACGCAGGCGTTGCTGCTCAACGCCATCGTGCAGGACTTCTCCGACGGCACGCTGGTGCTGTCGATGCCCACGTCCGGCCTGGTCAAGCAGTTCGCCCAGCAGCACCGGATCGAGTTCGTGCGGGACGCGATGCGCGAGGTGCTCGGTCCCGACGGCGAGTACGAGGTGCAGTGCGTGGAGGCCGGTGAAGCCGGTCAGCAGGCATCCGCGCAGCAGCGGCAGTCGCAGCAGCGACCGGCTCCGCAGCGGCAGCAGACCCAGCGTCCCGAGCAGCAGCGCCCCGAGCAGCAGCGTCCTGAGCAGCAGCGCAGCGGTGGTCAGCCGCCGAGCGAGGGCCAGAACGGCCGGCGCGGCCCGAACCCGGACCAGGGCAAGCAGGACCAGCGCGGCGGGACCGCGCAGGCGAGCGGGCAGCGCAGCGGCGGACGCGCCAGGTCGTCCTCGGACGACATCCCGCCGCCGCCGGAACCGCCGCCGGACGACGAGCCCCCTCCGGAAGAGCCCGCACCGCCGCCTCCTCCGCAGCCGCCGGAAGAGGAGGACGAAGAATCCATGATCGCCGGCTCGTCGCCCGCCTCGGCGGCCGATGCCGCGCCGAAGCGGAACCGGGAGGCGGAAGCCGTCGAGCTGTTCACCGCCGAACTCGGCGCGCGCCGCATCGACGACTGAGGCCGCCGGGGCTCAGCCCAGGTGCCTGCGCAGGAACTCCATCGCCCGCGGGTAGGCGTCCAGCCGGTTGCCGCGCTTGGCGAGCCCGTGCCCTTCGTCGTCGTAGACGAGCAGATCGCACTCCAGTCCCTTGTCGCGCACCGCGGCCGCGACCTGCTCGGCTTCCGACAGCGGCACCCGCGGATCGTTCGCCCCGTGGATCACGAACAGCGGCGCCGAGATCTCGTCGACGTGCGTCAACGGTGAGGCCTCGCGCAGGAAGTCCGCGTCCGCGGCCAGCGAACCGTACTCGCGCTCCCGGTGCGCCCGCCGGTACGGCGAGGTGTTCTCCAGGAACGTCAGCAGCGAGGAGATCCCGACGATGTCCACTCCGGCGGCCCACCGCTGCGGCTGGAACGCCAGCCCGGCCAGCACCATGTACCCGCCGTAGGAACCGCCCCACAGCGCGGCCCGCGCCGGGTCCAGCCCGAGCGTGCCCAGCCAGTCGTGCACGGCGGCCAGGTCGCGCACCGAAACCAGCCGTTCCCGCGCGTCGTCGGCGCTGTACCAGCGCTTCCCGTAGCCGGTGGAGCCGCGCACGTTCGGCACCAGCACGGTGTGGCCCTGCGCGGCCAGCGCCTGCGCGATCGGGCTGAACGTGCGCACCGACTGGCCTTCCGGCCCGCCGTGGATGATCAGCACCGAGGAACCGGTGGGCTCCGGCGGCGAGTAGGCGAAGCACGGCACCCGCTCGTCGTCCGGTGTCGGCACCCGGTGCGCGGTGGGCGTGACCAGCCGTTCGCCCGCCAGCGGACCGGCCGATTCGGTCAGCTTGTGCACGGTGCCTTCGGCGATGTCGATCATCAGCACGTCGCCGGGCAGGTCCGGGGCGCTGAACGAGAGGACCGCCAGCCGCGAGTTCGGCGACCACACCGGCGACGGCAGCGGGAAGGTGCACCACCCGTCGGAGGGCAGCCGCAGCTGTTGGCGCAGCTCGCCGGTCGCGGCGTCGTGCAGGCTGAGCCGGGACGTCCCGTCGTCGTTGGTGTGCACCAGCAGCGTCCGACCGTCCGGCGAGAGCCAGCCGATCAGGTCGTGCTCGTCGGAGGTGACCAGCCACGTCAGCTTCCCGGTGCGCGGGTGGATCCGGGCGACGCCGGTGTGGTCCCGGTCCGCGTTCGTGCTCACGACCAGGCCGGAGTCGTCGGGCATCCACCGCAGGTGGGTGCAGCGGGCGTGCCGGTCGGCACCGGTGACCGCGCGGACCTGGTCGCCTTCGGTGGCGGGCATGGTGTTGACCCGCACGATCTGGTCGGACATCGGCTTGTTGCCGGGCAGCGTCAAGGCCAGGTACTGGCTGTCCGGGGTGGCGACGACTTCCTGCACCATGCCGCCGCGGTCGTAGACGACCTGCTCCGCGCCGGTGAGCGCGCTGCGGATCACCACGTCGAAGTCGACGCCGTTGCGGCGGTTGGTGGAGTACACGAGCCGGCCGGGCAGCACGTCGAGCAGCCGGTGCACGTACCGCGAGTCGCGCACCAGCGGCTGCAGTTCGCCGAGTTCGGCCGGCTTGGTGCGGCGCCGGTCCAGCCGCAGCAGCGACAGCTGGCCGCGTTCGTTGCCGCCGGTGTCGTGCTGGATCACCGCGGCCCGCTCACCGGGCAGGTAGCGGCCGCTGACGGCGCCGGAAAGGGCGGTGATCGGGACGTTCTTGCCGAGCGGGGACAGCTCGACGAGCTGGGTCGAGCCGGATTCGTCGGATCCGGCGAGCACCCGGCCCGCGTCGTCCACGTCGAACGCCCGCCAGCTCGTCAGTCCCAGCAACCTTGCCAAGTCCACCGCCATGCCGCTCACCTTGTCACGCACTATGCGTGCTGTGGCGCACCGGTTCCGCTGCTGATCGAAGTGCCGCGAATGCTGGGTTCGTCCGATGCGCCTGGAGCGGCCCGCCAGCGGCCGGGTGATCGCGGCGGCGGATCTGCGGGAGTGGTTGCGCGGCCTCCGCGCGGGTCACGACTACCCTTGCGGATGTGCCCGGCAAGGGCGCGCGCCCGCGTTGGGGTCGGCTCGACCGGCGGACCCAGCGGCGAGACGAGAACAGCTCTGGGAGGACCACAGTGCAACCGGGTGGCGAGCAGCCGAACATGCAGCAGATCATGGAACAGGCGCAGCAGATGCAGCAGCAGCTGATGACCGCGCAGCAGGAACTCGCCGACGCGGAAGCCACCGGCACCGCGGGCGGCGGCCTGGTCTCGGCGGTGGTCAGCGGTACCGGCGAGCTCAAGTCGATGACCATCGACCCGAAGGCCGCCGACCCCGAGGACACCGAAACGCTCGCGGACCTGGTGGTCGCGGCGGTGCGGGACGCGAACAACGCCGCGCAGCAGCTGCAGGCGGACAAGATGGGGCCGGTCACCGGCGCGCTGGGCGGCCAGGGCGGGCTCGGCCTGCCCGGCATGTGACGAGGGAGCGCGGTGTACGAGGGTCCGGTCCAGGACTTGATCGACGAGCTCGGCAGGCTGCCGGGCGTCGGTCCGAAAAGCGCGCAGCGCATCGCCTTCCACTTGCTCGCGGCGGAACCTGCGGACGTGACGCGGCTGGAGGAGGCCCTGCAGAAGGTCAAGGAGGGCGTGGTCTTCTGCGAGGTCTGCGGCAACGTCGCCGAGCAGGAGCGCTGCCGGATCTGCCAGGACGCCCGGCGTGATCCGACCTTGGTGTGCGTGGTGGAGGAACCCAAGGACGTGCTCGCGGTGGAACGCACCCGCGAGTTCAAGGGCCGCTACCACGTGCTGGGCGGCGCGCTGGACCCGTTGTCCGGGGTCGGCCCCGACCAGTTGCGGGTGCGCCAGCTGCTGGCCCGCATCGGGCAGGACGAGATCACCGAGGTGATCATCGCGACGGACCCGAACACCGAGGGGGAGGCCACGGCGACGTACCTGGTGCGGATGCTGCGGGACTTCCCCGGGCTGAACGTGACGCGGCTGGCTTCCGGCCTGCCGATGGGCGGCGACCTGGAATTCGCCGACGAACTGACGCTCGGCCGCGCACTGTCCGGCCGGCGTTCGATGTGAGGCTCGCGCGGACGGGCCATCGTGCGCGGTGGCCCGCCGTTCACCGGGCCGCAGCAGTGCGTTGGTTCTCGCTGATCCGCGGCCGTGCGAAACCAGTTCAGCGCGGTGCGTGCTGCTGCGCCCAGCGGGCGATGGCGGCGACTTCGTCGGCGTGCGCGGGCAGCGTGTCGTCGGCGATGCCCACGACCGGGATGTGCCCGGCGCGTTCGACGTCGGGCGGGCGCGGCACGAAACCTTTCTCGTGCACCCCGGTGCTTCCGCGGCCCGGGGAGCCTTGCGCGAGGTGCCCGGTGGTGCGCGCGTAGCGGGTGAGCACCTGCGGCAGTCGCAGGTCGCGGTCGACTCCGAACCACTGCTGGCTGAGCGGGAAGATCCCGGACAGCGCGTCCCACCAGCCTTCCGCGGCCAGCAGCAGGCCCGGGTGCCTGCGCCGCAGCTCGTCGGCGAGGCGCCGGTAGCCGTCCACGAGTTCGTGCCGCGGGTCGTTGAACCAGTAGCCGACGGTGTCGAAGAACGCCGCGTCCACGCCGAACTCGGACACGACGGCGGAGACGGATTCCACCAGGTGCTCCCGGAATCCCGGTTCGCCGGGGTTGAGGAACACCTGATCACCTTCGCCGCTGCGGTCGGAGTCCCAGTCCGGCCGGTTCAGCAGTTCCACGTAGCGATCGGTGTCGTTGCGGAACACCGCGCGCTCCCAGTCCGGGTATTGCGCGACGTTCGCGCCGTGCCCGCCGAACATCGGCATCAGCCGGACTCCGAGCTCGCGCGCCGTGCCCGCTAACGCGTGCAGGCCGGCCGCGCCGCCGAGGTCTTCGCCCGGCCGGTAGCTCGGGTAGTCGTGGTAGTAGCGGCCTTCCCATCCGGGCAGGTAGGCGAGCACCCGGTGTCCGTCGATGTGCCGGGTGATGAACCGCAGCGCTTCGGCCATCGCGGGGAAGGTGTTGAACACGTACCCGGTCCAGTGCTGGCCGTGCAGCGTGACCACAAGTGCGATGTCGCGCAGCCACTCCGGCACGTCGGTTCGCTGTTCCCAGGGCACCAGCCGATGCGTTCGGTCCACAAAGGACATGTGGTCCGCGAGGTCGGTTTCGGGCGCGGAAACGTTGCTGCGCAACAGGATCGGCGGAACCTGGTAGGTCGTCGTGCGGTTCGAGGCCGGTGCGACGTGCACCAGCTCGGCGATCGGCGCCGAAGCGTAGGCGGGCTGGTGTACGTGCAGGATCTGCCGCCGCACCAGCGGATCCCGCACGCTGAGCGTCAGATCTCCGGCGGCCACCCAAGGTGTCGCCCAGTCCGGCCCGGGATATTCGAGCTGGAACCGCTGCCCGTCGACCCCGTGCACCTGCCCGCGCGGGGTGTTCGCCGCCCACCAGCCGCCGCGCGTGCTCGCGGGCAGCCCGGTCAGCAGGAGCTTTACCGCCTTCACCGGTTCCGGGTGGCGCACGTTGATCGACCACTCCAGGTGGTCGCCGGTGCGGCGGAGTTCGATGTCCGCGCCACCTTCGCTGGTCCGCTGCTGCCCGAGCAGCGCGAGCCGGTCGCAACGCACTCCACCGTCGTGCGGCTGCGCGCTCGCGGCGTCGAGGCCGTAACCGTTGCCGGTGGTGAAGATCTGCACCGCCCAGCGCAGGTCGGTGCCGGGCACTGGGAAGTAGGGGTCGCGGGGGTCGAAGCTCAGGTCCGAGTCGATCAGCGCCACGAGCCCTCCTGGATCAGGTGGTGTCGGTGTGCCCGGTGGCCTCGTCCAGCAGGGCGGCGAAGTCGTCGGCCTCGTCCGCGTCGAAGATCACCGTGTCTCCCGGCGGCAGCACGACGGCCACTCGATCGCCCATGACCAGCACCGATACGGTGCGATTCTCGCCGCCGGAGTCGCGGCAGGGAATCCGCCATCGGAGGTCATCGGTCGGTTCGCCGTTCGGCCACATGTCGTCCTGTCCACTTCGGGCTGTGCGGTCTGGATGACTGAACCGCGTGTACCGCCCGGCTTCAAGTGGCGTCGACCGATCGAGTGGTGAATCGTGATCAACTTCGCTCGGGAGCTTCCCGTGAGCGGGGAAAGCGGCCGGCCCCGACGAGTCCGCTGACCCACCGGCCGCCCTCCCGATCATCCCCAGGGGTAAGCCAGATCACCGCAACCTTCAGCGGCTCTCACTATTTTGGGGGCGCTGGACTAGCTTTCACTACCTCCTTTAGTCGAGTCGTTGCGCCGAACGTGATAACGCCGACTCCGCCGCCGGATCAGATCGTCGCGACCCGCTCACCGCAGGTGACGATTTGTTTTCTGAAGAAACGGTTGCGAGTGCACCTATTCGCCTGTGCTGCGCCTTCCTTCCGGATGCGCTGCAAGGCCCGATCGGCCCTCGCTTTTTCGGCAGTCGGAGCAAATGCGCCGCGCGACGTCGTCCGCCGGGGCGTCGAGCCTGCGATGCACCGGCCCGTAGAGCCGATGGCCGCACGCCGCGACCGGCGCCCCGCCGCCGGATGTGATCCGGTGCCAGGTCGCGCTGTAGACGCTGCTCATCCAGCCCTGCGCGGTCATCCGAACATCGGTTTCGGCGCGGCTGCGTATTCCTCGGCGAGTCGCCGCGTTTCCGGCGCGCATTCCGGGCAGGTGGGCCACAGCCATCCGCACTCCGAGTTATCCGCGCAAATTTGCACCCCGCATAAAGTTTCCACGGAAATCCCGGTCGGATACCCGCCACCCGGTCGCGTATCGAGCGTGGCGTGCCGCTGCCCAGCGGCCGGAACCCAGTGAAACGGATACGGCATCGAAACCGCCTTTCGGAAAGTGCGGGGCCGGTGAGCCGATGCCGGGGGATGCTCACCGACCCCGCGAACCGCTGCGCGCCAGGCCGGGGAGGGAAAGGCCGTCGCCGCAAGCGGTCGTTTTCTGGTCCATGGACCGTTCGGTCCGTGGACCAAATTAAGCCAGTGTTGCCGATCTAGCCGCAATGCCCTGATCGAGTGGATCAATCCTGGTCATGGGGTCGCAAAGGTGAAGCCGTCTCGACTCTTAAGATTCGTGCATGGCCAAGATCCCCGGTGGCGGCCCGCGAGCCCGCGCGGTCGGCTACGAGCTGCGCAAGAAGCGCGAACAAGATCGAGTCACGACCAGGGCGCTGGCGGCACGCCTGGAGATCGCCAAAACACGACTGCTGCGCTACGAAAGCGGCGAGATTCTGCCGTCGTTGGAAGAGATCGCGCGCTACCTCGGCAAGCTCTCCGTCTCCCGCAGCGAGACCGAACGCATCCTGGAACAAGCTCGCGAAGCGCACAGCGCCGCCGACGACAGCACGCTGAGCACCTACGGCAGGGGTATCCACCAAGAACTCGCCACGCTGGCCGAGTTCGAGAGCACTGCCGCCAACATCGTCGAAGTCGCCCCGCTGGTGATCCCCGGCCTGTTGCAGACCCGCGAATACGCGAACGCGGTGCTGGACGGTCAGGGCGAGGAGGAGAAGGAGAACAAGCTCGCGGTTCGGTTGCAGCGACAGGAAATCCTGAACCGGTCCCGGCCACCTCAGCTGACGGTCATCGTCGGTGAGTTCGCGCTGCGCGAGCCGATCGGCGGCGTCGAGGTTCTTCGCGCCCAGCTGGACCAGCTGATCAGTGCCGCGGAGCGCGAACGTATCTCGGTCCGGGTACTCGAGTCCGGCTCCGAGGTCTTGCACGCGGGGCATCTCGGCGAGTTCATGTTGTTCGACTACGACGACAAGGCTCGGCCGTTGGTGCATGTCGAGGGCTACTTCACTGCGTCTTCGACCAGCAACGCGAAGGTCATCGCGACCTACCAGGGCGCTGTTGACGACCTGCTGAACAGGGCTCTGGGCCGTGATGAGTCAGTACAGTTCATCAAGGCACTGCACAACGAATCGGGGTCGTTGAGATGACTGCGTTAGATGCACTGACATCCGGCTGGAGGAAGTCCAGCCACTCGGGACCGCACACCGCCTGCGTCGAAGTCGCGCCCACCGCCACGGGGACCGCGGTCCGCGACTCGAAGTTCCCGGCCTCGGGCCACTTTGCCGTCGACCGTCCACAGTGGTCCGATTTCCTCGGGGCGATCAAGCGCGGCGACTTCGACCGCTGACCGGCCCAGCCGGACCGGCGGGAGTCGCGCCCGCGCAGGGGAACGCGGGCGCGAACTCCGCTGGACGGTCAGCGGTTGGCGCGGTTGATCGCGGAGACGACTGCGCGCAGGGACGCCGTGACCGTGGAGGTGTCGATGCCGGCGCCCCAGAAGATCTCGTCGCCGACCGCGCACTCCAGGTAGGAGGCGGCGCGGGCGTCGTCGCCCGCGGTGAGCGCGTGCTCGTTGTAGTCCATGACGCGCACGTCGTAGCCGATGGTGCTCAGCGCGTCGACGAACGCGGCGATCGGCCCGTTGCCGGAGCCGGTGATCTCCTGCTCGGTGCCGTCCACGACGACCTTCGCGGTGATGGACTCGTTGCCCTCCCCGCCGGTGAAGGAGCGGCTGACCAGCTCCAGCGGCGTCCGCGGCTGCAAGTACTCCTCGGAGAAGACCTGCCACATCACCTCGGGGCTGACCTCGCCGCCCTCGGAGTCGGTGCGGGCCTGCACCAGCTTGGCGAACTCGATCTGCAGCTTGCGCGGCAGGTCGAGCTGGTGCTCGCTCTTCATCACGTAGGCCACGCCGCCCTTGCCGGACTGCGAGTTGACCCGGATCACGGCCTCGTAGCTGCGGCCGACGTCCTTGGGGTCGATCGGCAGGTACGGGACCTCCCAGCGGTGCTCGGCCAGCTCGACGCCTGCCCGGTCGGCCTCCACCTGCAGCGCGTCCAAGCCCTTGTTGATCGCGTCCTGGTGGCTGCCGGAGAACGCGGTGTAGACGAGCTCACCGCCCCACGGGTGCCGCTCGTGCACCGGCAGCTGGTTGCAGTGCTCCACGGTCCGCTTGATGTGGTCGATGTCCGAGAAGTCGATCTGCGGGTCGACGCCCTGGCTGAACATGTTCATGCCCAGCGCGACCAGGTCCACGTTGCCGGTGCGCTCGCCGTTGCCGAACAGGCAGCCCTCGATGCGGTCCGCGCCCGCCTGGTAGCCCAGCTCCGCGGCGGCGATGCCGGTGCCGCGGTCGTTGTGCGGGTGCAGCGAGAGGATCACCGAGTCGCGCCGGGACAGGTTGCGGTGCATCCACTCGATCGAGTCCGCGTAGACGTTCGGCGTGGCCATCTCCACCGTCGCGGGCAGGTTCAGGATCACCGGTTTCTCCGGCGTCGGCTGCAAGATCTCGGTGACCGCGTCGCACACCTCGACGGCGTAGGACAGCTCGGTGCCGGTGTAGGACTCCGGCGAGTACTGGAACCGGAAGTCGGTGTCGGGGTACTTGCCCGCGTACTCCAGCGCCAGCTCCGCGGCCGTCGTGGCGATCTTCTTGATGCCCTCGCGTTCCTCCCGGAACACCACGCGGCGCTGCAGGATCGACGTCGAGTTGTAGAAGTGCACGACCGCGCGCGGCGCTCCCTCCAACGCGGCGAAAGTGCGCTCGATCAGCTCCGGGCGGCACTGCGTGAGCACCTGGATTCGCACGTCGTCCGGGATGGCGCCGTCCTCGATGATCTCCCGGACGAAGTCGTAGTCGGTCTGGCTGGCCGCCGGGAATCCGACCTCGATCTCCTTGTAGCCCATCTGCACCAGCAGCTCGAACATCCGGCGCTTGCGGGCGGGCGACATCGGGTCGATCAGCGCCTGGTTGCCGTCGCGCAGGTCCACCGCGCACCACAGCGGGGCGCGGGTGATGCGGTTGTCCGGCCAGGTGCGGTCCGGTACCGATACGTCCTCGACCAGCTCGTGGAACGGCCGGTAGCGGTGGAACGGCATCGAGCTGCCCTGCTGCGGGTTCCACGGTGCCTGGTCGGCCGGGGCGGTCCGGGAAGGTTTGCGGACATCGCCGGTGAAGGGGGCCTGCGGCTCTTGCGAAGTCATCTGCTCGTCTCCTGCTGGTTGGCGGCTGAGCCTGGCGACCGGCAGGTTGCTACCCCGCGACGAGGGGCCGGTCTGTCAGACCCCGTCGCGGCGGCGAAGCAGGAGAACGCGAGCCACGACGGCCAGGTTAACCGCGAGGTCCGCCCGCGATGCAACCAGGTATCCCACATGTTGAGCGAACCGCTGCGCAGCGCGGCGCTGCGGCGATCGGGGGATCGGGGGCTGGCGGCGGCGGGCAGACTGAAGATCATGGCTGCGAAGAAGAAGGGATCCGGGATCGGCACGCTGATCACCGGTGTGGGATTCGTGTTCGCCGTGATCTTGGTGCTGCACATCATCTCGGTGCTGTTCAAGATCCCCGCCGAGAACGGGTTCATCGACTCGGTGCACCAAGCCGCCGAGCCGCTCGCGCTGTTCTTCCCGGGGCTGGTGCAAACCGGGAACTCGCAGCTGCAGGTGCTGGTCGACTACGGCCTCGCCGCCGGGTTCTGGGTCCTCGTGACCAGCCTGCTGGCCCGCGCTTTCGGCTGAGCGCCGAATGCGGCCGACGATGCTTCACGAACGATTCGGCCGATGGGGCGCAGAGCTTCCCTGCGCGGGGCAACCTCGAGGCTTCCCGAGCGACTGGGTCCGGGCCCGCGTGCTGCGGGCCCGGCCGCCTACCGGTTGGTAGCTTTCTGTGTGGCCGCGTGCCACACTTCCGGCATGTCGGAGAACGTCGGTGGAGTGACCACCGGTGATCAGGACGGCGACCGGCCCAACGGAGGGCGACGACGGCTGCGGCAGTCGTACGACTGGGCGAAGGCTCGGGCGCGCGTCGTCGGTGTGCTGTCCGCAGTGGCCCGCTGGGTCGGGACGCTGATCGCGCTGCTGCTGGTGCTGCGAGTCGTGTTCACCCTCGGTGGTGCCAACCCGGACAACGGCATCACGCGGTTCATCACGGAATGGTCCGATCCGCTCGCGCTCGGATTCTCCGACCTGTTCACGCCGGCCGATCCGCAGCTCGCGGTATTGGTGAACTACGGGATCGCCGCGCTGTTCTGGCTGTTCATCACGTCCATCGCGGTGCGGATCATCAACGCCTTCGCTTGACCCCAACCGGTGATGTGACGCACCGCAACGTGTGACGCTTGCACATCGCAGTTCTGCTTGCCACGCAGCGGCGTGACAATGCACGAACCCAGCCGCTCGGCGTGGAGCGCGCCAGTCCCACCAGGGAAGGGATGTGCGTGACACAGAGCGATGCGATTCCCACCGCGACCCGGAATTCCCGCGCGCCGCTGCCCGCGTGGCTGATCCGGATGCTGCGTCCCGCGCCGCTGCCGCTGGACTGGACCCGGATCGTCGCGGCCGCCGTCGGCATCGGCGGGCCCGCGGTGGTCGGCATCGCGGTGCAGCGGATGGAGCCGGCCGTGCTGGTGTCGGTCGGGGCGTTGTGCGTCAGCTTCTCGGACCTCACCGGTTCCTACCGATATCGCACGAAGCGGGTCGGGCTGACCGTGCTCACCGGCGGTTTCGGGTTCGCAGCGGGGGTGCTCGCGCCGGGGCCGGTGTGGTCGGCGGTCGTGGTGGTCGCGGTGTCGATCCCGTCGGTGCTCTCCAGCCGGGTCAACGACCTGTGCGCGGCGGCGGGCGCGCAGATGCTGACGTTCTGCGTGGTGGCGACCGGCCACGTCTCGACGGGGATGCCCCCGAACGAGCAGATCGCCTGGTTCGTCACCGGTGAGTTGCTGCTGCTGGCGATGGTCGCGGCCACCTGGCCGTTCCGGCGCACCGCGCCCGCGCGCGCCGCGGTCGCGCGGGTCTTCGACGCGCTGCTGCGGTTGTTCGACGCGGCGGGCACCGGCGCCGCGATCGGCGCGCGGCAGAACCTCACGAAAGCGCTCAACGGAGCGCACGACATCCTGCTCGGCGGCGCATCGGTTTCCCGCAGCCGGGTGCACGACCGGCTGTACGTGATCCTGGCCCGGGCGACGCCGGTGGTCGAGGCGTCGGTCGCGCTGGCGCACTCGGGGAGCAGGCCGTCCGGCGAGGCGCTCGCGGCGCTGCGCAGCATCGCCTCGTGCGTCCGAAGTGGACAAGCGTTGCCGCGGTACCGCCCGGCGCCGAGTGGTTCGGTGGTGGAACACGCGCTGGACCAGGGCATCGCCGACCTCATCGATGCGTGGCTGCGCGTGAAGAGCGCCGACGAGCCGGTGTTCCAGGAACGGCTCGGCCCGCGTGAACACTTCCGGCTCTGGCGCAGCAACATCAGCATCGGGCGCACCGGGTGGCTGCTGGCGGTGCGGATGGTGCTGTGCCTGGCCGTCGCCGAAGGCGTCGGGCTGGCGCTGAACTTCGAGCAGTCCTACTGGATCGCGATGACCGTCGCGCTGGTGCTCAAACCGAACTCCGGCTCGGTGTTCGCCCGCACCGTGCTGCGCGGATTCGGCACCGTGGTGGGAGTTCTGATCGCCAGCGTGCTGCTGGCCGTCATACCCGCCGGGTGGCCGCTGGCGGTGATCACGGTGCTGCTCGCTGCGTTCGTGCCGGAAGCGCTCAGCAGGCACTACGGGATGTTCACCATGGTCGTGACGATCGTGGTGCTGGTGCAGATGCACCAGAGCGAGCTGTTCATGGACCAGCTGCCGGTCGTGCGGCTGGTGGACTCGCTGCTCGGCTGCGGGATCGTGCTGCTCATCGGCTATCTCATGTGGCCGCCGGGGCGCAGCCCAGCGCTGGCGGGCAGGCTCGCGGACGCGGTGGAGACGGTCTCGGAGTACGTGTCGCGGGCACTCGCCGGCCGCGAGCAGGGCCGCTCGACGCTGCGGCGGCGCACCTACCGCGAACTGTCGGACCTGCGCGCGACGCTGCAGCAACAACTCATGGAACCGGCTTCCATCGGGCGTAACGCCGAAGTGTGGTGGCCGTCGATCATCCTGCTGGAACGCCTCGTGGACGCCGCGACCGGGCGTGCGCTGCTGATCGAACGCGGCGATGACGACCTGCGGCTCGAACACACCCAGCGTTTGGTATCCACAATGCGCACCGCTGCCCGACAACTCCGGATTCAGCCGGATGCGCCCGCGCACACCCTGCGGAATCGGCTCACGGACGTCTACACCGAGGTAGTTTCCTGAACCGCGCCGAATCCCGAAGCGTCCACAGTGGAACGCGAATGCGGGGTTTCCCTACAAGCCGGTTCTGCGCGGGACGGCTTGGCCGGGCCCGCAGTAGGTTGTTGATCAACGCGGAACGACCGCGAGGAATAGAGCGAGGAGAAATCATGCGGCTCAAGAGTCTTACCCGTAGTGCAGTGGTGCTGGTGGCGGGCGCCGTGCTCGGCCTCAGCGGTGCCGGGATCGCTACGGCGGACGGGAGCCGTCCAGGCGACTACTACCCCATTGTTGAGGCTCCGCAGCACCCGTCGCAGTCGCAGCAGTAGCCTCTGCTGACGGTGGCTTTCCCGGTGCACAAAGCTCGGACGCATCGTCAAGCGCGAGTCCGACGGTGCAGCCGCACTTTCCGCCGCCTGGCCAGGTGAATGCCGGTAGGTCTTACGGGGTCGCCCGGTGCCCGGGCCAGTCAGCTAAGCAGGCAGTTGCCGGACGATCTCGTGGAAGTGGGCCGCGGCCTCGCTGACATCGGTGTAGCGCAGCCACAGCGGGGCGAAGCCGAACCGCAGCTTGCACGGTTCGGGGACGTCGACGACCACGCCACGGCCGAGCAGTGCCTGCGCCACCTGGTGCGCGTGCCGGTGCCGCACGCAGACGTGCGGTCCGCGGCGGAGCCCTTCCGGGATCGGCACCGGATCCGCACCGGGCGCATCGGCCAGGCAGCGCAGGAAGAACTCGGCCAATCCGGCCGCTTTCGCCTCCAACGCGGCGGGTGCGGCACCGGTGAGCGCGGAAAGACCGGAACGCAGCTCCGAGAGCGCCAGCGTCGACGGTGCGCCGGGGAACGCGTCAGCGCCTGCCGCCTCTTCGTGCCTGTCCCGCGCGAGGTACGAGAACCCCGGCGCGCCGGAGCCGCCGCCGAGGTAGCGGTGGCCGCAGCCGATCGCGAAGTCGGCGCCCCACGAGCCCAGGTCGATCAGCATCGCGCCCGCCGAATGGCTCAGGTCCCACAGCGTCAGCGCGCCGTGCCGGTGCGCCAGCTCGGTGATCGCGGTCGCGTCCCGGACCGCCCCCGATTCCGGGTCGACGTGCGACAGCGCCAGCACCGCCACCCGTTCGTCGAGCAGCTCCGGCAGGTCGTGCAGCTCGTCGAACAGCCGCAGCTCGCAGCCGGCGATGTCGGCGGCCGAACGGGCCAAGTAGTGGTCGGTGGCGAAGCAAAACTTGCCGACTGCCAGCACCGGTCTGCCCGGCCGCATCCCGGCAGCCCGCAGCAGTGCGCTGAACAGGTTCATCGAGGCGGATTCGGCGACGGCCACCTCCGATGGCAGCGCGCCGATCAGCGGTGCGATGCTCGCGGCGGCCAGCCGGGCCTGCTTGCGGCGGCCGCCGTCGGTTCCCGCGCGGTGATCCCAGCGGTGCTCGACGAACTCGCGCAGCTTCGCCGGAGTGGACCGGGTGCGCGGGCCGCTGCTGCCGTCCAATCGGATCCTCGTGGCGGGCAAGCCGTAGCGGGAGCGCAGCGGGGCCAGCTCGTCGGCGCGGTCGAGCGCCTCGGCGGCAGCTCTCGTGCTCGTCCACACGAGTGAAGTCATACCGCATTGATCGACGCTGCGTCACCGCTTCGGCGCGGATTTCAGTACCGGGGGCTTCCCCAACCGTCCGTGAAAACCAGCTCTGCCAAGGGTTTCCGGGTGCGCGGCGCCTGCTCCTTCTGCTGCAGCCGGTCCGGCAGCTCGTCCGCGTTGCCCGGCGCGCCCACCGCGATCGCGACCATCGGCTCGAAATCGCCGGGTACCGCGAACTCGGCCCGCGCGGCTTCGCGGTCGAAACCGGCCATCTGGTGCGCCACCAAGCCTTCCGCGACCGCTTGCAGCACCAGGTTCTCGCTGGCCAGACCCAAGCCGTACGCGGCGTACGGCAGCGGCTCGCCGTCGTCGGCGACGGTCTGCGCGAGACCGATCGCCAGCGCTGCGGCCGAAGCCGCCCAGCCCCGGTTACCGCGCGAGAGGGTGCCGTGGATCCGGTCGAACGTCGGCTCGCCCCGGCGTCCGGCCAGGTAGCGGGCCGGTTGGGTGTTGCCCCAGGACGGCGCCCAGCGCGCGGCTTCGAACAGCGCGGTGAACTGCGCTTCGGCCAGCTCGAAAGCCGGATCCAGCGCTCGCGGGCTCCACCGGGAGGCCAGCAACGGGTGCAGCGGAACCGAGGTCACCGCGTCCTTCTCGCCCATCGGAATCCTCCTGCGGTCAGATCGCGTACGGCCACGCCGTGAGTGAGTAAGCGCCGAACCACGCACCGAAGCACACGATCAGCGCGGCCGAGCACACCGCGGTCGTGCGGCGGCGGTGCGCCAAGCCCATCGCGACCGGGATCAGCAGCGGGAACGCGGGAAGCATCAACCGGACCTTGGAGTACATCAGGCCGTCCGAGCCCAAGTCCATCGCCAGCACCGCGAACGCGAACAGCACCAGCGGCCACGGCAACCGGTTCCGCACGCACAGCACCATCAGCACCAGCGCGGCCAGCACGATCCAGACGGTGAACGTCTCCAGCACCGACTTGTCCTGCGACAACGCTTCCAGGGCGAACTTGCCGGTCGCCCAGCCGCCGTCGAACGCCGACGACCAGCCGCGCTGCTGCAGCTTGAAGTAGCCGTCCAGCGAGCCGGTCTGCAACGCCACCCAGCCCACGTAAGCCGCCAGCCCGGCCGGCGCGAGCAGCACCGCCAGCCACGGCCGCCACGAGTCCCGGCGCTGGAAGATCGCCACCAGCGCGGCCAGCCCGACCACGCCGATCAGCGCGGCAGCGGTAGGCCGCACCAGCCCGGACGCCGCGCAGCACAACCCGGCCAGCGTCCAGTTCCGCTCCAGCACGCCGACCAGCGCCCACACCGAAAGCGCGCAGAACAGCGCCTCCGAGTAGGCCATCGACAGGGTCACCGCCATCGGCGACGCGGCGAACAGCACCACCAGCAGCAGCCCCACGCCGTGCGAGCCGCTCACCAGGCGCCCGATCCGGACCAGTCCGTAAGCGGCGGCGATGCCGGTCAACAAGCTCACCGCGATGGCCGCGCCCTGCACGCCCACGCCGGGCAGCAGGTCGAGCAGCTGCACCAGCACCGGGTAGCCGGGGAAGAACGCCAGCGGCGTCTCGGGGGAGCGGTGCCCGTAACCGTCGACCATGCCCGGGTCGACGCCGCCGTAGCCGTGCGCGGCGATCTCCAGGTACCACTCGCCGTCCCAGGACGAGAGGTTGTCCAGCAGCGACTCGCTGTTGGCCGCGGACATCAGCGCGAGCACCAGCAGCCCGAACAGGCGGATTGCGAGGTAAACCACACCGGGTGCCAGGAAGGACCAGCGGCCGCCGGGGTGCGACAACTTCTCCAGAGCCTGCGCCCACCGGCCCGATACCCGCTGTTGCCGCTGGGTACGTGCCGCTTCCCCGGTCGGCGAGGGATCCGGCCCGACCGCTTCGGGAGTGGTGGACAACCCGCTCCTCCGCCCTTGTCGACAAACCGGTTCGCCAGGCTAGTAGCCGGTCCGGGAGGTGGGGCCGGACGGTGCTGGTTCGGTAGGCTGGTGCAGCAGCGGAGCGACCCGTGAGCGGCCGCCCGACCGGACCGGTCGAAGCTGCTTCTCGCTGGTCGCGGGGCTCCCCGGTACGTCGCCGTCGGCGGCGGCACCGCGCTGGTGCTCTTCGTCCACCGGCGTCAGTGCGGGGGGCCACCCCGTGCCCGGGACGACCGCTTCCTGCGGGCACCCACACCCGAGGAACGGCGCGAGGAGGTTTGTTTCACGTGGCGCTCGTCGTCCAGAAGTACGGCGGTTCCTCGCTGGAAAGTGCCGACCGGATCAAACGGGTCGCCGAACGCATCGTGGAGACCCGCAAAGCGGGCAACGACGTGGTCGTCGTGTGCTCGGCGATGGGCGACACCACCGACGAAATGCTGGACCTGGCTCAGCAGGTCAACCCCGCCCCGCCGGAGCGGGAGCTGGACATGCTGCTCACCGCGGGGGAGCGGATCTCCAACGCGCTCGTGGCGATGGCCGTCGAGGCGCTCGGCGTCGAGGCGCGCTCGTTCTCCGGCTCGCAGGCCGGGGTGATCACCACCGCGGCGCACCAGAACGCGCGGATCATCGACGTCACGCCGGGGCGCGTGCAGGAAGCCCTCGCCGAGGGCCAAGTGGTGCTGGTGGCCGGTTTCCAGGGCGTCGCCCAGGACACCAAGGACATCACCACGCTCGGCCGGGGCGGTTCGGACACCACCGCCGTCGCGGTCGCCGCGGCGATGAAGGCCGACGTCTGCGAGATCTACACCGACGTGGACGGCGTCTACACCGCGGACCCGCGGATCGCTCCCGACGCCAAGCAGCTGGAGCGCGTGACCTACGAGGAGATGCTGGAGCTGGCCGCGACCGGCGCGAAGGTGCTGCACCTGCGCGCGGTCGAGTACGCCCGCCGCTACGGCGTCCCGCTGCACGTCCGCTCGTCGTACTCACCCAAGCCCGGAACGATCGTTTCCGGCTCAGTGGAGGACCTTTCCGTGGAACAGGCGATGATCACCGGCGTGGCGCACGACCGGTCGGAGGCCAAGGTCACCGTGCGCGGTGTACCGGACAACCGGGGCGTCGCGGGCAAGATCTTCCGCGCGGTCGCCGACGCCGAGATCGACATCGACATGGTGCTGCAGAACGTTTCCGGCACCAGCTCCGGGCGCACCGACGTCACGTTCACCGTGTCCAGGGACAACGGCCCGGAGGCGGTCGCCGAGCTGGAGAAGATCTCCGCCGCGGTGGGCTTCGAGGAGGTCGTCTACGACGACAACGTCGGCAAGGTCTCGCTGGTGGGAGCCGGGATGCGCTCGCACCCCGGGGTCACCGCGACGTTCTGCGAGGCGCTGTCCGACGCGGGTGTGAACATCGAGATCATCAACACCTCGGAGATCCGGATCTCGGTGCTGGTCCGGGACACCCAGCTGGCGGACGCGGTCAGCGCGCTGCACGCCGCGTTCGAGCTCGGTGGCGAGGAAGAGGCAGTCGTGTACGCGGGGAGTGGTCGCTGATGGCCCCCACCGTTGCGATCGTCGGCGCCACCGGCGCCGTCGGCAGCGTCATGATCGACATCATCAACCAGCGCGAGTCGGTGCCGTGGGACGAGGTCCGGCTGATCGCCTCGGCCCGCTCCGCGGGCAAGAAGATCACCGTGCGCGGGCGGGAGACCACAGTGGTCGAACTCGCCCCGGAAGCGTTCGACGGCGTGGACATCGTGCTGTTCGACGTGCCGGACGAGATCTCCGCGCAGTGGGCGCCGATCGCGGCCGAGCGCGGTGCCATCGCGGTGGACAACTCCGGCGCGTTCCGGATGGACCCCGAGGTTCCGCTGGTGGTGCCCGAGGTCAACCCGGAGAAGGTGCACGAGCGCCCGCGCGGCATCATCGCCAACCCGAACTGCACGACGCTGTCGATGATGGCTGCGCTCGGTGCGCTGCACCGCGAGTTCGGGCTGCGCGAGCTGGTCGTTTCCTCGTACCAGGCGGCGTCCGGTGCCGGGCAGGAAGGCGTCGACCGGCTCTACGACGAGATCGCGGCCATCGCGGGCAAGCAGCTCGGCGTGCGGGCCGGCGACGTGGCCGAGGCGCTGATCGCGGCCGGGCTGCCGGAGGAGACGCCGTTCAAGGCTCCGCTGGCGCTGAACGTGGTGCCGTGGGCGGGCTCGGCCAAGGGCGACGGGTGGACCTCCGAGGAGCTCAAGGTCCGCAACGAGTCCCGCAAGATCCTCGGCATCCCGGAGCTGAAGGTCTCCGCGACCTGCGTGCGGGTGCCGGTGGTGACCACGCACGCGCTGGCGGTGCACGCGGTGTTCGAGCGCGAGGTCACCGTGCCGGAGGCGCACCGGGTGTTCGAGTCGCAGCCGTCGATCGTGCTGCAGGACGACCCGGACGAGCTGGACTTCCCCACTCCGGCCGGGGTCGTCGGCGCCGATCCGACCTACGTCGGGCGGGTGCGGCAGGCGCTGGACTTCCCGAGCACGCTGGAGTTCTTCGTCTGCGGTGACAACCTGCGCAAGGGCGCGGCGCTGAACACCTACGAGATCGCGGAGACGCTGGTGCGGTGATCCCGGCGCGGGTCCGGTGGGGCGCCTTCCTCCTGGTGCGGAGGGAGGCGCCCTTCTATTGTCTGCGGCAGGGATCGCGCGAGTCACCTGACCGAGTGTTGATCATAAGAGTCGATCAAGAGCTCGCCTGGTAGCGCCGATGATGGAGGTATGACCGCGATGAGTTGGCCCGATCATCTGCTGACGCTGGAGGAGTTCGACCGCCTCCCCGAGGACAACTCGCGGCGCTACGAGCTCCAGGAAGGTCTTCTCCAGGTGTCCCCCAAGGCAGCAGCCGTTCACCAGCGCGTCGTCAAGCGGATCACCTCGAGCTTGGACGAACAACTTCCGTCGAAGTGGGAAGCGCTGCAGGACGTCGAAGTCGCGCTCGACGCGCGATTCCCGCCGACGCTGCGCATCCCCGACGTCGTCCTCGCCCCCACCATGGCGTTCGACGCGAACCCGAACCGCTTGTACGCCAACGACGTCGCAGTCGCGGTCGAGGTCGTCTCGCCCGGCTCGGGCCGGATCGACCGGTTGATGAAGGTGCACGAGTACGCGCAAGCCGGTATCCAGCACTACTGGATCCTGGACATCGACAGCTCTGTGACGATCAGTGCGCTCAGACTGCACGACGGTGCGTACGCGAGCTGCTTCGAAGGTGGCGGAATGTTCAAAACGACCGACCCGTTCGAGCTGGCAGTCGACCTTTCCGCGCTGGCCGTACGCTCGCCGGAACGCTGAACGTCCCAGGCGCTTCCGAAGTCGCGAGTAGCTCCTCCGTGCGGAGGTGGCGGTCGGCGGCCCGGATAGGTTGGGGTCATGAGCTCCGCAGCGGTCGTTCTCGGCATTGATCTCGGCACCACGTCGACCAAGGTCGTCGCCGCCACTCGCGAAGCGAAGGTGCTGCACCAGACCGAGCGCGGCTACCCGTTGCGCACCGAGCAGCCGGGGGAGGCGACGCAGGACCCGGCCACGGTGCGCGATGCGGCGATCGAGGCGTTGATCGAGTGCGTCGAGTGGACCCGCAGCCACGGCCACGAGGTGCGGGCGCTGTCGTTCAGCACCGCGATGCACACGATCCTCGGCTTGGACTCCGCCGGGACACCGGTGACGCCGTCGTTCAACTGGGCCGACACGCAGGCGTCCGAGATGGCGCGGCGGCTGCGGACCTCCGGGACCGCGGACTCGACCGGGCATTCCGAGACCGCTGCCGAGCTGCACCGGGCCACCGGCACACCGGTGCACACCCAGTCGGTGATGGTGAAGCTGGCCTGGCTGACCGGGAAGTACCCGGACTTGGCGCGCACGGCCGACCGGTGGTGCGCGCTGAAGGACTTCGTCTTCGAGGAGTTCGCAGGCGAGTTCGTCACCGACTACTCGCTCGCGTCCGGCAGCGGCTTGCAGGACATGCAGAGCCTGCAATGGCATCCGGACGCGCTGGAGGTCGCCGGGGTGCGGGCGGAGCAGCTGCCCGAGATCAAGTCGCCGGTGGACACCGTGGCGCTCGGGGCCGAGATGGCGCGCAGGACGGGGCTGCCGGAAGGGCTGCCGGTCGCGCTGGGCGGTGGTGACGGACCGCTGGCCAATCTGGGCGTGGGCGCGATCCGGCCGGGTGTGGCGGCATTGTCCCTGGGCACGAGCGGGGCACTGCGGGTGGTCCGGGAGAAGCCGGGCATCGATGACCGGTGCCGGACGTTCAGCTACGCGCTCGCCGAAGGCTTGTGGGTCGTCGGCGGAGCGGTGAGCAACGGAGCCGTCGTCGGGCAGTGGGCGGCCGACGCCTTCGGCGTCGACGTGGCCGAGCTGCTCGACGAAGCGCGGGAGGTGGCTCCCGGCGCGGACGGGCTCATGGCCCTGCCGTACCTGCTGGGAGAACGCGCGCCCTGGTGGGAAGCGGACCTGACCGGCGCGTTCGTGGGCCTGCGCAAGTCGCACGGGCGGGCCGAGATGACCCGGGCCGTCGTCGAGGGCGTCGCGCAGCAGCTCGCGCTGGTGCGGGACGCGGTGCTCGACGCGGGTGCGCAGGTGCGGGCCGTGCGCGCGACCGGGGGCGGTTTCCGCAGTCCGGTGTGGGCGGAGGCGATCTCCGCAGCGCTGGACCTCGATCTGCAGCTCGCCGAGAGCAGCGGCGGCTCCGGGCTCGGCGCGGTGCTGCTGGGCTGGCGGGCGTTGGGCGAGTTCGACTCGCTGGAGGAAGCGGGCGGGTTCGTGCACCCGGAGCGGGTGGTCTCGCCGGACCCGGCGGCCGCCGAGCTGATGACCCGCCGCAGGCCGCTGGTGGATCAGCTGCACCGGGCCCTGCGAGCGCTCGAACTCTGACCGCGGTACCGCTGTTCGGGGCGGGCGGCTGCGCCGAACGGCGGGGCGTGCTCGGGCACCCGGGTTGCGGTTGCGTGACGCTTGCGCGGCCGGGGCTGCGCGGGGCTGGCCCGCGACGGGATCGAGTTGTCACGATCTCGAACCTCGGTTCTGCCGATCGTGCACAACGTCGTGACCGCGAGGGGATTCCGCCGTGCCGAACCTGCTGGCGCAAGGCGCCGAACCAGTAGTCCCGGCCCTCAGCGCCGGGTCCGCGCTGGCCATCGCGGCCGCGTCGATCGCCGTGCTGCTCGTGCTGATCATGGCCCTGAAGATGCAGCCGCTCATCGCGCTGCTGCTGGTCAGCCTGGGCTCCGCGCTCGCGTTGCAGGTGCCGGTGGGCGAGGTGATGGACACCTTGCTCGGCGGGCTCGGCGAAACGCTCGCCGAAGTGGCGTTGCTGGTGGCGCTCGGCGCGATGCTCGGCCGGATGCTGGAGATCTCCGGCGGTGCCGCGGTGCTGGCGCGTGCGCTGGTCCGGCGGTTCGGCGAGCGGCGGGCGCCGTTCGCGCTGGGGGTGGCGGGGATGCTGTTCGGCTTCCCGATCTTCCTGGACGCCGGTGTGATCATCTTCTTGCCGATCGTGTTCTCGGTGGCGCGCAGGCTCGGCGGCTCGGTGCTGCGCTACGGGTTGCCGGTCGCGGGCGGGTTCGCCGTGATGCACGTGTTCCTGCCGCCGCACCCGGGGCCGGTGGCCGCGGCGGGACTGCTCGGTGCGGACATCGGGCTGCTGGTGCTGCTGGGCCTGGTCGTCGCGGTGCCCACCTGGTTGATCGCCGGTTACGGGTTCGGCCGGTGGGCGGGGGAACGCATCTACCTGCCGGTGCCCGAGATGTCCGTGACCGCCGAGGGCGAGCAGGACGAAGACGATCCGGCGGGCGGGCCGTCCGCGTTCACGGTGATCGCCATGCTGCTGCTGCCGCTGTTGCTGATCCTGCTCAACACCGGCCTGAGCACGCTGGCCGAAGCCGGCGTCGTCGACGACTCGGCGCAGTGGGTGCAGATCGCCACGTTGATCGGGGAGAGCCCGGTCGCGCTGGTGATCTCGGTGCTGGTCGCCTGCGTGCTGCTCGGCTTGCGCCGCGGGATGCGCGCGGCCGAGATCGAGCACCAGCTCACCGATTGCCTCGGGCCGATCGCAGCGGTGATCCTGGTGACCGGCGCGGGCGGCATGTTCGGTGCGGTGCTGGAAGCCGGGGGTGTGGGCCAGGCACTCGCTGGCGCGCTCAACGCGCTGGGCATTCCGCTGATCCTGGCCGCGTTCGTGATCGCGATGGTGATGCGGGTGGCGCAGGGTTCGGCGACGGTCGCGCTGACCACGGCGGCCGGGTTCATCGCGCCCGCGGTGCACGCCGCCCAAGGGCTCTCGCCCGCCGACGTGTGCCTGATCGTGCTCGCCATCGCGGCCGGGGCGACCGTGCTCTCGCACGTCAACGACTCCGGGTTCTGGCTGATCGGGCGGCTGCTGGGGATGGACGTGCCGACGACGCTGCGGACCTGGACGGTGCTGGAGACGCTGATCGGCCTGATCGGGTTCGCCATCACCTGGGGGCTGTCGCTGGTGCTGTGACCGGCTCGCCCGGCGGGGCCGAGATCACCGGGCGAACGTGCCGGGAGATGCCATGCTGCCCGGAGCCGCCGCTGCGGAGCCGTCCGCGCGCAACCGGGGCCGGCAGGCGAATTCCCCCGGATGAGATGCGCGACAGCGGCGTTTTTTCTTGACTCGTTCCAATCTGGCCGTGGCATACTCGAAGTGCCATGGAACCCAGCGCGACCCCGGACGACAGGCTGATCCCGGACGACGGCGAGCACGCGGCCGGTCACGAGGTGACCCGGATCCGCGAGCTGCTGCGCGAGGCCGGACTGCGGGCCACCAAACCGCGCGTGGCGGTGCTGCGGTGGTTGACCGGGAATCCGCACTCGACCGCCGAGCAGGCGGCGAGCGCGGTGCGCCGCGAACTCGGTGCGGTGTCCACGCAGGCCGTCTACGACGTGCTGCACGCGTGCAACCAAGCCGGGCTGCTGCGGCGCATCGAACCGGCCGGGCACCCCGCCCGGTTCGAGACCCGCACCGCCGACAACCACCACCACCTGGTCTGCCGGGGCTGCGGCCGGACCACGGACGTCGACTGCGTCCGCGGCGCCGCGCCGTGCCTGGCCCCGTCCACCACGGCCGGGTACGAGGTGGACGAGGCCGAGATCGTGTTCTGGGGCCGGTGCCCGGACTGCCGCCGCACGGCAACCGAACCGCTGCCCGGCGGGCAGCACTGACGAAGCCACCACCACTAGGAGGGACGCTCGTGACGCCAAGGCCCACGACGACCAACGCCGGCATCCCGGTCGGCAGCGACGACCACTCGCTCACCGCCGGCCCGAACGGCCCGGTCCTGCTGCAGGACCACTACTTGATCGAGAAGAACGCGCAGTTCAACCGGGAGCGCGTGCCGGAGCGCGTGGTGCACGCCAAGGGCGGCGGCGCGTTCGGCTTCTTCGAGGTCACCGAGGACGTCAGCCAGTTCACCAAGGCCGCGGTGTTCCAGCCCGGCGCCAAGACCGAAACGCTGATCCGGTTCTCCTCGGTCGCAGGCGAGCTCGGTTCCCCCGACACCTGGCGCGACCCGCGCGGCACCGCGATCAAGTTCTACACCAGCGAGGGCAACTACGACCTCGTCGGCAACAACACCCCGGTGTTCTTCATCCGGGACGCGATCAAGTTCCCGGACTTCATCCACTCGCAGAAGCGCCGCGCCGACAACCACCTGCGCGACAACGACATGCAGTGGGACTTCTGGACCCAGTGCCCGGAGTCGGCGCACCAGGTGACCTGGCTGATGGGTGACCGCGGGCTGCCCAAGACCTGGCGGCACATGAACCTCTACGGTTCGCACACCTACCTGTGGCAGAACGCGGGCGGCGAGAAGTTCTGGGTCAAGTACCACTTCAAGACCGACCAGGGCCACGACTTCCTGCCGCAGGCCGAGGCCGACCGGCTCGCCGGTGCCGACGGGGACCACCACATCCGCGACCTGTGGACCTCGATCAAGGGCGGCGAGTACCCGAGCTGGACGCTGTACGTGCAGGTCATGCCCTACACCGACGCGGCGGACTACCGGTTCAACCCGTTCGACCTGACCAAGATCTGGCCGCACGGCGACTACCCGCTGATCAAGGTCGGCCGGTTCGTGCTGAACAGGAACCCGGAGAACTACTTCGCCCAGATCGAGCAGGCCGCGTTCGAGCCGTCGAACCTGGTTCCGGGCATCGGCACCTCGCCGGACAAGATGCTGCAGGGCCGGTTGTTCGCCTACCCGGACGCGCACCGGTACCGGATCGGCGCCAACTACATGGACCTGCCGGTCAACCGCCCGGTCTCGGAGGTCAACAGCTACTCCAAGGACGGCCAGATGCGCTACAGCTTCGGCCACGGCGACCCGGTGTACGCGCCGAACTCCTACGGCGGTCCGCACGCCGACAGCGCGCGCTCCGGTGAGGACGAGGCTCCGGCGAACCTGGAGCAGGAGGTCCTGCGGTCGGCCTACGCGCTGCACTCCGAGGACGACGACTTCGGGCAGCCGGGCGCGATGGTGCGCAACGTGTTCAGCGACGAGGAGCGGGCGCGGTTCATCGACAACGTCGCCGGGCACATCAACGGCGGCGTGACCAAGCCGATCCAGGACAAGGCGCTGAACTACTGGCGCAGCGTCGACAAGGCGACCGGCGACAAGATCGCCGAGAAGGTGCAGGGCGCCTGATCGGTTCGCGGCAACGGCGCCGGCCCCCCGGCGCCGGTTGACGCACCGGCGCGGGCTCCGGCGGAGCCGCCGCGCCGTCCGCTGACTGCGGAATCCCACCACGGACGCCAGGTCCGGGACGAGTTCCCGGGCCTGGCGTCTTTCTTTCGCGGATCGGGTCGAGGAATCGATGCGCGGGCGGTGCCGCGCTACCGCATCCGCGCGGCGATGATGCGTTCGCAGCTGCGCAGCACGACCCGGACGGCTTCCCGGTGCGCGCGGTCGTGCATCGGGTTCACCAGCTGGTCCCGCCACCGCGCCAGCGCCGAACTCGCCTCCTCCGCGAGGATCGACTCCAGCGTGTCGGATTCCTGGCCCAGGCGGGACGGGGCGTCCTGGCCCTGCCCGCCGAGCAGCCGCCGCGCCTCGTTCTGCAGCGGGCGGGGGAAGCTGAGCTGGCCCGACTGCAGCGCCGAGAGCAGCCGCAGCTCCTCCCACTCCGGCGCGTTCGCCAGCAGGCGCTCGAACTCGCCGAGCAGCTGCTGCACGCCCGGGCGCGGGTTGGCCCGCAGCGCCATGTCCACCGCCAGCAGCGCCGACCGCGCCCGCAGCGCCTCCTGGCGCTCGATGAACTGCTGGTACACCGCTTCCTGCAGATCGTTGAGCCTGCTGGCCTCCAGCAGCTGCGCGGAGAGCTTCTTCGGTTCGGAAACCCCTTCGCCGAGGGCGGTGAGCGCTTGCGCGACGCCGTACCGGCCGAACTTCTCCAGCAGTCCTTGCCGCACGCTGGTGGGCACCGACTCCGGGGTGCTGTTGTTGGCGAACCGGTCGGCCGACAGCAGCAGTGCTTCCAGCGAGCTCTCCGGAAGCTGCCGCAGCGCCACCAACGAGGCGAAGTCCTCGTCGGTGAGCGTCGCCGCCGCCTGCCCGAGCAGCCCGACCACGGGGATCACGTACTGCGCGAACGCGCGCACCGTCGGATCGTCGCGATAGCGCAGCGAGATCCGCTCCGCGGCCTGCAAGGCGCCGCTGCCGCCGTTGCCGGTCTCGTCCGCGCGGGAGAACGCGACGATCGTGTTGATCGGAGCCCGCCGCGCCAGCTGCAGCTCGTGCACCGACTGCAGGAACTGCACGTCGGTCTGCTGCGGATAGCGCGTCAGGTACAGCACCGCGTCGGCCTCGGACAGGATCTGCGCCAGCGCCGAGCGCCCGGTCTCCTGCACCGCCGACGACGAGACCCCGGGGGTCTCGATCAGCGAGATCGCCTGCAGGCCGGGCACCGGTGCCTCGATCACCAGCCGCGCCACCTCGTCCGGCCGCCACCGCTGCAGGTCCCGGATCGTGCTCGGATCCAGCGTCGTGACGGGCACGTTCTGCACCGTGCCGTGCGGGGTGTGCACGGTGATCTTCGGTTCCGGCCCGTACCGGTACAGCGTGCTGACCTGGGTGCTCTCCTCTGCGTCGGAGGGCGCGAGCCGCTGCCCGACCAGTGCGTTGATCAGCGTGGACTTGCCGGACTTGACCCTGCCGCTGACCGCGATCCGCAGCGGCTGGTCGAGCCGCTCCAACCTGCCGCGCAGCCAGCTCGCGGTGCGCGGGTCGTCCCGGTAGAACGTCATCGCCCGGATCAGCAGCGACCGCGAACGCTCCAGCAGCGGGTCTTCGGGGGGAGCGGTCATGCCGCGGTGATGCGGTTCGTGGTCAGCATCCCGGCCCGCCTGCGCAGCTGCGCCAGCTCCTCCAGCTTGCGGCGGATCTCGCGGGCGCGGTCCTCGCGGTCCACCGCGCTGCGCTCCGCGCTGCGCTTGATGTCCTGGATGGCGGTGCTGATCTCCAACTGCGCTTCCTCGGTGAGCTGCGTGAAATGCGTGTGCAACGTGCGGTGGGTGCGCCGGATCGCGTCCTTGGCCTCCTTGTTGACCTGGAAGGCCACCTGCTCGACGTAGCGCTGCGCCGAGGTCTTCGCCTCGGCCTGGCGGCGCCGCTTGCGCACGTCCTTCTCCTCGCTGAGGCTGCGGGTGCCCAGCAGCATGCCCGCCGTGATGGTCACGACGTTCAGCAGTCCCAGCCCCAACATGTTGGTGACCAGGCCGAACATCAGCACGCCCCCGTAGGACCCGCGCAACCCGGTCAGCACCTGGTCCAGCCGCCGGTACTCCCCGTTCTTCGGGTACTTCAGCTCGGCCACCTCGGCGAACGGCTCGGGCTTGGGCAGTTTCTCGATGCGGGGCCGGGCACCCGGGTGTTCCCGCAGGAACTGGTCGGCGACCTCGTCGCTGAGCCGTTCGAGGCGGCTGTCGAGCCAGCCGAAGGTTTCCTCGATGGCCTCGGCGAGCGCGTTTTCGAGCCATTCCACGAAGTCGTCCCAGACCAGCACCGGGTCGGCCTCGTCCATGGTCTCGTTGAGCTGGGTGGTGATCGCCCAGGCGCGTTCGCGGAAGTCGAACTCGATGTCGGCGAACAGTTCACCGATGCCGTCGTTGAGCGTCTTCTGCCAGTGCCCGGTGGACCGCCGCAGGTCCTCGGAACGGCGCTGCGCGGTCTCCAGCTCGACCAGCGTCTCGGCGGCGGTTCGCGGGCTCTGCGCGGACAGTTCGGCCTTGAGCGTCTCGGTGAGCTCGTCCACGGCGTCGGCGACGTTCTGCGCGACCAGTCGCCGGGTCAGCTGGTCGTGCTTGCCCAGCGCTTCGGAGCGCAGGTGCTCGACCAGCTGCGGGAAGCCGGACTCGTTGTTCAGGTTGCCGTCGCGGGCGTGCATGGCCTGCAGCCGGATCGTGGACGAGACCGGGAAGACCTTGGCGCTGATCCCGGCCCCGGCGAGGTGGCGCTGGTTGACCTCGACGACCTTCCGCCAGTGCGGGCTCAGGTCGGTCTTGGGCTGCACCACCGCGACGTTCGGGCACAGCTTGGTGACCTTCTTCAGGAAGCTGATCTCGTTGTGCGTGAGTTCCTGGGTGGCGTCGGAGACCATCAGCAGCGCGTCCGCCTCGGCCACCACGGCCAGCGTGCGCGCGGTGAGCGTGGTCGAGGTGGTGCCGACGCCGGGGGTGTCCATCAGCGTCAGCCCGTCCTTGAGCACCGCGCGCGGGAGGCCGACCTCACCGCGGGAGACCGGTCGGCCGTCGCCGATGGCCTGCTCGATGCGTTCCCGGACCTGTTCGACCGGGACCGGAACGCGATCCAGCGCCGCGGGGCCCTGCGCCGGTTCTTGTTCGATGACCAGCGCGTTGGGTTGTTCGGAATGCCGCACCAGGGTGGGCACGACGGTGGTGGCGTCCTCGCCCGCGTCGCAGACGGCGGCGTTGACCAGAGCGTTGACGAGTTCGCTTTTGCCCTGTTTCGGCTCGCCGACGATCAGCACCAGCTGCGCCGGATCGAGCGCGCGCGTGCGGATTTGCCGCAGCCGGCTGTGCAGGTCGGGGCGCTGCTGCTCGGCGCATTCGGCAGTCGCGCGATCGATCAGTTCCACCATTGCCGTCTCGATCACGGCGTTGATTGTGAACCGTTCTCACTCGGAAGAGAAACCCGAGCGGGTGACTCGTAGCTCGAATGTGGTGTGGTAGCACGAAGGCCGGATTCGTGCAAAGCGCACGAATCCGGCCTTCGTGATCAGAATGCTGACGCCTCGATCAGCCCTTGCCGGGCTGGATCAGAGCAGGCCGTCCAGCGGCAGCGAGTCGGTCGCGCCGCCCGCGACGTCGCCCACGGCGTCTCCGGCGCCGCCCACGACGCCCTCGGCGGTGCCGCCGACGGCGCCCACGGCGCCGCCCGCAACGCCCTCGGCGGTGCCCACGGCGCCACCGGCCACGCCACTGACGGTGTCGACGGCCGGGCCGGCCACGTCACCGGCGACCGGGACGTTGCCCGCCACGTCGCCCGCGGTGTCCAGCGCGCCACCGGCGACGCCCTCGGCGGTGCCCACGGCGCCGCCCGCAACGCCCTCGACGGTGCCCACGGCGCCACCGGCGACACCGCCGACGGTGTCGACGGCCGGGCCGGCCACGTCACCGGCGACCGGCACGTCGCCGGCCACGTCGCCCACGGTGCCCAGCGCGCCGTCGACGGTGCCCGAGATCGGGCCACCGGCGGAGCCGGCGTCGGCGTTCGGCAGCGCGGCGGGCAGGGCGCCGGTCAGGTCGTCCAGCGGCAGGTCGCCGCCGGTCGCGCCACCGGCGACGCCGCCGACGGTGCTCACGGTGTTGTCGACGGTGTTGGTCACGTTGCCGACCGCGTCGGTCACGTCGCCGACGGCGTTCCCGTTGGCAACGTCGTTGCCGCTCAGGACGTCGTGCACGTTGATCAGGTTGTGCGAGTCGGTCTGTTCAACGTTGACGTTGGTCTCCGACTCCGGGTCCTCGTGCGGGGCGGGGGCGGGCGGGTTTTCCGAGTGCAGCATGCTCAGTTCCGTAACTTCCTGCTCGGGTGGATGTGCGGGATGCAGTTCCGTGATCGCGACGTGCTGGGTGTTCGCGGCGAACTTCTCGACGCTGCTCTGGAGTGAGCGGCCGTATTCGTCCGCGACTTCGACTGGCGCGTAGTCGAGCACCAGCGACGTGGCTTGCAGCACGTCCGTCGCGCTCATGTCCCCGAGTCCGGCCTGATCCAGCGTGGCGCGCGGATCAGCGTCGAAGGCCGACCGGGCGTCCGGACTGGTGACGATCCTGGTCAGGAACTCGTACAGCGTGGGTCCGTCCGGTGCGGCCGCCTCGGGGTGGGAGTCGGGGGTTTCGGCGCGACCTGGGGCATCTTCCGGCTGAGAGTGCATGGCGCTATCTCCTCGCTCAGCGGAACTCGGTTACGTGTGACCGGGTGAGGCCGTGCTGACTCCCTCACTCCCAGCGAGCACGCTACTGCGAGGCGTGCCGATCGCCATCGGGTACGACTCCTAGTGAGTGGGGGCACTGTTAGGGGATGGGATTGATACCTGATTAGGGGGTTGGTGGGGGATCCGTCAGCGTTGCGTGATCGGCGACGCGCTAAGTTGTCACCGCCTTGAGCGCGTGAGGCGGTCGTGCTGGTCCGATGACCTGCTCCGCACCCAACGTGTCCAGGTACCGTCAGCGACCCGAAAAGGTGATCACGGGAAGGGGTTCGATGCCTTACGTCCTGGGGATCCACGTGGGGGCCACGGCCACCTCGGCGGCCGTCGCGCGGCGCGAGGGCGGCCGGTGGGGCGCGGCTCAGCCGCTGCCGTTGAGCTCGACCGCGCAAACCGTCCCCACGGTGCTCTGCCGGGTCCAGGACGGCTCGTTCGTCGCCGGTGAACCGGCGAGCAGGCAGGAACTGACCCATCACGAGTGGGTCGTGCGGGGCTTCACCCGCCAGGTCGGCGACGACGCCCCGATGCTGGTCGGCAGCGAGTTCGTCAGCGCGCAGGCGCTGGTGGCCTCGATGGTCGAGTGGGTCGCCGACGTGGTCGCCCAGCAGCTCGGGCACCCCGCGGAGCACATCACCCTCGCGCACAGCGCGTTGTGGGGACCGTTCCGCACGCACCTGGTGCGCCAAGCCCTGGCCGGGCTGGGGCTGCGCGACGTGACGATGGTGCCGGAGCCGGTCGCGGTGGCCATGGACTACGCGAGCAAGCAGCAGGTCACCGAGCAGGGCAAGGTCGCGGTCGCCAACGTCGGCGGCAGCGGTTTCGACGCCACCGTGCTGCAGCACCGCGCGCCCGGGTTCGACGTGCTCGGCTCGCCGCTGGACGCGGGTTACCCCAGCGGGCAGGACCTCGACGACGAGGTGTTCGGGCACGTGCGGGAAGCCTTCGGCGAGCACATCGACGAGCTGGACCCGACCGACCGCACGCACCGGGCCGCGCTGGCCGGGCTGCGCGCCGAGTGCGCCAGGGCGAAGGAGGCGCTGTCGTACCACCCGGGCGCGACGGTCCGGGTGGATCTGCCGCAGGTGCGCACCGACTTCGCGCTGTCCCGTTCGCGGTTCGAGCAGCTCAGCCGCGGGCACCTGGAACGCATTCCGGAACTGCTGCTGCAGTCGATCCAGTCCGCGGGGCTGGGCAAGTCCAGCGAGTCGGACAGGGCGGCCCGGACGGGCAAGACCGGGTCGGTCAGCTCCGGCGGAACCGGCGCCGACGACCTCGACGCCGTGGTGCTCGCGGGCGGCTCGGTGCGCACCCCGCTGGCCAAGCAGATCGTGGCCGAACGCCTGGAGACGACGCCGCAGGTGGACGCCGCCCCCGAACTCGTCGCCGCCCGCGGCGCCGCGGTCTCCGCGGTCGGCGTGCTGTCGAAGGGCAGCGACCAGCAGGCATCGGCGGCCGAGACGAGCGTGCTGATGCGCGTGGAAGGCGGCCCGGATTCGGACCGGGTCGACATCATCGAAGCCCAGCGCCAGCGGGAAGCCGAACCGCGGCCACCGGTGCAGGTGAAAGCGATGTACGTGGAACCACCCGACGAAGACCGGGAACGCCGGCTCAAGATCTTGAAGTTGAGCCTGGCCGCCCTGCTGATCCTCGCCGGGCTGGCGCTCACCTTCGTGCAGACCGTCGAAGGCCACCCGCTCAGCCCGACGACCAGTACCCAGCGCTGATCCGCCGCAGCTATGAGGTGTTCCGTGAACCGAGGACTCCTGTGAACCATCGGACCGTCCCCGCCCCCGACCCGACCACCGAGCTGCGTGCCGCCCGCCTCCGCGAAACGATCACCGCGGATCCCGCGGCACCGATCCGCACCGCCGTGCAAGGAGCCGGTGGGCACGGCAAGACGACGCTGCTGCGCGAGCTGACCGGCGCTTACCGCGCCGCGGGCGTGCCGGTAGCCGACCGCCCGGAAGAGGTGGCCGACGCGGCCTCGACCGCGGTGCTCGTCGACGACGCCCACCTGCTCGACCCCGAGCGGCTGCCCGCGCTGCGCGAACTGGCCGAGAACCCGGGCGCGCGGCTGGTCGTGGCCTACCGGCCGTGGCCACGCGGTGCCGAGCTGACCGAGCTGCTGAACTCCCTCGGCCCGCCGGTGCTGCTGGGCGCCTTCAGCGCGCAAGACGTGGCGCACCTCGCGGAACGGGCGTACGGCGCGGCGCCGCCGCACGCGTGGCTGGAGCGGGTGCTCGCGCAGACCGGCGGGGTGCCGCGCTACGTGGCCGCGATGCTCGCCGGGCTCGGGCCGCACGACCGGCCCGAGGCGCTGCCGCAGCGCGTCGTGGAGCAGTTCCAGCACGACTTCGAACGGCTCGACCGGCCTGCCAGGGACTGCGTGAGCGCGGTCGCGGTGGGTGCCGCCGCCCATCCGGACGTGCTGGCGTGGCTGCTCGAGCTGGAACCGGACGCGGTGCTGCGCGCGCTCTCGGCGGTGCGGGCGAGCGGGCTGGTCGACGGCTCGGACGTGCTGCTGCCGGTGGTGCGCCACGCCGCACTGCTGCTCACGCCGATCGAATGGCGGCTGCGGGCGGTGCGCAGGCTGGTGCGGGTGCAGCTGGACCGCGGCAAACCGGTGCTGGGCCTGCTTCGGCCGTTCCTGGACGCCCACGACGCGCTGGCCGCCGACCCGACGATGGCCGCCGCGTTCGAGCAGGCCGCGGAGGAAGCGGTCCGGCAGGCACCGGCGCTGGCCTCCCGGTTCTTCGACGCTGCCGTGTCCGCGGGTACGCCCGCGCCCACGCTGGCCGCGCGGCGCGCCCGCGCCGCGGCCGTCGCCGGTGATTTCGACGAGGCGCTGCGGCTGGCCGACGAGGTCATCGTGGACTCGGCCGCCCCGGAGCGGGCGCTGGGCGTGCAGGTCGCGGCAGGCGTCCTCGCGCACCGCGGGCTGCCCGCCCGCTCGGCGCAGTTGTGCCGCTGGTCGGCCGAGCACCTGCGCTGGCCGGGAGACCGGGCGTACGCGGCGGTTTCGCTGATCGGGATCGGGCGGTTCGGCGACGCGGAGCAGCTGCTCGACGGGAGCACCGACGCGGCGGCACCGCCGACCTCGCTGTCGGGTTCCTCGGACCAGCTGGTCGACGGCCTGCGGGAGTCGATCACCGGCAGCCCGGCCACGGCGCTGTCCATGCTGGCGCGGTCGGCCTCGCTGGCCGAGCCCGTCGGCCCGGGAGTGCTGGTGCCGGACACCCCGGCCGCGATCGCCACGCTCGCCGCGCTGCACTGCGGTGAGCTGGACGTCGCGGCCTCGGTCGTGAACCGCGCGATCGAAGCGGGCAGCGGCGGTTCGATGCTGGCCGTGCGGCACCGGCTGCTCGCCGCGTGGATCCCCATGACCAGGGGGGACACCGTCGGCGCAAGATCAGCGCTGGAGCAGGCCGCGCCCGCGCCGGAGTCGCTGCAGGCCCGCGACCGGCTGCTGGCGACCGCGGTCGAAGCCGGCATCGCCGACCGGGACAACGACACCGCCGCGCTGCACGCGGTGCGCGGCCGGGCGCGGCAGGCCATCGCCGAACACCCGGCGGACCTGTTCGGGCTGCTGCCGCTCGGCGAGCTGGTCGTGTCCTGCGCCCGGCTGCACGACCAGGAATGGGTCGACCCGCACCTGGACGCCGCGTTCGCGCTGCTGCGCCAGCTCGGCGACCCGCCGCTGTGGGCGGGCCTGCTGCGCTGGAAGTGCTTGCAGGCCGCGATCGTCGCCGAGGACCCGACGGCCGCGCGCAAGCACGCCGCCGAACTCGACGCCATGGCCGCCAGCAGCCCGATGGCCTCGGCGATGGCCGCGGCGGCCCGCGCGTGGCTGGGTGTGCTGGCCGGTGAGGTGGATCGAGAAGCCACCGAACAAGCAGCTCGCGGGCTGCACGCGGCCGGTCTGACCTGGGACGGCGCCCGGCTGGCCGGGCAGGCGGCGCTGCACACGCCGGACCGCCCCGCGATGCTGGCGCTGCTGGAGTGCGCCCGTTCGCTGCAGGGCAAGCCCGGACGGCCGCGCGCGGTCGGCGGCCCGGACGGCGGAGCGCTCAGCGGCCGCGAACGCGAGGTCGCCGAGCTGGTGCTGTCCGGGCTCACCTACAAGCAGGTCGGCAAGAAGCTGTTCATCTCCGCCAAGACCGTGGAGCACCACATCGGGCGGATGAAGCAACGGCTCGGCGCGAGCACCCGCGAAGATCTGCTGATCCGCCTGCGCGGCCTGCTGGACGAGTGATGCGCGGGAGTCGGCGGCGGCTCAGGTGCCGCTCGACCGCCGCGGACTCAGGGAACGGAGTCGACCGGCTCGCCCAGCGCGAGTCCGGCTCGCAGCGTCCCGGCGATCTCGCTGCACGCCTCGTTGAACCGCGTCCCGGCTTGGCGCAGGTTCGCGAATCCGTGCACGAGGTCGTCGAACCGGCGCGCGACGACCGGGACGCCGGCTTCGGTGAGCCGCCGCGCGTACTCCTCGCCTTCGTCCCGCAGCGGGTCGAACCCGGCGGTGACCACGTGCGCGGGCGGCAGCCCGGCGAGGTCTTCGGCCAGCAGCACCGACAGCCGCACGTCGCTGCGCCGATCCATCTCCGGCACGTACTGGTCCAGGAACCAGGTCATGTCGGCGTCGCTGAGGATCAGGTTCAGATCGCCGAACACCTCCCGCGAGCGCCTGCGGACCGTCGCGTCCACCGCCGGGTACAGCAGCAGCTGGAAAGCCGGTTTCGTCCCGCCTTCGCGGGTGGCCTGGTAGGCCACGGACGCGGCGAGGTTCCCGCCCGCGCTGTCCCCGCCGACGGCGATCCACTCCGGCCGGGTGCCGAGTTCGGTCGCCTTGTCCACCGCGTACCGCCAGGACGCCATCGCGTCGTCGAACGCGGCGGGGAACGGGTGCTCGGGCGCGAGCCGGTAGTCCACCGACAGCACCCGCGTTCCGGCGTTCTTGGCGAGGTATCGGCACAGGTCGTCGTGGGTGTCCAGATCGCCGACGACCCAGCCGCCGCCGTGGAAGAACACCAGCAGCCCGCTCGGATCGTGCACGTGCTGCGGCCGGTACAGCCGGGCTGCGAGTTCGCCGGAAGGCGTGGGGATGCGCCGGTCGCCCACCGAGACACCGCTGATCTCGGTGCGTTCCACGATCCCGTGCGACTTGGTCATCATCGCGCGTGCGAGCTGCGCGGTCGGCGCGGACAGCTGGGTGCTTCCGGTGAGCTTCTGCAGCTTCAGCAGCAGTTGCGCGTCCAGCGCCAGCTCTTGCCCGTCCATCCGCAGCGGCGTGCCCGCGATGGCCCGGCGGATCGGGCGCGGCAGCGCGAACACGGTGTGCAACCCGGCTCCCAGCACGCGGGTGGCCGGGGCGGAGCTGAGCGCGGCGGTGGCTATCGACATGGCGGAACCTTCCGGACGGTGAACACGCGAACCCGAGGCTACTCACAAGTAGGCGTGTTCGGGGACACCGCTTCGCACCTTGACCTTGAGCTGGCTGCAAGTCGTAGCGTGAATCGCGAGCCGCCAGCGGTACGCCGCTGCGAGGGAAGGATCGACGTATGACGGTGACCGTGGTGGGCCTCGGCGGCTCGATGCGACCGGGTTCGCAGTCCGAGCGGGCGATGCACGTCGTGCTCGCAGGCGCCCAGGCGGCCGGCGCGAAGGTGCAGGCGATCGGCGGCGACGACCTGGTGCTGCCGTTCTACGACCCGGAGGACCCGCAGCGCGTTCCCGCGGCCGGACAGCTGGTGCGGGCGTTGCGCACCGCGGACGGCGTCGTGCTGGCCTCGCCCGGTTACCACGGCACGATCTCCGGGCTGATGAAGAACGCGCTGGACTACGTCGAGGACCTGCGCGGCGACGATCCGCCCTACCTGGACGGACGGGCCGTCGGCTGCGTCGGAACCGCCTACGGCTGGCAGGCAACCGTGAGCACCTTGCACGCGTTGCGGTCGGTGGTGCACGCGTTGCGCGGGTGGCCTACGCCGCTGGGCGCCGCGGTGAACTCCACCGAGACCCGCTTCGGCCCGGACGGCGAGTGCTCCGACGCGAAGGTCGCCGAAACCCTGCGCACCATCGGTGAACAGGTCGTCGAGTTCGCGCAGCGGCACCGCTGATTCGATTCCGTCCGCGCCGGCGAGTGATTTTCCGGCCCCGCTCGGGTACCCCACGGGTGCGTTTCCTGAACCGACTGCGCACCCGAGCACGAGGAGGTACCTCATGGGCGACAAGTCGAAGGCTCCGGTCACGAGCCCGCTGGGCGATGCGGAGCAGGACATCACCGGCAAGGCGCTGCAAGGCACCCTGCTCGACATGATCGACCTGCACCTGGTCGCCAAGCAGGCGCACTGGAACGTCGTCGGCCGGTCGTTCCGCACCGTGCACCTCCAGCTGGACGAGCTGGTCAGCGCCGCGCGCGGATTCGCCGACGACGTCGCGGAACGGGCCGCTTCGCTCGGCGTCCCACCGGACGGGCGCGCCTCCACGGTCGCCGAGGGTTCCGGCGTGCCCACCTTCGAGAAGGGCTGGCGCCAGGACCGCGACGTGATCGAGGCGGTCGTCGAGTCGCTGGAGAAGATCATCCGGCGGATGCGCGGCCGGATCGACGAGACCGACAAGACGGACCTGGTCACCCAGGACATGCTGATCAGCATCGCGCAGGAGCTGGAGAAGACGCACTGGATGTGGCAGGCCCAGCTCGCCGAAGCCTGACTCGCGCGCACGAACGTCCCGCCGGCGCACCACTGCCGGCGGGACGTTCGTGTTCGCGGTCGGGGGACGTTCACCCCGTCCATCGGGGTAGAGGGGTCCGGCGCCCCGGTTCGTCAGGCGCGGCGGGCGCGCCCGTACTGGCGGGGCCAGATGTTGTCCGCGTGCAGCCGGTCCGCGGCGTGCAACGGCCAGTGCGGGTCGCGCAGCAGTTCCCGCGCCAGCAGCACCGCGTCCGCCGAGCCGGAGGAGACGACCTCCTCGGCCTGCTCCGGCGAGGTGATCAGGCCGACCGCGCCGGTCGGCACTCCGGCCTCCGCGCGGACCTGGCGGGCGAACCGGACCTGGTAACCCGCACCGACGGGAATCCGGGCGTCCGGCACCGCGCCGCCGGTCGAGGCGTCGACGAGGTCCACACCCCGCTCGGCCAGCAGTTTCGCCAGCCGCACCGAATCCTCGCCGGTCCAGCCGCCGTCCACCCAGTCGGTCGCGGAGATCCGCACCAGCAGCGGCCGCTCCTGCGGCCACACCGCGCGCACCGCGTCCACGATCTCCAGCGGCGCCCGCACCCGGCCGGCGAAGTCGCCGCCGTAGCGGTCGGTGCGGTCGTTGATCAGCGGTGAGTAGAACTGATGCGCCAGGTAGCCGTGCGCGAAGTGCAGCTCCACCGCGTCGAACCCGGCGGCTTCGGCGCGGCGGGCGGAGGCGGCGAACTGCTCGGGCAGCGCCGCGACCTCCGCCTCGGTCAACGCCCGCGGAGCGGCCAGCTCGCCGAAGGCGGCGTCGGTGGAGCTGATCGTGCGCCAGCCGCCCGCTGATTCGGGAACGCTCGCGCCGCCGTCCCACGGAGCCTCCGTGGAAGCTTTGCGTCCCGCGTGCGCGAGCTGGACGGCGGCCGTCGAGCCCTGCTGGTGCAGGAAGTCGGTGATCCGCCGCCACGCGGTGGCCTGCTCGTCGTTCCACAACCCGGCGTCGGCGGGGCTGATCCGGCCTTCCGGGGCGACCGCGCTGGCCTCGGCCATGACCAGGCCCGCACCGCCGGTGGCGAACTGGCCGAGGTGGACGAAGTGCCAATCGCCGGGCACGCCGTCGATCGCGGAGTACTGGCACATGGGCGAGACCCACACCCGGTTGGGGATGGCGACATCGCGCAGCTTCAGCGGCTCGAACAGGTGACTCATATTTCGCAACAACCCGGCTGCGCAGGGGTTTATTCCTGTTGTACGGCAGCTCACAGCGGCTGGGAACTTCCTCGTAGAACGGTGTGCGCCCGCTGGGAAATCGGCAGCCCGGCCGGACGCGGGAATTCGTCCAGGAGCTTCCCAGTGGATTTCCGGATATTTTCCGTCGAATCCGTTCCGAAATGCTCGGTAGGTTGATTCCAGTCGGCGCCGAAACGGCCCGGCCAAATGTGATTCGATTCGACCAGGAGGTCGCAAATGGGTTTCCCCGTTCCGGTCCCAGGCAAGCCGCGCCCGCCCAAGCCGCCGAAGCCCCCGAAGCCGGAGCCGGGCCGGCCGCCGCACAAGTGAGTTGATCCTCGGCGGGCCGGTCGGTTCAGCACCGGCCCGCCGGGGCAGCGGGAAGGACCGAGATGAGCGCTGCGCCGGGAATTCGCGAGGTTTTCGCCCGCTTCCGGCCGTTCCTGCGCCCGGAGCGCGGTGGCCTGCTGGTCGCTGCGGTGCTGCTGGTGATCTCCGCGCTGGCCGACACCGCGGGCATCTGGATGTTCATGCTGATCACCGACGACGCGCTGGCGACCGGCAGGTTGGCGGAGTTCTGGGCGCCGGGCCTGTCCTGGCTGGCGATCGCGGCGGTCGGCGCAGCGGCCTCCTTCGGCGGCTCCTACTTTTCCGCGCGGGCGGCCGAACGTTTCCTGGTGCGGTTGCGCGCGCACGTCTTCGCGCATTTGCAGCGGCTTTCCCCGGATTTCTTCGCGCGCAGCAAACTGGGCGATCTGGTCTCGCGGCTCTCCGGGGACGTGGAGGCGGTGGAACGGCTCGTCGCATCCGGCATGGTCGAGACCGTCACCGCGATGTTCAGCGTGGTCCTCTACGCGGGCGCCGCGCTGTACCTGCGCTGGGACCTGGCGCTGCTTTCGTTCGCGCTCGCGCCGGTTTTCTGGCTGGTGGCGCGTAGCTTCGCGAACCGGATCAGGTCGGCGTCGCGGGACGAGCGGGCGGGCAATGGCGAGCTGAGCACGGTCGTCGAAGAAGGACTCGGGCACATCGAGCTGGTGCAGGCCGCGAACCAGCAGCCGCGCAAATCCGCCGAGCTGCACGCCGCCTCGATGCGCTGGTTCCGCGCGAAGATTACCGAGGCGCGGCTGTCCGCGCTGTACCCGCCGCTGGTCACGATTGTCGAGACGGGGTGCGTGCTGCTGGTGATCGGCGTCGGCGTGTGGGAGATCTCGGCGCAGCGCATCAGCATCGGCGGCCTGATGGCGTTCGCCGCCTACATCGGCTACCTGTACCCGCCGCTGCAGGACCTCGGCCGGATCACCATGGCGGTGACCGCCGCGCGCGCCGGTTCGGAGCGGTTGATCGAGCTCATGGACGCGCAACCGGCGGTGGCCGACGCGCCCAGCGGCGTGTCGTTGCCGCCGCGGCGCCCCGCGGGGCGGGCGATCGAGTTCGACCGGGTCGGTTTCGGCTACCCGGGCGCGGGCCGGGCTGCGCTTCGCGACTTCCGGCTGCACGTCCGGCCGGGAGAGTTCGTGCTGGTCACCGGCCCCAGCGGAGCCGGGAAATCGACGCTGGCGAGGCTGCTGCTGCGGTTCTACGACCCGGGCGCGGGCCGGGTGCTGCTGGACGGCGTGGAATTGCCCCGGCTCCCGCTGCACGAGGTTCGCGACCAGATCGCCTACGTGCCGCAGGAAGCCGACGTGCTGCACGGAACGGTCGCGGACAACATCGCGTTCGCCGCGCCAGGGGCGTCTCGGGCCGACGTCGTCGCAGCGGCTCAGGAAGCCGACGCCGACGAGTTCGTCCGGGCCTTGCCGGACGGCTACGACACGGTGCTCGGCGAGCGCGGAGCGCTGCTTTCCGGCGGCCAGCGCAGACGGATCGCCATCGCCCGCGCCGTGCTGCGCCGTGCTCCAGTGCTGGTGCTGGACGAACCGACCAACGGACTGGACCAGGAGTCCAAGCGCAACGTCCTCGCCCCGCTGCGGCGGCTCGCCCGCACCCGCACGACCTTGCTGATCAGCCACGATCCTGATCTCGCCGAACTGGCCGACCGGATCGTGCGGCTGCGCGGGCAAGGCACGAACGCTGCCGGGAACGCGCCGGTTCAGCAGGAGCCGACGGCATCGGATGCCGGTCCCGACGAGACCCCCACGGTCCGGCTCCGCCCGCCGTGGCCTGCGGGGCTCACCGATCCGCTGCACGCGCGGCACCGATGAAGGTGCCGGGGCCGCCGGGCTGACCGGCGGCCCCGGTGCGATCAAGCCAGCCCGACGGCCCGCTGCGCGAAGTGGATCTCCGCGGAAACCTGGCGCAGCGTCTCGGCCACCACCAGCGAACCGTGTCCGGCGTCGTAGCGGTAGAACTCGAACGGCACCTGCCGCGCGGACAGCCGGTCCAGGTAGTTCAGGATCTGCCGGAGCGGACAGCGCGGATCGTTGTCCCCGGCCAGCACCAGCACCGGCGCGCGGACCTCGTCGACGTAGGTCAGCGGCGAGCAGTCCCGGTACACCGCGGGGACGTCCTCCGGCGAGCCGCCGAACAACGCGCGGTCGTAGGCGCGCAACGGCTCCATCTCATCGGCGTAGGCCGAGACGTAGTCCGCCACCGGCACCCCGGCCACGCCGCCCGCCCACCGCTGCGGTTGCGTGCCCAGCGCCAGCAACGTCAGGTAGCCGCCCCACGAAGCTCCGGCGACCACGCTCAACGCTGGCGTGGTGAGCCCTTCCGCGACGGCCCAGTCGTGCACCCTGGCGACGTCGGCCAGCTCGGTCAGCCCCGGACGTCCCTCGATGGCGTCCCGCCAAGCCGAGCCGTAACCGGTCGAACCCCGGTAGTTGATCTCCACCACGGCGAAGCCCGCGTCCAGCCACGCCGCCCGGTACGACGAGAACCGGTCCTCGTCGGCCGCGTGCGGCCCACCGTGCAGGTTGAACACCGTGGGCAACGGCTCGTCCCCGGAGTTTTCCGGGCGGGATACCAGCGCGTGCACGGTCTCGTTCGGCCCGTACGGCACTTCCACGAACACGTCGCCGACCGGCTGCGAACCGGGCGCCCGCTCCCCGGGAGGCGTCAGCAGCACGCGGTCCTCGCCGTCCGCGGTCAGCGTGCGCACCAGCCCCGGCGTCGCGGCCGACGACCACGAGTACTCCACCGACCGGTCCGGTCGCACCGAGGCGTTGCCGACCGTCCCGGCCGGGGTCGACAGGTCGGTCAGCTCGCCAGAAGCCAGGTCGTAGCGGTGCATCGTGGTGCGCGCCCGATGGGTGTGCGCGATCAGCAGCGCCGAACCGTCCGGGTACCAGTCCGCGGAGACCTCACCGGGCAGTCCGAGGTCGAGCTCCTGCTCGGTGTCCGCGAGCACGTCCCAGATCAGCAGCTCTTCGCGGCCGTGCCGCTCGTGCAGCACCAGCAGCCGGGGATCCCCGCTCACCGGCGCGAAGTCCAGCGCGTCCAGGCCCTTGCCCGGCCCGTCGTACTTCTCGGCGACGGTCGCCGCGTCGGACACCCGCAGCACCCGCAGCGCCGGGTGCCTGCTGTCGCCGTGCTCCGAGTGCGACAGCACCAGCAGCGACTCGTCCCAGGACAGCGCGGAAAGACCGCCGTCCTGCTCGTGCTCGTAGACGACTTCCGGGCTCGCGCCGTGCTTCGACACCCAGATCGTGACGCCGTCGTCGGTGGACATCCCGATCCCGGTCACGGTCGGCCCGAGCGCCAGCCCGGCCGGGTAGCCGGCGTGCGTGCCCGGCACCGCCTCGGCCGGCTTCTCGCCGCCGTAGGTGAAGTCCTCGCTGACCCACTTGCCGAACTCGTCGCCGTCGGTGTCGTCGAACCACCACACCCGCGTCCCGTCCGCGGACAAGGTGCCGTGGAAGGTGCCGTTCGGCCGGTCGGTGACCTGCCGGTGTTCGCCGGAGTCCCGGTCCCAGGCGTAGAGCTCCCAGGTTCCGCTGCTGTTGGAGACGTACAGGCTGCGCGCCGGGGCGTCGCGCGCCCAGTCCGGCAGGGACACGCGCGGCGCGCTGAACCGCGCCCGCCAGCGCCGCTCCAGCTCGGCGTCGTCGAACAGCTCTTCCGGGATCTTCGCGTCAGGGTAGGTGCTCACCCCACCGATCCTGCCCGATCCGTCCGACAGGTCGCCGCCCCCAGGGGCGCGGATCGCCCTCGGCGGAATCCGCGGCGTACCCGGTGAAGGGTTTCCCGACGCAGCTCGCCCGCGCCGCGGCAGCGGGCGACTTCGGCTCGGCGCTCATCGTCCACTTCAGGTCCGCGCAACAACACGAGGGAGCTGCATTGGTCTCCAAAGCAACGACTCTGCCCAGGCTGGTCGCGTTGGGCGGCGTGCTCGCCGGGTCGGTCGCGCTGGCACCGGTGCCCGCGGTCGCCGAGCCGCAGGCCGCCGCGCCCGCCGAGTGCCGGATCCACGAATTGCCGATGCCGCCCGACGCGACCAAGGGGAACGTCAGCGGCGGCAGCCCGGACGGCCGCACACTGGTCGGCACCGTCGAGGGCGCCACGCCGACCGACCTGATCCACGTCGTGTGGCGGGACGGCGAGATCCTGGAAACGCCCGGGAACCTGCCGGACCGGCTGGAAGACGTGAACTCCGACGGCGTCGCCGTGGGCGGGATCTTCGACGAGTACGGCGAACGCCGTCCGTACGTCTACCGCGACGGCGAGGTCCGCGTGCTGCCCGGCCACGTGACGCCGCGCGGCATCAACGACGCCGGGCAGATCGTCGGGTTCCGCAGCGACGCAGCGGGCGAGATCCCGGTCAGCTGGGAACCCGGCGCCGACCAGCCGGTCGACCTGCCCGGACCACCCGGCGTCGCCGAGGACGTCGCCGCGGACGGCACGGCGGTCGGCACGGTCGCGGGCGAGACTCCGGGCGCCCCGACCAACGGCTTCGTCTGGCGGCCGGACGGCACCTCCGCGGCGCTGCCGCGGCCGGAAGGCATCCCCGCGAACGAGCACTTGGAGGCCCACCAGATCAACGGCCCGTGGGTGATCGGTTCCGGCAGCAGCGGCGAGATCCGCTGGAACCTGGACACCGGCACGGCCGAGGTCATCCCGAACACGATCTTCGACTCGGGGGCGATCAACGAACAGGGCTGGGTCGCCGCGGCCAGGCGGGACAGCGAGGGCAGGGCGGCAACGGCAACCCTGTTCGCCGATGGACAGCAGGTTCCGCTGCCGGGGATCAACAACTGGGATCTCTCCGCGAGCTCGATCAGTCCGGACGGCAGCGTGATCGGCGGCACCGCGTTGCTCTCGCGCGGGCCGTCCAAGCCGGTGTCCTGGACCTGCTCCTGACGGCTGTCCGAGCAGGGGCCGTTACCGGACCACCGCGTTCCACCGTGGTCTCCGAGGCGGGGAGCCGATCATCGAGAACGGCTCCCCGCCTTCTCCCTGCGGAATCCTGGAACAGGAGACGGCCTGGTCAGAACTTCTCGCGGAATTTGCTAGCCGTGCGCTGATGTTGATCTCGGAGCGTTGTCTCAACGCTCCCAAGGTCGAACCTGCATGACCGCAAGCGCACCGGGCGCCCGCAACCACTCGACCATCGCCGCCCTCCGGCTCGCGAGCCGGACATCCCCAGCCCAGTCCAGGCCACCCACCAAACCCCTGACGCAACGTTGACGCCGAACCTCCAACCCTGAGCGCGCCGTTGACGCGCGTTCGTCGGCACGGAGCAGCGCACCGGAACTCACGTCCCCCGTTCGGCAGCGGGCATCGGCACACCGGGTCAGCGCCTACCACCGTCCGAACGCATCGGACGACCCGCACGGACAAGCGCAAGACCAGCATCGCGACGCAGCGAGTTTCGCTGGACCAGCGGTAGATCAAGACCACGCTGCCGGGAAGCATGCGTTTTCAGCGGCTCTTCTTCCGCGCCCTGGAGGAAAATTGACGCATCCGTCCAACTGTCAACGTGCCGGTGGCGATACCTGCGAGTGCCAGTGCGGAGGCTCCCAGCACGGCTGGCCCGGCGCCATCTCGCTAATCCGTGACCGATCTCCCGATGCTCTCGACGAATTTCGGCAACGAGCCGACTGTCGCTGGGACGCTGCTGAAGACCACGCCGCTGCAGGGAAGAACCGGTCCCGATCGACGATGAACCACAAGCGTGCTGCGGTGAATACCGCACGCGATCACGTGCTCCGGGCACTCCGCGATGAACTGCACGCCACCACGAATTCCGTTGGAGAGCAGGAGGAACCTCCGCACGCCCCCGCAGAGCCTCCATCGAGTTCGGCTCCGCATGATGCAACGGTCGATGCCACGACTCGGGAACGAGAGGACAACACCAACCGGAAGCTCGCGACCGCCCGCACCGATGTGGATCGGGTAGAAGCAGTGGGCGAGCTGCTCGGCCAGGTCCTTGCCCAGGTTGAGCGGGAGATCGGACCGCTGGGCGTCGACACTCGCACGGCGATGGCGGATCACTTCTGGTGTGAACTGCTCGTGCAGCTCGTCGTGGTGATCGAGGAGGCGAAGCGCGCCTGGGACGCGGTTCCGCAGGTGGTGGGAAAGCGGCTCGACAAGGTGGTCAATGCGAGCGGGCGCAAAATTCCCACCAAGGTCGTCGCCGCGTGCACGAAGCAGCTCTGGAAACGCCTCACCGAAGCACTCGGCCTCGGCGGGATCGAGCAAGCCGCCACGCTGCTGCCCGCGCTGCGGACGCTCGCGGTCCTGTTGTGCAAATCCCCGGCCCGCCATCCGGCGGTCGTGCAGCACTGCCTGGACCCGCTCAAGGCACTGCTGCTCGACAAGGCGAAGCAGCGGTTGAAGCAGGCGTTCAGCGAGAACCTGCTCCCCGAGATCCGCGCCCAACTCGGCTAGCGCCAGAACGAGCAGGGCCACGTGCTGTAGGAGTCTCCGTGCCCGGTGCAAGACGCGGTCCGGACATGAGAAAGGGCCTGGCCGGAACTCCTTGTGGAGTCCTGACCAGGCCCTTTACTTGTCGGGGTGGCGGGATTTGAACCCACGACCTCTTCGACCCGAACGAAGCGCGCTCCCAACCTGCGCCACACCCCGATCTTCCGGCGGTGGACTTATCGGGTCCCTGTCCGACCGCCGCGAAAAAGTCTAGCGGATGTTCGTGCGCGCTCCGGAAGGGGGGCTGCCGACCGCGGCCGCCGACTCGGCCGACCCGGCGCGCGAACGCGGGACCAGCGTCAACAGCGTCGCCTCCGGCGGGCAGGCGAAGCGCACCGGCGCGTACGGCGAGGTGCCCAGACCGGCCGAGACGTGCAGGTGCATCCGCTCGCCCCACGTCGATGCGCCGCGCGCCCGCGCGCGGTCCAGCTCGCAGTTGGTGACCAGCGCGCCGTAGCCCGGCAGCCGCAGCTGGCCGCCGTGGGTGTGCCCGGCCAGCACGAGGTCGTAGTCGTCGTCGGCGAACGCGTCCAGCACCCGCGGCTCGGGCGAGTGCGTCAGGCCCAGCCGCAGGTGGGCGTCGTGCGCGGGCGCGCCCGCGATCTTCGAGTACTTGTCCCGCTTGAGGTGCGGGTCGTCGAGCCCGGCGACGTGGATGCGCACTCCGTTGACTTCCAGGTCGCTCCAACGGTGCGTCACGTCGAGCCAGCCGCGCTCGGTCATCGCCGCGCGCAGATCCCGCCACGGCAGCGGGTCGCCGTGGATGCGCTTGGTCTTCGCCGACGGCAGCAGGTAGCGCGCGGGGTTCTTCGGCTTCGGCCCGTAGTAGTCGTTGCTGCCGAACACGAACAGGCCCGGCCGGTCCAGCAGCGAGCCCAGTGCGCGCAGCGCGGCGGGCACCGCCTGCGGGTGCGCCAGGTTGTCGCCGGTGTTGACGACCAGGTCTGGGGCGAGTTCGTCCAGCGCGGCCACCCAGCGCTGCTTGGAGCGCTGGTTCGGCAGCATGTGCAGGTCGGAGATGTGCAGCACGCGTAGTTCGGGGGCGCCTTCGGCCAGCACGGGAATCTCCGCGCGCCGTAGCGTCCAGTGGCTGCGTTCCACACCGGCGGCGTATCCGAAGGTGGCGGCACCGACCGCGCCACCGGCGAGCATGATCCGACCCAACTTGTTCACGCCATCCAGCCTACGGCCGGTGGCAGGCCCGCGACGCCCGGGATGGGCCGCGCCGCCAACCGCCCTTTCCGGCGCTGTGACCAGGTAAATCGACGTCCCGTCGAGGGTCAGGGCCCGGCGGCGTCCAGCCGCCAGTACGCCAGCGCGTAAACCCGGCGCCGGTCCAGCCCGAGCACGTCCTGGCAGTGCTCGCGGATGCGCTGCACGGCCGTGGATTCGGCACCGGCCCACACGTCCGGGCGCGGCCCCAGGTCCGCCGCGCGAACCGCGTCTTCGAGCAGCGTGCTCCGCCCGGCCGCGACGCCTTCGCGGTGCAGCCAGGTCCACGAGACGTCCGCTTCGGTCCGCACTTGCTGTTCTTCGGCGGCGTCGGCGACTTCGGCGAACACCTGAACGCGGGCCTGCGGGGGCAGCTCGCCGACCATCGCCAGCATGGCGGGCAACGCGGTCTCGTCCCCGGCGAGCACGAGCCGATCGGCCGCGGGGTCCGGCGCGTAGGACGGGCTCGGCCCGACCGCCACCACCTGGTCGCCCGGGGCCGCGGTGGAGATCCAGGACGCGCCCGGCGCCTCGTGCTCGTGCACCACGAAGTCGATCGCGAGCTCGTGGGCGGCCGGGTCGAACCAGCGCACCGTGTAGGTCCGCTGCTTAGGTTGCTGCTCGCGGGGCAGCGCGAACACCTCGGCGCGGTCGCGGCCCAGCGGAGTCGGTCGCCCCGGCCGCGGCAGGCACAGCTTGATCCGCTGGTCGCTGCCGGTGCTGTCGAAATCCGCCAGCTCCGGGCCGCCGAGCACCATCCGCAGCATCCGCGGCGTCAGCCACCGCACCGACCGGACCTGGACCAACCGGTACCGGGAACGCACTCGCCGGATGCTCGCCCGCGTGTCCACCACGAACGCCGAGTCTAGGCAGCGACCGAGTCGGCTACGGAGGGGAGTTCCCCGGCGGCGGCGCGGCGGGAGGATTCGGCGCGGGACCGCCCGGCGCGGGCTCTTCCGGCTGTTCCGGCGGGCGAGCAGGCTCCTCCGGTGGCCGAGCAGGGGGAGGCGGGGCCGGTGCGGTCGACGGCGGCGGCACGTAGCCGGTGCTCACCGACAGCGTCACCGTCTCGCCGGGCAGCGCGAAACCGCGCGGCGTCTGACTGGTCACCGAGCCCTTGCGCCGCTCGCTGTTGATCGAGCGCTTCTGCACCTTGTAGCCGGCCTTCTCCAGCGACGTCGTGGCCCGGTCCGCGCCGAGCCCGACGACGTTCGGCACCTGGAACTCGTCGCCGCCGTTCTTGTAGCGCTCGTTGACCGGCGGCAGCGGGATCTCCGGAAGCCCCTCGTGGATCGGTTTCATCGCGTCGAACCAGGTGCGCGCAGGCACCTTGCCGCCGTAGATGTTGCCGCCGTTGGCCCCGCACAGCGTCGGCGGTGTGCTGTCGCAGATGCCCTGCGGCCGGTTGCCGTCGGAGAACGTCAGCACCGCACCGGCGAATTGCGGCGAGGCGCCGAGGAAACCGGCCGACTGGTGCGCCTCGGTGGTGCCGGTCTTGCCCGCGATCGGCCTGCTCCAGCCCGCACCCTGCGCGGCGGCGTTCGCGGTGCCGCCCGCCTGGTCGTCCTGGCTCATGCCGACGACCATGGCGTTCGCCAGTTCCTTGTCCACGGCCTGCTCGCACGGATCTTCGGTGATCTTGACCTGGTTGCCCTGCCGGTCGGTGATCTCGGCGATGGGTGTCGGCGGGCACCAGGTGCCGCCGCTCATCAACGTGGCGGAGACGTTGGCCAGCTCCAGCGGGCTGGTCGGGCCGAAGCCGAGGGTGAACGCGCCGATCTTCTTCTGTTTGACCACTTCGGCCATCGACGGCCCGTTCGAGCCGTTCGGCGTCAGCGGATCACCGCTGAGGTTCGACTGCTGCAGCGTTTGGCGCATTCCCAGCCGGGTCGCCATGTCCACCGTCGGATTCAGCCCCACTCGCTCCTCCAGCGCCACGAACGCAGTGTTCGGCGAAGTCGCCAGCGCCCTCTGCAAGGTGCGCGGGCCGGGCGAGACACCTTCGGCGTTGCCCACGGTGTAAGGGGCGCTGCCGTTCCGGAAGACCTTGGAGGTGTAGGTGCCGGGGGCTTGGATGGTGTTCTGGATTCCCATCCCCTTCTCCAGCGCCGCGGCCGCGGTGAACACCTTGTAGACCGACCCGGCGCCGAACTTCGCCACGCCGCTGGGCAGCGCGTACGAGGTCTGGCCCTTGTCCGCGTCGTTGCCGAAATCGCGATTGGCGACCAGCGCGCGCACCCGGTGCTTGTCGCTGCCCGGTTCCACCACGGCCATCACGTTCGCGATGCCTTCGGTGTCCTTCGGCACGTGCTTCTCCGCGGCGGCCTTGGCGGCGCCGGTCGCTTTGTGATCGAGCGTGGTGCGGATCGTGTAGCCGCCGGACCGCAGTTCCTCTTCGGAGAATCCGGCGTTCTGCAAATAGTCGATGACGTATTTGCAGAAGAAGCCGTCCGCGGGGCCCGCTCCGACGCAGTTGTTCGGCAGCGAGTTCAACGGCTGCACCAGGCCCAGCGGCGCCCTGCGCGCTTGCTCGGCGGTCGGTGCGTCGATGCGCTGCTGCGCCTCCATCGCATCGATCACGAGGTTGCGGCGAGCCAGCGCCTCGTCCGGGTTGGTCTCCGGGTTCAGGGCGCTGGGGCTGTTGACCATCCCGGCCAGCAGCGCGGACTGCGGGATCGTGAGCTTGTCCGGGGTGCTGTTGAAATAGGTGCGCGCCGCGGCGGCGACCCCGTAGCTCTGGTGCCCGAACGGCACGACGTTCAGGTACCGCGCCAGGATCTCCTCCTTCGGCAGCCGCTTTTCCAGCTGCAGCGCGATCCGGATCTCCCGCAGCTTGCGCGCCGGGGTCTGCTCGACGGCCTTGGCCTGCTTGACCGGATCGTCGGCCGCGGTCACGTGCACCTGGTAGTTCTTCACGTACTGCTGGGTCAGCGTCGAGCCGCCCTGGGCGATCTCACCGGACATCTGGTTGGTGACCGCCGCGCGCACCGTGCCCGGCCAGTCCACGCCCTGGTGCTCGTAGAACCGGCGGTCCTCGATGGAGATGATCGCGGCCTTCATCGGATCCGAGATTTCATCCGGCGCGACCGGGGTCCGATTCTGCTCGTACAGGTAAGCGAGCGGAGTGCCCGCGCGATCGGTGATGGTCGTGGCCAGCGGCGGTTGCTGGGTCATCAATTCCGCGGAGATGTTGTTCACCGCGTCGCCTGCGCGGTTGGAGACCACGCCGAGCGCGCCGGCCATCGGGAAGAGCATCCCCGCGACCAGGACTCCCGCCAGCACGCACAGACCGAACAGCTTCAGCAACCCGTCCCGGACACGCACGCGGGCAAGCCTAAGCCGGGTGCCGGACATCAACACGGCGTCGCCGGGCACACCCCCCGATGTGATGAGGGTCAAACATAACGGAGCGACAACCCTTGTTTGGCCGTGGAACCGAAAGGATCTAGAGTTCGTCCACGTCCAGCGACAGCATCGTTGCGGCGCGCCATGCGCCGCAGCATCCGGTGCCGGGGGGCTCCGGACGAAACAAGTCGCCGACGATCCAGTGAGGAGCTGGGGGAACCTTATGTTGGAGCAGGGGGATTGGCGGGTTAACGCCGCTTGCCGGGACGAGAATCCCGACCAGTTGTTCGTACGTGGGGCTGAGCAGCGCAAAGCACGGATGATCTGCTTCGGCTGCCCGGTGCGCACGGAGTGCCTCGGTGAGGCGCTCGACAACAAGATCGAATTCGGGGTCTGGGGCGGAATGACCGAGCGGGAACGGCGCGCGTTACTGCGTCGCCGCCCGGACGTCCGCAACTGGCGCGAGCTGCTGGAAGCCGCGCGTCAGGACTACACGGATATCGACGAGTACCAGGTGGGCTGAAACTCACTCGGATGCCGGATCGGGCGGCCCGCTTTCCGGGTCGCCCGCACCGGAAATTGCGGAAATGATCATTCCGCGGCGAGTCGCCGCCCGATCTCGCGCAGCCCGCCCAGGTCGTGCACGTCCGCGGGCAGTGCCGGTACGCCCACCAGCGACACCTCCGGGTGCGCGCGGGTGAACCGGGCGAGCATCCGGCGTTCCCGGTCGCCGATCGCGACGCGGTCGGCGTGCACCCGCAGGACCGCCGCGGCCAGCTCGGCGTTCCCGGTGGCTTCGAGCTCCTCTGCCGCCGTGGTCGCGCGCGTCCCGGTCAGCTCGGCGAACACGGGGTGCGTGCGGTTCGCGATCAGCCCGGCCAGCGGCATGTTCTCGGTGCTGAGCCGTTCGACGAAGAACGACGCCTCGCGCAGCGCGTCCGGTTCGGGCGCGGCGACCACCAGGAACGCCGTGCCGGGCGAGCGCAGCAGCTGGTAGGTGTTCTCGGCGCGTTCCCGGAAACCGCCGAAGGTCGAGTCGAAGGCTTGCACGAACGCGGACGCGTCCGCGAGCAGCTGACCCCCGATCACGGTGGAAACGGCCTTGGAGAACATGCCGAACCCGGCACCGACGATCTTGCGCAGGCCCTTGCCGCTCGCCTTGGCCGGGCTGGACAGCAGCCGGATCAGCTTGCCGTCCAGCACCGTGGACAGCCGCTGCGGCGCGTCCAGGAAGTCCAGCGCGGATCGGCTCGGCGGGGTGTCCACGATGATCAGGTCCCAGCTTCCGGTAGCGGCGAGCTGGCCCAGCTTCTCCATCGCCATGTACTCCTGCGTTCCGGAGAACGAGGTGGAAATGGTCTGGTAGAAGGGGTTCTCCAGGATCTGCTGCGCCCGGTCCCGCCCGGCGTGCGCGAGCACCATGTCGTCGAAGGTGCGGCGCATGTCCAGCATCATCGCGTTGAGGTCGCCGTCGGGCTCGAACCCGTCCAGCACCACCTGCCGCGGCTGGTTGCCCAGTTCCCGCATCCCGAGCGCCTGCGCCAACCGGCGCGCCGGGTCGATCGTGAGCACCACGGTCTTGCGGCCGCGCTCGGCGGCGCGCACCGCCAGCGCCGCGGCGGTGGTCGTCTTGCCGACACCGCCCGAGCCGCAGCACACCACGGTCTTGGTCGCCGGATCGTCGAGCAGCGCGTCGACGTCCAGTCGCGCGGGGTCGTCGCGCGCGGGTTCGGTCATCGCGGCCTCCCGACGCCGTTCTCGGTCAAGATCTCGGCGAGTTCGTAGAGCTCGGCGACGTCGATCCCGGCGGTCAGCTCGGGCAGCGACACTGTCGGCAGGCCGGCGGCCGCGAGCCGCTCGCCCGCGTCCTGCTCGGAGCGGGCGCGCACCGCGTGCTCGGCGGCTTCGTCCGCGAGACCGCGCAGCATCGCCTCGTCCGGATGCAGCCCCGCGGTGTCCAAGCCGGTGCGCAACCGGTCGACGTCGAGCTGCCCGGTGGCCGCGACCGGTACGGACGAAGCGGGCAGCCTGCTCGGGCGGACCCGGTTGAGCAGCACCGCACCGGGCCGCAGCTCGGCCGAGTCGAGTTCCGCGACGGCCTCCAAGGTCTCCCGCACCGGCAGGTCTTCGAGCAGGCTCACCAGGTGCACCACCGTGTCGCCGGAGTGCAGCAGCTTGACCACGCCTTCGCTGTGCCCCCGGATCGGCCCGACCTTCGCGAGGTCGGCCATCGCGCGGGTCACGTCCAGGAACTTCACCACCCGCCCGGTCGGCGGCGCGTCCACCACGACCGCGTCGTAGAAGTGCCGCCCGTGCTCGTCGGTGCGCCCGACGCATTCCTTGATCTTGCCGGTGAACAGCACGTCGCGGAGGCCGGGCGCGAGCGTGGTGGCGAACTCGATGGCGCCCATCCGCTTGAGCGTCCGGCCCGCGAACCCGAGGTTGTAGAACATCGACAGGTACTCCAGCAGCGCCGGTTCGGCGTCGATGGCCAGCGCCCGCACCTCGCCGCCGCCCGGCGCGGCCGCGATGGACTCCTCGGAGTAGGGCAGCGGGGCGGTGTCGAAGAGCTGCGCGATGCCCTGCCTGCCCTCCACCTCGATCAGCAGCACCCGGCGTCCGCCGGTCGCCAGCGCCAGCGCGAGCGCGGCTGCGACCGTGGTCTTGCCGGTGCCTCCCTTGCCGCTGACCACGTGCAGCCGGGCGTCGTTGAGTTCGGCGTCCCACTCGGTCACACGATCAGCGTAGGTGGGCGGCCCGTGCTGTGTCTCCCGCAGGAGGCGGCCGTCTCCCGTACGGGTCGCACGAGCCGTGTCCAGCGGTTCAGTCGATCACGAACCGGATCGAGATGATCAGCGCGGTGGCCGCGAGCAACGCCCACACGAGCGTCGCGGGCAGCACAGTCGCGACCAGCCCGGTGCTCACCACCAGCAGCAACCCGCCTTGCACCGCGGCGCGCGCCCGCTTCGGGCGGCGTTGTGCGCGGGTGCCGCGGATCCCGACCACGGCATCCAGGATCAACAAAGCGCCGAAGGCGATCGTCAGCGCGGTCGCCACAATCCGCCAAACCTCCACTTCGCGCAAGCTAGTCCGATGCGGTGATCAATGAGGCGCGAACGAATGAAGGCGAGGTCGCGTTCCGATATCGACCTGTGCCTGCGGGACCCGCGCCGGACCGGGGCAGCGGTGCCGCGGCGACACCCGCTCTTTACGCTGGTGACCATGACCAAGTGGGAGTACTCCACCGTGCCGCTGTTGAGCCACGCGACCAAGCAGATCCTCGACCAGTGGGGCGAGGACGGCTGGGAACTCGTCGCCGTCCTGCCCGGCCCGACCGGCGAGCAGATGGTCGCCTACATGAAGCGGCCGAAGGAGTAGTCATGGCTTCCTGGAAGCAACGGCTCACCGAGCTCGGCATCGAACTGCCGGAGGTCGCCGCGCCGGTCGCCGCCTACGTGCCCGCGGTGCGCAGCGGTTCGCAGGTCTTCACATCGGGGCAGGTCCCCTTCGTGGAGGGCAAGCTGGCCGCGGCGGGCAAGGTCGGCGCGGAGATCGACCCCGAGGAGGCCAAGCGGCACGCGCGCACCTGCGTGCTCAACGCGCTGGCCGCCGTCGACGCGCTGGTCGGGCTGGACTCGATCGTGCGGGTGGTGAAGGTGGTCGGTTTCGTGGCTTCCGCGGAGGGCTTCTCCGGGCAGCCCGCCGTGGTCAACGGCGCTTCCGAGCTGCTCGGGGAGATCTTCGGCGACGCCGGGCAGCACGCGCGTTCCGCGGTCGGCGTCGCCGAGCTGCCGGTGGGCGCGCCCGTCGAAGTCGAGATGATCGTCGAGGTCGGCTGAGCCCGATCCAGCACGAACACGGCCCGGTCCGGGAGCTGCTCCCGGGCCGGGCCGAGCTGTGTCGCGCCCGCTTCCCGGCGCTGTGACGTATTCCGCGGTGCGGACCGCCGTTTTCTCGCCAGCCGGACCCCACACGGCTCGTACTACCCAGTACGCTACGGCCGCCGCTACTTGGGGTGACTACATCGGGTTCGCCCGAACGGCGGTATTGATGCCTGCGTGTGTCCGATCTGGTTTGCCCGTGCGTCGGTTGACGGGGCAGAGTTCACCCGATCGGGCGCTCGCGTGTGGGGTGCGGGTGGCCGCCCGCACGTGATGAGCGAACGAAGCTGAGAGGGGCGACGTGGCGGTGCGCGAATCGGACCTGCTGTGCCACGAGTTGCTGCTTCGACTTGCCGGTCGGCTGCCGGACCGGCATCTGTGGCGCTACCGCGATTGGCTGGCGGGGGGAGCAGGCGACGTCCTCGCGCGTTCGCTGCCCGCCACCCTGGTCCGCGAACGGGTCGCGCTGTCCGACGCCGACCACCGCAGGCTCGCCGAAGCACTGCTGCCCCTCGGCGCCGACCCGTCCGCGGTGCACGCGGTGCTGCCCGGCGCGGAGCCCGACCGCTACACGTTCCGCGCGGAGTCGCACAGCGACGACAAGGGCGACCCCGCGGTGCTGGTGCTCGGCGCGACGCTGCGCGGGAGGCAGGGCGTGCGCGAGGCGCGCAGCTCGTGGCGCCACCTGCCGGGGCAGCGCTCGAAGCGGATCTTCCTGGTGACCGCATCGACCGACCCGGTCGAGCTCACCAGTGAACTGCAGCGCATCCTGCGGGCGCTCGGTGACCCCGAGCCGTGCGTCGAGGTGCTGCCGCCCGAACTCGAACCGACCGCCTACCAGCGCGCCGCGCTCGCGGAATCGATGCTGGTGTGCCTGGGCGGCGACGAACTGGTGGGACACCGTGGCTGATGGTGTCCCGAGGTCTGGGCAAGACCGCGCAGAAGGAGGCTTTCGTGGTGGACGTCGCTGAGGGTGCGGGGCCGGTGGAACGCCTGCACAACCTCGTGCTGGCCTTGACGGGCCGGGTGGACGACGACGCCGTCAATTCGGTCCGCGAGATGCTCGGCATCGGCCAGCTCGACGCCGCGGCGGAGTTCCTGGCCGGCTGCCTGCTGGCCGGCCGCATCCCGGTGACCTCGACCGAGCAGTACCACCTGCGCCGGGCGCTGGAGGAGGCTCGTTCGCAGCAGGCGCTGGCGGATCGGTTGCACGTGGTGGAGGCGGTGCCGGACGAGGGGCACCGGTTCAGCGACGAGCACGACCAGGACCGCTCGGACCGCGAGCTGGTGGACGCGCTGGCCCCGATCGCGGGCCGGTTGCACGGGGTTCGCGCGCTGTGGTGCGCCTGGCGCACGACTCCGGCCGGGGTGACTTACGGGGCGGTGCCGCGGCGGGTGCTGCTCGCCGAGGTCGGTTCGGACGGTTCGGTAGCCGCGGCCGGCTACCAGCTGCTGGAGGCGGTGCGCCGGGCCGGTCTGGGCTGCTCGGTGGACGTCTTCAACAGCGGGATGGATCTGCCGCCGTACCACCGCAACGCGCTGGCCAACGCGCGCCGGGTGCACCTGGACCTGGGTTCGCAGATCGCGGTGCCGAACGGTTCCAACCACGCGCGCGCACCACGGGCCACGGCGGGAAGCAAGGCCGGGGGCGCTGACGCGCCGAGTGAGCCAGCGACGGGGTCGGGAAAACGGGCCGAGGCCCCGGCTCCGGAGCCCGCAGCCTTCGACTCGGCACGTCCGGATTACGCCGAACCGGCGCACCTCGATCCGGGCGAGGCGAACCTGGCGCCGGTGGGGCGCGAACGCGCGGGTGAGCGCGCTGGTCGGGAACGTGGCGACTGGGAGCGCACCGAGCGGGAGCACGCCGAGCGGGAACGCCCTGATCGGGAGCACGCTGATCGGGAACGCCCTGATCGGGAGCACGCTGATCGGGAACGCGCCGAACCCGACCCCGTCGCGGCCGAGCGCGCCGAACCGGCCCTGTCGGCTCAACCGGAATCTCAGGCGCACCCGGAATCGGCGCACGCCGAGCCGGAACCGGCTCCGGCACCGGAGCCCGACGCGCCCGAGCAGGGCGAGCAGACGGTGCAGACCGGCGGCAAGAACACCCGCGTTCCGGCAGCGGTCGACGCGAAGCTGACCGACCGGGAACGCAACCTGCTGCGCAAGCTGCACGAGGAACTGGCGCAGCGCGAGCAGGACAAGGAAACCGCGGGCGAGCAAGTGGCGGGCGAGCAGGTGGCGGCGGGCGGGAAGTCCGCCGGTTCCGGCCAGGACGCTTGGACGGCGACGATGCCGGGCACTCCGACCGGCGGTTTCCCGTCGATCGGTGCGCCCACGTCGAGCGGTCGGGAGCGTCCCGGTTCCGAGTGACCGCGCGGATCAGCTGACGGGTCGGTAAGTCGGCGGGCCGCTCAGCCGACGGCCCGCTGCACGGCGTCGAGCACCCGCTGCAGGTGCAGCCCGCGGCGCACGTCGCACGGGTGCCCGGTGCGGCCCGAGCAGATCATCCCGAACCATTCCTCCAGCAGTTTCGCGTAGCACTCGCGGGCGGCGGTCCGGCCGCCGGTGAGCTGCGATTTGCCCTGCGAGCCGTAGATCGTGAACTCGACCAGCGCGGGCTGTACCGGCACTCGCAGCGACAGCGCCAGCGTGCTGTTCGCCCCGCTGGCGTGCCCGAGCACCAGATGCCACAGATCGCCCGCGTCCCGTTGTGCGTAGTGCACCAGGTTGATGCTGCCGAGCGCGGCGTCCAGCAGGTCGAGCGCGTGCGGTCCGGCGTCCAGCAGCGATCCCGCGCGTTCTTGCCGCCACGGTGAACCGGCGTAGTCACCGCCGAGCAGCCCACCGGCCAGCCATTGCGCGGTGCCGCCCTTCCAGCCGCCGAGCTTGCCGAGCCCGGTCAGCCAGTCCCGCACCTCGGGGGCGTAGCGGCGGGTCAGCATCAAAAGCGCCGCCACGCCGTTGCGCTCCACTGCGCGGACCGTTGCTTCGGCAGCCGCCACGTCCGCGGCCAGCGGCTTCTCCAGCACCAGGTGTTTGCCCGCGTCAGCGGCGTGCACGGCCAGTTCGGCCTGCACCGCGGGCGGCACTGCGAATGCCACGGCGTCGACCGCGTCCAGCAGCGCGTCGAACCCGTCGACGACGTCCGCGTCGTAGGGGCGGGCGAGTTCTTTCGCCGCGTCCGGGCGGCGCGCCCACACCGCGGTCAGCCGCATCCGGGGGTGCGCGTGCAGCCCGGGCGCGTGGACGCGTTTCGCCCACGGTCCCGCTCCGACGATGCCGACCCGCAGTGCTTCGTTCATCCGTCCATGGTCCCCGCGCCCCGATCAACACGCAGACCGTGGGGCGGGCCGGTAGGCGCCGGCAGCGCTGTCCCGCGCCTTAGTGGCCGCCGGGTTGCTCGCTTGTTTCGAGACTTTTCGGGTCCCTATTTCGGTGCGGGTATAGGTCCATACCGCCGAACTTGAAGCGTTTTCGCGCATTGCTCCAAATGAGGATTATTCCACCTTACGGGTGGGGCATAGGGCTACTGGCAGTCGCTGAAGATGGTTCTCGTGCCTGGATCCAAGGTCGGCCAGCCAGATTGCCACTCTGTCGGAGTCCCCTGTTAAGGTTCGACATCAACGCTTCGCGTTCGACTTCGAGAGAGATTGACGCCGAGAACTTCCTCGCTTTGTGGAAATTTCCAACACGCAGGGAGAGAAGGAGAGCGTGATGCCGAAGAGAATGAGGTGGTGGCCCGATGGTCGTCGATGGCCGGGCATCTTGGATGCGCTTGCGTTCGTGGCTGATGGCACGGCGCTGCTGATCGAGTTGCGCTGCCAAGACGACCTGGTCGCCAAGGTGGCGGCCAGGCCGCTGGCTTTCATGTTGCGGGTGATCGCCCGCTGGTTGCGCTCGCGCAACTGTTGAACAAGGACGCGGTCGGGGTGCGCAAACACGCGAAGCGCCAACTTCGCGCGTGCCCCGACCGTTGTCCGAATTTGCAGCCGACCGCGAGGTGGACCCGCGCAGCCTGCTGGCTTGTCCAGCCTAGTGGGCGTGCCCGCCACTTGGCCATACCGGCCGGTATCACAAGCTGATCACCAGAGGCTGCTTTCCGCTGGTGCGCGAAACGCTTCGAGGGCATGTCTCGCCAGGCGTCGTCCGAACCGGACTCCGGACTGCCGGTGCTCGGTGTTTCCGTCCTGGGAATGCGCTGCTGCCCGTTCGGAAGGCCGGTCATGTCCCGAACTCCGGTCGAGGTGATCCCGGCCGGGAGGGTGGGACATGAGAGTTCCTCGGCTTAAGGTGTCCGCATGGTGCGACTGCCGGAGGAGATGACGTTGCCGGACGGATTCGTGCCCGCGCCGGCGCCGGATCCGCCCGCGACGCCGAAGGACGCCGCGACGGTCGTGCTGCTGCGCGAAGGCGACCAGGGCACCGAGGTCTTCCTGCAGCGCCGGGTGCGGAACATGCCGTTCGCGGGCGGGATGACGGTCTTCCCCGGCGGCGGCGTCGACCCGCGGGACGCCGATGCTTCGATCGCGTGGAGCGGCCCGCCGCCGCAGTGGTGGGCCGAACGCTTCGAGTGCACCGAGGAGGTCGCGCGCGCCCTGGTGTGCGCGGCGGTGCGGGAGACCTTCGAGGAATCCGGCGTGCTGCTGGCGGGTCCGGACCCGGACACCGTCGTCGCGGACACCCGCCCCTACGCCGAAGCCCGTCCGCGCCTGGAGTCCCGCGAGCTGTCCCTGGCCGGTTTCCTCGCCGAGTCCGGCCTCGTGCTGCGCGCGGACCTGCTGCGCCCGTGGGCGAACTGGGTCACCCCGGTCGACGAGCCGAAGCGCTACGACACGCGGTTCTTCCTCGCCGCCATGCCGGACGGGCAACGTGCGGACGGGGTGACCACGGAAGCCGCGCACGCCTACTGGAGCACTCCGGAAGACGCTCTGGAGCAGTGGCGGCGAGGTCGCTGCGGGCTCATGCCGCCGACCTGGGTGACGTTGTCCGAGATCGGTGCTTGTGACGGCGTCGAGGCCGCGCTCGCGGTGCAACGACCGCTCGGGAAGGTCCTGCCGCGGCTGGTGCACCGCGACGGCGCTTGGCGCGTGGTGCTGCCCGGCGAACCCGGCTACGACGAGGAGAGCGACCGGTGAACCATCCCGCTTACGGCGAATTCCGGCCGGTGACACCGTTCGCTTCGGTGCTGCTGGCGGACAACCCCGGCCCGATGACGCTGGACGGCACCAACACCTGGCTGGTCGGCACCGGCGCCAACCGGGTGGTCATCGACCCGGGGCCGGCCGATGCCGGGCACCTGCGGCGGGTCGCCGAGCACGCCCCGGTCTCGCTGATCCTGCTCAGCCACCACCACCCGGACCACACCGAAGGCGTCGCGGAATTGGCCGAGCTGACCGGGGCGCCGGTGCGCGCGCTGGACCCGGAGCTGTGCGCGGGCGCGGAGGCGCTCACCGACGGCGCGGTCATCGAGGAGTCCGGAGTGCGCCTCGAAGTGCTCGCGACCCCGGGGCACACCAAGGACTCGGTGTGCTTCGCCGCGGAGCACGCCGGAGCCACCGCGGTGTTCACCGGCGACACCATCCTCGGGCGCGGCACCACAGTGGTGGCGCAGCCGGACGGGCACCTCGGCTCGTACCTGGAATCGCTGGGCAAGCTGGCGCGGTCGCCGGAAGGGACGCCCGCGCTGCCCGGCCACGGCCCGGACCTGCCGGACGTCGCCGAGGCAGCACGGGGCTACCTGGCGCATCGCGCGCAGCGGCTCGACCAGGTGCGGCGGGTCGTGGATGAGCGCGGACCCCGGGTCACCGCCCGCGAGGTCGTGGAGGTCGTCTACGCGGACGTGGACCCGTCGGTCTGGCCTGCCGCGGAGTGGACCGTGGACGCGCAGCTGACCTACCTGTCCGAGCAGGGCGAACGCTGACTCACACCAGAGCGGGCGCGGTGGCGCTCGCCGGCAGCAGCGTGCGCCGCCGCAGCCACAGCGCCCCCGCCAGCACGGCGCCCGCGATGCCTGCCGTCGCGAACGCCGACGGCGGTCCGAACAGCTCGACGAGTTGTCCGCTGGTCGACTGGCCCACCGCGGCTCCGAGCGTCACCGACGTGACCACCCAGCCGAAGGCTTCGGTCTCGGTGCCCGCGGGTGCGGCCAGTTCCAGCGCGACCGAGTGCGCGGTGGACTGCGGAGTGATCAAACTGCCCGCCACCAGCAGCGCCACGCACAGCCCCAACAGCGACCCCGGCAGCGACAGCAGGGCGACCAGCACCGCGAAACCGAACAGCAGCGCGGGCAGCCGCAGGTGCATCGGCCGCGGCCACGGCCGCATCCCGTAGAGCACGCCCACCACGACCGAGCTCACCGACAGCACGCTCAGCAGCAGTCCGCCCGCCGAGGGGTGACCGGCGCGTTCGGCCGATGCGGGTACCGCGACCTCGATGAACCCGACCAGCACGCCGAACCCGAGCGCGGCCAGCGCCACCGTGCGCATCCCCGGCGTGGCGATGGCTCCCAGCAGGCTGCCCTGCGCTGCGCCTTCCGGACGCAGCGCGCGGGCCGCGGGGGTCGCGGCGAACCCGAGACTGCCGATGATCATGCACGCGGCGCCCGCGACCAGCCCGGTGCCCGGCCACGGCAGCGCGACCAGCACTCCGGCCAGCCCCGGGCCGAGGATGAAGAACACCTCCATGCTGATCGCCTCGTACGAGTAGGCGGCGTCCCGCACCGCGCCCGCGGGCAGCAACCGCGTCCACAGCGCCCGCGAAGCCGGCGCCACCGTCGGCTGGCTGAGCCCGAGCGCGAACCCCAGCGTCGTCAGCACGGCCACCGGAGCGCCCAGCTCGATCGCCGCGATCTCCGCGCTGACCAGCAACGCCAGCACCAGCGACATCACCGCCATCGGGCGGCTCGGGCCGATCCGGTCGATGATCCGGCTCTGCACCACCGAACCGCAGGCGACGCCGATCAGCTCGCCCGCCGAAACGAGTCCTGCGGCCGCGAAGCTGCCGGTCTCGCGCTGCACGTACAGCATCAGCGCCAGCCCGATCATCGCGATGGGCAGCCGCCCCAGCAGGGACGTCAACACGGGAGCGGTGGCGCGCGGCGTGCTCAGCGCGACGCGGTAGTCGGCCAGGGACACCGAGTGGGACATGCGTACCATTATTGGTCATGCTGGTACGTGAGTACCAGTCATTTTCGCCGTGCTCCCGCACACCCTCCGAGGTCAGGACGTTGTGCCCGGTGCTCGCCCGTAATCCCGGGGCACACTCGTGCAAGCAGGACAGCGGGAAAAGCCGAAAAATCTGCTGGGACCGTGCAACGTCTCGCGCCGCTGCAACGTCCTAGAGAGTGAAGGGCCTTGAAACCGGCGCTGGGCGACGCCCATCGTTGAGCCCGGGCAGGCGCCCGGTGCACGAGCCCGCACGGCGGGTAACTGCCACAAGAGCACAGACCACCTCCGATGCCGGGTTCGGGGCCGACACTTCGGAGGTTCGGGGAAAGCGTGGTTGGTCGGGGGACGAGCCGCGCAGCGAAGAGGCCGGAGCGTCGCGTCGGGGGCGACGCCCGGTCTCTTCGCATGTTCGGCCCCAACACCGCGTCTGCGAGCCGGTGTCAGGCAACCTGCCCCGTACAGTCGGCGACCGTACTCCGGTACGAAGATGTCGTCGGCACACCAGCGCACACGAAAACGCGCGCCGACTGAGGGGTCCGAATACCAGCGAACCCGTCAGGCGGCGCGCGTTGTGTGCCGCGGAGGTCAGCGGGCGCGGCGCGCCAGCCGTTCCGGATCGAGGATGAGCACGCTCTTGCCCTCCAGCCGCAGCCAGCCGCGGTGCGCGAAGTCCGCCAGCGCCTTGTTCACGGTCTCCCGCGAAGCCCCGACGTACTGCGCGATCTCCTCCTGCGTGAGGTCGTGCGTGACCCGCAGCAGCCCGGCTTCCTGGCTGCCGAAGCGCTGCGCGAGCTGCAGCAGCGCCTTGGCGACCCGGCCCGGCACGTCGGTGAAGATCAGGTCGGCCAGCATGCCGTTGGTCCGGCGCAGTCTGCGCGCGATGACGCGCAGCAGCTGCTCGGCGATCTCGGGCCGGGTGCCGATCCACTGGCGCAGCGCGCCGCGGTCCATCGTCAGCGCGCGGACCTCGGTCACCGTCGTGGCGGTGGAAGTCCGCGGACCCGGGTCGAAGATGGACAGCTCGCCGAACATGTCCGACGGCCCCATGATCGCCAGCAGGTTCTCCCGCCCGTCCGGCGACTTGCGGCCGAGCTTCACCTTGCCGGATTGAATGATGTAGAGCCGATCACCCGGCTCGCCCTCGGCGAAGATCACGTGTCCGCGCGGGAACTCCGACGGTTCCAGCGACTGGGTCAATGCCTCCGCAGCGGCCGGTTCCACTCCCTGGAAAATGCCGGCCCTGGATAGGGTCTCGTCCACCTCGTCCCTCCATGCTGAGACGCGGCGGCTTGTTCGTCGCGGCCCCGCGTCCCGTTGCGGTCACCGGCCTTGCCGCCGATCACTACCCGTCAAGTCTAAGACCGGTCACGGGAACGGCGAGTCCGCAGTCTGCCTGCGCGTCCCACCCTGCGTAGCTGGAACAGCTCCAGCGCACGTCCAATTCCCTGCCGGAACAGCGCCCGCACCTCGTCCGGCCGGGCGTTCTCCAGCAGCTCTTCGACCTCGTTCTCCTGCACCGCGACGTGCCGCAGTCTCGCCTCCACGCGCTCCATGAACAGCGTGAAGAACATGATCACTAGCGGTACGACGACAACGAACCAGGCAGTCATGATGCTCCGAATCCTCGCTCATGCCTTCGAGCCAGGTGCAACCGGGGGTGGGTCACCGCCGCTCGGGGCCGGACCGGGGTGTCGACCGGGTCCGTACCCTGGTGGGGTGCCGGAGCCAGCTCAAGACCGCTCGAACGCGTCGGCCACCGCAGCGCGGGGCCGGGGTCGATCTTCCTCAGCGCAGCCGACCGGGTCCGGTGCCACTTCGCCGAATGGCCGGGACGGCACCCGCAAGGCACCGGCCCGGCGCAGGTCACGGGCCGCGGAGACGCGGACCGGCCTGGTCCGGCGCGCCCGCAGGATGCTGCGCGCGCTGGCCGAGGCCTATCCGGAGGCGCACTGCGAGCTGGACTTCGAGACGCCGCTGGAACTGGCGGTGGCGACCGTGCTGTCCGCCCAGTGCACCGACAAGCGGGTCAACGAGGTCACGCCCGCGCTGTTCGCGCGCTACCGCACGGCCGCCGACTACGCGGGAGCCGAGCGCGCCGAGCTGGAGGAGATGATCCGCTCCACCGGCTTCTACCGGAACAAGGCGAATTCGCTGATGGGCATGGGCGCCGCGCTCGTCGAGCGGCACGACGGGCAGCTGCCCGCGCGGCTGGAGGACCTGGTCAAGCTGCCGGGCATCGGCCGCAAGACCGCCAACGTCATCCTCGGCAACGCCTTCGACGTCCCCGGCATCACGGTGGACACGCACTTCGGCCGGCTGGTGCGGCGCTGGCAGTGGACCGCGGAGGAGGACCCGGTCAAGGTCGAGCACGCGGTCGGCGAGCTCATTCCGCGCAAGGAATGGACGATGCTCTCGCACTACGTGATCTTCCACGGCCGCCGCGTGTGCCACTCGCGGAAACCGGCGTGCGGGGCGTGCCTGCTGGCCAAGGACTGCCCGGCGTTCGGCGCGGGACCGGAGGAACCGCAGGCAGCGGCGAAGCTGGTGCGCGGCCCGGAGGCGCCGCGGCTGCTGGAACTGGCCGGGGTGGCCGGGGAGCTGGGCGCGGCGACGATCGAGCGCGCCGCGGCCGAGGAGCCGGACAGGTGAGCCGCTGGCGGCAGCTGCGCGAGTTCCGCACCGAGATCCAGTGGACGATCGTGGTGCTCGTGCTGGCCGGGCTCGCCGTGGTCGCGCTGTTGCCGGGCGCCCAGCTCGCCGGCCGGGACTCCGGTGGAACCGTGAGCCCGCAGCCGGCTCCGGGCGCCCCGGCCCCGCCCCCGGTCGATCCGGCGCTGCGCACCGGCATGCAGCCGTGCCCGCAGCCGCGACCGGGCGGTCCGGCGCAGCTCGCGGGCATCACCGGGACGTGCATGGCCGACGGGGCTCCGATCGATGTCGGCGCGGCGGTCGCGGGCAGGCCGGTGCTGATCAACGTGTGGGCGACGTGGTGCGGTCCGTGCCGCACCGAGCTGCCCGCGCTGCAGGAGTATTCGCAGCGGCCCGGTTCGGTGCCGGTGCTCGGCGTGCAGGTGCTCAGCGACGAGGCAGGCGGGTTGCAGCTGCTGCGGGACCTCGGGGTCCGGTTCCCCGCCGTGCACGACGCCGGCGGCGGGCTCCGCTCGGCGCTGCGGGTGCCGAACGTGCTGCCCGCCAGCTTCGTGCTCACCGCTTCCGGCGAAGTGCGCCGCGTCGATCCGGGGGTGTTCGGCTCGGCCGACGAGGTCCGAGCCGCGGTCAGCCGCACCTTGGGAGGGCAGTCGTGACGGAGCAGGTCGCCCTCGACGGCGCGCCGGATTGGCTGCGCCCGCTGGTCCGGCGCACCGCCGAAGTCGACCAGGGCCATTTCGGCTGGCCGCACGGGCGCCCGCCGCGCAGCGCCCGCCCGGCGGCGGTGCTGATCCTGTTCGGCGAGCAGGCGGGCACCGGCCCGGACGTGCTGCTGATCCGCCGCGCCGACGGGTTGAACTCGCACCCGGGGCAGGTCGCCTTCCCCGGAGGTTCGATCGATCCGGACGACGACGGCCCGACCGGTGCGGCACTGCGGGAAGCGCAGGAAGAAGTGGGCGTGCTCCCGGGGGGTGTGCGGACGCTGGGCACGCTGCCGGAGCTGCACGTCGCGCACAGCGGTTTCCGGGTGACGCCGGTGCTGGCGCACTGGCGCGAACCGTCGCCGGTGGCCCCGGTCGACCCGGGCGAGACCCGGGCGGTGGCGCGGGTGCCGATCTCGTGGCTGGTCGACCCGGCGAACCGGATCAACGTGCGGTTGAGCAGCCGCCACCCGAGCCCGGCCTTCCTGGTGCCCGGGATGCTGGTGTGGGGCTTCACCGGTGCGCTGCTGTCCGGCGTGCTGGACTTGGCCGGCTGGTCGCGCCGGTGGAACGGCGACGACGTGCTGGGCCTGGACGAGGCGTGGCGGGCCGCTGAGGAGGCCGATGACGCCGGGTTCGGTTCGTGACGGCTTGCTGATGCCGGTTCCGGTCGGGTTGAGTGATCGCTCGGATCGCCGCGGGCGGCGGCCGTCGAAGGGAGCTCGGTGAACTGGGTCGATCTGCTGGTGGTGGCGCTGGCGTTGCTGGCCGCCGTGTCCGGCGCGCGCAACGGCCTGGTCACGGCCCTGTTCTCGTTCCTCGGCGTGTTCGTCGGGGCGATCGTGGGGTTGCGGGTGGCGCCGCTGCTGCTGGAGCGGCTGGACAGCCAACCGGCCCGGGTCGGGTTCGGCGTGGGCATCGTGGTGCTGCTGGTGGCCTTCGGCGAGACGTTCGGCATGTGGGCCGGGCGGGAGCTGCGCGACCGGATCACCTCGGCGAAGCTGACCGGCGTGGACAACGTGCTCGGCGCGGTGCTGCAGTGCGCGGCCGTGTTCGTGGTGGCGTGGCTGGTGGCGCTGCCGTTCACGTCCGCTTCGGCGATGCCGGGGCTGGCTTCGTCGATCACCCGGTCCTCGGTGCTGCGCACGGTGGATTCGGTGATGCCGGCGGCGGTGAAGTCGTTGCCGGACGAGCTGCGCCGGATGCTCGGGGTCAGCGGCTTCCCGGACGCGCTGGAACCGTTCTCGCAGACCCCGGTGGCCGCGATCGATCCGCCGGACCCGGCGCTGGCCTCCAGCGACGTGGTGCGCAACGCGCAGACCAGCGTGGTGAAGGTCCGCGGCCGCGCGTCCTCGTGCGCGCGGGCGCTGGAGGGCACCGGTTTCGTGGTCGCGCCGCACCGGGTGATGACCAACGCGCACGTCGTCGCGGGCACCGACCGGGTGTCGATCGAGGTCGGCCGCGGCCAGTTCGACGCGGAAGTGGTGCTGTTCGACCCGTCCACGGACGTTGCGGTGCTGTCGGTGCCGGACCTGGACGCGGACGCGATGCCGTTGGACCGCTCCGAGGTGCCGCCCGGCGGCAACGCGATCGCGCTCGGCTACCCGCTGGACGGGCCGTACACGGCCGCCGCAGGCCGGGTGCGCGAGCGGATCAACCTGCGCGGCCCGGACATCTACGACGGCAACACCGTGGTCCGCGACGTGTACACGGTGCGCGGGAAGGTGCAGAGCGGGAACTCGGGCGGTCCGCTGATCGACGCGGAGGGCGACGTCGTCGGCGTCGTGTTCGGCGCGGCCGTGGACGACCCGGACACCGGGTTCGCGCTGACCGCCGACGAGGTGTCCGACGAGGTCGCGCAAGCCTCCGCGCTGAACACCCCGGTGTCCACGGGGGAGTGCACCGCGGGCTGAGCCCGGGCGCGAAAAACCGCCCGGTCCACGTGCGGGACCGGGCGGTTTCGTCGGCTGCGGCCGGGTTCAGTTCAGCGAGCGGAGTCACGGCTTGCGGTGCCCGCGGACCCGGACCACTTCCCGAACAGCGGCTAGCTTTCGATGGCTTGTTCCTCGGATTGGCCGCGTCGCTGCGCCAGCTGCTTGGTGTCCTTGAGCGTGGCGATGGTGCGCTTCGGTGCCCGGATCTTGCGCACCCGCCGGTAGCCGAGCAGCCCGAACACGCCGGCCACCAGCAGCATCAGCAGGAAGGTGATCCCGAACGACGCCCACCGCCAGATCCCGAGCGCGTGCAGCCCTTCGGCGAGCGTGAAGAACAGGAAGAACATGCTGAACGCGAGCACGGCCAGCGCGAGGATGAAGAAGACGCTGCCCTTGACGCCCTTCTTGACCTCACCGGTGATTTCGGTCTTGGCGAGTTCGATCTCGCCGCGCACCAGGGTCGACAAGTGCGTCGTCGCGTCCCGCACGAGCGTGCCGACGGACTGCTCGCCGCCCGCGCCGGTGCCCTCCTCGGACAGCGGGAGGGACGTGACGGCCGACGCCGCGGCGCTGTCGCTGCTGCCTTGCTGGTTCTTCTGGGCGTTCACGCCCGCCATCGTGCCACGTGGCCCGACCGGCAACCGAGCGAGACTCGCTCGGTGTTACCGGCGGGTGATCTCGGCTCGTCGGTGAGCTCGATTTGCCGAGGTGATCGCTCGGCGCGACCTCTTAGGCGCCGTCTCGCCGCGTGCCGCGGCGGCGCAGCAGCATCGCCGATGCGGCGAGGGAGGCGAGGGCGGAGGCGAGCAGCACGGCGGCCTTGGCGCGTTCGGCGGCGTCACCGGCCAGCGAGAGTTCGGCGATCAGCAGGCTCACCGTGAAGCCGACCCCGCCGAGCATCGCCAGCGCCGCCATGTCCCGCCAGGTCACGCCGGTCGGGGAGGCGGCAAGGCCCAGTTTCACCGCGGCGAACGAGGTGCCGAGGATGCCGATGAACTTCCCGACGAACAGTCCGGCCATCACCGCGACCGCGACCCGGTCCTGGAACATCTCGCCGAGCGCTGCGGCGTCCACCGGAACCCCGGCGGCGAAGAACGCGAACACCGGCACCACCAGCCCGGCCGACCAGGGCTGCAGCCGGTGCTCCAGCCGCATCGACGGCGAGGCGTCCTCGTCCGGGTCGCGCTTGACGCGGGTCAGCAGGCCGAGCGCGACACCGGCGATCGTGGCGTGGATGCCGCTGCTGTGCACCGCGATCCACGTGGCCAGCGCCAGCGGGACGTAGAGGTAGGCGGTACTGATCCGCTTGTGCTGGGCGAACCAGTAGGCCGCGCACAGCACGACGGCCGCCAGCAGCGCCAGCAGGTTCAATCCCTGCGTGAACAGCACCGCGATCACGACGATCGCCCCGAGGTCGTCCACCACGGCGAGGCTGAGCAGGAACACCCGCGCGGCCGTCGGCATCCCCGACCCGGTCAGCGACAGCACCCCGAGCGCGAACGCGATGTCGGTGGCCACCGGGATCGCCCACGCCTGTCCGGCGCCGGGGGCGCCGTGCCCGATCGCGAAGGCGAGCACCGCGGGCACGATCATGCCGCCCAGCGCGGCCAGCACCGGCAGCAGCGCCCGCTTGCGGTCGGCGAGTTCGCCGACGACCAGTTCGCGTTTGAGCTCCAGGCCCGCGACGAAGAAGAAGATCGCCAGCAGGCCGTCCTTGGCCCACTCGCCGATGCTCAGGTCCAGGTGCAGCGCCTGCGGCCCGAGCTGGAAGTCGCGCACCGCCTGGTAGAGCCCGCCGGCAGGCGAGTTCGCCGCGATCAGCGCGATGGCGGTCGCCGCCAGCAGCACCATGCCGCCGACCGTCTCGGTCCGCAGGTACTCCCCGAAGTCGAACGCCCTGGCCCGGACGCGTCCGCGGGGCGACTGGTCGTTGTCGGGTTCGGTCATCGGCCGGGCCTCCTGGACGTACGCGGTCACACCACGCCGACCAGACTTCCCGGCACACCCTGGCAAGACCCTAACAGCAGCACTTCAGCTCGCGGCCGACCGCAGAGTGCAGGCCCCCTCGGTCGCGAAGGGGCCTGCACTCGGGTCAGCGGATCACTCCTCCGCGGACTTGCTGATGCCCTTCGAGATCTGGTCCATCACCGAGGAGTCGGCCAGCGTGGACACGTCGCCGACCTCCCGGTTCTCCGCGACGTCCCGCAGCAGCCTGCGCATGATCTTGCCGGAGCGGGTCTTCGGCAGCTCCTGCACGACCATGATCTGCCGGGGCTTGGCGATCGGCCCGATCTCGCGGGTGACGTGGTCGCGCAGCGCCTGCATCGCGGCCTCGCCACCGGCTTCGTCCGCGGCGTTGCCGCGCAGGATCACGAACGCGACGATGCCCTCGCCGGTCGTGGCGTCCTTGGCGCCGACCACCGCGGCCTCGGCCACCGTCGGGTGCGACACCAGCGCGGACTCCACCTCGGTCGTGGAGATGCGGTGCCCGGAGACGTTCATGACGTCGTCCACCCGGCCCAGCAGCCAGAGGTCGCCGTCCTCGTCGTACTTCGCCCCGTCACCCGCGAAGTAGTAGCCGAGGTCGGCGAACTTCGACCAGTAGGTGTCCTTGAACCGCTGGTCATCGCCCCAGATGCCGCGCAGCATCGACGGCCACGGCTGGTCCAGCACCAGCAGCCCACCGCCGCCGGGGCCGACGTCCGCGCCGGACTCGTCGACCACCTTCGCCGAGATGCCGGGCAGCGGTACCTGCGCCGAACCGGGCTTGGTGGCGGTCACCCCGGGCAGCGGCGAGATCATGATCGCGCCGGTCTCGGTCTGCCACCAGGTGTCCACGATCGGCGCGGTGCCGCCGCCGATGTGCTCGCGGTACCACATCCACGCCTCCGGGTTGATCGGCTCGCCGACCGAGCCCAGCACCCGCAGCGTCGAGAGGTCGTACTTGGCGGGGAACTCCGAGCCCCACTTCATGAAGGTGCGGATCGTGGTCGGCGCCGTGTAGTACAGCGAAACGCCGTACTTCTGCACGATCTCCCAGTGCCTGCCCTCGTGCGGCGTGTTCGGGGTGCCCTCGTAGATCACCTGCGAAGCGCCGTTGGCCAGCGGGCCGTACACGATGTAGGTGTGCCCGGTGACCCAGCCGATGTCGGCGGTGCACCAGTACACGTCCGACTCCGGCTTCAGGTCGAACACGTTGCGGTGCGTGTAGGCGGCCTGCGTGAGGTAGCCGCCGGAGGTGTGCAGGATGCCCTTCGGGTTCCCGGTGGTGCCCGAGGTGTAGAGGATGAACAGCGGGTGCTCGGAGTCGAACGCCTGCGGGCTGTGGTTGTCGGACTGCCGGGGGACCACGTCGTGCCACCACTTGTCCCGGCTGTCGTCCCACTGCACCTCGGACTCAGTGCGCTGGACCACGAGCACGTGCTCGATGCTCGGCGTGCCCTCCACGGCCTCGTCCACGTTGGCCTTCAGCGGGGCGGCCTTGCCGCGGCGGTACTGGCCGTCGCAGGTGATGACGACCTTCGCCTGCGCGTCGTTGATCCGGGAGCGCAGCGCCTCGGCGGAGAAGCCGCCGAACACGACGCTGTGCAGGGCGCCGAGCCGCGCGCAGGCCAGCATCGAGAACACGGCCTCGGGCAGCATCGGCAGGTAGATCGCGACCCGGTCACCGGTGCCGACGCCGAGCTCGGACAGCGCGTTTGCGGTGCGGGAGACCTCGCGCTGCAGCTCCGCGTAGGTGATCCGGCGGCTGTCGCCGGGTTCACCTTCCCAATGGATCGCGACCCGGTCGCCGTTGCCCTCGTCGACGTGCCGGTCCACGCAGTTGTAGGCGACGTTGAGCTTGCCGCCGACGAACCACTTCGCGAACGGTGCGTCGGACCAATCCAGCACCTGCGACCACTCGGTGTCCCAGTGCAGGTGCTCGGCCTGTTTCGCCCAGAAGCCTTCGCGGTCGGCCGCGGCCTGGTCGTACATCTCCGACGTGGCGTTGGCCGCGGCGGCGAACTCCTGCGGCGGGGGGAAGGTCCTGCTCTCGGTGAGCAGGTTGTCCAGGGTGTTGCTTTGCCCGTCGGGCTGACTCATCGCGGGGAACCTCCCAGCTCAAGGGGCGCCTTTCGTGTCGGGTAGACCGTAGTGCGATCCGGCTCACGCCGACAGGGGTTCGCGGGCGGGTCCGGCCGATCTGGTGGCGGACGCGATGAGATCAGCAGCTTACCGTCCGTGCATCGCAGTGCGCTGTGACGAAAGTTGCATCCACTTGTCCGTTGCGTTCCGGGTGCGATGGGCCTATCGAGACCGGATCGTGCAGGAAACCGGAAGGCACCAGCCGGGAGGGTGCCTTCCGGTATCGGTTCGCCTGCCGACGGTTTCCGGTCCACGGCGACTCGCTCGCCCGTTCGCCGCGCGTCAGCGGCGCGGACCCGTCCCGCGCGCATCCCGCTGCTGTTGGTCGCGGGCAATTCCCGGAAACACCGCGGGCGGGTTCGGAATCGGCCGCGCGCGGTGAACGTGTTCCCGCTGCCGGGGTGTCCCGGGGCGGGGTTCTCGGAACCCGTCCGGACGGATCGGGGCTGCGGGTCAGCCCGCCTGCGTCGTGGCGATGATCGAGATGTTCTGGTCGTCGAAGCAGTCGACGGCCTGGGCGCCGGTTTCCTGCACGGTGCTCAGGTGGCAGTCGAAGCCCTGGTAGACGTCCTTGGCGTACTTGTCGGCGCCCACCAACTCCGCCGGGTCGGTGTTGAAGTAGGCGTTGATGGTGTTCATGGATTCCTCGGCGCCCGCGAATCCCTCGTCGCTCTGGCGGGCGTAGACCTCCCAGAAGCCGCCGTCGGGGCCTTGGGTCCCGCCCTGGTCGATGTCGTTCTTCGTCGGTCCGGGGATCTGGTTCGCTTCGCCCTGGTGCGAGCCGGACGCCGAAGCAGCCATGCTCGTACTTCCGGAGTCCACCATTCCGGTGCAGGCGGACAGGGAAATGCCGGCGGCGAGAATGGAACCGGCGATGGCGAGGCCGCGCATTGTTGTCTCCTTGGATGGGATGCGCATTTCGTTTTCCGTCCGGTGGACGCCCGGCTGCGTCGGAGGTTCATCGTCGGGCCCAAATTCGTTGCCGCGGATTTGCTGCTGAGGGATTTCCCGCACGCGCCGTTTTCGATCCCGAGCGGTGCTTGTGGTGCCCTTGCCCGGTCCGGGTTGTGCGCTCCGGCCGCGGCCGACCGGGTAGCGTCCGGCGGCGTGAACGCGCAAGAGTCGTTGCTCCCCCTGCTGGAGCTGCCCGGCGTGCAGGACGCCGTGACCGCCGCGCGGGCGGCCATCGACGAGATCCACGAGCACCCGGCGAACCGCCGCGGCTGGCCCGCCACCAGCGCGGAGGCCTCGGTGCGCGCGGCCCGCGCTTCGGCGGCGGTCGCGGGCGGGGCGGCCGAGATCCCGGACAGCGGCGAGGTCACCGATCCGCTGCTGGCCGGTTCGCTGCGGGTCGCCGAAGCGCTCGGGCCGCTGCTGCCGACCTGGCAGCGCGCCCCGATGCAAGCCCTCGCACGGCTGCACGTGCTGGCCGCCGCGGACCTGGCGGACGATCAGGAACGGCTGGGCCGCCCGCGGGAGGACCCGGCGGTCTCCGCGCGGCTGGACCTGCTCGCGCAGATCGTCGCGGACGCGGGCGGCAAGTCGCAGGGGCTCGTGCCCGGTCCGGTGCAGGCCGCCGTGGTGCACGGCGAGCTGCTCGCGCTGTCCGCGTTCGGCGAGGTCGACGGCATCGTGGCGCGCGCGGCGGCGCGGCTGAGCATGATCGGCAGCGGGCTGGACCCGAAGGGGCTGGTGGTGCCGGAGGTCGCCTACTTCCGGCGGCAGCCCGACTACGTCGCGGCCGCCGAAGGTTTCGCCTCCGGAGAGCCGGACGGCGTCGCGAAGTGGATCGTGCACTGCTGCACCGCGCTGGAAACCGGCGCGCGGGAGGCGAAGTCCATCGCCGACGCCGTGGAGTCCTGATGAGGGCCGGCTTCGAGCGGCTCCGCCGCGGCAGCCGCTGACCGCACACGCGTCCGGAAGCGTGCATCCGCACCGCGACGGAACCGCTGGTCGACCGACGCGCGCACCGACCCCGAAGAACCGACGGGAGCGAAATGCCGAAGAAGGTCCTGATCGACTGCGATCCGGGCATCGACGACGCGCTGGCGCTGGCGCTCGCGCACGGCAGCCCGGAACTGGACGTCGTCGGCGTGACCACCGTGGCGGGCAACGTCGGCCTGCCGCACACCACGAACAACGCCCTGTGCCTGGCGGACTTCTACGGGATGGACGTGCCGATCGCGGCCGGCGCGGGCCGCCCGCTCGTTCGCGAAGCGCTGACGGCCGGCGACGTGCACGGCGGCAACGGGCTCGGGGGCGTGGTGCTGCCCGCGGCCACGGCACGGGCGATCGACGGCCACGCCGTGGATCGAATAGTCGACGAGCTGGCCGCCGCGCCCGGCGAGATCTCGCTGGTCGCGATCGGTCCGCTGACCAACATCGCGCTGGCGGTGCGCAAGGAGCCCAGGATCGTCGAGTGGGCGCGCGAGTTCGTCGTCATGGGCGGCTCCTACACCCGCGGGAACCGCAACCCGGCGGCGGAGTTCAACGTGCTCGCCGACCCGGAGGCCGCGGCCGTCGCGTTCGACGCGGGCTGGCGCACCACCATGGTCGGGCTGGACCTGACCGCGCAGGCCCGCGCCACCGCCGAAGTGCGCGAGCGGTTCGGTGCGCTCGGGCGGCTCGAGGCGGAACTGCTTTCGCCGATCCTGGACTTCTACGCACAGCACCGGCAGTACCGCGCCGAAGGTCCCGCGGTCCACGACGCCTGCGCCGTCGCGCACGTGCTCGATCCGGGGTTGCTGAGCACCGTGCCCGCGCGGGTGGACGTGGAGACGCACGGCCGGTTCACCTCGGGCATGACGGTGACCGACTTCGACGCGCCCGCCGAGCGCTGCAACGCGGACGTGGCGACGGTGCTCGACACCGGAGCCTTCTGGAACCGCGTGCTCACCGCCTTCGAGCGGGTCGCCGCCGAACTACCGGAGTGAACGGACTGTTCGTCCGGCCAGATTGGTCAGACGGTCCGTTCGCCCGGTCCGTTCGCTCAGAGCTTCGGCTCAGCGCGTCAGCGAGCGCAGCGCGTCCCGCACCCGGCCGTCCGAGACCGCCAGCGCCGCCGCGGACCGCTCCACGTCGGAGCCGGTCAGCAAGTGCACCAGCGCCGTCTTCAAGTCACCGCCCGCGTCGCCGAGCGCGCGAGCGCACTCCTGCTCGGACGCGTCGGTGGCCTCGCGCAGGATCGCCACGGTCCGGCCGCGCAGCTTCGCGTTCGTGGCCAGCATGCTGACCATGAGGTTCGAGTAGGTGCGGCCCATCCGGATCATCACCGCGGTGGAGAACGAGGTCAGCACCAGCTTCTGCGCGGTGCCCGCCTTCATCCGGGTGGAGCCCGCGATCGGTTCCGGCCCGGTGTCCACCGCGATCACCACGTCCGCCGGGGCGTTGCCCGCCGACTCCGGGTTCGCCGACATCAGCGCCGTGCCCGCCCCGGCCCGCCGGGCCGCCTGCAGCGCTCCCATGACGTACGGCGTGCGGCCGGAGGCGGTCAGCCCGAGCACGAAGTCCGAACCGGTGACCTGCGAATCGACCAGCGCGGCACCGGAATCGGTGTCGTCCTCGGCGTTCTCCACGGCTTTCTGGAAGGCGCCGCTGCCACCGGCCTGGTGCGCCACCACCCAGTCCGCGGGCACGTTGTAGGTCGGGATCAGCTCGGCGGCGTCGAGCACCGCGAGCCTCCCGGAGGTGCCCGCGCCCACGTAGTGCACCCGTCCGCCGGAGCGCAGCGCGGTCACCGCCAGGTCCACCGCGCGGGCCAGCTCCGGCAGCGCCCGGCCGACCGCCTCCGGAACGGTGCGGTCCTCGGCGTTGAGCACGTGCAGGATGTCCAGCGTCGGCAGCAGGTCGATGTCCCTGGTGCGCTCGTTGGTCCGTTCCGTCGGGGCGTTCACCCGCGCGGGCGGCTGCGGATCGCGGGTCATCCAGCGTCCTCCTCGTTCCTGGGCCGGTCCGGATGCCTGCGGCGATCCGGGCGGGCACCGAGCCGGTGCCCGTCGACGGCCGCGTAGGTGGCTTCCAGCGCTGCCTTCGTGTCGTCGATGTGCCGTTGCGCCACCCCGATGAACAGGCAGTCGATCACGGTGAGCTGGCCGAGCCTGCTCGCCATCGCCCCGGAGCGGTAGGTCGTCTCGCGCACCGCCGTGGTCAGCACGTTCCCGGCGATCTCGGTGATCGGCGAACGGCTGAAGTTGGTCAGCGCGGCGGTGACCGCCCCGTGCCGCCCGGCCTCCCGCAACGCCTCCACCGTCTCGGAGGTGGCTCCGGTGTGCGAGATGCCGATGGCCACGTCGCCGTCGCGCAGCAGCGCCGCCGAGGTCAGCGCGGTGTGCGTGTCCGACCACGCGAAGCAGGTCAGGCCGATGCGGTGCAGCTTCTGCTGCAGGTCGAGCGCGACGAAGGCGCTGGCGCCGACGCCGTAGACGTCGATCCGGCGGGCCCGCGCGACGGCGTCGACGACCGCGGCGAGCGCTTCGGCGTCGAGCTGTCCGGCGGTTTCCTCGACGGCTTTCGCGTCCGCGTAGGCGACCTTCTCGATGATCTGCGCCAGGTCGTCGTCCGGTTCGATGTCGCCGCCGAGGTCGCGGTCGCGTTCGGAGGTGCGGGCGGTGTCCGCGGCCAGCGCGATGCGCAGGTCGGGATACCCGCCGACGCCGATCGCCTTGCAGAACCGGGTGACGGTGGTTTCGCTGGTGCCCGCCGCTTCGGCGACCTCGGTGATGCTGCGCCGGGCGATGGAGGCGGGATCGGCGAGCACGATGCCCGCGACCCGCTGCTCGGCTCTGGCCAGCCCCGGGAGCAGCGAGCGGATCCGCACGAGGGGACTGCCGTCCCCGGCTTCGGACGAGCTGTCGTCAACGGCCATGTGGGAAACTTACTAACCGCGATCTGTGCAGGTCAATGCGGGTGTCTCCGGGTCGGCCGAGGTTCGGGCGGGGCCGGCGGGCCGCGCCCGCCGTGGACAGGACGGTTCGCACCGGGAATCGGGTTGCACCGTGCGGCGGTGCGCCGATCACCTTCGTGGGCCAACGGCGCCGAGTCCGCGCGGGCTCAGCGGTGCACCGGCGCCCAGCCCCGCGGGTCGAAGCCCTGCGGCTCGCGCTCGCCGTCGAGCAGCGTGCGGTCCCGGTCGGCCACCGAGATTCCGTCGACCAGCACGCCCCGCCCGGTGTACTGCTTGTCCGGCGCGTAGCGCCAGCGCACCTGGACGTGCTGGCCGGGCTGAGCGTCCACGGTGCCGCGCACCTGCCACCACGCGCGGTGGCCCGATCCGGCCAGCGACTGCTGCGGCCCTTCCGGTGCACCCGGCCCGTTCGCGGTCACCGGCACCGGCCGCCAGCTCGCCCCGCCGTCCACACTGGACTCCAGTAGCAGCGGGTCGGCGCCGTCCGGATCCCGCTGGGTGTCCACGAAAGCGTCGAACGACACCTCCGCCTGCCCGGCCACCGGCCCGAGGTCCCGGGTGCGCAACGTCGCCGGAGCCGCCGCGGGCGCGCCCCACGACTCCGACCCGCGCTCCGGGCGCACCGCCAGCGCCTCCGCCATCGCCTGCGCGATCGCCTCCCGCGCCGGGTTGTTCGAGCCCCACTCCCGCGTCGGGTGCACCCGGTTGGTCAGCAGCACCACCACCGAACGCGAGTCCGGGTCCAGCACCAGCGAAGTACCGGTGAAACCGGTGTGCCCGGCCGTGCGCGGGCCGCTCAGCCCGGCCATGTACCAGCGCTGGTCCAGTTCGAAGCCCAAACCGTGCCCGTCGCCGGGGAACGCGCCGTTGTAGTCGGTCAGCATCCGCTCGACCGTCTCCGGCTGCAGGATCCGCTGCTCGCCGTAACCGCCGCCGTTGACCAGCGCCTGCCCGAGCACGCCCAGGTCGTGCGCGGTGGAGAACAAGCCCGCTTCACCCGCCACGCCGCCCAGCGACCAGGCGTTCTCGTCGTGCGGCTCGCCGCGGACCATGCCGCGCGGGGGCTCGGTCTGGAACTCGGTCGCCGCGATGTGGTGCAGCTCGCTCGGCGGCGGGTTGTAGCCGGTGTCGTCCATGCCCAGCGGGCCGGTGATGCGTTCGCGGACCACCTGGTCCAGCGGCGCATCGGCCATCCGGGACACCAGCACGCCCAGGGTGATGAAGTTCGGGTCGGAGTACTGGTAAGCCGTTCCCGGCGGCTTCTCCGGGCTCAGCCGCAGCACGTGCGGGATCCGCTCCTGCGGGGGCAGCTTCCACAGCTGCACCTCGGACGGCAGCCCGGAGGTGTGCGTGAGCAGCTGCCGCACGGTGATCGACTGCTTGCCCTGGCCGCCGAACTCCGGCAGGTAGTGCGCGACAGGGGTGTCCAGGTCCACGTCGCCGTCCTCGACCTGCTGCAGCACCGCGATCGAGGTGAACAGCTTCGTCAGCGATGCGACGTCGAAGATCGTGTCCGGGCGCATCGGCTCCTGCTGCTGCGGCGGCAGCTCGGTGCCCTGCGCGTCGGAGTAGCGCACCTCCTTGCCGAACGCCTCGTGCCGCACCACCACGCCGTCGTGGGCCAGCAGCGCCACCGCACCGGCGAACATCGGGTGCTCGCGCCCCGGCGTCGGCCCCGTCCAAGCCCCGATCCGCCGCAGCGCGTCATCGATCGGCGCCGCCGCGAGCCCGGCCTGCTCCGGGGAACCCGGCCGCAGCACGGTCTCCGCGGAGGAGAACCCGTCCTGCGGGCGGTCGAAGCGGCCGCCCGCGCCGACCGGCGGCGAAGCGCACGCCGGTCCCGCGGCCGTCGCCGTGATCGCCGTGAGGACCAGAGCCAACAGCGTTCCGCGCATCAAGACCCACCCTCGTCAGCAATGAGCACGCGCTCACCGGTACAGCAGGAAACGCTCCCGCAGGCGCCGGAACTCGGCCAGTTCCGCGTCCCACGAGCCGACGATCTCGTCCACGCCCGCGCCCGCGTCGACCATGGTGCGGACCCGGTCGGTGCCGGCCAGCTTGTCGATCATGCCGTCCGGGCGCCAGCCGAAGACCTGGCCGAACAGCCGCTTCGCCGTGACCAGCATGGTGATCGCGATGCGGATCGCGTCGACCTCGCCGCCGCGGTGCAGCTGCACGCCGCCGCAGGTGGCGCCGGCGTGCTTGCCGAACTCGGGCACGAAGTAGGTCTCCCGGAAGCGGAGACCCTCCAGCCCGGCGGCGTTCAGCTCGTCCGCCCAGCGCCAATCGATCCCCGGCGCCCCGATGATCTCGAACGGGTGCGTGGTGCCGCGCCCCTCGGACAGCACGGTGCCCTCGAACAGCCCGGTGCCCGGGTACACCATCGCGGTGTCCGGCGTCGGCATGTTCGGGCTCGGCGGCACCCACGGCAACGCCGAGCCCGCGGCACGACCGCGCCATCCTTCGGCGCGCACCACCGACAGCCGCTGGCCGAGCGGCGGGTCGAGGTACTCGGCGTCGAACATGCGGGCAAGCTCGCCGAGCGTCATGCCGTGCTGCTGCGCGATCGGCAGCGCACCGACACCGGAGGCGAACCGCATGTCCAGCCGCGGACCCGCCACTTGCGCACCGATCGGGTTCGGCCGGTCCAGCACGACGAACTCGGCGCCGGTGCGCGCGGCTGCGCGCATCGCGGTGTACATGGTCCACACGTAGGTGTAGAAGCGGGCGCCGACGTCGGCGATGTCGAACACCACGCGCTGCACACCGGCCTTGCCGAACATGCGGGCCAGCTCGTCCGCGTTCGCGCCGTAGGCGTCGTAGACCGGCAGGCCGGTGCGCGGATCGGTCACGTTCCCCTCGGAGCCACCGGCCTGCGAGGTGCCGCGGAAACCGTGCTCGGGACCGAACACGGCGGCGATGTCCACCGCACCGGACGCGTGCATCGCATCGACGATGTGCTGCAAGGAAGCCAGCACGCCCGTCGGGTTGGTGATCAGTCCGACCCGGCTGCCCGTCAGCGGCTGCCAGTTCTGCGCGGCCAGCACGTCCGCGCCGGTGCGCACCGCGCCGCCGTCGATCCGCTCCTGCTGCGGGGCCGCGCACGCGGCACCGGCGCCCACCAGCGGCGCCGACAGCGCCGTGGAAGCCAGCAAACTCCTCCTGCTCAGCGGCATCGCACTACCAGCTCAATCCGTGTCCGAGCGGGAAGCGGTCCGCACCCGCGCCTTCCGGATCCGGCACCGGGACCGGCAGCTTGCCCTGCGGAGCGATCTCGCCGAACAGCACCTTCGCCAGCGATTCCATCGCCACCGGCTTGTCCGAGTACGTCGCCAGCCAGGTCGGCACCTGCTCGGCGTACGCGGCGTCGTACGGATCCCGCACGGCCGCGGCCACCACCGGCACGTTCGCCCGCTGCAACGCGCGCACGAGCTCCTGCTGGGCGGCGTTGTCCGCGTCCCACGCCGCGTTGATCAGCACGACCGTCACGTCGTTGCCCTTCGCGGCCTGCACCGCCTGCGAGATCTGCTGCTGGGTCGGTGCCTTCCCCGTCGGTAGCGAGGTCGCCTGCGGCCCGCGCGCCCGCACGCGATCCGCCAGTGCCCCGGTCGCGTCCTCTCCGGCCCCGGTGACCAGCATCTTCCCGGGCTTCTGCCGCATCGGGAGCTGACCGGCGTCGTTGCGCAGCAGCGTCGTGGTCCGGTCGGTGATCCGCTGCGCCTGCTGCGCGTGCTCCCGGCTGCCGACGACCCGGTCCACGCGGCCGGTGTCCACGAACGGCGCGTCCAGCACGCCGCGCTTGCGCTTCATCTCGAGGATCCGTTCGACGCTCGCGTCGATGCGGTCCTCGGTCAGCGCGCCGGTGTGGACCGCGTCCAGCACCCCGTTGATGGCGACCTGGAGGTTCTGCGGCATCAGCAGTTGATCCGCACCCGCCCGCAACGCCAGCACCGGGATCTCGGCGTCCGGGTGCTTCGCCCGCACCCCGTCCATCTGCAGGGAGTCCGTGGTGATCACGCCCTTGTAGCCCAGCTCGTCGCGCAGCATCCCGGTCAGCACCGTCGGTGACAGCGTCGAGGGCTCACCGGAGGAATCCAGGTTCGGCACCACGATGTGCGCGCTCATCACCGCGTCCGTGCCCGCCTCGATCGCCTCCCGGAACGGTGGCGCGTCCAGCCGTTCCCACTGCTCGCGGGTGTGCTCGATGACCGGCAGGTCGGTGTGGCTGTCCTGGTTGGTGTCCCCGTGCCCGGGGAAGTGCTTGGCGGCCGCCGACACGCCGGCCGCGCCCGGGTCCTGGTAACCGTGCACGGCCGCTCCGGTCAGCCGCGCCGCCAGCTGCGGGTCGGACGAGAACGAACGCACCCCGATCACCGGGTTGGCCGGGTTCACGTTGACGTCGCCGCTGGGCGCGAAGTCCTGGTTGAGGCCCATCGCGCGCATCTCTTCGCCGGTGATCCGCGCGGACAGGCCGGTGTCGGCCGCGCTGCGGCCGGCGCCGAGCGCCATGTTCCCCGGCAGCTGCGTGACCGGTTCCGGCAGCCTGCTCACCTGGCCCTGCTCCTGGTCGGTGGAGATCAGCAGCGGTATTCCGGCACCGGAGGAGGTAGCCGCCCGCTGCACGCCGTTGGACAGCTCGGCGATCTGCCGCGGTTCGTACAGGCTGTCGGTCCAGCTGAAGTGGATCAGCCCGCCCGGGTGGTAGCGCTGCACCACCTGCGCCGGGGTGTCCACGCCGAACTCCTCGCGGTTCTGCGGGTGCGGGGTGTCCGCGTCGCGGCCATAGGCGTAGGTGACGAACAGCTGGCCGACCTTCTCCTCGAGGCTCATCGCCCGCACCTTCTCGGTGACGGCGGGGTCGACCTCGCTGTGCCGCACTTCCGGTGGCTGCGCGCCCGCGGACGAACCGCCGCCGATCGTCACCACCGCCGCTGCGCTGATCAGCACCGCCACGAGGCGGCGCGAACGGTTCGAGCCCACGGAACCTCCTGGGGCTGCTCGCCCACGGTCCCGGACGTCTTCGTGGGGTCGTCCAGTGGGCTCGGGTGGAAAGTCCTCCACGACAACGCGGATGGGATTCGGAAGTTACCCACCGTGCTGAGCCCGGTCAACGACATTCACCGGCAGGCCGCGCACGTTTCGCGCGGATTTCGCTGCGCACGAACGACGGCGCCCGCCGGCAGGCAGGCGCCGTCTTGCGTGAACGGACGGGTTACCAAGCGTGCAACAAGTGTCGTAACTCTTGGGCTAGGCGTCCGGCGTCCCGGTACGCAACCCGGTCGACGTTTCAGCCTCTCGTGGCGGCTGCGCGTGGGTGCTCCGTCCGCACGCACGGAGCCCGGTTCAGGGGGAGCGCCGCTTCTCCTCCGCGTCGCCCCTGGCCGAGCCAGGGTCCGCAATTCCTTTGTAGTCGGCTGCCCCTGGCCGCTGCAAGGTTTCTGAATCGGTCGCGGACGGCCTCGATCACCTGGGATTTCGCTGCGTTCAGCGGTGCCTGCGCCAGTAGCGCAGACCCCACCAGGCCGCTCCGGCCGCGGCGACCGCGCCCATGCCGACGCCGGCCGCCGTCACTGCCGCGCGCGAAGGCGTGGGGAAGCGCGCGCGCAGCGAAACCGGCTGCTCGAACGCCAGCGACGGCCAGCCGCGTTGCGCGGCGTGCCTGCGCAGCCCGCGATCCGGGTTGACCACCGTCGGGTGGCCCACCGCTTCCAGCAGCGGCAGGTCCGTCACCGAATCCGAATAGGCGTGGCAATCCCGCAGGTCGTAGCCGTAGCGCTCGGCGAGGTCGCGGGCCGCGGCGGCCTTGTTCCCCGCCGAGCAGTAGAACTCGACCTCACCGGTGTAGCGGCCGTCGGCGACGACCATCCGGGTTCCGGCGGAATGCGTTGCGCCGAGCAGTTTGGCGATCGGCGCCACCACTTCTTCGCCGGAGGCCGACAGCACCACGATGTCGTGGCCCTGTTCCTTGTGCTCGGCGATGAGCTGGGTGGCTTCCTTGTAGACGAGCGGATCGACGATGTCGTGCAGGGTCTCCTCGACGATCGCGTTGACCTGCTCGACGTCCCAGCCGGTGCACAGCGAGGTGATGTGCGCGCGCATCCGGTCCATCTGGTCGGCGTCCGCGCCTGCCAGCATGAAAACGAATTGTGCGTAGGCGCTTTTCAGCACCGCCCGGCGGTTGATGAGACCTTCCTGGAAGAACGGCCTGCTGAATGCGAGCGTGCTCGATTTGGCGATGACCGTTTTGTCCAGGTCGAAGAATGCCGCCGTCCGGGGTCCGGTGGCGGTCGGGGGGTTCGCGGGCGCTGTCACGTCGCACAGCATACGACCGGACCCCGGCGCGGCGGGCGATGCGCGGCGCGCGGGCCGGCTTCACTGCGAGTGGCCGACTTCGGCTCGTTGCAGTGAGTTCTCGCCACGTTCGGGCAGTGGATCGGTCGTGGCGTTTCCAGAAGGCGCGACAGGGTGCTTATGTTCGTCCTAATGGACGGGACGCGAGTGGGGGAGACCGGGCGCTAGAGTATGGGGGTCCGGGAACCGGACGGGTTCAGCTCGACCCCCCGGAGCTGAACTCTCGGCGACCCCCGTCCTCCCCCTGGCGGGGGTCGTCCGCATTCTCGGGGGCGATGTTCCCGGCCGCGTCCGGTGCGGACGGTTTCCGAGCAAATTATTCCAGTCTTCAAGTAGTTTCGCGGTGCGCGGGCACTTCTTTTCGGCTCCCGGCGCTGGTCGGGCCATTTCCGGTGAATCCTTCACGGTTGATCGCTTAATCGGGTGAAGAAGTTGTCCACAAGGTGCCGGTCCATCCACAGATTCCGGAATTCGGTCTGGGCGCCGCCGCCCGGCCGCTGCAACGTGGACGTCGAGCGGGAATTCCGCCGGTCCCGGCGAATTCCTCCCGCGAGCCCTGCGACCGGAACGGGTGCCGGCATGCCCACCTCGACCACCGCACCACCACTGCTCGTCAGCCAGGACGACGACCTGGCCGCGGAGATCACTCGGTTGACCGCCGTCGCGGGCTGCGACCTGCGGCGTCGCGCCGACCCGGCGGAGACGGGGCAACTCTGGCGCGAAGCGCCGCTGGTGCTGCTCGACGACCGCACGGCGGCTCGTGCTGCCGCGGCCGGTATGCCGCGAAGATCAGCGGTCCTGCTGGTCTCCCGCACGCAGCGAGCGGAGCGGTGGCGGTCCGCGTTCGAGATCGGCGCGGACGCGGTGCTGCAGTTGCCCGAGCAGGAAGCGCAACTCGTCGAGCTGCTCGCCGAGGCCGTCGACGCTCCCGCGTCCGGCGCAGGACGGGTGCTCACCGTGCTCGGCGGAACCGGCGGCGCGGGTGCCTCCACGTTGGCCGCGGCGGTCTCCGTCGTCGCGGCACGCCGCGGCGACCGCGCGTTGCTGCTCGACTGCGACCCGCTCGGCGGCGGGTTGGACCTGACCGTCGGTGTGGAGCGCACGCAGGGGTTGCGCTGGTCCGGACTGGCGATCAGCGGTGGCCGCGTGGCGGCCGGTGCGCTGCGGGAGGCGCTACCGGGACAGCGGGTCGGTTCCGGCGCGCTCACCGTGCTCTCCTGCGACCGCGACGGTGCGGCCAGCGGACTCACCGCGCCGTCGGTGCAAGCCGTGCTCGCCGCCGGTCGCCGGGGCGGTGAAACGGTCGTGTGCGATCTCCCGCGGGATCTGTCCGAGCCTGCTTGCGCGGTGCTGCGCACCGCCGATCTGACCGTCCTGGTCGTGCCCGCGCAGGTCCGGGCGTGCGCGGCCGCGGCGAGCCGGCTGCGGGTGCTGCGGGAACGCGCTTCCGCACCGGTGCGGCTGGTGATCCGCGGGCCTGCGCCCGCCGGGCTCCGCGTGCGCGACATCGAGCTTGCGGTGGGCGCGCCGGTGCTCGCGGTGCTGCGAACGCAGGCGGGTCTGCCGGGAGCCGTCGACAAAGCGGGACTGTGCGGGACGCGGGCGAGCAGCCGGGGAGCCACGGCCAGAGCCGCGGCGGAAGTCCTCGAGACCTTGGATGATCAGCGAGCCCCGGAACGGGTGGCGTCATGAACACCGACTTGATCGAGCGGGTGCGCAACCGCCTCGCTGGCGGCGGCACGCCGGTGAGCCCTTCGGCGGTGGCGGCCGCGGTGCGCGAGGAAGCGGGCGGTCCGGTGGCGGACGCCGACCTGCTCACCGCTTTGCGGTCGCTGCAACAAGAATTCCTCGGTACCGGCGTGGTCGAGCCGCTGCTGCGCGATCCGGAAGTCACCGACGTACTGGTGACCGCACCGGACGAGGTCTGGGTGGACCGCGGCGACGGGTTGTGCCGCTCCGCGGTGACGTTCTCGGACGAGGAGGCGGTCCGCAGGCTCGCGCAACGGCTCGCCGTGGCCACCGGCAGGCGGTTGGACGAAGCGCAACCGTGGGTCGACGGCTGGCTTCCCGGAGCCGGTGCGGGCGAAGCGGTCCGGATGCACGCGGTGCTGCCGCCGATCGCCGTGAACGGGACGTGCTTGTCGTTGCGGATTCTGCGGCCCGCCTCGCACGGGGTGGATGCGCTGCTGCGGATGGGCACGTTCTCGCCGGAACTGGGCGCGGTGCTGCGCTCGATCGTGCGGGCGAGGCTGGCCTTGCTCGTGACCGGCGGCACCGGCGCCGGGAAGACGACCCTGCTGGCCGCGCTGCTCGGCGAGGTTTCCGCGGCTGAGCGGATCGTCTGCGTGGAGGAAGCGGGTGAGCTCCGCCCGCGGCATCCGCACGTCGTCCGGCTGCTGACCCGGCCCGCGAACGTGGAGGGAGCCGGTGAGGTGCGGATGCGGGATCTGGTGCGGCAGTCCCTGCGGATGCGCCCGGACCGGTTGATCGTCGGCGAGGTGCGCGGCGCGGAGGTGTGCGAACTGCTCGCCGCGTTGAACACCGGCCACGAAGGCGGTGGAGGGACCGTGCACGCCAACTCCCCGGAAGAGGTTCCGGCCCGGATGGAGGCCCTGGCCGCGCTGGGCGGTATGGCCCGGGAGGCGTTGCACAGCCAGCTGGCCGCCGCCGTGCAGGTGGTGCTGCACGTGCGCCGCAGCGCCGATCGCGGCAGGCAGTTGGCCGCGATCGGTGTGTTGCGCCGTGAACGGGACCGAGTGTCGGTCGTGCCGGCCTGGCGGTGCGACGACGGTTGGATCGAGGGGCGTTCGGAACTCGCCGGGCTGATCCGTTCGCGGGGAGGTGCGGCGCCGTGCTGACTCTGCTGCTGCCTGCCGCGGCGTTGCTCGGATGGCCGGACCTGCGAGCGCACCACCGACTGCTACCCAGGCGTGAAGTTTCGCTGCCGCACCGGAATCCGGTTTCGTCGTTGCGGATCGGCGCGGTTCCGGCCGCCGCGCTGCTCGGACTGCTGCTCGCCGGTGTCGGCGGATTGCTGGCGGCGAGTGCGCTGACCGCGCTCGGCGTGTGGTGGTGGCGTACCCGCGGCGGGTACCGCCTGCGGTTGCAGCGCTCGGCGGCGCTGGCGGCCGGATTCCGGTTGCTGGTCGCCGAGCTTCGAGCGGGGTCGCACCCGGCCGCCGCCGCGGAAGGGGCGGCCGTGGACGCGGATTTTCCGGTCGCCGCCGTGTTCCGCGACCTGTCCACCACGGCAAGGATGGGCGGCGACGTCGCATCCGTGCTCACCGCAGCAGGTGCGGGCGCCGAAGCGGTGGATCGCCGCGTGTTCCGGTTCGGCGAGCGAGCTGCGCCCGTCGATCCCTTGGCACGGGCCGGCAGAGCGTGGGCGTTGGCCGAACGTCACGGCGTCGCCCTGGCGGAGCTGCTGGACGCGGTGCGCCGCGATCTCGAGCACCGAGTGGCGTTCGCGCGGGAGGTCGAGGCGAAGCTGGCCGGTCCGCGAGCCACCGCCGCGGTATTGGCGGGTTTGCCGTTGCTCGGCTTGCTGCTCGGGGAGGTCTCGGGAGCGACTCCGCTCGCGGTGCTCACCGGAGGTCTCTTCGGGCAGGCCGTGCTCGTGCTCGGAGTGGCACTGCTGTGCGCGGGTGTGCTGTGGACCGTCCGGCTGACCGAGTCGGTGGTGCGGACATGAGCGCCCTCGAACCGGTGTTGCTCGCGATCGCGCTGCTGTTGCTGCCCGTCCGATCGGCGCGGGTCGCCGTGCTGCACCGGAGGGGTGAAGCTGCCGCCGCCGGGCAGCCGAACTCCGTCACGCGGCTGTTGTCGAGATGGCCGGAACGAGCCAGAGCTCCCGTGGCTGCGGCTGCGTCCGGCGCCCTCGGCGCTGCCGTCGCCGGGGTGATTCCCGGTGCGGTGCTCGCTGCGGCCGTCTTCTGGCTGGTGCTTCGCGCTCGGGCCGGACCGCCGGACACCGATCCGCTGGAGCTGGCCGCGGGGTGGGATCTGCTGGCGGCCGGGATGCGCGCAGGGCTGCCGCTGGTCGTGCTCGTGCGGGCGGTGGCCGCGGAACTCGCTGGTCCGGCGGGTACCGCGCTGCGCGAGGTCGCGGGGCTGCTCGAACTCGGGGCCGACCCGGCCTCGGCGTGGGAACCGGCGCTTCGCCATCCCGGCACCGCCGAACTCGCCCGCGCGGCCCGCCGCAGTGCGCGGACCGGCAGTGCGTTGGCCGAGGTCGCCGACGGCCTGGCGGCCGAAGCGCGAACCGCGGTCGCCGACCGAGCCCAAGCAGCAGCTCAGCGGGCCGGGGTGTGGATCACCGCGCCGCTCGGCTTGTGCTTCCTGCCCGCGTTCCTGTGCCTGGGCGTGGTTCCGGTCGTGGCGGGGATGGTGCAGCGGCTCGCCGCGACCTGGTGAGCAGGCCGGATTCCGTCGTGCGGCGAGACATTCGTTGCCGACAACCGGCCCGGCAAGCCGCGAAAAGCGATGCGCGGTGCCGGGCGAACGACAACACGAGAAAGGCGGGAGCATGACCCCGATTCCTACGAAGATCAGCTGCACGGTGCCTGCCGGCGATCGCCGCACGAGCCGCTCCGGACTCAGCCGTCGTCGATTGCGGAGTCTTCGAACGCTGTTGCACGGCGACCGCGGTATGAGCACCGCCGAGTACGCCATCGGCACCGTGGCGGCGGCCGCTTTCGCGGCGCTGCTCTACACCGTCGTCACCGGCGACTCGGTGACGGCCGCGCTCACCGGGCTGGTCGAACGTGCATTGCAAGGCAGTGTCCCGTGATCGCGCGGCGAGCGCTCCCGGTCGGCTCGGGCGGCCGAGCGGTCCCGGCGGCGCGAAGTCCGGATTCCTTTTCCGACCGCGGTGCGGTGACGGTCGAGGCGGCCCTGGGCGTGGGCGCGGTCGTAGCGGTGTTCGTGCTCGTGCTGACCGCCATGAACATGGTGCTCGGGCAGGTCCGGTGCACCGACGCCGCGGTCGAGGCCGCTCGGCTGGCGTCCAGGGGAGATCGCGAGCAGGCCGACGCAGCGGTGCGGCGGTTGGCCCCGCCGGGCGCGAGCTTGGCGATCTCCGTTCGGGACGACCAGGTGACGACCGAGGTGAGCGCTCCACCGGTGGTCGGTTTCCTGCCCGCCCAGTGGTGGACCAGTCGAGCCGCGGCAGTGCTGGAACCGGGTGCGGCCGGGTCCGGTCCGGCGGAGCCCGCGCGGTGAGCACCGGTGCCGGCGGCCGGGATGCCGGTGTCGCCACGGTGCTCGCCGCGGTGCTGATCCTCGGATTGCTGGTCATCCTCGGGTTCGGCCTGGCACTCGGCTCCGCCGTGCTGGCCAGGCATCGCGCGGAGGGGGCCGCCGACCTCGCCGCGCTGGCCGCTGCATCGCACGCCACCGCGGGCGGCACGGCGGCGTGCGAGCAAGCGGAACGGGTGGCGCGCGGGATGCACGCGAGCGTGCTCGACTGCCGACTGTCCGGCCCGGATGCGCGAGTGATCGTCGCAGAACGCACTTCCGCCCTGCCCGGGTTGCTTTCATCCCAGGTCAGCGCCAGGGCAAGGGCGGGGCCGGCACCGCGCTGAACGCGAGTGGCGTGTTCCGGGTGCGCGCTCAGCGGTCACACGTCCCCGGGCGGCGACCGGTTGCCGTGTCGCGCGGCCGGGAACGCCCACCCCGGCATATCAGTGCCTCTGGTCCCGTTCCCGACGTTCGTCGCCGCTGAACGACCGTTCGTCGCCGCGGGGGTATACGCGGGTGCGCCTTGTGACGTTGATTGAAAGTGCGAGTTGCGGGCAAGAGTTCCGACAACGTGGTCGGGCTCGCAGGTGGACCGCGATACCGCGGGAAACCGTTGCCGAGGCGCTCGCCGTTGTTGAGGAGGAGAGGGAATGGACTGGTCGGCGGACGAGCGGCCCGGTGTTGCTACAGGGACCGGTGTCGCTCCAGAGACCAGTGTCGCCGGTTCCGGCACCGGCGGTTGGCGCGGAGCGGCCGATTGGGCCGGTGCGTTCCGCATCGAGCTGCGGGTGCAAGCGATCGAGCTGGCCGCGCGCAGCTGGCCGGTGGTGCCCGGCACGTTCCCGGTCGCTGCGACCGGGAGATGGTCCGGTGGTGGCTCCACCGGCCCGGTGCCCGTGCACGAGGACTGGCAGGACCGGCGGAGCACCGACGCGGACCAGGTCGCGGCCTGGTTCGGTGAGCGGCCGTACAGCCTGCTGATCGCCACCGGTGACGAGGTGGAAGTACTCGAGGTCGGTGCCGAGCTCGGGCGGCGTGCCGCGCGGGCGCTGCGCTCGATGGGCGCTCCGGCACCGATCGTGGCGACTCCGGACGCCCGCTGGTACTTCCTGGCCGCCGGTGGCCGTGCTGCCGCGGTGTGCCCCGAGCTCGTCACCGCGGGAGCGGTGCGCAGGCACACCGCCGGAAGCTGGCTCCCGGTGCCGCCGAGCACTTTCCACCACGGTGTCGTGCACTGGCGCGTCAAGCCGGAGGTCTGCGGGTGGCGGCTACCGTCGCCCGAGGTCATCGGCGATGCGTTGCGCATCGGTGCGGACACCGCCGAAGACGTGGCCCAGCTCGTCGTGGCCGGCAACTGACGGTCGGCGGCGACCGCGAAATTAGCCGCGGGCAACTGGACGTCCGACCCGTCCAGGGGCACCCCCGATGAGACGTCCGGCGGTGGGAGCGAGCGGGACCGGCGAACCCGCTCGCTCACCCGACCCGCCGCCGTCGTCTCAGCCCCGCCCAGCGGCTTCCCCGTGCGCGGTCGAGAGCACGTCGAGCACAGCCACCGCCCCCGCCTTGTCCAGCGGTTCGTTGCCGTTCCCGCACTTCGGCGACTGAACGCAGGACGGGCACCCCGCCGGGCACCCGCAGGAGACGATCGCCTCCCGCGTCGCGGCCAACCAGGGGAACAACGCGGCATAGCCGCGGTCGGCGAAGCCGGCACCCCCCGGGTGACCGTCGTGCACGAACACAGTGGCTCGTCCGGTGTGTTCGTGCCGGGCAGTGGAGACACCACCGATGTCCCACCGGTCGCAGGTCGCGAACAGCGGCAGCAGGCCGATCGCCGCGTGCTCGGCGGCGTGCAGCGCGCCGGGGATGCGTGCCGGGTCCAGCCCGGCCCTCCCCGGCGCGCTGCCGGTAAGCAACTCGTCGGAGATCGTGTACCAGACGGCGCGGGTCACCAGGTTCCGCGCGGGAAGCTCCAGCGCCACCTGGTCGAGCACCTCGCCGGACGGCAGTTTGCGCAGGTAGCCGACGACCTGCGAGGTGACTTCCACGTCGCCGAGGCAGACCGTCACCCCCGGGGCGACCATCCGTTCCTCCACGGTGCGCAGCACCGAGATGTCCACGACGTCGCGCGGCGAAGTGGTCCACTCCGGGTTCTCCGAGTGCACCAGCGCCAGCCCGCTGTCCAGGTCGAGCTCGTCGACGACGAACGACTGGCCCTGGTGCAGGTGCACCGCACCGGGATGCACCATCGAGCAGGCCGATTCCGGGTCGACGGTGCCCAGCATCCGCCCCGAGTCGCCCTCCACCACCGCGACCTGCTGGCCTCCTGACCCGCGCAGCTCCACCGCCCCGTGCGGCCGATCCTTCGCGGTCCAGTACCAGCCGCGTGGCCGTTTGCGCAGCACACCTTCGTCGGTCAGCGCCTCGACCGCCGCCCGCGCGGGCGCCCCGCCGAAGATCTCGAACGATGATTCGTCCAGCGGCAGCTCCGCGGCGGCGCAAGCCAGGTGCGGTTCGAGCACGTACGGGTTCGCCGGATCCAGCACCGTCGATTCGACCGGCCGGTCCAGCACCGCGGGCGGGTTGTGCACCAGGTAGGTGTCCAGCGGATCATCCCGCGCGACGAAGATGACCAGCGCGTCCTCCCCATCCCGCCCGGCCCGGCCCGCCTGCTGCCAGAACGAGGCCAGCGTTCCCGGATACCCGGCCACCACCACGGCGTCGAGCCCCGCGATGTCCACACCCAGTTCCAAGGCGTTGGTCGCCGCCACCGCGAGCAGTTCCCCGGACAGCAACGCCCGTTCCAGCCAGCGCCGGTCCTCGGGGAGGTAACCGCCGCGGTAGGCGGCGACCTTGTCCGCGAGTTCATGGTCCACTTCGGACAGAGCGCGCCGGGTGGACAGCGCGGCCAGCTCGACGCCGCGCCGCGAGCGGATGAACGCCAGCGTCCGCGCGCCCTCGATGACCAGCTCGGTCAGGATGCGCGCCGCCTCGGTCCCGGCCGCGCGACGCACCGGCGCGTCGTTCTCGCCCGCCAAGTCGTCCAGCAACGGCGGTTCCCACAACGCGACGGTCCGCGAACCCCGCGGTGAACCGTCTTCGCTGATCGCGTGGCACTCCACCCCGGTGAGCCGTTCGGCGAGCGCACCGGGATCGGCCACCGTCGCCGAGGCCAGCACGAACACCGGGTCCGACCCGTAGTACCGGGCGATCCGCCGCAGCCGCCGCAGCAGCAGTGCCACGTGGGAACCGAACACGCCGCGGTAGGTGTGGCACTCGTCGATCACCACGAACTTGAGGTTCCGGAAGAACCGCGCCCATCGCGAGTGCCGGGTGAGCACGCCGTGGTGGAGCATGTCCGGGTTCGTGAAGACCCAGCGACCGTGCGCGCGAACCCAGTCCCGTTCGACCTTGGGCGTGTCCCCGTCGTAGGAGCTCGCACGCACTCCTTCGAGCCCTTCACCGCAAAGCTCCTCCACCGCCCGGAGCTGGTCGGCGCCGAGCGCCTTGGTCGGAGACAGGTACAGCGCGGTGCTCCGCGCGTCCGACAGCAGCTCGGCGAGCACCGGGAGCTGGTAGATCATCGACTTGCCGGAGGCGGTGCCGGTGGCCACCACGACGTGCTCACCGGCCCGCGCCGCTTCGGCCCCTTCGGTCTGGTGCGACCACGGCAGCTCCGCGCCGCGGGCGCGCATCGCGGCCACCAGCTGTTCCGGCGCCCAGTCCGGCCAATCCGCGTGCTTGGCCGGGCGTGCTGGTGTCTGCTCGACGTGGCGCAACGGGGACTCGTCGGCAGGCACTCCGGCCAGCGCGCGATCGAGCAGCCGTCGCCCGCGGCCGTCCCGGTCCCGGCCGGTGTCCGCCTGGCCTGCACCCATGTGCGCTGCGTTCACGTCTTCGAGCCTCGCACAGGGCGCACGCGGCACCGCACACGTGTGTGCATACCCGGTGATGATCTCGATCGAGTGATCTTGCGCGGGCTGCGGGCCGTTCGCTGAGCGCGGTCGTTTCGTCCGGCCGGCGCGCGCGGCTTCGTCCCCTTCGCGTGGTTGCGCCGACCGGGTGAGCGCGCGACACGCCGGACGGAGCTCCCGAGCGACACGCGATACCGGAAGTCACCCGTTCGGTCCACGTCAAGATTTGCCCGAACGGGCGATCAAGGCCGCACTGTATCGATCATGAAATAACGAATCCGCACGTCGATGCGAGGCACGCATCACACGGTGAAGTAAGACACTTCGAGCCTGAATAGACTCCCCGCCCACGACTTCGTCGCGCGCGGCCCCCGGCGGGCCGGGCGTCGGCGGGGAAGTATCGAGCGTCGGAGCGGACGCAGCACCGCCCTCTCCGGCGCGCCACTGAGCACATTCGAGGAGGACGGATGTCCCTGCTGACGCCGGCCCAGCCAGGTTGGGCCGCTCAGGGCACTGCACCACCGAGCTCGACGCAGATGAACCTCGCGCAAGCCGCTCCCGGCGGCGGTCTGGATCTCAGCGGCGCGGACTACGCCGTGGTCGGTGTCGTCATGGTCATCGCCCTGGCCGCGCTGGCCTTCGGCTACGTGCTGATCAAGGAGGTGCTGGCGGCCGGTCAGGGATCGGCCAAGATGCAGGAGATCTCCCGAGCGGTCCAGGAAGGTGCCGCCGCGTACCTCAACCGCCAGTTCCGCACCCTCGCCGGGTTCGCGGTGGTGGTGTTCCTGGTGCTGTTCGCGCTACCCGCCGACAGCGCCGCCGAGCGGATCGGCCGATCGATCTTCTTCCTGTTCGGTGCCGCGTTCTCGGCGGCCATCGGTTACCTCGGGATGTGGCTGTCCACCCGCGCGAACGTGCGGGTCGCGGCGGCCTCGAACGACCCGGGTGCGGGCAGGCAGACGGCGATGAAGGTGGCGTTCCGCACCGGCGGTGTGGTCGGCATGACCACGGTCGGCCTTGGCCTGTTCGGTGCGTCCCTGGTGGTGCTGGTCTACGCCGGTGAAGCACCGCGGGTGCTGGAGGGCTTCGGCTTCGGCGCCGCCCTGCTGGCGATGTTCATGCGGGTCGGCGGCGGCATCTTCACCAAGGCCGCCGACGTGGGTGCCGACCTGGTCGGCAAGGTCGAGCAGGACATCCCGGAGGACGACCCCCGCAACGCCGCGACCATCGCGGACAACGTGGGCGACAACGTCGGCGACTGCGCGGGCATGGCGGCGGACCTGTTCGAGTCCTACGCGGTCACGCTGGTGGCCTCGCTGATCCTGGGCACCGCGGCGTTCGGCCTGAAGGGTCTGCTGTTCCCGCTGATCGTGCCCGCGATCGGCGTGGTCACCGCGGTCATCGGCGTCTACATCACCAGGGCGCGGGCCGCCGAGAGCGCGCTGACCGCGATCAACCGCTCGTTCTACATCTCGGCGGGCATCTCCGCGGTCGCGTGCGCGATCGCCGCGCTGCTGTACCTGCCGACGTCGTTCTCGCAGTTGGCCGGGGTCTCCCCGGAGATCAGCAACAGCCCGGGCAACCCGGCGCTGATCGCGCTCGCCGCGGTGATCATCGGCATTCTGCTGGCCGTGGTGATCCTGAAGCTGACCGGCTACTTCACCGCCACCGAGCACCGGCCGGTGCAGGACGTCGGCAAGTCCTCGCTGACCGGCCCGGCCACGGTGATCCTCACCGGCCTGTCCGTCGGGTTCGAGTCCGCCGTCTACACCGCGCTGGTGATCGGCGCGGCGGTCCTCGGTGCATTCCTGCTCTCGGGCACGTTGACGGTGGCGCTGTTCGCGGTCGCGCTGGCCGGCTGCGGACTGCTGACCACGGTCGGCGTGATCGTCGCGATGGACACCTTCGGGCCGGTCGCCGACAACGCGCAGGGCATCGCGGAGATGTCCGGCGAGTTCGAGGGCGAGGGTGCCAAGATCCTCACCGAGCTGGACGCGGTGGGCAACACCACCAAGGCCATCACCAAGGGCATCGCCATCGCGACCGCGGTGCTGGCGGCGACGGCGCTGTTCGGGTCGTACCAGGACGCGATCACGAAGGCCGCCCGCAACGTCGGAGAGGCGATCAGCGCGGCCGACTACCAGGTGTTCGCGCCCAACGTGCTGGTCGGCATCGCGATCGGGGCGGCCGTGGTGTTCCTGTTCTCCGGGCTCGCGATCAACGCGGTGTCCCGCGCGGCAGGCGCCGTGGTCTACGAGGTGCGGCGCCAGTTCAAGGACAACCCGGGGATCATGGACGGTTCGACCCGGCCGGAGTACCACCGCGTCGTCGACATCTGCACCCGCGACTCGCTGCGCGAGCTCGCCACCCCCGGTCTGCTGGCGGTGCTGGCGCCGATCGCGGTGGGCTTCGGGCTCGGCGTCGGTCCGCTGGCCGGTTACCTGGCGGGCGCGATCGCCGCCGGCACCCTGATGGCGATCTTCCTGGCCAACTCCGGCGGTGCGTGGGACAACTCGAAGAAGCTGGTCGAGGACGGCTACCACGGCGGCAAGGGTTCCGAGGCGCACTCGGCGACGGTCATCGGCGACACGGTCGGCGACCCGTTCAAGGACACCGCTGGACCGGCGATCAACCCGCTGATCAAGGTGATGAACCTGGTCTCGGTGCTGATCGCGCCTGCGGTGGTCACCCTGACCATGGGCGACTCGGCCTCGCGGCCGGTGCAGATCGCGATCGCGGTCGTGGCGGCGCTGGTGATCGTGGGCGCGGTCGTGGCGTCGAAGCGGCGCAGCACGGCCATCGCCGACGAGCCTGCCGACGAGGGCAAGGTCGTCAACGGCGCGGCCTGACGAGCCGTCCTGGCGGGGCGTCCGGCGCGGCCGGGCGCTCCGCCTTTTTCGGTGCTGACGGGTGAAGTGGGCGGCTTGTGCGTTGTCTCGCCGCACATCCTTCTCCGACGAGTCCGCAGTTCCGTGCGCAGCGATGAAGGTCCAGTGCGCCCCCGGCCTGCCGGTCGCGGCCGCGGGTGCGGGACAGTCGGGGCGCACGGTGAAGCAAACCCCAGGGGAATGCGCATGAAGATCCGTTCGACCTCCGTCGCGGTGCTCGCCGCCGTCCCGCTGGCGCTGGCCGGTTGTTCGCAGGGACCGCAGCCGCCGGAGCAGCCGCCGCAGCAGCCACCGGCTCCGCAGCAACAGCAGCCCGCCCCGAACCAGCCGGCGAAGGTCAGCGCCGAGGGCGTGGCGTGGACCGGCAAGCTGTGCGGCCTGGTGGGCAGCTTCTCCGCGTCGCAGCAGCAGGCGCCGCAGGTGGATCGCAGCAACACCGACGCCTTCAAGAACTCCTCGGTCGCCCAGATGACCGCCGCCGAGCAGGCCGCGAACCAGACGGTGACCGGGCTGCAGCAGATCGGCCCGTCTCCGATCAAGGGCGGCGACCAGGTCGCGGGCACCTTCGTCGACGGGTTCTCGCAGGTGCGCGACATCCTGAGCACGGCCAAGGGCAAGGCCGAGCAGGTCGACTCGCACGACAAGCAGGCGTTCACCGCGGGCATGACCGGTGTGCAGGACGAGCTGAAGAAGGGGCAGCAGCTGGACTTCAGCGCCCAGTTCGAGCAGTTCTCCAAGAACGCGGAGCTGAACCAGGCGGCGACGCAGGCTCCGGAGTGCCAGCAGCTGACGGCGCAGGCTCAGCAGCAGGCCCAGCAACAGCAGCAGATGCAGCAGCAACAGCAGCAACAGCAGCAGCCGGCGCCCCAACCGCCGCGCTGATCGACGCGGTGCGCCCGGCCGGGCCCGAGTAGCCCGACCGGGCGTACCCACTGGTCAAGCTCGAACGACTGTTCTACGATCATGGATCGTGGACCAGCTGTCCTTCTTCTCGGCGGAGGCCCGCCATCCCCGCGTGGCCGATCTCGCGGGAATGCTGTGCGGGCCGGGCCAGGCGGTGGGCTTCGGCCGCGGCACCGCCGCCCGGCTGTCCGTCGTGGTCGCCGACGACTGGCGCGCCCGCTCGCTGGTGCGTGCCTGCGAGGAGCGCGGGGTCGGCGCCGAACTCGACCGCTCCGAAGCCGATCACCCGCTGGTGCGCACCGCGTTCCGCGCCGACCTGACCGAGCTCGCGCGCGATTGGCTGCGCGGCGCGATGAAGTCGGTGCCCGCCGATTTCGCCCCGGACGGCGCCGCGCTGCGGATCTGGGCGCTCACGGCGGGACGCCCGGTGCCCGGCGGTTACCTGCTCGGCCTGGATCCGCACGCGCCGGACACGCACGAGCCGTTGACCTCCGCGCTGTCCAGGGCAGGACTTCCGACGCGCTGCCTCGGGCCGCGCGCCGGCGGTCCGGCGTTGCGCGTCACCGGGCGGCGCCGCATCGAACGCCTCGCCGAACTCGTCGGCCCGACACCCGATGGTGCGATCGAGCGCACGTGGCCACTCGTTTCGTGACGCTTCACCGCAGGCAGTGACAGGTCACGCAACGGAACACGTTCCTCACCCGATACGTTCGTACGGGACGGAAGACGCGAGTACCGGCGTGTGGTGTGCCACGCTGTGCGTCCCTGGGTGCGGCATATCGGACCGCGTCCGGTGCACACTGGCGGATCGGACGCCTTCGCGAGGAGAGAGCAGGTAAGCGTGGCTGGGTCGACACGGGCGAAGCAGGACGGCAACGGCCGGGCTTCGGGGTCCGCGAACGGAGCGGGCGCCGGTGGTCGGCGGCTGGTGATCGTCGAGTCCCCCGCCAAGGCCAAGAAGATCGCCTCGTTCCTCGGTTCCGAGTTCCTGGTGGAGTCCTCCCGCGGGCACATCCGGGACCTGCCGCGCGGCGCCGCGGACGTCCCGGCGAAGTACAAGGGCCAGTCCTGGGCGCGGCTCGGCGTGGACGTGGAGAACAACTTCGAGCCGCTGTACCTGGTGACCGCGGACAAGAAGAGCACGGTCAGCGAGCTCAAGGACGCGCTGAAGGAAGTCGACGAGCTCTACCTCGCCACGGACGGCGACCGCGAGGGCGAAGCGATCGCCTGGCACCTGATGGAAACGCTCAAGCCGAAGGTGCCGGTGCGCCGGATGGTGTTCCACGAGATCACCGAGTCCGCCATCCAGGCCGCCGCGGCGAACCCGCGCGACCTGGACCAGGACTTGGTGGACGCGCAGGAGACGCGCCGCATCCTGGACCGGCTCTACGGCTACGAGGTCAGCCCGGTGCTGTGGAAGAAGGTCATGCCGAAGCTCTCGGCGGGCCGGGTGCAGTCCGTGGCGACCCGGATCGTGGTGCAGCGCGAGCGGGAGCGCATCAAGTTCGTGCCCGCTTCCTACTGGGACATCTCGGCCACCATGGATGCCGGTGCGCAGGCCGATCCGCGCCGCTTCGGCGCCCGCCTGGTCAGCGTGGACGGCGCGAAGATCGCCACCGGACGGGACTTCGGTTCGGACGGCAGGTTGCGCAACGCCGATGTGCGCCCGCTCGACGAGCAGGAGGCGCGCCGCCTGGCGGGCGCGCTCGCCGACGCGCAGCTGAGCGTGTCCAGCGTCGAGGAGAAGCCCTACACGCGGCGCCCCTACGCGCCGTTCATGACCTCCACGTTGCAGCAGGAGGCCAGCCGCAAGCTCCGCTTCTCCGCGGACCGCACGATGCGCACCGCGCAGCGGCTCTACGAGAACGGCTACATCACCTACATGCGGACCGACTCGACCACGCTGTCCGAGACGGCGCTGAGCGCGGCCCGCAACCAGGCGCGGGACCTCTACGGCGACGATCACCTCTCGCCGCAACCCCGGCAGTACAACCGCAAGGTCAAAAACGCGCAGGAAGCGCACGAGGCGATCCGGCCCGCCGGGGACACCTTCCGCACGCCCGGCCAGGTGGCCAACGAGCTCGACGCCGACGGGTTCAAGCTCTACGAGCTGATCTGGCAGCGCACCATCGCCTCGCAGATGGCCGACGCGAAGGGCACCACGCTGTCGGTGCGCATCACCGGCACCGCCGCGGGCGGCGAGGAGTGCACGTTCGCCGCATCCGGGCGCACGATCACCTTCCCCGGCTTCCTGAAGGCCTACGTCGAGTCGGTGGACTCGGAGGCGGGCGGCGTCGCCGACGACGCGGAGTCCAGGCTGCCGCGGCTCGCGCAGGACCAGCCGATCACCGCCGCCGAACTGGAGCCGGACGGGCACAGCACCAATCCGCCCGCCCGCTACACCGAGGCCAGCCTGGTCAAGGCGCTGGAAGAGCTCGGCATCGGCCGCCCGTCCACCTACGCCTCGATCATCAGCACCGTGCAGGAACGCGGCTACGTGTGGAAGAAGGGCTCCGCGCTGGTGCCGTCCTGGGTGGCGTTCGCCGTGGTGGGCTTGATGGAACAGCACTTCGGCCGGCTGGTGGACTACGACTTCACCGCCGCGCTGGAGGACGAGCTGGACCGCATCGCCGAGGGGCGCCAGCAGCGCACGAAGTGGCTTTCCGGCTTCTACTTCGGCGGCGAGGTCGGGCCGGACGACTCGATCGGCCGCGCCGGCGGGCTCAAGAAGCTGGTCGGTTCCAGCGTGGAGCAGATCGACGCCCGCGAGGTGAACTCGATCCCGATGTTCACCGACGACGAGGACCGCACGGTCTACGTCCGGGTCGGCAGGTACGGGCCGTACCTGGAGCGCCCGCTCGGCGACGACGAGTCGCAGCGCGCGAACCTGCCGGACGACCTGCCGCCGGACGAGCTCACCGCGCAGATCGCGGAGAAGCTGTTCGCGACGCCGATGGAGGGCCGCAGCCTCGGCACCGATCCGGAGTCGGGGCACGAGGTGCTGGCCAAGGAAGGCCGCTTCGGCCCGTACGTCACCGAGGTGCTGCCCGAGGGCGACAAGTCCAAGCCGCGCACCGGCAGCCTGCTCAAGTCGATGTCGCTGGACACCGTGACGCTCGAGGACGCGCTGAAGCTGCTGTCGCTGCCGCGGGTGGTCGGCACCGATCCCGACTCCGGCGAGGAGATCACCGCGCAGAACGGCCGCTACGGGCCGTACTTGAAGCGCGGCACCGATTCGCGGTCGCTGGAGACCGAGGAGCAGATCTTCACGGTCACGCTGGACGAGGCGAAGAAGCTCTACGCGCAGCCGAAGCAGCGCGGCAGGCGGGCCGCGGCGGCTCCACTGCGCGAACTGGGCGATGAGCCGGACACCGGCAAGCCGCTGGTGATCAAGGACGGCCGGTTCGGGCCGTACGTCACCGACGGCGAGACGAACGCTTCGCTGCGCAAGGGCGATGACGTCGAGTCGCTGTCGATGGACCGCGCGACCGAACTGATCCAGGAACGCCGCGCGAAGGCTCCGCCGAAGAAGAAGTCGGCGCAGTCGAAGAGCAGCTCGTCGAAGAGCGCCCCCGCCAAGAGCGCCTCAGCCAAGAGCACCTCCGCCAAGAGCGCTGCGTCGAAGAGTTCCGCGTCGAAGAGCACGGCGTCCAAGAGCGGCTCCAAGAGCACGTCCGGCAAGAGCACCGCCAAGTCCGGCACGTCGGCGAAGTCGGGCACGTCGGCGAAGTCGGGGACCTCCGCCAAGAGCACGGCATCGAAGAGCTCCACAGCCAAGACGAACGGCTCGAAGAGCACGTCGTCGCGCAGCACCGGCGCCCGCAGCAAGTCCGCGAAGAGCGACGAAACCGCGTCTTCGCAGTCCTGAACCGCCCCGGGTGCGCCCGGTCCGCTGTCGTGGCCGCCTCGTACAGTGCGGGTGAACGCCACGGAGGTGACCTGTGCAGGAGTCCCCGGATCCGGTCGAGGGCGAGGTCCCGCCGGACACCGGCGTCTGGGCGGACATCGTCGGTCAGCCCGCCGCGGTGCGCACGCTGCTGGCAGCCGCCCGCGCCGCGCGGTTGCAGATCCGGGGTGAGCCGGCGCCGGCCGGGGCGATGACCCACGCGTGGTTGTTCACCGGACCGCCCGGATCCGGCCGCTCGGTGGCGGCTCGCGCCTTCGCGGCGGCACTGCAGTGCACGGACCCGGCCGCGGATGGTGACCTGCCGGGCTGCGGGCACTGCTCCGCCTGCCGCACGGTCATGTCCGGCACGCACGCGGACGTGCGCGTGGTCGTGCCGGAGGGTCTGACGATCTCGGTGCGCGAGATGCGCGAGCTCGTGCAGGCCGCGGCTCGCCGCCCGACCACCGGGGAATGGCGGGTCGTGCTCATCGAGGATTCCGACCGGCTGACCGAAGGCGCGGCGAACGCGCTGCTCAAGGCCGTCGAAGAACCTCCGGACCGCACGGTTTTCGCGCTGTGCGCGCCTTCGGACCACCCGGAGGACGTGCCGGTGACGATCCGCTCGCGGTGCCGCGCCGTGCAGCTGCGCACTCCGCTGGCGTCCGCGATCGCGGAGGTGCTGCGCGAACGGGACGGCATCGAGGACGCCATGGCCACCTGGGCCGCGTCCGTGTGCGGCGGACACATCGGCCGTGCGCGGCGGTTGGCGACAGATTCCGATGCGCGGGAGCGGCGCGCGAAGGTGCTCAGCGTCCCGGCCGGTCTGCGCCGGTTCTCCGATGTGTTCACCGCCGCCGGCGGGCTGGTGAAGTCCGCGGAGACGGAGGCGGCAGCGGCCAACGAGGAACGCGACGAAGCCGAGAAGGACGAGCTGCGCACCGCCATGGGAGCGGGCGGTACCGGTAAGGGAACCGCGGCGGCGAACCGCGGCGCGAACGCCGCGCTGCGCGAACTGGAGAAGCGGCAGAAGTCCCGGGCCACCCGTTCGCAGCGGGACGCGCTGGACCTGGCGCTGGTGGACTTGGCGGGGTTCTACCGGGACGTGCTGGTGACCCGGTCGCGTTCGGCCGCGCCGCTGAACCATCCGGACTACGAGGCGGATGTGGTGCGCGCGGCTTCGGAGTGGAGCTCGGAGTCGGCGCTGCGGCGGCTGGAAGCGGTGCTGGAGTGCCGCACGGCGCTGAGCCGCAACGTGAAGCCGATCATCGCCGTGGAGGCGATGGCCGCCACCTTGCACCGGGGCTGACGCCGCCGCGGACGTGAAACGGCCCCCGCACCCTCCTCCCCTGGGTGCGGGGGCCGCGTCAGTGGCGGCCGGTCAGTCGGCCGGGGTCTGCTGCGGGACGTTGACCGCTTCGGCCAGCGAGCTGTGCCCCAGGCCGTGCTGCAGCGGCTTGCCGAGCATGCCGTTGGCGTTGCTGAGGTCGAGCAGGTGCGGGCGCTGCGCACTGCGCGGGGCGGGCTTGGTGGTCGGGGCGTTGATCGCTTCGGAGCTGCCGCCCGCCTGGCCGTCGGTGCCGCTGAGACCGCCGGATCCGGGCTTGCCCGGCTTGCCGTTCTCGGCGGTGACGTGCTGGTTCATCGCCTCGGGCGGGAGGGCGTTGACGAAGTCGACCATCGCGTTGCCCGCCGTGTTGACGGCGTCGCCGATGTCCCGCGGCGGGAACGCGGGCTGGGCGGCGCGCGCACCGTCTGCCGGGGACTGCGCACTGCGCGGCACCGGGTGCGTGGTCGCGTGGTCGAACGGGGCGAGCGGGTCGCCGAGCGCGCCGTCCTTCTCGGCGGAGCCGCCCAGCGGGCCGTTGTCGAAGGCCGCGTTGAGGGGACCGTTCTCGAGGCTGTTCGCCAAGGGGCCGTTCTGGAAGGTGCTCGCCAGGGGCCCGCCGTCGCGCTGCTGGCCTGCCTGCTGCGCCAACCCGGAGGGTGCGGAGACCACGTCGCCGACGGTCTTCTGGATGCCGTGGACCGTGCCTGCGCCGTGGAAGGCGGTCTGCGCGAGCCCGTTCTGCACGGGCAGTTCGGCCGGGTATTGGGGGGTGGCCAGGGCGGCCCCTGCGGAGCCGACTACGCCGGCCCCGGTCAGCACGGCGGCGGCCGCCGCGGTCAGGCTGCGTTTCATCGCCTTGCTCCTCTCCGCACAGGTGCTCACCTGTGCACCGGGCGGAGAGTACGGAGCCGGGTTCGACCACGAATCAGCGATCACGACCTTCGGAAAATATCTACGCGCAGTGTGTGGAACGGGGCAGAATCCGCTCACTTTCGAGTGATCCGAACGGTCCCGCGATCACTGTCCGGCGAAGGACGTGATGTCCACGGATTGGTTGAGGTGCTGTTGGCGCTTGGCCTGCTCCTCGCGCAACGATTCCACGGTATCGGCGAATTCGGCGTAGGCGTCGGTTTCGTCCTCGAACCTACTGTACCGACCGGCCCGCAATTCGACCGAATGGTATTCGCGTTCCAGCACATCGGCGGTCTGCTGCAGGCTCACGCCCCGCTCGCGGTACTTGGCGTAACCGCCGAACGCGGCCGCGACCGCCACCAGCAGCCCGACGCAAACAGCTGCCCAGCGGAAACTGGGGGCCGAAGTGCCCGCGGCGGTGACCGTGGCGCTGACGATCGAGCCGACGATCACCACGGTCTGCAGGAACTGGTCCTTCCAGCGGTGCCTGCCCGCTTCGTCGCGGTAGCGCTCGATCACGTCGGGCAGGTCCGCCCGGTAGCGCTTGCGCATCCCGAGCAGGTCACCGGAGTTCCACTCGTCGAGCTGGTGCTCGCGGTGCGCCCGTTCGACCTCGCGCAGCTCGGTGGCCACCGAGCGCATCCTGAAATGCTGGCGGTAAGCGGTCCGGGCGGAGACGGCGACCGAGCCGATCGGTAGCACCACTGCCGCGACCGTGGCCGCCACGGGCGGATTGAGCAGGCTGATCCCGGCAGCGGAGATGCCGAACAGGGCCAGGTTGCCCGGATAGACCCAGAGCAGCAGGAAGCGTTGCAGCAGCCGTGCCCGGTAGAGCTGCTCGGACAACTCGCTGATGCGTCGTTCCCAGTCCTGCGCCTGGGATTCTCCGGCGATGACCCCGCCGCCGATGATGCCCGTGCCGTTGCCCGCGTCCCAACGCTCCATCACATCGATCCTTCCGGCGTCACTGTGATCGAAGTAGCTCCCCAAGTTCGGCGACAATCGGCTATCAGGGTGAAGGTCGATTGGGCTGATCGGCCTACACCTGGTGGCGCCGTGTGATCACTGCAGGTCGGTCGCGAGATGTCGACTTCGAAACCCGCCAGTGATAACAGCTGTTGCCACCAGCCGTCCGTCACCGTCCCTACTTGCCCCGGATCGGGGTGACCCACTTTGGCAGCGCCGCCGAACGGCTCAATCACGTGGGGCGCGAACGACGGCGTTCGGACTCTGCTATGGGGCGGAGCCGAGCGGCGTTCTCGGTGGCTGCGGTGGAGTTCACCGCGGTTGTTCGTGTTGGAACTTCTGCTGTGTGCGATTTAGGAATTCCGAATAAAAGCGGAACGATCCAGAACGAAATTTCTTGCCGATTGTTCCGACTTGGAACTTGATCAAGCCGTTCACGCCTACCCGTCCATGGTCCTGCGGTCGCCCGGACCGCACCACGGCGAGCCGGACGCGAAACAGCCCCCTCCCGGAGGCCGGAAAGGGGCTGTGCGCGGAGCCGCCTGCGGGAATCGAACCCGCGACCTACGCATTACGAGTGCGTCGCTCTGTCCGACTGAGCTAAGGCGGCGTTGCGCGGCCAGTGTAGCGGGGCGACGCGACGGCTCCGACGGAGGGGAGGGCTCCGACGGAGGGGAGGTTCGGAGGCGGTCGCGAGCGGCGAGCGGACGTGCACACGCGGCAATCGGGCCGTCACCCCGGCCAGGGCGCATCGTTGTGCTGATCGGTGATACGTGTCACCGATCCGACCAACGGAGGTCTTCGCGATGCGATCGAACCGACCGCTGCGCCGCTTCGCCGCTTGCACGACGGTGTCGCTGGCCATCGCCGGGCTGAGCGTGCCGGCCGCGTTCGCGGAGACCACCACGACGCCCATTCCGATCCCCGAGGATCCGAACCAGCCGCCCGCGTCCTCCGGCCCGCCGGTACCGCCGCCGGGGCCGATCGTGGCGGAAGCCGGCACCGGCATCGGGGTGGTGCGGGTGCTGCCGGGCACCGTGCCCGGGGACTCGATCATCGACGGACAGCAGGTGCCGAACCAGTCCGTGGCGGAAGCCGGCATGGGGCTGGCCACCGCGAAGGCGGACTCGGGGACTTACCTGGCGCAGGAGCGCTCGGTCGCGGAAGCCGCGCCGTTCGGTGCGGCGATCGCGGGCAACCCGATCCAGGTTCCCGGGGTGTCGGTGAACCAGACGGCGCTGCCGGACCACCCCGAACCGACCGCGACCGGCTTCGGGCCGTCTCCGTCGCCTGCCGACTCGGTGCTGAAACTCGGTGCGGTGCAAGGGAGTGCGCACGCGAGGTGGGACGAGCTGCAGGGGCCGTGCGTGTCCCCGATCTCCGATGCGGACACCTCGGTCGCGAGCGTTTCCGCGGTCAACGCGCTGCCCGCGATGCCGGACACCCCGCAGGAGTTCGACCGGCTGGCGAGCGACCCGGGCTCGGCCCAGGCGAAGACCGCCGAGCTGCGCGCGATGCTCGATGGCGGGAAGGGCGCCACGCTCGGCGGTCTGCTCTCCGGCGGTGCGCCGGACGAATCGGGCAACGGCTCGCTGCTCAACGTGCCGCAGTCGATCCGCGCGCACTCCCGCATCGAGCTGGTGGACGTGCCGGGCGCGGCGGGCAAGGCGGTGCGGTCCACCTCCGAGATGCAGCTCGCCAGCGTCCAGCTGCTCGCCGGGACGCCGCAGGAGGTGCGGGTCGACGTGGTCAGCGCGCCGAAGCTGACGGTCACCGCCACCGGCGATCCCGCGACCTCCAGCGTCGACTACTCGGCGCCGGTGCTGCGGGTCTCGCAGGGCGGCCGGGAATTGGCGGTGCTCGACGCGGCGCACCCGACGCAGGACCTGCCGATCGGGATGCCGCCGGGATCGGATCGGCTGCCGGTCGTCGGCGACGCGCTGAACAGCCGGATGCTCGACCTCGGGGTGCTGCGGCTGAACCTCGGATCGCTGACGCAGCAGGCCGACGGCACCGAACTCAGCGCCGATGCGCGGTTGTTCGAGCTGAAGGTGCTGCCTGCCGATGCGCTGGGGATGCCCGGTGCCGCGCTGGCCGACATCTCGTTCGGGGAGCAGTCGGCGCAGGCCGGTGCGCCCGAAGGCGGCGTGCAGTGCGGGCAGCAGCCGCTCCCCGCGCCTGCGGACCCGCCCGCGGAGGGCGCTGCTGCGCCACCGCTGGCGAAGACCAGCGGTGCCTACTACACGATTCCGCTGTTCTGGACCGGTGCCGGGCTCCTGCTGCTGGGCGGCGTGCTGGTCGCCGCGGTCCCGCGCCGCAGGAACTAGCGGCGCCGTCCCCGCACCCCGAATCCGGGGACGGCCCGCCCGGCACGACGAAGGCCCTCACCCCGGCGAGGTGAGGGCCTTCGGTGCGAGCGCGGTTCAGTGCTCGCCGTGCTCCTTGGCGCGCCGGTAGGAGCGGTGGATCTCCTCCTCCGCCTCGGTCCGGCCGACCCAGGTGGCGCCCTCCACGCTCTTGCCCGGCTCCAGATCCTTGTAGACCTCGAAGAAGTGCTGGATCTCCAGCTTGTAGAACTCCGCCAGGTGGTGGATGTCGCGCAGGTGCTCCTGGCGCGGGTCGTCCGAGGGCACGCAGATGAGCTTGTCATCGCCGCCCTTCTCGTCCCGCATGCGGAACATGCCGACCGCGCGGGCGGTGATTAGGCAGCCGGGGAACGTCGGTTCCTGCACCAGCACCAGCGCGTCCAGCGGGTCCCCGTCCTCGCCGAGGGTGTGCTCCACGTAGCCGTAGTCGGCCGGGTACTGGGTTGCGGTGAACAACGTGCGGTCCAGCCGGATCCGGCCCGTCTTGTGGTCCACTTCGTACTTGTTCCGGCTCCCCTTGGGGATTTCGATAAGGACGTCGAACTCCACGCGGTTCCTCACTCGTTCTCGCCAGCTTGCTCGTCGAGACTCTCGCCCGACCGGTTGCGGCCCGCCGCTGCCACGCCGGTCGGCGTCCGGCCCGCGGCGCGCCTGCCGGGCACTGCGCGGTGCCACCTCGCAGGCCACCAGGCCCGACGAGTCGACAGCGGCCGCCCGTGCCGCGGCACGACCACGTCTAGTGTGGACCACGGCCGCGCGCCCGGCCCCACCGCAGTGCGGCAGCTCGCATCTGGCAATCTGTCCACCCGTCGAGGAGGAGCCCGTGCCCGAACCCCACAGCATCCGGGGTGAGGTGTCCGATCCCGATCGCGAGCAGCACTCGGACTCCGCGCGAACGTCGAAGACGGGGGCCGGGGACCAGGCGAGCGCGGACGCGGACACCACGCGCCCGGAGCAGCGCTCGCCGTCCGGCGAGCCGGAGCCGGGTGGCCGGTCGGCCGGCGCCAAGACGCTCGCGGGGGACGTGCGCGGCGGGGCGGACAACGGCGGTGGCACGCGGGTTTCCGGAGATCTCGCGGACGGTCAAGGATCGGAGCAGCCGGACGAGACCGGGCGATCGGAAGGTTCCTCGCACGACGAAGCCGCCGGGTCCGCGGAGCGTTCGTCGGATGCTGCGGCGGATTCCGGCACGGACAGCGCCCAGCGGCAGGCCGCTGCGCAGGATTTTTCCGGTTGGCAGGCGGGTTCTGGGCTGTTCGGCGCTACCTCGGCGCCGAGTTCCGCGCAGCGTCGTGGTGCGTTCGCGGCGCCGATGGTCGGCGAACTGCCCACTGATGACGCCGGGGCCGAGGAGGACTCCGGTGCGCGTGCGAGCTCCGAGGGATCAGACGCGGCGGATGACGACCGCGCGGGTTCGTCCGAGGAGGCCGTGGCCCGGACGGCGGATCAGGACGGGCAGGTAGCTGCCGACGAGGATGTCTCGGCGCCCGAATCCGATGTCCCCGAATCCGATGCCGTGGAATCCGATGCCGCGGACGACGATTCCGGCGTGGGGGAAACGCGCGGTTCGTCCGAGGAAGCGGGCGCGCGGTCCGACTCGACGGCTGCTGAAGCGCCCGCCGCGGAAGCCGCGGAGCCGCAGCGTGCATCCGGCTGGGCGGGCCAGGCGGTGGACCAGGTGGCGAGCCCGGCGGAGAGCGGAACCGAGGAGCGGAGCAACGGGCAGCCGGACACCGGCGAAGACGAGCGGGACGCGACGGCCGACGGCAGCCGGTCCCGGGCTTCACCCGAGGTGGACGCCGATTCCGGCCGGAGTGCCGAGGGCGGTGCCGGCCCGGAAGAGGTGACCGGTCGGTTCGGGACGGTGGACCGGAATTCCGGGGCTGCCGAGCAGGAATCCGGCACCGGGCAGGACGCGGAGACCGGGCCGGTCGATCCGGCGACCGGCGAGCAGGACCCGGCAGGCCCGAGCAGCGCGGCGACCGGCGGTGTCCGGACCGCCGAGCAGGGGCCGACCGATCGACGAGCGGCCGAGGGCTCCGGCCGGGCCACTGCGCGCTTCGCGACGGGGCGGATCGATCGTGCGCCCGAGCGCTCCGCGGACGGGGTGGCGGCCGAGGACTCCGCCGACGCGGACGGTGTCAGCGCGGGCGGTGCTGATCCGGACCGCGCCGACCAGGAAGGTTCCGATCAGGTAAGTGCTGGTCAGGGACGCGCCGATCAGGAGAACGCCGATCAGGGCCGCGCGGATCAGGGCCGAGACGAACAGGACGGCGACGGCCGGGACCGCTCTGGTCAAGACAGCGACGACCAGCACGGTGCCAGCCAGGATGACGCTGATCCCGACCGCGCCGACCAGGACGGCGAGGACACCGGCCGGTCCTCGGACGAGCGGCCGGACGCGGCTGCAGAACCCGAGCAGGCGGTTCGAGCTCCGAACGCCGAACCCGACGGGCCTGACGAAGACGCGCAGGCGACCGGACCGCTCGGCGCCTCCGACGAACAAGCAGCGGCGGAGTTGCCCCGAGCGGCCGGTAGCAGCGCGGGAACTCAGCAGATCACCGGTACCGCCGACCCGGACGGGCAGGCGACCGGGAAGTTCGAGGTCGTCGACGAGGATGCCGGGGAGGGCGCCGAGGACGGCTCGGTTTCGGATCGGGAGGAGACCGACGAGTCCGCCACGCAGGTGACCGGCCGGTTCGAGACGGTCGAGCAGGACGAGGTTCCTGCCGCGACCGAGCCGGTGGCGGGCGAACGCGACGCGGACTCCGCGCCGGCCGAGCCAGCGGAGGTCGATCCAACCGCGGCCGATCCGGTCGTGGGCGACTCGGCAGCGGTCGAGCGCGGTGCGGATGCCGAGTCGGCCCCGTTTACCGACCCAGCCCCGTTCACCGACCCAGCCCCGTTCACCGAGCCAGCCCCGTTCACCGAGCCGACCACAGCGGCCGAGTCGGTCCCGGCCGAAGGCGCTGCAGCGGCGGCCGAGCCGCTCGCGGATGAGCCTGCTGCGGATCCCACCGCGGTCGACTCGGTCCCGGCCGATGATGCCGCCGGTTCAGCGGCAGCCGCGCCCGAGCACGACGAGACTCCGACGGGGGAAGACGGCTCCCAGCCCGGCTTCACCGGCCAAGCCACCGGCCGCATCGATCTCGACGACATCGACGCGCCAGCGGACACCGCGCAGCGCGAGGACACCTCGCCGCCCGCGCCCGCCGCGACCGCACCGGAGGTCGACCAGACCGGGGCGACGCCCGATGAAGGCGAGTGGGCCACCGCCGAGCAGCAGCGCATCGACGTCCCGATCGCCCCCGGCTCCGCAGGCACGCCCGCAGCGGACCCGTCGTTCCCCGGTGCGGACACCGCGCCGCCCGCGCCGGAGGAACCGGTCGATTCCGCCTTCTCCGCGGACTCCGGTTCGGACCCGATCGGCACCCGCGGCGGTGGGCTCGCGAGCGGTCCGCTGCGGGAGGCGCCGCCGCCCTCCGACGTCGAGCGGACGCAGCAGCTGAAGCCGATCGAGGACACCCAGCAGTTCAGCGTCGCCGACCTGGAACGCGAGGTGGCCAGGCAGGAAGGCGGGCCCACCGAGCAGCGGCCCACCGAGCAGGGTTCCGCCGCGGACCGGAACGACGACGGCGGGCCTGCGACGACCCGGATACCGGTCGTCCCGCCAGCGCCCGAACCGGTCGAGGCGCCCTCGGACACCGAGACCACCCAGCAGTTCCGCATCCCGGACTTCAGCGCACCGCCGCGGCCAGGGCCGCCTGCGCCGCCGGCCGCTCAGCCGCACCACTTCCCGTCGCCGCAGGCCAGGCAGGCACCGCCCGCCGCAGCGCCGCGATCGGCGCACCCGCAGGACTTCGCGGGTGCGCCGTCCCAAGCGCCCGGGCCGTACCGGGCGGCGCCGCAGCGGGTGACGCCCGCCGAGCACGAGCCGGACCTCCACGCCGAACCCGCCGAACCAGCCGAGCCCGCTGCGGAGGAACCGCGCCGGAAGCGGTTCCGCGGCGTGCTGGCCGTGGCGGTCGTGGTGGTGCTCGGCGTCGGCGCCGCGATCGGCGTGCCCGCCGCGATCGACGGCATTTCCGCCGCGCAGATCGCCGATCCGCCTGCGCCGGTGCGGTTGAGCCCGTCGATCAAGCCGGTCGGCTCCTCGGCTCCGGAACCGGCTTCGGCCGCGCTGGACGCGGCGCTGAACGGCCCGGCCTCGAACCCGGTGCTGGCGCCGTTCGGCGGTGTGGTGCTCGATCCGGCGACCGGCCGCACGCTGTGGGACCGCGGGGCGTCGCAACCGCTGACGCCCGCCTCCACCGGCAAGCTGCTGACGATGAGCGCGGCGATGCTCACGCTCGACCACGAGTCGCGGTTCACCACCAAGGTGGTGCGCGGGTCGGAACCGGGCAGCGTGGTGCTCGTCGGCGGTGGCGACCCCACGCTCTCCAGCCTGCCCGCGGGGGACGAGTCGGTGTACCCGGGCGCGGCGCACCTCGCCGATCTGGCCGCGCAGGTGCGGGCGGCGACCGGTGGGCAGGTCACCTCGGTCAAGGTCGACAACAGCCGCTACAAGGGCCCGAAGCTGGCGCCCGGCTGGCTGCCGACGGACATCGCGGGCGGGCAGATGTCGCCGATGGAGCCGGTGATGCTCGACGGCGGGCGGAAGAATCCGAAGGAGGACTACAGCCCCCGCACCGAAACCCCGGCGCAGCAGACGGGGCAGGAGCTCGCGAAGCTGCTCGGGCTGCCGTCCTCGGCGGTCTCGGAGGCCAGCGCCGGGCCGAACGCGCAGAGCCTCGGCCAGGTCGAATCGCCGACGGTGCGCAAGATGGTCGAGACGACCCTGCTGCACTCGGACAACGTGCTGGCCGAAGCGCTCGGCAGGGAAGTCGCCATCAAGAACGGCAAGGAGCCGTCGTTCGCCGGCGCCACCCAGGCGGTGCGCGAAGTGCTGCAGCGCAACGGTTTCGACCTGACCGGCGTGCGGATGGACGACAGCAGCGGGTTGTCCACCAACGACAAGATCCCGCCGAAGGTGCTCGGCAACCTGCTGGCCGCGGCGAACTCGACCGGCGGGGCGAACGCGAACGGCGGTTCCGGCTCGACCGGCGGGGCGTCGGACAAGTCGGCGAAGCTGCGCGAGCTGCTGACCGGGCTGCCGGTGGCGGGCGGTTCCGGCAGCCTCGGCGACCGGTACGCGGACAGCTCCGGTCGCGGATGGGTCCGGGCGAAGACCGGCACGCTGGACGGGGCGAACGGCTTGGCCGGGTCGGTGGTCACCCGGGACGGCCGGTTGCTGGTGTTCGCGTTCATGTCCAACCACACCGGAAGCTCCGGCGTGCTGCGTCCCGCGCTGGACAAGGTCGCCTCCGCGTTGCGGGAGTGCGGCTGCCGCTGAGCGGCTCCGCGCGGGTTCCGTGCGCTGCACGTGGGAGTGTCCGTGCCCTGCACGTGGAATGTCGCTGCGCAGCGCGCGGAAGTGTCGGTGCGCAGGGCACCGGGGGTACGGTCGGTGCTGTGACTTCGCGATCCGCCACTTTGCCGCCGAGCACTCCCGACAACGGCTCGACCGGAGCGGATCGCACGCTGGATTGGGACCTGGCCGCGGCGACCGCGGCCCGGCTGATGTCCAGCGGCCCGGACGTGCCTCGGCAGGAAGCGGACCGCGCGGTGCGCGATCTGCGGCGGGCCAGCGTCGCGGCGGAGTCGCACGTGCGCGAACTGACCGGCTTGGGCCTGGACCTGCCGGTGTTGCAGGGCGATGTGGTCGACCGGCCGGAATGGGTGCGCGCGGCCGCGCACGGGCTGTCCGAGTTGACCGGTGTGGCGCTGCGCTCGGCCGGTCGTCCCGGCGCGCTCGGCGCTGATCTGCTCAGCGGACTCGGTGCGCGCGGCGCCGGGCTGCAAACCGGACTCGTGCTGTCGTACCTGGGCACGAAGGTCCTCGGGCAGTACGACCCGTTCCTGCCGAGTTCCCGCGGCACGCGTCCCGGGCAGCTGCTGCTGGTGGCGCCGAACATCGTGGCCGCGCAGCGGGCGTTGGACGTGCCCGCGGACGACTTCGTGATGTGGGTGTGCCTGCACGAGTCGACGCACCGGCTGCAGTTCAACGCGGTTCCGTGGCTGCGGGAGCACTTCGCGCAGAGTCTCGGGGTGCTGCTCTCGGACATGGACTCGTCGCTGGTCGAGCTGCTGCGGCGGTTGCCGTCGGTGCTGCGCGGGCCACGGGCCGGGGCGGAGTCGAGCCCGGGGATGCTCGGCGTGGTCGAGCTGCTGCAGGGGCCTGAGCAGCGGGCGGCGCTGGACCGGATCCTCGCGCTGTCCACGCTGCTGGAAGGCCACGCCGATCACGTGATGGACGCCGTCGGGCCGGAGGTGGTGCCCAGCGTGGCCACCATCCGCCGCAGGTTCACCGAGCGCCGCAACGGTGGCGGATTGCTGGACCGGCTGCTGCGCAGCCTGCTCGGGGTGGACGCGAAGATGCGGCAGTACGCGGAGGGTGCGGCGTTCACCCGGCACGTCGTGCGCGAGGTGGGCATGGACGGGTTCAACGCGGTGTGGACGTCGCCGGAGCAGCTGCCGACGCGCGCCGAGATCTCGGATCCGCCGTCGTGGCTGCGCCGCGTGCACGGCTGACAGCGGCTGTCGCCGCGCCCCGCACAATGTTGTCGTGACCTCCGCGTTCCCCGGCCCCGCGGCCGACGGCGCCAGCCGCTTCGCAGGCCAGGCGACTCTGGCCGTGCGAACGGCGCTGCGCCGCTTTCTCGCCGCGGCCGGAAACGCGGCCCCGCTGGTGGTGGCGTGTTCCGGTGGCGCCGACTCGCTCGCGCTCGCCGCCGCTGCTTCGCACGTGGCGGCCCGCGAAGGTCGCTCGCTGCGCGGAGTGGTCGTGGACCACGGGTTGCAGGAGGAATCCGCAGAGGTGGCTTCGACGGCTGCCGACCAGTTGCGGGCACTGGATTTCCCGGACGTGCAAGTACTGCCGGTGCGGGTGAGCGGTGCAGGCGGCACGGAGGCCGCCGCTCGACGCGCGCGGTACGAGGCGCTGGAGCGGGCGCGGCCGGACGGGTCGATGGTGCTGCTCGGGCACACGCTGGACGATCAGGCCGAGACGGTGCTGCTGGGATTGGGACGCGGTTCGGGAGCTCGTTCGCTGGCCGGGATGCGCGCGTGGGACGAACCCTGGGCGCGGCCGCTGCTGGAGATCACCAGGGAGACCACGGCCCGTTCCTGCGCCGAACTCGGCCTGGTGCCGTGGCAGGACCCGCACAACAGCGACGGCAGGTTCACCCGCGTCCGGCTGCGCGGGGAAGTGCTCCCGCTGCTGGAGGAAGTGCTGCAGGGCGGCGTCGCACCGGCGTTGGCCCGCACGGCCCGCCAGCTGCGCGAGGACGTGGACGCGCTGGACGCGGTCGCGGCACGAGTGCGCGGCCGGGTCGAGCTCGCGGGCGCGCTCGACGCGACGGCGCTGGCAGCCGAACCGCCCGCGGTGCGGCGCCGGGTGCTGCGCGGTTGGTTGCTGCAGCAGGGCGTCGCCGAGCTCTCGGACGCCCATCTGCGGTCCGCGGACGCCCTGATCGGTGACTGGCGGGGACAGGGTGGTCACGCTCTGCCGGGCAACTTTGTGCTGCGCCGGACGCATGGCAGGCTTCAGGTGGAACGTGGTGGACGAGGAACCGCCGAACGGTTGAGCGGCGGGTGAACGTGCGCCCAACAGGAGAGGGGAAGCCGGGCCGTGTACGACGGCGACATCGCTTCAGTGCTCATCACCGAGCAGCAGATCAAGGACAAGACGGCCGAGTTGGCCAAGCAGATCTCCGAGGACTACCGGGACGCCCCGGGCGGGGACCTGCTGCTGGTGGGAGTGCTCAAGGGTGCGGTGATGGTCATGACCGACCTGGCGCGGGCGCTGCCGCAGCCCGCCCAGCTGGAGTTTATGGCGGTCAGCTCGTACGGCTCCTCGACCTCGTCGTCCGGCGTGGTGCGGATCCTCAAGGACCTGGACCGGGACATCGCGGGCCGCCAGGTGCTGATCGTGGAGGACATCATCGACTCCGGGCTGACGCTGTCCTGGCTGCTGAAGAACCTGGCTTCGCGCAACCCCGCCTCCCTGGAGGTGTGCACGCTGCTGCGCAAGCCGGACGCGGTGCAGGTGGACGTGCCGGTCCGCTACGTCGGGTTCGACATCCCGAACGAGTTCGTCGTGGGCTACGGGCTGGACTTCGCCGAGCGCTACCGCGACCTGCCCTACATCGGCTCCTTGGACCCGAAGGTCTACACCTCGGGGCTGTGAAGCCGCACCGGCGGGCGGGAACGGCCGCGCGAAAGATCCGGTTCCGGCCAAGAGTAGGCTGGTCTGACTGCACGGCTCGCGGCGTGGTCGCGCACTCGTGGCGGCCGGTACGCTGGTTCGAGGGGGTTGACGGCGGCGACGGTTCGTGCGTGCGCCGTTCACCGGTGCCGTTGCCCGAGGTGAAGTCAGGGAGGGTCGAGGCCGAATCCGTCGGCCGCAAGTGAATGGACCGAAAGCGCCTGCTCCGTAACCCGCTGCTTTGGATCCTGGCGGTGTTCGCGCTGATGTGGGGCCTCAGCGTGATCATGGACGAGACCCGGGGCTACCACCCGGTCTCCACCTCCCAAGCGCTTCAGCAGATCTCCGAAGGCAAGGTCTCCGAAGCGACCATCCAGGACAAAGAACAGCGCGTGCTGCTGACCATGAAGCCCGGCCAGAGCTTCGACGGCAGCTCGATGCTGACGACCCAGTACCCCGCGGGCTCCACCGACGCGGTGGTCAACGAGATCCGCCAGGCCGGCGTCGGCAGCTGGAACACCCAGGTCACCCAGGATTCGCTCTGGATGCAGATGCTGATCTACCTGGTGCCGATCGGCCTGCTGGTGCTGCTGCTGATGTGGATGATGAACAACGTCCAGGGCGGCGGCAACCGGGTGTTGAACTTCGGCAAGTCCAAGGCCAAGCAGCTCACCAAGGACATGCCCAAGACGCTGTTCGGCGACGTCGCCGGTGCCGACGAGGCCGTCGAAGAGCTGCACGAGATCAAGGACTTCCTCTCCTACCCGGCGCGCTACCAGGCGCTCGGCGCGAAGATCCCGAAGGGCGTGCTGCTCTACGGGCCGCCCGGCACCGGTAAGACGCTGCTGGCGCGGGCCGTCGCCGGCGAGGCGGGCGTGCCGTTCTACTCGATCTCCGGTTCGGACTTCGTGGAGATGTTCGTCGGTGTCGGCGCCTCCCGCGTCCGCGACCTGTTCGAGCAGGCCAAGCAGAACGCGCCGTGCATCGTGTTCGTCGACGAGATCGACGCGGTCGGCCGCCAGCGCGGCGCCGGGCTCGGCGGCGGGCACGACGAGCGGGAGCAGACGCTCAACCAGCTGCTGGTGGAGATGGACGGGTTCGACTCCCGCGGCGGGATCATCCTGATCGCGGCGACGAACCGCCCGGACATCCTGGACCCGGCGCTGCTGCGGCCGGGCCGGTTCGACCGGCAGATCCCGGTTTCGGCGCCGGACCTGCGGGGCCGCCGCGCGATCCTGGGCGTGCACTCCAAGGGCAAGCCGCTCGCCGGGGACGCGGACATGGAAGGCCTGGCCAAGCGCACCGTCGGGTTCTCCGGCGCGGACCTGGAGAACGTGGTCAACGAGGCCGCGCTGCTCACCGCCAGGGAGAACGGCCAGCTGATCACCGCCGCCGCCCTGGAGGAGTCGGTGGACCGCGTGATCGGCGGCCCGCGGCGCAAGAGCAAGATCATTTCAGAGCGGGACAAGAAGATCACCGCTTATCACGAGGGCGGGCACGCACTCGCCGCGTGGGCGATGCCGGACGTGGAGCCGGTCTACAAGCTCACGATCCTGCCGCGCGGCCGGACCGGTGGGCACGCCTTGGTCGTTCCCGAGGACGACAAGGACATGATGACCCGCTCGGAGATGATCGGGCGGCTGGTCTTCGCGCTCGGCGGACGCTCCGCCGAGGAGCTGGTGTTCCACGAGCCGACCACCGGTGCCTCCAGCGACATCGAGCAGGCGACCAAGATCGCCCGCGCGATGGTCACCGAGTACGGCATGACCGCCCGCCTCGGCGCGGTCAAGTACGGCAAGGAGGAGGGCGACCCGTTCCTGGGCCGCTCCGCCGGGCAGCAGCCGAACTACTCGCTGGAGGTCGCGCACGAGATCGACGAGGAGGTGCGCAAGCTCATCGAGGCCGCGCACACCGAGGCGTGGGAGGTGCTCAACACCTACCGCGACGTCCTCGACGACCTCGTGATGGAGGTCCTGGAGAAGGAGACGCTGGTCCGCAAGGACCTGGAGCGGATCTTCTCCCGGGTGGAGAAGCGGCCGCGGATCACCGCGTTCAACGACTTCGGCGGGCGCACCCCGTCGGAGAAGCCGCCGATCAAGACCCCTGGCGAGCAGGCGATCGAGCGCGGCGAGCCGTGGCCCCCGCCGGAGGCCGAGCCCACGCCGGTCAGTGCCGGTCAGCAGAACGGTTCGGTGCCCGCGGGCGCGGTCCCGGGTGCGCAGCAGAACCAGCAGTACGACCAGCAGAATCAGGGGACCGTCCAGTTCCCGAACCCGCAGCAGGGCCAGTACCCGCAGGGCGGCCAGTACCAGCAGGGGCAGCAACCGCAGGGCGGGCATTACCCGCAGCAGGGCCAGCCTCCGCAGGGCCAGCAGCTGCCGCACGGCGTGCCGCCGAACTACGGCGCTCCGCCCGGGTGGAGCCCGGCCACGGCGTCCGGCGGTGTCGCGCCGGGCGGGCAGCAGCCGGCTGGACAGCAGCAGCCCTACCAGTGGGTTCCGTCCTGGGAACGCCAGCAGCCCACGGCCGGTCCGGGTGAGCAGTACGGCGGGCAACAGCCCCAGCAGCCGGCCAGCCAGCAGTCCGGCAGCCAGCAGCCGGGGAACCAGCAGCCAGGCGCGGCCGAAGGCCAGAACGCTTCGGGTGCGCAGGACCAGGCCGACCGGTCCGGGACCGAGCAGAACTCGGCGCAGTCCCCGCCCGCGGGCGAGGACCCGAACCGGACGGACCGGGGAGACGAATCGGGCGGCGGCGGCACGTCCCGCTGAGCACGACGGCCGCGCGTCGAGGAATCGAGCCGGTGCACGAGCAACGCCGATGGGGGCACCGCACGCCGGTGCCCCCATCGGTGCGGCCGAACCGGTGGAGGAACGACCAGTGATCAGCAGTCTCGGTGAGCAAGCCGGGTCGGAGGACGACTTCCGGCCGTCCGCGACGACGTTCGAACACCCCCGCTTCGACCACGAGCGGGCGCAGGCGGCGATCCGGGAACTGCTGCTCGCCGCCGGTGAGGACCCGGACCGGGAGGGCCTGCGGGAAACCCCGTCCCGGGTGGCGCGGGCGTACCAGGAACTGTTCGCGGGCCTCTACACCGACCCGGACGAGGTGCTCGACCGCACCTTCGACGAAGCGCACGAGGAACTCGTGCTGGTGCGCGACATCCCGATGTACTCGCAGTGCGAGCACCATCTGCTGCCGTTCCACGGGGTCGCGCACATCGGCTACATCCCGAACGAGAAGGGCCGGGTGACCGGGCTGTCCAAGCTGGCCCGGCTGGTGGATCTGTACGCGAAGCGCCCGCAGGTGCAGGAGCGGCTGACTTCGCAGGTCGCCGACGCCCTGGTGCGCAAACTCGAACCGCGCGGCGTGATCGTGGTGGTCGACGCCGAGCACCTGTGCATGGGGATGCGCGGCGTGCGCAAGGCCGGGTCGACCACGACCACTTCGGCGGTGCGCGGCGTGTTCCGCACGTCGGCTTCGTCGCGGTCCGAGGCCCTGGCGTTGATCAGGGGGAACTGATGGTCGTCGAGCTGCCCCGCCCCGGCCGGTGCGCCGTGCTGGGCGTGTTGAACGTGACGCCGGATTCGTTCTCGGACGGCGGGCGCTACCTGGACCGCGCGGCCGCGATCGAGCACGGCATCGAGATGCACCGGGCGGGCGCGGACATCATCGACGTCGGTGGCGAGTCCACCCGGCCGGGATCGGCGCGGGTCGATCCCGGCACCGAGGCCGATCGGGTGCTTCCGGTGGTGACCGAGCTGGTCGCGGCCGGTGTGCCGGTGAGCGTGGACACCACGCGTGCGCAGGTCGCGGAGGCCACCGCGAAGGCCGGTGCCGCGATGATCAACGACGTTTCCGGCGGGCTGGCGGACCCGGACATGGCGCGGGTCGCCGCGGAGACCGGGTTGCCGTGGGTGCTGATGCACTGGCGCGGGCACAGCCGGGACATGAATTCGCTGGCGAACTACACCGACGTGGTCGCCGAGGTGCGTTCCGAACTGCTGCGGCAGGTGGACGCGGCGGTGCGGGCCGGTGTCCGGGAGGAGGCGATCGTGCTCGACCCGGGGCTCGGCTTCGCCAAGACCGGGGAGCACGACTGGGCGCTGCTGCACGACCTCGGCGAGTTCGTGCAGCTCGGGTTCCCGGTGCTGGTGGGCGCTGCCCGCAAGCGGTTCCTCGGCAAGCTGCTGGCCGATCCGGACGGCACGCCGCGCCCGCCCACTGGGCGGGAGACCGCGACGGCGGCGGTTTCGGCGCTGGCCGCGGACCGCGGCGCGTGGGCGGTCCGGGTGCACGACGTGGTGAGTTCGTTGGACGCGGTCGCGGTGGCCGCGGCGTGGCGAGCGGGGAGGACCGTTGGCTGACCGGATCACGTTGACCGGGCTGCGGGTGCACGGCAGGCACGGGGTCTACGACCAGGAGAAGCGCGACGGGCACGAGTTCTCCGTCGACATCACCGTGTGGGCCGACTTGGCGGGTGCCGCGGCGGACGACGACCTGGCGCAGACGCTGAACTACGGCGAGCTGGCGCAGCGCGCGGCGGACGTCGTGGGCGGTCCCTCGCGGGATCTGATCGAGACCGTGGCCGCGGAGATCGCCGACGGCATCATGGCCGAGCACGCCGCGCACGCCGCGGAGGTGACGATCCACAAGCCGTCCGCCCCGATCCCGTTGACGTTCGCGGACGTGGCGGTGACGATCCGCCGTTCGCGGCGCGGTGGCCGGGGCGGCAACTCGCCCTGAGCTGGTTCGCGGCGAGATGGTCTGCTTCGTGGGAGCGACCGCGGCTCTCTGCGATCGATCGAGCTGCACGACATCGGGGCGGCGTGACAGCGATCGGCGAGCTTGATCTGGCGGGAGGGTGCGGATGAGCAGGGCGGTGCTCTCGCTCGGGTCGAATCTGGGGGACCGGCTGGGTTTCCTGCAGCTGGCCGTGGACGGGTTCGCCGACGTCCTGGTGGCGGCCTCACCGGTGTTCGAGACCGAACCGTGGGGCGTGACCGATCAGCCGGACTTCCTCAACGCGGTGCTCGTGGTGCAGTCGTCCGATGTGGACGAATGGGGTTGGCTGCGGCGCGCTCAAGAGCTGGAACGGGCTGCGGAACGGATCCGCGAGCAACGCTGGGGTCCGCGCACGCTGGACGTCGACGTCGTCGCCGTGGACGGGGTGCGCAGCGAGCACCCGGACCTGCTGCTGCCGCATCCCGGAACGCCGAGCCGGGCGACGGTGCTGATCCCGTGGCTCGCGGTCGAGCCGGAGGCGGTGCTGCCCGGGCGCGGTCGGGTCGCGGCGCTGCGCGATGCCTTGCCCGCTGCCGACCTCGAAGCAGTGCGTGCTCGCCCGGACCTCGCGCTGCGCATTCCGCGCTGAAGAACCGCCTGTTCGCTCCGACCCGAGCTCCGCGCTGCGCCGACACGCCCGGAAACCGGCGCTCTGCTGCGATTTCCGCAATGAGTGAACGGACCGTTCGCCCAGTCTTGTAGGGCGAAGAGGTCGTTCACTCCGGGTGCAAGTGCACCGTTCGGCGGGTGGGCGGGCGTGTCGGCGGGAGGGCGAGCGCGGATCAGGCTCAGCAGGGATCAGTCCAGAGTGGATCAATCCAGCGTGCCGCGCACCGCGGCGGCGAGCCAGTGCATCCCGGCCTGCCTGGTCGGGTGCGCGGGCCAGTCGTTGATGATCGCCAGCAGCTCCCAGTAGCGCGACATCCGCTCGTCGACCGGCTGCGCCAGGAACTCCGCCAGCTCGCCGCGGACCTGCGGCGAGTCGGCGGTGCCGAGCTGCTCGGCGTAGGTCCGGGCGGCCCGCTCGGCTAGCTCCCGGCCACGAGCCGAGTCCGGCGCCGTGCCCGCCTGCTCGGCCGCGTTGACGTCGTCGTGCAGCGACCACCACTGCGCCGCCTGGTCCGGGGTCTGCACGGGAACCTCGTCGCCCGCCGCCATCCGCTCGGCCTGCCGGCGCCACATCTCCCGCACCGCGGCGCGGAAGCTCTGGTCGTTGATCAGCTCGGCCAGTTCCACCCACGCTTCGACCTGCGCGGGATTCGGGTCGTCCGGCAACCGGGGTTTCGCCGAACGCATCCACTCGGCGAATTCCTCGTCGATGTCCAGCCCGCTGATCGTGTAGTCCCAGAACTCGTCGATCAGCCGGTCGCGCTCGCCGTCCGACATCTGCGCGAGCTTGTGCATGAGCCTCACCTCTTCGGTCGTCTTCTGCTCCCGGACGACCGCGCGCAGCACGGCCCGCCGCGTCCGCAGCCGCCGCAACTGCTCCTCCACCAGCTGAAGCTGCCGCTGCGCCAGCGACGGCAGATCCGTCTCGGCGGCCAGCACGCGGCGTACCTCGCCGAGACCGGCACCGAGGTCGCGCAACGTGCGCACCAGTTCGAGCCGGGCCATCGCGGTCACGTCGTAGCGGCGGTGGCCCGCGGAGGTGCGGTCGGTGGGCGGGACCAGGCCCTCGTCGGAGTAGAACCGGATCGTCTTGGCGCTCAGGCCCGTGCGGCGGCTGAGCTCTCCGATGCTGTAGCGCTGGTCGTCGTCCACGCCGGTCACCTTCCGCCTTCCAGCCGCTGGAAGTGCAAGCCCGATTTCCGCTGCGGGGCGTGGCGGGCACGGGGCCGCGCGGTGGGATGCTGGTCCGGTGGCACCTCGGCAGCAAGAGCGGATGAGCTTCACCCAGATCCGGCACCTCGTCATCGCCGCCGTCGTGGCGGGTGCGCTGGCGTACCTGGGCTGCCGCGCAGCCTATGGCGGACTGCCGCGGCTGCCCGCGCTCGCGGGCGCGACGTTGCTGCTGGTCGCGATCGTCGACGTGATCCTGGCCAGCACCATGCGGCCGCGGATCCTGCGCAAGTCCGGTACCGAGCCGGTGGATTCGCTGACCGCGGCGCGCGCGGTCGCGCTGGCGAAGGCTTCCTCGATGGCCGGCGCGATCATGGGCGGGGTGTGGCTCGGCCTGCTCGGCTTCCTGCTGCCGATGCGCGGCGAAGTGCAGGCCGCGGCCTCGGACACCCCGGCGGCCGTCATCGGGCTGGTGAGCGCGGCGCTGCTGGTGGCGGCCGGGTTGTGGCTGGAGCACTGCCTGCGCAATCCGGACGACCCCGAAGAGCACGACGACGAGGAGTGACTCCGCGGGTTTCTCTCACGCGGAAAACAACGGCTCGGCCGTCCGGAGGTATGGCACTGGTGCGCGCCGCGGAACATGCCGAGCGGTCGGTTCCCTGCGGATCTCGAACAGATAACCGCCGGGTACCGTGCGGACATGACCAGCTCCGGCCGCCCCGAACACGCGCCTCGACACACCTCGGCGCTGTGGATCGGCACGGTCGTGCTCGCCGCCGCGGCGGCCGCGGTGATGGTGCTCAGCGACGACTCGCGGGTGCTCAAACTGGGCTTGGTGGCGGCGCTGTGGGCGGCGCTGCTCGGCGCGTTCGCGGTGGCCAAGCTGCGCGCCAAGGTCGCGGCCGAGGCGGAGCGCTCCGACGAGCGGCAGCGGATCTACGAGCTGGAGCTGGAGCGCGAGATCGCCGCTCGCCGTGAGTTCGAGGCCGAGGCCGAAGCCGACGCCCGGCGCAAGGCCGCCGAGCAGTCCGACACCGAGATCCAGGCGTTGAAGGCGGAGCTGCAGTCGCTGCGGGAGAACCTGGAGAAGGTGCTCGGCGGCGACGTGCTGTTCGAGCGGGTCGCGCTGCGCGCGGAGTCCACCCGGCTGCGCTCGCTGGCCGAGCACGGCGGCACCGGGAACCAGCCGCGGGTGATCCAGCACGGCGACGGCCGCGGCAAGCTCTCCACCGGTGTGCAGGGCCAGGTGGATCCGCACGTGGGCGAGCAGCAACCGCCGCGCCAGCCGCGTCCGCGCAAGTCCCGTCCGCAGCAGGGCAGACCCGCGCCCCGGCAGCCGGAACCGCGGAAACCGCGCAACGTCGCGCAGGGCGCGTGGCCCGCGCAGCAGCCGCAACCGCCGATCCAGCGGCCGCGGGAGCACCCGGCGAGCCGGACCGGGGAGATCCCGGTGAACGGCGGCACCGATGTGCAGGAGGCTCTCGCGGGCAACCCCGCCGCGACCGGGCGCGCCGCCGCGCACCAGCCGACGCCGGCCGCTGGTGCGCAGGCAACCGGCGGGCATCCCCAGCAGGCCGGGGTGGGCAATCCGGCCATGACGGCCGAACAACCTGCCGTGCAATCGAAAAGCGCTGCGGCACCAGAAAGTTCCCCGGCGTCGACGCAGGACCGCGCGGCGGCGCCGCAAAACTCCGCCCCGCCTGCGCAACACCACTCAGGGCCACCGGAAACCTCCGCAGCAGCACCGGGGAATCCCGCTGGAGCACCGGCGAAGCCGCAGCAACCGGCCGAGCCGCAAGAAGCGGATCCGTCGAACGCGGCCGGAGCGCACACCGAGGGCACTTCGGTCACCGACCTGCTCGCCGCCTACGGCGATTCGCGCGGCTCCGCGTCGAAGCGCCGTCGTCGCCGCAGCGACTGAGCCGCGCGGCCTGCCCACCCGCATCGCCCTGAACGCTTCGCCGAGGCGTTGCGACGATTTTGCCGGACCGGTCAGCGCGCAGATCGCCGCCCGGGCGGTCCCGGGCGGCCCGGCCGCGTTCTAAGGTTTCGGGCGTGTCCCATCCTGATCTTCCCGGTCCCGACCTCTCCGGTGCGCGCAGGCTGCAGACCCGCAAGCATTCCGCGGTCGGTCTGCCGGTGGCCGGTCTGCTGGTGCTCGGCGTGGTCGGTCTGGTGATGGTCGGCGTGGCCACCTCCCGGGTCGGTGCGCTGCCCGCGCTGGTCGGCGCGTTGGCGGCGTTGATCCCGGTGGGCGTCGTGTTCGCCGCCATCGTGTGGATCGACCGCTGGGAACCGGAGCCGCCGCTGCTCATGCTCGGCGCGTTCCTGTGGGGCGCGGGTGGTGCCACGGCGTGCTCGTTGCTGCTCAACGACTCGGTGGTCGGGCTCGGTGAGCTGCTGTTCGGCCCCAGCAGGCACGTCTTCTTCGAGCGCGCGCTGATGGCCCCGCTGGTGGAGGAGGGCGCCAAGGCGCTGTTCGTGGTGGCGCTGTGGTTCCGGCGGCGCTCGGAGTTCAACGGCCTGGTCGACGGCATCGTCTACGCGAGCCTGACCGCGGCGGGCTTCGCGTTCACCGAGAACATCCTGTACTTCGGCAAGGCGTTCGCGGAGGGCGGCCTGGGCAACGCCACGGGCGGGGTGGTCGCGGTGTTCATCCTGCGCGGCGTGCTCGCGCCGTTCTCGCACCCGCTGTTCAGCGCGATGGTCGGCATCGGCATCGGGCTGGCCTCGCGCACCGCCGACAACCGGCGGCGCGTGCTGTGGCCGTTGCTGGGCTACCTCGGCGCGGTGGTGCTGCACGCGGCTTGGAACGCTTCGACGCTGCTCAGCGGTACGGGCTTCCTGAACATGTACTTCCTGATCATGGTGCCGATCTTCGCGGGCACCGGCTGGCTGATCGTCTGGCAGCGCAAGCGGGAGCAGCGGATCGTCGTGGACCAGCTGCCGGTGCTGCAGCGGGCCGGGCTGATCGTGCGCAGCGAGGTGGAGATGCTGGCTTCGCTGGCGGGCCGACAGGGCTGGTTGCGCAAAGTGCGCCGCAGCGCGGGCGCGGATGCCGCGAAGGCGGTGCGGGACTACCAGATCGCGGTGACCGAGTTGGCGTTCCTGCAGCACCGCGCGGCCGAGGGGCGCACCACCAGTGCGGTGCGCCGCGCGCGGCGGGAGCAGCTGATCGAGGAGCTCAAGGCCGCCCGGCGGGAGGCCGTCGGGTCGCGGGAGGGGTTCCAGACCGCTCGGGTCAAGATCCACGAGCTGACGCAGAGCGTGCGGCGCCCGGCGGTGTGGCCGACGGTTCCGGACGACGCGCAGGAGGACGCGAATCAGGCGGGCCGGGCGGCCCGGCCGAATCAGCAGGGGCCGAATCAGCAAGCCCCGCACCAGCAAGCCCCGCACCAGCAAGCCCCGCACCAGCAGCCCCCGCCCCAGCCGGGCCCGCCCCCGGGCGCGCGGCCCGCACCCGGCCAGCCGGTGCGCAACCCGCACGATCCGCCGAACGCGCAGCCCCACGGTCCGCAGCACAGGCCTCCGCAATCCCCGCCGGGTCAGCACCCGCCGAACCGGCCGCACCCGAACCCGCCGCCGGATCAGCACCGCCCGGGCTAGTCCGTCCGGCAGCTCGGAGGGACCGCACCACCGGCACGACGCGGACGCGGCAACGCTCCCGCCCCGGCGGCCTGATCGCCCCGGCCCGGCCGAACCGCCCGCGTAATCCTGCCCACCCGCCTGTCCGCGCACCGCATCGCGCGGGCTACTCTCGCGCTGCTGTCCGGTACCCGGTTCGGGACTGGAACAGGTAGGGAGGACGACGTGGCGATGTCTGCCGGGCGTCCGGCCCGCCGGGGCGACGGCCCGCGGCTACGGGTCGGCGTGATCTCCGCGGGCCGAGTGGGCGCCGTGCTGGGAGCAGCGTTCCAGCGCGCCGGGCACGAGGTCGTCGCGGTCTCCGGTGTTTCCGCCGCGTCGCTGCGCCGCGCCGAGGAGCTGCTGCCGCAAGTTCCGGTGCGCCCGCCCGACGAGGTCGCGAACTCCGCCGATCTGGTGCTGCTCGCGGTGCCCGACGACGTGCTCGCCGGTCTGGTGCGCGGCCTGGTCGCCACCGGCTCGCTGCGCTCCGGGCAGATCTTGGTGCACACCTGCGGCGCGCACGGCGTCGCCGTGCTCGAACCCGCAGCGGAGGTCGGCGTGCTGCCGCTGGCGCTGCACCCGGCGATGACGTTCACCGGCCGACCCGAGGACGTCGAGCGGTTGGCGAGCGCCTGCGCGGCCGTCACCGCCGCCGGGGCGGACGAAGCCTCCTGGAACGTCGGCGAAGTGCTCGCGCTCGAACTCGGCGCGGAACCGGTGCGGGTGCCCGAGCAGGCCCGGCGGCTGTACCACACCGCGCTCTCGCACGGCGCGAACCACCTGATCACCCTGATCAACGAGTGCTCGGACCTGCTGCGCGGCGCGGGTGTCGAGATCCCGGAACGAGTGCTGGCGCCGATCCTGTCGGCCTCGCTGGACAACGCGCTGCGCTTCGGCGACAAGGGGCTGACCGGCCCGGTTTCGCGGGGCGACACCGGCACGGTCCGGGCGCACCTCGCCGAACTGCGCGAGTCCGCGCCGGAGGTCTCCGCCGGCTACGCGGAGCTGGCCCGCCGCACCGCGGCGCGCGCCGAGCAGGCCGGGTTGCTGGACCGGCACTCGGCTTCCGAAGTGACCGACGTGCTGGACGAGGAGCAGCGATGACCACAGCGAACAGCGTTGGTGCAGGCCCCGGTTTCACGCCGCGAGAGCTCACCGTGCACCGCATGCCCGCCGAGCTGGCGAAGGTCACGCGGGCGCTGCGCGCGACGGGGCGGCAGGTCGTGCTGGTGCCGACGATGGGCGCGCTGCACGCCGGGCACGTCGAGCTGATCCGCGCGGCGCGCAAGGTGCCGAACTCGGTGGCCGTCGTGTCGATCTTCGTGAACCCGCTGCAGTTCGGGCCGGGCGAGGACTTCGACCGCTACCCGCGTTCGCAGGAAGCCGATCTGGAGGTCTGCCGCGCGGAAGGCGCCGAGCTCGTGCTGGCACCGGAACCGGCGCAGATGTACGGCCCGGACCCGCAGATCGGCGTCACCGCGGGATCCATCGGCGAACAGCTCGAAGGCGCCAGCAGGCCCGGCCACTTCGACGGGGTGCTGACCGTGGTCGCGAAGCTGCTCGGCATCGTGCGCCCGGACTACGCGCTGTTCGGCGAGAAGGACTACCAGCAGCTGGTGTTGATCCGCCGGATGGCCAGGGAGCTGAACTTCGACACCGGTATCCAGGGCGTGCCGACCGTGCGCAACGCCGACGGGCTGGCCCTGTCCTCGCGCAACGGCTACTTGGACGAGCAGCAGCGCCGCGCCGCGCTCGCGCTGTCCGCGGCGATGGCCGCCGGTGCGCACGCGGGTCGTTCCGGGGCGTCGGCGGTGGTCGCCGCCGCGCGCGAGGTGCTCGACGCGGAACCGCTCGTGCAGCCGGACTACCTGGAGCTGCGGGACACCGAACTCGGGCCCGCACCGGAGTCCGGAGAAGCCCGGCTGCTGGTGGCGGCGAAGGTCGGCACCACCAGGTTGATCGACAACGCGCTCGTGGTGCTGGGCTCCCAGTGACGCCGCGGCCGGTGCCGGACCGCTGCGGCGGTGGATGAAGGGGAGCTGTCCCGATGTTCCGCACGATGCTCAAGTCGAAGATCCACCGGGCCACGGTGACCCGGTCGGACCTGCACTACGTCGGATCCGTCACGGTGGACGCGGACCTGATGGACGCCGCCGACCTGCTGGCGGGCGAGCAGGTCACGATCGTCGACGTGACCAACGGGGCGCGGCTGGAGACCTACGTGATCACCGGTGCGCGCGGGTCCGGAGTGCTCGGCATCAACGGCGCGGCCGCGCACCTGGTCGAGCCCGGTGACCTGGTCATCCTGATCGCCTACGGGGTGATGGACGAGGCGGAGGCGCGCAGCCGCGAGGCCAACGTGGTCTTCGTCGACGCGGACAACGCGGTGGTCGAACGCGGCGCCGATCCGGGTTCCGCCCCGGCAGGTTCCGGGCTCGCCACCAGCGCCGTCGAACCGGCGGATTCCGCGGCGCCCGCCGAGACCGACGACGCCACGCGCCTCGACGCGCTGCTGGCCCGTCCCGAAGCCTGACCGGCCGGACCCGCCCCGAAGCCCGCCCCGCGGCGAAATCTGGAAGGAAGGAAGCCGGTGCTGCTCGCCCTGGACGTCGGCAACACCAACATCACCCTCGGCCTCTACGACGAAGCGGACGGGGCGGATCGCGCGGACGGCGGGCTGGTGCGGGACTGGCGGATGCGGACCGAACCGCGGATGACGGCTGACGAGCTCGCGCTGACCGTGCGCGGTCTGCTCGGCTCGCACGCCGACGGGATAACCGGCATCTCCGCGTTGTCCACGGTTCCCGCGTTGCTGCGCGAACTGCGCGTGATGCTCGGCCGCTATTGGGACGAGGTGCCGCGAGTCGTGGTGGAACCGGGTGTGCGCACCGGGGTTCCGCTGCTGGTGGACAACCCGAAGGAGGTCGGCGCGGACCGGGTCATCAACACCTTGGCCGCGCACCACCTGCATTCCACGAACTGCGTGGTGGTGGATTTCGGTACGTCCACGAACGTCGATGTGATCTCGTCGAAAGGGGAGTTCCTCGGCGGCGCGTTCGCGCCCGGTGTGGAGATCTCGTTGGACGCGCTGGCCTCCCGCGCCGCGCAGCTGCGCAAGGTCGAACTCACCCGGCCCCGCTCGGTGATCGGCAAGAACACCGTGGAGTGCCTGCAATCCGGGATCCTGTTCGGTTTCGCGGGTCAGGTCGACGGGCTGGTGGAGCAGATCGTGGCGGAACTGGAATCCACCCACGGCGGCCCGACGACGGTGCTGGCCACCGGTGGTCTCGCGCCACTGGTCGTCGCCGAATCGCGAACGATCACCCAGCACGTGCCGGATCTGACGCTGCTCGGGCTGCGGTTGGTCTACGACCGCAACTTCCGCTGATCCGGCGCCGCTGCGAAATCGGTATCCCGCACCGCGCTCGTTACTCGTGAGGGATAGTCCGACGCTTGCCACGCGGAACCGGTGCGGTCATCGGGAAGTTCGGCTGCGGGCGAGGTCGCGGCCCGGTGAGTGCGTGCTTTCTGCTTGCCGCGGAGTGCGGAATGCCGTCGGCGGTGCAGGAATGGCAGTACCGGAGACCATGCGGTGCGACGAGTGGGTATCGGCTCGATCCGCTTCGGAGAGCTCGCCCGGAATGACCCGATCCGGGGAGTCCCCTAGGATTTTCCTCGGCGGGGTGAGTGCGTTTGCCGAGTCGCTGCGCTAACCTGACCGTGACAATGTTCGGTGACGGCTCCTATGACAGCTGCGACGGCAGCTTCGATACGGCCGATGACGGCTTCGGCGAACGCTCCAACCGGAAGGCGATTGTTCAACTCGGTTGTGCGCTGTCGAACTTCATCGCCGGCTCGGTGGCACCGCCCGAAGAAGGACCGCTTGCGAGTCACTTCCGGGCAACCGCCGCCGGAGTCCGGTGGCCCGGTCGGCGCACCCCGAGTGCGCCGGAACGGGAAGGTCGGGTGGAGCAGTTCGGCAATAGCGCCCAGCCAGCGGCTCGGTGGGAGAGTCCCGGTGCGGAGTCCGGGCCGCCTGTCCAGGTCACGGCGCCAGGTGTCGTCATCAGGTTTATCGCACAAACTCCGGGGAGGATTGCCACCATGGCGCAGAAGGTCACGGTCACGCTTGTCGACGATCTGGACGGCGGACAGGCCGATGAAACAGTCGAGTTCGCGCTGGACGGCGTCTCGTACCAGATCGACCTTTCCAACGACAATGCGAGCGAGTTGCGCGACGCGCTGTCCGGCTACGTCTCCAGCGCCCGGCGGGCCGGTGGGCGCAAGAAGCCCGGCCCGCGGCCGTCCTCGAGCGGGCGCTCCTCGAGCGGTTCCACCAGCGCGGACCGGGAGCAGAACCAGGCGATTCGGGAATGGGCGCGCAAGCGCGGCCTGAAGGTCTCGGACCGGGGCCGCATCCCCGCCGACATCGTCGACCAATACCACAAGGCGAACTGAAGCAGTCGCGATCAGGGGGCGCCGGGTGATCCCGGCGCCCCCTGATCGTTGTGCGCCGGTTGTTCGCGGCTCGGGCGGATACCGATCACGACTCCGGCGCGTTGTTTCGCGGGCGCGTGGGATCGAGAAGTGACCGGGAGTGCTCGCCCGGTTCGCGCGAGCGCCGCGGGATTGCCGGTCGGTGTCGAATCCGCGGGCGCCGCGCAGGCATCGGCCGTTGATCGGATTGTCACTTTCGGTGTTCGGGTGTGCGGTGCCGAGTGCTGTTCGGCTATCCGGATGTTCGGCGTTCCGCCGCTCGTTTGGTGCCTGCCGATGCGGGCGTGCGCCGAATGTTCTCGGCTCGCAACTTCTCACCGCGCGTCGCCGCGGCGTCGGTGGTCGTTTCGCATCCGAACTCGCCGGTTTCTTTCCGCGTCCGCCCGCGGTCGCCCGCGGGTCGCGAAACGAGCGGTTCGGATGTTCGCGCGCTGCGTTCCGGCTCGCGGGCAGCGGATTTTTTGCACCGTGCTGACCCGTTCGCCGCAAGATTGCCGCAGCGGTCGTGCCTCGTTCTGCCGGACAGAGCAAACCGATATGCGGCAGCGAGCGCAGTGCGCGCGGTTCGCCGAACGGCGTCGCGCGCGGCGCATGAAACGGCACCGTGCGTGCCGAGTGGAAAAACAGCGCACCGCGCGGAAACCCGCGCCCGCTTCCCGTCGGTCGCACGCCCGGTGCCGGGACCAGCGCCCGGTGTGAGGTGTCCGGATGCTCCGGCTCGAAGGAAAACGGTCGGCTTCGCCGGACCGGTCGGCTAGCCTTAGGACGGCCTAACCTAACTTGGGTGCCGGAACGAGCCGGACGAGCTGGGAGTGGACGCTTTGAGACCAAGCGGGAGCGGCGCGACCGCCGCGGGCACCGCCGACGGCCCACCCGACGGCCCGGCAGGCGGCCCAGCAGGCGGCCCGGCAAACGGCTCTGCTGACGGCTCTGAGCGGGGATCCGCACCCGCGGCCGCGCGGCTGGGTTCCCGGCGCAGGCGGCGGCTGCTCGGGTTGGCGGTGCTGCTCGGCGTGCTCGTGGTGAGCTGCCTGCTCAGCGTCGCGGCCGGGGCGAAGTCCATCCCGCTCGGCGACGTCTGGCAGGCGCTGATCGCGCCCGCGGGCGCGGAGAACGATCTGATCGTGCAGCAGCTCCGGCTGCCCCGGACGCTGGTCGGCGTGCTGGCCGGTGCCGCGCTCGGCCTGGCCGGCGCGTTGATGCAGGGCCACACCCGCAACCCGATCGCCGACCCCGGCATCCTCGGCATCACCCAGGGCGCCGCGCTCGCGGTGGTGCTCGCGGTGTACTCGTTCGGCATCAGCAGCCTCTACGGCTACATCTGGTTCGCGTTCGTCGGCGCGCTGCTCGGTGCGATCGCCGTGTTCGCCATCGGCTCGATGGGCCGCGGCGGGTCGACACCCGTGACGCTCGCGCTGGCGGGCATGGCGATCAGCGCTCTGCTGCAGGCGTTGACCTCGGCGCTGGTGCTGACCGATCAGGAGAGCCTGGACACCTACCGGTTCTGGAAGGTCGGCTCGATCGCGATCACCGACCCCGGCGTGCTCTGGCAGGTGGCGCCGTTCCTGGTGGCCGGGATGGTGCTGGCGTTGGCGAACGCTTCCGGGCTCAACGCGCTGTCGCTGGGCGACGACGTGGCCCGCGGGCTGGGCCACCGCGTCGAGTGGACCCGCCGGCTCGGGCTGCTCGCGATCGCAGTGCTGGTCGGCGGTGCGGCGGCGGTGTGCGGGCCGATCAGCTTCGTCGGGCTCGTCGTGCCGCACATCGCGCGGTTCTTCACCGGTTCCGATCACCGCTGGCTGCTGCCGTTCTCCGCGTTGCTGGGCGCTTCCCTGGTGCTGCTCGCGGACGTCGTGGGCCGGCTGGTCGCGCGGCCCGCCGAGGTGCAGGTCGGAGTGATGCTCGCGATGGTCGGCGCCCCGTTCTTCATCGCGCTGGTGCGGCGCAGGAGGCTGGTGCGGCTGTGACTCAGCTACTCGAGAGCCCCAAGCGGGTACCCGGCCGCTCGCCGGTGCGGGTCGGTCCGCTGTCCGGAGTGCTGCGCGCCCGGCCACTGCTGGTGCTGTTCGGCGGGCTCGTGGTGCTGCTCGCCGGGCTGGTGCTAGACGTCGCCATCGGGACGTACCCGATCAGCCCGGGTCAGGTGCTGGCGACGTTGTTCGGCGGCGGTGACCGCGCGGATCAGCTCATCGTGTTCACGCTGCGGATGCCGCGGGCGCTGACCGGCCTGCTGGTCGGCGCAGCGCTCGGGCTGGCGGGCGCGATCACCCAGGCGGTCGCGCGCAACCCGCTGGCCAGTCCGGACATGCTGGGCATCACCTCGGGCGCGGGGCTGGCGGCGACCACGATGATCGTGCTCGGCAGCGGGCTCGGCGCGGCTTCGGCGATCGGCCTGCCGGTGGTCGCGCTGATCGGCGGACTGCTCGCCGGGCTGGCGATCTACCTGCTGGCCTATCGCCAGGGCGTCGACTCCTACCGGATCGTGCTGGTCGGCGTGGGCGTCTCCGCGTTGGCCGGAAACGCCACGTACTGGCTGCTGACCGTCGGCGACGTCAACGACGCGGGGCGCGCGATGGTGTGGCTGACCGGCAGCCTCAACGCGCGCGGCTGGGAGCACGTGGTGCCGACGGCGATCGCGCTGGCGGTGCTGCTGCCGCTGGCGCTGCTCGGCGCGCACGTGCTCGGGGCGTTGCAGTTCGACGACGACACCGTCCGCGGGCTGGGCGTGCGGACCGACCTGGCGCGGGGCGCGCTGCTGCTGGCTTCGGTCGTGCTGGCCTCGGTCGCGACCGCAGCCGCGGGACCGGTGCAGTTCGTGGCGCTCGCAGCGCCGCAGATCGCGATGCGGATGGCGCGGGCGGCACGACCACCCCTGGTCGCATCGCTGGTGTTCGGCGCGGTGCTGGTGGTCGTGGCCGACCTGCTGTCCCGGACCGCCTTCGGCGCCATGGAACTCCCGGTCGGCATCGTGACCGCGATCCTGGGCGCCCCATACCTGATCTACCTGCTCGTCCGTCGGTACCGGGAGGACCACGCATGACCTCACCCGTGTCCACACCCACCCAGCCGCTCACCGGCTCCGCAGCCGACCAGCGGTTGCGCGGCCGCGGGCTGCGGCTGGCCTACGGCGAACGGGTCGTCGTGGACGGCCTCGACATCGACGTGCCGGACGGCACGATCTCGGCCGTGATCGGGCCGAACGGCTGCGGCAAGTCGACCCTGCTGCGCGCGCTGGCGCGGCTGCTGCCGCCGAAGAGCGGGCAGGTGCTGCTGGACGGCAAGCAGATCCACAAGATGCCGACCAAGGAGGTCGCCCGCGTGCTCGGCCTGCTGCCGCAGTCGCCGCAGGCGCCGGAGGGGCTGACGGTGGCCGATCTGGTCGCGCGCGGCAGGCACCCGCACCAGTCCTGGTACCGGCAGTGGTCCTCGGACGACGAGCGGGCGGTGGCCGAGTCGCTGGCGTTGACCGGCATCGGCGACCTGGCGGAGCGCGCGGTCGACGAGCTCTCCGGCGGCCAGCGGCAGCGCGCCTGGCTGTCCATGGCGCTGGCGCAGGGCACCGATCTGCTGCTGCTCGACGAGCCCACGACGTACCTGGACCTCTCGCATCAGGTGGAGGTGCTGGACCTGATCGGCAGGCTGCACGACGACAGCGGGCGGACCGTGGTCATGGTGCTGCACGACCTGAACCTGGCCGCCCGCTACGCGGACCGGCTGGTCGCGATGCGCGACGGGGCGATCGTGGCCGAGGGGGCGCCGGGCGAGGTGCTCACCGAGGAATTGCTGGCGGATGTCTTCGGGTTGAACGCCAAGGTGATTCCGGACCCGGTCGCGGGTACTCCGATGGTGGTGCCCGTAGGCGGCCGGCAAACGCCCAGCGTGCCGAACGAGACCGGTCGGTGACACCCGAACGAGTGCAATCGACCTGCGGAAAGCGGCCGTGTTCGCGGTGAGCGGACACCGCCCCCATTGCCCTGCCCCGGCGGAATGTCGCAGCACAGCGGCTCGTTGAACCGCACGGTAGAGGACGAAAGTGAACAGCGGGCTGCCAGCGGGCGCGGACCGTGGCGGGGTGGGGCTACTACAGTGGACCCCAGCGTGCTGAACCCATCGTGGGCATCGGCGAGGCAGGAGCCGTGTCCCGGTACAACACCGCCGGCGCAGCAGTCAGGGAGTGCGAATGTTCGAGAGGTTCACCGACCGCGCGAGGCGGGTGGTCGTCCTGGCCCAAGAAGAGGCCCGGATGCTCAACCACAACTACATCGGCACCGAGCACATTCTCCTGGGCTTGATCCACGAGGGTGAGGGTGTCGCCGCCAAGGCGCTGGAGTCGCTGGGCATCGCCCTGGAAGGCGTGCGCCAGCAGGTCGAGGAGATCATCGGCCAGGGCCAGCAGGCCCCGAGCGGTCACATCCCGTTCACCCCACGGGCGAAGAAGGTGCTGGAGCTGTCGCTGCGCGAGGCGCTGCAGCTCGGCCACAACTACATCGGCACCGAGCACATCCTGCTCGGGCTGATCCGCGAAGGCGAGGGCGTCGCCGCGCAGGTGCTGGTCAAGCTTGGCGCGGATCTGAACCGGGTGCGCCAGCAGGTGCTGCAGCTGCTGTCCGGCTACCAGGGCAAGGAACCGGCCGAGGCCGGTGGCCGCGGGGAGGGCACGCCGTCCTCGTCGCTGGTGCTCGACCAGTTCGGCCGCAACCTCACGCAGAGCGCGCGCGAGTCGAAGCTCGACCCGGTGATCGGCCGGGACAAGGAGATCGAGCGCATCATGCAGGTGCTCTCGCGCCGCACCAAGAACAACCCGGTGATGATCGGCGAGGCCGGTGTCGGCAAGACCGCCGTCGTCGAGGGCCTGGCGCAGAAGGTCGTCAAGGGCGAGGTGCCCGAGACGCTCAAGGAGAAGCAGCTCTACACCCTCGACCTGGGTTCGCTGGTCGCCGGCTCCCGCTACCGCGGTGACTTCGAGGAGCGCCTGAAGAAGGTGCTCAAGGAGATCAAGACCCGCGGCGACATCATCCTGTTCATCGACGAGATCCACACCCTCGTCGGCGCCGGAGCGGCAGAAGGCGCCATAGACGCCGCGAGCATCCTCAAGCCGATGCTGGCCCGCGGCGAGCTGCAGACGATCGGCGCCACCACGCTCGAGGAGTACCGCAAGTACGTCGAGAAGGACCCGGCGCTGGAGCGCCGCTTCCAGCCGATCCAGGTGGGCGAGCCCTCGCTGGAGCACACCGTGGAGATCCTCAAGGGCCTCCGCGACCGCTACGAGGCGCACCACCGGGTGTCCATCACCGACGGCGCGCTGGCCTCGGCGGCCAGCCTGGCGGACCGCTACATCAACGACCGCTACCTGCCGGACAAGGCGATCGACCTGATCGACGAGGCGGGCGCCCGGATGCGCATCCGGCGCATGACCGCGCCGCCGGACCTGCGCGAGTTCGACGAGAAGATCGCCGACGTGCGCCGCGACAAGGAGTCCGCGATCGACGCGCAGGACTTCGAGCGGGCCGCCCGCCTGCGGGACGAGGAGAAGCAGCTCCTCGGCCAGAAGGAGGAGCGGGAGAAGCAGTGGAAGGCCGGTGACCTGGACGTCGTCGCGGAGGTCGACGACGAGCAGATCGCCGAGGTGCTGGCGAACTGGACCGGCATCCCGGTGTTCAAGCTCACCGAGGAGGAGACCACGCGGCTGCTCCGCATGGAGGACGAGCTGCACAAGCGGATCATCGGCCAGGAGGACGCGGTCAAGGCCGTGTCGCAGGCGATCCGCCGCACTCGTGCCGGGTTGAAGGACCCCAAGCGCCCGTCCGGTTCGTTCATCTTCGCCGGCCCGTCCGGTGTGGGTAAGACCGAGCTGTCCAAGGCGCTGGCGGAGTTCCTGTTCGGCGACGACGACGCGCTCGTTCAGATCGACATGGGCGAGTTCCACGACCGCTACACGGCCTCCCGGCTGTTCGGCGCCCCTCCGGGCTACGTCGGTTACGAGGAAGGCGGGCAGCTGACCGAGAAGGTGCGGCGCAAGCCGTTCTCGGTGGTGCTGTTCGACGAGATCGAGAAGGCGCACCAGGAGATCTACAACACGCTGCTGCAGGTGTTGGAGGACGGCCGCCTGACCGACGGTCAGGGCCGCACGGTGGACTTCAAGAACACCGTGCTGATCTTCACCTCGAACTTGGGCACGGGCGACATCTCCAAGGCCGTGGGCCTGGGCTTCTCCGCGGGGAACTCGGCGGAGTCCAACTACGAGCGGATGAAGTCCAAGGTCAACGAGGAGATGAAGAAGCACTTCCGGCCGGAGTTCCTGAACCGCATCGACGACGTGATCGTGTTCCACCAGCTGACCGAGAACGAGATCGTGCAGATGGTGGACCTGCTCACCGGCCGGGTGGAGAAGGCGCTCAAGGGCAAGGACATGTCCTTGGAGCTGACCTCGACCGCGAAGAAGCTGCTGGCCAAGCGCGGGTTCGACCCGGTGCTGGGTGCGCGGCCGCTGCGCCGCACGATCCAGCGCGAGGTGGAGGACCGGCTGTCCGAGAAGATCCTGTTCGGCGAGGTCGAGGCCGGGCAGATCGTGATCGTGGACGTCGAGGGCTGGGACGGCGAAGGCTCCGACGACCAGGCGCAGTTCACCTTCCGCGGCGAGACGAAGCCGGGCCTGGTCCCGGACTCCCCGCCGGTGGACCTGGCCTCCTCGACCGGCCCGTCGGGCTCGTCGGAGGAGTCCGGCGAGAACCGCGAGTCGGAGTGACCTGACGAGCTCCGCTGACGAACGCGGCCCCCGCACCCTTCTCTTGGTGCGGGGGCCGCTTCGCGTTTGCGGTTTTCGACCACCGACGGGGAGCGAACGGACCGTTGGTCCTGCTGGATGGGGCGAACAGGTCGTTCACTCCGAGAAAGCGGGGCGTCAGCGGATGCGGGGGAGGCGTTCGGTGGGGCTTTCGGGGTGGGTGACGCGGGGGAACTGGTCGGTGGGGGCATCCGCATCGTCCGCCTCGTCGCGCTCGCGGCGGGTTTGCCGGACGCGGGAGATCACGAAGTAGGCGATGGCCAGTGCGACCACGGCCAGGACGACCTTGGAGAGGATGCCCGCGTACTGCTCGACGAGGTACCAGTTCTGCCCGAGCAGGTAGCCCGCCACCACGAACACGGTGTTCCAGATCAGGCTGCCGAGGCTGGTGAACAGCACGAACGTGGGCAGCGGCATCTTCTCCACCCCTGCGGGCAGCGAGATGAAGCTGCGGAACAGCGGGATCATCCGGCCGAAGAACACCGCCTTCACGCCGTGCTTGCCGAACCACGCCTCGGTGCGGTCCACGTCGGAGAGCTTGACCAGCGGCATCTTCGCCGCGATCCGGTGCATCCGCTCCCTGCCGAGCGCGTGGCCGAGCCAGTACAGCGCGAGCGCGCCGAGCAGCGATCCGGCCGTCGTCCACAGCACCGCCGCGAAGATGTTCATGTTGCCCTGGCTGGCGGTGAACCCGGCCAGCGGCAGGATGAGTTCGCTGGGGATCGGCGGGAACAGGTTCTCGATCGCGATGATCAGGCCGGCGCCGGGGCCGCCGAGAGTTTCCATCACGCCGATGACCCAGGCGGTGAACCCGGTCGGCTCGGCGGGCGCGGCGGCCAGTGCGGTCGAGTGCATCGGGAACTCCGGTGGCGTCGGCAGCAGAGGGGCTGTGCTGGTCGGTGCGGCTTCGCCCGGTCGCGGCGTCCCGTGGGGGCGGGCGCGGCCAGGTCCGCGGATCATCCGGAGATCGACCGGGTAGGGGCGAATGTCCGTTATTCCATAATTCCAGCGCGCTCGGGCGCTTCGCCGTGTGATCCTAATCGCGCCCGACTCGGCGCATTGATCCACAGAGCTGTGGATAACAAGCCTTCCTGTGGACCCCTCTTGTGGACAACTACGTGATCAATCCACAGGGCGCTGAAAAATCCCGCGCATCCGGCTCAAGCCCGCTGCGAAGCTGGACGGGTGCGCGTGGCGATGCTGGGGCCGTTCCGCCTGCACTCGGCCGACGGAAAGCAGGGGGCGCAGGCGCACCGGCACCTGGCCGAGGCGGAAGAAGCGGCTTCGGACATGTCGCGCACCGGTCCCGCGCAGGTGGTGACGGCAATGGCCGCCGCACCGGTGCTGCTCGACGAGAACGAGCACGAGGCGACGCGGGAACGGCTGGTCTTGGCGCTGGACAGCGGCATGGGCGTGCGGGAGATGCCCGCGGTGGCCGCGATCGCCGAGATCGCGGCGCGCTGGCGGCTGCGCATCGGTGATCCGCTGGGTGCCGAGCGGATGCTCGGGCTGGCGGTGCGGCTGCGCGGCGTGCTGGACGAGGGAGATCCGGACCTGCGCGGCGTGCTCGCGGAGCTCGCCGCGCACCCGGACCCGGAGACCCGGCGCAAGGCGTTCGACGCCGGCGCCGCGCTCAGCCGCGAAGAGGCTTTCGACGAGCTGCGCGCGACGCTGGCCTGACCCGGCCTGGTCGGCCCTGTTCGGATCGGCCCTGGCCTGATCCGCACCGGCCTGATCGGCACCGGCCCGATCGACGCCGATCTGAGCGGCACCGGTCTGAACGGCTCGATCCGGTGCCGACCCGACCCGGCGGCGTGCTCCGGCGCAACCCGCTCACACCCGCCTGCTGTACGCCCACATCGCGAGCGGGAAGAACACCGCCACGATCACCGCCATCCAGATCACCGTCGCGGTGAGCGGACCGGCCACCGGCCCGCCGATCATCAGCCCGCGCGCGGTGTCCGCGAGCTGCGTGACCGGGTTGACCTTCACCCACGCCTGCAGCCACCCGGGCATCGTGTCGGTCGGCGCGAACACGTTGCTTCCCATGGTCAGCGGGAACATGACCGACATCGCCACCCCGGGCACCGCCTGCTCGCTGCGCACCAGCATCCCGATGAACACCGTGATCCAGCACATCACCAGCGCGAACGCCAGCACCACCACGATCGCGGCCGCCAGCTGCACCGGCCCGGTCTGGATGCGGAAGCCCATCAGCGTCGCCACCACCAGCAGCACCGCCAGCGACACCATGTAGCGGACGATGTCGCCGAGCACGGCTCCGACCAGCGGCGCCGAGCGGGCGATCGGCAGGCTGCGGAACCGGTCGAACACGCCCTTGTTGATGTCGGTGTTGAGCTGCATGCCGGTGCCGAGGCTGCCGAAGACCATGTTCATCGCCATCACGCCGGGCAGCGTGATCTGCAGGTACGCGCCGGTGTCCGCGGCGATCGCGCCGCCGAGCAGGTAGACGAACATGACCAGGAACAGGACCGGCTGCAAGGTCACGTCCAGCAGCGCCGCCGGAGTCTTGCGGATCTTCAGGACGCTGCGCCCGGCCAGCACCAGGCCGTGCCGGGCCGCCCGCAGCGGACCGATGCGACCGTGCGCCACCGGCTGCGCCGCGGTGTCGGCGGAACGTTCGACGGTGGTGGTCATGCCACGTCCTCCTGTCCGGTCCCGGCGCTGCCGGGTTCCTCGGCCGGTTTGCCGGTCAGCGCCAGGAAAACCTCGTCCAGGCTGGGCAGCCGCAACGCCAGCTCGTCGGCGGTGATCCCGGCGTCGTCGAGCCTGCGCACCAGGGCGGACAGCAGCACGGGATCGTCCACCGGCGCGGTGATCAAGGCGCCTTCGTCGGCGGTCGCGGGCTGGGCCGCGGTGAGTTCGGCGACGATCCGCCACACCTCGGCGGCGTCGGCGGGATCGCTCGGCCGCACCAGCAGGGTCTGGCTGCCGGTGCGGCGCTTGAGCTCGTCGGCGCGGCCCTCGGCGACGACCCGACCGTGGTCGATCACGCTGATGCGGTCCGCGAGGTGGTCGGCCTCCTCCAGGTATTGGGTGGTCAGCAGCACGGTGACGCCTTCTTCGGTGAGCGTGCGGACCATGTCCCACACCTGGTTGCGGCTGCGCGGGTCCAGCCCGGTGGTGGGTTCGTCGAGGTAGAGCAGTTCGGGCCTGCCGACCAGGCTGGCGGCCAGGTCGAGCCGCCTGCGCATCCCGCCGGAGTAGGTCTTCAGCGACCGGTGCGCCGCGTCGGACAGGCCGAAGCGCTCCAGCAGCTCGGCGGAGCGGGCGCGCGCCTCGCGGCGGGGCAGCTCGAGCAACCTGCCGATCAGCACCAGGTTCTCGGTGCCGGTCAGTTCCTCGTCCACCGAGGCGTACTGCCCGGTGAGCCCGATCTTGCTGCGCACCGCCACCGCTTCGCGGCGCAGGTCGTGCCCTGCGATGCGCGCTTCGCCCGCGTCCGGCCGCAGCAGCGTGGCCAGGATCCGCACGGCGGTGGTCTTGCCCGCGCCGTTCGGTCCGAGCACGCCGAGGATCGAGCCGGTGGGCGCGGCCAGGTCGATTCCGTCCAGCGCCGTGGTGCCGCCGAACCGTTTCACCAGACCTTCGGCCTGGATCGCGTGGGACATTCCCCCTCCTCGTTTCGCTATCCTCGCCATCATCGGGGGCACGGCTGACAGTCGGCGCACAGGTCGCTGGCAGCCGGTGCGGGAACGGGTGTCGGGGGGAGTGCATGGATCTGGCCGTGGCCGAACCGCAGGAGATCGAACCACCTCCCCGCAAGCGCAAGAGCGGCACCGTGACCGCGCTGGTCGCGCTCGCCGTGCTCGGCCTGCTGGCGTGGACGGCGCCGGTGCTGCTCGGTTTCGACACGCAGAACCGGTACACGATCGCACTGGTCGCGATCCTGCAGTACGCACTTCCGGTCGGCGTGGTGCTGGTCGTGCTCGGGCTGGCGTTGCGGCGGTGGATCAGCACGCTGGTCGCCGCGCTGCTGACGGTGCTGCTGGCGGTGCTGGTGCTACCCCGCGGAATCCCGGACTCGCCGACTCCCGTGCAGGGCACGCCGCTGCGGGTGCTGTCGGTCAACCTGTACTTCGGCCAAGCGCAGCCGGAGCGGGTGGTCGAGTTGGTGCGCAGCCGCCGGGTCGACGTGCTGAGCCTGCAGGAGGTCACGCCGGAGGCAGTCGCCGCGCTGGACCGCGCGGGCCTGCGCGAGCTGCTGCCGCACCGCGTCGTGCACGCCCGTCCCGGCGCGGACGGGACCGGGATCGCCTCCCGCTTCCCGATGCGCGAGTTGTCGCTGGTGCCGCCGACCTCGCTGGCGCAGCCCTCCGCGCGCATCGACCTGCCCGGCGGGCGGGACGTCGAGTTCGTCGGGGTGCACCCGCTGTACCCGATGGGCGCGGACACCGCCGGATCATGGCTGCGCGAGATCACCGCGCTGCCCGGACCGCCCGCGGAGGGCGGCCCGGCCCGGGTTCTCGCGGGTGACTTCAACGGGACGCTGGACCACACGCCGCTGCGCACGATGCTCGGGCGCGGCTATTCGGACGCGGCCGAGGTCACCGGCGGCGGGTTCACCCCGACCTGGGGCAGCGGCTGGGTGCCGCGGGTGACCATCGATCACGTGCTGACCAGCGCGGGCGTGGTTGCGCAGGCGTACTCGGTGCTGGACGTGCCGGGCAGCGATCACCGCGCGGTGTTCGCGCACCTGGTGGTCCCGAGCTGAGTCAGAGCCGCTCGTCGATCGCCCCGAGCGCCTCCAGCGCGCCCACGGGAAGCGAGATGCCCCGCCCGTGCCGGACCTCCGGCTCGCGCGGGTTGATCCGGATGAGTGCGCCGGACCCGGCGCTGGCCAGCTCGGCGTGCCGCCGCACCGTCGGCACCGCGGTTCCCGCGCCCAGCTCGACCACGGCCAGGCGGGCCGAGCGCAACGACCGCCGCCACGCCTGCAACGAGTCCAGCGCTGGCTGCGCGTGCTCCGGGATCCAGCTGAAATCCCCGAACATCAGGATGTTCGGCCGCGCGGTGCCGCCGCAGTTGCGGCAGGCGGGCAGCGGCGGAACCGCCCGCATGGTCGCGGTGTCGACCTCGACGGAGACGTCGTCGGCGGACCACACGTCGTCCGTGCAGGGTTCCAGGCACTGCAGGTGGTGGATGCTGCCGTGGCATTCGGCGACCTGCTCGAACCCGGCCGCTTGGAAATGTCCGTCCACGTTGGACGTGAACACGCCGGAGCCGGACGGCATCGACGCACCCCAGCGGCGCAGGATCCGGAAACCCTCGTGCGGCGTGGTGCGCCGGTACATCGCCAGCCGGTGGCCGTAGAAGCCCCACGCCAGCTCGGGATCTTCGGCGAAGTGGACCGGATCGGCGACCTCGGCGAAGCTCAGGCCCAGCCGCTCGTACGGCGGATAGGCCCGCCAGAAACCGGTGTCGCCGCGGAAGTCGGGCAGGCCGGAGTCCACCCCGATCCCCGCGCCCGCGCACACCAGCAGCGCTTCGGCGTCGCGGATCAGCTCCGCGGCCGCGGACAGCGCATCGTCGCTCATGCCCGCGTCCCCGAGCGGCCGCGCGCCCGGCGGACGGGCGGCGCGGCGGCCGGGGCCGTTTCCGCGTCCGGGCTCACTTCTGCGTCTGCTGGACGATCTCGAACTCCAGCAGGCTCGCGCCGGTGGCGACCGGGTTCTCGTTCGCGTTCGCGTGCGCGGCCTTCGCCGGGCCCTGCGCCCAGTTCTGGAAGTCCTCTTCGGTCTCCCACTTGGTGTAGACGAAGTACCGCGACTCGCCGTTGACCGGGCGCAGCAGCTCGAAACCGAGGAAGCCCGGGGCGTCCTCGACCGACCCGTGCCTGCTGGCGAACCGCTTCTCCAACTCGGGCCCCTGACCTTCCGGGACCTCGATCGCATTGATCTTCACAACCGCCATGTGCCCAGGCTACTGATGCGCGCGGGCCGCTGACGAGCGCTACACCTCGAACTGCGGGTGCAGCCGCGCGACCGTCCACATCCGGTGCCGCACCACCACCAGCGAGGTCAGCAGCAGGAAGCCGAGCAGCACGCTGCCCAGCACGACCGCGTCGTGCACCAGGTGCGTCACCTCGCCGCCGCTGATCGTCACCCGCAACCCGTCCACGAGGTAGGTCATCGGCAGCAGGGCGTGCACCGCCTGGAACGGCTCCGGCGAGACCTCCAGCGGGTACAGCCCGCCGGAGCCCGCTATTTGCAGCACCAGCAGCGCCGCCGACACCAGGCCGCCGGTCGCCCCGAAAGCCGCGCGCAGGAAGTGATCGATCGCCACGAACGCGCCCGCGCCCAAGGTGATCAACCCGACCGTGCCCACCGGGTCCACCGGTGCCAGCCCCAGCGCCAGATCGAGCGCGCCCATCAGCACCAGCCCGCCGATCACACCGAGCGCTGCCGCGGGCAGCCAGCCGCCGACGGCGATCGAGAACGGGTTGGTGCGCCCGCCCAGCGCCCGCGGGTTCAGCGGCTTGAACAGCAGGTAAGCGAACAGCCCGAAGCTCCACAACGCGATGCCGAACAGCAGCGGAGCCATCCCTCGTCCGTAGGTGTCGGCCGAGTTCAGCGTCGTCGCCCGCACCACCGAGGGGGTGCCCAGCTCCGAGGACGCCTTCGCGACCTCGGTCGGCCCGGCGGGCGGCATCCGGTCCAGGCCGCCGCGCACGTTGTCCGCGAGCTTGCGCGCCCCGTCGTTGAGCTGCCCCGCGCTGGTCTCGGCGACGCCGATGTTCGCGACCAGCGCGTTGATCCCCTGCGTGAGCCCGGAGGAGGCGGCGCTGAGTTCGGCGGACGCCACCCGCAGCCGCTCGGCGGGCTCGTTGACGTCCTTGATCTCCTCCTGCAACGGCACCATGTCGTCGCGCAGCGCCAATGCCCGGTCGTGCGCATCCGCGGCGGATGTTCGCGCGTCCTGCGCGGCGCCGTCGATGGCCGCGGTGGTCGCGGCTACCTGGCGGGCGTCGCCCAGCGCGGATCGGTACGCCGGGTCCGCGGACAGCTCCGGGTGCCGGTTCGCGAGTCGCTGCAAGGCGCCCGCGCTCCGGGCGGCCTGACCGTTCACCGCCGCGGTGCCGGAAGCGACGCCGTTGAGGTCGCTGACCGCTCGTCCGCCCGCGTCGACCAGCGCGTCCGCGGTGGCGGGCAGCCGTTGGGAGGAGAAGTCGTTGATCGAGGACAACCGCTGGTCCAGCTGCGCGGTGGCGTCCGAGATGTCCTGCGAGCCGCCGGAGACGCGGCCGGTCCCGTCCTGCACTCCGCCGAGCCCGCGCGCCAGCGCCCCGGTGCTCTGCCTGCTCAGCTGGGTGCCCTGCACCAGCTGCTCGGAGCCCTCGGCCGCGGAGGTGAGCTTGCCGCGCACCTCGCCGAGGTCGCCGTACAGCGCCCGCGCGTAGGCCGAGTAGGCGGCGGCGTTGATCTGGTTCTGCAGCTCGCCGCGCATCGTGTCGGCCATGATCCCTGCCAGGTGCCCGTTGGCGTCGTTCCTGGTCAGCATCAGCGCCGGGCGTTGCGGCGCGCTGCGGGTGGAACTCGCCAGCCGGCTGCTGAAGTCCTCCGGCACCTGGATGGTGAAGTAGTAGCGCCCGTCCTCGAGCCCGGCGCGCGCTTCCTGCGCGTCGACGAAGTTCCACTGGAACGTGTCCGTCGTGCGCAGCTGCTGCACGAACTGCTCACCGGCGTTGACCCGCTCCCCGTTGCGGTCGGCCGGGCGGTCGGAGTTGACCACCGCGACCGGCACCGCCGACATCCGCCCGTAGGGGTCCCAGTTCGACCACAGGAACACCGCCCCGTACAGCAGCGGGATCAGGATCAGCACCGCGGGCGCGAACCGGCGCCACGGCCCGCGGAACCGGCGCAGTTCCAGCCAAGCCAGGTACAGCGCCTTCATCGGGTGTCCTCGCGGGCCAAGGGCGTGCTGAACAGCGGGAGCCCGGTGGTGTCGTCGCCGAAGTCGACGATGTTGTACGGCAGCTTGATCTGCACGTCGGCTTCCGAAGGGTGTTCGGTGGCGCTGGCCAGCACGGTCATGCCGGTGTCGGCGAGCGTGCGCAACGCCGACCACACCCGGCTGCGCCCGGACGGCAGCAGTCCGAGGTCGACGTCGTCGACCAGCATCCCCGGCGGCTCACCGGCTGCGGCCAGCGCGATGGCCAGCAGCAGCTTGTCGTCCGGGTACAGCTCGTCGATCAGCGCGTCCCGGTCCACGTCGGCGCCCACCAGGGCCAGCGCTTCCTCCACGGCCCGGGCGGAAACGCGGGTGGTGAGCCTGCGCTCCCGGATGGTCTCGGCGACCCGCAGCCGGCCTTCCAGCTCGAAACCGGGCCGCAGCCGGGCGGGCACCACGCTCCGCCGCACGTGCCGCGCGCGGCGGGGTGCTTCGTCGAACTCGATCCGCCCGGCGAGCACCCGCAGCCTGCCGGACAGCGCCAGCAGCAGCGAGGTGCGGTCGGTGCCGCCCTCACCGACGACCACCGCCAGTTCGCCCGGGTAGATCCGCGCGTCGACGTTCTCGAAGACGATGCCTTCCGGGCCGGTTGCGGTGATCCCGCGGGCGACGATGCTCACGCCTTCGACATCCATGTCGCTCCTCACGCCGCGTGGCAGGATGCCGATCCAAAGTGGGCCTGCAGGTGGGCGTGGGCAACTCGGGCGGGCACCCGGAGTAGTCCACTGTGGATAGCTCGGGATCGCAGGTCGCAGGCTTGCGGGAGCTGTTTCGCGGTGCCGGTCGGAGCGGTGCGGAGATCACCCGACCGAGCGCGTCAGGCGAGCGTTTCGGCCCCGTTCGCGTCCTTGATCGCGATCTCGGAGACCGAGCCGCGGATCGAGCCCGCGGGTTGCAGCGCGGCGAACCCGGCCGCCAGCTGCTCGCGGTCCAATGCCGGAGTCAGCGGGCAGTGCGGGATCCAGGCGCCGGGGAAGTAGTACGCCGACGGGTGCGCGACCTTTCCCGCCAGCACGTCGTGCACGGCCGAATGCACCGCCAGCAGCTCGGTGTCCACCACCGCCGTCAGCAGCAGAACCGCGTCCTCGCCGGGGAAAGTGCCCAGCGTGTAGAACCACAGGTCCGGAATGGACAGCACGCGCAGCTCCGCGCGCAGCGCTTTGCGCGTCGCCGCCGGGATGTTGCCCGCGGCGGCCAGCGTCACGCCGGGACGTCCCGCGGTGACCGGAACTCCGGCCGCGGTGAGCCGGTCGCGCAGCGCGCGCAGCTCGCCGTCGGTGGAGTCGTCGAAGAAGACGGTCAGTTCCTGCGCCATCGGTCCAGCTCCCTCGATTTCCAATCGGCCGGATCGCTCGGCGCTCCGTTGGTGCTTGGGTCGGTGCTGCTGCGGGCCAGTGCTCGTCCGGCTCGCGGAGGAAGACGTCCGCGGCAAGCGTTGCCTAGGCCCCGTGCTCCCCGGGCAATGCGAACCTTCCGTCCTCGGTCTGCTCCATGAGCCCGTCCACCAGCAGCGAATCCAGGCAACGGTCCCGCTGACCGGCGTCCGACCAGACCGCGTCGAGCTGTTCCCGCCGCACCGGACCTTCCGCGCCGCGCAGCACGTCCAGCAGTTTGCCGCGCACCTGCCGGTCGGTTCCCGCGAAGCGCTGCACCTTCTTCGGCGGTCCCGCGTAGGCCGGGCGCCCGGCGTGCTGCCACGCGCAGTCGTGCGCGATCGGGCAGCGCTCGCAGGCGGGGGAGCGGACCGTGCACACCACCTGCCCGAGTTCCATCAACGCCGCCGACAGGCTCGCCGCGCTCGCGTCGTCGCCGGGCAGCAGCACCTCGACATCGGCGAGGTCGCGCTTCGGCGACGGCGGCCCGGCATCGCCCGCGCCGTGCACGGCCCGTGCCACGACCCTGCGGACGTTCGTGTCCACCACGGGAGCCCGCTTGCCGTAGGCGAACGCGGCGACCGCGCGGGCGGTGTAGGTCCCGATCCCCGGCAGTGCCAACAGGGTGTCCACATCGGACGGAACGAGGTCGTCGTGGTCGGCGGCGATCGCCCCGGCGGCCTGGTGCAGGCGCAGCGCGCGGCGCGGGTAGCCGAGCTTGCCCCAGGCCCGCAGCACTTCGGCCTGCGGGGCCGCGGCCAGGTCGGATGGGCGCGGCCAGCGCGCCATCCACTCCTGCCAGATCGGCAGCACGCGGTTCACCGGCGTCTGCTGCAGCATGGTTTCGCTGACCAGCACGCCCCAGCCGGTCGTGCCGGGCGCGCGCCACGGCAGCGGGCGGGCCTCGGCGGCGAACCAGTCGATCAGCTCGGTGGGGTCCCAGGCGGTCGTCGTCATCTCGGCACCGATCCTGCCAGGCGCGCGCCGGAGCTCCCGGGGCGCCCCGGAACCGGCCGCGTACCGGGGCAAGACCACACGAACGGACTGATCTTGCTGCCTGAACGGCGGTACAAATACGCCTGATCGGGTGATCATCGATTGGTCGGCTCAGCGGGATCACCGGGTTACTGTCGGACCGTGCTGGATCCCATCGGACCGCTTCGCCCCGAGGTGTACTGGCGCCGCCGAGCGGTGGCGTTCGGTGCGGTCCTGCTGGCGATCGCTCTCGCGGTGTGGGGCGTGATCGCGCTGGCCGGAGCGCTCGTCCCGGCAGCATCGCAGCAAGCCGGAACGCACGGGGCGGCCCCGCCGCCGCAGGCCGCTGCGCCACCCGCGGCTCCACCGGCGTGCGGCGACCGGGACCTGCGGATCACCGCGGAGCCGGTGCGCCCGGAGATCCCGGCAGGCGAACCGGTCGGGCTGCGCATGGTCATCACCAACACCGGCCCGGTGGACTGCGTCCGGGACACCGGCCGGATGCTGCGCGAGGTCGTGGTGTCCACTGCGGACGGCAAGCGCTTCTGGTCGAGCAACGACTGCCAGACCGAATCCAGCAACGAGATGCCGGTGCTGGCCCCCGGTGAATCCGTCCGCAACGAACTCGAATGGACCGGCGTCGCCTCCACCCCGGAAGCATCGCCCGAGCAGTGCGCCGCCAAGCGCGAGACCGCTCCCGCGGGCGACTACGTAGTCGGCGCCCGCCTGGGCGGCCTCATCAGCCAGCCAACCCCGTTCCGCCTCACCTGACCCCGTTCATCGTGGGTGAACGGACCGTTGGTCCGAATAGATTGGTCGAACGGTCCGTTCACCCGCTGAGGCTGGCGCGTGCGGGAGAGGCTCAGTTCGAGCGCAGCGACTTGAGGGCGGTTTGCAGGTCGGGCACGACGGTGGCCTTGATCCCGGAGGGGAGCCTGCCGGAATCCGGCGGCACCAGCGCGCGGTCGAAACCCAGCCGCTGCGCCTCCGCGAGCCGCCTGCCCACCGCGTTCACCCGGCGGATCTCCCCGGCCAGCCCGACCTCGCCGACCACCACCATGTTCGGCGGCAGCGGAACGTCCATGGCCGACGATGCGATGGCCAGCGCCACCGCCAGATCCGCGGCCGGCTCGGTGACCTTCATGCCGCCGACAGTGGCAGCGAACACCTCCTTCTCGCCGGTGCGGACCCGGCCGCGCTTTTCCAGCACCGCCAGCGCCATCGACACCCGCGCCGAGTCCAGCCCGCTCACCGCCCGGCGCGGGATCTGCATCTGGGTCGGCGCGACCAGCGCCTGCACCTCCGCCAGCAGCGGGCGCTTGCCCTCGACCATGACCGTCACCGCGGTTCCCGGGACCGCAGCCTCCTGGCGGTTCAGGAACAACCCGGAGGGATCGGCCACCTCGGCGATCCCGTCGTCGCGCTGCTCGAAGCAGCCGACCTCGTCGGCTGGGCCGAAGCGGTTCTTGATTCCGCGCAGCATCCGCAGCGACGAATGCCGGTCGCCCTCGAAGTTGAGCACCACGTCCACCAGGTGCTCCAGCGCGCGCGGTCCCGCCACCGCGCCGTCCTTGGTCACGTGCCCGACCAGCACCACCGGCAGCCCGCGTTCCTTGGCCAGCGCGACCAGGCCGGAGGTGACCGCGCGGACCTGGGTGACCCCGCCCGGCGTGCCGTCCACGTCCGGCGACTGCACGGTCTGCACCGAGTCGATGATCAGCAGTCCGGGGCGGATGGCGTCCACGTGCCCGAGCACGGCTCCGAGGTCGGCTTCCGAACCGAGGTAGAGCTCGGGGTGCAGCGAGTCGGTGCGCTCCGCGCGCAACCGCACCTGGCCCGCCGATTCCTCACCCGTGACGTACAGCGAAGGGCCGCCCGAACCGGCCGCCGCCCAGCGGTGCGCGACCTCCAGCAGCAGCGTCGACTTGCCCACTCCCGGCTCCCCGGCCAGCAGCATCACCGCGCCAGGCACGATCCCGCCGCCGAGCACCCGGTCCAGCTCGGCGATGCCGGTCGGCACCTGCCGGGCCGAGTCCAGGTCCACTTCGGCGATCGGGCGCGCGGAGGTCGCCGGTGCGGCGGCGGTGACCTTCGCGGCGGCGGGCCGGGCCGCGGCGGTCTCCTCGATGGTGTTCCAGGCGTGGCAGGAGGGGCAGCGGCCGAGCCACTTGGTGACCTCGTGGCCGCAGTCGGCGCAGCGGTAGGCGGGGCGGGCCGCGCGGGCGTTCTTGGCAGGCACGGCGGGAGGCTATCCGCCGGGCCCGACGACTCCACCGGCCGCAGTGCTCCGGCGAGTCGGCCCCGGACATGCCGAAGGGCCGCCCGCTGGCGGCCCTCCCGAAGCGAAACCGCTGGTCAGTGGTGGCTCGCCCCGCCGGAACCGTGTTCCGGGCGCGGGCTGGAGTCCTCGCCGATCGGCACCTGCACGGTGACCGGTCCGGCCTTGGCGAACACGAAGGTCACCGGAACCGTGACGCCCGGTGTGATCTGCTGCGTGAGGCCGTTCAGCGTGATCGACACCTGCCGCTCGTCGGTGGCGCTGCCCTGCGAGGGCGCCTGCTGCTGCGACGGCTGGCCGCTCTGCGAAGGCTGGGCACCCTGCGAGGTCTGGCCGCTCTGCGACGGCGCACCGTCGGCGTGCAGCGAGCTGTTCGACGGCAGCTCCGTCGTCTGCCCGACCTGCACCGAATTGGCGAAGCTGCTGGTGACCTGGACCAGCTTGTCGTCCTGCGCGCCGCTGTTGATCAAGACGGCCTGCAGCGGCGCCGAGGAGCCCGGGCCGTACCGGCCCTGGCCGGTCGGGAAGACCAGCGTCGCGTTGCGCACGCCGATGCCGTTGACATCGCCGCTGCCGCCGGGGACGGCGGCGACCTGGGTGTCGGTCTCGGTCACCTGGCCCGCGCTGCAGCCGGCGAGTGCGACGACGGCGCCCAGGCCCAGTGCGGCCGAGGTCAACCGCACGCGGAAAGCAGTGTGGTGCTGGGGGCGGCTCACGGTGGCAGTGTCCTTCCTGATAGCCGGACGACCGCGTGGCAGCTTAATCGCCCTTCCCGCAGGACCCGAGGCAGACCCCCGTCCGGCGGCGTGCGGCCCGCCCACCGGATGTCCACAATGGATCAATCGAGCCATCCGCGCGGACCTGGCGAAGCACGGCCAGTGGCTGTTTGTCAACCCCCGATCGCGTCCTGACCTGCGATGACGATGGTAGGGCGGTCGAGGCTCGGTTGTCGCTCGTGCTAGGCTGAGCTGAGCGAAAGGGGCAGAGGACACATGGTTTTCAAGGTCGGAGAGACCGTCGTCTACCCGCACCACGGTGCTGCGCTCATCGAAGCAATCGAGACCCGCGTGATCAAGGGCGAGGAAAAGCAGTACCTCGTCCTGCGAGTCGCCCAAGGCGACTTGACCGTGCGCGTTCCTGCGGACAACGCCGAGATCGTCGGTGTTCGGGACGTGGTCGGTCAAGAGGGTCTGGACCATGTCTTCGACGTGCTGCGCGCCCCGCACACCGAGGAACCGACGAACTGGTCCCGGCGGTACAAGGCCAACGTGGAGAAACTCGCCTCCGGCGATGTGAACAAGGTGGCCGAAGTGGTGCGCGACCTCTGGCGGCGCGAAAAGGACCGCGGATTGTCCGCGGGTGAGAAGCGAATGCTCGCGAAGGCCCGGCAAATACTGGTCAGCGAGCTCGCGCTGGCAGAGGGCACCGACGAGGGCAAGGCCGAGTCCCTGTTGGACGAAGTGCTCGCAACGGCCGTCTGATCGGCGGGTCCGGCGAAGCGTGAAAGTGGTGGCCCTGGTTCCGGCCGCCGGGCGCGGGGTGCGCCTGGGGGCCGGGACGCCGAAAGCACTGGTCCCGGTTTCGGGTGAGTCCTTGCTGGTCCGCGCCGTTCGCGGGCTGTTGGAGTCCGGCAGCGTGCACCACGTGGTGGTCGCTGCCCCGCCCGACCAGGTCGATGTCGTGCAGCGGGAGTTGGCGGTGCTCGGTGCCGTCGCGTCGTGGCGGCCGGATTCCGGTTTCGGCGCGAACGTTCCCGAATCACCTGCCGAGGTGTCCGATCCGGCTTCGCCGGTCGGCGTCGTTGCCGGTGGTGCGGACCGGACCGAGTCAGTGCGGCTGGCACTGGCGGCGGCCGAGCGGGCCGTGCCGGATGTCCGGGCGGTGCTGGTGCACGACGCCGCGCGGGCGTTCACCCCGGTGCCGGTGATCCGCGAGGTGGCCGACGCCGTTCGCGGCGGTGCCTCCGCGGTCGTTCCGGTGCTGCCGGTCAGTGACACGATCAAGCAGGTCGACGCCGACGAGGTGGTCAGCGCGACCGTGGACCGTTCCCGGCTGCGCAGCGTGCAGACCCCGCAGGGCTTCGAGATCGACGTGCTGCGCGCCGCGTACGCCGCGGCCGATGACTCCGCCACCGACGACGCCGGGCTGGTCGAGCGGATCGGTGGTGTGGTGCGCACCGTTGCGGGCCACCCGCACGCCTTGAAGATCACCACCGCGTTCGACCTGGCGATCGCCGAGTCGGTGCTCGCGGCCGAACCGATCGGAGATCCCCGGTGAACGCACCGTCCGGCCCGGTTCCCCGGATCGGGCAGGGCGTCGACGTGCATCCGGTGGAAGCGGGACGCGAGTGCTGGGTGGCCGGGCTGCACTGGCCCGGCGTCGACGGGTGCAGCGGACATTCGGACGGTGATGTCGCAGCGCACGCGCTGTGCGACGCGCTGCTTTCCGCGGCCGGGCTCGGAGATCTCGGTGCCGTGTTCGGCACCGGCGACCAGCGGTGGTCCGGCGCGCACGGTTCGGAGCTGCTGACCGAAGCGCGCTCGCGGATCACCGCGGCCGGTTTCCAGGTCGGCAACGCCGTGGTCCAGGTGATCGGCAACGCGCCGCGGATCGGCAAGCGCCGCGAGGAGGCGCAGCGGGTGCTTTCCGAGGTGCTCGGCGCGCCGGTGTCGGTTTCCGGAACCACCAGTGACGGGCTCGGGCTGACCGGCCGCGGGGAAGGCATCGCCGCGATCGCCACCGCGTTGCTCTTCCCGGCCGCTTGACCTGCGCGCCCGGTTAACGCCGGGGGATCGCGGGGACAAGTCCGGGAAAGCTCGGGGTGCGCACCCTGGCCGCGCCGCCCGCATCCGGTTCATGCTCGACGCATGGTGATCGGACAGAACCGCTGGGTGCGCCGGGCAGTGGTCGGACAGCCGCTGATCGCCTGGCCGTGCGCATTGCTGCTGTGGGCGGGCGGCGGGCCCGCCGCGCTCGCCTTGGCCGCGCTGGTCCTGTGGATCAGCACCGCGTGCTGCGTGTTCGGAATCCTCGCGCCCATGCACCGCGACCGGGCGAGCCGATGCTGAGCATCACCACTTCTGCTTGATGTGCTCCTTCAGCTGCGCGTGCCGGAACTGGTACACGGCTCCGGATTGCCGGAGCAGTTCGCGCTCCCGCGCGTCGTCGAGGAACCGCATCAGCCGCAGCGGGATCTTGCCGCGCATCGCCAGCCAGCCGCGGGCGATCACGAAGTACCACCATGCTGATTCCGTCAGCGTTCCGATGCACAGCACCGTCCCGATGAGGTCGGTCAGCCCTGCGGTGGTGACCGGCCACGCTTCGTCCGGGGGCATCGGCCCCAGCGCCAAGAGCGCGAGCGTCGGCAGTTTCCCGAGCACGAGGAAGGTCAACGCCGGGATCAGGGTGGCGGTCCGGTCGTCGCGCAACGAAGTAGTGGGAGTGGTCGCCTCCCACGAGGTGCCGGAGATGCCGCCGCCGCGGGTCAGCCAGTGCCAGGTCGCCCGGGATCGGCCGTTCCGGGAGTTGCTCGCGCCGAGCAGGAACTGGATCGCCGCGCCTCCCGTCAGCAGCATCGCCGCGGAGACCGCGACCATCGCCGCGCACACTCGCGCGATTCTCCGGGCGAGGTCGGTGACAGGTCGGCGTCCGGTCCGCCGCAGCGTCGACTTCGGGGCTTTGCCTTCCACAGCGGCGATGCTGAAGCGGCCCATGAAGATCAGGAAGGTCACTACGAGCGAGCCGACGGCGAGGACCGGGTCGAACAGCTCCACCGGGTTGCCCGCGCCCGCCCAGCACGCACCCAGTGCCACGGCGAAGACGATTCCGCCGGAAACCGGGTAGAGCCAACGCGGCACCGCGAATTGCAGCTCCCACCACGCCAGGTCGGGATTGCCGACACCGTGCTTGTTGCCGGTGTGCGGAGTGCCGGCCAGGAACCGAAGCCACTGCGGGGCCTTTCGGGGATCGTGCGCCTGCGCCGATGGCTCCTCGTAGGCGTGCCGCACCAGGTCGTCCAGCAGGTGCTCGTCCACCTCGCTACGGGTCGCCAGCTCGGTCAGGTGCACCGGTGCGTACCGCCGCGGCGCATGAACGTTGCGCAGCAGCGAGGCCATGAACGGCGATCCGAGGGCTTGGGCCAGCGGTCCGTCCGGGTGCTCCCGCAAATGCGTGAACACCCGCTGCCACGAGTTCGTCCGCTGCGGCGAGACGGCCGCGGACAGGTAGTCGATGACCACGTCGACGCCGACCGGCTCGACCTGCACCACCGCCGCGGACCGCAGCACATCGGCCTTGCGGACCGCTGCCTCGTACTCCACGGTGCGACTGGTCAGCACGAGCGGGGCGTCGGCGTTCAGCGAGCGGTTCAACGTCGTGATCGCCAGCTCCCGCCGAGGGCCGGGCAACTCGTCCAAGCCGTCCAGGATCGGCAGCACGCGACCGGTGCCGAGCAGGCGCTGCACGGTGTCCGGCCCTTGATCACCGAGGTCCGGGTAGTCCTCCGCCAGCCGCCGGGCCAGCCAGGTGTGCACGTGCTCACCGGCGGAGTTCCACGAGCTGATCGACTGCAGCACCGGCACCGGATCACCCGGCGCGCGCTCCTTCAGTAGCCCGAGCAGCAACAGCAGCGCGAGCGTGGTCTTGCCGGAGCCGCCGTCGCCGAGCAGGACCAGGCGGCGTTCCGGCGTCTCCCGGAAGGCCCGCACCAGGGTGCTGATCCGGTCGCTGCTGCCGGAGATCGGTGCGCCGGTGTTGCGCGCGTGGTCGGCCAGGTCTCCGTCGACCGCGTGCCAGGACACCGCCAGCGGTGCCGGGTCGAACAGCCTGCGCTTGGCCGCTTCTTCGCGCCATTGCAGTTCGACGGCGTGCGCGAGGGCTTCCTGGGGCTCGCTCAGCGGATCATCGGGGACCTGCGTGATGTGCACGTTGTCGATGCGTTCCGCCTGGACAACGTGCTTGGCATTGCCGTGGAACTCGTTGTGCGAGTGCGCCATGGTCGCCTTCGGCAGCCGGTGCTGTGATCGAAGGGTAGCGGAGAGTGCGGTCACCTCGTGTCCGGTCGTCGTTGCGCAGTGAGATCGGCCGCAGGTTCCGGCGGTGCGCTCCGGCCCGCACGTACGCTGGGCCGGTGACCTTGCGCGCGGTGTTCTTCGACTTCTCCGGCACGTTGTTCCGGTTGGAGCAGGACGAGTCCTGGCTGGCCGATCTCACCGACGGCAGCGGTACCCCGCTGGACCTGGAGGCGCAGACCGAGGTGCTGCGCAAGCTCACCGCCCCGTCCGGCAACGTGGCGGTGATGGAGCCCGAGTACCAGCACGCCTGGTACCACCGGGACCTCGACCCGGAGATGCACCGCAAGTCGAACCTCGAGGTGCTGCGGCTGTCCGGGATCAGCACGCCGGAGCAGGCCGAGGGGCTGTACTCGCGGCTGGTCGACCCGCTGTCCTGGACGCCGTATCCGGACACCGCCCAGGTGCTGCGCAACCTGCGGGACCAGGGCGTGCGGATCGCGGTGATCAGCAACATCGCCTTCGACATCCGGCCGGCGTTCGCCGAGCTGGGCGTGCTCGACCTCGTCGACGAGTACCTGATGTCCTACGTCGAAGGCGTGATCAAGCCGGACGCCGAGCTGTTCCGGCTCGCCTGCGCGCGGCTGGACGTGGCGCCGGAGGAGGCGCTGATGATCGGCGACAGCGAGGAGGCCGACGGCGGCGCCGCGCAGATCGGCTGCGCCGTCGAGATCGTGCCCCCGCTGCCGACCGAGGACCGGCCGGATGCGCTGCTCAAGGCGGTCGCCGCGCACGGTGCGCAGGCCGAACCGGTCCGCGAGGGTTGAGGCCGGGCGGAAATTCCGCTGGCCGGTCTTGACGCGCCGACCCCTGTCGTGGTTCGCGATCAGGCTGGCCCCGTACCATCGGGATCGTGAGCCTGCACCTGCATGACACCGCGACCCGGACGACGCGCGAATTCCACCCGCGCTGCGGCGGAGTGGCGTCGATCTACGTCTGTGGGGCGACCGTGCAGGGCGTGCCGCACGTCGGCCACGTGCGCAGCGGGCTCAACTTCGACGTGCTGCGCCGCTGGCTGCGGCACACCGGTTACGACGTGCGGCTGATCCGCAACGTCACGGACATCGACGACAAGATCATCAACAAGGCGGCCGAGGCCGGACGTCCGTGGTGGGAGTGGGCGGCCACCCACGAGCGGGCCTTCGAGCACGCCTACGACCAGCTCGGCTGCCTGCCCCCGTCGGCGTTGCCGCGCGCCACCGGGCACATCGGGCAGATGTCCGAGCTCATCGAGCGGTTGATCGACAAGGGGCACGCGTACGCCACCGGCGGCGACGTGTACTTCTCGGTGTCCTCCTGGAGCGAGGAGTACGGCAGGTTGTCCGGGCAGCGCCTCGACGAGGTGCAGCAGGGCGAGGTCGCGGCCGCAGGCAAGCGGGATCCGCGCGACTTCACGCTCTGGAAGGCCGCCAAGCCCGGCGAACCGAGCTGGCCCACGCCGTGGGGCGAGGGGCGGCCGGGCTGGCACCTGGAGTGCTCCGCGATGGCGACCAGCTACCTGGGCAGCGAGTTCGACATCCACGGCGGCGGGCTGGACCTGGTGTTCCCGCACCACGAGAACGAACTCGCCCAGTCCAACGCGGCCGGCGACCCCTTCGCCCGGTACTGGATGCACAACGCCTGGGTGACGATGAGCGGCGAGAAGATGTCGAAGTCGCTCGGCAACATGCTGACCATCCCGGCGGTGCTGGAACGCGCCAGGGCCAGCGAGCTGCGGTACTACCTGGTCGGCCCGCACTACCGCTCGACCGTCGAGTTCTCCGAGGAAGGGCTGACCGAGGCGAGCACCACCTACCGCCGGATCGAGTCGTTCCTGCACCGCGTCGTGCAGCGCACCGGCAGCGTCGAGCACGGCGAGGTCCGGCCGGAGTTCGCCGCGGCGATGGACGACGACCTGTCCACGCCGCAGGCGATCGCCGCGGTGCACACCACGATCCGCGACGGCAACGCGGCGCTGGACGCCGGTGACGACGCCGCGGCGCGCACGGCGGCGGCCTCGGTGCGCACGATGACCGATGTGCTCGGCCTGGACCCGCTCTCGCCGCAGTGGGCCGAGGATTCCGGCGCCGACGACGCGGCGCGGCGAGCACTGACCGAGCTGGTGGACGGCCTGCTGGAGCAGCGGCAGAAAGCGCGGGCGGAACGCGACTTCGCCACCGCCGACCTGTTGCGGGACCGGCTGCTGGCTTCCGGCGTCGCCGTCGAGGACACCCCCGACGGTCCGCTGTGGACACTCAAGGACGGGTGAGACAACGTTGGCAGGCAACGACAAGCGCCGCGGGGCGACCCGCAAGCCCGGCACCAAGAAGGGCATGGTGAAGGGCTCCGGCGGCCAGCGTCGCAAGGGGCTGGAAGGCAAGGGCCCCACGCCCAAGGCGAAGAACCGGGTCAGCCACCCCGCCAAGCAGCGGGTCGACTCGGCCAAGGCGAAGTCCGAGTTCCAGCAGCGCAAGCAGCGGGAACAGCGGGAGCAGCCGGAGCTGATCGCGGGCCGCAACCCGGTCGCGGAATGCCTGCGCGCGGAGGTTCCCTCCACCGGGCTGTACGTGGCGTACGGCATCGACGCGGACGACCGCGTGAAAGAAGCGGTGCAGCGTGCAGGCGACCGCGGCATCTCGGTCGTCGAGGTGCCGCGCACCGAGCTGGACCGGATGACCGGTGGCGCGTTGCACCAGGGCATGGCGCTGCAGGTGCCGCCGTACAAGTATGCGCACACCGACGACGTGCTCCGCGCCGCCGTGGATTCCGGCCGGCCGCCGCTGCTGGTCGCGCTGGACGGGGTGACCGATCCGCGCAACCTGGGTGCGGTGATCCGTTCCGCGGCCGCGTTCGGCGCGCACGGGGTGATCCTGCCGCAGCGGCGCAGCGCCGGGATCACCGCGGTCGCCTGGCGCACCAGCGCCGGGGCGGCGGCGAAGCTGCCGGTGGCGATGGCGGTGAACCTCACCCGCACGCTCAAGGACCTCAAGTCCGAGGGCCTGATGGTGGTCGGGCTGGACGCGGACTCCGACATCAGCTCCGACGAGCTGGAGCTGGCGACCCGGCCGCTGGTCGTGGTGGTCGGCTCGGAGGGCCGCGGGCTTTCCCGGCTGGTGCGGGACACCTGCGATCAGACGGTGTCCATCCCGATGTTCAGCGAGGTCGAGTCGTTGAACGCCTCGGTCGCGGCCGGGGTCGTGCTCTCCGAGGTGGCTCGCCGCCGGAGGCGCTGAGCAGCGTGCCGAGCCGCTGGCGCTGATCGGGGTGCGCCCCGCCGGATCCGCTCGCTCACGAGCACCCGGAGTTTCCGAGCGAACGGACTGTTGGTCCGAATAGATTGGTCGAACGGTCCGTTCACTCCTGGCGAAGCGGGGTGGGCGGGCCGCTGGGGCGGGTGCCGGTAGCTGCGCCGCGCGCGAATCGGATCGCGCCGTTCCGCAGAATCCGGGGACTCGCCTGCACTAGAGTCCGGCGGAGACGAACGGGGAGGCCAGGGCCTCCCGGCAACGCGAGGCCGGCGCACCGATGTACTTCTCCACTCCGCTGTTCCTGTGGTTGTTCCTGCCGGTCGTGCTGGCGGCCGTGCTGCTCGCCCCGCGCACCGCGCGCAACGGGATCGTCGCCGCCGCGAGCCTGGTGTTCTACGCCAGCGGCGCAGGCGGCACGACGTTGCTGCTGCTGGCGTGCGTGGTGGTCAACTACTTCGCCGGGCGCGGCCTGGAACCGGACGAATGGCGGTTGGACGCGCAGCGCCGCAGGTGGCTGCTGATCGGCGCGGTCTCGTTCAACCTGCTGGTCCTGGTGCTGTGGAAGTACGCGGGCTTCGCCACGCAGCAGATCGCGACGCTGGGCGGCTGGTTCGGCGCGGACCTGCCGGTACTGCAGCTGGCACTGCCGATCGGGATCTCGTTCTACACGTTCCACCACATCTCCTACGTCGTGGACGTGTACCGCGGTGAGCGGCCCGCGCTGCGCAACCCGGTCGCGTTCGTCACCTACATCGCGATGTTCCCGCAGCTGGTGGCCGGTCCGATCGTGCGCTACCGGGAGATCGCCGATCAGCTGCCGCAGCCGCGCACGCACCGGCTGGACGACATCGCCGCCGGTTTCCCCCGGTTCGCGTGGGGGCTGACGAAGAAGGTCGTGGTCGCCGACACGCTGGCGCCGATGGTCGACGCCTGCTTCGCCACGCCGGGCTCGGAGATGACCTTCGCGGTGGCGTGGCTCGGGGCGATCGGCTACGCGGTGCAGCTGTACTTCGACTTCTCCGGATACTCGGACATGGCGATCGGGCTCGGCCGGATGCTGGGGTTCAAGCTCCCGGAGAACTTCGCGCGCCCGTACTCCTCGGTGACCATCACCGAGTTCTGGCGGCGCTGGCACATGTCGCTGTCCCGCTGGTTCCGCGACTACGTGTACATCCCGCTGGGCGGCAACCGGCGCGGTGTGGGCCGCACCTACCGGAACCTGACGATCGTCTTCGTGCTCACCGGGTTCTGGCACGGGGCGGCGTGGACCTACCTGGTGTGGGGCCTGTTCCACGGGCTGCTGCTGGTCGTCGAGCGCGCCACAGGTTACGACCGCGCGCCGGAGGAGTGGGCGGCGCAGCTGGGCCGCCGCGCCTTGACGCTGCTGCTGATCGTCGTCGGGTGGGTGTTCTTCCGGGCACCTGATCTGGGCACCGCGGGAACGATGCTCGGGCACATGCTGGTGCCCGACCTGTCCGGGCTGACCGACATCGTCGCCGCTTCGGTCACGCACCAGCGGATGTTCTTCCTGCTGGTCGCGTTGGTCGTGGTGGCGCTGCCCGCGACGACCGGGACCGGGCCGTTCCTCGAATCCGTCCGCACCAGGCAGGCGAACGCGCTGCGCATCGGGGTCATGACGGTGGGGCTGGCGTACTCCGGGCTGCTGGTGGCCACCGGTGCGTTCAGCCCGTTCTTGTACTACCAGTTCTGACGAATGCTCCGGAACGCCCGGACTTCGCCCAGTACCGTGCCCGCATGCTCGATCTGCGCCCCACCGCCGAGCACGAGCTGGCCGCTGTCGCGGAGATGGAACTCGACGACGGCACGTCCCGGTGGCTCGGCGACACCAGCCGGGAATGGCACGCGAAGGCGTTGGCGGACTCCGATCAGGAACATCTGCTCGCCGAAACCCGCGACGGCCCCGCCGGTTTCGCGGTGCTGGCCGGGTTGAGCAGGCAGGACCGCGTGATCGAGCTGCGCAGGATCGTGGTCGCCGAGCACGCCCGCGGTTCCGGGACCGGGCGGCGGTTGCTGCGGCTGCTGGTGGACCGGGCCCACCAGCGCTATCAGGCGAGCAGGGTGTGGCTCGACGTGAAACCGAGCAATGCGCGGGCGCTGGCGCTCTACGAGTCGGAGGGCTTCGTGGTGGAACGGACCCTGCCCGCCGCCATTGCTGAACCCGACGGGAGCCGTTCCGACCTGCTCCTGCTCGTGCACCCCTGACGAGCGCGGTGAAGTGCCCGCGGCGGGACGCGGCCGCCCGCTAGCGTGAGCACCGTGTCGAGGACGGACCCCACGGAATTACCTGCGGTGCACGAGTCGTGGCTGCCGCGGGAGCACCCGCTGCACCGGCCGCGGCACGGGCGGCGGCAGCTCACGGCCCTGCTGTGCGCGCTGCTGTTCCTGACCGCACCGGTGACGACCTGGGTGTTCGGGGCACGCGCGGAGCAGTTGGAGAACCGGCCGCCCGCGGAGTTCCCGAGCATCACCGAGGGCTGGGGCTTCCTCACCGGCCTCGGGCCGTGGGCGGCGGAGAACCTGCCGTTCCGCGGTGCGGCGGTGCGTTCGGTGCACGGCATCAGCCAGGGCGTGTTCGGTGAACCCGCCCGGTTGGACAACGGCTCGCACAGCTCGCCGATCGGCACCGGAAGCGACCAGCAGCCGCGCCCGCCGCTGGACGAGAACGTGTTCCCCAAGGTCATCGAGGGTGACGCGGGCTGGCTGTACCTCGGGCACGACGTGTCGTACCCGTGCACCGCGCGGCGCGACCTGGAGCAGGTGATCAGCGGCCTGCAGCGGTGGCGGCAGGTGGTGGAGGCGTCCGGGCGGCGGTTCCAACTGGTGATCGCGCCGGACAAATCCACGATGTACCCGGGGAACCTGCCGGAGAACTACGCGGGCGAGGACTGCGCCACGCGCGCGCGGCAGGAGTTCTGGCGGCGCGTGCCGCAGGCCACCGGCGCAGTGGACATGCGCGAACCGCTGCGGGAAGCCGCCGAGCGCAACGGGCGGCCGATCTACCACGACATCGACACGCACTGGACCCACGAGGGCGGCATCACGATGGCCTACCAGCTCGGCGAGCGCCTGCAGCCCGGCGTGACCGACGGTTGGAAGGTCGCGCCCAGCAGGCAGTACCCGCACACCGCGGACATCCCCGACCTGCTCGGGCAGCAGCGCACCGTGCCGATCCAGGCATATTCGCTGGCCCCGGACGGCGGCGCGGACAACACCCGATTCCGGCCCAGTGATTTCCACCGGCCGCTGCAGCTGCACTCGCCGCCCAAGCCGGGCATGATCCGGCAGCCGACGCGGATGATCGGGGACTCGTTCAGCCAGTTCGCCAGCCCGTACCTGGCCGCGACGTTCACCGACATCGGCATCGCGCACGCCGAAGACGTGCCTGCCCGGCCGCGGGAGATGGGCGAGTTCCTGGCCGAAGGCGAGGTGGTGACGTTCGAGCTGTCCGAGCGGTTCGTCTCCGGCGGCCGCTACGACCTGCTCGATCCGGCCGTCGCCGACCGGATCGGCGCGGTCCTCGCCGCGCATCCTCGTTGACCCGGTCAGGCGCGGACGGACCGGACGGCGTGCACCGCGACCCCGAGGAAGCCGAGGTTGAACACGAGATGCACGCCGACCACCGCGCGCGCCTGCTGCCCGGCCGCGTGCACGTCGCCGAACCCGACCGTGCTGGTGATCGACAGCGCGAAGTACAGCGCGTCGACCTTCGTGCGCAGCTGCACCACCGACCCCGGCCAGTGCGCGGACAGTCCGAAGTAGACAGCCGCGAAGAACAGCACCGCCAGGTACAGCGAAGTGAGCACCCCGGTCAACCTGGCCGCGCCGGAGCGGAAGCGCCGCACCTGCCGCACGATCGCCGCCGACACCAGCGCCAGCCCCAGCGCGAACAGCGCGACGAACGCCCACGTGCCGGACTTGCCGAACACGCCAAGCGGCAGCGCGAAGTACACCGCCGTGCCTGCGGCGATCGCGCCAACGTTCGTCAGCGCACCGACCAGCAGGGTCCGTCCGCTCGGCTCCGGTGAGAACACCGGTCCAGCGTGGGCGCGGCAGCGGGAGACCGCCAGCGACGTCCCGGGCGGCTCAGGCCGCGGCCGGTGCGTGCGCCACCCGGCGCAGCCGAGCGCCGCCGACCAGCCTGCACACCAGGTAGATCACGAACGACAAGATCGTCACGAACGCGCTCACCGGCGCCCCCGGAGCCAGCGACAGCACGATGCCGCCGAGCACCGCGAACTCCGCGAACACCACCGCCAGCACCGTCGCCAGCAGCGGGCTCGCCGTCACCCGCGCCGCCGCGGCACCCGGCGTGACCATCAGCGCGAGCACCAGCAGCGCGCCCACCGTGTAGACCCCGAGCGCCGTGGCCACCCCGACCAGCACCGCGAACAGCGGGGTGAGCATCCGGGCGGGAACTCCGCGCGCAGCCGCCACGTCCGGGTCGACGCTGGCGAACAGCAGCGGCCGGTACACCACCGCGAGCGCCACCAGCACCACCGCGGCGCTGCCGGTCAGCAGCGCGACGTCGGCTGAGTCCACGCCCACGATCTGGCCCACCAGCAGGCTGAACTTGTTCGCGGTGCGCTCCGGGTTCATCCACAGCAGCAGCACGCCCAGACCCAGCCCGAACGAGAGGATCGCGCCGATCACCGAGTCCCGCTCACCGCCGCGCTGCCCGAGCAGGCCGAGCAGCAGCGCAGCGACCACGGCGCCCGCTAGCGCGCCGACGCCGACGCTCGCCCCGATCAGCAAGGCCGCCGCGGCGCCGGTGAACGCCAGCTCGGCGGTGCCGTGCACCGCGAACGACATCTTCCGGGCCACCACCAGCGGCGCCAGCGCGCCCGAGACCAGCCCGAGCGCGGCCGCGGCCAGCAGCGCCTGCTGCACGAACGGGTAGCCGAGCAGCTCCCCGGTCAGCTCGAAGTCGAACATCCGGCCCAGCGATTCGATCAGCTCGTCCATCACCGCTGCCCTTCGACGTGGTGGTCGGGCCCGTCGGCGCCCGCGACGACCAGGCGGCCGCCGACGCGGGCCACTTCCACGTCGGCGCGGTAGAGCTCGGACAGCGTCTCCGAGGTCATCACCTCGTCCGGAGTGCCGATCCGGAACCGGCCGTCGACCAGGTACAGCACCCGGTCCACCAGCGGCAGCACCGGGTTGATCTCGTGCGTCACGAACAGCACCGCCGCGTCGGCGTCCCGCGCCTGCCGGGCGATCAAGCTGCTCACGTTGCGCTGGTGCGCCAGGTCCAGCGACAGCAGCGGTTCGTCGCACAGCAGCACGTCCGGCTCGCCGACCAGGGCCTGCGCGACGCGGAGCCGCTGCTGCTCACCACCGGAGAGCAGGCCCAGCGGCGCCCGCGCGTACTCGGTGGCCTCCACCGCGCGCAGCGCCCGCTCGACCCGCTGCTTGCGCGCGCGGCGGTGCCGCAAGCCCACGCCCCAGTGGTGCCCGTCCAGCCCGAGCCCGACGAGGTCGGTGCCGCGCACCGTCAGCGTCGGGTCGATGGAGCGCTGCTGCGGGATGTAGCCGATGCGGTCGCTGCCGCGCCGGGCCGGTTCGCCCGCGACGCGCACGGTTCCGGCCGACAGCGGCTGCAGTCCGAGCAGCACGCGCAGCAGGCTCGTCTTGCCCGAGCCGTTCGGGCCGAGCACGGCCAGGAACTCCCCGGGGCGCACGTCCAGGTCGAGCCCCTCCCACAGCACTCGGGTGCCGTAGGCCAGGCGTGCGTCGCGCAGCTCGACCGCGGGGTCGCGGTCCGGTGCGGAGGGCGCGGAGGTGTCCGCGGTGTCGGTGATGGGTTCCAACGGTGGCTTTCGGTTCGGAGGTGGCGCGGTCCGGGCGGGCCGCTCAGGGGCGGGCGGTCAGCGCCTGCCGCAGGTCGTTGATCTGCCCGTCCATCCAACGCAGGTAGTCCTGATCCTGCGGCAGCGTCTCGGTCATCTCGACGACGGGGGTGCCACCGCGCTGCGCGGCCTCCCGGACCGACTTGGTGACCGGGGATTCGGTCTGCGGGTTGTAGATCACCGCGGCGGCCTGCTTGGAGTTCACCGCGTTCTGGATCTCCGCGACCGCCGCGGCGGGCGGGTCGTTGCCCTCCTCCGCGGAACGCACGAACGACTGCGGGGTGATGTCCGTGAGCCCCGCTCGTTCGACCAGGTAGTGCGCGACCGGCTCGGTGACGATCACCTTCTTGCCGCGGTCCGCGGCGGCGAGCTGGTCCACCCGGGAGCCGAGGTCCTCGATCTGCGCGCCGAACCTGGCGGCGTTGTCCCGGAATTCCTGGGCCTGCTGCGGTTGCTGCTTGCCGAGCTGCTCGGCGACCTTGTCGGCGGTCTCGCGCACGACGTGCAGGTCGTACCAGACGTGTTCGTTGGTGGAGTGGTCGTGGCCCCCGTGCTCATGTTCCCCGTGCTCATGTCCGCCGTGCTCATGTCCGGCGTGCTCGTTTTCCCCCTGCGCGGGTTCGCCGTGGTCGTGGCTGTGCTCGTTCTCGCCCTCGACGGCTTGCACGGTCGGCTTGTCCTGCCCGGAGCCTGCCAAGATCTGCTCGGCGAACTCGTCGTAGCCGCCGCCGTTGACCAGCACCAGGTCGGCATCGGAGACCTTGGCCGCGTCCCGCGGGCTGCTCTCGTAGGAGTGCGGGTCCGCGGCCGGGTCGTCGATGATCGAGTCGACCTGGACGCCGGGGCCGCCGACCGCGCGGGCCACGCTCGCCCACACGTTGGTGGTGGCCACGACGTTGAGCCCGTCGTCGGCGGACCCGCCGCCCGCGCCGCCGCAGCCGCTCACGGTCAGCGCTGTCGCCGCCAGTCCTGCCACTGCGGCGCTGGTGCGGCGGGCACGTCGGATCAACGCGGTCATGTGCGACTCCTCGGGCAGGCGGCAGGCAAACGGAAACCGTTGTCATGTGCAGCTTACGCCGCCGCACCAGCGAAAACCATCGGCTGGGCGAAGTGAACATGACAACTATTTGTGTTCACTCGCGGTGCCCGACCGGACCCGCGGAGTGCGCGAATGCTTGTGAGCCGTTCCGCCGGTGCACTGATTTGCGCAGGTCATCCGGCGAGATCGTGCTGCGGGGAGTGTCGTGACCGGTTGGTCGGATCTGGAGCGACGTTCACCTGGCGCAAGCCGCAGCGCCACCTGCTGCAGCACTGCTCCCGCGTGGCCGAGCCCGGTGGGCATCGAGTTGGCCCGGCGCGTCGGCAGGCAGGCTCTCGTCCTGTCGCCGACGACGGCCATTCGCAACCAGTGGCGCGACTCCGTCGCGCCGTTTCGGTGCACCTTGCGCGGAGCAGCGCGGCAGCGGATCGCTGCCGCTCCGGGCGCGTCAGGCCTCGAGGCGGGCGCCGGTTTCCGGGTGGAACAGGTGCAGTTCGCTCGCGTCGCGCAGCGCCACCTGCACCTGCTGCCCGAGCGCCGGAGGCGTGCGGCCGTCGGTGCGCACCACGAACCGCTCCGGCGAGCCGTCGACCTGGATGGTGCCGTGCACGAGCGCGTCCGCGCCCAGCTCCTCGACCAGCTGCACGGTCATCTGCAGGCTCTTCTCGTCCGCGCCGGAGACCAGGCGCAGCGACTCCGGGCGGATGCCGAAGGTCACCTGCTCCAGCCCCTCGGCGGCGGCCAGCGCCGAGCGGGTCAGCGGCACCGTCTGCCCGTCCAGCTCCGCGCCGCTTTCGTTCAGCCGCACGGTCTTGAGGTTCATCGCGGGCGAGCCGATGAACCCGGCCACGAAGGCGTTGCGCGGGTTCTCGTACAGCTCGCGCGGGGTGGCCGCCTGTTGCAGCACGCCGTCCTTGAGCACCGCCACCCGGTGTCCCATCGTCATCGCCTCGACCTGGTCGTGCGTGACGTAGATCGTCGTGGTGCCCAGCCGCTGCTGCAGCGCGGCGATGTTCGCGCGGGTCTCCACCCGCAGCTTCGCGTCCAAATTGGACAGCGGCTCGTCCATCAGGAACACGCTGGGTTCGCGCACGATCGCGCGGCCCATCGCGACGCGCTGGCGCTGCCCGCCGGACAGCGCCTTCGGCTTGCGGTCCAGGTACTGCTCCAGGTCGAGCATCTTGGCGGCCTCGGTGACCTTGGCCCGGATCCGGTCCTTCGGCGTCTTGCGCAGCTTGAGCGCGAAGCCCATGTTCTCCGCGACGGTCATGTGCGGGTACAGCGCGTAGGACTGGAAGACCATCGCGATGTCGCGGGCCTTCGGCGCGGTGTTGGTGACGTCCTGGCCGCCGATGGTGATCGAGCCTTCGTCGATGTCCTCCAGGCCCGCCAGCATCCGCAGCGCCGTGGACTTGCCCGAGCCGGAAGGTCCGACCAGCACCAGGAACTCGCCGTCGGAGACCTGCAGGTCGAGGGCGTCGACCGCGCGAACCGGCGGGTTGCCGGGGTAGAGGCGTGCTGCCTGGACGTATGCGACCTCTGACATGTGTGACGCACCTTTCACTGGCTCGAGTGAAAGCAAACTTAGCGCTTAACTAAGTTAAGTTCACGGGTTCCGGCGCACCCGTTCACTGCGTGATCACGTGATGACCAGGAGTGATCGTTTCCGATCAGCGGTGGGATCTGCATCATGGCGGCTTCACCCCCGAGTACTGAACCGTTACCGTTCCTCCATGGCTCGGTCAACGAATGCCCGACGGCCCGCGACGCTGGCTTCGCTCGCCGCGGAGCTGGGCGTTTCCAGGACCACGGTGTCGAATGCCTACAACCGCCCCGACCAGCTCTCGCCGGAGCTGCGCAAGCGGGTGCTGGACACCGCGCGCAGGCTGGGCTACCCCGGGCCGGACCCGGTGGCGCGTTCGCTGCGCACCCGCAAGGCGGGTGCGGTCGGACTGCTGCTCACCGAGAACCTCTCCTACGCCTTCCGCGACCCCGCGGCGATCCGCTTCCTGGAAGGCCTCGCGCTGGCCTGCGAGGACGCCGGGCAGGGGCTGCTGCTGATCCCGGCCAACCCGGAACACGAAGACGTCGCGTCGGTGCACCGCGCCGGGGTGGACGGCTTCGTCGTGTACTCGGTGCCGGAGGACGACCCGCACCTGGCCGCCGTGCTGGAACGGCCGGTGCCGGTGGTGGTCGCCGACCAGCCGCGCGTCGAGCAGGTCGACTGGGTCGGGCCGGACGACGAACGCGCCGTCAAAGTCCTCACCGAGCACCTGATCGGCCTCGGGCACCGGCGCATCGGGGTCTGCTGCATGCGGCTCGCGCGCGGGCGCAACGACGGGATCGCCTCGGTGCACCGGCAGGCCAACGCCAGCTTCCACGTGCAGCGCTCCCGGCTCACCGCGCTCGCCGAAGGGTTCAGCGAAGCGGGCGTGGACTGGTCGAAGGTGCCGGTGGTGGAGCGCTTCGACCACTCCACCGAATCCGGTGCCTCCGCGGCGGCGCAACTGCTGGAGCTGGACCCGGAGATCACCGCGGTGGTGTGCACCTCGGACATCCTCGCGCTGGGCGCGATGCAGGAGGCCGAGCGCCGCGGCCTGCGCGTGCCGGAAGACCTCACGGTCACCGGCTTCGACGGCATCGAGGACGCCGAGCGGGTCGGGCTGACCACGATTCGCCAGCCGGTGATGGAGAAGGGCCGCGCGGCCGGGCGGTTGCTGCTGGACACCAGCGAACCGGGCCGCCCGCGCGAGGTCGTGCTGGAGACGCAGATGCTCACCGGCAGCACCGCCGCGCCGCCGCGGTCCGCCGAGGAGCGCTGGTTCGGGCCGTGACGAGCCGCTGAGCCGGCACCGGCCGGCGCAGGAAAAAGCGGGCCGGCTCGCCCGGTGCACCGGACGAGCCGGCCCGCTCGTTCGCGCGGGTCAGGCTCGGCCGCCCGACCCGCGGCACAGCGCTACGACAGCAACTGGGCGCAGCGGATCAAGCCCAGGTGCGAGTAGGCCTGCGGGTGGTTGCCCAGCGAACGCTCCGCGATCGGGTCGTACTCCTCGGCCAGCAGCCCGGTCGGCCCTGCGGTGTCCACGATCTGCTGGAACAGCTCCTCGGCCTCGGTGCGCCGCCCGATCAGCAGGTACGCCTCGATCAGCCACGCCGCGCAGAGGTGGAAACCGCCCTCGTCGCCGGGCAGTCCGTCGTCGCGGCGGTACCGGTAGACGGTGGAGCCGCTGCGCAGCTCCGACTCGATCGCGGTGACCGTGGCGCTGAACCGCTCGTCCGCCGGGTCGATCAGCCCGGACAAGCCGACGTGCAGCGAAGCCGCGTCCAGGTCCGAGCCCTCGTAGGCGGTGGTGAACGCCTGCACGTCCGCCTGCCAGCCGTTCTTGAGCACGTCCTGGGAGATCTGGTCGCGCAGCGGGCCCCACGTCGATTCCGGAGTGCGGTCGTAGCGCTCGCCCAGCTTGATCGCGCGGTCCAGCGTGACCCAGCACATCACCTTCGAGTACACGTGGTGCCGCGGCTGGTCGCGTTCCTCCCAGATGCCGTGGTCCGGCTCGAACCAGCGGTGCGAGACGGCCTCGGCCATCGCCTTGACCAGTTCCCAGTCCTGATCGCGCAGCGCGCCGGTGGCCGCCGCCAGGTTCGTCACCAGCTCCACGACCGGCCCGAACACGTCCAGCTGCACCTGCTGGTCGGCGAGGTTGCCGACGCGGACCGGGCGGGATCCGGCGTAGCCGGGCAGGCTGTCGATCACGGCCTCCGGGCCGAGGCTGGTGCCCTGCAAGCTGTAGAGCGGGTGCAGCCGCTCCGGGCCCGGCAGCGATGCCAGCACGTTGTGCAGCCAGTTCAGGAAACCTTCCGCTTCCGCGGTGGAGCCGAGCGTGACCAGCGCCTGCGCGGTCATCGAGCCGTCCCGCAGCCAGCAGTAGCGGTAGTCCCAGTTGCGCACCCCGCCGATCTCCTCGGGCAGCGAGGTCGTGGCGGCCGCCATGATGCCGCCGGTGTCGGTGTTGCACAGCCCGCGCAGCGTCAGCGCGGAACGGCCCACCAGGTCGCGCTCGACCGCGGGCAGCGTGAGCGTCTCCAGCCAGTCCGACCAGTAGGCGTCCGCCGCGGCGCGGCGCTGCGGCTGGGTCAGCTGCGCGGGGGAGAGGTCCTCGGTGCCGCAGCGCATCTCCAGCACCACCGGCTCGGCGTCGGAGGCTTCCACCACGGCGTGCGCAGATTCGTGCATCCCGTCCGAGGTGATCTCCCACTGCACGTCGGGCGAGTGCAGCACGATCGGCTCGGAGGTGCCCATCACCCGCAGGCCGCCCGCCTCCTGCACCAGCCGCACCGGCACCTGGCCGAACTCGGGGCGCGGGGCGAACTCGATGCTCGCGGTGCTGCCGCCGCTGATCACCCGGATCAGATCGGTGCGGTGCCCGTCGACTCCGTGCTCCAGGTAGTCCGTGACCAGCAGCCGCGACCAGCGGGTCTCGACGGTCATGGTGCCCGGCACGTAGCGCTGGCCCAGCGGCAGCGGGCTGCGCGGTGCGCCGTCGCCGCCGTGCGGGCGGATCGAGAAGTGCCCGGCGCCGGGGCCGCCGAGCAGGTCGGCGAACACCGCCGCCGAATCCGGCCCTGGGTGGCACATCCAGGTCACCCGGGCGTCCGGGGTCAGCAGCGCCACGGTGCGCTCGTTGGACAGCATGGTCAGCCGCTCGATCGGCGGGGCCTGCTCGCCGTAGAGCCAGGTGCGCCGCTCCTCCATCAGGAACGCCAGCGCGGTGGCGACCTGCGTGGTGTCGGCCACCCGGAAACCGGCCAGCGTTTCGCCGTCGCCGACCTTGAGCCCGATGTCCGGGCCGTGCAGCCGGGCGAACGCCTTCTCGTCGGTGACGTCGTCGCCGAGGAAGATCGCGGCGGTCGCGCCGACCTGGTGGCGCAGCGCGTCCAGCGCGTTGCCCTTGTCGGTCTGCACCACGGCCAGCTCGATCACCGATTTGCCCTCGGTGACCTGCACGCCGTCCCAGGTGGCCGGGCCGGAGCGGATGGCGTCGAGCACCCGCTCGGCCACGTCTTCCGCGGCGCGGCGCACGTGCACGGCCACGCTGGCCGGCTTGGCCTCCAGCGTGACGCCTTCCTCGCCGACCACGACCTCCTGCGCGGCCCGCTGCAGCGCGGTGCGCAGCTCGGTGGCCTGCGGGTCCAGCTGGTGCACGAAGCCGACGTCGAACTCGGAGCCGTGGCTGCCGACCAGGTGCACCTCGGCGGGCAGCCGGGACAGGGTGGCGAGGTCGCGCAGGGCGCGTCCGGAGATCACCGCGGTGGTGGTCGCGGGAAGAGCGGCCAGCGAACGCATGGCGTGCACCGATTCGGGCAGCGGTTTGGCCGCGTTCGGGTCGGCCACGATCGGTGCGAGCGTGCCGTCGTAGTCGCAGGCGACCAGCAGTCGAGGGGTGCGCGCGAGCTGCACGAGAGTGCGTCGGAGCTCGGCGGGGAGAGCTTCGGCGGTCAACGCCATACTCCTCTGGGGCTTCTCGGATGGGTCTTCGTGATCGATCCGGTGCCGCGGCGCGCGAGTCGGGTCCGCTGCCGGTTCCCGCAGCACGCCTGCCGGTGGTCGATCGGTCGTGCCGTCGCCCGCTTCCCGGTCGTGCCGGCGAATGCGGGACCGCGCACTAATCCGTAAGGGTCGTACCCAGCGCTTCGAGGAACGATCGCGCCCAGCGATCGACATCGTGCGTGAGCACCTGCCTACGCAATGCTCGCATCCTACGGCGGCCCTCGGCCTGCTCGATGTCGAGGGCGGCCAGCAGCGCTTCCTTGACTCCGTCCAGGTTGTGCGGGTTGACTAGGTAGGCGCTGGTCAGTTCCGCGGACGCGCCGGCGAACTCGCTGAGCACGAGCGCGCCGCCGAGATCGTTGCGGCACGCCACGTACTCCTTGCACACCAGGTTCATGCCGTCCCGCACCGGCGTCACGACCATGACGTCGGCCGCGCAGTAGAACGCCACCAGGTCCCGCTTGTCCACCGAGGTGTGCAGGTAGTGCACCGCGGGGTGGCCGACCCGGCCGAACTCGCCGTTGATCCGGCCGACCTCGCGCTCGATGCCTTCGCGCATCTGCTTGTAGTGCTCGACGCGCTCCCGGCTGGGCGTGGCGATCTGGATCATGGCCACGTCCTCGGCGCGGACCCGGCCTTCCTGCAGCATCTCGTGCATCGCGTGCAGCCGGACGTCGATGCCCTTGGTGTAGTCCAGCCGGTCCACCCCGAGCATGATCTTGCGCGGGTTGCCCAGCTCGGCCCGGATCTCCTTGGCGCGCTGCTGCACGTCCTTGCTGCGGGCCATGTGGTCCAGCTCGGAGGAGGCGATCGAGATCGGGAACGCCCCGACCCGCACCGTGCGGTCGCCGACCTGCACCACGCCCGGCCGCGAGCGCACCCCGACCTGGCCGCGGCTGGGCTCGAAACCGGCCAGCCGCCGGGCCAGCCACAGGAAGTTCTGCGCGCCGCCGGGCCGGTGGAACCCGACGAGGTCGGCGCCCAGCAGCCCGCGCACGATCTCGGTGCGCCACGGCAGCTGCATGAACAGCTCCACCGGCGGGAACGGGATGTGCAGGAAGAACCCGATCCGCAGGTCCGGGCGCAGCTCCCGCAGCATCGCGGGCACCAGCTGCAGCTGGTAGTCCTGCACCCAGACGGTCGCGCCCTCGGCGCTGACCGCGGCCGCCGCCTCGGCGAACCGCCTGTTCACCCGCCGGTACGCCTCCCACCAGGAGCGGTCGAACACCGGCGGCACCACGACGTCGTGGTAGAGCGGCCACAGCGTCGCGTTCGAGAAACCCTCGTAGTAGTCGCGGAACTCGTCCGAGGACAGCCGCACCGGGTGCAGGTGCAGGTCCCCGTCGTCGAACGGCTCCACGTCGATGTCGGCGACACCGGGCCAGCCGACCCACGCGCCGCGCCGGGCGCGCAGGAACGGCTCCAGCGCCGTCACCAGGCCTCCCGGGCTGTGCTTCCAGCGTTCCGTGCCGTCTTCCAGCCGCTCCAGGTCCACGGTCAGCCGGTTGGCCACGACGACGAAATCCGCTCGGGCGGGGTTGCTGCCCCTAGTCACCGGTGTGCCTCCTCGGGAGACTTCTGCTGTCTCGGGCGGGATGGGCTGCGCCGACGGCGTTGGTGCTCTCCAGCGGCTCGGGGCTGGGCGTCACCCGCTGCCCGGTTGGCATCGCGGGGCCGATCCCGGATCACCCACTACCCGCTCGCGAGGCTAACCAATCAGCCCCATGGGCGCGTCGGACGTGTGGTGCAACCGAGAGCGAGTGTTCGGTCACGCAACTCATTCCAGCCTGCGGCGGGTGGGCCGCAGCGGCCCGGACAGCCGCGGCCCGACCAGCTTGCGCTCCAGCCTGCCCAGCCGCGTCCGCACCGGCTGCGCCAGGTATTCGCCGAGCACCACGCCCGCGCCGAGCGCGAGGCCGGTGGCCGCCGCCAGCATCAGCGTGGACATCCCGTTCGGGTCGCTGAACACCACGATCTCGTACAGCCCGCGGTAGGTGGCCAGCCCTGGCAGCAGCGGTGCCACGCCGGAGACCGCGATCACCAGCGCCGGGATCTCCAGCCTGCGGGCGACGACCCCGCCGATCACGCCGACCACCGTGGTGGCCACGGCACCGGCCAGCACCGGGTCCAGTGCCAGCACGCTGGTGAACGTCGCCGAGACGCCCGCCGCGACCGCGCCGCCGAGCCCGGCCACGATCAGCGGCCGCGGCGGTGCGTAGCTGGCCAGCGCGAAGCACGCGGATGTCGACGCGCCCGCCAGGGTCTGCACCGGGATCACCAGCGCCTTGGACTCGATCTGCGCGCCGCCGACGTCCTTGAACATCGCGCCCGCGAGCCTGGGGTCCCCGGCGATCTGGCCGAACAACTGGGAACCGGTGTAGAGGGCCAGCACCACGCCTGCGATCAACCCGGCGGACATCAGCGCGATCTCGGCGATCCGCCCGGCTGCGGTCACGTTGTACCCGGTGATCGCGTCCTGCATGGAACCGACGACGGTCATCCCGGACAGCAGCACGATGATGCTCGCCGCCACCGCGAGGGCGCCGGAACCCTCCGGTAGGAAGCTCTCCCGGTACGAGCACAGCAACGCGATGGTGGTGGCGATGGCACCGCCCACCGCCTGCTGGAAGAAGAACGGCAGCGCGCGTTTGTTCAGCACCCGCCCGATCCGGTCCACCAGCGCGGTCGCCACGGCGGCCACGATGGCCAGCCGCGGGCCGCCGCCGAGCAGCACCGACAGCGAAGCCGCCATCCCGGCCCAGGCCAGCGTCGCCACCCAGCGCGGGAACGGGTGCGGTGCGGAGGTGATCTGGTCCAGCTCCGAGTACGCCTCCGCGGCGGACATCTCGCCGGCGGTGATCCGCCGGACCAGCTTTTCCACGTCGTCGAGGCGGGTGTAGTCGATCGAGCGGTTGCGCACCACGCGCAGCGAGGTGATCGGCACCGACTCGGTGCCGCGGTAGCAGGAAACCGTGATCGACGTGTAGATCACGTCGACCTCGCAGTGCGGCAGACCGTAGGCGCTGACCACGCCGATGATCGTGGCCGTCACGTCGGAGGCGCCCGCACCGCTGGCCATCTGGACCTCGCCGATGCGCAGTCCTAGGTCCATGACCAAGTGGACGGTCGATTCGTCGGGCAGTGCCGGCCCGTAAACGGCGTTGCGGGTCCCGACCGTCTCGGCCGGTTCGCGCCGCCGCAGCACACCACGGGCGCGCTGCGTGATTCCCACCGCTGAAACCACCTTCCTGCTCACCGCTCCCGGCGGCTCGCCTTGATCGTCACCTCGCCCATCGGCGCCGTTGCCGTTGCTGTTGCACGGACCTCGGGTGTCCTCGGTCACGAGCCTGACACTTCGCCTCGCGCGCCCGCGTGCGAGGGTCCTGCGCGACCGCCTGCTCGCGGCGGGCGTGCGGTGATTACGATGTGTCCGCGTGGTCGCCGGCATCGCCGGTTGCTGTGCGCCGCTGTAGCTCAGTAGGCAGAGCGCCCGCCTTGTAAGCGGATGGTCAGGGGTTCGAATCCCCTCAGCGGCTCCCGGTTCGAGCAGCCTAAGCGCGTCCTGCCCTTCGGCGACAGGACCCGATCGAGGCATTGATCGCCCCCGGCCGCGAGCCGCGGCGTCAACCCGGCGCGGCCGCGGGGTTGATCGCGATGATGCCGAACAGCCCGCCCGCCGGGTCGTGCACCACGGCGAACCGGCCCGGCTCGATGTCGGTGGGGCCCGCGAGCACGGTTCCGCCGAGCCGGTCGAGGTGCTCGATCGCGGCGTCGGTGTCGGCGACGGTGAAGTAGACCGTCCAGTGCGCGGGCAGCTCGGTGGGCCAGCTCGCGGTCATCTGGATCATGCCCGCGATCGTGCGCCCCTCCAGCCGCCAGGCGGTGTAGTCCTCCGCGCCGATCTGCTCGTTGGCCGCCTCCCAGCCGAACACGGCGGAGTAGAACTCCACCGCGGATTCCGGGTCGCGGGTGGCGAGTTCGTGCCAGCAGGGGGCGCCGGGTTCGTCCAGCACGGCCGAGCCGATGTGCTCGTTGGGCTGCCACGCCGCGATGGCCGCTCCCGAGGGGTCGGTGAACACCGCCATGCGGCCAGCGTCCAGCACGTCCATCGGCTCCAGCTGCACCTGCCCCGCCGCCCTGCGCACCGCTTCCGCTGCGGCGTCGGCGTCGCGGACGCAGATGTAGGTGGTCCACGACCGCGGGCCGCTGCTGCCGCCGGAGTGCGGGCCGATGCCCGCGACGGGTTTGCCGTGGCGCAGGCACATCCGGTAGCCGCCGCCTTCGTCGCCGGTGTCGTGCACGGTCCAGCCGAACAGCTCGGCGTAGAACTCGGATGTCGTGCTGGGGTCGGGCACGCCGAGGTCCACCCAGCACGGGGTGCCCGGGCGGTATTCGGTGATCTCCATGGGTGTCCCCGCTGCTCATCGAGGTGCGGCCGCCGAGGTGCGGGAGACGTCCGACCGGCGCCATAGTGGGCACCCGATTGTTGGTTGAGTCCGTCGATCGGCGCATCTCGATCAGAACTCAGCTCGCAGTCGCGGTGGCGAATAGTGACCAATTGGTTGACCCATTACCCGTTCGGGTGAGGGTATGGAGCGTGTTCGAAGCCGCTCCGTACAGCGTTGCCGCTGCTACCCAGAGGAGATCAGCGTGTCTCTGGTCCGAGTTCTGACCGGCGCTGCGGGCTTGGCCCTGGCCGCCGCCGCGTTCGCCGTCCCAGCCCAAGCCGCGGCTCCCGCGGCGCCCGCTCCGCCGTCCGACCTGCAGCCGATGATCATCGACGGGGAGGACGCCACGAACGCTCCCTGGGCGGCCCGCCTGCTCAACAACGGCCAGGAGGCGTGCACCGCCACGGCCATCTCGCCGGAATGGGTGCTGACCGCCCAGCACTGCGTGGAAGGCGCCGAGGACGGAGCCATCAGCTTCCGCGTCGGCAGCCTCAACCAGCACGAGGGCGAGGAGTTCAAGGCCAAGTCCGGCGGCGTGCACATCCACGACAGCGTGGACCTCGCGCTGGTCAACGTGGACCGCCCGATGAACGTCGAGTTCGCGCCGCTCGGCGAAACCGGCGACGTCGCCAACGGCGACACCGTGCAGACCTACGGCTGGGGCGCGACCTGCACCGACAAGCCCGAATCCGAGTGCCAGGCGACCAACCTGAAGGTCGCCGACGTCAAGGTCACCGACATCGCCTGCACGGACTACCGCGGCGGCACCGCGGTCTGCGCCGAGCGCGGCACCGGCATCCCGGCGGGCGGCGACTCCGGCGGGCCGATGTTCTCCAACGGCAAGCAGGTCGGGGTGGCCTCGACCAGTGACCGGGCCACCTCCACGGCCTACAACAACATCACCGAATACCGGGACTGGATCAAGGAGGTCGCCGGCGTCTGATCGACGCCGGATGCCGTGCGTCCGGGGCCGCCGCACTCGCGGCCCCGGACGCACGTGTTCGGTCGCGGCCGCCTGCCGTGCGCGGCCGCTCGCGCGGCGCCGCTGAAGATCGCAATTCCGCGCGTTATCCGAAATATCGGCGGATGCAATCCGCGGGCTGCGGGCGAACAGCTTGTGAAGCGGGCGTTTTCGCTGGTCACGCCCGCACTGGGGAATTTCGATCACTAGTTCCGACACATCGTTAACACTGCGGAGATGCGCAGCGCAACGATCATGTCGTGCTCATCACGTGTAGAATCGGGTATCGCCTGGTAGTGCCGCCAGGAAACGTTCATGTACCTGACGGCTTAGGCGATGTTCTGTTAAGTTGGCAAAGCATGACCGGCGACAAACCCAGCCATAACGGCTACGGACCGAATGGCGGACGGAATGGCGGAAGCGACTCTCCCGATGCGGAGATCGGCATTCCGGTCGTCGCGGACGGACCCGCACTCTACCGGATCACGAGCGATTCGGGAGTGCTCGATGTGAACTCGTCCTACGCCTACCTGATGTGGTGCCGCGACTTCGCGGGCACCAGCGTGGTGGCGCGGGAGGACGGCGAAGCGGTCGGCTTCATCACCGGATACCTGCGGCCGGACGCGCCGGACGTGCTGATGGTCTGGCAGGTCGCGGTCGACGCATCCCAGCGCGGGCGCGGCCTCGCGGGCAAACTGCTCACGCACCTCGTCGACCGCCTGGTGCCGCGGGGGGTGCGCTATCTGGAAACGACGATCACCGCGGACAACACCGCTTCGATCAAGTTGTTCTCGGCGCTGGCGCGGGACCGCGGCACCGAACTCGCCCGCAGCGAGCTGTTCACCGCGGACCTTTTCCCCGATGCGCACGAGGACGAGGACCTTTACCGAATCGGGCCGTTCCCGGCTCCGGGCGTCGTGCCCGCGGACTCGGCGGCGGCGCCCAGGCCGGCCGATTAGCCGAGGCGTACCGATCAGCACAGGCAGACCGATCAGCCCGGCCCGGCCCCCGTGGTCCAGCGGGCCGATCGGCACACGCGGTGAGCGCGGGCCGGGGCGATCGCGAAGCAGCCCGGCGGCCGTGCCGGATCGCACAACCGCAGGTTCCCGGCGCACCAACGGCGGTCTCCCCGCCGGGAGACGAGAAGACCTACTGCACAGCCGGTGGCCGCCAACGGTCGCCGCGCCGAACGGAGGATCGTGAACGACATCTTCGCAAGCCTCGAATCCGAGGTGCGCAGCTACAGCAGGAACTGGCCGACCACGTTCGACGTGGCCCGCGGCAGCTGGCTCTACGGCGAGGACGGCACCCCCTACCTGGACTTCTTCGCCGGTGCGGGGGCGCTCAACTACGGGCACAACAACCCCGCGCTGAAACGCAAGATGCTGGAGTACCTGGAGCGCGACGGGGTCACGCACGGCCTGGACCAGGCCACCGTGGCCAAGCGGGAGTTCCTGGAGACGCTCGACGAGAAGCTGCTCAAGCCGCGCGGGCTGGACTACAAGGTCCAGTTCCCGGGGCCGACGGGCACGAACTCGGTGGAGTCCGCGCTCAAGCTGGCCCGCAAGATCACCGGCCGCGAGTCGATCATCAGCTTCACCAACGCGTTCCACGGCATGACGCTGGGTTCGTTGTCGGTGACCGGCAACTCGATGAAGCGCGGCAGCGCGGGCATCCCGCTGGTGCACGCCACGCCGATGCCCTACGACAACTACTTCGAGGGCCAGGTCCCGGACTTCCTGTACTTCGAGCGGCTGCTGGAGGACAGCGGATCCGGCCTGAACGAGCCCGCCGCGGTCATCGTCGAGACGCTGCAGGGCGAGGGCGGCATCAACAACTCCCGCCCGGAGTGGCTGCGCGGCCTGCGCGAACTGTGCGACAAGCACGGGATGCTGCTGATCATCGACGACGTGCAGATGGGCTGCGGGCGCACCGGCCCGTTCTTCAGCTTCGAGGAAGCGGGCATCGTGCCGGACATCGTGTGCCTGTCGAAGTCCATCGGCGGCTACGGGATGCCGCTGGCGCTGACCCTGATCAAGTCCGACCTGGACGTGTGGGAGCCCGGTGAGCACAACGGCACCTTCCGCGGCAACAACCCCGCGTTCGTGACGGGGTCCGAGGCGCTGCGGCTGTACTGGAGCGACGACGCGCTGCAGCGCGGCACGATCGCCAAGGGCGAGCGGATCGGCCAGGTTATCGGCGAGATCGCGGACAAGTACGAGGGCGCGCAGGCCAAGGGCCGCGGCCTGGCCCGCGGGCTCGGCTTCGACGACCCGGAGACCGCGGGCAAGATCTCGAAGGCCGCGTTCGACCGGAAGATGATCCTGGAGACCTCCGGGCCGCAGAGCGAGGTCATCAAGATCATGCCGCCGCTGACCGTCTCCGACGATGAACTCGAACAGGGGCTTCAAATCATCGTGGATTCGGTGCAGGCTGTGCTTGCCTGAATCCAGCGCACACCGGCCGGCCCGGCTGTCTCCGGGCCGGCCGCTCGCGTCCGCACTACCGAAGCTGGCAAACCCGAAGCCGGCCCACCGAAGGAGGGAAAGCAGTGTTCGTCCGCAGTCTCGAAGACGTCGAGGACACCGACGACGACATCAAGACCGAGAACTGGCGCAGCAAGCGCATCGTGCTGGCCAAGCAGAAAGTCGGCTTCTCCGTGCACGAGACCACGCTGTACGCCGGCACGGTGAACGACTTCTGGTACGCCAACCACATCGAGGCGGTCTTCGTCTACGAGGGCGAAGGCGAGGTCGAGGACAAGGCCACCGGTGAGGTGCACCAGCTCAAGCCGGGCACCGTCTACATGCTGAACGACCACGACAAGCACCAGGTGCGGCCGAAGACGGACATGCGCACGGTGTGCGTGTTCAACCCGCCGGTGACCGGGCGCGAAGTGCACGACGAGAACGGCGTTTACCCGCTGGTCGTCGAAGACTGACCGACCCCCCCGGGCGAATCTTGCAGCCCACGGGCCGCTGCGGCGGCTCGTGGGCTGTTTCGCGTTCGGGCGCTGATCGCATTTCGCCCTTCGTGATCGATCCCACCGGCCGCCGGGCTCGAAGACTCCGCTGCGCGGATGCGTAATGCCGAGTGCCGAGGGGTATCCGGCGAGTGTCAGGTTGCCTGCCGCGGTGCGCGGCCCCGCATTCGGGGAAACGCCACCGAACGAGGAACCGAGAAATGGCGGCGGTGCGTGCGGCACCGGCCGCTCCGGCGGGAATTCGCGAAGGAGGCGCAACTGATGACCGTCGCAGACGTGCGGACGCAGGACCGCTATCCGACCCGGCGCGGAGCCGAGTCCGCGCTGCTGGAACGCACCGATCCGGTGGTCTGGCCCGGCGTGGATTCCGGGCCTGCGGGCACCGGCGAACTGGCCGAGCACCAGGACAAGGGCTTCCACGTGCTGCCGGGCCTGCTCTCGCCGGCGGAGGTGCAGGAGCACTGGCAGGAGCTGGAGCGGCTCGTCCGCGACCCGGACGTCCGCGCCGACGAGCGCACCGTGGTGGAGAAGGAATCCAACGAGGTCCGCTCGCTGTTCGAAGTGCACCGCACCAGCGAAATGGTGGCGGAACTGATCCGCCAGCCGCGCATTCTCGATCGCGCGCGGCAGATCCTCGGGTCCGATGTCTACGTGCACCAGAGCCGGATCAACTACATGCCGGGATTCCGCGGAAACGGTTTCTACTGGCATTCCGATTTCGAGACCTGGCACGCCGAGGACGGCATGCCCGCGCCGCGCGCGGTGAGCCTGTCGATCGCGCTGACCGACAATTTCCCGTTCAACGGCGGGTTGATGGTGATGCCGGGCGCGCACCGCACCTATGTTTCCTGCGCGGGAAAGACGCCGGACGACAACTACAAGTCGTCGCTGCAGGAGCAGAAGGTCGGCGTCCCCGCCGAGGACGACATCCGGCGGCTCGGGTACGAGCACGGGATCGAGCAGTTCACCGGGGCCGCGGGCGCGGCGTTGTGGTTCGACTCGAACACGATGCACGGGTCGGGCAACAACATCACCCCGTACCCGCGCTCGAACATCTTCGTCGTGTTCAACAGCGTGCAGAACACGCTGGTCGATCCGTTCGCGGCGAAGCAGCGCAGGCCGGAGTTCGTCGCCGCCACGGACTTCACCCCGCTCGGCAGGTGAGCGCCTCCGCGGTCCGGCCCCCGCGAGGGGGCCGGACCTGCGTTGCTCAGGTGTCCAGGCCCAGGTAGCGGCGTTCGTTGAACTTCTCCCCGGAGCACGACGCGCCGACGTCGTGCCCCACCCGCTCGACCACGTCGGCCAGTTCCAACCGGGACAGCCAGTTCCGCGGCAACGCGGCGGTGCCGTGCCGGGCGCCGAGGATCGCGCCGGTGATCGCGGCGGTGGTGTCGCTGTGCCCGGAGTGGTTCGCCGCCAGTCGCAGCGCCGCGGTGAACTGCTCCGCCTTGGGCAGCGCCAGCGCGCAGTACACCCCGATGGCCAGCGCCTCCGGGCCGATCCAGCCCTGACCGAGCCGCTCCACGTGGCCGACCGAGCCGCCGAGCCGGGCCAGCGTGGAAGCCTCCGCGAGCAGGCCCGCCGTCTCCGGGTCGTCGCGCAGCACGCGCCCGGAGGCCTGGTCGACGGCCTCGGTCAGCCGCCGGTCCTGGACCGCGATCAAGTGCACGACCAGCGACAACGCACCTGCGGACGCCCAGCCGCCCGCGCCGCCGTGGGTCAGCGCCGCGAACCGGCAGCCCAGTCCGTAGGCCAGCGCGGAACTGGGCGCGAAACCGAGCGGGGCGGTGCGGTCCAGCCCGCCGCATCCCTTCGAGCTGTTCCGCGGCCGGTCCGGGCTGCCCAGCTGCGGTTCGCCCAGCGCGCGCAGGCTGGTCAGGCCCGGGGAGCGGTTGGCGTAGAGCTCGCCTTCGGCGAGCAGTCCGGTCGCGCCCGTCGGCGGTTTGTCCTCCTGCTGCGTGGACAACCAGCGCCGGTAGGCCGCCGCGGCCGATTCGACCGGGTTCCACTGGCCGCCGTTGTTGCCGCGGGTCCACGCGCTCAGGTAGCCCTCGCCGGTGAACAGCGTCATCTGGGTCGCGTCGCCGAGCAGCGCGGGCATGGGTGGCTCGGCGACGCCCTGTTCGCCGAACTCCGCGCGGATGCCGTCGAGCTGCTGGAACTCGACCGGCACGCCGAGCGAGTCGCCGAGCGCGACGCCGAGCAGGCAGCCCACGGCGCGATCGACCACTGCGGACGGGGTGGGCACGCGGCGGGCTCCTTCGGGTGGTGCTCGACGATGATCGATCTGGTGCGAGGGTACTGGGCACCTCCGCGAACCGGGAGCCGATCGGAGCAGCGCCGGCGCCGTCCGGGGGTGAGTCCGGGCACGGTGCGCCACTGCTGCGACCCTTCGGCCGCGTGCTGAGCTGCACCGGAACCGGAGATCCACCGCGGGCGGCCGCGCCGCTCGCTGGGCCGATCGGGTGAGCTAGTCGGCGGTGCCGCAGGTGCTCGCCGCGCCGCTCGCTAGCGTGTGTCGGTTTCGCCGCTAGTGGACTCGCCGCCGCGCGGTGCCCGAAACTGACCAGGACCGGATCAAGCGCAGGAACGGCAGGTGTGCACGGGATGCCAGGGCAGGACGCCTCGCTCGGCGGAGGGGGCAGCGGATTCACCTTCCGCGTGCTCGGCCCGCTGGAGGTGCGCCTGGACGGCGTCCCGCTGCGGGTGGGGTCGGCCGCGGCGCGCGGCGCGCTCGCCTGCCTGCTGCTGGAGCCGAACCACGTCGTGCCGATGGACCGGTTGATCGACATCCTCTGGGGGGAAGCACCGCCCGCGACCGCGCGGACCATCGTGCACGGCTACATCGCGCGCATCCGCCGGATGCTGGAACAGCAGCACGAGGACGAGCCCGGCAGGCCCGCGGTGCTGACCCGGTCGCCCGGCTACCTGCTGCGGGTGGACAACGACCGGATCGACGCGCACCGGGCGCGCACGCTGGTCAACCAGGCGCACGGGCTGGAACCGGCGAACCGCGCCAAGCTGCTCAACGAGGCGCTCGACCTGTGGCGCGGACCGGTGCTGTCCGATGTGGGCGCCGAACGGCTGCACCAGATGGTCGGGCCGAACCTCGACGAGCTGCGGCTGCTGGCGCTGGAAGAACGCATCTCGGCGGACCTGGAGCTGGGCAAGCACCACCGGCTCGTGGTCGAACTGGCGAACCTGGTCGACGAGCACCCGCTGCGGGAACGGCTGACCTACCTGCTGATGCTCGCCGCGTACCGCGCCGGGAACCGCGCCGAGGCGCAAGCCTCCTACCACGCGCTGCGGCAACGGCTCTCCGGCGAACTCGGCATCGACCCCGGCCCGGAGGTGCGCACCCTCTACGAACGGCTGCTGCGCGATGACGAGACGCTGCTGGGCGGTGTGCGGCCGAGCACCGGCCGGGACTCGGCTCCGATCCGGCCGGTGCCCGCCGAGCTGCCGCCCGCGGTCGCCGGCTTCGTCGGCCGGGAGAGCGAACTCGGCGTGCTGGACCGGATGCTGGCCGAACGGGACCGGGGCGGCGCCACCATGCTCGGCGTGCTCACCGGCACCGCGGGGGTGGGCAAGAGCGCCGTGGCGATCACCTGGGCGCACCGGGTGGCCGGTTCGTTCCCGGAGGGACAGCTCTACGCCTCGTTGCGCGGTTTCGACTCCGAGCGGGCGCCGCTGTCCCCCGGCGAAGCGCTGACCAGCATGTTGAAGGCGCTCGGCGTGGCCGCCGACGCGATCCCGCTGGACGTCGACGACCGGGCCGCGCTGTACCGCTCGCTGCTGGCCGACCGGCGGGTGCTGGTGCTGCTGGACAACGCGCGGGACTCCGACCAGGTCCGGCCGCTGCTGCCCGGCAGCTCGACCGCGCTGGTGCTGGTCACCAGCAGGCGCAGGCTGGACGGGCTGGTCGTGCGCAGCGGGGCGCGAGTGCTGCCGCTGGAGACGCTGCCGACCGGATCCGCCGTCGCGCTGCTGGACCGGGCCGGCGGTACCGAGGGTTCCGCGGCCGAGCCGGACGCTGCCCGCGAACTCGCCGAACTCTGCGGCGGGCTGCCGCTGGCGCTGCGCATCGCGGCCGCCCGGCTGGCCGCGAACCCGGCGCGCGGCGTGGCCGACCTGGTGCACGAGCTCACCGACGAGAGCAACCGGTTGCACGGGCTGGACATCGACGACGCCGACACCAGCGTGCGGCGGGCGTTCGACATCTCCTACCGGAACCTGCATCCGGTGCACGCCAGCACGTTCCGGCTGCTCGGGCTGGTGCCCGGGCAAACGTTCACCGCGCAAGCCGTGGCAGCGCTGTGCGAGACCGACTCGGCGGGCGCCTACCGCAGGTTGCGCGCGCTGGCGCTGGCGCACCTGGTCACCGAGACCGAGCCGGACCGGTTCGGGATGCACGACCTGCTGCGGCTGTACGCGCGGGAACTGCTCAACACTCCGGAGGAGCGGACGGGCGAGCGGGACGGCGGCGCGTTGCAGCGGTTGCTGCACTACTACCTGGTGGTCTCCGACCACGCCCGCAGGTTCCTGCGGCCCGCGCGGGACGACGTCGACTTCTCCGGCGACTCCACCTTCGAGCAGCCCGCCATCCGTAACCGCACCGAAGCGCTGGCCTGGTTCGACGCGGAATGGCCGAACCTGGTCGCCGCGGTGCGCACCGCGAAGGCCCAGGGCCTGCACCAGCACGCCTGGCAGCTGGTGCGCTGCCAGTTCAACTACCTGGTGGTGCGCTGCCCCTGGGAGGACTGGATCCAGGTCTACGGGGACGGGCTGGAATCCGCCCGGCTCGCCGCCGACCCGATCGGCCAGGTGCTGATGCCCGCCGGGCTCGGCGTCGCCTACGCCCGCAGCGGGCGGCACGAGGAGGCGCTGGTGCACTACGCGGAGTCCTACCGCTGCGCGGTCGCCACCGGCAGCCCCAGCTGGCTGGCGATGGCGCAGGTCAACATGGGTGCGGTGCTGTTCAGGATGCAGCGCTACGCGGAGGCGCAGGTGCACTGCCGGGACGCGCTGCGGGTGTACCGCACGCTGGGCGACCGCTACCGCGAAGCGGGCGCGCTGAACAACCTCGCCCAGGTCGAGCAGGCGGGCGGGCACCTCGCCGAAGCCCTGGAGCACCTGCTGGAAGCGGTCGTGATGTACCGCGAGGCCGACGACCTGGAGACGTTGTCGATGGTGCTGAACAACTGCGGCGAGGTCAGCATCGAACTCGGCAGGCTCGCCGACGGCGAGAACTACCACCATGAAGCGCTGGACGTGGCGCAGCGCTGCGGCTCTGCGATGCACCAGGCGTCGGCCTACCTGGGGCTCGGCGACGCGGCGCACGCGCGGGGCGATCGGTCGGTTGCGCAGACCCGCTGGGAGACCGCGCTGTCCATCTACGAGACCAGCGGCTCGCCGCGCGCCGAGCAGGCGCGGTCCAGGCTGGACAGTCTCTGAACCGGCGTTTTTGCTGTTCAGGCGAGCGTTTAGCGGACGTTTAGCCGACGTCTAGCCCGCGCTGGGAGCTTGTCTTGCGTGCGGGTCGGCGAGTTCGGATCCGCACCGGGCGGCTCCTGGGGGATCCGAGGGGGATGCCGCCCGGCCGTCCCGGCTCGTACCCGCTGCGGCGGGTGCCGGCCGGGGTGGCCGCTCCGGGGGGGGAGCGGAACATCCGGGACACCGGATGGACGTGGGGGTGGGTGCGGACCTTTGGCGTGAACGGGGTGGTCCAAAGGTCCGCACTTCGTCCGTGGCGGAGCCGTGCACGGCTGCCGCGGGATCACGGGGACTCAGCGGCCGCAGCGCGCTCACCGCTCCCGGGACGACTCGGTTTCGCGGGTGCGTCCGGGTGCCGCGGAGCAGAGCCGTTCGAGCTGCGGCCGCTTCGGGCCGCGCCCGTCACCGCTGGATTGCCCGCGCAACCGCCGCACGATCCACGGCGCCAGGTGCTCCCGCGCCCACTGGATGTCCTGCGCCCGCTGCACCCGCCACGGCTGCTCCGGCAGTTCCGGCCACGGTGCGCGCCAATCCTGGGTGACTTCCACGCCGAGCGCTTCGCACGCCCGCAGCGAGACCCGGCGGTGCCCTTCCGGCGACAGGTGCAAGCGATCCTCGCTCCAGGCCCGCGGATCCTGCAGCACCCGCATCGACCACAGGTCGACCACGAAGCAGTCGTGCCGGTCGGCGATCGCGCGCAGGTGCGCGTTGTAGGTGCCGACCTTGCCGCGCACCCGGCGCAGCACCGGCGTCGAGAGGGTGTCGAAACCGGTGCCGATCAGCACGTCCGCACCGGTCGCGCGCAGTTCCCGCACCGCGTCGTCGAACATCGCCGCGAGCGCGTCCGGGTCGCTGCCGGGGCGGATGATGTCGTTGCCGCCTCCCACCAGGGAGAACAGGGCGGGGCGCAGTCCGAGCGCGGACGGGACCTGGTCCTCGGTGATCTGCTTGAGCAGCTTGCCGCGCACCGCGAGGTTGGCGTAGCGCAGCTGCGGGTCGGTCGCGGCCAACGTCTCGGCCAGCCGGTCGGCCCAGCCGCGGTACCCGCCGCCGGGGGACGGGTCGGCGATCCCCTCCGTGAAGCTGTCGCCCAGCGCGACGTAGCTCGGCCACCCCGCCCGCTGCTCGGTACCGCCCGTTCCTTGCCGGCCGTTCATCGGCCCTCCTCCCGCTCCTGTCGCGCTGTGCGCCGCAGGCCCGCGGCGCACGTCGAACGCGCTGGTGGGCGCTGCGTCGGGCGATCCGCCGTTCGCGCGCCAATGAACACCCTGATCCTCGGGTGACGACCTACGCCACCGTCGGTTACCGGATCGGTGATCAACGGCACTCGCGGGTCCAGGTGCAATGTGCCGGTATGTCCGATGTGCCCGGGCGGTGGGGAGGTGCCGAGGTCCGGGCGTTGCCCGGAAACGCGCATCCGGGGCGATCGCTACTGCTAATGTCGCCGCGCGGTGGCGTCAAGCAGCAAGGGGGCTCGTGATGTCGCGTTCCACGCAGGTGGTCGATCTGCGCGCGGCCGGGGGAGGGGCCGCCGCGGCCCGCACGACGGGCCGTGCGAGCCGCTGATCGGCGATGCCACCGCAAGCCGCGTGCCGCGTCGTGGCGGGCCCTCGAGCTCGCCGTTCGCGGGGACCGGATGTCGACGAGCTGGGGGAGAAGTGACGTCACCGCAGAACTCTGCGGTCCAGCCTGGGGCGGTCCAGCCTGGGGCGGTCCAGCCTGGGGCGGCCGGGCCTGGGGCGGCCGCACCGGGTCCGGTGGGGCACCCGTCGCCGGGTGCGGCCGGTGGCAGGCGGCGAGTTGCGATGCACGCGGTTCCCGGCGCGGGCGGGCCGGTCCCGATCCGCGAGAGCGCGCCGATGAACGGTTCCGCTCCCGGTGCGCCGCCCGGGCCGCCGGGTGCGCTCGACGGCTCCGGCGATGGCGGCCCCGAGGCGTCGGCCAGCGGTTTCGGTGCGCCGCGCGATGGTGGATCTGCGGAACGCTCTTCCGGAAGGCCCCGTCCTGGTCCCGCACCGGGTGAGTCCGGTGTGCCCACGGGATTGCGTGGCTCGGGCGAACTCGGGCCGGTGGAACCGCAAGCGGCCCGTCCCGACGCGCCGCGGCACACCTCCGAGCAGTCCGCGCCCCGTTTCGACCTGCGGTCCGAGTTCGCCGCGCTGGCCGCCGAGCGGGATCCGTTCGAGCTGTGGCGGCGCAGCAGGCGATTCCCCGACCGTTTCCGGCATGAGCAGCACCGCCCGGGCCGGCGCGTGCGACCGGATCGGCCGGAGTCGTCCGGTGGGGTGTCCGCGTTGTCCGGCGACCTCGGCGGTACGGGCGCACCTGCGGAATCGCCTCGGGCGGAGTCCTTCGCGCCGCTGAGCTCCGGGTCGCTGGAGTCGGAACCGCTGCTGTCCGGGTCGTTGGAGATCGGGGCGTCGGAGATCGGGGCGTCGGGCATCGGCGCTTCGGCGGACGTGGAGTCGAGTTCCCCGCTCGGCGGGGATACGGCTCGCTCCGATTCGCCTGCACAAGGCCCGGATGACCAGCCTCCGCACGAGCGAACCCAGCACGAGGAGCACGGAGCCGCGCCGAGCGGTCCGCGCGGTGGCAGGGCGCCACTCCCGCCGCGTCCGGGCCCGCCTGGACCGGCGCACGGTGTCCCGCAGAACGTCCCGCAGGCACCGGTCGGCGGTGCGCCGATCCCGCCGGCGCCGAACATTCCGCCGCCACCGGGCAGGCCGAATCCCGCTCCGGCCGCGGGGGATCAGACCGTGGACGTCCCGGGTAGGCATGGTCGGTCCGGGGCGTCGGACGACGCGGTCGCGATGAACATCGGTCCGCCGCCACCCAATCCGGGTCCTGGGCGCACTGCGCGACCGGGAGCGACCGGCCCGTCGAACGCGCAGGCCGACCCGCGCGGGGCACCGCCGAATTCGGGCGCCGCGTCGGGTGGGTTCAACCAGGTCGCTCCGCCGAGTGGGCCGAATCAGGTTGGTCCGCCGAGCGGGCCGAATCAGGTCGGCCCGCCGAGCGGACCGAATCAGGTCGGCCCGCCGAGCGGGCCGAACCAGGTCGCTCCGCCGAGCGGGCCGAATCAGGCCGGTCCGCCGAGTGGGCCGAATCAGGTCGGCCCGCCGAGCGGGCCGAACCGGGCGGTTCCGCCGGAGCTCGCGGGGCCTGCGCGGTCCGCGCGACCTGCGCCGCCCGGGGCCGCTCCGCCGGATTCGGGACGCTCGACCGGTCCGCACCCGGCTCATCCCGGCCCGCTGCCCGCAGCCCGGCCGCCGATGCCGCCGGACGGCCCCGAGCAGTCGGCGCTGGAGATCACGACCGAGACACCGCGCGTCCCCGGAGCGGCAGCGCACCGGCCGCCGGAGCCGAACCCGCCAGCTCAGCCCGCTGCACCCGTCCAGCCCGCTGCGCCTGTCCAGTCCGCCGGGCCGGCTGCACCGGCCCAACCCGCGCAGCCTGCTCCGCACGGTCAGCCCGCGGCACCCGACCAACCACCCGCGCCGACTCCGCAACCGCACGCACCGGTCGCCCCGCCGCACGTTGCGGCTCCTCAGCCGGTTCCGCCCGCTCCCGCCGGGTCCGCGGACTCGCCCGGTCCGGAGTTCTTCGACGCTCCGCAAGCCCCGGGCGGTCTGATGGCGCCACCCGGCGACGACGGCCGCAGACCGGGGCCTCCCGCGCCGCACGGCGCACCAGCGCATCCGCCCGCACCGCCGTCACCTCCCCGCGGTGTGCCTGCGCGTCCCCCGAACCGCCCGGAGCCGCAGAACCGACCGGAACACCCGGACCGCCCGGAGCCGCAGAACCGTCCCGCGCCTCCGAACCGCCCGGAGCCGGGACCGCTGCCTCCCGCCGATCGGTCCGCGCCGAGCGCTCCACCCGCACCGGCGTCGCCGCGCTACCAGCCGCGACCGGACGGCGGGTTCGGCCCGATGGGTTCCGGGGCTGCGCGCGGCGCCAATTCCGCCGGACGGTCGCGCGGTTCCTGGAACCACGCGGCGGACGAGCCGGTGGAGCGCCGCGAACGCGAGTACAGCGTGGGCGGCGGCTACCGCCCCGGCGAGTCCGGCGGGAACGAGCGCGGCCCGCAGTTCCTCGTCGAGGCCGACGACGGCGACGGCTACGGCGGCGGCAGGTTGGTCGCGCCTCCGGTGCTGGGCGAATCCCCCGCCGGCTTCCGCGACTTCTGACCCGCCCCAGCCGCCCGGCGCACCGAAGGTGAGACACGACGCCCGATGGTCGACACGATCGCGCTATCCCTACCGGCCGTGGACGTGCTGGCCGAGCAGCTCAACCTGGACATCCGGCAGTACCCGTTCGAGCTGCCGCGCGCCCGCGAGCACGGGCGCGCACCGGACCAGGTGCTCGGCGAGCTGGAAGCGGCCGGTCTGGCCGCGGACGGCAGGCCGGAGCCGGAGGTGGCGGACGCGCTGTACCTGCTGTGCGGCTCGGAGGTCTCGGTCGCGGCGGCCGGGCTGCTGGATGTGCGGGCCGGGCAGCGGTTGGCCGCGCGAGTGGTGGCCACCGGAGAGGTCGGAGTCGTCGGCGTGCTCGACGGGCGCGGGCTGCGGATGGACTTCCTCGACCCGCAGGACGTGCCTGCGGTGTGCGCGGACCTGCTGCCACCCGCCGCGGCGGGGGCCGGTGAGCCGTTGCGGGCTGAAGACGCGGACGCGCCTGCCGCGCGGGAGCTGGCGGAGATCACCGGGCGGCCGAAGTCCCGGCTCGGGCACTTCCTGGTCTCCGGTGCCGGGCGCCGCGGCCGGGCTGGGCAGCCCGGGCTGACCTGGTTCGACAACGATCTCGGCCGGTTCACGTTGCTCGGCGAGACCGCGCCGGACGGTCGGGAATCGCTGACCTGCGCCCCGGCGGACCGCGCAGCGCTGGTCGAGCGGCTCGCGGCGCTGCTGCGGTGAGCCGGTCGAGCCCGCGAGCGATCCGCAGATCCGGCCGCGGCAGCGGGATGTGACGCAATAGCCCGCGGTTGCGCCTGGGCGGCGGGTGTGCATGCGACTTCGCGTCCGGCAGGCTGTGGGGCGTGACGCAGGAACGGCAGACCGGCAACCCGCGCACCGCCACGGAGACCGGTGACGAGCGGGATTCGTTGATGAACTTGCTCGGCGGCCGTACCAGCGCCGTCGACGCCAGCCTGCCGCCGGTGGCCTTCGGCCTCGGCTGGTACCTCGGTGGCGAGTCGATTCCCGCGGGCGGCGCCGCCGCCGTGCTGGTGGCCGCGGCGATCGGGGTGTGGCGGCTGCGCGCCGGTGCCCGTCCCACGGCGGTGCTGGTGAGCCTGCTCGCGGTGCTGGCCGGTGCGCTCGTCGCGTTGTACACCGGCAACGCCGCGGACTACTTCCTGATCCGGGTGGTCACCAACGCCGCGAGCGGGCTGGTGTGGATGATCAGCATCGCGGCCCGCTGGCCGCTGCTCGGCGTGATCCTCGGCGGCGTGCTCGGGCAGGGCCGCAAGTGGCGGCAGGACCCGGCACTGGTGCGCGCCTACAACCGGGCGAGCTGGGTGTGGGTGGGCCAGTACACCGCGCGGCTGCTGGTGTTCGTCCCGCTGTGGGCGGCCGACGCCGTGTTCGCGCTGAGCATCGCGCAGGCGGCGCTGACCTGGCCGTTGGTGGCGTTGTGCATCACCGCGAGCTGGTGGGTGCTGCGCCGCGCGCTGCCCGCTGGGCACCCGGGCTTGCGTCATCCGCAGGTCGCGAGCTGATTCCGCGAGGTGCCGTCCCGTGGGCGCCTGCCGGTGTCCGTAGCGGCAGCACCGCCGTTCGCCGACATTCGAGCCCCGTCGTCCCGCCGGATTTGCGCAACGTAGGAGCGTCTACCGCTCCGTTCGCTCACGATCACCGGCGTGTGCGGATCGCGAGCCGAGCGCGGTGAACGGACCGTTGGTCCCGCTGGATTGGTCGAACGGTCCGTTCGCTCATCTACGGGATGCGCTCAGATGCCGGGGTAGCGGGCGGGTTCATCGCCGGTGAGATCGAGCGCGGCCAGCCAAGCCGCGCCCGCCGCGCCAGGTCCCGCGGCGTGCAGCTCGGGGGCGGGCGAACCGGCACGCCGCAGCAGTTCGGCGCGCAGTGCAGCACCGACCGGGTTGCCATCCGCGGTGAGCCCGCCCGCGAGCACGATCGGTGCGCGCTCCTCGCCGGGCCGCCGCGCACCGGCGGCCGTGTCGGCCAGCACGGCCGCTGCGCGCGCGACGATGTCCCGCGCGTCCGCATCCGTCCCGCTCGCGGCCGTGACCAGCGGAGCCAGCTCGGCCAGCGCGATCGGCGCGCGCCCGTTCACCGCGGCGATGAGCTGCTTGCGCAGCGCGTCCGCGTCGTCCGGTCCGGTGCCGAGCAGTTCCGCGCGCACCGCCCGGCCGAGTTCCCCGACGGGCTCGCCGCGGTCCAGCGCTCGCAGCAGCGCCCGGACGGCCTCCCTTCCCAGCCAGAACGCCGATCCCTCATCGCCGAGCAGCCACCCGTGCCCGCCGATCGTGGCGACCAGCCGGTGCCGCTCGACGCGCGCGGCGATCGCTCCGGTCCCGGCGATCAGCACGGTGCCATCGGCGGCCGCCGTCCCGGCGGCGAACGCCACCTCGCAGTCGCTGACCACGCGCACCGGGCACCGCAGGTCCAGCGCGCGCCAGCCTTCGTCGAACAGCTCCGCCACCTGCGGATCGGTCATCTTGCTGATCCCGGCCATGCCCAGCACGACCCGGCGCACCGAGCCCGCTTCCAGCCCGTTCATCGCGGCCGCGGCGGCCGCGGTCACCTCCGCGACCGCCTGCCGCGGCGGGTGCGAGTTCGGATTCCCGCCACCTGCCGATCCGCGGCCCACGACCCGGCCGCGCAGATCGCCCACGAGCGCGCGGCTGGACGTGCCGCCGATGTCCAGGCCGAGTACCAGGTCGAGCATGGGCACCTTTGTACCGCGCCGGAGGGCCGCCGCGGACAATGCCGTGAGCCCGCATCGGCCGCCGCATCCGGCCGGACCGCGGGAGCAACGATGGAAGCCCTGAAAGGCGAGCATGACCGTCGACGCGCATCACCACCTGTGGGACATCGACGTCCGCGACCAGCCGTGCATCACCGGCCCGGAGATGGCGCCGCTGCGCCGCGATTTCCTGCCCGCCGACCTGCGGGCGGCCGCGCAGGGCACCTCGGTCGACACCACCGTGCTGGTGCAAACGGCCACCGATCCGCAGGAGACCCCGGAGATGCTGGTGCTGGCCGACTCGGTCGGCTGCATCGGCGCGGTGGTGGGCTGGGTCGACCTCACCGCGCGGGACGTGCGGGAACGGCTCGGCGCGTTGCAGCTGCACCCGTCCGGGAAGTGGTTGAAGGGCGTGCGGCACCCGGCCGAGCGGGAAGCCGACCCGGAGTGGCTCGCCCGCCCGGACGTGCTCGCCGGGCTCGCCGCGGTGGAGGACGCCGGCCTGGTCTACGAACTGCTGGTGCGCCCGCACCAGCTGCCCGCCGCGATCAAGGCTGCAGGCGAGTTCCCGCAGCTGACGTTCGTGCTGGACCACTGCGGCAAACCGCCGGTGGGCGGCGAGCTGCGGCCGTGGGCCGCGGCGGTGCGCAGGCTGGCGAGCCACCCGAACGTCGTGTGCAAGCTCTCCGGCCTGGTCACCGAGGCCGAGTGGGCCGGTGCTCCGGAGGTCGAGGCGATGCGGCCGTGCGCGGAGCTGGTGCTGGAGGCGTTCGGCCCGGGCCGGGTGATGTTCGGTTCGGACTGGCCGGTGTGCCTGCTGGCCGCTTCCTACGGGCAGGTGCTGGACGTGGCCGCCAGGCTCACCGAGGGACTGTCCGCGGCGGAGCGGACGGCGGTGTTCGACGGGACCGCGCGGCAGGTCTACGAATTGCGCTGACCGGGGAGCGAGCCCTGTAGTCAATATGACCCGTTCGGCGTAATCTGACGCTGCCCGCCTCACCCCGCCCCCTCGGTGAGGCGGGCCTTCGCTTGCGCCCCGCCGCCGCGGATCAGCGCGTCCGGGTGATCTTGGACAGGCCGCGCGGCTGATCCGGGTCGACGCCGCGGGCCAGCGCGAGGTCCAGCGCGAGCCGCTGCACCGGAAGGATCTCCAGCACCGGCGCGATTTCTTCGGCGCAATCCGGCACCGGGATGCGGTGCGCGATCGAATCGTCGTCGCCCGAGCCGACGGCGCACACGTCGGCGCCGCGCTCGGCGACCGCGCTCAGCACTTCCCGCATCGCCTCGCCGCCTTCGCCGGGCCCGCGCACCGCGAGCACCGCGGTCTCGGAGTCGACCGCCGCCACCGGGCCGTGCAGCAGGTCCGCCCCGCTGTAGGAGCGAGCAGGCAGGTAGCTGGTCTCGGCCAGTTTCAGCGCGGCTTCGGCGGCGGTGGCCAGCGAGTAGCCGCGCGCGGTGGTGACCAGCCGTTCGGCGAAGCGGTACCGGCGCACCGCCGCGGCGACCGCGGGTTCGCTGTCCCGCAGCGCATCCGAGGCCTGCTCGGGCAGCTCCGCGGCATCCCTGCCCGTGCCGCCGCGCACCGCGTCGACCAGCAGGTACAGCGTGAGCAGCGTGGCGCTGTAGGTCTTGGTGGCCGCGACCGCCCGCTCCTGGCCCGCGCGGATGTCCACCGACAGCTCCGCGGTGGAGTTCAGCGTCGAGTCGGCGGTGTTGGTGACCGCGACGGTGGTGGCCCCGCGCCGCCGCGCCGCTGCGGTGACCTCGATCAGGTCCGGTGAACCGCCGCTCTGGCTGACCGTCAGCAGCAGCACGTCGGTCAGGTCCGGCCGCGCACCGTAGAGCGTCGTGGTGGATGGCGAGACCAGCCCGGCAGGCAGTTCCAGCAGGACTTCGATCAGATATTTCGCGTACAGCGCCGCGTGGTCGCTGGAGCCGCGGGCGGCCAGCAGCGCGAACCGCGGCTTGCGCTCGGCGATGGTCGCGGCAACCGCCGCGATCTGCTCGCGGGCGGCGAGCAGATCGGCGAAGATCCGCGGCTGCTGGTCGATCTCGGCGCGCATTCGCTCACCGGGGCTGGTCATGGGTACCTCTCCGCGATCGAAGTCCAGGTCTAGACCATTATTGCTGATCGGGCCCGCACGCCGGGGCGCGGCGTGCCTGCGCACACCGAGCTTGGCCCGGTGGACCGCGGGTGCGCCACCCGGTCGGCAGACCAAGATCACCCGATGCGAATACTGGTGAGAACGTGATGATGGCGCACGGCTTCAGGCATCCTGGACAGTCATGGCGCTGCTTCGCGCACGGCCGTGCGGGCGGTCCGTGCGCGGTGCCCAGGTACGGGTAGGAGGACAGATGCTGGAAACGTCGGTGTCCGGCGGGGCGGACACCCCGGTTCGCGTGCAGCGCGAACCCAAGTACTGGGGCCTGAAGCAGCACCTGCTGGACATGCTGCGATCCCTGCCGCCGGGCTCTCCGATCCCCACCGAACGCGCGCTCGCCGCCGAGTTCGACGTCTCGCGCACCACCGTGCGCCAGGCGCTGGCCGAGCTGACCGTCGAAGGCCGCCTGCTGCGGGTGCAGGGCAAGGGCACCTTCGCCGCCAAACCCAAGGTCGCGCAGCGGCTGCAGCTGTCCAGCTACACCGAGGACATGCGCGCGCAGGGCCGCCAGCCCACCTCGCGCCTGCTGGAAGTCGTGGAGGAACCGGCGGGCGAAGAACTCGCCACGCTGCTCGGCACCCGAACCGGCTCGACCGTGCTGCGGCTGCGGCGGCTGCGGCTGGCCGACGCGGAGCCGATGGCCATCGAGACCACGCACCTGGCGCTGTCCCGGTTCCGCGGGCTGACCTCGAAGCTGGCGGAGGACGGTTCGCTGTACCGGGTGCTGCGCGAGCAGTTCGGCGTCGCGCTCGGGCACGCCGACGAAACGATCGAGACCGCGCTGGCCAGCCCGGAGGAGGCCGAAGCGCTGGGCGCCGACGTGGGCCTGCCGATGCTGCTGCTGTCCAGGCACTCCTTCGACGCGGACGGCGAGCCGGTCGAGTGGGTGCGATCCATCTACCGCGGCGACCGCTACAAGTTCGTCGCCCGCCTGAACCCGCCGGCTTCCTGACTCGGGGAGCAACGATCAGCTACCGCTACGAGACCGGTCGTGCCGACTTCAGCGACCTCGCGGGCGGGTTCGTGCTCAAGGCCGTTCCCGGCTTCCCCGGGTTCCCGGTCCGGCTGGCCAGTGAAGTGTTCCAGCGGGCGGCGCAGCTGTGCGGTGCGGCGGAGCGGGTCACGCTGTGGGATCCGTGCTGCGGCAGCGGCTACCTGCTGAGCACGATCGGACTGCTGCACCGGCAGCGGCTCGCGGCGGTGTTCGGCACGGATGCGGACCCCGACGCGCTCGGGGTGGCGGCGAGCAACCTGCGGATGCTCTCGCGGGACGGTCTGCTCGAACGCCGCCGGGAGCTCGCCGGGATGGCCGAGCGCCACGGCAAGAACTCGCACCAGGCGGCCGTCGACGCCGCCGACCGCCTCATCGCGGGACTGCCATCGGAGCCCGGCCCGCGAACCGGCACCGCCGTGGCGAACGCCTTCGATCCGGAGCAGACCGCAGCAGCGCTCGGCGGGCGGGCGCCGGACATCGTCTGCACCGACGTGCCTTACGGCGATCAGGTCGGCTGGTCCGGCGCTCCCGACGATCCGATTCCGGCGCTGATCCGCTCGATCGCCGAGGTCGTGCCGCCGTCCGCGGTGATCGCGGTGACCTGCCGGGCGCGGAAGGTCCCGCTCGGCGACGGCATCCGGGCCGCGGAGCGCTTGAAGGTGGGGCACCGCTCGGTAGCGCTGGTGCCCGCGAGCCGCATCGAGCGCTGACTCAGTCCGCGGCATCGAGGCAGGTCGCCAGGTCCGCCGCGTCGATGTTGCCGCCGGAGACGATCGCGGCGGTGCGTCCCGGTGGCAGCGTGCGGTGCAGGCAGGCCGCGACCGAAACGGCCCCGCTGCGCTCGGCGACGATCCGCGCCTCCCGCGCGAGCACGCCCACGGTGCTCGCGATCTCGGTCTCGCTGACGGTGACGATGTCGTCGACCAGCGCGGACAGGTGGGCGAAGGTGAGTTCGGAGGGCTCTGCGGTCAGCCCGTCCGCGCTGGTCCGGGTGCGCTCCTCGACCGGCCAGGGCACCCGGTGCCCGGCGAGCAGGCCCGCCCGCGCGTCGGCGGCCAGCTCGGGCTCCACGCCGATGATCTTCGCCGCCGGCCGGAGCGCCTTGACCGCGGCGGCGACCCCGGAGATCAGCCCGCCGCCGCTGATCGGCGCCACCACCACGTCGACGTCGAGGTCCTCGGCGATCTCCAGGCCCGCGGTGCCCTGCCCGGCGATGACCGCGCGGTCGTCGAACGGCGGGATCAGCGCGGCGCCGGAACCCTCCGCGATCTCCTGCGCGCGGACCTCCCGATCGGCGACCTGCACCGGCACGATCTCGGCGCCGAGGGCGCGGGCGGCGGCCACCTTCGCGGCGGGCGCGGTGCTCGGCACGACGACCGTGGCGGGCACGCCGAAGGTCCGGGCGGCGTGCGCGATGGCTCGGGCGTGGTTGCCGCTGGAGTAGGTGACGACGCCGCGCGCGCGGATGTCCGGTGGCAGCGCGGCCACCGCGTGCAACGCGCCGCGGATCTTGAATGCGCCGGTGGGTTGCAGATTCTCCGGTTTCACCCAGAGCTGCCTACCGGCATCGGAAAGTAGCTGCCGGGCATCCGAAAGCAGCGGCAGCAACGGGGTGCGCACCGCCGCCGATGGTCCGGTCGCGGTGCCGATCAACCGTTGTGCGGACCGGACGTCCGCGAGGCTCACCAATTCCATGCCGAAATCATCCTTGATCGGTTTCGGCGGAGCCGGATTGCACCGGCTTCGTTACCGGAAGTGGGAGTTGTCACGAAAGAGCAACGATTAGGAGAACGTCGGCGAGATCAGACGTTGGGAGTCCAGGAAACCTGTGTGAGTGCGTGGGAGCCACATGGCCGAGGAGAACGACAAGGGCAAGCGGGACGAATCCGATGACCGGACGTCCAAGAAGATCGAACTCTCCGGGGCGCAGGTCGCGGGAGGCGCGCTCGCCTCGGTGACCGCCGCCTTGCTCGGCTCGCAGCTCGGCGTGGCGGGCACCGTCTTCGGCGCCGGGATGACCAGCGTGATCATCACCGTCGGCGGGGCGCTCTACCAGCGGTCGCTGGAGAAGACCAAGACGAAGCTGGAGAACACCAAGGACAAGGCGAACGCGGCCGCCGCCCGCGCCGCGCTCAAGCGCGCCACCAGCATCGGTGCCCAAGGGCTGACCAAGCTGCAGCCGCCGCGGCCGCCTGCGCGGCGCGAATCGTCCGCGAGCAGCCCCGCGGACGAGGCCGCCACCCGCAAGATCCGCTGGTACGGCAGCGCCATGCACTGGCCCGGTGGTGAGGAGGTCGTCGACGACCCGAACGCGACCCGGCGGATCGATGCGCAGGCGGTCGCCGACGGCGCGACCGCGCGCAGCGAAGGTGTCGGCGCTGATCCCGCCGAGTCCACGCGCCACGAGCCCGCGCCCTCCGGCGAGACCGAAGTCGTCAGCCCGCCCGCGCCCCGCCGCGGCCTGCGCTGGGGCGTGCTGGCGGTGACCAGCGGGCTCGCGTTCGTGCTGGCCATGGTCGTGATCACCGGCTGGGAAGGGATCACCGGCAAGACGCTTTCCGGGGATCAGGGAACCAGCATCGGCCGGGTCGTGCGGCCCGGTCCACCGCCCGAACCGCAGGAGCCCGCTCCGGCGGAGACCGGGACCAGCGAGCCCAGCACTTCGAGCGCGCCGGAGCCCACCTCGGAAAGCGAACCCAGCTCGGAAAGCACCGCGCCGACGGCTCCGGAAACGACCGGCGGCAGCACCACGCAGCAGAGCCCCACTCGCGAAACCGGGCGGTCGACGGCTCCCCGGACCACCGGTCAACTGCCGCAGCCGTCCGAAACCGGGCGAATCGAGGTGCCGCAGCAGGAATCCAACCCGCAGTAACGAGTCGAACGCTTTTCGTGAGAATTCCCGGTGCCGGGCCCATCGCGGGCTCGGCGCCGGGAATTCTTCTTGTGGGATGCGTCGAAAGGTGGATGCGCGGTGCGCCTGGTCGCACCAATACTGCTCCCGTCGGGATCTTCGAGCCGAACCGCCGGATCTTCAGATAGGGAGCCCCATGAGACGCAGACTCGCGGCCAGAATGGCCGGCGCGGTCCTGCTGGCGGCGGCCACCGCCGCCGCGCTGACCGTGCCCGCCTCCGCCGCGCCGCAGCCCGCGCCGCTCGCCAAGGCGGCCACCCAGCTGGAGGCCATGCAGCGCGACCTCGGCCTCACCGCCGGGCAAGCGCTGGACCGGCTGCGCAGCGAAAGCACCGCGAACCGGGCCGACCGGACGGTGCGCGACCTGCTCGGGACGGCGTTCGGCGGTTCGCACTACGACGCGGGTCTGGGCAAGCTGGTCGTCGGCGTCACCGATGCGAACCTGCTCGACGAGGTGCGCGCGGCCGGTGCCGAGGCGAAGCTCGTGCGGTTCGGCGCCGACCGGCTCGGCGCGGTCGCCGACGGGCTGAACAGGAACGCGCCGCCGCAGGGCGTGACCGGGTGGTACGTCGACTCCGCCAGCAACTCGGTGGTGCTGACCACCGCGATCGGCTCGGCCGCGAAGGCGGCGGAGTTCGTGCGCTCCACCGGGGTGGACCAGCAGGCCGTGCGGGTCGTCGAGTCGCGCGAAGCGCCGCGCCCGCTGGCCGACGTGATCGGCGGCAACGCGTACTACAACGGCAGCACCCGCTGCTCGGTCGGCTTCCCGGTGCAGGGCGGCTTCGTCAGCGCCGGGCACTGCGGCAAGCAGGGCGAGGCGACCACCCAGCCGTCCGGCACCTTCGTCGGGTCGTCGTACCCGGACAACGACTACTCGTTCGTCCAGACCGGTCCCGGCGAGACGCCGCAGCCGCTGGTGAACGACTACGCGGGCGGCAGCGTCGGCGTCGCCGGGTCCGCCGAGGCCGCCGAGGGCGCGTCGGTCTGCCGGTCCGGTTCCACCTCCGGCTGGCACTGCGGCACGGTGCAGGCCAAGAACCAGTCGGTGCGCTACCCGCAGGGCGTCGTGTCCGGGCTGACCCGCACCGACGTGTGCGCCGAGCCGGGCGACTCCGGCGGTTCGTTCCTGGCCGGGGATCAGGCGCAGGGGGTGACCTCGGGCGGTTCCGGCAACTGCAGCCTCGGTGGCACGACCTACTTCCAGCCGGTCAACGAGATCCTCGGCGCGTACGGTCTCACGCTGCTCACCGGCTGATCCCGCTCTCCGGCCGAACGGATCGTTCGACCGACCGCCCCAGGCGAACGGTCCGTTCACTCCGGAAGAGCAGCGGGCGGCTCAGCCGGGGAGCCCGGCGCGGAGGGACTCGGCGGCGGCGCGCGGGTCTTCGGCCTCGGTGACCGCGCGGACCACCACGGCCCGCTCGGCACCGGCCGCGACCGCCTCGGCGAGGTTGCCGTGCCCGACGCCGCCGATCGCGAACCACGGCCTGCCGTGCCCGTGGTGCTCCGCGGCGTGCCGCACCAGCTCCAGCCCGGCCGCCGCACGACCCGGCTTCGTCGGCGTCGTCCACACCGGGCCGGTGCAGAAGTAGTCCACGCCCGGCTCGGTCGCCGCCGCGTCGGCCTGCACCACGTCGTGCGTGGAACGCCCCAGCACCACCTCGTCGCCGACGATGCGCCGCGCGAGCCCGACCGGGATGTCCTCCTGCCCGAGGTGCAGCACGTCGGCTTCCGCGGCCAGCGCCACGTCCGCGCGGTCGTTCACCGCGAGCAGCGCGCCGTGCCGCACGCACGCCTCGGCGAGCACTTCCAGCGCCGCCAGTTCTCGGCGGGCCTCCAACGGCGCGCCTTCGGCGCTCTTGTCGCGCAGCTGGATGATGTCGACCCCGCCGGACAACGCCGAGTCGGCGAAGTCCGCGAGATCACCCCGCTCGGTCCGCGCATCGGTGCACAAGTACAGGCGCGCATCGGCGAGCCGAGCGCGGATGCCGTAACCGTCCAACCCTGGCATGTGACCGAGCTTAGCCCGCGGTCGGCGGCTGACTCCGCCTCGCGCGGTCGGTAACGTGGACATCGGTCCGCACGGGAGTCCGGGGGAGTACCGGACTGAGAGGGGGCGCCAGCCCCGACCGTCGAACCTGATCCGGGTCATGCCGGCGCAGGGAGCGCAAAATGTCGCACAGTTCCACCGGCCTCGCGGCCGCCCGTCACGTCTCCGCTCGACCGTCCGTAACCGTCGTGGGCGGCGGTGTCATCGGTCTCGCCATCGCGTGGTGCGCCGCGCGCGACGGAAGTCCGGTGCGCCTGGTGGACGCCGAGGAGCCCGCCGCGTCCTGGGTCGCAGGCGGGATGCTGGCCCCGATCGCGGAGGCATGGCCGGGCGAGGAGGAGCTGCTCGAGCTCGGCGCGGCTTCGCTGGCGCGGTGGCCCGATTTCGCCGCCGAACTCACCGCCGCCTCGGGCCTGCCGTCCGGCCTGCGCACCGAGGGCACGCTGGTGGCCGGAGTGGACGGCGCGGACCGCGCGGACCTGGACCGGCTCGCCGAGCATCTGGCGAGCGTGGGTCGCGAGGTCTCCCGCATCGACGGCCGCGCCGCGCGGAGGCTGGAGCCTTCGCTGGGCCCCGCGGTGCGCCGCGGCCTGGAAGTGCCCGGTGATCTCGCCGTGGACAACCGGATCGCGTTGGCCGCGCTCCGGGCGGCCGCGACGAACGTGGGCGTCGAGTTCGTCGCGGACCGTGTGCTGCGCGTGCGCCCCGGCGAGGTGGACTTCGCCGATTCCGCGCTGCGCAGCGACATCGTGGTGATCGCGGCCGGGGCGCACTCCGGCGCGCTGCATCCCGCGCTGGACGGCCGGATCCGCCCGGTGAAGGGCGAGGTGTTGCGACTGCGGGCGCGCGGCTCCGCGCTGCCGCCGCCGTCGCGCACGGTCCGCGGCCCGGTGCACGGCAGGCAGGTGTACTTGGTGCCGCGCGACGAGGGCGGACTGGTGGTCGGTGCGACGCAGTACGACGTCGGGTTCGACACCGACGTCACCGTCGGCGGGGTGCGCGACCTGATGAACGCCGCCGAACGACTCGTGCCCGGCATCGCCGAATACCAGCTGGTCGAGGCGGACGCGGGCCTGCGGCCGGGTACGCACGACAACTTGCCGCTGCTCGGCGAACTGGAGCCGGGCGTGCTGGTGGCCACCGGCCACCACCGCAACGGTTTCCTGCTCGCCCCGCTCACCGCCGAGGCGATCGTCGCGGCGCTGAGCGGCCGGGAACCGCCGCCGGTGGTGCGCGCGGCCGCGCCGGGCAGGGCCGTCGAGACAGGAGGTCGACCGTGCAGATCATGATCAACGGCGCGCCGCGTCCGCTCGGCGCGGACGAAACGCTGGCCACCGTGCTCGACGAGTTCGGCGTGCCGCACCGAGGTGTGGCCGTGGCCGTGGACGGGGCCGTGGTGCCCAGGGCTTCCTGGGCGCAGACCGAGCTGCGCGACGGCTCGGCGGTCGAAGTGCTCACCGCCGTGCAAGGAGGCTGACGTGGACGATCCGCTGCTGATCGCGGGCCGCGAGTTCGGCTCACGGCTGATCACCGGAACCGGGGGCGCGACGAACCTGTCGGTGCTGGAGCGCGCGCTGCTGGCGTCCGGCACCGAGCTGACCACCGTCGCGATGCGGCGCGCGGACGCGGGCGGGCGCACCGGCGTGCTGGAGCTGCTGCAGCGGCTCGGCATCGAAGCCCTGCCGAACACCGCGGGCTGCCGCACCGCGGCGGAGGCGGTGCTCACCGCCCAGCTCGCGCGGGAGGCGCTGGAGACCAGCTGGGTGAAGCTGGAAGTGGTCGCCGACGAGGACACCCTGCTGCCGGACCCGGTCGAGCTGCCCGAGGCCGCCGAGCAGCTGGTGGACGACGGGTTCACCGTGCTCGCCTACACCAACGACGACCCGGTGCTCGCGCGCAAGCTGGAAGACCTCGGCTGCGCTGCGGTGATGCCGCTGGGCTCGCCGATCGGCACCGGGCTGGGCATCCGCAACCCGCACAACATCGAGATGATCGTGGCGCGGGCCGGGGTGCCGGTCGTGCTGGACGCCGGGATCGGCACCGCCTCCGACGCGGCGCTGGCGATGGAGCTGGGTTGCGACGCGGTGCTGCTGGCTACCGCGGTGACCCGCGCGAAGGACCCGGAGCGGATGGCCGCGGCGATGCGGGCGGCCGTCGACGGCGGCCGGCTGGCTTCCCAAGCGGGCCGCATCCCGCAACGCTTCTGGGCGCAGGCTTCCAGCCCCACGACCCCCTGAACCCCGTTCTCCAGGAGTGAACGGACCGTTCGTCCAATCTAGTCGGACCAACAGGCCGTTCACTCCGGAAAGATCAACCGGGGAGGGTGGCGTTCGGGCGTGTCGGGCAGGTGTGGCCGGAACCGGGTGGAAGGAGCGGTGCACGCCGGCGAAGGGTCTTCACTCGGATCGGTACCGCTCGCGGTGCGTCGCTTAGGCTCGTGGAGTGCCGTCGCTGACCTTGACCGCTCGCCTGTCCACCTCCGCGGCCCACACCCGGCGCGGCGTGGTCCGGCTGCACCCGGAAGTCCTCGATGCGCTCGGGCTGCGGCCGTGGGACGCCGTCGAGCTCACCGGCGGCCGGGTGACGGTCGCGCTGGCCGCGGCCGCCGACCGCGCGGGCCCGGCGGGAGTGCTGCTGCTCGATGACGTGGCGCTGATGAACCTCGGCATGACCGAGGGCGCGGAGCTCGGCGTCGCCCCGGCACGGGTGCAGCCCGCGCGGCAGGTGACCGTGGCCGGTTCTCGCCTGGCCACCGCCGCAGTCTCGGCGGAGACGGTGCGGCTGGCGCTGACCGGCAAGGTCTTCCGGCCAGGGGACACGGTTTCGCTGCTGCCGCAGGACCTGGCTCCGGCGACGGCGGCCAACGCGGGGCAGGTGCGCAGGCGGCTGTCCGCGGCGATCGGGATGACCTGGACCAACGAGCTGATCACCATCGCCGGTGCCGACCCGGACGGTCCCGTGGCGGTGACTCCGTCCACTGTGGTCGCTTGGCGCGGTGCTGCGGGGGAGCGCCCGGAAGCCGCCGCGGTGACCGCGCCGCCCGCGGCTCCCGCACCGGAGCCCGAACCGCACGCCGAACCACCGGTGCCGCTGCACGACCTGGCCGGTTCGCGGGATGCGGCGAACCGGCTCGCCGAATGGCTCCGGTTGTCCTTCGAGCAGCCCGAACTGCTGCGCCGCCTTGGCACGACCCCGCAGCTCGGAGTCCTGCTCAGCGGCCCGGCCGGGGTCGGCAAGGCGACCGCGGCCCGATCCGTGGCCCGCGAGGTCGGCGCGGAACTGGTGGAGATCACCGCTCCCAGCATCGCCGCGCTGGAGGCCAAAAGCGCGGCGCAGCGCTGGCAGGACGCGCTCGACCGGGCGGCGAGCAGCGCCGCCGAGCACACCTGCGTCCTGCTGATCACCGACGTGGACAGCCTGCTGCCCGCGTCCGAACCGCCGCCGCTGGCCACCGTCGCGCTGGACGCGCTTACCGCGGTGCTCAGCACGAGCAACCTCGCCGTCGTGGTCACCAGCGCCCAGCCGCAGGCCGTCGATCCGCGGCTGCGCGAGCCGGGGCGGGTGGACCGCGAACTCACCATCGGCCTGCCGGACGCGCCGACCCGGACCGAGCTGCTGCGGGTCCTGCTGCGCAACGCACCGCTCGCGGAGGACGTGCGGCCCGGCGAGATCGCCGAGCGCACACCCGGATTCGTCGTCGCCGACCTGGTGGCGCTGTGCCGGGAGGCGGCGGTGCGCGCCGCACTGGGCCACGCGCAAGGCACCGAACCCGCCGTGGCCCAGCAGGACTTCCTCGACGCCCTCACCGCCGTGCGCCCCATCTCGATGTCCACATCGGACAACTTGCAGACCGGCGGCCTGACCCTGGACGACGTCGGCGACATGGCCGAGGTGAAGCAGTCGCTGACCGAGACGGTGCTGTGGCCGCTGCGCTACCCGGACTCGTTCACCCGCCTCGGCGTGGAACCGCCGCGCGGGGTGCTGCTGTACGGCCCGCCCGGGTGCGGCAAGACGTTCCTGGTGCGTGCGCTGGCAGGCAGCGGGCGGCTCAACGTGCTGTCGGTCAAGGGTGCCGAGCTGATGGACAAGTTCGTGGGCGAGTCCGAACGCGCCGTGCGCGAACTGTTCCTGCGCGCCGCGAACGCCTCGCCGGCGCTGGTGTTCCTGGACGAGGTGGACGCGCTCGCGCCGCGCCGCGGCCAGTCCGGCGATTCCGGCGTCAGCGACCGGGTGGTGGCCGCGCTGCTGACCGAATTGGACGGCGTGGAGCCGATGCGCGACGTCGTCGTGCTCGGCGCGACCAACCGGCCCGAACTGGTGGATCCGGCGCTGCTGCGCCCCGGCAGGCTGGAACGGCTGGTGTACGTGCCGCCGCCGGATGCGGCCGCGCGCGAGGAGATCCTGCGCTCCGCGTCCCGCAACACCCCGCTCGCGTCCGATGTGGACTTGGGTGAGCTGGCTGCCGAGCTGGACGGCTACTCGGCGGCGGACTGCGCTGCGCTGGTGCGCGAAGCGGCGTTGACCGCGATGCGCGAATCCCTCGCCGCCGCGGAGGTTTCCGCCGCGCACTTGCGCACCGCACGCGGCGCGGTGCGCCCGTCGCTGGACCCCGCGCAGCTGGCGGCGCTGGAGTCCTACGCCGACTCGCGTCGCTGAGTGCCCTGTCTTCGGGCTCGTTCCGCGAAGCTGGCCGACGCCGGTCGCGAGGCAGGCGCTGAGGTCTTGCGCGGGATTCGGCGCAGTGCCGCCGACTCCGCCCGGGCCCGCCGCGCACCCGCCGAGCCGCACGACCGGCCACAGTGGACGGAAGCGGCCGTCAGCTACCGCCCTTGCCCCCGGAAATGCCCTTGTAATCGTTGGTGATGATGGCGATGACCCCGGGGCTGGCGTCCTCCAGTCCCGGGAACCGGGGCTCGAGCTTGGCCCGGAACGCCGAGGCCACCGCCTGCGCCTGCTTCTCTTCCGGGGTTCCCGGCCGGTAGTACACGGTGGTCGTCGGGATCGTGCCGCGCGCGTAGTTGCCCACCTCGGGCACCTCGTAGCCGGCGCTGCGGAAGTCGTCCGCGGCCCGGTGCGCCAGCCCCTTGATGGTGCTGTTGTTGTAGACCCGCACGACGATCTTCGCCTGGCCCGGCTCGGCGCCCGGGGCGTCCGGGCGCGGCTGGTTCGCCGACGGTGGCTGCTCGGGTTGCGGCAGGCTGCTCGGGCTCGGCGGCGGCGCTGCGCCGTTGGTGGGCTCCGGGCTGCTGGTGGGATCCGGACTGCTGGTCGGCTCCGGCGGCAGCGGCGGCAACGGCGGTTGCGGCGCGGAGGTCTGCTCGCCCGCAGGCGGCACCGCCTCGGTGTCCTCACCACCGCCTGCCAGCGTCGCCAGGCCGACCACTGCGGCCACGGCTCCGACGCCGATGAGCGCGAACCCGCCGAGCTTCGCCGCGGACGGGCTGGACGGGGGTTGCCCGGAAGTCATCAGTGCCACTCGATTCCCAGTCGGCGGGCCTGCCGGGCACGTTGCCGACTCGCCCGCAGCTTGCGCAAACGTTTGATCAGCATGGGATCCGACCGCACCGCCGCCTGGTCGTCCAGCAGCCCGTTGAGCACCTGGTAGTAGCGGGTGCCGGACATGTCGAACAGCTCCCGGATCGCCCGCTCCTTGCCGCCGGAACGCTTCCACCACTGCCGTTCGAAGGCGAGGATGCCCGCTTCCTGCTCGGTCAGGTTCCGATCGGCCTGCTTCCGGTCGGTGGGCTCCCGGTCGGCCGGGCCACGGTCCGCGGACCTGCGCCCGATGCATTCGCGGCCCTGCCGCTGCGGCTCGGGCCTGCTCGGCCCGGCGCCGTTCGGCTCGGTTCCGGCACGTTCGTCTCGACCCGGTTCGGCACCGCCCGGCCGGTCGGTTTCCGGTCCGGCGACTCGCAGCATCGGCTCGGTGACCGCCTCCACCGGGCGCAGCCGTCCGTCCGGCAGCTGCCCGTCCGGAAGGTGCCCGTCCGGCAGCTGCCCATCCGGCGCCACTCCGCCGCCGCGCCGGCCCACGACCCGCGCCAGTTCCTCGCATTGCCGCGCGATCTCCTGCGCGGTCAACATCTGAGCGGCGTCCATCTGGCTCCTCGCGTCGCGATCCGGGGATCCCGCGTTCGCCGGAATCACAAGGGTGTGATTCCGCGACCATTACATCACGCGGCCCGGTGCCGGATGCGAGGACAACACACCGGCGACGACACCCGTGCTGGTGATCCACTCCGCGCCTGCGGCGACGGCCGCGGACCGACCGATACGCTCCGCCGCATGGCTGTTCACCCGATCCGCATCGTGGGCGACCCGGTGCTGCACCACCCCACCCGTCCCGTGGAGCAGTTCGACGCGGAACTGCGCACGCTGGTGGACGAGATGTTCGAGACGAACGCGGCCGCCAACGGTGCCGGGCTCGCGGCCAATCAGATCGGCGTGGACCTGCGGGTGTTCGTCTACGACTGCCCCGACGACGACGGCGTGCGGCACCGCGGCGTGCTGGTGAACCCGTCGCTGGAAACCGGCGAGATCCCGGAGACCATGCCGGACCCGGAAGACGACTGGGAGGGCTGCCTGTCGGTGCCCGGCGAGGCCTTTCCCACCGGCCGCGCGAGCTGGGCGAAGGCCACCGGCCAGGACGTGGACGGCTCGCCGATCGAGGTGGAGGGCACCGGTTTCTTCGCCCGCTGCCTGCAGCACGAGACCGACCACCTGGACGGCTACCTCTACCTGAGCAGGTTGATCGGGCGGAACGCGCGGGCGGCGAAGAAGACCGTGAAGCGCAACGGCTGGGGAGTCCCCGGATTGTCCTGGGACCCGGCGGTGGAAGGCGATCCGTTCGGCGTGGAATGAACCGCCGATCAGCGCGGGAAATCCGCCGTCTCGATCGTCACGTCGAACGGCCCGGGCAGGATCAACGGTTTTCCGAACGGGACCGCGCGTGCAGCTCGGTAGACGTCTTCGGCCGGATCGGAATACAGGGTCACCGTTGGCCACCGATCCGCGAACCGGTCGATGAGCAGGTAGAGCGGGATTGCAGCACGGGCGTAAGCGTGCAGTTTCCTGGTGCGGCCGGTATCCGCGTAGCCCTTCGAGGTGATTTCCATCGCGAGCAAGGCGGCTTCCCCGGGAATGACCCCTGATTCGCCCTCGGTGGCGTCGCGTGGGAACGCGATCAGGTCGGGTACGTACTGGCCAGGGAAAGGCGGTGCGGAAACGCCCGCGGTCTGGAATAGCACGATGTCTCGCGGCAGCGCCGGGTAGATCGATCGTTGGACCGAGTCGGCGATTAGATTGTGCTTCGGCGCGGGCGGCGGGGACATCACGATCCTTCCGTCGATGATCTCCGCGCGCCAGCCTTCGGGAGGATCGAGGTGCTCGAAGACCTCGACGAGTTCGTCCCAAGACGAATCCTGAAGTGCCGGGGCTGCACTCACAGCGCGATCACCTCCTGTATTGGTGTCATCACGCACTGTATCCTCCCGGTCTGACAATCAAGCATCGTCCCTGGTAATCAGCTTAGCGGTGATCCGTCCCGGCGTCGGTGGCCCACTTGTGGTCTTGGCACGGGCCGTGTCCGCCGCTAGCCTCGATCGGGACAACACAACCGCGGGAGCCCGCACCGGAAGCGGGCTGAGAGGGCGGCTGGACCGATCGGTCCGGGGCCGCCGACCGCCTGAACCTGACCGGATAATGCCGGCGTAGGGAGTGAACGGCCATGGCCGACGTGCGTCCTGATCAGTCCACTGCGGACACCCGAGCCACCGCGGAAGCGCAGCGCCCGGTGCGCTCTCAGTCCACTGTGGAATCCGTCGTGCCCGGGGTGACCACCGGCCCGATCACCGGCTCGCGCAAGGTCTACCGCGAGACCGCCGGGCTGCGCGTGCCGCAGCGCCGCATCGACCTCAGCAACGGCGAGCACCTGGACGTCTACGACACCTCCGGCCCGTACACCGACACCGCGGCCGACATTGACGTCCACAGTGGACTTCCGCGTGCCAGGGAAGGCTGGAACGGCGAGCACCGGACCCAGCTGGCGTGGGCGAAGGCGGGCGTGCTCACCCGCGAGATGGAGTTCGTCGCCGCGCGCGAGGACCTGCCTGCCGAGCTGGTGCGCGACGAGATCGCCCGCGGCCGCGCGGTGCTGCCCGCGAACCGCTGCCACCCGGAGACCGAGCCGATGATCATCGGGAAGAACTTCCTGGTGAAGGTGAACGCCAACATCGGCAACTCGGCGGTGACCTCGTCGGTCGAGGAAGAGGTCGAGAAGATGGTGTGGGCCGCCCGCTGGGGCGCCGACACGATCATGGACCTGTCCACCGGCAAGCGGATCCACGAAACCCGCGAGCGGATCCTGCGCAATTCGCCCGTCCCGGTCGGCACCGTGCCGATCTACCAGGCGCTGGAGAAGGTCGACGGCGATCCGGCGCAGCTGACCTGGGAGCTGTACCGGGACACCGTGATCGAGCAGTGCGAGCAGGGCGTGGACTACATGACCGTGCACGCGGGCGTGCTGCTGCGCTACGTGCCGCTGACCGCGCAGCGCGTCACGGGGATCGTCTCGCGCGGGGGTTCGATCATGGCGGCGTGGTGCCTGGCGCACCACCGGGAGAGCTTCCTGTACACGCACTTCTCCGAGCTGTGCGAGATCCTGCGGGACTACGACGTCACGTTCTCCCTCGGCGACGGGTTGCGGCCCGGATCCATCGCGGACGCCAACGACCGCGCCCAGTTCGCCGAGCTGGAGACCCTCGGCGAGCTCACCCGGATCGCCCGCGAGCACGACGTGCAGGTGATGATCGAAGGCCCCGGCCACGTGCCGATGCACAAGATCGCGGAGAACGTGCGGCTGGAAGAGGAGCTGTGCGACGAGGCGCCGTTCTACACCCTCGGGCCGCTGACCACCGACATCGCGCCCGCCTACGACCACATCACCTCCGGCATCGGCGCGGCGGTGATCGCGCAGGCCGGTACCGCGATGCTCTGCTACGTCACGCCGAAGGAGCACCTCGGGCTGCCGGACCGGGACGACGTGAAGACCGGTGTGATCACCTACAAGATCGCCGCGCACGCCGGTGACCTCGCGAAGGGGCACCCGCGGGCGCAGGAGTGGGACGACGCGCTGTCGAAGGCGCGGTTCGAGTTCCGCTGGACCGACCAGTTCCACCTGTCGCTGGACCCGGACACCGCGAAGTCCTTCCACGACCAGACACTGCCCGCGGAACCCGCGAAGACGGCGCACTTCTGCTCGATGTGCGGGCCGAAGTTCTGCTCCATGAAGATCACCCAGGACGTCCGCAGGTTCGCCGAGGAGCGCGGGTTGACCAGTGTGGAGGCGATCGAGGAAGGCATGCGGGAGAAGTCCGAGGAGTTCGCCGAGTCCGGCGGCGAGGTCTACCTGCCGATCGTGCGGTGAGTGCTTGCCTGTTGAGCTCGTTTTGCGTAGGTGGTCGGGTAGCGGAACCTCAGGCGCCGTCTCGCTGCGGGATCTCCTCCTGAAGTAGCGCCCTACTCGGCGTCGGAGCTGTCCTCGCGAGACGACGCCTGAGAACCCGCGGTGGTGCCGGTTGCGTAGGTGGCGAAAGCGGCTGACGCCGCTTGAAAAGACCAACACCAGAACCGTTCCGAGACAGGCGCCTAGGATGAGCAGGATGTACGACGAGCCTGGCCTGCGACGACCCGCCAACGACACGGCGCCGCCGACCGCGCTGACCATCGCCGGCTCGGACTCCGGTGGCAGTGCCGGGATGCACGCCGATCTGCGCGCGTTCTTCTCCTGCGGCGTGCACGGCATGACCGCGGTGACCGCGGTGACCGTGCAGAACACCGTGGGAGTCACGGGCCTGGTGGAAATCCCGGCGGAGACGGTGGGTGCGCAGATCGGCGCCGTCGCCTCGGACATCGGGGTGGATGCGGCGAAGACGGGGGTGCTGGCCTCGGCGGCGACCATAGAGGCGGTCGTGGCCGCCTGCGACGAGCACGGCATCGGCGGCTCCGGCCGCACCCCGTTCGTCGTCGACCCGGTCGCCGCATCCCGCAGCGGTGAGCCGCTGTTGCGCGCGGACGCCCTCGACGTGCTGCGCTACCAGGCGTTCCCCAGGGCGACGCTGGTGACGCCGAACCTGGACGAGGTGCGGCTGCTCACCGGCCGCGACGCGCGCACCCGGGACGACCTGCTGGACGCGGCGAAGGCGGTGCACGACTTCGGGCCGCAGTGGGTGCTGATCAAGAGCGGGCACCTGCGGGACGACCCGGAGTGCGTGGACCTGCTCTTCGACGGCAGCACGGCGATGCCGCTGCCGGGCCCGCGCTACTCCACGGTGCACACGCACGGCGCCGGTGACGTGTTCGCTTCGGCGATCACCGCCGCGCTCGCCAAGGGTGCTGCGGTGCCGGAGGCGGTGGCGGCGGGCAAGCGGTTCGTGACGCGCAGCGTCGAGCACGCCTACCCGCTCGGTTCCGGAGTGGGACCGGTGTCGACGTTCTGGCGGATCAGCCCGCGGTCGATCTGATGGGGACCGGCTTGAGTTACCTGATCGAGTGATTTTCGACGACGCCGTAACTCACGAGGCGGGTCGCACCGACATAGATCGTGAGTCATGCGGCAGCCTGCCGATCGGCCAGTGCCTCTCCGGCCCAGTGCTTGTCCGGCCAGTGTTTGTCCGGCCCAGTGCCTCGTCGGCCCAGTGCCTTTTCGGCGCTGTGCCTCTGCGGCGCTGGGCCCCTCCGGCGCTGTGGCTTCCCCGACTCCGCGCCGCTCGGGCGAAGCCCGCTGCGGATGCCGGGGGAATGCCCGGCGTCCTGCGCAACGCTCGGCTACGGGGCGCATCGACCTCTCGCACGCGACGAAGAAGTAGGAGTAAGCGACCACCGTGGCTGCATCGGTGTTGACGAAGGTAAGAGAGCGGTTGGACACCGGCCTGAACACCGAGGCGGGGGCGCCGGATCTCCGGCGGCGCCAGTACGCGGTGGCCGTGCTCGTGACCGCGGTCGTGGCCACCGCGGGCGGCTGGTTGTTCGACCTGCGCACGCCCGCGCTGATCGGCGGGCTGACCGCGGTGTTCGCCCTGGTGGCGGCCGGTGGGCGGTCGCTGCGGTCGGATCTGCACCGGTTCTCCTGGTTCGGTCCGGCGCTGGTGCTGGTGATGGCGCTGGGACCGGTGCTCTACGGCATCCCGGTGCTGGCCGGGTCGCTGGTCGCGGTGGTCGTGTTCGGTTCCGGGATGCTGCCCGCGCTCGGCGAGCAGTACCGGGTCAGCGGGCAGACGTTCGCGGCGGCGACGTTGTTCTCCAGCACCACCGGCATCGGTAGCGACCAGCCCGCCTGGATGCTGTTCCTGTGCACCGTCGCAGGTGCGTTGTTCGCGCTGGTCCTGCGAGTGCTCATCGGCATCGGCGACTCGACCCGCGCGACCCGCGCGGCCGTCGCCCGCACGCTGCTCGAACCCGGGCCGGGGGTGTTGGAGTCGGCCGCGAGCGCTTGGCGCGCGGACGGCTCCACGACCTGGCTCGGGCAGGTGCTGGCCGGCGCGGCCCGGTTCCGCGCGGCCCGCGAGGCACTGCTGGCGCAGGCCGAGCAGGCCGACCGGATCGAAGCCGAGCGGCTGCACCGCATCGTCGCCGAGGCCGACCTCGTCGCCGCCGAACTCGCCCGCGCGGTGCGTTCCCGCGCCTGCAGCGGGCTGCCGGCGATGGCGCGCGTCGACCCCGCGCAGGCCGTGGTCTCCGCGGGCGGCAGGCAGGACCTGCCGGAAGCGGTCGCCGGGATGAACCAGGGGCTGGACCGGATCCGCGGCGCGGTCGTGCAGCGGGTCGAAGCGCCCGCCAGCCCGCCCGCGCCCGGCGGTGCCAAGCAGCGCGCGATCGGCGGCATCAAGGCTCACCTGTCGTTGCGGTCATCGCTGTTCCGGCACGCGTTGCGCTGCACGCTCGCGGTGGGGATCGGGCTGGTGATCGTGCTGCTGCTGCACGATCCGTCGGCGTCGACGCTGCTGCTCGCGCTGTACGTGGTGCTCGCGCCCGCGGCGCGGGACAGCATGAACGGGGCGCTGGAGCGGACCGGTGGCGCGGTGCTCGGCGTGGTCTTCCTCGCCGCGCTGATCACGCTGCTGCCGGGGGTGTACCTGCTGGTGCCCGCGGTGGTGGCGGCGATGCTGCTCGGGGTGGAGCGGCTGCGCACCGACTACCAGGTGCTGCTGAGCTCGTTGATCGTCATCACCGCGGTGGACCAGGCGATGCGGCTGGACCGGCCGCTGGCCAACGTCGCGATCAGCTTCGCGTCGAACACCGCGGTCGGCGCGGCCATCGCGCTCGGCGTCGGCTACGTCAGCTTCATCGTGCTGCCCAGCAGCATGGTGCCGGACGTGCGCGGTGCGGTCCGCTCCACCGTGTGGTCGGTCTCCGAGCTGCTGCGCAGCGTGCGCGCGGCCGGGCAGGGCCACCAGGTGCAGGCGGCGATGCAGGCCGCGCACGTGCTCGCGCTGCGGCGGACCCAGGATCTGCTCGGGATGCCTGCGCTGCTGGACGACCCGGAGTCGGACGAGGACCAGGAGGCCACCCGGGCCGCGGCGATCGCGCTGGACGCGCTGCGCCAGGACGTGTCGACGCTGGCGTTCCGGCCGGAGGACGAGCAGGCCGTCGCGGTGCCCGCGCTGCAGGCGGTGGACCAGCTGCTCAGCGGGCGGCCCACGGCGAAGGTGCCGGACATCCAGTCCGCCGGGGCGCCCGCGACCGAGCTGCTGGCGAGTTCGCTGGTGGAGAACGCGCTGCACGCGCGCTCGGCGATCGATCGGACGCTGGGCAATCAGCAGCCGTGGAAGCGCTACACGATCAACTTCGTGCGCACCGAACGCCTCCGCATCCGCTGAGCGCTCTGCGCCGACGAGTGAGCGGACCGCTCAAGACGGGTCGACGGTCCGCTCGCTCCGGCTCACCGCGCCTCGGCTCGTCGAGCCGAGTGAGCGGCCTGCTCGCCCCACTGGATCGGTCGAACAGCCCGTTCGCTCGGCCGGGATGGCTCAGCGGGGGCTGCCGTTGCGGCTGCGGCGCAGTCCGAGGCGGCGCCAGCTCAACCGGGGGCCTTCCGGCCCGCGGGTGCGGCGCATCCGCTGCCGCGCCCCGGCCAGCGCCCGGCGCGGGTGCGGCGGCCGCAGCCCGAGCCGCCGCTGGGTGCGCCTGCGGATGGCGCGGCGCTCGCGCGGCGGCGCCGCCCACGCCTCCGGGTGCCGCAGCAGCCAGCGGTACCGGTACACCGCGTACGGGATGTGCACGAGGTACACCACCAGCGCCACGGCCAGCGAGACCAGCGGGAACATGATGATCCCCGCGGCCAGCAGCGCCACCAGCACCAGCAGCGGAGCGACCGCCTTCGCAGGCACCTTCACGGTCTTCAGCGACAACGTCGGCACCCGGCTCACCGCGAGCGCGGCGACCGCGACCATCCAGACCATCACCACGGGCTGCTGCGCCCACCAGCCCGGATAGCCGAAGTGCGCGGTCAGCACCAGCGGCAGCAGCGCCAGCAACCCGGCCGCGGGCGCGGGCACGCCGACGAAGAACTCCTTGCTGAAGGCGGGCTGCTCGACGTCGTCCAGCAACGTGTTGAACCGCGCCAGCCGCAGGATCATGCACACCGCGAAGACCAGCGCGGCGATCCAGCCCGCCCGGTTGTCCTGCAACTGCCAGGCGTAGAGCGTCAGCGCGGGGGCGACGCCGAAGGACATCGCGTCGGACAGCGAGTCCAGCTCAGCGCCCATCCGCGTGGTGGCGTCCAGCAGCCGCGCGATCCGCCCGTCCAGCCCGTCCAGCACGGCGGCCACCGCGACCGCCGCGATGGCTCCGGTGAGCTGCGCGTTCAGCGCGAACTGCACGGCCGACAGCCCGGCGCACATCGCCAGCACGGTGACGGCGTTGGGCAGCAGCCGGATTCCGGGTGGTGCGCCGCGCAGCCCGTTCATGCCTGCCCGCCGCTGGCCGGGGATTCCGCCGCCGCGCCGGTCGGCAGCTCGGCAACCGCGGTTTCCGCGCCGACGGTGCGCTGGCCGGGTTCCACCAGCACCCGGCTGCCCGGCGGCAGGTACAGGTCCACGCGGGAGCCGAAGCGGATCAGCCCGTAGGTGTGCCCGGCCAGCACCCGGTCGCCGTCGCGCACCGAGCTGACGATGCGGCGCGCGACCAGCCCGGCGATCTGCACCACCACCAGTTCGTGCCCGTCGTCGGTGCGCAGCAGCAGCGAGTTGCGCTCGTTGTCCTCGCTGGCCTTGTCCAGGTCGGCGGACAGGAAGGCGCCGGGCCGGTAGGCGGTCTTGGCGATCTCCCCGGTGGCGGGCAGCCGCTGCACGTGCACGTCGAAGATCGTGAGGAACACGCTGACCCGGGTCAGCGGTCGATCGCCGAGCCCGAGTTCGGGTGGCGGCGCGGCGGTCTCCACGTGCGCCACGGTGCCGTCGGCGGGCGCGACCGCGATGCCGTCGCGCTGCGGCGTGACCCGCGCGGGCTCGCGGAAGAACCAGGCGCACCAGGCCGTGGCGATGCCGCCGAGCACGCCCGCGGGCCGCCACTTGCGGCGCAGCAGCAGCGTCGCGGCCGCCGCGCCGAGCACGAACGGCTTGCCCGCCGGATGCATCGGCGGAACGGTGTCGCGGGCGAGCTGAGCCAGGTGCGCCAGCGGGTTCGTCGTGCCTGGTTCTGTCTGGGTGCTCATCGAGCTGCTACACCCCGTGCGTCGGAGGTCGGTGCTGCGGCGCGGTGACCGCGCTGCGGCCGTGTCGGTACAGCATCGCGGACGCGGCCGCGGCTTCGACGCCAGGGGGCGGTGTGGATCACGCGGGTCGCTGTGCGCAGGTGAAAGCGCGTTGCGTGCTGATTCGTGCCGGATGCGTGAGCGGCGGCTCGGCCGGGTGGCGGCCGCGGCCGGGCGAGTCGGCGGAGCCCGGTGGCAGAAACGGGCCGCAAATTAAGGATGCCGGAGCGGACCGGCGCCCCCGAAGCGCCGGTGCCGCTCCGGCACCGCACCGCAAGGCGCCTCCCCGTTGGCGCCGAGCGGTCCCCGAGGTGGGTCCGTGCACCCCCCGACGGCACACGGGACCCGGGGTTGCCCGCTGCCCGCGGCGAAGCGGGAGCGGACGTCTGTGAAGACGGAGTCGATCGACGGGTTGTTACGCGGTCACCAGTGTAATTGGGCTCACACGAACTACGTAGCCGCTATTGGAGGACATTGGTCTGCGATTTGCTCACGCAGAGTCACATCCCTGCCTGGGCGGGCTTCACTCGGCCGGTGCGCCCCGCCTGTCGTCGATCGACATCCGGGCGCCCATCAGCTCACCCAGCCCGCGGTACGGATCGCCGCGCTCCTCGGAATCCCCGCTGCTGCGCACGATCAACTCCGGGATGTCGTTCGGACCCTGCTGCACGGCGTCCTGCTGCACCGTCGACATCGACGCGTCGTCCAAGTACAGCTCCAGCGTCAGCGACCAGCCGGAACGTTCCTGCACCAGCGTCGCGACCGCCACGTCGCGGCTGTCGATCCATTGCGCGTCGGCCTGCTCCCGCAACCGCTGCACCGGGGTCTCCGAGAGCTCGCAGAGCTCCTCGTTCTCCGCCTTCCGCAGCCGCCCGACCGCGCCGGCCAGCAGCCGCTTCGCCGGGCTGGCCGCGCTCGGCACCAGCACCAGGCCCCGGTCGGTGACCACCATGTCGAACCGCCCGCCCGCGTACTGCACCGGGCTGACGACCCCGGAGATCGACGGGTCCGGGTCGTCCGCGGGCTCCCGGTAGTGCTGCAACGGCACGCCCAGATCCACCAGCGCCCGATGCAATCCGGGCACCAGCCGCGGGTCCTGCACCGCCGGGCGCACCAGCCGGTCCGGGTCCAGCGGGTGCCCGGTGGACAGCCGCACCACCGACTCGCCCGCCCAGTCCAGTTCGTGCTGCGCGCGCCCGGCGCACACCAGCGCGTCCACCACCGCGCCGCCGAGCAGCTCGGTGAGGGTGTCCACCACGGCCTCGTCCAGCTTCTCCGGGCTCAGGCCCGGATTGAGCACCGGGTTGATCAGGTCGGCGCGCTGGTCGCGGTGGATCGCGGCCAGCACTCCGCCGATCGCGGGCTGGCAGTCCAGGCCGCTCTGGCGCACCGCCGAAGCCAGCAGCCCGGCCTGCCGCGCGACCGCCGCGGCGCCCGCCTTGCGCGCCAGGTCCGGCCAGGGCAGCCGCGGGCCGAGACCGTCGACCAGCAACCGGTCCTCCAGCGCGGGAACCGTCTCGCGCGGTTCCCGCAGCAGCGCGAACGCGGGCCGGTCGTCGGGATCGCGGTCGCCGCCGCGCAGCCGCTTCATCGCCTCCACCCGTTTCCGGGTGGACGGGCGCACGCCGCGTTCTTCGGCGATCGCCTGCTTGACGCGCTCGGACAGCTCCGGTTTGCGCTCCGGGTGGTCCATGAAAGCCCGGAAGCCCAGCAGCAGGTCCGGGGTGTGCTCCACCTTGGCGGCCATCGTGAGGTACTCCTCGGCGTAGGCGCGCCACCCGAATTCGACGGCCTGCACCTTCCGCAACGAGGTCACCGCGGCCCGCTTGCCCGCCGCCTGCACGGCGATGGTGTCCGCGCCGAACCACAGGTTCGCTCCCGGATCGCCCGCCACCGCCGCGTACGCGCGGGCGTAGCCGGTGAACAGCCACTTCGCCGGGCCGCCGGTGAGCCCTTCAGCGGTGCGCAGCACGCTGGTCCGGACCCGGTCGGCCAGCACCACCAGCCGGCCGGCGCCGACGGTGCGGCCGAGCTCGCGCGCCGCGACGGCCCGCAGATCGCTCGCCGACAACCCGGCCAGCAGCGGCAACCCGATCTCCAGGTAGCGCGCCCGCACCCGCAGGCCCAGCAGCGCGGTGTCCTCGCGCAGCAGCGACCCCGGCTCCGAGGTGATCCGCACTTCGTCCGGGGGCTGCGCGCCGGAACCGGTGCAGACGGTGTCGATCACCTTCCAGACCTTCGGCTGCTCCGCGCGCTTGAGCGCGACTCCGCGCGGGATCTCTTGGCTGCGCAGCACCGTGCGCAGGCCGATGCCGACCACGGCGGCGACCACGAAAGCGGCCAGCCCGGCTCGCGCGCCGAGTCCGATGTCGGCGCGCACGGTGTAAGCGGTGATGCCCAGCAGGCCGAGCACCACGGCCAGTGGGAAGGCGAAGAAGCCGATGTGCAACGCCAGCGCCAGGGCGGCGCGCCAGGGGCCACGCACGGGAACTCCAGCTCGAAGTAGACGCGCACCCCGGGGTGCGCGGGCGGACTTGGCGGACTGCTGCTGCGAGGTCACTCCATCAAGATCACGTCCACGGTCGCGCCCGCGGGTAGCGAAGTCGTCTCCTCCGGCACCTCGAGCAGGCTGTTCGCCCCGGCCATCGCGGAGAGCAGGTGCGAGCCGGGTCCGCCGTGCGGGGTCACCGTCGCGGTCGCCGGGTCGAACACCGCTCTGCGGTACTGCCGCCTGCCCGCCGAGGTCTTCTCCAGCGGTTCGGTCAGCACGGCCTGCCTCGTCGGCCGCTGGTTGCGGTGGTGCCCGGCCGCCGAACGCAGCGCCGGGCGCACGAAGATCTCGAACGACACCATGGAGCTGACCGGGTTGCCGGGCAGCGTCACCACCGCGGGGCCGTCCCGGTAGCGCCCGCAGCCCTGCGGCATCCCCGGCTGCATCGCGACCTTGGTGAACTCCACGCCGTTGCCCGCCAGCGCGTCCTTGACCACCTCGTACGCCCCGGCGCTGACCCCGCCGGAGGTGAGGATCAGGTCGGTGGTCTCCAGGTGCGGCTGCAGCGCGGCGTGGAACGAGTCCACGTCGTCGGGCACGAACCGCAGCAGCTGCGCCTCGCCGCCGGCCTCGCGCACCGCAGCGGCCAGCATCAGCCCGTTGGACTCGTAGATCTGCCCGGCGCGCAGCGGCGAACCCGGTTCCACGAGTTCCGACCCGGTGGACAGCACCAGGACCCGCACCGGCCGCCGCACCGGCAGCCGCGCGGCGCCGACGGCCGCGGCGATGCCGAGCTGCGCCGGGCCCAGGGACACTCCGGCGTGGAGCACCGCCGTGCCGACCTGCACGTCCTCCCCGGCTCGGCGCAGGTGCGCACCGGGTTGCACGGAGGCGTGCAGGCGCACCTCGGAGGTCCCGGCGTCGGTGCGTTCCACCGGTACGACCGCGTCCGCTCCCGCGGGCATCTGCGCGCCGGTCATGATCCGGTGCGCGGTGCCGGGCTGCAGCGGCGGGCTGTCGATCCGGCCTGCCGGGACGTCTTCGCTGACCGGCAGCGTCACCGGGTCGTCCGGGCCCGCTTCGGCCACGTCCACCGAGCGGACCGCGTAACCGTCCATCGCGGAGTTGTCGAACGGTGGCAGCGGGATCGCCGCCACCAGGTCTTCGGCCAGCGCCAGGTCCAGGCAGTCCGCCAGCGGGCGGGACTCGGCGCGGGCCGGGGGCAGCAGGGTGGCGATCCGCGCCTGGTGTTCGGGCACCGGGGTCAACCCGGATGGTCCAGTTGCTTGGGGCACGCCCCGATCATCGGTCATGGGGTGCCGCGCTGTCGCCACCGGCGTGCCAAAAGCGACTTGCGCCGCTGGGCTCCGGGGCCGCGGTGGATCGCGCCGCTTCGGTGGGTGATGGTTCGTGCGCGTTTCGCTTCCGCTTCGGGCGATCGTCGGCTCGGTGCTGTGGCCGTTGCGTAGCAACGGCGCGTCCGCATCGGCGACCGGTGCCGGGTGTCCTCATTGGAAACCGGCGTTGGGCGTCCTCATAGGCGACCGGCGCTTGGTGTCCTTATAGGCGACCGGCGCTGGGCGCCCTCATGGCAAACTGCCTCCGACCGCGCGGCGACCGGAGGAGGGCATGTGCAGGTACGAACCCGTCACACGCCGTCGTTCGGGGTCGCCAGGCTGCTGCTCGCGCCCGGCGAGCCGGTCCGGATCGCGGCCGGTTCGATGCTGGCCACCAGCTACGGCGTCGTGGTCGAAGCGCGCACCGGTGGCGGCCTGCTCAAGTCGCTGACCAGGGGAGCGTTCGGCGGCGACGCGGCGGTGACCACCTGCACGGCCGGGCAACAGGGCGGTTGGGTCGACGTGGCGGGGCCGTTGCCCGGCGACCTCAACGTGCTCGAGCTGGACGGGCGCGGCTGGTGCGTCGCGCGCGGTGCCTGGCTCGCCTCCGGCGGGACGACGCACAGCGACGACCAGTGGCCCGGGTTCAACAACCTCTTCGGCGGTGAGCCCGGATTCCTCAGCCACGTCAGCGGACCGGGTCCGGTGGTGCTGGCCTGCTACGGCGCGTTGGACGTGATGACCTTGCAGCCCGGTGAGTTCGTCACCGTCGATCCGGGGCACGTGGTGGCCTACGCGGATGCGGTGCAGACCCGGTTGCGCCAGGCCGGTCAGGGCGTGCCGCAGTCGATGCGCACCGGGGAGGGGCTGGTGTTCGATTTCGCCGGCCCGGGACAGGTGCTGGTGCAGACGCGGGATCCCCGCGGTCTGGCGTCCTGGTTGCAGGCGCAGGGTTCCGCGGGCCGTTCCTGACCGCTCGAATGCGGTGCTGCAAATGATCACCGTTTCGCGCATTGCGCGGTGCTGCACGGCCGGTGTTCGTCCGTCTCGAGAATCTCCGTTCGGCGGAATATGCCGCGGCGGTGGTCCGCGGGAAAGGCTTATCCGATGTATCCGATGACGGTGCGTGCTGCATAAATACACCCGTTCGGCCCAGCATTTCGCGGAAAAGTCGCAATGGTGAACGGCGGACGAATCGCGCCTTCTCGGGTAGCGTGACCCCTGCTCCAGCGGCGCTTTCGGGAGCGCCGTGCATCATTGTTTCCACTAGGAGGACGCCGTGGCGGTCGGCACGGTCAAATGGTTCAACTCGGAAAAGGGCTACGGCTTCATCGCCACCGACGGTGGTTCCGATGTGTTCGTGCACTACACCTCGATCAACATGTCCGGTTTCCGCACCCTTTCGGAAGGCGACCGGGTCGAATTCGAGGTGAAACCGGGGCGCGACGGCCGAACCCAGGCGGACGGCGTCCGCAAGGTCTGAGGCGCGCACTGCGGGCCCGGCTCCGGATCGGGGCCGGGCCGCGTGCTGTCCGGCGAATTCGCGCCGCCCGCGATTCGGTTCCCGGGCATTCGGTGCTCGATTCGCCGCCGGTCCGGTCCTGGTCTGGTCCGCTGGGCCGATCCGTTGCTGAGCGGATCCGCCTGCTGGGTCGGTTTGCCTGCTGGGCCGGTTTGCCTGCTGGCCGGTTTGCTGCTGGGCCGATCCGACGACGCGCTCCCGGAACCCGCAGACGTCGCTGATCGCCGACCGTTAGGCTCCCCCGCGTGTCGGAAGACCTCACCGGACGCCGCCTCGGCCACTTCAAGATCGACGGGGTGCTGGGCCGCGGCGGGATGAGCGTGCTCTACCGCGCCACCGATACCCGCCTGGGCCGCAAGGTCGCGCTCAAGGTCATGGGCGAGCACATCACCGGTGATGCCGAGTTCCGCGAGCGGTTCGTCGACGAGGCCCGCAACACCTCCGCCATCGACCACGCGAACGTCGTGCCGCTGTACGACTTCGGCGAGATCGACGGGATGCTCTACATCGCGATGCGGCTGGTCGACGGGTCCGACCTGGCCAGCCTGATCAAGGACGGCCCGATCTCGCCGTACCGCGCGGTGGAACTGCTCAGCCAGGTAGCCGAGGCGCTGGACATGCTGCACGAGCGCGGGCTGGTGCACCTGGACCTCAAACCGGCGAACGTGCTGGTGACCTCGCGGGAGTCCGCGGGCGAGCACGTGTACCTCGCGGATTTCGGGCTGACCCGCCGCGGCGCTACCGGGCACCGCACCAGCTCCGGCGACTTCCTCGGTTCGCCGACCTACGCCGCGCCGGAGCACCTGCGCGGCGAGCCGGTCGACGGACGCACCGATCTCTACGCGCTGTGCTGCATGCTGTTCGCCTGCCTGACCGGCCGCCCGCCCTTCCAGGGCGACGTGCAGGAGGTCATCCAGGGTCACTTGAACGCCGAGCCGCCGTCCGCGACGGCGCTGCTGTCGCTGCCGGCGGGGATCGACGCCGTGCTGCGCAACGGCATGTCGAAGAAGCCGGACCAGCGCTACGACGACTGCCGGAAGCTGATGGCGGCCGCGAAGGAAGTGCTGGCGCAGTCCGGGGATGCGCGCACGAAGCGCACCATGCCCGCGGTCGGGCCGCCTTCCGGTCCGCAGCCCGCGCAACCCGGCCCGGTGCCGAACCAGGGCGGACCGGGTTCGGCACCGCCGGTGGCTCCCGGGCCGTTCGGGCCGTCCTACCCGCAGCAGGGCGGTCGGCATCCGGGCGGGCAGCCTCCGGGCTCGCAGCCTCCGGTGAGCCCTCCGGGTGTGCAGCCGCCGGGTGCCCAGCATCCCGGTGCCCAGCCGCAGCCTCCGGGCGTCCGACCTCCCGGTGCCCGGCCGCCGGGAACCCAGCCGCCGGGCGGCGAACCGGTCCGGCTGCGGCCGCCGATGCCCGCGCAGGGCTCGCCGTTCGCGGCCAAGCGGACCGGCGGCACGGCGAAGTGGCTGGTGCCGCTGCTGATCGCGGTGGCTGTTGTCGTGCTCGCGGTCCTGTTCATCGCGATGGCGGTCTCGTCGGGCGGTTCCGGCGGCGGCCCGTCCGGCGGTTCACCGCCGTCCTCGTCGTACAACAGCACCGAACTGCCCACCGAGGTCCCCACGGTCGGCGGCTGAACGGCCTGATCACCTGGGCGAACCCGATGCGCCCGCTCGATCGGGCGAAAAGCGGTCTGCGCCGGAGCGGAGCGGGCGAGCGGCTTGCACTCGATGTGTGTGAGTGCTAAACCTGGATCTGGCACTCAGCGCAGTTGAGTGCCAGGTCGGGACGGTGAGGCCGTCGCGCCGGTGCCACACGACGGTGCCGCCGCGTCCGGTCGTCCGTCGCGGGCACCGAGCCTGGCCGAGCACAGAGTCCTGCCACGGGGTGAACATCCCCCGCGTGGCGTCCAGACAGGTGGAGGACCACACCGCAATGGCCAAGATGATCGCGTTCGACGAGGAAGCCCGCCGCGGCCTTGAGCGCGGCATGAACACCCTCGCCGACGCCGTCAAGGTGACGCTCGGGCCGAGGGGCCGCAACGTCGTGCTCGAAAAGAAGTGGGGCGCGCCGACCATCACCAACGACGGCGTCTCCATCGCCAAGGAGATCGAGCTCGAGGACGCCTGGGAGAAGATCGGCGCCGAGCTCGTCAAGGAAGTGGCGAAGAAGACCGACGACGTCGCCGGTGACGGCACGACGACCGCCACCGTGCTGGCCCAGGCGCTGGTGCGCGAGGGTCTGCGCAACGTGGCGGCAGGCGCCAGCCCGATCGCCCTCAAGCGGGGCATCGAGAAGGCCACCGAGGCGATCGCCGAGCAGCTGCTCAAGAACGCCAAGGAGATCGAGACCAAGGACCAGATCGCCGCCACCGCGGGGATCTCGGCCGGCGACCGCCAGATCGGCGAGCTCATCGCCGAGGCGATGGACAAGGTCGGCAAGGAAGGCGTCATCACCGTCGAGGAGAGCAACACCTTCGGGCTCGAGCTCGAGCTCACCGAGGGGATGCGCTTCGACAAGGGCTACATCTCCCCGTACTTCGTGACCGACACGGAGCGGATGGAGGCGTCCCTCGACGACCCGTACATCCTGCTGCTGAGCAGCAAGATCTCGAACATCAAGGACCTGCTCCCGCTGCTGGAGAAGGTCATGCAGTCGAACAAGCCGCTGCTGATCATCTCGGAGGACGTCGAGGGCGAGGCCCTGTCCACCCTGGTGGTCAACAAGATCCGCGGCACGTTCAAGTCGGTCGCGGTCAAGGCCCCCGGCTTCGGCGACCGCCGCAAGGCGATGCTGCAGGACATGGCGATCCTGACCGGCGGCCAGGTGATCTCCGAGGAGGTCGGCCTGAAGCTGGAGAGCGCCGACCTGCCGCTGCTGGGCCAGGCGCGCAAGGTCGTCGTCACCAAGGACGAGACCACCATCGTCGAGGGCGCCGGCGACGACGAGCAGATCGCCGGCCGGGTCAACGAGATCCGCGCCGAGATCGACCGCTCGGACTCCGACTACGACCGCGAGAAGCTGCAGGAGCGGCTGGCCAAGCTGGCCGGCGGCGTGGCCGTGATCAAGGCCGGTGCGGCGACCGAGGTCGAGCTCAAGGAGCGCAAGCACCGGATCGAGGACGCGGTCCGCAACGCCAAGGCCGCCGTCGAGGAGGGCGTCGTCGCTGGTGGCGGCGTTTCCCTGCTGCAGGCGACCGTGGCCGCGTTCGACGACCTCAAGCTGGAGGGCGACGAGGCGACCGGCGCGAACAGCGTCCGGCTGGCCGTCGAGGGCCCGCTCAAGCAGATCGCCATCAACGCCGGCCTCGAGGGCGGCGTCGTGGCGGAGAAGGTCAAGGGCCTCGCCCCCGGCCACGGCCTCAACGCCGCGACCGGCGAGTACGAGGACCTGCTGGCCGCGGGCGTCACCGACCCGGCCAAGGTCACCCGCTCGGCGCTGCAGAACGCCGCGTCGATCGCCGCGCTGTTCCTGACCACCGAGGCCGTGGTCGCGGACAAGCCGGAGAAGGAGGCGGCCGGTGCCGCCGCCGGTGGTGGCGACCCGATGGGTGGCATGGGCGGCATGATGTGACGACCGCCGTGCCCGGGCGGCAGCGTCCGCGCTGACGCCCGCACCGCACGCGAGGAGGGCCGTTCCCGTTCGGGGAGCGGCCCTTCGTCGTGTCCGGCCCCTTTCCGGTCGGTTCCGGAGGTCGTGCGTCGTCGCGTCGCGCGGCGTTGCGCTGGGTACGTTGTGCTGGGCGTTCGGCGCCGCCGCCCGGTGGTGGCGGGCAGCGGCCCGGCGATGATCGTGGCGGGACCGCGTCAGCCCGCGGCCGCCCGGACCGGGATGTGATCTCCTGGTATCCGCACGTGCCAGGTCGAAGGAGGTTCGGACGGCATGTCCTTTCCGTTGCGCCGGCTCGCCGGTCCGGTGGCCGCACTGATCAGCGCGGCGATGCTCGCCGCGGGCTGCACCGCCGGTGCCCCGCCGGAGCAGGCACCGCCCGGGAACGAAGAGGTCTCCGGGCCGGACTCCTTCCCGGCCGAAGGCGTTCCGCAGGTGGTGCCGCAGCCGCAGAAGATGGAACGGCTCGGTGACGACGTCGCGGTGCGCGGCAAGGTCGAGCTGGTGCTGGACCCGCTGGTCGACCGGCAGACCCGGGACTTGGCCGAGAACGTGCTGCGCTCGGCCGGGGCCTCCGAGGTCGTGGTGCGGCCGCCGGGGCCGCCGGTGCAGGACGCCACGCTGCGGGTGCGCATCGGCGACCGGAGCTCGCCCGGCGTGACGAAGGGCTTGCAGGACAACTACTGGGGTTCGCCGTCGCCGCTGCCCGCCGAGGGCTACGTGTTCGCCGCGTCCGGCGGCAAGGACTCGGTGATCCTCGGCGCGTCCGATCCCGCAGGCGCCTACTACGCGGTGCAGACGATGCGGCAACTCACCTCGCCGGGCCGGATCGCCGGGGTCGGCGTGGTGGACCAGCCGAACATGCCGCTGCGCGGTTCGATCGAGGGCTTCTACGGCACCCCGTGGACGCACGCCGAGCGGATGGACCAGCTGGCCTTCTACGGCGACGTCAAGTTCAACACCTACATCTACGCGCCGAAGGACGACCCGTTCCACCGGGAGCGCTGGCGCGAGCCGTACCCGCCGGACAAGCTCGGGCAGGTGCGGGAGCTGATCGGGCAGGCGGGCGCGCACCACGTGAACTTCACGTTCGCGCTCTCGCCGGGGAACTCGATCTGCTTCAGCGACCCGGCGGACTTCCAGGCGCTGCAGGACAAGCTGCAGACCATGTACGACTCCGGGGTGCGGGACTTCTCGGTGCCGTTCGACGACATCTCCTACACCCGCTGGAACTGCGGGCAGGACCAGGCGCGCTACGGCCCGCCGAACGAGGCCGCCGCCGGCCGGGCGCAGAAGGATCTGCTCAACCGGGTGCAGCGGGAGTTCATCGACACCCATCCCGGCGCGCGTCCGGTGCAGACCGTGCCGACGGAGTACTCCGACCTGGACGAGTCGCCTTACAAGACGGCGCTGAGCGAGGGGCTCGACCCGCGCGTGGTGCTGATGTGGACCGGCGACGGCGTGATCCCCAAGCAGATCACCGTCTCCGACGCCGAGCAGGCCGCCCAGCTCTGGGGCCGCAAGGTGTACCTGTGGGACAACTACCCGGTCAACGACTTCAAGAAGGCGCAGGGCAGGCTGCTGCTCGGGCCGTACGACCGGCGCGAGCCGGGGCTGAGCCGGCACCTCGTCGGCGATGCGGTGAACCCGATGAACCAGGCCGCGGCCAGCAAGGTCGTCGAGACCGGCGCTGCGGACTTCGCCTGGAACGACGACGACTTCGACCCGCAGCGGGCGCATCGCGCGGCGGCGCGCTACCTGGCGACGGATCCGGCCGCGGTGCTGCGGCCGGACTCGGCGGCGAACCCGGACCTGGTGCGGGCGCTGCTGGTGTTCTTCGACCTGAACAACATGTCGCCGCTGGCCAGCGGCAAGCCGTGGCAGCCACCGGCACCGGAGCTGGCCAGGCGCATCGACGAGTTCCGCGCCACGTGGGGCAGCGGGGACAACCAGGCGGCGCTGGCCGAGCTGCGCGACTACGCGCAGCAGGTCGCGCAGGCCCCGGAGCGGATCAGGTCCGGGGCGCCGCAGGACTTCGTGTCCGACTCGGAGCCGTGGTTGCAGGCCGCCGACCTGTGGGGCGACGCGTTCGTGACCACTGTGGACGGTTTGCAGGCGCGGGCGGACGGCAACGAGGCGGTGGCCGGTGAGCGGTTCGCCGCCGCCGGTGCGCTGGCCGACCGGGCCGAGCAGGTGCAGACGGTGCCGGGCGAGCCGCGCACGCCGGGTCCGGTGAAGCTCGCCGACGGGGTGCTGGACACCTTCGTCCGGCAGGCGCCGCGGCTGAAGTGACCGCGGATCACTCCTGCGGAGCCAGCAGCCAGGCGGCGAGGTAGAGCACGATCCCGGTGCCGAAGCCGAGGATCGTTGCGGCCAGCAGCAGCACGCGGATCAGCGTCGGGTCGATGCCGAAGTACTCGGCCGCCCCGGCGCACACTCCGGCGACCATGCCGTTGCGGCTGCGGGTGAACCGGCGGTAGCCGCCGGATCCGGTGCTGCTCTCCGGTGCGGTGGGCGCTGCGATGTGCACGTTTTCGGTCATGCCGCCGACTCTGCTCCGCGGGAGTCCGCGGAACCTCCGGGCGTGCCCCGGATCGCTCCCTGACCCTTCGGCCGCGGGGTGGGGGACACCCCGGGGTTCGAGCCGTGGCGAACTGCGGGAGTCAGCCGACGGAGCGGCGGCGCACGTCGGTGAGGTCGGTGCCGTTCTGCTCCCACCGGTCGTAGAGCACGTCCTTGCCGTAGCGGGACACCAGCTGCGCCTCGCCGCGCGTGATCGGCAGCAGCGTGATCAGCTGCAGCACCGGCCTGCCGTCCCCGTCGAGCAGCACGTCGAACTCGTCGGCGAAGTACGGGTGCGGAGCTGCCAGCGCCCCGGCGATCTCCGTTTCCGGCAGCAGCGCGCGATCGTTCATGATCAGCGCGCCGTAGCCGACGCGGCTGGCCGATTCGGTGAGCAGTTCCGCGATCACTCCGGTCAGGTGCTTGCCGTGCAGTTCCTGGGCGGCGTGCACGGTGCACAGCAACTCCTGCGGCAGCGGGGCGCCCGCGGTGTGCTCGCGCAGGCCGCTGGTCAGCACGGTCACGTGCGAGCCGTCGTGGCCGTCGCAGTAGACGAGGTGGTAGCCGCGGTCCCTGCCGCCGGTTTCCCTGCTGTCCGCGCCCCGGACCCTCCCGGCGTAGCGCTCGATGTGCCCCGGGAACCCGTCGAACCGGCTCATGCCCGCACCTCCGCGAAGGATCATCGCACGGCCCGGCGTGATCACCGCGGGGCTGGTGCGCTCGCATACGCTCGCGGCATGGCGGACGACGATGAGGCGCTGGACGTGGGCTCGCCGGCCGAGGTGGCCGCGGCGTTGGACGGGACGGGCTACCTGCCCGATGAGGGCATCGCCACGGCCGCGTTCCTGGCGCTGAAGATGCGCCGCCCGCTGCTGTGCGAGGGCGAGCCCGGTACCGGCAAGACCGCGCTGGCGCAGGCGCTGGCGAGCGCGCTGGGCGTGGAGCTGATCCGGTTGCAGTGCCACGAGGGCATCGACGCCGCGCAGGCGCTCTACGACTGGGACTTCCCGCGCCAGCTGCTGCATCTGCGCACGCTGGAGGCGGCTTCCGGCGGCTCGCTGGATCCGGAGTCGGCGGAGTCCTCCCTCTACACCCAGCGCTTCCTGCTGTCCCGGCCGCTGCTGCGGGCGCTGCGGGAGTCGCCGTGCGTGCTGCTGGTCGACGAGATCGACCGCGCCGACGACGAGTTCGAGGCGTTCCTGCTGGAGGTGCTGTCCGAGTACGCGGTGAGCATCCCGGAGTACGGCGAGGTGCGGGCGACCGTGCCGCCGGTCGTGCTGCTCACCTCGAACCGCACCCGCGAGGTGCACGACGCGCTCAAGCGCCGCTGCCTCTACCACTGGCTCGACCACCCGGATCTGGAACGGGAGGTCGCGATCCTGCGCCGCCGGCTGCCCGGGCTGGACGAGCGGCTGGCCGAGCAGGTGGCCTCGGCGGTGCGGCGGATGCGGGAGCTGGAACTGCTCAAGCCACCGGGCGTGGCCGAGGCGCTGGACTGGGCGCAGGCGCTGCTGGCCCTGGGCAACGGCGAGCTCGGGCCGGAGGCCGCGGCGGTGACGCTCGGCGCGGTGCTGAAGTACCGCGAAGACGCCGAACGGGTGCGCGCGGCCGGACTCCTCGACAGCAGCGGCTGAAGCGGCGCCGCCGGACTACGCAGACCACTCCCTAGCACCCACCCGACCTCGGTGGGAGGGCACGTCCATCACTCGATCCACTACCCACCGGAACGGCAGAATGGGTGCATGGACACCGTTGCCGGTCTCGTCGGGTTCGCCCGTGCGCTGCGGTACTCGGGCATGTCGTGCGGCCCTGCGCGGGTCGAGGCGTTCCTGGCCGCGACCGGGCACACCGGGCTGCACGACCGGTCCGGCGTGTACTGGGCGGGGCGGTTGACGCTGTGCGCCGACCCGGAGGACCTGGACCGCTACGACGCGGCGTTCGCCGCCTGGTTCGGCGAGTCCGAGATGCCCGGGCTCGGCGAAGCGCCGAGCATCCGGCAGCGCACCAAGATCGCCGCGCTGAGCTCCGGAGACGGCGACGAGGAGTCCGACTCCGACCCGATCAAGGCCGCGGCCAGCGAGGACGAGGTGCTCCGGCACCGGGACCTCGCCGATCTCAGCGAGGCCGAGCGCGAGCACCTGCGCCGGATGCTCGCCGTGCTGCGCCCCGAACCGCCGGCACGAGCGGCCGTGCGGCGTCACCGCTCCCGCCGCGGACCGCTGGATTCCCGCGCGACGATGCGGGAAATGCTGCGGGCCGGTGGTGAGCCGCTGCGCCTGGCGCGGCACCGCAAGGCGCGCAGGCCGCGCCGGGTGGTGCTGCTGATCGACGTTTCCGGCTCGATGGCCCCGTACGCCGACGCGCTGCTGCGGTTCGCGCACGTGGTGGTTCGCCGCACCCCGGCGAGCACCGAAGTCTTCACGCTGGGCACCAGGATGACCCGGGTGAGCAGGCAGCTGCGCCAGCGCGACCCGGAGCACGCGCTGCACGCGGCGTCGAAGGCGGTGCCGGACTTCTCCGGCGGAACCAGGCTCGGCGAGACGCTGCGCGGGTTCCTGGACCGGTGGGGCCAGCGGGGCGTTGCCCGCGGTTCGGTCGTCGTGCTGTTCTCCGACGGCTGGGAACGCGGTGACGTGCAGCTGCTGGCCGAGCAGACGCACCGGTTGCGGCGGCTGGCGCGGGCGGTCATCTGGGCCAACCCGCACGCCGGTCATGCGGGATACGAGCCGGTGCAGTCCGGGATCGTGGCCGCCGCGCCGCACGTGGACGCCTTGGTGGCCGGGCACAGCCTCGACTCGTTGCAGCGGGTGTGGTCGCGGGTGCGGCGGTTCGGGAATTCCGGTGCGACCGCGAACGCTGACAAGCAAATGCCGCCGGAAGTTCCCGGTCGGCCGACAGCGGAGGTGGGCCGTGCGTGACGTGCTCGATGAGGTGGCCAAGCGCTGGGATTCCGGCGAACCGGTGGGGCTCGGCACGGTGGTGGCCACGTTCCGCTCGGCGCCGCGCCCGCCCGGTGCGGCGATGCTGGTGACCCCCGAGGGGGAGGCGGTCGGCAGCGTCTCCGGCGGTTGCGTGGAAGGCGCGGTCTACGAGCGGGCGACCGCGGTGCTCGACGGCGACCCCGCGGGCCTGCAGCGCTACGGCGTCAGCGACGACGACGCGTTCGCGGTCGGGCTGACCTGCGGCGGCATCCTCGACGTGTTCGTCGAGCGGATCGACCGGGAATCGTTCCCCGAGTTCGACGCGGTCGCCGATTCGGTGCGCGCGGAGGAACCGGTCGCGGTGACGACCGTGGTCGAGCATCCGGACCCCGCCCGGGTCGGAGCGCGCCTGCTGGTGTGGCGCGACCGCACCGGCGGCAGCCTGGGCGAGCGGCGGATGGACGACGCGGTGGCCGACGACGCGCGGGGGATGCTCGCCAGCGGCCGCAGCGGCGTCCTGGAGTACGGACCGGAGGGCCAGCGGCGCGGCGAAGGGATGCGGGTGTTCGTGAACTCCTTCGAGCCGCCGCCGCGAATGCTGGTGTTCGGCGCGATCGACTTCGCCGCCGCGATGGCGCGGATCGGCTCGTTCCTCGGCTACCGCGTGACGGTGTGCGACGCGCGGCCGGTGTTCGCCACGCACAGCCGGTTCCCCGGCGTGGACGACGTGGTGGTGGATTGGCCGCACCGCTACCTGGCCGCGGAGGCCGAGGCGGGGAGGCTGGACGAGCGGACCGCGGTCATGGTGCTCACGCACGACCCGAAGTTCGACGTGCCCGTGCTGGAGCTCGCGCTGCGGCACGACCTCGGCTACGTGGGCGCGATGGGTTCGCGGCGCACGCACGACGACCGGATGCAGCGGCTGCGCGAACAGGGCCTCGCGGAGGCGGAGCTGGCCAAGCTGTCCTCGCCGATCGGGTTGGATCTGGGTGCGCGCACACCGGAGGAGACCGCGGTGTCCATCGCGGCGGAACTGATCTCGCTGCGCTGGGGCGGCGCGGGAACCCGCCTCACCGAAACCGCGGGTCCCATCCACCGCTGAAGCACCGGCCGTCCCGGCGGAATCGTGCCGAGCTGGGAGTTCGGCGCGGCGCACTGCTCCGAACGGGCCATCCGCGGGCCGTCCGGGAGCTGATCGGTTCACCAGTCATGCGCCCGCGTGCGCGGCACGCCGCGGCCGCCGCACCCCGCGCGAGGTGGGGTTGCTCTTGGCGCGTACGCGTAGCAGGCTCAGGAGCCGAGTGACCTCCGTCACCCATAGGGGTCAACGTTCCCGAACACCCGCGCTAACCGCGGCCCGTCCAATGGAGGCCCGATGCCGCGCATCACCGTCAACGTCGACGGCACCGAGTACACCGACGAAGTCGAACCCCGCACCCTGCTCGTGCAGCACCTGCGCGACCGGCTGGGCAAGGTCGGCACCGTCGTCGGCTGCGACACCAGCAACTGCGGCGCCTGCACCGTTCACCTGGACGGCCAGAGCGTCAAATCCTGTTCGGTGCTCGCGGTGCAGGCCGACGGGCACGACGTCACCACCATCGAAGGACTCGAACGGGACGGCGAGCTGCACCCGGTGCAGCAGGCGTTCCACGACAACCACGCGCTGCAGTGCGGGTTCTGCACGCCCGGCATGATCATGCAGTCGCTGGACCTGCTCGCGGAGAACTCCGCGCCCAGCGACGAGCAGATCCGCGAAGGGCTGGAGGGCAACCTCTGCCGCTGCACCGGCTACCAGAACATCGTCCGCGCGGTGCAGGACGCGGCCGGGAAGATGCGGCCGGGCGCCGGACCGCCGATCGAGCAGACCGCGGACACTCCGCAGCAGCGCACCGGCGAGCAGCAGGCGGAGGTGCGGCAGCCATGACTTCCACCGCGGAACCCGAACTCGGCCGCGCCCGCAAGCGCAAGGAGGACGCCCGGCTGATCACCGGGCGCACCCGCTGGACCGACAACATGGCGCTGCCCGGGATGCTGCACCTGGCGATCTTGCGCAGCCCGGTCGCGCACGCGCGCATCACCGCCATCGACACCGAAAGCGCGCGCAAGATGCCGGGCGTGCGAGCGGTGCTCACCGGGCAGGACGTCGCCGACGAGCAGGGCAGCCTGCCGTGCGCGTGGCCGATCACCGAGGACATGAAGTCGCCGGACGCGCCGTCGCTGGCGGTGGACACCGTCAACTTCGCCGGTGAGGCGGTCGCCGTGGTCGCCGCCCGCAGCGCGGCCGAGGCGCACGACGCGCTGGACGCGATCGAGGTGGACTACGAGGACCTGCCGGTGGTCCTGGACATCACCGCGGCGGCCACCGACGAATCCCCGCTGGTGCACGAGGACTTGGGCACCAACCGCAGCGCGACCTGGACGTTCGACTCGGCCGCTGCGGGCACCGGCGGCGACGTGCAGCAGGCGCTCGACGACGCCGAGGTGCGGGTGGACCGCACGTTCCGGCAGCAGCGGCTCATCCCGGCGTTCATGGAGCCCCGCTCGGTCGTGGTGGACCCGACCGGCGAGCAGTTCACCATGTGGTCGGCCACCCAGGTGCCGCACATCCTGCGGCTGATGATCGCGATGAACCTGGGCGTGCCGGAGCACAAGGTGCGGGTGATCGCGCCGGACGTGGGCGGCGGCTTCGGCGGCAAGCTGCAGGTCACCCCGGAGGAGTTCATCGCGTTCCTGCTGGCCCGCAGGCTGGGCAAGCCGGTGAAGTGGACCGAGTCGCGCTCCGAGACGATGGTCTCCGCGCACCACGGCCGCGACCAGGTGCAGCGGTTGTCGATCTCGGCCCGCCGGGACGGCACGGTCACCGGGCTTAAGGTCGAGCTGCTCGCGGACATGGGCGCCTACCTGCGGCTGGTCACGCCGGGCGTGCCGATCCTGGGCGCGTTCATGTTCAACGCGATCTACAAGTTCCCGGCGTACCACTTCAGCTGCACGAACGTGTTCACGAACAAGACCCCGACGGACGCCTACCGAGGTGCCGGGCGGCCGGAGGCCACCTTCGGCATCGAGCGGATGATGGACGAGCTCGCCGCCGAGCTGGGCATGGATCCGATGGAGGTCCGGCGCAAGAACTGGATCGGCCGCGACGAGTTCCCGTACGACACGGTCGCCGGGCTGACCTACGACTCGGGCGATTACGAGGCCGCGACCGACCGGGCGATGGAACTGCTGGGCTACGACTCGCTGCGGCAGGAGCAGGCCGAGCGCAGGCGGCGCGGGGACACCGTGCAGCTGGGCATCGGGATCTCCACGTTCACCGAGATGTGCGGGCTGGCGCCGTCGCGGGTGCTGGGTTCGCTGTCCTACGGCGCGGGCGGCTGGGAACACGCCGCGATCCGGGTGCTGCCCACCGGCAAGGTCGAGGTCGTCACCGGCGTCTCGCCGCACGGGCAGGGCCACGAGACGGCGTGGAGCCAGATCGTCGCCGACCGGCTGGGCGTGCCGTTCGAGGACGTGGAGATCCTGCACGGCGACACCCAGTCCTCGCCGAAGGGCCTGGACACCTACGGTTCGCGCTCGCTGGCGGTCGGCGGCATGGCGGTGGTCAGCGCCGCGGACAAGGTGATCGACAAGGCCCGCACGATCGCCGCGCACATGATGGAGTGCGCCGAGGACGACGTGGAGTTCACCGCGGGCAGCTTCGGCGTGCGCGGCACCGACCGGGCCACCGCGCTCGGCGAGGTGGCGCTGGCCGCGTTCGCCGCGCACGACCTGCCGGAAGGGGTGGAGCCGAGCCTGGACGCGGACGCCACGTTCGACCCGGAGAACTTCTCCTTCCCGCACGGCACGCACCTGTGCGCGACCGAAGTGGACACCGCGACCGGGCGGGTGCGCATCCGCGACTACGTCTGCGTGGACGACGTGGGCACCGTGGTCAACCCGCTGATCGTGGAAGGCCAGGTGCACGGCGGGCTCGCGCAGGGCATCGCGCAGGCGCTGTTCGAGGAGGCCGTGCACGACGAGTCCGGCACGCTGACCACGGCCACGCTGGCGGACTACCTGGTGCCGTCGGCTGCGGACCTGCCGGAGTACGTCACCGACCGCACCGAGACCCGCGCGACGTCGAACGCGCTGGGCGTGAAGGGCGTCGGGGAGGCGGGCACGATCGCCTCCACCCCGGCGGTGGTCAACGCGGTCGTGGACGCGATCCGGCACTTCGGCGTCGACGACGTGGAGATGCCGTGCTCGCCGCAGCGCGTGTGGCGGGCGATCACCGGGGCGCGAGCTTCCGGGCAGACCGCGCCGGAATCCGGTGGCGGCATGGGTTCGATGGAAGGTTCCGGCTCGCGAGGAGGTAACCGGTGATCCCCGCATCCTTCGACTACATCGCACCGTCCACAGTGGATGAGGCGGTGACCGCGCTGCAGCAGGCGGGCGACGAGGCCAAGGTGCTCGGCGGCGGGCAGAGCCTGCTGCCGGTGCTGCGGATGCGGCTGGCCGACCCGCGGGTGGTCGTCGACCTCGGCCGCATCCCGCAGCTGCGCGGCGTCCGCGAGGACGGCGACCGGCTGGTGATCGGCGCGATGACCACGCACCACGAGATCGCCCGCGACCCGCTCGTCCGCGAGCACGCCGAGCTGATCGCGCTGGCCACCCGCACCGTGGCGGACCCGCAGGTGCGCCACCGCGGCACGTTCGGCGGATCGCTGGCGCACGCCGACCCGGCCGGGGATCTGCCCGCTCCGGCACTCGTGCTGGACGCCGAGATGGTCATCGCCGGTCCGGGCGGGCAGCGGACGGTGCCCGCGGCGGAGTTCTTCGCGGACTTCTTCACCACCGCGCTGGAGGCCGACGAGGTGCTGGTCGAGATCCGGATGCCGAAGTGGACCGGCTGGTCGGCGCACTACGAGAAGTTCAACCGCGTCGCGCAGGCGTGGTCCATGGTCGGGGTGGCCGCCGCCGTGCTCGTGCGGGACGGCGCGATCGCCGAGGCCCGCGTGGGGCTGACGAACATGGGCGCCACGCCGATCCGGGCGCGCGGGGTGGAAGGGGCGCTGCTCGGCGCCCCGGCCACCGCGGAGGCGATCACCGCGGCGGCCCGGCACGCGGCGGAGGGCACCAGTGCCACCGCCGATGCCAGCGCCGACGTGGACTACCGGGAACATCTCGCCGAAGTGCTCACCGGCCGGGCGGTCGCCACGGCGGTCGGCGTGTAGTAATGGAGTGGTCGGCGCGTTCGCGCGCCGGAGTCGTCCGTTCGCCCCGGCCGGGCTCGGCTCGGCTGGTCGGCATAGTCGGGCTCGGCTGGTCGGCACAGTCGGGCTCGGCTGGTCGGCACCGCCGGGCTCGGCTCGGCTGGTCGGCACCGTCGGGCTCGGCTCGGCCGGTGGCACAGTCCGGCCCGGTAGGACTCGTCCGGCACCGCCGGGAGCTACCGCCCGCCGGGGCGAACGGGCAGACTCGAACGGGGTGGTTCGCGCCGGGGCCGGGCCGCCCGCCCGGGCCGCAGCCGCGGGCCGGAACTCGCCCCGCGCCGAGCCCAAGCGGCGATGGACCAGGAGGATTTCTCCCGTGCAGATGCAACACCACTTCACCGTCCCGGTCCCGGTCGACGTGGCGTGGCCGGCGATGATCGACCCGGAGCAGGTGGCCCCCTGCATGCCCGGCGCGACGCTCAGCAGCGCCGACGGCAACGAGTTCGCCGGTTCGGTGAAGGTGAAGCTCGGCCCGATCTCCTTGCTGTACAAGGGGAAGGGCTCGTTCGAAGAGGTCGACGAAGCGGCTCGCAAGGTCGTCATCGACGCCAGCGGCAAGGACTCGCGGGGCAACGGCACCGCTGCCGCCACCGTCACGCTCACCCTCACGCCCGAAGGCGGCAGCACCTCCGCGCAGGTGGACACCGACCTGAAGGTCACCGGCAAGCCCGCGCAGCTCGGGCGGGGCCTGATGACCGAGGTCGGCAGCAAGATCCTGAACCAGTTCGCGGCGAACCTGGCCGAGAAGCTCGCCGGTGAGGCGGCCGCCGCCGAGGGCGCGGGCGCGGCTTCGGCGGGTGGCTCCGGCAAGACCGAGTCGGACAAGGTGGCCGAAGCCGCGCAGGCGGCCGAGGACTCCGCGGGCGAGCAGCGCACCACCGCCGCGGCGGCGGCTGCGCAGGGCGCGGAAGCAGCGCGCAGCCGCACCCCGGCGTGGCGGGTCACGCCACCGGCGGGGGAGCAGGCGGCAGGGGAGCAGCCGGACACCGTCGGCTCGTCGAGCGCCGCCAGGCACGCCCGGTCCGATCGCGCGGACACGGTCGTCACCGGCGGCCCGATGCCGACCGACGAGGCGATCGACCTGCTCGGCACCGCGGGCACGCCGGTGCTCAAGCGGGTGCTGCCCGCGGTGGCGGTGCTGGCCGCCGGTGCGCTGCTGTTCCGCTGGCTCCGCCGCCGCAAGCACCGCCGCTGACGCGGCAGCTCGAAGCCGCTCAGCGGATCAGCCGGACGTCCGCATCGGTGTCGAGCCGTTTCCAAGCTTGGTCCGAAGTGAGCACTGGCGCGGCGAGGCGCCGCGCCAGTGCCAGGCATGCTCGGTCCCCGAGCGACAGGCCGGCCTCCCGGGTCGTCGGCCAAAGCGCGGCCGTCGCTAGCGAGTCGTCTCGACCGAAAGCGATCACTTCCACGCCCAGAGCTTCGATCTGCAGGCCGAGAAGGTCGGCGTCGCCGCCATTGGCAGCGATCTTCTGCAAGACCTCTGACCAGTTCACCGCACTGATCAGCGCCCCGTCGAGATGTTCGGCGACCGCTTCTTGTCCCGATTCCGCATATACCCACGCCAGGACTGCCGAAGCGTCGAGGACGACCGTGCTCATGACTCCGTCTCGGCGGTTTCGCGTGCTGCTGCGGCACGTCGGTCTGCGAGCAGCTCGTCGACTGGTGATCCAGCTGTCGCCCGGCTGTTGAGCGCCGTCTGCTGGATGCGCCGCATCAGGTGTTCCCGTTCTTCGAACACCACTCGTCCGTCTTCGACATAGCTGACCAGGTCGGTGTCCGGTGTGAGCCCCAGTTCATGCCGGAAAGGCGCCGGTATCGAGACCCGGCCCTGCGGATTCATCTTCACAGCAGCGCTTGTCATGCCTTCACTGTATATGTCACGAAAGTACATGTCATGCACCAATTGTCCACCATTGTGCATGTGTGCGATCAAGCTGGCAGCAGCTGGTGGACGCGGGTGAGGCGGTCGAGCCAGCGGCGCTGGTCCTCGGCGGACGGGGTGGCGGCCGCGACGCGGGCCGGGTCCGGCAGCGGAGCGCTCCGCGGCACCGGGAGATGACCGCCGCGCGGCACGAACGACTCGGCCACCAGGTCGCCGTCCAGCAGCGACGTCGTGCCCAGCCCGCAGGCGAACGGCAGCTCCGGCAGCGCCCCGGCGAGCGCGAGCTGCGCGGCCAGGCCGACGCTGCTCTCCACCGCCGAGGACACCACGCACGGCAGCCCGCACGCTTCGGCGACCTGCAACGCCCGGCGCACCCCGCCCAGCGGCGCGGCCTTGAGCACCGCCACGTCCGCCGCTTCGGCGACCGCGACCCGCAGCGGGTCCTCGGCGCGGCGGATCGATTCGTCCGCCGCGATCCGGACCGCCACCTTGCGCCGCACGGCGGCGAGCTCCTCGACGCTCGGGCAGGGCTGCTCGACGTACTCCAGACCACCCGCGGCGCGGTCCAGCTCCGCGATCCGGGCGACCGCGGTGTCCACGTCCCAGGCCGCGTTCGCGTCCACCCGGATCGCGCCCGCCGGGCCGAGGGCGTCGCGCACCGCGGCCACCCGCTCGACGTCGTCGGCGGCGAACTGCGACGACTCGGCCACCTTCACCTTCGCCGTGCTGCAGCCCGAGGCGGACACGATCTCGTGCGCCTGCTCGCCGTCCACCGCCGGAACCGTGCAGTTCACCGGCACGGTGTCGCGCACCGCCGCAGGCCAATCCCCGGCGCACGCCTCCAAGGCCGCCAGCAGCCACGGCACGGACTGCGCGTCGTCGTAGTCCTCGAACGGGCAGAACTCGCCCCAGCCGCCGGGACCGCCGAGCAGCACCCCCTGCCTGCGGGTGATCCCGCGGAACCGGGTGCGCATCGGCAGGCCGTACACCCGCACGGAATCCAACTCGGCCAAGCTGATCGTCGCCCCGCTCATGATCCGTCCCTTCCAGCTCGCCCGGTCCGGCACCTGTCCCCGCGTCCGGAGGCACCATCCTCGCCCGAGCATCGGGCGCGCGTCAGCACGGCAGTTCGCGGAGAAACGTGCGTCGGCGCCCGGTGAACGGCGACGGGGCACACACCGGTGCCCTAGTGCGCCCCAAGGTCGATACGCGGGCGAGGCCCGTTCTGTTCCCGGGTGCGGAAGTGATCAGCCCGACGATCGGCCGCACCGCCGCGAGCGGTCAGGGCCGCGGAAGGTCAGGCCACGCTGGGGCGGCCCAGGTCGAACACGTCCACCTCGAACCGCGCCCACTGCTGGCGCAGCGCGGTTACCCCGCTGTCCAGGATGTAGTTCAGCTCCCCGAGGGTGACCGGCAGCAGCGTGAACACCTGCAGCTGCTCGGTGCCCTCCTGGTCGGTGAACCTGGTGAACTCGGGCGGGAACAGCGGATGCCCGCTGGCCAGCACGCCGAAGAACTCGGTGCCGGGCAGCAGCGGGCTCTCGTTCGGCACGATCTGGTCCGGCACCAGGTGCGTGCCGCTCTCCACCAGCAGCTCGCTGGTCACGTCCACCAGGTGCCGGGCCGCTTCGGCCTGCTCCTTGTACACCGTGCACGCGAGCTCCTGCGCCGGGTCGGCACCGAGCGGCTGGAACCGCAGGCCCGAGCTGATCACCGTGCTCAGGTGGTACTGGTCCAGGTGGAAGAACACCAGCCCGTACCCGCGGTTGTCGCCGCGGACGTTGGGCGGCTCGGCGGCAGTCGGCGTACCCGCGTGCCGTTCGAGGTTCTCCGCGAGCCCGATGAACCGGTGCGCACCACCCACCGCGGTGTTGTGCTTCTCGGTGTTCATCCGATCTCCACTGCTGCGTCTGTCTCGCAAACGGTAACCGGTGCCGTGCGTCGCACGGGCAGTTTCGCCAACGCCACCGAAAATACGACCCCGCCCGCAAGCCGCGGCGGCCGGGCGGCGGAACTGATCAACCCACGTCCGGCAACGCCGGTCCGAGCAGGTCATCGGCGTCCACGATGCGGTAGGCGTAGCCCTGTTCGGCCAGGAACCGCTGGCGGTGCGCGGCGTAGTCGGTGTCCAGGGTGTCCCGGGAGACCACCGAGTAGAAGTGCGCCTGCCTGCCCTCGGCCTTCGGGCGCAGCAACCGGCCGAGCCGCTGCGCCTCCTCCTGGCGGGAACCGAACGTGCCGGAGACCTGCACCGCCACCGAAGCCTCCGGCAAGTCGATGGAGAAGTTCGCCACTTTCGACACCACGAGCCGGTCGATCTCGCCGCGCCGGAACGCGTCGAAGAGCTTCTCCCGCTCCTTGTTCCGGGTGGAGCCCTCGACGATCGGCGCGTCCAGCGCCTCGCCGAGCTCGTGCAGCTGCTCCAGGTACGCGCCGATCACCAGCGCCGGCTCGCCCGGGTGCTGATCGAGGATCGCCCGCACGACCGGGGCCTTGGTGCGTGCCGTGGAGCAGACCTTGTAGCGCTCCTCGGCTTCCGAGGTGGCGTAGCGCAGCCGCTCGTCGTCGGTGAGCGTCACGCGCACTTCGACGCAGTCGGCCGGGGCGATCCAGCCCTGCGACTCGATGTCCTTCCACGGCGCGTCGAAGCGCTTCGGCCCGATCAGCGAGAACACGTCGCCTTCCCGGCCGTCCTCGCGCACCAGCGTCGCGGTCAGCCCGAGGCGCCGCCGCGACTGCAGGTCGGCGGTCATCCGGAAGACCGGGGCGGGCAGCAGGTGCACCTCGTCGTAGACCACCAGGCCCCAGTCGCGGGAGTCGAACAGCTCCAGGTGCTTGTACTCGCCCTTCGACTTGCGGGTGATCACCTGGTAGGTGGCGATGGTGACCGGGCGGATCTCCTTCTTCTCGCCGGAGTACTCGCCGATCTCCTCCTCGGTCAGCGAAGTGCGCTCGACCAGCTCCCGCTTCCACTGCCTGCCCGCGACGGTGTTGGTGACCAGGATCAGCGTGGTCGCGCCCGCCTCGGCCATCGCGGCGGCGCCGACCAGCGTCTTGCCAGCGCCGCACGGCAGCACGACCACGCCGGAACCGCCCGACCAGAACGACTGCACCGCTTGGCGCTGGTAGTCCCGCAGGCTCCAGCCCTCTTCGCGGAGGCTGATCGGGTGCGCTTCGCCGTCGACGTAGCCCGCCAGGTCCTCGGCGGGCCAGCCGATCTTGAGCAGCAGCTGCTTGAGCCGCCCGCGCTCGCTGGGATGCACGGCCACGGTGTCGTCGTCGATGCGCTCGCCGAGCATCGGCTTGACCTTCTTGTGCCGCATCACCTCTTCCAGCACCGCGCGGTCCAGCGAGATCAGCACCAGCCCGTGCGCCGGGTCGTGCGCGAGCTGCAACCGGCCGAACCGGCCCATGGTCTCGGCGATGTCGACCAGCAGCGGCTGCGGAACGGGGTAGCGGGAGTACCGGACCAGGCCGTCGACCACCTGCTCCGCGTCGTGCCCCGCGGCGCGCGCGTTCCACAGCGCCAGCGGTGTGATCCGGTAGGTGTGCACGTGCTCGGGGGCGCGTTCCAGTTCCGCGAACGGGGCGATGGCGGTGCGCGCTTCGTCGGCCTGCTCGTGGTCGACTTCCAGCAGCAGGGTCTTGTCGGACTGGACGATCAGCGGTCCGTCGGTCACGGGTGCTGCTCCCTCGGCTGTTCGGGCGCTTTCGTGCGGGTGGGGGCTTTGCGCAGGTGATCGGCCACGCTGACAACGGCCGGACCGGTCTCCAGTATTCCACCGCCGCGACCGCGGCCGGGGTGCGCGGGGCCGAGGGCTTCCGCTCGCCGGATGGCGCGGTGTGCACTGAGCGGGTGCCGGTGTGCTGGGCTTGATCGGAGTCGTCGCGGGAGGCGGGCATGGGCGATCGGACGGTTCGGGACGTCACGCGGGATCTGCTGCGCAGGCTCGGGATGACCACCGTGTTCGGCAATCCGGGCACGACCGAGGTGCCGTTCCTGGCGGACTGGCCGGACGACTTCGGCTACGTGCTGGGCCTGCAGGAATCCGCGGTCGTCGCGATGGCCGACGGGTACGCCCAGGCGCGCCGGGCTCCGGCGCTGGTGAACCTGCATTCGGCGGGCGGCGTCGGGCACGGGCTCGGGTCGCTGTTCACCGCGTACCGCAACGGCACTCCGCTGGTCGTGACGGCCGGGCAGCAGACCCGGACGCTGCTGCTGGACGAGCCGTTCCTCGGCGCGACCGACGCGCCGCAGTTCCCCAAGCCGTACGTGAAGTTCAGCTGCGAACCGGTCAGTGCGGCCGACGTGCCCGCGGCGATCGCCCGCGCCCACCAGCTCGCGGTGACTCCGCCGCAGGGGCCGGTGTTCGTGTCGATCCCCGCCGACGACTGGGACCGGCCGGCCACCGAGGTCCCGGACCGGCCGGTCACGCCCGGCCCGGCCCCTGATCCGGCGGCGCTCGCGGGACTGGCGGAGGCGCTGGGCGGTGCCGAACGTCCCGCGTTCGTGGTCGGCCCGGCCGTCGATCACGAGGGAGTCGTGCCGGAGATGGTGGCGCTGGCCGAGCGCGCGAAGGCCGCGGTGTGGGCGAGCCCGCTGTCCCCGCGCTGCTCCTTCCCCGAGGACCACCCGCGGTTCGCGGGTTTCCTGCAGCCCGAGCGGAAGCTGCTGGCCGCCGAACTCGCCGCCTACGACCTGGTCGCGGTCTTCGGCGCTGCCGCGTTCACCTACCACGTCTACCGAGGTCCGGCGGCTGACGAGCTGCCGGAGCTGTTCCTCCTGCACGACGACCCGGACGTGCTCGCGCGCGCCCGCCGCGGCACCGGCCTGCTGGGGACGATGGCGCACTCGGTGCGCGGGCTCGGTGAGCTGGTGCGCCCGTCGGAGCGGCCGGAACCGGCGGCGTTGCAACGTCCGCCGCGTCCGCGCGCCGGGACGCCGATGAGCGCGAGCTACGTGCTCGCCGAGATCAACGCGGTGTTGCCCGCGGCGGCCGTCGTGGTCGAAGAAGCCCCGAGCCACCGCAACGACCTGCACGAGCACTTTCCGATCCGCTCGCGCGACGGCGGGTTCTTCGCGGCCGCCTCGGGCGCGCTCGGTTACGGCATCGGCGCCGCGGTGGGCGTGGCGATGGCCGACCCGCAGCGGCCGGTGCTGGCGCTGCTCGGCGACGGTTCCAGCATGTACGGGTTCCAGGCGGTGTGGACGGCGGTGCGCGAGCAGGCGCCGGTGACGTTCGTGATCCTGGACAACTCCCGGTACGCCGCGGTGGCCGTGCTCAGCGGTGGCGAGCAGAAGCTGCCCGGCGTCGAGCTGGGTGGCACGGACTTCGCCGGGCTGGCGCGCAGCCTCGGCTGTCCGGCGACGACGGTGCGCGAGCCCGGCGAGCTGGCCGCCGAACTCGCGGCCCTGCCCGGCCGCCCCTCCGGCCCGCGCCTGCTCCACGTGCACGTCGACCCGGCCCCGACACCCCTCTACTAGCCTCCGCGGGATGCACCAGTGAACGGACCGTTGGTCCCACTAGGTTGGTCAAACGGTCCGTTCGCTCATGATCGTCGGTGGGCCCGAGCCGGGATGCGCCGCGCTGATCGGGCGGACCGAGCCGAGTGAACGGACTGCTGGTCCCACTAGATTGGTCCAACAGGCCGTTCACTCGTGATCGTCGGTGGGACTCCGAGAGCGGTCCGGTCAGCGGCCTGCGGGCTGGGCTTCCTCCAGCGGCGGCGGCTGCACCAGCATCTTGGACACGGCGACCTCCTTGCCGATCTGCCCGAAGCGCTTCATCAGCTCCGAGACCCGCTGCAACCGGGCGGCGTCCATCGAGGTCGGGATCTTGCCCAGCTCGACGATCGGCGCCAGCTCCGGGGTGATCTTGGCGAACTGCGGCAGCAGCGGCGTCACCTCGGCCCGGTTCTGCCCGGTCAGCTGCGCCCGCTGGACCGCGCGCTGGAACGCCTGCAGCGTCTTCGGGTTCTCCTGCGCGAACTTCGCGGTGGTCGTCGCCCCGGCCACCGGGAAGTCCGAAGTGCCACCGGAGAAGCAGTCCACCACCGTGGTCGCGCCCGCGTTCTTCGCGGCCTGGGTGATGAACGGCTCGGTCATCACCGCCGCGTCGACCTGCCCGTTCTGCAGCGCGGGCAGCATGTCCGGGAAGCCGAACTTGACGAACTCGGCGTTGCGGATGTCCACGCCGCGTTCCTGCAGCGCGGCCTTGGCGCCGATGTCGGTGATCGCGCCCGGTGCGCTGATGGCGATCTTGGCGTTGGAGAGGTCCTCCGGCTTCTTCACCGAGGAGTTCGGCAACGTCATGATGTTCATGTTGTTCGGCACCGAGACCATCATCTCGCTGACGAACTTGAGGTCACCGGCGCCGGTGGCCTGCGCCTTGATCGGCGCGGTGTAGCTGCCCAGGCTGATGTCGTTCTGCCCGGACAGCAGCGAGGTCAGCGCGGCCGGTCCGTCGCCGACCGGCTGGACCTTGACGTTGAGGCCCTCGTCCTGGAAGTAGCCCTTCGCCTGCGCGAGCGCGACCGGGGCCTGGGACAGCGCGGGCAGCGAACCGATCACGATCGTCGGTTTCTCCAGCCCCGCGTCGCCGCCGGTGGCGTTGGAGCCGTCCGCGCCGCTGAGCAATCCGCACCCGCTCAGCGTGAAAGCGGTAGCGCCGATCGTGGCCACGGAAAGTAGTGCGCGGGTGAGGCGAAGCCGGGATCTGCGGCGCGCGGTCCCGATCGGTCTGCTCGGCATGTGGGGGGTGCCTCCTTGGGCGAGCGGTGCGGAAAGCGACACGGAGCTGGCCGTGCGGGGTGGCGCACCGGAAGCCCACGTCGTACCTGGCGTTACAGGCTGCAATAGGATTTGAATGCTATGTGCCCGAACGTGTCAAGATGATCTTCTTTTTGGTGACGAGGCGTGTCGAGTATTCGACATCGCGTAGCGTCGGCGGTTCGGGTGCCGGATTTTTCTCCCGCTGCGGGAAAAATGTGAATGGTTCGGGAGGAAGCTGATGGCCGACGCCGCCGTGCCGACCGTGCGCGACGTGACCCGCGGGTTGATGCGCGAGCTGGGACTCACCACGGTCTTCGGCAACCCGGGCACGACCGAGGTGCCGTTCCTGGACCAGTGGCCGGACGACTTCCGCTACGTGCTGGGGCTGCAGGAGTCGGTGGCCGCCGCGATGGCCGACGGCTACGCGCAGCAGACCGGCAACGCGGTGCTGGTCAACCTGCACTCCGCAGGCGGGGTGGGGCACGCGCTGGGCGCGGTGTTCGGCGCCTACCGCAACCGCACGCCGATGATCGTCCTCGCCGGTCAGCAGGTTCGGCGGTTGCTGCCGCACGATCCGTTCCTGGGCGCGACCGAGGCACCGGAGTTCCCCAAGCCGTACGTGAAGTGGTCGCTGGAACCCGCCCGCGCCGCGGACGTTCCGCTGGCGCTGGCCCGCGCCTACCAGCTGGCGATGCAGGCGCCGCGCGGTCCGGTGTTCCTGTCCGTGCCCGCCGACGACTGGGACGAGCCCGGTGAGCCCGTCGAAGCACCCGCGCCGATCGCCCAGCCCGGCGCGGACCCGGCCGCGATCAGCGAGTTCGCCGACGCGCTGCGCTCGTGCCTGCGGCCCGCGCTCGTCGTCGGGCCCGCGGTGATCGAGGAGGGCGTGGTGCGCGAGATGGTCGAGCTGGCCGAGCGGACCCGCGCGGCGGTGTGGCTCTCGCCGATGGTCTCGCGCTCGTCGTTCCCGGAGACGCACCCGCAGTTCGCCGGATTCCTGCAGCCCTCCGAGGCCGCGGTCGCCGCTGACCTGGCCGAGTACGACCTCGTCGGAGTCTTCGGGGCGCCCGCGTTCACCTACCACGTGTTCCGCGGCGCGGCCGAGCGCGAATGGCCGTCGAGCTTCTTGATCAGCGACGATCCGCAGATCCTCGCGCGTGCCCAGCACACCCGGGGCATCCGCGCGGCGCTGGGACCGGCGCTGCGCCAGCTGCTGCCGGAGCTGCCGCAGTCCGAACGGCCGCTGCCCACCGGCAGGCAGCTTCCCGAACTGCCGCCGCTGACCAGCCCGCCACCGGCCGAGCGCGTGCTCAGCGTGCTGCGCGAACAGCTGCCCGCGGACGCCGTGGTGGTCACCGAGGCACCCACGCACAAGCAGACGATCCAGCGCTTCCTGCCGTTCGACTCCCCGGAGCAGGACTTCCACGCCGGTGCCAGCGGTGCGCTGGGCTACGGCATCTCCGCGGTGGTCGGGTCCGCGCTGGCCACCCGGCGCCCGGTGGTCGGCGTGCTCGGCGATGGCGCGAGCATGTACGGCATCCAGGCGTTGTGGACCGCGGCCCAGGAGCACGCGTCGCTGACGGTGCTGGTGCTGGACAACGAGGAGTACGCGGCGGTGCGGCTGCTCGGCGAGGTGGGCGAGGACGGCAAGATGCCCGGTGTGCGCCTCGGTGGCATCGACTTCGTGGCGCTGGCGCAGGGCATGGGCTGCGCGGCGCGGCGGGTGGACGACCTGACCGAATTCGATCGGGAACTGCGCGCGGCATTGGCCGAATCCGGCCCGACCGTGCTGCACGTTCCGGTCGCCCCGAGCGGGCGCCGGATGTATTGATCCGCGGTTCCGGGCGGCGCCGGGAAATGATCGGCGCGCCGGTCGGCGCATCGGGTCGAATGATTTCCCCAGAATTCGCGATTCGGCGCCCGCGCCGCCGCCCGGGTCATTCGCGGGCGAATGGCCCGAACTTCCCGGTATTTCCGGGAAGTGTGGGGAATTTCCCGGTTGCCGGGCTCGATCAGTTGGCTGCGGTCTCCGCGCGACCGGACTGCAACAGTTTCGCCACGTGACTACGGAGCGTGATGAACCCGTCGGATGCCCGGGTGCCGATCTGGTCGCGCTCGGAACCGAGGTCGACGTCCAGGTCGGCGACGACTTCCGCGGGCGAGCGGGACAGCACCAGCACCCGGTCGCCGAGGTAGACGCTCTCGTCGATGTCGTGCGTGACCAGCAGGATCGTGCTGCCGTACTGCTCGCGCACGGACAGCAGCAGGTCCTCCAGCTCGAACCGGGTCTGCGCGTCGACCGAGGCGAACGGTTCGTCCAGCAGCAGCAGCTCGGGCCGGGTCGCCAGCGCCCGCGCGATCGCCACCCGCTGCTGCATCCCGCCGGAGAGCTGCCACGGGTACTTCTTCGCCGCGTCGGCCAGACCCACCCAGGACAGCGCTTCCGCGGCCCGCTCGCGCCGCTTCACAGAGCGCGTGCGCAGCGGGAACTCCACGTTGCCGCGCACCGTCATCCACGGGAACAGCGAGCGGCCGTAGTCCTGGAAGACCACCGCGAGGTCCTCCGGCACGCCGTCGATCTGCTCGCCGCGCAGCGCCACGCGGCCGCTGGTGGGTCGTTGCAGGCCGCCGACCAGCCGCAGCAGCGTCGACTTGCCGCAGCCGGACGGACCGACGATGCAGGTCAGCTGCCCCTCCTCGACCGTGAAGCCCAGGTCGCGGATGGCGACGTGGCCGCCTTCGTAGGTGTGGCCGAGCCCGGCCACCTCCAGCATCGTGCGCACAGTCATCCTTTCGCTCGCGCGGGGTCGGCGGAGCCGTGTTGCCAGGTGAGCGCCCGCCGCTGCACCGCAAGCAGCGCGGTGTTGAGCAGGTAGCCCAGCAGGGCCAGCAGCACGATTCCCGCCCACAGGTCGGCGAACTCGAACTGCTGCTGGGCGTAGACGAGCTGGTAGCCGAGGCCGCTGCTGGCGCCGACCATCTCGGAGACCACCATCAGGATCAGCGCCTGCGACAGGCTGATCCGCAGCCCGGCGAAGATCTTCGGCGCGGCCGCGGGCAGCACGATCCGGCTCCACCAGTCCCACCGGCCGATCCGGAAAGCGCGGGCGGTGTGCTGCTTGACCGCGTCCACCGAGGCCGCGCCGTCGGCGGTGTTGAGCACCACGGTGAACACCGTGCCGAACACGATCGTCGCCAGCTGCATCGGCGTGCCCAGCGTGAACAGCACCAGGAACAGCGGCACCAGCGCCGGAGTGGGCACCGACCGGAAGAAGTCCAGCAGCGGCCCGAAGTAGTCGGTGGCCCGCCGGGAGCGGCCGAGCGCGACGCCGATGACGACCCCGGCCGCACCGGAGATCAGCCAGCCGCCGAACAGCCTGCCCAGGCTCGGCAGCACGTCCCGGAAAACCGCGTCGGTCAGCCACAGCTGCTCGGCGGGCCCGGTCAGCCACAGCTGCCATGCGTGCGCGGCGATCCGCGTCGGTGGCAGGAAGTACACGCTGCCCGCGGCGCGCGTGACGATCTCCCACGCCACCACCAGGACCAGCAGCAGGCCCCACTTGCCCAGGAACTTCCGCAGCGACTTCACAGTTCCTCCCGGCTCGTGGCCCAGCCGAACAGCCTGCGCTGGAGCTGGTGCAGGCCGGTGTTGATCAGGTAGCCGAGCACGCCGACGATCACCGTGCCCGCCAGCACCAGGTCCATCCGCCCGCCGCCGGAGCTGGCCTCCAGGATGAAGGTGCCCACGCCGCGCGCCCCGCCCGCGATCAGCTCCACGACCACCACCACGACCAGCGCGATCGACGCGGAGACCCGGATGCCGGTGGCCACGAACGGCGCCGCGTGCGGCAGCGCGACCGTGCAGGCCGTGCGCAACCTGCTGAACCGGAAGGACCGGGCGATGTCGGTGTAGAGCGGGTCCATCTCGTCCAGCGCGTACATCGTGTTGAACAGGATCGGCCACACCGCCGCGTAGGTGGCCAGCGTGATCTTGGTTCCGGGTCCGCCGCCGAGCAGCAGCATCAGCAGCGGCAGCAGCGCAACCGCGGGCAGCGGGCGCAGGAATTCCACGACCGTCAGCATCGCCGTGCGCGCGGGCCGGACGCTGCCGAGCAGCAGTCCGAGCGGGATCGCGATCAGTGCGGCCAGTCCCACCGCGATCAGGAACGTCAGCACCGTCGCGACGCTGTCCAGCAGGAAGTCGGTGTCGCCGGCCAGCAGCTCGGCGGCTCGCGGCAGCACCGTCGACGGCGGCGGCAGGTAGCGGGCGTCGAGCAGGCCGATCGCGCAGGCCAGTTCCCAGACGGCGAGCAGGCCGGCCAGTCCGGCCAGGCCGCGGGCGAGCCGGGCCATGTCAGTCCCCACCCGGAAGCGCGGCGGCGCGGCGGCCGGGACTCGGTGCTGGGCTGCGCATCTCGGTCGTTTCTCCTCGGTCGGCGCGGGCTCCGCGGCGGTGCGGGCGCACTCGCAGCCGGTGCGGGGTCCGGCCGCCAGGGCGCGGGTGTTGATCTACTGTTGATCAACGTTCGGTTCGACGCTGATCACCTAGAGTGATAAGCGAGCCGTTTCGGGGAGCGTTGCGCTACCCGTTCGGCCGACCGGATCAGGTGTCGATGAACCGACGGCGAGGGGATCATGCCCGATGTTCATCGACTCGCCGAATCGACGGACACCTTAAGTGATAGGCCGAACGAGTGGCGGCATGGGCGTGACGAACCAGAGCGACGGACTGAAAGCTACGCGTAGTGATCAGCGAGCCGAAGACGCACGTACACTCCTCTTTGGAGTGAACGTTATGCGGGTAGGTTACCTACCGTGTCCTTACCCACTTCCCCGTCGATGGTCCTCGCAAGTACCCTGTGCTGCGCTGGAACCCATGGCGTCCGGCGACCGTCCCAGACGGGAGCCGGTTCGCTGATCAGCCGAAGAAATGCCCGCTGAACTGCGGGTTCGTTCCTCGGTGTGATCGAAGTGTAGATTTTCGCAAGCGGTGCGAGCCTCCGCTGTTGTCGAAAGAGGAAGCCTGGAGTGGCCCGAGGAGACACAGGTCGCGAGCGCCTGAGCCGCACGGAACAGGCCGACGCCGATATCCACCACATGGGCGAGGCGCTCGGTACCGGAACTCAGTCGCTCGGCACCGGAGGTCGGAGCGATTCGCTCGGCCTCGGAACCGTGCAGCCGCGAACCGGTCAGGGGGACGGCGAGGGCGACTGGCGGCTGAGCAACTGGAGACTGCGCACCAAGCTGCTCGCGGTCCTGCTGATCCCGCTGCTCAGCGCAGTGGCGTTCGGCGGGCTGCACATCTGGGACGGGTTCGCGGAGTCCAACACCTACCAGCGCGCGCACGAGCAGGTGCGGCTGCAGAACGCCATGAACGGGCTGGTGCACCAGCTGCAGCGGGAACGCGACCTCTCGGTCTCCCGCGTCGCGGACGGCCGCTCGGCCGACCCGGCCGCGCTGAACCAGACCCGCTCGGCCGTCGATCAGGAACTCACCGGTCTGACCGGCCTGATCGACGCCTCCGACCCGGCGGTCAGCGACCAGTTCCGCACCGAAGCGCAGAACGTGCAGTCGCGGCTGAGCAGCCTGCGGCAGTCGGTCGACAGCACCAGCTACCCGGCCGAGGGGGTGCTGCGCAGCTACACCCAGAGCATCACCAGCCTGCTGAAGCTGAACCTGCAGGGCGTCACCGGCATCCGGGAACCGGAGCTGCAGCGGCTGGCCCTGGCCACGAACGCGATCGCGGACGCGCAGGAGGCCGCTTCGACGCGCGCCGCGCTGCTCAACGACGCGATCCGATCCGGGCAGTTCCGCACCGAGCAGGACCGCGAGCTGCTCTCGGCCGACGCCCGCTACGAGTCCGCGCTGAACTACTTCACCGCCGTGGCCAGCCCGGTCCAGGCGCAGCGCTACCAGGACACCGTGACCGGCGCCGAGGTCGACCGGGCGAACAGCATCGCGCAGACCGCGCTGGCGTACGACTCGGACAACCGAAACCTGCGTTCGCTGAACCCGCAGGAGTGGGACACCGTCGCGGACAAGCAGGTCAACCTGGTCAACCAGGTCGGCGACGAGCTGCGCGGCCAGCTGGAGCAGGCCAGCCAGCAAGCCGCGTCGAACGCGCAGCAGCGCACCATCCTCGCGACGGTCGCGACCCTGCTCGCGCTGATCGCCGCGCTGGTGGTGGCGTTCGTGGTGGCCCGCCAGCTGCTCGGTTCGCTGCGCACGCTGCGGCATTCCGCGTTGGACGTGGCCGACCGGCGGCTGCCGGACGCGGTCCAGTCGATCCTGAGCGAGGCGGGCCCCGGCGTCACGCACGTCGAGCCGATCCCGGTGCACAGCAACGAGGAGATCGGCAGGGTGGCCCGCTCGTTCGACGCGGTGCATTCGCAGGCGCTGCGGCTGGCCTCCGAGCAGGCGCTGCTGCGCAACAACGTCAACGACCTGTTCGTCAACCTGGCCCGCCGCAGTCAGACGCTGGTGCAGCGCCAGCTGTCCGTGATCGACCGGCTGGAGCAGGACGAGCAGGACCCGGACCAGCTCTCCAGCCTGTTCGAGCTGGACCACCTGGCGACCCGGATGCGCCGGAACAACGAGAACCTGCTGATCCTCGGCGGCACCGACCTGACCCGCCGGATGGTGCGGCCGGTGCCGCTGACCGAGGTCGTGGGTGCCGCGGTCTCCGAGGTGGAGCAGTACACCCGGGTCGCCGTCGCCGATTCGCCGGACCTGGCCATCCAGGGCCGGGTGGTCAACGACTTCGTGCACCTGGTGGCCGAGCTGCTGGAGAACGCGACGGTGTTCTCCAACCCGGACACCGAGGTCACCGTGCGCACCGCCTACCGCAGGCAGGAACTGGTGCTGGAGATCCGGGACCGCGGGGTGGGCATCGACTCCGCCGAGCTCAGCGAGATCAACGAGCGGCTGACCAGGCCGCCGGAGATCGACGTCGCGGTCTCCCGCCGGATGGGCCTGTACGTGGTCGGGCAGCTGGCCCAGCGCCACGACATCCGGGTGGACCTGCGCAACAACGGTGACCTGGAAGGCGGCGTGACCGCCAGCGTGCGGCTCTCCGGTGAGCTGGTCGTGCAGCTGACCCCGGACGGGCCGCGCCCGATGCCGGACGTGCAGCGGGTTTCCGCGGACGACCGGGAGACGGTGGACACCGGCTCGCACGCGGGCTTGGCCGCGGCGTTCGGCGGCGCCGCTTCCGGGCGCGACCCGGCGCAGCAGCTGCCGCCGGCCGAAGCGGAACCGCAGGCGAGCTTGTCCGGTGCCGCGCAGTTCGACCAATTCGATCAGCCCCGGACCGGCCCGGCGCCGTCGGCGCCCACCGGCAAGGGCGCGATCGAGAAGGTGTTCGTCTCGCCGGAGTGGGTCACCGAGGACGACGACCCCGCCGATCAGCTGGACTCCGCGCCGATCGAGCCGAGCCCGCAGGCCGCGCGGCAGGAACCCGCCGAGCGGGAATCCACGCGGCAGGAGCCCGTCCGCCGGGAGCCCGAACCGGAGCGGTCCGAAACCTCGCAGCCCGAGCAGCCGGCCGCCGAACCGAGCACCGACTACTCGGTCCGGCTCGCCGCCCGGAACGACTACGGAGTCAGCGACGTGCCTCGCTGGGACACCGCCGAGCGGCCCGCGATCCGGGACGAACCGCCGGAGCAGGCGACCACGGAACAGCCCGCAGCCGACGCGTGGCCCGCCGAGCAGGCCGCCGCCGACTTCGACGGCCAGTGCGGCACGCCGCCCGGCCTGGACGGCGTGCCCGAGCACGGCGGCCTGGACGACGAGACGACCACGTTCAGCCGCGTCGACGATGCGCGGGAAGACCTGTTCAACAGCCCGTTCGAGGCCGAGAAGACCCAGCAGTTCACCCGCCCGTCGGCCGACTGGGAACCGGCTTGGCAGCCGGCCGACCCACCGGCGCCGAACGGTGCGGGCACCGAGCCACCGCCGCTGGGCATGGCTCACCAGCACCGCGAGGCCGACGACGCGCCGACCGAGCGGCTGCCGATCTACGAGGCGGTGCTCTCGCAGTGGTTCCGGGAGGAAGCCGCCGAAGCTCCCTCCTCGGGCTCCCCGGAGACGACCGGTTCGCAGTCGTTGAGCCGCGACCCGCTGGGCGGGTTGGCGAACGGCCGCAGCCGGTCGCGCACCGAACCGGACTCGTCCGCCGAATCCGATTCGCGGGCCGCCCAGCCCGCGGCCGGGCAGGCCGAGCAGCCGGTCGGCCCGGACCCGACGGCCGGCGCCGACGCGCTGGAAGCCCCGAGCGGGTTCACGGCCACGCAGTCGGCCAGCGCCGATTCCGCGGACCCCGGCTGGGGCTCGGCGGACGTCGGCTGGCAGGCGGCCGAGGCGCTGGTGGAACACGCCAGGGGAGAGCAGGAGACCACCTCGGCCGGGCTGCCCAAGCGGGTTCCGAAGTCGAACCTGGTGCCCGGTTCCGCAGCGCCGCGGTCCCAGTCCCCGAGCCCCGCCAAGCCTGCGGCGCCGCGTTCGGCCGAAGCCGTTCGCGGACGAATGTCCAACTTCCAGAGCGGCGTCCGCCGTGGTAGGCACGCCAAGGCAGAACCAGTCTCGACCGAACCGCCCCGCCGTCCCGAGGAGCAGGAGTGACCGGGTCCGTGCAGCAACCCATGAGCCAGAACAGCTTCAGTTGGCTGATCACCGATTTCGTGCGCCGGGTACCCGGCGTCGCGCACTCCGTGGTGGTCTCCGCGGACGGCCTGCTGCTGGCCGGTTCGCAGGGCCTGCCGCGGGATCGCGCCGAGCAGCTGTCCGCGGTCGCGTCCGGTCTGGTCAGCCTGACGCAGGGCGCGGCGCGCTGCTTCGAGGCCGGTGACGTCACGCAGACCGTGGTGGAGATGGAGCAGGGCTACCTGTTCCTGATGTCGATCAGCGACGGCTCCTGCCTGGCCGTGCTGGCCGCGCCGAACGCGGACATCGGACTGGTCGCCTACGAGATGACCTTGCTGGTGGAGCGCGTCGGCAAGCAGCTCACCCCGGAACTGCGAGCGCAGCTGCAGGGCATGAGCAGGCGATGAGCTTCGCCTGGGAACCGGCGTTGATCGAGGGGGACTCGGCATGACCTCCGGGGCCGATCCGAACTGGGACGGCGACCTGTTCCGCAACTACCACCGGCGTGGCGGTGCCGACTCCTGGCAGGACGACTTCGTGGACGATCCGCGCGGCGGGCAGCCGGACAACTGGCCGGGCACGACCGGCGGTTCGGATTACGGGCGCGCGTTGTTCGGCGGGCCGGGAGCCGACCTGTTCGGTTCGGGAGCGTCGTCCTCGTCGATGCCTTCGGTTTCCGGTTCGGTGCCCGGCACGTCCGGGCACGGGCCCTCGTTCGACATGCCGCACGCCCAGGGCGCGCATTCCCGGGACGGCAGGCAGCGCCCGGATCCGCAGAACTGGGGTGACGGCGGGCCGCCGTCGGGCTCGATGCCGTCGTTGTCGCAGTCGTTGCCGCCGGTGTCGCAGTCGTTGCCGTCGGTGTCGTCGGGTTCGCTGCCCGCGATGCCGAACGGAGCGCCGGACCACGGGGAAATGCAGGACACCGGCTCGCTCGTGCGACCCTATGCCCGGACGCGGGGCCGCACGCGCACCGATTATGATCTTGCTATCGAGACGTTGGTCTCCACCAGCGACCGGGGCCGATCGCAGGCCAATCCGGCCACGCCGGAGCACCGCTCGATCTGCGGGCTGTGCCTGGAGGCGCGCTCGGTCGCCGAGGTCTCGGCCCACCTGCGGCTTCCGTTGGGTGTGGTGCGGGTGTTGATCGGTGACATGGCCGGTCTCGGCCTGGTCTTGATTCACGACAGCGGTTTGGTCGTGGGTGACCGTCCGTCGATGGAATTCTTGGAGAGGGTGCTCAGTGGGCTACGAAAGCTCTGATCCTCGGGCGATCGTGAACAACCAAAGCAGCGGCAAGACCTCGACCAAGATCGTCGTCGCGGGTGGCTTCGGGGTCGGCAAGACGACCTTCGTGGGCTCGGTGTCCGAGATCATGCCGCTGACCACCGAGGCGGTGATGACCGAGGCGAGCGTGGGGGTCGACGACCTGACCGCGACGCCGGGCAAGGTCACCACCACGGTGGCGATGGACTTCGGTCGCGTTTCGCTGGACGAGGACTTGATCCTGTACCTGTTCGGCACGCCCGGCCAGCACCGGTTCTGGTTCATGTGGGACGACCTGGTGCGCGGCGCGATCGGCGCGATCGTGCTGGTCGACACCAGGCGGCTGGCGGACGCTTTCGCGTCGATCGACTTCTTCGACGACCGGCAGCTGCCGTACATCATCGCGGTGAACACCTTCGACGGGGTGTTGCACCACGAGATGGAGGACGTGCGCGAGGCGCTGACGATCGACAAGTCGGTGCCGATGATCTCCTGCGACGCCCGCAACCGGGAGTCCACCAAGCACGCCTTGATCACGCTGGTCCAGCACGCCATGCGCCGCCGCCTGGCGGAGCCCGCGCAGTCGTCGGCGTCCTCGCAGACCAACAGCTGACCGGTTTCCCGTCGCCCGTACGGTGCGGTACTTCGGCACGAGCGAGCGATTCTTCCTGTACGTGCAGAAGCTTTCCTAGCTCGAGGCCGCCGACGGCCGCGCCGGTGCGGAATCGGACGGGATCATTCCATTCGCTGGGGCGAGCTGACCGCGTTCTACATCTCCGGGCACTCGTCCATCTGGTCCTGGTGCGCAGCAATCGGGCCAGGCGTTCCGGTTCGTGCGGATAACCTCCGGCAATGGATCAACGGGCGGCAGCACCTTCGATTCGTGCCATGGCCGATCTGGCCACTCCGATGGCGATACGGGTGGCGGCGACGCTGAGCCTGGTGGAACGGGCGGGCGGCGCGGGAGCGACGGCGGAACGACTGGCCGCCGAGACCGGGACCTCCGAGCCTGCGCTGTGCCGGTTGCTCGACCACCTGGTCGCGATCGGCGTATTCGATTTCGACGCGGAGTCCGGCCGTTTCCGGCCCACGGACCTCGGTGCCGGGATGAGCGGCGAGACGGCGGACGGGGTCAAGCCGTTGCTCGACATCAACACCTCGGGCGGCCGTGCCGACCTCGCCTTCGTCGAACTGCTCGGGACGGTCACCACCGGTGCTCCGGCCTACCAGAGCCGGTACGGGCGCGATTTCTGGACGGATCTCGACGCGCATCCGCAGCTGCGGCGCTCGTTCGACGCCCAGATGAATTGGCGGTTCCAGGTGCAGCCCGCGCAGATCGCCGAACACTTCGACTGGACCCGTTTCGACGAGGTGCTCGACGTCGGTGGCGGCAACGGGGTCGTGCTCGCGGCCGTCCTGCGAGCTCATCCCGGCTTGCGCGGGCAGGTCCTGGAGCTGCCGCCGACCGCAGCCGCTGCTGCCGCGAGGTTCGCTGCGGCCGGGCTCGATGACCGAGCGGGCGCCGTCTCCGGCAGCTTCTTCGACCCGCTGCCCGCGAGCGCCGACGCCTACCTGCTGTCCGACGTCCTGCACGACTGGGACGACGAGCACGCCCGCAAGATCCTGGCCGGGTGCCGGCGGGCCGCCGCACCCGGCGGCACCGTGGTGGTGATCGAGCGGGTGCCCGACCGCGGAGTCGACACCGCGATGAACCTGTTCATGCTGATGTGCTTCGGCGGCCGCGAACGAACGATCACCGAGCTGGCCGAACTCGCCGCCGGCTGCGGACTCGTGCTGCGCAACCGGGCCCCAGTGGCCGAAGGACGAACGGCACTCGAGTTCGGAGTCGCACCAGCGCCCGATGCCTCGGAGTGAACGGACCGTTGGTCCCACTGGATTTGCCCAACGTAGGAGCATCGAACGGTCCGTTCGCTCATCGCGCTACCGCTCGTGAGCCCTGCTCGAAGCGCGCCGGCGCCTGTGATCGAGCAAGAACCGGGCCTGGACCCATCGCCTCACCGGCATCGCCTGGCGAACCACCGGCTCATTCCTCCACCACGGCCACCGAAGTGATCCGGTGCAGCGGGTAGCGGCCGGGTTCGCCGGTGCCGCGGTCGACGCCTTGCAGGACTCCGCCGCCGACGCTGACCGGCTGCACCACCACCTGGCTGGCCACGCCGTTGGAGCTGACGAAACCGAGCCACACGCTGCGGTCCTGGACCGCCGCGTCGCGCAGGAGTTGCAGCGTGGCCTCCGCGCTCGGCCTGCCGCGCTCCGGGTGCATCGCGCTGCCGCGCCGGGCGGTGCCCGCGCGGTCGCCGGAGCGCAGTTGCGCGACGAGTTCGGTCAGCTGCTCGTCGTCCGGTGCCGACGGGCCCGCGGACGGCGCGGGAGTGGTCCTGCCGCGGCCGCGCACGCGATGGCCCTCGGAACGCAGGTCCAGGACTTGGCCGTCCGGGCCTTCGGCGGCGGGAGCGAACCCGGCGGAACGCAGCGCGTCCACCACTTCCGCCAGCGGCAGCGGGCTCACCAGCACGGTCGGGGCGATGCGGCGCAGCTCCAGCTCACCGATGCTCGGATGCGCCAGCACTTCCTCGAGCAGCACGGAATCGTCGCAGCGCAGGAAGGCCGATGCGGTTCCTGCGCGGAGCCTGCCGTGCCTGCGGGCCACGTCGTCGATCAAGTACGTCAACGACTGCGGCAACGGAGTGCGGGAGCGGTCGCGGAACAGGGCGTGCAGCTCGTCGGCGGTACGGCCGGAATCAAGGGCGCGGCGCACGCTGCTGTCGCTGACGCGGTAGACGGTGGCGCTGCCCGCGGATTCCACGTCGGCGACGAGTTCCATGTCCGCGGCCAGATCCGGCTCCAGCCGCCCCGGCGCCACCACGGTCAGGTCGGCCTGCACGAGCACGTGGTCCAGCGGTTCCGGCAGCGCTTCGCCGAGCAGCTTCGCGGCTTGCGAGGTGTCGCCGAACAGCGCGGCGCGGCCCGCGGTGGACAGCGCACCGAGCGCGACGACGCCCAGCGCGGTCGCCTCGGACAACGTCCAGCGCACCAGGTCGTCGCGCATCCGCCCGCCGCGGCGGGGAGCCCGCCAGGCCAGCACCGCGGCGGCGTCGTCGGGTTTGCGCACGCCGTGGCCGCCGGGGAGTTCGTCCAGCAGGCTCAGGATCCGCATCCGGTCGCGCGGCGCCAGCGGCCTGCGCAGGTCCTCGGAAAGCGGGCCGAGCAGCCGGTCCTTCTCGTCGCGGGCGCCGATCAGGCCGGGCAGCCGCGGCATGTCCAGCCAGGTGCGGGCCAGCGGAGCCCAGCGTTGCTCCGGGCCGGCGGCCAGCCAGGTGTCCGCGCCGTAGGTGAGCATCCACTGCGGCTCGTTGCCTTCCGAGGACGCGATCAGGTTCGCCGCCACCGCCAGCTCGACCAGCAGCGAAACCCGCGACTCGTCGACCTCCAGGACCTTGGCGGCGCGGCGGATCTCGCGGACGCCGACACCGCCGGAACGCAGTACGTCGGGCGGTTCCTCGCTCCACAGGTGCAGCAGCGATTCCAAGTGCCGCAGCAGTTCCAGCACCTCACCGGCCGCCGTGGAGTCCACAGTGGATTGGCCGAGGTCGGCGAGGTCGAGCAGCGGCTCCTCCGGCTCGACCGCGCCCATCGGGTGCGCACCGCGCACCGCGAAGGCGAGCTGGCGGGGCAGCTCCACGGTCGCCGCGTCCCGGCGCAGCAGCAGGCCCTTCGCCAGCAGCCGCTGCACCGGGGTCTGGGCATCGGCGAGGGTGAAGTTGCGGCCCGCGTCCTTCGTGCTGCCCACCGGCTGATCGCCCGCGAGCTTGCCGACCAGGTCCCGCTCCTGCTGGTCCAGTGCGGCCAGCGCGGTTTGCGCCGCCGCTTCGGTCATGTCCTCGGCCGGGCGGCCCAGCCCCGCCGGGAACGTCGGCAACGACTCCCGCACCGCGGGCACCACCGACAGCTCTTCGTCCGCGCCCCAGGCCAGCGCGCGCAGCCGCAGGTCGGCGACGGATCGGCGGGTCCGCTGCGGAGTGACTTCGGCGCCCAGCAACTCCGCGACCGCGTCCAGCGGCACCGGGGCCGCATCCGCGTCCAGCAGCACCAGTGCTTCCAGCGTGGACAACGTGAACGAGTCCAGGTCCTCGCACGCCCGCGCCACCGAAGAGCGCACGCCGGCCCGCGTCGCCAGCACCGACGTGTCCGCGGGCGGGGGAGTGGCCAGGTCCGGCCGGGCGCGCAGCAGCGCGACCAGTTCCTCGTCGTCGCGTGCGCGCAGCGAGTCCGCGAGTGCAGCCATCCCGGCCACGATACCGAGCCGGATGCGCGTGCCCACGCGGTTCGTCCGGTGTGACGCGTGCGGGGTGGGGTTCGTTCGGGCGGCCCGGTCGGGCAGACTTGCATGGGCAGGCCGGATGACCTGGCCAGCAGACCCCGGCAAGACGACCCCGGCAAGACGACACAGCGCGGAGGGTGACCGTGGCAGGCAAGGCGAAGAAGGACCGCATCGACCCCGCGTGGCCGCAGGATCCGCACGCGGTCAGCGAGCTGGTCGCCGACAAGCAGGGCGCGTTGTCCCCGTTCGGCGGCACCACGTTCCCGCTGGACGAGGAGACCGTCCCGTACGAGCACCCGGTCACCGAGATCAACAAGTAGGCCCTCGCCGGAGCCTCCGGGCCGCGCCCTGCACGGGCGCGGCCCGTTTTCGTGTCGCACCCTGTCCCCGTCCGCATCGCGCGCGGATCCCGTTCGTCCCGATTCCATCCGGAGGCAAGGGGGTTCCGGCGGAAAAGGTGTTGGTCGTTGGTCACAAAGCGGAAAGTTCTGGAGATTTTCTTTGTAGGGTGAAGCCCGACCGCTTTGGCGGCACGCAGGGCTTGCCCTCCGGCGAGTTCTGTGCAAGGGCTCGAAGCTTCTCGCGTAACAGGGGTGTGACCATGCCGGTTCCAGGTCCGGGGTACTCGATCACGGTCCGGGTGGAGGCGCCGCCGTCGGCCAGCGCCGCCGGTGACCTCACCACCGCCATCGGCCGGGCAGGCGGGGTGCTCACCGCCTTCGACGTGGTCGAGTCGCACGCCGACCGCATCGTCGTGGACATCACCTGCAACGCGCTGTCGGCCGATCACGCCAACGACATCACCGACCGGCTCGGCGAACTGCCCGGCGTGCAGGTGCGCAAGATCTCCGACCGGACCTTCCTGGTGCACCTCGGCGGGAAGATCGAGGTGAACTCCCGGGTCGCGTTGGCCAACCGCGATGACCTCTCGCGCGCCTACACGCCCGGTGTCGCGCGGGTGTGCACCGCCATCGCGGCGAACCCGGAGGACGCCCGCAGGCTGACCGTCAAGCGCAACTCGGTCGCCGTGGTCACCGACGGTTCCGCGGTGCTGGGGTTGGGCAACATCGGCCCGGCTGCGGCGCTTCCGGTGATGGAGGGCAAGGCCGCGCTGTTCAAGAAGTTCTCCGGCGTGAACGCCTGGCCGGTGTGCCTGGACACCCAGGACACCGAGGAGCTGATCCGCACGATCGAACTGCTCGCCCCGGTCTACGGCGGCATCAACCTGGAGGACATCGCCGCACCCCGGTGCTTCGAGATCGAGGCCCGGCTGCGCGAGAAGCTGGACATCCCGGTGTTCCACGACGACCAGCACGGCACCGCGATCGTGGTGCTCGGCGCGCTGCGCAACGCGCTGCGAGTCGTCGGCAAGAACATCGAGGACTGCCGCATCGTGGTCTGCGGAGTGGGCGCCGCCGGTTCGGCGATCATCCGGTTGCTGCAGCACAAGAAGCCGCGCGACATCATCGCGGCGGACATCGACGGCATCGTGCACAGCGGGCGCGGCGACACCGACCCCAACCTGCGATCGATCGCCGCGAGCACCAACGCCGACGGTCGCACCGGCACGCTCTCGGACGCGATGCCCGACGCGGACGTGTTCATCGGGGTGTCCGCGCCGAACCTGCTCGGCGAGTCCGACGTGGCCGCGATGAACTCCGATTCGATCGTGTTCGCGCTGGCCAACCCGGATCCGGAGATCGACCCGCTGGAAGCGCGCAAGCACGCGGCGGTGGTGGCCACCGGCCGCAGCGACTACCCGAACCAGATCAACAACGTGCTGGCCTTCCCCGGGTTCTTCCGCGGGCTGCTGGACGCGCACGCGCACGAGATCACCGACGACATGATGATCGCGGCGTCGAACGCGATCGCCGACGTCGTCGACGGGGAGGAGCGGGTGAACGCTTCGTTCATCGTGCCCAGCGTGTTCGACTCCAACGTGGCTCCCGCCGTGGCGGAGGCCGTCCGCAAGGCCGTGATCGCCGGCCGCTCCGAGCCGCCTTCCCCCGGCGGCACCTCCCTGCCCTGGTCCATGGCCGAGGACTTCGACTACTGACCCGCCCGACACGCCCGCCCAAGCCCGTGTCCGCCGGTAAGTGAACGGCCTGTTCGCCCGGCTAGATTGGTCGAACGGTCCGTTCGCTCACGTCGTTGTTGGTCGGAGCGAGTGATGTGCGGGCGTGTCGGCCATTGCCGCGGCATCCCGGCAGCCGTCGCTCGTTCGGCGCCGCGCTCTAAGGTGCGGGCATGGGGCACAACGAACTCACGCACACCGACGAGTCGGGCGCGGCACGCATGGTCGACGTCTCGGAGAAGCAGGCGAGTGCGCGCACCGCCGTGGCCACCGGCGTCGTGCGCACCACCGAGGAAGTCGTCGCGCTGGTGCGCAGCGATGGCCTGCCGAAGGGCGACGCGCTGGCCACCGCCCGCATCGCGGGGATCATGGCCGCCAAGCGCACCCCGGACCTCGTGCCGCTGTGCCATCCCATCGCGTTGTCCGGCGTCGAGGTCCAGCTCGAGCCCGCCGACGCGGAAGTGCGGATCACCGCGACCGTGCGCACCACCGACCGCACCGGTGTGGAGATGGAAGCGCTGACCGCCGTGACCGGCGCGGGCCTGGCGCTGCACGACATGATCAAGGCGGTGGATCCCGCGGCGGTCTTGGACGGCGTGTGCGTGCAGCGCAAGGAAGGCGGCAAGACCGGGACGTGGACCCGCGAGGACTGACGCGTCCCGGCAACCGGGCCGCACGATCGGAAAACGGGCCGCACTACCGGCGGCGGGGCGGAAAACGGGCCGCGCCGCACGACCGGGGTTCCGCCGCACGCCACGACGGCAACCGGCCGCACGGCCGGATCGCGGCGACGCCGCCCGCGGCCGGTGGCGAAGACTTCGCCGTCGAGATGGACACCGGGAATCAGCACGGCTCGCGAACCGCAGCGCCGCCGCGCTCGTAGGCTGGAACCACCGCCGACCTCCCCGTCGCAAGGAGACCCGCAGATGCCTGCCCGCACCGCCCGCGTCGTGGCCGCCTCGAACCGCGCCGCCGCCGGGGTGTACGAGGACCGCACCGGCCCGGTGATCGTCGAATGGCTGCGCGCCCGCGGCTACGAGGTGCCCGAGCCGCTGGTAGTGCCGGACGGCGAGCCGGTCGGCAACGCGCTGCGCGGCGCGGTCGCCGACGAGGTCGCGGTGGTGCTCACGACCGGCGGCACCGGTATCAACCCGAACGACCGCACTCCCGAGGTCACCGCGGAGGTGCTGGACCACCCGGTCCCGGGCCTGGCGGACGCGATCCGCGCGGCGGGGCTTCCGCAGGTGCCGACCGCGGTGCTCTCCCGCGGCCTGGCCGGGGTGAGCGGACGGACCTTGATCGTGAACCTGCCGGGCTCGCGCGGCGGAGTCGCGGACGGGCTCGGCGTGCTCGACGGGGTGCTCGAGCACGCGGTGGACCAGCTGCACGGCGGCGATCACGTCCAGGCGCCGGAAGCGCACGCACATCACCACGAGCCGGAGATCGTGCCCACCGACGTGCTGCAGGCCGAGGTGACCGCGGAGCCGCTGAACGTCGAAGACCTGGCCGCGCGGGTCGAGCACCGAGCCGCAGGCGCTGTCGTGACGTTCAGCGGTGTGGTGCGCGACCACGACGGCGGCCGCGGCGTCAGCGAACTCGAATACGTCGGCCACCCCACTGCCAACGACGTGATCCGCGAGGTCGCCGACGAACTGGCCGCGGGCCGCGCGGGCGTTCGCGCGCTGGCCGTGGCGCACCGCGTCGGCAGGCTCGGCATCGGGGACGTCGCGCTGGCCTGCGCGGTCTCCGCAGACCACCGCAAGGAGGCGTTCGAGGTGTGCGCCGAACTGGTCGACGAGGTCAAGCGCCGGCTGCCGATCTGGAAGCGCCAGGTGTTCCACGACGGCGCCGAGGAATGGGTCAACTGCCCCTGATTCTTTTCAGTTGGTGCGGGAACGAAACGGGACCCTGCCGCTGGGGGATGGCGGCAGGGTCCCGAGTGGAGGGGCCTGCCGGTCCGCACGGGGGAGCGGAGCCGGCCGACCTGCTCCGGATCGCCGGGCCGGGCCCGGCGGGTGATCACTTGATGTCGAGCTGCTGACCCGGGAAGATCATGTTCGGGTCCTGCAGCACGTTGCCGTTGCGCTCGAAGATGTCCTGGTAGTTCACGCCGTACTGCTTGGCGATCTTGCCCAGGGTGTCCCCGGTCTGCACGGTGTAGTCCGAGCCGCCGGACTTCACCGCGGACTTCTTGCTGCTCTTCGAGGAGCTGCTCTCGGACTTCTTGCTGCTCTTCGAGGAGCTGTCGTCCGAGGAGCTGCTGGCCTTGCTCGAGCTGCCACTGGTGCTGCCGCTGGTCCAGCTGGTCTTGGAAGTGCAGCCCGGCCAGGCGCCGGGGCCCTGCGCCTGCAGGACCTTCTCGGCCACCTGGATCTGCTCTTCGCGGCTGGCGTCCTTGGCGTTCGAGGCGTACTGCGAACCGCCGTAGGCCTTCCAGGTCGACGGAGTGAACTGCAGACCACCGGAGAACCCGTTGCCGGTGTTGGCGCTCCAGTTCCCGCTGCTCTCGCACTGCGCGAGCTTGTCCCAGTCGGCCGCGTTGGCGGGCGCTGCGATCGCGATCGGGGCTGCGACCACGGCGCCTGCGACGGCGATCCGGGCGGCGTTGCGGGTGACGCTGGAGGTCGAAGGTTTCCGGTGCTTACCTGCGTTGCGAGCCATGTCCCTCTCCTGCCGCGCCTGCGAGTTGAGCCATGTCGGGTTCGGGCTGCTGGCAGCCCGTCCCGGCTCGGGGAGCATCCGCACTCGTGGGCGTTCGGGGCGCCCGTGGTGCTTTCCCGCCCCTGTCCGGTGTGTTCGGTTTCGGGGGTTGGAAGCCCGCCGGACAGGGTTCGGCGCTGCGGACTTCCGGGTCCTTGCTGATCGGTTCGGGGCCGACCGGGGAGCGACACTACGTAACTGTTGGACGAAGCGGAAATCAGAGTTCACGTGACGGTCGTCACAGTAACGAGCGTTCGGGGCCTGTCGATCCCGATCATTTTCGCTGATCAGGGGGCCGTTATCGTCCCGTTTCCGGCCCGATATCGATCACCGTCAGTGAGGCGTGGCTCACCCCTTTAGCGGGCGGGAAACCTGCCCGTCGACGACTCGCAACCTTCCCCGGGCGCCTCGATCACGGTCCTGGCGCGCGTGGATCCGGCTCGCGACGCGATCACGCAGTGATCAACCTAGATTACGCAAAGTAGCAGCGGTTGCTCGGTGGTGTGATCAAATCAGGGAAGATCGGCGAGCTCCATCAAGTCGCAGCACGGGTCGGCCGAGGGCCGTCCGGAGCCGACGTGCAGAGGCGCAGCGGGGCCGCTCGATCGCACACCGCAACATCACTCGTTAGAGCGTGTCAGACACGCGGGGCCATGTTGTATTCGCGCACGCACGCCTGCGCGGGCGGATAAATAAGGAGTAGCGGCGAACCTTGGAGTAGCCGCGCACGCCGCGGCGGGGGCGGCGGTTCAGCCGCCCGCGAACGGCGGCAGCACGTCCAGCTCATCGCCCTCGGCGACCTCGGCCCCGCGGTCCCGCACCGCGACGCCGTTGAGCAGGAAGCTGCACGCGGCGACCACCTGGGCCAGCCGCCTGCCGTGCGAGCTCAGCACGGCATCCACCACGTCCGAAGCCAGCACCGCGCCGTTCGGGAGAGCCGGCGCCACCTGCACCGTCTCTTCGGCCACACCGGCGGCCTCCCGCGCGCCTGCGAAATAGCGCACGCGCACCGCCACCGCTCGGCGTTCGGGTTGCTCCGTGGATCGCGTCGGCACAGCGCTCAACCCCCGATCGCGCTCATCGGCCGGGACGGCTGGGCGAAACCGGAGGAGTCCATCCCGTGTCCGGCCGCCTTCGCCCACATCGTGTCCCGCCACAGCCGGGCCAGTTCCGCGTCGTCCGCGCCGGACCGCAGCGGCCCGCGCAGGTCGGTTTCCGTGGTGGAGAAAAGGCAGGACCGCAATTGCCCGTCCGCGGTGAGCCGGGTGCGGTCGCAGGCCGCGCAGAACGGCCGGGTCACCGAGCCGATCACGCCGACCGTGCCGGGCCCGCCGTCGACCAGCCAGCGCTCGGCGGGTGCCGAGCCGCGCTCGGCCGCGTGCGGGGTCAGGCTGAATTCGGCGGCGAGCTGCTCCAGGATCTCGTCCGCGGTGACCATCTGCGCGCGGTCCCAGCCGTGTTGCGGGTCCAGCGGCATCTGCTCGATGAACCGCAGCTGGTAGCCCTGCTCCAGGCAGAACCGCAGCAGGTCGCCCGCTTCGTCGTCGTTCTGCCCGCGCAGCAGCACCGCGTTGACCTTGACCGGTTCCAGCCCGGTGGACTTGGCCGCGGCCAGCCCGGCCAGCACGTCGTCGAAGCGGTCCCGGCGGGTCAGCTCGCGGAAGGTGTCCGGGCGCAGCGTGTCCAGCGAGACGTTGACCCGGTCCAGGCCCGCATCGACCAGCGCGTCGGCGTAGCGGCCGAGGTTGATGCCGTTGGTGGTCAGCGAGGTCTTCGGGTTCCCGGGAAGTGCGCTGGTGGCGGCGATGACGTCGACGAGGTCCTGGCGCAGCAGCGGTTCCCCGCCGGTGAACCGCACGTTGGTGATGCCCAGTTCGCGCACCGCTAGCGAGATCACCCGGATCATCTCGTCGGTGTCGAGCATTTCCTGGCGCTTCATCCAGGGCAGGCCTTCGGCGGGCATGCAGTAGGTGCAGCGCAGGTTGCACTTGTCGATCAGCGACACCCGCAGGTCGGTGGCCACCCGCCCGAAGCGGTCGATCAGCGCCGGGGTGTCCGGGCGCGCCGAGCTGTCGGTCTCGGCGCGCACCGCCGGGATTCCCAGGTCCACTGCGTTCACAGTTCGACCCTAACCCCGCACGCAGCGGTATTTCGAGCTTCTGCCGATCATGCTTGCACCGGCGGTGAACTGCGCAGACATCCGCGGGAGCGGAGCGATTCCGCGGTTGCGTGGGAAATGGCACTGTTTCAGCCGCAACTGCGGAAGTATTCTGCCCGACTGTGCCGCACTACCGGATATCGGAGGCCGCCGGCCTGCTCGGGGTCAGCGATGACACCGTCCGCCGCTGGGTCGACGCGCGCCAGCTGGCCGCGCAGCGGGACGACGCGGGCAGGCTCGTCGTGGACGGCGCGGAACTCGCCGAGTTCGCGCGTGCGCAGGCCCGATCCGTGCCGGATCCCTCGGGTGTGGGCCGCTCGGCGCGCAACCGGCTCGTCGGGCTGGTCACCGAAATCGTCTCGGACCGGGTGATGTCCCAGGTGGAGCTGCAGTGCGGCCCGCACCGGGTGGTGTCGCTGATGAGCACCGAAGCCGTGCAGGAGCTGGGGCTGCAACCGGGAGTGCTGGCGGTGGCGGTGGTCAAGTCGACCACCGTCGTGGTGGAGACACCGGGAGGCTGATCGTGGGCAAGGGCAAGATCGTCGGCAGGGGCGTCGCCGGGCTGACCGGATTGGCGCTGCTGGCGGGGTGTTCGGCGGCGGGGCAGGAGCAGCCGCAGGGCGAGCGGACGGTGACGGTGCTCGCGGCGGCTTCGCTGACCGAGTCGTTCGACCAGCTCGGGCAGCGGTTCAGCGCCGAGAACCCCGGGGTGCGCGTGCAGTTCGACTACGCCGGTTCGTCCACGTTGGCCGAACAGCTCAAGCAGGGGCGGCAGGCCGACCTGTTCGCCTCCGCGGACACCAAGAACATGACCAAGGCGACCAGCGCCGGAGTCGCCGCGGGCGAGCCGCAGACCTTCGCCACGAACAAGCTGACCATCGCGGTGCCGAAGGGGAACCCGGGCAACATCCGTTCGCTGGCCGACCTGAACGCGCCCGGCCGGGACGTGGTGCAGTGCGCGCCGCAGGTCCCGTGCGGGGCGGCGGCGCAGACCGCGGAGCGGGCCGCCGGCGTGCAGGTGCGCGCGGCCAGCGAGGAGAACGACGTGAAGTCGGTGCTGCGCAAGGTCACCGCGGGTGAGGCGGACGCCGGGCTGGTGTACGTCTCGGACGCGAAGGCCGCGGCCGGGCAGGTCGACTCGGTCGAGTTCCCCGCGGCCGACGCGGCGATCAACGACTATCCGATCGTGCCGGTCAAGGGCGCCGCGGAACCGGAGCTGGCCGCGAAGTTCCTGGAGTTCGTGCGCGGCCCGGCCGGTGCGGAAGTGCTCGGGCAGCACGGGTTCGGGACTCCTTGAGGGCACGACGTCCGTTGCGGGCTGTGGCCGTGCCGGGAGTCCTGTGGCTGCCCGCGGTGCTCGCGCTGGCCCTGATCGTCCTGCCCGTGCTCGGGCTGCTGACCCGCGTCGACGCGGCCCGGTTGCCCGCGCTGCTGAGCAGTCCGGCCGCGCTGGACGCGTTGAACCTGTCGGTGCGCACCTCGTTCGTCGCGACCGCGTTGTCGCTGGTGCTGGGCGGGCCGCTCGCGGTCGTGCTGGCGCGCGCCCGGCTGCGCGGGCTGCGGGTGCTGCGTGCCGTGGTGCTGCTGCCGCTGGTGCTGCCGCCGGTCGTGGGCGGGCTGGCGCTGCTGTACCTGCTCGGGCGGACCGGTCCGGTCGGCGGCCTGCTCGATCTGGCGGGGCTGCGGTTGCCCTACACCACGGCCGCCGTGGTGCTGGCGCAGACGTTCGTGGCGATGCCGTTCCTGGTGGTCGGGCTGGAAGGCGCGCTGCGCTCGGCCGATGCCCGGTACGAGCAGGTCGCGGCCACGCTCGGCGCCGGACCGTGGCTGACCTTCCGGCGGGTCACGGTGCCGCTGCTGCTGCCCGCGCTGGGCTCCAGCGTGGTGCTCACGTTCGCCCGCGCGCTGGGCGAGTTCGGCGCGACGATCACGTTCGCGGGCAGCCTGCAGGGCACCACCCGAACCCTGCCGCTGGCCATCTACACCACCGCGCAGTCCGATGTGGACGCCGCGGTGGCGATGTCGCTGCTGCTGGTGGTGCTGGCGCTGCTGGTGATCGGCCTGGCGGGCACGAAAGCCGTGGAGGGACGCGGGTGAGCGGGCTGCACGCCGAGATCGAGTTCCACCGCGCCGAGTTCGCGCTGCACGCGGAACTGGACGTGCCGCCGGGCGAGGTGCTCGCGGTGCTCGGACCGAACGGGGCGGGCAAGTCGACGCTGCTGTCGGTGCTGTCCGGGCTGCTCGATCCGGACCGCGGGCGGGTGCAGCTGCAGCAGCAGGTGTGGTGCGACGCCGAGCGCCAGATCCACGTGCCCACGCACCGCCGGGGCGTCGGGCTGCTCGCGCAGAACGCGCTGCTGTTCCCGAACCTGACCGCGCTGGAGAACGTCGCGTTCGGACCGCGTGCCGCGGGCGACCGCAAGGCGGCCGCCCGGCAGACCGCGCGGCACTGGCTGGCCGAGGTGGACGCCGCCGAGCTCGCCGACCGCAAACCCGCCCAGCTCTCCGGCGGCCAGGCCCAGCGGGTCGCGCTCGCCCGCGCGCTGGCGGCCGCGCCCGAGCTGCTGCTGCTCGACGAGCCGCTCGCCGCCCTGGACGTGGACGCGGCACCGGCGATCCGCGGCCTGCTGCACCGCGTGCTGCGCGCGCAGCAGCAGCCGACCGTGCTGGTCACGCACGACGTGCTGGACGCGGTGGTGCTCGCCGACCGGGTCGCGGTGCTGGTGGACGGGCGGATCATCGAGCAGGGCCCGACGCGCGACGTGCTCGCCCGGCCGCGGGCGTCGTTCACCGCCCGCATCGCCGGGTTGAACCTGCTCACCGGGCCGGGTGCGGACGGCGGGCTCACCTTCGACGAGATCGCGGTGACCGGTCGGGAAGCCGAGGCGGTCGCTGCCGGGGAGTCCGCGGCGGCGGTGTTCGCTCCGGCGGCCGTGGCGGTGCACCGCGAACGCCCGCACGCCAGCCCGCGCAACGCCGTGCCGGTGCGCCTCACCGGCCTCGAACCGCGCGGGGACGTGGTGCGGCTGCGCGCCGAAACCCGCACCGCAGGGCGGGTGGCGCTGGCCGCCGACGTGACTCCGGCGGCCGTTGCCGATCTGGGGCTCGCGCTCGAAGACCAGGTTTTCTTCGTGGTCAAGGCCACCGAAGTAGCCATCCACCCCCTTTCCGATGGATCATCGGTCCCGTGACTGAGGTAGCGCCCTGGACGTACTTGATGGACATGGACGGCGTGCTCGTGCACGAGGAGCACATGGTGCCCGGAGCGGACCGGTTCCTAGCCGAGCTGCGCGAGCAGGGACTGCCGTTCCTGGTGTTCACGAACAACTCGATCTACACCCCGCGGGACCTGCGGGCGCGGCTGCTGCGCAGCGGGCTGGACGTGCCGGAGTCGGCGATCTGGACCTCCGCGCTGGCCACCGCGCAGTTCCTGGAGCAGCAGCGGCCCGGCGGTTCCGCGTTCGTCGTCGGTGAATCGGGGCTGACCACGGCCCTGCACAACATCGGCTACGTGCTCACCGACCGGGACCCCGACTACGTGATCCTCGGGGAGACCCGCACCTACAGCTTCGAAGCGATCACCAAGGCGATCCGGCTGGTCGAGGGCGGTTCGCGGTTCATCGCGACGAACCCGGACGAGAAGGGGCCGAGCCGGGAGGGCACGCTGCCCGCGACCGGTGCGGTGGCCGCGCTGATCGAGCGGGTGACCGGGCGCGGGCCGTACTACGTCGGCAAGCCGAACCCGCTGATGATGCGCTCGGCGCTGCGGGCGTTGGGCGCGCACTCCGAGAACACGCTGATGATCGGCGACCGGATGGACACCGACGTGCGCTCCGGTCTGGAGTCGGGCTTGCAGACGATCCTGGTGCTGTCGGGCATCTCCGGCGAAAGCACCGCGGAGCTGTTCCCGTACCGCCCGACGAAGGTGATCGGCTCGGTCGCCGACCTGGTCGGGAACACCAGCAACCCGTTCGCCATCTGAGCCCGGCCGCGGCCGATTCGCCGGTGGTGGACCCGTCCACCGGCCTATCGGTCCGGAGTGGGGGGCCGTTCGCGAACAGGTCCCTCACTCCTGGTGCGACCGGGGTCAGCGGCCCGGGAGGGCGCGCGGGTCGTCGGAGTCGACGATCTGCTTGCCCATCGGCAGCAGCGAAACCGGGATGAGCTTGAAGTGCCCGACGCCCAGCGGGATGCCGATGATCGTGACGCACAGCGCGACGCCGGTGAGCAAGTGCCCGAGCGCGAGCCACCAACCGGCCAGCACCAGCCAGAGCACGTTGCCGAGCCCGGACATCGCGCCCGCGCCCGGTTCGTCCACGAGCCTGCGGCCGAACGGCAGCAACGCGTAGTTGGCCATCCGGACCGACGCGATGGCGAACGGGATCCCGATGATCGTGATGCACAGGATCAGCCCGGCGAGCAGGTAGCCGAGCGACATCCAGAGCCCGCCGAAGATCAACCAGACCACGTTCAGCAACAAGCGCATGATCACCATCGTGTCAGGCGTGCTGCGGCCGGGCTTCCGGCGGTGACCCCGAGTCGTCCCGGAGGGCGACCCCGAGGCACCGGGCCGGGGAGTCAGACCCGGAGGTCGCCTTCCAGCACGGTGACCGCCCGCCCGCGCAGCGCCACCCGGTCGCCGCGTGGCGTCGCCCGCACGAATCCGCCGCGCGGCGACGCCTGCTCGCCCACCAGCTCGCCGTCGCGTCCCAGCTCGGCTGCCCAGTAGGGCGCCAGCAGGCAGTGCGCCGAGCCGGTCACGGGATCTTCCGGGATGCCCGCGCCGGGCGCGAAGAAGCGGCTGACGAAGTCCACCCCCGGTCGATCACCGGGCGCGGTGACCACGACGGCGCGGAACGGCAGCTGCGCCACCGCGGCCAGGTCAGGCGCGACGTCCCGCACCTCACCGGCGGTCGCCAACCGCACGAGCAGGTCGGAGCGGCTCGGCGCGGTCTCGGTGACCGTGACGCCGGGGAGCGCGGCGATCAGCCCATCGGGCGGCTCGGCCCGGTCGGCCGGGTTCGCGGGGAAGTCCATCCCGATCCAGCCGCCACCCTCGTCGGTGCAGGTCAGCTCCCCGCTGCGGGTGCTGAACCGCTGGGTCCCGCCGAGCACGTGGGCACTGGCGAGCGTCGCGTGCCCGCACAGGTCGACCTCGGTGGCGGGGGTGAACCAGCGCAGCGGTTTCGGTTCGGTGCCGTCGAGCACGACGAACGCGGTCTCGGCGTGCTTCATCTCCGCGGCGACGGACTGCATCCAGGCGTCCGGAGCGGGTGCGTCCAGCAGCACCACGCCTGCCGGATTGCCGCTGAACGGTGTCTCGGTGAAGGAATCCACAACAGCTATGCGCACGCGGGTGAGCGTAGAACGCCTGCCCCGCCGCGGTCGCGATCATTTTCCGCCGCCATCGCAGCGACTCCCGCCCCGTGCAGCAGCCGGACCCGGCGCTGAATCGGTCCCGCGCGGAGGCCGCAGTCCACCGAGGACACTCCGGCCCTCGATTTTTTGCGAGACAGACGTAATCATGAGTGCCTTGCGTCACGCCCAGCGTTGGGGAGGTCACTGTGGACACCGCCGGACATGCCGCGATCAGCTACGACTCCGGGATTTCGGACGTCCCGCTGCTCGGCGAGACGATCGGCGCGAACCTGGACCGGATCGCCGCCCGCTTCCCGGACCGCGATGCGCTGGTCGAGTACGAGCGGGGCCGCCGCTGGACCTACCGGGAGCTCGTTGCCGACGTGGACGCGCTGGCCCGCGGCCTGCTGGATGCCGGGATCGGCAAGGGCGACCGGGTCGGCATCTGGTCGCCGAACCGCGCGGAGTGGACGCTGACCCAGTACGCCACCGCCAAGATCGGGGCGGTCCTGGTCAACATCAACCCCGCGTACCGGCTGCACGAGCTGGAGTTCGTGCTCGACCAGGCCGGGATCCGGATGCTGGTCTCCGCGCAGCGGTTCAAAAGCTCCGACTACGCAGCGATGATCGCCGAGGCCCGCCCGAAGTGCCCGGCGCTCGAACAGGTCGTGCTGTTCGGCGACGCCACCTGGGACGGGCTGTTCGAGCGCGGGCGGGCGGCCGACCCGGGCGGACTCGCCGCCGCGCAGGCCGGGCTCAGCGCGGACGACCCGATCAACATCCAGTACACCTCCGGGACCACCGGGTTCCCGAAGGGCGCGACGCTGTCGCACCACAACATCCTGAACAACGGCTACTTCGTCGGTGAGCTGTGCGGCTACACCGAGGCCGACCGGGTCGCGATCGTGCCGCCGTTCTACCACTGCTTCGGGATGGTGATGGGCAACCTGGCCTGCACCAGCCACGGCTCGGCGATGATCATTCCGGCGGAGGGCTTCGATCCCGGCACCACCCTGTCCGCGGTCGCCGCGGAGCGCTGCACCTCGCTGTACGGGGTGCCGACGATGTTCATCGCCGAGCTGGACCACCCGGACTTCGCGAGCTTCGACCTCGGTTCGCTGCGCACCGGGATCATGGCAGGCTCGCCCTGCCCCGCGGAGGTGATGAAGCAGGTCATCGAGCGGATGGGGATGGCGGAGGTGGCCATCTGCTACGGCATGACCGAAACCAGCCCGGTCAGCGTCCAGACCCGCGCGGACGACTCGCTGGACCGCCGGGTCTCCACCGTCGGCCGCGTCGGCCCGCACCTCGAGGTCAAGATCGTCGACCCGGTCACCGGGCTGACCGTGCCGCGCGGCGAGCCGGGCGAGCTGTGCACCCGCGGCTACTCGGTGATGCTCGGCTACTGGGAGCAGCCCGACAAGACCGCCGAAGTGATCGACCGGGCGCGCTGGATGCACACCGGCGATCTGGCCGTGATGGACGAGGCCGGATACGTCAGCATCACCGGGCGGATCAAGGACATGGTCATCCGCGGCGGTGAGAACGTGTACCCGCGGGAGATCGAGGAATTCCTCTACACCCACCCGGACATCCTGGACGCGCAGGTCATCGGCGTTCCGGACCAGCGGTACGGGGAAGAGCTGATGGTGTGGGTGCGGCTGCGCGACGGCGCGGCGGAGCTGACCGCCGAGGCGCTGCGGGAGTTCTGCAGCGGCAAGCTCGCGCACTACAAGATCCCGCGCTACGTGCACGTCGTGGACGACTTCCCGATGACCGTCACCGGCAAGGTCCGCAAGGTCGAGATGCGCGAGCAGGCCAAGACCCTGCTGGACCTGCCCGCGCCGGCCGAGTGAACGGACCGCTCGTCCCAATGGGCCGGGCGATCCGTTCGGTCCGCGGGAAACCGCTCAGGTGGCGGCGAGTTCGGCGGCGTCCTCGGCGCCGAACTGCTCCTCCAGCTGCTCCGGCGAGGCGTCCACGTCGATCTTCGCCAGCGACACCCCGCGGGCCGAGGAGATCGCCCCGAGCCGCCGACCGGCGCGGTCCGATGCGTAGGCGCTGAGCTCCTCGGTCTTGAGCTCGAACGGCCGCACCTCCGGCGCGTCCGCGGGCTGCCACTCGATCAGCGTCATCGCGTGCGGCAGCAGCTCCTGCATCATCTCCTCGACGGCGTCCCAGTTGCGCTCGTCGGCGGCGACGTGCCTGCGGCAGGTGAAGGTGCCCCACGCCATGTGCCTGCGCTCGTCGTCGCCGATGTGCCCGATCAGCTGCTGCATCCCGGGGAACAGCCCGCGGCTGCGGCAGATCTTGTTCCAGGCGTAGTAGCCGGTCAGCGCCAGCGAGCCCTCCACGACGTGGTTGTAGGTGACCGAGGCGCGGATCTGGTTGCGCGGGCTCGGGTCGGCGTCGAGCGTGTGCAGCACGCTCGGCAGCACCTCGTAGAAGATCGTGCGGTAGCCGGGGTTGTCCTCGACGTACTCGTTGAGGTTCTCGGTCAGGCCCACGGCGTCCATCCACAGCCGGAACGCCTGGGTGTGCTTGGCTTCCTCGTACATGAACTGGGTCAGGTACATCTCGTCGCCGAACCGGCCTTCGGCGGCCATCGCGGAAAGGAACGGCTGCAGGTCCTGCGTGACGGCTTCCTCGCCCGCGATGAACTCGGCGCACAGCCCGGCGACGCTGCGCCGCTCCTCGTCGGTGAGCCCGGCCATGTCCCGCGCGTCCTGCTCGAAGTCCAGCTCGGCGGGGTTCCAGAACTTCGCGTTGCCCTTGGTGAACAGCCGCAGCGGCAGCGAATCCCAATTCAGGCCGCCCGGCCGCAGGGAGTGGAAGTCGTCGCGGTGCTTGCTGTCGTTCGTGGTGGTCGTCATCGGCCTGCTCCAGCTCGCACGGGGAAATGTGTGAGTCACATTACAGGGGCGATTTTCGGTACTAAACGGTTTCGCGTCAAGCTCGATCGGTTCCGCGCCGAGCCGGTCGCTCGCTTGCGTAGCCTGCGTTCGTGACCACCGTCGGCTTCGACCTCGACCTGACCCTGATCGACCCGCGACCCGGGATGATCGACGTGTTCGACCGGCTCCGCGCGGAGTTCGGCGTAGCGCTGGACGGCGAGCACTTCGCCGCGAACCTCGGCCCGCCGCTGCCGGACGTGCTGCGCGGCTACGGCTTCGACGAGCCACTGGTGCAGCGGCTGGTGCACCGGTTCCGGGAGCTGTATCCGGACCTCGTCGTCCCCGCGACCCGCGCGATGCCCGGCGCGGACGAAGCGCTGCGGGCCGTGCGCGCACGCGGCGGGCGCACGCTGGTGATCACCGGGAAGTACGAGCCGAACGCGGCGTTGCACCTGAAAGCGCTGGACTGGTCCGTCGACCGGCTCGCAGGCGAGGTCTTCGCCGCGGCCAAGGGCGAGGCGCTGCTCGCGGAGCGGGCCGGGATCTACGTCGGCGACCACCTCGGCGACATCGTCGGCGCGAAAACCGCCGGAGCCGTCGCGGTCGGCGTCGCCACCGGCCCCTACGACGCGGCGGCCCTGGCCGAAGCGGGCGCGGACGTCGTGCTCGGCGACCTCACCGAATTCCCGCGGGTGCTGGCCGAAGCCGCGTAGGGGTCAACGCCGGGCGCGCAGCACCGCGCCGAGGACGCCGACGATCAACCCGGCCGGAGCCAGCAGCGTCGCCAGGTTCAGCCACAGCGGCAGGTCCGTGCGGCCGGTCGCGTAGAGCCCGAACACCACCAGCACCGCCAGTACGCCCAGCGCGAACAAACCCACCGCGACGGGAAGAACGACCGGCCGGGACGTCGAAGCACTCATGCCGCCAGCGTATGCCGCCGCACCCGGCGACCTGCCGGTGACCGCAAGGTGAAAGACCCGGAGCCGTCTTGTTTCGGACAGGTACCCTTAAACTGGCGCGTCCCGGGCACGCCTTGCTGTTGCACCAGCATCTCCACGGCGAAACCGGGGCGCGTTCGTCGTGCCGGGGCCGGTACCGCCCGCGGTTGGAACCCGGGCGACGTGCAGTGACGAGCAGACAGACCCGCTCGCTTCCGGCCCGCCCGGTTCGCGGAGGAGTGCGGGCCGGGCAGCGACAGGGAACGGTGAGGACAGTGCCGACCGGCAGGGTCAAGTGGTTCGACGCGGACAAGGGCTTCGGCTTCGTGACCCAGGACGGCGGGGAGGACGTCTACGTCCGTTCTTCGGCGCTGCCGGAGGGTGTCGAGACCTTGAAGTCCGGTCAGCGGGTGGACTTCGACATGGCGCAGGGGCGCCGTGGCCCGCAGGCACTGCGGGTGCAGCTGCTGGACCCGCCGCCGTCGGTGGTCGAGGCGCGCCGCCGCCCCGCGGACGAACTGCACGGCATGGTCGACGACATGATCAAGCTGCTGGAGTCGAAGGTGCTGCCGGACCTGCGCCGCGGCCGCTACCCGGACCGCAAGGAAGCCAAGCAGATCGGCAAGGTCGTGCGCGCCGTCGCTCGTGAACTGGACCCGGGCGCTTAGTGCTGCAACGGAACGCATAGCGGGTTTCTCGCGCGAGGTCACCGAGCGCTCAACCTTCGACGGCTGAACGTGAGCGCAAGCAGGCCCACCCGGGACGTTCGGCCGGGTGGGCCTGCTGGTTCTCGTGGACTGGCGGTGCCGGCTCCGGAATCGCGGCGTGGGTTCCGCCGTCGTGGGATGCGGCTGCCGTGGTCGGCCGGTGCGGGCTCGGTTGCCGGGACCTGCCGGATCAGGACTCCTGCAGCGCGGAAACCTTCCGGCGGGGCATTCCCAGCCGTCCCTTGGTGACGGCCAGCATGATCAGGCACAGGACGGTCATCGCGATCACCGCGTCGCCCATGCCTTCCGAGCCGAATGCCGCGACCTTGAGTCCGGAGGCGGTGTTGACGCCGGCGTGGGCGATGACCACGGTGAGCAGGCCGCCCCGCGAGAAGTTGTAGATGTTGCCGAAGGCGACGCAGAAGGTGACCACGAGCAGGACGTAGATCGGCATGGACGTGCCGGCCTGCGAGGTTGCCTGGATCTCCCACAGCGGGGCGTGCCACACGGCCCAGATGATGCCGAGCACGACGTTCGAGGCGAACGGCGGGAGCGCGGACTGCAGCCGGGGGAGGGCGAAACCGCGCCAGCCGAGTTCCTCGTTGCCACCGCCGGCCAGTGCGATGAACAGGAAGGTCGCGGGCGCGCTCAGCAGCGCGGCGTGCAATGCGGCTTCGTTGATCTGCTCGCCGCGGAGCAGCAGCGGGATCAGCCCGGACGCCGCGATGAACACGCCCGGAGCCAGCGCGAGCAGGTAGGGCAGGAACCAGCGTCGTCGGCGTGGCGAGTACCGCCGGAACAGGGCGCCCACTCCGGCCTTGCCCTGCGTCGCGGCGGTGACGGCCACTGACGCGAGCGCTGGGCCGAAGCTGCCGGTGAGGACGAAGACCATCGGGTTCACGCCGGAGATCAGGGTGCTCGCGTACCAGAGGCTCCAGGAGAAGCCGAACGCGATCAGGAAGAACGCGGCGAGTCCGCGGGGCGGGAGGGTCCTCGTGCGGGCCAGGTCGACGGTGTCCGCGGGGAGCTGTTGCGCGTGCTTGTCGGTGTCGGCGGGGAGCTGTTGCGTGTGCTCGTTGGTGATCATGTGGAGAAACATACACTGTAGGTCGATTCTCCTACAACGTATGTCTCGGTTACCCTTGTTCCATGTCCGAAACACCCTCTGACCAGCAATGGGACAGCGTCTTCCACCGGCCGCAACGGCAGCGCCGCTCGGAATCAACCCTCAGTCGTGACCGAATAGTTACCGCCAGCGTCGCGCTGCTCGACCGGGACGGGGCGAGCGCGTTGACCATGCGGAAGGTCGCGGCGGAATTGGGCGTGCACGCGACGAGCCTGTACTGGTACGTGCAGCGCCGGGAAGATCTCATCGACCTGGCGGTGGACCACGTGCTTTCGGAGGCCGCGGGGAACCTCCCCGGCGACGACGTGCCATGGGACGTCGTCGTCTTCCGGGTCGCCAAGCAGTACTACGCCTCGTTCGCCGACCATCCCTGGGTCGCCGGGTTCGCGGGTACGCGACCGCTGATCGGGCCGAACGCGATGGCGCTGTCCAACCGGATCGTCACCGCGTTGCGCGAGTCCGGGGGCGTCGAGAAGGACCAGATGATCGCCGCCACCGCGATCTCGCAGCAGGTCCTCGGTGCGGCCACGACCGCCGTCGTCCTGCGCGGGTTGAAGCTGGGGAATTCGGCCGAAGCCGCGGACGAACTCGCCGCCGCGGTGGGCACACCGGAGACGCTCGGCATCTGGATCCCGCCGTTCGACGACGTGCTGGAGCTGCTGGTCGACGCCATCCGGGCCAGGCTCGGTGCCGCGAGTCCGGAGAAGAACGCTTGACGCGCGCCGCTGACCATCGATCAACCTCAGCGCCCGAGCACGTCACCCGCCGAGCGCGTGTGGTCGTGCTGCACGGCGCCGACACCAAGCAGCCCCACGGCCACTACCGAAGACGCGGCCGGAAGGGTCCTGACGTTTTCAAGAAGTGATGTGCGCAGGTGGTGGGCCGGAACTTCAGGCGCTCGGCCCCCACCCGGCGCGACGGCCCTTCCCGATGCAGCGAGCCGCCGGGCGTAGTCCGGTCGAGTCGATGCCGGGAAACGGGCGGATTCCGCCCTGATATCGGCAAGTGCTCAAGCCGTGGGCGGCGCCGGCGCACCGCGCGTGTCGAGGACCCACGTGCCGGAGATGCCGAAGTCCACGCCGCCCTCGGCCGCGGCGCTGAGCACCGCCGAGTACTGCTGCACTTCCACGTGCTCCAGCCGCGCCGCGTCCGGCGGCAGCCGCAACGTGTAGGAGTGCCGCTCGTCCGGCCCGAACACCGGTGCGCGCCCGCCGACCTCTTGGCCCTTGTCGTCGCGGTAGATGTAGACGACCTGCCACGGCGTCGCGGACACGTCGCCCGGCACCGAGATCTGCAACGGGGCGCCCTCCGGCACGCGCAGTTCACCGACCGGGTCCGGCGCGGGCGGGGAGCAGCCTTCGCCGGTCGGTTCGCAGTAGCGGGCGGGCGCGACCTCGACGGACTCGCCGTGCGAGTAGAAGGTGACCTGCGGGTCGGCGGGCGCCGAGCAGCCCGCGAGCGCGGCGGCAACCACCGGGCTCGCGGTGAGCAGCGCCTTCAGTCCTCGTTGCACGCCGCGAGCTTACGACCCGGCCACGTGGCCGGCGGTGCCCGGTTCCTGCGATCTCGGCAACAGTCCCGCGCCGTGCCCGGCGAGCACGGTCTGCGCCAGGAGCAGACCAAGCAACGCGGCGAGCACCGTGAACCCGATCCACCACACCGCGGGCAGCAGCACGCCGAGCGCGCCGCCGAAGACCCAGCTCAGCTGCAGCACCGTTTCGGAACGGCCGAACGCGGAAGCCCTCGCCCGCTCGACGACGTCCCGCTGCACCACCGCATCCAGGCACACCTTGGCCAGCGCGCTCGCGGTGGCTCCGACGAGCGCGGCCAGCACGGCCATCGGCAGCCCGGCGAGCACGGCCGCGACCACCGCCACCGCGAACGCGGCGCCGAGGCAGCTCACGATCAGCCGGTCCGGCTTGCCGAACCGCATCCGGGAACCGGCGGCATTGCCTGCGAAGCCGCCGAGCCCGGCGGCGCCGCCGACCGCGCCGAGCAGCACCAGCTGCAAGAACGGGTCCTGCCGAGTGCCTTCCTTGATCACGAAGGCGGCGAACAAGGTGAGGAAGCCGGTCAGCAACCGGATGCCGCCGTTGCCCCACAGCGCGACGACCACGTGCCGCCCGAGCGGAGCCCGCCGCCGGTTACCGGCAGGTACTTCGCCGCGCGAGCTCTCCACCCGGTCCGAGAGCCGCAGACCTGCGAAGATCCCGGCGACGGCCAGCGCGGCCATGAACCACAACGCCCCCTGCGAGCCCAGCAGCCAGGCGACTCCCGAGGCGATCGCGCCGACCACTCCGCCGGCGGCCATGCCGAAGGTCGTCAGCCGCGAATTCGCCGTGGTCAGGCTGATCGCGTCCGGCAGCACGCGCGGCGTCATGGCGGCCTTGAGCACGCCGAACGACTTCGACAGCACCATGCAGCCCAGTGCGGCCGGATACAGCGCCCAGCCGTCGAAGTTCAGCGCCATCACCGCCGCGAGCAGCACCCGCACGCCGAACGAGACGGCCAGCGCGGTGCGGCGGCCGTGCCGCAGCCGGTCCAGCGCGGGGCCGATGACGGGCGCGATCACCGCGAACGGAGCCATCGTGATCAGCAGGTACAGCGCCACCTTGTCCTTGCTCTCCGCGGTCGCGGCGGAGAAGAACAGGGTGTTCGCCAGCGCCACGGCCATCGCGGCGTCCACTGCGTAGTTGACCATCACCGCGTAGGTGAACCTGGCCAGGCCGGACTCGGCGGCGCCGTCTGCGTGCGCGGCGGAGAAGAACAGGCGCATCAGCCGCCACGTCAGCTGGCGGCCGCGCCAGGCCGCCACCCGCGTGACGGTGATCTTCCGGGGCGGTGCGTCCGCCCCGGCGGACTCGTCGCGATCCTGCTGGTCCGCAGCGCCGGGATGGTCGTCCGGCAGCGGGGGCAACGTCCGCGAGTGCGGCTCGGCGCGGTACTCCGGGTCCTCCTGCCAGGGATAACGACGCTCCGTGCGCCCGGCCCGATCCGCTGTGCGCGACTGCTGCTCGGCGGACGAAGCTCGATCCTCCGGGCGCGAGGGCGGAGCCTGATCGCCTGCCCGTGAAACCCGTTGCCCGGCGGATGCCCGTCCGTCAGCGGAGACCCGGCCGCGCCTGCCGCGCCGCCCGGCACCCCACCCCGGTCGACCGCTCGCCGAGCTCTGTTGATCACCGCGCCTGAACCCCACGACTTCATCGTCCCCCAAACCGCCGCGCACAGCGCCGACCCGCGTGTCACTCCGGGACGAACCGGACGCGGTAGACGTGCGGCCAGAGCTTGCCGGTCAGCAGGAACTCGTCGGTGCCGGGCACCGCCGCGATCCCGTTGAGCACGTCGGTGCCCGCGCGCTCCGGGCCCCGCAACAGCCCCGAAGCGTCCACAACCGCGGTGACCTGCCCGGATGCCGGGTCGATGCGCAGGATCTCGTCGCTGCCCCAGACGTTCGCGAACACCTGCCCGCCGACGCACTCCAGCTCGTTGAGCTCGTCGACCGGCTCCCCGCCGGAGCGCACGGTGACCGAGCCGAGCTCGGCGAAGCTCGCCGGGTCGCGGAACGTCAGCTGCGAGCCGCCGTCGCTCATCACCAGCCGCGAACCGTCCGCGCACAGCCCCCAGCCCTCGCCGGAATACCGCACCCGCCGCAGCTCACGCAGGCTCTGCCGGTCCCGCTCCAGCGCGACCCCTTCCTGCCAGGTGATCTGCCAGATACGGTCACCGGCGACGGTGATGCCTTCGCCGAAGAGCGCCGACGGGAGTCGTTCTTCCCGGAGCACGCGCCCGGTGTCCGGGTCCAACGCCCGCAGCGCCGACCGCCCGTGCTGCCCGGTGCCCTCGTAGAGGGTGCCATCGGACAGTTCCAGGCCCTGGGTGAACGAGGAGCGGTCGTGCGGGAGCACGCGAGTCACCATCGCTCGCAGGTGTGGCACGCTCGCCGCGTGCCCCAAGCCTTGATCGGACTGCTCGCGCTCGTGCTGGCCCTCGTGCTGCGCTGGTACGTGCGCCGTGCACGCGCCAACGCCCGCCAGCAACGTCAAGATCACACCGGCCAGGTTGCCGCGCAGCGCAGCGCGGCGGGGGAGAACTCCGGTTCGCACCCCGAAAGCCTGACACGGGCAGCGGGCACCCCGAGCGCGTACGGCACAATCGAGCATGTGACGCCTATGCCTGCTCCGACCACTGACCCGGATCCGCTCGGATTCCGCGGGGAGCCGAGCGGCGAGCCAGCGGCGGACCGGATCGATCCGGCCCCGCTCGACCCGGCCCCGCTCGACCCGGCGCTGGCCGCGGCCGTGGACACCGCCCGCGCCGCCGCCGAAGAAGAGGCGGCACCGGCGACCGGCCCGATCGGTTCGCCGGTGCTGACGGTGGACGATGCCGAGGACGCGCCGGTCGGCGCGCACGTCGGCGTGGAGCCGGAGGGCGACGGCGTCGCCACGCACTACTTCGAGTCGAACTACCCGGGTTACGTGGGCTGGCGCTGGGCCGTGACGGTCGCGCTCGCCGCCCCGGACGAGCCGGTCACGGTCAGCGAGGTCGTGCTGCTGCCCGGGCAGGACGCGCTGACCGCTCCGGCCTGGGTGCCGTGGCACGACCGGGTCCGGCCCGGCGATCTGGGCGCCGGCGACCTGATGCCCAGCTCCCCGGAAGATCCGCGGCTGGCGCCGGGCTACCTCTCCGGCGGGGACCAGGCGGTGCAGGACCTCGCGCACGAGGTGGGCCTCGGGCGCACGCGGGTGCTCAGCGACGAGGGCAGGCTCGCCGCCGCGGAGCGCTGGCTCGCAGGCGATTTCGGTCCCAACAGCGAGACCGCGAAGATGGCGCCCGGCGCGTGCGGGACCTGCGGGTTCTTCCTGTCGCTGGCCGGGCCGCTGCAGGCGGCGTTCGGCGTTTGCGGCAACGAGATCGCGCCCGCCGACGGCCGCGTGGTGCACGTGGAGTTCGGCTGCGGTGCGCATTCCGAGGCCGAGGTGGACACCTCATCGACGGTGCCGGTGGCCGAGGTCGTCTACGACGACACCACGCTGGACTTCGAGTCGCGCGGGTGAACGGTCCCGACGTGTTCGGCACGGCCGGGCTGCGGCGGGCCGTGCTCGGGTCCTGGGAGTCTTCCCCGACGAGGTTCCGCGAGGACGCCAACGCCGAGGAAGACCTCCGGCTCGGTGGTTACCGCGACCGGCTGCTGGTGGAGCTGGCGCAGAACGCGGCGGACGCGGCCGGTTCCGACGGTGTGCTCTGGGTCCGGCTGGAGTCCGGTGAGCTGCGGATCGCGAACACCGGAGCTGCGCTGAGCGCTGCAGGTGTGGAGGCGCTGGCTTCGCTGCGTGCCTCGGCCAAGCGCGACGGCGCGACGGTCGGCCGGTTCGGCGTGGGGTTCGCCGCCGTGCTGGCGATCACCGACGAGCCCCGCGTGGCGTCGGTTTCCGGATCGATCGGCTTCTCCGCGCAGCGCACCAGGCAGGAAGCGGCGCAGCTGCCCGGACCGGCCGAGGAGCTCGAAGCCCGGGAGGGCTCGGTCCCGGTGCTGCGGCTGGTGTGGCCGACGCAGGAGCAGCCGCCGGAGGGGTTCGACACCGACGTCCGGCTGCCACTCCGGTCCGATGTGGACGGTGATGCGCTGCTGGCCGGGTTCGCCGAGCACGCCTCGGACCTGCTGCTTGCGCTGCCCGCGCTGCGCGAGGTGCGGGTCGGCGCGCAGTCCTGGCGCCGCGCGGACGAGGGCGCTTCGCGGGTGGTCGTGCGCAGCCCGCACAGCATCGACCGCTGGTTGCTGCACCGCGTTTCCGGACGGCTGGGGGAGTCCGCGCTGGAAGGTCTCGGCGCGGAAGCCCGGCGCGGCGCGGACTGGTGGGCCTGCTGGGCGGTGCCGCTGGACCCCGACGATGTGCCGAACCCGTTGGCCGAGGACGTGCTGCACGCCCCGACGCCCACCGAGGAGCGGCTGTCGCTGCCCGCCCGGCTGCTGGCAGGCGTGCCGCTGGAGGCCGACCGGCGCCGTGCCGCGGCAGCGCACGCGACGGACTCGGTGCTGACGTTCGCCGCGGAGAGCTATCCGGACCTGGTGCTGAAGATCGCCGCGCAGCACCGCCCCGCACTGGTGCCGCTGCCCGGCTTCCCGCTGTCCGATGTGGACGACAAGCTCCGGCAGGGCGTGCTGGACCGGTTGCGGGTGACCGAATGGCTGCCCGGCGGGGCCGGCGGCGCGGTGGCTCCGCACGGGGCCGTGGTGCTGGACTACTACTCGCCGGAACTGGTGCGGCTGCTCTCCGACGTCGTGCCCGGCCTGCTCGCTTCCGAGCTCTCCGATGCTTCGCAGCGCCGCGCGCTGAGCACGCTGGAGGTGCCGCGGCTGGGCGCGGCCGACGTCGTGGAGGCGGTTCGCGGGCTGGAACGCCCCGCCTCCTGGTGGTACCGGCTCTACGAAGCGCTCGCTCCGATACAGCGCACCGACCTCAACGCGCGGGAGGAGTTCGCGGCGCTGCCGGTCCCGCTGGCCGACGGCCGCACCGTCACCGGCGTCCGGGACGTGCTGCTCAGCGAAGGCGACTCGGACACCGGCCCCGCCGCCGTGCTGTCCACTCTGGACATAACGGGACTGCGCATCGCGCATCCGGACGCGGCCCACCCGCTGCTGGAGCAGCTCGGCGCGCACCGGGCCGGGCCTGCGGAATTGCTCAACTCCGCCCCGCTGGCCGAGGCGGTGCGCGGCAGCGTCGCCGAAGCCCAGGCGGGCGCGGACGTGCTGCCGCTGACCGAATCGGTGCTCGGGCTGGTGCGCGATTCGCACCCGCACGACTGGCTGGCCGCGCTGGCGCTGCCGGACCGCGACGGCGACTTCCGCCGCGCCGACGAACTCCTGCTGCCCGACGCCGCGCTGCTCGACGTGCTGGATCCCGACGAGATCGGGCCGGACGCGCCGCTGTCGGTGCTGGATTCGGCGTTCGCCGGGCGCTGGCCGCGCGAGCTGCTGCGGTCGGTCGGGGTGCTGGACGGCTTCGCGCTGCACGTGGAAGAGGACCCGGTGGAACCCGACGAGCGGTTCGCCGACAGCGCGCAGTGGTGGCGCGAGCAGGAAGTGGCCTCGGCAGGCGCGTGGCCGCCCGCCCGGTTCAGCACGGTCCGGGACCTCGACCTGGTCGCCGACGACGCTTGGCCAGCGGCGATCCGGATGCTGTCCGGCTCCGCCGACGTGCAGCGCATCCTGCAGGACCCGCACAGCCACCCGGCGTGGTGGCTGTCCCGGTTCGCGCTGCTCGGCGGCGCGCCGCCGCGGCACTGGCGGCTGCCGGAATCCGAAGAACTCGCCGGGATCTACGACCCGGTTCCCGGCGTGGGCCTGGACTCCCGCCAGTTGCGGCTGGCCGGGGTGCGCGGCGAACTCCGCATCGACGACCCGGGCGACGCGGCCGATCTGGTGGCACGTCTGGGAGATCCCGAGCGCACCATCCGCGCGGGCACCGCGCTGCGCGCGCACCGGGAACTGGCGAACGCGCTCGCGGACGGAGTGCTCGAGGCCGGTTTCACCGAGCCCCCGGAATCCGTGCGGTCGATCTCCGGTGCCGTGGTCAGCGCCGAGCGAGCGGTGGTGCTGGACGAGCCGTGGATGCTCGGCGTGCTGGAGGCGCCGCTGGTCGTCGCGGGCGGGGGAACCGACCAGTTCGACGCCGAAGCGCTCGCCGAACTGCTGGACCTCCCGCTGGCCTCCGAGGAGAGCACCATGCAGGTGCTCGGTGAAGGCCGCGTGCAGCCGTGGCGGGAAGTCGGCCGGGTGCCGACCGCCTGCGAACTCCTCGGCATCGTGGTGCCCGCCGGCTCGGTCGCGCTGCACGACGGCCTGCGGGTGAGCACGCGCGCGGGCGAGCAGCGGGTGCACTGGTGGGTCGACTCCGCCGGAGCCGTGCACGCCGAACGCGCTCCCGACGGGCTCTCCCGCGCCTTGGCCTGGGCCGCGGGGGCCTGGCAAAGCCGGTTCGCCCTCGCCGCGCTGCTGGCGGATCCGGAAGGCGTCACGTTGCTGCGGTGAGGCGGGCTGCTAGCCGTCGAGTCCGGCGAGTCCCTTCCACGCGCCGCGGGAGCCGCGGCGGGACGCGGAGCGCTGCCAGCGGAACACTCCGTAACCGATGACTCCCAGCACGAACCCGGCGGTGCAGGTCCAGAACTGCACGCTCTGCGGTGCGACCACGGCGAACAGCACCGCAGCGGCCAGCCACAGCAGCGTCCCGGCCAGCACCACGGGCGTCGGCTCGGCCAGCCTGCGTGGCAGCGCGGGCACGGTGTGTGCACGGGCTGGCGGTGTCGCCGCTGGTGAGGCGGGGGCGGATGCACTGTCGTCGGCCACGTCGGGCAGGCTACCCCGGTAGTCGGCAGCAGGGTGAGGGTCAGTGATGGCGGAGGACACTCCCGGGCAACCGCTCCCGGAGGCGGGCGCCGAAGGCGTCGTCGAGCAGGGCGTTGACCCGGGCGGGCGAACCGCGCGGCGGCGCGGCGGCATCGGCGCGCTGGACCGCTACTTCAAGATCACCGAGCGCGGTTCCACGCTGAACCGGGAACTGCGCGGCGGCCTGGTCACGTTCGTGACCATCGCCTACATCATCGTGCTCAACCCGCTGATCCTCGGCAGCTCGTCGCCCGACTCGCCCACCGCGAAGCGGGACGTGCTCGGCGACATCCTTACCGTGCCGCAGGTGGCCGCGAGCACCGCGCTGGTCGCTGGCGTGATGACGCTGCTGTTCGGCCTGATCGCGAACTACCCGTTCGCCATCGCCGCCGGGCTGGGCATCAACACCCTGCTGGCGGTGACCATCGCCGCGCAGGTGAGCTGGCCGGAGGCGATGGGCCTGGTGGTCGTCGACGGCATCATCATCCTGATCCTGGTCGCCACCGGGTTCCGCACCGCGGTGTTCAACGCGGTGCCGCCGCCGTTGAAGGCGGCGATCGCGGTCGGCATCGGCCTGTTCATCAGCTTCGTCGGGCTGGTCGACGCCGGGTTCGTGCGCCGCCTGCCGGACTCGGCGAACACGACGGTGCCGGTGGGGCTGGGCATCGACGGGTCGATCGCGTCCTGGCCGACCGCGGTGTTCGCGTTCGGCCTGCTGCTGACCGCGGTCCTGGTCGCGCGCAAGATCCGCGGCGGCATCCTGATCGCCATCGCGACCAACACGGTGGTCGCGATCGTCGTCGAGTCGCTGGTGCACTCGGGGTCTTCGGAGGACACCGGCAGCACCGGCTGGAACCTGGGCTATCCGGCGCTGCCCGATCAGATCGCCGGGCTGCCGGACCTGTCGCTGGTAGGGGAGATCTCGTTCGGCGCGTGGACGCGGCTGCCCGCGCTGGCCGCGGCGATGCTGGTGTTCACGCTGGTGCTGGCGAACTTCTTCGACGCGATGGGCACGATGACCGGGCTCGGCAAGGAGGCCGGGCTGGCCGATCGGGAAGGCAACCTGCCGGGCATCGGCAAGGCGCTGGCCGTCGAGGGCATCGGGGCGGTCGCCGGGGGCGCGGGCTCGGCCAGCTCCAACACCGTGTTCGTCGAGTCGGCCTCGGGCATCGCCGAGGGCGCGCGCACCGGGCTGGCGAACGTGGTCACCGGCCTGCTGTTCCTGGCCGCGATGTTCTTCACGCCGCTCTACCAGGTCATCCCGGTGGAGGCGGCCGCGCCCGCGCTGGTCGTGGTGGGCGCGATGATGCTGGCGCAGATCCGGGACATCGACCTGTCCGACTTCACCATCGCGCTGCCCGCGTTCCTGACGATCGTGGTCATGCCGTTCACCTACTCCATCGCGAACGGCATCGGCGTCGGCTTCATCAGCTACGTGCTGCTGCAGTCGGCGACCGGGCGGGTGCGCGCGGTGCACCCGCTGATGTGGGTCGTGTCCGCGGCATTCGTGCTGTACTTCGTCGCCGATCCGGTGAGCGCGCTGTTCGGCGCGTGACCTCCGGGCCGCGTTCTGCCACCTTGGGTGCCTCGCTGCGGCAGCCGTGTTCTATGCTCCGCCGCACCCGCGCCGGAAGGCGGGGTTTGTCCGAATTGCCGCCAGATAGTTTGGTAGACTAACGACGTGTCCGAGATCGCCGAACGCGAGCGCACGCTGGCAGGCAGCCTGCGGATCGCCTCCGTTCGCCTCAACCGCAGGTTGCGGGCGCAGAGCACCGACTCCGTGGTGACGCTGACCCAGCTGTCCGCGCTGTCCACGCTGCACAAGACGGGTGCGATGACACCGGGCGAGCTGGCCGCCAAAGAAGGCGTGCAGCCGCCGTCGATGACGCGCGTGATCGCCGCGCTGGAAGACCTCGGCCTGGTGGTGCGCCGGGCGCACCCGACCGATGGGCGGCAGGCGATCGTCGAGCTGACCGAGGCCGGTCGGCACCGGATCGAAGAAGAGGTCTCCGCCCGCGAACGCTGGCTCGACCAGCAGCTAGCGGACCTCAGCGACGAAGATCGCGCAGCATTGGGCCGCGCGGCCGAAATAATGGAACGGATCGCCGAACGCTAGGAAGGGGCTGAGCACGTCGCCCGGGCCAGGGAGAGCTCCGAAGCCGCCGGGTCACGACCCGGACGACGTCGCAACCGGCTCCGAACCAGGAGCCTCCGGTGCCCCACCGGGCCGCTCGCGCACCGATACCGGCGGTGGCATGTTCGCGTCGCTGCGCGAGCGGAACTACCGCCTCTACGCCTCCGGCCAGGTCGTGTCGCTGACCGGCACCTGGATGCAGCGGGCCGCGCAGGACTGGCTCGTGCTCGAACTCTCCGGCGGTAGCGCGGGATCGCTCGGCGTGGCCGTGGCGCTGCAGTTCCTGCCCACGCTGCTGCTGACGCTGTGGGCGGGCATGATCGCCGACCGCTTCGACAAGCGGTGGCTGCTGGTCGGCACGCAGGCCGCGCTCGGCGCGTGCGGGTTGTTGCTTGGGATGCTGGACGTGTCCGGGCTCGCGCAGCTCTGGCACGTTTACGCGCTGTGCTTCGTGCTGGGCTGCTTCGCCGCGATCGACGCGCCGGTGCGGCAATCGTTCGTCGTCGAGATGGTCGGCCCGGCGCAGCTGACCAACGCGGTCGCGTTGAACTCGATGACGTTCAACCTGGCCCGCATCGTCGGTCCGGCCATCGCCGGGCTGCTGATCACCGCGATCGGCACCGGCTGGGTCTTCCTGCTCAACGGGGGCAGTTCGGCGGCCGTGGTGGGCGGGCTGCTGCTGATGAGCTCGGCGCAGCTGTACCGCGGCAAGCCCGCGCCCAAAGAACGCGGCCAGCTGCGCGCCGGGCTGCAGTACGTGCGGCGGCGGCCGGACCTGGTCGTGGTGCTGGTGCTGGTGTTCTGCATCGGCACGTTCGGGATGAACTTCGAGAACCTGTTCGCGGTCATCGCGCGCAACGTGTTCGGCCGCGACGCCGACGGCTACGGCCTGCTGATCACGATGCTGGCGATCGGCACGCTGTCCGGGGCGACGCTCGCGGCGCGCCGCAGCGGGCGCGGAGGCCCGCGGCTGCGGCTGATGCTGATCGGGGCCGCGGCGTTCGGCCTGCTGGAGGCGCTGGCCGCGGTGATGCCCACCTACTGGTCGTTCGGAGCCGCGCTGATCCCGGTCGGGATCGCGGTCATGACGTTCACGACCAGCGCGAACGCGACCGTGCAGTTGGCGGTGGAGCCGACCATGCGAGGCCGCGTGATGGGCCTGTACATGCTGCTGTTCCTGGGTGGGAAACCGTTGGGCGGGCTGGCTTCCGGCTGGCTGGCCGAAATCCTGGGCGCGCGGGCTCCGCTGTTGCTCGGCGGCGTGCTCGCGTTGCTCGCGGCGACGGCCGGTGCGCTGGTGCTCAGACGAGTTCGCGGCGCGGGGGTTGTGCAGCCTGGCAGGTTAGGCTAACCTAATACATGTCCGCTTCGTGGTGGGAGCGGCAGTCAGTTCGGGAACGGACGGCCCTCGTCTCCTCCGGGAGGCGGGGGCCGTTCCCGTATCGCGGGCCGTTTGAGCATCGCGTGGCTTGCTCGGCACCGCCCCCGGACAGCACTTCGGGGCCTCCCCGGAGGAAGGCCCCGAAGTGTCGGCAGCGTCGCTTGTCGGAGCATTCACTGCCGAGCCTGGAGCGCCTGAGCGGATCAGGCGGCCGGCCGGATCAAGCGGTGGGCAGCCGCAGCCCGTTGTAACCGGCACGGGCGTCGGCGAAGCGCTTGCCGACCTCGTCCCAGTTGACGACGTTCCACAGCTGCTTGACGTAGTCCGCCTTCACGTTCTTGTACTGCAGGTAGTAGGCGTGCTCCCAGATGTCGAACACCAGCAGCGGAGTGGTGGCGATCGACAGGTTGGAGTGGTGGTCCCGCAGCTGCTGGGTGATCAGCCGCTGGCCGACCGGGTCCCAGGCCAGCACGCCCCAGCCGTTGCCCTGGATGGTCGTGGACACGGCCTCCATCTGCGCCCGGAACTTGTCGAACGAGCCGAAGTCCTGGTCGATGGCCGCGGCCAGCTCGCCGGTGGGCTTGTCGCCGCCGTTCGGGGACAGGATCTTCCACCACACCAGGTGCAGCGAGTGCCCGGCCAGGTTGAACGCCAGGGTGGTCTCCAGGCCCACGATCGAGCCGAAGTCGCCCTTGTCGCGGGCCTCGGCGATCTTCTCGACCGTGTCGTTCGCGCCCTTGACGTAGGTCGCGTGGTGCTTGCTGTGGTGCAGCTCGTTGATCTCCCCCGAGATCGCGGGCTCCAGCGCCGCGTAGTCGTAGTCCAACTCGGGCAGCACGTACTGAGCCATGGAGCGTCTCCCTGTGCCGTATCGCTGTAAGCAGTCTCTAGCAATCGCAATCTAGTAGCAACAGCGAGACAAGTGCATTCCGGGCCGACTTGATCTGGATCACCAGGTGGTTGCGCTGGGGATCAGTCGACGGGCCAGGTGTGCACGGGTTCGGCGGAGTCGGTCAGCGCGACGTAGCGGCGCAGCATCCCCGCCAGCGCGGACTGCCGGTCGTGGCCCGCGCGCTGCAAACCGCCGACGACTTCCCGCTGCCACGACGAACCGGTCTGCCTGCGCAGGCAGCGGGCCTCGATGATGCCGAGGTGGTGCTCGCGCGCCGCGTCGGAAACCCCGCACGCGCGCAGGCCCTCGTGCGCCATCGGCAGCAGTTTCCGCAGCACCAGCTCTTCCGGCGCGATCCAGCCCAAGCCGGGCCAGTACAGGTGCCCGTCCATGCCGTGCCGGGCGCCGGTGTAGAAGTTCTCCTCGGCCGCCGCGAACGACATCTGCGTCCACACCGGGCGGTCGTGCTCGGTCAGCGCGCGCTGCGCGCCGTAGAAGAACGCCGCGTTGGCCAGCACGTCCACCACGCTCGGGCCGGAGGGCAGCACCCGGTTCTCCACCCGCAGGTGCGGCACTCCGTCCACGAGGTCGTAGACCGGGCGGTTCCACCGCCAGATGGTGCCGTTGTGCAGCCGCAGCTCGGCCAGCGTCGGCGCCCGCCCGGAGTGCAGCGCCGCCACCGGGTCCTCGTCCTCCGGTTCGGGCAGCAGCGCTGGGAAGTAGCGCACGTTCTCCTCGAACAGGTCGAAGATCGAGGTGATCCAGCGTTCCCCGAACCACACCCGGGGCCGCACGCCCTGGTTCTTCAACTCCTGCGGGCGGGTGTCGGTGGCCTGCTGGAACAGCGGCACCCTGGTCTCGTGCCAGAGCGCCTTGCCGAGCAGGAACGGTGAGTTCGCGCCGATCGCCAGCTGCACCCCGGCCAGGCACTGCGCGGCGTTCCAGTGCGCGGCGAAATCCTCCGGTGCGATCTGCAGGTGCAGCTGCACGGAGGTGCACGCGGACTCCGGCAAGATCGAATCGGCGTAGCACAGCAGCCGTTCCGGGCCGCCGTCGGACAGCGGCGCGCCCTCCATGTCCAGCCGCATCTCCTCGCCCTTGGCGGCGAAGATCTGGTCGTTGAGCTGCGAGTAGCGCGGCGCGCGGGACAGCCAGTTCGGATCGAAGTGGTTGCGCCGCAACGTCGGCAGCGTGCCGATCATGACCAGCTTCGCGTCCGCGTCCCGCGCTTTGCCGTCCGCGTCCAGCAGCGCCTCGCGCAGCTCCTGCTCCAGTTCCAGCGCGCCGTCCCCGGCCAGCGCGCGCGGCCGGACGTTCAGCTCGATGTTGTGCTGGCCGAGTTCGGTGGTGAACGCCGGGTCGCTGATCTTCTCCAGCACCACGGAGTTCGACATGGACGGTTCCATCCGCTCGTCGACCAGGCTCAGCTCCATCTCCAGCCCCATTTGCTGGTGCGGGAAGGAGAAGTTGCCGTCGGCGAGCATCCGGGCCAGCGCGTCCAGGCCCCGCTGCATCTTGTCCCGGTAGCGTTGCCGGTCGACGGGCTTGAACGCCCGGTTGGTCACGTGCTTACCCATGCCGTCTCCCCGCTCGGTCGGCCAGCACGCTGCTCGGCGGACAACCACGGTGGCACATCGGTACCCGGCGGACCAGCGTCCAAAACGGTGTTCGATCCGCGGCCCGGCGCACCCCGCGTGACCAGCGGGAAGACGGCGATGGGAAGAACGCCGGTGGTCAGCCGGATGCGGTGGTGAGCCGGTCCAGCTCGTCCGCGGTCAGCTCCAGCTCGGCCGCGCTCAGCAGTGCGCCGAGCTGGCCGGTGTTGCGGGCGCTGGCGATCGGCGCGGCCACGTTCGGCCGAGCGCGCAGCCACGCCAACGCCACCGCAGCCTCCGGAACGCCACGCAGCGTCGCCACTTCCTCCAGCGCGGTGAGCACCTTGACGCCGCGCTCGTCCAGGTAGCCGCGGGCACCTTCGGCGCGCGGGCTGTCCGAACTCGTGTCGCCCGGCCGGTACTTGCCGGTCAGGAAGCCCTTGGCCAGCGCGAAGTAGGGCAGCACCGGCAGCTTCTCGCGCTCGGCCAGCGGTGCGAGGTCGTCCTCGTACCCGGCGCGCTCGACGAGGTTGTAGTGCGGCTGCAGCGCTTGGTAGCGGGCGAGCCCGTGCTGGTCCGAGATGGCCAGCGCGCTCTCGAGCCGCTGCGCGCTGAAGTTCGACGCCGCCAGGTGCCGCACCTTGCCGCTGCGCACCAGCTCGTCGAACGCGGCCATCGTTTCCTCCTGCGGCACGGACTCGTCGTCCCGGTGCGCGTAGTAGAGGTCGATGTGCTCGACGCCCAGGCGGCGCAGCGAATCCTCCGCGGCCGCGCGGATGTTCTGCGCCGAGAGGCCGGGGCGGTCCGGCAGCATCCCGACCTTGGTCGCGATGACCACCTGGTCGCGGGTGCCGCGGCTGCGCAGCCACTCGCCGATCAGCGCCTCGGACTCACCGCCGGAGTTGCCTGGCGCGTTGGCCATGTACAGATCCGCGGTGTCCAGGAAGTTGCCGCCCGCGGCCAGGTAGGCGTCGAGCACCGCGAAGGTGTCGTCGCGGTCGGCGGTCCAGCCGAACACGTTCGTGCCGAGGCAGATCGGGAAGACGTCGAGGTCGGTAGCTCCGAGCTTGGCCATGGTTGCCTTTCTGGGTGATGGTTGCGCAGGCACCTGATCATCGGCGCCGGATGATCACTGCTCGACTGCGGGATTGCGCTCGGAGTCCGCGGCGGCCGCGCGATCGTTGCGCGCCGACCCGGCGACCACCTCCGTACCCGTGGCCCCGTGCCTGCCGAGCGTCACGAACACCACCAGCGCGGCGAGCACCACGCAGCACATCACTGTCGCCATCGGCAGCGCCGTCCCGGTTCCGCCGAGGCCGACCAGCGGCGCGGCCAGCGCGCCCACGATGAACTGGCTGACGCCCAGCAGCGCCGAGGCGCTGCCGGAGACGTCGCGGTTGTCGGCCAGCGCGAGCATCGTCGTGTTCGGCATCACGAAGCCCAGCGACGCCACCATCACGAACAGCGCCGCGAGCAGGAACGGCAGCGGCAGGTTCAGCAGCGCAACGCCCAGCAGCACCACGCCCGCGACCGCGGCCGCGGACAACGCCACCAGCAGCAGCTGCACCTCGTTCGCCACCCGGCCGACCAGCCGCGCATTGATCTGACCGGCGAGCACGATCCCGACCGCGTTCGCGCCGAAGGCCAAGCTGAACATCTGCGGCGACATGCCGTAGACGCCCTGCAGCACGAACGACGAACCGGAGATGTAGGCGAACATCGCCGACATGCCCAATCCGGCGGTCAGCGCGTTGCCCAGGAACGAACGCCGGGCCAGCAGGGTGCCGAAGGTGCGGAAGGTCGAACCGAGGTGCGCGGGCTGGCGCCACTCCTGGCGCTTCGTTTCCGGCAGCAGGAACGTGGACACCAGCAGCAGGAGGGTGCCGAACCCGGTCAGCACCACGAAAACGCCGCGCCAGGTGGTGTGCGTGAGGATCTGCCCGCCGATGACCGGCGCCAAGATCGGTGCCAGTCCGGTGACCAGCATCAGCGAGGAGAAGAACCGCGCGGCTTCGCGCCCCGAGTACAGGTCGCGGACCGTCGCGCGGGCGATGACCACGCCCGCCGCGGCGCCCAAGCCCTGCAACCCGCGCAGCGCCGCCAGCGCGTACACCGAGCCGGACAGCGCGCACAGCACGGACGCCGTGATGTAGACGGCCAGTCCGATCAGCAGCGGGCGCCTGCGGCCGACCGAGTCGCTGATCGGCCCGGCGACGAGCTGGCCGAGCGCGAGCCCGAGCAGCACGGCGGTCAGCGTGAGCTGCGACTGCGCAGCGGACGCCCCGAGCTCGCTGCTCAGCGCGGGCAGCGCGGGCAGGTACATGTCGATCGACAGCGGCCCGAACGCCGTCAGCCCGCCCAGGATGAGCGCGAAGCGGACCTTGCTCGGGGCCTTCCGGCGCGGCCGGTCGGCGGTGCGGTTGGTTTCGGGGTCGTCGTGGCTGGCTTGCTGGGCCGGGGACATGCGACTCCTCTGGCTCGGCCGGACCTTCGAGTTGCTAATTGCCCGCTACAACCAACAAGATCGTCGGTCTGGTTATGCCCGTCCTGCGTTCGATTTCTGCTGTGAACTGAGTCATCGGCCCCTCGGCCGAGCCGATCACGAGGCCGTGCGGGCGACGACCCGCCCAATGCCAAAATGACCGGGTGGCGCGCGTGTTCGAGGTGACCGAGGTCGACGACCCACGGGTCGACGACTTCCGGGACCTGTCCACCGCCGACCGCCGCCCGGACCGCCCTGGCGGGCGCGGCCTGGTGATCGCTGAAGGCGTGGTGGTCGTCGAGCGGCTGCTCGCCTCGCCGTACCCGGTGCGCGCGCTGCTCGGCGTGCGGCGGCGCATCGACGCGCTCGCCGACCAGCTCGCGGAGGTCGACGTGCCCGCCTACGTCGCGGACGCGGACGTGATGGCGCGCGTGGTGGGGTTCCACCTCAACCGCGGGGTGCTCGCCGTCGCCGACCGCGCGGAGCCGGTCGACCCGGACGCGCTGATCGCCCGCGCACGACGGCTCGCGGTGCTCGAAGGCGTCGGTGACCACGAGAACCTGGGTGCGCTGTTCCGCAACGCCGCCGCGCTCGGCGTCGACGGGGTGTTGCTCGGTGCCGGATGCTCCGACCCCCTCTACCGGCGCAGCATCCGCGTCTCGATGGGGCACGTGCTGCGTGTGCCGTTCGCCCCGCTGGACCCCTGGCCCGCCGGGTTGGAACGGCTGGCCAACGGCCACCGGGTCGCCGCGCTGACTCCGCGCGCGGACGCGATGCCGCTGAGCAGGGCCGGGCTCGACAGCGGACCGGTGGCGATCGTGCTCGGCTCGGAAGGCCCCGGCCTGACCGAGGAGGCCATCACCGCAGCGGACGTCGCGGTGCGCATCCCGATGCACCAGGACGTCGATTCCCTCAACGTCGCGACCGCCGGGGCGATCGCGTTCCACGCGATGAGCGGTGCGGCCGGATGAGCGGCGCGACGATGCAGCGTTCCAGGTGGGAACTGCGCGTGCGGCAGGGACGTGCCGTGCTGATCGGGCGCGGAGACGGCGGAGATCGCTCCACCCGAGGCGTGCGCGAGTACGACCCGGCGAAGCTTCCGCTACCGCCCGCGCTGGCCGCGGCCATGCACGAGTGGGCGCAAGTGGTGCACGGCGTCGCCGCTGATCAGCAGGTCGCAGGCGAAACCTCGGCGACGCTGATGTCCCGCCGCGGGCGCCAGCTCGCCGCCCGGCTGGCGGCCGAGACCGGCGCCGAAGTCTGCTACTGGGATCCGGCTCGCGGCCGGGTCAGCAGGATCGGCCGGGTGAGCCGTGCGCCCGGCGCCCAGGAACCCACGCCGTGGGGCACCGGGCTCACCGTCACCGCCTTCGTCGCAGCACTCGTCGTGGTCGCGCTGGTGGTGGTCAGCCTGGGGCTGGCCGAGGTGAGCGTGCTGCTGGCGGTGATCGTCAACCTGGTCGTGGCCGGCGGGTTCGCGCCGTCGATCTGGCTGGGCAGGCGGGTACCGGTGTGGCGGTGGGTGGCGTTCGGCACCGCGATCGGCGTCGTGCTCGCGTGGATCGCCTTGGCGCTGTCCGCGCTCGGTTGAGTCCGGAGCGCGCGGCGAAGACAGCCGCCTCGACGCCCGGCCGAAGCGCCGCTCGTCCCTATCACCGCACGGCAGACCGCGAACGCGGAGTCCGGCCGGCCCGTCGGCGCGCGCGAAGCGGTTCAGCGATGGGAGCGGACCCCGAGCAGCACGTCCTCCCAGGACGGAACGATCGGGTGGTTCTTGCGCCGCCGCGCAGGCTCGGTGTTGCGGGCCGCCTCGTCCTCGATCGCTTCCACGTCGTCCTCGTCGGCCTGCTCGACCAGCCCGGCGGGCGGCTCTTCTTCCTGCTCGGACGTGGCCTGCGGCTGCGGTCCGGTGTCCAGGTCCAGCGCCGGAACCGTCGGAGTCGGCTCGGCGACCGCGGTCGGCTCTGCGACCGGAGCGGGTGTGCTGACCGGCTCCTCCGGCTCCTCCGCGAGTTCTTCCGCGCCTTCCTGCTGCTCCAGCTCCAGCGCCTCGCGGGCCAGCGCGGTCACCGGGCGCACCGTGCGCAACGGCCGGTTCGGCGACGGATCCAGCAGGTCGGTGGCGTGGTCGTCGATCGCGGCGACGGTGCCGCCGTGCGCACCGGGGTGGAAGACCCAGTGCGCCCGGTTCTCCGAACGACCCGCCTGCCACTGCAGCCGCACGACCCATTTGCCGTCGTCCCCGCGCCAGGCGTCCCAGTCGGCGTCGCTGAAGTCGTGCCCGCGCATCCCGAAGGTGTGCGCGACGACCTCGCCGAGGGTCTGGACGTCCGGGCCGTCCTCGCGCACCGGGTGCGCGCGCTGCGAACGCTCCGCGATCTGGGCGCGTTCCAGCAGCACCGGATAGGCGTAGCGCTCGACCCGCTGCTCCGGCACGCCGGAAGAAGCCGCGACGTCCTCGACGGAGGCGCCCGCCCGGATGCGGGCCTGGATCTCGCGGGGGCGCAGTTGCGCCTCCATCTCGATCTGCACCTGGCCCAACCGGGTCAGATCACCGCGCGCGGCCGCGCGCAGTCGCTCGTCGGCGGGCACCGAAAAACGGTCGCCGTTCTCCGGGTCCTCGCAGATGACGGTCTCACCGTCCTCGTCAAGCCCGACCACCCGCAGCGCGCGCATACGCCAGCCTCCCCGGTCACTGTCGTCACCAAGCTGTGACCGTAACCCGGCGTGCCCGCTTGACGGAGGGGGCGCGCCGGGTTCGGTGTCGCTTCGTGACCATCCTCTCCGTCCCCGATCTTGCCTGAATGGCGGTCGACTTGCGAACTCGTGGCCGAACCCGGCCGCCGTGTTGATCACTGCAAGTGATCGATCTCAGTTCGGGGACACGGACGTGTCGGCCGCTATGGTGCGCCGACGACCTCGGGAGACCGGCTGCGCCGCGCTCAGGAGAGCTGCGAAACCACCCAGTCGATGGACCTCGTCAGCGCGGTCACGTCGTCCGGCTCGATCGCCGGGAAGGTGCCGATCCGGAGCTGGTTGCGCCCCAGCTTGCGGTACGGCTCGGTGTCCAGGATCCCGTTCGCCCGCAGCGCCTTGGCGATCGCGGCCGCGTCGATCGACTCGTCGAAGTCGATGGTGCCGACCACCTGCGAACGCTTCGCCGGGTCCTGCACGAACGGCGTCGCGTGCTCCGACGCCTCCGCCCACTGGTACAGCCGCTGCGAAGACTCGCGGGTGCGCGCGACGCACCAGTCCAGCCCGCCGTTGGAGTTCATCCAGTCGATCTGGTCGGCCAGCAGGAACAGCGTGGCGACCGCCGGGGTGTTGTAGGTCTGGTCCTTGCGGGAGTTGTCCAGCGCCGTGGTCAGCGACAGGAACTCCGGCACCCAGCGGTCCGAAGCGCCGATCTCGCCGATCCGCTCCAGCGCGGCCGGGCTCATCGCGGCCAGCCACAGCCCGCCGTCCGAGGCGAACGACTTCTGCGGGGCGAAGTAGTAGACGTCAACGTCAGCCGGGTCGACCGGAAGGCCGCCCGCGCCCGAGGTCGCGTCCACCGCGATCAGCGCGTTTTCCGAACCGGCGGGACGGGTCGGCGGCAGCATCACGCCGGTGGAGGTCTCGTTGTGCGCCCAGGCGATCAGGTCCGCGCTCGGGTCGGACACCGGTGCGGGGGCGTCGCCGGGCTCGGCGGAGACGACCACCGGGTCGCCGAGGAACGGCGCGTCCGTGGTGGCCTTGGCGAACTTCTGCGAGAACTCGCCGTAGGTCAGGTGCAGCGCGCGCTCCCGCACCAGCCCGAACGCCGCGGCGTCCCAGAACGCGGTGGTGCCGCCGACGCCGAGCACGATCTCGTAGCCCGCGGGCAGCGAGAACAGCTGGGACAGGCCCTCGCGAACCCTTCCGACCAGCGACTTCACCGGCTTCTGCCGGTGCGAGGTGCCCATCACCCAGGCGCCTTCGTCGGCGAGCCGGGCGAGCTGCTCGGTGCGCACCTTGGACGGGCCGCAGCCGAAGCGGCCGTCGGAGGGCGTGAGCTCGCTGGGCAGTTTCAGGGTCGTCGGGTCGGTCTCGGCCTGCGTCATTCCGGCGCCTCCGGTGGTCGTTCGGGTCGGCTTGGCTCGCGGTTACCCCGATGTCGGGGTGCGGCGCGTCCGGGTGCGGCGGATCGGGGTTCGGGTGGAACCCGGATCGCCCGGGATGACCGGCGGCGTTGCCGGTTCCTGTGGCGGCGCGTTGCGGCGGCGTGTCCGGAAGGTGAACGCCGGCCGCGGCGCCCGAGCCGGTGGGCAACTTACTGCCCGGGGCGCGCTTTGGCCAGCATGCGGAGTGCGCGAGGAGCCTGTTCGGATGCTGTGACCAGGGGTTTCAGCGGTAGGTTCGCGGTCCGGAGGGCTGGCGCGCAGGAGCTCAGGACGGCGTTGCGAGCGGTTCGCCCGCGCCTTGGCCGGGTTCGGCCGGGCGGCTGCTGATCCACCCGATCAAGCTATGGCGAACGGATGTTCGGGTCCGGATACTCGAAAACATGAGCGAACACGCGGTCTTCCGGCGAGCAGCCCACTGGCGATCGATCCACTGCCGATCCGTCAAGCGATCAAGCGAGCAAACCCGCCAACGGGCCCGGCGCCCAGCGATCCTGGCCGCGGCGGCCCTGACTGCAGCGGTCCTGACTGCAGCGGCGCTGGCTGCTGCAGCGGCGCCGCGTCCTCCGAGTCCGCGTCGTGGGAGAAGGAGCTGCCACGGGAGCGGTGGCGGGCCGCCGGCCGGCCCGCCACTCCCGGTCTCATGCCACCGCGACCGGCAACGGCGAGACGGAGTCCCAGCCGTCGACCTGCTGCGGCGAGCGGGCCTCCGGGCCGACGTAGTGCGCCGACGGCCGCACGAGCCGCCCGGTGCGCTTCTGCTCCAGCACGTGCGCGGACCAGCCCGCGGTGCGGGCGCAGGTGAACATCGCGGGCATCATCTCGGTCGGAACCTGCGCGAAGTCCAGGATCACCGCGGCCCAGAACTCCACGTTCGTCTCGATCGGGCGGTCCGGGCGGCGCTCCCGCAGCACCTCGAGAGCGGCGCGCTCCAGTTCGGCGGCCGCTTCGAAGCGGGGCGCGCCGAGCTGCTCGCAGGTGTTGCGCAGTACCCGGGCTCGCGGGTCCTGCGCGCGGTAGACGCGGTGACCGAATCCCATCAGCCGGTCGCCGCGGTCCAGGATGGACTCGACGACCTTGCGCGCATCGCCGGTGCGCTCGGCTTCAGCCAGCATCGGCAGCACTCGCGCGGGAGCGCCGCCGTGCAGCGGACCGGACATCGCACCGACCGCGCCGGAGATCGTGGCCGCGACGTCGGCGCCGGTGGAGGCGATGACACGGGCGGTGAACGTGGAGGCGTTCATGCCGTGCTCGGCGGCGGAGACCCAGTAGGCGTCGAGCGCCTGCACGTGCGCCGGGTCCGGCTCGCCGCGCCAGCGGGTCAGGAACCGCTCGGTCACCGTGGCGCACTCGTCGACGCGGTTCTCCGGTACCCGCGGCAGGTCCTCGCCGCGGGCGGACTGCGCCACGTAGGAGAGCCCGAGGGTGGTGGTCCGGGCGAGCTGGTCGCGGGCCTGCTCGTCGGTGATGTCCAGCAGCGGCTCGAACCCGTAGGCGGGTGCCAGCATCGCGATCGCCGCTTGCGCATCCACCCGCACGTTGCCGGTGCGCACCGGCAGCAGTGCCGGGCCGGTGGCGGGCAGGCCGCCGCCGAACCGGCCGTCGACCAGCAGCTGCCACACGTCGCCGAAGGACACCCGACCGGCCAGGTCCTCGACGTCCACGCCTCGGTAGCGCAGCGCACCGCCGTCCTTGTCCGGTTCGGCGATCTCGGTCTGGAATGCGACCACGCCTTCCAGGCCGGGGCGGAAGTCGGTGGGTTCGTTGCTCATGGTGGCCTCGTCTCCTCGTCGAGTCGTTCCGGGCGGCCGCGCGCGGGACGCGCGGCGGGACGTGGCGGGGTGCATGAGCACGAGGACTTCAGCGGTCGCGGTCGCAGCCTGTGCTGTGCCGGTAACAGTGCACCCGCCGGAGGCGGCGAGGCAATCGCCGCGAAGTCGCCGACGACCTCGGAATGGCGAAGATCACACGGCTTGCGGCGCCCGGTGGATATGACATTTCGAAGAATGGCCCGCAATGCCGGATCAATTCCTGTTTCGCACTGCCACTACGCAGCGGTGGCGGCGTCGCAGCGGCATTGTGCGCCCCGCTCGGCAGAACGCCCGGTCCGCGGCCCTCCGCGATGTGGCCGGTGATCGCTGCAGGGCCCGGCGGGTGATCACTGCGCGACCAGGTCGGTGACCGGCGAACCCGGTGTTGACCAGGGCGCACGACTCTGCCGTCCGGGTGTGCGTGCGGTCACTGCATCGTTTGCGGAATCGATCGTGACCTTCGGCTCGGTTCGGCCTAGGTTCGGAGTCCGTTTACCGTCATAGCGGGTGCCGTGGCGCACCGCGACCGTCTCCGGGGACGGCGCGGCTCGTAACCTCCGGCGCTGCCGGTCGTCGGGCGCACACCAGTCGGGTCAGGGAGGAAGTTCGGATGTCGGAAAGCACCACGAGCACCGCCAACGGCACGTTGTCCGCCATGCGGGTGTCCTACGAGGCCGGCTCCCTGCAGGAGCACCTGCTCGCGCCCACCTGGCACGAGCAGCTGCGGGTGTGGTTCGACGAGGCGGTGCAGGAGCAGGTACCGGAACCGAACGCGATGGTGCTCGCGACCGCGGATGCCGACGGGTTCCCGTCCTCCCGGACCGTGCTGTGCAAGGGCTTCGACGAGCGCGGCCTGGTGTTCTTCACGAACTACACCTCCTCGAAGAGCCACGACCTGTTCGCCACCCGCGTCGCCGCCGCCACCTTCCCCTGGCTGACCTTGCAGCGGCAGGTGAACGTGCGCGGCGAGGTGGAGAAGGTGCGGCCGGAGGAGACCGCCGAGTACTGGGCGGTCCGGCCCCGCGGGTCGCAGCTCGGTGCCTGGGCCTCGCCGCAGTCCCGGGTGGTCAACGGACGCGACTCGCTGCAGTCGGCGCTCAACGGCATGGAACGGCGCTTCGCCGAGGCCGAGAAGGTGCCGGTGCCGCCGCACTGGGGCGGCTGGCGGATCCGGCCGGAGGCGGTCGAGTTCTGGCAGGGCCGTCCGGACCGGCTGCACGACCGGCTCCGCTTCCGGCGCGACGACGACAACTGGAGCGTGGAGCGGTTGGCTCCGTGATTCTGCGCCCTCGGGCAGCGCTGCGGACCGCTGACGGCGGGCGGCTCTGAAAGACCGGTCCGCAGTGCCGAGACCCAGCAGCACTGAAGACCTGCAGCACTGGAGGAGGCGGCGCTAAAACCAGCAGCGCTGACGCCTCGCAGCACTGACCCCGCGGGGTGCAAGATCGTCGGGATCACGTGTCCCATCGGTCGTTTTTGCCTTGCTGGGGCGGATTTCGACGCGATGCGGCCGGTCGGGTGCATCACAAATCGCGGTGTCCGCGATGCGTGCGATGGCTAGGCTGGCCGCTCGTGACTCAGCGCAGCGGTGGCACGGCGCAAACATCCGGAGGGTCCCGGCGGACGTTGCGGGGACTGCTCGGCAAGATCGTGCTGGACACCCGGCCGCTGCGGTATCCCGCCTACCGGCGGTTGTGGATCTCCAGCATCGTGACCTCGGTGGGCGCCCAGTTCAGCGCGGTCGCGGTGCCCAAGCAGCTCTACGACCTCACCGGGAACTCGGCCTACGTCGGATTGGCCGGGGTGTTCGGTCTCGTCCCGCTGCTGGTGTTCGGGCTCTGGGGCGGCGCGGTCGCCGACACCGTGGACCGGCGCAAGCTGTTGCTGTTGACCAACTCCGGGTTGGCTTTCACCTCGATCCTGCTGTGGCTGGTGGCCGCCTCCGGGGTGGGTTCGGTGTGGCTGGTGCTGGTGCTGTTCGCCGCGCAACAGACGTGCTTCGCGGTGAACATGCCGACCCGCAGCGCCGCCATCGCCCGGTTGATCCCGGCGCCGCTGCTGCCGTCGGCGCAGGCGCTGGGCTCGACGATCTTCCAGCTCGGTTCGATCGTGGGTCCGTTGCTGGCGGGGGCGTTGTTGCCGTTGCTGGGCTTGTCGGTGCTCTACCTCGTGGACGCGTTGGCGCTGACCGTGGCGGTATGGGCGGTGTTCCAGCTGCCCGCGCTGCCGCCGCTGGACGGGGCGCCGACCTCGGCCGGGCTGCGGTCGGTGCTCGACGGGTTCCGCTACCTGGGCGGGCACGCGGTGCTGCTGGCGTCGTTCCTGATGGACATCATCGCGATGGTCTTCGGGATGCCGCGGGCGCTGTACCCGGAGCTGGCCGAGCGAGTGTTCGGCGACCCGCCCGGCGGCGGTGCGGCGCTGGGTGCGTTGTACGCGGCGATCCCGCTGGGCGCGTTCGCGGCCGGCGTGCTGTCCGGTTGGCTGCACCGGATCCAGCGGCACGGGGTCGGAGTGACGACCGCCGTGGTCGCCTGGGGTGTGGCGATCGTGGGCTTCGGGCTCGCGGACTCGCTGTGGCTGGCCGCGTTGTTCCTGGCCGTCGGCGGCGCGGCCGACCTGGTGAGCATGGTCTACCGCAGCGCGATGTTGCAGGCCGCGGCCACCGACGAGATGCGCGGACGCATCCAAGGCGTGTTCACCGTGGTGGTGGCGGGCGGTCCACGGCTGGCCGACGTGCTGCACGGCGCCGGCGGCTCGGCCGCGGGTGCGCAGGCCGCGAGCGCGGTGGGCGGCGTACTCGTCGTGGTGTTCGCGGCGCTGGCGGCGGTGTGCCTGCCCGCTTTCTGGCGCTACCGCGCGCCGACCGAATAACCACCGGAACGGAGCAGTACCTGCCTCCAGCGGTGACGGAACGGACTCGGTTTCGCCCGGTGACTCTTCCGATCGCGTTGCTTCCGGGCGCCCGCGAGACGGCGGGAAACCCGGATTCGCGGAGTCCGCTGCGCCGTTCGCACCAGCCCGGCGCGGCGCGGTGGCAGCGCGTTCCGCAGGGCCGCCACAAGATCGCCTGGACGTGGCGGGCACACTCTCCTGCCATGGCGAACGACACGACCGAGCAAGGCGAGGCTCCGGACGGTGCGCAGCCCGGCCTGAAACGGGTCATGGGGCCGAAACTGCTGCTGTTCTTCGTGGTGGGCGACATCCTCGGCACCACCGTGTACTCCCTGACCGGCAAGGTCGCAGGCAAGGTCGGCGGGGCGTTGTGGGTCCCGTTCGTGGTGGCTTTCGTGGTCGCCTTCCTGACCGCGTGCAGCTACCTGGAACTGGTCGGCAAGTACCCGAAGGCCGGTGGCGCTCCGCTGTACGTGCACCGCGCGTTCGGCGTCCACTTCATCACCTTCCTAATCGCGTTCGCGGTGATGTGCTCCGGCATCACTTCGGCCTCGTCGGCCGCGCAGGCGTTCAGCGGTGACTACCTGGAAGAGATCTTCCCGGTCAGCAGTCCCGTCGCGCTGATCATCGGGCTGTTGTTCCTGATCGTGCTAGCCCTGATCAACTTCCGGGGCGTGGGCGAGTCGGTGAAGATGAACGTGGTGCTGACGTTCATCGAGCTGTCCGGGCTGGTGATCGTGATCGGCTTCGGCGCCTACGCGCTGCTGGCGGGCAGCTCCGACCCGAACGTGCAGCCCGACCCGAGCAGGCTCACCCAGTTCTCCACGGATTCCTCGCCGCTGTTCGCCGTCACGTCGGCGACCGCGCTGGCGTTCTTCGCGATGGTCGGTTTCGAGGACTCGGTGAACATGGCCGAGGAGACCCGCGACCCCGTCAAGACGTTCCCGCGCGCGCTGCTGTTGGGCCTGGGCATCACGGCCGCGATCTACCTGGCGATCGCCGTGATCACGTCCACGCTGGTGCCGACCGATGAGCTCGCCGCGTCCTCCGCGCCGCTGCTGCTCGTGGTCGAGGCCGCGGCGCCGTGGTTCCCGGGCATCCTGTTCTCCGTCATCGCGCTGTTCGCGGTCACCAACACCGCCTTGATGAACATGCTGATGGCCAGCCGGCTCGTGTACGGCATGTCGAACGAGCGGATCATCCCTTCGGCGTTCGGCCGGGTGCACCGCAGCAGGCAGACGCCGTGGGTGGCGATCCTGTTCACCAGCTTGCTCGCGGTGGTGCTGGTGAGCACGTTGAACATCGAGGACTTGGGCAGCACCACCTCGCTGCTGCTGCTCGCGGTGTTCGCGGTGGTCAACATCGCGGTCTTGGTGCTGCGCCGGGAGAAGGTCGAGCACGAGCACTTCAAGGCACCCACCTGGGTTCCGGTGCTCGGCGCGATCCTGTGCGCGTTCTTCGCCAGCCCGCTGTCCGGCCGCCCGGTCGACGAATATCTGATCGGCGGACTGCTGCTGCTGGTCGGCGTGGTGTTCTGGGTGGTCAACCGGCTGATCGTGGGACGGGTCGAGTTCGACCCGGAGGCGTTGAACAAGTAGCCCGCAGCCTTCGCGAAGCCCCGTTCCCGCCGCGGGAATCCGCGCGGGAACGGGGCTTTCGTTCGGCCACGCCGCGGCGCCGGAAGCTCTAGAGTGGTCGGCGTGAATGATCCAGTTCCCGCGACCGGCCGCCAGTTCGAGATCGCGCACGGCGCGGCCCGCGCGGTGGTCACCGAGGTCGGGGCGGCGCTGCGCGCGTTCGAGGTGGACGGGGTGGCGTACTCCGAGAGCTACCACCCGGACCGGCTGCCGCCGGGCGCGGCGGGTGGGGTGCTGGTGCCGTGGCCGAACCGCGTCGCCGACGGCCGCTGGGTGCTGGAGCGCGAGCCGCAGCAGCTCGCGCTGACCGAGCCGGACCGGCACAACGCCATCCACGGCCTGCTGCGGCACACGGTGTGGACGGTCGTGGAGCACGCGGAGTCGACGATCGTGCTGCACGCGATGGTCCCGGTGCAGCCGGGCTGGCCGGTGCCGCTGCTGACCTCGATCGGCTACGCGCTGGACGAGTCGGGGCTGACCGTCACGCACACCGTGGAGAACCTGGGCGCCCGCGCCGTCCCGTTCGGCGTCGGGGTGCATCCGTACCCGCGGGCCGGTTCGGCCGAGACCGACGACTGCACGTTGAAACTGGCCGCGGCGACGGTGCTGCCGGTGGATCCGGAGCGGCTGCTGCCGGTGCGCCCACCGCGTTCGCTGGAGGGGGACGAGCAGGAGTTCCGCCGCGGCCGCAGGCTCGCCGGGGTGCTGCTGGACACCGCGTTCGGCGGTGCGGAGCCGCTGCCGGACGATCCGGATGAGCTGGTGCGGCACTCGCTCACCGCGCCTTCCGGGCACGGTGTCGAGCTGTGGGCCGATCCGGTGTTCAAGTGGGTGCAGGTCTACACGGCCGACGAGTTCCCCGGCCGCGGCCGCGCGGTCGCGATCGAGCCGATGACCTGCCCGCCGGACGCGTTGAACTCCGGCATCGACCTGATCACGCTGCCACCGGGGGAGAACTGGATCGCCCAGTGGGGCCTGCGCCCGTTCTGACGGCCGCCGGGTGCCGTGCCCGGTAAGACTAGTTGGGCCATTCGGGTGTCATCGCCGAATTCGCGCCCCTCCTGGTGCGCGCGTCGTTAAGTTGCGGCAGGTCTCAGGATCGGCGCAATGATGATGGGAATGTGCTCTTGCTGAAAAGAATCGCCGTCTTCGGCGCGGCTGTTGCCCTTACGATGTCGTTTCCCGGCTTAGCGCAGGCGGATACTGAGCCTGCGGGCCCAGCGGCTCGGACGACCGTCCTCAAGTACAGCGGCGGCGAGTGCGAGATGAAGTCCGACAACCCGCACTGGTCGCGAGGAGCCCAGTCGGTGATCTTCAAAACTCGGGTCGAGTGCGCTGGTACCGAGGCGCCGACCGTGCGGATCACCGGCGACATGTTCTACGTGGAGGGCGGTCTTCCCGGTCTTCCGTCGGATGCCCCGACGCGCCCGGTCGGGCATTCCGAGCTCCAGCAGGTGGTCCCGATCGGCGATACGGTCACCTATTACACGCCGCTTGAGGACGACCCCAGCAAACTGACTGCGTTGGGTACTTACCAAGGGACTGCTGTGGGAGAGATCGTGGCGCCTGTGCACAGCAATCTCAACCCCTTCACGACGGCGCGGGCATATGTCGTCCCGCGGCTATAGGATCGACCGATGTCGAATCGACAGGAGCCATCCGATAGGTGGGTACCGGACGCCAGGACGATTCACTGGGCGTTCGGGCGTTCCCACGAGGACCGGATCAAAGACGCCATTCGACTCGATGTCCGTGAACGCGGGCGCGACCTCGACCCGGATAGCGATGACTACTGGAAGCTCCTCGCGGAGGTCGCCATCGAGGCCGTTCTCTATGACCTCGTGGACATGGCGAAGGAGGAGGGCACGGCTTTCACCAGTGACACGTACCGGATCGTCGACGAACCAGGGCCTCGGTCATCGACCTGGCGCATGAAGTGAGCCGCGCGCTTCGGACGGGGCAGGGCGGCCGGTCGCGTCACTGAAGGGCAGCACCGCTGCACATGAGCATCAGGCGTCGGCGAGGTGCCGGGCGATGAGCATCCGCTGGATCTGGTTGGTGCCCTCGAAGATCTGCAGGACCTTCGCCTCCCGCATGTAGCGCTCGGCGGCGAAGTCCGTGGTGTAGCCGGCGCCGCCGAGCACCTGCACCGCGTCGGTGGTCACTCGCATCGCCGCATCGGTGGCGAGCAGCTTGGCCATCGATGACTGCATCCCGAACGGTTTGCCTGCGTCGCGCCGCCGCGCCCCGTCCAGGTAGGCCGAGCGGGCGGAGTGCACGGCGGCGGCCATGTCGGCGAGCAGGAACTCCACGCCTTGGAAATCGATGATCGGCTTGCCGAACTGCTGCCGCTGCCCGGCGTAGTCCACGGCCAGGTCCAGCGCCGCCTGCGCGAGCCCGACCGCGCAGGCGGCGATGCCGAGCCGCCCGGAGTCCAGCGCGTCCAGCGCGATCGCGAGCCCTTGCCCCTCGGCGCCGATCCGCCGCTCGGCGGGCACCCGTGCGCCCTCGAACCGCAGCTCGGTGGTGGGCGATCCGGTCAGCCCCATCTTGTGCTCCGGCGGGGCGGCGGAAAGTCCTTCGGTGCGCCCGTCGACCAGCAGGCACGTGATGCCGCGTGGTCCTTCGTCGGAGGTGCGCGCCATCAGCGCGTAGTAGTCCGCGACGCCGCCGTGGGTGATCCACGTCTTGGTGCCGGTGACGGTGTAGTCGTCGCCGTCGCGTTCGGCGCGGGTGCTGAGCGCGGCCGCGTCCGAGCCGGCGTGCGCCTCGGACAGCGCGTAGCCACCCAGCAGCTCGCCGCCGAGCATTTTCGGTAGCCACCGTTCGCGCTGCGCATCGGTGCCGTAGCGGGCCAGCGGGTAGCAGGACATGGTGTGCACCGACAGCCCGACGCCGACGGTCATCCAGGCGCTGCTGAGTTCTTCGAGCACCTGGAGGTAGACCTCGTACGGCTGGCCGCCTCCGCCGTGTTCTTCGGCGTAGGGCAGCCCCAACAGCCCGGAGGAGCCGAGCAGCCGGAACGCTTTGCGCGGGAAGTCCGCGCGCTGCTCGGCTCCGGCCGCGGCGGGCGCGAGTTCGTCCCGGGCGATGTCGCGGGTGAGCGCGATGAGGTCGGCGGCTTCGGTGCTGGGCAGCAGGCGGTCGACGGGCATGGCGCAGCTCCTGGTGCTCGGCGGAGCACGCGGTCCGAGCCCTGGCTCGAAAAATCTTCAGGTACTCCGCTGGGTACTATAGGATCAATCAGAGTACTGATGCCGTCGTGCGCGCACCAGCCCGCGGCACAGCTGGAAATTGCCCCTCCAACCGGGCTTGCGGCCCGGCTGTGGCAGTCTCGGCGCATGACCACCTCCGATCCGGGCGTGCGCAGCCCCGGCGGGACGCGCACGTCCGGCGTCGCGCGGTCCGGATCGCGAGCGCAACGCCGTGCGCAGCTGTTGGACCGGCTCTGCGAGCTGTTCCTCGCGGAGGGGTTCGCGCACTTCACCCTCGACGACCTGGCCGCGCACCTGCACTGCTCGAAGTCGACGCTGTACACGCTCGCGGGCAGCAAGGAGCAGCTGGCGGTGCGGGTCGTGGGGCACTTCTTCAAGACCGCCACCGCGGGAATCGAACGCGCCGTGGCCGACGCCGCCGACGTGCGCAGCAGGATGCGCACCTACCTCGACGCCGCGGCGGAACGGCTGCGCCCGGCTTCGCGCCAGTTCATGGCGGACATGGCCGCCAACCCGGCGACGCGCGCCAGCTACGAGGCCAACGCGCGAGCCGCCGCCGAGCACGTGCGCGGCTACATCCGCGACGGCGTGCGCGAAGGCGTGTTCCGCGAGGTGCACGCCGCGTTCGTCGCGGAGCTGGTCGGCAGCACCATCGGAGCGATTCAGCGCGGCGAGATCGCCGAGCGGACCGGCCTGTCCGACGCGGAGGCGTTCGCGGAGCTGTCCCGCTTCCTGCTCGGCGGCCTGTCCGAACCCGGTGCGGCGAACCCGCGGATCGACCCGCCCGAAGCGGGTGCCTGAACGTCCCGGGGATCTCCCGGTTCGGCGCAAGCCAGACTGGCCGGTAGCGCAGCAGCGCGGCCCGCGGCGGACAACCCACAGCGAAGCAGCCCGAAAGCAAGCCAGCCCAGAGCAACGGCAGCACGGAGGAAACGTGATCGTCATCGGCGGAGAAGCCCTCGTCGACCTCGTCCCGGACGCAGGCACTCCCGGCGGCGAGCTGGGGCCGCTGCACCCGCGGCTCGGCGGCGGGCCGTACAACGTCGCGATCGCGCTCGGTCGCCTCCAGGTGCCCACCGCCTTCTACGCGAAGCTCTCCACCGACCAGTTCGGCGAGAAGCTGGTGGACCGGCTGGTCGAGTCCGGCGTGCGCACCGACCTGGTGCAGCGCGGGCCGGAGCCGACGACGCTGGCGGTGGTGGGGCTGAGCGAGGACGGCTCGGCGCGCTACGTCTTCCACACCGCCGAGACCGCAGCGCGGCTGGTGGCCGACAGCGGGCCGTTCCCGGACGAGGTCACCGCCGTCTCGTTCGGCACGCTCGGCATGGTGCTGGAGCCCTCCGCGACGGTCTACGAGCAGGCGCTGTTCCGGGAGGCCGCCCGCGGCCGGTTCGTGGCACTGGACCCGAACATCCGCGCCGACCTGATCACCGACCCGGACGCCTACCGCGAGCGGTTCGAGAGCTGGCTGCCCTCGGTGCACCTGCTGAAGCTGTCGGTGGAGGACGCCGAGTGGCTGGCCGGCGGGCAGGACCTGGACGCGGCGCTGCGCCGCTGGCAGCGGGCCGGACCCGCGGGAGTGGTGCTGACCCGTGGTGCGGACGGGATTTCCGTGCTGGTCGGTGACGGTGCGCCGGTCGAGGTCGCGGGCGTGCGGGCCGAAGTCGCCGACACGATCGGCGCCGGTGACACGGTGCACGCGGCGTTGCTCGCGTGGCTGCACCGCAACGGTGCGTTGAGTCCGGAGGCGCTGCGCGAGCTCACTCCCGAGCAGTGGCGGGAGGGGCTCGGGTTCGCCGCCCGCGCCGCCGCGATCACCGTCTCGCGTCCGGGGGCCGAGCCGCCGACGGCCGCCGAACTGGACCGCTGACGATCTTGGTCGGGAGCTTTCCGACGCGTTGGGTGCACACCGGCGCGGGCGCCGGTTCCGGACGGTGATCAGGCTGGTTCGCCCCGCCCGGTCCGTCCGGATCGGCCGCTGCGTCAACCGGCCGAAGGGGGTGGCAGCATCCGGCCCGATCAACGATGTGATCGTGGTCCCACCTGCCCAAAAGGGCTAACACGATTGCTGCGCGAGGGGCCTGCAGCGGTCTAGCGTGACAACTGACAGGACCCCAACGGGGTGGTGCTGCGGCGGTCCGGAAGACCCCGGCCGACGCTTCGCCCGACCACGCTGCCGCGCCGGGGAGGTGCGCGCGTCGCCGCGGATGGCTCACCACCCCATTCACGAGCGCGAGAGGTTCCCGAATGCCCGACGAGACCGCCAAACGTACCGTCGCGCTGCGCTACGACGGTGGCGAGCACGAAATGCAGGTGACGCAGCCCACCGAAGGCTCGCCCGGTGTGGATCTCGGGAAGCTGCTGTCCCAGACCGGTTTGGTGACGCTGGACCCGGGTTTCGTCAACACCGCGTCCTGCGAGTCCAACATCACCTACATCGACGGGGACGCGGGTGTCCTGCGCTACCGCGGCTACCCGATCGAGGAGCTGGCCGCCAAGTCGAACTTCATCGAGGTCAGCTACCTGCTGATCTACGGTGAGCTGCCCACCCAGGCGCAGTACGACGAGTTCAACGACCGGGTCCAGCGGCACACCCTGCTGCACGAGGACCTCAAGCAGTTCTTCGACGGCTTCCCGCGCGACGCGCACCCGATGCCGGTGCTGTCCTCGGCGGTGTCCGCGCTGTCCACCTTCTACCAGGACAGCCTCGACCCGTTCGACGAGAACCAGGTGGAGCTGTCCACCGTGCGGCTGCTGGCGAAGCTGCCCACGATCGCCGCCTACGCCTACAAGAAGTCCGTCGGCCAGCCGTTCCTGTACCCGGACAACTCGCTGGGGCTGGTGGAGAACTTCCTGCGGATGACCTTCGGGTTCCCCGCCGAGCCCTACGAGGTCGACCCCGCGCTGACCCGCGCGCTGGACCTGCTGTTCATCCTGCACGCCGACCACGAGCAGAACTGCTCGACCTCCACGGTGCGGATGGTCGGCTCCTCGGAGGCGAACCTGTTCGCCAGCACCTCGGCGGGCATCAACGCGCTGTTCGGGCCGCTGCACGGCGGGGCGAACAGCGCGGTGCTGGAGATGCTGGAAGGCATCCACAACAACGGCGACGACGTGGATTCGTTCGTCAACCGGGTCAAGAACAAGGAGCCCGGTGTGAAGCTGATGGGCTTCGGGCACCGGGTGTACAAGAACTACGACCCGCGCGCGGCGATCGTGAAGAAGACCGCCGACGAGGTGCTGAGCAAGCTCGGCGCGAACGACCCGCTGCTGGACATCGCGATGCGGCTGGAGGAGCGGGCGCTGGCCGACGACTACTTCGTCGAGCGCAAGCTGTACCCGAACGTCGACTTCTACACCGGCCTGATCTACAAGGCGATGGGGTTCCCGACGAAGTACTTCACCGTGCTGTTCGCGCTCGGCCGGCTGCCCGGCTGGATCGCGCACTGGCGGGAGATGCTGGTCGACCCGGCCCGCAAGATCAGCCGTCCGCGCCAGGTCTACACCGGCGCGGCCGAGCGCTCCTACCAGCCCATCGGCGAGCGCTGAATCGAGCTCTGAATCGTCGGGCAGGCCCCGGACCGGCCATCGGCCGGTGCCGGGGCCGTTTCGCGTTCGCGGCCGTATGGTCCGGGCATGAGCGCACCCGCGATTCTGTGGTTCCGCCGCGACCTACGCCTCGGTGATCACCCGGCGTTGCAGGAAGCGGCCCGCCGCGGCCCGGTGATCGGGTTGTTCGTGCTGGACGAGGCGCTGCTCGGGCCGTCAGGGCCTGCGCGCCGCACGTTCCTGTACCGGTGCCTGCGGGAACTCGACGAGCAGCTCGGCGGGAAGTTGCTGGTGCTGCGCGGTGAGCCGGAGCGGGTGGTGCCGGAACTGGCCGAGCGGACGGGCGCGAGCAGCGTGCACGTCTCCGCCGACACCGGGCCGTACGGACGCCGCCGCGATGAGCGGGTCCGGGAAGCGCTGCGGGGCCGGGAAGCGCTGGGAGCCGATGTCGAGTGGGTGCCGACCGGTTCGCCGTACGCGGTCACCCCTGGCCGGATCACCAAGCGGGACGGCGCGCCGTACAAGGTGTTCACGCCGTTCCGCCGCGCATGGGACGAGCACGGCCGCCCGAAGCCCGCCCGCACGAGCGCGTCCGCTGCGGACTGGACGCTGCCGCGCCGGGTAGGTGCGGTGCCGATCCCGGACGACGAGGAACTCGGCGAACTGGTGCTGCCGCCTGCGGGGGAGTCCGCGGCGAAGAAGCGCTGGCGGGAATTCCTCAAGTCCACTGTGCACGAATACGAGCGGGACCGGGACCGCCCGGACCACGCCGGGACGAGCCGGATGTCGCCGTACCTGCGCTGGGGGTGCGTGCACCCGCGGACGCTGCTGGCTGATCTGGACGGGCGCGGCGGCGAAGGCGTCGACAGCTACCGCAACGAGCTGGCGTTCCGCGAGTTCTACGCCGATGTGCTGTGGCACTGGCCGGAAAGCGCGCGGCGCAACTTCGACGCGCGGTTCGACCGGATGCGGCTGGACACCGGCGCCGACGCCTGGGAGCGGTTCGAGGCGTGGTGCGCCGGACGCACCGGATTCCCCGTGGTCGACGCCGGGATGCGGCAGCTGCTCGCGGTCGGGTGGATGCACAACCGGATTCGCATGGTGGTGGCGAGTTTCCTGGTCAAAGACCTGCACCTGCCGTGGTGGTGGGGCGCCCGGCACTTCATGCGGCACCTGGTCGACGGGGACCTGGCCTCGAACCAGCACGGCTGGCAGTGGGCGGCCGGGACGGGCACCGACGCGGCGCCGTACTTCCGGATCTTCAACCCGATCACGCAGGGCACGAGGTTCGACCCGGACGGCGCCTACGTGCGCGAGTTCGTCCCGGAACTGCGCGGGCTCAGCGCCAAGTCGACGCACGAGCCGTGGAAACTGCCCGACGGGCCGCCGAACGGCTATCCCGGCCCGATCGTCGAGCACCACCACGAACGCCAGGAGTCCCTGGCCCGCTACGGCGAGATCAAGACCTGACCGGCGCGCCCGGCCGAGTTCCCCGGACTCAGCAATCGCAGCGAGCGAACGGACTGTTCGCCCGGTCTAGCCGGACCAACGGTCCGTTCGCTCCTGGAAGGACTGGGCGGAACGGGTGGCGTGCGGGCGTGTCGGCCCGGCACTCGCCCACCCGGAGTGCGCGAGCGAACGGACCGTTTGACCAATCTATTCGGACGAACAGGCCGTTCACTCCGGGAGCGCGAACGGTGTGCGCGGGGTCAGTCGCCGCGGCGGATGGGGCCGAGGATGTCCTGCTCCTTGGGGTTCGTGACCAGCGTGATCGGGGCCCACATGTTGTTGCCGAGGGCGATCACTCCGTCGTCGGGGAGTTGGGTCAGCTGCTGGACGCGCGTCGAGGGATCGAAGTACCAGAAGCGGGCCGCCAGCTGCGCCTGCTGCAACGGCAACCGCTGCAGCAGCACCAGATCCGCGGTGTTCGTGGCCGTACCGCTGCCCGCCTGCGGGTGCAGGTAGGGCAGCACGTACATCGTGGTCTGCCACGGGGCGCGCGGCGGGAACAGCTCCTGCGGCACCGCACCGCCGTCGTGGATCATCAGCAGCGGCGCGTCCTCGGTGGGCCGCGGAAGGTCGTAGGGCTGCAGCTTGCGCAGCTGAACCAGCGGTACCTGGCTGCCGTCCGCGAGCTTGCCCGCCGCGTGCTCCACCGTCTTCCACGCCGCGGGCCTGCCGGTGGCGATGGTGACCCACGCGCCGGTGGCGATGGCGCGCAGCGCGATCTGCCGGGCCAGGTACAGCCCGCCGACGGTGACCACGCGGGTGGGGTCCGGGCGCAGGATCGAGGCGGTTACCGACTCGCCACGCGCGCCCTTGCCGATGACCATGCCGCCGCGGTCACCCGGCGGGCTCACCACGTCCAGCATCTCCGGGCGCACCAGGAACTCCGGTGCGGTGCCGTTGACGTTGCCCGGGGTGTCCAAGGTCCGGGTTCGGCTCATGCCGCACCTCCCAGCGGCAGCGTTCCGGTCAGCCCGGCCAGCTGCATCCCGCGCAGCGGGGTGAGGGTCAGGTTGAGCCGGTTGCTGATCTCGCGCAGTCGTTCGTCCGAAGCGTTCAGGGCCGAAGGGGTCCGGGCGCTGACCCGGACCAGGCCGCGCAGCCCGACCTCACCGTCCTCACCGGACGGTGCGATGGACATCGCGATGCTGGTGGACAGCGCCCGCACGCCGGTCAGTGCGTTGATGCTGTCGCTCATGTGGTTCGGCCAGCCGGTGATCGCGTAGCTGGAGTGCCCGACGCTGCCCGCGGTGACGCTGTTCCACCGCTCGGTCAGCCCGACCGGGCGCTGTTCGCGCAGCGAGTCGTTCAGCTCGGCCGAGGAGATGCCCGCCTGCAGCAGCTCGTCCGGGTCCAGCGGACGGGTTGGGATGCCGCATCCGCTGAGCGCGTTGCGCACCCGGGAGAGCGCGCCGATCAGCGCCCGGTGCGCACCGACCACGCCACCGCCGCGTTCGCCGACGGCCTTCGCGCAGCGCTGCGGGTCCAGCCGCACCGCCACCCACGTGCTGCGGCGCGCGGCCGCCGCGGTCGGCCCCACCATCTCCAAGTACGAGTTCAGCGCGGGGGAATCCGCGGGCAGCGACGAACTGCCGGGGTAGCAGTGCCAGATGACCTGGATCGCGTCCAGCACCACGCCGCGGTCCTCCAGGCAGGGCGCGAGCACGCCCAGCGGCAGGTTCAACGCGGTCTCGGTGGGCTTGAGCAGCGGCGGGGTGGGGTCGACCATCAGCACCGCGGTCCATTTGCCGTCGTGCCAGGCCAAACCGACGGGATTGCGGTCGTGGTCCCGGCCGCGCGCGACGACCAGGTCCTCGACGGCGATCCGCAGCAGCGCCACGCGGTGGTTCTCGTCCGGGCCGATGATGCCGTCGCCGTTGATGTCCTCGGCGAGTTCGCTGACGTCCGCGGACGGCGGTTCGGACCGGCGGGTGTGGCTGCGGGTGCGGTACTGCAGCACCAGTCCGAACCACTGGGTGAACCACCGCCCGCGCCTGCGCAGCAGCGCGATGATCAACGCGAGTCCGGCAACGCCCGCGGCCACCGGCCACAGCAGCTCGTTGAGCCACACCAGGATCAAGCCGATCGCCAGGCCGACCTCGATGACGACGATGTTGGCCACCGGCATCGCCCCGAGGCTCGCGCCGATGGTGCGCCGCCGCGCGCGGATGCGCGTGCGGGCGCCGCCGGGAGCGGAGGCGTTCGGCTGGGCCGGATGTTGCGTGCTGACGGACATCCGTTCGGTCTCTTCCCCTCGCAGGTAGTGCGCGCGGCGCGCTAACCAGGTCGTTCGGCGGCCGCGCGAAAGAATGCCCACGGACTCGGCGGATCGGACCCGTTCGCGGACTCTCGGCGGCTATCCTGCGGAACCGTACCTCGGACGGGAGAGCTGTAGGCGAAGAATGGCATCAACACCCACAACGAAGTCACAGGTCCAGGCGTACCGGTTCGTCCTTCGCCGCATGGAATCGGCACTGGTCCGCAAAGACGCCGTGATGCTGCACGATCCGATGGGTTCGCATAAGCGCGCGACCGTCGCGGGCGCGATCCTCGCCTGCATCGGCATCATCGGATTCCTGGTGTGGGGACTGTTCGGCGGCAAGGGTTCGGTGCCGCAGCCGGGCTCGATCGTGATCGGCAAGGACAGCGGCAGCGTGTACGTCGTCACCGCCGACCAGCAGGCGCAGAAGCGGCTGATCCCGATGCTGAACATGGCATCGGCGAAGCTGCTGGTGATGGCCCAGGGCGGTGGCCAGGGCGGGCAGGCGGTGCAGGCCACCACGGTGAAGGAGGCCGCGCTGGGCGAATTCCCGCGCGGGCCGCGCACCGGGATGGTCAACGCGCCGAACTACCTGCCGGACCCGAACAACATCGCCGATCCGTCCTGGGCGATCTGCGACGTGGGCCAGGTCGCCGACGACCTCAACGTCTCCGGCTCGGCGCGCCCGGCGAACGTGGAGACCACCGTCATCGGCGGGGATCCCAACCACGGCACCGAGTTGGCCGAGAACCAGTCGCTGTTCGTGCGGGACCAGGCGTCCGGGCAGGAATACCTGATGTACCGGGTGGACGGTGCGCCGGGCAACCCGAACACCCGCACGGTGAAGGCGAAGGTGGACCGCTCCGAGCGGGCCGTGATGGACATCTACGGGCTGAACGGGCAGACCCCGCGCACCATCAGCACGAAGATGCTCAACGCCGTCCCGGAGGTGCCGGAGCTGCGGATCCCGGAGGCGCCCAGCGGCACGGTCGACTACATGCAGAACTCCTACGACTCCGGTGACGTGGTCCGCCAGACCGTCGCGGGCAACCCGGACAAGTTCTACGTGCTGCTGCCCAGCGGGAAGCAGGAGATCAGCGCCGGTGCGGCCGCCGTGCTGCACGCGGACAAGCCGCGCTCGGAAGGCATTCCGAACGCCACCGGCACGATCACCGACGCGCAGTCCGCACCGGACGGGCAGCAGATGGCGCTGGAGACCTTCCCGACCGTGGTGCCGAAGCCGGTGCCGTTCCAGCAGGCCGACACGTCCTGCCTGAGCTGGCGCAACATCAACGGCGGGCAGCACATCACGGTCACCACGAACAAGGGCAGCCCGGCGAAGGCCGCGCCGGTGAAGCTGGCCCAGTTCGACGGGACCGGCCCGAACGTGGACTACTTCTACATGCCCGCTGGCAAGGCCGGGGTGGTGCGCGCGGCGTTCAACGAGCCGGGTGCCGAGTCCGGGCCGATCTACCTGGTGTCCGACCAGGGCGTGGTCTACGGCGTGAAGGACGGGAAGACGGCGCAGGGGCTGGGCGTGACCAACAACCCCGGGTCGATCAAGGCGGGGCCGGCGCGGATTCTTGGCACGTTGCCGCGCGGTGACTTCCTCGATCCGGCGCAGGCGAGCTTCGTCTACGACTCCATCCCGGTGCCGCCGGGCGGGGTGAACCGGCCGCCGCCGCAGGCGCAGCAGCAATCCGGCACTGCCGGGAGCTGACCGGAACGCTCTGGTCGTCCGCAGAATCCGCCCGCCGGCCCATCGGGTCGCGGGCGGATTTTTGCGCGGTGACCGCGATATGGGATCCGTGGTTTTCGGTGCATTGTTCGCGGCCGGGTCATCGTCAACGGCCGGGCGACATCCGATGCGTAACGAAAATGTGAACGCCGATTTTGCGCCGGGGCGTGAAGGCGTTTTGACACGCTCCGTCCGGAGCATTTCCACAAGGCGTGATGATTCGGCACCGAATCCCGGAGGAATGCGGTCGGGGGTTGCACTGCGCAGAACAAACGGCCCGGAACCATCCGCGCCAGGACGATTCCGGGCCGTTCGCCGGCCGTTCCGCGCCGCTACTCCGCGTCCTGCCCTGCTTCCCGCGCCCGCACGGCGCGCCGCGCGCGCACCAAGAACGCCGTGAACAGCACCGCTCCGATGCCGCCGAGCGAGCCGCCGAAGGCGATCGTCAGCGCGAGCCAGTTCGGCTGCGGGATCACGTCCGCTCCGAGCCGCGCGGGCTTGACCGGCGCGGGCCGCTGGCCGTGCTCGGCGGGGATCACGTTGTCCAGCGCGGCCATCGGGTCGATCAGGCCGTAGCCGACGATGTCGTTGCGGCCGTTCGGCCCGCCGGGGCTCAGCGCGGTCTTCTCGATCCGGTCCATCACTTCGCCCGCGGACAGCTCGGGGTGCTTCTGCTTGATCAGCACCGCCAGCCCGGAGACGTAGGGCGCGGCGAAGCTGGTGCCCTGGATCGGGCCCGGCTGGCCGCCCTGCCCGGTCGCGAGCTGGTTGACGACCGTGGTGCCGCCCTTGCCCGGGTCGAGCCCGGTGAGGTTCTCGCCGGGCGCTGCGACGTCCACCCACGGGCCGGGGACGGTGAACTCCGACGGCTGGCCCTGCTGTCCGACCGACCCGACCGTGAGCACGTACTTGTCGAACCAGGCGGGCAGCACCGCGGTGGTCGGGGAACCGGACGGGTTCTTCTGGCAGCTGTCCTGCGTGTTGCCCGCAGCAGCGACGACGACGATGCCCTTGTCGTAGGCGTTCTTGACCGCGTTGCCCAGTCGGTTGTTGTGGTCGCCGAGGTCCGCCATCGCCTGCGCCATCGGCTGGCAGGACGACTGCGAGATGTTGATGACGCTGACGTTCTGGTCGACGGCGTGCTGCACGGCCTGCGCCATCGACTGCGTGTCGCCGACCGTCTTGTTCTGCTGCTTGTCCTGGAACAGCTGGGAGGACTGGCGGATCGACATGATCGTCGAATCGGGCGCCACTCCGGTGAATCCCGTCTCGGGGGAGTCGGAGGCCCCGATGATCCCGGCGACCACGGTGCCGTGGCCGTCGCAGTCGGAGTTCGCCCCGCCGTCCGGCACGGCGCTACCTCCGCCGCCGTTCAGCTGCAGCCGCGGATGCGGGTTCACGCCGGTGTCGATCACCGCGACCGTCGCGCCGGAGCCGGTGTAGCCCTGCTCGTGCGCCCGCTCGAAACCGAGCGTGCGCTGGCTCCACGGCTTCTCCTGAACCGAGGTGCCGCCGCTGTTGGGCTGCATGCAGCCCTGCGCGGCTTCGTAGTTCCCGGTAACCCCGAGCGGCCCGCTGGGCGGGGTGGCGGGAGTCAGCTCCGGCGGCTGGAAGTCCAAGGGGTCCTCGGCGGAGGCGGGCATCGCAGGGCCGAACACCGTCACGCCCACTACCGCCGACAGCGCCAGCGCGCGCCGCAACGACCGGTTGGTGCGGCTGGTCATCAGAACGAGAGGTTCAGGTCGCGGACCGCCATGTACAGGTCCATGACGCCGAGTGCGAGCGGCAGCACCAGCGCGATCAGCACCGCCTCCAGGATGTCCACCGTCCGCCGCTGCACCGGCGAGAACCGCCGGTTCGGGAACACCACGCCGAACACCAGCGCCAGCACGCCGAGCAGCAGCAGCGGCGGGAACACCCCGGCCACCCAGACCGGCTGCTGCGCGACCATCACCAGCAACCCGGCGGTGACGCCGAGCGCCGCGAGCAGACCGGTCAGCAGCAGCGCCACCGCTTGACTGCCGTTGGCGTAGTTGCGGCCGCGCAGCAGCAGCACCGCGGACACGACCACGGCCAGCAGCGGGCCGAAGACGCCGTGCTCGGACGTCACGGCCGCGAGGATCGCGCCGAGCGCCGCGGTCAGCCCGCAGCCGATGATCAGCCCGGTCATGTACTGGTGCGCCAGCCCGGTGCGGCGCTCGATCATCCGGTAGTCCGGGAAGCCCGCGTCCTCCTTGAGGTCTTCGGCGTTGCCCGGCACGTGCGGCAGCGGCAGCTTGGCGAGCTGGATGGTCAGCCGCGGCAGCAGCGAGATCCCGGCGAGCCCGACCGCGGCGGCGCCCGCGGCGACTCCGGCAGCAGTGGCTTCCCGCGGCAGCAGCGTCGCGACGATGAACGCCAGCACGCCGAACGAGGACACGGTGGCCGCGGCGATGAACGTGACCACGCCGGTGCCGATCACCATCAGCGAGATCGACGCGAAGATCAGCACCAGCGCGCTGGCCAGCAGCAGGCCCGGCCGCAGGCTGTCGCCGAACGGAATGGCGTTGAGCCCGGCCACGAACGCCATCGGCAGCCCGCCCGCCCCGGCGATCACCGTGCCGGTGGTGGGGGCGCCGTAGGCGCGGGCGACGATCGAGCCGATGCCGGTGGCGAACACCGCAACGAACAGCGCCACGACAGCCGTGACGATGTGGAACAGCAGCCCGCCGGTGACGCTGGTCAACCCCAGCGCCGCGGCCGCGCCGACCATCGCCAGCGCGCCCGCGGTGTGCCCGATCTTGTTCGCGGTCTCCTTGGTCCACGGCCGGTAGCTGCCCGGCTCGGCCTCGGCGAGCGCGTCGACCACGTCGTCGTACAGCGGCGGGGGCGGATTGTCCGAACGACGCCGCAGTTGCAGCAGGTCACCGTCCACAATGCCCAGCGAGGCCAGCGTCTGGCTGTTGTCCAGCGGCTCGTCGCCGAGCTTGGCCAGGCACCACCCGCCGTGCCGCGAACCGCCGTCGGGTGCGGTCTCTCGGGACATGTCCAGCAGCATCGGCAGCAGATCCGCCACCGCGACATCGGCGGGCAGCGCCAAATCGATGCGAGTGTTCGGCGCCACCACTGTCACGCGGCTGAACACCGTGGTCCCGGTAGCCACTCCAGGCCCCCTACTTCCTAGGTCCGTGCATTCCGCTCGCTCCACGAAGGACGGTCGGTTTCTCGCCGAAAGCGGCCCGCCCGGCCGCGAAGCGCCCCTAGTATGGCCGCACCGACCGCGAGCGGGTGAAGGGTTTGGTCCAACTCGTGCCAACACGTTGATATCCGGTTGGTCACGAGCACGGTCGAGTCCCGGGGTTCCGCGGACGGCGCCGCCGCGGGCAGTGCAGAATGCCGCCCGCGGTCCGCGGCCGCCGCGCCCGGCCGCACGCATTGCCACGAGAAGGAAAGGTTGTCGCCTCCGGTGAGCACGCTGCAGTTCAAGCGAATGCCGCGACTGGCCGCTCCGAGGCCACCGGGTGGGGAGGTGCACCTCGAACCACCGCCGGAGATTCCGCGGGTGATCCCGGGCAACATCGTCCAGAAGGTGCTTCCGGGCGTCATGATCGTGGCATCGCTCGGGATGATGGCGTTCATGCTTCAGCGGGCCAAGGACAACCCGATGATGATGATGATGCCGATGATGATGCTGGTCAGCACCGTCGGCATGATGGCTGGTGGCGGCCGGGAAGGCGGCCAGAAGAAGGCCGAGATGAACGAGGACCGCAAGGACTACCTGCGCTACCTCGGCCAGATGCGGGAACGCGCCAGGGAAGCCGCCGACGAGCAGCGGCTGGCCCGCGAGTGGGTGCACCCGGACCCGCAGACGCTCTGGTCCATTGCGGACGGTTCCCGCCGGATGTGGGAGCGGCGCCCGAACGACAACGACTTCTGCCAGGTGCGCGTGGGCCGCGGTTCGCAGCGGCTGGAGACCCGCCTGGTGCCGCCGCAGACCGGCCCGGTCGAGGAGCTGGAGCCGATCACCACGCTGGCGCTGCGCCGGTTCGTGCGCGCGCACTCGCTGGTGTCCGGCCTGCCGATCGCCACCTCGCTGCGCGGGTTCGCCGCGGTCGGGCTGCAGGGCGAGCGCGAGCTGGCGCGCGGGCTGGCGCGGGCGATGCTGACCCAGCTCGCCACCTTCCACACCCCCGACGACGTGATCATCGCGGTCGCCTCCAGCGGCCGCTCGCGCAGCGAGTGGGACTGGGTGAAGTGGCTGCCGCACGCCCAGCACCCCACCGAGACCGACGGCATCGGCCCGATGCGGCTGATGGCCGGTTCGCTGCGCGCCATCGAGGAGATGCTCGGCGAGGAACTCGCCGACCGCCCGCGGTTCCAGCGCAACGCGGCTCCGCCGGAGGGCCGCCCGCACGTCGTGATCCTGCTCGACGACGCCGAGATCAGCCGCGAGGAGCAGATCGTCGTCGAAGGCGGCATGGCAGGCGTGACGCTGATCGACCTCACCGACGTGCTCGGCCAGCTCACCGCGCGCCGCGGGATGCGGATCGTGGTGGAGCCGGACCGGATCGGCGCCCGCGGGCAGAACAGCGTGGAGTGGTTCGGCGAACCGGACTCGCTGACCATGGCGGAGGCCACCTCGGTGGCCCGGATGATGTCGCCGTACCGGGTCCCGAGCGGAGCCGCGGCAGTGGAGGACGACGGCGCGTTCGAGCCGCTGAAGACCCCGCTGAACTACATCGAGCAGCTGGGGCTGGCGGGCGACCCGGTCACCTTCGACCTGAACGAGGCGTGGCGGCCGCGTCCGCGCGAGGACCTCTACCGGGTCGCGATCGGACCCGGTGAGCAGGGCGAGATCGTGCACCTGGACATCAAGGAGACCGCCTACGGCGGCATGGGCCCGCACGGGCTGTGCATCGGTGCGACCGGCTCCGGCAAGTCGGAGTTCCTGCGCACGATCGTGCTCGGGCTGCTGGCGACGCACTCCTCGGCGGCGTTGAACTTCGTGCTGGTCGACTTCAAGGGCGGTGCGACGTTCAACGGTTTCGAGACCGCGCCGCACGTCTCGGCCAGCGTCTCCAACCTGGGCGACGACGCCACGCTGGTGGACCGGATGCAGGCCGCGCTGGACGGCGAGATGAACCGCCGCCAGGAAGTGCTGAACAAGGCGGGCGCGCGCAACGTCTGGGACTACCGCAAGCTCTACGAAGCCGGTGACGACAACGCGCAGGAGCCGATGCCCGCGCTGTTCGTGGTGATCGACGAGTTCAGCGAGCTGCTCTCGCAGAAGCCGGACTTCGCCGAGCTGTTCACCATGATCGGCCGGCTGGGCCGGTCGCTGCAGGTCCACTTGCTGCTGGCCTCGCAGCGGGTGGACGAGGGCAAGCTGCGCGGTCTGCAGGCGCACCTGTCCTACCGGGTCGGGCTCAAGACCTTCGACGCTTCGGAATCCCGTGCGGCGATCGGGATGCCGGACGCCGCGGACCTGCCCGCCGACGGTGGGCACGGCTACCTCAAGCATCCCGAGGGCATGGACCGCTTCCGCGCCGCCTACGTCTCCGAGCACGACCACCAGACCAGCGGCCGGCGTCCGATGGGCATCGCGGCCTCGCCGGTCACCGGCGAGAAGCGGCCGCGGGAGTTCACCCCGGAATACGTGGAAAAGCCTCCGGAACCGGAGACCCCGGTGGTCGAGGAGCCCAAGGAGACCAAGGACGACACCGCTGCCCCGACCGACTTCCAGCTGGTGATCCGCAAGGTCGAGGGCGCGGGCCCGCCCGCGCACACGGTCTGGCTGCCGCCGCTGGACGCACCGCCCACTTTGGACGGTCTGCTGCCGCCGCTGCAGGCGACCGACGACCGCGGCTACACCGCAGCCGGGTCGTTCAACAGCGGGCGGTTGCAGGTGCCGGTCGGGCTGATCGACGTGCCGTACCACCAGCGCCAGGACTCGCTGACGCTGGACCTGGCGGGTGCCCAGGGGCACGGCGCGGTCGTCGGCGGCCCGCAGGCGGGCAAGTCCAACCTGCTGCGCACCATGATCACTTCGATGGCGCTCACGCACACCCCGCAGGAGGTGCAGTTCTACTGCATCGACCTCGGTGGCGGTGCGCTCTCGGCGCTGCGGAACCTGCCGCACGTCGGCGCGTTCGGCAGCCGCCGCGATCCGGACACGGTGCGCCGTACGATCGCCGAGATCAAGGCGCTGATGACCGCGCGGGAGGCCCGGTTCCAGGAGACCGGCCTCGACTCGATGAGCGATTTCCGCGCCCGCAAGCAGCGCGGCGAGCTCACCGACGACCCGTACGGCGACGTGTTCCTGATCATCGACGGCTGGGAGGCGTTCCGCGCCGAGACGGAGTTCGAGCCGCTGGAACCCGAGATCAACAACCTCGCGCAGCAGGGCTTGGCGTTCGGCATCCACGTGTTCCTGTCCGCGAACCGGTGGTCGGGCATCCGCCCGGTGCTCAAGGACAACCTCGGCACCCGGCTGGAGCTGCGGCTCGGCGATCCGGGCGAGTCGGAGGTGAACCGCAAGGTCGCCCTGACCGTTCCGGAAGGACGGCCCGGACGCGGTCTGCACGCGTCCCAGCTGCACTTCCTGACCGCGCTGCCGCGGGTGGACAGCGAGAAGCTGGGTGACCGCATCCCCGTGGAGCGCAAGCGCGCGGAGGAGGCCAGGAAGCGCGGCGCGGACGAGGCCGAGCGCACGCCGCGCCCCGGCTGGCAGCTCTACAACGACGACCTCGCCGACGGGGTCGCCGACCTGGTCAACCGGGTGAAGAGTTCGTGGAAGGGTCGTCCGGCGCCGCAGGTCAGGCTGCTGCCGGAGCTGCTGCCGTACGAGCAGCTGCCGACGCTGGAGCAGCAGCCCCGGCCGCACCTGGTGCCGATCGGCATCAACGAGGACGGGCTCAACCCGGTCTACCTGGACTTCAAGGCGGAGCCGCACTTCTACGCCTTCGCCGAGCGGGAATCGGGCAAGACTTCGCTGCTGCGCACGATCGTCCGCGGCATCACGACGCGCTACACGCCGCAGGAGGCGCTGATCCTGCTGGTCGACGTGCGCCGCACGATGCTCGGGTTCATCGACTCGCCGCACCTGATGGAGTACACCGTCACGACCGAGCAGCTCAAGAACAACGTCCGCGACGTGGCCGCGGCGCTGAAGAAGCGGATGCCGGGTCCGGACGTGACCCAGCAGCAGCTGCGGGACCGGTCCTGGTGGACGGGTCCGGAGCTGTTCGTCGTGATCGACGACTACGAGCTGGTCTCGCCGCAGGGCAACAATCCGCTGACGCCGTTGCAGGAGTACGTCGCCCAGGCCACCGACGTGGGCCTGCACATGATCATCGTGCGGAACTCCGGCAATGCGGGTCGCGCGCTGTTCGAGCCGATCATCGGCAAGATGCGGGAGGTTTCCGCGCCGGGTCTGGCGATGAGCGCCAACAAGGACGACGGGCAGCTGGTCGGCAACATCAAGTCGCGGCAGCTGCCGCCGGGCCGGGGCACCTTGGTCAGCAGGCGGCTGCGGACGCCGCAACAGATTCAGACCGCGATGATCCGCCCGGAGTGATCGCCGGACCGGATCGGGCAATACCACGGACCTCCCTCGCCGATCGGTGGGGGAGGTCCGCCGTTCCAGGCGTGCGGAACGCGAAATCATGACACGATCGAGCGAAGATCTTGCTCCGATGTAACACTTAAACTGTGTCCATGTCGGACACACCGCGAGCTCGTGCTCTGGGAAAGGAATTACGCTCCGCACGGGCGGAGTCCGGGTTGACGATGCGCCAGGTCGGCAGCTTGATCGGCTGTTCGGAAGCAAAGGTCAGCCGGCTGGAGACCGCCCGGCGCAGACTGTCCCCGCCCACCGTGCGCGCGTTCCTGGACGCGCTCGACGTGCGCGGCGGGGAACGGGACCGGCTGCTGCGGATGGCGCACGACATCGATCGCACCGCCTGGTGGGAATCCGGCGGCGGGCTGCCCGCGCAGCTCACCGAACTCGCCGACGCGGAAAGCCGCGCGGTGCGCATCACCGAACTGTCCGAAGTGCTCATTCCGGGGCTGCTGCAGATCCCGGAGTACTCCCGCGCGCTGTTCGCCGCGACCGAAGTGGAACCGCAGCACCGCGACCGGCTCGTCGCGGCCCGGCTGGCGCGCCAGCAGATCTTGAACGAGCCGGAACCGGTGCGCTACCTGGTGCTGCTGGACGAGGCGGCGCTGCGCCGGGCGGTCGGCGGCAGGCTGGTGATGGCCGACCAGTTGCGCGCGGTGCTCAAAACGGCCCGGCTGCCGAACGTGACGCTGCAGGTGATGCCGTTCTCGCTCGGCGCGCACACCGGGCTGGACGGCCCGTTCCTGCTGCTGGAGTTCGAGCGGAGCAAGCCGCTGGTGCACTTGGAGCAGCGGCGCTGCGGCGCATTCCTCGATGCTCCGGAAGATGTCACCCCGTTCCAGCGCGCTCGCTCTACGCTGTGCCGGACCGCGATGAGCCCGGCGCGTTCGGCCGACCTCGTCGCGGCCTATGCCGATGCGTACGAGCGTGAGGAGGACACCGGTGATGGGCGGCGGGAAGCGCTGGCGGAAGTCGAGCTACAGCGGTAGCCAGTCGGCTTGCGTGGAGGTCGGCGGCGTGGCGGCGGTGGTCCGCGTCCGGGATTCCAAGGACCGTTCCGCGGTGTTGCGCTTCCGCCGCGAGCAGTGGCGCAGCTTCGTCGCCGACCTCAAGCGGCGCGAATCGCCGTTTCCCGCGCGGCGCATTGCCGCAGTTCTGCGCGCGAATGCGCCCGCACCGTTTTGCAGCGGCACACCGGGAGCGGACGTCAAGCGATCTGTGTGAATGCCACCCGATCGAGGGCAGATTGTTGAAGTGAGCGCACCCTCGGCACCTAGGCTGCTTCGGTGAATTCTGATCGGGGGGGAGTTCAACTCGGGCAAAGTTCCGTTCCCGTCGGCAAGCCTGCCTGCCGCCGAAGACACCGCCGCTGCAGCGTCCGGGTCGGAGGTTCGGCCGGTGGCGCGTGAAGGAGTTGTTGGTGTCCCTGCACGTCTCGGTCGACTTCGGCACCTCCAGCACTTGCACCGTGGTCTCCGCGGGCGGCGGTGAGCCGCAGGTCGTGGCCATCGACGGCCGCCCGCTGGTGCCCTCCGCGGTGTTCGCGGCGGCCGACGGCACGCTGTTCGTCGGCAACGAGGCGGAACGGCAGGCCGCGGTCGACCCGTCCCGCTTCGAACCGCATCCCAAGCGGCGCGTGGACGAGGGCGAACTGCTGCTGGGCAGCACCGTGCTGCGGGTCGGCGACGTGGTCCGGTCGGTGCTGCAGCGCGCTGTCGGCGAAGCCCGCAGGTACGCGGGCGGTGCGGCGGTGGAGCTGCTGGTGCTGACGCATCCGGCCGATTGGGGTTCGGTGCGCGCGGGCGTGCTGCGCCAAGCCGCGGCAGGGCTGGCGCAGCAGCTCGTGCTGGTGCCGGAGCCGGTGGCCGCGGCGGTGTTCCACTCCTCCGGCTGCGGTCGGACCGGTTACGGGCAGGCCGGTTGCGGCGGCGCCGGCTACGGCCTGCCGGACGGCGGTGCGCTGGCGGTGCTCGACTTCGGCGGCGGCACCGTCGACGCCAGCGTGGTGTGCAAGCAGGGCCGGTCGTTCCGGGTGCTGGCGACCAAGGGCGACCCGAACTACGGCGGCGCCGACATCGATCAGGCGCTGCTGGAGCACATCGGCGGTGTCGTGTCCGGAATGGACCCGGCGGCCTGGCAGCAGCTGGTGGCGGGCCGCGAAATGGCCGACCGCCGCCGCAGGCGGGTATTGCGCCAGGACGTGCGGGGTGCGAAGGAGACGCTGTCCCGGCACACCTACACCGACGTGCCGATGCCGCCGCCGTTCTCCGACGCGCACCTCACCCGCGCCGATCTGGAGCGGCTGGTCGCCGCGGCGCTGGCCAAGGCGGTCGACCTGGTTCCGGCGACGCTGCGCGAGGGCCGGGTCCCGCGTTCCCGGCTGGCCGGGGTCTTCCTGGTCGGCGGTTCCAGCCGGATTCCGCTGGTGTCGCGGCTGATCCACGAGCGAACCGGCGTGCTGCCGACCACTTTGGACCAGCCCGAGACCGTGGTCGCGCGCGGTGCGCTGCGCGCGGTGCGGCTCGATCCGGAACGAGCCGGCGGCCTGGCGCCCGCCGGGGCGCATCGCGGATCCAACGCCCCGACGGTGCGCAAGTACCCGAACTCGCCCGCGGGCGTTGCGCAGACCGCTGCGCAGGTGGCCGCGCCCGCGCCACCGCCGGTGCAGCCGGACGACTCGCTCAGCCGAGCGTCCACAGTGGTCATCGGCGGCAGCGATCAGACCCGCCCGGTGCTGCGGTGGCCCGCGGCGCAGCAGCGCAGGCGCGCCGTGCAGTGGCGGGGAAAGGCGCTGCCCCGGGTGCTCGGCGGCGGCGCCGCGTTGCTGGGCGTCGCCGCGATCGTGGCGGCCGCGCTGCTCTCGCCGGGTTCCGGCGGACGGGCCCAGCAGCCTCCGGCGGAGCACATCGCGCAGTACGAGTATTCCTTCGACTACCCGGCGCAGTGGCAGCAGACCGGCGGAGACCCGAACCTCTGGCAGACGATCGTCGCCCCGGGCCCAGGTCGCGACGACCGGATCGTGGTGCAGGAAGGCGACCTCGGCTACGACACCGGGGCGGATCGGGCGCGGGCGGTGCGGGACCTGCGCGCGCAGTACGACCGGTTCGTCGCGCAGGGCAAGCCGTTCTCCGCTTTCGACGGCGATGTTTCGTTCGCCGGGCGCAACGCGGTGTACTACCGCGAAGACCTCGCGGGCACGACAGCGGAATGGTTCGTGCTGCACCAGGGCCGGTTCCAGGTCAGCGTCGGCTGCCGCTACACCGCCGCGGCCGAACAGGAGGTGCGGCGCGGCTGCGAGCAGGTCGTCTCCTCGCTGCGGGTGCCCTGATCGTCTGCCGGCGAGTACGCGGCCGTTGCGCAGAGGTTTCCGAGCGTTCGGTTCACCATCGCGAATCACTCCTGCAAATAGCGTCCATGAATCCGTTGTGCGCGGCACCTTTCCCGTTCGCGAATGCCTTGGTGGACCGCGGAAATCGGCGATGGCGTTCACAGCCGCAACTGTTTGGGCACAAGCGGGGACAACGCGGAACCGGGCATGGCAACCTCTCCGTCGTAGATGCATCGATCTTCGGGCGACGTTTGAAGGAGACCTGCGGTATGAGCGGATTTGAAGCCGACGCACAGCAGATGGAGACGGCTGCGAGCCAAATCGAAGAGGTCCGCAGCAACGTCGACCACGCGGTGAAAACGCTGCACGGCCAGATCGAGCCGGTGATGGCGGGCTGGGAAGGGCAGCCGGCGATCGTCTTCCGCAGGCTGATGGAGCGTTTCCAGCAGAACGCGGACACGATCAACCGGAAGCTCGGTGAAATCGGGGAGGCCGTGCAGATCTCCGGCAAGGAGTACGACAAGAACGAGCAGGAGCAGGCCGACCAGATGTCCCGGATCGAGGGCTTGCTCGAAGGCTGAGGGGCTTCGAACTTCCTGGTCCGATTCACCGACTACGTAACGTGCGAGGATAACTCATGATCAAGGTCAATTTCGCGCAGCTCAGCCAGGCATCGGACGACCTGGGCGCGGTGTCCCGCAAGATCCAGGCGGAGCTGGACGAGCTGGAGCAAAAGCTCAAGCCGCTGGTCGAAACCTGGAGCGGTGGTGCGATGGAGGCGTACAAGGGTGCGCAGCAGGAGTGGGACCAAGCCGCCAGGGAGATGGTCGAGACCGCCGCGAAGATGGGCGTGGCCGTCAACACCGCCAACGAGGCGTACCAGGCCGGCGAGCGGAAGAACGTGGGCAGGTTCTGAGGATTCCCGGGGACGTCGGCCACCGACGGTAGCCGATGTCCCACCGCACGCCGACCCCGCGGGCTGGACGCCCCGGGGTCGGCGGCGTCCGGTAGGCGGGTGTCCGCTCGTCCCGTGGTGCCGGGTAGCATCTCGGTCGGCGACGAGGCGGGCGTTCCGATGTGGTCGGCGAGCCCGGACTGGCGCGGCAGTGCGATCCAGGCCAAGCGACCCCGTTCGATCCGGCTTCGCGCCACCGAGTACCCTGATTGTTTGTTGTGCGGTGCGCGACTGCGGTGTTGGAGCGGTGACCGGACCCAGCGGAACGCCAGGCGTTGGCCGAGGCGGCGCCGGGGGAGCAGGTCTCCGGTGAACACCCAGGACGTGCCGGTTCCCCGGCCCGGCCGGGGCATCCGACCCGGCACGGTTCCGATGGGCTTCCCGGAGGAACACGGGGTCCGCACCGAGATTCCGACGCGAACGACGACGAGGTAGATCCGTGCGCACGTACAGCCCGAAGGCCGGTGAGGTGACCCGCGCCTGGCATGTCATCGACGCCGAGGACGTGGTGCTCGGCCGGCTGGCCACCCAGGCCGCCCTCCTGCTGCGGGGCAAGCACAAGCCGATTTACGCCCCCCACATGGACACCGGCGACTTCGTCGTCATCGTGAACGCCGAGAAGGTGGCGCTGACCGGGAACAAGCGGGAGCAGGCGTTCCAGTACCGGCACAGCGGCTACCCGGGCGGGTTGCGCAAGCAGTCCTTCGGCCAGGTGCTCGAGTCGCACCCGGAGCGGCTGCTGGAGAAGGCCATCAAGGGGATGCTGCCGAAGAACAAGCTCGGCCGGGCGATGAGCAAGAAGCTCAAGGTCTACGCCGGACCGGAGCACCCGCACGCGGCCCAGAACCCGCAGCCGTACCAGATCAACGCGAAGGTCGAGAAGTGACTGAGGGACCCGAGGACCAGCCCGTGACCACGCCCGCCGCGGAGGAGACTCCGCTGTCCGAGACCGTCGGCGACAGCGTCGGCGAGATCTTCGCCGAGGAGGAGGCCCCGCGCGAGGTCGCGCCGATTCCGGCCGGCCGCCCGGTGCAGACCGTCGGTCGCCGCAAGCAGGCCATCGTGCGCGTGCGCCTGGCGCCGGGCAGCGGCGGTTTCAAGCTGAACGGCAAGGCGCTCGAGGACTACTTCCCGAACAAGGTGCACCAGCAGATCATCAAGGAACCGCTGACGCTGGTGGACCGCGCCGAGGGCTTCGACGTGACCGCGAACCTGCGCGGCGGCGGCCCCTCCGGGCAGGCCGGCGCGCTGCGCATGGCGATCGCCCGCGCGCTGTCGCAGCTGGACGGCGATGACCGTCCCGCGCTGAAGAAGGCCGGGATGCTCACCCGCGACTCGCGGGCCAAGGAGCGCAAGAAGTACGGCCTCAAGAAGGCGCGCAAGGCTCCGCAGTACAGCAAGCGCTGACCTTTCGTACGATCCACGGGAGCAGTCGCGGCGTCGCACCCGGCGCCGAGGCTGCTCCCGTGGTGTTTGTGCCCGGCCGGTGCCGGGCTCGGCCTGCCGTCGACCCAGGAGGTTTCGCTGCCCATGTCCCGGCTGTTCGGCACCGACGGGGTCCGCGGTCTGGCGAACGCGGATCTGACGCCGGAATTGGCGCTGGCGGTCTCGGCGGCCGCCGCCCGCGTGCTCTACGACCGGGACGACTCCCGCCGCCGGGTCGCGGTGGTCGGCCGGGATCCGCGGGCGAGCGGGGAGATGCTGGAGGCCGCCGTCACGGCCGGGCTGGCCTCGGAGGGCATGGACGTGCTGCGGGTGGGCGTGCTGCCCACGCCCGCGGTGGCCTACCTGGTCGGTGAGCTGGGTGCGGACATCGGCGTGATGATCTCCGCTTCGCACAACCCGATGCCGGACAACGGGATCAAGCTGTTCGCCGCAGGCGGGCACAAGCTGCCGGACCTGGTCGAGGACGAGATCGCCGACCGGCTCTACGAGCAGGTGCAGCGTCCTACCGGACAGCACGTCGGCCGGGTGCGCGACGTGCCGGACGCGGTGCAGCGCTACGTGGACCACCTGCTGATCGCGACGCCGCAGCGGCTGGACGGCATCAAGGTCGTGGTGGACTGCGCGAACGGCGCCGCTTCGGTCCCCGCGCCGGAGGCGTACAGCAGGGCGGGCGCCGAGGTCGTGGCGCTGCACGCCGAGCCGGACGGCCTGAACATCAACGACGGTGTGGGCTCGACGCACCTGGACGCGGTGCGCGCCGCCGTCGTGGAGCACGGCGCCGACCTGGGCATCGCGCACGACGGGGACGCGGACCGCTGCCTGGCGGTGGACGCGGAGGGCACCGTCGTGGACGGCGACCAGATCCTGGCGATCTTGGCCGTGGCGATGAAGGAGGCCGGCGAACTCGCCGACGACACCTTGGTCGCCACCGTGATGAGCAACCTCGGCCTGCACCTGGCGATGCGGGAGCACGGCATCAAGCTGCGCACCACCGCGGTCGGCGACCGCTACGTGCTGGAGGAGCTGCGCGCGGGCGGGTTCTCGCTGGGCGGTGAGCAGTCCGGGCACGTGGTGCTGCCGGGCCACGCGACCACCGGCGACGGGCTGCTCACCGCGCTGCGCGTGATGGGCCGGATGGCGGCCACCGGCGGCACGCTCACTTCGCTGGGCACCACGATGCACCGGTTGCCGCAGGTGCTGGAGAACGTGCGAGTCGTGGACAAGTCGGTGGCGGTGTCCGCGCCGACGGTGACGCAGGCCGTCGCGGACGCCGAGGCCGAACTGGGTGAGCAGGGCCGGGTGCTGCTGCGCCCCTCCGGCACCGAGCAGCTGGTGCGGGTGATGGTGGAGGCGCCGAGCGAGGAGATCGCGGACGCGACGGCGCGGCGGATCGCCGAGGTCGTTGCTGCCATCCGGTGATCTTGTGATTTAGGTCTCCGTTGCGCGGCGCAAGTGTGAGATGCTGCTCACATGGGTGCCATCGTCGTCGCCATAGTCGCAGTCGCGGCCGTCCTGCTGGTCGGGGCCATCATCGTGCTCGGCACGTTCGCGATCTTCGGGTCCAAAGCCATCAACGCAGTGCACGATGGCGGTCAGTGGTGGGTGAACCGCCGTCAGCGCCGCAGGCATTGAGCGGGGTGCGGTGATGCGCGGAGGAGCCTTCGGCGACCTGCTCATCGTGGTCGTGCTTCCGCTGGCAGCGATGCTGCTGTCGGTGCTGCTGACCTACTTCCTGACCGTGGGCTGAGCCGCTGCGTGCGGAAGGCCGCGAGCCGGTTGGCTCGGCGGCCGATTCTTGTTGTGCCCATCGACCGGGCCGCGTTCGCGATTGCAAGTGTTCTGCCCGACTCGCCTCCATCGCCGGCGCACCGCTGCCAGGATGCGTCGATCGAATTCGCCGCGACCGGCCGGTGGAGGGCAGCCGTGACGACGGGAACGGGCACTTCGGGCCAGGACGTCCAGCGCGCGGCGCAGGCGTTCGCGGACGCGGCTGGGCGAATTCGCGCGCAGGCCGAGCAGATCGATGCGTGCGGGGCCGAGCCGGATCCGGCGGGCCGCCAATTCGGGCCGGAAGGTTCGGCGTACCGGGAGGCGATGCGCCGGCTCGGCGCGAACGTCCGAGCGTTCGCGGAGCGGAGCGACGAGTTCGCCGCGGCTTTCCGGACGGTCGCCCGCCGGTATTCCGAAATCGACCGGGCCGGGGCGGACGAGCTCGGGAAGGTGCGATGACCGGGCCGATGCGCGGGTTCGACGCAGCCGGGCGGCGGTTGAACGAGGCCGGGGTCGTGCGCACTTCCGACGAACTGCTCGACGATGGCGCGCACGGTCTCCGGTTCTTCCGGGAATTCTTGCCGCTGCTGGCGGAGTGGACCGAGCAAGAGCTTGGATTCGACCGCCATGTCCTGGAAAGGTACGACCGGCTGCGCGGTATCGACTTCGGCGCGTTCCGGGAGGACGCGCGGCTGCTCGATGCGGTGCACCGGGCGTTGCTGGCGGACTACGAATTGATCAACGGTGAGTTCCGCGCTGCGTTGCGGACCTGGGAGGGTGAGGCGGCGGAGTCCGCGGCGGCGAGCATCGATGAGCACACCGGCGCGGGCAGTGCCGTGCTGGACGAGCTCGCGGCGTTCGGCGGGGCGATCCCGCCGGTGATCGACGGCATCGAGCGGGCCGTGCGCGAGTACGCGAGGTTCGTGCTGGACCTCGCCGCGGACATGGAGTGCGCGGGCAGAACGACGGACGGGACCAGGGCCGAGATCCGCAAGGCGCGCGGAGATCTGCAGGTCGCCGATCTGGCGCGGGTGGACGACGTGTTCACCGGTGCGTTCTCCGGCTACGCGCCGAGCGCGAAGGACTTCATCGCCGGGAAAGGCCCGGTGCCCGGGATCCCGGGAGCGAAGAAGGCGTGCGACGAGCTGCGGCGGAATGTGGTCGAAGAAGCCGCGAAATGGCTCGACACCGCTTTCGAACCGGAGTTGCAGGCGAAGTTGCGGCAGTTCGAGCAGCAGAGCGGCAGCACGCAGGAGTGCGTGCAACGGGCGTACGACCAGTTGCTGAGTGCTGTGGAGATCAGCGAGAACCCATTTCGCCGGGTCGGCGTCCGACCGGCCGAGCACACCGCCGATTCCGCTGCTGCGGGAGGCGAGGACCGGCCTGCTGGAACGACACCGCAGTCGGCGGAATCGAGCCCGGATGGCGAGCCGGTGCGGGCTGGGGACGGTCCGGTCGCCGGCACGGGTGAGCCGGGTCCGGCCTCGACCGCTCCGCAATCCGCGGGCTCGGACTCGATGAGCGACGTGGGAGGCAGCGTGCAGAGCACGTTCGCCGACCTGTCGCAGCGCCTGTTCGCCGGCGGTCTCGCGCCGGAGCAGGGCCTTCCTGAGCAGGGGCATTCCGTCCCGTTCGGCGGCCCGCCGCCGCACAGCGGCGCGATCGGGCTCGCCACCGCGGACCAGTCCGGGACCGGCGGTTCGCGAGGGGCGACGGGGTTCGCCTCGATCTCCGAACCGGAGGAGGCGCGCAGCGAGCAGCAGTCCGCGGGCTCCTCCGCCGGAACGATGGGCGCCGGAACGATGGGCGCCGGAATGCTGGGCTTGGGGACCATGGCCGATGACCAGGCAGGCGACCAGGAGCGCCCTGCCGGTGATCGGCGTGCGGAGGCGTGGTTCGACGTCGCCGGTCCGGGAACGACGCCGGTCTTCGGCGAAGATCGGGAGTGACGCGAGCGTGGTGTTGCTGAACCAGCGGGTCGCCGACGAGATCACCAGCTTGGTCGCCAGGCACCGCTACGGCATCGAGGACGGCCGGGACGCGGTGCGCTCGGCCGAGCAAGCCGCGGCCGAGCGGAACGCGCAGCTGCGCGCGGAAGCCGCCGAGCGGCGCGCGGGCCTTCCCGAGCTGGGCGCGCGGGCTCACGAGCAGCGGGACCGCCAGGACGTCGAGCGCCCCGCAGCAACGCCCCGGCGACCGGTGTTCGAGGACGACGAAGACTTCTCGGCCGGGTCCTGGCTGCGCTGACCCGCCCGTCGGGCACGAGCCGCCGGAAAGCCTTCAGGCCGCGCCCGCGCGGGTGCCGGACGTCCGGCTGCGGACCTGGTCGATCGCGGTCCCGGAGACGTCGTTGTCCAGCAACACGTCCCCGCGCTTGTCCCCGGTCAAGGTTCGCAGCAGGAACGCGGTGAGCAACGCCCGGGACAACCGCCGCGTGCCCCACTCGGACTTGCCGTGCAGCAGCAGCTCGCTCCAGTGCCGCCCGTCGGTGTAGCCGAGGTGGCTGGCCTTCTTCAGCTCGCGCAACTGCACCGGCCCGCCCCAGGTGGCGGCGATCGGCTGGGCGTTCGCGACCGCGGGCGCCAGCAGGTCGTTGCCGCCGGTCAGGTGCAGGCCGGGCACGGTCACCCCGGACGCGGCCGCTACCGCGGACGGCGCGGTCTCGGTGACCGCGAACGTGCCGACCGCGCGGACCCGGCTGTCCTCGGCGGCGGCGAGCACGGCGCTGCCGCCGCCCATCGCGTGCCCCGCGACGGCGAGCCGGTCGGCGTCGACGCTGATCCCGCCTTCACCGAGCCGCACGCCGACGCAGATGTCCAGCGCGGTCCGCAGGTCCGCGGCGAACAGCCGGTGCGAGGCCAGCGGCCCGCGCTGGGTGCCGGGAGCGGCGGCGACGATGCCCCACGAGGCGAGGTGCCGCAGCAGCGACCCGTACCGGCGGGGTGATTGCAGCCACCCGTGCCCGAACGCGACGGCGGGCAGCCCGCGGCCGCTGCGCGGGGTGCACACCACGCCGGGCATTCCGACCAGCGCGAGGTCGCCGTGCAGCACCTCGTGCGGTCCGCGATGGGCCAGTTCTTCCAACGCCTTCTTGGCATTCCGCGCCATGGTCGGTCACGGTAGCCGACGAGCCCCCCGCACCGCCGCAGCCACGGTCCGGCCCGCGCGGGCGCCCGCCCGTTCTGAGCGGTTCCAGCGCGGTGGCTACGCTGGCTCGAGTGTGCGGGATCGTGGGTTACGCAGGACATCGGCAAGCACTGGACGTCGTGCTGGACGGGCTCAGACGGCTGGAATACCGCGGGTACGACTCCGCGGGAGTAGCGATGCTCGACGGCGCGGGAGGGCTCGCGGTCGAACGCGCCGCCGGTGCGCTGTCCAATCTGGAGAGCAAGCTGGCCGGGCTGGACGGAGCCCGGTTCACCGCCACCAGCGGCATGGGCCACACCCGGTGGGCCACGCACGGTGCGCCGACCGACCGCAATGCGCATCCGCACCAGGACACCGCGGGCAAGGTCGCGGTGGTGCACAACGGCATCATCGAGAACTTCGCCGTGCTGCGCGCCGAGCTGGAGGCCGCCGGTGTCGAGATGACCAGCGAGACCGACACCGAGACGACTGCGCACCTGGTCGCCGCCGCCTACTCGGCAGGCCCCGGCGCCGGTGACCTCAGCGCGGCGGTGCGCGCGGTGGCCGCTCGGCTGGAGGGCGCGTTCACGCTGGTCGTCACGCACGCCGACGAGCCGGGCAAGATCGTCGCGGCGCGCCGTTCGTCACCGCTGGTGGTGGGCGTCGGCTCCGGGGAGAACTTCGTGGCCTCGGACGTCGCGGCGTTCATCGAGCACACCCGGGACGCGGTGGAGCTCGGCCAGGACCAGGTGGTGACGATCACCCCGGACGGCTACCGGGTGACCGACTTCGCGGGCGAAGAGGTGCCTGCCAAACCGTTCACCGTGGACTGGGATCTGTCGGCCGCCGAGAAGGGCGGGCACGACTACTTCATGCTCAAGGAGATCGAGGAGCAGCCGGAGGCGCTGCAGAACACGCTGCGCGGGCACTTCGCCCGCGGCGGGGTGGTCCTCGACGAGCAGCGGATGACCGAGCAGGACCTGCGCGACATCGACAAGGTCTTCGTGGTGGCCTGCGGCACCGCGTACCACTCGGGCCTGCTGGCGAAGTACGCGATCGAGCACTGGTGCCGGATCCCGGTGGAAGTGGAGCTGGCCAGCGAGTTCCGCTACCGCGACCCGGTGCTGGGCCGCGACACGCTTGTGGTCGCGATCTCGCAGTCCGGCGAGACCGCGGACACCTTGGAGGCGGTGCGGCACGCGCGCACCCAGCGCGCCCGCGTGCTGGCGATCTGCAACACCAACGGCGCGCAGATCCCGCGCGAGTCCGATGCGGTGCTCTACACCCACGCGGGTCCGGAGATCGGGGTTGCGGCGACGAAGACGTTCCTGGCGCAGATCACCGCGAACTACCTGGTGGGCTTGGCGTTGGCGCAGGCTCGGGGCACGAAGTACTCCGACGAGGTGGCCCGCGAGTTCGACGAGCTGGCCGCGATGCCGGAGGCGGTGCGCCGCGCGCTGTCCACTGTGGAGCAGATGCGCGAGCTGGGGCGTGCGCTGGCGAACTCCAAGGCGGTGCTGTTCCTCGGGCGGCACGTCGGCTATCCGGTGGCGCTGGAAGGCGCGTTGAAGCTCAAGGAGCTCGCCTACATGCACGCCGAGGGCTTCGCCGCCGGGGAGCTCAAGCACGGCCCGATCGCGTTGATCGAGGACGGCCTGCCGGTGGTGGTGGTGATGCCTTCGGCGAAGGGCCGGGCGCTGCTGCACTCGAAGATGCTGTCCAACATCCGCGAGATCCAGGCGCGCGGGGCGCGCACCATCGTGATCGCGGAGGAGGGCGACGAGGCGGTGCGCCCGTTCGCCGACGAGCTGGTGGAGATCCCGGCGGTGGCGACGCTGTTGCAGCCGCTGGTCTCGACGGTTCCGCTGCAGGTGCTGGCCGCCGAGATCGCGCGTGCCCGCGGCTACGACGTGGACAAGCCCCGCAACCTCGCCAAGTCCGTCACCGTCGAGTGAGCTAGCCGACCGCGTTCGGCGTGCGTCGCGCCCGACGCACCGCGACGTCACTTGATCGATGTGATCGGTTGGGAGTGAACGACTCGTCGGTCCGGCTAGATTGGTCGATCGGTCGCTCCGATCAACTCGGCCGGATCGAGCGATGTGCGGGGCGTGTCGGCACGGCTCCGGCGCTCGCCGTTGATCAGCGGGGCCGGGGGTGCCGGTGGTAGCTCCGGGAAATCCGGTCGGACGGTCCGTTCACCGGCGAACCTCGGGAGGTCGTGCGTGCAGGGAGTGTGGACCCCGGAACAGATCCGGGCGGCCGAAGCCGAGCTGTTCGGCGAGGTCCCGGAACCGGTGGTGATGCGCCGGGCGGCCTACGCGGTCGCGCTGCACGGCTCGCGGCTGCTGGCCGAGTCGTGCGGGACGACATCGGGCAGGCACGTGACGCTGCTCGTCGGCGGCGGCAACAACGGCGGTGACGCGCTGTGGGCCGGGGTGTACCTGCGGCGCCGCGGCGCCGGGGTCACCGCGGTGCTGCTGTCTCCGGACAAGGCTCACCCGGAGGGCCTGGCTGCGCTGCGCCGCGCGGGCGGCCGGGTCGTCGAAGCGGAAGGTCCGGGTGCGGACACCGCCGGTATCGGCGCCGGCGCGGCGGACGCGGTGCAGCGCGCGGACCTGGTGGTCGACGGCATCGTCGGGCTCGCCGCGCACGGCGGCCTGCGCCCGGTGGCGGCCGAGCTGGTCGAGCGGGTCACCGTCCCGATCGTGTCCGTCGACCTGCCCAGCGGTGTCGACCCGATCACCGGTGCGGTCGACGGGCCCGCGGTGCCGGCGGAGCTGACGGTGACCTTCGGCGGCCGCAAGCCGTGCCACGTGCTCAGCGGCGGTGCGGTCCGGTCCGGTTCGGTCGCCGTCGCCGGGATCGGCGTGGACGAGCACCTGCCCGCGCCGGAGCTGTACGTGCTCGAGCGCGCGGACGTGGGCGCCTACTGGCCGATCCCGTCGCCGGCGGACGACAAGTACTCCCAGGGCGTGGTGGGCGTCGCGGCCGGTTCGGCGACCTTCCCCGGTGCCGCGGTGCTGGCCGCCGGAGCCGCGGTGCAGGCGACCTCCGGCATGGTGCGCTACGCCGGTCCGGCCGCGGACGTGGTGCGTTCGCACTGGCCGGAGGTGGTGGCGACCGGCTCGGTCACCGATGCGGGCCGGGTCCAGTCGTGGGCGGTCGGACCGGGCGTCGGCACCGGCGGCAGCGGCCGCGAGGTGATGCGGTACGTGCTGGAGTCCGGCAGGCCGGTGTGCGCGGACGCGGACGCGATCACGCTGCTGGCGGAGGACTCGACGCTGTGGGACTCCCGCGACCCGGAGACCCCGCTGGTGCTCACGCCGCACGACGGTGAGTTCGCGCGGCTGGCAGGCGACGTGGGTGCGGACCGGGTCGCCGCCGCGCGCGACGCCGCGCAGCGCTTCGACGCGGTGCTGCTGCTGAAGGGCAACACGACGGTGATCGCGGCGCCGGACGGGCGGGTGCTGGTGAACGCTTCGGCGCACGCTTGGCCGGCGACGGCCGGTTCGGGCGACGTGCTGACCGGGTTGATCGGTGCGCTGCTGGCTTCCGGGATGGATCCGTGGCTGGCGTGCGGCTGCGCTGCGCACCTGCATTCGGCGGCTGCCGAGCTGGCCGCGTTCGGCGGCGCGGGGCAGGCCGCGCCTTCCGCGGAGGGCGCCGCGCCCATCGGTGCCTCCGCGCTGCTGTCCGCGGTGCCCGCCGCCATCCGCGAGGTCCGCGCCGCCGCCTGACCGGGCTCGGTCCGCAACGGAAGCTCGGCCCGACACGCCCGGACGCCACCTGTTCAGCGGCGGATCTTGCCGAGTGAACGGACCGCTGGTCCGAATAGATCGGGCGAACGGTCCGCTCGCTCGGACCTGGCCGGGGGTGCCGACACGCGCGGGCGCCACCCGCTGAGCGCGGTCTTTCGTGGAGTGAACGAACCGCCGGTCCCAGTGGATGGGCGAGCGGGCGGCGAAGAGCCCGGGGACGCGCCTTGCCGGCGGGGCCGCGGCGGACGGTGTGCGACGATGTCGGCGCCATGACCGAGGAGCCCGTGCACCGCGCCGACCTGCGCATTGACGTCGGCGCGCTTCGCCACAACGTCGCGCTGCTGGCCGAACGCGCCCAACGGTCGGGCGCCCGCACGATGGTCGTGGTGAAGTCCGACGGCTACGGCCACGGTGCGCTCACGATGGCGCGGGCCGCGCTGGACGCGGGCGCTTCCGCGCTGGGCGTAGCGGCGATCGATGAGGCGTTGCAGCTGCGCCGCGCGGGCATCACGGCTCCGCTGCTGTGCTGGCTGTACCCGCCGGGTGACGATTTCGCCGCGGCCGTGGCCTCCGACGTCGACCTGTCCGCCTCCTCGCGCGCCGAGCTGGACGCGATCATCGAGGCGGCGCGGCTGGCAGGCCGTACGGCGCGGGTGCATCTCAAGATCGACACCGGACTGAATCGCAACGGCTGCCCGCACGAGCTGTGGCCGGACCTGGTGGAACGCGCCGCGGCCGCGCAGGCCGGCGGCGCGCTGGAGGTCGTGGCGGTGTGGTCGCACCTGGCTTGCGCGGACGAGATCGGCCACCCGTCGATCGACGCGCAGGCCGAGCGCTTCCGCCGCGCGTACGAACAGGCCCTCGCGGCGGGTCTGCGCCCGATCCGGCACCTGGCGAACTCGGCGGCGCTGCTGACCCGCCCGGACCTGCACTTCGAGCTGGTGCGCCCGGGCATCGCGGCCTACGGCCTGGACCCGGTGCCGCAGCACGGTGATCACGGGTTGTGCCCTGCGATGACCTTCCGCTCGACGGTGGTGCAGGCCAAGCGGGTGCAGGCGGGCGAAAGCGTCTCCTACGGGCATCTGTGGACCGCCGAGCGGGAATGCACGCTCGCCCTGATCCCGGTCGGGTACGCCGACGGCGTGCCGCGGTCGCTGTCCGGCCGGATGCAGGTGTGGCTGGCGGGTCGTCGCAGGCCGGTCGTGGGCCGGGTGTGCATGGACCAGCTGGTCGTGTTCTGCGGCGATGACCCGGTCGGCGAGGGTGACGAGGTCGTGCTGTTCGGCACCGGCGAGCTGGGCGAGCCGACCGCCGCCGAGTGGGCCGACGAGCTGGGCACGATCCACTACGAGATCGTCACCGGCATGTACCGGCCCCGCGTGACCCGGACCGTGGTGCGGACGGAGGTCCCGACGTGAAGCCTTGGCAGACCGTGGCCTGGGCCGGCGGGGTGCTCGGCGCCGCGGTCACCGGCGCAGCAGTGGGCGTGGTCGCGCACAGCACCCGCATCGCGACCCAGCGCAAGGACCCGGACGACCCGCTCGCCGAGGAGAACCTGGGAAAGCTCAAGCCCGACCGGCATTCCACGGTGGCCGCCGATGACGGCGTCCCGCTGGCGGTGCAGGAGGTCAAACCGGCCGACGGCGGGCACGCGGAGCTGACCGTCGTGCTGGTGCACGGCTACGCGCTGGACTCGCGGTGCTGGCACTTCCAGCGGCGGGACTTGCCGCTGCTGACCGATCCGCGGGTGCGGGTGGTGCTCTACGACCAGCGCAGCCACGGCCGTTCCGGGCATTCTTCGCGGCCCAACAGCACGATCGAACAGCTCGGCAAGGACCTGGACGCGGTGCTGCGGGCGACCGCGCGGCGCGGGCCGGTGGTGCTGGTGGGGCATTCGATGGGCGGCATGGCGATCATGGCGCTGGCCGAGCAGCGGCCGAAGCTGTTCCGCGACCGGGTGTGCGCGGTGGCGCTGCTGAGCACCTCCGCCGGTGAGGTCGGTGCGTCCGGACTGCCGAAGCCGTGGCTGTCCAAGAACAACCCGGTGACCCGCGGGCTCGGCGTGCTGGCCGGGATGCAGCCCGCGCTGGTGGAGCGGGTGCGCCGCGCGGGCGGTCAGCTGAGCTGGAGCATCGTGCGTTCGCTGGCGTTCGGCGGCAGGCAGGTCAGCCCGGCGATGGTGGACCTGATGAACGAGATGATCGGCGCGACGACGGTCGAGGTGGTCACCGACTTCCTGGAGACGCTCGGTTCGCACGACCGCAAGGCGGCGCTGGCCGGGTTGCGGCACTGCGAGGTGCTGGTGCTCAGCGGCGACGCGGACCGGATGACGCCGTTCACGCACTCCGAGGTGATCGCCGGGGAGCTCCCGGACGCTGAGCTGGTGCGGGTTCCGGAGGCCGGGCACATGGCGATGCTGGAGCGGCACGAACTGGTCACCGAGTACCTGGCGGCGCTGGTGCGGCGGGCTGCGGCGCGCGCCGAGGCCGAGCAGAAGGCGAGCTCATGAACACGGTGTCCACTGTGGAACTTCCTGCGGAGTCCGACGCGCTGGAGTTCGGGCGTTCGCTGGGCGCCCGGCTGCGCGCCGGCGACCTGGTGCTGCTCACCGGCCCGCTGGGGGCGGGCAAAACGGTGCTGGCCAAGGGGATCGCGGCCGGGATGGGGGTGACCGGCCAGGTCACCTCGCCGACGTTCGTGATCGCGCGGGTGCACCACCCGGCGGCCGGGTCCGGTCCGGCGCTGGTGCACGTGGACGCCTACCGGCTCGGTGGGCTGCCGGACATCGACGACCTCGACCTGGACACGGACCTCACCGAGGCGGCGGTGGTGGTTGAGTGGGGCGAGGGCTTGGCGGAGCGGCTGGCCGACGAATACCTGCTCGTCCGGCTCGACCGCCGCGAGGACGACGTGCGCGAGGCGACGCTGGAGCCGCACGGGCAGCGCTGGCGCGACTGCGGTGGTGAGCCGGGAAAGCCCTGACCCGGAAAAGCCCTGACACCGCCGCGTGTCATGGCCGCGCGCCGCCGCATGTTCCGGTGATCATTTAGGCGGGCGTGCCGCGTGCCGTTACGCCGGGTTGGAGACCACCGATTTCAGCTCGGCCGAGAGTTCCCGCGAGAGCCGTTGCATCAGCGGCACCAGCGTCTCCGGCGAGATCCGCGTCATGCGCCCTTCCGGCCCGCTCACGGAGATCGCGGCGCCCGCGGGTGCGCCCGGGACCGCCACCGCGTAGCAGCGCACGCCGACTTCCTGCTCGCCGTCGTCCACGGCGAAGCCCTGCGAGCGGACCCGCGCCAGTTCTTCCTGCATGGCGGCCACGCTGGTGATGGTGCGCTCGGTCTGCGGCCGCATCCCGGCGCGGCCGAGCATCTGCGACACGGTGCCCTCGCCGAGGGTGGCCATCACGGCCTTGCCGACGGCGGTGGCGTGCGCGTCGACCCGCCGCCCGACTTCGGTGAACATCCGCATCGAGTGCTGCGACGGGACCTGCGCGACGTAGACGACCTGGTCGCCGTCGAGCACCGCCATGTTCGAGGTCTCGCCGATGGCTTCGGTCAGCTCCGCCAGGTACGGCCGCGCCCACGAGCCGAGCGCGCGGCTGGCCGTCTCGCCCAGCCGGATCAGCCGCGGCCCGAGCGAGTAGCGCCGCGACGGCTGCTGTCGCGCGTAGCCGCTGCTCACGAGCGTGCGCATGATGCGGTGGATGGTCGGCAGCGGCAGCCCGGAGGCTTCGGCGAGGTCGGACAGCGCGACCTCGCCACCCGCGTCGGCCATCAGTTCCAGGATGTCGAAGGCGCGCTCGATCGACTGCACTCCTCCGCCTTGGTTGGCGCGGCCGGTCATCGCAGCGGTCCTTTCGTCGGCCGAGGTTGCTGGCCCGGTGGCGCTCGATCCGAAGATCGAGTCGGGGATCGATTCTAGGCGGCGGGGTCGGTGCCGGACGTCATGTTGCTTACCGCCGTTCGTGGAAACTAACATCCACGATGCAGAAAAAATACCGCAGTGTTGGCGGGCGTGGCGGTCGCGGCGGTCACGCGAACGGCGAACACCCCAGGTACCCGAGAGAGGTGGCCTTCCCATGTCCGAAACGACCCCGGCGAGCGTGCAAGTGCTCGGCGGACCGGTGGAGCGCGGCGCGGAGATCCTCACCGGCGAAGCGCTCGACTTCATCGCCGGCTTGCAGCGCAAGTTCGGCGCCCGTCGCGACGAGCTGCTGGCCCGCCGCAAGCAGCGCCGCGACGAGGCCGCCCGCAACGGCAGGCTGGACTTCCTGGAGGAGACCCGGGAGGTCCGCGAGTCCGACTGGCAGGTCGCCACCCCGCCCGCGGACATCGCCGACCGGCGCGTGGAGATCACCGGGCCGACCGACCGCAAGATGTCGGTGAACGCGCTCAACTCCGGCGCCCGGGTGTGGCTGGCCGACCTGGAGGACGCCAACACCCCGCACTGGGAGAACGTGGTCAGCGGCCAGGTCAACCTCTACGACGTGGTCCGCAAGCAGGTGGAGCTGTCCACGCCGGAGGGCAAGCAGTACAAGTTGCGCGACGACGTGCAGCACGCGGTGCCGCTGGTGCGCCCGCGCGGCTGGCACTTCGACGAGAAGCACCTGCTGGTGGACGGCAAGCCGGTGGTGGGCGCGCTGGTCGACTTCGGGCTGTACTTCTTCCACAACGCCCGCGAGCTGGTGAACCGCGGCAGCGGCCCGTACTTCTACCTGCCGAAGATGGAAAGCCACCTGGAAGCGCGGCTGTGGAACGAGGTGTTCACGCACGCGCAGCAGGAGCTCGGCATCCCGCACGGCACGATCCGCGGCACCGTGCTGATCGAGACCTTCCCGGCGGCGTTCGAGATGGAGGAGATCCTCTACGAGCTGCGCGACCACTCGGCCGGGCTGAACGCGGGCCGCTGGGACTACCTGTTCAGCGTCATCAAGACGTTCCGCGAGTCGGACCGCTACATCCTGCCGGACCGCAACACCGTCGGGATGACCGCGCCGTTCATGCGCGCCTACACCGAGCTGCTGGTGCGCACCTGCCACAAGCGCGGCGCGTTCGCGATCGGCGGCATGGCCGCGTTCATCCCGAACAAGAAGGACCCCGAGGCCAACGAGAAGGCCATGAACAAGGTCCACGAGGACAAGAAGCGCGAGGCCGGTGACGGCTTCGACGGCTCCTGGGTCGCGCACCCGGGCCTGGTGGAGATCTGCTACGAGGAGTTCGACGCGGTCCTGGGCGACAAGCCGAACCAGATCGACCGCAAGCGCGAGGACGTCGCGATCACCGCGGACGACCTGCTCGCGGTGGACCAGACGCCGGGCCAGAAGACCATCGAGGGCCTGCGCGCGGCGGTGGACGTGGGCGTGCGCTACATCGCCTCCTGGCTCGGCGGCAACGGTGCGGCGGCGATCCACAACCTGATGGAGGACGCGGCGACCGCGGAGATCTCCCGTTCGCAGATCTGGCAGTGGCTGCACAACGACGTCGTGCTCGCCGGTGGCGAGCAGGTGACGGCGGATCTGGTGCGCCAGGTGCTCGCCGACACCGAGAAGTCGCTGCGCGCCGAGGAAGGATTCCCGAACGACAACCTCGGCCGGGCGATCGAGCTGTTCGAGCAGGTCGCGGTGGCCGACGAGTTCGTCGACTTCCTGACGCTGCCCGCTTACGAAGCGCTCTGAGGCGGTTGGCGCGGAGGGAGCGGCGCGCCCGCTCCCTCCGTTGCCGAGGTACGACAGCAGAAGATCGGAAAGGGGTGCACCAGTTGGCCAAGACTTCGCTGGACGCGCAGGAGGTTCGGCAGCGGCTGGATCGGTTGTCGGCCGTGGACGAGCACATGGCGCGGCGGTATCCGGGAGTCGGCGCCGGCCGCCAGCCGGTGCACACCTGCTACGTCCCCGCGCACGCCGTGGCCGCGGGGACCTTGCTGCGCTGGTCGGATGATGCGCTGGCCGCGTTCGGCGCACATCTGTCCACATCGGACGAACTCGCCGCGGTGCTTGGCATGGACGGCGATGTGGCCGCGGGCGTGCATCCGCGGGTGCGGGAGAAGCTTTCCGGCGCGGCGGTCGAGGACCTGCGCATCGACTTCGAGGACGGCTACGGCGCGCCGGGCGACGAAACCGAGGACGACGACGCCGAGCGCACCGCCGGTGTCGTCGCGGACTGGCTGCGCGACGGCGTGCAGCCGTCGTGGTTCGGGCTGCGCGTGAAGTCGTTCGACACCTCCGAGCTGCGCGGCCGTTCGGTGCGCACGCTGGACGTGTTCCTGACTTCGCTGCTGCAGCAGTGGGGGAGCCTGCCGGACGGGTTCGTGCTGACGTTCCCGAAGGTCGTCGACGTCGCGCAGGTCGAGGTGTTCGTGCAGCTGCTGGAGCTGTTGGAGCAGCAGCTCGGGCTGGCCGAGGGCGCGCTGCGGTTCGAGATCCAGGTGGAGACCACTCAGTCCATAGTGGACTCATCGGGCCGGTTCGCGCTGCCGCGGTTCATCGAGGCGGGCGCCGGGCGGGTCACCGGCCTGCACTTCGGCACCTACGACTACACCGCGAGCTGCGGGCTCACCGCGGCGCACCAGCACTTGGCGCACCGCGCCTGCGACTTCGCGCGGCACGCCATGCAGGTTTCCGCCGCGGGAACCGGGATTTTCCTGTCCGACGGTTCGACGAACGTGCTGCCGGTCGGTGAGCAGGTCCGGCACGGTTGGCGCACGCACTACGACCTGGTGCGGCGGTCCCTCGCGCACGGCTTCTACCAGAGCTGGGACCTGCATCCGGCGCAGCTGGTGAGCCGGTACGCGGCGGTGTTCGCGGAGTTCCGGGAAGCAGCCCCGGCGCAGGGTGAACGGCTCGCGGCCTACGCATCGGCCCGCGGCGGGGCGGTGCTCGACGAGCCCGCGACCGCGCGGGCGCTGGCGGCGTCGTTCGTGCGCGCGCTGGCCAACGGCGCCACCGATGCGGCCGAAGCCGAGGCCTTGACCGGCCTGGACGAATCGGGATTGCGGGAACTCGCGCGGATGTGAACCGCTGAGCCCGGTGCCTGCCGGTGTGCGGGGGCGGCGATCGCGCCCCGCACACCGGCAGGTCCGCCGTCCTCGGCGAGGGGTACCGATCAGATCCGCGGGGTCATTACCTTCGGGTCGTCCAGGGTGCCGCTGGTGACGACGTTACCGCCTTCGCTCGGGCGGAAACTGCCCTCGCCGATCTCCTTGCCCTTGTCGTCGCTGCCCGCGTAGCCGTGCACCTTGATCTGCTCGACCTGGTCGTCGGAGCCCAGGGAGCCGAGGTTCGCGCAGTCGCCTGCCGGCACGATGACGCTGCTCAGGCCGCCCCGGTCGGGGAACTCGACGGAGGTCGCGTAGTCGCCCTTCGAGCACACGCTGATCTCGCCGGGCGTCGCGGCCGAGGCGGGGGCGGCGACGGCCAGCGCGGCGCCCGAGGTGAGGATGCCGACGACGGCGGCCGACGAGCCGATCCGCTTGATCGTGTTCGAGATGCGCATTCTTCGCTCCATTCTGATTGCTGGTTCCGGCGTTTCTCGCCAGGTCCGATCGCTATTCGCCCCGAAGTTATCGGGGTCGCTCAGGTGTTGCAATTAAATGCCGCAGAAATGCACCATCGGGCATGCGGCGTGCCCGCGAGCGGTCGATCTCGCAAATTCTCCGGGTAGGTGTTTCGGGGTCCTGTCGAAAATCTTAAAACAGGCTTGCTGGTTCGTTTTGGCTGTTCGCCTGGGCTTGGTCCCGGTTTCTCCGGTGCGCGGTGACGCGGTTCCGAGGTGGAGATCGCGGGGTTTCCCGATTCTTCGCGCGCGGCCGCGGCGAGTGCTTGCGAATCAGCCCGCCGTGCGGCTCCGGATTTCGTCCGCCGGGCAGTGCGAAACCGTTTTTCGCGATCGGCGGTAGTTCCGGAGCCGATCGCCGCGAGGCCGCCGCCACCCGCCCGCCTGGACGAATCCGGTTCGCGGGAACTCGCGCGGATGTGCGGCGCTACGGTCGGGGCCGACTTTCCGAGGAGGCGCGATGACCGAGGACGAGCGATCCCGAGACGAGCTGCCGCTCGCCGACCTGGCCCGCGACCTGGGTCCGAACCAGGTGTTCGGGCCGGTCGCGCAGCAGGGCGGCACGACGCTGGTGCCGGTCGCGCAGGTCCGCGCGAGCGGCGGGTTCGGCGGCAGGAAGAAGCCGGTCGGCGGCGGTGGCAACATCGTCGCGCGGCCGGTCGGGGCGTGGTCGGTGACCGCGGACGGAGTCGAGTGGCACGCGGCGGTGAGCGTCAACCGCATCGTGCTCGGCGGGCAGCTCGCGGCCGCCGCAGCGCTGGTCGCGGGGTTCATCGCGTTCCGCCGGAAGCGCTGAATCGTCGGGAAAAGTCCGCATCGTCAGGGAAAGTCCGCGACGACTCGGCCTCGGCGGGCGGGATTCGCTCACCGCCGCAAGTGGTCCCGCAACGTCCGCGCCACCCGCGCCATGAGCACTTCCGCTTCGGGTTGAGTCGCCGCGGGCACGCTGGACTCGGTGAGCGCTGCGATCGCGAACGCGCGCCCGTCGGCGTGCTCGACGACACCGGCTTCGTGCCGCAGGTTCAGCAACGTCCCCGTTTTCGACGACCACGTGGCGGCGTCGGAGATGAAGTCCGGTGCCAGCCGTTGCCGGATCAGGTTGCTGCCCATCAGCTCCCGCACCCGCGCGGCGACCTGCTCGTCGATCTGCGACGGCGTCCACAGCGCTTGCAGCAGGTCGGCGAACGCGCGCGCCGTCCCGGAGTTCGCGCGCGTGACGTCCAGCTGCGCGATCTCGTGCCCGCGCCCTTCGGTCCAGGCGCCGATGGCCAGCGAGTGCGCGAGGTGCGCCCGTGCCGGGTCGAACCGTTCCGCAGGCGTGTCCGCGAGATCGCCGATCCGGTGCCGGGCGGTGATCCCGCGCAGCCCCCACGCCCGCATGGCCCGCGTGACCTCGGCGGGCGGGGTGAGGTCGAACAGCGAGTCGGCGGCCACGTTGTCGCTGATCGCCATGCTCAGGTAGAGCAGGTCGTCGATCGCGATCTGCGCGGGGTGGCGGAACCTGGTCAGCCCGGTCGGGCCCGGGGTGCTGATCCGGCCCGGCTGCACCCGCAGTTCTTGCGCGCCGTCGAGTTCGCCGAGCCGGATGCGTTCCAGGGTGGCGGCGGCCAGCGGCACTTTGATCAGTGAGGCGACCGGGTAGGCGAGGTCGGGCTCGATGCCGATCTCGTGCCCGGAGTGCAGGTCGCGCACCAGGAACGAGCCGCGCAGCCCGCCTTCTTCTAGTTCGGCGACGAGTCCGCTGATCAGCTTTTCGGCGTGCATCCCTGCTCCTGCTCGTCCGCCCCGAGGCAGCGCGCGACGCCCGACCACAGCAGCGTCCGCAGTTTTTCCGCGTCGTCACCGACTTCTGCGGCGATCTCGAAGCCGCGCGCGAGCTGCACCTCGGCGATCGGCCGCCACCGAAGCCCGAATTCCGCGGCTTGCGCCGCCGAGCACAGCAGCAGGTCCGCCGACCCGAAGACTTCTGCGACGGCCGAGGTCAGCGACTCGGCGACGGTCACTTGCGCGGGTCGCAACCCCACGGAGTTGCGGACCCGAAACAGCCGGTCCCGGATGTGCGGCACGTCGTCCTCCGGCTGGATCCACACCCGGCGCCGCGGCGTCCGCCCGGAACGCCCGACGCGCAGCGTCTCCAGGTGCACGGCTCCGGACGGCAGGTCGACCGCGCTGCCCACCCCGAGCAATACCGTCCAGCTCGCCTCGTCGGGCGGTACTGCGGTGAGCGCGGCGCGCACGTCCTGCGTGCGCAGCAGGTCGACTCGCTCACCGGGGGCGGCGAGCCGGAATTCGAGGAACAGCTCGCTGGCGCGGGCTTCCGCGTCGAGTTCGGCGAGTTCCCGGTTTCCGCAGGTCGCGGGCATCGCCACCGGAAGTTCGCGGAGCCGCGCACGTTCCGCGGCCTGTTCCATCGCGTCGGCCAGCCGCATCAGCCGCCGCGCCCACGGCAGCATGTCGCGGCCGAACGGGGTGAGGTGCGCGCGCCGGGCGCTGCGGTCGAAAAGCCGCTCGCCGAGGTGTCGTTCCAGCGCGGCGACCCGGCGGCTGGCCACCGGCTGCGGGATGCCGGCCGCGGCGGATCCGCGGGTGAAGCTGCCGAGTTCGCTCACGCTCACGAACGCTTTGCAGCCGCCGACCAGGTCCACTGCAGCAGTCTATGCCGGTTCCGCATGGAAGTGTTCATTCCCGTCTTGGACGGCATGAGCGGGTGCGCAGCAGACTGGCCGCATGAAAGGAATTTCCGTGCACATACGACACTTCCGGCAGTCCGCGGTCGCCTTGTCGGCGCTGTTCGCGCTCGTCGGCTGCGCGGGCGTCGAGGCTCCGGCGCCGGGAACGGGGGCGCCGAACGCGGCGGCCCAGAACGCGGGAGCCCAGAACGCGCCTGCGGCCCGCCCGGACACTTCCACCGATGAGGATTTCGCGCGGCTGGAGCAGCAGTTCGGCGCCCGCCTCGGCGTGTACGCGGTGGACACGGGCACCGGCGAGGAGATCGCCCACCGCGCCGACGACCGCTTCGCCTACGCCTCCACGCACAAGGCGTTCTCCGGCGCAGCGGTGTTGCAGCGCAACGAGGTCGGCGAGCTGAACCGGCGGATCACCTACTCGGAGGCCGACTTGCTGCCGCATTCCCCGGTCACGGAAAAGCACGTCGGCACCGGCTTGCCGCTGCGCGAGGTGATCGGCGCCGCGATCCGCCACAGCGACAACACTGCCGCGAACCTGCTGTTCCGCGAGCTCGGCGGTCCGCCCGAGTTGCAGCGGGCGATGCGCGCCATCGGCGACGCGACCATCCACGTCGATCGGACGGAGCCGGACCTGAACCGGACCAGCCCGGGCGACATCCGCGACACGAGCACTCCGCGCGCCATGGCCGAAACGCTGCGCAAGCTCACCGTCGGCAACGTCCTGCCGCAGGACAAGCGCGGCATCCTCAACGAGATGCTGCGCACCGCCCAGCTCACCGACGACCTGATCCGCGCGGGCGTGCCCGCGGACTGGGAGGTCGGCGACAAATCCGGCGCCGCCGACTACGCGACGCGCAACGACATCGCCGTGATCCGCCCGCCCGGCCGCGCGCCGATCATGCTCGCGGTCATGTCGGACAAGGCGGATGAGGATGCGGACTACGACAACGCCCTGATCGCCCAGGCGGCCCGCGTGGTCGCCGACGACCTGCGTTGATTCAGGCCGCGGGGTCGATGCCGGACCAGGAGATGAGCCGGTCCGCGACTTCCGCGACGCTCGGCCTCGCCGTCGGATCGGCGAGGAGGCAGGCGTCCACGGTGCGCGACAGTCGCGCGGGCAGGCGACGCTTGGTCCGCAGCGGCGGCGGGGCCTCGTCGAGCTGCGGGTAGTACCGCGAGCCGTCCGCGCGGTGTTGCCGGTGCGGCACGTCCGACCACGGCGGAGCTCCGGAAAGCGCCTCGTGCAGGGTGATTCCGACTCCCCAGACGTCGGTGGCCGCGGTCATCTCGCCGCCGCGTGCCTGCTCGGGCGAGAGGTAGTCGAAGGTGCCCGCGGTGCTGCGCTCGCCGATCCGGCAGGCCAGGCTCAGGTCCAGCAGCACCGCGCGGCCGCCCGCGGAGACCACATTGGACGGTTTGACGTCGAGGTGCGCCCAGCCCTGCCGGTGCAGGTAACCCAGCACCGAGCAGAGCTGGACGCCGAGGATCGCCGCGTCCACCGGCCGCAGCCGTCCGTGCTGCTCGACGAGGTAGCTCAGCGTCGCGCCCGGCAGCGTTTCGCTGATCACCACGGGCCGCACCGGGTCGTTGCTGAGCACGGTTTCGTAGCCGCGCACCAGGTGCGGATGCGCGAGCGAGGTCAGCAGCATTCCCTCGTTGCGCAGCCACCCGGCCGCCGTGTCGTCCTCGGCGCGTTCCGGGCGGAGAGTTTTGCCGACGCACCGGCACTGCCGCTGCTCGCTCCACAGGTCGTAGACGTCGAGCCGATTTCCCCGCCGCAGCAGGGAAATCACGCGATATCCGGGTGCCGGGGAATCACCGGGCTCCAGCGGAGGGCCGGGAGGCCCCCAGTCGCCGTCTTCGCCGTAGTAGGAGCTGACCGCGCTCACCGCGCGCCGCCTGCTGTTAAGTGCAAAATCCGCTCAGCTGCGGCTGCGGCGCCTGCCGGAGCCGCTGTGGGAGCGGTGCCGACGGCGGTGGTCGGAGCCGCTGCCGGAGCGGTGGCGCCGCCGGTGGTCCGAGCCGGAGCCGCTGCCGGAGCGGCGCCGCCGGTGCCCGTCGCTGCCGTGCGAGCGGTGGCTGTGCTTGGCTGGTGAGAGCGAGTGGAACAGCTTGCCCAGGTCCATCGTCTTCTCCTCGTCGACGGGTCGGCCGCCGAGTCCGTCACGGCGCGCACGGCCGAGATCATCTACCGCCCGCCAGACTACGCGAAAGATCGGACATACCGGACGGTTTTTCTTCGTGCTGCTCGAATTTCCCCGTCTGCAGGTCGGTCGTGCCTTGCCGCGGTTGACGGGCCGCCTGCGCCCGCGTCAGCCTCCTGTTCGCAGCGGCCGGACGTCCGGTTCGGTCTCGCGCACGCAACTGAGGGACGAGAGGGCAATGGCTGAGCTGGGCGGAGTGCTGTTCCTCGCGTTGGGGTTGCTCTTGCTGTCCGGGGTGATCCACTACGTGAGCCGTGCGACGGCCGACGGGACGATCGGCCGCAACGCGATGGTCGGGATCAGGACGAGGCACACGCGGGCTTCGGACCGGGCTTGGCTGGTGGCGCACCGGACGGCTGCTCCGTGGCTCGTGATCGGGGCGTGGACCGGCTACTTCGGTGCCGCGCTGACCGTGGTCGCAGGAGGCTCGCTGCTGGCGACGCGGATCGGGTCGTCCGCAGGTGTGGCCATAGGTTTCCTCGGATTCGCCGGTGTGCTGGTGCTCCTTTTGATCGGCAGCAGCAAAGCCAATGCAGCAGCGAAAGAAGCCGCCCTCGAAAACAGCTGAGCCGACTGATCTCCGGTCTCGCCGGTCGATTGCTCGTCGAAGATCGCCGCGGCCATCCGGGTGATCGGTAGAACTACGCTCCACCTGGGCAAACGCCTCCGATACCGTGCGGTCGACGTGGTCGACTAGGGGAGGACGATCGTGGCTGGGTACGAAGTGTCACCGGAGCTGCTCGAGCGGACGCGCGGCACTCTTGACGGTGGCGTGGAAGGACTGGAAGGTATCGCCGACGAACCGGCACCCGGCATTGACGCCGGGGAATCCACGCCCACCGTCGCTGAAACGCTAGGTGCGCTGCTGGAAGCCAGTGCGGGAGTGCTGGCGGGCATGCAGGAGATGGCCGGCGATGTGCAGGCGACTCGCGACAGGTACTTGAGCGACGACGATGCCGCGGCGGAGCTGTTCGGCCGCCCCGGTCAGTGAGGCGCTGATGACGGCGATCAACACGCAGATCCTCGCCGACGCTCCTTCAGCGCGAGAGGGTGCGCATTACCTGAAACGGTTGGCCGAAGCCAATCGGGATGCGGCGACCGCGGTCCGCCGCGGTCGTTCGGAATCCGAGGAATGGGCGGGCAAAACCGCCGACGCCTTCCGCGACCTGGCTGAGCGCAGCGGTCGCGACACCGACGAGCTGGCTCGCATCACCGACAAGGTCGCGCGTGCCTTGGACAGCTTCGCCGACAACATCGGCACTTGTGTGTCCAGAATGGACGATGCTCGGCAAGCGGCTGCGGAAGGCGGTTTGTCCGTGCGGGGCTGGTGGATCGAGAAGCCGCCCGGTGATCCGGTGCAGTCGGCGCCGGAGGGAGCGGGCAGTCCATCCTTGCCCGGGCTGGACCCGGCCTATCACCGGCAGAAAGAGGCCGAGGCCAAGCTGGACGCATGGGAAGAGGTCGGCGGCCTGGTCAGCTGGGCGAGGCGCCTTGAGCGAACCGCGCACGAGGAACTCAACTCCGCGTTGACCGACGCCAACGACCTGGTCAAGTCGCTGATCAAGCTGTCGACGTTGTTCGCGAACGCCGTCGCGGGGGTGGGGGCGTTGCACGGTGCGGCGACGAAGCTGAAAGACATGGCCGTCGAGCGGCGGGCGTTCGTGGAAAATTTCAAGAAGTGGTCGGCGGATTCAACGTTGTCCGCGTCCGCCCGCCAAGCTCATCTCGACAACCTCTACAGGAGCATCGGGCTCACCGAGCGGCAGGCAGCCTCCAACGCCGAAGTGCTCGGCAACCTCGGCAACACCAGGGGCGGAAAGCTGATCTTCGACCCGCTGGCCAAGACCTTCGGTGGTTCGAAGCCGGGTGTCGCGCGAGGTATCGGCCGGATGGGTTCCGTGCCCGGCGCCATCCTGACCGGCGTCGAGGCGGGCAGGCAGATCATTTTCGAGGGCAAGCCTGTCGGGAAGACGCTGAGTGCGAATTTCCAGAGTTGGGGAGTAGGCGCTCTAGCCGGTGGTGGTATGGCCGCCGCCGCAAGCACAGCCGGTTTGGCGGGTGGCCCTGTAACGGTCGTCGGTGTTGGTTTCGGAGCGGCAGTGAGTTGGGCATACAGCTATTCGCAGAACAACACGTGGGCCGACTTCCAGCATGACTCGAAGGAAGCAGCCAAGGAAGGTTTGACCAAGCACGCCGAGGCGCAGAAGCAGATATACGAGATCGAACAGAAGAGCCCCGGGTCCATCCCGCTGTCGAAATGGTGAGTAATGCCCAAATGGTTGCGTTACCTGATCGTAGCGCTTTTTGGTGTGGTCGGTTTCGTCCTGCTTCTGGGGCCAGTTGGTCTCGCTGAGTCGTATGGGTTGGAGCGATCGACCGGGTCGAGTATCGGAGCTTTCAGTGCGATGGCTTGGTTCGGTGCGGGCTGGTGGATCAGCTCGCGGATCAACCGTCGTCAGGAGCGGCGGCGGCTGGAGCGCGAGTTCGGTCCGATCCTGGCGCAGTACCGGAACGACGACCGCAAGGACGAGGGATGAAGCAGCCCTCACGGGGCCGGAGCCTGCTGATCGGCTCGTTGGTGTTCATGCCGCTGATCCCGTTGGCGCTGGCTCCTCCGCTGGCTGCGGCGTTCGGCGCGGACCCGCACGCTGCGAAGATCGGCGGTGGCATTTTCACGGCGATGTTGTTCTTCGGGATGGTCTGCGTCCTTTCCGAACTCATGCATCGTGTTGACGACGACGCCGATGGTTACGACGACGATCGCGACGACGCCGAGCGGCGCGGGGATTGAGCTGATGAGCGAACGCGACATTTTCGCCGCGGACGATGAAGGTGTGGCTCCTGCGGTCTTCGGCGTCGAGCAGTTGGAGGAGGACGAGGACGAGCCGGTGGCGCCGACGCCGCCGGAGCCGGGGGAAGTCTTCGTCCTCCCCTCGGAACCGGTGACCGCGCCGCAGAGCGAAGTCACCGTGCAGCTGGGGCGCACCGAAGACGGTGAGCTGGTGTTGCTGGCGTTCAGCTCACCGGAGCGGCTGGCCTCTTGCCTCGGCGACGAGCAGCCGTGGGTGGCGGTCCCGAAGCCGGAACTCGAACAGGTTCGGCGAAACTGCGGAGCCGAAATCCTGGAGATCGACCCCGTGCGCCCCGCCGAAGTTTCCGAGTGAACGGACCGTTTGACCGATCTATTGGGACGAACGGTCCGTTCGCTCGGGGAGTGGTGGCCGGGCGCGGGGATTCGGGGAGGTGAGCGCCCGGCCACCGACCGGTCCGGCGTTGTCGGGGGAAATTGCCACCGGACCGGGGTTTTTCGGCGGTGCGGTCAGAAGTCCCAGGTGATCGAGAGATAAGCCTGGGTGGCGACGATTTCGGAGCACGGGGTGCAGCGGATCGCGATCGACTCGGAACGCGGCCTGCGCGGAGCCGGAGTGTCGAACGGGACGCGGATCCACGTGCCGCACAACGTGGGAGTCCACTCGCCTCCCGGCAGCGCACCGGGCCGTGATTCCGTCGCGTGCCGCAGATGCAGCGAGAGCCCCACGATCCAATAAGCGACCGGCGAAGTGCACCGGTATGGATGCGGCAACCCCATGATCGTCCTTCTTTCGGTTTAACCGCCGGATGAATTGCTGACGGGAAAGAAGGTAGATCGCTACCGTCGTGGTCAGCGAATTTGTGACAACCCAGGTCACGTGCTTGCCACAGCGGGCCGTGGCACAGCTTCTGCCCCCTGTCTGGCGAGGAAAGAAGGAGGTCACCGAAATGCGGCAGTCCGAGGCGCTGCGTCAATTGGGTCTGGGCGTGCACCTGCGTTCGTTGCGGGAGAAATCAGGAATGACCACCCGATCGGTGGCATCCTCGTTAGGAGTTTCCCGGTCGTCGGTCAGCCGGACCGAACGCGGGCTGCGAGCGCCCGATCGCGAGGAGGTGAGCGCGCTGTGTGCGTTGTTCGGCGTTGTCGGGGACGAGCGGGAGGAGTTGCTGAACAGGGTCGGCGACAATGCGGACGCATCCGCATGGCTGGCACTGGCTGACATGTCGGACCAGTTGGCCAGCATCCTGGTGCTGGAACGTGAGTCTGCCGTGATCACGAATGTCGAGCTAGCGCTGATCCCGGGACTCTTGCAGACCGCCGACTACTCGCGCCTGGTCATGGCAGCGTCCGTGCGGCCTGTTCCGGACCTGGAGAAGCGGGTCGCCAATCGGCTGGGGCGGCAAGCGATCTTGTCGCGGCCTAACGCAGCGATGGTCCGTTGCTTCGTCGACGAGGCGGCGTTGCGGAGGACCCTGGGTGACTCCGCGGTAATGCACGAACAGCTCCTTCACTTGCTGACAGTGCAGCGCCGATCGAACGTCGTGCTCCGGGTTCTTCCGCTGAGCGCCCAGGCGAACACTTCCCTCGACGGTTCGTTCGCGCTGTACGAGTTGCCCGGAGGCCAGCCGTACGTCTACGTGGAGGCACAGAACTTCGGAGTCTTGCTCACTGAAGCTGTTGACGTGCATCCGTTTGTGGAAACGTGCAGCCAGCTTGGGGATCATGCGTTGCAGGAGCGCGAGTCAGCTGAGTTGATCAACCAGATCGCGGAAGGGCTTGTCCATGAACGAGCGGGTATGGCGCAAGAGCAGTAGGAGCGGCACGTCGGTCAACTGTGTGGAGGTCGCGTTATCGCCGGACACGGCAGGCGTCCGCGACTCGAAGAACCGCGCGGCCGGGCACTTCACCGTCCCCGCCGCGACGTGGGGTTTCTTCTTGCAGGACTTGAAGTCCGGCCGCTTCGACCGGTCCCGCTGATGGAGGGATCGACCGTAGGGACTCCAGGCGAAGGCGTGCACAACAGCGCGTCGGACGGCGAAAACGTCGTCCAGGCGCAGCACATCCATGGCGACGTGCACGTCCATGGTTCGGCGGCGCGCGAAGGCGCCTCGGCGGCGCCACCTCGTCAGCTTCCGGCGACGGCGCGGCATTTCATCAACCGCACGGTCGAACAGGACGCGTTGACCACGCTGCTCAACGGTTCCGGTGCGCAACACACCCTGCTGGTCTCGATGATCTCTGGGCTGGCCGGGGTCGGGAAGTCGACGCTGGTGGTGGAGTGGGCGCACAAGGTGCGCGACCAGTTCCCCGACGGCGAGTTGTACGTGAACCTGCGCGGGTTCGATCCGGCAGCCGAGCCGGTGACTTCCGCGGAGGCATTGGCGGGTTTCCTGACGGCGCTCGGGATGGAACCGGATGCGATCCCGGCGTCCGAGCAAGCGCGGGCGGCGCAGTACCGCACTCTGGCGCATGGGCGGCGAATGCTGCTGGTGCTGGATAACGCCAGAGATGCCGAGCAGGTGCTGCCGTTGTTGCCCGGGGCGGCAGGATGTCTGGTGGTGGTCACCAGCCGCCAGCGGCTGGACGGACTGGTGACGCACCACGGGGCGCAGCGACTCGCCCTCGACACCCTCACTCCCGGAGAAGGGCACCAACTGCTCGCGCGGCACCTCGGCGCCGAGCGGCTGGACGCGGAGCCGGACGCGGCCGCGACTCTGTTGGAGTTCTGTGCCGGGTTGCCACTGGCGTTAACGCTGGTCTCGGTGCAGGCCGCGGCCGAACCGGATGTGCCGCTGGGCGATCTGGTCGCCGATCTCGCCGACGAGCACGATCGGCTCGATGCCCTCGATGCGGGCGGCATAACCGGAATCCGGGCGGTGTTCTCCTGGTCCTACCGCACGCTCTCACCCCCGGCCGCGCGGTTGTTCCGGCTGCTGGGGTTGCCGATTTCGCCGGACGTCAGCCTCGGCGCCGCTGCCGCGCTCGCGGGCGTCGATCACCGGTCGGCGCGGAAACTCCTCGGTGAGCTGGGCCGGGCGCATCTGGTGACTCGCCGGGCGGGCGACCGCTACGTCTTCCACGACCTGCTGCGCGCCTACGCGCGCGAACGCGCGCACGCCGACGACACCGAATCCGACCGCACGGCAGCATTGCAACGGCTGCTCGACCACCACCTCTACGCCACCTACGCCGCGAACCGGCAGTTGGCGCCCGCTCGTGACCTGGTCGAACTCGAATACGTCGACGAGCAGCTGAACTGCTCGTTCGCGGACTACGACGAAGCATTGGCGTGGTGGGACGCCGAACACGCGGGTGTTCTCGCCACCATCCGGCAAACGACCGCACTCGGAATGCCGCGAGCCGGGTGGCTCGCGAACGCCGCCACCTATCCGATGCGGCTTCGCGGACTGATCAGCGAACTGAAGACCAGCAGCACCGCCGGAATCGAAGCGGCCCGGCAGAACGACGATCGGCCCGCACTGGCCCGATTGCACGCCGACCTCAGCGAAGCCTGCTGGCGCCTGCGGGAACTGGACCGGGCGAGCGAGAACGCGCGGATCGCCGCCGGCCTGTTCGAAGCGATGGGCGAGCGGATGTGGACCGCGATCACCAGCTGCGGATCGGCGCTGATGTGCCTCGATGCGCAGCAGTACGCCGACGCGGTGACTTCCGCGCGCCACGCGAAACGGATCTTGGACGAGCTGGGCGGCACCTGCGAAGCAGTTCCGGAATCGCTCGCGACCCAGCAGCTCACGACCGACTCGCTGCTGGGCGTGGCATTGGCGCACTGCGGCGAATTCGACGAAGCGTTCCCGCTGCTGCGCCGTGCCCTCGAACTCGAATGGGACGAATTCGGCCGCGGCTACGTCCTGCACCGGCTCGCGACCGCGCACCTGCTCGCCGGAAACATCGCCGACGCCATCGAAACCTGCGGCCGAGCCGTCGAGCACCGGCGGCGCATCGGCCACTCGGCAGGCGAAGCCGAAAGCCTCACCGAACTCGGAAAAGCCCAGCACACCAACGGCGATACGGAAGCCGCCCGGCACACCTGGCAACAAGCACTCGCCATCCTCGACCCGCTCGGCCACCACAACGCCGAAGTGATCCGCGACCAGCTCAACGCGCTCGCCGGGCGGTAGGCCGGAAAGTCGGCCATAACAACAGAATTCGGTGACCGGTCCGTCCGGCGCGTGCACCGGTCATCGGACTGCTGCCTGCACGAAGGTGCCGAGGGCATTCGCGCGAGCCGGAAAGCACGGCATGGCTACTGACGACACCACCGCCGACCTGCCACCGCGGCCCGATCCCGAAACAGGCCAGCCGGTTACGCCGGAGGCGCCGACGCAGACGGCCGAGGGCTACAACGAGAAAAAGCCGAGCCGAGTGCCCGATCCGCCGCCCTGGCAGCGCGACCTGATCCCGGTGGAGCACGGCGTGCGGGCGGCGAACCAGCGGGCGGGCCGGAACTGCTGAAGGACAGTCTCCGGGCATAAAAAACCGGTGGGCGGTCCACCCGGCGTGTGGACCGACCACCGGCTCATTCAGAACAACGACCTCACGGAGCCGCGGTTGCGGCCGCCGCGTCCACGATCCCGTGGCCGTACTGCAGGTCGTACTTCCCGGTCTCGTTGCTACCGGGGGCGTGCGCGGTGTCCATCAGCGCCTTCTCGACCTGGTCGGCCGAACGGCCCTGCGCGGTCAGCAACGCCGCCAGCCCGGACACGTGCGGCGCGGCCATCGAAGTGCCCGCCAGCGCGTCGTAATCCGGCTGCCCGCACTTCGGCGTGCCCATGCCGCGCGGCACCGTGGCGATGATGTCGTCCGCGCAGACCTTGTTGCCCGCGCCGCCCGGAGCGGTCACGGCCTTCATGTCCAGCTTCAAGCCGAAGTTGGAGTAGTTCGCCCGCTGCTCACCGCGGTCGCTGGCCGCGACGCACATCGCGCCCTGCTCCCAAGACGGGGTGTCGCACAGCGGCGCGGTCTCGTTGCCCGCGGAAGCGACCACGACGACGCCCTTCTCGCGGGCGTAGGCCACCGCGTCCTTCGCGTCGGCGTTGAGGCCGAGCAGCGTCAGCAGCTGCGAGCCGGGCGGCGCGCCCAAGCTCAGGTTGATCACGTTGGCGCCGTTGTCGGCGGCGTAGCGGATGCCCGCACCGATGTCGGCGAACGAGCCGGAACCGTTCTCCAGCACCTTCACCGGCATGATCTTCGCGTCGGGGGCGACGCCCGCACCGCCGACACCGTTGTTCGCCGCCGCAGCCGCGATGCCGGAGACGTGCGTGCCGTGGATATCGGTCTCCTGACCGACCCCGTCCGGCCCGCGCCAGTCGCCGTCGCCGCACGGCGCAGGCCCCCCGCCGCAGGCGAACGTCGCGCCCGGCACCAGCTGCGACTGCAGATCCGGGTGTCCCATGTCGACACCGGTGTCGACCACGGCGATCGTCTGGCCCGCGCCGGTGCTGTTGTTCCAAGCATCCGTGGCGTGGACCTGGTCGAGTCCCCACTGCTGGCTTGCGAGGGGGTCGGTGGTGTCGGCGGCCGAGGCGGTCGGCGCTGCCAACGCGGTCACTCCGGCGACCGTTGCTACTAAGGCTCGCAAGCGCATGGGCTGCTCCCGAGATTGGTGAAACTTTTCAAGGCAACAACGACAGCCTGACTACGGTCGTTGCGTCCTGTCACCGTCCGATCGCAGAATGCGCTGACCGGCGCAGTCCTACTAGGACAAATGGAGCAGCATGAACACGATAAAACGGACCCGGTGTCCGCTGTGGACGCCGGGTCCGCTCCCTCCCTTGCCCCATCCGGTTGCCTCGCAAGGAGATCGCGCGCCATCGGAATGGGACTGATCGGAACTCTAGCCCGCGCGGCCTTCGGATTGAACGGTTTGCGCAGGCCACGATCGGGTGTATTCCGCGCGCGGCCGCTCAGTGCGGGAGTCCGGTCGCGCGGGAGTCGGTCAGGTTCGGGATTCCGGGCTCAGCACCGGATTCAAGCCGTCCCACGAGAGCCCGCCCATGTAGAGCCCGCGATCACCGGGCGGTGCGGGCAGATCGCCGTGGAACGCGATCCGGTCGCCATCGTCGAAAACGTCCTGGCCGCCGGGATTGCGGACCGAGCCGCCCAAGGCTTCCTTGCTCAGCAACGTGCCGGGAGCCTTGGTGAACGGGCCGGTCGGGCTCGGCGCGGTGGCGTAGTTGGTGAAGTAATCCCCGCTGTCGAAGGTGTTCCCGGAATAGAACAGCACGTATCCCTCCGGGCGGCGCACCAGCGTCGGAGCCTCCACGACACCGTTCTCCTCCGGACGGTCCGCGCTCAGCAACGACACGTCCGCGCCCGCGGGGGTGAGTCCGTCCGCGGCGACCGGTCGCAAGTGGATGGTCGACGGGCCGCTGCGCGCCCGCGCGCCACGGGAATCCTTGTAGAGCAGATACCGCTTTCCGTCGTCGTCGACGAAACTCGCCGGGTCGATCACGTCGCCCTGGCCCGGTGCGCAGATCAGCGGTTCCGGACTCGTCGGCTCGAACGGGCCGAGCGGGGAATCCGCGACCGCGGCACCGATGCATTGCCTGCCGGAAGGCGCGTGATTCGCGGTGTAGTAGAGCAGGTAGGTGCCGTCGTCGCGGGCGCTGACATCGGGCGCCCAGATGTTCAGGCTGCCGGACTCGGAAGGACCGATCCACGGCGGGAGTTTCGGGAGCACGTCGGGGCGTTGCTGCCACGGACCGGCCGGATCCGACGCGGTCGCCAATTGCACGTGATATCCGCCGGTGTTGGTGGCGTAGGCGTAGTAGGTGTCGTCCTCGGTGAAGACGTCGGGATCGGGGAAATTGCGGTTGATGACCTGCTGTGCCAACTCGGGCCCCCTGGTCGGTTCGCGCGCTTGCGCGTTCGGCGACAAGATCAGCAGGAGAATGGCGGCGAGCAGGCTGACGCTGGAGCGCTTTCGCGGCACGGTCCCTCCTTCGGTGTCCGTGCCAGTTCAGTCGCGCCCCTCCGGCCCCGCCCGCCACGTTCACCTCACGAGTGACACTCATCCGAGCGAGCAGGTCCGAGCGAACGGACCGCTCGTCCGACTAGATCAGCCGAACAGTCCGTTCGCTCGGAAAGATCGGGGGAGTGGATCACCTGATGGTGCGGAGAATGCGGGCGGAGATCACGGGGAGTGGGTCATTTCTCGGCCGAGGTGGCGTATTCGACCGCGCCCGCTTCGGGGGCGGATTCGCGCGTGGCGCGGGTGTGCGGCAGCGCGGAGTTCGACACCCCGGAGGCCAGCTCGTGCACGCTGCGGTCCTGCGGATTCCGCCGCACCACCACCGCGTACACCACGAGCCCGATGTGGATGAACACGACGGGCACCGCCAACACCAGGCAACGCACCAGCGTGCGGCCATCGAACGTGTCGAAGACCTGCTGCTGCACGTACGCCGGGTTCTGCTGGATCTGCGCGACGATCCCTCGCCACACGTCCGCTTCGGACACGAGGTTGACCAGCAGGACCAGCGCCCCTCCGCCGTACATCGCCATGGGCGGCACGACCGGAAGCGCCATCAGCAAGGCGCGCAACAGCAACTTCCCCGCCGTGGGCCGCTTTCCGTCCGCAGTGGTCAGTCGCAGCAGCAGGAGCCACTTGCCCGGTGTGGTCCCGGTCAGCCTCGGCAGTCCCACGAACCACGCCAGGAAGACCACCGCTGCCGCGCCCGACATCAGGCGAAAGTCGACGGACATCCAGTACGCGGGGAACGCCGCGACCACCGCGCACGCCAAGCAGCCCGTCCAGTCCAGCAGCAGTGCCACCACGCGCCGCCCGAAGGGGACGGGATGCCGCGCCAGCACCCGATCGTCGAAGTGCCGCGGGTGCGAAAGCCGCCGCACGATCGGACCGGCCAGCAGCCAGCCGATCACCGCACCGGAGGTGTTCACGATCAAATCGTCCACATCGGCCAGCCGGTACGGGCAGGGGTAGATCCCGAACAGCCCGGTGTACTGGGTGATCTCGAACAGCAGCGAAGTGCCCAGACCCGCCAGCGTCGTGGGTAGCAGGCCCCAGCGCAGCAGGTAGCGCAGGAACATGCCGAGCGGGACGATCAGCGCGATGTTGAAGACGGTCTTGTAGACCGCCGGATTGGTGAGGATCAGCGCGCTCAGCGTGAACTGGTGGTCCGCTTCCTTCCACACGTCGCCGAACGTGGAACCCGGGATCAGCTGCGGCTCGCGCATCTTCGCGTACTTGGTGCACACGTCCACCGACCCGCTCGGCAGCGGCATGATGACGAGGCAGCACGTCGCGATCCCGTAATACGCGAACGTGTAGAACGACAATGCCGACCAGCGCATCACGCCGTGGCGGCGGTACAGCACGACCGCGACCGGGACGAGCATCACGAATGCCAGCGCCGGGAAGATCAATGCGGATGCGCGGATCGGTAGCAGATAGGTCTCGAGCACGGGCCGCCAGTATTCCGCCGCCGCGGGCGGTTCCGGGAACGATCCGGTGGGATTCCGCGAACCTTCGGGATAACCCTTGTCGGCTTTTTCGGGTTCGCGGACCGGTCCCTGCGCTAGGAGGCCTCGGCCGCTGCCTTTCTGCGGGAGAACAGCAGGTTCAGCACGAGAGCGGCGAGGCAGCCGGTGCTGATCCCGGAATCCAGGACCGTGCGAAGGGCGGCCGGGGCGTGCTCGTAGAACTCCGGCTGCACGACCGGGATCAGTCCGATACCCAGCGATGCGGCCACGATCAGCTGCTGGAACGGATCGCCGAGGTCGGCGCGGCCCAGCGTGCGGATCCCGCTGGCCGCCACCGAACCGAACAGCACCAGCGCGGCGCCGCCCAGAACCGGTTGCGGCACGAGGGAAACCATCGCGCCCGCGATCGGGAACAACCCGAGCAGCACCAGAATCCCGCCCGCTGCTGCGACGACGAAGCGGCTGCGCACCCTGGTGAGCGCGACCAGCCCGATGTTCTGCGCGAACGCGCTGCAGGTGAAACCGCCGAACAGCGCGCTGATCGCGCTTCCCGCGCCATCGGCCCGCAACCCGGCCGCGATGGTGCTCTCATCGGCGGGGCGGTCCACGATCTCGCCCAGCGCGATCATGTCCGCGGTGCTCTCCATCATCGCCACCAGCATCACCACGCACATCGAGAGCGTGGCGCTGACGCTGAACGACGGCGTGCCCAGCTCGAACGGCATCGGCAGGTGGAACACCGGCGCCTGCTCGAACGTCGAGGTGTCCACCAGCCCGAACGGCCACGCCAGCAAGGTGCCGATCAGCAGGCCGATCAGCAGCGCGATGCGGTTCCAGAAGCCCTTCAGGAACCGGTTGAGCAGCAGCACCAGCACCAGCGTCACCGCGCCCAGCACGATCCGCGCGGGTGAGCCGTAGTCCGGTGCCGACTGGTTCTGCCCGGCCATCCACTTGATGCCCACCGGCATCAGCGACAGCCCGATCAGCGTGATCACGGTGCCGTTCACGACCGGCGGGAAGAACCGCACCAGGCGCGAGAAGAACGGCGCGGCCAGGAACGCCAGCACACCGGCGATCAGCACCGCGCCGTAGACGACCGACAGCGGATTGCCGCTCACCGGTTGTGCCACGATCGCCAGAATCGGTGCCACTGAGCCGAAAGTGACGCCGTTGACGAACGGCAGCCGCGCCCCGATCCGCCAAATCCCCAGCGACTGCAACAGAGTCGCCAGCCCGGCGGTGAACAGGCTCGCGCCGATCAGCAACGTCCGCTGCACCGCGGACAGCCCCAAGGACTCACCGATGATCAGCGGCGGCGCCACCACGCCCGCGTACATCGCGGCGACGTGCTGCAACCCGAACGCGGCCATCTTGGGCGGCGGGGGAATCTTGTCCACCGGATGCACGGCGGCTGTTTCATCGAGGGCCATCGCGGACTCCTAGGCCGGGAGGGATTTCGGCTCGAGTGCTACCCGGGAGGAGCCCTCGCCGGGTTTCCGTCGGATCAACGCTGATCGCCCGTTCCAGGGCGCGCGGAATCGCGAGTGGTGAGAAGTTGAGAAAACTGCCTGCGGAGTTCGCCGGTTACCTCAGAACTCCGGGAGGCTGTACCAGGCGGCCGCAGCGGGTTCGACGTCGTCGCGGGTCACGGTGCCTTCGATCAGGCCGTACGGGCGGTCCGCGGCGAAGAAGACCTCGTTTTCGTTGACCATCCCGAACGGGCTCATGTCGACCAGGAAGTTGTGCTTGTTCGGCAGCGACAACCGGACTTCGGCGACCTCCGGGTGCTTTTCCAGCACCGAGCGGCCCATTTCGTACAGCGTCTGCTGCAAGGCGTAGCTGTGCGTCGTGGCGAACGCCTCGAGCATGGTGGCGCGGATTTCGCCGAAGCTCTTGTCCCAATCCACGTCGGTGCCGAGGTAGCGCCAGCGCGCGGTCACCGCGGTGGACAAGATCCGGTCGGTGGTCTCCTGCAGCGTGGTGTACTCGTCCTTCGGGTAGCCCCAGAACTCCGAGCCGGTCGACTTCAGCACCACCAGGTTCTTCAGGCCCGCGACGACGTGCGACACCGAGCCGTCCAAGGTGACCGCGACCGTCCTGGCCTCGTCGCCGTCGCGGTGGAAGGCGTGGTCGTGGCCTTCGCCGCCGACCGGAATGCGCGCCCACGGGTGTTCCTCGACCAGCACGCGCGCGCCGTGCACGGGTTCTTGCGTGTCGATGAAGTGCCTGCCCAGCCGCAGCGCGAAGTCCTCGATCGCGCCGATCGGGGCCTGCTTGGCGAAGGCGTAGGCGGTGTTCTTCTGCGTGTCGGTCGGCAGCACGTTGGTGTTGTCGCCGGTGTAGTGCGCCTCGTCGAACTTCCCGCGCAGCGCGGTGCTCACGGTCAGATCGCGGAGGCCGTGCCTGCTGGTGGCGCGATCCACCGCCACCAAGCGGACTTCGGCCTTCCCGTACTGATTCGGTCCCATGACGATGCCCATTGAGGATCAGCTCCCTCGGTAGGTGGAGAACGCGAACGGGCTCAGCAGCAGCGGAACGTGGTAGTGCTGGGCGGGATCGGTGATCCGGAACGGGATCCGGACCCGCGGGTAGAAGGTTTCGGTGCCCTGGCGGGCGAAGTAGTCGCCGGTCTCGAAGATCACCTCGTAGTCGCCCGCTGCCAGCGAATCCGGGCCGAACTCCGGGATCCGGCCGTCGCCGTCGGTGACGCCTTCGGCCAACGTCGACTCCGCGCCGGCCAGGCGGACGGTGACGCCGGTCGCCGGGCGGCCCAGCGCGGCGTCCAGCACGTGCGTCGTCACAGCGCTCATTCGAGGACCTTCTCCAATCGCAGCAGCGCGATCTTGCGCAGTTCGTCGGCCACCACGCCCAGCTCGGTGCGCGGGTCGTTGTGCAGCCGGGAGCGCAGCACCTCCAGCAATTCGGCACCGCTGCGGCCGCTGGCGCAAACCAGGTAGACGTGGCCGAAGCGGTCCTCGTACTCCGCGTTCGCCGTCCGCAGCGCGCTCGCCAGCTCCGCGTCCCGGAAGTCCACACCGGACTGCTCCGATTTCGAGTGCGCGGCTTCCGCGCCCTGCCCCGAAGGGCGTTCACCGATCCGCGGGTGCGCGGACAGCGCGGCGTGCACTTCGTCGTCGGTGAGGTCGCGGGCGGCTTGGTCGGCCCGGTCGCGGAGCTCCCGCGACGAGTCGTACGGCCGGGCGTCGGCGACCACTGCGGCCCAGCGCGGCACGTCCAGGCACGCCCGCAGCTCGGCGAGCAGCGCGGGCCGATCCGCGGTGTTGAACCGGTCGGGTGCGGACATCGGGCTCCCCTCCATTTCGTTGGGAAAGGAAGCTACGACCACCGCCGAACGGTGTCAACACTTTGTTGAAATTGCTGGTGGGGAGGGCTATTCGCGATTGAGGTAGTTGTAGACGGTGAATCGGCTGACGCCCAGCGCCTTGGCCACCGACTCCACCGACTTGCGCAACGTGAACGCGCCGCGCTCCTCCAGCAGCCGGACCGCCCGCTGCTTCTCGGCCCGTTCCAGCTCCGGCAGGCGCGCGCCCAGCTCCGCCTCCACCTCGGCGATCAGCCGGTCCAGCGCGCTCGTCAGCTCCGCGCCCGGTAGGCGCACCGCCAGCGCGGGCTCGCCTTCCCAGTACAGCAGCACGTCGCCGGCTTCCCGCTGCTCGACCGGAACTGCGGTGGCGTCGAGCCGCGTCAGCAGCGGCTCGATCGCGGAAGCCAACTCATGCACGCGAACAGCCTAATAAGGAGTGCGCCGCGGACGGAGCGCGCAGCGGGTGGGGCAGCGCCCGGCGCGGATCAGGGGCGTCGATCAGGGCTCGTCGGTGGTGATCTGAAGCGTGATCCGGTTCGCCCCGGCCGCCAACGCGGTGTCGAAGACGCCGGACAGCGCGCCGAGCACGGTCTCGCGCGGGCCGGTGACCGAGGTGCCGAGCGGGCCGAAGTCCGGCTCCAGCCCGGCCGCCCGCAGCCGGTCCCGCGCGGCCACCGCGTGCTGCGGCGGTTCCCCCTCGCCGCGGAACGGCTCGGTGGTGAACTCGGCCGTCACTGGTGATTGGGCCGTGACCTGCGATTCGGTCGGGTGCATGGGGGCCTCCGTCGAGTGCGGGGCGGGCCGGATTCCGCCCAGCCTACGACGCCGGACGAGGGCGACCGGGCCGGTCCGGAGCTGCCGGTGAGCAGATCCACGAACGGCCCGGCCTGCTCCGCAAGGTGAGAAGTGATCAAGCGGGCTTCCGCTGATCGGGCGAGTCGGGTGGAATGTGCGGGTAACCAGTCGTCAGTGAGGAGAGCACCGTGCCCGGTCCCGTCCTGATCGCGCCGGACAAGTTCAAGGGGTCGTTGACCGCCCCGGGTGTCGCGGACGCGCTGGCCGCAGGGATGCCCGGGATCGAGGTGCGGCGGACGCCGGTCGCCGACGGCGGCGACGGAACCGTGCAGGCCGCGCTCGCCGCCGGTTACAAGTCGGTGCCGGTGCGGGTGACCGGGCCGGTCGGCACCCCGATCGGCACCGAGATCGCGGTGCAGGGGGACACCGCCGTGATCGAACTCGCCGGGGCCTCCGGTCTGGCGCTGCTGCCGCAGCGCGAGCTCGCGCCGATGACCGCCTCCAGCTTCGGCACCGGTGAGCTGGTCCGCGCGGCGCTGGACGCGGGCGCTCGCAAGATCGTGATCGGGGTCGGCGGCAGCGCCTGCACCGACGGCGGCGCGGGCATGATCGCCGCGCTCGGCGCCCGGCTGCTGGCCGACGCGGGCAAACCGCTGCCGCCCGGCGGCGGGGGACTGGTGGAACTGGCCTCGGTCGACCTCGGCGGGCTGGACCCGCGGGTGGCCGAAGCCGAGATCACCCTGGCGTCCGATGTGGACAATCCGCTGCTCGGGGAGCACGGTGCCGCGCACGTGTACGGGCCGCAGAAGGGTGCCGATCCCACCCAGGTCCGGCTGCTGGATTCCGCGCTGAAGAGCTGGTCGCGAGCGGTGACCCGCGCGGGCGGGGAAGACGTGGCCCAGCAGGAAGGCGCCGGTGCGGCAGGCGGCGTCGGCTACGCGGCGATGGCGGTGCTCGGTGCGCGGCAGCGTTCCGGCGCGGACCTGGTGCTCGAGCTCGTCGGATTCGACTCGGCGCTGCCGGGATCCGCGCTGGTCATCACGGGTGAGGGCGCGCTGGACGAGCAGACGCTGCACGGCAAGGCGCCGTCGGTGGTGGCAGGCCGGGCCGCCGCGGCAGGCGTGCCGGTGGTCGCGGTCGCGGGCCGGTGCGTGCTGACGCCGGAGCGGCTGCGTGAAGCCGGGTTCGCCGACGTGCACGCGCTCACCGACATCGAACCGGACCCGCAGCGCTGCATCCGCGACGCCGCATCGCTGCTGCCCGAACTGGCCCGCCGCATCGCCGCGAACTGGCTCGGCTGAGAATCCCGGTCGCGCTGGCCGCTGCGAAGAGATCGCGGACCGCGGCGAACGCCGGAGCGAGCACCCTAGGCTGGGGGCGATGGGGAGGAGTGCGCGGTGACCGAGGCGGCGAAGGTTCCGTTGCGGGACCAGGTCCGGCGGGCGTTGCAGGACCGGATCAGCGAAGGCGCGCTGCGGCCCGGCGACCGCCTCTACGAGCAGGAGATCGCCGCCGAGTTCGGCATTTCCCGGGTTCCGGTGCGCGAGGCCATTCGCATGTTGCAGAGCGAAGGGCTCGTCGAGGTGCAGCCGAACCGGCGCGGGGTGTTCGTGCGCAGCCTGGACCGCAGGCAGGTCGAGGAGCTGTTCGACGTGCGCGAGGCGCTGGAGGGGCTGGCGGCGCGGCTGGCCGCGAACCGCGCTTCGCAGGCCGAGGTGCAGCGGCTCGGCGAGCTGGCCGGGCGGTCGCGGCAGGCGTGGCAGGACTCCGACACCGACGCGATGTCGGCGGCGAACACCGAGTTCCACGACCGGCTGGTCGCGTTGTCCGGGAACGAACTGCTGGCCTCCATGTTGGAGCCGCTGCACGGCAGGCTCGCGTGGCTGTTCCGGCTGAACCTGGAGCCGCAGCGGGTGTGCGGGGAGCACGCCGAGCTGCACGCGGCGATCGCCGCCGGGGACGCCGATCGCGCCGCGGAGCTGGCGCTCGGCCACGTGCGCGCCAGCCGCGCCATGGTTCTGGAGCGAATGCTGTTCTGAACCGGCCCGCCCGGGAGCCGGATGAAGGACCTCTTCGCTCCCTCTGCCCGGTGGACGGACCCCTCGTGCTCTGCGCGGGGCGGGTGTCGCGTCGGTGTGTCGGCGGTGCGCGGGGTTCGGGAGTGAAGGGGTCGTTCGTTCCATTCGGCCGAAGGGGACCTTCGCTCCGGACGGGCGGCGGTTGACCCGGAGGGAACGGCGCTCTAGCTTCGTATACCGAAACGTATACGTCGCGGGGCGGCTGGCCGGCAGGGCCGCGCAAGCCGCCGCGGGCTTGACCAAGAGCAACACCTTGTTGCGACCATCCCGACGGTGAGGAGGCCGGTGTGACCGAGCAGTTCGACGTGGTCTTCCGGGCGCGGCGGATGATCGGCCCGCGCGGGGAAGCGCCGGGCAGCCTCGCCGTTCGCGACGGCCGGATCGCCGCCGTCGAAGCCTTCGACGCGGCACTGCCCGCCGAGCGCACCGTGGAACTCGCTGAGGACGAAGCGCTGCTGCCCGGCCTCGTCGACACCCACGTGCACGTCAACGACCCCGGCCGCACCGAGTGGGAAGGCTTCGCCACCGCCACCCGGGCCGCCGCGGAAGGCGGCATCACCACGCTCGTCGACATGCCGCTGAACAGCCTCCCGCCCACCGTCGACACCGAATCCCTCGACGTGAAGCGGAAAACCGCCCGCGATCAGGTGCACATCGACGTCGGTTTCTGGGGCGGCGCGATCCCCGGCAACCGCGAGCGGCTGCACGGGCTGCACGAGGCCGGGGTGTTCGGCTTCAAGTGCTTCCTGCTGCATTCCGGGGTGGACGAGTTCCCGCCGCTGAACTCCGAAGAACTCGTCGAAGCACTGACCGAGCTGGCCACCGACGACGCGCTGATGATCGTGCACGCGGAGAACTCCGAGGCCATCGACCACGCCCCGAGCGCGCACGGCGAGCACTACGGCGACTTCCTGGCCTCCCGGCCGCGCAGCGCGGAGAACGCCGCCATCGCGCAGGTCCTGGATCTCGCGCGGCGCATCGGCGGCCGGGTGCACATCCTGCACCTGTCCTCTTCGGACGCACTGTCGATGATCGCTTCGGCGAAGGCGGACGGAGTCCGGGTGACCGTCGAGACCTGCCCGCACTACCTGTGCTTCACCTCCGAGGAGATCCCGGACGGCGCGACCCAGTTCAAGTGCTGCCCGCCGATCCGCGAAGCGCAGAACCGGGAAGCGCTCTGGCGCGGGCTCGCCGACGGAACGATCGACTGCATCGTCAGCGACCACTCGCCGTGCACCCCGGAGCTGAAACGGCTCGACATCGGGGACTTCGGCGTCGCGTGGGGCGGCGTTTCCAGCCTCCAGCTCGGGCTCTCCGCGATCTGGACGCAGGCGCGGTTGCGCGGGCACGGGCTCAGCGACGTCGTGCGGTGGATGGCCGGTCGCACCTCGGAGATCGCCGGACTGAACCGGAAGGGCTCGCTGGCGGTCGGCGCCGACGCGGACCTGTGCGTGTTCGCGCCGGACGACGCCTTCGTGGTCGACGCCGCCGCGTTGCAGCACCGCAACCCGGTCTCCGCTTATCACGACCGCGCGCTCGCCGGGCGGGTGCGCCAAACCTGGCTGCGCGGCAACCGGATCGACGTCACCGGACCGCCGCGGGGGACGCTGCTGGGCCGCGGAGAGTCCTGACCGCGACCGTGTCTTGCGAGAGCTTCGTGCAGACCGACGCTGAACGCCGGGCCCATCGGCGTTAGCGGAGTCGCTCGGGCCGGAGGCCCGGTGTCCGCAGCCTCGGAACAGCAGGCGCATGTGCTGCGTGGTGCGTTCCTGCTCCGCTGGCAACGCGTGGTTCGGCAGCAGCATCCGCAGCTCGGGCGGGCCGGGTGCGCCCCGCATCCCTGCCGAGCACCCGTCGACCGGCGGTGACCAGGCTTGACGTAATCTGCAGTGCTGTGCTCGTCATCGCGCTGGACACCTCGACGCCCGCGGTCACCGCGGGACTGGTCGCCCTGGACGGCGGCGGGCCGCGGCCCCTCGCGCAACGTGTGACGATCAACGCGCGGGCGCACGGTGAGCTGCTCACCCCGCACCTGATGGCCGCGGTCGCCGAAGCCGGCCACCAGCTCTCCGACGCCGACGCGGTCGTCGTCGGCTCCGGACCCGGACCGTTCACCGGGCTGCGCGCGGGCATGGTCACCGCGGGCGCTCTCGGGCACGCCCTGGACGTGCCGGTGCATCCGGTGTGCAGCCTCGACGCGATCGCTGCCGCGGTACCCGGCGCGACCCCGGACGCGGGCGCGATCGCCGACATCGGCGAACCCGGGGCCGCCGTGGCGGGCGCGACCGGCGGGATGCGGCTGCTGGTCGCCACCGATGCGCGCCGCAAGGAGGTCTACTGGGCCGCCTACGGCAGCGACCGCTCCCGGCTGACCGGCCCGCACGTGCACCGCCCGCAGGACGTGCCCGCCGAGATCGACGGGCTCGACCTGGACCACGCGGCCGGGACGATGGCCGCCGAGCACCGCGACAGCTTCGGGCTCGACGTGCTGGAACCGCAGCATCCGACGCCGACCGGGCTGGTCGCGGCCGCCCGCGGTGAAGTGCTCTCCGGCGCCGAACCGCTCCCGCTGGTGCCGATGTACCTGCGGCGCCCGGACGCCGCAGCGCCCGCACCGCGCAAGCAGGTCAGCCCGGTGGATTCGGGAGGCACGCCGTGAGCGGGCCGTTCGTGGCGAAGCTGCGCCGCCGCGACCTGAAGCGCTGCGCCGAGCTGGAGCAGGTGCTGTTCCCCGGCGACGATCCGTGGTCGCTCGCCTCGTTCACCTCGGAACTCGACCGCGGCCACCTCTATTTCGGCGCCTACGACGGCGAGGTGCTGATCGGCTACGCGGGCCTGGCGCTGACCGGGCGCCCGCCGGAAGCCGAGGTGCACACCATCGGCGTCGACCCGGACCACCAGCGCCGCGGCGTCGGCCGGGCGCTGCTGCTGCGGCTGCTGTCCCGCGCCGATGAGCAGCGCGCCACGACGTTCCTCGAAGTGCGCACCGACAACGAACCGGCGATCGAGATGTACCGGGCGCACGGCTTCGAGATCGTCGGCCTGCGCAGGCGCTACTACCAGCCCTCCGGCGCCGACGCGCACACCATGCGCCGCCCGCCGCTGGGCGAACCGGAACACCAGGAGGGAGGTGGCCCGGAATGACCGCCACCGACCGGATCGTGCTCGGCATCGAGAGCTCCTGCGACGAAACCGGCGTCGGGCTGGTGCGCCTCGGCCCGGACGGTTCGGTGAGCCTGCTGGCGGACGCGGTCGCGTCCAGCGTCGACGAGCACGCCCGCTTCGGCGGGGTGGTGCCGGAGATCGCCAGCCGTGCGCACTTGGCCGCGATGGCGCCCACGATGCGCCGCGCGCTGGACGAATCCGGCCTCGGTCTGTCCGATGTGGACGCTATCGCGGTGACAGCCGGACCCGGCCTGGCCGGAGCGCTGATGGTCGGGGTCGCCGCGGCCAAGGCCTACTCGGCCGCGCTGGGCGTGCCGCTCTACGGCGTCAACCACCTCGCCGGGCACGTCGCCGTGGACACCCTGCAGCACGGGCCGCTGCCCAAGCGCTGCCTGGCGATGCTGGTCTCCGGCGGGCACACCCAGCTGCTGCTGGTGGAAGGCGTCGCCGAGAGCATCACGCAGATCGGCTCCACCATCGACGACGCGGCGGGGGAGGCGTACGACAAGGTCGCCCGCATCCTCGACCTGCCTTACCCGGGCGGGCCGCCGATCGACAAGATGGCGCGGGAGGGCTCCGCGGACGCGATCGAGTTCCCGCGCGGGCTGACCGGGCCGCGGGATTCGCGGCACGATTTCTCCTTCTCCGGGCTGAAAACGGCGGTGGCCCGGTGGGTCGAGCACGAGCAGCGGGCCGGGCGGGAAGTGCCGGTCGCCGACGTGTGCGCCTCGTTCCAGGAGGCGGTGGCCGACGTGCTCACCTCGAAGGCGGTGCGCGCGGCCGACGAGCTCGGCGTGGACACGGTGGTCATTTCCGGTGGCGTTGCGGCGAATTCGCGGCTGGCCGCGCTGGCCGCGGAGCGCTGCGCTGCCGCCGGGCTCGCGCTGCGCGTGCCGAAACCCCGGCTGTGCACCGACAACGGCGCGATGATCGCCGCGCTCGGCGCGCACGTGCTGGCCTCCGGCGCGCGACCGTCCCCGCTGGACATCTCCGCGAACCCCGGCCTGCCGGTCGACACCATCAACCTCCCCGCACACCACCAGGAGTGAACGGACCGCTCGTCCCACTAGATTGGTCGAACGGTCCGTTCGCTCAAATACATCGGCCCATGCCGACACGCCCGCGCGCCACTCGGCCAGGGCAACGGAGATCGGAGTGAACGGCCTGCTCGTCCCACTAGATTGGACCAACGGTCCGTTCGCTCGGCGGCGGTTCAGCTGATCGAGCGGCCCGCGTACTCGGGGGCGGGCTCGATGGCCGCGGTGATCCGGTCGGCGACGTCGTCCGGGAACGGGACCGCGCGGTCGGAGCCGACGTGCAGCGCAACGACCTCCTCGGTGGCGCGCAGCACGCCGTCCACGGTCATCTCGTGGCACAGCAAGAGCTTCTTCGCACCGCCGCCGACGATCCGGGACGTGACGACCATGTCCGCATCCGGGCCGACTTCCCGCAGGTACCGCACGTGCGCTTCGACGGTGTAGAGCGAATGCCCGGTCGTGGCGCGGTATGCGGCGTCCAAACCGATCCGCTCCATCACCGCGTCCGTGGCGAACCCGAACACCAGCACGTAGTACGCCTCGCTGAGGTGCCCGTTGTAGTCGATCCACTCCGGACGGACTTGCTGCCGCAGCTGCCAGCTCACGAACCCTCCCGCACTTCCCGCACCGCCCGCAGCACCGCGATCACCGCGCGGTCCCGCTCGGCGACGAGTTCGGAGATGTCCCGGCCGTCCTCTTCGGCGCAGCCCTGAATCATCCGTTCCCGCAGGTCGTCGGTGAGTTCCGGAGCTTCCAGCCGGGTCCACGGCGACTTCAGCGACGGCCCGAACTGGTCGAGCATGTGCGCCATCCCGCCTTCACCGCCAGCGAGGTGGAAGGTCAGGCACGGCCCGAAAAGCGGCCACCGCAACCCCGGGCCTTCGGTGATCGAGGCGTCGATCTGCGCGACCGTCGCCTCGCCCTCGGCCACCATGTGCAGCGCTTCCCGCCACAGCGCCTCTTGCAGCCGGTTGGCGATGAAACCCGGCACCTCGCGGTCCATCGTGATCACCGACTTGCCCGCCGCCTCGAAGAAGCGCGAAGCGTGCTCGACGGCCCACCGCTCGGTGCGCTCGCCGCCCACGACCTCGACCAGCGGGATCAGGTACGGCGGGTTGAACGGATGCCCGACCACCAGGCGTTCCGGGGTGGCGCAGCGCTGCTGCATCTCGGTCATGCCGTACCCGGAGGTGGACGAGGAGATCACCACGCCGGCGGGCGTCGCGGCGTCGATGCGGGCCAGCAGGTCCTGCTTGATCTCCAGGTCCTCCGGCGCGCTCTCCTGCACGAAGTCCGCCCCGGCCACCGCCTCGTCCAGAGTGGACGCGAAGGTGAGGTCGTCCCGCGTCGCGCCATCGGCCAGGCCCAGCTCGGTCAGCGCAGGCCACGCGGCATCAACCAGCCGCCGCAGCCGCGGCCCGAAGTCCGGGTCCGGATCCCATGCGGTCACGCGGTATCCCCGCGCCAGGAAGTGCGCGACCCAGCCGCCGCCGATGACTCCGGCGCCGATGCACGCGACGTGCGGTGCCATCAGGACCTCCGCTTCAGGCCGAGCTTGGCGCGCGCCTGGTCCGGAGTCGCCACCCGCGACCCCAAGCTCTCCACGATCGTCACCGCGCGCTCCACGAGCTGCGCGTTCGTGGCCTTCACACCCTTGCTCAGGTACAGGTTGTCCTCCAGCCCGACCCGGACCTGCCCGCCCAGCAGCGCCGACTGCGCCACCCACGGGAACTGGTTGCGGCCGATCGAGAAGCTCGCCCAGTTCGCGCCTTCCGGCAGCATCCGCACCATCGATTGCAGCAGCCCGGGGTCGGCCGGCGCGCCGTACGGAATTCCCATGCACAGCTGGAAAAGCGGCGGAGCGTCCAGCAGCCCTTCCTCGATCATCTTGGTGGCGAACCACAGCTGGCCGGTGTCGAAGATCTCCAGCTCCGGCTTGACGCCGAGCTCCTGGATCCGCTTCGCGCCCGCGCGCAGCATGTCCGGGGTGCTGATGTAGAGCTGGCTGCCCTCGCCGAAGTTCAGCGAACCGCAGTCCATCGTGCAGATGTCCGGCAGCAGCTCCTCGACGTGCGGCAGCCGGTCCAACCCGTTGACCAGGTCGGTGCCGTCCACCGGCTTGAGCGGGTCGTCCTGGTCGATCACCAGGTCGCCGCCCATGCCCGCGGTCAGGTTGATCACGACGTCCACATCGGACTCGCGAATGCGGCGCACCACCTCGCGGTACAGCGGCACCTCGCGCGAACCCTGGCCGGTTTCCACGTCGCGCACGTGGATGTGCACCACGGCGGCGCCCGCGTTCGCGGCTTGCACCGCGGATTCGGCGATCTGCTCGGGACTCACCGGCACGTGCTCGCTCTTGCCCACCGTGTCGCCCGCGCCGGTCAGCGCGGCGGTGATGATCACTTCGTCGTTCATGGCCCGGCCCCTTCCTCCGATCGAAGCCGGACGCTAGCAGTGGCGTTGCGGTAATCGCAATGGTCGAGACCCGTGGAAGGCATATTCAGACAGCAGAGGGAAATGCCACCCGAAGTTCTGATTGACCTGGGAGTCAGCTCAGTGGCTGCGCCAGAACGCCTTGGTGGTCGCCAGGAATTCACGCCGCGCGCCGCGCGCGGACACCCGCCGCAGCCCGTCGGCGGCCGCGTCGTGACCGACGCCGCAAGCGTCGATGCCCGCGCGGCGGCACAGCGCCACCGCCCGGCGCAGGTGGAACCGGGTGGTGACCACGGTGACCGCGCGCAGCCCGAACACCTCCGCGGCACCGCGGCACGAGCACCACGTGTCCACACCGGACTCGTCCAGCAGCACCGCCGTGCGCGGAACTCCCCGCGACACGAGGAAATCCCGCATGACCACCGGTTCGCTGTACCCGCGCGACTCCGGGCTCCCGCTGACCAGCAGCTGCTCGACCAGCCCGGACCGGTACAGGGCGAGCGCGACGTCCAGCCGCCCGGCCAATATCCGGCTGGGCCGCCCGTCCCAGCGCACCCCGGCGCCGAGCACCAGCGCCACCTCGGCGGGCGGCACGTCGGCGAACGTGCGGATCCGGCCCGCGCTGCGCGCTCGGACCCAGACCGAGGGCAGGCCCGCCAGCCCGAGCGAGCCCGCCACCAGTAACCACCATCGCCAGCGCACGCACCAAGTGTGCCGCGCCCGGCGCTGATCGAAGTGGGCGGACCGCCGGCGATGGGGCGGCCCGCTCACCCGCCTTGCTTACTTGCTGTCTTTCTTTCTTCGTTGCTTCCGTGCTTACCGCTGCTCACGCCTCGTTCAAGGCGGGCTTGCCGTCCTCGACGACGAAGCTCTTCGCCGTGGAGACCTCGGCGTCCTTCTTCGACACGTACGGCAGCACCCGGTAGTCCGCCCGCAGCTCGCCCGCGGTGAACTTGGTCCGCACGTAGCCGCGCCGGTTCTTGTGGAACTTCACGTGCGGGTTCTCCGCGAGCACGTCCTGCTTGCCGTCGTCGCTGCCGTCGCCGCCGCTGGTGATCGAGGTCGTGACGAACTCGGTGGCCACCACCGGGGAATCGGTGTTCTCGTGCTCGGTCTGCACCTCCGCGGCCCAGTGCCGGTGCACGTCACCGGTGAGCACCACGCCGTTGCGGACCTTGCTCTCGCCGAGCGCGGTGGCGACCCGGTCCCTGTTGGCCACGTACGCCGCCCACGAGTCGGTGCTGAACTCGACCCCGTCGTCGACGTCGTTGTCCAGCCGGGAGAAGAACACCTGCTGGCCCAGCACGTCCCAGCGCGCCGAGGAGTTCGCGAACCCGTCCAGCAGCCACCGCTCCTGCTCCGAGCCGGTGATCGTGCGGTCCGGGTTCAGCCTCTCCTTGCAGTCCACGTTGCCCTCGTCGCCGCACGGCTGGTCGTCCCGGTACTGCCGGGTGTCGAGCATGTGGAACGTGGTCAGGTCGCCCCACTGCAGCCGGCGGTAGAGCTGCATGTCGATGCCCTTGGGCTTGGCCGTGGAGCGCAGCGGCATGTTCTCGTAGTACGCCTGGAAGGCGGCCTTGCGGCGGTCCAGGAAGCCGGAGTCCGGTTTCTCCGGTGTCTCGTCCGCCCAGTTGTTCTCCGTCTCGTGGTCGTCCCACACCACGACCCACGGCGCGGTGGCGTGCGCGAGCTGCAGGTCCGGGTCGGTCTTGTACTGCGCGTGCCGCTGGCGGTAGTTCGCCAGCGTGCGCGTCTCCGGGCCGAGCACCTTGCGCACGTCGCCGTCCTCGGCGGCGTACTCGTACTGGTAGTCGCCGAGGTGCAGGATCAGCTGCGGCTCCTCCTCGGCCATCCGGCGGTAGGCGGTGAAGTAGCCCTCGCCGTAGTGCGCGCAGGAGGCGAAGCACATCTTCAGCTCACCCATCGTGCCCGGCGCGGGGGCGGTGCGGGTCAACGCGGCGGGCGAGACGCTGCCTTCGGCGCGGAACCGGTAGTAGTACTCCGCGCCGGGCCGCAGGCCCTCGAGTTCGACGTGCACGCTGTGCCCGAGTTCCGGGGCGGCCTGGGCTTCGCCGCGCTGCACGATGCGGCTGAAGTTCTCGTCCTCGGCGAGTTCCCACTGCACCGGCACGACGCGCTCGGGCATGCCGCCCTTGCCGTCGTCGGCGGTGGGGTCGGGCGCGAGCCGGGTCCAGAGCACGACGCCGTCGGCGACCGGGTCGCCGGAGGCGACGCCGAGCGTGAACGGGTCGGCCAGCGGCCGCCCGCTGCCCGCGCCGGGCAGCGCGAAGGCGTTCGCCAGCGCCGAACCGCCGACGGCGGTGGTGCCGAGCGCGGCGGCGCCGCCGAGCAGCACGGCGCGGCGGGAAACGGATCGAGGCGTGGTGGGGTCGGGCATGTCGGGTCCTCCCAGTTCGTCGGTGTCCGGCACGGGTGCGCGGCCACCGGCGAACCAGGCGTGGCGACCGCCCCGGCTTTAACTCGAACGAGTGGCAAGTTACCGACGCCCGATGGGGCGCTGGTTAATTTTCAGCGAAGAGGAGCTGTTGATCTCGGCGGTGATTCCGAGTTCCCGTCCCGGGACCGATGCTCGGCTCGGGTGTTTTCAAGCGGCGTCGGCCGCTGCCGCCACCCGAGCGCCTAAACGAGCTCGAAGACGGGAACCGAGTTCAGCGCGGGCGCCAGCCGGACCGGGTTGGTGGTCGGGACGGCCCTGGCGGACGGGACGGGCGAGGGCGGCGTTCCCACGGTCGGTTCGTGGGCTTCGTCGGAGCCATGGGGCAGAACCTAAGCCACGGCAGCGGGCTGGTGTGAACCTGCTTCGGGTTCCGGTGACATTTCCCGCAAGCCGATCTACCTGCGAAGATCGTCAACGAGATCGGGTTCGAGGCCGCGGCGGCGGGTGTGGCTGCGCCCGGCGCGATCCGCGCGCTGATCGTCGGCCGAGATCGGTTCCGGTGGAACCGTCCCGCGCGATCTCGTCGCGGCGCCCGCATCGCCCGGCACCGCGAGCGGCCGGACCCGTCCGCGCCGGTTCCCGCCTTCGGATTACGCGGGTAAGCGGTCCCCGTTGTTGAGGCTTGGCACTCGCCTCGGTAGAGTGCCAACCAGCACGGCGCCGGAGCGCCCCGGCACCCGCGACGGCGGGGAGTCACGGAGCCGTCACCAAACCAGCCAACGCTTACGCAGGCCCCAGAAGGTGGAGGTCACACCGTGGCGAGCATCAAGCCGCTTGAGGACAAGATCGTTGTCCAGGCGAGCGAGGCCGAGACGACCACTGCGTCCGGCATCGTCATCCCGGACACCGCCAAGGAGAAGCCCCAGGAGGGCAAAGTCCTGGCAGTCGGCCCGGGTCGCGTCGACGAAAAGGGCAACCGGGTTCCGGTGGACGTCAAGGAGGGTGACGTGGTCATCTACTCCAAGTACGGCGGGACCGAGGTCAAGTACAACGGCGAGGAGTACCTGATCCTCTCCGCCCGCGACGTGCTGGCCGTCGTCAACTGACGACCCGCACCATGCGCATCCCACCGCCCCGGTGGTCCCGCCTCCGGGACCCCGGGGCGGTGGTCTCTCCAACGCCGGGCACGCTCCGCACGCCGCGCGGCGGCGCTGCGGCGAGCCGGACCGGGCGGCGCTGAGCGCGCGGTCCCCGGACGAATCCGGGGCCGACCGCGCGGACCGCCGGGCGGGGCTCGCGCCGGAGCGGGCGCGGACCGGCATCGAACATCCCCATGCTGAAGGGCTGTTGAACCATGGCTAAGCAGATCACCTTCGACGAGGAAGCCCGCCGCTCGCTGGAACGCGGCGTCAACCAGCTCGCCGACACGGTGAAGGTGACCCTCGGCCCGCGCGGCAGGCACGTCGTGCTGGACAAGTCGTTCGGCGGGCCGCAGGTCACCAACGACGGCGTCACGATCGCCCGCGAGGTCGAGCTCGACGACCCGTACGAGAACCTGGGCGCGCAGCTGGCCAAGAACGTCGCCACCAAGACCAACGACGTCGCGGGCGACGGCACCACCACGGCCACCGTGCTGGCGCAGGCGCTGGTCAGCGAGGGCCTGCGCAACCTCGCCGCCGGTGCGAACCCGGCCTACCTGGGCAACGGCATCCAGGCCGCCGCCGACGCGGTCGAGGAGCAGCTCAAGGCGAAGGCCACCCCGGTCAAGGGCCGGGACAACATCGCCCAGATCGCCACCGTCTCGTCCCGCGACGAGAACATCGGCTCGCTGGTCGGCGAGGCGATGGAGAAGGTCGGCGACGACGGCGTGATCAGCATCGAGGAGTCCTCGACGCTGGCCACCGAGCTGGAGGTCACCGAGGGCGTCCAGTTCGACAAGGGCTTCGTCTCGCCCTACTTCGTCACCGACTCCGAGCGGCAGGAAGCGGTCCTGGAGGACCCGCAGATCCTGCTGCACCGGGAGAAGATCTCGAACATCCAGGAGCTGCTGCCGCTGCTGGAGAAGATCGCGCAGAACGGCAAGCCGCTGCTGCTGGTCGCCGAGGACGTCGAGGGCGAGGCGCTGTCCACCCTGGTCGTCAACGCGATCCGCAAGACCTTCAAGGTCGTGGCGGTCAAGGCCCCGTACTTCGGCGACCGCCGCAAGGCGTTCATGGACGACCTCGCCGCCGTCACCGGCGCGCAGGTCATCGCCCCCGAGGTCGGGCTCAAGCTCTCCGAGGTCGGCGAAGAGGTGCTGGGCAGCGCCCGGCGCGTCACCGTCACCAAGGACAACACCACGCTGGTCGACGGCCGCGGCAACAAGGACGACGTGCAGGCCCGCGTCGAGCAGATCCGCAAGGAGATCGAGGCCAGCGACTCCGACTGGGACCGCGAGAAGCTGCAGGAGCGGCTGGCCAAGCTGGCCGGCGGCGTCGCGGTGATCAAGGTCGGTGCGGCCACCGAGACCGAGCTCAAGGAACGCAAGTCCCGGATCGAGGACGCCGTCGCCGCGTCCAAGGCCGCCGCCGAGGAGGGCTCGGTGCCCGGCGGCGGGTCCAGCCTGATCCACGCGGCCAAGGTGCTCGAGGACGGCCTCGGCCGCACCGGTGACGAGGCCACCGGTGTCCGGCTGGTGCGCAAGGCGCTGGAGGCCCCGCTGTACTGGATCGCGCACAACGCGGGCGAGGAAGGCGCCGTCGTGGTCTCCAAGGTCCGCGACCTGGACTGGGGCTCCGGCTACAACGCCGCGACGCTGTCCTACGGCGACCTGATCGGGCCGGGTGTCGTCGACCCGCTGAAGGTGACCCGTTCCGCGGTCGCCAACGCGGCCTCCATCGCGCGCATGGTGCTGACCACCGAGAGCGCCGTGGTGGACAAGCCGGAGGAGGAAGAGGAGTCGGCCGGGCAGGGCCACGGCCACTCGCACTGACTCGGCGCTCCAGCCGCCGGCGTTGTCGCAGCGCCGCGGTTACCGCCGGAAACGCGATCAGGGGCGGCACCCACGGGTGCCGCCCCTGATCTTTTTCGCGCCTGCCTCGGGTGCGAAGCGGATGACGCCCCTCGTTGTCATCCGGTTCGCCGTTCCCGGGTGGCGCCGCCACTGCCGCGCGCGGCCACCACGCCCGAGCCCGGAGCCGGGCCCTAGCCGTGCGACGGGCCCATCAACCGGCCAGTGCCGCGACCCGGCGCTTGCGGGTCTTGATGATGATCTCCCGCTCGGATTCGGAGAGCCCGCCCCAGATCCCGTAGGGCTCCTGCACTGCCAATGCGTGCCTGCGGCACTGCTCGAGCACCGGGCAGTGCTGGCACACCTCTTTCGCCTTCGCCTCGCGCCGCGCCCGGGCCGGGCCGCGCTCGCCGTCGGGATGGAAGAAGTACGCGCTGTCCATGCCGCGACACGAACCCTTGATCTGCCAGTCCCAGATGTCGGCGTTCGGGCCTGGAAGACGCCGAGTGTCCGCCATTGCGAAAACCACCTCCCACCGGTGGAGTCCCCTCCCTGCCGCGACGGGTTCGCCACGGCCTCGCATGATCCAAGGTAGAACCGCGCCAATACTTGTTCAACCCCTTTCGCGCCGAAAGCTGTTCACTGTCGAGTGATCTCTGACTGGTGGCATCCCGTCGGACGTGCTTGCCACCGGCCGCCGCGATCCGGAACATGGCCGGGTGACCATGCGCCAGGAACCCCTGATCGGGCGGCACGACGCCGTCCAGGAGGCCGATCCCGGACTTGCCGACCGCTCGGACGGCCCGGGAGGGCGCGGCGAGGGGTCCGATCAGCTCGAAGATCACGATCGTCGGCCCGCGGAGATCATCGGCGAGCAGTGCGACGGCGCCGGTTGGCGTGAGATCGTTTCGCGTGCCTCCGGCGAACCGGGAGACGATCAACCAGTGGCGGAGCGGAACCAGCCGCGGCACCGCGCGGCCGACGAAGAACTCTGGCGCGAAGCGATCTCGGGCGCCGGGGTGGACGACCGGATGAGCGCAGGCGCCGACCCGGATGCAGCTGACCCCGATGCGGCTGCCGACGGGATCGAAGCGGGCAGCGCCGAATCGGTCGGCGCCGAAGTGATCAGCCTGGAAGCCGACGAGCCCCGGCTGACCGTCGCGGCCGTCGCGCGCAGGCTCGGCGTCGCTCCCGCGACCCTGCGGACCTGGGACCGCCGGTACGGATTAGGCCCCAGCGAGCACAGCTCCGGCAAGCACCGCCGCTACGGCCCGGAGGACGTGGCCCGGCTCGAACAGATGCAGCGCGCACTGCTGCGCGGCGCCGCCCCGGCCGAAGCGGCCCGGTACGCCCGCACGGTCGCGCCGCCTCCGCCGCGCGACTCGGCTGAACCCGCCACCGCTTCCCCCGGGTCCGCCGAGCCCGATCTCGTATCCGGCGTGCTGGATTCGCCCGCGGAGCTCGAAGTCGAGACCGCGTCGAACCCCGGCGGCCGCGGCCTGCGGCTCACCGGTGCCGGTCCCCGCGCGCGAGGTCTCGGCCGAGCCGTGCTGGCGTTGGACTCCTGGCATCTGCTGCGCCTGCTGCAGGAGTCGATCGAGGCGCAGGGCGTGCTGGCCACCTGGCGCGAAGTGCTCGCGCCCGTGCAGCGTGCGGTCGCCGAGCGCTGGCAGTCGACCGGGAACGGGGTGGAGGCGCTGCGGTTGCTCACCGACTCCGCCTCGACCGCACTCCGGTCGGTCCTCGCCACCGCCCCGGAGCCGCGGAACCCGCGTCCGGTCGTGCTCGCGCCGGTGCCCGGTGAGCAGCAGGAGCTCGAACTCGTCGCGCTGGCCGCCGAACTGGGGTCCCGGGGAGTCGGCCATCGGTTGTTCGCCGCGGGGCTGCCGCCGGAGGGGCTGGAAGCCGCGGTGCGGCGCGCGGCTCCTTCGGTGGTCGTGCTGTGGGCGGAGCAGCCGCATTACGCGGATCCCGGCTTGCTCGCCGGAGTGCCGAACACGCGGCAGCGCTCCCGGGTGCTCGCGGCCGGCTCGGGCTGGGCGCGAGGCGGGTTGCCGGGGCATGCCGAGTCGGTGGGGTCGCTGGAGGAGGCGGCGGAGCGCGTCGTCGACACCGTGCTCGGCTGATGTGACGTAAATCACACTCCTCTCGCTCCCGTCGAGTGCCGGGTGTCGCGAGATCGTGTGGCTCGGTCTTCCGGGAACCCTCGACTGGGTGAATATCGCAGGTATGCGCCTTGAGCCCCGGGTGACGACGCTGCTCGAGCGGGGGTCTGCTCCGTTCCAGTGAACATCACTATCGAGTGGCCCGACCCGATCTCTGGACGGATTCAGCACTAGATCGTGTCAAGGTCCGCGCCACTGCGTCCGATAGGGGAAGTGGAACGTCACTCGCCTGCAGGAAGGAGTTCCCGTGACGACGGTCCTGATCTGCGATGACCGACGCAGCGTCCGGGAAGGGCTCACCCGCGTGATGTCTGCTGTCCCGGGAGTGAGCCGGATCGACTGCGTCGCCCACGGCGACGAGCTGCTTGCCCGCTTCGCGCGGCAGGCCGTGGACGTCGTGCTGGTCGGCACCCAGCGTGCGGTGCCGAACGGTGTCGAGGCCACCCGGCGCCTCGTCTCCGCCCACCCGCAAGCCAACGTGATCGTCTTCGGCGCACCGGACGATGCGGGCAGCATCGCCGCGGCCATCGCCGGTGGCGCACGCGGCTACCTGCGGTGGGACGCCTCGCGGCCGGAACTGGTCGCCGCGCTGGCGCACACCCTCGCGAGCACCTCGGTGCCCGCGCCGCGGCAGCCCTCCGACCCGGGGGTGCAGCTCACCGAGCGCGAACTCCAGGTGCTGCGCGGCATGAGCCAGGGCAAGAGCAACGGCCAGATCGGCCGCGAGCTGTACCTGTCCGAGGACACCGTCAAGACCCACGCCCGCCGGCTGTTCCGCAAGCTCGGCGTGCGGGACCGGGCGCAGGCGGTCGCGCACGGGTTCCGGCGCGGACTGGTCGCCTGAGCAAAACGGAGCTTCGCGGATGACCACCTCGCGCCCGGACCCGGTCCAGCGCCCGGCCCAGCCACCCACCGGACTCGTCGCGGCGAGCAGTTCCGCCGACGGTCGTCGGTGCGCGGTCGGATCCGGCCGCAGGCGTTGCGATCGCACCGGCTCGGTGCGAGTTCGGCGCAGGTTCCGCACCCGCTCCTTCCTGCTGTGTGACGCCCCTCACCGGGAAGCGGCCGTCGGCCGCCTACCGGTTCACCGCGGCGCCGCCGACCGGGTCCGGCGGCGCCCGCAGGAGAACGGTGCCCCTCGCCACCTGCCGGTGACCGAACCGGCCGGCCGTGGCCGGGGGCACGTCTCGTGATCGCGTCCGCTGCGCACCGCGGCCGCTGGGCCGCCGCCGCGCGGACCCTTAACATTCGCCGATCCGCGGCACTTCCGGACTGGGCGAACCATGCCAGGGTGGATATCTGGTAGTTATGGTTGTGTGACAACGACCCCCGATGTCCCCCACTCCCTGTTCAGGGATCTGCCCTCGCCCGGTACGGTGACTCCGGCGCAACGTGCGGTGCACGTGATGTACGCCGGACAAATCCGAGTCGCTTGAACGCGTAACACCAGGGCTGCTGTCTGCGATGAGCAACGTGGGGGACGGGCTGGACGCTCTTGTAAGCGCCGCCGTCGACGGCGATCGTCAGTCGATCGAGCGCTTGCTGGCCGAAATCCGTCCTTTGGTGGTGCGGTACTGCCGCGCCAGGGTGGGACGAAACGAGCGGTCGTTCGCTTCTGCGGACGACGTGGCCCAGGAAGTCTGCCTCGCCGTGCTGACGGCGTTGCCCAGCTACCGGGATCAGGGTCGCCCCTTCTTGGCGTTCGTGTACGGCATCGCCGCGCACAAGGTGGCTGATGCGCATCGTGCGTCGGCCCGCAACCGCTCCGAACCGGTGGCGGACGTTCCGGACACCCCGGAATCCGAAGCCGGCCCGGAGCAGCGGGCGATGCAGGGTGAGCTTTCGGGCAGGATGGCGCAGCTGTTGCGCGTCCTCCCGGCCAAGCAGCGGGAGATCCTGCTGCTCCGGGTGGTCGTCGGGTTGTCCGCGGAGGAAACCGCCGAAGCGGTCGGTTCGACGCCGGGAGCGGTGCGAGTGGCGCAGCATCGTGCATTGGCCCGGCTGCGAAAGACGCTGTCCGCGGAGGAGGTGGTCTGAATGGTCGAGCGGGAAGAACCCGAGCGTGCCCCGGGGCGGGAGCACGCCGCGGAGCACCCCGTCGAATCCGGCCGGCCGGACGACCGTGCGGGTGGGTCGGGTGAACCGGAGGCAGCTTCGGCCCCGCCCGCCGCTGGCGAGGGAGCCGAGCTGATCGACAACCGAGAGTCCGACTCCGCCGCCGCCGTGGCCGCCGGGTCGAACACCGCCGAGACGCCCGACGAGCCGGGAGTCGCCGCAGCCGCGGATAGCACCGGCGCGGGCGAACAGAACGAGTCCGAACAGGACACCGAAAAGCTCGATACCGCCCAGCAGAGCGGCGATTCCGACGCCGCCGAGCTCCCGGATCAGTCCACTTCGGAGGAAACTCCGTCCACTTCGGACGGTTCGACGGACGCCACCGTGCTGGACTTCCGGCAGCGGCCGAGCGTGACCGACGCGGACACCGAGCAGGCCACCGCGGAAGGGCTGATCGACGCGGACGAGGTCGGCACCGAGCCGCTGAACCTCTCCGAGATCCAGTCCGACGACGCGCTGCTGGACGCCCTCGGCGGCACCAACCCGAGCGTGCCCGGGGAATCCGAAGAAGCCGGTCCTGCACTGGAATCGCTGCTGGTGGCGTGGCGGCGGGAAGTCGACGCCGCGCCCATCGGCGAGCTGGTCGAGCTCGACGAGGCGGCGGGCGCGATCGCCGCAGGCCGCCGCCCGCGGCGCCGGTCGCGGCGCAGGCACCTGGTTCCGGTGGCCTCCGCGGCCGCGGTGCTGATGATCGGGTTCACCGGCGTCGGGCTGGCGGCCCGGGACGCGATGCCGGGCGACATGCTGTGGGGCGTGGCGACGGTGCTCTACGCCGATCACTCGCGCTCGAGCCTGGCCGTCGACGCAGCGCAGCAGGATCTCAACGTCGCCGACAGCGCGCTTCAGGAGAACCGCACCGGAGACGCGAAGCAGGCGCTGGAGCGCGCGCTGGAGCACATGAAGGCGGTCGAGGACGGGCAACGACTCGACCAGCTGCGAAGCACCCATCGGGAGCTGCTGCGGCGCTACGAGGGGGGCACTTCCCCGTCGGAACCCTCGACCTCGGAGACCTCCACCAGCACGCACCAGCCCACGAGCATGACGCCGAGCCCGCCGCCGTCGCAGCTGCCGCTGCCGCCGCCGGAACCGTCGGTGCCGCCGACGACCCCGAGCACGCCCAGCTCCTCGCAGGTGCCGACGACATCGCCGAGCGCGCCGAGCGAGACCAGCGGCACCTCGGACCGGCCATCCAGCGGGATCGGCACGACCGGCGGGATGACCTCGGACTCGAACAGCTTCTTCCCGAACTGAGCCGCCGCGCGGTTCGGCCGGAGCGGCGCAAGCGCCGCCAGGATCCGGTCGAACCGTCCGGAGGCGGGAGGCGGACCGTCCGGCGGCAGGGTCTTCCGGACGCGGTCTCAGGCACCACGTGTACTCAGGCACCGCTGCAGCGGTACGGGTGCTGCGCGCGGACGCGCGGAGCGGAATCGGCGACGGCGACCGGCGTCAGCGGGTGTTCTCGTTCTCCGTCTCGGTGACGCCGTCGGCGAACCCGCGGCAGTACTCCCAGCTCACGTAATGGCTCGGGTCCGGGGAGTAGGCGGGTTCGTGCGGGCGCATCCGCCCGTCGTGCAGCAGCTGCTCCAAGCTGGAGCGCAGCAGTTCCCAGTCGTGGTAGTGCGGCTCGCCGCAGTCGGTGCAGTCCACGACGATCCCGCGGACCCCGCGCGGCTCCAGCAGCGCTTGGTAGACGGCGAGGTCGGTGAGGTCGGACAGCAGCTCGGCGCGTTCGTCCTCACCCAGCGGCGGGCCCTGTTCCGGGTCCTGGTCGTCGAGCGTTCTGCTCGGATCGTCCGGGTCGCCCGCGAACGGGTCTGGGGGCAGCGGATCGTGCGGCACGGACCGCACGGTACCGCCCACCTCGCAACCCGGAACCGCTCGGGGCGGCTGCCGCCGCGCGCGTGCGTGCCACCACACCGGGGACCGCTTGTGACCAGCGGGTCTATATCATGGGGAAATCGCACCTGCCGCTCGTGCCGGGGACGTCGACCGCCGCCTCCGGTGCGCGGTATCGCCCGATGAGCCCCCGCCCGGATCCTTCGGTGCCACCACCGTTGCTTGCAGGAAGGCACACCGCCTCGCCATGACCAGCGAACTGACCGCTCCCGGATTCCCCGCCAAGTTCGCCACGCTCGGGTTGACCTTCGACGACGTCCTGCTGTTGCCCGACGAGTCGGACGTGATCCCCAGCAGCGTCGATACCGGAACTCAGCTGTCCCGCAACGTGCAGCTGCGGGTGCCGCTGCTGTCCGCGGCGATGGACACGGTCACCGAGGCGCGGATGGCCATCGCGATGGCGCGCCAGGGCGGTGTCGGCATCCTGCAGCGGAACCTGCCGGTGGAGGAGCAGGCCGCGCAGGCCGAGGTGGTCAAGCGTTCCGAAGCCGGCATGGTGACCGACCCGGTGACCTGCTCGCCGGAGGACACCATGGCCGAGGTCGACGCGCTGTGCGCGCGCTACCGGATCTCCGGTGTGCCGGTGACCGATCCGGATGGCACGCTGGCGGGCATCATCACCAACCGGGACATGCGGTTCGAGGCCGACCACACCCGCCGGGTGCGCGAGATCATGACTCCCGCGCCGCTGGTGACCGCGCAGGTCGGGGTCACCGCGGACGCCGCGCTGGGCCTGCTGCGCAGGAACAAGGTCGAGAAGCTGCCGATCGTGGACAACGCGGGCAAGCTGCGCGGGCTGATCACCGTCAAGGACTTCGTCAAGACCGAGCAGTACCCGAACGCCACCAAGGACCCGGACGGCCGGTTGCTGTGCGGCGCGGCGGTCGGCGTCGGCGCCGACTCGCACGAGCGCGCGATGGCGCTGGTCGACGCCGGGGTGGACGTGCTGATCGTGGACACCGCGCACGGGCACTCCCGCGCGGTGGTGGACACCGTGGCGACGTTGAAGAAGGAGCTGGGCCACTCGGTCGACGTGATCGGCGGAAACGTGGCCAGCCGGGCCGGGGCGCAGGCGCTGGTGGACGCCGGTGCGGACGCGGTGAAGGTCGGCGTCGGACCGGGCTCCATCTGCACCACGCGGGTCGTGGCCGGGGTCGGCGTGCCGCAGATCAGCGCGATCTACGAGGCCGACCAGGCGTGCCGCCCGGCAGGCGTGCCGATCATCGGCGACGGCGGCATCCAGTACTCCGGCGACATCCCGAAGGCGATCGCCTCCGGCGCCAGCAGCGTGATGCTGGGCAGCCTGCTGGCGGGCACCGCGGAGTCGCCGGGCGAGCTGATCCTGGTCAACGGCAAGCAGTTCAAGGTCTACCGCGGGATGGGTTCGCTGGGTGCGATGCAGACCCGCGGGCAGGCCAAGTCGTACTCGAAGGACCGCTACTTCCAGGACGACGTGCTCTCCGAGGACAAGCTGGTGCCGGAGGGCATCGAAGGCCGGGTGCCGTACCGCGGCCCGCTGTCCCAGGTCGTCGACCAGCTCGTCGGGGGGCTGCGTTCCGGCATGGGCTACACCGGCTCGACGACGATCCCGCAGCTGCAGCGGGCGAATCTGGTGCGGATCACCGCGGCGGGTCTCAAGGAGAGCCACCCGCACGACATCACGATGACCGTCGAGGCCCCGAACTACACCACGCGCTGAACGGTCGGCGCAGGTCGCGGGGGCTGTTGATGCGCCTGCGCGGCCCGCTCGCCCAGCAGCTCGAACAGCCCGGCAGGCGGCCCGCCTGCGGGTCGCCTGCAAGCAGCAGCGAGAATGTCCGGCCGCAGTTGCGGTGCCGCGAGGGAGGAACAAGGTGCGGGATCTGGTGGAGATCGGCATGGGCCGGACGGCCATGCGCGGCTACGACCTGGACGACATCGAGATCGTGCCGTCGCGGCGGACCCGTTCGTCGAAGGACGTGTCGCTGTCCTGGCAGATCGACGCCTACCGGTTCGACATCCCGTTGGTGACGCACCCGACGGACGCGGTGGTCTCGCCGGCGACCGCGATCCGCATCGGTGAGCTCGGCGGGCTCGGCGTGCTCAACGCCGAGGGGCTCTGGGCGCGGCACGCCAACGTCGAAGAACGGCTGGCCGAGGTGGTGCGCGCCGCCGAGGAGAGCAGCGACCCGGATGCGGCGATGAAGCTGCTGCAGCGGCTGCACGCCGAACCGGTGCGCCGCGACCTGCTGACCCAGGCGGTCAAGCAGATCAAGGACTCCGGCGTGACCGTGGCCGCCCGGGTGAGCCCGCAGCACGCCGAGGAACTCACCCCCGACCTGCTGGCCGCCGGGGTCGAGGTGCTGATGGTGCAGGGCACCATCGTCTCGGCCGAGCACGTGGCCAGGGACGGCGAGCCGCTGAACCTGAAGCGGTTCATCGCCGACCTGGACGTGCCGGTGATCGCGGGCGGTGTCGGCGACTACCGCACCGCGATGCACCTGATGCGCACCGGCGCCGCGGGCGTGATCGTCGGCTTCGGCCGGTCCCGGTCGGCCACGACGACGCAGGTGCTGGGCATCGGGGTGCCGATGGCCACCGCGATCGCCGATGCCGCGGCGGCGCGCCGGGACTACCTGGACGAGACCGGCGGCCGGTACGTGCACGTGCTGGCCGACGGCGCGCTTTCCTACTCGGGCGAGATCGCCAAGGCGATCGCCTGCGGCGCGGACGCGGTGATGCTCGGCGAGGCGTTGACCGAGGCGTCCGAAGCCCCCGGGCAGGGTTACTACTGGACCGCGGCCGCGGCGCACCCGAGCCTGCCGCGCAGCGAGATCGTCGGGTTCACCGGTTCCGGCGCCGACCTGGAGACGGTGCTGTACGGGCCGAGCAGCGACCCGTACGGCACGATCAACCTGTTCGGCGGGCTGCGCCGGTCGATGGCGAAGACCGGATACTCGGAGCTGAAGGAGTTCCAGAAGGTCGGTCTGACGCTGCAGCGGTGAGCGGCGCCCGGGAAAGAACCGCGGTTTTTCCCGCCACCGGTACGGATCCCGCCAACGGCTTGGCGGCAACCTCTGGCTACCGGTGAGTAATGGCGTCTAACGTGAGGCGCATGGCTTCCAGCAACGGTGCTCTTGGTCACCAAGATCGGCAGAACCACTACGACGTCGTCGTGATCGGCTCCGGTTTCGGCGGGAGCGTCGCCGCGCTGCGGCTGACCGAGAAGGGCTACCGCGTTGCCGTGCTGGAGGCGGGGCGCCGGTTCGCCGACGACGAGTTCGCCGAGACCTCGTGGGACCTGCGCCGGTTCCTGTGGGCGCCGCAGTTCGGCTGCTACGGGATCCAGCGCATCCACCTGCTGCGGGACTGCCTGATCCTGGCCGGCTCCGGGGTCGGCGGTGGGTCGCTGGTGTACGCGAACACGCTGTACCGGCCGCTGCGGCCGTTCTACGAGGACTCGCAGTGGGCGCACATCACCGACTGGGAGGGCGAGCTCGCGCCGCACTACGACCAGGCCAGCCGGATGCTCGGGGTGGTGACCAACCCGAGCACCACGCCGTCGGACGAGGTGATGAAGCAGGTCGCCGCGGACATGGGCGTCGGCGGCAGCTACCACTCGACCCCGGTGGGGGTGCACTTCGGTTCGCCGGGCGAGACCGCCGAAGACCCGTACTTCGGCGGGGCCGGGCCGCAGCGCACCGGGTGCACCGAGTGCGGCGCGTGCATGACCGGCTGCCGCGTCGGCGCGAAGAACACGCTGGTGAAGAACTACCTCTACCTCGCCGAGGCCGGAGGTGCGGAGGTGTTCCCGATGACCACGGTGCACCGCCTGGCCGAAGGCTCCGGCGGGGGCTGGCGCATCGGCACCCGGCGCACCGGCGCGAAGATGTCGCTGGGCAGCAAGGTCTTCACCGCCGATCAAGTCGTGCTGGCGGCCGGTACCTGGGGCACCCAGAACCTGCTGCACCGCTCGCGGGACCGCGGGGACCTGCCGCGGATGTCGGCCAAGCTCGGCGAGTTGACCCGCACCAACTCCGAGGCGATCATCGGTGCGCAGGTGCCGGACGTGGGGGAGCGGAACTTCTCCGAGGGCGTCGCGATCACCTCGTCGTTCCACCCGGACGACGACACGCACATCGAACCCGTCCGCTACGGCAAGGGCAGCAACGCGATGGGGCTGCTGCAGACCTTCCCGACTCGCGGTGACGACCCGTCGCCGCGCTGGCGGCAGTGGTTGCGGTTCGTGCGCAAGAACCCGGTGGAGGCCGTGAAGATGGCCGTGGTGCGCCGGTGGAGCGAGCGCACGATCATCCTGCTGGTGATGCAGAGCCTGGACAATTCGCTGATCACGCGGGTCAAGCGCGGGCTGTTCGGTTCGCGGCTGACCTCGCGGCAGGGCCACGGCGCGCCGAACCCGGCCTACATCCCGGCCGGTGAGGAGGCCAACCGCCGCACCGCGGAGAAGATCGGCGGCATCGCGGGCGGTACCTGGGGCGAGCTGATGGACATCCCGATGACCGCGCACTTCATCGGCGGTTGCCCGATCGGGGAGGACGCCGAGCACGGTGTGATCGACCCGTACCACCGGGCCTACGGACACCCGACGCTGTCGGTCGTGGACGGCTCGGCGATCACCGCGAACCTCGGTGTGAACCCGTCGCTGACGATCACCGCGCAGGCCGAGCGGGCGTTCTCGATGTGGCCGAACAAGGGCGAGCAGGATCCGAGGGCCGAGCAGTCCGAGGGCTATCGGCGGGTGGATCCGGTCGCGCCGAAGTCGCCCGCGGTGCCTTCCGAGGCTCCCGCAGCGCTGCGCCTCCCGCTGGTCTAGCCGAGCGCCCGGCCGACACGCGCCACCGCCACCCGACCCGGTCGGAATCTTCGGAGCGAACGGACTCATCGCCCGATCTGTTCGGACCGGCGGTCCGTGCACTCGGATCTGTCTGCCCGGGTGGGGTGGTGTTCGGGCGCGTCGGCGGAATGCAGGAGCGGGTCTGGCGAGTCGGCGGTCGCGAGGGCGGAGGTGCTGCCCTGGTGGCCTCGGCCAGCTGGGATGATGGCGGTAGCGCCCGCATCCCTGGAGGTTTCGACGACGTGTCCGGTACCGCAAGCAGCCCCGACCAGCCCCCGCGCGACGGCAAGGGGCCCGTGCTGGTCGTCGACTACGGCGCGCAGTACGCGCAGCTGATCGCGCGCCGGGTGCGCGAGACGCAGATCTACTCCGAGGTCGTCCCGCACGACACGCCGGTCGATGAGCTGGTGCGCCGCGACCCGGCCGCGCTGGTGCTCTCCGGCGGCCCGGCCAGCGTCTACGCCGAAGACGCACCGCAGGTCGACCCGGCGATCTTCGACGCGGGCGTGCCCGTGTTCGGCATCTGCTACGGGTTCCAGGCGATGACCAAGGCGCTCGGCGGCAGCGTCGAACACACCGGCACCAGCGAGTACGGCCGAACCGACCTCGAGGTCTCCGGTGACGGCGGCACGCTGCACGAGGACCTGCCCGCGCACCACCCGGTGTGGATGAGCCACGGCGACTCGGTCAGCAAAGCACCGGAGGGCTTCGCCGTCACCGCGGGCAGCAAGGACACCCCGGTCGCGGCCTTCGAGGACCGGGAACGGCGGCTGGCCGGGGTGCAGTACCACCCCGAGGTGGCGCACTCGCCGCACGGCCAGGAGGTGCTGCGCCGGTTCCTGCAGGACATCGCAGGTGTGCGGCCGCAGTGGACGACCGCTTCGATCGTGGACGACACGGTCGCCGCGATCCGCGAGCAGGTGGGTGACCGGCGGGCGATCTGCGCGCTGTCCGGCGGAGTGGACTCCGCGGTCGCCGGTGCGCTCGTGCAGCGCGCCATCGGTGATCAGCTCACCTGCGTGTTCGTCGACCACGGCCTGCTGCGCGCGGGCGAGCGGGCGCAGGTGGAACGCGACTTCGTGGCGGCCACCGGTGTCAAGCTGGTGACGGTGGACGCGGTGGACCAGTTCGTCGGTGCGCTGGCCGGGGTGGCCGACCCGGAGGAGAAGCGCAAGATCATCGGGCGGGAGTTCATCCGCTCCTTCGAGAGCGCCGCCCGCGAGCTGGTCGCCGATTCCGGCGGTGACGTGGACTTCCTGGTGCAGGGCACGCTGTACCCGGACGTGGTGGAGTCCGGCGGCGGAACCGGCGCGGCGAACATCAAGAGCCACCACAACGTGGGCGGCCTGCCCGAAGACCTGCAGTTCCAGCTGGTGGAGCCGCTGCGCGCGCTGTTCAAGGACGAGGTGCGCCGGGTCGGGCTGGAACTGGGCCTGCCGGAGACGATCGTGCACCGCCAGCCGTTCCCCGGCCCGGGCCTGGCGATCCGCATCATCGGCGAGGTCACCGCGGACCGGCTGCACACCTTGCGCGCCGCGGACGCGATCGCGCGGGAGGAGCTGACCGCGGCCGGGCTCGACCGGGACATCTGGCAGTGCCCCGTGGTGCTGCTGGCGGACGTGCGCTCGGTGGGCGTGCAGGGCGACGGGCGGACCTACGGGCATCCGGTGGTGCTGCGGCCGGTTTCCAGCGAGGACGCGATGACCGCGGACTGGACCCGGCTGCCCTACGACGTGCTGGAGCGGATCTCCACGCGGATCACCAACGAGGTCTCCGAGGTCAACCGGGTCACGCTGGACGTCACGTCGAAGCCGCCGGGCACCATCGAGTGGGAGTGATCCGCGGCCGGGCGTGAGCGAGCGGGCCGTTCGTCCGGACAGGCCGGGCGAACGGTCCGCTCACTCATTCCTCGCGGTCGCGTGCGTCGAAGGCGCGGGTCACGACGCGCGCGATCGGGGAGACCGGGCGCTGCTGAGCGCTCAGCCCTGCTCGACCTTGACCCAGTCGACCAGGTAGCGGGCGCTTCCCGCGGCCACCTTGTCAACGGATTCCTGCGGCAGTCCGAAATAGGGTTCGGTGACGCCGTTGACGCCGTTCGGGAACTGCCCGCCGAGCGCGAAGTTCAGAATCATGAACTGCGGGTCGTCGTAGACCCAGCTCCAGCCGTTCTGCTCCATTTCGGCCTTGGTGATCTGGTAGAACTGCTTGCCGTCGACGGAGAAGGTGAACCCTTCCGGCGTCCAGTCCACCTTGTAGTCGTGCCAGTCGGCCGGGTCCATTCCGTCGAATTGCTGCTTGCCGGTGATCGGGGTGTCGCCGTTGTACTCGGGGCCGTGCAGCGCGGAGCTGGTCCACGGTTCGCCGACGTTTTCCATGACGTCGACTTCACCGCACTGCGGCCAGGACACCTCGTCGATGTTCGAGCCCAGCGACCACCAGGCGGGCCACAGGCCCGGGCTGCTGCCGCCCTCGGGCAGCTTCAGCCGCGCCGAATAGCTGCCGTAGGTGAACTCGTACTTGTCCTGCGTGCTGAGCCTGCCGGACTGGAAGTCGTAGGTGTTCCCGTCCGGGGCCTGGAAACCGGGGTTGTACCGGGGGTGCAGGGCCAGCGCGCCGTTCTGCGCGCCGGTGGCGGCGTCGTCCTGGTCCAGGTAGATCGTCTCGGGGGAGTCGACGTAGGCCTGCTGCTCCTGGTTGACGGTGTCGAAGTTCTCCCCGGTGACCTCCACCTGCCACTTGGACCGGTCGAGCTCGGAGCCGGAGAAGTCGTCGAAGAACACTTGCTTTTTCGGTGCGGCCGGCTGCGGGGCCGGATTCGCAGCCGCGGTGGCGAACGGGAGCAAGCACAGCGCGGCGAGCGCGGTGCCTGCCGCCTTGAATCCGGTGCGGGACACGGAAAGTCTCCTTCGGCAGGATCGAACGGTGCGCGCCACCGGTATGGGCTGCGCACCGGAAACGGTTCGGTGCAGGCTATATCGATGCAGCCCGCGCGCAATTCCGCCGATCGGCTGCAACGCGGAGTCGCACCAACTCCACCGGTCCCGTTTTTGCCACTTTCCGCGGCCGAATTCCACGGGATTCGCGGAATTCCCGGCCGGACTCGGGATGCGCCGCCGCACCGGTCGCACGCCGCGGCCGGGCGCGATGGATGCGCGGGCGAGCAGTGCCTGCGTGCGTTCGGTGCGCGGCGCGGTATCAGCGGCGGCGCATCGAGACCACCAGCAGGATCAGCCCGACGAACACCGCGATGCCCGCCAGCGACCACTCCATCCAGAAGTCCTCCGTACCGCCGAGCAGCAACGAACCGGCGAGCAGCAGCGCCAGCGCACCCGCGACCAGCAGCACGGTGTCGGGTTTCGTGTGGTCGTCGCCGTTCGCGCGAGAATCGTCGTCAGCCACGGAGCACCTCCACGCGCCCGTTCGCAGTGGTCAAGTCGAGTTCGACGTGTCCGCCACCGGGTCCGTCCGGGCCGTTGTCGGTGACGCTGATCCGGCTGTTGCTGCCGTTCGCCTGCGAGCCCAGGCATTCGACGGACCCGCCGTCGGCGCCGCATTCCGCGGTGACGTCCACGTTCGGCGGCAGCAGCACGCGGATCAGGCCGTTGGTCGTTTCCGCGCTGGTCGCGACGCTCTCGCCGGTCGGCATGCGCAGCGGCCGGAGGTCGAGCGAGATCAAGCGCGAGCCGCCCTGGTAGGAACCTTCGAGGTCGGCCGGGCTGGCGGCGACGACGATCCGGTCCGCGTCGACCTGCGGCGGCCGGTAGTTCACCTCCCGGTGCTCCTCGTTCATGCCGAGCAGCAGCGCCAGCGCTCCGACCGGCAGCGCGAACGCGATCAGCCCGCGGCCGCCGTGCAGGAACGCGCCGACCAGCATCCCGACGCCGAGCACGCCCAGCGCTACCGCGAGCGCCCTTTCGTCGCCGCCTTCGTAGACCGCGGCCGCCGCGGCCAACACGGCGAGCAGCACCGTCCCCCAGGTGATCCAGTGCCGCTTGCGCGGCGGCTCAGCCTGCGCTTCCGGCGGCTCGGGGAGGTCCCAGGCGAACGGGGCGGCGCCGAGCGGGTCCCACGCCGGTGGCTGCTCCGCGGACGACCCGCTACGGGCCTCGGCCGCGGAGTCCGCGTAGACCCACACGTTGTCCTGCTGCGGCCGTTCCGGTGCCGAACCGCGAATCGCTCGGTCCTGGTAGTTGCGGTGCAGCAAGAACAGCGCCGCGAGCCCCGCGGCGAACGCGACGAGTCCGACCGAGTGCAGCGACGCGAACGCGATCGGTGCCCCGAACAGCACCACGAGCACGACTCCCAGCACCGACAGGGCCTGCCGCGTGCCGCTGGTGACCCGCGACTGCTCCGGCGGCAGCACGAGCCAGCCCAGCAGGTACAGCGCGATCCCGGCGCCACCGGTCAGCAGTGCCACGATGAACACCACCCGCACCAGCACCGGATCGATGCCGTAGCGCTGCCCGATGGCCGCCGACACCCCGGCGATCTTGCGGCCGTGGCGCGGCCGGGCCGGTCGGCTCTCCCACATCTCGCGCAGTGTGTCGCGGACGCTCCCAGTCATGCCGCCGACTATCCGCGAGCGCCGCGGCCCGGCACATCGGGGAAATCCCTGACCGCGACGGGTGCTGCCCTGGAGATTCCCCGATGACCGCGCTCGCGTGCGCGTGGAACCATCGAGTTCGTGAGCATCCGGTCCCGGAAACGAACCGACGCGGCTTCCGAGCGTAGTGCGGCGCCCGACCGCAGCGGAGCACACCGCGTCCTCGCCCATCCGAAGCTGTACCGGCGGCGCGGCGGGCGACTGATCGCCGGGGTGTGCGGCGGGATCGCCGACCACCTGGACGTTTCGGTGCTGTGGGTGCGCGCGGTGTTCGCCGTGCTCGCCGCGTTCGGCGGGGCCGGCGTGCTGGCCTACGGGATCCTGTGGGTCTTCGTGCCGCAGAGCAGCGGTGCGGAGCGGCCGCTGTCGGACCGGGAGCGCCAGCAGGGGCTCGGGCTGATCATCCTCGGAATCGGGCTGGTGGCCGCCGTCGCTCTGCTGGGCATCCTGCCCGGCTGGCTGACCGGGCCGCTCGGGGTCGCGCTGGTCGGTGCCGCCGTGGTGTGGCGGGAAGCCGACGAGTCGCAGCGCAGGCGCTGGCGGGAAGGCGCCCGGTCCGGCATGGCGGGCGCGGTGCTCGGCGGTGGCGGTCGCTCGGCCGTGGTGCGGATCGTCTCGGGCGCAGCGCTGGTGGTGATCGGCGCCGTGGTGTTCCTGGGTGGGTCCGCCAGCGTGAGCGATCTGCGGTTCGCGCTGCTGTCCACGATGACCGCGCTGGTCGGCGCGGCGGTGCTGACCGTGCCGTGGTGGATGCGGCTGGTGCGGGACCTGAACGTGGAGCGCGCGGGCCGGGTCCGCTCGCAGGAGCGCGCCGAGATCGCCGCGCACCTGCACGACTCGGTGCTGCAGACGCTCGCGCTGATCCAGAAGCAGGCGGGTTCGGAGCGCGAGGTGCGCAGGCTCGCCCGCGGGCAGGAGCGGGAGCTGCGGAACTGGCTCTACGGCCCGGACGGGTACGGGCGCGGCGGTTCCGGGCAGGGGGCCGGCCAGGTCGAGCCGGCCGGGCAGGAGCAGGCCGCGACGCTCTCGGCGCAGCTGACCGAAGCGTTCGGGGAGATCGAGGACGCCTTCGCGATCGAGGTGCAGCACGTCGTGGTCGGCGACTGCGAGCTCGACGAGCGGCTCACGGCGCTGCTGGCCGCCGCGCGCGAGGCCGTGGTGAACTCCGCCAAGCATTCGGGCACCGGTGAGGTCAGCGTCTACGCGGAAGTCGAACCCGAACAGGTCTCGATCTTCGTGCGGGACCGCGGCACGGGATTCGACCCGGAAGCGGTGCCCGCCGACCGGCATGGCTTGGCCGACTCGATCCGGGGCAGGATGGGGCGCAACGGCGGCGCCGTGCGGCTCAAGACCGCCCCCGGCTCTGGCACCGAAGTGCAACTGGACATGCCCCGGCAGGCGCACCGGCGAGCCGAGGGCGGGCCGACCAAGGAGGACCAGTCGTGACAGCAGCAGCTCAGCCCGGCCCGGTGCGGGTGTTCCTCGTCGACGACCACGCGTTGTTCCGCTCCGGGGTGCGCGCCGAACTGGCCGGTGCCGCGGATCGGGTCGAAGTGGTCGGGGAGGCCGGTTCGGTCGCAGAGGCCGTCGCGGGCATCGGGCACTACCTCCCGCAGGTCGTGCTGCTCGACGTGCACATGCCCGACGGAGGCGGCGCGGAGGTGCTGCGCCGCACGCGCACCGAGTACCCCGACGTGGTCTTCCTGGCGCTGTCGGTCTCCGATGCCGCCGAGGACGTCATCGCGGTGATCCGCGGCGGAGCGCGCGGCTACGTCACCAAGACGATCTCCGGGCGGGAACTGGCGGACGCGGTGTGCCAGGTGGCCGGTGGTGATCCGGTGTTCTCCCCGAGGTTGGCGGGGTTCGTGCTGGACGCCTTCGCGCAGGGGCCGGACTCGGCTCCGGTGAGCGATCCGGAGCTGGACCAGCTCACCCCGCGGGAGCGGGACGTGCTGCGGTTGCTGGCGCGCGGGTACGCCTACAAGGAGATCGCTTCGGAGCTGTTCATCTCGGTGAAGACGGTCGAGACGCACGTGTCCAGCGTGCTGCGCAAGACGCAGCTGTCGAACCGCTACGAGCTCTCCCGCTGGGCCAGCGACCGCAGGCTGGTCTGAGTCCTCACTTCATCGGATTGTTGGTGGCGAGGTCCGCGTAGAGCTGCGAGCCGGCCCGCAGCACCGACCTCACTCGCTGCACCCGCGCGCGTGCCGCGCCGGGCCGTCCCTGCCGGGACAGCGCTACCCCGAGCAGGACCAGCGCGATGCCGCCCACAACGCGCCCGCCGATCTGCTCGCCGAGCACGAGCCAGCCGAGCAGCACCGAAACCACCGGCATCACGTAGGTGACGGTGGAGGCGGCCGTCGGTCCCTCGTCCGCGATCAGCCGGTAGTTCAGCGCGAAGCCGACGCCGGTGCCGAACACGCCGAGCACCGCGACGGCCAGCAGCGCGGCGGGCTCGAAGCGCACCGCCGGGAAACCTTCGACGGGCAGCGCCAGCACCGCGATCCCCGCTGCCGCGGTCAACTGCATCCCCGCCATCGCCAGTGGCGCCGGAGCATCGCCCGAGCTCCCGGTCAAGTGCCGTCCGATGTAGACGTACCCGATGCCGTAGCTGGCGGCGGCGGCCAGGCACGCGAGCACTCCCGGGCCCGCGCTGACGGCCTGCCACGGCGCGAGGATCAGCAGCACGCCCGCGAAACCCAGCGCCAGGCCGCCGAGCTTGCGCGGCGCGAGCGCGCGCTGCTGCCCGAACAGGAAGCCGAACAGCAGCGTCCACAGCGGAGTGGTGGCGTTCAGGACTCCGGTCAGCCCGGAGTCCACGGAACGCTCGGCGACCCCGTAGAGCATCCACGGCAGGGCGCTGGCGAACAGCCCGGCCACCGCGACGTGCCGCCACAACCGGCGGTCCGAGCTGAGCCGGATGCCGCGCAGCGCGCACAGCACGACCAGCACCAGCGCACCGAGCACGATCCGGGTGAACGCGATCTGCACCGGCGACATCGCGGTGAGCGCGATCTTGATCAGCAGGAAGCTCGCGCCCCACAACACCGCCAGCGCGCCGAGTCGCAGGTAGCTGGCCGAAGAAGTCATGATTCCCCCTGGTTCCGTCCGCAACCTGCGGACGCCCGTGCCGCGGTTCGCGTGAGTTCCGCGCCGATGACTCCAGCTTCGCCACCGAGGACTCGTTAGCACAATCGAAATATTCTGAACGGATCTTTCAGCAGTGCTGTACGGTCGAGTCATGCTCGACGCCCGCCGGATGCAGGTGCTGCGAGCCGTCGTCACCGGCGGCTCGATCAGCTCCGCCGCGAGCAACCTCGGCTACACGCCGTCCGCGATCAGCCAGCAGATCAGCGCGCTGGAACGGGAAGCGGGCACCGCGCTGCTGGAGAAGGTGGGCCGCGGAGTGCGCCCGACCGCCGCAGGCAGCCTGCTGGCCGAACGCGCCGCCGGGCTGGCCGACCTGCTCGCCGATGCCGAAGCCGACCTCGCCGACCTGCGCGCAGGGCGCACCGGCAGGCTCCGGGTGAGCTACTTCCACACCGCGGGCGTGGGGCTGATCCCGCCTGCCGCGGCGAAGTTCCGCGCGCAACTGCCGGGGGTGCGGCTCGACCTCAAGATGATCGACGAAGGCACCCTCGGCGAAGTCACCACCGGCGAAGCCGACGTCGCCGTGATCGTGGTCGGCCGCGAAATCCCCGAATCGCGCGGAATCCGGGTGCAGCACCTGGTCGACGAGCCGTACCGGGTGGTGCTGCCGCGCGGGCACCCGCTGTCCGACGAGGAACCGATCGACCTGGCTCGGCTGGCCGACGAGTCCTGGGTGCTCGGCGGCGTCGGCCCGGGAGGGCCCTGCGAGGAGTCGCTGCGGGACGCGTTCGGCAGCGCCGGTTTCGCGCCGCGGATCGCGCTGGAAACGGAGAACGACTACGCCACGCAGGGATTCGTCGCGGCCGGAATGGGCATCGCGCTGCAGCCGCGGCTGGCGCTGGGGATCGTGCATCCCGGTGTCGTGATCCGCGACGTCTGCCGCCCGGAGCCGGTGCGGCGGATCTACACCGCCGTGCGCGAAGCGGTGGCCGACCAGTCGGCTACCCGGACGCTGCTGTCGACGCTGGCCGAGATCGCGGCGGCCTGAGCGGCGAGTGCGTTGCCCGCGCCGCCGGCTAGCCGATCCGGGAGTCGCTGTTGATCAGCGGCTCACCATCGCGGGCGACCATGCCGAGCAGGTGCCTTTCGCGGCTCTTCTTCCCGTTCTTCTCGAACTCCAGCTGCACCAGCACCTTGGAACCCGCCGACTTCGGCTTGCCGAGCACCTTCACGTCGTCGACGGACTCCCAGAACGACTCGTAGCTGTCCTTGCCCATGGTCTGCATGTTCGGCCCGAGCAGCGACCACGACTTGTCCAGGTCGTCGGGAACCAGCGAGTAGTAGGTCTTGACGGTGTTCTCGACGTCGTTGTTGGTCGGCTGCTTGTCCTTGTCCTTCGAGCTGGTCGAGCTCGGCGGCGCACTGCTGGTGGTCGGCGCGGCCGAGGACGTCGGCGGGGCCGTCGTCGCGGGCGCCGAAGTCGTCGCCACCGGCTGCGCGGGCGGCGGCGGGGGAGCGGCCTGCGGCGGGTTCGGGCCGTCGGCCCGCTTGCCGCCTCCGCCCCACGCGTTCGCGGCCAGCACTCCCACGAGTACGGCTACCACCAGCGCCAATGCCCACAGCAGCACAGCCCTGCGAGTTCCGCTGCGCCGCGGCTCCGCCGCGACCGGCGTCTGCCCGACCTGCGTCGGCGGGTTGCCGCCCGCTGACGGCGCACCGGAGACCCGGGTCGCGGTCGCTTCCCGTTGCGGCTGCTGGCGGGTCGCCGCGGCAGGCGGGGCCGGACGCTGCCAGCCCGCGGCCGGAGTCGAACCGCCCGGCAGCGGACGGCCTTCCGCGACCGCCAGCAGCATCGCGCGGGTCTGCGCCATCGTCGGGCGATCCACCGGATCCGGGCGCAGCACCTGCATCAGCGCCGGCGCCAGCGGCCCGGCCTGCCGGGGCGGCTCCACCTGGCCGCGCGCCACCCGGTGCAGCAGGCTGATCGCGTTCTCGTCGGTGCCGAACGGCGGCTCGCCCTCCACCGCCGCGTACAGCGTGGCGCCCAGCGAGAACACGTCCGAAGCCGGCGCCGGGTCCCGGCCCATCGCCACCTCCGGCGAGAGGTACGCCGGAGTGCCCGCCAGGATGCCGCTCTTGGTCACCGACACGTCGCCGATGGCGCGGGAGATGCCGAAGTCCGTGATCTTGGCGATGCCGTTGTCGCCGAGCAGGATGTTGCCGGGCTTGAGGTCGCGGTGCACGATCCCGGCCATGTGCGCGGCGGCCAGCGCGCCTGCCACCTGCGAGCCGATCCGCGCCACCGACTGCGGCGGCAGCACGCCCTGCTCGGACAGCACCGAGGCCAGGCTCTGCGAGGGCAGGTACTCCATGACCAGCACCGGCTGGCCCTCGTCCTCGGCCACGTCGAAGACCACGATGGCGTTCTGGTGCTGCAACCGGGCGGCGATCCGGCCCTCGCGCATCGCGCGCTGGCGCGCCTCCTCGGTTTCCTCATCGGTGTAACCGGGTTGGAGCAGCAGTTGCTTGACGGCGACCGTGCGGTGCAACCGGTCGTCGACCGCGCGCCACACGGTTCCCATGGCGCCGCTGCCGATCTGCTTCTCCAGCCGGTAGCGGCCCGTGATCAAACGGCCCTCGGCGCTCACAGGTCTCTCCTGGTGCTGCGGTGTCTGCTTCGGTACGGACCGGACCCCCGAGACCGGTTCTTGCTCGACGGCTTCACGTTACTGGTGCGGCGATCGCCGAACGCAATGCGGCCGGGGTTCGCGTCCCGGACGCGAACCCCGGCCTGCCACGGCACCGGGGTCAGCTCGACGGCTGCTGGTTGGCGCTGACCTGACCGGACTGCGGCGATCCGGTCTGGGTCGAACCACCCGTGGTCGGCTGCGACGACGAGCCGCCGCCGGAGGTCGGCGAGCTCGTCTCGGTCGGCTGCGACGAGGTCGGCTGCTGCGTGGAGGTCGGCTGCGAACTCTCCTGCGTGGAGGTCGGCGTGCTGGTCTCGCTCTCCTCGGAGGTGGTCTCCGCGGACGACGAGGTCTCCTCGGACGTGGTCGGTGCAGGCGGCGGAGGCGGCAGCGGCCCCTGCGTGGTGTCCTGCTGGTTGCCCGCCGGGTCCGGCGGCGGCTTGCTGCCCAGGAACGCCGAGGTCACCAGCACCGCCACCACGGCGACCGCGACCAGCGCGATGCCGGAGATGACCACCGGGCGCTTGCTGCGCTTCGGCGGCACGTCCAGCGCCGCGTCCCCGCGCGGGTCCGAGCCCATGTAGGAGGTGCGCGGGTGGTGCTCCTGCGCGCTGTAGGGGTCCTCGTCGTAGTAGGCGACGGTGGTGCCGTTGCCCTGCTGGTTCGTGCCGACGACGCTGGTCGGCTGCAGGTCCGGCTGGCTGCCCGACTCCGGGTCGAACGCGGGCGGGATCGGCGCGGCCGAGGTCGGCACCGAGGTCACCGAGTAGCCGTCGGCGACCGTCTGCAGCATGTCCCGCACCTGGGCCATGTCCGGCCGGTCCTCGACGCGGGCCTGCATCATCGCCATCAGCGGTTCGCCCATGGCCCCGGACTGCTGCGGCGGGTCGATCCGGCCCGCGGCGACCGCGTGCAGCAGCGCCAGCGTGTTCTCGTTGAGCCCGAACGGCGGGCGGCCCTCGATCGCCGCGTAGAGCGTGGCGCCCAGCGAGAACACGTCGGACGCACCGGTCGGCTCCTGGCCCATCGCGACGTCCGGCGACAGGTACGCGGGCGTGCCCGCCAGCATTCCCGTCTTGGTCACCTGCACGTCGCCCTGGGCGCGCGAGATGCCGAAGTCGGTGATCTTCACCGTGCCGTTGTCGCCGAGCAGGATGTTGCCGGGCTTGATGTCGCGGTGCACCACCCCTGCGGAGTGCGCGGCGCCGAGCGCCGCCGCCACCTGCGCACCGATCCGAGCCACCTCTCGCGGCGGCAGCGGACCGTGCTCGGACATCATCGCGCCCAGGCTGGTGGACGGCAGGTATTCCATGACCAGCACCGGCTGGCCCTCGTCCTCGGCTACGTCGTAGACCGAGATCGCGTGCTGGTGCTGGAGGCGGGCCGCGATCCGGCCTTCCCGCATTGCCCGCTGCCGCGCTTCCTCGGCCTCACCCGGGTCCAGTCCGGGCTGCAACAACAACTGCTTGACCGCGACAGTGCGGTGCAGGCGTTCATCCACACACTCCCACACCACGCCCATCGCGCCACTGCCGATGCGTCGCTGCACTCGGTAGCGTCCGGCGACCAGGCGACCTTCGTCGCTCACCGACGTCTCCCCGTACTGCTCTCGATGCCCGCACGGGCTCGCGCCGCACCCCTCGGGATGGGCTGCGCCCCGCCGGGCAACGGCGGATTTGGCGGACCGGTTCGGCCCTCCGACATGTACACGTTCCTTGCTCCGCGGCCCGGTTTCGGCCCGGAAGCCGGACCTTGCCGCGGTACGGCAGCCTAGCCGACGCCTTCGCGGCATAGGCCCGAAGTCGCGAGATCCGACTGCCCGATCTGCACCGCGCGTGTCGCGACCCCGCCGTGTTGCGAATCGTTCCGGTCGGCCGAAGTGTTTCCGCAGTCCACGCCGCGGGTGGTGCGGCCGACCGGGGAGCACTGCCGAAGCGTTGATCGACTCGCGATCCGAATCCGGTGCGCGGCCGGGCGGCGCTGCGGCGGCCACGAGCCGACGGACGTCGTTGCCGCATTGTTGTGATCCCGCAGAACGGTACCGCCGCAGCGTTGTGCCGTGGTCAGCGGGGGAAGTGCTGGGCCGACAGCAGCTCCGCGCGCACGATCACCGGCCTGCGGTCGCCGGTGACGGTGATCCGATGCCGCAGCACCAGCCTGGCTCCGTCCGCATAACCCACTTCGACCTCGCTGCGCACCACGTTCGGGCCGAGCGCGCGTACCTGCAACGGGCGGACCGTCGTCGCCTCCGACCAGGCGCGCGCGACTTCGGCCTGCGGAGACAGCAGCACTCCCGGTGCGAGTCTGGCGACCGCCGTGCCCGGGGCCGATCCCAGGTCCCGGTAGAACGCCCGCACCGCTTCCACCGCCGCGCGCGGCGTCCCGGCCGCCGGGTTCACGCCGCTCAGCGGTTCGCCGGGCGGTTCCGGCGGCCGGACTGCGGCCTGCTGCACGCCGCCGTCCCGCTTGCCGCGCAGCACGTCGGGGCGGAATGCGAGCTCGCCGTGCGGCGCCTCCTCGGGAACCGCGACATCCGAGCTGAACCTCGCGGTGATCGTGCCGGCCGCGACGGCCGAGCCGAGCAGCAGCACGCCGCACAACGTTCCGATGATGATGCGGAAGCGCAGCGGCGCCGAGGGCGCGGGCACGGCGTCGTCGCTGCCGAGCAGCTCCTTGACGAGCTGCTCGGTCCTGGCCGCCTCGTCCGGTGTTGGGGTGAAGTGCGGTAACCAGCGGAGTTCCGGATCGCGGCGGACCGGAACCGGTTCGGTGGTACGTCGGTGCCGCATCTCGGTGCGGGCCTCCTCGGGGGACGACGCGCGGGCGCCATGCACACGTACTCCCGCTGGGGCGCGCATGGGTGCCCCAGGCCCGCGGTTCACCTGAAAGAGGATCAGGAATCCGGAGCCGAACGGCACGAACAGAGCAAGTGGCTACGCAGCGCAGGCGGCTCAGCCCGCTGGTTCGTCGGCGAACATCCGCGGATCGCTGCCCGCGGTGAAGCGCAGCCGGCGCTGCTGCTCGTGCACCGAGCCGTCGGGACGCTTGATGCGCAGGTCCGTCACGGTCCCGGAAGACGCGGCGGTCACCGCGACGACTTCGACCGACTCGGCCCGGTCGTAGCGCGCGGCGAACGCTTCGTACCCGTCGTTGCGCAGCGCACCGGTGGTCATCGAGTACGCCGAGGGGAGATCGCCGGAACTGATCGCGGCGAAGTACTCGCCGGAGCGTTCCGCCACCAACTGCGGATCCGCCAGCGTCAGCAGCTCGTTGCGGAAAGTCGTCTCCGGTGTCGTCGGCTCGGCCGGTGCCGGTGCGGGCTCGGCGTCGTCCGCGGGTGGTGCGACGGGCGGGGCGGCGACCGCCGGTGTTCCCGGTGCGGGCGGTTCGTGCTGGTGCTGAGGCCGCTGCGGCAGCGGGACGGACTGCGGCCGCGGGTCCGAAGCGGACGGCGGGACCACCGCCTCCGCCGGAAGCGACGCCAAGGGCAGCGGCCGGTCCGGTTGCAGCTCCGGGTATCCGCGGAAGCGCGGCATCCCGGGCAGCTGCAGACCGTCGATCGATTCGGAAGGGCCGACCGCGTTGGCCATCACCAGCAACAGGCCGCCGAGCGCGGCACCGGAGGCGGCCACCGCGAACCACGCCGCGCGCCGGGATGAGCGGGGCGGGGTGACCGAGGCGGGCACCATGCCGAGGTCGAACTTGTGCAGGCCGCCGGTGGGATCGGTGTCCGCCAGCGGATCGTCCGGTGGTGCGCTCGCCCGGTGCTTGCCGCCGTCGGACGCGAGCTCACCGGACCAGCGCACCGCCCGGTCGCCGCGGCCGACCCGGCGGGCCAGCGCGGGATGCGGAGGACTCGATCGTTCGGGAGCGGCGATGGGTCGTTCGGGCGCGACGATTGGTCGGAGCGCTGAACCGGATGCCGCCGAATGGCTCATGGTCGGGCAGGCTAGGCAGCAACGAGCGTCCCGCGCGTCACACGAGCAGGTGAGAAAGGCCAGCTCCGCCCGGACGGGTTACTGGCGCTGCCGGTCCGGCGGTTGCGGCCGGACCGGGACTTCAGTACTGCCCGCTGCGGAACTTGGTCTGGCTGCTCTGCAACGCCTTCAGCGAGACGGCACCGCCACCGGCGCCGAGCAGCATGGCGAAGATGTCCGCCCCGACGGCACCGCCGCTGGCGATCAGCAACGCCAGCAGCGTGACGCCCAGCGTCACGCCCGCCACCGGTAGCCGCTTGCGCGCGAAGTCCACCGCGGGCTGGCCACCGGGACGCTTGCGCGCCGCGGAGGTCAGCATCCCCAAGTAGACCGCGTGGCCACCGGCTGCCAGCACCGCCACGACGGTCACGAGCCAGGCGACGAGGTCAACGATTGCGCTCATGCCACCAGTCTGCCCGCACCGCGAGCCGTCCGGTATGGGGGATATCCCGGAAACGCCCCCGGCGCGGGCTGCCGGCCGCGAAAATGGTTGTCCCCGACCCTGGATTGAGATGGGTCTCACGCATAGGTTCGCGCTATGGATGATCGGCCGACCGGCTCTCCCGCCGTCCCGGACCCGTACCTGCTCGCCGGCAAGCGGGCGGTGGTGACCGGCGCGGCAAGCGGCATCGGCTCCGCCGCCGCGCGCAGGCTCGCCGCGGCCGGCGCCACCGTCGTGGCCGTGGACCGCGACGCCGAGCCGGTGCAGCGCATCGCGGAGGAGATCGGAGCCGAGGCCGGCATCGTCGACCTCGACGATCCGGAAGCCGCCGCCCCGCTGGGCGAGCACGCCGATGTCGTGGTCAACAACGCCGGGCTGCAGCACGTCGCCCCGGTGCACCAGTTCCCGCCGGAGGCGTTCGGCAAGCTGCTGCGAGTGATGCTGGAGTCCCCGTTCCGGCTGGTCCGGGCGGCGCTGCCCGGGATGTACGAGCGGGGCTGGGGCCGGATCGTGAACATCTCCTCGGTGCACGGCCTGCGCGCGTCGCCGTTCAAGAGCGCGTACGTCACCGCCAAGCACGGCTTGGAAGGGCTGTCCAAAACGATCGCGGTGGAGGGCGCCGCCTACGGCGTCACCTCGAACTGCATCAACCCCGGCTACGTGCGCACCCCGCTGGTGGAGAAGCAGGTCGCCGAGCAGGCCGAGCTGCACCGGGTGCCGGAGGAGCAGGTCATCGAAGACGTGCTGCTGGCGCGCACCCCGGTCAAGCGGCTGGTGGAGCCGGACGAGGTGGCCGACCTGGTGTGCTGGCTGTGCGGGCCGGCCACGACCTCGGTCACCGGTTCGTCGTTCCCGATGGACGGGGGCTGGACGGCGCACTGAACGCGCCGGGCGGCTCGGTGCCCGCCCGGCGCGCGGAGCGGGTCAGTGCCCGAGCCGGCCGCGGCCCAGGCGCAGCAGGATCATCGCGAGTTCCCGCCCTTCCGGGCCGAGTTCGCGGTAGCGCGCGAGCACGTCCATCTCGCGGTTGTAGACGATGCGGGGTCCGCCGTCGGCCATCCGCCGCTCGCCGACCTGCCTGGAAACCTCGGCGCGGCGCTTGACCAGGCGCAGGATCTCGGCGTCCAGGTAGTCGATCTCTTCGCGGAAGCCGGAGATCGCCTCCGACGCGGGCTGCGCGGGCTCCGCGGCGTCGGGGGTCTCGGGCTGTTGCTGGTCACCGTCCACAGCGGCGTTCATGACTCGTCCTCCGGATCGGCCCCGCCCCCGGCCCCGGCATGCGAACGCCCCGGGTCCGAGGACCCCGGGGCGTCGTAGTGGTCAGAGCTCACGCAACTACGGGCGCCGGAGTCCCGGGCCCGTAGAAAAACTCCACTGCGAAGTTCTGCGTCAGCACGTCGGCAAGTCTGCCACAGCTCGCGGCTCGGTGGCCATGTGCTGTCGGACTCAGGCGGAGCACCGCAAGATCACCGAGTTAGGCGACCACCTGTTCGAGTGGATCTTGTTGAAGTCGCCATCACCTGCGCGGAGAGTGCACCATATGACTATGACTGACGATCGGCCGCCGGAAGCAGGGCAAGAGCCGAGAAACGCCGAAATGCCGGCCGTCCCGACGATCAACGTGGACGATTTCGTAGCCGATGCGGCCGAACTGATGAGGCGAGTGCGGGAAGGCGAAGCGTTCGCGATCACCGCCGAGGGCGAACCGTTCGCCTTGGTTCGTCCGCAGAGCGCCGTGGAGCGGCGGATGGACGAGTTCGTCGGGAAGGGTTACGCCGACCCGGATTGGCCGCAGCGGCACGAGGAACTGCTGGAGATGGTTGCGGAAGGGCCTCTTCCGGCGATCTTCGAGCAGGGGTGGTCCGCGTCCGAGGAATTGCTCAGGGACCGTGCGGAGGATCAGCGATGATCTACTTCGACTCCTGCGCATTCCTCAAGTTGCTGCTGCCGGAGGAGCACCGGCCGGCCATCGCGAAGTACGTTTCCTCGAACCAGCAGCCTTGGGTTTCGAGCGAGTTGCTGCTCGTGGAAGTGCTTCGCGTGCTGAACCGCGGAGTTCCGAGCGAGAGTTCCTGGCGATGGGCCACCAAGATGCTCGCGGGCGTGGTCAAGGTGCCGGTGAGCGAGATCGCGACCCGGGCGTATCAGGTGACGCCCGCGAGCATTCGCTCGCTCGATGCGATTCATCTGGCCACGGCGCTGCACGTCGGTACCCCGTTGAGCGCGTTCATCACCTACGACAAGCGGTTGGAGGAGGCCGCGGTGGCGCACCAGCTGCCGGTGGTGGTGCCCAAGGACGAGTGATCGCGCAGCGTGCGGGTGCTCCGGGGGTGTCAGGGGCTCCCGGTAACGTGGAGCGGCGATGAGCACCCTGTTCGATCTTCCGCACGACGGTCCGTCCCAGGCGGGTTCCGCCGCTGCTGCAGGCGCGGCGGCGCATGATCCGGACGCCCTGCTCGCGGGCTTGAACCCGCAGCAGTCCGAGGCCGTGGTGCACACCGGCTCGCCGCTGCTGATCGTGGCGGGCGCCGGTTCCGGCAAGACCCGGGTGCTGACCAACCGGATCGCCTACCTGCTCGCGCAGGGGGTGCACCCCGGGCAGATCATGGCGATCACGTTCACCAACAAGGCCGCCGCCGAGATGAAGGAGCGGGTGGCCGAGCTGGTGGGCAGGCGCGCGAACGCGATGTGGGTGTCCACGTTCCACTCGATGTGCGTGCGGGTGCTGCGCCGCGAGGCGAAGACGCTGGGCATCTCGTCGAACTTCACCATCTACGACGCCGACGACTCGCGGCGGATGATCACGATGATCGGCCGCGAGCTGGAGCTGGACTCCAAGCGCTATCCGGCGCGCACCCTCGGCGTGCACGTGTCGAACCTGAAGAACGAGCTGGTCACCCCTGCGGAGGCGGCCGAGCGCGCGGGCAACGACATGGAGCGCAAGGTCGCTCAGGTCTACGCCGCCTACCAGCGCAAGCTGGCCGACTCGCAGGCGATGGACTTCGACGACCTGATCATGCGCACCGTGGACCTGCTGCGCGAACACCCGGACGTCGCCGAGCACTACCGCCGCCGGTTCCGGCACGTGATGGTCGACGAGTACCAGGACACCAACCACGCGCAGTACGTGCTGGTGCGCGAGCTGGTGGGGCTCGAACCGACCGAGAGCGGCACGCCGCCTGCCGAGCTGTGCGTGGTCGGCGACGCCGACCAGTCGATCTACGCGTTCCGCGGCGCGACGATCCGCAACATCGAGGAATTCGAGCGGGACTACCCGCAGGCCCGCACGATCCTGCTGGAGCAGAACTACCGCTCCACCCAGACCATCCTGAACGCGGCGAACTCGGTGATCCGGCGCAACTCGAACCGCCGGGACAAGCGGCTGTGGAGCGAGGCCGGCGAAGGCGCGCCGATCGTCGGGTACGTCGCCGACAACGAGCACGACGAGGCGGCGTTCGTGGCCGGCGAGATCGACAAGCTGGTCGACGACGGCGAGGTCACGTTCAACGACATCGCGGTGTTCTACCGGACCAACAACCAGTCCCGGGTGTTCGAGGAGGTGTTCATCCGCCTCGGTCTGCCCTACCGGGTCATCGGCGGGGTGCGCTTCTACGAGCGCCGCGAGGTCCGCGACGCGCTGGCCTACCTGCGGGTGCTGGACAACCCGGACGACACGGTGAGCCTGCGCCGGATCCTGAACGTGCCCAAGCGCGGTATCGGCGACAAGGCCGAGACCGTGGTCGCCTCGCACGCCGATCAGGAGCGGATTTCGTTCAACGCGGCGCTGCGCCAGGCCGCGGAGGGCCGGGTGCCTGCGCTGGCCACCCGCGCGCAGCGGCAGATCTCCGGTTTCGTGGCGCTACTGGACGAGCTCGGCGAGATCGCCCGCGAGTCGGACGTGGCCGACGTGCTGGAGGCGGTGCTGGAACGCACCGGCTACCGCGGTGAGCTGGAGGCCAGCGACGACCCGCAGGACGCCGGGCGGGTGGAGAACCTGACGGAGCTGGTCACGGTGGCTCGCGAGTTCACCGAGTCCCGCGCGCCGCAGGCACCCGGGCAGTCCTCCGACGGGCAGCCCGGCGGCGGGCAGCCCGGCAGCGGGCAGCCCGGCAGCGGACAGAACACAGCCGGGCACGACGAGCCCGGCCAGGACGTTTCCGGTCAGGACACCGACGACCCTTCCGCGGAATCCGTCGTGCGCCCGGCCGAACCGGCTGCGGAGGACACCGAGGAGGAAGCGCTCGGCCTGCCCGCGGACGACTCGCTGGCCGCGTTCCTGGAGCGGGTTTCGCTGGTGGCCGACGCCGACTCGCTGCCGGAATCCGGCGACGGCGTGGTCACCCTGATGACCCTGCACACCGCGAAGGGCCTGGAGTTCCCGGTGGTGTTCTCCACCGGCTGGGAGGACGGGATCTTCCCGCACATGCGGGCGCTGAGCGACCCCGCCGAACTGGCCGAGGAGCGGCGGCTGGCCTACGTCGGCATCACCCGCGCCCGGCAGCGGCTGTACCTGTCGCGGGCGTTGATGCGCTCGGCGTGGGGGCAGCCGATGACGAACCCGGCTTCGCGGTTCCTCACCGAGATCCCGGACGAGCTGTTCGAGTGGCGCCGCATCGAGCCGGAGCGGTCCGCGCCGCAGGTGCGCAGCACGTGGGGCAACCGCGGCGGGTTCGACCGCGGCGGCTCGGATTCGGCGCAGGCCGGGCTGGCCGAGCGCGGGATGCGCAGCACCGGCGCGGCGGGTTGGAAGGACCAGATGGCGATCAAGCTGGACGCCGGGGACCGGGTCACGCACGACAAGTACGGCCTCGGCACGGTGCTGGCCACCGAGGGCGAAGGTGCGCGCGCGACCGCCACGATCGATTTCGGGGCCTCGGGAACCGTGCGGTTGATGCTCATCGGCAGCGTTCCGCTGACCAAGCTGTGACCCCGGCCCGCCCGGGTGGAGTTAGCGTGCTCGCGCAAAGACTCCTGCACGCGGCTGGGGAATTCAGCGATGGAACGCGAGAGAGCCGATCTCACCGGCGCGCCGGCCACCATGCTCGCCACCCTCTACGGACGGGCGCTGCACAGCCGCTCGGCCGACCCGCTCCTGCACGATCCCTACGCGGAAGAGGCCGTGCGCCGGATCGACCACGACTTCAGCAAGACGGGAGTGCGCGGGAACGACCCGCTGTCGATCGCCCTGCGCGGCAGCCTGTTCGACCGGCTGGCCGCCGACCGGATCGCCGCGCATCCGGAGGTCACCGTGCTGCACCTCGGCTGCGGTCTGGACAGCCGCGGGCTGCGGCTGGACCTGCCGCCGTCGGTCGAGTGGTACGACGTCGACTTCCCCGAGGTCATCGACCTGCGCCGGAAGCTCTACGAACAGCCCGAACGGCACCACACGATCGCCTCGTCGGTCACCGACCCGGCGCTGCTCGACTCGATCCCGGGTGATCGCCGGGTCCTGGTGGTCGCCGAGGGGCTGACGATGTACTTGGACCCGCAAGAAGGCTTGGCCCTGCTGCGGCGGATCACCGAGCGCTTCCCCGCGGGGGAGTTGATCTGCGACGTGCAGGGCGAGCTGGCCGTCCGCTTCGCCAACGTGCTCAACAGCCCGGTGCGGGCGGCGAACGCGAAGTTGCGGTGGGCGATCGGCAGCGGTGCCGAGCTGGTGAACGCGGTCCCGGGGTTGGCGCTGGATGAGGAACTGACGTTCTTCGAGGTGCCCGGGTTGGAGCGGCTGCCCGCGAGCTACCGCGCATTGGTGCGCGCGATGGGGCACATCCCGGCGCTGCGCCGGATGGCGCTCATCCTGCGGATGCACTTCGACGGCTGACCCCACCCGCCCTGGTCCGCCCCGCCCGGCCGGGCGGGGCGCGGCGCGGATCAGGTCAAGTTGATGCCGCGCTCGCTCAGCCACGGCAGCGGATTGATCTTCTTGCCGCTGGCGTTCCACACCTCGAAGTGCAGGTGCGTGCCGGTGGAGAAACCGCGGTTTCCCATGGTGGCGATCTGGTCGCCAGCCTTGACCTGGTCGCCTTCGTCGGCGGTGATGCTGTTTACGTGCCCGTAGACGGTGATCGTGCCGTCGTTGTGCTGCACCCGGACCCACAGCCCGAAGCCGCTGGCCGGGCCTGCGTCGATCACGGTGCCGTCCATCGCGGACACGATGGGGGTGCCTTTGCTGTTTGCGATGTCGATGCCGTAGTGCGTGCTGCCCCAGCGGCCGCCGAACCCGGAGGTGAAGCTGCCTTGCGCGGGCTTGACTACCTGCGGGCGCTTGGCCTCTTCCTCGGCGGCGATGCGGGCGGCCTCGGCCGCGGCGCGCTCACCGGCGATCTGCTGGCTCTTGGCCAGCTTCTCCACTTCGGAGCCGGTGTCGGTGTTCTTGGTGACCGGCAGCACCTCGGGTGCGGGCGCGGATCCGCCCATCCCGGTGGAGGAGTCGGTGGCGGAGCCGAAGGAGGCGGCGGCGTCCTGGCCCGAGGCCAGCGGCTGCACGCCGTCCGAGTCCGGGGCCGGCTCGCCGTTGGCGATCGATTGGCCGGCTGCGGCGAACGCGCCGGCGGCGACGGCGGCGACCACGATGCGTCCGCGGATCACCGAAGGTGGGGTGGAGAACCGCCGCGAATTCTGCGATGGCGGATCGTGCGGGGACGACTCCTCGGCGTTCGGGGCGCCGGGGGAGCGATGTCGAGACAATGCCTGCCCTTCCGTCTCGGGGAGTCCGCTCACTCCCGGACGGGGATTCCGGGCGGCCGGTCGGGGAACCGGCATCGTGATCGGACCGTGACAACGGACCGGAGGACAGTAACCACGCCGATCCCCTAGGGGCAAATCTCGATCAGTGCGCGTGTGCCTACGGGGAGTGGTGGGATCCGGCGATGCAGGCGTGGTCGCACAGCGTGCAAAACGCGTCTCGGGGTTGTTACGGCGCGCCGCTGCCTGCCGGTTCGTGATCGAGCAAGACCCTCCCGTTTGGACCAAAGCAGGGCGCCTAGATCAACTCGGCGGGTGATCGAGCCCGAAAAATAGTGACTCAAGTCACAAAATTGGTTGCGCAGTGTCGTCAACCTTCGTCGCTCGTACGTTGTCACGCGGCTGAGTCGCGCGCCGGCCCGGAACCGATCGCGCCGGGCCCGGTGGCGGATCAGCACGGCGCTCGCAGCGCAAGAAACCTCCACGCGGGTGAATCGGGTCGGCGGCCGGTCGCGCTCCGTCGCTCCCGGCGTCCCACCGCGGGCCCGCGGGTTGCTAGCGTCGGCGCGGTGAGTGCGCGGCCCGATCTCCCGCCCGATGCGCCGTCGGTGACGCAGACCCGGCCGGCGCCCGCCGAAAGCGCCGGTCCACCGATCGGCCTGAACATCGCCGTCGCGCTGTCCGCGGCAGGTGCGCTGCTCGGTGGACTCGCCCCGCTGTTCGCAGCGGTGACTCCTTCGATGCCGCCCGCGTTCACGTCCTGGCCGCTGCTGCTCGTGCTCGCGTTGATCCCCACCGCGCTGTCGGCGGCTCTGCTGCGCCGCAAGCCAGGTGTGGCGGCTGCGGTGCTGCTCGGCCCGGCGGTGCTGGCGCCCGGCCGGTTCGTGCAGGACATGCAGCTCGTCGTGGACGCGAGCTACGCCGCGCGGCCGGAACTGCTGCACGCCGACACGCTCGAACCGCTGGCGCCCGCGGCAGGCACGTGGGTCCTGCTGGCCGGGCACGTGCTGACCACGATCGCGGGAGCGTTGGCCGTGATCGCGGGCGGCAAGCTGTTCGACCGCACCGGCGGGGCCGCGTTCGGCGCCGCCGATTCGGACCGCGCGCGGGCCCGCAAGCAGGGCTTGCTGGCGCTGGTGCTGTGCGCCTCGGTCGTCGCGTCCGTCGGCGCGCTCATGGGGCCGTTCACCTCCACCGACCCGTACCTGCTGGCGAAACCGGCGGTGGACGCGCCGGCCGCGGTCGGCATCGGCAGCCTCCTGCTGGCGCTCGCGCTGCTGACCGCCGCCGGAGTCGTCGCGGGCTCGACCGATCCGGACCTGGTCCGCGGTGGGCTGCTCGGGCTGGCCGCCGCGCTGGTGGCGGTCGCGGTGCCGCCGCTGGTCGCGGTGGCGGTGCTGGCGCAGCTCCAGCTCGGCTGGGGTCCGGTGCTGGTGCTGCTCGCGGCGGTAGCGCTGGTCGGCTTGGCCTTCCCGGGCGGGAAGTCGCCCGAGCGCGCCGCCGCCGAACCGCGGCTGCCCGCGTTGACCAAGCTGCTGACCGCCGCGGGAGCGCTCGCGGTGCTCTCGGGCGCGCTGGCGATCGCGGGTGCGCTCACCCCGCACCTGCAGATGCCGAGCTACCTCGACGACCCCTCGCCGTACCCGGCGCGGTTGCTGCTGCCTGGCGGCGTCGTGCTGGTGCTGCTCGGCGCCGGACTGCTGATCCGGCGCAAGCCGACCGCACCGGGCTCTGCCATTCCCACGGGCTCGCAGGACACGGCGAACGCGCAGCGTGCCGCGGCGGCGCTGCGCCCGGCGCTGACCGTGGCCTGGGCGATGCTGCCGCTGGGCGGTGCCGCCGCGCTGGACGCAGTGCTGATGGCGACCCAGCTGGCATCGGCCGAGGCCAGGGCAGGTGCGTGGCTGTCCGGCGCGGCGATGCTGCTGGCGATGGCCGCCGCCGTGGTGGCCGCGGTGGCCGGTGCCGTCGAGCGCGACGACGTCGACCTCACCGAGCAGGACTGGCGGCCTTCGGTCGCGGTGCCCGCGGCGATCGCCGCCGTGCTCTCGCTGGGCGCGGTGTTCCTGCCGGTGCTGACCGCGCCGGACTACACACCGCCGGGGATCTTCACCGAGTTCAGCACCAGTTCCTGGGGGCTGATCGCGACCGGTGCCGCCGCGCTGGCCGCACTGGTGCTGGCACCGCGCTGCCGTCCGCCGCGCGCGGTGGCACTGCTGGGCGGTGCGGCGCTGGTCATGTCGGTGCGGGTGCTGGAGTTCCCGATCACCTCCGGGCGGTTCGAGGGCGCGGCTCCCGGGCTCGGGCTGTGGTTCGCGATCGCCGCCGTGCTCGCCATCGCGGTGACCGCCGGGTTCGCGGCACGTCGCTGACGCGCCTCCGCCGGAGGTGTCGCGCCTGTTCCGTTCGTCACGTCAGGGCGGTTCCGGACCCGTGCCCACCCGGTGCTGGATGCATTCACCTGCGGCTACGCGCCTGCTCGGGTGAGCCAGTTCACCGGGTGCGCCGCACCGGGCTTCCTCGCAGGTCGATATCGTCGCCGCGTCCGACACCGACGTCGCAGGAGAGTCGAGTGGACCTGTACGAGTACCAGGCGAAGGAAATCTTCGCTGCCCACGGAGTGCCGACGCTGCCCGGTTCCGTGGCCGTAGATCCCGATGGGGCCAAGGCAGCCGCCGAGCAGCTCGGCGGGCCCGTTGTGATCAAGGCCCAGGTCAAGACCGGGGGCCGGGGCAAGGCAGGCGGCGTCAAGCTCGCCGAGAACGCCGATGAGGCCAAGACCAAGGCCGAGGCGATCCTCGGCCTGGACATCAAGGGCCACGTGACGCGGCGAGTGCTGGTCACGAGCGCCTCGGACATCGCCGACGAGTACTACTTCTCCTTCCTGCTCGACCGCGCCAACCGGAACTTCCTGGCGATGGCCTCGGTCGAGGGTGGGATGGAGATCGAGGAAGTCGCGGCGACCAAGCCGGAAGCACTGGCGCGCATCCCGATCGACCCGATCCAGGGCGTGGACGCGGCCAAGGCCCGCGAGATCGTCGACGCCGCGAAGTTCCCCGCCGAGATCGCCGACCAGGTCGTCGACGTGATCGTGCAGCTGTGGGAGACCTTCGTGGCCGAGGACGCCACGCTGGTGGAGATCAACCCGCTGGTCAAGGACCCGCAGGGCAAGGTCATCGCGCTGGACGGCAAGGTCACGCTGGACGAGAACGCCGCGTTCCGGCAGGCCAAGCAGGCCGACCTGGTCGACAAGGACGCCGAGGACCCGCTGGAGGCCAAGGCCAAGGCCAAGGACCTCAACTACGTCAAGCTCGACGGTGAGGTCGGCATCATCGGCAACGGCGCCGGGCTGGTCATGTCCACGCTGGACGTCGTCGCCTACGCGGGCGAGGCGCACAACAGCGTCAAGCCGGCGAACTTCCTGGACATCGGCGGCGGCGCTTCCGCCGAGGTGATGGCGGCCGGGCTGGACGTCATCCTCGGCGACAGCGACGTGAAGTCGGTGTTCGTCAACGTCTTCGGCGGCATCACCGCCTGCGACGCCGTGGCCAACGGCATCGTGCAGGCGCTGAAGATGCTCGGCGACGAGGCGACCAAGCCGCTGGTCGTGCGCCTCGACGGCAACAACGTCGAGGAGGGCAGGCGGATCCTGGCCGAGGCCAACCACCCGCTGGTGACGCTGGTGGACACCATGGACGGCGCGGCCGACAAGGCCGCCGAACTCGCTGCTGCGGGGGCGTGAGCGCGATGGCTATCTTCCTCAACGACGACAGCAAGGTCATCGTCCAGGGCATCACCGGGTCCGAGGGCACCAAGCACACCGCCCGGATGCTCAAGTCCGGCACCAACATCGTCGGCGGCGTCAACGCCCGCAAGGCCGGGCAGACCGTCGAGATCGAGGGCAAGCAGCTGAGCGTGTTCGGCTCGGTCGGCGAGGCGATGAAGGAGACCGGCGCCGACGTGTCGGTGGTGTTCGTGCCGCCGAAGTTCGCCAAGGACGCGGTGGTCGAGGCCATCGACGCCGAGATCCCGCTGGCCGTGGTGATCACCGAGGGCATCCCGGTGCACGACGCGGCGTACTTCTGGGCGCACGCCAACGCGACGGGCAACAAGACCCGCATCGTCGGGCCGAACTGCCCCGGCGTGATCTCGCCCGGCAAGTCCAACTCCGGCATCATCCCGGCCGACATCACCGGGCCCGGCAAGATCGGGCTGGTGTCCAAGTCGGGCACGCTGACGTACCAGATGATGTACGAGCTGCGCGACATCGGTTTCTCCACCGCCGTGGGCATCGGCGGCGACCCGATCATCGGCACCACGCACATCGACGCGCTCCAGGCGTTCCAGGACGACCCGGAGACCGAGGCGATCGTGATGATCGGTGAGATCGGCGGCGACGCCGAGGAGCGGGCCGCCGAGTTCGTCAAGGCCAACATCACCAAGCCGGTGGTGGGCTACGTCGCCGGGTTCACCGCGCCGGAGGGCAAGACGATGGGCCACGCGGGCGCCATCGTGTCCGGTTCGTCCGGCACGGCCGCGGCGAAGAAGGAAGCCCTCGAGGCCGCGGGCGTGAAGGTCGGCAAGACTCCGAGCGAGACCGCGAACCTGATGCGCGAGATCGTCCAGGGCTGAGTTCGTCCAGGGCTGAGTTCGTCCGGGTCGAAGACCTGCTGAGCTCGTCCGGAGCTGCACGGGGGCCGGGTTCCCGCGGGAGCCCGGCCCCCGTTTTCGCGGCCTCGTCCCGCGGATGTCGTGAAGTTCTCCACAGTTGCCAACCGCGGGTAACGGTCGCCGCGGCAGCGGGGTGGCGCGCTCGGGTCGCGCGCCGGTGGTCGGCGCAGACCGAGGTGAGCGGGCGGGCTCCCGGCGCGGTGCGCCTGCGGGTGCCGGAGGCGGACCGGTTCGGGGGTCCGGTCACGGTCCGATACCGTTTCACGTGTCACCTCACCCGGGCGAGCGTGCGCGTTCTCCCGACCCTCGGCGAGGAGGAGTTCTTCGACCATGTCCAATCCCTACGGTGCGCCCCCGCCCAACCAGCCGGCACCTCCGCACGCAGGGTCTCCTCGTCCCGATGCGCCGGGTCAGGACGGCGGTACCGAGCTGAGTTCCGTGCTGCCGCTGGTGGCGGCCGGTGCGGGGCTCGTCGCCTACGTCCTCGGGTTCTTCGACCAGGCCACGTCCGGGCTGATCGTGAGCACTCCGGGGCTCGCGATCGTCGTGGCCGCCGGGCTGGCCGGGCTGAAGGTGCTGCCGAAGATGCCGGACACGCTGGTCGCGGCCGGTCCGCTGGCGCTCTACGGGACGCTGGCGGTGCTGCAGAGCGTGGTCACCGGCACCGCGGGCGGTGTCGGGATCGTGCTGCTGATCATGTCTTTGGTGCAGCTCGCCGCGGTGGGCGCGCTGGTGCTGACCGGCGCCGGGGTGGTCTCCTCCGGGCCGCGGCCGGGACGTTCGCCGAGTTCGCTGCCGCCGCATCCGCAGGGGCCCGGCTCCGGGCCGTTCCCGCCGGCCGGCGCGCAGCCCGGCCCGAAGCCGCAGGGATTCGGCCAGCACTCCGGTCCGCAGTACGCGCAGCCGCAGCCCGCGCAGCCGCCGTGGGGACCGCCGCAGGGCGGGCAGCCGTTCGGCGCGCAGGGGCACGTGCCTGCCGGTTACCCCGGCGGACCGCAGAACGCGGCGGGCTACGGCGGTCCGGGCACGTCCGGGCAGCCGTTCGGCGCGGAGTCGCAGGCCCCGTCCGGCGGGTTCTCGGCCGCGCCCGGCGATGCGGGCACGCAGCAGGTTTCGCAGTCCGGCCCGCAGGCGTCGCAGTCCGGCCCGCAGCAGCCGGTGGACGGTCCGGAGGGGACGCGGCAGATGCCGTATCCGGGCCGCGAGAGCTGATCGGAAGTTCCTGGGGCGCCGTCCGCATCGTGCGGGCGGCGCCTTTCGCGCGTTCGGGCGCGAAGCTGCGCGCTGAGAACCCTCCGTGTTCCTGATCGCTCGATGGGCGGACGCCGCGGCGAGTCACGGGCCGGTCCTCCGCGTCCCGGTGCGACATTCGGCCCATGCCCTTGATCGAGTCGCTCCAGGAACCGGTCTCGCCGCGCGATCCCGTGGCCGAACCCGAGCGCGCGCCCGCCCCGCTTCGGTGGTTCGCCGCCGTCGCGGCGGGCTCGGTCGCGTTGGGCTACGCGTTGGCCGCTGCGCTGCTGGCGCTCGCGGTGAGCACCGCGAGCGGAGCGGGGTCCGCGATCGCGTCGGTTCCTGCCGTTGCGGTGCCGGGCTGGCTGGTGGCGCACCAGGTTCCGCTGTCGATCCAGGGCGCGCCGCTTTCCGCGCTTCCCTTCCTGCCCACGTTGGTGCTCGGCGCGGGGATCGCATGGCTGTCCGCGGCTTTCGCCCGGCGGACGGATGATCCCCGCGACGCCGTCCGGCTGGTGGTCGTCGTGGCGATGACCCATGCGGTCGTGGGCGGGCTCGCGGCGTCGCTGCTCGGTGGCGTCGTCGCAGCCGCCGTGCCCGGGGCCGTCCTGCGTTGCGGGCTCGTCGCCGCGGTCTCGGCCGGGCTCGGCGTGCTGCGGAGGGAGCGCTTCCGGGAGCTGTTGGGGGAGCGGCTCGGAGCCCGGCTGTGGCCCGGGGTCCGGGCTGCGGGCGCGGCGTGGTTGCCGCTCGCCGTCGCCGGTGCGCTGGTGGTCGTTCCGGCGCTGTGCTTGTCGGCGCCGCGCATCGGTGACGTGCTGGTGAGCTCGGGGTCGATCGGCGACGGGTTCGGGCTGGTGCTGCTGTCGCTGCTGTACCTGCCGAACGCGCTGCTGGCCGGGTGGGCCTTTGCGGCCGGTCCCGGGATCGCGGTCGGTCCGGTGCAGGCGGGGCCGTTCACCACCGTGCCGGGCCGGGTTCCGGAGGTGCCGCTGCTCGCGGCGCTGCCGGACGGCGCGGCTGCCGGTTGGTGGCCGATCGCGCTGCTGCTGCCGGTCGCGGTGGGCGCGTTCGTGGGCTTCACCTGCGGTCGCGAGCCGGGGTCCCGGCGGGAGCGGCTCCGGTCCGCAGCGGTGGCGGTGCTGGTCTCGGCGCTGGGGGTGTTCCTGATCGGGATCCTGGCCGGTGGCAGCGCCGGAGGCGGCAGCTACGAGTCGATCACGGTGCACCCGGTGGTGCTGGGGCTGGCGACGTTCGGCTGGCTGCTGCCGCCCGCCGCGCTCGTCGCGCTGCTGTTCCCGGCAGGGCTCGACGACGAGGTGCGGGTCGCGGCACCGCGGAGCGCGACCGAGGTCGCCGCGGACGACGAGCCGGAGACCACCGAAGATGCCGGGCCGGACGACGACCCGGACGCCGCCGCGGACTCCGCGCCTGACGAAGATCCGGACGCGCCGGCGGAAGCCGAGTCCGGCGGCGACGCCGCGGACTCCGAGGGCGAACCCGCCGAGGCGATCCGCGAGGACGAACTCGACGAGGCGGTCCGCGGGGACGAACTCGAAGAGGTGGACCCGAGGGACGAACTCGATCCCGACGAGGTCGAATGGGCCGACCTGATCCGCCGAGTCCAGCAGGCCGACACCACCGGCGACCCGCGGAACTGACCGGCGGGCGCCGGACCCGTCCTGGCGCATCCCGGCCGGCTGCGCGGCACGAGCCCGCGGACTGAGGGCTGGACCACTCGCCCGGGACCTGGCGGCGATTCCCGCCCGAGGGCCGCTTACGCTGCTGGGTGAGATCGTGACCAGGCATTGTCAGGAGCCAGAGCTGAGCACCCCCGCATCGAACGCGGCCGGTCCGGACCCCGCGGCAGCCACTGCGCAGGACACCGGGATCACCCGGTTCCGCCCCGCCGACCCGGCGCGCGTGCTGGTCCTGGTCTCCGGCTCGGGCTCCCTGCTGCAGGCCGTGCTGGACGCGACCGACCGGCCGGACTACCCGGTGCGGGTCGTGGCGGTCGGCGCGGACCGCTCCGGCGTCGAAGGGCTCGCCCGCGCCGAACGCGCAGGCATCCCGACCTTCGTGCAGCGGGTCGCCGAGCACGACAGCAGGCAGGACTGGGACGCGGCGCTGACCGCCGCCTGCACCGAATACGAACCGGACGTGGTCGTGTCCGCCGGGTTCATGAAGCTCGCCGGTGAACGCTTCCTGGAGCGCTTCGGCGGCCGCTACCTCAACAGCCATCCGGCGCTGCTGCCGTCGTTCCCCGGGATGCACGGGGTGCGCGACGCGCTGGACTACGGCGTGCAGGTCACCGGCTGCACCTTGTTCGTGGTCGACGCAGGCGTGGACACCGGCCCGATCCTGGCGCAGGAAGCGGTTCCGGTGCTGCCCGCGGACGACGAGGCGAGCTTGCACGAACGGATCAAGGCGGTCGAGCGGCGGCTGCTGGTGGACACGCTGGAACGGCTGGCACGGCACGGCTGGACCGTGCAGGGACGGAAGGTGAACATCCCGTGACGCAGAATTCGCAGGAACCGCAGCTCCGGGCGGACTCGCAGGAACGCCGTCCGGTCCGCCGGGCGATGATCGGCGTGTCGGACAAGTCCGGCCTGCTGGACCTGGCCACCGGGCTGCACGCGGCAGGCGTCGAGATCGTCTCCACCGGTGGCACGGCCCGCGCGATCGCCGACGCGGGGGTGCCGGTCACCCCGGTCGAAGAGCTCACCGGCTTCCCGGAGGCGCTGGACGGGCGGGTCAAGACGCTGCACCCGCGGGTGCACGCCGGGCTGCTGGCTGACCTGCGCCGCCCCGAGCACGCCGAGCAGCTGGAGCGCCTCGACATCCCGGCGTTCGACCTGCTGGTGGTGAACCTTTACCCGTTCGTGCGCACCGTCGGCTCCGGCGCCGAGCCGGACGAGGTGATCGAGCAGATCGACATCGGCGGTCCCGCGATGGTGCGGGCTTCGGCGAAGAACCACGCCAACATGGCCGTCGTGGTCGACCCGAGCCGCTACGAATGGCTGCTGGAGCAGGTGCGCGGCGGCGGGTTCACCCACGCCGAGCGGGTGGAGCTGGCCGCGGAGGCGTTCCGGCACACCGCTTCCTACGACGTGGCGGTCGCCGGGTGGATGAGCCGGGTACCGGTGGGCGACGACTCGGCGTTCCCGGGCTGGCTGGGCGAGACCTGGCAGCGGCGTTCCGCGCTGCGCTACGGCGAGAACCCGCACCAGCCGGCCGCGCTGTACGTCTCCGGTGGTGAGGCCGCCGGCCTGGCCGCGGCGGCCCAGCTGCACGGCAAGGAGATGTCCTACAACAACTATGTCGACGCCGACGCGGCCTGGCGCGCCGCGCACGACCACGCCGAGCCGTGCGTGGCGATCGTCAAGCACGCCAACCCGTGCGGCATCGCGGTCTCGGCCACCGATGTGGCCGAGGCGCACCGCAAGGCCCACGAGTGCGACCCGACCAGCGCCTTCGGTGGCGTGATCGCGTCGAACCGCGAGGTCACGGTGCCGATGGCGGAGCAGATCGCGGAAGTGTTCACCGAGGTCGTGGTCGCGCCCGGCTACGCCGACGGTGCGCTGGAAGTGCTGTCGCGGAAGAAGAACGTGCGCGTGCTGACCGTGCAGCCGCCGCAGCCGGGCCGGGTGGAGATGCGGGCGATCTCCGGCGGGATGCTGGTGCAGCGCTCCGACGAGATCGACGCCGCGGGCGACGATCCGGCGAACTGGGAGCGGGCCGCGGGGCCCGCCGCCGACGAGGCCACCTTGGCCGACCTGCGGTTCGCCTGGCGCACCTGCCGTGCGGTGAAGTCGAACGCGATCCTGCTGGCGCACGACGGCGCCACGGTCGGCGTGGGCATGGGGCAGGTGAACCGGGTGGATTCGGCGAAGCTGGCGGTCGCGCGCGGCGGTGCGCGGGTGGCCGGCTCGGTCGCCGCTTCGGATGCGTTCTTCCCGTTCGCGGACGGGCCGCAAGCGCTGATCGACGCCGGTGTGCGGGCGATCGTGCAGCCGGGTGGTTCGGTGCGGGATCAGGAGACGATCGACGCGTGCGCGGCCGCGGGCGTGGCGCTGTACCACACGGGGACCCGGCACTTCGCGCACTGAGCGGCGCGACGGCTCGGGCGACGCCACCGCTGGACGGGTTCCGGCGGTGGCGTCGTTGTTTTCCGGGGGCGTGCGGCGTGGTTCCGCGGCGCGCGCAGGCGCTCCGCCGCGGAGAAGTCGATCTTGTCGGTGCCCGGGCGCATCATGGGTCGCGCGGCGGGCTCGGGCGGTCGGAGCGGCGACCTGGGGTTTTCGAACTCGTGTTCGCTCTTTCCGGTGAAAGCCTTGACGGCAAGCCCGTGTCCAGGGTTTACTTAATCAAGTCGAACTAAGGTTCGATCTCGTTCCGGGTGGTCTTCGCCGAGCCGGTCTCCCTGCGGGCCGCCCGAGCGAGACGGCTCCACCGGCGCGGTGGGGCGGATGCCGGAGCGATCGGCGAGGTCGGGGACTCGGTCGCTGCGGCGGTAGTGCTCCCGGGGAACTGGAACGGATCGAGGTGGTGCCGAGGCGACTGCCGGAGCGTTGGACCGGCGCGGTGCGTCGGAGCGGGTGATCCGGGTCGGGTGGCCCGGAGGCGTTGAACTGGAAAGAACTCGGGAGTGGTCGCCGTCGGGGGGCGACCGCCCCTTGAGGTGGTGCCGTTCGGGTGCAGGCGGCGCGACCTCACCGCTGTCTCCCCACAGCGGACGGTTGGGTGCTCGATGCGGGGTCGGGTGCCGGGCGAACGAAGTGGGGAGGCAGCAGATGTCCGCGAGCACGCCTTTGGTGGCGTTGGACGGGGTGACCACGGCGAACGGGGTGTCCGTGGACTCCGCTGCCACCGAGGTGAACGGTGGTCCCGTTGCGGGACGGGAACTGCCGGTGCGGGCGGAACTCGCCACCGTGCTGCCATGGCCGGGCCTGCGCCGTGGCAGCACGGTGGCGGTGCAGGACTCGACCGCGCTGCTGCTGGCCTTGCTGTCCGAGGCGACTTCGGCGGGGTCGTGGGCGGCCGTGGTGGGATTGCCCGGCCTCGGCCTGTCCGCGGCGGCCGAGATGGGTGTGGACCTCGACCGGTTGGCGCTGGTGCCGCAGCCGGGCGGGGACCCGGTTTCGGTGATCGCCGCCCTGCTGGACGGGGTGGACCTGGTCGTGGTCGGACGTCCGGGCCTGCCCGCCGACGCCGACGCCCGCCGGTTGTCCGCCCGCGCGCGGCACCGCGGGGCGGTGCTGCTGCCGTTCGGTCCCTGGCCGGGGGCGGAGGTGCGGCTGGACTGCACGCAGGCGCGCTGGCGCGGCCTCGGGCAGGGGCACGGGCACCTGCGCGAGCGGGAGATAACCGTGCGCGCGGGCGGGCGCGGGGCGGCTTCCCGGCCGCGTTCGTGCAGGCTGCTGCTGCCGGGGCGGAACGGCTCCGCCGCGGAGCGGTTGGACGCGGAGATCCGCGACCTGCCGGACCGCCCCGATTCGCCGGACCGCCCCGATTCGCCGGAGCGGCGGCCCGGCAGGAGTGAGCAGCCGGGCTGCTCGGGACTGCCCGGGAGGCAGCACCGTTCGGTCGCGCCGGATCGGCGGCTTCCGGACCGTGCGGGTTCGCCGGATTCCGCCGCGCAGGGTCGGCCTCCGCTGCACTCGGTACCGGAGGACGACCATGCCGGGTGAGGACTTCGCGGCCGGCGCGCCCGTGCGCAGGCTCGTGGTGTGGTGCCCGGACTGGCCGGTGGTGGCGGCGACCACGGCCTGCGGGTTCGGGTCGCAGGCGGCGGCCGCGGTGTTCACCGCGAACCGGGTGCTGGCCTGTTCCGAAGCGGCGCGCGCCGCCGGGGTGCGCCGGGGGATGCGGCGCCGGGAAGCGCAGGGCAGATGCCCGGAACTCGCGGTGTGCGAACACGACCCGGACCGGGACGCGCGGCTTTTCGAGCCGGTGGTGGCCGCTGTGGAGGCGTTGATCCCGGGGGTGGAGATCGTGCGCCCGGGGCTGCTGGCCATGCCTGCGCGGGGTCCGGCGCGCTACTTCGGCGCGGAGGGGACCGCCGCCGAGCGGATCGTCGACCAGGTCGACGCGCATACCGGCGTGGAGTGCCAGGTGGGCGCGGCGGACGGGTTGTTCGCCGGGGAGCTCGCGGCGCGGCGGGGCGTGCTGGTGCCGCCGGGCGGAAGTCCGGAGTTCCTCGCGCCGCTGGGCATCGGCGAGGTCGATCAGCCCGCGCAGCAGGCCGCGGACCGGGCTGACCTGGTGGATCTGCTGCGACGACTGGGGATTCGGACGCTCGGCGAGTTCGCCGCGCTGACCCCCGCGGACGTCTCCACCCGGTTCGGCGGTGACGCGCTGCTGGCGCACCGCGCCGCGCGAGGTGCGGAGGAGCGCCCGCCGGACCGCCGCACGCCGCCGCCGGACCTGGTGGTCGAGGAACACCTGGACCCGCCGGTGGAGCGGGTGGACGCCGCCGCGTTCGCGGCCCGCGGGCTGGCCGAACGGCTGCACGTGCTGCTGAGCGAACGCGGCGTCGGCTGCACCCGCCTGGGCATCTCGGCCCGCACCGAACACGGCGAGCGGCTGCACCGCGTGTGGCGGTGCGCGGAGCCGCTGAGCCCGGCGGGCACGGTGGACCGGGTGCGCTGGCAGTTGGACGGCTGGCTCAGCGGCCGAGGCGAGCAGCGCCCCACCGCCGGGGTGTCCGTGCTGTCGCTGCACCCGGAGGAAGTCGTGGGCGCGGGCGGGCTCCAGCTCGACCTGATGCGTTCGGCCACCGGCGAGGCGGACTCCCGCGCGGGCCGCGCGTTCGTGCGCGTGCAGGGCATGATCGGCCCGGATCGGGTGCTGGTGGGCGCGCCCGCGGGCGGCCGGGACGTGCGGGACCTGGTGACCCTCGTGCCGTGGGGCGACGAGCGCAGTCCGCGGCGAGCACCGGACCGGCCCTGGCCCGGCCGGATCCCGGCACCGTCGCCTTCGGTGGTTCCCGGGCAGCCGTGGCCGGCGACGGTGCTCGACGCCGACGGCGAGCCGGTGTCGCTCACTGCCCGCTTCGGGTTGTCGGCCGAGCCGCACCGGGTCGTCGTGCACGGCCGTTCCCGCACCGTGGCCGCCTGGGCGGGCCCTTGGCCGCTCCAGGAGCGCTGGTGGACCACCCCCGGAGTGAAGGCCCGATCTTCCGGGGCCAACGGGTCGTTCGCTCCGGAGGGAGCCGGACCGGACGGGTGGCGCCCGGGTGCGTCGGTTCGGTGGTCGCCGGGAGAGGTGGCGCCGGACGGCGAAGGCGGTTTCGGGGTGAACGGACCGTTCGGGACCAACGGGTCGTTCGCTCCGGAAGGCTCGGGTGCCGAGGGCGCGGGATCGGGGCTGCCCGGGGTGGCGCGGATGCAGGTCGTGCTCGCGGCGGAGCGGGAAGCCGGGCGGGGAACCGACGAACAAGGAACCACTGGCCAGGGCACCACTGGCCAGGGCGGCACTGGGCAGGGCGGCACCGCCCGAGGAATCACCGGGCGGGGCGGCACTGTTCGAGGAATCACCGGGCAGGGCGCCACCAACCGAGGAGTCACCGGACGGAGCACCACCGACCGAGGAGCCACCGGGCGGAGCACCATTGGCCAAGGAACCGCTGGGCAGGCCACCACCGGCCAGGAATCCGCCGAGCCGGACCCGGACGACCCCGGCGAGGTCGCGCTGCTGCTGGTGCGCGAGAACGGCGCGTGGTGGGTGCAGGGGGTGTACCGGTGAGCTGGTTCAACCCCCGCCAGACCTGGTCGGAACTGGAACAGGCGCTGTCCGGCAACGCCCCCCTGCCAGACGACGTCCTGCCCGGAGACGGCCAGCCAGGAGATGCCCAACCCGAAGACGCCCGGCCCGAAGATGCCCAGCCCGAAGACGCCCCGCCCGGAAATCCCCAGCCCCGCAACTCCCTGCCCCGCGACGAGGAACACCCGGGCGACGGCGGCGACAGCCCGGCCTGGACGCGGACCCGCGCGCCGTACACCGCGGGCACCGGCCGCGCCCCGTCGGCCGTCCCGTTCGCCGAGCTGCACGCGCACTCGCACTTCAGCTTCCTGGACGGCGCGAGCTACCCGGAGGAGCTGGCCGCAGAGGCGGCCGAGCTGGGCCTGGAGGCCGTGGCGCTGACCGACCACGACGGCCTGTTCGGTGCCGTGCGATTCGCCGATGCCGCGGCCGAGCACGGCGTGCGCACCATCTTCGGCGCCGAGCTGAGCCTGCCCCCGCCCGGCGGACGCGCCACCGAGCGCACCGGCGTGCCGGACCCGCCGGACCAGCACCTGCTGGTGCTGGCCCGCGATCCGGACGGCTACGGCCGGTTGTGCCGCGCGATCAGCACCGGCCAGCTGCGCGGCGAGGAGAAGGGCCGTCCGCAGCACGTGCTGGAAGAGCTCGCGGCGGAGGCGGCGGGGCACTGGCTGGTGCTGACCGGCTGCCGCAAGGGCGCGGTGCGCTCCGCGCTGACCGAGCGCGGCCCGGCCGCCGCGAAGTCCGAAGTGGACAGACTGGTGGCGCTGTTCGGCCGGGACAACGTCGCGGTGGAACTCACCGAGCACGGCCTGCCGGAGGACTCCGCCCGCAACGACGAGCTCTACGAGATCGCCCGCCGCACCGGCGTCCGCGCGGTGGCCACTAACGCCGCGCACCTGGCGAACCCGCGGCGCGGACGGATCGCCTCGGTGCTGGCCGCGATCCGGGCCCGCACCAGCCTGGACGAGCTGGACGGCTGGCTGCCCGCATGGGCGGGCGCGTTCCTGCGCTCCGGTGAGGAGATGGCGCAGCGCTTCGCCCGCTATCCCGGCGCGGTCGAAGCCGCCGCCGAATTGGGCCGCGAGTGCGCCTTCGACCTGAAGCTGGTCGCGCCGCAACTCCCGCCGTTCGACGTGCCGCCCGGCCGCACCGAGGCCGAGCACCTGCGCGAGCAGACCTACCGGGGCGCGCTGGAGCGCTACGGCCCGCACCATCCGGCCGCCTACGAGCAGCTCGAGCACGAGCTCGCGGTGATCGAGAAGCTGAACTTCCCCGGCTACTTCCTGGTGGTGCACGACATCGTCCGGTTCTGCCTGGACTCCGGGATCCTGTGCCAGGGCCGGGGTTCGGCGGCGAATTCGGCGGTGTGCTTCGCGCTGCGCATCACCAATGCGGACCCGGTGCGCTACGGCCTGCTGTTCGAGCGCTTCCTGGCCCCGGAGCGGGACGGCCCGCCGGACATCGACCTGGACATCGAGTCCGATCGCCGCGAAGAGGTGATCCAGTACGTCTACCGCAAGCACGGCCGCACGCACGCCGCGCAGGTCGCGAACGTGATCTCGTACCGGCCGAAGTCGGCGGTGCGCGACGTCGCGCGGGCGCTGGGTTTCTCCCCCGGCCAGCAGGACGCCTGGAGCAAGCAGGTGGAGAGCTGGCACCAGCTGCCCGACGACGGCGAGCTGCCGGACCAGGTCCGCGAGCTGGCGAACGAGCTGATCGGCTTCCCGCGGCACCTGGGCATCCACTCCGGCGGCATGGTGCTGTGCCACCAGCCGGTCAGCGAGGTGTGTCCGGTGGAGTGGGCGCGGATGCCGGGCCGCACGGTGCTGCAGTGGGACAAGGACGACTGCGCGGGCGCGGGCCTGGTGAAGTTCGACCTGCTGGGGCTGGGGATGCTTTCGGTGCTGCACTACGCGATGGACATGGTCGCCGAGCACCACGGCCGCCACGTCGACCTCGGTGAGCTGGACCTGGAGGACGACGAGGTGTACGCGATGCTGCGCCGCGCCGACGCGATCGGGGTGTTCCAGGTGGAGAGCCGGGCGCAGCTGGCCACGCTGCCCAGGCTGAAACCGCGGCGGTTCTACGACCTGGTGGTGGAGGTGGCGCTGATCCGCCCCGGCCCGATCCAGGGCGGCTCGGTGCACCCCTACATCCGCCGCCGCAACGGCGACGAGGACTGGGACTACGAGCATCCGCTGATGGCGGGCGCGCTGGCGAAGACCCTGGGCGTGCCGCTGTTCCAGGAGCAGCTGATGCAGCTGGCGGTGGACGTGGCCGGGTTCTCCGCGGCGGAGTCCGACGAGTTGCGCCGGGCGATGGGCGCGAAGCGCTCCACCGCGCGGATGGCGCGGCTGCGCAGCCGGTTGTTCGAGGGCATGGCGGCCAACGGCATCTCAGGTGAGCTGGCCGAGCAGGTGTACGCGAAGCTGCTGGCGTTCGCGAACTACGGCTTCCCGGAAAGCCACGCGCTGAGCTTCGCGACGCTGGTGTTCGCCAGCTCCTGGTTCAAGCGCTACTACCCGGCGGCGTTCTGCGCGGCGTTGATCAAGGCGCAGCCGATGGGCTTCTACTCGCCGCAGTCGCTGGCCGCGGACGCCCGCAGGCACGGCGTGCGGGTGTCCGGCCCGGACATCAACGCCAGCCGGGTGCACGCCGACCTGGAGCCCGACGCGGAATCCACCGGCGGTGCGGCGGTGCGGCTGGGTCTGTCGTCGGTGCGCACGCTCGGCGATGACCTGGCCGAGCAGCTGGCCGCCGAACGCGCCGAACGCGGCGCGTACTCGTCGATGACCGACCTCGCGCGGCGCGTGACGCTGACGGCTCCGCAGATGGAGGCGCTGGCCACCGCGGGCGCGTTCGGCTGCTTCGGCCTTTCCCGCAGGCAGGCGCTGTGGAACGCGGCGGCGGCCGCGGCCGACCGCCCGGACCGGTTGCCGGAGACCACGGTGGCGGCGCAGGCCCCGTTGCTGCCGGACATGGACGGGGTGGAGCTGGCAGCCGCGGACGTGTGGGCCACCGGGGTTTCGCCGGACAGCTTCCCGGTGCAGTTCCTGCGGTCCAAATTGGACGAACTCGGCGCGGTGCCGGCCACCGGGCTGTCCGAAGTGGAGCAGGGTGAGCGGGTGCTGGTCGGCGGCGCGGTGACGCACCGGCAGCGCCCGGCTACCGCCAGCGGTGTCACGTTCCTGAACCTGGAGGACGAAACCGGGATGATCAACGTGGTGTGCACGGCCGGGCTGTGGGCGCGCTACCGCAAGGTGGGCCGCACCAGCTCGGCGCTGCTGGTGCGCGGCACCGTCGAGCGCGCCGAGGGGGTGGTCAACCTGCGCGCGGACCGGTTGCAGCGGCTGGACATGCGGGTGCCGTCCCAATCCCGTGACTTCCAGTGAGCCGCTACCGCCGCGAGCGCCGCGAACCCGGCTTTTCGGCCGGCGGGAGGAACTTTTCGGTTGATCGCCCGTCGTCGGCGAATCAATAACCTCACCGGACATGACGACTTCTCCGGCCGACGCCACCGTCCCGGTGCGGCGACCGCGCCCCCGGATCCGCGGATTGGACGCCCTACGCGGGTTCGCGCTGTGCGGCATCCTCGTGAGCAACATCGCGAACAGCATCCTGCACATGCAGCACATCGATCCGGGTCCGCACGTGCCGCTGGTGCCCGAGCTGCTGCACAGCATCGTGCACCAGCGGTTCTTCCCGATCTTCAGCTTGCTGTTCGGAGTCAGCTTCTGCTTCGTGCTCGAAGGTGCCGACAACCGCGCGTCGCGGCCGAGGCTGGTGCTGGTCCGGCGGCTGGTCTTCCTGCTGCTGCTCGGGATCGGGCACTCCTTGCTGCAACCGGGCGAGGCGTTGTCCGTTTATGCCGCGGCCGGTTTGGTGTTGCTGCTGCCCGCCAGCTGGTTGCCCGCGTGGGCCGTGCTCGCGCTCGGATTCGCCGTGCTGGCGGTCAATCCGAGCGGGCAGGTCGCCAGCGCAGGTTGCTTGCTGATCGGTTACGCGGTCGGGCGATTCGGCGTGCTGGACACCTTGGAGCGGCGCGGCCGGCAGCTGGCCGCGGTGCTGGCGATCGGCGCGGCGGTCACGGCCGTCGCCTTGCCGATGCAGTTGAGTGATCCGCTGAACAGCGGTTTCAACACCTCGTCCGCGGTGGCCGGGTTGGGGACGGCGCTCGTCTACGTCACCGGTTTCCTGCTGTTGCTGCGCTCTCCGCTGGGTTCGGTGCTCTCGCGGGTGTTCGAGCCGTTGGGGCGGATGGCGTTGACCCACTACGTGTCCGCGACGCTGCTGGTGCTGCTGGCCGATCAGCTGCTCGCGCTGGACGAATCGCGGAAGTGGGGCGTCATGTTCGCGTTGGCGGCCGGAATCGCCGTCGTGCAGTGGGTCTTCAGCCGGCTGTGGCTGCGCCGGTTCCGCTACGGGCCGCTGGAGTGGTGCTGGCGCTGCGTGACCTGGTGGCGCTACGTCCCGAATCTTCGCGTCGCCGCGTGACGAGCGTGCCGAGCACGGCCGAGCGCTACGGTTGCCGCTGTGCCGGACGAGATCACCGCAGATCTGATCGCGGAGTTGCTCCGCGAGCAGCACCCCGACTTGGCCGGTTTGCCGCTGGCGCTCGGTGCTCGTGGCTGGGACAACCAGTTGTGGCGGCTCGGTGACGACCTCGCGGTCCGGCTGCCCTGGGCCACCCAGGAAGCGGACGAGCTGCTGTTCAAGGAGCACGCCGTGCTGCCCGCCATGGCGCCGCGGCTGCCGTTGCCGATACCTGTTCCGCAGCGGCTGGGCCGCCCGTCCGAGCGGTTCCCGCGTCCGTGGATCGTCACCACCTGGGTCGCCGGTGAACCTGCCGACCACGCGCCGGCGACTCGCGGTGCCGAGGCGGCCGATGCGTTGGCGGCTTTCCTGGCGGCCTTGCACCAGCCCGCGCCCGATGACGCGCCTGCGGGGCGGAGCGGCCGAGGAGGTCCGCTGGCCGACGTCGGCGAAGGCGTCGCACAGCTGTTGAAGGAGACCACCGATCGTGGGTTGATCGCCGAGCCGGATGCAGTGCGCGAGGTCTGGGAGGACGCGCTGGCCGCGCCCGGCTGGACGGGTCGGCCGCGGTGGCTGCACGGGGACTTGCACCCGGCGAATCTGCTGACCAGCAATGGCGAATTCTGCGGCGTGGTCGACTTCGGCGACGTGTGCGCCGGAGATCCGGCCTGCGACCTGGCTGCCTGCTGGATGCTGCTGCCCGACGGGGTCATCGACCGCTTCCACCGCAGCTACTCGGCCGCCGTCGACGCAGCGACGCTGCGCCGCGCTCGCGGCTGGGCGTTGGTGAAGGCGCTCGTCTGCGCGCTCGTCGGCGATGCCGGAGTGCACGGCCGTCCGGGTGGAAAGCCGACGTGGGGGCCGCCGGCGGCCGCAGCGCTGCAACGCCTCACCGCGACTCGCCGCTAGGAACGATTCCCGTGGCGGTGGAGGAACGGACCTTTCCGCCCGCTGACCCGCGTCGCGCGGTTCAGCTCCGGATGCCGCAGCGGCGCATGGCGAGCAGGGCGTAGGTGCGGGCGGCCTGCTCCAACTCGGCCACCGGGACGTGCTCGTCGTGGGCGTGCGCGTACCGGACGTCGCCGGGGCCGTACTGCAGCGTCGGAACTCCGGCGCCCGCGTACTGCCGCAGGTCGGTGCCGTACGGGGCACCCAGCACGTCCGGCTCGGCCGCCCCGGCGTCCCGCACCGCTGCGCGTGTCTCATCGAGCAGCGGGTGTCCGCGCGGCAGCCTGCCGCTGGCGAAGATGCCGCCCGGCCAGCTCACCCGCACCGGATGCTCGGCCAGCCACGGATCCGCGGCGCAGGCCCGCGCGATCGTGGACTGGAACGCTTCGCGCGCCTCGCCGAGGTCTTCGTCCAGCCGGACGCCGAACCGTCCTTCGGCCACCGCCAGGTCCGGGACCGTGCTCGCCCAGTCCCCGGCGCGCAGCACGCCGACCGACAGCGGATACGGCAGCTCGAGGTGCGCGACCAGCGGATCCGGGTCGGCGTTGCGCTCGGCTTCGAGTTCGCGCAGCACCGGCAGCAGCCCGGCGAGCTTGTCCACCGCGTTGACCCCGCGCAGCCGGGTCGAGCCGTGCGTGCTCTGCCCGGGAACCTCCAACCGGAACGTCAGCGACCCGCCGTTCGCGGCGACGACGGTGCCCGCGCTGGGTTCGGCGAGCACGCAGGCCGCGCCGCGATGACCCCGTCGCAGCGTGGCGAACGCGCCGAGCCCGCCGTCCTCCTCGCCCACGACCGCGTGCACCCCGACCGGCCGCGCCAGCTGCACCCCGGCCGAGCGGATCGCCTGCAGGGCACCGAGGAACGCCGCGACACCGCCTTTCATGTCGCAGGTGCCGCGCCCGGCTGCGATCCCGTCGGAAACCCGCAACGCGTACGGGTCCCGCTGCGGCCACCGGTCCAGATCTCCGGGCGGGACCACGTCGGTGTGCCCGCAGAACACCAGCGCAGGTACGCCTTCGCCGCTGACGCCGACGCAGCCCGCGGCCTCGTCGCGGTCCGCCTCTTGGCCCGGGAATCCTTGCTGCGCGGCGAGTTCCGCCACGTCGATGCGCCAGTGGTCCACCCGGTGCCCGAGCCCGCCCAGCCGGTCGGCGCACCACTGCTGCGCGTCCAGCTCGCCCGCGGTGCCGCCGACGCTGGGAATGGCTACGAGTTCCCGCAGATCGCCGAGGATGCCGTCGACGTCCACCGCGTCCAGCGCTTTGCGCTCCACATCGGTCGGTTCCACGCGTTCCTGGCTGTGCACGCGGACGAGTGTCGCGCATGGTCGCGGAGCGGCGGAAGGGCGCCTACTACCATTCCGACGTGGCCGAAGGCGACAAGACCGAGCGCGATTTCGAGATCGGCAAAGACGGGCTGGGCGGCATCGTCGTCGGGATGGACGGCAGCCCCGCGAGCTTCCACGCCGCCGCCTGGGCCGCCGGGCTGGCCCGCCGCGAGCGCGCGCGCCTCGTGCTGGTCTACGTCGAGGCGGTGGGCGGCGTGGCCTACTGGTCTCCGATGGGGGTCGCGGTGGCCAGCGAAGCCGCCGAGAGCCTCGTCGAGGAGCTGAAGAAGGAAGTCGTGGCGCACCTGCGCTACATCGACATCGACTGGGACTTCGTGCACCACCGCGGTGATCCGGCGGTCGGGCTGGAGCAGGTGGCCGAGCAGTACCGCGCGGACCTCATCGTGGTCGGGCGGTCCCGGCGGCGCGGCGGTCTGCTGGGCACGGTGCCCGCGACGCTGGTGGTGGAGGCCGTGCGGCCCGTCGTCGTGGTCCCGTAGCGGCTCGCACCCGGTAGTCCTTCGCCGGTCCTTTCGCGCTTCCACCGGTACCCGCGTTGCTCGCCGCTCATCTCGGTCCCCGCGCTGAGCCGACACGCCCCACCCAACTCGATCCGAGCGAGTTGATCAGAGTGAACGGCCTGTTCGTCCAATCTAGTCGGACGAGCGGTCCGTTCACTCGGCAAGATCTGAGCTGATCGGGTGGGGGCGCGTGTCAGCGGGGAGGCGATGCGCGGGCGTGATCAGCGGTGCGCAATGCTGGGTATTAATGGTGGATTGATCTCGGTGGCTGCTCCTCGGCCGGATCGTCGGACCGGTGTGAAAAGGTCGCGGTCATGAGTGAGCCGGAGCCGGCCGTCGGGGAGGACTTCGCCGAAGCGGTGCTGATCCACCAGGAATGGGACGGGCGCGAGTTCGAGCACTGCGACTTCACCGGTGCCGACCTCACCGGGCTGCGGGCCGCCAACTGCGTGTTCACCGAGTGCACCTTCGCCCGCGCGGACCTGGCCGACGCGCGGCTGCGCGCCACCGCGTTCCGGTCCTGCACCTTCGACCGCACGCTGCTGCGCGAGTCCACTTGGGACGGTTGCTCGCTGCTCGGTTCTTCCTTCGTGGCCTGCAAGTTGCGGCCGTGCACGCTGCGCGAAACGGACTTCACGCTGGCCGGGATGGGCGGGGCCGACCTGCGCGGGCTGGACCTGCGGGGCCTGCGGTTCCGGGAGGCCAACCTCAGCGATGCCGACCTGCGCCGCTGCGACCTGCGGGAAACCGACTTCACCAGCTCCCGGTTGCTCGGCGCGAAACTCGACGATGCGGACCTGCGCGGCTCGCGGCTGGACGCGAACCAGCTGGTGCAGAGCTCGCTGTCCGGAGCGCGGGTCGACATGGAGACCGCGCTGGCCTACGCCGCCGCCAACGGCCTGCGCGTCGACTGAACCCGAAGCCCGGAGCATCCCGCGTGCTGCCGCCTCGCTGCGGAGGCAGCACGGCCGGCCCGGCTCACCGGATCTGCGGCGCAGCGGGCTCCAGCGCACGCATTTCCTTGCCGCACAACGAAAAACCGGCACCGCCGAAGCGATGCCGGTCCTCCGCTGGTGCTCGATCACTCCATCGGCGGGCGCTGCGCGTCCGGGAGTTCGACCAGCGAACCGTCCGCGAGCAGGTCGGTGATCGCCGAAGCCGTCACGTACGCCGTGCCACCGCCCGGCTGCTCGAACCACGGCACCGCCGTGCCCCGCAGCACCTGCACCGGGCGCTGCACGCGGTAGGCGGCGTACGGCCGGCTCGCCCACTGCGGCGGCAGCGAACGCAGGTTGTACGGGGTGTGCGCCGCGTAAGTGACGTTGCCGCTCGGATCGCCGAAGCGGTCCAGCTCGGTGCCCGGCTGCAGCACCAGCTGCCGCCGGTCCCGGTACAGCGTCAGCGGCGGTTCGCCGCGCAGCGGCTGGATCTCCTGGCCGGGCTGCTGTTGCGCCGGTTGCTGCTGACCGCCCTGCTGCTGCGTGCCCTGCTGCTGCGGGCCGCCCTGGGGCTGGCCCTGCTGGGGCTGGCGCGGCGGCTCGGGCGCGTTCTGCGGCGGCGGACGCTTGATCGGGCCGCCGGGGCGGTTCTGCGGCGGCTCACCCTGCGGTCCCTGCCGCGGCGGGCCGGACATGCCGGGCAGTCCGGCCGGGCCGGGACGGCGGTCCGCGCCGCCGACCGGTGCGGAGCCGGGAGTGCCCTGCGGGCCCGCCGGAGGACGACCGTCCTGCTCGGGACGCGGCGCGCGCTGCGGGAGGCCCGGGGGCGGCGTGCCCGGACCCGGCTGCGGGGCGTTCGGCGCGAAACCGTTCGGCGCCGAGCCGTTGGCCGATCCGCCGGGCTGCTGCCCGCCCGGCTGCCCGGCCGCGGGCTGCTGGCCCGGAGTCGGCATCGGCTGGAAGCGGGTCGCCTCCGGTTCGCCGGACTCGGCCGGTTCCGGAGCCGGGTCCTGGTTCGCGGTGAACAGGAAGTGCCCGCCGGTGCCGGGCGCCGGTCCGCGCTGCTGCGGCTGTTCCGGCGTGCGCCGCGGGAGATCGCCGATCGGCGGACGCCCGGACTGCTCGGGATCCGGTTCCGCCGCGGGCTCGTTCGCCGCGAACGGCTCGAACGACTGCTCCGCGGGGTCTTCGGCGGGCTGCTCGACCGGTTCGTGCGCGGTTTCCGCGGCCGGTTCTCGGTCCGGCTCGGCGGGTTCGTCCCGAACAGGCAGCTGCTCGGCGGCCGGCTGCGCGGGGACCTCAGCAGCGGACAGCGGTCCCGCTGCTGCCGGCGCCGACTCGGCGACCACCGGCGCCGGTTCCGCGGCCATCGGTGTCGGTTCCGCGGCAGCGGGCGGCGAATCCGCCACCTGCTGGGCCGCCACCGGCTCCGCCTGCTGGGCCGCCACCTGCTGGGCCGCTTCCTCGGGGGCCCGCCGCGGTTCGGCAGGCAGCGGTTCGGTGCTCGACAGCAGCAAGCTGCCCAGCAGGAACGCCGCGGCCTGGTCGGCGTGCTCGAAGCGGACGTCACCGTGCAGGTCGTCCTCACCGGCGGTGACGATCCAGTCCGGACCGTCCCGCAGCAGGCAGCGCGCGCTGTTCGAGTGGCTGCCGAGGCGGTACTCCTCGCTGGGCACGCCGAGCTCGCTGAGCCGGTCGTGCAGCCGGGCCAGCACCGCCTGCGTCTCGTCCAGGTCCTCGTTCTCGGCGGGCGCGTCCAGGACGTGCCGCGAACCGGCGGCAGCTTCGGCTGTTTCCGCAGGGCCCGTGTCGTGCGTGAGCAGCGGCGGTTCGCCTTCGAGGTGCTCGTCCGGCCCGGAATCGCGCAACGCCGGGCCGAGATCACCGGTGTCGGCCTCGTCGTCGCGATCGAACCGCGGGCCGGCGTCCGGCGCCGGGAGCTGGACCGCGAAGTCCTCCTGCGCGGCCGCGGGCGAAGGCTCGTACGCAGCGGGCTTGACCACGCCGGCGTCCAAGGCGCCCGAATCCAGTCCGCCGGAATCCCACGCGGCCGACTCGAAACCGTTCAGCTGCGGCGAATCGGGCTCGGGCTCGCCGAGCCCGGATCCGTCCGGCACGCGCTGCTGCTCGGGCTGCGCCATTGCCTGCGCGGGATCCTGGCCGGGCTGCAACGGCGCCCCTTCGAACGAGGCGGCCTGGAACTGCTCCGGCTGCTGCACGGCGTCGCGGGCCGGAGCCTGCTCGGCGGCGTCCTGGCGAGGCCGTGCCGGAGCCGCGCCCGGCTCCTCCGGCTGCTCGAACAGTTCCCGCACGGCGGCGTCGCGGGTGGAGTCGTCGACCTCACCGAGCGCGAACCGCCGCGCCCGGACGTGCTCGACGAGCTCCTGCTGCGGCGGAACGCCGTACTGCATCAGGTAGTACGGCACGGCGCCCGGCCACACCCAGGTGCCGTCGGTGTGCCAGGTCGAGGGGACCGAGGCCGGCGCGTTCGGGTCCAGCAGGTCGTCGTCGTTGTCCCGGGACGCCAGCACGATCGGCGCGTTCTCCAGGTAGTGCCGCAGCGGCCCGACTTCTTCCTGCTGCACCGGCGTGCGCGTGGTCACCAGCGGACGGCCCTGCTCGTCGAAGTCGTCGAACACCAGCGCCGTGCGGAACCGGTCACCGCTCGGGGCGGGGGAGGCGCCCCACTGGTGGCCGTTCGGCTGCGCGGGCGCTGCGGCGGCGAATTCGGCGGGGCCGGACTGCGCGAACTCGGCTGCCGCCTGCTGACCGGGCGGGGTGGGCGCCTGCTGACCGGGCGGAACCGCGGCCTGCTGCTCCGCCTGGGGGGAGGCGGCGGAACCGTCCAGCTTCTCCCGCATCCAATCCGGCACGTTGTCCTCGGTGCGCGGGTAGCGGCGCAGCTCGTCGACGTAGGCGGCGCGCGGCAGCGGCTGCTGCCACTGCGGCTCGGCGTCGAAGTTGATGTCGATGCGGTAGCTGGAGGGCCGCTCCACCACGTACAGCGCGCTGAGCCAGGTACCGACCTCCGGCCGGTACATGCCTTCGCGGAGGTGCTCGAAGATGCCCCACAGCTCTTCGGGTGGTTCCCACGGCTCCGTACCGCCGTCCTGGGCGGCGACCTCGCCGAGCAGATCGCGGTATTCGCCGGTGGCGCGGTACTCCACCGTGATCTGTTGCCAGTCCTCAGGTGCGGCCTGCAACAGCAGGACCCCGATCCTGCGGGCTATCTGTTCCTGCTCTTCCGGACTGATCGCTGTCGGACGCGACATGGGTGACATCCTCCCCCTCTCAACCAGGCACACCGACCCCACCCCGCGCAGACGCTACTCGAAGGTCCATCGGCGTTGTGTTCTCCCGGGTGAGTTAGGTGCGATGACCGCCCCCGCGGCCACCACGGTTGATCTTCGTGCGGGACAGCACCCAAGACTGCCCGCCGGGCCCGCCGAGCAACATCACACCACCAGGTGTGATCCGTTCAGCGGTAGACAGCGGAAATCCGGTGGCGGTGGCCCGCTGCCGACGGCGGCGAACTCGCGGGTCGGCGAGCTGGCGCCGGAACACCGGCGGGCGGAGGCGTTCGGCTGGTACACCAGCGCTGCCACTGCCGGTGCGGCGGTCGCCGCCCCGCTGTCCGGAGCGCTGCTGGATGCCACCGGGCCGGCCGCTGCTGCGGCGGTCGCGGCCGGGTTCGCGGTCGGCGCGGTGTGCCTCGTCGCACATCGCAGCCTCCGGGAGTCGCTTTCCGCGCAGTCCGCGGAGCACACTGCCGCTACGTGAGTGCACAAGCCCGTTCCACCGCCCGCGACCGAGTCCTCGGTCTGCTCGGGGCGATCGCAGTCGGAGTGCTGCTTTCCGTGCAGTCCCGGATCAACGGCACGCTCGGTGCGCGGCTGCAGGACGGTGCGGCCGCGGCGCTGATCTCCTTCGGCTCCGGGCTGGTGGTGCTGTTGATCGGCACCGCGTTCCTGCCCGCGGCGCGGCGGGGACTGCGCCGGGTGGGCACCGCGGTTCGCGGCGGCGGGCTGCGCTGGTGGCACCTGCTCGGCGGCATCTCCGGCGGCTACCTGGTGTTCAGCCAGAGCCTGACCGCGGCGACGCTCGGGGTCGCCCTGTTCACCGTCGCCGTGGTGGCCGGGCAGGTCAGCAGCGGGATGGTGGTGGACCGGCTCGGGCTCGGGCCCGCCGGGCCGCAGCGGGTCACCCCGCCGCGCATGATCGGCGGGGTGCTGGCGGTGATCGCGGTGGTCATCGCGGTCTCGGCGAAGCTGGGCGGGTCGGCGGCCAGCTGGCTGATCCTGGTGCCCGCGCTGGCCGGCATCGGTGTCGCGTGGCAGCAGGCGGTCAACGGCCGGGTGAAGCAGACCGCGGACTCCGCCGCCTCCGCCGCAGTGATCAACTTCGGTACGGGGACGGCGGCGCTGGCCGTGGCCTGGGTGGCGGAACTCGCGGTGCGCGGCCTGCCCTCGTCGCTGCCGACCGCGCCGTGGCTGTACGTGGGCGGTTTCCTCGGCATCTTCGTCATCGGCGGTTCCGCCGTGCTGGTGCACTACACCGGAGTGCTGGTGCTGAGCATGGGGATGGTCGCCGGCCAGCTGCTCGGCGCGCTCGTGCTGGACCTGGTGGTGCCCGCGCCGGGCACGCACGTGGCCGCGTCCACCTTGATCGGAGTGCTGCTGACGTTCGTCGCGGTGGCCGTCGCGTCCCTGCCGGACCGGTCCGCGCGGGCGTGATCCGGCGGGCTTGATCCGACCGGGCTCCGCCGTGCGCCGTCTGCCACGATGAACGGCTGTGAGCGCGACGACGCTGGACGGCAAAGCCACCAAGAACGCGATCTACGACGAGCTGCGCGCCCGGGTGGCCGCACTCGCGGAACGCGGCGCGCAACCAGGGTTGGGCACGGTGCTGGTCGGGGACGATCCCGGCTCGCACTCCTACGTCCGCGGCAAGCACAACGACTGCGCCAAGCTGGGCATCGCCTCGCTGCGCCGGGAGCTGCCCGCCGACGTGACGCAAGCCGCGGTCGAAGCCACGTTGGACGAGCTCAACGCCGACCCGGCCTGCACCGGCTACATCGTGCAGCTGCCGCTGCCGGAGCACCTCGACGCCGGAGCGCTGCTCGAGCGCATCGCGCCGGACAAGGACGCCGACGGGCTGCACCCGATCAGCCTCGGACGGCTCGTGCTCGGTGAACCGGCCCCGCTGCCGTGCACGCCCCGCGGCATCGTCGAGCTGCTGCGCAGGCACGAAGTTCCGCTGGACGGGGCGCAGGCCGCGGTCGTCGGCCGCGGCATCACGGTCGGACGCTCGCTCGGCCTGCTGCTGACCAGGCGCAGCGAGAACGCCACCGTCACGTTGTGCCACACCGGCACGAAAGACCTGGCCGCGCAGGTGCGGCAGGCCGACATCGTGGTCGCCGCGGCCGGTCGCCCGCACCTGATCACCGCGGACATGGTCAAACCCGGCGCGGCAGTGCTCGACGTCGGCGTCACGCGCACCGACGAGGGCGTGGCCGGGGACGTGCACCCGGACGTCGCCGAGGTCGCCGGGTACCTGTCGCCGAACCCGGGCGGCGTCGGGCCGATGACGCGGGCCATGCTGCTCACCAACGTCGTCGAGGCCGCCGAGCGCGCGGAGCGCGGCGATGTCGGCTGAAGGTCCGCAGGAGGCGCGCGGGCCGGGCTCTACGATGACCCGGCACTTCGGTAGCGCGCGGGAGGTCGGCATGAGCGAACGTTTCAGCGACCGGTCGCGGCTCTGGGAGCACGTGCCGTTCGCGGTGGTGGTGCTGGTGACGGCGCTCGGGTTGCTGCGGATAGCGATGCACGCCTGGCGCGAAGGCTCGGTGTGGCTGAGCCTCGCGCTGCTGCTGGCGGCCGGGATGCGCGCGGTGCTGGCCTCGGATCAGGTCGGGTTGCTGGCGGTGCGTTCGCGCACGGTGGACATGGTGCTCTACGGCGGTTTCGGCCTGCTGCTGCTGGCGGTCGCGCTGACCATCGTCGGCGGCCCGCTGGCCTTCTGACGCGAACACCCGCGGCGAGCGAGTCGCCCAGCTCGGACCCGAGTGGAACTTGGCGAATCCGGTCAGGTTCGGGCGTGTCCGCGCTGCGGCGCCGGGGAGTTCACTCCCACCAGAAGGACCAGGTCCGGCGGCCGCGGATTTCGCGGGCGTAGGCGGCGATGCTGCCGGATTCCTGCAGCACCCGGTCCGGGCAGAACGCCCAGTGCTCGGCCGCGACCGAAGTCGCGTGCGCCGGATCCTGCGGCGGCGCGGCCACGCTGATGTCCACCCGGTCCGGCCCGAGCCGCAGCAGCCGCGCCCCGAACCGGTCCTCCCAGCTGCGCAGGAAGGCCGACAGCCCGGCGGTGCGCGAGACGTGGTTGGCCGCGCCGGACCAGCCGAGCACGGTCAGCACGTCCGCCCCGCGGTGCACCGGCACCAGCGCGAGCCGCGTCTCGGTGTCGGCGAAGCGCGGCGCCTGCTGGTTGGCGAGGATGTCCGGGTCCGCCAGCAGGTTCCCGGCAGGGGCGAGTTCCGGGCAGTTGGCGTCGAACGGCGCCAGCGAATCCAGGTCGTAGGCGGGGCCGAGGTCGTCGTCGGAGCGGCAGAGCCCGTCCCAGATCCGCCGCATGACGTCCTCGGCCCGCCACATGTCGATGTGCTCGAGCGGTTCCGGCGGCACCACGCCGACCGTGCACCTGCTGCCGTAAGTCTCGTTGTCGTCGCACAGCAGCAGCGGCCACAGGCCGGTGCGCCGGTGGTCGGTGCGCAGCACGCCCAGCAGCCGCGGCGCGGGTGCATCGAGGCTGATCCAGCACAGCGGCGGTTCGTCGCCGGTGACGCGGGTGGACTGCTCGGCGAGCACTTCGCCTTCCGGCAGCGGCATGGCGGGCTCGCTGCCGGAGCTCCTTGCCAGCAGTGCCGACAGGTCCGCATCGGACCGGGCCGACGGGTCCGCATCGGACCGGGCCGACGGGTCCGCATCGGCCAGCGCCGACAAGCCCGCATCGGACTGGGCAGGCAGGCCCGTGCAGGATCCCGCTGAAGACCCGGTGGCCTGGTCGTCGTGCAACTCGTCACCGCCTCCGCACCGGACGTCACGCCGCGCCCACCCTAATGAGGGCACCGGAGCTGCGGTGCACCTGCTGCCTTTTCGTGATCGGCGGGCGCCCGCCGATCAGGTCTCCTGCGGCCGCCGCGGCTCGACGATGCAGTCCGGGCCGGGGTAGACGAGCCGTTCGTGGCCGTCGTCGAAACGCACCCGGTACGGCGGATCGCCGGAATCTCCGCGCACCTCCAGGATCACGCCGGTGCGGTCGGTCTCCTCGACCGTCCGGCTGTGCACGTGGAGCTGGTCGCCGACTGCTGCCTTCATCGCCCTCACCTCCGACACCAGGCTAGGTGACCGGCGCCACAGCGCGCAGGGCTCTGCGGCCGGGAATCGGGCCTGCCCGGAATCAGGCTCGCGGCACCAGCCAGCTCATCACCTCGGGCGGCAGATCGAGCGTCGCGATCCACGGTGCGGCACCGACCCGGTAGAGCACCACCGCGCCCAGCACCACGGCGATCAGCGTCAGCCCGGGCCCGACCAGCGCCATCTCGACCTTGCCGCCGGTGCGCATCCGCAGCGCTTTCGGCGGGGCGACCGGATACCAGGTCTTGCCGGACAGCGGGAACGGCCAGAGCATCGGGCAGCCCTGCTCGGTGATGGCGTCACCGATGAAGTGCGCGATGCAGCCGAGCATCACCGCGACGCCGAACGCCGCCGCGTCGGTGGGCTGATCACCGGCCCAGTACCAGCAGGTCAGCGTGAGTCCGAGCGAGGCGCAGGCGATCAGCAGCGCGTCCTGCCTCGGCGACCAGGTGTGCATGATGCCGCGCACGGCCAGCCCGGCGAAGGTGAACATCAGCACGCCGAGCGCCGCCCCGGAGCTGCTCTGCACGATCGCGGTGGTGATCAGTCCGGCGAGCACGGCGAAGACCACGGTGTGCGTGAACCCGCGGTGGGTGCCTTCGCGGTCGCTGTCGCTCTTGGTGCGGGTGAGCCGGTAGAGGAACCCGCTCAATCCGCTGATGGCCGCCGAGAATCCGCGCGACAGGGCGCCGAACGTGCTGGCCACGGTGGACTTCGGGTGGTCGATGTCGGGCAGCAGCGCGGCTCCGGAGGCCAGCGTGGCGCCCACGACCCAGGTCTTGGGGGAGAGCTGGCCGATCAAGTGGCTGTCGGCCAACGCGGTCACCGCGGCCCATGCCGCCAGTCCGCTGATGGCGTGTGTGGGTCCGGTCGCCAAGTGCCGCCTCCCGTGATCGTCGCCCGCGCCGAGCCTAGAAGAACGATCTGCCGGTCGGAGCGCCGCCTCGCCGGATTCGTCTCATGCAGGTGTCGCGCGCCGCGGGGGCGGGGCACAATCGAACACGAATAGCAGTACGCTTGTACCGCTTGCATTCTCGCGAGAGGAGCACCCCGCCACATGAGCAAGATCAAGGTCCAGGGCACGGTCGCCGAGCTCGACGGTGACGAGATGACCCGGATCATCTGGTCCTTCATCAAGGACAAGCTGATCCACCCCTATCTGGACATCAACCTCGACTACTACGACCTCGGCATCGAGCACCGGGACGCCACCGACGACCAGGTGACCGTGGACGCGGCGAAGGCCATCGCGCAGCACGGGGTCGGCGTCAAGTGCGCCACGATCACGCCGGACGAGGCGCGCGTGGAGGAGTTCGGCCTGAAGAAGATGTGGCGGAGCCCGAACGGGACGATCCGCAACATCCTCGGTGGCGTCATCTTCCGCGAGCCGATCGTGATCTCGAACGTTCCGCGCTACGTACCGACCTGGACGAAGCCGATCGTCATCGGGCGTCACGCGCACGGCGACCAGTACAAGGCCACGGACTTCAAGGTCCCGGGCCCGGGCACGGTGACCATCACCTACACGCCCTCGGACGGCTCCGAGCCGATCCAGCAGGAGGTCGCGCAGTTCCCGACCGACGGCGGCGTGGCGATGGCCATGTACAACTACAAGCGCTCCATCGAGGAGTTCGCGCGCGCTTCGTTCCGCTACGGCCTGGAGCGCGAGTACCCGGTGTACATGTCCACCAAGAACACGATCCTCAAGTCCTACGACGGCGTCTTCAAGGACGTCTTCGAAGAGGTCTACGAGAACGAGTTCAAGGCGGACTACGAGGCCAAGGGCCTCACCTACGAGCACCGGCTGATCGACGACATGGTCGCCACCGCGATGAAGTGGGAGGGCGGCTACGTCTGGGCGTGCAAGAACTACGACGGTGACGTGCAGTCCGACACGGTCGCGCAGGGCTTCGGTTCGCTGGGCCTGATGACCTCGGTGCTGATGACCGAGGACGGCAAGGTCGAGGCGGAGGCCGCGCACGGCACCGTCACCCGGCACTTCCGCCAGCACCAGGAGGGCAAGTCGACCTCGACGAACCCGATCGCGTCGATCTTCGCGTGGACCCGCGGCCTGGCCCAGCGCGGTCGGCTGGACTCCACCCCGGAGGTCACCGGTTTCGCCAACGCCCTGGAGCGGGTCGTCATCGAGACCGTGGAAAGCGGCAAGATGACCAAGGACCTGGCGCTGCTGGTCGGCGGCGGCCAGGGCCACCAGACCACCCAGGAATTCCTGGCCACGCTGGACGAGAACCTGCAGAAGAAGATGGCCGACCGCTGATCTTCCTCGGCTAGCCTGGAACGCCACTTTCGCCCCGGTTCCGGGGTGGGAGTGGCGTTTTCGCTTTCCGGGGGGAACCTCGCCGCGCGCCGAGCGTCTCCCGGTGGGACCTCGGTGCGAACGAAGTGAGGAGCGGAACGGATGCCGTACCAGTACAAGGTCGTGGAGCTGCGGGAGAAGATGCTGGGCGGCAAGATGTCCGGCGATCGGTTGGAGAAGGTGCTCAACGAGCACGCCGCCGAAGGCTGGCGGCTCAAGACGATCACCGGCGCCGACGTGAAGGGCCGGGTCGGCCCCGGCGGAGTGGACGGCCTGCTGGTCACCTTCGAGCGCGAGCACTGAAGCCGCGACCGGCCCGGGCGCATCCCGGGCCGGGCGGCCCGGCCGTCGGCGACGATCTCCGGTTCGGTAAGCTGATCGACAACGCGCCGTCGGCGCGGCCAACTTCACCAGCGCGATTAGCTCAGCGGGAGAGCGCTACCTTGACACGGTAGAGGTCACTGGTTCGATCCCAGTATCGCGCACCAGTTGTATACCCAGGTGAGAGCCCCAGCCGACGATATTAGTTGGTTGGGGTTCCTACTATTTTGGGAGCGCTGTGGGAGGCGTTGATCTTGGCTTACTGTGTTCACGGCATCTGTGTTCACCCCTGGCTGTTGGTGTCCGGGGCGGGGTGTGAACGCCGCCAGCGGCGCTCCAGTGTGGTGTTCAGGTGGTCGATCATGGGTTCGGTGACGTGGGAGTAGATGCCTTCGACGCCGGGCATGCGGTGGCCGAGCAGCTTAGCTGCGGGGTCCGACCAGTCCTTCGGGCCGGCGGCGTCGCGACGGATCGGACGTGGATTGCCTCGGCCAGCTGGTCCGTACGGCGTCTTCGTACACGCTCGGCGTGAGGCTGCCGGAGAGGGGGCCCGTTCATCTCGGCGGGTCACTCCACGGTGGTGGGCGGTACGGCCAGGAACGCTCGCTGCGGCGAATCCGGGACGTGTGACCGGGATGTCAGGTATCAAGGGATCATGGCGGGCCTTGGGCAGGGACTCGACGAAGACGAGACGTGTCAGCAGTTGGTGCTGCCGGCGCTCGCTGCGGCCGGTTGGGGCGGCCGGATTCGACACGAGTACCAGATCAACGACGGGAAGCTGCTGGCGGGCAAGCGTTGGCATCGTCGGGAAGCGCCGCTGCGAGCGGATTACGCGCTGGAGTACGCCGAAGATCTCGTCATCGCCGTCGTGGAGGCCAAGCGTACGCGTAAGGACGCTGACGAGGGCATCGAGCAAGCCAAGCAATATGCCCGGCGTCTCGACGTGCCCTTCGCCTATGCCACCAACGGGACCACGATCTACGAGATCGATGCCACGACGGGGCGGATCGACCAGGTCGACGAGTACCCGTCCCCCGATGAGCTCTGGCAGCGCTATCGCGACCGGCAGGGGATCGATACCGATCTGCAGGCCGAGCTGGAGAAGACCCCCTTCGACCACCAGCTCCGCAACACGAACAACACGCCTAAGCGGCCGCGCTATTACCAGCGTGTGGCGGTGAATCGCGCCGTGCGTGCGATCGCGCGGGGGGACAAGCGGCTCCTGCTGACCTTGGCCACCGGTACCGGGAAGACCTTCGTCGCCTACCTCATTGTGGCCAAGCTTCGGGAAGTCGGCTGGCCATCCGGGCGCAAGCCGAAGATCCTCTACCTCGCCGACCGCAACGTGCTCGTGGACCAGCCCAAGGATGACTACTTCGCCCGGGTTTACGGCGATCTCGTGCACAAGATCTCCGGCGGTGAGGTCAAACTGGGCAGGCAGATCTATTTCGCGCTCTACCAATCCCTGGAGAACGGCGACGAACAGGCGTTGTTCAAGCAGTTCCCGCCGGACTTCTTCGATCTGGTGATCGTCGACGAGTGTCACAGGGGGAGTGCCCGGGAGTCGTCTGGCTGGCGGAGCATCCTGGAGCACTACGCGCCCGCGACCCAGCTCGGTCTGACGGCGACCCCGGTCCGCAAGGCGGACGCCGACACGCACGCATACTTCACCAACGAAATCTACGAGTACTCCCTCAAGGACGGCATCGAGGACGGGTACCTGGCGCCCTACCGGGTCCGCAAGGTCCGGCTCAACATCGACATGACCGGGTGGCGGCCTGAGTCGGGGCAGCGAGACTTGCACGGAACGGAGATCCCGGACCGGCTGTACACGCCGAGGGACTACGAGAAGCAGCTGAAGATTCTGGACCGGACCGACGAGGCGGCACGGTACCTGACCGAGTACCTTCACCGCACGGACCGCATGGGCAAGACGATTGTGTTCTGCGAGGACACCGACCACGCCGGCCGCATGATGCGGGCGCTGAACAATCTCAACACCGACAAGGTCCGGCAGTACTGGAATTACGTCTGCCGCATCACCTCGAGTGACGGGAAGCACGGCCAGGCCTTGTTGGACGCGTTCAAGCGGATCGACACTGATGAGCCGGTGATTGCTGTGACGTCGAGGTTGCTGTCGACGGGTGTGGACATGCCGTCCGTGCGCAACATCGTCCTGTTCCGCCGGATCAGCTCGGTACCGGAGTTCAAGCAGATTATCGGACGCGGGACGCGACTGTGCCCGGATGTGCACAAGCAGTCGTTCGACATCATCGACTTCGTCGAAGCGACCGTGAAGTTCAACGACCCGGACTTCGACGGTCCCCCGGTACGAGTGATCGTCGATCAGGAGGACGAATCCGGCCTCTTCGAGGAAGTCGTGGAACAGGAGGTCGAAGCGCCCGAGGGGCCAGCTGACGACGAGGTGGCCGAGCCGGGGTCCGAGTACGTCGAGCAGGACGAGGGCGCTTGGGAGGCCCCGGAGCGCCGGGACGTGGTCACTGATCCGGAGGAGATCGAGCGCGTCCGAGCGCACGGTAAGGGCTCTTCCCAGATGAGGGTGTAGGTCGGCCGGGCGCGTCGGTCCGCAGATAGACGTCGAGGTCTCCCGACGATGGAGGTTCCTACGCCATCCATCCGAAAGACCTCGACGTGTCCGACGCTACCCCGCCGGCCGGGTTCGGCCGCCCTGACCTGACCGCCTTCGCGGCTCATCCCAATCGACCCTGATCGGGTCTGCTGACCCCCTCGACGAGAACGCAGCGACATCACAGCCACCCAACCCCGACCGTCCGGGAAGCCGGGGCACGTCACATGGCCTGTGCTGCGGGCGTGTCGAGTGGGTCGTCCAGGGGCGACGCAGGAGCGTCGACGCGACGTGCTGAGAGGTGGTTCCAACCGAGCGCTAGGACACCGGCTACAGGCATGGCGATAGGTCAGGAACGGCGTCGCTCCCTGCGCAGGAGGGAGCGCAGAGTCTCGGCGTTCGCGTAGCCGACCCGTCGCGCGATCTCGGCGGAGGTGAGGTCCGTGGTTGCTGAGAGGTGCCGAGCTCGTTCGATGCGAAGCCGTTGGACGAAGCCGAGCGGAGTGAGGTTGAGCGCCGCACGGACTCGTCGTTCGAGGGTGCGCCGGCTGGTGCCGAGCGACTGCGCGACGAAGGCGACGTTGAACGGTTCGTCCAGGCGGACGCGCACGAAGCGTTCGAACTCGACGACGATCGAGTCCTCGTGCCGGAGATGTTCGTAGGCGACGAAGGCCGCCTGCGACGGGCGCTCGTCGATGATGAGGAGCTTGGCGACATGTTGGGCCAGGTCGTGGCTGATCGATCGCACGAGTGAGAGCGCGAGGTCGATGTGGGCGAAGGCGGCGCCGGCGGTGACGAGGTTCCCGTCGACCACGACCATGGTGTCGAGATCGAGGGCGACGGTCGGATAGCGCTTCAGGAACTCCGGCCCCAGGAACCAGCTGGTCGTCGCCCGCCGATGATGCATCCGTCCGGTCTCGGCGACGGCGAACACGCCGGTGCACGCCGCGGCGATCCGGGTGGTCGCGTCGTCGAGGCGCCCGAGTGAGGCGATGACCGAACGAGCATCTCGGCTCTGGAGGGCGTCGTGGGTCGCGGCGGCCGTGAGGGTTCCAAGCGCAGGGACGACGACCACGTCGAACTCTCCGGACTCCGACAGCGGGTGGTCCACCGACAGGGTCATCGATGCCGTCGTGGTCACTCGCCGTTTCGGTCCGAGGATGGCGAGTTCGATCGGGTCGATCCGCGGGTCGACATCGCCGCGGGCTCCGTCGGCCACCCGCACGATGTCGATGACCGACGCGACCGCCGAACCGAAGCAGCCGTCGATCGCGATCAGTCCGATACGCATGGCGCGAACAATAGCAATACTGCCGTATACGCCACTCCCCACCGGCCCTCGCTCGTCATACGCTGAACTCGCCCCACGAAGAACCCCGACTTCAAGGAGAACCCCTCATGTCCACACCCGCATCACTTCCGTATGCCTTCGTCGCCAAGATCGTCGCGGCTGATGGACAGCACGACGCGCTCGCCGATCTGCTCGCCGGCGCTGTCGCACTCGCCAACGAAGAAGTAGGAACGATTGTCTGGTTCGCGGCTAGGACCCACGCCGACACCTTCTGGATCTTCGATGCATTCCCCGACGAGGCCGCTCGCGACGCCCACGCCAACGGCGCCATCGTCGCAGCCCTGATGGCCAACCAGCACCTCCTCGGCGCAGCACCCGAGATCATGGCGGCCGACGTCCTCGCGTCCAAGCTCCCGTAGTCCGCCAACGCACGAGACGATCGCGCCCCGCCGAGCCGTCGGACCCGACCGCCTCGACACCCGCACCACGTTGACGATCCCCGACGGGCCGATCACGAGGAGGCCAGGCAACACCAGGCGCAAGCCTGGAGCGGCACTGTTTCACCGGTGGTCATCGAGAGAGCCAGCGCGGTTCCATGGCAGCGCAACTGTGTCAACTTGCCCTCCGTCCCGCGAGGCGCCGTGGGCGGATCGTGGTTGCGATCCGTTGCCGTGACGGGAGACGCGTTGCGCGTCGCAGCGATGACGGGTCGTTGGCGTTCCGGGGCGTTGCGTTCGTGCGCGCCGCGCGTGCGGCATGGAGCATCTCGCTGCGCACACAACGATCGCTGCGCCGACGCACCGTTGACACCTCGCACGTCCAGGTCGCGACACAACGCCACGCTGCGTTGCCGAGCGGAGCGAGGCATATCGGCACACGGACAGGATGCCGGCCGCGAGCGCTCAGCCGGCGAGGGGTCCGTCGCAGAGGAGAGCGACGTCGGTGTCGGGCAGAGCCGTGAGGCCAGCGCATTGCGCGACCACCAGAACCGAACCGCCCCTGCCCTGCGTTTGCGCAGGTCAGGGGCTGTTCGCCGGAGCCGCCTGTCGGAATCGAACCGACGACCTAATCACGTCGGCTTTGCGGGCTCTTCCCAGATGAGGGTGTAGGTCGGCCGGGCGCGTCGGTCCGCAGATAGACGTCGAGGTCTCCCGACGATGGAGGTTCCTACGCCATCCATCCGAAAGACCTCGACGTGTCCGACGCTACCCCGCCGGCCGGCTTCGGCCGCCCTGACCTGACCGCCTTCGCTCGACTCGACGGCCTCGGTCTGAGCGTGACCGGGCAACGACTTGAACCGGATCGTGCGGTCCTCGCGTGCCGCGTGGTGGAACCAGATCAGTCTTGCCGACGGTGCGGCAGCGAAGGCGCTGCTCGTGACACCGTGATCCGGCGGTTGGCCTACGAGCCGCTGGGCTGGCGACCGACCGTGCTGGAAGTTGTAGTGCGCCGCTACCGCTGTGCCGACTGCGGACACGTGTGGCGCCAAGACACCAGCGCCGCGGCGGAGCCACGCGCGAAGCTCTCGCGCACCGGGTTGCGGTGGGCGCTGGAAGGGATCGTGGTCGCACACCTCACCGTCGCCTGTGTCGCCGAGGGACTCGGGGTCGCGTGGGACACCGCCAACAACGCGGTCCTGGCCGAAGGCAATCGGCTGCTGATCAACGACCCCACGCGGTTCGAGGGCGTGAAGGTCATTGGCGTCGATGAGCACGTCTGGCGCCACACCAGGCGTGGCGACAAGTACGTCACCGTGATCATCGACCTCACCCCGGTCCGCGATGGCGCCGGCCCAGCAAGGCTGCTGGACATGGTCGAGGGCCGGTCGAAGGCGGCGTTCAAGACCTGGCTCGCCGACCGCGACGACGCCTTCCGTGACGCGGTCGAGGTGGTCGCGATGGACGGCTTCACCGGGTTCAAGACCGCCGCTGCGGAGGAGATCCCGGACGCGGTCACGGTGATGGATCCCTTCCACGTCGTGCGCCTGGCCGGTGACGCCCTCGACAGGTGCCGGCGCCGGGTCCAACTCGCGATCCACGGGCACCGTGGGTTCAGGGACGACCCGCTCTACAAGTCGCGGCGCACGCTGCACACCGGCGCGGACCTGCTCACCGACAAGCAGAGCGACAGGCTACGCGCGCTGTTCGTTGATGACGCTCACGTCGAGGTCGAGGCGACCTGGGGTGTCTACCAGCGCATGATCGCCGCCTATCGCCACGAGGACCGGCAACGTGGCCGCGAGCTCATGGAGAAGCTGATCACCGACCTCAGCGCCGGCGTCCCCAAGGTGCTCACCGAGCTCACCACCCTGGGCCGGACCCTGAAGAAGCGAGCCGCCGACGTGCTCGCCTACTTCGAACGACCCGGCACCAGCAACGGGCCGACCGAGGCGCTCAACGGACGGCTCGAACACCTGCGCGGCTCCGCGCTCGGGTTCCGCAACCTGACCAACTACATCGCCCGAAGCCTGCTCGAGACCGGCGGCTTCAGACCCCAACTCCTACACCCCCGATTGGGATGAGCCTGACCGGGTGCCGGGGTGCTGGGTGGGTTGGTGGTGCGGGTTCGGTGGAGTGCGGTGAGGGCGGTGTTGTGGGTGTGGGGGAGGGTGTGGAGGTAGCGCTCGGTGGCGCGGAGGCTGCGGTGGCCGAGGCGTTCGCGGATGGTTTCGAGGTCGGCGCCGCCGGCGAGCATCCAGGATGCGTTGGTGTGGCGGAGGTCGTGGATGCGGGCCGGGTGGGTGAGGCCGGCGTTGGCTAGTGCGTGGTACCAGATGTTTCTGCGGAACCAGCTGCGGTCGAGGTGTTGGTCGTGGCGGGTGCGTCGGTGGCGGGTGGGGCGGTCGTGTCCGTGGGCTCGGCGGTGGCGGCGGTAGGTGGCGATGGCGGTGCGGCAGTGCTGGCAGCGGCATCCGGTGTTGTAGCGGGTGGCGGTGCCGTGCCCGGCGGTGCCGTGCCCGGCGGTGCCGTGCCCGGCGGTGCCGTGCCCGGCGGGTGTCGGGGTGGTGGCGGTGGCGGTGGCGGTTTCTGTGTGGGGGTTGGGGGTCATGGTGGGGGTGCCGAAGAGGAGATCGTCGGCGACGAGGTCGGTGTTGGGTAATGTGGTGTTGGAGGGCGGTGGTGAGTTCGTGGGTGAGGTGGAGTTGGCGGTATTCGGTGATTTTGGGGTAGTGCTTGACGACGAATCGTGTTCCGTCGGTGTTGGGTTGGTTGAGTTCGACGACGGCTCGGCTGATGGTCGCGACATGGAGGATCTCGTAGTGGATCGTGGCGATACCGGTACTCCGTGACGTGCGCCCGTTCTGCTGTCCGATGGTCGGACTTGTCAGGCAGAATTCAGCATTGTGCCTCACTCAAGACCATCTCCGCTGAGCATGACCGGATGGCTCCGCACGGAGTCGGGATCGGCGGTGCTCCTCACCGTCGTCACAGCGGTCGCGCTCATCTGGGCGAACTCGCCGCTCTCCTCTTCCTACTTCGAGCTGTGGCATCAGGGCCTGGGCTTCGACGTCGGCCCGTTCGGGCTGCACATGGACCTGCACCACTGGATTAACGACGGCCTGATGGTCGTGTTCTTCTTCGTCGTTGGGCTCGAGGTGCGTCAGGAGTTCGCCCACGGGGCGCTGAGGGACACCAGCCGTGCCCGTCTCGCCGTGATCGCCGGGGTCGCGAGTGTGGCTCTCCCCGCGCTGGTGTACGTCCTCGTCGTCGGTGCGGCCGGTGCCGAGGGCATCGAAGGCTGGGGAGCTGTGGTCGGCACCGACACCGCGTTCATGCTGGGCGCGCTCGCGATCGTCGGCCCTCGCCTGTCCGGTCAGCTGCGCGTCTTCCTCCTTACCCTGACGGTGGTCGACGACTTCCTCGCGGTGTCGATCATCGGCATCTTCTACAGCGAGGAGATCCGCATCGTCCCGCTGCTGGTCGCCCTCGCGTGCCTTCTCGCGCTGTGGCTGCTCGGACGCTCCCGCCAATGGAGCGCGGCTCCGTACGTGCTGATTGTCCTCGGGCTATGGCTGGCCACGCTCTCCTCAGGCGTCCACGCATCGCTCGCGGGGATGATCGCTGGCCTCCTCATCCCCGCGTACCCGACGCGGCGGCACAAGGTGGTCGCCGCCCGGCAGCTGTTCCGCGACTTCTGGCAATCGCCGAGCGCGTCTTCGGCCCGTGCCGTCGGCCGGGGGCTGTCTCGGGGCGTCTCGGTCAATGAGCGCCTGCACGAGTACCTCCGGCTGCCCACCGCGCTGCTGGTTGTGCCGATCTTCGCCCTGGCCAACGCAGGGGTGGACCTGCGGGGCGGGCTGCTCGTCGACTCGCTCGGCTCGCCGGTCACGTGGGGCGTCGTCGCGGGGCTCGTGCTCGGCAAGCTCTTGGGGATCGGGCTCGCGACGCTTTTGGCCGTCCGACTGGGTGCGGGGCGCCTGCCGGAAGGCGTCGGGATGGGCAGCGTGTTCGGGGGCGCGGCGCTGTCGGGCATTGGTTTCACCGTGTCACTGCTGATCATCGGGCTCGCCTTCGGCACCACCTCCGACCTCGGCCGTCAGGCGACTCTCGGCGTGTTCGTTGCTATGGTGCTCGCTTACGTGCTGGGGTGGGCGATCTTCAAGGTCGCCGCCCGCAGGTGGGGCGAGGAGACCGCGGATCTGCCGATGACGCTGGAGCCGCCGGTGGATCCGGAGGTCGACCACATCCGCGGCCCGGAGGACGCCCAGCTCACGCTCGTGGAGTTCGTGGACTTCGAGTGCCCGTTCTGCGCGCACGCCACCGGCTCTTGGGAGGATCTGCACGAGCGCTTCGGCGACGACCTGCGCTACGTGGTGCGCCATCTTCCGCACCACCCGCACGGGCCGATCGCCGCCAGGGCGGCCGAGGCGGCGGCGAATCAAGGCATGTTCTGGCCGTGGCTCGACTTCGTGTTCACCCGCCAGCACGCCCTGGAGCGCGACAACCTCGTCGACTACGCGGTCGAGCTCGGCCTCGACGTCGAGACATTCACCGAGGACCTCGACAGCGCGGAGGTCGCCAAGCGAGTCGAGCGAGACGCCGCGAGCGCGGCGGACAGCGGCGCGCACGCCACTCCGACCTTCTTCGTGGAGGGCTGCCGCCTGCTGGGCAGCTACGACGCGCGCACCCTGACGGCGATGCTGGAGTCCAGCCGCCGTGGCACCCGCACCCAGGAGATCCCGGCCTGAGCGCCGGACGAGAGGGGACGACCTGCGCACCGCAGGTGGTCCCCTCACCGAAGGCTCTCAGAACAGGGTCGGAGGCGGTGGCGGGGCACGAGTCGAGCCCGCCTGACTCTCGAGCTCGATCCACCTGCAGATGACGTGGACGACGTATTCCCGCTCACGCTCGCTGAGCTCGTGCCCCCGGATGATCTCGTGGTTGATCTGCAAGCACTTCCTGCAGCAGGTCGCGGTGGCGTGCTGGGCGCGGAAGACGGGGTGTCCGCCCCAGGGGGTCTGTCTGCCGTCCTTCTGCGGGTGCGCCGGGGCGAGCCGCGCGTCGATGAGCTCCTTCGCGTGCCGAGCGATGGTCTCCGGTCCGCGCGACGCGGCATAGGCGAGCTCGGGAGGGCGCAGGTGGAACTTCGCGCGGAAGGGGATCCGGGCGATGCGCGCCAGCCGAGCGTCCAGCCGGTCCTGGTCAATGGCCGTGCCGACATGCTCCGAAGCGTCGCCGGGATCGTGCGCACCCTCGGTCATGAGCCAGGTTCCGAGGCGGCCTGGGCCGGCGTCCCTTCCAAAGCGGCGATCTCCCGGTACTCGCCTGACAAGGGCGATACCGGCCAAGTGGGCGGGCAGAACAAGTGCGACTTCGTGATCGGGAACAAGAACGCGGACAACAGCACTTCGATCCGGGACATAGCCAGGGATCTCGCCAACTACATCCACGACAACTACAGCCCGGGTAATCCCGTCGACATCGTGGCGCATTCGATGGGAGGGCTGATCACGCGTGTCGCGGTGCTCGGCACTTACGAGCACTGGGAGGGGTTTCCGGAGAGCGTGTTCGTACAGGACATCGTGACACTCGGCACGCCGCACCAGGGCGTGCGAGGTGGGTGCCCGGAAGACAGTTGGGCCTCGGACGGTGATCCGTGCAGGCAGTGGAACCAAATGGTGCCCAGCGACGCCGGCGGCTCGGGGTTCATCGACAAGCTGCACGAGTCCGAGCCCGGTGCTGGTGACCGCGGCCTTGACGACGCGTGGGCATCTGGCATCGACTGGAGCTTGGTCGGCTCGGAGGAGGATCCCACGGTGTCCTACCGCTCGGCGATCGATCAGGGCTACTTCGCCAACCAGAAGTACGGCTACGACGAAGACCGCAACAACAACGGGAGCCAGGACTGCTGGTCACCGGAGGAAGTGGACCACCAAACGATCCGAGAGCTCACCGGATCCGGAGGCTTCTGCCTGCGCTACTGGCACGACGGTAGCGACGGAGGTCCCTACACCACCGACAACGGGTGGTCTCCGCTGAAAACGGCCTTTAAGGCCGCTACCCACGATGGAGACGACTTGCCGAGATGACCTCACAGAAGGGGGGATGCCGCCGGTGGGCTCCCCCTTGGGTGTGGACACCCTGATTCTGGGTCCTGTGGGTCCTGTGGGTCCTGTGGGTCCTGTGGGTCCTGTGGGTCCTGTGGAGGAAGTGTCCTTGGTGGCACGGAAGTCGAAGTTTCGCGAGGAGTTCAAGCGGGACGCGGTGGCGATTCGGAGAACCTTGAGTCGATGGGCTCGTTGATCACTGAGGAGTAGGAACTGGGGGCCGAGCTCGCCGGACGGGCTGCGCGCGAGTTGTGCGCCCTGAAGCGCTCTCCATTGTCGTGGGAGCAGAAATCTGGGAGGATTTTGGGAGGATAGATGTGCGTCGAACTGTACTCAACCGGATATGAGCGGTCGCAACAGCGTTGTTTCCACCTGCGGATTCTCGATTTTCGCAGGTCGGGCGGCTGCGGCTGTCTACCTTGACACGGTAGAGGTCACTGGTTCGATCCCAGTATCGCGCACCATTTTGTTGCCGGTCGGCGGTGTGGCCAATGATTTTGGTGGTCCGAGCACGGGTGCGTGTTCAGTTGACCGTGATTCGACCCCTGGACGTGCTGCAAATTTGGGAAGCACTCGCCCACCAGTTTCCGGAGCTGATCGCACCGCGGAAAGACGCACAGGTGAGGTGATCCGGGCAGGACCCGTTGCCCGAACGGACAAGGCCGCCGACGCGAGCAGCTCTCGCTGCGCAATCCCCGCTGCTCAGCCGGAATGGAGAGGGGTCCGACCGGCAGCGGCGGCACCGCGGCAAGGCGCTCGGGCGACGCGTTCGGGCAGCATCGTTGCCCGAACGGACAACGGAGATCGGCGCGACCGGTGGAAGTTGCGGGCAGGGGTTCGGTCATCGGGCCCGTCGCGGACCTGGATCGGCGCAGGTGGCGGTTCGGTGGTGCGGTGCTGCGGTGAACGTCCGGGCCAAAAGAGGTTTTCCCTATTCGTGCCGTATCCCTTGGTGGCCCGGCGCGGCGGTGTCGATCGGTCATCGGCGGCTTCTAGGCGGTGTGAGCTGGGCTGATCGAGGTTGCGGGGCCGTGCGGGACAGTGCTCCGACGGAATTCGGTGGTCTGCGAGGTCCCGTAGGGTGCGGGACGCGCTTTCTCGCACAACCCGATTTCATTCGGGGTGGTCCTTGTGGCGGCCACTGGTTGAGTTCCTGTGACGTGATTCATGGTCGGTCAACCTGGGGGCGAGTGCAGCGTCCTACGGACGAATACTTGGAACGCGGTTTTTGGGGAGAGAACGATGCGTAAGGCGTTGATCACCGGCGCGATCATTGCGGGGCTGGGGCTTTCCGGGGCGGCCTGCGGAACCAGCGGCGAATCGGCACCCGATCCTGGTCAAGCGGCCGTGAAGAAGCTGCCGTCGCAGGTGGAGCCGGGTTCGCCGGGTGACGAGAACGGCAATGGTCAGCTGGACTCGAGTGAGACTCCGGATAACCCGGATGCGTTGCCGTCGCAGGTGGAGCCGGGTTCGCCGGGTGACGAGAACGGGAACGGTCAGCTGGACTCGAGCGAGACCCCGGACAACCCGGACGCATGATCGGTTTTCTCAGTCGCGGGTAATCCGGTGTTCGCGAACACCGGGACCGCGAGTTCGCGGATCCGCTGCCGACACCACGTCGGCAGCGGATTTTTGCGTTTGGTGCCCTCCTGCGGCAGCGGTTCCGGACGGCAAGACGGTCCTTGGCGAATTCCCCCCCGTCCGGATCACGCCGGAGTCGCGCGCCTGCGGGGTTTCCGCGCACCCACCGAGTTGAGGTTCACGACGCAGCGGCCGGTGGGTTGTTCCAGGCGGAACGGCTCAACGGCGGGCCGCCGCGCGCATCCGCCGCCGGCCGAACCGGACAGCAGCACGGGCGTGGCGATCGTGGCGGTGCGGAGGGTTCCGATGGAGTCGCGCGGTCGCAGTGCCGCGCAGCAACATGTACGGCACTCGGGAGTTCATGGCTGCTTCCGCGAATGCTTGTAGTGGCCGATAGCGCGCGAGCCGTTCCGTTCCGGCTTGAGGAAGGGCACCGCTCCGCGGCCGGCCATCGCAGATCACCGGGCCATCGCTCCGGTGGTAGCGCTCGGCCGACGCGTTCACTCCGGCACCGGCCGATTCCCGTCGCCCCGACGAATCAGCCGGGAACGGCGCCGCGGACACAACGAACCCCCACCGGTCGCCCGGTGGGGGTTCGTTGTGCGGCGCGGCTCAGAGGCCGACGTTCAAGCCCTGATCGACCGGCTGCATGGTGCCGACGCGGACGCCCTTGACCGGAAGGCTCGTGCCGGTCTCCGGGTCGCTGGGCGAGATCTCGGCCACGTTGCTGCCCGGACCGTTCATGTTCGAAGCCTTCGCGTTGAAGCCCGTGGCGACCATGGCGTTCGGGTCCGACTTGTCGGTGAGCTCGAACTTCACACCGGCGTAGGCGCTCTTGCCCGGGTCCACCACGAACTCCTTCGGCGCACCGGGGACGTCGGCGTCCTGGCTCGGCACCTTGAACTCCTCGTCGTCCATGGACTTCGGCGTCAGCACCGGGTAGCCGTCCACCTGGCAGGGCTTGTCCGAGGTGTTCTTCATGCTCAGCACGTACGACCCCGGCGCGTGCTGCGGCTGCGCATCGAGCCGGTAGGCGAAGTCCGCAGCCGTGCAGTCGCTGGACTTGCCGATGTCCACGGCACCCGGGGCGTCTCCTTGCTGGCTCTCCGGCGCCACCGCGGAGTTCGTGGCCGCCTGGCCGCTGCATCCGGCCAGCAGCAGCGCCCCACCGACCAGTGCCGCCGCCGCGCTTGCCGTACGAGTCCGCTTCACCATCATCAAAACCTTTCCGGAGTGTGCGAGCGCGGTGTTCCCTTGCGCTTTTCTAACCGTAAGACGGCTGCTTCCCGATGAGGTTGCGCATCGCCCGAAAAAACTTGGAAAAGGATCTGTCCTGCACAGACGACGGTTCCGGTAAGGTTGAGCCGGAGTTGCGGAAGTCACTCCGAGGAATTGGAGCGGCGGTTCGTGAGGGGTTTCCCTGAGGGGCGCGGAAAGGCTGGCGGAGTTGTTGAGCACGGCCCCTGCCGGCATTTAGCCGCGTGCGCGGTTCATTTTGTGCACATCACTTGCCCGTTCGGGTCGCAAAACCGTTCGGCGGGTGCGAAATCCTTGCCGAGATCGCTAAGGTGCGGCCTGCGGCCTGCCGATCCCGGTGGCCGCGCGCGGGCGCCGCACATCCGAGCGGCCCCGCAGCACCAGGTCCGCGCGCCGGTGGACGCGAATTCGCCGTGGCCCCGCGCGCGTCCGAGCATCCGCACGCGAACCGCGAGGGACGATGTGATCACTCCAAGACGCCGCTGGGCGCGGTCGGTGGTGGCGGCAGCGCTCGCCGCCGGGCTGCTGACCGGCGCGAGCCATTCCGCGTTCGGCGAGCCGCGCACCGCGCAGGCTCCGAACACCGAAGAACAACGCGCGTTCGAGTCCGCCGCCGAGGAATTCGGGGTGCCCACCCCGCTGCTGATGGCGGTCTCGTACCAGCTGACCAGGTGGGAGAACCACCACGGCGAGCAGAGCAAGGCCGGCGGGTACGGCCCGATGCACCTGACCGACGTGCGCCCGGAGCAGCTGCGCGCCGACAACCCGAAGCTGCTCGAGCAGGCCGCCGACAACCCGCGGCTGCACACCCTGCAGAAGGCCGCCGGCCTGGTCGGCTCCGACGCGGATCAGGTCAAGCGGGACATGGCGCAGAACATCCGCGCCGGTGCCGCGCTGCTGGCCGACCGCGCCGAGGAACTCGACGGCGGGAAGCTGCCGGAGAACATCGGCGGCTGGTACCCGGCGGTCGCCGAGCTCAGCGGCAGCCCGCAGGCCAGCGGTGCGCGCTCGTTCGCCGAGGACGTCTACGACGTGCTCGGGCAGGGCCGCAAGCGCACCACCTCCACCGGTCAGGAGCTTGCCTACCCCAAGGTCGCGGACGTGCGGCCGGATCGGGACCTCGCGGGCACCGGGCTGGAAGGCACCGGAGAAGAAGGCACCGGAGCGGAAGGCACCGAAGAGGCGCCGTCTGCGGAACCAAGCACGAGCCAGGACCCGGCGGGTGACCGCTCGCAGACCGGGCAGGACTCCGCCCGGACGTCCGAGCAGCCCAGCTCGTCGCAGCAGAACTCGGACCGGCAGGCGGAGTGCCCCGACGACGTCGACTGCCGCTACGTCCCGGCCGCCTACGAGCCCACGGACCCGGAAAAGCCCGCGGGCTCCTACGGCAACTACGACACCGCGAACCGGCCGCAGGACGTCAAGATCGACTCGATCGTGCTGCACAACACCGAGCTTTCGTACCAGGCGACGATCTCGGCGTTCCAGAACCCGGCCAACGCCAGCGCATCGCACTACGTGGTGCGGTCATCGGACGGCCAGATCACGCAGATGGTGCCGACCAAGGACATGCCGTGGCACGCGGGCAGCTGGGACCGCAACATCCGCTCCATCGGCATCGAGCACGAGGGCTGGGCCGCCGAGGGCGGCACCTGGTACACGGAGCAGATGTACCGGTCGTCGGCGAAGCTGGTGAAGTACTTGGCGGACAAGTACGACATCCCGCTGGACCGCACGCACATCCTCGGCCACGACGAGGTCACCGCGGAAACGCCGAAGAAGGCGGGCCTGGAGCACTACGATCCCGGCCCGTTCTGGGACTGGGCGCACTACATGAACCTGCTCGGTTCGCCGCTGGACGATGCCAGCGGCGGCGCTGAAGAAGATGTCGTGACGATCTTCCCGAACTTCGCCGAGAACCGTCCCGAGGTGCAGAACTGCCCGGACGGCAACTGCGAGGTGCTGCCGAAGCAGGGCGCCAACTTCCTGCCGTTGCGCACCGAACCGCGCGCCGACGCGCCGCTGCTGACCTCGGAGGTGGTGCACCCGGACGGTTCTGCGGGCAGCACCCGGATCGAGGACTGGGGCAACAAGGCGGCCACCGGCAGGCAGTACGCGGTCGCCGAGCGCTCCGGCGAGTGGCTGGCGATCTGGTTCGACGGCAAGAAGGCGTGGCTGCACGACCCCGACGGCAAGAACACCGCGCCAGCCGATGACGCCGAGCTGGTGCGCGCCAAGCGGGATCGGATACCGACCTACGGGCGCGCGGCGCCGACCGCCGAGGAGTACCCGGAGGGCGTCGAGCCGACCGAGCTGGAGCCGTTGCCGTACGAGGTCCCGGCTGGGCAGGCCTACGTCAAGGGCCCGGACGCGAAGGCGAAGGACTACCACGTGGCCTTCGACGGGGCGGACGACCCGAACAACCACAAGGTGGTCAACGGGTCGGAGGAGTTCGTCCAGATCTCGTTCAACCACCGCTGGGTCTATGTGAAGAAGGCGGACCTGCAGGCCGCTTCCTGACCGCTCCGGCCCGGCTGGGCGGCATCGCTGGAGAACCCCCACCGGCATTGCCGGTGGGGGTTCTCCGTTGTTCGGGGCGGCCGCCTCTTCTCCCTCGGGGCAGGTACTTGCCTGCCGGGAAAGTGCCCGTGTACTTTCCTTGTAGGCAAGTACATGAGACGGCGGCAAAGTCCGGACTTCGCGGGCATCCGCCGACCGAGACGGGAGTGGCGATGATGGCGACCGAACCGACCCCGCAAGAAGCCTCCGACGCGCTGCGCGAGATCTCCGCGCGCAAGCAGCAGGTGACCGGCCGGAACTCGCAGCCGAAGTGGGTGCTGTGGGCGACGGCGGCGCTGGTGCTCGCGCTCGGGCTCACCTCGGACCTGAGCCCGCAGCTGCGGACGCCGGTGTCCTACCTGGTACTGGCGTTCGTGCTGGTGGTGTCCATCTTGTCGCGCTGGAAGCGCCTTGGTTCCGCGATCGGATACCAGCGATCGCCCAGCGTCCGCCCGGCGATGTCGGTGCGCACCCGGCTGCTGAACATCCTCGTGCTGCTGGTGATGATCGTGCTCGTGCTCGGGGCTTCGGCGCTGCTGCGCGATTCGGAGGTGCCGTACCCGGGCACCATCGCCGGCGTGCTGATCGTCGCGACGATGCCGCTGTGGCAGCGGTTCTTCGGCCACCGGATGCGCGGGTCGCGAGCGGATCATGGCTGAGCAGGGCGAACTGGACCAGGCGCTGCTGGATCCGACGCGGCTGTCGATCGTGTCGCTGCTGGCGGCCACGCACTGGGCGGAGTTCGGCTACGTGCGGGAATCGGTGCGGCTGTCCGACTCCGCACTGTCCAAACAGGTCAGTTCGCTGGAGAAGCTGGGCTACGTCGAGGTGGACAAGGGCTACGTCGGCAAGCGGCCGCGCACCTGGCTCAACCTCAGCCGCACCGGCCGGGAGGTGCTGACCGGGCACATCGCCGCGCTGCAGCGGATCGCCGCCGACGCGGGGGAGACCGGGGCGCGGCATCAGCGGCAGGCCGATTAGCGGCGCGGAAATCTGCCCGGCCGTTTAGTTCTCGGCTGTTCGCGGATAGCCGGATTCCGTCGGCGGTGGCGCCGGTTCGTAGCCGATGTCGGCGGCGCGGACTCCGCGTCGTTGCGGCTTCGCGCAGTGCGTGCGGCCCGGGATTCCCGTCGAGGGGAATCCCGGGTTTTGCCGGACGGTGGCGGTGCTCGCGCACCGGTCGGTATGCGTGCGCATAAACTCCCGAATGGGGTGATTCCGAGTGCGGTTCGCGGAAACGCCGAGAACTCGGAACGCGAGTGCGAGGGGAGCGCGAATGTCGACCGAAGCCGGCCCGGACACTTCTCCGGGAGCAATGCCCGCCGCGCCGGAATCGAAACCGCGCACCCGGGTGTCGGTGTGGGCGCCGGATCCGCTCACGCTGCTCGGGCTGACCGAAGCGCTGCTGGGCTCGTTCGAGGTGTTCGTGCCGGACGATCGCGATGCCGAAGCCGACGTGCTGGTCTTCGCCGCCGACCAGGTCACCGACCGGGTGGTGGCGAACATGCGCCGCGCCGCGGCCGGGTCCGCAGCGCCCGCGGTGCTGGTGGCGGGTGAGCTCGAAGCGTCCCGCCTGATGAGCGTGGTGGAGTGCCGGGTGGTCGCGGTGGTCTCGCGGGCGGCGGCCACCGAGCGCAGGCTCGGCGCGGCGATCGCCGCGGCCGCCGCGGGTGGTGGCGTGCTGCCGCCGAACCTGCTGGGTGAGCTGCTGCGGCAGGTGCAGGAGCTGCAGCGGGACGTGCTGGCGCCGCGCGGGCTGGACTCGGTCGGGCTGACCGCGCGGGAGGTCGAGGTCGTGCGGCTGCTGGCGGAGGGGTGCGACACCGAGGAGATCGGTTCGCGGCTGAGCTACTCGGAACGCACGGTCAAGAACATCGTCCGCGTCATGATGCGCAATCTCGACGTGCGCAATCGTCCGCAACTGGTCGCGCACGCGCTGCGCTCCGGACTCATCTGAGCGTTCCGGGTTCGCGCCGGAATCGCTAGGAGTGAAGGTCGCCCCCATTCTGCCGGGCGGCCCGCGCTCCGATGCTCGGCGAGAAATGGGATGCTCGGCGATGAATGGGGAGTGTGCCGGCCCGCCCGCTCGGCTACCGAATGGAGCCGAGCGGTTCCGGACGCGGGTCCCCGTCATCCCGATCATTCGCAGCGCTGTCGAATACTGCGGTCTCACGTCGGTTCGACGGAGAAATCGCCGTGCAGCAAAGCCGTCGCCAGTTCGGCGCGGGACCGGAAACCGGCCCGCTGGAACAGCCGGGTGAGCCGTCCTTCGATCCCTTTCTCGCTGGTGCCCAGGATCGTCGCGAGCTGCGCGTTGGTCAGGCCCTCGGCGATCAACGTGGCCAGCAGCCGCTCGTTCTCGGCGACCGTGGTGCCGCGCCCGGGGACGGTGACCTTGCGTTCCCGCATCAGCAGCCGCAGCCGCGCGCGCGGGATGAGCGCGTCGAGCTCGCCGAACAACTCGTAGGCGGTGCGCAGCATCGTGCCGCTACCGGCCGCGGAGCCGCCCACGGTGGCCAAAGTGCGGGCGAGTTCGCAGGGGCGCTGCCGGGACTCGGCGAGCTCGATCGCCTCCGCCGCGGCCGCGGTGTCGCCGTGCACCAGGACCCGGCCCAGCAGGTCGTTTCGGCGAGCAGCGGAGTCGTCCAGCCGCGCCGCGACCTGTTCCAGCCGCGCGGCGTGCTCCCGAGCAGCCGCGTGGTCACCGCACCGCGTTTCCAGTTCGACCAGGGCGCGCAGCAGTTCGTCGGTGCCGATGAGCACGCCGTCGGCGTCCGCGGCCCGCAACGCCGAGGTCAGGTGCGCGCGAGCTCGGTCGGTCGCACCGGTGGTGCTTTCCAGCTCGGCTTCCGGGATGGCCAGCAGGTGCGGGAGCAGCAGGTGCTGTTCGCGGGCCTCCGCGATGATGGTGCGCGCTCGCTGCAGCTGTCCGCGGGCGACGAAGATGTCGGCCATTTGCCGGAACAACGCGGTGTGTCCGGGTGTGCCGCCCCACGCGGCGGCGGTGGCCAGGCCGGAACGGGCGTGCTCCAGCGCCTCGTCCCACCGGCCCGCGTGTCCGAAGTGGACCGCCCGCTCGGCCGCCACCTGCGCTCCCTGCGCCGGTTCGCGCAGTCCGCCGAACAACGTCAACGCCCGGGTCAGAATCCGGAGCACGTCCGCGGTGGTGCCGCGCCCCCGCGCCGAGCCGCTCCAGCGGGAGCGGCCCAGCACCGCCGCCGCCGAATCCAGCAGCACCCGGCCGAACATGCCGTTGGTGGACTCGGACGAGGACCACAGCGGAAGGTCCTCGACGAGCTCGTCGTGCGCCTGCGCCCACCGCCCGAGCAGGCACAGCCCGGCGGCCCGGGTGACCACGGTGGACGGAGAGCGTTCGGGGACGAGCTCACCCAGCGCACCGGTGCCCGCGGCCGCGACCAACCGCACGATCCGCAGTTCCTGCGCGGAATCCGGGCTCAGCTGCTGCGGATGGTCGCGCAGCACCTCGTCCGCGCTTTCCGCGGCCGACTCGAACCGCATGTGCAGTGCGCTGGTCACCGCATGGCGGTGCAGCACCTCGGCGCGCTGCCCGCTCTCGGTGCACAACCGCGCCGCGGCGCGGCCCCAATGGTCGGCGAGGTCCCCGCGCTCCGGCGGTGTCCGGCCGCTGAGCTGCACAAGCTCCGCCGCGGCCCGGTTCGGGTCGACCAGCCTGCCCGCGGTCGCCAGCCGCTCCGCCAAGTACTCCGGATCAGCGCAGGTCGCCGCGCCGTTCCACAGCGCGAGCACCGCGAGCTCGCTGACCCGCCGCCGCTCGTACGGGCCGAGGCAGGTCGTGAGCAGCGCACCCAGCGCGGGCACCCGGAACCGCCACTCGCCGGTCAGCACACCGGTCGCGCGCAGCGCTTTGAGCGCTTCGAGCACCTGGTGCTCTGGCAGGTCGGTCGCTCGGGCGATCAGCTCCGGGACGTTGCCGCGCAGCGGGTGCAGCACGGCCAGCGCCTTGAGCACCGGCCAGCACGGCGAACCCAGCTCGCTCAGCCCGGCGAACAGCGGGTGCGTGATCCGCACGGCGGGCCCCCGGCCACCGACCGGGCAGACCCGCTGGTCCACGATCCGCAGGCAGCCGGCTTCGCGGTAGCCGTCGAGCAGCGCGTGCGCGAAAGCGGGCAGCCCGCGGCTGTTCCGGCGCACCGCGCGCACCAGCTGCGGCGCCGGTTCGGCTTGCAGGTCGTCGGTGAGCAGCGCGCGCATCGCGGATTCGTCCAGCGGGCGCAGCCGTTCCTCGTGCACGAGTCCGGCGTCGCGCAGCCGCGCGAGTTCGGCGGGTGCGCCCGCGGCGGGGGTGCGGAATGCGCAGACGAAAGTGACCCGGTGGCAGTTCTGCGGATTCACCATGCGGGCGAGTTCGGCCAGGCAGCCCGGCGCGATCCGCTGCGCGTCGTCGACGATCACCACCAGCGGCCCGTGCTGTTCGGTGTGCTGGGCGAGCAGTCGCGTCAGCGGGACGCGCACGGCTTCGCGCGGGTCCTTGCCGAGTTCGTCGGCGAGCCGGGCGGCGAGGTGCGCCACGTCGTGCTCCTCGCGGGTGATCCGGAGTTGCACGGGGCGCAGGTGGTGCGCTTCCACCCTCGCGCGCAGCCGCGCGAGCAGCGCGCTGCGGCCGGATCCCGACGGGCCGAGCAGCGCCACCACGGGGGCGCTCGCCGCGGCGCGGCAGATGTCCAGCAGCCGTCCGACGATCTCTTCGCGGCCGGGCAACGGGGCGTCGGCGTGGTGCGCGAGTCCCAACGGCGTCACCCGCGGCGCGGCGGGCGCGGCCGAGCGCGTGATCCGGCGGGCCGGTGGCATCGAAGTCGAAGTGAGCACGTCACCAGTATTGCCATCGGGGCCGCAGGAAGCTGTATGCAAAGAATGAAGACTTCTTACGGATTCCTTAACCGCGGGTGCGATATTACGCATCTCTTAAATGAGTGCTTCGGTATTCTTGGCGGGCCCCGATTCCGCCGTTTGCGCCCGTAGGGTCCGGGCCATCGCAGCGAACACGCGGGCGCTGCCCGGAACGGGAACGGACGGCTATGGGTCGGGAACAGATCGCAGGTAGGAGCAGTGCGCTGGCGGCTCTGCGCGCTGCTTGGCGGGACGGGGCTTGGCAAGGCACGGCCACCCGCTGCCACGGGCGGCTGGTGCTGCTGCGCGGGCCCGCCGGGATCGGCAAGACCCGGCTGATGGACGCGCTGGTCCGCCCGCGGCGGGCCGAGCAGCAGCGGGTGTGGGTGGACGGCCGTGCGGCCACCGACGCGCGCGGCCTGGACGTGGTGCTGGACGCGCTGCGCGAGGACTTCGACCGGTTCGGGCGCCGGGGGCTGGTCGACGCGGTCGACGCGCTGGCGCGGCTGCGCGCCCGCCCGGAATCGCCGGTCTCCACCGTGATCGGGGAGCTGACCAAGGTGTTCTCCCAGGCAGGCGCGCCGGGAGTGCTCGTCGACGACGCGCTGGAGATCATCGATCCGGCGCCGTTGCTGATCGCGGCTCGCCGGGCCGGTTGCGCGGTGGTCGCCGCGGTGCGCGACGACGCCGCGTCCGTCCCGATGGCGGCGGAACTGGCTGCGCTGGCCGACGAGGTGATCGACCTCGAACCGCTGAGCGCCGAGCAGACCAGGACCGCGGTGGGCGGCGATCTGCACGAGGACGTGCACCGGGCGTTGCAGGAGGCGTTGGGGCCGCTGTACGGCAATCCCGGCGCTGCGCTCGGTGCCGCCCGGATGCTGCGCGCGAGCGGCCGCCTGGTGCCCTCCGGCGACGGATTGCGGCTGGCCGACGCCGCGATGCCCGTGCTGCTGCCGCCGGAGCACGAGCTGCTGCAGCGGATCCGCCCGCTCGGCCGCCTCGCGAGCAAGCTGCTGGCCGCGGCAGGCGTGCTCGGCGTGCTCGACGTGGACGAACTGCCGCAGGTGGCAGCCGCACTGCGCGAGGACGCCGGGGAGTGCGGCAGGCTGGTCGACCAGCTGGTGGCGCTGGGTGCGCTGGTCGGTGACGAGTGGGGCCGGTTCGGCTGCCTGTGCCCCGCGCTAGCGGCGAGCGCCGCGGCTGAGGAGCCGGCCGTGGTCCGGCGGATGCGCGTCGGCACCGTGGTGCGCCCGATGCAGCCGCGCGTGCCCGCGCGGTCGCGGTGCACGGCGGGCGAAGCCGTGCGGCCCGAACGGGGCTGGCCGGGACGGGACCGGTCGGATCGGGGATGGTCTGCCATCGAGGTGCGGATGGTCGAACTGATCGGCAGCGGCTGCACCAACCGCCGCATCGCCAGCGAGTTCGGGGTCAGCGAGAAGACCGTCGAAGCGCACCTGACAAGGCTCTTCGCCAAGACCGGCTGCCGCAGCCGGGTCGAGCTGGTGGCGGCGAACCTGCACGGACGCGCAGGCGCCCCGGTGACCGATCGCGCGGTATGACCCAGCCCGGACTTCGACGTCCGAGGCGACCCGGCTGCGCGCGCACCGTCCGCGGCGGCGAGGAACAACCGCAAGCTTTGCGAGGAACAACGTGACGCAGCCGGGCAGCATCGCCACGCCGACTCAGCGCAGCATCGCCACGCCGACTCAGCGGCGACGAGTCCTTCCGCGCGAATGCTCGCGCTACGGGACCGGCCGCCGGGCTCGGCGCCGCGCGGGCTTTCCGCAGGGTGCGCCGAGCAACCCGCGCAGTTCGACCCGAGTGAACGGACTGTTCGTCCGAATAGATTGGGCGATCAGTCCGTTCGCTCCGGAAGAGCCGACCCGTGCGGCGCTGTCATGAACTGCTCTCCGTTGCAGGCCGTGCTGATCGCCGCTTGTGAGTCGAGCGGGGTGGGGCTGCTCGGCGCCGCGGTGCTGCGGTCGCTGCGCGGCCGCCGGGTCGAGCACCAGCTGGCCGCCGTGCTGGGCACGACCGTGGCCGCGTTGATCGTGAGCACCGTCGCGGCCTTGCTGATGGCGCGTCCCGCACCCGACGCGGAGGTCGCGGTGCTGGTGGTGTGCGCGTCCGGCGTGGTCTCGACCGGCATCGGGCTGCTGCTCGGCCGCTCGGTGCTGCGCGGACCCGATGCCCGCGGTTGCGACGGGCGGACCTCCGCGCTGGCCCGGCAGCTGGTCGCGGCCAACGCCGAACTCGCCGAGGCCAGGCAGCACCGGCGCGCCGCGGAAGACGCCCGGCGCCAGCTGGTCAGCTGGTTCGCGCACGACCTGCGCACCCCGCTGGCGCGGCTGCGGGCGATCGCGGAGTCCGCGCAGGAAGGCGTGCTCGTCGACCGATCCCGGTACTTGGGGCAGGTGCAGAACGAGGTGCGGCGGCTGACCACCCTGGTGGACGACCTGTTCGAGCTCTCCCGCATCCAGGCGGGCGCGGTGACGCTGACCCCGGCGGACGCGGCGCTGGACGATTTCGTCAGCGACGCCGTGGCCGAACTCGGCGATGCCGCGGCCGAAGGCGGCGTGCAGCTCTCGGCAGGACGGATGGAACCGGTGGTGGCGGTGGTCGATCACAAGGCGATGGCGCGGGTGATGCGCGAGCTGCTCACCAACGCGATCCGGCACGGCGGCGCAGCGGTCTCGATCGACACCTGGCGCGAGAGCGGTGGCTCCGCCGGGCAGCGGTGGGCGGTCGTGTCGATCAGCGACGAATGCGGCGGGATCCCCGAGCAGGACCTGGATTCGGTGTTCGAGGTGGGCTGGCGCGGCGGGCAGGTCCGCGAGGACGAGGGCGGCGGGCTCGGGCTCGCGATCGCGCACGGGCTCGTCGTGGCGCAGCGCGGGGAGATCGCGGTGCGCAACAGCGGCGGCGGATGCTGCTTCGAGGTCCGCGTCCCGCTCAGCGGCCCCGACCGCTCCGGATGACGCGACAACTCCGGATCACCCGAGCGCTCCGGATGACCCGAGCGCTCCGGATCACCCGGCCGTTCCGGGCGACCTGGCTGCTCCGGGCGATCCGGCCGTGCCGGGCGCCCCGGCCGCTCCGGGCGATCCGGCCGCGCCGGACAACCCGAGCGCTCCGGACGACTCGACTGCTCCGGACGACCCGGCCGCTCCGGACCATCCGTCCACTTCGGACGCTCAGGGAGAGCTCGACTGCTCCTGCGGGAACGTGCCGCCGAAGCTGTGCATCCAGCCCTTCCACGGGCCTCCCGCGCGCTTGGTCTGGTAGTTCTGCTCCATCGCACCGTTGATGCCGATGCCGAACACCACCATGTGCCCGTTGACGTCCGGCGCCACGGCTTCCAGCTGGGTGAGGCTGCCGAGCAGCGTGAACGGCTCCGCCCAGCCTTTTTTCGCCATACCGACCTGGAAGCTGTGCATCAGCGACCCGTCCGCCTTGTTGATGGCGTAAACGCCCACCGTGTTGTGCGGGTCCGCGGCGACGAGCGGTTCGCCGGTGAACTGCCCCTTCCCGCCGAGCGGGCGCCAGTCGACCCACTCGCCGGAGGCGGGGCCGGTTTCGTTGGTGTGCCACAACGCCCCGTCGATGCCGACGGTGAACACTTGCAGCCGCCCCTGGCCGTCGCAGGCCACCGCGGGCGAGGATCCGGCGACCGCCCCCGGGAGCCGGTCGCCGGCATAGGTGTCGGGTCCGGTCTCGGTCAGCGTGTGCACCGCACCGCCCTCCCCGAGGGCGAACACCCGCAGCTTGTCGTGGATGTCCCGGAAAACCACCGGATCGCCCTGCACGGGCGGCAAGTCCAACCGCTGCGACTTGCTCCAATCCGCACCGGCGGGCGCGAGCTGGTGCGTCTCCCAGAGCGCCCCGTCGACGTCCCTGGCGAACACGACGAACCTGCCGTCCTGGGCCTGCATCGCGGCGGGAGTGCCCTGCAGCCGCTGACCGGGCAGCTCCCGCCATTCCGGCAGGTGCGCCGCGGTCGACGAGATGTCGCCCGCGAACAGCGGGCGGCCGTCCGTGCTGATCGCGAAGCCGGACATCTTGCCGTCCGCGCTCTTGGCGAGCACCGGTTGACCGACGATCTTGCGGCCCGGTGGCGTGTCCGCGGGGTGCCAGTCGACCGGTTGACTCCCGGGTTCGCGCTGGAAGGTGCGCTGGACCTCGCCGTTCCAGCCGCGGGCCAGCACCACCAGCCGGTTCGTGCTGTCCAGGTTCGCCGGCGCGGCGGGCATCGGTTCGGACAGCTGCGCGGGCGGCATCGGCGGTTCGGCCGGACCGCCGGCGGGGACACCGGGCGACCCGCTGCCGGGTAAGGAAGATCCCAGCGGGCGCAGGACGGTGAACAGCAGCGGCGGCAGCAGGATCAGCACCAACCCGCTGACGCAAGCCAGCACCAGGAGTTTCCGGTCGCTCCAGCGGCCCTGCCGGGGTCGGCGGATGGGCATGGTGTGGTCGTTCGACCAGTCCGGCCGGTCGGCGGGCTGTTCGGCACGCCCAGCGGATCGGCCCCCTGGCTCCTCATCGTGCGCGGAGAACGACGGCACCGGGCCACCCCCACTCTGCGACTTAGCTGTGCGACACGTTACCGGGAGCGGGAATCTGCCCGGCGAGAACCTCGCCGTCCGCGCGAGTGCCACCGCCTGGTCTTCGTCTTGTGCCTGCTGATCGCTGGTACGCGACGTACCTTGATCGTAACAGTGCGCCTGCGCGCCGGTCATCGTTTCCTGCGGCACATGCGGAAGGCGCACGCCTGCCCGCGCGGCGAGATCAGTCGAAGGCCGCTCGAAGCGGTCAGGCGGTCACCAGCGGGAGCTGAACCTGGAAGCAGCAGCCGCCGGGGACGTTGTGCACCGACACCCGGCCCCGGTGCGCCTGCACGACGCCCTGCACGATCGCCAGCCCGAGGCCGCCGCCCTTGTTGTTGCCGGAGCGTTGCGCCGAGTTGCCGCGCCAGCCCATGTCGAACACCGAACCCAGGTTCTCCGGCGGAATGCCACCGCACTCGTCGGCGACCGAGACCGTCGCCCAGCCGCCGTCCGCCCGCACGTCGAGGGAGACGGTGGTGCCCTCCGGGCTGTAGTGCATCGCGTTGTTCAGCAGGTTGTTGAACGCGCGGCTCATCGTGCGCTCGTCCACCGAGACGGTCACCTGGTCGATCCGCGCGGGCCGCAGCGTCACGTTGCGCTGCCCGGCGAGCACCTCCTGCCCGGCCACCACGTCGCTGATCAGATCGTCCAGCGCGAGCCGCTGCGGTTGCAGCGGCAGCGTGCCCGCCTGGATGCGGGAGAGCTCGAACAGGTCGTCCACCATCTCGGCCAGCCGGTCCGCGTCCGCCCGGATCTGGGCGACGTAGCGCGGCAGGTCGGTGGCGACCCCGTCCTGCACCGACTCGGTCATGGCCCGCATCCGCGCGAGCGGGCTGCGCAGGTCGTGCGAGATCCACGCGACGAGCCGCCTGCGGGACGCCTCGGCGGTCTGCTCGCGCCGCCGCGACTCGGCGAGCTTGTCGCTGGTGATGCGCAGTTCCCTGGCCAGTTCGGCCAGTTCCGCGGTCGGCGGGTCCTCCGGCGGCCGGAACTGCTGCGCGGTGCCGAACTCGCGGGTGGCGCTGGCCAGCCGGGCGCTGCCCGCCATCACCGACCGGCCCAGCATCAGGCCGATCCCGATGGAGACCGCACCGGCCACGCAGCTGGCGAGCAGGTCCACCCCGGCGGGCAGCTGCGCCGAGCGGGTCGCCAGCATCATGGTCAGCAGGCTGGTGTTCATCGCCAGCACCGTGATCACCACGACCGCGATCAGCGACACCCCGAGCGAGTAGCGCCGCAGCAGCCGCAGCACGACCATGCCGATCAGCCCGATGCCCGCCGATTCGCACAGCGAGATCAGCACGATCAGGGCGATCTGCCAGGCGTTCATCGCGCCTCGGCGGGCGGGTCGAACCGGTAGCCGACGCCCCAGACGGTCACCAGCACCAGCGGGCGCGACGGGTTGTCCTCGATCTTCTCCCGCAGCCGCCGCACGTGGACGGTGACGGTGGAGGCGTCGCCGATGTCGTGCGACCACACCTCGCGCATCAGCTCGTCGCGGCGGAACACCTGGCCGGGGTGGTCGATCAGGTACGCCAGCAGCTCGAATTCCTTGTTCGTCAGCGTCAGCTCGCGGCCCGCCTTGGTGACCACGCGGGCGTTCTGGTCCACCACCAGGTCGCCCGCCCGGCGCGGTGCCGCGGCCTGCTGCGGCGGCATCGCCATGGTGCGGCGCAGCACCGACTGCACGCGCATCACCAGCTCGCGCGGGCTGAACGGTTTGGTGAGGTAGTCGTCCGCGCCCGCTTCCAGGCCGCGCAGCCGGTCCTCCTCCTCGCCCAGCGCCGTCAGCATGATCACGGGGGTGCTGCTGGTGCCGCGCAGTCTGCGGCAGAACTCGATCCCGCCGATGCCGGGAAGCCCCAGGTCCAGCACGATCAGATCGGGCCCGAGCTGGTGCGCCAGCTGCAGGCCGATGCCGCCGTCGGAGGCGACGACCGTGGTGTGGCCCGCCCGGTGCAGGTATCCGGTGATCACCTCGACGACCGTGGGGTCGTCGTCCACCACCAGGATGCGCGGTCCTGCGGTGGGCGGTGCGCCGTCCGGTCCGCTTCCCGGCTGCGTCATCTCCCGGTCCGTCCTGTCCCGCGTTCGATCCTCGGTTCGAGCACACTGCTGTCGATCATGCGGCGTTCGATCATGCTGCCAGCGCAGCCTACTCGGCCCTCGTAGCTCCGCTTCGCCCGATTCGGCGAGGCTTGCCGAATCGGGCTGCTCTCACCGGCCGGGAACGGCCGCGCGGATCATCTTCTCGATGCGGCGCGAGTGGGCGCCGCGCCAGTACACCCGGCCGCAGTCGGGGCAGCGGGCGTAGCGGTCGTAGTTGCGCCGGGTGCCCGGCTGGATCTCGCCGGTGACCGACGTCTTGGGCACCGCGCGCAGCACGCCGTTGCACGCGGTGCAGCGCGTCCACGGTGCCAGCGGTGGTGCGAACCGGTCGAGCACGTCGGCGAGCTGGTCGTCCGGATCGCTGCCGCGCACGAACGCCCCGATGCGCACCGCCCTGCGGTGCAGGATGCCGCGGTCCTGGGTGAGCAGCACGCGGTCGTCCCGGGCCGCTTCGGCGATCAGCTCGTCGTCGGCCGCGTCGTTTCGGTAGCCGGTGTCGATGCCCAGCAGCCGCATCCGCCGCGCGAGCTTGCCGAAGTGCACGTCGAGCTGGAACCGCGGCGGAGCGGGCTGCGGCCGCGGCACCGGCGGGACGTCGATGACCGAGCCCGCTGCCGGGCGGTGCGCGGCCGGGACCGGTTCGCCGTCCACCCGCAGCTCGCCGGTCTCGGTCAGCGGCACACCGAGCGAGCGCACGACGTGCCCGGTGCTGGCGGTGCCGTCGTGCGTGCTGCGCACGCAGTGGGCGCGGCGCTTGGACGGCAGGAAGAACCGCAGCTCGGCGGCTACCCGCACGGTCACTTCGGGCATCGCCGCAGATGGTCCGCCCCGGCTGCGCGGCTGTCCAAACGCCGCCGGCTCCGGCCGCCGGCCCGGGCTGCGACGGCCGGAGTCCGGCCGTTCAGCCCAGCAGCAGCGGCAGTTCGCGGAAGCCGTTCATGAGCGTGCTGGTGCCCCTGCGCAGCTCGTCGTCGGGCACGGCCAGCCGCGCGTCCGGGAACCGGCTGGTGAGCGCGGCGAACGCTTCGGCTCCTTCCAGGCGCGCCAGCGGCGCCCCGAGGCAGTGGTGGATGCCGTAGCCGAACGTGAGGTGCCCGGTCTGCCCGCGCTCCAGTTCCAGCTCGTCGGGCCGCTCGAAGCGCGCCGCGTCCCGGTTCGCCGAAGTGATGTTGATCAGCACGATCTCGCCCGCCGGGATGGTCACGTCGCCGATCGTCACCGGTTCCGTCGTGAACCGCCGCGTGCTGGTGCGCAGCGGCCCGTCGAAACGCAGCAGTTCTTCGACCGCGCCCGGTACCTGGTCCGGCTGCGCGCCCAGCGCCGCCCAGCGCTGCGGTTCCTGCAGCAGCGCCCGCGTGCCGTTGCCGATCAGGTTCACCGTGGTCTCGTGCCCGGCGACGATCAGCAGGAACGCGGTGCTGAGCAGTTCGCCTGCGCTGAGCCGGTCGCCGTCGTCGGAGGCGATGGTCAGCGCGGACAGCAGGTCGTCGGCGGGCGCGGCGCGCTTGTCCTCGATCAGGCCGGTGAAGTACTCCGCCATCTCGCGGGAAGCGATCCGGGGCTGTTCCTCGCTCTGCGGGTCCATCAAGGCGCCGGTCCATCCGCGCAGCGGGCCGCGGTCGGCCTCCGGCACGCCCATGAGCTCGCAGATCACCGTGATCGGCAGCGGGAAGGCGAACCGGTCGATGAGGTCCACCGGCTCGTCGCGGGGCAGGTCGCGCAGCAGGTCGTCGATCAGTTCGCGCACCCGCGGGCGCAGGTTCTCGACGCGGCGGGAGGTGAAGTCGCGGGCGAGCAGTTTGCGCAGCCGGGTGTGGTCCGGCGGGTCGGCGTTGAGCATGTCCCGTCCGACCATCTCGGGAATCTCCGCCACACCGCGCGGGCTGAGCTTGTCCAGCATCCGCTCCCGCAGCTGTTCGGCGTCCTTGGCCAGCCGCGGATCGGCCAGCGCCGCGCGGGCGTCGGCGTAGCGGCTGATCACCCAGACCGGCAGGCCGTAGCGGGCGTACGCGGTGTGCACCGGGGCCCGCTCGCGCAGCTCCCGCTCCACTTCCAGGGCGTTCTGCCAGTAGTCGGCATCGAACAACATCGGTTTCGCGTCCGTCACTCCGCCCAGTGTGCCGCCGATCACCGGCCGGCGGCGACAGCCGAAAGAAGTAGTCCCCGGTGCTGCCAGGGGGATCCGGTGGTCGGCCTGCTTCGTCGAGCACCACGAAGGCAGCTGAAGATCGACGCGCCGGGGCGGATCGGCTCGACGGCTCCGTGCTCCCGGCCCGTTCGGTTCGCGGGACCGGCGACGGCCGGATGTGGGGTTGGCCGCTGTGCGGGGCCGGTGCGCCGGGTGAGCTGGGAACATGGCCTCGTGCGCACGTTGCTGATCGACAACTACGACTCCTACACGTTCAACCTGTGCCATCTGTTGGCCGAGGTGAACGGGCGGGAGCCGGTCGTGGTGGCACACGACGCCGCGGAGGTCGGCGAACTGGACCTGGACCGCTACGAGGCCGTGGTGATCTCGCCCGGTGCCGGTGACCCGCGGCGTGCGCGGGACTTCGGGGTGTGCCGGGACGTGCTGCTGAAGACGAACCTGCCGGTGCTGGGGGTGTGCCTGGGGCACCAGGGGATCGCGGTGGCCGAAGGCGGCGGCGTGGTCCGCGCCCCGCAGGCCAGGCACGGGTACGTCACGCGGGTCGAGCACGGCGGGGAGGAGCTGTTCGCGGGCATCCCGTCCGGGTTCGGCGCGGTGCGCTACCACTCGCTGTGCGTGGCCGAGCCGTTGCCGCCGGAATTGGCGGTCACCGCCCGCGCCGAGGACGGCGTGGTGATGGCGCTGCGGCACCAGCGGTTGCCGCGCTGGGGTGTGCAGTTCCACCCGGAGTCGATCGAGACGGAGTTCGGGTGCAGGCTGCTGGAGAACTTCCGCGCGCTGGCGCTCGGGCGCGCGGCGGCTGAGCCTTCCGCGGCCGGTCCGCTCGCGTCCGGCGTGCAGCATCCGGCGCCCGCGCACTTCGACATCAGCGACACGGCTTCGTCGCAGCGCACCAAGGCCCTGCGGGGTGAGACCGCGGACCCGGCCCGCACCGGATCCGCGAACCCGAACCGCACTGGAACCCCGGCCCGCACCGGAACCCCGGCGCCCACCGCACCGCCACTCCACTACACCGCGCACGTCCGCGAACTCCCCGGCGCCATCGACGCCGATGCGGCGTTCACGCGGCTGTTCGCCGCATCGGAAACCGCGTTCTGGCTGGACTCCTCGCGGGTCGAGCCGGGTATGGCGCGGTTCTCGTTCTTCGGCGACGGTTCCGGCCCGCTGGCGGAAACGGTGCGCCACCGGGTCGGCGAGTCCCCGCCGCTGTTCGACGAGCTGCGCGCGCAGCTGGCGCGCCGGGAGGTGTCCGCGCCTCCGCTGCCGTTCGATTTCGTCGGCGGCTACGTGGGCTATTTCGGCTACGAGCTCAAAGCCGAGTGCGGCGGTGACGCCCGGCACCGCGCCGAGACTCCGGACGCTCGCTGGCTGTTCGCCGACCGCTTCGTCGCCGTGGACCACGAGCAGGACGCGACGTACCTGGTCGCGCTGAGCATCGGCGCGGAAACCGCCCGCGACGCCACCGCCTGGCTGGACGAGACCGGCCGTGCATTGCGCACGCTCCCGGCATCGCCGGATCCGCTGGCCGGGCACCGCGGCACGTCCGCGGTCGAACCGGACCGCGAGAGCTACCTCGCCGCCGTCGAGCACTGCCGGGAATCGTTGCTGGCGGGGGAGAGCTACGAGATCTGCCTGACCACCGGCGCGGAATTCGCGGCCGTGGACGGTGGATTCGAGACCTACCGGCGGCTGCGGACGTTGAATCCCGCGCCGTACTCGGCTTTCCTGCGCTTCGACGACGTGGAGGTGGCCTGTTCGTCGCCGGAGCGCTTCTTGAAGGTCAGCGGCGGCGTGGCCGAGGCGAAGCCCATCAAGGGCACCGCGCCGCGCGGTGACAGCCCTGAATCCGACGCCCGGTTGCGCGCCGATCTCGCCGCGGATCCCAAGTGCCGCGCGGAAAACCTGATGATCGTGGACCTGCTGCGCAACGACCTCGGCCGGGTGTGCAGGCCGGGTTCGGTGCACGTCCCGGTCCTGATGGAGGTGCAGAGCTACCAGACGGTGCATCAGCTCGTCTCCACCGTCCGCGGGGAGATCGACGACGGCCGGGACGCGGTGGAATGCGTGCGGGCCTGCTTCCCCGGCGGTTCGATGACCGGCGCGCCGAAGCGGCGCACGATGGAACTCATCGACGACGTGGAGCAGCGGGCGCGCGGCGTCTACTCCGGTGCACTGGGCTTCTTGAGCCTCAACGGCGCCGCGGACCTCAACATCGTCATCCGCACTTTGGTGCGCAGCGGCGGGAAATGGCGCACCGGAGCGGGCGGCGCGATCGTGCTCGGCTCGGATCCGGCGGCGGAGTACGAGGAGATGCTGCTGAAGGCGGCCGCACCGGCACCTGCTCTATCCACAGTGGACTGATCGGTGCCGGCCGGTAACTCCGTCGCGCGGCGGCACGGCCCCGAACCACTCGGTCGTGCGACTCCAGCGGCGCGCCCGGCTCGGCCAGGGTGGAGGGGTGCTCGCACCGGGCACGAAGGCACCGCAGACAGGGAGGAAAGCGATGGAGCGAGTGGTTCTGCTCGACGAGGACGGGCGAGCCGTGGGCACCACCGACAAGGCCACCGTGCACCACGAGGAAACACCGCTGCACCTGGCCTTTTCCTGCTACCTGTTCAACCCGCGCGGCGAGCTGCTGCTGACCCGGCGGGCGCTGAGCAAGCCGACTTGGCCGGGCGTGTGGACGAACACCTGCTGCGGCCATCCCGGTCCGGCGGAGACGCCGCGGGACGCGGTGCTGCGCAGGCTTTCCGATGAGCTCGGCATCGAGTTGGCCGATGTCGAACTGGTGCTGCCCGGCTTCCGCTACCGCGCGGTGATGGGCAACGGCGTGGTGGAGAACGAGATGTGCCCGGTGTTCCGGGCGATCACCGAGGTCACCGCGCACCCGAATCCGGCTGAGGTGGAAGAGGTGCGCTGGGTCTCGTGGGCGCAGCTGACCGCGGATGTGGCCGGGGGGACCGCGGAGATCTCGCCGTGGGCGAAGCTGCAGATCGACGAGCTCACCGGCCTTGGAACGGACCCGTCCCGCTGGCCGCTCGGCGATCCGGTGGACCTGCCGCCCGCCGCGCGGGAACCGATGAACGCGGCCTGAAACCGGCCGTGCTCCCGTTTCCCGGAATGGACGTGGTGCGTACGTGGTTGCTGATCGGTGGGGGCCGACGCGTTCGCCCTCGGGCGGCGAGCGGCGCCGCTGGAACCCGATCACGCTCCAGGGAGGCCGGATATGAAGGCGGCGGTGTACTCCGAGAACGGCGGTCCCGAGGTCCTGCGCTACGAGGATGTACCGGACCCGCGAGTGCGGGCCGGTGAGGTGCTGCTGCGGGTCGCCGCCGTCAGCGTCCAGGGCGGTGATCTGCTGCACCGGCAGCTGGTGCCGTTCGAGACCGCGCCGCACATCGTCGGCTACCAGGCCGCCGGAACCGTCGCGGCCGTCGGCGAGGGCGTCACGTCGGTGCGCGAGGGGCAGCGGGTGGTCGCGTTCATGCCCGAGGGCTCGCACGCCGAGCTGGCCACGGCAGCCGAAGGGCACGTGTACCCGGTGCCGGACGAGCTGGACCTGCGGCTCGCCGCGGGCATCCCGGTCGAGTTCGGCACCGCCGACGAGTGCCTGTTCGAGTTCGGCGGGTTGCGCGCGGGGGAGACGGTGCTGGTGCAGGCCGCGTCCAGCGGTGTGGGCTTGGCCGCTGTGCAGCTCGCGAAGGCCGCCGGTGCGACGGTTCTCGGCACCGCCTCCAGCGACAACAAGCTCGCCCGGCTCGCCGATTACGGCCTCGACCACGGGATCAACTACAGGAGCTCCGATGTCGTCGCCGAGGTCATGCGCCGCACCGGCGATCGCGGGGTCGACTTGGTCGTCGATCCGGTCGGCGGGCGCACCTTGGAAGGCAGCGTCGGCGCGCTCGCCTACCGGGGCCGGATCAGCTGGGTCGGCCAGGCCGGCCGGGACGAGCAGCAGCCGCAGCTCGCGCCGCTGATGTTCAAGAACGCTTCGCTAAACGGCGTCTACCTGGGCGGCGAGTTCGAGCACGCTCCGGAGCGCACGAGGTCGGTCGTCGAACGGCTCATCGGCCGGGTCGCGGCCGGGGAGCTCACCGTCGTGCTGGACCGGGAGTTCCCGCTCGCCGAGGCCGCCGCGGCACACCGCTACATCGAGAGCCGTGCCGCGTTCGGACGGGTCCTGCTCATCCCCTGAGTGCTCGACTCTTTCCCCTGCGGAGTCGCCGGAACGTCCCGTGAAGTCCCGCTCTTTCAGGGTTTTCCGGCCCGCCGCGTTGATAGCGTCCTGATCCGAAACGAGAGCCGGCGAGCCGAGCGGCAGGAGCGCGATGACCGGGATCACCGACGACACCGACCGATGGCTGCGGCGCTTCCGCCCTTCGCCGGACGCCACCGCGCGGCTGGCCTGCTTCCCGTACGCCGGTGGCGCGGCCCCGTACTTCGTCCCGGTCGCGAAGATGCTCGCGCCCTCGATCGACGTGCTCGCGGTGCAGTACCCGGGCAGGCAGGACCGCCGCGGCGAGGACTGCCTGGGCAGCGTCGAGGAGATCGCCGAACAGGTGCTCCCGGGCCTGCGCCGGTGGGCGGACGATTCGCTCGCGCTGTTCGGGCACAGCATGGGCGCCAGCGTCGCCTTCGAGGTGGCCCGCCGGTTGGAGGCCGAAGGCACACCGCCGCGCGCGCTGTTCGTTTCCGGCAGGCCCGCGCCCACCCGCAACCGCGATGAAGGAATCCACTCGCTCGGCGACGACGCTTTCATCGCCGAGCTGCGGAAACTCGGCGCAGCCGCCGCGGCCGCCCTCGCCGACGAGGAGCTGCGGCGGATGGCGATGCCGTCGCTGCGCGCCGACTACCGCGCCGCCGAGACCTACACGTACCGGCCGGGCACCGACCTGACCTGCCCGGTGCACGCCCTGATCGGCGTGGACGACCCGGTGGTCACCGAGGACGAGGCCCAGGATTGGCAGCACCGCACCAGCGGCCCGTTCACGCTGCACAAATACCCCGGCGGCCACTTCTACCTGGACACCGAGACCGATGACGTCCTCGCGCTGCTGCGGCGAACCCTGGAGGTGTGACCGCGGCCGGGTTTCGTCGAGGTCGGAGCTGGACTGATGACGAGCCGAGTGCGAGCGGATTCCCGCCCGGGGAACCCGCTCGCACTCGATCATTTCCAGATGTGTTCCGGGATCGGCGATCAGCGCGCAGCGCCGTTCCGGGAAAGGGGTCGTCGACCCGTCACTTGATTTCGATGGCGTCGATCTTCGCCGGGGTGTTCCGGACGAGCGTCTTGCCCGGGTCGACCTTGAGCACGTCGCCGTTGTGGTCGTAGAGGTACAGCGTGTTGTTGCCCGCGTAGGCCTTGTCGACCCACCAGCCGCCGAAGTCCATCTTCCCGCCGTTCGCGTAGCAGTCGGTGCTGTCCTCGCCGCCGCTGCTGTGCGACCAGATCTGCGAGAAGTTCTCGTCGGGGTTGCACTCCACCTTGTTGATGGCGAAACCGGTCGCGGCCGGTCCGACCATGGTGAACGTGGCGGCCGCGATGATCGCGGCGGCCGCGCCGCGCGCCGTCTTCTTCGTGTTCATGACCATAATTCCTCCTCGGAGAGAATCCAGAACCCATGAGCGCACTTCGCGACTTCTCGAGTGCGTCGTGCAGAACAACAGTCTCAGCGGGCGCAGCCGACGGCAATTGTTGAAACGTTTTCCGGGGTCGCTTCTGCACTCTTTTGCATTGCGCGTGTCCGTTGGAGAAAAACCCGCACCAGGTCCGATCGCGTCCCTTCTGCGCAGGTAGGCGGCTTGCTGCGGTCGGCGGAATATGACCAAGCGCCCGATTTTGTTGCGCGTTCACGAGTTCCGGGAATTGAAATCCCGGCGGATCGCGTCGGGGTTCGTGAGTCGTGTTCAGGCGTCGAAGCGGCCGGTGCGAGTCGGTTCGCCGGAGGAAAACCCCGAGGCCGGCGCGCCGGGCGGTGCGGGCGGGCGCGTCGTGCGGTGGCGGATGGTGCAGTGCCGATCATGGTCGGTTGGAAGAAGGCGCTCGCGCTGCTGGTGGCGGCGTTCGGGATTGCAGCGGTGGGCGTGTACGCGCAGGAAATACTCCCGGACGTCGTGCCGGACGCGGTCCTGTTCTGGACGTACGTGGTGGGAATGACCGCGATCCCCGGTGTGGTCACCTATTTGCGCACTCGGCCGGATTTCGGCGATCGGGGCGTGGCGCTGGCGACCGCGGTGAGCGTCGTGGCAGGGGGTGCGGCCGCGGTTTGCACCTTCGTTTTCGGGCTGTTCGCCTTCCTCGTCGTCGCAGCGCTGCACTTGGTGCTGCGACGGTTCCTCCGGGCCGTTCCGGCCCTCGCCGTGTCGGCGGTCGTCCTGGCCGCGGGACTCGGATACGCGACGCTGGTCACGACGGAATTCCTGAACCGGATGTGATGAACGACGACGAGCCCGGCGCGTCCTGCCGCCGGGCTCGTCGTCGAGTGATCCTTCAGGCGTCGTAGCGTCCGGTTTTGACGGCGCTGAGGAAGGCGGTCCACTGGGCGGGCGTGGTGGTGAAGTAGCCGGCGGAACGGTTCTTGGTGTCGCGGACTGCGGTGCCGTCGGCCGTTCGGCCGACCTCCACGCAACTCGTCTGCTTGCCCGACCTGCTCGACTTGTGCCACCCGTAGGGGGTTGTGCTCATGCTGTCTTCTCCAATTCGCTGATTCGCCGGTTGATGACCTTCGCGGAATCTTCGGCGGTCATCGCCGACTTCGAGATGCTTTCGATCGCATCCCGGTAGACCTGCACATCAGCGGACTCGTAGAGGAACGCCGAGGCGCTCAAGTGCTCCAAGTGGACGATCGGCGCCGCCTTGGGAAACTCGAAGTAGATGAACATCCCGATGAGCGCGTCGTGCCACGTCGTCAGGTCATGCGGAATGATCTGGACAGTGACGTTCGGGCGCTCAGCCATCGCGGTGATGTGGTGCAGCTGATCGAGCATCACCCCGACACCTCCAACGGACCTCTGCAAGACCGTCTCATCAATAATCGCACGGAAGTTCGGTGCATCGGAACGTCGCGTGAGAACGTCTCGCCTTCCGAGCCGCATCGCGACCCGTGCTTCCACCTCGTGCGGCGGCATCTCCGTCATGACCGCGCGGGCGTAGCCGGAACTCTGCAAGAGTCCTGGGATCGCCAGCGGCGCGACATCGGTGATCCCCGAAGCGGTCCGCTCGAACTCCATCAGGTCCGTCAGCTCGTGGGCGATGCCGAGGGTTCCGGCCGAGCCGGGTTTGAGCCAGTTGCCGTCGCTGCCCTGCTCGCGGGCGAGCTCGGTGAGGCGGTCGCGGTCGGCCTCCGGGGCGCCGAGCACGGTGAGGATCGCGGCCACCTCCTCCGGCGCGGGGCGTCGTTCGCCTAATTCGTTCCTGGCGTAGCGCGAATGATGACCGCCGAGGTGCTGCGACAAGTCGCGGACTGTCATTTGCGCGTTTTTGCGGAATTCGCGCAGCTCGGCGCCGAGGGCGCGATTGCGGGGTGATCCAGCCTGGTCGCGGTTCATGCGACGGAATGGTAATCCCCGGCTGACCTGCGAAGACAACTCACCTGATCGGGTCATTCCCAGCTTGTCGCCGGTCCCATTAAATTCACCGCGACATCTCACCGAGGGTGCGAACGTCGGCGAACAAGAGAGGTGCGGAATGTCCTGCTGGCCGAATCCATCAGCGCGATCCGAATTCGCAGTTTCCGCTAAGCGACTGCCGAGTGCCGCGCGTCCGGAGCCGTGCAGAGCCCGGCCGCGGCGGATGGCGGTGGTTCAGCTATGAACGCCCCGGACTACCCGGTGCGCGTGCGCTACCGCTCGGGCGTGGTCGGCGAGGCCAAGCGGGTGGTGCACATCGCGATGTCGTTGCCCGGCGGGGACTTCCTCGGCTTGTGCGAGTTGCGGCTGGCGGGTGCGGACACCGAGTTGATCTCGGACTTGCTGGGGATGCCGTGCATGGTGTGCACCCGGCTGCTGGCGATGCGCTCGCGGGTGCGGGACTCCGCCGGGTTCGCCGGGCCGCGGGAGGTCGGCGGGTGACCGCGTGGATGACCTCGGAGTGGTGCTCGACGTGGCACGTGGTCGACCGGGGCGCGTGCGGGCGGATCGTGGTCGCCACCTGCGGGCATCCGCTGACCGGCCGGTTGTCGCGCGTCCTGCGCGGACCGTTGCCCGCGGACTCGCGGCAGGTGTGCCAGGCGTGCGTGGCGCTGGTCGGTGCCCGCGCGGCGGACAGCACGCAGGCCGCGGTGTTCGCGACCGCCCTCGGCGCACTGACCGACCGCCGCTCGCTCACCCCGCCTTCCTCCGAGAGTGAACGGACCGTTCGTCCAATCTATTCGGACCAACAGTCCGTTCACTCGGAGACGGTTTTGAGCGAACGGACCGTTTGCCCAATCTATTCGGACGAACAGTCCGTTCACTCGGAGGCTGTGCTCGTCGCAGCTCTCAGTTGAGGAACCGGGTCCGCCGCTGCGCCCCCAGCGGCGGTGGACCGCGCCCCGCCGGTGTCGCTCGCGCCCCCGTAGGCGAGCGCCCCGGCGGGGCAACGGAAACCGGCGCCCGACTCCCTCCCTGCGGGTGCCGGCGGGCCGGGCAACGGACTCCCGAACTCCCCACCGTTGCCCGGCCTCCCCGAAACCGGCCGCGCGGTGTCCCCGTACCGCGCGGCCGTACCGGAAAGCCCGGCCGTACCGGAAAGCACAGCCGCGCCGAAACCCGGGCCGCGAACCCCGGCTGCGAACCCCGGCTGCGAACTCCGGCCAGCACGCACCGCCGGAAAGCACCGCCGGACCGGCCCTACGAGCCGGATTTCGCGGGCAACCTGCCCTCCAGCGACGCCGCCGCCAGCTCCACCCGCGACCGGCAGCCGGTGCGGGCGAACAGCTTGGTCAGATGGCTCTCCACCGTCTTCTCGCTGACCTGCACGGCCATCGCGATCTGCCGGTTGGTGCAGCCGTCGCTGACCAGGTCGATGATGCGGATCTCGGTGCTGGAGAACGGTTCCCGCCTGCTGCGCGAGCGCGGCGGAGCGACCCCGCGCGCCCGCATCAGCTCCTGCGAAGTGGTGCGGGCGACGTGCCAGCCGAGCTGCTTGGCCAGCGCGTAGGCCTCGTGCAACCAGTCCGCCGGATCGTCGGTCAGATCCGCCAGCAGCAAGAACAACCCGCCGCGCGCGGGCAGATCGCCGCGTCGCCGAGCCAGCGCGAGCGCCTGCTCGGCGTGCTCGGGGCTGCGGTAGGTGCGGGCTTGCGCGGTCAGCAGCTGCTCGCGGCTGCTCGCCGAGCACAACTGCGCGTCCAACTCGGCGAGTTCGGCCAGCGCGCGTTCGGCGAACTCGGTCCGGCCCTCCCGGTGCGCCAGCTCGACCAGCCGTCCCAGCAGCCGCTCCAGCCCGGCCGGCGAACCGCGGTCGCGGTATTGCAGGTAGTCCTGCCAGCCCTCGTCGAGCGCTTCGCCGGTCGCGCCTTCCTGGTAGCGCACGCCGAGCCGCACCCACGCCGAGACGTGACCGCCGTCCATCACCCGCGGCGAGCGGTGCAGCCACTCGCTCGCCCGCCGCAGCTCGCCGCGCGCCGAGCAGATCTCGGCGGCCACGGCCCTGGCGAGGTAGCGGGCAGGCGCGCTGCGCTGCGCGGGCAGCTCCGTCTCCATCCGCCTGGCCAGCGACAACGCGGTGTCCCACGCGCCGCCGAGGTAGGCGCGCAGCACCTCCTGGTAGCGCAGCACGCTGCCGCGGCTCGGGCGTCCGTAGTCGTCGCCGAGGATGAGTTCCAACGCGGTCGCGTAGTCGGTCATCGCACCCGCCTCGCGCAACCGCTCCGGATCCGCGACGGCCGGAACCGGAGTCGAACAACGCCGCTGCCACAGCGACCAGGCGTGCTGGAAATCCTCGTGGTGGCCGCAGATCGCGTTCAGCAGCAGCAGCACCTCGCCGAGCTCGATGAACCCGCCGGGCTCGCCGACCTCGTCGGAATCCAGGTTGAACAGGGCGTTGAGCAGCGCGGCGGCCTCGTCCAGCCGACCGTCGAACAACGCCGAGGAGAACCGGCGGATCTCCGCGTCGAACCGGGAACCACCGCCGAACGCGGCGAACATGCCCGCGGGCTCCGGATGCGCGCGCTCGTCGTGCAGCAGCGCCGACAGCCAGCACATCCCGACCGTCACCAGCAGCGTCCGGCGTTCCCGCAGCGCCTCGCCGGTGCCGGAAGCGGCCGGGGCGAGCAGCCCGATGTCCTCGGTCAGCTCGCGGTACTGGCCCAGCGAAGTGCGCAGCCGCAGCAGCGTGCGCAGCAGATCCGGCCAGCGCTCGTCATCGGTGGCCAGCTGGCGCAGCGCCGCGTGGTACCAGGTGGCCGCCCACGACGGGGCGGTGTCGGGGACGCGGTCGGCTTCCTCGATGAGCACCTGCGCGCCGAGCGAGCTGTCGAAATCCGGGCCGGTGCGCACCAAGTGGTAGGCGAGCGTCGGCCGATCCACCGCACCACCCCGCTGCAACTGCGCCAGCATCCGCCGGGCCAGCGCCGCGTGCAGCGACCACGCCCGCTCCGGACCGGCGCGGCGGCGCAGCGTCGCGGCCAGCGCGGGTACCGCGAACCGCACCTCGTCCTGGACGTCGACCACCAGCACACCGCGCGCGACCAGCCGGTCCAGGTCCTGGCCGGACGGTTCCAGCCCGACAGCGGCGGCCGCGGTCAGCATCGGCAGGTCGTCCACCCGCACCCGATCTTGCAGCGCCAGCACGGAAGCCAGCCGTTCGGTGTCGTCGCCGTCCTCGACGACCGCTTGCACCAGGGCGTGCTGCTCCGGCAGCGCCACCGGCTCGGTCAGCGGGGACAGGCAGAAGTGCTCGTCCACCACGGTCAGCCGCCCGCGCTCGCGCAGATCGTGCAGCGTCGACAGCAGCGTGCCCGGATTGCCGAACAGCGGGCCGAGCGCGGTGCGCAGCGCCTCCACCACCGTCTGGTCCAGCTTCGCCCGGCCGTGCGCGGCGCACCAGCGGGTCAGCAGCGCGGTGACGTCCCGGTCGGCCAGCGGCCCGAGCTCCACTACCCGGTCGGCCAGCGAGATCAGCTGCCAGGTGCTGCTGGCGGCGAACGAGTGCGTGCGGGTGGAGAACACGATCGCGCAGCCGACCGCGCGCAGCCGCTGCACCAGCGGGCACAGGGCCACCGACAGCAGCGGGCCGCAGCGGTCCACGTCCTCGATGATGATCACGGTGTGGGCGCGGGCGGCGATGACGCCGAGCGCGCGGGCCAGCTCGTGCACCATCGGCAGCAGCGCGCGCTGCGGCTGCTGGTCCAGCTCGCTGCGCCGCCGCGCGGCCGCGGCCACCGCGTCCAGCAGCTGCGGATCCCAGCCGCGCTCCAAGAACTGCCGCGCGCCGTCGAGCAGCGCGTCGATCGCGGCGCGGCCGTCGCCGTCCGCGGCATCGGCCAGCAGCACGTGGCCGCCGTGGCGCTGCGAGTTCGCCGCGGCCGCCTCCAGCAGCGCGGTCTTGCCTTCCCCCGGCTTGCCGTGCAGCGCCAGCAGCTCCCCCGAGCCGCGGCCGCAGGCAGCACTGATCTCGGCCCACTGCTCGTCCCGGCCGAACACCGGCCCGCTGTCCCGAGCCATTCTTCCTCTCTCCAATCGACTGCTCGCGGCCGGGCGCACCCCACCGCAAGCCTCCCCCTCGCCCTTCCTATTGCCCGGCCGTGCGCGAGCGGTGGTCCGGTGATTGCGCGGACCTAGATCGAGGGACATCCCTCGGCTGGACCACAATGGGGCATTCGGCGCGGCCGGCGTCGACCGGCCCGCGTGCGGACATGGAGCCGTGGCGAGCTTTCCGGGCAACGGACTCAGGAAGGAGTGTGGAGTGGTTCGCGCAGAACGTCGCTTTTCGGCCGAATCTCCCGCTGTGGCCGGTTCCGTCCCGGACGGCCCTGGGCAGTGCCGTGGCTGAGCGCACATCGGCCGAACAGGATCCGGTTGGCGCGCGGCTGGCCGGCCGCGACGACGTGCTCGCCGAAGTGCTCAGAACCGTGCAGGCCAAGGACGTTCCCGTGACGTTGCTGAGCGGTGCCGCCGGCTCCGGGCGCACGGCGGTGCTCGCGGAAGTGCGCGATCGCTGCACCGCCGCCGGTGCGCGAGTGCTGGAGATGCGGGCCACGGAGCCGGACCGCTCGACTCCGTACGGTGCGCTGTACCGGCTGTTGTCGGAAGTGGGCGAACTCGCTCCCGCGGCCGGGGAGGCGCGCGGATCGGTGCTCGCGCTGGTGGCCAAGCTCAGCGCCGCGCCGGACCCGGCCACCTCGCAGCCCATCGCGGCGCAGCTGGCCGGTGCGCTGCACGCGGCGACCCGCAACATGCGGCCGCTGGTGGTGCTGGCCGACGACGCGCAGTGGCTCGACGATGCCACCGCCGCGCTGCTGGAGCCGCTGGTGCAGCGGATGAACGGCAATTCGTTCTCGATCGTGCTGTCCGCTCGGTCCGATGTGGACTCCGGTAGGGGAGTTGCGGCGCTGCGGCGGCTGCGCGCGGCCGGGCTGGTGCGCACGGTGACGCTGCGCCCGCTGACCAGGCTGCACAGCGCCCGGCTGATCGCCCGGACATTGCAGGCGAAACCGGACGCGGAAGTCGTCGACATGCTGCACGGCGCGGCCCGCGGACTGCCCGCGGCGCTGGAGGCGGGCATCGACGCCTACCGGCGCGCCGAGGCGCTGAGCATCGTGGACCGGCACGCCTACCTGGTCTCGCACGAGGAACGTCCTGCGCTGGACGATCGGCATCCGCTGCTGGCTCCGGTGCGCGACGCAGGCGGGCAGTCCTGGGCGGTGGCGCGCGCGATGAGCCTGCTCGCGCCGCTGGGCGAACAGGCGCCGCGGCTGGCCGGAGCGGCCATCGGGCTCGACCCGGAAACCGTGCGGGACGCGCTGGAACGACTCCGCGAGCGTCGCGTGCTGATCCGCTCCGGACGGCGTTGGCGGTTCCGGGTGCCGATGGTCGGCGTTGCGCTGGAAGCCGGGCTCGGACCGTTCGAGCGCCGCAACCTCGCGGCCGCGGCGGTCACCGCGATCTGGGACGGCTCGGCGCAAGCAGAAGACCCTGCTTACTTGCCGGACCGGCTGATCGACGCGGGCGCGCTGGTCGATCCGCAGCGCGCGGGGCGGGAACTGCTCGAAACGGGCGGACAGCGCATCTTCCAGGACACCGCGAACGCCTCGCGCTGGCTGCAAGCGGCCGCGGACAAGCTCGGCGATCCGGCCTCGCGCGCCATGGCGCTGATGGGAAACGCCGCCGCGTGCACCTCGCGCAGCCGCTTGAGCGAGACCGCTGAGAACGCCCGCGACCTGCTCAGCAGGCACGCCGCCGAGCTGGAACCGCAGATGCTGCAGATGTCGGTGCTGTCCTACCTGTCCGTGATCGCCAGCATCAGTGACCACACGGCGCTGCGGCGCATCGCCGAGGCGGAGACACCGATGCCGGGCGGGCGGGCGCAGCAACTCGTGGCGCAGGCGTTCGCGCTGGGCTGGCAGGACCAATGGGTGGCGGGCCGCCGCCTGCTGGACGAGAACCGCGAACTGTGGGCCGGGGCGGAACCGGTGCTGGAAGACCACGTGAACACCTACCGCAGCGGCGTCGCGCTGATGCAGGGCGACACCACCGAGCTGTTCCGGTTCATCGAGGACCCGGCGCTGTGGCGCGGCGGCGACCTGCCGACGCAACGGCTCGAAACGGTCCGCTACGAAGTCAACATGCTGCTCGCGCTGGGCGAGTTGCAGCAGGCGACGGAACTGATGCGGCGCCACGAGCTGCCGCCGTCGCAGCTTTCGGAGATCGGCCGGTTCATCGTCGAGCACAGCCGCGGCGACTGGCTGCACGCGCTGGACATCGCCCGGCGCTACATGGCCGCTCCGGTGCACCGCGTCGAGTCCGTCGGCTGGGCGATGCTGCACATGGGCGCGGCGCAGGTGCACACCGAAGGCGGGATGCTCGCCCGCGCACGGCACATGACCCAGCGGGCCGGGGACGGATCGTTCGCGTACCTGTTCCGGTTCGCCGAAGCGCAGGTCTCGCGCGCCCTCGGCGAGCACGAGGACGCCGATGCCCTGCTGCGCGAAGCCGTGCGCATCTCCGAGGAGACCGGATTCGCAGTCGGCACCGAACTGCTGTGGGCCGAGGTCGCGCTGCGCGCCGAGCTGCGCGAAGACCACGTCGAGGCGCAGGAAGCGTTGGCACGGCTGGAAAAAATGGCGGCACGACTCGGCACCGGCCGCGCCGAGCTGGCACTGCGGCTGACCGAGGCGCGGATGCACGGCGACCTGGCGGCCGCGGACGCTGCGGTGGCGCTGGCCCGCGAGCGCGGGCAGCGCTATGAACAGATCATCACCTTCAGCGGTGTCGCCAAAGCCGGGTTCCACACCGCGAAGCTGCTGCCGGAAGCCTACGAACTGGCGGGTGAACTGGGCTCGCTGCTGCAACGTTCGCGGCTGCGGCGGGCGATGCGCGAGCACGGCGTCCCGGTGCCCGACCGCACCACCGCGACCCGCGAGAACGAGCGGCTGCTGGCGGTGCTGGTGACCGAGGGCCTGACCAACCGGCAACTGGCCACTGTGCTCGGTGCCACGGAGAAGAGCGTGGAAGGGCGGCTCACCCGGATGTTCGCCCGCATCGGCTACCGGTCCAGAGTGGAACTGGCCGCGGCGATGGTCACCGGCGAGTACCCGGGCTGAGCCGGGCATGGCAAGATCAGCCGCAGCGGGCCTCCGGGATGAACCCGCGCTTCACCGCGGGAAGTGAGGGATACCCCGCCAGCAGCCTGTCCCCGCCCGATGCTGCGCGTGGACCGTTGGCGCAACGGTGATACTCCGGCGGTCGGACCCGTAGAAGCGTCACTTCGAGCCACTTGTGCTCGATGGGAGTGGAGATGCAGCAGGCGTCAGCAGGTCAGTCGCGCGGTTCGCTGGTAACCGAGCGGTGCGGTTCGCACGTGCTCGTCCGGCGCCGGGACGAGACCGCGACCGAGCGGGCCTTCTTGGCGCAGCTACCGGCCACCCCGAACGAGCTGTTCGTAGCCGTTTCCCGTGCGGCGCAGCAGGTTCCCGAGCTGCCCGGAGAACTGCCCGCACTGCTCGGGCCGGTGGTGAAGGCCGCGGAGCAGGCTCCGCGCGTGCTGTGGCTCACCGCTCTCGGCGGCCGCGCCGAGCTGGCGGGCCGGCTTTCCCAGCAGCTCGGCATCGACGTGGTGCTGCCGGACGTGCAACCCGCGACGGCGCCCGGCACCGGCGCCTACGCCGGACGTGCCGCGGGTGGCAGCGGCTGGTACCGGTTCCGCGCGAACAACCGGCCCCTGCTGTTCAGCACCCGCTACCCGGTCCCGGGCTGGGAGCGGTCGATGCCCGCCCAGCGGCTGGTGCACGGATCCGCCGCCGTGGAACCGATGCCCGCGGGCGCACTGGTGCACGACGCGCGGAGATCGCCGCAGGCGGCCGCGCAGCTGGCGGCGCGGGTCGCGGTCTCCTCCCGGTTCCCGAAGCTGCTGCTCGGCGGGCAGGTCTCGCCGGAAGCGGTCGGCGGCGTGGTCAAGCAGCTGCCGGAGACCGCGCGGGCGGGGCTCATGCTGGTCCCGCTGGTCGCCGACGCGGGCAGGCACCAGTGGATGGCGGAACTGGCGCTGCGCCTGTCCAGGCCGCTCACCTTCACCGCGGGCGCGGAACTGGCAAACGCGGGCGGCGCCTGCGCGACGGTCCTGCTGGAGGCGTCCGGGCAGCAGCGGTTCCGCCCGTTCGCGACGGTGCTGCGCCAGCCCGCCGGGGCCGGTGACCAGGAAGTGCTCGACATCGCGGAGCCGCCGCCGGGCTGGCGGCGCTACGGGCCGCGCTCCTACCGCCTCGCCGCGGACACCGATGACAGCGGGGTGCTGGCCGATGTGGTGCCGTCCGGGATCGTGCTGCACGGGACCGGGTCGGAGCTGGCCCCGGAAACGGCCGCAAGGGCCGTGCCGTTCAGCCCGGACGAGTGGGTGCTGAACGTGGGCACCGCAGGGGAGGCGGTGGACGATGCGCTGCTCACCGCCGTCGAAGCGCTGCTGAACAAGCTCGACCCGGGGCGGCGTGCGACCGTGCGGCTGCGTGCGCCGGGAAAGCTCGAGCACGACACCGCGGCGCGGCTGCGCAAGATCGGCTCCGCGGCCGGGGTGCGGATGGACCTCCCGGCCGAGACGCCTGCGCAGTCCACTTCGGACGGTTCGGTGGGTAAGCCGGAGGGCAGCACCGTCACCGGGACGGAATCCGGCGGTGGTGCGGCATCCGGTCGTGGCCAGGCCGACAGTGCTCGGTCCGGCGGCGCACCGGCCGGTGATGCGCAGTCGGAACCCGGGCTGTCGGGTTCCGGTGGCCCCCGGCCCGGTGTCGTGCAGCCCGGTGTCGTGCAGCCCGGCTCGGCCGAGTCCCCCGCCGAGCAGTCCGGGCCGGCGCAGCCGGGAACGGCCGCGCGATCGGATTCGGCTCAGCCCGGACCGGCGGGGACCGGCTCCGGGCAGGCGCCGGAATCTGCGCAGTCCGATCCGGCGTCCGCGGCCGGGCAGCCGCCGGGCGGCGCGCAATCCGGCACCGGGCGATCGCCTGCGGCCGAACCGCAGGTGCCCTCGGCCGGTCAGACCCAGGCGCTCGGCAAGCCGGATGCGCAATCGCCGCAGGCGGCGCCGGCTGCGCCCATCGTGACGATGTCCGCCCCGCCGGTCTCGACCGTGTCCGGGGCGCCGTCCCGATCGGATTCCGCTGCGCGGGCAACGCCGCCCGATTCGCCCGAGTCCGCCGAGCAGTCGGAGCCCTCCGAACCGCAGGACCGGGAAACCCCGGAAAATCCGGACGTCACGCCGGAATCGGCGGAGTCCGATTCGGACGGTCCGGACGAGCCGACGAAGCAGAACCGCCCGGTCGGCGAGCCCCCGCAGACCGGTCCGGACGCGCCGACCGAGCAGAACCGTCCGGTCGGCCGGAATCCGCAGGCGGGTCCGGACGTTCCCGCGAGCCCGGTCGGCAGGCCGGGCCCGAACGGCCCGGCGACTCCGAACGGTCCCGCGAGCCCGGTCGGCCCAGCCGGTGCGGACCGCCCGATGAGCCGCAACAGCCCTGTCCGTCCCCACAATCCTCAGTCCCCCAATCCCGGGCATCCGCACAATCCCGCGAACGCCGCCGGTCGCCCGGTTCCGGGCGAGCCGCCGAATCGGGGCGGTTCGGCCAATCCCGCCGGTCCGGCCGCGCCGCAAGGTCCGGGTGCGGCGAACGGCCCGGCCGCGCCCAACGGTCCGGCCGCGCCCAACGGCCCGGCGAACCGGAACAGGCCGCCCGGCCCGAACGTGCCGATCGAGCAGAACCGCCCGATCAACCAGCATCCGCCGAGCGGGCCGAATCCCGTGGCGACTCCGGGTGGTCCGGTCGCCCCGCATGGCCCGGCGCATCGGAACGGTCCGGCGGCGCCGAACAATCCGGGTGTTCCGAACAATCCGGTGGCGTCCCCGAACGCTGCGCCGAACCCGAACGCTGCGCCGAACCCGAACGGCCCGGTGACCCCGAACGGTCGCGCCAACCCGAGCGGCGGCCCGGCGGCTCCGAACGCGCCGACACCGCCGAACCCCGCGGGACATCCGAACGCCCAGCCGAGTCCCAACCCCCGGCCGAACCCGAACGCGCCCGCGCCTCCGGCAGCGCCCGGACCCGCGGGCCCGCGGAACCCGGCGGCTCCGGAAGCCGGACGCGCTGCCGAACCCCAGGTGCCCGGCGTCGTGAGCGGGCCGGGCCAGTCGACCACCGTGCGGCTGGACCCGGTCGGCGGCTCCGAGCAAGCGGCCGAGCAGGCCGCGCCCGTCGAAGAGGCCCCGCCGGATCCGGCTCAGGCGTCGAAGGTCAAGGACCGCAAGAGCACCACCGGCGAGCAGAACCGCTTCGCGGCGGCCGCGGGCGAGGCGTACTCCGACGCGCTGGCGACCGTGAACGCCGCCATGGCGACCTGGCCTTCGCTGCGCCACTCCGACGACTCCGGCGCCAAAGCCGACTACGTCGCGGTGTGCCTGTACCTCGGACTCGGCGACGGCGGGGCGGGCGAACTCAACTCGGCGGTGCGCAGCGGCTCCGCCACCGCGCTGGAAAGCCACCTGCCATGCCTGGTCTCCGGGATGCGGCGGCTGCCGACGCACCGCAGGCCGGTGCTGCGGCAGTGCACCGTGGCGGACTCGGTCGAGGGGCGCTCCGAACCCGGCTCGCTGCTGGTGGAGCCGGGGTTCCTCAGCGCGAGCATGAACCTCGACGTGACCGTGCCCGGTGCGCACGTCGATGTGCTGATCTGGCCGTCCAAGGCGCGCCGCACCTCGGAGCTGGTGTTGAACCGTCCGGTGGACGAGGTCGTGTTCCTCGCGGGCACCCGGTTCAAGACGCTGGCCGTGCGCGAAGCAGCGGAATCCGAGGACGGCATCGACGAGGACGACGGCCCGACGGCCCCGCGGGCCGCGGTGCTGTTCCGCGAACTCGCCCCGGACGAACGTTCCACCGGGTCCGAATTGGACGAACGGGACCGGGCCGCTCTGTCCAAACTGGACCGGGCGCTGGCCAGGCGGCAGCGCGCCTCGCTGCGGCAGGTGGAGGACTCCGACGTGGTCGCCCGGCTCACCAGGTCGATGGTCGTGGCGCCCGAGGAGCACGCCGTGGACGAGCAGTTGGCCACCGCCGGAACTTCGGCGGGGCAGTCGTGACCGGGCGCGCGCAGCGCACCGCCGTCTGCCTGGCGCTGGCGGGAGGACTGCTGCCCGCGGTGGCCGTTCCCGCTGCGGCGCAAGGCGATCCGCCGCCGCTGCCGAACTCGGGGCAGAACTGCATCCAGGCGCCGACGGTGACCTACGAGGGCACTCCGTGGGGCCAGCAGCTGCTGGCACCCGAGCGCATCTGGGACATCACCGAGGGCAAGGGCATCAAGGTCGCCGTGGTGGACACCGGTGTGGATGCGCGGACGCCGCAGCTCGCGGGCAAGGTGCTGCCCGGCGCGGACGTGATGGGCGGCCCGGCGAACGGGCCGGCCGCCGACGACTGCTTCGGGCACGGCACGTTCGTGGCCGGGATCATCGGCGCATCGCCCGCCGAAGGCACCGGGTTCACCGGCGTCGCACCCGGCGTGCAGATCGTGCCGATCCGGGTGGCCACGGGTACCGAGGAGCAGACCGGCAACACCTTCACCCCTGCCGCGCTGGCCCGCGGCATCCGGGCGGCAGTGGATTCCGGCGCCCAGGTGATCAACGTCTCGGCGAGCTCCAACGCGCCGGATCCGCAACTGGCCGATGCGGTGCGCTACGCCGCCGAGCGGGACGTCTCGCTGATCGCCTCCGCCGCGAACGGTGCGCAGAAGGGCGACCCGGTCACTTATCCCGCGTCCTACCCAGGGGTGATCGCGGTGGGGGCGATCGATTCCGCAGGCAACCATGCGGCGTTCTCCCAGACCGGGCCGTACCTGTCGCTGGTGGCGCCGGGCGTGGACGTGGTCAGCACCGGGCCGCACGGGCCGGGGCACTGGCAGGGCAGCGGCACCAGCTACGCGGCGCCGTTCGTGGCGGGCACCGCCGCGCTGGTGCGCGCGTACCACCCCGAGCTGAACGCCGCGCAGGTCAAGCAGCGGCTGGAGATGACGGCCAGCCATCCGGCGACGGCGCTGCCGGACCCGGCGCTGGGCTGGGGGACGGTGAACCCGACCGCCGCGGTCTCCTCGGTGGTGAACGGCGAAGGCGGCGTCGGGCGGACCGTGGTGCCGCCGTCGCCGAAACCGGCTTCGGCGCGGCTGGAAGACGATCTGGGGCCGCGACTGGCGCTGCTCGGTGGCGGTGCTGCCGTGGTGGTGATCCTGGCGCTGGTGCTCGTCTTCCGGCTCGGCGCGGCGGGCAACCGGCGCGGCTGGAGCCCGGCGCGGGTGGTGCGGGTGCGTCCGGACCGTTCCGAAACCGAACCGGACGCCGAGCAGCAGCCGGTCTCCACCCCCAGCGGCTGACCGCCCGCCCGCTGCATTCGGAACCGAGCGAGCGGGCCGCTCACCCGCAACGGGTGGGCGGCCCGCTCACTTCAAAGCACTCCCTAGTCCTTCGACTTCGGGTTGGTGCCCTCGGTCAGCGGGGTTTGGACCAGGCGGACCGAGCGGCGGCGGTTGACGTACTGGGCGCGGCCCGGCAACAAGGTGCGCGGACGCAGGTTGCCCAGGAACATGCCCTCGTCCTTCGGGCAGGACAGCAGCAACCCCGGTGTCCCGAGCTCCCACATCCGCCGGATCACCGGGTTCGACATCGACCGCGCGGCACCGGACGTGCTGCGCGCGATGATCACGTGCACCCCGATGTCCGCGCCGTGCGGGATCAGCGGCATCAGCGGTTCCAGCACCCCGCCGCCGAAACCGCTCTCGGCCAGCTGGAAGTCATCGATGATGACGAACAGCCGGCCGCCCTGCCACCAGTCCCGCTTCGGCAACCGGCTCGGGCTGATCTCCGGCCCGGGGATGCGCTTCTCCAGCCCGACCGCGGCGCCCGCGATGGACTTGCCCAGCGCATCCGCACCGACCGCGTACTCGATCTGGTTCTCCGGCGGGATCGAGTCGTGCAGCTCGCGCTGGAAGTCGCCGAACATCACCCGCGCCTCGCCCGGGCCGTAGGCGGCGGTGATCGAGCGGGCGATGTGCCGCAGGACGCTGGTCTTGCCGGTCTCCGCATCGCCGTAGACCAGCAGGTGCGGGCTGGCGTCGAAGTCGTACCACTGGGTGGACAGGCCGACGTCCTCGATGCCCAGCGGCACCCGGACGACCGCCTGCGGCGTCGGCCGCACCGGGTCGGGCAGGTCGCTCGCCGAGAGCATCGTCGGCAGCATCCGCACCTGCGGAGCCCGCGGCGCGCCCGGCTGGGCCAGCGCCTCGGACAGCTCGGTGGTGGCATCGGCGAGGTCTTCGGTGTCCGACGTCCCGTCGATGCGCGGCAGCGCCGCCAGGAAGTGCAGCTTGTCGGTGGTCAGCCCGCGGCCGGGAATGTTCGGCACGGTCGCGGCCAGCCTGCTGTTGACCTCCGAGTCGACCGGGTCGCCGAGCCGCAGCTCATACCGGGTGCCCAGCACGTCCCGCAGCCACGGCCGCATCTCCGACCAGCGGTTGGTGGCGACCAGCAGGTGGATGCCGAAGCTCAGGCCGCGCGCGGCGAGCTCGGTGAACCGGTCCTCGAGCTCCTCGAAGTCCTGCCGGATCGTGTACCAGCCGTCGACCACCAGGAACACGTCGCCGTACGGGTCGTCCTGGTGGAACCGGCCTTCCCGGCGAGCGCGCCGGTAGCTGGTCATCGAGTCGATGTTGTGCTCGGCGAACAGCGCTTCCCGCCGGGCCAGCAGGTTCGTCATCTCCAGCACGGTGCGGGTGACGCGGTCCTTGTCCAGCCGGTTGGCCATGCTGCCCACGTGCGGCATCTTCGCCAGCGAGCTGAGCGTGCCGCCGAAGTCCAGGCAGTAGAACTGCACTTCAGCGGCGCTGTGCGTGAGCGCCAGCGAGCTGAGCATGGTGCGCAGCATCGTGCTCTTGCCGGTCTGCGGCCCGCCGACCACGGCCACGTTGCCCTTGCTGCCGGACAGGTCCGCTTCGAGCAGTTCGCGGCGCTGCTGCGCAGGCAGGTCCACCAGACCCGCCGGGATCTGCAGGCCCGCCGTCTCCAGGTCGCCGACCGGACGCGGCCCGAGCTCACCGTGGTCGACCAGCGGCGGCAGCAGCTGGTCCAGGGTCGGCGAGGTCTTCAGCGGCGGCAGCCAGACCTGGTGCGCACGGGGACCGATGTCGCGCAGCCGCTCGATCAGCACTTCGAGCATGGACTGCGCGGGCTCGTCGGGTGCCGGCTCCGGTTCCGGCTCCTGCTGCGGTGCCGCGGTCGGTTCGACGTAGCCGGTGCCGAACGACACGACCTGCTGTTCGGCCTTCGCCCGGGTGGTGCGCTGGCGCTTGCTCGACCGGTACGGGCCGGAGACGTAGGCGCCCTTGAACCGCACCAGATTCGTGGTGTCCGGACGCAGGTAGCCGTTGCCGGGGCTGGTCGGCAACTCGTAGGCGTCCGGCACCCCGAGCACGCTGCGGCTCTCCATCGCGGAGAAGGTGCGCAGCCCGATCTTGTAGGACAGGTGCGTCTCGATCTTGTGGATGCGGCCCTCGTCGAGCCGCTGCGAGGCCAGCAGCAGGTGCACCCCGAGGCTCCGGCCGAGCCGGCCGATCATCGCGAACACGTCGACGAACTCGGGTTTGCTGGAGAGCATCTCGCTGAACTCGTCGACCACGATGAACAGCGCGGGCATCGGTTCCAGCTGCGCACCCTGCGCGCGGGCCGCCTCGTAGTCGCGCCGCGAGGCGTAGTTGCCGGAGGCGCGCAGGTGCTCCTGGCGGCGGTTGAGCTCGCCGGTGAGCGCGTCCTGCATCCGGTCGACCAGCTCCAGCTCGTCGGCCAGGTTCGTGATCACCGCCGAGGTGTGCGGCAGCTGGTCGAACCCGAGGAACGCCGCACCGCCCTTGAAGTCGACGAGCACGAAGTTGAGCTCCTCCGAGGAATGCGTGGCTGCCAGCGCCGCCACCAGGGTCCGCAGCAGTTCGCTCTTGCCGGAGCCGGTCGCGCCGATGCACAGCCCGTGCGGGCCCATTCCGTCCTCAGCGGATTCCTTGATGTCCAGTTCCAGCGGAGCACCGCCGCCGCCGATGCCGATCGGCACCCGCAGCCTGCGCTTGGCGGTGGACCGCTCGCGGCGGTACTTGACCGGGTCGAAGGTGCGCACGTCGCCGATCCCGAGCAGTCCGGCCATGTCGTAGTCGCCGGTGAGCGGCTCGTCCGACTCGTTGGACGCTTCTCCGACGCGGTAGCGCGCCATGGTGCGCGCCAGCGCGGAGGAGCCGATGGTGCTGAGCCGGTCCGGTACGCACAACTCGGTGTTGTGCGGCTTGCCGAGCCGGTCGAACGACACGGTGCTGACCAGCTCTTCCTCCACGTCCAGGAACAGCGCGCCCGGTTTCGCCTGCCACGGCAGGGATTCCCCGACGTCGAGCACCACCGCGTTGCGGTAGCCCTCGTCCCCGGCCCGGTGGTCCGGGGGCAGCTGCACCCCGTCGAGGACGATCACCACGAACGGTTCGTTCGCGGTGATCGGAGTGTCCGGTTCGAACCGCGGCCGCGAGGTGAACGCCCCGCCGCCGAGCAGTTCCTCCATCGCCCCGATGGATTCGGCGATCAGCCGCCGCGAACCGGCCGCGTCCCGGCTGTCCGGGGATTGGTTGTGCGGCAACCACTTCAGCCAGTCCCAGGCATCCTGGCGGTCCCCGCTGGCGCACAGCGCGACCTGCACGTCGCCGGGCGCGTGCGCGGTCGCCAGCTGCGCCAGCATCGCCCGCACCAGCCCGCGCACGTGCTGCGCGTCACCGCGGAACCGGATCTGCCCGAACCCGCGCAGGTAAACCGCGATCGGGGAGTGCGACAGCGTCGTGTAGGCGCGCAGGAACCGCCGCAGCGCGTGCGCCGCCAGCGGCTCCAGGTCCTCGACGGGTTTGCTGTCCGGCGGCGTCAGCTTCACCGACGACCGCTGCTTGCCCAGTCCCAGCCGGACTTCGCCGAAGTCGTCGTGCGCCGGGCGCCGCTCCCACAGCCGGTATCCCAGCGCCAGCGACCACAGCGACCGGGGCGACGGGTGGATCCAGCGCGCCGCCTGCTGCTGGGTGGCGAGCGCTTCGCGCACCCGGCGGCGGGTCTGCGACAGGTAGCGGATGTAGTCCCGCCGGTGCCCTTGGAGCTTCTGCTTGTGGGTGACCGAACTCCGCAGCATCTGCGAGACGATCATGCCGACCGCCGAGAGCGCCATCACGCCGCCGCCGATGTAGGCCATCGTGCCGGAACCCGGGCGCACGAACATCATGACCATCGCCAGCGAACTCAGGCCCATCGGCGCGTACATCAGCACGCCGCTGAGCCCACCGTCGGTGGACTCGGGTACTGCGGGCGGCTCCTGGATCTCTATCTCTTCGCTCGGTGCGGTCGGCTTCGGGCGCCGGGACCGCCGAGCGAACAACACCGTGCTCACACACTCTCCCTTTGGTGAAAGAAAACCCCAGACTCGCGGTCCCGGGTGCCGGAGCACCTCGCGTGCGCGCGCGGGCCGCGTACGTTCCTGGCCGGGTCACGGTCTCCAACCCTGGCAGGAAGGACCTCCGGCACCAGATGGCGTTTTCGGAAGAGCAGACTCAGCATCGCACAACCGAGTCCGGGAGGCTACGGTTCGTCCTCGGCAAGCAGGCGACGGACGTGGCGCTGCCCACCGAAGTGCCGCTGGCCGACCTACTACCCGCGGTCCTGCCGCAATTCGGTGCGGAGTGGATCGAGCAGGGCGCCGACCACGAGGGCTGGATCGTCCAGCGCGTCGGCGAGCAAGCCCTGGACGAGGACCGCACGATCGCCGAGCTCGGGCTGCTGGACGGCGAAACCGTCCACTTGCGACCCCGCGCAGGCGAGCTCGCCCCGATCGACTACGACGACCTGGTCGACGGCGTCGGTGAGCAGGTGTCGCGGGGCGCGGGCACCTGGAACCCGGAGCGCACCCGCTGGATGCTGCGCGCCGGCGCATTGTTGTTGCTGCTGCTGGGCTTTCCGCTGCTGATCGGTGCGGCGCCGGTGTTCCCGCAGTTCTCCATCGCCGGTGGCATCACGGTGCTGCTGCTCGGCGCGAGCGCGCTGGTGGCGCGGGGAGCGGCGAATCCGGTGGTCGCCACGTTGCTGGCCGGAGTCGGCGCCGGATATGCCGCGCTCACCGGAATTTCCTTGCTGCTGGCGCTGGATCCGGTGGCCACGCCGGTCGTGATGCTGGCCTGCGGATGCGCCGGCGCGCTGGTCGCGCTGGTCGTCGGCGTGCTCGCGGTGGCCGATTCGGCGCTGCTGTTCACCGGTGCGATCACTTTCGTCACCGCGGTCGGCGGCACCGCGCTGATCGGCTCGACCGCTCCGGTGCAGCCGCACGCGGCGGGCGCGATCGGGCTGCTGCTGACGCTGGTCGCGGCGCTGTTCATCCCGTCGCTGTCGTTCCGGCTCTCCGGATTGTCGCTACCGATGCTGCCCGGCAACAGCAGCGAGCTCGGCGAGGACATCGAGCCGGTGCCGTACCAGCTGGTGGTGGACCGCGGGGCGCTGACCTTCGGCTACTCGAAGGCGCTCTACACCGGACTCGGCGCGGCGCAGACGCTGCTGGTGCTCGCGCCGCTGACCGGTAGCGACGTGTGGACGCTGGTGTTCTTCGCGGTCACCGCGGTGCTGCTGTTCCTGCGCGCGCGGCACCCGGAAGGGGCGGTGCAGCGCTGGTCGCTCATCGTGCCGGGTGGGCTCAGCCTGGTGCTGGTGGTGCTGCTGCTGGCGTTCAGCCAGGAGTCGCTGCTGCGGCTGGTCGCGTTCTGGCTGCCGGTGCTGCTGGTCGGCACGCTGATGCTGGTGTTCGGTGAGTTCCTGCCCGGGCGGCGGCTGCGCCCGTACTGGGGCAGGGCCGCGGACATCTTCGAGACGCTGACCGCGGTGGCGGCGCTGCCACTGCTGCTCCAGGTGCTCAACGTCTTCTCGATGATGCGGGGGCTCGCGGGCTGATGCAGTCGCGCAGGGATCAGGTCCAGGCATACTTCTTCGTCGTCGGGCGGCTGGTTTCGGCCGTGACGCACGGCAAACCGGACGCGCTGGAGATGCCGAACAAGCGGATCCGCAACGGCATCGTGTTCGGGGTGCTGGTGAGCGTCCTGCTGATGGCGATCTTCGGCATCCTCGGACTGTTCAAGCCCGGCAAGAGCACGGCCTGGCAGCAGGACGGCTCGATCGTGGTGAACAAGGACAGCGGCGCGCAGTTCGTCTACCTCGGCGGCCAGCTGCGCCCGGTGCTGAACTACTCATCGGCCCGGCTGGCCGCGGGCGACTCCGGCGGCACGGTGCAGTCGGTTTCGCAGCAGTCGCTGGAGGGAACCCCAGTCGGCCAGCCGATCGGCATTCCCGGCGCGCCGGACTCGATCCCGACCGCGCAGACCCTGGAAACCGGGCCGTGGACGGTATGCGTGCAGCCGGGCGCGGCGCGCCCGAAGCCCACCGATCCGGTGGTGACGCTGAAGTTCGGCAACCGGCCAGGGAAGTCCACATCGGACGGGCAGGGGCTGCTGGTGAGCACCCCGGACAACGCCGTGCACCTGGTGTGGAACGGCAAGCGCTACAAGGTCCCGGATCAGCGGACGCTGGACGCGCTGCCCTATGGCAACGTCACCCCGTTGCAGGTCTCGACGGCCTGGCTGGATCCGATTCCCGCCGGGCGCGACCTCGCGCTGCCCGCGATCGAGGGCGCGGGCTCGCCGGGACCGGTGATCGACGGCAAGCCGAGCAAGGTCGGGCAGGTCTACGAGGTGCGCAACCCGGCGACCGAATCCGACCAGTTCTACCTGGTGCGCGAGGACGGCAAGACGGCGCTGAACCGGACCAGCGCCGCGCTGGCCCTGGCGTCCCCGGCGGTGCAGTCCGCCTACCCGGGCGGGCAGGTGAGCGTGCTCCAGGCCGGTCCCACGGCGCTGACGAGCGTGCCCGATTCGGGCGGTCCGGACCTGGTCGGCGGTTTTCCGCCGGTGCCGCCGCAAGCCGTGGTGCCGCCCCCGGATGCGCAGCCCTGCGCCCGTTACTCCCCGTCCGGCACCGGGGATCTGAAGGTGACCGTGGAGATGCAGTCCACATCGGAGGTCGACGCGGGTTCAGTGGCGCTGGCCGAGCACGTTTCCGGGTCGATGGCGGACAAGATCTCGCTACCCGCGGGACGCGGTGTGCTGGCCAAGAGCCTGCCCGCACCCGGGGCGCAGCCGGGCGCTGCCTTCCTGATCACCGATACCGGGACGAAATACCCGCTCGCCGACGACAAGGTGGTGGAAGGACTCGGTTACTCGCCGACTTCAGCCGTGCAAATTCCGGATGAATTGCTGGACTTGTTGCCTGCGGGTCCGATGCTGACCAGCTCCGGTGCGGTCCAGGTCCAGACGCCGCAGCCGAATGAGCAGCCCTGACCCGTGCCGGAACTCGTCCGAAGCGGTCCCGAGGGAAGTCCCTAAAGGACGACGATCGGACGAGCAGCACGGCTTTCACCCGAGATCACCCGAATAAGCTGGCCGACGGTAGGAAGTCGACCTGTGTCCTGCGGCCGTCGGCTTCCGAAAACCGGATACCCCGCTTCACCAGGAGGTTGTGGTGGCCAACAACGGCAACGTGAACATCGATCTGCCCGAGATCCAGCGGCAGGCTTCCCAGCACGACACGACCCGGCAGGACATCCAGACCGAGCTGGACCAGCTCAAGACCCGCATCGACAGCGTGCAGCAGGCCAGCAAGAACGAGATGACCGACGCGCTGCTGGAGCAGTACGAGCAGTCCGTGCAGAAGCTGAAGAACAGCGTGCTGGCCGACCTGGAGTCGATGGCGCAGCAGATGCGCAAGGTCTCCGGCGACCAGGACGAGCAGGACCGCTCCGCCAGCAAGCCGGTCCAGTCCGCGGACATGGCCAGCTTCATCCCCAGCTGACCGTTCCCGCCTGATCTCCGCTCAGGCCGTTCTCTCTCCAGGAAGGGTGTTTTCCCGTGGCTCCCAAGGTTTACGACTACGAGGCCCTGCAGCAGGCGCAGCAGGACATGAAGAAGACCGTCGACCACATCCGCGACGAGGCCAACAAGCTCATCAGCCAGGCCCAGCAGCTCCAGCAGAACGGCTGGACCGGTGAGTCCGCGCAGGGCTACAACGCCTCGGCGGAGAAGCTGAAGCAGTCCCTGAACGGCTTCGGCGAGTACCTCACGCAGCAGCAGCAGAACGTGAACAGCGGTACCGGCAACATGCAGGACACCGACAAGCAGGGCGGCAAGCAGATGGGCCAGTTCGCCTGACTCGTCCGCCGCGGCGACGAGAGCCGGGCCGATGGTGGCTCGGCTTTCCTCGTCCGATTACCCCGGGACGCCGGTGCGTCCCACCGCAATTCCGGAACGCGCAGTGATCGGAGAGAATTACCGTGGCCGACGGCACCGCATTCGATTCCGAGGAAATCGACAAGGCCGCTAAGGAGATCGGCAAGCTCATGAGCGACATGAGCGCCTTCCAGTCGCTGAAGGAGCACTGGCCGAACGCAGGCAAGTTCGAGACCGCGCAGTGGCTGGAGCGGGTCGTCGACGACCGCCGCAACGGCCTGGTGGCGCACGCCGAGCGCATGAAGAACGTGCTCGAGGAAATGGAGACGCAGCTGTCCACGATTGCTCGTGATTTCGAGAACATGGACGGCGAGAACGCTGCGAAGATGAAGACCAAGGTCGATGACATGCAGCGCAACATCGACAGCTCGGTCGCGAGCCTGGACAAGGGCACCGAGAGCGAGCAGCACAACTTCAGCGAAGACCCGAACATCAAGCCCGAGGACAACGCGGGCGACGGTGACGGTTACAACGACACCTTGCAGGCCTGACTCCGGTCCCGATCGATCACGAAGCTGCCGCCGGTGTCGCGGCCGCGCTGGTGAGGAACATTCGCTATGGCGGAAGATCAGCAGAATTCCACGGTGGGCGTGTACAACGCCTCCGCGCCGTCGATGGCTGTCGATCAGTACGGCAGCTGGGAGGAAATCGACGCCGCCACGGCGGACATCACGCACAACGGTGCGGCCGACGGCGAGCACGCCGATCTTTCCGGCAACCGCGCGGCCGAGGACTGGTACAAGCTGGAAGACGCCTTCAACAAGGCCACCGAGCGGCTCGGTGAGATCAACGAGCAGTTCAACGGGCTGATCAAGCGGGTCGGCGACCACATGCAGGGCGAGGCCGGGGACGCGTTCAACAAGTACGCGACCGACCTGTTCAAGCAGAGCGAAGACCTCTACAACACGCTCAAGAGCCAGGCATACGGCACCACGGTCGGCAACATCGGCCACGACATTCAGCTTTTCGCCGCGAACTGGTGGCAGGCGCTCAACGATGCGCACGAGGAGCTGGCCACCACCACCGACGAGATCTCCAACAGCTATTCCGGCACGAACGCGGCCGAAGAGGGCGCCAGCAAGATCAACGAGGCGGTCGACGCGAGTGAGAAGGGCCTGCTCGAAGACCTCAAGAAGCTGCTGAGCGAGCTCGTCGACAAGTACAGCAACCGCGGCCAAGAGCTGCAGCCGCTGCACATCGCGTTGTCCACGGATGGGGCCGGGACTGGTTCGGGCGGCAATACCGGTGGGAACGATCAGTCCGGTGGGAACGACCAGTCCGGTGGGAACGACCAGTCCGGTGGCAATGATCAGTCTGGTGGGAATGACCAGTCCGGCGGCAATGACCAGTCCGGCGGGAACAACCAGTCCGGTGGCAATGATCAGTCTGGTGGTAACAACCAGACCGGTGGGAATGATCAGTCTGGTGGGAACAGCCAGTCCGGTGGCAACAACCAGACCGGTGGCAATGATCAGTCTGGTGGGAACAACCAGACAGGTGGCAACAACCAGACCGGTGGGAATGACCAGTCCGGCGGGAACAGCCAGTCTGGTGGGAACAGCCAGTCTGGTGGGAATGACCAGTCCGGCGGGAACAGCCAGTCTGGTGGGAACGACCAGACCGGCGGCAATGACCAGTCCGGCGGGAACCAGCAGTCCGACGACCAGGCAAGGCAGCAGGCCAAGGCCGAGGCGGACGAAGCGATCAACGACATGGCGAACCAGGGCCCAGGTGGTTCGGAAGGCGGCTCCGGCGGCGGTAGTGATCAGTCCGGCGGGTCCGGCGGCGACCAGTCCGGTGGCGGTGCCGTTCCGACCGGGATGGGCACCGGCGGTGGCCCGAACAGCACCGGCGGCAACCAGAGCGGCGGCAAGGGCAAGGGTCAGAGCCAGGGCAGCAGCGGCGGCCAGACCGGTGGCGGCCAGAACAACGAAAAGCTGGACCAGGCCCGCCAGTCCGCGAACGACGCGATCGACGAGATGCAGAACCCGAACACCGAGTCCGGCGGACCGGGCGGCGACTCCGGCGGGCAAGGCGGTGGTTCGGGCGGCGACAGCGGCGGCAAGGACGGCGGCAGCGGCGGCCAGGGCGACCAGAACGGCCAGAACAAGCAGGACGGCCAGAACAACCAGGACGACCAGGCGCTGGACGACGCACGCAACAGCGCCAACGAAGCGATCAACGACCTGAAGAACCCGACCACCGAGTCCGGCGGCCCCGGCGGCGACCAGCCCACCGGACAGGAAGCACAGCACGCCGCCACGGGCGCGATCGACGAAGCGATGTCCAAAACGGACGATCCGCAGGCGCAGCAGGCGTTGCAGGACGCGCGCCAGTCGGCGAACGAGGCGATCAAGGGCCTGGGCGAGGACGGCACGCCCGCGACCGCGCAGGAAGCGCAGCACGCCGTCGACAACTCGCTCGGCGAGGCGGCCGCGCAGGCGAGCGATCCGCAGGCGCAGCAGGCGTTGCAGGACGCGCGCCAGTCCGCGAACGAAGCGATCAAGGGCTTGTCCGACCAGGGCGGCGATCCCGGTGGTGCGACCGGTGCGGAGGCCCAGCGCTCCGCCAACGACGCGATCGGCGACGTGGCGGCGAAGACCACCGACCCGGCTGCGCAACAAGCCCTCCAGAACGCGCACCAGTCCGCGAACGACGCGATCAACCAGCTGGGCCAGGACGGCACCCCGCCGACGCCGGAGGAAACCCAGCAAGCGCTGGACAAAACCTTCAACGATGCCAAGCAGGACGCCGCGAACCCGGCCGCGCAGCAGGCGCTGGACGAGGCGCGCAAGTCCGCCGACGAAGCGATCAGCGGGCTCGGCGGCGGACCGTCCGCAATGGACGATTTCCTCGCGGGCGGTGATCCGGGCGGCGCCAGCGGCGGGGACAGCTCGGCGTTGGATTCGGCCCGCAAGTCCGCCGACGACGCGCTCTCCTCGATGGGCGGCGGCTCCGGTGGCGGCGCTGGCGGTGGTTCGGGTGGCGGTGCAGGCGGCTCGGGCGGGCCTGTCGCGCAGTTCGACACCGACATGGCAGGCAAGCAGGGCCTCGCCCCGCCCGGCGGGCAGCCCGCCGGGCCACCGGCCGGTGGCGGCACCGGTGGCGGTGCCGGGCAAGGCGGTGGCATGGGCGGCGGCGGGATGCCGATGTCGCCGATGGGCGGTATGGGCGGCGCCGGTGCCGGGCAGCAGGGCCAGGAACGCGAGCCGCAGATCTGGATGAAGGCCGACGACGGCACCTGGGACGATCAGAACGAGGACAACCCCCCGCCGGTGATCGGACGGAGCTGAACCGATGGCAGGCGCGCAGCCGACTCCCGCCACCGACCCGTACCTGGAGCAGTTGAACTTCGAGCAATTGGCGCAGCTGGTGCACGGCAGCTCGCCGGAGGTCTTCTACCGGCAGGCCGGTGCGTTCGACCGGGCCGCGGACCGGCTGCGCGAGGTGACCGACCGGTTCCGCGCGCAGTGGCGGGACATCGGCACGCACTCGTCCGGGCAGGCCATCGACCGCGCCGTGGCGGCGGGCGATCGGCTCGCCGCGGACAACGAGAAGGTCTTGGAAGCCACGTTGGCACCGGGTTATGCGCGGATGCTGCGCCGCGCCGGTGACGCGCTGGCCGAGGGGCAGCGCCGGATGCGGGACCTCGAACAGCAGCGCAGCGCGCAAGCCGCCGCGCAGCCGGGAGTTCCGGGGCAGCCTCCCGGAATTCCCGGGCAGGCGCCGGGAGTTCCGGGGCAGGCGCTGGGTGCTCCCGGGCGGGTGCCCGGAGGTCCGGGCCGGCCGTCGCCGGGGCAGCCATCCGGATTTCCCGGGCAGCAACAGGGCGGGCCCGGGCCGGGCCAAGCGCTCGGCGCTCCCGCACCGGACGCAGCGGGGAACGGTCCGCAGGCACCGCCGCCGGGCGACGAGGAGCGCACCCAGCAGGCCCGGCAGATCGTCTACGACATCTCAGCGGTCTACAGCGACGTGGCCAAGTCCATGACGGCGATGCCCGGCAAGGGCGGTAGCACGCCTGGAGCGGCCGATCCGCTCGCGCTGCGCTCGGCGTCGTCCGGGTCCGGTGGCTGGAGCGCTTCCGGTTCCGGCGGCGCGCAGCAGGCCATGTACTTCTCGTCCGGCTCGGGTTCCGGCGCGATGACGGTCAGCGATTCTTCGGGCGGTTCCGGCGGATGGCAGGACACCGGGCGACCGCCGAACGCCGGTGGTGCATCGGAATCCGGGGCATCGCCGACGGGCGCGCCGTGGCTCGCGGTCGCCGCGCAGAGCTCGCCCGCCGTGCTCGGCGGGCGATCCTCCGGGGGTTCGGCGGGCAAGCGCACCAGCGAGAAGTCCACTGAGGACTCTTCGGTGGGTGGCTGGCAGGCCGCGTCCGGCGTGCTCGGGCGGCAGTCGAACAACTCGGGTGGATGGTCGTCCGGTTCCGAGCGGAGTTCCCGGTCGGGCGAGAGCTCCGGATCGGACGAGAGCTCCAAGCCGGACAGCAGCTCGAAGTCGGACGAGAACTCGAAGTCGGACGAGAATTCCGAGTCGGGCTCGGACCGCCCGGAAACCGTGTCGCGCAAACAGGATTCGGACTCGTCCGCGTCCGAGGTGCGCACCTTCTCGGCGGAACCGCAGCACGCCCCGGCCCGGTCGATGCCGGCCCACGCGAGTGCACCTCCCCCGCAGACCGCGGCGGCCACCGCTCCCACCGCGGCGAGTGCGTCGGCCGCGAGCGCCCCCGCGCCGCCCCAGCCACCCGCGAATCCCGGTCCGGCACCGCAAACCGTGTCCGGTCCCGACCCCTCCGCGGCAGGCGGGCACGGGCACAGCAGTGCGCAGTCCTCCGCACCGGCCGGTTCCGCTCCGGCGACGTCTTCCGCAAGTTCCCCGCCGAGCAGCTCGGTCCCGCGCACTCCCGCGCCGTCCGCGTTGGACCTGGGCCAGATGACCACACCGAACCCGTCGACCGGCGCGGGCACGCCGCCTGCCGCCGGGACGCACGGCGCGCCGGTGAACCTGAACACCGCCGGCTCCGGGCAGCCGATGACCGGCACCGCGCCCGCGGGCGGCACGGCACCACCGCCCGCGGGTGGAACCGGGCAGGCAGGCGGCCACCCGATGGGCCCGATGATGGGCGGGATGCCGCCTCAGCCGGGCCAGCAGCGCGACGACAACCAGATCCCGATCAACGCCGAGCGGACGGTTTGGGGCGAGCAACAGGGCGTGGCAGGCAGCCTCGGCAGGCCGGAGCAGCCGGAGGAACCGCCGGAGAATCCGGACGAGCCCACCGAAGCCGGCCCGGACCGCGCGCGAGCCGACGAGTTCCTGGAAAAGCTCCGGGAGAACAGGAGGATTCGATGACGGACCCGAAACCGGACCCGAAACCGGACGTGCCGACGGACATCGATTCCGCGATGTCCATGCTGGAGCGGGAGCGCGAGCGCGTCGCCGACGTCACCAAGCAGCAGCAGGGGCAGTCCACGACCGTGCAGGCCAAGGATCACTCGCTGGAAGCGACCTTCGACGGCAGCGGCGAGCTCACCGGCCTGAAGTTCAACGGGAACAAGTACCGCAGCATGGCGCCCGCGCAGCTGGCCAGCGTGATCGTCGAGACGATCCAGGCCGGGCGGACGCAGAGCATGACCAAGCTGACCGAGCAGATGTCCGGCGGCATGCTGCCGGGCGTCGACCTGGCGGGGATCGCCTCCGGCAAGGTCGACCCGAGCACGGTGCTCGACCAGCTGATGAAGCCGATCGTCGGAATGGCCGAGGAACTGCCGGGCGTCCCGCGCGAGAAGAAGGACCGCAGGGATGGCTGACGAGAACTTCCGCATCGACCCCGACGCGCTCGAAGACATCAACAAGAAGCTGCGCGCGGTGGGCGAGGACCTCACGGCGAGCTTCAACGAGATGAAGACGACGCTCGAAGACCATTGGGGCTGCTGGGGCAACGACGATATCGGTGAGGCGTTCATCAAGAACTTCGAAGAGCCGAACAAGAAGTTGCAAGAGGGCGCTGAGGCCATGAGCGGCGCCCCGAACGGCTTGGCCGACCAGATCGACAAGCAGATCGAGGTCGTCCGCAAACAGGACGCCGCGAACCGCGCCGCCATCGAGCAGAACGAATACGGAAACTGAACGCAGGAGCATGGCCCGCTGACCAACGGGGGAAATGACCGGTCGCGCCCACGAGGAAGGAGGTCTCTGTGAGTGGTTATGACGAAACCAACGACTTGCCGGACGGCTTGCAGGACTTCCTCAAGGGCACGATCGGCATGGAGCTGCCGGAGGGCAATGAGTTCGGCCTTCGGAACATCAGCCAGGCGCTGATCCAGTACGCCGATACGTGCCGGGACACGGCGGACCGGTTGGATTCGTTGTCGGGGGAGATCGACGACGTCTTGGACGGCGAGTTCGCCAAGCAAGTGGTCGACAAGCTGGGCACCACGTCGCCGGAGGCCCTGCGTGGGCAGGAGCAGTCGGCGCGCGATCTGGGCAGCCAGGCCAAGGATGCCGCGGCGGACATCGAGAAGACGCGGATCATGTTCATCGCCATGACGATCATGGTCGCGGCGGAGGTCGCGTATCTGCTGTCGACCCTGATCCTGGCGCCGCTGGCGGGTGCCGTCATCGCTACTGCCCGCGGCGTGATGCAAGTCGGATTGCAGCAGCTGATCAAGCAGATCGCGTCGCGCACGGCATCGGTGGTCAGCAAGATCCCCACCGCGCTGCGAGGTGCGAGCACGCAGGGCGTGGCCAAGGAAATCGGCAAGCGCGCGTGGACGACGGCGAAGTACGCCGCGGGCGGTGCGGCTTTCGGTACGGCGTTCATGGCCGGGATGGACGGTGGTATTCAGCTCGATCAGAAGAACAAGGGAACCCGGGACAAGATCAACAAGGAGTCCATCAAGGGTTCCGCGATCGGCGGTGCGATCGGTGGTGGTGCCGCAGGTGCGGCTGCTGGTGCGGCGCGGTCGGTGGCGGTGCGGGCCGAGGCGAAGCTGAGCCAGGGGCCGCGCGAGTTCAACAAGAAGATCGACAGCTTCAACTCTCAGCACGGCACGAATTTCGCGAAGGTGCCGGAGCGGCCGAACGCGAAGAGCGTCCGCGAGTTCAACAAGAAGATCGACGACTTCAACTCCCAGCACGGCACGAATTTCGCGAAGAAGCAGGAAGGGGCGGACTGGCCCCCCGGGATGCGCAAGCTGGGCGGGATGGCGGATGCCTCGCTGCAGATGCTGTCGGTGCCCGCGAGCAACCCGCTGGTGTACCTGGCCACCGACGATCATCACGGTGGTGCTGCGGACGGCATGTTCGGTGCCTTCGCGCGAGGTGGCGCGGGCGGCCGAACGGGCGGGGCCTCGGGGGAGGCGTCGTCGCGTGCGGACGCGAGTGCGCAGGCCGCGCTGGATGCGACGAATGCGGTGACGCAGGACGGGAAGTTGAAGATCCCGGAGGTGGCATCCTCCGGCGATGCGCTCAGCACGACCTCGAGCGACCTCAGCGGCTCGACGCTGGACGGTGGTTCGGACTTCTCCTCGGACGCCGAGACGCTGAACGGGGATGCGGATCGTGCTTCGACGGTTTTGCAGGGGCCTGACGACGGCGCGGTGAGTTCGCCCGGGGACGCGCCGGTGACGACGTCCTCGGACGGGGCAGGCACCGCCGACGGCGATCCCGGTGGCAGCACCGAGCCGAGCGGCTCGCCTTCGCGCTCGGTGAGCGATTTCCTCGGTGGCGCGAACACCGAGGACAGCACCGTCTCGTCCGGTCAGGGCGAGACGATTTCGTCCGCTGATGCTCCGCCGCCTTCGGGCGCGCACGAGCCGAGTCAGCAAGCCGGGGGCGTTGCTCCCGGTGCAGCGCACGGTGGCGCCGCGCCGGGTCAGGGCGGCGCTTCGGGTGCGGCTGCCGGCCCGGGCGCGCACGCACCCGGGAGGGGCGGCGCAGCTGTTGGCGGCGTGCCGCCAGCGAGTGCTGCCGGTCCCGCTGCGCCGAGTGCCGTTCCGCCGAGCACCTCGTCGACGGGCCCGGGGCCATCCGGCCAGTCGGTCCAGCCGGGTTCTGCCACCCAGTCCGGGCCTGCCACGCAGTCCGGTTCGCCCGCACCGTCCGGTCAGCAGCCCGGTGCGACCCAGCCCGGTGCGACCCAGCCCGGTGCGACCCAGCCCGGTACGACCCAGCAGGCGCAGTCCGGCCGGCCGGAGGGCGACACCGCGAACGGACGGCAGCCGGACCACTCCGGCGAGCGACCGCAGAGCACCGAAACCGCCGAGGGAACCGCGACCGCGAACGAGCAAGCACGCCCGGACGATGCCGCTGCGCCCGGCCGTGCCGACGCGCAGCCGGACGCCGATAACCCGACGGGTGAGCAGGGCACCCTTCACTCGGCCGGGGAGGACGCGCCGACACCGGAGTCCGGCGATCGCCCCGAACAGCCTGATGTTCCAGCGCGGGACGAAGAGGCCATATTGGACGGTGCGCCGCCGCTGGCGGAACGTCCCGAGAGCTCCGATGTTCAGCGCAGCGAGCCGGAGGCACCGGCACGAACCGATGAGTCCACATCGGATGGTGCGGTCCCGGACGGGGAGCGGCCCGCGGACCAGTACGGCCGCACCGACGACCGGGGCGAGCCGGTTCCGGGCGGCGAACCGCTGGAGAACGGTGAACCGGCGCCGACCGGCTCCGTGCCGGGTCAGTTCCACCAGTCGCCGCAGAATCCGGGCCAGCCGCCCGCAGGGCAGTCCGCCCGCGGCGGTACTCCCGATCCGGGTGTCGACCAGGGCCGCACCGCGCAGCAGGACCCGCGGGCAGCGTCGTCCCGGCCGGACACCACGGTTCCGGGCCCGCGCACCGGCGGATCGGCCGACGCGCCCGCGGCGAACCAGCCGCGGCAGACCAGCTCCGGCCCTGCGTCCACATCGGACGCTTCGAATCCGGCGACTTCTTCCCGCGGCCCCGCGGCCGACACCGCTCGGCGCGATGCCGCGGACGACGAGCAGGGCCCGAATCTGGTTCCGCCCGATTCCCGCGCCGCGGGCGAGACCACGCAGCCCGAACACGACGGCACCACCCAGCAGCGGCCCGCGGACCCGCCGCGGCACGACCCGCCGCCGTTGTTCGCGTACCTCGCGGGCGGTTTCGAGCATTTCGTGCCGCCCGCGGAGCTTTCACGCCATGCCGGCGATGCCTCCACCGCGAACCGCCTGCGGATTCCCTCGGGCGACGTGATCGGGCGCAACCGGTCCCTGGTGCACGGCGGTGTGGCCGCGCAGCGGCCGGTCGTCAGCGCTTGGGGAAGCTCCACCGGTACCGCGTTCACCCGCGGCCCCGTGCCGGAGGGGGCTACCGGGCCGGTCGGCGACTCGCCGCGCGAGCCCGGCCCGGGCTCGCCGGACGCGGAGGGCAACGCGCGCACGGACGACGGCGCGCACGACCCGAACCGGCCGGCCGAAGACCCGGCGTGGCGGCGTTCGATGGCCAGGTCGGCGCCGTGGTTCGATCCGCAGCCGGATCCGCTGCGCCCGGACGAGTGGGAGCACCTGCGGGGCGCTCTGCCGGACGCCACGGTGCGGACCACTTGGCGGCTGGCCACGATGAACGGCAGCTACCTTCTGGGACAACTCCGCTACGACTGGCGCCGGATCGAGGTCCGGCCCGGTCGTTTCGTGCAGGAGTTCACGTTCAAGGCGGGGTTGGAGACCGAGCAGCAGCTGAAGCTGTTGGAGCTGACCGACGACCTGGAATTGCTCCGCGCGCAGCACGCGGACAACCGGGTGACCCGGACCGAAGAGGTCCTCGACCGGCTCCGTGCGGAGTCGGCCGACACCGCTCGGATCGAGCGTGCGCAGGCCCGCCTCGAAACCCGCCGGAACGAGGCCGCCGAGCAGTGGAAGACGGCTCGTGCGGCGCACGCCGAAGTAATGCACCGGCAGCAGTTGATCGACGACATGAAGCAGCAGACCTGGCTGCGGATGGATGCGCTGGTCAACCGGGGCTATCGGATGCCGGGCTCCGGTGATCAGTTCCACTTCCGGGTGGAGTTCTTCGACGATCCGGCGCAGGGGCATGCACCGATCGAGCTGAGCAGCGACCCGGCCACCCGCTCGCACATGAGCCTCTGGAACATGCACGAGGCCGGAGACGTCTTCGTGCACGAGCTCCTGCACCGCCTCGGCATACCCGACGAGTACGCCGAGGCCCCGCCGTTCCGGGTCGGCAGCAGGCGCACCGCGGACGGCCAGGTGTGGCCGGAATACACCGTCAACCTGCACGTGAACGGCGACGCGCACTTGGCGCCGTACCGCGACGAAGTGGCCGCGGCCGAACGCGACGCCGCGGAGCTGACGGAGGTGGCCGAGCAGGACCGCCAGTACGCCGAATTCCTCGGTCCGCGACCGGATGCCGGGTCCGGCGACGCCCCGCGCCAGGTGATCGACGCGCACGACAGGGCAGCCGCCGCGCAGCAGCAGGCGCAGCGCAAGCAGGAAGAGGCGGCGCAAGCGCGGCAGCGGCTCGTGGACGAGCAGCACAAGGTCGAGCAGCTGCGCGCCCGTGCGGTGGACGGGGTCGAGAAGTTCTACCGGCCGGACCGGATGAACAACAGCAACGATCCGTCGGCGGGCTACTTCGTCAAACTCGAGCTGGACAACGGTCAGCCGATCTCGGACAGCATCGGGATCACCATCGAACCGGACTCGACCGGCGACCGCTCCTCGTGGGGCATCGACGAGGACGGGACCCGCATCGCCCGCAAGGTCGGCCGGACCCTGGGGCTGGACGACGGATTCCTCGGGCAGATGGAGAACGGCGCGGTCGACGGCAAGGTGCCGCGCCCGGACGGCGCGGACGAGCGGCGGGTGCTGAACCGGGCTGATCCCCCCATGCCGCGGGACACCGCCACCGGCCGGCCGCATCGAGCGCAGAACATGCACGTCCCCGACGACGGGTTGATGGGCACCAATCCCAAATCCTTCCTGCCGCGGCACCTGTGGCGGATCCAGGACGTCGCGCACAGCCAGGGATTGCGGCCGGACATGGCGATACCGGGTGCCGAGCGGCTGGCCAGGCGGGTGGACCACCTGCTCTCCCGCGAGCAGGTGGATTCGGACGCGGTGTTGACCGAGCTGGGCAAGGCGGGCGGCGATCCGGCGGCGGTGCAACAGCTGCGTACCGCGTTCCTGGACGGCACCGGCGAGCCGCTGGACGCGATGCTGCAGCTGCACTTCGGTGACGACGCGCTCAGCCGCGCGCAATGGCGCGCCGAGGACGCCGCGAACGGCAAGCCGGACGCCACCGTGTCGGCGCAGCGGCTCGAACAGCTGCTCTCCCGCGATCAGGTCAGCGAAGAAGCGGTGCTGACCGAGCTGGGCAAGGCGGGCGGCGATCCGGCGGCGGTGCAACAGCTGCGTACCGCGTTCCTGGACGGCACCGGCGAGCCGCTGGACGCGATGCTGCGGCTCGATCTCGGTGACGAGGGATACCACCGCGCGCAGTGGCAGCTGGAGTTGGGCGATCCCGCCACGCTGCAGAGCCTGGACGAGACTCGTCCGTCCACTCCGGACAGTCAGGAGGGGCGGGGCTGGCGCAGCGGCAACCCGCCGCGGCACGACCCGCCGCCGCCACCGTTCGCGCACCTGCTGGACAGCGCCGGGCAGCCGCCTACCGCCCGGCCGCCCCGCGATGGCGCGGACGGCTCGGCGCTCGAAGTGCCGGCGGGTGGCCGGAACCGGGCCGGTTCCGGGCCGTACGAAGGCGTTTCCGGAGTGATGGGCGGGGCGCAGTCCGCGCAGCGACCGGTCGAAGGCGCAGCCACGGGGACCTCGTTCACCCGGCAGACCACGCTGGACGAGGACGTCCGCGGTGCCGCGGAGCGGGGCTACGGCAAGCTCTCCCCGGCCGCCGCGCGCAGCGCGCTGGACGCCACCGGCGCGCTGCTCAGCGACGCGCGGGCGCGGCCGGATACGGTGCCGACCTCGCTGTGGCAGGCCATCGCCTACCGGATGGCGCAGCAGGAGCACGGTCGCGCGCAGGAACTCGTGCAGCGCTACCAAGCCGACCCCGACTCGCTGACGTCCGACGGCGGGCCGCACCGCACCGGGCGCCCGGACGTCGATGCGGCGCAGTCCGGCCAGAACCGCCCGCAAGACGCCGAACGGTCGCCGGAACGCAACGGCGACGATGGTGCGGGCCGCGACGGCGACCGGCAGGACAACAGCGGCGACCGGCAGGAAACCAGCGACAAGCCGGAAACCCCGATGTCCGCGGACGAGATCCGCGAAGCGCTGCCGGAGTACATCCGCGACGGCCAATCGCTCGGCCCGCTCACCCCGATCGGCGCGACCCGCAGGCCCGAGCTGTCCGGGGAGAACACCCGCGACCTGCCGTTCACCGGCCCGGACGTGGTGGCCTCGCTGAACAAGCTGCTGCCCGGGAAAGCGGGCAAGTGGGAGGACGTCCACCTCGCGCAGAAGCAGATCGACAACGAGCCGCAGTCGCTGGTCGGCGAGGGCGACACCTTCATCGTGCGCAAGGGCGGCGAGTACTACGAGCTGGGCGTCAGAGCCACGCCGCTGTGGGACCGGATGCGCCCGATGAAGACGGTGCTGGATGCCGATCTGCGGGCGAGGACGATTCCGGTCAACAACACCAGCGACATCACGCTGGTCGACCGCAACGACCTCTCGCGGGACGGGACGTTCAGCCCGCAGCTGGCCTACACCGCGATCCCCGGCCTGTACCTGTACGTGAACCCGACCGTGCCGTTCACGTACTCGGAAGGCGCCACGTCGAAGCACACCGCCAAGTTCGGCGCCAGCAACAGGTTCGACCTGAAGAACCTGCAGGACGTGGAAGTGCCGATGCGGTTCGACTTCACGTTGCGCGGCAAGCACGGCGAGCGCGTCATCCCGAGCGGGGTCATGCCCGATGTGGACCCCGCGACGCAGCGGTTCCGGCCGTTCACGAGCACCGATGTGGGCAACGTGGCGCTGCGAGTGCCGATCGGGCTCGACAGCGGGAGGTGGCTCGGGAACCTGCTTGCGGCCGAGTACGCGCGCAGCGACGGCTACGCGTCGCCGCTCGACGCCGGACGGCTGGAGAACCTCGGTGCCGCGGGCGTGCACCGGCTCGGGCAGCTCGGCGACGCTGGGCGGCGGGCGATCCGCGACAGCAACGTGACCGGCGCCACGATCCACATCAAGCCGTCCCGCGGATCGTTCTTCGAGCAGGTCAAGGCGCGGCTGGACCGGAAGTACTCGCAGGAGACCGATGTCGGCGCGCACGGCCGCCCGGTGCTGGCGAACTTCCTGCACGGCAGCAACATCGCGGCCCTGCTGCCGAAGATGGCGGTGTTCGACGGTGCGCACCCGCAGGACGGGTGGACCCGGATCGACGACGAGATCTACCGCGGGCGGGGACTGTCGAAGTTCCGCACCCAGCCCGGCACCCGGGTGGAGATGCGCGCCGTCGCCAAGTGGATCAAGTTGGCCGACGAGCAGCCCGACCTGCGCAACCGCAACGCCGGGATCAGCAACTCCGGCCGCGCGGAGACCCGCAGTGCCGGCCGCGGCGGCGGGGTCAACGTCGTGGTCGGTCCCGGCGGCGAAGTGCTCGGGCACCGCGCCATGGCCGGGCCGAACGTCGGTTTCAACCGCGGCACGAACCGCGCGCAGGAGGTCAGCGGTTCGACCGAGGTCGCGAACACCTTGGAGAAGACCGGCGACGCCGTCGGCCTGCAGCTCGCCTTCGAGATGCAGGTGCGCGAGCTGGGCGGCCGTCCGTTCACCTTGGACGGTCTGTTCGTCGCCGACATGCTGGGGGATCTGCCCAGCGGCCGGGAAGCGGGGCTGTTCGACGGCACACCGCTGGCGGCCCGGAACCAGCCGGGCGAGTTCCGCTCCGGTGCCGACCGCACGCACTTCCTGCCGGAGTCCGTCGAGAACGGACACGCCTTCGTCGGCGACTTCGCGGAGTTCCCGGTCGGGCGGGAACTGTACGACCGGCTCGCTGACCTGCTGCGGGACGTGCCGCTGCGCGGGAAGTGGTTGGACAGCAACATGTTCGTGGGGCGGTTCGACGACCCGGACTTCGCGAAGGGGCTGTCCGCGAGGATCTCCGAGGCGCTCAAGCGGGAGCAGGACCTGGCCGGTGTGCTCGCCGATGAGCAGGTGTTCCAGCAAGTCGCGCCGCTCCTGCTGGGTGAGGGGCTCTACTTGCCGGTGTACGCGAAGGAGTTCGCGCACGACTACGTGTCGATGATCCGGTTGTCGATGGATTTCGACAACGTCCGGGACGGCGATCCGCTCCTGGTAGGTGCGCGGGACGACGCGAACGGCGACCCGGTCGCGGACAACGGCAGCAGGACCGACGACACCGCGGACACCGACGGCGAGGCGAACACCGACGGCGCGGCGAACACCGCCGACACCCCCGCGAACGGCAGCAGCAAGACCGGTGCTCAGGGCCGGGTCCACACGATCCAGAAGACGACCGAGAAGATCGGGGCGAAAACCAGCCGGTCCACTTCGTGGAGCGCGATCGGTGGCTTTCAGACGCGGTTCTACTCCGCGCTGGGCGGCGGCCTGAACGTGCTCTTCGGCGGCTACCGCACCGATTTCACCCGCAGTCATCGGCAGGATTACGAGTCCAGCAAGCAGACCGTCGCCGAAGGCAAGCGGGCCGCCGGGAGCCTGCAGGCGAACGGCAAGGTCGATCCGCAGCCGCTGCGGGAGTTCCGCGCCGATTTCCACCTGAAGGCCGAGGTGCTGTCGTACGTGCGCCCGAGCGAGGGGTTGCGCCGCGTTCTGCCGCAGCGCCCCGGCAGGGACGTGCCCAAGTTCCAGGCGCTGACCGCGGGCCTCCCGCTCGACCTGCCGCCGGAGCAGCACGGGCGGCACCGCAAACTGGCGAATCCGGCCGCGCCGATCACCAGCACCGTCGATGCCCGGTTCGTGGTCCCGGAAAGCCTCGTCTCCCGCGGCCGGCTCGGCGATGCCGGCGACGTCCCGCACTCCGAGCAAGCCGCCCGCGGCACCGAGGAGAGTCCCCAGTCCGAGCACGCAGGGCAACCCGAGCAGTTGGGCGACCGGACCGGCGGGTCGCAACGCGCCGACGCGGACTCCCCGGAACCGGTCATCCAGCAGCTCGGCGATCCGCCGCCGCTGAGCGAGCTGCCCGCCGGCGCCACCCGCAAGCTGGACTACGCCCGGCTGGTCGGCTTCCAGGGCGGCGAAGTGCTCGGGAAGATGGCCCAGGACCTGCTGAAGCGGGTCACCAACGACGATCCGATCGTGCGCTTCCCGGTCCCGGAGATCGTCCGCCCGGTGCAAGCGATGATCAACCCACGGCGGATCGAGGCCGACCCGCAGCGGTTCAGCAGGCCCCGGACCGCGGAGCTGTCCTACCAGCGGACGCGCGCCAACCTGCACGTCTCGATGGCCACCACGCTCAAACCGGTGCTGGACGACTCCGCGCCGGTGACCCGCAGCGAGTACGAGCTGATGTCCCGCGAGCTCACCGCCAGGAACAAGGTGGGCCACGCCCGGGGCTGGAACGTCACCAGCGCCGGCTTCGTGGGTTCGGTGTTCCTGGGCTACCTGGGCGGTTCGCAGCACGACGGGCACCTCGCGCAGGGCCAGGGGATCGGCGTGGTCAACACCTCGCCGTACAGCACGTCACGGGGCGCGGAGACCACGCGCGGTGTGGAAAGCGGCCATCGCACGCGGATCGAGAATCCGGCGCAGCCGGTGTACCTGGCGCGGGTCAAGGTGCACGCGGGCATGGTCGCCGAGGGCAGGTACCGGGGGAATCTGGACCCGTTCAACTGGTTCCCGGACCGCTCCGGGGTCAGGCGGCGCGGCAACATCGCCGAACTGCCCGGAACCCAGCTGATGTGGCTGACCAAGGACCAGCTCGACGAGTTGCGGCCCGGTCTGCCGGAACAGGACGGCACGGCCGCTCCGGACGCGCCGGTGCGGCCCGACGAGCCCGCGGAAGCGGGCCCGTCCGAACCCCCGCGGCACGCCGAACAGGACGGACCGGCCGAACCGCCGCTGCCGGTGCCGCCCGCGCTGGACCCGCAGCGCGCCGTCCGGCCGTCGTTCGGCCTCGGCGGGATCATCGACCCGGTCGACCTGCGCGACCAGCTCGGCCAGGTGCGGACCAGCCTGGCCGAGCGCTACGGCGCGGAGGTCGCGCAAGCCCTGCTGCCGCAGGATTCCGCCGGCAACTGGCACCAGAACCAGGACTTGCTGAACACGCTGCTCAGCGACGTCAACGACGCCGCCAAGCAGACCATGAACGGCGGCGAGCGCACCGAGCTGCGCTACGAACGCCGATTCCGCGGCAACACCTACCACTTCGCGCTGGAAGCGGAGTTCACCCCGCGCGGCGACGGCAAGCTCGTGCACGCCAACAAGCTGAAGGTCACCAACCTCGCCACACCGAGCGTGGAAAAGAAGGCGAGCCGCGCCCGGACCATGTTGAGCACCATGCTCGGCGCCCGCCTCGGCGGCCGCGGCAGCGAGATCCGCACCGGGCCGGAGCACCACCCCAGCTACGGCGCGGCAGGTACAGGGGGGCAGCTGCAGAGCCGATGGGGCTTCCGCAAGCGGACGGGTACCGAGACCGAGGAGACCGGCCTCGAGCACTCCGCCGAAACCATCGGCCCGGTCGCCGAGTACGGCGGGGACCTGCGGCTGAAGCTGCGAGTGGGGCGCAACGAGGAGAGCTTCACCGACGCGGTCGCCGTGGACCGGCCGGTCGCGGTGACCAAGCTGCTCGAGGAATCGCTGCCTGCGCCGGACAGCCGGTACGGCCAGGTCACCCGCCGCGGCCGTGTCCCGGAGGCGGAACACACGCCGGAAGCGCTGGCGGACTGGCAGGAGCAGGGGCATCCGCAGCCCGTGCCGGACACCCAGTGGGGCGAGCACTTCTTCGGCGATGTCCAGGAAGTGATCGACGCCGCCCGCGGCGCGCTGGGCGACACCGGAGTACGCGGCAGCGAAGAGCTCAGCCGAACCTTGACGTCGTCGATCACCCTCGCGCAGCTGCTGGCCGGACTGCCGGTGGGCGGATTCAACGTTCCGCTGCACGGGCTGGGCCGGACGCTGGAGGTGCGCGTCCGTTTCCCGGACGCGCCGAAGTTCGGCAGCACCAGCGACGCGGTGGAGCTGCTCAACAAGATCAAGCCGAAGATCGAGCGTAGTTCCGAACTGGAAACCGGACACACCAGCGAGGTGCGCCAAACCGAACCGTGGGGCATGGGCGGTGAGCGCCACGCGAGCGACCGCCACGCATTCGGGCAGCACTCCGGCTACTTCGCCCGCGACCTGATGGCGCTGTCCTCGCGGGACCCCGCCAAGCTGACCCAGAGCGGCGAACTGCATTCCTACGAAGCGGAGCGCCAGCCCACCGCGGATTCGGTCATCCACAACGAGGAGACCCTGACCCGGGCGCTGCTGAACAACGTCGAGTTCCGCGTGGTCGCCAGGGAGAACCCGAGCGGGATGCCGCTGGTCGGGTCCATGGTCGACCGGTGGCGCGGCTTGTCCACCGGTGCTCGGGACGTCGCGTTCCGGGACGCCTACGTCAACCGGATGTACGACGACGTGGCCACCGAGCACACCGGCCACACCTTGTCGCCGGAGCTGGCGCAGGCCACCAAGGACCTCAAGGAGAAGGGCAAGACCTACCGGGAAGCCACGCAGCAGCTCGTTGCGGCCAGGGAGGAGGCCCAGCGACAGGAGGCCCAGCAGCAGGACGGCGGGCAGCGGGACGGCGACTCCGCGCAGCCGGACCGGGCCGCCGACGACTCCGCCGGGCGGGACGGCGTGGCCGAAGCGGAGCGGCAGGAGTCCGCGGCACGCTCGGAATTCTGGAAGACCAAGCGGGATTGGGATCGGCTCACCGTCGCGGAGCAGGCCCGCGACGCGCAGGCGCGGGAGCAGGCGCGGCGGGCGCGCCTGCGGGGCGAATCGCCGCCGCAGCGCGACGACCGGCCGGCCCGCCACGACGAGCACCGGCAGCACGAGCCGGGGCAGCCGGCCCGCCGGGGCAACCGCGGCGACTCCCCGCTGTCCGGCTGGCGGGGCTTGCTCGGCGGCGGGCGCCCCCGTCCCGAACCGCTGCCGGACATCCCGGAAGAGAGCGGATTCGAGCTGTCCGACCTCGGCCCCGGTGATCAGCCCGCCCGCGGCGCGGACGAACTGCCCGATCCGCGGAGCCCGCGGGACGATCAGGTTCCTGGCGACACCGAACGGTCCACTTCGGACGGTTCGGGACGGCCGCACGATCCGGATTACCAGGCACCCGGGTTGCTGCCGCCGATCCCGCGGATCGCCGGGGACGGCAGCCTCTCCAGCTGGCTCGACGAGTTGGGCGCCGACGACGGGACGGTGCGCGGTGAGCAGGCCGCGCCGGATTCGCTGACGCCGGACCCGACCCACCGGCCCGCTAGCCCCCAGCGCGTCGAGATGGGCGCAACGGTCCCTCCTTACCGCGCGTTGCTGGACGCGCTGCGGCAGTCGGAGCAGCGCGCCGTGGACGAGGCCGCGCGGACGCTCGGCGACCGCGACGCGCTGAGCCGACCGATCCGTGACACCGGGGCCGGCCGGGACGGCGCGACTACTCCGGACATCACGGCACCGCCCGCTTGGGACCGCGCGGCGACCGAGCGGCTGACCGGACGCGTGGTCCGGATGCTGGAGGACGGTCTGCGCGACCGCCCGGGGGAGCTGCTGCTGACCTCGGTCGACGACCTGGTGCGCAGCCATCCCGACCCGGCGCTGATCTGGAACGCGGCGATCACGCACCTGGCCGAGCACCCGGCTTCCGGCCCGCTGATCGAAGCCGCCACCTTCGTCCGCGAGGAGAACGGCAGGCCGCGGCCCGTCGACTTGCCGCGGCACGCCGCCAACGTGCTCCGCCTCGACGAAGCCGCGCTGTACCAGCGCGGCGGTGAGGCCGGCGCGCTCACCCGCATCGAGAACCCAGGTGCCCCGGTCCCGGACTCCGGTGCGACTCCGCCGGAGTCGATTGTTCCGTTGGGTCGTGGGCGGAGTTTGACGGCTGAGCAGGTGGATGTTGTCGGGCTGCGGGACGGTCCGGATGGTGAAGAGGTCGGTTTCGGGTTTCCGCACAGTGCTGATGAGGCTGCGGCGATGCGTGGTGCTTTTGAGCGTGGTGCGCTTTCGCGGGCGGCGGAGTTGTACGGCATCCCGAAGGGTGTGAAGCCTAATGTGGCGGCGCCGCATTTTGCGGATGGCCGGTTTGTGGTGCGTGCGAAGTCGGGGCAGTTGCACTCGCTCGATCATGAGCAGATGGTCGGGTTGTTGCTGAGTGCTGGTCGTGCTGGTGGGGTGTGGTCGCAGCAGCGGCCGTTGCTGTGGTTTAGCTGCAATCTGGGTGATCCGGTGAATGCGGTTGTGTCGACCGGTTTGCGGGATTTGCTGGCTGGTTCCGTGGGGGAGCAGCGGGCGCCGGTGGGCCGGCCGGAGTTGACCAGCGAGGGCGGCGTCGGGTTGCTCGGCGATTCCGGTGTTTCCCGGTTGGGCGTGGGCGAGGTGCATCGGGCCGACCCGGCGCAACTCGGTCCGCAGGAGGGCAGCCGGACCCAGCTGACAGGCGATGCCGGTGAACGCGCCCGGCTGAAGTCCGAAATTTCGAACTTGGTCGCTGCGGTGGACCGGAATCTGACGGCGTTGCCCGCTGACCAGTTCCGGCAGGCGCGCGCAGGAATGACTACGTGGCCGGACTCGCTCCGCCGCGGAATGTTGGACAGCATGTCCATCGAGGGCCTCCGCACGATGCTGGAAACCGGGCGGAGGATGGCCGAACAGATTCGCACGGAACGCTTCCGCCGGATCGAGCAGCTGAACCGGCAGGTGGACGAGGACCGCGAATCGTCCGGCGAACTGCTGCCGGACTTCCATCGGGGTGGTGTGCCCGGCGGGGCGAGCTCCCGGCCGGATGCGCAGCTCGGTTTCGAGGTCGAATTCCAGCTGTCCAACTTGGACGCGAAGGTGAACGCGCTGGGCAACGCGCTCGCCGGCCGCGGCCACCTGTACTGGGTCGACGGGCAGAAGTTGCCGGAACCCGACGACCCGGTGGTCGAGCAAGCGCGCGAGCAGGGCAAATGGGCAATGGTCCGGGAGCGGCCGGAGGCCGGCGCCGTTGAGCTCGTCTCGCCGATCATCCGCCCCGGCCAGGACCCCGCGACCTGGCCGAGCTTCGAAGAGATCTTGCACGCGGTCCGGTACCTCGACGGCGACGCGGGCAACATGGGCGGTCACGTCAACGTGAGCTTCACCGAATCGCTGACGCCGCACGAGTACCTGCGGCTGGCGCGGCTGGGCAAGGCGTTCGAATCCATGATGTACCGCTTGGGCAATTACCAGCGCGGCGGTAAGCAGCGTTCCCTCCACCAGGTGGGCCCGAATCCGTTGCCGCCGGACCCGTCCGCGGTGTCGTCGTTCGACGATGTGCGCCGGTTCAGCCGCGGCAAGTACGACGCGTTGAACTTCCAGCACGTCGAAGGTGACCCCGGCAGTCACCGGGTGGAGTTCCGGTTCTGGGCGGGCAGCGTGGACCCGGGCGTGTGGCAGGCCCATGCCGAGCTGAGTGCGGCGATGCTGGCGGCGGCGAAGGACCCGTCCATCGACACGCGCCTGGAGGCGCTGCTGGCCGAGCCGATGCTGCTGGGCAAGGCACCCGCCGGGGTTTCGGAGCTGGCGCAGTTCCTGGAGCTGCTGCCGATGAACCCGCACTCGCAGGAGCAGGCGGTCCAGCTGTTCAACTCGACCAAGCCGTGGACCGAGTCCGCGATAAACGACTTCCAGGAGCGGTCGCAGACGGTCGGCTTGCCGGGCGACGGTGGGCTGCTGTTCCCCGCGCACGGGCAGTCGGTGGCCTCGGCGATGCAAACGGCGCGGGTCGTGCAGCACTACCCGAACGCCGATGTGGTGATGGCCGAACTGGTGCCGGGCTCCGAAGAGATCGCGCTCTGGAACAATGACTCCTTGAGCGGCGACGAATTCGGAGCACTCCTCGCGCGCCGAGGGGCCGGCACGACCAAGCCGTTGGTGCTGGCGATGTCCCGCGCACCCGGCGCGGAGTGGTTCGAGAAGTTCGTCGAGAAATTCGACTACCCGGTGCTGAGCGCGTCGAACGTGGCGCTCACCCGGGACGGCCGGCTCATGCCGGTCCGGTCCGACGTCGGCGCGGACGGCAGGATGCGGATCGGGTTCGATCCGGACGGCTGGGTCGAACACTACGACGACGGTTCGAGGGCCACCGGAGAAGTCGAGTTGGGCCGCGCGCTCGCCGCAGTCGACGAGCGCGCCATGAGTGCGGAAAGTGCGCAGGAGCCCGTCCAGCGGGTCGTAATGGGCGGCCCCGAGCCGGCGTGGTCCTCCCGCAGTGCGCAGGACGTCAGCGAAGCGGCGGACCGGATGCTGCGGGACGTCGAGGATTCCGTGCGGCCGAACCGGACGGAGCCCGCGCCGCTGTTGGGCGAGGATTACTTCGGCCTGCTGAGCCCGGCCCCCCGCCCGGAATGGCTGTCCGATGTGGACCACATCGGGCTGACGACCGCGGAACTCGGGTCGCTGCTGGAGGCGGCCGACCTCACCCACGACGCCCCCGCCTCCTTGAGCCGTGCGGACCTGACGTCCACGCCGGAGCAGGTGTTGCCGGTGCACCGGCCGGAGCAGACTCGCTCGGACTGGGCACCAGGCGAGGTCGAGCGGCTCCCTGCCGACCTGGAGATGCCCGCGCTGCTGCACACGGTCTGGCTGGGCGGCCCGGTCGTGCCCTCCGGTGGTACGGCGCCGGTGTGGCACAACTTCGGGGATGCCGCGTCGAAGTACACCGGCGGCACTTCGGTGCTGTGGACCGACGTCCCGCGCGCGGATTTCCAAGCCGCACGGGAAAACCCCGCGCCCACCGACGGTTCCCCGGATCCGCATGCCGCGGTGCGGCAGATGTCCGATTGGGCGCAGCGCAACAACGTGCGCCTGGTCAACATCCACGAGATGTTCCACGCGGATTCCCCGATGCGGCTGGCCGCCCGCTTCAACAGCCAATCCGCGCAGCTGTCCGGCCGCGGATGGGCCGGTGCCAGCGACATCGCCCGCCTGGAGATTCTCCGCGCGTTCGGCGGCACTTACACCGACGGGGACAACACGGTGCGCGACCCGGACCTGGCACAGGCGGTCGCCCGCACGCCGGAAGCCTGGGCGCTGCTGACGACCAGCAAGAAGCTGATCGGCAATTCGGCGTTCGCGATGCCCCGTCACCATCCGGTGGCGGATTACCTGCTGGAGCACATGGAGCGGAAATTCGCCGCGACCCAGCGGGGACGGTTCGGCGAGGCGATGGACCTGCCCAACGAGGTCTTCGACGCCCCCAAGATGCGATCCCGCCGGTACTCGGTGATGCAGCGCGGGCCGGATCTGCTGAACGACGTGGCGGCCGCGCTGGGCTACCGGGAGGCGACCGATCTTCCGACGGTGCCCGCGGTGCACCCCGACTCCGCCGGATCCTGGCTGAGCGACCCGGCCGAGCAGCAGGGGCCGAGCAGCGATCAGGTCGGTAAACCGGCGCCGATCCGCGATCCTGCCGGGTCCGCCGACCTGACCCGCAAGGTCGTCCAGACGCTGGTGCGCGATCTGCACAATCGCGAGGGGGACCTGCACCGCACCGCTGTGGGCCCGGCTCTCGCGCGGCACGCCGATCCGGACGCGGTGTGCACCGCCGCGCTCCGGTTCATCGCGAACCGTCCGGAGCTGGCCGGCATGGTCCGCTCGATCACCGACCGCTATTGGGCGGACGGCGAGTTCCACGACACGCCTCTTCCCGAGGCAGCGCGCGACCTGTTCGTGGTGGCCCCCGCCGGGCACCGGGACATGCTGGCGGAGACGGTGAAACCGGCAGCGGTGCGCACGCCTGCGACGAGCCTGGACTTCGGCCCCGGTGCGGGCGAGCTGCCCGCCGGCGTCCGGTCCGAAGTGGACTGGATGGCGGCGGTTGCCGGGGCGCTGGGGCTGGAGCACGAATCCGGGCCGGGGCCGTCCGTCGAGGTCCGCGGTGACGAGGCGGCCGCGCAGCAGGTCGCGTCCGAACTCCGCGAACGTCTCGCGCAGCACGCGCCGGGTCCGCTCCGCCCCGATGTGGTGGTCCTGCCGGAATCCGGGCGGACGACCGTCGACCTGGCGGTGAAACCGCTCGATCAGAACTGGCAGGCGAAGGTCGACGCGGCGCGCGACATGCCGGTCGAGTCCCCGGAAAGCCGTCCGGAGGCACCGGAAGATCCGGACCCGTACGATTCGTTCGCCGACCAGAACGAGGGTCGGAACGAGGACTCCGACAGCGATTCCGACGGCGGCTTCTTCGCGATGCCGATCCGGGGTTCGGGTGGTGAGCAGGCGGCACGCCGTGACTCGGTCGACTCGGACAGCGACTCCGACGACAACTTTTTCGCGGTGCAGCCGAACCGGTCGGTGGAGATGGGGCCGAATTCCGCCGACGGGCCGGAGTCGATTGTTCCGTTGGGTCGTGGGCGGAGTTTGACGGCTGACCAGGTGGACATCGTCGGGCTGCGGGACGGTCCGGATGGTGAAGAGGTCGGTTTCGGGTTCCCGCACAGTGCCGATGAGGCTGCGGCGATGCGTGGTGCTTTCGAGCACGGTGCGGCTTCGCGGGCGGCGGAGCTTTACGGCGTCCCCGAAGGCGCGAAGCCTTACGCGGCGGCGGCGCATTTCGCCGATGGCCGGTTCGTGGTGCGCGCCAAGTCGGGGCAGTTGCATTCGCTTGATCATGAGCAGATGGCCGGTTTGTTGTTGAGTGCTGGTCGTCTTGGTGGGGGGTGGTCGCAGCAGCGGCCGTTGTTGTGGTTGAGCTGCAATCTGGGTGATGCGGTGAATTCGGCTGTGTCGCAGGGGTTGCGGGATTTGTTGTCTGCGCATGTCGGTGAGCAGCGGGTCTCGGTCGGTCGTCCGGAGCTGTTCGAGCGCGGTGGTGTCAAGCTCCATGGCGATGCGGGGGTTTCCCGGCTGGGTGATGGTGTGGTTCACCGTGCGGATCCGGCGGAACTCGGCTCGCAGGAAGGACACCGGGTCCGGCTGCCCGGCAACACCGACGAGCGGGCGTCGCTGGCCGGCGAGATGTCCGGCTTGGCCGGTGCGGTGCAGCGGCGGCTGTCGACGTTGCCCGCGCAGCTGTTCCCCGAGGTGCGCGAGCAGGTCGCGTCCTGGCCGGACGCCGCGAACCCCGGGGTGTTCAACAACCTCCCGGTGGACGCGCTCCGCGCGATGGTGCGAGAGACCCGTGGCCTGCTGGAGCGCGTGAGCGGGGAATCGGCGGGCCAGCGGGGTTCCACCGCCGATTACGGCGCGAGCTCCCGCCCGGGCACGGCTGCGAACCCGGGCACGGCTGCGAACCCCGGCACGGCTGCCAACACTGGCGAGGCTTCGCACGCGCCCTCCGTCCCGCTCATCTCGCAGTCGGACCGCGCGCGGTTCGCCTCCGGCATCGGCACGCTGATCGGCCAGGTGCGCCGGAACCTTGCCGTGCTGCCCCCGTCCGCGCTTCCGCGGGTGCGCGCGCAGGTCTCCGCGTGGCCTGCCCAGGTGCAGCCCGGCATGTTCGACCGGCTGAGTCTCGACGAGCTGCGCAAGTTCGAACGCAGGGCGCAGCGCGTGCTGCGCGAGGTGCGCGCGGAACGCAGCGCGCAGGTCGGTGAGATCTTCCGCCAGGCGCAGCAGGAGCGGAACCACTCCGGTGCGGCGTCCCCGGGCTTCTACCGGCACGGGCTGCCCGGCGGGGTCAGCTCGCGCCGTGCCGCGGCGCTCGACCTGCCGGTGGTTTTCCGGCTGCCGCAGGAGGGTTTCGCTGCTCGGCTGGATGGGCTGGGGCAGCGGTTGGCGGATGCCGGTGTGCTGGGTTCGTGGTCGCCGGGTCGTGGGTTGCCGGATGCGGCTGATCCGGCGGTGGCTTCCGCGGTTCGGGAGGCGAATGCGCGGGGCGAGTGGGCGATGGTCGCCGATGGTTCCGGTGCGGTGCGGTTGGTGCCGCCGCCGTTGCGGCCGGGTCACGACGCTCGTGCGTGGTCGGATTTCGCCGGGGTGCTCCACGAGGTCCAGGCCGCGGGCGGACACACCGAGAACGTCCCCGGCAGCGTCGGGGTCGGCTTCACCCAGCCGGTCACGCCCGCCGTCGACCTGCCGGTGGTTTTCCGGCTGCCGCAGGAGGGTTTCGCTGCTCGGCTGGATGGGCTGGGGCAGCGGTTGGCGGATGCCGGTGTGCTGGGTTCGTGGTCGCCGGGTCGTGGGTTGCCGGATGCGGCTGATCCGGCGGTGGCTTCCGCGGTTCGGGAGGCGAATGCGCGGGGCGAGTGGGCGATGGTCGCCGATGGTTCCGGTGCGGTGCGGTTGGTGCCGCCGCCGTTGCGGCCGGGTCACGACGCTCGTGCGTGGTCCGGTTTCACCAGGGCGGTCGACGAGATTCAGGCCGCCGGCGGGCATGTCGAGAACATCCCTGCGAGCGCGCGGGAAGGCTTCTCGCGCCCGCCGCTGACGCCGCCCGAACACACCCGGCTGGCGCAGCTGGCCAAGGCGTTCGAGCCGGTGCTGTTCCAGCTGGGCAATCAGTCCGGCGGTGCCGCACGCGGGCTCAATGCGGTGGGCCCGAACCCGTTGCCGCCGGACCCCGCTGCGGTGGCTTCGCCCGGCGACGTCCGCGGACTGAACCGGGGCCCGCATGATGCGCTGGACTTCCGGCACGTCACGGGCTCCGGCAACGATCGAGTCGAGTTCCGCCAGTTGTCGGCGAGCCTGGATCCGGGCGTGCGGCAGGCGCAGGCGGAGTTGAGCGCGGCACTGCTGGCGGCGGCCAAGGACCGCTCCATCCACGCGCGGCTGGACGAGCTGCTGGCCGAACCGCTGCTGCTGCGCGGCGGCCCTGCCGATTTGCCGCAGCTGCTGAACCTGCTGGAACTGCTGCCGTTGAGCCCGCACGCGCAGGAACAGCTCGTCCGGCTGTTCGCCACGACCGACCCGTGGCTGGACGACGGCGGGAACGACCCGGCAGCTCGCGCGCAGAGCATGGGCCTGCCGGGCGGCAGGGGGCTGCTGTTCCCTGGCGAGGCCTACTCGGTGCAGGACGCCGCTCGGGTGGCGCGGACCGTGCGCAGCCACCCGGACGCGGATCTGGTGCTGGCCGGCCTGACACCCGGCGGGGACCGGGTCCGGCTCTGGAACGGCGCGACCGTGCCCGGCGATGTTTTCGCCCGGATGCTCGCCGATCAGGGCATCGGACGGGACCGGCCGGTGGTGCTGGCCGCCCTGGCCAGACCCGCCGGAACCGGGTTCGTGCAGCAGTTGGCGCACGCTTTCGACCAGCCGGTGCTGGCCGCGACGAACGTGGTGCCCCGCGCTGGTCAGCTCACCGCGTCCCGGGCGGTCGCGGACGGCGACGGACGAGTGCGGTTCGTGCCGGACCCGCAGGGCTGGGTCCGGTATTCGGCGAACGAGCAGGTAGCCACCGGCAAGACCGCGCTCACCGAACTCGGCCCGGACGACCTCGGCCTGCGCGGGCCCGCCGCGGCGATGGAACTCGACGATCGGCCCGCGTCCGAGCACAGTGCCTTCGACAGCGAGCGGGCCGCGGACGAATTCCTGAACCTGCCGGAGAGTCCCGCTGCTTCGACGCTGGACGAGGACGGCGACACCTCGATGGACTCCGGTCCGTCCGCGGACGAATCCGGCTCGTCCGATGGCGGCTCGCCGACTTCGGCAGCCCGGCCGGACGATGTCGGCCGGACCCCCGTGGACCAGCCCGCCGCCGACCAGCCCGCCGCCGACCTGCGACCGGAGCGGGAGGCGCCGGTCGACGACCGCTCGTGGCGGTATTCCGAGCAGCGCACGGCGCGCTGGTTCGAGCCGCTGTCCGATCCGCTGCACCCCGAGTCCTGGGAGCATCTGCGGCAACCGATCCCGGACGGCACGGTGCACGTCGAACGGCTGCTCCCGCAGATGAGCAGCTATCGGGCCGAGAATTCGAATGTCCCGGGCACGCACATCAGGCTCCGGAGCATCGAAGGTCCCGCCGAGTACGACTGGCGGCGCATCGAGGTGCAGCCGGGCCGGTTCGTGCAGGAGCTCACGTTCAAGGCGCACCCGCGCGAAACCGAGTTCCTGCAGACGTACCGGACTGCCAGTGAGCAGGACGATCTGCAGGCGATGTCGCAGGAAGTCACGGCGGGACTGCTCGACATCGAGGCCAGCTGGATGGAGCAGAACAGCCTGCCGGGAGATCCGGCCGCGGCCGCCGCGCGCGCGGTGGCCGTCGATGCCCGGCAGCTGGCTGACCAGCTGCGGCAGCGGGCGGATTCGTCGGCGGCCGAGCTGGCGGTCAAGCAGCAGCAGCTCGACGTGCTCAAGCAGCGTGCGCTGCAGGGCGTCGCGGACCGGTTCAACCAGGGCTACCGGATGGCGCAATCCGGTGACCAGTTCCACTTCCGGATGGAGTGGGTCGACGACCCGGCGCAGGCACACCGGTCGATCGCGGCCACCGACGGCGGGATCTTCGACCAGTCCAGCTGGCAGATCGAGCGCGAACCGGAGACCTACGCGCACGAGGACGGGCACTGGGCCGGACTGACCGACGAGTACAGCCGCGAGGTCGGTTTCGAACTGCGGCGCAGGCGGGCCGCGCCGTACGACTACCAGCGCGTCGAAGTGCAGCCGGGCCGGTTCGCGCAGCAGTTCACGGTCAAGGCGCACCTGCGTTCCGATGCGTTCCTCGCGGCGGCGCGCGAGCAGGCCGCGCAGGACGACGCGCAGGCCACCACGCAGTTTATGACGTCGCTGTTCAACGAGTTCGATGCCAATTCGCTCCCGCCGGGCTCGGCGCCGGAAGTCGTGGCCGCCGCGCACGCGGCGGCCGCCGATGCCCGGCAGCTGGCGGACCAGCTGCGGCAGTGGGCGGATTCGTCGGCGGCCGAGCTGGCGGCCAAGCAGCAGCAGCTCGACGGGCTCAAGCAGCGTGCGCAGCAGGGTGTCGCGAGCATGCTGAACCAGCAGTCCGCCGGTGATCGGTTCCAGGTGCGGCTGGAGTTCGTCGACGATCCGGCGCAGGCGCACCTGGCCATCGATCCGATGGACGGCAGGCCGATGAACCGGCTGGACTGGGACGTCAACGCCGACCCGGCCGGATACGCCGAGCAGGTCGCCCGGCAGCTCGGCGTGCCCGACGAGGCGATCACCGCGCAGGGCATCGACCTCGGCCGCAGGCGGACTCCGGACGGCCCCGGTTTCCTGCCGGAGTACCTGATCCGGATGCACCTGGACCCCGAGCCGTACCTGGCCCAGTACCGCGACCAGGCCACTGCGGCCGCCGAGCGAGCAGCGGCGGACGAGCAGCGGGCCGCGCAGCAACAGCAGTACGCCCAGGCGCTCGCCTCGATGGTGGCCGGCGACGCCTCGATCGACTTGTTGATCAACGTGGCCGACGCGCAGACCGAGGCTTCCGCCGCTCAAGTGCAGGCCGAGCAGTCGCGCGCGTTGGCCGATCAAGCGCTGTGGGCACTCGCCGACGCCATCGGACAGGTCGATGGGCTGCGCGACCGCGCGGCGCGCGGGACGGAGAACTTCTTCCGCCCCGAGCGGATGCATCCCGACGCGCGGTATTTCGCGAAGCTGGAGTTCACCGACGATCCCGCGCAGGCGCACCTGTCCCGCCAGGTGCGCGGTGACGCGATGATGCTCGACGAGGACTGGGGGGTCGGCGAGAACGACTGGAACATCGGCCTCAAGGTCGCCTCGCACCTGTCGCCCGGGTTCGTGGCCGAGTCGATCTTCGGCCGGGGAAGCGATGTGCGGGATCTCCCGCTGGATCTGCGGGTGGCGGTGACCCGGCAGGATCAACCCACCGGCCGGGACCACGAAACCGGTGCTCGGCACCAGGCGCGGAACAACCATTTCAGCGGCGACTCCCTGATGAACCAGGCCGGACCGTTCCTGCCGCGGCACCTGTGGCAGATCGAGCAGTTCGCCAGGGACCAGGGAATGCGCCCGGACGCGGTGATTCCGGGGCCGCAACGGGTGGCGCGGCGGCTGGCCTACCTGATGTCGCAGCGCCCGCGGGGCAGCGACGAGTTGTACGGCGAGCTGGCCCGGCTCGGCCAGGACCCCGCGGCGTACGACGCGGTCCGGTCCGCTTACCTGGACGACACCGGCCAGTCGCTGGACACGGCGCTGCACGACACGCTCGAGAACCGCGCCTTCGAGCGGGCGCTGCAAAACCTCGGGATGAGCAACGTCTTCAGCGCGCAGCCCGAGGAACCCGGCAACGGCGGTGGACTGATCACCGGTACCCAGCAGGCCCCGCCGGGCGCGGTGCACCGGGCCGACCCGGCGCAGCTCGGGTCGCAGGAAGGCGATCGGGTTCAGCTGGCCGGCGACGCCCGTGAACGCACCCGGTTGACTTCCCAGCTGGCGGGTCTGACCGGCGCGCTGTCCCGCCACCTGGCGGTGCTGCCGGGACAGTTCTTCCCCGGTCTGCGCGAGCAGGTCGCCACCTGGCAGGAGGCGGCGGAACGCGGCACGTTCAGCAGAACGCCCACGAGCCGGCTGCGGACGATGGTGGACGGTGCGCACGGCTTGCACGAGCAGGTGGCCGCGCAACGTTCCCAGCAGATCGCGCATATCCACCGCGAGGCCGCGAACACCCGCGCCCAGTTGGGCGAAGTGTCGCCGCAGTTCTACCGCGACGGTGTCCCCGGCGGGGTCAGCTCCCGCCCGGACGTGCAGTTCGGTTTCGAGGTGGAGTTCCAGGTCGACAGCGCGGACTTCGACGAGAAGGTGAACGAGCTCGGCAACGAGCTCGCCGAGCGCGACCTCACGAACTGGGAAGACGAGCAGGCCTTGCTCGAATCCGGGGACGCGGAGGTGGAGGAAGCCCACCGCGAGGGCAAGTGGGCGATGCTCACCGAAACCTCGGACCCCGATGCGGTGGAGCTGGTCTCGCCGGTTCTGACTCCCGGTGCCGAACCCCGGGCCTGGGCGAACTTCGGCGAGATCATGGACCTGGTCTGGGATGCCGACGGGTACGCCGAGAACATGGGCGGCCACGTCAACGTGAGCTCCACCGAAATGTTGACGCCGCCCGAATACCTGCGGCTCGCGCGGCTGGGCAAGGCGTTCGAGTCGGTGCTGTACCGGCTGGGCAACTACCCGAACCACGCGAACCAGCGGCCGATCAAGCTGGTGGGGCCGAACCCGCTGCCGCCCGATCCATCGGCGGTGTCCTCGTTCGAGGACGTGCGCAACCTCAGCCGCGGCAAGTACGACGCGCTGAACTTCCAGCACGTCGGGCCGGACTCCGCTGCGCACCGGGTGGAGTTCCGGTTCTGGGCCGGCAGCGTCGACAAGGGCGTGTGGCAGGCGCACGCCGAGTTGAGCGCGGCGATGCTCGCGGCGGCCAAGGATTCGTCGATCGATGCGCAGCTCGAGCAGCTGCTGGTCGCTCCGCTGCTGCTCGGCCACTCGCCCGCGGGGTTGCCGCAGCTGGCGCAGTTGCTGGGCCTGCTGCCGATGAGTCCGGAGTCGCAGCAGCAGGCGGTGGAGCTGTTCGCGGCGACCGACCCGTGGAAGGGCGACGGCAACAGCGACTTCTACTTGCGGTCCCAGACGGTCGGATTGCCCGGGGACCGCGGGTTGTACTTCCCGGCCGCGGGCCGGCCGGTCGCCACGGCCGTGCAGGTGGCGCAGACCGCGCAGAGTCACCCGGGCGCCGACCTGGTGCTGGCCGATCTGGCAGCGGGTACCGAGCGGATCAGCCTCTGGAACGGCAGAACGCTGGACGGCAACCTGTTCGCCGGAAACCTCCGGTACCGGGGGATCGGCCACGGCAAGCCGGTGGTGCTGGCCATGTCCGGCGCTGCGCGGACCGATTGGTTCCCCGGTTTCACCGACACCTTCGACACGGTGCTGACCGCACCGCAGGTGGCGTTCACCGCGGACGGTCGCTTCGTGGCGGTCCGGCACACCGTCGGCCCGGACGGCCGGCTGCGGGTCGAGCAGGACCCGCAGGGCTGGGTGCAGCATTCCGCGGAAGGCTCGGTCGCCACCGGGGAACCCGATCTGAACCGCGCGCTCGCTTCGCTCGATCCGCGAGGTGACGAGAAGGAGCAGCTGGCTTCCCGCATCGACGACTCGTTGCAGCGGGCCCAGCAGTACCTGAACGCACTGCCCGGCGATGCGTTGCCGCAACAGCGCGGGCAGATCATGCAATGGGCAACGGCGCGCAACGCCATCCTCGAGCGCACCGAAGTCGATGCGCTGCGCGGCTATGACCGCTCCGCCAAGGAGTTGCTGCACCAAGCGCGCGCGAGCTGGGCCGAGAAGGTGCACGCCGACACCAGGCAGCGCGCCGCGGCCGGACAGCCCGCGGTCATCTTCCACGCGGACGGGTTGCCCGGCGCCGCCACCGGCCGGGAGGACGTGCGGCTCGGGTTCGAGGTGGAGTACCAGCTGCCCGCGGATGGCTTCGACGATCGTGCCGAAGCATTGGCGCAGCACCTGCACCGCGAGGGCTTCATCGAGCGGGAGGACGGCGAACCGGCGCTGCTGGACGCCGAAGACGAGGTGGTCGGCGAGCGGCTGGAGCAGGAATCCTGGGTGCTGGTCGAAGAGGCCTCGGAGGAGCACACCGTCGAGGTGGTCTCCCCGGTGCTGCGGCCCGGCGACGACCCCGGGGCGTGGAACTGGGTCGCCAAGCTGCTGGGCATCGGCGTGCAGGCGCGCGGAAACCCCGCGAACAGCGGCGGGCACGTCAACGTCAGCCTCGCGGGCGGGATGACACCCGGCGAGTACGGGCAACTCGCCCAGCTGGGCAAGGCCTTCGAGCCGCTGCTGTTCCGGCTCGGCAACAACCCGCGCGGGCTCGAACACCGGTCGTTGACCTTCACCGGACCGAACCCGCTGCCACCGGATCCGTCCGAGGTGCGCACCTGGGCCGATGTCACGGCGCTGAGCCGGAACAAGCACGACGCCATCAACTTCCACCACGTGCACGGCACGCCTGATGACCGCGTGGAGTTCCGTTTCTGGGCGGCCAGCCTCGATCCGGGCGTGTGGCAGGTGCACGCCGAGATCAGCGCGGCGATGCTGCTGGCCGCGAAGGACCCGTCGATCCGGGCGAAACTGGCCGAGCTGCTGACCGAACCGCCGCTGCTGGGCAGGGGGGACGTCGACCAGCCGCGGCTGCTGATGGACTTCCTGGACCTGGTTCCGCTGAGCCCCGCGGCGCAGCAGCAGGTGGTGGAGCTGTTCGCGAGCACGGACCCGTGGCGGCCCACCGGCGGCAACGACGAACACTTCCGCGCGAGCACGCTGAGCATCGGCACCGACGGGCTGTTCTACCCGCGGCAGCGGTACTCGGTATCTGCGGCGGTGCAAGTGGCCCGGACGGTGCAGCGCTACCCGGACACGGACCTGGTGCTGGCGGATCTGCGGCCGGGCACCGATCAGGTCGAGCTCTGGAACGGCGAAGCCCTGCCCGGCGACCCATTCACCGACGTGATCAGGGAGCGCGGCGTCGGGTTGAACAACCGCACCGTGCTGGCGATTTCCGGGGTGGCGGAGACTCCCTGGTTCCGGCCGATGGTCGAGTCCGGCGGCCAGCCCGTGCTGGCGGCGTCCAAGGTGGCGATGACGCCGGACGGCAGGTTGCTCGCCGTTCGCTCGGCGTTGCGGCAGCAGGACGGCACGGTGCGGTTCGAGCCGGACCCGCAGGGGTGGGTCGAGTACCACCCGGACGGCCGGGCCGTCCCCACCGGCAGGAGCGACCTCGCGCAGCTGATCGACGACGGTCCGCTGGACCCGCAGCGGCTGCCGGCGATGGGTTCCGACGTACCCGCCGAGCCGGGTCCGGCCGTCCCGTTCGGACGCGGGCAGGACCTGACCTCCGCCGAAGTGGACATGGTCGGGTTGTCGCACGCCGCGGATGCGGCCGAGGTCGGGGCCGGTTACCCGCACCGCGCTTCCGGCACCGCCGACGATGCGTTCGCGGGCCGGTCGGTGACGATGGGCGGCGACCCCGGCCGTTCCGCCGCACCGATGTCGCTCGACGACTTCCTGGCCCCTGGCGGATCCGCGCGTCCGGACGACGCGGAGCCGGACGGCAGCTCGCTGGATGCCGAGGGCGAGACCGACCCGGATGTGGCCGGGAGTTCGCTGGATGCCGAAGGCGAGACCGATTCCGGCAGGTCCGGCGACTCCTCCCCGGACCCGACGCCGCAGGACCGGGCCCGCGCCCGGATGCATGCCGGGCTCTCCGCCAAGGTCGCCCAGCTGCGCAGGGACGTGGCCGCGCTGCCGCCGGACGCGGTGCCGCAGCTGCGGGAGCGCACCGCGATGTGGTCGGACCTGCTCGGTTCGCTGGCCGGCGCGCCGGTCGCGCACCTGCGCGATCGGTCGCGCGAGCTGGAGGCGCTTGCGGACCAGGCGCGCGGGCTCCGCTCCGCGGCGCTTTCCCAGGAGTTCACCGCGGCCGAGCGTGCCGCCCAGCGCCACCAGTCGCCGCTGGTGTTCCACCGCGACGGCATCCCCGGCGGCGTGAGTTCGCGGACCGACCTCAAGGCCGGATTCGAAGTCGAGTTCCAGCTGCCCGAGCGCGGGTTCGAAGCGCGGGCGCGCAGGCTGGTGGCGCAGCTGCGCAGCCTCGGATTCCTCGGCGAGCAGACGGGCCTGCTGGACGCGGGCAGCAGGCGGGTCGGCGCGGCGCACGACGCGGGCAAATCGGCCTTGGTGCGCGAGGAGTCCGATCCGAACACCGCCGAGCTGGTCACACCGGTGCTGCGGCCCGGGCGCAACCCGGGCACTTGGGGGAGCTTCGCCGACCTGCTCGCGCAGGTGCGCGCCGAATCGGGCGACGCCGCGATCACCGGCGGGCACATCAACCTGAGCTTCGACGCGCAGCTGACGCCGCAGCAGTACGTGCGGCTGGCGCAGCTGCAGAAGAGCTTCGAGTCGCTGACCTACCGGCTGGGCAACCACCCGAACGGCCGCCGCGCGCGGGTCATGGATTACGTGGGGCCGAACCCGCTGCCGATGAACCCGGCCGAGGTCACCTCGTACTCCGACCTGCGGATGCTCAACCGCGGCAAGCACGACGCGATCAACTTCGCGCACCTCGAGGGCACCGGCTCCGACCGGGTGGAGTTCCGGTTCTGGGCGGGCAGCCTGGACCCGGCGGAATGGCAGGTGCGCACCGAGATCAGCGCGGCGATGCTCGCGGCGGCGCAGGACCCGTCGATCCACTCGCGGCTGAACGAGCTGATGACCGATCCCGCGCTGCTCGGCATGGGCGATGCGGGACTGCCGGAGCTGCAGAACTTCCTGGAGCTGCTGCCGCTGAGCCCGGAGGCGCAGCGGCAGGCCGCGCGGCTGCTGGCGTGGACCGAACCGTGGGAGGACACCGGCGGCAACGACTTCTACGGCCGTGCGAACAGCGTGACGATGCCGAGCGCGGCCGGGGTGTACCTGCCGTACTTCGAGCAGCCGGTGCCAGACGTCATGCGGGCCGTCGCGGGACTGCCGCGGTTCCCGAACACCGACGTCGTGGTGGCGCACCCGGAAGACGGCGACCCCAGTATGTTCGAACGCTGGGACGGCGAGACGCTCGACGGCGACGAACTCGTGGACGTGATCACGAACCGCGACGTCGGCAACGGCAAGGCCGTGGTGCTGGCGATCCCCGGGCTGCTCAACGAGGACTCCAACGCCGGTTACGCCGATCCGGGCGCGCCGAACCCGTTCAAGGCGGACGTGGAAGCGGACTGGCTCGACTCGCTGACCTTCCGCACGAAGGCCCCGATCTACGTGGCGGCCAACGTGGTCAGCACCCCGGACGGGCGCTTGTTGGCGGGCAAGAACGTGCCGATGCCGGACGGCACCCTGCGGTTCCAGCCGGACCCGCGCGGCTGGGTCCGGTTCCAGCAGGACACCTCCGCCTCCCGCGGTGAGGCCGATCTGGCCCGGACGCTGGCGGCGGACGCGCCGATGATCCAGCAGTTCGCGGATGCGCAGCCGGACCTCGTGGACCCGCGGGACGAGAGCTCCAGCAGCGACGGCGAGCACAGCGACAGCGATGTCGACATGGACGGCCACTCCGATTCCGGCAGCCAGTCCGGAGCCGCGGCGTACGAGCAGGTACTGACGTTCGAGCCGCAGCAGCCCGCGACCCGGCCGCGGCGGCCGCGCGCGGACTCGGACGACGAGATGACCGACGCGGACACGACCGACGCGGACACGACCGACGCGGACGGCGATGCCGGCATGACCGACTCCGATGCGGGGTCGGTCTCCACCGAAGTCGCGACCGAATCCGGCACCGCCTCGGTGGTCGGCGACGCCGAGATGGCCGAGGCGAACGCGCATTCCGAGGCGGGCTCGGAAAACTCGGCCTCGGCTGATTCCGATGCGGAATCCACCGGCGCTGCACCGGAAACTCCGCAAACCGAGGTGGAACCCGGCTGGCCGGGCGGGGTGGAACCACCCCCGACAGACCCGGCCTGGCGGCACACGCAGGTCAAGTCGGCGTCGTGGTTCGGCCCGGAAGGACCGCTGGACCCGGACGCCCTGGATCGGGCGCGGCGGCCGATGCCGGATCGCACGGTGGAGACCGAGGACAACGACCTCAAGATGTCCGGCACTCGCAAGCGGGCGGACGTCGTGGCCGGACCGGTCCGCTACGACTTCCAGCGCATCAAGGTCGGCAACCGGTGGGTCCAGGAATTCACGTTCAAGGCGCACCTGCAGTCCGACGAGCACCTGGCGTCCTACCTGGACAAGGCCAAGGACGACCGGGCGACGGCCGACCGGTCGGAAGCCGACGCGCAGAACGCCGAAGCGGCGGTCGGGCTGCTCGAACTGTCCGCCCCGCCGGGTGATCCCGGCGTCGTGGAGGCGCGCAAGAAGGCCGATCGTGCCCGGGCGCGCGCCGACCGGTACAGCCGCCAGGCCGACGCATCCGAAGCCGAGGTGCAGCGGCAGCGGCAGCGCATCGCGGATCTCAAGGATCGTGCGCACAGCGCAGTCAACTCGATGTACAACCGGGGCTACCGGATGCCGCACTCCCGCGACCGGTTCCAGGTGCGGCTGGAGTTCGTCGACGACCCGGCGCAGGCGCACGACTCGATTTCTCTCGTCGAGGGCGAGCGGATGAGCCAGAGCATCTGGTCCTTCGACGACCCGGGAATCGGGTTCGCCCACGAGATCGGGCACTACCTGGGCCTGCCGGACGAGTACCTCGAAAAGGTCTTGTTCAAGCTCGGCTGGCGCAAGTACAAGGGGCAGCTGGTGCCGCAATACACCGTGCGGACCCACCTGAACACCACCTCGTACCTGGAGCCGTACGTCAAGCAGGCCGAGGCCGCCGAGAAGCGGGCGGTCGAGGCCGAGGAGATCGCCGACCTCGACCAGCACGACGTCGAGCGGCTGACCGCCGACCTGATGGACGAGGACAGCGTCGAGACGCCCGACGAGGTGCTCGCGGCCGAGCAGCAGGAGCGGAACTCGCGGGCGGAGGCGGCGCGGCTGCGGGAAGAAGCCGAGCTCGCCAAGCAGGGGTTGCGGAACGAAACCCAGCGCGCTGAAGCCATCCGCGACCGCGCGGCGCGCGGCGTCGCGGACTTGTTCCACCCAGGCCGGATGAAGCCGGACAATCCGTACTTCGTCAAGCTCGAGTTCGTCGACAGCCCGCGGCAGGCGCACCACCGGGTCGACCTCCAGCGCGAGGAGGCGTTCGTTCCGGGCAAGTGGAGCGTCGAGGACCCCGGCGGCGTCATCGCGTTGAAGACCGGCAGGCACCTGGGCTTGCCCACGATCTTCACGGGCGGGTTGGCCAGGGCAGAGCCGAACGATGCGAACGTCCACCCGGTCGACGAGCGCCGGGTGTTCAACCGGATGGATCGGCCTGCTGCCCACGACCACACCACCGGTCTGCCGCACCGGATGCAGAACTCCTACATCGACGGCACGGGGTGGACCGGTTTGTCGGGCGACGAGTTCCTGCCCCGGCACTTGTGGCGGATCGAGGAGGTCGCGCGTTCCCAGGGGCTGACCCCGGAGGCGATCGTGCCTGCGCCGACGCGCGAGGCGTGGCGGCTGCGCTACCTGTTGTCGAAGGACAACGTCAGCAAGGGCGAGGTGCTCGGAGCGCTGCGCGAGCTGGGCGGGGACCGGGCCAAGGTCGACGCGGTCCGGGAGGCGTTCGGGCAGGAGACCGGCCGATCGCTCGATGCGGCGCTGCACGCCGCGCTCGACGACCGCGGTTTCGAGCGCGCATTGCACCACCTGCGCAGCAGCGAGGTCTTCCGCGCCGGGCCGGCGCACACCCCGACGAGCGGCGGCCGTCCGCGGATGCAGCCGAACACGCTCGACGACGCGCCGGAACCGAGTCCGGAACACGACCGGCAGGCGGAGACGACCCCGGACAACCAGCAGGCGCAGCAACATCCCGAGCAGGGCGCGGAGGACGCGCCGCGGCTCGAGCAAGCGCGGTCGGAAACGGAGCCCGCCCAGACCGAGCCCGCCCAGACCGAGCCCGCCCGGACCGAGAGCCCCCGGACCGAGAGCCCCCGGACCGAGAACCGCGAGATCGGCACTGCCGAGCCCGAGGTCGCCGCCGCGGAGGCCAGTACGCCGGAGGCAGCGGCGCCCGCCCCGCATTCCACGCTCGAAGACTTCCTGTCGCCGTCCGCGGACAACACCACTCCCGAAGCCGACGAGTCCGCGCCGGAGCAAGCGACCGGCATCGAGGCCGCACCCGAGAGCCCGGCCCTTCCGGAGACCCCGGACGACGCCCGGGAACCGAATCGCGCGGACTCGGCCCAGCCGGACCCCGGCGCAACGGCTTCCCCGAACCGCGACGAAACGGTTTCGCCGGATCAGGAAGAGACGGTGTCGCGGGACCGCGACCGGACGGCTTCGCCGGACCCCGACGGGACGGTCGACCGCGATCGCGACGAGACGACTTCGCTGGACGGGACGACTTCGCGGGACGAAGCATCCCGGGACGGGGCACCCCGGGACGACCCGGCCCGGCAGGACCCCGACGACCGCGCCGAACGGCCCGAGACAGAGGCGCCGGCCCGCCGCGGCGGCGGGCTGCCATCCGCCCTGCGGGAAGGACGCGGGTTCGGCCCGGGCGGTCAGCGCCGCCCCATCGAGGAAGCCGGCCGCGTCGTCGCCGCCGCGTGGAACCTGCTCGGGCGGACGCCGGACGAGCAGGAATCCGCCCGCGTGCGGCGGATCGTGGCCGAGGAGTTCGAATCGTTCCTCGGCAGCGGCCGGACCTTGGAGATCGGCGGCGAGCGCGTGCACGTCACGGCCGAGCTGCACCCGGAACGGGCGAGCACCCCGGAACAGCACAGCGGCGACGCGCCGGTGCGCGAGGCCGGTTGGTCGAACAGCACCGCCGCCAAGGGATCGGTCGGCAGCGCCCCGATGTCCCGGTGGTTCTTCTTCCTGCCGATGGTTCCGGGATTCTTCGGCATCGGCGGGGCCAACGTCGCGACGGACGTGGCCTACTCGCGCACGGCAGGCCGCGACGACGCGCTGGGCGTGCGGACCAGCGTCGCGCTGCCCGCGAATCCGGAGCACCCGCGGCTCGGCGGTTACCAGGGGATGCGCGCGGCGCGCGTCCCGGCCTCGGTGTCGCTGAGCCGGCCGGACGCGGACGCCACCCGGCCCGGAACGGTCTTCGCGACCCGGGTGCCCGAAGGCCCCGGCGCCGACCCGATCGAGGTCGAGGTGAACGTGCCGGAGGGGCTGGAAGGCGCCGGGCGCGAGGTCGCGATGCCGGCGCGGCTACCGGACTCGGTGCTGGAGGACGCCCGGATCGATGGCACCGCGCGCGGCTGGTACCGGGGCAAGTGGCTGCCGCAGCGCGACGGCGCCCCGGCCGCCATGCACGAGCAGGTCGCCGCGCACCTGGGCGAACTCACCGCACGTGGGCGCGAGGCGTTGCGGGACTTCCTCAGCCCGGAAAAGCTCAAGCAGAACCTGCCCGCGATGACGGTCACCCCGGCCCAGGCCGCGCGGGGCGAAGGCTGGACGAGCCTGGAAACCCTGCTGCCGCGCGGCAACTGGTTCAAGCGGCTGATCGGCCGCGATCCCAACCAGGTGCAGGTGCGCGCCGTGCTCACCGACCTCGCTCACGACCAGATCATCGATGGCGCGCACTTCACCAGGACCACCAGCGATGCGCAGACCGCTACCGATACCGCGCAGGCGGGCCGCGACGTGGGCGGGTCGTTCGCGGGCGGTCCCGGCCTGGACAGCGGCGCGGCGACCTTCGGCGCCGGCCCCGCCGCCTCCGCCGCGCACGGCAGGAGCAACACGCAGGAGCGAAGCCGCGAGACGACCGGCGAAACCACGGACTCCGACACCGGATCGCTGACGCGCTACACCGGTCGCGTGGAGTTCCAGGTCCGCCGGTCCGGTCATCCGCCGATCTCGTTCCCGGATGCTGCGCAGGCCGCGTTCTGGGCGAAGACCGCGGAGGCCGAAGCCGCGGGCATCGGCGAGTCGGCGGTCACCGAGGAACTCACCCAGCGGCACGTCAACGGCGCGGCGACCGGCATCGCGCTGCAGGAGGCGAGCGAGCGGCTCAGCGAGATCCTGCGCAACAGCCTCCCGGAAGTGCCCGGTCACCACCGCTGGAAGTGGCGCGACAGCGAGTACACCACCGCTTTCGACAACCCCGAGCTCGCGGACGGCGTCTCCGCCGGTGCGCAGCGGAAGCTGACCCGCAACGAGCAGATCGACCAGCTGGTCTCCCCGCAGAACCTGCTCAACCGCGAACGGGACATGCTGGCCGGCCAGCCGCTGGTGCTCGAGCTGGTTCCGGAACCCGGGCGGGCGCACGACTACCACGCCGAGCTGCTGATCTCCGCGAAGCTGCACGACGGCGCGCGGGTCACTCCCGAAGCGGACCAGACCGGTACGACGACCGAGAAGCTCTCCGACTCCGAGGGCGGGACGTTCTCCCGCAGCCGGAGCTGGTCGTTCTTCGGCGGCATCGTCTTCCGCGCGTACTCGGCCCTGATCGCGATGGAGATGCTGACCAGCCCGCACGGCGTCACGCACGGCCGGTCGGAGACGACCTCGCTCGGGCGGCAGGCCGGGCATTCCAGCGGTGGCGTCCGCGGCGGGCAGCTGGACGCGGACGGCAACGTGCGCGCCGAGCCGCCGCAGCGGTACCGGGCGCGGGTCGAGCTCGAGGTTTCCGGCCGCTACTGGTCCCGGACGAACGACATGGTCCGGCACCTGACCATCGGCAGCCCCGGCAAGCACGCCCCGGAGTGGCACCAGCTGCCCATCGCGGATCCGACGGCCGCCGCGGACGGCCGCAGGCCGGGCGTCGTCGCCGTCGACGTGGTGCTGGGGCCGGAGGCCGGGGCGGTGCTGCGCGATCCGCAGACCGGGGAACTCGGTCTCCAGCAGGCGGACCCGAACGCAGCGGACCCACCGCGTGCCGCGGACGAGACCGCGGACAGCCCCGACTCCGCCCACCCGCAGCCCGCACGGCAGCCGCTGCCCGACGTCGAGCCGGTCAACCGTACCGAGCTGCCGGACGTCTCGATCAACCACAGCGACCTGCTGCGCCACGGCCGGACCTCGAAGCTGGACGGCGTGCACCTGCTGTCGGTGCGCGGGCTGGAGCACGTGCGCGGATCGCTGCGGTCGCTGCTGCACCGGTCTTCCGGTGATCCGGCGATGAGCTTCCCGGCAGGCGCCAACTCCCGGCTGATCGAGCAGACCGTCTCCGCGAGCGCGCTGCGCCGCGACCGGCGGGCGCTGAGCCGGTTGCAGCGGATCAGCGGACTCGGCTGGACGCGCAGGCTGGCGAACACCGAAGGCAGCGCGGCGGTCTCCTACCAGCTGCGCGACGTCAACAAGCACGAAACCGTGTGGCTGCAACCGGCGGAGTCCAGCACCGGCACCAGCACCACCGGTTCCGAGCGCAGCCGCAGCTGGGGCTGGAAGAGCACGATCGAGCCCGCCTTCATGGCGACCAGCGAAACCTCCGGGCACAGCCCCGGCACCACCAGCTACGGCTTCGGGATGCTGTTCAGCACGATCGACGTGCTGAACAACTCCAAGGGCCGCACGGACGGGCACCGCAGCACCATCACCGACGAGCTGGCGATGTCCTCCGAACCGCGCCGGGTGCACGTCATCAGCGCCACCCTGGAAGCCACCCAGGCCGTCGAGACCCGCCGCCGCGGCAAGCTGGACCGCTGGAACCTGTTCAGCTCCCGCGAGGTCGGTCGCGCTGCGGAGCGCTTCGAGCTGCCGAACGCGGTGTGGGCGGTGGTCGACGACCAGCAGCTGCACGAACTCCGCATCCGGCAGGCCGAACAGGACGCCCACCGCGCCGCCGAGGGGCCGGAGCCGCCGCGGCTGCCCGAGCCCGAATCGCGGCCGGAGCGCGCGGACCTCAGCCCGATCCCGGACGGCCAGGACCTCGGCGCCCCGCGCTGGGCGGACGGGGTGATCGAGCCGGTCGACCTGAGCGATCAGCTCAAGCCGCTGCACGACCAGCTGGTGCGGCGCCTCGGCCAGGAACGGGCGGACGAGCTGCTTTCCCCGGCCTCGCAGGGGACTGCGCACGACAACTACGCCGAAGCCGAGCGCTACCTGTCGCGGATCCAGGCTTCGCTGCGCGATCTGTCCAACGGCGGCACGAGCGCCCCGCTGCGGTTGGAGGACCGGCTCCGCGGCGAGACCTACGAGCTGCACGTGGCCGCCGAGCAGGTGGGGCAGGCCGAGCCGGTCGGCATCAAGCACGGCGAGCGGCAGCGGGCCACCAAGGCGTCGTTCGTGACCAGCACGGCGCGCAGCTTCCGGCGGGCGGTGCTGGAAGTGTTCAACATGGCCATCCCGTCGGTGATGATGCAGAACGACAAGGCCGCCGCGAGCACCGCGCCTGCCGAGCACGGTGCGCCGTACAACTACTGGGGGCTCGGGCTCGGCCACGCCTTCGAGGGGCTCAAGGCATCCCGGAACGTGCGCCAGGACGGCACGATCGAGCACACCCACACCGAAACGGTGCGCGGCGCGCTGGCCGAGCACCGCGTGAAGCTGCTGTTCGACCTGCGCATCGAGCGCCACGGCGAGCGCATCGCGGCGGCCCCGGACACCCGCACCGTCACCACGCACACCCCGGTCGAGGACGCGATCCCCGGCCCCGCGAGCTCGCGCAGCGGCGAGATTCACCGCCGCAGCGCGGACGACGCCGATGCGGCGGCGCTGGCCCGGTGGCGCGCCGACGCCGTGCGACTCCCGGAGGACCCGGCGAAGTGGCGGGCGATCGACTTCGGCGGCGACGTGCGCGACCTGGTCCGCGGAGCGGAGCGAACGCTCGAGGAAGCGGGCGTCGAGGTGGACGCGCACACGCGCAGGATGCTGCGCGCCGCCCTCACGTCGAGCCGGGCGACCGGAACGTTGGGTTCGCACGGCTCCGACGGGGTGCCGCTGGATCTGCCGCCGAGCCTCGGCGTCGAGTTGACGATGCATCCGAAGGCGACCGGCCCCGGCGAACTGGCCGGCGCCAGCGGCCGCATCGAGCTGGGCGGGGAATCGGCCTTCCCGAGCAGCACCCGGACCGAACACAGCACCGCGACGGGCAACTCGCTGAGCGCGCTGCCGTTCGCCGCGTTCGGCGTGCCGCAGCACCCGGACGCGGCTTCCTACCCGAACCGGGAGCTGTTCGGGCAGGCCGGTGACTGGGTGATCCCGAACGAGCCGCTCGGTGCGAAGCGCAGTGAGCAGGCGTACCAGGGCGGCACCTCGTCCGGCGGCAGGCAGCTGCCCGCGCACGACGCCGACCCGTCCGGGATCACCAGCACCTGGTCGCACGGCGCCGGGTACCGGTTCGTCGCCACGCCCACCTCGAAGCTGACCCGCAAGCGACCCGCCGTCGTGGACGTCGAGTTCGAGCAGGGCTTCGTGCTCCGCCGCGGCGATGTTTCGGGCGTGCTGCCCGCCTCCTTGATCACCGCGAGCAGGGAACTCGCCGCGCGGGACGCCGACTGGCAGACCGCCCGGGCCCGGCGCCGCGCCGCGGACCCGTCCGCGCCGGGCGACCGGGACGACCTGGCCACGCAGGTGACCGGCGCGCCGGAACTGAGCCCGCACGTCGAGGCCGAACGAGCCGCCGAAGCCGCCTACTGGCAGGCGAAACGCGGCTACGAGCAGGCGCTGGACCACGCGCGCAACGACCCGGGCGTGCGCGCGGTGGACCCGGCCGCGCGCGTGACGATCCCGGCCGAGGCCGAGCGGCTCCCGGTGCAGGAGCGCCTCCGGCTGCACTCGATCGCGCGGCAGGCACTGGCCGCGCACGCGGACGGCAGGCAGCCGGTCGTGCGGTACCGGGTCCGCGGTGATGTCGATTCCTCCCGCGCGGCGAACGATTTCTCCGCGCTGATGCCCGAACTCGACCACGCGCTGCGGCTGGCGCAGCGGAACCGGCCGGAGGGCGACCGGCTGGGCCGCAGCGACCTCGGCTTCGACGCCGCCCCGCACTTCGTGCACTCCGAGGGGCCGACCGGGGTGGAGATCTGGGTCGAGCCGGGTGATCGGGCTTCCTCCGATGACGGCGCGGTGAGCTCCGACTTCGCGGACGGTCGTGCCGCCGTGGACGAGTCCGCATCCGCGCTTGCGGGCGATCGGGAGCGGTTGCGTGCGCGGGCGGCTGCCGCTGAGGAGTCGTTGGGCAAGCGGCGCGTCGACGAATTCGAGGCGTTGCTGCGCGATGCCGGGCGGATCGTGGGCCGGGTGCACGAGGTTCCGCCGATGGCCGATGTCCGGGACGCGACGCCGCAGCAGCGGGCGGAGCGGGAGTTCTTCGAGGACGTCGCGCGTGTCGTGGCGCGGGAATTGCACGTGGGCGATCCGAGCACGGCCGAGTCTCTTGCACGGCAACTCGCCGGGGAATTCGGGACGGCTCGCCGTTCGGTGCCGCCGGCCGGTTTCGGCGGGGCTCGTGGTGCGGACGGGGGCGCGCCGCAGACCGATCCGGAGGCAGGCCCGTCCGGTCGTTCCGGCGAAGCGGAATCCGACTCGCCCGCGCCGGAACCGGGCCGGGACGGCGACGACTCCGCGCCGCGCGGCGACGAACCGGCCGGTCCGGAGCCTGGAACGGATGGCTCCGTGCTCGACTCCGCGGACATCGAGAATGCGCTGGCCGGGGAGCTGAACCCGCAACCGGAGGATGCGCACGCCCGCCATCTCGGGCTCGACCCGTTCGGCGCGCGCCGGAACGTGCCGGACGCGCCGGACCACCTGATGCGGCACGGTGTCGGCTACGACTTCCGGAAGCTGAACGCGGACAAGCGGGACGCGTTCTTCGAACAGATCGACATGGCGCGTGGCGACCGGCCGACGTGGGATGAGCTGCAACCGGAGAACCTGTCGCCCCGCGCCGACTCGGTGACCGAGGGCAGGCGGGTCGGACGCGGCAGCGGCCCGGGCTTCAAGCACCGGCGCATCCCGCACCTGGTGCACAGCATTTGGCTGGGCGGGCCGCTGTACCAGGACCAGGCGAACGGCGGCTCGCGCGCCGACTTCATGGCCAACATCGGCAGCGCGGCGAAGAACGCGGACCTGCGGGGCTTCAAGTTCATGGTGTGGACGGACGTCTCGCGCGCGGACATCGAGCGGGTCGGCGGGATGGATTCGCCGACCGGCCGGGACGGCCGGATCCGCCAGATGCTCGATTGGGCGCGCGAGCACGACGTCCGGCTGGTGAACATCGACGAGGTGTTCCCGCGCCAGAACCCGATGTCGCTGGACGCCGAAGTGCGCACCGAGCGGGCGCGCGGCACGGGTGCTTCGTATGCCGTGGCCAGCGACGTGAGCCGGTTGGAGATCCTGGACCGGTTCGGCGGCATCTACACCGACGGCGACAACTCGCTGGTCCATCCGGACGGCCGTGGCCGGGACCTCGGCAGCGCGGTGCGTGAGGCCGCGCAGCACAAGTTCGGGTTCCTGGCGTCCCGGGAACGGCTCGGCAGGCTGATGAATTCGGCGCTGATTTCCGCTGCCGGTGTCGACGCCACCCGGGAGTATCTGCGTATTCAGCACGATAATTTCGGCAGGGATTTGGCGGAGACGATGGCTCGATCGAGCCCGGACATCGAATTCCTCGAACAGGCCGAACAATGGAACGCGGAACAGCGGCTGCCCATGTGGTTGTCCGATGATCGGACGGCGAACACGGACAACGCCCGTAATGAGACGGTGCGGCGCACCGGGCCGACCGCGAACATGTTCAACCAGCTCGCGGCAGCGCTCGGCATCGCCGGGAACAACCCGCGCGATGAACTGCCCGGGATCAGCGACGAGGTCATCCACCTCAATTTCGGGCACAGCTGGCTGGAGCCGAGTCAGGCGTCGGAGAGTCCTGCGCCGGTGCATCCGGGGCGTGCGGGTGTGCTCGATGCGGTGCGCAGTGCGGTGGTTACGCTGCATCGGGAGATGCCGAATCGTGGTGGTCATCTGCATTTGCCGGGTGCGGCGCGCACGATCAACAAGCTTCCCGAAGCGCAGCGTCCCGGTGCGTGGACGGCCGCGCTGAACCTGTTCCACAGGACGGTGCCACCCGGCACGCCAGTGCACTTGGCTTCCAAGTGGCTGCACGACGTCCCACCCGAGGTGGCCGAGCAGGCGCGGGACCTGTTCGGCGCGGATCGGAACACCCGAGGCGACGGTGAGCGCGCCCGGGAGCGGGGACTCGCGGACCGGGGCGAGTTGGACGCGCTCGAGGTGCAGGCGGTGCGATCGGCCTTCCGGAACGGGTTCGGTCGTTCGGTGTCGCCGGATGAGGCGCGCGCGGCCTTCCGGGAATACCTGCGGTGGATGGATGAGCACGGGAAGGAGCGCCGCTTCCCGGAGAATTCGGCGCGGTTGGGTTCCGAGGTCGCCCAGCTGGCGGTGACCGGGGATCCGCGGCCGCAGCTGCGCGGTGGTGCGCGGGATTCCGGTGGACCGGCGGCCGGTGGTTCGGGTGCCGGGCCTTCCCGGTTCCGCGGCTGGAAACGCTTCGTCCCGATGCAGCGCGGGGACCGGGAAGTTCCGGCAAGCTCCGCCGCCGTCGCGGTGAGCGATTTCGTGGACCCCGAGATCACGATTCGCGCGAAGGTCGGCCGGTTCAGGTGGACCAACCTGCGCCTGGGCGACATCGCCTACCACGTCATGCCCGGCGACGGGAGCGGATACGGCGTGTCGTTCGCCCAGGACGATCCGTATTACCTCACCGGCCGGTACTACGACACGCTCAACACCTTGCCCGGCGAGTCGCCGCACGAAGCGGCCGTCCACCGGACGCGGCCGTCCGCGCAGCGCACGCAGTCCGATGTGCGGGTGTTCTCCTACGCCGCGACCGACCGCGGGCGGTACGAGATCTTCCGGCGCGACGGTTCTTCCGTGCGCGTCGACGCCGCCGGGTACGGCGAGATCCTCGCCAACTTCCGGCCGATGCGGACACTGTCGCAAGCGATGTTCGACAGTCCGGGCGTCAAACTGCTGTCGGCGACGCCTGATGTGCGCTCCACTGCCAGGGCCCTGCACCGCAGCGGGGTGCCGTTGGTGGTCGAGGCGCCGGTGGGTGGTTCGGCCACCCAGCTCGCGGACGGACCCTTCAGCACTCCCGGCAACCTGGGATGGCAAGAACACACCCCGCACGGGCAGGTCCACACGCACAGCGTCTACTCGGACGGCAACGTCGACAACATCAGATTTTTCGAGAGGTTCCTGCCCGGTGCGCCTGAGATCTTGGACGCGAACCGGCCGTTGACCGGGCATCTCGACGACGGCACCCCGTTCGAGTTCTATCCGCACGAACTACTGGACAACGAACTCAAGAGCGAAGGCACGGGTTGGACCCGAACCGTCGGAAATTCCTACAAGAGTTCCGAGGAATCGTCGGCAGAGCGCTATCGGGGCGGTCTTGCCGATGAGCTGCACCATGTTGTGCGGACGCGGAAGGGCGAGCGGTCCAACCTCGACGATGAGGTCGCCGATCTCGATCGGCACGACCCGTACCACCGCCTGGTTCCTGCTCCGTTCGCGCCGACCACGGTCACCCTGTCGAACCCGCGCACCGGTGCACCGCAACAGGTCACCGCCGGGCCGAACATCCTCAGCGCGCACGGAACCGAGGAAACCGCCACCATCCACGTCGAGCGGGGTGGTCAGCGCTACAAGTTGTCGGTCGACGGGCGGACCTTCACCCGGCTGTCGTTGCAGCGCCGGAATTTCCACCGGATGGTCGCGGCCAACCCGGCCGGAAAACTCCTGTACTCCATGTGCAGCGTTGCGAAGAACACCAGTACCGGCTTCGCGGACGAACAGCCTGGGGGAGTCTTCTTCCGGTCGTCGGTCCGGGAGTTCCACGATTTCACCTTCACGAACACGGCTTACGCCCCGCGCGACATGCTGTGGATTCCCCGTCTCTACGCCGAGGACAACGCGGGATGGGCCAGCAGCTACGTCAAGGACGGCCGGCAGTTCATCGAAGTCCACGAGAGCACCCGGTACACCGGGCAGGAGCCGGGGAATCCGGACGGCGGTGCAGCGGTAGCCGAGCCGGTTGCCCCGGCTGTCGACGCGGATCTGCGGGCGTGGCTGGGTTCGTTCGATCAGCACACTTCGGAGTTCGTGCGGTCGTCGTTGTCGGCAGCGTTGGGGCGGGCGGTTTCGGCGGCTGAGATGTCCGCGGCGCTCGAGGGTTATGCGGCTTGGTTGACCCGGAATCGGCATCGTCATGCGGTGCCGGAGAACCTGCTGCGGTTGGCGTCCGAGATGGCGCAGTGGATGCAGACGGGTGGGACGAGCGGACTCCGCGGCGCCGGTCGCCGGTTCGGTCGTCCCGCAGGCGCAGGGCGCGTGCCCGCTGGTGCGGAGTCGTCGAGCGCGCAGGGGGCGCCCCCTGCCGGGTCCGGTGGGGCACGCAGAAGTACCCGGGCGGCTGCTTCGCGGCCCGACCCCGATTTCGATCCGCAGCCCGGCCCGTCCCGTTCGGCGGGCGCGGACGATCGGTACCCCGAGAACCTGGCCCTGCGGTTCGAACGTGGCGCGCTGTCGCCGGACAGTGAGATGCGGCTTCGGGGCCGGACGGCGGCATTCCTGGAGCAGATCGCACAACGTCCGGCGGAGGCCCTCGCGCAACAGCCCGCGATGGAGATCGTGGTCAACGGACGCCGCGTCAGCGAGGCCCTTCTTGCGCAGCGGCGCAGCACCGTGCAGGAGTTGATCGAGTCCGTGATCGGCGCCGTTCCCGGCTGGTCGGCGCAACCGGAGAGCCACGGGGCGGTGTCGAGGATCGTGTTGACCGGCCCCGCGGGCGCGCACGGAGTCGTCGAGCTGTCCAGCCAGGCGAGGGTGAAGCTCGGCGACACCTTGGTCGGTGCCCGGGTGCGGGTCTCGGGCGTCGCCAAGCCGGATGTTCCCGGCGAAGGCGGCGCGGGGCACTCGGTGCAGTCCGCGGCTACCGACGGCGAGGACCGGTACGCAGAGCAGCTGGGCGTCCGGTTCACACCCGGCAGGTCTTCCTCGGGCCAAAACCTGTTGCCGGTCGAGGAGGAGCGGCGGCTCAGGCACCGGATGGCCGGGTTCCTGGAGCAGGCCGGGCAACAGCCGCCCGGGCGGCAGCTTGCGATGCAGGCCGTGCTCTCCAGCGTCAGCGTCGGCGAGGCTCTGCTCGCGCGGCGGCACAGTGTGGTGCAGGAGTTGTTCGAGTCGGTGGTCGATGCCGACCCTGCTTGGTCGCGCGAGAGTTCGTTCGACGGCCGCCGCGGGGTGACCAAGATCGTGTTGACCGGCCCGGCGGGTGCGGGCGGAGTCGTCGAGCTGTCCCACCAGAAGAACCCGCGGGTCGGCACCACATCGGTCGGTATGCGGGTGCGGGTCTCCGGCGTCGAGCAGGCGCGCGCTGCTCCCGCAGCAGGCGATTCCGTTGCGGGCAGCGCGGCGCGACCCGGGGCTGCGGGTGGTGGGACCCGCTACGCAGAAGATCTCGGCGTGCGGCTCGCGGTCGGCAACAAGTCGTCCGGGCGCTTTCCGTTCTCGGCCGACGATGAGCAGCGGCTTCGGGATCGCGTGGGCGGGTTCCTGGAGCAGGTCGAGCAGCAGCCGCCGGAACAGGAACCTGCGATGGCGGTCGTGCTCGCCGCCCACAACGTCAGCGATGCTTCGCTGGGGCGGCGGCGTGCCGCCGCGCAGGAGTTGATCGAGTCGGTGACCGGCGCCGTTCCCGGCTGGTCGGCGGAATCCTCGCTGGACAGCCGCGGGGCGGTGTCGAGGATCGTGTTGACCGCCCCGTCGGGTGCGCGGGGAGTCGTCGAGTTCTCCCAGCAGCCACGAGTGATCATCAACAAGATCCCGGTCGCTATTCGGGTGCGGGTGTCGGCCGGGGCGGCGCCGGACGTTCCCGTTGACGGAGGCGCTGCGGCCGCCGACCCCGCAGCGGCTACCGGCATTGCGGAGCCGGTCGGGGAGGCCGGGCCCGATGCGATGGATTGGGTGCCGGAGGGAGCCGACCGGGGTTGGTCGTGGAGTGATGCGGCTCCGCCCGAGTTGTTCGATGCCGGCGATTTCGATCCTGCAGCGGTGCTCCCGCCTCCGCTGTTGCCGCAGCGGGAATCCGCAGGTGTGCCCGCGGCGTCGGATGCATGGGAGCCGTCGTGGTTCGGTGCGGCCCCGTCGTGGTTCGGTGCGGCCGAGGCTGTCGAGGTGCAGGGCGAGCCGCGTGCGGTGGAATCCGGCGTACCCGAGTCGGTCCGCCAGGCCGTCGAGGCGGATGCGGAGCCGTCGTCGAGCACGCAGGCGGCGCCCGAGGGTGCGGTCGCCGACGCACAGGACTCCGGTGTGCCCGCGGACTCCGTGCGGGACGCGGGGCAGGGGGCGCCGCGTGTTCATGGTGCGTTCGTCGGTTCCGCGGAGGCTTTGGAATTCGATCTGGGACTGTTGCGGGAGTGGGTGCGTTCCGGGGGATCGGAGTCGTTGGCGGCGCGGTTCCGGTCGGCGGTTGCCGAGCAGCGCGCTCGGGAGGTTCCTGCGGCGGCGTTCGAGTGGCCGCAGTTGTGGCTGGAGTCGATCGAGTCTCGCGGGCTGGATTCCGCGCGGTTGACGGGGCAGCTTCGCACGGCGCTGGAGGAGGCCGCCGGTGTCGCCTTGCCGGAGGAGGCTGTCGAGCTCACTCGGGTGCTGCGGCGTTCGCGCGAGCTCAGCGGGCCGGGCGCCGCTGTGGCAGCGCCCGCGGAGCGGCGTTTTGCGCTCGCGGCGGACAACGCTCCGGCGGAGCGGTTCGTGCGTGCGGTCGAGGACCTCGGTGCGAACCTGTCGCTCGACTACGTGGGCAACGGCCGGACGGAGTTGGAGTCGGTGTTCCGGCGTCGGCTGTATCGGCGGTTGGCCGCGTTCGTGCGGGAGGCGCAACGCGATCCGGAATTGCGCCTTCCGATCCGGGTGGCAGCGGCCTACCCCGGGACCAGGGCGAAACGTGTCGCCGCTGCTCAGGAGCAGGTGCGTGCCGGGATCGCGTTGGCGCTGCGGCTGGATCCGGCTGACGACCGGGTGGAAGCGCTGCTGAACCGCGTCGATGTCGCCGGTCGAGCCAAGGTCGACGTCACTGTTGCGGACTTGGACGGAGCGCCGCGGCGGCGCGGGCACGGCTCGGCGATGTTGATCGGTGCCGCGATCGGTGCTGCCGAACGGGGCAACGCTGGTGCCGGGGAGTGGGCGCGGGTCGTGGACGCCGACGATGGATCGCACCGTGTTCATGGCGCTTTCGTTCGTTCGGCGGACGCGCTGGAGTTCGACGCGGAGTCGTTGCGGGAGTGGGTGCGTTCCGGGGGATCGGAGTCGCTGGTGGCGCGGTTCCGGTCGGCGGTTGCGGAGCAGCGTGCTCGGGGGGTTTCTGCGGCGGCGTACGAGTGGCCGCAGCTGCGGCTGGAGCTGGTCGATCCGCGCGGACTGGATTTCGCGCGGTTGACGGGGCAGCTTCGGACGGCGCTGGAGGAGGCCATCGGTGGCCGGTTGCCGGAAGAGGCCGTCGAGTTGCTCCGCCAGCAGCGCCGCGAGAGCGCGTTCAGCGTCGTTTCGGGTTCGCTCGTGCGCAGACGTTTTGCGGTTGCGGTGGAGAATGCTGCGGCCGAGCGGTATCTGCGTGCGGTCGAACAGATCGACAAGGGCCTGGTGCTCGGCTATGTGGGCAACAACCGGGCGGAGTTGGAGTCGGTGTTCCGGCGTCGGCTGTATCGGCGGTTGGCCGCGTTCGTGCGGGAGGCGCAAGGTGATCCGGAGTTGCGTCTGCCGGTCGGGGTGGTGTCGACCAACCTCGAATTGAGGGCGAAACGTGCTGCTGCTGCTCGGGAGCAGGCGCGTGCCGGGATCGCGTTGGCGCTGGGGCTGGATCCGGCGGATGACCGGGTGGGGGCGCTGCTGAACCGCGTCGATGTCACCGAGCACGCGGGGCTCGAAGTCACTGCTGCTGAGCCGGACGGGGCGCCGCGGCGGCGCAGGCACCAATCGGCGATGGTGATCGGTCCCTCGATCGGTGGCGGGTCGTACTCGGGGGGTCCGACGGTGCAGGCAGCCGCGGCCGGTCCTGGCGCGCGGCGCACCGGTGCCCCGTTGCCTGCGGACACGGCGGCGGCACCGGAGTCGTGGGTGGGCGAGTTCTCGGAATTCCTGGATACGGTGCGGCGCGCTGTTGCGCGGAACGATCCGGGCTCGGTCGGACTCATCTCGCAGCATGGCGGCCCGTTGTCGGCGTGGTTGCGGGCGGCGGCGGACAAGCAGGCCGAGGCGCACCGGGATGGCACCGAGCCGATCGACCTGCGGGTGCACTTGAGCAGGTCAGCGGTGAGCGCCGGCGGTGGTCGGGTGCTTGCGCATCATGTGCGGGAGGCGATCGCCGCGTCGTTGCCTGCGGGCGCGGTTCTTCCGGAACCGCTGTTCACCGAGATCACGACCGCGGTCCACGACCTCCGGAGGCCGTTGGGCGTTGCCGACCGGGACACCGTGCTGGTCGAACTGGTCGAGACGCCGGGGCTGGCCGAGCGGGATTATCGGAATGTCGAGCGGCGGCTGGACCTGAAATTCCTGCCTGCTCGGGCGCGGCTTCCGGAGGCTGCGCGGCGGCGGTTGCGCTGGCGGCTGGCCGGGTTCGTGGATGCCGCCGCGGATGCGCCCCGGATGCGGTTGCCGATCGAGATCGCCGCTACGGCGAGGCAGGGCCGGGCTCGGACCGACGCGGTGCGGCAGGAAGTGCGGGAGACGTTCAAGCAGTGGTTGCACTCGCCGGACGGTAGGTCCTGGATGCGCAGCAAGGAGATCCTGAGCCTGGACAGGGCTGTCGAGAGGTGGTCCGGGCGTGTCTCGATCGAGCAGATCGATCGGCGCGGCACCGGCGTGCCCGTCGGTGGGATGCGGGTTGCGCCGGTGTACGAGGTGCCCCTGGTGGGGTCCGCGCCTGCGGAGGCGCTGCCTGCGGGGCGGTTCACCGTTCCGGGACGGGAGCCCGAGGCATCGCCGGTGCTCAGCTGGCTGTTCTCCGCAGGGGATCCGAGTGCGGATTTCGCGCATACGCTGCTGGCGATGGTCCGGGAAGCGGAGTCGGCGGGCCGGGAGTGGCCGGATGTGCGCGTGATCGCCGACCGCAACGGCGGGCGAAACCTCGGGCAGGTGTGGGACTCGCTAGCGGAGAAGCTGCGTGACGCGGTCGAGCGTGCCGCCGGGGAGGAACCGGCCTCGCACGTGCCGTACACCCGGCTCTACATGCACGGCGGTGTTGATCGGATCGAGGTGCATCCGGGGCCGGGGTGGTCCGCGGAGCAGTACCGCACGGCTGCGGCGCTGGATCTGTCGTTCATCCGCCGGACGCCGACGATGTCGATGGCGATGTTGCAGCGGTTCGCGTGGCGTGCGCATGGCTTCTTGGATCAGCTGGCGCGGCGGGATGCGGACGAGCCCGGGCCGGTGCCGACGATGCGGATCGTGGCCCGGGTTTCGTCTGGCGATCGTTGGTATTACGTGTGGGAGATGTTGGAGGAGGTGTTGCGGCACCGGGTGGCTGATTCGTTGTGGCAGCGCAGCGATGTGGAAGAGCTGGACGGGAACCGCGAGTCGCGGATCTCGCTGACGGCTCCGTCAGGAGCGCTCGGCGTGATCAGCCTGGTTCGGGAAAGCACGTACCCGAATCTGGTGCGGGTTGAGGTGTCCGGCCTCGGTGCCGAGCCGGTGCCTGCTGAGGCGGCGGATTCGCCGGACGCGGGTGGTGCGTGGCCGCAGGCTGATCCATGGGCGTTGCAGGACGGTTTTGACGTGCCTGCGATTCCGGATGAGATTCCGGAGCTGCCGCCGGAGGTGTTGGACGATCTGCAGTCGGTTCTCGCCTCGGCCGATTGGATGGGGACGCTGACGGCCGCGGACCCGTCGGGTGCGTTGCCGGAGTCGCTGATCGATCCGGCTTTGCTGGAGCAGTCGGCAGCGGACCTGGAATTGCCGGAGCTGCCTGCCGAGTTGGCGTGGCCGCAGGCCCCTTCCGGTGGTCTCGGCACCGAGCTGCCGAGTGCGGTTGACGAGCAGCCCGCTGATCTCCGCAGGGACGAGTCCGGTGCTGCGGGTGTTGCCGAGCGGCCGCAGTCGGTCGACGTGCCGGAGGCCGATCGGATGGAGCTGGATTCGGATGGCGCGGATTCGTTGTTCTCCGATGGCAGGCCGTTGGACGAGTTCGTCGACTATGACGGCGATGCCGTTCCGGGTGAGTCGTCGCCGGGTGATCGGGTTCGGTTGCGGGCGGCTGCGGCTGCGGCTGTGGATGTGTTGGGCAAGCGGCGTCCGGAGGAGTTCGACGCGTTGTTGCGCGATGCGGGGCAACTCGTGGCGCAGGTGCACGAGGTTCCGGGGTTGGCCGATGTGCGGGAGGCGACGCCGCAGCAGCGGGCGGAGCGGGAGTTTTTCGAGGATGTGGCCCGTGTTGTGGCGCGGGAGTTGCACGCGCGTGGTCCGGGAGCGGCTGCGGGTCTTGCGCGGGAGTTGGCTGCGGAGTTCGGGACGGCGCGCCGGTCGTGAGGCCGCACCTCGCCTTCCGGCCGCGCCGCGAGTGCCCGAATTCCACCAGATGTCCTGCCGCGCCGGTCCCCGCCGGGTCGGCACCTGCCGCGGAGCCCGCGTCGCCGCCGGTGTCCACGACCTCGGGCGACCCGGTCCGCACCGGATCCGAAGCCACGAGTACGCGCAATAATGGAACCACCAGCGCTGCGCGACAGCGTTCCGCAATGGACAAGGAATTCCCATGACCACCGACGAATCCGCGGAAGCCGGCGAGGCGCAGTGGGCCTTCGTCCTCGACCCCGCCTGGCGACCCGAGTCGGATGAGCAGAACGCGCCCCTCGAAGCGGTCCTCGGCGCCTGGTACCTCGAACCGGACGGAACCACCGGGCCGTTCCGGGCGAACCCCTACTACCTGCCTACCCGGGAGAATTCGCCGACCGACCCGGTGGACGCGGCGTTGCAGCTGCTGATCGACGGTGCGTACGACGGCGACGAGCTGTTGGCGGTCATGCGGGACGCGCTGTTCGGGATCGCCCTCGACGAGCAGGGCAGCGCGGTCGTCGCACCGTCCCCGGACGACGTGCCTTCGGTGCTGGTCGCGACGTCACCCGTGCACGCCCACCGGGTCGAGGTGGCTGCTTGGCAGGAGATCACCGCCAAGGATCTGGCCGACTCGCTGCCCGGTGAGGGCGTCGACGTGCTGCTGAACCCTGGCGCGCCGGCGTCGATGCGGGTGTTGGCGAGTTCGCTGAAAGGCGCCGTCGCCGACGTCGAATCCGGTGCTCGGATCCCGGGTGGGAACCCGTTCGAGCCGCCCGAGCAGGACTGAACGGGCCCGGGAGGAGTCTCGATGGCAGCGGAAGAAACCACCTCGCCGGAGACCGCCGAGCGGGCGCCGGAGGTGGCAGCCCCGGATGCAGCCGCGGACCAGATCACCGGCGAAGCGCCGGAAGACCAGTGGGTCGTGCTGATCGACTCCGCGTGGGAACCGGAGGACGAGCAGGACCAGCCGCCGGAGAGCGCCGTGGTCGGCGCCTGGTACGTCGAGCGCGACGGTTCCACCGGGACGTTCCGCAGCAACCCGTCGTACTTGCCGTCCAGCCCGGACTCGCCGACCGACCCGGTGGACGCCTCGCTGCGGTTGGTGATGCGCGGTCAGCTGCCCGTCGAGGAGCTGCTGGCGACGTTGCCCGGTTCGCTGTTGATCATCGGCTTGGACGAGCAGGACGTGCCGATCATCACCCGTGCACCGGACGGGAGCCCGTCGGTGCTGGTGCTCAGCGCGCTCGCGCACGCGCACCGGCTGACCGTGCCTTCATGGCGGGAGGTCACCGCGGAGGGGTTGGCCGATTCCCTGCCGGAGCAAGGCGTTGATGTGCTGCTGAACCCCGGGGCGCCCGCCTCGACCCGGATCGGTGCGGCCGAATTCTGCGCGGCCGTGCGCGGCCCGGTTCCCGGTGAACGGCCGGCAACCGCCGCGGAACCACCGGAGCGCACCGCAGCTCCCGATACCGTGGCTCCGCTGGCCGGGACCGCTGGACGCGTCGTCGATGAGCCGGTCCCGGCGTCCGGGCACCGGGTGGCGACCGTCGAAGATTTCGCCGGTCAGCTCCGGTTCGGCGCTGCGCCGTCGGCCGGTCTCCACGGCGCGGCCGACGGGGAAGCCGCGTGGGTACCCGCTGAACCGCCGGCGAGCGACCCGGAAAATGGGTCCGGCGGGCGGGCGCGCGGCGATTCGTGAGGGGTTCGCCGAGTTTCGGCCCGGCCCGGCCCGATCGGCGCCGCATGGCCGAGCCGACCGTGCCAATCTCCGATCAGCGAAAGGGGAGAACGTGGTGACCGTGGTCGACCGGATGCACGACCTGCTGCTGCACTTGGCGGGGCGCGTGCCGGATGACTTTCTGGCGTCGGCGCGGCAACGCCTGGCCGAGCGAACGGTGGCCGAAACGGCCGACGCGCTGTGCCTGCAGCTCGCCGAGCGCAAGGTGCCGGTGACGATCGCGCAGGCCGGTCTGCTCAGCGAGCTGGTGGACGATTCCGCTTCCGCGGTGTTCAGCGGCATCCCGATCCGGGACGACCAGCCGGCCCTGGAGTGGCTGTTCGCCGAGCAACCCGGAACTCCGGAGCAGCCCGCAGCCGAGGCCACTACAGCCGCGCTGATCGCGGTGCTGTCCGGCAACTCCGCCGCGCGCGGACTCTGGCTGTCCTGGCGCACGCCGTTCCGCGACGGCGGCACAAGGCTGCCGGTGCACGTGGTGGAAGCCGATGACGGCCTCCCCGCCCTGAGCGCCGAGCTGCACGGCGCGCTGGCCGAGCACCCCGGCACACCCCGCATCGAGGTCGTCGGCACCGACGAGGTGCCCGGTTACCAGCGCGCGGCCCGTGCCAACGGCGCACTGGTGTGGGCGGCGACCGAACCGCCCGAGCTGTCCGTGGCGCGGGTCTTCGACCGCGTCGACCCGGACGGCCGGCCGCAGTTCGACCAAGACCACCCGCAGCTCACCGACCAGGACGAGCTCCAGCGCGTGCTGGACTACCTGCGGGCGGGTGAAGTGCTGCTGAGCACCGCCGCCACAATGGACGACGTGGTGCGGCCCGACCGCGGCCAGGTCGTGCCGACGACCTACCGCACTGACGGAGTGTGGTTGTGGCCGGACGCGGTCAGCTACTACCTGGAGGAGTACGGCTTGGCCCCGGACGAGCAGTTCTTCGCGCATATCCGTGCCGCCGGGCGCCCACCTGAGCAGTTGGACGCGGTCAGCACGCACCGCGCGCTGCGCCACCTGCTCGACCCGTCGACCTGACCCGGCCGGAAGGAGTCCCGATGCCGTCCGAGGTCACCGGTGAGGGCAACTGGTACCTGCTGATGGATCCGCAGTGGACACCCGCTGCGGAGGAGACCGAACCGCCGGTCGCCTCGATCATGGGCTTGTGGCCGGTGGACGAAAACGGCGAGCTGGGCCGCTTCCGCGCCAACCCCGACTACGAACCGAGCGACCCGGACGCTCCGGCGGACCCGCTGGACGCGCTGTTCCGGATGCTGATCGTGCGCCGAGCCGAACCGGACCAGGCGCGGCTGCTGCTGCGCGACAGCGAGTACGAGGTGGCGCTCGGTCCCGGCGGCGGGCCGCTGATCGTGCCGTCGCCGGACGAGGTCGACTGCCTGCTGGTGGCGACTTCGCCCGCCCACCGGCTGGATTCGCCGAAGGTCGGTTCGTGGCGGCACGTCGGCATCGAGCAGCTCACCGACCTGTTGCCGGAGGGCATCGACGTGCTGTTCAACCCGGGCAGTCCCGGCTCGGTGCGCCTGGTGGCCGCGTTCGTGCGCTCCGCCAGGCAACCCACGGAACGACAACTCGCGAACGCGCGCACCAGCCTGCCCACCGCGGCCGCGGAAGACCTGCGGATGCTGGACTGGCGGATGGGCCCCGGAACCGGAGAGGGAACCGACCGATGAGCGAAGACCCCGGCCAGGGGCTGCCCGAAGCCGCCGCGGACGAGGACCCGACGGACTGGCTGCTGCTGACCGACACCGAATGGGCTCCGGAATTCGGGGAGGACCCGCCGCCTGAGCGCGTGCTCGGCGGCTGGGCCACCTGGGCGGACGGTTCGTGGGGCCGGTTCCGGGCGAACCCGGCCTACGAGCCCGCCACGCCCGACTCGCCGACCGACCCGGTGGACGCGGTGCTGCGGATGCTCGTGCGGGACGGCCGCGGCGCGGACGAGCTGATGTCGGTGCTGGAGGACACCTCGCTGGAGATCGCGCTGGACGCCGACGGTGTCGCGCTCGTCGCCGAAGCGCCGGACGGCAAGCCCTCGGTGCTGGTGGCAACGGCGACGCTGCACCGCGACCTGGTGCAGGCGGACGGCTGGCGGGCCACCGACGTGCACGAGATCGCCGATGCGTTGCCGGAGAGCGGGGTCGATGTGCTGCTGAACCCCAACTCGCCCGCCTCGATGCGGCTCGACGCAGACGCGTTCCGCCGCTTCTCGGCCGACCCGGACTCGGCCGTGCAAGGCGAAATCCGCACCGTGAGCACCTAGGGTCGACTCCGCTGCCGGATCCTGCGTGGCGGAGCCCACCGCACCGGGATGGCGTCCGGGGCCGATCCATGAAGGAAGTCCCCACATTCGGTCGCCGGCAGCGGCGCCGGGAACTCCGCCGCGGAAGAACGGGTTATGACTGACGGAGTCGACGCGAATGCGAACCCCGAAGCGGCGCGTCGAGCGGCACGGCAGCGCGCAGCTGGTGAGCGGATCCCGCGTTCCGGTACCGGGCGTGCCGATGATCATCACGCCGCGGGTACGTTGAGATCGGCGCAGATTGCGGTCGTGCGGTGAGTACGGAGGAACGCCGAACGTGAGCCAGAACGTCATCATGGTCACCCAAGGCATCGGCCAGGGCCATCGCAGCATCGGCGACGCCGTCGAAAGCGCCTCCGATGGCGCGGTGATCGTGGTGGGGCCCGGCCGCTACACCGAGAACCTGGTGCTGACCAAGGCGATCACCATCACCGCCGAGGAAGGTCCGGGCACCGTCCGGATCGCCGCGCAGAAGGGCGTCGCGGTCGCACTGGCCGCCGATTCGGCCGCGCTGTCCGGGATCACCGTGGACGCCGTCGACGGCGAGAACCCGGCGGTGCTGGCGACCACGGGGCAGCTTTCGCTGACCGAGTGCGAGGTCGGTTCCAGCGGCTGGGCCGCGATCTACGCTCGGGACACCGGCAGCGTGCTGATGCGCGAGTGCAAGGTCCGCAACCAGGTCGGCGCGGGCGTGGTGGTCACCTCCGCGCAGGGTGGTGTGCTGGATTCCTGCGAATTGCTGCAACTGGGCACCTCCGCGGTCGTCGTGGCCGAGAGCGGGGACCTGACCGTGCGGGCCTGCGCGGTGCGGGAGGCCGCGGGCAACGGGATTTGCCTGAACGGCCACGGCCGGATCTCCGTCGCGGACACCACCGTGTCCGGAGTGGCCAAACCGGCCATCGCGGTGGAGCAGCAGGCGCAGCTCAACGCGAGCCGGCTGACCGTGTCCGACTGCCGCGGCATCGGCTTCTACCTGGCGAGCCCGCAGTCGGTGCAGCTGGAGGAGTGCGGCGTCGAACGGGTCGGTGCGGAAGGCATGTACGTGGCGGAAGGTTGCGCGCCGGTGCTGCGCTCCTGCCGCGTGCAGGGTGCGCGCGGGCGCGGGCTGCACTTCGCGGGCCGTTCCTCCGGCGCGGTCACCGGCTGCGATGTGTCCGATGTGGATGGTGTCGGCGTCGGGCTCACCGAGCGCAGCACCGCCGAGTTCGACGGGACCGAGGTCTCCAGCTGCACCGGCGGGCTGCTCATCGAGGATGGCTCCGACCCGTTCTTCCGCAGGCTGCGGGTGATCGGCAGCGACGGCGCGGCGATCGTGGTGGACGGCGCCGCCCGCGGGCGGCTGGAGAACGTGGAGATCGACCGGACCGGCACGGAAGGCGTGCAGGTCAGCAATGGCGCGCGGCCCTCGATCTCGGGGCTGAGCCTGAGCCGTTCCGGCGCGGCGGGCGTCTCGATCAACGAGGCGGCGCTGCTGCTCAACGACTGCGACATCACCGAAGCGGGCGGCGACGGCGTGCTGGCGGGCTCCGGTTCGGACCTGTCGTTGCAGCGCTGCCGGGTGCACGGCAGCCGCGGCATGGGCTGCCGGGTCGCAGCGGGCGCGTCCGGGACGGTGTCCGAATCGGAGTTCACCGGTGGCGGCGCGGACGGCGTCCTGCTGGAAACCGAGGAGCCGGTGAAGCTGATCGGCTGCACGGTCCGGGACAACCGGGGCAGCGGAGTCCGGCAGCTGCGCCCCGCCGCGGAGATCACGGTGCAGGACCTGATCAGCGGCGGCAACGGCGCGCAGGACGCCTACGGGAGCTCGGCGGCGGCGACCACCGAACAACCCGCCGAACAGCCCGCGCCGCAGGCCCGCGAGAAGGCCCCGAGCGCTTCCGACCCGCTGGGCGAGCTGAATCGCCTGGTCGGCCTGGAGGGCGTCAAGAAGGAAGTGACCTCGCTGGTCAACCTGAACAAGATGGCCAAGCGGCGGGTGGACGCGGGCCTGTCCGCACCGCCGATGGCGCGGCACCTGGTGTTCGCGGGCTCTCCCGGCACCGGCAAGACCACCGTCGCCCGGCTCTACGGCGAGATCCTCGCCGAGCTCGGCGTGCTCCGCGTGGGCCACCTGATCGAGGTTTCCCGCGCGGACCTGGTCGCGCAGATCATCGGCGGCACCGCGATCAAGACGACCGAGGCGTTCAACACCGCGCTCGGCGGGGTGCTGTTCATCGACGAGGCTTACGCGCTCAGCGCAGGCAGCGGCGGTACCGGGCCGGACTTCGGCAAGGAAGCCATCGACACGCTGGTGAAGCTGATGGAGGATCACCGCGACGACGTCGTGGTGATCGCCGCGGGCTATTCCAAGGAGATGGAGGATTTCCTGCGCGCGAACCCCGGCATGGAATCCCGGTTCAGCCGCACCATCGAGTTCGCCAACTACAGCCCGGACGAACTGGTCACGATCGTCGAAACGCAGTGCCGCAAGCACGACTACCAGCTCGATGCGGAGGCCGTGCAGGCACTGCTGGACTACTTCGAGGCGATCCCGAAGGACGGCACGTTCGGCAACGGCCGCACCGCGCGCAAGGTCTTCGAGGACATGACCGGCAGGCAGGCTTCCCGGCTGGCCGCGGACAACGACGCGCTGCCCGCGGACCTGACCGTGCTGAAGGCGGCGGACTTGGAGCTCACCGCTCGTTGAGCCCGCAGCGCGCGGAGCCGCGGGCTTCCGAGCACTGGTCGGCGAGCCCGCTTTCGTCGGCGTGCGCGCGCCAGCGTGGGATGAGCCGAGCCGGTGCCGCGGTCACTTCCGCTGCGAATCCGGCTGCGTTCCCCTGGTCCGTTCGCTGCGGTTCGATCGGTTGCCGCGCCTGCGAGCGCCGACCTCTTCTTGCGCCGGTCGAGTTGCCGGGCGAGCGGGCGGCGCCGGGTTCGCGATCGAGCAGCATTTCCGGCCACTGGCGGGCTTTTTGCGTCGAATCCGCACGTGACGGTGCGATGCTCCGCGCTGTGGCGGGCAGCGTCGGCACTTCCGTCGGATCGGCCGCACTCGCCTAGTCGGTGGCCGGTGTGTCCGAGGAAGACGGGGTGTCGGCGTGACCGGTCGAGTTCGCCTTCCGCCGCCGCGCCTCGCGCAGCCTCCGCTGCTTCGACCAGTCCGAGGCGCCCGGCTGGCGCTTCGGCAGCGACTCCGGCTTTCCGGTTCCCGTTCGCCCGGGTTCCGGCCGAGGCTCCGCCCGCCTGGGTTCGGTCGGCCCGCGCCTCCTTCGTCCGGCTTCCGGCCGCTCGGGTTCGGGGTGCTCAGGTTCGGGGTGCTCGGGTTCGGGGTGCTCGGGTTCCGGGTGCTCGGTATCCGGCCGCCCAGTCTTCGGTGGGACAGTCGCCGCCGGCCCAGCCTCCGCCGGCCCAGCCTCCGGCGGGGTCGCCGCCCCGTCACCGGCAGGCGCGGCCAGCGCAGCACGTTCGATCTTGACGGTCTTCCAGCTCGCCCCCGATTCCGGCGCGCTCGGCCCGGATCGCGTGCGAACAGCCGGACTTCCGGCCGCGACCGTCAAGTTCCGGACCGTCGGCTCGTTCAGCGCGGTCCGCCCGCCCGTCGGGTGAGTCTCCGCGGACTCACCGCTCGCTGCGGACGAAAGGACCGATGTCGCTGCGGAATCGTCCGCTGCCGCCACCTCAGTGCTATGCGCGGCAACGTCCTTTTCGGTCGCGTCGACAACGAGGCGCAACGCGACCGTCGCTTCCCCCGCACGACCGGACCGCGAGCCTTCGCGCTCCGCGATGTCCCCGCACGACCCGGCTTTCCCCGCCGACACCGCACCAGGCCTCGGAAACGCCTCGGTCGACGGCTCCGCGCAAGCGACATCAGCGCCGGACATCGCTGCGCGGTAGGCGATCGATTCGGCGCCGGAATCCGTCGTCTCGTCGGAGTCGGCCGAGAGCACCGTGGGGAACACCAGCTGTCCCGCCATCGCGCCCGCGGCCGCGAACAGCTCCGCGCGCGCCTGCCTGCCCGCGACGCCGAGCACCAGCAGCCGCGCGCACGCCCGCTGCTCCGGCGTGAGCCCGTTCAGCAGGTGGTGCAACCGGACCGGCATCTCCGCGGGCAGCGGTGTGCACGGCGAACCGAGCGCGATGGTCAGCCGCGCAGGCTCGAACGCCAGCCGGTCGGCCGAGACGGCGGTCGCCGCCTGCGCGGCGGGCAGCATGGCGAGTCCGGCGGGAACCACCTTCGCCACGACCTCGTGCGGTCCCGGCTGCGGCCCCGGTGAACGAGCCCACCGGTACTGCAACGGCGCGGACGCGATCCAGCCGTCCGGCGGGGCCGCTGCCAGCAGCGGCAGCGACCGCCGGTCCGGCAGGTGCCGCAACAACGCCGCGAACGGTTGCCACCGCGGATTTCCCCGGTCGTCGCTGACGAACACGAACTCCGGCCGGCCGCCTGCCTGCCCGCCGTGCCGGATCAGCCCGGCACTGCTGGTGAGTTCCTGCCCGACGAGTTCGGCGAGCCTGCCCAGCCAATCCGCGGTGATCGTGGCCGGATCGGCCGGGACGAGCTGCATCCGGTCCCGCAGCGCGCGCGGGAACCGCCGCAGCAGCGCAGCGACCTGGTGCGGCGCGATCGGTTCGCCGCCGGGGGAGCCGAGCACCAGCCTCGGGTGTTCGGCCGAGACGGCGACCGCGTGGCTGACCACGTCCTCCGCGCTGCTGGCCGAGCCCGAGATCGCCAGCCCCGCCGGAACCGGCCGGGTGTGCAGCCCGCCGTCGGTGACGACGCCGCGCGGCAGCTGGTTCTCCCAATCCGGCCGCGGATAGCGGGCACCGTGCAGTTCGCACCGGCGCCCGCCGGTGAACCGCACCCAGCCGTGGTGGTCGGCACCCGCGAAGATCGAGCCGCCGAGCACGAACGTCACCGGCCCGTCCGGGGCGTAGATCTGCGCGGCGAACTCGCGGGAGACCTTCTGCGCCAGCGCCCGGCCGCGCCCGTCCACCGCACCGGCCCCGGACATCGCCAGGAACAGCCTCGGTTGGTCCGAAGTGGACGGTCGGCGGCGGGCGGCCGCGGTCAGCGCGAGCCTGCAGGCGTGCCGCAACGCCTGGCGGAACGTCCCGGAGCGGATCGCGGGCGCCGAGGCCAGCACCAGCCCGTCGCCCGCGGCGACCGGGATCGAGCGGAACAACCGGCGTTCGGCCTCGTCGCCGGTGGATTGCAGGATCAGCACCGTCGCCCCGTGCGGTTCGACGGTCAGTTCGCGGACCCGGATCGGGTCGGGTTCTGCTGGCATCGGCCCGCTCTCGTTCTCGCGCGCTCGGAGGATCGCGCCGCGGCGCCGCGCCGGGCTCGGCCGGTCGGCGAGCGGCGGAGAATCGGCTGCGGCGCCCGCGGACACCGCAAGGCAGCAATGATCGCACTACCGACCGCGCGGGCCGCCGGTCGTATCGCCCCGACGCCTTGTCGCCTAGCGCGACCTGCTCCACTCGGGGCCCTCCGCCGCGGCGCGGTGATCGCATCGGCAACCCGGCGCGGCCGTTCGCGGCCTGCTCACGCGATGTGCTCGGTGGCCCCCTCGGCCTGCGCGCAGCGGCAGCCGGCCGCGGGCTCCCATTCCTTCGTCACGCGCCCGTCGTCGAGCGTGACGATCCGATCGGCGTAAGCGGCCGAACGCGGATGGGCGGAGAACAGCACGACCGTCTGGCCGAACTCGTCGGTGCAGCGGCGCAGCACGCGCAGCATGTGCCGCGCGGTGACGGCGTCCAGCGCCCCGGTCGGTTCGTCGGCCAGCAGCACGTCCGCCCGCTGCACCAGAACCCGCGCCAGCGCGACGCGCTGCTGCTCGGGCCCGGCCAGCTGGTGCGGCCTGCGCTCCAGCAGTTCCCGCACCTCCAGCGCGTCCAGCACGCGGTCCAACCGCGACCGGTCCGGGCGGCGACCGGAGATGTCGAACGGCAGCAGCAGGTTGTCCTCCGCGGTCAGCTCCGGCAGCAGGTTGCCGTGCTGGTAGACCACGCCGATCCGGTCCCGGCGGAACTCGGTGAGCTCGACCTCGCCGAGCCGCCCGAGGTCGGTGCCGCCGACCCGCACCGCCCCCTCGGTGGGCCTTTCCAACCCGGCCAGGCAGCGCAGCAGCACCGATTTGCCCGCTCCGGAAGAACCCAGCACGGCGGTGCAATGGCCCGGTTCGGCGCGCAGGCTGATCCCGCGCAGCGCGGTCAGGGCGCGTTCGGTGCCGAACCGCTTGCTGATCCGTTCGGCGACCGCCCCGCCTCCGCCGAAGTTCGTCGGAGTTGCTCCGGACACAACGTCCTCCTCGCGTTCGTTCGATCCGGCGCGCCACCGCGCCTGGCCCGGACCACGGTCCTCTGCCGCAGTGCAGGCGGGGATCGGTCCTTCGGCCGGAAGAGCCGGACTTTCCGCCACTGCGCGGCTCTGCCACCCGTGGGACGCGCGGCCCGCGCGGACGTTGTCGTCGACCGGATGACCTAGGCCGAAAAGCCGCATGCGCACTGCTGGTCAGCGGCGACCGCGCACGCAGGCACCGCTGTCCTTCTGCGGGGAATGCACTGAAAAGTCGGAGCGGGGCCGCGGGCGACTCGTCCCGCGGCCCCGTCGCCGCACCGCACTCGGGGTGCTTCTCCGGGCCGTGCCACCGCGCGGGGCCGCAGCAGCGGCGGCCGCGAACGCGCGGGCGATTCGTACCGGCCGCGGCTCCACGCACTTCGGGGGGTTCGGGGCTGGGAGTCGCGGCGGGTGCGGGCAGGCACCGGGATCGGAACGGGGGGGGTGTGGTGGGGAGGTCCTGCAAACCTCCGGCTTGCGATGGCGCCCGGGCTCAGGCCGAGGCGGCCAGCCAGGTCGACCGTCCCGCTCGGGTGGGGACCCAGCATCCGCCGGCCTGCCCGGAGTGTTCCGGTTCCGGGTCGGCCAGTTCCAGCGCCTCTGCGATGACCTCGTCGGCCGGACCCACGGTGCGCCACAGCACGGTCTTGGGGAACAGCACGTCCGGTTCCTCGCCCGGGATGCGCGCCGCGTCGGCGTCGTCCTCGCCGTATAGCTGCACGATGTCGATCACGCCGTGGTGCGCCCGGATCCCGACGACGGCGATCAGCGAGCCGTCGGAGGCCCGGGGATGGGCGAAGTGGAAGTCGCGGGCGATCAGTGCCTGCAAGCCGTCCGTTATCTCTTTCATGACGCCACCGAGGGTTGTGCGAGAGGGCTGGTCGGAGCTGTTGCGGGCGCCAGGCGGGTTCAGACGATCAGGTCGTCGAACTCGCCGTCCTTGGCACCCGACAGGAAGGCCGCGATCTCATCTCGGGTGTAGATCAGCGCGGGGCCGTCGGGGTAGCGGGAGTTCCGCACGGCGATCTCGCCGTCGAGCAGCGACGCCAGTTCGACGCAGTTGCCGACCGAGCCGCTGTAGGCGCTCTTGCGCCAGGCCGCCTCGGGCACGTGCTGTGCGGTCATTCCGTTGCGGATCTCCGGCATCGAAGTACCCAGCCTTTCCCCGACTTGCTTGCAACGACCATCTGCACGTGCATCCGGTCGTGCAAGGACCGTATCACTGAACAATGGAATGATGAATGCACGTGCAGGCGCACGACTAGCCGGGGTGGTCACGATCCGGTGGTTATTGATCACGCACTGCGGTCGGCGATCCGACCGAATCCCAGATTAATCCTGCTCGGCCGATCGATTGTGTTCGCGCGAGGTAACGCAGCGAAGCTCAGGCCTGCGGAACGTGTGAGGTAAATCTCAGTCGAGGAGGTTCTTGCGGGCTGCTTGCAAGGTCTTGCGAGTGGCCTCCGGGGTCTGCGCGTCCACGGCGAGCCGGTGGCTGACCTTGCTGTAGATCTCCACGTCTTCCGGCTTGTCCAGGTAGAGCGCGCCGCAGAGGTGCTCCAGGTACACGATGTCCGGGATCTCCGGCTCGGCGAAGCGCAGGATGGAGAACGCGCCCTCGGCACCGGAGCGGCCCAGATCGAACGGCAGGACCTGCAACGACACGGTGGCCAGCTTGGTGATCTCCAGCAGGTGTTCGATCTGCTCGCGCAGCACCGCGCGGCCGCCGATCGGGCGGTGCAGCACCGACTCGTCGATCACCGCCCACAACTTCGGCGCGTTCGGCTGGTTGAACAGCCGCTGGCGGTACATCCGCAGGCCGACCCGGCGATCCACCTCTTCGTCCACGGCCTCCGGCATTCCCTGGCTGGCGATCGCGCGGGCGTACGCCTCGGTTTGCAGCAAGCCGGGGACGAACTGGATCTCGTAGGTCTGGATCCGGGAAGCCGACTCCTCCAGTCCCACGTAGTCCTGGAACCAGGACGGGACGAGGTCGCTGTAGCGGTGCCACCAGCCGGGCTGGTTGGATTGGCGGACCATTTCGAGGAACGTCGCGCGCTCGGTCTCGTCGGCCACGCCGTAGAGGGTGAGCAGATCGGCGACGTCGCGCTCCTTGAAGCCGACGCGGCCGAGCTCCAGCCTGCTGATCTTGGAGCCGGAGCCGCGGATCTCGTAGCCCGCGTCGTCCCGGGAGATGCCGCTGGCCTCGCGCAACCTGCGCAGCTGGCCCCCCAGCACCAGGCGACGAGCGGTGGGGCCGCTGCCCGCGGCTCCATCCGTGGTCACGTCCAGACCTCCCGCATTCCGCACGGTCGTTCCCATGGACACTTCGTCGTGCCGTCGGCACTGTCCGTTACCCAGGTTCCGGATTATCCACCGTCCGGATGACCCAAGATCCAGACGGCGAAGTCTAGCCCATCATGCCCTACCGGTTGCACCGGTTGTAAAGCGTTCGAGCAGGTCGCAGGCGGCATGATCAACAAGTGCGATGTTGCGCACATCCCCGCGGGTGGTTCGTTCCGGCGGCGCAACGGCCCTGCGGTGGGGATCGTTAGGCTCGGGCCCGTGCTCACCGTCTCGACCGTGAACGTCAATGGATTGCGGGCCGCCGCCAAGAAGGGCTTCGTCGAATGGCTGGCAGGCACCGGCGCCGACGTGATCTGCCTGCAGGAGACCCGGGCGGAACCGGACCAGCTCACCGCTTCCGTCCGCGAACCCGAGGGCTGGCACACCGTGCTGGCGCCCAGTTCCGCCAAGGGCCGAAGTGGCGTGGCGGTGTATTCGCGGGCGCGGCCGGAGAGTTCCCGCGTCGGTTTCGGCAGCGCGGAATTCGACGACAGCGGCCGCTACGTCGAAGTGGAGCTGCCCGAAGTCGTGGTCGCCAGCCTGTACTTGCCCAGCGGCGAGGTCGGCACTGCGCGTCAGGACGAGAAGGAACGCTTCATGGCGGAATTCCTGCCGCACCTGGACGCGCTGCGCACCCGCGCGGCGGAAGGCGGCAAGGAAGTGCTGGTGTGCGGCGACTGGAACATCGCGCACCGCGAGGTGGACCTGAAGAACTGGAAGGCGAACCGCAAGAACGCCGGGTTCTTGCCGGAGGAGCGGGCCTGGATGGACCGCGTCTTCGACGAACTCGGCTACGTCGACGTCGTCCGTTCGCTGCACCCGGAAGGCCCCGGCCCGTACTCGTGGTGGTCCTACCGCGGCAAGGCGTTCGACAACGACTCCGGCTGGCGGATCGACTACCAGGCCGCCACCCCGGGCCTGGCCGCTCGCGCCTCCGAGGCGTGGGTGGAACGGGCTCCGAGCTACGACAAGCGCTGGAGCGATCACGCCCCGGTGACGGTGACCTTCGACCAGCCTTGATCAGCAGGGGAGCAGTCGCTGTACTGCGTCCAGTCGGGCGTCGGTCCGGGCGGACGGCATCGCTGAGCTGTAGGAGCGGCCACGCTCCAGGGCTTCCCGTGCAGCGTCGAACTCGCCTGCCCGTGCGTGGGATTCGGCGAGCCAGGAGAGGTAGAGGGCTACCTCCCGGGCGTGCTCAGCGGGGTACGTGGCGATGGCGGAGGACAGCAGCGGCGCCGCCTTGTCGGGTTTGCCGAGTTCGATCAGGCAGCGTCCCGCCATGACGTCGATCTCGGCTCTGTTGAGCCAATACACCCACTCCGGTTCATCCGCCCCGCGCCGTTCATAGGTGTCATCGACCATGTCCAGTGTTCGCCAGGTGGCTTCGATGTCTCCGGCCTTGGCGGACGCCCATGCGACACGTTCCAGCAAGAGCGCGCGGACCAGCGGAGTAGCTTCCTGCGCTCCCATAATCGCGGTGCGAGCGAGCAGCGCAGCGTCCGCGGGATTACCGACGTTCGCTATTTGGTAGCTGAGGCTGGATAGGAGTTGGGCTCCTAGAACCTTGTCGCGGGCCTCATTCGCCGCTGCGACACCTGAAAGGTAGAAGCGCTCTGCCTGCCGGTATTCGCCCGCGTCACTGGCTACCCAGCCTGCTAGCTGGGCCAGCTCTCCCACTGCGGTGAACAGCCTCCGGCCGACAGGTTCTGTGAAGCTCGCTGAGCGGATCAGGCTCTCCGCCTCGCCCAGTTCCTTGAAGATGACCGGGCCTAGCTCATCGCTGCTCACCGTGTCGTCAAGGTATCTCAGATCCACTACGCGAGCTTCTAGCTCGCTGGCGAGGGAATTGCCGACCTTCCGGCCCGAACGGGTGTGCACGGCCATCGGAGAGGTCGAAACAAGCCACTCGTGCGCGACACGGAGCGGGTCTCCTGGAGCAGGGCTCAGCGGCATCCCTAGTGCCTGCTCGTACGCAGCCACCACGTCGGGAACGGCTGAGCGCTTACCGGTCTCGACCATCGAGAGATGAGCCTTGGTGAAGTGCGTCCGCTCAGCCTTGCGGTTCAGGCTCAGCCCTGCTGCCTCCCGCGCGGCGCGGAGATCTGCTCCAGTGCTCACGGCTCCCCCTTGTGAACCCTTGTGAACGGCTAAACCCTACCGCGCACGGCGCGTGACTCCGAAACTACTTACAGGACGGGCCGTCGAAAGGAGTCATGCCGGAATTTGCAGGGTCCGGATCTATCTCTGATCCCGTTGAACCAACTCGAAGGCGCAGCGCGGGCGATCATCCGCGAAGCGCTGGATCCAGAAGGGTTGAGCATCCCTGAGCGCGAGCTACGAAAGCGGATTGTTGCCTTGGGGCGGCTCTATGAGTTGAAAGAGGTGAACTGAGCCTGGTCACTTTCCATGCTGACCAGCCGATCCCCCTTCAGCGCTTTCGGGAGGAGCAAGAGGCCCCTGTCGGGCAGGGGCCTCGATCGCTCAGCTCTCGTCCACCGTTTTATTGATCTTCCGGGCGAGTTCCAGGTCGTGTTCGGTGATGCCGTCGGCGACGTGCGTCGTCGAGGTGACGGTCACGTACTTGTAGTCGTGCACCCGAATATCGGGGTGATGGTTCAGGTTGTTCACGATGAACGCGATCACGTTCACGAGCTGAATGGCACCGTTGAACCCCTTGCGCTCCCAAGTGCGCGCAATGGCGTTCCCAGCACGGCTCCAGCCTTCGATCCCGGCAAGGGCTTCGTCGACAGCGGCCGTGCTCAGCGACTCAGGCAATCCGACTCCTTCGTACGACGGTGGCGAAGACGATATCAGCTTCCGCGGCGAGCGCGCCGCGCGATCTTTCGTTGAGGTATGTCCGCGAAAGTTCCGCCGCGCAAATTCTTTAATTGAATGTCGTGGGCCGAGGTGCGCCGCAGAGGACTCCGGAGTTCTACCCGTCCGCACGGTTGTTCCGGCCGGACAGGGTTGCCATGGTGAGTGCGTGGACTTCGACGACGACGCATTGCTCGCCGAGCGCACTCCGCTGCCGGACGCCGTGGGTGGCCGGTTGCGGGAACAGCTGGTTTTCCTGGCCGAAGTGGACAAGCTAAAAGCGGTGCTGCGGCAATCGCCGCTGGCCGCGGTGGATCGGCGGGAGAACGACGCCGAGCACTCGTGGCACTTGGCGCTGATGGTGACCGTGCTCGCCGAGCACTCCGACGAGCCGATCGACGTCGGGCGGACCGTGCAGCTCGTGGTGGTGCACGACCTCATCGAGATCTACGCGGGCGACACGCCGCTCTACGACGACGCGGGCAGGGAAAGCCAGCAGCAGCGCGAAGAAGCCGCCGCCGACCGGTTGTTCGGCCTGCTGCCGTCCGACCAGGCGAAACACTTCCGCGAGCGGTGGGACGAATTCGAGGCTCGCCGCACTCCGGAGGCGCGGTTCGCCAAGGCGATGGACCGGATGCAGCCGCTGCTGCTGAACTGGCTCGCGCAGGGCGGCACCTGGCGCACTCCGGGCGTCACCGCGGACACCGTGCGCGAGCGCAAGTCGGTCATCGGCGACGCATCGGCTCCATTGTGGACAGCCGCCCGGGAGGTCATCGCCGAAGGCGAACGCCGCGGCTGGGTCGAACCCGGCGGCTGAATCCGTGCTTCGCGCCGCCGAGCCGTCGGCCACGCCAGAGCCGCGTGGACGGGCAGCTGAGTTGATCTTTGCCGGTATTGCCACTCGGGCGGGTGAGTGGTCGTTCTCACCCTGACGTCCTTCCGGGTTCACCGTATCGAGCTAAGCGTGCGCGCTCACCAGGAGCGATCAGTGACAGACGGGCTGTCAAGGGTACCCGGTGTCGGGGGGTCGCAGGGGGAAAATAGGATCTTTGCGTCGTGGCCGGTTTACGCAACGCGATCGTGGAGTTCACCCGCGATCGGTACGGTCCGCAACCGGGTTCAGAGAGTTTGTGACCCGTACGGGTTAACCGTTAAGGGAGGCAACGCTCGTGCGTAGCCGATTTGCACGCATGACCACGCGAGGACTCGTCCTCGGGATGCTGCTGGCCACCGCGGTCCTCGGCACCGCGACCGCGCAGGCGGCCGGACCGCGCCCCGCGCTCGCCCAGGACGTCAACCCGTTCGAATCGATGGCCACCCCCGTCGGCCTCGCCGCCGTCGGCTTCGGCATCGCAGGCATGGTCGCGGGAGTGCTGCGCCGCAAGAAGGTCGAAATCCAGCCGGAGAACCAGCGCAAGAGCTGAATCTGCGCGCACCCGGTCCGCCTGTCCGGGCGCGGCTTGCGAGAATCAACGGGTGAGCAGCGACGATTCCGCCACCCAGCAGACTCCGGCAGGCCAGGCGCGGCAGTCCGGCGACGCGGCGCCCGCGCGAGTGCCCCGCGTCCTGTCCGGCATCCAGCCCACCGCCGACTCGTTCCACCTCGGCAACTACCTCGGCGCACTGCGCTCCTGGGCGCGGATGCAGCACGACAGCGACGCCTTCTACTGCATCGTCGACCTGCACGCGATCACCGTCGAGCAGGATCCGGAACTGCTGCGCAAGCGCACCCGGGTGTCGGCGGCGCAGCTGCTCGCGCTGGGCATCGACCCGGAGCGCTCGACGCTGTTCGTGCAGAGCCACGTGCCCGAGCACGCGCAGCTCGGCTGGGTGCTGGAATGCCAGGCCGGGTACGGCGAAGCCGGCCGGATGACGCAGTTCAAGGACAAGGCCGCGCGGCAGGAAGCCGACCACATCAGCGTCGGGCTGTTCACCTACCCGGTGCTGCAGGCCGCGGACATCCTGCTCTACCAGGCCGACGCGGTCCCGGTCGGCGAGGACCAGCGCCAGCACCTGGAGCTGACCCGCAACCTCGCGCAGCGGTTCAACTCCCGCTTCGGCACGACCTTCACGGTGCCCGCCGCGCACATCCCGGAGGCCGCCGCGAAGATCCAGGACCTGCAGGACCCGGGCGCGAAGATGAGCAAGTCGCAGCCCAGCGGGGTCATCGACCTGCTGGAGGACCCGAAGCGCGCGGCGAAGAAGCTGCGTTCGGCGGTCACCGACAACGAGCGCGAAATCCGCTACGACCCGGAGCACAAGGCCGGCGTGAGCAACCTGATGGTGATCAACGCGGAGCTGACCGGGCGCAGCATCGGCGAACTGCAGGCCGCCTACGAGGGCAAGGGCTACGGCGACCTGAAGAAGGACACCGGCGAAGCCTTCGTCGAGTTCGTCACGCCGTTCCAGCAGCAGGTCAACGCCTACCTGGCGGATCCGTCCGAATTGGACAAGGTGCTGCGCCGCGGCGCCGAGCGGGCCCGCGAGGTGGCCGCGCGGACCCTGCGCACCACCTACGACCGCGTCGGGTTCCTGCCGCCTGCGGGCTGACGAGATCATTCGGCGGTAGCCTCTGAGCCCGTTCGGGGCAATCCCGGACAGTCCTGGGAGGTGCACTTTGCCGGATCGCAGCCAACCGGCGCGCAGCGCAGCCGAGGCGGAACCGCCCGGCAGGCTGGAACGGCTCCGCCGCAGGCACGGGTGGCTGGACCGGTTGATCCGCTCGTACGAGCGCTACCAGAGCCAGTACGGCGATTACTACGCCGCAGCGGTCACCTACTTCAGCGTGCTCGCGCTCGTTCCGCTGCTGATGATCGGGTTCGCGGTCGCCGGGTTCGTGCTCGCGGGCAACCGCGACCTGCTGGAGCAGTTGCGCCGCTCGATCACCGAGGCGGTGCCGAACCCGTCGATGAGCGGCCTGCTCAACCAGGTCGTGGAGCAGGCCATCAACCAGGCGGGCGCGGTCGGCGTGATCGGGCTGCTGGTGGCGCTGTATTCCGGGCTGGGCTGGCTGACGAACCTGCGGGAGGCGCTGACGGCCCAGTGGAGCCAGCAGTTCGAGGCGCCGCCGATGCTGCGGCGGCTCGGCTCGGACCTGCTGTCGCTGCTGTGGCTGGGGCTCGCGCTTGCGGTGTCGTTCGGGCTCAGCGCCGTCGGCGGCGGTGTCGGGCGCTGGCTGTTCTCGCTCGCCGGGATCGAGACGACGCTGGCCGCGCGGATCGTGCTCGGCGTGCTCGCGACGCTGCTGTCGCTGGCAGCGGGCTGGGTCGTGTTCACCTTGGTGCTGGCACGGCTGCCGCGCATTCCCGTGTCGATGCGCAGCGCCATGTGGGGCGGATTGTTCGCCGCGGTCGGGTTCGAGGTGCTCAAGCAGGTCGGGGTGATCTACCTGAACAGCGTCACCGGCTCGCCCGCGGCTGCCGCGTTCGGCCCGATCCTGGGGTTGCTGGTGTTCGCGAACCTGACTTCGCGGTTCATCCTGTTCGTGGCGGCGTGGACGGCTACCGCGCCGGAGAACGAGCGGACCGCGCAGCCGGCGCCTCCGCCGCCCGCGGTGATCCGGCCGATCGTGCGGGTGCACCGGCCGGGGCGCGGCGTCCTCGGGGGAGTTTTCGGGCTGGGCGCCATCCTCGGCTGGGTGCTGCGTCGCCGGAAGTGATCCGGGCGGCCCCCCGGCCTGGTTCGGGGCTAGGCCGGGCGGGCCGCGCCCCGCGCGGTCGTGGGGGACCGCGCGGGGCCGGAGCCGCCCTGCGACCGAACCCGGGGCGTGGGAACCGGTCCGGCACTCTGCTCCCCGGACCGGCTGCCCGGCGGCGCTGCCGGCGGCTCCTGCAATCGAGAATCCCGCGTCTCGCATCGCGTCGAACCCGCACGATTACCCGAGTACTACCTAGAACGACCGGGTGAGGCGCCGTGCACAGCGCGCCGGGCCAGGCGCCGTCCGGGGAGTGGTCCGCGCAGGCCGCCTCGGGCGCCGCTGCTTTTCAAGCAGAACCTGGTGCCGCTCGGACCGATCCACGGCGGGATCAGGGGTGTTCGTCGGAGGAGTCCGCGTTCCTGCGCGCGGCGGCCAGCTTGGCCCGGCGCTGCCGCAGCGCGAACAGCCCCGACACCGCGATCACCGCTGCCGCGAGCAGCGTCAACGGCCAGCCGAGCGTGCCGGACATCGCTCCCTGCGCCTGCGCGTCCGCGGAATCCGCACCGGCCTGCGGTTCGGGCGCGGCGTCCACGACCGAAGGCTTCGGCGGCTCGGACACCAGCCGCCCGACCGGCGCCGCGGCGGGCAGGCCGAACCCGTAGTCGAGCAGGTTCTCGGTCTGCTTGGACAACCGGACCGGCTTGTTCTCGCCGCGCATCAGCACCGCCACCAGCCGCCTGCCGCCGCGCTCGGCGGCCGCGGCGAACGTGTGCCGCGCGTCGTCGGTGAACCCGGTCTTGCCGCCCAGCGCGCCGGGGTAGTTCAACAGCACCGAGTTGTCGCTGCTCACCGGCATCGGCGGACCACCGGGTTTACCGGGCAGCTGGATCTGCTCGGTCCCGGCGATTCGCGCGAACTCCGGGTTCTGCATCGCGGTGCGGAAGATCACCGCCAGGTCGTAGGCCGAGGTGCTCATCCCCGGTCCGTCCAATCCGGACGGACTCGCGGTGCGCGTGTCGTGCGCGCCGAGCCGGGGCGCGAGCGCGTTCATCTTGCGGACGGTCTCGTCGACACCGCCCAGCTTGACCGCCAGCGCGTGCGCCGCGTCGTTGCCGGACTGCATGATCATTCCGGAGAGCACTTGATGCACCGTGTAGGTCGTGCCGGGTTCCAGGCCGACCTTGCTGCCTTCCTGGTCGGCATCGGCTTGGGTCGCGGTGATCGTGTCGGCCAGGTCCAGCTCGCGCAGCGCCAGCAGCGCGGTGAGCACCTTGATCGTGGAGGCAGGCCGGTGCCGGGCGTGCGGATCGCGCGCCGCGAGCACCTCCCCGCTGTCCAGGTCGGCTAGCACCCACGACTGCGCGCCCACCTGGTCGACCGGCGGTGCGGCCACACCGGGCGGCGTGATCTCGGCGCACTCGGCGAGCCGTTCGCCGCCGACGGGCTCCGGGGGCACCGGCAGCGGCGGCGGACTCGGCATTCCCGGCGCGGGCACCTCGGAGGTGTCGACCGGTGCCGGCGGCTGGACCGCGTTCGGGCACGCGGGCTGGGCCGTCGCGACGGCCGGACTCGAGCCGAGCAGGGTCAGCGCAGCGCATAGCGCGGTGCCGACGCGCAATCCGGCTTTTCCTTGCGGCACCGGCGATTCCGGTGCGGTTGGGATGGACCTGCGGACCGGGGGGAGAGTTCTCGCGGGCACCCGCCAAGGCTAGCGAAACGCGGCCTGCGCGGGATTCGTCCGTACGACTTTCGGTGTCCGCCGAGAACGGGCGGGTGCGCGGTTCGGGCACCGCGCGACGAGCGGAGGCCAGGTGCGGCCGGCGACAGCGGCGGGCGGATACTGGCAGGCGTGAAGTTCTCCCGCCGTACCGCGCTGTTCCTGCTCGCCTTCGGGGTCTGGTCGTGGCTGCTGTGGCCCGCCTTCTTCCGCAACATCTGGATCAACGAGAAGTCCTGGGCGGGCGCCTCGCCCACGGCCTTCCTGTACGTGCACTTCGTGATCGCGGCGGTCTCGCTGGTGCTCGGCACGATCATCGGCGTGCTCGGCTGGCGCGCCTTCCGCGCGACCCGCAGCTGACCGGCGTCGGCACGCAGCAGTGCACAGCACCAGCCACGGGTGGACCCGACGCCGTGGCCGAATCACCACGTCCCGATGCTCCGCAGCACCTGGGAGCGCCTGCACGGGTGGAAGCGCTGGATCACCCTGAACGGCTCCGGGCACGGGTCGGCGACCGACGTGACGATGTTGGGCAACCAGTACGGCATCCACCACCCCGGAACGCCGCTGCCCGGGGCGCGTGGTGCCGAACTGGGGAACCGCTACGTCGCCGCGTTCCTCGACCAGCAGCTGCGGCAGCTGCCTCAGCCGATCCTCGACCGCCCGACCGAGCAAAACCCCGAAGTGCTGTTCTGGCACCGGCGGTGACGGATCCGCCGGATCCGAACGCCGGTCACTTGCCGTGCGGGTCGGCGGCGTTGAGCGCGGCGACGACCTGGTCGTAGTCGCCGCGCGCTTCGCCGTAGCGGAGGAACTTCACGTTCTCCACCTGGATCTCGCGGGCTTCGGGCAGGTTCTCGAGCAGCGACATGACCTCGTCGGCGAACTCGGCCAGCGGCATCGCGTGCTCGCTGTCCTGCTGGCCCGGCAGCAGTTCGGTGCGCACCGCGGGCGGTTCGATCTCCTGCAGCCGCACGCTGGTGTCGGCCAGCTGCAACCGGATCGACTCGGTGAGCATGTGGATCGCGGCCTTCGAGGCGTTGTAGCTGGGCGTCGCCGCCAGCGGGGTGAACGCCAGCCCGGACGAAACGGTGAGGATCGTGGCGTCCGGCCGGGTCCGGAGGTGCTCGATGAACTCGGCGATGAGCCGGATCGGTCCCAGCACGTTGGTGGTGATGACCTCTTCCGCCGACCCGAGGAAGGACTCGGGCCGGTGCCAGTCCTCGACGCGCATGATCCCCGCCATCGGGACGAGGACGTTCAGCTCGGGGTGGCGGGCCAGCACCTCGGCCGCAGCGGCGCGGATGCTCGCGGGGTCGGTGGTGTCGATCCGCGCGGTGTCCAGCCCGTGGTCGGCGCCGATGCGTTCGAGCAGTTCCGCGCGGCGGCCGCCGACCACGACCGTGTTGCCCTTCGCCTGCAACCGCAGCGCGAGGGCCAGCCCGATGCCGCTGGTGGCGCCGGGGATGAAGATCGTGTTTCCGGTGATGTCCATGCCCTGAGTTTCACCGGGAAATCGGCAACGGTGCAGAGACCGGTGCTCCGGGGGACCCGCGATCCCTGGATGGGGGCGGCCGGGCGGGCCATGCTGGGGACATGGACCGTGCAGCGCTCGCGAGCTTCCTGTTCCGCCGCCGGGAGGCGCTGCGGCCCGGCGACGTCGGCCTGCCCGACGGCGCGCGCAGGCGGACACCCGGTTTGCGCCGCGAGGAAGTGGCGTCGCTGGCCGGTATGTCCACGGATTACTACACGCGGCTGGAGCAGCGCCGCGGCCCGCACCCGAGCGCGCAGCTGCTCACCGCGTTGTCCCGCGCGCTGCGGCTCACCGCCGACGAGCGCGACCACCTGTTCCGCATCGCCGGGCAAAGCGCGCCGACGTCCATGGACGCGGCGACGCACGTCGCGCCCGCGTTGCTGCGGGTGCTCGATCGCCTGGACGACACGCCCGCGATGATCCTGTCCTGCCTCGGCGAGGCGTTGGTGCAGAACCGCATGGCCGTGGCCCTGCTCGGCGACCGCTCCGGGCACACCGGCCTCGCCCGCAGCGAGGTCTACCGGTGGTTCACCGACCCCGCGGAGCGGCTGATCTACCCGGTGGACGACCGCGACCGGCAGAGCCGCGCGCAGGTCGCCAACCTGCGCGCGGCCTACGGCGTGCTGGGCGCGAAGTCGGCGGCCGGGGAGCTGGTGCGGGCGTTGCAGCGGGAGAGCGACGAGTTCGCCGAGCTGTGGCAGCGCCACGAGGTCGCCACGCGCTTCACCGACCACAAGACGCTGCTGCATCCGGAACTCGGCCCGATCGAGCTGGACTGCCAGGTGCTGTTCACCGAGGATCGGTCGCAGGCGCTGCTGGTGCTCACCGCCGCCCCCGGCACCGAGGGCCACGCCAAGCTCGAACTGCTTTCGGTGCTCGGCCACGAACGCTTCACCGACGCCTCCCGGTGATCCTGCCCGCGCGGACCTGCCGAGCATCGGGCGTTCGACGAACTCGCCGCGCACGCGCACCGCGGCCGGGAATGCGACGGCGCCCGCCCCGGAATCCGGGACGGGCGCCGTGGTGCGTTGCCGATCAGCGGCGCCGGAACATCAGCGCGCGCTTGACCTCCTGGATCGCCTTGGTGACCTGGATGCCGCGCGGGCAGGCGTCGGTGCAGTTGAACGTGGTGCGGCAGCGCCACACCCCGTCCACGTCGTTGAGGATGTCCAGCCGTTCCTCGGCGGCCTCGTCCCGGCTGTCGAAGATGAACCGGTGCGCGTTCACGATCGCCGCAGGGCCGAAGTAGGAGCCCTCGGACCAGTACACCGGGCACGACGTGGTGCAGGCCGCGCACAGGATGCACTTGGTGGTGTCGTCGAACCGCTCCCGCTCGGCGATGGACTGGGTCCGCTCCCGCGTCGGCTCGTTGCCGGAGGTGACCAGGTACGGCTTGATCGCCCGGTACGCCTCGAAGAACGGTTCCATGTCGACCAGCAGGTCCTTGTGCACCGGCAGGCCCTTGATCGGCTCGACGCTGATCGTCGTCTCGCCGCTCTTGGCGAACATGTCCTTCATCAGGACCTTGCAGGCCAGCCGGTTGACGCCGTTGATCCGCATCGCGTCGGAGCCGCACACGCCGTGCGCGCAGGAACGGCGGAACGTCAGCGATCCGTCGACGTACCACTTGATGTAGTGCAGCAGGTTCAGCACGCGGTCGGACGGCAGCGCCGGGATCCGGTAGGACTCCCAGTGCAGGTCCTCGTCGACCTCCGGGTTGAACCGCTGGATGCGGACCGTGACCATGGTCGCGCCCTCCGGGATCGGCGGGGCGTCCGAGGGCAGGTCCGCGGTCTGTTCGGTGTTCTCAACGGTTGCGGTCATCAGTACTTACGCTCCATCGGCTGGTACCGGGTCACGACGACGGGCTTGTAGTCCAGCCGGATGTCGGCCTGGAAGCCGGTCAGGCCCAGCGGCGCGTTCGGGTCCTCGGCGTCGGGCAACTGCTTGTACGACATGCTGTGCCGCATGAAGTTGGTGTCGTCGCGCGCGGTGTAGTCCTCGCGGGCGTGCCCGCCGCGGGACTCCTTGCGGGCCAGCGCGGCGTTGACCAGCGACTCCGCCAGGTCCAGCAGGAACCCGAGCTCGACGGCCTCGAGCAGGTCCGAGTTGAACCGCTTGCCCTTGTCGTGCACCGCGATCCGGCCGTAGCGCTCCTTGAGCGCCTGCACGTCGGACAACGCCTGCTTCAGCGTCTCCTCGGTGCGGTACACCGAGGCGTTCGCGTCCATCGTCTCCTGCAGCTCGGTGCGGATCTTGGCGACCCGCTCGCCGCCGTGCGCGGTGCGCAGGTGCTCGACCATGCCCTCCACGAGCTTCGCCGGGTTCTCCGGCAGCTCGACGTGCTCGTGCTCGCCCGCGTACTCGGCGGCGGCGATGCCCGCCCGGCGGCCGAACACGTTGATGTCCAGCAGCGAGTTGGTGCCCAGCCGGTTCGAGCCGTGCACCGAGACGCAGGCGCACTCACCGGCGGCGTAGAGGCCCGGGATGACGGTGTCGTTGTCCCGCAGCACCTCGCCCTCGATGTTGGTGGGGATGCCGCCCATCGCGTAGTGCGCGGTCGGGTAGACCGGCACCGGCTCCTCCAGCGGCTCCACGCCCAGGTAGGTGCGGGAGAACTCGGTGATGTCCGGCAGCTTCTGCTCCAGCACGTCCTCGCCGAGGTGCGTGACGTCGAGCAGCACGTAGTCCTTGTTCGGCCCGCAGCCGCGGCCCTCCAGCACCTCCAGCGCCATCGAGCGGGCGACGATGTCCCGCGGCGCCAGGTCCTTGATCGTCGGGGCGTAGCGCTCCATGAACCGCTCGCCGTCGACGTTGCGGAGGATGCCGCCTTCGCCGCGGACCGCCTCGGAGATGAGGATGCCGAGCCCGGCCAGGCCGGTCGGGTGGAACTGGTAGAACTCGATGTCCTCCAGCGGCAGGCCCTTGCGGTAGATGATGCCCATGCCGTCACCGGTGAGGGTGTGCGCGTTGGACGTCGTCTTGAAGACCTTGCCGAACCCGCCGGTGGCGAACACGACGGACTTCGCCTCGAACACGTGGATCTCGCCGGTCGCCAGCTCGTAGGCGACGGCGCCGGTGCAGACCTGCTCGCCGTTCTCGTCCTCGCTCATGGTGACGTCGAGGACGTAGAACTCGTTGAAGAACTCCACCCCGTGCTTGATGCAGTTCTGGTACAGCGTCTGCAGGATCATGTGGCCGGTGCGGTCCGCGGCGTAGCAGGCTCGGCGCACCGGGGACTTGCCGTGGTCGCGGGTGTGCCCGCCGAAGCGGCGCTGGTCGATCCGGCCTTCCGGGGTCCGGTTGAACGGCAGGCCCATCTTCTCCAGGTCCAGCACGGAGTCGATGGCCTCCTTGGCCATCACCTCAGCGGCGTCCTGGTCGACGAGGTAGTCGCCGCCCTTGATGGTGTCGAAGGTGTGCCACTCCCAGTTGTCCTCCTCCACGTTGGCCAGCGCGGCGCACATGCCGCCCTGCGCGGCCCCCGTGTGGGAACGGGTGGGGTAGAGCTTGGTGAGCACGGCGGTGCGGGCGCGCTGGCCCGATTCGATCGCCGCGCGCATCCCGGCGCCGCCGGCGCCGACGATGACCACGTCGTACTTGTGGTGTTGCATGGTCGCCTCCTAGGGCCGATGGCGAGGCCCAGCGGCGGGCCTCGAAGCTGCGCGGGCGGTTCTCAGCCGATGTTCGGGTCGAAGGTGAACAGCACGAACGTGCCCACACCAACGGTCAGCACGACCGAGACGTACAGCAGCATCTTCAGCCAGAAGCGGGACGCATCCTTGCGGGAGTAGTCGTTGATGACGGTCCGCAGCCCGTTGCCGCCGTGCAGCCCGGCCAGCCACAGCATCGTGAGGTCCCAGAACTGCCAGAACGGGTTCGCCCAGCGCCCGGCCACGAACGCGAAGTTGATCCGGTGCACCCCGCCGTCCAGGAACAGCATGATCAGCATGTGCCCGAGCACGAGGAACAGCAGCACGACGCCGGACAGCCGCATGAACAGCCAGCTGTAGAGCTCGAAATTGCTGCGGCGGGCGGCGGCGCGGTGCGGCGAGCGCGGCTTGTCGACCGACAGCGGTGCTTCAGTGGTGGTCATGGGTCAGCCCCCGAACAATTCCGTGACGGCGCGCGTGAGCATCGAGATGGCGGCGGGCACGATCAGCACCAGCCACAGCCCCAGCACGGTCCACAGCATCGGCTTCTGGTACTTCGGCCCGTTCGACCAGAAGTCCACCAGCATGACGCGGATGCCGTTGAAGGCGTGGAACAGCACCGCGGCCAGCAGACCCAGCTCGAACAGGATCATGATCGGGCTCTTGTACGTTTCGATGACCGTGTCGTACGCCTCGGGCGAGACCCGCACCAGTGCGGTGTCCAGGACGTGCACGAACAAGAAGAAGAAGGTGAGCACGCCCGTGATGCGGTGCGCGACCCACGACCACATGCCCAGATCGCCGCGGTAGAGGGAGCCCTTGGCACGAGGGTTGCCCTCGCGCTCGGGCGCCTCCGCCGCGGAGGCGGTGGTGCTGGCCATGGTGGAAGGCCTCCAACGTCGCTGGTGGACTTGCGGCCCGTTCGGGAACGAGGGACGACCGGTGGAGAGTCGTCAGCATCTGCATCCGCACGCCCGTCACCGGCCACCTGAACTAGGGCCTTGGACTTCTCGGATGCTAGACCCGCGTCTCGGGCGTGGCCTACTCACCTGTGCTCTGTGTGATCGACCAGACAAAGCGGCCGGGCCGGTGGATCGATGTAGAAATCAACTCGTGACTCGCGGGCAATGCGCGGCACCCGCGTCAAGGGCCCTTCCGGAGAGCCATGTCACCACATCTGCGCTGCGCATAAGCTCACAAAAGCATTGCGGGCGGTTCGGTGTTCGCGCGGGTGCGTGCTTGTGGCGGCGGGAATGCTCCATTGTCCCGCAGCGCTCGTGAAATGCGGTATTCAGCGTGGCCGAAGGGCTTCGCCGGGTTCGGGAGGTGCGGATGGTGGCGGTGGATTGGGAGTGGTTGCGCGCGAAGGCCGTGGAAGCGGCGGCAACGGCGTACTGCCCCTATTCGGGATTGCAGGTGGGCGCCGCGGCGGTGTGCGACGACGGGCGCGTGGTGTCCGGGTGCAACGTGGAGAACGGCTCCTACGGCTTGACGCTGTGCGCCGAATGCACGCTGGCCGGGCAGTTGTGCCTGACCGGCGGGGGCCGGTTCGTCGCGGTGGCCTGCCGCAGCGGTGCGGGCGAGCTGCTGATGCCGTGCGGGCGTTGCAGGCAATTGCTGCACGAGCTCGGCGGGCCGGACTGCGAGGTCGACACGCCCCGCGGCATCCGCCCCATGCGCGAGGTCCTGCCGGACGCCTTCGAGCTCTGAGCATTCCGATCTCGCTTCGCGCCGCTGCGAGCGCGGGTTCCGGCGCTGATCGCCCCGGTGGGCTTGATCGGATGCGAGACTCGGGCGTCCTCGGCGACGGTGCCGGGCGACGGCGAGGAGGTCGGTGCATGGCGCACTCGGTGATCGACGTGATCCGCACCAAGCGGGACGGCGGCAGGCTCGACGACGCGCAGATCGACTGGGTGGTCGCGGCCTACACGCGGGGCGAGGTCGCCGAGGAGCAGATGTCCGCGCTGGCGATGGCGATCCTGCTGCGCGGCATGGATCGGGCGGAGACCGCGCGCTGGACCGCGGCGATGATCGCCTCCGGTGCGCGGCTGGAGCTGACCGGCCTCGCCCGGCCGACCGTGGACAAGCACTCCACCGGCGGGGTCGGTGACAAGATCACGCTGCCGTTGACGCCGCTGATCGCGGCCTGCGGGGCTGCGGTGCCGCAGCTGTCCGGGCGCGGGCTGGGGCACACCGGCGGGACGCTGGACAAGCTCGAGTCGATCCCGGGCTGGCGCGCCCGGCTGAGCGCGGACGAGATCCGTGCGCAGCTCGACGAGGTCGGTGCGGTGGTGTGCGCGGCGACCGAGGGGCTCGCCCCGGCCGATCGCAAGCTCTACGCGCTGCGCGACGTGACCGGAACCGTCGAATCGGTCCCGCTGATCGCCAGCTCGATCATGAGCAAGAAGCTCGCCGAGGGCGCGCAGTCGCTGGTGCTGGACGTCAAGTGCGGCTCCGGCGCGTTCATGAAGGACTTGGCGCAGGCCCGCGCGCTGGCCGACGAGCTGGTCGCCATCGGCACCGCGCACGGGGTGCGCACCAGTGCCGTGCTCAGCGACATGTCGGTGCCGTTGGGCTGCGCGGTCGGCAACGCGCTGGAGGTCACCGAGGCGGTCGAGGTGCTGCGCGGCGGCGGTCCGGCGGACGTGGTGGCGCTGACCCTGGCGCTGGCGCGGGAAATGCTGGCGCACGCCGGTCTGTCCGATGTGGACCCGGCGGAGGTGCTGGCTTCCGGTGCGGCGCATCGGGTCTGGCGCGCCATGATCGTCGCGCAGGGCGGGGATCCGGATGCGGAATCGCCGCGTGCCGCGCACGTCGAGACCTTCCCGGCGCCCGCCACCGGCGTTGTGTCCACATTGGATGCGTACGCGGTAGGGCTTGCGGCGTGGCGGCTGGGCGCGGGCCGCACCCGCAAGGAGGACGACGTGCAGCACGCAGCGGGCATCCGCTGCCTGGCGAAACCGGGCGACCACGTCACCGAAGGCGACCCGCTGCTCGAACTGCACACCGACACCCCGGACCGCCTCCCCGCAGCCCGCGAAGCTCTGACCGACGCCATCGCGATCACCGCGGACGCTTTCACTCCCAGCCCGCTGATCCTCGGCACCGTCCGCCCCTGACCGCGCCTCGCCCGCCACCCGGAGATCCCCGAGTGAGCGGACTGTTGGTCCGACTGGATTGGCCGAACGGTCCGTTCGCTCCGCACGAAACCTCATCGGTTCAGAGCCTCAGCCGGCGCACCCGCGCATCGCCTGATCCGAGCGAAGTGGGGCGAGTGAACGGACTGTTGGTCCCAATAGATCGGTCGAACGGTCCGTTCACTCGGGGAGGAACGCGGCGCGTGCCGGGCGTGGAAACGCAGCGGGGCCGCGGTTCCCGGAGGAAGCGCGGCCCCGCTGTCGCGAACGTCGTCAGGCGCTCTCGGCGGCGTAGCCCTCGTCGGAGGAGTCGTCCGAACCGAGCGCCTTGTCCTCGCGCTTGGCGCTCTTCGACCGGCCGCGCCGCTGCTGCTGCTGGCGCGGCAGCGTGGTGGGCGGCGGCGGGGACTGCTGCGCGCTGCCGCCCAGGATCAGCTCCGCGAACGTCGCCATCGCCTCGTCGAGCTGGCCGGCGTGGCGCCGCTCGGTCTCCTCGTTGGCCTGGCGCACCATCGAGTCCACCGCGTCGGAGTCCGGCCGGGACGCCAGCGAGCCGCTGATCTGCGAGAGGTTCTGCGCCAGCGTGCCGCCGAGCTCGCCGAGCCCGGTCTTGACGCCCTCTTCGACGGTCTCCAGCCGGCTGCTCACGCCCTGCTCGACCGCCTCGATCCGGCCGTGCACGTTCTCCTCGACGTTGTCCAGGCGGCTGGAGACCTTGTCCAGCCGGTCGGTGAGCTGCTCCAGCCGCTGCGCCAGGCCGTCCAGCTTCTCGGTGGGGTCCACCGCGGGCCGCTGCGCGAGCTCGTCGAGCTTGCCGCCCAGCTCGTCCCGGTTGCCGGAGACCGCCTCGGTCAGCGCGTGCTGCACGCCGCTACCGGACTCGGTGACCGCGCGCTGCAACGTCTCGCGGGTGCCGTCGAGGTGCTCGTGCACGCCCTCGTCGATCTCGGCGAACCGGCCGCGCAGGCTGGTCTCCAGGCCGTCGATGCGTTCGCGCACCGGGTCGGTGACCGCGCCGGGCAGCGACTCCAGCCGGGAGTCCTGCTTGTCCAGGTGACCGCCCAGCTCGTCCAGGCGCTTGTGGATGTGCCCGAGCTTGTCCTCCAGGCCGTCCATCCGCCCGGCGACGCCGTCGAACCGCCCGGACACGCCGTCCAGCCGGCCGTCCAGCTCGGCGAACGGCTTGGCGAGCTTGTCGAACAGGCCGTCCACGGCGGTCTTGACCTCGCCGATGACCCCGTCCTGGGCGTCGATCTTGGACAGCGCTTCGTCGACCCGCTCGGTCAGCGAGCCCAGCTCGGTGCGGTCCGGCAGTTCGGACAGCCGCTTGCGGACCGACCCCAGCGATTCCAGCGGGGACATCCGGGCGTGGATCTCGTCGAGTGCGTCGAAAATCTGTTGCTGCTCGCTCTCGCGGATTTCGGCCGCACGGGTGAGCATGTTCCGCATGCGGTCGAAGGACATGTTCTCGTTCACGGTGCGGACGTCCTTCGTCGAGGGGCAGGGGAGGACCGATCGAGCGTAGCTAGTCGATCCGCGCGTTCCCAGCCGCCCCCGGGTACTTTCCGTTATTGCGGCCGGGGTTCGCACTCCGAATGGCCTCGCGCAGTTGCTCTGTTCAGCGCAATGCGGTTGTGCGGCAATGGAGTGCCCGTACTGCGCTTGAGCTGGCCGGATGACTTTGCAGGCAACGTGCGATCGGGTGGTTTTTCGCTCCGATGCGCCTGCGGACGATGCCGGTTCCGCGGTTGTAACGTGGGGTCATGTCGACACCGGTGAGCTTGGACACGATCCGCTTGGCCCCGAAAGTCCTGCTGCACGACCACCTCGACGGCGGGCTGCGACCGCAGACCGTGATCGAGCTGGCGGCCGAGGTCGGGTACGCCGACCTGCCGCACGAGGACTCCGAATCGCTCGGGAAGTGGTTCCAGGAGTCCGCGGATTCCGGCTCGCTGGAGCGGTACCTGGAGACGTTCTCGCACACCGTGGCGGTCATGCAGACCGCGGAGGCGTTGCACCGGGTGGCCGCCGAATGCGTGGAAGACCTTGCGGCCGATGGGGTGGTCTACGCGGAGATTCGCTACGCACCGGAGTTGTTCCAGGAACGCGGGCTCTCGTTGCCGGAGGTCGTGGAATCCGTGCAAGCGGGATTCCGCGAAGGGGAACGGCGTGCGGAATCGCAAGGAAAACTTGTCCGGATCGGTACCTTGCTGTGCGCGATGCGGCAGAACGCGCGCTCCGCGGAAATAGCCGAACTCGCGGTGCGCTACCGCGACACCGAGGTGGTCGGCTTCGACATCGCGGGACCGGAAGCCGGATTCCCGCCGACCCGCAACCTGGACGCCTTCGAATATTTGCGCCAGCAGAACGCGCACTTCACCATCCACGCCGGTGAGGCGTTCGGGCTCCCGTCGATCTGGGAGGCCATCCAGCACTGCGGCGCCGAACGGCTCGGCCACGGGGTGCGGATCGTGGACGACATCAAGATCGACGAGCACGGCGAGGCGCAGCTGGGCCGGCTGGCCTCCTACGTGCGGGACCGCCGGATCCCGCTGGAGATGTGCCCGTCGTCGAACCTGCAGACCGGTGCGGCGGGCTCGCTGGCCGACCACCCGATCGGCCTGCTGAGCAGGCTGCGGTTCCGGGTGACGGTGAACACCGACAACCGGTTGATGAGCCACTGCTCGATGTCCAGCGAGTTCGCCGGGCTGCACGAGACCTTCGGCTACAACTGGGCCGACATGCAGTGGTTCACGGTCAACGCGATGAAGTCGTCGTTCCTGGGCTTCGACGACCGGCTGGCGGTCATCAACGACGCGATCAAGCCGGGCTACGCCACGCTCATGGGCTGATCCGCCGCCGCGCACGGGCCATTCCCCGCGCCAGGCTGCAACGGAGTGAGCGGGCCGTTCGCCCCGCTGGACGGGTCGAGCGGTCCGCTCGCTCGGAACGGCGCGCGCCGCGCGGACTCCGCCGACACGCGCGGGCACCGCTGCGTCCGCACTGCTGGGGCGGAGCGAACGGACCGCTGGTATCCACCCGTCGCCGGGTTCAGTGCTTGCGCAGGCGCTGGTCCTCGAACTGGGCGACCAGTTCGCGCCAGGCGGCGACCTCCGCGTCGAACGGCGGGCTCGGCGGCAGCCGGTTCGGGCTCGGCCGCAGCACGAACGAGACCAGCCAGCCCAGCCGCTCGGACGGCTGCAGCGCCTCGTCCACGGTCTTGTCCCCGGCCCAGGCGGCCGCGTCCAGCAGCAGTTCCTCGGCCAGGTCCAGCTGGTTCGGCTCCACTTCGGACGGGCCTGCGGCGAGGTCGGCGTCCAGCCCGGTCAGCACGTAGGTGTTGTCCGGGTCGACCTCGACCTCCAGCTCACCCGCGTTGGCCCGCTGCGTGACCTGCGGCCAGGTCGCGACCTGCGCGAGGTCGTTGTCCGCCAGCGCCTCGCCTTCGGCCAGGTGCCGGGCGAGCGCGCGCGGCGAGGAGAACACGTCGATGCGCCCGTCGGAACCGAGGAACACCGGGTCGTCGTCGAGGTAGCAGCGCAGCGAGTAGAACTCGCCCGCGGAGGTCACGATCCGGATCGGGTCGATGCCGATCTCGTTCCAGAACGTGGGTTCGGCGTCCTCCACGGTGTCCACATCGGACTCTTCGCCGGTGGCGGGTTCCTCGTTGTCGTCGTCGCTGTCCAGCGCCTCGGCGAGTTCGGCCTCGGCGGTGGCGACCGCGTCAGCGGGCACCTCCGGAGTGGTCACCACCCCGTCCAGCGCGTCGAGCACCTCGTCCCAGCGCTCGGCGACCACCTTGCACACCTGCGCCCAGCGCTTCTGCCCGTCCTTGCCGGTGAACACCAGGGTGCCCTGGTCGAGCAGGTCGAAGCCCTCGGCGGCGTCGAGCACCTCGTGCACCGCGTCCAGCTCGCACACGTCGGCCAGCGAGCGGGCGATCTCGACGATGTCGTGCAGCTCGTTGATCGTCCAGGTGTCCGGGGTGTCCGCGACCAGCTCCGGCACGCCGACCAGGTCGAACTGGTGATCTTCGTCCGGGTTCAGCTCCACCGCCGAGAGGGCGGGCACCACGTGCCACGCCGGGTGGTCGTCGAGGTCGTGCTCGCGGGCGGTGCGCACGAACGCGGCGAGTCTCGAGGCGTCCGGGAACGCGTAGAGGGCCTCCTCGTAGCCGAGGAACGCCTCCCAGTCCTCACCGTCCTCGCGCCAGCGCGGAGCCCACAGGGTGACCAGGTCGCCCTGCGGCAGCCCCAGTTCGATGGGGACGATGTCCTGCGCCATCTTTCTACCTCCGGTGGCCGAACCAGACGTCGCCGAAGCCTACGGGGTGACCGACTCAGGCTTGCTCGCTGGTCGGGTTGCCCACGGTACCGATCCTGTCGAACCGCGCCGCAACCGATTTCCCCTCGCGAGAAGCACCTGGCAGCAGCGCCTCACGGTTGGCGGTACCGGCACCGCCGCGCCGCGTCGATCATGGAGCGAATGGATGTCACGGAGCTGTGGACGAGAATCGTGCTTTGGTTGGGTGAGCACGCACCGGTGACCGCAGCGGCCCTGCTCCCGCCCTACCCGCCGCCGGATTTCAGCGAGCTGGAACGGGAATTCGAGATCGGGTTGCCCGCGGACCTGCGGGAGTGGTGGTCCTGCTGCGGAGGCACCGACGGTGACGTCCTCGCCGACGTGCTGCCGCCGTTCTACACGCCGTACGGCGCGCAGCAGGCGTTGGAAGTGTGGAGCGCGCACCGCAAGACGTGGGCGGCGCAGTGGGAACGACCGGCCTGCGACTACTACGCGGGTTCGCCGGGGTCGAGCTACCACCCGGCGTGGATCCCCATCGCAGGCGACGGCTTCTCCGACGAGCTGGTCGTGGACCTGCGCCCCGGGCCGATGCGCGGGTGCGTGCTGGAGTGGGAGCAGGAGGCCGGTCAGGTGCAACGGCCGGAATGGCGCGACGTGGCGGCCATGCTCGGCGACGTGAACCGGGCGCTGACCGAAGGCGCACCGGCGGGTCACAGCCACCCCACCGTCACCGAGGACGGCAGGCTGGACTGGCAGATCCGCTGAACAGCCCGGTCACCACCCGTCGGGGAGGTGGAACCAGCCGAGTCCCGAGCCCGCCGAGCCGTGCTGCCGGACTCGGCACCGATGACCTGGTCAGGTGCCGATCGGATGCCAGACCGTTTTGAGCTCGGTGCAGGCGCGGAGGCGGTCGATGCCCGGCGGGGCCGTCCAGTCCGGCTCCGCGCCGTGCGGGGAGCGGACCGGCAGCACGCGCTTGATCGTGCCCGCCGCCGCGGCTTCGAGTTCGGCGCGCAGTTGCGGCGGTGCGCCGGTCGGGTCGAGCGCGTTCACGTCCGCGTGCGTGGCCAGCCACCGCGCCGGCTCGGCGGCGTGGCCGGTGAGCAGGTTGACCGCTCCGGGCGGTACGTCCGAGGTCGCGAGCACTTCGGACAGCGCGACCGCGGGCAGCGGCCGCTCGGCGGCGGCGACCACCACGCAGGTGTTGCCCGCGGCCAGCGCCGGAGCGAGCACGCTCACCAGGCCGAGCAGCGCGGACTCCTGCGGTGCGAGCACCGCAACCACACCGGTCGGTTCCGGAACGCTGAACGAGAAGTAGGGGCCTGCCACCGGATTCACGGACCCGAGCGCGGTGGCGATCTTGTCGGTCCAGCCCGCGAACCACACCACGCGGTCGATCGCGGTGTCCACGAGCGACGCCGCTGCGGCCGGGCCGACGCCTTCGGCGGCCGCGACCTCGGCGCGGAACTGGTCCCGCCTGCCCTCCATCACTTCGGCGATGCGGAACAGCACCTGGCCGCGGTTGTACGCGGTCGCGCCGGACCAGCCCGGGAAAGCCTTGCGCGCGGCGGAAACCGCGTCCCGCGCGTCCTTGCGGGACGCTTCGGCGACGTTGCCGAGGAACGCGCCCGAAGCGTCGTGCACCGGCCGCACGCGCCCCGATTCGGAACGGGGGAAGGCGCCGCCGATGTAGAGCTTGCAGGTCTTGGCGACGGCCAGCCGGGCGGGTGCGGCGGACCCGGTGCCGCTCGACGGTCCGGTGTTCTCCGCGTCCCCGGAGTTGCCCGTGAGGTCGGGATCCGCGCCGGATTCGGGGGTTCTCGCGGGAACCGCCGCTGCTTCGGCGTTCGCGCCGGCGTCGGAAGTCGCCGTCTCGGGAGTGGCCGTCTCGGAAGTCGCAGCGCCCGGAGTCGCCGCGTCCGAACTCGCCGCGTCAGAAGTCAAGGTAAGCCTCCAGTCCCGCGCGCCCGCCTTCCCGGCCGAAACCGGACTCCTGGTAACCGCCGAACGCCGCGGACGGATCGAAGCGGTTGAACGTGTTCGCCCACACCACCCCGGCCCGGATCCGCTGCGCCGCCCACTGCGCGCGCGAACCCTTCTCCGTCCAGATCCCCGCCGAGAGGCCGTACGGGGTGTTGTTCGCCTTGCTGATCGCTTCGTCCGGCGTGCGGAAGGTCAGCACCGACAGCACCGGCCCGAACACCTCCTCGCGCGCGATCCGCATCGACTGCTGCACGTCGGTGAACACCGTGGGGGCGAAGAAGAAACCCTTCTCCGGCAGCGGGCACCGGCTGGACCAGCGCTGCGCGCCCTCGGCTTCCCCGGCCGCGGCCAGCTCGGTGATCCGGTCGAGCTGCTCGGCGGAGTTGATCGCGCCCACGTCGGTGTTCTTGTCCATCGGGTCGCCCACCCGCAGCGTGCCGATCCGCGCGCGCAGCTTCGCCAGCAACGCCTCGGCGACCGATTCCTGCACCAGCAGCCGGGAACCGGCGCAGCAGACCTCGCCCTGGTTGAAGAACACGCCGTTGACCACGCCCTCGACGGCCTCGTCCAGCGGGGCGTCGTCGAACACGACGTTCGCGGCCTTGCCGCCGAGCTCCAAGGTGAGCCGTTTGCCGCTGCCGGCCAGCTCGCGCTGGATCTGCTTGCCCACGGCGGTGGATCCGGTGAACGCGACCTTGTCCACGCCCGGGTGCGCCACCAGACCGGCGCCGACATCACCGGCACCGGGCAGGATGTTGACCACGCCCGCGGGCAGGCCCGCCTGCAGGCAGATGTCGGCGAAGACCAGCGCGGTCAGCGGCGTCGTCTCGGCCGGTTTCAGCACGACGGTGTTGCCGCAGGCCAGTGCGGGCGCGACCTTCCAGGCCAGCATCAGCAGCGGGAAGTTCCACGGGATCACCCCCGCCGCGACGCCCAGCGGGCGCGGGTCCGGGCCGAATCCGGCGTAGCCGAGCTTGTCCGCCCAGCCGGCGTGGTGGAAGAAGTGCGCGGCGGCCGCGGGCACGTCGAAGTCCCGCGACTCCTTGATGGGTTTGCCGTTGTCCAGCGTTTCCAGCACGGCCAGTTCGCGGGCGCGTTCCTGCACCAGCCGGGCGATGCGGAACAGGTACTTCGCCCGTTCCGATCCGGGCATCGGAGCCCACACGTCCTCGTGCGCCCGCCGCGCAGCGCGCACCGCGGCGTCCACATCGGACGGTGCGGCGGTGCTGACTTCGGCGAGCGGTTCGCCGGTGGCCGGGTTGAGCGTCTTGAGCGGCTCCCCGCGGCCGTCGGTGAACTCCCCGTCCACGAACATCCGGTACCGCGCCTGCAGATTCGCCACCGCGGCCGACTCCGGCGCGGGCGAGTACTCCCAGAACGTCATGCGTCCACCGCCACGTGTCCGGCGGCCGAGTAGTGGCCGTCGCGTTGCGTCCGCCGCTGCATCAGCAGATCTCCCAGCAGGCTCGATGCCCCGAAGCGGAACAGCCGCGGAGTCAGCCACTCCGGCCCGGCCACCTCGTGCACCGCCACCAAGTACTTCATCGCGTCCTTCGTGTTCCGGATGCCGCCTGCGGGTTTCACCCCGCGCAGCTCGCCGGTGCGGTCCAGCCAGTCCCGCACGGTCCGCAGCATCAGCGTGGTCACCGGCAGCGTCGCGGCGGGAGAGACCTTGCCGGTGGAGGTCTTGATGAAGTCGCCGCCCGCCAGCAGCGCCAGCCAGGACGCGCGTCGCACGTTGTCGTAGGTGGCGAGCTCCCCGGTTTCCAGGATGACCTTGAGGTGCGCGTCGCCGCAGACCGCCTTCACCGCGCGGATCTCGTCGAAGACCTCGCCGTAGCGGCCGGACAGGAACGCGCCCCGGTCGATCACCATGTCCACTTCGGACGCTCCGGCGGCCACGGCCAGCTCGACCTCGGCGAGCTTCACCTGCCGCGACGAGCGGCCGGACGGGAAGGCGGTGGCGACCGAGGCCACGCCCACTCCGGAACGGCCCAGCGCTTCGACCGCCGTGGCGGCCATGTCGGGGTAGACGCACACGGCCGCGACGGGCGGGGTGTCCGGGTGCTCGGGATCCGGGCGGCGCGCCTTCGCCGCCAGCGCGCGGACCTTGCCCGGGGTGTCGGCGCCTTCCAGGGTCGTCAGGTCGACCATGCCGATGGCGGTGTCGATGGCCCAGCGCTTGGCGTCGGTCTTGATGCTGCGGGTGCCCAGCGCGGCGGCCCGCTGCTCCAAGCCCACTTGGTCGACTCCGGGCAGGCCGTGCAGGAACCGGCGGAGCGCTGCTTCGTCGCGGGTGGCGTCGGCGAGCTCCGGTTCGACCATGCGGGCAGTCTAGGTCAGCGAACGGCCGCGCTCGATGCGCCGGACCTGGCGAATTCCCGCACCGGTGCGTCGATCACGAGCCGGGCAGCGACTTGCCCGTCCCGTTCTAGCGTGCGGGGGAGCCGGTCAGCGGTCGTCGAGGATCGAGCAGGACCGGTCCCGGTGGGCGCCGGGCGGCAGGGACTTGAGCTCCTCGGCGGTGAACTCGCGGTCTTCGAGCCGGCACAGGTCGGCCGCGGCCCGCCAAGGGTCGAGCGGGATGCGGTGCGAGGCCTTGGTGCACGGCGTCCGCGGTGCGGCTCAACGCGCCCTGCACACCACCGATGCGCTGGTAGGCGTCGTGGGTCAGGAACCCGCCGAAGCGGTTCTGCCACAGCTGCCGGGGCCAACGCTTCCTCGGCATCGTCCGCCATTTCGCCTCCAGCCCTCGCGCGGCACAACCGCCGCTGACCGTTCGGGGCCGCTGACCGTTCGGGCAGCTCGGCGCGCGCTGCACACGCAAGGTAGCGAAACGATCAGCGCACGCGGGCCGGTTCGGCGTGATCCGTCGTGGTGGCCGCCGACCGGAGCTACACGAACGGGGGACGCGCGACCGCAATTTCACGGGTAGTCGGGAGAGGTGCGCCCATCTGCATCCGCGCAGCGGTTCCCGCGCGTCCGGGGCCGCGACTGACGGAGGTGAGAACCCATGAAGGCAGTGGTCTACCGAGAGCCCTTCGCGGTCACCGTCGACGAGGTCGACCGGCCCGCCATCCACCACCCCAACGACGTGATCGTCCGCGTCACCTCCACCGCGATCTGCGGTTCCGACCTGCACATGTACGAAGGACGTACCGCGGCGGAGCCGGGGATCGTGTTCGGGCACGAGAACCTCGGCATCATCGACGAGGTCGGTTCGGGCGTGGTGAGCCTCAACCGCGGCGACCGGGTGGTCATGCCGTTCAACGTCGCCTGCGGCTTCTGCAAGAACTGCATGGCCGGGGACACCGCGTTCTGCCTCAACGTGAACCCGGGGTTCGCCGGTGGTGCCTACGGCTACGTGTCGATGGGGCCGTACACCGGCGGGCAGGCCGAATTCCTGCGGGTGCCGTTCGCCGACTTCAACTGCCTGAAGCTGCCGCCGGACTCCAGCAAGGAGTCCGACTACGTGCTGCTGGCCGACATCTTCCCGACCGGCTACCACGGCTGCGAACTCGCCCAGGTCTCCCCGGGTGAGTCGTGCGTGGTCTACGGCGCCGGTCCGGTCGGGCTGATGGCGGCGTACTCCGCGCTGCTGCGCGGGGCCTCGCGGGTGTTCTGCGTCGACCGGGTGCCGGAACGGTTGGCCAAGGCCGAGGAGATCGGCGCCATCCCGATCGATTTCAGCGCGGGCGATCCGGTCGAGCAGATCAAGGACCAGACCGAGGGCGAAGGCACCGACAAGGGCGTCGACGCCGTCGGCTACCAGGCGCAGGTCGCGGACGCCTCCAAGGAGGAACCGGCCGTCGTGCTCAACTCGCTGATCCAGACCGTGCGCCCGACCGGGCGGCTCGGCGTGCCAGGGCTGTACGTGCCCGCCGACCCGGGCGGGCCCGACGAGCAGGCCAAGCAGGGCATGCTGCTGGTCGCCTTCGGCAAGCTGTTCGAGAAGGGCCAGGTCATCGGCACCGGTCAGTGCAACGTCAAGCGGTACAACCGGCAGTTGCGCGACATGATCACGGCCGGCCGCGCGGCACCGAGCTTCGTCGTCTCGCACGAGCTTTCGCTGTCCGACGCGCCCGACGCCTACCGGAAGTTCGACCAACGCGTGGAGGGCTACACCAAGGTCGTGCTGCACCCCTGACGGCGGCGGTGCACGGTCCGTCGACCTCGCGGACCGTGCACCGCGCGTGCCCGGGCCTGGAACAGCACGCCCTCGGCAGTCCGCGACCCCGACGTTGTCGTCGACGACCGCGTCGAACGGTTCTGCCCGCCGTGCTCGGCGCCGGACGACCGGTGACCCGGAGCCTGCCGACTGGTTTGATCAAGCCGATGCCGAAGCGAGGGAGCGAGCCGGCTGCACCCGGTTCGCTACGCCTCCGTCCCGTGGGCCGGGATGCTGACCTGGGTGATTAGTGTGGGCGGCCATGGACGTTCGGGTCGTGGACCATCCACTGGCGAAATCGAGGCTCTCGACGATGCGCGATGCGCGCACCGAGAACGCCGCTTTCCGCGCCGCGCTGCAAGAACTCACCCTCATGTTGATCTACGAGGCCACCCGCGACGCCGAAGTCGCCGAAGGGACCATCCACACCCCGGTCGCCCGCACCACCGCGTACCGGCTGGCGGACCCGCCGCTGCTGGTGCCGGTGCTGCGGGCCGGGCTGGGCATGGCCGACCAGGCGCACCGGCTCATCCCGGAAGCGCAGATGGGTTTCGTCGGGCTCGCCCGCGACGAGGAGACGCTGCTGCCGACGCCGTACCTGGAGTCGCTGCCGGCCGACCTCGCGCAGCACCCGGTGCTGGTGCTGGACCCGATGCTCGCCACCGGCGGGTCGATGCTGCACACCATCAACCTGCTGACCGGGCGCGGCGCCACCGACGTCACCGCGATCTGCACGCTCGCGGCTCCGGAAGGACTGCGGCGGCTGGAGGAATCCGGGCTGCCGGTTCGGGTGGTGACCGCCAGCGTCGATGAGCGGCTCAACGAGTCCGGCTACATCGTTCCCGGGCTCGGGGACGCGGGGGACCGCGAGTACGGCGCGGTGTGAACCGCGGGCCTTGCCGGAGCGCGAACACCTGGAAGTTTGCTTGGGCGGGGTGCTGGTGCCGCGCTACCATCCTGCGCATGGCCATGACGGTGCGGCTGACCGACGAGGAGAGCGACCGGCTGGCGGAGTTGGCCGCCGCCGAGGGGTGCTCCCAGCAGGAGGTCGTTCGCTCGGCGCTCGCCGAGCGCTGGGCCCAGCGGACTCGCAAGGAACAACAGCTCGGCGAGGTCGTGGCGCGGGTGCTGCCCCGCTACCGGGGTTTGCTGGACAAGCTCGGCCCCGCATGATCGATCATTGATCGGTGCTCGTTTACCTCGACGTCTCCGATCTGCTGCTGCTGGCCACCGCGGTCACCGATGGCGACATGCTGGTGCGCGACAGCGGCCTGCTGGATTCGGCCGCGTACCGGCCGCGGGCCGAGGTCCTCGGTGTGCCCGCCTACGAGACGTTGTGGCTGAAATCGGCCGCGCTGCTGGATTCGCTGGTGCGCACCCGGCCGTTGCACGCCGGGAACTGGCGGCTCGGCTGGGTCGCGGCGGTCGCCATGTGCGACGTCAACGGCTGGTGGATCGAAGCCGACGAAGACGCGGCGCTGGAGCTGGTCCGGGAGGTCGGGCGGGACCAGCGGGCCATCGCCGACATCGCGGATTTCCTGGAGCGTTGGGCGAAACCCAAGGGCTGAGCGGATGGCTGCAGCCGCTGCGAACTGCAGCGACGCCGACGCCCCCTGCGATGGAACGGGCCGGACCGATGATGTTCGCGCGGTGTTCGCACGGGCGATCTCGGCTGCTTCGTCCGATTCGTGGCAGGCTGGGAACGTGGCTCTACCAAGATCCGCGATCGGGACGGCGCTGCTCGGCGCCGCGGTCGCCGGGGCCTGTTGGCGCAGCATCCGCACGGTGCGCCAGGCGCGTTCGGTCGTGCCGCTGCGCGAAGCCCCGTCCAGCTCGGTCATCCCGGCCACCGTCACCGTGGTCGTCCCCGCCCGCAACGAAGCCGCGGTGCTCGACGACTGCCTGCGCGGCATCCGGACCCAGACCTACGGCGCCGCGGACGCGAACACGCTGCGCATCGTGGTCGTCGACGACGGTTCCACGGACGGCACCGGCGACATCGCCCGCGGGCACGCCGAAGCCGATCCGCGCGTGCGCGTGGTGCACGTCGACGGCCCGCCAGAGGGCTGGAGCGGCAAGGTGCACGCGATGCACGTCGGCGTCGAATCCGCTGAACCGCCGGGCGCGGGGGAGTGGCTGCTTTTCGTGGACGCGGACACGGTGCTCGGGCCGGAACTGCTGGCACGGCTGCTGGCGACGGCCGAAGCGGGCGATTCCGATCTCGTTTCCACACCCGGCGGACCGCCGGCAGGCCACTCGGCCACTTGGCCGCTGCTGATGCCGCCGGGGCTGCAGATGATCGGGGAGAACGCCGCGCCGGACGGCCGGGGGCGCAAGGCGTTCGCGATCGGGCACTGCATCCTGCTGCGGCGTTCGCACTACGAGAAGATCGGCGGCTGGGCTTCGCTGGCCTCGATGCGCAACGAGGACGTCGCGATCGCCACGTCGGTGCGCGATCACGGCGGCAGCACCGCCACCGTGGACGGCCTGGATCACCTCACGACCTCCGGGATGGACCCGTTCGCGCAGGGCTGGAGCTCGTTCCGGAAGAGCTTCGTGGCCGGGACCAAGGAGTCGGTGCCGGTGCTGCTCGGCGGCGGAGTCGGGCAGATCGCGCTGTCGCTGGCCGCACCCGCGGCGGTGGCGTGGGGATCGCGCGGGCGACCGGTGCTGCTCGCGGTCGGTGCGGCCGGCTGGGCGGCGCAGAGCATCGCGCACGCGCACACCGCGCGGTACATGCGGGCGAACCCGGAGCTGGCGCCGCTGGCGCCGTTCACCGGAGCGCTGTTCGGCGGCGTGCTGATCGATGGTGCGGTGCGGGTGCTGCGCGGAACGACGGCCTGGAAGGGCAGGCGCACTCAGTAAGGCGCGGTGTTTCGCGGGTGTGGCCCGTTCGCGGCGGAACGGGCCACCCGGCGGGCAGTGCGTAGGTCAGCTCTCGGCGAGCCGGGTTTCGTGCTTTCGCATGGCGATCGGTGCGCCTGCCAGGTCCTCTTCGTTGCACAGCAACTTGAGGTCGTAATACGGCGCACCTTGGCGTTCGTCGTAGTCCAGGTGGACGGCGATGACGTCCACCGGTTCACCCAGCCACGCTTGCGTTTCGCGCAGCCAATTGGCGGACCGTTCCAGCGCGGTCGGCAGATCGTCGTCGCGGAACTCGACCGGCCGGTAGGGCACGGCGTGCACCTCGTCCCGCGGATTCGCGGGCTGTGGGAGGTCCACGGAGACACCGGAGTCGTCGAGTTCGAGTTCGATCGTTTCCTCACTCACCGTGAAAGCGTAACGCTTGTGCGGTGACCTGGCCTAATGCCCTTTTTGACGAGTGCGTGCGGGCAGTGCGCACCGCGGCCGGTCACACGCCGGATCGAAACCGCGGTGCGGTGGAGAGGGGCGCCCCGAACTCGGCACGACAGTTGAGGGAAGGCGGGCCTGCGCCCAGGGCGCCCCGGTCACCGTCCGGGTGCGCGCCCCGGCGGCGATGATCACCTTACCGGGTGATCTCGGACCAAGATCAACAGGGGCTGTTTCCGGAGAATCGCGGGAAAAACTCGTCCGCGGGACGGTTGCCGCAGCAAGATCGACAGCCGGGCGACAGGGCGGTCGCAAGATCGACTTCGCCGCCCCTCGACGGACGTTCCAAGGCGCGAACTCCGGCCGCTACCGGGCTCGCACCGCCGCGGGCCGAAGGCGAGTGTGCCCCGTCCGGGCAGCCACCGGCGGCGCGTCATCCCATCAGGTTCGCGGCGACCGTGGCACCAAGCTCCCAGCACGCCGACAACGAGTCCGAGTCGGGTTGACCGGAGACGGTGACCGGCTCGGCGACCTGTTTCCACGACAGCCCCGTGGTGATCGAACCGATCGCGCGCAGCGCTCCCTCGGTGCCCTCGTTGCCGTGCACGTAGCAGCTGAACGGCCGGCCCGTCGTGGAATCGAGGCAGGGGTAGTAAACGGCGTCGAAGAAGTGCTTCAATGCGCCGCTCATGTAGCCCAGGTTCGCCGGAGTGCCCAGCAGGTAGCCGTCCGCCTCGAGCACGTCCGCGGCGGTGGCCGCCAGTGCAGCCTTGCGGATCACCTCCACACCTTCGATCTCGTCGGTCGTCGCACCGGCGACGGCCTGCTCGAACATCGCCTGCATCCCGGGCGAGGGCGTGTGGTGCACGATCAGCAGTCTTGCCATGGCCCGGAGTCTAGGTAGTCGTTCAAGGTCGGTGTGCACAACGTGCTGAGCACCGGGACTTCCGCCGCCCTGCAAGCCGGCGGCAGCCGGGTCCGGATGCGTCCGCAAGCGCGGTGCTGCGCGCCGGGCTCAGCTCGGCTCGGGTGGTCGGACCAGGTCGGTCACCGCCTGCTGAAGTTCGGCGAGGCGCTCGTCGGCGCGGCGCTTCGCCGCCACGAGTTCGGTTCCGGTCGCGGCCACCTGCTCGACCGCCTGGAAATAGCACTTCAGCTTCGGCTCCGTCCCGGACGGCCGGATCACCAGCCGCAGCCCGCCGGATCCCGTGATCAGCAACGCATCGGTGTCCGGCAGCAGATCGCGGGTGGTGACTTCCGCGCCCAGCAAGGTCGTGGGCGGGTGTTCCCGCAACCGCCGCATGAGCTGCGAAATCACGTCCAGATCGGTGACCCGGACCGATACCTGGCCGGTGCGGTGCACGCCGTGCTCGGTGGAGAGCTCGTCGAGCAGCGCGGGCAAGTCCCGGCCCGCCGCCTGCAAGGTCGCAGCCAGGTCGCAGCCCAGGACCGCCGCCGAGATGCCGTCCTTGTCCCGCACCCGATCCGGGTCGACGCAGTGCCCGAGCGCTTCCTCGTAGGCGTAGACCAGGCCGGTGCCGGATCCGTCGCCGGCGCGCACGAGCCACTTGAAACCGGTCAGCGTCTCGTCGAAGCGCACGCCGTGCCGGGCGGCGATCGAGCGCAGCATGGTCGCCGAAACGATCGTGGTCGCCACCAGCGGATCCGGGTGCTCGGCGCGGTCGAGCGAGGAAAGCACGTGCTCGCCGAGCAGCACTCCCGTCTCGTCGCCGCGCAGCATCCGCCACGAGCCGTCGGGATCGCGCACGCCGAGCGCGCAGCGGTCCGCGTCCGGATCGAGCGCTACGGCCAAGTCCGCGCCGCGCCGTTCGGCCAGCTCCAGCAACGCGTCCGTCGCCCCGGGTTCCTCCGGATTGGGAAAACCGACCGTGCGGAAATCCGGGTCCGGTTCCGCCTGCGAACCGACCCACTGCACATCGGTGAACCCGGCAGCGGTCAAAGCACGGTGCAGCGGCCGGGCACCGACGCCGTGCAACGCTGTCGCGACGATCCGCAGGTCACGCGCGCCCCCGCGCGGCAGCGAAGCCAGCGTTGCCAGGTATTCCTCCGACGCGCGCTCGTGCACCGACCAATTCCGGCGCCGTGGCACCGAATTCGCCGCCGGGGAACGCTGGATGCGCTGCTCGATCTCGGTGTCGGCAGGGCCGATGAGTTGCGTGCCGCCGCGCAGGTACAGCTTGTACCCGTTGTCCTGCGGCGGGTTGTGCGAAGCGGTGATCTGCACTCCTGCCACCGCGTCGAGCGCGCGGCTCGCGTGCGCCAGCACCGGTGTCGGCAGCGGTTCCGGCAGCACCCGCACGTCGAACCCGGCCGCGGCGAACGCCGCCGCGGTGTCCTCGGCGAACTTCCGCGAGCCGTGCCGCGCGTCGCGGCCGACCACGACGATCCCGCCGCCTTGCCCGCGTTCGCGCAGCCAATCGGCGACTCCGGCCGTGGTGCGCAGCACGACCGCGCGGTTCATCCCGTTCGGGCCCGCGCGGACCTCGGCGCGCAGCCCGGCGGTGCCGAAGGCGGGCATCCCGGACATGCGCTCGGCCAGTTCCGCCGCGCGGTCCGGGTCGGCCGCCGCCGACTCCAGCAGCTCGGCCAGCTCGGACTGCGACACCGGATCGACGTCCCCGTCGATCCACTCCTGCGCGGCTGCGGTGAGCCGGGAATCGAGGTTTGCGGTGACCACGTCGTCACTTCCTTCGGTAGCGGCCGTAGCGACGGACAAAGAATGCCCGACCGCCAGTTCGAACGAACAGCCGACATTCCCCGGCGTGTCGGCCGGCCCCATCACCAGCGCCGCCGAGGCAGGCACCAGGCCCGACCGGGGCTACTTCTCCGATGAGATCCCGCAGCGAGACGGCGCCTGAGGTGCCATTGCCGGGCGCATAGCGATCACCCGACGCAGAGCTCGAAGACTGATCAGATTCGCTCGACCAGCGAGTGCAGCAGCTTGCCCATCCGGCCTGCCGAGGCATTGCCCGCGTCCAAGACCTCCTGATGGTTCAGCGGCTGCCCGGACAGCCCCGCCGCAAGGTTCGTCACCAGCGACAACCCGAAGACTTCCGCACCGGCCGCGCGGGCGGCGATCGCCTCCATCACGGTGGACATCCCGACCAGGTCGACCCCGAGCCCGCGCAGCATCCGGATCTCGGCCGGTGTCTCGAAGTGCGGCCCGGGCAGCCCGGCGTACACGCCTTCCTCCAGCGAACCGTCGATCTCCCTGGCCAGCCCGCGCAACCGCGGCGAGTACAGCTCGGTGAGGTCCACGAAGTGCGGCCCGACCAGCGGCGACCGCGCCGTGAGGTTGACGTGGTCGCTGACCAGCACCGGCTGCCCGACCACCATGCCCTCGCGCAACCCGCCCGCGGCGTTGGTGAGCACCACGGTCCGGCAGCCCGCGGCCACCGCCGTGCGAACCCCGTGCACCACGGGATCCATGCCCTTGCCTTCGTACAGATGCGTGCGGCCCAGCAGCACCAGCACCTGCTTGCCCGCGATCGGCACGGACCTGATCCGGCCGCTGTGCCCGGTCGCGCTCGGCGGCGCGAAACCCGGCAGGTCGGACATGAGCACCTCGGCGGCAGGGCTGCCGATCTCGTCGGCGGCCGGGCGCCACCCGGACCCCAGCACGACGGCCAGGTCGTGGTGGGCGGCTCCGGTGCTCTCGGCGAGGGCGGCCGCGGCTGCGCTTGCGGTGGCGAACGGGTCGGAGGTCGCAGTAGAGGTCACGGTCGACCAGCCTAGCCACCCGCGCCCGCGCGGTCGGACCGCTCTCGCGAAGCGGACCGCCTCACGCGGGTGTGCGGAAGCTGTCCAGAGCCTCCTTGAACCGCTGATCACCCGCCTGCGCCTGGTTCGAGTCGACCCGCACGACCCACAGGTCTCCGTCCCGGGCCGTCAGGTAGGCGTAGGTGGTCCGCGGCGCCTGCGCAGCCGCTGCCCCGAGCAGGCTGGTCTGCTTGCTGACGTAGACCAACCGCCGATCCGGCTCACCGCCACCCGCGGACTCGCCCATGGCTTGGTTCAGCGAGATCTGCGGCGGCGACCCGGTCCGTTCCGGGAGCGTGTCGATGAATTCCTGCATGGTGTGGCCTTCGCGGTAGTAGCCGGGAAAGCGCTCCACGGCGACTTCGCTCGTGCCGTCCGGGGACACCAGGCGCACGGCCCTGCTCTCGGCGGGCCGCTCCCGGCTGTCCCGGAACGTGTCCCACCCCGCGGGAGCGAGCACCGAGAACGAGCCACCGTCCGCGCCGTTGCCCCCGTTCGCGTCGTCGACGTAGCGCACGGTGCGCGGAGGCTGAACGGGCGAAGCGCCCCCTGGCAGTCCGGGCAGCGGCGGCTCGCCCGCGTAGATCCGCACGCCCGCGAACCCCGCAACGGTGGCGATCAGGAAAACCACCAGCGCCGTGCAGACCAGCACCAGCACGCCCCAGCGGAACCGGCGCCGCGCTGGTGCGGGTGCCGGGGCGTCCTCGCTGAGCATGAACGGCAGCGGCCCCGGATCGGACGCCAGCGCTGCGGGCTCCGGCTCCTGCGGGGTCCGCGTCGGCTGCCGCTGCTTCTGCTGCACCGGGACCCGCACCGTCGGGGCCTCCGGGTCGATCAACATGCCGAACGGCAGGGAACCGGCCACCGGCAGCAGGTGCTGCACCCGCTTGCGCACCTCGTGCGGGGGCATCCGCGCTGCCGGGTCCTTGACCATCAGACCGCTGATCACCTCGGCGAGCGGGCCGTGCCGCGGTGGTGCCGGGACCGGGCCGCTGACCACCGCGTTGATCGTGGCCACCGGATGGTCGCCCGCGTCGTAGGGCGGTTCGCCCGTGCTCGCCGCGAAGAGGGTGGCGCCGAGTCCCCACAGATCGGCGGCAGCGGTCACCGGATCGCCGGTGGCGATCTCCGGGGCGATGAACGCCGGGGTGCCGAGCATGATCCCGGTGGCGGTGATGGTGTGCTCTGCGACGTTGCGGGAGATGCCGAAATCGCTGAGCTTGATCCGGCCGTCGTCGCCGATGAGCACGTTGCCCGGCTTCACGTCGCGGTGCACGATCCCCGACCGGTGCGCCGATTCCAGCGCGGCGGCCACGCCGTCGGCGATCACGGCGAGCTGCTGGTCGGACAGCGGGCCGTGCTCGGCCAGCACCGCGGACAGGCTCTGCGAGGGCACCAGTTCCATCACGACGAACGGCTCGCCGTCCTCGCGGGCCACGTCGTAGAGCGTCACGACGTTGGGATGGGTCAGCAGCGCGATCGCGCGAGCCTCCCGCAGCGCGCGCTCGCGCAGCTCGGCGGCCTCGGTCTCGGGCATCCCCGCGGGCAGCAGCACTTCCTTGACCGCCACCGGCCTGCGCAGGAGTTCGTCCGTGCCCGCCCAGACGATGCCCATGGCGCCGCCACCGATCCGTTGCTCCAGCCGGTAGCGCTCGGCGATCAGGCGGTTCCCGCCGGTGTCTGCTGTCTTCGGCACCCGCCCATTGTCCATTCGCGTGGCCCGGTTCACGGGCGGACCGGAAAAGTCCGGCGCCGAGTGTGGGGATCACCCTCGGCGAGCGCGTTACACCTAGTGAACTTCCCCACGCGGGCCGCGCGGTCCGTGCCCCCGCAATTCGCCCAAGGTCATTTCGTCGCAACGAAAAACGGCCGCGAACGGCGCGAACGCTGATCAGCGCGAATTATGACCACGGGGTCGGATTCGGATAAGTTGGGCGCGACCGGGACCACCGTCGGCGGGCGCGACCCGTCCGGCGACCCCGTCCCGCACGGCAGCCGCACCCGGTGGTGTGCCGAGCAGGGGTGCAGAACAATCCCGTGGGGTCGCCTGGTCCGAGGTCGACGATCACCGGCTTACCGGGAGGTGCCCTTGCTCGCGTTCGTCCTCGCGCATCTGCTGGTGGCCCTGGCTCTGCCGATGGTGGCCAGGCGCAGCACGCGAGCGGCGTTCGTGATCGCGGCGCTGCCGCCCGCCGGTGCGCTGATCTGGGTTCTGGCGCGGTCGCCGGAAGTGCTCGCAGGCAGCGCCGTCGTCGAGCAGGTGACCTGGGCGCCGCTGCTCGGGCTGGAGTTCAACTTCCGGCTCGATCCGCTCGCGCTGCTGATCACGCTGCTGGTGTCCGGCATCGGCGCGCTGGTGCTGGTGTATTCGATCGGCTACTTCCACTCCGGCAGCGGCGACGCGCGCCGATCTTCGCCGCTGTTGCTGGCCTTCGCCGGGGTGATGCTCGGGCTGGTGCTGGCCGACGACCTGCTCACCGTTTACGTGTTCTGGGAGCTGACCACGATCTGCTCGTTCCTGCTGGTCGGGCAGGCGGGCATCAGCCGGGAGTCGCGGCGTTCCGCGCTGCAGGCGCTGATGATCACCACGCTCGGCGGGCTGGTGATGCTGCTCGGGTTCGTGGTGCTCGGCGAGGCCGCGGGCAGCTACCGGATCTCCGAGATCGTCGCTCGGCCCCCGGAGGGGACACCGCTGGTGGTGGCCGCGGTGCTGATCCTGGCGGGCGCGTTCACCAAGTCCGCGCAGATGCCGTTCCACAACTGGCTGCCCGCCGCGATGGTCGCGCCCACGCCGATCAGCGCCTACCTGCACGCGGCGTCGATGGTCAAAGCCGGGGTGTTCCTGGTGGGCAGGCTCGGCCCGGTGTTCGCGGACGTGCCGTGGTGGACGGTGCCGACCGCGGTGCTCGGGCTGTTCACGATGGTGCTCGGCGGTTGGCGGGCGCTGCACGAGACGGATCTCAAGCGGCTGCTCGCCTACGGGACCGTCAGCCAGCTCGGCTTCCTGATGGTGCTGATGGGGCAGGGCACGTACGCGGCCGCGCTGGCGGGGGCGGCGATGCTGCTCGCGCACGGCATGTTCAAGGCCACGTTGTTCCTCGTGGTCGGCATCGTGGATCACGAGACGGGCACCCGGGACGTGCGCGAGCTGTCCGGGCTGGGCAGGCGGATGCCGGTACTGGCGACCACCGCGGTGCTGGCCGCAGCCTCGATGGCCGGGTTGCCGCCGATGCTGGGTTTCCTGGGCAAGGAGGCCGCGTTCGGCGCGTTCCTGGAGGGGGGCCGGGCGGGTCTGATCGTCGACCTCGTACTTGTGCTCGGCTCCGTGTTCACGGTGGCTTACAGCGCGCGAGTGCTGTGGGGCGCGTTCGCCACCAAGCCCGGAGTGGCCGCTACGAGCGCGAAACATCCCGCAGCGGTGCTGCAGGTTCCTGCGGCGATACCTGCCATCGCGGGAGTGGGGCTCGGGATCGGCTACCCGCTCACCGACGAGCTCGCGTCCTCTTACGCCGCGGTTTTCGGGCCGGGACCGGATCCGCTGCACCTGGAACTGTGGCACGGCTTCGAACTGCCGCTGCTGTTCTCGATCGTCGCGATCGCCGGTGGGCTGTGGCTGCACGCGATGCGCGTTCCGCTGACCGCGGTGCGCGGCAGGCTTCCGCGGCTCCTCGACGCGCAGCGCGGATACGAGCGGATCATGGCGCTGCTGGAGCGGATCGCGGTCGGCGTCACCGGTCGCCTGCAGGTCGGTTCGCTGCCGACCTACCTGGCGATCATCCTGCTCACGGTGCTGATCGTGCCGGGTTCGGTGCTGCTGCCGCAGCTGCGCCTCACCGAAGACATCCGGTTCTACGACAACCTGCTGCAGGTGCCGCTCGCGGTGCTGTTGCTCGTCGCGTCCGTCGCGGTGGTGCGTGCGAAGCGGCGGCTCACCGCTGTGCTGCTGGTCGGCGTGATCGGCTACGGCATCGGTGGGCTGTTCATCATCGACGGTGGACCTGACCTGGCGTTGGCCCAGTTCCTCGTCGAGACGCTGACGATGGTCGCGTTCGTGTTCGTGCTGCGGCGGTTGCCCGCGCGGTTCACCAAGGGCGACAGAGCCCGGCTGCTGCGCTGGCCGAAGCTGGCGCTGTCGGTCGCGGGCGGGGTGTTCATCGCGCTGGCCGCGGTCGTGTTCAGCGCCGCTCGCCAGTACCCCTCCGAAGTCAGCGCCTTCTACATGGACAACGCGGAGAAGGGCGCGGGTGCCACGAACGTGGTGAACGCGATCATCGTCGACTTCCGCGCGTTCGACACGGTCGGCGAGATCTCCGTGCTGGCCGTTGCCGCGACCGGCGTCGCCAGCCTCGTGCTGGCCTCCCGGCACGAGCGCAGGCGCCGCAGCACGCGCCGCACGACCAAGGTCGCCGAACCGGCCGCGCCGGGCGGGGACCGCAGCCGCCAGGAGGAGGTGCGCGAATGACCGACCCCCGGATCACCGCAGTCCAAGCAGGCAGGCCGTGGACGAACTGGGACGCACCGCGGGAACGCTGGCTGCTGACCGGCTTCCCGCGGGACGGGCGGGAACGCACCATGCTGCTCGAGCTCACCGCCCGCATCGTGTTCCCCACGGTGCTGGTGCTGGCGGTGTACCTGCTGTTCGCCGGGCACGACCGGGCGGGCGGCGGGTTCAGCGGTGGCCTGGTCGCCGGGCAGGCGTTCGCGCTGCGCTATCTCGCGGGCGGCCGGATGGACGACAGCGCGATCATCTCGCTGCGCCCGCCGGTGCTGATCGGCATCGGGCTGACCATCGCCACCCTCACCGGTTTCCTGCCCACGTTGTTCGGCGGGCAGCTGCTGGCCAGCACCACCTTCAAAACCGTCGTCCCGCTGCTGGGCGAGATCAAGTTCGTCACCAGCCTGGTGCTGGACATCGGAGTGTTCCTGCTGATCATCGGCGTGGTGCTGGACTTGCTGCGCACCCTCGGGTCCGGCGTGGAGGCCGACGCCGCCGCGGCCGCGAGGGGGCAGTCATGAGCGGCTCCGTCAACATCACGATGGCCCTGGTCATCGCGGCGCTCTACTCGGCGGGCTTCTACCTGCTGATGCAGCGCTCGCTGATGCGCATCCTGATCGGCATCGTGATCATCGGACACGGCGGCAACCTGCTGCTGCAACTGGCAGGCGGACCGCCCGGGCGCGCCCCGATCCTCGGCGACGCCCCACCGGAGCAGATGACCGACCCGTTGCCGCAGGCGATGGCGCTGACCGCGATCGTGATCACGTTCGCGCTGACCACGTTCCTGCTGGCGCTGGCCTACCGCTCGTGGACCTTGCTGGGCCACGACGAAGTCCGCGACGACGTGGAGGACCGCCGGATCCGGCGGCTGGAACGCAGGCTGGCCGAGTCCGAAGAGGACCAGGTGCAGGAAGAGGAACTCGAACGGGAGGCCACTCAGTGACCGTCCTGGTGGCGCTGCCCGTACTGCTGCCGCTGGCCGCTGCGGGCCTGTCCCTGGCGTTGGGCCGGTTCGCCGACTTCCAGCGCATCATCGGCCTGGTCGTGCTGGCCGCAATCATCGTCGACGGGGCGTTCCTGCTCTACGTCACCGATACCTACGGCCCGCTGGTGCTGCAGATGGGTTCCTGGCCGGCGCCCGCGGGGATCACGCTGGTAGCCGATCGGCTCTCCGCGCTGCTGCTGATGGTCTCGGCGGTGGTGACGTTCGCCGTGCTGATCTACTCCATCGGCCAGCGGCTCACCGACTACGGCCGCGAACGGGCGAGCACCACGTTCCACCCGATGTACATGGTGCTGTGCGCCGGCGTGTCGTTGGCCTACCTCGCCGGGGACCTGTTCAACCTGTTCGTCGCCTTCGAGATCATGCTGTCCTCGTCGTACGTGTTGATCACGCGGCGCACCACGGCCAGCCGGGTGCGCGCGGGCATGACCTACGTGATCGTCAGCCTCACCTCGTCGCTGCTGTTCATCACGATGATCGCGCTGGTGTACGCGGCGACCGGCACGGTGAACATGGCCGACCTCGGCGGCAAGGTCGTGCTGCTGCCGGAGGGCCTGCAGATCGCGCTCGGGCTGCTCATGGTGATCGTGTTCGGGGTGAAGGCGGCGATGGTGCCGCTGCACTTCTGGTTGCCGGACAGCTATCCGACCGCGCCCGCTCCGGTCACCGCGGTCTTCGCCGGACTGCTCACGAAGGTCGGTGTCTACGCGCTGATCCGCACGCAGACGCTGGTGTTCAACCACCACCGCGGTTGGGAGCTGATGCTGGCGATCGCGCTGATCACCATGCTGGTCGGCGCGCTCGGCGCGCTGGCGCAGAACGACCTGAACCGGATGTTGTCGTTCCTGCTGGTCAGCCACATCGGTTACATGCTGTTCGGACTCGGCGTCTACGACATCGTCGGGTTGACCGGCGTGATCCTCTACGTCGTGCACCACATCACCGTGCAGGCCACGTTGTTCCTGGTCAGCGGTCTGATCACGCGGCACACCGGCACGGTCGCGCTGAGCCGGATGGGCGGGCTGGCCAGAGCGGCCCCGCCGATCGCGGTGCTGTTCGCGCTGCCCGCGCTGAGCCTGGCTGGCGTGCCGCCGTTCTCCGGTTTCGTCGCGAAGCTGGCGCTGCTGCAAGCCGGCGTCGGCGCGGGCACCTGGGCCGCCTACGTGGTCACCGGCGGCGCGGTGCTCACCAGCCTGCTGACGCTCTACGCGGTGGCGCGGGTGTGGACCCGGGCGTTCTGGGGCCAGGTGCGCGCGCCGGAAGCCGACCCGGACCCGGCTGACGAACTCGTCGTCGGCACCGGGAACTCCACCCGTCCGATGATCGCGGCCACCGGCGTGCTGGTCACCGCGAGCCTGGTCATCGCCATGGTCGCGGGGCCGCTGTCCGGGGTCAGCAATCGCGCCGCCGAGGACCTGATGGACGGCAGTACCTACCGCAGCGCGGTGCTGGGAGACGCTCATGACTGACCTGTCCCGTCTTGCGCGCAGGTTGCCGCTGGTGCTGTGGCTGACGGTGGTGTGGATCCTGCTGTGGGGCACGCTCGACCTGGGCACGCTGGTGTTCGGTGTGCTGGTCGCGGTGCTGATCACGGCGTTGTTCCCGCCGCCCCCGGTGTTCACGAACATCGTGGTCCGGCCGGTCTCGCTGGTGCAGCTGATCGGCTACCTCGCGTGGGACCTGGTGGTCTCGACGCTGCGGGTGTCGTGGCAGGCGTTGCGGCATCGCGGGGACACCAGAGCGGGCATCGTCGCGGTGACGCTGCTGACCGACTCCGACCACCTCACGGCGATGATCGCCAACGGGATTTCGCTGGCACCCGGCAAGTTCGTGCTGCAGGTCGATCGCGAGCACGCCATCTGCTACGTCTACGTGCTCGGGATGCGGCCCGGTGAGGACGCCTCGGTGCGGCGCGAAGTGCTCGCGCTCGAGGCTCGGGTGGTGCGCGCGGTGGGATCTGCGCAGGAGGTCGCGCTGGTCGACCGGCACAAGAAGCTCCGGAAGGCGGGTTCCTGATGCACGTGGTGTTCACCGTGACCCTGGCGCTGCTGTGCGTGGCCGGTCTGCTGGTGCTGGTGCGGATGATCCGCGGCAAGACCACTCTGGACCGGATCGTGTCACTGGACGTGCTGGTCACGCTGATCGTGGCCGGTACCTGCGTGGCGATGGGCAGGCAGCAGGACGGGTCGAACATCGCGCTGCTGGCGGCGTTCGCGCTGCTGGCGTTCATCGGCTCGGTGAGCGCTGCCCGGTTGGTCGAGAAGAAGGAGCCGTACCGGTGAGCTGGCTCGACGTGTTGTCCGCGGTGTGCCTGATCGGAGGCGCGCTGTCCTGCCTGCTCGGTGCGATCGGGCTGCTGACGTTCCCGGATGTGGTCGCGCGCCTGCAGGCGGCGACGAAGCCGCAGACGCTGGGGCTGATCCTGATCCTCATCGGAACCGCGGTGCAGCTTGAATTCCGCTACGCCACCGGTCTGATCCTGGTGGGCTTGTTCCAGATGCTGACCTCGCCGGTCCTCGCGCAGCTCGTCGGTCGGGCGGCCTATCGCGCGGACAGCATCCGCCGGGACACGCTGCTGGTGGACGAGCTGGGCGACCGGATCCACCGGGAACGCGAACACAAGTGATGTGTTCTAGGTCACCAGCGCCGAACCTCGGGGGTCGGTCCGCGTCTTCTGGTCGATAGCTTGGCTCAACGCCCGGAGGCTCCATGCGCCCGCTGCTGATCATCGGCTCGTTGCTCGGCGTGCTGGCCGTCGCCGGGTGCGGGCAGCCCCCGCCCGGCGGGGGTGAGCCGGCTTCGGTGACGGTGCCACCGCACGTCCCTGTCGCGACGACCCCGGCGACCAGCGCCGGGCAGCCCACGCCGAGCACTGCCGAGCAGCAGGAGAGCCCGGAGTCGTCCGCCGCGTCGAGTCCGGCGCCGACCGCGACGCCGGTTCCGGGCACGACGAGCGAAACGCCGGGTGATCCGGGCGGAGACGACCCGGGCGGCGACCTCGCCTGCGGCGATGTCACGAACAAGGCCGGTGCCAGCTACTCGTTGTTCTCCCGCCGGGGAGCCGACGGCTCCTACGCCGGGTGCACCGAGGCGATCAACGTGATGTCCGCGTACATGAACCTGCCCGCCGACGAGTACGACGGCTCCAGCAGGAGCGCCACCGTGCAGGGCTACCGGTGCCAGGTGCTGCCCTCCGGCGAACGCATGAAGACGGCCTGCGACAACCCGTCGAAGGGCATGTCGATCTACACCACGGGCTGAGCGCGGCGAAGGCGTTGCGCCGATTCGGGCGACCTTGCTCTTACGGCGGCGGTGACGACGCCCGATGTGATCAAATGGCCTGGTGCGGTCCTCGGCCGCCGAAGGATCTTGCGTGGAAAGGTGTGGAGTGCGCATGGGACGCATCGGGCGACTGCTGGCGGTCCTGACGCTCGGAGGGCTTCTGCTGCTCGTCCCCGCCACGACCGGCCCCGCCGCCGACGCCGCCGGGCTCGTCCCCGCGCATGAGGTCGCGGCTGCCGCACCGCAACCGGTGGCGGCACTGCCCGCGCAGGCCCCTCCCGGGCCGGACCTCACCGGGGACAACCCGCAGCCGATGGACCAGCAGCAGCTGCTGAGCGGCATCGGCGGTGTCGTGCTGATCGCGCTCGTGCTGCTCTCGCGCAGGTGGCGCAAGAAGCCGATGTTCGGCTTCAAGTGGAAAAGCTAGCGCCGCGGGCGGTTCGCCGAAAACGGCAGCGTGGTCGGTTTTCGGCATTCTTTCCGAAGATTTCTCGCTATGGACTAGACCTGGCGGGCTAACCTGTGGGATTTTCACAACCGCGCGGGTAGTGCGCGGCGTGCTCGATGCGTCTCGTGCTCCCGGCAGGGACGGTTCGCGAACTGGGACGACGTCCCTCCGTTGCGTGGGCCGGCACCGGGAAGCCCCCCGACCGGTGCCGGCCCACACCCTCCTTTTCCGCGAGTTCGCTCCGCGCCCGATATCTTTCGCGGAAGTTGAAAGCTGAACTTCTACTCCGCGGCTGAACACCCGCTGCCGCCCGGCGCAATCCGCTGACCGGCCGACGTTTCCGGGCTCCCGCGCAGCGGCCGGCATGCGCCGCTCGTGCAGGATGGGCGCAAATGAGCACCGCCCGCATTCCCAGCCGAACGGAGCCCGCGACGGGGCCGCGCGACCGCTGCCGCGAAGCCGTCCTGCGACATCGCACCGAGTTGATCGAGCTGGCCCGCGACCTGCACGCGCACCCGGAGCCGGCGTTCGCCGAACACCGCAGCGCGGCCGAACTCACCCGGCTGCTCAGCGAACACGACTTCACCGTGCGGGCGCCGGTCGCGGGGCTGGACACCGCGTTCACCGCCGAACGCGGAAGCGGCGAGTTCGTCGTCGGGATCTGCGCCGAGTACGACGCGCTTCCCGAGATCGGCCATGCCTGCGGCCACAACCTGATCGCCGCAGCGGCCGTCGGCGCGGCACTCGCGTTGGCCGAGGTCGCCGACGAACTCGGGATCACCGTGCGCGTCATCGGCACTCCCGCCGAAGAGACCGGCGGCGGCAAGGTCCTGATGCTCGAGCGCGGTGAATTCGACGGCCTGTGGATGGCGATGATGGTGCACCCGGGCCCTGACGACATCTGCGCACCGCGTTCGCTGGCCATCAACGACCTCGAAGTGCGCTACACCGGCCGGGAAGCGCACGCCGCCGCCGCGCCGGAACTCGGCGTCAACGCGGGCGACGCGCTGACCGTCGCGCAGGTGGCCATCGGACTGCTGCGGCAACACCTCGAACCCGCGCAGCAGGTGCACGGTATCGTTACCGCGGGCGGCGCCGCGCCGAACATCGTTCCCGCGCACACCGCGGCGACGTACAACCTGCGTGCCGCCGGTTCCGCCTCCTTGGAGCGCTTGGAGAACCGCATCCGGGCGTGTTTCGAGGCGGGCGCCACGGCGACCGGCTGCACCCACGAGGTCACGCAGGTCTCTCCGGTGTACGCCGAACTGGCCACCGACGAACGGCTGTCGGAGACCTACCGCGCGGCCGTCACCGAACTCGGCCGTCGTCCCATCGGACGCGCCGAGGCGCAGCGCCGGATCATCGGCAGCACCGACATGGGCAACGTGACCCGGCGGCTGCCCGCGATCCATCCGATGATCGCGGTGGATTGCGGCGACGCGGTGAATCACCAGGCCGAGTTCGCCGCAGCGTGCGCCTCGGCATCGGGCGACCGGGCGGTGCTCGACGGCGCGATCGCGATGGCCTGGACGGCGATCACCGCGGCGACCGAGCCGGATCACCGGTCGGCGCTGGCGGCGGCCCGGAATCGCCCAGCCGGGAAGCACAGCGAGGCAGGCGCGGAGCACGGTCTCCGCGCGGCCGCGGAGCGAAACACGTCGGGAGGCGTGCCGTGACGGTAGTGGATACGGGGCCGGACCCGCGCAATTCGTCGAGCGGTGCCGCGCAGGCACCCGAACGAGGCCGCGAGCCGCGAATGCCCGGCGCGGCGTTCGGCGACATGATGTCCGGTGTGGGGTCCGACGAGCAGTCCGGCCTGGAAGATCTCGGTGCCGGCCGCGGACCGGCCTGGCTGGACGCCTGGCTCGCGGCGAACGCCGACCGCGTGCTCGCCTGGCGCAGGCACGTCCACTCCCATCCGGAGCTCTCCCGCGCCGAGCACGACACGACCGCGTTCCTCTGCGAGCAGTTGACCGGGGCCGGGCTGAGCCCGCGGGTGCTGCCCGGCGGCACCGGCCTGCTCTGCGACCTCGGTCCGGAGGGGCAGCCGCGGCGCACCATCGCGTTGCGCGCGGACATCGACGCGCTGCCGCTGACCGAGGCGACGGGTCTGCCGTTCGCGTCCGGCAAGGACGGGGTCGCGCACGCGTGCGGGCACGACGCGCACACCACGATCCTGCTGGGCACGGCGTTGGCGCTGGCAACGGCGCCGGAGCTGCCCGGGCGCATCCGGTTGATCTTCCAGCACGCCGAGGAGGTCATGCCGGGCGGCGCGCTGGACGTGCTCTCGGCCGGTGGGCTCGACGGCGTGGAACGGATCTTCGGATTGCACTGCGACCCGCGACTGCCGGTCGGCCGGGTCGGGGTGAAGCCGGGCGCGATCACCTCGGCCAGCGATCTGCTGGAGATCCGGCTGAACTCGCCGGGCGGGCACACCTCCCGGCCGCACTTGACCGCGGACCTGGTGCACGCGCTGGGCACGCTGGTCACGGGACTGCCCGCGCTGCTGTCCCGCCGCGTCGATCCCCGCACCGGGACGGTGCTGGTGTGGGGTGCGGTGCACGCGGGGGAGGCGCCGAACGCGATCCCGCAGAGCGGTGTGCTCACCGGCACGCTGCGCACCGGGGACCGGGGGACGTGGGCGGAGCTGGAGCCGCTGGTGCGGGAGCTGGTCGGCGGTTTGCTGGCGCCGCTCGGCGTCGGTTTCGACCTGCACCACCGGCGTGGGGTTCCGCCGGTGGTCAACGAGGCCGACAGCACCGAGTTGATGTCCGCGGCGATCCAGCGGGCGCTGGGTGAGCACGCGGTGACGGGTACGCCGCAGTCTTCCGGCGGGGAGGACTTCGGCTGGTACTTGGAGCACGTGCCGGGGTCGTTCGTGCGGCTCGGAGTTCGTTCCGGGCAGGCGCGGGCGCGGGACCTGCACCAGCCGACGTTCGATCTCGACGAGCGTGCGCTGCTGGTGGGAATCCGCGTGATGGTGGGGACCGCGCTGGCGGCCTTGGCGGAGTGAGCCGGCCCCGCCGGATGGCACTCACCCGATCGGGATGTATCTGTGCGGAGGTTCGCGGCCTCTATCAAGTATGACCGCGAACCTGCTCGCACGAGCTTCCCTGAGCCATTCACCTTCCCGCCCGGACGCGGACGTGCCGCGGCCGGAACCCGGCGATGCCGAGCGCTCCGATCTCCGCGATCCGGGCGCCGAGGCCGTCCCCGCAGGATCCAGGCACGGTGCGTTGACCGTGCCCGCGGCTGAGCACGTATTAGGTGCGGAGGCACTGCGCGCGTTGCTCGGTGACGGCACCTGGGTCGAGATCGTTCCCGGCGTCGCCGCACCATCCGGGCTCGCCGGGAAACCAGCGGTACGGGCCGAGGCGGCGTTGCTGCGCGCGGGACCGCACGCGGTCCTGTCCGGGCCGACCGCTGTTGCCATGCACGGTTGCACCGAGGCCGATGGTGCTGACTCCTTGCACGTGACGGTGCCTTACGACCAGCAGCCACGGCCGTCGCCGGGACTGGTGGTACGCCAAGCGTGGATCCGCGAGTCCGATGTGCTCGAACTCGACGGACTGCGGGTGTACACATTGGACGCCGCGTTGGCCGAATTGCTGTGCACCGGACCGCCGCGCACTGCGCTGGCTTGCCTGGAGCAGGCCATGGCGGTGCTCGGCGGTGCCGCGCTGCGGTTCCGATCCGCGGTGACCGAACAGGTGGCCCGCAGGAACGATCGCCGCGGTACTCGTCGTGCCGCGGAGTTGCTGGACTTGGCGCGCACCAGCCCCTCGGGTGCGATGCCGGTGGTGGCCCGGATCCACGCCGCGTCGGCGGGAGTTCAGGGATGAGCGCCGCCGGGAACGTCACATGTCGCCTTGTGATGAATGCAGTCAGATGCGTTATGTTCGGCGATGGACCCGGCTCGCCGAACCGAGCCCGTGCCGCGGTGCGACGTTTCGCGCGTAGTCGGCCCGGGCGCGTCACCGGGACTAGGAGGTCGCGAAGTGTCGCGAGAAGCCCCGCGGTCGTCAGCCGGTTCCGGGCAGGTTCAGGTGGACCACGGCACGAGACGGGCTCCCTCCGCCACGGATGCGGATACCGGGCGGTGCGCGGCGGACACGGACTCGCACGCTCCGGATTCGACGCGCGGCGGGCGGATCGAGTTGGTGCTGCTCGACGTCGGCGGCCCGATCTACGACGACTCCTGGTATCGGGAGGCGCTGCTGCGCGCGACCTGCGAGCTGGTCGCGGAGAACGGCGGCGTGCTCGTGGAAGCCGAGTTCCAGCAGGTCTACGACGCCCGGCGGCAGTCGCAGAGCGGTTCGCTGCGAACCGCGATCGCCGAGCACTTCCTCGGACCCGGGCAGCGCGAGCGGTTGTCCGACCGGGCGGAGAGCTACTGGTTCTACCCGCCTGCGGCGCTGCACCCGGATGTGCTGCCCGCGCTGCGGGAACTGTCCGAGCGGTACCGGCTGGGGGTGGTCGCCAACCAGCGCGCGGTCGTCTTGGACGCGCTGCGGCGCGATGGAGTCGCCGGGTTCATCGACTTCTGGGCGATCTCCGAGCTGGTGGGAGCGGCCAAACCGGACCCGGCCATCTTCCGGCACGCGCTGCGGCAGGCCGGGGTGGCTCCGCAGCACGCGGTGCACGTCGGCAATCGCCTGGACTCCGACGTGCGCGGTGCACAGCAGCTCGGGATGCGCACGGTTTGGGTGGTGCGCGGCGAAGCTCCACCGGATCCGACGCAGCAGCAGCTGCGCGAGCCGGACATCGCCGTGTTCTCGCTGGCGGAAGCGCCCGGGGCGGTGGACCGGTTGCAGCAGCGAGTCCGGTAGCCGGCTGCCTGTTCCCGGGCGGCCCGGAGCCGCCCTGGCCCGTGCGGAGCCTGCGCTCGCGGTCGGCTGCCGGCGATCTCCGAGTGCACTCCGGACCCGCGCAGCTTTTCGGCCAGCGGTTCCGGGGCATCGGAATCGACCACGACCGCGTCGAAGTCGGTCAGCGGCACGAGCGGAGGCGCCGCCCGGCGTTCGAACTTGAAGCTGTTCAGCCGAACCCGGGTGCCAGCGGTGCGCATGAGGGCCCACTCGACCTGCACGGACTCTTGCGGCCGGTGCAGGTAGCGGCCGTCCACGACGGTGGTGCTGGACAGGACCAGCACGTCCGAGCACAGCGCCTCGGCCATGTCGCGGATGGGCATGCCGCTGGCGCCGTACTGCTCGACGAGGCTTTCGATGCGCACGCGGCCGTGTGCGAGCACTTCCCGCCGGATCCGCTCGCGCCGCTGCTGCTGGGAGATCGTTCCGCCGTCCGCCTGGACCAGGTCGACCTCTCCACCGACGTGTGGCGATCGTGTGATCACCGCACGCGCGGTGTGCGGCGGCGGTTCTCGCCCAGCGGGGCGGGTGGAATCAGGGTCCGACGTTCCCGCAAGGACGGATCCGCAGCTTCTCCACGTAGTCCTCGGGAGCTCCCGCGGCCTCCGCCGCGTCGGCCATCACGCCGAGGTAGCGCGCGGACGGCAACCCGCCCTCGTAGGCGTCCAGCACGTAGAGCCAGGCCAGCACCGGACCGTCGAGTGTCTGCACGCGTAGCCGCAGCTTCTTGTGCATCTGCAGCTCGGAGCCTTCCCAGCGGTCGAGCTGTCGTTCGTCCTCGGGGCTGACGTCGTAAAGCACGGTGAACACTTGCTCGCCGGGGTGCTCGACGATCGTCGCCAGCGCACCTTCCCAGCCGTAGTCCTCACCGCCGAAGGTCAGCCGCCAGTCCATCAGCCAGCCCGTTCCCGCCATCGGCGAATGCGGGGCTCGGTCCATCATCTGGGCCGGGTCCATGTTGGACCCGTACGCGGCGTACAGCGGCACGTCCCACAGGGTAGCGATCGTTGTGCCGGATGTCGGAGTGGACCACGTCACCGCTTGCGCGTCGGGGTTCCGGAAACCGGCGAATCGCCGGTACCACCCGGATCGGTGACGGTCCGCGCGGCGTACGGTGAGCCCGGCGCCCACAAGGCACGGAGCACGGGAGGAACGCAGAAGTGACCCGCATCGTGATCATGGGAGGCGGGCCTGCGGGCTACGAGGCGGCTCTGGTCGCAGCGCAGAACGGGGCCGACGTGACGCTGGTGGAGCCGGATGGCCTCGGCGGTGCGTGCGTGCTCTACGACTGCGTCCCCTCGAAGACCTTCATCGCTTCCGCGGGGGCCAGGTCGGCCGTGCGCGACGCCGGTGAGTTGGGCATCCGTGCGGTCGCGGACGGCATCGAGCCCGAGGTCGCCGTGGTGCACGGCCGGGTCAAGGGGCTCGCGCTGGCGCAGTCCGCGGACATCCGCTCGCGGGTGCGCCGGGAAGGTGTGCAGGTCATCGCCGGCCGGGCGCGATTCACCAACCCGGCAACCGGCTTGGCCCAGCACCACATCGGTGTCGAACGCCTCGACGGCGGAGTGGACGAGCTGGTCGCCGACGTGGTGCTGATCGCCACCGGTGCCACGCCGCGGGTGCTTCCCGGCGCGGTGCCGGACGGCGAACGCATCCTGGACTGGCGGCAGCTCTACGACCTGCCGGAACTGCCGGATCACCTGGCGGTTATCGGGTCCGGTGTCACCGGCGTCGAGTTCGCCTCCGCCTACACCGAGATGGGCGTGAAGGTCACCATGGTCTCCAGCCGGGACCGGGTGCTGCCGCACGAGGACGCCGACGCGGCAGGCGTGCTGGAAGAGGTCTTCGCCGAGCGCGGTACCGAGGTCGTCAAGCACGCCCGTGCGGAACGAGTGGAGCGCACCGACAAGGGCGTGCTGGTGCACCTCGCCGACGGCAGGCAGGTCGAGGCCAGCCACGCGTTGATGACCGTGGGTTCGGTGCCCAACACCGGTGACATCGGGCTGGACCGAATCGGCCTGGAGACCGACGGCGGCGGCTACGTACCGGTGGACCGGGTGTCCCGCACGAAGGTTCCCGGGGTGTACGCGGCGGGCGACTGCACCGGTCTGCTGCTGCTGGCGTCGGTGGCGGCGATGCAGGGACGCATCGCGATGTGGCACTCGCTGGGCGAGGGCGTCAGCCCGATCAAGCTGAAGACGGTCGCGGCCAACGTGTTCACCCATCCCGAGATCGCAACGGTCGGGATCAGCCAGCAGGCGATCGACTCCGGCGAAGTCCCCGCGCGGACGGTGAAACTGCCGTTGGCGACGAATCCGCGGGCCAAGATGGAAGGTCTGCGGCGGGGTTTCCTCAAGGTGTTCTGCCGCCCGCAGACCGGTGTCGTCGTCGGTGGCGTGGTCGTCGCGCCGAACGCCAGCGAACTCGTGCTGCCCATCGCGCTGGCGGTGCAGAACCAGATCACCGTGGACAACCTGGCGAACACGTTCTCGGTGTACCCGTCGCTGACGGGCTCGCTGACCGAGGCCGGGCGCCAGCTGATGCGCCACGACGACCTCGACTGACCGGGTAAGCGGTCGTCCGGTTCGATCGTCCGGACCGCCTCCGCACCGAGCGGTCGTTTTCGCGGCCCGCGGTTCGGGAAGCCGGGCTCGGGAAGCACGGGAGGTTGCACGGTTATGTCCACACCGGTTCTGGTCTACGACGGTGACTGCGGTTTCTGCACGCGCAGCGTGCGGCTGGCCGAAAAGCTGCCGCTGCGCGCGGAGCTGACGCCCTGGCAGGAGGCCGACCTCGCCGCGTTGCGCACCACCGAGCAGCGGGCGCGGCACGAGGTGCTCTGGGTCAACGAGGAAGGTCGGGTGTTCGGTGGGGCGCGTGCGGTGGCCGAACTGCTCAAGCATTGCGGCGTGCCGTGGTCGGTGCTCGGCGTGCTGATCTCGGCTCCGGTGCTGCGGACCCTTGCTGACCTGGCGTATCGCTGGGTTTCAGCCAACCGCCACCGGCTGCCCGGTGCCACGCCGGCCTGTCAGCTGCCTGCCGAGCAGCGGCCCGGCGCCTGACCCTCCGGAACGAACGCCCTGCGCCTGATCGCTCGGCGTCTGACCGTCGTTCTGGGCGCATGGGAGACAGCGCGCGTCCTTGCTGCGCACCCGGCATGAGCGGTTCGGAACTCGCGTTGACTCGCTGCGCGTCCCGCTCGTTGCCCGACTCGCTGCCGGACGGTCCGGCGCTGCCCGTCCCGCCAGGCACTGGACGGGGTTCACCTCGGGTGCACCCGCGGCGAATCTCGGCCGAAAGTATGAGAATCCCCGCCGGTCCGCTGGCCAGATGGCCGATCGATCGACTTTTCCGCGGCACTTCGGCCGATCCTGCGGCGCCCCGCACCCGCGTAACTTTGTGTCCGTCGGGGGAGAAACCGCAGGTGGTCACCGGTACAGGGGCATCCCGGTGATCACCTGCGGCGCGCGAGAACGGCGACTAGCTGTTGCGGGTCGTGACGTTGGTGTCGGCTGGCGGGGTCTGAGGAGGGGGACGGGTCTTTCGGCGGCAGGATGAGAAGTGCGACCAACTCGTCCGCCGGACAGAAAGACCCGTCCAT
>NZ_JADDUE010000020.1 GCF_016526145.1 Saccharopolyspora galaxeae
CCCCAGCACCAACCAGGCACCAAAACCCCGGGGAGTCATCTCTTCGTCTTGCTGATGTTTCAAACTCTAGCAGGCCCGAACCCCGCCGTTTTCAGGGGGGTCACCTCACGGTCACCCGCGCTGAACCGGCCCGCGGTCGATCCTGCTTTGAAGTTCTCCACCGCCCGCAGCCTTTCGGCCCCGGACTCCGTCACCGCCCGGTCCGTTTCGTTTCCGGCCCGTTCCGCGCTGACGGAGAGAAACTTACAGGCCCCGGAAAACATCGTTGAAACCGCCCCCCCACCTGATGCTGAAACTGCAGGTCACGTCGGGCGATCACGGCATCACCCGGATGGAGGCTTGCGAATGGCCCGTCGGATGAGCCCGCCGGGGCGCCCCACCTTCGGGTGATCACCGAGCGTTCCGCGATCGATCGCGCCCGCGCGCCGGTAGCGTCGATCGTCGACCAAGAGGGCCGACCGACAGGACGGGGGTAAGCGGTGGACTCGACACCGATCTACACGGAGTTGCAGGAACAACTCATCGACCCGGAGGAGAACAACTGGAGTCTGAGCGCTCCCCCCGAGTTCGCCGCGGCGCTGGCCGAGAACGCCGAGCCCGCCGCGACCGAAGCCGAACCGGCGAAGCACCACAACTCCAAAGGCCGCGGCAAGAAGCGCAGGCACCGCGCCGACGACTGAGTCCGCGGCGAGCTCGCACACGCGCGCCCGCGCGAGAACGGACCGCGCGAACGAGCACGGGCCGGGAACGAACACTGGGAACAAGAAGAACCGCATCGCGGAAGACCCACGATGCGGTTCTTTGCGTCTTGCCGTCGGTTCGGCCTGCGAACCGGTCATGACGCCCGGCCGCTGCGGTACCGGGACCAGGAGCGGAAGTCAGTCCACCGCGGACGAGAATTGCGGCAACGACACCGCCGGGACCGCCGCGGTCTGCCCGTCGTCCTGCTGATCCTCGTCCCGCTGCCCGCGCTCATCGCGCTGCGGCAGGGAGGCAGCGGGGGATTCGACGACCTCGGTTTCCGGTTCCTCGGCTCCCGGCTCGGCGTCCTGCTGCTTGCTGAGCCGATCCTTGGTGCGTTGCGCGGCGCCCCGGATCTCTTCGGTGAGCGCGCGGTTCGCCTGGCGGGCCGCGCGTTCTTCGCGTTCGTGGCGTTTGCTCGGTGCGGCGCGTTCTTGTTCCCGCTCCTTGCCGGGCACCGTCGCCCGCTCGATGTAGCGAGCCAACAGCGTCCGCAACCGCCGCGCATGTTGCTCGCTCAGGTCGATTTCGTAGGTCACGCCGTCCAGCGCGAAAGTGACGGTCTGCTGGGCTGGCGACCCGTCAATGTCGTCGACGAGTTCGACCTGAATCCGCTCGGCCATGATCACCTGTCTCGGGAACGTGCCCCGTCTCGATCCGCGACACCTGCAGGCGAGACACCTGCGACCCTGACCAACGTTGTAGCACGCAGCATCGCTGTTGTCTCGCGGTCAACGATAGAACAGCACCACCGGCGGTTGAGAACCGCCGTGCGGGGGCACGTGGTCCTCGAGCCGTTCGACTCCCAGGAGCCGACAGCCACCCGGAGGACGGGCCGACGGGCGAACCACCCGAGGCCACGGTAGCCGATCGCCGCGAAATCGAGAAAGTAATATGCAGCACAAGCAGCCGAGTAGCGGATCCAGGTAGCGCAGCCGCGCACCCGGGACCGGGGTGGCACATTTTCGCAACAATCGTTTATTGTTCCCCCGCTCTTCGTCGTAAGCTCTTGCGCGAAGGCCAGGAAAAACGAACCGGGAATCGAGGGTTTACCAGTGGCGCAGAAGGTCACAGTGCAGCTCGTCGACGACGTCGACGGGTCGGAAGCGGAGTCGACGGTCGAGTTCAGCCTGGACGGCGTCGACTACACCATTGACCTGTCCGCCGACAACGCCGCCCAACTGCGGGACTCGCTGGCGTCGTACGTCTCCCACGCGCGCCGCACCGGCGGCCGGAAGCGGACGGGCGGCAAGGCGGGCAAGTCCCCCTCCGCCGCACCCACCGCGGCGGATCGGGAGCGCAACCAGGCCATTCGGGAATGGGCGCGGACGCAGGGGATGCAGGTGTCGGATCGGGGCCGGATTCCCTCGGAGATCGTGGAAGCCTACGACAAGGCCAAGTGAGGCACCCGGGATGTTGCGAGGGCCGCGGCGGACCGGAACATTTCGCCGCTAGCCGCGCGCGAACCTCGCAACATTCCGCCCGCTGCCGCGAACTCGCACCCGGGTTCTCGGCGGCCGCCGGGAATGGCCGAAACGAGCGGCTCGGCAGATCTCCCCGCAACCGGGTCCCGGCCGGGTTGGCCACGTAACATGCCGGGCATCCCGGAAAGGAGAGGCGAGCAGCGGTGGACTACGTGGTGACGGCCGAACTGGAACCGCCGGCGGCGGTCAAGGAACTCGACGCCTTGCAGCAGCAAGGTGTCGTCGCGCTGCTGGATCGCAGACTCGCGCTGGTGGAGGGCGTCACCGGTCCGGAAGAGACCGACATCGACGTGCTCGACTTCCGGATCTCCACCCAGCCGGACCGGGCGAACGTGGTGCTGGTGCTGGACGCCCCCTCGCTGGCCGCGGCGGAATGGGCGGGCGCGACGGTGCTCGACGAGCTGCTCGGCGAGATCGAGCAGCTGTCGTCGTGGACGGTGGCCGACTCGTCGGTGCGCATCACCGAGGACGAGTTCAACCAGAGCCTCGCAGGGGCCGACGAACTCACCGCGCCGGACAGCGCCTCCAGCGAGCTGCAGGCCGCGGTCGAGGAGGCGCTGGAGTCCTCCTCGGCGGAACCCGCTTGGGAGACCGAGCGCTGGCGGGACACCTTGCTGGAATGCGCCGGTCGGCTGCGCGCGTTCGGGGCCGAGGCGTTCACCCCGGAAAGCACCGGCGCTGCGGAAGACGCGGCCGCGGGAAAGGCCGAGCTGGCCGCGGGCGCGCTGATCCACGCGGTCCGAGTGGTCACCGACGAGATCTTCTACGACGAGCTGTCGCTGGCGATCAACAACGCCACCGTGGACGAAGCCGCCGGCCTGCTGGTGCTCGAAGAACTGCCGCCCTGCTACGACCAGCGTTACGACTCGACCTTCGCGCGCGCGTTCCTGCTCTCGTCCGCCGCGGTGTCCGAGCGGCTGGCCGCGACCGAATGGGTGCCGCCGCGCTGCGTCGCCGAGGCGCTGGCGCTGCGGCTGATCGTGCACGAGGCGCAAGTGCTGCTGGAAGCCGCGGAACTGCTGGAGTGGGCCGACAGCGCACCGATCTTCGCGAAGTTCACCGCGGCCGCGTTCACCAGCACCGCGCACGAAGAGCTCTACGACGTCGACGTGCAGCTCGACGACAGCGCCGAGGAGACGTTGACCGCGGACGTCGAAGCCGGGCTGCGCGAGCGCGGCCTGTCGTTCGACAAGTGGTTCAGCCCCGCGGCGGGCACCGGCGCGCTGCACCCCTACTTGCACTTCCTCTGAAACGCGAACCGCCCGCCGGACGCGGTGTTCCGGCGGGCGGTTCGCGGTCGGCTCAGCTCTGCTGGCGCACGGCGTGCGGTGGCACGGTGCAACCGATGAGGCTGGCGTCGTCGATGGTCTGCGGCTGGTACTTGCTGTTCGGCAGCGCGTCCAGCATCACGTTCGTCGGGTCGTCCACCGGATCGGCGCGGCCGAACAGGAACGACCACTCGTGCTCGTCGGAGCCGAAGTAGGTCACCGTCTCGAACACCGACCGGAACCGGTTGTAGGACCGGATCAGCGTCTCGTTGCGCCAGATCGTGGGGCAGCCCGCCTGGAACGCGACGACGCCGCCCGGTGCGAGCACGGTTTGGCAGCGTTGCAGGAATTCCAGGCCGTAGAGCCGGTTGTGCTGCCCGTCGGCGTCCTCGGCCTGCTCGTCCGGCAGATCCACCACGACGAGATCGTAGCCCTCCGGCGGGGCCTGGTCCAGAAAGCTCCAGCCGTCGGCGTAGTGCAGGGTGATCGGACCTTCGCCGCGTTCGAGCGCGGGCAGGTCCTGCGCGCGGTAGCCGTAGGGCAGGTGCTCGGCGCAGCGGCGGACGCACTCCTGGTCGATGTCCACGTGGTCGACCCGGGTGGCGCCCGCGGCGACCGCGAGCTCGCTGACCACGCCTTCGCTGGAACCGATGATCAGCACCTGGTCCAGCTTGCCTGCCAGCAGGAATCCGGGGACCACCATCGCCTCGTGGTAGACCAGCTGCGAGAACTCGGTGCTCTGCCGGTCGTCGTCGCAGAACAGCGAGGCGCCCTGCCCGGTGCGGCCGATCAGCACGTGCTGGTAGGCGGTGTCGCCCTCCCACAGCACTTCGTCGACCCGCCAGAGCCTGCGCATGTCGGCACCCAGGGGTTCGCTGACCCAGCGTTGCCCGTCGAGTTCGATCAACGGTGCTCCTCCTCGAAGATGTCGCCCGCGTTGGGGGATGTCGCCCGGTGGGGCGGAGAACGCGCCCGGCGGGACGAGTGTGGCAGAGCGCGCCGCGCAGGTGGGGTGTTCGGCCGCGGCGCGCCAGGATGTCGCGCGCGCCCGGCCCGGACCGCTGCGCGTGCCGGGCGCCGGCGCGCCGCATCGTATGTCCATTGTGGAGCGTTGCTCGCCGGCCCACGCTGCGGCGGGCCGGCGAGCACCGGTCACGACGCCAGTTCTTCCGGGTAGTCGCGGCCCCGGCGGATCGTGCGGGTGTTCACCGACTCCGGCCGCAGCGCCTCGGCGAGCAGTTCCACCGCGCGTTCGGGTTGCGCGGTGTGCCCGCAGGTGAACACGTCGATGAAGATCGAGCCCTCTTCGGGATAGGTGTGCAGCGAGGCATGGGATTCCGACAGCAATGCCAGCACCGTGACGCCTTGCGGTTCGAACCGTTTGGCGATCACTTCGCACACCGTGGCCTGCGAGCGGCTCAACGCACTGTGCAGCGTGTCCCTGAGGAACTGCTCGTCGTCGAGTAGCTGCTCGGCCACGCCTTCGAGCTCGGCGAGGACGTGCTGCCCGGTGAACAGACCGACGGGCTGCAGGGTTCCGGCATCAATCGACATCTATCGACCTCCCAACATTTCACAGATTTCGCCTGGTGAACGTGTTTCGGTAGCTACCGCTGCGGCCGGGCGGGGCCGCAGCGGTCAGGGTCGCTCGTGCCCGTCGATGCAATAAGTGGGCAGCGGCGGGAAACCGTTGAACCCGACCGAGGCGTAGCTGGCCGTGTAAGCGCCTGCGCTGAGCAGGTCCACGACATCACCGTCGCGCAGCGTGCGCGGCAGCTCGTAGTCCGCGCGCTGGTACAGCACGTCGTCGCCGTCGCAGGTCGGTCCGGCCAGCACGACCGGGCCGGCCGGGTCGCCGTCGCGGGCGGTGCGCAGCCGGTAGGTGATGGCTTCGCCCTCGGTCTCGGCGAGCCCGTTGTAGCGGCCGACGTCCAGGTAGACCCAGCGCCGATCGCTGCCGGTCTCCGCGGCGACCAGCACGACTTCGCTGCGCAGCACGCCGGCGTCACCGACCAGGAAGCGGCCGGGTTCGATCAGCAGTTCCGGGCGCTGCGCGCCGAATTCGCGGTCCAGCGCCTGTTCGATGCGCTCGGCGTAGTCGGCCAGCGGCGGAGCGGATTCGGTGTATTCGGCGGGAAGTCCGCCGCCGAGGTTGACCATCCGCAGCGCGACACCGCGCTGCGCGGCGCCGTCGAAGACTTCGCGGGCGGCGCGGATGCCGTGCTCCCACGCGGCCGCGTCGTGCTGCTGCGATCCGATGTGGAACGACACCCCGCAGGGGTCGAGGCCGAGTTCGGCGGCGCGGGCAAGCAGCCGCACCGCGGTTTCCGGCGGGCAACCGAACTTGCGGCCGAACGGGGTGCGAGATCCCTCGTTGTCCACGAACACGCGGCAGAACACCTGCGAGCCCGGCGCGGCTTCGGCGATCTTGGCGAGGTCGGCGTCGCTGTCGGTGGCGAACAGCCGCACGCCCTGCTCGTAGGCGCGGGCGATGTCGGCCCGCTTCTTGATGGTGTTGCCGTACGAGATCGATTCCGCGGCGGCGCCGTGCGCCAGGCACAGGTCGATCTCACCGGGGCTGGCCACGTCGAACGAGCTGCCCTGCTCGACCAGCGAGGAGACGACTTCGGCAGTGGGATTGGCCTTGACCGCGTAGCAGATCCGCGCGTCCGGCAGCGCCTCGCGCAGCTGCGCGTGGCGTTCGCGCACGACCGCCAGGTCCAGCACCAGGCACGGGGTCGGGAGTACCGCGCGGTCCAGGTGTCCCCGGATCCGTTCAGCTGAACGTGCCGCGCTTCCGGCGACGGTCTCGTCGCTCGGGCGGTCCGTCACACCGGTGGTGGCGGACAGGTCGGTCAATCCCGTTACCTCCGTGTTCCGCGTGGCCTCGCGTGGTTTCCGGGTCCGGTCGACGCAGCGGGGCGCTGCGTGCCGACCAAGCAGAGTACCGGTCCGAGCTGCGGATTACGAACCGTTCGGGTGACTTCCCCCGGTCGTCGGAGTGGATTGTGACCACTCCCACGACTCACCCGCGGCTCGCGGCGGCGTCTTCGGCCGCGAGCCCGAGCGCGAGGTGGAAGTCCACTCGGGTCGAGAAGTTCCCGAGGTCCCTGCCGGTGATCCGCTCCACCCGCCCGATCCGGTACCGCAGCGTGTTCACGTGGATGTGCAAGCTCCCGGCGCAACGCGACCAGGAGCCGCCGCATTCCAAGAACATCCGCAGCGTCCGGACGAGATCGGCGGCGTGCGCCGCGTCGTAGGCGAACAGCGGCCCGAGCACCCGCTCCCGGTAGGACGTTCGCAGCTCGGCGGGCACCGCGGCCAGCAGCGCGCGGTGCGTGGCGAGTTCGTCCGCGGGCACCACCGAGTTGCTCGGGGCGCGTTCGGCGAGCTGCAGCGCGTAGCCGGCTTCCTCCACTGCGGCGCGGAGGTTGCCCGGGTCGCGGACGTCGCTGATGCCCGCTTGCGCGCGCAGTGCGGGTTCGGCGTGCGCGAGCAGCTCGCGGAAGCGGTCCGGGAGTTCGGCCAGCCGCCGCTCGTCGGCGGCGAACACCGCGGCGGCGCCGTCGCGCAGCGGGGCGGTGACCGAGGCGAGTCCGGTGGCGGCGGCGAACTCGCGCAGCACGGCGATCGCGTCGGCCGAGTCCGGCTCGACCACCGGGTCCTGCCCGGTGGACAGCAGCACCACGCGTGCCGGCTCGCCTGCCGGGAGGCCGACGGTTTCCAGTCGCGCCACGACTTCCGCCGCGCTGGAGGTGCCGTCCAGCAAGCGGCGCAGCGCGGACTCCACCGACTGGCCCGCGATCTGCCGGGCCTGGTCGACCCGGGTGCGCACCAGCGCCGCGACGGTGGCGAGCTCGGCGGCCGCGGATGCGGCGGAGCGCACCACGACGAACCAGTGCGCGATCCGCGGGCCGCTCCCCTCGCCGACCGTGCGCACGGCGAACTGCTGCGTCGTGCGGCCGGTCAGGTAGTCGCGCACCAGCTCGTCCCGCTGCGGCAGCGGGGCCGAGCCCGCGACGATCCGGCCGGTGGCCGACAGCGCCCAGCAGTCCGCGCCGAGTTCCGCGGCGGCCCGGTCGAAGACCTGCTCGAGGTCGGCTCCGGCGGCCACGGCCGCGACCCAGTCCCGGCCGGGGGCGCGGTTCGCGGCCATCACCCGCTCGGACAGCGTGCCGAAGCTCAGCGCGAGCGGGACCTCCACCAGCGGCACGCCGCGCCTGCGGCAAGCCTCGACCAGGTCGGGCGGGGTGCTGCCGAGGCGAGCGGTGCCTGCGGCGAGCGCGGCCACGCCCGCATCGGCGATGGCGGCGGCGAAGCGCTCGGAGTCGTCCGGGCCGGTGCGCCACATCATGCCGGTGAGCACGAGTTCTCCGCCTGCGAGGTAGCGGCGCGGGTCCAGCAGGTCGGTGATGTAGACGCCGCGCAGCACCGGGTCGCCGGCCTCCGCGAGCGGGGACAGGCCGAGCTCCGGGTCGGCGAGCAGATCGCTGAGCAGCACCCCGACACTGTGCACCCGCGGCTCGCGCCAGGTGAACGGATCGGCCCTGAGCCGCTGAGCGAACCGCTCTCGCGCGGACGCCGACACGCCCGGGCGCCACCCGCTCGGCGCAAGCGCATCCGGAGTGAACGACCCGTTCGACCAACCTAGTGGGGCGAACGGGACTCTCACTCACTTCCGCAGCCCCAAGGCCGACACGCCCGGGCGCCACCCGGCCCGCGCAAGCCGTCCGCAGTGAACGACCCGCTCGACCGACCCAGTGGGCCGAACGGGAGCTGCACTCGCTTCCGGGGGCGGGGTGTTCGTAGGAAGGTACGAAGATCGGCGGGTTCGGGCGTCCCCTTTTCGGAGTTTTCACCGCTGGTCAACGCGTCGGCACCGGTTGTGTACTGGGGCTCGGAGAGACGGCCGATGCGGGAGGCGAACGTGGAATTCCTCCGTCCCGACTCGTGGCGCGAAGCCCTGCGGCTCAGGGCCGAGCGACCGGCGGCGACCGTGCTGGCGGGCGGCACGGACGTGATGGTCGAGGTGAACTTCGGGCACCGCTGCCCGGACGCGCTGCTGGACCTGACCGGCATCGGCGAGCTCGCCGACTGGTCGGAGTCGGCGGGGCGGCTGCGGATCGGCGCGGGCCTGCCCTACACCCGGCTGATCGACGAGCTCGGCGACCGGCTGCCGGGGCTGGCGATGGCCGCCCGCACCGTCGGTTCGCCGCAGATCCGCAACCGCGGCACGCTCGGCGGCAACCTCGGGTCGGGCTCACCGGCCGGGGACGGCCATCCACCGCTGCTGACCTCGGACGCGCTGGTCGAGGTGGAGTCGGTGCGCGGCAGTCGCACGATCCCGATCACGGAGTTCTTCACCGGCGTCAAGCGCACCGCGCTGGCCGAGGACGAGCTGATCGCCGCCGTGCACGTCTCCCCCGCTTCCGGCCCGCAGCAGTTCGCGAAGGTGGGCACCCGCAACGCGATGGTGATCGCGGTGTGCACGTTCGCGGTCTCGCTGCACCCAGAGTCGCAGCGGGTGGGCACCGGCGTCGGGTCGGCCGGGCCGACGCCGTTCCGCGCGACCGAGGCCGAGGACTTCCTCGCCGCGGAGCTGGACTGGGACGCCGGTGAACTCCCCGAGCGGACCGCGCAGCGCTTCGGCGAGCTCGTGTCCGCGGCGACCCGGCCGATCGATGACGTGCGCGGCACCGCCGACTACCGCAGGCACGCGGTCGGCGTGCTGGCGCGGCGCACGCTGCGCAGGGTTTGGCAGGACTACCGCACCGGGAGGTCGCAATGCGCCTGAAGCTCACCGTGAACGGCCGCCCGCACACGGCCGACGATGTGTGGGAAGGCGAAAGCCTGCTCTACGTGCTGCGCGAACGGCTGGGCCTCGCGGGCTCGAAGAACGCTTGCGAGCAGGGCGAATGCGGTTCGTGCACGGTGAGCCTGGACGGCGTCACCGCGTGCGCCTGCCTGGTCGCGGCCGGTCAGGCCCACGGCCGCGAGGTCCGCACGGTGGAAGGGCTCGCCGACGGCGAGCGGCTCGGCGAGGTGCAGCAGGCGTTCCTCGATGCCGGTGCCGTGCAGTGCGGGTTCTGCACGCCGGGGTTGCTGGTGCAGGCCGATGATCTGCTGTCGCACCGGGCTGCGCCGTCGGATGCGGAGATCCGGGAGGCGCTGGCGGGCAATCTCTGCCGCTGCACCGGCTACGAGAAGATCATGGATGCGGTGCGGCTGGCCGCCGAGCGGAAGGCCGCCCATGGCTGAGCGACCGCAACGACTGGTGCTGCACGGCGCAGCGGTGGCCACTGTGGACGGTCCGGAGCACGCGGAAGGGCACGTGGTGCTCGACGGCGACCGGATCGCCGCGGTCGGGCCGGGCGGCCCGGAACCCGGCGGCCGGCGGATGGACGTCAGCGGTTGCCTGATCACTCCGGGTCTGATCAACACCCACCACCACCTCTACCAGTGGGCGACCCGCGGGTACGCGGCGGATTCCACGCTGTTCGAGTGGCTGACCCGGCTGTACCCGGTGTGGGCCGGGCTGGACGAGGAGATCGTGCACGCGGCCGCCTCGGCAGGGCTGGCGCAGCTGGCGCTGTCCGGTGCGACAACGGTCGCCGACCACCACTACGTGTTCCCGGACGACGGCGGCGACGTGTTCGGCGCGGTGGTCTCGGCCGCCCGGCGGATCGGACTGCGGCTGCACGCGGTCCGCGGCTCGATGGACCGCGGCGAGTCCCACGGCGGCCTGCCGCCGGATTCCCTGGTCGAGGACATCGACAACGCGCTCGCCGGGACGGACGAGGCGATCGCCCGGTTCCACGATCCGGCTCCGGACGCGCAGATCCGGGTGGCGGCGGGGCCGTGCTCGCCGTTCACGGTGAGCACCGAGCTGATGCGCCGCAGCGCCGAGCTGGCGCGATCGCGCGGCGTGCGGCTGCACACCCACCTCGCGGAAACCGTCGATGAGCAGCGGCAATGCCTCGCCGAATTCGGCCGCACGCCCGCGGAGCACGCCGACGAGCTCGGCTGGATCGGGCCGGACGTGTGGCTCGCGCACACCGTGCACCTCGCCGACGAGGCTGTCGCGCGACTGGCCGAGACACGCACCGGCTCGGCGCACTGCCCGAGCTCGAACGGCCGCCTCGGCGCCGGTGTCGCACCGTTGCGCGCCATGCTCGACGCCGGGGTCCACGTGGGGCTGGGCGTGGACGGTGTCGCCTCCAACGAAGCAGGCGGTCTCGGCGAGGAGATGCGGCAAGCGCTGCTCACCGCCCGCGCGCAGCACGGGCCGCGCGCCCTGTCGGTCCGCGAGGCGCTGTGGACGGCGACGCTCGGTGGGGCGCATTGCCTTGGCAGGCAACAGGAAATCGGCTCGCTCACGCCGGGCAAGCTCGCCGACGTGGCGGTGTGGGAACTCGACGACCTGGGACACGCGGGCATCGCCGACCCGGTCGCCGCGCTGGTGCTCGGCCCGCTGCCAAGACTGCGGTTGCTGGTGCGCGGCGGACGGATCGTCGTGCGGGACGGACACCTGCTCCCGGTGTCCGAAGTGGACCTGACCCGGGAACTGCGCGGCGCCGCCGACCGGATCCGGGCGAACGCACAGGAGGTAGCCCGATGAGCGGCCCGACCCGCAGCCCGCAACACCTCGACACCGGGATCACCGGCGGAGTCGGGGAATCGCCGATCCGCCCGGACGGCACGCTGAAGGTGCGCGGCGAGTACGCCTACTCCTCCGACCTGTGGGCCGAGGACATGCTGTGGGGCGCCACGCTGCGCAGTCCGCACCCGCACGCCCGGATCCGCTCGGTCCACATCGGACCTGCGTTGCGGGTTCCCGGCGTGCACGCGGTGCTGACCGCCGAAGACGTGCCGGGCCCGAACCGGTACGGGCTGAAGGAGCAGGACCAGCCGGTGCTGGCCGAGGACGTCGTGCGGTACAAGGGCGAGGCCGTCGCGCTGGTCGCCGCCGACCACCCGGAGACGGCGCGCCGCGCGCTGGAGCGCATCGAGGTGGACTACGAGGTGCTCGACCCGGTCCTCGACGCCGAGCTGGTCGCGCACGACGACTCGCTGCCGAAGCTGCACGAGCACGGCAACGTGGTGCGCCACCAGGTGATCCGCAAGGGCGACCCGGCCGCGACCGCCGAGGTCGTGGTCTCCGGCGTCTACACCGTCGGGATGCAGGACCAGGCGTTCCTCGGTCCGGAGTCCGGGCTGGCGCTGCCCGCCGAGGACGGCGGGGTGGACCTGTACCTGGCCACGCAGGACCTGCACTCCGACCGCAAGCAGACCGCGGCCGCGCTGGACCTGCCGGAGGAGAAGGTGCGCATGACGTTGTCCGGCGTCGGCGGCGCGTTCGGCGGCAGGGAGGACCTGTCGATCCAGGTGCACGTGTGCCTGCTCGCCCTGCACACCGGGAAACCGGTGAAGATGGTCTACAACCGGGAGGAGTCGTTCCACGGCCACGTGCACCGGCACCCGGCGAAGATGTACTACGAGCACGGCGCCACCCGGGACGGGACGCTGGTCTACGTCAAGGCCCGGCAGTACTTCGACGGCGGCGCCTACGCGTCGAAAACCCCCGTGGTGGTGGGGAACGCGAGCACGCTCGGCGTCGGGCCGTATCGAGTGCCCAATGTGGACATCGAGTCCTGGGGCCTCTACACCAACAACCCGCCGTGCGGTGCGATGCGCGGGCTCGGCGCGGTGCAGCCCACTTTCGCCTACGAGTCCCAAATGGACAGACTGGCCGATGAGCTGGGCGTGGACCCTGCTGATCTGCGCATCCGCAACGCGATCGCGCAGGGCGACCAGATCCCGACCGGGCAGCGGCTGGACTACCCGGCGCCGGTGGCCGAGCTGCTGCAACGGCTCAAGACGATCCCGCTGCCCGAGCGGCCGCAGCACCGCGACATCCGCGACCTGCCGGGCGGGGTGTCCAACACGACGCACGGCGAAGGCGTGGTGCGCGGGATCGGTTACGGCGTCACGATCAAGAACATCTGCTACTCCGAAGGCGCCGACGACTACTCCACCGCGCGGGTGCGGCTCGCGGTCGTCGGCGGCGAGCCGCTCGCCGAGGTGCACACCGCGGCCGCCGAGGTCGGTCAGGGCCTGGTGACGGTGCAGCAGCAGATCGCGCGGACCGAGCTCGGCGTCGAACGGGTCGTGATCCACCCGAACGACACCTCCGTCGGCGCCGCCGGGTCGAGCTCGGCGTCGCGGCAGACCTACGTCACCGGCGGGGCCGTGCAGACCTCCTGCGCAGCGGTGCGGGGGCTCGTGCTGCAACGGGCGGCCGAACAGCACGGTCTCGAACCGGGCTCGCTGTCGCTGGCGGGCGGCAAGGTCGTCTCCGAACGGGCCGGGGTGCTCGCCGACCTCGCCGACGTGCTCGGCGACGAGGTGATCGAGCTGACCCGCGAATACCACCACCGGCCGACGTTGCCGATGGACGCCGACGGGGTCAGCGAGCTGGTGCAGGTGCAGCACGCCTTCTCGGCGCACCGCGCGATCGTCGACGTGGACACCGAACTCGGGCTGGTCAAGGTCGTGCGGCTGGACTGCGTGCAGGACGTCGGCAAGGCGGTGCACCCCGAAGCGATCATCGGGCAGGTCCAGGGCGGCTCCGCGCAGGGCCTCGGGCTCGCGGTGATGGAGGAGGTGCAGGTCAGCGGCGGGGAGATGCGCAACGCGTCGTTCACCGACTACCTGATCCCGACGATCCTTGACATGCCGCCGATGGAGATCGACATCATCGAGCGCGGCGACCCGCACGCGCCCTACGGCGTGCGCGGCGTGGGCGAGCCGCCGACGATCTCGACCACGCCGGCCGTGGTCGCCGCGATCCGCGCGGCCACCGGCCATCGGCTCACCCACGTGCCGGTGGCACCGCACCACCTCATCTGAGCGCGGGTCTTCGAACTTGGTCGCTCGGCGGAACCGCAGGCACCGCCGACCGGCCTGCGCAGGTGACGGAAGCGGCTGAGGCCGCTTGAGAAGAGCCAACACCAGAACCGGGACCGGCACTGAGCCGCCGACCCACTTCGCGCGCCCGTGCGCGTTTCACGAGAAACCGGGAGAGATCTGTGTCCACCGAAACCGATTCCGCGGCGAGCACCGACACCGGCTGGACGGCCGAAGCCGTGCGGATGGCCACCGGCAGCGTCGACGAAGGCGGCGGCCCGTTCGGCGCGCTGGTGCTGCGCGGCGGCCGGCGGATCGCGAGCGGCACCAACCTGGTCACCGCCGACCTGGACCCGACCGCGCACGGCGAGGTGACCGCGATCCGCCGCGCCTGCCGCGCGCTGGGCACCTTCAGCCTCGCCGGGTGCGTGCTGGTCAGCTCGTGCGAACCGTGCCCGATGTGCCTGGCCGCGGCGTTGTGGGCGCGGCTGGACCGGGTGCTCTACGCCGCCGACCGCGAGGACGCTGCGCACGCCGGGTTCGACGACCGCGCGTTCCACGACCTGTTCCGCGACCCGGGCAAGCCGTGGCCCACCGAGGTCCGCCAGATCGCCTTGGACGAGCGCAACGCGCCGTTCGACCGGTGGCTGGCCAAGCCCGACCGGGTCGAGTACTGACGCCTGCCGCGGATCCGCGCAGGCCGCCGACAGGTTCGACAAGCGGCGATCAGCCGGTGATCGGCGCCGCAGCTGCGCGAACCACCTTCCGCACGCTGCCACCGAGGTAGCAACTCCCGAACCCGAGCCCGGAACCACCGGGCCGCGCCGTCCTGCGCGAAAAACCCGAAGTCGCGAACGGAGGCTCAATGCTGCGCCAGAAGTCCGCCCCGATCGACCGCTACTTCCGCATCACCGAGCGCGGTTCCACCGTCGGCCGCGAGTTCCGCGGGGGCCTGACCACGTTCGTCGCGATGTCCTACATCGTGCTGCTCAACCCGCTGATCCTCGGCTCGGCCGCGGACCGCACCGGCGCGACGCTGAACACCACCCAGCTCACCACGGCCACCGCGTTGTGCGCGGGCGTGATGACCGTGCTGATGGGCGTGGTCGGCAACGCGCCGCTGGCGATGGCCGCCGGGCTCGGCGTCATCCCGGTGGTGGCGTTCACCATCGCGCCCGCGATGACCTGGCCGGAGGCGTTCGGGCTGGTGGTGCTCGCGGGCGCGGCGATCGTCGTGCTGGCCGTCAGCGGCCTGCGGGAGCGGATCATCCTGGCCATCCCGCCGCCGCTGAAGACCGCGCTCACCGTCGGCATCGGCCTCTACATCGCGCTGGTCGGACTGGTCAGCGCGGGGATCGTCACCCGCAAACCGGACTCGGCCGGAACCACCGTGCCGGTGCAGCTCGGCAGCGGCCCGGACGCGCACCTGGTGGGCTGGCCGAGCGCGCTGTTCTGCCTGACGCTGCTGCTGATGATCGTGCTGGTGGCCCGTCGGGTGCCCGGCGCGATCCTGCTGGCCATCGCAGTCGGCACGGTGGCCTCGATGCTGGTGCAGGCGGTGTTCGAGGTGCCCGCCGAGCAGTGGGGAGTGATCATCCCCGAGGTTCCCGGCTCGCTGGTGTCCGCGCCCGATCTCGGCACGTTCGGGCGAGTCGACCTGTTCGGCGGTTTCACCTCCGCCGGGGCGGTGGCCGGTGCGGCGTTCCTGTTCACCCTGGTGCTGTCCGGGTTCTTCGACGCGATGGGCACGATCACCAGCGTGAGCCGGGAAGCGGGACTGACCACCGGCGCCGACGGCTCGGTTCCCGCGATGGGGCGAATCCTGCTGGTCGACGGGTTCGGCGCGGTGGCGGGCGGAGTCACCGGCAGCGCACCCAACACCGTGTTCCTGGAATCGGCCGCCGGTGTCGGGGAAGGCGCCCGGACCGGGCTGGCCAGCGTGCTCACCGGACTGCTGTTCGTGGCCACGACCCTGTTCACGCCGCTGGCCGGAGTCGTTCCCGCGCAGGCGGCGGCTCCGGCGCTGGTGCTGGTCGGCGGCATGATGATGGCGCAGTGCAGGCACATCCCGTGGGACGACGCGAGCTACGTGCTGCCGGTGTTCCTCACCATCGCGGTCATCCCGTTCACCTACTCGATCACCAACGGCATCGGTGCGGGCCTGATCGCGTTCTGCGCGATCCGCGTGTGCACCGGCAGAGCCCGGGAACTCGGCGGGCTGCTGATCGGTCTGTCGGCGGTGTTCGCGCTGTACTTCGGGATCGAAGGCGTGGAGGGACTGCTGCGGCTGGGGTGATGAGCAATGGGGGATGAGTAATCTGCCGCCCATGCGAACAGCAGGTGTCGTGCTGGCAGCAGGCGCGGGCCGCCGGTTCGGCAAGCCGAAGGCGCTCGTCGAATACCGCGGCGCCCTGCTCGTCGACCGGGCCGCTCAGGTGCTCGCCGCAGGTGGTTGTGCACCCGTGCTGGTGGTGCTCGGCGCCGCGGCCGACGAAGTGCGAAGCCGCGCGCAGCTGCGGAACGTCTCGGTGGTCCCCAACCCGGAGTGGCCCAGCGGCATGGGCTCGTCGCTGCGCGCCGCGCTCACCGCGCTCGACGACGAGCCGGACGACGTCGCGGCCGCGGCGGTGCTGCCCGTGGACATGCCCGGAGTCACCGCCGAAGCCGTCCGCCGGGTCGTCGCGCACACCGCCGAGGACGCCCTCGCCGCTGCCGCGATCGAGCAACGACGCAGTCACCCGGTGTTACTGGGGCGTGCGCACTGGCGGGCAGCAGCGGAGCGCGCGATCGGCGACGCGGGTGCGCGCGGTTACCTGCGTGCGCACGACGTCACCCTGGTGAGCTGCGACGGCATCTCGGAAGGTTTCGATATCGACAGTCCCGAAGACCTCGCTGACGGCTAACCCGTAGAGTCGGCGGTCACGCTGAGGTGACTCGGCGGCCACGGCCGAGGCCGCGACGCCCGCAAGGCAGGCGCGCCACCCGGCCGATGCGCGGAGTCACCGTCCGCAACCGCGCGACGGGGAGGCAACATGGCAACGGGACACATAACCGCCAACTACGTGCCGGACGGCGACGACTGGTCCGTCACCGTCTCGGCCGACGGCAACACCCGAACCGCACGCGCACCCGGTCTCATCGCAGCCAGGGACCAGGCCGACCAGATCATCGAGCACCTCGCCCCGAACTCCAGCGGCCGCGTGGTGATCCACCTGCTCAACGGCGACGGATTCGCGTTCAGCACGGCCTACCTGCAGGCCCGGCACGGCCTCTCGGACGAGGCGACGCGGCAGGCCGCGGCCGCCGCCGACGCCTCCAGCAACGCGCCGCGGTGATCCGATGCGCGCACGCAGCCCGTCGCCCTCTCTAGGATGGATGCCGTGAACGCACCGACCAGCAGCCCGCCCGGGCGCGGGCGCCCCCGGGACGCGACCCGGGACGCAGCCCTGCGCACCGCCGCCATGGAGGTGCTGGCCGAAGTCGGCTACCGCGCGCTGACCATGGACGCGGTGGCCGCGCGGGCGCGCGCGGGCAAAGCCACCATCTACCGCCGCTGGGAATCCAAGCTCGACCTGGTCATCGACACCTGCACCGAGCTGGTGCAGCGCAACATCCCCGAACCGGACACCGGCAGCGTCGCGGGCGACCTCGGCGAATTCCTGCGCGCCTTCGCCACGTTCCTGACCGGCCCGGCGGGCAAGGCCGCCCAGGCGCTGGTCGGCGAACTGCCGCACGAGAGCGAACTCGCCGCCGCGTTCCGCGAGTCGTTCCTGCTCCCGCAGCGCAACGTGCTGCGGCTGATCATGGAACGGGGCACGGAGCGCGGCGAGATCGCCCCGGACGCCCCGGTCGACACGGTCGTCGAACTGGCCGGAGCGGGTCTGTTGCACCGCCTGATGCTCACCGGCGAACCACTGGACACGCGTTTCGTGGACCGGCTGCTCGGCGAGGCCCTGCTCCCCTTGTTGCGCAAGCAGCGCTGAACCGCGCACGGGCGAACCGCTAACCTCGCGAACGAGCTGAGGAGGTCGGTTTGTCGCGAGGGAACGTGGCGCAGCTGCACCGCTGGCCGGTGAAGTCACTGCGCGGAGAAGCCGTCGGCGCGGCGCGGTTCGCGGACGGCGGGATGGTCGGCGACCGGGCGCACGTGCTGCGCGACGAGCGGGAGAAGCGATCGGGCGCGGTGCTGACCGTGCGGCAGAACCCCGCGCTGCTGCACTGGAGCAGCGACTACGGCGCGGCCGCCGACCCGGCGCTGCCGCCGACGCTGCACGACGGAGCGGGCACCCACTGGAAGTGGGACGACCCCGAACTGCCCGCGGCGCTGACCGAATCCCTCGGCATCCCGCTGAGCCTGCACAGCGCCGCGGGCAACCAGGACCGCGGCCCGACCGTGCTGGTCACGCTGCAGTCCACGCTGGACGCGCTCACCGCGGAAATGGGCGACGAAGTGGATCTGCTGCGGTTCCGGCCGAACGTGCACCTGGACGCGGACATCGCACCGTTCGGCGAACTCGACTGGGAACCCGGCACCACCGTCACCGCGGGCGAAGTGACCTTGGAGATCACCGGGGAACGCGCCGGAGCGTGCGTGCGCTGCGCAGTGCCCAGCTGGGACGCGCGCGGACGAACGCGCTGGAAAGCGCTGCAAACCCGGCTGATCGACGAACACGACAACAAGTTCGGCACCATCATGCGCGTGGTGCGCGGCGGAACCGTGCACCGCGGAGCCGAAGTCGCGGTCATGCGCCCGGAGGGCCGGTGACCCGCCGGGCGCACCCCGCGGCAATCACCGGAAGATCTTGCGCACCACGATGACGGCGACCAACGCACCGACACCGATCGCGACGTACCGCACCCTCGGGTCGTTCAGCCGCTCCTGCACGCCGGCCTTGCCCTGTTCGACGAACCGCTTCGGATCCGCCTTCGTGCTCAACTCGTCCAGCGTCTCAGCCAGCGCGTCACGAGTCTTCTCGATTTCGCGCTGGATCGCGTCGGGATCACGGGCCACGCGGTCCTCCTCCAAGTACACCCTGCTGCGGACACCGTAGATCACACGCCCGCAGCGCACCCAGCGACCGTTCCCAGTGTCCCGACCGCCTCCCGGCACCGCCGGAGAACAGCCGAACCGCCCGGTCGGGGACACAACGGACATCACCACCCGTTAAGCTGGCACCCCATCGGGGCCGTAGCCCAATAGGCAGAGGCACTAGGTTTAGGTCCTAGGCAGTGTGAGTTCGACTCTCATCGGCCCCACGAGGCGGCGGATGCTGCTCACCGCCGCTGCGGATTCGCCGTGGCCCGTTGTATTAGTTGCGGGGGCCGAGCCCCCGCAGGCCCCACGGTGCGGTGGTTGCGCTGGGTCGGCTCCGCACCGGCTGGTCACGAACCAGCCGATCAACGAACCCAAAACCACGACACGCTTTGAGCGCAAAGCGGCGGATGCTGCTCACCGCGTCGGGAGGGTGTTCGCGGTGTGCAGCGGCGGCCACACTCATTTGCGAACGGCGAAAACGTCCTGGGGCGACGTCGGGTGACAGGCGGATCGCGCCCGACCTGAAGGAAGTTCGTGGCCGAATCCCGCGCGGCGGGGCGGTGAGCACGTCCGGGCAGCGCTTCCCGGGAGCTGATCGTCCTCGCGGCGATCCGAGTGCAGCGCCGGCTCTCGACGCGGGCGGTGGCTCAGAAGGGCTGGTGGGCCAGGGAGCGGGCGTAGTTGACGCGGGCGTTGAAGTCCATGGCGGCCGCTTGGGCGAACACCGGGATCTGCACCGTGTGCAGCAGACCCGGACCTTGCACGGTCACCTGGACCGAACCATCGGTGCGCTCTTCCTTCGCCAGCAGGAACAGCAGTCCGAGGAAGCAGAACAGGAAGAAGATCACCGCGCACACGATGGCCCACGCGGGAATCCCGCTGTTGGTCCGGGACATGTCGGTGAAGGTCCACGTCGTGCCGACGATCGGCGCGCGGCCGGACGGGGTGATCACCTCGTCCTGCGTGCAAGCGATGTCCCCGATGGTGACCAGGACCGGAGCTGAACTGGCGAACGGATCCACGGACGCGAGAGTACAAGTCGACGCCGCCCCGCGTGGGCATTTTCGGATCGAACCGGGGATGTCCCGGCGGAGAAACCCGCACGAAAACGTTGCGGCGGCGCGGAAAACTCAGCAATGGTTGCGAAATCAACCGGACGGAGGCCGCGCGAAACCCTGTCAGGGATCTCGGACATCGACTAAGATGATCTTGACCCCCGGGAGCTGCGCCCGGACGCAGCCGCACCGTCAGATGGGCCGAGATCAGCATGGACGACCCCGAGCGCACCCCCGGAAGCGAACCGTCGTCGCTACCGCCCGAGGTGGACACCTCGGTTCCCAGCGTGGCCCGCATCTACGACTACGCGGTCGGCGGCAAGGACAACTTCCGCGTCGACCGGGACGCCACGTACGCGATGCTGCAAGGCGTTCCGGACATCATCACCACGGCGCGGGACAACCGCGCCTTCCTCGGCCGCGGCGTGCGATACCTGGCGCGCGAGGCGGGAATCCGGCAGTTCATCGATTTCGGCAGCGGCCTGCCGACCCAGCTCAACGTGCACCAAGTGGCGCAGCAGGAGAACTCCGGCGGGCACGTCGTTTACGTGGACAACGACCCCGTCGTGCTCGCGCACGGGCGGGCGCTGCTCACCGACGATCAGCGCACGACGGTCATCCAGGCCGACATGGCCCGGCCCGCGGCGGTCCTCGAGCACGACGACACCAGGCGGCTCATCGATTTCGCGCACGAGCCGGTGGCGGTGCTGTACGTGTCGGTGCTGCACTGCCTGCCCGACGAAGCCGAGCCGCGGCAGGCGGTCGCGACCATGCTCGACGCGGTGCCGTCCGGGAGCTACCTGATGATGTCTCGCACCTGGTCAGCGACGACGCCGACGCCGCGGAATTCCTCACCCGGTTCATGAACGAGCAGACCACGTGGGGCCGGGTCCGCACCGAAGCCGAAGTCACCGCCCTGTTCGACGGGCTCGAGGTGGTTGATCCGGGACTGGTCAACATCACCCGCTGGCGGCCCAGCGAGCAAGAACCGGCCATGCACACCGACGCCCTGTTCGACTACGAGATCCCCGCCCGCCCCGAGCTGGAGAACAAGATCTGGGAATTCGGCGGCATCGCCCGCAAGCCCTGATGCCCCACAAGCCCTGATGCCCCGCAAGCCCTGATGCGCTGACCCACTCGCTGCGGTCATCGCGGATCGGTCGTGAACCAGCGGCGCCGACGCGGCTACGTACCTTCCGAACGACGAAGGAAGGACGTCGCATGTCGATCGGCACCGCGCAGCGAACCACGGCTGGTTTCGGCACCGTCGTCGCAACCGAGCTCTACCGCGCGCGCCACGGGCCACTGCTGTGGCTGATGCTGCTCAGCCCCGTCGCGCTGGCGCTGCCCATGCTGCTCGCGACGGCTCTCGGCGGTGACTGGGAGCAGTGGCAGGGGCTGGCGCTGATGGGCTGGGGCGGCCTGCTGCCCGCCGTCACCGCGCTGGCCGTCGGGCTCGACGTGCGCCAAGACCGGGACGCGTGGCTTTTCCTGCTCGCCGCGCCGGTTTCGCGGAACCACCTGGTGCTGGGCAAGGCCGCCGCGCTGGTGGTCGTCACCGCGCTCGGCAGCCTCGTGCTCGGCATCGCGTTGTGCGCCGGTGCGCTGCTCGCGGGCCTCGCGTTGCCCACCGGGCCGCTCACCGGAGTGCTCGCGATGTGGGTGGCGCTGTTCGGGATCGCGGGCCTGCTGCTGCTGCTGGCGATCAGCTTCGGTTTCCCGGTCACCGTCGGCGCCGGAGTCGTCGGGGTGTTCGCGGGGCTGCTCACCGCGGACAAGGCGTTCTGGTTCGTCAATCCCTTCGGCTGGCCGCTGCGCGCCATGCTCCCGTTCGGCAGGCGGCTGGTGGGCGTCGAGATCCCGGACAGCAGCCCGCTGGCCGCCACGGGGCCGGTTCTCACGGCGATGCTGCTGTCGCTCGCGCTGGCCGCCGCGACCACCGCAGCGGCCTGCGTCGTCCTGCGGCGCAAGGAGATCTGAATGCCGTCGCAGAACCGGCGCGGACGGCCACCCGCGCAATCCACCCCTACCGGCCGCAGATCCTCGGGAGGAACCGCCATGTCCATCGCTGCCCGGAACACCGCCGGGCTCGGCACCATCATCGGCACCGAGCTCTACCGCGCACGCCGGGGCTCCCTGGTGTGGCTGATGTCGCTGACGCCGCTGGTGATCGCGCTGCCCATGGTCGTCTCGACCGCGCTCGGCGCCGATTGGCCCGAGTACCGCGGTATGACGCTGACCGGCTGGGGAAGCCTGCTTCCCGCGTTCATCGCCCTGCTCGTCGGGATCGCCGTCACCCAGGACCGGGAGGCCTGGCTGTTCCTGCTCGCCGCACCGGTAGCGCGCAACGGCCTGGTGCTCGCCAAGATGGCCTCGCTGGCCGTGATCACCGCGGTGCCCAGCCTCATCCTCGGCCTCGCGTTGTGGATCGGCGGAATCAACAGCGGGGTCCCGGTTCCCGCGGACGCACTGGCGGGCGCCGCCGCGATGTGGGTGGCACTGCTGGGGATCGCCGGGCTGATGCTGCTGCTGACCCTCGCAGCCGGGATGGCGACCACCATCGCCGTCGGCGTCGTCGGCGCGTTGGCGGGGATGCTGACCGCGGACAAGGCCTTCTGGTTCCTCAACCCCTTCGGCTGGCCGCTGCGCGCGATGCTCCCGTTCGGCCAAGTGCGGGCGAACGGGGTCGCGCTGCCACCGGGGAGCCCGCTGGCCGACCTCGGGCCCGCGTTCGCCGCGATGCTGCTGTCGGTCGTGCTCGCCGCCGCTGCCACCGCGCTGTCCTGCATGGTCCTACGACGCAAGGAGATCTGATGAGCACCGCACTCGCCGCCGACGACATCGTGAAGAGCTACCGCAGCACCCCCGTGCTCCGCGGGGTCTCCTTGGACGTCCCCACCGGCTCGGTCACCGGCCTGATCGGACCCAACGGTGCCGGGAAGACCACGCTGCTGTCCATCATCGGCGGCCTGCGCCGCCAGGACAGCGGGAACGTGTCCGTCTGGGGCAGGCCGCGGCAGGCCGAGACCTTGCACGACGTGGGTTTCCTGCTCGACCACCCCGGCCTGTGGCCGTTCCTGACCGGCCGGGGGAACCTGCTGGTGCACGCACGGCTGCGCGGCGTCCCGGAGTCCAGAGTGGACACAGTGCTCCGCCAGGTGGACATGGCCGAGCACGCCGACCGCAAGGTCGGCAAGTACTCGCTGGGGATGCGCTGGCGGCTGGGAATCGCCATCGCGCTGGTCGGCGATCCGCGCGTGCTGGTGCTGGACGAACCGACGAACGGTCTCGACCCGGTCGGAATCCGGGACATGCGGGCGTTGCTGCGCTCGCTGGCCGACGAAGGGCGAGCCGTGCTGATCTCCAGCCACCAGCTCTACGAAGTGGCGCAGATCTGCGACCGCATCTCGGTGCTGGTCTCCGGCACCATGCGCTACCAGGGTCCGCTGCACGGCCTGGCCGACGACAACGACCTGGAGGCGGCGTTCTTCCGGCTGATCGACGGCGCCGCCAAGTAGGGCGCCGGGGAAGCCGCCCGCCGGTGCGGGAAGCGGGATCTCAGCCGCGGGGGCGCGCACCGCGCGGGCGGAGCGCGCTCCCGGTCGTGCCGGGCCGCCAAGCCTCCGCCAGGGCCCACACGTGCTGCACCGTCGCCGCCGCCCCATCCGCATCGGTTGCGGCGGGCGGCGGTGCGGTGACCAGCAAGCCGATGCCTTGCCGGATCGTTGCGGTCTCGCCCGCCCCGGCCACCAGCGCCGCCCGCAGCAGCACCGCCAGCGAGTGCGAGTCCTGCGCACGGGCCGCGTTCACCAACCGGGCTTCCAGCGCGAGCACGACCCGTTCCCGCAGCTCGCCGGCGAGTTCGGAGCTCAGCGCGATTCCGGTCACCTGGTCCGCGAAGTACTCGTCACCGGTGTGCAGCATCGAGGACCAGTCGAGTTCGACGGCACCGTTCGCCGGGATCGGCAGGACCTGCTCGGGGTCCTGCGGACAACGGCGCAGCGCCACGTCGGCCAACCGCCTGCCCAGCGCCGGTTCTCGCCCCTCGGCGGAGTGCAGCGACGTGCGCAGCGCGCTCAGCCGATCGAGCAACCGAGCACGGTGATCAGCCACGGGACGCCCTCCCGGAGGCGGCCATGACGGCCACCATGGTGGTGTGGAAGCAGGTGCCGAACAGGTACGCCGCCCGCTTATCACCGTCTACTTTGGACAACACAGCGGAGTCGTGCAGCGGGCTCGGCACCGCGCCGTCCGCTCGCTGCGCCGAGGCGATCCGCTGCCACCCGTGCTCGACGAGTCCGCGGCAGTGCACGCCGAGGATGTCCGCGCACAGCAGCAGCTCCCCCGCCAGATCCAGGTCGTCGCGCGCCAAGCACGCACCGAGCAGCACCGACACCGTGCGGCCCGCCTTCTCCCGATCCGCCAGGTCCGATCCGGACACCGGCCGGGAGCCGAAATCGGACAGGTAGAACAGCACGTGAGTCAGCGCGTACACCTCGTCGTCGGCGAAGGACAACGGCCCTTGCCGGGTGGTGAGCACGCTGTTCCGATGCGACTGATCCGTCCGGTACCCGCTGCGGTCGAAGCCGCCGAGGTCGAGGACGTAGCGCAGTTCGAGGCGGTTCAGCGCGGGCCGGTCGGCGGCGAACAGCTCACCGGTCCCGGTGTCCAGCACGGCTTGGACCAGCGAACGCGCGCGGGCCGGAGCGCGTCCTGCATCGGTGAGCAGGGCGACGAGATGCGCGTGGTAGGCGAAGGCCGGTCCGCCCCGGCTCAACTCGTCGTGAAATCCGGTTTCCGCGCAGACGGCCTCGGCCACCCGGTGCGCGGCCGTGCCGATCCGTTCCGCCCGTTCGGCGTGCGGGCCGCCGCGCAACAGGCGAACCAGGATCAACAGCTCCAGCAGCGGGGCGGCGCGGAACCTGCGGGGTGGCAGGAATCGTTCCCAGCGCGCGGGCTCGAACCACTCCAGATTGTTCTCCAGCCAGCGCAGCCCGTGCTCGGCCACTCGCTCCGCGGAGCCGGTCACCGCCCGCTCACCTGCCCACGCGCAGCCGGACCGCGACACCGGCCACCGCGCCGAACGCCAGCAGCAGCACCAGGTCGAAAAGCGGATTCGCCTGCCCACCACCCGGCACCTGCTCGCCGGCGGCGTTGAGCAGCACGTGCCGGACCAGGTCCACCGCGTAGCTCATCGGGTTCACCCCGACGACCGCGGTCAGCCAGCTGGGCAGCTGATCCGGCCGGAACACCGCGCCGGACAGGAACAGCATCGGGAACATCAGCAGCGCCACGCTCGATTGCAGCGTCTGCACCCGGCGGATCGCGGTCGCCAGGAACAACCCGATCGCGGAGAACACCATGCCGGCCACCGTGTAAGCCAGCGTCGCACCGAGGAATCCGCGCAGCGTCAGCGGAACCGACAACAACGGCGACAGCAGCAGCATGATCGCGCTCTGCACGCACACGATGATCCCCGTCGCGACCATCTTGCCCGCGGGCAGGCACACCTTCGGGGTCGGTGCGACCTGCATCTCGCGCAGCACCCCGAACTCCCGATCCCACGCGTAGCCGAGTCCCGAGTTGATCGCGACGGTGACGATCTGGATGGCTATCACCCCGGGGAAGACGTAAGCGCTGAACGGCAATCCCCCGTCCGGAGCGATCATGCTGTTGAAGCCGACGCCGAACACGACCACGACGAAGACCATCTGCATCGCCTGCGTCGCCAGCATTCCCGGGTTGCGCAATTGCCGGATCAGATCCCGCTGCGCGATCACACCGATCGACCGGAACGCGCCCACCGCCGCGCGCTCGCCCAACCCGCTGCTGCCGCTCGGACGCTCAAGCAAGTTCGTCATCGCCACCTCCCGGGCCTGCACCGCCGCTGCGGGTGGCGGACAGGTAGACGTCGTCCATCGTCGGGTGCACGGCGCGCACTTCCACGACGCCGGTTCCAGCGCACCCGACGATCTCGGCGATCGATTTCTCGGGTTCCGCGCAATCGACCCGGAGAGCACCGGAATCCGGCGAGACCCGCCAGCCCGCGGCCACCAGGTTCGCGCTAGCCACCGCATCGTCCTGGGTGCGCAGCAAAACGCTCGACCTGGCCAGACCGAGCTTGAGCTGATCGGCGGAACCCCGGCGGACGAGCCGCCCGTCGCTGATGATGACGATCTCGTCGGCGACTTCGGCCTCGTCCATGTAATGCGTGGAGAACAGGATGCTCACGCCCAGTTCGTCGCGCATCCGCCGCAGGTCGTCCCACACCTTCGCGCGCGCCTCCGGGTCCAGGCCGTTGGTCGGCTCGTCCAGCACCAGCAATCCCGGCCCGTGCAGCAACGACCGCGCGACCTCCACGCGACGCGCCAACCCCCCGGAGAGGTTCCGGACGGCGTCCGAACGCCGATCGGCGAGCCCGAACCTGTCCAGCACCGCATCGATCCGTTGCCGGGACTCCTTGCTCCGCATCCCGAACAGCCGGGCGTGGAACCAGAGGTTGCGGTACACCGACAGGTCCTTGTCCAGCGTGCGCTCCTGGAAGACCAGCCCGAGCTGGGCGCGGGCGGCGACGGCGTCGTGCCGGATGTCCCGTCCGAAGATCCGGATCGTCCCCGACTCGCAAGGCACCGCCGTGCTGACGGCTCCCAGCACGCTGGACTTGCCTGCCCCGTTGGGGCCCAGCAGCGCGGTGACCTGCCCGGCCGGGGACGAGTAGCTGAACTCGTCCACCGCGAGCACCGACGGGTAGCGCACCACCAGCCGGTCGATTTCCAGCGCGGCCACCGGGCCGGCGTCCGCACCGGTCCGGTCCATCACCGCAGTCCGAGGCACCACTGCCATACCGGTGCACCCCCTTCGTCGTCGTCCGGATGCGCTGCGGCGTGCAGCGCGGCGGCCACACCGGCGGCCCCTTCGAGCAATCCGGCCACGTCCACGGCCTTGTGCGTGCGTCCGTCGCTGCGTTGCCCGCCCGGGTAGCGCATCAGGTGCGGGAAGTGGAATTCCGCCCGATCATCGCCCAGTTCCAGCACCGAGCGCACCAACCGGGCCGTACCGGCGAGCAGCTCGGCGGAACCGGTATCCACCCCGACGCGGGTGCAGATCGCCAACAGGCCCGCGTATCCGTGGCAGATCGTCGGGCCGTCGACGGCCCACTCCGCCTCGTCCCGCCGCAGTGCCGCCTGCAACGCGGAGACCGCTTCGGCCGTCCACTCGGGCCGGTCCAGCGCGGTACCGGCCGCGTGCAACCCGATCGCGACGCCCGGTGCCCCGTAGCACCAGGCGGTGCGGGTGATCGGGCGGGTCAGCTCGCTCGGGCCCGCGATCTGCTGGGCCAGTCCGATCCGGCACGGCCAGTACGGACCTGCGTCATCGGTCAGCTTCCAGTGCAGCAGCCATTCGACCGTGCGGGTGATCGCAGCGCGGTGCCCCGGCACCTCGTAGCCGTACGACGCCGCCCGGGACAGCACCGCGAGCGGGCCGGGCGCACCGTGCGCCAGCCCGAGGTTGAAGTCGCCCTCGGGGTAGTCGGCACGATCGCGGTCGGTCGGTTGCGCCTCCGGCGGCACCCACCACCCCGGTACCTCGTGTCCCCGGACATGGATCGGTTCGGTGCAGCGGACCAGGTGCCGCAGCCCGGCATCGAGGGCTTCGCGCACCCGCGAACCGGACTCGGCCGGATCGCGCGCGGATTCCAGCAACACCCGAACCGAACCGGAAACCCCGTTGATCAGGTCGTACCCGGACCAATCCACCCCGGCGCCCTGCTGGGCCCGCAGGTGATCGACCTGCGCGAGCACCAGCTCGGCCAACCGGCCGGCCAGTTTCGCCCGCATCCGGGCGTAATGACCGCTGCCCGCCGCCGCGGCCTGCGCGGCCGCCAGCAACGCCGCCGGGCCGGCGAACAGCCCGCGGTGCGGCGTGCTCGGCAACGCCTCCGCCGCACGGGACAGGTGCTCGTGCGCGGTCGCGCGCCACCGGGTGTCCCGCCGTGCCAGTTCGCCGTAGAACGCGGCCACTCCCGGCCAGCCGTTGGACAACGTGACCGGCGCCCACATCACGTTCCCGTAGATCGGATCCCGGTTGTCGTCGCGGCCGGCGACCGCCGCTACCCGGTCCGGATCGGCGAGCTTGTCCGCGACCACCGCCACGGCCTCGTCCACCCGGTCCCGGTCCGCCGCCGCGATCGGTGCGGCCGACTCCGTCCGGACGTTCATCCGGTGAACCTCCTTCGGTTCGCGTTGTCCTGCACCGCTCCTCTGGCCAGCGCGATCACCTCTCGTTCGCGCGCGCTGTCACCGCCGAACAAGCGGTTGCAGTGCATGTGCAGGAGGCTGCCGAGGAAACGTCCTTCCCCGATCCGGCAGTCGCCGTCGACCCGCTGCCGGTCCATTTCCGCGCGCACCGATGTGACCAGCTCGTCGCGCCCTCGCAGGTGGCCGAGCACTTTGGCGCCGAACACCGCTGCCGCCAGCCCGGTGCTACCGCCTGCCGGATCGACCAGGCCCGCCCAGTACGCGGGTGAGCGGCGATACCGCTTCGGCAGGTCGCGGCGGGTCCCGGTGCGACCGAGCCAGAACTCCGCCGCACCGGCGCCCGGATCGGTCCCGGGCGGGCCGAACGCCTCGGCCAGTGCGGCGACCGAGATCGCGGCGAGGGTGTCCAGGTCGTAGGGGCATTCCGGATCCGCCGCCAGGCTCAGCAGTTCGATCGCGGCCGCGCTGTCGGCCTGGAAGAGCCGCTCGACGGCGGGCGCCAACCGGATCCCGCCGTAGCGCTCGTGCTCCGGGTCGTACTGGTCGATCCGGTGCGTGCGCAGCAGGCCCTCCTGCTGCCAGTCCAGCAACGTGCGACCGAGCTCGGGTACGACATCGGACCACAACCGGTGCGGTTCACCGTGCAACCGCAGCCGCAGGTGGTGCCCGTCCGGATCGGTGTAGCGCAGGAAGAACCACCGGTCCGCGCCGAGTTCGCGGGCCGTGTCGACGAGCGCGCCGAACCGGTTGCGCAGCAGGTCGTCCTGTCCCCGCGCGGTGCCGTATAGCTTCAGGTAGAGCCATTCGCCGCCCGGACCGTGCGCGCGCTCGCGCGGCTCCCGGTAGGCGGGAGTGGCCGCGCGGCGGGGCTCCGGGTCGCGTCGCCGCAGCGGCACCACCACTTCGCCGACGTGCCCGGCGAGTTCGCCGTGCAGCCAGCCCTCGTGCTCACCGGCCACCTCGTGCACGACCAGGTCCGGGTCCTTGCGCACCTCTTCCAGGAGCAGCTCGACGTGCCACGGGTCGTCCAGGTCCAAGCCCAGGCGTTGGTCGTTGCTCACGATCAGCACGTGGCGCGGCACGTCGTAGCGCGCGCGCCACCGCGCCACCGCCTCCGCGGGGTCGCGCCCGGCAGCCGCTTCGCGCACGTCGTCGAGCCGCCACACAGCGGGGGCCAGCACGAATCGGCCGAAGCGGATCCGCGGCACGAACGGTGAATCGGCCAACCGGCCCCACTTCCACGGTTCCCACAACCGCTGGCCTTCCAGGCCGATCTCCCACAGCAGCCGGGCGGCGTTCGGAGCCTGCGCCGGGGCGCTGACCATGTTCGCCAGCACCGGGGTCAGCTCCCGTCCGGTCGGCAGGTGCACCGCGCACAGCCGTTCCAGCGTCGCGCCGACACCGATGTCGCCGAGCCGGATCTCCGCGGCACTCGGCGAGTCGAACACGCCGACGCCGATCCGGTGCCCGGTGTCGGGCGCGGTGTGCGCCAAGTTCGCCGCTTTCCCGGAACGGGGCAGGAAAGCCAGGTCCGCGCGCAGCGCTCCGGCCACGTGCGTCGGCAACGCCGAGGACTCCTCGTGCAACCGCCGCTCGTGGTCCGCGTCGAGGGCACCGGCGAAGCGCATGAAGGTCGAGCCCGCGTGGTGCGAGCCGGGGCTCGGCGACAGCGACACCAGGAATTCGCCGTCCAGCAACCGCTCCGCGGAAGGGGCCGCGACCTGCACGGTCACCTCGCACGAATTCGGAACCTGCGCGGGCTCGGCCGCACCCCGGCACAGCGCGCGCATGGTCGAGGCGTCCACGACCACCTCGCGGTCGCCGCTGCGCAGCGCGTCCGCGAGCAGGCGGTGCAGGAGGCGGTCCCGGTCCCGGTCGGGTTCGGCCTCGGTCCGCGCATCCGGGACATCGCTGTTCGGCCAGGAATAGCCGGCGGGGGGCCCGAGGCCGACGTTGCCGTCCAGCAGGTCCAGCAGCGGAACCAGCCGATCCGTGCCGTAGCGCTCCAAGAACTGCGCGTGGTAGTCGCGCAACGCGTGCAAACCGATCTTCGGGGTGGAGGTCCGCCACATCAGCTCGGCGGCACCGGCCACCTCCGCGGCGACCGCTGCGGGCAGGGCGGTGCTCCCGGCGAGCCGGGCGTCCACGTGCAGCGGCGTGGGGTGCTGGTGGATGCGCTGCGCATCGGCGACGGTGTCCGCGAGCGCGGCCGCCCCGGACCCGGCCGGGATGCGGTCGTAGGCGGCGATGCGATCGGCGAGTTCGCGCAGTTCCAGGTGTCGCTGCGCCACCGGAGCGGCGTTCGCGGCGTCCAGCACTTCGCAGAGCCGGGTCAGCGGGTCCGAACCGTCCAACGCCGGGCGCAGCTCGGTCAGCAGCACTTCCTCCGCGATCAGCGAACTCAGCAGCCCGCGCACGCGCTCGCGGGCACGCTCGCCGAACTCCGCCACCAGCCGTTCGGTCAGCTGCCCGAGCCGAACGGGCTCGGCCCCGAGCTCCAACGCACGGCGCACCGGTGCGCTGTACCGCACCGACACCCGGGCACGGCTGTTACGCCCGGGAACCGCCCCGAAGGTCGATGCGCAGTCCAGCACCACCCGATCGCCGCGCACCACGAGCGCCGGATGCGCGTGCACGCGCAGCGCGGGCATCTCGACGGCACGGGTCTCCAGCTCCTGCACGACCCCGAGCAACCACTGCATGTCGACCTGAGTGCGGGTGCGCTGGCTGCCGCGCGCCGGTGTCCGGGGCAACCGCCCGGCATCGACGTCCGCCTCGAAATCACCGCAAGCCACGCCCGCGAACAAGCCGAACGGCGTCGGCCGGGTGCGCATCCGCAGGTCGTAGCGCAGCACCGCGAACGCGGCCCGCCGCAGCTGAGCCGGTTTGACCGCACCGCCGTCGCCCGCGGCCACTCGAAGCAGCAGTCCGCGCAGGCTGGGACTGGCCAGCGCCAGCGCTTCCATCAGGTGCTCGTCCTCGACCGCTCGCCGCAGCAGCCGCGAACACGCGGCCTGGGCACCGGCGTCGGTTTCCGCACCGGTCAGCTGCGGCCGGGTGGCACCGAGCGGGGCGCGGAGCAGGTAGAAATCCCAAGCGGCGAACAGGTCTTCCCGAAGCGGCTGGGCGTGCGCTGGATCGTCCATCCCGGACTCCTCGACTCGCGGGCGGAACCGCCGGGGCGGGCGGAACTCGCCCCGGCGGCATCCGGAATCAGCAGCAGTGGCTGCAGTTCGAGCCGCCGCCCTCGCTGGTGCACCCGGGGGTGCAGTACGAAACGCTGGTGACGGCGGGGTTGGCCATGGTGGCCTCGAAGCCGACCTCCAGGTCGAGGTCGAACAGGTCGACCTCGGCCTCGGCGACGGCCTGGTCCGTAGCAGCGGACATGGTTACCTCCGTGATGGATCGGTGGTGCCCGGCGGGCACCTTGATCGGATTCGGCTGCACTCCCGGCCGGTGCCGGCCCCAGACCCGGTTGCGTGCAGCCCGTTCAGATCAGCAACCGGATCTCGCCGCGGCAACCGATCCGGGCCGGAATGGCAGAACTGGCAGTGCCCGTGGCGGATCTGCGGCCGCCGTCCGCCGCCCGGAAGTTCGAAAACGGTGGATGTCGCCGTGAACCTTCGCGAATGCCGGTGCTACGTACCTTCACTGAGGGATTCTGGTCGCTCGAGACCGGAGGCGATGGGAAACAAGGTGACTGAGGCAGGCACGCACTCGGCCGGGCTGCTGGCGCGCGTCGCCGAAGGCGACGAGGAGGCGCTGGGCCTGCTCTACCGCGAGCACGCGGGTTCCATGCTGCGCTTGATCGGGCGGCTGACCACGAACCGGGCCGAAGCCGAGGAGATCTTGCAAGAAGCCTGGCTGGCGGTATGGCAGTCCGCGGCAGCCTTCCGGGGTGACAGCGCGCCCCGCGCCTGGCTGCTCGGCGTGGCCCGCAGGCAAGCGCACAACCGGCTGCGCCGCGCCGCGCTGAGCACGGCGGAGCTGGACGCGGCGGCTCAGGTGCCGCAGGCAGGCCCGGACGTGGAGGACCGGGTGCTCGCGGGCATGGAGTTCGAGCAGGTGCTCGCGCGGGTGCGGGACCTGCCCCGGCATCTGCGGGAGGTGCTGGACCTGGTGCTCGTGGAGCAGCTGTCCTACCGCGAGATCGCCGGAGTGCTCGACGTGCCGGTAGGCACCGTGAAAAGCCGGATGTCCCACATAAAACGGGAACTGGCGCAGGGCACGCACTGGGAGTCCAGCCATCGGCCACCGCAGGAAGGGAGCAGGCGATGAGTCACCTGGACGCCGACGAAGTCCTCGAGGCGGCTCGGCAGCAGGCCGCGGGCGGCCGGGTGCGCTCCGCGGACCACCTCCGCGAATGCGCGCGGTGCGCGGACGGCGTCGCTGCCATGGCGCGGTTGACCGCCGCGGGCGAAGTGCTGGCCGCGGAGGAGGATCGCGAGCTGGCGGTGCCCTCGTTCGAGCACGTGCGGGCCGCGTTGCCGGGGAACCAGGCCCGCACCGGCCCGCAGCGCGAACCGGCGCCGCGGGGCGCGCCCGAGCGGCGGGGGAAGCAGCTCCTGCGGTTGACGGCCGCGTTGGTATGGGCGCAGCTGGCGCTGCTGCCCCGCCTGCTGCTGCCCGCCAGCGCGTTCGCTTTCGCCGCTGCGGTCGTGCTCGCCACGGCGCTGCCGGAAAGCTCGGCCGGGCTCCGGGAACACGCCTTCGGCGCGGCCGTGGTGCTGATCGTGCTGGCCGGGGCGCTGACCACGTATTCGGGTGGGCGCGATCCGCGCACCGAGCTGCAATTCAGCCTGCCCATCGCACCCCCGACGGTGTTCGTCTGCCGGGTGGTGGGCGTGCTGGGTCTCGACGTGCTGCTCGCGGTGCTCGGTTCGGTCGCGGTGCACGTGTTCGGCGGGTCGCCGAGCCTGGCCGGTGTCCTGGCGAGCTGGTTCGGGCAGGCGTTGCTGACCGTGGGGGTCGCCCTCGTGTTCGCGGTCGCGCACGCGCCGGCGACCGGCACGTTGGCGGGCGTGCTGGTGTGGCTGCTCGGTTCGTCCAGCGGTCTGCCGGAAGCCGGTGGGCTGGGCGGAATCCTGCGCCCGGCGGTTTCGACGCTGTGGACCAGTTCGCCCGCGGTGGTCGCGCTGGCGCTGGCCCTGCTGGCGATCGCGGTGCTGGGGATGCGGTTCCCCCGGTTCGGGCCGCGCCGGGAGGGGAGCTGAACCATGGCCGTGAACCGCATCGAGCGGCGGCGCTACGTACCGGGTATGCGTTCGTTGTCGCGGTACGAAATGCGCCGCTGCGGTCCTGCGGTGCTCGCGGTGCCGCCGCTGGCGGGCATCACGGTGGGCATCGCGTCCTCGCTGGCCGGATGGCAGTCGTTGCTGCTCGGCGAGGTCCTGCCGGTTCTCGTCGCGCTTCCCGCCGCGGCGGTCGCGGATGGCGATCCGCTGCGCGAGCTGCACGAGACGCTGCCTCGTCGCTACGTGCGCACGGCTGCTTGCCGGCTGGGGATCGCGGCGGGTGCGGTGCTGACCGGTGTCGTGGCCGCTGCGGTGCTCTGCGCCGCGTTCGGCGGAGGCGCAAGCGTGCTCGGGCACGCGGCCGCCGCGTTGTGCTCCGCCGTGCTGCTCGTCGGCATCGGCGCGCTGGTGGGCGCAGCGTCCTCGTCCGCGGCGGCCGCATCGACCGCGATGATCGCGGTATGGCTCGGGCAGCTGCTGCTCGGTGACCGCATCCTCGGCGACGGCGCCGCGCGACTGCTGGTACCGGCCTGCGTCGGTTGCGCCGCGCTCGCGCTGGCGCTGCGCCGGTTCGACTCCGGCGCCGACGTGCTCGGCGCTGCCCGCAGCGGGGCCGGGTCATGACCGCGCCCGGAGTCCGGACGGTGCTCGCCACCGCGCGCTACGAGGCGCTGATCGCGCTGCGCACCAAGGCGCTGTGGTGGTCGCTGCTGCCCCTGACCGCACTGGCGCTGCTGCTCGCCGCCACGTCCGGTCGGGTGGTCGGCGCCAGCGACCCGGTTCGCCGGGTGGCCGAGACTTCGCTGGTGTTCAGCCTGCTGTGCACGCTGGGCATCGCGGTCGGCCTCGCCGGACGACTGGCCGGGCACCGCCGCAGCGGGCTGACCGATCTGCTCGACGCCACCGCCGCGGGCATCCCGGCGCGCGTGGCGGGCTCGCTGCTCGGTTCACTGCTGGTGGCACTGGTGCCACCGGTCTGCGGTTTCCTGCTGCTGGTCGTGGTGACCTCGATCAGCACGGGCGCCCCGGCGGCGGTCGGCGCCGGGCTGCTGGCGATCGTGGTGGTGCTGCTGCCGGCGAGCCTGATGCTGAGCAGCTTCGCCGCGATGCTGGGCGTGCTGCTGCCGGTTGCGGCCGCCCGCGTGCTCACGGCGGTGTTCTGGCTGTGGGCGACGGTGCTCAACCCGATGCTGCTGCCGGTACCGACCGCGACCGGCACGGTGCTTTCCCCGCTGGCGCGGTACCCCGCCGCAGCATGGCTGCACGCGTCACCCGCGTCCGCGACCTACGGCCTCAGCGGCGCGCTGCGCCCAGAAGTGCACAGCGCCACAGCCACGGCGCAAGTGCTGTGCACGCTCGCCGCGAGCGCGGTTTTCCTCGCGGTCGCGGCGATCCGGCTGAACGCACGTACCCGAGTTCCGAACCGGAGGGCACGATGGATGTCTCGCTCAGCGCAGTGACCAAGGTCTACCGGGGTGGCGCTCGCGTGCTCGACGGGCTCGACCTCGAGATCGGCGAAGGAATGCTCGGCCTGCTCGGCGCGAACGGGGCGGGCAAGACCACGTTGATGCGGTTGCTGACCACGGTGCTCAAACCGACCAGCGGCCGCATCGCGGTCGGCGGCCACGATCTGTCCACCCGTTCCGGGGTGCACGCGGTCAAGCGCATGTTGGGCTACCTGCCGCAGGAACTTTCGCTGTACCCGGAGCTGACCGGTGCCGAGTTCCTGGACTACGTCGCGCTGCTCAAGGGCATCGGCGACCGGGCCGAACGCCGGCGCCAGACCGACGACCTGCTCGAGCAGGTGGGAATGCGGCAGCACGCGAAGCAGCGCATCGGCGACTACTCCGGCGGGATGAAGCGCCGGATCGGCATCGCGCAGGCACTGCTGGGCGATCCCGAGCTGCTCGTCGTCGACGAGCCGACCGCCGGACTCGATCCGCAGGAACGGATGCGCTTCCGCGCGCTGCTGGCGGGGCTGTCCGGCGTCCGCATCGTGATCCTGTCCACGCACATCCTCGACGACGTGGCGCAGAGCTGCCCGAACGTCGCGGTGCTCGGCGACGGCAAGGTCGCCTACCACGGCAGCACGGCCGGGCTGACCTCCGCGGCGTCCGGCCGCACCTACCTGGTGCCACCGGGACGGCCGGTTCCACCGGATTCGACGGTCGTCAACGCCGTCGCCGGCCCCGAAGGCACCGAATACCGCGTGATCAGCGAGAACCCCGTTCCGGGGGCGCGGCAGGTGGAACCGTCGCTCGAGGACGGCTACGCGGCATTGGTGCGCAACAGTTCCGACAAGATGGCGGTGAATTGATGAGGACGTTGACGAAGCTGGTCCTGCTGGGATCCGCGGCGCTGGCCCTGACCGGGTGCGGTGGCGGTGGCCAGGGCACCGCGGAGGCGGGTGCACCGGTGCCGATGCCGCCCGCCCGCAACGGCGAGCAGCCGATCAGCGCGGCGAACATGGGGCACTTGTGGCCGCTGACCGTGCCCGGCGGTGTGCTCACCTGCGTCGGCGACAACGAGGCCGTGTTCACCGATCCCGGTGGCCGCTCCTACGCGCTCAACGAGCGCGCCGAGCGGCACCACCCCAGCATCGAGCCGCTGCGCGCCCAGGGCGAGGGCAGCGAGAAGATCAGCCTCGGCGCGTTGCGCAGCAAGACCCTGAAACTTTGTCCCGAGCAGCGGTGAGGCGGCCGGTTCCGCGCTGCGCCGCTCGTCAGCCCGCACGCCGGCTGGTGGCCAGCAACGAGCGGAGTTCGGCGCGGCTGGAAACTTGCAGTTTGTCGTAGAGCATCCGGATCCGCCGGTACAGCGTCCGCTCGGAGCAGAAGAACCGCCGGGCTATCGCGGAAACGGTCTCCTCGCTGCAGAGCATGTTCTTGAGCCGGTCCAGCTCTTCGTCGTCCATCGTGGGCTCGCCCGCGAATCCGGCCGCGCGCTCGTACGGCGCCATCAGCGCGTTGCTCACCCGGGTGTCCGCATCGGCACGCGAATTCCCCGCGTTGATGGCGGTGGCGCGCACGGCCTCGAGCTGGGCACCGACCGGGATCGCGAGGTTCAACACCGAGGATGCCCCGTGTTTGATGGCGGAGTACGTCTGGTGCCCGTTGTAGTCGTGCACCACCGCGACCACGGGTGAAAGCCAATGCCCGCAGTCCCGCAGATTCGAAATGCAGGCGGCCTGGTCTTCGCTGGTGGCGGGCAGAAACACCGGATTCCCGTTGTCCGCCAGCGCCTCCACTCCGGACGCCTCGAAGAACTCCACGGCGAAGCCGAACTCGGGCAACGGCAAGGTGCCCACCATCCCGGATACCAGCGCCTTCAGGTGCGCGTGCACCCGAGCGGTAAGACATCCGGGAAGGTGCTGCGCACAGGCCTGCGGCCGGCGCTTGGCCGGTCCGTCGGCGGGCAAGTGCGTGATCGCGCGCGCGTCGAATCCGTTCGCCGGGCGCGGACAATCGAGCTCATTCGTTCTCCCCACAGCGACACCCCAGTCGAGCACAAGAAATCATGGCCAGGCGCAGCCGCGGCAAGGTCCCCAGTATGCCGAAGCGCGCCTTCCGAATAACCCCAGGTGGTACTGAACGCCGTCACCTTAGCACAGCAAGATCCATCACGGCTCGCTGATCGGACGGCCGTTTTCGGCGCATGCGCTCGAACCCTCGGTTGCGAAACCGTGCACCCGATCCTTCGGATCTGCACCTCCGGCTGCACCGCGCCGCAATGCGCGCGGAACTGCCAAGAACTGCCATCCGGGTGTCGACCGGCTTTCCCGCAGCCGGTCCGATGCGAGTCTGGCCACCGGTTTGTCCACAGCGGTGCAAGGAGAGGAAGCGACGATGGACTTCGCCACCGCCCGGACGCTGGTGCGCGCCGCGACGCTGGGAATCGACGACCTGGAGCGGGCGATCGCAGCAGCGGGTGCCTGCCCGGCCGTCGACTTCCTGCTCGACGAAATCCGCCCGCGGCTGCGGCTGTCCGAGCTTTCCGAGTTCGACCAGGACACGATCGTGCGGCTGTGCCTGCAAGCGGGCGCGGAGACGGTGCACCGGGACTTGGTCGTGCGGCGGAACGGATCCGGCTGGGCGTTCGGTCCGTCCGGCGAACATCCGGTTGCGGCGGCCGCGGTCATCACCCAGGACCTCGCCGAAGCGCTCCGCGGAACCGTCTCGCCCTCCGGTGCGAGCGCGGCGACCCGTTCCGTGCAATGGCGGGACGCGGACGACTTCACCGCGTTCCACTCCCCACCGGCCGCGTTCCGCGTGGTGCAGCGCTTGCTCGCGGCAATGGAGCGTCGCGACGACCGGGACCTGAGCGCGCTGGCCGCGCACCACGGCTCGGACAAGTGGGGGCTGCACAACTACACCCCGCACTACCAGCGGCACTTCGAGCCGTTGCGGGACGAGCCGATCGTCTTGCTGGAGATCGGGGTGGGCGGCTACCAGGACCCGACCGGCGGGGGCGCATCACTGCGCATGTGGCGGGATTTCTTCCCGCGGGCGCTGGTGTACGGATTGGACGTCGTCGACAAGAGCGCACACGACGAGGGACGCATCCGGACGCTGCTGGCGGATCAGGCGGATCCCGGGTCGCTGAGCCGCGCGGTGGAGCCGATCGGCCGCCCGGACATCATCATCGACGACGGCAGCCACATCAACAAGCACGTGCTCAGCACGTTCCGCGCGCTGTTCCCGCTGCTGCGGCCGGGCGGCAAGTACGTGATCGAGGACCTGCAGACGGCGTACTGGCCGAGCTTCGGCGGTAGCGAGCAGTCCACCTGCGATCCGCACACCACCATCGGGCTGCTGAAGGACCTGGTGGACGGTCTCAACCACCAGGAGCTGACCGAGCGCAATCCCCGCAGCAGCAGCACGACCGACACCCAGATCGCCGGGGTGCACTTCCACCACAACCTGGCGGTGCTGGACAAAGGGCTCAACCTGGAGCCGGGCGCGCCGTCCTGGCTGGCCCGGACCCAGCCGGAGTCCTGATGGCCGCGCGCATCGCCGTCATCTGCCCGGCGTTCAACCGCTCCGCGGCCATCCTGCCGACGGTGGAAAGCGTGCTGGCGCAGACGGTGCAGGACTGGGAACTGCTCGTCGTCTCGGACGGCAGCACCGACGACACCGACGAGGTCGTCCGGGCGGTGCGCGATCCGCGGGTGCGACTGCTCCGGGTGGCGAACCACGGCTGCCCGGGCGGGCCGCGCAACGCGGGTCTCGCGGCCACGTCGGCTCCGTACGTGGCTTATCTTGACCACGACGACGTGTGGCTCCCGAACCACCTCGAAGTCCTGCTCGGAATGCTCCAAGCCGGTGCGCCGCTGGCCGGGACCGGATGTGTGCGGGTGGGTCCGTCCGGACGGGTGCGGCACCGCTCCGGAGTGCTGGATTCCGTCTGGCACCCGGAACTGCAGGTTCTCAACGCGATGTACGAACCGTCCCGCGTGGGCCACGTGCGCCCACTGGTCGCCGAGGCGGGCGGCTGGAGCACGGCCGCGGCCGGGTTCGAGGACTGGGACTTGTGGACGCGGCTCGCCGAGCGGGGCGTGGACTTCGCGGTAGCAGCGGACCGGACTTCGGTGCTGACGCTGGAGGACGGCAGCAGGCGGCACCTGTTCAGCCCCCGGCACAGCATCGGGCTGGCCAAGACCGGCGCGGAACGGGACGCGGACCGGGTGCGCGACCTGCTCGCCGGTGAGCACGGCCGCGCCCGGGCCGAAGCGGCGTACCTCGCCGACACGGAAGCTTGGTACGTCGACCTCTGGGATTCGGCGCGCTGCGTCCGGCCGCCCGAAGTGCGGCGGGTCGACGTGCTCGAAGCGGTGCGCGCGAAGCTCGCTTCCGGCGAGGCCGGTTCGTTCCTGCACGGCTTGGTCACCGTCCCGCACGCGGGCGGGTTCGTGCTCGCACTGCCCACGGCGGTGCTGAATCCGCAGCACCGCGGCCGGATCCGGGAGCTGCTGGCCCGCCGCTGCCCCGCGCAGCTGCGGTTGCTGCGCGAACTGCGCGCCCAGGCATCGACCGGTGCGCTCTGAACGACGTTCCGCCCGGCCGAGCGCACACCTGCGGAGCACGCCGAAGCGGGCTCCGCGGCAGTCCTGCCAACAGCCTGCCAACGGCCGCGCGAACCGGTGTGCCGGGTGATCCGCGGTGCCAGGCTCGGATCGCGATCGGGTCGACCGCCCGACGTTCCCGCAACGATTCCCGAGGAGGGGATTTCCGTGACGGCTCTTCGCCGCATGTTCATCGCCGGCGTCACCGCTTGCGCGCTCGGCGGCCTGGTCGTGCCGACCGCCGTTGCCGCGACCGGCACCGCGCAACCGGCGCCGGCCACCGAGATCGGGGTCCGCAAGACCTGGCACGCGACCGTGCAGTGCCACATCGTGCGCATCAGCGACAACCACGTCATCGGTTACGACCGAGCCGACGGCGTGGGCAACACCAAGGACAAAGCCATCACCGACGCTGAGCGCAACGTCCCGGTGCCGCAGGGACACTACAAGCGCCACTGCGATCCCAAGCGGATCTGGTAACTTCCAGCAGCTTCGTTCCGCTCCTCCGCTGATCAGGTTGGTGTGCGATGTCCGAGGAAAGTGGAATCTGGGAAATCCGGCTCGGCATTTACGCCACCGAGCAGCAGGCCGAAGAAGTCAAGGAGCGCATCACCAGGCTGTTGTGCCCGGATCCCGACCACGCTCCGCCGTGCCCGATCCCGTGGTCGGTACGGCTGATGCCGGAGGATGCGGACAGCTACCCGGCGCTCGCCGAGCAAGCTCGCATCGAAGGCCACGACCAGGGGTGAGCGGCCCGGTGGACCGCAGCGACGGCCGCGGATGCGGGCCGCATCGGGGTTCGCACCCCGGTGCGCCCGCCCGCCGGGCCTGGTGAGCTGGGCCGATACCATGGTTTCGTGAGTACAGCGGTGGACGAGAATCACGAGGACCTGCCGGAGCAGATGCGCATCCGGCGGGAGAAGCTGGAACGCCTGCGGGACAACGGCGTCGACCCCTACCCGGTCGGTTACCCGCGCAGCACCTCGATCGGTCCGATCCGCGAGAAACACGACGGTCTCGAAGCCGACCAGGGCACCGGTGAAGTCGTCTCGGTGACCGGCCGGGTCATGCTCTACCGCACCGGCGGCAAGCTGTGCTTCGCCACGATCCGCGACGACACCGGTTCGATCCAGATCATGCTGGCGCTGGACAAGGTCGGCGCGGACGAGTTGGAAGCCTGGAAGGCCGACATCGACCTCGGCGACCACGTCGGCATCACCGGCGAAGTGATCACTTCCAAGCGCGGCGAGCTCTCGATCATGGCGGAGAGCTGGACGCTGACCTCGAAGTGCCTGCGCCCGCTGCCGGAGAAGCACAAGGGCTTGACGGATCCCGAGGCGCGGGTGCGGCAGCGCTACGTCGACCTGCTGGTCAACCCGGAAGCGCGGCAGCTGGCCCAGCAGCGTTCGCGCGCCGTGCAGGCGTTGCGCTCGGTGCTGCTGGAGCGCGACTTCCTCGAAGTCGAGACGCCGATGTTGCAGCAGGTGCACGGCGGCGCCACGGCGGAGCCGTTCACCACCCACATCAACGCATACGACCTCGACCTGTACCTGCGGATCGCGCCGGAGCTGTTCCTCAAGCGGCTGGTGGTCGGCGGGATCGAGAAGGTCTTCGAGATCAACCGCAACTTCCGCAACGAAGGCGCGGACTCCACGCACAACCCCGAGTTCACGATGCTGGAGTTCTACGAGTCCTACGGCGACTACGACACCGTCGCCGAACTGACCACCCAGCTCTACCGGCACGCCGCGAAGGCCGTGTTCGGCGACCACGTGGTGCGCCACCCCGAGCACGGGGACGTCGACCTCGGCGGCGAATGGCCGTCGATCACGCTGTTCGGCTCGGTCTCCGAGGCCCTCGGCGCGGAGATCACCCCGCGCACCCCGGTGGAGCAGCTGCGCAAGCACGCCGACGAGCGCGGGATCGGCTGGGACCCGTCGTGGGGGCCGGGCAAGCTCGTGGAGGCGCTGTTCGAGGATCTGGTGGAGCACACCCTGATCCAGCCGACCTTCGTGCGCGACTTCCCGCTGGAGACGAGCCCGTTGACCCGGCAGCACCGGGACGACCCGCTGCTGACCGAGAAGTGGGACCTGATCGGGTTCGGCATGGAGCTCGGCACCGGCTACTCCGAGCTGGTCGACCCGGTCGAGCAGCGCAACCGGCTCACCGAGCAGTCGCTGCTGGCCGCGGGCGGTGACCCGGAGGCGATGCAGCTCGACGAGGACTTCCTGCGCGCCCTCGAGTACGGGATGCCGCCCACCGGCGGAGTCGGCATCGGCGTCGACCGGATGCTGATGGCGTTCACCGGCAGGGGAATCCGGGACACGATCCTGTTCCCGATGGTCAAACCGGTCTGACCCGCGCGAAGCGACCAGCCCCGGCGCGCACGGCGCCGGGGCTGTTGCGCGCTCAGCGCTGTTCGGATGCCGCCGGTGCGGCCGCCTCCGGCTGCTGCTCCCGAGCGTCCACCAGGCTCAGCCCGGTGATCTTGTACGACAGGCCGCGCTGCCCGGCGGTGCTGAACAGGCAGATCAACGACACCAGCCCGAACAGCTGGCCGAGGAAGCCGAACGGGGACTCCCCGCCCATGCCGATCAGCAGCAGGTAGCCGCCGACACCGGCGAGGCTGCGCACCAGGCTCACCGACGGCCGAGGCTTGGCACCGTCCGCGGTGACCGCCCGCAGCTGCACGATGCGCTGGCCGACGCTGCTCGCGCCGCCCGCCAGCGGCAGCACGATCACCAGCAGCAGCCACGGCAGCCAGCTCCCGAGCACCTCGACGAGGCCGGCGCCCGGGATCTCCCTGGTGGGCGGCATGTTCCCGCCGAACAGCTGGCCGTTGACGGCCATCAGCACGACGATCCCGGCCGTGGCGCACAGCGTGCTGCTCAGCTTGATGATCGCCAGATCGCACACCGATGCCAGCAGCCGCCGGGACCAGGTGATCGGCCGCGGCTGTCCCGGCGGGGTGGTGAGCCGCTGCCCCGGCACCGCGCGCAGCGCAGGGGCCGCCCACGCACCTGCCAGCGCCCCGGCCGTGTTCATGATCAGGTCGTCCACGTCGAACAGCCGGTAGGCGCAGGGGTACAGGAACCAGATCCCGGTTCCCTGCGTCGCCTCGATGAGCAACGAGACGCCGAACCCGACCGCGGTGGTGATCAGCACCGACCGCCCGAACAGGTAGCGGACGAACATGCCCAACGGCACGAACAGGCCCACGTTCAGCGCGATCTGCGTCAGCGCCGGATTGCTCAGCACCGAGAGCACACCGCTGCCGGTGGCTTCCTTGCGCATGTCGTTGAGGAAGTTGAACGGGATCCACTGCGGACCGCCCGCCCCCTCGGTGGCGCAGAAGTCCGGCGTCAACTGCGGAAACGGCAGCAGCACGTAAGCCACCAGGGAAACGCCGTAGACCACCGCGGCCAGCGCCAGCGCCAAGTGGCCAGCGCCGAGCTGGCCGCGCCTGCGATATTGCCGAGCCACGTACGGCACGAACAGCACCACGGCCAGCGCGATGCCTGTCACGATCCCGATCAAAGCGGGCAGCAGCCGCTCGCTCACCATCGTCCTTCCGGTAGGTGCAGGAGGTTTTCGTCAGCCCAAGTTGCCTATCAGGGCACCGAGGACCAGCAGGCCGCAGATGATGGCGTTCGCCACCCGGTGATCGAGGAAGATCGCCACGAACTCCCGGATCGTGGCGCTCGGCCAGAAGTAGCGGGCTGTCGGCGAGCCCACCACGTCCCCGTTCACCGACTCCTTGCGGGCGATCCGCGCGGCGCGCATCACGTGGTAGTTGTTCGTCACCACCAGGCAGCGGTGCTCCGGCACGCGCTGCTGCATGAGCGCCTTGCTGAACCGGAGGTTCTGCTCGGTGCTGCGCGAAGCGTCCTCGACCAGCAGCCGGTCGGCGGGAGCTCCGCGCTCGAGCAGGTAGTCCGCCATCGCGCGGCCTTCCGCGATCTCCTCGCCCGGCCCCTGACCACCGGAAGTGATCAGCACCGGGTCGTAGCCCTTCGCGCGCTGCTGGTGGAACACCCCCAGGCCCTTGTCCAGCCGGGAACCCAGCAGCGGCGGCACCCGCCGCCCGCCGATCAGGCCGGAACCCAGCACCACGATGAAGTCGGCCTGCTTGCGCGGCGGGAACAGCCCGTAGAAGAACGAGTACAGCAGGAAGCACACGAACTGCAGCGACACGAAGCCGAGCACGGATGCGACGGCGCTCATCACGGCCACCAGCGGAGGCCACTCGGTCAGGTTGGCGAGGCTGCGCAGCACCAGGTAGCCGAGGATCCCGATCCCGGCGAACAACGAAAGCAGGTTGCCCAAGCTGCGGCCTTCGCGGCGCAGCATCGTCACCCCGTTGAAGATCAGGAACACCGCCAGCACCAGCGGCATCGCCACGAACGCGAGCGCGAACCCCACCGCGAACAGGACCGCGGCCTGCGGCGAGAGCATCGCCAGCAGCGCCCCCGCGCCGACGATCGTCGCCAGGATCGCGAAGAACAACCAGAGTCCGTTGCGCACGCGGCGCCGATCGCGCAGAACGCTCAGTCCGAACAGCAGGTACAGGACTGCGGCGGGAGCTAGGACGAGGGGCGACAAAGCAGTCACGGCTGGAGATCTTAGCCGTGGCACCTCACCCGGCGGTGCCAGGCAGGGAAATCCCCCACTCGCGGGCCGTACTAAGTGGACGGTCGTCAGCCGGGCGCGGGCGGCTGCGGGATTTCGCGGCCGCAGTCCGCTCCGACGCAGCCCTGCGTCCGGTCGAGCTGCCGGTCCAGGAATTCGCGCACCTGCGCGTAGCGCGCATCGTTGTGCCGCGAATTCAGCTCGTACGGGTCGATGGCCAGGTCGTAGAGCTCGTGCGCACCGCTGACGTAGCGGATGTAGAGGTAGCGGTCGGTGCGGATTCCCTCGTACGCGGCGGACAGCACTTGCCCGTGCTCGTCGCGGGGCTTGGCCGGTCGTGGTGCGGTCGCGGCGTCCTGGTCGAGATCGCCCGCGCCCGCGGCGCGCCCGGCCTGCACGTCGTCGGCGGGTGCGTGTTGCCGCACGCCTGGACGAACGGGTTCCGGCAGGGCGCCTGCCGCGGCCTCGTGCAGGATGGGCCGGCCGGTTTGCCTGCGCGGGTCCTGCGCGAACGGCAGCAGCGAACGCCCGTCCAGCGCCAGGCCTGGACTGGTGCCGCCGAGGTCGGCGATCGTCGCGGTCAGGTCCGGATTGCTGGTCAGCTCGGCGGAATGCGCGCCACGCGCGAGGCCCGGACCGCTGATCATCATGGGCACGTGCGCGGAAGCCTCGTGCGGCAGGAACTTCCCGGTCGGGATCTGGTGCTGGCCGAAGAAGAACCCGTTGTCCGAGGCGAAGATCAGGTAGGTGTTCTCGAGCACGCCCTGCTCGCGCAGCGTGTCGATGAGCTTGCGCACCGCCTCGTCGACGGCCAGCAGGGATTCCAGCCGGTTGCGGTAGCTGTCGGTGATCCCGGTGGTCTCGTGCGCCGCGATCTGCGGATAGTCCTTGATGAACTTCGGCTTGTCGCTCATGTCGGTCTCGTTGAACGACGGGTCCGCGGGCAGCGGCACGTCCGCGAAAGCCCCGGCGTGGCGCTGCGCGGGACGGGGGCCGGGCGCGATCCGGAACAGGTCACCGTTGTCCGGTGCACCCGGCGTGATCTCGCCGTGCGGTGCCAGGAAAGCCATGCTGAGGAAGAACGGGCTGCCCGCCTGCGACTGCCTGCGGATGAAGTCGGCGCCTTTGTCCCGGTACACGTCGGTTTGGTAGTGCTGCGGATCTTCGTGCCAGTAGTCGCCGTAGGTGCGCAGCGCGCCGTTCTCGTTCAACCGGTACCCGTACATCTTGTAGGTGCTAGGGTCGACCGAACCGCGCCATTCGTCCCAGCCGGGCGGCACGTGCGTCGGGTCGTCCTCGCCGTAGCCGTTGGGGTACTTCCCGATGTGCGAAGTGGTGTAGCCGGCGCGTTGCAGCCACACCGGCAGCGTCTCGGCCTCGTTGAGCTTGTCGTAGCCGCCGAGCGGGTCGGCGTTGTGCCGCACGCCGTTGTTGTGCGCGAACTGTCCACTGAGGAACGTCGAGCGGGAGGGGCAGCACAGCGGGTACGAGGCGTAGTAGCGGTCGAACGTCACGCCCTGGGTGTCGAAGTACCGCTGGGTCTGCGGCATGAACCGCATGCTCTCCAGCCACTGGTCGTCGGTCATCACCATGACCACGTTCGGTTTCCGCGGCACCGGGCTCGCCTGCGGGGGGACCGACTGCGGCTGGCCCGTGCACGCCGCCGCCACGAACGCCAGGACCAGCAGCAACACCGGCCGTCTCCGTCGCGGGGCGCGGCGAGCGGCAGCCATCGGGACCATGACTCAGTTTGGTCCCCGGCACGCACAAAGTGTCAAGATCCGCCCCTCGCACGGAGGAACGGTTGCAGTGGCATTTCGCGAGCTCTTTTGATCTTTATCTTCTCAGCGGCGAAGCCGCTGACCGGCGACCACGCACGCAACCGGACCACCGGCGGGTTCTCAGCGGCTTCCTCGCGAGGACAGCGATTTCGCCGCGTATGGGCATACGTCAGAAATCGATCCCGCAGCGAGGAAGCCGCTGAGGTTCCGCTACCTGTATTGCCCTGTGAGGTTGTGAATGCGTTGGGCTGGTGTGTGGCCGTTGAGGGAGGTGTGGGCGCGGTGGTGGTTGTAGGTGTGTAGCCAGGGGTCGAAG
>NZ_JADDUE010000021.1 GCF_016526145.1 Saccharopolyspora galaxeae
TCGTTAATTCCGAGATCGCGTGCTACTTCCGCAATCGGCTTACCCGATTCACGGACCAACTCTACCGCGTGATTGCGATACTCGGCAGTGTACCTCCGGCGCGACGCCGCCATCATCCACCCCTTTCACAGACAGTCGATCACTACTCTCGGCTGTCCGCCAAAGCGGGAACGGTCCACGCTGGATAGGATCAGAATGCCTGCTTGGTGAAAGATCTCGGTGAAGTAGTGGCGTACGTCGGGCAACGTCCGGACAGTCTTACCGCTGAACCGCGCGATCTCCCCACCGGTGCTGACCGCGCCGCGAATCTTGGCCCGCACGGCGGCAGGCGTAACGTGCACGGGTTGCGATTTCGGCGCCCGCGAGCCCGATTCCGCCGGCCGGTCCTGGCCATCCCTGGTCGACATGCCCAACTCCTCAGCGGTACACCTGCATCTCGGGGTGGAGCCCGAGCAGAATGGTCGTGAACAGGTAATTGACGACCCAGATCGCCGCGAACGCGGAGACCACAGCCTGGTTGACGGCGCGGCCGACGCCGATCGGACCGCCCTGGACGTGCAGGCCCTTGTAGCAGCAGACCACGCCGATGATGACGCCGAAGATCGTCGTCTTGGCCACGCTGCCCCAGATGTCGGGCGTGGTGGCGTTGTCGAAGAAGCTGGCGAAGAAGGCCGCATTGTCCGCACCCAGCACGAAGATCGCGGCGATGTAACCGCCGACGATGCCGAACACCAAGGCCACCAGATCCATGAAGCCGGTCATGATCGCCACGGCGAGCACTCGCGGCACGATCAGGTCCCGGACGGGGTCGACGCCCAGCACTTCCATCGCGTCGATCTCTTCGCGGATGCGCCGCGCCCCGAGATCCGCGGTCATGGCGGTGCCCACCACACCGGCGACCACCATCGCGTTGATCCACGGGGCGAACTCCCGGACGCTGGCCATGATGAAGAACGCGCCGAGCCGTTCCGGGATCCCGAAGATCAGGAAGATGTTGCCGCCCTGCAAACCCGGCGCCGCCAGCCCGAAGGCCGTTGTGGACACCGCCATCGGCACCCAGCACAGCTTCAGCAGGCTGAACATCTGATCTCGGACGGCACCCCAGTAACCGACGGGATGCCGAATCGCCGACCACACCACGGCGATCAGCAGTTGGACGATTTCCCCCGCCTGCACCAGCGGTTTCTCGGCGCCGCGCAGCCACTTCCGCTGCGGCCGGCGCGCCGCCGCCGTCTTGTCCGGCGCCGCCTTCGACTGCGCGGTTTCGCTCACTTGCGCTCCCTGGAATGTCCGCGACGACCGCGCTGTATCCACGGCCTCGTCCGACTTCGCACGGCTCCGGCCACACCGAGGTGCTCAGCGGCTCCGCGCCTTTCCCCGTTCACGACCGCAGCCATTCCGCGTCCAACAGGTTCGCCAGGCCGCGGATCGCGCGGCGTTGCAGCTGGCGGATCGCGGCAGGACTGCGCCCCAACGTTTCCGCGGTCTCGGCGACCGTCCTGCCTTGCAGGAAGCGCAAGCGGACGCACTCCCGCTGGTTGGCGGGAAGCCGTTCGACACCGCTGCGCACGTGCGCGGCACCGAGCGAGTAGATCGCTTCCCGCTCCGCGCCACCGCTTTCCGGTGGTTCGGGCAGCGGGTCCAGGCACACCTCCCGGGATCTCCGGGAGCGCAAGAAGTCGACTGCCACGTTGCGCGCGATCGTGGTCAACCACGCCGGAAATCCGCTGCCTGCATACCCGAACCGGTCGATCGAGGCCAGCGCGCGGACGAACGTTTCGCTGGCGAAGTCCTCGGCCACGTCCCGGTCACCGAGCAGGCGCTGCAGGTAGCAGCGCACGTCGTCGTAGTGCCAGGCGTAGAGCGTTCCGAACGCCTCGGTGTCCCCGCGCTGCACGGCACGGACCAACGCGAACGACCGCTCCGTAGATCCCGGCTGATCCCGGAATTCACCGGTCGCCAGCCGATATTCGCGGTCTGCCGACGATTCTTCGGGGATAGCTGACTCCACCACGAGAGACATGTCCTCACCCCAAGGCACGAGACGGCCGTTTCCCGGCGCATACCCCCGATTTTCCGGGAGTGGCGCTGTTCACCCGGGAGAAATTACCGACCGCACCGCCGCACAACGTCCTCCCCAAGGGGTGGAGTCGTCCCCCCTTCGGACACGGATCTCCGGTGCGTTGCAGCTGGTTGTAGCAGCTCCCGCTGCCGCCGCCGGGACGACGCGAAAAGGACCGGCGCCCCGCGGAAAGCGGGGCGCCGGCCCAAGAACAAGATTCGGATCGTCCGGGCGAACCGAATGAGATTCAATATCGCGATCGAGCAGAACCGTTCCGGCCGCACCTACCCGACCATCGCCGATGGCAGATCGATTCGGTCGCCGAGCGGTTTCAGGCACGCTGTCGGAATTGTTCCGGCTCGACGGAATGCCACGAGCAGTGCTGCTGCTATCACGCGGGTGATGAATCGGATCGGTGGTTTTCGATCCCCAGCGCGATCAACCGGTGTTGGAGGCCCACTCCACCGGCCCGGCGACGATCGAATGGCTCGTGAGCTTGCGACCGAGTACCGACTGCGCCGAGCGCGCAGCCTCGATGGCCGTGGGCAGCGACACCCCGGTGTCCACGCCCATCTCGTGGAACATGCTCACCAGGTCCTCGGTCGCAATGTTGCCGGTGGAGCCCGGCGGGACCGGGCAGCCGCCGAGTTCCCCGAAGCTCGACTCGAAGCTGTTGCACCCCGCCTCCAGCGCGGCGAAGGCGTTGGCCAGACCCTGCCCGCGGGTGTTGTGGAAGTGCGCGGTGACCTCGACATCCCGCAACCGTTGCAACGCGGCGGTGAAGAATTCGTTGGCATACCCGGGATTGGCCATGCCGGTCGTGTCGCCGAAACCGATCTCGGTCGCGCCGGCTTCCGCGAAGCGTTCCGCGAGCTCGAGGACCGCATCCATGTTCACCTCGCCCTCGTAGGGGCAGCCGAACGAGGTGGCGATGACCGCGGCGCAACCAAGCCCTTCCTCTCGGATTCGCCGCGCCACGACGGTGTTTTCGTCCATAGACTCGCGCACGGTGCGGTTGACGTTCTTCTTGTTGTGCGTCTCCGAGGCGCTGACGAAGATCGCCGCCTCGTGGAACGTCTCGCGCACCTTCAGCGCGTTGTCGAGCCCCTTGTTGTTGGGGATGAGGACCATGAGCTTGACGTCGTCGGGCACGTCCACGCGGCGCAACACCTCGGCACCGTCGGACAGCTGCGGGATGAGGTCCGGGCGCACGAAGCTCGCCACTTCGATGCGCTCCAGCCCGGTGCGGCCCAATTCGTTGATCAGCCGGACCTTGTCCTCGGTGGAGATGTGCTCCGGTTCGTTCTGGAAGCCGTCGCGGGGACCGACTTCCCGGATGTGCACGGCGGACGGGCGGTGGCTCATCGCTGCCGCTCCCTTCTTGTCGCTTGTCGAAGTCCGAGAGTCAGCCGGCGCGCTCGATCAGCGTCGCAGTTCCGAGGCCGCCACCGCAGCACATGGTGACCAGCCCGAGTTCGACGTCGCGCCGTTCCATCTCGGCGACGAGCGTGGCCATCAACCGCGCCCCGGTAGCGCCCACCGGATGGCCGAGGGCGATCGCGCCGCCGTTGACGTTGACGCGGTCCATGTCCGGCTTGAACTCCCGCTCCCAGGCCAGCACCACCGAGGCGAACGCCTCGTTAATCTCGATCAGATCGATGTCGTCGATGCTCAAGCCGTTGCGGTCGAGCAGCTTGCGGGTGGCTGGGATCGGGCCGGTGAGCATGATGATCGGGTCGACGCCGACCGTGGTCTGGTCGAGCACCCGGGCGCGTGCGTCGAGCCCGAACTCGTTCGCGGCCGTCCGGGAGGTCAGCAGGACCGCGGCAGCGCCGTCCGAGATCTGTGAGGAGGTTCCGGCCGTGATCCGCCCGTTCTCCGCGCGGAACGGGGTTTTCAGCTGTGCCAGCGCAGCGAGTTCGGTATCCGGGCGGATTCCCTGATCATTGCGGCGTGTCTCGCCGACCAGCTCCATCGGGACCATCTCGGCGTCGAACCGGCCTTCGGAGTTCGCCTGCGCGGCCAGCCGATGGGAACGCACCGCGAACTCATCCATCTCGGCGCGTTCGATCGCCCACTGCTCGGCGATGAGTTCCGCGCTTTCGCCCTGGTGCACGAAGGAATACTGCTCGCGCAGCTCGGCCGGCCAGGGATCGCCGTAGAGCTTGGAGATCTCGCCCGGCGAGTTGATCGGCACCCGCCCCATGTGCTCGACCCCGCCGGCGATCACGATGTCGTGGGTACCGGACCCGACGAGCCCCGCCCCCATCTCGGCCGCGGTCTGCGCCGACCCGCACCGGCGGTCGAGGGTGACAGCGGGCACCTCCGGCGGATGGCCGGCTTGCAGCCATGCGTTGCGGCCGATGTTGCGGGATTGTTCGCCGAACGGGGCGGTGCAGCCGATGACCAGGTCCTCGACCTCGGTGGCACGCAGGTCAGCGCGGGCGAGCAGTTCGTCGTAGCAGGCCGCGAGCATCTCGTTCGGATGCGTGTCGCGATACCAGCCCTTCTCCGGGTGGCCCTTGCCCATCGGCGTCCGGACGGCTTCGGCGAGCACGACCTCCCGGCCTGCGCTCTGCATCGGGCCCGTGCGTGGACGGCTCATCAGATCACCGTCCCGCCGTCGACGGGCAGCACCTGGCCCGTGATGTACCCGGCCGCGTCCGAGGCCATGAACACGAAGGACCCCGCGATTTCGGCGGGCTCCGCCCAGCGGCCGAGAGGGATCCGCGCGAGGGTCTTGGCCGCGAGCTTCTCGTTGCTGCGGATGTTCTCGGTCATCGCCGTGGCGGCCAGCGGGGCGAGCGCATTCACCGTGACCTGCCTGCGCGCGAGCTCCCGCGCGAGCGACTTGGTCAGCCCGATGATCCCGGCCTTGGCCGCACCGTAGTTGGCCTGGCCGATGGTTCCCTGCAACCCGGCGGCGGAAGTGACGTTGATGATCCGTCCCCGCCCGTCCTCGGCCAGATGCGGCAGCGCCGCTTTGCTACAGGCGTAGCTGCCCATTAGGTGGATGTCGACGATGCGGCGGAACGCCTCTTCCTCCAGGTCCGGGAACATCGCCGGGGAAATCGCACCGGCGTTGTTGACCAGTATGTGCAGCGTGCCGCCGCCCAACCCTGCCGCGCGCTCGGCGACTTCGGCGGCTGCCGCCGCGTCGCGGACGTCCAGCGCGGCGTATTCCGCGATACCGCCTGATTCGCCGATCCGTTCCGCGACGTCCTTGGCCGCCTGCTCGTCGACGTCGGAGACGAGCACGCGCGCACCCGCGTGCGCGAACGCCTCCGCCACCGCGGCGCCGATGCCGCCACCCGCGCCGGTGACCAGGGCGGCCCGGTCGTTGAGATCGAACATCAGTAACTCCTGGGAAGGCCGAGGACGTGCGAACCGAGGTAGTTCAGGACCATCTCCTGGCTGAGCGGAGCGATCCGCAGCAGGCGAGCCTCCCGGAAGTACCGGGAGACGTGGTACTCCTCCGAGTACCCCATGCCGCCGTGCGTCTGCAACGCCCGGTCGGCCGCCTGGTAACCCGCGTCGGCGCAGAGGTACTTCGCGGTGTTCGCCTCGCGGCCGCAGGGTTTTCCGTTGTCGTAGAGCCAGGTCGCCTTGCGCAGCGCCAGTTCCGCGGCGTCCAGTCGGGCCAGCGAGTCGGCCAGCGGGAACTGGAGCCCCTGGTTCATGCCGATCGGGCGCCCGAACACCTCCCGCTCGTTGCCGTACTGCGCGGCCTTGCGCAGCGCCGCGCGCCCGAGGCCGAGCGCTTCGGCGGCGACCAGCATCCGCTCCGGGTTCAGACCGTCCAAGATGTACTTGAAGCCCTTGCCCTCTTCGCCGACGCGGTCCTCGACCGGGATGCGGAGTTCGTCGATGAACAGCTCGTTGGAGCTGACCGCGTTGCGTCCCATCTTGTCGATCGGCCGGATGTCCACGCGGTCACGGTCGAGGTCGGTGAAGAACAGCGTGAGGCCGTCGGTCTTCTTCTCCGCGTCCTCGAACTTGGTCGTGCGCGTCAGCAGCAGGACCTTCTCGGACTCGCGGGCCTTGGAGATCCACACCTTGCGGCCGTTGACCACGTAGTGGTCGCCGTCGCGGCGCGCGAACGTGGTGATCTTGGTGGTGTCCAGTCCTGCCTCCGGCTCGGTGACGCCGAAGCACGCATGCAGCTCCCCGTTGACGATGCGCGGGAGGTTGCGGCGCTTCAGGTCCTCCGAACCGTGCACGATCACCGGATGCAGCCCGAAGATGGACAGATGCATCGAGCTGGCCGCGTTCATCCCGCCGCCGGACGCGGAGACCTCTTCCAGCAACAGCGACGCCTCGGTGATCCCGTATCCGTGCCCGCCGTACTCCTCGGGCGTGGTGATGCCCAGCCACCCGCCGCGGGCGAACGCGTCGTAGAACTCGGTCGGGAACTCGTGCGCCGCGTCCTTCTCCAGCCAGTACTGGTCGCTGAACTTGCCGGCCAGCTCGGCGACCGCGTTGCGGATCGTCGCTTGATCCTCGGTCAACTCAAAGTCCACAGCAGATCTCCCACTCGCCCCGTTGAGGGTTTGGAGCAATCTTACTAAAGGACTGACCAAAATAAAACCGGATGCCACACTTCCGACGTCCGCCTCGGCGAGGTCACTCGCAGTCGAGGACGATCTTGCCGAACCCGCCGCCGCGCTCCAGGTATTCATGCGCCTCAGCGGCCTGGTCGAGCGGAAACGCCCGATCGACCACCGGCGCCCCTACCACACCACCATCCACAAGGGACAGAAGTCCGTCGAAGTCCCGCGGGCTTCCCATGGTCGTGCCGAGCAGGTCGTACTGGCCGAAGTAGAAGTGCCGCACGTCGAGCACCGCGTCCGAGCGCCGCGATGCGCCCAACACCACGAGCCGTCCACCCGGCCGTAGGGCGTGCACGGCCTCCTGCCAACTGCCCACGGGATCCAGCACCACGTCAAAACCGAGCCCACCTGGCGACAGCTGCTTGGCCTGCTCCCACCAGTCGTCGTCGGTGTAGCGCACGCCGCCTTCTGCGCCGAGCTCGCGCGCATTGTCGACCTTGTCCCGCGAGGAGGACGTGACCACGACCTTCGCACCGGTCGCCGCTGCGAGTTGCACGGCCATCGTCGCGACACCGCCACCGGCACCGAGGACCAGGAGGGATTCGTCCTTGCAGAGGCGGCCACGGGCGAACAGCGCGCGATGGGTCGTGAGCCCCACCAACGGCAGCGCTGCCGCCTCGCGCCAGTTCAACCCCTGCGGTTTGGGACGCACGCAATCAACAGGCACGGTGACCAGCTCCGCGTAGGTACCGGCGTGATGATCACCGAGGATCTCCCATCCCGGAGCCGGAGCGCTCTCGTCGTCGCCCCACCACAAGGACGGGAGGACGACGACTTCCTCGCCGGTGTCGAGTCTGGTGCCCGCCCCGTCCGCACCGGGGACGTGCGGCAGCTTCGATCCGTACTTGCCCTGGCGGACGAGCACGTCGTGCCAGTTGAGCGCACCGGCCCGCAGACGGACAGTCACCCAGCCGGGCCGGGCCGTCGGCTCGTCGACGTCTTCGCACCGGAGATTGCGCGCGGGACCGAACTCGCGCAGGACCGCTGCATACACTCGAAACCCCTCTCGGTCAGACCTTTAAAAGGGTAGGTCCATAACTGCCCGACGACAAGGACGTCGATGCACGAGCAATACCGAACCGCGGCTGGGCCATTCTCCACCGCTATGGCGAGCGGTCCAGCGACCGCCATCCCCCGCTGGGGGTGGCTTCCTCTCCCGGAATGGAGAACTTCGACGCGATCGCCACCCATTCGTGGCGTCGTAGGTCACAATCCGTCCGCCACCGACCCGGTCCGAGCTGCCCGGAGCACGCGTCGAGCCCGCCCCGAGCAGCCGCCCGATAGAGAGGAGCCGGCCGTGAACGGCGCTGTTCAACGCTATGACCGCGGGAGTGCGCAAGAACGCAGGATCTCCGCAGCACTAGAAGAACCCCTGCGGCAGGCACGCGAGGTGCTGTCCGCAGCCGGCGACCTGACCCGCGCTCCCGGGCTCATCCCTGACGGTGGCCTCGACATGCACAACGCGGTCCACGCGATCAACGCCGCGGACCGGATTGTGACCAAGCGGATCGCCGCGCAGCCGGACGACGCCGCGCAGCGGCAGCAGCTGATCGATCTGCTGGTGCAAGTCAGCGCGATGCGCGACGCGATCAGCGAGGCGCACCTGGCCAACCGCGCCACGGCGATGACCGACGTCAACGACGCGCTGCGGCAGATGCATTCGGCCGCCTCGGTGCAGCAGCTGGTCCAGATCGTGCCCAAGATCGTCGGTCAGCTCGGCTACGACCGGACCCTGCTCTCCCACATCGAAGGGGACAGGTGGATCGCGCAGTCCGCCCACGCGGACGCCGACGCCGTCCTGGCGGAATCGATGGTCGAGGTAGGCACCGCCGCACCGGGCGTCCTGGATCGCAACGTCCCGGAAGGTCACGTCTTCCGCAGACGCGTGCCAGTGCTCGTCAAGGACGCGCAGGCGCGTCCGGAGGTGCACCGAGAGCTCAAGACCCTCATGCAGACCAGGTCCTACGTCTCGGCACCGGTAGTGGTGAACAACCGGGTCGTCGGACTCGTGCATGCCGATGACAGCGCGAGCCCGGGCGGCGTCGACGAACTCGCCCGCCAAGTGCTGGGCCTGTTCGCGGAAGGGCTGGGCTTCGTGTTCGAGCGGACGTCGTGCTACGAGCGGCTCAACGCCTTGCAGCACCGGCTGCGTGTGGAGACGCGCGCAGTCGCCGATGCGGTCGACGTATTCGCCGAATCCGACTCTGGCGCTCCTCTGGTTGCGCGTCAGGGCTCTCTCGACATGGCGGGCTCGGCGGGGAAATCAGATTCAACGCCACCGCTGCCGGAGCTGACGCGACGCGAACTGGAGGTGCTCGCGCGCCTCGCGACCGGCGAGCGCAATGCCGAGATCGCCACCCGGCTGTTCGTCTCCGAAGGCACCGTCAAGACACACGTGAAGAGCATCCTCCGCAAGCTCGGCGCGGAGAACAGAGCGCAGGCCGTGGCGCGCTACCACGCCATGAGCCACTGACCGGCTTGGAGCACCGCCGCAGCGAACCACGGTGCTGTCGACCGAAAATCGGCGCCCGGGTGCGCTGGCCGCGATGCCGCCGCTCCGCGGACTCGGTGTGCACGGTTGAGCTCTCCCAGAGGACCCGAGCGGGGTAGGAATCTCTCACCCAGGGGTGATGCAGCACACGTCCTGGCGACAGGAGACTGCATTCCGATCCGGCGGTGCCGGATACCCCGAACGATTTCCCCCAGCGCACGCATAATCCGGGAGCACGTATGACCACCACCGAGGAAACGAACCTCACTCCTATTCCGGACGAAATCGCTAACCAGGTCGTACTGCCCGAAGGCCACCGCGACGAGACTCGCCTCTTCGAGGCGTACCGGTGGCTGCGGGAGAACAACCCGCTCGCCAAAGTCACCGTGGAGGGCTTCGACCCGGTCTACCTGGTGACCAAGCACGCCGACATCATGGAGATCGAGCGCCAGCCGGACATCTTCACCAGCGGCGGTGGTGAAGAGCCGGGCTCGCACAACCCCATCCTGACCAATCAGGCGGGCGACGAGTTCACGAAGTCCATCAACAACGGCAGTCTGCGAGTCCTCGAGACCGTCACCTTCCTCGACCCGCCGGAACACACGCTCGTCCGCGACATCGCCGCGGAATGGTTCCGCCCTGCGACGTTGAAGAAGTGGGAAGACACCATCCGCACGCTAGCCCAGGAGGCGATCGCGAAGGGGTTGCGTTCCGGTACCAACGAAATCGATTTCGTCAAGGACTTCGCGCTGTACTTCCCGCTGCACGTCATCATGAGCCTGTTCGGCGTCCCGGTTGAGGACGAGCCTCGGATGATGGGCCTCACCCAGGACTTCTTCGGCGCAGCAGACCCTGACGCGGCTCGTCAGGACGTGGCCCCGACGACGCCGGAAGCCGCGGCGCAGCAGTTCGCCGCGGCCATCCAGGACTTCTACGCCTACTTCGACCGGCTCGTCGAAGACCGGCGGGCCACGCCGGAGGACGACCTGGCGACCATCATCGCGAACGCGCGGCAGGAGGACGGCGAGTTCTTCGCCAAGGAAGTCGCCTACGGCTGGTTCATCGCCATCGCCACGGCAGGGCACGACACGACGTCGAGCACCCTGTCCAGCGCGATCGAAGCGCTCGCGCACCACCCGGACCAGCTCCGGCGTGTGCAGGAGGACCCGAAGCTGATCCCACACCTGGTCAACGAGTCGCTCCGGTGGTCCTCGCCGGTCAAGCAGTTCACCCGTCAGGCCACCCAGGAGTACGAGCTGCGCGGTCGGCAGATCAAACCGGGCGACCGGTTCGCACTGCTGTACCAGTCGGCCAACCAGGACACCGACATCTTCAACGACCCGGAGACCTTCAACATCGACCGTCGGCCGAACAAGCACATCGCCTTCGGCTACGGCCCGCACATGTGCGTCGGCCAGCACCTCGCCAAGCAGGAGCTGCGCATCATGTTCGAGGAGCTGCTACCGCGCATCGAGCGCGTCGAGGTCACCGGCGAGCGCAAGCTCGTGCAGACCAACTTCGTCGGTGGCCTGAAGAACCTGCCCGTCAACCTCGTCCTGCGATGAGCCAAGGGACCGGCAGCACCTCCGACGATCGCCGTGTGGTGATCGTCGGAGGTGGCCACGCAGGTGGCACCCTCACCGGGCTGTTGCGCCAAGGGGGCTTCACCGGCGAGGTCGTACTGATCGGCGAGGAACCCGACCCGCCGTACCACCGGCCGCCGTTGTCGAAGAGCTTCGACGACGACGGGTTGGAGCAGTGGCTGCGGGATTTCGCCTTCTACGGGGAGCAGGACATCGACCTCCGCCTCGGTGAGGAGGTCGTCTCGCTGGATCGCGACGCACGGCGAGTGGTCACCTCCTCCGGGCGGTCCGTCGACTACGACGTGCTCGTGCTCGCCACTGGCGCGGCGCCGCGAGCGATCCCGGTACCGGGTGGCGACCTCGAAGGCGTGCTCGAGCTGCGCACCCTCGCGGATGCGCGGCAACTGCGCGCGGCAGTGCAGCGCGACGGCGGAATCGTCGTCGTCGGCGGCGGCTACGTCGGTCTGGAGGTCGCCGCTGCGGCGCGCGCCCGCGGCGACGAAGCCACCGTTGTGGAACGCGAATCCCGGATCCTCGCGCGGGTCGCGAGCACGTCTCTGTCGGAGATCCTGACCGAGTACCACCAGCGGAACGGCACGGACGTTCGCACCGGCGCCCAAGTGATCGAACTGGCCGAGAAGCACGGCAGCGTCCGCGGGGTGGTCCTCTCCGACGGCACCGAAATTCCGTGTGGGTCCGTGCTCGTCGGGGTCGGGGCGGTTCCGCGGGATCGGCTCGCAGAAGAGGCCGGGCTGGTCTGCGCCGGCGGCATCCTGGTCGACTCGATGACGCGCACCAGCGATCCGGCAGTGCTGGCGATCGGCGACGTGACCCGCAGGCCGTTGCCCGGCCGCCCCGATCCGGTCCGGATGGAGAGCATCCCGAGCGCCGTGGAGCAGGCGAAGCAGGCCGCATCGATCATCTTGAACACGCGGCAGCCCAGACCCGAGGTGCCGTGGTTCTGGTCGGACCAGTTCGATCTGAAACTCAAGATCGCCGGCCTGCCCGGCTCGGCGGACGTGCTGTGCCGAGGCGATCCCACGGCCGGCAAGTTCGCACTCTTCCACCACGAAGGCGGGGTCGTGTCCTGCGTCGAGTCGGCCAACGCGGCGGCCGAATTCATGGCGGCGCGCAAGCTCATCGCCAACGGCGCCCGTATCGACCCCGCCAAGCTCGCGGACCCGGAGGTCCCGCTCCGGAGCGCCGTTTCGCAATGACAGGAGGAAAACCGTGCCCAAGGTCGTCTACGTCCTGCCGGACGGCAGCACGAACGAGGTCGACGTACCCGTCGGGCAGAGCGTGATGGACGGGTCGGTCCGCAACAACCTTCCCGGCATCGTCGCCGAATGCGGCGGCAGCTGCTCATGCGCGACCTGCCACGTCCATCTCGACGAGCAGTGGTGGGACTTCTTCGACGAACCCTCCGACGAGGAGAACGAGTTGCTGGAGTTCGCCGAGGGAGCGCAGTCCAACTCCCGGCTCTCCTGCCAGCTCATCGTCAGCGACGCCTGCGACGGAGTCCAGGTCACAGCCCTCGACAACGACGGCTGACCCGCAGCCGAACAGATCAAGGAGTGCACGATGCAGATCACTGCGGCAGTGGTGGACCAGGCGGGTGGCGATTTCACCCCGCAAGAGGTGTCGCTAGGAGAACCCGCGGGCGATGAGGTCCTCGTCGAGGTCGTCGGTGCCGGCCTGTGCCACACCGACATCGCGGTGAAGGAGGGGCACCTGCCGTTCCCGTTCCCCGGCGTGCTGGGGCACGAGGCGAGCGGTGTGGTGGTCGAGGTCGGCTCGTCGGTCACGAAGGTCGGCAAGGGCGACAAGGTCGCGGTCAGCTTCAACAGCTGCGGTGCCTGTGTCCAGTGCAAGAAGGACGCGCCCGCCTACTGCGAGCAGTTCATGGCCGCCAACTTCGGTGGTCAGCGCTTCGACGGCAGCAGCGCGCTGAGCCGCGGTCAGGAGCAGATCGGCAGCAACTTCTTCGGGCAGTCCTCGTTGGCCACCCACGCCATCGCCCACGAACGAAACGTTGTGAAGGTGCCCGACAGCGCGCCGCTGGAACTCGTCGGTCCGCTCGGGTGCGGGGTCCAGACGGGCGCCGGTGCGGTGATGAACTCGCTGGACTGCGAGCCCGGCTCGTCGGTGCTGGTGCTCGGCGGGGGTTCGGTCGGGCTGTCGGCCGTCCTGGGTGCGGCGGCCCGCGGTCTGCGCACGATCATCGTCGCCGAACCCATGGGGCAACGGCGCGAGCTGGCGCGCGAACTCGGTGCCACGCATGTGATCGACCCGGCTGAGGGCACGTTGTCCGAAATGGTGCGGGCCGTCGCCCCCGAAGGCGTGGAGTACGCGGTGGACACCACGGCACAAGTGCCCGTGATCGAGCAGGCCGTGCTATCGCTGGGACAGCGCGGCGCGATCGGGCTGCTGGGCGTACCGGCCGACCCGGCCGCGGCACTGCCGCTGAGCCTCATTCAGACGCAGGTGACCGGCACCCGGGTGGTCGGAATCGTCGAGGGCGACAGCGATCCGGACACGTTCATCCCGCTGTTGCTGGAACTGCACGCGGCGGGCCGGTTCCCGTTCGACAAGCTCATCACCAAGAAGCCGTTCTCCGCGATCAACGAGGCGGTGGCGGCACAGCACGAGGGCGAGGCGATCAAGATCGTGCTCGTGCACGACTGACCAGCTGGCGGGAAAAGGGAGGCGGAGGCGCCGACCGGTGGGGGCACACCGGTCGGCGCCTCCGTTTTTCGCGCCGCCGAACAGAATTCACTCCTGCCGGTAGCGCACCCCGAATCCATCCCGGCGACGCGCGACGACATGGCGTGCAACGCCGCGACGCAGACGTCCCGGCCCAACGAATCTGTCCGCGTAGGACTTGGTTTGGGGCGTTTTCGGCGCACGCGCGCGAAAACATGCGTGACTCACCGGGTGCATCAGTCGCGTGCCAGCGCGGTGACGGAGCAAACAAGCCTGTGTCGCAGCGCCATGTGCGCGGTCTTCGAACGAGGCCGTGTTCGGCGAAGGCGTCATGACGGCGCGCGCCAGAATCCCTCGTTCCCAACGAGTTCGCCGCAGGCAGCACGACCCGCCCGTGCATTTCCCCGGCAGTGCGGGACATTTCGTCCCAGACACGAAGGAGCGCCCGACCGGCGAACCGGCCGAGCGCTCCTCGCGCGCTCGAACTACTGCGAGCTATCCAGGTACACCGATTGGATCCGATGATAGGCCGCCAGCCCTTCCGGACCGAGCTCGCGCCCCATCCCGCTGCCCTTGATCCCGCCGAACGGCGCCGTGGGGTCGGGCAGGTAGGCGTTGATGCCGATGGTCCCGGTCTGCACCCGGCGGGCGACGTCGAGCCCCTTCGCCGGGTCGCCGGTGAACACCGAGCCACCGAGCCCGTAATCGACCTCGTTGGCCAGTTGCACGGCACCGTCGACATCGTCGTACGGGATCACGCTCAGCACCGGGCCGAAGATCTCCTCCTGGGCGACGGTGGTCCGATTGTCCACGTCGGCCAGGATGGTCGGTTCGACGAACCAGCCCTTGCCGAGATCGTTCGGCCGCCCGCCGCCAGTGGTGATCCGTGCGCCCTCGTGCTTGCCCTTGGCGATGTAGCCCTCGACCCGCTCGCGCTGCTTGGCGGTGGCCATCGGACCGATCTGGGTCGCCGGGTCGAGCGCATCGCCCACGCTCAACGACGAGGCCAGCTGGGTGAAGATGTCCACGACCTCGTCGTATCGCTTGCGCGGCGCGAGGATCCGAGTGCCCGCGTAGCAAGTCTGCCCGTTGTTCATCAGACACGCGCTGAACAGATTCTCCACATTGGACGCCAGGTCCGCGTCCTCCAGGACGATCGCCGCCGACTTGCCGCCCAGCTCCAGCGTGACGGGCCGCAGCAACTCCCCGCAGCGCTGCGCGATGGCGCGCCCCGCCACGGTAGACCCGGTGAACCCGATCTTGTCGACCTTCGGGTGCTCGACTATGTATGCACCGATCTCCCGGCCACCGGGCACGATGCTGAGCACACCCGGCGGCACGCCGGCTTCCTCGGCTGCCTCCGCCATCAGGTAACTGTCCAACACCGTCTCCGGGGACGGCTTCATGACCACCGTGCACCCGGCGGCCATCGCCGGGGCGATCTTGAAGAAGGCCAGCGACTGCGGGAAGTTCCACGGCACGATCGCGCCGACCACCCCGATCGGCTCGCGCCGCACCAGCGTGGTGCCGCCGAGGAGGCCGGGACGACGCTCTTCCACCTCCGTGCCCTCGGCGAGGTCGGCGTAGTACCGCAGCAGCATGGCGGGGAAAACAGCCTCCAGCTGTTGCCCGATCGCCACCGGCATCCCGTTCTGGCCGCTGATGCGGCGCACCATCTCCTCGGCACGACTCTCCAGCGATGCCGCGAAGCGGCGCATGACCTCCGCCCGGCGCGAGGCTGGCCAGTGCGCCCACCCTGAGGGGTCGTCGAACGCCGCTCGGGCGGACGTCACCGCACGGTCGACGTCGGCCTCACCGGCGTGCGGCACCTTCCCGAGGAGCTCCTCGGTGCTGGCCGAGACCGGTTCGATCGTGTCGGTCGACTGCGGTGCTACCCACTCGCCGCCGATGTACAGCTTGTCGTAGACCAGCTTGTCCATCCGCACTCCTTGCGCCTGTCGTTTTGTGCACAGCGGGTCCAGTACGCGGATGCTGCGGACCGCATCCGCAACGAACGGCCGGACCGGCCGAAGGCCCGAATGGCGGTAGCCGCACGGGATCTTGCGGCGTTCGGTCTCGCGGTGCCGCGCTGCGGCCAGAGCCGCTTTCCCCGGCATGCGTCTGCAGTTAGGCCTTGGCCGTTCCGCCCTGGATGCCGTTCTTCCGCCCCGCTGGCCCAAGTCTGATCGCGCAGGGGGTGCCGCGCCTCACCCCTGCGAGAGATTTTTCGCCTTCCCAAGGGGTGTTGTTGTGCCCGCGACCTGGGATCCGACGGCACGTTCAGCGAAGCTCGCCGCGGGTACGACGGCAGACCCCTGCTGCGCACGCAGCAGGTTGGCCGAGCCGACCGATTGAAATTTTGGTCTGACCATATTATTTTTAGCTTGTTCGAGCTTTCCGCAGGGTGCTGTCAAGTCCGAAAGAGTGTTCCCATGCTGCCAACGGCGACAGTTCAGGACCGGTACACCGACGAAGACGCGAAACGCTTCTACCGAGCCGGTTTCTGGCAGGACGCGAACCTGTTCGACCTCGTCGAAGCGCAGGCGCAAGTGCGCCCGGACAAGATCTTCGCGTCCGACGGGACGACGAACCTGACCTTCCGCGACCTCCGCGACCGCGGCGCGCGGCTGGCGCTCGGCCTCCGCCGCCTCGGGATCCGCCCGGGCGACCGGGTGGCCGTCCAACTGCCCAACTGGAGCGAGTTCACGCTGATCGCCACGGCGCTGGGCCGCATCGGCGGCATCCTCGTGCCGATCATGCCGATCTTCCGCGAGGACGAGGTCGAGTACCTGCTCACCCACTCCGGCGCGAAAGCGGCGATCACCTGCGAGCAGTTCAAGAACTTCGGATACGTGGAGATGTACTCCCGGCTCCGCTCGAGGTGCCCGGAACTCCAGGAGATCATCTCGGTGCGCAGCACCGGCACGGACGGCCGGTGCATTCCGCTCGAGGAGCTGGTCGTCTCCGATCAGGTCGCCGGCGAGGATCCGGAACTCGGCCCGCACCCCTCGCCCGACGACGGATTCCTGATCGTCTACACCTCGGGGACGACTTCGCGCCCGAAGGGCTGCTTTCACACCCTCAACACGGTTCGCGCCAGCAGTGCGGCCATCGCGCGCAGCCTGGATTACCGCGAATCCGACGTCCAATTCGGACCGTCGCCGATCACGCACTCGACCGGCCTGGTCACCAGCATGTTGCTCCCACTGCAGAGCGGTGCCGCATCGCACCTGATGGACGCCTGGGAACCGAATGCGGCGATGCGGCGAATCGCTGAGTACGGCTGCACCTCCGCGGTCACCGCGACCGCGTTCCTGGAGATGCTGCTGAACGTCTATAACCCCGACCAGCACGATCCGAGCAGCATGCGCATGTGGGTGTGCGCGGGCGCTCCGGTACCGGCATCGGTCGTGCACCGCGCTGAGGAGATGCTCGGCGGCTGCCGGATCCTGAGCCTCTACGGCCGTTCCGAGAACTTCCTGACGACCATGTGCACTGTCGACGACGCGCCGGAGCGATCTGCGACCTCGGACGGGGCGGCCGTGAAATCCGCCGGGGCGAGCGTGCAGGTCGTCGACGACCGCGGCGAGGAGGTTCCCCGCGGCACGGAGGGCGACATCGCCTACAAGGGCCCCAGCCACATGATCGAGTACTTCCGCGACCCCGAGCAGACCGCGGCCCTGTTCACACCGGACGGATACTCCCGCTCCGGGGACCTCGGGTACATGGACCAGGACGGGTACGTCCGGGTCACCGGTCGCTCGAAGGACATCGTCATCCGGGGCGGGTTGAACATCAGCGCCCGCGAGCTGGAAGAGCTCCTCGCGGAGCACCCGTTGGTCGCCAACGTCGCCGTGGTGGCGATGCCCGATGCCCGGCTGGGCGAAAAGGTCTGCGTGTACGTCGTGCCGGCCGAGCCGGCGGACCGGCCGTCGTTGGAGTCGATCGTGTCCTACCTGCGCGGGCGGAGAGTCGCGACCCCGAAGCTTCCGGAACGCCTCGAGCTGGTCGAGGAACTTCCGCTGACGGCGACCGGCAAGGTGCAGAAGCACGTGCTGCGCGACGACATCAAGCAAAAGCTCCAGGACGGCGGGGTCGTCTAAAGGCGCGCCTCGATTCCGAACTGGGCGCCACCGTCGCGGTGGCGCCCAGTTTCGTGCTTCGCACGTCCTCGGACGCGAAACGGGGGAAGGGCTACAAGCCCTTCCCCCGCCTCGGGTGCAGGTTCACATCATCGGCGTACCACCGGGGAGACGATCCCGCGGTTGCGGATGGCAGAGGCGTTCAGCCGCCGACGCACATCCGCGTAGCAGGCGCGGCAGAGCTCCCCCGGAACGAACAGCTGCCACGCCGAGTTGGACTGGATGCACTGGGAATCGGCCATCTCCTGGCAGATTCCGTGGTGCCCGACCTCGTTGCACAGGCATGCGCACAGCCGCCACGTCATCACGCACCACCGTTCAGCTCTTCAGCTCGGCGACCGCGCCCGTCAGTTGTGGAGCGACCTGGAAGAGGTCACCCACGATCCCGAAGTCGGCGATCTCGAAAATCGGCGCCTCCGGATCCTTGTTCACGGCCACGATCGTCTTCGAGGTCTGCATCCCGGCCCGGTGCTGGATCGCCCCGGAAATGCCCAGCGCGACGTACAGGTTCGGCGAGACGGTCTTGCCGGTCTGCCCGACCTGGAACTGCGCCGGGTAGTACCCGGAATCCACGGCCGCGCGCGAGGCCCCGACAGCGGCACCCAGCGAATCCGCCAGCTGCTCGACCACCTCGAACGACTCCGCCGAACCGACGCCCCGGCCGCCGGAGACGACCACCGGCGCCTCGGCCAGGTCCGGGCGCTCCCCCGCCTCCGCAGGTTGGCGCCCCGTGATCCGCGCCGCCTTGCCGGCAACGCCGATGGCCACCTCTTCCGTGATCGGACTGGATGGTTCGTCCACGGGCTCGATGCTGCCCGGCAGCACCGAGAGCACGGACACTCCCGCGGTCACCTCGGCCTCGGCCAGGTACGCGCCGCCGAACAGCGAATGCGACGCGACGCCCTCGGGTCCGAGGTCCACGACTTCCGACAGCAGCCCGGAACCCAGACGCACGGCCAAGCGGCCCGCGATCTCCTTGCCGTCGACCGACGCGGGGACGAGCACCGCCGACGGCTCGCGCGTGGCGACCAACTCCGCGAGGACGTCGACCTCCGGAACCAGCAACAACCGTGCTGCCTCGGGCGATTCGGCCGCGTAGATCTTCGCGGTTCCGTGCGCGGTGAGCGCATCAGCTACCTTCGCCGCCACCCCGGGTTCGCCGACGACTACCGCGGATGGCTCGCCGAGCCAGCGAGCCGCGGTCAGCAACTCGGCCGTGACCTTCTTGACCTCGCCGTCGACGTGGTCGACGAGGACTAGAACTTCGGACATTACTGCGCTCCTCCTCGTGCGGCCCGGATTTCAGACCAGCTTCTGCGCTGCCAGGTACTCCGCGATCCGAGTGCCGCCATCACCGGCGTCGTCGAGCTTCTGCCCGGCCGGCTTCGGCGGGCGGGGTGCGGCGGCGAGGACCCGGGAGCCGGCGTGAGCGGTACCCACCTCAGCGGCGTCGATGCCCGCATCCGCCAGCGCCAGCACGGACAACGGCTTCTTCTTCGCCGCCATGATCCCCTTGAACGACGGGTAGCGCGGCTCGTTGATCTTCTCCGTCACCGAGAGCACCGCCGGCAGTTCCGCTTCCAGTTGCAGCACCCCGGCGTCGGTCTCGCGGGCAGCGCGCACGGTTGACCCGTCGAGTTCGACGCTGCGGGCATGGGTGAGCTGTGGCCACCCCAGCAGCTCCGCGAGCATCGCTGGCACCGCCCCACTCCGGCCGTCGGTGGCCTCGTTGCCTGCGATGATCAGGTCGACCGCCTCCAGCGTGCCAATCACCTTCGCCAACGCCCGAGCGGTCGCCGGTGCGTCGGTTCCCCGCAACGCCTCGTCGGAGAGGTGGACCGCCTTGTGTGCGCCCATGGACAGCGCCTTGCGGATCGCATCGGTCGCGCGGTCGGGCCCCATGCAGACCGCGGTGACCTCTCCCCCGTGCGATTCGACGATCTGCAGCGCCGCTTCCACGGCGCGCTCGTTGATCTCGTCCAGGACCGCGTCGACCGACTCGCGGTCCAGTGCGTGATCCGTCTCGGTCAACCTGCGTTCGGAGTAGGTGTCCGGAACCTGCTTGACCAGCACGACAACGTTCAACAGTCCCACGCCCTAACTCGTCGAGAGTCCGGGCTCGGGTCGAGTCGCGGGGCTCGTACCTCCGCTCGGACCAGGTGTGCCCGGCACCCGCCTACCAATAAGCCTAAAAGTAATAAAGGACTGACCAAAACACAAGTGCTTGGTGTTGCTTAGGGTCCTCAATATGATCGGTTGTCCGATAATGTGAACCAGCAACCGCGGACATGAGACGAACGACGGAGGCTCACGTGCCGCCCACACGCGCACACCGCGCCGACCCTCCCGGAACGCGAAGCCCCGAGCACCGGACCGTGACCCGGGTCGCGGCCATCCTGGAGGCCGCGGCCGCCGCCCCGGACGGCCTGCGCCTCGGGACGCTGCGCGAACTTCTCAACGCGCCGAAGTCGTCCGTCCACGGCCTGGTGAAAGGGCTGGTCGCGGTCGGTTACCTCGCCGAACAGGACGGCCGGTACACCTTGGGGCCTGCGATGGCGACCGTGGCTGCCGCAGCGCGCCCGACCGTGGTCGACATGGCCCGCGCCCCCATGGAGAAGCTGCACCGCCAGTTCGACGAAACGGTCATGCTCGGGTCGATGACCGGCGAGACGCTGGTCTACCTCGACACCATCGAGTCGACCCAGGCCATCCGGTATTCGCCGCCGAAGGTGCGGCGGCACTTCGAGAACCCGTCGGCGATGATGAAGCTGCACCTCGCCGAACGGACTCCGGAGCAGCTCGACGACTACCTGCTCGCACGCATCTCGGTTCCCCAGCGCCGCAAGGAGTTGTCCGCGGAGCTGGCAGCCGTGCGCGAGCGCGGAGTGGCCTTCAACCGCGGTGACACGTTCCCCGACCTCAGCGCCGCGGCGATCGGGTTGACCGAGCGGGGCAAACTGGTGGCGTGCATCGCGGTCGGCGGGCCGAGCCCTCGCGTCAACCCGCTGCTCGACGAGATCGCCGCGGCGCTGTCGGAAGCCGCCGCAGAGATCTCGCAACACCTCACCTGACCCCGGACTTCCCCAGCACCTGCGGAAAAGCCGTCGCAGGTCAGGCGTGGATCGCGGGCCGGACGGCAAGCTCCGGCAGTCGACCCGAATCTTGACGGGCGTCATCTATGGTCTTATGGTCCGACCGTCTCCATATAGGAATGTCGATCTGATGTAAGAACGCGCGTTTGGTTCGAGGTCACTGCGCGCGGTGTCGCCCGCTCCGCGCCCAGCCTTGATCTGCGCTGACGCCATCGGCGACTGCGCACCACCTCTCGCGGGGTTCAGCCTGCGCGTCCTCACCGGAGTTCGCGGCGCACCGCGAACTCCGCTCGGCATCGTCGCTACTGACGCTGCTGATCCCAGAACCAGCGGCCGGAACTCGCAGATTTTCGGCGCAGGAAGCGCAGCACCAGCGAACAGGAAGGCCCCGATCGATGGCTGATCGTCGAGACGCCCACAGCGCGAGTCCCGATCCCGGTCCGCTGCACGGCGTGACGGTCGTGGCGCTCGAGCACGCCGTCGCCGTCCCGATAGCCACGCGGCAGCTCGCCGATCTGGGCGCGCGCGTCATCAAGGTCGAGCGCCGCGACGGCGGGGATTTCGCGCGGCACTACGACGATGTGGTCCGCGGCGGGCTGTCGAGCGTGTTCCTGTGGACCGGCCGGGGCAAGGAATCGATCACCACCGACCTCAAGCAGCCCGAGGGGCGCGAGGTGCTGCACGCGCTGCTCGCCGAGGCCGATGTGTTCATCCAGAACCTCAGCCCCGGCGCGGTCGACCGCATGGGCTTCGGGGACGAAGACCTTCGGACACTGCACCCGCGGCTGATCGTCGTGTCGAACTCCGGCTACGGCGAACCCGGCCCCTACTCCGGACGGCGGGCCTACGACGCGCTGGTGCAGTGCGAGTCCGGAGTGGTGGCCGCGACCGGAACCGGGGACGAGATGGTCAAACCCGGCTTCTCCGCCGCCGACGTCGCCAGTGGCATGCACATGTACTCCGCCGTGCTCATGGCGCTCTACCAGCGCGAACGCACCGGACAGGGCACGATCGTCGAGGTCGCGATGCTCGACGCGATCACCGACTGGATCGCCAACCACCTCTATTACACCCAGCACAACGGAGCGCCGCCCGAGCGCGTCAACATCGGCCACCCCTCCTTGGTCCCCTACGGGGCTTTCGCGACCGCGGACGGCGATCAAGTCGTGATCGGCGTGCAGAACGACCGCGAGTGGGCGCGGTTCGCGCGCACCGTGCTGCAATCACCCGCACTGGTGGACGATCCGAGCACCGCGACCACGATCGCGCGGGCAGAGCACCGCGCCCGGGTGGACGCGCTGGTGAACGACGCGACGTCCCGACTTGGCACCGCGAAGTTGCTGCAACTGCTCGACGAAGCCCAGATCGCCAACGCACGGGTGAACAGCCTTGCCGAAGCCGCCGACCACCCGCAGTTCACCGCCCGCGACAGGTGGGTCGAGGTGGAATCTCCGGTCGGGCCTGTGGACACCTTGCGACAGGTGATCCAGGAGCGGGGCAAGCAGTACCCCGCCGGTCCGGTGCCCGAGCTCGGCGCCCACACCGACGCGCTCCTCGGCGAGCTCGGCTACTCCGCGGCCGCCATCGCCGACCTCCGGCGGCGCGAAGTCGTCTGACCGCGAATTCCGCAGCACAGCCTGAAACCCCGACCGAGAGGCAGACTCGCATGGTTTCGTTCGCTTTCACCGAAGAGCAGCAAGACTTCCAACGGACGCTCGCCGACTTCACCCGCAGGAATCTGCTGCCGGGCTATCGCGACCGCGCCGCGTCCACGACGTTCCCGTTCGACGTCCTGCGCCGACTCGGCGAGCTCGGCGTGCTGGGCATCGGGCTGCCCGAGAAGTTCGGGGGCACCGGTCAGGAAGACCCGATCATGCTGGGCTTGGCGACCGAAACGCTGGCCTACGGCGATGTGAACCTGGCTTCGGCGCCGGTGCAGACCGGCCTCATCGCCTCCCAGCTCCTGCACGCGGACGAGGCGGTGCAGGAACGCTACCTGCCGCCCATGATCGAAGGGCGGGAGACGGTCGCGATCGCGCTCACCGAGCCCGGTTCCGGTTCGGATGCCGCTGCGATGTCCACAGTGGCCCGTCCGGTCTCCGGCGGGTGGCGCCTCAGCGGTGAGAAGACCGCCATTTCCTGGGCCTGCAACGCTTCCGCCGCGCTGATCTACGCGCGCGATCCCGGCAGCACACGTTCGTCCGGAGTGAGCTGCTACCTGGTCCCGCTCGATTCCGCGGGCGCCGCCGTGCACCACATGCCGGGCATGGGCTGTCTGCCGCTCGGGTGGGGTTCCATCCACCTCGACGACGTTTTCGTGCCGGCGAGCCACCTCGTCGGCGAGCCGGGCACGGGTTTCCAGGCGGTGATGAGCCACTTCGACTTCAGCCGCGCAGCGCTGGGCCTGATGTGCCTGGGGGCCGCGCAGGTGAGCCTGGACGAAGCGGCCGCCTACGCGACCCAGCGCCACGCATTCGGCAAACCCATCGCCGAAAACCAGGGAGTCTCGTTCCCCCTCGCGGAGCACGCGACGTACCTCGAAGCCGCGCGATGGATGTGCTACCACGCCCTGTGGATGCGCGAGCAAGAGCAGCCGCACACGTCGCTGGCCTCCATGAGCAAGTGGTGGCCCCCGGTCGCCGCGAAGGACGCCGTGGAGGCCGCCATGAAGATCCACGGCAACCTCGGCTACTCCACCGAGTTCCCGTTGCAGCAGCGCTACCGCGACGTCATGGCGTACCTGGTCGCGGACGGGACCGCCGAGATCCAGAAGCGGATCATCGCCAAGGACGTGCTCGAGCGCGGCAGCGTGGTGTTCTAGCGCGGCGAGTCGGCGGTCAGTTCCAGGGCGATGTCCGCGATCATGTCCTCCTGGCCGCCGACCAGACCTCGCCGACCGACCTCCACCAGGATCTGTCGGGTGTCCAGCCCGTGCTCGGCAGCGGCGCGCTCAGCGTGGCGCAGGAAGCTCGAATACACCCCCGCGTACCCGAGAGTCAGCGTCTCCCGGTCTACCCGCACTGCGCGGTCCTGCAACGGGCGGACGATGTCGTCGGCGGCGTCCTGCAAGGCGAACAGGTCGCAGCCGTGCTGCCAGCCGTGCAGGTCGGCAACCGCCACGAACGCTTCGAGCGGACAGTTGCCCGCGCCGGCGCCGTGCCCCGCCAGCGAGGCGTCCACCCGGGTCACGCCCTCTTCCACCGCCACCACCGAATTGGCCACGGACAACGACAGGTTTTCGTGAGCGTGGATGCCGATCTCGGTGGCGTCGTCGAGCACGTCGCGGTACGCGCGAATCCGTTCCCGCACGTCCCGCATCGTCAGTCGACCACCGGAGTCGGTGACGTACACGCAGCGCGCGCCCGCGGACTCCAGCTGCACGGCCTGCTTCGCCAGCTCGGTCGGCGAGGCCATGTGCGACATCATGAGGAAGCCGGACACGTCCATGCCGAGATCGCGGGCCTTGCCGATGTGCTGGGCGGCGATGTCCGCTTCGGTGGCGTGCGTGGCCACCCGCACCGAGCGCACGCCGAGCTCGTGGGCGCGTTCGAGTTCCTTGATGGTCCCGATTCCCGGCAGGAGCAACGTGGTCAGCACCGCCCGGTTGACGACCTCCGCTGCGGCGGAGATCCACTCCCAGTCGGTGTTGCTCCCGGGGCCATAGGTCACGCTCCCGCCAGCCAAGCCGTCGCCGTGGGCCACCTCGATGGCGTCGACGCCCGCGGAGTCCAATGCGGCGGCGATCGCGCGCACCCTGTCCGGGGCCAGTCGGTGCCGGATCGCGTGCATGCCATCCCGCAACGTGACGTCCTGGATGTACAGACGGGGCGTGCTCTGGTGCGGTGTGCTCACGTGTCCACCTCGACGCGCTGCCGGGCCGCGTTCGCGGCGAGCTGCTCGGCCGTGCGCAGTGCGGCCGAGGTCATGATGTCCAAGTTGCCCGCGTAGGCGGGCAGGTAGTGCGCCGCGCCCTCCACGGCGAGGAATACCGAGACCTTCCAGCTCGGGCGCGGCGCGGCGTCGATCAGCGTGCCCAGCGGCTCGTCCGCGGCGACGGGCGTGATCTGCACCTGCTGCTTGAGCCGGTAGCCGGGCACGTACCTGGAAACCTCGGCGACCATCCGCTCGACGCTGTCCCGGATCAGTTCGGGGTCGCCGTCGCCCGCCAGGCACAAAACCGTGTCTCGCATGATCATCGGCGGTTCGGCCGGATTCAGGACGATGATCGCCTTGCCGCGGTCCGCGCCGCCGACGACCTCGATCGCCTTCGCGGTCGTTTCGGTGAACTCGTCGATGTTCGCGCGGGTGCCGGGCCCCGCCGATTTCGAGGCGATCGAGGCGACGATCTCGGCGTACCGGACCGGTGCGACCCGGGAAACCGCTGCGACCACGGGAATCGTCGCCTGTCCGCCGCAGGTCACCATGTTCACGTTGGTGGCGGTTCGGTGCGCGTCCAGATTCACGGCCGGGACCACGAACGGCCCGATCGCTGCGGGCGTGAGGTCGACCAGCAGCTTCCCGTGGGGCTCCAGCAGCGCCGAGTTCCGCTCGTGAGCCGTTGCCGAGGTGGCATCGAAGACGACATCCACGTCGGCGAACTCGGGCATACCGAGCAGTCCCTCCACGCCACGATCCGTCGTGGAGACGCCGAGCCGACGCGCGCGGGCGAGCCCGTCCGAGGTGGGATCGACTCCCACCATCACCCCCATGTCTAGGGAATCGGACAGCCTGATCACCTTGATCAGGAGGTCGGTTCCGATGTTGCCGGAGCCTATGATCGCGACCTTGGTCTTCACGTTGCTCCCCCCGCGTTCCCGGAGAATTCTGCGGTGACGGTCCCGAGCCCGCTCAACGTGGCGGAGAAGGACATCCCGGCGCTGACGGGCACCATCGGTCCGAGGGCTCCGGACAGCACGATCTCCCCGCTGCGCAACGGCATCCCGAGTTCGTAGCAGGTGCGGGCCAGCCACAGCAGCGCGTTCAGCGGGTCGCCGAGACAGGCCGCCCCGCTTCCGCTGCTGACCGTCCGGCCCTGACCATCGACCATGGTCATCTCCACTTCCCGCAGGTCCGCGCCGGCGAAGTCGAGCTGGGTCCCGCCGAGGACGAACATCCCGCTCGAAGCGTTGTCCGCGACGGTGTCGGGGAAGCTGATGTCCCACCCCGCGATCCGGCTGTCCACGATCTCCAGAGCAGGCACCATCCCCGCGACGGCCTCGCGCACCGAGGCGAGATCGATGTGCGGGCCGTCGAGGTCGCTGCCGAGCACCAACGCGATCTCCGCCTCGATCCGCGGTTGCAGCAACTGGGCGGTGTCCACGGCGGTTCCGGCAGGCACAGCCATGTCGTCGAACAGGACACCGAAGTCGGGCTGGTCGACTCCCAGCTGCTGCTGGACCGCCGGGGAGGTCAGGCCGATTTTGCGGCCGACGATTCGCCCGCCACGGTCGCTCCGGTGCCGAGTCAGCATTGATTGGACGGCGTAGGCCGTGGTCGCCGCCGCGTCGGGCAGTAGGTCGCGGACGGGCGCGCACGGCACGCGGGTCTTGGCGGCGTCCAGCAGACGCTCGGCCGCCGCCTCGATTCCGGTCAGCTCGGGCACGATTCCCTCGGTTCGTCTCGATGCGGCGGATCAGCCGCGTTTGATCAGGGGCAGCTCGGGGCGCCGGTCGGAGACGCCGGCTTCGTCGGCCAGCTCTCCCGGCACGGTTCCGTGCGCGAAGAACTCGTGGAAGACCGGGTTGAACAGGTCCGGCCGGTCCGTCTGGCCCTGGTGGCCGCAGTCGTCGGGGTAGAAGAACTGCACGTTGGGCAGGTGGTCCTCCTGGACGTGCCCCCACTCGACCGGGGTCAGGATGTCCTGCCTGCCGTAGAGGTAGATCCCGGGGATCTCCAGCCGGTCCAGGCGCCCCTTGGTCGCCAGCCGCGCGGCCCGGTTCTGGTCAGTCCACGGGACGATGTGGCGGTACTGCAACAGCGTGGGCCAGAACTGCTGGTGGGCCTCCAACCGCTCGGCGGCCGACAAGTAGCGCATTTCGACGAGGTCGTCGCTGACCGCCTCGGGCCGGTGGATGATCGCCTCCATCATGGACCGCATTCCTTCGCGGGTGCCGTCGTAGGCAGTCATGTGGAACTGCCCCTGCGGCGGCTTGATCTCCTCCGGGACGACGTCGCCGACATCGCCGGCGATGAGCGCGAAGCTCAGCACCCGCTCCGGGTGCGCCACGGTGTAGTTCACCGTGTTCATGCAACCCATCGAGTTGCCCGCCAGGTGAAAGCGGTCCAGGCACAGCGCGTCGGCGAAGTCGTAAATGAAGTCGACGAAGTCCTCCATGCCCCGCGGCCAGTGCTCCGGCCTCGGATCGGATAGGCCGAACGCCGGCATGTCCGGGCAGTAAACCCGGAACCCGCGCTCCCCCAGGTAGGACGCCATGAACCGCCACCCGGCCAGGCCCGACGATCCCGGCAGGCCGCCGTGCAGCAGCACCACGGCAGGACCCGTGTCACCCGAGGTCATGTAGTGGGCACGTGCACCACTCGCGAGACGCACCCACCGGCTCGCCATGCCCGGTGTCTCGACGAGATTCTCACTGGTCAACGCCATCAGCGTGCTCCTTCGCAGCTAGTTCGAGGGGGATCGGTGGCGAGCCCCAGCAATTCGGCGGCATTGCGGGCCAGGAAAGGAGGATCGACGTGCTCGGGCAGCACGCCGGTCTGCTGTGCCGCCCGCACCGAGTTCATCGATTTCGCCATCTGGTCCGGAAAGAACGGCGCATCGCTACCCAAGACCAACCGGTCGGCACCGAACCGGTGCACGAGCAGCCCTAGATGCTCGTCGTCGAAAACGAGGGTGTCCACGAACAACCGGCGCGCCAACCGGTCCCGGTCCGCGATGTCGCCGGTCAGGTTTGCTGCGAGCCGCAACCGTGGGTACGCCCACGGGAACGTTCCGCAGCCGTGCGCGAGCACGACGCGCAGTTGCTCGCGTTCGGCCAAGACTCCCCCGAACACCAGCGCCGACGCTGCGATGGCCGTGTCGGTCAGCATTCCCAGACCGAGGTCGTACGGAGCTCCGGCCCGGCGAACCACGTCCCGTCCGCCCTGCACCGGGTGCACGAACACCGCCGATGCCGTGGCATCGCAGGCATCCCAGAACCGGTCGAGATCCGGGGCGTCCAAGTCGAGCTCGCCGATCCGTGTTCCGACTTCGACCCCGTGCAGGCCGATCTCCCGGCACCGCCGGAGTTCCGCGATAGCGGCGTCGATGTCGCCCAGCGGCAGGCATCCCAGTCCGAGTAGACGCCCACCGGACTGCTCGCACGCCTCCGCGATCGAGTCGTTGGTGCTGCGCGCGCATTCCGGATCCGCGCCGGACGCGTGCTCCATGACGACCGGGACAGGAGAGACGACCTGGTGGGAGAGCCCGGCCCGGTCCATTTCCGCCAAGCGCAGATTCACATCCCACAGCACCGGCTCGACGGCCCGGAACGTCGTGTCACCGCGCATGATCTGCCCGCTCCCGTCTCCGTCGATCACGAGCCGGGGAGCGTCGGTATCGTGCCGGACCGGGGTTTCTCCCGCGTCGGGACCGAAATGGTGCGCGTGCACATCGACGGCCGTGAGCTCGGGCATGGACAGCATCCCTGCGGTTCGGAGGAATCGTGGCCGCGACGCTAAAGGCACCCGCGCCGCGGTGGGGCTGATGTTTCAGTGGCCGGAACCGAAACCCGTGCGGCGCAAGGAAAGACCTGACAGGCGCGATCGGGTTAAGCTCTCCATGGTCCCGATCGGCGCCGCACGGCCCGCGCTCGTGCGCGGGTTTGCACGACGGCGGGCAGCACAAGGAGGTGCGCCGTGACCACGATGCACGAGCAGAAGCAGGAATCCCCTCCCACTTCGATCCTGTCCAAAGCGTTCGACGTGCTGGGAGCATTCGGGCCCGACCACCGGGTCCTCACCCTCACCGAGATCGCGTGCGCGAGCGGTCTGCCGAAATCCACGGTTCACCGCTTGCTCGGCCGGCTGACCGAGCTCGGTGTGATCGAGCCGCATTGCGCGGGGTTCAAGGTCGGCTTACCGCTGCGGCGGTTCGCTTCGGCGATGCCGATCGAAAGCCTGCGGCAGTCGGCGCTGCCACACCTGGGCGCGCTGCACCACTGGTCTCGCCGGCACGTGCACATGGCCACGCTGCGGGGCGAACGCGTGGTGTTCGTCGAGCGGATGATGGTGCCGGGGCACGAGCTGCCGTCGGCCGACCCCGGCACGGACCTGCCCGCGCACGCCACAGCACTGGGCAAAGCGTTGTTGGCGTTCGCACCACCAGATGAGGTCGACTCCGCGTTGGCAGGCCCGTTGCACGCGGTCGCGCCGAACACGATCACGGATGCCGCGGAGTTCCGCGCCGAACTGGCCGAGGTTCAGCGGAACCGGTTCGCCGGTGCGCGCGGTGAATCGCACCCCGACGTTTGCTGCCTGGCCGCGCCGGTGCTGATCCGCGGCCGCGCGGTCGGGGCGTTGTCGGTGTCCTCGACGGCCGGAGAACGCAACAGCGACCGGGCACTCATCGATGCTGTGCGCGTGACCGCGGACCGGATCGCCACGGACAATGCGAAGGTGCTCGCCGACGGCCACGAGGACTGGTTCCCAGGTCGGCTGTGAGCGCCCGTCCGCTCAGGAGTCGCTTCCGAGTGGTCTGCGTGGCGGTGCCGGTTGCTTACATGGTCGTTGCTGGAGCGGCTCCGCCGCTGACAAGACAAAGACCCTACTGAAACGACGCATCAAGAGAAGATCCCGAACGGCTTGTTCGAGTTGAACACGTCTGTGGTCACCATCGTCGACCAGCGCCGCTGCAAGCCGAGTTCCTGCACGGCGCCGAACAAGCAGAACCAGTTCAGCATCTCGTGCTGGCCGGCCGCCACGACGTCGCGCCCGCTCACCACGGCGAGGTCGTCGAAGCGGCCCTCGACCATCAGCTGGTAGAGTCGGCGGTCGGCGGCGGTGTCCGGCCGTATGTGCCAGAGGGCATCGGTCAGGAAGGCGTGCGACCAGCTCGACGAGGCGATGAACGCGACCCGCTCGTCGTTCCCGGCGAAGTGCCGCGCGATCGCCCGTCCCACCTCGACGCAGCGGGCCGGGCTCGGGCCGGACGGGTCGAGCTCCTCGCTGGAGATGTCGGCGAACCGGGCCAAGCCGCCCTTGCGCGCGATGGCGTGCTCGCCGTAGCAATTCACCGTGATCGGCAGCAGCCGGTACGCGAATCGCGCTCCCGCGTGGTCGTAGTCCAGGAACAGCTGGGTGTTCAGGATGGCGTGCGGGAAGTGCGCTCCATCCCGCTTGCGGTACGAATAGGCCATGTCGACGCCGTCGTTGATGAGCCCGTCGGCGAGCCTGCGGGCGATCGCGGAGTCACCGCGGAGGGTGATGCGGAAGTCGTCGGGCAGTCCCCAGGCGTTCGGGCTGCCGCGCTCGTTCATCACCTCGAACGCCGGCACCTCCAGGTCGTCGTAGGCGAGCACGCAGAACGGTGGCACGACCTCCTCGCGGAAGTTCTCGTACTGGTCGTCACCCCAGACCACGACCACGTCGGGGGCGAACTCGTCGAGGGCGGCGCGGCACCGCGCGAGACCGTCCAGCAGGTGGGCGCGGTGCCCGGCCGCTGCGGAGCGCCCCTGGTCCGCGCCCCACTCCGCGCGCATGGACGCCGGCCAGCTCGCCGGGTCCTTCTCGCGCTCGGGGATATCGGGGTCCTGCAACGTCCACCTGAGCAATCCGGCCATGTGCTCGTCCGTGCCAGCCAGCAACGGGTAGTGCGTCATGCCGAGGCCGAGGAATCGACTCATCGTCGTTCTGCTCCGTTCTGGGTTCCCCGCGGTGTCGGTGCGACGTGCGATTCCGGCATGACGACGACGCTGGATGTGCCCAGGTGCCACCAATTCGTCCCGTCTTCGTCGGGCTCGTGCGGGAGCACCTCGACGGTCGTGAACGGAATCCCATTGGGATCGTGCGTGCCCACGATGATATTGATGTCGCAGCCGACCGACCGGATGTGCAGGATCTTGTCCGGCCCGTCGGGTTCGTGGTGATCGACGATGCGCATCGGTGCTCCGTTCGCGGGTGGCCGCAGCGGTGCCGGAATGGCGGCACGTCGGGTTTCGCTCGACCCGGACGTTAGCCATCTGCTGCCGGCCCCAGGAACAGCGGTTCCAGCGGCCGGAACCAGGTCACCGCGATGCAGCGGCGATTCCTAGCCTGGGCTCCTCCCCCGGCCTCCCGGAGGTTCCGGGTGTGGGCAACGAAGGCCGCACTGAAACGGAGACGGGCATGCCTGATCCTCTCGTGATCGACAATCGCAAGGACTCGCTGTTCCAAGTCGACCGCGAGGTGTTCACCTCGCAGGAGGTCTTCGAACGGGAACGCGAGCTGCTGTTCGGCCCGTCTTGGTTGTACGTCGGCCACGAATCCGAGATCCCCGAGCGCAACGATTTCCGCACCCGCGACGTGGGCGGCCGGTCGATCATCTTCAACCGCGACCGGCGCGGCGAGGTCCGGGTGCTGCTCAACACCTGTCTGCACCGCGGCGCATCGGTCTGTCGGCATCCGGCCGGGAAAGCGAAGATCTTCACCTGCTTCTACCACGGGTGGGCCTACCGCAATTCGGGCGAGCTGGTGAACGTCCCGTCCGCGGAGGACTACGCCGCGTCACCGGCCGACGTGTACGGCGGTCTGCACACGCCGCGCATCGAGTCCTACCGCGGCTTCTGGTTCGTGAACTTTTCCGGCGACGCCCCGGATCTGCGTAGCTGGCTGGGCACCGCGACATACCTGCTGGACCTGGCCGTGGACCAGTCCGAGGACGGCATCGAGGTGCTCACCGGCACGCACAACTACGAACTGCACGCCAACTGGAAGCTGCTGGTCGAGAACAGCGTGGACGGCTACCACGCGAAATCGGTGCACCACACCTACTTCGAGATGATGATGGAACTCGGGCAGACCCCGCCGATGCTCGGCGATGCCGACACCAACGGCGTGCCACCGGCCGGGCTGGGAACCGAGTTCGACAACGGGCACGCCACGCTGATCTACCCGGGCAACGGCCTTCCGCTGGCCAACGAGAACGTCGTGCGCAACTTGGCCGAGCTGCGGGAGAAAGCGGTCCAGCGATGCGGCGAGTCCTACGCCACCGCGGTGTTCGACCTGGCGCGCAACAGCATCTTCTTCCCCAACTTCGTGCTGATCGACCTGAACTTCGGCATGATCCTGCGCACGATCATGCCGGTCGCGCCGGACCGCACCGAAGTCACCAGCTGGCACATCGCGCCCCGCGGCCTCGACGGCGAATCCCTGCAGTACCGCATCGACAACGCGCTCACGTTCTGGGGACCGGCCGGGCTGGCCACCCCCGACGACGTCGAGGCGCTCGAACAGGCACAGCGCGGATTCAGCGCGCGCAAGGAGCTGCGCTGGTCCGACATCTCCAAGGGCATGGGCAAGACCCGCCCGGCTGCCAACGACGAACTCCAGATGCGCGCCTGGTGGCGGCAGTGGAACGCGCTGATGACCGGCGAGCGGTTGCCGCGCGAGGTCGACGAGTTCGTCCCCTTCGACACCCGCGCACCCCAGGGAGCCTGACATGACCGCTGCCACCCCGAACGCCGCGACCGTGACCCGCAGCGAGGTCGAGGACTTCTTGTTCCTGGAGTCCTCGCTACTCGACGAATGGCGCCTGGAGGAGTGGGTCGAGCTGTTCACCCTCGACTGCACCTACGAGGCGCCGGCCACCGACGCGCCCGCGTCCGATCCGGGTCAGACCTGGTCGTTGATCCACGACCGGCGGACGATGTTGGAACAGCGCGTGATCCGCCTCAAAAAGCCGGAGGCGCACGCCGAGTTCCCGCACTCGCAGACCAGCCGCATCGTCGGCAACGTCCGCATCCTCGACCGCGGTCCGGATGCCGTGTCGGTGTCGGCGAGCTTCCTCGTCTCCCGCATGAAGGCCGGAAAGTTCGACCAGTACGCCGGCCACTACTACTACGACCTGGTGCAGGGCGAGGACGGGTTCAAGATCCGGCGCAAGAAGGCGGTGCTGGCCCACGACCGCCTCGCTCCCCAGGGCAAGATCTCGTTCGTCCTGTGACGAACGGCGCGCGTCCACACCAGGAGGATTTACCGATGAGCGAGCCGAGCGCGGTTTCGGACCGGGTTCTCGCGTGCGAGACCGACGAACTCGCCGACGGCGAGTCGATGACGGTCGAGCCCGACAACGGCGAGGCGATCGCGGTCTACCGCGTCGACGGGCAGTTCTACGCTACCGCGGACATGTGCACGCACGAGGAGTGGTCGCTGGGTGAGGAAGGCGAACTGTGCGGTTTCGAGGTCACCTGCACGCTGCACAACGCGAAGTTCGACATTCGCGACGGAACGGCGTTGTGCTTCCCCGCCACGGTCGCCCTGCGCCGCTACCCCACGACCGTGGAGGCCGGGAAGGTCTACGTGCTGACCGAGGAGTCCGCTGGTGAGGACTGAGCGGTTCACCGGCCGCGTCGCCGTCGTCACCGGTGGCGCCAGCCCCATCGGTTTCGGGATCGCGGCACGACTGGCCGACGAGGGCGCCACACTCGTGCTGGGCGATGTCGATACGGACCGGTTGCGGACCGCGGCGGCCGAGCTGGCATCGGACCCACCGGGCCGAGTCCGGACCGTCTCCGGGGATCTCAGCGAACGCGCGGACGCCGAACGGCTGATCGCGACCGCCGCGGAAACGGCCGGACGCCTGGACATTCTGGTCAACTGCGCCGGCGGCGGCGTGATCCTGCCGACCCCCGAACACACCGAAGACACGGTGCGAGCGACGATCGACCGGAACCTCTGGACGACGCTGCACTGCACGCTGGCAGTGCTGCCGATCATGTCCGGGGCCGGGTACGGAAGGATCGTCAACATCGGTGCGGAATCGGTGCGCAACGGCCTCTACCGGCACGCGGTGTACAACGCCGCGAAGGGCGGGGTGCACGCGTTCGCCACCGGCCTCGCACGCGAGTACGCCGAGCGGGGTATCACGGTGAACACCGTCGCGCCGGCGTGGATCAGCACTCCGGAGGCGGATGCCCGGATCGTGGCCGCCCCCGAGGCGGAACGTCGCGACATGGCGGAGTTTTTCGCGCAGATCAGGTCCACGATCCCGATGGGCCGTCCGGGGACGGTGGCCGAGGTCGCCGCGGCGGTCGCGTTCGTCGCCGCGGAAGAGGCGTCCTACGTGACCGGGCAGACGATCAGCGTCAACGGCGGCAGCTCCATGCTTTGATCCCGTCCTCGGAGGAGCGGGCCTGCCCAGCCGGCTCGCTCCTCCGGCCTCGCTGGTCTCAGGCGAGGGTCGGGCGGTATGTGTAGGACGTGCTGCGGCTGAGCGCGAATTCGAAGATCCCCGTGCCGCGAACCCCGTTCCAGCGGTAGGACGCCAGCCGGTCGGTCAACGGCGAGTCGAGGGTCCGCTGGTGGACCGACCCATCCAGCGGGTAGGTGTCGTGCTCCAGGTGGTCCCGACCCATCCGGCGCCCGTGGTGCCCGCCGTACCCGCCACCCGCCATGAAGCCGCCACCGGCCGTGGCGTCCACGTCGATCAGATATGTCGTGCCGCGCTTGGTCACCACTTCCACGGTGCCGTCCCGCAGGTCGAGCCCGTCGAAGCGGAGGTCGTGCCGGACGTCGACGACGGCGTCGAGGACGCCGTGCTCGTGCAGCACCGCACCTTCCAGCAGCAGTCGTCCGCCGCCGCGGTCCTCGACCAGCAGGAGGCTGACCGAGCGGTCCGGGAACTGCGCCTGGAACCACGCGTGCATCCCCTGGCCTCCCGAGAGGTTCCGCACGCCCCGGGACCGGTCCCGCTGGCCGTACCAGCCGTTGACCCGGTGCACCTCGCCGTCGAGCAGCAGCGTGCCTTCGTAGCGCCCGGACTGCACGAGGTGTTCGAAGTCGGTCGTCGCCGCGTCGGCGTTGTTCACCGCCACATCCCCGAGCCAGTACGGGGTGCGCGCCCGCCAGATCACGTCGTACTCCATGCCGGTCGGGTTGGGGGCGAGCCGGAGCCGCCAAGCCCGGTTCGGCTCGAGCACCTCGAACCGCAGCGGGCCGGCGCCTCGTCCTCCCGTGGCGCTGAGTTCGGTGGAGAACCGGACGTTGCGCTGCTCGGTGTCCGTGGTGACGATCGCGAAGCCGTCGGCGACGTCCTTTGCCGGGTAGTGCCCGAACCCCGTGATCACCGACGGTGCGGTCTCCCAGGTCGGATGGAGGTTGAACATGAAGCGGTCGAAGAACCGCTCGGGCACGCCCGTCCCGCCGGGTTCGACCAGGTCGTCGTGGAATTCCTCGCTCATCGGTTCTCCTTCCGACCGGTATCCGGTCTCCTGCTGCGAATCGGCACGGGCAGCGCGACCGCCAACGACTTTCTGCTCCGGAGCACCGAGGTGGTCACGGTTCTCAGCGGTCCGCCTCCGCCGACGGTTCCGGGATCGAGCTGAGCACGCCGGCCTCGACCAGCGACGCCACCGCGTCCTCGGGCACGCCCCAGTCGGCCAGCGCCGACCTGGTGTGCTCGCCGGGTAGCGGCGGTGGTGAATCGACGCGCGCCGGTGTCCGGCTGAATCGCGGCGCGGGCGCGGGTTGGGTCAATCCGTCGACCTGGACGAAGCCGCCGCGCGCTCGGTTGTGCTCGTCCTCGGCTGCTTCCTCCACGTCCAGCACGGCGGTTAGGCAGGCATCGCGTCCACGCGCCGCCTCGGTGCACGAACGCGCCCTCCTTCGATGTGCGCTGAGACGCAGAAGTCCACTTCGGACTCCCGAAACCGAATTCCCTTCCCATAGAAGGCTTCCGGAAGCGGTGGAGTCCCGTATTTTCCCGGGAAAATCCAGGTCGGCCACCCCGGACCTCGACGCCCCCGCAGCCCCGACGCTCTCGGGCCGCCGCCCGCGGTCGGCTCATTCCTGAATCTTGTCCTTAATGTCGGCCCGCAGCAGGTGCTTCTGGATCTTGCCGGTCGCAGTGGTCGGCATCGCCTCGACGACCTCCAACCGCTCCGGCACCTTCTGGATCGCCAAGCCCTCGCCCAGCAGGTAGGTCTTGATCTCGTCGAACGCCGGCGGATTCGCCGAGTCGGCCGGAACCAGGTAGGCGCACATCTTCTCGCCCAGCCGCGCGTCGGGCATGCCCACGCAGGCGCTCTCGTGAACCCCGGGATGCGCCGCGAGCAGGTCCTCGACCTGCCGAACGCTGATGTTCAGCCCGCCACGGATGATGATGTCCTTGAGTCGGCCGGTGACCCGCACGAACCCGTCCTTGTCCATCACGCCCAGATCGCCGGAGCGGTGGAAGCCGTCGCTGGTGTAGTTGGCCGCGGTCTCCTCTGGCTGGTCGAGGTACCCGAGGCAGTTCATCGCCCCGCGGTAGGCGATGTCGCCTTCCTGTCCCGGCGGCAATTCCTCTCCTTCCGGCCCCACGATCCGCACCTCCTGATGTGGCAGCGCGCGACCGTCCGAGGTGAGCGAGCGGGACGGGTCGTCATCAACGGTGCACACCGTCGTGGTGATGCCCTCGGTCCTGCCGTAGAGACTGAAGACGTGCATGTTCGGCAGAACCTGCCGGGCCGACTCGACCATGCTGGCCGGAACCGGCGCCCCGGCCGACGTCCAGAACCGCATGCTCCTGGCGTCATGCACGGCCGGGTCGTAGACGTCGATCAATGCCTGCAGGAACGTCGTCGCGGTCACCGCGGCCGTGCAGCCGAACTTCGCGATCCGCTCCAGACCCTCGCGCGGTTCCCACTTCTCCATCAGGTGCGAGGACGCGCCGTGGATCAGCGGCATCAGGTAGCTGGTGACGAAGCCCGTGGTGTGCGTGACCGGCGAAGGTCCGAGTTGGACGTCATCGGCGGTGTAGCGCCACCCCTGGCCGAGCAGCCGGGCTCCGGCGCACATGGTGTTGAAGGTGTGCACGCAGCCTTTGGGCCGGGAGGTTGTGCCGGAGCTGAACATGATCGTGAACGGATCGTCCGGCGACGCACCCGGCCCGAGTTCCGCGTCCGAGGCAGCCGGTTCGGCGAGCAGGTCGCGGTACGCGACGGCCCCCGCGGGAACCTCTTCGGCCCGGACGACCACCACCGTATCCAAGGACTCGTGCGCACCCGCCAGGTCGACGAACAGTCCCGCGTGGTCGAAGCCCCGGTGCTCGCCGGCTGTAAAGGCCGCCTTCACGCCGGCGCTCTCGACGATGTAGGCGACTTCGTCTCGGCGATAGATCGGCATGATCGGCACCAGGACCGCACCTGCCCACGCGACCGCCGTGGCGATCGCGAAGAACTCCGTCCAGTTGGGCAACTGCACCGCGACCCGGTCGCCGGGCCCGATCCCCCGGCGCACCAGTCCGGAAGCCAGCCGCACCGCTGCGTCCCGCAACTCGCTGTAGGTGCACGAGGTGGTCGAGTCGGAGCCGAACAGCCCCTCCCCTCGTTCGGCCGCGTGCTGCTCGACCACGTCGAACAGCCGCTCATCGCGCCAAACACCGGCGGCGTAGTGGTCGCGGATCTCGTCCTCGCTGTAGCGGTCATGCACGGTCATGAGCGTCATGGGCACCTACCCGTCACTTCGCCTGAGCGTCACCTGGCGTGCCCCGCATCACGCCACCATGCTCCAACTATTACAAAGGTCAGTCCAAAAACGGAAGAGCTTCGGAGTGACGGGAGAGGGCGACACCACGGGGGCACTGGGGCGGCCGCACCCATAGGGCGAGGAAGCTGCGAGCTAGAGCCGAGACTCAGCGGGCGATGTTGCACCGGCAAGCGGCCGGACACGTCCGACCGGACGTCCACGAACTAACCCGCGAATGTTAGAATCAACCATAATATCCGACCAAAATCGGGAGATCCAGGTGGCTGACTCACCCAAGGGCGCTCGCTCGGCAGTGCGGCTGGCGCCGATGGAAGTGCCGAAGGCTTCCGACGTGCTCGCCGAGGAGTTGCGCGAGCGCATCCTCAGCGGGGAGTTCGTCGAGGACACCCAGCTGCCGCCGGAACGGGACCTGGTCACCCAGACCCAGATGAGCCGCAGCACGGTCCGCGAGGCGCTGCGCATCCTCGAAGTCCAGGGCCTGGTGCGCATCAAGTCCGGCCGCGCCGGCGGCGCGTTCGTGCAACGACCAAGCCAGGATTCGGTCGCGACGTCGTTGAGCCTGCTGATCAGGGGGCGCCAGCTGCGGCTGACGGACCTGCTGCAAACGCGCGAGGCCATCGAGCCTGTCTGCGCCAGCCTCGCGGCGCAGAACAGAACCGACGAGGAGCTGGCCGCGCTACACGACGCGAACAAGGCACTGGAGGCGGCCGAGGGGAACCTTTCGGACTTCCTCGACGCCAACATCGACTGGCACATCGGCGTGGCCACCGCCAGCCACAACGAACTGCTCGAAGCCCTGATGATCGCGCTGTCCAAGGCGATCTACACGGCTACGGAGAACGAAGCGTTCGTTGACGCGGATGTCCGCAAGGTCACCGCGCGGGCACATAAGTCAATCACTACCGCGATCCGCCAGCAGAACCCGGAGGCCGCCGTGCGCCGGATGAACCGGCACGTGCACTCTTACGCCAAGGCCGTGCTGGAGACCGACGAACGCGTGGAGATCCCGGTCGACGACTGACGCCCGCATCCCGCCGCGAGCATCGGCGCTCGCGGTGCTGCGCCAGCGGTGGAGCCTCCCCTTCACATGGAGCGCTACGCCCGGATTGCACACCAGGTTTGTCCTATGTGGACTATGCGCCGCGCTTGACGCTGGACAGCAGCAGTTGCGCCACGTCGAGGACTTCGACGTCTTCGGAGGCGGCCTGCTCGTTCTGCCGGGAGGTCAGCCCGTCGGTGAGCATGACGCGGCAGAACGGGCAGCCGGTGGCGATCTTCTGCGGCGCGGTGCCCAGCGCCTCGTCCACGCGGTCGA
>NZ_JADDUE010000022.1 GCF_016526145.1 Saccharopolyspora galaxeae
AGGACCTCCATCGTTCGGTGCGTGATGTGGTGATCCACACCGAACCTGGGGGTCCTTCCTATTCCAAGATCATCCAACCGCATGTTCCAAATTCACAACCTCCCGAGGCACTACAGCTACCCGACCCGCTACGCAAACCATTTCCTAAACGCTCCTAGGGGCCGCGGCCCGGGCGTCAGTACTGGTTGTGCTGCGCCGCCTGCGAACCCAGCGGGCCGAACTGCCCCGCGGGCCGCTGCGCCTGGTACGGGTTCGGCGGGAGTTGCTGGCCGAGCTGGTCCTGGCCGTACTCCTCGACCGGCCAGCCGTACTGCTCGGACTGCTGCCCGCCGCGCTGCTGCCCGTACTGGCCGCCCTGCTGTTGGCCGCCCTGCTGCGGACTGCCCTGTTGCTGGCCGTACTGCTGCTGACCGCTCTGCTGCTGCCCGTACTGCTGCGACGTGCCCTGCGGACGCTCCGGGCGCCCCAACGTCCGCGTGGCGTTCGGGTCGTGACCGGCACGGTCCGCGGCGTCCACCACATCGCGCGGGATCCGCACCGTGTTCGAGGCGTCCATCGGCGACGTGGCGCTGTCCGGCGTGACGACGAACCTGCCCCGTGCCCGCGCACGAGCAAGTGTTTCGTCGGCTCGGTCCCGCGGGTCCATAGCGGTGCCTCTCCATGCTTTCGCCGTCGGATCTTCCGCCGCGCGCTGCGTGCCCGCCGGGCGACGCCTCTTGGGCCGGTCCGCACCCGGCGCGCGGGGGCAGGGCCGGTCGAAGTCGTGGTGCGGCTTCGATGTTCGCGCTCATGTTGCCACTGCGACGTTGCCCGGTGCGACGCCGCCGCATTCGGTTTCGACTCGGTATCGGGGTTCGTTCAGGTCGGTCACGCGAGGCGGAACCGCTGGTGGCGGACCGCGGATGCCGGGCTCGTCGGGAGTGATCCAGCCCACCGAGGCCGACCCTGGGTCCATTATGCCGCCGCTGTTGGCACAGTATTCCTCCCAACGGGTTTTCGTCAGGATCGACGCACGCCCGGCCGCGACCGCGGCCGGGTCGTCGCGGCCCGAGGCGGACCGCCGGGGCCGCGGCCGGCGGCTCGCCGGCCACCCGGCCCGGAGAAAGGAGGCCCGGTATGACCGCCGGACCCGCAGGTCCCGATCCGCTGCCCGGCGCGGAGGCGGTGGTGCTCGTCGGCGGCAAGGGGATGCGCCTGCGCCCGCTGACGCTGTCCGCCCCGAAGCCGATGCTGCCCACCGCAGGCGTGCCCTTCCTGAGCCACTTGCTGGCCCGCATCCGCGACGCGGGCATCGAGCACGTGGTGCTCGGCACCTCGTACAAGGCGGAGGTGTTCGCCGAGCACTTCGGCGACGGCTCCGAGTTCGGCCTCGACCTGGAGTACGTCGTCGAGGAGGAACCGCTGGACACGGCGGGCGCTATCCGCAACGTCGCGCACCTGCTGCGGGAGGACGACGTGCTGGTGTTCAACGGGGACATCCTCTCCGGCCTGGACCTGCGCGGGCTCGTCGACACGCATCGCGCGAACGCCGCGGAGGTCACGTTGCACCTGGTCAAGGTGGACGACCCGCGGCAGTTCGGGTGCGTGCCCACGGACTCCGACGGCCGGGTCGAGGCGTTCCTGGAGAAGACCGAGGATCCGCCGGTGGATCAGATCAACGCCGGTTGCTACGTGTTCCGGCGCCCGGTGATCGAGGCGATCCCGGCCGGGCGCCGGGTGTCGGTGGAGCGCGAGACCTTCCCCGGCCTGCTGGAATCCGGCGCGCGGGTGCAGGCGCACATCGACTCGTCGTACTGGCTGGACATGGGGACTCCGGCCGCGTACGTGCGCGGTTCGGCGGATCTGGTGCGCGGTGCGCTGCCGTCCGCGGCGCTGCCCGGTCGGCCGGGGGAGGCGCTGCTGCTGCCGGGAGCCGAGGTGGCCGCCGATGCCCGGGTCGACGGCGGCAGCACCGTCGGCTCCGGCTGCGTCGTGGCCCCGCGGGCGCAGGTGACGGGCTCGATGCTGTTCGAGGGGGCGCGCATAGGATCGGAGACCGTGGTGGAACGTTGCGTGCTCGGCGCGGGCGCCCGCATCGGCGACCGGGTCACGCTGCGCGGCGCGGTGATCGGTGACGGTGCGGTGATCGGCGACGACTGCGAGCTGCTGGACGGCGCCCGGGTGTGGCCGGAGGTGGCTATCCCGGCGGGCGGAGTGCGCTTCTCCGCGGACCGCGGATGACCGAGCCGATGCGCACGAGCTGGCAGCCGCCGGAACCGTTCGACCTGGCCCGGGTGCTTTCGCCGCTGCGCCGCGGCCCCGGCGATCCGACCAGCAGTGTGGAAACCGGCGGCGCGTGGTGGCTGGCGACGACGACTCCGCACGGACCGGCCACGCTGCGCTGCACCGCGGACCGCGACGGTCGGATCACCGCGCAGGCTTGGGGCGATGGCGCCGAATCGGCGCTCGGCCGGGTACCCGGCCTGCTCGGCGCCGCCGACGACGACACCGGCTTCGTCGCCGCGCACGACGTGGTGCGGCGCGGCAGGCGAGCGGCTCGCGGGATGCGGCTGTGCGCCTCGGGACGGGTCTGGGACGTGCTGGTGCCCGCCGTGCTGGAGCAGAAGGTCACCAACCGGGAAGCGTGGCGCTCCTGGCGGGAGCTGTGCCGCCGGTTCGGCACGCCCGCGCCCGGTCCTGCCCCGGACGGGCTGCACGTGGTGCCGAATCCGCGCCAGCTGCGGGAGATCCGGGATTGGGAGTGGCACAAGGCGGGCATCGACGGCGCCCGCAGGCGCACCTTGATCGCCGCCGCCGGAGTCGCCCGCAGGCTGGAGCGGGCCGTCGAGCTGCGCGGCGCCGAAGGCCGCGACCTGCTGCAGAAGCTGCCCGGCATCGGCCCGTGGACGGCGGCCGAGGTCGCCCAGCGGGCATGGGGCGATCCGGACGCGGTCAGCGTCGGCGACTACCACCTGCCGACGATCGTCGGAACGGCGCTGGCCGGCCGCCCGATGGACGACGCCGAAATGCTCGAAGCCCTCGCCCCTTACGCGGGCCACCGGCACCGCGCGGTCCGCTACCTCGGCGCCGCGGGAGTCTCCCGCCCCCGCTTCGGCCCCCGCCTACCGGTCCGCGACTACCGGGCCAGCTGATCACCCGGATACGAGCACGCGGCGAAGCCTCCGGACGTGCGACTACGAGTGATCCAGCCGGGCGCGGGCCGCGGTGACCATGCTGTCCAGGCCCGATTCCGGCGGTAGCCCGTCCAGCGGCCACCAGCGCAGGTCGAGGGACTCGGCGCTGCGCACCGGCTCCGCTCCGGCGGGCGCGCGCACCACGTAGCGGACGTCGAAGTGCCGCGTGGGCACCCCCAGCGAGCAGGTGATCGGGTGCACTTCCACGTGCACCGGCACCGGATCCACCGCCAGACCGTCCATCCCGGATTCCTCGGTCGCTTCCCGCAGCGCGGCACCGGCCAGCGAAACGTCCTCCGGCTCGCAGTGCCCGCCGACCTGCAACCACTTGCCGACCCGCGGGTGCAGGGTCAGCAGCACCCGCTCCGCCGCCGCGTCCAGCAGCACGGCCGATGCGGTCAGGTGGCCCGGCTCGCACGCGCGCAGGCAGGCGTCCGGGCGCGCGTCGAGCAGCGTGAGGAAGGCGTGCTTGAGCGTTTCCTGCGACCGTTCCGCCGGTTCCCACTCGCGGAGGCTGCGCGTCGCGTCCGCGTGCAGTCCGTCCGAGTCGTCCCGCTGGTTCGTCACAACCCCACCCAAAATCGTGTCCGGCCCGGTTCACCCGGGCCGCAGCTCGTGTCGCGGCGCACGCGCACCGTCATGTCGAGTTTCCCGCGCCGCCGTCAGACCCGGGTTCGGTTCCGGCTCATCGCCGGGCTCGGGAATCGCCCAGGAGCACATCCGCGAACCGGGACGTGCTCAAAGCTCCAGCAGCCCGTCGTCGAGGTCCCGCGGCGGCCGCGGCCCCTCGACCGGCTCGGCCGGGTTCCCGACCGCGACCGCGCCCAGCGGCTCCCACGAATCCGGCAGTTCCAGCGTCGCGCGCACCACGTCCGGGCAGAACAGCGTCGACGAGACCCAGCACGAGGCCAGCTCCTCGGCCGCCAGCGACACCAGCAGCCCCTGCACCGCGGCACCACCGGCGACGGTGAACATCGACCGCTCCGCTTCCGCGCGCCGCGCGTCCGGGTAGTCGTGCGCGCCCTCGCGGACCAGGAACGGCAGCACCACCTCCGGCGCCGCGTACAGCAGGTCGCCGCGGCCGGTCCGGCGCTGCGCGGACTCCTCGGACCGCCCGTCGCCGCGCAGGTCCTCCAGCCACGCGGTGCGCATCGCGTCCAGCAGCTTCGTCCGAAGTGGACGGTTGCGGAGCCAGACGAACCGCACCGGGCGGGTGTGGTGCGGCGCGGGCGCGGTCAACGCCGCACCCACCGCGCGGCGCACCGCGTCGGCGTCCACCGGCTCCGCGCCGAACGAGCGCTCCGAGCGGCGCAGCAGCACCGCCTCCTTGCGGCCCTGCGCGACGGCTTCCTGCGTGCCGAGCCGGAACAGGTCCTGCTCCACCGGGCGCACCAGATCGGAGGCGCCGGAGCCGTCGTCGTCCGTGGTCAGCCCGCGCAGCACCGCCACCGGTACGCCGCCGAGCTTGCCCTTGACCAGGTCCGCGGCCGCGGCCACCTCGTCGGCGATCGCGACCTCGGTGACCGCGAGCTCGTTGCCCTGCCCGTCCGTGCTGCCCGCGTACTGGTGCAGCACCCGCAGCCCGGCCGCGCCGATCGCCGCGTCGGTCTGCCCGTTGCGCCAGGTGCGGCCCATCGTGTCGGTGATCACCACGCCGACCTGCACGCCGAGCCGCTCGGCCAGGCCCGCCCGCAGCCGCCGCGCCGAGGCGTCCGGGTCCTCCGGCAGCAGCGCGATCTGGTCCAGCGCCACGTTCGAAGCGTCCACGCCCGAAGCGGCTTGCACGATGCCCAGCCGGTTCCGGGTGATCAGCGTGTTCCGGAACCGCGCCAGCACGTCGGTGGCCTCCGAGCGCACCAGGTCGCGGCGCAACCGCTCCCGCTCGTCCGGATCGCGCGGGGTGCGGACCGTGCGGCCCTCCGCCTTGGAAATGATCTTGCTGGTGACCACCACGACGTCCCCGTCGGACAGCCACGGGGCGGTCGCCGCGATGGACGCCGCCACGTCGTCGCCGGGGCCGAACTCCGGCAGCCCGGGCACCGCGAACAGCCGCAACCCGCCGGTCGCCGCGTGATCGGTCATGCTGCTCCCTCCGGCGCGGCCAGCCCGGCCACATCGAACGCCGCCCGCGCCATGTCCGCGGACGCGTTCACGTCGGACATCAGCAGCGGCACGTCGCGCACCGTCGCACCCGGCACGTCCGCGGAGTCACCGGTGTGCACCAGCCACGCGTCCAGGATGCCGTCCGCGGAGCGGGCGCCGTAGTGCCTGCCCACCGCCTCGGCCGAGGTCTCCACCCCGATCGCGCTCAGGCAGGCGTCGGCCATCCCGCGCAGCGGCTTGCCGCCGATGATCGGCGAGAGCCCCACCACCGGCGCCTTCGTCTCGCGCAGCGCCTTGCGGAACCCGGGCACCGCCAGCAGCGTCCCCACGCTGACCACCGGATTCGACGGTGCCACCAGCACCACATCGGCCTCGTGGATCGCTTCGGCCACGCCCGGTGCGGGCTCGGCCTCCTCGGCGCCGACCGGCACGATCGCGCTGGCCGCGGGCTCCGCGCGGTGGCGCACCCACCACTCCTGGAAGTGCACCGCGGCCGGTTCGCCCGTCGTCGGATCCTCGATCGCGACGTGCGTCTCCACCCGGTCGTCGGAGACCGGCAGCAGCCGCACCCCCGGCCGCCAGCGGTCGCACAGCGCCTCGGTCACCGCCGAGAGCGGATACCCGGCGCGCAGCATCCGGGAGCGGATCAGGTGCGTGGCGATGTCCCGGTCACCGAGCCCGAACCAGCTCGGCTCCGCGCCGTAGGCGGCGAGCTCTTCCTTCACCGACCACGTCTCGTCGACCCGGCCCCAGCCCTTCGCGGTGTCGATGCCGTCGCCGAGCGTGTACATGCAGGTGTCCAGGTCCGGGCAGACCCGCAGCCCGTGCATCCACACGTCGTCGCCGATGTTGACCACGGCGGTCACCTCGTGCGGGGATTCCTGCTCGCCCAGCGCGGGCATGCCCAGCGCCGCCTTGATACCCAGCAGGAACCGGGCGCCGCCGACCCCGCCGACCAGTGCTACGACCTTCACGCTCCGATCCTCGCACGTGGCCGACCCCGCGCCGTTCCCGCGCTCCGTTTCCGCCCGCTGCCGACGCGCCGGCGCCTTCCCCCGATCCGGGCGGATCTTGCGGAGTGAACGGCTCGCCGGGCCAGCGGGCCCGCTCCGGGGCTCAGAACTCCCAGAAGCGGAACGCCTCCTGGCCGAGGAAGGCGTGCGTCTGGCTGCCGCCGACCAGCGCGAACACGAAGTAGGCGAGTCCGAAGAACGCCTGCCCCACCGGCCGCACCGCGAACAGCAGCACGAACAGCGCCAGCGGCGCCCACGGCCGCGCCTTCTCGCCCAGCTCGCGGGCGCGGCCGGACAGCCACGGCTCCAGCGCGCCGTACCCGTCCAGCCCCGGGATCGGCAGGATGTTCAGCACGAACGCGATCACCTGCAGGAACGCCAGGTAGGACAGCCCGCTGGAAAGCCCGATCGGCATCGGGAACACCGCCACCGACAGCGTCAGCAGCAGCCCGATCGCGAGGTTCGTGAACGGCCCGGCCAACGAGACCATCGACTCGTCCCGGCGGGTCCGAAGCGCGTGGTGGTTGATCCACACCGCACCGCCGGGCAGCGGGATGCCGCCTGCGATGACGAACAGCAGCGGCAGCACGATGCTCACCACCGGGTCGGTGTAATGCCGCGGGTCCAGCGTCAGATAACCCTTCGCGCGGACCGCGAGATCGCCGCCGCGGTAGGCGGTGATGGCGTGCCCGAACTCGTGCAGGCACAACGAGGTGGCCCAGCCGCCGAGGACGATCAGCACGATGCCCGTCACGCGGGCGACGGTGTTGTCCACGGTGGCGAGCACACCTCCCGCGACCGTGGCACCGAGCAACGCCAGGAACAGGGGACTCACACGCTTGTTCACGTCTCCCAGTGTCCACACCGCTCACCGCGCGCGGTGGGCGATGGGGTGATATGCCTTGATCACCGATGATCAGCACCGCCGTTCGGAGCAGCGGACCGAGTCCGTTCGGCCGGTGCCGCTGCGTCATGCGGGGCTCTGGCGGCGTCCCTCTACGGGTTGTCTCCGCTTGACCGCATGGAGCTACAACGGTGTAATCACAGCAGTGTCATTCCCCGCTGAAACGATTGCTCCCCGCCGCCTCGACCGGCTCTTCGGGTGCTCGCTCGAAGACGTGGGCGGGCCGGTGGCCCGGTTGATCGACCCGGTTGACCGGCGCTCCGGCGCTGGGTGGGCGGTCATCGGCGGCCCGTCCGGGTGCTCCCGGCCGGGTGGTGGAGTGCAACAGCGGCGAGGTCCATCGCAGGCGGGCTCCTCCGGGATCGGATCCCGGTAGCCGCCCGCCGCTGCGCCGGGGTGAACGACCGGCGGTGATCGGGCCTTCGCGGCGGTCGTCGGCGGGCGGTCGGGGAAGGGAGCCCCGGCCGGACCACGGTCGGACGGGCGGTGCCGGTGAGAGGGCCGGAACTGCGCCCGGCCGGCGATGCGGGCCGCGGTCCGCATCCGGAGTGCATCCCGAACGGTCCTGGGGAGGACCGCAGGGAAAGGGAGCGATCGGGGGAGGACCAGATGTGGGAGACAGGTCAAGCCCACCTGATGGAACAGGGCAGCTTGATGGAACAGAACCGGCTCACGCAGCCGCACTTGGTGCGGTGGGGGGATTCGCGCGAAGCGGACAGCACCGACGTCGACGTGCTCGCCCAGCTCTTCGAACTCGGCGAGCAGGAACAGGAATGGCAGGAGCGCGCGCTGTGCGCGCAGACCGATCCCGAGGCGTTCTTCCCGGAGAAGGGCGGCTCCACCCGGGAGGCCAAGCGCATCTGCGCCGGCTGCGAAGTGCGCTCGGAGTGCTTGGAGTACGCCCTGGAGCACGATGAGCGGTTCGGCATCTGGGGCGGTCTGTCCGAACGGGAACGACGCAGGTTGAAGCGGCGCGCGGGATGAGGTGCTGAGGCGGCCGCTTCCGGCCGCGGCCCCCTGCGCGCAACGAGAACCGAGACGGCCTGCGGGGTCCGGTCCGGCGCCGTGTTCGACTACCGTCGTGCCGAGATCGGTGAACGGCGGCAGGGGAGGACAGAGTGGTCGGGACCGCGCGCTCCAGCACCGCGCCGCGTCGCAGCACCGCGCCGGTGCTGGCCGTGCTGGTGTGCCACGACGGCGACACCGCGCTGGCCGAGGTGCTGTCCGCGTTGCGCGGGCTCACCGTCCGGCCCCGCCACGTGCTCGCGGTGGACACCGGTTCCGCTGATCGCACCGCGGAGATCCTCGCGGCCGAGGACGCGCTGGACGGGGTGCTCACGTTGCAGCGCGACACCGGTTTCGGCACCGCGGTCGCCGCGGCGGTCGAGCACGCGAACGCGCGTTGGGGCGATCCCGGCCGGTGGTTGTGGGTGCTGCACGACGATTCCGCGCCGGAACCGGACTGCCTGCGGAACCTGCTCGGGGTGGCGGAGCTGGATTCGTCGGCCGCGGTGCTGGGACCGCTCGGGCTGGATTGGGACGATCCGCGGCTCGTGGTGGACGGCGGGCTGTCCACGGATGCGTCCGGGCACCGGCAGACCGGCATCGGAGCGTCCGAATTGGACCCTGCGCTGGTGGGCGGTGCCGGTGAGTCCGAACTGGACGGTTCCGGGGGTTCGGATCGTCCGCTTTCCGGCGGTGTGCCGGAGGATTCCGGCGGGTCGGTCGACGCGGTCCCGGACGATCCCGGGATGGAGCGAGACGGCTCGGAGCCGGGTTCGGCCGGTGGCGATGCGGGTGGCGCCGATGCGGGCGGCGCGGACCGGGCTGGTGCGGACTCGGTCGGCGAGGGCTCGGCCGACGACGCCTCGGTCCAGGACGATTCGGCCGGGGACGATTCGGCCGAGGTCGAATACGCCGGGTCCGTCCCTAGTCGGTCGGTAGCCGTCGATTCCGATCCGGCGGTCTCCGTTTCGGTCTCCTCCGAATCGGCATCCTCCGTTTCGACCCTGGCCGATTCGACTCCGTCCGATGCCGCGTCCTCCGATGCGGCCCCGTCCGATTCGGCTCCGTCCGATCCGGCTCCGTCCGATTCGGCGCGAACCGATCCTGTCGAGCCCGATCAAGCCGAGGTGGATTCGCCGGACCGCGAGTTATCGGCCGCGGAGTCGGACGACGCCCAGCACGGTCCGGACCCGGTTGATCAAGCTGCCGCGGAACCTGACGCGGAGCCGAGGACCGCGGGCCTGCCGGTCTCCGAAGTCCTCGCCGTGAGCACGGCCGGTGTGCTGATCCGCCGGGACGTGTTCGAGCGGCTCGGCGGCTTCGACACCGCTCTGCCGATCGGTTTCGAGGACGTCGACTTCGGCTGGCGGGTCAACTCCGACGGACACCTCGTGCTGTGCGTGCCGGGCGCGCGGATGCGCCACGCCGGCCTCCTGCGACGCGGTGAGCGCGCGCCGGATGCCGCTGCGCAGCGCACCCTCCGGGCCGCCGAGCGGGTCGGAGGTGTCCGGACGTTCCTGGTGAACTCGGCGGTCTTGTCGTTCGTGCTGGGCGTTCCGCGCTTGCTGGTGCTCGCGACGCTGCGCGCCGCCGGGTTCGCGCTGCTGCGGCGCTGGCCGGACGCGGCCGCGGAACTGTCGGTGCTCGCCGGGATCTGCACCGGCCGGATGGGCCTGCGCAAGGCGCGGGCGGCCCGCCGCGAAGTCACGCCGCGGCGCTCCGAAGTGCGCGGGTTGCTGACCAGCAGGCTCACCCGGCTGCGCAACGGGCTGCGCGCGGCGTTCGCCTGGCTGGTGCGCGAGCGGGTGCGGCGCGACGTCGTGCTCGGCAGGGTTCCGTCTTCCGCGGCGATACCCGGAAGCGCGGCGATCACCAGCAGCGCAGCGCCGCGCCCGGTCGGCCCGGAAGCCCTGCCCGCAGGTGCGCTGCCCGCGGGAGCTGCCGGACCGGAGAAGCAGCGCCGCGTCGCGGGCCTGCGACGCCCGGCCGGACCTGTCGTGGTGCCGCTGGAATCCGCCGAGGCCCCGGCCGAACCCGCTGCACCTCAGCGACCGTCGCCGGTTCCGCGCGGGGCGCGGCCCGAGCCCGCCGAACCGGACCGGCAGCTGCTGCTGGTCGAGGTGAACCGCTGGCGGGTGCTGCGGGAGCTGCTGCTGGCTCCACCCGTGGTGCTCACCGCAGCGCTGGTGGTGCTCGCGCTGGTCACGCACGGGCTGGTCGCCGAGTTCCCCCGCTTCGGCGGCACCTTGCAGGGCGGGCGGCTGCTGCCGGTCGCGGACCTGAGCACCACCTGGCGCGACTACCTCGCTTCGTGGCATCCGGTGAACGGCGGGACCGGCTCTCCCGCACCCGCCGCGCTGCTGGTGCTCGCCATCGCGGGCACCGTGCTCGCGCCGATCGGCGGACCGGCGGCGGTGGTGGGGGCGCTGCTGCTGTTCGGGATACCGCTGGCCGGGCTGAACACTTACGCGGCCACTCGAGCGCTGCCGATGTCCGGCCGCAGCCGGGCGCTGGCCGCCGGTGCCTACGCGCTGCTGCCGCTGGCCACGTTGTCCGCGGGGCAGGGTCGGCTGGACGTCGTGGTCGCGCACGTGCTGGTGCCGCCGCTGCTGGCGGGTATCGCCGCGGTGATCGGGCTGACCCGGATGGCCGCGATGGGCCGCTCGCGGCATTGGCTCAGCACTGCCTGCCTGACCGCGCTCGGGCTCGCCGTGCTGGGTGCCTTCGCGCCGCTGGTGCACGTGATCCTCGTGGTGCTGGCGCTGGTCGGGTTCGTCGCGGTGCCGAGCGAAGCGCGCCGCGCGCCGCGCCGGGTCGCCGGGTTGGCCGCGCTGGTGCTGCTGCCGGTGGCGTGCCTGCTGCCGTGGCCGGTGGTGCTGCTGCGGCATCCGGAGATCTTCGCGCACGGGCTCGGTGCCCGGTTCACCGAAGCAGCGGCGGGTGGCTGGCTGGCCGCGTTGAGCCCGGCACCCGCGGGCCTCGCCGGTGCGCTGCTGGTGCTGACCGCGCTGTTGGCGCTGGTGCTCGCCCCGCGCAAGGCGATGCTTCCCGGCGCGGTCACCGCGCTGGTCGGCTGGGCGGCCGCGGTCTGCGTGGACCTGTTCGCGCTCGCACCGATCGGCGGTGGTCCCGCCACGACCGGTGCGACCGGGGCAGCGCTCACCGTCGCGGCGGCCGGGCTGCTGTGGATGACGCTGTCGGCGGGGCCGATCAACCGGCTGCCGCGCCGCGCGGGAGTTGCGCTGCTGACGGCCGCGCTGCTGGTCACGGGCGTGAGCGCGGTGCTGGCCGGGCGCGGTCCGCTGCGCACCGAGCCGGGTGGGGGAACCCCTGCGCTCGCCGCGGAACTCGCCGGACCCGGCGCGCTGCTGGTCCTGGACCCGGGGCCGCAGCCCGCCCGGCTGGTGGACGGCAGCGGTCCGCGTTTCGGCGACGACGATCTGGTGCCGGTGAGCAGCGCGGTCGACTGGCTCCGGCAGTCCGAGGCGGACGTGCTCTCCGGCGATCAGCAGCGGGTGCGGTCGGCGCTGGCCGCCGCGGCCGCGCGCGGCGCCGGTCACGTCGCCGTGCCCGCCGCCGCTTCGGCGGAGGTGCAGCGCGCGGCCGGGGAAATGGTCGTGGAGCACGGCAGGCTCGGCGACGGCTCGGTGGTGCTGCGCGTGCTGCTGCCGACCGGGCCGGTGCAGCTGCTCGGGCCGGACCTGGCGCGGCAGGCGCGGCTGGAGGCAGCCCCGTCTCCGCAGGCCCGGCCCATTCCGGTGCCCGCAGCGACGCCGGAGGTCGCGGTCCGCGTGTCGGCGGGCGGCGTCGGGCGGGCGCTGGTGCTGGCCGCCGAGCACGAGCCCGGCTGGCAGGTGGTGATCGACGGGCGGGAGGCGCCGCTGGCGAAGGCGTGGGGGCACCAGGTCGCGGTGCCGCTGCCGGAGGAGGCGGGCGAGGTCCGGGTGGACTACAGCGACAGCTCGCGCGCCGCGCTGCTGGTGGTGCAGGCCGCCGCCTTGCTGTTCACCGCGATCGCCGCGCTGCCCTCCCGCCGCTCACGTGAACCGCAGCGCCCGCCGGCGTGAGTGAGCGGCCTGCTCGTCCGAACAGATCGGACCAGCGGTCCGTGCACCCCTTTCCGGCCGCGGGGAAGCGGCTACTGGCCCTCGATCACGTCGGGGTCCAGGCCCAGGTAGGTCGCCACCTGCTCGATCAGCACGTCGTGCAGCAGGTCGGCCATGTCCTGCCCGTCCCGGGCGCGCGCCTCCAGCGGTCGCCGGTACAGCACGATCCGCGCCCGGGTGGGCAGCCCGCGGCGATCCACCCCGGACGGCACCAGCCGGGCCAGCGGCACGTTCGCGTCGACCACCACGTCGTCGTCCCAGACGATCTTCTCCGGAGCGGTGGCCTTGACTTCCGGAACCTCATCCACCGCCACGTCGAGCTCGGTCAGCTCGGCGTGCCAACGCTGCTCGATCGGCTCCAGCGCCTCCAGCACCAGCGCGTCGAACCGCTGGGAGCGGCTGCGCGCGACGGGGACCGACGATGGGTACAGGGGGCCGCGCAGTCCGCGGCCTCGACGGTCCCGCCGGGCTAGCGTCCGGCGCCGATGTCCACGTGCGGTCACCACGGGCTGAGGGTACGCCCTCCGCCCCGCGGCGGGGATGCCCGTTCGGGCGCCTGTCGCGCCACGGTCGGTGACCGCAGCGCCCACCGAGGTGTTCAGCGCACCGCGAACAAACCCGCTCACCTGGGCGAACGCCGGGCGAACAGTCTTGAAAGGGCCCGCGGCGCGAGACGATTCCGCGTGCCTGCGGCACGCACTGGACCGAGGGCGCTATCGTGCGGGTCGTGCGGAGCGTGAGGCGGTGCTCGCGGACCGGGTGTACCAACCCGGCCGTTGCGACGCTCACCTATGCCTATGCGGACTCCACCGCCGTGGTCGGACCACTGGCCACCTATGCCGAACCGCACAGCTACGACCTCTGCGAAGACCACGCGCTGAAGCTGACCGTGCCGAAGGGCTGGGAGGTCGTGCGGCACGAGGGCGAGTTCGGCATGCCGGAAGCCTCCGCCGACGACCTGACCGCGCTGGCCGAGGCGGTCCGGGAAGCCGGCCGCGATTGCGACCCGCCGGACTTCACCGTCGGCGACGGTCGCCGCGGCCACCTGCGGGCGCTGCCGGACCCGCGGGACGAGTGATTCACCCACACCCGGCCCGAACGGCTCGCCGACCCCTTTCAAGATCACCGATCGCCGGTAGGCTCTGCAGCGCAAGCGAGGTTGGTCGGACTACGTAGGGGTGTGCCGCGTGCGGGACCTGTCGGAGATCGTCAAGGCGTACGACATCCGCGGGGTGGTGGACGAGCAGCTGGACGCCGACTCGGTGCGCGAGATCGGCGCGGCTTTCACCAGGCTCGTCGGCGGACCAGCCGTGATCGTGGGCCACGACATGCGCGAGTCGTCGCCCCGGCTGGCCGCCGCCTTCGCCGAGGGCGTCACCGGCCAGGGCGTGGACGTGATCTCGATCGGGCTGGCGAGCACGGACCTGCTCTACTTCGCCTCCGGCACGCTGGAGCTGCCGGGCGCGATGTTCACCGCCAGCCACAACCCGGCCCGCTACAACGGCATCAAGCTGTGCCGCTCGGGCGCGGCGCCGGTCGGGCAGGACAGCGGGCTGTCCGAGATCCAGGAGCTGGTCGCGCACGGCGTGCCGGAGTTCCTCGGCGCCAAGGGCAGCGCCACCGAGCGCGGCATGGTCGCCGACTACGCGAACTTCCTGCGCGAGCTGGTGGACCTGCGCGGCGTGCGTCCGCTGAAGATCGTGGTCGACGCGGGCAACGGGATGGCCGGGCACACCGTGCCGACCGTGTTCGAGGACCTGCCGATCGAGGTCGTGCCGCTGTACTTCGAGCTGGACGGCACGTTCCCGAACCACGAGGCGAACCCGCTGGACCCGGCGAACCTGGTGGACCTGCAGGCGAAGGTGCGCGAGGTCGGCGCGGACGCCGGGCTGGCCTTCGACGGGGACGCCGACCGCTGCTTCGTGGTCGACGAGAACGCCGACCCGGTCGCGCCGAGCGCGATCACCGCGCTGGTCGCGGTGCGCGAGCTGGCCAAGGAGCCGGGCGCGACGGTGATCCACAACCTGATCACCTCGAACGCGGTGCCGGAGATCGTCGCCGAGCACGGCGGCGAGCCGATGCGCACCCGGGTGGGGCACTCGTTCATCAAGCAGACCATGGCCGAGACCGGTGCGATCTTCGGCGGCGAGCACTCCGCGCACTACTACTTCCGCGAGTTCTGGAAGGCCGACTCCGGGATGCTGGCCGCGCTGCACGTGCTGGCCGCGCTCGGCGGGCAGGACGGCCCGCTGTCGGCGCTGATGGCCGACTACTCCCGCTACGCGGCCTCCGGTGAGATCAATTCGACGGTCCAGGACCCGGACGGCAGGCTGCGGGCGGTCGCCGAGACCTACCGGGATCGCAACGGAGCTCGAATCGACGAACTGGACGGGCTTACCGTGGAGCTGGCGGACGGTGCCTGGTTCAACCTGCGTCCCTCGAACACCGAGCCGCTGCTGCGGCTGAACGTGGAGGCACCGGACGCCGCGGCGGTGGCCGCGTTGCGCGACGAGGTGCTCGCGGTGGTGCGGGGCTGAGCGCCGCCGCAGCGGGTGCGATCTTGGGAGGGAAAGTGGCCGTGGACCTGGAACCGAAGTTGCTGGAGATCCTGGCCTGCCCGGGCGAGGGCGGTGCGTTGCGCGCCGGTTCGGCCGGTGACGCGCAGGCGGACTACCTGACCTGCAGCGAATGCGGTCGCGGTTTTCCGGTGCGGGACGGGATCCCGGTGCTGCTGCTGGAGGAGGCCGTTGGAGGCCCCGACGCGGGCGGTTCCGGGGACGCGGGCAGTCCCGGGGAGAGGTGACCCCCGGTGCTCGACGACAGCCTGTTCGACGACCCGGACCGGATCGCGGCGGCGGATGCGCGCGGACTGCTGCGCTCGGCCGCGCTGGCCGGCGCGCAGGTGCGCGCGACGGCCGAAGCGGTGGCCGGCTTGGACGACATCGCCGATGAGCGTCCGCGGTCGCTGGTGCTGGCCGCCCGTCCCGGTGTCGGACCGGCGGTGTGCGAGCTGCTGGCGGCGCTGACCGGCCCGTCCTGCCCGGTCCCGGTTTTCGTGGGGGAGCGGGTTCCCGCCTGGGTGGGCCCGCTGGACGTGGTCTTCGCGCACACCGCCGACCCGGGCGATCCGGTGCTGGCGGAGTCGGTGGCGACCGCGGCCCGCCGGGGCACGTCGGTGGTGCTGGCGGCTCCGGAGGAAGGGCCGGTCGCAGCTTCCGGAGCGGGCCGCGCGAAGGTCGTGGCGCCGCGGATCCCGGTGCCGGACGAACTCACCTTCGCGCACGTGCTCACCGTCGGTCTCGCCGTGCTCGACGCGCTCGGGCTGGTGCGCTGCGACACCGACGCGCTGGCCGACGAGCTGGACCAGGAGGCCGAACGCGCGAGCCCGCGGCACGAGCCGCTGACGAACCCGGCGAAGTCGCTGGCGCTGCGACTGGCCGAGCACGCGCCGTTGCTGTGGGGCCTGGACCCGGTGTCGACGGCGGTGGCCCGGCACGGCGGCTACGCGCTCGGCGCGCACGCCGGGATGGCCTGCGATGCGGTCGGCTACCAGCAGGCGGTGGCGCGTCCCGCGTTGTACCGGCAGGCGGCGGAGGCCGGTTCGGACGTGTTCGCCGACCCGGACGAGGTCTCGGCGGCCGCGCACCGGATCTTCCTGGTCAGCGCCCGCTACGACGCTCACGCCGAAGCGGCGGAGCGGGCCGCGGTGCAAGCGCTGCCCAGCGCCGACCTGATCAGCCCGGGCGAGGCGGTGCGCGACGACGCGGTGTTGCGCTCGGCGCTGCTGGCCGCGCGGTTCGACCTGGCCGCGGTCTACCTCGGCTTGGCGACGGGCACGCTGGGCGGGCCCGGCAGGCAGGCGCTGGCGGTGCACTGACCGGCGGTTCGCGCTGTGCTGCCGGAATCGACCCTGGTGCAGTGCTTACGCGAGTGGGCTTAAAGCGAGTGGGCTCGAAGCGAGTGGGCTGAGGCGAGTGGACGGCGCGGCGGTGCCGCGGTTCGCGTCCGAGGAGAGCCGCGAAGGAAGCGAGAACGACTGTGGAGTTACTGCGGAACGCGGTGCGCCCCTACGCGTGGGGCTCGCGTACCGCTATCGCGGATCTGCTCGGGCGGCCCGTCCCCACCCCGCATCCGGAGGCCGAGCTGTGGATGGGCGCGCACCCGGGCGATTCGTCGAAGCTGGTGCGCCCGGACGGCACCGAGGAGTCCTTGCTGCAGCTGCTGGGCGCCGACCCGGCGCACCACCTCGGCGCGGAATGCACCGGCCGCTGGGGCCACCGGCTGCCGTTCATGCTGAAGGTGCTCGCCGCCGACGAGCCGTTGAGCCTGCAGGCGCACCCGTCGGCGGAGCAGGCCGCGGAGGGCTTCGAACGGGAGGAACGCGCCGGGCTGCCGCGCAACGCCCCGGACCGCAACTACCCGGATCCGACCGCGAAGCCCGAGCTGATCTGCGCGCTGACCGAGTTCCACGCGCTGGCCGGCTTTCGCGACGCGCACCGCACCGTGCGGTTGCTGGGCGAACTGGACGTGCCGAGCCTGCGCGCGCACACCGGTCTGCTGGCCGCCCAGCCGGACGCGGAGGGGTTGCGCGCCCTGTTCACGACGTGGATCACGCTGCCCGAGCACTACCTGCGCGAACTCATGCCGGAGCTGTTGGACGCCTGCGTGCGGCACGTGCGCGAGCACGGCGAGTTCGCCCTGGAATGCCGAACGGTGCTGGAGCTGGGGGAGGCGTACCCGAACGACGCGGGCGTGCTGGCGAGCCTGCTGCTGAACCGGCTGGTGCTGCAGCCGGGCGAGGCGATCTTCCTGCCCGCCGGGAACCTGCACGCCTACCTGCACGGCACCGGTGTGGAGATCCTCGCGAACTCGGACAACATCCTGCGCTGCGGGTTGACGCCGAAGTACGTCAACGTGCCGGAGCTGCTGCGGGTGCTGGACTTCACCTGCGCGGACATGCGGGTGCACAAGGGCGAGTCGCTGGACGCGAACCTGACCGTCTACCGGACGCCCGCCGAGGAGTTCGAGCTGTCCCGGGTGGACTGGTCCCCGGCGGCTTCGGCACCGGTGCGGCTGGACTCGGGCGGCCCGCAGATCGTGCTGTGCACCAAGGGCGGGGTGCGGTTGCGCACGCAGGACGGTTCGCTGCCGGATCTTCAGCTGGCCAAGGGCGAGTCGGTGTGGCTGGCCGCGTCCGACCCGGAGGTGCTGGCGACGCCTGCTTGCGTGGACGGCACGGCGCAGATCTTCCGCGCGGCGACCGGCAATTGAGGGCTGTTCGCCCGGTACGCGCGGATCCGCGGATACCGGCTCGGCGCCACGGGGCGCGCAGGTACATTCCCAGGCAACTCGTGACGATCTAGGAACTTCGGCGATCTAGTGGTTGGGGAGCGACATCGTGTCAGCAGGCGGCGGTACCAAGGCGATCCTGGCGGCCCTGTCCGCGAACGCGGGCATCGCGGTGGCCAAATTCGGCGGGTTCCTGTTCACCGGTTCCTCGTCGATGCTGGCGGAGTCGGTGCACTCGGTCGCGGACACCGCCAACCAGGGCCTGCTGCTGGTGGGCAAGAAGACCTCGCAGCGCAAACCGACCGAGGAACACCCGTTCGGCTACGGCCGGGACCGGTTCTTCTACTCGTTCGTCGTGGCGCTGCTGCTGTTCAGCCTCGGCTCGGTGTTCGCCCTCTACGAGGGCTTCCACAAGATCGAGCACCCGGAGCCGTTGACCAGCCCGCTGGTCGCGGTGGTGATCCTGCTGATCGCGATCGGGCTGGAGACCTACAGCTTCCGCACCGCGATCATGGAGTCCCGCGAGCTCAAGGGCGGGCTGAGCTGGTGGCAGTTCATCCGGCAGGCCAAGACCCCGGAGCTGCCGGTGGTGCTGCTGGAGGACGCAGGCGCGCTGCTCGGCTTGGTGTTCGCGCTGGGTGGTGTGGGGCTGAGCGTGCTGACCGGTAATCCGGTCTTCGACGGCATCGGCACGATGGGCATCGGCGTGCTGCTCGGCGTGATCGCGGTCGTGCTGATCGTGGAGACGAAGAGCCTGCTGATCGGGGAGGGCGCCGCCCCGGCCGTGCTGGACGACATCGTCGCCGGGCTGCGCGGTGACCGGGTGCGCAAGGTGATCCACATCCGCACCCAGTACCTCGGGCCGGACGAGCTGCTGGTCGCGGCGAAGATCGAGCTGGAGCCCGCGCTGCCGGTCGCGGACGTCGCGCTGGAGATCGATGCCGCGGAGGCCCGGGTGCGGGAGAAGGTGCCCGCGGCCAAGCTGATCTACCTCGAGCCGGACCTGGACCGCACGTCCGAGCAGAAGACCGCGAAACAGGACTGATCCGACCGCGCGACGAATGCGATCGGCCGCTTCTGCCCGGACCCCGCCGTCGCTTTCGCGGAGATCGCGGGAATACCGGGAATTTGTTCAGCCCCAGCCGCGCCTACCTGCGACGGCGCGGGTCGTGTGTGCGCAATGTGATCGATCGGTAGCAATCGGACGATCACGGTGTCCGCCGGGTGGCCGGAGCGGTCACAGAGCATTAACGAATGGTGCGGCCCACACTGTTTTTCAGCGCTTCCGGTGCAACACTCCCGCGTTAGGGTGCGTTCCACCATTCGGGTTGGAAGAGGAGGGCGACAGTGCCAGGAACTGGGCTGTGGCGGACCAAGTCGGTCGAGCAATCGATCAAGGACACCGACGAGCCGGACACCAAGCTGCGCAAGAACCTCGGCGCATGGGACCTGATCGTGTTCGGTGTCTCGGTCGTCGTCGGCGCGGGGATCTTCACCCTCGCCGCGTCGACCGCCGGGGACATCACGGGGCCGTCGGTCTCGGTGTCGTTCTTGATCGCCGCCATCGCGTGCGGGCTCGCCGCGGTCTGCTACGCGGAGTTCGCCTCCACCGTGCCGGTCGCGGGCAGCGCCTACACCTACTCCTACGCGACGTTCGGCGAGTTCATCGCGTGGATCATCGGCTGGGACCTGATCCTGGAGTTCGCCGTGGCGGCAGCGGCGGTGAGCAAGGGCTGGTCGACCTACCTGCAGCAGGTGCTGGGCCTGATCGGGCTCGAGGGCGCGCAGACGAAGTTCGACCTCGGGCCGTTGCAGTTCGACTGGGGCGCGCTGCTGCTGGTCGCGATCCTGACCACGGTGCTCGCGGCGGGGACCAAGCTCTCCGCGCGAGTCAGCCTGGTGATCAGCACCCTCAAGGTGTTCGTGGTCCTGCTGGTCGTGGTGGCGGGTCTGTCCTACGTCAACTCCGACAACTACTCGCCGTTCATCCCGCCGGCGCAGGGTGCGGTCGAGGACGCCTCGAAGCTGGACCAGTCGCTGCTTTCGCTGCTGCTCGGCGGCACGACCAGCAACTTCGGCGTTTTCGGCCTGCTGGCGGGCGCTTCGCTGGTGTTCTTCGCGTTCATCGGGTTCGACGTGGTGGCCACCACCGCGGAGGAGACCCGCAACCCGCAGCGGGACGCCCCGCGCGGCATCTTCGGCTCGCTGGCCATCGTCACCGTGCTGTACGTGGCCGTGGCGATCGTGGTGACCGGGATGGTCAACTACACGCAGCTGGCCACGCAGGGCGATGAGAAGGCGACGCTGGCCACCGCGTTCCAGATCCACGGCGTCACCTGGGCGGCGAGCGTGATCACCGTCGGCGCGCTGGCCGGTCTGACCACGGTCGTGATGGTGATGTTCCTCGGGCAGGTGCGGATCCTGTTCGCGATGTCCCGCGACGGGCTGCTGCCGCGCGGGCTGGCCAAGACCGACGAGGAGCGCGGCACGCCGGTGCGCGCCACCGTGCTGGTCGGTGTCGTGGTGGCGCTGGCGTCGGCGTTCTTCCCGGCGGACAAGCTCGAAGAGATGGTCAACGTCGGCACGCTGTTCGCGTTCATCCTGGTCTCCGCCGGGGTGATCGTCCTGCGGCGTTCCCGGCCGGACCTGCCGCGCGGGTTCCGGGCGCCGCTGGTGCCGTTGATCCCGGTGCTGGCGATCATCTCCTGCCTGTGGCTGATGCTGAACCTGACCGCGCTGACCTGGGTGCGGTTCGTGGTGTGGATGATCGCCGGCGTGGTGGTGTACTTCCTGTACGGCCGCAACCACTCGCGGCTCGGTGCGCGCCAGCGCGGTGAGGTCTCCGCGGGCGGCTCCGTCTGAGTTCCGCTGCGACACGGCCCCGCTCACCCGGCTCGGGTGGGCGGGGCCGCTTGTTGTTCCGCAGCGTCTCCGCCGCGAGCCGCGCATCGCAGCTTCGCCCGGGGTGAACGACCTGTTCGCCCGTTCTTGTCGGACCAGCGGTCCGTTCGCCCCGGAACGGACCCTGCTGATCAGGTGGTGCGCGGGCGCGTCGGCCCGTTGCGGCGGGCCAGCCGTGCCGGGAACGTGCGAACCGTTCGGGACGAGCCGTTCGAAGGAGCCACCGGGCGCGCGGCGTCCGCTCCGTTCCGCGCTCGCTCGCGGATGTGGGCGCGGGCCGACCGCCCAGCGGCTCAGTCCGCGCGCGGAGCGGTGCGCTGGGCACCGCCGCGTTCCCACGGGGCGACCCGGCCGCGCGGCTCGGTGATCTCCGGCAGCTCGGAACGCTCCGGAGCATCCGGCTGCGGCTCGTCCGCCGCGTCGTTGTCGAGCAGTTCCGGGAGCGGATCGTCGACCGGCGCCTCGGCTTCGGCCACGGCCGTCGACGTCGCGGCGGGCTTCGCCTGCCCGTGCTGCGCCACCGCCCCGAGCGGATCCGCCGCCTGCGCCACGGCCGGCGTGCGCAGCGGCAACGTCGCGCCGCGCACCGGGATCTCCAGGCCCGCGGCCATCGCGACCGCCCGATCCCATTCCGGATCACCGCTGTAATCCGAGTGCCCCAGCACCCCGGGAACCCACCGGCGGAACGAGAACGGCCCCCGCTGCGGGTCCGGCAGCCAGTGGTCACCACCGAGCACCAGCGCTCCGGTCGGCCCCCGCGTGGCGGGCGGCAGCGGTCCCTGGGTGCCGTCGGGACGCAGTCCCACCCCGATCAGCATCCCGTCGAAGACCTGCCGGTTCCAGGTGGTGACCGCCCCGCCGAGCGGATCGGTACCGCGGCACAGCGACCGCCAGCGGCCGCCGAGAGATCCGGCGAGATCCCGCAACGACCGGTGCGGCACCACGCCCGGGAACGCGCGCGGGTAGGCCCACTGCAGTTGCGAACCGGCGGTGACCAGGCCGACCCGTTCCCGATCGGCCTCCGGCAACGATTCCAGCAGCCGCGCGGTCGCCACCGCGGCGAGCAGGCTGCCCTGGCTGTGCCCGACGAGCACCACGCGGGTGTCCGGTTCGGCGAGGTGCTCGGCGGCTCGCGCGGCGAGTTCCGGCACCACCTTCAGCGCGTAGCACGGCGGTACCACGGGATGCGCCTCGCGCGGCCAGAACAACGTCAGATCGCACAGGATGCCCAGGTAGCGCCCGGCGGTCCGTTCCCGCGCGGCCATCTGCACCATCCGCAGCAGTCCGACCGCGAGCACGCCCAGCGCGAGCACGCCCAGCCCGCGGATCCAGTCCGCCCACTCGGCCCGCACCATCCACGCCCGCAACATCAGCGACAACGTGCTGCTGACCGCCAGCACCGCTGCCACCAGCAGCAGCACGTGGTGCGAGTAGCGGCGCTGCACGTCCGCCACGTGCCAGGAACCGGCCGCGCTGCGCTGGTCCTGCTGCCTGCCCGCGTGCAGCAGCGAGACCTGCTCGGGAACGCTGTCGTCCGGCTTGAACAACAGCCGCCGGATCCACGCCCAGGCGCCGAGCCCGGCGCTGCCGAGCGCGAGCAGGATCGCCGCGCTGCCCCAGAAGAAGGTGACCTCGTCGTAGGAGGTGGGCAGCCGCAGCTGCTCGGCGCGCAGCGCTTGGCGCAGGCTCAGCGCCAGCCCGGAGCCGAAGCCGACACCGAGCATGGCGGCCAGCATCAGCATCGGCGCCGCCATCCAGCCGCCCGCCCACGGACGCAGCTCGCGCGGCACCGAGGACCAGTTCCCGCGCGCGAGCAGCGCGGCGGGCACCAGCAGCACCGCCACGACCAGGCAGACGACCAGCAGCGCGATCACGATCGCGCTGACGGTGGGGTCCGAGCCCGGCAGCGGCCCGTTCAGCTCGCCGGGCAGGACCGCCACGCTCGCCACCAGCACGGCCGCCACGATCATCGAGCTGCGTCGCGCCGCCTTGCTCAGCAGCCCGCGCAGCAGCTGCGCGAACGCGCCCGAACCCATCCCGGTCGGGTCGTCCAGCAGCACCGTGCCGACCACCGAGAGCACCAGCAGCGCTTCGGCCAGCAGCCAGCGCGGATCGGGGCTCGGCGCGAGCGGTCCACCGAGCGCCAGCGACGCCAGCACGGCCAGCGCACCGGTCACGTGCAGCGCGCGCAGCGCCGGGGTGTCCGGGTCGGCCACCACGTTCGCACCGGGCAGCAGCGGTGCGCGGCCCGAGTGCTGCGCTTTGCCGCCTCGCTGGCCTGCTGTTTTGAACGCGTTCGACAACTTCCACGACACGCTGGAGAGCCAGTGCATCAACAGCACGAACAATCCGAGCAGGAGCATCGCGGCGATCGAACGCAGCGAGGTCAGTTCCCGCACCGACTCCGGCACGAAACTCAGGCACTGCGCATTCGGCCGGAGACATTGCGCAGCGACCATGTCCAGCAGCACCACGGCGAGCTGCGCGACGAACAGCATCGTCAGCAGCAGCGCGCCGAGCCGCAGCAGCGCCCGCAGCACCGTCCCGAGCGCCTTGCCGATGCGGTCTTCCGGCCGCGGCGGTGGCAGCATCCAGTGCGCGACGTTGCTCAACGCGAACGGGAACAGCAGCGCCCAAGTGGCCTTGGACAACCCGCCGGAAGTCATCCCGCCCCACACGTAACCTTCGACGATGCGCGGCACGGTGCGGTCGCCCGCGGTCAGCATCGGCCCGGGCACCGGCCGCAGCAGCCGGTCGGCGGGGCGCACGATGCGCCCCACCCCGTCGCCCGCGACGTCCACGGAGGCCACCGAGTCGGTGAGCTCCTCCCCGGTGGTGCCCAGGATGCCGTGCACCCGCAGTTCGACCACGCGGGTGTCCGGCCCCGGTATCTGCACTGTGTCCTCCCGGCCGCAAGGTGGATCATGATCACGTGCTGGTGATTGTCCACCGCGCATCGGCTCGTGGCGAGCGATTGGCCACTCGATTGTGGCGGCGCGGGCGCGGCGGTGTCCCGTTTTCGCGGCGAACGGTGGGAAAACCTCGCGCGCACGGCAGTGCCGCGGACGCCCGTTGTGCGCAAGATCGCGACGGAGTTCCCCTGCTCGCGCCGACGTCGACCGACGAACGCAACGGGACCGAGGAGCCGTCCCCGCCGCGGCTCCTCGGTCCCTTCAGACGGGTTCCGCTGGAGATGCTCAGCGGGACCCGGGTCCGTGTACGTCGCCCATCCGGCCGGCCTGGATCACTATTCCCGAACCGCCGTTGCCGCTGAATTCGTTGTGCACGTGCTGCGGCTTGTCCGGTTCGGCGCGGCGCTGCTGCGCTTCGGCGACGTCCTCGCTCTGCACCGGCGTCAGTCCCTCGATCTGGCCGAGCCGCTGCGGATTCGCCGACGGCTTCGGGGTGTAGAGGTAGCCGGTCCCTTGGTAGCTCTTGACCTGCAACGTGTTCTTGGCGAACTGGCTGGGCCGCTGCTTGACGTAGTCGCCTGCGACGACGTCGGTGTAGACCCGCTCGGACAGGATCGCGGCCAGGAAGGTCACGTCCGGGTCGGAGTCGGCGAGCACTGCCCGCACCGGCTCGGAGTCCAGCAGCCGGTGCGTCTCGTTCATCGCCGTCGCGGGCCCGGCTTCCGGCACCGGTCCGATGTGGACGCTCGCGCGCAGCCGCAGCCGCAGGTCCCGGCTGCGCGCGCGGACGACCTCGTCGTGGGCTTCGAGCACTTCCTGCAGCTCGCCGAGGAACGGATCCACCAGGAACGGCGTGTCCACCGCGTCCACCCCGAAGTAGTAGCCATCGCCGGTGGACGAGCCGAACACCCGGTTGTCCCAGAGCCGCCCCAATTCGCGCTGCTCGAACGCGAGCGAGAGCAGCTGCGGGATGTCCTTGCTGAGCTGTTCCTGGTGCGCGCTCGGGCTGCTGCTGAAATCCCGCACGTCCACCGCGAACACCGCGCGGTACGGCGGCAGCTGCTTGCTGCGGCGGATGTTCTGGTGCGGGTCGGGGTTCGGCATCGCGGGCGGTCCTCTCTGCACTTGCTGTTGGAAGCACCATCGGCCACCGGTGCGGTGGCTCGTGTCCGATCTCGGACGTGTGGTGATCGACGTCACTATTGGCGGGAGCTTTGCACGTGCCGGCTCAGCGCGTCCACGTCCAGCAGGTGCACGCCGCCCGGCTCGGTGCGCAGCAAGCCCTCCGCGCGGAAGTCCGCCAGGCTCGCCGCCACCGAACTCCTTGCCACGCCGAGGAGTTCGGCCAGGTCGTGCTGGTAGAGCGGGACGAAACCCGCGGTGTCGCTGACCGCGACGAGCCGGCACAGCAGCCACGCGACCTTGGCCTTCACCGGAACACCGGCGAGTTCGGAGACCATGCTGCTGTTCGACCGCAGCTTCATGCTCAGGTAGCTGGTCAACATCTGATCCAACCTGCGGCGGTGCAGGAACGCCGTGAACTCGGCGTCCCGCAGCACGTGCGCCCGCACGTCGGTGACCGCGTAAACGCTGGCCGACCTCGGCTGCCGGTCCACCACTGCGAACTCGCCCAACGTGTCGCCGGGCCCGCGCACCGCGAGCAGCACCTGCCCGCGGTCCGGGCGGGCGGCGACGACCTTGCACACCCCGCGGACCACGGCCAGCACGTGGTGGCCCTCTTCGCCTTGGTTGAGCACCGTCTGCCCGGGCTCGAAGCGGGCCTGGGTGCCGATGTCCAGCAGTGCGCGCCAATTCTGCGGACCGAGGTGGTCGCGGAAGCTGCGGTAACCGGGGGAGGGTGGGAAGGCCACGGACGGTCAGTGTGCTGCACGCCGATCGGCAAGTGAATGATCTTCGAGTCAGCGCAACCCTAATGGCGGCGTACGCGCGGGCGCTGCGTATCGTTTCCCGGCGTGGGGCGGCTCATCGTGATCGAAGGAATGGACGGCGCGGGCAAGCGCACGCTCGCCGAAGGTCTCGGTGCACAGCTGCGGGCGCGCGGGTTTTCCTCGTCGCACGCCGCATTTCCCCGCTACGACACCGATGTGCACGCCGAACTGGTGCGGGAGGCGCTGCACGGCGCGCACGGTGATCTCGGTGCATCCGTGTACGGGATGGCGGTGCTCTACGCCCTGGACCGCCGCGGCGCCGTCGAAGCGCTGCGCGCGCAGCTCGCCGAGCACGACATCGTGCTGCTGGACCGCTACGTCGCATCGAACGCCGCCTACGGCGCGGCCCGCTTGCGCCAAGGCGCGGACGGCGAGTTCGTGCGCTGGGTCCACGAGCTGGAGGTCGAGCGCTTCGCCGCGCCCCGCCCCGACCTGCAACTGCTGCTGAACGTGCCGGCCACCGTCGCGGCCGATCGCGCCGAACACCGCGAACGCCGCGAGCAGGACCGCGACCGCGACAGCTTCGAGTCGGACGCCCCGCTGCAGCAGCGCGTCGGCGAGGTCTACGCGCAACTCGCCGAATCCGGGTGGTGGTCGCCGTGGCTCGTGGTCGACGGCAGCGACCGGCCGGACTACGCCGAGCTGGCCAGTTTGCTCACCCGCTGACCCGGACTCGCCCGTTCGGCGGTACACCTCGCTCGCGGTTCGGTGCATACCCGGCGACCTGCGGTGACGATCGACGGGTGGTGCAAGACCCGGGAGTGAGAAGTGCAACCATGTGGGGCATGAAGGCGCGCGTGCTCGTGGTGGACGACGATCCGGCCCTGGCCGAAATGCTGACCATCGTCCTGCGCGGCGAAGGGTTCGAGACCGCCGTGGTCAGCGACGGCACCAAGGCGATGCCCGCGCTGCGCGAACTCAAACCGGACCTGGTGCTGCTGGACCTGATGCTGCCCGGGATGAACGGCATCGACGTGTGCAAGGCGATCCGCACCGAGTCCGTGGTGCCGATCGTGATGCTCACCGCCAAGAGCGACACCGTGGACGTCGTGCTGGGGCTGGAATCCGGCGCCGACGACTACGTGGTCAAGCCGTTCAAGCCGAAGGAGCTCGTCGCCCGGCTGCGCGCCCGGCTGCGCCGCACCGACGCCGAACCGGCCGAGGTGCTGGCCATCGGCGACCTCAGCATCGACGTGCCCGGCCACGAGGTCACCCGCGAGGGAGTGCCGATAGCGCTGACCCCGCTGGAGTTCGATCTGCTGGTCGCGCTGGCCCGCAAGCCGCGCCAGGTGTTCACCCGCGAGGTCCTGCTGGAGCAGGTCTGGGGTTACCGGCACGCCGCCGACACCCGCCTGGTGAACGTCCACGTGCAGCGGCTGCGGTCCAAAGTGGAAACCGACCCGGAGCGCCCGGAGGTGGTCCTGACGGTGCGCGGCGTCGGGTACAAGGCAGGACCGCCGTGACCGCCCGCCGCGTGGTCCGAACAGGACTGTCGCGGTGAGCGGGCGGACCGTGCGCGCGAAGGCGGCGCTGCGCGAGCGGGCGCTGCTGCTGCGCGGTGAACTCCGCGAGCGCTGGCAGCGGTTCGAGCTGCTGTGGCGCCGCTCGATGCAGCTGCGCGTGGTCGTGAGCACCTTGGCGCTGTCGTCCGCGGTGATCTTCGTGCTGGGCATGGTGCTGCTGACGCAGATCACCTACCAGCTGCTGGAGGCCAAGGAGCGCGCCGCGACCTCGCAGGTCCGAAGCAGCGTGGGGGTGCTGGAGCGGGAGCTGACCGCGGTCGACCCGAACTCGGACGACGTTTCCGAGCAGCTGGAGCAGGCGCTGAACCGGCTCACCACCCCGAACTCCGGCCGGTCCACCGGCCAGCCCGTGGCAGGCGTTTTCGACCCGGTGCTGGTGGACGGTTCGTCCGCGGCCCCGGGCCGGCCGCAACCGGCCGCGGGACCGATCGGTGACGTGCCCGGTGAGCTGCGGCGGTTCGTCGAACGCGGCCAGCTCGCCCGCCAGATCACCACCGTCTCCCGCGGGCCGAACCAGGTGACGATGCTGGTGGTCGGCACTCCGGTCGGCAGCTCCACCCGCTCGCTGCAGGCGTACCTGCTGTTCCCGCTCAGCGCGGAGCAGCGCACGCTCGACGTCGTGCAGAGCACGCTGCTGATCGGCGGGCTCGTGCTGGTGGTGCTGCTCGGCGCGATCACCAACCTGGTCACCCGCCAGGTGGTGCGCCCGGTGCGGCAGGCCGCGCAGAACGCGGCGCGGCTCGCCGACGGCGACCTCGACCAGCGGATGCGGGTGATCGGCGAGGACGACGTGGCCCGGCTGGCCGAGTCGTTCAACGAGATGGCCGACAGCCTCAAGCAGCAGATCCAGCAGCTGGAGGAGTTCGGCCAGCTGCAACGCCGGTTCACCTCGGACGTCTCGCACGAACTGCGCACCCCGCTGACCACGGTCCGGATGGCCGCCGACGTGCTGCACGCCTCCCGCGAGCAGTTCCCGGCCGGGCTGGCGCGCTCCACCGAGCTGCTGGTCGACGAACTGGACCGGTTCGAGGCGCTGCTGGCCGACCTGCTGGAGATCTCCCGGCTGGATGCCGGGGTCGCCGAGCTCTCGCCGGAACCGCTGCACCTGCCCGAGATCGTGCAGGGCGCGGTCGATTCGGTGCGCGCCATCGCCGAGACCAGCGGTGTCCCGCTGCGGGTGGAGGTGCCCGGCGAGAACCAGGACCTCAACCTCGTCGCCGACGCGCGGCGGCTGGAGCGGATCGTGCGCAACCTCGTCGCCAACGCCATCGACCACGCCGAGGGCGGTCCGGTGGAGATCCGCTTCGGCTCCGGCGAGGACGCGGTCGCGGTGAGCATCCGCGACTACGGCGTCGGTCTGCGGCCCGGCGAGGCGGACCTGGTGTTCACCCGGTTCTGGCGCGCCGACCCGTCCCGCAACCGCCGCACCGGCGGCACCGGGCTGGGCCTGTCGATCAGCTCCGAGGACGCCCGGCTGCACGGCGGCGCCCTGGACGCCTGGGGCGAACCGGGCGCCGGGTCCTGCTTCCGGCTCACGCTGCCGCGGACGCCCGGGCAGGAGTTCGCCGAAAGCCCGCTGTCGTTGCCGGTCAGCCGCCGGATCGCCGCCCCGGGCGCGCTGCTGGCCCGCACCGTCGACGCGCCCAAGGAACTGGAGGCAGGCGAAGCCGAGGTCACCGACACCGGCCCGGCGCGGCTGTCCGAACCGGAACGTTCTCGGGAGGAGATCCGGTGACCGGCCGTGGACTCGTCGCGCTGTTGCTGGCCGTGCTGCCGATGACCGCGTGCGCCTCGATCCCGGAAAGCTCCGACCCGGTCGCGGTGTGGCCGATGGAGGAGGGCAGCAGCCCGGTTTCGATCAAGCCGCCGCCGAAGGGCGTGGACCCGCTGGACATCGTGCGCAGGTTCGTCGACTCCGGGGCGACTCCGGAAAGCGACTACGAGGCGGGCAGGCTGCACCTGACCGATGCCGCGCGGCGGGCCTGGCGGCCGTCGAACTCGCTCATGATCGTCGACGACGTGGACACCATCCCGGTACCGCCGGTGCCGAACCAGCCGGCGAACGTGCAGCTGGTGAGCCTGCAGGCGGACAAAGTCGGGCACCTGCGCCCGGACTCGTCGTTCGCCCCGGACAGCGGGCCGTACCAGGTGCAGCTGCGGGTCGAGCGGGATGCCGAAGGGCAGTGGCGGATCGCCTCGCCGCCGCCGGAGATGGTGCTCAGCCGCAGCTCGTTCAAGCAGGACTACATGCAGGTGCCGATCTACTTCGTCGACCACGAGCGCTCCCGGGTCGTGCCCGACCTGCGCTACGTCGTCTCGAAACCGGAGAGCACGCTGCCGCGGCGGGTGATCGAACTGCTCACCGCAGGGCCGTCGGAGGGCTTCCGCGGCGCCATGTACAGCGAGCTGCCGCCCGGTACCGACCCGAAGACCAACGTCAGCGAGGCCGACGACGCCGCACTGGTGGTCAACTTCAGCGAGCTCGGGGACCTGCCGCCGGAGACGCGGCGGCTGATCGCCGCGCAGGTCGTGCTGTCGCTGCAGACGGTCAGCAAGGCGCGGGTGCGGTTGCAGGAGGAGGGCGTGCCGCTGCTGCCGGACAAGCAGGAACTGCGGCCCACCGACGTCGTCTCCTACGAGAGCGCGAACGCGGTGAATCCGGAGCTGCCCGGTCTGGCGGTCGCCGACGAGCGGCTTTACGCGCTGGATCGGCCGGCCCGGCCGATCCCCGGACCGGCGGGAGCGGGTGCTCAGTACAAGGTCGTGGAGGCCGCCCAGTCCGCCGACGGCGGGCAGCTCGCCGCGGTCACCCGCACCGCAGGCGGCGTCGAGCTGCGCGTCGGTCCCTACGGCGAGGCGATGCCCGCGGTCGGCTTGCCCGGCAACTTCATGAGCAGGCCCAGCTGGCGCGGCGAGAACGAGGTCTGGGCCGTGGTCAACGGCCGCGACGTGTACCGCGCGGTGCGCAATGGCGGGTCGTGGACCGCAGCACCGGTGGACATCTCCGAGTTCGGCCGGGTCGGGGACATCAAGGAGTTGCGGCTGTCCCGCGACGGAACCCGGGCTGCGGCCGTGGTCGACGGCCGGTTGGTCGTCGCGGGCGTGGTGGAGAAGGACGGGCGGTTCGCGCTGCGGCACCCGGTGCAGCTGGGCGCGTACACGAACATCACCGGGGTCGACTGGCTCACGGACCGTTCGCTGGTGGCCACCACCGACAGCAACTCCTCGCCGGTCATGAAGGTGTCGGTGGACGGCTTCGAGTGGAACGAGTACGCCTCGGCGAACCTGAACCAGCCGGTGACCGCCGTGACCGTGGGGCCGGGACGCCGGGTCGTGGTCTCCGACCAGAGCGGGTTGTGGGAGGCCGGGGAGTCGGACCCGGTGTGGAGCCTGCTGGACGGGTGGCAGCTGTTGCCCGGGCAGAGCGGCGGTTCCATCCCGTTCTTCCCCGGCTGATCCGGCTTCTGACCGACCTGTTTTCCGGCTGGACCGGCATTCCCGGCTGACCTGGCGTTTCCGGCCGGCCCGGTCCGGAGCCGCGGGCGTGCGCCGACACGCGCGGGTGAGTCGGCCCGGTGGATCGCGCACGATCCCGGCATGACTCGATCGACATTGTCCGTGCGTCGACACGGGCCCCGAGGAGTGCGCGACCGCGCCTTCGGTGCTCCAGGCTTCTCCGGCTTGGCCACCGCGATTTCCGGCCTGGTGGACCTGATGCTGCCGCTGCGCTGCGCCGGATGCGGCACGCCCGGAATCAGCTGGTGCCGCGGCTGCGCCCGTGAACTCGGCGGGCCGCGCCGAGTGCACCGGGAGCTGCCCGCCATCCCCGGAGCAGGACCCGACCCGCCGGTGTTCGCACTGGGCAAGTACCGCGGCGCGCCGCGCCGGGCGGTCGTGGCCTACAAGGCTTCCGGGCGTCGCGACCTCGCCGAACCGTTCGGCCGAGCGCTCGCCGGTGGGCTCCGCGCGTTGCTCGATTGGGCGGAGTCGCTGCCCGCCGGTGCGGACCCCGCCGACCGGCCGTCTGGTTCCCGCGAGGGAGCGCACCTGCGGTCGCCTTGGTACGTGGTGCCTGCACCGTCTCGGACGATCACCTCCCGTCGCCGCGGCGGTGCGCACATGACGCGCGTTGCGCACCGCGCCGTCGAGGAGCTGACCGCGCTCGGCCTGCACGCCTCGGTCGCGGACTGCCTGGTGATCCGTCCGGGAGCGCGCGACTCGGTCGGGCTCGACCCGGCACAGCGGCTGCACAACCTGAGCGGCCAGGTGCTCGCGCGGCCTTCCGGGCTACCTCCGCCCGGTGCCCCGGTTCTGCTCATCGACGACGTCCTGACCAGCGGCGCGACTCTGGCGAGCTGCGCGCACGCGCTGTCCGCGGGAGGCGCTCCCACGACCGTGGCGCTGCTGCTGACCGCGACTCCGGGGTAACTCGATCGGGCGTTGTCAGCTCGTACGGCGTGCGGGTGGAACTCAGCCCGGAACGCCATTCGTTGCTTGAGTGTGCGCAGTGCGGGCGGTACGACGACCGAAGTGCAGTGTCACGACGGCACGTGGCGCCCCGTAGTCGAGAGCCGGGCTATGTTCGCCCGATGGAGTGAGACGTGGTCGACGTCGAAGTTCGCGCAAGCACCGTTCAGTGCGTCCCGCATTCGCCCTCTCAGCCGTGCTCATCACGCTGGGTGGTGGCTTGACGTCGCTCGTCCCGGGGTCTGTTACCCGATCTCGAATCAAGCTAACGTGCAGCACATTCAGCTGTACCCGGGCTGTGGGAAGGAGTGAAGAACCCATGTCCCTGGCACCGGAGGCGAGCTGATCGCGCCGCTGTTCCGGTGCCCCGTGCGCATCGACCACGGATTACGCGAGGAACGGAGGTCGTGAATGGACATCGTCGTCAAGGGCCGTAACGTCGAGGTTCCCGAGCACTACCGGGAGCACGTCGCGGAAAAGCTGGCCCGAGTGGAACGGTACGACAGAAAGACCATCCGGGCGGACGTGGAGCTCAACCACGAACGCAACCCGCGCCAGGCGAAGAACTGCCAGCGCGTCGAGATCACCGTCAAAGGGCGTGGCGGCGCCGTGCGCGCCGAGGCTTGCGCAGGCGACTTCTACTCCGCCCTCGACTCGGCGACGACCAAGCTGGAGAACCGGCTTCGCCGGATGCACGACCGCAGGAAGGTGCACTACGGGAAGCGCAACCCGATCTCCGTTGCGCAAGCGACCTCGGCCAACGCCGAGCAGACCGTCGCCACGGCGAATTCCGGCGGCGTCGGCCTGCTGGAAGCGCCCGCCGAAGCTGCTGCTTCGGCAGGGTCCGGACAACAGCGGGAAGCGGCCGACGTGCCGACTGCCGGCGATCCCGGCACGGAGGCGAGCAGCACCGCACCAGACCGCGCCGGGACCGTGCCCGAGCCGCGCTGGAGCGCGGAAACCCGCGAGGACGAACCAGGCCGGATCGTGCGGGAGAAGGAGCACCCGGCGACGCCGATGACCGTCGATCAAGCCCTCTACCAGATGGAGCTGGTCGGCCACGACTTCTACATGTTCTTCGACGCCGACACCGGGCGGCCGAGCGTGGTGTACCGGCGCAGAGGATTCGACTACGGGGTGATCCGACTCGCCTGCTGACCGAGCGGAGCCGGGCGCAGGCCGCGGCGGGACGCCGCAGGCAGGCATCGGCACCGCACCGGCCGTAGGCGACTCTGCGCCAAGGCCGGACCCCACTCGCCGTCCCCCGCGTACCGTGGTGCGCGGGGGACGGTTCACGTTCAGCGGCGCCACGCCCAGCCGTTGTGATCGAACGCCGCCCCTGCAACCGGCTCTAATACGATGACCATAAGGCGTCCGTGACGGACGCATCACGATCAGCTAGTGAGGTCGACCGGATGGTCCTGTCCCGACTGCTCCGCGCCGGCGAGGGCAAGACGCTCAAGCGCCTGCGCGCCATCGCGGCGCACATCAACGAGCTCGAAGACGGAGTGGTCGCGCTCTCCGACGCAGATCTGCGGGCCAAGACCGACGAGTTCAAGCGCCGCCACCAGGATGGCGAGTCGCTGGACGAGCTGCTGCCCGAGGCGTTCGCCGTCGCCCGCGAGGGTGCCCAGCGCACGCTGGGTCAGCGCCACTTCGACGTGCAGGTCATGGGTGGTGCCGCGCTGCACCTCGGCCAGATCGCCGAGATGAAGACCGGTGAAGGCAAGACCCTGACCTGCGTGCTGCCCGCGTACCTCAACGCCATCGCGGGCAAGGGCGTGCACGTGGTCACGGTCAACGACTACCTGGCCAAGCGCGACGCCGACTGGATGGGCCGGGTGCACCGCTTCCTCGGCCTGGACGTCGCAGCGATCGTGGCGGACCTGCCTCCGGAGCAGCGCAAGGCCGCGTACGCCGCCGACATCACTTACGGAACGAACAACGAGTTCGGCTTCGACTACCTGCGCGACAACATGGCTTGGAGCCTGGCCGACTGCGTGCAGCGCGGGCACTTCTTCTCCGTGGTCGACGAGGTCGACTCGATCCTCATCGACGAGGCCCGGACGCCGCTGATCATCTCCGGTCCCGCCGACCAGTCCTCGCGCTGGTACCAGGAGTTCGCCCGGATCGCGCCGATGCTGCGCAAGGACGACCACTACGAGGTCGACGAGCGCAAGCGCACGGTCGGCATCACCGAGGACGGCGTCTCGATCGTCGAAGACCAGCTCGGCATCGAGAACCTCTACGAGGCCGAGAACACGCCGCTGGTCGGCTACCTGAACAACGCGGTCAAGGCCAAGGAGCTCTACAAGCGCGACAAGGACTACATCGTCCGGGACGGCGAAGTGGCCATCGTCGACGAGTTCACCGGCCGCGTCCTGCACGGTCGTCGCTACAACGAGGGAATGCACCAGGCGATCGAGGCCAAGGAAGGCGTCGAGATCAAGGCCGAGAACCAGACCCTGGCCACGATCACGCTGCAGAACTACTTCCGGCTCTACGAGAAGCTCGCGGGCATGACCGGTACCGCGCAGACCGAAGCGGCCGAGTTCCAGGCCACCTACAAGCTCGGCGTGGTCACCGTCCCCACCAACGAACCGATGGTCCGCGCGGACCAGCCGGACCTGGTCTACAAGAGCGAGGCCGCGAAGTTCGCGGCCGTCGCCGACGACATCGAGGAGAAGAACCGCAAGGGCCAGCCGGTGCTGGTCGGCACCACCAGCGTCGAGCACTCCGAGTACCTGGCGAAGCTGCTGACCAAGAAGAGCGTGCCGCACAGCGTGCTGAACGCCAAGCACCACGAATCGGAAGCCGGGATCATCGCCGAGGCCGGGCGCAAGGGCTCGGTCACGGTGGCCACGAACATGGCCGGTCGCGGTACCGACATCGTGCTCGGTGGCAACGTCGACCACCTCGCCGACACCGAACTGCGCCGCCGCGGCCTGGACCCGGTGCAGCACCGCGAGCAGTACGAAGCCGAGTGGCCCGGCACCGTGGAGCGGCTCAAGTCGCAGGTCAAGGCGGAGGCCGACGAGGTCAGGGAGGCCGGTGGCCTCTACGTGCTCGGTACCGAACGGCACGAGTCGCGCCGGATCGACAACCAGCTGCGCGGTCGTTCCGGCCGGCAGGGCGACCCTGGCGAGTCCCGGTTCTACCTCTCGCTCGGTGACGAGCTGATGCGCCGGTTCAACGCCGCGATGGTCGAGACGGTGATGACCCGGCTCAAGGTGCCCGACGAGGTCCCGATCGAGCACAAGATGGTGACCCGGGCGATCCGCAGTGCGCAGACCCAGGTCGAGCAGCAGAACATGGAGATCCGCAAGAACGTCCTCAAGTACGACGAGGTGATGAACCAGCAGCGTTCGGTCATCTACACCGAGCGCCGCCGGGTGCTCGAGGGCGAGGATCTCCGCGAGCAGATCCAGCACATGATCAACGACGTGGTCGGCGCCTACGTCAACGGCGCCACCGCGGAGGGCTACGCGGAGGACTGGGACTTCGAGAAGCTCTGGACGGCGCTCAAGGCCCTCTACCCGGTCCAGCTGGACTGGGAGGAGCTGCTCGAGACCGAGGAGGACGTGACCAAGGAGCGGTTGCTCGAAGCGGTCCTCGCCGACGCCCGCGACGCCTACGACCGGCGGGAAGCGGAGGTCGACGGCAAGGTCGGCGTCGGCGCGATGCGCGAGCTGGAGCGACGCGTGGTGCTCAGCGTGCTGGACCGCAAGTGGCGCGAACACCTCTACGAGATGGATTACCTCAAGGAGGGCATCGGGTTGCGGGCGATGGCGCAGCGCGACCCGCTGGTCGAGTACCGCCGCGAGGGCTTCGACATGTTCCACGCGATGCTCGAGGCGCTCAAGGAGGAGTCGGTCGGCTTCCTGTTCAACGTGCAGGTCGAGGCGGCCGAGCCGGAGCCAGCGCAGGAGCCGTCGGTTCCGGTGTCGGTGAGCAGTTCCGACGGCTCCGACTTCCCGACCGACGTGCAGCAGGCGGTTCCGCAGGCAGCCGGTGCGCAGCCCGCGGGCGGTGCACCGCAGGCCGCGCAGCCGAGGTCGAAGCGTTCCCGTTCCTCGGCCGGTCCGGCGCTGAGCCAGCTCGGCGACGCTCCGCAGGGCGGTGACGGCGCGAAACCGCAGGCGTTCGGCGGCCAGGGCTTCGAGCAGCCGGACCGCAGGCTCAGCTACTCCGGTCCCGCCGAGTCCGGTGGTGTTGAGACCAGCGGGGAGCAGAACGGCGGCCAGTCCGGTCAGAACGGAACCCGCCGCGAGCGGCGGGCGGCCGCGCGTGAAGCCAAGAAGAACAAGCGCAGCTGAACGTCGCCTGACGCACGAACATTCCCTGCCCCGCGCTCGAGGAGCGCGGGGCAGCGGTGTGTCCGGGCCTGGACCTCTCACACCGTGCACAGGAAGGTGCACAACCATCCGTGCGGACTCCTTTCCCAACGCAGCACGACCGCGCGGGTGCGCAGGTCGGATCCGATGACGGCGCAGCCTTCGACGTGGTCCGGCGTGATCGCGCAGGCGTGCAAGGAGCACAGCCGCAGACCCGGTTCACGCACCAGTCCGCGGAACGACGGTGCGTTGAGCAGGTTCTGCACCGGGCGGGTGATCCGCGGGCGGACCTGGCTCAGCGGCCGGCGTCCGAGCAGCACGTCCACGATCGGCCCGCCCAAGTAGCGGGCCAGTGCCGAGGAAGTACGGCCTGCCGGCTGGTCACCGTGGTCGGTCGGTTCCGGCCGAGCGGTCGAAGCCGGATCTGCCGGTGCGGGCGTCGCTTGCGGGGCGGCGATTGCGGCGGTCATCGGATCTCCTGGAACGCGGGGCGGATCGGCCGGCACTGTCCGGGCCTCGCTTGGAAGAGGAGCCGACGCCTCGATTGCGGACAGCTTCGAGGCGGGTACGACCCGAAGGTGTGAGCCAGGGTCGCCGGCATCGCCGGGTAGAACCGGCATGACCTGCAGCTTCCTCGCTAGGAGGGGGCCTTGTTCAAGCGTCCGTCAGCGTCCTGTAGATTTCTCTTCGCCAGCGCGGAACGGGCCGGAAACGGACCGGGCGGTGGTCGCACCGGAACCGAGTGTTCGGGTGGTCCTCAACTTTAGAGCAGGTCGGTGCATCGGCTGACCAGGTGCGGGTGACCGCGAGGTCGACCCCCCTGAAAAAGCCGAAAAACGGTCCTGCTAAAGTAGAGAACATCAGCAAGACGAAGAGATGACTCCCCGGGGTTTTGGTGCCTGGTTGGTGCTGGGGTTCTGGTGTGGGTGTGTTCTTTGAGAACTCAACAGCGTGCCGATGATGGTGAGTGGTAGTAC
>NZ_JADDUE010000023.1 GCF_016526145.1 Saccharopolyspora galaxeae
AACTCTACCGCGTGATTGCGATACTCGGCAGTGTACCTCCGGCGCGACGCCGCCATCATCCACCTCTTTCACAGACAGTCGATCACTACTCTCGGCTGTCCGCCAAAGCGGGAACGGTCCACGAGGCGGCCCTAACAAGGACGGCGCATTGACGCGGCCTTCTGATTACGCCCGTACCCGGCCGGGCTCGGGACGAATCGCGGCGTCGACCGTGGTACCTGCCACGTCGGCGACGTCATCGAACCGGATCGACGAATGGTCGACCGGTAGCCAGGCCGTCGAGCAGTGCAGAGCCGATGCAACTGCCGGTGCGCTCACCGGCGGCTTCGAGTGAACCTGATGTTGTTCTGCCACGGAGCTCCCAGCACGGCCGAGAGCCCCGGTGGCAGAGCAATCGGACTACCGTTGGCAGGCAAAGCAGTGGACCGGCGCGTCCGATGACGAGGATTGCCGTTGGGGAGAGATGTGTCGGCGGTGAATGAAATGGGCGTGGTGCTCACCATCGGTGCTGTGGCGCATCAGCTCGGGGTGGCGGTGCCGACGCTGCGCAGCTGGGACAGGCGCTACGGCCTAGGGCCGAGCGAACATGTTGCCGGGAGTCATCGTCGCTACACGCCGGACGATCTGGCCCGGCTGCGCCACATGCTGACGTTGACGAGCGAAGGCGTTCCGCCCGGCGTTGCCGCCCGGCTGGCGCTCGATTCGCCACGTTTTCAGGAATCGATGCGGGATGGGGGTGGATCCGGCGCTGTTGCGGTTGGCCGTGCCGACCGCGCCGTTCGTGGGCTGGCCAGGGCGGCCACTCGTCTCGATGGGCGCACCCTGTGTTCTCGAGTCGCAGCGCACATCAGGCAGCGGGGCGTGCGACGGACTTGGGATGAACTGCTCGTTCCGTTGTTGCAGACCCTGGGCGAGCAATTCGACCAGGACACCGGTGGCCGCGTCATCGGTGTCGAGCACGTCGCTACGACCGCAATCGTGGCGGCCCTGCACGAGTGCCCGCTTGCTCCTGAACGGGGCCGGATCCCCGCGCTGCTGGCGTGTGCACCGGAAGAACAGCACAGCCTGCCGTTGGAAGCGCTGCAAGCGTCGCTGGCCGAGCGGCACACCGCATCCAGGTTCCTCGGCGCCCGGGTCCCCGAGCCGACCTTGATCTCTGCTGTGCGCCAACTGGCTCCACGAAGCGTCACGGTGTGGTCGCACGCTCCGCGCACAGCGCGGAAGATCGACCTGGCAGGTCTCGCACAGGAGTGCCCTCAGCTGGTATTGGCCGGGCCCGGATGGTCGTCGATCCGGCCTGCCCGCGACCATCCACAGCCGAGCTGCTTGCAAGAGGCGATTCAGGTCCTCACGGAGGTTGCCGCAGTGCGCTGATAAGCCGAACGCTTACGCGAGGAACGCGCCTGGCGCACCAACCGCATGCCGGTGATGCGCCGAGGTACGAGATCGAGCTGCAGCGGAGCTGCGATCATCAAAGTCTCTGCCCATCCTGGCCGGATCCGCGCAAAGCGCGCCGGACAAGTGCATGCGGGGGCGGTATGGAACTGAGCGGAGCTCGGATCATGGTCACCGGAGCGACCGGCGTGCTCGGTGGCAAGATCGCGGCCCGGCTCGCGCGGGCAGGAGCCCGCCTGGCCGTAGCAGGCAGGAACGAGGATCGCTTGCAGCAGGCGAGCCGCGCCTGCGAGGCGGTGGCAGCGATCACGTTCGATGCGGGAGATCCGGACAGCTGCACTCGGGCGGTCGAGGACGCTGCTGTGGCGCTCGGAGAGCTCGACGGGCTGGTCGTCGCGCACGGCGTCGCCGCGTTCGGCGACGCCACCGAGGTGAGCAATGCCATCGCCGGCCAAGTGCTCATCGTCAATGCCCTGGCGCCGATGGCGTTGGCCCGTGCGGCACTGCCGCACCTCGTACGCGGCGGCACGATCGCTGTGGTTTCGGCGGTGCTGGCCGATTACCCCACTGCGGGCATGAGCGACTACTCGGCGAGCAAAGGGGCGGTGTCGACGTGGTTGTCCGCATTGCGACGGGAAACCCGGCGCTTGCGCATCACCGTGTGCGATCTGCGTCCGCCGCACATGGACACGGGTTTGGCCGATCGAGCTCTCGCGGGCGTGGCACCGAATTTGCCTCCCGCGCACGATTCCGACGAGATCGCCGATGAGATCGTCAACGCGCTGCGGCGCGGGGCGACAGAACTGTTCTATGACCCGTCGGCCCAGCTGGTGCAGACCCGCTAGCAACGCAACGTGCTCGCGGAGTCTCTTCGATCGAGTGGTGGCCGCCCGGGTGCTCTGTCCTGGGCGGCCACCGCGACGTCGGTTACGTGATTGCGGTGGCATCAGGCACGTCACCGCTCGTGCCACGCAGAATCACTCGGAACCTCCGTCAGCAACAGAGGTTAGTCCCTGCAGAGGCAGACGGATCGGCAGGCGCTGTCGCTCGTTCGAGCGCACCGCACAACATTTTGTTGTGTCGAGCAGGCTCAGTGCGGCCGCTGAGGTGCCTGTGCTGGCGTAGCGAACGGTTTGTGGGGGAAGGCGGCGTTGCCCGGATGATCACGATGCGAGGTCGGCTGACACGGCTCGGGCCGCGCGTGCACCGGAGGCCAGGGCTCCTTGGATGGAGCTGGTGTCCCGGTGGTCGCCGCACACGTACAGCCCTGGTTCGACACGTGTTGGAGTGCGCAGTCGGTGCGGCGCGGTCATGCGGGGCAGAGCGTGCGGGATCGGGTAGTGGCCGACGAGATCCCAGTTCGCAGTGCTCGTTCGGTACAGCTCGGCCAGGTGCGCCGTGACCGCGTCGCGGGTATCCGCGTGGTCGGCGTTGAGCAGGGTCGTGGCGCTGATCAGCGCTTGTTCTGTGGGCGCGTAGGTGCTGGACACGTTGGACGGGATGGTTGTGTTGACGACCGGTCCGCGGCGGGAGTCGACGGTGATGACCGGTTCGGGCAGCGGTGCCTCCGGCGCGCGGTAGTAGAAGGTGTGGAGGCCCTTCCAGGCGGGGATCGGCAGGGTGGGCAGTAGGTCTGCGGCTGCGGTGGCGTCGGTGGCCACGACGACGGCACGCGTGGTGTGGCGTCGTCCGGCCACCCGGACTTCGCCGGGACCGGCATCCTCGACTCTGGCGTTGAGCGTCACCGTGCCAGCGGCGAGGCGGTTGGCGAGCTGGTGCGACAGCGCTCCCATTCCGTCGGCGGGCAACACCGGGGCCGCACGCAGGAAACTGCGCCAGACCAGGTGGAAGAAGCGCGCTGAGGTATCCAGGTCGGCCTCGGCGAGCACCCCGGTCAGAAACGGCCGCAACACCGCATCGATGAACCGCTCGGACAGGCCCCACCGTCGAAGTTCGCGTTCGGTGGTTTGGTCGGCGGCTCCGGTGAGGAATCGGGCGGGCGCGGCGGCGTCGCGCAGTGAGAGCGCCGCCAGGGCAGCCAGGTCGCGGAAACCGACCGGGCTCGGTGGCTGGAGTCCGGTTACGCCTCGGGGGCTGTCGAACGGGTTGCCGAGCAGCCGGATCCGCCCGGCATCGACGACGCGGAGGACTCGCCAAAATCGGTGGGGCCGCAGAGCACGCCGGTCGATCAGCGCCCGTACGGCGGGATAGGCGGGATTGAGCAGCTGGAACCCGCGGTCGAGCAGGAAACCATCGAGCACGTCCGTGCGCACCCGACCGCCGACATCGTCGTCGGCTTCGAAGACCCGCACATTGCAGCCGGCTTCTTGCAGGCGCACAGCGGCCGACAGCCCGGCCAGGCCTGCGCCGACCACGATGACATCGGTGTCTGCTGTCGGAAGGGAGGGCATCGCGTCTCCTTGTGATGCGAAATGTTCGGGCATCGTTCAGCGTGCGGCAGACCTCCGCGGCGCGGCACGTGCTGGCGGGGATACCGGTCGAGCGCGCAGCGAGCGGAGCTCTGAACAAGTACTCCACTGTGGACTCAGAAGCGGCGTCGCCGTGATTCCTGCGCGGCGATTTCCTCGACGTCGGCGAGCTTGCGCATGGTCGCGATGGGCTGGCGCATCCGGTGGTTGTCCGCCAAGTCGCCTGCTTTGCGGTGCAGCCACGCCCAATATCCGGCCGTGAACGGACACGCGTGCTCGCCAGTGCGCGTGCGGGGATCGAACGGGCACCGCTTGCAGTGATCGCTCATGCGATTGATGTAAGCGCCGCCGGCCGCGTAGGGCTTGGTGGCGACCAGACCGCCGTCGGCGTGCTGACTCATGCCGATCACGTTGACCGGCATGACCCATGGTGCGCCGTCCACGAACGCGGTCGAGAACCACTCGTTCAGCGCGCTCGGCCGGTATTCCCGCTGTAGGCCGTGGTTGCTCAGGATCATGAGTCGTTGGATGTGGTGCGCCCATCCGCGGTCGCGGACTCCGTTGATCGCGGTCTTCAAGCACTCCGCTTCGATGCGCTCGCCGTCCAGTTCGGACCACCACTTCGGGAGTTTGTTGCGTGCTCTCAACGCATTGCGGTGCAGGTACGGCTTACCGAACCACCAGTAGAGGTGCCAGACGTACTCGCGCCATCCGAGCACTTGCCGGACGAAGCCTTCTACGCTGGCCAGCGGCGCGTGCTCGCTGCGGTAACGGTGCTCGGCGCCGCGCACGAGTTCGAGCGGGTCCAGCAATCCGAGGTTCAGCGGTACGGACAGCAGGGCGTGGGCCATGGCCCAGTCCTCGTCGAGCATCGCGTCCTGGTAAGGACCGAACCACGGTAGGCGCTGATCGAGGAACCGTTGCTCGGCAGCTTCGGCCTCCTCGCTGGTCACGGGAAACAGCCGCGGACGGTCGTTTCCGATCGGGTGCAGCTCGCCGCGCTGCTGCCGGGTGTCGAGGTCCGCACGTACTTCGCGGTCGATGTCGTCCTCGGTCGGCATCCAGGGTTCCGGCGCGCCGAGTTCTGCCGCTGCCCGAGGCGGCTGCTGCCGGTTCTCCTGGTCGAAGTTCCACCTGCCGCCGGCCGGGCCGCCGTCGGGCTCCAGCAGGATCTCGAATCGGTGGCGCTGGTGTCGGTAGAAGTCCTCCATCAGGAAGCGGCGGCGCCCGTCGGCCCACTCGGCGAACTCGCGGCGCGGCAGTGCGAAAGCGGGCGTCGGCAGCACCGCCTCCACCAGGCCTTCGCGTTGCAGCGACAACACCAGTTCCTCGGCTGCGTGGGAGTTCGGCTCGTGGACGACTACCGGTCGGCGGAACTCGCGCAACGCCTCCCGGTAGGTACGAGCGCGGATCAGCGTGGCGCGGTCGCCGAGTTCCTCCTTGAGGTGGCGCAAGCCCGACAGCACGAGATGCAGTTTCTGCCGGTGGTAGCGGTGTCGTGCGAGGGCGGCGGTGGACTCGACCAGCAACACTTCCCGGTCGCGGTGCTGTTCGGTGCGGTGGAAGTGCGGGCCGAGCTGGTCGGCGAACAACCAGAGCGGGGTAACCGTCATTTTCACGATGTTCCTAGCCGACGCGGCTGCCCGCGTGCTGGATCGCTGCGAGTTGCACTGGTTTTGCATCGTTCCTACCGTGAACACGGTTTGAAGCCTGCTCCGGTGGGGAGGCGAGCACCATGGCGAGCACGAGTTCCCGGCGACGGATTCATCCGGTGCACGTCGTGCACCGTGTTGGGGCGGGTGCGATGGGGCTGGGGCTGTGGGTGTTCGCGGGGCTGGGATTGGCCCACGGCTTGCCGTACTTTTCGACGTCCGGTCAGCCTGTGGTCGGCCTGTCCAGCAATGGGCTGTTGTCGACCATCTCGTTGGTAGCGGGGGCTTTGCTGATCTCGGCAGCGGTGTGGAAAGGCCCCATCGCCTCCACGGCGACGGCAGTCCTCGGAACCGTCTTCGTGTTGTCCGGCCTCGCACATCTGGCGATCTTGAACACTCAGTTCAACGTGCTCGCGTTCCGGCTGCCGAACGTGCTCTTCAGCGTGATCGCCGGCTTGATACTGCTGATCTTGGGGTCCTACGGCCGGATCGCGGGCGATCTTCCAGTTGACAACCCTTACCGGACCGAACGCGGACAGACCGCATCCGAGTTCACACCGGGCACTCGTGGTGCGCAGGAGCAGGAACTCGTGGACGCTGAGTTGGCAATGGCCGAAGGCCATCCCACCCGCGACCAAGAAGCCCTTGTCCACGCCGAGCAACGCGCGCTGCGCGCCCGCGAGCGGGCGCGGTTGAACGACCGCGTGCGCGGCGTCGATCGTGAGGAGAATTGATCACCGCGGAACCGAACCGATCGGAGCTGGGCGGCGAGCATGACGCGGTACGTCGGCGGATCGCGGCGCACGTCCAGGATTTCGTGAAGGACCGATGCATGCGGGATCTCCACGGGGTACCGGACGCCGAGCACATCGCCGACCTGTTCGCGGACTTCCTCGCCGGTGGCAAGTACCTGCGGTCGATGTTCACCTACATCGGCTGGCGGAGCCGTGCCCCTAGCAGTGACAGTGCGCTGCGCGCCGCAGGCAGTCTGGAGCTCCTGCACGGGTTCGCGTTAATGCAAGACGACGTCATGGACGGGTCGACCATTCGCCGTGGCAAGCCGGCCGTACACGTGCGGCTTGCCGAGTGGCATCGTCGAAGAGAGTTGTCCGGCTCGCCGGAGCGGTTCGGTGCTTCCGCGGCGGTCGTGCTCGGCGACCTGGCGCTGGTGTGGGCCGAGCAGATGCTGCGGCACAGCGGCCTGCACTCGGCCGCTGTCGATCGAGCGTGGCCATACTACGACCAGATGCGCGCTGAGCTGGCCATCGGACAACTCGCGGACCTGGTCAACGATGCCCGCCGCGTCCCGAGTTTCGAGGACGTGCTGGCGGTCGCCCGGCGCAAGTCGGGGAACTACACGGTCCGTGACCCACTCGTGCTCGGAGCGCTGCTCGCGGGCTGCGAGTCGAATGTGCTCGATGTCTTCCGCGTCTACGGAAGCCTGATCGGTGAGGCGTTCCAGCTTCGGGACGACCTGTTCGGGATTTTCGGGAGACCCGCGGTCACGGGAAAGCCGACCGGAGAAGACCTGCGGGACCGCAAGGCCACCACTGTCGTCGTCCTCGCCCGCGAACTCGCATCTCCGCACGTGCGCGCGCACATGGACGAGCTGTTCGCCGCCGCTGATCTCACCGATGCCGATCTCGCGCGATCGCGAGAACTGATCCGCACCACGTCCGCGGAGGATCAGGTGGAGGAGCTCATCACACAGCGCGTTGCAGACGCACGGCGTGTCCTGTCCACCGCGGCGATCGACGAGACGACCAGAACAGCCCTGTCGGACATGGCCATGCGATGCACCGACCGCGACCGGTAGGGCGGGTTGTGTCGTGCCGGATGCGGGTAGCGGCGGGCCGACGCAACCGCTGCGCCGCCCCGGAGTTCAGTCGAACTCCGGGGTTGTGCGATCAGGCCGGTGGGCATAGTCGCGCATGGCAGCGGTGACCTCGTGCAGGAAGGCGGACACCGTTGCGGCTTGGTCGTGGTCGAGTCGTTCGATGGCCGCGGTGATCTCGTCGAGCATCGGCGTGAGCGACTGGCGCACTTCGTAACGGGCGTGTTCGGTGGCGCGCAGCGCGACGCGGCGTGCGTCGGCGGGGTGCGGTTCGCGTACCAGGTGTCCGGCCGCGACCAGCCGGTCGACGAGCGTGGTGGCCGATGCCGACCGGATTCCCAGCCGGTTGCCGAGGTCGACGGGTCCGAGCGGTTCCTCCGCGGACACGACGTGGTCGACGGCTTGCACATCGATCACGCGCACACCCAGCTGCCTGGCCAGCGAACTCTGCATTTCCCGCCCGCCCTGCAACATGCGCCGCAGCGACAGCTGGATCTCGTAGACGGCTTCCTTGCTTGCCACGCACCGATGCTAGCTAGAAAAGCGAGCAGAGTCGCATCTCGGGAGGTGGCTAGAAAAACGAGCGACCTGTAGGTTGCAGGTGTTAGCTAGAAAAACGAGTGAAGTTGGATGGTGCAGCATGGCGGAGCAGCCGACCGCGCAGGACGCCCGAGCCGTCAATGCCCGCATGGTCGAGGGGTTGCTGGCCGACCCGCCAAGCCCGCTGGCGCAGGGTGGTTATGCGCTGCGTGTGCTGGAGACTCGGGGGCGCCGCACGGGTGATCTACGGCGCACCCCGCTCGGTGTTGTCGAGGTGGCGGGGCAGCGGTACTTGGTGTCGCCGAATGTCCGGCGGGATTGGGTGCTGAACTTGTGCGCGCAGCCGGAGTGCGCGCTGCTGGCGGGAGATGAGCGGGAACGTCGCCGGGCGGTTCGCGTCGATGGCGCGGATGCGGTCGCCGCGGTGCGGACGTACTTGGCCGCGTTGCAGATCCCATGGGCGCTGCAGGCGTTTCCGGTTTCGGCCGACGCGCCGCAGGAGGACGTCGCGGCGCACATGGACGAGATGGCGGTGTTCCGCCTCGACTCGCCCGAGCCCGGCGGCAGGGGTGAGGACTGATGAACGCCCGGGAATCCGGTTGCGTCGTGGTCGGTGGTGGCCCGGGCGGCATGGTGCTCGCCTACTTGCTGGGCCGTGCAGGTGTTCCGGTGCGTCTGTTGGAGACGCACCGCGACTTCGACCGGGACTTCCGTGGCGACTCGCTGCACCCTTACACCTTGGAGTTGCTCGACCGGTTGGGGCTGGCCGATCGACTTCTCGGCCTGCCGCATCACAAGGCGCGGTACTTCCGGTTCCACACTCCGGCCGGGTCGGTGACGACCGCCGATTACGGCAAGCTGCGCACGCGGTTCAACTACGTCGCCTTGATGCCGCAGGCGCAGCTGCTGGACTTCCTCGCCGCTGAGATCAACGAAATGCCCGGCTGTGCGGTGCGCACCGGCGCCAAAGTCACCGACTTGCTCCGGAACGACAGCGGTCGAATCACCGGTGTGCGCTACCGCGACAGCGCCGGTGCGCATGAGTTCGCCGCCGCTGTGGTGATCGGCGCTGACGGCCGGTTCTCCAAGCTGCGGCGGCTCGTCGGCGCGCAGGCGCACTCGCTGGGTGCCACCACGGACCTGCTGTGGTTCCGGCTGCCGCGCCGGCAGGACGATCCACCGGAAGCCGACGTCGATTTGTACTTCGGCCGCGACCACTACGTCGGTCTGCTGGCGGGCACCCAGGGATGGCAGGTGGGCTACAGCCTCCCGAAGGGCGGCTACGCGGCCGCCCGCGAGGCCGGGGTCGAGCCGATCCGGGAATTCGTCGCGGATCGCGTGCCGTGGCTGGCCGACCGCGTTCACTTGCTCACCGATTTCACCGCGACCACGCTGCTGTCGGTGGACATCGCCCGTGTCGAGCAGTGGTGGCGGCCGGGGTTGCTGCTCATCGGAGATGCCGCGCACGTCATCTCGCCGGTCGGCGGCAACGGGATTCTCATGGCCGTCCAAGATGCCGTCACGGCTGCCGAGCACCTCGCCGACACGCTGCGGAACGGTCGGCCGGTATCGGACGATGTGCTGCGTGCAATCCAGGCCGAACGCGAACCGGCCATCCGGCATGTGCAGCGCGACCAGGTCCGGACAGAGCAACGAGCGGCCCGCGCACGCGGCACCGGACGTCCGATCGGCCCGCCTCGGCTGCTCAAGCTCGTCACCGCGCTGCCGGGCGTTCGGGCGCGTGCCGCGGCCTCCAACGCTTACGGACCGGACCCGCCCCGGCTCTCCGGCTTGTTCGACACGGCACCACCACGCCCGCGTCGGGGGAGAATCGATGCAGCGGGCGCGGAACTGACTCGCCGACACAGGAGCTGATCGATGCCGGACACAGCGATCGCGGTGCTCACCCGGGATCTGCGAGTGCACGACAATCCCGTGCTGGCTGCGGCTGCCGAGTCCGCTCGGCAGGTCGTGCCGCTGTTCGTCCACGACGCCGCGCTGGCCAAGACCGGATTCGCATCTGCACCCCGAACGCGGTTTTTGCAGGAGTGCTTGGCCGATCTCGACGCGGGGTTGCGCCGGCGAGGGGCCGCGCTCGTCGTCCGAGAAGGTGATCTCGTCACCGAAGTCGGGCGGCTCGCCGAGGAGGTCGATGCCGCTTCGGTGCACATCGCCGCCGACGTGTCCGGCTTCGCCGCGCGCCGCGAACGCCGGCTCACCGAGGAGCTCGGCGCCCGCCGACGGCCGCTGACCGTGCATGGCGCGGTGCACACCGTGCTGGCGCCCGGTGCAGCGACTCCGCAAGGCAACGATCACTTCGCGGTGTTCACGCCGTATCACCGGCGGTGGGCCGAAATCGACCACCGCCCGCTTGCCGCCCTGCCGCGCCGCTTCTCGCTGCCTGCGAGCTTGCCGAAACCGTCTCCGCCCGGCGAGGCCGATACCGGGTCGACCATGCGCGGCGGGGAAAGCCAAGCACGGCGCCGAGCGCATCAGTGGCTGCAGGAGCACTCCGACGAGTACCACTACGGGCAGGACCGTCTCGCCGCCGAAGACGGAACGTCCCGGTTGTCGCCCTACCTGCACTTCGGATGCGTGTCCGCGCGGGAGCTCGCCGCGGTCGCGGCCGATCGAGCCACCGTCGGCGCGGAGGCCTTCGTGCGCCAGCTCGCCTGGCGCGATTTCCACCACCAAGTGCTCGCGGCCCGCCCCGAGGCCGCACGCCGCGACTACCGGCCGCGTGGCGACGAGTGGCGCGACGACGAACATGCTCTGCGGGCGTGGCAGGAGGGGCGCACCGGTATCCCCATCGTCGATGCCGGGATGCGGCAGCTGCTGACCGAAGGCTGGATGCACAACCGAGCCCGGCTGATCACTGGAAGCTTCTTGACCAAGACCCTCTATATCGACTGGCGCGCGGGAGCCGTGCACTTTCTGCGCCACCTGCTCGACGGCGATGTGGCGAACAACCAGATGAACTGGCAATGGGTCGCCGGCACCGGTACCGACACGCGCCCGAACCGGGTGCTCAACCCGCTGCGCCAGGCCGAGCGCTACGACCCGGACGGTACCTACGTGCGCCGGTGGATTCCGGAACTCGCGGTCCTCGACGACCCGCGCGAGCTGCACCAGCCGTGGCGGCTCGGCACCAACATGCTGAACTCGCTCGGTTACCCTGCCCCCATCGTCGATCTCGACGCCGCCCGCGAGCGTTTCCAGCAGCACCGGCAACGCGCGAACCGAGGAACATCCAGCCAGTGACACCGGATCAGCACGACCGTCCCACGGCGGTGATCGCAGGATGCGGCGACCTGGGCGGCCAGGTCGGACTGCGTCTGGCGGCGAGCGGACACCACGTGGTCGGGCTGCGCCGCCGCGCGGACCGGGTCTGGACCCGATCGAAGGACGTGCGATCGACATCACCACGCAGTCGCCCCGCCTGCCGCAGGACACCGCCATCGTGGTCGTGGTGCTCACGGCCGACGCCCGCACCGCGGAGTCCTACCAGGACACTTTCGTCGCCGGGCTGGAGAACCTGCTCGGCGCCATCGCCGAGCAGGTTCCCGCAACGCCGCGGACATTGCTGGTGTCGTCCACCTCGGTCTACGGCGTCTCCGACGGAAGCCGGGTCGACGAACGCACGCCCGCCTCGCCGGGCACATCCACCGGGCGCGTGCTCCGGCGAGCCGAGGAGTTGCTGCACGCGCGGCTACCCGGCGCCACCGTGTTGCGGTTGGGCGGGCTGTACGGCCCTGGGCGGGGCACGCTGCTGTCGACCGTCAGCGGCGGCACCGCGACGCTGACGAGGACTCCGGTCTACACCAACCGGATCCACCGCGACGACGCAGCGGCCGCCATCGCGCACTTGACCACCCGCGGCCCTGCTCCGGAGCCGGTCTACCTCGGCGTCGACGACGAGCCTTGTGCACGGGCGGAGTTGTTGCGCTTCCTGGCCGACGAACTCGGCGTCGCTCATCCGCCCGTCGTCGAGGAACGATCAGGGCGCGGACAGGGCAAGCGATGCAGCAACGAACGGCTCAGGGCCACCGGATTCACCTTTGCTTACCCCACGTACCGCGAGGGTTACCGCGCGTTGATCTCCGCGCGCTGACCGGTCCCGCATCAGCTCGCGCCCTACAGGAATCGGCCTTCAGGCAGGCGGAAGACTTCGCTGCGGTCCGGTCGTCCGGTACGGTCGGAGTTTCGGTTGAGCAGTCAGCCAGGACCATGAAGATCCCGCAGCGGATGTCCGCGGTCCGGTCTCGGTTGACTGCTGTAGAGCTTTCCGGATCCGAGAGTGGCGATGCGCGGCTTTCCCAGCGGGGAAAGGACGAGATCGCATTGAACATCTGTGAACGAACGCCGCACGGGGAATCCGCCCTCGTCGCGTCCGGCACCGGCTCGCCGCTCGGCTTGCACGTATCCCGGCCGAAGCAGGACGTCGCTGTCGTCGTTGCCTCCGGCGATATCGACGACGCGACCATCACCCGTTTCGAAGAGATCGTGCTGGCGCGCCTGAGAGCCGCACTGCGCGTGGTGGTGCTCGACCTGAGCCGCGTGCACTTCCTCGGCGTCGCAGGGCTGAAAGCGTTGCGGACGGCGCAGCTGCTCGCCCAGCAACGAAACGTGCGGTTGCACCTCGTTGCCACCGACCACGAAGTGCTGCGGGCGCTGCACACTGCCGAGTTGGGCGAGGTACTTCCGGTACACGCCACGGTGCCGGCTGCTTTGGGCGAACTCGACGTGCAAGGGGAATCGGCTGGATGAGCGGGTGCTTGCGCACCGCGACCGCGTTCGCACTGCGCTGCCTGCCGCGCAAAAACGCCGGTTCCGCTCCGGGGAGCGGAACCGGCGAGGCGATGTGTCAGCTTTCGGTGTAGCGCAGGACCGCCCCGATCCCATCGGCGAGCGAGACCTTCGCCGGGTCGACGAGCACGAGAGCGGCGTCGGTGCCTGCCAGCGCTCGCACGACGGCGGAGTCAGCGGGCGCCTCCCGCACGTGTTGGACCCCGGCATCGGTCAGCGCGGCTCTGGTGGTGCCGATGTCGGCGGCCGACGGTCCGATGTGGAGGTTCGCAGGCTGCTCGGCGGAGTCCGGGACCGCGCGCAGCAACGTGGCCACCTGGCCGCGCTGCAGAGCGGCCACTGTGGACTCCCATCCCTCCGAGGCGCGGGCGTGCTCGCCCCGCTCTCGTTCGAACTCGCTGACGACCGCGTCGACGCGTTCGGTGAGGGTCGCTTCAACCGTCTCGGAAACGGCCTGCTGCAGGCTTTCCCCGGAGGCGTTGCGGTCTCGATGGCTCGCCTCGGTTTCCACGACCAGTGGCTGCATCCCCTTGCGGACGTCCTGCCGGACGAGTTCGCGTTGCTGCGGATCGCCGGCGAGCACGATCGCCTCGGCACCGATCGCCGCGGCGCGCTTGGAAATCTCGTCTGCGACCTGTCCGGCGTTGTGCTTGCGGTGCTCTTCCACCGCGTTCTGCTGGCGCTGTTCGCTGCCTGCGCCGCCGCCGCTGCCGTCCTTGTGCAGCAGCGTGTCCTCGCCCTCCACCGCGGCGTCCTGAGCTCGCAAGGTGGCCTGCACCGTGGTGATGTCGGCCCCTTGCCGATCGACCACCGCGACGACGTGCGGGATGCGCGCCCCGCGCATCCGCAGGTACGGGAACAGGTCCGGCACCGGGCCGTAGGTGGTCCTTTCGTCGTCGGTGAGGTCGCCGGGGCGCTCCGGCAGCTCGTCGGAGAAAACGATGCCGTTCGCGTTCGCCACGACCACTTCACCGCGGTGGCCAGTGCGCTGCTGCGGGGTTTCGAGTTCATCGTCGATGAGCCGCAAGGTGTCCTCGTCGGCTCCTGCGCCGGCGAGCTGTTCGCGAGCGGATCGCCAGCGCAGCGCAATGGCCTTGCCCGCGTCCTCAGCATCTGCCGAGGTATCCAGGTACACCGTCGCGAACGGCCCCTCCTGCTCATACGCATCTTGCAGGAAGCCAAGCCGCAAAACGAACTCCTTTCGCCATCACCGATCTGGACTACTCGTGCTGCTACCCGGCCGGCGCTTCGATGAAACCCGCCGGCTGACTCGATGTTTGCCGATGCTGCCTGCGGGGCAGATCAGACCGGTTGGGAGAAGTCCGGTGACCGAACGACGTCGCGACCCGGCACCCTCCCGCGGAGTTCCCGGGGCGAAAGTCCCCGCACGCCGGAAGATTCCAGCAGCTGACATGAGGAGGACGAGCAGATGGCCAACAACGCGCATCTGATCCACGCGACCGACGGCAGGTCGACCGTCGTCGTTCGAGACGATCGGGGGATGCCAGTGACCGAGTTGGCAGTGGCGGGTGGTGCGGAGGTCACCGAGCAGGCCGACGAGGAGCTGCTGGCCGCCGGTTGGACCCGCAGCGCCGACTGGAGCACGGCCGACGATGGATGGCTGGCACCGGTCGTGCCTTCGTAGCAACGAAAGCGCGTAGTTCGCGCACGGCGGCGCAGTGGCGTCTCCGCTCGCGACAAGCGGGACGCCACTGCGTGCGCACCGTTCAGGACTGCTGCGGTGACTCGAAAAGGGGCGCGTATCCGGTCGGCAGCTGCGAGCGCAGGTCGTGGATCTCGCCCGCCGAGACGAACTCGGCGATGCTGCTCAACACCGCCCTCGCATGGGTCAAGGCCTGCTCGGTGGTGCAACCGCGTCCTTCGCGGTCGGACACGCGTCGCAGGAAATCGTCGAGGTCGTCGCCGATCTCGGCTTGCCCGGTGGGCCGCAGCAACGGAGCCTGCAACTCGGCCGGGAGCTGGCTGGCCAGATCCCGGGGTTCGTTGCCCGCCAAGCGCTGGCCCACTGCTGCCAGGATCTGCTTGGTCGCGGCGTCGGCGTGCTCGCGCTCGGTGGGGCCACCTCGCTGTCCGACTCGGGTCAGAAATTCGTCGTAGTTCATGTCTGCTCCTTTCCGAACGGGCTCGCGGGCCTCGTGGTTTTTCTGCTCACCGCCAGACGGGTTCGAAGTCGCGGGATGCGACGAACTCCGGTCGCGGATGCTTCGCGGCGAACGGCTCGTCCAGCGTGTTGTGCACGCTGTTGAAGACGATGAAGATGTTCGATCGAGGGAACGGCGTGATGTTGTTGCCGGAGCCGTGCATCGAGTTCGAGTCGAACCACAGCGCCGACCCGGCCGGACCGGTGAACTGCTCGATGCCGTGCTCGTATGCCAGCCGGGTGATGTCGTTCTCGCCCGGTACTCCGGCCCGCTGCTCGACCAGCGAGGACTTGTAGTTCTCCGCCGGGGTCTCGCCCGCGCACGACACGAACGACCGGTGCGCGCCGGGCATCAGCATCAACCCCCCGTTGAACGGATAGTTGTCGGTCAGCGCGATGGACAGGCTCACCGCCCGGGGAGCGGGCATGCCGTCTTCGGCGTGCCAGGTCTCGAAATCCGAGTGCCAGTAGAAGCCGCCACCGCGGAAACCCGGCATGTAGTTGATCCGGCTCTGGTGCACGTACACCTCGGAACCCAGGATCTGCCGCGCGCGGTCGAGCACTCGCGGATCGTGCACGAGATCGACGATCGCCGGGCTCAGGTGGTGCACGTCGAAGATGGAGCGAACTTCGTCGGTCCCCTTCTCCACGACCGTGCGCTCATCCGCGCGAACCTGCGGGTCGGCGGTCAACCGTTCCAGCTCCCGCCAATGGTGCTGGACCTCACCCGGCGACAGCAGGTCGACCGCGTGAAACCCGGACCGCTGATGGGCGAGCAGCTGATCGCTGTCCGCCGGACCGGCAGCCGGATCCGACCAGACGACCGGGTCCCGGCGAGGAAAGATCGCGCTTCGGGCCGACGAACGAGTCGGGTAGCGGTCAGCCACCTTGGTGTGGATGACGGTCATCCGGAACTCAACTCCTCACATGGCTTGCACGTTTGGCGTGCGCTGTAGGGGAGGAGAAGCTTCGAGCCGCGGTGAGACGCATTTCTCCGGCGTGCTGAGGCCCCTCGCTCCTGCAGCGGGGTGGCCCCGTCAGCTGGCCGTGGCGTTCAACCGGCGGGGCAGGGCATTCGGCACCCGAAGGCCCTGACGTCCGGGAAAGTGCCCGCCGCTGGGCGACGGTAAACCTGCTGACTACCACTCGATTCGAGCTCCGGTAGGTTGTTTGCGTTCCGCAGCGTCCGGGGTACCGGCCCGATTAGGTCGGTGCTGTACCCGGGGAAGCAACAGACCGAGGCCTGTCCGGTTCAGCCGGAAGCTGCGGCAGGCCCAGGGCCACGACGGGGGTGTGCTCGTTCCGACGTAGCGCGCACATCCCCGGTCCTGCCGAACGCGTGGATGAGGAGGATTGAGCGCGGTGAATGCCGAACACCCCGCGCGGCGGGTCGAAGACGTCACCGATGCTTTCGATCAGCTCTCTGCGCTGCTGGATCGGTTCGAGTCGCTCGATACCGTGCTCACCAGGCTGACCGACTCCGCGTTGGCCACGATCCCCGACACCGGTAGTGCCAGCGTCACCGTGCTGCGCCACGAACACGCGCGAACGGCCGCGGCCACGCATCCGTGGGCGGCGGAACTCGACGAGCACCAATACAGCGCCGAAGACGGCCCTTGCCTGCACGCGGCCCGCACCGGGCGACTGGTTCGCCTGGACACCGCCGAGACCGACCGGTGGCCGGAATTCTCCCGAGCGGCCCGGGATCAGGACGTCGCGGTAGCGGTCGGCGTTCCGCTGCTCATCGACGACGACATCGTGAACACTTCGGCGGCGCTGAACCTGACCACGCCGCAGCACCAGGCTTTCGATCCGCTCGACGAAGCGCTGCTGGAACTGTTCACGCACGCGCTGTCGACCGCGATCAACCACGCCTACCGCCACCAACAAGCCCGCCGGCTCGCCGACCAGCTCGGGGACGCGCTGGACAACCGCGACGTGATCGGGCAGGCCAAAGGTCTGTTGATGGCACGCCACCACTGCGGCCCGGAGCAGGCGTTCGACTACCTGCGGACCGCTTCCCAGCAGTCCAACGTCAAACTCCGCGACGTCGCCGCCCGGCTGGTGGCCGGAGAAACCGCGAACCACCGCGACTGACAGATGTGCCGCACGGGGTTTGTCGGTCAGCAGCGATGGGCAGTAGCTTTTGTGTGAACAGCTTACTGACTCAAGGCGGAGACTCGTCCGGGACTGATTCCACGCTGCGTGCGGCGGCCGTATTCTTCGGTCGTTGGTTGGTGATAGCAGCGGCGGCGGCTGTCGTGATCTGGGCCGCCGCGCGGTTGTTGGTCGTCGTGTTACCGCTGGCACTCGCCATTTTGCTGGCCTCACTGTTGCGGCCGTTCGTGGCTGCGCTGAGTCGGAGGGGAATGCCACTCGGCGCGGCTACAGCGATCGTCATGCTCACCGGCCTCGTCGCAGTGACAGCTGTGCTGCTGTTCGTGGTCGTGTCCGTGCTGAACAACGTAGACGTGTTGGCCGGGCACTTGACGACCAGCGTCCAGGTCGCACGTGATTGGGCAGTGCACGGACCACTGCGCTTGGCGCCCGAGCAGCTCGCCGGCGTGCAACAGCAGTTGGTCGAGTGGCTGAGCAGCAACCGGCGGCAACTGACTCAGCAAGCGTTCACTACTACTTCGACCATGGGCACGCTGCTAACCGGGGCGCTGCTCACCATGTTCGCTCTCGTGTTTTTCCTTTATCAGGGCCCGCGGTTGTGGACGGCCGCATGTCGGCTCGTCCCGGCGAGTCAGCGCTCCCGCATCGTAGAGGCGGGTCGGCGATCATTCCGATCGTTGACGGGTTTCATGCGTGCGACCGCGGTCGTCGCCGCCGCCGACGCCGTCGGGATCGGCCTCGGCCTGGTGGTCGTCGGCGTACCGCTGGCTGGGCCGATCACGGCCTTGGTGTTCCTGAGCGGCTTTCTGCCCGTCGTCGGGGCATTGGTGTCCGGACTGATAGCAGTGCTCGTTGCAGCGGTGACACGAGGTCTGATCGCTGCAGTCATCGTTCTGGTCGTCGTGGTCGCAGTGCAGCAGTTGGAGGGCAACGTTCTGCAACCGTGGCTGCTCGGCGATGCGGTGCGAATACATCCCGTAGCAATCGTCTTCGGAGTGACCGCAGGCTCAACTCTCGCCGGAGTCTCTGGAGCGTTGTTGGCCGTACCGCTGATGACCACTGTTCATACTGCCGTGACCACGTGGACGCAGCCACAACCCGACGGTGCGGAAGAATCCGATAGGGAGCACGCCGCCGAGGGTGCGCCTCGACATGCAGGGTCGTGACAGTCGGATGCGAGAACGGAAACGCACGACTCGTTGCGGAGCGGTCGACCGGCTCTGGCGGGTAATGTCACCGGGTTACCGCCCGCTTACCCAAGGTTTCGAGTAAAGAAATTCGTGAAATCGACCACTATTGATCATGTGGAACAAGGGCAGCGAGCGACCGCTGCAAAGGATGGCGCGAATCATTTCTGCAGTCCGGGTTGAGTTCGCGGTGGCCGGGGTATCGCCGGTGTGGCCGAAAAACCTACCTACGGGAGATTGTCGATGATCACTCTAGGAGTCATCCTCCTCGTCCTCGGTATCGTGCTACAGATCTCGATCCTTACAACCGTGGGCGGCATTCTGCTCGTGGTCGGACTCGTTCTGCTCGTCCTCGGGCGCGCCGGTACCAAGGTCGGCGGACGGAGCCACTGGTTTTAAGTCGCGAAGTGCCGCGCCCGGCAATTAGCTGGACGCGGCACTCCACGCCGCTCCGAATTGCAGCGAGCCGAGAGTCGTCCCTCCGCTCTCAATCGGCTTCGGTAGAGCCGTAGCGTCCATCTACTCGTCGGCGGGGGGATGTACCCGGTGCGGATCGTATTGCTCCATGCCCCCGCGCAGACCCGGACACCAGGTGCCGTACCGAGTGTGGTGCAGGTATCTGTCCCGAGTCTTGTCGGCAGGCACATTCCGCCTGCACGCGAGACAGCGAGCGGCTGACTGTTCGTCATCGCCGGTGCTGACCGGGTGGCATGCTCGGGCCCTAGGTTCGACCATGCGTGCGTGTTACCCGGCCGCGCCGTTTTTAATCATATGTGCGAAGCCCGGTACCGATGTCGGTCCTGGCTCGCAGAAGAATTACTCGGCTGCTTCCTGATGTGCGGCTCGACGTTGGGATTCGCGGTAGCCGTAGGCGGCCTGACGAACGGCTTGATCGCTTTCCAAGCTGGATCCCAGCGCGCCCGCGACCACGCCCATGGTCGTGAACCCCCAGGCCAGCGTCGCGTAGGTGCCGATCGTGATCGCAGAACTCTGCACCGAACTGGCCAGCAAGCTGCTCGGAACGAGGAAATACGCCACGACAAAATTGATGGCGAACAAGGCGACGTACAAACATCCGACACCGAGCGCCAAGGTCAGCACCGTCGAGGTGTTGTAAAGGACGCGCAGCTCCCGGTCGTGCGCCTGGTGCGGCTTTTCCCACAACTGATGCGCAGTGATCAGCCAGAAGACCAGCAGCGCGATCGAGGCCAACGCTGCCACGACCTGCCGCCCCACGTCGAGCTGGTAGCTGATCTGCCAAATGGTGCTGGACGAAAGTCCGAAAGCGCTGGTGGCGAGTGCGGCGGCGAGCGCGCTGGACATGCCCAGCACCAGGCGCCAAGGACTGTTGCTGCGCACCATCCCGGACAGCAGGCGTACCCGTCCGCGCTTGCGGGTTGCGCGGTAGCGGATGCCGATCTCGTCCCGATCCGGGTTCTCCCGCCGGATCGGAGCCAGCAGCTCGGTCAACGTGCTGTGCAAGCCGCGCCGACGCTGGGTGTAGGGCCGCTGCTGCGACTGCTCGGTGGCGCCGAGAATCTCATCGAGGACTTGGACGACCATCTGCTGTGCTCGCCGAAGGGGCTGCACACCACCGAGGGCGGGCAGCGATACCACGCCGATGCCCTCGTCGACCCCGATATCCGCCAGCACAGGTGATCCTTCGAAGCGCAGCGGAAGATCGGTCAGGCACACCGCGTAGTCCCAACCGTTGCGCTGCCGCTGGTCGCGCGCGGCTTGCAAGATCTCTTGGGCGTTGCTCCGGCCCGCTGCCACGGGGTCACACACGACCTCGAGCGACCACTCCCGATCATCACCGAGCTGCTCGCCGAGCCGGCCCGGCACGGACTCCGCCAACCGCTTCGCCACGTACTCCGGAAAATCCGGATCGCAGAGCACACCGACACGTGGCACAGCTGGTCCACCTCTTCTCACCGGTCAGCCGAACCTCAACAGACTACGCATCCGAAGCCCTTCGGCGGAAAGCCCTCCAAGACTCGAACTCCGCTGGTTATCCGACCCACTCGGTCGAACTTCTCCGACTGAGCTCTGTCGGCGCACTGCATGGCCGTATGGCTGCGCCGACCAACGCGGCGCGGAGAGCCCCCGAGGGTCGGAGATCCGTGCCGTAAGGATCCCCTGGACACCGCGTCAACGCCGTTCGACGAGGCTTTACGCCGATCCACGGCCCGCAGGTGTAGATCAGGCCATGATGCGCCCCGGGTTTGATGCAGGCGTTGTGCCTTGTCATCGGGCCCGGGCGGGCTCGATGGTGTGATCGTAGCCTGCCGCCTGGTAGGCGGACTCGACCTCGGCCGGGGTGTACTGGCCAAGTTGGCCGTGGACGCGCCGTTGGTTGTACCAGTCGACGTATTCGGCCACGGCGATCTCGACATCCCGAATCGAATACCACCCGCGTCCGCGGGAGACCGGGTTGTGGATCAACTCTCCTTTCACGAGCGAATTGAACGCTTCGGCCATCGCGTTGTCGTAGGAATCACCACGAGAGCCCACGGATGCGACCGCGTCGGCCTCGGCGAGCCGCTCGGTATAGCGAATCGCGCGATACTGCACTCCACGGTCGGAATGGTGAACCAGGCCGGTCACGTCGAGGCCGGCTCGTTTCCTGGCCCAGATCCCCATTTCCAGCGCGTCCAACGCCAGATTCGTGTGCAGCGAGGTTGCTACCTGCCAGCCGACCACCATCCTGGAATAGACATCGATCACGAACGCGGCATATACCCATCCCGAAAACGTGCGGATATAGGTGATGTCAGCAACCCACAAACGGTTCGGGCCGGCAGCGGTGAACGACCGCTCGACCAGATCCGCCGCCGTCAGCTCCGCACCGTCGGCCACCGTCGTGCGAGGTCGCCGGCCACGCCGCAGGCCCTGTAAGCCCGTCTGGCGCATCAGCCGCTCCACGGTGCAGCGCGCCACTCCGACGCCTTCCCGCCGAAGCTGAGCATGGATTTTCCGCGCGCCGTACACGCCGTAGTTCGCGTGAAACACCCGCTGGATCTCTGTTTTCAGTTCCTCGTCCCGCACCGCCCTTTTCGATGGGGCACGTTTCTTGGATGCCCAATACGTTCTCGGGGCGATCCGCACTCCTGCCTCGTTCAGCACAGCGCAGATCGGCTCGACCCCGAGCTTCTTACCCTCGACTACCTGCTCACGGTAGGCATCGATATAGGCGATGGCCACCGCGAGCGGCACCTGGCGAAACTCGCCGGAAGCCGCAGGGGCTACTTGGTTGTGCGGTCGAGCTCCGCCGCGGCGAAAAACGCCGACGCCGTCTTCAGGGTCTCGTTCGCCCGCCGCAATTCACGATTCTCGCGTTCCAGCTCCGCGATCCGCCGCGCGTCCCCGCTGGTGCGGCCCGGCGCCGTGCCCGCGTCGACCTCGGCACGCTTGACCCACGACCGCAACGCCTCCGGATGCACGTCCAACTGACCCGCGACCCGCCGGATCGCCACCCTCCGCTGCCCCTCGGCCTCGATCGCGTCCAACGCCATCCGCGTCGCCCGCTCACGCAGCTCATCGCTGTACTTCTTCGGTGCCGCCACGCTCCGCATCCTTCCTGGAATCAGAGCCTGCACAGAACCCGGGGCGCATCAGGGACTGGCCGGATGCGCAACGCTGGTTTCGGCGAAATACCCGGTCAACCCGACCAGTTCCACCGAGTCGTCCACTTCGGACACCAGCTCGGCGGCTTCGATCACGGCCTCGTCGTGGCCGACCACCAGGCAGCCCAAAGCGGCGTTGACCTCCACCCAGCGGACCCCGGCCAACGCTCGCAGGCGGTCGGCCACCTGCTCGACCAGCTCCGCCTTGTCCGGATCTGCGATGCCCTGCAATGCGACGCAGGTACTCCCGTCCTGCGACCAACTCGTCCGGGTGGGGCTAGCCTCCGCCGCGGTGCGCAGCGTCGCCGTCGCCTGCTCGAACCACCCCTGCACAAGACCGAGCACGAGACTCACTCACCAACCCAGGTCGGCTGCATGGCGTTCGCTGGCTTCGTTTGCCACCGTTCGCAGTGCCGCGGCGGCGCTGATCGTGGTTCCGGACGTGTCCACCGTTGCTCCTTCGGCCGGCCGGAATGAAATGCCGGCATACGTCGAAAAACATCCACCGCGGTGCACAACGGGGCGACGTGCCCGTGCGGATCACGGGTCAGGCTTCTTCGAGCGCATCGCCGAAGTCTTGCAGAAGCTTGTTGTGGTGGCTGGTCGCAAGCACGTGGCCCACACCCAGCGCGAGTCCCACCGGCCACTCCATCAGTCCGACTCCGATCAGAACGGCTAAGCCTGGACCGTTCCCGCTTTGGCGGACAGCCGAGAGTAGTGATCGACTGTCTGTGAAAGGGGTGGATGATGGCGGCGTCGCGCCGGAGGTACACTGCCGAGTATCGCAATCACGCGGTAGAGTT
>NZ_JADDUE010000024.1 GCF_016526145.1 Saccharopolyspora galaxeae
CCGCTCGTGTTTCGGCGTCAGCATTGAGAGCGGAGAGTGGATCGTGCGCGCCAGTCCGTCCTCGACCGGGCGGAGCTGATCGCGCACCGGGGGCGGCAAGACGTTGTGCACCGGCTCCGGCAGGAGCGGTTTTTTCGGCGGCTCGGGCGCGGGCCGCGCCGGTGCGGGCGGCTCGTCGGAGCCGCCGTCCTCCGGAGGCTGCGGCCGAGGACTCGGTGTCGGCGCGGGCGGAGGCTCCGACGCGGGTGGTTGTTCGGGCGCGACGACGTCCGGTGACTGCGGAGCACCGCCGCTGGCCCTGCTGTTCTCCGCCACGGAACCGGGACGGTCCGGTATTGGACCGCCACCGTTGTGATACGTCCGCGCCCACGACAGCACCAGGTCGACGTAATCCGCGGAGTGGTTGTAGGTGAGAATGGCCTGCTGAAGGTCGACACCGTCATGCAGATTTCGTCCGGCACCGCAGAGGTAGCGCCCGGTTGCCAACGCGGAATCGTACATGTTTTGCGGATCGGCGCGTCCGTCGGCATTCCCGTCCGCCCCCCATTTGTCCCAAGTGGACGGAAGGAACTGCATCGGGCCTGCCGCGCGCATCCAACCGGCACCGTCCCGGATCGCGGCCCGGTTCGGCGATCCGTCGAGCGCCGGGCCATATATCTCGTTAAGGAGGTCGCCGTTCGCGGCGAGGTCGCCATCGTTGGCATGGCCCGATTCCACCTTGCCAATCCCGGCCAGCATCGCCCAGTCGAGATGGCAGCCCGGGGCGGTCCGCGCGCTCACGGCCTCGGCGCGACGGTAGGCGTCCAGCGCGGTCGCCGGGATACCGTACTTCGGAGCGGCATCCTGCGGGGTCAGGACGGATCGCTGCGCGACGGGTCGCGGTTGCACCTGCTCCTGCTTCGAGTGCCAGGGCGCAGCAGGCCGCGAGGAGGTCCGGATGCCGGCCACTCCCCCGTCTGCGGACGACGCGTCCGGATCCCTCTCTGCTGAGGTCACCGCCGATCCCGCGCTGCCGCTGGCGACCAGAACGCCCACCAGCGCGAGGGCAGGACCGTTCAGCCGGCGCCGAGCACGGTTCCTGCGTCGGCTGCCCGGGTTCTGTTCCCCACCGGAACGGTCCATCTCGCCAACTCCCCTCCGCCGCCATGGCGGCTCGTCGTCGCTCGGGTACCGATGCTCCGCGGGGCTGCGGTCGTGCACCTCTTCCTTGGGGAGTGTTTGCACCGCCGAACAGGGGTAGATCCGGATGGTCGCCGGTCGGCGACCAGGGTTCGTCGCAGGAGGCGCTAAGTGCTCTCCGTACCCGGCAAGCACCTTGCATTTTGGTCTGTTATTTACTACATTTAGCCCAAAGTTAACCAGAAGCCGCATTCGCTGGCATGGTCGCCGAACCGCGCCATGCGATGTTCACCCGGAACCTGACACTGAAACCTTCCAACGGGGAAGCCCTGAGCGGTGCCAGCCCCGAAATCCACCACTCACCAGGAGAAAGCGCGCGGGAGCAAGCTGTCACCGCGCGGGCATCGACTCGCGGCGAACCGCGCACGACCTGCCGGAAGGGATGCCCTTGCAATCGCTGCGGACGAAGTTCGGTCATCGCTCAAGCACGGATCTCGGAGCGCACCACATCGCTCCGGCGTGACTCGGTGCGCCCGCCGGACAGCGGCGGGGCGTTCCGGATACCGCGTTCCCGCGCCGAGTCCACGCGACGGCCGACCCTCGTGCATCCGGGGCTCACCGGGTGTGACCGTTCAGAGCAACCGTTCTGGCGGATGCAGGAGTTAGACTCCCCGCCCACCTCGGCACCCGGCGGGCCCGCCGACGACCACAGCCGCTCAACGAGGAGATGGCCATGAACGAGACCACCACGGCGTGGCCGGACACCGGCAGCTCGCTGCCGACGGCGACGCGGACACCCGTGCTCACGCCCGTCGATCCTCGCCAAGAGTTGGAACGAGTTCCCGAGATCCTCCGGCTTGCGAGCAAGCTTACCGGGACCGACTTGGGGTCGACCGGCCCAGGGGCCGACTTCGACCACCGAACCGCGTTGCGGGCACTGGCTGGAGCCGAACGAGCAGCTTCCGAACGGCTGGCACAACTGGCCACCGGACCGGCGGACGCCGCGCAGCGCTTGGTGGCGCTGACGATCCGCCTGCACCAGATGCAAGTGTTCCTGCGCGACTCCCTGTTCAACGAGCGCACCCATTCGATCATGGAGGTCCAGCGTGCGCTACAACGCTTGCGGAGCGCGCAGACGCTGGACCAGCTGGTCGACCGCATCCCCGAGGAGATCCACGGGTTCGGCTTCCGACGGGCGCTGGTCTCGCGCATCGACGACTCGCGGTGGATCGCCCGCGCTGCGTTCGTACAGGAGGATCCGAAACTCGCCGAAGCAATGGTCTCGGCCGGCAGCGCCAACCCGCGGCAGCTGACCCACGTGCTGCCCGAAGCCGAGATGCTCCGCAGACGCCAGTCGATCCTCATCCCCGATGCCCAGTCGAATCCGCGCATTCATCCCGAACTCAAGGATGTCACGCGGACCAAGGCTTACGTGGCCGCGCCGGTGATGTCCGGCGCCGACGCGATCGGGTTGCTGCACGCCGACGAAGCCACCGATTCGACGAGGGTGGAAGACTTCCACCGCGAAGTTCTGGGGATGTTCGCGGAAGGCATCGGCTACGCCGTCGAGCGGACCGTGCTACACGATCGCCTGCGCACGCTGCGGAACCAGCTCCAGGAACACACGGCGCGGGTCAACGACATCGTCGACGAGTTCGTCGACTCCGATATCCGGTTGAACGCCGGAAACGACACCGCCCCCATAGCCGCGCGGGTGCCACGCACCGCTTCCCCACCGGCAGACGAGGCCGACAGCGTCCGGTCCCTGCTCACCCACCGCGAACAGGACGTGTTCCGGCTGATGGCGATCGGGCACACCAACGCGCGCATCGCGAGCAACCTGATCGTTTCCGAAGGAACCGTCAAGTCCCATGTCAAACACATCCTGCGCAAGCTGGGTGCGGCGAATCGCGCCGAAGCCGTATCGCGGTTCTACCGCAGCGACGTCTGATCCGTTCGCGGCGCTTCGCACCTCATAGCAGCGGCAGTGCGCTGAGCGCTGCGAAGAAGGCGCCCACCATCTGGCACACGAGCCCACCGCGTCGAATCACCCGCCATTGCCGGGATTCCGCGGTGGGCTCCGTGCTGGTCGCGCCCGCGCGGGACCTGGCGACGAGCTCGCCGGCGTTGCGCCGCCCCCACCAGCCGATGAGGAACACCGCCGCACCCAGGACGAGCTGCGTCACCGAGGTCCACCACACGTCGCTCTCCTCACTTCGGCGCCGGTGGCTGCCGACCGGTTTCCGGCTTCCCCGGCGCGACCTTCGGCGGCGAGTCCGGGTCGGCCGGCCGGTAGTCATCGGCGTAGGACACGTCGGCCGCGCGGAGCCGGTCGCCGAGCCACTTCTGCCAGCGGTCCATCGTCTTCTCGTAGGTGAGCTGCTGCTTGAGCTGGTCGCGCACCTGCTCGAACACGGCCGGAACCGGCGGGTGCACGCCCAGCACTTCGCCCACGTTCCACCCGTGCTGGGTCTGCACCGGACCGAACGGAACGCCCTGCGGCGGCTGGAAAGCGGCCTTGGCATAGCCGTCTTCCAGCTGCGCCGCTTCCAGTTTGCCCAGCTGACCGCCCGCAGCCCTGGTCTGCCCGTCCAGGCTCACGTCGGCGGCCACCGCTTCGAAGGGCTCTCCCGCGCGCAACCGGGACAGCACCCGGTCGGCGTCCTCGCGGGTGCGAACCACGATGTTGCGCAGGTCCCGCGTTTCCGGCGTGCCCAGCGACGCCTTCCGTTCCGGGAACGCGCGGCGCACATCCTCGTCGGTGACGGTGCTGCCCTTCGTGGTCTGCTCGAACAGCCGGTTCACCTGGAGCATTCGCTTGATCTCGGCCACCACGTCAGGTTCCGAGGTACCGGCGTTGCCCAAGGCTTCGACGAACTTGGCGCGCGCCTGGGCGCCTTCGCCGGCCTGCTCGGTGATGTACCGATCGAGGACGTCGCGCGCGGCCTTGTCCGGGACGACCACGTTGCGCTCCCGCCCGGCCTGTTCTAGCACCAGTTGCAGGGCATAGCTCTTCGCGGTCATGCGGCGGAATTCGGCCTGGCCGGCAGGATCGCTGGGCTGCTGCACGCCGTACAGCGCCTTCATCGTGCGGACCTTGCCTTCGAACTGCTCGACGGTGACGTCACGGTCGTTCACCCGCAACGCCACCCCATCCGGCAATGTCCCGGCGCGGAGCCAGAAGTAGCCACCACCGCCGAGCGCGAGCAGCAGGATCGCGCACGCGGCAAGCACCTTGCGTGCGCGGGGGGCAGCCAGCCGCCGTCGCCATCGCTGCCCGAACCCTGGTTCCTGCAAGCCCTCCGGTACGTCCGGCCCGGTTTCGCCGTCCGCATCGACGGATGAGTTCTCGGAGACCTCGTCGGAGGAATCGACCGCCGGAGCGTCTTCTGCACCGGGGTCCGCCTCGTCGAGCTCCTGGTTCTGTTTGGACTCCATCAGTCGACTCCCTGTGCTGTGCGTGCAAAAGCTGGAACATGTCGCTGCACGTCCCCGTCCGCCGGCTGTTGCGGACGTTCCCGCCCGGTGGTCAGCCACACCACGCACGCCGCGGATCCGAGCGAGATCAGCACTGCCGCGGCCAGCAGCAGGCCGAACTCCCGGATGGCGGCGAGATCGGAGAATGCGAGCACGGCGTATCCGACGGCCGACGTGCTGGTCGCCAGCGCGATCGACCGGCGCAGACCGCGATTTCCGGTGCGCACGGAGTCGGCGAGCAGCACCGTGAACTCACATCCCACCGCAGCGGTCAGCGACCCGAGCGCGACCGTGATCGGGCTCAGTGCGATGCCCAGCGCCCACAGGCCGAAAAACCCGATGCCGGTGGCCATCGCACCGGCTACTACCGCGCGCAGCGCGTCCGAGCGGCGGCGTAGTCCGAGCGCCAGCACGGCGCCCGCGCCGAGGATGCCGAGGACGTTGCCCACGACGCGACCCTCGGAGACCAGCTCCTGCCCGCGCACCGCCACCACGGGAAGTCCGGTCAGCTCCGCCTGATATCCGCTCGGCGGCGGAGGCAGCAGGCGCTGAACGTCGTCGCGCAGCGCTTTGAGCTCGCCGAGGTCGTCCATCCGGACCCCGTAGATCATCACGGCGCCGCGGTGGTCGTCCCGCGCTACCGCTCCGGCGAGGTAGGGCGGCAGCATCCGCATTCCGGAGGCGATCTGCTCGCCGCTGGCCCCTTGGCCCAGGAACGACAGCAGAGCGGGCAAGGAGAGCACGGGCTGCATGCTGTCGCCGTGCTCGGTCACGATCAGTGCCTGGGTTCGCTGCATCCATTCCATCGCCTCGGGTGAGGTGACGTCTGGCCCTTGCAGCACGACGTCGACCTCGCCGGAGGAGCCCACGTCCTGCTCGACATGGCGCGCGTCCTGGTAGGCAGGCAGTCCGGCGGCGAAGTGCTCGATGTTGGCGTCCAGCGGCATGTTCGGCAGCGCGGTCCACCCGACGCCAGCCACGCACACGGCTGCCACGCCGGTCATCACCCAGCTCCGCGACGGACCGGTTCCGGACCGCGGTGGCGATTTTCCGGTCCACGCACCGGGATCTCGGGCACCGGAATCCGGGAAGAACCGGCGCACGAGCAGCATTCCGACCCCGGCTGAGAAGAGCACGCCCACGGCCAAGGTCATGCCCAGGTCACGCACGAACGGTAGCGGTGACAGCAGCAACGTGGCGAAGCTGGCCGCGCTGCCACCGGCCACCACGAGTACTACCCGGCTGCGCGCGTGTTGGGCGAAATACGTCGGGTAGTAGGAACCGACGCCCAGCAGGACCGACAGGAACGCCACGACGCCGAGCGATAACGGCCGTCCCGCCCAGCCGAACACCGCCAACGTCAGGGCGATCGCGATGAGCGTCGTGATCACCGGTAGCAATCTGCGCCGCCACCGGGTCCAGGGCACCAGCAGGAAGCACGCGCCGACGGCGAGCACCGCGAGCCCGCCGATCAGCGGCACTTCCCGAGCGACCTGAGAACTCAGCGCGGAAGCGAGCACCGGCACCCCCGAGACCGTCGTCTCGCGCGCACCGACGTCGGCTTGCGAGACCGCCCGGTGGACGTTGTCGACGAGCCGCTGGGTCGCGTCGGCATCCATCCCTTCGCGGGGCCGGACGAGCACCGCGGCGGAATCCGGGGACGGAACGATGAACTGCCACTGCGGGCGCACCCCGTTCTCGGCAAAGATCACCGATTTCACGAAGTTCGGATTCTGCAGGGTCGGAAGTCCCGCAGGCATCCCCTGAACCAGCAGCGGGCCGTAGCGCCGGTCGAACTCGGCGGCGGCGCGCTCCCCCTCCGCAGCGGCCTCCTGCTGGCCGGCTCCGCTGCTCCGCGCGAGCGCCACGGCCTTGGCGCGCTCGGCATCCCTGCGGCCGGTCAGCTCAGCGAGGAAGTCCTGGGCGCGCCCGGCGAGCTGATTGAGCGTCGTGCCGGGTCCGTAGACGCTCGACACGTCCGGCAGCCCGGACAACTCGCCCTCCAGCCGCACGAGTTTGTTCAGGTGGCCGGGATCCAGCAGTTCCCCGGGGCGTTCGGATCGCAGGTGCACCACGATCGGGTCCCCGCCGAAGGATCCGGCCTTTTTGTCCATGGTGGACACGGCGGGATCCCGGGTCGGCAGGAAGGACGTCACCGAGGTCTGGATGCTGACCTGGGCGAGTCCGGTGACGGCGAAGACCGCGACGAGTCCAGCCGCGATCGCGGTCAGCACGCCCCGTCTGGTCCATCGCCGCGGGGAGATGCCGCGTCGCAAGCGCGCTCGGAGCCCACGAGACGAGCCCTCGTCCGCCGCGGGACGGTCCTGACTTTCGTGCCGTTCCATCATCGGGGCGGCTGTTCCTCCTCAACGCGGGGGTACGTGCCCTCCCAGACACCCGGGTAGTTGGCTTGGCCGGGAGCCGTGTACGGATTGCGGCGCTTGAGCGGTCCCACGTTGATGTCCACGGGATTCCCGGTGACGCTCTGGGGGCTCAGCGTGGGAAGCAGGCGCAGGGCCTTGCCTTCGGTGTTGCCGCCGTTCATCGAGGCGCCCCAGTTGACGAGCGTGTGCGCGATGTCCGGCCCGTAGGGCTGCAGGTAGGCCAGCATCGGGTTGAGGTGGTTGAGATCCGCCTGCAGCGGCGGCACCAGCCCGCTGGCGTCCGCGGCCACCGGCGGAACCCGCTTCAGCGTCGGGTTCGCCTTGCCGAGAGCGCTGTCGAGCGCGGGCAGCAGTCCACGCAACGACGCCGAGGTCTGCGGCAGTTCGCGCACCGCCTGGCTGAGTCCCGGCGCCGCGGTACGCAGGTCAGCGGCGACCGGCTGCAGTGCCCCGGACAGCGGGCGCAGGCTCTCCGTCGCCGCCTGCGCCGAGTCGAGCACCCCCGGCAGGTCGCGCACGACCTGCTCGATCTGCGCCGAGTTGCTGTCGGTGACAGTCGCGAGCCGGTTGGTGTTGTCCACCAGATCGGCGATCTGTCCCTGCCGGGAGTCGAGCGCGACCAGCAGCGTCGTCGTGTTGGCGGTCAGCTGGCGCAGATCTCCGGACTGCGCGGCCAGCGCGGCGACCGCGTCATGACCGTTGCGCCCGAGGTCGCCGAGCCCGCTCAATGTCCGGTCCACTGAGGACCGATTGTCGGCGGTGGCCATGCCCAGCGATCGCACGCTGGAGGCGAGCGCCTGCCGGGTTCCGGGGTCGAGGGTGCGCAGCACGTCGTCGAGCTCGACCGGCGGCTTGCCCGCGCCGGGCGGCAGCTCGCTCCCGGTGGCCAGCGGCGGCCCATGCCCGTCGGCGATCTCCAAGTACGTTTCGTTGATCAGCGTCTTTTCCCGCACCTGGACCGAAGCGCCCTGGTGCAACGGGGCATTCTCATCCAGCTGCATGGTCACGTGTGCCCCGCCGCCTTGCGGGTGGACGCCCGCCACCTTGCCGACCCGCACGCCGGCGATCATGACGTCGGAGTTCTGCACCAGGTTCGATGCCTTCGGCACGGTGAGGCCGACCCGGTAGCCGTCGCGTGTCACCAGTGGCAGGCGACCACCGGAGTTGACCCACAGGAACCCGAAAATCACCGCGCACAAGAGCATGAAGGTGATCAGGATCGACAGCCGGATTCTCGGCAGCGCCGAGTGGGAGATCTTCATCGATGCCACCTACTGCGGGAACCGGTACTGCTCGGCCGGTGTGGACAGGGATCGGAGCGGGTCGCCGGGGACCATCTGCGGAGCGACCACCAGGAAGCCCCGCAGGATGCCGCCGTTGGCGTCCTCCAAGCTGGTCAGCGAGCGCGTGTTGATCAGGAATGGGCCGAGGTCGGTCAGAGTCGGAACAAGCATCCGGGTGACCCGGTCCAGTTGGCCGGTGACCGACTTCAGGTTCGGCAGCGCCGGGTTCAGATCACTCACGAACGGACGTAGGTCGCGCACCACCGGGGCGGCCTTCTCGACCACCGGCATGCCGGAATCGACCGTCTCGCCGACCTGATCGACGGTGCCGGAGAGCCGGTTCAGCGCTCCGGGCAACGTCCCCGCGGCGTTTTTGAGGTTGTCCAGCGCCGGGTCGAGCTGGCCGCTGAGCGCCTGCACCTCGGTCGTGGCGTCCCGCAGCTGCCGGGAGAAGTCCGGCAGCTGCGCCACCGCGTTGCGCAGGTCGTCGTCCTGGTCGCCCAGCGCGTTCAACGTCGCGTCCAGCGAACCGGCGAGCTCGCCGAGCCGGGCACCGTCCTTGCCGACGGCCTGCGAGATCTGCGAAAGCGCCGTGACCAGTTCCCGCAACGATTCGCGCCGGACGCGCAACGCCTCGACGACTGGCTTCAGACGTTGCACGACCTTGTCGGTCGCCGCGAGGCCGCCAGGGAGGTTCTGCGGGGCCCCGGCGAGGGCCACATCGGACTCCGACAGCAGTGCTCCCAACGAGTCGCGGGCACCGGCGTCCAGGTGCCCGAGCGCCTCGTCGATCTGGATCGGACGCTGCGAATGCCCGGGCGGGAGCACTCCGTCCTCGGGGAGGCGCCCGGCTGGCGGACCGCCCGGGTTGAGCTCCACGTACATCTCGTTGAGCGGGCTCTTCGGACGCAGCACCACCGTCGCGTTGCGGTGGACCTCGATATTCGGGGAGATCGACAAGGTCAGCCGCGCCAGCCCCCGCTCGTCGACGTCCGCCGCGTCGATGGTCCCGACCGTGGCGCCGGCGACGCGGACCTCCTGCCCGTTGCCGGGGCTCACCCCCGGCGTGTCCTGGAAGGTCGCCTGGAACACGAACCGGGATTCCCACGGCCACTCGACCCGCTGCTGGCTCAGCACGTAGCCACCGGTGAGGGTGGCCACGAGGATCAGAGCTGTCAGCACCGCGACGTTGCGCCACAGCCCCGGCTCGGTACGAACCCGTTCCCAACCGCGCCGCAGACGGCCGGCTCGCTGGCTCATCGTCCCCCCTGCTCGTACTGCTTGAGTCGTTGGAACAACCGGTCCAGCACGGCCTCGACGTTGACCGGTGCCCGGCCGACGGTGCCCGCGCCGACGCCGACCTGGATCGCCACCGTGTGGCCGTTTTCGTCGACGTGGGAGGAGACTTTGTTCAGGTTCGTCACCGCACCGGCGACCTCCTCGTACATCGGCCGGTCCGTGTTGGAGTTCGCGTACGGACCTTCGCCCTTGTAGTCGTTGAGCAGGAACTGCTTCACCGGCCCGTTGATCCGGTCGAGGACGGGCCCCTTCAGGTCCGACAGCGTCGCGTCGAGCCCCGAACTGGCAGGCACCAGCCCTTGCACCGCCGGCTGCGCGTCGACGAGTACCTCGTTGAGCCCGCTCACGAACGGCTCGGCCTTCACCAACACCGGGTCCAGCTCCTGCAAGGCGTCGTCCAACTCGCCGGCCACGGGCCGCGCGACGTCGGCGGTGTCCCGCAGCTTGCCGAGGCTGGTGTCCAGGCGGCGCAACCCGTTGTCGGCGGAGTGCAACGTCTCGGGCAGGCCGGCGACCGCGGTCGACAGGTCTTCGCTGTGATCGCCGAGCACCTTCCCCGTGTCACGCGCTCCGTCCACGATGGACCCAAGTTGGCCTTCCCTGCGGTTCAGCTCGGCCGCGGACGTCTCCAGTCCCTGCACCAGTCCGGTCAGGTCCGTCCGCGGGTTGTGACCGCGCGCGGCGTCCAGCACCTCACCGGCCGGGCCGAGCGTGCCGGGAGCGTCGACCAGCAACCGGTCGATCGAGTCCCGGCCGCCGTTGCGCAGCGTCTCGTCCAGGTTCCCGACGGAATGCCGCAATCCGTCCAGTGCGGGCGGCTGCAACGTCCTGGTGATCTTGTCGAGTTCCACCGGCGTTCCGGTCCGCTCGGTGGGGATCGTCCCGGAGAAGGTTCCCGGTGGCCCGCCGGGGACGAGGTCGATGAAGTAGTTTCCGCCCAGCAGGGTCGTGGGCCGGATCTGCGCGCTCGGCCGGGATTTCAGCTTGCGATCCACACCCGGGTAGATCTTGACGCTGACCATCGCGGAACCGTCGGGCTGCTCCTCGACATCGCTGACGACCCCGACCGGCACGAACGACACCTTTACCTTGCTGAAGTACGGCTGGAGCCGGTAGTTGCGGGCGAAGTGGATCTGGACGGTCTCCCCGGGGCGCAGCGTCGTGATGATCGCGTCCTTGTTGAACAGCGCCGCGCCGGCCAGCAATGTGCACACGATGAGCACGGTTCCCAGCCGCACCGCGGACATCCGGCTCCGGCGACCGTCCTTGCGGCCGAACAGACGGATTTTCGCCACCACGATCAGCGCCCCTTCCGTTCACCGAGCACACCGGTCTCCCGCTGATGGGTGATCTCGCCCGGGGCCGGGTAGGCGTCGCGCGAGACCGTCGGGTCCTCCACCGGAGCCAGACCGGTCGCCGTCTCGGGCCCCACCGGGGGGTAGATCCGCAGGTAGTGCCCGGCGGCGTCGCCGTACTGCATCGCGCTCGCGAAGTTGCTGAAGAACATGTTGATGTCGCTGGAATACGGCGCGATATCGCGCAGCGGTTGTTGCGCCGACGTGAGCGCCTTGGTCAGCCGCGGAGCCAGCGGACGCGCGTCGTGCAGCGTGCCGGTCAGCGCCCGCACCGCGGACTCGGCCGGGGCCGCGATCCCGGGCACCTTCTCCAGCGGCTGCGTGCCCTCGCGGAGCACCCCGCGGACGTCGGGCGTCGCCTCGCCGATCGCTTCGGCGCCGGGACGCAGCTGTGCGGCTGCCACGCCCGTGTCGTGCAGCGGGCCGCGGAGGTCGTGCAGTGCTGTACGCACCTGGCCGAGGGTTCCCGGCGCCCGCTCCAACGAGTCGGCCAGCGGCTTGCCACCATCCACATTGGCCGCTTGCAGGGTGTTGTCCGCGTGTCCGGCCAGTTCGCCGAGTTGCTGCTGCCTGCCCTGGAAAGAGGTGGCCACGTCGTCGGCGGTGTGCAGCAGCCGGGTCAGGTCGGTGCCGGAGTTCGCGTTCAGCGCCCGGGACACCTCCCCGAGGCCACCCAACGTCCCCGGCAGCGTCGAGAGCGAATCGTGCATGTCCTGGGAGTGACCGATGGCCCCGCCACCGGTCTCGCGCAGGGTCGACCCGAGCGCGTTCCTGGTCGGCTCGTCCAGCACCTCGAGCAGATCGGAGATGTCCTGCGCGCCGTCCCCGGGCCCGCTCGCGATGACCGCACCCGGCGGGAGCGGTCCGGAACCGGCGGTGCCGGGGTTCAGCTCGACGAACTTCTGCCCGAGCGCCGATCTGGCGACCACAGCGGAGCTCGCGTCCCGGAAGACCTTCCGATCTCCTTCCAGGAGCATGGTCACCACCGGACGGTCGCCGGCTAGTTCGACCGAGGCCACCTGCCCGGCGCGAACGTTGCCGAGCCGGACGTCGTCGCCCGCCCGCAGTGAGCCGACGTCGGGGAACGACGCCTTGACCTTGGTGACCTGCTGCCACGGCAAGCCGGTGCTGGCGGTCAGCGCGATCAGGATCGCGCAGGCCAACACCGCCAGGAGTGCCGCCCCGGCCAGCATCGAGCGCCTTCGGCGAGACCTGCTGCTGCTCTGCGCCATCAGTTGCCTCCCAGCAGAAAGTCGAGCGCGCCGCCCTCTTGATCAGGTGTCAGTCCGGTGACTCCGCTGCCGGGCTGGGTCTCGGGGGACAGCAGTCCACCCAGGTTCGGCGGCGGACCGCCCCCCGGGTTCGGCTGGCCGCCCAAGCCCGGTGGTGGCGGAATGGCCGGTAGGTGCGGAACGGCCTGGGCGACGGGTGCCGGCACCGATCCGGTCGCGATCTCGGGGGTGACGATCGTGAGCGCGCGGAAGTAGTGTGCGATGCCGTCCGACCCGTTGGTCGACAACGCCCAGCCACGGACGAAGTTCATGACGTTGTTGAAATTCCCGCCCAGCTGCTCGGCCAGCGGCCGGGCCGAGCTGGCGACCGAGCGCAGCGGGGGCCCTGCGGCGTGCAGCTGTTCGGCGACCGGACGTGCTTCGTCGAGCAGCGACTGGGCTCGGTCCAGCACCGGTTGGGCGCGCGCGAGCGCCGGGTCGGCGGCGTCGGAGAAGCGGGTGATCTCCTGGCTGATCTCGGCGAGGTTGTCCGTGGCGGGCCGGATCTCCCGCAGCGTCGGGGTCGTCGTGCGGGCCGTGCCTGCCAAGGTCGCGAACGTGGACCGGGCCTCCTCCAGCGTCTCGGGCAGTTCGGCGACCGTGGCGCGCAGCGCCTCCTGCCGCGCGGTCGTCGTGCCGAGGGTCTCGTTCGCGGAGGCGACCAGCCCGTCGAGGGTGCGCCCGTTGTCCGCGGCCAGCGACTGGGCCACTGGAGTCACGGTGTCTACCAGGTGGTTGAGCGTGGCGTTCTGCTCGTTGAGCACCCGGGCCATTCCCTCGGCGTCGGTCATCGCCGGGGCGAGCGCCTTGATGGTGTCGGCGGTGTTGCGCCCGTTGCCCTGCATACCCTGGCCCAGCACCGTCACCAGCGCGGCAAGGGATTCGCCCGTGCCGTCGTCGAGGACGTTGAGGACCTGGTCCAGGTCAGTGTTCTGCCCCGTTCGGGACACGGGGATCACGTCGCCTGCGCCGAGAGCCGGGGCCGACGGGGAACCGCGCTTCAACTCGACGAAGCGCTCGCCGAGCAAGCTCACCGGTCGGACCGACGCACTCGCGTCCGAGTGCATCGGGAATGCCTCCGGCTGCAGGGTCATGGAGACATCGGCGTGTCCGTTGTGGACGGATATCGAGGAGACCTCGCCGACCTTGACCCCGTTGAGCTTGACGTCGTTGCCCGGTAGCAGCGGGCTCGCGTCGGCGAACTCGGCGATCACGGACCGAGGGCGCTCAGGTTCGTTGGCCATGCCCCAGGCGCTGGCCCCCAGGCTCACCATCGCGACGAGGGCGACGGCGGTGATCCGCAGTACCGGGGTCTTCCGAGCCGGGTTCGTGCGGCTCATCGAAGCCCACCTCCCCACGCGTCCTTCCACGGCTGGCCGCCGTTCTCACCGGGCAGCGGATACCGGTTGTCCTGGACGCCAGGTGGCACGATGCCGGGGCTGTCGCCCAACGTGGTCGCGCCCTCTTGAAGCAGGAAGCGCACGAAGTGTCCATTGGAGTCGTAGTTGGCCGAGTTCGACGTCCACGACGAGAGCCATCCCGCGAGTTCGGGCGTGTAGGGCCGCAGGTGGTTCAACGCGGGCGTGAGGTAATCCGCCGTCCCAGTCAGCGCCGGAACCGTGGCGTGCGCAGTGTCCAGCAAGCCCGGTGTGCGATCGAGCAGCGAATCCGCTGCGGTCAAGGTCGGGCCGAGCCGGTCGACCGTCGGCCGCAGGTCCCGCAGGACCGGGTTGAGGTGGTCAGCCACCGCCGGCAACTGCTGCGTGGCCGGCCGGAGGTCGTGCAGCAACGGAATGGTCTTGTCCGCGACCTCGGGCACGTCGTCGAGCGTCCCCTTCGCGGTGTCCAATGTGTGCGGTAGCGCGCGCACCGCTTCGCCGAGGTGCTCGCGCTGCCCGGCCACCGCGTTCGTGGTCCGGTTGAGCTTGTCGACGATCTGGCGGACGTCGGCGTCGCGTTCGGACAGCGTCCCGACCATGCCGTTGAGCTGGGTCACCAGCCCCTTGATCGACTCACCGTCGCTGCCCAGGCCCTGCATCACTTGCCCGAGCGACTCCAGCGCGGGCCCCGCGGTCCGCAGCGTCGCGTTGGCATCGGCCTCGTTCCCGCTGACCGTCTTGTCCAGCTGGCCGACCAGGGAAGCCAAGTGCTCGCGGGTGGGAGCATCGAGCGCGTTCAGGACCTCGTCCAACTCAACCGGCTTGGCCTGCTTGCCCGGGATCATCCCGCCTTCGGGGATCTCCGGGTTCGTCTCGGGCCCGTCCTGGATCTCCACGCGGCGCTCACCGAGCGTCGCCTTCCACTCGACCAGGACTTGCGCGCCGGAGTGCAGCGGGGCGTGGTCGTCGTCCAGCGCGAGGTCGAGCACGGCCTTGCCCTCGCGCACCTGGATGTCGGCGACCTTGCCGCCCTCGAAGCCGCCGACCATCACCGTCCCGCCCGGGACCACCTTGCTGGCCGAGCCGAGCACCACGCTCACGTGGTGATCGCGGCCGGCGGTCAGCAGTGCCACGCCGCCCACTGCGGCGACGAGGACCACCGCGGCCCCTACGAGCAGCAACCGCTTCATCGCGATCAGTCCATTCCCAACGGGCCGGCCGACTCGCCGGCGAGGAACTGCCGCACGAACGGGTCCTGCGAGGCGAACGCCTCGTCGGCCGCCCCGTAATGCACCACCTCGCCTTTCCAGATCAGTCCCACGTAGTCGCTGACCTTGCGGGCGCTGCGGATGTCGTGCGTGACCACCAGGTAGGTCCCCTGGTGCCTGGCGTGCATTTTGAGGATCAGGTCGCACAGCAGGCTGGTACGCACCGGGTCGAGCCCGGAGTCGGGCTCGTCGAACAGTACGATCTTCGGCTCCATCACCAGCGCGCGGGCGAACCCAGCGCGCTTTTTCATGCCACCGGAAATCTCGCTGGGTGTCTTCGCCAGCGCCGCTTCCAAGCCGACCTCGACGATCCGTTCCATGACGATGTCCTCGACCTCTTTCTCCGAGAGGTCGGTGTGCTTGCGCAACGGGAAGGCCACGTTGTCGTAGATGTTCATGGAGCCGAACAGCGCGCCGTCCTGGAACAGCACGCCGAAGTTCCTGCGCAGCTCGTAGCGCTCGGACTCACTGATGTTCCAGATGTTCTTGCCGAAGATGAGCACTTCGCCGTCGTCCGGTTCCAGCAGCCCGACCAAGTGCTTGATCAGCACGCTCTTGCCGGTACCTGATGGGCCGAGCACGGTGGTGATGGCGTTGTCGGCGAACTCCAGCGTCAGGTTGCGCAGGATGTGCGACTCGCCGAAGGACTTGCGAAGCCCGCGCACCACCATGGGGTGCATCGGCGCCTCTGGATCCGCAGGCATGGACTGATCAGGCGGGATGCGCTCGGTCGGGAGCATGCTGAGGTCGGTCGGCGTGTTCACGCGATCTCCTTCGACATCGTCGGGCGTGCGTCAGTTCGCGATCGGAGCGTTCGGGTTGAGGCCCCAGAACAGCTGTGTTCCCAGCAGCCCCACGACATGGATGAGCACCATGGACAGCATCATCGATTTGGCGGTGTTGTTCCCGACCCCGACAGGGCCGCCGCGCGCCGTGTAGCCGTAGTAGCAACCGACGAAGACCACCACGGTCCCCATCGCGACCGCCTTCGACAGCGATCCCAGGAAATCGACGGGGTTCTGGTAGAGCCAGAAGGTGTACAGGTAACCGCCCGGCGAGACACCGCCGAGCTGCAGCACGGTGACCAGGTACATCGACAGGTACATCAAACCGAGACCGACGATGAACAGCAGCGGCATCGCGATCCAGGTGGCCAGGATCCGGGTTCCCACCAGATAACTGCGGGATCGGACGCCCATGACCTCCATCGCGTCTACCTCTTCGGCGATGCGCATCGAGCCGATCTCGGCCACCAGGCCGCAGCCGACCTTCGCGGCGAAGATGTAGCCCCACATGTAGGGGGCCATTTCCCTTGTGCCGCAATAGGTGTTGAACACTCCACTGTAGAGCGGAGCACCGATCTGCTTGAGCGTGTAGCTGGCTTCCAGCCCGCATACCGACCCCATCACGAACTGCATGAACCAAATGATCAGCCGGC
>NZ_JADDUE010000025.1 GCF_016526145.1 Saccharopolyspora galaxeae
CCGCTCCCGCGCGGAGGCTGTCCGCGTCCGGGCGGCGTGCCCCGCTCGCCGCCGCGCCCGCCGGAGCCGCGCCCCGGCGCGCGCTCACCGCGATCCGGTTTGCCTTCGCCGCGGGCACCGCCGGGCGCCGGTCGCGGCCTGCCGCCCTGCTCGGGAGCGGGACGGCCGCGCGCGGCAGCACCGGAGTCCGGCCGCGGCCGGTTGCCCTGCCCTTCGGCGGGGCGGCGCTGCGGACGGCCGCGCTCGTCCCGCTTCGCGCCTTCCTTGCTGCGAGCTTCCTGCTTCGCGGAGTCCTTCCGCGGCTGCCGGTCGCGGACCGGCTTCTTCTGCGCGGTCGCCTCCGGATCACCGCTTTCGGCGTCCCGCGCGCGTTGCAGCAGGAACATCCGCACCAGCCCGATCGCCACGCACACACCGGTGGTGGTCGCCATCATCGGGAAGCTGTTGATCAGCGGGTTGACCAGTTCCAGCGCGAGGCCCGAGATGCCCTTGCTGCCCGATCCGGCGCCGAACGCCATCGCCAGCACCGGCACCACCAGCGTGACCAGCGGCGGCTGCACCATCGGCCCGAACACGCTCGCGCGCCGCACCAGCAGGACCGCCAGCACGCAGCCGATCACCAACCCCGAGTTGGTCAGCGTCGCGGTCTTGGCGTTGATCAGCAGGTCGGCTGCCGTGCCCAGCACCGCCAGGCCGAGTGCGAGCAACAGCGCGCCCCATAGCGGGACGCCTCTGCGGTTGCCGAACGCGGACCGTTCGGACCATCGGGGGGCGCCGTCGTCGGGGGAGGGGGCGCTCTGGCGCTCGCGTGTGGCGGTCACAGGTGCCAACCGTAACTGCCCGGAGCGACCGCGGAACGGCCTCTCCGCTAGTCGGCCGCATGGCTGCGGGTTTTACCCCGAGGTGACCGGATCGTGATCATGGCGCGGCCGAACGGCGGCCGGGCCTCGGCCGAGCGGGCTGTGGACCTTGACACGGCGGGCCGGAAAACCTAACTTCGAGCAATCGTTTTCTCGTGGCCGGTTGCCTCGGGTGCCGTGGTCGGGCGAGGTGATTTCATGAGCACAGCGCCACTCGTGGAGCTCATCGCGATCACCGCTGCGTCGGCGCGCGACCACCCGGTTGATCAGCTGCCCGCCGCTGAGCGGCAGCCGTTCGCCGGCATCGGCGGCCTGCCGACCGAATCCGGCGGCATCCGCGTCCGGCGATCCGGCAGGTTCCAGGCCACCGACCCGTATCCGACCGATGGCGCGGAAGCGGCCGAGGTCGCCGAGAAGCCGCCGGTCGATTGCACACCCCATCGCAACGAACGGAATTGATCACGAAGGAGAACGCGGAGCGGGCCTGCTCCCGGCCGAATCGGTGCTGAGTGCGCACCGTGTTTACCGCGCGAGCCACGCGTCGCGTTGACGTGCGACTTTCCGTGGAATGTTTCTCGGCCGAGACCCGAATGAAAGCAAATCCACCTGGATGGTGGTAGTTTCCAGCCGCTACGCTCGGCACCATCTCATTGAGTGAATTTCAACCCCCGGATTCCAGGGGGTCCGCGATGTGCCTTGGAACGAACGGAACACCTTCCTACCCTGCCGGATGAACCGGGGCGCGATCTTCGCGCCCCTTGTTCCGGGGGAGATACGTATCCCAACCGCGCGTCGAACGACAGGACACCGTTGTCCAATGCGGGCAGCGATGTGGGGAGGGCGAGTTTTGATGAGTTCTCGCAGCAGATCCAGGCCCGGCACTACCGAGCGCGGGCTGCCCGTGCGGCTCAGCGCCTACCTCGGCGCCGCCTCGCTGGCCGCCGCCGCGATGGTGGCCGACACCGGCCCTGCGCACGCCCAGCAAGCACCGGCGGCGAACAAGGGCAGCGTCGGATGGGACACCTACCGCGATCCGAGCGGGCTCACGCAGTTGCGCGGTAGCGAGCAGAGCGGGCAGTTCTCCAGCTTCGCCCGCGACGGCAGCAACGACGACGGTTTCGAGGGGACCTACTCGTGCCTGCGCAATTCCGAACGCGGCTGCGTGATCGCGGAGCGGGCCGGTGCGGGCGAGATCTCGTCGATGTGGTTCACCCGCGAGCCGTGGGGTGACGTGACCGGCACCGGCAACATCACCATCGAGCTGGACGGGCGGACGGTGCTGGACGCGCCGCTGATCGACGTGGTCAGCGGCCGGGTCGGCGCCCCGTTCGTCTGGCCGCTGGTGGGCAACGCCGAGGACTCCGCGGGCGGCGCGGTGATCAAGGTGCCGATGCCGTACCGCGAGTCGATGCGGGTCACGGTGCAGAACAATCCGGCTTTCTACCACGTCGATTACCGCACTTTCGCCGATGCGGAGGGCGTGCAGACCTTCGACCCGGCCGATCCGGCGCAGGACGTGATCGACCGGCTGCGCCGGTTCGGCATCGCCGACCCGAAGGGGCCCGCGGAAGGTGCGCAGCCGACGCGCCGGGACTTCTCCGTCGCGCCCGGCACGGCCGCTCCGGTCGCGCAGCTGGAAGGTCCGGGGCAGGTCAACGAGTTCCGGCTGCGGATTCCGCAGGTGGTGCCGAGCCCGCGGGTCGTCGACGACGGCCGTGCGTTCGGCGCCGGCGGCGGCAGCAGGTTCGACGCGGCGGTGCATCCGGACAACGAGGGTGTGCGCATCGTCCGCCGCTTCGACCCGCAGGTCGCCGACCAGGTGGCGGGTCTGAGCGTGAACGGCGCTCCGGCCGGCGAGTGGCGCAGCGGCGCTGCCGAACCCGGCGGGTGGGGCGTGCAGGCCATCGACGTTCCACCGGAGATCACCGCAGGTCAGTCCACTGTGGAGGTCGCGAACCGTTTCGTCTCGTCCTCGAAGGACGTCAACGAGTTCCGCTACGACGTGCAGAGCAAGGTCAATGGCGAGTGGGTCCGCACCGACGTGCTCGACGTCGGCCCGGCGCATCCCGGCGAGGAGGCCGCGCACGGCTACCGCATCGACAACTCGGTGTTCGCGCGGGAGAAGCTGGTCGGCCGCTACGCCTTCCCGCCGGAGCAGGTCACCGCTTCGGAGCACCTGCTGGAGACCGCGCGGGTGCGCATCACCTTCGACGGCCAGACCACTGTGGACGCACCGATCGGCGAGTTCTTCGGCTCCGGTCTCGGCGAGTTCGACGTGCGCAGCATGATGAGCTCGATCGACCCGGGCGACGGCGGCTGGTACACGGCCTGGTGGCCGATGCCGTTCAACCGCAGCGCCACCGTCGAGATCGTCAACGGCGGCGGCGTGCCGATCGACGGGATGACCGCCGAGGTGACGACCGCACCGGCGGAGGCGACCGAGAACACCGGCTACTTCCACGCCACGCACAAGCGCGGCAACACCACGCCCGGCCAGGACTGGAACTTCGTCCAGGCGCAGGGTTCCGGAACGTTCTACGGCGTCACGCACTCGATGCGCGGCCTGATCCCGCCGCAGACCAACCGGCACCCGCAGCAGCCGATGTCGATGTCGCAGGCGGACGAGGCCGCCAACCAGCGCAACTACTTGGAGGGCGACGAGCGGTTCTACGTGAACGGCTCGCCGAGCCCGGCTTGGCACGGCACCGGCAGCGAGGACTACTACGAGTCGGGCTGGTACTTCCGGGACGGCACGACGTTCTCGATGCCGCTGGCGGGCAATCCGTCGCACGAGGTCAACGGTGACGGCTGCCAGTACGACTGCACCGGCGCGTACCGCCAGCAGGTGCCGGACGCGGTGCCGTTCAACGACGGCCTGGTAGCCGGGATAGAGCACGGTCCGGACAACGACGAGCCGGGCGACTACAGCTCCACTGCCTACTGGTACGGCGGAAAACCGGCTTCGCAGCAGCAGGTCGACGAGATCGACCTGGCCGATCCGCGCAGCCGCGAGCAGCACGGCTACACCGCGGAAGGTGAGACGACGGCCCCGCTGACCTCGACCTTCGAGGGCGACGCGGACGACCAGCAGCACAACGGGCAGGTCGCGTCCGCGACGGGCCCGATCCGGTTCCAGGTCGGGCTGAACCCGGACAACTCCGGGGGGCGGCTGACCAGGCTCGCCGACCAGGCGCAGGCGTACCAGCAGGTCGAGGTCCGGGTGGACGGTCAGCCCGCCGGGACCTGGATGCAGCCGTTGGGCAACGGCACGAGTCGCTGGTTGCAGGATTCGTTCGACCTGCCGCCCGCGCTGACCCAGGGCAAGGATTCGGTGCAGGTCGAGCTGGTGCCGGTCGGCGGCGCTCCGGCGTGGACGGCGGCGCGGTACACCGTGTTCGGGCACTGAGCCCGCTTTTCCGGTCGTGCCCGGTGGTTCCGACCGCCGGGCACGACTTTTTCATGCGTGCCAGGAGTTTTCGGAGTGCCGAGGGCTTTCGGGATGGCAGTGCGCGCACGGCGGCAGCGGCCACTGCTCCGGGACGGGTGGCACGCAGACGGCTCCGCACTCGGCCAGTCCTAATCGGACACCGTTGCCCGCCGGGACTCGCCGCGCGTTCGCCGCTGTGACGTGGTGCAGCCGATCGCCGGTGAACACCCCGCGCCAGCTCCGCGCCTGATCCATTGCTGCGTCCATGCAACCCCCGAGGACCAGAGGGGACGCCGAGCCGGTGACCTTGTCGGGGAGGAGGAATTCGGCCACCGGCCCGGCGACGGCGATGGGAGGGGATCGCCGTAGTGAAGATTAAGGGGGTTTTATGCGCCCCGTACAGTACCCGGAAGAGTGATCATGTTCGTCGGTGCTCGCGGATAAGGTTCCTGGCGACCGAAGGGAGTCGCCGATGCCCAGTACGCAGACCCGCCGCAAGCGCAGGCTCGGCCAGTTCTTGCTGGCACTGCGGGAAACTGCGGACCTCACGCATGATCAAGTCGCGGAGCTGCTGCGCAAATCGCAGACCAGCATCTCGAAGATCGAGAACGGCTACTTCCTCTGCAACTTCTCCGAACTCGGCGCGCTGTTGGCGTTCTACGGAGCTTCCGACGAGCAACGTCGAGAAGCGCAAGCGATGTGGGACGACGCGCGGGCTGATGGCACCCGGATTCAGGTATCCACTGCGCACCCGACCAAGTACCGCGCTTTCGTACGGGCTGAAGCGGAGGCGGTGAGCGTGCGTTCGCTGGCGCCCCTGGCGGTTCCCGGACTGTTGCAGACCGTCGACTACGCCACCGCGATCCATGCAGCGGCGCGGCACTTCGGCACTGACACGGACTCGCGGCGCGCTGTCCGATCACGACGGGCCAGGCAGAGGCGCTTGTACGCGCCTGACCCGGTGCAACTGCACGCGCTCATCGACGAGGGTGTGCTTCGCAGGCAGGTCGGCGGGCAGTCCGTGATGCGCGAACAGCTGCGGCACCTGCGCACGAGGTCCGAACAGGACAACGTCACCATCCAAGTGGTCCCGCTGGAAGCGGGTGCTTACGGCACCTCATCCGGACCGGTCACCATCCTCGGTTTCCGCGACGAGGACGACCCGGACGCCGTCTACCTGGAGTACCCGGGAGGCGGTACGTGGGTGGAGAATGCAAATGACGTTCATGCGTTCACGCTGACTTTCGAGGATGTCGCCGCGGCAGCGCTCACTCCGAACGAGTCGGCGGACTGGTTGCGCGCGATGGAGGATTGATGGATCAGCACCCCACCTGGCGGAAGAGCACCTACAGCGGAAACCTCAACGAGTGCGTCGAGCTCGCTGTCGGTGTTGATGGCCCTGCTGTCCGTGACTCGAAGCTGGGGGAGTCGGGGCCGGTTCTGCGGTTGGACGCGGCCGCGTTCGCCTCGTTCCTGGACGCCGTGAAGGCCGGTCGGCACGATCGCTGATCCTCGCCGCGTGCTGTCGCGGGCCCGTGACTCGAATCGTTGCTCTATCCGAGTGAGCACGAAGGTCGGAGCACGGCTGAAATGTGACGTGGATCATGGCAACGAGTGAGTAAGTGCGCGCACGCGCGCGGCTCGACTCGGGCATTATGCTCTGCCGACGTGGACATGCCAGGGGAGGAAGCATGACCGGTTTCCGGATCGACCCGGAGGCGTTAGAGGGCGCCATCAAGGAGCTGGAAGCGGCGCGCGACAGCGCGAGCCAGCTGATGGATGAAGCCAAGTACCTGCAGCCGGGTGAGCTTACCGCTAAGGATTCAGTCACCGCCAGCGCGCGGGATGCTTTTGCCAATCGGGCTCACGGTGATGCTGCGTCGATGCGTTCTTCGGCTCAAGCTATACGAGATAAAGTCAATGAAAAGATCGAAGCGTATCGTCAATCTCTGGACGAATATCGTCGCGCTGAGGATAATGCGACCGTAGACGCTTCGCGCATCGATAGGCAAAGGTGAATCTTGTTTTCCATCGGGCAGAGCGGCGTGCGCCTTAGCGGTTTTTTGGTGGGGATTAGCTTCGTTGGAGCTGCGTTGGCTGGATGTGCAGTAGGCGCCCAGGATCCCAACGGCTCCGGGCAGGCTGCTCCAGCTCCGTCGGATTCATCCATTCCTTATCCGAAATCGCCGTCTACAATGGATGTATGTGATCTGTTGCCCGCACAGGCAGCTGAATCTATGGGGCTTGTGCCGCAAGGTGAAAAGAAGTCGAACCGGCTTGATCCTAGCGTTCCGCCTCACTGTAGCTGGAAATCTCCCGATGGTGGAACCACGTTCAGCTTTGATGCGTTCAGTGGTAGGAAAATCGAACAGTATTACGGCAATCCGGACAATGCTCGTACGTTCGAGAAGGTGCAATTGGTCGGACATCCCGCTGTTCTATCGGCCGATGCTCCGAAACAGGATGGCACCTGCTCGTATTTCTGGGCCGCGAACGACGACGAAGTTGTCGGGTCAGTAGCGCAGGTCCAGGTCTCAGAGCGGCAGACCAAGGACCCGTGCGAAATGGCGAAGAAGGCTTTCGAGATGTCCGCGCCCACTTGGCCGGCGGCGAAGTGATCTGAGGGGAACTAGTCATGGGCGATATAACGAGTGATCCAGGCGCGCTGATGTGCGTGCAGGGCGCTGCGCGCCAGCTCCGGGTGAACATGGCCGGAGCCGAGGACGCGACCAGCTTGCCCGCGGCCACCGCGCAAGGCGCGGCAGCTTGGCGGAACGCGGGCGGGATCTTCAAAGATCTCGGCGAGCAGATCAAGCGCGCTCTGCAGGATGCTGAAGCTGCGCACGAGGGGCGCGCCGCCGATGCTGCGCAGGCGTCGATCAACGAGATCACTCCGCATATCCAGTCCGCGGAGGGCGTGGCGGCCGGTGTGGCAGGTTCCCTCGAGCGTCAGGCGAACCTGCAAAGCGAGGCTTTCCACGCGATTCCCGGCAAGGGCGAAACGCTGCCGAACGGCCGCGAAGTCCAGCTCGAACCGCCGGAAAAGGGCTGGGTGGAGAACGGCGGCTGGGACAAGACCTGGTACCTCGGCTGGGCCAGCGATTACGAAGAGCGCATGGAGGACTTCAACACCACCAACGACCGGGCCGAGGCAGTAAAGGCGCAGTATCAGAACGACACCCAGTCCAACCTCGCCGGAACCCCCGAGTTCAAGCCGATGGAGCAGCCCGCTCCGCCGCCGCAGTCCGCGCCGGGGTCCGGGATGCCGAGTGCGAACGACGCGATGGCCGGGACTTCGATGAGCAGCGGTCCGTCCATGGGCGGCGGGGAACCGGCCGGGAACTCGTCGTCGTGGGCGTCGGGGCCGTCCGGTGGTGGCGTGCTTCCGGGTGGTGCGGCGCCGGGTGCTGCTGCTCCGCCCGCCGGTAGTGGTTCGGCGTGGGCTCCGGGCGCGCTGCCGCCGGGAGTGACGCGGGGTCCGGACGGGACGCTTTATCGGCAGAACCCGCAGACCGGCGCGTGGGAGCGGCAGAACCCCTACAACGGCCGGTGGGCTCCCGCTCCGGGCGGTGGGCCCGGCGGTCAAGGTGCCGGTGGTGCTCGTGGTGGTGCCGGTGGCGGCGCGGGCGCTCGTGCGGGCGGCGGTGCCGGTGGTGGCGTCGGCGCTGGTGGACGCTCCGGTGTCGGAGGCGTCGGCGGTTCGCCCGCCGCTGGCGGCGCGGGTGCGCAGGGCGCAGCGGCCGGTGCTCGCGGTGGCGCGGGCGCGCCCGGCGGCATGGGTGGTGCTCAGCGCGGCCAGCAGGACGACGAGCAGCAGCACGACCGCCCCACCTGGCTCGTCGAGGACGAAGACGTGTTCACCAACGACATGCGCGCAGTCGCCCCGCCGGTGTTCGGTGACTGGGGGAACCAGGATTGAGCACCGGCCGGATGTCGATCGGACCGCTCGCCGCCGCCTACTTGTGCGAGCGGTTCGACAGCCACCTGCACCCGCTGCTGCGCGTCGGGCGGCTGGCCGGCGAACCCAGCGATGCGGATCGCTCCCGGGCTTCCGAACTCGGCAGACAAGACCTCGTCGAGCGCGGCTACCTGGATCGCGACGAGCTGCACCCGTTCCTGGAACAGGCGTGGAACCTGCTGGCCCGGCCGCCGTTCGCGGTCGGACTCGCGGTGCGCGCCGCGCGGGGAACATCGTTCAACGCCGTGCACGTCGAACACGGCCGCGCGACCGTGCGCGCCTACCAGGAAGACGGGGAAGACAACGACGACCTGCGGGACATCGTGCTGAGCCTGCACGAATTCGGCGGCCCGACCGGCAACGCGGTCGAGCTGATCGGCAAGCCCAGCGCGGGCAAGAGCGGCAGTGCCAGCGTGCCGACGCGCCTGCTGGACAACGTCTCGAAGCGGATGCGCGCGAACCCGTCGGCGAGCTTGCTATCCGCGCTGAACGCATCCGGCGTCCGCAGCGCGGACGCGCGCGTGCTGTCCACAGTGCTCACCGCGGAGCGGGAGCTCGACGGCGTGTTCACGGTCCGCGCGCACGACCACCGCGTGGGCCGCACGCATCGCGCGCCGAATTCGCTGTCGTTCTTCACTTCCGCCGACGGCTGCTACCTGACGCAGAAGAAGGAGTCCGGCGACGGTCAGGAATGGTTCACCGTCGCACCCGCCGACCAGCGCAAACTCTCGGCGAGCATCGACGGGCTGAGCAAGACCGTCACCGCGGCGCCGCGCTGAGGCGGCACGGTAGCGGGGGTGATCGGGCCGGTCGCCCCGGCGCCGCACGTCCGGCGGTGCAGTAGTGCTCCTGCGGCGCCTTTTCGACGTGGGCGGTCCGGGTTCTGCGAGATCAGGTCCTCATGGCTCCTGCTGCGTGCTGCCGCGCGTGACCAGACGAGCCGACAGGGTCTTGGTCGTCGCCTCGATGTGGTCGCCGCCGATGCGGCTGAGCAGCAGCTGCGCCCCGATGGCGCCCATGTCGTAAGCGGGCTGCGCGACCACCGTCAGCGGCGGATCCAGCAGCGTCGTCCACGGCGCGTCGTCGAACGCGATCACCCCGACGTCCTTGCCGGGCCGCAGCTCCAGCTCGGCGAGGGTCCGCAGCACCCCGACCGCCATCGCGTTGTTCGCCACCAGCAGCCCGTCCGGGCGCTCGTCCTGCACCAGCAGCTCGCGGGCGGCGCGCGCGGCGCCCTGCGCGCGGAACTCCGAGCGGCGCACCCACTCCGGTCCACCGGTCAGCCGCGCCGTCCGCAAGCCGTCCTCGAAACCCGACAGCCGGTCGTCCGCAGTGGGCACCCCGTACGGCCCGGTGAGGCAGCCGAGGCGCTTGTAGCCCTGCCCGGCCAGGTGCAGCGTCGCGCTCTCCGCGGCTTTGCGGGAGTCGACGAGCACCGTGTCGCCGCCCCCGTCGGGCAGTGGCCGGTCCAGCGCCACCGACGGAGTCTGATGGCTGTTGAGCAGCGACGCGCTGTCGCCGCGCCCCGTCGGGGACAGCAGCACGCCAGCGACCCGCTCCTGCAACGCCACGTTGATGTATTCGCGCTCCTTGGCCGGATCGTCGTCGGAGTTGCACAGCACCACCGAGTAGCCCGCCGCGTGCGCGATGTCCTCCACGCCGCGCGAGATCGCGGTGAAGAACGGGTTCTCCACGTCGGAGATGATCAGTGCCAGCACCGCGGTCTCTTGCTTGCGCAGGTTGCGGGCCGGGCCGTTCGGGCGGTATCCGAGTTCGTCGGCCGCCGCGCTCACCCGCGCCGCGAGCTCCGGGTCGACCGTGCTCTTGCCGTTGAGCGCGCGGGAGACCGTGGCCGTGGAGACACCGGCCCTCGCCGCCACGTCGCTGATCGTCGCCACCGGACCTCCTGCTTTCAACCTGGCCGCGCTGGTCGCGGCGTGGATTCCTTGACAGCCCTGCTGACCTCAGAATAACTTCCGAGAAAACGATTGCTCATAGCCCGGTCGGTCAACGGTGCACGAAACTCCGGGTAGTCGCGTCCGGATCGATGCCCAGCCCGCCCTGGCCGGAACATCTCGGGAGGGACCGTGGCCCGCATCGGTGTTGTCGGCATTTCCGACGGCCGTGATCACGTGCACGCGCGCAACGCGGAGTTCATCCAGACCAAGCAGGACGCACTGGTGCGTTCCCTGCAGTCCGCCGGGCACGAGGTCGTCGCCGGGCGCTCGCTGGTCGCCACCAACGTGCAGGCGAGCTCGGTGGCCCGGGAAGTGGCCGCCGCCGACGTCGACGTCACCGTCTTCTACTACACCGTCTGGGCGTTCCCGCACTTCACGATGCTGGCAGCGGACGCGACGCGGAGCCCGCTGGTGCTGGTCGCCAGCACCGACCCGACCGAGCCCGGCCTGGTGGGGATGCTGGCCGCAGGCGGCGCGCTGGACCAGATCGGGCGCAAGCACACACGCGCGTGGGGCGCGCCGGACGACGCATCGCTCGCCGAGACCATCGGGGTCCAAGCCACCGCGGCCGCCGCGGTGAAATCGCTGCACGGGTCCACGTTCGGCCGGTTCGGCGGGCGGCCGATGGGCATGAACACCGCTGTCGCCAACACCGACCAGTGGGCGCGGCAGTTCGGCATCGACGTCGAGGAGATCGACCAGTACGAACTCGTGCTGCGCGCGGACAAGGCCGACGCCAACGAAGCCCGCAAGGGCCGCGAGTGGATCGAGCAGTACGCGGCGGGGGTGCACTACGACGGCAAGAAGCTCACCCCCGAGCTGCTGGAGCGCCAGATCCGGTCCTACCAGGCGGTGCGGGACATCATCGCCGAGCGCAACCTCGACTTCTCCGGGATCAAGGCGCAGCCCGAGCTGACCGAGAACTTCGCGACGATGGACGTCACCGAAGCGTTCCTCAACGACCCGTACGACTGGAACGGGCCGAAGGACACGCACGTGTGCGCGACTGAGGCCGACATGGACGGCGCGCTGACGATGCAGCTGTTCAAGCAGGTCGCGCGGACTCCGGTGCTGTTCGCCGACGTGCGGCACTACCACGGCGACCGGGACATCTGGGACCTGTGCAACTCCGGGCAGCACGCCACCTGGTTCGCCGGGCGCAGCGACGACCCGGCGGAGAACCTCTCGAAGGTCAACTTCTACCCGGAGGTGTTCTTCTTCCCCGCCGGTGGGGCGTCCGTGCAGCACATCGCCGCGCCCGGGCAGATGACGCTGGGCAGGCTCACCCGCGAATCCGGTGAGTACCGGCTGCAGCTGATGCTCGGCGAGTTCGAGAACTACGACGCGGCGACCAACCAGCAGCTCGTCGACCAGTCCACGCCGGAATGGCCGCACGCCTTCGCGCGGCTGGACACCCCGGGCGAAGTGTTCCTGTCCAACTTCGGCGCCAACCACATCCACGCGGTGCCCGGCGACTACCGCGCCGAGATGCGGGCCGTGGCCGAGCAGCTCGGGGTGCGCCTCGACGAGTGGACCCGCGGCTAGGGCCTGTTTTTGCGCTTGTTTTGCGTAGGCGTTCGGGTAGCTGTAGTGCCTCGGGAGGTTGTGAATTTGGAACATGCGGTTGGATGATCTTGGAATAGGAAGGACCCCCAGGTTCGGTGTGGATCACCACATCACGCACCGAACGATGGAGGT
>NZ_JADDUE010000026.1 GCF_016526145.1 Saccharopolyspora galaxeae
ACGATGGACGCAACGCTGGAAGCCCGTGATCAACGCATTCGCCATCACCTTCAGCGACCGCTGGCCGGCCGCTGAAACCTACTGACCGAACCGCCGGAAACACCGTTGATCGGACAGACCCCACCGCATCCGGGAGGGCGAACGGCGTTCGCGGTGCAGCGGGAAGTCGGGGGCACGGCTTCTTCCGTCGAGGTCATGGGAGAGCTCCCTTTTCGTGGTGGGGCATTCAAGAAGAGCGGAGTCAGGTAGTGGTCGCCGACGCGGCGTTGTCCCAGTCGGCGCGTTCGGCGACCAGTGCGCGCAGCGCCCGCAGCGGGCGGACCATGTTGACCCCGAGCGCGCCGGTGACGTGCCCGTCGCGGCCGAACACGGCGGTGAGCTTCCGGTCGGCGATGCTGCCGTCGACCACGCGCATCTGCTCCGCACCGCGTACCAGCCCGTAGACCTGGATCTTGCGGTCGTACTGGTCGGACCAGACATAGGGCACGGTGCGGAACGGCTGCGCACCGTCCGTGCCGGCGAGCATGTTCCGGGCCACGACCATGCCCTGTTCAGCCGCGTTCGTGCGGTGCTCGATGCGCAGCCGTTCGCCCGTCAGCGAATCGGGCCAGGACGCGACGTCACCGGCGGCCCAGATGTTGCAGCCGGCGTGCAACGTGTCATCACACTCGACACCGTTGCCCACGGTGATACCGCTGCCGTCGAGCCATTCGACGTTCGCCCGGGTGCCGATGCCGACCAACACCGCGTCGCCGTCGACGCTGCGGCCGTCGACCAGCCGCACGCCGGTAGCCCGCTCGCCGTCGTGGCACACGCGCTCGACCATCGCCTCGGTGACCACCCGGACCCCGTGCTCCTCGTGCAGCGCGGTGAGCATTCCGCCGATCTCGGTGCCGACGGCGTCGGACAGCGGCACGTGCTGGTCGGTCACCAGAGTGACCGCGCAGCCGAGTTCCCGCGCCACCGCGGCGGCTTCCGCCCCGATGAACCCGCCGCCGACGATCACCAAGTGCGGATGGGCGGACAGCGAGGCACGCAAGCTCAGCGCATCGTCGACGGTGCGCAGCAGGTGGGCACCTTCGATCCCGTCCATCCCGGCGATCGGCCTCGGCCGGACTCCAGTAGCCGCGACCAAGGCGTCGTAGTGCAGTTCGCTGCCGTCGGCCAGACGGACTTCGTGCGCCTCGGCGTCGACATTCTCCGCCGGAGAGCCGAGTCGATGGTCCACGTTCAGCTCGGCGTACGCCTCGGGTGCGCGCAGTTGCAACCGCGGAGATTCCCACTGCCCGGACAGCAGCTGCTTGGACAGCGGAGGCCGGTCGTAGGGCAGGTGCGGCTCGTCACCGACCAGCGTCAGCTCACCGTCGAAGCCGCCGCGCCGCAAACCCTCGACAACGGCCAGCCCCGCCGCCGAGGCGCCCACGACGACGACACGATCGAGCCCGGCCATCATTCCTCCACGGCGATCGCCGCAGCCGGGCACAGTTGAGCCGCGGTGCGCGCGTTCTCGTGTTCGGACTCCGGCGGAGCCTCGTCGAGCAGGATCACGACGCCGTCGTCGTCGCGCTGGTCGAACACCTCGGGCGCGGCGAGCACGCACTGCCCGGCGGCACAGCACTTCTCTTCATCCACGGTGATTTTCATGATGGGTCCTCCTGCTGTGGGATGCGCCGCGCGACGAAGCGGTCCGCTGCGGCGATGAGTCAGTGTTCGGTGGATGGCGGCGGGTGTTTTCTGCGGCCCGCCCCGGGAAACGCGGGCTGCTGATGACCACCCGTCCGCGCGGTGCGGTTTACCAGGTGACCGGCAGAGCCCGGACGCCGTAGTTCGTGCCGTGGGTGTCCATCGGGACATACGAGGGATCCACGGCCAGCCGCAGGTTCGGGAACCGCTCGATCAGCCGGGGCAGCACGGTCTTGAGCTCGGCCCGAGCGATGTTCTGTCCGAGGCACTGGTGCACCCCGTACCCGAAGGCCAAGTGGCGGCTCATCTTGCGGTCGAAATCGGCCATGTCCGGGTTGTCGAACGCCCGCGGGTCCCGGTTGGCCGCCGGCATCGCCACCACGACCAGATCACCCTCGCGGATTTGCGCGCCGCCGAGCTCCAGGTCTTCCGTGGCCACCCGACCGAGTCCGAATTGGACGATCGTGAGGTAGCGCAGCAGTTCCTCCACCGCGGTGCCGATCTTGGCGGGCTCATCGCGCAGCTGTTGCCACTTCTCCGGCTGGCTGAGCAGCGTCATGATCGACAGGCCCATCATGGCCGCTGTGGTGTCGTGCCCGGCGAACAGCAGCAGCGCACCGACCCCGGTCAGATCCTCGTTGGTCAGGATCGTGCCGCCCTCGTCGGCGATGCGGACCAGCTCGGCCAGCAGACCGGGCGAGTCCGGATTCGCACGCTTCTCCTCGACCAACTTCCCGATGTACTGCAGCAACCACTGCGCACCGGCGTCCCGTTGCTCACGCGGGTTGCTCATGTCCATCATCTGCTCGGTTGCGCCGTGGAACCCGTCCCGGTCCTCGTACGGCACACCCAGCAGCTCGCAGATCACCAGACACGGGATCGGCAGGCACAGCGCCTGCACCAGATCGACCGGCTCGTCGGTTGCGGCGATGGCATCCAGGTGCTCGTCCACGATCTTGTCGATGTACGGCTGCAGACGGTTCTGCACGGACTTCGGGGTGAACTTGCCGGCCAGCAGCTTGCGGTAAGCGCCGTGGTCGGGTTCGTCCATCATCACGAACATCGGAGGCAGCCCACCGCCGCCCTGCTGCTCGGCACCTTCAGGCTCCTCGCCCGGAGGGTTGTCGTGGCGCGGCCGACGGGCACTCATACGCGGGTCGGAGAAGACCGCGCTGCCTTCCTCGAACCGCGTCACCAACCAGCCCTCGGTGCCGTTCGGGAACGTCACCCAATGGACCGGCTGCTCCTCCTGCAGGGCCTGGTACTCGGGCGGCGGATCCAGCGGAGCGTCGCCGTCGCGCGTGGTGGGCATCGACTGAGTCATGTTCGTCCTTCCTCTTCCCGTGGGGATTGCGGTCAGTCCTGGTTCGGTTCTGCGGCCGTGGTGGTCTCCGCGACCGCTCGGGCGATTCCCTCGTGAACCGAGGTGGCGTTGCCCCACCCGACGTAGAACGCCAGCTGCAGCACTGATTCGTGCAGTTCGTCCGGCGTGCAGTCGCCACTGGCGAGGGCGCCGCGGGCCTGCACCTGCACCAGGTCCGCCCGTCCGAACGCGGCGGTCGCGCCGAGCACGAGCAGCCTCCGGTCCCTTGTGGACAGATCGGGCCGGTTCCAGACCTCGCCGAAGAGATGCTCGACCGTCTCCTTCAGAAACGGCCCGCTCTGCCCGTCGAGCGCGGCGCTGAAGCCGGGCCCGTACACCTCGTCCATCACCGCGCGCCCGCGCTGGTACCGGTCGTTCATTTCTCCTCCGCTCCGAGGGTCGCCTTCGCCTGGGAACGGGTGACGTCGACCAGCGGCAGGTCGAGCTCCAGCGCGCTCCCGAGCCGCTGCGCGGCGTCAAGATCCTTGTCCATCAACGGGAAGATCCCGCGCACGACCTCGGCGGCCGCTGCCTGTGCAGCAGGCCCGTCCAGTTCCGTGTCCGTCTTCGACACGCTGCTGAGCAGCGCCTTAGCGCCGGCCTCGTCCAGTCGCTGCATCCTCAGCAGCTGCAGCAGCGTGCTGCCGTTCGGGTCGGCCGTGGTGATGACCTGCATGAGCGTCTCCGCTGGCACGCCGGCGGCGTCCGCCAGCCCTGCCGCCTCAGCGACCGCGCGCCAGCAGCCGTAGGTCACGATGTTGCGCGCGAGCTTGGTCGCCATCCCCGCCCCGAGCGGACCGCAGTGCACGACCTCCTTGGCGAAGTCGGCCAGCACCGGCCGCGTCTTCTCGACCGTCTCCGCATCGCCGCCGACCATGGTGACCAGGCCGTTCTCGGCGGCCTTGTCACCCGGAGTGACACCGGAGTCGAGGAAGGCGACACCGGACGCGGCGCACACCTCGGCGAGTTCCCGCACGATCGACAGTTCGACGGTGCTCAGCAGCACGACCGTCGATCCGGGCTGGGCACCGGCCAGCAACCCGGACTCGCCGGTGATTACCTCCCGCGCCTGCTCAGCGGAGACAACGGCGATGAGCACCACGTCGCTGCGCGCGGCCACCTCCGCCGGGGAGCCCAGCAGTTCCGGATCACCCGGCAGCTCGGCGGCCTCCGGGCGAACGTCGTAGACCACCGGCACCCGGCCCCGACGGGCCAGGCTGATGGCGATTCCCCCGCCGATCATGCCGAGCCCGACGACGCCGGCGCGCAACGACCGGCCCTCTGCTGCTCCTGCGTCCATGTCCACTCCGTTCCCCGTACGCGGTCGGCTGGCGGAATCGCAGCCACCGCGCACGCCGGGCGCTGTCGCGAGTCCCTAGCCCTCCGCGCGATCGACAAGCCCGCCCGCAGCACCGCTCCGGGGAATCGCGTCGCCTGCCGCCCGACACGAAGAGTTACCTAACTAAGTTCACTTACAAGTATAGAGGCACCAACAGAACTGGAGGCCAGTAGCGACGGTGACTCCCGTCACACTCGAGTGGAAATCGCGCACCGCGGCACGATGCGGACAGCATCGCGCCCGAACCGCCCGGAAGGCGCCTGGTTCAGTCCTCGTCGTCGGTGATGGTCCGCGCGAGCATTTGCTCGATCGCGGTGTCCGGCGGCTGCGCCCCGTGCTGCGGCTCAGCGCTCACCAGAACGTCCACCAGGCCCCCGGCGAGCCCCGCGACCAGGTCTCGATCGGGCTCCAGCGACAGGCTGTGCTGCAACGAGAGCATCCCGTGCAGTCCGGTCCAGAGCGTGTGCGCGGCTTGTCGAGGTGGGAGGCCGACGGCGTACCCCGCTGCCAAGCACCGCTGAATCCCGCTCCGGAAGCTGCGGGCCACCAGTCGCGACGGGTGCCGGCCGAGCCGCTCCGGATCGACCGCTGGCTGGCGGATCTCGTACATCAACCGGTAGTGACCCGGGTTCCGCATCGCGAACCGACAGTAGGCGTGCACCTGCGCGAGCAGCCTCGCGCGAACGTCCTCCCCGGCCACCGCTTCATCGGCCAGTCGCATGCGGTCGGCCAGCTGCTCGTACTTGTCCGTCAACGCCGCCCACACCAGCTCCGCCTTGTCGCTGAAGTGCAGGTAGATGCTCGGAGCGGCCACGCCCACCTCTTTGGCGACCGCCCGCATGGTCAGCTTCTCGTCGCTGCCCCACTCGGCGAGCAACCGGTTCACGGCCTCGAGCACTTCCACTCGAAGCTGTTCGCCCTGCCCACGGGGACTACGCGGCCGATCGCTCATGGAGCCATGTTCACAGACGCTCTCATCGTGCGGGCATGACACGCCCCGGCCCGGGGACGGTGGGGCCACCCCCGGCCGGGTGTCGCCGTCAGTAGCCGGGTGGGACGGTCGAAGCGGTGAGCAGGGCGCTGCCGCCGTCGACGGGCAGGACCGTTCCGGTGATGAACGCGGCGTCGTCGGAGACGAAAAACAGCGCTGCCTTGGCGATGTCCCAGCCGGTCGCCGGGTACTTCAGCGGGACCATCGCCGCCCGCCCCTCGGCCACCTCGTCCCGCGGTTTGCCACTGGCTTGCGCCACCGAATCCACGCCCATCGGCGTGTCGACCATGCCCGGCGCGATCGCGTTGACCCGCACGCCGTGCGGTGCGTAGTCCAAGGCCAGCGATCGGGTCATCGAGTTCACCGCCGACTTCGACGTCGTGTAGACGATCGCGCTCGGCCCGGCCGCGAAACTCGCCAGCGAAGTGATGTTCACGACCGAACCGGAACCTTGCTCGCGCATGTGCGGCAGCACGTACCGGCAGGTCGACCACATGCCGGTGAGGTTCACGTCGAACCCGCGCTTCCAGTCCTGTTCGGACAGATCCTCGGTGCTGCCGGGCAGGACGATGCCAACGTTGTTGTGCAACACGTCGATGCGGCCCCAGCTGGTGATCGCGGCTTCGGCGATGCCGCGGCAGTCCTCGTCGCGGGTGATGTCGGCCTGGTGCGCCTCGGCCTTGAACCCTTCGTCTCGAACCAGCGCCGCGGTCTCGTCCGCCGACCCGAGTTCGCGGTCCACCACAAGCACCGCAGCCCCTTCACGGGCGTAGGTCAACGCAGCCGCCCGCCCGTTTCCCACGGTCTGTCCCGCGGTCTGCCCGCCGCCGACCACCACGGCGACGCGGCCATCAAGTTTCCCGGTCATCGCAGCCTCACGCCTCCGTCTCGGTGGATCCGGTCTGACCGGTGGTCTCGCGGATGATCGTCGACACGCTCGCCCCACGGGGCACGCCCGCGTAGTGCGCGATCTGCAGCGCCGTCTCCCGCATCTGGTCCGGGCTCAGGTCCCCGGAGTCCAGCGCTCCCCTGATGTGCCAGGGAAGTTCGCGCTCCGCACCAAGAGCCCCCAGAATCCCGAGGGTGATCAGCCTGCGGTCCCGATCGCTGAGCGCATCGTTGGACCACAGCTCGCCAAAAACGACCTTCACCGCGTGCTCCTCGACCGAGCGCGGTTCGATCGGAGGCGTCGGGGTGTTCTCGTCGACGCAGGTGACTTCGAGCATGCGTCGCAGTCCGCGCTCTCTGCGGTCATCGAGCGAATCGTTGGTCATGACGGCTCCTTTCACCAGGTGACGGGCAGTTCGTGCAAGCCGTAGGTGAGGTGGGTGTCGAGGAACCGCAGATCGGACTCCGGCACGGCCAGTCGCAGGTCGGGGATGCGGGCGAACAGCTTCGGCCAGGCGACCTGCATCTCCACCCGCGCCAGGTTCTGCCCGAGGCACTGGTGCACCCCGTGCCCGAAGGCCACGTGCCGCCGCTCGGACCGGGCGACGTCCAGGTTCTCCGGGTCCTCGAATACCTCGGGGTCGCGGTTGGCCGCGCCCAGCGAGCAGACCACGCCTTCACCGGCCTTGATCAGCTGGCCGCCGATCTCGGCATCTTCCAGCGCGACGCGGCGCGGCTCGGTCTGCGTGATCGTCCAGTACCGCAGCATCTCCTCGGTGCAGGTGCTGGCCAGCTTGTCCGGATCCGCGAGCAATTTGGCGCGCTGCTCGGGTTCCCGGATCAGCGCCAGCGCACCGAGTCCGAGCATGTTCGAGGTCGTCTCGTGCCCGGCGCCGATCACGAGCACGCCCAACCGGACGGCCTCGTCGAAGGTGATGTCCCCGTTTGGCACGTGCACGTTGACCAGCCGGCTCAGCAACCGCTCGTCGGAGTCACCCCGCTTCTGCTCCGCGTAGCGCGTCAGCAGGTCGACCACCTTCTGATGGGCGGCGATCTTGTCGTCGTACGGGGCCTCGATGTCGGTGACGAGCTTCATCGACTCGTGCAGCACGCTCGTCTCGGACTGGTCGACCCCCAGCACCTCGCAGATCACCGCCGTCGGCACCGCCAACGCGAAGTGCTCGATCAGGTCCAGCGGCCGGGGCTGTCCAAGCATGTCGTCGATCGCGGCTTCGACCAGCTCCGCGATGCGGGGCCGCCAGGACTGGGCCCGCTTCGCGGTGAAGTCCGGGTTGAGGATGCGGCGGGTGGGCAGGTGTTCGTCGCCCTCCTTGCGGAAGAACAGGCCACCTTCCACGTCCGGTTGCGACGGGCTGCTGTTGGGGAAGCCGGCCAACGTGACATCCCCGCTGAACCGCGGATCCAGCAGCATCTGCTGGACCTGGTCATGCCGCGTGAGCAGCCACGGCGAATCGCCGCGCCAGATCGTCACCCGGCGGGGCCTGCCGTCCTCCCGGGCCTCGGCGTAGAGGTCCGGCGGAGCGAACGGACAGCTGCGGGAAGCGGGAAAAGCAGGGTGCTCTGTGGTGCTGGTCATCCCAGAACTCCTAGATGTGTCCACATTGGTGTGAAGAAAAGGCGGGCAACGGCAACGAGATCGACGACCTTCCGACCGTCAGCTCGGGTCGATCGCCCTCACGCACAGGTCCGCGAAACGCTGCGGGAGCGATCACCTCGCGCCGGTGCGTTGAGCCCCAACCCGCGCGCCGTGCGGAGACGGGCCGCGCCCGCTCGCAGCGCGTCAGGGTCATTCGTGCACTGCGATCGCGGCAGCCGGGCACAGCTGCGCGGCGGTGCGAGCGTTGTCGTGCTCGGACTCCGGCGGAGCCTCGTCGAGCAGGATCACGACGCCGTCCTCATCGCGCTGGTCGAAGATCTCGGGGGCGCTCAGCACGCACTGGCCGGCACCGACGCACTTCGCCTCGTCGATAGTGATCTTCAAGATCCGTCCTTCACTGGTGGTGGGTGGCCGAACAACGCCGGCAGTCAGTCAACGCAAGTAAGTTTACACTTGTTAAATGACTGCACGCCACCCGTCCGGACCGTCACAAAGGCACTGAGTCACATAGCCGACAAGCGCGGCAAACCGGTCTTCACCAGCGAGTCCACCAGCTTCTCCACATACACGAACACATCACCCAGCGGCCACACGGCCTCGACAGCAGAGGACAACGTCAACCGCCCGTGCACCGACGACCACACGAACATCGCAGCCTGCTCCGGGGACTGGCTCAGCTCGATGCCCTGCTCCCGCAGCCGCACCACCGCCGCACGCCACCGCTCGGCCAGCTGCTCCGCCGAGCTCGGCACAGTGCGCATTTCGTCAAAGCCCGCCATCCCTGCCTTGAACATGATCCGGAAGTATCCGAGGTTCTCCAGCGCGAACCGGCAGTATGCCTGCGCCACCGCGATCAACCGCTCACTCGGAGCACCGCCCGCCGCCGCCTCGTCAGCAGCGTCCATCGCAGCCACCAACCGCGCGAACCCGTCCTGCTCGGCAGCGCGGCCCAACTCTTCCTTGTCCGCGAAGTGCCGGTAGAGCGCGGGCGCGGTCACACCCGCTTCGCGCGCCACCTCGCGCAACGACAGCGGCAACGGACGCATCCGCTCCTCGTCACCAACCAGACGAACCAACGCCGCCAGCACTTCATCGCGCAGCCGCTCGCCTTGCCCTCGCGGGTTGCGCTCGCGAGGCTCCCGCTCCGGGGCCCGATCTTCCATAGAGGACGAATCGTCTGCGCACATGCACCCAGACTGCCACGTCGCCCCGACGAGGCACGTGCTACCGGCGCCCCACATCGAATGTCCCCGCGAGGCCCCCGTTCACGCTCCCGCGATGCCCGACACCGCACCACGCAAGTTTGGTGGCCCAGGCTCGAACCACGCATCTCCGAAATCGTCGACCAACACCTCGATCTGCTCGACAGCACCGGGCCGGGCGCCGACTTGATCACGCACTTCGCGCTGCCCGTTCCCTCGCTGGTCATCTGCGAACTGCTGGGTGTTCCCTACGGTGACCGCGCCGAGTTCCAAGAACGCACGTCGAAGCAGACGGACACCTCGCTGCCGCGGGAAGAACGTGCGGCACTGGCCCAGGAGGGGCGGGCGTACATGGAGCGGCTGGTCGCCGCCGCGCAAGCCGAGCCGGGCGAAGACATGCTCGGGATGCACGTACGCGAGCACGACGAAACCCTCGACGCCGACGCGCTGACCAACATCGCCAGTCTGCTGCTGACCGCGGGCCACGAGACGACCGCGAACATGCTCGCCGTCGGCACCCTGGCACTGCTCACCCACCCCGACCAACTCGAATGGTTCCGGCAGCACCCGGAACACACCGATCAAGCGGTGGAAGAACTGCTGCGCTTCCTCAGCGTCGCGCATTCCGGCATCCCGCGGATCACCACGCGCGACGTGGAGATCGGCGGGACAACCATCCCGAAGGGCGACCAAGTCCTGTTCGCCCTCTCCCCCGCCAACCGCGACCCCCGGTTCATCGGCGAGCCCGACCGGCTCGACCTCACCCGCAAGCCGGGCGCCCACGTCGCGTTCGGCCACGGCGTGCACCACTGCCTCGGCGCACCACTGGCCAGGATGGAGATGCAGACCGCCTTCCCCGCACTGCTGCGCAGATTCCCGAACCTCGCCCTCGGAATCCCCGAGCACGACATCCGATTCCGGCCACACCACGTCGTCTACGGACTCGAAACGCTTCCGATCGTGTGGTGAACACCCCTGAAGCCAACAGCAGATCCACAGTCGACAGTCGCTCCAGATACTCGTCACGGACAACGGTGTCCGGCACCACCACGGTCACCGCAACTTCCGGAACGTCGCGCGGACGTCCTCGACCACCGCATCGGGATTCTCCCACGGCGTGAAATGACCTCCTCGGGCATGTGCCCCGATGTGCACGGGGTTGAACCACCTTCGCTGCTCGCCGTCGCGGGAGTGTCGGTCGAACGGTGTTTCCGGCCTGACGCGCCGGGCGAAGGTCCGGTGGGAAGGGCGCCGTGACTGATGGCATCCGATGCTGTGAGCACATCGAAAAGTGAGAAGAATTCAGG
>NZ_JADDUE010000027.1:2500-5281 GCF_016526145.1 Saccharopolyspora galaxeae
AGGGAATGGTGAAAAGTACCCCGGGAGGGGAGTGAAAGAGTTCCTGAAACCGTGTGCCTGCAATCCGTCAGAGCATGACTGTTTGGTTGTGTGATGGCGTGCCTTTTGAAGAATGAGCCTGCGAGTTGCTGCTGCGTGGCGAGGTTAACCCGTGTGTGGGGGAGTCGGAGCGAAAGCGAGTCTGAAGAGGGCGTTGAGTCGCGTGGTGTGGACCCGAAGCGGGGTGATCTACCCATGGCCAGGGTGAAGCGCGGGTAAGACCGTGTGGAGGCCCGCACCCACCAGGGTTGAAAACCTGGGGGATGAGTTGTGGGTAGGGGTGAAAGGCCAATCAAACTCCGTGATAGCTGGTTCTCCCCGAAATGCATTTAGGTGCAGCGTTGCGTGGTTCCTGGGTGGGGTAGAGCACTGGTTGGTTGATGGGCCTTGTTGGTTACTGAAGTCAGCCAAACTCCGAATACGCCTGGGTTTAGCGTGGCAGTGAGACGGTGGGGGAGAAGCTTCATCGTCGAGAGGGAAACAGCCCAGAGCATCGGCTAAGGCCCCTAAGTGTGTGCTCAGTGGAAAAGGATGTGGGATTGCTGAGACAACCAGGAGGTTGGCTTAGAAGCAGCCATCCTTGAAAGAGTGCGTAATAGCTCACTGGTCAAGTGGTCCTGCGCCGATAATGTAGCGGGGCTGAAGTACACCGCCGAAGCCATGCCGATCATACTTTTGTGTGGTTGGGTAGGGGAGCGTCCTGCATGCAGGGAAGCATCCGGGTAACCGTGGTGTGGAGTGTGTGGGAGTGAGAATGCAGGCATGAGTAGCGAGTGCAGAGTGAGAATCTCTGCCGCCGAGTGACCAAGGGTTCCTGGGGCAGGTTCGTCCGCCCAGGGTGAGTCGGGGCCTAAGGCGAGGCCGACAGGCGTAGTCGATGGAGAACGGGTTGATATTCCCGTACCCGTGTGCACGCGCCCATGGTGAAACGGTTGAGACTAACCATCCGCGAGCATGTTGGTTCTTCGGAATTGGTGTGTGAGTGCATGGGACCTGATGCCGGAGTAGTCAAGTGATGGGGTGACGTAGTGGGGTAGCTGTGCCAGTGAGTGGTGGTACTGGTGTAAGCCTGTAGCCCGTTGTCCAGGGAAATCCGGGCGACATGGTGGGTGAGGGGTGATGCGTAGCCGTGGTGGTGAAGTCAGTGTGCCCGTGCTGCCGAGAAAAGCCTCTAGCGATGTGTGTGCATGGCCCGTACCCGAAACCGACACAGGTGGTCCGGTAGAGGATACCGAGGCGGTCGGGTGAACTGTGGTTAAGGAATTCGGCAAATTGCCCCCGTAACTTCGGGAGAAGGGGGGCCAGTGCTGGTGAACCCGCGTGCCGGGGGAGCTGGTGGTGGCCGCAGAGGCCAGGGAGAAGCGACTGTTTACTAAAAACACAGGTCCGTGCGAAGTCGTAAGACGAGGTATACGGACTGACGCCTGCCCGGTGCTGGAACGTTAAGAGGACCTGTTACCTCTCTTTGGAGGGGGAAGCGGAGAATTTAAGCGCCAGTAAACGGCGGTGGTAACTATAACCATCCTAAGGTAGCGAAATTCCTTGTCGGGTAAGTTCCGACCTGCACGAATGGCGTAACGACTTCTCCGCTGTCTCGACCACAGGCCCGGTGAAATTGCAATATGAGTAAAGATGCTCGTTTCGCGCGGCAGGACGGAAAGACCCCGGGACCTTTACTATAGCTTGGTATTGGTGTTTGGTTCGGCTTGTGTAGGATAGGTGGGAGACTGGGAAGTGCTCACGCTAGTGGGTGTGGAGTCGTTGTTGAAATACCACTCTGGTCGTTCCGGGCATCTAACTCGGGTCCGTGATCCGGATCGGGGACAGTGCCTGGTGGGTAGTTTAACTGGGGCGGTTGCCTCCTAAAGGGTAACGGAGGCGCCCAAAGGTTCCCTCAGCTTGGTTGGTTATCAGGTGGTGAGTGTAAGTGCTCAAGGGGGCTTGACTGTGAGACTGACGGGTCGAGCAGGTGCGAAAGCAGGGACTAGTGATCCGGCACTGGCTGGTGGTAGTGGTGTCGCTCAACGGATAAAAGGTACCCCGGGGATAACAGGCTGATCTTGCCCAAGAGTTCATATCGACGGCATGGTTTGGCACCTCGATGTCGGCTCGTCGCATCCTGGGGCTGGAGTTGGTCCCAAGGGTTGGGCTGTTCGCCCATTAAAGCGGCACGCGAGCTGGGTTTAGAACGTCGTGAGACAGTTCGGTCCCTATCCGCCGCGCGCGTAGGAGTCGTGAGGAAGGCTGTCCCTAGTACGAGAGGACCGGGACGGACGGACCTCTGGTGTGCCAGTTGTTCCGCCAGGAGCAGGGCTGGTTGGCTATGTTCGGGAGGGATAACCGCTGAAAGCATCTAAGCGGGAAGCCTGTTCCAAGATGACGGTTCCCACCCTTGATGGGTTAAGGCCCCCTAGAGATGATGGGGTTGATAGGCTCGGCATGGAAGTTCGGTAACGGATGGAGTGGACGGGTACTAATAGGCCGAGGACTTGCCCACAGGGATGTCTCGTGTCCACTATATGGTGTCTGAGGCAACAACTCTTGTTGTCAGGCATAGTTGAATAGGTTTCACCTTTGGTGAGCACACCCGTTGTGGGGTTTGGGTGTGTGTTGGTTTGTCGGTGGGTATAGCGGAGCGGGGTACGCCCGGTCCCATTCCGAACCCGGAAGCTAAGCCCTCCAGCGCCGATGGTACTGCACTTGTGTGGGTGTGGGAGAGTAGGACACCGCCGACAATACTCG
>NZ_JADDUE010000028.1 GCF_016526145.1 Saccharopolyspora galaxeae
TTCCTCGACTACGACGTCGAGATACGACGGATGATCTGTTCGACGAACGCGATCGAATCACTCAACGCCCGCTACCGGCGAGCCGTACGAGCACGAGGCCATTTCCCCACCGAGCAGGCCGGGCGGATTCAGGCGGTCAACGCAACACCAGGTGGGCTGGTCGGCTTGGAGAGTAGCACCTTGAGGGCTTCGGCAGGGGTCTTCCAGTCCAACCGTTTCCGTGGTCGACTGTTGAGTTCTGCTGCGACGAATTCGAGATAGTCACGATGATACCCCAATAGATCAAATCCCTTGGGAAAGTGCTGGCGGAGCAGGCCGTTCGTATTTTCGTTGGTCCCACGTTGCCATGGTGAATGGGGGTCGCAGAAGTAGATGTCCATCTCTGTAGCGGCGGCGATCTCTATGTGGTTGGTCAATTCCCGCCCCTGGTCCCAAGTTAGACTTCGTCGTAGATGACCGGGAATCGAACTCATAGCTTCAACCATGGAGTTCTGAACCTCAACAGCCCCGTGGCCATTGGGGAGATGGAGCAGTATGACGTATCCGGTTGTTCGTTCGACCAGCGTCCCTATCGCGGAATGGTGTTGAGGACCGGCGATCAAATCACCTTCCCAATGGCCGGGAACCGCCCGGTCATCGGCCTCGGCGGGACGCTCACTGATGTTGACCATGTCGGCGATACGACCACGGCGTTCGGCAACCTTGCGGCGCGGCTTACGTAGCCCTCGCCCGGTCCGCAAACATCGCGCCAGTTCCCGCTTCAATGCGCCTCGGCCCTGGACATACAGTGCTCGATAGATCGTTTCGTGGGACACGCGCATCTCCGGGTCGTGAGGGAAGTCCATGCTCAGGCGGTGGCTGATCTGTTCCGGGCTGTGCTTGCTTTGCAGCTTGTCCTGGACGTACTCGCGCAGCCGCTCGTGACGAGACAGTGTTGACATTTTCGGACGTCGGGCGCGGGCGTCGGCACGAGCCTGCGCGACCGAAGCACGATATCCGGTCTTGCGCCGCTGAGTTCCTCGAACCAGCTCGCGGCTGATCGTGGATGGCGAGCGGCCCAATGCTCGTGCGATCGTTCGCACTCCGTCTCCAGCGGCACGGCGACAGCTAATTTCCTCACGTCCACCAAACGACAATCGGCTTGTTTGAGAATCGCCGCAATACTTGGAAATACCAGCAGGGATCACGCCGCCAGCCTCGCGGAACCACCGCCAGGCTACTGTCTTCGACACGCCGACAGATGCAGCCGCATCATCAAGAACAACACCCCTCCGCATCTCTCGCCAGAACCGATGCTGCACCTCTCTTGGCAACCCTGGGCGGCCCATCACGCGCACCTCGCAAACACCTCAAACCGGATAGGTGTTGCGATCACCCATTGAACCTACGCCGCGATGAAGTGCCTGTACCTCGTCACCCGTAGCCTGGACCCGACCGGCACCGGCCGGGCACGATGGACGCAACGCTGGAAGCCCGTGATCAACGCATTCGCCATCACCTTCAGCGACCGCTGGCCGGCCGCTGAAACCTACTGACCGAACCGCCGGAAACACCGTTGATCGGACAGACCCGCCGTCGTCGAGGAACACCTGGCTGCTGTCCTCGGTCGTGGCGGCACGACAGGAAACCTTGAGCTGCAAGACGAGGACGTGCTGACGCAGATCGCCCGAGACCTCGTCGGGATCATGCGGCGCGACGTGAAGACCGACTGGACCGTCCGCGACGACGTGCGGGCCAAGCTGCGGTCCTCGATCAAGCAGTTGGTGGTCCAGTACCCACCCGACAAGCAGCCTGAGTCAACTTCACCTCGTCATCGAGCAGGTGGAAGCGATGCTCCCCTGCTATGTCGACACGGATTCGCAAGACCAGGACGGTTGACGCAGCCGGCGGGGAGATGAAGATGCCGGTGATGACTCGAACAGACCACGGTGGCCAGCCGACGATGAAAGCGGCAAACGGCGAACCCATCACACCTCACCAGCGGTGGGCGTACCGCAAAGGTGCGCGCGACCCTGTCACCTGTGTCGATGTCCTCCGGCGTGGTTCCGCCCGCCCTGCGCGAGTGCGCGTGCGTTTCGTCGAGGACGACTACCAGGACCGCGAGGACTGGGTACCGCCGAATCGGTTGAAAGTCCGCTGGGAAGACGTCGCTGCGTGGCAAGAACGAGAAGAGCGCCGGAACGCCGTGCGGGACGCGCGTCATCCGACCAGCTGACTTCGTATCCCCGTTGCTCAGCCTCCACGAGCAGCACGTGCATGATCCGCATTGCGCGTGGCAGGCCATCCTCCGAGACACCGAGGACTTCGCCGGGTTTGCTGAGTGCTGCCAGCAGTGGATGCCATTCGTCCACAGAAGACGGCACGCTGATGCGATCCGCATCCGAGGTCGACTTCGAATTGGAGTGAGACCCGGACACCAGCCGCACACGATACCGCCTGTCCGCCACTACCCCCTCTCGATCCGCTGGCCAGCCGGTACGAGGCCATTGCGCTTCGCGAAGTCGACCACCTTGCGCGTGTCGTCCCTCTGCTCCCGGCTCGCGTCCGCGTGGACCAACTCTCCGTCTCGTTGCAACGTGGCCACCAACTCCGCAGCGACCTTCCGCCGCTTGGCCGTTATGGCTGCGGTGGCGCGGGGCGGCGGCCTCCGGCCGTTGGCTGTCTCGCTCCCGCTACTGGCGTGCTCGTCACCCGCTTCGCCACGGCGCTCGTCCGACGTACCGACGTGACCGACCCTCACCAGTCGGTCCGGATGATGACCGTGCTCGAGGTAGTAACGACCGGCATCGGTGATCGTCGTGCGCCAACCATCGCGTCGACTCACCGTCACCAAACCACGGTCGACAAGCGCCCTCGCCGACCGACGAAGAACAACAGCATCCGGGCTACTGAGATCATCCCCTCAGCGATCCTGCGCAGCACCGCAACCTGCTTGTCATTGAGCTTGTCCCACTTCCGCATGCGATCCCCAAGGCGGACGGTTGTCACCACTAGCTGTTGCGGGTCGTGACGTTGGTGTCGGCTGGCGGGGTCTGAGGAGGGGGACGGGTCTTTCGGCGGCAGGATGAGAAGTGCGACCAACTCGTCCGCCGGACAGAAAGACCCGTCCA
>NZ_JADDUE010000002.1:0-451020 GCF_016526145.1 Saccharopolyspora galaxeae
GCCGAAACCGACCATCACGAACCAGTGGGCCACGCCGACGTGCCCCCACTTGAGCATCTTCGTGTGGCCCACGATCTCTTTGAGCATGTTCCCGAACCGGGCCCCGAACGGGCCGCGCCTGGTCGGGTCAGGTTGTCCGAGGCGGATCGACGAGATCATCCGCCGCACTGTCCGCACGACCATCACCACCGCGACGGCCGTGACGGCCAGGCAGATCAGGCCCAGGACCAGCTGCAGAGCACTCATGCTCGCGGCCTCCATGTTCGGGGTTAGTCCGTTTGGGGAGCGTACGCCTTATTACCGATCGGTAACCAGCGGGGCTCCGGTGGTGGGAGCAGGGGCTGATTCTGCGAGACCCCGACGCGAAAAACTAGTTGGTCAGCTGTACAGCAAATTGCGGTGCCCTCGCCCCGGAAGACAGGTCGGCGCTCGGGTGGCAAGAAGCGGCCATTGCTCGGGTTTCTGCGGATCGTCCCTGCTGGACGCGGTGCATCCGTGCGCGCTCGCGGTCAGCGCTGCCTGCTGCCCGCGGCGGTTCGCGCCGCTCGCCGGCCGCTGTTCGCGCAGGTGCGATTTTCGCCACTTACCTGCTGCTCGGAGCCTTGATCTTCCTGGGGCTGCGGCTGCCGGGCCCGTCCGTTGATCGTCCTGCGGCCGCGGGTTCGAGTAGGCTGCACCCCGGAAGTAGTACGACCGTTCAGCTTTCTGGGAGATCCGGTGGGTTATCTGCTGCTGGCGTTGGCGATCTGCTCGGAGGTGCTCGGCACGATCTCGCTGAAGTTCTCCGAGGGGTTCAGCAAGCCGCTGCCGTCCGCGCTGGTCGTGGTCGGCTACGGCGCCGCTTTCGCGGCTCTGGGCGCGGTGCTCAAGGCGGGCTTGCCGGTCGGCGTGGTCTACGCGATCTGGTCCGGCGCCGGGGTGGCGCTGATCGCCGTGATCGGGGTGCTGTTCCTCGGTGAACAGGTGACCGCGGTGCAGGTCGGCGGCCTCCTGCTGATCATCGGCGGGGTGCTGGCGCTGGAACTCGGCGGTGCGCATTGACCGGGTCAGCGACTTCGGACGGCCGCCGCGCCAAGGGCGAGCGCCGCAGACGCGCCATCCTCGACGCCACGGCGCGGGTGGTCGAACGCGACGGCGTAGCCGGCGTCAGCCATCGCGCCATCGCCCGCGAGGCCGGAGTGCCCGCGGCATCGATCGCCTACTACTTCACCGGCATCGACGACCTGCTGGTGGCGACGTTGCTGGAGAGCGTCGACCTGCTGATCGCGGATATCGCGAACATGCGCGAGCGCGCGCCCGCGGACGGGCGGGAGTGGGCGCGCGTCATCGCGGAGAACTTGGCGCTGATGATCGACGAGCGGCGGGCGCGCACCATCGCGGAGTACGAGCTCTACTTGCTCGCTGCCCGCCGCCCGGCGCTGCGCCCGGCGGCGCGCCGATGGATCGAGGTGGCCGCCGCGCAGATCGACGAAAGCCGCGGGGCGGACGCCGGGGCGGTCAAAGCGCTGTTCGCGGCCATCGACGGGATGCTCATGCAGGCGTTGATCGCGGAGGAGCCGCCGAAGGCCGACGACTTCGAGCCGGCGTTGTACTTCCTCCTGCGACCGCTGGACCATCTCGGCGCATCGCGTTCTTGACGCTGCGGGATCGCTGGATCGGGTGTGCCCACCGGGTCCGAGGTGGCGCCGGCCGCGCGGGTCCGGTGGAAACGGTGCGGACCGTGTTCCGGATCGACCGAGGGGGAAGCGTTCATGCTCTCGAACAAGGCGGCCGTCACCGGCGTCGCGCTGCTGCTGGTCACCGCCGGGTGCGGTGGATACGACGGGGTGGTCGTGAACAGCTCCGACTCCGCCGAGCCGAGCGAGTCGGCCGTGGTGACCACGCCGCTCGACGGCATCACCGAGGTGCGGCTCGACGCCCGCAGCGCCGGGGTCGACGTGCGCAGCGCGCCGGGTGCGCGCGCGGAGGTCCGCCAGGAGATCGAGACGCACGAGGGCGGCGACCCGAACCGGCCGCGGCACCAGGTGGACGGCACGTCCCTGCGGCTCCGGGACTGCGGGCGGGACTGTTCGATCCGGTACGTCGTGACGCTTCCCGAACCGGTACCGGTCACCGGTGAGCTGACGTCCGGGGCGTTGGACGTCGACGGGATGCGCGAGGTCGACGTGACCGGCGGTTCCGGGCGGCTGAAGGTGGCGCGGGTCGACGGTCCGGTGCGGGTGCGCACCACCACCGGGCGGATCGAGCTGGACGGTGTCCGAGGCAGCGTGGACGTTGAAAGCACCACCGGGCAGCTCACCGGCGAGGACGTTTCCGCGGGCACCGTCGCGGCGAAGCTCCGGTCCGGCCAGATCGACCTCGGCCTCACGGCACCGCGCGACGTCCGCGCCGAGACCGGGACCGGCACGATCGCGCTGCGGGTTCCGGACGGGCCGTACCGGGTGGACGCGCAGGCGGGTGTCGGCTCGCGGGACGTCCGGGTCGCCGAGGATCCCGGCTCGGACCGGCGGCTCGCGTTGCGCGTCGAGACCGGCGGCATCGAGGTCGAACCCGGCTGATCGCACGAAAGTGTCGATCTCCGCGGGAACTCTTCGTGCTGCGCACGCGTTGTTCAGGCAGAAACCTTGAGCCACCGGCGCTCAAATCCGGTTTGACGGCCGTTGGACCCGGCCGGTAGAAGTTGAGTTGGTAAGGCTCAACGGACTAACCGGTCCTGGGCGCATGAGCATGAAGCAGGAGGAAACATCCATGGGGCGAGCGGTCGGTATCGACCTGGGGACGACCAACTCCGTCGTTTCCGTCCTCGAAGGCGGTGAATCGACGGTCATCGCCAACTCCGAGGGCTCGCGGACGACGCCGTCCATCGTCGCCTTCGCGAAGAACGGCGAGATCCTCACCGGGCAGCCCGCGAAGAACCAGGCGGTGACCAACGTTGACCGCACCATCCGGTCGGTCAAGCGGCACATGGGCACCGACTGGAAGACCGAGGTCGACGAGAAGGCGTACACGCCGCAGGAGATCAGCGCGCGAGTGCTGATGAAGCTCAAGCGCGACGCCGAGGCGTACCTGGGTGAGGAAGTCACCGACGCGGTGATCACCGTTCCGGCCTACTTCGAGGACGCGCAGCGGCAGGCCACCAAGGAGGCCGGCCAGATCGCGGGGCTCGAGGTGCTGCGCATCGTGAACGAGCCAACCGCGGCCGCGCTCGCCTACGGCCTGGACAAGGGCGAGAAGGAGCAGACCATCCTGGTCTTCGACCTCGGTGGCGGCACCTTCGACGTGTCCCTGCTGGAGATCGGCGAAGGCGTGGTCGAGGTCCGCGCCACCAGCGGTGACAACCTGCTCGGCGGCGACGACTGGGACGAGCGGATCGTCGACTGGCTGGTCGAGAAGTTCAAGAGCTCGAACGGCATCGACCTGACCAAGGACAAGATGGCCCTGCAGCGGATCAAGGAAGCCGCGGAGAAGGCCAAGATCGAGCTGTCCAGCTCCTCCACCGCCAACATCAACCTGCCCTACATCACGGTCGACGCGGACAAGAACCCGCTGTTCCTGGACGAGACGCTGTCCCGCGCCGAGTTCCAGCGGATCACCTCCGACCTGCTCGAGCGCACCCGCAAGCCGTTCGAGTCCGTGGTGCGCGACGCGGGCACGAAGGTCGCCGACATCGACCACGTGGTGCTCGTCGGCGGGTCCACCCGGATGCCCGCGGTCAGCGACCTGGTCAAGGAGCTGACCGGCGGCAAGGAGCCGAACAAGGGCGTCAACCCGGACGAGGTCGTGGCCGTCGGTGCCGCGCTGCAGGCCGGCGTGCTGCGCGGCGACGTCAAGGACGTGCTGCTGCTGGACGTGACCCCGCTGTCCCTGGGCATCGAGACCAAGGGCGGGATCATGACCAAGCTCATCGAGCGCAACACCACGATCCCGACCAAGCGCTCGGAAACCTTCACCACCGCCGACGACAACCAGCCCTCGGTGCAGATCCAGGTCTTCCAGGGTGAGCGCGAGATCGCCGCGCACAACAAGAAGCTCGGCATGTTCGAGCTCACCGGGCTGCCGCCGGCGCCGCGCGGCGTGCCGCAGATCGAGGTCTCGTTCGACATCGACGCCAACGGCATCGTGCACGTCAACGCCAAGGACCACGGCACCGGCAAGGAACAGTCGATGACCATCACCGGCGGCTCGGCGCTGCCGAAGGAGGACATCGACCGGATGGTCGCCGACGCCGAGGCGCACGCCGAGGAGGACAAGAAGCGCCGCGAGGAGGCCGACGCCCGCAACCAGGCCGAGACCCTCGTCTACCAGACCGAGAAGGTGCTCACCGACAACGACGAGAAGTTGCCGGACGAGACCAAGACCAAGGTCCGGACCGCGATCGACGAGGTCAACGAGTCGCTCAAGGGCGAGGACGTCTCCGCCATCCAGTCCGCGGTGGAGAAGCTGGCGACCGAGTCCCAGGCGCTCGGCCAGGCCCTCTACGCCGACACCGGTGCGGACGCGGCCGGTGCCGCGGGTGATGCCGGTGCCGCGGGCGCCGCTGGTGCCGGTGCCACCGCAGGCGGGCAGAGCTCCGGTGCGGACGACGTGGTGGACGCCGAGATCGTCGACGACGAGGACGAAAAGAAGAAGAAGTGACCTCCGAGAGCTCAGGCAACTCCGACCGGCAGCAGGCGCCGCAGGACGGCGAGCAGGAGCCGGTGGTGGTCCGGGACCGGCGGCGGATCGATCCGCAGACCGGGCAACGACGAGCCGGCACCGAGCAGGAACAGGTGGCAGAGAGCATGTCCGGCACGCTGGACGAGGAACTGGCCAAGGTCGCCGATGAGCCAACCGAGGGCGACTCGGCGGCGGCCGGTGAGCAGGACGGCGCCGCCGAGGATGCCGCGGCCGAGGGATCCGAGGAAGCCGGCCTGCGCAAGCAGGTCGACGAACTCACCCAGGACGTCAAGCGGGTCACGGCGGAGTACGCCAACTACCGCAAGCGGATCGAGCGCGACCGGGAATCGGTGATCAACTCCGCGAAGGCGTCGGTGGCCGAAGACCTGCTCACCGTGCTCGACGACGTGGAGCGGGCCGAGGCGCACGGCGACCTCACCGGCGCGTTCAAGTCGGTGGCCGACAAGCTCGTCGGTTCGCTGACGAACGCGGGCCTGGAGGCGTTCGGCCAGGAAGGCGACGAGTTCGACCCCTCGGTGCACGAGGCGGTCCAGCACGACACTTCCGCCGAGGTCTCCGGGCCGACCGTGACGACCGTGCTCCGGCGCGGGTATCGGTTCGGCGAACGGGTGCTGCGGCCCGCGATGGTCGCGGTCACCGACCACGAGCCGGAGGCCGCGGCACCGCCGGACGACGGCGCCGCCGCGGGCGAGGACACGGCGCAGTGAGATCGCGACCTCGACCGGTCGTCCCCGCCCGGGAACAGCCGGGCGGGGACTCCGGCGAGCCCGCGCGGCTCTGCGTGCGCGCTGCGCTGCGCCCTGCCGCTGCGCTGCGCCCTGCGTCGAGCGCTACGTCGCGCAGGGCGGCGCAGGCCGCAGCGGTACGCGCGGAACCGGACGGGGTCGCAGTGCGCATCCCCGCGATGAACGGTCTTGCACGGAATTGCCGGGGACGGGCCGGTGCGCAGCCGGTCCGTCCGGCTCCGGCCGCTGGTCGGCCCGGCACCGCCCGGTCGGCCGCCGGAACTCCGCCCCGCCCGGTGCGGGGCGGCTCGGCGCAGCGAGACCGGAGCCGGATGGGACACGAGAGGAGGGTCGCCCGGTGAGTGCCAGGGAATGGCTCGACAAGGATTTCTACGGCGAACTGGGCGTCTCGTCCGATGCGTCGGCAGACGAGATCAAGAAGGCGTACCGGAAGCTGGCGCGGGAGAACCACCCCGACGCCAATCCGGGCGACACCAAGGCCGAGACCAAGTTCAAGGCGGTCTCCGAGGCGTACGGCGTGCTGTCCGACCCGGAGAAGCGCAAGCAGTACGACGAGGCCCGCAGGTTGTTCGGCAGCGGCCTCGGCGGCGGGCACGGCGGTTTCGGCGGCTTCGGCACCGGTGCGGGCACCGGCACCACCGGCGGTTTCGACATCGGTGACCTGTTCGGCGGCGGCCGTCCCGGCGGTGGTGCGGGCGGCGGACTCGGTGACCTGTTCGGCGGGCTGTTCGGCAACAGCCGGCGCGGCGGCGGTGCGGGCACCGCGAACCGTCCGCAGCGCGGTTCCGACGTGGAGACCGAGGTGCGCATCGACTTCGCCGAAGCGGTGCGCGGGGCGACGGTGCCGCTGCGGCTGTCCAGCCCGGCCACCTGCCTGACCTGCCACGGTTCCGGCGCTAGGCCGGGGACCCGCGCGCACACCTGCAGCACCTGCTCGGGTGCCGGGCTGGTGACCCGCAACCAGGGCGCGTTCGCGTTCAGCGAGCCCTGCCCGGACTGCCGCGGTCGCGGTCAGATCATCGACCACCCGTGCCCGGACTGCCGCGGCGAAGGCGTGGCCAACCGCAACCGGACGCTGACCGTGCGGATCCCGCAGGGCGTCAACGACGGCCAGCGCATCCGGCTGGCCGGTCAGGGCGAACCGGGCCGCAACGGCGCCGCGGCCGGCGACCTGTTCGTGGTGGTGCACGTGGAGCCGCACAAGTTGTTCGGACGATCCGGTGACGATCTGACGATCACCGCTCCGGTGACCTTCCCCGAGCTGGCGCTCGGCACTACGTTGACCGTGCCGACCCTGGACGGGAAGGTCTCGCTGAAGGTGCAGCCCGGTACCGCCAGCGGGCGGACGCTGCGGGTGCGCGGCAAAGGTGTGGGCAGGAAGTCCGGCGGCAGCGGTGATCTGCTGGTCACCGTGCAGGTCGTCGTTCCGTCCAAACTGGACGATGATGCGACCGAGGCGCTGCAGTCGTACGCGGCGGCCACCGGCGACCACGAGCCGCGTGCGGAGTGGGACGAGCAGCTCGGGAGGTAGGCATGGGTGACGGTCGGCGCGGCGCGAAGTTCAACATGACGGTCGGCTTCCCGCCCGGAGCCACCGAGGACAGCCCGATCTTCGTGATCTCCGTGGCCGCCGAACTGTCCGGCCTGCATGCCCAGACGCTGCGCAGCTACGACCGGCTCGGCCTGGTATCGCCGGGGCGCACCCCGGCGGGCGGGCGCCGCTACTCGGCTCGCGACATCGCGCTGCTGCGCGAGGTGCAGCGGCTGTCCCAGGAGGAAGGCGTCAACCTCGCCGGGATCAAGCGCATCATCGAGCTCGAGAACGAGGTCGACGCGCTGCGGGACAAGGTGCAGGGCTTGATGGACGAGCTGACGGCGGCTTACGCGGCCGCGGAGCAGACCGCGGCGCAGGTGCACGCCTCCTACCGCCGCGATCTCGTCCCGGTCCGGCAGGAGACCGCGCTGGTGGTGTGGCAACCCCAGGGCGAGCAGAGCCTGCGCGGTCAGCGGCGCAACCGCCGCTGACCGGCTCAGTCCAGGGTGAACGGGTCGTAGTGGATCCGGTCCAGCGGCGTTCCCGCGACCAGCAGCTTCGACACCGTCGCCCGGATCATGGCCGGTGAGCCGCTGACGAACACCTCGCGGTCCTCCCACGAACCGTGCCCGGCCACCACGTCGGCCAGCGTGCCGTGTTCGGCGCCCGTCGCCGACGGGTCGTCCTCCAGCACCGGCGTGACCGAGAACCACGGGTTCGTCATCGCCACCCGCTGCAGGTTCTCCAGGTCGTAGAGGTCGTCCCGGGTGCGGCCGCCGTAGAACAGCCGCACGTCCGGGTTCTGCCCGTACTGCGCCAGTTCCTCGATGACCGACCGCATCGGTGCCAGCCCGGTGCCGCCCGCGATCATCAGCACGTCCGGTCCTTCTTCGCGGTCGACCTGCAGCTGCCCCATCGGCGCGCCGATCCGCCACTCGTCGCCGAGCTGCGCGTGCCCCACCAGCGCCCGGCTCACCCAGCCCCCGTCCACGGCGCGGACGTGGAACTCCAGCACGCCGTCCTCGGCCGGAGCGTTGGCGGGCGTGAGGTAGCGCCACAGGCGCGGCCGCTGCGGCACCTCGACGCTGACGTACTGGCCAGGCTGGTACGGCACCGGGTGGTCGGTGCGCACTCGGATGATCGCCACGTCCCAGCCCAGCCGCTGGTGGTCGACGACCTCCCCCTCGTACCAGGCGGGGCCCTCGTCCTCGGCGGCCGCTTCGATCATCGCCGAGGCCATCACGGTGTAGCCCTCGGCCCAGGCGCGTTCCACCGTCTCGGTCCAGCTGTCCCCGGCGAACTTCTTGATCGCCGCCAGCAGTGCGGTGCCCACCGCCTCGTAATGCGCGGACACGACGCCGAACTTGCGGTGGTCGCGGCCGAGCTGGTGCAGGAACGGCCGCAGGTCGTCCGGCCTGTCGATCATCTGGATGATGTGCACCAGCGCCCGCATCAACCGGCTGCGCTGCACCTGCATGTTGACCGAGAACAGCTCGCGGGTGTTCGGGGCCAGGCTGAACAGCATCCCGTAGAAGAACTGCGCGACCTCGTCCGAACGCGGTTCCACGACGGCCCAGGTCTCCCGGATCAGGTGGACCATCTGGCCCGCGCGGGAGTCCGTCGGCCGGTTCGGGCGCGGTCCCGGGCTCAGTACGGCGTTCGCTGTCATTGGGTCGCGGTCTCCACGTTGGCCGAAGGCATCCGGACATTATCCGCACCGGTGCTGATTTGGCGTCCCCGGCTCGGCACCTTAACGCGTGGCCGTGCGCACTTATCCAGCGCGGTTTGCACTCGACATGTCGATCGTGCCGGCGACGAACGGGGTGATCCTGCATCTGCCGGTGTGGGGCTGGTGCGCCTCGTGGCACTGTGCGCATGTCCCCTTTCCGACCGTGCTGATTCTGCTGCGGCACCGACGGATGCCGACTTCGCCGCGAAGTGCGAGCGCCGAGCGGGCCCGTTCCGCTCAGCCCGGCACAGCCCGTGTCGGGACACCCCCGGGCGAGGTGCAACACAGCACGAGCGGGACACTGACGGTGCTTGGGAACTGCGGACAGTGCAGGACGGCGGGCGGAGACAGCCGTGATCGATCGGATCGAAGCACCGGTGGAGAACCTCGGTGGGACCGGCGACGGCGAGCGTCGCGGCGCGGCCGAAGCGGTGGAGCGCGAGCTGGTGATGATGTTCCGGCGCGCGCGGAACTTCTCCATGACGGTGGCGGCGCAGGTGCACCCGGACCTGGACCCGGCCTCCTACAGCCTGCTGCTGATGGTCGACGACGCCGGATCGTTGCGCGGGATGGACGTCGCGGACCGCACCGGGCTGGACAAGTCCACGGTCAGCAGGCAGATCGCGACGCTGGTGGAGCTGGATCTGCTGGAGCGGGTGCCGGATCCGGACGACGGCCGGGCGCGGCGCATCCAGTTGTCCGCCTCCGGCCGGTCGCGGCTGGCGAACGTCCGCGAGCAGCGGCGCAAGCACCTGCACGGCGAGTTCGCGCACTGGTCCACCGCCGACCTCAAGGACCTGTCCCGGCTGCTTTCCCAGCTCAACACCATGTTCTGAGGCTTCCTGCGGCGCGCCCGGACGTTCGCGGGCGGCGCCTGTTCCCGAACGGCCGAACCCGGCCGGTTCGGTGATCGGCACGACCGTACAAGTTGCTCCTGTTGGCCGTAGTGGCGACCGCCACTGGCAAATAACTTGCCTAAAGCAACTAACGGCCCATATAGTTGCGTGCAGCAACTAAAGGACTGGGTTTATGGGACCAACACCTGAATCGTGCGGAGCACTGCTGCGGCCGCTGCGCGCCCTGATCGGCCTCAAGCAGATCGCGGTGCAAACGCTCAACCAGCACGTCCACACCGACCTGCCCTACGCCGCCACCGGTCTGCTCGGAGAGCTCGTGCACTGCGGGGAATCCCGGGCCTCCGAACTCGCCGCGCACCGCGTCGTCGACGCGTCCGTGGTCAGCAGACAGGTGTCCCAGCTCGAGCAGGCCGGCCTGATCACCCGCCGCGCCGACCCGCAGGACCGCCGCGTCGCGCTGCTGCGGGCGACTCCCGAGGGCGAGCAGGCGCTGGCACGCATCGAACGCGGCCGCGCCGAGTGGCTCAGCACCGCCCTGCAGGACTGGGACGAGCAGCAGGTCCGCGAGCTGGCCGGACTGCTCGACAGCTGCGTCGCCGACATCCGGGCCGCGGCGCTGCCGCCGGCACCGCAGGCGACCCCGGCACCGCAGCCGACCGAGCACCAGACCGGCACCCACCCCGGCCCGCCCGCGCAGAAAGGAACCAGATGACCCGCTCGACGATCGGCGAAGCCGCGCCGACGAGCTCACCAGCACCGCCAAGCGGTCGGCACCAGCGGGCCGAGGACACGCTGACCAGCGACTCGCCGATGACCCATCGGCAGATCCTGGAGGCGATGTCCGGGCTCATGCTCGCGCTGCTGGTCGCGATCCTGAGCTCGACGATCGTGTCCAACGCCCTGCCGCGCATCCTGGCCGACCTGGGCGGCAGCCAGAGCCAGTACACCTGGGTGGTCACCGCGATGCTGCTGACCTCCACGGCCTCCACCCCGATCTGGGGCAAGCTCTCCGACCTGTTCAGCAAGAAGCTGCTGTACCAGATCGCGATCACCATCTTCACCCTCGGATCGGTGCTGGGCGGGTTCGCGCAGTCGATGCCGATGCTGATCGGGTTCCGCGCGGTGCAGGGCATCGGCATGGGCGGTCTGCAGGCGCTGATCCAGGTCGTGATCGCGGCGATGGTCTCGCCGCGCGAACGCGGCCGCTACAGCGGCTACATCGGCGCCACGTTCGCCGTCGCCACCGTCAGCGGGCCGCTGGCCGGCGGCTTGATCGTGGACTCGCCGCTCGGCTGGCGCTGGTGCTTCTGGGTGACGGTGCCGATCGCGGTGATCGCGTTCATCGTGCTCGGCCGCACGCTGAAGCTGCCGGTGATCAAGCGCGACGTGCACATCGACTGGTTCGGCGCGTTGTTCCTGGTCGGTGGTGTGAGCCTGCTGCTGATCTGGGTTTCGCTGGCGGGCAAGCAGTTCCCGTGGGCATCGCCGGAGACCGCGGGCTTCGTCGGTGGCGGCGTGCTGGCGCTGATCATCGCGTTGATCATCGAATCGAAGGTGCGCGAGCCGATCGTGCCGCTGGGCATGTTCCGCAACCGGGCGATCACGCTGGCGACCATCGGCACCGTCGCGGTCGGCACCGCCATGTTCGGCGGTTCGGTGTTCCTCGGCCAGTACTTCCAGATCGCGCGCAGCTACACGCCCACCTACGCCGGGTTGATGACGCTGCCGATGGTGCTGGGGCTGTTCGTTTCCTCCACCGTCTCCGGGCAGATCATCTCGCGGGGCAGCGGCAAGGTGAAGCCGTTCCTGGTCTTCGGCTCGCTGATGCTGATCGCGGGCACGGGGCTGCTGTCGACCATGGACCACACCACCAACCTGGTCCTGGTCGGCGTGTACCTGGCGATGATGGGCATCGGTGTCGGCTCGCTGATGCAGAACCTGGTGCTGACGGTGCAGAACGTCACCGCCAGCGCGGACATGGGTTCGGTGACCTCGGTGGTCACGTTCTTCCGCACGCTGGGCGGCTCGGCCGGGGTGTCGGTGCTCGGCGCGGTGCTGGCCACGCGGGTCAGCGAATACGTCAACGAGGGCCTGGCCGCGATGGGCGTCCCGGTGGGGGCCGGTGGTGCCTCCGCGGGCGGCGGTTCGCTGGACGTCGGTGCGCTGCCCGGCCCGATGCAGGAGATCGTGCGTTCGGCCTACGGAGATGCGATCGGGGACATCTTCTTCGTCTCCGCCTGCATCTCGGTGGTGACGCTGCTGGCCGTGCTTTTCATCAAGGAGGTTCCACTGCGCAGGACGATCGGAACGCAGGACGACGTGCGCGGCGAAGCTGTGGACAGCCCTCTCGAGGTTGTGGACAACTCCGTGGGGACGGAGACCGCGCCGATCACTCGCCAGAGTGATTCCGCGCAGCTTGCGGGCGTGCGGGCAGCGGTCCCGAGGCCCGCTGACGAGCCTGTGGACAACTCTGTGGGCAACTATTCCCACGCCTGGTCAACCGGACCTCGATCCGGTGGCGTCGAGGCGAACGGCAGCTATCTCTCCGGTGATCTCGCGAGTGCCGGAGCGGGTACCGGCGGGCTGTTCGTGCACGGCACCGCGCAGGATTCGACTGGCGCCGCGGTCACCGGTGTGGTGCTGACCCTCGCCGACGCGCAGGGCAGGCAGGTCGAACGGACCCGCACCACCGCGGACGGCGACTACCGGCTCACCGTCGCCACCGGCGGCACCTACGTGCTGATCGCCTCGGCGGGCAACTACCAGCCCACCGCGTCGATGGTCGTGGTCGGCGACCGGCCGGTGCGGCACGACGTGCGGATGTTCGGCTCCGGCACGGTCGACGGCGTGGTGCGGTCCGGGGATCTGGTGGTCGCGGGAGCGACGGTGGTGCTCACCGACGTGCGCGGTGAGGTCGTGGACTCCCTGCGGGCCGGGGACGACGGAGCCTTCCGGTTCGGTGACCTCGTCGGCGGTTCCTACGCGCTGACCGCCACCGCCGACGGCTTCCGCCCGATGGCCACCCCGGTCACCGTCGCCGACGGCCAGCGCACGTCGATCGACGTGGCACTGCCATCGGCGGCCGCGCTCACCGGCGTGGTGCGCTCGGCGAACCTCGGGCTGCCGGTGCCGGACGCGCGGGTGACGTTGCTCGACGCGTCGGGCGAGGTGGTGCTGGCGACGACCACCGACGGCGACGGCAACTACACCTTCACCGACCTCGCGGACGGGGACTACACCGTGATCGCCACCGGGTACCCGCCGGTCGCGACCCCGCTGCGGCTGGACGGGCAACGCGCCACGCACGACGTGGAGTTGGGGTACTGAGGATGACGGCGGTACACGAAGGGAGCGGGAACGCGGTGGACGGCAAGTCCGGGGCCGTGACGGCGACGGTGCGCACCGGGGACGGCTGGCCCGTCCCGGAGGCGGCGCTGACCGTCATCGACGGCGGCGGCGCGCAGATCGCCAGGGTGCAGGGCGACGCCAATGGCGCGGCGACGGCGAGCGGACTGGCCGCAGGCACCTACACCGCGATCGTCACCGCGCTCGGCTACGAGCCGGTCGCCCGCACCACGATGGTCCGCGACGGCGCACCGGCTTCCCTCGGCGTGGTGGAGCTGCGCCGGGCCGGGGCCGCCGAGCTGCCCGCGGAGGGGTTGTGGCGGATCGACCCGGTGCACTCGTCGGTGCGGGTCAGCGCCCGGCACCTGGGCATCACCAGCATCCACGGCCGGTTCACCGACTTCTCCGGTGACGTGTGGATCGCCGATCCGGTGGAGCGGTCCTCGGTCGCCGTGCGCATCGACGCGGCCAGCGTGGACACCGCCAACGCGCAGCGCGATGAGCACCTGCGCAACGAGGACTTCCTGCACGTGGAGAAGTACCCGGAGATCAGCTTCGCCTCCACCGGGTTGCGGCCGGCAGGCGGGGAGCGCTGGGAACTCGTCGGTGATCTGACGCTGTGCGGAGTGACCAGGCAGGTCAAGCTGGACACCCACTACTCCGGTGTCGGGCCGGACCCGTGGGGCGGGATGCGGGCGTCGGCCTCGGCGACCACCGAGCTGCACCGCGAGGACTTCGCGATCACGTTCAACCAGGCGGTGCGCACCGGGATCGCCGCCATCGGCACCACGTTGCGGGTGGACATCGACATCCAGGCGGTCCAGCAGGACTGACGCCGCGCTCGCACCGCTGAGGGCCGTTCGCCGAACACGGGCGAGCGGCCCTTTTGCGTGCGTGATCAGGGGCGGAAGCTCGGGTGGTGGAGGCGGCGACGGTAACTCGCCGTGTCGGAAAAATACGGTGCGCCACGATGATGTTCGTGTAATATTGAGCGCAACGGACTCAACTTTCCTGTTGGTGCCGCTCGCGGCGGTTCCTGTTCCGACTTCGGATCGGGCGCCATCGAGCGGCGCGGCAGGTGTGCACGGCGGCATTTCGACGCGAGCATGGTGACCCGCGAGCGATGCCCGGCGAGGTGGAGGAATGGACGCTTTCAACCCGACCACGAAGACCCAGCAGGCGATCTCCTCGGCAGCGCAGGCCGCGACGGTCGCAGGCAATCCCGATGTCGTCCCGGCCCGGCTGCTCGGGGCCCTGCTGGCGCAGGGAGACGGGCTCACCGCGCCGCTGCTGTCGGCCGTGGACGCCGACCCGGCCGCGGTGCGCAGCGAAGTGGAGGGGTTGATCGGCGGCCTGCCCACCGCTTCGGGCTCGACCGTTTCGGCGCCGCAGCTGTCCCGGGACGCGGTGAAGACGCTGACCCACGCGCAGCACCTCGCGACCGAGATGGGCGACGACTACGTCTCCACCGAGCACCTGCTGGTCGGCCTGGCCGCCGAGGGCGGACAGGTGGCCGACCTGCTGCGCAGGCACGGCGCCACGCCGGACGCGCTGCGCGAGGCGTTTTCCGATGTGCGCGGTTCCGCCCGCGTGTCCAGCCCGGATCCGGAGGGCACGTACCAGGCGTTGGAGAAGTACGGCCAGGACCTCACCGACCGCGCCCGCAAGGGCGACCTGGACCCGGTGATCGGCCGCGACTCGGAGATCCGCCGGGTGGTGCAGGTGCTGTCCCGGCGCACGAAGAACAACCCGGTGCTCATCGGCGAACCGGGCGTCGGCAAGACCGCCATCGTGGAGGGCCTGGCGCAGCGGATCGTGGCCGGTGACGTGCCGGAGTCGCTGCGCGGCAAGCGGGTCGTCGCGCTCGACCTCGGTTCGATGGTCGCGGGCGCGAAGTACCGCGGGGAGTTCGAGGAGCGGCTCAAGGCGGTGCTCAAGGAGATCACCGACTCCGCCGGCCAGGTCATCACGTTCATCGACGAGCTGCACACCATCGTCGGCGCCGGTGCCACCGGCGAGGGCGCGATGGACGCGGGCAACATGATCAAGCCGATGCTCGCGCGCGGTGAGCTGCGCATGGTCGGCGCGACCACGCTGGACGAGTACCGCGAGCACATCGAGACCGACGCCGCGCTGGAGCGGCGGTTCCAGCAGGTGATGGTCGGTGAGCCGAGCTCGCAGGACACCGTGGCGATCCTGCGCGGGCTCAAGGAGCGCTACGAGGTGCACCACGGCGTGCGGATCACCGATGGCGCGCTGGTGGCGGCCGCGACGCTGTCCGACCGCTACATCCCCGCGCGCTTCCTGCCGGACAAGGCGATCGACCTGGTGGACGAGGCCGCGTCCCGGCTGCGGATGGAGATCGATTCGCGGCCGGTGGAGATCGACGAGGTGGAGCGCGCGGTGCGCCGCCTGGAGATCGAGGAGATGGCGCTGGCCAAGGAATCCGACCCGGCTTCGGCGGATCGGCTGGCGACGCTGCGCGGCGAGCTCGCCGACCGGCGCGAGCAGCTCTCCGAGCTCACCGTGCGCTGGCAGGGCGAGAAGGAGTCCATCGACAAGGTCCGCGACCTCAAGACCCAGCTCGAACAGCTCCGCGGCGAGTCCGAGCGCGCCGAGCGCGATGGTGACCTGGGCAAGGCCGCCGAGCTGCGCTACGGCCGGATTCCGGCGCTGGAGAAGGAACTGGCGGAGGCGACCGAGGAGCAGACCGAGCAGAAGGCGATGTTGCAGGAGGAGGTCACTCCGGACGACGTGGCCGGCGTGGTCAGCTCCTGGACCGGCATCCCCGCCGGGCGTCTGATGGAGGGCGAGACGGCGAAGCTGCTGCGCATGGAAGACGAGCTGGGAGCCCGCGTGGTCGGCCAGGCCGAGGCGGTGCGCGCGGTGTCCGATGCGGTGCGGCGCACTCGCGCCGGGGTCGCCGATCCGGACCGGCCGACCGGTTCGTTCCTGTTCCTCGGGCCCACCGGCGTCGGCAAGACCGAGCTGGCGAAGGCGCTGGCCGGGTTCCTGTTCGACGACGAGCGGGCGATGATCCGGGTGGACATGAGCGAGTACTCCGAGAAGCACTCGGTGGCTCGCCTGGTCGGTGCGCCGCCCGGCTACGTCGGTTACGACCAGGGCGGTCAGCTGACCGAGTCGGTGCGCCGCAGGCCGTACTCGGTGGTGCTGCTGGACGAGGTGGAGAAGGCGCACCCGGACGTGTTCGACGTGCTGCTGCAGGCGCTCGACGACGGGCGGCTCACCGACGGGCAGGGCCGGACGGTGGATTTCCGGAACACGATCCTGGTGCTGACCTCGAACCTCGGATCGCAGGCGATCGCGGATCCGAACCTCACCGAGCAGCAGCGGGACGAGGCGGTCATGACGGTGGTGCGCTCGCAGTTCAAGCCGGAGTTCCTGAACCGGCTGGACGACGTGGTGGTGTTCCACTCGCTGTCCACCGAGGAGCTGACGTCCATCGTGGACATCCAGGTGGACCGGCTGGCGCAGCGGCTGGGCCAGCGGCGGCTCACCTTGGACGTGCGCCCGGCGGCGCGCGATTGGCTGGCGATCAACGGTTTCGACCCGATCTTCGGCGCGCGGCCGCTGCGGCGGCTGGTGCAGTCGGCGATCGGTGATCAGCTGGCCAAGCAGCTGCTGGCGGGTGAGGTCCGGGACGGCGACAAGGTGATCGTGGACGTCACCGACGACAACTCCGCGCTGACGGTCCAGGCGGCCTGATCGCCGCCAGTGCGGTGTGGGGACCGAATCGAGGTGAACGGTCCCCGCACCGCACGCGTGTCAGCGGTCGTAGCGGCCGGACTTGATCGCTGCGAGGAACGCGGACCACTGAGTGCTGTCCGCGGTGAGGTAACCGGCCGCGCGATTCTTGGTGTCGCGCACCGCGGCGCCTAATGGGAGCCTGCCTACCTCGACGCAGCTAGAGACTTGCTGGGAACGACTGGACTTGCGCCAGTTCGTCGGTTCCGTCATGGATCTGCACCTTCCAGCTCGCGAGCGGTGGTGGCGATGAGTTTTGCCGACTGGTCTCGGTCCATCGCTACCTGTTGCAGCGTAGCCAACGCGGATCGATAGGGGCTGACTTCGTCGTCGCCATAGAGAAAGACGCCGGATGCGTAGTGCTCCAAATGCACCATCGGCGTGGTCTTGGCGAAGTCGAAGAAGATGAAAGCGCCAGCGTGCGCCGGGTGCCAGCGTTCGGAAACCGCGGGGATCACATTGATGGTGACGTTCTCGAGCTCTGCCATCGATTCTAGGTGGCGGAGCTGTTCGAGCATGGTCGCCGCTCCGGCGAACCTGTCTCGGAGCACGTTTTCGGAGATGAAGGCGTCGAAGTTGATCGGATTCTTTCGGTGCAGAACTTCACGGCGGCCGACTCGCATGGCCACGTACGGCTCGATCTCATCGGTAGCCATGTCGGCCATGACGGATCGCGCGTAGTCAGCTGTTTGCAATAGGCCTGGAATGACGCCGATCGCGACGTCCGTGATTTTGGTCGCCGTGCGTTCGAACTCGATCAGCCTGGTCAGTTCCTTCCGGATTCCTTGACCGGTGTCGAGCCAGTTGGGCTGGTCCGCGCCGCGGGACAGGTCGACAAGCCGGCTGTACCTGTCGCCCGTCACGCCGAGGACGGTCAGCAGCTGTGCCACGTCCTCGGGCTTCGGTGAGCGCGAGCCGGTTTCGTAGCGGGAGACCGAGACGTAGCTGACGCCGATCCGGTCGGCGAGCTGCTGCTGGGTCAGGCCGGTTTCGAACCGGCACTCGCGCAGTTCAGCACCGAGCGCCCGAGCTTTCGGGGTGTTCTCCGATTTTCCGGTCATGAAAATTAGGCTACGGTCCCGCGCCGAAAAGATCACCCCTCGATCGGGGTATTGATCCGGCAGTTACCCGTGTCGATCATTCAAAGGTAAGGCTGGTAAAGGAATTGACTGGGGGTGCTGAGTGTCGGTGTGGGCGGCGTCGTGTGGGCCGGTGGATTCGTTCTGGCACGTGGTGCGGCGGACGGATGGGGGTGTGTTGCCGGCGGTGTGCGGGGTTTTCGTGTACGGGCCGTTGCATCTGCGGCGTGGCGAGTGTCCGGATGGGGAGTTCGACCGTGATGCGTGCCGGAAGTGTCTGGATGCCTGCGATGTCTGAGGTGTCCGCGCGGCATTTCTGGCGGCCGAGCGGTGATGTGGTGCGGCACGCCTTCCGCGGTCGTCGCTGGTGCGGGCAGACCGAGGCGACCGCGGTGTGCGGCAGCACCGTGTCGTTGGCCACCGAGGTGGCCGAGCTCGACTGGGTCCGCGCCCCCACGTGCGAAGCGTGCAACGCGGTGCTGCGCAGCGAACTCCCGAAGATCACCGGATTCTTCGGCTGATCCTTGAACTTCCTCGGGCCCGAGCGGCTCTCCCGCCCCTCCACCGCCGGACTCCGAGGACGGCCTCCCGCCCGCCGCGACGCCCAGCCCCGACACGGCGCCGCGCGACCGGAGGCCGGCGGGGGCACGCCACTCCTCCCCGGCGCGCCCCCGCACTCGTCTCCCAACGAACGATCTCCCGAGCGAACGGACCGTTCGTCCGAATAGATTGGGCGAACAGGCCGTTCACTCACAACGAAACCGTGCGAAGCGGAGCGGAGGTCCCGAGTGAAGGACTCCATCGACCGTTCTATCGGGGCGAATAGGTCCCTCACTCCGAACGGAACTGCGCTGGTCGGGCGGCGTGTGGGCGTGTCGGGCGGGAAATTCCGCGGGAGGAGCGGACGCGCTCAGGTGCGGACGTGGGTGCTGGTCCAGGCGACGGTGGCGAACAGCGCGGCGGCGATCGCGAAGATCAGCGTCGAGGTGGTCAGGCCGATGTGGGTGGTGAGGATCCCGAGGACCACGCTCGGTACCGCCGAGGACAGGTACGCCACCACGTAGATCATCGACGCGGTGCCCGCGCGGCTGTCCGGATCGGCGAGCGCCGTCATCAGCCGGAACCCGCCCACGAACATCAGTCCCCAGCCGATCCCGAGCACCACGGCTCCGCCGAAGAACATCGCGGCGCTGCCGACGAGCACCGAAGCCGCGACTCCGGCGAGCCCGACGATCAGCAGCGGAGCCGCGACGCGGACCGAACGCCGCCCGCTCCATCCGGAAAGCAGCAGCTGCGCGATCGCACCGACGCCGGTCACCGCGCCCACCGCGAGACCGCCGATCAGGTAAGAGCCTCCGCCGACCAGGCCCTTGGCGACCGACGGCCCGAGGGACATGAACATCCCGCCGACCGACCAGGTCGCCAGCATCGTCGTCGCGAGCAGCGCGAAGACCTTCCCGCGGCCCGCGGGCACGGTGGGTCGTTGTGGTCGCAACGAGTCGCGCAGCGACCCGCTCACCAGCACCGGCTCGGGCATCGCCCAGAGCACCGCCAGCGAGACCGCGAACCCGGCGATCAGCAGCAGGTAGCTCAGCGTCGTGGGCATCGGTGCGAACTGCACCAGCAACCCGGCCGCCGCCGAGCCGACCGCCATGCCCGCACCGGCGGCGACCGCGTTGATCGTGGCTCCGCGACCCGTCCCCGCGGGCTGGAAATCCAGCAGCGAACCGCTGATCGCGCTGGTCGCCGCGCCGGTGGCGATCCCTTGCAGCACGCGGCCCAGGAACAGCCAGCCCACGCCGGGCGCGAACGCCAGCACCACCATCGACACGATCTCCAGCGCCACCGAGGCCAGCAGCACCGGACGCCTGCCGATCCGGTCCGACAAACCGCCCAGCAGCACCAGCGCCGCGAGGATGCCGACCATGTACACGGCGAAGACCTCGGTGAGCACCGTCGCCGAGAATCCCCAGCGCTGCTGGTAGATCGCGTACATCGGGGAAGGCGCGGTGGAGGCCATCAGGAACAGCGCCAGCAGCCCGCCCACGGACCAGAACGCCTGTCGCCGGGTCAGCGTCCGCCGCGGAGTCAGTGCGGCGGCGGGACGGTCGAGCGCGAGCTGCGGAGCGGACATGATCCTCCTCCTTGCGGAACGGATGACTCCGCTCCGCCGCAACCCGCCCGCGGAACGGATGATTCCGCTCCGGCGTAGAGTGTGGTCGTGACCACAGCGCAGCGGCCGATCAGCTATGCCGACCGGGTCATCACCGCGGCCCGGGAAGTGTTCGCCGAACAGGGCTTCAACGCCCCGATCTCGGAAGTGGCCGCCCGCGCGGGCGTCGGCGTGGCCAGCATCTACCGGCGCTACCCGAGCAAGACGCAGCTCGCCGAGGAAGTGCGGATCAGCTGCCTGCAGCGGATCGCGACCGAAGCCGCCGAGGCCCGTGCCGCGGAAGCCGATCCGTGGCGTGCGTTCACCCGATTCCTGTTCCGCTGCTTGGCGGAGGACAGCGGAGTCGGCACCGTGCTGCCGCCGGACGACCAGCCGCACTCGCCGGAGTACCGGCAGGCGCGCCAGGAGATGTCCGAGGCCGTCGAGGCCCTGGTCCGCGCCGCGCACGAAGCAGGCGAACTGCGCGGCGACTTCGTGGCGGCCGACGTGGTGCTGCTGTTCAAACACCTCAACCCGGCGTTGCCGACCGATGAGCCGCGGCGTGCCGAACTCCGCTCGCGCTACCTGGCGCTGGCGATCGAGGGCCTGCGGGCTTCCGGAGCGCGTGCCGCGCTTCCGGGCGCCGAGCCGGACTGGAGCGAGGTGCACGCGATGCGGGAGCCCGACGACCTCGCCTGAGCCCGGCTGCCGCGAGCGGGTCGTGCACCGCCCCCGGCCACCGCCCGGACAGCTCAGCGCACACGCCCGTGCGTGTCCGATTGATCACTCCGAGGGTCGTCCGCCCAGCGCACATGGCACGGATGGCGCAATTCGCGACGCAGGGCCCCGGCGATCTTCGCGGTGGCGGACCTCGGGACTACCCTGCCCGTGTGGGTATCCCTGCCTGGGTCTGGTTCCTGATCGCCGTCGTAGCCGTCGCGGCCGGTGTCGCGCTGCTGATCGCCGACCGCGCGCGCCGCGCCCCGACCAACCGCGAACGCCGCCGCTGGGCCGCGCTGCGCGGCTGGCAGTTCGCCGAAGCCGACCAAGTGCTGCCGAGCAGGTGGGAGCGCGGCGCGCTCGCCCAGCACCACGGCGGCAGCGCCACCGACGTGGTCGCCGGGTCGACGTTCACCGCGGACGGTCGCAGGCAGGTCTACGTCCTCGACCTCACCGTCGGCGGCAGGGTCGCCACCGTGCTCGCCGGGGTGCGGTGCCGCCGGAAGGTCAGCACCACCATCGAGCTGTGGCAGCCGGACGTGCCGGTGCCGCAGGACTCCGGACTGGACCTGCTCGGCCCGGTCGGGTCCCGCTACGCCTTCGTCACCGAGGTCGCCGCGGCCCGCCCGCTGGTCACCCCGGCCATGGTCGAGGCGGCCGAAGAGGTCGGCGGCGACGTCACCGTCGTGTGGCTGGAGCAGGACTGGGTGCTGGCCGCCATCGAACCGGACGCCGCCGACCCGGCCCGGCTGGAACGCCTGCTGCGTTCGCTGGGTGAGCTCGCGGACTTGATCGACCCGTTCGAGACGGATCCCAACGAGCAGGAGCACGCCGCGGACGAGCAGCGGGCCGACGAGGACGTTCTCGACGTCGACAACGGCACCGACCTTCTCGACGTCGACAACGGCACGGAAGTTCTCGACGTCGAGGACGACACCGAAGCGCCCGACGATGAACCGACCGAGCGCACCGGCCGCACCGGCGCGACCTCCCCGGCCGACACGAACGACACCGTGAAGATGCAGCGGGAGCACTCGGAAAACCAGTCCTGAAACCGGTCCGTTCGACCGAACCGGTTACGGTGCCACCCATGCCTACCGCACTCGTGACCGGCCCGACCTCCGGGATCGGCAACGCCTTCGCCCGGCGGCTGGCCGCAGAGGGCCACGACCTGGTGCTGGTCGCCAGGGACGCCGCGCGGCTGGAGGAACTGGCCGCAAGCCTGCGCGAACGGCACGGCGTCGAGGTGGAAGTGCTCGCCGCCGACCTCGCCGACGCCGAGCAGCTCGCCGAGGTGGAGCGGCGCGTCGCCGACGAGCGCCGTCCGGTGGACCTGCTGGTCAACAACGCCGGGTTCGGCACCTCCGGTGCGTTCTGGAACACCGAGTCGGAAACGCTGCGCAAGCAGCTCGACCTCAACGTCGCGGCGGTCCTGCGGCTCACCCACGCGGCCGTGCCGGGGATGCGGGCGCGCGGCGGTGGGGACGTGATCAACGTTTCCAGCGTCGCCGGGTTCTTCTCGGTGTCCGGTTCCACCTACTCGGCCACGAAGTCCTGGGTGACGACCTTCTCCGCCGGGCTCGCCGGTTCGCTGACCGGCTCGGGAGTGCGGGTGCTGGCGCTGTGCGCCGGGTTCACCCGGACCGAGTTCCACCAGCGGGCCGGGCTGGACATGGGGCGGTTGCCGAAGCTGTTCTGGCTGCGCGCCGACGACGTGGTGCACGAGGGCTTGGCCGACCTGCGGCGCGGGAAGTCGGTGTCGATCCCCGGCGCGCAGTACAAGGCCCTGGTGACGGTCGGCAAGCTCATCCCGTTCGGCTTGCAGCGCGCGATCGTCACCCGCACCGTTCCCGGCCGCACCTGAACCCTGCCGCACTTGAACCCTGCCGCACTTGAACCCTGCCGCACTTGAACCCTGCCGCACTTGAACCCTGCCGCACTTGAACCCTGCAGCCCGGGCGGGTGCGTCGCGGTGCGTATGCTGGCGGTTCGTGAACCAGCTCGACCAGCGGCAGCGCACCGAACTCGCCCGGCTCGTCACCGATCTCGCCGTGGTGCACGGCAAGGTCACGTTGTCCTCCGGCAAGGAGGCCGACTACTACGTCGACCTGCGCCGGGCCACGCTGCACCACGCCGCTGCTCCGCTGATCGGCTCGCTGTTGCGGGAGCTCACCGCGGACTGGGACTACACCGCCGTCGGCGGCCTGACGCTGGGCGCGGACCCGGTCGCCGCCGCGATGCTGCACGCCGGGGGCGACCCGCTGGACGCCTTCGTCGTCCGCAAGGACGCCAAGTCGCACGGCATGCAGCGGCGCATCGAAGGCCCGGACGTCGCAGGCAAGCGGGTGCTGGCGGTGGAGGACACCTCTACGACCGGCGGCAGCGTGCTCACCGCTGTCGATGCGCTGCGCGAACAGGGCGCCGAGGTCGCCGGGGTGGCGACCGTGGTGGACCGCGCCACCGGGGCGAAAGAAGCCATCGAAGCGGCGGGAGTGCCGTACCGCTCGCTGCTGGGCCTGGCCGATCTCGGGCTGGCCTGACGAGGAGCCGACCGGACAGTGCAGGACCAGGACCAGGTAGGCCCCACCGAGTGGGGTACCAGCGTCGGCGTCGGACCGTGGGAAGGTCCGTGGCCGCAGGACGACCGCTACGACCCGGAGCTGCTGGAAGGCGGCGACCGCCGCAACGTCGTCGACCACTACCGCTACTGGCGCCGCGAGGCCGTCGTCGCCGATCTCGACACCCGCAGGCACGACTTCCACGTGGCCATCGAGAACTTCCAGCACGACCACAACATCGGAACCGTCGTGCGCACCGCAAACGCGTTCGCGGCCCGCGCGGTGCACATCGTGGGCCGCCGCCGCTGGAACCGGCGCGGCGCGATGGTCACCGACCGGTACCAGCACATCCACCACCACCCGGACCTGGCGGCGCTGCGCGAGTTCGCCTCCCGCGAGCAGCTGTCGGTGGTCGCCGTGGACAACACGCCCGGCGCCACCCCGATCGAGCGCACCCCGCTGCCGCGGCGCTGCCTGCTGCTGTTCGGTCAGGAAGGGCCGGGGCTGCGCGAGGACTCCCGCGGGACCGCGGACGTCGTCGTGTCCATCGCCCAGTTCGGTTCCACCCGCTCGATCAACGCGGGCGTCGCGGCCGGGATCGCGATGCACACCTGGGTCGCGCAACACGCGAACCCGGACCGAGCCTGGTAACGACCAGGCTCGGCGGGCAACGGCTCAGGCCGCGTCGGTGGCCTTGGTGCGGCGGTTGCGCACGTACTCGAAGATGATCGGCAGGATCGAGATCAGCACGATCACGATCGCCATCGCCTCCAGGTTCTCCTTGATCCACGGGATGTTGCCGAGGAAGAACCCGAGCACGGTCATGCCCGCCGCCCACAGCACCGCGCCGATGGCGGAGTAGGCGAAGAACTTGCGCTGATCCATCTGGCCGACGCCGGCGACCGCGGTGATGAAGGTGCGCACGATCGGCACGAACCGGGCGAGGATGATCGCGCGGGCGCCGTAGCGTTCGAAGAACTCGTGGGTCTTGTCCACGTGCTCCTTCTTGAACAGCTTGGAGTCCGGCTTGTTGAACAGCGCCGGGCCGACTTTCCGGCCGATCCAGTAACCGGTCACGTTGCCGATGAAGGCGCACAGCGAAAGCAGCAGGCAGGTCAGCCAGATCGGCGTGCTGATGGCGCCGGTGCCGACGAACAGGCCGGCCACGAACAGCAACGAGTCACCGGGCAGGAAGAAGCCGACGAGCAGGCCGCACTCGGCGAAGATGATCAGGCAGACGCCGACCAGTGCGAACGGTCCGAGCGAGCGGATGATGTTCTCCGGGTCCAGCCAGGACGGCAGCAGCGCGAGGTTCTCCGGGGCTGCGGCGTGCAGCATCGCGGGGAGTTCGGTGGTCACGGCCGCCAACGGTACCGGTACCCGGTGTGCCTGCGTGCCCAGCCCGGTCATCGACGTGACCTGCGCGGATCCGGTTCAGCGGGGCTCCACCGGGCTCACGGCAGGGACAAGAACGCGAGGATCGCTCCCGCGGCCAGCCCCAGCAGCAGGGCGAACACCAGCGCCGACGCGATCGGCAGCCGGGGGCGGGCGGTTTTCCCGGGTTTCCCGGTGGGCGTCGGGGCGGGCGCCGGCGGCTGCTCCCGTTGGTCGCCACCGGCCGCTTGGGCGCGCAATGCCGCCGAGAGCACGCGCTCCGGGTTCTCCGGCTGGTTGTCCATGAGTCCAGGTTAAAGAGTGCGACAACGAAGGATCGCGCACTGGTGCGTCCGGCTCGGCCGTGGCCGCATCGCGGGCGCTGCGGTGATCAGCTCACCCACGAGCCGTCTTTCATCACGTGGCGCAGCGTCAACTCCTCGTCCAGGAACACCAGGTCCGCGGCCAGTCCCGGGCGCAGCGCCCCCACGCGGTCGCCCGCGCCGAGCAGCTCGGCGGGCCGGGTGGCGGCGGCGGCCACCGCTTCCGGCACGGACAGGCCGCAGCCGGTGACCAGGTTGCGCAACGCCGTGTCCATGGTCAGCGTGCTGCCCGCGAGCGAACCGTCGGCCAGCCGGGCTTCGCCGCCGGAGACCGTGACCGGCAGCTTGCCCAGCTCGTAGGTGCCGTCCCCGGCGTCGGTCGCGCTGATCGCGTCGGTGACCAGCACCGTCCGCCCCGCGCCCGCGTGCCGCGCGGCCAGGCCGGCCACCGTGGGATGCAGGTGCACGAAGTCGCAGATCAGCTCGACGGTCACCCGCTCGTCCGCCAGCAGCGTGCCGACCGGCCCCGGTTCGCGGTGGTGCAGCGGGCGCATCCCGTTGAACAGGTGCGTGGCCACGGTCGCGCCTGCCTCCACTGCGGGCACGATGTCTTCGCGGACCGCGTCGGTGTGCCCGATCGCGGCGATCACGTCCGCATCGGCCAGCTCGCGGACCGCCTCGACGGAGCCGTCCAGCTCCGGGGCGAGCGTCACCATCCGCACCGCGCCGCGGCCCGCGGTGAGCAGCTTGCGCACCGACTGCTGGTCCGGCGCGCGCAGCACCGCCGGGTCGTGCGCGCCGCAGCGGGCCGCGGACAGGAACGGGCCCTCCAAGTGGATCCCGTCCAGCCGCCCGTCCTCGACGAGTTCGCGCAGCGCCGAGATCTGCTTGGTCAGGTCGGCCAGCGGCGCGGACACCAGGCTGGCCAGCATGGTCGTCGTGCCGTGCGCGCGGTGCGCGGCCAGCGCCGCCTCGGCCTGGTCGAGTTCCACGCCGGTGAACGAGCCGCCGCCACCGCCGTGGCAGTGGATGTCGACGAAGCCCGGTACCAGCCAGCCCGCACCGAGGTCGGTGATGTCCGCCGGTCCCGCACCGGGGTCGGTGCTCGCAGGCGGAGTGCCGCTGCCGAGTTCGGCGATGCTCGCACCGGAGAGCCGGATCCAGCCGGGTTCCAGCACGCCCTGCGGCGTGACGATCCGGCTCGCGGCGATCGTGCGGACACCGGTGTCGTCGTGCGCGCTGTGCACTGGTCGTACCCACTTTCCGTTCTGCGCTGCGCCCGGCGTACCCGGTTCACCGGGGCCGCACCGCGCGGACCGGCGGCGGAACCGCCGCGGACGGTGTGCCGTCCATCTTCCGCCACGGGCGCGCGAGTGGTCTACACCAGCTCGATGTGGTGTTGCCCGCGATCACTCGGTCCGCATGATCTTCTGCAGCGCTTCGAGCGCGCGGCTGGCGGTGGACTTCACGGTGCCCTTCGAGACCCCGGTGGCCTCGGCGATCTCGGCCTCCGAGAGGTTGCCGTAGTAGCGCAGCACGAGCACTTCCCGCTGCCGCGGCGGCAGCCCGGACAGCGCGGCGACGACCGACTGGTGCTCGGCGGTGAGCATCGCCAGCGACTCCGCGGAACGCGCGTCGGCCTGGTGCGGCGGCTGGTACTCCCGCGCGGTCTTGCGCCGCCGCAGCACCGACCGGCTGCCGTTGACCACGGCGGTGCGCAGGTAGCCGAGCGCGGCGTTCGCATCGCGCAGTCCGGACCAGTTGCGGTACAGGCCGGTGAACGCCTCCTGCACGACGTCCTCCGCGGTCGCGGGTTCGTCGACGAGCAGGATCGCCAGGCGCACCATGCGCATCCGCTGCTGGCGGTAGAGGTCTTCGAGGGTGAGCGGCTGGCCGTCGGTCGCGGTGGCCGAGGTGTCGATCGCGCGCAGATGGCCCAAGGTCTTCTCGACGCTGCGTTCGACCCCCGATGAATGATCCCCGAGCATGGCCATGAAGCTACCCGGCTCGCGGTCCCGCGTGTCCCACGGGCGGTAGGGTCCGCGCCGCCGGAGTAGTCAGGGAGGTCCGCAATGGCGAAGTTCGTGGTCGAGATGGTCTACGGCGACGACGAGGAGCACCGGCTCGCGGTGCGCCCGGCGCACCGGGAGTACTCGAAGTCGTTGGCGGACAAGGGGATCCTGCTGGCCGGCGGCCCGTACGCGGACGGCAGGGGCGCGCAGATCATCTACGAGGCCGCCGACGACGCGGAAGTGCAGGCCCTGCTCGACGAGGACCCGTACCTCAAGGAAGGCGCGCTGGCCTCGGCCACCATCCGCGAGTGGAACACCGTCACCGGCGCCTGGGTTTCTTGATCGATCGGCAGGTCGGACCGCTGCTCGTGTGAGGATTCCGACAACGGTGCAGTACCAGACCGATCAAGTTGTTTTCACTGTGACGCGAACGGGTAGCGCTGTCTGAAAGAGGGCCGCGCGGACCTAGCGCGCCCTCGTAGGATTCGGCGCATCTCCCGCCGCCAAGATTCACTCCACCCCGAGGAGGACGACCGATGCCCATCGCCACCCCCGAGGTCTACGCGGAGATGCTGGACCGGGCCAAGGCGAGCGAGTTCGCCTACCCCGCGATCAACGTGACCTCGTCGGAGACGCTCAACGCGGCGCTGCGCGGCTTCGCGGAGGCCGAGAGCGACGGCATCATCCAAGTCTCCACCGGCGGCTCGGAATTCGCCTCCGGCACCAAGGTCAAGGACATGGTCACCGGGTCCGTCGCGCTCGCCGAGTACGCGCACGTGGTGGCCGCGAAGTACCCGGTGAACATCGCGCTGCACACCGACCACTGCCCCAAGGACAAGCTGGACGGCTTCGTCCGGCCGCTGATCCAGATCAGCCAGGAGCGCGTCGCCCGCGGCGAGAACCCGCTGTTCCAGTCGCACATGTGGGACGGCTCCGCGATCGAGCTGCACGAGAACCTGCAGATCGCCAGCGAGCTGCTGGACAACGCGGCCAAGGCGAAGATCGTGCTGGAGCTGGAGGTCGGTGTCGTCGGCGGTGAGGAGGACGGTGTCAGCAACGACATCAACGAGAAGCTCTACACCGCGCCGGGCGACTACGAGCACACCGTGGACGCGCTCGGCGGCGGCGAGAAGGGCCGCTACATGCTGGCCGCGACCTTCGGCAACGTGCACGGCGTCTACAAGCCGGGCAACGTGAAGCTGCGCCCGGAGATCCTCAAGCAGGGCCAGGAGGTCGCCACCCGGAAGCTGGGCCTGCCCGCCGGCTCGAAGCCGTTCGACCTGGTCTTCCACGGTGGTTCCGGTTCGCTGCTGGAGGAGATCCACGAGGCGGTCTCCTACGGCGTGGTGAAGATGAACATCGACACCGACACGCAGTACGCGTTCACCCGCCCGATCGCCGAGCACATGTTCAAGAACTACGACGGCGTGCTCAAGGTCGACGGCGAGGTCGGCAACAAGAAGGTCTACGACCCGCGCAGCTACCTCAAGGCCGCCGAGCAGTCCATGGCCGCCCGCGTCGCCAACGGCTGCGAGACGCTCAAGTCCGCGGGCCGGATGCTGGCCGGCTGAGCAGCGGCTCGCTGATCCGAAACGCCGCCCCGGCCGAGGCTGGGGCGGCGTTCGTGTGCCGGGTGACAGGATGGCGCCATGACGAACCTGTTGGAACCGCCGGAAACGCTGCTGCCGGAGAACTCCCAGGCGCAGTCCGCGCTGGACGCCGGGAACGACCCGGCCCAGGTCGCCGCCGAGCACCCCACGTGCAGCGCCGCGTGGGCGCAGCTCGGGGAGACCGCGCTGGAGCGGGGCGAAGTGATCGCCGCCTACGCCTACGCCCGCACCGGCTACCACCGCGGGCTGGACGCGCTGCGCAAGTCCGGATGGAAGGGCTTCGGCCCGGTGCCGTGGCGGCACCGCCCCAACCAGGGCGTGCTGCGCGCGGTCGCGGTGCTGGCCAAGGCGGCGGGTTCGATCGGCGAGCAGGACGAGTACGACCGCTGCAGGCAACTCCTCCTCGACAGCGACCCGGCCTCGCTCGACGCGACCGGTCTGTAGAAGGTGTTTTGCGTAGCTGGTTGCGTGGCGGAACCTCAGACGTCTGCTCGCTGCGGGATCTCCTCCTGAAGTAGCGCCCTACTAGGCGTCGGAGCTGTCCTCGCGAGCAGACGCCTGAGAACCCGCGGCGGTGCCGGCTGCTCGGGTGGTCGGCGCAAGCGGCTTCGCCGCTTCTTCAAAAGAACCCCGCTGAGTAAGCGCCCTGATCACTTCAGGTCGGCTTTCGGGTGACGGAGAATCTCGCCCGTGCATCGACTTCGCCAGGAACTGATCCGCCGGCTGCGCCGCCTGCTGCGCACCGGCACTCCGATCGTGCAGTGCGCGGTCGCGGCCGGGCTCGCCTGGTGGCTGGCCAAGCACGTGGCGGGGCATCCGCAGCCGTTCTTCGCGCCGATCGCCGCGGTGATCTCGCTGGGGGTGTCGCTGGGCCAGCGGATGCGGCGGTCGCTGGAGCTGGTGGTCGGAGTCAGCATCGGCATCGGCGTCGGCGATGTGCTGATCTCGCAGATCGGCACCGGGCCGTGGCAGATCGCGCTGGTCGTCGCGCTGGCGATGAGCACGGCGGTGCTCACCGACAGCGGCGGCGTCATCGTGATGCAGGCGGCCTCGTCGTCGGTGCTGGTGGCGACGTTGCTGCCGCCGCTGAGCGCGGGCGGGTGGACCCGGATGATCGACGCCGCGATCGGCGGCATGGTCGGTTTCGTCGTCGCCGTGCTGCTGCCCGCGAACCCGCTCGCGGTGGCGCACCGCAACGGGCGGCTGGTGCTGGGCGCGCTGGCCGACGGGTTGCGCGGCGTCGCGGGCGCGGTCGCGCGCCGGGACCCGGACCTGGCTTCGGACACGCTGGCGGGGGCGCGCAAGAGCCAGAAGCTGGTCGACGAGTTCCGCACCGCGCTCACGGCAGGCGGCGAGATCGCCAAGTTCGCGCCGATCCGCTGGCGGCGCCGCGGCGACCTGGAGCGCTACGAGTCGGCGGCCACGCCGATCGACCGGGCGCTGCGCAACACGCGCGTGCTCGCGCGGCGCGCACTGGCCGCGCTGCGCGATGGCGAGCCCGTTCCGCACCCGCTGCCGGGCCTGCTGGAGGAGCTGGCGGGTTCGGTCGTGCTGCTGCGCGATGAGCTGGCCAGCGGGGTGGAACCGTTGCAGGCGCGGGAGACCGCGCGTTCGGTCGCCCGCGCGTCATCGGTGGAACTGCTGGGCGAGGGCGACTTCTCGATGCAGGTCGTGGTGTTGCAGGTGCGATCCATCGCGGTGGACCTGTTGCAGGCCAGCGGGCTCACCCGCACCGAAGCGATCTCGGCGCTGCCGCCGCTGCACCCCCGCCGCGAGGGCGAGCACAGCTGAGCCGGCGGCGGCGTCCACTGCGGAACGCCGCCGCCGGGATGCTCAGCAGGTGCCGAGCGCCTGTTCCAGCGCGCCCTTCTCCGCCTCGGTGACGGTCAGCTCGTACTTGTGCTTCGAGCCGATCCACATCGACGCGTAGGTGCAGTGGTAGCCGGCCTCCGGCGGCAGCCACTGGTCCGGGGGCTGGTCGCTCTTCTCCTGGTTGACGTTGTCGGTGACCGCGATCAGCTGCGGGCTCTCCAGGTCGTTGGCGAACGCCTGGCGCTGCTCCTGGGACCACTGCGCGGCACCGGAGCGCCAGGCCGCGGCCAGCGGCACCACGTGGTCGATGTCCAAATCGGACGGTTTGGTCCAGGATCCGCCGTCGTACGGGCTGTTCCAGGTGCCCGAGGTCGGGTAGCAGTCCGAGCCGACCTCGACGTTCTCGCCGTCCCGCTTGAGCACCGCCTCGCGGGTGCTGCAGCCGTCGGAACCCTCGTTCCAGTGCGGGAACTTGTCGCGGTCGTAGCCGTCCAGCGAACCTTCCGGGGCGACGACGAGTTCGCCGAGTTCGGCCTGCGCGGTCGCCGGGTCGGGGATGCCCGGCGGCTCGGCGCCCGCCGGTGTCGCCAGGCCCAGCGTCAGCACGCCGGCCAGCGGGAGCGCGGTCAGCGCCGCGCGCAGGGATTGCTTCGTGGTCATCGAGTCCTCCGCAAGGCTGCTCGGCGGTGTCGATCCTGACCTTCACGGAGCGAAGTGGCCGTGGCAATGCCGCAAAGTGACTATGGAGTGACTTGGCGTGAAAGCGCCACGATGTTCACCTTTTGCCGGTCGGCGCCGCCCGCAGCGCGAGCTGCAGATCTTCGGTGTGCCGGTACCAGACCCACTTGCCGACCGGCCGCGGATGTTCGGCGCCGTCGCGGTGCACGGTCGTGTCCCGGAAGCCCGCCTGCACCGCGCGTGCCTTGGTGGTTTCGCGGCGTTGCCGCAGCAGCCCGCGCCGCACGGTCGTCACCAGCAGCCCGTCCGCGGCGGGTTCGAGCATGGCCGACATCGGGTCGGAGGTCGGTTCCGCCAGCGGCTCGGCGGCCGGGTCGGGTGAGACCTCCAGGCGCACCGCCGGACCGTTGAGCACCCGCTGGTCGTCGCAGTAGACCTGTCCGGTGATCGGGGCGATCAGCCCGGAGGCGATCAGCAGTCCGCCGGAGTCGTCCCGCACCAGCGGCACCGGACGAGCCGCTCCGTGCAGCGCCACCTGCACCGCATCCGGTCCCACGGGCAGGCCCCAGAGCCTCGTCGCCGGCGACTTCCGCACCGGCACGTAACCCACGGCCAGGTCGGCGATCCGGTTCTTGCGCAGCAACCGCAGCACGACCGCCGCCAGGTCGGCGTCCGAGCCGCGCACCACGACCCGCCCCGGACCGTCCGGCAGCAGCGGATCGACATCGGCCCGGCCGGGCATCTCGGGCACCTGCTGCCACTGCACGCCGTCACCGGCCGATTGCGTGGCGTGCCCGGCGTTTCCGCAGCACAGTGCAGTCGTACTCACGTTCCGCTCCTGGTTTATCCTGATCGACCGGCATCGGTGCCGCGTCGAGGCGGGGACCGCCCGGTACGCACCCACAGTCAGGTTGGAGTTTCACATGCCGGCGATCGTGCTGATCGGAGCCCAGTGGGGCGACGAAGGCAAGGGCAAGGCGACCGACCTGCTCGGCGAGCAGGCGCAGTGGGTCGTCCGGTACCAGGGCGGCAACAACGCCGGGCACACCGTGGTGCTGCCGGACGGTCAGGACTACGCGCTGCACCTGATCCCCTCGGGCATCCTCACCCCGGGCGTGACGAACGTGATCGGCAACGGGGTCGTGGTGGACCCGGGCGTGCTGCTCGACGAGCTCGAAGGGCTGGAGCAGCGCGGCGTGGACACCTCGCGGCTGCTGCTGTCCGCCGACGCGCACATGATCATGCCGTACCACGTGGCGATCGACCGCGTCACCGAGCGCTACCTGGGCAAGAAGCAGATCGGCACCACCGGCCGCGGCATCGGCCCGGCCTACCAGGACAAGGTCGCCCGCGTCGGAGTGCGCGTGCAGGACCTGCTGGACGAGAAGATCCTGCGGCAGAAGGTCGAGGCCGCGCTGGAGTTCAAGAACCAGCTGCTGGTCAAGGTCTACAACCGGCGCGCGCTGGACCCGGACGAGGTCGTGAACACGGTGCTGGAGCAGTCCGAGCGCTTCGCGGGCCGGATCGCGGACACCAAGCTGCTGGTCAACCAGGCGATCAACCGCGGCGAGACGGTGCTGCTGGAGGGTTCGCAGGGCACGCTGCTGGACGTGGACCACGGCACCTACCCGTTCGTGACCTCGTCGAACCCGACCTCGGGCGGGGCCTGCGCCGGTTCCGGCATCGGCCCGACGAAGATCACCGCGGTGATCGGGATCCTGAAGTCCTACACCACCCGCGTCGGCGCGGGCCCGTTCCCGACCGAGCTCACCGACGACGCCGGCGAGAACCTGCGCAAGCAGGGCGGCGAGTTCGGCGTCACCACCGGCCGCTCGCGGCGCACCGGCTGGTTCGACTCGGTGATCGCGCGCTACGCGACGCGGGTCAACGGGATCACCGACTACTTCCTGACCAAGCTCGACGTGCTCTCCGGGCTGGAGACGATCCCGGTGTGCGTGGCCTACGACGTGGACGGGCAGCGGGTCACCGAGATGCCGATGACGCAGACCGGGGTGCACCACGCGGTGCCGGTCTACGAGGAGATGCCGGGCTGGTGGGAGGACATCAGCCACGCGCGGACCTTCGAGGACCTGCCGGTGAACGCGCAGAACTACGTGCTGCGGCTGGAAGAGCTCACCGAGGCCCGGATGTCCGCCATCGGCGTCGGTCCCGGCCGCGATCACACGATCGTCCGGCACACCATGGCTTGAGTTCCGCGCGCCGGCTCGGACCGGCGTGCACGCCTCCGCCGCGGTCGCGCGGCGCCCCTCCCGGCGCCCAGCGGTGCGGGTCCCCGGAAACCCCCAGGTCGCTCCGGGGACCCGCACCGGATCCGGACTCGTTGTGGCGTCCGCAGCGCGTCAGGTATTTTTGACGCGCCTCGGTGTGAACCGTACGTGCGGGCACCTAGCGTGTCAAACATTCAAGACGGTACTGTCGTACATGCTTGACACAAGCTCGGGGGGTACGGATAGGAGGCGTCGTGATGGCTGAGGCGGATGACGCACGCGAGGCGTTCGCCGCGCGGCTGCGCGAGCTGATGGACGCAGGAGTTCAGGACAGCGGCAAACCGTGGACGATCCCCGCGGTGGCCACGGCGCTGACCGAGCGCGGATACCGGATCTCGCGCCAGCACCTGTCCGGTCTGGTGAACAAGCACCACGCGCCCGCGTGGGACCTGGTGCGCGCGCTCGCGGACCTGTTCGGCACCACGACCGACTCGTTCACCGGCCGCGGCGATTCCGGGCGAGGGGTTCCCGACGAGCTCCCGGTCCTGCTCAACCGGGCCGGTGAGCTCCCGGAACCGGAGCGCAAGCAGGTCGCCGACTTCATCCGGTTCCTGCACCAGCAGCGCGGTTCATCCGGCTGAGCAGGGGGCTCGGCACCGGCCCCGGACGAGCGCGAGCGGAGGGACGATGGTCAACGGTTCGCCCAGCGGATGGCGGCGCAGGCGCGAGGAGAGCAGGCTGCGCCGCGAACTGCGCCAGATCATGCGACGCGCCCGGATCGACAGCCCGACCAGCATGACCGAGGTGTGCGAGCGGATCTCGAAGATCTGGGAGGCGCCGATCGTCGCCGCGCCGTTCGACCTCCCGGCGGCAGGCCCGTTCGGGCTCACCGTCCGCTACGCGCCCGATCCGGACGACCCCGGCGCGTTCTACATCCTTTACCAAGCCGTCGCGACCGCGCTGCACCAGGAGCACGTCATCGCCCACGAACTCGGGCACGTGCTGGCGAAGCACCCGCTCAAGACGGTGCGCGACCTCAGCGAGATCGACCCGGACGACAGCGCCGGGGCGCTGCGCCGGACCTCCTACACGACCGGGATCGAGCGGGAGGCCGAGACGATCGCGACGCTGCTGCTCGGCAGCGCGGCTGCCCAATCCGGCGTGGCGCTGCCGTCGGCCAGCGACCGGGCGCGCAGCGTGCAGCGCGCCCTCGGCGATCGGGTCGACTGGCTGTGAAGGTCATCGACTACCTGGAACTCGCGCTGACCGCGTGGTTCGCCTACCGGCTCGTGCGCAGTCCGCAGGACCGCGGGCTGCGCGTGATCGTCATCGCGCTGCTGGCGATGCTGCTGGGCGAAGGGTTCGTGATCGCGGCGCTGCGCGTGCTCAGCGCCGAGCTGATCACGCCGGGGCTCGGCAAGGTCGTGCAGAACTGCTCGCTGGCCGTTGGCTTCTGCGCGGTCATGGTGTTCTTCCTGCTCTCGGCTTCGGGAACGCGGTTCGACAGCGGGCTGCACAAGCAGCGGCTGCCTGCGCGGGTGTGGTGGGAAAGCGCCGTGGTCTTGGTGGTGTGCGCGGTGCTGGCGGTGGCGATGGCCCGCACCCCCGCGCCGTTGCAGGAAGGCGCCTACCCGAGCAGCGGCCGGTTGCAGGACGCCGCGCTCGGGCGGCCCGAGGTGGTCGCGTTCTACCTCGTCGCGGTCGGCTACTTCGCTTACGCCGCCACTTGCTCCGCGGTGTGGGCGGCCCGCTACGGGCGCGAGTCCAGCGTGCGCGCGCGGATCGGACTGTGGATGGCCGCCGCGGGCATGGTGCTGTTCGGCGTCGCCTCGGCGTGCCGCGGCCTCTACGTCGGCTTGCGCGGACTCGGGATGACCGCGCCCGCCCCGGTGACCAACGTTGCGACGGTGCTGATCGACCTCGGCGCGACGTTGTGGATCGCGGGCCTGCTGGCCGTGGGGATCGCGGCCCGCGGCGCGGCGCTGCGGGTGCGGCTGCGCCACCGGCGGGCGTTCCACGCCCTGCGGCCGCTGTGGGAGCCGTTGCACGCGGCGTTCCCGGAGGACGCGCTGGACGACCACGCCAGGCGCGAACCCGGGAGGCTGTGGCGCGACCGGCTCTCCCCCGGCCAGCTGCACCGGGAGTACTGGCGCCGGTCGGTGGAATGCCGGGACGGGCTTTCGAAGCTTTCGCCCTGGCTGCGCGACGTCGGTTACAGCAGCGCGGACCCACCGGGCGAGCAGGCGGCCGCGGTGCGCCGCGCCCTGCGGCTGCGCGAGCGCGGGCACACGCCCTCCTCGGACGCGCCGCTGCTGGTCGCCGCGCCGGCTGCCGCGAACACGACGGTGGACAGCGACGTGGCCGAGCTCGTCCGGCTCGCCCAGGCCATGCCCGAGCAGGAATGAGAGGTTCCGGTGCAGCGACTCATCACCGCAGGTCAAGTGCTGGTAGGCCCGGCCGGGGAACGGATCCCGGACGGAGCGGTGCTCGTCGACGACGACACGATCACCGCGGTCGGCCCGCGCGCCGAGGTCGAAGCGCAAGCCGGTGCCGAAGCCGTGCGGCACAGCGCAGCCACCGTGCTGCCCGGCTTGATCAACGGCCACGTGCACCTGGTTTGGGATGCCGGTTTCGGAATGCTGGACCGGTATCAGGAGGCCGGTGACGAGCAGCTGCTGCTCGGCATCGCCGGTCGCGCGCAGCAGGCCCTCCGCGCCGGGGTCACCACCTTGCGGGACCTGGGGGATCGCGGCGGGCTCGTGCTGCGGGTGCGCGATTCGATCGACCGCGGGGAAATCACCGGTCCGCGCCTGCTCGGTTCCGGCCCGCCGCTCACTCCGCCGAAGGGGCACTGCTGGTTCTTCGGCGGCGAAGTGGACGGCCCGGAGGCGATCCGCGACCGGATCCGCCGCAACGCCGAGCTCGGCGCCGACGTGATCAAGGTGATGGCCAGCGGCGGCCAGATGACCCGGGAATCGGCGCCCACCTGGCAGAACCAGTTCGACGGCGACGAACTGGCGCTGGTGGTCAAAACGGCCGCCGAGTTCGATCTTCCGGTGGCCGCGCACGCGCACGGCACCGACGCGATCGTGGCCGCGGTCGAGGCCGGGGTCGACACCCTGGAGCACTGCTCGTGGCAGGCCGCCGGTGGCGAGGGAGCCGACCTGCGCGACGACGTCGCGCGCGAGATCGCCCGCCGCGGCATCACCGTCTGCCACGCCTACCCGCCGGACTGGGCCGGATTCGCCCGGATCACCGGCGAGGCGGGTGCCCGAGCCGCGGTCGAGCGGGTGCGCTGGATGGACGAGTTCGGCGTGCGGTTCGTGCCCGGCACCGACGGCGGGCTGCCGACCTCGGTGTTCGACAACTACGCGGGCGCGTTGAACTACTACGTCGAGGCGGTCGGCTGGAGCGCGGAACGGGTGCTCGACATGGCCACCACCGGTGCGGCGCAGGCGCTCGGCCTGACCGGGGTCGGTCGGCTCGCTCCCGGGTGCGCGGCGGACGTGCTGGCGCTCGACGGCGATCCGCTGGCGGACTTCGCCGCGCTGCACCGGCAGCGGCTGGTGCTCGCGCGGGGCCGCGCGGTCGCCCCCGACGCGCAACTTCTTTCCGAGTGAACGGACCGTTTGACCAATCTAGCGGGACGAAAGTTCCGTTCACTCCGGCTTGATATCACTGGCTGGGACCACGTTGACGGTCCATCGCGCTGCTGCGAACCTTCCGCGCATGTCCGAGCGCCCCGCCCTCACCGGGCGCCTGCACGTCGACCTCCGGCGCCAAGCCAGCGCGATCTGTCACCGCGGCTGATCCTTCGCGCCGGGATGCGCTGATTCCCGGCGAAGACCGCGTTGACGGGTCGCCGCTCGGCGGCCGCATGTTCCCGCTCACCGGCCGGTGCCCAGCAGTTCCGCACCGCCGGGAGATGCCGTCGCCGAACGAAAGCGAACGACCTTGCGCCGTCGTGACTTCCTGTCCGCACTCGTACTGACCACTTCCGCAGGCGCGCTGACCGCGTGCGCGAGCGCGCCGAGCGGGAACGAACCGGTTCCGGTGCCCGACCGGGTCGGACCCGAAGAGCTCCGCAGGGTGCGGCTGCGGGTCGGCGACCAGAAGGGCAATTCGCAGTCCCTGTTGCGCTCGGCGGGCCTGGACCGCGCGCCTTACGCCATCGAGTGGTCCACGTTCACCTCCGGCCCTCCGCTGCTGGAGGCGGTGTCCGCGGACGCCGTCGACGCGGGCGGCGTCGGCAACACCCCGCCGCTGTTCGCCGCGGCCGCGAAGCGCGACGTGAAGGCCATCTCGGTGTCCAGGGGCAACGTGACCAGCGATGCGCTGGTCGTGCGCAAGGACTCCCCGCTGCAGCGGGTCGAGGACCTGCGCGGCAAGAAGATCGCCGTGGCCAGGGGCAGTTCCGCGCACGGCCAGATCCTGCTGAACCTCCGCAAGATCGGCATGAGCCCGGACGACGTGCAGCTGGTGATCCTGCAACCCGCCGACGCGCTCGGCGCGTTCAACAGCGGCGACGTGGACGCTTGGGCGATCTGGGACCCGTACTTCTCGCAGGTGCGGCTGGAAACCGGCGCGCGGGTGCTCACCGACGGCACCGGCATCGCCAACGGCTACGACTTCCTGATCGCGGGCACCGCGGCGCTCGCCGACCCGGCCCGCAACACCGCGCTGGCCGACTTCGCGGTGCGGCTGGCGAAGGCGCAGGTCTTCTCGGACCGGCACCGGCCGGAACGCGCGCGGGCCTGGGCGCAGGACACCGGACTGCCGATCGAGGTGACGACTCCGGCCACCGAGGCGGGGCCGAACCTGCCGATTCCGCTGGACGCGGAGGTGATCCGGTCCTCGCAGCAACTCGCGGACGCGTTCGTGCAGGCCAAGGAGATCCCGCGCCCGTTCCGGTTCGCCGACTACGTCGACACCCGCTTCCAGCCGCAGCTCGCCGCATTCCACTGAGCCGCCGCTCGTCGACCTGATCTCCGAACGCAGGGAGGACGCCGCCATGAGCATCACGTTGCACTGGTTCCTGCCCACCCACGGCGACGGGCGGTCCATTGTGGACCGTCCGCACGTCACCGCCACCGGTGCGAACACGCCCAGGCAGCCGGACGTCGACTACCTGGCGCAGGTCGCGCAGGCCGTCGAGCACCTCGGCTTCACCGGGATGCTCACCCCGACCGGCAGCTGGTGCCAGGACGCGTGGGTCACCACGGCCGCGCTGCTGGGGCGCACCAAGCGCATCAAGTTCCTGGTCGCCTTCCGGCCCGGCTCGCTCACCCCGACGCTCGCGGCGCAGATGGCGACGACGTACCAGCGGGTCTCCGGCGGCAGGCTGCTGCTGAACATCGTCACCGGCGGCGAGTCCGTGGAGCAGCGCCGCTACGGGGACTGGCTGGACCACGACAAGCGCTACGAGCGCACCGACGAGTTCCTGGCCGCGATGCGCGCGATCTGGTCCGGCGAGCCCGCGGACTTCGACGGCGAGCACTTCCAACTGCGCGGCGCCACGGCGTTCGACGTGCCCGATCCGCAGCCGCCGCTGTACTTCGGCGGCTCCTCCGATGCCGCGCTGCCGGTCGCGGCCCGGCGCGCCGACGTGCACCTGACCTGGGGCGAACCGCCTGCGAAGGTGGGCGAGCGGATCGCGCGGCTGCGCGAGCTGGCCGCCGCCGAGGGCCGCACGCTGCGGTTCGGACTGCGCGCGCACACGATCACCCGCGACACCTCGGCGGATGCTTGGGCCACCGCGCAACGGTTCCTGGAGCAGATGGATCCGGCCGAGGTCGCGGCCTCGCAGGCGAAGTTCGCCGAGACCGAGTCCACCGCGCAGCGCCGGATGGCCGAGCTGCACGGCGGGGTGCTGCACGGCGACGCGCGGAAGCTGGAGGTGCATCCGGGCCTGTGGTCCGGCATCGGGCTGCTGCGCGGCGGTGCCGGGACCGCGCTGGTCGGGAGCCACGAGGAGGTCGCGGACCTGATGGCCGAGTACCACGCGGTCGGCGTCGACGAGTTCGTGTTCTCCGGCTATCCGCACCTGGAGGAGGCGTACTGGTTCGGCGAGGGCGTGCGGCCGGTGCTGGCCAGCCGTGGATTGCTCGCCGGGCACGACGCGGCGGCGGAGTCGCCGACGCGCGAACCTTCGCCGGTCCCCGCGTCCTGACGGTCGGCTCGCCCCGGACCTGGCTCGCTGCACGGTGACGGAACCCGGGCCCGCCGCGGCTTCTCGATCAGGGTGATACCCGTACAGCTCGTCCCGGACCCGATTCCGGATTCGTGCGGGATCTCCCTGAAACCGGAAATGTCGAACACCCGAAAAGGTCGACGGAAAACACGAGGGAATTCCCTGAAGTGGCGTTCGCCGGTGCGCCGGCCTGGTAGGTCGTTGCGCTCGTGATGCGATGCTCGGGACATGCGAGAAGATGTTGTGAATTCGACGAACACGCAGTCCCGTCCGCGTCGCCGCGCGTCCGTGCTCGGCTTGATGGGCGCGAGTCTGGCGTTGAGCGCGCTGGCGTTCACCGGCATGGCCGGTGTTGCGAGCGCGGGCGAGAACAACGAGCTGACCGTCTGCAACGAAGGCTCCGGCTACGATGCCAAGGCCGTCACGAACGACGGTGCGCACGCGACCGACTTCGCCAAGCCGGGCGAGTGCAAGACGACCACCGCTCCCGGCTACGCGGGCTACCACATCACGTTCTCCAAGGACGGCAAGACCGAGGACTACGGCGGCGACTTCCTCGCGGTCTACGACGGAGCCCAAGGATCCGGCGTCGTGAACCAGACGAAGAACGATTACGCCAACAAGGAAGTTGTGCCTTACTCGTCCGAAAAGTGGCACAACTGGAAGGGCTGATCGCCGAATCAGCGTCAAATCGGACGCATCGAGCAAATTTGCTCGGATGTGCCCGGATCAGTTGATTCCGTCGCGCGCCTGCACGGCCAGGTCCGGGAAGTCGCTGAAGATCCCGTCGATGCCCTGGTCCAGCAGCAGGCCGAAGTAGCCGAACACGTCGCCGTGCCGCGCCGGGTCGGCCGAGGAGCGCAGGTCCGCGGGCAGGAAGTCGTTCTCCGCACGCACCGTGTAGGGCACGACTTCGAGCCCCGCGGCGTGCGCGTCGGCGGTGACCGTCGTCGGCTTCGTCAGGTGGTCGCTGTCGTCGACCGGCAGCAGGACCTTGGTGTCCGGCCCGAGCACGTCGGCGTACTCGGCGATCTGCCGCAGCCCGCCGGGTTCGACCATGTCCGCGTAGGTGCGCGGGTCGCCGGCCTCGATGAAGTCCTGCGGCGCGCCGCTGTCGCTGATCAGCTGCACCAGCTCGACGCGCAGCGAACGGTCCAGCTCACGCAGGTTGCCGACCTCGAACGACTGCACCACCACCTTCGCGTCCGGCCGGTTCAGGCCGTTGTCGTCGAGCGCGCGCACCACGCCCGGCTCCAGCGGCAGCCCGATGCGGCGGAAGTGGCTGGGGTGCTTGGTCTCCGGCGCCACCCCGATGTCCCGGTGCAGTTCCCCGGACAGCCGCTTCGACAGGTCGATGACCTCTTGGAACGTCGGGACCTGGAACTTGCCGTCGTAGGCCGTGTTGTTCGGGCGCAGCTGCGGGATGCGTTCCTTGGCGCGCAGCGTCTTGAGCTCGGCGAGGGTGAAGTCCTCGGTGAACCAGCCGGTCAGCTCGACGCCGTCGATGACCTTCGTGGTCTTGCGGTCGGCGAATTCGGGGTGGTCGGCGACGTCGGTGGTGCCGCTGATCTCGTTCTCGTGCCGCGAGACCAGCACGCCGTCCTTGGTGCTGACCAGGTCCGGTTCGATGTAGTCGGCGCCCATCCGCGCGGCCAGCTCGTAGGCGGCCAGGGTGTGCTCGGGGCGGTAGCCGGACGCGCCGCGATGGCCGAAGACCTCGACCTCGCCGGCCCCGGGCCGACCGGCGGGCTCCGCGTTGGCCGGGATCGTGAGCGTGGCCAGTGCGGCCGCGCCGGCCACCGCGATGACCAGGGCACATGTCCGGATCTGCATCAGACCTCCAATGTTTCGGGCACCGGCGAGCTTCGCCGCCACGAGCGACGATCCGGACACCGGTGCCCGACGTCGCGCCGACCGCCAGGTGAAGCCACGGCGACGCGGCCGCCCGGAAGGCTCGCACGCTCTGCACCTACCCGCGCCCACCCATCCCGCGACCGCGGAGTGAAGGCCCCGATCCATCGGGACGAACGACCCCTCACTCGGCGCGGTCCCAGCCCGATCGGGCGACGTCGGCGCGGGTCGGACGCCGTGCGCCCGTGAACCATTGGACGCCGCGCGCGCTTGCGGCTCATTGGACGCCGTGCGTCCGGGGGTGCATTGGACGCCGTGCGGCCGGGGTGCATTGGACGCCGTGCGTCCGCGGCTCAGTCGCCAGGGCGAAAGCCCAGCACCCGCGGCGGGCGCGGTGGCAGGCAGGTGACTGAGCGGGAGACACCGGGTGTCGCGAGGGCCACCGGCCGCCGGGGTCCTGAACCGCCCGGCCGCGGCAGGTTCTACGCTTCCGGACGTGCGAATCCTCGTGATCGGTGCGGGCGGCCGGGAGCACGCGATCGTGCTGGCGCTGTCCCGCGACCCGTCGGTGACCGCCCTGGCCTGCGCCCCCGGCAACGCCGGCATCGCCGCGCTGGCCGAGTCCTACCCCGTCGACGTCGCCGACCCGGCGTCGGTGACCGAGCTGGCCACCGGCTGGGGCGCGGACCTGGTCGTGTTCGGGCCGGAAACCCCGCTGGTCGCCGGTGCCGCCGATGCGGTACGCGCCGCGGGCATCGCCTGCTTCGGCCCGTCCAAGCAGGCCGCCCGCATCGAAGGTTCCAAGGCGTTCGCCAAGGACGTCATGGACGCGGCAGGCGTGCCCACCGCGCACAGCGAGACCGTGGACAACCCGGCCAAGCTCGACGCCGCGCTGTCCCGCTTCGGCCCGACCTGGGTGGTCAAGGACGACGGGCTGGCCGGCGGCAAGGGCGTGCTGGTCACCTCCGATTTCGACGCCGCCCGCGCGCACGCGATCACGCTGCTCGACGACGGGCACCCGGTGCTGCTGGAGTCGTTCCTGGACGGTCCGGAAGCCTCGCTGTTCTGCCTGGTCGACGGCACCACCGTGGTGCCGCTGCTGCCCGCGCAGGACTTCAAGCGGGTCGGCGACCAGGACGCCGGGCCGAACACCGGCGGGATGGGCGCCTACGCGCCGCTGCCGTGGGCGCCGCCGGAACTGGCCGCGGATGTGGTCCGCACGGTCGTGCAGCCGGTCGTCGACGAGCTGGCCGAGCGCGGCACGCCGTTCTCCGGGCTGCTCTACGCCGGACTCGCGCTCACTTCGGCCGGACCGCAGGTCATCGAGTTCAACTGCCGCTTCGGCGACCCGGAGACGCAGGCCGTGCTCGCGCTGCTGCACACCCCGCTCGCAGGGCTGCTGGACGCGGTCGCCCGCGGTGAGCTGGCCGAGCAGCCGCCGCTGGAGTGGGAGCCGGGCACGGCCGTGACGGTCGTGCTCGCCGCCGAGGGCTACCCGGGCAGGCCGCGCTTGGACGACGTGCTCACCGGCGGCGACGCCATCGGCGTGCTGCACTCCGGCACGCGCAGGCGCGAGGACGGCGCGGTGCTCTCCGCCGGTGGCCGCGTGCTGTCGGTCGTGGCGACCGGCGCGGACCTGGAGTCGGCCCGCACCGAGGTGTACCGGCGGGTCGCCGAGGTCCACCTGCCCGGCTCCCATCACCGCACCGACATCGCCCTGCGCGCCGCCCGCGGCGAAATCACCGCTTAGCAGCTTCTCCAGCAGTGAACGGACCGCTCGCCCGATCCATTGGGACCAGTGGTCCGTTCGCTCGGCGAGATCAGCCGGGGGTGGCGGCGAACCGGGCTAGTGCGTGCGAGCCGGCTTCGACGATGCGAGCGAGCGCTTCCCGGCCGAGCAGCAGGATGAACTCGTCCCTGCCGAAGAACAGCGTGACGACTTCGTTCAGCTCGTCCACCTCCTGCCGCACCGCCACATCCGCCGCCATGTCCACAAAGGACTCCACGGACACCTTCGATGAGTCGTAGAGGGTCATGACGCTCCCTTGTCGCGTGACTACGATGAGCTTGCGCACTACAGCTAAGACTGACTGTCAGTCTTAAAGGTAGATCGGCGCCGTTCGTCTTGTAAGTCGATCTTTAGGGTGAAACCGGAGTTCCACCGTGGGCCGAGCACGCCAAACGTTCGAGCGCCGTCAACTCGGCCTGACGCTGCGTCGCCTGCGCTCGGCGGCAGGCAAATCGCAGCAGGAAGCGGCCAAGACTCTTGGCAAGGCCCGCTCCAGGATCGTGCAGATCGAGGACGGCGAAGGCGCACCGCCCGCTGCGGACCTGGACGCGCTGCTCGACTTTTACGGCGTCGACCCCGATGAGCAGGAGACGGTCCGCGCCCTTGCGGCAAAGGCGCGGAAACGCCAGCCGAGGCGCTCTTACGTCGACACCCTGCCCGATGCCTTCCAACGGTTCGCGGATGTAGAAGCGAGCGCGACGAACATCTGCACCTTCGAACCCGCCATCGTGCCGGGAATCCTGCAATCTCCGAAATATGTTCGAGCGTTGATAGCGGAGTGGGGTGAGATATTCCCGAGCGAGTCCGCAACGGAAGTCGAAGACCGCATCGCCTTCCGCCGCGCACGACACGCACAGATCTTCGTTCCGGATGGGCCGCAGTCCGTGCGCGCAGTCGTCGATGAGGTCGCGTTGCGCACGACCGTTGGTGATACCGAGGTGATGCGCGAGCAACTGGCTCACTTGTTGGCACTCAACGACCGGCACGCCTGTCTCGATGTGCGTGTGCTGCGGTCGGGTGTCTTCGCGCATCCCGGCCGAGGCGGCGGCTTGACGCTCTTCGGCTTCGGTGATCGTGGCTGCCCGGTCGCGTACTCCTCGGTGGTGTATGGGCCGTCGGTCTACCTGGACGATCAATCCGATATCGCAGTGATGTCCCGGATTTTCGAGCACACGTATCGGAACGCGCTACCTGCCGATGAATCACGCGACCTGATCGAAAAAGTACTCAAGGAGTTCTCATGAGCGCTGACTGGATCAAAAGCAGCAAAAGCTCAGGCGGTAGCGACAACTGCGTGGAAGTCCGGTTATCCGCTGATCACGTAGGCGTGCGTGACTCGAAGGACCGCTCCGGCCCGCCGCTCGTGGTTCCGGTTGCGGCGTGGAATTCGTTCCTCACCGCGGCGAAGTCCGGATACCTCGACGACCCGGCCTGATCCGCGGTTCGCCGGAAAGTGCGCGGACCAGCAGTACGAAGCTCGCCGAGCGGCTGCGAGCGGACAGGATGTCAGGGGGCACCGGCATGATCGGCGACCTGACCCGTGTTCCGACCGGTCGAGGGGGCGCCGATGGCATCCGCCATGGAACAGCTCGGCGAGGGGATCGCGACAGCGATCCGCAAGATCGGTGAAGCCGCCGATCACCTCACCCAAGCGATCAGCCACTCCGACGACGCCCACGAACACCTCGGAAGAGCGCTACAGGGCGCCGCTGCCGACGACGCGGTTGCCGCAGCACGCCAACAGCAGGCCGTGCCGCAGCAACTTGCTGCGCAACGCGAACAGATACGGCTCGCGGCGACACTGATCGACGCCTACCGGCAGAACATCGGTCTGCCCGCGGTTGAACCAACACCGAATCCCACACCGGCCGCGCCGCAGGCTGGCGAAACCGCGCCCGGGATCCAAACCCGAAGATCCGAACTCCCACGTCCTCCGCGTCCTGGCAAGACCCACGGCCGTTGGTTCACGCCCGATGGCGATGCGGTGATGCTGGAGAGCGGAAGAGGCGGACAGTACTACGGTGCCGCACGTCAGCGGGGCGTGGAGCTCGGGCTGACTTACGGGCGCCCCGGCGCTGAGCCTGCCATCGCTCGGCACCTGGAGGTTCAGTTCGCGATGCGAATGGCGGATCAGGACATCAGCCACGCTGAGATCGAGATCAACCGTCCCGTCTGCGGGAGCAGACCAGGCATCGATGATGATCTCCCCGAAACATGCGACAAGCAACTGGCACGCTTCCTGCCAACGGGAAGCACGCTGAGAGTAAAAGATGGAAGCAGTCCAACCGGACGGCTCTACAACGGCAAGGAATGCAGACGATGACCATCGACGCTCGTTGGGCAGTGATCACCGAGGACGGCGGTGAACGGGCCGGGAACCTGCTGATAACTGACGAAGTAACGGTCGGCGAACTGGTGCAGGAGCTGTCCGATCCGATGGCCGACCTCGCACGGCTGATCCACTGTGATCGCCCCCTGTACGACGAGGAACACGGCTTCCGTGATCACGACGTGTACGCCAACGTGGTGGATGGCTTCGGCTACCTCAGCCACCAGGACCGCAACCACGACAAGGCATACCCCGTCGGCGATCCCCGATCGGAGGGTTGCGAGTTCGACGACGACGATTTCCCGCCGGGCTCGGGCCTGCCGCTGGAGACCTTCACCGCTGTCCTCGGCGAGTTCTTGCGAACCGCTGAACGACCGACCGCGGTCACCTGGCGAGGATTCGATCCGGAAGCGGCGGCGGAATGACGAGTCCGGTCTGGCACCCTCCCGGGCATGGTTGAGCAGTCCGGTGCACTTGCGGTGGCTAGCCGCGCGAACGTCCAGCCGTTCCAGGTGATGGAGGTGCTTTCCGCCGCGGCGGCCCGGCAGCGGGTGCGCGGCGACGTCGTCTCGCTGGCCGCGGGCCAGCCCGGCACTCCGGCCCCGAAGGCGGTCCGGGAAGCGGCCGCCGAGGCGCTGCACCGCGATCCGCTGGGCTACACTGAACAACTCGGTCTGCCCGAGCTGCGCAAGGCCATCGCCGGGCACTACACCCGCACCCACGACCTGACCGTCGAGTCCGACGACGTGGTGGTTACGACGGGTGCATCCGGCGCGTTCCTGCTGGCGTTCCTGAGCGCGTTCGACGCGGGCGACCGGGTGGCGCTGGCCCGCCCCGGCTACCCGGCCTACCGGAACATCCTGTCCGCGCTGGGCTGCGAGGTGGTGGAGCTGCCGTGCGACGCGTCCACCCGGTTCCAGCCGACCACCGCGATGCTCGACGAGCTGGACGAGCCGGTGCAAGGCCTGATCGTGGCCAGTCCGGCCAACCCGACCGGCACGGTGCTCACCGGCTCCGAGCTGAGCGCGCTCACCTCCTGGTGCGACCGCAACGGCGTGCAGCTGATCAGCGACGAGATCTACCACGGCATCGGGTACGACGAGCCGCTGCGCTCGGCGTGGGAGTTCTCCCGCGAGGCGATCGTGGTGAACTCGTTCTCGAAGTTCTGGTGCATGACGGGCTGGCGGCTCGGCTGGATGCTGGTGCCGCCGCGGCTGCTGCGCGCGGTGGACTCGTTGACCGGGAACTTCAACCTCTGCCCACCGGCGATGTCGCAGCACGGCGCGGTCGCCGCGTTCACCCCGAGCGCCTACGACGAGGTCGCCGAGCACGTCCGGCGGTACGAGACGAACCGGGAACTGCTGCTGTCCGGACTCTCCGAGCTGGGCATCGACAAGGTCGCGCCCGCCGACGGTGCGTTCTACGCCTACGCCGACATCGGGCACCTCACCGACGACTCGGCGGATTGGTGCCACCGGCTGCTGGAGGACACCGGGGTGGCGGTGGTTCCCGGCGTCGACTTCGACCCGGAACGGGGGCGGCGCTTCGTGCGGATGTCGTTCGCCGGCGCCACCGAGGAGATCGCCGAAGCGCTCGCGCGGCTGGCTTCCTGGCTGCGGCAACCCTGATTTTTCCCGGAGGTCCAGCAAATCGGGGCCCGCGACCCGGCGCGGCGCGGCTACCGTGGAAGCAGCGTTGCCGGGTGTGGAACCGGGGTGGGGCGAAGATGTGGTGGAAGATTATCGGCGGCCTGTTGCTGCTGTGGCTGGTCCTCAGCGTGGCCGGGGCCGTGATCGGATTTGTGGTCAAGGGCGTGTTCTGGCTCGCCGTGATCGGCGGAGTGCTGTTCGTCGCGACGGCGGCCGTCGGCTACGCCCGTGACAAGAACAAGCTCGGCTCGAACGGCAAGAAGCTCGACGCCAAGTAGTCGCGCGGACCGCTGCGGCCGGGCCGGACGAGCCCGGCCGCAGCCGGCTCATGCGGGCACGGGATCTTCGACGGGACGCGTGCCCAGGTCCGCGGTGCGCACGCGGTGCGTCTCGCGCCCGGTGGCCACCGCGATGATGTTGAGCAGGCACAGGCCCGCGGTGAACGCGGAAACCGCGATCCAGCCGTCGCGGCCGGGACCGATCGCCTCGGCGATGGTCGGTGAGAACCCGGCGATGGCGAAGCCGATCTGGGTGCCGATGGCCATCCCGGACAGCCGCACCTTCGGCGGGAACATCTCGGCGTAGAAGGCGGGCCACACCCCGTTCGGGGCGCTGTAGGCGACGCCGAACAGCAGGATGCCGCTGGCGAAGATCAGCGTGTAGTCGCCGGTGGAGATCGACCCGAGGTAGCCGAACATCAGCACCGCGCAGGCCGCCGTCCCGCCGATGAACACCGGTTTGCGCCCGACCCGGTCGGACAACAGCGCGCACAGCGGGATCGCCGCCAGAGCCACGACGTTCGCGAGCACGCCCACCCACAGCATGGGTGTGCGTTGCAGGCCGACGGTGTTCACCGCGTAGCTCAGCGCGTGCACGGTGAACATGGTGCTCACCGTGGCGACCGCGGAGGCCACCACGACCCGCAGCACGTCGCCCCAGTGTTCGCGCAGCAGCACGACGAGCGGGAGCTTCGAGTGATCGGTCTCCCGCTCGAACACCGGCGTCTCGTCCAGCGAGCGGCGGATCAGCAGCCCGGCGACGACCACGATCGCGCTGAGCCAGAACGGCACGCGCCAGCCCCAGCTCATCAACTGTTCCTGCGGCAGCGCGGCGACCGGCAGGAACGCCGCGGTACCCAGGATCTGCCCGGCTTGGGTGCCGCTGAGCGTGAAGCTCGTGTAGTAGCCGCGGCGGTGCTCCGGGGAGTGCTCGAGGGTCATCGAGTTCGCCCCCGCCTGTTCCCCCGCCGCGGAGAAGCCCTGCAGCAGCCGCAGCGTCACCAGCAGGATCGGCGCGGCCACCCCGATCTGGTCGTAGCTGGGCAGGCAGCCGATGCCGACCGTGGCCAAGCCCATCAGCAGCACCGTCATGACCAGCACGCGCTTTCGGCCGAACCGGTCGCCGACGTGCCCGAGCACGAGCGCGCCGACCGGGCGGGCGACGTAGCCGACGCCGAACGACGCCAGCGCCAGCAGCGTGCCGGTGGCCGGTGAGGCGTCCGGGAAGAAGATGTCGTTGAACACCAGGGCCGCGGCGGTGCCGTAGATGAAGAAGTCGTAGTACTCCAGCGCGCTGCCGATCCAGGCGGCGATTGCGGCGGTCCGTGGGGTGCCGGGGGCGGGATCCCCGGGCTTGCGAGGCTCGGTCACCGAGGCTCCTGACATCCGTGCTCCATTGCTAAGTGCCTGTTCCTCGTCTGGTTTTGCGTAGCTGGTTGCGTGGCGGAACCTCAGACGTCTGCTCGCTGCGGGATCTCCTCCTGAAGTAGCGCCCTACTAGGCGTCGGAGCTGTCCTCGCGAGCAGACGCCTGAGAACCCGCGGCGGTGCCGGTTGCTCAGGTGGTCGCCGGCAAGCGGCTTCGCCGCTTCAACAAGAACACTGAACGCGACCAGACAGGTTGCAGAACAGGCAGTCAGAACAATGCGAAGCAGTTATGTACCATCTAGTTAGTCCGCTACCTTGCGACCACATCTCCGCCCTGTCAAGGTTTCGCCGTGCTGCGGCCCGGCCGCCCGCTCACTCCGCGCCGAGGTAGCGGACCACGAGATCGCCGACCATCCGCCGGTACTGCTCGCGGCGCTGCGGCGCCAGCATGTCGCGGCCGAAGATCGCTTGGAACGTGTGCCGGTTCGCGGTGCGGAACACGCAGAACGAGCTGATCACCATGTGCACGTCCAGCGCGTCCGCGTCCGAGCGGAACCGGCCCTCGGCCCGGCCGCGCTCCAGGATGCCGGTGAGCACTTCCAGCGCGGGCGTGGCCAGCCCGGGCAGCTCGGCGGATTTCGCCAGGTGCGCGCCGTGGTCGATGTTCTCGATGGTGACCAGCCGGATGAACGCCGGATGCGACTCGTGGTGGTCGAAGGTCAGCTCGGCGAGGCTGCGGATCGCCTGCACCGGGTCCAGGTGCTCGACGTCGAGCTCGCGCTCGATGCTGCGGATCACCGCGTAGGCGCGTTCCAGCACGGCGACGTAGAGCTGCTCCTTGCCGCCGAAGTAGTAGTAGATCATCCGCTTGGTGGTGCGGGTGCGCGCCGCGATCTCGTCGACCCGGGCGCCCGCGTAGCCCTTGTCCGCGAACTCCTCGGTGGCGAGGTCCAAGATCTCCTCGCGGGTGCGCGCGGCGTCCCGCTGCCGGGGCGGCGAATTCTCCGCGGCAGCCGGGCCATCGGCGGGTGCGGACGATGCCAACGAGGACTCCCTGGTCGCCGGGTCGGGGAGTCCACCCTAATCCGCCGGGCTTTCCCGGCGGGCTGCTGGCGCCCTAGTATGTACTAGCTAGTTCGTTCATAACTTTCCCGACCGGGAGGTGGAACCCATCGACGGCCACGACGGCGACGAGGGCGTGCTGACCGGGCTGATCGGCGCCGGCATCGGCCCATCGCTGAGCCCCGCGATGCACCAGCGGGAGGCCGCCGAACTCGGGCTCGGCTGCCTGTACCGCAGGATCGACCTGGACCTGCTCGGACTGCCCCCGCAGGCCGCGGGCGAGTTGCTGCGCGCCGCGCGGCTGACGGGTTTCACCGGCCTCAACATCACCCACCCCTGCAAGCAGGTGGTGATCGAGCACTTGGACGAGCTGTCCGCGGACGCCGCTGCGCTCGGCGCGGTGAACACCGTCGTGTTCAGCGCGGGCAGGGCCGTCGGGCACAACACCGACTGGTCCGGGTTCGCCCGCAGCCTCAGCCGCGGGCTGCCGGACGTCGCGCTGGACCGGGTCGTGCTGCTGGGTGCCGGAGGCGCCGGGGCCGCCGTCGCGCACGGGCTGCTCACGGTCGGAACCGGAACGGTGCACGTGCTCGACCTCGAGCGGCACCGGGCCGACGAACTCGCCGCCGCGCTGCGCGAACGGTTCGGCGCGGACCGCGCGGAGTCCGGCGGTGCGCCGGTGCGGGCGCTGCGCGCTGCGGACGGTTTCGTGCACGCCACCCCGGTCGGGATGGCCGCGCATCCCGGCCTGCCGGTGCCGGAAGAAGCGCTGCGCCCGGACCTGTGGGTGGCCGACGTCGTCTACCGGCCGCTGCGCACCGAGCTCGTGCGCACCGCGCGGGCGCGGGGATGCCGGGTGCTGGACGGCGGCGGCATGGCGGTGTTCCAAGCCGCCGACGCGTTCCGGCTGTTCACCGGGCACGAACCGGACGCGGACCGCATGTTGGACCACTTCGAGGCCCTGGTGGCCGGTACTGGAGGTTCCGATGTCCACGCCGCCCGCTGACCGCGACCGCTCGATCGCCACGGTCTGCCTGTCCGGCCCGCTGGAGGACAAGCTCACCGCTGCGGCGGCCGCGGGCTTCGACGGCGTGGAGATCTTCGAGAACGACCTGATCGCCGCGGCCTGCTCGCCCGCGCAGGTCCGCGCGCAGTGCGCCGACCTCGGCCTGTCGATCGACCTGTACCAGCCGTTCCGGGATTTCGAGTCGGTGCCGCGCGACGTGCTGCGGGCCAACCTGCGCCGCGCCGAGCGCAAGTTCGACCTGATGGCCCAGCTGGGTGCGGACACCGTGCTGGTCTGCTCATCGACCTCGCCGGGTGCGGTGGACGACGACGACCTCGCCGCCGAGCAGCTGCGCGAGCTGGCCGAGCTCGCCGCCGGTCGCGGCATCCGGGTCTGCTACGAGGCGCTGGCCTGGGGCCGGTTCGTGAACACCTACGAGCACGCCTGGCGGATCGTGCGCCGGGCCGATCACCCGTCGCTGGGGGTCTGCCTGGACAGCTTCCACATCCTGTCCCGCGGCAGCGACCTCACCCCGATCCGCACCATCCCGGCGGAGAAGCTGTTCTTCCTGCAACTGGCCGACGCGCCGAGGCTGAACATGGACCTGCTGCAGTGGAGCAGGCACCACCGGCTGTTCCCCGGGCAGGGCGAGTTCGACCTGGCCGGATTCGTGCGCACGATGCTGGCGGCCGGCTACGCGGGGCCGTTGTCGCTGGAGGTCTTCAACGACGTGTTCCGGCAGTCCGATCCGGGGCCCGCGGCGGTGGACGCGATGCGGTCGTTGCGGGCGTTGGAGGAGTCGGTCGACGGGCCGCTGTCCGGTTCCGCGCCCCGGCCAGATCCGGCGCTGCCTGCGCCGCCCGCGCTGTCCGGGACCGCATTCGTGGAGCTCGGCGCGGACGACGCCGGTGCCCAGCGGCTCAGCGGCACCTTGTCCGCACTCGGTTTCCGGCACACCGGCACGCACCGCTCCAAGCCGGTGCGGCTGTGGACCCAGGGCGACGCCCGGGTGCTGGTCAACACGGGACCGGAGCACGACGGCGGGCAACTCGCCGCGCTCGGAGTGCACAGCGACGCGCCGACCGATTCGGTGCGCCGGTCGGAAGGACTGCTGGCGCCGGTGCTGCCGCGCACGGCCAGGCCGGACGAGGCCGACCTGTCCTCGGTCGCGGCACCCGACGGCACCGCGCTGTTCTTCTGCCGCACCGGCGCGTCCGAGGAAGCCGGGTGGCTCGGCGACTTCGAGCCGACCGGCACGCCGGTGACCAGCGCAGGGATCACCGGGATCGACCACGTGACGATGACCCAGCCGTTCGACCACTACGACGAGGCGATCCTGTTCTACCGGTCGGTGCTCGGCCTGCACCCGATGCCGCCGGTGGAGTTCGCGGCGCCGTTCGGGCTGGTGCGCAGCCGGATGGTGGTGGACCGCGAAGAGTCGGTGCGGATCGCGCTGGACTCCGCGGTGCTGCGCCGCGGGCCGTGGGCGCCCGCTGTGCGACACCCGCAATACGTGGCGCTGCGCAGCGAAGACGTTTTCGCGACGGCGCGCGCGGTGCGGGACGCGGGGGCCTCGGTGGTGCAGATCCCGGACAACTACTACGACGACCTGGACGCCCGGCTGGAGCCGCGGGCGGAGCTGCTGGCCGAGCTGCGCGCGAACTCGGTGCTCTACGACCGCGACGCCGCGGGCGAATACCTGCACTTCTCGGTGGCCGTGCCGGGTGCGCGGGTGTTCTTCGAGGTGGTGCAGCGCATCGGCGGCTACCGGGGACGTGGGGAGAGCAACGCGCCGGTCCGGATGGCCGCGCACCGGCGCGAGCGCCTGGAGCGTGGTTCCGCGTGACCGGTCGCGCGGCTCAGTGCTTGCTGCGTTTGATCCGGCGGAGTGCTTCCTCGATGTCGCGCTTGCCGACGTTGCGGTGGGTGACGAACCGGACGTGCCCGTCCATCGGCACCGCCAGCACCCCGCAATCGCGCAGCCGGTCGAGGGTGAGCCGCACGTCGGGCACCTCGGCCAGCACGATGTTCGTCTGCGGCGTGGTGATCTGCCAGCCCAGCTCGGTCAGCCCTTCGGCGAGCCTGGTCGCGTGCGTGTGATCGTCGGCCAGCGCCTCGACCCGGCCCAGCGCGACCAGCCCGGCCGCGGCGAGCACCCCGCCCTGGCGCACCCCGCCGCCGAGCATCTTGCGCACCCGGCGCGCCTCGCGGACGAAGTCGCTGGTGCCTGCCACCACCGAGCCGACAGGCGCGCCGAGGCCCTTGCTGAGGCACGCCTGCACGGTGTCCACGCCCACGGTCAGCGCCGCAGGCGGCACGCCGAGCGAAGTCGCGGCGTTCCACAACCGCGCCCCGTCCAGGTGCACCCGCAAGCCGCAGTCGCGCGCCGCGGCGGCCAGTTGCGCGTGCTCGTGCGGCGGGATCACGGCGCCGCCTGCGCCGTTGTGCGTGTTCTCCAGGCACAGCAGCGTGGTGCGCAGCGCGTCGTAGCGCTCCCCGTCGCTCGCTTCGGCGCGGATCACGTCGGCCGTGGGCCGTCCCGGACCGGCGTTCCACTCCAGCGGCTCGGGCATCCCGCCCGCGAGCCACGCAGCGGACCCGAGCTCGTGGGTGAGCACGTGCGCGCCGCGCGGTGCGAGGAACCGATCTCCCCGGTGCAGGTGCAACGACAGCGCGATCAGGTTGCCCATGGTGCCGCTGGGCACCCATAACGCCGCGGCCGTGCCGAGCAGCTGCGCGGACTTCTCCTCCAACGCGCGCATCGTGGGGTCGTGGTCGAGCACGTCGTCCCCGACTTCGGCGGCGGCCATCGCCTTCGCCATCTTCTCGTCGGGGCGCGTGACCGTGTCGGAACGCAGATCGATGGATGCCGTTTTGGTCACGAACCGATCACACCACATCCGTGCGGGGGAGAGGCAACTGCGTGATCCAGGCCGGTCGGTTTCCCGGAGAACTCGCAGCGACGCGGGTCCGCTCCGTGGAACGGCGCCGTCCGCGGCCAACCCGGCCCCCCGCGCGAGCGTCAAGCATTGCGGAGGCAGGTGCGCGACATCGGTGCGCCCGTCGGCACTAAGGTGCCCGGCACGTGCCGACGGGCAGGTTCCGGCGGGCGAGGTGCGGTCCGCCGGGGTGGCGAACAGCACCGTGACCCGGCCTCGTGCAACGGTGGGAGGCGGGCGCACCGTCCTAGTCAGTGCAAGCACGGACGAGCGGAGAGTCCGCGTGGACCAGCGCGAAGAGCAGGAGTTCGCGGAGTATTTCGCGGCCCGGCGGGAGGCGGTGCGTCGAATGGCGTACATGATGTGCGGTGACTGGCACCGCGCGGACGACCTCGCGCAGACCGCGTTCATCTCGCTGCACCGGCATTGGCGCAAGGTGCGGGACAAGGGCGCGTTGGACGCTTACGTGCGCCGGACGCTCAGCCGCGCGGTGATCGACGAATCGCGCCGCCCGTGGCGGCGGGAACGCTTCACCGATGTGCTGCCGGACCGGCCCGCCGAGGGCGCGGAGGTCGACGACGGCATCGCGACCAGGCAGACCTTGGTGGCGGGCCTGCGGCAGGTGCCTGCCAAGCAGCGCGCCGTGCTGGTGCTGCGATTCCTGGAGGGGCTCGACGTCGCCGGGGTCGCCGAGGTCATGAAGTGCAGCGAAGGCACCGTGAAGAGCCAGTCCGCGCGCGGGCTGGAGGCGCTGCGGGCCGCGCTGGGCGGACAGCTCGACGATCTGCGGTCGACGTCGTGAGGAGGTGCGGGGAAGTGGACGAGGCAGAGCTCAGCGAGGTTTTCCGGCAGGCCGCGCACGGCGGTCCCGCGGCGTCGTTCGACGAGCAGGACGTGCGGCGCGGCTCGCGCCGGGTCACCGCGCGCCGCCGCACGGCGCTGGCGGGCGGCACGCTGGTGTCCGCGGCCCTGCTGGCGGGCGGGGTCGGTTTCGGCACGGGTGCGTTCGGGCCGTCCGGCACGGTGGCGCAGCCGCCGCGGCAGGAGCCGAGCGCGCCGATGGACCAGTCGCCGATGGCGCTGCCGGACCCGCAGAGCCCCGCCACGCCGCGCTCCGGCCCGATCGTGCTCGGCGATCCCGGCGGCGGCGCGGAGTGCGGCCCGCCGGACCAGGCCGTGGCGTCCGCGCTGCGCAGCGAGTTCCCGGAGGCGGCAGGCACGCAGCCGATCGGTGCCAAGCCGCCTTGTCCGGACGGGGCGCGCACCGCCGCGGTGACCGTGCGGCAGGGCCCGGCCAACGGGAAGGTCGCCGTGCTGGTGACGCCGCCCGGGTCGGCGAACGCGGCCGAAGACCGGCCGAAGGGCACGGCGATCACGCAGCTGCCCACGCGCAGCGGCGGCACGGTGACGGTGCTGAGCGAACCGGTCGGCGCTTCCCAGGCGCCGTACGCCGACCGGATCTCGGCGATCGCCGAAGGCCTCGCGCCGCGCTTCTGATTCCCCGGCCGACGCGCCCGCGCGCTACGCGATCAGGGGATGCGTTCGGAGTGAACGGAACTTTCGTCCCACTAGATTGGACGAACAGTCCGTTCACTCGGAAAATCTTGATGCGGCCGGTGCGGTGACACGCCCGCGCGCCACGCGATCAGCCGCGTGCATTCGGAGTGAACGGAACTTTGGTCCCACTAGATTGGTCTAACGGTCCGTTCGCTCGGGATCGTTTCGCTCGGAGCAGCCGCCGGGGCCGCGAGCCGTTGTGGAACGCCGGTCACGCGAGCTGGGCGTGCAGCATCCGGTAGGCGGCGCCGCGCGGATCGGGATCGCTTTCGATCAGCGCGTTCACCACGGCGCCGTCGACCAGCGCGATCAGCTCCAGCAGCCGGTCCCGCCCGACCGGCATCCCGCAGCGCTGCAGGATCTCCGCCAGCAGGCCGTGCAGTTCCGCCGACAGCTCGCGCATCAGCGGCGCCAGGTACGGCCGCCGCGGCGAGCCCACCAGCCGCTCGTAGCGCAGCAGCACCGTTTCCGCCCCGCCGTCGCGGGAGTCGCTGCCCAGCAGCATGTCCAGCAGCAATCCGATCACGGCGGCCGTGCTGTGCGGCTCGTCGGTGAGTTCGGCCAGCCGGGCGCGGCCGGTGGCCAGCTCGGCACGCCCCTCGTGCTCCACCGCGGCCGCGACCAGGTCGTCCAGCGAGGAGAAGTAGTACGTCGTGGACGCCAGCGGCAGCCCGGCGCGGTCGGCCACGGCGCGGTGCCGCACCGCCTCGAAACCGCCCTCGGACAGCAGCTCGGACGCGGCTGCGACCAGCGCTTGCCGTCGCCGTTCGCCTTTCGGGGTGCTGGCTGCCGTCATGTCGGAATCCTAGGCATCCGGTGCCGCCCGGTGCCGCCCCCTCGCGCGGGAGCGCCGCGGCCGGCCGGGAACGCGCCGATGCGGCGCATCAGTGCGCGCCCGCGAGGTTCAGCCCGATCACACCGCCCACGATCAGCACCAGCGAAACGATCTTGAGCACGGACACGCCGTCGCCGAGGAACACCATCCCGATCGCAGCGGTGAGCGCGGCCCCGATGCCGGTCCACACCGCGTACGCCGGTCCGGCGGGCAGTTCGCGCATCGCCCACGCCAGCCCGGCGAAGCTCGCCGTCGCGAGCACCAGGAACGACACCGACGGCCACAGCTTGCTGAACCCGTCGGAGAGCTTCAGCGAGATCGCCCAGCCCGCCTCCAGCACGCCGGAGATCATCAGGACCACCCAGGCCATGTGCGCACCTCCCTAGGAGAATTACTGGCACGACCGTACCAAAATTCCCCGGGTGCTCGACCGCGAACTGCTGGAGTGCCCGGTCACATCAGGTCCACCGGCCTTCGCTGCGCAGCGATCGTTCGGGAGTGCGCAGCTCGCGCCGCGATCACTCCGCAGCACCGGAGGCGGCGTGCAGCTCGGCGTAGGAACCACCGGCCGCGAGCAGCTCGGCGTGCGTGCCGAGCTCGACGATCCTCCCGTCCACCAGCACCGCGACCCGATCGGCGTTGCGCGCGGCGTGCAACCGGTGCGCGATGGCGATCACCGTGCGCCCGGCCAGCAACGTCGACAACGACCGTTCGACGTCCCGCGAGCTGTCCCCGTCCAGCAGCGAAGTCGCCTCGTCGAGCACCAGCGTGTGCGGATCCGCCAGCACCACCCGCGCCAGCGCGATCTGCTGCGCCACCGCCGCGGGCACCGGGTGACCGCCCGTGCCGAGCACGGTGTCCAGCCCTTCCGGCAGGCTCCGCGCCCACTCCAGCGCACCGACGGTCGCCAGCGCGTCCAGCAGCTCCCGGTCGCCGAACTCGCCGGGCAGCGACAGGTTGTCGCGCAGGCTGCACCCGAACACGTGGTGTTCCTGGGTGAGCAGCACGACCTCGCGCCGCACCCGCTCGGTGGGCAGCGTGGTGATCTCCACGTCGCCGAAGGCGACCGATCCGGAACCGGGCGCGTGCACACCGGCGACCAGCAGCCCCAGCGTGGACTTGCCCGCACCGGACGGGCCGACGATCACCATCCGCTGCCCGGCAGGCACCTGCAGGTCGATGCCGTGCAGCACCTGCCGGTCCGCGCGGTAGGCGAACCGCACGTCGCGAATCACCAGGTCGTGGCCGGAACCGCCGCCCGCCGCGCGGTCCGGACCGCGCGGCGCGGGCACTTCCCGCACGCCGAGGATCCGGCGCAGCGCCGCGTGCCCGACCTGCAATTCCTCCAGCCAGCTGAACAGCTCGTCCATCGGCGAGGACAGCGCGGCCGCGTACAGCACGACGGTGGTCGCGGTGCCGAGGTCGACGATCCCGGCCGCGTGCCCCCATCCGGCGATCAGCAGGATCGCCGCGATCGGCACGACGTAGGACAGCTCCAGCGTCGGCAAGAACACCGACAGCAGCCCGCGGTACCGCCGCTCCAGATCGATCGCCCGCCCGATGGCGCGGTCGTTGTGCGCGCGGCGCCGCCCGGCCAGCTGCAGCGAGTTGATCGTGCGCGAGCCCTGCACGGTTTCGTGGATGCTGGACTGCACCCCGGCCCATGCGTCCAGCATCCGCGGCAGCAACCTGCCCGCGCGCGGGAAGTACCAGCGGCAGCAGACCACCAGCAGCGGCACCGCGACCAGCATCCCGCAGGCCAGCAGCGGCGAGGTCGCGATCATCGCGGCGGCGGTGAGCAGGATCGTGAGCACGGCGGCGGTCAGTTCCGGCGCCGCGTGCCGCACGGTGAAGTCCAGCCGGTCCACGTCCGATGTGGAACGGCTGAGCAACTCCCCGGTACCCGCCGCTTCCACGGTGCCCAGCGGCAGCCGCAGCGCGCGGCCGATCACGTCCTCCCGCGTCTCGGCCAGCACGGCTTCGCCGAACACCGCCGCGCGGTAGCGGGCGGCGCGGGCCAGCAGCGCGTGCGCGACGAGGACGCCGAGGAACACCAGCGCCAGCACGTCCACCCGCCACGGCTCGGTGCCGCGGGTGACCGAGTCCACCAGGTGCCCGAGCAGTTGCGGCCCGATCAGCCCGACCAGCGTGGTCAGGCCGAACAGCAACATCATCGCGGTGAACTCGCTGCGGTGCGCCGCGGCCGTCGCCCGCATCCACCGGCGGACCGCGGCCGTGCTCGCCAGCGGCAGCTTCACGCGGAACTCCCCTCGACGGCGCGGATCCGGTCGGCCACCGTCCGCCACAGCGGGCTTTGGCTGAGCACCACCGTGGTCCGGCCGCTGCGCAGTTCCCGCACCCGCCGCACGATGCGCGCTTCGGTGTGCGCGTCCACCGCGGAGGTCGGTTCGTCCAGCACCAGCGCGTCCGCGTCCGCGCACAGCGCTCTGGCCAGCAGCAACCGTTGGCGCTGGCCGCCCGAGAGGGTGCGCGCCCGCTCGCTGAGCACGCCGTCCTCGAGCGCGTCGAGCACGTCCTCGGCGTCCGCGGCGTGCAGCGCTCTCGGCACGTCGATCCCCCCGAGGTCCAGTTCGTCCCGCACCGGCCCGGAAAACAGCAGGTCCTGGTTGTGCACCAGCACGATCCGGCGGCGCAGCTCCGCGGTGCCGACCTCGTCGAGGGGCACGTCACCGGCCAGCACCCGGCCTTGCGCGGTGTGCCAGGTGAGGCGTTCGGCCAGCTCCTCGCCCTTGCCGAGCGCGTCGATGACGGTCAGCTCGCCCGCTTCGGCGCGCACGCCGGTCGTCTCGTCCAGCAGCGTCAGCGGGCCGTCCGGGAGCGACCGCGGCTCGGCGGGCTCAGCCGGTTCCGGCCGCAGCCGCAGCAGCGCGCAGGCGCGCCCGGCGGAGACGATCGCGGAGGCCCACGTGCCTGCGGCTTCGGTCGCGGTGCGCACCGGGATCACCAGGAAACCGGAAACCCCGTAGAACGCCACCAGCTCGCCCGGGCTGATCGTCCCGGCCAGCGCCATCCGCGCACCGACCCAGGTGACCAGCACGGTGACCAGCCCCGGCAGCAGGATCTCGGCTCCGGCCAGCCACGCCGAGACGCGCCCGGCGGCGACTCCCGCTTCCCGCACGCGGGCGCTGGCCTCGGTGAACCGCGCGCGGAAGCGGGACTCGCCGCCGATGCCGCGCAGCACCCGCAGGCCGGAGACGATGTCGGCGGCCAGCGTGCTCAACCCGGCGAGGTTCTCCCGCTGGGTTTCCTCGCGGTGCCGCATCGGGCGCAGCAGCGGGCCGATGCCCAGCGTCGCCAGCGGCACTCCCGCCAACGCGATCACACCCATGACCGGCGAGATCGTCAGCAACGCCGTCCCGGAAACCAGGAACGCCACCACGGCACCGGAGATGCGGCCGAGGATCTCGAACGCCTTGCCCACCTGGTAGATGTCCGAGGAGCCGACGGCGACCACCTCACCGGTGCGGACCCTGCGGGTCAGCGCGCCACCGAGCCCGGCGACGTGGTGCAGCACCGCGCGCTCCGAGGACCCCGCGCCGTGCAGCCACAACGTGTGGTCCACCCAGCCGAGCGAGCTCGCCCCGATCGCCTGCACCACGCCGAGCAGCAGCACCACGCCGATCCAGCCGAACAGCGCGGAGAAGTCCCCGCCGCCGATGCCGGTGTCCAGCGCCCGGCCGAGCACCAGCGGCAGCACGGCGGGCGGCAGCAGCCACAGCGAGCCGGTGATCGGCGCGAACACCAGCAGGCCCGGCCGCGCGCGCAGCAACGACCACAGGAAGCGGGAGGGGCTACGCGGATCCGGACTCATACAGACCCGAAACTAGTCGGCCGCCGAGTCCCGCGGCGACCGATTTCCCGAGGACGTCGAAGACGGGTGACCGCCCCCACGCAAGTATCGTTGCCCGCCGTGACGGTCAAGCCCCACCTCCCGAACGTGCTCGCCGCCCGCTACGCCTCGCCGGAGCTGGTCGAGCTGTGGTCCCCGCAGCACAAGGTCGTGCTGGAGCGGCAGCTGTGGCTGGCGGTGCTGCGCGCGCAGGCCGACCTCGGCGTCGAGGTGCCCGCGGGCGCGGTCGCCGACTACGAGCGCGTCATCGAGCAGGTCGACCTGGACTCCATCGCCGCCCGCGAGCGCCAGACCAGGCACGACGTGAAGGCGCGCATCGAGGAGTTCAACGCGCTGGCCGGGCACGAGCACGTGCACAAGGGCATGACCTCGCGCGATCTCACCGAGAACGTCGAGCAGCTGCAGGTGCGCCGCAGCCTGGAGCACGTCCGGGACCGCACCGCCGCGGTGCTGGCGCGGTTGGCGAAGCTGGCCGCCGAGCACGGTGAGCTGGTGATGGCCGGGCGTTCGCACAACGTCGCCGCGCAGGCCACCACGCTCGGCAAGCGCTTCGCGAGCGCCGCGGACGAGCTGCTGGTCGCGTTCGGCCGGGTCGAGGACCTGCTGGCGCGCTACCCGCTGCGCGGGATCAAGGGGCCGGTCGGCACCTCGCAGGACATGCTGGACCTGCTCGGCGACGCCGAGAAGCTCGCCGACCTGGAGCGCCGCGTGGCCGATCACCTCGGTTTCGCCCGGGTGCTGACCAGCGTCGGCCAGGTCTACCCGCGCTCGCTGGACTTCGAGGTGGTCACGGCGCTGTCGCAGCTGGCGGCCGCGCCGTCGTCGGTGGCCAAGACGATCCGGCTGATGGCCGGGAACGAGCTGGTCACCGAGGGGTTCCAGCCCGGCCAGGTCGGTTCCAGCGCGATGCCGCACAAGATGAACACCCGCTCCTGCGAGCGCGTGAACGGGCTCGCCGTGGTGCTGCGCGGCTACACGTCGATGTCCGGGGAGCTGGCCGGGGACCAGTGGAACGAGGGCGACGTGTCCTGCTCGGTGGTGCGCCGGGTCGCGCTGCCGGACGCGTTCTTCGCGTTGGACGGGCTGCTGGAGACGTTCCTGACGGTGCTCGACGAGTTCGGCGCCTACCCGGCGGTGATCGCTCGCGAGCTGGACCGCTACCTGCCGTTCCTGGCCACCACGAAGGTGCTGATGGCCGCGGTGCGCGCCGGGGTCGGCCGGGAGACCGCGCACGAGGCGATCAAGGAGAACGCGGTGGCGGTGGCGCTGGCGATGCGCGAGCAGGGCATCGAGCGCAACGACCTGCTGGACCGGCTCGCCGCGGACGAACGGCTGCCGCTGGACAAGCCGGAGCTGGCGGACCTGCTGGCGGACGAGCTCTCGTTCACCGGCGCCGCCACCGACCAGGTCACCGCGGTCGTCGCGGCCGTCGACGAAGTCCTCGCCCGCCACCCCGACGCGGCCGCCTACACCCCTTCCCCGATCCTCTGATCCCCGCATTCCTCCAGGAGTGAACGGACCGCTCGTCCGAATAGATCGGCTGAACAGGCCGTTCACTCGCGGAGGAGCTGCGCCGAGGGGACGTCGTGCGGGCGTGTCGGGCCCGGGTGCAACGGCTTCGCCAGGTGCCGCTCAGCTCGTTCCGGTCGATGCCCCGCCGGGCCAGTGCGCGTCGAAGAAGTCCCGTTCGCACCGGGTGGCGCGCTGGAACAGCCGCAGGCAGCGCGCCTGATCGCGCTCGTCCAGCTCGGCTCCGACGCGGTCGAGTTCGGCGCGCAGCCAGCGGACCCACTCGGCGAAGCCGTCGTTGTTGTGCAGCGAGACCCATTCGGCGTGCACGAAGTTCCCCGCCGGACCGGTGCCGCCCGCGGGTTCGGCCTCCGGCGCCCGCTGCGCCCACGCCAGGTAGCTCCACTCCGCGACCGCCAGCACGGTCAGCACCTCGGCGTAGTCGCCGCGCGCGTTGGTGTCGGTCATGAGCGCGCGGAACTCCTTGGTCGCCTCGTCCAGCACCGGCTGCTCGCGGTCCGCCGCGGACACCCCCAGCGCGTCGAAGGACCGCTCGAAGTAGGTGTTCTCCTCGCTGGTGACGACCCCGATGCTGCCCGCGATCGCCAGCCGCGAGGTGTACCGGTCGGCCTTGGCCAGCGCCGCGCCGAGCAGCGCCAGGAAGTCGTCCACGAACTGGTAGTCCTGCACCAGGTATGACCGCATCGCCGGGTCCGGCAGCGAACCGTCGAACAGCGCGTCGGTGAACGGGTGCGTGATCACCGCGGTCCAGTCCGGTTCGCTGCGGGCGCGCAGCCAGTCGGTAAAGCTCACCGAGTCCTCCTCGCATCGCCGTGCCCACATGGTGCCGCGTTCGCGCTGACCGCCTCGCCCGCGCGCGGCCGCGCGCGGGCGGTGGGGGAGAATTCCGGCGTGGTCGCACTCTCCGATTACCCGCGGATCGCCGCGGGCAAGGTTCGCCAGCTGCACGCCGTGGACGACGAGCACCTGCTGATGGTGGCTTCGGACCGGATCTCGGCTTACGACCACGTGCTGGACACGCCGATCCCGGACAAGGGCCGGGTGCTGACCGCGATGAGCGTGTTCTGGTTCGAGCTGCTGGCCGACCTGGTGCCGAACCACCTCGTCGCCGCCGACGATCCGCGCATCCCGGCTGAGGTGCGCGGCCGCGCGCTGCTGGTGCGCAGGCTGGAGATGCTGCCGGTGGAGTGCGTGGCGCGCGGCTACCTCACCGGCTCCGGTCTGGCCGATTACCGCAGCACCGGCGCGGTCTGCGGGATCCCGCTGCCGGACGGGCTGGTGGAGTCCTCGGCGCTGCCGGAACCGATCTTCACCCCGGCCACCAAGGCGGAACTCGGCGCGCACGACGAGAACGTCAGCTTCGACGCCGTCGCCGCCGAGGTCGGCCGCGACCGCGCCGAGCAGCTGCGGGACCTGACGCTGCGGGTATACCGCCGGGCCGCCGAGCACGCGCGAGGCCGGGGCGTGGTGCTGGCCGACACCAAGTTCGAGTTCGGCCTCGCCGGTGGCGCGCCGGTGCTGGCCGACGAGGTCCTCACGCCGGACTCGTCCCGGTTCTGGCCCGCCGAGGAGTACGCAGCGGGCCGGGTGCAGCCCTCGTTCGACAAGCAGTTCGTGCGGGATTGGCTCACCTCGCCGGCGTCGGGCTGGGATCGGGCGTCCGATGCGCCACCGCCGCCGTTGCCGGACGAGATCGTGGCGGCCACCCGCTCCCGCTACGTCGAGGCCTACCACCGGATCACCGGCCGCGACCTGGCCGACTGGCCCGAACCGGCCTGACCGCCCGTTCCTCGCGGAGTTGAACGGCCCGTTCGCCTGCTCTTGCCGGGCCGGTTCGCCGGATTTGTGCTCGGTGGTCACCTGCGGGTCAGGCCGGGGTCAGGGGGTGGACATCCACGACCCGCCCAATGGGGAGCCGTGGTCAACTCGCTGGTCGTGTCGCTTTCCGGGCTCGGGGACCGGGCCGTGGACCGCTGCGCCGAGTTCGCCGCCGAGCTGGACCGGCGCAACGTGCCGTTGACGCTGCTGGTCGCTCCGCGCCCGCAAGGTTCGGAGCGGCCCGCGCCGGACGGTCCCGCGGTGGGGTGGGTCCGCGGACGGCTGCACCGCGGCGACGTGTCCGCGCTGCACGGTTTCGACCACGCTCCCTCGGGGCAAGGGCTGCTTCCCAGGGTCGCGAGCGCGGGCCGCGCGTCGGCGGCGGTCCGGGGCGCCGAGTTCGCCGCGCTGCCCGCGCACGAAGCCGGTCTGCGGCTGTCCGCGGCGACCGCGGCACTGGACGCCTTCGGCCTGCGAACGGACCTGTTCGTGCCGCCGCGCTGGCTCTGCTCGCCGGGCACGGTGACCGCGCTGCGCAGGCGCGGGTTCGCGGTGTGCGCGGATGCGCTCGCGGTGCACGAGCTGGGCACCGGCGAGGTGCACCGGGCACGGGTGCACGCGCTCGGACCTGGTGCGCGAGTGGAGCAGTGGTGGTGCCGAGCCCTCGTGCTCGGCGTCGGCCGGGCGGCCCGGCGCGGCCGGATGGTGCGGCTCGCGGTGGACTCCGCGGACCTGAGCAGGCCGGGACCGCGCCGTGCGGTGCTCGACGCGATCGACCTGGCGCTGCACCACGGCGCCGAGCCCGCCACGTACGACTCGTTCGCGGGCGCTCGCGTGCCGATGCCGCGGCAGGAGCCGCGCGCGCTGAACCTCGACCCGCTGTCCAGCTGACCGCGGGCCGGTCGCGGGTGAAGAGCACTTCACGTCCGTCTCAGCCGAACCTCATCAGCGGGTCCGAAGCTGGTTCTCGTCAGGACGCCAGGACCGCCGCGAGTTCCGGAGCAGCGCAGCTGCGAGCCGGGCGTCGGCGGGTTCACGACGGAGGAGAACCATGCGCATCACTCGGCCCGGGAAGAAGCTGCTCGCGACCGCCGCGGTAATCGGCGCGCTCGGCGTGGGCGGCACCGGCGTCGCACTGGCCGGTGCTTCGCCCGCACCCGCACCTGCCCCGCAGCCGTTGCCGCCGGCTTGGGACGACGACTGGGACGATCTGCCGGGGCATCGCGACCTCGACGACGGCCCGCGAGACTCCGTGGACGACGTCCGCGAGGATGCCGACGACGTCCGCGAGGATGCCGACGACGATCGCAACGATCGGCTCGACGACCGCCGGGACGACGAGTTGCGCGATGACCGCGACGACGACCAGTACGAGCACCACGACGACCGCGACGACATCCCCGACGGCCCGCGCGAGCACCGCGACGACGACCCCGGCGCTGATCCGGACAACCTGCAAGACGACTGATCCGCCCAGGCCCGCTCGCTGATCACCTCCCGTCCCGCCGGTCCGATGGTTTCCCCGTCGTGCCACCGATGCCACCTACCCCCAGCAGGCGGCGTCAAGTAATCTCGACGCGGTACGGGAAACCTAAGCGGTTCCCGGCTGGCGCGTCAAGGAAAATCGACACGCCGCCCGGTGTGCGGTCGGTGTCGGCGGTAGGGATGTGGGGACTGTGGCGACCGAGGGCTTCGACGCGGAGGTCGGCGAGACCTTCAGCCAGCGGCTGCGCTGGCTGTTCGACAACGTGCCCGCGCCGGGCGCGGACAAGGACCGCCGCTGGGAGGTCCAGGAAGCTGCGGCGCGGGTGGGGGTCTCGCGGGCGACGCTGAGCGCGGTGCTCAACGGCCACCACGAGCCGAAGCTGCCGGTCGCGCGGGCACTGGCGGACTTGTTCGGCGTCGGTCTCGAGTTCTTCGACGCGACCGGCGCCGACGCCCGCCAGCACGTGCGGGAGGTCCAGGCGTTGGCACTGCTGGGCCGCGCCAACGTGGAGGAAATGGCGTTCCGGCACGGGCACGAGGTCGCCGCCGAGGACCTGGAGGTCTTCCTCAACGTGGCCAAGGCGCTGCGGTCCAAGCAGCAGCGCGACGATCCGTCGGAGTAGCCGTCGCACGCGAGGTCGCCGATGGCCGGACCCCTGATCCGTTCGCAGCGGCCGTCGATCCAAGCGACCGCGGCCCGGGCACCGGCTCACGACCGCAGGTCAGGCGGGAACCACCTCGCGCAGCAGCGCGCAGCGTCGCGCCCGCTGGATCGACTGCTGCCACGCCGCGGCGTCGTCGAGGCTGTCGCGCGTGGAGACCTCGAGGACCGGAGCGGTGGCCGCGTCCGCGCCCGGCGTCCCGGCGCGGCAGGCGCGCATCGCGGCCTCCAGCACGGCGGCGTGCACCAGGGCGGCCAGCTCGTCGCCCGCCAAGCCCGCCTCCTGCCCGCGCTGCCGCGCGGTGTCGGCGACGTCCTGGGAATACCACGGCCGCAGGTGGAAGCCCATGTCCTCGACCTCGATGACGCGCCGGTACAGCCGCCAGTGCAGGTGGCGGCTGTGCAGGACGTCCCCGGACGCCGAGCGCGACCGGGTGCCGAACACGTAGCTCTGCAGGCCCGGCGTCCGGCGGAGGTCGTTCCACAACGCCCACAGGTCGCGGTGCGCCCGGCGCCGCCGGAACCAGCGCGGCACGGCGCGCACGCGCGGCGCCACCGCCGCCCAGAGCACTCCGGCGAACAGCAAGGTGAATGTCGTGACCACCAGCACCACCAGGACGGAACCCGGAACGATGCGGTGCGCCAGGTCGAAGGTCTGGATCGCGGCGGTCACGATCTTGGCCGTGCAGAAGGCGAGCCCGCCGAGGCATCCGGCGCCCATCACCCGCAGGCCCACCCGCAGGTCGCGCGCCGGGGCGTGCCCTGCGAAGCGCGCCACCAGGAGCACTCCGTCGATCATTGCCCAGCCGCACAGGGCCAGGAACGTGATCTGCCAGGCCGCGGCGCTCGGCGAGCTGTCGATGACCCGGAACCCGTAGTCCTTCGTCCGCTCGTCGGCGCCGAGCCAGGCCAGCGCGAGCACGACCGCGGCGGCGGCGAACAGCCCCCGGCGCACCCGCGCGGCCCGCGTGGCCGCGAGCCGGTCGCGGGTGCTGAACAGCAGGAACACCTGGAAGCTCGTCGCCGCCCAGAGCACTCCGATGTGCCAGACCGTGCTCGCGGCGGCTTCCGCGCCGGGGATCGTCCGCAGCGCCGGCGTCGAGGCGATCATGATGAGCACCAGCCCCAGGGCCAGCGCGGTGTGCACGACCGCCCGAACCGCCCGGTTGTCCGGATCGCGGGCGACGTCGCGCGCCTTGAACGCGGCCGTGCACAGCAGGAACACGCCGACGACCGGATACAGCAGGGTGATCAGCGCCATTACGCCCAGCCTCGTCGTTCGGTGAAGGACGAGGCCAGCCGCGCGATGGCGTCGTGCTGCCCGGCCAGCCGGGCAACCGGTTGATCACCGGTCACGTCGGCCCACCAGCGGATCGTCGTCGCGACCCGTTCGGCCTCGTACTCGGCGAAGTCGTCCTGGTACTGGTGCCGGTGCCGGCCGAACATCCGGTCGATCAGCTCGGGCGAGACCGTGGGGAACAGCCCTTGCAGCAGCTCGGACGGTTTGACGTCGCTCGTGGTCGTCGAGTGCCCGGCGATCAAGTGGCCGAGCTCGTGCGCGATGCATTGGAAGGTGTGCAGCGGACCGGTGTTGTCCGGGTAGAGGATCACGTCCATCTCGTCGGTGCGCCACCACGAGGCGACCGGACCGCCGGGGCGAGCGCCGAACGGCATCAGCTCGATGCGGCGGCCGCGATCTTCGCCGAGCGCGGTGCACAGCTGGCCGATGTCCAGCGGTACCGGCAGATCGAGCCGCCGCAGCAGCCGCCGGCATTCCCGTTCGAGCTGCTGGATCCGGCGCAGCTCCGCGCGCCCACCCGGCACTTCGGTACCGCCCAACGTTCCCAGCCAGCACAGCAGTCCTCGCACGCTGCGAGAGTATGCGCACAGCCCGCACGGTGAATACAAGATCTTCCGGACCGGACGACCGGCCACCGCGGACCGCGGGCGCAGCGACCCCGCGAGCGGGCCGGACCGCTCAGGCCAGGACCGCGAAACCACCGCCGATGATCAACGCTCCCGCCAGCGCGCCCGCGACGACCTGGGCTGTCGTGTGGTCCCCCAGTCGTACCCGCGACCAGCCGATCCCGGCCGTGACCAGGCCCAGCAGCCACCACGCAGGCCCGTAGAACAGCGCCAGCACGACCGTGGCGCCGCCCCCGGCCGCGGCGTGCATCGAGATCTTCCACTTGGTGGTGATCGCCCCGGCGACGATCACCAGCGCGAGCATTCCGGCGTCCAGCGCGGTCATCGCCCGCGGTGCCCCACCGGTCACCAGCAGCACCAGTCCGATCGCGCCCGAGCCGATCAATGCGATGAACGGGATCAGCCGCCCGGCGCGGTCGCGCACGTGGTGCCCGTCCCACCGTCCCCGCGCGGCACCGACCGTCATCACCGCCTGCGGGATCAACGCGCTGGTGGCCGCCACCAGCACTCCCCATCCCAGCGCTGGCCACCAGCGGTAGCCGGTGGCCTGCCACGCCACTCCGATCGGCAACAGCGTGATCAGCACCCATGGCGCGAAGATCTCGGTGACGGTCCGCGCGAGGCGCAGGGATGCCGTGGTCTTCGCCGACGGTTCAGCAGCCGGAGTGGGCTCGAAGGCAGTGTTGCTCATGCGCGCTGGTCGGTCCTCGATCACGGCGGCGACAGGTACCGGCAGAGTGGCACAGGCCCCGCCGCGGAACCCTCTCGGGCCCGCGAAACCGGTATCGCCGCGACGCCGGTGAGCCGCTCCGCCGCGACCGGTGTGTTCCACAGCGCACTCGCCGCCCCTGTCCGGACGGGTGAACTCGCAGCTCAGTTACCCTTTGGAAGTACTGCTGGACATCCACCGGGGCTCGGCACCGAGCAGGTGGATCTGCACGAACCGGGGGAGCATCGCCCGTGGCCCGAGTCGTCGTCGACGTCATGCCCAAGCAGGAGATCCTCGACCCGCAGGGTCAGGCGGTGGCCAATGCGCTGCCCCGGCTCGGTTTCGAGGGCGTTTCGGAAGTCCGCCAGGGGAAGCGGTTCGAGCTTCAGGTCGCCGACGACGTCGACGACGCCACCCTCGCCAAGATCGCCGAGACGTTCCTGGCGAACCCGGTGATCGAGGACTGGACGGTTCGGCGGGTGGAGTCATGAGCGCGAAGATCGGTGTCATCACCTTCCCCGGCACCCTCGACGACGTGGACGCGCAGCGCGCCGTGCGCCGCGCGGGTGCCGAGGCGGTCGCGCTCTGGCACGCCGATGCCGACCTGCGCGGCGTGGACGCGGTGATCGTGCCCGGCGGGTTCTCCTACGGCGACTACCTGCGCTGCGGCGCGATCGCGAAGTTCGCCCCCGTGATGGGCGAGGTGGTGCGCGCCGCCGGGCAGGGGATGCCGGTGCTGGGCATCTGCAACGGCTTCCAGATCCTCTGCGAGGCCGGCCTGCTGCCGGGCGCGCTGACCCGCAACTGCGCGCTGCACTTCGTGTGCCGCGACCAGTGGCTCAAGGTGGAGAACAACACCTCGGCCTGGACCACCCGCTACGACGCGGGCGCAGAGCTGCTGGTGCCGCTGAAGTCCGGTGAGGGCGCCTACATGGCCGACGAGTCCGTGCTCGACGAGCTCGAAGGCGAAGGCCGCGTGCTGCTGCGCTACGTCGAGGACAACCCGAACGGTTCGCTGCGCGAGATCGCCGGGATCACCGACGCGCGCGGCCGGGTGGCCGGCCTGATGCCGCACCCCGAGCACGCCATCGACCCGCTGACCGGGCCTACCGACGACGGGCTCGGCATGTTCCTGTCCGCTCTCGACGCACTGGTGGCAGCGTGACGAACGATCCCGAAGACGTGACCGCTAGCGGTTCGGGCACCCACGCCGTGGCAGGCGGCCCGACGACCGAGACCGGCACCGGTGAGCGGTTCTCCGCCGAGGACGCCCCCGCTGCGGAGGTCCCCGTTGCGGAGGTCCCCGCCGCGAAGGCCGCCGCGCTGGACACCGTGCTCGCCGCGGAGTCCACTCCGAACACACCGCAGCCGCACCGCGAGCTGGGACTCAAGGACGACGAGTACGAGCGGATCCGCGAGATCCTGGGCCGCCGCCCCACCGAGGCCGAACTGGCGATGTACTCGGTGATGTGGAGCGAGCACTGCTCCTACAAGTCCTCCAAGGTGCACCTGAAGTACTTCGGCGAGACCACGACCGACGAGATGCGCTCGAAGATGCTGGCGGGCATCGGCGAGAACGCAGGCGTGGTGGACATCGGCGACGGCTGGGCGGTCACGTTCAAGCTCGAGTCGCACAACCACCCGTCCTACGTGGAGCCGTACCAGGGTGCCGCGACCGGCGTCGGCGGCATCGTGCGCGACATCATGGCGATGGGCGCGCGCCCGGTCGCGGTGGCCGATCCGCTGCGGTTCGGCCCCGCCGATGCGGACGACACCCGCCGGGTGCTGCCGGGCGTGGTCGCCGGGGTCGGCGGCTACGGCAACTGCCTGGGCCTGCCGAACATCGGCGGGGAGGTCTCGTTCGACTCGTCCTACGCGGGAAATCCGCTGGTCAACGCCATGTGCGTGGGCGTGATGAAGACCCAGGACCTGCACCTGGCGCACGCCAGCGGCACCGGCAACAAGATCATCCTGTTCGGCGCGAGCACCGGGCTGGACGGCATCGGCGGCGTGTCCGTGCTGGCTTCGGAGACCTTCGAGGGCGACTCGGCGGATTCCGGCTCCGGGCGCAAGAAGCTGCCCAGCGTGCAGGTCGGCGACCCGTTCACCGAGAAGGTGCTGATCGAGTGCTGCCTGGAGCTGTACCACTCCGGGCTGGTCGTGGGCATCCAGGACCTCGGCGGCGCCGGATTGTCCTGCGCCACTTCGGAACTGGCCTCGGCCGGGGACGGCGGGATGCGCGTCGACCTGGACCGGGTGCCGCTGCGCGCGGAGGGCATGACCCCGGCGGAGGTCCTTTCCAGCGAGTCCCAGGAACGCATGTGCGCAGTCGTCGAACCGTCCAGCGTGGACGCGTTCATGGACGTGTGCGCCAAGTGGGACGTGACCGCCACGGTGATCGGCGAGGTCACCGACGGCGAGAACCTGGCGATCTACTGGCACGACGAGCTGGTGGTGGACGTGCCGCCGCGCACCGTCGCGCACCAGGGCCCGGTCTACGAGCGCCCGGTGGAGCGGCCCGCCGAGCAGGACCTGATCACCGCGGACAACCCGAACACCCTCGCGCGTCCGTCCACTCCGGACGAATTGCGGGAGGCGCTGCTGCAGCTGGCCGCCTCGCCGAACCTGTGCTCCCGCGAGTGGGTCACCAGCCAGTACGACCGCTACGTCCGCGGCAACACCGTGCTGGCGCAGCCTTCGGACGGCGGAGTGCTGCGGGTCGACGAGGAGACCGGGCGCGGCATCGCGGTCGCCACCGACTGCAACGCCCGCTACGCCCGGCTCGACCCGTACGCGGGCGCGCAGCTGGCGCTGGCCGAGGCGTACCGCAACGTCGCGACCACCGGCGCCACCCCCATGGCGGTGACGAACTGCCTGAACTTCGGCTCGCCCGAGGACCCGGGTGTGATGTGGCAGTTCCAGCAGGCGGTGCGCGGGCTCGCGGACGGCTGCGCGGAACTCGGTATCCCGGTCACCGGCGGCAACGTCAGCTTCTACAACCAGACCGGCAGCCGTCCGATCCTGCCCACGCCGGTCGTCGGGGTGCTCGGCACGATCGACGACGTGACCCGCCGCATCCCCACCGGAATCGGCGGTGAGCAGGGCGAGACGCTGCTGCTGCTCGGCGACACCCGCGAGGAGTTCGGCGGCTCGGAGTGGGCGAAGGTCGTGCACGGCCACCTCGGCGGTACCCCGCCGCAGCCCGACCTTGCGCGGGAGAAGCTGCTCGCCGAGGTGCTGCTCGCCGGTTCCCGCGACGGCATGATCTCCGCGGCGCACGACCTGTCCGACGGCGGCCTGGCGCAGGCGCTGGTCGAGACCGCGTTGATCGGTGAGTGCGGTGCCCGCGTGGTCCTGCCGGAGGACGCGGACCCGTTCGTGCAGCTGTTCTCGGAGTCCGCGGGCCGCGTGCTGGTGGCCGTGCCGCGCAGCGAGGAGCTGCGGTTCACCGAGATGTGCTCGGCCCGCGGCCTGCCCTGCGCGAAGATCGGCGTCGCCGACGCCGGTGTGTCCACACTGGACATCCAGGACGTCGCCGACGTCCCGCTGGCCGAACTCCGCGAGGCCTGGGAAGGCACTCTTCCCGCGCTGTTCGGCTGACCGCTCGGCTCCGAGTGAACGGACCGTTCGCCTGATCCGTCGGGACGAGCGGTCCGTTCACTTCGCGGTCCGCCCCGCTCGTCGAGCGGTTCGACCGCTGCGTGGCGAGCCGACGAGGTGCTCAAGGGTTCGACGCTGACAGCCACCCCCGATCACCCTCGGCGGCGCCGAGTGACCGCAGCCCGCGAACGGTGCCGGGCCCGCACCGACGCAGCCGCGGGCCCGACCTACTCGGTCTCGGCGCAGGCGCGCGTCGTCGACGCGAGCAGCGAATCCAGGTCCGCGTCGGCGACCGTGGCGCCGTCGCTTTCGAGCGGCCCGGCGAACCTGGCGCCGTCGAAGGTCACGCCCGAGTGCAGCTTCGCCTGGTCGAAGCGGGCTCGCCCGCGGAATTCGGAGCGGTCGAACGCCGCGGGCCCGCCGAACTCGACACCGGAGAACTGGGCGCGGTCGTGGAAAACGGTGTCCTTGCAGCGGAACTTGCCGTCGTCGGCGAAGACCACGCGGGTGAACCACACCGGACCGGTGATCTCGCACCGGCTCAGGTTGATGTCGCGGAAGATCCGCGCGTGCCGAGCCGTCAACGTGCCGATGCGCCGCCCGGACAGGTCGAGGTACTCCAGCTTGGCGTTGGTCAGGTCGAGGTCGTAGGCGGGCGCCGCGGTGTCGGTCGCCTGCGGCAGCAGCGTCGCGATCAGGCGCTGCGCAGTGCGCCGCACCTGGAGCTTGCGCTCCGCCTCGTGCTGTTCGTCGCGCTGCCACTCGCCGTCGTCATACCGCGGATGCAGGAACGGTCTCCGCAAGTACGAGCAAAGCACGTCCAGAACCGTTTGCGTCAGTCCGGGATTGCTGCGCGCCAGCCCGGCCAGTGAATGCAACGCACCCACCCGCACTTGGTCGGCCTCGTGCCCGAGCAATTCCACGGCGCGGGCGAACCGCTCGTCGCTGACCCGCTCCTGATCCAGCCGGACCTGCCGGCCTTCCTGGAGCTGCCGGTTCTCTTCCACCCGTCGCCTGCGGTCGTTGAGCCACAGCGCGTACAGCGCGACGACCGAACCCCCGGCGAAACCACCGGTGCGCAGCGCGTCCGCGCCGTTGACACGGGGATCGAAGACGAGCAGCGCCAGGCTCACCCCGAACACCGCCAGCACCGCGAACGCGATGGTCGCGGCCAGTCCGAACTTACGCACGTGAACTCTCCTGTTGCGGCACATGGGTTTCCGGAGTCGCCCACGCCGGCAGGTCGGATCCGGTGCCCGCCCGGAAGTCGTCGAGCAGCACCGCACCGGCCGGTTCGTCCGGCCCCAGCGCGATCCCGCCGTGCAACCGCGCGTGCCGCAGGTCCAGGCCGGCGCCGAACTCGGCCCCGCGCACGTACCACTTGGCCGCGCAATCCATCCGCTTCCAGTCCACTTCGTGCTCGAACCGCGCCCGGTCGAAATCGCACGTCTCCAGCGCGCGGATGCCGCGCAATTGCAAGCCGTGCTCGAAGACCGCCTCCGTCGCCCGGATCCGCCCCAGGAACACCGAATCCCGCAGCGCCAAGTGACCGCGGAACACCGCGCGGCTGAAGTTCGTGGTGTGCCGGAACCGGCAGCGGTACGCCGCGATGCGCCCCACCACGCGGTCGGACAGGTTGAACCGCTCCAGCCAGGCGCGCGTCAGGTCCAGGTCGTAGGTCGGCGGGTCCGGCTCGTCCCGGGTCGGCAGCAGCTCGATGATCAGCCGCTGCGCGGTCTGGCGCGCGTGCCGCTCGCGCTCCATCTCCGGCGGGATCGGCGGCAGGTCCGCGAATTCGGCGAGTTCCTCCGGGTCCATCCACTTCGGATGGTCGAACGGCCGCCGCAGGTAGGAGCACAGCACGTCCAGCACGGTCTGGGTGTACTGCGAGCGCGTCCGCGCGAGCCCGGCCAGCGCGTGCATGGCGCCGACCCGCACCTGGTCGGTCTCGTGCCCGAGGAGTTCCACGGCGCGGGCGAAGCGCTCGTCGTCGGCGCGGTCGCGGTCGTGGTCGGTGCGGCGGTCCTCCAGGTCCTGGCGCTGCCGCTCCAGCTCGTAGCGCTCCCGGTCGAGTTCCTGGCGGCGCTGGTCCAGCTCCTGCCTGCGTTCCTCCACCCGGCGCCTGCGGTCGTTGAGCCACAGCGCGTAGAGCGCGACGATCGAGCCCGCGGCGAGCCCTCCGGTGCGCAGCGCGTCCGCGCCGGTGGCTCGCGGGTCGTACAGCAGCAGCGCCGTGCTCACCCCGGTCATCGAGAGCACGGCCAGCGCGATGGTGAGAGCCAAGCCCACCCTGCGGTTGCGCGCGCGGTCCTCACCCATCGCGGGGATCATCGCATCCGGCGGTGCCGGTGCGGGCCCGGTTCGCGGAATCGCGGTGCCGAGCCCGCGGCCCGGCGCCGCCGGGCTCAGCCGGTGGCCAGCGCCTGCAACTGCTCGTAGGCGCCGTTGAACGAGTTCTGGTCGATCGGCGACGAGCTGTACTGCCAGAAGGTGTGGAAGCCCCAGCCCGCGGGCAGCGCACCGGGCGAGTCCGCGTACCGCGCGATCCACAGTGGACTCGTCGCGCCGAAGTCCCCGCCGGTGCACTGGTTCCACCAGCTGGTGCTGGTGTAGATCACCGGATACCGCCCGGTGCGGGCGAAGTAGGTGTCGCTGAAGTCCTTGATCCAGGCCGTCATCGACCCCGGGTCGTGCCCGTAGCAGGTGTCGCCGTACGGGTTGTACTCCATGTCCAGCGCGCCGGGCAGGGTCTTGCCGTCGGGCGACCAGCCGCCGCCGTGGTCGACGAAGTAGTTCGCCTGCTCCGCGCCGCTGGAGACGTCCGGCAGCGCGAAGTGGTAGGCGCCGCGGATCATGCCGACGTCGTAGGAACCGTTGTACTGCTGGGCGAAGTAGGGGCTGCGGTAGGTCGTGCCCTCGGTCGCCTTGACGAACGCGAACCGCTTGCCCTGGCCCCAGTACGCCGGCCAGTCCACGTTGCCCTGGTGGCCGCTGACGTCGATGCCCTCGACCGCGGCCAGCGGCAGCGCGCGTTCCGGCGCGGCCTGCTCACCGCCGCCTTCGTGCTTGCGGATCTGCGAGCCCATCGCGTGATCGTTTTGTGCAGAGCTCATCGCCTGCTCCGTTCGGGTAAGGGAACTGCCGGCGTGCGCGGGCGCGGCGAGCAGCAGAGCACCGGCCCAGGTGATCGAGAGTAGGGAGATCAGCCCGCGGTTGCGAGCACGTCCACTCGGATGCGTCATCGAAGCAGGACCTCTCGGGGAGTAGTCGCCTGGTGGGACCGCCACCGGCGGTACCGGGATCGCCATCGCGAAGCGTTTACTGCTTACGCGGGCTCGGGGTGGGAAAACAACCACAATGGCGCAATCCGGACAACGCCGATCCACATCTCAACCGCAGATCGCACGGCGCGCATCTTTTCCGCGACCCGCGCTGCACCGGACGAGTGAGCATCGGCTCGTGCGCGGCTCGCTGCGGCCGGGTGGCGCACGCGCGTTGGGCCAACCTGCCCTGCTGGTTCAACGCGGATGACTACCCTGGGTGGGGATGTGGCGACTGTTCGACCCCCCGGCGGAGCCGGTCGTATGCTCCGGACGACCAGGGGCCGCCGCATGACCGACGAGGTCCGGGCGGATTCGCCGTACCAAGACCGAGAGTGGAGGGGCGCCACGGGCATGACCGGGTGGACCGCGCCGGTGCCGAGCGCTCGACCGGCGGACTCGACGGTGAGCAGGACCGATCGCCGCCGGTTCGCCGCGGTCTGGGCGCAGTCCCTGATGGGCACCAGCTACGTGCCGATGACCAGCGCCGAGGTCGAGGGCAGGTTGCTGGGCTACACCGACGAACTGGTCGCGGCCCTGCTGTCCGAGCCGTTCGACCCCGCGCCCGCGCACGTCGTGGGCGACGACCTGGTGGCCGTGCACTTCACCAGCGCGGAGTCCCTGGCGCGCAGCGTCGACCTGCTCGGCGAACGGTTCCTGGCCGAGCTGAACCTGCCCGAGGACTCCGGCCGCAGGCAGCGCGTGTCCGCCCTGCAGAGCTCGCTGTGCACCGGCTTCGTGCACGCCGCGCGCAAGCGCACGCTCGACGAGCAGGAAGCCATCCGGCAGGCGGTGCTCGACGCGCGGGACGCGGTGGAGCAGGCGCTGCGCACCAGCGAAGCCCGCTTCCGCGCGATCTTCGCGGAGGCCGCGATCGGCATCAGCATCGCGGACATGAACGGCCGCATCCTGGAGGTCAACTCCTCGCTGCGGCGCATCCTCGGCCGCCCCACCGAGGAGCTGCGCCGGATGACCACGCACGACCTGCTGCACCCGGCCGACTCCGAGGGCGTCTGGCGGCTCTACGAAGAACTCGTCCGCGGCGAACGCGACCAGTACCGCATCGAGAAGCAGTTCATCCGCCCGGACGGCAGCCGCGCCTGGACCGAACTGATCATGTCGCTGGTGCGCGGCGAGGACGGTCTCCCGCTGTACCAGGTGGCGATGATCGAGGACGTCACCGACCGCAAGATGCTCCAGGACCGGCTGCGCCACCAGGCGATGCACGACCCGCTGACCGGGCTGCCGAACCGGGCGCTGTTCCTGGAGCGGCTCACCGCCGCGATGCGCGATCGCAAGCCCGAGCACCGGGTCGCGCTGTGCTACATGGACCTCGACGGGTTCAAGGTGATCAACGACAGCCTCGGCCACCACGTCGGGGACGACCTGCTGGTCGCGGTCTCCGAACGGCTGGCGCAGTCGGTGCACGGCGCGGACCGGATGGTCGCGCGGATGGGCGGCGACGAGTTCGTGATCCTGATCGAGGACTCCGCGAGCACCGAGCAGGCCATCGAGATCGCCGACGAGATCCTGGACACGCTGGTCGAGCCGATCCGCATCGGCGGCCACGAGCTGTCCGTCTCGGCCAGCATCGGCATCGTCGAGCGCGGCATCGAGAACCAGAGCGCCGCGGAGCTGATGCGCGACGCCGACGTCACGCTGTACTGGGCCAAGGCCGAGGGCAAGGGCCAGTGGGCGCTGTTCGACCCGGAGCGCAACGCCACCGAAGTCGCCCAGTACCGGCTCTCGGCGACCATGCCCGCCGCGCTGGAGCGCGAAGAGTTCTTCGTGGAGTACCAGCCGCTGGTGGGCCTGCGCGAGTTCGGCGTGGTCGGGGTGGAGGCGCTGGCCCGCTGGTGGCACCCGGACCTGGGCAGGCTCGGCCCGGACCGGTTCATCGCCCTGGCCGAGGAGACCGGGCTGATCGTGCCGCTGGGCCGCTGGGTGCTGCGCCAGGCGTGCAGGCAGGCCAAGCAGTGGCACGAGGAGTTCGGCGAGCCGGCCCCGTTCGTCAGCGTCAACCTCGCGGTGCGCCAGTCCCGCGACCCGAACCTGGTCTCCGACGTGCAGTCGATCCTGCGCGAAACCGGGCTGGAACCGTGCCGGTTGCAGCTCGAACTGACCGAGTCCGCGGTGATGGGCACCGCCGACGAGCCGATCGAGGCGCTGGGGACGCTGGCCAAGATGGGCGTGCGGATCGCCATCGACGACTTCGGCACCGGCTACTCGAACCTGGCCTACCTGCGGCACCTGCCGGTGCACGAGCTCAAGATCGCCGGATCGTTCATGTCCGGGCTGCGCGATCCGGAGCGGGCCGATCCGGTGGACGCGCGGATCGTCGGCACGCTGGTGGACCTGGCGCACACGCTCGGGCTCACCGTCACCGCGGAGGGCGTGGAGACGCACGCGCAGGCGCGGCGGATGGCCGACATCGGCTGCGAAACCGGGCAGGGCTTCTTCTTCGCCCGCCCCTGCCCCGCCGAGCGCATCCGCGCCTTCATCGCCGACCACGTCTCCTGACCGCTGCACTCGGAGCTTGCCGGGGTGCCGACACGCGCGGACGTCATCCGCCGGAAGCGATCGGCCATGGAGTGAACGGACTGCTGGTCCGAATAGATTGGGCGAGCAGGCCGTTCACTCCGGCAGAGCGTGGGTTGCTCGGGTGGTGCGCGGGCGTGTCGGCGGGCTCAAGCCTGCAGGTCGACGACGACCTTGACGTCGGAGTCGTGCCGGGTGAACACGTCGGTCCAGTCGCCCAGCGGAACCCGGCGGCTGAGCAGCTTGCGCAGCCAACCGTGGTCGGCGTCCCGCAGCGCGCCCACGGCCTGCTCGTAGTGCCGCAGGTTCGCGTTCACGCTGCCGACCACGACGTCGTTGTCCAGCACCAGCTCGTCGTTGATCGCCCCGGCGGGCACCGGCAGCGTCCGCTCGTGCCCGGCGATGCCGGTGAGCACGGTGACCGCGTTGCGCGCGGTGCGGCGCAGCACGTCGAACACGACCTCACCGGCACCGGTCGCCTCGATCACCACGTCCGGTTCGCAACCCAGGTCGTCCAGCGTCGTGTGGTAAGTGGCGCCGAGCTCACGCACCAGCTCCGGCTTCGGCCCGTCGGTGACCTGGTCCAGCACGTGCACGTCCAGCCCGCGCTGCACGCCCAGCAGCGCACCGAGCAGGCCGATCGCGCCCGCGCCGGTGATCAGCGCGTGCCGCGGCCGGTAGTAGTAGGCGCGGCGGCCGATCAGCTCGGCCTGCTCCCACGCCTTGGCGACCACCGAGGCCGGTTCGGTCAGCACGGCGAGCTCGCCGAGCCCGCCGCCCGCCTTGATCGCGAACCGCGGTTCGATGGTCCAGCGCTGCGCGCCGAAACCGTCCAGCTGCTTGATGCCGCACTCGGTGTACTCGCCGTTGAGGCAGAAGTCCCACTGCCCGGCCGCGCAGGCTTCGCACGGCCGCGGATCGGGCCTGCGCACCACGCCGACCACGTAGTCGCCCTCGCGGAAACCGCTGATCGCGGGGGCGTGCAGCACGCGGCCGAGGGATTCGTGGAACAGCACCATCCGGTCCTGCCCCGGCGGCAACGCCCCGTGCGAGGAGTGCGTGACGTCGTGGTCGGTCGCGCACACCCCGGTCAGCAAGCCCTCCACCAGCAGCTCGCCCGGCCGCGGAGCGGGGTCCGGCAGCTCGGAGACCGCCGCCAGGTCCGGCTTGCCGGGCACCACCGTCGCCGCCCTCACCGCGATCCCCCTCCGTTTCGCCTGCTCATCTCGCCCCGAGTGTGCCCGCCGTAGAGCACGGCGGCCGAATTGACCAGCGCCAGGTGGGAGAAAGCCTGCGGGAAGTTGCCCGCGAACAGGCCGGTTCGCCCGTCGTATTCCTCGGCGAAGAGGCCGACGTCGTTGGACAGCTGCACCAGCTCGTCGAACATCTCCTCGGCCTCCTGCCTGCGCCCGCTCAGCGCCAGCGCGTCGACCAGCCAGAACGAGCACGCCAGGAACGAGCCCTCGCGCCCGGCCAGGCCGTCCACCGAGCTCGCCTCCTCGTCGGTCGAGTAGCGGTCCACCAGCACGCCGCGGCGCAGCTCCCGCTCCACCGCGCGGATCGTGCTCCGCACCCGTTCGTCGGAGCCGGGCAGGAAACCCACCGACGGCATCAGCAGCGTCGCGGCATCCAGCGTGGTGCCGCCGTAGTACTGGGTGAACGCGCCGAGCTCTTCGTTCCAGCCGTGCTCCAGGACTTCGGCGTGCACCGCATCCCGCAGCTCGCGCCAGCGCTGCACCTGACCGGGCAGTCCGTCCTCCTCCGCGGCGCGCACCGCGCGGTCGAACGCGACCCAGACCATCACCCGCGAGTGCGTGAAGTGCCGGTCCGGCCCGCGCACCTCCCACAGGCCCTTGTCCGGCTGCTGCCAGATCTTCTCCAAGTGCTTGATCATGCCCCGTTGCAGCGCCCAGGTGTCGGCGTTCTCCCGCACGCCGCGTTCCCGCGCGAGGTGCAGCGCGTCCATGACCTCGCCGTAGACGTCTAGCTGCAGTTGCCGGTACGCGCCGTTGCCGACCCGGACCGGCTGTGCGCCGTGGTAGCCGGAAAGCCAGTCGACCTCCCATTCCAGCAGGTGCCGCTGCCCGTCCACGCCGTACATGATCTGCGCGTCCGCGGGGTCGCCCGCGACGGCGCGCACCAGCCACCGGCGCCACGCTGCGGCCTCGTCGGAGCAGCCGAAGTTGTCCAGCGCCAGCAGCACCAGCGTGGCGTCCCGCAGCCAGCAGTAGCGGTAGTCCCAGTTGCGGCTGCCGCCCGCGGTCTCGGGCAGCGACGTGGTCGGCGCGGCGACCATGCCGCCGGTGGGCGCGTAGGTGAGGGCCTTGAGCGTGGCCAGCGACCGGTACACCGCGCCGGCGTGCGGACCGGTGTAATTGATCTTGCCGGTCCACTCCTGCCAGAAGTCCTCGCTGTCCCGGGTCTCCTGCACCGGGTCCATCGGCGGCGGGACTTCCTCGTGGTCCTGCGACCACTGCATCACCCACGACCGGCGCTGCCCGGCTTCGAGCGCGAACACCAGCTCGTGCGCGCGCTCGTGCGCGACCCGCTGCGGCAGCAGATCGCCGCGCAGCACGGCGGTGTGCGGCCCGGCGATCGCCAGGATGTACTCGTCGTGCTCCGGGCTGGTCTGGCGCACGTGCCGCACCCACGGCACCGAGTCGCCGTAGGCGAACCGCACGATCCAGCGCATCCGGACCTGCACGGACCCGGACACGCACTCCAGCATCCGCACCAGGCACGGCTGGTCGAACTGGTTCTTCTCGTGCGGCGGCATGCTGTCGACCAGCCGCAGCACCCCGTCGTCGGTGTGGAAATCGGTCTCCACGACCAGCGAGTTGTCCCGGTAGCGGCGCCGGACCTCGCGCACCGGCCCGGCCGGTGCGAGCTGCCAATGCCCGTCCCGCTCGTCGCCGAGCAGCCGGCTGAAGCAGGACGGCGAGTCGAACCGCGGCAGGCACAGCCAGTCCACCGAGCCGTCGGTGCCGACCAGCGCGGCGGTGCGCAGATCGGACAGCAGCGCGTAGTCGCCGATGCGACCGGGCTTGCCGGAGTGGTGATCGTTGCTCACACCGCCGAGGCTAGGCATCCACGCGGCTGCCGACCACCATCCGCGCGCCGGTGCGTCAGCTCGCGGAGTCGTCCACGAGCGTGCTGTGCGGGATGACCGCGCGCACCGTCTCGTCCAGGTTCAGCCCCAGGTCCAGGCCCGCCAGCAGCTGCGGCAGCGCGTCGCCGGGGACGCGGCGGGTGCCCGGCCAGCTCTCCGGCACCCGCTCCTGCGAGGTGCAGGCGGGCACCAGCTGGCTGCCGTCGTCCAGCTCGGCGGCGTAGACGGCGAGTTCGCCCTCGCCGTTCTCCGGGTCGTAGAGCAGCACCTCGGCGGCCAGCACGGCGGGTGGCAGCTCGTCCTCCGGCGCCTCGCCGCCCGCGATCCGCTGCAGCACCCGTTCCAGCTCGTTGACCGGTTCCGGCAGCTCGATCGACACGTCCGACGGCTCGTACTCGTCGTTGAACTGGAAGTCCTCGTCGATCTCGCCGTCGGCGTCGATGTGGTACGCGCCGATCACGCCTTCCGGCGGCACGTCCTCCCCGGAGTCCTGGTAGCCGGGGTCGACGATGTAGAGCCAGCTGTTCGGCGTCTGCCGGGCCTGTTCCCGCATCTCGTCGGTGATCGGCGGCGGGCCGGGCTGACCGGGCTGCTCTGACATGCTGGCGTCCTTCGTGGTCGGTGAGTTGCCTTCGGGCCCCGCGCTCGGGTACCCGGGAGCGTGTCAGTTCTACCCGCCCCCGCGATGCCTCCGGCGGGCGCCCCCGGGACGGTCCAGGTCGGACGGTGCGGTGCTGCGGGTCGGTGCGGATTCGCCCGTGCGGCAGGAGTTTTCCGCGCGGCGGGATCAGCCGTTCCGAGGTGCCGGTGCCGCGGCGGCGGGGGCAGACTGGGCGGGAGTGGCCGCTGCTCGGCCGGGCGGGCGCGTTCGGCGGCAGCCGGTGCGGTCGAGTTCGGGAGGCGGTCGGCATGATCGGTCAGCGGGAAGCACTGCGGTTGTTCGGCTGCGAGGTGTTCGACCCGGCCGGGCAGCGGGTCGGCATCGTCGGGCAGCTGTTCCTGGACGAAGCCACCGAGCAGCCCGCCTGGATCACCGTCCAAACCGGACTCTTCGGCACGAACGAGAGTTTCGTGCCGCTGGACGGCGCCGCGTTCGACGGAGACACGCTGACCGTTTCGGTGCTCAAGGAGACGGTGCGGCAGGCACCGCGGGTCACCCTCGAGCAGGGCGATCTGCTGCTGGAACAGGAGCACGCGCTGTACCTGTACTACGGCCTCGAATACGGCGTCGCCCCGGCGGGCGGTGAACGGCAGGCGGACTCGGTCCCCGCGGAGGACTCCGCGGCCGAGCTGCCCGAGGAGTACGTCGAGGCGGTGCGGTTGAAGCTGCGCCGCTGGGTCGCGGCGACCTGAGCGCATTCCGTTCGTGCTGCCGCGAACCTCATCGGTGCGCGGATTCCGCCCGCTCGATCGCGCGCTGTCGCGGCGGATGCGGCCGATCGAGTGAGCGATGAGCACATTATCCCCTAATTGCGGGCGCGTTTCGCGCGCAGATCCGACGCGTTGCGTGCGGCTCTCCGGCGGGCGCGGCAACGGCGTCAATTTCCAATTGAAAACGCTGCGCAAGGCCGTTCGGGTGAAAATCGCCCGGCATGTTATCGGGTGATCCGAAAAAGATGCGGAACGCCGTTACCCTTCCGGCGCAAGTGTTTGGCGACAAGTCGCCAAACCGCCCGGTTCGCTGCATTTCCGTGCTTTCGTCGGAACAGCACCATCAGATTTCATCCGGCCCCACCCGGATGACGCTGAAGGGGAGGCAACCATGTCCGAATCGCCAGTCCGGCGCCGGTGGGCGGGAGCGGGCGCGGGCCTCGCGGCCGCCGCGCTCGCGTTCGCCGGAGCTCCCGCGAGCGCCGCACCCGACCAGACCCTCGCACCGCTGACCATGCACCCGGAAGACCAGGTGATCTCGGCGGACGGAACCGCCGACTCCTACATCGTCAACCTCGAAGACGGCCAGGACGCCGCGGCCGTCGCCGGGGAGCTCGGCGTGCGCGCCGAACACCTCTACGCGCACAGCCTGAACGGTTTCTCGGCCACGCTCAGCCCGCAGCAGCTGCAGCGCGTGCGCGAGAGCAACGACGTCGAAGGCGTCTCGCAGAACTTCCACATCCAGACCGACCCCCAGCCCCGGGCGGAGGCCGGCTCCTGGGGCCTGGACCGGATCGACCAGCCGAACCTGCCGCTGGACGGCCAGTACGACACCAACGGCACCGGTGCGGGCGTGACCGCCTACATCATCGACACCGGGATCGCCCAGGATCACCCGGACTTCCAGGGCCGCGCATCAGTCGGCCACGACGCCACCGGCGGCGACGGCACCGACGGCAACGGCCACGGCACGCACGTCGCGGGCACCATCGGCTCCGCCACCTACGGGGTCGCCAAGCAGGCCGAGCTGGTCGGGGTGAAGGTGCTCGACGACAACGGCAGCGGCACCACCGCCGACATCGTCGCGGGCATGGACTGGGTGGCGCAGAACGCCGACGGCCCTTCGGTGGCGAACATGTCGCTGGGCGGTGCGAAGGATCCGGCGCTGGACGAGGCGGCCACCGGGCTGGTCGATTCCGGCGTGTTCCTCGCGGTGGCGGCGGGCAACGAGTCGCAGGACGCGGAGAACACCTCGCCGGCCAGCGCGGAGGGCGTCTACACCACGGCGGCTTCGGATCGCGACGACTCCTCCGCGGAGTTCACGAACTTCGGCGCCACGGTCGAGGGCTACGCGCCCGGTGTGGACATCCTCTCGCTCGCGCCCGGCGGCGGAACGGCGACGCTCAGCGGCACGTCGATGGCCAGCCCGCACGTGGCCGGTGTCGGCGCGCTTTTCCTGGAAGCCGATCCGGACGCCGCTCCGGCGGACGTGATCTCGGGCTTGCAGGGCACCGCCGCGGCAGGCGTCATCAACGGGGCGCCGGAGGGTACGACCCCGGATCTGCTGCAAACCGGAGAACTGTGAATGTGAATCGTCACCTCGGCGGGCCGTTCCTCGTTGCTGAGGAAAGGCCCGCCGTGCCGTTCCCGGCGGAACCGGTGCGCCGCGCGCTGAAGCGGTGCCGGAAATGTGCCTGCGCTGCTGCATTCGGGGGATGAATTCCCGCCGCCGAACGGGGTTAGCCGAAGGTCGAACGTCGTCATCCCGCAAAAGTGGGTTCCCAGCCGGGTCTCCCGGTGCATACGTTCCCTCCCAGGAGGGGACCGGCTCGATGCTCGCAGCAACACTGGTCCAGACCGGAGTTGTCCGGGCGCGTCATGGAAGGTTGTGCCGTGTTGTCCGGATTCACCGAGGCGCCTGAACGCACGCCGGATCGGGCGGCCCCGCGGGTCGCCGAACAGGCCGTGCAAGCCCAGGCCGAGGCGCGCGAAGCGGTGGCCTCGGTCGCCCGGGTCGCCAAGGCGCGGTCCGGAGCGGGCGGAGTCCTGCAGGTCGTGCACGGTGCGCGCCGCGTCGGATGGGCCGCCTACGAGTTGCAGCGCAGCGCGACAGAGCTGGTGCAGGGCGTGGCGAAACCGCCCTACGCCGCGACCGGAGCGCTGGATTCGCTGGAGTCCCGCAAGCTCGCCGAAGGCGTCGAGTACCAGGTGCTCTACGACCGGGCGGCGCTGGCGCGCCCGCCGCAGCTGGAGCTGACGGCCAAGCTGGTCTCGCTGGGCGAGCAGGCGCGGGTCGTGCACGTCGCTCCCGCGAAGATGATCCTGGTCGACAACGAGGTGGCGCTGCTGCCGCTGACCACCACCGAGCAGACCGTGGACAGCGCGGTGGTGATCCGGCACTCGGCGCTGCTGGTCGCGGTGATGCGGATCTTCGAGGACCTGTGGCGGTTCGCCGCGCCGTTCGCCTCCGGCGAGCGGGTGATCAGCGGCGACGAGCAGCCTTCCGAGGAAGAGCGCTGGATCCTGTCGCTGCTGGCCTCCGGTGCCACCGATGACACGATCGGACGGCTGATGGGCTTCAGCGCGCGCACCGCGCACCGGCGGGTGCGGGAGCTGGTCGCTCGGTTAGGGGTGGAGACGCGCTTCCAGGCCGGGATGCAGGCGGTCAAGCTCGGCTGGTTGTGATCTTCGGGCGGCCCGGACCGTGCGCTGCGGTGCTGCTCGTAAGCTTGCGCCATGCCTCCGCGTCGACGGGTCGATCCGAACGAGATGCGCGCCGCCGTGGCCGCCGTAGCGCCGTGGCTGGCGGACCCCTGGGCCGAAGACGCGGCGCAGCGCCCGTCCCGCGCGGAAACCGCGTCCGCGGTGAAGCTGAGCCTGCGCACCCTGGAAGCCGTCGCGCCCGGCCGCACCGTCGAGGTCCGCGTACCGCCGTTCGCGGCCGTGCAGTGCGTCGCCGGACCGGAGCACACCCGCGGCACCCCGCCGAACGTGATCGAGACGGACGCGCGCACCTGGCTGCTGCTGGCCACCGGCAGGCTGGATTTCCCGGCAGCGGTCGAATCCGGACTGGTCAGCGCCTCGGGCTCGCGGGCCGACCTGACCCCGTGGCTGCCTTTGGTCCGCGTCGAGGGCTGAAGTCGATCAACGCTCGTAGGTGTCGGCGGCGTCGTAGGGCGAGCTGCTGACCGGCGGTTCTCCGCCCGCCTGCGTGAAGGCCGTGAGCGCGTCGACCATCCCGCGCCGCGCCGTGGCGGGCATCCGCCGCACGATCCGCGCGATCTCGGTGCGCCGGTGCTCGGTGACCTCCCGCACCACGTCGGCCCCGGCCGCGGTCACCGACACCGCGCTCTCCCGCCGCGAGGTGGGGCTGACCTGCCGGTCCACCAGGCCCGACGTGACCAGTCGGTTGATCATCCGGGTGACCGTGGACGGGTTCACGCCCAGCAGCTCGGCCACCGCCGCGTGCTTGAGCGGGCCGCGTCCGTGCAGCGCCACCAGCAGCCGGAACTGCGGCAGCGTGAGCGAGTCGTCCACCGCGGCGATGGAGCGCGCGGAGGCGGCCACCAGCAGCCGGGATGCGGTGAGCATCGCGTCGGTGACCGCGTCGATGTCCTCGACCGGCAGCTCGTCGTCGACGTCGGGGCGGGGCATGGGCTCCGTTGTACCGGAGCCGCCGCCGGGCCGGTGCTGCCCGGTGTTCCGCATCTTACATTTCGTGCCATGGGCAACTGTTGCATCATGCAAGAGTGGTTGCGACGTACGAATCCCGCCGTCCCGCACTGCCTGACCGCCACGGAATCGGGACGTGGCTGCGGGAGCGGACGTCCGGTCTGGTCGCGCTCGCCGTGGTCATCGGCGTCGGCGCCGGACTCGGCGCGATCGTGTTCCGCTGGCTGGTGCAGTCGTTCACCCGGCTGCTGTCCGGAACCGCCGACTACTCCGTCGCGGGCGGGGCGGCGCACCCGTGGCTGCCCGCGCTCGGGCCGTGGTTCGTGCTGTTCACACCGGTCATCGCGGGACTCGTGTACGGGCCGCTGGTGCAGCGGTTCGCGCCGGAAGCGCGCGGGCACGGGGTGCCGGAAGTGATGTACGCGGTCGCCGAGCACGGCGGCCGCATCCCGGCGAAGGTCAGCTTCGTCAAGGCGCTCGCCTCCGCGCTGTGCATCGGCTCCGGCGGCTCGGTCGGCCGCGAAGGGCCGATCGTGCAGATCGGCTCCGCGCTCGGTTCCTCGCTCGGCCGCAGGGTGCGGCTGCCGGAGTCGCGGCTGCGGGTGCTGGTCGCCTGCGGCGCGGCAGGCGGCATCGCCGCGACCTTCAACGCGCCGCTGACCGGCCCGTTCTTCGCGATGGAGCTGATACTGAGCAGCTTCGCGGTGGACTCGTTCGCCGCCGTGGTCGTCGCCAGCGTGACCGCCAGCGTCATCGGCAGGGCCGTGCTGGGCAACGAGGCGTTCCTGGAGCTGCCGAAGCTGTCGCTGACGGGTTCGCACGAGTACCTGCTGATCGTGCTGCTGGGCGTGCTCGCGGGCGCGCTCGGGATCGGGTTCAGCCGGGTGCTGTACCTGGTCGAGGACCTCTGCGACCGGTTGTGGCGCGGGCCGGAGTGGCTGCGCCCGGCGGTCGGTGGGCTGCTGGTCGGCGGCATCCTGCTGGTGCTGCCGGAGATGTACGGCGTGGGCTACCCGGTGCTGCAGAACGCCATCGGCGGGAAGTACGCGGTCGCTTTCCTGCTGCTGCTGGTGGTCGGCAAGATGCTCGCCACGAGCCTGACGATCGGCGTCGGCGGTTCCGGCGGGGTGTTCGCGCCGTCGTTGTTCATCGGCGGCATGGCGGGCACCGCGTTCGGCGCGGTGGTGCACGAGCTGATGCCGGGCGCGACGGCGGCACCCGGTGTCTACGGGATGATCGGCATGGGGGCTGCCTTCGCCGGGGCGGCGCGGGCGCCGATCACGGCCGTGATCGTGCTGTTCGAGCTCACCGGCGAGTACTCGATCATCCTGCCGCTGATGGCGGCGATCGTGATCGCGACGCTGGTCAGCCGCGCGATGAGCAAGGGCACGATCTACACGCTGAAGCTGCGGCGCCGCGGCGTCGACCTGGAGGCCAGCCGCGCGAACTGGCCGTTGACGAGCCGCGGCGTGCACGGGGTGGTGCAGTCGTTGCCGGAGGCGTTGCGCGCCGAAGCGGAGCTCTCCGATGCCGCGCAACAGCTCGCGCTGTCCGGATACGGCGTGCTGCCGGTGGTCGACCCGGACGGCGAGTACCGGGGCTGCGTGACGACCCGGGCGGTCGCGCAAGCGTTGGGCGCGCAGCGGCTCGAACCGGGCGGCGAGGACCCTCGCAGGCTCACCGGTGATCTGGCCGAACTCCCACCGCTGATCACCGACCGCGCCACGCTCGCCGAGGCGCTGGACGCGCTGGCCTCGGCGCCCGGCGGCGCGCTGCCGGTGCTCGACGAGTCCGGTCGCGAACTCTCCGGCTGGCTCACGCACCGCCGAGTCCTCGGCGCCCTCCGCGAGGTCCCGGCTTCCTGAGCGCGCATTGGCTCGTGGTGATCACACGCTGTCCAAGAAGCACCGCGCTCGGTAATCTGATCTCTCCGCCGAGGATCGGCGGAGATTCGGCAGAAGAGGATCACCGTGTCCGAGACCTTCGGGCAGGCCCTCCGGCGGTTTCGGCTGGCCGCCGGCCTGTCCCAACCGGCTGTTGCGCGACAAGTGCACGTTGATCAGGGCAACCTGTCCCGGTACGAGAACGATCGGCAGCGCCCGTCGCCGAACACCGCGGGCCACTTGGACGAACTCCTCGGCGCGGGCGGTGAGCTGCGGAGGTTGGCCACCGGTGACATCGCGCCGGACGTGCTCACCTCGGACGACCGCGATCGCCTCGGTCGAGTGCGGGAACGTCCGCACAAGTTGGACGGTGGTGCGGTCGCCGCGCTGGCGAGCGTGCTCGCGGCACAGCGGCGCCTGGACGACACCATGGGTCCGGGACCGCTGATTCCGGCGACGCTGGCGCAGGTCCGGATGGTCACGGACCTGGTGCGGCAGGCGACCGGACCGCATCGCGGTGCGCTCGCCGAGGTCGTTGCCGAGTGGGTGCAGTTCGCGGGGTGGCTGTACGCCGAGACTCGTCAGGACGAGGAAGCCCTGCGCTGGCTGGCCGATGCGGAACAGGCGGCTGACGAGATCGGGGACGGTGTGCTCGCTGCGCAGGCCGCGAACTTCCGCGGCTACGTCGCCCGCCAGCGAGGCAATTGGCGCGGTGTGGCCCGCTGGTTCCTGGCCGAGCACCACACGCCGGGTGCGAGCGTCCATCAACGTCTCGGAGCTGCCGCGCAGGCCGCGCACGGCGCCGGACGGCTCGGGGATCGCGACGGCGCACGACGGATGCTCGAGGTGGCCGACGGTCTGCTGGAGGAGTCGGCCCGGCATCCCGCGCCCAGAACGGCCTACTGGCTCAACCCGACTTTCCACCGGCTCAACCTCGGCTTGGCGCGCATGTCGCTGGCCTCGTACGACGTCGCGGCCGATCATCTCGAACAGGGGCTGAACGGTCTGCCCGCAGACCAGCAAGGTGCCGCGTGGACGGGCGAATACCGCAAGGCTTTCGCCGACGCGGCAGCCGCTCAATAGCTCCCGATGCGCGGTTATGCGCATGGCCGCGCAACTACTTCACTCTTCGTGATCAAGCAGCGACATTAAGTGCATGCCGCAATCGCCTCCAGTGCAGAGCCGACCGCCGGGCTGTTCCCGTCTCCGGCCCGTCCTCCCCGCGGCCTGCCTGGATCGCGGGCGCGGCTACCGCTGCCCCGGTGCGTCGTGGTCCTCCCAGCGCATCGTGCCGGGGCAGTGGGTCGGCGGGGCCGGTGGTGGTGCCCCCGAACACTCCGGCCCCGCTCGGCACACCTGCGGGAGCGACTGTCATGGCCGCCAGCGTGGAACTGCTGGAGCGGTGGTGACCGCGGCTGGCACTCTGGGCGTGCCTCTCCGCCGGTGCGCGGCGGACCTTTCGGTGAAGCGGGGTGTGTTCGGATGGCGGAAGCACCAGGTGAGACGCTCCGCGAGATCCGCAAGGCGAGAGGCAAGAGCCTCGCGGTGATCGCCGGGCTCGCGGGGATTTCCACGTCGTACCTGTCGCGGCTGGAGTCCGGCGATCGCGCGCTCGACCGCCGTTCGTTGATCATCCGGCTCGCGGAAGCCCTGGACGTGGCGCCGAGCGAGATCATGCGCACCGCGGTTCCCAACAGCGGTGAGCCGGAAGAGGACCGCGGACTCAACGCCGTACGCCTGGCGATGCTCCAGGTGAGCATGGGCGAGCCAGGCGGTGCGGTTGCGCCCGTTGACGCCCTCGCGGCGAGGACTGCCGAGATCTTGAACGCTCAGCGGGATTGCGATTACGGCCTCGTGGGCGCGCGGCTTCCCGCGCTGATCAAGGATCTGCACACCACGCTCGGGACCGGGCGGGATGAGCGTGCGCTGCTGCGGTTGGCCGTCCTGACGCACGTGCAGGGCACCCAGGCATGGCTCGGGGATCTCGGCGCGAACCTCGATCTGTCCTGGCAGGCGTCGATGCTGGCGCGGAGTGCGGCGGAGCGCTTGGAAGAACCCGCCTACCACGCGGTGAGCGCGTTCGGAACCGCGTTCGGCCTGCTCGGAGCGGGTGGGGCAGATCTTGCTTCGCGGACGTTGGCGGCGGCCGATCCCGGCACCGCCACATCGGCGGCGATGCAGCTGACCGGGATGGTCGCGCTCACGTCCTCGCTCGTGACGGCTGCTCGAGGTGATCACGCCGGACGGCTTTCGGCGCTCGAGCACGCGGCCGACCTGGCATCCCGGACCGGTGAGGGCAACGCGATGTGGTTCGGGTTCGGCCCGTCGAACGTAGGCGTGTGGCGCATGTCGGTCGCCCTGGAGGCCGACGAACCTGCCGAGGCAGCGCGGATCGCGGAATACGTCGATCCGGAGGCGTTGCCGTCGCCGACGCGGAAGGCGGCGTATTGGCGCGAGTACGGGCGCGCGCTCACTCACCTGCCGAACCGTCGCGACGATGCGGTGCTGAAGCTGCGCAACGCCGAGCAGATCTCGCCCACGCGCATCCACCGCCACCCGTTCATGCGCGCCATCCTCGCCGAGCTCTTGGCGAAGTCGAAGCGAGACGCCTCCGGCCGCGAGTTGCGCGGCATGGCCTACCGCGCGGGTCTGCGGGTATAGCAGCCACCCGTCCGAGTGATTGCCTGCGAGGCAAAACTTCGACGGCTCGTCGGGGCGAAGGTTGGGACATGCCGCAATCGCCTCCAGTGCCGAGCCGATCGCCGGGCTGTTCCCGTCTCCGGCCCGTCCTCCCCGCGGCCTGCCTGGATCGCGGGCGCGGCTTCCGCTGCCCCGGTGCGTCGTGGTCCTCCCAGCGCATCGTGCCGGGGCAGTGGGTCGGCGGGGCCGGTGGTGGTGTCCCCGAACACCCCGGCCCCGCTCGGCACACCTGCGGGAGCGTCCGCCATGGGTAAGCACGAGAAGCCCGCGATGCCCCTGGACCGTCGCGTCCCGCAAGCATCCGAAGCCGCGCAGCTCGACCGCCGCCTGTCCTGGTCCGGCCGGATCCACCCGGAGCCCTGCCGGGACTTGAACCTCCTGAACCGGGTGCACGAGCGCCTGCGCCGGCTATGACCGCCGTGTTCCGCACCGAGTGAACGGACCGGTCGCCCGATGCAGCCGCGTCGGCGGTCCGTCGGAAATGGAACGCGCACGGTGAGCGGGCAGCTTCCCTCCGAATTCGCCGCGGTGATGACCGGCTTCACATCGCCGTGATCCGCTTCACGGATTCCCAGGTCAGCGGGCCGTTCCGGGGAGATTGGCGCAGGTGGCCGGTCACCACGCCGTCGGGCTCCGTTTACACTTGGGTGTAACTCCGATTCCGTCCGCAAGGAGTTCTCGGTGGTCATCGACCGGCCAGACCCGAGCAGTGCGCCCGGCGCACCCGCCTCGAAGCCCGACACCGATCCCTACGAGCAGGACGTACCGCACGAGGAATGCGGTGTTTTCGGCGTCTGGGCGCCCGGTGAAGAAGTAGCCAAGCTCGCCTTCTACGGCATGTTCGCGCTGCAGCACCGCGGCCAGGAAGCCGCGGGCATCGCCGTCGGCGACGGCTCGCAGATGTTGGTCTACAAGGACCTCGGCCTGGTCAGCCAGGTCTTCGACGAGCAGGTCCTGGCCACGTTGCGCGGCCACGTCGCCGTCGGGCACAACCGCTACTCCACGACCGGTGGCGCGACGTGGGAGAACGCGCAGCCCACCTTCCGCACCACGGCGGGCGGCGGCGGGCTCGCGCTGGGCCACAACGGCAACCTGGTGAACACCGCCGACCTGCGGGAACGGCTGGTCGCCGAGGGCGCGGACACCATCGCGGCGAACACCTCCGCGCCCGCGTCCGGCTGCGAACGCGCCACCACCGACTCCGACCTGGTGTGCGGGCTGCTGGCCACGCGCGCCGCGGACCAGGGGATCGAGCAGGCAGCGCTGGAGCTGTTCCCGTCCGTGCAGGGCGCCTTCTCGATGGTGTTCTCCGACGAGTCGACCCTCTACGCCGCCCGCGACCCGCACGGCGTGCGCCCGCTGGTGCTCGGCAGGCTGGAACGCGGCTGGGTGGTGGCCAGCGAAACCGCGGCCCTGGACATCGTCGGAGCCTCGTTCGTGCGCGAGGTCGAGCCGGGCGAACTGCTCGCCATCGACGCCGACGGGCTGCGCTCGCAGCACTTCGCCCACCCCAAGCCGAAGGGCTGCGTGTTCGAGTACGTCTACCTGGCGCGCCCGGACACCACGATCTCCGGGCGCTCGGTGCACAGCACCCGCGTGGAGATCGGCCGCAGGCTCGCCCGCGAGCACCCGGTGGACGCCGACCTGGTGATCCCGGTGCCGGAGTCCGGCACGCCCGCGGCCGTCGGCTACGCGCAGGAATCCGGGATCGCCTACGGCAACGGGCTGGTGAAGAACTCCTACGTGGGCCGGACCTTCATCCAGCCCTCGCAGACCATCCGCCAGCTCGGCATCCGGCTCAAGCTCAACCCGCTGCGCGAGGTGATCCGCGGCAAGCGGCTGGTCGTCGTGGACGACTCGATCGTGCGCGGCAACACCCAGCGCGCCCTGGTGCGGATGCTGCGCGAAGCGGGCGCGATCGAGGTGCACGTGCGGATCGCCTCGCCGCCGGTGAAGTGGCCCTGCTACTACGGCATCGACTTCGCCTCCCGCGCCGAATTGATCGCGAACGGTTCGGACGCGGACGGCATCCGGCGTTCGATCGGCTCGGACAGCCTCGGCTACGTGTCGCTGGACAGCTTGATCGCCGCCAGCGAGCAGCCCCGCAACCGGCTGTGCGCGGCGTGCTTCGACGGGCACTACCCGATCCCGCTCCCGGAAGAGGCGCGGCTGGGCAAGTACCTGCTGGAGAACTCCTCCGAAGAGACCGAACGCGGCGTGGCGGGCCCCGCCGAGCCGGTGCTGCCCAATGGCTACGGCGGTGCCGACGCGCTGCGCAGGCCGTGACTCCCCGGCCCCGGCCGAGGTGGCGCGCCGCGTAGCGTGGTGCGCTCGCGTCCGGCCGCGTGCATCGATCGGCGAATCCGGGAAACCTCGCGGCGGGACCGGATGCAGGCGCCCGCGCCTGTGGTAAGCAACGGGCGGGCGCCCGCGCCCGGAGCGCCCCGCCGAACGCGTCGCCGGACTTCCCGCCACCCAACCGCAAACTCACATCAGATGTGGAGTCAGTCGTGTCCGAAGACCTGCTCGCGGGGTCGCAAGCCGCCGAGGAAGCCAAGGCCACCTACGCGACCTCGGGGGTGAGCATCGAAGCCGGTGACGAGGCCGTGCAGCAGATGCGGCCCTGGGCGCAGCGGGCCACCCGGCCCGAGGTGCTGGGCTCCCTCGGCGGTTTCGCCGGACTGTTCCAGCTCAAGCTGGACCGCTGGAACGAGCCGGTGCTGGCGTCCTCGACCGATGGCGTCGGCACCAAGCTCGCCGTGGCGCAGGCGATGCAGAAGCACGACACCGTCGGGATGGACCTGGTCGCGATGGTCGTCGACGACCTCGTGGTCTGCGGCGCGGAACCGCTGTTCCTGCAGGACTACATCGCCGTCGGCAAGGTCGAGCCGGAGCGGATCGCGGACCTGGTCAAGGGCGTGTCCGAGGGTTGCGTGCAGGCCGGCTGCGCGCTGCTGGGCGGGGAGACCGCCGAGCACCCCGGCATGATGGCGCCCGGCGAGTACGACCTCTCGGCCACCGGCGTCGGCGTCGTCGAGGCCGACGCGATGCTCGGCCCGGACAAGGTGCGCCCGGGCGATGTGGTGATCGCGATGGGTTCCTCCGGGCTGCACTCCAACGGCTACTCGCTGGCCCGGCACGTGCTGCTGGAACTGGCCCGGATGCCGCTGGAGGGCCACGTCGAGGAGTTCGGCCACACGCTCGGCGAGCAGCTGCTGGAGCCGACCCGGATCTACGCCAAGGACTGCCTGGCCCTGGCCGCCGAAGCGGAGGTGCGCACTTTCGCGCACGTCACCGGCGGTGGACTGGCCGCGAACCTGGCACGGGTCGTCCCGTCCGGGCTGACCGCCGTGCTGGACCGCGGAACCTGGACGCCCGACCCGGTGTTCCGGATGATCGCGCAGCGCGGCCGGGTGGAGACCGAGGAGATGGAGCGCACCTTCAACATGGGGGTGGGCATGGTCGCGGTCGTCACCGCCGAGGACGTGGACCGGGCGCTGGCGGTGCTCACCGCCCGGCACGTGCCCGCGTGGGTGCTGGGCGAGGTCGCCAAGCAGCCGACCGTCGAGGAAGCCGCCGAGGACCAGCGCGTCGTGCTGCGCGGTAACCACCCGCGGTTCTGATCCCCGCTCCGCCTGCCGAGTCCGCGCCGATCGCTTGGAATATACCCCCTGGGGGTATCGTTTCAACTGGCGATCGCCGGGAAAGGTCTCCCCTAGGAGCAGCGATGACTCAGCAGCCGGACACGTCCCACCAGCACCACGCCGCGCCCGGTTCGTCCTGGCGGATGGCGGTGTCGGCGACGTTGCACTGCCTCACCGGCTGCGCGATCGGCGAGATCCTGGGCATGGTGATCGGGACCGCGGCGGGCCTGCACAACGTCGGCACCGTGGTGCTGTCGGTCGTCCTCGCGTTCGTCTTCGGCTATGCGCTGACCATGCGGGGCGTGCTGCGCTCCGGAGTGAGCTTCGCCGGCGCCGTCCGGGTGGCGCTCGCCGCCGACACGCTCTCGATCTTCGTGATGGAGGTCGTGGACAACGCGGTCATGGTGGTGGTGCCGGGCGCGATGGACGCCGGCCCGACGACCGCGCTGTTCTGGGCATCGCTGGCCTTCGCGCTGGCGGTGGCGTTCGTGCTGACCGTGCCGGTGAACAAGTGGATGATCGCCCGCGGGCGCGGCCACGCGGTGGTGCACGGGATGCATTGAGCCGTTCGGCGAAATCTGCGGCGCCGGCGGGAATTCTGCGGGGCGCCGCACTCGTTGTTCGGGGTGGCCGGTGTGCGCGTGCCCCCGGGCTCCATCACCAAGCCTGTAGGGAATACCGTTCGGCTGGAGCCTTACAGCGCCATCCGCCGAGAGGCGGCCCGCACACCGGCCCCTTTCACTTCACAGTCCTTTTCCGGGCCTGGTAGGCCCCGAGCATCCCCAGGCTCCGCCCGGTCCCGGACCGGGCACTTCTTCCGCAGCGCAAACGAGAAGTGCGCCGGTTTCCCGGCGCACTTCGCTGGTACTGCGTGTTCGGTTGATCGTCGGAGTTGCTACGCCCGGCCGGCGGAGCGCTTGCGGCGATCAAGCGCAACCGCAGGCCCGCCCACCGCGAACGATGTCGAACGAGTGGTGGCTCCACCCGGCTCGGCACCATCCGGACCCGGATGCGATCAGGTCGTCTGCCGACACAGAACACCGAGTGGACGGTGCTCGTCCACTCGGTGTTTTCGTGCCGTCAACGCCGGTAGTCGTCGTACCCGTCGTCGTATGCGTCGGCGCGGTCCTCCTCGGACCACTCGCCAGGCGAATCCGAGGACAGCTCGCGCTGCAATGCATCGACGTCCATGGTGGGGGAGCTGTACTTCAGCTCACGGGCCACCTTCGTCTGCTTGGCCTTAGCCCGGCCGCGCCCCATGGCTCGACCCCCTCGCGCAGGGTGTGCGGGGCGGCCAGGGGAACGGCGGCCCCGCATGATCTCGACAACTTTTCCTGTAACTACCGTACCGTGCCGATGCGGTTCTACGCGACGTGGTGCCACCCCACGTCTCCGTGTCGCGGGTGATCCAGCCCGCAGATCGCGCAGGCGTCGCCATCGGCCCGCGCGCCGCGTCGCCATCGGCTCCGACGTGCGGCGGGTAGTCACCGGCCGCCGTAGCGCGCATGGCACGATACTCGCGTGCCAGAGCCGTTCGTCGCCTATCTGCGGGTGTACGAACCATTGTCGTCGTTCGACTCGCCCACCCGTGAACAGCTCGCCGCGACCGTGCAGCGCGGCGCGCTCGACGTCACCGGTGCCGCGACGCGGGAACAGGACCAATGGTTGCGGACCCAGGTCTGCGCCCCGCCCAGGTTGCTTCCCGGCGAGGACTCCAGCGGTGCCGCGCAGGGCGCCGGCGACGTCCTCGTCCTCGACCCGGAATCGGTGCCCAGCAACCCGGCGGCGAGCGTCGGCCCGGGGCCGCTGGTGTGCCCGCTGGACCTGCGCGGCCGTTCGGCCGCCGCGCTGGTGGGCTTCCTCGGTGCCGCCGAGGTGCCGCTGCGCGCGGCCGCGGTCGCGGTGCCGGTGGACAAGGCCCGGACCAGGGCCAGCGCCGTGGTCAGCGAGCTGTCCAGCAGCGCGGTGCACGTGCTCTCGTCGACCTGGACGGTCCCGCTGCCGTGGTTCGTGGTGGTCGATCCGCCGGAGCGGCGGACCGTCGCCGACAACGGGGACCGGCGGGTGTTCTGGCGGGCCGCGATGGCCGACGCGCGGCGCAGGGTCGCGCGGGCGCACTCGGTCGCCCGGGACTCGATCGGCGACGAGGGGCCGACCAAGATCCTGCGCGAGACCGGGCGCTGGCTGGAGCGGTTCCACCCGCACTCGGCGGTGGAGCTGGACTACGGCGGCCTGGTGCAGATGATGAACGAGGCCGACCTGGACGCGGACACCTCGGCCGAGGACGTGCACGCGATCATCGACGCGATGGAGGCCGGTGACGCGGGCGAGGTCGGCGAGCGCTACGAGGCGCTGCGGGACTTCTGGGCGGAGTTCGCCGCCCGCGAACGCTTCAACTGATCGCCGGACGGCGGACCAGCCGTCCTTGTGCGCGCTCGTCCCGTCGACCGCCGCTGCCTGAACTCGCCGGTGATCAGTCCAGCGCGCCGGGGACGAGCCGCACGGTGCCGACCGGTTCGCCCCCTCCGAGCAGCGGTTCCTCCGCGAGTCCGGCGAGCGCGCCCCGCTCGACGCCGAGCGCGCGCAGCGCCCCGACCGCGATCGGCAGCCGCGCCCGCGCGGCACCGTCCGAGATCTTCGCGGCCACCGCGCGCCCGTCCGGCAACGCCAGCGCCAGCACGCCCTCGGCGCCCGCCTTGGACAGCAGGCCCGGCACGGCCCGCATCAGCTCCGTGTCCTCCCGACCGGTTCCACCGACCAGCCACGGATGCGCCCGCATCGCATCGGCGACCCGGCGGCCGTCGCCGGTGACCAGGGAGCGGAACAGCCGCGCGAGACCGGTCAACGTGATCGCGAACAGCGGTGCGCCGCAGCCGTCCACAGTGGTCCGGTCGATCTCGTCGCCGGACAGCTCCGCGATGGTGTCCCGCACGCCGCGTTGCAGCGGGTGCGCCGGATCCAGGTAGTCCGCGGTGGACCAGCCGCGCTGCACGCACGTCGCCAGCATCGCCGCGTGCTTGCCGGAGCAGTTCATCGCCAGCCGTCGCTCGCCGGTGCCGTCCGAGATGCGCTCGGCGCGAGTGGGTTCGTGCAGCGGCAGGTCGGCCGGGCAGCGCAACGCGTCCTCCGCGAGCCCGTTCGCGCGCAGGATTCCCGCGGCGCGCGAGGTGTGCTCCGGTTCGCCGTTGTGCGAAGCGGCCGCCAGCGCCAGGTCGGCGTCGTCGGGCAGCTCGAGCCCGGCGCGCAGCATCGCCAGCGCTTGGGCGGGCTTCGCCGTGGAACGCGGGTACATCGGCGCGGACACCGAACCCGCCGACCACCGGACCGAGCCGTCGGCTTCGAGCAGCACCGCGGAACCGAAGTGCACCCCTTCGCGCAGCCCGCCGCGAACGAGTTCGACCAGCGGCACAGCTGCGGTCAACGCCGGTCCCGCTCCGCGGCCAGCAGGTCGTCCACGGATGCGGCGCCTTCGCGGTAGCGGCGGGCGATCTCGGCGTTGAGCCGGTCCACCACTGCCTGCACCTCGCGGCGGCGCTGCGAGACCGAATCTTCTTCGGAGGTGTAGGCGTGCAGCGCGGTGTCCAGTTTGACGTCCGACAGCGACATCACGTCGGACAGATCCACATCGGACACCAGCGCCTCGACGTGCCTGCGGTGCGCCTCGGCCCGCGACGGCTCGGTGGTCTGGTAGCGGCCGGAACCGGTGGCCGGGCCGACCGCGTTGTCCGAGAGGATGTTCGCGAGCTGCTCCACGACCGAGGCCGAGCCGCCTTCGCGGCGCCTGCGCTGCTCGGCGCGCACGATGTCGATCCGCGCGTGCAGCATCCTGCGCAGGTAGGACAGGTCCGTCTCCTCCTGCGCGGCCTCGTCGCGCAACTCGCGGACCTCGCCGAGATCGTGCTGCTCGATCCCGTCGGTGTAGGCCGGGGACAGCACCCGGTCGATCCGGCGGCGCCCACCGGGGCGGACTTCGATCACGTGCCCATCCTCCGTCGGTCGTGCCCACCGGCGCCGGGTGCCGGAGGGACACCGCGGCTGTCGGCGAGGCGGCTGCGTCCAGTGTGCCTGGCGCGCGAGTGCGGCCGCATCAAGTCCCGGCTCCCGAAATCCCGGATCCCGGAGTCCCGACTCCGAGGATCGGAGCGGCTTGCGCGGGCGGCAGCGGCGGTCGTTGTGCGATCTTGGCGACTCCGGCGGCGCGGGCCGCCAGTTGCGCGTCGTCCTTGGCCCGCACCCCGGGTGCGTACCCGGCGTGGTCGGCCATGCCGGTGCGCACATGAGCTCCGGCGGCCAGCGCGGTCAGCAGCACCGGGACGCCCGCTTCGCCCAAGCCGGTCGCGGTGCACGAGGTTCCTTCGGGCAGCTGGCCCAGCGCGGCGGCGAAACCCGGGACGTCGCCGGTGAGCCCCGCGCCGAACACCAGCACCACGTGCGTCGGTGCGGGAACTTCCCGCAGCGCGGCCAAGTCCGCGGGCGAACGCGCTTCGTGGTGCACGGCGATGCCGCGTTCCCGGGCGCCTTCGCGCAGATCCGCGGCGAATTCGGCGGGAGCGCTCAGCGGGCAGGAGATGATGTGCGACCCGGCGTCGAGCAGGCCGGTCAGCGTCTCCCCGCGGGCGTGCGCGGTGATGCGCACGAGCAGGGAGGTGCGTTCGCGCACGGCGGCCACGGTTTCCGCGAGCCCGGCGTCCGGCACCAGGTCCACCACGGCCGCGCCGACCCGCGCGCAGTCCTCGGCGGCGGCCGCGACCTCGGCCGCGGGCCGCGGCGCGGTGTCCTGCCGGACCTGGACGGGGGCGACGGTGAGGACCGTGCCCGGCGGTGCGGGCGACCGAGTCATGGGGTGATCTTGGCACATCCGCGCCCGCCGCGTCGTTGGGCTGATCCGCCAATCATCCGGTTGACATTGGGCCCGCACCACGGCCCGTGATCGTGCTGCTCCGGACGCGCGGCGAGCTTTCCCGACCGGTCAATGGGGACGGACGACGGGTAGCCCGATGTTCAGTGACCGCCCGATGTTCAGTGACCGCGGAGCCCCCGGGCGGCCAGCCGCCCCGGCGGTTCCCCGGAGTCCGGCGGCACCGAGTCCGGATCGACCGCCGCCGCGACCGCCCGCTCCTGCTCGGCGTCCCCGGCGACCAGTTCCACGTCCACCGGCGCGGTCCGCTTCAGCAGCGCCAGCGCCACCGGCCCGAGCTCGTGGTGCAGCACGACCGAGCCGATCCGGCCGACCTTGCGCTCCCCGTGCAACACCGGATCCCCGGTCTCCGGGCGGACTTCCACCGACCCGTCCAGGTGCAGCAGCACCATCCGGCGCGGCGGCTTGCCGACGTTGTGCACCTTGGCCACGGTTTCCTGCCCGCGGTAGCAGCCCTTCGCCACGTGCGCGGCGGTGTGGATCCAGCCCATCTCGTGCGGGATGGCGCGTTCGTCGGTGTCCAGGCCGACACGCGGGCGCAGTGCTTCGACGCGCAGCGCTTCGTAAGCGAGCGTGCCCGCTGGGCGGAAACCCGTGTCGGTCAGCCGCATCCACCAATCCACCAAGGACTTCCGCGGCACCACGAGGTCCACCGTGAACAGTCCGCGGAACGGCACGTGGCGGGCGAAGCCGCCGCCCGGCAGGCCCACCACCTCCCACGGCGCGGACGGGACCGCGTCCACGCCGGCTTTGCGCAGCAGCTCGGCCGCGTCCGGACCGATCGCGCTCAACAGCGCGAACTCGTCGGTGGCGTCCCGCGGTTCGACCTTCGACCAGAAGCGCATCGCCTCCAGGTACTCCGGCAGCGTCTGCTTGCCGTCCACACCGATCGTCGGCAGCGCGCTGGTCGCCTGCGCACCCGCATCGGTGTCGAGGTACACGGCGCCCTCGTGGTGGGCGAGCATCAGGTGGCAGTCGATGTGGCCCTGGCTGTCCAGCACCAACGCCTCGGTGCCCTGTCCCTCGGGCAGTTCGGTGAGGTGCTGCGAAAGCACCAGGTGCAGCCAGCTCAACCGCTCCTCGCCGGGCACCGCGAGCACCTGGCGGTGCGAGCGGTCCACCAGCACCGCCGAGCGGGCCGCGGAGCGCTGCTCGGCGAACGGGTCGCCGAAGTGCCACGGCACGCCCACGTCGAGCGAGGAGTCCAGCGACGCCTCCTCCGGAGCCGCGACGGCTCCGGGCAGCTCCAGCAGGGGTGAGTTCATCGTGCCTCCTCGGCCGCGCGGTGATCGGCGCCGCGGGTGCCGCGGCAGCCGCGGCAGGATCCGGACAGCGCCAGGTGCGTGGCGTCCAGCGCGAACCCGCACCGCTGGTCGAGCAGGTCCGCGAGGTCCGCCAGCAGTTCACTGGGCACCTCGTCGACCTCCCCGCAGCGGTGGCACACCAGGTGCACGTGCTCGTGCTCCTCCGCGGAGTACGTCGGGGCACCGTGCCCGAGGTGCGTGTGCCGCACCAGGCCGATGTCCTCCAGTACGTCCAGCGCCCGGTAAACGGTGGTGATGTTGATCGTCTCGGCGGTGCCCTGCACCCTGCGGCACACCTGCTCCGGCGTGGCGTGCCCGAGTTCGCGCACCGCGTCGAGCACCAGCTGGCGCTGCGGGGTCACCCGCATGCCGTGCCGGTGCAGTGTGGTGCGCAGCGATGCCTTCTCACCCACTGCTGGCTCCTGTGCTCGACGGGTTCGGCTTGCCGGTTCCGATCGTATGCCTCGCGGGTACCGTCCGGGCGGACCTGCCGGAAAGCCGGTGCCGCGTCCGGCGCGACCGTCCTGCGCAGCGGTGACGAGGCCGGTTGCTGCGGCGCCGTGCGGGGCTCCTAGGCTGCCCACCATGCGCGTGTTGGCTCTGCTGGACGGAACGCTGGCCGATCCGGAGGCGCCGCTGATGCGCGCCGACGACCTCTCGGTCACCCGCGGCGACGGTGTTTTCGAGACGATCCTGGTCGTCGACGGCAAGCCCCGTGCGCTCGGCCCGCACTTGGACCGGCTGCGGCGTTCGGCCGACATGCTGGACTTCGACCCGCCGGAACGCGTCGGCTGGGAACGCGCGGCGCAGGCCGTGATCGACGCCTGGCCCTGGCAGGACGAGCGCGAGATGGCGCTGAAGCTGGTGTGCAGCCGGGGCGTGGACGGCGACGAGACGCCGCACGGGTTCGCCCTCGGCATGACCGTCGGCCCGGACACGCTGCGCAAACGCGCCGATGGCCTGGCCGCGATCACGCTCGACCGCGGGTACGCGCCGGATCTGAAGGAACGCGCGCCGTGGCTGCTGCTGTCGGCGAAGACGCTGTCCTACGCGGTGAACATGGCCGCGATCCGGGAAGCGCGCCGCCGCGACGCCGACGAGGTGATCTTCACCGCGACGGACGGCACCGTGCTCGAAGGCCCCACCTCGACCGTCGTGCTCGCTCGCGGGCGCACGCTGCGCACTCCGCCGCCGAGCACGGGCATCCTGCCGGGCACGACGCAGGACGCGCTGTTCCGCGCCGCGGAGCAGGCCGGTTGGGAAACGCGGATCGAGCCGTTCGGCCAGGAGGAGCTGCGCAATGCGGACGGCCTGTGGATGGCCTCCAGCGTCCGGCTGATCACGCCGGTGCACACCCTCGACGGCACCTCGATCAACACCGACCCGCAGCTGCACGCCGAACTAACGGACCTCTACGAGTCCCAGTACTGACCCGCCGCAACGCAATTCCTCCAGGAGTGAACGGCCTGTTCGCCCAATCTATTGGGACCAACGGTCCGTTCGCTCCGGGTCGAGGATCAGCCGACGATGCGCTCCAGCTTCGCCGACAGCCGTGGCTGGAGCTCGTGCTCGGTGGTGGCGCGTTCCTCGACGTAGGCCAGCGAGCCCTCGACCACGCCGTAGAGCCTGCTCGCGGCGGTGACGTCGTCGCCGGTCGGCGTGCGGATCACCGCGTCGGTCGACAGCTCCCACGTGGTCTTGTTCTTCGGCCGCCCGAAGAACATCTCGGACACGCCGGTGTGGTGCACGATCAGCAGCTCGATCACGTCGTCGGGCTGCGGGCGCCAGAAGCCGACCTCGCGGACGTCGGGACCGACGACCTGCCCGCCCTCGCCGTCGAGCCGCCAAGAACGGCTCTCGTAGAACAGGAACGGACGCCCGTCGTGGGCGAAGGTGACCTGCTGGAAGAACCGGTAGGTCTCGTCCTGCGAGGGGTGCGCCGCCTCGCCCTCGCCGCGCCACACACCGACCAGCGGCAGCAGCTGCAGGCAGGCGCTGTGCAGGTCCGGGCCTTCCCGCAGGTTCGCGGTGTCGCCGACCCCGGGGAGGTCGTCGAAGCTCGGCACGTTGCGGTGGCGGGTCTTCTCGGCGCGCTCGGCGGCGGCCTGCACGGCCGCGTCGCCGCTGCCGGGCTCGGGCCGGTCGGGTGTCGCAGTCATCCCCGGCAGATTACCCGCGCCACCAGCGCCGGAGCGGGTGCGGGTCAGTCGCTGTAGAGCCGGTACACCACGTACCCGGCGAACCACAGGACCGCGATCGTGGCGATCCCGAGCAGCGTGACGAGGCCGTAGTGCAGGAAAGGTATGAGTTCCACGCGCCAAAGGATAACCACCGCGAACGCCCGGTGGAGTGTGGCGTCCGGCATGATTTGCGAGGTAGTGCCTACCGCTAGCGCTGGGGAGAACCGGGCCTGATGACCGATTTCGAGACGGTGCGCGAGCGCGCGCTCGCGTTCCGCACCGACCTGCTCGCGCGCAAGGACGAGATCGCGCCCGAGGACTTCGGTTGGTATCCGTACGACACGATGGCCAACGTCTTCCACCTGGACGCCCTGCTGTCCGGGCCGCAGCGGGAGGTGTTCGACTCGCTGGCCGGCGCGCGGATCGCCGACATCGGCGCGGCCGACGGGGACTTCGGGTTCTTCCTGGAGCACGAGCTGGGCTGCCGGGTGGACGTGCTGGACAACCCGCCGACGAACTTCAACGGGCTGCGCGGCGCCCGGCGGCTCGTCCACGAGCTCTCGTCATCGGTGCAGGTGCACGAGGTCGACCTGGACGCCCGGTTCGAGCTGCCCGCAGCGCGCTACGGCGCGGTGTTCTTCCTCGGGCTGCTCTACCACCTGAAGAACCCGTTCCACGTGCTCGAAGCGCTGGCCGAGCGCGCCGAGCTGTGCTTCCTGTCCACCCGCGTGGCCAGGCAGGCCCCGGACGGCACGCCGTTGCAGGCGCAGCCGGTGGCGTACCTGCTGGATCCGGCGGAGGCGAACGACGACGCCACGAACTTCTGGATCTTCTCCGAGGCGGGGCTGCGGCGGTTGTTCACCCGCACCGGCTGGGACGTCGTGGACTTCGTGACCGTCGGCTGCCAGGACGGCTCCGAACCGGCCCGCGCCGACCGCGACGAGCGCGCCTTCGCCCTGCTGCGCTCCCGCGTGATCTGACTCGACGCTCGATCGACCCGGGCCCGGACATGCGAAAGGAGCCGCACCCGGGCGGGCACGGCTCCTTTCGGCTACGCCGTCAGGCCACGGCGATGTCCACCGGGTGCACCCCGGGGCCGGAGGCCGCCACATCGGACTGGCCCTTGCCCTCGCGGTGCAGCGCGCGCACCGTCCACGAACCGGGCGCCGCGTAGAACCGGAAGTCGCCCTCCGGCGAGGAGACCACCTCGGCGGTGAACTCCCCGGAGGCGTCCAGCAGCCGCACGAACGCGCCGCCGACCGCGGCCGAGCCCGCGCGCACCTTTCCGGTCACCACCACCTGGTCGGTGTCCTCGGCGACCGCGGTAGAAGTCTGCTGCGGCGCACCGCATCCATCCAGGCTCATGTCACGCTCCCTGTTCGCTCGGGTTCTCGATCGGCACGCCGATCAGCGAGCCGTACTCGGTCCAGGACCCGTCGTAGTTCTTCACGTTCTGGTGGCCCAACAGCTCGCGCAGCACGAACCAGGTGTGCGAGGAACGCTCCCCGATCCGGCAGTAGGCGATGGTGTCCTTGCCGTCGTCCAGGCCGGCCTCGCCGTAGACCTGCTTGAGGTCATCGTCGGACTTGAACGTCCCGTCCTCGTTGGCGGCCTTGCTCCACGGCACGTTGATCGCCTGCGGGATGTGGCCGCCGCGCTGCGCCGACTCCTGCGGCAGGTGCGCCGGGGCGAGCAGCTTGCCCGCGAACTCGTCGGGAGAACGCACGTCCACCAGGTTCTTGGCGCCGATGGCGTCGACGACCTCCTCGCGGTACGCGCGGATCGAGGAGTCCTGCTCCTGGGCGCTGTAGCTGGTGGCCGCGCGGTTCGGCTCGTCCTTGACCAGCTGGCGGCCGTCCAGCTCCCACTTCTTGCGGCCGCCGTCGAGCAGCCGCACATCGGAGTGGCCGTAGAGCTTGAAGTACCAGTAGGCGTAGGCGGCGAACCAGTTGTTGTTTCCGCCGTAGAGGATCACCGTGTCGTCGTTGGCGATGCCCTTCGCCGAGAGCAGCTTCTCGAAGCCCGCCCGGTTGACGAAGTCGCGGCGCACGTGGTCCTGCAGGTCCTTGCGCCAGTCCAGCTTGATGGCCCCGGGGATGTGGCCGCCGTCGTAGGCGGTCGTGTCCTCGTCCACCTCGGCGAACACGACCTTGTCGGTGTTCAGGTTCTGCTCGGCCCACTCGGTGGAGACCAGGACATCTGCACGGCTCATCGAGCGACTCCTTCTCGTTGTCTCGTTGCTGGAAAGCTTTCCGGCGGACGTCGTCCGGCGGTGAAGGTTCAGACGCGGCCGATCGGCGTGAAACGCTGCAGCACCAGGTACATCCGGCAGCCGAGGCAGAAGCCGAACACGGCGTTGAGCAGTGCCGCGACCAGGGCGAACACGTTGGCCGTCACGCCGAGCGCGGTCCACTCAGCGGCGTATCCGACCGTGGCCACCAAGGCGAAGGCGAACCCGACTCCTTGCGAGAACCGCACCGGTGCGGGATCTTCGCGCTCCTGCTCCGGCACCGGTTGCAACCGCGGCGCCACCGCGCTGCGGAACATCGCGCCCCAGGGGTTCAGGCCCATGCCGATGAACGCGCACAGCGCGAACAGCACGGTCTGCGCGGCCAGCACCCGCCAGCTACCGGTGACCAGCCCCACCGCCAGGATCACGCTCGTGATCGCGGCCGTGAAGCGGACCCCTCGCGGGTCGAGCGTGGCGGGCATGGAACTCCTCCGTCGGCGGCTGGCTGGTGAACCAGCGGTTCGCTTGCTGCGACCGCCAGGTCCGGCGGCGGGGACGCGAGCCCTGCGGCTACGTCGTTCCTCGCCCGGTCAGTGCCGCCAACACAGGCTGCTGCCCACGCGGCAAAAATCCACCGCGCGCCTTCGGGTCAGCAGTACGTGCACGGGGCGGAGGATACCCGCACCGACCGATCGGCGGGAAGCGCGTTCACCTGCTGAGATCGAGCGCTGCTGCTGCGTTGGTCCGCATCCGCGCCGAAACGGCAGGTCACGGGAGCCCTGGCGGAGCAGCTCCGGGTCGTGCGGATCGGCTGCCGGGCACGGGCGTGCCGCCGCTCCCAGCATCCGGACGGTCAGCATCCGGACCGCCCGCATCCGGACCGCAGCGCTCGCGGCGTTCACGGCAGGTGCGGCCGCAGCGCGGCGGCCAGTTCGTCGCGGCGCGGCACGCCGCCCACCCGGAACAGCTCGCGGCCGTCCGAGTCCAGCGCGAGCGTCGTGGGCGTGCGGTGCACGCCCAGCGGCGTGGACCACTCCGGATGATCGGTGAGGTCCACTTCCACGTGCCGCATCCCTTCGGTGCGCCCGGCCAAGTCGGCCAGCAGGATGCGGGTGTGCCTGCACGGCGCGCAGAACGTCGTGGACAGTTGCAGCAGCGTCACCCCGGAACCGTCGAGGTCCCCGAGCCGCGCGCGCAGGCCGTCGGGCAGCTGATCGAGCACGGTTCCTGCAACGCCCGCACCCGCCGCGGTCTTCCCGGCGGTCCGCACCCGGCCCTCGCGGGCTCGCCACACCAACCCGATGACCAGCGTCACCGCTACCGCGGCCAGCAGCGCCCACCAGCCGATCATCCGGTGCTCACTCCGCCGGGACCGATCGTCACGTTGTCGGCCTTGCCCTCCATCACCAGCGCGCCGCGCTCGACGCGGACCGCGGTCGGGGTCACCTCGAACGGCAGCATCCCGGGATCCAGCGTGGTGGTGAACTGCTGCAGGATCGACTCCTCGAACACGTCGCCCATCGGGATCTCCGACAGCGACCGGTCGGCCAGGTCCAGCTTCTTCGGCTCGATCTTGAGCTGGCCGTTGAGCAGCGACAGCACCGCGATCACCTTGACCCGCACGTTGGTGCCCGCGATGCCGATCGTGCCGTCGAGCGCGACCGCGGCCCGGCTGGAGTCGGTCGCGCCGCCCTGGCCGGTGCCACCGCTGCCGTCGCCGGAGCTGCTGCTGCCGCCGTCGCCGGACGACTCGTCCAGCGCGTCCTTCGGCGCCGGGTTGATCGTGAGGTCGGTGATGCCGATGATCCGCCCGACGTCGGAAGCCTTCAGCTTCATCCGGCCCACCAGCTCGTCCACATCGATCTTGTTCACCTTGCCCGCGAGCACGTCGTTCAGCGGGAGCCGCGCGTGGTGCAGGTTCGCCTCCACGCCGAGCTCCTTGAGCTGGCCCGCCTGCACGGCCTTCGCAGCGACTTCGACGTCCTTGTAATCGCCCGCGACCGCCTGGGTCAGGAACGGGAAGCCGTGCACCCGCACCGAGGGGTCCTCGGCGAGTTTCAACTGCTTCTTCATCTGCTGCGAGACCTGGTACTCGGCGAAGGACGCCGCGCCGTAGTCGGCGGCCACGAGCAGGCCGAGGACGATGACGAGGGTGATGGCGAGCTTCTTCACCGCGAGCGGTCCGTTCTGTCGGGGGCAGGCGGGTCGGCGGACCAGGGCGCTGTGCTGGTGATCTTGTGCCGGGTCCGGGGCGTGATCGGGCGGTGCTCACCTTCGCACCTCCACCGCCCGGGCCGACAGGTGTGCTCGGCAACATCCGGATCACCGGCCGCGCTGCCGAGTCGCACCGCTGTGCAGAACTCGCGGTGCACGGCGCCCGCATCGAGCTCGCGCCGTGCCACCGCGGGGGCATCGCGCCGCTCGAAACGCGGCGTTCACACGGCTTCCCGCGCGCTTCACATTTGTGACCCGAGCAGCTTCACCTGGGATTTTCGTTCTCGCGTCAGTTATTCTGCTGGGCATCCACAGGCAACGAAGCCGGGTCGTCCGGCCCCTCACGCGTGCCGAGCGGCCTTCGTGCGCCGGCGCTCTCGGCGCCGGCCTTGGTACGGGAGGCCCATTCATGAGTTCGGAACTTCTGCTGCTGACCGGCGAGCGATGCGGCGATGCCGTGCTGCCCGCGCTGGCGCTGCTGCCGCACCGGCTGCGCCTCCTGCCCGCGGATCCCGGCGCGATGCAGTCCGCGGGCGCGCACGACGCAGTGCTCGTCGACGCCCGCTCCGACCTGGTCGCCGCCCGTGACCTGTGCCGCGTGCTGGCTTCCGGGGACGCGCCGCTGATCGCGGTGGTCAACGAGGGCGGGCTGGTCACGATCAGCGCCGAGTGGGGCGTGGACGAACTGCTGCTGCCCGGCACCGGCCCGGCCGAGGTGGACGCCCGGCTGCGGCTGCTGACCACCCGCCGCACCGGCGAGAACGCCGCCTCGGACGATTCGCTGTCGGTGGGCGACCTGGTGATCGAGGAGGCCACCTACACCGCCCGGCTCAAGGGGCGCGCGCTGGAGCTGACCTACAAGGAGTTCGAGCTGCTGAAGTACCTGGCCCAGCACGCGGGCCGGGTGTTCACCCGCGCACAGCTGTTGCAGGAGGTGTGGGGCTACGACTTCTTCGGCGGCACCCGCACGGTCGACGTGCACGTGCGGCGGCTGCGGGCCAAGCTCGGCGCGGAGTACGACTCGATGATCGGCACCGTGCGCAACGTCGGCTACAAGTTCGTCCGCCCGTCGCGCGGTTCGCAGAAGGCTGGGCAGCGCCCGGCGACGCGGGACGAAACCTCCGCGGTCGCCGAAGCCGAGGCCATCGTCGCTTCTTCGCAGCGCTGAACGGGTTTCCCGGCGCGCGGGGAAAGCGCGCTCGGCGGCTCGGAATGATCTGCGGTGGATCCGATCGCGGTCGTGCCGCCCGCCGATCCTCCGCGACCGCTGCGCGATCCCGCTCGTGCCAACTCGCGGCGCGAGGTGGGTAACGTCAGGGCCGTGCAGCTTACGTGGCGGAACGGACTGGACCAGGCCGAGGTGGCCGAGGTGATCGACCTGCTCGCGGCGGCTGAGCAGGCGGACGGCGTGGCGCCTGCCGGCGAGCACGTGATCCTGCGGCTGAGAGCGCACCGGGACGTGGTGCACCAGATCGAACCGGTGCAGGCGGACGTGCGCTCGGAGCACTACGTGGTGCGCGACGCGGGCGGCACGCTCACCGGTTACGCGCATCTGGACACCGAGAACGAGGACACCGGCCTGCTGGTCGCCGAACTGGCGGTGCACCCGGAACACCGGCGGCAAGGCGCCGGGACGCAGCTGGTCGAGGCGCTGCTCGACCGCGCGGACCTGTCGTCCGCCCCCACGGACGGGGCCGACACCGGCAAGTTGCGGATCTGGTCGCACGGCGAGCACCCCGGTGCGCTGGCGCTGGCCGAGCGATTCGGCTTCGCGCGCCCGCGCGAGTTGTGGCGGATGGGCGTGGAAGTCGGCGGGGCCGAGCTGCCCGCGCCGGAACTGCCCGAGGGCGTCACGATCCGTGCATTCCGCCCCGGCCAGGATGAAGCCGACGTCGTGCGCGTCAATCACCGTGCGTTCCGGTGGCATCCCGAGCAGGGCGAGATGAGCGAGCACGACCTGCGGGAGAAGGAAGGCACCGACTGGTTCGATCCGGCCGGTTTCCTGCTCGCAGTGGACGCGCAGGAAAGGCTCCTCGGCTTCCACTGGACCAAGGTGCATCCGGACGGAGCCGGCGAGGTCTACGTCGTCGGCGTGGATCCGGACACGCAGGGTAATGGTCTCGGCCGGTCGCTCACGGTAGCGGGGATGCGCTATTTGCAGCACATCGGGTGCCCGCGGGTACTGCTCTACGTGGAGGCGGACAACGTCCCGGCGGTCAAGGTTTACCAGCGTCTCGGGTTCGAGAAGTGGGATGTCGACGTGCAGTTCGGGCGCTGAGCGCCGTCCGGCCCGGTAGCGCGGTGCCTGCCGGGCTCCGGGAGATCACTCGGAGCAAACGACAGGATCACGGCGAAATGACCTGTCACCCGTTGGTACGTGGCGCTGCTTACTTAGCGTGCCATGTTCACTTCTCGTTCACCTTGTGCACGGTGGCAGTCCACTCCGGCTGCTTAGCGTTCGGATACGAGCGGCAGCGCGCCGCGTCCACGATGTTTCCCTTTGCTGGAGGAACGAAGTGAAGATGAAGCGGCACACTGCTGCGCTCGGCTTCCTCGCGGCGGGCACGCTCGTGCTCACCGCCTGCGGCAGTGACCAGAACATCCCGCAGAACGAGGTCAATCCGGCGCTGGCCGGTTTGAACGTGGAGTGCGGCACCAAGCCGGTCTCGGCCGAGGGCTCGTCGGCGCAGAAGAACGCGATGGACGTCTTCGCGCGCGACTACAGCGTCAAGTGTCCCGGCCAGGAGCTGCGCTACACCAAGTCCGGTTCCGGGAAGGGCGTCTCCGCCTTCAACTCCGGGCAGATCGACTTCGGCGGCTCCGACTCGCCGCTGGACGCAGAGGAGGGCGAGGTCGCCAAGGCCGCCCAGCGCTGCCAGAACAACCCGGCCTGGAACATCCCGATGGTCTTCGGGCCGATCGCGATGTCCTACAACCTGCCCGGCGTTGGCGACCTGACGCTCAACGCCGACGTCGTCGCGAAGATGTACCAGGGCCAGATCAAGAAGTGGAACGATCCGGCGGTCGCGGCGCTCAACCCGGGCAAGCAGCTGCCCGCCATCGACGTCGTGCCGTTCTACCGCTCCGACGAGTCCGGTACCTCGGACAACTTCCAGAAGTACCTCAAGACCGCCACCGGCGGCGCCTGGCAGGGCGAGGGCAAGCAGTTCAAGGCCGGCCCCGGTGTCGGCCAGGGCAAGGAAGGCAGCGACCAGGTCGCGCAGTCGGTGCAGTCCACTCCGGGCGGCATCAGCTACATCGAGTGGTCCTTCCCGAAGAACCTCGGCCTGGGCATCGCCAAGATCGACAGCGGCTCCGGTCCGGTGGACCTCAACACCGGCACCGTCGGCAAGGCCATCGAAGAGGCCAAGATCGAGGGCCAGGGCAACGACCTGCGGGTGGACCTGGAATCGATCTACGGCAACAAGGACGCCGGTGTTTACCCGATCGTGCTGAACACCTACGAGATCGTCTGCTCGAAGGGGTACGACCCGGAGACCGCCAAGGGCGTCAAGGCCGCGCTGACCGTCGCCGCCAACGCGAACCCCGCGGACCTGGAGAAGGCCGGCTACGTGCCGCTGCCTACCAAGTTCAAGGAGAAGGTGACGAACGCGGTCAACGCGATCTCCTGACGCTGAACCTCCGCACGAGCGACGAAGTGAGAGGCTGCGAGCAGCAGTGACCGACTCGACCGACGAACGCTCCGCGGGCACCGGTACAGCCGGTGCCCGCGAGGGCGAGCCGGCAGCCAGTTCCGGACCGGAGGCCCCCATTACCGCTCCCGAAGCACCCGCCGCGGACGCGCCCAGGAGGGTCGTCCGCATCGGCGACCGCGTGTTCCAGTCCCTGGCCACCGGTTCGGGGGTCTTCATCGTCGCGCTGATCGCGGCGGTGGGGATCTTCCTGCTGGTGCGGGCGCTGCCTTCGTTGCAGGCCGACCAGGTGAACTTCCTGTTCAGCCGGGTCTGGGACACCAGCGACCCGCAGAGCCTGAGCTTCGGCATCGCCGACCTCGCCTGGGTCACGGTGGCCAGTTCGCTGGTCGCGCTGGTGCTGGCGATGCCCGTTTCCTGCGGCATCGCCCTGTTCCTGACCCACTACTCGCCGCGCTCGCTGGCGCGCCCGTTCGCCTACATCGTCGATCTGCTGGCCGCGGTGCCGTCGGTGGTCTACGGCCTGTGGGGCATCACGGTGCTGGCCCCGGTGCTCAAGCCGGTCGCGGTCTGGCTGAACACCAACCTCGGCTGGGTGCCGATCTTCGCGGCGGGCAACGTGCCCGCGGACAGCGGCTCGAACATCTTCACCGCGGGGATCGTGCTGGCGGTGATGATCCTGCCGACGATCACCGGCGTCACCCGCGAGGTATTCCAGCGCACCCCAACCGCGCAGATCGAAGGCGCGCAGGCGCTGGGCGCAACCCGGTGGGAGGTCGTGCGCACCACGGTGTGGCCGTTCGGCCGCAACGGCTTCATCGGCGGCTCGATGCTCGGCCTCGGTCGCGCGCTGGGTGAAACGGTCGCGCTGACGATCATCCTCAGCGGCGTCAACATCGGGCCGAACTACAGCATCTTCGACGCCGGCGCCACGTTCGCCTCGAAGATCGCCCTCGGATCCAACGAGTTCAACAACAACATGCAGGTCGGTGCCTACATCTCGGCCGGGCTTGTGCTGTTCATCCTCACGTTCGTGGTGAACGCGCTCGCGCGGTGGATCGAGAACGCCAGCGGCGAGGGGAAAGCATGAGAACGGACACCGCTGACGTCGAACGGCCCGCCACCGCGCCCGCGTTCCAACACCTCGGGTTCGGGCGGAAGCTGAAGAACAACCTGGCGACGGTGGTGTTCACCGGCGCGTTCGTGATCGCCGTGATCCCGCTGCTGTGGGTCCTGTTCACGCTGGTGCAGAAGGGCGCGGCACCGCTGCTGCGGCCGGACTGGTGGAGCCACTCGTTCAACGGGCTCACCGCGAACGACACCAACGGCGGCATCTACCACGCGCTGGTCGGCACGGTGCTCGAAGGGCTCGTGTGCGCCATCATCGCGGTGCCGCTGGGCGTGCTGGTCGGGATCTACCTGATCGAGTACGGCCAGGACTCGCGGTTCGCGAAGATCACGACGTTCACCGTGGACATCCTCAGCGGCCTGCCGTCCATCGTGGCCGGCCTGTTCATCTACGCGCTGTGGATCACCACGTTCGGGTTCAGCAAGAGCGGCTTCGCGGTGGCGCTGTCGCTGGTGCTGCTGATGGTGCCGGTGGTCGTGCGGGTCACCGAGACGATGCTGCTGATCGTCCCGGACGAGCTGCGCGAAGCCTCCTACGCGCTGGGCGTGCCCAAGTGGAAGACGATCGTGAAGATCGTGCTGCCCACCGCGCTGTCCGGCATCCTCACCGGCATCATGCTCGGCCTCGCCCGGGTGCTGGGCGAGACCGCGCCGCTGCTGATCCTGGTGGGCTACGCGAAGGCCATCAGCTTCAACCTCTTCGAGGGCGAACTGGCCTCGCTGCCGCTGGTGATCTACACCGAGCGCGCCACCGGGACCGCAGCGGGCGACGCCCGCGTCTGGGGCGCCGCGCTGACCCTCGTGCTCATCATCATGCTGATCAACCTCGCGGCGACGCTGCTGTCGAGGCTGTTCGCCGTCAAGACCAAGTAGGGCGGATCCCATGGCCAAGCGTCTCGATATCAAGGACCTGAACCTCTACTACGGCAAGTTCCACGCCGTGCAGGACGCGACGTTGCAGGTCCCGGCCCGCAGCGTCACCGCGTTCATCGGACCGTCGGGTTGCGGAAAGTCCACCGTGCTGCGGTCGCTGAACCGGATGCACGAGGTCATCGCCGGTGCCCGCGTCGACGGCAAGGTGCTGCTCGACGGGGAGGACATCTACGGCGCCGGGGTCGACCCGGTGCAGGTGCGCCGCACGATCGGCATGGTGTTCCAGCGGCCGAACCCGTTCCCCACGATGTCCATCCGGGACAACGTGGTAGCCGGGCTGAAGCTGTCCGGGCAGAAGAACAAGAAGCAGCTCGACGACATCGCCGAGCGGGCGCTGCGCGGCGCCAACCTGTGGGAAGAGGTCAAGGACCGGCTGGGCAAGCCCGGCGGCGGCCTCTCCGGCGGTCAGCAGCAGCGGCTGTGCATCGCCCGCGCCATCGCGGTGCAGCCGGACGTGCTGCTGATGGACGAGCCCTGCTCAGCGCTGGACCCGATCTCCACGCTGGCGATCGAGGACCTGATCGCCACGCTGAAGCAGGAGTACACGATCGTCATCGTCACCCACAACATGCAGCAGGCGGCGCGGGTCAGCGACCAGACCGCGTTCTTCAACCTGCGCGCCGTGGGCGAGCCGGGCGAGCTGGTGGAGATCGACGAGACCGGGCGGATCTTCTCCAACCCCAGCCAGAAGGCCACCGAGGACTACATCTCCGGTCGCTTCGGCTGAGCGGGTTACACCCGGCGGGCCGGCCTCCCAGCGGGGGCCGGCCCGCGGTCGTTTCCGGGGTGGTCAGCTCTGCCAGTCGTCGGCGACGCTGGAGATGAACGCGCTGGATTCCTTCGGGGGCAGCGCGGCGGAGCAGACCCGCTCGAAGGCCGCCAGGTAGTCCGCGGTGTCGGCGGTCTTGTCCAGGAAGCGCGAGCCGGTCCGGTCGCCGACGTGCACCACCTGCGGGTCCGCGTCGTCCGGGAACGAGAACACCGAGATCCGCTCGCCCATCAGCGGGTGCCCGCCCAGCCCGAACGGCAGCACCTGGATGGTCACGTTGCGCCGGTACCCCATCAGCACGAGGTGCTCCAGCTGCTGGCGCATCACTGCGGGCCCGCCGATCGAGCGGCGCAATGCAGCTTCGTCCAGCACCGCCCACAGCTCGAGCGGTTCGTTGCCCAGCAGCCGCTGCTGCCGCGTCGCGGTGACGGTGAGCCGTTCCTGGCTCTCGGCGTCGGCGGGTTCGCGCAGTTCGCTGCCGAGCAGCGCGCCGTTGTAGTCCGCGGTCTGCAGCAGTTCCGGGATGGGGTCGGCGCCGAAGCAGCTGACCGCTTTGGCCGCGGTCTCCAGACCGAGGTGCGTTTCGAAGCCGGGGCGCTGCGCGGTCGTGGGGTACTGCTGCCACCACCCGCGCTCCTTCGAGCCCTGGGCGAGGTCGATCAGTTCGCCGGTCCGCTCGCCGGGGGCGCCGTAGAACTCGGCCATCAGCCGCACGTCCGAGGTGCGCACCGGCACTCGGCCCAGCTCGATCTGGCTGATCTTGCCCTGCGAGCAGTCCAGGTGCGCGGCGACCTCGCGGTGGGTGCGGCCGGCGGCTTCGCGCAACTTGCGCAGTTCGCTGCCGAGCCTGCGGCGGTGCACGGTCGGGCTGTTATGCACCCCGGACCTCCCGCGGCTCGGCGGCGGGGACGGAGTTCGGTACATCGCTGGTGCTCACGATCCCGACGATCGCACACGTCAGTTGATCGACCCGGTGCTGAGACCGAGTATTAATACGTCGGTTGCCGATTCGGCGCCGTTCCGGACGAATCCGTGATCCGCCGATCACCCGCCGCGACTGCGACTCGCGCGACAGCCGCCGCGCGCTGCACCCGCTCAAGTGAACGCCGCCCCGCGGAACGCGGGGCGGCGTCGGAGATGCACGGTCAGCTGGTGGTGGGCATGCTGCCGGTAACGGTGAACACCACCCGGCGCGCCACCGCGACCGCGTGGTCGGCGAACCGCTCGTAGAACCGGCCAAGCAGGGTCACGTCGACGGCCGCGGCAACGCCGTGCGACCAGTCCGAACCCATCATCACGCTGAACAGGTGCCGGTGCAGATCGTCCATGGCGTCGTCGGCGTTCTCCAGATCCCGGGCGGCATCGACGTCCTGGGAGCGGATCACCTGCGCCGCCCGCCCGGCCAGGTCGACCGCGACCCGGCCCATCTCGTCGAAGTACGGCTGCACCGGCTCCGGCAGCACCGGTTGCGGGTGCCTGCGCCGGGCCGCCTTCGCGACGTGCAGCGCGAGGTCGCCCATGCGCTCCATGTCCTCGGCGGCGTGGATGGTGGAGATCACCGTGCGCAGATCGCCCGCGACCGGTGCCTGCAGCGCCAGCAGGCCGAACGCCTGCTCCTCGGCACGCGCGCGCACGTCGTCGACCTGCACGTCTTCCTCGATGACCTGCTCGGCCAGGGTCAGGTCGGCCTCCAGCAGCGCACGCGTGGCGCGTTCCATCGCCGTTCCGACCATGGTGGACATCGAGGCGAGTTCCTCGGCGAGCTCGCCGAGCTGTTCCTGGTAAGCCTCACGCATGTCGGTCACCCTACTTCCGGCAAGAATCGGACAAGACGCACGACGGTGAACCGGTGGTGAACGAACATGATGCCGCCGTTCGTCCGGGCGCGCACCGCTCACCAGCGGTGTTCGGGTCGATGCGCTCGGTTCCGCCGCGGCGGCGGTGCCGCGGCCCGCGCTCCGCAGCCCGCCGTTCGTCCGTGGCCGATCCCGCCGCTACCAGCGTCGCACCCCGCTCCACCGCGGCCAACCACCGCCCGGCCCAGGTCCGGCTGGGAAGATCGACCGCCTACGCGATCAGCCCGATGCCGGTCACCACGCAGATGATCAGGACCGCGGCCACCGCGGCGACCTGCCAGGTGCGTTTGCTGCGGCGCTTGCGCTGCTCCTTCTTCCAGTCCATCCGGGAGGCGCCCGCGTCGCGGCCTTCGACGAAGTCGAACGGCATGTCGCGGCCGAGCTCGGGCTCCTTGCGCATCCCGAACAGCCAGGAGAGCTTCTTGCGGCGCTCGGCTTCCTCTTCGGCGATCTGGTCGTGCACGGCGGAGAACCTGGCCAGCGTCGCGTCGATCTGGCGGACCTCGTCATCGTCGTCCTCGACGAACTCGTCGTCGTCCTCGTCGAGGACCGGGGCGGCGACCATCGTCTCGTCGTTGTCCGGCTGCGGGACCGGGGCGACGGTGGTCTGCTCCGCCGGTCCGTCGGCGGGTTCTTCGGCGGGCACCGCCGGGTGCTGAGCGGTCGCCTCGGGATCTCCGGACGGAGCGGACGGGGCGGGCCGCCCGGGTCGGCCGGCGGGACGGCCGGGCGCGGCCGGTCGGCCCGAGCCGCTCTGGTCCGGCTTGCGCTGCGGCTTGGCGGGCTCGCCGGAGAGCGCCTGGGTGATCTTGGTCGATTGGTCGTTCGGCGCAGCGGGCGCGCTGGGCGCTGCGGACGGCGGTGGCGGCGTGGCCTGCGGCCGCTGCTCCTGCGGAGGCCGCTGCGCTGGTCCGGGAGCGGGGCGACCCGGCTGCGGCGGCGCGGGCGGCGGTGTGGCCGTCCGCGCTTCCGTTGCGTTCGGCTCGGCGGCTGCGGGAGTGCCGTTGCGCGGTTCCTGCGGGGGCTGCGGACGCGGTTGCTGCGCCGGACCGGGCTGCGGCGCAGCGGGCGGCATCTGGGCCGGCCGCGCCGGGGCTTGCGGCGCCGGTGGTGCCTGCGACGCGGGCTGGTTGCCGCGGGGCTCCGGATACCTGCCGGTTCCGGGCCGCGACGGTGCGGGCGGGCGCGCGTGCCCTGCAGGCGGACGCGACGGGGATTCCGGCGGCGGTGTCCAGTCCGCGCGCCGCTCCGACGGCGGACCGTTGCGGGACTGGCGGCTCCGCGCCGGTGCTTGCGGCGGCCCGGGGTGGCTGCCGTTCTGCTGCGGACCGGGCTGCTGCCCGTTCTGCCCGTGGTGCGGAGCGCCGAGCTGCTGCTGCCCGTTCTGCTGGTACCCGTCCGGCTGGGGGTCGTGCTGCGGAGATCCGTGTTGCGGAGCTCCTGGCTGCATCCCGTGCTGCGGCCCGGCCGACCGACGCGGCGGCGCCTCCGGCGGCTGTGCGCCGTTCTGCGGCGGGCCGGCGGGCGCCTGCGAACCGTTCCGCGCGAACTCGCCGGACGGAGTCTCGGGCGGCCGCGAGCCGTTCCGGGATCCCGAAGGTTGCGAGGGTTGCGCCGGAGGCGCGGAGCGTGACCGCCTACCGCCTCCGCCGTCCGACTGCTCCGGTTCGGCGGCCCTGCGGTGCGAGCCGGTGCCCGCACTGGGCGCCTTGCCGTGCTTGTTGAGCAGGTCGAGGACTCGCGTCCCGCCGGTTCCGTCGTCGCCTAACGCGCGGCGCCTGCGGCCGGCCTGCGGGCTGTCGCCCTCGTCTGCCGCCCCTGCTGGGTCGGGACTCTGGTGCCCATGCTGGCCGTGCCGGGGGTCCTGCGGCACCTGTGTTCCCTCCCCACCGTCGAGCTCGTCGGTGTCGTCGTTGGTGTTGGGCGTCAGCGGCCGACCCCCCGAAGCCGTATCGCCGAACGCTGCCGAGATAGTACGGCCGATCGCCCGAACTGACGATAGTGGGCGACAATTTCTTCACAATAAGTGCACGAAGCAACAGCTGCCCTAGGCCGAGCTCGCTAACTGTGATAGGTAGCGTGACCGGCGGAAATACGGTCCGTGCCGGATTCCTGGCCGTTCAGTGCCCGAGGGCGTGCGCGCCTGCGCCGGAGTGCTGGTCACTGCTGCGCCCGGCGATGTGCACCTCGTTCCCGGTGCGGTAGGCGACCGCGTTGCGGCCGGACTGCTTCGCCGCGTACAGCAGCGCGTCGGCGCCGATGAGCTGCTGTTCCGCGGTGTCCTCGGCGCATTCGTGGCCGGTGTCGGGAACGTGGGCCATGCCGATGCTGACGGTGACGCGCAGCCCGGGCGCCATCTGTGACCAAGGAAACCGCTCGATCCGGATGCGTGCCGCCTCACACACCGCGAGCGCGCGTGCGGCGTCGATGGTCGGCAGCACCAGCACGAACTCCTCGCCGCCGTAGCGGGCGCAGAACGCGCCCGAGGGCAGCGCCTCTTGCAGCAGCTCGACGACGCGCTGCAGCACGCGATCTCCGAGCAGGTGCCCGTAGGTGTCGTTGACCTGCTTGAACCAGTCCAGGTCGACCAGGCCGACGGCGAGCCCGCCGGTGCCGGTCACCGCGAGCAGGTCGGCCAGCCGCTCGTCCAGGTAGCGGCGGTTGTAGCTGGCGGTGAGGCTGTCCCGCAGGCTCTGCTCGCGGGCTTCGGCGTGCTCCTTGCGCAGCCGGTTGACCTCGTGCCGCAGCTGTTCCGGAACGCGCGGGGTGTCCTGGGTGGACAGCAGGTCGAGCGCGGAACGCAGGTGGTGGTAGGCCTGCCGCCACTGACCGCGCGAGGCCAGCAGCGCAGCGATGGACTCGTGCAGCTCCACCATGCCGCCCTCGCTGGCCAGGTCCTGGCGGGTGCGCCGCGGCCCGAACTCCGGCGGTGCGGCCGGGCACCACGCCCGCGCGACGTCTTCGCGCAGCGGATCGGGTCCGGCGAAACCGTCGCGCGGTCCGGTCATCGCTGTCACCTCCCGTCCGTGGTGTCGTCGGCTGCGGCGGGTGCCTTGAGGCGCCGGGACGCGGGCATCTTGTAATTCGCTCATCCGGCTTACCAGCCTTTGCTCCGAATTGGTGAGCGCTTCTCACGTCGTCGGGCTGTCTTGGTGTGTACCGGGCCGTGCGGGCCGGTGGAAGCGAAACGGCGCGGCCCCACCCGCACGGAGGAGCCGAGCAGTTTGTGTTTTCTGTCACGCCGATGCAAATCGGAGGTTTCCAGTCCGCGCATCACGACCCTGATCCGCTCGGGCACGGCGCGAAACCGTGCGTCGTTCCGTCCAGCAGCACGACGTGCTGCGAGCCGACTTGCCTGCCCGTGATCGTCCCGTCCCGGCGCACCGTCACCTCCACACCGACCACGAACACCTTTCCGCGCGGCGGCCCGGCGCCGTCCGGCGAGTAGCCGGGGTCCGGGCGCAGCGTGGACAGCGCCGGCTCGAGCTGCACGGTGAGCCCGTCGAGCTCGCAGACCTGGTCGCCGAACTCGGGGTGCTGGGTCCGATCGAAGAACTCCTGCTGCGCCGCGGGTCCCTGCCGCGCGGCGGCGTTGTTCGCCGCGAAGTAATCCTGCACCTGCCGCTGCGGCGACGGCTCCTGCGGCGCCGCTGAGCATCCGGCCAGCGCGAGCGCCGCCGAGCACAGGGCGATCGTGCGCATTCCCGGCTCAGCCGCCGCTGTGGTCGATCTCAGCGCCCGCGGGGACGCAGCGGTCGTCCGGATCGTCGAGCCAGCCTTCCGGCAGCACCACCTTGCCCGCGGAGCCCTGCCGCCCGCGTGGGCCTTCCGCGTCAGCGGGAAACGGGACGTCCGGATCGAGATCGGCGAGCAGGTCGTCGAGTTCGGCCAGCGATCCGACGACGCCGGACCGATGCCGCAGGTCCGACCCGACGGGGAAGCCGCGCAGGTACTGCGCCATGTGTTTGCGCAGGTCCCGCATGCCCTTCTGCTCACCCATGTGCTCGCAGAGCAATTCGGCGTGCCTGCGCAGCACGCGGCGCACTTCGCCGAGGTTCGGCGGTTCCGGGGTGGGAAGACCGGCGAACGCGGCCTGCAGATCCCGGAACAACCACGGCCGACCGAGGCAGCCGCGGCCGACGACGACCCCGTCGCATCCGGTTTCGGACATCATCCGCAGTGCGTCGGCGGCGCTGAAGATGTCGCCGTTGCCGAGCACGGGGATGCTGCGGACGGTGTCCTTCAGATCGGCGATCGCCGACCAGTCGGCCTCCCCGGAGTAGCGCTGGGCGGCGGTTCGCCCGTGCAGGGCGACGGCCGCGGCTCCGTTCTCCTCGGCGAGGCGGCCTGCGTCGCGGTAGGTGATGTGCTCGTCGTCGATGCCGATCCGGAACTTCACCGTCACCGGGATCCCCGCCGGCTCGGCTGCGCGCACCGCGGCGGCCACGATGTCGGCGAACAGCCGCCTCTTGTACGGCAGCGCGGAGCCGCCGCCCTTGCGCGTCACCTTCGGGACGGGGCAGCCGAAGTTCATGTCCACGTGATCGGCGAGGTCCTCGTCCACGATCATCCGGACGGCTTCGCCCATGGTCTGCGGATCGACGCCGTAGAGCTGCATGGAACGCGGCCGCTCGGCCGCGTCGAACGTGATCATCTCCAGCGTCTTGGGGTGCCGTTCGACCAGCGCCCGGCTGGTGATCATCTCGCAGACGTACAGCCCCGCGCCGTACTCCCGGCACAACCTGCGGAACGCGACGTTGGTGATCCCCGCCATCGGCGCCAGCACCACCGGCGGATCGACCGGGTACGGGCCGATCCGCAACGGTGCGGCACCGGACGCGCTGGGCGCGGCGGGCAGGTCAAGAGCGGTCATCCCGCCCATTGTCCCCGACCCGACCCGATCACCGGCAGCAGCCGTACGTTCCCGGGCGACGACCTCCCGCCCGCGCCCCACAAGATCGCCGCGTGCTTGTAGGCTGACCCGGACGGGGCGTTAGCTCAACTGGCAGAGCAACGGACTTTTAATCCGTGGGTTCTGGGTTCGATCCCCAGGCGCCCCACGAGGCGGTGCATGCTGCTGGCCGCAGCTGCGGTTTCGCCGTTGCCCGTTGTGTTGGTCGCGGGGCCTAGCCCCCGCGGCCCCCAAGGTGCGGTGGCCGATTTCCGTCGGCTCCGCACCGCTTTTTTGTTCCCGGACTGCTCTTTGGGTCAGCCTTCCGGTGCTAACAGCGTTGGCCGAGGTATTCGTGTTCTGAAGCGTCAGGTCCACAACAAACCCAGTTCACAGGGGTCGGGTTGGCGGTTTCCGAAGCCGGTTGCCTTTTTCGGAACTGCTCCGCAGAGTCCACGAAAGTCAGCGCGGCAGGGTTCGCCCGGGAAACCACGAAACGGGTCACTAGCCGGTGATGCAGAACTCATTGCCGTCCGGATCGGTCAACACGGTCCACACCAGATTTAGACCCGGTGGGCGCTGTTCACCTTGGAGCGCGGCTCCCAAGTCGACCAAGCGCTGTACCGCGACGTCGCGGGATTCTCCGTGGATGTCGAAATGGACACGATTCTTGCCGATGTGTGACTCGGGAACGCGCTGCAGGCCAAGGGTGACCGGCGATCCTCGGCGTCCGAGCAAGACGAACGAGCCGTGGTCCTCCAGCACGTCCATCTCCAGAGCTCGCGTCCAGAATTCGGCCAATCGTTGTGGGTTTTCACAGTTGATAACCACGTTGTGGATGTCGAGCGTCATCGAGCCAGCGTGGCAGCACTACGCCAGCTCGGCGACACTGTTACCCCGTCATCTGGAGCTGCAGCGGTTTTCGCCGCGGTCCGGGTCAGGTCGCGCTGCGGGCGACTCGGTCGAGCTGTGCGAGCGCGGCCGCCCACCCCGGACCGGCAGGGTCGATGAGCGCGAAGTGGTCGGCGCCCGGGACCCGGACGAGTTCGACATCGTCTCCGGCGGTCCGGGCCGCGGTGGCGTAAGCATCGCTGATCTCGGGGGCGACGTTGACGTCCGCATCGCCGTGCACGACGCCTTGGGGCACGCCGAGCGGGAGTCGCTGCGCCGGGGAGGTGACTGCGTACCGGTCGGGGTGCTGTTGCGGGGTGCCACCGAGCAATTCGGCACTGGCATGGCTGCCTTGCTCGAGCTGTTCCGCCAACCGCAGGTCGGCGAGCCCAGCCAGGTCGACCACTCCGACCGGCCGCACGATCGGCTCCGCGCCGGGCGCCCCGGGTGGGAGTCCCGCACGGGCGGCCGTCCAAAGCGCCAGCTGGCCACCGGCGGAGTGGCCCACCGACACGAGACGCCCGAGGTCGAGGGGATAGCGCTCGGCGAGCAGGCTGAGGTGGTCGACGCCGGTGGCCACGTCCCGGAAGGTGGCGGGCCAGCCCCCACCGGCGCCCACTCGGCGGTACTCGAGGTTCCATGCCGCCCATCCGCGCCTGGCCAGATCGGCACACAGCTCGTCCATCAGGGCACGGGTGAAGTACGCCCGCCAATAGCCGCCGTGCAGCACGACCGCGACCGGATGGGGGCCGGAGCCCTCGGGCAGCCACAGATCGCCGACGTGGTCGTCCTCGGGCCCGTAGTGGTAGAGCACTGGGCCGGGCTCACCCTGTCCGCCTGTCACGCCGGATCCCTCCGTTTGCTTGCCGTGCCGGCCCTTCATGCGGCTCCTGCGTGCAAGAGCCAGCCGGTGTCGATGGCGACTCCGACATGTCCGCGAGTGTGCCCTGCCGGTGCGGTCAACAGGATCGGCGGAGGTCGTCGACAGGGGCGCCGATGCTGATCCGGAAACCGTAGCTGCACTGGAAGCGCGGGAGCACTGCCGCGCCGGAGCCCAGCTCGCCGAGCAGGTCGGTCAGGATCCGGTCCCGCTCGGAATCGTCATCCGCGCCCGTCGCGTTGAACCGGTCGAGCAGTCGCCAGCAGCGTCGCCGGTCCGCGGCCAGGTCGGGTTCGTCGAGGTACCACTCACCGCGCAGCATCCGGTCCTTTTGTTCGCCCATGCAATCGATCATGGCAGCGCCGGTCAGGTCGCCGGGGTGAGGTGTCTGCGCAGGAAGGCTGCTTGGTGGGCGACGGCCGGTTCGTGCCAGGACCGGCCGGACCACACGTCGAAGTGGTCGCACGGGTAGTGCCGGACCTCGGCGCCGCCGTTGAACGCGGCTTTTGCGGCGGCGTGCGGCGGGGCGCTGCGGTCGAGGTCGGCGATCTGCACCAGCCACGGGCAGCGCAGCTGCGCCGCGTGGCGGTTCGGGCGGTGCGCGGCGAGTTCCGGGCCGATGCCGGTGTCGGTCTCGTTGCGCCAGGTGGGGCCTGCGATCGACAGGTAGTCCTCGTAGCAACCGGGCAGCGAAAGCGCTGCCCGCTCACCGGGCTTGCCGACGACCGGCATAGTCGTCGGCGTCCCGCCGGTGAAAGCGGTGAGCCTGCTGCCGATCCCGGCCGCGAACGAGCGCAGCAGCGCGGTCGGCCGATGCGTGGCCAGCGCTTGCCTCCCGCCCGCGAGCCCGTCGACGAGCGGGGTCAGCGACACGACCGCCGCGACGTCGTCGCGCCCGGCCGCCGCGGTGATGACGTGTCCACCGGCCAGCGAGACGCCCCACAGCACCAGGCGCTGCGCGTGCACATCGGGCAGCTTCGCGGCCGCGCGCATCGCGGCCCGGTAGTCCGCGATCTGCCGCTGCACCGACACCGTTTGCCGAGGCGTCCCTGCGCTCGCGCCGAAGCCGCGGTAGTCGAACGCGAGGACGTCGAGCCCGGCCGCCGCCAATCCCTCGGCGAAGGGGCGTAGCCCGGAATCCTTGGTGCCGGCCAAACCGTGCGCCATGACCACGCACGGTCGGCCGTCGGCCGTGCTGCAGGAGTCGTCGGTGGCCGGGAAGTGCCAGGCGTGGCACTCGTCGCCGCCGGAGTCGAAGGTCAGCGGCCGGTACGGGGACGCCGCTTCTTCCAGGCGTTCGGTCATGCTCCGTCCCTTTCTCGGTCCGCGGCCGGTGTGCGTTCGATCAGCGTGGGATGCGGGTTCATCCGCCACCGGACGGCGCGATCCCCGCCGCACGTGCGCGCCGCAGCCCTTCCGGCAGTTCCCGAGTGCGCAGGTCGTGCTCGTAGATGAAGTAGTCCACCTGCTGGGTGTGCCGCGCCGAGGGCACCATGTGCCCGATGAACCGGCGCTCATCGGCGGTGATCACCCGCTGCATCTCGGCGATCGGCGGCAACCGGTACAGCTCGGCCGCCCACGCCGCGAGCAGCCGCGCCTGGCACTCGACGAACGGGAACAGCGTCGGCACCGCCTGCGCGAACCCGGCGAACGCGAGGTCGTCGAAGCCGGGCTTGAACATCCGCTTGTAGAGCGGGAAGTGGTTGTCCGGGGCGCTGAGGAACTCTTCGTCGAAGAACGGGAAGGTGATGTTGTACCCGGTGGCGCAGACGATGACGTCGAACTGACCGCTGGAGCCGTCCTGGAAGTGCACGGTCCGCCCGTCGACGCGCGCCACGTCGCCGTTGGCCACCAGGTCGCCGGAGCCGAGGCGCACCGGCAGCTCCACGGACTGCGTCGGGTGCGCCTCGAACAGCTTGTGGTTCGGCGTCGGCAGCCCGTAGTCCTGCGGACGCCCCGCGGCGAGCGGCTGGAGCAGTTGGACCAGCTTGCGCTGCCACGACAGCGGCAGGTGCGGCGTGGCCCGGAAGTACTTGTCCGCCGGAGCGCCCGCGATGTACTTGGGCACCACCCACGCGCCGGAGCGGGTGGACAGCGTCACCTCGTTGCGCAACGTCTTCGAGGACAGCTCGACGGCGATGTCCGCGGCGCTGTTGCCGATGCCGACGACCAGGATCGACTTCCCGGTGAGCTCGAGCGGATCGTGCGGGTCCACGTAGGCGTGCGAGTGGATCCGCTCGCCGGTGAATTCCCCGTCGAACTGCGGGAAGCGCGGGTCCCAGTGGTGTCCGTTGGCGACCACGAGCAGGTCGAAGTGCCTGCGCTGCCCCCGCTGGGTGTCGAGCTCCCAGCCGCCTCCCGGAACTCGTCGCGCGTGCAAGACCTCGTTGCCGAACTCGATGCGGTCGGTGAGCCCGAACGCGGCGGCGTAGCCGTCCAGGTACTGCTTGATCTGCGTGTGGTGCGGGAAGTCCGGGAACTCCGCGGGAATCGGGAAGTCCCGGAAGGACAGCTGGTGCTTGGAAGTGTCGATGTGCAGTGACCGGTAGGCGCTGCTGCGCCCGTTCGGGTTCCCGAACGCCCAGTTGCCGCCGATGCGGTCGGACGACTCGAAGCAGCTGTAGCCCACCCCGTAGTCGCCGAGCATCTTGCCCGCGGTCAACCCGCTGATCCCTGCTCCGATGATCGCGGCGGTGGGGGCCATGAGCACTCCTCGCGGAGCGCTTCCGGCGATCCGCCGGTTCGCCCCTGGTCAACGCAGGCGGCCGGATCGTATGTTGGCAGCAGCCGAAAATCTTGTCCAGACAGGAGTCCAGATGGGTGCTGCGGACCGGACCGGCGAACGAGTGGCTTTGGTCGTCGGGGGCGCCTCGGGAATCGGGGCCGCCACGGCGCAGGCGCTGCGCGACGACGGCTGCCGGGTGATCACCGCCGATCTCGCCGCCGCGCAGCACACCCCGGACGTCGCGGTGGACGTCACCGACGAGGAATCGGTGCGCGCGCTGTTCGAGGACGTGGCCGAACGCGAGAAGCGGCTGGACGTGGTGGTCAACAGCGTCGGCGTGAGCACGCTCGCGCCGATCACGGACCTGGCGGCGGAGGAATTCCGCCGGGTGCTCGACGTGTGCCTGAGCGGCGCGTTCCTGGTGATCAAGCACGCGGGCCGGAACATGTCGTCCGGCGGCTGCGTCGTGTCGCTGGCCTCGCTCAACGCGCGCCAGCCCGCCGAGGGCATGGCGGCCTACTGCTCGGCAAAGGCCGGTCTGGCGATGCTCACCGAGGTGGCCGCGCTGGAGCTGGCGGCACGCGGCATCCGGGTCAACGCGATCTCGCCGGGCCTGGTCGCGACACCGTTGACCGCTCCCGCCCTGGACGTTCCTGGTGTGCACGAGGACTACCTGGCGAACACGCCGCTCGGCCGATCCGGACGGCCGGAGGAGATCGCGGACGCTGCCGTGTTCATCAGCCGGAACGAATGGATGACCGGCGAGGTGATGGACCTCAACGGAGGCGCGCACCTGCGGCGCTACCCGGATCTGCTGGGACACGTGCGGCGGGAGTTCGGCTGAGCCGGCCCGCCACCGGCCGTCCGGTCAGCGTCCCCAGGCGGAGTCGACGGCGAACAGGTAGTTCCGGGTTCCGGTGGTGACTTCCGCGGTGCGCACCCAGGAACGCTTGTTCCAGGTGTACATCGCGTACCCGAGCCCGTGCAGGTGGTCGGTGAACTCGGCGGCGCTCGTGCGGTAGCGGGACAGGTGCCGGTCCTCGATCTCCAGCAGCAGCGTCGGGTGGTGGCGTTCGACGGTCGCCGCCGCGCCTTCGACGACGTTCGGCTCGAAACCTTCCACGTCCACCTTCATGAAGTCGACCCGCTCGACGCTCTGCTGCGCGCAGAACTCGTCGACCACGCGGATCGGGGTGCGCCAGGAGCGGGTCTTGGTGAACGTCGTGTCCGGCCTGGTCTGCCGCACGCCGTCGTTGACGTGCGCGTGCCCGTGGATCGGGGCGAATCCGAACTTCACCGGCAGCGCCATCTCCAGCGACCCGGGTTCGCTGCCCACCGCGGCGTCGGTGACGCGCACGTTTTGCAAGCCGCACGCGCGAACGCCCGTCCGCAGCACGCGCCGGGGCTTCGGCTGCGGCTCGAACGAGTACACCGCGCCCGCGGGCCCGGCCAGGCTCGCCAGCGTGAAGCTGTACATCCCGTAGGCGGCGCCGATGTCGAAGCAGACATCACCCGGGCGCACCAGCTCCGCCAGCCCCCGCAGTTCCGGCTCCGCCAGCGAGAGCGAAGCGGATCCGCGCAGCGCACCGGCGATCATCGCGAGCCGCCTGCCCGCGGGTCGCGCGGCCGGGCGGGCAGGAGCGTTCTCGGACATGGCGATCGACGATCCTTCACTGGTCGCTCGGGTGGGCGCGGCGCGATGCGCCGCGCCGTCGCCGAAGTCTAGCGAGCAGCGCGGGAGGCGTAGGCCGCCCTTCGCGGATCAGTGCTGCGGAGCGTTCGCCCCGTTCACCGGCGGGCTCGGGACGCACGGCGGTTCTTCGGCGCCGGCCGGGTCGAGGGCGTTGAGCACGTACTGCTCGGCGCGGCGGTCGAACGAGATGCCCAAGTGGTCGGTGGCGTTGATCTCGCAACCGTCCTGCAGCAGGACGTTCGTGACGTTCGGGCCGTCGAGGAAGGCCGAGGTGTACGGGGTCACGATCTCGTCGTAGCGGGTTGCGACGACGGTGTAGTCGACACCGGGAACGGTGTCGCCGCCGGCGTTCAAGTCGGCCAGGAACGCGGAGTCGTGCATCTGGTCCCGCACCGAGTCACCGAGTCCGGCCTGCAGCAGTTCCGGCACGCCGGGCAGGTGCGCGAGCCCGTCCACGTCGGTGCCGTGGTTGGACGGCGCGAGTCCCACCAGGTGCCGGACCTTGTCCGCGCCGCTGAGTTCCTTCAGGTAGTAGCGCGGCATCATGCCGCCCTGCGAGTGCCCGACGATGTCGACCTGATCGCTGCCGGTGGCGGCGCGGACCTCGTCGACGAACCCGGACAGTTCAGCGGCCGACTGCGGCACCGGCGCGGTGCCTCCGGTGGGGAAGGCGCCGGGCAGCCCGACGCCGAGTCCGGTGTCCTGCCCGTAGTTGAACGCGAAGACGCAGTAGCCCTCGTTGGCCAGCCGCGGTGCCAGCGAGAACCCGTTGTAGGTCATGTTCTCGACGGTGCCGTGCACCAGGACCACCGGCCGGGGGTGTTCCGCGGAGGGTTTGCAGGTGAAGTCGTTGGCACCGGCGGGATCGGACCCGGGCCGGGCGGTCGCGTTGGCCAGCGCGGCCACCCCGGAGTTGACCACCGGGAGTTCGTCGGCCGCCGGATCGGCAGCCGCTGGTTGGACGGCTGCCGGGATCGACGTGCCCGCGGTGGCGAGCGCCATCGCCGCCACCGCGGTCCCGAGGCTGCCGATCTTTCGCGGGCGAGTCAGGTTCGGCATTGAACCCACACCTCCTGAGCAACATCGCACAGATCAATGGATCAACCGATTCCGCGATTCGGCGGAGACGGTTTGGTGACTCAGGTCACTTGATCTGCCGAGTTCGGTGCGGGTGCGGGCTCAGCCCGAGTCGCCCAGCAGGCGGCGCAGTTCGTCCAGGTCCGTGACGATCACCTGCCGGTAGCGCCGCAGCACGATGCCCTGCTTCTCCAAGCCGTGCAGCACCTTCTCCACCGTGCGGCGCCGAACTCCGGACAGCGAAGCCAGATCGTCGTGGCTCAGCGGGGTGCCGAGCCGGTGGCTGCCGTCCCGGTCCAGGACTCCGTAGGTCTGCATGACCTCCAGCAGCACGCGCTGCACCCGGTCCGGCGCGCTGTGCTGCGCGTTGTCCACCCGGCGCCGGTTGGCCCAGCGCAGCCGCTCGTTGACCATCCTGGTGAGTTCGAAGGAAGCGTCCGCGTGCCGGTGCAGGAAGTCGTTGAAGTCCGCGGACTTGACCAGCTTCGCGCGTGCGCGCGTGCCCGCGGTGACCATCGCCGAGCGGGGGCGCTGCTCCATCGCGGCCATCTCGCCGACCAGGTCGCCGCCGAACCGCACGCCGAGCAGCGCGAACCCGCCGGCCGCCGAGACCGCCTGCACCTTCGCCGAACCGTGCAGCAGCAGGACGACGTGGGTGCTCTCGTCGCCCTGGCGCAGGATCGTCTCGCCCGCCTCGAAGATCTTCACCGTGCCCAGCCCGAGCAGCGCGTCCCGGGTCGGCGGGCGCAACCGCGCGAGCAGGCTGGCGTCCGGCCACTCGATGGCATCGGAGTTCGTTCGTTCGGCGATGACCCGATCCTCCCCAGCAGGCGGTGCCGCAACCGGCTCATGCTGTCGTCGGTTGATCGCTCTCGGTAACCGCTGACCGGGTGATCTTCGTCAGCGCAGGCGGAGCTCCGCGCGGTGGGTCGCTCGGCGGGCGCCGATGCTGCGCCCCTCCGATCAGCGGGGAATTTCCACGGCGAGATCCACTGAGTTGAGTGATCATGGTGCGGGAGGCGCAGGGCACCAGCCGGGGAGGTCGGACATGACCGAGGTCAACACGAGGACCAGAGCGAGGTTCGAGGCCGCATGGGCGCAGCGCGCCTCCGCGGACGTATTAGCGCTGCTGCTGACCGAACTGTTCTCCCCGTCGCTGATCGTGCTGGTGCTGCCGCTGGCAGTGGCCTGGAGCGCGACGCACGAGCCGTGGGCGACCCTGGGCTGGGGCCTGTTCGTGTCGCTGACCAGCAGCGTGCTGCCGATGTCGGGGATCGTCGCCGGCTCCCGGCTCGGCTGGTGGGACGGCCACCACGTGCGCAACCGGGAAGGCAGGCTGATCCCGTTCGCGCTGCTAATCGTGCTGAGTTCGCTCGGCCTCGGAGTGCTGCTGCGGGCGGGCGCACCGCACCTGATGGTCGCGCTGGACGTCGCGATGCTCACCGCGCTGCTGGCGATCGCGCTGATCACGGTGTGGTGGAAGGTTTCGGTGCACACCGCGGTCGCAGCCGGTGCGGTGGCGATCCTGGCGGTCGTCTACTCCGGCTGGTTGCTGGTGCTGTGGCTGCTGGTGGTGGCCATCGGGTGGTCGCGGGTGCGGCTGGGCGAGCACACCGCGGCTCAGGTCGTGGTCGGTGCCCTGATGGGGATCGTCGCAGGCGGGGCGGGTTACCTGCTGGCGGTTTGAGCTGGTCAGATCGGGACTTCGGCGTAGCGGACCGCGCCGAGTTCGGCCTGTGCGGACCCGTTGGTGGCCTGCGCGAGCCACACCTCGAACGCTTCGACCTCGTCCACCGGCACGTGCAGCTCGAACCGCACCCGCGCCGCGTAGTCCACATCGGACACCGTGAATCCGGCCGCCCGCAGGTCGTTGTCCAGCCTTCCCGCCGCGGCGTGGTCAACAGTGGTGAAGACCACGCGCACCGGCCGCAGCTCGACCAGGCCCACCTGCTCCAGCGCCGCCGACACCGCTGAGCCGTAGGCGCGGACCAGCCCGCCCGCGCCGAGCAGCACTCCGCCGAAGTAGCGCGACACCACGGCGATCACGCCGGTGATCTCGTTGCGCCGCAACACTTCCAGCATCGGCGCACCCGCGGTGCCGGCCGGCTCGCCGTCGTCGTTGGACCGCTGGGTGCGGCCGTGGTCGAGCACCTGCGCCGAGCAGTGGTGCCGCGCCTCGTGGTGCAGCTTGCGCTGCTCGGCGACGAAGTCCTTGGCCTGCTGCTCGGTCTCCACCCGGGCGAGCACGCAGCGGAATCGGGAGCGCTTGATCACCAGCTCGTGCTCGCCGTCGGCGCGAATTCGGCGCATCGACTCCCCTTCCCGATCGCAACGCTTCTACCTGCGACGATGGTGAGGTCAGTCACCTGAACAAGCCCGATTCGCCCGGCAGCGGGGGCGTCGCGGGGTCGCTACCGCAGGTCATCCCGTTCATCCTGGCGTCACCCGGACGCGATTTTCCGTTCCGCCTCACGGGGACGTAACGTCCTCGGTCATGGAGCAGTCATCGAGTCCGCTGGAGCCTGGCACCAGGGTGCGTGCCTCGTTCGGCCGGTTCCGCGATCAGGTCGGCACGGTGGTGGAGACCGCGTCAGGGCTTCCCGACGTCTTCGACGGCCCAGTGCTGTGGGTCCGGTTCGACGGCGAGGAGGAGCCGGGGCTGGTGGCGGGCCGGTTCCTCGAACCAGCCGCCGCCTGAGCGCCGGGACCGAGGGTGCGCGGCGGTGCGCCGCCGCGGGCACTGCTGCCATGCACGACGGAACCTCCTCACGGCGGTCCCGCGGCAGGACCGCCGCGCGGGCTCCGCTCAGCCCCAGACGTCCTGGGCGACCTGCACGACCAGCCGCAGCTTCGCGACCTCCTGCTCGTAGCTGAGCGCGTTGCCTTCCTTGGTGGAGGCGAATCCGCACTGCGGTGACAGGCACAGCTGGTCCAGGTCGACGTAGCGGGACGCCTCTTCGATCCGGCGCTTGAGCTCGTCGGCCGACTCCAGCTCGCCGCTCTTCGTGGTGACCAGCCCGAGCACCACCTGCTTGCCCTTCGGCACGAACCGCAGCGGGGCGAATCCGCCGGAGCGGGCGTCGTCGAACTCCAGGAAGAACCCGTCCACGTCGAGCTGGTTGAACAGCGACTCGGCCACGAACTCGTAGCCGCCCTCGGCCACCCAGGACGAGCGGTAGTTGCCGCGGCACATGTGCGTGGTCACCGACATCGACTTCGGGCGCTCGGCCAGCGAAGCGTTGATCAGCTCGATGGTCCGCAGGTGCTCGTGCTCGGCGTCGTCGCCGCGCGCGGCCAGCTGCTCGCGCTGCTTGGGGTCGTTGAGGTAGGCGAGGCTGGTGTCGTCCAGCTGCAGGTAGTGGCAGCCCATCCCGGCCAGCGCGTGCACCTCGGCGCGGTAGGCCGCGGCGAGGTCCGCGCGGAACTCGGCCAGGTCCGGGTACACCTCCGGATCGATCGCCGCCCGGCCGCCGCGGTACTGCACCATCCCCGGCGACGGGATGGTCAGCTTCGGCGTGGTCCTGGTCGTGCGGTCGGCCAGCGCGGTGAAGGCGTCGCCGAAGATCGGCTCGTCCAGCCCGAGCTTGCCGTCCACCCGCATCTCCGGGGTGGCGAACTCGATGTCGCCCGCGGCGTTGTGGAACTGCACGGTCAGCGACGAGTCCTGCACCTGGGAGATCCCGCGCAGCTGGTACAGGAAGTCCATGTGCCAGGAGCTGCGGCGGAACTCGCCGTCGGTGGCGCTGGACAGGCCCACCTCTTCCTGCATCGCGACCACGTCGGTGACCGCTTCGTCCTCGGCCTGCCGCAGCCCGGCGGCGTCCAGGCGACCGGCCGCGAACTCGTCGCGGGCCTCCAGCAAGCGGGGCGGGCGGAGCAGGCTGCCGACGTGGTCGGCGCGGAACGGCGGTGCGACGCGAGGGGTCATGGCCCGGCAAGATACTGCCCGCCGCGAGGCCGTGCGGAGCCCGCTTGCCACTGGGCGGATGATCCCAGCGCAACCGGCCCGCAGGGAGGCATTCGTCACCATATGTGAGTAACGACAACCGGGATACTCCGGACGGGTGGCTAAAATATCGCCACGGCAGACCAGCTTCGCGGGACGGATGGAGACCATGCGCGTTCTCGTCATCGGCGCCGGGATCGGTGGCCTCGCCGCGGCCAAAGGACTGCTCGAGGCCGGTCACGACGTGGAGGTCTTCGAGCACGCGGAGGCGCTGCGGGACGGCGGCGCGGCGGTGACGGTGTGGAGCAACGGAACCGCGGCGCTCGGCCAGCTCGGTGTGTCGCTGGCCGACGTGGGCAGGCCGCTGCACAGCCTCCGCTCGATCACCGATTCCGGGCGGCTGCTGTGGGAAGCCGACCTCGCCGACGTCACCGAACGCCTCGGCTCCCCCACCATCGAAACCCCGCGCAGGCTGCTCACCGGCAAGCTGGCGGCCGCGCTGCCCACGCACGTGCTGCACTTCGGCCGCCGCTGCACCGGCGTCGCGGAGACCGCGGACCGGGTCGTCGCGCGCTTCGCCGACGGCACCAGCGCCGAAGGAGACGTGCTGATCGGCGCGGACGGGCAGCGCTCGGTGGTGCGCAACCAGGTGCTCGGCGGGCGGCCCGCGCGGATGACCGGCTGGGCGAGCTGGCAAGGACTCACCCGCAGCGACCTGCCCATGGCGCAGGGGAACCAGACCGTGAACATCGCGGGGCGGGTCGCGCACTGCGGATTCATCCCGGCAGGCGGCGGCCTGCTGCACTGGTGGTTCGACCTGCCGTGGCAGGACGGCGAGCCGATCGGATCGGTCCGCGAGCTGCGCCGGGCGTTCGCCGGCTGGCCGGATCCGGTTTGGCCGCTGCTGGAGGAGATCGGCCCGGAGGACGTGGGCTTCTTCCCGCACATCCGGCACAAGGTTCCGCGGATCTGGGGCGGGCCGCGCACCACGCTGATCGGTGACGCCGTGCACGCGATGCCGCCCGCGGTGGCGCAGGCGGCGAACCAGACGCTGGAGGACGCCTGGCTGCTGTCGCACCTGCTCGGGGCCGTCGAGCGGCATCCGGAGGAGGCGCTGCGCAGCTACGAGTGCGAACGCAGGTCACGCGTGCTGAAGGTGTCGCGCACCGCCGCGCTCACCTCGGCGCAGCGCAGCACGCCGCTGCAGCGGCTCGGCCGGATGCCGAAGTCGATCGCCACCCGAAGCCAGGTCGCGTCGCTGCGCTCCGGCAGCACCGTCCTGCGCCCCCTGCCCGCCACCTGAAGCCGGAACACCCCTGCACTCCGATCGGCGCTGCGCCCGGAGCCCGGCCGCGAAAAGGCCCGCCCGGCGGGTGCCGAGCGGGCCTTGGCGTCGCTTCGATCAGCGATGAGTGGTGTCGATCACGCGCCGAAGACGTCCGGGTCCGGGCCGACGCGCTTGCCGGTCTCCAGCCCTGCCAGCACCGTCATGTCGTCGTCGGCGAGCTCGAAGTCGAAGACCTCGATGTTCTGCCGGATCCGCGCGGGCGTCGCCGACTTCGGGATCGCGACGTTGCCCAGCTGCACGTGCCAGCGCAGCACGATCTGCGCAGCGGACTTGCCGTACTTCTCGGCGAGCGAGACCAGCGTGGAGTCCTCCAGCAGGCCCTTGCCCTGCCCGATCGGGCTCCACGCCTCGGTGACGATGCCGTGCTCGCGGTGGAACGCGCGCAGGTCGCTCTGCTGCAGGTTCGGGTGCAGCTCGATCTGGTTCAGCGCGGGCGTGATCTCGGTTTCCTCGAACAGCCGGCGCAGGTGCGGGATCTGGAAGTTGGACACGCCGATGGACTTGACCCGGCCGTCGGCGTGCAGCTTCTCGAACGCCTTCCAGGTCTCGACGTACTTGTCCTGACCTGCGGCGGGCCAGTGGATCAAGTACAGGTCCACGTAGTCGAGGCCGAGCTTGGTGATGCTCTCGTCGAACGCCTTCAGCGTCTCGTCGTAGCCCTGCCGGTCGTTCCACAGCTTGGTGGTGACGAACAGGTCCGAGCGCCGGACCCCCGATTCGGCGATCGCCTTGCCGACCCCTTCTTCGTTGCCGTACGCGGCAGCGGTGTCAATGCTGCGGTACCCGGCCTCGATCGCCGCCTGCACCGGCTCGATCACCTCGTCCGGCGGCACCTGGAAAACGCCGAAGCCGATCTGCGGGATCTCTGCGCCGGTGTTGAGCGTGAGGTTCGGAACCTGGGTCATCTACTCGTACCTTTCGGGTCGAACGTTGTCGTGGCCCGCACCGTCGGCGCGTCGTGCGGGGGAGCCGCCCCGTGCAACCAGCTGCGCGGGGCGCGGATTCCCGCCGGGGCGCGTTCCATCACAGCACGCCGCCGGACGGCGAGCTATCCGCACCTGCCGGTCCCGCGCCGAGCTCAGCTCGCGTGCGGCGCCTCGGCCTGCGCGGCGGAACCCTGCTGCTCCGCGCGGTGCGAGGCGACGAGTTCGCCCGCCTTCGGCCCGCGGTCCAGCCAGCCCGACAGTCCGGCGAACCCGAGCCCGACCAGGGCCAGCAGCGCACCCACCCAGCTCGGCGCGGTCAGCCCGAAGCCGCCCGCGATGACCAGCCCGCCGAGGTAGGCGCCCAGCGAGTTGGCGATGTTGAACGTGGACTGGATGCTGGCCGAGCCCAGCGCCGGGGCCTCCTTGGCCTTGTCCAGGATCCGCGCCTGGATGCTGGGGATCGCGGCGAACCCGGCCAGCCCGACCAGGAACACGTTGATCGCGGCCAGCGTCATGCTGTGCGCGGTGAACAGGAACCCGGTCAGCGCCAGCGCCAGCGCGGCGAGGAACGCGTAGAGCGTGCGCATCGGCGCCCGGTCCGCCAGCCGCCCGCCGATCATGGTGCCGACGGTCATGCCGACGCCGAACAGCGCCAGCAGCGCGGTCGCCATCGCCGGGGTGTAGCCGGTGACGTCGGTCAGCAGCGGCTTGATGTAGCTGTAGAACGAGAACGTCGCGGCGAAGCCGAACACCACCACCGCGAACGCCAGCCACACCTGCGGGCGCTTGAACGCGACGAGCTCGCCGCGCAGGCTCACGTCGGTCGGCTTCGGCTGTTGCGGCACCAGCGCGGCCACGGCGGCCAGCGCCACCACGCCGATCACCGCCACCACGCCGAACGTGAAGCGCCACCCGAAGTTCTGGCCGAGCAGCGTGCCCAGCGGGACACCGACGATGTTGGCCACGGTGAGCCCGATGAACATCATCGAGATGGCTTGCGCGCGCTTGTCGCGGGCCACGAGTCCCGCGGCCACGACGGCGCCCACGCCGAAGAAGGTGCCGTGCGGCAGTCCGGCGACGAACCGCGCCGCCAGCAGCGTGCCGTGCGTCGGGGCCAGCGCCGAGGCCAGGTTCCCCAGCGTGAACAGCCCCATCATGCTGATCAGGATGGTCTTGCGCCGGACGCGCATCCCGGCGGCGGTCAGCAGCGGTGCGCCGACGACGACGCCCAGCGCGTACAGCGAGATGTAGCCGCTGGCGTCGGACAGCGACACGTGGAAGTTCGAGGCCACTTCGGGCAGCAGCCCCATCATCACGAACTCGGTGGTGCCGATGCCGAATGCGGCGATGGCCAGAGCCAGCAGGGCAATGGGCAAGGCGGTCTCCTGTGCGAGCGTGCCGGACCAGGGTCAATGCCGCGACCGAACCGATTCGACAGCGGCACGTGCAGGCGCCGCCGGCTTTTCCGGCGGTGCGTGCTCAATGGATTCAGGAAGACCGGCCGACGCTGGCCGCTCCCGACGCGCACAACACTAGCCAGTGCGACTGATGTTCCCGAGGAGGATATGAAGCGGGCCACTGCGGCACCCGAGCCTTCTCACCCGTTCGGCGGCGTCGTCCGGTGCGTCGTGCGCCCCTGCCCCCGCGTTACCGGTCGCGAAACGATTTGTGCGAGGTCGGACGCTCGCCGCGAAGCCGTTGTGCACAGCGCCCACCGTGATCACGGCCGAGTCCGCGGGCGCTGAGCCCCGGATCATTCGGAGCCGGCTCTGCGCCCGACGTGCGCCTCTTCCTCCAACCGCCGCGCCATGTGCGGGTAGTGCAGCTCGAACGCCGGCCGGATCGAGCGGATGCGGGGCAGTTCGGTGAAGTTGTGCCGCGGCGGCGGGGACGAAGTGGCCCACTCCAGCGAGTTGCCGTGCCCCCAGGGGTCGTCCACGGTCACCGGGGTGCCGAACCGGGCGCTGACGAACACGTTCCACAGGAACGGCAGCATCGAAGCGCCCAGGATGAACGCCCCCACCGTCGAGGCCACGTTCATCCCGGTGAACCCGTCCGATGGCAGGTAGTCCGCGTAGCGGCGCGGCATCCCGGCGTTGCCGAGCCAGTGCTGCACCAGGAACGTGGTGTGGAAGCCGATGAAGGTGAGCCAGAAGTGCAGCTTGCCCAGCCGCTCGTCCATCATCCGGCCGGTCATCTTCGGGAACCAGAAGTACATCCCGGCGAACACCGCGAAGACGATCGTGCCGAACAGCACGTAGTGGAAGTGCGCCACCACGAAGTACGTGTCGTGCACGTGGAAGTCCACGCCCGGCTCGGCCAGCAGCACCCCCGTCAGCCCGCCGAGCAGGAACGTGACCAGGAAGCCGACCGAGAACAGCATCGGCGTCTCGAAGGTGATGTGCCCGCGCCACATGGTGCCGATCCAGTTGAAGAACTTCACCCCCGTCGGCACCGCGATCAGGAACGTGGTGAACGAGAAGAACGGCAGCAGCACCGCACCGGTGGCGAACATGTGGTGCGCCCAGACCACCGCCGAGAGCCCGCCGATCAGCAGCGTCGCGAAGACCAGGCCGGTGTAGCCGAACAGCGGTTTGCGGCTGAACACCGGGATGATCTCGGTGATGATGCCGAAGAACGGCAGCGCCACGATGTAGACCTCGGGGTGCCCGAAGAACCAGAACAGGTGCTGCCAGAGGATCACCCCGCCGTTGGCCGGGTCGAACACGTGCGCTCCGAGGTGCCGGTCGGCCAGCAGCCCCATCAGCGCCGCGGTCAGGATCGGGAAGGCGATCAGGATCAGGATGCTGGTCACCAGGATGTTCCAGGTGAAGATCGGCATCCGCCACATCGTCATGCCGGGTGCGCGCATGCACACGATCGTCGTGATCATGTTGACCCCGCCGAGAATGGTGCCGAGCCCGCTGACCACCAGCCCGGTGATCCAGATGTCGCCGCCGAACCCGGCGCTGAACATCGACCGGGACAGCGGCGTGTACCCGGTCCAGCCGAAGTCGGCCGCGCCGCCGGGGAAGACGAACCCGCTGAGCACCATCAGCCCGCCGAACAGGAACAACCAGTAGGACAGCGCGTTGAGCCGCGGGAACGCCACGTCCGGCGCACCGATCTGCAGCGGCAGGATCACGTTGGCGAAACCGAACACGATCGGTGTCGCGAACAGCAGCAGCATGATCGTGCCGTGCATGGTGAACAGCTGGTTGTACTGCTCGGTGGACAGGAACTGCAGGCCCGGCTGCGCCAGCTCGCCCCGGATCAGCAGCGCCATCAGGCCACCCGCGACGAAATATCCGAAGGCCGTGGCGAGGTAGAGCTTGCCGATCACCTTCGGGTCCGTGCTGTGCGCCCAGGAAACGACCTTGGAACTCTTCGACGGCCGGGGCGTGGTGGAAGCGCGGGTCGGTTCCGGGACGGGTCGTTGCACGGTGGCCATGCCAGCTCCTGCGGCTCGGCGACGTGTTGTCCGCTGCTCGGGCGGTTCGGCCAGTCTTGACCCGGTCGTGGGCGCCTGCAATCCGGTGCGGCGCTTGATCCGTGAGCGGTGGAAGGCCGCTGCTCGCCAGGGCGTTGCCCAGGTACGGCATCACGGCTGACATCGGAGGGAACCATGGCGCTCACGCTCGGCGGCGGCCCGCTGACCACCCGGCCGCCGGAGACGGTGAACTACCGCATCGACGGCCCGCCGCACCGGTTGTTCTGGCACGACTTCCCGCGCCGCGTGCGGGCGCTGTTCGGCGGGCAGGTGGTCCTCGACAGCACCGGCGCGAAGCTGCTGCACGAGAGCAACCTGCTCCCGCAGCTCTACGTCCCGGAGCGGGACCTGCGCACGGACCTGCTCGAACCCACCGCGCACAGCACGCACTGCCCGTTCAAGGGCGACGCCGCCTACCGCTCCGTGCGCGTCGGTGATCGCATCGCGGAGAACGCGGTGTGGACCTACCCGCAGCCCACCGAGGACGCGACCTGGCTGGACGGCTACGCCGCCGTCTACTGGGCTGCGATGGACGCCTGGTTCGACGAGGACGAAGAGGTCTTCGGCCACATCCGCGACCCGTACCACCGGGTCGACGTGCGCAGCACCGGACGGCACGTGCGGGTGCTGGCCGGGGATGTCGTGGTGGCCGAGAGCAGGCGCGCGAAGCTGCTGTCCGAGACCGGTCTGCCGAACCGCTACTACCTGCCGCCCGAGGACGTGCGCACCGACCTGTTCGGGCCGAGCGCGACGCACACGGTGTGCCCGTACAAGGGCACCGCGTCCTACCGCTCGCTGCACACGGATGACCGGCTCATCCCGGACGCGGCCTGGTCCTACCCGGAACCGTTGGACGGTGCCCGCGCGATCGCCGGGTACCTGTGCCTGCACGCGGACGGGTTGACCACCGAAGTCGACGGCGTGCCGCTGGCCGGGTAGCTCGCCGGAGTTCGGGTAACTCACCGGGACCGGGTAGCTCGCCGGAACCCCAGTGGCTCGCCAGCACCGGGTAGCTCACTGGGTCTGGGTGGCTCCCCGGAACCCGGGTAGCTCGCCGGAACCCGGGCAGCGCGCCGTGTTCCGGCGGCTCAGCCTTCCAGCGCGGCCAGTGCCATGCGGTGCAGCAGCGCGCCCATCGCGGCGGTGTCCAGGTGCGCGCTGTACGGCGTCGAGTTGATCAGCCCGAGCACCGCGTGCGCGGCCGCCCGCGCCGTCGGCACGTCCAGGTCCGGCCGCGCCCGGCGCAGCACCTCCACCCAGACCTCCACGTACGAGCGCTGCACCTCGCGCACCCGGTGGTGATCGGTTTCCGCGAGGCTGTCCAGGTCGCGCATGTGCACGCTGATCAGCGCGGGGTTGGTGAGGGCGAACTCGACGTGCCAGCGCACCAGCTCCTCCAGCGCCGCCCGCGGTTCGCCGGTCGTGTCCGCGCGGCTGCGGCCGCCGTCGAGCAGCCGGTCGCTGATGCCGGTGAGCATCTCCGCGAGCATCGCGTCCTTGCTGCGGAAGTGCCGGTACAGCGCGGGACCGGAGATGCCGACGGCCCGGCCGATGTCGTCGATGCCCACGCCGTGGAAGCCGTAGCGGGCGAACAGCTCCGCCGCAGCGTCGAGCAGTTGCTCGCGGCGGGTCGGACGTGCGGTGCCGGTCATCGGAACCGATACTAGACGCATCGGTTAGCGCTCGTTAACATCGGCCATGTTAACGATGACTAACCGATCCCCATCGGCACCGCGCGAGCGGAAGGTTCGCCCGTGGACGCACCCATTCTGAGCAGCGCACTCGACCCGGCCGCCGAACCCGCCGCGCGGTTCGCCGCCGAGCACGAGGCGCTGGTCGACGACCTCAACGCCGAGCTCGCCCGCGCCCGGCTCGGCGGTCCGGAGAAGTCCCGCGCCCGGCACACCGAGCGCGGCAAGCTGCTGCCGCGCGACCGGGTGGACGCGCTGCTGGACCGGGGCTCGCCGTTCCTGGAGCTCGCGCCGATGGCCGCGCACGGCCTCTACGACGACGAAGCGCCCTCGGCCGGGATCATCACCGGCATCGGACGGGTCTCCGGGCGCGAGTGCGTGATCGTCGCCAACGACGCCACCGTCAAGGGCGGCACCTACTACCCGATGACGGTCAAGAAGCACCTGCGCGCGCAAGAGGTCGCGCTGCACAACAACCTGCCGTGCCTGTACCTGGTGGACTCCGGCGGCGCGTTCCTGCCGCGGCAGGACGAGGTTTTCCCGGACCGCGAGCACTTCGGGCGGATCTTCTTCAACCAGGCCACGATGTCGGCCCGCGGCATCCCGCAGATCGCCGCGGTGCTCGGCTCCTGCACCGCCGGTGGCGCCTACGTCCCCGCGATGAGCGATGAAGCGGTGATCGTGCGCGCGCAGGGCACGATCTTCCTCGGCGGTCCGCCGCTGGTGAAGGCCGCGACCGGCGCGGAGGTCACCGCCGAGGAGCTCGGCGGCGGTGAGCTGCATTCGCGCACTTCCGGGGTGACCGACCACCTCGCGGCCGACGACGCCGACGCGCTGCGCATCGTGCGCTCCATCGTCAGCACGCTCGGCCCGCGCGAGCCGCGGCCGTGGGACGTCCTGCCGATCGAGGAACCCGTCGTGCCACCGGAAGATCTGTACGCGGCGGTGCCCACCGACAGCAGAACTCCTTACGACGTGCACGAGGTCATCGCGCGGATCGTGGACGGGAGCCGGTTCCAGGAGTTCAAGCGCGACTACGGCAGCACGCTGGTCACCGGATTCGCCCGGCTGCACGGGCATCCGGTGGGGATCGTGGCCAACAACGGCATCCTGTTCGGCGAGTCCGCGCTCAAGGGCGCGCACTTCATCGAACTCTGCGACAAGCGCTCGATCCCGTTGGTGTTCCTGCAGAACATCTCCGGGTTCATGGTCGGCAAGGACTACGAGGCGAGCGGGATCGCCAAGCACGGCGCGAAGATGGTCACCGCCGTGGCCTGCGCGCGGGTCCCGAAGTTCACCGTGGTCATCGGCGGTTCGTTCGGCGCCGGGAACTACTCGATGTGCGGGCGGGCGTATTCGCCGCGGTTCCTGTGGATGTGGCCGAACGCGCGGATCTCCGTGATGGGCGGCGAGCAGGCCGCCTCGGTGCTCTCGACCGTGCGCCGCGACCAGAAGGAGTCCCGCGGCGAGGACTGGCCCGCCGAGGCCGAGGAGGAGTTCAAGCGCCCGGTCCGCGAGCAGTACGAGCAGCAGGGGCATCCGTACTACTCGACGGCTCGGTTGTGGGACGACGGCGTGATCGACCCGAAGCAGACCCGCACGGTGCTCGGCCTGGCGCTGTCGGCTGCGGGCAACGCGCCGCTGGAGCAGGTCGGCTACGGCGTCTTCCGGATGTGAGGTGAGGTGCTGTGACGGGATCCATCGGCGCGGTGCTGGTGGCGAACCGGGGCGAGATCGCGGTCCGGGTGATCCGGACGCTGCGGCGGATGGGCGTCCGCGCCATCGCGGTGCACACCGATGCCGACCGCGGCGCGCGGCACGTGGCCGAGGCCGACACCTCCGTCCACATCGGAGCGAATCGGAGCTACCTCGACGCCGCCAGGGTGCTCGAAGCCGCCGAGCGGACCGGTGCGCAGGCCGTGCACCCCGGTTACGGCTTCCTGTCCGAGAACGCGGAGTTCGCCCGCGCCTGCGAAGACGCGGGCCTGGCCTTCATCGGACCGCCAGCGAGCGCGATCGAAGCGATGGGCGACAAGATCCGCGCCAAGGCCACCGTGACCGCGGCCGGAGTCCCGGTGGTGCCCGGCCGCAGCGATCCCGGCATGACCGACGCGGACCTCGTCGAAGCAGCCCGCGAAGTGGGGTATCCGGTGCTGCTCAAGCCGTCCGCAGGTGGCGGTGGCAAGGGGATGCGGCTGGTCGAGTCCCCGGAGCGGCTGCCCGAGCAGATCACCTCCGCGCGCCGCGAGGCCGCCGCCGCGTTCGGCGACGACACGCTGTTCGCGGAGCGCTTCGTGGCCCGCCCGCGGCACATCGAGGTGCAGGTCCTCGCTGATTCCCGCGGCGGCGCTGTCCACCTCGGCGAGCGCGAGTGCAGCTTGCAGCGCCGCCACCAGAAGATCATCGAGGAGGCGCCGTCCGCGCTGCTGGACGCCTCGACGCGGGAGCGCATCGGTGCCGCGGCGGTCGCCGTCGCCCGCTCGGTGGGCTACGCCGGGGCGGGAACGGTGGAGTTCATCGTCTCCGCGGACCGGCCGGACGAGTTCTTCTTCATGGAGATGAACACCCGGCTGCAGGTCGAGCACCCGGTGACCGAGCTGGTCACCGCCGTCGGCGAACAGCGCGGCGTCGACCTGGTCGAGCAGCAGGTCCGCGTCGCGGCCGGGGAGGCGCTGCCCTTCGCGCAGGAGGACCTGCGCCTCGACGGGCACGCCGTGGAGGCCCGCGTCTACGCGGAAGATCCCACCCGCGGCTTCCTGCCCACCGGCGGCCGAGTGCTCGCGGTGCACGAACCCGCCGGTGTGCGGGTGGATTCCGGGATCTCGCAGGGCACGGTCGTCGGCTCGGACTACGACCCGATGCTGGCGAAGGTCGTCGCATGGGGCCCGGCGCGCGCGGACGCGGTGCGCAAGCTGGACGCCGCGCTGGCCGAAACGGCGGTGCTGGGCCTGACCACGAACATCGCGTTCCTGCGCAACCTGCTCGGCCATCCCGACGTGCTGGCCGGGCGGCTGGACACCGGGCTGGTCGAGCGGGAGTCCGAAGCGCTCACCACCGATCCGATGCCGCCGGAAGTGCCGGTCGCGGCGGCGCTGTTCGACCTCGCCGCGGCCGAACCGGGCGGTCCGGTGGTCGACCCGTGGGAGGTGCCGAGCGGTTGGCGGCTCGGCGAACCGGCGTGGAGCACGTGGCGCTTCGCGGCCGGCGAGGTGCGGGTGCGCGGGCGCGCCGCCGATGCGGAGGTCGCGACCGGCGAGGAGGGCGGCCCCGCGAGCGCGGTGCTCGACGGCGATCTGCTCACCCTCACCTATCGCCGCCGGACGCACCGCTTCCGCTGCGCACGCGACGGCGACACGACGTGGCTGGCGGCGGAGGGGCGGACCTGGGCGGTGCACGAGCACCGGCTGCTGGCAGGCCCCGATGAGGACGCGGGCGGCGCGGGCGGTGCGGTCACCAGCCCGATGCCCGGCACGGTGCTCAGCGCGGACGCCACCACCGGCGCAGAAGTCCACAAGGGACAGACGCTGTTCGTCGTCGAGGCGATGAAGATGGAGCACATCGTCACTTCTCCCGCCGACGGCACGATCACCGCCGTGAACGTCCGAAAAGGACAGTCGGTGGGCCTGGACGAGCCGCTGGCCGTCGTCACCGCGCATCCCGCTCACCACGAGGAGTCCTGAAATGATCGACCACCGGCTCAGCGAGGAGCACGAGGCACTGCGCGACTCCGTGCGGACCTTCGCCCGCAAGGAAGTCGCTCCGGTCATCGGCGACTACTACGAGCGCGCCGAATTCCCTTACCCGCTGGTGCGCACCATGGGCTCGATGGGGCTGTTCGGGCTGCCGGTCGAGGAGTCCTACGGCGGCATGGGCGGGGACTACTTCGCGCTGTGCCTGGCGCTGGAGGAATTGGCCAAAGTGGACTCCTCGCTGGCGATCACGCTGGAGGCCGGCGTTTCCCTCGGCATCATGCCGATCCGCCGCTTCGGCGACAGCGCGCAGCGCGGGCGCTGGCTGCCCGGCCTGTGCAGCGGGGAGGTGCTCGGCGCGTTCGGGCTGACCGAACCGGGCGGCGGCTCCGACGCGGGCGCCACCCGGACCACCGCCGCGCTGGACGGCGACGAGTGGGTCATCAACGGCTCCAAGTCGTTCATCACCAACTCCGGCACCGACCTGACCGCGTTCGTCACCGTCACCGCCGTCACCGGCCGGAAACCCGACGGTGGCAAGGAGATCTCCACCATCGTCGTGCCCTCCGGCACGCCAGGGTTCACCGTCGCGCCGAAGTACTCGAAGGTCGGCTGGAACGCATCGGACACCCACGAACTCGGCTTCGACGACTGCCGGGTGCCCGCCGCGAACCTGCTCGGCGAACGCGGCCGCGGCTACGCGCAGTTCCTGTCGATCCTCGCCGAGGGGCGGATCGCGATCGCCGCGCTGGGCACCGGGCTCGCGCAGGGCTGCGTCGACGAATGCGTGCGCTACGCCGCGGAACGCGAAGCCTTCGGCCAGCACATCGGCGAGTACCAGGCGATCCAGTTCAAGATCGCGGACATGGAGTTGCGCGCGCACACCGCGCGGCTGGCCTACTACGACGCGGCCTCGCGGATGCTGCGCGGCGAACCGTTCCGCAAGCAGGCCGCGCTGGCCAAGCTGACCTCGTCGAACGCGGCGATGGACAACGCGCGGGAGGCCACCCAGATCTTCGGCGGCTACGGGTTCATGAACGAGACGCCGGTCGGTCGGTTCTACCGCGACGCGAAGATCCTGGAGATCGGTGAAGGCACCAGCGAGGTGCAGCGGATGCTGATCTCCCGGGAGCTCGGCGTCGGCTGAGGCGCGGAAGAGCTGCCGGTGAAGGCGGTCGGGGGGCGCCTTCACCGGCAGCAGGATCCGGGGTTTCGGGGGGAAGTTCGGGGAAAGCGTGCTGCGGTTTCAGATGGGGGTTCGGGGGTCGGATCGGGCGGGGGGTCAGCGCAGCGGACCGCGCGGAATGGTGATCTCGGTGTCGGTCTCCGCGGCCGGGAAACCGTAGTGCGCCGCGGGATCGCCGCCGAACCGGCGGGTGTCCTCCTGCTGCGGCCAAGCGGGCGTGCCGTCCGGGGTGTGGTGCGTCCGCATCGGTTCCGGGTCGGCCGGTGCCGGGCTGGGCGAGTCCGACAGGTGCTGCATCACCCAGTCCCTGGCCAGCGCCGCTGGCGAGGTGCCGCGCCGGGCCGCGATCTCCTTGAGCTGCTCGTTGGCCATCAGCGGCAGCCGCAGCTGGTAGACCTGCGAGCCGCCGAACCGCTGACCCGTGCCGGTGGTCTCGTTGCTGCTGTCCTCCTCCGGCGCGAGGGCTGCGAGGTAGGAGTCCATTTCGTGATCCGGTTCCTCGGGCTGCTGGTTCGCGGGCCTGCCGCGTTGTTCCTGCTGCCGTAGTCCGGCCTTGATTCGTCCTAGAGCCACGCCGGACACGATAACGGTTCTATTGCGAACGACCGAGCCTTGTGTGGTCACTCACCGCCCGCGTGTCGGCCTCGGCCGCAGGGCCGCAGCACCGGGATGGCAGTGTCCGGGCGTGTCCGCGCATCCGAACTCCGCCGCCGGTTCCCCGCTGAGATCGGCTCCCGCGCTGGTCATCGGCATCCTCGGGTTGCTGGCGGCGGTGCTGCTGCCGTTCGCGCCGGTGCTCGCCGACGAGACCACCGTGACGTGGCCGAAAGCGGGCGAGTCCCCGGAATCCACCACCGCGTTCTTCGTCCCGTACGCGCCCGCCGAAACCCACGTCGACGTCCCGTGCCCGGTGGTGCGCGCAGCGCAGGCGCGTCCAGAACCGGCGACGCTGGTCTCCAGCACCAACCCCGGCGCGGCTTCCAAGGGCTTCGCGCTCGTGACCGCCGACGGCGATCTGCTGGTGCAGATCGGCGGCAGGCAGGTGCAGCGCACCCCGATCCCGGCGGGTGACTGCTCGGTGCGGCTCGACGCCACCGGCGACGGCAGCACGGTCCGCGTCGGCGCGAACACCTCGCAGTACCCGCAGGACCGGGTGCGCGAGGTCTTCGCGTTCGCCACCGACCTGTCCGGCGATCAAGGCGACGGGATGACGGTCCGGGCGCGGACCAGCACGTGGTTCGAGAGTTCGCCGACCGGCGGGAAGATCGCGCTGATCGCCGTGCAGCTCGCCCTCGCGGCCGCCGCGCTCGTCCTGCTCGGGCGGGTGCGGGTGCGTCCCGCGGACTCGTCCGACGAACCGGCGACGTCCGATTCGTCCACTGCGGACTCGAGTCGCATCCGCCGCTCAATGCGCTGGGGCGTAGACCTGGGGATGCTCGTCGCACTGCTCGCGTGGACGCTGCTCGGGCCGCGCACTCCCGACGACGGGTTCACCGAAGGCATCGTCCGCAACGGGCTCGGCTCCGGCGCGTTCACGAACTACTTCCGCTGGGAGAACGCGGCCGAATCACCGTTCACCGCGGTGCTCCACCTCGTCCAGCCGCTGATCGCGGCGCACGCGAGCCCGCTGCTGCTGCGGGTGCCGAGCCTGATCGCGGTGCTCGCCACCTGGCTGCTGCTCAGCCGCGGTGCACTTCCGGTGCTGCTGCCGGAGCACGCGCGGCGACCATGGGTGCGGGCCCTGCTGGCCGGCGCGCTGCTCGTGTGGTGGCTGCCGTTCGACCTGGGGGTGCGGCCGGAGCCGTTCGTCGCGTTCGGCGCGACTGCCGTGCTCACGTGCGTGCTGCGCGGCCTGCAGCGCGAGAGCCTGCTGCTGCTCGGCTGCGGCGCGCTGGCCACCGGCCTCACCGTGGCCGTGAACCCGGTCGGGCTCACCGCGGCAGCACCGCTGCTGATCCTGGCCCCGCGGATCCGGCGGACGTTGCGCGCATCGGGAGCGCCGTGGGGCGCGTTCGCCCTCATGGCGTGCCTCGCGGCGGTGGGGCTCGTGGCGATGTTCGCCGATCAGTCCTGGTACGGGGTCAGCAGAGCCACCGAGCTGCACCAGTTCTACGGGCCGAACGTGCCGTGGTTCGAGGAGATCCGGCGCTACGAGTACCTGCTGGGCTTCGATGACGAGCAAGGCGGTCTCGGTCGCCGATTGCCGGTGTTGATCACGTTGCCGCTGCTGGCTTGTGCTGGACTGCTGCTCGCGCGCGGCGGGCGCGGGCTGCCCGGCCTGCGCAACGCGCACGTCGCGCCGGTGTCGCTCGCGGTGGCGCTCGGGCTGCTGTGGTTCACGCCGTCGAAGTGGACGCATTACTTCGGAGCGCTCGCGGGCATCGGAGCCGTCGCGTTGACGGTCTCCGCGGTGCTGCTGGTGGCCGCGCGGAACGAGCTGGTCGGGTTGTTCGGCAGCGTGCTGCTGGTGATCGGCGTCAGCGTCGCGTTCGCCGGCAAGAACGAGTGGTTCCTCTACGGCGATTTCGGCGTGCCGCACGAGGAAACGCCGTTCGCGCCGTTCAACAGCCCGCTGCTGTGGATCGGGCTCGCAGTGGTGCTGCTGATCTTCGGCAGGCGGCATTGGCGCGCCGCGCTCGGCCGGATGCCCGCGTGGCTCGGCGGGCTGGCCGTCGCGACCGGAGTGGCGGTGCTGCTCGCCTCGTTCGTCATCGCCCCCATCCGGCAAAGCGACGGCTACTCCGTCGGCGGGCAGAACATCGATGCCTTGACCGGCGACGACTGCGGCATCGTGGACGAGGTCGTGACCACCACCGACGTGCGCACGCTGGAACCTTCCGGCGGCACCGACGAATCCACCGGGTTCACCGAGCTCGGCGGCTACGCGAAGAACTCGCCGCCGCCGTCGGCGCCCGGTAGCGGCAGCGCCAAGAACCTCTGGGGCAGCCTCGACGGCGGCGCCGCCGGTACCGGTGAACTCACCACGCGCTGGTTCGGCCTGCCCGAGCTGCGGCAGAACCAGGAACTCACCGTCTCGGCGGCCGGTCGCACCGGCGACGGAAACCGGCTGGTGCTGGAGTTCGGCCGCGACGCCCAGCCGCTCGGGCAGCGGGTGCTGGACGACTCCGGCGACGACCGCGCCGCGCGGCGCACCTATCCCAGCGATCGCGTCGTGGAAGACACGCCGCAGGATCACCCGTCCTGGCGCGAGCTGTCCGTCCGCGACGTGCCGCCGGAGGCGAACACGGTGCGGATCAAGGCCGTCGACGCCACGGTCGACTCCGGCGGGTGGCTCGCCACCACTGGTCCGCGCGTGCGCGACATCGCGCCGCTGCGGGCTTCCCTCGGCCGCGGACCGACCTACGTCGACTGGTCGATGATCTGGGACGCGCCGTGCGTCCGACGCACCCCCCGCGTGTCGGGCGGGCTCGCGCAAGCACCGACGATGCTGCTCACCCCGCCCAAGGAATTGGGATTCGACGGCCAGGCGTCGTTCGTGCGCGAGATCGGCGGGGCCTTCGCGGGCATCCGGCAGGTCGGCCGGGAAACGACCATGGCGACCCGGTTGCTGGGGGCCGAGGACGAGCCGCTGCACCAGGATTGGGGAAGCCTGGTGCAAGTCGACTACCCGATGCGCCGCGACGCCTACGACACCGCGACCAGCTCGCAACGCCGCTGGGGCTGGGAAGGGGACCGGACCCCGCTGGGCTACCCGCCGGCCTGAGACGAATTCCGCCCAATCGGCGCACTGATCGGCTCCGAAATGCACATGTAGACATTTCACCGACCGTGGAGCGCCGCCATGCCGGAGTCCGACTGTCCGCCGCCCGCCCAGCGGGAAGTCCCCGCGGAGGCGGCGATCCTGGTGATCGCCAAAGCCCCCGAACCGGGCAAGGCCAAAACCAGACTGGCGCCCGCGGCAGGCGCTGCGGCCGCCGCCGACATCGCCGCAGCCAGCCTGCTCGACACCCTCGAAGCCGCCGGTGACGTCGCAGGCGGGCGGACGTTCGTCGGGTGGACCGGCGACCTCGGCAACGCGGCGCGCGCCACCGATGTCGCAGAGGCCCTGGCAGGCGTGACGGTGTTCCAACAACGCGGCGACGGTCTCGGCGAACGGCTCGCCGCCGCGCACAGCGACGTCGCGGCCGCGTTGCCCGGAGCTCCGGTGCTCCAGATCGGCATGGACACCCCGCAGATCACCAGCGCCCTGCTCGAAGCGGCGCTGGCCCGCCTGGCGCGCGGTCCCGCGCAGCGCCTCCCGGACGCGGTGCTCGGACCCGCCGAGGACGGTGGCTGGTGGGGCCTCGGGCTGCGCGACCCGCGCCACGCCGACGTGCTGCGGAACGTGCCCATGTCCCGGCCGGACACCGGCGAGCACACCCGCTCCGCGTTGCTCGGACGCGGACTTTCGGTGCTGTCGCTGCCCGCGCTCGCCGACGTGGACACGATCGACGACGCCCACCAGGTCGCCGCGCTCGCCCCGCGAACCCGCTTCGCCGCCGCACTGAGCGACGTGCCCGCGCCGGTCGGGGAGGCGCGTTGAGCGCCGCGTTCGACGCCGTCCTGCAGGGCCGCGCCAGCGTGCTGGAGCACGACAACGGCACCACCACCGAGCTGCAAGTGCGGCGCTGGTTCGCCGATCCCGACGACCTCGATGCCCGGTTGGTGCGGCGCTGCCGCGGCAGCACGCTGGACGTCGGCTGCGGACCGGGCCGGTTCGTCCGCGCGTTGGCGGTCCGCGATGTACCGGTGCTGGGGATCGACACCTCACCGGAGGCCGTGCGGCTCACCACCGGACACGGCTGCCGCGCAATGCTGGGCAGCGTTTTCGACGACGTGCCGGACGAAGGCGAGTGGCAGCACGTGCTGCTCGCCGACGGGAACATCGGCATCGGCGGGAATCCCGTCGAACTGCTCGGGCGGGTGCGGGCGCTGCTGCGCCCGGGCGGGACCGCGCTGATCGAGACCGGTTCTCCCGGAACCGGGCTGCGCACCGGCTCCGCACGACTGCACCGCGGTCCGTGGTTCCCGTGGGCCGAGCTCGACACCGACACGCTGCGCCGGTTGGGCGAGGCCGCCGGTTTCGCCCTGATCTGGACGGCGCAGGACCGCCACCGCTGGTTCGCCGAACTCTCCCGCGGCTGAGGAAAACCCATGCGCAAACCCGCCTTGCTGTTGTTCGCGATCGCTACCGCGCTCACCGGATGCGCCGCGCCACCCGCACCGCCTCCTCCGCCACCGCCCGCTGCGCCGCAGCCGCTGCCACCGCCGGCCGAACCCGAGCAAGCGCCCGCGCAGACCGCGGCCACCGGTGACCTTTCGCTGCCCGCGGGCGCTCCCGAAGGCGCGGTGGTCGAACCGGGCTCGCGCACGCTCGTCGTGGCGCTGCGCGAACCCGACCGGCTCGCCATGGTCGACCTCGACACCCGGCGGGTCGACGTCGTGCCCGCACCCGGGGCGGCCCGGCACCTGGTCACCGGGCGGCCCGGCGAAGTCCTGGTGCTCGGGGAGAACACCGGGCGAGTGGCCCGGGTGGCCGTGCCGAGCGGACAGGTCCTCGGCGAGGTCCCCGTCGGCCCGCAACCGCACGACGCCGCGCAGGTCGGCGAAACCGTGTTCGTGAGCAACGAGATGGGCGGATCCGTCGGTGTGGTGCGCGACGGGCGGATGGTGCGGGAGCTGCCCGGCTTGGCCCAGCCCGGCGGCCTCACCGCCACCGGCGGGCGCATCGCCGCCGTGGACGTCCGCGGCAACCGGCTGCACGTGTTCGACGCGTCGACGCTGCGCGAGGTCGCGGTGCTGCCGGCAGGTCTGGGGCCGAGCCATGTCCGGCCGATCGGCGAAGGCCGCGTAGCGGTGGCCGACACGCGCGGACATGCGGTGCTCACCTTTTCGGTCACCGGGCGGCCGCGGCAGCTCGGCGCCGCACCGCTGCCCGGGCGGGCGTACGGCCTGGCAACCGACCCGGCGCGCGGCAGGGCGTACGCGACCTCGGCGAACACGAACCAGCTCGCGGTGCTCGACATCCGGCCGGATGGGACGCCCGCCGCGCCGCGGTTGCTTCCCGCGGTGCAGCAGCCCAACGACGTCGCGGTGGATCCGCGCAACGGCGACGTCTGGGTGGTCGGCACTGCTCGGGCGGAGCTCCAGGTGCTGCCCGCCGCGCGTCTGAGCGGATGACCGACGGTGTCGACACACTTGCCCCGAACAGCGGAGGACCCCCACGCCAGGGGGAGGAGCGCGGGGGTCGGAGGGGATCTCCACAGTCGCTGACCGGGGGTGTGTCAGCGACCTGATTGTGGCACGCGCTCCCTGATTTGGGGAGGGATTCGCGGAGAACCGCACCGCTTGCGCCGGACCCGTTCCCTCTGGCGAAACGCGCAGCGCCGCCGACCGCTCGCGGGCGCCGGCTACCGCCCGTGCGTCCGATGTGGATCGCTTGTCGGGTGTCGCCGGAGCGGGCTCGCTGGGTGATTCCGAAGTGGATCGATCAGAGCGTCTGATTACGCAGCGTCCTAAACGAATCACTCTGTGGGGGGCTGCGGCTGTTGACAGCCTGTGGATAACCTGCGGCCGAAACCCGAGCCGGGGAGGCGTCATGTACGGGTCGCTGGACGTGCGAAAGTTCCTGTGGCAGCAGGAGGAAACCGCCCACCGAGGATCCTCGGCGGTGCCCGCTCCGCGCAGCGGTGAGCCCGCCCGGATCACCGCCGACCAGGTGCACAGAGCGCGCATAGCGGTCGCCCGCAGCGCGGCGGACACCGAGGACTGCCGGCTGCTGCTGGACATGCTCGGACTCGTCCCGGACGACGAGGACGGCGAGCCGCCGGTCATCCGCTGAACCCGCGGCCGCGGCCGGAAACGGTTGCGGTGTCGGCGAACCGCGCTGCGCGGTGTCGGACTCTGCTACTTCGGAGAAGCGCACCGTCCGCGGCCGCGCCTGCTCGGCGGCGATCCCGGGAGCGGATCGGCGATCCGGCGTGCGGAACCTTCCCCGCGAGGCGTGCACCCCCCGGTCGCCCGCCTCGCGGGGGAAGGAACCGGCCGAGCCGCGCCCGGCCTGCGGGAAACATACCGCGAGGTTTCTTTCCCGTTCCGTCCAGGTCACCGCTCGGTCCCGCAGTGGTCACCGGTGTGACACGGGCACGGCGCATGGGCAGCCGACGGTGCAGCGCGGTAACTTCGCGTGGCGTAGTTGATCATCCTTTCGTGGACTGCGTCACCGCATTGGTGAATGTCACCGCTCGCGCAGCGGCGCGGTCCACGTTCCAGCCGCCGGAGCCGCGCCATGCCCCAGCAGCGCCGGGCGCAAGTCACCCGTCGTGCCATCGTCATCGCTGCTGCCGAGGAGTTCGACCGCACCGGCTACGAGGCCACGCCGTTGAGCGCCATCCTTCGCCGCAGCGGCGTCACCAAAGGCGCGTTCTACTTCCACTTCCCGTCGAAGGAGGCGGTAGCCGCCGCGCTGGTCCGCTTCCAGTCGCAGGCGTGGTCGAAGGTCTGGCAGCGCTGGACCGAACGCGGACTCGACCCGCTGACCACCGCGGTCGGCATCGTCGACGAGGCGGTGCGGATCCTGGAGCGGGACGTGGTGATCCGCGCGGGCACGCAACTGGCGCAGCGCGACAACGGCTCCGCGCTGGACTGGGAGCAGCGGCTCGGAGAGCTGTTCCGGCGTTCCGCGCAGCGCGGCCTGCTGCGTTCCGGGGTCGATCCGGTGGCGGCGACCCGCGTGGTGCACGCGGCCCTCGTCGGCGTGCGGGTGCTCGGCGCGCAGCGACGCGCGACCGGCATGACCCAGCAGATCGGCGACGTGTGGCGGGTGATGCTCGGCGGTATCGCCAGCGCGGAGTGGTTGCGGGAGAACCCGTCGGTGAGCGCTCCCCCCGCTGGCCGCTGAGAGCGGCGTCACACGATCCGGTTTTTAGCCGCGGAGCGCCTCCGAAGCGCTCGCCGACCCCGCTCGGCCACCTCCGCCGGCTGCCCGGCGCCCATCGAAGCACCCCGGCTGAGGCGTGAAAAACGCTGGTCAAAGCGCTACTATTAGGCATTGTCGCGGCCGCTCCGGCGGCCGCGGGAGGGCGGCCCGCGCGCAACGGACCCCCCGGTTTGGAGCCCGCCAAGGTCGTGTCGTAAGCTTTAATCACTCCGAACGGGGCGCCCCGCGAAGGGAAAGCCGGTAGGAGGCAAGGCCGGGTCGGTTCCGAATCGGCCAAGCCCCCATCGTCTAGCGGCCTAGGACGCCGCCCTTTCAAGGCGGTAGCGCGGGTTCGAATCCCGTTGGGGGTACGCTACAACAGCACATGGCCCAGTGGCGCAGTTGGTCAGCGCGCCGCCCTGTCACGGCGGAGGTCGCGGGTTCAAGTCCCGTCTGGGTCGCCAGAGCGATCGGCTGAGGAGCCGGGCGCCACGGCCAGGTAGCTCAGTTGGTACGAGCGTCCGCCTGAAAAGCGGAAGGTCGGCGGTTCGACCCCGCCCCTGGCCACCGCTCATACCAGCAAAAACGAGCCCCACCACTTTCGGTGGGGCTCGTTTGGTCTCAGTTTTGGTCTCAGTTGTCGTTCCACAGGAGCGCGTTGAGCCGGTCGGCGACGTCTCGCCGGATCTCGTCGGTGACGTGCATGTAGCGCTTCTTCATCGTCGGGGTGGACCAGCCCATCAGCTCCATGACCGTCCGGTCGGGGACTCCGAGGATCAGCAGGGTGGTTGCTGCGGTGTGACGTGCGTCGTGCAGTCGAGCTTCACGAACACCAGCCTCCTCCAGCAGTTCCTTCCACTCGTCGAGGTCCCGCCGCGGGTCGAGCGGTTTGCCGTTGGGCTGTGTGAAGACGAACCCGCCTTCGTGCCACTCGGTGCCTGCTAGGTCCCGTTCGGCCTTTTGCTGCTCTTCATGCTGCAAGAGGGTCTGGAACAGCTCGTCAGGCAATCCGATCGTGCGCCGCCCCGCAGAGGACTTCAGCTCCACCAGGACAAGGCCGCCGCCGTGCCGCTTGGGGCACCACCTTGCATGGTCGGTGCAATCCTGCGGGCACGGTGGTGGGCACGCGCGAGTGTGGCGCTTGCAGGTCGGCGGGCACGGCTTGACCTTGTGGTACTTCGCGCCGCACGTGTGCGGATCGGAGCAGCCGTGCTCCCAAGTTCGGCGCTGTATCGCTTCTCGGATCTTCAGGGCCTTCTTGCGCCGGTCGAAGTGTTTCCACTTGAGTCCCAGCGCCTCGCCCTGGCGGATGCCCAGAGCGAGTGCGACCACGTACCGGACTCCATTCCGCCGTTGAAGAGCGGCCTTGAGCACCTGTTGGACCTCGTCGGGATCCAACGGCTCGATCTCTTCTTCCTCAACCCTGGGAGCCTTGGCAAGCGCTACCGGGTTGCGGTGGATGTAGCCGCGCCGCAGCGCTTCACCGAAGGCGGTCCGGGCGGTGCGGTGTGCTTGGTGCACCGTCGCCGGTTGGTATCCGGCGTCCAGCATCTTCCGGTACAGCTTCTCGAAGTACTCCGGGTGTTGCTGGATGCGGTCGAGCCGATGCGCACCGATGCCAGGGTTCAGGTGCTTGTAGATCGCAGTGCGGTATCCGCGCAGCGTCTTGTATCGAACCGTCAGCGGCGCGACCTCCTCCACCCAGTAGGTCAGCAGATCTTCGACTCGTCGGAACCTCGTACGGCCCGGCTGGTCAACCCTCCCCTCGGCACGGGCGCGTTCGAGTTTTTCGACTTCGTCGACAACCTCATCTCGGTCCTTACGCTGCACGTGTCGTCGAATGGGCTCGCCGTCGTCGGCAACGCCCATCGTGACCCGGCCGTGCCAATAACCGTTAGCGCCCAGGTAGATGCTCGAGCGGCCGTTGGCGTTCCTGGCCTTTTTCTCCACACGAGGCTCCTCAGGCTGCTTGTTGCTGGCTCGGGCGTTCCTGGATGAGTCGGGCCGCGTACTGATCGATGGCCTCCTTGGGGATACGGCGGAGTCGGCCGATGTGAACTGATTCGAGTTCGCCGGAACGGACCAATGCGTAGGCGGTGGTACGGCCGATGCCGAGTTGCTGGGCGGCTTCCTCGACGGTGAGCAGCACTCGGCTCGGCAGGGAGCGGACCGTCCGTTCTTCCACTGGTGGGGCGGGCTCTTCCTCGGCCAGCAGCGCGGCGAGCTTCGCGAGGGTGGCGGCGATCTCGGTGGAGCGGTCGGTCACGCGGCTCCCTTCTCGTCGGTGGTGGGGGTGCCCGTCCCAGCCGTCCCAGGCGTCGCGATGCTGGTCAGGTTGGGACGGCTGGGTTCGGTGGGACGGCTTAAGCCGTCCCAGAGGGTCAAGCCGTCCCGCGCTGAGCTGGGCGGAGACGCTTGGGACGGCGGGGACGGCTCGCCCTCGTCGGCTGGGCAGTAGCGGTTCCAGGCGTCGTGGAAGTCGCTGCGGCGGTAGCCCTTCGCTTGGCTGCCGTCGGGGAAGCGGACGTTGCCGGACTTGATGTCGAACTCGGTCAGTAACTTGGCGAGCTTGGCTTGGGTGAGCCCATGGCTGCCGTAGTCGTGCCACGGGGCTTCGGGGTCGGCGTTGAGCTGCCGCGTGAGATCGGCGCTGGAGATTTCTGACTGGTCGCCGAAGACCGTGCGGCAGTCGATAAGCAGGCGGGTGCGCAGGGTTCCTTCGTTGTCGCCTTGGGCTTCGGCGATGAGCGCAAGGGCTGCTTGCCTGGCACGGTCGGGCCAGTCACCGCCCGCGTGGTCAGCGACGACGATCAGCGGTTCCCACGTGTCAGCCGCACGATCCTCGACGGGCATCGAGGGCGCGGCGCGCTCCAGGACGGGAAGGTCGCTGCGGAGCCAGTTGCCGACCTGTTCGGCGAGTTCGAGCAGCGCCGGGCGGTCGCGCCGGTGCCGGTAGGGCAGTACCGACTCGCCGGGTGCGCGGCGGCGCATCCGCACGATCACGGCGCGGTCTTCGATGGTGTCGGGCATCGTGCCGATCCCGGCTAGGGCCGCCATGGCGAAGGTGGGGATGGATTCGACTTGGTGGGTGGCGGCGTCGTAGCGCTTGGCCGGCCGGTTGCGTTGGTGCCCGGCGTTGAGCAGACCCCGTAGGTCTTCGTTCGCTTCGGCGTTGGCGCCGAAGATGGTGTCGGCTTCGTCGACGAGCATGGTGGGTGGGTCGTCGGTGATGGAGCGGTAGACCGCGGCGGTGCTGGCGTTGACGGTCAGGAATGGGTCGTGGCTGGTGGCCTCCACAACGTCGAGCAATCGCGATTTGCCGCAGCGCTTCTCGGGGGCGCGGATGACCAGCCGCGGGGCGTGTGCCCAGGCGGGTTGTGCGTGGGTGGCGGCGATCCAGAGCACGACGGCATTGGTGGCGTGCTGGCTGGGCAGGATCACGTACCGAGTCAGCGCGTCGTGCAGCTCGTCGAGCAGCGCGTCTCCGGGCCAGGCGGGTTGAGGCGTCATCAGGGGTTCTCCAGGGGTCGGGGTTGTGGTCATGCGGTTCGGCCGAGGCCGCACAGTGAGTCGGGGCCGTCCTGGGTGCCGCGGCGCCAGCCGCGGACGGCGTTGCGGCGAGCGGTGGTCTCTTCGGTCGGTTTGCCGGTGCGCTGGCGGCGGCGGATGGCGGCGTTCACGAGTGCGTCGATGGCGTCGTGTTCGGCCCAGGGGGCGGTGTCGTGGGTGGCGAGGTTGGCCAGGCGTCTGGCGGAGGCGTAGAGCAGGCGCCACCGCTCGCCATCGCGGTTCTCGACCTTGCTCAGTTCGTCTCCCCAGATCCGGTCCCAGTAGCCGGGGGCGTGGTTGCCCGTCCGGATTGCTGCGAGGTTGGGAGCCTCGGGCCGTTTGATCGACGGGCGCGGCGGCGCGACACGGCGGTACAGCCACGCGGGTAGCGGTGCGATGTCGGTGGTGTCGGAAATCCGCGTGTAGCTACCGGCGGAGTCTTCCGGCGGTGTGGTGATCGAAGAGCCGGGCGCGACGACGTAGCCGCCGTGGGCGCGGACGTCGATTTGGTGCCCGACGCGGCCGGTGGCGTCGCTGGTGACCTCCAGCCCTTCCGGGGCGCGGAAGAAGAGGTGTCGCCCGCCGCTGGGGGTCTCGACGGTGAGTGTGTCCGGCCAGGCCGCACCTTCGGCCGTGGTGAGGGCGTGGAGGGCTACCAACCCGTCTGCGGCGAGGGTGGGTACGTCACGCGTGGCCGGTTGCGGTGGCTTGGACTTGCGGTCGAGATCGAGCACGACCAGCCCGGAGGGTCCGGTGCTGATGCCGACGTTGGCGCGGGGCGTGTGCGTCCACCAACGCCGGAGCATGGCCGGATTCGTGGTCGCTGCGAGGTAGCCATGGCACGGCCGCACTGCGGTCCGGCACCGGCACTCGCCGGGCGTGCACTGGTCGGCCTTGCACGGCAGGCAGTTGCCGAAGGGCCGCTTGCAGGACGGGCGCAGCGGGAAGACGTGCAGCCCGTGGCGGGCGAGCCATGTGGCTCGGTCAAACGATGTCGTCATGTGGTGCTCCCTGGAGTGGTTCATGCGGCGTGGTCGGGCGGCGGCAGATCGCGGGGGCGCTGTGGCCGCCCGGTCGGCAGCGACGGGACGCGACGGGCCTGCTTGGTGTGCTTGGTCCGGTACATCCGGCGGTCAGCCGCGCCGAGCAGATCGCCGAGCGGAGTTCCGGCTTCGGCGACGGCGTGTCCAACGCTGCCGAGTGCGGTGATCGAGCGGCCGCCGACATCGAGGGGTTCGGCGAGCGCGGCGGCGATCTCTGCGGCCCGTTGCCAGGCGTGCGCTCGGTTCGGGATGCGGCCGAGGTGCACGGCGAACTCGTCGCCGTGCAGCCGCACCGCCCGTTCACTGGGCTCGGTGGCCTCAGCGAGTCGGGCACCGACGGCAGCCAGGATCTTGTTGCCGTAGTCGTGGCCGTGGGTGTCGTTGATGGCTTTGAACTGGTCCAGGTCGATCAGCAGCACCCCGACCAGCCCCGAGCGACCCATGCGGCGGGCGTGGCGTCGTAGGGCGGCGCGGTTGCCGAGCCCGGTCGTCTCGTCGGTGTGCAAGCGACGGTGCAGCGTGAGGGTGGTGGCGGTGGCGATGGCCGCCCATCCGGCGGTCGCCAGCGGCAGGGTGATCTCTGCGAACATGCGATGCGCCTCCTGCGCAGGGGGTGACGTGGTCGCGCCCGGCTTCTCTGGCCAGAGTTGGGCGGGCGGGACCGCGGCTCTGTCGGTCAGCGGTTGCGGCGGTTGTCGCGCTGCACGCGGCGGTAGGCGTTCCACGCCTTGAGCCCGATGCGGGGCCGTAGTCCGGTGCCGCCGCAGGGCGGGCAGTGGCGGAGGGCGCGGATGAACGGGGAGCGCAGCTTGCCTTCGCCGTGGCAGGTGCGGCAGGGCTTGAACGGCCAGAGTTTGCAGCTCGCGATGTAACCCAGAGTAAAAAGCGTGAGGGTCAGGAGCAGGAACACGGTGGTGGAGCCGTCGGGGGTCACAGATGCCTCCTGGGCGGTTTTGGGCACAGGTCGGCCCGGGCGCCTCTAGGCACTAGGGCGCTGGTGATGGCGGGAAGGGGTGTCTAGCGGGGTCTCTAGACCTAGAAGCGGCAGGCTCTAGGTCTAGAGACCTGTCGAGGGCTAGGCGGCACCGCTGCTGCGGTTACGCTCCGCAACTTCCGCGGTGATGTCGGCGCGGGTGATGCCGATGCGGCTCGCACCCTTGCCGTCGTCGGTGCTGCCCCAGACTTGGGCGGTGCGGATGCCGTGCCGCTTCAAGGCGGCGGTCAGGTCGGCTGCCTCGCGGTAGGTGCCGTAGACCTCGGGCCGTAGCTCGTAGAGCCGGGCGATGACGCGCTCGTTCCAGACCTTCTTCTCCGTTTCGGGCACGACGGTCAGGATGTCTTCGAGCAGCGTGTCCCTACGGGTGTTCTCTTCGGACTCCACCTGTTCGCCGATGGCGTGGCCGGACAGGGTTCCGGCCTGCTCCCGCAGGTGCCGGGCGTAGGCGGCGATCTTCTCCGCGGCCGGTCCGTCGAGTCCGGCGACCGACCGCACGATCTGTGCGTCCGAGCCTTCTCCGACGAGGTAGCCGATGCCTTTGTCTTCCCACGCGAAGGTCGTGGCGCGTACGCCCTGCTTGTACTTCGAGGTACCTAGGACCATGTCGTTTTCGGTCTGTCCCTGGACTTTCAGGCACAGCCGGGTCGAGGCGTTCGCGGAAATCCCCGTGGGCAGGGACTTCGCGTCGGGCCGCTGGGTGGCGAGCATGAGCACGATCCCCAACGCCGGACCCCGCTTGACCAGGTCGGTGCAGATTTCTTCCAGCTCTTCGCCGTAGTCGGGGTGCTCGAACCACACCTGGCACTCATCCACCCCGATGACGATCGGCTGCAACCCCAGCGAGGGCTTGCTGGCCAGGTCGGGAGTGACCTTGTTCTCCGGGCACAGGCCCTGCTTGGCCAAGTCGCGGATCAGCTTCGCCCTCCGGCGCAGCTCCTGACGCAGCCCGCGCATGTCCGCCACGGCCTTGTCGATCTCCTCCGGCTCGTCACCGACCCCGTGCACATGGGTGACCGGTTCCAGAGGATCGAGGTCACCGGTGCCCTTGAGGTCGTAGGTGTGCAGTTGGGATCGGGGGTCGAGAGCGGCGATCAGCAGCAACTCACGCAGCGCGAACGTTTTGCCCATGCGCGGGATCGCGCCGATGACCACACTGGTGAACATCAACCGCAGGTCGACCCACCGGCCGCGCTGGTCGGTCCCGAACGGCTGCGACTGGAACAAGTCCACGCGGGCGCCCTTGCGCAGCTTCCATGCCGGTTGCGCGGCCTTGCGCATGTCCTGATCCCCGACCCACAACACCAGGCGTCCGGCGTGCTCGCTGTTGTCGGACTCCGGCCACACGCAGCCGACGGGGCGGCGCAGCCCGGAGGCGAGCTTGGCGCGGCGCTCCATGATGTCGCCCGGGATCACACCCGGCGGCAGGTCGATATCCGCCCGCCACCCCTTGCCGTCGCGGGCGATCGGCCGGGGGAACCCGACCCCGCCGCCGCCCTTACCGAGTGCTTGGTTGATCAGCGAGATCCCGAGCGAGGCCAGCGCGGTTTCGACCGCACCGGAGGTGAGCTTGGGGACCTTGGTCGACTCCACCGCCCGCGAAGCAATCGGCTTGTCCGACGGGGCTCCCAACCAACCGAGCCCGCCGATCATGGCGGCCACCGCCACCCACTGCACCAGCGACGGCAACAGCTCATAGCCCAGCACGATCGCGGTGATGCTCGCTGCGCCGAGCCCGGCCGCGAGTGCCGCGCGGGCACGCACGCGGCCGTCCCGCTGCTGCGAGAGCTTCAAGTACTCGGCAGCGTCTTCGCGCCGGGCGGAGGCGTGCCGGACGGGGCGGCCTTCGGCGTCGCCGATCCACCGGGACACCGCCTGGATCAGCCGCAGGGTGCCCTGCGGAACCCGAGCGAGGATCCGCGCGAGATACACCGGGCAGCGAACAGCGTGGTAGCCGCTGGTGTGCGCGGCATACCCGAGTGCCCATCGGGCGGTGGCCTGGAATTCCTGCGGGTCCTTGGCCCAGGCGGGCAGGATCGGCAACCGCTTTTCCGACCGCGCCAGCGACGAACCCGGCTCGGACTTGGACTCGGGCTGGTCCACCTGCGGCGAGTCGACAACTTCGCCCTCGATCACCGGCGCCTCGCCCGAGTCCGACTCGGTCGACTCCGTGGCCGGTTCGTGCTCGGGCGCCTCGGCCTCGCGGGACTCGTCAGCCGGTCCGGCCGTGGCGCTATTGGGAGCGTCGATGCGTTCGGACGGCAACCGCAGCACCCGCGCGGTGTCGGGTTCCTGCTGGGCCTGGTCGTGGTGTTCCTCGTGGTGCTGGTTCATGGGGACACCTCCGGAGGATCGGTGTGCAGCAGGTGGGTCAGGGCGGCGCCCATGCCGAGCACGGCGACGGGCAGGCAGGCGACCACCGTGGTGATCCACCACGGGGCGGTGGTCATGCCTGCGGCGGTCATCAGGTGATAAGCGATCTGGCCGAGCGCGCCGAGCCCCAAGGAGCCGAGCGCGGAGATCTTGGCGAACCGGCGAGCGCGGTAAGGGACCCGGCCGGATAGCCACACCCGCAGGGCGTAGGCGGCGTAGGTCTCGACACCGATCGGCAGCGTGATGGCCGTGTTGACTTCGAACCCGGACCAGATACCGGGAAGCGGGTGCACGATGCCGAACCCGGTCAGGCCGCCGAGGCCGACCCAGCCGGACCAGATCGCCACGAACGCGGGCAACGCCAGCAACAACACCGGCCACCGCGGCACCGGCCTGCCAACCGGCGACGGCTCCGGGCTCGCGTGAACGCTGACCTGCTCCGAGCCGACCGACTCCCGAGCGCTGTGCGGCGCCGGGTGCTCCGGCTCGTCGGCGTCAGCGGTACCGGACTCGACAGGCTCCGGTTCCGGGATTTGCTCGGTGTCGTGGTCCTCGGCGAGTGGTTGCGTCGGCTCGTCGGCGGCGCCCTGCGAGTCCGCCGCCGAGACCAGGTGCAGGGATGGGCTCGCCTGCGCCGTCGACGTGCCGAGCAGATCCAGCAGCGTGTTGGCTTTCTTCGCGCCGATCCGCAGTTCCGACATCAGCCGGTTCCGCGACGGAACCTCGCCGAGGTCTTCGGAGAGCTGGCGTGCCTGCGGCAGCAAGTCGTCCACGGGGACCGGGTAGGCGCTTTTCGTCGCCGTCGTCATCGGGTCACCTCCCAGTTCAATCGCGGCGCCGGGACGTGCTCGGCGAGGTAATCGACGGACACAATCGCGGCGCGCAGCAGCACGACCACGGCGAACGCACACAGCGCGGCGGTGCGCACGAGCCCGGAGCACAGCGACAGCACGATCAGCAGCGCGATCGGCAGAACCACCCATCGCAGCTCCCGGCAGGTCACCCGCACGGGTGCGGCGACGAGCCGGAACAGGCGCACTAGCATCGAATTCCTCCTGATTGATCAGGCATTGGTTGGGAGCCCCGGCCCAGCGCGTTCTTGGCGGGATGGCTGGGCCGGGGGCACCGCTACTTGCGGTTCGGCTTCCAGTTCCTCGCGGTACTGCGCAGGAACTTCTGCTCGGTCGTCGCGTTGCCGTGCCGGTCGATCGGCCCGCGGTACCCGCCCGCGCGCTGATCGAAAAACTTCGTGTCGGCAGGGGTTTCGGGCTTGCCATCGGGGCGTCGGGTCTGTGTCACGCCGGGTGTCCTTTCTGGACAGTGGTGCGGCTGGTTCGGGGTGCCGTTAGCTGTGGATGTGGCGTAGTGCGTCGCGGACGATGTCGGTGTGGTCGAACGCCAGCGGGCTGGTTAGGGCTTGGGTAACGGGCATCCACTGGGCGTCGCGGGCGTCGTCTCCGGCTCGGGCCTGCGGCATGGTCGTGAGCCGGGCGGTGTAGGCCACGGAGATGACTCGGCCTCGGGGGTCGCGGTGCGGCTCGTCGTAGACGCCGACGCGGATCAGGCGCTCGGCGGCAAGACCGGTTTCTTCGCGCAGTTCGCGCCGCGCGGCGTCGGCGAACTGCTCCCCGGTGTCGACGTAGCCACCGGGCAACGCCCAGCGCCCGGCGAACGGGTCCCAGCCGCGGCGGATCAACAACACGTGATCAAAGCCGTCGTGCTCGGCGAACAGCACGACATCGGTGGTCAGACTGGCGTTCGTGATCTCAGACAAGGCAGTGCCTTTCCTGCTCAGGATGTGTTCGGGCCGTGATGCGAGGGCTCGGTCAGTCGAAGGTGAGGTCGCCGAAGATGAACTCGGCCTGAACGCTGGCCACGGCCGACCCGAGATTGACGTTGACGACGCTGTTGCCGGACTCGGAGATTGCCGGGTCGTCGTGGTGCTCGCCCGCGGCGATGTCCTCGGCGGTGTAGCTCCGGCCGTTGATCTGGATGGCGAAGTCGTCGCTGCTCATGACGGTCCTTTCAAACTGAGCGAACACAGTGGACAAATGGGGATGGTCAGAGAACCGCGGTGATCAAGGCGGCGACGGCGAGCCACAGCCAGTGCCAGGCTTGATCGAGCACGTAGGCACCGGTGCCCAACGTCGGGTTGTCGTCGTGGCCGGTCCGCGGCGTACCGACCCGGTAGAACTCGCCATTGCCGACCCGCTCAGCCAGCGCAGCGAGGGTGAAACGCCGATCCGCCCAGTAGTGGGTGACAGCGCTGACCACCTGGCCGGTGAGGAATCCGGGAGCGGTGATCGGCAGACCGAGCACCGCCCACAGCAGCCCGACCACTGCGGCGGTCACGGTGGTGTAGGACAGGACGTGCTTGGCGCAGCTCCACCGGCCCAGCCCGTCCGGGCGCCCCTTGTTCGCCGACTGGTGCGAGGTCTGCACCCAGTGATCAGCCACGTGATGAGCCACCAGCAGCGCGGGCAACGTCGCGGCGAACGTGACCGCGGGTCCAAGGTGGCCGATCATCAGGCAGCCTCCCCGCCCTGCGGAACGGACGGGGCATCGCTCTCGGCGGTGACCAGCCGAAGCACCGCGTTCCCCGCCCGCCGTTGATAGCGGCGCAACCGCACCCGCTCGCCCGAGCCCAGCACCGACCACACCTGCGGCGTCGCCGGACGCTCCGGCGCTCCCAACTCCTCGGAGATCACGGCCTCCCAGTAGTCCCGCACACGCAGGCGGTCCTCTTCAGGCAACTCGGCTTCGATCCCAGCCAGTTCGGCGGCGCTGGGAACTTCGCGGACGGGTTCGTTCATGTCGTCCTCCCGGTGTCGATTAACGCTCATATTGATAGTGAATTGGCAGTGGATTGTCAACGGTTTCGGTAGTGGATTGGGAGTGAAGTGATCGGCTCAGCTAGGCTTGCTGCAGGTCACGACGGGCGGGAGGCCCCTTGAACGAGGACTGGTACGCGGTCGGCCAAGCCATCGGCGAGCGGCTGGACGAGCGCGGCATGACGATGACCGATCTCGCGGGGCAGGCCGAGATCTCGCTGACGACCGTGCGCGAGCTGGTGCACGTCCTGAGCACCCGTCGGCGGAATCCCCGGACGCTGAGCCGCATCTCGAAGGCCCTCGGGTGGCCGGAGGACCACCTGCAGAAAGTCTTGCGCGGCGGGGAGGTGTCCACTCCGGACAGCGATTCGGAGACCCTGGAAGCAATCCGGTCCGAGCTGCGCTCGCTGCGGAAGCGCGTGGAACACCTGGAACAACGCCTGAGCTAGCCGAGGACGTTCTGCAGGAACGTCGCCAGCCCGGTGACCACGGTCCCGAGGAACCCGGCGAGCTGACCGGCCAGGTGCGCGGCTCCGACGGGGTCCTTCACTACCAGCGTCACGACCGCCAGCGTCACCAGCGTGCCAAGAACTTTCGGCAGCAACCCTCCGCCGCTGGTGCCGGGCATGGGGAACGACTGCTTGGCCATGGCTTTCTCCTCTCTGCACTGTGGACTCGGAACGCCGGGGCTGATCGCTCCCGGACTCCGTCTCCGTTGCCATGACTCAAGAATCCGCGCCGCAGCGCTCTTACGGCAGCGCACACGTGGGGGCGCATTGGCGCACAGGGGGCACACGCCACATGTCGTTTGTGCCCCTTGCGGTTGGCCCGCATGTTTTACTACTCGGCGGAGGCAATCGATCATGGCTGAGAGGGAACCGAACCGCCGTCTAGCTGCGTTGATGCGCGAAGCGGGCATGACCAACAAGGGTCTGGCCAAGCGCATGACCGACCTCAGCAACATCGACGGCGGGGAAGCGATCGCTCCTACGCACACCAACGTCGAGAAGTGGCTGAGCGGGGCGACCAGGCGGCCGAAGGCTCGAACCTGTCATGTCCTGGTCAGGGTGCTTAGCCACGCGGTAGGGCGGCCGGTGACGGTCGATGACGTCGGCTACGGCGAGGTACCGGCCGAGAACGTCGACGACACGCTTGAGTACCCGGAGACCGTCAGCCACTCGATCACGACGTTGACCAGGCTCGCCGAGTTCGAGCTGAGGCCGACCGGGCAGTCGGACAAGCTGCTCGTAGTTCCGGCTGCGTGGAGCAACCTGCTGGTCAAGTGGATGTTCGGCAGCGATGACGAGCGTTCGAGGCCGGTGGAGCCGCGGCCGATCAGCGAGTTCGACGTCCAGGCTGTGCACGACGCGACGGCGATGTTCGCCGGGTATGACTACCGCTATGGCGGAGGTCGGCCGAAGCCGCTGGTCGCGCAGTACTTGGAAAGCGAAGTCCTTCCGCTGCTGCCTCATGTCTCCCCAGGCACCGAGCTAGGGCAGCGGTACTTCCAGGAGGTCGCCGCGCTGACTCGATTGGCCGGGTGGACTTGTTACGACACTGGACAGCACGCGCTCGCGCAGCGCTACCTGCACCAGGCGTTCCGGCTCGCGCGGGCCGCAGGGGATCGACCGCTGGCCGGACGCATCCTCGCGGGCATGAGCCACCAGGCGAACTTCCTGGGCTACTACGAGCAAGCCGTGCACCTGGCGCGCGCGGCCGCGCAGGGCGCACGTGGGCAGGCGACGCCGACGGCGATGGCGCTGTTCCACTCCATGGAGGCTCGCGCGCTGTCCTCGCAGGGCAACGAGCAGGAAACCACTGCGGCGATGTTGGAAGCCGAAAAGCAGCTCAGCGCCAGCAACCCCGAGAACGATCCCGAGTGGATCAAGTACTTCGACGCCGCCGAACTGAACGCCGAGTTCGCCCACTGCTTCCGCGACCTCGAAAAACCGGATCTGGCCACCGAGCACGCAGCCAAGTCCATCGAGGCATCCGAAAGCCTCTACGTCCGCAGCCTGTCCTTCTGCCGAACCGTGCTCGCCACGTCCTATTTGCAGGCGAACGAAGTCGAGCAGGCTGTCACCATCGCCCGCGAGGTCGTCGACACTGCCGCTGGCCTCAAGTCGTACCGCGTCAACTCCTACCTCGACGAGTTCCGCGCCCGACTCCGCAAAAAATCGGATGTACCTTCCGTTGCTGAGTTTGAAAAATACGTGACGCAGAAAACGGCATACTAGCTCATTAGCCGTCGGCTTTTAATTGTGGCTACTTGGGCTGGTTGCCTTCATTGCCGGGCCGCCAAGGTTCGACGTACTCATAGTGGATGGTTGGGGGCTCCTCGTCCGCGACCTCTTTTAGTTTCTGATAGTATTCGGGGTCGAGGATTACTTGACCGTCGCGGTTGGCGTCTGCCGTTGCCTGGAAGGCCCTCCTTCTTGCGCCGACCTGGGCAAAGACTCCAAACTCTCCTTCAAAAATCGGGTTTGAAAGGTCGATGCTGTCAAGCACAAAGCGCTTCTCTTCGCCAGCTTCCAGCCAGAATGGAACGCCTAACGCTGGACTTACGTCCCAGTTTCTGTATTTGTCGTCGATGCGTTGGTACATGGTTACTCGGGTAACCTGTGTCTTAGTGGGGCGAGGATTGAAGATGGAAATATCAAACAGGGAAGTTGCTCTCCCTTTGCCTTGTCGAATTTTCTCGTCGAGGCCCCACAGTGATATATTTTCTGGCAACTTTTTCGGTATATGGTACGGCTTCAATGTCAGAATTAGTTGTGGTCGGTTTGTGTGCCAGTAGGAAGTTGCTTGCCAGAGCAACGTTCCTGTTGAAACCACGGCCGCATACAGTGCGATCCAGGCTTGAGCATTCATGAGGGCAGTGTTCCACACTTAGAATGTGCGCCAGTGGCGCGGGCGCTCGCTGTCACGTAGGTCCTTTATTCGCTTGCGGACCTCGTCGTCGACCTCTGGGGACTGACCGGTCTGCTGGGCGAGCCATGTAGTCATGTTGAGTTCGCGGATGGCCCGGATGACCGGAAACCCTGGCCACTCCAACGGGTCGAAGCCGTAGGCGTCGATGTAGGCGGTGTAGTCACCATTGCTGACCCAGCCCATGGCTTGGTATCGGACGGCTTCGACGCAGGCGTCCCACTCGCGCGGTCCCCAGCAGAAGTCTTCGAAGTCGATGACCCGCACGGTCCCGCTGTGGTCCCGCATGAGGTTGGCCTTGTGGTAGTCGCCGTGCACCGGGCCGAACCCGAGTTGGAAGCTCAGGCTGGCGAACTGCTTGTCGAGCTCGGCCTTGCGGCTGCTGAGGAACGCGCGTTCGTCGTCGGACAGCGCCGAGCCGATGTTCTTGAGGCGGCTCTCAACCTTCGGCATGGGCTCGAAGAACGGCAGCGCGAGGTCTGAAGGCTCGGGGATGGCGTGCAGCCGACGAAGCATGTCCCCGAGTTCGCCGGAAGTGACCGGCTGGTCGCTTTCCTCGATGAACTCCCAGAAGGTCACCACCAGGTCGCCGACGGCTAAGAACTCCCGATCGGTCGGGGCGAGCCTGACGGCGGGCATCTGGTGCGCGGCAAGCCAGCTGGCCACGCGGGTTTCCTTGCGGGCGGCGGTGACCGAGCGGCCGACGCGGGCGATGATCGGGGCGGTGGCGAGGCGGAACATGGCGTTCTCGCCCATCCGGACAAGCTCGGCGCCGCGGGGGTCCACTCCTGCGGCTTCGCTCGCGGTCTCCAGAACTTGGCGGGTGGTCTGCGGCGTGAACGTCGCGTTCTCCATCAAGCGCTGCTCCTCATCGGCTCGCTTAAGGCTACGGGCAGGCCGAACGGCTGCCTAGGTGGCGCCCTCGGCCTGAACAGGTGGAAACCGGTCAGCGGTGCTGTATCGGGACCAACACCGCCGACCGGGGATCGAGACGGCCCACGGCTGGGCCTGACAGGCGAGTCGCGGTCACGGGGTTCAGGCGGCTAACCAGGACACATGTCGCGGATTCCTCAGCGCACGCCTGTCCGGGTCGACCGACGGCCAGCACGGAAACCGCTCCAGCACACTCGCTAGCTCGAAGTCGCGAGCGGTTTCCTTGTTCGCCAGGGCTTCGAACACCTCGGTCGCGTCGGGCTCCCTTGCCTGCGCAGCAGGCGAGCCGGACATCCGGCCGTATTCGACCGCCAACGCGGCGCAGCACGCAGCGCACGACGATCGGCCAAGGTCCTGCGGTGGCTCGACGTTTCGGCGGCCGTGGACCTTGCCCGGAATGACGTGGCCGCAGACGGCCACTGGTCGAGCACCGCACCACTCCCACCGAATCACGGCGTGCCACTGCGATTCCGTGATGCTCGCCGTCCACACCAGTCCCGTCATCAGCGACTCCACGGCCTGACCGGGTTCTGTTCGTGCTGGGGTGGGGCATCCGGCGGCCAGGCGAGCAAGCCAAGGCTGATCGCGAGCAGAAGTAGAACCAGGACCGCGCCGGTCATCGCACGTCACTTCCCTCGATGACCTGCGAACCTGCATTGAGCGCAGGTTTCGTCGCCGCCGCGGCCGCTCGGGCGGTGCATTGCATGCACGGCATTCCCCAGCGTCCGACTTCCTCGACCTCGGCGATGCCGAACTTGTTCCGGCACAGGGACCAGACCGACGCGCCATCGGTGAAGACAGCCTGGTGAACCACCCGCTTGGACTCGCCGACGATTCCCGGGACGTAACGAAAGCGGTAGTCCGCCAACGAGAACTCGACATCCGCCCGCGCCCTTCCATGCTCGACCTCTTCGTGCGACATGGATCGACTACCTCCCCATTGATCGGCGAGCCGCTACCTCGGCGTCGTTGCTCACGCTGCGTACAGACTGGCGCCGGAGCCTGATGGGCGGGACGGCGGATTGCGGGGCCGTCAAGGGGAATGGAGGGGGAGGATTGAGGGAAGATCGAGCTGCGCCACCACGGTTACTGTTTGTGTGAGGGAACTCCCAAACCGTGGATGAGGGGCCGTCCATGCCAGAGGCTAATGAGCTGCTGCGTCGTGCTCGGGAGGGCGTCGAGTCACCGAACGCCTCCGGGGAACCATTGACGCGCCAGGAGCTTGCCGAGCTGGTCAATGCGTGGATCTACGAGAACACCGAAGCCACCAACATCGCGGAGATCGACGCCAACTACGTCGGCAAGCTTGAGCAGGGAAAAATCCGCTGGCCGCAGGACGAGCATCGACGTGCAGCGCTGCGCGGGACGCTGGGTGTGGACACCGACAGCGAGCTTGGATTCCGGCGCCCGCGGCGGGAGCACCGTCACGAGGACAACGTGGACAGGCAGCAGTTCTTACGCACGACCGGAGTCGGCGCGGCCTCGATGGGCAGCGCACGCATCATCGACATGTTCGCGTTCACCGAGCCGACTCCCGTCCCGCCTGTGGTCGGGGCGTCCGAGGTCGCCGAAGTGCGTGCCGCAGCGCAAGCTTTCGGGAGCTGGGATGCCCGCTATGGCGGCGGTTTCGTCCGTGAAGCGGTGATGGCTCAACTGCGATTCGCAGTGCAGCTCCTCAACGCGCGGTGCTCAGAGCGGACGCGGGCCGAACTGCTTTCCGCGGTCGGCTACCTCGGCCACGTCACCGGCTTCATGGCATTCGACGCCTACGCGCACGACGATGCGCGTCGGATGTTCCGGTTCGCACTGGGCTGCGCCGAAGACGCCGGTGACTGGCACTTGCGCGCCAAGATCTTGTCCTCGATGGCGCGACAGGCGATTTGGTGCGGCGATCCGGACTCGGGTCTGACCTTCTCCGAGATGGCGTTGGTTCGTTGCGACCGGCTCGCGGCCACGGAGCAGGCGATGTTGCACACGGCACGGGCGCGGGCTTTGGGCAAGCTTCAGCGATTTCAGGAGACGGCGATGGCCGTCGGCAATGCCGATGAAGCGTTCGGACATGCTGAACCGGCGAATGATCCGCCGTGGATGGCGTACTACGACGCTGCCCAACATGCTGGCGATACCGGTCATGCGCTGTGGGAATTGGCCATCCAGGGCCGTTTCATCACTGACGCAACGACGCGGCTGGACATGGCAGTACGAGGGCACGGGGACACCGCGGCGCGGTCGCGCGCGATCAGCCAGACCAAGCTTGCGTCCCTGGTGATGGTCACCGGCGATCCGATCGAAGCGGCGGGCTTGGGAAGCAGCGCGTTGGAAGCGGCTACGCCGATCAAGTCCCGGCGTGCCGCCGACGATCTCCGGGTGCTGAGCGGGTACGCACGTGCTCATCAGGAAGTCGACGAGGTCACCGAGCTGCGTGGTCGCATCGAATCAGCGGTGGCCACGGTATGAGCGTGGGAACTGCGGACGTGCTGCGGCAGGCGTGCGATCAGGTCGGCTTGGACCATGCGTCGGCCGAGCTGATCCGCGATGGCGAGAACGTTCTGTACCGCCTGCGTGGAGGCGTCGTCGCACGCATTGCCCGCGCCGGCCAAACGGCTGCAGCGCGGAAAGAGTTGCTGGTGACGCGCTGGCTTGCGGGTTCCGGGGTCTCGGTCGTGCGCCCGTGGAGTGACCAGGACAGGCCGGTCCTCATCGGGGAGCGGCCGGTGACGTTCTGGCACGAGCTTCCGTCGCACGCGCAGGGCACCACGACCGATGTCGCCGCGCTGCTGCGGGACTTGCACAGTCTGGCTTCGCCGGATTCGTTGAACCTGCCCGAACTCGCGCCGTTCGTGCGGTTGGCCGAGCGCATCGAGGCCGCGAGTTCGCTCGCTCCGGCTGATCGCGATTGGCTGCAGAAGCGGCTGTCCGAGCTGCAGGACGCCTATGCCGAGTTGCCCGCAGGCATTCCGTGGCGGTTGGTGCACGGGGATGCCTGGCGCGGCAACGTCGCTGCGACCTCGGCCGGTGTGGTGCTGCTCGATTTCGAGCGCTGTGCCTACGGGCCGCCGGAGTGGGACCTGGTCTCTACTGCGGTCTCGCGTGTGACCACGGGCTGGCTCGACGTCGAGACCTGGACGCAGTACTGCCGCACCTACGGTTACGACGTCACCACCTGGGACGGCTTCGAGGTCCTGCGCGACATCCGCGAACTCCGCATGACCACCATGGCCGCCCAGGTCGCCGAGAAGAACCCTGTGGTTGGCGAACAGCTCGTTCACCGGCTGGCCTGCCTGCAGGGACGCAACGGCCCACGCCCGTGGGATGGGTGGCGTGCTGTGCCTTGATCGCGCGGTTCGGGAGTGTGTCGAGTGAGCGTCAGCCGTGCTGCTGGCGGTCCGGGGCGAGGAACGCGACGTTGTGGGGCGTGGTGCCGGTGAGGGCGAGATCGGTGCTGATCTCGCCGAGGACGGGCGCGAGTTGGAAGCCGTGCCCGGAGAACGCGGCGGCGATGACCAGTGCCTCGTTAATGCCTGGTGTGCCAAGCAGTCCGTGCCCGTCGGCGGTGTATGCCTCGCTGTAGGTGGCCGTGCGGATCGGACTGGGGAAGAGCCCGGGCATGACCTGCTCGACGGCATCATGAGCCTGCGCGACCTGGTTGGCAAGAACGTCGCGCGGCAGCGTCTCGGGAAAGTCGATCTCGGCCTTGTCCTGTTCGCGCGGCACGATCTTCGCGCCGTCTGCTCCAGGACAGCACGACATGGCCGGCTCCCCGACCCGCATGGCCACCGGGGTCCGCTCGGGCAGGAAGGTCCCGGGCGAGCGGCGGGCGAACCAAAGGACATCGACCTTGCTCACGGTCACGTCGCGGGACGGGATCACCGGAAATCCCTGGAGCCACGGGCCTGGAGCGAGGATCACGCGGTCGTAGCTCTGCCTACCGTGCTCGGTGACCACGGTCGCCAAGTCGCCGTGATTCTGGACTTCCACGACGGGCGTATAGCGGCGGATCTGCGCGCCGAGCGCCTCCGCGCGGGATGCGGCTGCGAGCAGGCTGACCTCGGGCCGCAGCAGTCCGCCATCCGGGTCCAGCACCATGGCTTCCCCGTCGCGGAGCGGATGTTCCGGCACCCGACGCGCGGCCTCGGCTGCTTCCAACCGCTCGAGCGGCAGGTCCTGTGCCTCGGCGATGTCCTTGACTGCGCGAAGTCCGGCGTGTTCCGCCGGGCCGACGGTGACGCAGCCGGTCTGGTGAAACAGCCGATGCCCGCTCTCGTCTTCGAGTTCCTGCCACAGCTCGCGAGCACGCCGCAGCAGCGGCACGTACTGCGGACCCCGCCGAGGCGCGGCCCGCAGAATCCGGCTCTCCCCGCCAGCCGCGCCTCGATCATGCCCAGGGGAATAGCTGTCGTAACCCACGACCGGCACGCCTCGCTTGGCGAGCTGCCACAACGCCATCGCCCCGACACTGCCCACACCAACCACGGCAACGGTCGGTTGGTTCCTGCTGCTCATCCGGTAGACCTCAGAGTCGGTGACTTCGGTGCACTTACAGCCACGATAGGTAGGGGCCTGATCGTTCCTGCTCCCAGTATGGCGATCTTGCGTGCGCAACTAGCACTATGAACGCGTGTTCGACTTGCAGGCTCCGCCGCCGAGTTTTCTCGACCAGGACCGTCCGGTGCGGCCGCCGCGGCCGGTGTGGATCGATCTGCCGGGGCTGTTCGGTGCCGGGGATGTGGTGTTCGGGTCGGGGTGGGCTGTCGGCGAGCAAGCGCCGGGTGAGCTGTGCTGTTGGGGTCGGGCGTCGACGGGTGCGTGGATCGCGTTGGTGCGCTACCGGCTCGGTCGTGCTGATGGTTCGGGTGGCGGGATGATGTTGACGCACTGGTTGCCGTCCCGTCTGGTGCGGCCGCGCGATACGTGACGTGTGCTCAGAGGTCGGTGGCGCGTAGGTCCGGGCGGATGCGCAGGACGTGGGGCGGTGGCGCCAGCGTCCGAACTCGACCGCTGGCAGCCTGCAGCGGCTTCCGCGTCGCGCAGGAACGACCGTTTGTCCTGCTCACTGTTCCTGCTCTGAATGGGTGGGCTGATCGGAAAATCAGCACGCCGGCACCGGACCCAGGCCACGCTCGCCGATATGAGCTACTTACACCGAGTCTTCGGCACCCTCGTCGCCGCCGCCGCACTGTGCCTCGCCACCACCACACCCGCCATCGGTACTACGCAGGAACAGTCCTATACGTGGCACGGCATCACCTACACCAGCACTGACGGCGGACGCACCGTCACCGCGACCCCAACCCCCGGAGAACCCGATCGGCTCCCCGCAGGCATCGACCCTGCCTCGGTGCCCGACATCAGCGAACTCGGCCCCCTGACGCCCATGCCCGATCACATCATGGGCAACGGCTGTACCAGCGCGCCCGACTCCTACCTAGACGCCAACTTCCGCCCCTCATGCGATACCCACGATGCCTGCTACTCGAAAGACTCCACCACCGACCGGCTGGACTGTGACAACCAGTTCTGGTCGGATCTCCTCGATGCATGCGCGGAGGCGTACCCGGTGTGGGTCGACCCCCGGAGAGTGTCCTGCGACGAGGTCACCAGCGCCTACTACGGCGCTGTCCGTGGCGCGGGCTGGAACTTCTACGAAGGACAAGGAAATCCGTTGTGATGGGTCTCGCGAGTAAACCCGCTGCACGCCCGCTGATCGTCATCCTGTCTGGTGTGGCCGTGTTGGTCGCGGGACTCGTGTGGTCCGCACTGGCCCACACTCCCGGCACGGGGGTTCACTTCGGAGCCGCAGCACTGATCACGGTGGGCGAACTCGCCATCCTCATCGGGATCGTGATCGGGATCAGAGCGTTCATCACGTCACGCCGACGCCGCCGCAAGGACACTGACAACCCGTCGTGATGATCCTTAGCTCTAGGCACGTTCGACGTTATTGCAGCTGTCTGACCAGCGGGTCAGTGCCTCCGGGTGCTGACCCGCTGTTGTGTTCAGTGAGCCGAACTTGTCCTGCAGGGTTTAGGCGTCGCTGATTGAGACCGGACACGGGGTGAAGGTGACCGGCATGGCCGCCAGGGCCGTCAGACCAGCTTCGAGGCGCCGGCGGACAGGTGTCCGTCGCGGTAGAACCGCAGCCCAGCTCTGAACACTCACCACCAGCTGCCCTTCTTCAGGTCGCTGGCGCGGACCTCTTCGGTGTAACCGTTGTCGAACTTCACGGTCGCGTACGACTCGAACAGTCCCGTGCGGGTCTCGACGACTTCGCCGCTGGTGCCCTGCTGTACGTGGCTGCCGAAGATCCCGCTACCGCCAACGTCGGTGTTCGCCACAACCTGATCGTGGTTCTCCCAGTTCCCCATGCGACGCAGTCTCTCCCGACGGTCAACCCGGGCCACAGGTAGCAGGAGCGTGGTTCCGACGGCGTCTGTGCCAAATCCGTGCCCAAGTTGGCCTATCGATAGTCGTTTTGGCTGGTCAGGGCGTTGTGTCCTGTGGTCTGTAAATCAGCCACGCAAGCTTCAGAGGTTCGAATCCTCTACCCGGCACACCAGCCACAACGGCCCGGTGACCTGCAATGACAGGGCAACCGGGCCGTTTTCTGTTGTCCGGCCGTGTCCGGCTAACTACGGGGTTTCACGGCCGTCTGTGCCATATACGTGCCACAGTTCGGCGTCGCCGAGGAGGTCCTGAACTCGCTGCCGAGCCGCCTGCTCGCCCCCGTCGAGGCACTTCGCGTAGACCCGGAGCAGGACGTGCACGCTGTGTCCCGCCCACTCAGCGACTCGCGTTGGTTCCACACCCGCGTTGAGCCACGTGGACACCGTGGCGTGGCGGAGGTCGTAGGGCCGCTTCACCAACGGCGACGCCTGGACCTCCTCCACGCCAAAAACGGACAAAAAACGACACACGGCGACACTAGTGGACTATAGATCACTTGAGTGAACATAGATGTACAGGTGGGTTGCACGACGCTCACGCGCGGACAACAGTGAGCTTGTGGGCCTACTGATGACCCGAGAACTTGCTGAACAGCTGAGTGTGTCAACTAGGACCGTGCAGCGTTGGGTTGACCGCGGATGGGTAGTCCCCGACGTGACCTTGCCCAGCGGCCACTTTCGATTCGATCTTGAAAGCGTTAAGACCCAGCTCCGGGATCAGTGGCAGCACGACGAGTAGTTGAGGGTCTGCTGTCAAGGCAAGGTGCTTGGCGAAACTCGTGCACGGCACGTAGATCTTTTGCGGCACACTGTGCGAGGTGACAGGGGACAACGAGATCCACAACGACCTCAGCGGCCAGGTGGGTGGGGACAGCAACCAGATCGGTGCCAACTACGGTTCCATCTGGATGTCGTCCGGCCGCTCCGGCCAACGGGACCTCGACGAGAAGCAAGCAGATCTGCTTCGAAATCTCGCCTGGCAAGTGGGGGCGGCGAGTGATCGAGAGCTGGGCACGTGGGGTATCCGTGATCAGGACGCGTTGCCGGTGCGCTGGCACACCGCTGCGGACGACCTGGTCGACCACCCGGAAAAGATCGACGGCAGCTCCGAGCCGCTGCCGCTCGACGGCCGGTTCACGAAGATCCTGGACACCTACGAGGCCGTCCCGTCGAAGCGGCTGGTGATCCTCGGGGAGGCCGGTGCGGGAAAGACCGTGCTCGCCCATCGCCTCATCCTCAGTTTGCTAAAGAAACGGGAAATCGAGCACGCCAGACCGGTACCCGTGCTGTTCAGTCTCGGCGGATGGAACCCCAGCGAAACCGAGTTGCCTCGCTGGCTGGCCAAGCAACTGGTCCAAGACTTTCCCTACTTGGGAGTTCGTGACTCCGTCACCAAGGCGAGACAAGCTGAAGTGTTCATCGAACGTGGACTCATCCTGCCCATCTTAGACGGATTCGACGAGATCTCCGAACGCCATCACTCAGGCGCGATCAAGAAGATCGGCACGCTCGATCGACCACTAATCGTAACCAGCCGACCAGATGAATACGCAACCGCGGCACGCGGAATCAAAGCCGTCAGCGGCGCAGCGGCCATCGCCCTCGAACCCCTCAGTCTCGACGAAGCCCGCGACTATCTCTGCCGCACCACCAGCAAAGACCGCGCCCCCGCCTGGGGAGAGGTATTCGAGCACCTTTCGGTCGCACCCACCGAACCTGTCAACCAAGACTTGCGGACCGTGCTGAGCACGCCCTTGATGATCGTGCTCGCCCGCACCGTCTACAACGACACCGCAGGCCCCAAGCCACTCGATCTGCTCGACAGACGGCGCTTCCCCACTAAAACAGCTGTAGAAGAACACCTCCTAGATCAATACATCACTACCGTCTACGCACACCCGAACACCGGTCCAGGCAGACCATCCCGCCCGAACTGGGACCCCGGCCGTGCCCGTCACTGGCTCGGTTACCTCGCCACCCACCTCCAACAACGCAACACCCACGACCTCACCTGGTGGCACCTCCCCGCCACCCTCCACCGCCACACGCGAATCCTCATCACCACAGCACTCGTCGTGCTCGCGGTCGGGCTCTTTGCGGCGCTCATGTACGTGCTTACGGGCGGAATCCAGATCGCGCTTGCCGTCGGGATCGGGCTTGGGGTCCCACGCGAACCCACGGCTGGTCTCACAGTGGGGCTCACGTCCGCGGTTAATGTGGGGCTCACAGCGGGGCTCACAGCGGGGCTCACGGCCGGGTTAGTCAACGAAGTGCGATTTTCCGGCGGTCACACCTGGAATCCAGAGCGCCTGCGTCTAAGCCTGCGCCGACGAGGTGGCCAAACACGCGCCAGGTGGGTTACCTACTTCAAGACGTCCACCTTCGAATTCACGGTTGGGTTCGTAACCGGACTGGTGGTCGGGCTCACGGTCGCGATTTTGGACGTGCTTGCGAATGGGTTTGGGTCCGGGCTTGCAGTCGGGCTGTTTTTCGGGCTCGTATTCGGGCTCACGTACGGATGTGCACTCGGGGGTCCAAGCATTTTCTTGGCGGCTGTCGGGGATGCCTCCGATTCCCAAGCGACTGGCCCATGGACACTCTTGACCCGTGACCGAACCGTCACGCTTATCAGGACCGCCACGACGATCGTGGTCGCAGCCATGATACCAGTACCATTCGGATTCGGATTCGACCCAACACTCGGGATCAACATGGCGCCAATGCGCTTCGTACTCTCTGCGTGGGGAAGCTGGATCCTACTCGCGAGGCTGTGGCTACCGCTGACCGGACGGTTGCCATGGCGCCCGAAACGATTCCTCGAAGACGCCAACGACTACGGCGTACTGCGAACGACAGGAGCCGTCTACCAATTCCGCCACGCGCGGCTCCGTGACCACCTCGCCAAGCACTACCAGACGTAACGAGTCTCGGAACTTACGCTACTCATGCGCTAGTCGGCCACAGCCGGATATCCACGCCTCGATTGCGTTTCCGAATGCATTCGCAAGAGTTCGCTCGCGTTTGCCTTGGCGCCGACAGAGAGTTCCAGAATTAGAACCGACTGCGACGGACGGGAGCGAGCATGCCTGCTCAGAGCTTGAAGGCGAGAGTGCCCTAGCCAGCCGCTCCATCCCGCCGGCGCGTGCAGTGTGCCAAATCTGTGCCCAAATCTATCAGGAAGCAGTCGTTATTCCTGGTCAACGCCCCGCGTCGCGTGGTCTGTAAATCAGCAGTCGCGCGAACCGGTTCTCAGCTGCTTCCCGCCTCGGCGTCCATAGAGGAAATTTGTCCTTATAAGAGCACCTGGTCAAGCAGCAGATCGTAACGATAATGTGGATTATGGGCATTCGTCGCACCTGAGATTACGGCGGTGGCAACCCCCAAACACCCGTTAGGTTGGCGCCGTTGAGGTTGGCACCGCCGAGGTTGGCGTAGGGGAGTTTGGCGCCGTGAAGGTTGGCGTTGGTGAGGTCGGCGCCGTTGAGGTCGGCGGCGGCGAGGCTGGCGTTGGTGAGGCTGGCGTTGGTGAGGTTGGCGCCGGTGAGGTCGGCGCCGTTGAGGTTGGCGCCGGTGAGGCTGGCGGCGCCGAGATCGGCGTTGGTGAGGCTGGCGCCGTAGAGGCCGGCAACGGTGAGGCCGGCGCCGGTGAGGTTGGCGCCGTCGAGGTTGGCGTTGGTGAGGTCGGCGCCGTTGAGGTTGGCGTTGGTGAGGTCGGCGCCGTTGAGGTTGGCGAAGCCGAGGTTGGCGAAGCTGAGATCGATGGCTGGATCAGTGGGTAACGGACGACGCTTGCCGAGGGTGGTCAGTGCGGCCTGCACATCGGCCGGGACGGTGCCGGAATCCCGCGCCCCCGGCCCGCCCCGCTTCGTGGTTTCGCGCACGAAGGTAGCCAGCAGGTTGACTACGGTGGGCTGATCGGCTTCGGAGTCGCGGGCGATGCGTTCTAGGCTGTAGATGCCGCCTAGGCGGACCTCAAGGATGTCGTGGTTGGCCAGCTGCTCAGTGGCTTTGCTCAACCGCTCGGTGATCTGCTGTTGCTCCAGGTTGTGGCTCTGGGCGTTGGCGCTGATGAGCTGCGGTATGGCCAACGCGAGCGTGCCCAGCGCGGCGCATAGCGTAAGGAGCTGAGTCATATCGAGGCGGCGCCGCAGCCGGGGTTGAGTCCCCGCCGGAGGGGAGCGGGTCTTCCGGCGAGTGCCAGCCGGGCGGCGTATGCCCAGCCCGACTGGCCGGGCGGGCTGTCGGGCACGCTTACGGCCACCGAGACGACGAGAGCCGATCATGGTTTGAATGTGCCACAGTCGCCTCGTTCCTGTGGCTGTTTCAACGTCGTCCATGCGAAACCGGCTTGTGCAAGAGCGCGCTGGTCGGTGCGGGCCACAGCCGCGGCGTCGCTGGTCTCAGTTTTGGTCTCATTCGTCAGCGTTCAAGGCGGTTCAGCAGCATGTGCGCAATCCCGTGACCAGCTTGTATGAACGCGTTGAACGCCACCGAACGGGGTTTCGCAGACCTGAAAAGCGGAAGGTCGGCGGTTCGACCCCGCCCCTGGCCACCGCTCAGACCAGCCAAAAAGCCCCACCGGTTGCCGGTGGGGCTTTTTCAGGTCTCCGTTGAGGTCTCAGTCGCTTCCCCAAGGAAGGCGTTCAGCCTGCCCGCCGCGTCTAGCCGGATCTCGTCGGTGACGTAGCGCTTCTTCATCGACAACGTCGACCAACCCATCATGTCCATGACGGTCCGGTCGGGGACGCCGAGGACCAGCGGCTGACGCGCCCTGAGCTGAGCACCGATTCCGGTGGGCTCGCTTGTTTCGAATTCCGCCAATGTGCGGGGCTGCTTGGAAGCGGGCGCCTGTGCTCGGCGCGGCTGATCATGCGGTGTGCGTGGTGGGGGAAGACGTGCTGAGCGCTGATCGGCCGCCGGTTCACTGCACGCGGGTCTCACGGACGGACGGGGAGATCGTGTACTTGTACACCCAGACGCCGTGCGGACGCTGGTGATCCTTCACGTACCACGCGGGGGTTTCATCGGCGGGTTCCGAACCGTCTCGCGGCACGGGCAGCGGCGATAGCGGAGCGCCGTCGGCCCCGGCAGGCAGCGTGATCTCCCGGCCGTCCTCGGGGCCACCGAACAGCTCGATCCGAGTGTGCAGGTCCACGGGTGATCCCTCCCAGGGCTGGAGTCTTGCGTGCGGCCACCGGATGAGACCGCGGGCGGCGGTGACAGGTTCCCTTGTCCACACAAACGAGTGAGCATCCGCAAAGTTGCGCGAGAAAGTGAATTACCCCTGAAAGTAGGACGCCCCCGCGCTCAACCGGCCTGGGGGTCACCGGGAGTGCGGGGGCGTTAAGTCCACCCCTGGGGGTCAGGTGGACGCCTTCCAGGTTACTTGGTGGTATGCCGAATGTCTCTAGGTGCAGAGATCTTTTTTCCAGGAGCCCGGTGTGCAACATCACACGATCGGACTAGCGAACCGAACCAGTGCGAGCGCCTGATCGTCGTGCCGTTTCGGTCGCGGCCAGCGGGTTCCGTCCGGGTCTGCCTCCTCGGCTGCGCGCACTCGGTCCAGCACGGCTCGGGGCCCGGCGCGGGACGCCTCCTCGAGCATCGCCGACCAGTCCTCGTAGCTGCCGTACTCCTGCACCCCGCAGGACACACCGTCGGTGGCCGCCAAGGCCGCTCGCACCGCAGGCCGCGGCCAGTCGGCGCGGGCGGCGTGGAACGCTGCTTCGGGGACTGCCTCGGCGACCCAGAAACCTCCGTCGACATTGCGCCAGCGGGACGTACGATCCATCGACGAACCCAGCGCGCGGCGGTGCCCTGCGCCGAATCCGCCGCCGGAAAGCAGGCGTTCGCGGTAACCGCCGCCGCTGCCCAGCGCCGCGAGCTGGTCGTCGATCACCGGCTGCGGGCCGTCCCCGGTGAACACCACGATCGGGCTGTCCGCGAGAACCAGGGCCTCGACGTGGTCGTCGTCCCAGCGCAACAGCGATGCAGTGCTCGAAGGGGAGGCGCCGGGCCGGAGTTCCCAGGTGTCCGCCACATCGCTGATCGCCTCGGCGAGCACATCCGCCAGGTCCGCGCCCGGAACGGCCAAGCGCGGCCGCAACGCCTCGGCGAGCTGCGCGGCGTACCAGCCTCCGGAGCGTGCCGCCGGACTCAACGACGTCGCGCCATCGAGCACCGCCACCGCGTTGGGCAGCACCAGCACCACGTCCTCGCTCCGGTCGGGTCCGGAGAAGTGATCACCGGCCTGTTCCGCGACTTCAACGCTAGGCATGGTCCGATTGTCCGCTGCGGCGCACCGCGACCAACGGCAGCAGCGACTGCGTGAGAACCCCGATCAGCAGGGCGTACACGACGGTCCCGACGCCGACGGAACCGCCCAGCAGCCACCCGGCGGCGAGCACGACGAGTTCGACAACGGTCCGCGCCACCCGCACCGACCAGCCGGTGCGCGCGTGCAAGCCGGTCATCAGGCCGTCCCGCGGCCCGGGGCCGAGCCGGGCGCCGACGTACACCGCAGTGGCCGCGCCGTTCAGCAGCACTCCCCCCACCAGCAACGCGAGCTGCCAGACCAGCGCGTGCGCCTGCGGCAGCACGGCCAGCGCCACATCCACCGACCCGGCTACGACCACGACGTTGGCGACGGTGCCGATGCCCGGTCGCTGCCGCAGCGGCACCCACAGCAGCAGCACGATGATGCTGGTCAACGCCGTGACAGCACCGAAGCTCCAGCCCAGCCGGTTGGTCAGCCCGTCGTGCAGCACGTCCCACGGCGACAATCCGAGCCCGGCGCGGACCATCAACGCCATGCTCGTGCCGTAGAGCCAAAGCCCGATCAGCAGCTGCGGCAGCCGGGCGGCCGGGCGCACTCGCACCGGTATCGGCGAAAGATCCACCTGAGCCGTTGTCGAAGTCATGTTTCGAGAGGTACCCGGGTATTGGTACCGAGTACGAGGTCCAATCTGCAATTATTGGACCCATGTCCCGCGTGATCGGTCGAGTCGGCGCCCGCGGTATCGCGGACCTGCTCCAGGACTGGCACTCCGGCCGCCCCAGCTCCCGCGGCCTGCACCGCGCCGTGCGGCGGCTCGTCCTCGACGGCCGGTTGCCGCCCGGTACCCGGCTGCCTGCCGAGCGCGAGTTCGCCGAAGCGCTCGGGGTGAGCCGCACCCTCGTGGTGCGCGCGCTGGAACTGCTGCGCGAAGAGGGTTTCGCAGCCAGCAGGCAGGGATCCGGTTCTTGGGTCCGGCTCCCCGGCGACCGCGCGAACCCCGATCCGGGCGGCTGGCCCCCGGCGACCGGCGAGTTCATCAACCTCGCGCAAGCGACGCTGCCCGCGCCACCGGAGCTGACCACTGCACTGGATCGCGCCCGGTGCCTGCTGCCCGAGCACCTCAGCGGGCACGGCTACCAGGCGTTCGGCCTCCCCGAGCTGCGCGAACTGATCGCCGCGAGCTACGCGCGCCGCGGTCTGCCCACGAACCCGCAGCAGATCCTGGTGACCAACGGCGCCCAGCACGGCTTCGCGCTCGTGCTGCGCGCACTGGTGTCTCCGGGTGAACGGGTGCTGGTGGAGCACCCCACCTACCCGAACCCGCTGCAGGCCATTCGGGGCGTCGGTGCCGAGGCGGTGGCCGTGCCGATGCTCGCGCAGGGGTGGGACCTCGAGTTGATGTCGGCGACGCTGCACCAGGCCAACCCGAAGCTCGCGTACCTGATCCCGGACTTCCAGAACCCGACCGGCATCCGGATGGGCGCCGACGGGCGGGAACGGCTCGCCGGGATGCTGCGCCGGACCAGAACTCCCGCGGTGATCGACGAGACGTTGGTCGATCTGGACCTGACCGACGGCGAAGCGCCCGCGCCGGTGGCCGCGTTCGACGAGGGCCGGGTGATCACGCTCGGGTCGGCGGGCAAGTCGTTCTGGGGCGGTCTGCGGCTGGGCTGGGTCCGGGCGCCGGAGGACCTGGTGCAGCGCCTGCTGCTGGACCGGGCTGCGGTGGATCTCGGCAGTCCAGTCCTGGAGCAACTGCTGCTGACCGAACTGCTCCGCGATCCGGATCCGGTGTTGCGCCGCAGACGCGAAGAGGTGGCGCGGCTGCGGGATGTCTTGATCGCCGAGCTGGCGGAGCACCTTCCCGGCTGGCGGTTCCGCGTTCCGGACGGCGGGCTGTCGTTGTGGTGCGACTTGGGTTCCCCGGTGAGCAGCCGGTTGGTCGTGGCCGCCGAACAGCACGGGCTGCGGCTGGTTCCGGGCAGCCGGTTCGCGGTGCAGGGCTCGCTGGAGCGCTATCTGCGGTTCCCGTACACCCTGCCCGTGGATGAACTCCGGCAGTCGGTGCGGCGGATCGCGGCGGTGGCCGCGCCGCTCGGCGGCACCACCAGTCCGTGTCCGCTGGACGTTCCGGTGAATTGACGCCCGGCGGTTCGCCCTCCGGCACGGCCCCTCGTCGTGCCGGAGAGCGACCGCGGGCACCCCGGTGCCGCAGGGGCAGTGCGGCACCGGGGTCGGGGCTTCCGGGCGAGTGACAGGTCAGGTCAACATTCGCTCGTCCGGAAAGCGCCCCCGATCCCGTCCGGCCGGGCGCAGGCGGCGGGACGGGAGACTGCGGTTGCGATGTGCGCGCCGGAGGCCCGGCCGGACCCCGGTTCAGTCGGGTGCGGCGGACGGTTCGCCCAGAGCGATGCCGCGCAAGGCGGGCGGCTCGGCGTGGCCGCCTGCGGCGCGAGCAGGCCCGGATAGCCGGACTTGCGCGGGCAGGACGGCATGCGGCCCGCGCAACTCATGTCCCGGCGCGGACGAGGTAGGTGCGGTGATCGTGCTGGGTGCGGGTGGCGGTGGAACCGGCGACGGTTCAGGTGGTGCCTTTTGGTGCACTTCCGGCGCTTGCACGGCGTCGGGCGGGCTCCACGCGCTGTCGGCGTGGCCGATGTGTTGCTCTGCGGGGCGTGCAGCGTCGGCCCGCGGTGGAGCCGGGACGGGGATTTCGGCGTTCGGGATCGGCTTTTGCGGTGTCAGAGATGTGGTCGCCGGTGGTGCGGAGCTCTCCGGCGAAACGGCCTCGTCGGCCTGCTCGACGCCGCGCGCGGGTGCCGTGACTTCCTCGCCGAGCGAGGCGTCGATCGGTTCTTGCACGGCCGTGGTCAGCTGGACGTCGGGTTCTTCGACTCGGACTTGTTCGACTTCCGGGGAGCGCGGTTCGGCGATCTCGATCTCGTCGGGCTGCGCGGCTTCGGTTCGCGCGGCGATGTCCGGCATGGCTTCCTGCACCTGCGCGGACACGTCCGGCAACCGTTCCGGCTCGGCCGCCGCGACGCCGGTGCCGAGCAGCCAGGCACCGGCCGCGATGCCCGCGGCGGCGACGGCCCGCGTGGTGCAGGCGCGCAGGCGGGACCAGTGCCTGCGCCGCGCGCAGCTACCGGTCACCTGCACCACCGCCAATTTCCGGCTGCCTGTTTCCTGGCGGCCTGTTCGTCGACTGCTGTCGTTCCGGCTGCTCGGCCGCGGTCCCGGCGGACCGCCTTCTCCGGCCGGCCCGTCTGGCGGCCGGAGCCCGGAACAAGTGGGATCAATGGTCCCCCGCTACAGGATGGTCGGGAGCCCACACCGGTTTCAACCACCCGTACAGGCGGTCTACTGAAGCCGTTCGCAGCGCAGATCACGCGCGTACCGCGACGAGACCCGCGCCGCTTGCCACTACGGTGTGTCCCGAGTGGACGAACCCGGTGACCGACCGCACAGTGTCCGCTGTGGACTCTACGATCGGAGGCCGGTTCAGCGCCGCCGAACTGGGCCGGAACTGGGCGCACTACGGCCACGACGTCCTGGTGCACGACCAGGGCGGCCCCACGGAATGCCTGGTGCGCCGAGGTGAACTGGTCGTCGCGCGGGACTCCCTCGACGCGGCGTTGTCGCGGGTGCGCCGTTGGGTCGATCGGGTTCAGCAGGACGACGATCTGGAACTTGCGCGGATTCGATTGCGGCCGTCCGAGCGGGATCGCTGCGTGGACATCGCCTGCGACGTGCCGGACGCCTGCGCGAACCACCTGCACATCGGTTCGCCGGTCATGTTCGGCACGCCGGTGATGTTCGGCAGCGGGGCGGAGCCGGACCCGGCGCCGCCGGTCCCCGAGCCCTCGGACCAGCACTGGGACGTGACCGTGGGTGTGCTGGACACCGGCTGCGACCCGCATCCCTGGTTCGCCGGGCGATCTTGGTTCGAGGAGGTGCCGGAAGTCCTGGACGCCGACGACGACAGCGATCAGGACCGCCAAGCGGGGCACGGAACGTTCGTGTCCGGTGTGGTGCTGCGCCACGCGCCGGGCGCCGCGCTCCGGGTGCAGAAGGTGCTTTCCTCGCTGGGGTTCACCGACGACATGACGGTCGTGGCCGGACTGCGGGCGTTGCGCGCCGATGCCCGGCGGCGCGGTGAGCCGGTCGGCGTGGTCGTGATGACCTCCGGCTGCCACACGCCCGACGACGAATGCCCACCGGTGTTGCGGGCGGAGATCGAGCGGTTCGCGGGCAGCGTGCTGGTGGCGGCTGCGGGCAACCACAGCTCGTCGCGGCCGTTCTGGCCCGCCGCGTCGCCGCGGGTCCTGGGGGTGGCCGCGGGTGACAGGCAAGGCGGGCTCGCCGAGTTCTCGAACTCCGGCGGCTGGGTCGATGCGTGTGCGCCGGGCGTGGACGTGGTGAGCAGTTTCGTGCGGCTGCGGCCCGGGAGCGAGCGCGACTACGGCTTCGCGCGCTGGAGTGGGACCTCGTTCGCCGCACCGCAGGTCGCGGCCGCGGTGGCGGCCGCACTCCGGGAAGGGCGGAGCAGGGACGACGCGATCAGTACCGTCCTCCGGCGTTACCCGTTCGAGGGTTAATTGGGGTGGGGTGAATCTGATCGGCGGTCTCGCCCCTCTTAATCGCGAGAAGGCGATCAAGAGGGGAGGTGCCCGATGCGTGCCGTGCAGGACGGTTCCGATCCGGCTGGGGAGCCGGAGCTGATGGAGCGGGCGGCGGCCGGGGACCAGTTGGCCTGGCGGGAGCTCGTGGACCGCAACAGCGCGGTCGTGTGGGCTGCAGCCAGAGCGTATTCGCCCACGGTGACCGATGCGGAAGACGTGTGCCAGGCGACGTGGCTGCTGCTCGCGGAGAAGCTGGGGAGCGTGCGTGATCCCCGTGCGTTACCGGGATGGCTGGCCACGACCGCGCGGCGGGAGGCCGTCCGGTTGTCGAAGGCGCGGCGTCGGGAGTCACCGGTCGGATTCGAGAACGGGATCCTGGACGTGGTCGACGGGGGCGACGGGCCGGAGAGCAGCGCGCTGCGCTCGCTGACGGTTTCCCGGATGTGGCAGGCGTTCGCGCAGATGTCGTTGCGGTGCCAGCAATTGTTGCGGGTGGTCGCGGTGGCGCCGGATGCCAGCTACGAGCAGGTCGGCAAGGCCCTGGGGATGCCGCGGGGCAGCATCGGCCCGAAGAAGGGGCGGTGCCTGGCGGCGCTGCGGGAGCAGCTTTCCGGTGGCTCGGTTCCGGAGGAGGCCGCCGGATGAGGACGCGGAAACCAGCGGAGCTGCGCGTGCTGGACGATCTGTTCCACCAGTGCGATCCGCCACCGGGACGGATGCTCACCGCCGCTTATGCAGCCGTGGGCCGGGCGCACGGTTTCGAAGATCCGTCGGGGTTGGAGCTGATCGGGGACTCGGCCGACGAACCGGCCAACACCCGGCTGCACGGCGCCGCGTCTCGGACGCGGGTGCTGACGTATCTGATGCCGGGGCGGATCGTCGAGGTCGACTTGGTGCTGATGGTCGGCGGGATGCTCCGAGCGTCCGGGATCGTGCTCAACCAAGCGGGCGATGGCGTTCCGCAAGGTGAGGTCGTCTTGCGCTGCGCCGATGATCACCACATCGCGGAGCTGGACGAGAACGGCCGGTACGGTGCGGCCGATCTGCACAGCGGGCCGTTGAGCGTCGTGTTCCGGCCGGCGGGCGCGGCGGCGCCCGCCGTGGCTGATTGGCTGGTCTGTTGAGCGCGGGGACCGCCGTCGCACCGGCGAGGATCTCCGAGTCGTCGGTGCTGTGGTGGCGGGATCGGGTCGGTGTGGACCCGGCTGGCGCCTTGCGCGTCGCCGAGGAAGTGCTGGCCACAGCCGGGGATCCGCAGCTGCGAGTGCTCGCCAGGCACGTCGCCTGCCTGGTCGCGGTCGAGCAGGGGCGTTCGTCGGACGCGCGGCAACACGCCCGGCTCGCTCTTGCGGCCGCGCTCCGCGCGCGGCTATGGGATCGGGCGGCGCAGGTGCGGCTGACCTACGCGTGGACCGAGTTGGACCGCGGTGATCCGGATGCCGCGTGGCAGCACCTGCTGACCGCGGAGCCGCACCTGAGCGGCGGTGACCTCGCGAGGGCCACCTGCCTGCGCGGCCTGCTGCGGTGCCAGGAGGACCGCTATGACGAGGCGGTCCGCGACCTGTCCGCGGCATTGCCGCGGTTGACCGGGCACAACGACCACCAGTGGGCGGCGAATGCGCTGGTCGGGCGCGGGCTGGCGCACCTGTACCGCAACCGGCTCGACGAGGCGGAGTCGGACCTGGCCGCGGCCGAACGGACGTTCCGCACCCATGGCCGGGTCAACCGTGCCGCGCTGTGCAGGCACAACCGGGGCTGCGTGGCGTTGCGGGCGGGAGATCTGCCGCGCGCGTTGCAGCTGTTCGACCAGGCGCGGGTGCGGGGCGTGGACCCCGACCAGTGCCCGGAGGTCCTGGTGGACCGCGCGGAGGCACTCGCAGGCGCAGGTATGCACGAGCCCGCGCGAGCCGAGCTGCTGCGAGCGGCCGACCGGCTGGAACGGCTCGGCCGCGCGGTGCGGCTCGCCGAGACCAGGCTGGCGCTGGCGGGATGTGCGCTGCGCGCGGGAGAACCGCTGGAAGCGATCAACGCTGCGCAGCAGGCCGCTCGGTTGTTCCGCTCCCAGCGTCGTCCGGCGTGGACCGCACTGGCGGTTGCGACCCGGTGGCAGGCGAGGTTGCGGGCCGGGGAGGCGACCCGGCGCGATCTCGCGTCGGCGCGGCGTGCCGGTTCGGCCTGCGCGGCGCACGGGTGGAGCACTGCGGCGGCCGAGCTGTGGCTCACCGCGGCCCGGGTGGCCGCGGGCCGCGGCCACCGGACTACGGCGCGACACCTGCTGGAACTGGCGGCGACGGTGCGCGGTGCGGCACCGGGTGACGCGCGACAACTGGCGTTGGGCCGGCTCGCCGAGGCACTGCTGGCCGAGGACGCCGGTGACACGGTTCGGCTGTTCGACTCCTGCCGCGAAGGTCTGCGCGCCGTCGAGACGCACGCGGCCGGTATCGCGGCGCTGGAGCTGCGGATCGAAGCGTTCGGACTGGCGGAGGAACTCGGCGCGACGGCGGTCCGGGCGGCACTGCGCACCGGTGATCCTCGAACCGCGCTGCGCTGGACCGAACGCGGCCGGGTGAGCGCGTTGCACCGCCGGGCGCTGCGCCCGCCCTCCGATCCGGAGCTGCGCACGGCGCTGGTGCGGCTGCGCTCGGCGGTGGCCGGGATGTGGGGCGCGAAGGACGCGCGGTTGCGTCATGCGATGTCCGAGATCAGCACGTTGGAACGGCACGTCCGGGATCGGGCACTGCTGGTCGAGGGCGGGGCCGGGGAGTCCGCGGGCGCGTTCGGGATCGACGAGGTGGTCACCGCCATCGGCGATGCGGTGCTGCTGACCTTGTTCGCGCACGACGGGGAGTTGCACGCCGTGTCCGTTGTGGACGGTCGGATCCAGTTGCACTCGCTCGGTTCGGAAGACGGCGCGGTGGCCGAGGCGCAACGGCTGCGCCACGCGCTGGGCAGGGCCGCGGAGTCCGGGGACGAACGACAGCACGCAGCCTTCCTGAGCAGCGCGCAGGTCACGGCGGATGCTCTCCAGCAGCGCCTACTCGGCCCGCTGGTCGACTCGCTGTCCGGAGGTCGCAGTTTGCTGGTGGTTCCCACCGGTCGGTTGCACGCCGTCCCGTGGTCGGCCTTGCCCGCCTGCCGCGGACGCAGCGTCACGGTGGCGCCTTCGCTGCGCTGTTGGATGCGCGGCAGGGCGGACGGTCGAAGCGAATCCGACGGGGAATCGGTGTGGGTCGCGGGCCCTGGTCTGGAACACGCTGAACGGGAGGTGCGGGCGTTGCACCGCGCCGGCGGCGGCCGGTTGCTGACCGGCGCAGACGCCGGTGCAGAACAGGTCCTGTCCGCTGTGGACGGTGCCGGTGCGGCGCACATCGCGGCACACGGTTGGTTCCGCGCCGACCAGCCGCTGCTGTCCTGCCTGGACCTGGCCGACGGGCCGCTGTACGGCTACGACCTGGACCGGCTGCGCAGCGGCCCGCGCACGGTGGTGCTGTCGGCCTGCGAAGCGGGCCGCTCGGTGGTGGGCCGCGCCGACCAGCTCACCGGCCTCGCCGCGACGCTGCTCGGGCGGGGGACGGTGACGGTGATCGCCAGCGTCGTGCCGATTCCCGACGAGCGGACCGTGCACGTGATGGTGGCGCTGCACGATTCGCTCCGTCGCGGCGTGGCCCCGGCCGAGGCGCTGGCCTCGGCGCAGGCGCGGCACGGCGAAACGGGGTTCCTCTGCCTCGGATACGGAGGCCGATCATGACCGGCCAGGCGCTGCTGCGTGCCCGCGGATCAGGACGAGGCGAGCTTGTGCAGCCGCCGGATACCTTCGTCCAACATCTCGTCCCGTTTGCAGAACGCGAAGCGCACCAGGTGCCGGGTGTCCTCCGGGTTGTCGCAGAACACCTGCACCGGGATCGCGGCGACCCCGACCTTCTCCGGCAGTGCCCGGGCCAGCTCGGCCCCGTCGGTGAAACCGAGCGGGCGCACGTCCGCGCAGATGAAGTAGGTGCCTTCGCTGGCCAGCACGTCCAGACCGGCCTCGGCGAGTCCGTTGGCGAGTCGGTCCCGCTTGCGCTGCAAGCCATCCCGCAGATCCCGGACCCAGTCGAGTTCGTGCCGCAGGGCGTGCGCCACCGCGGGCTGGAACGGGGCGCCGCCGACGAAGGTGAGGAACTGCTTGGCCGCCCGCACCGCGGCGATCAGCTCGGCCGGGCCGCACGCCCAGCCGATCTTCCAGCCGGTGGCGCTGAAGCTCTTGCCGACGCTGGAGATCGACACGGTGCGCTCGGCCATCCCCGGCAGCGTGGCCAGCGGGGTGTGCGCCCGCCCGTCGTAGAGCAGGTGCTCGTAGACCTCGTCGGTGATGGCGATCAGGTCGTTCTCGCGGCAGACCTGCGCGACCGCGGCCAGCTCGGTGTCGGTGAGCACCGTGCCCGTGGGGTTGTGCGGCGAGTTCAGCACCAGCGCGCGGGTCCGCGGCCCCACTGCCGCGCGCAGGGCGTCCAGGTCGAGCTCGAAGCGGTGGTCCGGTCCCTGCCGCAGGCCGACGGTGCGGCGGACGCCACCTGCCATGGCCACGGCGACCGGGTAGGAGTCGTAGTAGGGCTCGACGAGGACCACTTCGTCGCCGGGCTCGATCAGCGCGAGCATCGAAGCGGTGATCGCTTCGGTGGCGCCGACGGTCACCAGGACCTCGCCCTCCGGATCGTGCTCGATGCCGTAGTGCGCACGGCGGTGCTCGGAGATCGCGGCGCGCAGCTCGGGCTCGCCCGCGCCGGGCGGGTACTGGTTGACGCCGTCGGCGATGGCCCGCTGCGCGGCCTGGAGCATGCCCGCCGGTCCGTCGGTGTCCGGGAAGCCCTGCCCCAGGTTCACCGCGCCGGTCCGCCGGGCCAGTTCGGTGATCTCGGCGAAGATCGTCGAGGTGAACGGGCGCAACCGGGAGGTGAGAGCTTCAGAACGCACGGCACGGCAGCGTAGTCGAATCGACGGCCGATCCGAACGGGTGCACTCGGCCCGTCCCGCCCTGCGGACCCGCTTCCGGCGGTGTCGCCGGGCTCGATCACGCCGGACGGGCGGCGGTGTGCTGTAAGAATCGAGGGGTGCGAACGACAGGGGCGACCGAGGCGGACGAGCTCAAGCGACGTGCGCTGCGGCGGATGAAGACCGTCGCGGGCGGTCTGCTGCTCGCCGTCGCCGTGATCTACGTGCTCGCGCAGTGGCGGGAGCACGAGGGGGCGGCGTGGGCCGGCTACGTCCGGGCCGCGGCCGAAGCGGGCATGGTCGGTGCGCTGGCGGACTGGTTCGCGGTGACGGCGCTGTTCCGGCGTCCGATGGGACTGCCGATCCCGCACACCGCGATCATCCCCACCCGCAAGGACGCGCTGGGACACAACCTCGGGGAATTCGTCGGCTCGAACTTCCTGGCCGAGCCGGTGGTGCGGGACAAGCTGGGCCGGGCCGACATCGGCCACCGGGTCGGGGTGTGGCTCGACGACGCCGACCACGCCGAGCGCGTGACCTCGGAGCTGGCGACCGCGGTGCGCGGCGCCGTGCAGGTCTTCCGGGACGAGGACGTGCAGGCCGTCCTGGAGCAGGCGGTGCTGCGCAAAGTCCTCGCCCAGCCGTGGGGGCCACCGCTGGGCCGGATCCTCGGGCAGGTCTTCGCGGACGGTTCGCACCACCGGCTGGTCGATCTGGTCTGCGACCGCGCTTACGACTGGGTGCGGGACAACCACGAAACGGTGCTGCGCGTGGTCAGCCAGCGGGCGCCCTCGTGGTCGCCGAAGTTCTTCGACGGCATGGTCGCGGACAAGATCTACGCCGAGGTGCTGTCGTTCGCGTGGGCGGTCAAGACCGACCCGGACCACCAGATGCGCAAGGCGGTGGACCGGTTCCTGGTCGACTTCGCGCACGACCTGCAGCACGACGAGCAAACGATCGCCAAGGCCGAGCAGATCAAGCGCCAGGTGATCGCGCACCCGGAGGTGCAGAACCTGGTCGCCTCCGCGTGGGGCACTGCCAAGAGGATGCTGCTGGACGCGGCCGAGGACCCCTCCAGCGAGCTGCGGCTGCGGGTCCGCGACGGACTGCAGGGACTCGGAAGGCGCCTCGTCGAAGAGCCCGAGCTGCGCGCCAAGGTCGACGGATGGCTGGAAGGCGCCGCGGTGTACGTCGTCTCGCACTACCGCGCCGAGATCACCACGCTGATCACGGACACCGTGGAGCGCTGGGACGCCGAGGAGACCTCCCGCAAGATCGAGCTCCAGGTGGGCCGCGATCTCCAGTTCATCCGGATCAACGGCACCGTGGTCGGCGCGCTGGCCGGCCTGGCGATCTACACCCTCACCCAGCTCGTGCTCTGAGCGGCCGGGCGCGCCGGTGCGGCGGGCACGGCGGCGGGATCAGCCCGGTGCGGTGTGGCGTTCCCGCCAGGACCGGGCCTTCTCCCGGTTCCCGCAGACCCGCATGGAGCACCACGTCCGGGACTTGTTCCGGGATCTGTCGTAGAACGCCCACAGGCAGTTCGACGCTGGGCAGATCTTGATCCGGTCCCAGTGGCCGGTGTGCACCAGGTGCACAGCCGCCACCAGCACTCGTCCGAGTGCATCGGCGCCGGCGAGCACGGGGATCCCGTCCCGCAGTACCACCGGAACGTTCCAGCTCATCGGACTGCCGGGCGCGGATTCGGGTGGAAAAGCGGCGTGGTCGCAGGACACGGCGTGGCGCATGGCGTCGCGGATGTCTTGCGCTCGTCCCGGGGCCTCGGCCGCACCCAGGCCCTGTCCGGCGCACCACTGCCGCCACGACTCGGCCGTCCCGAGCATCTCGGTTCCCGCTTCGGCGTCGCAGGTGTTGAGGAAAGCCAGCACCAGCTCGACGTCGCGTTCGGGGTCCAGGTCCGCGAAAGCCTGCGCAGGAGCTCGGTCGGCGACGGCTTTGCTGTTCACGAACACCATCGTAGGCGATTAGCCGGTTGCAGCTAGCACGGATAACCGCCATAATCTTTTTACTGGTTCCTCGAAGGGCGTTGGTTCGCGGAGCAGGGCTGGGAGAACAGGACGAGACGAGGGGTTCCGCCATGACCGCTGCTACCACTTCCCCGCTGCGCCTCGCGGCGTTCGCGATCGACACCCCGGATCCGCGCGCGCTCGCGGAGTTCTACGGGCGCTTGCTGGGTTGGGAGATCGATGAGCCCGAATCCGCCGAGGAATGGGTGGAGCTGGCGGACCCATCGGGCGGCACGCGGCTGGCCTTCCAGCTCGACCCCGGGTTCGTGCCGCCGACCTGGCCGGATCGTGCGCGCCCGCAGATGATGCACGTCGACGTGCGGGTGGCGACGCTCGCCGAAGGGCACGAGCGCGCGGTGGCCGCCGGTGCGCGCCAACTGCCGCAGCCGTCCGATCAGCTCGATGCGACTTTCCGCGTGTACGCCGATCCGGACGGGCACCCGTTCTGCATGTGCGCAGGCTCCTGACGGAGTCGGTGCTGCTCAGGGGGTTCCTGCCCGGCGTTGCGCAGCTCACTCGGAGGGGTGCAAGCACCCTGCTTGCTAGAGCTAGCACTCGCGCCTACCGTGGACGGCGAACCGGAAGGAGCGCAGGCGATGGAGCGGGTGGACAAGACCGTCAACAAGGCCGTGAACCAGGCGGTCAGCGACCTCGGCGGTTACATCCGGGCGCAACGCAGCAACGCCCAGATCTCGCTGCGCCAGCTCGCGAAGAGCGCGGGCGTGTCCAACCCGTACCTCAGCCAGGTCGAACGCGGCCTGCGCAAACCCAGCGCGGAGATCCTGCAGCAGATCGCCACGGCACTGCGGATCTCCGCGGAGGCGCTGTACGTGCAGGCCGGGATCTTGGAACGCCGCGAGGGCGGGCCGGTGGTGGACGCGATCCTCGCCGACGACGAACTCAGCGAGCGGCAGAAGCAGGTCCTGCTCGACATCTACGCCTCGTTCCGGCGAGAACACGACGGCTCCGAATCCACCGACGCGCCGGAGCCGGACGGCACCGACCTGCTCAAGGAGTGATCCGCTATGGCGACGCGCACCGAAGGCACCACCAAGACGAACGAGACCGGCAACGGCCAGCCGCTGGGTGAGGCCGTGGACCAGGCCCGCACGCCGCTGCTGGCCGCGCTCGGCGCGGGCGATCTCGCCGCGCACACCATCGCCGATGCGCTCGGCAAGCTGCGCAGCAAGCTGAACGAAGGCGCCGAGTCCGCCCGCAGCGGCGTCAACGAGCTGCCGCAGGACCTGCGCGAGCGGTTCGATCCGGCGGAGCTGCGCAAGCTCGTCGACGAATACACCCAGTCGGCCGTGCAGCTCTACGGCTACCTCGCCGAGCGCGGTGAGACCGCGTTCGAGCGCTTCCAGTCCCAGCCCGGTGTGCAGCGCGCCTGGGGCCAGGTCGAGCAGGCGCAGGGCCGGATGGAAGCGGCCGTGACCGACGCGCGCGGGCTGGCCGACGACGTGCTCGGCAAGGTGAGCACCGCGAGCCGCTCGTTCGGCGAGAAGGCCGCGCGGAGCACCGAGCAGGCCAGCGCCTCCGCCGCCCAGACGGTGCGCGAAACCTCCGACGACGTGGCCGAGTCGGTCGAGGAGACCGGTTCGGAGACCGCGACGGCGACGCGCAGCACCGCGCAGAAGACGGCCAACCGCACCTCGGCGGCCAAGTCCACCGGCTCCGCGAAGGGCACCGGCTCGAAGCAGAGCAAGGGCAAGGCGGGCAGCTGAGCCCGCACGGCACGTCGGGGCCCCGGACGGTTCTCCGGGGCCCCCGACGCACGTAAGGTGAACTCGTGGGTTTGTCATCCGTAGTGCCGGAGCTGCTGCTGCAGTTCTGGATCCTCAAGATCATCTGGCTGGCGGGGATCCCGACCGGGCTGTACGCCTTCGTGCACGCGCTGTTGCAGCGCTCCGACGCGTTCACGGCCGTCGGGAAGCTGTCCAAGCCCGCGTGGCTGGGCATCACCGGTGCCGGCCTGATCCTGCTCGCGGTGCTCACCAGCGGTCCGATCACGATCATCTGGATCGCCGCGCTGATCGCCGTGCTGGTCTACCTGGTCGACGTCCGGCCCAAGGTCACCGAAGTGCAGAAGGGCAGCTCCTGGTAGCCACCGGCGCCTCGGCCGGGCCCGCCGGTGAGCTGCCTTCGGGTGCGCGCTGGAACTCCTACGGCCGGGGTTCGCCGGTCACGCTGGTGGCGCACGGTCTGGGCGCGACCGAAGGTGAAGCGCGGATCCCCGCGTCCGGCCTGCCCGGCACCCGGGTCGTGCTCACGCTGCCGAGCCATGGGAACGCGCCGGATGCGCCGGAGGGCTACTGGCGTTACGGGACGATCGCCGAGGACGTGCGGTCGGTCGCGGACGCGGTCGGCGCGACCCGCGCGGTCGGCGTCTCGCTCGGCACCGGGGCGTTGACCAGGATCGTCGCCGAACGCCCTGGGCGGTTCGAGCGGTTGGCGCTGCTGCTGCCCGCCGCGTTGGACGGTCCCCGCGAGGTGACCTCGGCGTGGGCGTTGGAGCGGCTGGCCGAGGCCGTCGCCGCGGACGACGGCGGCGCGGCGCTGCGCGAGCTGGTCGCCGCCGAGTTTCCGCCCGAAGCGCAGGTCGGCGAGCATGTCGAACTCCGCGTGTCGGCGCTGCAGCGCCTGGGGGCCGCATTGCACGCCCTGAGCGATCAGCGGGTGCTCGACGACGCGGGAACCTTGCGCGCGGTGCGTTCCGAGGTGCTGGTCATCGGGGCCACCGAGGATCCGATGCATCCGGCTTCGGCGGCGCGGCGAACCGCCGAAGCTTTTCCGGGCGCACGGCTGGAATTGCTGGATTCCCGCGCGCCGATGGTCACCCACCGCCGCGAAGTGCGGGCGTTGCTGAGCGGTTTCCTGGGCGGCTGATTCCTCGGCAGGACCCCGTATCGTCGGCGCATGGCTGTTGACTGGTCGCTCGCGGCCGGGACGTTGCAGGTCTCGCCCGCCCTCGACCGCCCGGAACTGCTGGCTGAGCCGGTGCTCGCCGCGGTACGGGCGTTGCCGGGGACCGAAGCCGCTCGCGTCGGTGTCGCCGAGATCGACCCGGCGCTGGCCGACACCGCCGAGTTCTGCGCGCACTACGGCTCGCCGTTGGAGCTGTCGGCGAACTGCGTCGTGGTTACCGGCAAGCGCGGCGGCGAAGTCCGGCACGCGGCTTGCTTGGTGCTGGCGACCACCCGCGCTGATGTGAACGGCGTGGTCCGGCGGCGGCTGGACGTGCGGAAAGCCTCGTTCACGGCGATGGACGACGCGGTGTCGCTGACCGGCATGGCCTACGGCGGCATCACTGCGTTCGGGCTGCCCGCCGGGTGGCCGGTGCTGGTCGACGCGGCGGTGGCGCGCACTCCGGCCGTGGTGGTCGGCAGCGGCCTGCGCGGCAGCAAGATCCTCACGGCGGGCGAGGTGCTGGCCGATCTGCCCGGCGCCGAAACACTCCCCGACCTGGCCCGCCCCGCGCCCGCGGAGTGAAGGCCCGCCCACTACGGCGCGGCGCGCGGTGAAGTGCCTGAGCGTGCCGATCGGCGCTCAGAACACGACGGTGCGTTTGCCGTGCACCAGGACGCGGTCCTCCAGGTGCGCCCGCAGCCCGCGGGCCAGCACGATCTTCTCGATGTCGCGGCCCTGCCGGATGATGTCCGCGACGGAGTCGGTGTGGTCGACGCGGGTCACGTCCTGCTCGATGATCGGCCCCGCGTCGAGCTCGGCCGTCACGTAGTGGCAGGTGGCGCCCACCAGCTTCACCCCGCGCTCGTACGCCTGGTGGTACGGGCGGGCACCGGCGAACGACGGCAGGAAGCTGTGGTGGATGTTCAACGCCCTGCCCGCCCACGCTTCGCAGAGCTCGGACGGCACGACCTGCATGAACCGGGCCAGCACGAGCGCGTGCGGCTGGTGGCCGTCCGCCAGTGCGCGGATCTCCTGGAAGGCAGCGGCCTTGCCTTCCGGGTCCGCCGCGGGCGGGAACGGCACGTGGTGGAACGGCACGCCGTGCGCCTCGGTGATCGGGCGCAGCCGCGGGTGGTTGCCGATCACCGCCCGCAGGTCCACGTCGATCTCCCCGGAGGAGATCCGCCCGAGCAGGTCGTGCAGGCAGTGGCCTTCGCGGGAAACCAGGATCACCACGCGCCGCCGCTGTTCGGTGTCGGTGACCTGCCAGCTCGTGCTGCCCAGCTCCGCGGCGACCCGGCCGACGCGTTCCCGCAGTTCGTCCACGCCGAACGGCAGCGAGTCCGCGCGGACGACCTGGCGGGTGAAGAACCAGTTGGTGTCCGGGTCGGTGTGGTAACCGGCCTCGACGATCCATCCGCCGTGCTCGGCGAGGAACGACGTGATGCGGGCGACGATCCCGGTGCGGTCCGGGCAGCTGAGGCTGATCACGTACGACACAGCTGCGCATTCTCGCACCGCAAGGCCGTCTCGGCCGGGATCAACGCCCGGCGACGAGCCCGCCGAGCGCTGCGTCGCCGGTGATCATCGCGCCGCTCGGGCGGCCCCAGACCCGGCGGTAGACCGCGTCGGCGGTGCCCGCGACGGTCGCGTCGACCTCGTCGGCGCCCAGCGCGGCATCGGCGGGCGCTCCGATCTGCGGTGGCTGCCCGGCCAGGAACCGCACCAGCCAGGTCCGCCCGGCGTCGGCGGCGTGGTAGAGCACCCGGCCCTGGTGCGCGGACTGCGACCAGTCGCCCAGCGGCGCGATGACGGTGAGCATCTCGTCGATCCCGTCCGCGGCCAGCTCCGGATCGAAGATCAGCTCCGAACCGCCGTCCGCGGCCAGCACCGCGTCGAGGCGGTGGATCGCGGTTTCGTGCGTCATGCGCCGGGTCCACGACTCGGGTGTGCCACCCGGGAAGAACGCCCACACCGCCCGCTGCGGGTCCGGCGCGGAAAGCGCCGTGGTGAGTTCGGCGAAGCGCTCGTCGAACCAGGTCAGCGCCGCGTCGAACGCGTCGGGCGCGGCCGGCGGCCGTGGCCGCTGATCGTCCGGGCCGGTTTCGAGGCCCAGCTGCACCATCGCGTAGACGCGGGCCAGGTGGCGCAGCAGCTTGCGCACGTCCCAGCCGGGGCAGGTGGGCACGGTGGCGTCCGGACCAGCTGCCACCGCAGCCGCGCGGAACGCTCCGACCTGCTCTTTCAACACTGCTTGCGAAAGTTCGCCGACCATGCCGCGGAGTCTACGAGCCGGTAGCACCAGCGGGAGCCACGGCGGACCAGGCGACGGTCAGCTCGCCGGCGCGCCAGCGCCGCGGGCGATCCAGCACCGGCCAGCCGCGGGCGGCCAGCGACCGCACCGACTCCGCCCAGCGGGCCCGCGGGCCGTACGGGACCAGCGGCGCGGCCCGCGCCCAGCAGGAGTCGAGGTCGCTGAGCAACGCGTGCACCTTCTCGCCGGGGACGTTGCGGTGGATCAGCGTCTTCGGCAGCCGTTCGGCCAGATCGGACGGTCGCGCCAGGTCCGCGGGCAGGCAGGCCAGCGTGAACGTGCGGGGCCCGCCGCGGTCCAGCGTGACCCAGCAGCAACGTCGTCCGATCTCGTCGCAGGTGCCCTCCACCAGCAACCCGCCGGGGGCGAGCCTGCCGCGCAGCTCCTCCCACGCCTTCCAGGCTTCCGGCTCGGTGTACTGGCGCAGCACGTTGAACGCGCGCACGAGCACGGGACCGGCCGCGCCGCCGATGCCCGCCGCCAGGCCCGCCAGCTCGAATCCGCCGCGCCGGAAGTTCAGGCCGGGCGGTACCGCGACCCGCCGCCCGGCTTCGACCCGCTCGGGATCGATCTCCAGGCCGAACACCCGCGCATCCGGCCGCAGCGGCCGCAGCCGTTCGGCGAGCTCGACCGTGGTGGTCGGTGCCGAGCCGAATCCGAGATCGACGACCAGCGGATCCGCCGCCGATCGCAGCGCGCGGGCGGCCCACGGTGCGCCGGTGATCCAGCGGTCCACGCGCCGCAGCCGGTTCGGGTTGGTGGTGCCCCGGGTGGCCATGCCGAGTGCCCTGGCGCGGCCCGCGGCGAGTCGCGGGGCGCGTTTGCGCGGCTGGTTCAAGGCATGGACCTGCGGATTCGGGCGTGCGAAGGCATGGCAGGGGCGGAATCGCCGGACGACGGGTGGTTCACTGCGAATGCTTCGCGAGCCATTCCCCGGTGAACTGCTCCTCCCGGGCGAGCAGTTTCTGCACCTGCTCGGCCACCAGGTCTTCCACCCGCCCGCCGACGAACGGCACGTTCACCCGCACCTCGCCGTCCACGAGGAACTCGCTGCCGGTCTCGGGCAGGTCCCGCAGCCACATCGAACCGGTGATGGTGCACGGCACCCCGGCGACCTCGGCGGCGATCTCGCCGTTGTAGTGGCCGGGCTCTTCGCACCGCCAGGACTCGGTGCGGTCGATCACCAGATCACCCGCGCCAGCCACGGTGCGCGCGACCGGCGGCAGCGCCTCCGTGCTGACCCCCTGGCGCAGCTGGAAGCGGACCGCATCACCGAGGACGTCGTGCTTGACCAGCTCGTTGCGGGTGCCGCCGAGCTCGGCGAGCCGGTCCCGCAGGTAGTCGATGTCGATGAGCGCCTGGTGCACCTGCGACGATGCCCACTCGGAGGTGCTCCGGTGCTCGATGCGGCGTGCCATGGGCGGAAGGTTACCTTTGGCAGTCGTGAACTCCTCGATGTCCGGTGCCGAAGGAATCCGCGGCGGCCCGGCCGGCGCTCGAACCCCCGGCGAACACCCCTTGGCGGAGTACACGACGCTGCGGCTGGGCGGCCCGGCCGCAGAGTTCGTGCTCGCCGAGCATCCCGACGAACTGGCCGAGGCGGTCCGCGAGTCGGACGCCGCCGGCCAGCCGCTGCTGGTGCTGGGCGGCGGGTCGAACCTCGTCGTCGCCGACTCCGGGTTCGACGGCCGGGTGGTGCGGGTCGCCACCCGCGGCCGCAGCTACGACATCGTGGACGGTTTCGTGCAGCTGACCGTCGAGGCCGGTGAGGACTGGGACGACGTCGTCGCCGACACGGTGCACCAGGGCCTGGGGAATCTGGAGTGCCTGTCCGGGATTCCGGGGCTGACCGGTGCGACACCGGTGCAGAACGTCGGTGCCTACGGCGTGGAGATCTCCGAGATGCTGGTCTCGGTGGACCTGCTGGACCGGCGCACGGGCCGGATCCGCACCGTGCTGGCCGAGGATCTGGGGCTGGTCTACCGCGGCAGCTCGCTCAAGCACAGCGACGAAGCGGTGGTGCTGCGCGCCCGCTACCTGCTGCGGGACGGCGCCGAGTCCGCGCCGATCCGCTACGCCGAACTCGCCCGCGCGCTGGAGGTGCAGCCGGGCGCGCGGGTCGACGTCGCCCGCGCTCGGGAAGCGGTGCTGGAGTTGCGGCGGACGAAGGGGATGGTGCTCGACCCGGCCGACCACGACACCTGGAGCGCCGGCTCGTTCTTCACCAATCCGATCGTGGACACCGCCGACCTTCCCGGGGTGCTGGAGCTGATCGCCACTCGGGTCGGCCCGGACGAGCGGGTTCCGCAGTACCCGGCGGGCGACGGGCGCACCAAGCTCTCCGCGGCCTGGCTGATCGAACGCGCCGGGTTCGGCAAGGGGCACCCCGGTGGCGCGGCGCGGGCCGCGTTGTCCGGCAAGCACACGCTGGCGTTGACCAACCGCGGCTCGGCCTGCACCGAAGACCTGCTGGGTCTCGCGCGTGAAGTGCGCGAGGGGGTACGTTCCGCGTTCGGCGTGTCGCTGGCACCGGAACCGGTACTCGTGGACTGTTCGATCTGAAGCGTGTTTTCCGGGCTCGCTGTCCGAGGAGTCCGCAAGGGCGTTCGGCCGGGGCGGTTTCCAGCGTTCCGGAGGGCCGTCGGAGTGACTCTTCGTGACTAATGCTTACCCTGAGTGTTAAATGGTAGCTGGAGGGCCGCCATGCTCAGCATCAGGGAACTTCGGGACAGAGCGGTCATTCGGCCGATCAAACGCGCGGTGGAGGACCAGCTGCTGGACCTCCCCGGGGTGACGGCCGTCGACATCGGCGAGAAGCGCATCGCAGGCCGGGGCACCGGCAGGCAGGGAATCGTGGTGTCGGTGGCGCGCAAGCGCGCGCCCGACCGGGTTTGGCCCGGCACGCAGATCCCGCCGGACGTGCTGGGCATCCCCACCGACGTCATCGAGGAAAAGCCGGTTCTGCAGCACGCCCACCACGGCGCGGAGGAGTCGGTGGCGTTGCGCGGCCGCGATTTCGCGCACGACGGCGCGGTCACCGGCGGGGACGGCGTGGCGCCGTGCCGGTCGGTGCAGCTGTCCCCGCCGGAGGTCCGCAACGCGGGCCGCTACCGCCGCACCGGAACGCTGGGTGCGCTGGTGATCGGGCACCAGCCCGCGGCAGCGGCCATGGGGCTGACGACGTTCGACGTCGCGTGCCTGGACGATGCTTGGGCGGTCGGCGACCGGATGGTCGATCCGGACACCGGGTACGTGTTCGCCGAGCTGGCGCGCGGTGCGCTGTCCGGGCGGGTCGATGCGGCGGCGGTGACTCTCGGATGCGGCGTGCAGCACTCGCCGGTGATCCCGGGCATCGGCCCGATCGCCGGTCAGTGCGCGGCTTACCCGGGCGAGCCGGTGCGCAAGAGCGGGCACGGCAGCGGGCTCACCGCAGGAGTCGTGTCCTCTGTGGACGCGACGCTGCGGGTGGATCACGGCGCGGCGCTCGGGGTGCGGGTGCTGCGCGAGCAGATCCGGATCGACGCCGTCGATGGTTGCTTCACCGCCTCCGGTGACGCGGGCAGCGCGGTGGTCAACAGCGACGGGCGGGTGGTCGGTTTGCTGTTCGCGGGGTGCCGCACCGGATCGACCGGGTTCGCCAGTCCGATCGTGGACGTGCTCGCCGAACTCGATGTGGAACTTTGCGTGCAGCACCAGCACATCGGCGTGTGACCGCGGTGAGTTCGCACACGTTCCCGGACCGTGATCTGTTCCATTGTGGACCGTCGATTTCCGCGCGGTCCGCTCCGATCCCGCCCCCGCGCGCTCGCCGATGAAGATCGCCGCAGGTCATCGGCGCACCCCGAGTCGCCGCCCGACTACCCGGGGAAGCGATCCACGGCACCGGCCCGCCCGAAGGCCGACAGCTGTGACGCGACACACTGCTGATCGGCGGCATCTTGGCGGAGCGCCGCACGTCTACCCAATGCAAGTCATGTCGGAACGGATCGGGGTCAAGGAGTGCTGAGCAGGGTGAGTCGGTCGCGGATACGGCTGCTGTGGGCTGCGCTGGCGGGAGCGCTGGCGGCCGTGCTGCTGATATCGGGGTGCGGAGCCCAATCCGCGTCCGGCGGCGGATCGGGTTCCCGGGCGTCGGCGCCGAAGGCGCAGGTGCACCTGGAGCCCGGCGGCGGTGCCGACATCAACCCCGCCGCTCCGATCCGCGCCAGCGTCGAGCAGGGACGGCTCGACTCGGTCAAGCTCACCAACGGCGACGGCAAGGAGGTCGGCGGTCAGCTCTCCCCCGACGGGCACAGCTGGACCGCGGGCGAAGCGCTCGGCTACGGCAAGGACTACACCTGGTCCGGCCAGGCTACCGGCGTCGACGGCAAGACCGTGCAGGTGCAGGGCTCGTTCCGCACGGTGTCGCCGGACAAGAAGGTGCGCGCCACGATCAACCCCACCGACCACAGCGAGGTCGGCATCGCGATGCCGATCAGCGTGAAGTTCGACGAGCCGGTCACCGACAAGGCCGCCGCGGAGCGGGCGCTGGCGGTGCGCACCTCGGTCCCGGTCGAAGGCTCCTGGGCATGGCTGTCCAGCACCCAGGTGGACTGGCGGCCGAAGGAGTACTGGCCGGCGAACACCCAGGTCGAAGTGGACGCGAACCTCTACGGGGTGCACTACGGCAAGGGCGCCTACGGACGCGAGGACCTGACCACCAAGTTCAGCATCGGCCGCGCGCAGATCGTGAAGGCCGACGCGCAGACGCACCAGATGGTGGTCGAGCGGGACGGCAAGCAGGTCGCCAGCTACGCGGCCAGCTACGGCAAGGACAAGGATCCGGAGCTGAACACGCCGAACGGCACCTACATGGTGATGCAGAAGAACCCCGTCGAGATCATGGACAACCCGCGGTACGGCTACACCGACGTGGAGAAGAAGTGGGCCATCCGGATGTCCAACCACGGCGAGTTCATCCACGAGAACGAGGAGAACCGCGCCAACCTCGGCAAGGTCAACACTTCGCACGGCTGCATCAACCTGTCCGAGGCGGACGCCAAGGCGTACTTCGACAGCGCCATGGTCGGCGATCCGATCGAGGTCAGCGGTGGTGTGCGGGCGATGGAGCCGCGCTACGAGGTGTTCGACTGGCTGCTGGACTGGGGTCAGTGGCAGCAGAAGTCGGCGCTGTGAGGATCGGTCCTTTCCGGATCGGCCGGAGTCGCCGCACCGTCGGCGCGCACCGCTGATCCGCATCCCGGCGCGAGCAGCGCGCCGACACCGTGTGCGAACGTGCCGGTCCCGTGCTGGTGGGAGTGCCCACCGGCACGGGACCTTCGCAATCGCGGGGTGTGAACGCGGTCACGCGGGCTGCGGGACGAGCCTGGTCGGCGCGGGCGGGTGCGCGGCGTGGCGCACCGCGTTCCGGCTCCCAGGAATGTTTTCCCCGGGTGCGGCGTCGGGACTCAAGGCGTCCGGGAAGGCGGATGCCCGCCCACGCGCGCGCGGACCAGCTCGGGCGCCGTGGTGCGTTCCCGATCTGCGATGGGCAGCCGATGACTTCCAGCACCGTCCGGATGCGGCCGCGCCGGGCCGCCGTGTTCTCGTTGCACACTTCGCCGCTGGAGCAGCCCGGCACCGGCGACGCGGGCGGGATGAACGTCTACATCGCCCAGACCGCGACCAGGCTGGCCGAGCAGGGCACCGAGGTGGAGATCTTCACCCGTGCGACCTCGTCGGAGATGCCGCCCGTCGCCGAGCTGGCTCCCGGCGTGACCGTGCGGCACGTGGTGGCCGGACCGTTCGAGGGGCTGGACAAGCACGAGCTCCCCGCCCAGTTATGCGCGTTCGCGGCAGGCGCGTTGCGGGCGGAAGCGCGCCACGAGCCCGGCTTCTACGACATCGTCCACTCGCACTACTGGCTGTCCGGACAGGTCGGCTGGCTGGCGCGGGAACGCTGGGGCGTCCCGCTGGTGCACACCGCGCACACCTTGGCGAAGGTCAAGAACGCCGCGCTGGCCGAAGGCGACACCCCGGAACCGCGGGTCCGCGTGGTCGGCGAGGAGCAGGTCGTGTCCGAAGCGGACCGGCTGGTCGCGAACACCGGTGTGGAGGCCGCCGATCTGGTGGAGCTCTACGGCGCGGAACCGGAAGCGGTGGCCACGATCCCGCCGGGAGTGGACCTGCGCCGGTTCACCCCGGGCGCTGCTGATGCGGCGCGGGCTCGGCTGGGGCTGCCCGCCGCGTCGCTGGTGTTCGCGTTCGTTGGCCGGATCCAGCCGTTGAAGGCGCCGGACGTGCTGCTGCGGGCGGCCGCGGAACTGCTCCGGCGGCGCCCCGAACTGCGCGCGGAACTGACCGTGCTGATCGTCGGCGGTCCGTCCGGCAGCGGGCTGGACCGGCCCGAGTCGCTGCACGAGCTGGCCGCGCAGCTCGGCATCACCGACGTGGTCCGGTTCCTGCCGCCGCAGCGCGGCGAGGCGCTGGCCGACGTCTACCGCGCCGCCGACGTTGTCGCGGTGCCCAGCTACAACGAATCGTTCGGCCTGGTGGCCCTGGAAGCGCAGGCGTGCGGGACGCCGGTGGTCGCCGCGGCCGTCGGCGGGCTCCCGGTCGCAGTGGCCGACGAGCGTTCCGGACTGCTCGTGCAGGGGCACCGCATCGAGCAGTGGGCGGACGCGCTGAGCTCGGTCGCCGATCCCGCGCACCGGCGGCGGCTGGCGGCGGGCACGGTCGAGCACGCGCAGCGGTTCTCCTGGGATCGCACCACGGAGGCGTTGCTGGACACTTATGCGCGAGCGAGGAGAACTTTCCACTCGCAGTTCAGCTTCCGGGAGGTGACGGCGTGACCGCCGACGCGACCATCAAGTCCGCGCTCGATTCGAGCGAACTCGACTACCGGCACGAGTCCCCGGGCCGGTTCTTCGTGACCTTGCCCGGCACCAAGAAGTTGCAGACCAACTGCTGGCTGATCGTCGCCGAGCACGCGCTGGTGGTGGAGGCGTTCGTGTGCAGGCAGCCGGACGAGGCGCACGAGGACGTCTACCGCTACCTGCTGCGGCGCAACGCCAGGCTCTACGGCGTGCACTACACGATCGACAGCACCGGCGACATCTACTTGGTGGGGCGCGTCGGTTTGCACGCGGTGACCGCGGACGAGCTCGACCGGGTGCTGGGCCAGGTGCTGGAAGCCGCCGACGGCGACTTCAACACGCTGCTGGAGCTGGGGTTCCGCACCGCCATCCGGCGGGAGTGGGGCTGGCGGGAGTCGCGCGGCGAGTCGCTGGCGAACCTCCGGCCGTTCACCGAGCTGGTCCGGCGGGACGGGCCGTTGTGGCCCGCGGACGACGCGCAGGCGCCGGAGAGCCCGGTCGGCGAGGCGCGGTGATCGGCACAGCTGCGTGCTCGGCCCGACTCCTGAGCGACGCAGCTGCGTGCTCGACACGACGGTGTGATCGGCCGAACTGCGTGCTCGGCACAGCTGTGTGAGCGCAGCGCCGTGCTCAGCAGAGCGGTGTGAGCGGCACGGCGGCTGGAATTCGTCCGCCTGCGAACTAGCGGACCGCGCGGGACGGCTCGGGAGAGAGGGGGAGTCGCGAGCTCGAACCGCCCCGCGTGGGGGTCCCGCCAGCGGGCCAAGTGGGCGGGGGGCACCCCAGGCCCGGCGGGGCGCGGATCGACGGGGGAGACGAACCGCGCTCGTTCGCTCTCGCGCGATCGGGGAGTGCGTGGGAGCCGATCAGCGAGAGCAGTGACAACTTCGCAGAGTCACGCACTGGCCACAAGGCCGACGCATTACTCCGTACGAGTGATATTCGACACGGGACGTAACGCAACGAAATCGCAGGCCGGAGATCCTGCACTGCAGAGTGATCGCCTGCTCGCACGTGTCACGGCGCCACGGTGAATCGATAACCGTAAGGTGACAAGAGCAACGAAATCCGCGAGCCGCCGCGGTCGCTCCGCGCACCCGAAGATCGTCACTCGAAACGGTGGCCCGCTGGCGCAACGTGATCAATTCGCGTCCACCGTGAAGGGCCGAGCGCCCGCCCCGAACGGCCCGGCACGCCCGCCGCGCGCCCTGGCATAACCTGAAGCCATGACTGTCGGGACTCTGGTACTGCTGCGGCACGGGGAAAGCACCTGGAACGCCGAGAACCTGTTCACGGGCTGGGTCGACGTCCCCCTGTCGGAGAAGGGCAAGGGCGAGGCGCAACGCGGCGGCGAGCTGCTCCGCGAGACCGGTGTGCTGCCCGATGTGCTGCACACCTCGCTGCTGCGCCGGGCGATCACCACCGCCAACATCGCGCTGGACACCGCCGAGCGGCACTGGATCCCGGTGCGCCGGGACTGGCGCCTCAACGAGCGGCACTACGGCGCGCTTCAGGGCAAGAACAAGAAGCAGACGATGGAGACGTACGGCGAGGAGCAGTTCATGCTCTGGCGCCGCTCCTACGACACGCCGCCGCCGGAGATCGAGCCGACCGACGAGTACAGCCAGGAAGGCGACCCGCGCTACGCCGATCTCGGCGCGGAGATGCCGCGCACCGAGTGCCTCAAGGACGTGGTGGCGCGGCTGCTGCCCTACTGGGAGAGCGCGGTGGTGCCGGACCTGCGGGCCGGGCGGACGGTGCTGGTCGCCGCGCACGGCAACTCGCTGCGCGCGATGGTCAAGCACTTGGACGGGATCTCCGACTCGGACATCGCCGGGCTGAACATCCCGACCGGAATCCCGCTGCGCTACGACCTCGACGCCGACCTGGCACCGACCAACCCGGGCGGTACCTACCTGGACCCCGATGCCGCCGCGTCGGCCGCCGCGGCCGTGGCCAAGCAGGGCCGCTGAACCCAGGGCGGCTGAACCCAGGGCGGCTGAACCCAGGCCGCTGAACGAAGGGCGGCTGAACGAAGGGCCGCTGAACGAAGGGCCGCTGAACGAAGCAGGACCGTGCCGCCGCCGGGCAATGCGCCGGGTGGCGGCACGGATACCTTCGGTAGCCGCGCAGCCGGTCACTCGAACAGGAGATGCGCGGGCGTTCCGGCTCCGCCGCGTCCACCCGCGGCGACACGAGCCCGGTCCACGGCTGAACCGCCGCGCACCGGACGGTGAACCGCGGGTGAAGAACTCGCCGGTTCGTGTCACGGGCATCACGGATCGAGCTCGCGGGCTGGTCCACCCCCGCCGTCGCCTGCTTACGATGCTGACGTGACCGCATTGGGCTATACCGCCCTGATCATCGGCGTGCTGGCGATCGGTGTGGCGGCCGGCTTCCTGGCCGCGCGGGCGACGAGTCACCGCACCCCCCGCAGGCCGGCGGGGCCGACCGTCGCCGACTTGTTGCAGCGGCTGGTGCACGCCACCAACAACGGCATCGTCGTGCTGAACCGCTTCGGCGACGTCGTGCTGCACAACCCGCGCGCCGACGAACTCGGCTTCGTACGGGACAACCAGGCCGACGTCCGCGCGCGCACGGCCGCCGGGCAGGCGCTGGAATCCGGGGAACCGGTCGCGGTGGACCTCTCCCCGGTCAACCGCTCGCTGCGCGGGCGGGGGCCCGCGGCGGTGCACGGCGAGGTCCGCCCGCTCGGCGACGGATTCACCGTGATCGACGCGGGCGACGAGTCCGACGCGGTGCGGCTGGAGGCGACCCGCCGGGACTTCGTGGCCAACGTTTCGCACGAGCTGAAAACTCCCGTTGGCGCGCTCGCGCTGCTGGCGGAGGCGGTGCTGGACGCGGCCGACGACCCCGAAGAGGTGCGCCGCTTCTCCACCAAGATCCTGCACGAGTCGACCCGGCTGGGAACCCTGGTCTCCGAGCTGATCGCGCTGTCCCGGTTGCAGGGCGCGGAACGGCTGCCGGAGCTGACCACCGTCGAGGTCGACGCGGTGATCGAGGAAGCGCTCGGCCGCTCCCGGGTCGCCGCGGAGTCCGCGGGCATCGAGATCGCCGTGGACGAGCCGACCGGCCTGCTGCTGGACGGCGACAGCACGTTGCTGGTCACCGCGCTGAGCAACCTGATCGACAACGCGGTGTCGTACTCCCCGCACGGTTCGCCGGTCTCGATCAGCCGCCGGATGGCGGGCGAGTTCGTCGAGATCGCGGTGACCGACCGGGGCATCGGCATCGAACCGCAGCACCAGCAGCGCGTGTTCGAGCGCTTCTTCCGGGTCGACCCGGCTCGCTCGCGCGCAACCGGCGGCACCGGGCTGGGGCTGGCCATCGTCAAGCACGTGGCCGCCAACCACGGCGGCGAGGTGAAGCTGTGGAGCAGGCCCGGCACCGGCTCCACGTTCACGCTCCGCATTCCGCGGCACGGCGCCGGGCAGGAGGAGGCCGAACCCGGCGCAGCCGGTGAGCAGGAGCAACCCGCGGACGAGGACGAACAGGGGCACGACCGGCACGCAACGGCGGATCGGGACCGCGGTGCGGGCCGGGCCGTGACCGACAGCGGGAGTACGACCGTCGAAACGGGAGGAGTCCGGTGACCAGGGTGCTGATCGTGGAGGACGAGGAGTCCTTCGCCGACCCACTGGCGTTCATGCTGCGCAAGGAGGGATTCACCGCGGCGGTCGCGCCGACCGGCCAGGAGGCGCTGGACGAGTTCGACCGCAACGGCGCGGACATCGTGCTGCTGGACCTGATGCTGCCCGGCATGAGCGGCACCGACGTGTGCAAGCAGTTGCGGCAGCGCTCCGCGGTGCCGGTGATCATGGTCACCGCCCGGGACAGCGAGATCGACAAGGTGGTCGGCCTGGAGCTCGGCGCCGACGACTACGTCACCAAGCCGTACTCGGCGCGGGAGCTGATCGCGCGGGTGCGCGCGGTGCTGCGCCGCGGCGGCGAGGCCGAGGAGCTGCTGCCGCAGGCCCTCGAGGCCGGGCCGGTGCGGATGGACGTGGAGCGGCACGTCGTCACGGTCGCGGGCGAGGAGATCAGCCTGCCGCTCAAGGAGTTCGACCTGCTGGAGTACCTGCTGCGCAACGTGGGCCGGGTGCTCACCCGCGGCCAGCTGATCGACCGGGTGTGGGGTGCGGACTACGTCGGCGACACCAAGACCCTCGACGTGCACGTCAAGCGACTGCGTTCCAAGTTGGAACCGGACCCTGCGGAACCGCAGTACCTGGTCACCGTGCGTGGCCTCGGTTACAAGTTCGAGGTGTGAGAACGGCGCTGCGCCGGGCTCGAACGGTTTTCCGCCCCCACCCGGACCGGCCGCCCGGTTGCGGCCGGTAACGTTGGCGGACATGCGCCTAGGGGTGCTCGACGTCGGATCAAACACCGTCCACCTGCTCGTGGTGGACGCCTTTCGTGGTGCGCATCCGACCCCGATGACTTCGGAGAAGACGGTGCTGCGGCTGGCCGAGCGGATCGGCCCGGAGCGCAGACTGGCCGCGGCCGACGCCGATGAGCTGGTGCGCACCGTCGCGGAAGCCGAAACCGCGGCGGTGCGGACCGGCTGCGAGGACCTGATGGGCTTCGCGACCTCGGCGATCCGGGAAGCCGAGAACTCCGCGGAAGTGCTGCAGCGGGTGCACGACGAGACGGGTGTCGAGCTGCAAGTGCTCAGCGGCGAGCAGGAAGCGCGGCTGACGTTCCTCGCCGTGCGCCGCTGGTTCGGCTGGTCGGCCGGGCGGTTGCTGCTGGCCGACATCGGTGGCGGTTCGCTGGAGATGGCGATCGGCATCGACGAGCTGCCGGACCTGGCCGCTTCGCTGCCGCTCGGGGCCGGACGCGTCAACCGCACCAGGCTGCCGCAGGATCCGCCGAGCCAGCAGCAGGTCGGTGAACTGCGCGAATGGCTGGACGAGCAGCTCGCGCCGACCGCAGAGGACTTCCGCGCGAACGGGCGTCCGGACCGCGCGGTGGCGACGTCCAAGACGTTCCGCTCGCTGGCCCGGCTGACCGGTGCCGCCCCGGCCTCGGCCGGTCCGCGGGCGCCGCGCAAGCTCACCGCCACCGGGTTGCAGCAGCTGCTGGCGTTCATCACCCGGATGTCCTCGGCGGACCTGGCCGCGCTGGACGGGGTGAGCAGCGCCCGCGCGCACCAGCTGGTCAGCGGTGCGCTGGTCGCCGAGGCGGTGCTGCGCGCACTGCAGGTCGAAGAGCTCGACATCTGCCCGTGGGCGCTGCGTGAAGGGATCATCCTCCGGCGGCTGGACCACGCCAACGGAGAGGACCACACTGCGATGCGCACTATTGCATCGGTCGGGGCACCGGTCGGGTCGACACCCGCGGCGCAGGCACACGCTGATCGGGGAACTGGACGGCAAGCCCAGCAAACGGCACGGTGGGATCGATGAGTCGGGACAGCGGGTCGGAGCACCCGAGCCAGCGCACCGTCGCGGAGCTGCTCGCCGAGTACGGCGGTGGCTCGCAGCGCAGCGCCCACCGGCGCCGCAGGCGTGCCGAGGACCCGAGCGAAACGGCTCCGCAGGCGATCATCGACCGGGTGCTCTCGGACAGCGGGCAGATGCGGGCCATTCAGGAAGAGGTCCGGGAGCCCGGTGCCGATTCCGCGAGCGGGGCGCAGCAGCCGCCGGTTCCGCAGCCGCCCGCCGGTCCGCCGAACCCGCCGCAGGCAGGTGGTCCGGCCCCGAACGCCCAACCTCCGAATGCGCAGCCGCCGAGCGCCCCGGCTCCGACCGCGCAGCCGCCCGCCGGGAATCCGGCGAACGCGCAGCCACCGGCGCCGCAGGCCCCGCCCGCAGGCCCGCCGCCCGCGCAGCCACCTCCCGCCCAGAGTCCGGCCGCCCAGAGTCCGGCCGCCCAGAGTCCGGCCGCCCAGAATCCGGCCGCCCAGAGTTCGGCTGCCCAGAGTCCGGCCGCCCAGAATCCGGCTGCCCAGAACCCAGCGCCCCCGCAAGCACCGCCGCCCACCGGACAGTTCGGCCCGTCCACCGGCCCGCAACGCGCCGCGCCGCAGCCGGGTCAAGCTCCGCCCGGCAGCGCCATGCCGCCGGAAGCCCACCAGGCCGAGGAAGAAGGCCCGGCAGTGGGCGAGAGCGGCGTGAGCTTCTGGGCCCGCCGGTTCGCCGCAGCCGGTTCGCCGCCGCGCAACGCGCCCGCCGACGCCGGTGACGGGGCGGGCCCGGACGGGCCCTCGACGGTCCAGCACCCACCGCTGGGCACCGGCTCGCAGGTCCCGCCGGTGCAGAACCCGTCGAACATGGCGGCGCCTCCGGTCGAAGGTGCCACCGAACAGCTGCCCCGGGTGCAGGCGGAAGCCAGGAGCGCGGGCGACGGCACCGCGATGATGGCCTATCCCGGCGTCGGCGAGGACGCGCCTGCGGACGACCCCTACGACTATCCCTACGAGGACTACGACTACGAGGGATACCGCCAGGACGACTACGCGCGCGGCGACTACGACGACTACCCGGCCGGTGGTGCCGACTACGACGCTTACGACGCCGACGACTACGACGCGGCGCTGCCCGCCGGGATGGACGCCGACGACTACCGCGCCGACTACGACGCGGACGACGAGGAGCCGCACCAGACCACCGGCAAGGAGTGGGCGGTGCTGGCGCTGCAGGGCGGCGCCGGGCTGGTCGCGGGCGGCGTGGTCTGGGTGGCGTTCCGCTGGCTGTGGACCTCCATCCCGATCGCCGCGCTGGTCGCGGCGCTGGCGATCACCGGTGCGCTGGTGTTCATCGCCCGGAAGTTCTTGCGCACCGACGACCTGCAGACGATCCTGCTCGCGGTGCTGGTCGGCCTGATCTGCACCGTGTCGCCCGCCGCGCTGCTGCTGATCAGCCAGTGAGCCCGGTCGCGCCGCGCATGCCCGGCTTCGGCGGGCCTGCCCGGGGAAGGCGGGGCGGCACCGGGCGGCGGGTGAGCGCGACGGTAGGACAGGAGATGGCACCGCAAGCACAGCCGGCTCCGCTCGACCAAGCGCGTCCGGAGATCCCGGTGGGCCTGTCCAGCGCCTCGGTGTGGCCGCAGCCCGCGCGGGCTGCTTTCGAGATGGCCGCCGACCTGGGCTTCGACGGGGTCGAGGTGATGGTGTGGGCGGACGCGGTCAGCCAGGACGTCGACGCGCTGCACCGGCTGGCGCAGGAGCACGGGGTGCCGATCCTCGCGGTGCACGCGCCGTGCCTGCTGATCACGCAGCGGGTGTGGTCGCCGGAACCGGAGGAGCGGCTGCGCCGGGCGGTGGCGGCCGCGAGTGATCTCGGTGCCTCGACGGTCGTGGTGCATCCCCCGTTCCGCTGGCAGCGCCGCTACGCCGACGGCTTCGGCGAGCTGGTCGGCGAGCTGGAGGAGACCAGCGGCATCCGGGTCGCGGTGGAGAACATGTTCCCGATCCGCCCGCCGAACCGGCTGAACCGGTTGCGCGGCGGCCGGTCTTCGGGGCTGTCGGCGTTCACACCCTCCCCGGACCCGACCGACGTCGGCTACCGCAGCTACACGCTGGACATCTCGCACGCCGCGGCGGCGCACGCGGACGTGCTGGAGCTGTACAAGCGGATGCAGGACCGGCTGGCGCACGTGCACCTGGCGGACGGCACCGGCGCTCCGCGTGATGAACATCTCGTCCCCGGCCACGGCGGCCAGCCGTGCGCGCAGGTCTGCGAGGCGCTGGCCGCGGACGGGTATCCCGGCTCGGTGGTGCTGGAGGTCAACACCCGCAAGGCGCGCACACCGCAGGAACGGGCTGCGCAGCTCGCGGAGGCGCTGGTGTTCTGCCGGCTGCACCTGCAGGCGCCGGGCGCGCCTCGACAGGATGCTCCGCACACCGGGTAGTGATCAACTTCCTCGCGGGTTCGTAGAATCGTGCTCATGAATAATCTGCGCGTCTCGCCCGGAAACGGGCCGCGCCGGCACTTCGCAGGCCACGCGTGAACGCCACCCCCTTCTTCGACACCCTCGCCATCCGACCGCTCGGCAACGGCACGTTCGCCGCCGATCTGCACCCCGACTGGGCGGTGGGCGAACGTCCGCACGGCGGCTACTTGCTGGCCCTGCTGAGCCGGGCAGCCGTCGGCGGCGGTTCGCTGCAACCGCTCTCGGTCAGCGCGCAATACCTGCGCCCGCCGAAGGTGGGCCCGGTGCTGCTGCGCACCGAACGGCTCAAGGCCGGGCGGACCGTGACCGCGGTGCGCTCGGTGCTGGAGCAGAGCGGGCAGACCTGCGTGGACGCCATGATCACGCTCGGCGAGCTGCCGGACGAGGAACCGGCGTACTCGGACCTGCCGGAGATGCCGGTGAATCCGCCGCAGGACGCGGTCGACCTCGCCAACCCGGACACCCGCGCCGCGCCGGGCCTCACGCGCACCTGCGACATGCGGATCGATCCGCGCGGTGCCGGTTTCCTGCGCGGCAGCACCTCGGATCCGCTGCGGCTGCGGCTGTGGGTGCGACCGCACGCCGGGCAGCCGGACGTGCTGTTCGGCCTGGTCGCAGGCGACCTGACGATGCCCGTGACGTTCAACCTGGGCAGGTTCGGCTGGTCGCCGACGGTGCAGCTCACGGCGCTGCTGCGGGCGCGCCCGGCGAACGGCTGGCTGCGGCTGGTGGTGGAGTCGAAGGCGGTGCACGGTGCCTGGTTCGACGAGGACACGCTGGTGATCGACTCCACCGGCAAGCTGGTGTGCCAGGCGAGGCAGCTCGCGCTGAGCCCGTTGCGCGCGCCGGACTGATCGACGTCGGCGTCGTGCCGCGGTGCCGGGGTTAGGCTGGCGGTCCGCCACCGTCGAACGAGGGAGATCACCGTGCCCACCGTGCGCATCCACCCGCTGCAGCAGGAGTACCGGCACTCCGGCGGCGGGCAGTTCTGCAAGCTCTGCGGTGCGCAGGAGCAGTGGACCGCGGCGGCGCAGCCGACCGTGCAGGGCGCCGCCTACGACCGGTCGCTGCACCTGACGCATCTGGCGCGGGAGCACCTGGAGGACCTGCAGGGCACGTTCTCCGGAGCGGAGCGCAAGAAGGAGAAGTCGATCGACTCCGCGGAGTCCGATGCCGCGGACGAGTCCGAGCAGACCGAGGAGTGACCCGCGCCGACCGCGGCCTCGCAAGGCCGCGGTCGGCGCCGGATCACCAGCACGATTCGGCCGATGGCGCGGCGGCCCCTCCGGCGATCGCCGATCAGGGGTCCTAGGCGTGCTTGATGTCCAAGCCGCCTTCGGCGTGCTGCTTGCGCAGATGCTTCTTGTCGTACTTGCCGACGCTGGTCTTCGGTGCCTCCGCCAGGAACGCCCAGTGGTCCGGAACCTGCCACTTGGCGACCCGCCCGGTCAGGAACTCCCGCAGCTCGGCGGCGTCGGCCTGCTGGCCATCGAGCAGCACCACGGCGGCAAGCGGCCGCTCGTCCCACTTCTCGTCCGGCACGCCGACGACCATCGCCTCGGCCACGGCGGGGTGCGCGACGATCTGGTTCTCCAGCTCCACCGAGGAGATCCACTCGCCACCGGACTTGATCACGTCCTTGGCCCGGTCGGTCAGCCGCAGGAAGCCGTCCGGGGACAGCGTGCCGACGTCGCCGGTGCGCAGCCAGCCGTCGTCGAACTTGTCCGGGTCGTCGTCGCGGTAATAGGACGAGGCGACCCACGGGCCGCGCACCTCCAGCTCACCGACGCTCTTGCCGTCCCACGGCTGCTCGGTGCCGCCCTCGCCGATCAGCCGCGCCTCGACGGCAGACGACAGCCGGCCCTGCGACTCCCGGTAGGGCCATTGCGCCTCGCCGGTCGCGGCGGCGGGCGGGCGCGCGACGCTGCCCAGCGGCGAGGTCTCGGTCATGCCCCACGCGTGCAGCACCGGCACGCCGTAGCGCTCCTGGAAGCTCCGCATCAGCGAGGGCGGGCACGCCGAGCCGCCCACCACGACCTCCCGCAGCGCGGAGATGTCCTGCGGATCGGCGTCGAGGTGCTGCAGCACGCCCTGCCAGATCGTCGGCACCGCGGCCGCCATCGTCGGGTGCAGCGTGCTGAGCATCCGCACCAGCGGCTCGGGCTGCAAGAACCGGTCCGGCATCACCAGCGAGGCGCCGACCATCAACGCGGCGTAGGGCAGGCCCCAGGACATGGCGTGGAACATCGGCACCACGGCCAGCCCGCGGTCGGACTGCGCCAGGCCCATCCCGTCCGACATGCACACCTGCATCGAGTGCAGCCAGATCGAGCGGTGCGAGTAGACGACGCCCTTCGGGTTGCCGGTGGTGCCGGAGGTGTAGCACATCGCGGCGGCGGCGTGTTCGTCCACTTCGGGCCAGTCGAAGGTGTCCGGGTGGCCGCGCAGCAGCTGGTCGTAGTCGTGCACCTGAACGCCCGCGGGCGCTTCCAGGGCCGACGCGTCGCCGTTGGCGACGATCACGTGCCGGACGGTGCTCAGCGTCGGCAGGATCTTCCCGAACAGCGGCAGCAGGCTGCCGTCCACGACGACCACGTGGTCCTCGGCGTGGTCGGCGATGTAAGTGATCTGCTCCGGGAACAGCCGGATGTTCAGCGTGTGCAGCACGGCGCCCATCGACGGCACCGCCAGGTAGGTCTCCAGGTGCTCGGCGTTGTTCCACATGAACGTGGCGACCCGCTGGTCACCGGTGACGCCGAGCTGCCGCAGCGCGTGCGCCAGCTGAGCCACCCGCCTGCCGACCTCGGCGTAGCTGCGCCGCCTCGGCTCCGCGCCGGTCCAGGTCACGACCTCGGAGGAGCCGTGCGGACCGGTGCCTTGTGCCAGGATCCTGGCGATCGACAGCGGGCCGTCGTGCATGGTGCTCAGCATCGGATTCGGACCTCCTCGTCCGGCACGCTTCAGGGTGCGGACACACTAACCGCGCGCCCGCCGCCTGGGGGAGGGTCTACTCCAGGTGTTCTGGCACCCTGTGCCGCATGAAGACCATTGCCGTACTCGGAGCGGGCAAGATCGGCGAGTCGCTGCTCGCGGGGCTGCTGGACGCCGGGCGTGCCCCGGCCGAGCTGATGTTCACCGAGCGCTACTCGCAGCGGGCCGCCGAACTGACCGGGAAGTACGGCATCGAGCACGTCGACGTGCCCACCGCGGCGAACCGCGCGGACGTGCTGGTGGTGGCGGTCAAGCCGCAGGACATCGACCCGCTGCTGGACGAGGTCGCGCCGTTGCTGGGGCCGGACAAGCTGCTGGTGTCGATGTGCGCGGGTCTGCCCGCCAAGCTCTTCGAGCGGCGGCTGGCCGAGGGCACGCCGGTCATCCGCGTCATGCCGAACACTCCGATGCTGGTGGGCGAGGCGATGAGCGCGATCTCCGGCGGCGCGCACGCCACCGACGAGCACCTGGACCTGGCGGAGGAACTGCTCGGCAGCGTCGGCCGCGTGGCGCGCGTGCCGGAGCAGCAGCAGGACGCGGTGACCGCGCTGTCCGGGTCCGGGCCCGCCTACTTCTTCTACCTGGTCGAGGCCATGACGGACGCGGGAGTCCTGCTCGGCGTCCCGCGCGGCACCGCCAAGGACCTGGTGGTGCAGGCCGCGATGGGCGCGGCCACGATGCTGCGCGACGGACCGGAGAACCATCCGGCGCTGCTGCGCGAAGCGGTGACGTCCCCGGCGGGCACGACCGCCGCGGGCATCCGCGAACTCGACAAGCACGGGGTGCGCGCCGCGCTCACCGACGCCGTCGAGGCCGCCAGGAACCGATCGGCGGAACTGGGCCGCGCGCACGACTGAGCGCCCGCTTCCCCGCCGCTGACGGGCGCAAACTCCTGAAACCGGGTCGTTCGTGCATCGCAGCCATCCCAGCCGTCCCGCTACTCTCGACAGGGCACGCCCGTGCAGTGTCCGCCGGAGGGGAAGCCGGCGGAGCGTGGTGTGCGAAGGGCTCGGTGAAGCATGTCCGCGAACTCGGAACCCAGCCAGCAAGCGCCCCCGCAGGCCGGTCAGGTGCAGTTCCTCACCGTGGCCGAGGTGGCCAGGATGATGCGGGTGTCCAAGATGACCGTGTACCGGCTGGTGCACGCAGGTGAGCTCCCCGCCGCGCGAGTGGGCCGTTCCTTCCGCGTGGCGGAGAGCGACGTGCACCACTACCTGGAGCACGCCTACTACAACGCGGGTTGAGGAGCGGTTTTTCGCTCCGCAGCAACGGATTCGCTGTTCGAGCGCGGTGCTCGCCGCGCACGCCGTGCCGCCGTGCCGGGACCACTCCGTCAGGGCGGCACCGGCGGCGCGGTAAGCTGCGGGATCGTTCGTGCCTGGTGCCGGTGCCACACCGGCTGCGCCAGGGAGCGGCCCGCACCGGCACGGGATTCGTAGCACCGCCGACAGCGAAGGATGCCGCATGGGCTCGGTCATCAAGAAGCGCCGCAAGCGCATGTCCAAGAAGAAGCACCGCAAGCTTCTGCGCCGGACCCGCGTCCAGCGTCGCAAGTTGGGCAAGTAAGACCTCGCGCCGACGCGACCCGGTACCCGGGGGCGCGCCGCCCGGCGTTTTGCACCGCCGCCGACCCGTTGCGGTCGGCGGCGGTTCGTTTACCACCCGCTCCGGTGGTGTACGCGATCTCGGGTTGCCCGGCTCCGGGTGCGCTGTTGGGGTTCCCACCGATCGCCCTCGGCGTTTCCGCGCACGTAACCGGGGCCTCGCGCGCTCTCGGTAGCATCACGAGCGAGGTTCGTGCTTTCGGTGCCGCGCTGGTTCGCGCAAGCGCGAGCGATCGCTTTCCGGCCGCACATCTCGGGGAGAACCATGGTGCCGAACGTCGTGCTCGTGACCGGCGTCAGCAGCTTCCTCGGCGGGCACCTCGCCGCCCGGCTGGCCGCGGACCCCGCGATCGAACGAGTGCTCGGCGTGGACACCGCCCCGCCGCGTCCGGACCTGCAGCGCAGGCTCGGCCGCACCGAGTTCGTGCGCGCCGACATCCGCAACCCGCTGATCGCCAAGGTGATCTCCGGGGCGAACGTGGACACGGTCGTGCACGCGGCGGTGAGCTCGAACGCCGGCCCCGAAGGGCGGGCCGCGATGAAGGAGCTCAACGTCATCGGCACCATGCAACTGCTGGCCGCCTGCCAGAAATCGCCGCTGGTGCGCAGGCTGGTGGTGAAGTCCACGACCGCCGTTTACGGCGCGAGCCCGCGCGATCCGGCGGTGTTCACCGAGGACATGGAACCCAAGGACGTGCCGTCCTCCGGTTACGCCAAGGACGCCGGGGAGATCGAGGGCTACGTGCGCGGCTTCGGCAGGCGCAGGCCCGACGTGGACATCACGACGCTGCGGTTCACGCACTTGATCGGACCGCGCATCGACGCCGACCTCACCCGCTACTTCGCCCTGCCGCTGGTGCCGACCGTGCTCGGCTACGACGCCCGGATGCAGCTGCTGCACTCCGAGGACGCGCTGGCGGTGCTGGAGAAGGCGACCGCGCAGGCGTTGCCCGGGGTCTTCAACGTCGGCGGCGACGGGGTCCTGATGCTCTCGCAGGCGATCCGCCGCGCCGGTCGCGTCGCGGTCCCGGTGCCGCGGCTGGGGGTGCCCGCGATGAGCCGGTTCTTCCGCGGTGCCCGGCTGGTGGACTTCTCCCCCGAGCAGATGCGGTTCCTCAACTTCGGCCGGGTGGTGGACACCACGAAGCTGCGGGAGCGCTTCGGGTTCACCCCGCGCTGGACGACCCAGCAGGCGTTCGACGACTTCGTGCGCGGGCGGGACCTGCACCCGGTGATCGACCCGGAGCGCGTCACCGCGCTGGAGCACGGCGTCGGTGACCTGCTCGCCCGACTGCGGTGATGGGAGACCTGATGGCTGATGCGCGCGTGATCCCGCTGCACCCGGCGGAGCAGCGCGGCCCCGGAACCCGCCGCGGGCCGGTGGCGCCGGTGCCGGACGCGGTGCCCGCGGACGGCGGCTGGGAGGACGCGGTCGCCGATGCGATGGCCTTCGCCCGGCGCCGGCTGCTCGGCGACTACCGGGTGGACGAGTTCGGCTTCGACGAGGACCTCACCGACCACCTCGTCGTGCCGCCGCTGCGGCCGCTGTACGAGAAGTGGTTCCGGGTCGAGACCATCGGGCTGCACAACGTGCCCGACTCTGGCGCGCTGGTCGTCGCGAACCACTCCGGCACGCTGCCGCTGGACGCGCTGATGACGACGGTGGCGCTGCGCGATCACCACGATCCCGGGCGGCACCTGCGGATGCTGGGCGCGGACCTGGTGTTCCGGCTGCCGGTGGTCGGGTCCATCGCCCGCAAGGCCGGGCACACGCTGGCCTGCAACCCGGACGCGGAGCGGCTGATGCGGGCTGGCGAGCTGGTCGGGGTGTGGCCGGAGGGCTTCAAGGGCGTCGGCAAGCCGTTCCGGGACCGCTACAAGTTGCAGCGGTTCGGCCGCGGCGGGTTCGTCTCGGCGGCGATGCGGACCGGGGTGCCGATCGTGCCCTGCTCGATCGTCGGCGCGGAGGAGATCTACCCGAAGATCGGCGACCTCAAGCCGCTGGCCCGGCTGCTGGGGCTGCCGTACTTCCCGGTGACGCCGTTCTTCCCGCACTTCGGGCCGCTCGGGGCGGTTCCGCTGCCGTCGAAGTGGTACATCGAGTTCGGCGAGCCGGTGGAGACCGCTTCGTACGGGGACGGCGCCGCGGACGATCCGATGGTGGTGTTCAGCCTCAGCGACCAGGTCCGGGAGATCATCCAGCAGACCCTCTACCGGCTGCTCTCCCAGCGCCGCAGCGTCTTCCTCGGCTGAACAGCCCGCCGCCTCGCTCAGGAGCGGTCCCGGCGCCGGTAGGCGAGTCCTGCGGCGATCGCTCCGGCCACGGCACCGGCGCCGAGCATCGACTGCGCGCCGATGCGGGCCGCCTTGCGGCCGGTGCGGAAGTCGCGGATCTCCCAGCCGCGCGAGCGCGCGATGTCCCGCAAGCGCTGGTCCGGGTTCACCGCGACCGCGGTGCCCACCGCGGACAGCATCGGCACGTCGTTGGCCGAGTCCGAGTACGCGGTGCAGCGGCGCAGGTCCAGCCCCTCGCTGGCCGCGAGGGCGCGCACCGCGTGCGCCTTGGCCCGGCCGTGCAGCATCTCCCCGACCAGCCGGCCGGTGTAGACACCGTCGGCGTGCCCGGCCACCGTGCCGAGCGCTCCGGTCAGCCCGAGCCGCCGCGCGATGATCTGCGCCAGCTCCACCGGGGTCGCGGTGACCAGCCACACCCGCTGACCGGCGTCCAGGTGCATCTGGGCCAGCGCGCGGGTGCCCGCCCAGATCCGGTCGGCCAGCAGCTCGTCGTAGATCTCCTCGCTGAGTTCGACCAGCTCGGCGACGCTGCGCCCGGCCACGAACGACAGCGCCTGCTCCCGGCTGGCCTGCACGTCGCCCGCGCTCTCCCGGCCGCCGACGCGGAACTTGAGCTGCTGCCAGGCGAATCCGGCCAGGTCGGCGGCGGTGAAGAACTTCCGCGCGGCCATCCCGCGGGCGAAGTGGAACAGCGACGCGCCCATCATCATCGTGTTGTCCACGTCGAAGAACGCCGCCGCGGTGAGGTCGGGGGGCGCGGCCAGCGCGCCGTCCGGTTCGGCACCGGCGACGGCGGCCTCCGCGGAGGCGCGTCCGGCGAGCTTCGCGCTGTCCAGCGGGAGCTGCGCCGGAACCGGGCCGTTCGGATCGTCGCTGCCCCGGCCGTTGCGCGCGCGGCCTTCGGCCGGGCCGTCGCCGGTGCCGTTCCGGTTCGGCTGGTCGGCATCGTGCCCGCCGAGGCTGCGCTGGTCGTCGCCCGGACAGCCGTCGCCCTGGCCTCCGGCTGAGCCTGGACGTGTCGGCACCGCCGCGCCTCCCGGTCTCCGGCTTGGTGTGTCTCCTGGTCTGGTGGCTGGTGCGCGGGCCGTTGCCGCCGGCGCGGCGACCCGGATCAGCAGGCTCCCAGCTTAGAGGCTGCCTGCCGTCCGGTTGGCCCGGTCCACGCCGATCGACCCGGCCGGAACATGATCGTGATCCGTTCGCTCAGCGCACGTCGTCCGGCAGCAGGTGCGCGAGGCGGCGCACCGCGCGATGCTGCAGGGCTTTGACCGCCCCTTCTCCGCGCTGCATCCGCTGCGCGGTCTCGGTGACCGAGAGCCCCTGCATGAATCGCAGTCGGATGCACTCCCGCTGGTCCGGGTTGAGCTGCCGGACGCAGTGCAACAGCTCGTGCTGGGTGGCGGCGTCGAGCACTTGCTGCTCCGGCCCGCACTGGGTCTGCGGCCGGTGCGTGTCGGTGAGGTCGGCGGCCGGGACCTCCAGCCGGTTGCGGCTGGACTTCACGTGGTCGAGCACGAGGTTCTTGGCGATCGTGATGAACCACGCGGCCACGTCCCGGCCCTGGTAGCTGACGGTCGCGATGCGCCGCAGCGCCCGCAGGAAGGTCTCGCTGGTGATGTCCTCGGCCAGGCAGTGATCGCTGACCCGGAACAGCACGTACCGGTAGACGATGTGCGAGTACTCGTCGTAGAGCCTGCCGAAGGCGTCGTTGTCGCCGTTCTGCGCCGCGTCGACGTGGCGCCAGCTGTCGCTGTGCGGCGCCGCGGCCGGACGGGTCGGTGCGTGCCTGCGTGCCGCGAGGCCCGCGTGCCGGCCGGTGGCCGGTGCCGTAGCGGGCGATGGTGCCGGGCTGGGCAGCGTGCTGGTGGGCATTGTTTCGACCGACCTCCTGCCGTGGGGGCGACCCTGCCGCGGTGCCGACCGCCGCACCCCGGGTCACCGAGTTGGCTGCTGGCCTGGTGCAACGATCTGAGTCGGGGGCGTGCGCCGGAGCATACGGGTTGTTACTCAGAAGTAGGTAGTGCTTGCAGGTCTCGGATTCATCGCGGTTTGCGCGGCATGCGGGACGCGCGCTCGGGTGACGTAAAACACTCCGTGCAAGACTGCGGGGGTCAGCCCGGTGCCGGACCACCCGTTTGACCGGCGCCCGAAAGGAGGTGCAGCCATGTCGGCCGAAACCTGCCCGCCGCTGCTGGGCGGCGGTGCCGAGCAGGACCCGAACCTGGCGCGCCTGCTGCGGTCGGCCGCCGAACGCGGGCCGCAGCACCCGGCGGTGCTGGACGCGGGCACCGGTCGCGAACTGACCTGGTCCGAACTGGACGCCGCGGTGACCGGGCAAGCCCTGCGGCTGCGCGCGGCCGGCGTGCAGCCCGGCGACCGGGTCGCGATGGCGCTGCCGAACGGCGTGGAGTTCTGCGTCGCGCTGTTCGCGGTGCTGCGCGCCGGTGCCATCGCCGTGCCGCTGTCCCCCGCGTCTCCGCGGCTCGAGACGTTGCGCGTGCTCGAGGACAGCGGTGCACGGCTGTTGCTGGGCAACGAGTCGTTCGACGGGGTCGCGGTGCTGGCGCCGACGGTGGACACCGAAGCGGCCGGGGCTGAGGTCGAGTCACCGGGCAGCGACCTGGCCGTGCTCTGCTACACCTCGGGCACCTCCGGGCCCGCGCGCGGCGCGATGCTGTCGCACTCGGCGCTGCTGGCCAACGTGCGCCAATGCGCGCGGCTGCGGCCGATGCCGGTCAACGCCGCCGACCGGGTGCTGCTCGCGCTGCCGATGTACCACGTCTACGGGCTCGGCCCTGGGCTGCTGCAGGTCGCCTCGGTCGGCGCCACGGCGGTGCTGCTGCCCGAGTTCGACCCGGAGGAGGCTCTGGCCGCGATCGCCGAATTCCGGGTCACCGCCGTGGTCGGCGTGCCGCCGATGTACCAGGCGTGGCTGAAGGTCCCGGCGCAGCGCCTGCGGCAAAGCATGTCGACGGTCCGGTTGCTGACCTCCGGCGCCGCTCCGCTGGGCGTGGACGTGGCCACGGCGGTGCGCTCGGCGACCGGGCTGGACATCTTCGAGGGCTACGGGCTCACCGAGACCGGTCCGGTGCTGACCACGACGCTGGCCAGCGCGCGGGCGAAGCCGGGTTCGGTGGGCCGCCCGCTGCCGGACGTGCAGCTGCGGCTGGTCGACGCCGACGGTTCGTCCATCGAGGAAGGGGACACCGGGCGGGTAGCGGCGCGCGGGCCGAACCTGTTCCGCGGCTACTGGCCGGACGCGGTGCACGGCCCGGACCAGGACGGCTGGTTCCGCACCGGCGACGTCGGCTACTTCGACGCCGACGGTGACCTGCACCTGGTGGACCGGGCCACCGACCTGATCGTGGTGCACGGTTTCAACGTGTTCCCGCACGAGATCGAGTCGGTGCTGGCCGAGCTGCCCGGGGTGCGGGAGGCGGCCGCGATCGGCGTGCCGGACGAGGCGCAGGGCGAAACGATCAAAGCCGTCGTGGTCGCCGATCCGGACGCGGGGCTCACCGCGGACGGCGTGCGCGAGCACTGCGCCGCGCGGCTGGCGAAGTTCAAGGTGCCCGCGTCGGTCGTGTTCGCGGCCTCGTTGCCGCACTCGCCGACGGGCAAGGTCGCCCGCAGGCCGCTGCGCGGCTCGCGGCCGGCCGAGTGAGCCGTTCAGTACGGTCGGACGGCGAACGACGCGGGCCGAACGAAGCGGGCCGAACGAAGCGGGGAGGTGGCGGTGTCCGAGCAGCCGGGCAGCGGGCACGCGGTGACGGTGCTGGTGCGCGAGCAGTGCCACCTTTGCGACGAGGCGGTGACCGCGGTGCGCGAGATCTGCTCCGAACTCGGCGCCCGCTGCACGACCGAGGACGTCGACGCGGACGCCGAGCAGCGCGCCGAGTACGGCGACCGGGTCCCGGTGATCCTGGTGGACGGCGCCGAGCACGGCTTCTGGAAGGTCGAGCCCGCGCGGTTGCGGGCGGCGCTGCAGCGCTGAGCACGGCTGTCCTGGCATGTGTCGTTCGGCACCGTTCAAGATCAACGACTGATCCGCCGGTACCCGGCAGCACCGCCTCCGCCGCTCGCGGGGGCATTCTCAGCCATCGCGCTGACCAGCCGTTTTGGTTCCCGGCGGCGTTTCGGACATCATGGAGCGGGGTGCTCGTGCGGCCGTCGTAGGCAGCGCACGCGGACTTTGTGCCCGTCTTCACAAGTGGCTACGGTGGTCGACGGAGCCGTGCCAGCGGAGTCGGCGGTTCGCACCCCGTGTTCGCCGGTGTGCGCTCCCGCGGAGCGGGCGCGGCGGGCAGCATCACCAAGGCAGGTCAAGGGAGCGCCAGTGACGGCCCACGGAGAGGGCGTGCGGGACGAAGCCGGGCAGTCGGCGGAAGTCCCGTCCGGGTCCGGACGGTCACCCGAGTCGATCGACGTACCCGCCGCGCGGGAGCGCGCGAGGGCCATCCCGGAGGCGGCCGTCGCGCGGCTGGCCGTGTACCTGCGCGTGCTCTCCAGCCTGGACGAGCAGGGCACCGGAACCGTTTCCAGCGAGGAACTGGCCGCGTTCGCCGGAGTGAACTCGGCGAAGCTGCGCAAGGACCTGTCCTACATCGGCTCCTACGGAACCCGCGGCGTCGGCTACGAGGTCGGCGTGCTGATCGGGCAGATCGAGCGGACGCTGGGGCTGACCCGCAAGCACCGCGTCGCCGTCGTGGGTATCGGTAACCTGGGGCACGCGCTCGCGAACTACGGCGGCTTCCTCAACCGCGGCTTCCCGGTCGCCGCGCTGTTCGACCTGGATCCGGATCTGCTGGACGTGCCGGTCGGCGGCATCCCGGTCAACGCGGTCGAGGACATCGTCGATGTCTGCCGCGAGCGGGAGGTCACCATCGGCGTGATCGCCACCCCGGCCGAAGGCGCGCAGGAGGTGTGCGATCGGTTGGTCGAGGGCGGCGTGGTGTGCATCCTGAACTTCGCACCGGTCGTCCTGCAGGTCCCCGAGCACGTCGAGGTGCGCAAGGTCGACCTGGCGGTGGAGATGCAGATCCTTTCGTTCCACGTGGCGCGGCGCAATCAGGAGGCGGCGGCCGTCGGTACCGGCATCGCGGGCGACGGGGGTCCGCCGGGCCGCGGCGCGGACGGCGAAGGGAATTCGGAACCCGCGCAGCAGCGCGAGGATGCGGACGGGATGGTGGTTCGGCCGTGAACCTGCTCACCGTCGGGCTTTCGCACCGGACCGCGCCGGTCCGGGTGCTGGAGCGCGCCGCGATCGGCGCCGAGGACGTCGGCAAGGTGCTCGACGAGCTGATCGCCCGGGACCACATCAGCGAGGCCTTCCTGGTCTCCACCTGCAACCGCGTCGAGGTGTACGCGGTCGCCGAGACCTTCCACGGCGGGCTGGACGACGTGACCGCGGTGCTGGCCAGGCAGGCCGGTGCCGAGGTCGCCGAGCTGGCCGACCACTTCTACGTGCACTACGCCGGTGCGGCCGTCGAGCACCTGTTCTCGGTTGCCGCCGGCCTGGACTCGATGGTCGTCGGCGAGGCCCAGATCCTGGGTCAGCTGCGGCAGGCGTACGGGGTCGCCGATCAGGCCGGGACCGTTGGCCGCACGCTGCACGAGCTGGCGCAGCAGGCGTTGCGCGTCGGCAAGCGGGTGCACGCCGAAACCGAGATCGACGGCGCCGGTGCCTCGGTGGTCTCCGAGGCGCTTTCGGACGCCGAGGCCGCTTTGGGCGGCGTGGCCGGTCGGCGCGCGCTGCTGGTCGGCGCGGGCTCGATGGGCGCGCTGGCCGCCGCGCAGCTGCGGCGCGCCGGGATCGCCGAGGTGACGATCGCCAACCGGACCGCCGCCAACGGTGCGCGGCTCGCCGAGTCGCTGCGCGCCGAGGGCGTCGCGGCCGGCACCGTCGAACTGGACCGGCTGCGAACCGCGATCACCGCCGCCGACCTCGTGGTGACCTGCACCGGCGCGGTCGGTGCGGTGGTCACCGAGGACATCGTCGCCGGTGCGGTGCAGGACCGGCAGGATCCGCAGCGGCCGCTGCTGTTCTGCGACCTCGGGCTGCCGCGGGACACCTCTCCCGGCGTGGCCGAGCTGGCCGGAGTGGCCGTGGTCGACCTGGAGACCCTGCAGCAGCGGCTGACCGAGCAGCGCGGTGGCAGCGAGAGCGAACGCGCCGACCGGATCGTGGCCGAAGAGCTGCGCGGCTACCTGGCCGCGCAGCGCTCGGCGGAGGTCACCCCGACCGTGACGGCGCTGCGCAAGCGCGCCGCCGAGGTGGTGGATTCCGAGCTGCTGCGGCTGGACTCCCGGCTGCCCGCCGACCTGGACGGCGACGTGCGCAACGAGCTGAACCGCACGGTGCGCCGCGTGGTGGACAAGCTGCTGCACGCGCCGACCGTGCGGGTCAAGGAGCTCGCCTCGGTGCCCGGCGGCTCCGGCTACGCCGAGGCGCTGCGCGAGCTGTTCGAACTCGACCCGCAATCCCCCGCCGCGATTCGCGCGCCCCGTTCGGCAGAGGACGTGCCGGTCACCGGCGCACGCTCCGCGCAGGCATTGCTGCGGAGCTCCGAACAGGGCGCCTCCGAGCCGGACGGGCCGGAACAGGACGGTGAAAACCGGTGAACAAGACGCTGCGCATCGGGACCCGGGGCAGCGCGCTGGCGATGGCGCAAAGCAGCACGGTCGCCGAAGCGCTGGAAGCCGCGGGTTACTCGACCGAGCTGGTGCGGGTGGCCACGCCCGGGGACCGCTCGATGGCTCCGATCGCCGAGATCGGCGTCGGGGTGTTCACCTCCGCGCTGCGCGAGGCGCTCGCGGGCGGCGAGGTGGACGTCGCGGTGCATTCCTACAAAGACCTGCCGACCGAACCGGACCCCCGGTTGTCGCTGGCCGCCGTACCCGCCCGGGAGGACCCGCGGGACGCGCTGGTGGCACGGGACGGTTTGACGCTCGGCGAACTTCCTCCGGGCTCCGTCGTGGGCACCGGTTCGCCGCGTCGCGCCAGCCAGCTGGAGGCCCTCGGCCTCGGTCTGGAGGTGCGCGGCATCCGCGGCAACGTGGACACCCGCCTGCGCAAGGTGAGCGACGGCGAGATGGACGCCGTCGTGCTCGCGCGCGCCGGGCTGGCCCGAGTCGGCCGGCTCGGGGTGATCACGGAATCGCTCGATCCACTCCAGATGCTGCCCGCGCCCGCCCAGGGCGCGCTGGCCGTGGAATGCCGCGTCGACGACGTGGACAACGAGCACCTGCTCCAGTCCGTTCTGGACGACCCGGCCTGCCGCGCCGCGGTGACCGCCGAGCGCGCCATGTTGGCTGCGCTGGAGGCCGGTTGCAGTGCGCCGATCGGCGCGCTGGCCGAAGTGGTGGAGGACCTCGAACCGGACGGCGGCCTGGCACAGCGGCTGTCCGTGCGCGGGGTCGTGGCGACCGACGGGAATCGTTTGGTGCGCGCCTCCAGCACTGGTGAGACGACCGCCGCAGAGCAGCTCGGCCGGGCGCTGGCCGCCGAGCTGCTCGATGCCAGGGACGCTTTGCTCAGCGGTCCCGGTAGTAGTTGATGGGGAGTGCCCTGATGACACGCAAGAGCCCAGGACGGATCGCATTCGTGGGCTCCGGCCCCGGTGACGCGGGACTGCTCACCGTTCGGGCGAAGTATGTGCTCACCACTGCTTCGCTGGTGGTGACCGATCCGGATGTGCCCGCCGACGTGGTCGCGATGGCCGCGGACGGCTCCGAGGTGCGCCCCGCCGTGGGCGAGCCGGGCGAGGTGGCCCAGGACCTGGCGAACGAGGCGGGAACCGGGCGGCCGGTGGTCCGGCTGGTCTCCGGTGACCCGCTGACCTCGGACGCCGTGGTCCGCGAGGTCCGCGAGGTCGCGCGCACCGACGCCGCGTTCGACATCGTGCCCGGGGTTTCGCCGGGCAGCGCGGTGCCCGCCTACGCGGGTGTCGCGCTCGGCGCCGGCCACACCGAGGTCGACGTGCGCGGTGAGGTGGACTGGGCGGCGCTGGCCGCGCAGCCGGGTGCGCTGGTGCTGCACGCGACCGGCAGCCACCTGGCGGAGGCCGCTTCGGCGCTGGTCGAGCACGGCATGGCCGCGCAGACCCCGGTCGCGGTGACCTCGTCCGGAACCACGGTCCAGCAGCGCACGATCGACACCACGCTGGCCTCGCTGCCCGCGGACGCGGGTGAGCTGCAAGGCCCGCTGGTGGTGACGATCGGATCGGTCAGCTCGGAGCGCTCCGGGCTGTCCTGGTGGGAGTCCCGCGCGCTGTACGGCTGGAAGATCCTGGTGCCGCGCACCAAGGAGCAGGCCGGTTCGATGAGCGAGCGGCTCTGGTCGCACGGCGCCGTCTCGCACGAGGTGCCGACGATCTCGGTGGAGCCGCCGCGCAGCCCCGCGCAGATGGAGCGCGCGGTGAAGGGCCTGGTCGACGGCCGCTACCAGTGGGTGGTGTTCACCTCGACCAACGCGGTCCGCGCGGTGTGGGAGAAGTTCCGCGAGTTCGGCCTGGACGCGCGCGCGTTCTCCGGTGTGAAGCTCGCCTGCGTCGGCGAGGCCACCGCGGAGAAGGTCCGCTCGTTCGGCATCACCCCGGAGCTGCTGCCCTCGGGCGACCAGACCAGCGAAGGACTGCTGCAGGACTTCCCGCCGCACGACGACGTGCTCGACCCGGTGGACCGGGTGCTGCTGCCGCGCGCGGACATCGCCACCGAGACGCTGTCGGCGGGGTTGCGCGAGCGCGGCTGGGAGATCGACGACGTGACGGCCTACCGCACGGTGCGGGCCGCGCCGCCGCCCGCCGAGACCCGCGAGATGATCAAGACCGGCGGGTTCGACGCGGTGTGCTTCACCTCCTCGTCGACGGTGCGGAACCTGGTCGGCATCGCGGGCAAGCCGCACGCGCGCACGCTGGTGGCCTGCATCGGCCCGAACACGGCCGAGACGGCCAAGGAATTCGGCCTGCGGGTGGACGTGCAGCCCGAGCTGGCGCAGGTACCGGCGCTGGTCGACGCGCTGGCCGAGCACGCGGCCAAGCTGCGCGCCGAGGGAGCGCTGCCGCCGCCGAAGAAGGCCAAGCGCGCCCGCCGGAGCTGACGACGTCGTGGCCCGGATCTCGCGAACGCGGGGTCCGGGCCACGTTGCTTTCCGGCACTGGCAGGCTGGTCCTGGGGAGGCCGTGGACACCGGCTCGCGGTGCCCGGAGATCCGCCTGATTCGCGACCGCTCGCCGGTCGCCGTTCGTCGTCGCGAGGAGCTCGCCGATGTATCCGTCGCATCGCCCGCGCAGGTTGCGCCGCACCGCCGCCGTGCGCCGGCTGGTTTCCGAAACGAGCGTGGAACCGAGGCACCTGGTGCTGCCGATGTTCCTGCGGGAGGGCTTGTCCGAACCGGTGGGCATCACCTCCATGCCGGGCGTGGTGCACCACAGCCGGGATTCGCTGCGCAAAGCTGCGACCGAAGCGGTCAGCGCCGGAGTGGGCGGGCTGATGCTGTTCGGCGTGCCCGCCGAGCACGACGCCACCGGTTCCGGCGCGGTGGACCCGAACGGCGTGCTCAACACCGGGCTGCGGGACCTGGCCGCCGAGGTCGGCGACAGCACGGTCCTGATGGCCGACACCTGCCTGGACGAGTTCACCGACCACGGCCACTGCGGTGTGCTGGACGACGACGGCGTGGTGGACAACGACCGGACGCTGCAGGTCTACGGCGAGATGGCGGTCGCGCAGGCCGAGGCCGGGGCGCAGGTGATCTCGCCGAGCGGCATGATGGACGGCCAGGTTTCGGTGATCCGGGATTCGCTGGACGCGACCGGGTTCGCCGACACCTCGGTGCTGGCCTACTCGGCGAAGTACGCCTCGGCGTTCTACGGGCCGTTCCGGGAGGCCGTGGACTCGCAGCTGTCCGGGGACCGCAACACCTACCAGCAGGACCCCGGCAACGGCCGGGAAGGGCTGCGCGAAGCGGACCTGGACCTGGCCGAGGGTGCGGACATGGTGATGGTCAAGCCCGCCATGTCCTACCTGGACGTGCTGCGCGACGTGGCGGCGCTGTCCGACGTGCCGGTCGCGGCCTACCAGGTCTCCGGTGAGTACTCGATGATCGAGGCGACCGCCGCGCACGGCTGGCTGGACCGGCGGCGCATCGTGCAGGAGACGGTGACCTCCATCCGGCGCGCGGGCGCGGACATCGTGCTGACCTACTACGCGACCGAGCTGTCCCAGTGGTACCGGGAAAGCCTGGGGCTCAAGTGATCGCACCGCAGTCGTCCGAGGGTGCTTCCGAACCGCAGGGACAGCCACCCGCGCCGCGGACGTTGGAGCTGGCCCGGTGGTTGTGGATCGCGGCCGCGGCGTTCGAGTTCGTGCGGTCGCTGTGGCAGCTGGCCGACCGGGAGCGGCTGATCAACGAGCTGCACGGTGCGGCTCCGCAGCTCAACCAGCAGGAGCTGGACGCGGCCGCGAACAACGGGGTGCTGATCACGCTGCTGTTCGCCTCGGCGATTGTCGTGGTCTACGCCGGTTTGTCGACCCGGATGCTGCAAGGCCGCAACTGGGCGCGCGTGGTGCTGGCGGTGTTCGGCGGGTTCGGCGTGTTCGGCACGCTGGTCACGCTGCTGACGCTCGCGGTGCTGGGGCGCGCCGAGGTGGTGCGGATGGTCGGCGCGGACATCGCGCCGCTGGACATCGTCTTCAGCGTCTTCGTGGCGCTGTTGCACGCGGCCGCGCTGGTGTTGATGTTCCTGCCGGACTCCAACCGGTTCTACCAGCGCGGTGCGCCGCGGTCGTTCCCGCCGATGCAGGGGCCGCCGATGCAGGGGCCGCCGTTCCTCCGGTAGTGGGGTTTCCCGCTATTTCGGCGCGGGAGCATCCGGCTGTTCTGATCTACGCTCGATGATGTGAACAGCTCGCAGGATTCCCGGCCGGAACCGGACTCGGATTCCTCGCCCGGCGGTTCCGGCGCGCTGCAAGCGTCGCCCTGGCCGCAGGCCGGCGCCGTCGATTCCCCGGCTTGGGTCGGCGAGCCCGATGCGGGCCGCCCGCGGCCGGTGACCGCGGCGTTCTGGCTCGGCGTGGTCGACGTGATGATCGGCTCGGCGCTGCTGGCGGTGCAATGCGTCGCCTCCGACGACCTGCTGCTGCGGATGCTCGGAGACGCCGAGTTCCTGCTCACCGGCGGCGACGTCCGCAGCGTCTACCTCGGCATCCTCGGCGGCCTGGTGGCGATGGCCGTGCTCGCGGCGGCGTTGTGGTCGCTGTTGCTGTTCGCGATGCTCCGCGGCCGCGAGTGGGCACGACTGGTGCTGACCTCCATCGCGTTCGTGTGGGCGGTCTCGAGCCTGCTGGCGCTGGTGGGCAAGAACCCGTACGGCCCGCTGTACGTGGTGCTGGAGGCGGCGCAGGTCGTGGCGCTGAGCGCGACGGTGCTGTGCATGTTCGCGAGCTCGGCGCGCGATCACTTCACCTACCGCCCCTGATCGGCACGCCAGGTGCTCGCGAACCGGTGATGTTGATCGAACAGGTGGACAGCGACCTTGCCGGATTTCTACTGTTCTGCACGTGACGTCACCGCACGATCCTTGGCAGCAGCGCGGCCAGCAGCCGCCACCGAGTGGATTTCCGCAGCAGCCGGGCGGCTACCCGCAATACCAGCAGGCCGACCCGTACGCGGCGCCGTCCGCACCGGATCCGGGCGAGCCGCGCAGGCCGGGAACCGTCGAAGCCGCATTCTGGCTCGCGGTGGTGGTGCCGGTGGTGGCCACGGTGCTCTACGCGGTGAGCTTCTTCCAGACCCAGGGCTTCACGCGGGAACTCTTGGCCGCGGAGTTCGCAGGCGGGCAGCAAGAACTGGCGGCGCAGACCGCTGCCAACGTGCTCGTGGCGTTCTTCGTGGTCGCCACGGTCGTGCTGGTGGTGCTGACCGCGTTGTGGATCATCTTCGGGTTCAGCCTCCGCGCGGGCCGGAACTGGGCGCGGGTCACGCTCACCGTGTTCGCCGCGGTCTGGGTGCTCGCCGCGTTGTCCGGCCTGATCGTCGGCGGTTCGGGCTGGGGCGAGGGTGAACTGCCGCCCGGCGTGGTCGAACCCGCCGGCCTCGTCGCGCTCGGCTACGCGCGCAGCGCCTTGGAACTCGTCGCGATGGCCGCGTTCATCGTGCTCAGCTACCTCAAGCCTTCGCAGTGGTACTTCGCAGCGAGGTCGTACCGGTGAGCGCCGCGAACACCGCGCCGCAGGCGGTGCGCGCGGGCGTCGGGCTCTGGTGCGCGCTGGCGGCCTTCCTGCTCGTGCAGACGGCCTTCTCGTGGGCGGGACGGTCCGCGCTGCAGCAGCAGCTGGTGGCCAACCACGCGGCGGCACCCGAGCAGGCGGCGGACCGGACGCTGCAACTGCTGCTGATCAACACCGGCATCGCGGTGGTCTTCGCCGCCGGATACGTCGTGCTGGGGCTGCTGATCCTGACCCGGCGGCCGTGGTCCAGGATCGGGGTGTCCGTGCTGCTGGCGGTGCAGGTGGTGATGATGCTCGGCAGCCAATCCCTGACCGTGGTCAACCTCATCGTGCTGGTGCTCGGCGGCGCGGCCGCGTGGTGCTGCTGGTCGAAGACCGGAACGGAATGGGTGACCGGCGAGCATGAGTGACGCCGAAACCGGCCCGGTCCTCTACGCCGAGGACGGTTCGACCTGGTGGCCCGTCGCGTGGGGGCCGGTCTTCGCCGGCTGCGGACTGCTCGTCGAACTCCTCACACCCGGTGTCGTGAACCTCGCCGCGTGGCTGCTGCTGGCCGGAGTGCTGGCCGTGGCGGCCGCGGCGTGGGTGTACGCGCGGCGGCGCGCGCTGCTGGTGCGGTTGACGCCGACGCTGCTCACGGTCGGCCGGGAAGACCTGGAGATCGCGCGGATCGCCGCGATCACCGACGTGGGAGCGCCGATGGGCGTGCCGGTGCTGGGCGGCGGTTTCACCCCGCCGAAGGGCATGGGCGAGATTCCGCTGCGGTTAGCGGACGACCGCGTAGTGCTGGCCTGGGCCAAGGACCCCGCAGCTTTGCTCGAGGAACTGCGGCCGCTGCTGGTCGAGCCCTAGGCGGCTGCTCAGCGGCTGCGCCGCGGACCGGACAGAGCTCAAGAGCCGGGCGGAGCCGTGGACCCACGACGCGGCGTCGGGTCGCACGACCGCGTGAGACCCTGCGTGGCGTGACGTTTCCGGAACCGTGTTCGGCCGACGGGCCGATGCCGCACGAGGACACCGCGAACACCGCTGCCCCGGCCGGGCGGCTGGCGCAGCCGTGGCGGCTGGCCATCGCAGCCGGGGAAGTTCTGCTGATCATCGCGCTCGTGTTCGCCGCGTGGTGGTGCTGGGGCGAGTCGCGATCGAGCGTCGAGGTGCCGGGTGCGGACGGGGCGCCGATGCACTCGACCCGGATCGCGGGCAACTGGGTCGGGCTCAGCGTCACCGCCGCGACCGCGGCGGCCTTCGCCGTGATCGACGTGGTCCGGCAGTCGATGCTGGCATGGCGGGTGCGCCGCTCCCGCGGACCGCGCCGCTGACGGCCGGGGCCCGCGCGGGGTGCGGCAACGCACACTCCGCGGCCTGTCAGACTGGAGGCGTGACAGCCGAAACCCCTGGCAACCCGAATCCTGCGGCGCCCCGTTCGCGGGAGTTGTTCGATCGAGCGCAGGAAGTCACCCCGGGTGGCGTCAATTCCCCGGTGCGCGCCTTCCGGTCCGTCGGTGGCACCCCGCGGTTCATGGTGCGCGCCGAAGGTCCTCGCATGTGGGACGCCGACGGCAACGAGTACGTCGACCTCGTCTCCTCGTGGGGGCCGATGGTCAACGGGCACGCGCATCCGGACGTGGTCAAGGCCGTGCAGGACGCCGCGGGCAGCGGGCTGTCCTTCGGCACGCCGGGCGTCGGTGAGATCGAGCTCTCCGCCGAGATCATCCGCCGGGTCGAGCCGGTGCAGCAGGTCCGGCTGGTCAACTCCGGCACCGAGGCCACGATGAGCTCGGTGCGGCTGGCGCGCGCGTTCACCGGCAAGCGCAAGGTGGTGAAGTTCGCGGGCTGTTACCACGGGCACGTCGACTCGCTGCTGGCAGGCGCGGGTTCGGGGCTGGCGACGCTGGGGCTGCCGAGCACGCCGGGGGTCACCGGCGCGCAGGCCGCGGACACCATCGTCCTGCCGTACAACGACGTCGACGCGGTGCGCACCGCGTTCGCCGAGCACGGCGACGACATCGCGTGCGTGATCACCGAGGCCGCCGCGGGCAACATGGGCGCGATCGCTCCGCAGCCCGGCTTCAACGCGGCGCTGCGCGAGATCACCAGCGCCGCCGGGGCGCTGCTGATCATGGACGAGGTGATGACCGGCTTCCGAGTCTCGGCTTCGGGCTGGTTCGGCCTGGACGGCGTGGCAGGCGACCTCTACTCCTTCGGCAAGGTCATGTCCGGTGGCCTGCCCGCCGCGGCGTTCGGCGGCCGCGCCGACGTGATGGAGCTGCTGGCGCCGACCGGGCCGGTGTACCAGGCGGGCACCTTGGCCGGGAACCCGGTCGCGGTCGCTGCCGGGCTGGCCAACCTGCGCGCCGCGGACGCGGACGTCTACGCGGCGCTGGACCGCAACGCGGCGCGGCTGGGCGATCTGCTCGGCTCGGCGCTGTCCGCGCAAGGCGTGCCGCACCAGGTCGCGTTCGCGGGCAACCTGGTCAGCGTGTTCTTCAGCGAAACGCCGGTGACGAACTACGAGCAGGCGCAGGCGCAGCAGGCGTGGCGCTTCCCGGCCTTCTTCAACGCCTTCCTGGACCGCGGCGTCTACCCGCCGCCGAGCGCGTTCGAGTGCTGGTTCGTCAACGCCGCGATGGACGAGGGGGCGTTCGAGCGGATCGCCGAAGCCGCTCCGCACGCCGCGGCCGCCGCGGCCGCGGCGAAGGAGCCCGCGTGAGCCCGGTCAAGACGATCGTGCACTTCCTGCGGCACGGCGAGGTCTACAACCCGGAGCAGGTCCTCTACGGGCGGCTGCCCGGCTACCGGCTGTCCGACCAGGGCGAACGCCAGGCGAAGACGGTCGCGGAGTTCCTGACCGGGCGCCCGGTGACGCACGTCGCGGCCTCGCCGCTGCAGCGCGCCCAGCAGACCGCGGAACCGATCACCGCGGCGTTCGCGCTGGACGTGCACACCGACGAGCGGCTGATCGAGTCCGAGAACAAGTTCGAGGGCCTGCGGGTTTCCGTCGGTGACGGCGCGCTGCGCTCGCCGCAGCACTGGCCGAAGCTGTGGAACCCGTTCGCCCCGTCCTGGGGCGAGCCCTACCTGCGCGTCGCGCACCGGATGCTCGCCGCCGCGCAGCGCGCCAGGGCCGCCGCCGCGGGCAACGAGGCGGTGTGCGTGTCGCACCAGCTCCCGATCTGGACGTTGCGCCGCTTCGTGGAGGGAAAGCGGATGTGGCACGACCCGCGCAACCGGCAGTGCTCGCTGGCTTCGCTGACCAGCCTGGTCTTCCGGGACGAGGAACTGGTGCGGGTGGCTTACGCGGAACCGGCAGGCGAAACCGATCCGAGGGTGACCGGGGCATGAGGAAGCTGTTGCTGCGGTTGGTGCTCGCGGTCACGGTGCTCGCGCTGGTGGGCGGCTGCGCCACGGCGGGCAAGGACGCGGTGGACCAGGGCTCCGAGTTCACGTTCGTCTCGCCGGGCGGGCAGACCCGCATCTTCTACCCGCCCGCCGAGCGCAAGCCGCTGGCCAGCCTGGGCGGGGACAGCTTGCTGGAGGAAGGCGAGCAGATCGGGATCAAGGACTTCCCGAACCAGGTCGTGGTGCTGAACCTGTGGGGTTCGTGGTGCGGCCCATGCCGCTCGGAGGCCGACGACCTGCAGGCGGTGCAGGACAAGTTGGGTCCGCAGGGCGTGCAGGTGCTCGGCATCGACGTGCGGGACAGCCGCTCGGCGGCGCGGGACTTCCACCGCGATCGCGGACTCACCTACCCGTCCATTTTCGACGCGTCGGGTCGTTCGCTGCTGGCGTTGCGCAACTATCCGCGCAGCGCCGTGCCTTCCACCATCGTGCTGGACCGGCAGCACCGGGTGGCTGCGATCTTCCTGACCGAGATGCTGGAGAGCGAACTGCTCCCCGAAGTGCAGAAGATCGCGTCGGAGCAGGCTGCCCGAGGCTGACTCACGGGCGCACCTATTGGACGCGGGATCCGGTCAAGGCCCGCCAGCATTCCATGCAGGTGCCCTGCTGCACCCATTCCCGCTCGGTCCGCCCGTGCAGCTCGCCCGCTTCGGTGTGCACTCCGCAGTAGGAGGTGACCGGCGAATCCGGCGCCGCGTCCAGTGCTGCGGCAGCGAAGGCGTGCCGCCCGGTCGGGATCGGGCGCCACACGTAGGTCAAGCCTTGCTGCCGGGGCATCGTGGCTCCATTCCGCGTCGTTCGGTTCGCGCCTCGACCGGCGCGGCAGGTGCGACCGGTGGTCGAGCGGTCCCGGTCCGCCTGCGGTGTTCCGGCGGAGCGGCTGGCGGACGGTGACCGGGTCGCCGCAGTCGGCCGGTGTTGCGGCGGTTCGCGTTGCCGAGTCGGTGTTGCCCCGTCGGTGTTGCCGCAGTCGGTATGCCGGGGTCGGTTTGCCGGAGCGGGGCCGCGCGGTCGCGCTCATTCCAGAATGAGACCGTCCCGGAACGCGGAAAGGCAATCCGCTTCACCGAATCGAGCGATGGCACGGTCTCAGCGCAGAAAATAGATTCCTGCTATGTCCAGCGTTCGAGCAACCGACGCCGGGGAAAGCCCTGCTCAACAGCGCACTCCCGGCGCGGCCGGATCCAGCGTCCGCGCCCGCAGCCTCGGCATGGAAATCCGCACGTTGCGCAAGAACGCCGCGCTGCGGCTGGAACAACTCGCGCAGCGCTGCGGATGGTCCAGGGCGACGCTGGGCCGCATCGAATCCGGCGAACGCGTTCCCGGTGAAACCGAGATGGCGACGCTGCTGGGCACCTTGGGGGTCACCGGCCCGGAACGCGCCCGGCTCTTCGAGCTGGTGCAGGCCGCCGCCGAGCCGCGCTGGTGGGAGGTCGGCGGGCACGCCGGAACACCGGCTGCACTGGCCGCGCTGATCGACTACGAGCGGTTCGCCACCGAGATCACCGATGTCGCGCTGGCGCTGGTGCCGGGGCTGCTGCAGACCGCCGACTACGCGCGGGCGGTGCTGACCGCGGGCGGTGTCACCGGTGCCGACCTGGAATCGCACGTCGCGCTGCGGCTCGGCAGGCAAGGCGTGCTGACCAGGGAGCAGGAGCCGGTGCGGTTCCGCGCCTACCTGGACGAGGCGGTGCTGTGCCGCCCCGTCGGCGGGCCGGAGGTGATGCTCGACCAGCTCCGGCACGTGCTGCGGATGGCCCGGCGCGCGCACATCACGGTGCAGGTCGTGCCGTTCGCGGCGGGTGCGCACGCGGGCATGAACGGCGATCAGATGCTGCTGGAGTTCCGGCGGCAACGGCCCATCGTGCACGTCGAGCACCTGCGGTCCGGTGCTTTCCTGGACGACAGCGCGGAAACCGCGCCGTTCTTCGAGTCGCTGTCCCGGGTGGCCGGAGCCGCGCTGTCCGCGGACGACTCGGTCCGGCTGATCACCGAGCGGGCCGCGCAGCTCGAGGCCGACCACGTTCCCGCGTAGTGCTCCGCCGTTGCCGCTTGCAGGTCTTCGGCGCTGAGCGGAATCCGGCCGGTCCGCGAGCGGCTGCTGATCGCTCCGGCGCGCCCGAGCGCGAGCCGGTGCGGGCCTGGCAAGTGGTTGTGCGCGTGGTCACGCGGGGTGGTGCGTAGCCACACTAGCCTCGGCCCTACCCTCGGAGCCGTGAACCCGACCGAGCTCGCCGCGTCCGGCCCGCTGCTGTTCGCGGCCGTCATCGCGGTGCTCGCCGGGGCCGTCAGCTTCGCTTCGCCGTGCGTGGTCCCGCTGGTGCCGGGCTATCTCGCCTACCTCGCGGGCGTCGTCGGCGCGGAATCCCCGCCGATCGACGCGGGCGAGGCGCAGCGCACGCGCCGCGGCCGCTGGCGGGTCGCCGGGGCCGCGCTGCTGTTCGTGGCCGGGTTCAGCGTCGTGTTCGGCGCCAGTTCGCTGCTGCTGCTCGGGTTGTCCGACGCGTTGCTGGCCAACGAGCCGCTGCTGCAACGCATCGGCGGAGTGATCACGGTCGCGATGGGACTCGTGTTCATCGGCCTGGTGCCCGCGCTGCAACGCGACGTGCGGGTGCACAAGGTCCCGCAGGCCGGACTGTGGGGCGCCCCGCTGCTGGGTGCCGTGTTCGGTCTCGGGTGGACACCGTGCCTCGGGCCGACGTTGACCGGTGTGATGTCGCTGGCGATCGGCACCGACGTGAGCACCAGCACGGCCGTGCGCGGTGTGCTGCTCGTTGCCGCCTACTGCTTCGGCCTCGGCCTCCCGTTCGTGCTGCTGGCGCTGGGTGCCCGGTGGGCGGTGCGCAGCGCGGGCTGGCTGCGCGGCCGCGGGCGCGTCATCCAGATCGCCGGTGGTGCGCTGCTGGTAGTGGTGGGCTTGCTGCTCGTCACCGGTCTTTGGGGAGAACTGATCGCGGTTTTGCGTGAACCTGTAAACGGATTCGAGACACCGATCTGATGTCCCGAGTCCGCACCGCCCTGGCTTTCCTGCGCAACACCTGGCGCGGCCTGACGTCCATGCGCACCGCGCTGGTGCTGCTGTTCCTGCTGGCGATGGCCGCGCTGCCCGGCGCGCTGATCCCGCAGCGCTCGCTGAACCCGGGCGAGGTCGACAAGTACTTCAAGGATTACCCGAAGGTCGCGCCGATCCTGGACAAGCTGGGCGTGTTCGAGGTGTTCAGCTCGGTCTGGTTCGCCTCGATCTACGTGCTGCTGTTCATCTCGCTGATCGGCTGCCTGCTGCCGCGCTGCCTGGAGTACTACCGGCAGCTGCGCGGCAGACCGGTGCGCACGCCGCGGAATCTCGAGCGGATGCCGCACCACGCGACGGCCACTGTGGACGGAACGCCGGACGAGGTGCTGGCAACCGCGAACCGCAAGCTGCGCGGCTGGCGCAAGGACGAGCGCACCGACGACGAAGGCCGCCGCTCGATCAGCGCGGAGCGCGGCTACCTGCGCGAGGCCGGGAACCTGGTGTTCCACTTCGCACTGGTGGCCCTGTTGATCGGGCTCGCGGGCGGCAAGCTCTACAGCTACGAGGGCCAGGTCATCGTGATGGCCGACGGTTCGGAGTTCTGCAACTCCGGCACCTACAACTACGACTCGTTCCGCGCCGGGCTGAACGTGGACGGAACCCGGCTGAGCCCGTTCTGCTTGCGGGTCAACGACCTCAACGTCAAGTACCAGCACACCGGACAGCCTGCGGGTTTCCAGGCCGACGTGGACTACCAGTCCGGGGAGGACCTGGCCAGCGGCGACTGGCAGCAGCACGATCTGCAGGTGAACCATCCGCTGCGCACTGCTGGCGACCGGGTCTACCTGACCGGTGAGGGCTACGCGCCGACGTTCACCGTCACCTGGCCGGACGGGCAGAAGCGCACCAGCACCGTGCAGTGGCAGCCGATGGACACGACGACGAAGTTGTCCCAGGGCGCCACCAAGTTCGACCAGCCCGGCGTGACCGATGAGAAGCAGCGGCGCGAGACCCAGATGGCGGTTACCGGGCTGTTCGCGCCGACGGCCGGCTACGACGGCAAGGTGCTCGGTTCGCGGTTCCCGGACCTGCTGGACCCGGCTGCGGCGGTGGACGTGCTGCGCGGCGACCTCGGGCTGGACTCCGGACGCGGGCAGTCGATCTTCGGCGTGGACCAGAAGATGGTCGAGTCCGGGCGGCTGCAGCGGGTCGCGCGGGAGAACCTGCGCGTCGGGCAGGAGCTCCGGCTCGCCGACGGCACCAAGGTGCACTTCGACGGCGTCGAGCGGTGGGCCAACCTGCAGGTCTCGCACGACCCGTCCCAGCAGTACGTGCTGATCGCGGCGATCGCGGTGATCTTCGGGCTGACCGCTTCGCTGAGCATCAAGCGCCGCCGGATCTGGGTGCGGGTGGCCTCGCACCCGGAGGCCGAACAGGACGGTTCCGCGCGTACCGTTGTCGAGGTCGGCGGACTCGCCCGGACCGATCAGGCCGGCTATGGCGAAGAATTCACCAGGTTGGCCAAGGACTTGCTCGGGACCGATGGCTCCGACGCGGAGCCTTCCGGGTCGGAATCCGTGCGCGGAAGGAAGAGCTGATGCCGGTCAACCAGACGCTGTCCACCTACAGCGACATGGCCTTCGCGACCTCGGTCGTGATCTACATCGCGGCCATGCTGCTGTACTTCGCCGAATTCGCCTACGGCGGTCGCAAGCAGGTCAAGGCCGCGCGGGAGGCGGAGCTGGTCACCGCGGGCGGTGGCTCGGCCGCGGAGTCCAACGGCGGCGTCGGCCGGGTCGAGCAGCCGCAGGGCCGCCCGCTGTCCGAGCGCTTCGGCGGCATGGCGGTGTCGATGACGGTGCTCGGCGCGCTGGTGCACGCCGCCTCGTTGATCTTCCGCGGGGTCGCGACCGGCCGGGCGCCGTGGGGCAACATGTACGAGTTCGGCTCGGCGATCTGCCTCGCGGCGGTGATCGCCTGGACGATCGTGCTGTTCCGGCAGATGCGGGCCGAGCGCCGCGACGCGACTCCGGCGCAGTTGCGCGGGCTCGGCGGTTTCCTGCTGCTGCCGGTGGTGCTGCTGCTGTTCCTGTCCGGCACGGTGCTGTACGCGAAGGCGGCTCCGCTGCAGCCCGCGCTGCAGTCCTACTGGATCGTGATCCACGTGACCGCGGCGATCATCTCCAGCGGTGCGCTGATGTTCGCGGGTACCGCCAGCGTGCTGTACCTGCTGCGCGCGCGGTACGAGAACAACCCGCTGAAAATGGTGAAATTCGGTTCCCGGCTGCCCGCCGGGCAGGCGCTGGACCGGATGGCCTACCGCGCCACCGTGATCATCTTCCCGGTGTGGACGTTCGCGATCATCGCCGGGGCGATCTGGGCGGAGGCCGCCTGGGGCCGGTTCTGGGGCTGGGACCCGAAGGAGACCTGCTCGTTCATCGCCTGGGTCGTCTACGCTGCGTACTTGCACGCGCGCGCGACCGCGGGATGGCGCGGCGTGCGGGCCGCCTGGGTCAACATCGCCGGGCTGGCCGTGATGATCTTCAACCTGTTCTTCATCAACATCGTCGTCTCCGGGCTGCACTCGTACGCTGGGCTGTGAGTCCATGATCCGAGCCGGAGCGCGGCGTCCGGCCACCCGCGTCACGCGGGCGGCCGGCACTCGTCCCGGTAATGATCGAGCCAAGTGCAGGAGGTACGGGAACGGTGACCGGACGCTACGAAGAGCCCGAAACGCAGCGCGAGGCGGGTTCGACGTCGCCCGGTGCGGCCGCTGACGGCCCGCGCCCGGAGGCGTCCACGGAAGCCCGGAACCCGTCCGCGGCGTCGAACGGCCCGGCCGGGCACGGCGCACCGGATTACGGCTACGGCCCGCAGGAGTCCGCCCAAGCGCCGTACGTCGAGCCGGGCACGACGCCGAACAACACCCCGCTGCAGCCGCCGGAGATGCCGCCGCAGCACTACCCGGCACCCGGTGTCCAAGGTGGACAGCCGTTCCCGGACGTCCGCCCGCAGTCCGGGCCGCTCTACGTCGACCCGACCCAGTCCGGCCCGCAGCAGCAGGCCGGCGCGCCCGGGCCGAACCCGGCGCAGGGCCCGCCCGGCCCCCAGCCCGTCCAAGGTGGACAGTCCGGACCGCACCAGGTGCCGCCGGGGGGCTCCGGGCCGTTCCCGGCACCGCCCGGGCAGTCCGGGCCGCACCAGGTGGGCGGTGTCCCGTCCGGGCCGTACGCGCCCGCGGCCGGTCCGTTCCCGCAGCAGCCCGGATACCCGCAGAACCCCCAGCAGCCGAATCCCGGGCAGCCCCAGGGGTTCCCGCCGCAGCAACCGCCGCAGGGCGGCAACCAGCAGGCGTTCGGCCAGGACCTGTCCTCGGCGCAGCTGCTCCGGCAGACCAGGCGCCCACCGCAGTCCGGTTGGCGCAAGGCCCTCTACGTGGCCAGCGGCCGCTCGATCAACCTGGGCGAATCCGCTTCGGACGTGCGCCGCCGGGAGCTGATCGGCCGGATCAACCAGCCGCTGCAGGGCTGCTACAAGATCGCGATGCTGAGCCTGAAGGGCGGCGTCGGCAAGACCACCACCACCGCGACGCTGGGCTCCACCTTCTCGTCGCTGCGCGGTGACCGGGTGATCGCGGTGGACGCGAACCCGGACCGCGGCACGCTCAGCCAGAAGATCCCGCTGGAGACGACCGCGACGGTGCGGCACCTGCTGCGCGACGCGCAGCGCATCCGCAAGTACAGCGACGTGCGCTCGTACACCTCGCAGGGCCCGAGCCGGTTGGAGATCCTCGCCAGCGAGCAGGACCCGGCGGTCTCCGAGGCGTTCAGCGAGGACGACTACCAGCGCACCGTGACGCTGCTGGAGCACTTCTACAACATCCTGCTCACCGACTGCGGCACCGGACTGATGCACTCGGCGATGAAGGGCGTGCTGGACGTCGCGGACTCACTGGTGATCGTCTCGCCCGGCTCGATAGACGGTGCGCGCAGTGCTTCGGCCACATTGGACTGGCTGGACGCGCACGGCTACGGCTCGCTGGTGGCGCGCTCGGTCGCGGTGATCAATTCGGTGCGGCCGGGTTCCGGCAAGGTCGACGTGGACAAGCTCAGCGCGCACTTCGGGTCGCGTTGCCGCTCGGTGGCGCGCATCCCGTTCGACGCGCACCTGGAAGAGGGCGCCGAGGTGGAGCTCGACCAGCTCGCCGCGCCGACCAGGCTGGCGCTGCTGGAGCTGGCCGCGATCGTCGCCGACGACTTCCCGCAGGCGTTCGGCAGGCAGCGGCAGGTGTGACCGCGGGCGGCCGCGCCCGGATCAGTCCTGGTCGGCCGGGATCAGTCCTGGTCGTGGTCGCCGGTGTTGCGCTGCTGCTGCTCGCCGAGCCGCCGCAGGAACTCGGGATCGTCGTCGGGTGCCACCGTCCTGCGGCCGGAGGCGCTTTCCGGTTCGTCGTCGCGCATCGGGCCGAAGGCCCGCCACATCAGTACGGCGACGGTGAGCGCGCCGATCGCTGCCAGGACGTAGATCATCGGACACCTCCAACACTTCCCCGCCGAGACTAGCCCGAGTGGCGGGGTCGGTGGGTGCGCCGATCAGGCAACGACCCGGGGAGCCCGCCGCGCGGGCGGGTCCCCCGGGTGCGGATCAAGCGGAGCGGACGTCGTTGGTGAGCTCGGCCAGCAGCGTGCGGACCTCCGACTCGCGGAACCGGCGGTGCCCGCCGGGCGTGCGGATGGAGCCGATCCGGCCCGCGGTCGCCCATCTCGTGACCGTCTTGGGGTCGACCCGGAACAGCGAGGCGACCTCACCAGGGGTGAGCAGTTGTTCCTGGCCGTTCTGACGAGACTGGGGAGTCGTCGCGGTCACAGCGGACCTCCACAATGCGGACGGTTTTCGGGCATTCCGGTCGCATCCTGGCACCCGGATGGTCAGGTACTCGAACATTTGGCTCCAGGTAAAGGGAAGGTAAGGGACGAAACCGGCGCATCGGGCGGGACCGCCGGGCGCTGGGCCGCAACGGCCGTGCTCTACCCTGGCTGACGTGCAGGAACAGCAGGTGGCCGAGCACGCGGGGCCGGACGGGCGGACGAACCTGGCGCGGGACATCGCGCTTTACACCTTGGCGAGGCTGGGACTGCTGGTCGCGGTCACCGCCGTGATCGCCGCCTGCCAGGTGCCGGTGCTGGTGGCCGCGGCCGTGTCCGTAGTGGTCGTGATGCCGTTGTCGATGCTGGTGTTCGGCAAGCTGCGCCGCCGCGTCGCGGCGGGCATGGTGCACCGGGCGCAGCGCCGCGAAGAACTCCGCGCGCAGCTCCGCGGCGACCGCGACGAGTCCGATGACCAGCAGTGACGTCGAGCGGGCCCGCGCTGTCGTGGACCGCTCCTGCGGGAGCACGCGGGCCTGGTGCAACGAAGCCGTCCGGCTCATCGAGGCCGACGCGAACCGCAGCGCCGACACTCACCTGCTGCGGTTCCCGCTGCCGCCGGAGTGGGGCATCGACCTTTACCTCAAGGACGAGTCAACGCATCCGACCGGTTCGCTCAAACACCGGTTGGCCCGATCGCTGTTCCTCTACGCCATCTGCAACGGATGGGTGACGGAGAACACGCCGGTGATCGAGGCGTCCTCCGGTTCCACCGCGGTTTCCGAGGCGCACTTCGCGCACCTGCTCGGCCTGCCGTTCATCGCCGTGATGCCCCGCTCGACCAGCGCGGAGAAGGTCGCGCTCATCGAACGGCACGGCGGCACCTGCCACTACGTGGATCGCGCGGACGCGATCTACGCGGAGTCCCGGCGGCTCGCCGGCGAACTCGGCGGGCACTTCATGGACCAGTTCACCCACGCCGAACGCGCCACCGACTGGCGCGGGAACAACAACATCGCCGAGTCGATCTTCGAGCAGATGGCGTTGGAGCGGCACCCGGTGCCGGAGTGGATCGTCACCGGCGCGGGAACCGGCGGCACCAGCGCGACCCTCGGCCGCTACATCCGCTACCGGCGGCACCGCACCCGGCTCGCGGTGGTCGACCCGGAGCACTCGGTCTTCTTCGACGCCTGGCGCCGCGGCGATCCGGCGCAGACCGGTTCCCGCGGCTCGCTGATCGAGGGCATCGGCAGGCCCCGGGTGGAGCCCTCCTTCGTCGGAGAGGCCATCGACCGCATGGTCAAGGTCACCGACGCGGCCTCCATCGCCACCGTCCGCTGGGCCGCGGACGTGCTCGGCCGCCGGGTCGGCGGATCCACCGGGACGAACCTGTGGGGCGCGTTCGGCTTGATCGCCGAGATGGTGCGGGACGGGCGCGGCGGCAGCATCGTCACGCTGCTCTGCGACGGCGGCGAGCGCTACGCGAACACCTACTACGACGACGAATGGGTGGCCGCGCAAGGGATGGACCTGAGCGGGCCCCTCGAGGTGCTGGCGGAGTTCCACCGCACCGGCGCGTGGCCGGTCGCGGGCTGAGCCGTCCGCGGCGGTCCTGGCGACGGCACGTACTCTGCGATCAGCAGTCGTTCCAGGAGGTGACATGCGCGCGATCGTGCCCGCCGCGCTGATCACCCTGCTCGCGGCCGGATGCACCCAGGGCGGGCCCGGTCCCGCACCCGCGACCACCTCGCCGGGGACCACCACCAGTCAGCCCGAGTCGGTCGCCCCGTCGATCACTCGGCAGGTGCCGCCGGAGCAGCGCCGCGCGCTCGCGGACGCCTCAGCGAAACAGCTGTGCGGGCTGGTCACGGTGGACGAACTCGGCAAGCTCGCGTTCCCGGTGGGCGCGGGCGCGCCGCGCGAGATCGGCTTGGAGCCGTCGGTGCGCGGCTGCCAGTTCGAGGCGCAGAACGGGTCGCGGTCGATCCTGATCGGCTCGCAACCGGACGGTTTCGGCGGGCTCGGCGACGAAGAGGTCGAGCTCGGCGCGGTGCGCGGCACCCAGCAGCTGCACGTCAACGACTGCACCGTGTTCGCGCCGCAGGCCGGGGCGACCTTGCAGGTCACGGTGAACGCGCCGGAAGCCGACTCGGACGACTGCGAGACCGCGCAGGGGGTCGCGCAGTACGTGCTGGCCGGGGTGCGCTGAGGCGAGCTCGGCTGTGTCCGCAGGCTGAGCCGGGGTTCAGCTGTGTCGACGGGCTGAGCCGGAGCTCAGCTGTGTCGACGGGCCGAGCCGGAGCTCAGCTGTGTCGACGAGCTGAGCCGGGGCTCAGCCGGCGGCCAGCGCGACCCCGGTCGCCGCGCCCCACACCAGCATCGCCAGGCCGGTGTCCCGCAGCGTCGGGATCAGCCCGCGCCCGGAAGCGCCGCCGGTCACCGCCCGCACCGGGTTGATCAGCAGCGGCAGCGCGAGGAAACCCACCAGTGCCCACGAATTGCGCAGCCCGGTCAGCACCGTGATCAGGAACGGGATCAGCACCAGCGCCAAGTAGAGCGTGCGGGTGTCCCGATCGCCGAGCAGCACCGCCAGGGTGCGCTTGCCGGTGACCCGGTCGCCGGGGATGTCGCGCAGGTTGTTCGCCACGAGCACGGCGCTGGAGAACGCGCCCACCGCGACCGCGCCACCGATGGCGAACCCGCTGACCGTGCCCGCCTGCGCGAACATCGTCCCCAGCACCGCGACCAGGCCGAAGAAGACGAACACGGCGACCTCACCGAGCCCGGAATAGCCGTACGGGCGCTTGCCGCCGGTGTAGAACCAGGCGCCACCGATGCACAGCAGCCCGACCAGCAGCATCCACCACTGACCGCTGAGCAGCACCACGCCGATCCCGGCCAGCGCGCCCAAGCCGAAGCAGGTGAACGCGGCCGTGCGCACCGACCCCGGCGTCGCTGCGCCGGAGCCGACCAGGCGCATCGGCCCGACCCGGCTGTCATCGGTGCCGCGGACTCCGTCCGAGTAGTCGTTGGCGAAGTTCACCCCGATGATCAGCAGCACCGACACCGCCAGCGCCAGCAGCGCGATCGGTGCGGACCACCCGTCCACCCCGGCGGCCGCGCCGGTTCCGACCAGCACGGGCGTGATCGCGTTCGGCAATGTGCGCAGCCGCGCGCCTTCGATCCACTGAGTGACAGTCGCCATGGGGGTCATCATCTCGCACCGCTCGTGGTCACTGATGAAGAGTCGACCGCAACGCCCGCCGGTCCGGCTTGCCCGGCCCGCGCAACGGCAGTTCGGCCAGGAACTCCACCCGCTTGGGCACGGCCGCGGGGCCCGCTTCGGCGCGCACCGCCGCGCGCAGCGCTTCCGCCCGCGGGGGCGCCGCCGGGTCGGCGGGCACGACCGCGGCCACCACCGCCTGGCCCCATTCGGCGTCGTCCACCCCGAGCACGCAGACCTCGCGCACGCCGTCGAGTTCGCCGAGCACGCGTTCCACCTGGGCCGGGGCGATGTTCACGCCGCCGGTGATGATCAAGTCGTCGGCGCGGCCCACGATCTCCAACCGGTCCCCCGACCACCGGCCGAGGTCGCCGGTGCGGAACCAGCCGTCGTCGAACGCCGCGGCCGGAGTCTGCCGCCGGTAGCCGCGGGCCAGCGTCGGGCCGGACAGCGACACCGGACCGGCCGTGCCGGACTCCGCGGCACCGGAGGGGGCCTCGACTCGCACCCGTACCCCGTCCAACGGCACGCCGTCGTAGACGCAGCCACCGGAGGTCTCGCTCATGCCGTAGGTGGTGACCACCCGGACACCGGTCTCGCGCGCGCGGCGCAGCAGCGCGGGTGGCGTGGCCGCTCCGCCGAGCAGGACCGCGTCGAATCCGCGCAGGGCTTCCAGGCCGGCGGAGGCGTCGTCGAGCAGGCGGTGCAGCTGAGTGGGAACCAACGCGGTGTAGTGCCTTCCCCGGGTGGTCAAAGTCCGTTGCGCGGCTTCGGCGAACCGATCCGGGCGGAAACCGTCCGAAGTGTCCACCGCATCCGGGTCCGTTCCGGCGATCAGGGACCGGACCAGCACCTGGATGCCTGCGATGTGGTGCGCAGGCATCGCCAGCAGCCAGTGCCCCGGGCCGCCGAGGTGGCGGTGCGTCGACTCGGCCGATGCGCGCAGCGCGGTCGCGGGCAGCAGCACGCCCTTGGGTGTTCCTGTGGAACCGGACGTCGCGATGACCAGGGCCGTCGGGTCCGCGGGATCGTCCTCATCGGACTCCAGCGGTTCACCCGCGCCCAAGGCGGGTGCGGGGTCGCTGCCCGCTGGCACCGGGAGCAGCGCCGGGCCTTCGCCGCTGAGGGCCCGGCGCAGGTCGGGCAGCACGGTCAGCGCCGCTGCTCCCGCGGGGACGGGCAGTTCTCGGAGTTCCCGGGAGCGGAGCGCACCGGGCCGGGGTTCGCGGGCGGTCGGCATACCGCTCATCTTGCGCCTGCCGGTGCTCGCGGCGGGTCGGCGGCCTGCGGCAACGGTTCCGTCCATCACAACTCGATCACCAGTTCGGATGAACTCGCTCAACTGTTCGACCCGGCCGGCCGATGGTTCTTGCAGAGACCGGTGACGAGCGGAAGCGGTGATGACGATGGGCGTGCGGCTCCAGGACCGCAACGGCTGCGAACTTCCCTGCGCGCTGCCGGTGGCCGCGGCGGAGGCGCCCCGGCCACCGGCGCTCAGCGCTGCCCGCGGCCCGGTGGCGCGGTCAGTAGTACCAGGGGAACTCGCTCCAGTCCGGCTCCCTGCGCTGCAAGAACGCATCGCGGCCCTCGACCGCTTCGTCGGTCATGTACGCGAGCCGGGTGGTCTCGCCCGCGAACAGCTGCTGGCCGATCAGCCCGTCGTCGATGGCGTTGAAGGCGTACTTGAGCATCCGCTGCGCGGTGGGCGACTTGCCGTTGACCTCCCGCGCCCACTGCAACGCGGTCGACTCCAGCTCGGCGTGCTCGACGACCTCGTTGACCATCCCCATCTCGTGGGCCTGCTGGGCGGAGTACGGGCGGCCGAGGAAGAAGATCTCGCGGGCGAACTTCTGCCCGGCCTGGCGAGCCAGGTAGGCGCTGCCGAACCCGCCGTCGAAGCTGCCGACGTCGGCGTCGGTCTGCTTGAAGCGGGCGTGCTCGTCGCTGGCCAGCGTGAGATCGCACACCACGTGCAAGCTGTGCCCGCCGCCGGCGGCCCAGCCCGGGACCACGGCGATCACGACCTTGGGCATGAACCGGATCAGGCGCTGCACCTCCAGGATGTGCAGCCGGCCCGCGCGGGCGGGATCGACGGTCTCCGAGGTGTCCCCGGAGGCGTACTGGTATCCGGAACGGCCGCGGATGCGCTGATCACCACCGGAGCAGAAGGCCCAGCCGCCGTCCTTCGCGGACGGGCCGTTGCCGGTCAGCAGCACGCACCCGACGTCGCTGGTCATCCGCGCGTGATCGAGCGCGCGGAACAGCTCGTCGACGGTGTGCGGGCGGAAGGCGTTGCGCACGTCCGGGCGGTCGAAGGCGATCCGGACGGTGCCGCGTCCCGGACCGTCCTCGACGCAGCGGTGATAGGTGATGTCGGTGAAGTCGAACCCGGCCACCGGCTCCCACGCGGCCGGGTCGAACAGCTCAGAAACACGGGAGTTCAGCACGCCTGGGACAATAGGCCGAGCCCCGGCGCCCGGAACATCAGGAGGGCGCCGGCCGCGCGGTGCGGCGGCCCAGCGCTTGTCCGTCCCGGGGGCCCAGCGGCCGCCCGTTCCGGTGGCGCAGCCGGTACCGGGTCCGAATGGTCCGGTGTCCCGGGCGACACTGGGAGCGGTCCGCAGGGGGCAGCTTTCGAGGGAGTCCGGGGTGATGGGTTGAATCCGTCCGCGGCACAGGCCGAGGTCATCGTCGACGAACTGATCCGCAACGAGATCGGCCACGTCGTGCTCTCCCCGGGATCGCGCAACGCACCGCTGTCCTTCGCGCTGCACGCCGCGGACGCGGCAGGGCGGCTGCGGCTGCACGTGCGCATCGACGAGCGCAGCGCGGGGTTCCTGGCGCTGGGGCTGGCCGCCGTCGACGGCAGGCCGGTCGCCGTCGTGGGCACTTCCGGCACGGCGGCGGCGAACCTGCATCCCGCGGTGAGCGAGGCCGCGCACTCCGGGATACCGCTGCTGGTGCTCACCGCCGACCGGCCGCCGGAGCTGCGGGCAGCGGGCGCGAACCAGACGATCGACCAGCACCGGATGTTCGGCTCCGAAGTCCGGATGTTCGACGAGCTGGCGGTGGCCGAGAACCGGCCCGGTCAGCAGGCGTACTGGCGCAGCCAGACCTGCCGCGCGGCAAACGCGGCCGGGGGTTCCCCGCACTCGGGGCCGGTGCACTTGAACCTGCCGTTCCGCGAGCCGCTGGTGCCGGACGGCGACCTCGACTGGTGCGAGTCGCTGGACGGACGTCCCGGCGGGGCGCGGTGGACCGAGATCGCCGAACGCGGTGGTGCGCCGAGCAGCCTGCGCGGGCTGACCGCCCGGCGCGGTCTGGTGCTGGTCGCCGACGGAGACGCCGAGGCGGCCGCGGACTGGGGCGAGCGCCACGGGTGGCCGGTCGTTTCGGAGACCGGCGGGGTGGGGCTGGCCGGTTCGGCGGCCGTGGACACCGGCATGTGGCTGCTGAACCTGCCCGAGTTCGTGCGCGAGCACCGGCCGGAACAGGTGCTGTGCGTGGGCAGGCCCACGGTCTTCCGGCAGGTGCAGTCGCTGTTGACCGATGCCGGGGTGGAGGTGCTGCTGGCGCACGGCGCCGCGGTCGACTGGCCCGCGCCCGGGCACGCCGTGCGGGAGGTGGCCCGTTCCTTCGGTGCCGCGCCGGAGCTGGAGGCCGACCCGGACTGGCTCACCGCGTGGCAGCAGGCCGACCAGAAGGTGTCCGCCGCGCTGCACGCGGCGCTGGACCTGGAGCGCTGGCCGAACGGACCGGTGCTGGCCCGCGACCTGGTCGACGAGCTGCCCGCGCGGTCGCTGCTGGTGCTCGGATCGTCCAACCCGACCAGGGACGTGGCGTTGGCCGCTCGGCACCGTCCGGACGTGACGGTGCACCGGAACCGGGGAGTGGCGGGCATCGACGGAACGGTGTCCACCGCCGTCGGTGCGGCCACCGCGCACGACGGTCCGTGCTACGCGCTGCTCGGGGACCTGACCTTCCTGCACGACAGCAACGGGCTGCTGCTGGGGCCGCACGAGCAGCGCCCGGACCTGACGATGGTCGTGTTCAACGACGACGGCGGCGGGATCTTCTCGCTGCTGGAGCAGGGCACTCCGGAGCACCGGGCCTCGTTCGAGCGGGTCTTCGGCACCCCGCACGGCACCGATCTCGCCGCGCTCTGCGCCGCGCACGGGGTGGAGCACGTCCGGGTGCGGCAGCGTTCGGAGTTCGCGCAGGCGTTGCACGGTGCGCGGGGCCTGCGGGTGGTCGAGGTCCAGGCGGACCGGACGCAGACGCGGAGTCTGCACGGGCGCCTGCAAGCGGTGGTGAATTCCGCGCTGCTCGGCTGATCCCTTCGCCGCCACCTGTTGAGATCACCGGTTCCCAATCATCGGGAGGCGCATCGGCGGGCCGCTTCTGCTCATCGCGGCTCCAGCGCTGTGCTCCCGGTGTCGGCGGAAAGCGGTGCACGTCGCCGCGCAGTCCTTAGTGGACACTCTTGACCTGCGGCGTGAGTCGATCTGAGCGGGTCGCGTGATTGCGCGACAGTGCTCCGCACGCGGACACCGGCGGCATTGCCGAAAATTCTCGCTTCCTCTGGGAAAAAACCCACCCGGCAGTGTGTCGCGGGGTTTGCGGTGCGATTCGTAGGCTGCGGCGAGCGAACCTGATCTTCGGGAGGTGTGTCCTGGTGTTCCGACGACATGGACTGCGAGTCGCCGCCGCCACGTGCTGTGCCGCGGCCTTCCTCGCGCAGCCCGCGGCGGCGGGCACCGGGAGCCCGGGCGCACCGGGTCTGGGCGACCCGTACTTCCCGGAGTACGGCAACGGCGGCTACGACGTCTCGCACTACGACGTGCAGCTGCGCTACGACCCGGCCGATGATCACCTGGCGGGGACCACGACGATCGTGGCGAACCCGACGCAGGACCTGTCCGCGTTCAACCTCGACTTCGCGCTCCCGGTGAAGTCGATCCGGGTCAACGGCGCGCCCGCCGAGTTCGGCCAGCGGGGCAGCGAGCTCACCGTCACGCCGTCGCAGGACCTGCCCGAAGGCGCGCCCGCCACCTTCGTCGTCGAGTACGCCGGGGTGCCCTCCAGCGTCGAGGTCGGCGGCACCAACCCGTGGATCCGGACACCGGACGGCGCGCTCGCGGTCGGTCAGCCCGAGATCTCCGCGTGGTGGTTCCCCGGCAACGACCACCCGCGGGACAAGGCCACCTTCGACATCTCGGTCGCGGTGCCGGACGGCACCAAGGTGGTCTCCAACGGCACCAACACCGACACCGAGTCGCAGGCCGGGTGGACCACCTGGAAGTGGCGCAACCCGAAGCCCACCGCGACCTACCTGGCCTTCATCGGCATCGGGCAGTACGCGGTCGAGACCAAGCCCGGCGCGTTCGGTCAGCAGTCGGTCACGGCGTACGCGGAGGATCTCGGGCCGAACGCCGGTGCGGCGCGGGCCAGCGTGGAACGCACCCCGGAGATCTTGGAGTTCCTGTCCGGGCTGTTCGGCGAGTACCCGTTCCAGACCCAGGGCGGGCTCGTGTCCGCGTCGCAGGACATGGGCTTCGCGCTGGAGAACCAGGGGCGGCCCACCTACAGCCCGAAGTTCTTCGACGACGGCGCGAACACGTCCGTGGTGGTGCACGAGAACGCCCACCAATGGTTCGGCGACTCGGTGTCGGTGGACACCTGGCGCAACATCTGGCTCAACGAGGGCTTCGCGACCTACGCGGAGTGGCTCTGGTCGGAGGCGAAGGGCAACGGCACCGCGCAGGAGCTGTTCGACCACTACTACTCGGCACTTCCAGCGGACGACCCGTTCTGGCAGGTGCCGCCAGGTGATCCCGGTGTGGAGAACGTCTTCGGCGACGCCGTCTACGACCGCGGTGCGATGACCTTGCACGCCTTGCGCAACGTCATCGGGGACGAGGCGCTGCTGGACGCGGTGCGCACCTGGGTCTCGGAGAAGCGGTATTCCAACGGGAAGATCGAGGACTTCATCGCGCTGGCCGGGCAGCGTTCCGGCAAGCAGCTCGACGAGTTCTTCCGGATCTGGCTGTTCACACCGGGCAAGCCCGCGCCGGGAGCGGACAGCGGGATCCCGGAGTCGGCGACCCGTGCCGGGAGCACACCGCCGAAGTCGGTGGCCGAGATCGACGCAACGCATCAGCGGGTGCACGACCACCACTGATCGCTCGCCGGACGCGCCGCCCACCTGCGCGCGGGCCGGGCGGTGCGTTCAGGCGTCGCCTTCCAGGGCTTCGCGAATCGGACGCAGTTTCGCCGCGGCCTCGGCGACCTCTTGATCGGGATCGGAGCCCGTGACGATGCCGCCGCCGGCGAACAGCCGGACCGTGCTGCCGCCGTCCGGCACTGCGGCGCTGTCGCCCGGCTGGTGCTCGATCTGCGCGCAGCGCAACGCGAGACCCAGCGCACCGTTGCCTGCTCCGTCGACCCAGCCGACCGGGCCGGTGTACCGGCCGCGGTCCATGGGCTCGAGCTTCTCGATGAGTTCGACCGCTTCGGCGGTCGGAGTGCCACCGACGGCTGCGGTCGGGTGCAGCGCGGAGGCCAGCCGCAGCAGTGCGGCGACGCCGTTGCTCGCCGCGTGCTGGTGCAGTTCGCCGCTGATCAGCGAAGCCAGGTGCAGCACGTTGCGCAGCCGCAACACCTCCGGCTGCGCAGGCACCGCCAGCTCCCCGCAGAACGGGCGCAGTTCCGCGGCGACCGATTCCGTGGCGAACGCGTGCTCCGCGCGGTCCTTGGCCGAGTCGAGCAAACCCGCGGCCAGTTCGTCGGCGCTGACGCCCGGACGGGGCCAGGCCGTCCCGGCCAGCACGTGCGAGCGCACCCGGTGCCCGGTGCGCTCCAGCAGCAGCTCCGGTGTGGCACCGACCAGCCCGTCGACCGCGAACGTCCAGCAGCTCGGATACCGCCTGGCCAGGTTGTCCAGCAGGAACCGCGGATCCAGCGGTTCCGAGGTCTCGGCCAGCAGGTCGTGCGCGAGCACCACCTTCCGCACCTCGCCGCCATTGGCCAGCGTCCGCACCGCCTCGGCGACCACGTCGCGGTATCCGGTGGCCGGCAACCGGCCGTCGCCGTAGCGCACAGTGCCCGGTCCGTGCACCGGCAACACCGGTTCGTCGGCTGCGTTTCCGTCGGCGGCGTCTTCGCCGACGGTGGTGATCCAGCGGACGCCGTCCCGCTGGCCGATCACCACCCGAGGCACCAGCAGCACGGAATCTCCCGGCTGGTCACCGAACGCCAAGCTGGTGAACGCGACGGGACCGGTGCCGGGCAGCCGGACCTCGTCGTCGACGTCCATCCGTGCGCACAGCTCGTGCCAATACGTGTCGGTCTCGGCGAAGCGGTCCGGTCCAGCGGTGTCGAACCTGGCGGCCACGCCCCAGCCGACCAGCCCGGACCCGTCCCGCACCCAGCTCATCGCGGCGCGGTTCGGCAGCAGGTCCAGCAGCGGGCGGTGGTAGCGGGGATCGTCGTCGGGGATCTCGCGGGTGCGGACGCGGAGAGGGCTCGGGGTCGCCACTCCGCCGAGGGTATGCGCACTGCCCCGCGGTAGCCGAGGTCCGGCTCCCTACAATCGGCGGCCGTGGCGAGCGAAGCGGAGTCGGAAGCGGCCGGCGGTGCGGGCGGGACCGCGGCATCTCGTTGGCCCGCGCACCGGGTGCGCCGCGTCGGGGCCCGGGCGGTGCTGGCGCTGGGCGTGCTGATCAGCTTGCTGGGCCTGTCGGTCGTGGTGGCCTGCGCGATCGACGACCGCACGATCTCCGAATCCCGCGGCAGCGGCGTCGCCGAAGTGGTCGGCACGTCGATGACCCGCACGGTCGTCCGGTTCAGCACCCCGGAAGGCGGCGTCTACATCCCGGCGAACGGGGTGCTCTACCCGGCCGGTTTGCAGAAGGGCCAGTACGTGCAGGTCGAGTACGACACCCGCAACCCCGACCTGGTGCGCGTCGCCGGCCGCGGCATGGTGCTCTCGCTGCTGCCGGTGGCCGGTGTGCTCGTCGTGCTCTGGCTGGTCGTGTTGCCGGCGTGGTGGTTGTTGCGCCGCTCCGCCGAGCGCTCCGCAGGCAGCTGATCCGGGGAATCCGTCCCTTCTGCGCCGCCTCGGGCGGGTTCACAGTGGAGCCGTGATCCCGAGACGCGGGTGTTTTCGCGGGCGCCGACGCCGGCACCGCCGTGAGGTGGTGAGCGAGATGAACGCAGTGAGCTTCGACTCCGGACCGGGACATCCCATCGAGCGGACCCGCATCAGGCCGGTGGGCAGGCAGCAGCCGGCCGGTTCCGGCGGCCACGCCACCGAGCGGGACACCGGCGCTGACCAGCAGCGTGGCTGGGTGCTGGGGACACCGCCGTCGCGGATCGTGAACCGTTCGGTCCCGCCGGGCGTCGCCGCCGTGGACCTCGCGCAGTACGGCCTGATGCTCGGCGATGACGCGTTGCTGATGGCGCACCGGCTTTCCGGTTGGGGCGTGCGCGGGCCGGACCTGGAGGAGAGCGCCGCGCTGGCGGGCATCGCGATCGACCTGCTGGACCAGGCGCGGACGCTGCTGTCCCGCGCGGCGGAACTCACCGGTGCGGACGTCGATCGGCTCGCCTACCACCGGGACAGCGGTCAGTTCCGGAACGTCCGGCTCGCCGAGATCGACTGCGGGCCGGGACCGGGTGGTGATTTCGCCGGCACGATCGGCAGGTTGCTGCTGTTCGCCACCTGGCGGCACGCGATTTTCGAGCGGCTGGCGAGCAGCCGGGATCCGGTGCTCAGCGACATCGCCCAGCGGTGCGGGCAGGACCTGCGCAGGCACCGGGAACACGCCGCGCAGTGGGTGATCCTGCTCGGCGACGGCGAATCCCGGCGGCGGATGCTGGCGGCGCTGCACCGGTTGTGGCCGCTCGCCGGGGAGTTGTTCGCCGCACACCCGGTGGAGGTCAGGTTGGCCGAGGCGGGTGCGGCGGTGCATCCGGATTCGGTGCGCACCGACGTGGCCACCGCCGTGGACGAGGCGTTGTCGGTGGCCCGGCTCCAGTTGCCGGACTTGGCGCGGGCCGAGTTCTCCGAACGCGGCGGCCGGTACGGGGTGCACACCGAGTCGATGCCGTTCGTGCTCGCGGACATGCAGCACCTGGTGCGCGCGGATCCGGTCGAAATGTCCTGATCATCGTTGACGAATGAGTACTTTCCCGGACGAAATCCGGGCCGTGCCGGGTGCACTGTGGAGGCGGTGTCGCCGAAGATCCCCCGCCGTGGTCCGCCACCGACGCAAGGGGCGAGATCGGTGCGCGGAAGCCAAGCGGAAGGCACACCTGGTGATGAACGCTTTGTGGTCGGCGGTGCTGGCCGGTGCGGTCGCGGGCGCGCTTGCTGCGGCGCTGTTGCGGCTGTTGAGCGCGCGCAGCAGCCGGACCACGTCCGCGCCGGCCCCGGTGCGACCGGCCCGCTACGACTGTTGGGCTCGTGACCTGGACCGTTGTGAGCAAGCCGTGTCGCGCGCTGCGAGCGCGGTGCATTCGGTCTCGTCCGCGCCCGCCCGCGAGGGACTGCTCATGGTGGTCCGGCGGATGGACGCCGAGCTGCCGAACGTGGCCGCGCTGGTCGAGCTGGGGCGCGGTTTGGCGGCCGAGAACCCGCCGGAGCAGGCGCGCGGCGCCCAGGTGCGGGGACGGGTCTGCGGGCAGGTCGCCGATGCCGCCGAACGCTTCGGCTCGATCGCCGAGGAGCTGTTGGAGATCGTTCAGCGGCTGGTGGCGGATCCGGACCTGTCCCGCCTGCGCGGTGACGTCGCGGTGCTGCGCGACCAGTTCCCGCTGCTGCGGCCGATGTCCGCGGTTCTCCGGCAGGAACCTGCCGCGCCGATGCCGTCGGAGGCCACTGCGCCGGGACCCGAGAGGTCGGAACCCGGGCGGGACTTGGGCGCTGAGATTCGGCTACCTGTCCGCTGGAAACCTGATCAGCCGGTCGCCTGCCGCCACCAGTCCAGCACTTCACCGGCCACCGCAGGCGCCGCCACCAGCAGCCCGCCCGCGGGCAGCGGCGACGGCTCACCGCGCCGATCCAGCACGGCGGCACCGGACTCCGCGGCCAGCGACAACGCACCGGCCACGTCCCACTCCTCGTAGGCATCCAGCACCGCGGCCATGGCGTGGCCCAGCGCCACCTGCGTGATCGCCAGCGCGGGCGAGCCCAGCAACCGGACTCCCACTTGCGCGGCGGCCGCATTGCTGATGAACCGGTCTATGCCCGGCCACGGGCCGCTGCGGGTGAGCTCGGTGCACACGATGCCCGCGCGGGTGTCCTGCCGGTCCGCCAACCGCACCGGGCTGCCGTTCGCCCGCATCCCGCGGTCCCGCGCGGCCGCGTAGATCTGCGAGCGGTACGGGTCGGCGACCACGCCCACCACCGGCCCGTGCTCGTCGAGCATCGCCAGGCTGTAGGCGCACCACGGCAACCCGGCCACGTAGTTCGCTGTGCCGTCCACCGGGTCCACCGACCAGCGGTAACGCGCCGAGGAGCCGCGTGCGGTGAGCTGTTCGGCGACGGTCGTGCCCGCGTCGGGCGTGGAGTCGAATTCCTCGCCGAACACCGGCACGCCGGGGAATTCGTCGGCGAGCACGCGCCTGGTGTGCCGTTCCAGGGTGCGCCCGGTGTCGGTCACCCAGTCGAACGGCGAGTCGGTGTCGGCCGGGCTGGCGCCCCGCCCGGCCGTCGCGGTGATCACGTCCGCCGCATCGTTCGCGAGGCGCCCGGCGACTTCCAGCGCGCGCGACAACAGCCCGGGTTCGATGCGCGGTTGGGAGGGCAAGACCGTCATGCCGCTCCAGCGTGCGCGCTGCGGGTGACCGGGGCGCTACGCGGAGGTGGACGTGAATGGGAGTCGCGACGAGCGTTCCGTGGCGGTACCGCGCCACCTGCGAAGGACCACCTGCGGGATCGGGAGCCGCCTGCGTGTTGGGAGGAGTTTCGGAAGACGTTGGGCCTGCCGTCACGTGGCGGTCGTCTGGGCGCCGGGATGGCTCGCCACGGTGTGCACCGTGCGGATCGCCATCGTGTCGGAAAGCTTTCTGCCGCAGGTCAACGGGGTCACGAACTCCGTGTTGCGGGTGGTCGAGCACGTGCGCCGCCGAGGCGGCCAGGCCCTCGTGATCGCCCCGGGTGCCGGCCCGGAGGAGCACGAAGGAACCCCCGTGATCCGGCTGCCCGCCGTGGACCTGCCGGTGGTCTCGTCGCTGCCGATCGGGTTCCCGACCCGCCGGTTGCTGCACGCGATGCAGGAATTCGGCCCGGACCTCGTGCACCTGGCATCGCCGTTCGTGGTCGGGGCGCGCGGCTTGGCGGCGGCGCGCAAGCTCGGTGTGCCGTCGGTCGCGGTTTACCAGACCGATGTCGCCGGATTCGCCGAGTCCTACGGGCTCGGGCTGACCGCGCGGGCGGCTTGGCGCTGGACGCGGCGGTTGCACTGCGGCGCGGACCGCACGCTGGCGCCGTCCACCTGGGCGGCCGAAGCCTTGCGCGAGCGCGGGATTCCGCGAGTGCACCGCTGGGGCCGCGGCGTCGACACCGCGCGGTTCGCGCCGGGCAAGCGGGATCGGGCGTTGCGCGCCGAACTCGCTCCGAACGGCGAACTGCTCGTCGGCTACGTGGGCAGGCTCGCGCCGGAGAAGCACATCGAAAGGTTGGCCGCGCTGCACGACGTGCCGGGTGTGCGGGTCGTGGTGGTCGGCGACGGGCCGCAGCGCCAAGACCTCGCCGAGCAGTTGCCGGACGCCGCGTTCCTCGGCTTGCAGACCGGAGAGGAACTGGCGCGGATCTACGCGAGCCTGGACGTGTTCGTGCACACCGGCCCGTACGAGACGTTCTGCCAGGCGGTGCAGGAGGCGATGGCTTCCGGCGTTCCCGCGATCGCACCGGACGCCGGTGGCCCGCGCGACCTCGTGCAGCCCGGACGCACCGGTTACCTGCTGCCCCCGCACGACCCGGACGCGCACGCGCAGGCGTTGCGGGATGCGGTGCAGGCGCTTCGGGATCCGCTGCTGCGTGCGAGGTTCGGTTCGGCCGCGCGCAATTCCGTCGCGCAACGCACGTGGCCTGCCGTGTGCGAAGAACTCATCGAGCACTACGCGGAGGTCATCGGGCGTCCGCGCGACGACCGGATGGCCGCGTGAGCGCTCGCGGCACGTAGGCTGCGAGCGTGTCTCGGGCCGGTTTGGACAAGGACCCTCGCGAGGTCGCCGCGATGTTCGACGGCGTCGCGAAGCGCTACGACCTGACCAACACGGTGCTGTCGTTCGGCCAGGACCGGCACTGGCGGCGCGTCACCCGCGAAGCGCTGGCGCCCGAGCCGGGCGAGCGGGTGCTCGACCTGGCCGCGGGCAGCGGCGTCTCGACCGCGGAGTTCGCCGAGTCCGGCGCGTGGTGCGTGGCGGCCGACTTCTCGCTCGGGATGCTCTCGGTCGGCCGCGACCGGGGGTTGCCGCTGGTGGCCGCGGACGCGCTGCGGCTGCCGTTCGCCGACGCCGCGTTCGACGCGGTGACGATCTCGTTCGGGCTGCGCAACCTGGTGGACACGGTCGCGGGACTGCGTGAGATGGCGCGCGTGGTGCGCCCCGGCGGGCGGCTCGTGGTGTGCGAGTTCTCCACGCCCACCTGGGAACCGTTCCGGACGGTCTACATGAACTACGTGATGCGCGCGTTGCCGCCGATCGCCCGCGCGGTCTCGTCCAACCCGGACGCCTACGTCTACCTCGCCGAGTCGATCCGGGCGTGGCCGCACCAGCCCGCGCTGGCCGCGAAGATCGGCTCCGCCGGTTGGTCGAAGGTCGCTTGGCGCGACCTGATGGGCGGCGCGGTGGCGGTGCACCGCGCGTTCAAACCCGAACTCGGCTGAGCAGCCCGCGTTCGCTCCGGGAGCGGCGCTGCTGAGCATGATCAGCGCAGCTGCCAAGACGCCTCCGCGGGCAGCTCGCCCGCCGGGCTGCGCAAGGTCCGCAGGAACGCGTCGGCCGCCGGTGCCAACGGCCGCGCCGGGTCGCGGATGACCACGACGCGCCGGTGCACCTCCGGCCCGGACAGCGGCAGGTGGCCGAGCCCGGCGAATTCCATCAGCGGCAGCACCAGCCCGGGCACCGCGGAAACCCCGAGCCCGGCCGCGACCAGCCCGGCGACGGCCGCGATGTTGCGCGCCTCCAGCGCCGGCCGTGCGTTCGGCACGGCGCGGTCGGTGTGCCAGCGGATGCTGCTGCTGGTGTCGAACGCGATGCAGGGCTCATCGGCGAGATCGGCCCACTCCAGCCGGGTGCGGTCCGCGAACCGGTGCCCTGCCGGGAAAACGCAGCAGAACCGGTCGGCGGCCAGCGGGTACACCTCCAGGTCGTCCTCCGAGCCGTCCAGCCGCACGGTCACCGCGAGATCGACCGCACCGGAGCGGACCCGCCGCAGCACCTCGCCGGACAACGCGTCTTCGATGGCGACGTCGACGTGCGGGTGCGCCGCGCGGTAGGCGGAGATCACCGGCGGCAGCAGCATCGCAGCCGGCGACGGCAGCGTCGCGATCCGGACCTGGCCGCGGGCCCCGGCGAGGAAGCCGTCGAAGTGGTTCATCCCGGCGTCGAAGGAGCCCACGATCCGGCGCGCGACGGCGCAGAACTCCGCGCCCTCCGGGGTGCTCGCCAGCTCGCGGGTGGTGCGCCGGAACAGCTCGACGCCGAGCTTGCGCTCCACCTCGCGCACGGTCCGGCTCAGCGAGGACTGGGCCAGGTGCAACCGCTGCGCGGCGAGCGTGAAGCCGCCCGCGTCGTGCACCGCGACCACCAGCCTGAGCTGCTGCAACGTGAGATCCATGCGCATCGGCCATGAATCTATCCGGAATCGATGTTTGACCGCGATGTGCGACGCGGCTCACAGTGCTCGCAGCTCCAACGCCGGAGGTCCGATGCTCGCCGTTGCCGGTTTCCTGACGATCGGGATATTCCTGGCCCTGGTGCTGTCCCGGCGGGTGTCGGTGCTGCTGGCGCTGACCCTGGTGCCGCTGCTCGCGGCGGTGGTGATCGGCGCGGGACCGCGGCTGGGCGAGCTCGTCGCCGACGGGCTGAGCACGGTCGCCCCGGTCGCCATCATGATCACGTTCGCGGTGCTGTACTTCAGCCTGATGGTCGATGCCGGGCTGTTCGACCCGGTGGTGTCCCGAATCCTGCGCTGGGCGGGCGGCGACCCGCTCAAGATCACCGTCGGCACCGCGGTGCTCACGCTGCTGGTGGCGCTCGACGGCGACGGCGCCTCCACGTTCCTGATCACCGTGTCCGCGCTGCTGCCGATCTACCGGCGGCTCGGGATGCGCCCGCTGGTGCTGGCCGGAGTCGTGTGCCTGGGCGCGGGCGTGATGAACATGGTCCCGTGGGGCGGTCCGACGGCTCGCGCGATGGCCGCGCTGGGCACCGACGGTGCGGAGCTGTTCCTGCCGGTGCTGCCCGCGATGCTGGCGGGCATCGCCTGGGTGCTGGTGGCGGCCTACCTGATCGGCCGGGCCGAGCGCAGGCGCATCGGCGTCGGTGCCGCGCCGGAGGTGGACCGGCCCCGGCTCAACCGCCCGGCGCGCATCCGCTTCCGGCTCAACGCGGCGTTGACGCTGCTGCTGGTCGTGGCGCTGCTGACCCAGCTGGCCGACCTCGAGGTGCTGTTCATCCTGGCGTTCCTGCTCGCGCTGCTGATCAACCGGCCGGGCTGGGACGCCCAGCGCGAGCTGTTCACCCGGCACGGCCACAACGTCGTGCTGGTCACCACGATGATCTTCGCGGCGGGCGTGTTCACCGGCGTGCTCACCGGCACCGGCATGATCCGGGCGATGGCCGAGACGCTGGTCGCGGTCGTGCCGAGCGGGGCGAGCGGTGCGCTGCCCGTGGTCAGCGCCGTGCTCGGGATGCCGCTGAGCCTGGTGTTCACCCCGGACGCCTACTACTTCGGCGTCGTGCCGGTGCTGGCCGAGACCACCGCCGCGCTCGGCGGCGATCCGCTGTCGGTCGGCCGGGCCGCGGTGCTCGGGCAGATGACCACCGGTTTCCCGCTGAGCCCGCTGACCGCCTCCACGTTCATCCTGCTCGGCATGACCGGCGTGGACCTCGGCGAGCACCAGCGGTTCATCTTCAAGTGGGCGTTCGGCACGACGCTGGTGATGAGCGCGGTGGCGCTGCTGACGGGAGCCCTGTGAACCGGACGACTGTGAACCGGACGACTGTGAACCGGACGACTGTGAACCGGACGACTGTGAACCGGACGACTGTGAACCGGACGACGCGGATCGGCAGCGGAGCGGGTTTCGCCGGAGACCGGATCGAGCCCGCGGCGGCGCTGGCCGAGCACGCCGGGCTCGACGACCTGGTGCTGGAGTGCCTCGCCGAACGCACCATCGCGCTCGGCCAGCAGCGCAGGCTCGCCGACCCGGCCACCGGCTACGACCCGATGCTGCGCGCCCGGCTGCGCAGGTTGCTGCCGGTGGCGGCGCGGCGCGGGGTGCGGCTGGTGAGCAACATGGGCGCGGCGAACCCTCCGGCCGCGGCCGAGGTGGCTCGCGATCTGCTGCGCGAGCACGGCCTCACCGGCCGGGTGGCCGTGCTGACCGGCGATGACGTGCTGGATCGGATCGATCTGTCGGCCCCGGCGCTGGAGGACGGCAGGCCGCTCGGCGAGCACGGCGAAGTCGTCTCGGCGAACGCCTACCTCGGCGCCGAGGACCTGCTGCCCGCGTTGCGGACCGGCGCCTCGGTGGTGCTGACCGGACGGGTCGCCGATCCGTCGCTGTTCCTGGCGCCGATCGCGCACCGCCTCGGCTGGGACCTGCGCGATCCGGCGCTCGCCGCGGCGGGAACGCTGACCGGGCACCTGCTGGAGTGCGCGGGCCAGGTCACCGGCGGCTACTTCGCCGACCCGGGGCTCAACGACGTTCCGCGACCGGCCGAGCTCGGCTTCCCGTTCGCCGACGTCGCCGCGGACGGTCCGGCCGTGCTCGGCAAACTCGCGGGCACCGGCGGGACGATCTCGCGAGCGACCGTGCGCGAGCAGCTGCTCTACGAGGTCACCGACCCGACCGGCTACATCACCCCGGACGTCGTGCTGGACTTCCGCGGCGTCACGGCCGAACCGGCCGGTCCGGACCGGGTGCGGGTCGCGGGCGCGCGCGGCCGGGAACGTCCGGACCGGCTCAAGGTCAGCGTCGGCTACCGCGCCGGGCACCGGGCCGAGGCCGAGATCAGCTACGCCGGTCCGAACGCGGCACGCCGCGCGCGGCTGGCGGCGGACGTGGTGACCGAGCGGTTGCGCGGCGCTGACCTGCGGATGCGCGCGGAGGTGCGTGGCGTCGGCGGTGTCGATGGCGGCGACGGAGCCGGCCGAGCCGGTGGTGCCGATGGAGCCGGCGGTGCCGCCGGGCCCGTGGAGGTGGACGGCGCCGCAGCCGACTGCCGCCTGCGGATCGCGGCGATGGCGCCGACCGCGGAGACCGCCGAGCTGGTCTGCCACGAGGTCGAAGCGCTCTACACCAACGGCCCGGCGGGCGGCGGCGGAGTGCGCACGTCCGTGCGCGAAGTGCTCGGCGTCGTCTCCGCGCTGCTGCCGCGGGACCAGGTGACGCCCGAGGTGACCGTGCTGGAGACCGGCGATGCTGCTGCATGAGATCGCGCACTGCCGAGCAGGCGACAAGGGCGACACCTCGACGCTGTCGCTGTTCCCGCGCGACGACCGCGACTACGACCGGTTGGTCCGGGAGATCACCGCCGAGCGGGTGCGCGCGCACCTGGCCGATCACGTGCGCGGCGAGGTCGTCCGCTACGAATTGCCGCTGCTGTGCGGCTTGCAGTTCGTTTGCCACCAGGCCCTGGACGGCGGCGTGACCACCTCGCTGGCACTGGACACCCACGGCAAGTGCCTCAGCTACCGACTGCTGGCCATGCCGCTGCCGGATTGAGTCCGGCCCGCCGAACCGCCGCAGCAGGCGGCGGCATCCGGGTGAGCCGCCGCACGGCATCCCCAGATCACGAGCCCCACCTGCGATGACAGTCACCCGAGCGGCCTACCGAACGGGGTCGATCGAGTCCGTTGACCGGCCTAGACTCGGGGAGATAGTGAACTCGTTCACAAGCGGGTTCTCCGGCGTCGTGGTGGGGCGGCGCGGGCCGGGCGGCCGCCCGGCGAACGGGACTCCGGTCGAACCGGGCACCGGGCTCCGAGCAGCGCGGGCCCGCGGGACCGGGGCCGGGAGCCGGTCACCGCCCGGGCCGGGCCCCGCCGCGGCGCGCACCGAGCACGGCGATCAAGGAGTGTCATGACCAGCGCCCCCAGTCGACGCGGCCCGAACGACGACGCCGACGTCATCGTCGTCGGCGCCGGACCGGCCGGAGCGACCGCGGCGACGTACCTGGCCCGGTCGGGCCTGGACGTCCTGCTGCTGGAGAAGAGCGTCTTCCCCCGCGAGAAGGTCTGCGGCGACGGCATCACGCCGCGCGGCGTCAAGCAGCTCATCGACCTCGGGGTGGACACCCGCGAGGAGGCGGGCTGGCTGCACAACAGGGGACTTCGGGTCGTCGGCGGCGGTGTCACGCTCGAACTGGACTGGCCGGAGCTGGCGGAATTCCCGCCCTACGGTGTGGTCCGCCCGCGCAACGACTTCGACGACCTGCTCGCCCGCGGCGCCCAGCAAGCGGGTGCCCGCATGGTGCAGCAGACCAGCGTGACCGGGGCCGTGCGCAACGAGCGCACCGGCCGCGTCGAAGGCGTCACCGCCAAGTCCGGCCCCGATAAGGTGCCGGTGACCTACCGCGCGCCGATCGTGGTCGGTTGCGACGGCGTCTCCGCCCGGCTCGCGCTGTCGATGGGCATCGAGAAGAGCGACCAGCGCCCGATGGGCGTGGCGGTGCGCCGCTACTACGACAGCCCGCGCACCAAGGACGACTTCATGGAGTCGCACCTGGAGCTGTGGGACCGCTCCGCGCCGGACGATCCGAAGCTGCTGCCCGGCTACGGCTGGATCTTCGGGATGGGCGACGGGACGGTGAACGTGGGGCTGGGCATCCTGTCCACCTCCAGCGCCTACGGCAAGACCGACTACCGCCAGCTGCTCAAGTCGTGGCTGGACGGCACCCCGGAGGAATGGGGTTTCCGGGACGAGAACGCCAACGGCCGGGTCGGCGGCGCGGCGCTGCCGATGGGCTTCAACCGCAAGCCGCACTACCGCGACGGGCTGCTGCTGGTCGGTGACGCGGGCGGGATGGTCAACCCGTTCAACGGCGAAGGAATCGCCTACGCCATGGAGTCGGCACGGCTGGCCGCCGAATGCGTGGCGCAGGCGTTCGCCCGTCCGGCGGGGCCGTCGCGGGAGCACGCGCTGCACCGGTACCCGGCCGCGGTTTCCGAAGCGATGGGCGGCTACTTCCGGATGGGCAACATCTTCAGCAAGTTGATAGGCAATCCGACCGTGATGCGGATGGCGACCAAGCACGGTCTGCCGCGCCGCACGTTGATGCGTTTCGTGTTGAAACTGCTGGCAAATCTCTACGACGGACGCGACGGCGACGCGATGGACCGTGTGATCAGCGCCACTACTCGGCTCACCCCTAGCGCCTGAGAGTCCGCGTCTGGTCAGATGGTCGCCAGACGGTGTGAGAACTCACAAAGTTAGGTTCGCCTCACTGCAAAACGGAAACGGGCGAGCGCATAGAGTGCGCAACCGACAACCGCAGACGTGACGTTCGTCGCGGCGGGGGCCGCAAGGAGGGCAGTGCCGTGGGTGGTTCGAGTGCTTCGGGTGTTCTCGACCCGTACGTCCCGCTGGTGCTGATGTTCGCGCTGGCGCTGGGATTCGCCGTGTTCTCGGTCGCCATCGCCCCGATCGTCGGCCCCCGCCGCTACAACAAGGCCAAGCTCGACGCCTACGAGTGCGGGATCGAACCGTCGCCGCAGCCGGTGATGGGCGGCGGCCGGATGCCGATCGCCTACTACCTCACGGCGATGCTGTTCATCCTGTTCGACATCGAGATGGTCTTCCTCTACCCGTTCGCGGTCTCCGCGGACTCCCTCGGCCTGTTCGGCGTGGTCGAGGTCGTGCTGTTCATCGCCACCGTCGGCTTCGCCTACGCCTACGTGTGGCGCCGAGGGGGACTCGACTGGAATTAGCGCCCGGCGCGGCCTCGGGCGAGCACTGACCGTTCTCAATGGCGAAGCGGAAGGAAGTGCCGAGATGGGCCTAGAGGAGCAGTTGCCCAACGGCATCCTGTTGGCCAACGTCGAAAAGCTCGTCAACTGGACCCGGAAGACGTCGATGTGGCCGGCGACCTTCGGGTTGGCCTGCTGCGCGATCGAGATGATGACGATCGGCGGGTCCCGCTACGACGTCGCGCGGTTCGGCATGGAGCGCTTCTCGGCCACCCCGCGGCAGGCCGATCTGATGATCGTCGCGGGCCGGGTGACCAACAAGATGGCCCCGGTGCTGCGGCAGATCTACGACCAGATGCCGGAGCCGCGCTGGGTGCTGGCGATGGGCGTGTGCGCCTCCACCGGCGGCATGTTCAACAACTACGCGGTCGTGCAGGGCGTGGACCACGTGGTGCCGGTGGACATGTACCTGCCGGGCTGCCCGCCGCGTCCGGAGATGCTGCTCGACGCGATCTTGAAGCTGCACGCCAAGGTCATGGACGAGCCGATCAACGCCAAGCGCGCCGCGATCCGCGCGGACAGCGGCGAGCGCACCGAACTCGTCGCCTCCTCCGAGCGCTACGCGCCGAAGAACCGCTCCCAGCGCAAGCGGGCCGAGCGCCAGCAACGGGCGCAGCAGAAGGAAATGGGTTCCGAGGGGGCGCTGGCCGTCGAGACCGGCGCGCAGCGCGAACAAGTCGAGCGGCAGCTCGGGGCGGGCAGGTGAGCCATGACGGACTCGAAGCGGACCACACCCGACCCCGGCGAGAAGGGCTCCAGCGCGGAACGCCCCGGGCAGGGGCTGGAACCGGCCAGGGAAGGTGAAGGCGCTGCCGCGCACCGGCAGGGTCCGGTCGTGGCCGGACGCGCCCGCAAGGGCATGTTCGGCGTGCAGGGCAGCGGTGACACCTCCGGCTACGGCGGGCTGCAGCTGCCCGCGCACGTCCCGCAGCAGGCGCAGCGGCCGTTCGGCGGATGGTTCGACGACGTCGCGGACGCGCTGCTGGAAGCGTTGCGCGACAAGGGGATCGAGTCCGCGGTGCAGCAGACCACAGTGGACCGCGGGGAGATCACCTTCTACATCGACCGCGAGCACCTGGTGGAAACCTGCCGCTCGCTGCGCGACGACGAAGCCCTGCGGTTCGAGCTGTGCAGCTCGGTGTCCGGAGTGGACTACGGCCCGGACGTGCCGCAGCGGCTGCACTCGGTCTACCACCTGACGTCGATGACCTACCGCCGCCGCATCCGGCTGGAAGTGGCCGTGGACGTCGACGATCCGCACCTGCCCTCGGTCGTTTCCGTCTACCCGACCGCGGATTTCCAGGAGCGGGAAGCGTGGGACATGTTCGGCCTGATCTACGACGGGCACCCCGCGCTGACCCGGATCCTGATGCCGGACGACTGGGACGGGCACCCGCAGCGCAAGGACTACCCGCTGGGCGGGATTCCCGTGGAGTACAAGGGCGGCGCCGAAATACCGCCGCCGGACCAGCGCCGGGCCTACACATGATCACCGGTAGGCAGCACGCGGAGAGGTGCTGAACATGACCACCGAACCACTGACCGATCCCACCACCGGTCCGACCGATCCCGCCGCGCCGCGGGAGACCACCGAGGGCCGGATCTACACCGTCACCGGCGGCGACTGGGACGAGTTCCTGGACGAGACGGCCGGTGACGAGCGCGTCGTCATCAACCTGGGACCGCAGCACCCGTCCACGCACGGCGTGCTGCGCCTGGTCCTGGAGCTGGAGGGCGAGACGGTCACCCAGGCCCGCTCGGTGATCGGCTACCTGCACACCGGGATCGAGAAGAACACCGAGTACCGCACCTGGACCCAGGGCGTCACGTTCGTGACGCGGATGGACTACCTGGCGCCGCTGTACAACGAGGCCGCGTACTGCCTCGGCGTGGAGAAGCTGCTGGAGATCGAGGCTCCGCCGCGGGCGCAGACGTTCCGGGTCATGCTCATGGAGCTGAACCGGATCTCCTCGCACCTGGTGTTCATGGCCACCGGCGCGATGGAGCTCGGTTCCACCACCGGCATGACCTTCGGCTTCCGCGACCGCGAGGAAGTGCTGCACCTGCTGGAGTTCCTCACCGGGCTGCGGATGAACCACGCCTTCATCCGGCCCGGCGGGGTCGCCCAGGACCTGCCGGAGGGCTACCGGGAGAAGGTGCTGGAGTTCATCAAGGTCATGGACTCCCGGCTGCCGGACTACCACAAGCTGTTCTCCGGCCAGCCGATCTGGAAGCAGCGCCTGCAGGACGTCGGCTACCTGCCGCTGGACGGCGCGCTGCAGCTCGGCGTGACCGGCCCGATGCTGCGTTCCGCGGGCATCGCGTGGGACCTGCGCAAGATCGAGCCGTACTGCGGCTACGAGGACTTCGAGTTCGAGGTGCCGACCAGCACCGACGGGGACTGCTTCGCGCGGTTCCAGCTGCGGCTGGAGGAGATCCACCAGTCGCTGAAGATCGTCCGGCAGTGCCTGGACAAGCTCGAGCCCGGCCCGGTCATGGTCGAGGACCCGAAGATCGCCTGGCCCGCGAAGCTGAGCATCGGACCGGACGGCATGGGCAACTCGCTGGAGCACGTCCGCAAGATCATGGGCCAGTCCATGGAGTCCCTGATCCACCACTTCAAGCTGGTCACCGAGGGCTTCGACGTGCCGCCGGGGCAGGTGTACTCGCCGGTGGAGTCGCCGCGCGGCGAGCTCGGCTACCACCTGGTCTCCGACGGCGGCACCCGGCCGATGCGGGTGCACGTGCGGGAACCGAGCTTCGTGAACCTCCAGGCGTTCCCGGCGATGTCCGAGGGCGGCCTGGTAGCGGACGTGATCGCGGCGGTCGCCTCGATCGATCCGGTGATGGGCGGGGTGGACCGATGACCGAGCAGTTCGATTTCACCACCACCGAGCACACGATCTCCCCGCCGCGGGAGCAGGTGTTCGGCGAGGACGTGCGCGCCGACGCGCGCAAGATCGTCGAGCGCTACCCGGAGTCGCGGTCGGCGCTGCTGCCGATGCTGCACCTGGTGCAGTCGGTGCAGGGCCACGTCAGCAACGACGGCATCGAGTTCTGCGCCGAGCAGCTCGCGCTGTCGGCCGCGGAGGTCAGCGCGGTCGCCACCTTCTACACGATGTACAAGCGCACGCCGTGCGGGCGGCACATCGTCAGCGTTTGCACGAACACGTTGTGCGCGGCGCTCGGCGGCGACGAGATCTACAAGGGACTCTCCGAGCACTTGGGCGTCGGGCACGACGAAACCGCGGGCACACCGGGCGAAGAGGGCTCGCTGACGTTGGAGCACGCGGAATGCCTCGCGGCCTGCGACCTCGCCCCGGTGCTGCAGGTCGATTACGAGTACTACGACAAGCAGCAGCCGGAATCCGCGCTGGAACTGGTGAAAGCGTTGCAGCGCGGGGAGAAGCCGGCGCCCACGCGCGGCGCCCCGCTGACCGACTTCCGCACCACCGAGCGCCAGCTCGCCGGGTTCTTCGACCGGCCGGGCGCTCGCCTCGGCGACACAGTGGACGGGCCGTCGGCCGCGCCGGAGACGCTGCGCGGCGCCGGGATGGCCGAGCAGCGCGGATGGACCTCCCCCGCGATGCCGGACGACGCACCGATCCCGCCGCTGCCGGAGAAGGAGTGACCATGACCGACGCGAACTCCCGGCCGGACCCGCTGACCCCGGTGCTCACCAAGCGGTGGCTGTCGCCGGACTCGTGGAGCATCCGCACCTACGAGCGGCTGGAGGGCTACACCGCGCTGCGCAAGGCGCTGGCCGCGCAGCCGGACGAGCTGATCGAGCTGGTCAAGACCGCGGGCCTGCGCGGCCGCGGCGGTGCCGGGTTCCCGGCGGGCGTGAAGTGGGGATTCATGCCGAAGGAGCCGGTCAAACCGCACTACCTCGTGATCAACGCGGACGAGGGCGAACCGGGCACCTGCAAGGACATCCCGCTGATGATGGCCGATCCGCACTCGCTGATCGAGGGCTGCATCATCGCGAGCTACGCCATGCGCGCGCACCACTGCCTGATCTACGTGCGGGGCGAGGCGCTGCACTGCATCCGGCGGCTGAACAACGCGGTGCAGGAGGCGTACGAGGCGGGCTACCTGGGCAAGAACATCCTCGGTTCCGGGTTCGACTGCGACATCGTCGTGCACGCGGGTGCGGGCGCCTACATCTGCGGTGAGGAGACCGCGCTGCTGGACTCGCTGGAAGGCAAGCGCGGCCAGCCGCGGCTCAAACCGCCGTTCCCGGCCGCGGCAGGGCTCTACGCCTGCCCGACGACGGTGAACAACGTCGAGACGATCGCCTCGGTGCCGTTCATCGTCAACGGCGGTTCGGACTGGTTCCGCACCATGGGGCGGGAGAAGTCGCCGGGGCCGAAGATCTTCTCGCTGTCCGGCCACGTCGAGCGGCCCGGCCAGTACGAGGCACCGCTGGGCACCACGCTGCGGGAGCTGCTGGAACTCGCCGGCGGGATGAAAGACGGGATTCCGCTGAAGTTCTGGACCCCGGGCGGTTCCTCGACACCGCTGTTCACCGCCGAGCACCTGGACGTGCCGCTGGACTTCGAGGGCGCGGCCGAGGCCGGATCGATGCTGGGCACCACGGCGCTGATGGTGTTCAACGAGACGGTTTCGGTGCCGTGGGCGGTCATGAAGTGGACCCAGTTCTACGAGCACGAGTCCTGCGGCAAGTGCACGCCCTGCCGCGAGGGCACGTTCTGGCTCGCGCAGGTGCTGGAGCGGATGGTCGGCGGCAACGGCACCGAAGAGGACATCGAGACGCTGCTCGACGTCTGCGACAACATCTTCGGCCGCTCGTTCTGCGCGCTCGGCGACGGCGCGGTCAGTCCGATCACCAGCGGCATCAAGTACTTCCGCGAGGAATTCCTCGCGCTGTGTCAGCAGAACCGGCCCGGCGCCGAGCCGGGCGAGCCCGCACTGGCAGGAGCGGCCCGATGACGGTGGCACCCGAGCGAGAGAGCAAGCCGGTCCCGGAGGGGCACGTCCGGCTCACCATCGACGGCGTCGAGATCGACGCGCCGAAGGGCGAGCTGCTGATCCGCACCGCCGAGCGGATGGGCATCACCATCCCGCGCTTCTGCGACCACCCGCTGCTGGATCCCGCGGGCGCGTGCAGGCAGTGCCTGGTCGAGGTGGAGATGAACGGCCGGGCGATGCCCAAGCCGCAGGCCAGCTGCACCATCACCGTCGCAGACGGGATGGTCGTCAAGACGCAGCGCAGCTCACCGGTGGCGGACAAGGCGCAGCAGGGCATGATGGAGCTGCTGCTGATCAACCACCCGCTGGACTGCCCGATCTGCGACAAGGGCGGCGAGTGCCCGCTGCAGAACCAGGCGCTCAAGCACGGGCGCGCGGAATCCCGGTTCCACGACACCAAGCGGACCTTCGCCAAGCCGGTGCCGATCTCGGCGCAGGTGCTGCTGGACCGCGAGCGTTGCGTGCTGTGCCAGCGCTGCACCCGCTTTTCCAAGCAGATCGCGGGTGATCCGTTCATCGAGCTGCTGGAGCGCGGCGCGGTGCAGCAGATCGGGATCGCCGAGCAGCAGCCGTTCCAGTCCTACTTCTCCGGCAACACCATCCAGATCTGCCCGGTGGGCGCGTTGACCAGTGCGGCCTACCGGTTCCGGTCCCGGCCGTTCGACCTGGTGTCCACGCCCGGTGTGTGCGAGCACTGCTCTTCGGGCTGCGCTACCCGCACGGACTGGCGGCGCGGCAAGGTGATGCGCCGGCTCGCGGGTGAGGACCCGGAGGTCAACGAGGAGTGGACCTGCGACAAGGGCCGGTTCGCGTTCCGCTACGCCACCGCCACCGACCGGTTCACGCGGCCGCAGGTGCGGGAGAACGGTGCGCTGCGACCGGCGTCGTGGACGGAGGCGTTGCGCACGGCCGCCGACGGGCTCATCGCCGCGCGCGACGAACACGGCGTCGGTGTGCTGCCGGGCGGGCGGCTGACCGTCGAGGACGCCTACGCCTACTCGAAGTTCGCGCGGATCGCGTTGCGCACCAACGACATCGACGCCCGTGCGCGGGCGCACTCGGACGAGGAGCTGGCGTTCCTGGAGTCCACTGTGGTCGGCATGGGGCCGGGCTCCGGCGCGGTGACCTACGCGGACCTGGAGGCCGCGCCCGCGGTGCTGTGCGTGGCCTTCGAGCCGGAGGAGGAATCGCCGATCGTGTTCCTGCGGCTGCGCAAAGCGGCTCGCAAGGGCAGCACGAAGGTCTTCCACCTCGGGCAGTGGAACTCGCCCGGGGTGGAGAAGACCACCCGGATCATGGGCGGTGGCGGGCCGATCGACGCCGGTGCGCTGCTGCCTTGCCCGCCCGGTGGGGAGGCCGCCGCGCTCGCCGCGCTTCCGTCCGAAGTGGACGAACTGCTGCGCGCGGACGGCGCGGTGCTCGCCGTCGGTGAGCGCGCCGCGCAGATTCCCGGGCTGTACTCCGAAATCGTGCGCACCGCCGCGCGCACCGGCGCCGGGATCGCCTGGATCCCGCGGCGTGCCGGGGAACGCGGCGCGGTCGAAGCGGGCGCGTTGCCGAACCTGCTGCCCGGCGGGCGCAGCGTCACCGACCTGAACTCCTGCGTGGAACTCGCCCGCGAGTGGGGACAGCCGAGCCTGCCCGGCATCCCCGGCCGGGACACCACCGGCATCCTCACCGCCGCCGCGCGCGGCGAACTGTCCGGGCTGCTGGTCGGCGGCGTCGACCCGGACGACCTGCCCGATCCGGAACTGGCCGCCCAAGCCCTGGCGCGCGCCGGGTTCGTGGTGAGCCTGGAACTGCGACCCAGCGGCGTCACCGAACACGCCGACGTGGTGCTGCCGATCGCGCCGAGCGTCGAGAAGTCCGGCAGCTACCTGAACTGGGAAGGCCGCCGCCGCGAGTTCGCCGTCACGATCGAAGGCAGCGGTGCGCTGCCGGACTGCCGCGTGCTGGACACCCTCGCGGTGGAGATGGACGCCGACCTGTTCACCCAGACCCCGGCGGCATCCCGCGCCGAGCTCGACCGGCTCGGGATAAGCGACCGGCCGCGGGCAGCACCACCGGAAGAACCGGTGCGGCCGGTGTCCCCACCAGGACCGGGCCGTGCGCTGCTGGCGACCTGGCGGCTGCTGCTCGACGACGGGTCGCTGCAGGACGGGGAACCGAACCTCGCGGGCACCCGGCGCCGCCCGGTCGCGATGCTTTCGCCGGGCACCGCGCGGCGGCTCGGGCTCGGGCCGCGGCAGCAGGTCGAGGTCCGCGGTGACCGCGGCGCGATCTCGCTGGAAGCCGAGGTGACCGAGATGCCGGACGACGTGGTCTGGCTGCCGTCGGAATCCGGGCCGTCGAAGGTGAACCGGGCGCTCGGCGTCGGGCACGGCGCCGCGGTCGCGCTCGCGCCCGCCGCCACGTTCCCAGCCGGGGGCGACAGCGTCGCCGGGCACGGCATCAACGGGGCCAACGGGCACACCGGTAACGGGCACACCGGGCAGGCGCCGGCAGGTCCGGACGCCGAGGGGAGCCGGTCATGACCCACACCGCGGAGCTGATCGCCGACGACCCGATCTGGCTGGTCCTGATCAAGGTCGTCGCGATCTTCGCCTTCCTGGTCCTGATGACGCTGCTGACGATCTGGGCCGAGCGCCGCGTGCTCGGGCGGATGCAGCACCGGCCCGGACCGAACCGCGCCGGACCGTTCGGCATCCTGCAGTCGCTGGCCGACGGGCTCAAGCTCGCGTTCAAGGAGGACATCCGCCCGGTGCTGGCGGACAAGTGGGTGTACTTCCTGGCGCCGGTGATCTCCGCGGCGCCCGCGCTGGTGTCGTTCTCGGTGATGCCGATCGGGCCGGAGGTCACGATCTTCGGGGAGCGCACCGCGCTGCAGCTGGTGGAGCTGCCGGTCGGGTTGCTGGTCGTGCTGGCGATGGCCTCCATCGGCGTCTACGGCATCGTGCTCGCCGGGTGGGCGTCCGGTTCGCCGTACCCGCTGCTGGGGTCGTTGCGCTCGGCCGCTCAGGTGATCTCCTACGAGATCGCGATGGGCCTGTCGTTCGTCGCGGTGATCATGTACTCGGGCACGCTGTCCACATCGGGCATCGTCGAGGCGCAGACGAACGGCTGGTTCGCGCTGGTGCTGCCGGTCAGCTTCCTGGTCTACGCGGTGTCCATGGTCGGCGAGACCAACCGCGCCCCGTTCGACCTGCCGGAAGCCGAGTCCGAGCTGGTCGGCGGGTTCCACACCGAGTACTCCTCGCTGAAGTTCGCGCTGTTCTTCCTCGCCGAGTACATCAACATGGTCACCGTCTCGGCGCTGGCCACCACGCTGTTCCTCGGCGGCTGGCACGCGCCGTGGCCGCTGAGCCTGATCGGCGACGGGGTGCTCAACACCGGCTGGTGGCCCGTGCTGTGGTTCCTCGGCAAGACGCTGTTCTTCCTGTTCGTGTTCGTGTGGCTGCGCGGCACGCTGCCGCGGCTGCGCTACGACCAGTTCATGAACCTCGGCTGGAAGCTGCTGGTCCCGGTGAGCCTGGTGTGGATCGTGGTGGTCACCGTGATCCGCGCGCTGCGCAACGAGCAGCTGCTCGCCTCGCCACCGGCACTGATCATCGGCGCGGTCGTGATCGTCGCGCTGGCCGCAGTCGTGTTCCTGCTGCCCGGCCGCGGCGAACCGGAACCGGAGGAGCCCGCGGCGCCGCTGTCCGGCAGCGGCTACCCGGTGCCACCGCTGGACCTGCAAGTGCCCCCGACCCCACCGCGGCGGCGGCAGGTGCCGTCCGGGGCCGAGGACGGCTCGAAGGAGGGAGCGGGCAGTGTTTGATCCGCTGAAAGGTTTCGGCGTCACCTTCTCGACCATGTTCAAGAAGGTCGTCACCGAGGAGTACCCCGAGGTCAAGAAGGTCACCGCGCCCCGGTTCCACGGCCGCCACCAGCTCAACCGGCACCCGGACGGGCTGGAGAAGTGCGTGGGCTGCGAACTGTGCGCCTGGGCCTGCCCGGCCGACGCGATCTTCGTCGAGGGCGGGGACAACACCGACGACGCGCGGTACTCGCCCGGTGAGCGCTTCGGCGCCGACTACCAGATCAACTACCTGCGCTGCATCGGCTGCGGCCTGTGCATCGAGGCGTGCCCGACGCGGTCGCTGACCATGACCAACGAGTACGAGACCGCCGACGACAACCGGCAGAACCTGATCTACACCAAGGAGGACCTGCTGGCGCCGCTGCTGCCCGGCATGGAGCAGCCGCCGCACCCGATGCGGCTCGGCGAGGACGAGCAGGACTACTACGTGCGCGGCCCCGAACTCGCGCGGCAGGCCGGAGTGCCGTCGGGCGAGACCGTCGAGACCGGCCAAGAGGAGGCGCGGCGGTGATGCTCGCGGCAACGGCGGTGCTCGCCCAGCAGCAGGCCGCGGACGTGGTCGGCGCCGGTGAGACCGCGGTGTTCTGGATCCTCGGCCCGCTGTCGCTGGTCGGGGCGCTCGGCATGGTGTTCGCCCGCAACGCCGTGCACTCGGCGCTGTGGCTGGTGCTGACGATGCTCAGCCTCGGGGTGCTCTACATGGCGCAGAGCGCGCAGTTCCTCGGGTTCACCCAGATCATCGTCTACACCGGCGCGATCATGATGCTGTTCCTGTTCGTGCTGATGATGGTCGGGCGGGACTCGTCGGACTCGGTGGTGGAAGTGCTGCGCGGGCAGCGGCTGGCGGCCGCGGTGGCCGGGGTGGGCTTCGCGCTGCTGCTGGTGACCGGGCTGGCGCGGTCGCTGACCGACGTGCCGGTGGCGGCGCCGCTGGACCCGTGGTCGCCGCAGGGCGGCGGCGCAGGCGGGCTCGGTGCGCTGATCTTCACCGACTACCTGTTCCCGTTCGAGCTGACCTCCGCGCTGCTGATCACCGCGGCGATCGGCGCGATGGTGCTGGCCTACGGCGGCAAGGGCCGGGCGGCCAAGATCGGCCAGCGGGAGCGGGCCGACGCCCGGTTCCGCGGTGCGCGGCCGTCGCCGCTACCGGGTCCCGGCGTGTACGCGACCGCCAACTCGGTCGCCACGCCCGCGCTGCTGCCGGACGGCACGGTGGCTCCCGAGTCGCTGTCCGAGATCTTGGACAACCTGCCTGCGGAACGGCTCACCCGCGAACGCGCCGCCGTCGCGGGCCGCACCGAGCAGCCGGACCCGCACGCGCTCACCACGCCCGAACGGCGCGGCAAGCACGAGAAGCCCGAGTCCGCACCGGACACCGCGGAACCCGGGCAGCGCAACGGAACCCGGTCCGGCGACGAGGGCAACGGCAACGGGGACAACGGCAACAACGGGCGGTCCGAGTCCGGGCACGCCGCACCCGAGGAGGTCCGGCAGTGACCCCGACCTACTACCTGTTGCTGTCCGCGCTGCTGTTCAGCATCGGCGCCGTCGGCGTGCTGGTGCGGCGCAACGCGATCGTCGTGTTCATGTGCGTGGAGCTGATGCTCAACGCGGTCAACCTCACGCTGGTGACCTTCGCCCGGATCGAGGGCTCGGTGCACGGGCAGGTGATGGCGTTCTTCGTGATGGTCGTCGCCGCAGCCGAGGTCGTGGTGGGGCTGGCGATCATCATGTCGATCTTCCGCACCCGCCGGTCGGCCTCGGTCGACGACGCGAACCTGCTCAAGTACTGACCGCGCTCATCGAGGGAGACCTGGCGTGACGACGACGTTTCCGGCTGTCGGTCTTGAGCTGGCAGGCCCCGAGCTGGCAGGCCCCGAGCTGGCAGGCCCCGAGCTAGCAGGTCCCGGCTCGGCCGTGCAGGCCGCGCAGGGCGCCATCCAGGGCAACGCCTGGCTGCTGATCGCGCTGCCGCTGCTCGGCGCGGCGGTGCTGCTGCTGGCCGGGCGGCGCGCCAACGGGTGGGGGCACCTGCTCGGCTGCGCCACCGTGATCGCGGCCTTCGCCTACGGGGTGCTGCTGTTCACCTCCATCTCCGGTGACGTGGCCCCGGTGCGCGAGCTGCACCTGTTCTCGTGGATCCCGGTGAACGCGCTGCAGGTGGACTTCGGCCTGCGGCTGGATCCGCTGTCGATGGTGTTCGTGCTGCTGATCACCGGAGTGGGCGCGCTGATCCACCTCTACTCGGTCGGCTACATGGCGCACGACCAGCAGGGGCGCGAGGGCCGGGACAACTCCGAGCGGCGGCGGTTCTTCGGCTACCTGAACCTGTTCGTGGCCGCGATGCTGATCCTGGTGCTGGGCAACAGCTTCGTGACGCTCTACCTCGGCTGGGAGGGCGTCGGGCTGGCGTCCTACCTGCTGATCGGGTTCTGGCAGCACCGGCCGTCGGCGGCCGCGGCGGCGACCAAGGCGTTCGTGATGAACCGGGTCGGCGACGTCGGCCTGGCGCTGGCGATCTTCCTGCTGTTCGCGAAGCTCGGCACCACGCAGTACACCGAGGTCTTCGCCCGCGCGGACGAGCTCACCCCGGGCGTGCTGCTGGCGATCACCTTGTTGCTGCTGCTGGGCGCGTGCGGCAAGTCCGGTCAGGTGCCGTTGCAGGCGTGGCTGCCGGACGCGATGGAAGGCCCGACGCCGGTTTCCGCGCTGATCCACGCGGCCACCATGGTCACCGCGGGCGTGTACCTGATCGCGCGCGCCAACCCGCTGTTCACGCTCTCGCCGGACGGGCGGCTGGTGGTCACCGTCATCGGCGCGGTGACGCTGCTGGTCGGGTGCGTGATCGGCTGCGCCTACGACGACATCAAGAAGGTCCTCGCGTACTCCACGGTGAGCCAGATCGGCTACATGATCCTCGCCGTCGGGCTCGGCCCGGCCGGGTACGCGCTCGGGATCATGCACCTGCTCACGCACGGGTTCTTCAAGGCCGGGCTGTTCCTCGGCGCCGGCTCGGTGATGCACGCGATGCGCGACGAGGTCGACATGCGCAAGTTCGGCGGGCTGGCCAAGCACCTGCCGATCACCTTCGCCACCTTCGGGCTCGGCTACCTGGCGCTGATCGGGTTCCCGTTCCTGTCCGGCTACTACTCCAAGGACGCGATCATCGAGGCCGCGTTCGGCCAAGAAGGCTGGCAGGGCTGGGTGTTCGGCGGGGCGGCCCTGCTGGGCGCGGCGCTGACCGCGTTCTACATGACGCGGCTGATGCTGCTGACGTTCTTCGGCGAGAAGCGCTGGGAGAACCTGAAGTCCGCGGACGGTCAGGAATTCCACCCGCACGAATCCCCGCCGATCATGACCGGCCCGATGATCGTGCTGGCGATCGGTTCGATCGGCGCGGGCGCGTTCTTCGCGGTCGGCGACCGGCTCGTCACGTTCCTCGCGCCGTCGCTCGGTGAACTCCAGGAAGCGCACGGCGGGGCGCTGCCGCACTCGGTGATCCCGGTGCTGACCGTCGCGCTCTCGGCCGCGGGCGTGCTGGTCGCCTGGCTGGCCGTCGGGCGCAAGCAGGTGCCGGTCACCCGTCCGCAGCGGGTGTCGCCGGTGGTGCGGGCCGCGCGGGCCGACCTGGGCGGGAACCGGCTCAACGACCTCGTCGCGGTGAAACCGGCGTTCGGGCTCACCCGCGGCCTGGTCGCGTTCGACGACAAGGCCGTCGACGGCGCGGTGAACGGCCTGGCCGGTGCGCTGCAGGGCGGCTCCGGCTGGATGCGGCGCTGGCAGACCGGCTTCGTGCGCTCGTACGCGCTGTCGATGCTCTGCGGCGGCGTGATCCTGATCGCCGCGCTGATGGCGGTGGGGACGCCATGATCGCCGAGCGCCTTCTCGCGGTTCCCTCCGGAGAACTGCCCGTCATCGAGGCATCGAGGGAGGAGACCCGATGACCCTGCTCCTCGCGTTGATCCTGCTACCGCTGGCCGGGGCCGTGGCGGTGGGGCTGCTGCGGCACAACGCACCGGCCGCGAAGTGGACCGCGCTGGCGGTCTCGCTGGCCGAGTTCGCGCTCGCCGCGGGCGCCTGGTTCGCCTACGACCCGGCCGGGCCGCGGCTGCAGCTGGCCTCCTCGGTGGAGTGGATCCCGGCCTTCGACATCCGGCTGTCGTTCGCCGTGGACGGCATCGCGCTGGTGATGGTCGCGGTGATCGCGCTGCTGATGCCGCTGGTGCTCGGCTTCAGCTGGGGCGAGCGGCTGCCCGCGGGCCGCAGCCACGGCGGGTTCTTCGCGCTGCTGCTGGTGGAGCAGGCGCTGACGGTGGCGGTGTTCGCCGCGACCGACGTGTTCCTGTTCTACGTGCTGTTCGAGATCATGCTGATCCCGATGTACTTCCTGATCGGGGGGTACGGCGGCGAGCGCGGCAAGTACGCGGCGGTGAAGTTCTTCCTGTACTCGTTCCTCGGCGGCCTGATCATGCTGGGCTCCGCCATCGGCGCCTACGCCTACGCCGCGCAGGCCACCGGCCAGGGAACGTTCGACTGGGCCGCGCTGGTGCCGATCCTGGCGGACGCGCCGCTGAGCGTGCAGGTGTGGATCTTCCTCGGCTTCTTCACCGCGTTCGCGATCAAGGCGCCGCTGGTGCCGCTGCACACCTGGCTGCCGGACGCGGCGCAGCAGGCGCCGATCGGCGTCGCGGTGATCGTCGTCGGCGTGCTGGACAAGGTCGGCACGTTCGGCTTCCTGCGCTACAGCCTGCCGCTGACGCCGGAGGCCTCGCGGGTGCTGGCGCCGCTGGTGCTGGTGCTGGCGGTGCTCGGGGTGCTCTACGGCTCGCTGCAGGCGTTCGGGCAGACCGATCTCAAGCGGTTCATCGCCTACGTGTCTATCGCGCACTTCGGGTTCATCGCGCTGGGGATCTTCGCCTACACCTCGCAGGCGCAGGTCGGCGCGGTCTCGTACATGATCAACCACAGCATCGCGACCGGCCTGCTGATCCTGGTCATCGGCATGATCATCGCGCGCGGCGGGTCCACCCGGATCGCCGACTACGGCGGCATGTCCAAGGTCACGCCGCTGCTGGCGGGCACGCTGCTGATCGCCGGGCTGAGCACGTTGTCGCTGCCCGGCACGAACTCGTTCATCAGCGAGTTCCTGGTGCTGCTGGGCGCCTTCCCGACCAGGCCCGTCTACACGGTGCTGGCCACGGTCGGCATGGTGCTCGCCGCCGTCTACGTGCTGTGGCTCTACCAGCGGATCATGCAAGGCCCGGTGCGCGGCGACGCGCTGGTCGGCACCGCGGGCGGGCCGGGCGCGGTCACGGACCCGAACAAGACCGGCGCGCATCGGGCGCGGGTCACCGACCTCAAACCGCGCGAGATCGCCGTGCTCACTCCGCTGATCGTGCTGGTGCTGGCGCTGGGCTTCTACCCGAAGCCGGTGCTGGAGGTGATCTCGCCCGCGGTCGGGGCGACCATGAGCGATGTCGGCGCGTCCGACCCCGTGACCTCGCAGGGAGGGAACTGAAGTGGGTGCCACTGACCAGGTCGCGGTCCTCGCGCAGCAGCAGATCAAGCCCCCGCCGATCGACTACGCGGCGATCACGCCGGTGCTGATCGTGCTCGGCGCCGCCTGCGTCGGCGTGCTCGTCGAAGCCTTCGTGCCGCGGCGCGGCCGCTGGAGCAGCCAGGTCGCGCTGAGCCTGCTGTCGCTGATCGCCGCCGGGATCGCGCTCGGCGTCTTCGCCGGCGGCAGCAGCACCACCGGCCTGACCACGCTGTCCGACTCGATCGCCGTGGACCCGCCGACGCTGTTCCTGTGGGGCACGCTGCTGGGCCTGGGGCTGGCGGCGATCCTGCTGATCGCGGACCGCTCGGTGGAACCGGGCGGCGCGTTCGTCGCGGAGGCCGCGGCGCCCAAACCCGGGCCCGGCGCCGAGCGCGCTCCCACCGCCGGGATGCGCACCGAGGTGTTCCCGCTCGCCCTGTTCTCGCTGGGCGGGATGATGGTGTTCTGCGCGGCGAACGACCTGCTCACGATGTTCATCGCGCTCGAGGTGCTGAGCCTGCCGCTGTACCTGATGTGCGGGCTGGCCAAGCGGCGCAGGCTGCTGTCGCAGGAAGCCGCGGTGAAGTACTTCCTGCTCGGCGCGTTCGCGTCCGCGTTCTTCCTGTACGGGCTGGCGCTGCTGTACGGCTACGCCGGTTCGGTGCGGCTCGCGGCGATCGCCGAGGCCACCGCGGGTACCGACCGCTCGGACACGCTGCTGTTCGCCGGGCTGGGCCTGCTGGTGGTGGGCCTGCTGTTCAAGGGCTCGGTCGGCCCGTTCCACACCTGGACGCCGGACGTCTACCACGGTGCGCCGACCGCGGTCACCGGATTCATGGCCGCCTGCACGAAGGTCGCCGCGTTCGGCGGGATCCTGCGGGTGCTGCAGGTCGCGTTCCAGGCTTCGAGCTGGGAGTGGCGCGGCGTGCTGTGGGCCGTGGCGATCGTCTCGATGGTGATCGGCGTGGTGCTCGGCCTGACCCAGAGCGACATCAAGCGCATGATCGCGTACTCGTCCATCGCGCACGCGGGGTTCCTGCTGATCGGGGCGATCGCGCTCACCGACCGCGGGCTGTCCGGCACGATGTTCTACCTGCTGGCCTACGGCTTCACCACGATCGCGGTGTTCGGCGTGATCAGCCTCGTGCGCACGGCGGATGGTGAGGCTACTCACCTTTCCGACTGGGCCGGGCTGGCGAAGCGGTCGCCGCTGCTGGCGGCGGTGTTCACGTTCCTGCTGTTCGCGCTGGCCGGGATTCCGCTGACGAGCGGTTTCGTCGGGAAATTCGTCGTTTTCGAGGCCGCGTTCGCGGACGGCATGGCGCCGCTGGTGGTGGTGGCCCTGGTGGCCAGTGCGGTTGCGGCGTTCTTCTACCTTCGTGTCATCGTGCTGATGTACTTCAGCGAACCGGCCGCGGACGGGCCCACCGTGAGCGTGCCGGGAGCGTTCACGACCGCGGCGATCACGCTGGGCGTGGTCGTGACGCTGTTGCTGGGCGTGCTGCCGACGGTGGCCCTGGACTGGGCCGGTGTGGGTGGTTTCGTGTCGTAGAGTGCCCGCCCGTAGGGCGTTTCGGTGGGGGAGCGAAGGCGACGGTGACGTGAGCAGCCCATCTGGTGATCCGATCAGGGACGTGTCGCGGGCGGCCCAGGCGGCGGCGAGCGGCTTCGACATCGCCGATCCGGCGCTGGCGGAGTCCGTCTCGGCGGGCATGGACCGCGTCGAAGCCTTGCTGCACGACTCGGTGCGCAGCGATTTCGACTTCGCCACCCGCACTTCGCTGCACCTGGTGGACGCGGGCGGCAAGCGGTTCCGCCCGCTGTTCACGCTGCTGGCCGCGCACTTCGCCGACCCGGCGCCGGACGCGGTGATCACCTCGGCGACGGTGATCGAGATGGTGCACCTGTCCACGCTCTACCACGACGACGTGATGGACGAGGCCACCATGCGCCGCGGCGCCACCAGCGCGAACGTGCGCTGGGACAACTCGGTGGCGATCCTGACCGGCGACTTCCTGATGGCGCACGCTTCGCGGCTGGTGGCCGACCTCGGCCCTGACGCGGTGCGCCAGATCGCGATCACGTTCGAGGCGCTGGTCACCGGCCAGATGCGGGAGACCGTGGGTGCCCGCGAAGACGACGATCCGGTGCAGCACTACCTGCAGGTGATCTACGAGAAGACCGGTTCGCTGATCGCCACGGCGGGCCGGTTCGGCGGCAACGCCTCGGGGGCGCCGCCCGCGCACGTCGCGGCGCTGGAGGAGTTCGGCAAGCTCATCGGGATCGCGTTCCAGATCTCCGACGACGTGATCGACATCGCCTCGCCCGCGACGGACTCCGGCAAGACCCCGGGCACCGACCTGCGGGAAGGCGTGCGGACGCTGCCGATGCTGTACGCGCTCAGCGCCGCGGACACCGATCCGCGGCTGCGGGAACTGCTGGCCGAGCCGTTGACCGCGGACGCCGACGTAGCCGAGGCGTTGAAGCTGCTGCGCGAATCCAGTGGCCTGGAGAGCGCGCGGGAGACGCTGGACGATTACGCCGAGCAGGCGCAGCGGGTGCTCAGCGCCCTGCCGGACTGCCCGGCCAGGGAGGCGTTGACGGCGCTCGTGCACTACGTCGTGGCCCGCACCCGGTGAACCGCTGAACGCATCCCCCGATCGTGAATTCGGGTGCCCGCCGGGACGCCTGGGTACAGGCCGCTGGCTCGGGGACGTAGCCTGGCTGGGCTCAGTGCCCCTAGGAGAGGTTTGGAATTGGTTCGGGTAGCTGGTCGGGTGGCGGAACCTCAGGCGCCTTCTGGCTCCGGGATCTCATCCTTAAGTAGTTCCCTACTCGGCGTCTGAGCTGTCCTCGCCAGAAGACGCCTGAGAACCCGCCGGTGGTCCGGCTGAGTCCTCGGGCACCCGCAAGCGGCTAACGCCGCTTCTTAAACAGAACCTAGGTGGCCTTTGAGGAGGGACGTCGCCGGTGGTGTGGCTGTTTACGCAGGTGTGGCTTTGGAGCATAGCCGGGTTCCTGCTCGGATCGTTGATCACCTGGTTGCTGTTCGCCTGGCCCGCGCGCCGCAGGCTGCGTGCGGTGGCGCGGGACTACGACGACTACGTGGCCGCCACCGAGGCGCGCCGGGAACGCCAGGTCTGGCGGTCGCACGAACCGTCCGCGCCGCTCGACGAAACCGCGGTGGCCGAGCCGGTGCCGGGACCCGCCGAGGAGGAACGGTTCGACCCGGACCGCGTGTGGGCTTCGCCGGAGGGCACCGCGCGGTTGCCGATCGCGGAAGCGGACGAGCCCGCTGCGCCGGACGACCGGGCCGCGGTGTCGGTGCGCGCTGGCGGCGGCTCGCAGGTCGCCGACTTGGTGCTCGACGACTACGCCGAGCCCGGCAGGGCGGCTGACGCCGAACAGCCGGAGCAGGCCCGCGCTGCGGAGCAAGACCGCAGCGATAGTTCTTCGGTGCGTGAGCGAGTCCGGGCTTGGGCCGAGGACGCCGACCCGGCTCAGCCCGGCGGTTGGTGGCCGAGCGCGGCACCGGGCGAGCACACCGGCCGCGCCGTGTCGAACGGCGCCGACCCCGCGTGGTCGAACGGGACCGACGCCGCGGGCACGAACGGCGCCGATGCCTGGGACACCAGCGGTGTCGGCTCCGCGGGCACGAACGGCAGCGCAGCTCGGGCCGAGGACACCGTTTCGCTGAACCGCCCGGCGATCTCCGGGCTCGGCGGGAGCGCCGCCGCGTTCACCCGGAACCGGCCGGACGCGGACCCGGCGGCGGACCGCCCCGCCGAGTCCTCCAGCTCGTGGTTCCAGCAGAAGGAGCTGCCGGACTGGCCGGATCCGGGCGCACCGGCGGAACCGGTGGCCGACCACACCGATCGGCAGGCGCCCGCGGACGAGCCGGGAACCGACGGCCGCGAGGGCCCGCCCGGTTTCGCCGACAACCTGCGCACGCTGGTCGAGAACCGTTCGCAGGACCTCGCCGCCGAGCGCCCCGGCGAGTCCGAGGTCACCACCCAGATCCCGATCGTCGACGAGTCCGAGCAGACGCCGCTGCCGCGCCGCACGCCCGGGGCCGGTCCCCGGCCGGGCAAGCGGGGTGCCCCGGAATGGGCGCACGACCCGCAGGCCCAGGCCAACCGCAGGCGGGCGTCGCTGGCCGAGCCGCAGGAGCCGGAGCAGCAGGACGGCATGATCAAGGGGCACTTCGCCTCGCGGCAGTACCACACCCCGGACTCGCCGCAGTACGACCGGATCGTCGCCGAGGTGTGGTTCCGGACCACCGCCGATGCCGAAGAAGCCGGTTTCGAGCCGTGGGACGCCGAGGGCTGAGTTCCCGGCGTTGCCGTTTCACGGTTGCGGAGGCCGCTCCAGCAACCGCGAGAGCACGACCGTGGAGACCGTGCGGTTGATGAACTCCACGGCCCGCAACCGCTCCAGCGCGGTTTCCAGGTGGTGGATGTCGGCCGCCCGCAGGTGCACGATCGCGTCCGCCGGACCGGAGACGGTGTAGGCGGCCACCACTTCCGGCAGCGGTTCCAGCCCGCTGCGGATCCGATGCGTGGGCACGTTGCCGTGGCAGTGCACCTCGACGAACGCTTCGGTGCCCCAGCCCAGCGCCTCCGGATCGACCACGGCCGTGAACCCGCGCAGGATCCCCAGGTCCAGCAGTTTGTCCACGCGCCGCTTCACCGCGGGCGCGGAAAGCCCGACCGCCGTTCCGATTTCGGCGTAGCTCGCGCGCGCGTCGGAGACGAGCTGCGAAACGATTCGCTGGTCCAAGGAGTCCATGCGCAACATTCTGGCGCATGGAAAGCAATGCAGCGTTGTTGAATGCCGCCAAAGCCGCGTCTAGATTTCGCATCATGACCGACACAGCCGCTCTCGCGGTCACGCCCGTCCAGCAGCGCACCACCACCCGCCGCAGCTACGTGATGTGCCCTCCGGAGCACTTCGCCGTGGAGTACGCGATCAACCCGTGGATGGATCCGGACGAGCCGGTGGACACCAGCGTGGCGATGCAGCAGTGGCTCGAATTGCGCCGCACCTACCAGCGGTTGGGGCATTCGGTGCAGGTCAGGCCCGCGCACCCGGGTCTGCCGGACATGGTGTTCGCGGCCAACACCGGTGTCGTGATCGGCGGTCGCGCCCTCGGCGCCCGGTTCCGCGCCCCGGAGCGCGCCGCGGAGGCCGAGCACTTCCGCCGCTGGTTCACCGAATGCGGGCACCGCGAGATCGTGATGCCGTCCCGGGTCAACGAAGCGGAAGGCGACTTCGCCTGGACCGGTGGTCTGCTGCTCGCCGGGTCGGGGTTCCGCACGGAACCGGCCGCGCACGCCGAGGCGCAGGAGGCGCTCGGGGTGCCGGTGGTGTCCTTGCAGCTGGTCGACAGCCGGTTCTACCACCTGGACACCGCGTTGTTCGTGCTGGAGCAGGGGGCGCAGCCGCAGATCGCCTACTACCCCGAGGCGTTCTCCGCGGGGTCCCGCCGGGTGCTGGAGCGGCTGTACCCGGACGCGGTGATCGCCGACGAGGCCGATGCGTCCTGCCTGGGCCTCAATGGCGTCTCGGACGGCCGCAACGTGGTGCTGCCGCTGGAGGCGACCGGCCTGGCCGCGCACTTGCGCGCACGCGGCTATGAGCCGGTGCTGCTCGACGTCTCGGAGCTGCGCAAGTCCGGCGGCGGCCCGAAGTGCTGCACGATGGAGCTGCACAGCTTCTAGGGAGGAGTCGCGTGCGGTGCCGGCTGCTCGGCCGCAAGCGTCTTCGCCGCTTCCCCGAACCCGCTCGCAGCGGCCCGCAGCCGCTCGCGTCTGCGAAGCGCCGACGGTTCCCCGCAACCGCCGGCGCGGGCGGTCACTCCTCCAGCACGGCCTGCACGCCGAGTTCGATGTCGATCGTGGAACCGACGATCGCGATGCCGGTGGACAGGGCGGTCTTCCAGTTCACCGCGTAATCCTCGCGGCGGAGCGTGGTCGTGGCCTTGCACGCCGCCCGCTGGTGCGGGTCGAAACCGGTTCCGGGGGCGTTCCAGTACCGCTGCCCGAGGTAGGCGGTGTCGAGCTGCACGGGACTGCTGGTGCCGCGCAGCGTGAACATCCCGTCGATCAGCCAGCGGTCCCCGCGCACCTGCTGGAACTTGCTGCTGGTGAAGTACAGCTTCGGGTACTTCTCCACGTCCAGGAAGTCGCTGGAGCGCAGGTGGTTGTCGCGCATGTCGACGCCGGTGTCGATGCTGTCCGCGTCGATCACCACGTCGATCCGCGAGTCCTCGAACCGCGGCGCGATCTGGATGCGGCCCTCGAAGTTGTTGAACCGGCCGCGGATCTTCGACATGCCCACGTGCTGGGCCACGAAGTGCATCTCGGTGTGCATCGGGTCGAAGTTCCACACCCCGGGCTGCGGCAGCGCGAGCGACTCGTCCTGTTCCAGCTGCACCCCGCCGAGCGAGGTGTGCTGGTTGACCCGCACCTCGATGCGGGTGCTCTTGCGCTTGTAGCCCCCCGCGTTGATGGAGATCTTGTGCTCCCCCGGCTGGACGGTGGCCAGGAACGATCCGTAGGTGTCGGTGTCTGCTTGGGCGATCACCTGGCCGAGCCGGTCGTTGATCGTGACGGTGGCGCCCGGCAGCAGCCTGCCCTGCTCGTCGTGCACCTGGCAGCTGATCACACCGCCGTCGAGGGGGGTTTCGGGAAGGTAGCCGGCGTTGCCCGCACCGGGGCGGGGCGCGGCGCCGTTGCTCGATCGGCGTTTGCGCAGTCTGGCGAACATCTCTTCGTTCCTTTCCGCTCTCCCGCCACCCCCCGGGCGGGAAAGTCGTGCGACTAGGTGGCGCGGGTCATGCTAGGCCCGGTCGATCTTGCGCATCCGGTCCCGTGCGGGCTGATCGTTCCGGTGCAGGTCAGCGTTGCAACGTGCACAGCGGACGAAAAAACTCCGGTTCCGCCGGCGGGTGGCCTGCGGCACGTCCCGATAGCGGAACTTCGCCCCCGCACCGCTCGTTTCCCAAGTGGACCCGGCGCTGGGCGCGGGTCGTGGCACGCGGCACCCGGAGGCGAAGGACGAGTGGGCGAGACCATGCGCGGACACGGATTCGGCGGGCACCTCAACGGTCTGAAGACCGCGGTGCTGCTCGGCGGCCTGAGTGCGCTGGTCGTGCTGATCGGCGGGCTGTTCGGGCGGGTCGGCCTCGTCGTGGGGCTGCTGGTGGCGCTGGGGATGAACGGGTACTCGTACTTCAACTCGGCGAAGCTGGCGTTGCGCTCGATGCACGCGCAGCCGGTCTCGGAGGCGCAGCAGCCCGCCATGTACCGGATCGTGCGGGAGCTGGCGACCTCGGCGCGGCAACCGATGCCGACGCTCTACATCAGCCCCACCAAGGCACCGAACGCGTTCGCCACCGGCCGCAACCCGCGCAACGCCGCGGTGTGCTGCACCACCGGAATCCTGGAGCTGCTGGACGAGCGGGAGCTGCGCGCGGTGCTCGGGCACGAGCTCTCGCACGTGTACAACCGGGACATCCTGATCTCCAGCGTGGCCGGTGCGCTGGCGTCGGTGGTGACGTTCCTGGCGAACTTCGGGATGTTGTTCGGCATGTTCGGCGGCGACGACGAGGACCGGCCGAGCCCGGTGGCGATGCTGCTCGTCGCGCTGCTGGGGCCGGTCGCGGCCGCGGTGGTGCAGATGGCGGTGAGCCGCTCGCGGGAGTACCAGGCGGACGCGTCGGGCTCGGAGCTCACCGGTGACCCCCTGGCGTTGGCCTCGGCGCTGCGCAAGCTGGAGCGCGGTACGCAGCAGGCGCCGCTGGCACCGGAGCCGCAGCTGGTTTCGCAATCGCACCTGATGATCGCGAACCCGTTCCGGCCGGGTGAGCGGATGGCGCGGATGTTCTCCACGCACCCGCCGATCAGCGACCGGGTGCAGCGCTTGGAAGGCATGGCGGGTCGGCGCTCGGCGCCATGATTCCGCCCCGGAACCCTGATTCGGTCCGACGCCGCAGACCCGCTCCGGTTCAGCCGGTGGCGCCCGCGGCGCGCGCGATGTCCATGACGTACTCGCCGTAGGCGGATTTGGCGAGCTTGCTGCCCAGCGCGTGGCAGTCGTCGGCGGAGATGTAGCCCATCCGCAGCGCTATCTCCTCGAGGCACGCGATCCGCACCCCTTGGCGGTGCTCCAGCACCTGCACGAACTGGCCGGCTTCCAGCAGCGAGTCGTGCGTACCGGTGTCCAGCCAGGCGTAGCCGCGGCCGAGTTCGGTCAGCTGCGCCCGCCCGGCCGCCACGTACGCGTTGTTGACGTCGGTGATCTCGAGTTCGCCGCGCGCCGACGGCCGCAGCTCGCCTGCGATGCGGACCACGTCGTTGTCGTAGAAGTACAGGCCGGTGATGGCCTTGTTGGAGCGCGGCTGCTGCGGCTTCTCCACGATCGATCGGAGCTTGCCGTCCGCGTCGATCTCGCCGACGCCGTAGCGCTGCGGGTCGCGCACCGGGTATCCGAACAGCATGCAGCCGTCCAGTTCTTGGGCGCTGCGCTGCAACACCCGCGAGAAGCCCTGCCCGTAGAAGATGTTGTCGCCCAGCACCAGCGCCACCGGATCATCGCCGATGAAATCCGCGCCGATCACGAACGCCTCGGCGAGCCCGTTCGGCTGCGGCTGCTCGGCGTATTCGATGCGCAGCCCGAACTGCGAACCGTCCCCGAGCAGCCGCTGGAACAGCGGCAGGTCGACCGGGGTGGAGATCAGCAGTACGTCGCGGATCCCGGCGAGCATCAGCACCGACAGCGGGTAGTAGACCATCGGCTTGTCGTAAACCGGCAGCAGCTGCTTGGACACGCCCTGCGTCAACGGGTGCAGCCGGGTGCCGCTGCCACCGGCCAGCACGATTCCCTTCACCCGGCATCCCTCCAGCGCCCGTTCGGTCGCTCACCACCGTAGAGGAATCCCGACGGCCGGATGGCAGTTTCCACCAGGACTCGTTGCCGTGGGCGGGCAGAACTGGTGAAACGTTCAACCGCCCGCCGAGCGACACATCCCGCGGGGTCTCCGCATCCCACTCGGGGTGCTCCGGGCGGTTCCCGGAGCCTCGAACGCCCGGACCGGGTGCCGCCTGTCCCCCGAGCGGCACCCGGCCCGGGCGCGCGGATCTTCAGCGGAAGTTCTCGAACTGCAGCGCGACCTCGAAGTCCGACGACTTCAGCAGCTGGATCACGTCCTGCAAGTGGTCCTTCTTCTTGCCGGACACCCGCAGCTGGTCGCCCTGGATCTGGGCCTGCACGCCCTTCGGCGCCTCGTCGCGGATCTTCTTGGAGATCTTCTTCGCGACGTCCTGCTCGATGCCCTGCTTGACCTTGCCGGTGACCCGGTACACCTGGCCGGAGTTGGCGGGATCGCCGACGTCGAACGCCTTCAACGAGACCCCGCGCTTGATCAACTTCTCCTTGAACACGTCGATCGCGGCCCGGCAGCGCTCCTCGGTCTCGGACTCCAGCGTGATCGCCTCCTGCCCGGACCACTCGATCTTGGTACCGGTGCCGCGGAAGTCGAAACGGTTGGACAGCTCCTTGCTCGCCTGGTTCAGCGCGTTGTCCACCTCCTGCCGGTCCACCTTGCTCACCACGTCGAACGACGGGTCTGCCACCGCACAACCTCCTGCTGACGTCAGTCACTTCGCCCGGCCACGCTACCGGCCCGCCCCCCCTCGCCGAGCCGTTCGCCGCGCTTCTGTACCCTTGAGCCCGCAAGCCAGCAGGCGCTGGTTCGCACCGCCGGGTTGCCCGAGTGGCCAAAGGGAGCTGACTGTAAATCAGCCGCGCAAGCTTCAGAGGTTCGAATCCTCTACCCGGCACACCAGCCACGACGGCCCGGTGACCTGCACAGACAGGGCACCGGGCCGTTTTGTGTTGCCGCGCGGCCGTAGCGCCGCTAGGCAGGGCCGACGTAATGCGCTTGCATTGCGTAATGCGTTTGCATTACGCTGTGCCTATGGCTCAGTTCAAGGAGGTGAAAGAGAGCGAGAGGTCCGCACAGCACATCGCTCGGCATGGCGTGACGCTGAAAGAGACCCGAGAAGCCATCCTCGAACGTCCGCACTGGATGGTCTCTGGGCGGGGCAACACCACGCTGATTTACGGACGCACCTATGCAGGGCGCTACCTGTTCGTGGTGGTAGCGCCTGCCAACGGCCACCCTGGTGCGGCTTACATCGTGACCGCACGCGATATGACGCCGAGCGAGAAGCAAACGTTCCTGCGGAAGGCGCGATAACTATGACGGCAACGAAGAAAAAGGATCAAGGTCAAGCGAGGTCGACCGAAGAGCTCGATGAGCTGGCCGCCTACTACGACGCACATGACACCTCCGAAGAGATGGAACAAGGGCAGTGGGTCGAACCACAGCCGATGAAGACGACATCTCTGCGGCTTCCGGCCGATGTGGTCGAGGCGTTGAAGAAGCTCGCTCAAGCACGGGGGGTCCGGTACACCGCTCTGCTGCGAGAGATCGTTGAGCAGGCTGTGTATGAAACCCACTCGGTGCACAGCGACGAGCTAGCAGAGATTAACCAGCGCCTCGCTCGCATCGAGGCCGAACTCGACTCGAAACCCGCTACGACCGAGCGCTGACCCGATCAACCACCGACGGCTCGCGGGCACCCGGCCGTGGGCCGACCGCCGGGCGGAGTCGTCTGGCCGATCACCGGCCATGGCAACCTGTGCTCGGCCTTGACTGGCAGGCCAGGTGTGGTCAGGGAGCTGACTGTAAATCAGCCGCGCAAGCTTCAAAGGTTCGAATCCTCTACCCGGCACACCAGCCACGACGCCCCGGTGACCTGCCGAAACGGTCACCGGGTCATTGTGCGCTGTCCGACAAGGAAATCCGCTGTGATGGGTCTCGCGCGTAAACCCGCTGCACGTCCGTTGAGCGTCGTCCTGTCCGGTGTGGCCGTGTTCGTCGCGGGACTCGTGTGGTCCTTATCGGTCCACACTCCCGGCACGGGGGTTCACTTCGGAGCCGCAACACTGATCACGATGGGCGAACTCGCCATCCTCATCGGGATCGTGATCGGAATCAGAGCGTTCATCACGTCACGCCGCCGCAAGGACACCGACGACCCCTGACTCCTTCGCCGGGAGTTCTGGTGGCACGGGGTCCGATCAGCAGGCTGCGGGAGGCTCCTGCACCGCTCTCGCGAACGGATTACTCGCTGATTAGCGAGCTCTCGCACCCCGAGGCGGGGAGCATGGTCGCGGTGAGATGCCGGGAGGTCGGCGAAATCGGGCGCCGCCTCGGCGTCGAGTTGAAACACTCGACGCCATGATGTCGCCGCTGGCCCCCGGTCGTTACCTCGACAGCATCGCCGTGGACGGCGCCGAGATCGGCCGGCTGTGCCGGTTGCACCCTGCGCAGACCGTGCCGAGCTGTCCGGACTGGACCGGCGCGGATCTGCTCGCGCACCTGACCGGTTTCACCCGCTGGCTGCGCGGCTTGTACGACGGGAAGGGCGACATCGCGGCTCCGGTTCCCGTTATCGATCCCGGGGCTTGCACGCTGGAGTGGGATCGGACTCTCGAGGAGCTGCTCTCGCTGCTGCGCGGGACCGATCCGCAGGCAGCGGTGCCGAACTGGTCGATCGGGCCGCAGACCGCGAAGTTTTGGCTGCGCCGCTGCGCGCAGGACGTGGCGATTCACCGCTGGGACGCGGCGCGGCTGATCAGTCGCAGTCCGGACCCGGTGCCTGCCGACATCGCGCTCGACGGCGTCGATGAGTACCTGCACGTGTTCATCGGCACCGCGCTCGCCGGTGGCGCGACACCCGAGGCGGAGGCCACGATCGTCCTCGAAATGACCGATCTCGACCGGCACGTCCGCCGCGATCTGCCGCGCCCGGGCCCGGTGACCACCCTGCGCGGCGCTGCTTCCGACCTGCTGCTCGGACTGTGGCACCGGCGTGACCCGCTGGGCCTGTTCGTCAGCGGCGACCGGGAGCTCGTCGCCGCGTGGCCGCGCATTTGATTCGGACGGGCGCCGTCAGCTTGGACTCGTATCTTGCCGGCAAGGTCTCGACCTGCGCCGCGGGTGAATCGGTCATTGTGGCCGGTGTCGGTGCAGCTGGGGAACAGCGCGCCTGCCGGCGCCATTTCAGCAGTGCTCGCGTTCCTTTCCGCCGTGGTGAACGTGTGCAAGCACGAGAACGGCTCGAGCTACGTGTACTTGATCGGTGCGCCGCCGTTCACGCCGGTGGTCTGCAATCCGTTCGGGCAACGGCGCTATGAGTCATCCGGTCAAACAACGGATCGCGGTCGGCGTGCTGCTCGTGCTCTGCGGCGGTGTTGTGGCGTTGGCTGCGCTGAACCTGTTCGACTTGATCAGAACACCGAACTTGGTCGTTGCGGGCGCGGCAATCGTCGTGAGCCTCGTGGTGCTGGGCCTGGTCATGGGATGGGTGCCAACTCGGCGACGCCGCAATTGATCAGCACCCCCGAGACGTCGGCTAGAACTAGCTCAGCGAAGCTGTGCATTGTCTGATTCGTCGGTGTTCGGGGCGGTGCAGCGCTGGGTGCGCTGCAGTCGGTCACGGGGTGCCATCACTCGCGTGACCTGCGAGAGGACTCCGCAGGTTGGCCCAACGAGTGGGTGACAACCGGACGCCGCCGTTGCTACGCCCGGTGGTGAGGTTCACCGCCAGCTGGGTGGACACGTCCTCGGCGGAGCTCGGAGACTGGGAACCAAGACAGCCGACAGCGACCTCCACCGCGACCGACTGTCTCTTCTTTTGAGCAAAGCCTGTATCGATTCAGCAATGGCGCTGCCTCATCACTCCGCTTCCCCCGAGAGGAGAACTGTGCCCATAGCGCTGCTCGCACTCGCCCTCGGCGCATTCGGTATCGGCACGACCGAATTCGTCATGATGGGCGTGCTGCCGCAGGCCGCCGCCGACCTCGGCGTTTCGATATCCACTGCCGGGAACCTGATCACCGGCTACGCGCTGGGGGTCGTGATCGGGGCGCCGACCCTCACGCTGCTGGGCAACCGGCTACCCAGGAAGACCGTCCTGATGGGAACCATGGGGCTGTTCACCGCGGGCAATGCGCTGTTCGCGCTGGCGCCGAGCGCCGGAGTGGGCATGGCGTTCCGCTTCGTGGCCGGGCTGCCGCACGGCGCCTTCTTCGGCGTCGGGGCCGTGGTCGCAGCCGGCCTCGTGCGCAAGGCCGACCGGGCCAAGGCCGTCTCGATGATGTTCATGGGCCTGACGCTGGCCAACGTCGTCGGCGTCCCGCTGGGCACGCTGCTGGGCCAGCAGGTCGGCTGGCGCGCCACGTTCGCCGTCGTCGCCGCGGTCGGCGTCCTCGCCATCGCCGCCATCGCCCGCTTGCTGCCCGCCATGGGCAGGCCGGGGCCGGAGGAGACCTCGGTGCGCGGCCAGCTCGCCGCCTTCCGCAAGCCGCAGGTGTGGCTGGCGCTGGCGATCGTCACCTTCGGTCTGGGCGGCACGTTCGCGTGCCTGAGCTACCTGACGCCCATCCTCACCGGCGTGTCCGGTTACTCCGAGACCGGCGCGACGGTGCTGCTGATGGTGGCCGGGCTCGGCATGACGGTCGGCAACGTCCTCGGCGGCCGGGTGGCCGACAAGGCGCTGGTGCCCGGCCTCTACGCCGCGCTGATCGGCGTCGCGGCGGTGCTCGGTGCGTTCACGGTCACATCGGGCAACCAGGTGGCCGCCGCGGTGACGGTCTTCCTGATCGGTGTCGGCGGCTTCATGGTCGCGCCGATCATGCAAGCGATGATCATGGAGAAGGCCGGTGGAACGCCGCTGCTGGTCTCGGCGGCCGTGCAGTCCGCCTTCAACATCGCGAACTCCATCGGCGCCTGCCTGGGCGGTCTCGCCATCGCCCACGGGCTCGGGCTGACCGGTCCCAGCATGGTCGGGTCCGCGTTGACCATGCTCGGGCTGGGGCTGGCCGTGGTGTCGGCGAGCGTGGACCGCAAGGTTCAGCGCAAGGTCCCCGCCCGGTCGGCGTCCGACGAGTCGGTGTCCGAGGAGGCCGCGTCCGAGGAGACGGTGGCCGAGGGGTCCGGGACCGACGAGCTCGCGCCGGCCCGGCCGCAGCGCGAACCGGAGCTGGCCGCGGTCTGACCGGCGAATTCACGAATGGCGGGCGGCTGCGGTCGCCCGCCATTCGGCTGTTCGCGCCCGGTGCAGCCCGTTTCCGTTTCCCCGGATCAGCCCTCTCTGCGATCGGCTTGGTTGTTCTAAAGTGCGGTGCAGCTCGGGGGATGCCATGTCGAGGGGGAACGCGTGGACAGTCCGTGGGGACTGAACGGCCCGGATTACCTGCTGGCGTACGCGCTGGTCCTGGCCATGTTGTGCGTATGCCTGTTCGCGGTTCGCGCGCAGGCGAAGGAGAAGCAGGTCTGGGCGGGCGAGAAAACGGATCCCGGTCTCTACGCCAGGGCATACCTCAACGGCGCGTCGGGACGGGTGGCCGACACCGCGTTGGCGGGATTGATCGAACTCGGGGCGGTTCGGGTGAACCGGCGCCGCGAGCTCTACAGCACCGGCCGCAGGCCCGCCGACGACGTGCAGCGCCAACTGCTGGAGGGGCTCGGTGACCGCAGCACCGTCAGCCGAGTTCGCGCGCAGTTCAAGGAGAGCGAGTACTGCGACTCGCTGCTGCACCTGCTGCGCGAAGACCGCCTGATCGTCTCCGCCCGCCATCGCACGATGTTGCTGGTCCTGCTGTGGGGCTTTCCGGTGTTGATGCTGATCAACGTGGTGCGGGCGGTCAACGGGGCAGAGCTCGGCTTCCCGATCGGCGGCCTGATCATCGAGTTGGCGATCACGCTTTTCGTGTGGCTGTTCGCGGCCGGGAAATGCGGGCACCCGATGCCCACGGACGCCGGGGACGCCGTTGTGCGGCCGAGCACGGGCAAGCACGCCGAGAGCGGCACGCAGGACCACGCTTCCCGGTTGCCGGAGGATGACGCCGCCAACCAGGTCGCCGCGTACGGCCTGAGCGCCTACCCGGACCGGACGATCGCGGAGCTGCTGGAGCCGCCGAACTCCGCTCGCGGCGGACGAGCGGGCGGCGTCGGTGGTGGCGGTGGCTGCGGCGGTGGCGGTGGTGGTGGCTGCGGCGGAGGAGGCGGCGGTTGACCGCCTCGGAATCACCGGTGCTGGGTGTCGGGATCGGCTGGCGGGCCGAAATCGATCTCACCGTGGAACGGCTGCGGACCGATTTCGTCGAGTTCATCGCCGAGGACGTCGACCCGCGCCGCATCCCGGAGTCGCTGCGCCTGCTGCTGCAACGGGGAACGCCCGCCTTGCCGCACGCCGTGTCGCTGTCGCTGGCCGGAGCGGAACCGCTGCGGACCGAGCGGGTGCGGCACCTGGCGCGAGTGGCCGCGGCGGTCGACGCGCCGCTGGTCAGCGACCACGTCGCATTCACCCGCGCCGGCGAGTGGGAAGCCGGGCACATCCTCCCGCCACCGCGCACCCGCGAATCGCTGGACGTGCTGGTCGACAACGTGCGGCGCGCCCAGGACGAGCTCCCGGTCCCGCTGGCCCTGGAGCACGTGGCCGCGCTGGTGGAATGGCCGGGTGCCGAGTTCGGCGAAGCGGAGTTCCTCGCCAGGCTCGTCGAGCGCACCGGCTGCCTGCTGATCGTGGACGTCGCCAACCTCTACGCCAACGCGCACAACCTCGGCACCGACCCCGCTGCGTTCCTGGACACCGTGCCGCTGGAACGAGTCGCTTACGTGCACGTCGGTGGCGGTGTCTGGCGCGACGGCACCTACCACGACACGCACGCTCACCCGGTGTTGCCGGAAGTGCTGGAACTGCTCTGCGAGCTGGGTGCGCGCACCCGGCCGCGCGGGGTGCTGCTGGAACGGGACGACCGGTTCCCCGATGACGACGAGCTGGCCGCCGAGCTCGCCGCGATTCGCCGGGCGGTGGCGCGGTGAGCCGGGAGCGGCTGGCGGCCCAGCAAGCGGAACTGCTGGGCGCGTTGCTCGGTCAGCGCCAGGACCCGCCGGGGTTCGACCGCGCGCAGTTGCGGGTTCAGCAGCAGGCGTTGCTGGACAAGCGGCGGCGAGTCGTCGCGCGGCTGCGTCCGGACTTGCCGGAACTGCTCGGCGACCGGTTCCGGTCGTTGTTCGAGCGCTACGCCGCGGAGCAGCCGCGCGCGGCCGGTTCCAAAGCTCGCGCGGATGCCGCGGAATTCGCCGGTTGGCTTTCCCGGCGCGGGGAGCTGCGCCGCCGGAGGTGGCTGCCGCGCCGCTGACCGCGGTCTTCGTGCGGCCGCGGCGGCGTGCGCGCGTGGCTGCGCGCGCACGCCGCCGGGAAGCGGTTCACCTGCGCCGGAGCGCTCTGGCGATCAGTCGGCCGATGACCAGGTAGACCAGCGCCGCCACCCCGTAGTTGAGCACGACGCCCAGCAGCGCGTCGTTCGGCGTGAACACGTCGCCCAAGCCCAGCACCAGCGTCTTGGCCAGGGTGTAGACGGCGGAGACGAATTGGTTTCCCTGGTTCGCGTCGAAAACGACGAACAGGATGTGCAGCACGAAAGCCAGCACGATCACGCTGGTGAGGACGTCGACGATGTTGGCGAGCGTATTGGCGCCGGAGTCGCCGCGGTCGCCGCGCCCGTCCCTGGAGCGGCCTTCCGGTGGCCGGTCGTAATAGCCGTCCGGCGGCGCACCGTGATCGTACTGGTGCGGCGGGTAAGGATTCTGGTCGTACCCGTAATGCGGTCCGTGCCCGGGCGGGGGCGGATTTCCGTACTGCGGGTACTGATTAGGGCCGCGCTGGGGATGGTTCATGGGCGGCGATTGTGCGGACCGCTGACAGGCGGCAACAACCCCGCGCCGGTCGCGCGCGAAGTGGGCGGGACGGCGCAGTAACGCGCGACGAACGCGAAAATCGTTCGGCACCCCCGACCGTGCCAGCGGAAACGATTGTTGAAATCCGCAACGGATTAGTCGATGAATGCAACGAGTTATTCCTGCGTGATGGCCGCGTTTGCGCATCGTTGCTTTTCCGTGTGGTTTTCGTCCTAACCCGGCACGCGCATTTTGGCCATGCTTGCGCGCCGCACGGCACAGGACAACGGTGCGCCGCTGGGCGCGAATTCGAGGGCGGAATGACTTACACAGCGCGACAGCCGAATGACGCACCGCCGCGGCGAACTCGCCGGAAACGGCGTACCGGACGAAACGTCCTGATCGTCCTCGTCGTGCTGCTGCTGGCCCTGGCCGGCTTCGGCCTGTACGTGGACATGTCGTTGAAGCGGGAGGACGCGTTGCCCGCGGGCGGCGAACGGCCCGCTGCCGGTCCCGGCACGAACTGGCTGCTGGTGGGTTCGGACAGCCGCGAAGGGCTGGACGCCGAGCGGCAGGCCGAACTGGGCACCGGCGATGCGGCCGGTAGGCGCACCGACACGATGATGCTGGTGCACATCCCGGAAAGCGGCGGGGAGCCGACGATGGTGAGCCTGCCGCGCGACTCCTACGTGCGGATCCCGGGCAAGGGCAAGGACAAGCTCAACGCAGCCTTCGCCTACGGCGGGCCGGAGCTGCTCAGCCGCACCGTCGAGGGCGCCACCGGAGTGCGCATCGATCACTACGCGGAGATCGGCCTCGGCGGCTTCGCCGACATCACCGACGCCGTCGGCGGCGTCGACCTGTGCGTCAAGGAGCGGATGACCGACCCGAAGGCGAGCTTGGACCTGCAGCCCGGTTGCCAGACGGTGAACGGCCCGCAGGCGCTGGGCTACGTGCGCAGCCGCGCGTCCTCCCGCGGCGACCTCGACCGCGTCGAGCACCAGCGGGAATTCCTCGCCGCGCTGACCGAGCGGGCGTCGAGTCCGCAGGTGCTGCTCAACCCGTTCCGGTTGTTCCCGCTGATCACCGACACCTCCGGGGCGTTCCTGGTCGGTCGCGACGAGCACGTGTGGCATCTGGGCGCCCTGGCGTTCGCGATGAACGGGATCGCCTCCGGCAAGGGCATCACGACCACGGTGCCGATGAGCGGTTTCGGCGAGAGCAGCGACGGCGCGTCGGTGATCAAGTGGGATGCGGAGAAGGCCGCCCAGCTGTTCGGCGCGCTGGCGAAGGACGAGCCGGTGCCCGCGGGCGCGGCGGGCGCCGGGTTCGGCGGCTGAACCCGCGGCCGGGCCCGCGTCGTCGCGCGGGCCCGGCCTCAGTCGTCGCGCGCACCGGTGTCGAGCACCGCGACCGCCGCGTTCGTGACCAGCTCGCGGTCCTGCTCGGAAAGGCGCGGACCGACGTCGGCCTCCGGCGGTCGGTTCAGCGCCAGCGAGTCGATGTCGCCGGTGGAGATGATCGCGCCGCGCACCGTGCCGATCGCGCACCGGGCCAGCAGCAGGTCGGCCGGGTCGTCGGAGGCTGCCAAGGCGTTCTCCAGCGCCCGGACGTCGGCGAACATGTCGTCCTTGGCCAGCAGCACGCTGCGCGCCGAAGCGTCGTAGAGGGTGCCGCGGATGATGTGCCGGTGGTCGTCGAAGAGGTCGACGACCCGGCGCAGCAGCCGCCGCGAGGATTCGCTGCCGTCCTCGGCCGCCCGCACGCACGCGCCGAGCTCGTCGACGACCGGCGCGACGAGCTCGCGCAGCAGGTCCTCCTTGGCCGGGAAGTGGTAGTACAGCGCGGCTTTCGTCATCTCCAGGCGCTCGGCGATGTCCCGGATCGACGTGCCCGCGTAGCTGCGCTCGGTGAACAGCTCGCGGGCCGCTTGCAGCACCCGCGCCCGGGTGCGGGCCGCGGAGCTACCGGTCGTTCGTGCCATTTCGGACCTCCTCGAGGGGCAGAGGCTAGCGGACAGGGTCAGCTTGACGGCCGGAGTAATCTACCGACCGTCCGATTAATACAGCCAGGGAGCGATGCATGACCAATCGGTCCGGAGCCGGAATCGACATCGGAAGCGTCGACTTCGAGTCCTTCTACCGAGGTGAAGGCGGGTTCGCCGACATCGAGTTCGACCGCGCGCCGTGGGACATCGGCGAGCCCCAGCCGGTGCTCGTGCAGCTGGAGCGGGACGGCGGCATCACCGGCCGCGTGCTCGACGCCGGATGCGGGCCCGGCGACAACGCGATCTTCCTCGCCGAGCGCGGCTATTCCGTGACCGGTGTGGACGGATCGGCGACGGCGCTCGGAACGGCGCGTGAACGCGCGGCCGCCCGCGGGGTCCGGGCCGACTTCCAGGTCGCCGACGCGACCACCATGGAAGGGGTTCCGCAGGAGTTCGACACCGTCCTGGACAGCGCCCTCTACCACTGCCTGCCCGCGGAGTCGCGCGCCGCGTACGGCGCAGCGCTGCACCGGGTCACCAAACCCGGCGCCAAGCTGCACGTGCTCTGCTTCGCCGACGTCGAAGACGCACCGGCGCCCGCGACGGTCAGCCAGGACGACCTGCGCACGAACCTCGGCGAGCACTGGCGGATCAACGCGATCGAGCAGGTCCGCTACTCCGGGGCGTTCGACCCGGAAACCGCGGCGCGCCATTTCGAGCAATTCATGCCCTTCGACGCCGGTGCGGCGATCACCGACGACAACGGCCGGTTCACCTTCCCGATGTGGCACTTGCAGGCCGAACGGGCCTGACTTCCGGCGAGAAGCGGCGCACCGCGCCGGCCCGGCCGGGCATCCGCGATTCCGCGGGTGCCCGGCCGTTTCGCGTGCGACCCCGCGCACGAATGGGCTCAGCGGGTGAAAACCGCACGGAAGCGGCTTCCCTGATCGTCGACGTCACCACAATTGCGCGACATCGACTGCCACGGGGGTCCGATTGAACAACGGGACAACGCCGTCGGCCGCGGTCACCGCGGACGACGCAGCCGGGCTGGCGCGGCAGCGGGAGCGGAACACGCAGCGGCTGGCCACGGCCACGGGACATGTCCCCAAGCTTTCGGACGCGGTGATCGGTGCCTACCTGCGCAGTCCCCAGCAGGCGCTGCCGCCCGAACCGGGAGTGGACGCGGCCGCGGTGCTGGGCCATTCACTGGCCGCCCGGTACCGGCGCGGCCTCCGCGACCTGGTGCTGCTGGTGTTCAGCCTGGTCATGGGCGTGGCGCTGTACTACGCGGATGCGGGGCTCGTGTGGTTCTGGCTCGGTTTCATCGCCGTTTGGCTGCTCGTGCGGCTGCTGGCGCGGGTTTTCCGGCGCAGGCGCGTGCCGGAGCGGTTACGCGCCGGGGTGGCGCACGTGATCGTCGCGTTCCTGCTGTGGTCACTGCTGGCGTCGGAGTTGGAAGGCCCGCTGGACGACGCGTTCGACATCGACGACTCGCTGCACGCGCTGCCCGATTCGCCGCTGTCGTCGTTGCTCGTGATCGCTTGGCTGGCGGGTTTGTTCGCCGTGCTGGTGAGTGATCAGCTGCTCGTCTCGGGCGGCACCGACTCGCCGGTCGCGCGGCTGGGCAAGGCCGTGCGAACGGTGGGGACGCGGCGTCACGGCCGCCTGCTGGGTGAGATGTCCGCCCGCCCGGATTCCGGGAACGTCCTGGTGCAATCCGGGTGGAGCGCCTTCCCGGGACATGGCGACCGGCTGAACCAGTGGTCGATGGTGATCCCGCTGCACAAGGAGGGGCTGCCGGAAGGCGAAGCCGGTGGTGCCGACGTGCGGCCGCTCGACCTGTACCGCGCGGTCGCCGCGGAACTGCGCCAGATGCACTCGTCCGACCTGCTGGTTCCGGGTTCGCGGCTGCGCGGGCTCACCGTCGACCCGGTGGTCGCGGTGCACGCGGGAACGATGTCGGCCCACGCCGAGAGCCCGCTCGGCCGGACGCTGCTGCCGGACCGGGGCGGGCGCCCGGTGCCCGCGGTTGCTCCGGAGCTGGTCGAGCAGATCGCCGACCGCGGGCCGGAGTGGGCGCGGCACTTCCAGCGCAGCTCGGTCGCCGGGTGGGAATCGGACGTCGTGGTGTCCACCTTCTTCCACGTCGGCTGCGACGACCGGACGCTCTACCTGGAGTGGAGCGCCTACTGCCTGCTGCCGATCGACAGCAGGCACAGCGGTCCGGCCGCTTCCGGCGGCTCGGTGCGCGCGGCGGCGCTGGAGCTGCTGCGGTTCCCGTCGAGCCTGCCCTCCCGGGTGCGCACCGCGGCCGGTGGGCTGCGCCGGATGGTGCTGCCGGAGCACGGCGCCTCGCGGGAAGCCGACTACGGCAGCGTGCAGAGCATCCGCGAGGTGGTCGCAGCCACCGAATTCGGCAACGAGTTCCAGGAGTTGGACGGCCTGCGCTACGTCAAGCTGATCGAACGGAGAACGCTGTCGGCGGTGCACCGCCACCTGCACGACAACGGCTTCTCCACCGACGAGTTCGAAGCGCGGCGCAACGCGGTCATCAACACCACGGTCATCAACGGCGGCACCTTCACCGGCGCGAACACCTTCGGCGCGAACTCGGCGGCCCGGGTCGAGACCGCGAACGCCGCACAACCCGCCGAGCCGCAGGAGGAGTCATGAGCCCTGCGGCGCGACCTCCTGCCGAGGAACCGAAGAACACGACGATCGTGCAAGGCGGGAACTTCACGGGCGCGAACACCATCGGAGATCACAACGAGGTGCACGTCGGTTCGGTCGTGTACAACGCCGCAGCCGGTGAGCTCGACTCGCTGCGCGCGAAGGTCGGCGAACTGGGCGCGGAACTGACCGGGTCGGCGCGCGAGGAGTTCCGGGAAGCGCGGCGGCACCTCGAGGTGCTGCAAGAGGAACTCGCCGACGACGAACCGCGGCCGCATCGGCTGAAGTCCCGCTGGGAGCAGCTGGAACCGCTGGTGCGCAGCCGCGCGGAGCTGCCGTCGGTGGCCACCATCGACAACATGGTCCGGATGCTCTGAGCGCCGCGGGCACTGATGCGCCCCGAGATCGCAGCCGGGCGCCGGGATCATCGATGAGCCCCGGGAACTCCGACGCCCCCCCGGGAGCACCGATTAGCCCGCATGATCAGTAATCGGCTGAGTACCATGCCGCGAGTGGCACGAGAGTACGACGCCCAGCTGCTCGAATCGGTGGCCGTCCGGCGCGGACGGTTGCGGGAGTCGTTGCTGTGGGGGCGTGCGCGCCGCCAGCGGGCGACCGTCGACAACCTGAAGCGCTTCGCGATCAGCCTCATCGTGGCCGCGGTGGCCTGCGCGGGCTGCGTCGGCTTCTCGTTCCTGGAGAACGCGCTGACGCAGCAGAAGCAGAGCCAGGTGGTGCGATGAACCCCGCAGCGGCCACGGGCACGCTCACCCGCGTCACCCTCGCCGCGCCCTGGCGGCGGGTGGACCTGGTCATCCCGTCCGAGACGGCGCTGGGCGAGCTGTTGCCGGAGATCGTGCGGCTGCTCGGTTACCGCACCGTCGAGTCGCCGCAGTCGTACCGGCTTTCGCTGTTCGACGGCACGGTCGTGGAACTCGACCAGAGCCCGCGCTCGGCGGACATCGCCGATGGTGCGCTGCTGCGCGTGGACCGGATCAGCGATGCGCCGATGCCCGCGGTCGTGCACGACGTGACCGACGAAGTCGCCGACGACCTGGAACGGCGGCCGGGCCGCTGGGGCGACGCGGCTCGGCGCTGGGTGGCTACCGGCGTCATCGCCGCGGCCGGGGCGTGGGCGGTGGCGATGGCGCTGCCGGTCGTGCCGCCCGTTGCCGCGCTCGCGGCCGGGTTGGTCGTGCTGATCGCGGGTAGTGCGCTCGGGATCGGCGGGGTGCGCGCGGCCGGGACGGCCGTGCTGCTGGCGGGCGCTGCGGTCGCGGCCACCGCGGTGCCGCAGTGGTCGCCGGAATGGCCGCAGCGCTTGGTCGCGTGGATCGCGTTGGCCGGCCTGACCGTGCTGGGCGCCAGTGCGGCGAACCGGCGGCCGCGTTCCGGGCTGACCGGGGCGGGAGCGCTGTTCGGGCTGCTGGCGTTGTGGGTCGTTCCGCCCGTGCTCGGGTTTCCGCTGCTGTGGACGGCGACGGTGCTGGCGTTGGCCAGCACCGTCCTGTTGGGACTGCTGCCGCGGATCGCATTGGTGACCTCCGGGCTGACCAGGCTCGATGATCAGCAGCTCGGTGAGCGGCCCGCGAGCCGGGGGTCCGTCCGGGCCGCGGTGGACTCGGCGCACCGCGGACTGGCGCTGGCCGTGCTGTGCACTGCCGCCTCGGCCGCGGTGGCGGGCTGGGTGCTCGCGCACGGCGCCAATGCTTGGGCCCTTGCATTGGCCTGCCTGCTGGGGGTGAGCACTTTCCTGCGCACCCGCGCCTGCCCGCTGGTCGTGGAAGTCGCGGCGCTGACCGCGGCGACGCTGGTAGTGGTGGCCGGGCTGGTGAGCCGATGGGCCGAGGCGCTGCCCGCCCAGTGGTGGGGTGCCGCGCTGGTCGCCCTGCTGGTGCTCGCGGCCGGATTCGTGGCGTTGACCTACCGGCCGCCCGCGCACGTGCAGGCGCGTGCCCGGCAGATCGCCGACCGCGTCGAAGGGATCGCGGTGATCGCGATGGTGCCGGTCGCGGTCGGCGTGTTCGGGCTCTACTCGCAGTTGCTGAACTAGTTCCGCGGCCTCGCCGGCTCCCCCGCACACCCGCAACCAGGAAAGGCGCTCGAAAGTGTCCACATCGGATCGCACGCCGGAACCGCCCGCCGGGCGGCCGTGGCGAGGTGGCGCGACCGACCGGCCGCCGTGGGAGCAGGACGCCGACGCGACCCAGCAGGTGCGGCCGGATCAGCTGCCGGGAGCCGCCGGTAGCGACCGGGCGTCCGAAGCTGCCGGGGCTCCGGAATCCGCTCCGGAGACGTCCGGAGCGCAGTCCGGGCAGCAGCCGCAGTCCGGGCAGGACGCTGTGCAGAGCCCAGCGGAGGCGCAAGGTCAGGGCGCGGAGCGCACCCAGCGGATCGACCCGAGCCGGTTCCAAGGTCAACGGGCGCAGGAGGAGCGGACGCGGCCGGACCAGCCGCTTCCTGGCGGGCATCCGGAGGCCGGCCCGGCGGGCCGCGGCCAGGCGGGCCGCCCCGGCTCGACCCATTCCGGCTCGACCCATTCCGGCACGAACAGCTCCGGCCCCGTCCAGGCCCAGCCGCACCAAGGTTGGTCACCGCACGGCCGAACCCACCCGTACCCGGAACATTCCGACCAGCCGCCGCAGATCCAGCCCGGCCAAGGGCCGCCGAGCCCGAATCCGCCGAGCCGGAATCCGTCGAATTGGGCTCATCCGCAATCCCAGCCCGGCCCGTTCGCCGCACCGGCCGCGCCGGGACCGAATCCGGCTGCGACGGACCCGTCCGGTCCGCAACAACCCGGGTTCCAGCCACCCGGGCCCCAGCAACCCGCGCCGCAGCAACCCGCGCCGAACCAGCCGCCGAAGCGCAGCGAACTCACCGGGCAGGCACCGCGCGGCGACAGCACCGCCCGCCGCGTCACCCGGGCCGTGGCGCGCGTGTTCGGCAGCTCGAAGCAGCCGCGCGAACTCGAAGAAGTCCTCGCGGCCGTGCAGGCCCCGATCACCACCGGGCGCCGCATCGCGGTGACCTCGGTGCGCGGCGGTGCGGGCAAGACCGCGGTCGCGGCACTGCTCGGTTCGGTGTTCGCGACCCGCCGGACCGAGCCGGTGCTGGCGCTGGACGCCGAACCGGAATCCGGCTCGCTGGCTTGGCGGCTCGGCGTGGACACCGCGATGACGCTGCCCGGCCTGGCTCCCGCGCTGCGCACCGCCAGCGGGCAGAGCCTCGGCAGCATCGAGCGGTTGCTGCCGCGCACCTCGCGCGGGTTGTGGGTCGCGCCCGGATCGTCCGGCGCGCAGCATCAGCTCGCGCGGGACGTGACGCGGGCGCTGTCCCGGCTGTTCGCGGTCGCGGTGCTGGATTGCGGAACGGGGCTGAACGCTCCGGCGACCAGCGCGGTGCTCTCCGACGCGCATTCGGTGGTCGTCGTGACCCCTGCGACCCCGGACGGAGTGCGCACGACCGCGGACGCGCTGGCGCGCATCGGCCCGGCCGCCCTCCAACACGTCGTGGTGGCGTTGAACGCCGCGGACCAGCAGGGCGTCGCGACGCTGAAGCGAGGTCCAGCGGAGGCGCTGTTCTCCCGCCTCGGCCTTCCCGTCGTGGTGCTGCCCTACGACCGGCACGTCGCGTCCGGCGGCACCATCGACCCGGGGCGGCTCGCCGAGCCCACGATCACCGCGGGCTCCCGGCTCGCGGCCTGGTCGTTGCGCCGGTCGCGGACGCTGTAGGGAGGAGGCGCAGTTGACCACCCGCCTGGTGCACCGGCCGGCGCGCGCGGTGCGCCCGCTGCAAGCGCAGGAACCGCTGGACCTGGACCCGCCGCCGCTGCTGCCCGAGGGCAAGACCGCCGCCGGTGTGCAGGGACTGCTGCCGATGGCCGGGGCGGCCGCGTCGATGACCATGATGATGGTCTTCCGCGGCACCGGGTTCGCCGCGCTCGGCGCCTGCGTGATGCTGGTGTCGGTGTGCGCGGCCGGGCTGTTCTACGTCACCCAGCGCGGGCAGGCCACCCGCAAGCGCCGCCAGCAGCGCGAGCGCTACCTCGACCACCTCGAACAGCTCCGGGACCAGCTGCGCGACTGGGAGCGGGACTTCCAGCGCCGCGCCGCCGCACCCGACCCGCCCGCCGCGGAACTGCTGGACCTGGTCGGCGATCCGGCGCGGCTGTGGGAACGCCGCCGCCGCGACCCGGACTTCCTGCGGGTCCGGCTGGGCACCGGGCACCAGCCGGTGCGGGAGCTGCGGATGCGGGTGGAGGGCAACCCGGTCAACCCGCCGGACCCGTTCATGCTCGCCGAGGCCGAGGCGCTGCGCCGCCGCTTCGGCACCGTCCCGCACCTGCCGCTGCGGGCGAACTTGGACCGCGCGGGCGATGTTTCGCTGATCGGCGCAGACCGGGCCGAGGTGCTCGACGCCGCGCGGACGCTGCTGGTGCAGGTCGCGGCCACGCACGCACCGGACGACGTCACCATCGCGGTGATCGCACCGCCGGAGCGGGAACCGGAATGGGCGTGGGTGCGCTGGCTACCGCACGCGCTGGACCGCGGCTCCATCGGTCCCGCAGGCCCGCAACCGCTGTTCGCGCCGGACGCGCAACGCCTCGCCGCGCTGCTCGCCGACGACCTCTCCGACCGGGCCACCCGCGCCGCGCAGGCGTTCCGGCACGGTTCCGGGCAGTCCGAGTCGGTGACCCGCTCGCGGCTGCTGGTGATCGACGACGCCTACGGCGGCGTCGCCGGTGCGCTGTCCACACCGGACCAGGGCGTGGGCCTGGACCGGCTCGGGGTGACGGTGCTGCACCTGCTGGCCGACCGGCTGCACGAGCCGAGCGAGATCTCCAGCCGGATCACCGTGGGCGACGGGCTCACCGTGGAGCAGCTCTCCCCGGCCGCTTCGATCAGCGGTGCGCTGGAGCTGACTTCGCAGGCGTTCGCCACCGGACTCGCCCGGGAACTCGCTCCGCTCCGGCTGTCCGCGGACTCCTACGACGACGGTTCCGGCACGCCGCCGGCGGATTTCCTGTCGCTGCTGGGCATCGACGACCCGGCGCGCCTGGACCCGGACAAGTTGCGCAGCAGGCGCGGCGAGCGGGACTTCCTGCGGGTGCCGATCGGCGTCACCGGGCTGGGCAGCCCGACGCTGCTGGATCTGAAGGAGTCCGCGCAGCTCGGCATGGGCCCGCACGGGCTGTGCGTCGGCGCCACCGGTTCCGGCAAGAGCGAGCTGCTGCGCACGCTGGTGCTGGCGCTGGCGGTCACGCACCCGCCGGAGCAGGTCAGCATGGTGCTGGTCGACTACAAGGGCGGCGCCACGTTCGCCCCGTTCGAGAACCTGCCGCACGTGGCGGGGCTGATCACGAACCTGGAGTCGGACTCCTCGCTGGTGGAGCGGATGTACGCCAGCCTCGACGGCGAGGTGCAGCGCAGGCAGCAGCTGCTGGCCGACGCGGACAAGAGCGTGGACATCACCCAGTACGCGATGCGCCGCGCGGCGCTGGGCGAACCGCCGGAACTGCCACCGCTGCAGCACCTGTTCGTGGTCATCGACGAGTTCGGCGAGCTGATGACCGCGAAACCGGAGTTCATCGAGCTGTTCCTGCGCATCGGCCGGATCGGCCGGTCCGGCGGGGTGCACCTGCTGCTGTCCAGCCAGCGCATCGAAGGCGGCAAGCTGCGCGGGCTGGACACCTACCTGTCCTACCGGCTGGGGCTGCGCACGCTCTCCGAGATGGAGAGCCGCACGGTGCTGGACACCCCGGACGCGTTCCACCTGCCGCCGCTGCCCGGCGCCGGGTACCTCAAGGTCGACACCAGCGTCTACGACCAGTTCAAATCCGCCTACGTGTCCGGCCCGCCGGACGAGTCCGCGGAGCCGCAGCCCGCCGCGACCGACCGGCCGCGGGTGCTGCCGGTCCCGGCCTACGGCGAACCCGGCGCGGCGGAGCAGGCGGATCAGGCGCAGGCCACCCGCCGCACCGACGGACCGACGCTGCTTTCGACGATCGTGGCTCAGCTCGAACCGGTCGGTGCACCGGTGGCGCCGATCTGGCTGGAACCGTTGCCACGGGCGGTGTCGCTGGACCGGGCCGCGGGCGGTTTCGACATCACCGAGGACGGGTTGCGGCTGCGCGCGAAATCGGACGGCGGGCTGCCGGTGCCGGTCGGGCTGCTGGACGATCCGGCGCACCAGTGGCAAGGCACCTGGACGCTCGACCTGGCCGAGTCCGGCGGCAACCTGATGATCCTCGGCGGTCCCGGCACCGGGAAGACGACCGCGCTGCGCACTCTGGCGCTGGGCCTGGCGAGCACCCACCGGCCGACCGACGTCGGCGTTTACGCCATCGACCTGCTCGGCAACGGCCTGCGCGGGCTGGCCGAGCTGCCGCACGTGGGCGGTGTCGCCGGGCGCGACGACTTCGAGCGGGTGCGCCGCACCATCGACGAACTGCACGGGATGCTCGCCGACCGGGAGAAGCTGTTCCAGCGCAAGCAGATCGACGACATCGCGCAACTGCGCGGTGAGCCCGGCGAGCTGCCTTGCACCGAGGTGGTGCTGCTGCTCGACGGCTACGGCCAGCTGGCGGCCGCCTTCGAGTCGATCGAGCCGCGGGTGCACGACCTGCTGGCCCGCGGCGGCCGCTACGGCATCCACGTGGTGGCCACCGCGCGGCGCTGGAACGAGGTGCGCGGGGCGCAGCAGGTCGGTTTCGGCAACCGGATCGAGCTGAAGCTGACCGACTCCGCCGAGTCCAGCATCGAGGGGAAGCTGGCCCGCACCATCGCCGACAACGGCCGCGCGCTCACCGCGGACAAGCTGTTCGGGCAGCTCGCGCTGCCGCGGCTGGATTCGGTGGCCGACCCGGCGGGCAGCGGCCTGGCCGAAGCCGCGGCGCTGGTGCGCAGCACGTGGACCGGTCCGGTGCCGCCGCCGATCCGGGTGCTGCCCGCGGTGCTGGATCCGGCGGAGCTGCCCCAGTCCGACGGATCACCCCAGTCCGACGGATCACCCCAGTCCCGCGGGGTGCCGCTGGGCCGGTTCGAGCAGGACTTCGAGCCCGCGGTGCTGGACCTGTTCGGCCGCGACCAGCACCTGCTGGTGCTCGGCGACTCGGCCACCGGCAAGACGAACCTGCTGAAGCTGGTCACCGGCGAGCTGGTGCGCCGGTATCCGGCCGACGAGATCACCTTCGCGGTGTTCGACCCGAGGCACGGGCTCGGTGATCTGGTGCCGGACGAGCACCTGGGCGGTTATGCGACCAACCACGCGCTGGCGAACCAGCTCGCCCAGGCCGTGTGCCAGGAGCTGGTCAAACGCGGCGACCCGGAGCACCCGGCCGGCCCGCGGATCGTGCTGGTCGTCGACGACTACGACGTGCTCGCCGCCTCCGGCAGCCAACCGCTGGCGCCGTTCGTGCCGCACCTGGCCGCTGGCCGCGACCTCGGGCTGCACGTGGTGCTGACGCGGCGGGTGATGGGTGCGGCCCGCGGATTGTTCGAGCCGTTCACCATGGGTGTCCGGGAGTCCGGTTGCCTGAGCCTGCTGATGTCCGGCGACCGTTCGGAGGGCCAGTTGTTCCCCGGCGTCCGGCCCACGACCTTGCCGCCGGGGCGGGCGCAGCTGATCAGGCCGGGCGATCCGATGCGCATGGTGCAGAGCGCTTATCTGGGGGACACGTAACCGCTGCTATTAACACTGAGGGCGAGCACTGGGAGAAGATCGTGACTTTCGACATCGTCGCGCTGTGCCGCGACCAGCCGGGCCCTGGCGAGCTGATCGCCGCGATGCGGGCCGCGGGAACGCAGCTGCGGGTCAACACGATCGACGAGTCCAAGCTGATCCAGCTCTACCGCGAGGACGGCCGGTTGCTGCTGAGCACCGAAGGCGCCCGCCTCGTCCAGGTTCCCGGTGAGGCGCAGCGGCTGCTCGGCGTCGGCGACGCGCCGCATCCCGCGTGGTGGGTGGAAACCCACGCCCCTGGGCGCGATCCGGAAGCCGAGGCAGCGGCCCGGAACTTCACCGGCGCGCTGATCGCCGCGTCCGGGGGTGTGTCGTGGTCGACCCGCTGAACCACCCCGCCGCCGACCGGGAAACCGCGCAGGCCGTCGTCGTCGAGCAGGACCGGCGGGTGGTGGCGCTGACCGGCTGGCTCACCGACGCCGCGGTGAGCGCGGCGCGGGACGGCCGGGTGCTGCAGATCCTCACGCCGCTGCGCAGCCAGATCACCTACCCGCTCGAACTGTTCATCGACGACGGGCACGCGCAGTGGATCGTGCGCGAGGACGAGGAGCGGTTCCGCGACGGTTTCACCGGTGAGCCGCTGCACTGGGACGGCGCCCGGTTCGCCGCCGCCGGGGCGCCGGGCCCGCTGGTGGCCACCGGTTCGGAAAGCGTCGAAGTGCAGGTCACCACGCTGCACGGCGCCCATGCTTCGCTGCAGCTCGGCTTGAGCGCGGAAGCGGCGGTGCAGGCGCTCACCGGCGGTCGGCCGAGCGGTTGGGGCGTGGCCGAACCGGCTTCCGAACCGTGGTCGCCGCGGGAGCTCACCCGGCACTGCGAACAGCGCGCGCCGAATCCGTCCACGGTGGTTCTCGTCGGCGGTCAGGATTCCGCGACCGCGATCGGCACGATTGAAGTGACTCGAGTCCAGGAGGGGGTGCGGGAGCGCCTGCGGCTGGCCGGGCCCGCTGCCCGCGCGGTCGGCCGAGCCGCGATCGACCAGCTCGCGGCCGCAGTGGCAGGCAACGCCCGCTCCATGCTGGTCGCGACCCAACCCGGCCGCCTCGACGGCCTGCGCTGGAACAAGCCGAACCCGCCCCCGCTGCCCCACGGCATCCTGCTCGGCCATCGAATAGTCGCGGAACACGGCGCCGAACACGCCCGGCGCGCGCCCGCGCAGGTCCAGCTGCTCGGACTCGACCGCCGGCAAGCGGCCTGGTGCTCGCTCACCGATGACTCGCGGGCACCGTACGAGGTGCTCACCGACGTCCTCGAACACTTCGGGCAGTCCGCCCGCGAGTAGCTCACTCGGACCGGCGGGTCCTGATGTGCCCGTCGCCGTCCGTCCCGAGCGGTTCGCCCGAGAACCGATCCGGCCGCGGGAACGGCCGTTGCTCCTCCGGCGGCATCTCGCGCCGCCGCTTCGCCGATTCCTTGGCGTTCGCCAGGAACGCCTGCTTTTCTTCGGTCCGGGAGTACGCGCGGGGTTCGTCGACGTTCTGGGGCCTCGCACGGTGTGCGACTCGCCGGACGAACGCGGCCGCTTCCGCGGGGGTGATCTCGACGTGGTCGTCGTCGTTGTGGCCGAGTTCGTACTTGCGGAAGTGGGCGGTCGGCTCCCACCGGAGATTTCTCGTGAAGACTTCGTCGCTCGTCTTTCCCGCTGCGGTGCGCCGACGCAGGATTCCACTCGGATCGCTGCGCGTACGCCCCGGCGTGATCAACCCGTAGTAGACGACTTCCGACCGGTTTGGCGCCGCCGGTCGACCACCAGCGCTCGCCGTCGGAGACAGCCTGCACGTACTCCTCCACCGGCACTGTCGTAGGCGCCCATTGCACCGGCGAGCCGTCCTTCGGAACCACGACCCCGCCGCTCATCAGGCCGTCGGCCGGATTCCCGTTGCCGATGGCTCGGACGGTGTCGACCACGAACGTCTCGGCGACATCGAAATCCTGCGCAACCCCTTCGCGCACAGCGATCGGCCCCAGCTCCGGGTGGCTTAGTTCTTCCCCGAAGTGCCGCACGAGGAATTCATGCAGCCTGCTTCGGGCTTCATGGCTACCGGGCGGAGCCTGCGACATGCTCGAGCGCCATCCAGCGGATGGGTTTTCCAAGGATCGATTCATTTGCGCCTGATCTCGGTGCGCGTCGAACCACTCAGCACCCGAGCGCTGTCAAGAAGAATTCTTATTTTACGTGATCTCGATCAGATGGCCCAATTCATCTCGACCGTACCTTGTCGAGGTACTCCTCCACGGGCAAGGCGCTCGGAGGGAAGTGCGGGGCGATCGCAACGTCCTTGGGGGCCAAGCAGGCTCCGGGCACGAGGAACTTGACGGGATTCCCCGTCTCGACGTAGGTGCGCGAGTTGAACGGGACCAGCCAGGCCGTTCCGTACTCGATCATGTCCTCTTCCAGAAGGACGACCTCGTCGCTGCGCTCCGTCCGCATCTCTTGACCGAACTCACCCCGGAGCAGCTCCTCGGCCGCTGCAAGCGCCTCCGATCTCGACATCAATCGATCCATTTCCCACCTCGTCGGCCGCCGAGGATGGCAGTGATATGCGGTCCGGCTTCAGCGGACTGCTCGAAGGTGGTGATCACTGGCTGAATTCTCGGGTCATCCGTTGCACGAACTCCTCAGCCTCGCTGATGCTGATCTCCACGTGCTCCACATCGTTGTGACCCAACTCGTAGCGCCGGAGGTATTCGGTCGGCTCCCAGCGCAGGTTCCGCGTGAATGCCTCGTCATGCGCAGCCTCGTCTACGAACCGGCGCCGGACGACGCCGCGAGGATCGGTGCGAGGGTGATTTTCGTCGATCTTGGCGTAGTAGAAGACGTTATCGGGCGGGCCGACGGGTTCGACTTCGATCGAGCCGTCACCGGCGTATTCCACCGATACGGCGGAACCGTCCACCGAGTCGCGCAATCGCTGGGCCAAGACGCGGCCATCAGCGAGGAATTTCTGCTTATCCTCATTGGTCGCAAAACCTGAACTTGCGGGGTCGATAGGTTGATAGGTTGCTTGGAACCGCGCGTCCCACTCGGCCACATCTCGCAGCAGGGAGTCGTCCAGCAGGATCATTTCGGAGATCTCATCGACCTCGTACGGATCCGCGACGCCACCGTCCCGCGAAACCCAGAGTGGCGCCTCGCGCCACTCGCACATCAAGGTCACGACGAGATTCATCTGTTCACTCCACATCCAGTCCGGGCAGCGGCTTCAACTTCTTGTCAGCGCTGATCGGATTGGCCCCGACGATGTAACCGTTGTCACCCACCGTCGCCGCGATCCGTTTGGTTTCTCCATGGTAATCGACCTCGTAGACGATCCGGTCCTTGCCGGAGATGCCAACTGGCTCTCCCTCGGTGGCTGCTCGAAACGCGACCTCGCCGATGTCTTCACGCGGAATGCCGGCGCGGTCGAACTCCGCGACACGCTTGTCCGTGAGCATATGCCCGAGTCCTGCTCGCTCGTTGCCGCCTTCGAGCCAGGTCACCTGCATATCGCGGTTGCGCCCGATTTGCACGACGTCATCCCGATTGATCTTGTGGCCAAGCCGTTCGACTTCGTCGATCAGCTGCTGCCGATGAACCGGGTCGTGGACCGCACCAGCGTGTTCGCCCGATCCAGGATCATCGGAAGTCGGGTCCGTACCTCCTGAGTCGGCATTGTGCCCTGTTGGGTGGCCTTCGGGAACAACGTTGTCACCAAGATCCGGCGCCGCGTCCGGGTGAGACTGCACGGCCAGCTCCCCGGTCCCGGAGGGCCGATGCAAGCGGTCGAAGATCTCGCGTTGCTGGGCTTGGAGTTGCTCGATGCGTTCCGGTGAATTGCCCGGCAGGCGCTGCTGCTCGTAGAGCTCGTGCGCGTCCATCTTGGCCGCGAAGCTCTCGGGTGTGTGGAACTGGAGCTCGAAGGTCTGGCCGGTGGCCGGGTCGCGCCAGGTCGAGTTGATGCCCTTGTAGCCGCTTTCGTCCCAGGTGTTCTTGAACTTGATGTTCTCGAAGCCTTGGGACTGCAGTTGGTGGACCGCGTGCTGGACGCCGTGGCTGTAGTTGCCGGAGGGGACTTCCAGCGTGTAGCGGACCGAGTCGCGGATTCCGGCGAGCGCTTCGTCCGGGGCGACGTTGATGTCCTCGGCCATGTCCGTGGCGAGCTTGCGCTTGAGCGAATCCTCGCCTTTGAGGCGGAAGTCCAGCCCTTCCAAGCGCCCGTGGTCGATGGAGCCTTCGATCACCCGCATGTGTTCGGTGATGCGGGGTTCGTTGGCCGCGGAACGCTCGATGAACCGCTCGGCTGCCGCGTTGGCGCCAGGATCGAGGCGCAGCCCGTGTTCGCCCTGCCAAGATCCGTCGGGCTGGACCCCTTGAGGCTCGGTGTCGGGCGAGTGCGGTGTTGCGCCGCGACCGCTGTCGTGCGCTCCACTATGGTCGATATCGGTGTGGTCACCGGTGTCGGGGTGACTGGTGCCGCTATGCGTGTCGCCGTGTCCGTCCGGCGCGTGCTGACTGTGGCCGGATTCGTGCGGCGTCAGGTGGGGTGCGTCCTGCGGTACGTGGTGGGTCTGTGGGGCGTTTGGAACGTGCTTGTGTCCGCCGTCCGCCGCGTCTCCGACGTGTGCACTCGACTGGGACGTAGTTGGCCCGTCCGATCCCCGATGCCTCCCATCGCCCAGGCTCGGCCCGTCGCCGTGCCCGCCGCCGTCCATCCGCGCGACCTCCGGCCCGCGGGTTTCCGGGACGTGCATGTCGACGTGGTGTCCGGCGCCCGCGACCGCGGGTGTCGGGCCGAGGTGCGGGATGTGGACGTCGAGCTTGTTGGCGACCTTGAGGCCGAGTTCGCCGACGGTGGGCATCTTGGCGACGAAGTCCCCGGCGCGGACCATGGCGCCGCCTACGCGGGCGCCCGTCCCGGCGGCTTTCGCGCCCTGGATGGCGGCTCCGGTGCCGCGCAGCGCGCCGCCCGCGCCTTTGGTGCCGACCACGGCGGAGACGACGTTGAAAGTGGCCTGGCCCGCGGCGCGGCCGTTGTGGCCGTTGCCCCACTGGTCGTAGGCGATGATGGACTTGCCGGCGTTGAGCAGCGTGCCGCCCATCTCGCCGCGCTTGAAGCCGGGCAGGCCGACCGACTGGTCCAGCGTCATGCCACCGGGCATCGAGTACGTGCCGATCGCCAGCGCGAAGGTGCCGAGGCCTTTCCACGCCGCACCGGCCGTCGACCAGCTCCACTGCCCGTCGGAGTAGCCGATCAGCGCGCCGAGGTCGGTGACCATCTGCACGGCACCGTCCTTGATGCCGACGAAGAAGTCCGAGACGTCGCCGAGGATGCCGCCGTCGTGCTCCTCCGGCTTGCCCCACGGCAGCCCCTCGCCGGCCATGGCCGAGTTGAGCTGGTCCTTGGAGTAGCCGAACTCGTTGCCCTCCCGGCGCCCATCGCCGTTGTCGGCGACGTACCGGGTGCCGCCGTAAGTCGCGTTGATCGCGTTCGCGCAGGCGCGCTGCGCCGCCATCCATTCCGCGACGGCCTCGTTGACCTGCGAGAGGAGCTGGTTGTGCGCGCCGACCTTGCCCTCGTCCTCGCGCCAGTCGTCGTGGCCTTCGACGGAGCCGACGAACGCCCGAGCCTGCGTGCGCAGCGACTCCAGCCGCGCTTTGATCGGCGCGACGGTGTCGGCGTAGGTGGTCAGCGCTTTCGCGACGAGTTCGACGTCGCCGCCGATGGAATCGCTGATCTCGGAGACCGGGCGGGTCGCGTTCAGCAGCTGCCCGGCTTCCGGCGCCTCGTAGACCGCGGCCAGGCCCTGCCAGGTGGAGTGCACGTTCGCACCGGTCGAGCTGAACGACGAGCCGGAGCTGCGCAGCGTGGCGGCGTGCCCGCGCAGCGCCTCCATGTCGCCGGGGATCTGCGGGATCTCGGCGGGGTTGATCACCGCGGGCCTCCGGGCATCCGGGGCTCCGGTGCGGCGCTCGCGCTGCTCTGCGCGTTGGCCGCCATCTCCAGATCACCCTGGACGTACGCCTGGGTGGCGTTGGCCACACCGGTCATCGCGGCGCCGGTGCGGCTGAACACGAACTGGATGTCGCTGCGCTGCGACTCCGCGAAGCCTTGCAGCGCCTGCCCGACGATCCCGGACGACGCTTCCGCGCCCGCGCCCTGCATCGCCTCGTTGATCGAGCGCACGTGGCTCTCGAACTGCTCGGCCACGCCTTCCACGCGCTGCAGCACGCCCTGCACTCCGGACGGCTGGATGTCCCACCGGCCCACGACGGTTCCCTCCCCAGTTCGCCGGCGTCAGCCGATGCCTTGCACCGCGGAGCGCGCCCGCGACAGTGCGCTGTTGGCGGAGTCGTCGTTCTGGGCCATGGTCTGCTTGAGCAGGTTGATGATCTGGCGGACTTCGGTGGCCGCGGACTTCCAGCGCTGCTCGACGTGGTGGTAGTCGTCGGAGACGCCGTCGGCCTGAAAGTCGGCCATCGCTGCGGCCACGGCCTGGTCGCGTTGCGAGATCACCGATTCCAGGCGTCCGATGATGCCTTGAATGTCGCCTTGGACGGATTGCGAGATGCCGGTGTCGAAGCTGCGCCGGTCCATGCTCATGACGATTCCCCCGGGTTCAGCGGGCGCCGAAGCGGGCCGCGTCGAAGTTGGCCGAGCCTTGGTTGGCCGAGGCGTTGTCGGCCATTTCGGTATCGCCCTGGCCGAACGAGCGGTCCATGCCGGACTGCCCGCCCAAGATCGCCGACAGCGAGCCGTTGAGCTCGCCGGTGATCTCGTCGGCCCGTGCCTTGAACGAGTCGAACGCGGCCCGCCCGGCCCCGTTGAACTTGCCTTCGAGGGGTTCCGCGGCGGTGATGAGCTGGCGGATCAACGCGCCCAGATCATCGCTGGAACCCTGCGTCTGCTTCGTCAACGCCGACAACGTCGACGACCCCATGTCGAACTTCACGCAACACCCTCCCGGTTCTCGCCGCTGCCACCAGTGGCGACCGTGTTCGCGAACCGCTATGACGCGGGAACTCCCCAGTTCGGTTCCACCCGATCACAGCGGAGATCACCGCCGTCGGGCATCGGGGATTCTACTCAGATCAAGGCGGTCGGCTTCAAGGTCGTGCGCGATTTCCGGGCGGTTTCGCACGATGCGTGTTCTACGCTCGACTCAGGGTATTTCCCGGCCAAGATCGTGCGGGTCCGAAACCGGTTCAGGACTCCTCGTCGGACAACGCGGAATGCGCTGCAGCCCAAGCGTCCCTGGCTTCGCGCTGCGATTCGGCGACTCCCTCGAACGTCTCGTCGTTCCCGGTCTGCCTGGACAGCACCGCGGCGACACCGCTGAGCGCGTCGGAGGCCTCCGACCCGGCTCGGGAGAACGACGTGACCAGCGACTCCGGCATCTGCAACGTGCCGGGTCCGGCGCCTTGCTCGGCGGTGCGCTGCGCTTGTTCCGCCGCCTGCCAGGCCGCGCTGAGCTGGGCGAAGGAGTCCAGCAGGTTGCGCCAGATGGTGATCTGCTCGGTGTTCGGCTCGGGGGCGTTCATCGGTCCTCCGTTTCGCGGGGGTGCACCGGGAGGGTGCCCGCCGAACCGGTCGATCAAGCTTCGCCGCCGCGTTCCGCCGAAAGCCGGCGGTGCCCGCTGCCGGAAATCCGGCTCACGTCCCGTACACGAGCTCGTCGGCCTGCGCGAGCCCCGCGTCGATCGCCGCGGCTTCGGCATCGTCCAACGCCGCGCGGAAGTCCGGCCCGGCCGCTTTCACCAGCACCATCAGCTTCTTGCCGATACCGCGGGCCTGGGTGAGCCGGACCCGGGGCGCGGCCAGCGCCTGCCGCGAATCGGTGATCAGCTTGCGGTAGCGGTGGTTCAGCTCGGCGCGGGCGTCGACCACGTCCAGCGCCGCCGCCAAGCGGGACAGCTCTGCGGTGGCGACCTGCTGTTCGGACGGTTCGGGCACGCCACGCACCTTACGACCCGGCGCGCCGGAACCGACGCGATGTCGGTGCCCGGGGACACCATGGGGCGAGCGCAGCGACGCGGCTGCGCACGACGAGGGGAGCACCGCCATGACCACCGTTGAACGGACCGGCACCGCCCTCACTCCGTACCTCGCGGTCAACGGCGCCAGGCAGGCGATCGAGTGGTACGGCACGGTCTTCGGCGCGCGCCTGCGCGGCGAGCCGCACGTGATGGACGACGGCCGCATCGGGCACGCCGAACTCGACGTCGACGGTTGCGCGCTGATGCTCGCCGACGAGTTCCCGGAGATCGACATGGCGAGCCCGGCGACCCGCGGCGGTGCCAGCGTGAACCTGAACCTCCAGGTCGCGGACGTCGACGCGGTGCTGCAGCGCGCGCGGGACGCGGGCGCGCCGAAGATCTGGGACGCCGAGGACCGGTTCTACGGCCGCTCCGGACGGCTCGACGACCCGTTCGGGCACCGCTGGCAGATCACGACTCCCGCGGCGGGCTTCGCGGAAGCACCGCGCAGGCCGCGGCAGGGCGACATCGACTACATCACCATCGCCACTCCGGATTCCGAGGCGGCGAAGGAGTTCTACGGCGGATTGCTCGGCTGGCGCTTCTCCGCCGGCAACGTCCCGGACGGTTGGCAGATCGACGGCGTGCACCCGATGGCCGGAATGCACGGCGGGCAGCACGACGACGTGCAGCTGTGCTTCCGGGTCGACGACATCGACGCCTCGCTGGCGCGCGTGCGCGAGCTCGGCGGGCAGGCCGAGCCGTCGCAGCAGCGGCCGTTCGGGCGGCTGGCGAGCTGCTCGGACGACCAGGGGCGTCGGTTCTACCTCATGGAACCGGCGGGCTGAACGCGGAAATCCGCGAATGAGCAAGTCGAACCATCAGGAAGCGCTCCAGCCGCTCCAGCGCTCGATCCGCGCGACGATCATCGAATGCTGCGGCGGCTGGTTGCGATATTGCTCATATTTCGCCGCCAGCGCTTCGGTGAGCTCCGGGTGATCGGCGGCCGCGACGATCTCGGCGACGCCGTCCGCGCGCACCCACCACAGCGCCGACCAATCGTGTTCGTAGTGGTCGACCAGCAACGACACCCGAGGGTTCTCGGTGATGTTGCGCAGCCGTTTCAGCGACGTGGTCGTTTTCGGCTTGTGGTCCACTGCGGTGACGACCACGTTCTCGCGCACCGCGAAAGTCACCGGCACCAAGTGCGGTGCACCGGCCGAATCGGCGGTTCCCAACCGGGCGACTCGGGAGGTCGAGAACCAGTAGCGTGCCTTCTCCTGGCTGATGCGCATCGCTGAACCCGCTCCGTATTTTCGAGACGTGCGTACCGTCCATTCCCCAGGTTCCGACAGCGTCGTCGGTCCCAGCTACGCGCAGCACGAGCATTGGCTGCGCTACCAGGAGTACTTCCCCAGCGGCATGAGCTTCGACTCGCCCGGCGAAGCGCCGGCGGAGAGCTGGTGGTCGTGGCGGGGCAGACGGGTGCACGTGGACCGGGTGCCGCGCCCGGACGCCCCGGCGAAGCTCATCGCGCTGCACGGCATCGGCGGATACGGCCGGATGCTGGCGCCCTACAGCAGGCTGCCCTCGCTGGACGTCGAGTTCCTCGCCCCCGACCTGCCCGGCTTCGGCCTCACCGCCAGCGGGCTGCGGCAGGTCACCTACCGGACCTGGCAGCAGTGCGTCACGGACCTGGTGGTGGCCGAGCAGCGCAAGGATCAGCGGCCGATCGTGCTGATGGGAGTGGGCTCGGCCGGGCGGCTGGCCTACGACGTGGCCGCCCGCGCGGGAAGCGGCGGCGCACCCGTCGCCGGGGTCGCACCCATCGCCGGAGTCGTGGCCACCGGCCTGGCCGACCCGCGGCGGGAGGTCGTTCGCCGCCGGCTGGCGAGCACCCCGGAACTCGGCCGGTGGTCGGTGCTGCTCGGGTTGCTGCCGGGGGCGGTGTCGATGCCGCTGCCGCCCGCGTGGGCACCGGCGCGCTGGCTGGTCAACATCGCCGCGATGTCCAACCACGCCCAGTTCGCGCACGCGATCTGGGCGGATCCGCTGGGCGGCGGGAACTGGATGTCGCTGGGATTCCTGCGCAGCTTCGTCTGCGCGCCGCCCGCGGTGGAGCCGGAGGACTACGCGGGCCCGCCGGTGCTGCTGGCGCATCCGGCGGAAGACCGGTGGACGCCGCTGCGGTTCTCCAGGGAGTTCTTCGACCGGCTCGGTCCGGCGGGCCGGTTCGCTGCGCTGCACGGGGCCGGGCACCTGCCGTCCGAGGAGTCGGGCTTGGCCGACCTCGACCGCGCGTTGCGGGATTACCTGGACGAGCTCGGCTTGACATGATCCTGCCGGCGAGCCGCGGCGGGAGCGGGCTCGCTCCGTCCCCATTGCCCTGATCGACGGAATCGACATCACGGAGGGTGTTCCATGAACACTCTCCGCGCGCATGGTGATCGGTTGCTGCGGCCTTTCTCACAGCGCTCGCAGGGCCGCCGCGGGCTTTCCCGCACGACCCGCCCGCACTCGGCCAGTTCGCGGAACGCGCTGGTCAGTCCAAGCTCTGCGCAGGCGAATCGGTCGGCACCCGATACCGGTACGGGCGATTGCGCCGCCCGCGCGCGCGGTGACTGGGGCATCCGGCCCTGGCCAACCGTGGCCGTCGTGCGTCACGATCGGCGCGGCATTCCGGTGCGACATTCGTGTCGCCGGGCAGAGGAGGGTGGATGATCGAGCGTCACCACACCCTCGATCCACAGGCGACGCTGGACCCGCCGCGCCCGCCCGTGCGAGCCGAGGTCGATCCGGCGCGCAGGCGCTCGTTCACCACCTTCTCCGTGCTCGTGCTGCTGGCCGGGTTGCTGGTCTCCGGACTCACCTCCTACTGGACGCGGCACGAATACGGCCCCGAGCTGCTGATCATCGGGCCGCTGCTGGCCGTCGGGTTCCTGCTGGCCGAGCAGCTGACCATCGACGTGGACGTGAAGCGGGTCGGCTGGACCATCTCGTTCACCGAGATCCCGCTGATCCTCGGCCTGCTGACCGCTCCGTTCGAGGTGGTGCTCGCGGCGAACCTGCTCGCCGGGCTGGGCGCGCAGGTCGGTCGGCGCGCGGCCACCCACGTCGTCTACAACGCCGGGGTCTTCTGCCTCGAGGTAGCGGTGCCGTTCGCGGTGGCGACCGCGGTCAACAACGCGCTGGACGATCCGCTGAACCCGATCGCGCCGGCCTGGTTCGGCCCGGTGCTGGGCACGCTGACCTCTCCGCTGATCTCCTGCGGGTTCGCGCTGGCGGCGTTGCACGTGCTGGGCGGCGGCATGCGGTTGACCGCGGCCGCACGGCTGGCGGTGCGCACCCTGGCGGTCGGATTGCTGAACACCTCGGTCGGCTTGATCGGCTACGAGGTGGCCCGCAGCACCAAGTGGGGATGGTTGCTGGTCGCGCTGGTCGCCGTCGCCGTGATCGGGCTCTACCGCGCGTATTCCGGGCTGCTGCGCGAACAGCGCGACCTGGAGGCGCTCAGCGACGTCAGCCTCAGCGTGGCGCGTTCCGGGCAGTCCGCGGTGCGCGCTCCGGCGGAGGCGGCGGACCCGGAGACCTCGGTCAGCGAGTGGGAACCGGTCGCCGAACGCATCCGCGAACAGCTCAACGCCACGCGCGTCGTGGTCCGCCTGCGTCTGGACCCCCGTGGCGAAGTCAGCACGCTCGTCGCAGGTGAGCCGCTGCCCGAGGCGGCCGAGTCGGCGAGCCCGCAGGCACTGCGCGACGACCCGCTGCTGCAGCTGCCCGGCACCCACGTCCGCTCGTTCCGGACGCTGGAAGCGCCCGAGGAGGTGCGTCGCGCGTTGCGGCTGCGCGGCGCCTACGAGTCCTTGGTGGTGCCGCTGCGCGGCGCGAACCAGCTGCTCGGCGCGGTGGAGGCGCACGACAGGGTCAGCCGCTGGCGCGGCTTCGGCCAGGCCGACGTGCGGCTGCTGCACACCCTGGCCAGCCACTTGGCCACCGCGATGGACAACCGGCGGCTGCTGGCGCGGCTGCGCCACGACGCCTACCACGACCTGCTCACCGGGCTGCTCAACCGCGCCGGGTTCCGCGAGATGGCCGCCGAGCAGCTGCGCAACGAGCGCACGGCGGTCGTGCTGCGGGTGGATCTGGACCTGCTCACCACGGTCAGCGAAGCGCTCGGCTACACCTGGGGCGACCGCATGGTCGTGGCCGCCGGGCAGCGGATGCGCGACGAGCTCGGCCACGAAGTGCCGCTGGCGCGGCTGGAGGCCAACTCGTTCGCGGTGCTGCTGATCGACCGCACCGAGCAGCAGGCGCACCAGCTCGGCGAACGGCTCTGCGAGGTGATCGCCGAGCCCTACCCGCTGGACCGGCTGGTGGTCGAAGCCACCGGGGTCGCCGGGTATTCGTCTTCCGCGCCCGCCGACGCCGATGACGAGGACGACATCGACACCCTGCTGCAGCACGCCGACGTGGCGGTGCGGGCCGCCCGCAACGGCAAAGACGTGGTCCGCGGCTACGCGCCCGCGATGGGGCAGGTCTTCCTGCGCCGCTTCCAGCTGGTCACCCAGTTCCGGCAGGCGCTGGACACCGGCCAGGTCGAGGTGCACTACCAGCCGAAGGTCGCGCTGCCGGGCAGGCAGGTCGTCGGCGCCGAGGCGCTGGTGCGCTGGTGGCACCCGGAGTACGGGCGGCTGGACCCGGACGAGTTCGTGCCGGTGGTCGAGGCGACCGGCCTGGTCGACGCGCTGACCTCGTTCGTGCTGGAGCGCGCGTTGATCAAGGTGCGGGAGTGGCTGGACCGGGATCTGCGGATGTCGGTCGCGGTGAACCTCTCGGTGCGCAACCTCAACGACGAGTCCTTCCCGGACCGCGTCGGCGAGGCGCTGCTGCGTCACGACATCCCGCCGGAGCTGCTGACCTTCGAGCTCACCGAGTCGTCGGTGATGGAGGAGCCGGAGCGGTCCATGCCGGTGCTGCGGCGGTTGCACGCGCTGGGCGTGGTGCTGGCCGTGGACGATTTCGGCACCGGTTACTCCTCGCTGGCCTACCTGCGCACGCTGCCGGTGGACGAGGTGAAGATCGACAAGAGCTTCGTGCTCGGCATGGGCACCGACCTCAGCGACATGGCGGTGGTGCGCACCATCGTCGAGCTGGGCCACTCGCTGGATCTGCGGGTCGTGGCCGAGGGCGTGGAGGACGACGCCGCTCGCGACCAGCTCGTCGGGATGCGCTGCGACATCGCGCAGGGCTACCTGATCTCGCGCCCGCTGCCGGAGGATCGGTTCGAGGCGTGGTTGCAGGCCCGCACGGTGAAGGCGCGCGGATCGCGATCCGAGACCGTGCTCACACTCGTGCACTGATCGGCCGGTTCCGCTCGCCGCCGCCGGTCCAACGCCGGAATAGTGCCGTTGACCTGCGCGTTCAATAGAACCAGACCCCGGTTGTCGACCATGGTCAGCGGGTGTGTAGAGTTCTAATCGCTCCGCAAGGGCACGCCCCAATAGCTCAGTCGGTAGAGCGTCTCCATGGTAAGGAGAAGGTCTACGGTTCGATTCCGTATTGGGGCTCGGTAGACAGTCGCGGTGCTCGGTTACCTGGGTGCTGCGGCTGTTTTGCATGAGATACCCTCGGTGGTGCTGAGACCTGCCGAGCCGGTGGTCTCAGGATGGCGGTGTAGCTCAGTCGGTAGAGCAAGCGGCTCATAATCGCTGTGTCGTCGGTTCAAGTCCGGCCACCGCTACCAGCTCGTGGTTCGCCCATTTCCCGAGCGAGCCGACCGGTACGCAGTACTAGAGAGAAAGGGCACCTCTGTGGCCACCACCGACGTTCGCCCCAAGATCACGCTGGCCTGCGAGGAGTGCAAGAACCGGAACTACATCACCAACAAGAACCGGCGGAACAACCCCGACCGGCTGGCGATGAAGAAGTTCTGCACGCACTGCGGCACGCATCGCACGCACAAGGAGACCCGCTGAGGCACAGCGGTCTCCCGATCACCGAAAACCCGCCCGGCTCCGGCCGCGGCGGGTTTTTCGCGTCCGGCGGCCCTATCGACTTGGTGGCGCCCGACGCGCGACGACCGCGCGCTGGCTGCCTGCGCGACGGACGGCGGTAATCTGCGTGGCGTGCCGCTCGACCAAGCATTCATCGGACGTGAGTACCCGCCGACCGAGCCTTACGAGGTGGGCCGGGAGAAGATCCGCGAGTTCGCCGACGCGATCCACGACGGCTCGGCGCTGCACCGGGACCCGGAGGCCGCCAAGGCGGCGGGCCACCCGGACGTGATCGCGCCGCCGACCTTCGCGATCATCCTGACCATGCGCGCGCAGGACGCCTTGGTCGACGATCCGGCGCTCGGACTGGACTACAGCAAGGTCGTGCACGGCAACCAGCGCTTCACCCACCACCGCCCGATCCGGGCCGGGGACCGGTTGCGCGCCACGGTCTTCGTGGACGACATCAAGGCCCGCGCGGGCAACGACTTCCTGACCGTGCGCGCCGAGATCGGCACGGTCGAGGGAGAACCGGTGTGCACCGCGCTGTCCACGCTGGTGGCTCGCGGTACGGCAGCGGAGGAGGAGCAGGCGTGAAGGTACGTGCGTCCGAGGTCGCCAAGGGCGACGAACTGCCGCCGCTGAGCGTGCCGCTGACCCGCGCGGACCTGGTGCGCTACGCGGGCGCCTCCGGCGACTTCAACCCGATCCACTGGAACGAGCGGTTTGCCGCCGAGGTGGGACTGCCCGACGTGATCGCGCACGGAATGCTCACGATGGCGCTCTCGGCGCGGCTGGTCACCGAGTGGACCGGAGACCCGGCCGCGATCGTCGACCACTCGGTGCGGTTCACCCGGCCCGTCGCCGTGCCCGACGACGGTGCCGCGCCGGACGAGGGCGGCGCCGTCGTCGAGCTGTCCGGGAAGGTCGCCGCGGTCAACGAGGACGGCACGGTGAAGGTGAACATCACCGCCCGCAGCGCCGAGCAGAGCGTGCTCGGCGGTGCCAGCGCCGTCGTCCGGTTGCCGGAGTAACCGGTGCCGCGAGTTCAGGCGCCGCGCCGGATCAACCGGACGGTCGGTGCCGCGGCCCGCCCGGCGAACTCCGGCACGAACTGAAACGGACCGCGCACCCGGAGGATGCGCGGTCCGTTCGTCTTCGGTCGCCCGGGCGGTTACTCGGCTTCGCCGAGCAGCTCCGCGACCCGGCCGACGCCCTCGGCCAGGTCGTCGTCGCCGAGCGCGTAGGACAACCGGAAGTAGCCGGGAGTGCCGAACGCCTCGCCGGGCACGACCGCGACCTCGGCCTGCTCCAGCACGATCTCCGCGAGCTCCACGCTGGTCTGCGGGCGCTGCCCGCGGATCTCCTTGCCCAGCAGCCCCTTCACCGACGGGTAGACGTAGAACGCGCCCTCCGGTTCCGGGCAGGACACGCCGGGGATCGCCGAGAGCAGGTCCACGATCTTGCGGCGGCGGCGGTCGAAGGCCGACCGCATCTCGGCCACCGCGTCCAGCGGCCCGCTGACGGCCTCCAGCGCCGCGCGCTGCGAAACGTTCGCGACGTTCGACGACAGGTGCGACTGCAGGTTCGTCGACGCCTTGATGACGTCGTTCGGGCCGATCATCCAGCCGACCCGCCAGCCGGTCATCGCGTAGGTCTTGGCGACCCCGTTGAGCACCACGCAGGTGTCGGCCAGTTCCGGCACCGCCACCGGCATCGAGACGTGCTCGGCGTCGCCGTAGACCAGGTGCTCGTAGATCTCGTCGGTGATCACCCAGATGCCGTGCTCGACGGCCCACCGGCCGATCGCGGCGATCTGCTCCGGCGGGTACACCGCGCCGGTCGGATTGGAGGGCGAGTTGAACAGCAGGACCTTGGTGCGCGGGGTGCGCGCCGCCTCCAGCTGCTCGACGCTCGCCAGGTAGCCGGTGGAGTCGTCGGTGGGCACCACGACCGGCTTGCCATCGGCGAGGGTGATCGCCTCCGGGTAGGTGGTCCAGTACGGCGCCGGCAGCAGGACCTCGTCGCCAGGGTCGAGCAGCGCGGCGAACGCCTGGTAGACGGCCTGCTTGCCGCCGTTGGTGATCAGGACCTGGCTCGGCTCGACCTGGTAGCCGGAGTCCCGCAGCGTCTTGGCCGCGACCGCCTCGCGCAGCTCCGGCAGGCCCGAAGCCGGGCTGTAGCGGTGGTTGCGCGGGTCGGAGCACGCGGCGATCGCGGCGTCGACGACGGGCTGCGGGGTCGGGAAGTCGGGCTCGCCGGCACCGAAACCGATCACCGGCCTGCCCGCGGCCTTGAGCGCCTTCGCCTTGGCGTCGACCGCCAGCGTCGCGGACTCGCTGATCCCTCCGATGCGCGCGGACACGCGCGCCTTCGTGTGCTGTGTTTCTGGTGCGGCCATGCGGGCATCTTTGCAGAGGACCGCGGCTGCGGGCACGCTCCCCACCTGCGGGCGGCGGGCGAACGGGGACGCGCGTGCGAAGTGATCAGCACCGTGCCGTAGACTTCCCGTCCCGGGATACCGGTGCACTCGCACCTGGGCGGCCGAACTGGGCGTCGGTCGTGCTGGAGCGGGCTGTATCGTGTGTGCCGTCGCGACCGCCGGTCGCGAAGGGGTGTAGCTCAATTGGCAGAGCAGCGGTCTCCAAAACCGCAGGTTGCAGGTTCGAGTCCTGTCACCCCTGCGTCGATGCACACGGTGAGCGGAGGATGCAGGCGTGAGCGACGACCGCGAACAGGGGGCTGGCCCGGACGAGCAGCGTGATGACGCCGCCCAGCCTTCCGGCGCCGCCGCACGACGCGAGCGCCGCTCCTCCCGTGCCGCCGCCCGCAAGGGCGGGCAGGAAAGCGCGAGCGGGTCGAACGGCTCGACGCGCACAACCGAGTCGAAGGGCCGGCCGACCCCTTCGCGGGACGGTCGGCAGGGTCGGGTCTCGCCGTTCCGCAAGGTTTGGCGCTTCCTGCGCGAGGTCGTCGCCGAGCTGCGCAAGGTCATCTGGCCGACACGCCGGGCGCTGGTGACCTACACGCTGGTGGTGCTGGTGTTCGTCAGCATCATGGTGGCGTTCGTGGCGGGTCTGGACGTGCTGTTCGCCAAGGGCGTGCTCTGGCTGTTCGGCTGAGCGCCACCGGCCCGGCGGACCACGCGGGCCGAGCCGCCATCGACCCGGCGCACAACGCACGAGAGGAAGCGAGACCGACTGTGACCTCAGGAGAGGGGACTCCCCACGAGGGCCAGGAGCTGACCGGCCGCAACGAGGAGCCGGAGGCCGCCGAGGCGGTCCCGGGCTCCGCGGCCGTCGACTCCGCGCGCGCCGCCGACTCCGGCGAGGACACCGGTTCGCCCGAAGCCGCCGGCGCCGACGCGCAGCAGGACAGCACCGGCGCGGATGCCCCCGGTTCCGCCGACGCGGCCGAGCAGGCCGACGAGGCGGAATCGACCGGCACGGAGACCGACGCCGAGGCGGAGACCGAAGGCGAGGCCGAGCCGGACCCGGTCGAGGAGCTGCGCGCCGCACTGCGCCGCGCTCCCGGCGAGTGGTACGTGATCCACTCGTACGCGGGCTACGAGAACAAGGTCAAGACGAACCTGGAGACCCGCGCGCAGACGCTGGACGTGGAGGACTACATCTTCCAGGTCGAGGTGCCCACCGAAGAGGTCACCGAGATCAAGAACGGCCAGCGCAAGATGGTGCAGCGCAAGGTGCTGCCCGGGTACATCCTGGTGCGCATGGAGCTCAACGACTCCTCGTGGAGCGCCGTGCGCAACACGCCGGGGGTAACCGGCTTCATCGGCGCGACCTCGCAGCCTTCGCCGCTGAGCATCAACGACGTGCTGAAGTTCCTGGCGCCGCAGGCCGAGAAGGAGGCCAAGCCGGAGCCGGGCAAGAAGGCCGCCGAGCCGGCCGCGGCTTCCGCGAAGCCGTCGGTCGAGGTGGACTTCGAGGTGGGCGAGTCGATCACCGTGATGGACGGCCCGTTCGCGACGCTGCCCGCGACGATCAGCGAGGTCAACGCGGACAACCAGAAGCTCAAGGTGCTGGTTTCGATCTTCGGCCGGGAGACGCCGGTCGAGCTGTCGTTCAACCAGGTCTCCAAGATCTGACCGGCTCCCCGCGCCGCCACCGGCCGACACGGGGATTCCGGCCGGCCGCGGGAGGACCAGGCAGGACCTCCCGCGGCGACGGGCGAAGCCATCGTGGCCCGCGCCCGTGCCCGGTCCGGGAGAACGGGCCGGGCGAGCACTCCGAGGACACAGGAAGCTGAAGATGCCGCCCAAGAAGAAGAAGCTCGCAGCGATCATCAAGCTGCAGATCTCGGCCGGCCAGGCCAACCCGGCACCGCCGGTCGGTCCCGCGCTCGGCCAGCACGGCGTGAACATCATGGAGTTCTGCAAGGCCTACAACGCCGCCACCGAGAACCAGCGCGGCGACGTGGTGCCCGTCGAGATCTCGGTGTTCGAGGACCGTTCGTTCACCTTCAACCTGAAGACCCCGCCGGCGGCGAAGCTGCTGCTCAAGGCCGCGGGCGTGCAGAAGGGCAGCGGTGAGCCGCACAAGTCCAAGGTCGGCAAGGTGACCGTGGACCAGATCCGCGAGATCGCGCAGACCAAGTGGGTCGACCTCAACGCCAAGAGCATGGACCAGGCGGAGAAGATCATCACCGGTACCGCCAAGTCGATGGGCCTGACCGTCGAGGGCTGACCAGGCCCGTGTGGGAGGGCTCGCGCAGCCCTGCTCGACCACGACTGATCCCGTTAAGGACAGAGGAAATGACTAAGCGCAGCAAGGCATACCTGCAGGCCGCCGAGCTGGTCGACCGCGCGCGGTTGTACGCGCCGCTGGAGGCCGTCGAGCTGGCCAAGAAGACCTCCAAGGTCAAGATGGACCCCACCGTCGAGGTGGCGTTGCGGCTGGGCGTCGACCCGCGCAAGGCCGACCAGATGGTCCGCGGCACCGTGAACCTGCCGCACGGCACCGGCAAGACCGCCCGGGTCATCGTGTTCGCGACCGGCGACAAGGCCGCTGAGGCCGAGACCGCCGGGGCGGACGCGGTCGGCTCGGAGGAGCTGATCGAGCGCATTCAGGGCGGCTGGCTCGATTTCGACGCGGCGATCGCCACCCCGGACCAGATGGCCAAGGTCGGCAAGATCGCGCGGGTGCTCGGCCCGCGCGGCCTGATGCCGAACCCGAAGACCGGCACCGTCACCCCGAACGTCTCCAAGGCCGTCGCGGACATCAAGGGCGGCAAGATCAGCTTCCGGGTGGACAAGCAGGCCAACCTGCACTTCGTGATCGGCAAGGCGTCGTTCGACAACAACGCGCTGGTGGAGAACTACGCGGCCGCGCTGGACGAGGTCCTGCGGTCCAAGCCGTCCACCTCGAAGGGCCGGTACCTGAAGAAGGTCACCTTCACCACGACGATGGGCCCGGGCATCCCGGTCGACCCGGCGCTGACGCGGAACCTCACCGAGGCTTCCGCCTGATCGAGCACCGCAGCTGAAGGTGGGCCGTCCCGCGATGGGCGGCCCACCTTTTTGCGTTCAGCCGCAGTTCGCGGGCGCGTACTGGTCGATCAGCCAGCCGCCGTCGGGCTGCCTGCTGATGCGCATGGTGCCCAGCGCCGGACCGCCGCCGACCTGCACCGCGCAGGAGTCGACCTTGGTCTGGGTGCCGGTGGATTGCAGCGCGTTGAGGAACATCGGGTCGCGGTAGCTCGCCGGTCCGGTGACCGCTGCCCGGGCCTGGCGCGCGGCGGACGGGCAGTCGCCGGTGCCGTAACTCGCGGCGAAGGCCGCCTTGCCGGTATCGGTGAACAACGCGCACGCCTGTTCCGGCGAGTTCCCGCCGATGTAGTTGTACAGCGCGTAGATCGCCAGGTCCGGCTCTCCCGGTGCGATCGGCGCGGCAGCCTGCGAACCACCGCCCGTGCCGGGCGCGGAGGAGCCGCCGCTCCCTCCGGTGAACGAGACCAGCAGCGAGTGCAGCAGGTAGTACAGCACCAGCAGGATCACGACGAGGTAGATCAACCTGCGCACGATCTTGTACCGGAGCAGCCCCAGCGCCTTCTTCCAGCCGGGTGCGCGCTGCTCGGGCCGCCGCGGCGAGCCGGTGGCGGAGCCGTCCTGCTCCGGCGGGGGCGTGCCCGGCGGTGTTTCGCCCTGCTGGGTCGTGCCCTGCTGGCGCTGCCATTCCTGGAACCGCTGGAACTCGAGGAATTGCTGGTACTGCCGGAACTGCTCGTCGTCGGCGGGGCCGGGCGCGGCGCGCTGCCGGTCGGCCTCCGGCGGGGTTTCGACCAGTTCTGCTTCCACGATCTCGGCGGAGTCGGCGGCCTCGGCAGCAGGTTTCGCGTCCGGGCGCTGGGATCGGTCGTCGCGGTGCGACTCGTTCGGGTCGGCCACGCCTGACATCCTGCCGTGCCGGGCAAGGTCGCCGGATCTCGGCTGCGGAATGTCGCCGCGGCGTTGCCGCACCAATGTCACCGCGGCTTTGCCGCACCAAAGTCACCGCGGCTGTGCCGCACCAATGCAGTGCGGTTGCGCCGCCGGGATGTCGCCGCGGCTGGGCCGCCCGAATGTCGCCGCGGCTGGGCCGCCCGAATGTCGCCGCGGCTTTGCCGCGCCAATGTCACCGCGGCCTGCCGCGCAATCCGGGGGTGGCCGCGGAGTGCCTGGTGAACCGCCGTGTATAGTCGCCGCAGTTCCACCTAAGACCGCTGGTCTTTCCCCGCGCCGCACGCCGGTCCGGGGAACGAAGGTCCCGTGCGATGCGGGCGGCCCGCGCAGGAGGACGAGGCGGCACCTCATTCAGGACGCTTTCGCGCCGGTGCCACGTACGCCCCGTGCCTGCTGCGCCGGGGCGTTTTTCGTCTCCTCGGGATCACTTGCCGGCTACGAACCCGCACCGCGGGTTGGCGAGTCGTTAGAAGAGAGGAGGCGACATGGCAAAGCCCGAGAAGGTCAACGCGGTCGACGAGATCGCCGAGCGGTTCAACACCGCCACGGCCGCCGTAGTGACCGAGTACCGCGGGTTGTCCATGGCGCAGCTCGGGCAGCTGCGCGACGCCCTCGGCGAGGGCACGACCTACCGGGTCGCGAAGAACACGCTGGTCAAGCGCGCCGCGGAGCAGTCCGGGGTGGAGGGGCTCGACGAGCTGTTCCTGGGGCCGACCGCGATCGCCTTCATCGAGGGCGAACCGGTGGACGCGGCCAAGGCGCTGCGTGAGTTCCAGAAGACCAACAGCAACCTGGTCATCAAGGGCGGCTACATGGACGGCCGCCCGATCTCGGTCTCCGAGGTCGAGCGCATCGCGGAGCTGGACTCCCGCGAGGCCACCCTCAGCAAGCTGGCCGGTGCGCTGAAGGGCAAGTTGAACGAGGCCGCGAGCCTGTTCGCCGCCCCTGCTTCGCAGGTCGCACGGATGGCCGCTGCGCTGGAGGAGAAGAAGGGCGACGAGGCGGCCTCCTGATCCGCCCCCGGCCCCGACCCGCCCGGCCCTGACTGCGCCGCGCAACCGGGGACCACGCCCGTGCACCGCACCGCTCGCCCGCACGTGCCTGCGGCGGGCGCAGATCTGAAAGGAATGCCGACATGGCCAAGCTGAGCAACGACGAGCTGCTGGACGTCTTCAAGGAGATGACCCTCCTGGAGCTGTCCGAGTTCGTGAAGCAGTTCGAGGAGACCTTCGACGTCACCGCCGCCGCCCCGGTCGCGGCCGCCGCCCCGGCCGCCGCCGGTGCCGAGGCCGCCGAGGAGGAGGAGCAGGACGAGTTCGACGTCGTCATCGACGACGCCGGTGACAAGAAGATCCAGGTCATTAAGGTCGTCCGCGAGGTCGTCTCCGGCCTTGGTCTGAAGGAGGCCAAGGAAATGGTGGAGGGCGCCCCGAAGGTCGTCCTGGAGAAGGTCGACAAGGAGAAGGCCGACGACGCCAAGGCCAAGCTGGAGGAGTCCGGCGCCAAGATCTCCCTGAAGTGATCTTCACCGTTCGGTCCCGGGGCCGCAAGGGTCCCGGGACCGGTCGGCTTTTCCGTTTTCCGGAATAGTTCGCCCGGGCGCGCGTTCCGCGCCCGTCGAATGGCTTTTGTCGCGCGTTCCGCGCGCATTCATCTGCGGTGGCCGACGACCGCAGGTTCGATCCGATAACGATTCGCGGGGCGGCCGGACTGTTCCGCGGTTCGGCGTCGCGGGATGCGGCTGCCGCTCGAACGGCTGCCGTGCAAGGTTTTGCAAGCGGGTACTCGCGCAGAGTGCCCGCTTTTTTGCGCTCCGCGCACGAACGCTTGATCATTTCGGCCGCCGGATCGATGGTTTCGGACACTTCGGAACAGTTCCGGTGCGCCTCTGGGAATCAACTGAACTCGTGAGTAACCTGTCCGGGTCTCGCTCGTTAGCCAGGTGTGACGCTACTGACGTTCGTTAGTCGAGTCACGTATGCGAGGCTCCCGGCCGGGTTGCACTACTGCACCTGGCGGAAGCGCTGCCGACGAGCAACGCGGCCAACGACGGAACGCGGAGGTGCCGGATGGGTGTCGAGGTGAAGGTCGAGGGCTTGTCCAAGTCCTTCGGCGCGCAGACCATCTGGCGGGACGTATCGCTGACCCTGCCGACCGGGGAGATCAGCGTGCTGCTCGGACCTTCCGGCACCGGTAAATCCGTGTTCCTGAAATCGCTGGTCGGCTTGCTCAAACCGGAGCAGGGCAGCGTGCTGATCGACGGCGTGGACGTCTGCGACTGTTCGGAGAGCAAGCTTTACGAGGTGCGCAAGCTGTTCGGCGTGCTGTTCCAGGACGGTGCGCTGTTCGGTTCGATGAACCTTTACGACAACATCGCGTTCCCGTTGCGCGAGCACACCCGCAAGGGCGAGTCGCAGGTCCGCGAAGTGGTCCTCGAGAAGATGGAGATGGTCGGTCTCATCGGTGCCGAGGACAAGTTGCCCGGTGAGATCTCCGGCGGTATGCGCAAGCGCGCGGGCCTGGCGCGCGCGCTGGTGCTGGATCCGGAGATCCTGCTGTTCGACGAGCCGGACTCCGGTCTGGACCCGGTGCGCACCGCATATCTGAATCAGTTGATCGTCGACTTGAACGCGCAGATCGACGCGACCTGCCTGATCGTCACGCACGACATCAACACCGCGCGCACGGTGCCGGACAACATCGGAATGCTGTTCCGCCGCAACCTCGCGATGTACGGGCCGCGGGAAATGCTGCTGACCTCCACCGAGCCGGTGGTGGAGCAGTTCCTCAACGGCCGCAAGCAGGGTCCGATCGGGATGAGCGAGGAGAAGGACGCCGGGCAGGCCGCCGCCGAGCTCGCGGAGTTGCAGGACGAGTCGCGGGTGCCGCACATCATTCCGCAGCTGGAGGCCACCGCGGGACTGCCGGAGCGGGCCGCGGTGCGGCGCAGGCAGAACCGGGTGATGGCGAATCTCGGTTCGCTGCCCCCGGAAGCTCAGCGCGAGATCGTCAACAGCCTCAGCGCGAAAGACCGCGAGTACTACGGCATACGCGAGGGCGCTGCGCCGGTTCCGGCCGCGTCGATGAGCGGGTCGTTGCCGACCGCCGATGTGGCTCGGGTTCCGTCGCAGCAGCAAGCGCCGCAGCACCAGCAGCCCGCGCAGCGCCAGCAGCAAGCCGCGCCGCAGCACCAGCAGGCGCCGGCACACCAGCCCGGCCCGGCCAACCAGGCCCGTCCTGCCAATCAGCCCCGCCCGGCCAACCAGCCGGGGCCGGCGAACCAGCCCGGTCCGGCGAATCAACCCGGTCCGGCGAATCAGTCCGGCCCCGGCCAGTTCCCGCCGAACCCGGCGCAGGACGGAGGGGCCCGACCCGGCCCGACCCCGCGGCCCCGGCCGCGTCCGCACCCCGGCGAGCCCCCGTTCTCGTCCGGGCACCAGCCAGATGAGGAACCGGTGCGCGCACGGCGCCGCTGGTTCGGTCGCCGGAAAGGCGGTGAGCAGTGAGCGCACCGCCCACGAAGTCGCGGGCGAGCAGCGCACGGTCCTTCCCGGGAGCGGGAGGGCTGCGTGAGACGGGACGGTTGTTCGCGCTCGGGCTCGACGTGTGCCGGCAGCTGCCGAGCAGGCCGTTCCAATACCGCGAGTTCATCCAGCAGTGCTGGTTCATCGCAAGCGTCACCATCCTGCCGACCGCACTGGTGTCGATCCCGTTCGGCGCGGTGATCGCGCTCCAGCTCGGCTCGCTGACCAGGCAGATCGGCGCGCAGTCGTTCACCGGTGCGGCCAGCGTGCTGGCGATCATCCAGCAGGCCGCCCCGATCGTGACCGCGTTGCTGATCGCGGGCGCCGGTGGTTCGGCGATCTGCGCCGACCTGGGGTCGCGCAAGATCCGCGACGAGATCGACGCCATGGAGGTACTCGGCGTCTCCGTCGTGCAGCGCCTGGTGGTGCCGCGGGTGCTGGCGGCGATCCTGGTGGCGCTGCTGCTCAACGGCATGGTCAGCGTCGTCGGCGTGCTCGGCGGCTACTTCTTCAACGTGATCATGCAGGGCGGCACCCCGGGTGCCTACATGGCCAGCTTCAACGCGCTGGCGCAGCTGCCGGACGTGTGGATCAGCGAGCTCAAGGCGGTGATCTTCGGCTTCCTGGCCGGGGTGGTCGCCGCCTACCGCGGGCTGAACCCGCCGCCAGGGCCCAAGGGCGTTGGCGATGCGGTGAACCAGGCAGTGGTGATCACCTTCCTGCTGCTGTTCGCGGTGAACTTCATCCTCACCACGGTCTACATGCAGCTCGTGCCGCCCAAGGGGATGTGAGCGGGTCATGACGACGATCTCGCAGCGCGCGAAGCGCGTGTTCCGGCGACCGCTGGAGACGCTGGACGACCTGGGCGACCAGATGTCGTTCTACCTGCGGACGCTGGCCTGGGTGCCGAAGGCGCTCACCCGCTACATCAAGGAAACCCTGCGGCTGCTGACCGAGGTCAGCTTCGGCAGCGGGGCGCTGGCGGTCATCGGCGGCACGGTCGGCGTGATGATCGGCATGACGCTGTTCACCGGCACCGTCGTCGGGCTGCAGGGCTACGCGGCGCTGAACCAGCTGGGCACCTCGGCGTTCGCCGGGTTCATCTCGGCGTACTTCAACACCCGCGAGATCGCGCCGCTGGTGGCCGGTCTGGCGCTGTCGGCCACGGTCGGTTCCGGGTTCACCGCGCAGCTCGGCGCGATGCGGATCTCCGACGAGATCGACGCGCTCGAGGTCATGGGCGTGCCGAGCCTGCCGTACCTGGTGACGACGCGGGTGGTGGCCGGGTTCGTCGCGGTGGTGCCGCTCTACGTGCTGGGCCTGCTGACCTCGTACATCTCCTCGCGGGCCGTGACGGTGATGCTCTACGGGCAGTCCGCGGGCACCTACGACCACTACTTCAACTTGTTCTTGCCACCCGAAGACGTGTTGTGGTCGTTCGGCAAGGTGCTGGTCTTCAGCGTCGTGGTGATCATGACGCACTGCTACTACGGCTACCGGGCCAGCGGCGGACCGGCGGGCGTCGGCATCGCGGTCGGCCGCGCGGTGCGCACCGCGATCGTGACGACCGCGCTGCTCGACTTCTTCCTCAGCCTCGCGATCTGGGGCACCACTACGACGGTTCGGATCACGGGATGAGTACTCGCACCGCTCTGTTCACGGCGCGACGGCGCCTATTGGGCTTAGCACTGCTGATGTGCATCGTGCTGTTCTTGGCCCTGACGGTGGCGACGTATCAGCGCGCGTTCACCTCCAGCACGGACGTGGTGTTGAAGGCGGCTTCGACCGGGAACCAGCTGCTGCCGGACTCGGACGTGAAGACCCACGGCATGATCGTCGGCCGGGTGTCCGAAGTGGAGCCGACGCGCAACGGCTCGGCGGTGCACCTGGAGTTGGAGCCGGACAAGGCGAAGTTGTTGCCCGCCAACGTTTCGGCGCGGCTGCTGCCGCGGACGTTGTTCGGTGAGCGGTACGTGTCCCTGGACACGCCCGAGGATCCGGCGGGCCGGTTGCAGGCGGGGGATGTGATCTCGCAGGACCGCACGCGGGCGTCGGTGGAGCTGGAGCAGGTCCTGTCGGACACGATGCCGGTGCTGGAGGCGATCCATCCGGCCGAGCTGGCGACGACGCTGAACTCGCTGAACCACGCGCTGGAGGGCCGGGGCCAGTCGATCGGCGACACGATTTCGCGGTTGAACTCCTACGTGTCCGAGTTGAATCCGTCGTTGCCGGATCTGCAGGCGAACCTGCGCGAGGTGGTCGGGGTCGCGGAGACCTACGAGCAGGCGGCGCCGGACGTGCTGCAGGCGTTGGGCAACCTCTCGACCACGGCGCGGACGCTGGTGGATCAGCAGCAGAACCTGCGGACGCTGACCTCGCAGCTGACCACGACGTCGGGGGACGCGACGAAGTTCTTCGAAGCCAACGGCCAGAACCTGATCCGGTTCGGCGAGACCTCCCGGCCCACGCTGGACGTGCTGTCCAAGTACTCCCCGGCCTACCCGTGCTTCACCAAGGACATGGCCGAGTTCATCCCGCGGGTCAACCAAGCCTTCGGCGCGGGCACCGACGAACCGGGCCTGCACATCACGCTCGAGGTCGTGCCCAACCGCGGCAAGTACGAACCGAACCAGGACGAGCCGGAGTACGGGGACAAGCGCGGGCCGCGCTGCTACGACTTCCGCAACGGCCCGAACCCGTTCCCGCAGTACCCGCCGGACGGCCCGCTGCACGACGGCTCGGTGCCGCCGCCCGCCGCCCGCCCGGCCGATCAAGGGTTGCTGCCCGGCTCGGGCGGTGGCGCAGGAGGCGGCGCGCCCGCGAGCACGTCGCCGCAGTCCGCTTCCGGGGCCGCCGGCGGTGAACTCGGTCTGCAGAACTCGCCGATGGAGCGGGACATGGTTTCCACGGTGCTTGCCCCGTCGATGGGCGTGCCTGCCAAGGAGGTTCCCGGCTGGGGATCGCTGCTGGTCGGCCCGGTCTTGCGCGGAGCGGAGGTGAGCTACCGATGAACGGTCGCGGCATCACCGGCCCGCTGGTCAAATTCCTGATCTTCGTGCTGGTCACCGTGCTGGCCACCGGCCTGCTGATCATGACCATCGCGAACAACGACCTGCGCTCCTCGAACTCCTACACCGCCCGGTTCACCGACGTGACCGCGCTGAACGAGGGCGACGAGGTGCGGATCTCCGGGGTCAAGGTCGGCGAGATCGAGAACATCCGGGTGGTCGACCGGCGGCTGGCCGAGGTGAAGTTCAGCGTCGCCCAGCGCGAGCTGCCGAAGTCGGTCACCGCCACGATCAAGTACCGGAACCTGGTCGGTCAGCGCTACCTCGCGCTGGAGCAGGGCCCCGGCCCGGTCAACCAGCACTTGCCCGCAGGCGGCACCATCCCGCTGGCGCAGACCAAGCCCGCGCTGGACCTGACCACGCTGCTCGGCGGGTTCAAGCCGCTGTTCCAGGCGTTGTCGCCGAAGGACGTGAACCAGCTGTCCTACGAGATCATCCAGGTCTTGCAGGGCGAGGGCGGCACCGTGCAGAGCCTGCTGTCGCACACCTCGTCGCTGACTTCGGCGATCGCGGCGAAGGACCAGGTGATCGGCCAGGTCGTGAACAACCTCAACGGCGTGCTGGGCACCGTCAACGCCCGCGACCAGCAGCTGTCCGGACTGATCGTGCAGCTGCAGCAGGTCGTTTCCGGGCTCTCGGCGGACCGGGACTCGATCGGGGACGCGGTCGGCGCGCTGGACGGGCTGACCAACACCACCGCCGGACTGCTCTCCGAGGCCCGCCCGCCGCTGCGGGAGGACATCAACCAGCTCGGCGAACTGTCCAAGAACCTCAACGACAACGAGGACATCACCGAGCGGGTGCTGCAGAACATGCCGGACAAGCTGAACACGATCTCGCGGACCGCTTCGCACGGTGCCTGGTTCAACTTCTTCCTGTGCGGGGTCTCCGGGAATGTCGGTGTCGGTGACGTGAACCTGCCGCTGCCGCTGCTGCCGGCGACCCAGCCGAGGTGCCAAGGATGACGTCTTTCCAGAAACGCGACCCGCTCAAGATCGGCATCGCCGGGTTGCTGGTGCTGGTGCTCGGGTTCGTCCTCGCGATGAACTTCGAGCGGTTGCCGCTGATCAGCGGCACCACGTACCAGGCGAACTTCAGCGAAGCCGCCGGGTTGAAGACCGACAACGAGGTCCGGGTCGCCGGGGTGAAGGTCGGCACGGTCAGCTCGGTGGAGCTGGAAGGCGACCACGTGGCGGTGAAGTTCCGGGTCACCGACTCCTGGGTGGGCAACAACACCACCGCCGCCATCAAGATCAAGACGCTGCTCGGGCAGAAGTACCTCGCGCTGGACCCGCGCGGCGATGCCGAGCAGTCCAGTTCGGACCCGATTCCGATGTCCCGGACGATGGCGCCCTACGACGTCATCGAGGCGTTCAGCGGGTTGCAGCGCACCGTCGGTTCGATCGACTCCGATCAGCTCGCGCAGAGCTTCCGCGTCATGTCCGACACCTTCGCGAACACCCCGGGTGACGTGCGGGGCGCGCTGAACGGGCTCTCCGCGCTCTCGCAGACGATCGCCTCCCGCGACCAGCAGCTCAAGCAGCTGCTGGAGAACACCTCGAACGTGTCCAAGACGGTCGCCGACCGCAACGCCGAGTTCGAGAAGCTGCTCAAGGACGGGAACCTGCTGCTGGAGGAGATCCGCGACCGGCGGGAGCAGATCAGCTCGCTGCTGGACGGCACCCGCGCGTTGTCGGTGCAGCTGAGCGGACTCGTCGACGACAACCAGGCGCAGCTCGGCCCCACGCTGCAGCAGCTCGACAAGGTCACCGCGATGCTGGAGCGCAACCAGGACAACCTGAACCGCAGCATCGCCGCCTTCGGACCGTTCACCAGGTTGTTCTCCAACGTGCTCGGCACCGGTCGCTGGTTCGACACCTACATCTGCGGGCTGCTGCCGCCCGCCGTCGGCCCGATCAACCCGGAGGGCTGCAAGCCATGAGCACCCGGTCCGCGAAATTCCCGATCACCCGCCTGCTGGCCATCGGCTGCGCGGTGGTGCTGCTGGCCACCGCTGGCGTGTGGTGGATGTTCTCCGGCAACGACAAGCGCGTCACCGCCTACTTCACCGCGGCCGTCGGCATCTACCCCGGCGGGGACGTGCGGATGCTCGGCGTGCCGATGGGCACCGTCGACGAAGTGGTCCCGCAGGGCCGCACGGTGCGCGTGACCATGTCGCTGGACCGGGACGTGAACGTGCCCGCCGAAGCCCGCGCGGTCGCGGTTTCGCCGAGCGTGGTCAGCGACCGGTACGTGCAGCTGGCGCCCGTCTACAAGGGAGGGCCGCAGCTGCGCGACGGCGCGGTGATCCCGAAGGAGCGCACCGCCACGCCGGTCGAGCTGGACGAGGTCTACCGCAGCCTCAACGACCTCACCCACGCGCTCGGCCCGCAGGGAGCGAACAAGAACGGCGCGCTGACCGATCTGCTCAACACCGGCGCGGCCAACCTGGACGGCAACGGACAGGCGCTCGCCGACACGTTGCAGCACCTGGGGCAGGCAGGCACCACGCTCTCCGGCAGCAGCAAGGACCTGTTCGCCACGGTGGACAACCTGCAGAAGTTCACCGGGATGCTCTCGGCCAACGACCAGCAGGTGCGCCGGTTCAACGACCAGATGCAGGAGGTCAGCTCGCTGCTGGCCGGCGAGCGCGAGGACCTCGGCGCCTCGATGGCCGAACTCGCCGTGGCGCTGGGCAAGGTGGAGAGCTTCGTCCGGGACAACCGGGAGAACCTGAAGTCCAATGTGGACCAGCTCAACTCGGTGGCCAAGGTGCTGGTCGACCAGAAGTCGGCGCTGGCCGAGTCGCTGACCGACGCGCCGCTGGCGCTGGGCAACCTGCAGAACTCCTACAACGCCGCGTCCGGGACGCTGGACACCCGCGCGGTGATCAACGAGCTGAACCAGCCGCCGCTGGTCTCGGTGTGCAAGCTCGTCCGCCAGCCCACCGGCGGTACCCCGGTCGAACTGCCCGGCAACGTGCTCGACGCCTGCAAGGCGATCCAGCCGGTGCTGGACGGGCTGCTGCCGGTCTCCAGCATCGCCGATCTGCTGTCCCAGGCGCAGGGCAATCCGCCCGCGCAGAGCGGCGGGGCATCCGGCGGGCCGGCGATGCCGCTCGGTTCGGCCGGGGCACCGCTCGTCACCGGAGGTGGCCAGTGATCACGCTCAACCGCGGGCGCGCGGGCAAACTGCTCGGCCTGGCCGTCGCCGCGCTGGTGCTGCTGACCGGCTGCGGGTTCACCGGCGTCTCGCAGCTGCCGCTGCCCGGCGGCGCCGACGTCGGCGACAAGCCCTTGCAGGTCAAGGTGCGCTTCCGGGACGTGCTCGACCTGGTGCCCAACGCGGCGGTGCGGGTCAACGACGTGCCGGTCGGCCGGGTCAGCGCGATCGGGCTCGCCGACGGTTCCTGGGACGCCGAGGCGACGCTGCAGGTCAACCGGGACGTCAAGCTGCCGGGCAACGCCATCGCGCGGCTGCGCCAATCCAGCCTGCTCGGTGAGAAGTACGTCGAGCTGGCCGATCCGCCCGCACCCGAGCAACCGCGCGGCAAGCTCATCAACGGCGACGTGATCGGCCTGGACCGCACCAACCGCAACCCCGAGGTCGAAGAAGTCCTCGGCGCGCTGTCGCTGCTGCTCAACGGCGGCGGCGTGGCCCAGCTGCAGAACATCACCAAGGAACTAAACACGGCGCTGCAAGGCCGCGAAGGCGATGCCCGTTCGCTGCTGAACAACCTGGACCAGCTGGTCGGCGGGCTGGACGCGCAGCGCGACGACATCACCCGCGCGCTGGACAGCGTCAACCGGCTCTCGGCCAGCTTGAACAACCAGCGCGGCAACATCGACACCGCGCTGCGCGATCTCGAGCCCGGACTGCGGGTGCTCAACGAGCAGCGCGGGCAGCTGGTCACGATGCTGCAGTCGCTGGACAAGCTCTCCGGGGTGGCCACCAACGTGGTCGATCAGAGCCGTGCGGACATGGTGCACAACCTGCAGCAGCTGCAGCCGACGCTGACCCAGCTGGAAGCGGCGGGCGACAACCTGCCGAAGTCCTTCGAGATCCTGCTGACCTACCCGTTCACCGACAAGGCGGTCGAGGGCATCAAGGGCGACTACACGAACCTCTACATCGACGCCGACCTCAACCTCACCAACATCCTCGGCAACATCGGACGCTCCCGGCAGCCGCTGATCCAGCCGCCGAAGCTGCCGTTGCCGCTGCCGGAGCAGCAACCCGGTGGCCTGCTACCGCGACCGGACTCGGCCAAACCGGGCAAGGAGTCGCCGGAGACCTCGAAGGCGCCGGAACCGGGCAAGTCCGACAACGGCGGCCTGCTCGGCTTCCTGTTCGGAGGTGACTGATGCTCAGCCGCAAGATGCGCGTGCAGATCGCCGCGTTCGTGGCCATCGCGCTGGTCGGCGTCGGCTACGCGGGCTTCCGCTACGCCGAGCTGGACAGGCTGTTCTGGTCGCGCGGGTACGAGGTGACCATGCAGCTGGCCGACTCCGGCGGGATCTTCAAGAACGCGGAGGTCACCTACCGCGGGGTGCCGGTCGGGCGAGTCGGCGAGATGCAGCTGACCGCGGACGGCGTGCAGGTGCCGCTGGACATCGAGAAGAGCTTCTCGCGCATTCCGGCCGACGTGGATGCCGTGGTCGCGCAGCGCTCCGCGGTCGGCGAGCAGTACGTGGACCTGCGCCCGAAGCGCGATCGCGGGCCGTACCTGAAGGACGGATCGGTCATCAAGCGCTCGTCCACCAGCACTCCGCTGCCCGTCGAAGACCTGATGACGAACCTGGACCAGTTCGCCAAGTCGGTTCCGGAGGACTCGCTGCGGACCGTGGTCGGCGAGCTCGGCACGGCGTTCCGGGACAACGGCGGCAACCTGCAGACCGTGCTGGACACCACGCGGGAGTTCACCACCGAGGCCCAGCAGCACCTGCCGCAGACCCGGCAGCTGCTCGCGGACGGCACCGACGTGCTGGCGACGCAGAACGACAAGGGCTCGGCGATCCGGTCCTACAGCTCCGACCTGCGCGCGCTGTCCGAGCAGCTGCGCGATTCCGATCCGGACCTGCGCAAGCTGATCAAGCGGGCGCCACCGGCCGCGCAGCAGGTGAGCGGGCTGCTGCGGGAGACGGGGCCGCAGCTGGGGACGTTGATCGGCAACCTCACCAGCACCACCGAGCTGCTGGCGCAGCACAACGACGGCATCGAGCAGCTGATGGTGACCTATCCGATGGTCTCCGCCGGTGGTTACAGCGTGGTGCCCGGCGACGGCACCGCCCACTTCGGGTTGGCGCTGAACGTCTTCGACCCGATGCCTTGCACGAAGGGTTACGAGTCGACCGAGAAACGTGCCGGAAATGACCTGGCTCCGATGCCGCTGAACACTGATGCACACTGTGCGGAGCCACCAGGTAGTCCGATCAACGTACGCGGCGCGCAGAATGCCCCAGGCCAGTGACAGACCGGCCGACCGGGAAACGAGGTGAGCAGATGTCCGAGAACGAGACGGCCGTCGAGACCGATCGCGGCAGCTCCGAGCGGACGCGGTTACCGGCCATGGCCTCGCTGATCTCGGTGGTCGTCGCGGCCGCCGCGGCGCTGTTCTTCGGGGTCTCCTGGGCGTTGGCCGCCGGTGGCGGCGCCGCCGGCTACGCCACCGCGCGCGACGAGGCGTTGCAGGCGGGCACCCAGGCGGTCATCAACTTCAACACCCTCGACTACCACGACGTGCAGCGCGGACTGGACCGGTGGGCGCAGTCCTCCACCGGCCCGCTGCACGAAGAGGTCGTGAAGGGGCGGCAGGCCAACGCCGAGCGGATCACCCAGGCCAAGACCGTCACCAACGCCGAGGTGCTCTCCGCAGGTCTGACCGAGCTCAACGAGCGCGCCGGCAAGGCCCGCATGATCGCGGTCGTGAAGGTGACCGTGACCCCGGACGGCCAGCCGCCGACCGAGAAGCGCAGCCGCTACCAGGCCGAGCTCACCCGCGAAGGCCAGGAGTGGAAGCTCAGCGTGCTCGGTCCGGTGCCCGTCGGCTGACGCCGCGCCCGAGACCTGCTGACCCGTTCGTTCGAGGAGTGGTTCCCGTGCCCGAATCCCGCCGTCCCAGAGCGACCTCGCGCAAGCGCGTCGCGGGGCAGCGCAACCGACCGGAAACGAAGTCGAACCGGTCGTCCCGGGTCGGCCTCAGCCGGCCCGGCGGCCCGCCCGAGCAGGAGGAGCAGGCCGACGGCGCCGTCGAAGCCGTGGATACCGCGCCGGGTGCGGAGGCCGGGGCCGAACCGGCCGGCGAGGACTCGGCGGCCTCGCGCGACCGAAGCCGGGAAGATGCGGCCGCCGACTCGGCTGATGCCGCCGCGGATGCGGTCCAGACGACGCCGGAGAGTTCCGGGACCGAGTCGTCGCAGGACGCGTCGGACGAGAACAGCGACGAAACTGCGGACGACCGGAGCTCGGCAGCCGCTGCGACCACCGCGAGCGACGTCCGATCCGAAGACTCGGCCGTCGCGTCCCGATCCGGGACCGACCAGTCCGCCCCGTCCCAGTCCGGGGAGTCGCAGTCCGAGCAGTCCCAGTCCGCGAGTACCGAATCCGCGACTGCTGAATCCGCGGCATCCCGATCCGCCGCATCGGGGTCCACGTCGGTCTGGCGAGCTGACGCGCAGACCACGGAGCAGTCCGATCAGCAGCGCGTGCAGGCCGGACCGAACCGGCCCGCTATCCCCCTGATCGCGGCTGGATTCGTCGCGGCGTTCGTGCTGGCGTGCCTGGCCGTCTGGTTCGGCGTCGAGACGTACCGCAGCAGCGCCGCCACCGCCAATGAAGCACTCGTCGACGAAGCTGCGACCAGCGAGGTCAACGGGCAGCTCAGCGATGCCGCGGCGAAGATCTTCTCCTACGACTTCGCCGATACCGGCAAGGCCGAGCAGGCGGCGAAGAACCTCCTCGAGGGCGACGCGATCAACGAGTACAACCAGCTGTTCTCCACCGTCAAGCAGCAGGCTCCCGCGCAAAAGCTCGTGGTCACCACGACCGTCAAGGCCAGCAGCGTGCTGCGGCTGGAAGGCGACCGCGCGGAGGTGCTGCTGTTCGTCGACCAGAACGCCACCCGCACGGACAACGGCCAGAACCAGGTCGGTCCGGCGCAGGTCGTGTTCAACGCGAAGAAGCACGGCGACCAGTGGAAGATCACCCACATCTCGCAGAAGTGATCAGCGTCCCCGCGGGCACCGCCCGCGGGGACGGCCCGGCGGCCGCACCTCACGGACCGACGTGCAGGTGCGCCGCCCAGCGGGCCGGTGAGTCCGGGTGCGCGGCGCGCAGCCGGCGGGCCGCACCGTGCAACGCGTGCGCCGAGCGGGCGGTGTCGTGCTCACCCGAACCGAAGACGTCGTCGTAGACCTCGGTGTGCACACGCAGCGCGCTGTCCTCGTCGACCTCCCACAGGGTGCCGATGACATGCGCGAACCCGGCGAACCCGAGCGCCGTGGCAAGCGGCAGCGCGGCGGCCGAGGGGTTGTCCACGAACGTCGAGCAGTTGCCCAGGAAACCGAACTCGGCGTGTTGCAGCCCCACCTGGCCGAGGTCGACCAGCCCGACCGGGCGCTGCGGCGCCTCCCGTTCGACGAGGCGGCCCGCAGCGGGCTGCCCCGGGTACTGCACGCTCGGTTCGCACACGTGCAGCCAGGCGTAGCCGGGGAGGATGCGCAGCAATTCGTCCGGCGCCGCCGTCTCGGGTGAGACGATCTCGGCGTTCGGCCAGTACTGGGCCAGCACTTGGTTCTGCGGCGGCAACTCGCGGGACACCCGGCCGTTGGAGCTCGCGGCGACCAACGCCGCCCCGTTCTCCGGCAGCGGCCGTTGCCGCGTGTCCTCCAGCACTCCCAGCGACGGGATGTAGGACGACACCACGCGGTCCAGCGCGCTCGGGCCGTCCTTCGCGGTGGCCGCGTGCAACGGCAGATATCCGAGGGCGCCGATCACGCACCACCACACGCGCGGCCAGCGCTGGCCTTCCTCGGGCGTCCCCACGTAGCCCATCCGGTCCAGGGTGGGGCGGCTGATGTTGTGCCACAGCCAATCCAGCGCCTCCACCATCGCCGACTGGTCACGCCGCTCGGTGGCGGCCAGCGCGGCGCGCGCCTGCTCCCGCGCCGAGTCCGGGCCGGCGCCCGGCAGCGGCACGATCACCACCCGGCCGGCGAACAAGATCAGCGCGTCCGAGCGGTACCGGCTCAGGTTGACCAGCACCACCGAACCCTCCACCGAGCCCTCCTCGCCGCCGGAGAGCTCGGCGAACGACCGGACCCGCAGGTGCTCGGCGTGCGCCGAATCCGAGCGCACCTCGCGCAGCATGTCCTCCCAGGCGTGCACCAGCCTGCTGCGCAGGCCCGTGCCGTCTTCCGGATCGGCCAGCGCGGGCTCGCCCGGAGGCCGGTCCAGCAGCCTGCGCAGCCGCACCGCTTCGTCCGCGAGTTCGGGGTGGTCCCGGTGCAGCCTGCCCAGCTCGCCCTCGGCGGGCAGGAAGTCCGACATCAGCGCGCTGCGACCGTGCTCCAGCAGCTCGACCGCGCGTTCCGGTTCGCCGTTCTCCACGGCGCAGGCGGCCGCGTCCGCGGCGATCAGCGCCCAATGCTGCTGCACGGCCGGAGAAGCCACGGCGCGCTTACCCCGCACCACCAGCGGCAGCAGTTCCACTGAGGCGCTGAAGGACTCCAGCGCCTCGGACCAGCGTTGCGCCCCTGCCGCGAGCCGCCCGGCCAGGCTCGCCGCGCGCAGCCGCTGATCGGCAGGCGCCGTCTGCTGCCCGGCCGCTTCGGACAGCACCCTGCGCGCCCACCGGTAGTACCGGCGCCTGCCGGTGCGCTGGTGCAGCGATCGCAGCGCGCGTCCGAGCTGCGTAGCCACGTAGGCACGCTCCGGCGCGTACGGCGACATCGCTTGCAGCGCGCGGTCGAACCAGTCGACCGCGGATTCCATGTCCGTGGTGCGGGTGCTGCGGCGGAACCGGTGCCCTGCGATCACGCCGAGCTGCGTCCACGCGATGTGCGGCGAATCCTGCCCGGCCGCGACCGCCTGTTCGCAGACCTCCTCGGCACGCCGCAGATCCTGCTCATCGCCGTTGTTGCCGTACCGGGTCAGCAGCGTCGTCGCCAGCGAGTTCAGCACCGCCCGCCGGTCGGCTCCCGCGGCCTCCTGCGCCGAGACCTCCCCGGCGGTGACGGCCGTGTCCAGCGAGTCGGTCTCGCCGCCGTGCTGGAAATGCCTGCGCAGCAAGGCCCCGTAGCCGGCGAACGCCAACGCCCGGCGAGCGTCGTCGGCGGCCATCCCGCGGGCGCTGGAGGCGTAGGTGCGCAACGTCCGCCGCAACGGCCCCGGCTCGCCGGTGCTGTCCACGTGCTCGACCGTCGATTCGGCGAGCAGGACCAGTACCCGCCCGGTCAGCGGATGCCCGGCGCCGAGCACGCCCAGCACTCCGATCAACTCGCTGATCCCCGATTCCAGGTCGCCCAGGTCCCCGGCCTGCTCGAAGCGCAGTCGCAGCGCGCTGGCCAGGTGGCACAGGGCGTTGCGCCGGGGCTCTCCATCGGCGAGCCCGTCCGCGCCGCCGCGCAGGTGCGAGATCCCCTCTTCCAGGTCCTGCGGGGACCCGGTGCGCTGGTGCCTGCGCATCAACGCGGCTCCCAGGTTGATCCGCAGCTCGGACGGGTCGGAACCGCCGCTGCTGGAGGCGGCGCGGGCCGCGTCCCGGAAGGCGCCGATCGAGGCGTCGTCGGAGGACGCGTCATCGGCCAGTCGCGCGTGCGCCTTAAGCGAATTGGCCAGCCGGACCAGCGCCATCACGCGCCTCGGATCTCGGCGTGGCGTCTGCTCGACCGCTTCCCGAGCCGCCCGCACCGCCTCCTCGGCGGGCTGCGCCGCTGCGCCCCTCGTGGCCAGGTCGGTCAGCGCCAGGGCGAGGTTGCACAGGTACAGCACCAGATCCGGGTCGTCGGCCTGCGCGCTGGTCGAGGCGTCGCGGTAGTAGCCGACCGCGTCTTCCAGATCCCCGAGCTGCTTGCTGTTCAAGTGGGCCAGCTGGGATGCGCTGCCCAGGTTGTTCAGCACACCGGCGCGCGCCGGGTCCCGCTCGTCGAGCACTCCCGCGGTGGTGCGGAAGACCTCGGTCACCCACGGCAGATCGTCGAACTCCAACGTCGAGATGATCCGGTTCATCGCGGCGATCGCGTCGGCGTAGCGCTGTTCCAGGCTGGGCCGCGCCTGCGGAGCGGACGGCTGCTCCTGCTCGCCGGCGAACCATGTGGACCCCGCCGCGGCGCGCGCATTGCCTCCATTGGAACGCTGCTGCCCGCCGGAGTCGCCCTCCGGCCGGCCCGCATCGTCATTCATCGGCGATTCTCCTGTGGCGTGCTCACACGACTAACAGCGTCGCGGCGTGGCGGGGCGTTTCACGCTACCGGCGTTGACCGCCGCCGAGTAGACCGTGCACGACGCGGAACCTTGCCGGGCGCGAGGCGCGGGCGCCGCGTGCTCGGCAGGCCTCCCCCGAGGTCACAAGCCCGCTGGCCAGGCGTCCACCGCTGACCTGCCGGTTCCCCAGGAGGCCGGCGGGTGAGATGCCCTACAGCAGCGGCAACGCGCCCAGAGCATAGGTAAGCCGTCGAGGTTCCCGGTCGAACGCCTCCGCGATCGCGCGTGGAACAGCCGTCGCCGACGGTTCGCGGGCTCGTCGGAGAACCCCGGATGGATCTTCTTCAGCGCCGCCTTTGGCACGTTGAGCAGCTAAAAGTGCTTGATCGGCAGGCACTGCCCGTGATCGTGTCCTGCGCCACGAGGGTGATCGCAGCGTGATCTCTTGACTGTCGGCGGCGGCGGGTTCACTCTGGTCAGCAACACGGGCAGGGCCTCGCGGGGTGCGGCTGGAGCTGACGACTTTCGGGACGTTCGTCAGCGAGCCCCTCGACAGGTGGCGTCGTAGCATCTAGACTGCTACTTTGCGCTGCCCTCTTTCCGCCCGCCCCGAACCGGGACGTAGGATCGTGGGCGCCATTGCACCCTTGACAGTCGTGTTAGCTGGTCGCCAACGCCTTCTGACGCGGCTGTAGCCAGTTCAGAGTCCCGGAAGGACGCATCTTGGCAGTCTCCCGCGCGACCAAGGTCTCTGCAGCTTCCAACTACACGTCGGGGATCCCTGGGGCACCCAAGCGGGTCTCTTTCGCGAACATCCGCGAACCGTTGGAAGTGCCTGATCTGCTCGATCTGCAGGTCCAGTCCTTCGAATGGCTCGTCGGCGACGAGACCTGGTTCCAGCGCCGGGTCGACGCCGGCGAGGACAACCCCGTCGGTGGTCTGGAAGAGATCCTCAGCGAGATCTCCCCGATCGAGGACTTCTCCGGCTCGATGTCCCTGTCGTTCACCGACCCGCGCTTCGACGAGGTCAAAGCCACGGTCGATGAGTGCAAAGACAAGGACATGACCTACGCGGCCCCGCTGTTCGTCACCGCGGAGTTCACCAACCACACCACTGGCGAGATCAAGAGCCAGACGGTGTTCATGGGTGACTTCCCGGTCATGACGGACAAGGGCACCTTCATCATCAACGGAACCGAGCGGGTCGTCGTGTCCCAGCTCGTCCGGTCCCCGGGTGTCTACTTCGACCAGTCGGTCGACAAGAGCACCGACAAGGACGTCTACAGCGTCAAGATCATCCCCAGCCGCGGTGCGTGGCTGGAGTTCGACGTCGACAAGCGCGACACCGTCGGCGTCCGCATCGACCGCAAGCGCCGCCAGCCGGTCACCGTGCTGCTCAAGGCGCTGGGCTGGTCCGCGGAGGCGATCCGCGAGCGGTTCGGCTTCTCCGAGACGCTGCTGGCGACCCTGGAGAAGGACCACACCGCAGGGCAGGACGAGGCCCTGCTGGACATCTACCGCAAGCTGCGCCCCGGCGAGCCGCCGACCAAGGAGAGCGCGCAGACCCTGCTGGAGAACCTGTTCTTCAAGGAGAAGCGCTACGACTTGGCCCGGGTCGGCCGGTACAAGGTCAACAAGAAGCTCGGCCTGGAGCTGCCCTTCGAGTCCGGCGTGCTCACCGAGGACGACATCGTCACCACCATCGAGTACCTGGTGCGGCTGCACGCGGCCGAGACCTCGATGGGCGAGGGCGAGCTCGAGGTCCCGGTCGAGGTCGACGACATCGACCACTTCGGCAACCGCCGCCTGCGCACCGTCGGTGAGTTGATCCAGAACCAGGTCCGGGTCGGCCTGTCCCGCATGGAGCGGGTCGTCCGGGAGCGGATGACCACCCAGGACGTCGAGGCGATCACGCCGCAGACCCTGATCAACATCCGCCCGGTGGTGGCGGCGATCCGGGAGTTCTTCGGCACCTCGCAGCTCTCCCAGTTCATGGACCAGACCAACCCGATCGCGGGCCTGACGCACAAGCGCCGACTCTCCGCGCTCGGGCCGGGCGGTCTGTCCCGGGAACGCGCGGGCATGGAGGTCCGCGACGTGCACCCGTCGCACTACGGCCGGATGTGCCCGATCGAGACGCCGGAAGGCCCGAACATCGGCCTGATCGGCTCGCTCGCCACGTTCGCCCGGGTCAATCCGTTCGGGTTCATCGAGACGCCGTACCGCAAGGTCATCGACGGTCAGGCCACCGACCAGATCGACTACCTGACCGCGGACGAAGAGGACCGCCACGTCAAGGCGCAGGCGAACACGCCGATCGACGAGGACGGCAACTTCCTCGAGGAGCGCGTCCTTGGCCGCCGGAAGGGCGGCGAGGTCGAGCTGCTGGCGCCGACCGAGATCGACTACATGGACGTCTCGCCGCGGCAGATGGTCTCCGCCGCGACCGCGATGATCCCGTTCCTGGAGCACGACGACGCCAACCGCGCTCTGATGGGCGCGAACATGCAGCGGCAGGCGGTCCCGCTGCTGCGCAGCGAGGCTCCGCTGGTGGGTACCGGCATGGAGCTGCGCGGTGCGGTCGACGCCGGCGACGTCGTGGTGGCCGACAAGGCCGGCGTCATCGAGGAGCTGTGCGCCGACTACGTGACGGTGATGGCCGACGACGGCACCCGGCACACCTACCGGCTGCAGAAGTTCAACCGCTCGAACCACGGCACCTGCACCAACCAGAAGCCGATCGTCAACGAGGGCGACCGGGTCGAGGCCGGGCAGGTCCTCGCGGACGGGCCGTGCACCGAGAACGGCGAGATGGCGCTGGGCAAGAACCTGCGCGTGGCCATCATGCCGTGGGAGGGGCACAACTACGAGGACGCGATCATCCTGTCCCAGCGACTGGTGCAGGACGACGTGATGACCTCGATCCACATCGAGGAGCACGAGGTCGACGCCCGGGACACCAAGCTCGGTGCCGAGGAGATCACCCGGGACATCCCGAACGTCTCCGAGGACGTGCTGGCCGACCTCGACGAGCGCGGCATCATCCGGATCGGCGCCGAGGTGCAGGGCGGCGACATCCTGGTCGGCAAGGTGACCCCGAAGGGTGAGACCGAGCTGACGCCGGAGGAGCGGCTGCTGCGGGCGATCTTCGGTGAGAAGGCCCGCGAGGTCCGGGACACCTCGCTGAAGGTGCCGCACGGCGAGACCGGCAAGGTCATCGGCGTCCGGGTGTTCAACCGGGACGAGGACGACGAGCTGCCGCCCGGGGTCAACGAGCTCGTGCGGGTCTACGTCGCGCAGAAGCGCAAGATCCAGGACGGTGACAAGCTCGCGGGCCGGCACGGCAACAAGGGCGTCATCGGCAAGATCCTGCCGGTCGAGGACATGCCGTTCACCGAGGACGGCACCCCGGTCGACATCATCCTGAACACGCACGGCGTGCCGCGACGGATGAACATCGGGCAGGTGCTCGAGACCCACCTCGGGTGGATCGCCTCGCAGGGCTGGTCCATCGACGGGGATCCGGACTGGGCGAAGCGGCTGCCCGCCGATCTCTACGAGGTCGACGCGGGTACGAACACCGCGAGCCCGGTGTTCGACGGTGCCCGCGAGGAGGAGATCACCGGCCTGCTGGCCTCCACCAAGCCGAACCGCGACGGCGAGCGCATGGTCAAGGAGGACGGCAAGGCGCAGCTGTTCGACGGGCGCAGCGGGGAGCCGTACCCCTACTCGGTGGCTCTCGGGTACATGTACATCCTGAAGCTGTCGCACCTGGTGGACGACAAGATCCACGCCCGCTCCACCGGCCCGTACTCGATGATCACGCAGCAGCCGCTGGGTGGTAAGGCGCAGTTCGGTGGCCAGCGCTTCGGTGAGATGGAGTGCTGGGCGATGCAGGCGTACGGCGCCGCCTACACCTTGCAGGAGCTGCTGACGATCAAGTCGGACGACGTGATCGGCCGCGTGAAGGTGTACGAGGCCGTCGTCAAGGGCGAGAACATCCCGGACCCGGGTATTCCGGAGTCGTTCAAGGTGCTGCTCAAGGAGCTCCAGTCGCTGTGCCTGAACGTCGAGGTGCTCTCCACGGACGGTGCGGCGATCGAGATGCGCGATGGCGACGACGAGGACCTGGAGCGTGCCGCGGCCAACCTCGGCATCAACCTGTCCCGCAACGAGTCGCCGTCGGTGGACGACGTCGTTCAGTGACCTCGCCGCCGGTCCGCGGGCGCGTGCCCGCCCGCGGACCGGCCACGGACCTGACCTGGCATTCCCGGCCGGTAGCCGGCCGGACCTTTCGACAAAGGGAGAAGACCCGACGTGCTGGACGTCAACTTCTTCGATGAACTCCGCATCGGCCTCGCCACGGCCGACGACATCCGCCAGTGGTCGTTCGGCGAGGTCAAGAAGCCCGAGACGATCAACTACCGCACCCTGAAGCCGGAGAAGGACGGGCTGTTCTGCGAAAAGATCTTCGGCCCGACCCGTGACTGGGAATGCTACTGCGGCAAGTACAAGCGGGTCCGGTTCAAGGGCATCATCTGTGAGCGCTGCGGCGTCGAGGTGACCCGGGCCAAGGTCCGCCGCGAGCGGATGGGGCACATCGAGCTCGCTGCCTCGGTGACGCACATCTGGTACTTCAAGGGCGTGCCGAGTCGGCTCGGTTACCTGCTCGACCTGGCGCCGAAGGATCTCGAGAAGATCATCTACTTCGCCGCCTACGTGGTCACCTCGGTGAACACCGAGATGCGGCACAACGACCTGTCCACGCTCGAGAACGAGATGCAGGTCGAGCGCAAGCGGATCGCGGACCAGCGGGACGCGGACCTGGAGGCCCGGGCCCAGAAGCTGGAATCCGACGTGGCCGAGCTCGAGAACGAGGGCGCCAAGAGCGATGTGCGGCGCAAGGTCAAGGAAGGCGGCGAGCGCGAGATGCGCCAGCTGCGCGACCGGGCCCAGCGCGACATCGACAAGCTCGACGAGATCTGGGAGACCTTCACCAAGCTGGAGCCCCGGCAACTGATCTCGGACGAGCTGCTCTACCGCGAGCTCTACGACCGCTACGGCGAGTACTTCACCGGTGGCATGGGCGCCGAGGCCATCCAGGCGCTGCTGCAGGACTTCGACATCGACGCCGAGGCCGAGTCGCTGCGCGAGACCATCCGCTCCGGCAAGGGCCAGAAGAAGCTGCGCGCGCTGAAGCGGCTCAAGGTCGTCGCGGCGTTCCAGACCACCGGGAACAACCCCGGCGGCATGGTGCTCAACTGCGTCCCGGTGATACCGCCGGACCTGCGCCCGATGGTGCAGCTCGACGGTGGCCGGTTCGCGACCTCCGACCTCAACGACCTCTACCGCCGGGTGATCAACCGGAACAACCGCCTCAAGCGGCTGATCGACCTCGGTGCACCCGAGATCATCGTGAACAACGAGAAGCGGATGTTGCAGGAGTCCGTGGACGCGCTGTTCGACAACGGCCGTCGCGGGCGTCCGGTAACCGGTCCCGGCAACCGGCCGCTGAAGTCGTTGTCCGACCTGCTCAAGGGCAAGCAGGGCCGATTCCGGCAGAACCTGCTCGGCAAGCGCGTGGACTACTCGGGCCGTTCCGTCATCGTCGTCGGCCCGCAGCTCAAGCTGCACCAGTGCGGGCTGCCGAAGGAGATGGCGGTCGAGCTGTTCAAGCCGTTCGTGATGAAGCGGCTGGTCGACCTCAACCACGCGCAGAACATCAAGTCCGCGAAGCGGATGGTGGAACGCCAGCGCCCGCAGGTGTGGGACGTGCTGGAAGAGGTCATCGCCGAGCACCCGGTGCTGCTCAACCGTGCTCCCACGCTGCACCGCCTGGGCATCCAGGCGTTCGAGCCGCAGCTGGTGGAGGGCAAGGCGATCCAGCTGCACCCGCTGGTCTGCGAGGCGTTCAACGCCGACTTCGACGGTGACCAGATGGCGGTGCACCTGCCGTTGTCCGCCGAGGCGCAGGCCGAGGCCCGGGTGCTGATGCTGTCCAGCAACAACATCCTCTCGCCCGCGTCCGGCAGGCCGCTGGCGATGCCCCGGCTGGACATGGTCACCGGCCTGTACCACCTGACGCGGCAGGTCGACGGTGCCGAGGGCGAAGGCCAGTCGTACTCGTCGGTCGGCGAGGCGATCATGGCCTACGACCGCGGCGGTCTCTCGCTGCAGGCGAAGATCCGGATCCGGCTGCGCGACGTGGTCCCGGCCAAGGAGGCCACCCCCGAGGACTGGGAGCCGGGCAAGCCCTGGCTGGCCGAGACCACCTTGGGCCGGGTGTTCTTCAACGAGCTGCTGCCGGAGGACTACGCGTTCGTCAACGACCTGCTGCCGAAGAAGCGGCAGGCGGCGATCGTCAACGACCTGGCCGAGCGGTACCCGATGGTCACCGTCGCCCAGACGCTGGACAAGCTCAAGGACGCCGGGTTCTTCTGGGCGACCCGTTCGGGCGTGACCGTGTCGATCTCCGACGTGGTGGTTCCGGAGACCAAGGGCGAGATCCTGGACTCCTACGAGCAGCGCGCCGACCAGGTGGAGAAGCGCTACCGCCGCGGTGCGCTGTCCTACCAGGAGCGCAACGCCGAACTGGTCCGGGTGTGGACGGAGGCCAAGGACGAGGTCGCCGACGCCATGGAGAAGAACTTCCCGGACGACAACTCGATCAGCATGATCGTGAAGTCCGGGGCGGCGGGGAACATGACCCAGGTCGTGCAGCTCGCCGGGATGCGCGGGCTGGTGTCGAACCCGAAGGGCGAGTACATCCCGCGTCCGATCAAGGCGAACTACCGCGAGGGCCTGTCCGTGCTGGAGTACTTCATCTCCAACCACGGTGCCCGCAAGGGTCTGGCCGACACCGCGCTGCGCACCGCCGACTCCGGTTACCTGACCCGGCGCTTGGTGGACGTCTCGCAGGACGTGATCGTCCGGGAGGCCGACTGCGGTACCGAGCGCGGCATCCGGATGCCGATCGCCGAGGTGCTGCCGGACGGCACGGTGCTGCGGGACGCGCACGCGGAGACCAGCGTGTACGCCCGCACCACGGCCGACGACGTCACCGACGCCGACGGCAACATCGTGCTCACCCGCGGTTCGGACCTGGGCGACCCGGCGATCGAGAAGCTGCTCGCCGCCAAGGTCACCAAGGCCAAGGTCCGCAGCGTGCTGACCTGCGAGTCCGGTAACGGGGTCTGCGCGGTCTGCTACGGCCGCTCGATGGCCACCGGCAAGTTGGTGGACGTCGGCGAGGCCGTCGGCATCGTCGCCGCCCAGTCCATCGGTGAGCCCGGCACGCAGCTCACGATGCGTACCTTCCACCAGGGCGGTGTCGCCGGTGACGACATCACCACCGGTCTGCCGCGCGTCACCGAGTTGTTCGAGGCCCGGATCCCGAAGGGCAAGGCGCCGATCGCGGACGCCCCCGGCCGGATCCGGATGGAGGACAACGACCGGTACTGGAAGATCACGATCATTCCGGACGACGGCAGCGACGAGATCGTCTACGACAAGCTGTCCAAGCGGCAGCGGCTCGCGGTGATCTCGGTGGACGGCACCGAGCGGCAGATCTCCGACGGGGACCACGTCGACGTCGGCCAGCAGCTGCTGGAAGGCGCCGTCGACCCGCACGAGGTGCTGCGCGTGATGGGCCCGCGGGAGGCGCAGCTGCACCTGGTCCGCGAGGTCCAGGAGGTGTACCGCTCGCAGGGTGTGGGCATCCACGACAAGCACGTCGAGGTGATCGTCCGCCAGATGCTGCGCCGGGTCATCATCATCGACTCCGGTGCGACCGAGTTCCTGCCCGGCTCCCCGGTGGAGCGCGCGCAGTTCGAGGGCGAGAACCGCCGCGTGGTGGCCGAGGGCGGCGACCCGGCCTCCGGCCGTCCGGTGCTGATGGGCATCACCAAGGCGTCGCTGGCGACCGAGTCCTGGCTGTCGGCGGCCTCCTTCCAGGAGACGACCCGCATCCTCACGAACGCCGCCATTGAGGGCGCCAGCGACAAGCTGGTCGGCCTCAAGGAGAACGTGATCATCGGTAAGTTGATCCCGGCCGGTACCGGCATCAACCGCTACCGCAACATCCAGGTGCAGCCGACCGAGGAGGCACGGGCCGCGGCCTACGCGATCCCGTCCTACGACGACGGCTACTACACCCCGGACGTGTTCGGTGCGGGCACCGGTGCTGCGGTGCCGCTGGACGACTACGACTTCGGCCGCGACTACCGGTAACGAAGTCCGCGATCCGCGGCCGCGGATCTGCTTTCGGAAGGCCCTCGCCCGTTCTCGGGCGGGGGCCTTCCGCTTTTCCGGCTGCCGTGTTCCGGACTGCCGTCGGTGTCGTGCGTTGGTGATCATGTCGGCGGGTCCTCCGCATCCGTGCCCGCCGCGGCGTGGCGGTCCGCCGGGCGCGGCCCGGGGGTCAGGCACAGCCCGCGGCGCTGCGCCTCGGTGATCAAGGCGAGCTGATCGGACAGCGCGCGGTAGCGGATCGCCTCGCACTGCCGGATCGCGTCTACCAGCGAACCGTCCGAGCACTCCGACAGCTGCTGGGACGGTTGCTGTTCCTGGGCCGGCGGGTCGAGGTCCAGCTCCTCCGGCCCGGCGCAATCGGCGGGCACGGCGCTGAGGTGCGGGCCGCAGTCGAGCGGCTTCGTTTTGGCGTTCATGTGTTCGATCATCCAGCATCGAACATCCGTTCGCCATTACACGTGCGGGTGGTGTCCGGCCGCGGAATAGCCGCCCGCGGAGATCGGGTTGTACGCCGTATGCGAGCGATAGGTGTCTCTGAGTTCGGCGGTCCCGATGTGCTGCGGGAATTCCAGATCCCCGAGCGGCATGCCGGGCCCGGCGAAGTGCGGATCGACGTTCGAGCCGCCGCGGTGAACCCCACCGACACGGTCCTGCGCAGCGGTGCCTATGCCGAACGCCTGCGCACGAATCCGCCCCCGTACGTGCCCGGGATGGACGTGGCCGGGGTGCTGGACGAGGTCGGGTCCGAGGTCTCCGATCTGGCGGTCGGCGAGCACGTGATGGCGATCGTGGTGCCCGATGGAGCGCACGGTGGCTATTCGGAAAGCCTGGTGCTGCCCGAGCGGTCGGTCGTGCGGGTTCCCGCAGGCGCGGACGACGTCGCCGCCGCGAGTCTGCCGATGAACGCGCTCACCGCCCGGCAAGCCCTCGACCTGCTGGAACTGCAACCGGGTCAGACGCTCGCGGTGACCGGCGCGGCAGGCGCGTTCGGTGGCCACGTCGTGCAGCTGGCGAAGGCCGACGGGCTGAAGGTGATCGCGGACGCGGCCGACAAGGATCGCGAGCTGGTCCGGTCGCTGGGCGCGGACGTCATCGTCGAGCGCGGCGACGACGTGGCGAAACGGCTCCGCGAGGTCGAACCGGAGGGCGTGCACGCCGTGGCGGATGGTGCCGTGCACAACGAACTCGTGCTTCCCGCGGTTCGCGACGGAGGCCGGGTGGCGACCGTGCGGTTCTTCTCCGCTGAGGGCGAGCGCGGGATCACGTACCACCCGGTGTCAGTGCGCGATTATCAGCTGGAGAAGGAGAAGCTGGACCGGCTGCGCGCGCAGGTCGAGGAAGGTGTGCTCAGCTTGCGGGTGGCCCAGACCTTCTCCGCGGACCAGGCGCCGGAGGCGCACCGCGCCTTGGAGGCCGGCGGTGCGCGGGGGCGGATGGTGTTGATGTTCTGAGCCGCCGGGCCGCCGGGTGGTGGCGTGCGCGCCGCCACCACCTGTCGGCTGCGTCGCTGCGGGGCTCAGCCCTCCAGGTCGGAAAGGGCCTTGCGGACCCGTTCGACCTCGGCTTCGAGTTCGGCCAGCTTCGCTTCGTGCTGTTCCCGCGCGGCGCTGATTACCCCCTCGATGGCTTCCGAGATGTCCTCGTGCAGTTCCGCCGCGGCCTTGGACACGGCGGCGGCCGGGATCGGCAGGCCCTGCACGACCCGCTTGCCGGAGTGCAGCAGCTCGGCCTGCCATTCGCCTTCGGCGGTGCCGGTCACGGTGAGGGTGAGCTCGACGGTGCGGGTCTTCTTGGCCGAACTCTGCTTGCGGGGCTTCGGCTTCTTCGGCGCGGACTCCGCCGCGGCGGCTGCACCCGTGCCTTCGTCGGTGCCCGCGGCCGGGGTCTGGCCCGATTCCGGCGCCGCGGCTTGCTCGGTTCCTTCGCTGGTGCCCTGATCTGCTTCCGCGTCCAAAGTTCCTCCTCGATCTCACGAACCTGCGGCATAGAGTAGAACACCAGTTCCCCTGTGGTGTCCCGCGGTCGCTCGCGAGACCGCACTTTATCGGGACGGACCACGGGAACCGGCTGTCATGGGTCAAGTGCGTCGAGCAGCGCGGCGAGCCCTGGCCGAAAGGCGTGCTCCGCAGGTGCCGCGTAGCCGATGACGACGCCGGGCGGCCGGGACTGCGCGTTCACCCAGTGCGGCCCGAGAGCTTCGAGTTCAACGGCGCGTGCGCGGGCGCGGGTCAGGATTTCACGTTCGCCGGGGCCGTCCGGATCAAGTCTCAGGGTCAGGTGCAGCCCGGCCGAGATCCCCGCGGGGTAGAGCCGGTGCCGGGCGCGAAGACCGTCCAGCGCGCGCAAGAGCTGTTCGCGCCGCGAGCGGTAGGTGTTGCGCGATCGCCGGACGTGCTGGTCGTACGCACCGGATCGCAGCATCTCGGCCAAGGCGAGCTGATCGAAGCCGTGCCCACCGGGCAGCTTCATCGCCCGCACCGGTTCCACGAGGCGTGCGGGCAATGCGAGCCACGCTATTCGCAGCGCCGGGGCGAGGCTCTTGCTCGCCGTGCCCGCGTAGATCACCACATCGGGCGCCATCCCCTGCAGCGATCCGACCGGTCGGCGGTCGAACCGGAATTCGCCGTCGTAGTCGTCCTCGACGATGAGACCTCCCGCCGAGCGCGCCGCGCGGATCAGCGCCGAGCGGCGCTGCGCCCGCATGGTCACCCCCAGCGGGTACTGGTGCGCGGGAGTGACCACGGTGACCGGACTGCGCAGCCGCTGCACTTCGATGCCCTGGTCGTCCACGGGAACACCGCGCACCCGCATCCCCGCGCTCGCGGCGATGTCCCGGAACTGCGGCAGCGAGGGGTCCTCGAAGTCCACCGAGCCGGTTCCCTGCGCCAGCAGGGCCCTGCTGAGCAGCGACAACGCTTCGCTGTAGCCGTTGCAGACGATCAACCGATCAGGCGCGGTGTCCACCGCCCTGGAACGCCGCAGGTAGTCGGCGAGCACTTCGCGCAGTTCCAGTGGTCCTTGCGGGTCGCCGTAGTCGAGGTCCCCGGCAGGCATGTTGCGCACGATCCGGCGGTGCGCGCTGAGCCAGTCCTTGCGCGGGAAGGAGCTCAGATCCGGCCGGCCCGGCCGGAAATCCCAGCGCGGCGGGTGCGGTGCGGGACGCGCGGGCGGTGCGGAGCTCTCGCCGGTGCGGAGCCGTTCCGCGACGGTCGTGGGGGCGCCCTGCCGGGACAGCAGGAAACCCTCCGCGGTGAGCTGGGTGTACGCGCGGGTCACCGTGCCGCGGGCGACGCCGAGGTCTCGGGCGAGCGCCCGGGTCGACGGCACCCGCGTCCCAGCCGCCAGCCGCCCGTCCCGGATCGCCGTGCGCAGCGCTTCGGCGAGACCGCTGCTGTCCGGACGCCCGGACCAGTCCAGGTGCAGGTCCAGCCCGGCGGATCCGGGCCGTGGGTCGGTCACGGGATCGGACTTTAACGGACCGCGCCGCCGACTCCTGCTGATCGGTGCGTGGTGCGACAGCTGAGGGACAGCGGCGCCGGACGCCGGGCCCGTTGTCGATCAACCGTTCCGGTGATTCGGAACCGGGACGCGGCAGCTCGGTCGTGCGCGCCGTGGGCTGCGCCGGGCGAGCGCTGATTCGGATCGCCGCGCAGAGCGTCGGAAGCGGCATCCACGCTGGGCAGCAAGGCCCTGCCCGGCTCAGCTCCGGCGTCTTCCGCGGCCCGGCTCGGTGCGCGAACCACCTGGATCGGTGAGCAAGATCTCGCTCGGCCGGCGGACGCCTCGTGTCCTCCGGCGTTCGCCGGAGCGGGGCAATTCGATCGTCGATCCACCGGGGGAGCCGCCCAGATCGTCGTGCCCGTGCGGCAACATGTGGATGAAGGTCTCGGGATCGGAACGGCTCCGCTCCCGACCGGCGCTCCACGGCCCGCGCTCGTGGACGCAAGCGCTGCCCCGCACGGTGACCCGACAGGAGACTGGGGATGAGCGGTGACACCTCGAGGTTCGCGAACACCGGCACGTCGGCGGTGTCGCGCCGAGAGCCGCCCGAGCTGAGCTGGTCCGAGCGGTTCCGCGGCGCGCTGCTCGGCGGTGCCGTGGGCGACGCGCTCGGCTCGGGAGTGCGCACCCGTTCCGTGTGGGACATCCAGCACTGGTTCGGCAGGCAGGGGGTCGCCGACTACCTGCCGGTGTTCGGCCGCCGCGGTGGTGTCACGGAGTTGACCCAGCTGTCCGTGTTCACCCTCGAAGCGCTGTTGCGGGCGCGCGCCGTCAACGGCGCGGCCGCCGAGTGGCTGCCGACTCCGGTGATCCGCACGAATCACCTGCGCTGGCTCTACACCCAGGGCGTGCCGTGGGAATTCGCCATGTCCGGCTACTTGCGCACGCATCCGGAACCGGGTGGATGGCTGCTCGAACGCCCGCAGCTGTTCTCCACCCGCAATCCCGGGGGCGGCGCGCTGGCCGGGTTGGGCAAGCTCGCCGCGCAGCCGCCTGCGGAGGCCTCGTACGACCCGCGGTTCGGCCCGTCGGTTCGGCCGGGGTTCGCCGAGTGCGCGGTGTGGGCGGCGCCGACGATGGTGTGGAGCACTTCGGAGGATCGGGTCTTCGCGGCGGGCGCGGACACCGCGCGGCTGCTCACCGACGACGTCAACGTGCACGGTGCGACGGGTTTCCACGCGGACGTGCTGGCTCAGCTGATCCAGGGCGACATCGGGCTCTGGGACGCGGTCGGGCTCGCCGATGCCCGGCTGAGCTCGTTGAACACCGGAGCGGCCGCCCCGGCAGCGGTGCGCCGGGCGGTGCACGCGGCGATGTTCGCGACCCGCGGCGGCCGGCGGCCGGCGCCCGCGGAACTGGATGCCGAGTTCGAAACGGAGCAGCAGCCGGGTGAGCTGGGCACCGCGCTGGCCGCCGTCGGAGCGGGCGGCGGATTCCCCGCGGCCGTGCTCACGGCGGTGAACGTCTCCGCGGACAGCAGCGTCACCGGAGCACTGGCTGGCCAGCTCGCCGGAGCGCTGTACGGGCCGGACGCGATTCCGCCGCGGTGGCGCGAGGAACTGGAACTCGCCGAGATCATCGAGACGTTGTGCGCGGATGCCGCGGAGGCCTTCGCGCCGCCACCGCCGCCTCCGCCGCTGCCCAAGTGGGCGCAGCGCTACGTCGCCGATCCGCGCCGTGCCACGCCTGCGCCGCGGGAGCTGGGCGCCGCGCCGCCCGCGGAGCCGATGACCACTGTGGACAGTGGTCGCGGTCCGGAACCGGCGCGGCAGGTGGACGGCAACAACGATCCGACGATGGTCATCGACCTGAGCAAGGTGGATTTCGATCGGCCGCGGTCCGCCGAACCCGCGCCCGCGCAGCCCGCGCCCGCGCAGCCCGAACCCGCGCAGCCCGAACCGCAGTTCCCACCCGCGGACCAGGAGCCCCGGCCGGTCGCGGACACCTCCGCCGAACCGACCGACCGCACCGATCTGTCCCGACTGGACTTCGGTAGCGAGGACGACGATCCGGTCGACGCCGACCGGCCTGCGCCGAGCATCACGCCGGACTTCAGCAACAACATGTTCGGCCTCTCCGCGGACCGCACCGACCGGGAGGAGTTGTCGAGGCTGGCCAGGCTGGTCTCGTTACGTCCCGAGGAAGCGGGCCGCATCCCGGCCGAGCCACCACCGCAGCCCGCGCGAGATGCCGGCTCGGGGGCGGACGTGCCTGCCGACCGCTCCGATGCGGCTGCTGCGGAGCCGTCGGAAGTCGGCGGGGTGGCGGACGAGCAGCCCGCGTCGGCGTTCGCGGAGTCCCCGGAATCTTGGGATGAGCCTGCTGAGCCGGTTCAGCAGTGGCAGGAGCCTGTTGGTGCGGAGTCGGTCCCGTCGATGGGTGAGCAGTCCGCGTCGGCGTTCGCGCAATCCGCCGAATCTTGGGAAGAGCCTGCTGAGCCCGTTCAGCAGTGGCAGGAACCCGGGCGCTCCGAGTCGTACTCGCCGGTGGGCGAGCAGCCCGCTCCTGTGCGGGAGGAGTCCGTCGGACAGGCTTGGGATGAGCCTGCTGAGCCGGTTCAGCAGTGGCAGGAGCCTGGGCGTTCGGAGTCGGAGCCGTCGACGGGCGAACAGTCCGAGCCCGCGCCCGCGGACTCCGCTGCGCAGCTCTGGGAAGCACCCGTCCAGCAGCCGCAGACATCGGACGAAGCGGTCGCCGCGGAAGCTGCGGAATCCCCCGACGAGCACGCGGACCAGCCGGAGCCCTCCGAGGCGCACACCGATCCGCTCCCGGTTTCCGAGGCGCGCGCGGCTAAACCGGTCTCCGGCGGCCACGCGAAGCCCGAGTTCACCGACGAGGTCGCGCCCTCGCTGACCGAGCGGGTGCTCGGCTGCTTCCTCGGCGGCGCGCTCGGCGACGCGCTCGGTTCGGACCTGGAGTTCGCCACCGCCGAGCAGATCACCGAGCGGTTCGGGCCCGGCGGCCCGCAAGGACTCCGCGAGGCGTACGGCGTGCCGGGTGCCATCACCGACGACACGCAGATGACGCTGTTCACCGCGGAGGGCCTCATCCGCGGCAGCGTCGCCCGCCGCACCCTCGGCGGCACCGACCCGATGCCGGAGGTGCAGCTGGCCTACCAGCGCTGGCTGCACACCCAGGGCGTCGAGTGGGAGGCCGCCGCGGGCGTGTTCCACGACCGGTATCCGCAACCGGACGGCTGGCTGATGGGGGTGCGCGGCCTGTTCAGCACCCGCGCCCCCGGAAAGACGATCTTCCGCGCGCTGTCGCGCTTCGGCGATGGGCAGCAGGCGGGCTCGTTGGCCGAGCCGGTCAACGACTCGAAGGGCTGCGGCGGCGTGATGCGGGCAGCTCCCGTGGCGCTGTACTCGCCCGACCCGCCGGTCGCGTTCGAGTTCGCGGCCCGGGTGACGGCGCTGACGCACGGCCACCCGTCCGGCTACCTGTCCGCGGGTGCACTGGCCGTGATCGTCCAGCAGGCGCTGCTCGGCCAAACCCTCGACGACGGCGTGTGGCTGGCGTTGCAGGTCCTCGAGACCTGGGACGGGCACGAGGAGACCAGCGAGCTGCTCAAGCTGGCCGTGGAACTGGCCGAGCAGGGCGAGCCCACGCCGGAGCAGATCGCCGAGACCCTCGGCGGCGGTTGGGTCGGCGAGCAGGCGCTGGCGATCGCGGTGTGCGCCGCGCTCGCGGGCGGCGATGTGCCGAACTCGCTGCGCATCGCGGTGCACCACGACGGTGACAGCGATTCCACCGGTGCGATCTGCGGCAACATCGTCGGCGCGTTGACCGGGGTGGGAGAGCTCCCGGTGAGCTGGCTGGCCGACCTGGAACTGCGCGACGTCGTCGAGCAGATCGCGCTGGATTGCGTCGCGGAGTTCGGCGAACCGCTGCTGCACGATCCGGAGTCCCCGGAGCCCCCGGCCGATGAGCGGCCCGCCGACGAGGAGTGGGACCAGCGCTATCCGGTGCAGCCGCTGCCCGCCGCCGGGCGGGGTGATTCGCCGACGGCCCTGCTGCCCGCGGTGGGCGCACCGGTGTCCGAGTCCGCGCAGCCCGGCGATGCTCCGGCCGAGCCCGAGCAGGCGGCTCCGGACGCGCCCGCGGATCCAGAGCCGCTGGCCGCGTTCCCCGCGCCGAAGCCTGCTCCGCGCCGCATCCACGGTGCACAGCCCGCCTACGACAGCGAGGGCTGAGGGCGATCCGATCGGTTTCGCCGTGATCCGGGATACAGCGGCCGAATGCGGTGAATCGACTCTCGGCCAGTGTTGATGTTGATAGCGTTCTCGCCGGCCAAGGAGGCCGCAGCGCTGCGTGAACGTCGACCGCGCGGTGTCGCGAGCGTTCGGGTCGGCGGCATCAGCGCGGCTGAGCGGATGGTCCGCGAAACGACGACGAGTGGTAACGGCGGTACCCGATCTTGCGCGATGATTCGACGCAGGCAGGCTCGACCTCGCCTGCCGACGCGATGTCTCCCCGCACCCCTCAAGAACGCTTCATCGCCTCGATGCTCGCCGGTGCCCTTGGCGATGCCCTCGGCTATGCGATCGAGTTCCACGACATCGGGATGATCCGCCGCTATCACGGGGATCACGGGCTCACCGAGCCGGTCCTGCGGGATGGCGTCGCGCAGATCTCCGATGACACGCAGATGATGCTGTTCACCGCGGAAGGACTGATCCGCGCGCACGTCGCGCGCCGGATCAAGCCCGTGGACAACGACCCGGTTCCCGAGGTGCAGCACGCTTACCTGCGGTGGCTGCACACCCAGAACCGGCCGTGGGAGCAGGCCGGTGGTCCTTACGCGCAGCACCTCCAGGTCCCGGACGGGTGGTTGATCAGCAACCAGGAGCTGTTCGCGCCGCGGGCCCCGGGCAGCACTTGCATGTCGGCATTGCTGAACTTCGCGCGGACGCATCAGCACGCGACCCCGGACCACCGGATCAACGACTCCAAGGGCTGCGGCGGGGTCATGCGGGCCGCTCCGGTTGCGGTGTGGTCGGACGATCCGGCCGAGGTCTTCTGGGCCGCGGTCGGGACGGCGGCGCTGACCCATGGTCATCCCAGCGGCTTCGTGTCGGCCGGCGTGCTCGCCGTGCTCGTGCACCAGTTGCTGCGGGACGTCTCGTTGCCGGAAAGCGTGCGGATGGCGCGCGAACTCCTCGTGCGCTGGCCGGGTCACGAAGAGCAGTTGCGGGCGTTGGACGCCGCCGTCCAGCTCGCGAGCAAGGGGCCGGTCGGTCCCGAAGAGCTCAAGGAGACGCTGGGAGAGGGTTGGACCGGTGAGGAAGCGCTCGCGATCGGGCTCTACTCCGTGCTGGCGACCGAGGGCCTGCGCAGCGCGCTGCTGCTGTCGGTGAACCACTCGGGGGACTCGGACTCCACCGGCATCGTCTGCGGCAACATCGCGGGTGCGCTGTACGGTACTCGGGCCGTTCCCCCGGAATGGCTGCGCGCGCTGGAACTGCGGGACGTGATCGAGGCGCTGGCCACCGACGCGCTGACTGAGTTCAGCCCCGCCGCGCCTACCGACCCGGCTTGGACCCGGCGCTATCCTGCCTGGTGAGGAGTTCATGGTCGGCGCACGGCGCGGCCCGCCGTCCATTTGCGGTGTTGCCGGTCCTGGACAGCGCCACGAGCGGACGACCGCGTCGCAGCACCTCGAGGTCTGCGCGGCTCACCGGGCGCCGGGGCCCGCCGCCGCGTCCGCTCGCACCCCTTGTCATCGCGGGTAAAGTCGCGAAGAACACCACACCATTAGCTCGGTCTGCGGCGCTTGGGGACGACCGAGCAGGTCATGGGGACCCCGTTTTGACCCCCTCAGAACGGGGCGGGTATCTTTGCTTATCGGACCCGAAAGCGATCGGGTCGGTCCGTATGCCCGTGCGTGCGACGTGGTCGTTGAGATGACTGGCTCATCGAGGTGACCGCGACCATGGACATGGGCCGTGCGGAACTCTCCTGACAACCATCGGGTTCGTTCCTGTCGGTTCGCTCCCGTGGGAGACACCATTAGCGCCGCAAGGGCCGGGGAGTGGCCGACACGCCCGACCTCGTGGTGCGGGGGAGTCCCAAGTACACAGTGCCTGCCAGGTGCTCGGCGCCAGGGCACGTGCCCGGACGCCGACTCGTGCGAGCGCCGCCGGGCGAGAGCAACCACGAAGACGCGAACGCTCAAGAGAAAGCCGGTCCATGCCCACCATCCAGCAGCTGGTCCGTAAGGGCCGCCAGGACAAGGCCGCGAAGACCAAGACCGCGGCGCTCAAGGGGAGCCCGCAGCGGCGCGGCGTGTGCACTCGCGTGTACACCACGACCCCGAAGAAGCCCAACTCGGCACTGCGCAAGGTCGCCCGTGTCAAGCTCACCAGCGGCACCGAGATCACGGCCTACATCCCGGGTGAGGGGCACAACCTGCAGGAGCACTCGATCGTGCTCGTTCGCGGCGGCCGTGTGAAGGACCTCCCCGGCGTGCGCTACAAGATCATCCGCGGGTCCGCTGACACGCAAGGCGTGAAGAACCGCAAGCAGGCTCGCAGCCGGTACGGCGCGAAGAAGGAGAAGAGCTGATGCCCCGCAAGGGTCCGGCCCCGAAGCGGCCGCTGAACGCCGACCCCGTGTACAGCTCGCCGCTGGTCACGCAGTTGGTGAACAAGGTCCTGGTCGACGGCAAGCGCTCGCTGGCCGAGCGGATCGTCTACGGCGCGCTGGAAGGCGCCCGGGAGAAGACCGGCACCGACCCGGTGGTCACGCTCAAGCGCGCGCTGGACAACGTCAAGCCGACCCTGGAGGTCCGCAGCCGCCGCGTCGGTGGCGCGACCTACCAGGTGCCGATCGAGGTTCGCGCCGGCCGCTCCACCACGCTGGCCCTGCGCTGGCTGGTCACCTTCTCCCGCAAGCGCCGGGAGAAGACCATGGTCGAGCGCCTGATGAACGAGCTGCTCGACGCCAGCAACGGACTCGGCGCGAGCGTCAAGAAGCGCGAAGACACGCACAAGATGGCGGAGTCCAACAAGGCCTTCGCGCACTACCGCTGGTGACGACGGGTCGGCTCCTGCCCGCCTCGGCTCACCGATTCGACGGCTTGCACCTGCTGTAGGAACGGGGAAGAAACTCGTGGCACGCGACGTGCTGACGGACCTCACGAAGGTCCGCAACATCGGCATCATGGCCCACATCGATGCGGGCAAGACCACCGCGACCGAACGGATCCTCTTCTACACGGGGATCAACCACAAGCTCGGCGAGACGCACGACGGCGCGTCGACGATGGACTGGATGGCCGAGGAGCAGAAGCGGGGGATCACGATCACCTCGGCTGCTACCACGACCTTCTGGGGCGACTGCCAGATCAACATCATCGACACGCCGGGGCACGTCGACTTCACCGCCGAGGTGGAGCGTTCGCTGCGCGTCCTGGACGGTGCCGTCGCCGTCTTCGACGGCAAGGAAGGTGTCGAGCCGCAGTCCGAGCAGGTCTGGCGGCAGGCGGACAAGTACGACGTGCCGCGCATCTGCTTCATCAACAAGATGGACAAGCTGGGCGCGGACTACTACTTCAGCGTGGACACCATCCGCGAACGGCTCGGTGCCCGCCCGCTGGTGCTGCAGCTGCCCATCGGCCGGGAATCCGAGTTCGAGGGCGTCGTCGACCTGATCAGCATGAAGGCGCTGACCTGGCGCGGTGACGTGAAGAAGGGCGAGCAGTACGAGATCGAGGACATCCCCGCGGACCTGGCCGAGAGCGCGGCCAAGTACCGCGAGGAGCTCATCGAGGCCGTGGCGGAGTCCGATGAAGAGCTGATGGAGGCCTACTTCGGTGGTGCGGAGCTGACCACCGAGCAGATCAAGACCGGCATCCGCAAGCTCACCATCAACCGCGAGGCGTTCCCGGTGCTGTGCGGCAGCGCGTTCAAGAACAAGGGCGTGCAGCCCATGCTCGACGCGGTGGTCGACTTCCTGCCGTCGCCGCTGGACGTGCCGCCGGTGCAGGGCCTGCTGCGGGACGGCGAGACCGAGGCCGAGCGCAAGCCGAGCACCCAGGAGCCGTTCGCGGCGCTGGTCTCGAAGGTTTCGGTGCACCCGTTCTACGGCAAGCTGACCTACGTCCGGGTCTACTCCGGCAAGATCTCCCAGGGTGCGCAGATCATGAACGCCACCCGGGAGCGCAAGGAGCGCATCGGGAAGCTGTTCCAGATGCACTCCAACAAGGAGAACCCGGTCGAGGAGGCGCAGGCGGGGCACATCTACGCCGTGGTGGGGCTCAAGGAGACCACCACCGGTGACACGCTCTGCGACCCGCAGAACCCGATCGTGCTCGAGTCGATGACCTTCCCGGAACCGGTCATCGACGTGGCGGTCGAGCCGAAGACCAAGGCCGACCAGGAGAAGCTGTCCACGGCGATCCAGAAGCTCGCCGAGGAGGACCCGACCTTCCGCGTCCACCACGACGAGGAGACCGGTCAGATGGTCCTGTCCGGCATGGGTGAGCTGCACCTGGAAGTCCTGGTCAACCGGATGAAGACGGACTTCAAGGTCGAGGCGAACATCGGTAAGCCGCAGGTGGCCTACCGGGAGACGATTCGCAAGCCGGTCGAGAAGTACGAGTACACGCACAAGAAGCAGACCGGTGGTTCCGGGCAGTTCGCCCGCGTCATCATCGCGCTCGAGCCGATCGAGCAGACCGCGGACAGTGCGACGTACGAGTTCGACAACAAGGTCACCGGCGGCCGCATCCCGCGCGAATACATTCCGTCGGTGGACGAAGGCGCCCAGGACGCCATGCAGTACGGCGTGCTGGCCGGCTACCCGCTGGTCGGCGTCAAGATGACGCTGCTGGACGGCCAGTACCACGAGGTCGACTCCTCGGAGATGGCGTTCAAGGTCGCCGGTTCGATCGCGATGAAGGAGGCCGCGCAGAAGGCTTCCCCGGCGATCCTGGAACCGGTGATGGCGGTCGAGGTGACCACGCCCGAGGACTACATGGGCGATGTCATCGGCGACTTGAACTCCCGACGTGGCCAGATCCAGGCCATGGAGGAGCGCAGCGGTGCGCGCGTCGTCAAGGCGCAGGTGCCGCTGTCCGAGATGTTCGGGTATGTCGGCGACCTGCGTTCTCGGACGCAGGGCCGCGCGAACTACTCGATGGTGTTCGACTCCTATGCCGAGGTTCCCGCGAACGTGGCGAAGGAGATCATCGCGAAGGCTACGGGCGAGTAATTCCCTGTAGTTCGGGGGCGGGTGGCCGCCGGTCGTCCGCCGCCAAACCCGACAGGACTCCGCCTGGCACTGAATCTTCGCGTCAGCAACGCGGGGACTGGCAAGTCGTACGGCGGAAAGAGAACAAGTCCAGGAGGACAATCCAGTGGCGAAGGCGAAGTTCGAGAGGGACAAGCCGCACGTCAACATCGGGACCATCGGTCACGTTGACCACGGCAAGACCACGCTGACCGCGGCCATCACCAAGGTGCTGCACGAAAAGCACCCGGAGCTGAACCCCTTCACGCCGTTCGACGAGATCGACAAGGCTCCGGAAGAGAAGACCCGCGGCATCACGATTCAGATCGCGCACGTCGAGTACCAGACCGAGAAGCGTCACTACGCGCACGTCGACGCTCCCGGTCACGCCGACTACGTGAAGAACATGATCACCGGTGCCGCCCAGATGGACGGTGCGATCCTGGTGGTCGCGGCGACCGACGGTCCGATGCCGCAGACCCGCGAGCACGTGCTGCTGGCCCGCCAGGTGGGCGTGCCCTACATCCTCGTCGCGCTGAACAAGGCCGACATGGTCGACGACGAGGAGATCATGGAGCTCGTGGAGATGGAGGTCCGCGAGCTGCTGACCGGCGAGGAGTACGCCGGCGACGACGTTCCGGTCGTCCGCGTCTCCGCGCTGAAGGCGCTGGAAGGCGACCCGGAGTGGACTGACAAGATCATGCAGCTCCTGGACGCCGTGGACGAGAACGTCCCGGACCCGCAGCGCGCGACCGACCAGCCCTTCCTGATGCCGGTCGAGGACGTCTTCTCGATCACCGGCCGCGGCACCGTGGTGACCGGCCGGGTCGAGCGCGGCATCATCAAGACCAGCGAAGAGGTCGAGCTGGTCGGCATCAAGGACAAGTCGATCAAGACCACGGTCACCGGCGTCGAGATGTTCCGCAAGCTGCTGGACCAGGGCCAGGCCGGGGACAACGTCGGCCTGCTGATCCGCGGCACCAAGCGCGAAGAAGTCGAGCGCGGCATGGTCGTCGTCAAGCCGGGTACCACGACCCCGCACACCGAGTTCGAGTGCCAGGTCTTCATCCGGTCCAAGGAGGACGGTGGCCGGCACACCCCGTTCTTCAACAACTACCGGCCGCAGTTCTACTTCCGCACCACCGACGTGACCGGTGTGGTGACCCTCCCCGAGGGCACCGAGATGGTCATGCCGGGCGACAACGTCGAGATGTCGGTGCAGCTCATCCAGCCGATCGCGATGGAGGAAGGCCTCCGCTTCGCGATTCGCGAGGGTGGCCGCACGGTCGGCGCCGGCCGCGTTACCAAGATCAACAAGTGATCTGAGGGCGAGGACCCGTTCCAGTAGGGGCGGGTCCTCGTCGGTTTTCCGGGGCCGTACCGCGGTGCTGCCCGGAAAGCCACCCCCGATTCGGGCTGGCGCAAGGCATGTGCCATCCTGTATGGGTTGCTCGTTCGGAGCGGCCGGTTTCCACCAGTCGTTCGGCGTTCGGAGAATTGTCCGTCGAGCTGGGGAAGTCCCGGCCGCTCCGCTGCGAGAAGCCCGCGCCCTGGAAGTTTCGGATCAGGACCGGTTTCGGCCGGGCCTGGGCGCTGCGATCCGCTGGTTCGCGGTATTCGCCGGTCCGGCAGGGGTGCAAAGCAAGAGGTGTACGGGTCTTCGGGATCTTTTCCGGCGAGTTCTTCGCGCGGAATCATCCCAGCGGCCCATCCCAGCGGCGGAGTTCGGTGGGACCGGTTTGTGCACAGTGGGCGACACGCCCGACCGCGTGTACCGGGCACCAGCAACCTGAACAGGGGCGGACCGAGGGCTGGAGCTCTTCCGCGCGGATTCCCGCGGCGGGGTGCTCGACCGGCCCGGGCCGCGACGGGCACCCGAAGCCCATGGGCGCCAGGCGCCGCAGGCAGCTTCCGAGCTGCGCAGCGGCGTCGCGCCGACCACTGGCGGCACGAGACTAGAGGAACGGCAAGCCACTATGGCGGGACAAAAGATCCGCATCCGGCTCAAGGCCTACGACCACGAGGCGATCGACGCGTCCGCGCGCAAGATCGTCGAGACCGTGACGCGCACCGGCGCTCGGGTCGTCGGGCCGGTGCCGCTGCCGACGGAGAAGAACGTCTACTGCGTCATCCGCTCTCCGCACAAGTACAAGGACTCGCGGGAGCACTTCGAGATGCGTACGCACAAGCGGCTGATCGACATCCTCGAACCGACGCCGAAGACGGTGGACGCGTTGATGCGCATCGACCTTCCGGCCAGCGTCGACGTGAACATCCAGTAAGGGTCGGCCCATCGTGAGGCGGGCCTGCACGGGCCTAGTGCGGAGAGAACGAGACTGATGTCTGACAGGCAGATCAAGGGGATTCTGGGCACCAAGCTCGGTATGACCCAGGTCTTCGACGAGAACAACCGGGTCGTGCCGGTGACCGTCGTGCAGACCGGGCCGAATGTGGTCACCCAGATCCGGACCCCCGACAAGGACGGCTACGCGGCCGTCCAACTGGCGTACGGCGCCATCGACCCCCGCAAGGTGAACAAGCCGCGCACCGGCCACTTCACCAAGGCCGGGGTCACCCCGCGGCGGCACCTGGTGGAACTGCGCACCAACGACGCCGGTGAGTACGAAATCGGCCAGGAGCTCACCGCCGAGGTCTTCGACAACGGCGCCGTGGTCGACGTGGTCGGTACGAGCAAGGGCAAGGGCTTCGCCGGCACGATCAAGCGGCACGGCTTCCACCGGCAGCCGATGAGCCACGGTACTCAGGCGGTGCACCGCAAGCCGGGTTCCATCGGCGGCTGCGCCACCCCGGGCCGCGTGTTCAAGGGCATGAAGATGTCCGGCCGGATGGGCGGCAACCGCGTGACCACCCAGAACCTCACGGTGCACCGGGTGGAGCAGGAGAGCGGCCTGTTGCTGATCAAGGGCGCCATCCCCGGCCCGAAGGGCGGTCTGGTGCTGGTTAAGAGCCCTGCGAAGGGTGGTGCGTGATGAGCTTGACGCTGGACGTCCGTACTCCGGACGGCGCGACCGACGGCAGCGTGGAGCTGCCCGCCGAGATCTTCGACGCGCAGGCCAACGTGGCCCTGCTGCACCAGGTGGTGACGGCCCAGCTCGCGGCCGCGCGCCAGGGCACGCACGCCACGAAGACCCGCGGCATGGTCTCCGGTGGCAGCAAGAAGCCGTACCGGCAGAAGGGCACGGGTAACGCCCGCCAGGGCTCGATCCGCGCCCCGCAGTTCGTCGGTGGCGGCACGGTGCACGGTCCGCAGCCCCGGGACTACACCCAGCGGACTCCCAAGAAGATGAAGGCCGCCGCGCTGCGCGGTGCGCTGTCCGACCGCACGCGCGCCGGTCAGCTGCACGTCGTGACGCACGTGGTGGGTGGCGAGACGCCGTCGACCAAGGCCGCCAAGTCCGCGGTCCGCACCTGGACCGAGGCCAAGCGCGTGCTGGTGGTGCTCAACCGCTCGGAGGAGGAGAACTCCTGGCTGAGCTTGCGCAACCTGCAGAACGTGCACCTGATCGACCCGAGCCAGCTCAACACCTACGACGTGCTGGTCAACGACGACGTGGTGTTCAGCAAGGCTGCGTTCGAGCGGTTCGTCGCCGGGCCTGCACGGGGTCGTTCGGCCAAGGCCGTGGCCACGTCGGCCGAGGCCGCGAGCGCTGAGGAGGCACAGCAGTGATCCCCGACCCGCGAGACATCATCCTGGCGCCGGTGATCTCCGAGAAGAGCTACGGGCTCTTGGAGGAGGGCCAGTACACCTTCCTGGTGCGTCCCGGCTCGAACAAGACCGAGATCAAGATCGCCGTGGAGAAGATCTTCGGCGTGAAGGTCAACAACGTGAACACGATCAACCGCGTCGGCAAGCGCAAGCGGACCCGGACCGGGTACGGCAAGCGCAAGGACACCAAGCGGGCGATCGTGACGCTGTCCCCGGAGAGCAAGCCGATCGAAATCTTCGGCGGCTCGGCTTCCTGACCGGCGCTGATTAGGACGAGGTTTCTACAGAGATGGGCATTCGCAAGCACAAGCCGACGACGGCGGGCCGTCGCGGTTCCAGCGTGTCCGACTTCTCCGAGATCACCCGGTCGCATCCGGAGAAGTCGCTGGTGCGCCCGTTGCACGGCCGCGGCGGCCGCAACGCGCACGGCAAGATCACCACGCGGCACCAGGGCGGCGGCCACAAGCGCGCCTACCGCGTGATCGATTTCCGCCGCAACGACAAGGACGGCGTGCCGGCCAAGGTCGCGCACATCGAGTACGACCCGAACCGCAGTGCCCGCATCGCGCTGCTGCACTACGTGGACGGCGAGAAGCGCTACATCATCGCGCCGAACAACGTGAAGCAGGGCGACCGGCTGGAGGCCGGCGCGCGTGCGGACATCAAGCCGGGCAACAACCTGCCGCTGCGCAACATCCCCACCGGCACCGTGATCCACGCGATCGAGCTGCGCCCCGGCGGCGGGGCGAAGATCGCGCGTTCCGCGGGCGCCCGGGTGCAGCTGGTGGCCAAGGACGGGCCGCACGCCCAGCTGCGGATGCCTTCGGGCGAGATCCGCAACGTGGACGCGCGCTGCCGGGCCACGGTGGGCGAGGTCGGCAACTCCGAGCACTCGAACATCAGCTGGGGCAAGGCGGGCCGGATGCGGTGGAAGGGCAAGCGCCCGGTCGTCCGCGGTGTCGTCATGAACCCGGTGGACCACCCGCACGGTGGCGGTGAGGGCCGGACTTCCGGCGGTCGCCACCCGGTCAACCCGAAGGGCCGCCCGGAGGGTCGCACCCGCCGCAGCAAGCCCAGCGACAAGCTCATCGTCCGTCGCCGTCGCACCGGCAAGAAGAAGCGCTGAGCAGGGAGGTAGCAGCAAATGCCACGCAGCCTGAAAAAGGGCCCGTTCGTGGACGACCACCTGCTCAAGAAGGTGGACGCGCTGAACGAGGCGAACAAGAAGACCGTGATCAAGACGTGGTCCCGCCGGTCCACGATCATCCCGGACATGCTCGGCCACACCTTCGCGGTGCACGACGGCCGCAAGCACATCCCGGTGTTCGTCACCGAGGCGATGGTCGGGCACAAGCTGGGCGAGTTCGCGCCGACGCGGACCTTCAAGGGCCACGTCAAGGATGACCGGAAGTCGCGCCGCCGCTGAGCGGGGGCGAACCAAGAGCAAGGGGTAGCAGGATGACAGCCCGTTCCGACGACACCGCCGCGGACGCCAACCGCGCGGTGGCGCGGGCCCGCTTCGTCCGCGTGGCGCCGATGAAGGCGCGCCGCGTGGTCGAGCTCATCAAGGGCCGTAGCGCCAGCGAAGCCCTGGCCGTGCTCCAGTTCGCACCGCAGGCCGCCAGCGGTCAGGTGTCGAAGGTGCTCGCCAGCGCGGTCGCCAATGCGGAGAACAACCAGTCGCTCGACCCCGACACCCTGTGGGTGCACCGGGCGTACGTGGACGAAGGTCCGACGCTGAAGCGGTTCCAGCCGCGCGCCCAGGGGCGTGCCTACCGGATCCGCAAGCGGACCAGCCACATCACCGTCGAGGTGGAGTCGCGGCCGAAGGCGGCTAGCAAGTCGAAGAGCCAGAAGGGGAGTGCCCGGTAGTGGGTCAGAAGATCAACCCGCACGGCTTCCGACTCGGCATCACCACGGACTGGAAGTCCCGCTGGTACGCCGACAAGCAGTATTCGGAATACGTGGCGGAGGACGTCAAGATCCGCCGTCGGCTCTCTCGCGGTATGGAGCGCGCCGGTATCTCCAAGGTGGAGATCGAGCGCACCCGCGAGCGGGTCCAGGTGGACATCCACACCGCCCGGCCGGGCATCGTCATCGGCCGCCGCGGTGCCGAGGCGGACCGCATCCGCGATTCGCTGGAGAAGCTGACCGGCAAGCAGGTCCGGCTCAACATCCTCGAGGTGAAGAACTCCGAGGCGGACGCCCAGCTGGTCGCGCAGGGCGTGGCCGAGCAGCTGTCCAACCGCGTGTCCTTCCGGCGCGCGATGCGCAAGGCCATCCAGTCGGCCATGCGCTCGCCGCAGGTCAAGGGCATCCGGGTGCAGTGCGGCGGTCGTCTGGGCGGGGCCGAGATGTCCCGTTCGGAGTTCTACCGCGAAGGCCGGGTGCCGCTGCACACGCTGCGCGCGGACATCGACTACGGCTTCTTCGAGGCCCGCACCACGTTCGGCCGCATCGGCGTCAAGGTGTGGATCTACAAGGGCGAGCTGGTCGGCGGCCTGAAGCAGAAGCAGCAGGAGTCCGAGGTGCGCGCGCCGCGCGGCGAGGGCGGCGGCGGACGCGGTGAGCGCGGCGGCCGTTCCGAGCGCGGTGGCCGGCGTCGTTCCGGCGCTTCCGGCACCACCGGCTCCGGCGGTACCGAGGCCGGTCGCGCCGCCAAGGGCGGTTCGGCGGAGAGCCCGGAGCAGGCGCAGACCGCGGGCGACGCGGCCACTGCGAACGCTCCGGCCGTGGCCGAGCCGCAGGCCGATCAGAAGACGGAGGGCTGAGCAGTGCTGGTCCCACGCAAGGTGAGGTGGCGCAAGGCCCACGCGCCGAAGCGCTCGGGCTTCGCCAAGGGCGGCACCCGGATCAACTTCGGCGAGTACGGCATCCAGGCGCTCGAGCACGGCTACGTGACCAACCGCCAGATCGAGTCGGCCCGTATCGCCATCACCAGGCACGTCAAGCGTGGCGGCAAGGTGTGGATCAACATCTTCCCGGACCGCCCGCTGACCAAGAAGCCCGCCGAGACCCGGATGGGTTCCGGTAAGGGTTCGCCGGAGTACTGGGTCGCCAACGTCAAGCCGGGCCGCGTGATGTTCGAGCTGAACTTCCCGAACCGGAAGACCGCGGTCGAGGCGCTGACTCGCGCGGCGCACAAGCTCCCGATGAAGTGCAAGATCGTGTCCCGCGAGGGTGGTGACTTCTGATGGCAGCGGGTGTCACCGCTAGCGAACTCCGGGAACTGGGCGACGAGGAGCTCATCCAGCGCGTCCGGGAGTCGAAGGAGGAGCTGTTCAACCTCCGGTTCCAGATGGCGACCGGCCAGTTGGAGAACAACCGCCGGTTGCGCGTGGTCCGCAGGGACATCGCCCGGATCTACACCATCATGCGCGAGCGCGAGCTCGGCCTGACGGTGTCCCCTGACGCGACCGAGGAGGGCGCGGCATGAGCAGCCAGACCGAGGAGACCGCTGCGGCGCGGCGGAACTACCGCAAGATCCGCGAGGGCTACGTCGTGTCCGACAAGATGGACAAGACCGTCGTGGTCTCGCTGGAGGACCGCAAGAAGCACGCGCTCTACGGCAAGGTCATGCGCCAGACCAAGCGGGTCAAGGTGCACGACGAGGCCAACACCGCGGGCGTCGGCGACCGGGTGGTCCTGATGGAGACCCGGCCGCTGTCGGCGACGAAGCACTGGCGGCTCGTCGAAATCGTGGAGAAGGCCAAGTAAGGCATCGTCGCGCAGGCCGCTCGCCCCGGCGGGCGGCCCGCGCGCGGTGATGACCGCGCACGTCAGGTCGGGAATTTGGCGTGCCAGAGTGTGCCCGGGCGCAGGGTGCGGGCACTTAGGGTCAGGAGTCAGAAGTGATCCAGCAGGAGTCGCGACTGCGTGTCGCCGACAACACTGGGGCCAAGGAGATCCTCACGATCCGCGTCCTCGGTGGTTCCAGTCGGCGGTATGCAGGCATCGGCGACGTCATCGTCGCCACCGTGAAAGAAGCCATGCCCGGTGCCGGGATCAAGAAGGGCGATGTGGTCAAGGCCGTCATCGTCCGGCAGAAGAAGGAGAAGCGCCGTCCGGACGGCTCTTACATCCGCTTCGACGAGAACGCCGCGGTGCTGATCAAGACCGACGGCGGTCCGCGCGGCACCCGCATCTTCGGCCCCGTCGGCCGCGAGCTGCGCGACAAGAAGTACATGAAGATCATCTCGCTCGCGCCGGAGGTGCTGTGATGAAGATCAAGAAGGGCGACACGGTCGTCGTGATCTCCGGCAAGGACAAGGGTGCCCGGGGCAAGGTCATCGCGTCCTATCCGCAGCGCGAGCGGGTGCTGGTCGAGGGCGTGAACCGGATCAAGAAGCACACCAAGGTCTCCCGGACCGAGCGCGGTGCGCAGTCCGGCGGGATCGTCACGCAGGAGGCGCCCATCCACATCAGCAACGTGATGGTGGTCGACTCCGACGGCACCCCCACGCGCGTGGGCTACCGGTTCGATGAGGACGGCAAGAAGGTCCGCATCTCCCGCCGCAACGGGAAGGACATCTGATCATGACGACGACGGAGAAGATCGTCCCCCGGCTCAAGACCCGGTACCGCGACGAGATCCGCTCGGCGCTGCAGGAGGAGTTCCAGTACTCCAACCCGATGCTGGTGCCCGGCGTGGTCAAGGTCGTCGTGAACATGGGTGTCGGCGACGCCGCGCGGGACAGCAAGCTGATCGAAGGCGCCGTGCGCGACCTGACGACCATCACCGGCCAGCGTCCCGAGGTGCGCCGGGCCCGCAAGTCCATCGCGCAGTTCAAGCTGCGCGAGGGGATGCCGATCGGCGCGCGCGTCACGCTGCGCGGCGACCGGATGTGGGAGTTCCTCGACCGCCTGGTCACGATCTCGCTGCCGCGGATCCGCGACTTCCGGGGCCTGTCCCCGAAGCAGTTCGACGGGCACGGCAACTACACCTTCGGGCTCAACGAGCAGTCGATGTTCCACGAGATCGACCCGGACTCGATCGACCGCCCGCGCGGGATGGACATCACCGTGGTGACCACGGCCGCCACCAATGAGGAAGGCCGGGTGCTGCTGCGCCAGCTGGGCTTCCCGTTCAAGGAGCAGTGATGTCGGGCATCGCTGGGCGTCGAAACAAGGAGAACTGAGCCGATGGCCAAGAAGGCGCTGATCAACAAGGCCGCGCGCAAGCCGAAGTTCAAGGTGCGGGGCTACACCCGCTGCCAGCGTTGCGGCCGTCCGCGGTCGGTCTTCCGCAAGTTCGGCCTCTGCCGGGTGTGCTTCCGCGACATGGCGCACGCCGGCGAGCTGCCGGGCGTGAGCAAGGCTTCCTGGTGACCGCCCGCCCACCGGGCTGCGACAGGCAATCGGTACGCTCGGTGGGCATCACCAGGGCTTTTACCCGCTTCGGCGGGCAGGCGCTGCCGGGTTCGACGACCCGCGCGCGCCGATGACGTGGCCTGCCCGCGGGCAGGCGTGATCCGACTTCGCCCAGGCCAGGATCCAGACCCCCGTGCGCGGGTGCGTCCGGCTCCGTCGGAACCAGGTGAGAAAGGTGGACCAGGTCACCATGACGATGACCGACCCCATCGCAGACATGCTGACCCGTCTGCGGAATGGAAGCTCGGCATACCACGACGAGATCGTGATGCCGCACTCGAAGCTCAAGGCGAACATCGCCGAGATCCTCAAGCGCGAGGGCTACGTCTCGGGTTCCCGCGAGGAGCAGGGCGAGAAGGGCAAGAACCTCGTCGTCGAGCTCAAGTACGGGCCGAACCGCGAGAAGAGCATCGCCGGCCTGCGGCGGGTCTCCAAGCCCGGCCTGCGGGTCTACGCGAAATCCACGAACCTGCCGAAGGTCCTCGGCGGGCTGGGCATCGCGATCATTTCCACGTCGGGCGGTCTGGTGACCGACCGGCAGGCCATCAAGCAGGGCGTGGGCGGGGAAGTCCTCGCCTACGTGTGGTGAGGGAGGAGGAGCATGTCGCGTATCGGGAAACTTCCGGTCACCGTGCCCTCCGGTGTCGAGGTCACCATCGACGGGCAGGCGGTGACGGTCCAGGGGCCGAAGGGCACCCTGTCGCAGCAGATCGCCGAGCCGATCACCGTCGCGCAGGACGACGACGGGTCGGTCCTGGTCAACCGGCCGGACGACGAGCGGGAGAACCGCTCGCTGCACGGCCTGTCGCGCAGCCTGGTCAACAACATGGTGCTGGGCGTCAGCCAGGGCTTCCAGAAGGACCTGGAGATCCACGGCGTGGGTTACCGGGTGCAGCTCAAGGGCGCGAACCTGGAGTTCGCGCTGGGCTACAGCCACCCCATCGTGATCGAGCCGCCGCAGGGCATCGAGTTCGCCATCGACGGTCCCTCGAAGCTGACGGTCAAGGGCATCGACAAGCAGTTGGTGGGCGAGGTCGCCGCCAGGATCCGCAAGCTGCGCCGTCCGGACCCGTACAAGGGCAAGGGTGTGCGCTACGCGGGCGAAGCCATCCGCCGCAAGGTCGGGAAGACGGGTAAGTGACCATGAGCGAGACAACTACTGCTACGAAGCGCAAGCCCGTGGGTCAGAGCATCTCGACCGTGCGTCGGAACGCCCGGGACAAGCGCCACTTCCGGCTGCGCAAGAAGATCAGCGGCACGCCCGCGCGCCCGCGCCTGGCCGTGACCCGCTCCACGCGGCACATCGTCGCGCAGGTCATCGACGACGTCGCCGGCCACACGCTGGCTTCGGCTTCCACCAAGGAAGCCGGCCTGCAGGGCATCGAGGGCGACAAGAAGGCCAAGGCGACCAAGGTCGGCGAGCTCGTCGCGGCCCGGGCCAAGGACGCCGGTGTCGAGAAGGTCGTGTTCGACCGGGGCGGCAACGCCTACCACGGCCGGGTGGCCGCGCTGGCGGACGCCGCTCGCGACGGCGGGCTGGAGTTCTGACATGCGTACGACTGAAATGACGACGATCGAAAGGGACGCCTGATGCCTGGACGCACTCGGCGTGACGGCGGTTCGGAGTCCGGCGGCAAAGACCGCAAGGACCGCCGCGACGGTGGCCGTGGCGGGGCGGCCCAAGACAAGAGCATGCAGTTCGAGCGCGTCGTGACGATCAACCGCGTCGCGAAGGTCGTCAAGGGCGGCCGGCGGTTCAGCTTCACCGCGCTCGTGGTCGTCGGCGACACCGACGGAATGGTCGGTGTCGGCTACGGCAAGGCCAAGGAGGTGCCCGCGGCGATCGCCAAGGGCGTCGAGGAGGCGAAGAAGAACTTCTTCCGCGTCCCGCGCCTGGGCGGCACCATCACCCACCCCGTGCAGGGTGAGGACGCCGCAGGCGTGGTCATGCTGCGGCCTGCCAGCGCCGGTACCGGTGTCATCGCCGGTGGCCCGGTGCGCGCGGTGCTGGAAGGCGCTGGCGTGCACGACGTGCTGAGCAAGTCGCTGGGCAGCGACAACCCGATCAACATCGTGCACGCCACGGTGGCGGCGCTGAAGGCCCTGCAGCGTCCGGAGGAGGTCGCGGCCCGCCGCGGCCTGCCGCTGGAAGACGTGGCCCCGGCGTCCGTGCTGCGGGCGCGCGCCGGTCAGGGGGTGTGATCCGATGTCGCAGCTGAAGATCACCCAGGTTCGCGGTCTGGTCGGCACCAGGCGCAACCAGCGCGAGAGCATGCGCTCCCTCGGCCTGCGCAAGATCCGGCAGTCCGTGGTGCGCCCGGACGACCCGAACACGCGTGGTCTGGTCAAGGCCGTGCACCACTTGGTCACGGTTGAGGAGGTCGACTGAGCATGGTCATCAAGATTCACGATCTGCGGCCTGCTCCGGGCTCGAACCGGGACCGCATCCGGGTCGGTCGCGGTGAGGGCTCGAAGGGCAAGACCGCCGGTCGCGGCACCAAGGGCACCAAGGCCCGGAAGAACGTCTCCCCGCGCTTCGAGGGCGGGCAGATGCCGCTGCAGATGCGGCTGCCGAAGCTGCGCGGTTTCAAGAACCGCAACCGCGTGGAGTACCAAGGCGTCAACATCGGCCGGATCGCCGCGGCCTTCCCGAACGGGGGCACCGTCGGCATCGACGAGCTGATCTCCGCTGGGCTGGCCAACAAGGGCGAGCTGGTGAAGGTGCTGGGCGGCGGCGAGCTGGAGGGCGTCAAGGTGGATGTCACCGCGCACGCCTTCACCGGCAGCGCCCAGGAGAAGATCACCGCCGTGGGCGGTTCGGCGACGAAGCTGGAGCGCTGAGCTCCGGCACGCATCGCCTCGCAAGGGCCGGTCGACCTTCGGGTCGGCCGGCCTTTTCGCGTTTTCAGCGGTATTGCGCCGATGCGCCGGTGGTGCGCGCGAGCGCTGGTCAGCGGTGCCGTGCGGGGCGCTCGGACCGGTCCGGAGCAGCCCGGCTCCGCCGCACAGTGGTGCGGAAATTGCTGACCGTGCCTTCCGAACGATGCATGCGAGCGCTCCCATCGGTCGGTACATGGCGTTTCGCGACCCGCTTAGGTTGACCGTGCCGGTGCGCGGCGACATCGGCGCGGATCGACCGTGAGGAGCGGGTATGCGGCATCGGAAACTACGAGCGGGGCTGTCGGTGGTGGCGCTGTCCCTGCTGGCCGCAGGCACACCCGCCGTGGCGGGTGCGCAGGGCGGCGACGCGGGCGAGACCGCGCGGCACTGCAACTTCGATGCGATGACCGGGCAGCAGCGCTGCTTCGGCAGCGTGCAGGAGGCCACCGCCGACGTCCGAGCCCGATCGGGCGTGCGCGCAGGCGAGATCACCCAGGCGACGTTGTTCGACGAGAAGGACTTCGGCGGCGCCAGCTTCACCGTCTACGGCGACGGGCTGTGCGAGAAGAACGACCAGGTCGACTACCAGATCAACCTGCCGGAGGACTGGCAGAACCGGGTGTCCTCGGTGCAGCCGTGGGGCGACTGCTGGATCTGGCTGTACCCGGAACCGGATCTCGGCGGCGATCGGGACGGTCCGTTCAAGGAGAACACCGGCGACGTCGGCGAGCTGATGAACGACCGCACCCGGTCGGTCGGGCTCAGCTGAGCCGCCCGCGAACCCAGCCGGTCGCGGGCGCCGCGCCCGGCGGACCCAGATCGAGGAGCCCCCATGTCCCATCGACGCTCTTGCGCGGTCCTGGCCTCAGCGTGCTCGCTGGCCGCGGTCGCGTTCGCGAGTCCGGCGGCGGCTGCTGAGGAGCCGACCACCCGTGAGCTGCTGGAGAAGTGCGACAACGGCACCGACAGCTGCGTGTTCCACCCCGAAGGCGAACCGGAGTACTACACCGACGAGGCCAAAACCGTCGGCGACCCCGTCTACAACTGCACCGACGGTCTGCAGCGCTCGGCCGTCGAGTGGTCCGACACCACCTCGCAGAGCAACAGCGTCGGCCTGTCGATGACCACCGAGGCCGGTTTCGGCAAGGCGTTCGCGGTCTCCTACGAGCAGACCTACGAGCACACCTGGGAGGAATCGCACACCGAGTCCCAGACCACGAACGTCGACACCCGGCCCGCCGAGGTCGGGTGGGTCGAGCGCGCCCCGCAGATGCAGAAGGTCAAGGGCACTTACGAGCTGCATTTCGAGGACAAGTTCTACGACCACTACATCTGGTACGTGCCGATGGAGGTCACCGGCCCTGCCGAGGACTCCTCGCAGGCGGTCAGCCAGCACGTCCGGCCGATGACGGATGAGGAGCAGGGCCAGTGCCCGTGATCACGACGCGCTCGTGGGCAGGAAGGAAGATCTTCTGATGATCCGCCGCACCATCACCGCCGCGGGCGTGACCGCCTTGGCGGGACTGCTGATCGCGCCACCGGCCTCCGCGGCGGATGAGCCGACCGCGCGGGAACTGCTGGAGAAGTGCGACAACGGCACCGACAGCTGCGTGTTCCACCCCGAGGGCGAACCGGAGTACTTCCAGAACAACTCCGAGCAGGTGGGCAGCCCGACGTTCAACTGCACCGACCGCAAGCAGCGCATGACGGTTTCGTGGTCGGACACCACCAGCGAGAGCAACAGCCTCGGGCTGTCGATGGAGACCTCGTTCGGCGAGGTGTTCAAGGTGAGCTTCAAGACCACCTACGGGCACGAGTGGAAGCAGTCGCACACCGAGACCCAGACGACGAACATCGACGTCAACGGCGGCGACGTCGGGCGGGTCTACCACGGTCCGCAGATGCAGAAGGTCAAGGGAACCTACGAGCTGCATTTCGAGGACAAGTTCTACGACCACTACATCTGGTACGTGCCGATGGAGGTCACCGGCCCGGCCGACGAGCAGACGAGCACGGTCACCCAGGACACCAGCCCGATGACCGACGAGGAGCGCCAGGCCAACTGCGGCTGACCCTCGGTGAAACGGTTCGACAGGGCCGTCCGGCACCGCGCCGGGCGGCCCCTCGAGTTACCACTGGTCGTGCCCGGCAGGGCGCGAACGAGGGCAGGCTTGACGCCGGGTGCGGCGAATCACCGCCGACCGACGGAGCGTGTCCGGCGACCTGCTAGGGTCGCCCAGGCAGCACCGTGCCGGGCACGGTGCTGCGGATTTTCCAGCCGTGCCGGCCCCCGCTACGAGGTTCTGGGAAGCCGGCCACCGTCCCGGCCGGTACCACCCGGCTCGCGCAACAGGAGGTTCGCGTGCTCGGCGCCTTCCGCTCGGCTCTGGCGACGCCGGACCTGCGCCGCAAGATCCTGTTCACCCTGGGCATGGTCGTGCTCTACCGGCTCGGCGCCACGATTCCCTCTCCCGGGGTTTCGTACCCGAACGTCCAGACGTGCTACCAGGAGTTGCAGGGCAGTCAAAGCGTTTTCTCGCTGCTGAACCTCTTCAGCGGCGGCGCGCTCCTGCAGTTGTCGGTGTTGTCGCTGGGCATCATGCCCTACATCACCGCGAGCATCATCGTGCAGCTGCTGCAGGTGGTCATCCCGCGCTTCGAGCAGCTGAAGAAGGAAGGCCAGTCCGGCCAGGCGAAGCTGACGCAGTACACCCGATACCTCGCGATCGCGCTGGCGGTGCTGCAGGGCACGGGCATCGTCGCGCTCGCCGAGCGGGGCCAGCTGTTCCCGAACTGCAGCGCGGACGTCATCCCGGACAGCTCGGTGCTGAACCTGATCTCCATCGTGGTCGTGATGACCGCGGGTGCGGCGCTGCTGATGTGGATGGGTGAGCTGATCACCGAGCGCGGCATCGGCAACGGCATGTCGCTGCTGATCTTCACCTCGATCGCGGCGCGGATCCCCGCCGAGGGCGGCAAGATCCTGCAGACGCACGGCGGTCTGGTGTTCGGCGTCGTGTGCGCCTTCGCCGTGGTGATCATTGGCACGGTCGTGTTCATCGAGCAGGCGCAGCGCCGGATCCCGGTGCAGTACGCCAAGCGCATGATCGGCCGCCGGATGTACGGCGGGACCTCGACCTACCTGCCGCTGAAGGTGAACCAGGCCGGTGTCATCCCGGTGATCTTCGGTTCCTCGCTGCTGTACCTGCCGCAGCTGCTCGGGCAGCTGGCGGGCAACCAGAACTCCTGGTGGGCCCAGTTCATCCAGACCTACATCGTCGATCCGTCCAGCTGGGTGCACATCCTGCTGTACATGGCGATGATCATCTTCTTCGCCTACTTCTACGTCTCGATCACGTTCAACCCGGAGGAACGTGCCGACGAGATGAAGAAGTTCGGCGGCTTCATCCCGGGCATCCGCCCGGGCAGGCCCACTGCCGAGTACCTGAGCTTCGTGCTCTCCAGGATCACGCTGCCCGGTTCGCTGTACCTGGGCATCATCGCGATCCTGCCGAACTTCTTCCTGGGGCTGACCGGCCAGGGCGGGAACCAGAACTTCCCGTTCGGCGGCACCGCAGTGCTGATCATGGTCAACGTGGGCTTGGACACGGTGAAGCAGATCGAGAGCCAGCTCACGCAGCGCAATTACGAGGGATTCCTCCGGTAAACTCGCTCGACACGAGCACCGGGCGACGCTTCCGGTTCCGCATCGCGAAATAGAAAAGCCGTTTCGCGGAACCCGTGCGTTAGGGTGTTCGTTCGTGGCGGTGCGCGGCTCGGCCGCCGCCCGGAGCTTCCGGGACGTCGAGCCGATCCGCACCGGTCCCCGCGCCGGGCAACGGGCACGGCGATCAGCATCCGCGTTCGGCGTGAAATGCGGAGCGCTCGACGAAGGTGGCGGCAGACCACCGGACTGATTCGGAGGCAGACCCTTGGTGCGATTGGTTCTCGTCGGCCCGCCGGGTGCGGGCAAGGGCACCCAAGCGGCCGTGCTGGGCGAACAGCTCGCCGTACCGCACATTTCCACCGGCGACCTGTTCCGGGCGAACATCGGCAACTCCACGCCGCTCGGGCAGAAGGCCAAGTCCTACATGGACGCCGGTGAGCTGGTACCCGACGAGGTCACCAACGAGATGGTGCGCGAGCGGCTGGCCGAACCGGACGCGCAGCAGGGCTTCCTGCTCGACGGGTTCCCGCGCACCACGCCGCAGGCCGACGTGCTCGGCGACATCCTCGGCGAGAACGGCATGGAACTGACCGCGGTGCTGCAGTTCGACGTGCCGGAGGAGGAACTGGTCAAGCGGATGCTCGAGCGCGGCCGCTCGGACGACACCGAGGACGTGATCCGGCGCAGGTTCGCGGTCTACGAGTCGGAGACGGCTCCGCTGCTGGAGTACTACCGGGACAAGGTCATCACGGTCGACGCCGTCGGTTCGGTCGAGGAGATCACCGAGCGCGCGCTGCAGGCGCTGGGCAAGCAGCGGGCCTGAGACGGCTCACCAGCAACCAGGAACGGACGGGATCGCGGGTGTTTCGGCGAGGCAAGGGCATCGAGCTCAAGTCGGCGGGGGAGATCGAGGCGATGCGCGCGGCCGGGTTGGTCGTGGCCCGCGCGCTGGCCGCCGTTTCCGCGGCGGCGAAGCCGGGCGTGAGCACCGGCGAGCTCGACGAGATCGCCGAGCAGACGATCCGGGACGCCCGCGCCGTCCCGTCCTTCCAGGGCTACCACGGGTTCCCGGCGTCGATCTGCACCTCGCTGAACGAGAAGGTGGTGCACGGCATCCCGTCGAAGTCGGAGGTGCTGGCCGAAGGCGACCTGCTGTCGGTGGACTGCGGGGCGATCCTGGAGGGCTGGCACGGCGACTCGGCGGTCAGCATCGGCGTCGGCGAGCTCAGCTCGCGGGACCGGGCGCTGTCCGAGGCGACCCGCAAGGCGATGTGGGCGGGGTTGCAGCGCGCCGAGCCGGGCAAGCACCTGTCCGACATCTCCTACGCGGTGCAGACCGCGGCGCAGACCTCGTCGGCGGTGGACGGCGTCGACTACGGGATCATCGCCGAGTACGGCGGGCACGGGATCGGCACCGAGATGCACATGGAGCCGTTCCTGCCGAACCTCGGCAAGCCCGGCCGCGGCCCGAAGCTGCGGGTCGGGATGGCGCTGGCGGTGGAGCCGATGCTCACGCTGGGTTCGGCGGTGACCCGCGAACTGGACGACGAGTGGACCGTGGTGACCTTCGACGGTTCGCGCGCTTCGCACTGGGAGCACACCGTCGCGATCACCGAGAACGGCCCTTGGGTGCTCACCGAGGCCGAGGACGCCGACGCCCGCTGATGGCCGCCGGGCCGCCGCTCAGTTGATCGGGCGGCGGCAGGCGTAGACCCGGGCGGGCGGGACGTTGCGCCACACCGCGCTGCGCGGCAGCACTTCTTCGAAGGTCTCTTCCAGGATCCGCGTGAAGGCGATCGTGTTCGCCCGCCACAGCGTCGTCAGGTACGTGACCGTGGTGAACACGCCTTGCGGGGTGAGGATCTTCGCGACCTCGCCGAGCAGGGCGCGTTGCTGCTCGGCGGGAAGCAGCGTCCACGGGATGCTGCTGATCACCGCGTCCACCTGGTCGCGGCCGGTGGCGGCGAGCAGCTCGGTGAGGTGCCGCGCGTCGCCCTCGATGACCTCCAGCCACGGTTTGGCGCTTCGCAGGTAGCGCACCAGTTCCGGGTCGATCTCCACCGCGAAGTGATCGGCGGCGGCGGGCAGCCGCTCGTGCAGCGCGTTGCTCAGCGCACCGGTACCGGGCCCCAGCTCCAGCACTCTCGGCGCGCCGCTGGCGGGCACGACCCGCGCCACGGCCTTCGCGACGTGCTCGGAGGTGGGCAGCACGGCGCCCACGGTGCTGGGCTGCCGCAAGGCGCGCGTGACGAACGTGCGGTACTCGCGCAGCTTGGCCTGGTTGCTCACGGGCGGCTTCTCCTGGCTCGGTCGGGCTGGGCTGTCCTGCCCGCACGGTAGTGGGCCGTACGGGTGCGGCCGGTGCGCGGTCCGCAGGCGTACGGCGGGAGCCCGCTCAGCGCAGCGGCCGGCGGCAGATGTAGTGCAGGATCGGGGGGAAGTTGCGCCAGGTGGTGTGCGTGAGGACCTCGTCGAAGGTGTCGGCCAGGCGAGTGCGGAAGCGCCGACCCCCCGAGTTGTGCTCGGCCGGCACGTAGGTGAGCGCGGTGAACGCGCCGTGCGGCGCCAGCGCCTCGGCGGCTTGGCGCAGGATCCGGTCCTGCTCGGTGTCTTCCAGCAGCGACCACGGAATGCTGGTGATCACCGCGTCCACCTGCTCGATGCCCCGCTGCGCCAGCAGTTCGACCAGTTCGCCCGCGTCGCCGTGCACCAGCTCCATCCACGGCGCGTGCACCCGCAGGTGTTCGACCATGCTGGCGACGACCTCGATGCCGATGTGCCGCGCTTCGGCGGGCAGCCGCTGCCGGATGCCGCTGCTGAGCGAGCCGGTGCCCGGACCCAGCTCGACCACCACCGGCCGCCCGGTGGTCGGCACCACCTGCGCGACGACATCGGCGACCGCGGCGGAGGTGGGCGTGGCCGCGCCGACCTGCTTGGGGTTGTGGAAAGCGCTGCTGAAGAACGTGCGGTACTCGCCGATCCGGGCGGCCGGTTTGATCAGCGGTTTCCTGCGGGCGGACGAGCGGCTGTCCTGCTGGGCTGTCACGTCTCTCCTCGGAGCACGGGCCGCGCGCGCCGATGGTCGAGCGATCGGACGATCACGGCGGTGGACGAGCGGAATGATCAGGCGGTGCGCCGGCCTGCGCGTGGACGCACTGCTGCCGGACCGCGTTGTCGGGCAGCCGATCGAGTTGAACGTAGACAGCGGGGAACGCGCACCGCAACCACCCCCGCCAGTGATCGGCGGGCGCAAATCGGTGATCTTCTACGCGTTTCCGGTGTTGCGGGCGGTGCGCTCGGCCGTGCCCGGCGCGACCGGCGCAGTCCGCCTCGCACCCGGGGTGAAGTGCCCATTCGGCGTGCGCGTACAGTGGAGCATCGGCGCACGCATCGCGCCGGTTTGCCGTGCCTTGAGGGAACACCGGCCCCTTGGGGAGTCGGTTCCGCTTCGAGGATCCGGCCCATGAGGAGCCTGGTTCCAGGAACGGAAGTCCTTTTCGGGCTGCTGTCCTCCGGGCGCTGCGCTCGGAGGGGTTCGCAGGGGCTTTTTCCTGGGAGCGTCTTCTCGCCGCACGGCTCGCCGCCGTTTTCCAGGGGGTGTCCGAACCGGTCGAAGTGCGTCCGATCGCTTGTCCTGGGAAGTCTCCGGGGCGGGCGGCCGAAGGCGCAAGCCTACAAACCGTCACCGTCACGAAACGCGGAGGACATGGGCAAGAAGGACGGGGCCATTGAGGTCGAGGGTCGGGTGATCGAACCGCTACCCAACGCGATGTTCCGCGTCGAGTTGGAGAACGGGCACAAGGTCCTCGCGCACATCAGTGGCAAGATGCGACAGCACTACATCCGCATCCTGCCCGAAGACCGGGTCGTCGTGGAGCTCTCGCCCTACGACCTCTCCCGTGGGCGCATCGTCTACCGCTACAAGTGACCTCCACGGTGTCCGGCGAGACCGGGCACGCCGTCCGAGCAGGAGCACGACCGTGAAGGTCCAGCCGAGTGTGAAGAAGATCTGCGACAAGTGCCAGATCATCCGCCGTCACGGGCGGGTGCTGGTGATTTGCGACAACCAGCGCCACAAGCAGCGCCAGGGCTGATCGCGACTCGCAGCCAGACAACCGAGGGAACTCCCCTGACCAGCCGGTCCGCGAGTGGACCGGTGCGACCCCCGGGTCCAGGCCGGGGCTCCGCGCGCTGACACCGGCGCGGGGACGGCAGGGGTTGCAGACCTGGAACGAACCGAAGGAGACCTGCCGAGATGGCACGGATCAGCGGTGTCGACCTCCCGCGCGACAAGCGCATGGAGATCGCGCTGACTTACATCTTCGGGGTCGGCCGCAGCCGGTCCCAGGAGATCCTGAAGGCGACGGACGTCCCGTTCGACGTCCGGGCGAAGGACCTCGACGACGATCAGCTCGCGCGGCTGCGCGAGCACATCGAGAACAACTACCGGGTCGAGGGTGACCTGCGCCGCGAGGTCGCGGCCGACATCCGCCGGAAGATCGAAATCGGCTGCTACGAGGGCACGCGGCACCGCCGCCACCTGCCGTTGAACGGGCAGCGGACGAAGACCAACGCCCGCACCCGCAAGGGGCCGAAGAAGACGGTCGCCGGCAAGAAGAAGGCCGGGAAGAAGTAAGCCTCGCTAGGAGACCACGACAGCTATGCCACCCAAGTCTCGCGCCGGCGCCGTCAAGAAGGTGCGGCGCAAGGAAAAGAAGAATGTTGCGCACGGACAGGCGCACATCAAGAGCACCTTCAACAACACCATCGTGTCGGTCACGGACCCGACCGGTGCGGTGATCAGCTGGGCCTCCGCGGGCCACGTCGGGTTCAAGGGCTCCCGCAAGTCCACCCCGTACGCCGCGCAGATGGCCGCGGAGAACGCCGCCCGCAAGGCCGCCGAGCACGGCATGAAGAAGGTCGACGTGTTCGTCAAGGGCCCCGGTTCCGGCCGGGAGACGGCGATCCGCTCGCTGCAGGCCGCCGGCCTCGAGGTCGGCACGATCCAGGACGTGACCCCGCAGCCGCACAACGGCTGCCGGCCGCCCAAGCGGCGCCGGGTCTGATCGCGGGAAGGGAGTAGAAGAAGATGGCACGTTACACCGGTCCCGCGACCCGTAAGTCCCGCCGGTTGAAGGTCGATCTCGTCGGCGGTGACCAGGCGTTCGAGCGCCGTCCGTACCCGCCGGGCCAGCACGGCCGCGCGCGGATCAAGGAAACCGAGTACCTGCTGCAGCTGCAGGAGAAGCAGAAGGCCCGCTACACCTACGGCGTGCTGGAGCGGCAGTTCCGCTCCTACTACGAGGAGGCCAACCGGCGCTCCGGCCGTACCGGCGAGAACCTGCTGCAGCTGCTGGAGTCCCGGCTGGACAACGTCATCTACCGGTCGGGCCTGGCCCGCACCCGGCGGATGGCCCGCCAGCTGGTCAACCACAGCCACTTCCTGGTCAACGGCCAGAACGTGAACATCCCCAGCTTCCAGGTGTCCAAGTTCGACATCATCGACGTGCGGCCGAAGTCGCTGGGCATGACGCCGTTCATCATCGCCAAGGAGACCCTGGGCGAGCGGCCGGTTCCGGGTTGGCTGCAGGTCGTGCCGTCGAACCTGCGGATCCTGGTGCACCAGCTCCCGGAGCGCGCGCAGATCGACACCCCGGTCACCGAGCAGCTCATCGTCGAGTTCTACTCGAAGTGACGCTTCCCGCCGGCGGCCACGCGTGGTCGCCGGCGGTGGCAGTTCGGGTGGCGGGATCGGATTCCGCCGCCCGCCCGCGATCTCCGCGGGCCGCCATCCCATCGGCGTCAAATGGCGGGCGCCGTGAGGAAAGGAAACCCAAGTGCTCATCTCCCAGCGACCCTCACTGGCCGAAGAGGCCGTGACCGAGACCCGCTCCCGGTTCACCATCGAACCGCTGGAGCCCGGGTTCGGCTACACCCTCGGCAACTCGCTGCGCCGGACGTTGCTGTCCTCCATTCCCGGCGCGGCGGTCACCAGCCTGCGCATCGACGGTGTGCTGCACGAGTTCACCACGATTCCGGGCGTGAAGGAGGACGTCACCGACGTCATCCTGAACCTCAAGGAGCTCGTCACGAGCTCCGAGGAGGACGAGCCGGTGACCATGTACCTGCGCAAGCAGGGCCCGGGTGAGGTCACCGCGGCGGACATCGTGCCGCCGGCCGGGGTGACCGTGCACAACCCGGATCTGCACATCGCCACGCTCAACGGCAAGGGCAAGCTGGAGATCGAGCTCGTCGTCGAGCGCGGTCGCGGCTACGTCCCTGCGGTGCAGAACAAGCAGACCGGCGCGGAGATCGGCCGCATCCCGGTGGACTCGATCTACTCGCCGGTGCTGAAGGTGACCTACAAGGTCGAGGCCACCCGCGTCGAGCAGCGCACCGACTTCGACAAGCTGATCCTGGACGTCGAGACCAAGCCGTCGATCACCCCGCGGGACGCGGTGGCTTCGGCCGGTCGGACCCTGGTGGAGCTGTTCGGGCTGGCGCGCGAGCTCAACGTGGACGCCGAGGGCATCGAGATCGGGCCGTCGCCCGCGGAGGCCGACACCATCGCGGCCTACGCGATGCCGATCGAGGACCTGGACCTGACGGTGCGCTCCTACAACTGCCTCAAGCGGGAGGGCATCCACACCGTCGGCGAGCTGGTTTCGCGCAGCGAGGCGGACCTGCTGGACATCCGCAACTTCGGTGCGAAGTCCATCGACGAGGTCAAGCTGAAGCTGGTCGGTCTGGGCCTGTCGCTCAAGGACAGCCCGCCCGGGTTCGACCCGACGGCCGCGGCCGCCGAGTACCCCTCGGAAGGCTGGGCCGCAGGCGACGACACCCCGCTGGGTTCCTTGTCGGTTGCCGAGGACGGCGACTACGACGACGGCCAGGACTACGCGGAGACAGAGCAGCTGTAGCTGTGTTGCGCGGAGGGCTACCCGATCCGCGCTTTGAGAGGAGCAACCGATGCCCACCCCCACCAAGGGAGCGCGTCTCGGCGGGTCGCCGTCGCACGAGCGGCTGATGCTGGCCAACCTGGCCACTTCGCTGTTCGAGCACGGGAAGATCACCACGACCGAGGCCAAGGCGAAGCGGCTGCGGCCGCTGGCCGAGCGTCTGATCACCAAGGCGAAAAAGGGCGATCTGCACAACCGTCGCGAGGTCATGAAGACCATCCGCGACAAGGACGTGGTGCACAAGCTGTTCGACGAGATCGGCCCGCACTTCGCGGACCGGCCGGGCGGCTACACCCGGATCATCAAGGCGATGCCGCGCCGCGGTGACAGCGCCAAGATGGCCGTGATCGCGCTGGTGACGGAGAAGACCGTCACGTCCGAGGCGGAGGCCGCGCGCGGCACCAAGTTCGCCAAGGACGCCGCCCCTGCCGAGCAGGTCACCGAGGCCACGCCGGCCGAGGAGAAGGGCGGTGCCGCGGACGCCGAGGCCGTCGAGTCCACCGAGTCGGCCGAGGAGACCGAGAAGAAGGACGAGTCCTGATTCCTCCCGAAGCCGGGAACGAGCCCGCTGCTCCCTCCGGGGGCGGCGGGCTCGTTCGTCTTCGGCTGGACATCGCCTACGAGGGCACCGACTTCTCGGGCTGGGCGCGCCAGCCGGGATTGCGCACGGTGCAGGGCCTGCTCGAGGACGCGCTGGCGAAGCAGCCGCCGGGGCGTGCGGTGCCGCGCTCGGTCGTCGTGGCGGGCCGCACCGATGCCGGGGTGCATGCGGACGGGCAGGTCGTGCACGTCGACGCCGTGCCGTTCGAGTCGCCTGCGCAAGCACGCGTTCCCGTCGATGAGCGGGGCGTTCCGGATCTGGAGCGGATGCGGCACCGGTGGAACCGGATCTTGCCCGGCGACGTGCGCGTGCTGCGGGTGTCGGTGGCTCCGGAGGGGTTCGACGCGCGGTTTTCCGCGCTGCGGCGGCATTACCGGTATCAGGTCTCGGATGCGCCGTGGGGCGTGGATCCGTTGCGGCGGCGGGACACGCTGGCTTGGAACCGTCCGGTCGATGTGGACGTGCTGGATGCGTGCGCGCAGGATTTGTTGGGGCTCAAGGATTTCGCCGCGTTCTGCAAGCCGCGCGAGGGCGCCACGACGGTGCGCGAGTTGCAGCGCTTCTCCTGGGAGCGGGTGGGTGAGCACCTGATCCTCGCGCGGGTCAGCGCGGACGCCTTCTGCCATTCGATGGTGCGCAGCCTGGTGGGGGCGCTGCTCATGGTCGGCGATGGGCGGCGTGGCCGGGATTGGCCCGCCGAGCTGGCTGATTCGGGGGAGCGGACCAGTTCGGTCGCACCGGCGCACGGGCTCACCCTCGTGGGCGTCGATTATCCGGACGCCGCGGGGCTGGCCGACCGCGCTGCGCAGGCCAGGGCCGTTCGCACGCTGCGCTGATCCGCCTGCGACGCCGGTCTCAGCGGGTTGGCGCAAGCGGCTCCGCCGCTCCGGACCTAGGCGAGAACGCCGTGCAGTGCTTTGTCGACCAGTTCGGCGACCGCGGGCTGCGCCCGATCCCGCCGATCGCGCCGCAGGCCGATGCGGCTGCGCCGGTCCAGCACGTCCTCGGTTTCCAGTGCGCCTTCGTGCCGCACCGCCCACAGCACTTCGGCGGCGGTGAGGTCGATGCCCTCGGCGACGGGTGAGTCGAGGTCGGAGTCGAGTTCGGCCAGCGCGGCGACCCGCGCGGCTTCGGTGCCGTAGCGCGCGAGAAGCCTCGGGTCGGCTTCGACGCGCTCCAGGTCGGCGCGGGGCGCAGCCCCGACGAGCGGCACCGCGGTGGTGCGGGACGGTCCGGCGGGCAGGCCCGCGGCCCGGATCGCGGTGTCCACGGCATCCGCGGCCATCCGCCGGTAGGTGGTGAGCTTGCCGCCGACCACGGTCACCACGCCGTCCGGCGAGGTGCGCACCGCGTGTTGGCGGGACAGGTCGGCGGAGTCGGACTTCTTGCGGCCCGCCGGGGCGTCCAGCAACGGCCGCAGCCCGGCGAACGAGCCCACGACGTGCTCGCGGCTCAGCGGGACGTTCAACGCGGAGCGGGCCGCGTCGAGCAGGAAGTCCACATCGGACTCCGGTACCTCGGGTACCGATTCGATCGGCCCGCGCACCGGCTCGTCGGTCAGTCCGAGGTAGGCGGTGCCGTCGGATTGCGGCAGCAGCAACAGGAATCTCCCGCCGGAGGCGGGCAGCACCAGCGCGGTCCCGGTCAACCCGGCCGATGCGGCGTCGATGACGAGGTGCGATCCGCGCGACGGCCGCAGCCGGACGTCCGGCGCGAGCTCGCCTGCCCACACCCCGGTCGCGTTCACCACCGCCCGCGCGCGGATCCGCAGCGACTCGCCGCTGCGCCGGTCGACGGCGTCCGCGCCGTCCCGGTGCAGCGCGGTGGCGCGCACCCGGGGAAGCACCTTCGCGCCGAATCCCGCTGCGGTGCGGGCGATCGCGACGACCAGCCGCGCGTCGTCGATGAGCTGTCCGTCGTAGCTGAGCAGCCCGCCGCGAAGTCCGTCGGTGCGCAGCCCGGGCACCAGTGCGCTCGCCTGCACCGCCGGAACGTGCCGCGGCGCGGGCAGTACCGCGGACGGCGTGCGTGCGCTGCGCCGCAGAGCATCACCCGCCCGCAGGCCCGCATTGAGGATCACCTCGGATTTCCGGGAGAGTTCGTCGTGCAGCGGGATCAGCTGCGGCAGCGTGCGCACCAGGTGCGGCGCCGTGCGGGTCATGAGCACGTTGCGCTCGACCGCGCTTTCCCGCGCCAGCGGCACGTCACCGCGCGCCAGGTACCGCAGTCCACCGTGGACCAGCTTGCTCGACCAGCGGGACGTCCCCCAGGCGAGGTCTTCGGCCTCGATCAGCGCGACCCGCAGCCCGCGGGCGGCGGCGTCCAGCGCGGTGCCTGCGCCGGTCACCCCACCGCCGACCACGAGCAGGTCCAGCACCTCGTCCGCGGCGGCGGACAGTTCGGCGCTGCGCCTGCCCGCGTTCAGCGAGGTGGCGCGAAGCGATCCGGCGGGCAGCGGTGTGGCGGTCATGCGGACTCCGAACAGGTGCGGGTGAGGTTCGGCCGCAACGCGGCGTCGAGGACGTCGGCGAGTTCCGCGGCCAGCGCCCCGGGATCGGTCCCGTCGGCGGCGACCTTCGCGGAGATCACGAAGGACTGCACGAGTAGCAGCAGCGCCCGCGTCTGCACCGCGGGATCGGATCGGCGCACCGAACCGTCCCGGTGGCCTTCGGTGACGTAACCGAGCAGGAAGGTTTCGGCCGCGCGCTGGGTGCTGCCGAGCCGTTCCACCAGGTACGGCAGCAGCAGCTCGGCGTCGGTGTCGAGCACGCGCCGCAGCAGCGGGGAGGCTTGCAACTGCCGCACCGCCTCGACGGCCGTGGTCACCAGGCGCTCGCGGGCGGTCCCGGCGCCCTCGTCGTACTGGGCGCCGCGCAGGATCGCGCAGAACTCCTCGGTCATGAGCGCGTTGACCACGCTGGTCACATCCGGGAACCGGCGGTATAGCGTCATCCGGCTGATTCCGGCGCGGCGGGCGATGCCGGTGAGGGTCGTGCGCCGCACGCCGTGCGCGAGCACGCAATCCCGCGCCGCGCGCAGGATCTCGGCATCTTCCACGCGGGTGCTCCGGGGTGGTGTGCCCGACCAACCCGAGGCGCTGTGACATTGCGCCGTCATGTGTAACACTGTACTGGTGAGCGAGTTGATCGACCACACCTTGCGCAGCGGTTGGACCCCTTCGGGGGCCGGTGCGGCACCGCTGCCCGCGCACGCGCTGCGGTGGCTGTCCGCCAGGCTCGGGCTCAGCGGCGAGACGACGCCCGCGCTGCCCGCCTCACTGCTGGACATCCCGGACGGTGCACTGCCGGAGAGCGCCCGGGCCGAGCTGGCCGACCTGGTAGGTGAGCGCTACGTGCACACCGACGGCAGCGCCCGCCTCGGCCGGGCGGGCGGGCTCTCCTACAGCGACCTGATGCGACGGCGCGACGGCACCGGTTTCGCGGTCCCGGACGCCGTGGTGCTACCCGCCGATCCCGAGCAGGTGCAGCGGCTGCTGGAGATCTGCGTGCGCCACGACGTGGCGGTGGTGCCCTTCGGCGGCGGCACCTCCGTGGTCGGCGGTGTTTCCGCGCTGCGCGGCGGGAAAACCGCCGTCATCGCGTTGGACCTGGCCCGGCTGGACCGGCTGGTGTCGGTCGACCCGGTCTCGCGGGTGGCGGTGCTGCAGGCCGGGGTGCGCGCGCCGGAAGCGGAGTCCTTGCTGGCCGCGCACGGGTTCACTCTCGGGCACTTCCCGCAGTCGTTCGAGCGCGCCACCATCGGCGGCTTCGCGGCGACCCGCTCGGCCGGGCAGGCGTCGTCGGGCTACGGCCGGTTCGCCGACCTGGTGGAAGGCGTGCAGGTGGCGACTCCGGCCGGGGAGTGGCGGCTGGGCACCGCGCCCAACTCGGCGGCAGGCCCGGATCTGCGCCAGTTCGCCATCGGCGGGGAAGGCGCGTTCGGCGTGCTCACCGAGGTGGCGTTGCGGGTGCGCCCGAAGCCTTCCGAAACCCGCTACGAGGCACTGGTGCTGGACGGCTGGCAGGCGGGTGCCGGTGCGGTGCGGGCGTTGGCCCAGCAGCGGGTGCTCGCCGACGTGACCCGTCTGTCCGATGTTGACGAGACCGCGGTGCAGCTGGAACTGTCCGGCGCGGCGAAGGCGCGTGCGCTGCGAACGTTGTTGCGCGGCAGGGGGATCAGCGAACCGTGCATGTTGGTGCTCGGCTGGGAGGCGGCCACCGGGGCCGAGCTCAAGCAGCGCCGCGCGGCGACTTTTCGCGCATTGCGCGGATTCCGCACGTTCAAGCTGGGTGCGCGTGGTGGCGAGTCCTGGCGCGCCAACAGGTTCGCGGCTCCGCGGCAGCGGGATGCGTTGCTGGACGTCGGCGTGTGCGTGGAGACATTGGAGACCGCCACGCACTGGTCCCGGCTGGCCGAGCTGCGCTCGGCGGTGCGCGCGGCGCTGATCGGGGCGTTGGACGGCGACGGCCGGACGCCCATCGTGATGTGCCACCTCTCGCACGCCTACGAAACGGGAGCTTCGCTGTACTTCACGGTGCTCGCGGCGCGGGATTCCGACGACCCGATCGGCCAGTGGCAGCGCGCGAAGAAGGCCGCCACCGACGCCATCGCCGAACGCCCGCCCGGCGGCGAAACCGGCCGCGGCACGCTGACCCACCACCACGCCGTGGGCGCGGATCACCTGCCGTGGCTGGAATCCGAGGTCGGTCCGGTCGGCACGGCGGTGTTGGGCGCGGCGAAGCGGGCGGTGGACCCGACCGGCATCCTGAACCCCGGCAAGCTGGTGGACTGACCGGAGCCGTCGAACCTGCCGCGCTTCAACGCCGCGAGGAACGCGCACCACTGCGGTTTCGGCACGCTCAGCTGCCCGGCGGAACGGTTCTTGGTGTCCCGGATCGCCGCCGTGTCCGCGAAACCGCCGACTTCCACGCAGCCGCTGTTCGCTCCGGATCGACTGGATTTGTGCCAGCCGCTCATGATCGATTCCCCCCTCCGGTTCCCGCGCGGGAGCGCTCGAGGTGACCGGAGTCGGGGCCGAGCCGCGCCGGCGCGCTGGAACCGCGAGTCATCGTATCCGCGGCGAAGATCGGAAATGGCGGAATCGGGGAATCGGCTCGGAGCATCGCGAGTTCCCGCGAGCATCCGCAAGCGATTGGACCGAGCGGCCGCCGGACCGCTCGAAAAGCAGTCGCCGACGAGCGAACGAACCGCCTGCCCCGTTGCAGCGGCGGGCGGTCCGTTCGCTGGAGATCCGGTCGGCGGTCAGACCGTGACGAGCATCTTTCCGGTGTTCTCACCGCGCAGCAGGCCCAGGAAAGCCTCGGGCGCATTGCGCAGGCCCTCCACCACGGTCTCGGTGTAGTGGATCCGGCCATCGCGCACCAGCGGTGCGACGTGGTCGACGAACTGGTCCTTCAGGTTCGCGTGGTCGATCACGATGAAGCCCTGGATGTGCAGGCGCTTCTTCACGATCTGGAACATGTTCCGCGGGCCCGGCTCCGGCTTGGCGTTGTTGTACTGCGAGATCGCGCCGCAGGCGGCGACCCGGCCGAAGTCGTTGAGGTTGTCCATGGCGGCTTCGAGGTGGTCCCCGCCGACGTTGTCGAAGTACACCTCGAGCCCGTCCGGCGCTGCCTGGGCCAGCTGTTCGGCGACCGGCGCGTCCTTGTAGTTGAACGCGGCGTCGAAGCCGAGGTCTTCGGTGACGTGCCGGACCTTCTCCGCGGAGCCGGCGCTGCCGATCACCTTGGCCGCACCGCTCAGCTTGGCCAGCTGCCCGGCCAGCGAGCCGACCGCGCCCGCGGCGCCGGAGACGAACACGGTGTCGCCCTCCTGGAAGCGGGCGACGTCGAACAGGCCGGCGTAGGCGGTCATGCCCGGCATTCCCAGCACACCCAGGTAGGCGTTCAGCGGCGCGGCATCCGGGTCCACGGCGGTCGCGTGGTCGGCGCTGAGGGTGGCGTACTCGCGCCAGCCGAGCGCGTGCAGCACGTGCTGGCCGACCTGGAACTTCGGCGAGTTCGACGCGATGATCTCGCCGACCGCGCCGCCGTCGAGCGGCTTGCCGAGCTGGAACGGTGCGACGTAGGAGCGCACGTCGTTCATCCGACCGCGCATCGCCGGGTCGACGCTCATGACCTTGTTGCGCACCAGGATCTCGCCGTCACCGGGAGCGGCCACCGGGGCCTCGGCGATCTCGAAGTTCTCCTGGGTCGGCCAGCCCTGCGGGCGGGCGGCGAGCCGGATCTCCACGCCGAGGTCGGGAAGTGCCTGGGTCGTCACACTGACCTCCATATACGGAACTTGTCGGTACCGAAAATGTCACGCCGAGGACGGGTCTCCGCACTGGATGGATCTCCGTCCCGGATCCGACCGGCTGCCCCGGCGCGACGACGGCCTCTCGACGAGACAACGCCGTGCGGCCGCCGCTCCATTCCACCTGACGGATCACCGCAGGGCAGAACCGGCCGCGGTGCCCGACCCGGGCTACTCTTCCCGCTTGCCGCGGCGCAGCGTGGGAGTCCAGCGGGACTTCTCCAGCGAGCGGCGCAAACCGAGGTAGGCGGATTGCATCAGCGCGATCAGGTCGGCGGCGCGGCCCGGCTGCGCCCGGTGGTCCGGCTGCGGCATCGGGGTCACCCGCATCCAGCGCTCGTCCCACAGCGCTTCCATCGCGTGGTTCCAGCGCAGCTCGGCGCCCTCGACCACGTCGTCGCGCTGCTGCTCGGCCTCGGCGATCCGCTCGTCCGCCGACGCGACCTCCTTGGCCAGCCGGGCCGCCTTCTCCCGCTCGTGCTCGCGCATCTTCTCCGCGGCGCCGGTCGCGGCGGCGATGATCTCCTTGTAGCGGGACGAAGCTGGGACCTGCGGATCGGTCACTGCACGTCCTCCTGCGAAAGCGCGGCGGAGAGGTCGAACGGGAGCACCACTTCCGGCTGCGAGTGGACCGAGCGGTCGAAGAACAACCCGCGCCGCTCCCGTGGCGACCAGTTCACCAGCTGCCCGGCGGCGAAGCTGGACAGCTCCTGGCCGTGCACGTCGAACGCGATCCACGCGCCGATCTCGTCGACCGGGCCCATCAGCGTGTTCTTCAGCCGTTGCGGGCTGCGCCACCAGCCGAGCACGTGCATCCGCTGCTCCGGGCCCTGCTTGAGCAGCTTGCGCAGCCGGTCCAAGCCGCTGGTCAGCGTCGCCGGGTCCTTGCGTTCCAGCAGCGAGTGCGCCGCGTCCACGCCGTAGATCAGCACGTAGTGCGGGGTGTGGTCGGAGTCCTCCGCGCCGGAAGCGCGCTTGTCCAGCTCCGCGGCCAGTTCCTCGACGGTCTTGTCGACGTCGCCGAAACCGTAGGACTGCACCGCGTGCCCGTCCCCGAGCAGCGCCTGCACCAGCTGCCGCACGTCCGGCTCGACCTCCTCCACCAGGCCCAGCGCGGTGAACCGGGCACTGCCCGGCTCGTGCTGGCGGGCCAGCGACAGCGCCGCCGCGCCCAGCACGCTGGTGGCGTCCACCCGCACCGAACCGAGCACCGCGATGTTGCGCCCCGGCGAGCGGGCCAACCGCACCTCCGCCGCGGTGCCGTCCACGTCGATGACCTGACCGAGCAGCGCCGCCGGGGTGCCCGCCGCGGTGCTCAGTGCGCGGAAATCAGCCAGCGCGGCCAGCGAGGGCAGCAGCGAGCCGTCGAACAGCCGCGGCGGCGCCGAGCCCTCCGGGCGCTGCTCCCACAACCGCCGCTGCAACACGTCGAACGTGCCCTTCGCGGTGGCGTCCGGGATGCGCGCGACGTCGTTGCCGTGCTTGACGCCCGACTCGTGGTTGACCACCGCGTGCCAGCGCGGCAGCTCCAGCGCGGCGTCGTTCTGCTCGGCCAGCACCCGCCGCGCCTTCGGCAGCGCGATGCGCAGGATGAACTGCTCGAAGATCGCGGGCTTGCCCCAGAACGCCTCGATCCCGGAAACGTCCTGGCTGGCCAGCACCAGGTGGATGCCCTGCGAGCGGCCGCGCCGGGCCACGTCCTCCAGCAGCGACGTCGCCTGCGAGGAAACGGTGTCGCGTTCGGCGAACAGGTACTGGAACTCGTCGATCACCGCCACGATCCGCGGCCAGCGCCCGTCCGGGTCCTCCGCGCGCAGCTCCTCGAGCTTGGTGACCTCGTGCTCCTTGGCCGCGTCGGCACGTCTGCGCATCTCGGTCGACAGGAATCGCAGCAGCGCCAGGCCGAACTCGCGGTCGGCGTTCACGTTCACCCCGACCAGCTGCGCGTGCGGCAGCCAGGTCGGGTCCCGGCGGCCCGGGGTGAACTGCGCGAACGAGACGCCCTCCTTGAAATCGAGCAGGTACAGCTCCAGCTCGTCCGGCGAATAGCGGGCCGCCATCCCGCCGAGCATCGAGTACAGGAGGTTCGTCTTGCCGGAGCCGCTCGGGCCGCCGATCAGCGTGTGCGGGCTCGCGTCGCCGAGGGTCACCTTCGACGGCTCGCCCTCGTGGAAACCCACCGGAGCCTGCAATCCGGACGCGGAGCGCTGCGTCCAGATCTGCTCCGGCACCAGATCGTCGAACGTGCGCACGCGCGCGCGATGGGTGATGAACTCCTGCGCGATGGCGGTGCACGCCTTGGTGACCTGGTCGCGCGGCGGCGCCTCGTCCAGCCGCACGGCGGTTTCCGGGCCGGTCATGCTGGTGCGGACGTCGTCGGCATCCAGCAGCCGCACCGACTCCACCGAGCTGTTCACGGTCATCGGCAGGTCCGCAACGATCAGCTGGATCCCGCAGGCCAGGCCGTTGCGGGCCACGCGCTGCAGCTGCTGCTGCCGTTCCTCCCGCAGCGGTTCGCCATCGCCGAACAGGACCGCCACGCGCCACGGCTCATCGCGCTGACCGGTCTGCTCGGCCAGCGATCGCAGCGAGATGTGCCCGCCGTTGAGCGCGTTGGTGTGGATCCGGCGGATGTGGTCGGACAGCTCTTCGAGCATCTCGCCTAGCCGCGTCGGGTCGTGCGCGGTCAGCAGTTCCGCGTTGGTCAGCGGGTACAGGCCCGGCAGCGTGCCGGTCAGCTGCGCGACGTCCCAGACGTGCACGCGCACCAGGCCGGGCTTGTAGTGGCTGAGCATCCGCAGCAGCAGGTTCTGCACCAGCGCCTCGCGCGCCTCGGTGGTCTGCGAGCTCGACGTGATGCGCAGGTGCGACTCGTCGAGCATCGGCATCGCCACCGGGAACGGGCGCGGGTCCGGCGATTCCGGCACGTGGCCGGTTCCGATCCGCCACAGCTGCGGCGGGGGCGAGTTCAGCTCCGCGGTGCCGGTCGTGCCGAGCCATTCGTGCATCGGCCGCCCCGCGGTGCCTGGTGCGGCCGCGGCGACCAGTTCGGTGAGCTGGTCGGGACCGTCGCCGGTCCAGCCGGTGAACAACCGCTCGCGTTCGGCGCGGGCTTCCCGCAGCGCGCTGTCGAAGGCCAGGCTCGGGGTGTCTTCGATCGAATCCGGATCGCGCTCCACCGCTGCCAGTCCCGTCGTGGCGATGCGCTTGGCGAATTCCTGCTCGGCGAACGAGACGCGGACCCGGTCGAGTTCGTTCTCCGCGGCGCCGAGGGCACCGGCGACGGTGCTGCGCAGGTGGTCGAAGGCCGACTCGATGCTGCTACGCCGCTCGTTGCGTTTGCGCACACCCCACCTCGGCAGCCGGTGTTACGGACCGTGAGGAAACTACCACCCGAAGGTTTCCTGGAGTCGGTTCCGGTGGCACTCGCCACCGCTGGATTCCGGTGCGGCCGCTCGGAGACGGCCGTCCGGCCGGTCGACTCACAGCCCTGCGGCGTACGTACGCAACGTGTCCACCACGTGCGCCACCGCCGCCTGAGTTCGCTCGAGCTGGTCGTCCGCGTGGGACATTCCCGCCGGTACCACGGTCTCCGGATGATCCGGATCCAACTTCGCCAATGCGACCTTCGCCTCCGCCAGTGAACGGCGGCCTGCGGTGAGGCCGCGGTTCGCCTCGTCAAGCTTCGCCTCGGTGGCGCGCAGCGCCGCCATCAGCTCCGTCAGCGACGACACGTCACAGCCGTCCCGCGTAGCCCTCGGCCTGCGTGATGCTGGACCGGATCGCGCCCTGTACCGCGGTCAGGTTGCTCACGGCTTCGGAGAGCATTCCGTACGCCTGGTGAACATCGTCCTGCACGCTGTCGTGCGTCGCTCCGTGCAGAGCCGTTCGCGCCTCGTCCAGCGACGAGATCGCTTCCTGGATCCTCCCGAGGCTCTCGTCGGCCTTGTCCTTGGCGCGTGCAACTTCCTGGCGAACTTCATCCACGCTTGCCATGTGTTCTTCGCCGACCCTTCCGCCGAAGGTGATCAGTTGACGGTGCAAAGTTATCCCGCGCCACCCGCCCGGACGCGGGCAGGGCGGCGGTGTTGATCAGGGGTGGCCCCCTGGTGCGACGAACCGGCTCGACCGTCCGGACGCGCCCGGACGGCCGGTGCGCGCTCATCCCGCCGGCTGCCGCTGAGCCGGGTCCGGCGCCGCTGCGTTCAACTCCACGGCCGCGATCCCGGACCGCGGCGTCGGCGCCGCCGACCACCGCGACATCGCGCTGCTGTCCCGCACCCGCAGCCGCGACCAGCCGTCGCCGCCGAGCGCGGTGACCGCGCCCAGCACGATCTCGGCCGGTTCTCCCGGAGACGGGCCGAGATCCAGCGCAACCCGCACCACCGGCGGATGTTCGGAGCAGCCGGTGATCGTCGGCTGCCGCGACAACCTGGCCGCCAGCGCGCGAGCAGGCCACTCGGCACCCGCGCGGCGCTCGGTGACCACGTCGACCAGCAGTTGCAGCCGGGCCCGCGGCCTGCCGTGCTCGTCCACGTCGTCGATGCCCGGTTCCGGTGCGGGCGGGGCGGGTTCGTCCGGGTCGTCCGCGAAGGTGTCGACGGCGACGTCGTCGGCACCGGCTCCGTCCTGCAGCACCGGCCCGGCGGCCCACGCCTCCAGCAGCAGTCGTTCCCCGCCCGGAACCAGCTCGCCGACCAGTTCCGGATCGTCGATCACGGCCCACGCCGCAGGCGGCTCGCACGCCACCCGTTGGCCGCTGTAGAGCGAACCGAGCTCGCGCAGGAAGGTGCGCACCGCGCGGGCAAGCGCGGCCGGACCGGTGTGCGTCGAGTCCGCGGGCCTGCTGATCGTTACCGACCAGCAGCCCGGTTCCTCGTCGGAGCAGTCGCCGGACTCCACGATCCGGCCGCCGACGCGCTGCAGCAGCGGCAGGCACGCCTCGCGGGCGCGACCGTCGTCCTCGGCACCGAGCACGACGGTGATGAGCAGTTCCAGGCCGGTGTTCTCAGTCATCGCGCGGAGATTGTCCCGCATCCTTCGCAACCCGGCGAAGGGTTGATCAGGTGAACTCCCGGCGACCGGTGGCGGCGCTGCGAACGAGCGATGGCCCGCCCCGTTCGGGTGCGGGCCATCGGTGTCGATGCGGGTCAGGAGCGGGGAGTGCCGCCACCGCTGCGCTGGCCACCGGTGCCGCTCTGGCCGCCGGAACCGCTCTGGCCGCCGGTGCCGGAGCCGCCGGTCTCGGTCCGGCCGGAGCTGCCGCGTCCGTCGGAGCGCTCGTGGTGCCTGCCGCTCTGGTCCTGCACGTCGAAGCGCTCCATCCGCACCTCGTCCTGCACGGTCCGTTCCTCGGTGACCGTCTCGGTGCGCAGCCGGATCCGCTCCACCGGAACGGATTCCTTGCTCACCGTCGGCCGGTCCTCGTGCAGCACGACCTCCTGCTCCTCCTCGCCCATCCGGGCCGAGGACATCGAACCGCGCTCGGACTCGCTGATCGGCTCGCGCTCGATGCGGACCTCTTCGTGGCTGACCGGCACGGTCACCGACTGCTGCTCGGTGACGACGTACTTGCGCACCCGCACCCGGCCGGATTCCGCCTGCTCGGTGTTGATCCGCAGCCGTTCCTCGCAGCGGGTCATCGACTTCATGCCCGCGCTGTCCCCGCGAGCCGTGCTCTCGCCCGCGGTGCGTTGCGCCGTGGCGCCCGACTGGCGGGTTCCGGACATCGAGCCGGTCTCGGTCGCGCCCGTGGTGGTCGACGCCGTGCCCGCAGCGGAGGTCGACGCGGTCCCGGTTTCGGAACCGGTGGCGCTCGAACGGGTCTCCTGCTCGGTGGTACGGCTCCCGGAAGCCGCGGTCGCGGTTCCCGCGGCAGCACCCTCGGTGCCGCCGGTGCTCTGCTGCCGCGGCACGTCCCGCTGCTGCGGCGAGGTCGAACCGGGCTGCATCCCGTAGTAGGTGTAGAGGTCGCGGCCCTCGTTGTCGGAGAGGTGGCCGTGTTCCACGTCGACGCGCGGGGCGTCGCGCACCTTCTCCTTGGACACCCCCACGTTGATGCCCCGGTCACTTCGTTCCGCGCCGGTCAGCGGCACGAAGCTCTCCTTCGTGCCGAACATCCCGGTGCGCACGGTGACCCACTCCGGCTGGTGGCTGCTGTCGTCGACGTAGACGTTGCCGACCCGGCCGATGCGTTCGCCGCCGGTGTCGTACACGTCGCTGCCGATCAAGTCCTGCGCACGCTTCACGTCCTTCATGACTACCGCCTCACTCGTCGCTGCCGGAGCAGCTCGGGATCGTCCGAAGGCCGCCGGAAAAGCAGCCCGCTCCGGGGGCCGGTCGCCGACGCTTCCAACGCTGCGCTCCGAAACAGCAGGTCGCAACCGGTCGGGCGGCGACGTCGACCCGTGTGAGTGATAGTCGAACTGCGCGATCGAGTCGAAGTGATCGAGGGTGCGCAGTCAGCACTACGAACGAGTAATAGCAGCAGACCGTTCGGGTTTCACGTGTTGAGCTCGCGCCCGACGAAGGTCAGCACTTCCTCGACCACCTCGGCCTTGTTCGTCTCGTTGAACAGCTCGTGCCGCGCGCCGGGGTAGATGTGCTCGTGGAATTCGGTGCCGCGCACCCGGTCGATGCCGGTCCGGGTGTCCGCTTCCGGAACCAGTTCGTCGTCCGCGCCGTGCAGCCACAGCGTCGGAATCCGCAACGCCGGGCCATCGTTGATCTCGGTGAGGCAGCGGTCGACCATCGTCAACGTCGTGTGCTTGAACGGGCCGTGCCACACCCGAGGGTCCTCGGTGTACTCGCGGCCGACCTCCGGGTCGCGGGACAACGTCGCCGGGTCGATGCGGGTCTGCGGGATCTCGTCGCACTCCAGCAGATCCAGCACGTGCCAGGTGCCCAGCACCGGCGCGGAGAGCACCAGGGCGGCCAGCGCGTCCGGGTGCTTCTGCGCGAAGCGCACCGCGAACATGCCGCCCAGCGAATGCCCGATCAGCACCACCGGCAGGTCCGGGTGCCGCACGAGGACGTCTCGGCGCACCGCGTCGAGGTCCGCGATGACCTGATCGGCGTCGGGAACCGCCGCCCACTCGCCGGGCGACTCGCCGTGGCCGACGTGGTCCTCGGCCACCACCAGCGCGCGGTTGCCGACCAGCTGCTCGGCCAGCCACTGGTAGCGGCCCGAGTGCTCGCCGTAGCCGTGCGCGAGCAAGGCGATCCAGCCGGGCGAGCGCCCGGACCACTCGCGCACCACGCGCTCGCCGCCGGAACCCGACACCCGTCGCTGCGAAGGCTCGATCATGCCCTCACCTCAGCACACCGTTGCTTTCCCGGCCAGCACCCGAGCCGCTCGCGTGTGGGCGCGCGGCGGAACCCGGTCGGTTCCGCCGCGCGCCCCGGTGCACGACGTCGACTCGATCTGCGCCGGTGTGGCGGAAGCGGCTGATGCGACTTGAAAAGCCGGCACCGGAGCAGGTTCCGCGACGGGCAACCCGGATCCCGATCAGGCGTGGTAAGCGCTGCCGTCGATCGAGCCGAAGCCGCACACCGGGCCGAACTGCCAGCTCACCGTGAGCGGGTCGGTCTCGTCCGGCGGGATCACCTGCGCGCTGGCCGGGCGCGGCTGGCAGGGGCCATCGGTCGGCTCGCCCTGGTGCGGCACGGCCGTCCAGTGCAAGGTCGCGCTGGCCGAATCGCCCGGTGCTAGCCGGACCACCTCCGGGCCGGGGCTCGGCGTCCGCTCGACGTCCGTCGGCAACGGGTCGCCGTTCTCGTCGATCAGCTGCATCCCGCCGTAGCCGTACAGCGTGCACGCTTCGCCGCTGGTGTTGGTCAGCACCAGCTCGGCGTAGCGCTGGCCGGCACCCGGCTCACCGCGCTGCACGTTGCCGGACAGCATCGAGGTGTGGCAGCGCTCCACCTGGGAGGGCTGCGCCTGCTCGCGCGCCGGTTCCGTGGCCGGTTCAGCGGTCGGCTCCGCGCTGCTTTCCGCAGCCGGGGACGGCCTCGACGCCGGTTCCGGAGCCGGTGCGGGCGCCGGGGAGCTCGGCGTGACCGCGTTGCCTGCCGCGTTCGGCAGCTCGGCCTGGTTCGCGATCGTGCCGCAGCCGCCGAGCAGCGCTGCGGTCAGCACCGCCGCTCCGGCAGGTCCGAGTCGGTTCAGCTTGCCCATGCGTTGCGGGGTCACGGTGACCACCTCCGTCGGCCGCCTCGTGCGGCGGGTTTTCGATTACCGGTCCGCTGATATGAGGACGTATGGCGCCGTGGGCGGTTGCACGTCTGGCGCCCGATCCGCCCGAGTTCCCCCGGATGGCGGGCAGTGCTGCCGGGTCAACCCTCCCGCTGCCCGCGGCACGTCGCGACCTGCCGGACCGCTGCGAACAGGTCGCCGGGGAGGACCGCGGCCGTGCACTGCCGCAACAGGCCCGTTCGGGTTGCCACCTTGACCTGAACGGCGGAACTGCATGATCGTCGACCTCCGATACTTTGAGTTGCGCCCGGTGTGCGGCGGGCGAACCGTTCCGGCGGTTTCCCGGGAAATGCCGCCCCCGGGGCGTGCACAGAACGCAGAACCGAACGCAATCGCCGTGGCGCGGGCGCGTGGCGCGCGCCGCCGGAATTCGGCGCAGTGAGGGGGTCGGCATGGCAGGTCACATTCCGGGAATCGATGTTTCGAAGCATCAGGGGGAACCGGACTGGGCAGCGGTTCGCGGCGCCGGATACGCCTTCGCCTACATCAAAGCCACCGAAGGCATCGGGTACGTGAGCCCGACGCTGGACGCGCAGCTCGGCGGGGCGCGCGGGGCGGGCTTGGTCACCGGGCTGTACCACTACGCACGACCGGACACCAACGCACCGGAGGCCGAGGCGGCCGACTTCGCGGGGCAGCTGGCGCGGACCAACTCCAGCGCGGGCGGGAACCTGCCCCCGTGCCTGGACATGGAGACCGAAGGCGGCGACCTCGCCGCTTGGACCAAGGGGTTCATCGCCGCGCTGCGCGGGCACACCGGACGCAACGAGGTCGTCGTGTACGCATCGTCGAGCTGGTTGTCCGGGAAGCTCGCCACCGACTCGTGGGTCGACCCCGGAGTGTCCCTCTGGGTGGCGCACTACGGGCGTCCACCGGGGGAGCCGGGCTACCTCACCGACCGGGTCGCGATCCACCAGCACGCTGACGACGGCCAGGTTCCCGGCATCGGCGGGGCGACCGACCTGAACGTTTCGCTGGTGGACCTGCAGGTCCTGACGGGTGGAACCGGACCGGCGCCCGCGCCGCAACCGGCTCCGCAGCCCGCGCCGGACACCTACGTGGTGCAGCCGGGCGACACGCTTTCCGACATCGGGAACAAGGTGGGCGTGCCGTGGCAGACGGTCGCGCAGGCCAACGGCATCACCGACCCGAACCTGATCTACGTGGGGCAAGTGCTGCGCATCCCGCGGTGAGCCACTGCGGAGTTGCACTTCGACCGGCAGCGGGCGTCGAGAAGTCCGCTGCACCGGTTCCGGTCGGCGTGCGGGCAGCACGGCGGGCCCGCACGACCGGCCGCAGCCCGTCGGGGGAGCGGGCGCCGAAACGGTTCGACATGTCGGTCCGATCACCATTTCGACGATCGAAGTTGTTGATCTTGATTGTGCGTGCCGGGTCGAGCGGGACGTCGTCGTCCCTGCAAATGGCGGGTTCCCGGCGCGGCGGATCAGCTCTGCGTAGCTGAGGGAAACTCCCGGGTTGATGTGTTGCTGACAAAGGCCCCGGAGGGGTTGTTCTAGAGTCGGGCACATGGATCCGGCGGACGGTAATGGGCGTGCGGGGTGCGCGAGGCATACCCCGTCCCGGCTCGCGTCCGCTTATTCGGAGGCCGTCGCCGAGCCACCGCGAACCGACTTGCACGCGTCGCACTCGGCCGATCACGTGGCGCATTCCCGTGAAGCGAGCGCTGTTCGGTTCGCAGCGGCCGACCCGGCTTCGCCGACGCCTTTCCCGCGCAGGGCGCGAATATTCGTCGAATGTTCGCCCGCGCGTTCTGGACGGACTGCGTCCGCTTTCGGTCAAGTGGGCGCAGCTGCGGAATTCACCGTCGCGGCCGCGGCCACGGAAGGTGTTCGGCCGGATGCGTACCCAGGTGCGCGCGGATTCCGGAACCACGCGGGCTTGCGGTGTTCCGGGTGTTGGCCGGGCGAAGCGCGCCGCTCGACGCGGTGTTGTGGTCCGCGGCCGGAACCGGATGGATCGCTGGAAACGCCGCGCGCGCAGGTGCGCCTGCAGCACTATGGGGCGCGAAGGCGCGGGGACTATTGGGGCGCGATGGCGCGGGACTATTGGGGCGCGAAGGCGCGGGACTATTGGGCGCGATGGCACGGGCCGCGGCCGACCGCGCCGAGGGAGCTGCACGGGGCGGCCGGGCGATCGGGCTCAGGGAAATTGAGGGTGCACCCCGATGTGGGGCGTATCCGCGATGCGCGAGATTGAGCGGTGTGGACGAACAGCACAAGCTGCCAGTGACGGGTCGGCGCGACCTTGCGGGCGAAGCTGTCGAGGAACGGCTCGAAGCCGGAGACGACGGTGCTGCGCAGGACGCAGCCCGGCCCGTGCGGTTGTCGCAGGCGTTCCGGACGAGCGCTGACGGCCGTCCGCACTCGGCGTCCTCCTGTCGTCCGAAACCAACGGCCGTCGTTGGTTTCATGGGACGTGGTGCGCCATGACCGCGTTCGCGGTGGGACTGGTCGTCATCGCCGCCTGCGCACAGGCGGTCGGTGCGCGGGTGCAGCACACAGCGGTGCACGCCACGATCGGTGACGGCGGGCTGAAGGTGCGCAGCCAGCTGCAGTTGCTGCGCAACCCGCGCTGGCTGCTCGGATTGTTCGCGCTGGGTTTCGGTGCGCTGCTGCACGCGGTCGCGCTCGGGTTGGCCCCGCTGAGCGTCGTGCAGCCGGTGGGGGTCCTGGCGTTGCCGATCACCGTGCTGCTCAACGCCAGGCAACAGGGCATGGCGATCCGGAACTTGAACATCAACGCCGTGCTGGCGGTGTGCGGCGCCACTGGTGGGGTCGCCGCGTTCGTCGTGCTCGCCGCGGGCAGCGCGACCGCCACGCCGGTGCTGCGCGACGACCAGATAACGGCCACTCAGCTCGTCGGCGCGGCCGTGGTGTTGCTGGGCGTGCTCGGGTTGTTCACCCGATCCAAGGTGCGCTGCATGGCTTACGCGGCCGGTTGCGCGGTCGCCTACGGGCTGGTGTCGCTGCTGGTGCGCGCGGTCGCGCAGCAGATCGGCAGCACCCCGCTGCTGCAGATCAATCCGGCACCGTTGCTGGTGATCGTCGTCGCGATGCTCGTGGGCGGCTGGCTGCTGCAGCACGGTTACGCGAGTGGTCCCCCCGATCTGGTCGTGGCCTGCCTGACGGTCATCGACCCGCTGATCGCGGTGAGCCTGGGCATCGGGCTGCTCGGCGAAGCCGACAAGGTCGGCAGCGCCACCGCGGTCGGCGAAGTGCTTTGCGGACTCGTCGCCTGCGCCGGGGTTTTCGCACTCGCGCGGTTCCACCCCGAAACCGAACAGCGGCGAGTGCAATCGACTGACGTCGACGCCGGTGGTGCCGCCATCGCGTCGCGTTCCGATCGTTCTGACGGGAGAGTGACTTGACTTCGCAACCGTTCGGCGGAGGCCGGCTGCGCATCGTGCTCGGCGCGGTCATGTACCCGCCCGAGGTGAGCGGCGCGGCGAACTTCGGCCACCGGCTCGCCATCGGACTGGCCCGCCGCGGCCACGACGTGCACGTCATCTGCCACTCGGTGGATCGGCAGGCGAGCACGTCGGTGGAGGACGGGGTGACCGTGCACCGGGTCGCCTCCTACCGGACTCCGGCGCACCCGACGTTCCGGGTCTGCCCGCCGTGGCAGGCCAAGTCGGTCGCGCGGCGGCTGCTCGAGGAGATCCAGCCCGACGTGGTGCACGTGCAGTCGCACTTCTTCATCGGCCGGGGCCTGATCAACGCGGCGCGCGACCTGGGCATCGGCCTGATCGCGACGAACCACTTCATGCCGGAGAACATCTTCGGCTACGTGCGGATCCCGCGGGCGTTGCAGAAGGCGGGTGCCCGGGTGCTCTGGCACTACCTGATCAAGCACTACGCCAAGGCGCAGCTGGTCACCGCGCCCACACCGCGTGCGGTGCAGCTGCTCAAGGAGAACGGGTTCGACCGCCCCGCCGTGCCGGTCTCCTGCGGCATCGACGTGGACCGGTATCGGCGGCGGGCCCAGCAGCACCGCCTGGAAAGCCCGGAGCCGAGCACCCGCTCCATCCTGTTCGTCGGGCGGCTCGACGAGGAGAAGCACATCGACGACCTGCTGCGCGCGGTCGCGTTGCGCAAGACCGCGGAGCCGGTCCGGCTGGAGATCGTCGGCGACGGGAGCTGCCGCGAGCCGTTGAGCGAGCTGGCCGCGGAACTCGGGATCGCCGACCAGGTCCACTTCGCCGGGCTGGTGAGCGAGGAAGAACTGCTCGACGCCTACGCGCGCGCCGACCTGTTCTGCATGCCCAGCATCGCCGAGCTGCAGAGCTTGGCCACGATGGAGGCGATGTCGGCGACCACCCCGGTCGTGCTGGCCGACGCCATGGCGCTGCCGCACTTGGTCGAGCCCGGCGAGAACGGCTGGCTGTACCCACCGCGCGACGTGCATTCCCTGGCGCACGCGATCGACGACGTGATCGCCGACCGCGCCACGATCGACCGGATGGGCGCGGCCAGCGCGAAGCTGGTGCGCAAGCACGACATCGACGCGGTGCTCGGGCGGTTCGAGTCGATCTACCGGTACGCGCTCGAGCAGGAGGACGCGGCCGAGCCGGTCGACGTGCCCGCCGAACTGGCGAGCTAATCTGCCGCCATGGAAGGCACACCGAACACGGCACGATCGGACGCGGCTGCCCGCAACGATGGCCCGGTCGCCCGGGTCGAGCGGATCCAAGGCGCGGACCTGCACTTCTGGGAGTACGGGCCGGACCCCGCGGAGGTTTCGGCTGAGGCGCCGTTGATCGTGATGGTGCACGGCCTGCGCGGTACCCATCACGGCCTGGAGCCGATCGTCGAGCACCTGCCGGGTCGTCGCGTGGTGGTGCCGGACCTGCCCGGCTTCGGGGATTCCGGCCCGATGCCGGGTCGCACGCACGACGTGCAGGGGTACGCGGCCGCGATCAGCGAGCTGATCGAGTCGCTGGGTGGCCGGCAGCGGCCCGTGGTGCTGCTCGGGCACTCCTTCGGTTCCATCGTGGCGGCGCACGTCGTGTCCTCCGAGCCTGATCTGGTGCGGCGGCTGGTGCTGGTGAACCCGATCTCCACCCCGGCGTTACGGGGTCCTCGGGTGGTGCTGTCCTGGTTGACCTCGCTCTACTACAAGATCGGCACGGCGTTGCCGGACCGGTTGGGCCGCGCATTGCTGTCCAACAGGCTCGTGGTGCTGGGTGCCAGCCGGGCGATGCTGCGCTCGCGCGACCCGGAGGTGCGCCGGTTCGTGCACGAGAGCCACTTGCGGCACTTCAGCCGGTTCCACAGCCCTCAGCTGCTGCAGGAGACCTACACCGCGTCGGTCAGCGGCACGGTCGCCGACTACCGCGGTGCGTTGCAGCTTCCGACGCTTGCGATTGCGGGCGAGTCCGACGAGATCGCGCCGCTGGAGGGGCAGCGTGCGTTCGTCGAAGGGCTCCCTGACGCCGAGCTCGTCGTGCTCGACGAGGTCGGGCACCTGGTGCACTACGAGACTCCGCGGGCTGCGGCCGAGGCCATCGAGCGGTTCTTGGAGCAGTGATGAGTCCCGTGCCCGAACGATCACCGACCGGCGAATCGCTGACCGGCGAATCGCGGTCCGGCGCGGATCTCGGCACCGCCGCCGACGGAAGCCGGCGGCCGCGGGTGTTCATCGACGCCCGGTGGACCCGCGTCGACGCCCACGACGGGATCAGCCGGTTCGGCGCGTGCCTGGCCGAAGCGCTGCACCGGCTGCACCCGGTGACGATGCTGATCCACGACGAACGCCAGCTCGCGCTGTTGCCGGACGGCGTGCCGCACGTCAAGATCAACAGTCCGATGTCGGTGCGGGAACTCGCCGTCTCCCGGCGGCTGGACGCTCTCGGTGCCGACGTCGTGTTCAGCCCGATGCAGGTCATCGGCGGTCTCCGGCGCCGGTACCGGCTCGTGCTCACGCTGCACGACCTGATCTACTACCGCCATCCGCAGCCGCCGGGTTTCCTGCCGTGGCCGGTGCGTTTGCTCTGGCGGATCTATCACAAGGCGTACTGGCCGCAACGCGTACTGCTCAACCGCGGGGACGCGGTGGTGACGGTCAGCGAGACGACCCGGCGGCTGATCGAGCGGCACCGGCTCACCCGGAAACCGGTGACCGTCGTCCACAACGCACCGTCCGGGCTGCCCGAGACGGCCGACATCGAGGCAGCCGACTCCGACGGCGCGCGAGACCTCGTCTACATGGGGTCCTTCATGCCGTACAAGGACGTCGAGACGCTGATCGCCGGCATGCGCTCGTTGCCCGGCCACCGCCTGCACCTGCTGAGCCGGATCCCGCCGGCGCGGGAGGCCGAGCTGCGCGGGCTCGTCCCGGACGGGACCGATGTGGTGTTCTGGCGCGGAATCGCCGAAGCCGACTACCGCGCTTTGCTGAGCCGGGCGGCCGCGTTGGTCACCGCATCCCGCGACGAGGGTTTCGGACTGCCGCTCATCGAAGCCATGCATTGCGGAACTCCTGTGGTGTGCAGCGATTTGGACATCTTCCGAGAGGTCACGGGCGGTCACGCGCGGTTCTTCGCGCCCGGCGACGCCGAAGCCTTCGCCGCGGCCGTGCGCGAAGTGACCGATCCCGCGGTGCGCGCCGGGCTCGCCCACCGCGGCCGGGAGCAGGCGCAGCGGTTCAGCTGGGACCGTTCGGCCCGACGGTTGCTCGAAGTGCTGGTGCCGGGCTCACCGCGGCCAGACCTTGATGGCGCGGGCGACGAAGTCTGAGCCGGGTACGAAGGTCCCGGTCGGGTAAGTGGCGAAGTCGGCGTGCGTGTCGCACTCCGGGTCCTGGTACACCGTCACGGGTTTGCCGGTGTTGTTGACGAACGATTTCGTCTCCGGACGCGCGGGAAGCGGCATGCACTGCTCCAACGTCGTCGAGCGCAGCTCGGCGCGATGCGGTTCGCCCCGGTAGTCCGGTTCCGGGTAGGCGCAGAAGGTTCCGGTTCCGCAGCCGGCCGGAGCTTCGGCCTGCGCGGCACCGCTCAGCCCGGTCGACGCGGCGCCGAGTGCGAGCAGGACCGCGGGCATCACGACCCTGCTGGTCCTAAAAGGACGGATGCGGGAACCGCGGCGGACGATCATGCGGACGCGAGCGAACATCAGGGATCACCTTTCACAGCAAGGGAAATCAACGGATTCCGGGCGGTCGCGCCTTGCGGCGGCCCGATGAGATCCAGATTCCCGAAGCCGTGATCGCCGCGCCAGCATTTCGACCGGATACACCCCGACCGTGTGCTGTTCCGGGATTTTTCTCCGAGCGGAAATGCGAAGATCTCCGCCCGTCGTCCGGGGCGGCGGACGACGAGCGGGGATCGGCCGGAACTCAGGCTCCGGACCTGCCGACCAGCGCCAACGAGCGCGTGACGCGCACCGCGCCCTGCCGGACGGCGCGCTCCACCGACCACCGCCGGGCGCGGAACTCCGCGATCGGCAGCGAAATCGCCACCGACGCGGTCACCCCGCCCGCCGGGTCGTACACCGGCGCGGCCATGCAGGCCAGCCCGTGCTGGAACTCGCCGATCTCCAGCGCGATCTGCGACTGCCGCACGTGCGTGAGGTGCTCCTCGAGCCCGTCTCTGCAACGGATCGTCGACGGCGTGCACGGGTCCATGCCCGCCTGGTCCAGATACTGCGTCCGCTGCTCGGCCTCCATTGCGGACAACATGATCTTGCCGAACGCGGTGGCGTGCACGGCCTGGTGGAAACCCACGTCCAGCGGCTGCACCCGCGGCCGCCGGTCGGAGTCCTCGACGTGCGCGATGACCACCTCGGTGTCCCGGTAGATCGCGTAGTACGCGGCCGCGTCCGCCTGCTGGTGCACGACCCGGATGGACGAGGCGATCTCCGAAGGGACCGCCAGCTGCCGGGACAGCGCCTGACCTAGGTAGCGCGCCTTGTAGCCCAGCGCGAACACCTTCTTGTCGGTCAGGTGCACCACGTGCCCGGCCTCCACCAGCGTGGTCAGCAGGTGGTACGTGGTCGGCAGCGTCAACCCCAGCGCCGTGGAGAGGTCCTTGGCGCTGATCCCGCACGGTGATGCGGCGATCGCTTCCAGCACGCGCAGCGCGCGACCCACCGACTGAAGCGTTCCCGATGCCGCTTTCGCGCCGTTCTGCGGGTTCGATCCGCCGGTGGGTAGCGCGTTCATACTCCTCAATGTAGGTCAGACCCGTTACGCCGTACGGGTGAACCATATCGGGTGTCCAGCAGCCCGCGGCACCAACCGGCATTGCCTTCGATGCTGACCCTCGTGGTGCGTGCGAACCGAAGCCGCGCCGAGAGCCCCTCGACCGGGACCGGTTCGCCCTGCTCGTCGAGCAGCAGCGGGGCATCCGGGCCCGTGGGCAGCCCCAGCTGTTCCCGGCGCCTGCGCAACCGGTCCAGCGGGGTGCTCGCGGACAACTCGCCGAGGCGCTTGGTGACCAGCTCCTCGTGCGTGACGCCGTCCCGCAACAACTCCTGCGCGACCTGTTCCTGGTAGGCCACGTGCGCCTTGCGCAGGAAGGTCACCCGCAGTTCTTCGAGCTCACCGGCGGCGAGACCGGGGAACGCGGCGTTGAAGCCGTCCCCGGCCGCGACCCCCGCGTTGATCTCCTCGGACGCGAAGTGGTCCAGCAGCCGCACCCGCACCCGCTCGACCCCGGCCAGCTCGGCCACCGCGTCGTGCGCGTCGGCGACCATCAGGTAGGCGAAGTTCGGGGCGCAGAAGTAGGTCGGCAACCGCAGGTCCACGTGCACGTCCGCACCGTCGAGGCGCACTTCGGCGACGAAGTCCAGTTCGGTGACGGGCTGGTCCAGCTCCGGGTCGAGCACCGTGCCCAGCGCCCGCCAGACCTCGGTTTCCAGGCTCACGGCAGTGGTCATGACGGCAGGACCTCCTTGTTCAGCTCGGAGGCGACCGGCTCGCCACCGGCCGGCACCGCGGCCTCGCTGGCACGCATCTCGGCGGGCACGTCGATGTCGTAGAGCCGGGCGGCGTTGAGCCCGAGGATCTTGCGCTTGATGTCGGTGGTCAGCGCGCCGTACTCGGACTGCATGTCCTCCGGGATCTGGAAGTCGACGAACTGCTCCACCAGCCACTTCGGCGTCCAGATCGCGTAGTCGCTGGAGAAGGTGATCCGGTTCTCGTCCAGCCAGAACAGCAGCTCACCGATGATCTGCGCGAAGTAGCGCGGGCGGTGGTTCATGAACGCCATCGCCACCGCGAGCCCGCCGTAGACGTTCGGCTCCTGGGTGGCGATCCAGCAGAAGTCCTCCAGCCGCGGCAGTCCGACGTGCTCGACGATGAAGTTCAGCTCCGGGAAGGCGGAGGCCACGTCGTCCACGTCGGCGACGTCGAACGCATCCCGGTTCAGCGGGTAGATCGTCGGGCCCTTGTGGATGTGGATGTTCTTGATGCCGAGTTCCTGGCACTTCTCCAGGTACCGGTAGGACCACGGGTCGGTCAGCTTCCAGCCCTTCGACTCGCCCTTCCACTCGGCGGTGTAGAGCTTGGTGCCCTTGAGCTGCCAGCGCTCCGCGAGCCGCTCCAGCGCCGCCAGCCCGGACTCGCCGTCACGCGGGTCCCAGCCGCCGTTGACGATGAACTTGTCCGGGTGCTTCTCGGCCAGCACGCCGTCCTGCTCGGTGGTGTTGAAGCCGTTGACGAAGAAGTCGGTGAGGTAGGTGGGCTGGAAGATCGCCTTGTCCACGTAGCCGACCTCGAACAGGTCGTGGAGGATCTTCTCCTCGCTCTGCTTCTGGAACTGCTCGTGCGACCACAGCGCGGATTCCGGGCTCAGGTTGCGGTGGTAGTCGTAGAAGCAGTTCAGGAAGCCTTCGCCGTAGCGGTTGGCCTGGTTGGCCGGGGTTCCGTCCCAGGCGTGGATGTGGCTGTCGACGATGAAGTACTTCGTGCCGTCCTTCTCGTACATGAATTACCTCCGTGGTGGGAGCGATCAGGGGACGAGGATGGCGCGGCCGCCCGGAATGCGGCCTGCGTCGAGGTCGGCGAGCGCATCCAGCGCGCCGTCCAGCGGGTAGGTGCGGGTGCGCAGCGAAACCTTGCCCTGCGCGGTCAGCGTCATCAGTTCGTCGAGGTCGTTGTAGGAGCCGACGAGGTTGCCGATCACGTTGATCTCGCGGGAGATCACGTCGATGGTGGGCACGTCCACCCGGCCGCCGTAGCCGATGACGAAGTAGGAGCCCGCGTCGCGGGTCATCGCCACGCCCTCGGCTTCGGTGCCGTTCTCGCCCACGAAGTCCAGGACGACGTGCGCGCCCTTGCCGCCGGTGATGTCCCGGACGGTGTCCACGTGCTTGCCGTCGGCGTTGACGGTGTGGTGCGCGCCGAGCTCAGTGGCCAGCCGCAGGGCTTCCGCCGACCGGTCCACCACGGTGATTTCCGCCGGCGTGAGCGCCAGCAGGGATTGCAGTCCGATGTGGCCGAGTCCGCCGGCGCCGATCATCACCACGTGCGCGCCGGGGTACAGCAGCGGCACCGCTTTGCGCACCGCGTGGTACGCGGTGAGTCCGGCGTCGGCGAGCGCGGCCACGTCGGCCGGTGCCAGCCCGTCGTCCAGCTTGACCACCGAGCGGGCGTTGGTGCGCAGCAGTTCGGCCATGCCGCCGTCGGTGTCGATGCCGGGGAACTGCGAGTTCTCGCAGTGCACGTCGTCGCCGCTGCGACATGCGCGGCACAAGCCGCAGGTCACCAGTGGGTGCAGGATGACCTTGTCGCCGGGGCGCACGTTGCTCACCGCGGAGCCGACTTCGCGGACCGTTCCCGCGTTCTCGTGGCCGATGACGTAGGGCAGCGCGACACCGCTCTTGTCCGCCCACTGTCCTTCGATGATGTGCAGGTCGGTGCGGCAGACGCCCGCCGCGTTGATCTCGACCAGCACGTCCAGCGGGTCCCGCACGGCCGGATCGGGTATCGATTCGACCGCGGGTTTCTCGCCGTAGGCGTGCACTCTGACTGCCTTCACGGCGGGCTCCTCTCCGTTGAGCTGTGTCCCGCACCACAGGGTGTACGGCGTCCCGTGAGGAGCAAAGAGCCGTTGTCAGATGCTGATAAGGCAATGCGTCTGGGCTGGTCGCAGCAAGCGCTGCGGCGGATCGGCGCCATCTGCTCGGGGCCGTGTGCCAGCGGGCTGTTGCGCCGTCTCGCAGCACCGCTCGATGGCTGCGGTGTCTATAGTGCCGAGACGTTGCTACTGGCGCGTTAAGGAGGCGGACGTGGACGCGGACGTCATCGTCGTGGGAGCCGGGCTCGCCGGTCTGGTCGCCACCGCGGAACTCGCTGATGCGGGCCGCCGGGTGCTGCTGCTGGACCAGGAACCCGAAGCGTCCTTGGGCGGTCAGGCCCACTGGTCGTTCGGCGGATTGTTCCTCGTGGACTCGCCCGAGCAACGACGTCTCGGGGTGCGCGACTCGCACGAGTTGGCGTGGCAGGACTGGCTCGGTACCGCGGGTTTCGACCGGGACGACGACCACTGGCCGGCGCGCTGGGCCGAGGCGTACGTGGACTTCGCCGCGGGGGAGAAGCGTTCTTGGCTGCGGCAGCAGGGGATTTCGCTGTTCCCGCTGGTGCAGTGGGCCGAACGCGGCGGGTCGCTGGCCACCGGGCACGGCAATTCGGTGCCGCGCTTCCACGTCACCTGGGGAACCGGTCCGGGCGTGCTCGAACCATTCCTGCGCCGGGTGCGGGATGCCGAGCGGCGCGGGCTGGTGTCGCTGCGATTCCGGCACCGCGTGACCGGGTTGAGCACTACCGACGGCACCGTCGACGGAGTGCGCGGTGAGGTGCTGGAGCCCAGCGGTGTCTCCCGCGGGCAGAAGAGTTCTCGGGCCGTGGCCGGGGAATTCGCGCTCAGCGCGCAGGCCGTGGTCGTGACCTCCGGCGGGATCGGCGCGAATCTCCCGCTGGTGCGGCGGAATTGGCCGGAACGGCTCGGTCCGGCACCGCGCGAGATGATCGCCGGAGTGCCCGATCACGTGGACGGGCAGCTGCTGGAAGTCGTCGGCGAGACCGGTGGCCGCGTCATCAATTCCGACCGGATGTGGCACTACACCGAGGGAATCCGCAATTACAGTCCAGTGTGGACGGACCACGGCATCCGTATTCTGCCCGGCCCGTCACCGTTCTGGATCGACGCGCGCGGGCGCCGGTTGCCGCCGCCGCTGTTCCCCGGCGCGGACACGCTGGCGACGTTGGCGCACATCAACTCGAGCGGGCACGAGCACACCTGGTTCGTGCTGAACCGGCGGATCATCAGCCGCGAGTTCGCGCTGTCCGGCTCCGAGCAGAACCCCGACCTCACCGAGCGCAACGTGGCCGAGGTGCTGCGCCGCGGCGGCGAGGTCACGCCACCGCCGGTCGCCGAGTTCGTCAAGCGCGGCACCGATTTCGTGGTCCGCCGCAACCTGCCGGACCTGGTGCGCGGGATGAACGAGCTGGTCGGCGAGGACCTGATCGATCCGTCCGGACTGGAACGCGACATCCGCGCGCGGGACCGCGAAGTCGACTCCGGACTGGGCAAGGATGCGCAGGTCAACCTCGTGCGGGAAGCCCGCCGCTACCGGGTGGACCGGATGGCGCGGGTCGCACCGCCGCACCGGTTGCTGGATCCGGCGGCGGGCCCGCTGATCGCGGTCCGGCTGTCGCTGCTGACCCGCAAGACGCTCGGCGGGGTGGAGACCGATTTGGACGCTCGAGTGCTCGGGTCGTCCGGGAACCCGTTGCCGGGCCTGTACGCGGCGGGCGAGGTCGCCGGTTTCGGCGGCGGCGGGATGCACGGATACCGCTCGCTGGAGGGGACTTTCCTCGGCGGCTGCCTGTTCTCCGGGCGCACCGCCGGGCGCGCGGCCGCGCGGGCGACGGGCTGAACCGATTCGCGGTTCCGTGATGTGATGGGCACATGCGAAACATCGTGCTGGGAAAGACCGGACTGGACGTGTCCCGCATCGCCTTCGGCACCTGGCAGCTCGGAGGTGAGTGGGGTTCGTTCGACGAGGACGCCGCGGTGGCCGCTATCCGGCACGCCCGCGAGCAGGGCGTGAACTTCTTCGACACCGCGCAGGCGTACGGCTTCGGCCGCTCCGAGCAGGTGCTCGGCCGTGCGCTGGCGGACGAGCTGCGCAGGGACCGGGACGGCCTGGTCATCGCCACCAAGGGCGGCATCAACCCCGGCGGTGAACGACCCCGCGACGCCGGGCGCGCCTGGTTGCGCCAAGGCGTGGAGGAGAGCCTGCGGGCGCTCGGGCTCGAGCACATCGACCTGTACCAGGTGCACTGGCCGGACCCGGACACGCCGGCCGAGGAGACCGCTGGTGCCCTGCAGGAACTGGTCGACGAGGGCAAGATCCGGCACGCCGGGGTGTCCAACTACGACGCCGCCCAGCTCGCCGCGTTCGACCGCACCCGCCCGGTCGAGACGCTGCAGCCGCCGTACCACCTGTTCCGGCGCGGCATCGAGGACGAGGTGCTGCCCTACACCCGCGAGCACGACATCGGCGTGCTCGCCTACAGCCCGCTGGCCAGCGGGCTGCTGACCGGGACGCTGACGCCGGAGAGCACGTTCGAGGACAGCGACTGGCGTGCGAACTCGTCGGCGTTCCGGGGCGAGATGCTGCGGCGGAACTTGGCCGTGGTGCAGCGGCTGAAGGAGTTCGCCGCTGCCCGCGAGCTCACGGTCAGCCAGCTGGCCATCGCGTGGGTGCTGGCGCAGCGCGGCGTGCACGTGGCCATCGTGGGGGCGCGCAGCGCGCGCAACATCGAGAACAGCCTGGCCGCGGCCGAAGTGGACCTCAGCGCGGACGACCTCGCCGAGATCGAGCGCATCACCGCGGACGGCATGTCCATCGAGGGCGCCGCGCCCGAAGGCGTGGCGTGAGCCTGGTGCGGCCCGGACGCGCAGGGCCGCACCGCTGAAAATCCCGTGTGCAGGCCGGTGGGGCCGTGTCCAGCGCGGCCCCACCGGCTCACAGGTAGCAGGCGCTGACCCACCCGGCGACGCGCGTGTGCCGGTCCAGGACGTGCCACCAGGTGCGGTCCGGTCGGCCGCCCGGACAGGTCACCGGTTCGCCCTCCGCCTGCCGGTTCTTCCGCACCCGGTCGCCGGCGTTGCCCAGGCCGAGCACCGCCGAGGCCGTGTCCGGCGCCGCCCGCAGGTTCACCCCCGGAACCCGGAAGTCGCCGGTGCGATCGGCGGCGCGGCTGAGTTCGCCGAGCCGCTCGCCGAATTCGAAAACGAAGTGCGCGACGCCGCTGGCCACGCCGTTCATCGGCAGCACCAGGGTCGCCACCGCGGCGAGCACCGCATTCCGGATCGCATGCATGTTTTCCCCCCAAACTCCCGCCGGGGGCCGTTGCCCTGGGCGGGAGTCTCGCGACAAGATCGCTCGGCGGCGTTCGGCGCGGCCGGTCGATCTCTGCAACGCGCTCTCATTTTATCGGCGGTGGCCCGGTTTCCGGGAGTAGCCGTTCAGGTATCGGGGCAGCTGCGCGCTTTCGTGCGGAGTCCTGAATGGAATTCGCAGGTGGATTACCGTTCGCCACGCGGATTCCCGCGGGAGTGCCCACCTACGTGGGGGTATCGGCGCGGTGCGTTCGCCGCGCGTGACGGAGCGGCGACTAACCTCGGCCGGGTCTGAGAGGGGCGTGCGATGAGCGAGGCGGATCTTTGGGACGGCTTGGCCGTGCCGCCCGGCCTGTGCCGCTGGTGCGCGCATCCGTCGTTGAACCGCACCAGGCATGGCGTGACCTACATGCGCTGCACGCGCGCGTCCTGGGACGAGCGGCTGCCGCGCTACCCGGGGTTGCCGGTCGTCGAGTGCGTCGGGTTCGAGCAGGCAGGCGGCTGAGTCGGCGGCCCGGGCGCCGTGCGCCTGAGTCCGGACGCGCGAGCCCGCGGCACCGTTCGGCCCGGAAAAGCGAAGCGGCCGGGCGGGCGATGCCCGTCCCGGCCGCTTCGACCGCTGCCCGCGGTCAGCCGATGCGAGCGCCGATGCCGGTCAGCGACCGGACCTCCATCTCGGACTGCCGCTCGTGGTCGTCCGAGCGCGGCCCGAACAGGGTGCCGAGCGCGGCGCACAGGAACGAGATCGGGATGGACACGATGCCCGGGTTCTTCAGCGGGAAGAACGCGAAGTCCACGTCCGGGAAGATCGAGTCGGCCGCGCCGGAGAACACCGGCGAGAACACCACCAGCAGCAGGCAGGAGATCAGTCCGCTGTAGATGCCCCACAGCGTGCCCGTGGTGTTGAACCGCTTCCAGAACAGCGAGAACAGCAACGTGGACAGGTTCGCCGACGCCGCGAACGCGAACGCCAGCCCGACCAGGAACGCGATGTTCTGGCCGTTGACCGCGACCCCGCCGACGATCGAGACCAGCCCGATGCCCAGCGCGGTCAGCCGCGCCACCCGCACCACCTTGTGCGATTCGACGTTGCCGCGCTTGATCATGTTCGCGTAGACGTCGTGCGCGAACGACGCCGACGCGGTCAGCGTGAGCCCGGCGACCACCGCGAGGATCGTGGCGAACGCGATCGCCGCGACGATGCCCAGCAGCAGCGTGCCGCCGATGCGGTAGGCCAGCAGCGGCGCCGCGGAGTTCTCCCCGCCCGGTGCGCCGACGATCGTCGGAGTGCCCACCAGCGCGGCGGCGCCGTAGCCGATGACCAGGGTGAACAGGTAGAACAGCGACATCGTCCACACCGCCCAGACCACCGAGCGGCGGGCTTCCTTGGCATTCGGGACGGTGTAGAAGCGCATCAGCACGTGCGGCAGGCCACCGACGCCGAGCACCAGCGCCAGCGACAGCGACACGAAGTCCAACTTGGTCAGTTCGGACTTCCCGTACTCCACGCCAGGGCCGAGGATGTCCCTGCCGTTCGGGTTGTTCGCCGCCGCTTCGTCGAGCACCCGGCTGAAGTCGTAGCCGAACTTGCCGAGCAGGAAGATCGTGATCATCGCGGCGCACAGCATCAGCAGCGTGGCCTTGATGATCTGCACCCATGTGGTGCCCTTCATGCCGCCGAGCAGCACGTAAAGAATCATCACCAGGCCGACCATGGCGATCACCATCGCCTGGCCCCAGTAGCTGTGCACGTCCGCGAGCAGCGCGACCAGGCCGCCTGCACCGGCCATCTGCGCGATCATGTAGACGAACGTGATCGCCATCGTGGAGATGGCCGCGGCGGCGCGCACCGGGCGCTGCTTCATCCGGAAGCTCAGCACGTCGCCCATCGTGAAGCGGCCGGTGTTTCGCATCCGCTCCGCGATCAGCAACAGGTTGATCAGCCACGCCACCAGGAACCCGATGGAGTACAGGAACCCGTCGTAGCCGTGCACCGCGATCGCACCGGCGATGCCGAGGAACGACGCCGCGGACAGGAAGTCGCCGGACAACGCGACACCGTTCTGCACGCCGGTGAACGAGCTGCCTGCGGCGAAGTAGTCGCTGGAGGTGTTCGCGCTGCTGACCCGGTACACGATGAACAGCGTCAGCAGCACGAAGCCGGCGAAGATGACGGTGTTGATGATCGGGCCTTCGGACGGCAGCAGGTCACTTCCGGGTGCCTGCGCCAGGATCGGCTGCCGATGTTGCGCGGACAGCGTCGGGATCACTGCGCACCCTCCTCAGCGCGACCGTCCACAGCGGCCTGCAGCTGCTCGATCCGCGGGTCCATGTAGTGGTCGGCGAACCGCACGTAGGCGGCGGTGATGAGCACAGTGGACACGAACTGGCCGATGCCCATCAGCAGCCCGACGTTCACCGAGCCGAACACCGGCTGGGACATGAAGTCCGGAAGGTACGCCGCGATGATCACGTAGGCGAGGTACCAGAGCAGAAATAGCGCGGTCATCGGAAATACGAACGCGGACACCCGGCGGCGCAGGTCGTTGAATTCCGCACTCTGCGCGATGGCCTGGTAATTCGGCTCGGTCTGCTGGGTGCGGACCGCGCTCTTCTCGATTCCCCCGAAGCCGGTCCGTGCTTTCCCGGACCGGTCGTGGGGGCGACCGCGCAGCGCGGATTGCGTTGCGTTGCTCATGCTTCCTTCCAGGAAGTTGTGCGTCGGGTCGGCCAAACCCTTCAGGATCCGGCGGAGTTGGGGGCGTCGAGGACTTCGCGGGGAGGCGAAGGACCTCGCGGCGGCGAAGCATAACGACTCTGTCGGTGGAGCAGAAAGTACACCCTTGGGGCACATGGAGTGATCAATTTTGTCACTGTAGGTCACAGCCATACCGACGTCCGGGATGGGGCGTCACGCGAACGGTTGATACTCGGTCGACTGTCGACGATCTTGGGAGAAGTGTTATCAGCTCGTTGCCGAGGCTGCCCGCCGGGTGCCGGAGAGCCTTCCGCGCAGTGAAAAATTCCTCGTTCCGGCCGCTTCCGGCCGCCGCCGGACGGCCTTCGGTGTGCGGTGTTCACAGCAGTGGATTCCGCTGAAAACGCCCTCCGCTGTTTCCCGGGCGGGGGGTTTATAGTGCGAGGCACCTGAAAACCAGACCGCTCCTGTTCCTCCGCCCCGGTTAGGTGCCAGTGTCCGGAATGCCTCCGCCGCGGCTGCGCCAGCTCGGTTCGGTAACGCTCGGTCTCGCCGGAGCCGCCGTTCCGATACGGTTCCGTGCTGGTAGTGCGCGCACTCGCCTGCGAGCCTGCCCGCCGCCGGAAACCTTTCCCACCGACAACCCAGACGACGATTGCGGGATCACACGGATGCGCCGTTCCCCGACGCCAAGTCCACTCGAAAGAGACCTCCTGCCTCGCCGGGCCGTTCGGCTGCTGCCGGGGTGGTGCTCGTGACGACGCCGGACGCCCGGACGGAGACGGCGTACGAAGCACGCAAGGACGTCGCACCCGGACGCGCCGGAGTCCGCCAGTGGCGCAACTGGAGCCTGCCCGTCAAATTCGCGGCGGTCGTGCTGGTGCCGGTGCTGTTCGCGGTCGGCCTCGGTGTCTCGCAGATTCGCTGGCAGGTCGAGCAGGCCGACGAATACAACCGCGTGGCCGAGGTCCTGGACACGGCGCAGCGGGTGGAGCCGCTGACGGAGGCGCTGCAGGCCGAGCGCAACGCGGCGGTGCAGCGCACTCTCGGCGAGGACGTCGGCCTCGCCGAGCGGATGTCCAATGTGGACAAGACGGCGCGCGAGGTGGACGCGCAGCTCGGTGATCCCGGCGAATTCGGCCAGCTCGTGCAGGACCGCCAGCGGGAAATGCACCTCGCGCTGGACAAGCTGCGCTCCGCGCGCCCCGCGGTGCAGGCGGGCCTCGCCCCGGCGCCGCAGGTGATCGAGGGCTACACCACCGCCATCAACACCGTGCTGTCCATGGACCGCGCGCTCACCAGCACCGTGTCCGAGCCGAGCCTGGCCAGTACCGCCTCGGCGTTGCAGGACATGTTGGGCCTGATGGAGGAAGTCCGCTTCCAGCAGGCGTGGGTGCTCACCGGGCTGGAAGAGGGAAACCTGGAGCAGCAGGCGATCAACGAGCTGCTGGGATCCCGCGCCCGGCTCGAATCGAAGATCACCGACGCGCGCGCCACGGTGGCCCGGCACTGGGAGAAGCGGCTGGGTGCGACGCTGCTCAGCCCGCCGATCCAGCAGCGCAACGGGCTGCTCACGGCGATCGTCGCCGCGACGATGGACGACAAGCCCTCCGGCGGCTACCCGGTCGGGACCGAGCAGTGGAACTCCGTGTCCGATCAGGTCGTCGCCCTCATCGACGACGGGCACAACGACCTCGCAGACGAGGTGCGCGCCGATGCGGGCAAGCTGGAGGAGGACGCCAGCGCCGCGGCGGGCTGGGACTCGGTGCTGCTGCTGTCCGCGCTGATCGCGGCCGCCGCAGTGATCATCACGATCAGCCGGCAGCTGCTGGGCTCGCTGCGCGCCCTGCGCCGCGGCGCGCTGGACGCGGCCGAGAACGAGCTGCCGGACGCGGTGGAAGGCATCCGCGCGGGCGGTGAGGTCAACGAGATCCGGCCGTTGCCGGTGTCCACCACCGAAGAGGTCGGCCAGGTGGCCCGCGCCTTCGACGAGGTGCAGCGGCAGGCGCTGCGGCTGGCCGCCGAGCAGGCCGTGCTGCGACACGGGTACAGCGAATCCTTCGTCGGCGTATCGCGACGCAGCCAGAGCTTGCTGGAGCGCCAGCTGCGCCTGTTCGAGCAGCTCGAGCAGGACGAGGAAGACCCCGACCAGCTCTCCAGGCTGTTCCAGCTGGACCACTTGGCGACCCGGATGCGCCGGAACAACGAGAACCTGATGGTGCTCTCCGGCAGCGACCTGGCGCGGCGCTTCGTGCGGCCCACCGACCTCTCCGACGTGCTGCGCGCCGCGGTCTCCGAGATCGAGCAGTACCCGCGGGTGGTCCTGCAGCCGCCGCCGCAGGTGAAGATCCTCGGGCACACCGCCAGCGACATGGTGCGGTTGCTGGCCGAGGTGATGGACAACGCGGCGAACTTCTCCTCGCCGGACACCTCGGTGACCGTCTCCACCTACCAGGCCGGGGACGGTTCGATCACGGTGGACGTGCTCGACGAAGGCATCGGCATGGGCGAGGCGGAGCTGGCCGACGCGAACGCCAAGCTCGCACGCGTCGAGGAGAACGACCTGGCAACCTCGCGCCGGATGGGCCTGTTCGTGATCTCCAGGCTGGCGCTGCGGCACGGCATCGCGGTCCGGCTCTACGGCGGGCCGGACGTGGAAGGCGTGCGCTCGACCGTGGTCGTGCCCGCCGAGCACGTGGTCTCCACCGCCGGGCCGCCCGCGAGCGCCCAGCCCACCCCGGCGCAGGGCGGGCAGCGCAACGGGTTCGCGCACCACGACATGCCGACCTCGGGAGCGATCGGCGCCGCCCAGTCCGCGCAGCCGGGCGCATCGGCCTCGGGCGCGGCTACCGCTGAGGAAACCGCGTTCCAGCGGAACAACAGCGGGGTGGACAGCGCCGAGACCGGCTTCTCCACCGCGCAGCCGGACAACACGTTCAACAGCGGCTTCTTCACCGGGTCCGGGGAGGACGTCGCAGGCAACGCGCTGCCGAAGCGGGAACCGTCCGCGGGCATGTTCGCGCCTTCGCAGCGCGACGAGGAAACGCACGATCCGGGCGACGCGCCGACCGCGAGCCTGTTCACGCCGCTGGAGATCCCGGAGCAGCAGGACGGGCAGGACTTCCGCTCCGACTGGACCTCTTCGGACCTGGCGTGGCCGCCTGCCATCGAGGACTCGGCGACGCAGGCGCCGAGCACGTCCGGGGACGCGCCCTCGCCGATCTTCGAGGAAGTCTCCACGCAGTGGTTCCAGCCGGCCCCCGAACCCGAGGCCGCTCCGGACGAGCACGCCTGGCCGACCGGGGAACCCACCGGCGGGTCCACAGCGGACTCCGGAACCGCCGGGTTCCCCGGTGAGCAGGCCACCGGTTCCGGACTGCCCCGCCGCGATCCCGGCGGCTCGGCCGGTTCCGAGCCGCGCATCGACGAATCCGACCCGCTCGGCATCGACCACCTCGCCGACGGGCGCAACGGCACCGGCGGTGAAGATCTCGGCCGCTCCGGTGCCGCCGGGAACGGGACGGCTGCCGCGGAACCCGATTCCGCGGGACGCAGCCCGCACGAACTGAGCCGCCGGTTGGCCGACCTCCAAGGCGGTCTGCGTTTCGGGAGGAAGGGGCCAGTGCAGTCGCAGGAGACTGAACAGGAAGCCGCGCCGGAAACCGCGGCGGACCGGCAGCTGCAGCCGCGCCGCAACGGTGGTTCGAGCTGGATCACCGAGTCCGCCGAATCGCACGGCGCGGACTCGAACGGTGCCGAGGCGGGCGCCGACGGCTGGAACTTCGCCACCGACGACGGCTGGAAGCAGGCCGCAGCGGCGACGAGCTCCAGCCCGGAGTCGTTCACCTCTTCCGGCCTGCCGCGGCGCACGCCGAAGGCGCAGCTCGCACCCGGCAGCGCGGGCACGTTCTTCGGTGAGCAGGAGGAGCAGGACAAACCGTTCGAGCGGGACGCGAACGCGCTGCGCGGACGGCTCTCCAGCTTCCAGACCGGTGTCCAACGTGGACGCCACCGCGCACCGGACGAGTCCTGAGAACGCACGCCGGCGGAAAAGACTTAGGAGATGGTGTGAATGCGTTGCTCAGGTGCGGATGAGCTGCGCTGCGACGAGGAGTCCTGAACCAGGCCACTGCGGGCGCCGGTCGCGCCCGGTTCCACCGATACGGCAACACGGGGTCGTCTCGACCGGCGACTCCACTAGCAACAGCCAGGAGGTTGCATGACTCCCCAGGAGACGATGTCCCGGCGGTTCGGGTGGCTGGTCACGGACTTCACCGAGCGCGTCGCCGGTGTGGCGCACGCGATCGTGGTGTCCGCGGACGGCCTGCTGCTGACCTCGTCGGCGAAACTCCCCCCGGACCGGGCGGACCAGCTGGCCGCGGTCGCGTCCGGTCTGCTCAGCCTCACCAACGGCGCCGCCAAGTGCTTCGAGGCCGGTGAGGTGACCGAGACGATCGTCGAGATGCACTACGGCACGCTCATCCAGATGGGCATCAGCGACGGTTCGTGCCTGACGGTGCTCGCGGCACCGCAGTGCGACATGGGCCTGATCGCCTACGAGATGGCGATGCTGGTGGAGCGCGTCGGCCAGATCCTCACGCCGGAGCTGCGGCACCAGTTGCAGGGCGCCGGGAATCCGTTCTCCCCACCGGCCGCGGTGAGGTGAACCGATGGACGACTCCGATTTCGGCGAACACGAGGACCGAAGACGGGACGACACGGGTCCGCAAGAGGGGCCGGAAGGCACCACGTTCGCCGATGTGATGAACGGCTTCAGCTTCGACAGCGGTCGCGGCGGCAGGCGCGGCAGGCGCAAGCGCGCGCAGCGGTCGGAGGAGCCGTCGGAACAGCCTCCGCAAGCGGGACCTGCGCAGCCGGAACAACCGCAGCAGCCGGAGCCGCCGCAGCGGCAGCAGTCGCCGGGGCCGCCGGGGCCGGGACAGGCACCGCCGCCCGGCCCGGCTCCGCAGCAGCCCGGGCCGCCTGCTCCGCCTCCGCAGCCCGGTAGGCAGCCTCCCGGGCCGCCGCCGGGTTTCCAGGCGCAGCAGCCGCCCGGCGGGTGGTCCACGGGTCCGCAGCCGCCGGTTCCGCCGCAGCCGCCACCGGACTGGGGCTCCGCGGGACCTGCGCGCGGAGTCCCGGCCACCGGCGGGCAGCGGCCCGCGGGGCAGGAGTGGGAGCGGCCCGCGGCGGAGTGGCCTGCGCAGGACGCCGAATCGGACGTGCCGGCGGCTTCCAGCATCCGGTCCTACACCTGGACCGGGGGGCGGACCCGGTCGAACTACGAGCTTCAAATGGAAACGCTCGTGTCCACCAGCGAGTCGTACCGATCCGGCGCGGCGGGACGGATGGAACACGAGTCGATCGCCGAGTTGTGCAGGCACCCGCGGTCGGTTGCCGAGGTCGGGGCGATGCTGTCCGTTCCGATCGGGGTGGCCCGGGTGCTGCTGGCCGACATGGCTGAACTGGGGATGATCACGGTGCACCAGACTGTGACGGAAAGCGGCAGCGCACCACACATGATGTTGATGGAAAGGGTTTTGAGTGGACTCCGTCGGCTTTAGAGCTCCCCAAGCAGGCGCTCAGGGACCGCTTGCCCAGCAGCGCAGTGCCACCACCTCGGCCAAGATCGTCGTCGCCGGCGGTTTCGGGGTCGGCAAGACGACTTTCGTCGGGTCGGTCTCCGAGATCGTCCCGCTGACCACCGAGGCCGTGATGACGGAGGCCAGTTCCGGCGTCGACGACCTCGCGGCGACGCCGGACAAGACCAGCACCACCGTCGCGATGGACTTCGGCCGCATCTCGCTGGATTCGGATCTGATCCTGTACCTGTTCGGCACGCCCGGGCAGCAGCGGTTCTGGTTCATGTGGGACGACCTGGTGCGCGGTGCGATCGGTGCCGTCGTGCTGGTGGACACCCGCAGACTCGCGGATTCCTTCTCGGCCGTGGACTTCTTCGAGGATCGCGGGCTGCCCTACCTGATCGCGGTGAACTGCTTCGACGGGGAGCTGCGCCACCAGATGGAGGAGATCCGCGAGGCGATGGCGATCGGCCCGCACGTGCCGATCGGCCCGTGCGACGCGCGGGACCAGCAGTCCACCAAGCACGCGCTGATCGCGCTGGTGCAGCACTCGATGCGGCACTGGCAGGCCAAGCAGGGCGCGCAAGCATCCCGGTGAACCGGTTGCGGTGACCGGGCCCGCCGCGGTTGCCGCGGTGGAACTCCTGCGCGAGCGCGCCGTTCGAGCGGAAACGTTCGAGCGGCGCGCTCTTTTTTGCGCTGTGCGGGGAAAATCTCGTGCCCGGCCGGGCGCCGGTCCCGGGCGCGGGCACTGTCCACGGTGTTCTTGACGATCTTCGGTGGACGGTGCCGCGTTCGTCCACCCGGGTATGCCGGTGCGCGCCCGCGCGGCGCGCGGTTTTTGCCTGCTGTGCGGTGACTTCCGGAGTCCGCGGACGCGGATTCCGGCTGGTCCGGCCACTTGCGCGGCACAGTCCTTTATGGAGGAAAGTGCGCAAGTGGCCGTGCCGGACCGCTGCGAAATATTCACCCAATTGAAAGAGTGCGCCCGTCGTTATCCGGCCGCTAACATTCCTCAATAGCGGCCGATGGCCGACTAATCCCACTTCTCGACAGCGCCTGAGCGAGCTGTCGCGGCGCGCTCCCGAGATCGTTCTCGGGTGGCGGCACCGCCTTGTTCCAGGTGATTTCCCGCGTTCGAGAAGGCGATCCGACGAAAGGTGGCCATTGTGGACATCGACGCGCTCTTCCAGCCGCAGTCGCGGGCGATTCGCGCCGCGGCGCGCGAGGGGTTCCGATTCCGGTGCGCGCGCGTCCCGGCGGCGCCGGTGTTGCAAGGATTCTGCGTGGTGCGAGGTGTGCTGGACGTGTTCCTCGCCAGCGCGCCCGACGACTCGGTCGCCGCCCGATATCGGGCGGCGGACCTGGAAAATCCCGAACCGCTCGCGTCGTGGCGGCGATCCGGGCCCGTGGACCAGGTGGTTCCCGCGTTGCTCGCATTACCCGTGCACGGCGCGCGCGGTTCACCGGTGGTCCCGGAACTTCCGCGAACCCGGGATTCTTCAGCCGCAGCACCGATTCCGCCCGCAGCCGGCGACGAGGCGCACACCTGCGCGAATTTCCGTTTCCGGCGGCGTTGGCCGCGCATCCCGCAGCAACGTCGCGCGGAGCCCGGGGGTGCGCGGTGAACGACAAGAAGCACTTGCCGATGGCTTGGCACTTCGAGCGGGTGTCGGCGCGCGAGAGCTACACATTCCGCTGGGGCCGCGGCGCCGGAGTGATCACCGTGCATCGCGGCGACGCGCGTGGTTCGCACGGTGATGACGGTTTGGTCGACACCGTGCAGGTCGGCACCGATTGGATCGATGACCAGGATGTGCGCGTGCAGGCCAAGAAATGGATTCGGGCGAATGCGGGACGCGGTGTGCGATGAATGCCCCGCCGTTCGGTGCAAGGTGAGCGCACCTGTCCGGCCGCGCTCACCGGCTCGCTCGATTCAAGGACGATCCACAGCAGACGGTTCCGGCGTTGCGGCTTTCCGGAAACCACGGCGAACGCGGATCCCCGGTAGCGTCGACGCCGCAGCGATGAACGCTTGTCCCCGGCCGAGCAAGTGATCGTGACGACGTTGACGCGCGAGCGCTGACCGGCGGGTTAGCGTGCGGGGAGGAGCTGCCGAGACAGTCAGGAGAGCACCTGCATGAGCGTCCCGCTGCCCGACTCGTTCCGCCGCGAAACCGTCCAAGTCGGCGATGTCCGCATCAACACCCTCGTCGGGGGCGACGGCCCGCCGGTCCTGCTGCTGCACGGCTACCCGCAGACGCACCTGATTTGGCACGGGGTCGCGCCCGCGCTGGCCGAGCAGCACACCGTGGTGCTCACGGACCTGCGCGGCTACGGCGACAGCGACAAGCCAGCGGGCGGGCCGGGGCACGAGGGGTACTCGAAGCGCACGATGGCGCGGGATCAAGTGCTGGTGATGCGGGAGCTCGGCTTCGAGCGGTTCGCCGTCGCCGGGCACGACCGCGGCGGCCGGGTCGCGCACCGGATGGCGCTGGACCATCCGGACGCGGTGCGCGGGCTCGCGGTGCTGGACATCGTGCCGACGCACTACGCGTTCAGGCACGCCGACATGCATTTTGCGCTCGGCTATTACCACTGGTTCCTGCTGGCCGCTGACGATGGCGTGCCGGAGCGGCTGATCGGTGGCGCGCCGGAGTTCTGGGTGCGCAGCCGGATCGACGCGTGGAGCGGCGACGCCGGGCTGCTCGAGCCCGCGGCCGTGGACGAGTACGTGCGGTGCTTCTCCGATCCGGCGGCGATCCACGCGTCCTGCGAGGACTACCGCGCGGCGGCCTCGGTCGACCTGGAACACGACGAAGCCGACCGCGCGAACCGCGTCATCGCGCCGTTGCTGGCGTTGTGGGGCGCGGAAGGGTTCGTGGGCGCCACTTACGACGTGCTGTCGGTGTGGCGCGGCTATGCCGACAACGTGGGCGGGGCGGCACTCCCGTCCGGTCACTACGTGCCGGAAGAAGCGCCGCAGGAGACCGCGGATGCGCTGCTGACCTTCTTCGGCAGCTTGTGAACCTCAGACCATGCTGAGCAGCATCGCGCCCATGCCGATGCTCATCGCCCCGTGGCAGGCCGAGTCCCACGCCGGGTGGGTCGCGGTGGATTCCGCCAGGGCGCGACGGCCGGTGTCGACGGCGCTGGAAATCCACACCACCGACGACAGCACCAGGAAACCGGCCAGCAGCACCGAAATCGTCACGACACCGCCCGGCGGCCCTGGCGTCGCCGCGGCGGCCAGCACTCCGGACGACGGTGCGCCCATGGAGTGGTGATGATGCCCGCCGCCGGAGTCGGATCCGCCCATCATCAGCATCGGCATCGTCGCGATCATCCACACCATGGCCGCCGACATCACGGCATGGTGGGTGTGCGCGATCCGCGCCCGCCGGGCGTGGCCGCAAGGCACCCGCAGCGCGGTCAGCACCAGGAACCACCCGGTGGCGACCGCGAACAGCGCGATCTGCGGCCCTGCGGGCACGCTCATGCCCAACGGCCAGGCCATCGCGATCATGAGCAGGCTCATCGCGAGGTGGCTGATCGAGCTGAGCCGGTCCGGCCACCCACCGGCCGGGCGGGCGGCGCGGAATCCGCACCACACCGCGGTCAGCGTGAACAGCACGGTCAGGACCCAGCGCAGCAGCAACGATTCGACCACGGTCAGGCTCCGGTGATCCGCCGGGCGCGCAGCCCGAGCACGATGTCGACGATCAGGAAAAACAGCAGCGAAGCCCCCAGCAAGGGGACGAAGTAGGCGATGAAGGCGCCTCCGACGATGATCGGCGCGAGCACCCGGCCGGGGATCCGGCGCCACGCCCCGCGTTCCGGCAACCGGCCGAAACCGCGGGTGGGCCGCCGCAGCCACCACATCCGGTAGCCCCAGAAGATCATGCTGAGCAGGCCGAGGGCGAGCGAGGCCAGCAGCACCTGGTTGACCCAGCCGAACAGGATCCCCATGTGCGCGTCGATGCCCCAGCGCGAGAGCTTCGCCGTGAGCGGGTAGTCCGCGAACCGCACGATTCCGGTCACGTTCCCGTTCGCCGGGTCGACGGCGATCTGGTCCTGCTGCGTCGGCCAGTGCCGCTGCACCTGCATCACGGTGTAGGCGCTGCCGGGGCCGTCGGGCGGAGTGATCTCCACGGGTCCGTTGAGCCCTTGCCCGAGCGCGACCTGGTGCACCCGGTCGACGCCCACGTCTCCGCTCGGGCCCGCGGCCGGAGCGGGTGGCACATCGGTGGTGACTTCGGGCGTCTCCCAGGACAGCGCCGCGCGCAACGCGGTCACGTTCTCACCGGCGAACAGCGACCAGGTCAGTCCGGTCGCGGAGAGGAACAGCAGGCCGATCGCGGCCCAGATGCCCACCGCTCCGTGCCAGGACAGCACCCGCTTGCGCCCGGCGGGCCGGAACTCCGGTGCCAGCAGCAGCCGGGCGCGGCGCTCGCGGCGGCGCCGCCCGATCCACAAGGCGAGTCCGCCGAGCACCACCACCCACAACCAGCTCGCGGCGAGTTCGCTGTAGACCCGGCCCGCGTCGCCGAGGTGCAGTCCCCGGTGCAGGTTGTCGACCCAGGTGCGCAGGGGCAACGACTGGCCGTCGCCGTAGGTCTCCAAGTTCCCGCGCACTTCGCCGGTGTGCGGGTCGACGAACACCGTGCGGTGGTAGCTGTCCGAGCGGCCTGCGTCGGGCGCGAAGATGACCTGCGTCGTGTCGGTCGCGGTCGGCGCAGGGCGCACCGCGCTGAGTTCCCGGTCCGGCAGCGCCGCCTTCGCGGTGTCGATCTGCGCGGACAGCGGTGCGCTGGTCGTGGCGGCCGGAACGTGCAGCTCGTGCGCGTAGGCCCACTGCTCCAGCTGCGGGGTGAACACGTACAGCAGGCCGGTCAGCGCGGTGACGGTGAGGAACGGTGCGATGCAGATCCCGGCGTAGAAGTGCAGCCGCATGATCAGCGGGCGCAGCACCGCCCAGGTGGAACGCCCCGGCGGCACGTCCTCCGGGGCGCCGGCTTCCGGTAGCGGGTCCTGCCGCACGAGCGTCGGATCCGTCGCCATCGCTTCTCCCACCGTTCGGCGCGTGTCGTCGCACCACTAGTCGCGGGATCATCGGCATCGGTTCCCGGCCGGGAAAATGACGTCCATCAACTGGGAACGGCCGCGCCGGTTCGGCCGTGTGCCTTGTCACGCCGCAACATCTGCCGGAACCGCGACGAACTCGCGGCCGACCCGTCCTGTGCGGCCTGCCATCTCGGGCGGCCGGTGTCGATAGGCGCAGGGAGCAGCAACCACCGATGTCGGAGGAACGTACGGGCCGGGTGCGGAGCGGATTGCCGTGGCTGCTGGGTGGTGGCTTCGCGGTGCTGCTGACGGTGTTCGTCGCCGCGCTCGGCGGCGCGGACGTCTACGCGCAGCTAGGGCTGTCGGCACCGGGCGCGGTGGTGCAGCTCGGCATCGGACTCGTGCGGCTGGTAGCCGACGTGTCCGCAGCGATCTGCTTGGGAGCGTTGGCGTTCGCGACGTTCTTCACCACACCGCGCGGTTCCGGTGGGGTGTCTCCGGACGGTTTCGCGGCGGTGCGTGCTGGTGGCGCTGCGGGCTGGGTCTGGTTCGTGGCAGCGGTGTTGATGATTCCGCTCGAAATGGCTGATTCGTCCGGGCAGTCGTTGGCCGACGTGGTGGAGCCATCGGCGTTCACCGGTCTGCTGTCCGCGTTGTACGAGCCGAAGGCGTGGCTGGCCACGGCACTCATCGCGCTGGTCGTCGCGGTGTGCGCGCGGATGGCGTTGATGTGGCGACCCGCGATGGGACTGGCGGCGCTGGCCGCGATCGGCTTGCTGCCACCGGCGGTGGTGAGTCATTCGGCATCCAACGCCGGGCACGACTACGGGACCAACGTGATCGTGCTGCACGTGGTGGCGGCCGCGTTGTGGCTGGGCGTGCTGATCGCCGTCATCGCGCACGTGCGCCGTGGCGGTGGACATCGGGAACTGGTGCTGGCGCGCTACCGCAAGCTCGCGGCCGTCTGCTGGTTCGTGCTGGCAGCTTCCGGGCTCGTGGATGCGTTCGTGCTGCTGCCGCCGAGTCGACTGGCAACCGGATACGGCGCGTTGGTGCTGGCCAAGGTGGTGCTGCTGGCCGCGTTGGGCGCGGCCGGGATGTGGGCGCGACGGCGGCTCGCGGCACCGGCGGCGCTGCTGGGCACCGAGCTCACGATCATGCTCGTGTCGGTCGGGGTATCGATGGGCATGGCGCACACGCCACCGCCGAACCTGCTGGACCGCACGACCAGCACGTCCGAAGTGATCCTCGGCTACGACCTGCCCGGGCCGCCGAGCCTGCTGAACCTGCTGACGGTTTGGCGCTTCGACCTCATTCTCGGCACGGCCGCCGTAGCACTCGCCGCGCTCTACCTGCTGGGAGTGCGTTCGCTGCGCAAGCGCGGGGATTCCTGGCCGCCGGGCCGGACGGCGGCGTGGCTGGTGGGGTGCGCGACGCTCGTGATCGCCACGTCCTCCGGGCTCGGCGTCTACTCGTCCGGAGTGTTCAGCGTGCACATGCTCGTGCACATGGTGCTCAACATGCTCACTCCGGTGCTGCTCGTGCTGGGCGGGCCGATCACGCTGGCATTGCGCGCCTGCACCCCGGCCGGACGCGGAAATCCGCACGGCCCAAGGGAATGGGTGCTCACCGCCGTGCACTCGCCGCTCGCCCGGTGGCTCGCGCACCCGGCGATCGCCACGGTGCTGTTCGTCGTTTCGTTCTACGCGCTGTACTTCACGTCGCTGTTCGAGGCCGCGATGTCCGAGCACTGGGCGCACGAGCTCATGAACATCCACTTCCTGCTGGTCGGCTACCTGTACTACTGGACGGTGATCGGCGTGGATCCGGCGCCGAAACCGCTGCCGCACCTGGCGAAACTCGGAATGGTGTTCGCGGTGATGCCGTTCCACGCCTTCTTCGGCGTGATCATGATGAGCATGGACGGCGTGATCGCGGAGAACTTCTACCGCACCCTCGACCTGCCGTGGGCGCACGACCTGCTCGCCGACCAGTACCTCGCGGGCGGGATCGCTTGGGCGGCGGGCGAAGGCCCGCTGATCGTGGTGCTGCTGGCCCTGATGACCCAGTGGTACCGGCACGACATGCGTGAGGCCCGCCGCGCCGATCGCTCCGGCGACGAGGAACTCGCTGCCTACAACGAAATGCTCGCCCAACTCGCCCAACGCCGCGGCAACTGACGCGGCACGCTCGCCAGCGGGTGTTCTCGGCGAACCTTCAGGTGTGCGAGCGGTCCAGGGCGCCTGTGCGGAGGTGCCGCAGGAACGCGGACCAAGCCGGTGCGGCGAAGATCAAGTGTCCGCCGTCGCGGTCCTTGGTGTCGCGGACGGCGGCGAGGCCGGGGGCTCCGCCGACTTCGACGCAGGAGCCTTGCTGGGCGGACCTGCTGCTCTTGCGCCATCCGCGCAGCTCAGGATTCATCGTTCATCCTTCCATCGTCTTTCGGATATCTGCGATGAGGTCGAGGGACTCGGATTCGCTCAGGGCGAGATCGGTCAGCGTGTCCACGGCTTTGGAATGAGCAGCGATGTCGCGCGGTGACTTGAGGAAGACCAGGCTGCTGAAGTGCTCGACCTCTACGATCGGATCGGCTTTCGGGAAGCGCATCAGCACGAAGTGCCCAGCGTGCGCGGGGTGAAAGCCTTCAGCCCCGGAACGCAGGACGCGGACCGTCACGTTCGGCACGTCGACGGCCGTAGCTTCGATGTGGGCCAACTGCTCCGCCATCGCGTGCGGCCCACCGAAGGGTTCCTGGAGGGCGTACTCGCCGATCAGTGCGGTGAAGGTCGGAGCTCGCTTCTTGGTCAAGATCGTGCGCCGTTCCATGCGGGTGAGGATGCGCGGACCGATCTGGCTGTCGTCCATGCCGTTCATGACCGCTCGCATGTAGTCAGCGGTTTGCAGCAGGCCGGGTATCAGCATCGGTGCGACATCGACGATCTCGGTAGCGGTCCGCTCGAACTGGACCAGTGATGCGAGTTCTTTCTGGACTCCCGGGATGCCGGAGGTCACCCAGCTCGGCGCTTCGGTGCTGCGAGCTTGTTCCAGCAAGCGCTCGTACTCGTCTCCGGTCACACCGAGCGCGGTCAGGTAGCTAGCGACGTCTTCGGGCTGCGGGACTCCGCTGCCCGTCTCCCACCTGCTGATGCGCGTCTTCGGCAGGTCCAACTTCTCGGCCAGCGCCCGCACGGTCAATCCGGCCTGGGTGCGCGCGTTCCGCAGCTCAGCCCCGAGTGCACGTGTCGCTGGTGAGTTGGCTGGTGTGGTCGCCATGGTCGCGATCCTAGAGGCGGGGCCGATGTCGACCACGCGACCGGATAGATCACTCCAACGTGGAATAGATGTGTCCCGTGGGACAAGATAGATTCATGGGACAAGTTGACGGCGGTTCATTGCTCTCGAGCCCGTGATCGATCGCGGGTAGTGCTCCCTGGAGGTGTGCGTTGCCGTATCCGTTTCGTTGGTTTCCGGCGAGGGGTGAGCGTCATGCGGGCCGGGATTCCGCGCCGCGGCTGGGTTTTCGAGCGGGGACGTGTGTCGAGGCGTTGTGCGGTGCTGCGCTGGTGGCGGAGGAAGGGGCTGCCGCGTGGCTGTGGCCGACGTGCACAACCTGCGCGGAAAAGGTCCGGCCGATCGCGGAACGGCACAACGCGAGGAATCCGCTTCCGGAGGTACGGCCGCGTGGGGACTGAACGGTGGATGTGCGGTGTCGCGGAGTCGGTGTGGCACCGACTGGCGAGCTGCCGCCGGGTCGGTGGCTTCTTGGCGCCGGTCGCCGAATGCGGTCATGTCGTGCTCGGGCCCGTCCACCACCGGCAGCGGATCCCCGTTCCTCGCAGCGGAAGGTGGCTTTGTCGCGCCTGCAACCAGCGGATCGTGCTGGAAGATCCCGGTCCGCAGCTGGGGCCCGTGACGATCACCGGTGAGCACGCTGTTTTCGCTCCCATGCCCGGCAACGAACGGAATCCCAGCGAGCTGGTGTAACCGCTGATGAACGACACGGCGGCTTGATCGCCGCGCCGAAGCTCAACCGCCAAGGCTGGGAAGGCCGAGTCCCCCGCGGCTTTCCCGATGCGGTCCGGAACTGCCCACTCTCCCGAGCAGCGACGGACCGAATGGCCGGGCAGCGCGCGCAGTTCCTCCCCGAAAAGCGCGCTGTCCGGCCACCCCATCACCCGTCGACTTCGTACTTCTCGGCCACGAGGGTGGTCGAAGCGCCCGTGCTGCGCTCGGTGAGCGCGATCAAGCGGCGGCGTCGGCTGTTGCCGTTGTCCGTTCCCGTTGCGGTGCCTGGGAACCGGCGACTGCACCGCTCCCGGTGAACCGGCGGAGGCGGAGGCTGTTGGAGACGACGAAGAACGACGACAACGCCATCGCGCCACCGGAGATCAACGGGTTGAGCAGGCCGAAGGCGGCGAGCGGCAGCGCGGCCACGTTGTAGCCGAACGCCCACAGCAGGTTGCCGCGGATAGTGCGCAAGGTAGCGCGGGAAAGGCGGATCGCGTCCGGTGCGACCATCAGGTCCGGTCGGACCAAGATCAAGTCGGCTGCGTCGATCGCGATGTCGGTGCCGGTCGCGACCGCGAGGCCGAGGTCGGCGGTCGCCAGCGCCGGTGCGTCGTTGACGCCGTCGCCGATCACCGCGACGGTCCGGCCCTCCGCGCGCAGACCGCGCACCACCTCGGCCTTCTCGTCCGGGAGTACCTCGGAGATCACCCGCTCGATGCCGACCTCGTCCGCCACCGCGCGTCCCGTGGCATCGTTGTCGCCGGTCAGCAGCACCGTGCGCAGGCCGAGCCGATGCAGTTCGGCAACCGCCTGCGGCGCAGAGGGTTTCACCGCGTCCGCCAGCGCGAACACCGCGACCGCCGCTCCGTCCACACCGGACAGGACCACGGTGCGGCCCTGTTCCTGCCACTGCTCGCGGGTCCGGTCGAGTTCTTCGGGAACGGACCAGTCCTGTTCCTGGAAGAGTTCCCGGCGGCCGATGAGGACTTCGCGGCCGTCGACCTTGCCGCTCGCGCCCAGTCCCGGCCGTGCCGCGAACGATTCGGCGGCCGGGAGCTGCCCGGTCTCGGAGCGGGCGAGTTCGCTGATCGCCGCGGCGACCGCGTGCTCGGACGCCTCTTCCACGGCGCCCGCCTGGCGCAGCACCGAAGCGCGGTCCTGATCAGCGACGAAATCCAGTTCCACCACCGACATCCGGCCTTCGGTGACGGTGCCGGTCTTGTCCAGCACCACCGTGTCCACCGCACGGGTCGACTCCAGCGCCTGGTAGCCCTTGATGAAGATGCCCAGCGCGGCACCACGTCCGGAGGCGACCATCAGCGCGGTCGGCGTCGCCAGGCCCAGCGCGCACGGGCAAGCGATCACCAGCACGGCCAGTGCGGCGGTGAACGCCCGGTCCGCCGAGCCGTCCAGCAGCGACCAGCCGAGCAGGGTGACCGCCGCGAGCGCCAGCACGGCCGGGACGAAGTAGGCGGCGATCCGGTCCGCGAGCCGCTGCACGGCCGCTTTCCCGGACTGCGCATCGGCGACCAGCCGCAGCATCGCGGAAAGCCGGGTGTCCGCACCGACCTGCGTGGCCCGCACGACCAGCCGGCCGTTCAGCGCCGTTGTGCCGCCGAGCACCGCATCGCCCTCGGTCACTTCCACCGGTGCCGACTCGCCGGTCATGGAGCTGCGGTCCAACGCGCCCTGACCGGACACGACCACGCCGTCGGTGGCGATCGTGCCGCCCGGGCGCACCAGGAACCGTTGTCCCACCTGCAGATCCTCGGCCGGGATCTCCTGCTGCGCGCCATCGTCGAGGACCACGGTCACCGCTTTGGCGCGCAACGCGGCCAACGCGCGCAACGCGTCCCCGGCGCGACGCTGCGCTCGCGCCTCGAAGTAGCGCCCGGCCAGCACGAACGCCGTGACTCCGGCCGCGACTTCCAGGTACAGCGCGCCCTGCGGGCTCAGCAGCAGGTGCCAACCCGCCTCGGCGGGCAGCGTGGGCTGGAAGAACATCGAATACAGCGACCAGCCGACCGCGGCGGTGATCCCCAGCGACACCAAGGTGTCCATTGAGGACGAACCGTGCCGGGCGCCGCGCAACGCGGCCCGGTGGAACGGCCACGCCGCCCAGCCCGCGACCGGGATCGTCAACGCCACCAGCAGCCATTGCCAGCCCGCGAACCGGTACTGCGGCAGCACCGTGAACATGATGGACAGATCGCACAGCGGCATGAACAGCACGATCGCCACCAGCATCCGCCGCCACAGGTCCCGCACCCGATCCGGCTCCTCCGCGGCGGCGGACTCCGGCGCCTCTTCCGGGATCGGATCGGCCTCGTAGCCCGCATCGCGGACCGTCCGCAACAGCAGGTCGACGTCCCCTGCGCCCGCGACGCTCGCCCGCCCGGTCGCGTAGTTCACGCCCGCGCGCACTCCGTCGAGCTTGTTCAGCTTGCGCTCGACGCGCGTGGCGCACGCGGCGCAGGTCATGCCGCGCACGGCCAGCTCGACCTGGTCGTTTTCGGCAACCGTCGGGGACATCGTCTACCTCTCGCGGGGAGCTCTCGGTGGTCCTGGGCAAACCTCTGGCGTTGACATGGTCGGCAGTGACCGCCTGCGGGTTCCCGGGTGTGAGTCGCGGAACTCGGCGGCCATGACTCCATGATCCTGGGTCGAACAGTCGTTCGCCATGACACGAAGGGGTGGCTTCAGCCCTTCGTCAGCCGCGCCACGAAGAAGCCCTCGAACAGCTCCGACGGGCGCACCCGCACGGCGTGCCGGAGTCGCTTGTCGAACTTGGTGCCCTGCCACGAACCCACGCCGCCGAGGAACTCCTCCTCGGTGAACCCGAGCGGTTCCACGGTCAGTTCCGAATGCCGCTGCAGCACCTTGTGCACCGGGAACTCGTCCTCTTCCGGGCTGAGCGTGCAGGTCGAGTAGACCATCACCCCGCCCGGCCGCAGCAGCTTGTACGCCGCGTCGCACATCTTCGTCTGCAGGAACTTGTACTTCTCGACCCGCTCCTCCGACCAGTACCGCAGCGCGTCTGATTTGCGCAGGTTGACCCGGCCTTCGCCGGAGCACTGCACGTCCAGCAGGATCCGGTCGAAGGATTCCGCAGGCAGCGATTTGTCGATGTACTGCGCGCTGTGCGTGGTCAGCTCGGAGTAGCGCACGCCGTAGAGCTCGGCCAGCTCGGCGAGCTTCTGCGCCCGCGGCGGCGCCGAATCGTTCAGCCACAACGAGCACTCGTTGCCGGTGCGCGCGGCGATGTGGAACGCCTTGCCACCCGGCGCCGCGGCGACGTCGAGGACGTCGTCGCCCGGCTGCGCGTCCAACGCGACCGGCGGGATCAGGCTCGCGGCGTTCTGCAGGTAAACCCGGCCTTCGTGAGCCATCGGCAGGATGTCGTCGAAACCGTCCTGCTCCAGCCAGAAGAAGGCGTGCTCGCACCAGTCCACCGGCTGCACGCTCGGCGCCTTGGCCCGCACCTCGGCCAGCGTCTCCTGGTAGCGCGGTTCGTCCAGCAGCCGGTTCACCCGGATCGACGTGGGGCGCGCGCCCCGGAACACCGATTCGACCTGGTTCGCCCGGATCCCGAGCACGTCGGCCATCCGCTTCTCGAACGCGCGGGTCTTGCGCTGACCGCTCACCGCCCGAGGCTCCCGTCCTGCACGCGGACCAATCTACCGGTGCGGACCTGGCGCGATAGCATCGCGGGCCGCGGTGGTGGGGCTCACCGGTCCGGCACGGAGAACCGCGGCTGCGAGCCGCCAACGGTCCCTGCTCGACCCGAACCCGTCCGGAATCGGGAGGCAGCATGGCAACCGAGGCCGATCGCGAGGAACCCATCGATCCCGACGTGGACGTGCACGTCGCGGAGCAACGCGGTGAGCTGGTCCGCACGCACGGCGCGGTGTTGCTGGTGATCGCGCTGGGAGGGGGTCTCGGCGCGCTGGCGAGGTACGCGGTGGGGGTGCTGCTGCCGATCGGAGCGTGGGCGACCTTCGGGGTCAACGTGCTCGGTTGCCTGCTCATCGGAGTGCTGATGGTGCTGATCCACGAGGTCTGGTCGGTGCATCGGCTGCTCCGACCGTTCATCGGAGTCGGTGTCCTCGGCGGGTTCACCACTTTTTCCACGTATGCGGTGGAATTCGCCGGGTTGCTGCGGCCGGGATCAGTTCTGCCCGCGGGCCTGTACCTCGTGGGCACCGTGCTGGGAGCGCTGCTCGCGGTACTGGCGGGCGTGGCGCTCACCCGTTCCATCGTGGGAAAGCAGGTGCAACAGTGACGGCCGTGCTCGTGTTCCTCGGCGGGGCGATCGGGGCACCGCTGCGATACCTGACCGACCGCGCGGTGCAGCAGCGCCACGACACGGTTTTCCCGTGGGGCACGCTCACCGTGAACGTCGTCGGCTCGTTGCTGTTGGGAGCGCTGACCGGTGGTGTGCTGCCCGAGCAGGTGTCGGCGCTGCTAGGCGTCGGCTTCTGCGGTGCGCTTACGACGTACAGCACGTTCAGCTACGAGACGCTGCGGCTCGCCGAGCAGGAGGCGTACTTCTACGCCGCGGTGAACGTAGTGGTGAGCGTGCTGGCCTCGGTCGGCGCGGCCTTGCTCGGGCTCGTCGCGGTGCAAGCCGCGTTGAGCTGACCGGCTCAATCCACCGCGACCACCAGGCCACGCAGTTCGTAGCCGGTCGTGGCCTCGCTGAACGAGACTCGCGGGGGCGTCTTCATCCGCACCGGCAGGGCGAACAGTTCCCGCAGGAACACGTCGGTCTCCAAGATCGCGATCGTTGCGCCGGGACACTTGTGCGCACCGTCCCCGAACGAAAGCCCCGCCGCGTCACCGGGAACTTCGCGTCCGGGGCACACCTGCAGCGGTTCGGCGCCCATCTCGGCCGGGTCGACGTTGGTGTCGCCGAGCGCGATGTCCACCAGCGCGCCTGCCGGGATGGTCGTGCCCGACAGTTCCAGCGGTGCGGTGGTGCGCCTGCGCAGATGGCCGAGGACCGGTTCGAGGCGCAGCAATTCGTGCAGCACGGCCAGCCGTTCCGGCTCGTCCGCGGCGCGGTACCGGGCCAGCAGCTCGGGTGTGGTGAGCAGGTGCCAGGCCGCGAGGTTGACGAACTCGCGGGTGGTGACCATGCCCGCCGCGGCGAACGTGATGCACTCGGCGAGGATCTCCGCGCTGGAACAACCCTCGTCGAGCAGGTGCGAGATGACGTCGTCGCGACGTTCCCGCCATCTCGCCCGCACCGCGGGGCGCACGTCGCGGATGTGGATCGCGCTCCAGTTGACCACCTGCCGCAAGAGCCAGCGGAGTCCATCGATGCTGGTGAAACCGGGTGTGCCGAACTCTTCGGGGAAGAACCGCTCGAGTCGCCGCCGGATACCGGGACGGCTTTCGGTCAGCCCGATCACCTCGGCGGCGACCCCGATGGCGAGTTGGAAGGCCAGGTCGCCCAGGTGCGCTTCGCCGTCGCGGCGCAGTGTCGCCATCTGGGCTTCGGCGGTGCGCTGCATGACGCCGCGGTAGTGCTCGTCGACTCGCCGCGGGGTGAAGAACCGCGCGGTCTGCCTCCGGTCGTCCCGATGCCCCTGCCCGTCCCGGTACAGCACGGGGCGGCGCATGTTCGGCGGCATCTTCTCGAGCGTCTGCACGCCGAGCCCGGCCTGCACGGTGTCGGAGCTGCGCAGCACCGCACGAGCTGCTGCGTGGCCGTTGACCTGCCAAATCCCGTCCGGATCCCGGTGCACCGGGCACCGGTCCCGGGATTCTTCGCGAACGATCTTGCGCGCGTCCTGCACGGTTCCTCCCGCAGCGTCGCCCGTTCTTGCTTAGCAGGGCGGCAGGTCCGTGCCCAGGGAGTGCACTCCTAACGGAGCAGCGCGAGTTCTAACCGGCAGGCCGAGCCGACCCGAAGGTGCTGCGGTACGTGCTCGGCGAGGTGCCGAGCTTCGCGCGCAAGTGCTGGCGCAGCGAGGCCGCGGTGCCGAATCCGGAGTCCTCGGCGATCTGGTCGACCGGCAGGTCGGTCTCCTCCAGCAGCTGCCGCGCGCGTTCCACGCGCTGGTGGGTGAGCCATTGCAGCGGCGAAAGCCCGACCTCGTCCCGGAATCGGCGCGTGAAGGTCCGCACGCTCATCGACTCGCGCGCCGCGAGTTCGCTCAGGGGCAACGTGCGGTCCAGGTGCTGCAACGCCCATGCCCGCGCACGGCCGGTGCTGGCGCGTTGCGGCTCCGGCACCGCCCAGCGGATGAACTGCGCCTGGCCGCCATCGCGGTGCGCGGGGACGACCGCCCGGCGAGCTACGTCGTTCGCTACGGCCGTGCCGTGATCTTTGCGGATCAGGTGCAGGCACAGGTCGATCCCGGAAGCTTCGCCCGCGGAGGTCAGCACCGATCCTTCGTCGACGTAGAGCACGTCCGGGTCGAGCCGGATGTCCGGGAACCGCTGCTCGAAGCGCGCGGCGGAATTCCAGTGCGTCGTCGCCGCCCGCCCGTCGAGCAGCCCTGCCCCCGCCAGCACGAACGCACCGGTGCAGATCGAGGCGACGCGGGCGTGCGCAGGGATGTGTTCGACAGCTGCCGCCAGCGGATCGGACAGGTCGCCCGCGGTCGGCTCGTAGTCCTCGTCGGAGGCGGGCACGAAAACCGTGTCCGCCTCGGCCAACGCTTCCGGCCCGTGCTCCACGAACACGCTGAAATCGGCGGTCGTGCGCACCGCGCCGGGAGTGACACCGCAGGTCACGACCTCGTACAGCTGCTCGCCCGCGGAGTTCGCGGCCAGCGAGAACAGCTGGTGCACGATGCCCGGCTCCATCGGCAGCAGGCCTTGCCGCACCAGGACGGCGACGTGGTGGCGAGCGGGGTGGCGGAAAACGGCCATGGCCCGATCCTTGCACATGATGGCTTCCGGGCCACTCGTTTCGTTGCGGCCGGGATCGCACGATGACCGGTATGACTCGGTTTTCCCCTGCTCGATCGCGCCGTCCCTGGTGGGTCGCGGCCGTCACGGGCCTCGTCGTGCTGGTGACCGGCTGGTCGACCGGCGTGCCGGACGTGCTCACCGAACCGCTGCGCGCGGAGTTCGGCTGGTCCCGCGGAACCATCGCCTTCGCTTTCGCGGTGAACATGGCGCTCTACGGGCTGACCGCCCCGTTCGCCGCCGCGCTGATGGACCGCATCGGAATCCGGCGCGTCGTCGGAGGTGCGCTGGCGATCGTGGCCGCCGGCTCGGCGCTGACCGCCGCGATGGCCGAGTCGTGGCAGCTGCTGCTGGGCTGGGGCCTGTTGGTGGGCCTCGGCACCGGATCGATGGCGTTGACCTTCGCGGCCACCGTCGCGAACCGCTGGTTCGTCGCCCGCCGAGGACTGGTCAGCGGCGTGCTCACGTCGTCGAGCATGTTCGGCGGCATGGTGCTGATGCCGCTGCTGGCGTGGATCGTGCACCACGAAGGCTGGCGCATCGGGGCCGTCGTGGTGGGCGCGGCCTCCTTGGCGCTGGTGCCGCTGGTGTTCCTCGTGCTGCGCGATCACCCCGGCGAGGTCGGCGCCCGCGCGCACGGCGCGGCCGAGTTCACCGCGCCGCCGGCACGTTCGGAGGGGGCCGCGCGCCGAGCGTTGGTGCTGCTGGGCAACGCCGCGAAGACCAAGGGTTTCTGGCTGCTCGCCGTGACTTTCGGAATCTGCGGCGCCTCCACGAACGGGATCATGATGACGCACTTCGTGCCCGCCGCGACCGGACACGGGATGCACGTGGTCGTCGCGGCCTCGCTGCTCGCGGTGATGGGCGTGTTCAACATCGTCGGCGCGGCCGGTTCCGGTTGGCTCACCGACCGGTTCAGCGCGCGGTGGCTGCTGGTCGGCCATTACGGCGCTCGTGCCGTTTCGCTGCTGGTCCTGCCGCTGTTCATGGGGTCAGGGGTCGGCGCGGGGATGATCGTGTTCACCGTCGTCTACGGTCTGCTCGACTTGGCCACCGTGCCGCCGACCATCGCGCTGTGCCGGGAGTTCTTCGGCGCGGACAACGGCCCGATCGTGTTCGGCTGGCTCAGCGCCGTGCACGCGTTGGGCGCGGGTGCGGCGGCCCTTTCGGGCGGGGTGCTGCGCGGCCTGGCGGGTTCCTACACGGCCGTGTGGCTCGGGTCGGGAGTGCTGTGCCTGGCCGCGGCGGCGTTGTCGGTGCGGCTCGGAACCGGAGTCCGATCCCGCGCCGCTGGTGGCGCCTTTCCGGCCGCAGTGCGGGTGTAAATGGATCAGAGCATTGGGATCTCGTTCCGCACGCACGCCCCGGGTCGTCGTATGAACGATGCGGTCCTGGACTGGGAGCGGACCGAACGGCCAGGTGGCACGAACGGTCCGCTCGGCCGATCAGAACGGCTTGAAGTTGTGCACGTAGGTGCCCGGGTGGGTGGCGCCGTCCTGGCGCACCACGCCGAAATCGTGCGACCACGGGATCCGCAGCGGGTCCTCCTGGCCCGGCGGAATGGTGATCAGCTCCGTCGGCCGCCACGCTTCCGGGCTGTGGTCGGGGAGCACCGTCAGCCAGGCGATACCCCTCTCGCCGGCCTTCAGCAGGTATCCGGGGTCCCCGTCGTCGATCCGCGGAACCGAATAAGTGGGCCCGTGCACGGGGTCGATCGGGCCGATGAGGTCGACGCCCGGCGTGCCGCGCAGGATGCACTCGTGGTCGGAGACGTTGGTGTACTCCAGCTGGATGCGCAGCTGGCCGGAGCCGTCGTCGAGGACCCCGCCGAACTTGGCGTTCAGATCGCCGGTGCCGCAACGCGGGGTGTCGACCTCGGCGGTGCGCACCGCGTTGTTCCCGGCGGCCGACTGCACGTCGAGCGCCGACTGGCCCGCCTGGGCACCGGCTCCGCACGCCGTCATAGTCAAGGCCGTGCCCGCCAGAGCCAGCGCCCCAAGGGTGGTCCGCAGCATGTTCTGCTCCTCTCCTTGCGGGAGTCCGTGTTCCCGCCTGCCTCTCCCAGTAAGACGCCCGAATCCGATTCAGGTTGCCTCGCGTGCTCGCCGTGGCGCGCACCGTCGTCGCGGCTCGGAACGGGATCCCGGTGGCGCCGTTCGGTCCGGACGGCGCAATTCGTTCGTTGGGAGTTGCGTGTGCTCCAATAGGAAACGCGACCATCTTTGAGAAAGGCGGGGGCGCGTTGCGCGAACACGCGCCCCCGCCTTGCGTTTCACGAGCGTCTAATGCGTCCGGTGCAGGGAGACCGGGCGGAGAAGTGCACGGCGGAGGCTGTCTCGTTGGTTGAGTTGCGCGGGCATGCGGCGGATCTGTTCGCGGTGCTGCTCGGAAATCTGGGTGTTGGTCGCGCGTGCTATATCAACCGCTGAGCGGCTCTCACCCGAACCGGAGACGAACGCCGCTCGGAAGCCGTTGGCGACGGAGCATGAAACCCCTGGCCTTCACTCGACCGGTTCTTCGCGCGGTGCCCATTCAACCGTTTCGAAGATGCCGTGTGCGAGGTCGACGATGTCCGTCCAATCTTCCGGGTTGTTGCTGGTGATCGAGACGTTCAAGATTCCCGGCCCAGCCGGGTTCGGAACCCAGGCTGTGATCGCGTGGCTACTGATCTCGACGACCTGGTCGTTGGCCTCAATCGTGCTATTGCTTGCAGTCTTCGTCACGACCGCATCCCCTGCCGGCAAGCGGACCTGTTCGACGTCCGTGCCTGGCTCGTTGTTGTAGTACTCCTCCAAACCAGCGACCGCGGTACGCGGCGAAGCATGCTCGGACATCACGATGAAACAGCTCACCACGACCATCAACGGTCGATCCGACTGCTGGGCGGAACGGAAAACCGCAGCGGCCGAGTAGTGCGCGCCACCAGCCTCGGCCGAGGCGCCGAGGGTCATCAGCATGGCCGCTGTTCCGGCCAGGCTCTGGTCGACCTCGGTGTCGGCGGGCAGGCCGAAGCGGAAGGCGATCGTGGAGGCGAGCGCGTGCAGCTTGGCGTCAGTCGGCTCACCGCCGGGTAGTTCGATGAAGCCTTCCGGGAGAAGGAGGGAATAGCTCGGCAGGGCAGGGGTGGACGCTGTTGTCATCGCGGGTCGTTCCAGGTGGACCGGACGAAGCCTGTAATGATTTCCCGCTCTTCGATCGTTGGGTAGAAGAAGACGCGGGAACGATCCGGCCAGGTGACTTCGATGCTGTTCTGCGCCGCATGGTGGAAGCGCACACTGGCGGCCTCGTCCGTCTGCCACACCACGCTCGGCGCGCTTTCGTCCTTGGCGGCTGCCACGACTGCCAACCGCGAGTGTGAGAAGACCATCCATAGCGGTCGTGGGGCGCGTTTTACCGTGTCGATCAGCGAGGTTGGGGCAGGATTGCTCGTCGATCCCGAAACGGAGATCAAGCCAGGTGTGGTCTTCGTTTCGGGCTCTTTGGTCAGGCCCGCATCGTCAAGACCTTGCCGGATCCAGCCGTAGATGAGAAGCACAGGCAGCGCCAGCACCCAGACGATCCTGAACCAGAATGGCTTGGTGCCCAGCTCTTGACGGCCCTTGAACTTGCTCAGGGAAAACCGCTTCCAGTGGAAAAAGATCGCGTCGCACGGTTCTGCCCAGGTGCCCTGGCCCCACTGCCGGATCTTCACTCTCTGCTGTTCGCGCTCCGGCGAGAACGCGCTGGTGTTGTTCGTGCTCGTCATCAGGGCCTCACACCTGTTTTCTGTTGGATCTGAGATTCCACCTGGCCCGACGCGTAGTCAATGCCCTCGGCCACGGCAACCTTCTTGACGGAGCCTACTCCAGCGCCGGCTGCGATGCCGGCATTGGAAAACGGGTCCAGGTTCACATTAGGGATCTTGTTGACCAGCTCGACCGACTTCGTGTGGGTGAAGGTCGCGGCATTGTCGATGGCTTCCTTCGGATTGGCCTTCAATTCCGCCATCGTGCTGGGGGTAATGTCCACCTTGCCACCGACTCCGGTCACATCTTTCAGCACCTTCGATTCGGTGGTCACCTTGCCGGTTCCGGTGACGGCTTGACCGATCCTGCCTGCCCTCCCCGTGCTTTGGGCAGCCAAGCCGACCTTCGCTGCCTGGGACGCAGCGTTCTTGGCGCCTGCCAGGATACGACCGCCCGGGATAACCCCGACAGCATCTGTGGCGATCTTCCCCCAGGAAACGTCGGCACCGCCGGCCTTGGCCAGTGCGTTCACACCTAACGCTGCGGCACTCACGGTCATCGCCGCCCCGGCCGTGACCGCGTTCACGCCCGGGATCCAGGAGGTAGCTAGCGCGACGACGCCGAGCACACTTCCGACAGTGCTGAGCACATCGCCGACTTGCTTGAGGTCGTCGGCGTGGTCTTGGATCCATTGCCATGCCTTGTCCGCGGAGTCGCTGATGCTTTGGCCGAGTTGGTCGAGAGCGTTGCCGAGGCGTTCGAGCAAGCCCGGCTTTTCAGGGGCTTCGTCGGCGGCCCGCCGTAGCGCGTCCTCGACGGTTTTGGCCAGGTCGTCGTGCTGGTGCAGCAAGCGAGTCGCTTGTTCGCGGATCGCTTCGAGGTCGGCGTTGGCGTTGTTGAGGGTGGATTGGGCGGCGTCCAGCTTGCTTTGGGCCTGCTGTAGCGATGCTCGGTCCGGGAAGTGCTGGTTGGCCAGGTTGAAGTGCGGATTGGACTCGGCCTGGCGCACTCGTTGCTGCGCTGCGGCTGCTTCGGCCTCGTAGCTGCGCGCTTTCTGCTGCATGGAACCCAAATGCTCGTACCACTGGGTGAGCGTCCGTGCCGCGTCACCGAGTGAACGGTGCGCTTGCTCCAAGTACTTCGGCAGTTCACCCACAGTTCTGCGGAATGCGTCGGCTGCCTGGCCTTCCCAGATCCCGTCCTCGCGCCCGATTTTGGTCAGGGCTTGATGAGCGTCACCCATCTTGGTCGAAACTTGTTGAAGATCGGTGGCCACGGATTCGACCGTCGCTACTGTGCCGGGCGCGGGGTCGAATCCCAGCACCGGATACTCGGAGGTTCCAGTCACCCTGTCGTCCTTATCTGGTTGCCCGAAACGGTGTCTTAGCAGTTCCTGGAGCTACGTGGTTCCGGCGCCCACGTGGGCGGTCATTGCCCGGCCATGCGTTGTTCGATGCTCGAGGGCTGCTCGCCGTCCGCGGGCCGGCCGTGATCGCCGCCCGAGTTCCCCGGCTGGGCTTCGGCTGCGGAGGCGACCAGCGTGGCGACTTCGTTTTCGAGCTTGGCGTAGGTGGCGCGGGCGCCGTCGAGGGCGTCGCTGGTCGCTTTGGCGCCTTCGGAGATCTTCTTGATGCCGTGCGACCAGCGTTCCCGGAAGTGCTCGCTGGCGTTGTCGATGCCCGGAGTGCCCAGGTCGCGGCCTCGGGCGTTGCTCAGCGCGTTGTTCGCGGTGGTGATGTCGTCGGCCGCGCGGTCCAGGTCGTTGACCAGTTGCGCCAGCTTGTCCATGTGGACTCGGTAGCCGTCCCCCACGGAAACCTTCCTCTTCGCACGATCGCTGCCCGGGCAAAGTAGCAATCGCTCGGCGCGCGTGGGGGAGAACAGAAGAAAGACGAGACCCGCGCCGCACCGGAGGTCTTAACTCGGGGGCTGGCGCCTTGGGCCGTTGACCATCGCGTTGGCCTGGTTTACCGGTGACCGGGTAGGCGTCGGTGAAGACCCGGACGCAGCAGCCGCCCATACCGACAGAACTCGAACCTCGTGACCAGCGTTTCCGCTGGTCAGCGTATGCGCCCCCGGCAGGATTCGAACCTGCGACACCGGCTTTAGGAGAGCCGTGCTCTATCCCCTGAGCTACGGGGGCGTGGTCGACGTGTCGACCCCTGGAGGGTACCGGCCGGGGCGTGGTTGTTGACAGCAGGGAGTGCGGACGGCCGGGGCAGGGGTGACGGGTGGCGTAGGGTGATGTGATCGTCACGGGGTCGAGTCGGTCGTGCCTGGGGAGTGGGATGGTCAACGAGAGCGCTGGCCAGAACGAGAACTTCGGCCGCAACGAGAACGTCGGCGACGTCCGGAACCTGGTGCAGGCGCAGACGGTCGGCGACGTGCACATTCACAATCATCGCGGCGAAGCGTTGCGTGCTCAGCAGTTGCCGCCCGCGCCGGCGCTTTTCGTCGACCGGGAGGACGTGCTGGCGGAGCTGGACGCGGCGTTGGGTGCGCAGCGGGCTCCTGATCAAGCCTTGTGCGTCCTGGTCAGCGGGGGCAGCGGGACGGGCAAGAGCGCGTTGGTGGCGCGGTGGGTGCACGGTGCGCGGGCGCGGTTCGACGATGTGGTGTACCTGGACATGCGGGGGCGCAGCGTCGGGCTCGACGAAGTGCTGTGGCATTGCCTGTCCGCGCTGGGCGAGGAGTATCCGGGGTCGTCGGACGCTGCGCTGGCGCTCTACCGCAGCAAGACCAGCGGTCGCTCGGTCGCCTTGGTCTTCGACAACGTCGTGCAACCGCGGGAGCTGCTTCAGCTGCGGCCCGCCTCGTCCGCGGCGCTGGTCGGAGTGATCAGCGGGCGGAGCATGGCGGAGTTGGCGGTCGACGGTGTGCTGTCGCTGCAAGTGCCGAGGCTCGACGCGGCTGCGGGGGTCGACGTGCTGCGCTCCGCGGGCGCTGCGCGTGTCGATGCCGAACCCGCGCACGCGCGGCGGCTCGTCGAGCTGTGCGGCGGGTTGCCCATCGCGTTGCGGATCGTCGCGGGACGGCTCGCGAAGCGGCCCGGCTGGAAACTCGCCCGGGTCGCCGCGGAACTCGAAGACGACCACAGCAGGCTTGACCGCTTGCAGGAAGGCGGGGAGCCGGTGGTGCGCAACGCCTTGGACCGCGCCGTCGAGGAACTGCCGCAGGCGCAGCGGGATTTGTACGCGCTGCTGGGCAACGTTCCGGGACCGGCGTTCGCGGCCGACGCCGTGGCCGCGCTGGCAGGGCTGACTGTCGACGAGGCCGAAGACCTCCTTTACGAGCTGCACGATGCGAACCTCCTGGAACGCAACGACCACGACGAGTTCCGGTTCCACGACCTCGTCCGGCTGCACGCGGTGGAGAAGCGGCGTGCCGACGCGGCGGCGCTGCGCAGGCTCGCGGATTGGTACCGGTTGCGCGGGGCGTACGCGGACCGGGCCGTGATGGAGCCGCAGCGGTTCCGGGTCGGCCACGACGACGAGCTGCTGGGCGAGAACCCGTTCGACCACGACTCCGCGCTGGAATGGCTGGAGCGCGAGCGGGTCAACCTGCTGGCCGTGCTGGACACCGCGCACCAGCAGGGATGGGACCGGGTCGTGATCTCGCTCTGCGACAGTCCGGTGTGGACGCTGCACAACCAGCACAAGCACTACGCGGACACGATCTCGGCGCTGCGCAACGGAGTTTCTTCCGCCGAGCGCGCGCAGGACCTGGTCGCCGAGGCCCGGATGCGGACCTTGCTGGTGCGGTTGCACACGGAACAGCACGATTTCTCCGCGGCGCACGAGCAGGCCGCTCATGCTCGGGAGGTGGCGGAGCGGGCCGGGCACCGGCGGGCGTTGGCTTCGGCACTGGAGTTCCACGGCCGCGCCCACCTCGAGCAGAGCTCGTGGGCCGAAGCGATACCGCTGTTCCGGCGGGCCCGCGACCTCAACGCGGAGTTGGGGCTGCCGCGCGCCATGGCGCTGCAGGAATACATGCTCGGGCGCGCGCTCGGAGGCGATGGACGACCGGACGATGCGCTGCGGCAGTTGCACAGCGCGCTGGACCGGCTCCAGGACTATCCGCAGGACAAGCGCACACCGGGCCGGATCCGAGTCGCGATGGGGCGGGTGCACCAGCGGCTCGGCGACCACGCCGAGGCCGTGCGGGTGCTGCGTGCCGCGGAGTCCGACGCGCGGGAGCGGCGGGTTTCGCACGACCTCGCGGAACCGTTGGAGCTGCTGGCGGAATCCCTCGCGCACATCGGCGAAACCGCGGCCGCGCGGGAATGCGCCGCGGAGGCGCTGAACATCTTGGAACAGGCCGGTAGTCCGCGCGCCGAGCAGCTGCGCGAACAGCTCTAACTCCCGGCGAACACCTCGACCGGTTCCGGACGTGCCGGGTAGTCGGGCTCCGGCAGGCCGAGCTGGTCGTAGATGACCGCGCGCAACCGAGCCGTCGATCCGCCCGGTGCGGCGAACGTCCGGGCGGCGAACGAGGCGTGTTCCGGCAGCGGGATCGCACCGTCCACTTGGGACCGCAAGTCGCCAGGGCCGAGGAACTGCGCGCGAGTGCCCAGATCGGCCGCCGGAGTTCCCGCAGCGACCTCGGCGGCGCCGAACTCGGCCAGCAGCAGCGGTTTCCCCAGCGCCGCTGCGTACAGCGCCAATGAGCCGTGGTCGGCGAGGACCACGTCCGAAGCCACCAGCGCCGCCCGCCAACCGCGGTGCGGCGGCACCACGATCAGCCCCGCGCGCTGCGCACCGCGCGTCCACCGGTCGATCTGCCAGGCACCGTGCCGGGACCAGATGTTGGGGTGCAGCACCAGCGCGACCCGGTGATCGCCGGGCAACTGCGCGACCAGGCGTGCGGCCAGGTCCGGTTGCCGGGCGAAGAGGGACTCGCCGCCCCAGGTCGAACTCACCATCACCAGTTTTCCGCCGCTCATGGCGGATCGGTAGTGCGCGCGCATCGGCACGCTCGCCCGGAGCCGGTCGAAGCACGGGTCGCCGACGACCGCCGCGCGCTCGGCCGCTTGCGGGCAGGAACGGCGGAGCAGGTCGAGCTGGTCGTCGTGCGACAGCGCCAGGACCGACGCCACCACGCGTCCATTGTGGAGGAGTTGTTCGGGTGCGAGGCCGGAAATCGCGCCCGCCACGCCGGAATCCGTCGGCCGCAGCTTGTGGTAGCCGGCGCCGTGCGGCAGCGTCAGCAGCGGGACGTCCAGTTCGTGCAGCGCGCCGTTGCTGCTCGGGGAGATCGCGAGGTCGAAGTGCTCCTTCGTCGCGTCCTGCCAATCGACGACGGTCATGCCAGCGGCGTGCAGGTGTTCGGCGAGGCGGTCGGAGAACTCCGAACCTTCCGCGACCGCGAACCGCACCTCCACGCGGAAATCGTCGGCCAGCACGCCGAAAACGTCGTGCAGCCGGTCCAGCGCGGTCAGCGTGCGGACCACGCCGAGCACGCGGCGGCGCACCGGGACGGTGGACCAGCGGTCGGCGCGTTCAGCGGCCATGCCCGCTCCGGCTCTCCGGCTCTCCGGCTCTCCGGCTCTCCGGCTCTCCGGCTCTCCGGCTCTCCGGCTCTCCGGCTCTCCGGCTCTCCGGCTCTCCGGCTCTCCGGCTCTCCGGCTCTCCGGCTCTCCGGCTC
>NZ_JADDUE010000002.1:451120-718680 GCF_016526145.1 Saccharopolyspora galaxeae
TCCGGCCGGAATTGTCCCAGCTGATCGCGCATCGCCGTACCGGGCAGCGGCCGGGCGTCGGTCACGGGCATGACCGCCGATCCTAATCAGCTGATCTGCGGCCGGTCCCGCTCCGGTCCGGTGCGGTCGATCTCCACCCGGTTCCGGCCCGCGCGCTTCGCCCGGTACAGCGCGATGTCCGCGGCCGCGAAAAGGTGGTCCAGCTTGGCCGGTCCGCCCGCGACGCCGATGCTCACCGTCGGTGGTTTCCGGGTGCGGCCCACCACCAGCCGCCAGTCGTGCTCGTCCACCGCGGCCCGGATCCGTTCCGCGACCACCGGCCCTGCGCTGCGCGAATCCTCCGACTCGTCCACCAGCAGCACGACGAATTCGTCGCCGGCCCACCGGCAGATGAGGTCCTGTGCGCGGCACTCCCGCCGCAGCAAGTGCGCGACCTCCTGCAAGGCGGCGTCACCGACGGCGTGCCCGGCGAGGTCGTTGACGTTCTTGAACCAGTCCACGTCCAGCAGCACCAGCCACGGAACCCGGCCCTGCGCGGCGGTCGCCTCCAGCAGCGCGGGCGCCCGCCGTTGCAGGCCGAGGCGGTTGACCAGGCCGGTCAGCGGGTCCCGCACCGCGGCCTCCTGCGCGGCGGTGGCCATCCGCTGTGCCTGCACCGCGACCCGCCGCTGCTCCAGCGCCTGCCCGAGCCCTTCCTGCAAGGTCTCCGCCGCGGTACTGCTGGCGCGCACCGTGCGCCGCAGCGCCGCGGCCTCGCCGACCGGGTCTCCGATCAGATCGCAGATCTTGGCCAGGTCCAGCGAGAACCGCATCATCATCATGGTGTCGCCGAGGGACTCCGCGCCGTCGAGCGCGCGGCTGGCGAACGTGCGCGCGTCCTCCAGCTCGCCGTCCACCCGGCGGATGGTGGACAGCACCCAGTTCGCCACCGCGGCCGCGAACCAGTCCTCGGCGTCCCGGGACAGCACCAGCGCCTCCTGCGCCAGCCGCTCCGCCTGCCGCGGCTGCCCGAGACCGGCCATGCTCTGCGCACCGCCGCCGAGCGCCATGCGCTGCGTCGGACCTTCGTCCACCAGCAGCAAAGCCTCGTCGAAGAGGTCGCGGGCGGTGCGGTAGTGCTCGTGCACGTCCACTTCGCGGGCGAACGCGCGGAACAGCAGCGCGTGCGCTTCCCGCACCAGGCAGTGCGCCAGCGTCTCGCCGCCGCCCGCCTTGCGGGCGATCTGCACCGCTAGCGACATCAGGTCCATCGCCGACTCGCGGTGCCCGATGCTCTCCAGCAGGTAGCCGAGGATGCTCACGGTCTGCGCGGTCGGCTGATCCGCCGGCCGGTCGGTGTCCAGCTCCGTCCAGCCCTCCGCGGCCAGCTCCAGCGCCTGCGGGATGCGGCTGAGCCGCCACGCCAGCCACGCCCGATGCACCAGCACCGTCGCGCGGTTCCACTGCTCGCCGACCAGGTTCAGCCCGGCCGCGGTGAGCTCGTCGAACGCGACGTCGGCGGCGTGCAGCTTGCCCGCTTCCACCAGCAGCCGGACGTGGCGATCCTGCGCCGGGAGGTGCCCGGCCATCACTGGATCGTCCTGCCGCACGGCTGCTCCGAGGATCGCATTCATCCGCGGCGGGATCCCCGCCGCTCGCGTTCCCGACTCAGGCTACCGGCAGCGTTCCCGGCGGTACTTGTCGTGATGAACCACATCTTCCAGCGGCGACCGCTGTCGCCAGCCGTGTCGTTCCAGGTCAGGCGTTTCGGCCAGGTCGCGCACCGGGCCGACGCAGAGCCAGGCCACCGGCCGCACGCCGCCGGGGATGTCCAGCAGCCTGCGCAGGAACTCCTCGCGGTAGAAGCTGACCCAGCCCACGCCCATGCCCTCGGCCGTCGCGGCCAGCCACAGGTTCTGGATGGCCAGGCACACCGAGTACAGGCCCGCGTCGGCGATGGCGTGCCTGCCCAGCACGTCGGGAGCGCCGCGGGCCGGGTCGTAGGTGACCGCGATGCCGAGGCTGGATTCCACGATCCCCTCGACCTTGATCTTGGAGAACGTCTCGGCGCGCTCTCCGCTGAGCTCGGCGGCGAACACGCTGCGCTCGGCCAGCACGTGCTCCCGGAAGTCGCGGCGGGTGGCGTCGTCGCGGACCAGCACGAAGTCCCACGGCTGCGTGAGCCCGACGCTCGGCGCGCTGTGCGCGGCGGTCAGCACCCGGTGCAGCACCTCGTCCGGAATCGGCTCCCCGGTGAACTCGTTGCGCACGTCGCGGCGGCGCTGGAGCACGTCGTAGAGATCGGCGGAAGGTTCGGGCGCGTTGCGCATGGTGGTCATCCCGGCCATCCTGCCGTGTTGCCGCGCGTGACAACGAGGGGACCGCGCGCGGCGGGTGGGCGGCCGCACCGCCCACCCGCGGCGGCTCAGCGGCTGGCCGGGCTCGGGTAGGGCAGCAGCGCCACCTCCCGGGCGTTCTTGATCGCGCGGGCGACTTCGTGCTGCTGCTGCCGGGTCAGCCCGGTGACCCGGCGGGAACGGATCTTGCCGCGGTCGGAGATGAACTTGCGCAGCAGCGCGGTGTCCTTCCAGTCCACTTCGACCACGCCTTCCCTGCGCAGCAGGTTCGGTTTGCGGCGCGGCGCGCGCCGGTCGTGCTGGGCCATGCTCACCAACTCGATTTCGTCACGCCGGGCAGTTCGCCGTTGTGCGCGGCCTGGCGCAGCCGCACCCGGGAGAGCCCGAACTTGCGGAAGTAGCCGCGCGGGCGCCCGTCGATCGCGTCGCGGTTGCGGACTCGCGTGGCGCTGGCGTCGCGCGGCTGGCGGGACAGTTCGGTGACCGCGGCGGAGCGTTGCTCGGGGCTGCTGCCGGGCGCGGAGATGATCTTCTTGAGCTCGGCGCGCCGTTGTGCGTAGCGCGCCACCACCGCCCGCCGCTGCTCGTTGCGGGCGATCTTGGACTTCTTGGCCAACTCGGGTCCTCCTCAGCGCTCTTCGCGGAACTCGACGTGCTCGCCGAGCACCGGGTCGTATTTGCGCAACCGCAGCCGTTCCGGGTTGTTGCGGCGGTTCTTCCTGGTCATGTACGTGAAGCCGGTTCCTGCGGTGGACCGCATCTTGATCACCGGACGGATCTCGGAGGCGGCCATCAGACGCGTTCCCCGCGGGCGCGCATCTCGGCGACGACCGACTCGATGCCGCGCTTGTCGATCGTCTTGACGCCCTTGGTGGACACCTGCAGCCGCACCCAGCGCCCTTCCGAGGGCAGCCAGTACCGGCGTCGCTGCACGTTCGGCAGCCAGCGCCGGTTGGTTCGCACGTGCGAGTGGGAAACCTGCTTGCCGTAGCCGGGTTTCTTCCCGGTCACCTGGCAGCGGACGGACACGGAGACCTCCTGGTAACGACATCCATTTTCAACAAGAGTACCGTGTCCACCGGACCAGATGAAAACCATTCCCGATTGGGGCCGCACGTGGGAACCGAAGCCGAGCCGTCCCGAGTCCCGCTGACCGTGATCACGGGGGTGCACGCCGAACACCTCGCGCGGATCGCCAGGGCCGCCGCCGACGACGACCCGCAGGGCACCGCGCTCGTGCACCACGACTTGCGCGAGATCGCCCACGGCGTGGTCCGCCGCCACCTCCGGCAGGGCGACTCGGACCAGGTCACCGCGCTGGAACTGGCGCACGGCTGCGTGTCCTGCACGCTGCGCGAGGACTTCCTGCCGCTGCTGCGGCGGCTGGCCGCGGCGCCCGACGTGCGACGGATCGTGGTGCAGCTGGACCCGTCGGTGGAGCCGGAGGCGATCTGCTGGGCGATGGAGCACGTCCTGGTCGGTGAGTCCCCGGTCGTCGAGGACGTCGAGCTGCGCGCGGTCGTCGCGGCGGTCGACCTGCCGAGCTGGCTCGACGACGCCGGTGGGGACGAGCCGCTGCACGAGCGCGGGCTCAGCGGCAGCCCGGACGACGAGCGAACCGTCGCGCAGGTCGCGGTCGGCCAGGTCGAGTTCGCCGATGCCGTGGTGTTCGCCGGCGAGACCGACCGTTGGCAGCAGGTGCGCACCGAGGCGGTCGTCGACCGGCTCACCCCGCTCGCGCCGACCACCGCTCTCGGCCGGCTGGACCTGCCGGAGCTGCTGCGGCGCATCCCGGACAACGCGCGGCGCGGCGAGGTCGACGGCCCGCACGGGCAGCTGCTGCGCGGGCAACCGTCCATGGAGACCGACGCGGGCGTGTCGCTGCTGCTGTTCGAGGAACGCCGCCCGTTCCACCCGGAGCGGCTGCACCAGGCGCTGGACGTGCTGCTGCAAGGCGTCGTGCGCACCCGCGGCCGCGCGTGGGTGGCGAGCCAGCCGGACATCGCGCTGTGGCTGGAATCCGCCGGTGGCGGCATGCGGGTGGGCCACGCGGGGCCGTGGCTGGCCTCGCAAGCTGGCCCGCAGTGGTCCGAGCTGGACTCCGAGCAGCAGCTCAAAGCCTCGCTGAACTGGGACGAAGACTACGGCGACCGGATGCAGGAACTCGTCGTGATCGCGCACGAGGCCGATCCCGGCGAGATCCGGCAGGCGCTGCTCGGCGCGGTGCTCACCGACGACGAGATCGCCGAGGGGCAACCGGCGTGGCGCCACTACCCGGACCCGTTCGGCGAATGGCACGAGGACCCGTGCGAGGACCCCGCCGAGGGCGAGCAAGAACCGGCCTCGCAGGAGCGCCGCAACCAATGACCCGCGAACGCGGAACCGAAGTGAGGAGGCAAGCGTGAAACCGAACATCCACCCCGACTACGGCCCGGTGGTCTACCAGGACCGCAACACCGGCAAGCAGTTCCTGATGCAGTCCACCGCCACCTCGGAGCACACCACCACCTGGGAGGACGGCGGCACCTACCCGCTGGTCGTCGTGGACGTCTCCGCGGACTCGCACCCGTTCTGGACCGGCACCCAGCAGGTTCTGGACACCGAGGGACGTGTGGAGAAGTTCCGCCGCCGCTACGGCGGCCGAACCCGCTGAGGAGGAAGCGATGGCGGTCCCCAAGCAGAAGAAGCCCCGCAGCAAGACCCGGCAGCGGCGTTCGCAGTGGAAGGCGAGCGCGCCCGAGCTGGTGCCGGTCGTCGTGGACGGCGAGCGCAAGCTCGTGCCGCGGCGCCTGGTGCGCTATTTCCAGCAGCGCTGAACCCGCCGACGGCCCCGCTCGTCACGGCTTTCCGGGCGAGCGGGGCCGCGTCCGGCAGGCCCAGCGCGGGATCGATCACATCGGGTCCGCGGTCGCGGCGTGCTTCTCAGCTCCCTCTCAGGGCTCCGAGGAACACTGTCGGTATGCGCATCCTCGTCGTCGACGACGACCGTGCCGTGCGCGAGTCCTTGCGCCGCTCGTTGCAGTTCAACGGGTACCAGGTGGAACTCGCCGCGGATGGTCAGCAGGCACTCGACTGGTTGGCCGACCAGCGACCCGACGCGATGGTGCTGGACGTGATGATGCCGCGGCTGGACGGCCTGGAGGTCGCCCGCAGGCTGCGCAGCACCGGCGACGACCTGCCGATCCTGGTGCTCACCGCGCGCGACGCGGTCTCCGACCGGGTCGCCGGGCTGGACGCGGGCGCCGACGACTACCTGCCCAAGCCCTTCGCGCTGGAGGAACTGCTGGCGCGGGTGCGCGCGCTGCTGCGGCGCGCATCTCCGCCGGAGGCCGACGGCGGCGAAGGACCCGCCGCGCTGCACTTCGCCGACCTGGACCTCGATCCCGGCACCCGCGAAGTGCGCCGCGGCGACCGGCCGATCAGCCTCACCCGCACCGAGTTCGCGCTGCTGGAACTGCTCATGGCGCACCCCAAGCAGGTGCTCACCCGCAGTCGGCTGCTGGAGGACGTGTGGGGCTACGACTTCCCGACCTCCGGCAACGCGCTGGAGGTCTACGTCGGATACTTGCGCCGCAAGACCGAAGCCGAAGGTGAACCCCGCTTGATCCACACCGTGCGGGGCGTCGGTTACGTGCTGCGCGAGACCCCGCCGTGACCGCGCCCGAACCACCGCCCGAGGAGGGCGACGCCCAGCCCAAAGGTGGCTCGCTGCAAGGCGTTTCGCTGCGCAACCGGGTCACGCTGCTCGCCGCGCTGTGCGTGGCCGGAGCGGTCGCGCTGGTGTCGCTCGGCGCCTTCTACACGGTGCGGGACAGCCTGTACGAGCAGCTCGACGACAACCTGACCCGCCGTGCCGCGGAAGCCGCCGCCGGGCCGCTGATCAGCGCCCCCGGGATGCAGAGCGTGCCGCTGGCCTTCTACTCCGCGGCGAACCTGCAGATCAGCCTGCTCGCGCCGAACGGCTCGGACATCGCGCCGGGCAAACGCCCGCCGACCGGCGTGCTGGAGCTGGCCGTCGCGCAGGACAAGCTGCCCCGCTCGGTCCGCACCGACGAGGCCAGCAACAGCCGCGTCGTGGCGGTGCCCGCGGACAACGGCGCGCTGGTGATGTCGCAGTCGCTGGTTTCGACGAAGGCGACGCTGGCGCAGCTGAGCCTGGTGCTGGTGGTGATCAGCGGTGCGGGCATCCTGCTCGCCGCCGCGGCGGGAACGGCGGTGGCCAGCGCCGGGCTGCGGCCGGTGCAGCGGCTCACCGCGGCCACCGAGCGGGTGGCGCTGACCGGTGACCTGCGGCCGATCCCGGTCTCCGGGGACGACGAGCTCGCCCGGCTGACCATTTCGTTCAACGGGATGCTCGGCGCCCTCGCCGAATCGCAGGAGCGCCAGCGCAGGCTCGTCGCCGACGCCGGGCACGAGCTGCGCACCCCGCTGACCTCGCTGCGCACCAACCTCGAACTGCTCATGGCCGCCGCCCAGCCGGGCGCGCCAACGTTGTCCGAGGAGGACCGCGAGGAGATGTTCGCCGACGTGCGCGGCCAGATCACCGAGCTGTCCGCGCTGGTCGGCGACCTGGTGGAGCTGGCGCGGGAGGACGCTCCGCAGGCGGTGCACGAGCCGGTCGAGCTGGTCGACGTGGTGGAACGGGCGCTGAGCCGGGCGCGGCGGCGCGCGGGCTCGGTGGAGTTCGACGTGCGGCTGCAGCCGTGGACCTTGCCGGGCGATGCCACCGCCCTGGAACGCGCGGTGCTGAACTTGCTGGACAACGCCGCGAAGTGGAGCCAGGACGGCGGACGGGTGCGGGTCGAGCTGCATCCGGACGGGCAGGGCTCTGCGGCGCTGGAGGTCGCCGACAGCGGGCCGGGCATCGCCGAGGGCGACCGGCCGCACGTCTTCGAGCGGTTCTACCGCTCGTCGCACGCGCGCACGCTGCCCGGTTCCGGGCTCGGGCTCTCGATCGTCAAGCAGGTCGCCGAGCGGCACGGCGGCAGCGTGTGGGCCGGGCCCGCGCCGGAAGGCGGCGCGCTGCTGCGGATGATGTTGCCCGGTGGGCTCGGCTGACCGAGCGGTTGCCCGGTTCGGCCGATAATCCAACAGCACCGAACACGGTTGGTGATCAGTTCGGCCGAACACCCGGATTTTTCGTTCGGGTAGTTGCGGGTAGTGTTGTTTCGTGTTGACTTGATGGACTCAAGCTCACTGCTCAGGACACAGCGCCCGGTTCCTGCCGGGCCGGATGGGACGGGTGGAGTGCTCGCGCGGCAACGCCAGGAAGTGATCCTCGACGAAGTGCGCCGCACCGGCGCCGTGCAGGTCAGCGAACTCGTGCTGCGGCTCGGCGTGTCGGACATGACCATCCGGCGGGACCTGGACGCGCTGGCCAGGCAGGGCCTGGTGGAGAAGGTCTACGGCGGCGCTACCTCCACGCTGGGGCGCAGCACCGACGAACCCGGTTTCGAAGCCAAATCGGTGCGCCAGCTCGCCGAGAAGGAGGCCATCGCGAGCGTCGCGGCGGGCATGGTCCGCCCCGGCACCGCCATCGGGCTGTCCGCGGGCACCACAACCTGGACGCTGGCCCGGCACCTCGACGACATCCCGGACCTGACCGTGGTGACGAACTCGGTGCGGGTCGCCGACGTGCTCCAGCAGCGCGGCCGGGCCGACCGGACCGTGGTGCTCACCGGCGGCGTGCGCACTCCTTCGGACGCGCTGGTCGGCCCGGTCGCGGTGCAGGCGCTGCGCTCGCTGCACCTGGACCTGGTGTTCCTCGGCGTGCACGGCATGGCGCCGCGGGCCGGCTTCACCACGCCGAACCTGAACGAGAGCGAGGCGAACCGGGCGCTGGCCGAGGCCGCCAGCCGGCTGGTCGTGGTCGCCGATCACGCCAAGTGGTCGACCGTGGGCATCTCCACGATCGTCGACTTCGCCGAGGTCGACGTGCTGATCAGCGACGACGGCTTGCCCGCGGACGCCAGGCAGGTGCTGTCCGAGCAGGTGCACGAGCTGGTGATCGCCGAACCCGCGGCCGGGCTCAAGGCCGATCAGCACGCCGGGGCCGGTGCGGGTGAGTCCTCGCCTGCGGGGTCCGGGTCCGCGGAATCCGGGCCCGCGGGATCCGGCGCAGCGGAATCCGGCTCAGCAGAACCCGGTTCGACGGATTCCGTCCCGGCTGATGCAGGCAGAGCCGATTCAGTCCCGGCCGATTCCGGCTCGGCCGGTGCGAGCCCGGCTGGCCCCGGCACCGAACAGGAGGTCGCGCGGTGAAGCGCACGCTTCGGCACCTGGCCGACGGCAGGGAGATCATCTACTTCGACTCCGACGAGGCGCCGCCCCGCGCGGCCGAGGACACCCGCGAGCTGCCACCGCGACCGCCGGTTTCGGAGATGCGCCGCGACCCGCTCACCGGCGAGTGGGTCCCGATGGCCGCGCACCGGCAGAGCCGCACCTACAAGCCGCCGGCCGACCAGTGCCCGCTGTGCCCGAGCGCGCCGGGCCGCGCGACCGAGATCCCGGAGTCCGACTACGGCGTCGCGGTCTTCGAGAACCAGTTCCCCTCGTTCGCCGCCGCACCCGCCGACACGTCCGAAGTGCCGGAGATGCCGATGGTGCCCACCGGATCGGCGCGCGGGCGCTGCGAGGTCGTGTGCTTCACCTCCGATCACCACACCTCGTTCGGCCAGCTCACGCCCGCGCAGGTGCGCACCGTGGTGGAGGCGTGGGCGGACCGCACGGCCGAACTGTCCGCGGTGCCCGGCGTCGAGCAGGTGTTCTGCTTCGAGAACCGGGGCGAAGAGATCGGCGTGACGCTGCACCACCCGCACGGCCAGATCTACGGCTACCCGTTCGTCACGCCGAAGACGGACCGGATGTTGCGCGTCGCCGAGCAGTACCGAGCCGAGCACGGCAGGCCGCTGCTCGGCGATGTGCTGGCCGGTGAGCGCGCTTCCGGGCGGCGCGTGCTGGTCGACTCCGAGCACTGGACCGCGTTCGTGCCCGCCGCGGCGCGCTGGCCGGTGGAGGTGCACGTCGTGCCCCGGCGGCAGGTGCCCGACCTGGTGGCCCTGACCGATGCCGAGCGGGACGACTTCGCGGTGACCTACCTCGAATTGCTGCGTCGGCTGGACGGCCTCTACGACCGGCCGCTGCCGTACATCGCCGCCTGGCACCAGGCGCCGGTCCGCACCGGGCGGGACCTGTCGTGGCTGCACCTGGAGGTGTTCTCGGTGCTGCGGTCCGCGGACAAGCTCAAGTACCTCGCCGGGTCGGAGTCCGGAATGGCGGTGTGGATCAACGACGTGACGCCGGAGCAGATCGCCGACCGGCTCAAGGCGATCTGAGCGCCTCCCGCCGAGTCGCCCGCCGAGTCGACTGCTGCGTCGATACGCTGCGTGAACTGCCTCGTTCCCGACTGGGCGGATGAGCTTGCGCATCGTGTTGAATTTCCGTTGCTCGTCCACAGGGGGGTCTCAGGTGCCTCTCAGCTCGATGCCCCAAAGTGGGAAACATGAGCGACACGCCCCAGCGCGGTTCGGGCGAGCAACCCGAGGAGCCGCAGCAGCAGGCAGCAGGCGAAACGGACGCGCCGAAAGCCTCCGCCGACACTCCGCCGGCGGGGTTTTCCGAGCAGCACACCACGCAGTCGCAGACCTCGGCCGGTGACGCCTACGGCGCAACCGGTGGCGAGCAGAGCGGGCGGTCCGGCACCGGTGCGCAGGGCCAGCAGTACGGGGCGGCCCAGCAGGGAACCGGGCGGCCGGACAGGCCCGATGCGGGCCAGGCCGGCACCGATCAGATCGGTACGGGGCCGTACGGCACCGAGCAGTACGGGGGCGGGCCGTACGGCGCCGGGCAGCACGGCGTCGGCCAAGCCGGAACCGGGGAATACGGCGCCGGCCAGTACGGCACCGTCCAGTACCCGCAGTACCCCGGAACTCAATCCGGCGCCGCTGCTTACGGCGCGCAGGAACCGGGTATCGGCGGCGCTCCCAGTGGGCACTACCCGTATATGGGGACACCGCCGAACCAAGGTTGGCAGCAGCAACCGCACCCGCCGATGGGTGCGGTTCCGGTGCAGCAGGAACGCCGCAGGCGGCGGGGCTCGACGGTCGGGGTGGCGCTCGGCGGCGCCCTGCTCATCGGCCTGCTCGGTGGTGGCATCGGCGGGTACGTCGGCTACCACTTCGGCAGCAACAACGGCTCTTCCGCGGTCACGAGCCTCGAGCAGCAGCCACCGGCGCGCAGCGCCAGCAACGCCCCGCAGGGCTCCGTGCAAGGCGTGGCGCAGAAGGTCCTGCCGAGCGTTGTGCAGCTGCAGATCCAGAGCGCCGAAGGATCCGGTGAGGGCTCGGGCATCGTGCTCAGCCCGGACGGCTACATCCTCACCAACTCGCACGTCGCGCAAAGCGCCCAGCAAGGACGGCTGACCGCGGTGTTCAGCGACAGCCGAACCGCGTCGGTGCGGGTCATCGGCTCGGACCCGAGTTCGGACCTGGCGGTGGTGAAGGCGGACATCAACGGCTTGCAGCCTGCCGATCTCGGCCGTTCCGACGATCTGCCGGTCGGCGCTCCGGTGGTGGCCATCGGCTCGCCGTTCGGCCTTTCCGGCACCGTGACCAGCGGCATCATCAGCGCCAAGAACCGGGCCGTGCGCGCGGGCGGGCAGAGCGGTGACCAGTCGAGCGTGCTCAACGCGCTGCAGACCGACGCCGCGATCAACCCGGGCAACTCGGGCGGGCCGCTGGTCGACATGGACGGGCGCGTCGTGGGCATCAACTCGGCGATCTACAGCCCCGGGTCCAGCCAGGAGCAGGGCGGCTCGGTCGGTCTCGGCTTCGCCATCCCGATCGATCACGCCAAGCGCATCGCGACCGAGCTGAAGAACACCGGCTCGGCCACGCACACCACGCTCGGCGTCGGCATCGTCTCGGCGAACCAGCCCGGAGCCCTGGTGCGCACCGTCGCCCCGGGCGGAGCCGCGCAGCGAGCCGGTGTCCAGCCGGGCCAGCTGATCACCAAGTTCGACGGCCGCACCATCGAGGACGCCGACTCGCTGATCGCCGCGGTGCGTTCGCACACGCCCGGCCAGAAGGTCCCGATGACCACGGTCTCCCCGAACGGCGGCGGTGAGCAGACCGTGGAGGTCGTGCTCACCGGCGAGAAGCGCTGACGCGAACCGGCCCGGCCACCAGCCGCGGCCGCCCCGACCCGTGCCCCCACCGGGGCAGGTTGAACAAGGAGGACCCGTCCGATGTCCGAACGCAACGGCACCGTTCTGCCCGGCGACCGGATACGCCTGGTCGAACCCGAAGGGTCACTCGATCTCAACGACGAATTCCTTGCCACTACGGTGAACGACATGGAACGCAGCGCGCAGCGGCTGGGACGCGCCCTGGTGGTCGTGGTGGACGACCGGGTCGCGCGGGGCGAGCAGGAGGACAGCATCGGTCTGCTGGTGACCGAACTGCTGGAGGAGGCCGGATTCATCGTGGACGGCAGCGTCGCGGTGGCCGGTGAGACGGTGGACATCCGAAACGCGCTGAACACCGCGGTGATCGGTGGGGTGGACGTGGTGATCACGGTCGGCGGCACCGGAGTGTCGCCGCGGGACGTGACACCGGATGCGACTTCCGGGGTGCTGGACATGCCGGTGCCGGGCATCGCCGAGGCGCTGCGGGCATCCGGGCTGGCGGCCGGGGCGGTCGACGCCGGGGTGTCCCGCGGGTTGGCCGGGGTTTCCGGCAGCACGCTGGTGGTCAACTTGGCCGGTTCGCGGGCCGCGGTCCGCGACGGGATGGCGACGCTGTCCCCGCTGGTCACGCACGTGATCGAGCAGCTGTCCGGACTCGAATCGGCCTGATCCCCGCCCGCGGTGGGCGGGACGTACAAAACGGTGGCGGCACCCGCTCGGGTGCCGCCACCGTGCTGTTCGCGGTCGGTTCCGGCTCAGCTGCCGGAGGGCTTGTCCGGCCCGGAAGGCTTGTCAGGGCCGGAGCCGGATTCGCCGGACGACTTGCCGTCCTGCCCGTCCGGCTTGGCCTGCCCGTCCCGCTTGAGCATGCCCTCGACCTTGCCGCTGACGTTCTCGATCTGGTCGTGGTACTTGCCGCCGGTGGCCTTGTCCACGCTCGACTTGGCGGCGTCCAGCCCCTTGGCGGCGTTCGGCCCGGCCTTCTCGGCGAACTCGCCTGCTTTGCCCTTGGCCTGGTTGGCCAGGTCCTTGGCCTTGTCCACGAAACTCATCGGCTGCCTCCGCTTCGACGCTGCCCGGCCGGTGGTAGCAGGTGCCGCGAGCCGGTGCTCGTCGCGGCCCGGCGTGTCCGTGCCGTCACCGGGTGTTTCCCGATATTCCCATGGTGACATCGTGATCTTGGCGGAGGAAGCGACCCGCCTCCCGGCGCTTCCGCGGTCGCCGCGATGGGGGACGATGGTGGCGTGACCGACGACGAACGGCGGCGTCAGCGGCGACTCGCGGAGATCTTCGGCGAGGTGCTGCCGGAGACGACCTCCGACGAGCAGAGCGCCTCCGAGTCCGGCGCGGACGCCGCGCGGGACTCCGACCGCTGGTACGCGGAGAACCGCCCACCCCACCACGGCGGCTGAGCTACCCGCGTACGGCCGACGCGCCGCGTGCCGCCCGCATCGGGCCGAAGGCCGTCGACCACGGCGCGGTGCTGCCCGCCGAGGCTGCCGGACGCCGTCCGCGCCCACTCGAATCGCAGCCTCAGTTCTTGCTGCCGTTCCCGTTCGAGCTCTTGGAGGCCGAAGCGGACGTGCTCGCGGTCGCCGCCTCGCCGTCGCCGCCCTTGGTCGTCTCGTCGTCCGCCAGCCCCTTGATGGCAGGCAGGCCCTGCTCCTTGCGCAGCAGGTCCCGGATCTCCAGCAGGAGCTCCGCCTCGGTCGGGTCGACCGACTCCTCCGTGCCCTTCTTGCGCCGCTCCTGGATCTTCTGCATCGGCAGCACGAACAGGAAGTAGACCACCGCGGCGGTGATCAGGAAGGTGATCACCGCGTTGATCACGAGCGAGAAGTCGATCTTCGACGACTCGTTGCCCTTGACCAGCTGGATCGTCAGGCCGTCCACCTGGGCACCGCCCGCGGAGGCGATCACCGGCCGGATGATGCTGTTCGTGACCGCGGTGACCAGTGCCGTGAAGGCACTGCCGACGACGACCGCCACCGCGAGGTCGATGACGTTGCCCCGCATGAGGAAGTCCTTGAAGCCCTTGAGCACGGCACGCTCCTTCTTCGATCGAGATGCCCGGGGCCGTCCCGGGCCGGTAGGCGCGGCGGAAGCCGTCCGTCCGCTCGGCCCTACGTCTGCTCAGCGCAGCGTAACGGTCACCGATCGGGTCAGTGACGCTCCTGCCACTGCCGGGGCGCGTTGCTCCGGCAGCCCGACTACCACGAGTCGTCCCTGATCGGGGCCGCTGCCCGCAGGGCGGACGGCGAGCACCGGTACCCGCTCGGCCAGCACTGATCCGGTATCGGACCGAGTAGGGATCGTGACGATGTCCACCCGGGTGCCGGAGCGCAGCAGGTCGGCGACGGCCGGGTCGGCCAGCCTGATCGGCACCGCGACGTGGTCCTCCCGCCCGGTGGTGATCCTGGTCAGCTCCGGCCCGGTGAAGCGCACGTCGGTCAACGGCTCACCGCCGCGCGAGGCTCCGCCGAGCGTGCGTCCGCGGGCCGCGGCGACCTCGCGCACCGCTCCGCGCGGCACCGCATCTGCGGGCAGCGCCCGCTGCGCCAGGTCCGAGTCCGTCAGTACGTGCCCCGGTGCGAGGTCGTGCGCGGCCACCACGACCCGGACCCGGTCATCCGGCGGAGCGGACTCCGGCCGCACCGCGAGCAGCAACGCGAGCACGATCAGCATCCCCGCGGCCGCTCGGCGGGCGAACAGCACGCGAACACCGTGCAGCCAGGGAAGCCGGGCCGAGACCCGGTCCCGCCACGTCGGTTCGAGCGAGAGCTCCTTCCGCCGTCTCCGGCGCATACCGCGTCGCCGGTTCCCGCCGGAGCCCGCCTTCCCGCTGGGACCCGCCTTGCCACCGGGATCCGGGTTCCCGCTCGCACCGCTACCTCGCCCGCTCATGTCGCCCCCTGCGTCGTTGACCACCTGTGATCGACGCTAGAAGAGCCGGGAACCGGCGGGCAGGGTCAAATCCGGAATCTGTGGATGAACCGGCGGCCTGTGGACAACTCGGCCGCGGGTGAGCATCGAAAATCGCCGACCGCTGCAAGCGATCGGCGATTCGGCAACTGCTGCGAGTTCAGTGCTGCGACTGCAGCGTTGCGAGCTCGAACGCGGCGAGCTCAGGTGCCGCGAGCTGCGGCCCCAGTCAGGACGCCGCGGTCGCGGTGGACGAGCTCGAAGAACTCGAGGACGACGAGGAACTCGCCGACGAGTCCGAACCGGAGCTCTTCGACTCCGAAGAGCCGGAACCCGAAGACGACGATCCGGAAGACGAATCCGACGAGCCGGACGAGCCGGACGACGACGAATCCGACGAACCGGTCGAGCCGGAGTTCGACCGGTTGTCCGTGCGGTAGAACCCGCTGCCCTTGAACACGATGCCCACGGCGTTGAACAGCTTCCGCAGCCTGCCCTCGCACTCGGGGCACTCCGTCAGCGAATCCTCGCTGAACGACTGCACCGTCTCGAAGCGGTGCTCGCACTCGGTGCAGGCGTACTGGTACGTGGGCACGGCGGTCAACCTCCGGGCGTTCATGGTATTGGCACTCGAGCGGACAGAGTGCCAACCCGATGATGCGCCAAATCGGGTGCCCAGCGCAAACACTCCTACGTCACACGACGTCCGAGATCGGCGTCGGCAGCCAGCTGCACAACGCCCCGACCAGGCGTCATGACCGCGTGCAGCCGCACGTCGTGCGGCTCGCCCGGCAGCGAATCCACGAATTCCTCGTCCCGGACCACGCCGATCAGCACCGCGTCCGGCGCTGCCGACGGCAACGACCGGTCGTAGTGACCAGCGCCCCGGCCCAGCCGGACACCGCGCAGGTCCACGCCCAGAGCCGGTACCAGCACCGCATCCGCCGCGGAGATCGCCGCCTGGCCGAGCCGGGCGCCGACCGGCTCCAGCAAGCCGTACTCGGCTCTCCGGAGCGAATCGGCGCCGGTGTAGTCCGCCCACTCCAGCGGCTCGGCGCCGACGACCACCGGCAGCAGCACGCGCCAACCGGATTCCCGCAGGGCGTCCAGCATCGCCAGCGATCCCGGTTCGCCGCGCACCGGCACGTAACCGGCCACCACACCGGGCTTGCGCCGGGCGGCCCAGCTCAGCACCGCCGCCCGCAGCGCCTCCGCCTCCGCTGATCGTGTGGTCTCGGCGCTGGACCGCCGGAGTTCGCCCAGCTCGCGCCGCCACTGCGTCTTGGCTTCCCGTAGTTCTCCCAGCGAGGTCACAGCTCCACTGTAGGTCCGGCCGATAGGCTCCGGGACCATGAACAGCGCTGCCAGCAACCCCGCGACCGCTGCATTCCGCACCGCGATCGTGCCCGCTGCGGGCCTCGGCACGAGGTTCCTGCCGACCACGAAATCCGTCCCCAAGGAACTGCTGCCGATCGTCGACACCCCGGGGATCGAACTGGTGGCCACCGAGGCCGCCGAGGCGGGCGCGGACCGGCTACTGATCGTCACCTCACCGGACAAGCAGGCCGTGGCCGACTACTTCCAGCCGGCCCCGGAGCTGGAGGGGACGTTGCGCGACCGCGGAAAGGACACCCTGCTGCAGAAGGTGCAGCGCGGCCCCGGCCTGATCACCGCGGAAACCGCGCTGCAGGAGAGCGCCCTCGGGCTCGGGCACGCCGTCGGATGCGCTGAACCGAAGCTCGGCCCGGACGATGACGCGGTCGCCGTCCTGCTGCCCGATGACCTGGTCCTGCCCCACGGGGTCCTGAGCAAGATGGCCGAAGCCCGGGCGCGGTACGGCGGAAGCGTGCTGTGCGCGTTCGACGTCCCGCCCGAGCAGGTTGCCTCCTACGGCGTGTTCCAGGTGGCCGACACCGGCGAGGAGGACGTCAAGCAGGTCCACGGCATGGTCGAGAAGCCCGCGCCGGAGCAAGCCCCCTCGAACCTAGCCGCGGCCGGGCGGTACCTGCTGGATCGCGCGGTGTTCGACGCGCTCAAGCGCATCGAACCCGGTGCCGGAGGTGAGTTGCAGCTCACCGATGCCGTAGCGTTGCTGATCTCGGAGGGTCATCCGGTGCACGTCGTGGTGCACCGCGGAGACCGACACGACTTGGGAAATCCTGGCGGTTTCCTGAAAGCTGCGGTGGACTTCGCGCTGGAGGATTCCGAGTACGGGCCGGGCCTGCGGGACTGGCTCGGCAAGAGGTTGAACAGGAGCTGAGGACTCGCGGCCTCGGCTCCGCGCGGAAGAGGTCGAGTGCCATGAGGTCAGTGGACGAACAGCTCGCGCGAGTCCTCGCCGCCGCCGTGCGGCCCTCTCCGGTCCGCGTGGCGATCTCGGAGGCGCAGGGACTGCTGTGCGCCGAGGAAGTCGTGGCCGGGCAAGCGCTGCCCGGGTTCGACCAGGCCGCGGTGGACGGCTACGCGGTGCGCAGCGTGGACGTGCGGACCGACGACGGCGAAGCTCCGGTGCTGCCCGTGGTCGGCGAGATAACGTCCGGTTCGCGGCAGCCGCGCAGGCTGCAGCCGGGGCAAGCGGTCCGGGTCGCCACCGGCGCCCCGCTGCCCACGCTCGCGGACGCGGTCGTCCCGTTGGAGCAAACCGACGAGCACCCGGCGAAGGTCACGGTGCGCGAGGGCGTGCCGTCGGCGGCGTTCGTGCGCCGCACCGGGGAGGACGTGCAGACCGGTGACGTGGCGGTGCGCCGCGGTTCGGCGATCGGCTCCGCGCAGGTGGGGCTGCTCGCCGCGGTCGGCAGGGACAAGGTGCTGGTGCACCCGCGCCCGCGCGTCTCGGTGATCTCGCTGGGCGAGGAGCTCGTCGACGTCGACCGCACGCCGGGGCAGGGGCAGGTCTACGACGTCAACTCGTATGCGCTGGCCGCCGCGGCCCGCGACGCCGGCGCCGAGGTGACCCGCGTCGGCATCGTCGGCATCGACCCGAAGCGGTTGCGTGAGGTGATCGAGGGCCGGTTGCTGCTGTCCGAGATCGTCGTGATCGCGGGCGGCATCGGCGGCGCGGTGGGTGCCGAGGTGCGCGCGGCGCTGTCCGATCTCGGCGAGCTCGACACCACTCGGGTCGCGATGCACCCGGGTTCGATGCAGGGCTTCGGCCGGCTCGGCCCGGACGAGGTGCCGACGTTCCTGATGCCGGGCAACGCGGTCAGCGCCCTCGTGCTGTTCGAGGTCCTGGTGCGTCCGCTGATCCGCGCAGCGCTGGGGCGCGAGAATCCGCACCGGCGCACCGTGACCGCGAACCTGCTGTCCCCGGTGAGCTCGACGGCCGGGCGCCGCGGGTTCCTGCGCGGGCAGTTGCTGCGCGACCCGGAGACCGACTCCTACCTGGTGCAACCGCTGGGCACCTCCGGCTCGCACCTGCTGGCCTCGCTGGCCGAGGCGAACTGCCTGGTGCTGATCGACGAAGACGTCTCCGAGGTGTCCGCGGGCGAGGACGTGCAGATCCGCTTCCTGTCGCAGCGCGCCTGACCCGCGGCGACGATGGCCACGGATTCCGAGATCTTCGCCGGGCGGCATCCCGGCTGGCCGGCCCGCCCCGCTCCGCTGGCGGTGCGCGCGGGCGCGGTGGCGCTGCGCCCGCCCCGGCTGCGGGACGCCTCCGCGTGGAGCGGGCTGCGGTTGCAGGACCGGGACTACCTGCAGCGTTGGGAGCCGACGACGTTCGGTGATTGGCAAGACCGCAACGCGCTGCTGGCCTGGCCGGCCCAGTGGAGCGCGCTGCGCGGGCTGGCGCGGCGCGGTCAGGCGCTGCCGTTCGTGATCACCGTGGACGGCCGGTTCGCCGGGCAGCTCACCGTCGGCAACATCGTGCGCGGGGCGTTGCGCTCCGCGTGGGTCGGTTACTGGGTCGCGGCCGAGTGCGCCGGTGGGGGCGTTGCGACGGCCGCCGTGGCGATGGCGGTCGATCAGTGCTTCGGCCCGGCGGGGCTGCACCGGCTGGAGGCGACGGTGCGCCCGGAGAACGCGGCGAGCGTGCGGGTGCTGGAGAAGTCCGGGTTCCGCCGGGAAGGCCTGTTCGAGCGCTACCTCGACGTCGAAGGCGCTTGGCGCGATCACTACGTCTACGGGCTGACCACCGAGGACGTGCCGGGCGGCGCGGTGCGCGCGTTGGTTCGCGCCGGCTGGGCCGAACGCGCCTGAACCGCGGCGAGAGCTTCGTCACCGCGCCCGTCCGCGCACATCGCCCGATCGAGTGCATTTCCGCTGTTCACAGGCGTGCGCGAGCCGACACGCCGGTACATCATCTCCCGCCCGTGCGACCCCGCGTGCGTTTCTCTCGAGCGCAGGCGAAACGGAAACGAATCGGCGTGGCTCAGAGACAGATGTGACAGAAGTGGCTAGCGTGGCGATCGCAGAAGTGTGCGGCAGGCAGCCAGGGGGAGGTGGCGGCGCGTGCCCAGTTCTTTGATCTTCGCGGCGTTGGCGGCGGCGTGGCTCGTCGTGCTGGTTCCGATGTTCGCCCGCCGTCGGCAGGAGGTGTCCCGGACCACCGACTCAGCGCTGGCGGCACGAGTGGTGCGCAGAGGCGGCGACCGGGCACCCGCGGAACCCGGCGACGCGGAAACCGACAGGGCGCAGGAGGCGTACGGCATGGCCGACACCGACCGGCACGACGACGACATCGAACCCGACCTCGACGACGTACCCGACGAGCAGGACGAGCAGGGGCGGCCGGTCAACGGCGACGACGTCCGCGCCGGCCGCCGCTACCGGCCCGGCCGCGGCGGCTACGACCCGGAAGCCGCGGCGCTGGCCGCGCGCACCAAGTACGCCCGCAGGCAGCGCGTCCTGCTGCTCATCGTGGCCGCCGCCGTCGCGACCGCACTGCTCGCCGCCTTCGCCTGGACCGCGGCCTGGTGGCTGCACGGCATGATCGACCTCGGCATCGTCGGCTACCTCACCTACCTGCGGCGGCAGGTGCGGATCGAACAGGACATCCGGGATCGGCGGCTCGCCCGCATGTCCGAGTCCCGCGACGAACCCGACGCGGACTACCGCGAGACGTACTACGACGAACCGGCCGAGCCCGCCGCGGAGGACCGATACGACTACGAGCCCCGCCGCGACGACCGGCGCGGCTCCGACGCGGTGGTCGTCGAGATCGACGACGAAGACCCCATGTTCGACGAACTCGACGAGCGCACCTGGCAGCCGTACCGCCGTGCGGTGGGCGAATGAACCTCCCGCCCACAAGCGAGGGGGGTGCTCCGAGTGCTGTCGGCGGCCTGCTAAGCTGCAACAGCACTCGGAAAAAGGGGCTGTAGCGCAGTTGGTAGCGCGTCTCGTTCGCATCGAGAAGGTCAGGGGTTCGATTCCCCTCAGCTCCACCTTAGAGGTATTACTAGAACACGTGCCTGATTGAAGGCCCTGGAGTAGTACCGCGACGCCGGAAGGCGAGGACGGGCCACCCGCTTGGCGAGTGGCCCTTTTGCTGTCTCGGGGCTCCGGAATGGCGGGCATGTTGTGCTGTGCGTCTCGCGTTGACCGTTGCGTCTGCTGGATGGCATGGAGCTGACTGAACGGTTCCTGGAGGTCGTGGTCGGTGACCTCCTCATCCTCGATGTAGATGTTGTGGAAGATCGCCTGGTTGAGCAGGCGCCGCTGCTCGTCGTTGCACCGCCGGTACAGCTCCTCGGGGCGTTCGAGCAGCTTCAGGCTCACGTCGATCAGGCGGGCGGCATCGGTGAGGTCGGCGGAGGCGGTGTCGAGGCGCTGGTTGAGGTGCCGCCGCTGGCGTTCGATGTCGCGGAGCTTGGCTTTGACCTTGGTTTGCGGCAGGGTGCCGTCGGCTGCGAGGTCGATCAAGTTTTCCTCCTGGGTGTCGAGTTCGGCGAGCTGGGTGGAGAGCTGTTGATGCAGCAGTCGTGCGGATTTCTCCTGTTCGCTGATGACGGTGTCGATCTGGGTTCGGACGTCGCTGATGAACGCCTGGCTGAAGCGGATCGTGGCGTAGTGCCGTTCGATGGCGTCCTCGACGAGTTCGGCGTTGACGTGTGGGGCGTCGCAGGTGCTGTTCTGCCGGTTGCGGCAGAAGAAGTACAGGTATTCGGCGCCCTTGGAGTTGACGGTGCGCTGGATGATCATCCGTTGGGTGACTCTGGCTCGGCGGCAGCGCCCGCAGAACAGCGAGCCCTTGAGGTAGTGGTGGTGCACCCGTCGCCGCTCCTTGGCGGCGGACCGGGCGTTGATCCGGTCCTGAACCCGGTCGAAGAGGTCTTCGTCGATCAACGGGTCGTGCCGGCCTCGGACCTCTTCGCCTTTGTAGGTCACGTAGCCGATGTAGTAGCGGTCCCGCAGCATCTGGGAGAGCTTGTTGATCGAGACCTTCTTCGCCGGGTGCTTGGCGGTAGGGCGGGTGCGCAGGCCGCGGTCGTAGAGTTCGTCGGCCAGCTCATCGAGTGTGTAGTTGCCGGTGTCGTACAGCTCGAAGGCGAGCTGTACGAAAGGCGCCCGCTCGTCGTCGAGGACGATGGTGCGGATCACCCGGCCGTCGGAGTGGTCGATGTGGTTGAGATACCCGATCTTGGCGCGGCCGAGAGTGCCGCCAGTGCGGGCTTTTTGCCCCATCTTGTTGGCGATGTCGGCGCCGGACTGGCGGGACTGGTACTCGTTGAAGGTGGCCAGGATGCCGTGCATGAGCTGTCCGACGGGCGAGTCATCGACCGCTTCGGTGGCGGAGACGAGCGTGACGCCGCGCTTGCGGAGGTCAGCCATGACGATGGCGTCGTCGTAGCGGTTCCGCGCCATGCGGGAGAGCATGTAGACGATGACGTAGTCGACATCACCCTGAGCGCGCACGCGTGCCAGCATCCGCTGGAATGCTTCCCGTTTGGTCATCTCCGTCGCTGAGCGGCCGGGCTCGACATACTCATCGATGACGGTCAGGCCCAAGTCCTTGGCCTTGCGCAGGCACGCCTCCCGCTGGGCCGGGATGGAGATGCCCTCGGGGTCGTAGTCGGTCTTAACCTGCCCAGTAGAGGACACGCGCAGGTAGATCACCGCCCGCGCGCCTGGTTCCACGTCATCCGCGGGGTGCTCGACAGGAACAGCGATGTCCTGCTGCAACTCGTCGTTGGAGTCAGCGTATGCGCTGGTCATGACAGCCCTTCGTGATTCGGTGTGAGCAAAGGGATTTTCGTCCAACGGCTCACTGGTCAACAGCGGCGCTGTGGCCCACCTGTCGGCCATTGACCTCGCGGCCCAGGTCATGGCTAGGGGAGCAACCGTCGCTCAGTCCAGTGCTGGAGGCGCGTGCGGCACGGCGATCTTCGAGTACTCCTTCTTCCTCGAACTGTGCAAAAGAGCCCAGCATCTGAACCTGGAACCGCCCCTCGGGCGTCGAGGTGTCCAAGGACTGGTCGATAGCCGAGCGGAAGGCCACGCCGTAGGCGTCCAGCTTTCCGAGCAGGAAGTGCAAGTGACGCACCCTGCGGGACAGGCTGTGGACGTGGTCCAGCAGGACGTCGAGCAGTCCGGCGCGGGCGGCATTCAGAGCCCGTTGCAGACCCGGTCGGTTCAACGTGCGCCCGGACGCGTGGTCAGAACATCGCATGACCGTGTGCCAGCCGGGTCGAGACTCCACATAGGACTGGATGAAGTCGTCCTCTCCGGCCGAAGGCCACCGGGTGTAGATCCCGACCCGGACCGATTCCGGGGAGTTCAGGCTCGCTGTTCCCCGGCTGAGGTCGTGTAGTTGAGGCGGTGCGTGGGACATCGTCAGACCTCCTTGCGAGTGTTGCGTAACCGCGTGCTCGGTGTGGTGGCGGTGCGTGTTGAAGGGAACTCCCGGACCTACGCTGCCCGGCGAGGTTGTCGCTGGTCAGCCGTCGTTGCGCTGTCCGATGCGTCGGTGTCGGCCAGGGCCGGTTGCTCATCGTCGGTCTCGTCCTCCAACATCTCTGCCGCGAGGCTGGCGACCACTTGCGCGAGCTTGTGGATATCTGGTGGATCGCGGCGGACACCGCGAACGACCAGGTTCTGGCCGGTCCGGCGGGCGTTGCCTCGCCTTCGCGTCTTCCTGGCTGATGCGCTGGCGTTGCCCCGCGGCTGGGGTTCGGTCGGAACCGTAACGCCGGCGCTGTCGTCGACGTGGGGCAACTTGGCGACGTTGCCGGGTTCGTGTTCGCCTCCATCGGTTGAGGCGTGCTGGGCGTGGGGTTCGTCGGGGCACATGAGCGCACCTTTCGAGCCCGCGAGCCCGCTGCCGAGCGGGAGGTCGCGGGCGCTGGTCGGCCGGTTGGGCAACCGTCGACGCAGCGGACACACCCCAGCCGGGTCACCCGCGGCCCTTACCACGGGGGCTTGATCGGGCGCGGGCACGCGCCATGACGCGCGCTGTGGTGGCTGGGGGTGTCGGCGTGGGCGATCAGTGGGACTTCGACTCCCCGACTGCTCTCGGGCACTCATCGGGGCCAGTACTCCACCGACCGACTGGACCTCGGCGCCCCGGGGCACACCCGTACGGGAAGCGCTCGGTACTGGGTGGGCGGCGCGGGACGGTCGACGCGCGGTCCAGATTTCAGTAAGCGGGATCAGGCGGTCTCACTCTGTTGATTCGCAATCACGATTCAGCTCGTAGCTCGTACTCCCTTCCCGATAGCGCGTTATGGCGTTGGGGACGCGACGTTTCGGATCGTCCGCTTTCGGTCAGGCCGCCTCTCCGGCGTCGCTGGGTAGTTCACCGAGCAGCCGACGAATGAATATGTCGTGATAATCCGGCCGCAGGTCAATTCCTTGGAAGGATCGGCCCAACTGTCGCGCGGCGAGGCCCGTCGTGCCAGCGCCAGAGAAGGGGTCGAGAATGCGGCCGTTTTCCGGGCAGCCCACCGCGATACACCGCTGCGGAAGGTCGACCGGAAACGGAGCACAGTGCGCATCCGGCAACGGTCGTGTGGAGAGCGACCAGACGTCGCCGACATTCTTCCCGGTTCCCCGCGGCTGCCACGGGGACCGGACCGTGTGCGGCTTGTTGCCCCCACGATGGTTCTTCCGATGCTCCGGACGGCTCTGCGACAACGGTTCGAGCGCGCGGGCTGCGTCGAAGTAGTAATCCGGCTGCTTCACCAAGAAGAAAACCATCTCGTAGCGCGCGGAGAATCGATCCGATGCCGGGTCCGGTATGCCGTTGGGCTTGTGCCAGACCATCGCGTTGCGAATAATCCACCCGTCGTGTTGCAAGGCGAGAGCAGCCCGCCACGGAATTCCCATAAGGCTTTTGTGACGAACGATCGAGGTGGTCTCTTCGTTCGTTATTTTGCGCGTGCTTCCCGTGCCGCTGTTGTGGTAGCTAAAACCATCTCGGAGATTGAGCCAGTACGTTCCCCGTGGGGTCAGCAAGCGCCAGACTTCCGCGCTCACCTTCCGCAGCCGATCAACGTAATCATCGATCGTCGGCTCCAGGCCATATTGCCTATCATGCGCAAGAGCGCCGCACTTCCTGCAACGCTTGTTCACGCTCGAACGAAGCCACGAGGATGTACGTTTCTTGGTAGTCCGGCGTTGATGGGGTGTTGTTCCCAAGGTATGTCGGCATTCCGGGTTTCCGCCGATCCAGACCGCAGTTCCGTAATCACGCAATCCCCAGTGGGGCGGCGAGGTGACGACACAATCCACCGAGGCACTGGACATCGATTCCATGACCTGAAGTGCATCGCCAACATGCAATTCGATGGCGTCCTTACGATAGTAGAGCCTGTTCACGCGACACCTCGTTCGGGAGTTTCTTCGCGACGTGCGGTTGCGGGGAGGCGGAAAACGAGCACGTCAAGATGAGCAGAGATGGCGGTCGTGGGGCCGTGAATATCTGTGCTTTCCGGGAGGCGCCCCGCGCGGCTGACGATTCTCGGGCGCACCCGGTTTCCTCGAATGGGCGCGGTCAGGGCGATGCAGTGGTCGGCGGGGACGAGACCGATCGCGTCGGCGGCGTCGTGGATCTTGCCGGGCAGGTCGAGCAGCCGGCCGTGACGGCGCCACGGGCGGCAGATGATGACGATGTGCCCGCCGGGCCAGACCCAGTCGGCGACGGCGTCCAAGTCCTCATACAGCCCGACCAGCACCCGGCTGGGGTCGCTGCGCGGGGTGTGCCGTAGCCCCGTGAACACGAGGTCGACGGCACCGGGCAGCTCGGCGGCGCGGGGGTCGTCGACGCTGTCCAACAGGGTCGCGGTGCCGACCGGGCCGGCGAGGCGGGCGAGGTCGAGGTTGGCTTCCAAGGCGGATTCCCACCGAGGATCGGCGGGCAGGCCGAGCGCGTCCCGGCCCGCCCGGAGGGCTTCGGCCAGGACCAGTCCCGGTCCCGGGTTCGGGTCGCAGATGGTGTCGCCGGGAGCGGTGTAGGTAGTGATGATCTGCCGCGCGACCTCCGGGGTCAGTGCGGTATCGCTGCGGGTGGCCCCGACGTGTCGGTCCGCGACCTGCTGGGCAGGGGTGGTGCGGCCGGTGTCCCAGACGCTGCCGGGGCGCAGGGCGGTCTTAGGCATGGCGGACCTCCGGAAGCGGGGTCGAACGACGGAACACGGAGGCGGTGGTGTGGATGCGGCGGTGGCCGCCGAGAGCGATCTCCCGGCGCCTGCGCCGGGTCGCCGGCCGAGGGGAGGACGGGGGTTCGTGAACCAGGATCAGCCGGTCGCTCAAGATCAATCCGGCCAATGCCGCGGCCCGCGACAACTGCCCCGAATGGCCCACTCGCGCCCGGTGATCGCTACTGTGCGTGAGTACGACGACGGTGCCGGCAGGAGCTAGCGCGGCCGTGAAGTCCGCCATCGCGAACGGGTCCGCGGGCTGCTCGGACCAGCCCGTAATGATCAACTCGAAGCCGTCGGAACCCGGACCGGACTGCTCGCCGGGGACTGCCGGTCGGTCGGGTTCGCGACGGGATCGGTCGTGTCGCCGCCCCGGGGTCCGAGTCCGGACCCGGACCCCGGGGCGGCAGGCAGCTCCCCACCCGCCGCGGCGAATTCCTGATCGCTGTGAGACCGGAAGTCCGGATCGGTGGTCGCGCCGCGGCCGAGTCGGAGGACGGACTCCACGAGTCGGTCCCGACGCGTCCGGCTCGAACCGGTCGTCGGGGACTCGGGGGCTGCGAGCATGATCCGGTCTCCGGGCGCGGTGTAGGTGGTGGTGATCATCGAGACCGCCGCGGTGACGATCTCGTCGGCGTCTGCGGCGGGGTCGACAAGGCACAGCCGCACCGTCGCCGACACCGGCGGGCCTGTGCGTTCGCGGACCACCCCAATGCGAGGGCTCGGTTCGTGGCTGTCGGGGGTGTCGGGAGGCGGTACCTCCGGGAGCGGGAGGGCAGACATCGCGTGCTCCGGTGATCGGTCGGTCTTGCCAAGGACACCCCTGAAGTCCGCGAAAACGGCCTCGATTCGCCACCGGCCTCCAAGATTTTTTTGAAGAGTTCTCAGCCGGAGTGGACACCTAGCGTCACTGGCTTCGTCTCCGCTTAGTTGATCTTGAGATGGCCTATGCAAGATCAACGGCCGCTCCGGCTGGCGGGGGCCAGTAGAGCCCGCGGTGGGCTTGTCCAAGATCGTCCCGGAAATTTCTCAAGATCCTTTTTCTTGTTCCGTCTCTCCGTCTGCTCGGGATGACAGCAACGGAACAGCGTCTGACTAACGCCGCAGCGCACAGGATTGCTGTTCGTCTAGATCGCGATCTTGAAGTTGCTCAGAAGATGATCTTCTTGTTCCGGAACAAGAAGATCATTTTAGTTTCGTCTTAGTACGGAACCGTGCGCTGCGCTGTTCCTCTCCTGGCCCTCTCGGCGGCGTCATCAACCGCCGTTCGAGAGGAGCCGAGCGATGGCTCTCCCCACTCGTTCCGAGCACGAAGAGTGGCCACACAATCCGCTGGATGCCGCCCGTGAAGCCTTCGGCTGGCTGACCGCGGGGGATCACCCGGTGGCTGTGGACGGCCGCCTGTTCGACCACCTTCCGGCCCGGATCATCTCGGTCGACGAACTCCGGGACCTGTTGCTGGACCAGCGCTGCCCCCGCCGGGTGTGGGACCAGGTCTGGGCACACGTGATCAGCCGTGCCCGCATCGAAGGCAGCACCTGGACGATCACCGCGGTTGGGCTGGCGCTGCCCATGTTGACCCCCTTGGCGGCCCGGCTGACCGAGCGCTACGCCGACGACCCCAGCGACATCCACGCCGAGGTCCTGCGGGGGTTCCTGGACGCGCTGCACACGGTCGATCTCGCCGAGGGGCGGATCACGGTTCGGCTGCGCAGCCGCCGTCGCCAGCGCATTCCGCGACGCCCGGAACGTCACCATCGGTGATCCCGGCCCGCACCACCCGCTCACCCAGCGCTGGCAGCACCGTGAACAGCAGCTCGGCGCCGACCTACATCGAGCCACACGGACCCTGATCAGTCGCTACCCCGAAACCGTGATCTGCGCCGCGCTTCTGCTCTCGTCCTATTGGGGCCACGCGGCACGGCGATACCCACCCGACGACCAGCACCAGGGCCGCGCCCCCAACGCCACCTGGGACGACCACGTGCCCGGCCTACCCCATCGCGACGATTTCGACCGCGAAGTCCGCAAGCGCTTCGACCTACCCCACACACGCGAACCCGACTGGAGTCCCCTCAGCAACCTCCACGTGATCGCACGACACCGGTGGGCACCCGAGAACCCTTGATCCCCGAAATCCAGACAAGGACCAGCTCAAGTGGGCCCCGGGTCTCTGGTTACTCGACCAACCGCAAAGTAGTGATCACTCGATCGTGGCGCTGGTCGGGGCATTAGCGTCCGCACATGCGTCAGGACTGGACATCGGGCGAGCTTGTCAATCACTCGATGCTGTACTCGGTCTATCTTTGCTGCTCAGCAGTCGTTTAAGCGCTGAGTTGGCCTGTGTGACGTGGTTTTTCCGCTCGGCCTATCACACACGGGCAGTTTCGATCGTCCGGCTATGCCGCTTCAGTGGCGCCGCACCATTGGGGACACCGGGACTATTTGTGACCACTTGCCAACTTACTGTAAGTAGCGGTCGTAGAGATGCCGCTTGACAAGACGGGTGAGACCTATTAATGGACGAGGTCCAGGGCGGCTCGGATGATGCTCTCGGTGTCGAGGCCGTGGTGGCGATAGACGTCCTCGAGATCTCCGGACTGCCCAAACCGGGTCACGCCTAGGTTGTTGCTGGCCACTTGGTTGATGTTGGCTAGGAACGCGAGCGTGTGCGGGTGTCCATCAAGGATGGTTACTATCGGTGCGGCGCGGTTGGCGGGGAATACTTGGTCGAGGATCCAGCTGGAATCGTCCCCGTTTCCACGCCGCGCTTGTAGGGCGCGGAAGAGCAATCCTGGACTGGTGACGCACACGACGTCCGCGGAGCACTCGAGTTCATCGAGGCGGTCCGCTGCTGCCAGCGCCTCGGGCAGCAGGGCGCCCATCGCCGCGATCGTCACGGTCGGTTCGCGCGGTCGGCGCAGCGAATACGCGCCTGCGACGACTTGCTGGCGGCGGCGTTCGCGCGCTGCGGAGTCCTGTGGAACCCGCGCGAGTTTCTGGTTCACCGGTCTGGTCGAGAGCCTCAGGTAGGTGGAGCTCCCACTTGGTTGCCCCAGCCGTGCCAGCGCGGACAGCAAGCACCATTCGACGTCGATCGCGAACGCCGGCTCGTAGGTCGTGCACCCGGGCTGTTCGATACCGATCGACGGCGTCGTAACGGACTGGTGAGCACCGCCTTCGGCGGCGAGGGTCACTCCGGATGGCGTTCCGACGAGGATAGACTGCCCACCAGCGTAGGTGCCGAACGACCACGGTTCCAGGGCACGCTCCACGAAGGGGTCGTAGAGCACGCCGATAGGTAGCAATGGTTGGTTCCACCGGCTCCATGTGGCACCCAGCTCTCCCAGCAGGCCGACGAGATTGGTCTCGGCGATGCCCAGCTCGACGTGTTGCCCTTCCGGATTTTCCCTCCAGTGCAGCATCGTCTCCGGGTCGTCGGCGAACCAGTTCGTGCCCTCGGCCGGTGACCACGTCCCCACCTTGTTCAACCAGCCGGCGAGGTTTGTCGTCGACGATACATCGGGGCTCACCGTCACTACGCGTTCTGCCGCCTGCGGTGATTCCCGCGTCAGGTCGAGCAGCGCCCGCCCCAGGGCCGCCTGGGTCGTCGCCGTCCCGCCGGGAGTCCGGCCGATGTCACTCGGCAGCGCGAACGACTGCGCCGTGGGCGGCTCGTCTCGCCGGAGGCGGGAAGCTGTCGCCGTGCACAGTCGTCCTGCGGGGCTCTTGGCTGCGAAGCGTACCCACGGGTTCTCGAGGTTTGTGCCGGTGTCCGTAGCCAGCTGGAGCATCTGCGCGCGGGTAAGCAGGGACGAGTGGTTCTGCGGGTGGCCCCGGGTGGGCAGCCCGTAGCCCTTGACCGTGTACGCGAAGATCACGGTAGGGCGCGTATCGTCGATCAGGGCGTACGCGTTGGTCAGGGCGTCGAAGTCGTGCCCGCCGAGGTTGTGGATCGCTGAGCGTAGCGCGGCATCGTCGAGCTGGTGCAGCAGGGACGCGATCTCGCCCGCCGCCGAGCCAGTGCCGGGGAGGCGCTCGCGGAGTTCCTTCGCCGTGCAGCGGAGCATGCGCTGGTACTCGGGATTGCTCATCGCGTCGATGCGAGCGCGCAGCGCGTCGCCACCGGGTTCGGTAAACAGATCCTCCAGCTGGCGACCGTACTTTGCGGTGAGCACCTGCCAGCCGGCGGACGCGAACATGCCTTCGAAGCGTCTGGCCGCGATGTCGGGGACGACCCGGTCCAGGGATTGGCGGTTGAGGTCGACGATCCACACGATTTCGCCCAGCTTGCCCACCGTCGGATCGAGGATCGCTTCCCATACCGCGCCCTCGTCCAGCTCCGCGTCACCCAGGAGCGAGTACTGCCGACCCCAGCCTGCACCGCCGAGGTGGCTGTCGATGTACCGGCGGGCCACGGCGCCCCAGATGGGGGCAGTGGCGCCGATCCCGACGGATCCGGTCGAGTAATCGACCGGATCAGGGTCCTTCGACCGGCTCGGATAACTCTGCAGGCCGCCCAGAGAACGCAACGAGGTCAGGTAGGACTCGTCCAGCTCACCCAGGAGGTAGTTGATCGCGTGCAGCACCGGGGAGGCGTGTGGTTTCACCGAGACCCGGTCGTCCGCGGTGAGCTGGGTGAACCACAGCGAGGTCATGATCGAGACCATCGAGGCACTCGACGCCTGGTGTCCGCCCACCTTCAGACCTGACGGATTCGGACGTACCCGGTTGGCGTGGTCGATGATCGCGGTGGACAGCCACAGCACGCGCTCCTCCACCTCGCGGAGCACATCGGGGCTGGGCCCCTCACCGCGGGCGGGAACGTCGTTGTGCGCAGGAATGACACTGGTCATCCGTCGTTCACCTCCGTGCGGATGCGAGCTGCGGTGGAAGTGCAGATCGATCCACAGACCAACAGAAGACCGACACAAGTACAATGTGTCGAGAAAAAGTTGAGCATAATGCACAACAGTCCCCTCTGTGTCTGCGGCGAGGTCGAGCACGATGAGAAACGACGGCGGCATCGACGCCGTCGATGCTCGGCTGCTTATGGCGATGGCTGCGCAGCCGCGAGCCACCGTCCTGGCCCTGTCTGAGTTCCTGGGCATCTCCCGCAACACCGTGCAGGCGCGTCTAACCAAGCTGGAGCAGCGCGGAGCGCTGGCCGCCTTCGAGCGTCGCATCGATCCCGAGGCCCTGGGCTACCCTCTGCTGGCGTTCGTCACGACCGTCGTGACGCAGCGGGAACTCGACGACGTCGCCGACGCGCTGAGCTGCGTTCCAGAGGTGGTCGAAGTCCACGGACTTAGCGGTGAGGCGGATCTCTTGGTGCGCGTAGTCGCCAGGGACGCGGACGATCTGTACCGGATCGCAGGCAAGGTGCTGGCCATCCCGGGAGTCGAACGCACCAACACCGCGCTCGTCATGCGGGACATGGTCACCTACCGCCTCGCTCCACTGCTCGAACGCATCGCCGGAGAGCAGCAGTGACTACGTTGCGACCATCTGCCGATCTGAATCGGCCTTGCTGTCTCTTCCCGTAGAACGCGGCCACGTACGCGCCATAAGGGACGATGGTGACTGACTACGTTCTGAGGAGGTTGCTTGTCCACCACGGCAACACCAACTACGTCCGGTGGCGCGCGCGCCGCGGTGTACGAGCGCATCCGCGAGAACATTGCTGACGGCACGCTCCCGCCGGGTGAGTGGATCCGGGAAGGGCCGTTGGCGGTCTGCTTGGCGGCAAGAGCTAGGTCGCTCATGGTGAAGCTTTTTGAATTCGTGGCCACCCACGTCTTTGGAGCCGACGATCGCACGCGCATCCTGGCCGACCACGAACGCGGCGATAGCGCTCTCCTGCATGACGCTCGTCGTAGCTGTCTTCGTCCGGCTTGTCCTTGGCTTGCAGGAGTGTGCTCATGGTGACGTGCGGTCACTGCCGGAGCTGAGTCGTCACGGCCGGTCGCCGTTCATGGCTGAGCACCTGCCCGTTGCGTTGCCGCGCCGACCTGTTTCAAACGGGTGGTGACGAGTTCAGTGATCGCAACCTGGTCGTAGAGCTACGAGGCGTAGTGAACGCAGCGTGGGGGGAGCTCGTTGTGCATGCGGTAGAGCGCGGCTCGCGCAGCCCTTGCGAGCCGGTATCGCGACGACTTGTTCCGAGCGCCGCGGTTCGAGCCCAGGCGGTCGGCGTGCCGCGGGAGCGCGGCCCGCCCGCGGCAAGCGTCATTCGGTTCCGGACACCTCGTCTCGGCTGACCTGCTCAGTGAGGTAGCGCTGCATCAACTCCCGAGCATCGAGCCGGAAGAGGTTCAGCCGACGGGTGTGCCGCAACAGCAGCAACCCGGAAGCGTGCGCGAACGCTTCCGCTGTCAGGCGGGTGGCCGCCGCTGCACCGAACAACTCTTCCGCGGCACGGCGGGCCGGTTCCAGGGTGGCGAGCAGTGCCGCGTTGAGATCGCGATTGGTTTCCTCGTCGGAGAGCCCGTGCGGTGCCATTCCGCCGGAGAACAGGTAGAACCCCATGTCCAGGTCGCGGGGGTTCTCGTCGTAGAAGTCGAAGAAGGCCAACCCGGTGGCGACGTAGCGGGACGCTGCGGTGGCGGCTTGGGACGCGGCGGTTTCGGTCGCGTTCTGTAGCCGCTTGAGCGATTCGTTTAGTGCCGCCGCGTAGATGTGCTCTTTGCTTGGGAAGTAGCTGTAGATCGCTCCCGGGGTGTAGCCGGCCTCTTTGGCGATCGCCCGCATACTGGCCTCACGCAGGCCGTCACGTGCGAAAACGCTCAGCGCTCCCTCGAGTATCAGCGCTCGCTTGGTCTCGCTCACCGCGTCGAGTCGGTCCGCGCGCGCACCCTCAGACATGTCCTTTGCCCTTCCTTCGTGTTGACGGTGACGCTACCCTGTGAACAGCGTTCAATCGAATGAACACTGTTCAATCGTCGAGAGGGAGAGTCAGTTCATGACTGCCGTCGCCGCCATCGGTGCCAGCGAGCGAGTCGCCGACTGCACCGACCGCTTCCAGACCTTCCTCGACCAGGAGGTCGCCCCGATCGAAGAAGAGCTGGCGCAGCAGGGTGCTGGCACGGCCAGCCGGCCGCAGTTCGACGAGCTGGGGCGGATGCATCCGGCGGTGTGGGAGGCGCGGCGGCAGGTGCAGCGCCGCGCGGGTGCGCTTGGCCTCTACGCGCCGCACAACTCGGTCTCTGCTGGTGGCAGGGGTTTCAACCGGGTTGAGATGCATCACGTGGAGGAGTTCGTCTACCGCCGGTCCGGGCTTGGGCTCGGCCTGGCCGCGTTGGCCTGGACGGAGGGGCCGAACCCGGCGATCGAACACTGCTCGCCGACCATGCGGGAGCAATATCTGCAGCCGCTGATCGCGGGGGAGATCACGGCGGCGTTCTGCAACACCGAACCCAGCGTCGGCTCCGACGTCCTGGCGATGTCGACGCACGCGACCCGGGACGGCGACGACTGGATCATCAACGGGAAAAAGGCGTGGATCACCAACTCGCACTTCGCCGACGTCCTGCAGGTCGTGGCCGTCACCGAGCCCGGTGCCCGGACCCGGTCGCTGTCGATGTTCCTGGTCGACGCCAACGCGCCCGGGGTCACCCGGGGGCGTGATCTGCCCACGATGATGGCCGACGGTCTGACCGGCACCCTGGAGTTCAACGACGTGCGGGTTCCGGCCGAGAACGTCGTCGGCGAGATCGGCGACGGTTTCGCGCTGGCGATGTCGTGGATCAACTGGCGCCGGCTCTGCCGCGGTGGCATGTGCGCGGGCTGGGGCGCCTGGCTGCTCGAGCGGGCCCTGGACTACACCCAGCAGCGCACCTCGGGTGGCGAGCCGATCGCCGCGCAGCAGGCGGTGCAGCACATGTTGGCGAACATGGACGCCGACATCTACCAGGCCCGCGCGACTTCTCTGGTGGCGCAGGCCGAGCTCGATGAACTAGGGCCGTTCGCGATCCCGATGCACTCCGATGCTCCCCGGTTGATCAGTCTGGTCAAGGTGATCAACGACGAGGCGTTCTTCCGCGTCGCAGACACCGCGGTGCAGGTGCGCGGTGCGATGGGGCTCATGCAGGACTCGCCGGAGGAAAAGCTGTTCCGGGTCGCGCGAAACCTCCGCATCCCGGCAGGAACGTCTGAGATCCAGCGCAACGGGATTGCGCGAGGCCTGTTGAAGAGGCGAGCTGCATGACGACCTTGACGACCCCGCTCACGCAGTACTCGTCGGGCGGGGGGTGTGCTTGCAAGATGCCGCAGAGCCTGCTCGACGACGTGTTGGCGTCGTTGAATGCGGGCGATGGCGACCCCGCGGGCAGTGGCCGCACCAGTCCTGCTGGTGCGGCTCTGAGGGTCGGGTTGTCGCCCGCAGATGATGCGGCTGTTCTTGACGTGCCTGGCCTTGAGGGCCGTTCCTTGGTGGTGACCACCGATTTCCTGACTCCGATGGTGGATGATCCCTACGATTGGGGACGCATTGCGGCCACCAACGCCCTGTCGGACGTCTACGCGATGGGTGGGCGCCCGCTGTTGGCGCTGAACCTGCTCGCTTGGCCGGAGAACCTTGACCGTGCCCTGCTCGCGGAGGTCATGCGGGGAGGCGCGGGCGCGGTCGCCGATGCTGGCGCGGTGCTGGCCGGCGGGCACAGCATCGTTGACCCGGCCCCCAAATACGGGCTGGCCGTCGTGGGCGAGGTCGACGAGAACTCCATCCTGCGCAAGGGCGGAGGTCGTGCCGGTGACCTGCTCGTGTTGACCAAGCGGCTCGGCGCTGGGGTCATCGGCACGGCGGTGAAGCGGGGGCAGGCACCGGGCTCGGCCGTCAGCGAGGCGGTCGCCACGATGAGCCGTTCCAACGCGTCCGCGGCCGGGGTGGCGACCACCGCGGGGCTGCGCGGTGGGACCGATGTCACGGGCTACGGCCTCATCGGCCACCTGCACGAGATCGCGCTTGCGGCCGGTCTCGAGGCCCGAATCCGGCCGGAGGCCGTGCCGCTACTGCCCTCGGTTGCTGAGCTCGTGCGGCAGGGTTGTGCCCCTGATGGCAGCCGTCGCACTCTCACCGACGCGCTCGCCGCGGGCTGGTTCGACCCCTCCACCGCCGACCAGACCACGCAGCTGCTGCTGGCAGATGCCCAAACGTCCGGCGGTCTGCTGCTGTGCGTCCCCCCGGCCATCGCGAGCTCGACGGTCGCGGCCTTGGACGAGCGGGGTGATGCGGATGCAGCCGTGGTCGGAGAGCTCGTAGCCGGACGTCCTGGACACGTCGCGATCGAGACACCGCCAGGCGCCGGTGGAGGGGAGTCGGGATGGACCGTTTGAGTTGTGTGACCGGCCGGTTCCAACCGGTTCATGAGCAGCACTTGGAGCTGTTCGAAATCGCGCTGCGTGATGCCGACCATCTCATCATTGCGATCACCAACCCTGATCCCGGTGCGCGGCAGGAGGAATCGACTTCGGCGCACCGGCATCTGTCCGCGGCCAATCCCTTCACCTACTTCGAACGTGCCCGGCTCCTGTACGCGGCATTGGCCGACCGGGGCTGGGTGGAGAAGACGACCATTGTGCCGTTCGATCTCACCCGGCCGGAGTGCTGGCCGCACTATGTCCCGCTGCGCGCCCGGCAGGTGGTGCGTGTCTACAGCGACTGGGAGCGCTACAAGGCGGGGCTGCTGGCTGATGCGGGTTATTGGCTCACGGTGCTCGACGGTGATCCCGCTGCCAAGGTCTCCGCCACCGACATCCGCGCACGCCTGGAGGACAAGACGGCGACGTGGACGGACATGGTGCCAGCCTCCATCGCACCGATCCTGACTGAGCTGCTGAAAGAGCGGTCAGCAGCACGCACTGGAGGTCGATGATGACGCCACCTGGATACGGCGAAACCCAGCCTCGGCTGGACGACGACCGGTTGCCGGTCGTGCTGGTCATCTTCGACGGGCTGGGCGATCGCCCCATCCCGGAACTCGGGGGGCGCACTCCCGCCGAGGCGGCCCACACCCCGCACCTTGATGCCCTGGCCCACGACGGCGCTTCCGGATGGCACTTGCCTTTCGGATGGGGGCGAGCGCCGGCCTCGGAACTGGCCCACTGGGCGATGTTTGGCTACGCCACGGTGCCCTTCCCCGGTCGCGCCGTGCTGGAAGCACTCGGCGCCGGACTCGACATCGCCCGCGACTGCGCGGTCACCCACGCGGCGCTGCGCACCTCGCGCCGCGACGGCAACCGCCTGTGGATCACCGGACGAGCCCGGGTCGACGACGACGCCGACATCGCGGCCCTGTTGAGCGGCCTCGGGCCGGTGCTCGCCGAGCACGGGATGAGCCTGCAACGCCACGGCAAGACCGGCGAAGCGCTGCTGACCGCCCCCGCTCACGGGTGTGCGCAGGTGACTGACTCGGATCCGCTGTTCGAGAACTTCCACCCCTGGATGCAGCCGATTCCGACCAGCGCGGAGGGATCGGCCTTCGCTGAAGCGCTCACCGCGGCATTACAGGCAGCACACCGCTACCTGCTCGCCAGCGACATCAATGCCGCGCGGGAACGCCGCGGGCTGCCCGCGTTGGACGTGCTCACGACGAAGTGGTCCGGCCGCTACGGCGACATTCCCTCGTTCGTCGAGCAGGTCGGCGTCGCCGGTGCCGCGGTCACCAGCACGCGCCTGTACCGCGGGATCGCCACAGCCCTGGACATGGCCTCGGTTCACCTGTCCTCGGCCGACGACCCAGCCTGCGACATCGCGGCCCGGCTCGAAACCGCTGACGACCTCGTTGCGTCCGGTGCCCGCTTCGTGCACGTCCATACCAAGGCCACCGATGAGGCCGGCCACACCAAACAACCCCATGCCAAACGTGACGTCCTGGAAGCGCTCGACCGGGGCCTGGCCGGCCTGGCCTCCTTGGCCGAGCGGGCGATCGTCGCGGTGACCGGCGACCACGCCACACCCTCCACTCACGGGGTGATGCACACAGCCGACCCGACCCCGTTGCTCGTGGCCGGCCCAACGGTCCGACCGGACACCGTCACCGAATGGGGAGAACTGCCTGCCCGGCACGGCTGGTGGGGCAACGTCCGCGCAGACGAACTGCTACCGCTGCTCCTGGGCCAGGCCAACCGGCCGGTCTTCCTCGGCCACCGCATCACCACCCGACCGGTGATCGGACTCGCCGACGCACCACGCCCGATGCCAGTCACCGAGGACGGCTCATGACCAGCCGGCGTCGACCCCGGTGGCAAGCCCGCCACAGGTCCCCCGCTCTGGCACACCTGGTCACCATCGGGTGCCGGATCGGTTCCATCACCGCATTTCTTCACACCGGAAGTCGGTGACAACGCAGTTGCGGGGGGTCGGAGCAGCATGGGCACGCTTTCGATCAATGAAGGACCTGCCACGGCGGGCTGCCTGAGGCTCGGCAACCCATTGCCAGGCCGGTGCTCATTCCACCGCCGCCAACACTGTTCCTGGCTGGTGGTGCTGGCGAATGTGGCGGGTCAGGGCGCGGGCTCGTGTTGAGCCGATGCTGAGCTTTCGGCGGAGGGTGTCGGCTGAGATCGGACGTTGATATAGGTTCCAGTGTTCGGCGTCGAGCCGGTATGCCTCCTCGCGCAGCGGATCATCATCCTCACCGGACGCTGTCTCCTGGACGGCGCCCGCACTGTTGGCGCTGTGAACAGGCATGTTGTTCTCCACTGTGCGCAGCGCTGGCACATCCTCGGCCTCCTCGGGAGCCTTCAGCGGCTGGCTGGCATCGCCCGAGTCCGTCGAGTTCGGGTGCGCTGACGGGCTCTCGTCGGATTCATGAACGGCCTCCCTTACTGTCTCCGTGCGGTGCCGCTTGAGTGCCTGATTGAGCAGTTCCACCGAGAGCAGCAGTGCCAGGGGTGGGCAGGCGGCTACGGCGATGGCGAAGTTGTTCAGTTCGGGTGCGGAGGCGATGTTGGCGCACAGCGACAGCCCGATGCCGAGGGTGAATGACAGCCATGCCTTCCACTGCCCGGTGGTCCGGTGGTGGCCGGTTTTCCACAGTTCGATGGTCGCCATCGTCAACAAGCCGTCGACGATGAGCGGCCAGAGGGTGGCGGTCGTCTCGTCGGCGCCGAACCGGAGGGCGAATTCGCGGCCGTGTCGGTAGGAGACATAGGCCGCGCCAACAGCTACAAGGAGTGTGCAAGCGCACTGCAGATGCAGTGATCGATCGGGGGCGGGACTCGACGGGGATGGTCGGTTGTTCATCGGGCGTCACCCGCCCGAGGCTGTCCCTGGGTGTTGCGGATCGGGACGTCGCGCTCGTGTAGGCGTTGGCGGACGGTGCCGGCGGCGACGTCCATGCGTGCGGCGATCCTGGCCAGTGACCACCCCTGGTTGTAGAGCCGCATTGCGCCGTCGATCTGCTTCTCGGACAGGCCGCGGCGGCGCATCGGGACGCCGTGGCGGTGGAGGATCGTGCTGACGGTGCGGCGCTCGATGCCGAACTGATCACCCAGCTCGTAGACGGTGGCGCCGGACTTGTAGCCCTCGATCAGTCGCTGCACTTGGTCGTCGGGGAGTCGCCGGGTGCGGCCGGGCTTTGCCCGCTTCGGTATCGGTTGGGACGGTGTAGCCAGGTCCGGCAGCTTCATTCGCAGTGTTTCCAAGGCGCTGACCTGGTCCTTTGTGTTCGAGTAAGCTCCCCCAACCTCCACGCAGTAGGAGGCTCGTGCTCGCGGAGGGCGCGAGCCTTTTTGCGTTCCGCGTATTAGTTGCGGGGGCCGAGCCCCCGCAGTCCCCCACGGTGCGGTGGTCGCTCTCCGTTGGCTCCGTGTTTTGGGGTGGTTGTCGGCTTGGTTGCGGACTAGCGGTTGGGTGTTCGCGTGAGGTTCGGTGGGCTTCTCGCAGTAGGAGGCTCGTGCTCGCGGAGGGCGCGGGCCTTTTTTGCGTTTCGTGTATTAGTTGCGGGGGCCGAGCCCCCGCAGGCCCCCACGGTGCGGTGGCTGCTTTTGTCGGGCTCCTCCCGGCGGGTGGTGTTCCCGGCCTGGGTTCTGACCAGCAGTTCTGTGTTCGAGTGGGCTCCTGCAATCTTCTCGCTGTGGGAGGCTCGTGCTCGCGGAGGGCGCGGGCCTTTTTTGCGTTTCGTGTATTAGTTGCGGGGGCCGAGCCCCCGCAGGCCCCTACGGTGCGGTGGCTGCTTTTGTCGGCTCCTCCCGGCGGGTGGTGTTCCCGGCCTGGGCTCTGAATAGCGGTTCTGTGTTCGAGTGGGCTCGTGCAAACTCCACCGATTTAGTCATGGTGCGAACCGCTCCTTTCGAGGCCGTTTCCGCGGCTGAGGCGGGAGCGGCTTCTTCGTTGTGTCGGGGTTGGGGATGCGGAAGAGCCCCGACTCGATGCGGCGACGCGTGGCGATCACCACGTCCGCCTCAGCGGCATCCGAGACGACTTGGTCCGGCCCTGGGTCTACGTTTGCCAGGTGGCCGGAGTCGCTCGACGACCTGCTTCAGGTGCGCTCTTACCGGGCCAGCGCGCTGGCCGCGCACGGCTCCGCCACGTGTGGTGCGGAACCGCAATCCCACCGATCCCCGTCCACCAGCGCGCAGGGGCGTGCGTCGCGAGACCGGAGGAACGCCGACCATGACCCTCATCGGCATCGAAGAGCACTGGATGCTGCCCGAACTGACCTCCGCCCTAAAGGCCGTACCGCAGCCGGACGAGAGTCTCCACTTCAACGAGCGGGGCGATGTGGGCGAGCGGCTTGAAGACCTCGGAGCCGGCCGGATCGCCACCATGGACGCCCAGGGCATCGACCTGGCCGTCCTCGCTCTCACCCCTCCGGGAACGCAGGCGCTGCCCCCGGCGGAGGCGGTCGCGCTCAGCCGCTTGGCGAACGACACCGCCACCGAAGCCGTCCGCACCCGCCCGACGCGCTTCCGGTCGCTGTCGACCCTGCCGATCTCCTCCCCCGGCCACGTCGCCACCGAACTCGAACGCGCCGCAGCCCAGGGCCACGTGGGAACCATGGTCTATGGGCGGTCTGGCGACCGGTTCCTCGACGATCCCGCCTACGAGGACTTCTTCGCCGCCGCAGCCGACCTGCGCCAGCCGGTCTTCATCCACCCGCAGATCCCCTCCGAGGAATTGCGCGATGCCGCCTACCGGGGCTTCGACCCCATGACCGACCTGGGGCTGGCCACCTTCGGCTGGGGTTGGCACCTGGAGGCGGCGACCGCTGCGCTGCGGCTCATCCTGCGCGGCACCTTCGACCGCCACCCCGACCTGCAGATCGTGCTGGGTCACTGGGGCGAACTGCTGCCCTTCTGGCTCGACCGCGCCGACAGCCTTTCCCGCCTCGCCGGCCTCGATCGCCCGATCTCCGACTACGTCCGGACCAACGTCTTTCTCACGGCCTCGGGAATGCTCAACCCCGCTCTGCTGCACCACGCCCTGACGGTGACGACCACCGACCGGCTGATCTTCTCCACTGACTACCCCTTCCAGCAGCCCACCCGGGCGGAGATCGACACCTTCTTCGGCCACCTCCCCACCGACCGGCACAAAGTTCGCTCGGCCAACGCCGCCGCCCTCTTGGGCATCGACACCGCGGCCTGACCGACCTCGCAGTCGGCGAACCAGCCGCTCGCTAAGAGAGATCAGTTCCGCATCTCGTCGTGGCTGAACAGCGGAAAGGGCGTGCCGGAGCGGGCCGTCAGCAGCCGCCGCCGCGCGTTCACGACAGCGGGCCCCGGCCGGCCCAGGTCCAGGCGTAGGCGCCGTCGTCGGCGGCACGGCCGGCCTCGCCGAGTTCCAGCGGGCGGAAGGTGTCGACCATGACGGCGAGTTCGTCGAAGCGTTCGGTGCCGATGCTGCGTTCGTAGGCTCCGGGCTGCGGGCCGTGCGAATGCCCGCCGGGGTGCAGCGATATCGAGCCTTGGCCGATCCCGGAACCCTTGCGCGCGCCGTAGTCGCCACCGCAGTAGAACATCACCTCGTCGCTGTCCACATTGGAGTGGTAGTACGGCACCGGGATGGAAAGCGGGTGGTAGTCCACCTTGCGCGGGACGAAGTTGCACACCACGAAGTTCGCGCCCTCGAACACCTGGTGCACCGGCGGCGGCTGGTGCACCCGCCCGGTGATCGGCTCGAAGTCGGCGACGTTGAACGTGTACGGGTACAGGCACCCGTCCCAGCCGACCACGTCGAACGGGTGCTGCGGGTACACGTACCGGGTTCCGATCGGTGCGTCACCGCGGCCGCGGTGCTTGACCAGCACTTCCACGTCGGTGCCCGCTGCCAGCAGCGGGGCGGTCGGGCCGTGCAGGTCGCGCTCGCAGTACGGCGAGTGCTCCAGGAACTGCCCGTACCGCGACAGGTACCGCGCGGCCGGGGCGATGTGGCTGTTCGCCTCGATGCAGTAGGCGCGCAGCGGCTCGTCGCCCTGCGGGATCCAGCGGTGCGTCGTCGCGCGCGGCAGCAGGACGTAGTCGCCGCCACCCGCCCGCAACTCGCCGAACACGGTTTCCACGACGGCATCGCCGGACTCGAGGTAAACGCACTCGTCGCCGATGGCGTTGCGGTACAGCGGCGAAGCCTCCCCGGCCGCCACGTAGGAGATCCGCACGTCGCCGTTGCCGAGCACGAGCCGCCGCCCGGTCACGACGTCGCGGGCCTTCCACTCCCGATCGTCGAACAGCTCGTGCAGCTTCAGGTGCCGCGGCTTCAGCGGATGGTTGGCCACCGTGGACTGATCGGGCAGTTCCCACGGGGTCGCGTCGACGATCGCCGAGGGGATTTCGCGGTGGTACAGCAACGATGAATCCGAGGAGAAGCCTTCCTCGCCCATCAGTTCCTCGAAGTACAACGTGCCTTCGGCGCTGCGGTGCTGGGTGTGCCGCTTCGGTGGCACCTCACCGATTCGGCGGTAGTACACCATGCTGCGCTCCCTCCGGTTCCTGCGAATCGACACTCGCACGAGCAGCCAGTCGGACTCCGCGTTGCACATCTCGAAACGCGATGCGCGAATCCGACTATCCGGCGGTCGTGCGGCGACTGTCAATTCGCCGCAGCGAGCCGCGATCAGCCGACCGCGATCAGCCGACCGCGAGCACCACGTCCGAAAGCACCCGCGAGTCGCGCTCCACGACGGAGGACTCCGCGACGAGGCTGCCGCCCTCGTCCCAGATCCGGGTCCGGATCGTCTCGCCGGGGAAGACCACGCCGGTGAACCGCGCGGCGAAGGACGAGACCCGCTCCGCCTCGCCGCCCAGCGCGTTGTCCACCACGGCCTTGCACACCACGCCGTAGGTGCACAGGCCGTGCAAGATCGGCTGCGGATAGCCCGCCGCCTCGGCGAACGCGGGGTCGGCGTGCAGCGGATTCCGATCGCCGCAGAGGCGGTAGAGCAACGCCTGCTGCGGCTGGGTGACCGAGTCCGCGACGATGTCCGGCTCGCGCTCCGGCGGCTGCACGCGGTGCGACGGCCCGCGCTCACCGCCGAATCCGCCTTCGCCGTGGGCGAAGATCGACGAGCGGGTGGTGCACAGCGCTTCGCCGTCCACGGTCAGCGTGCTCTCCTGCACGATCACCGCGGCCTTGCCCTTGTCCTGCACATCCGCGATGCGGGTGGTCGAGCGTCCGCGGCCGGCTGTCGGGATGGGGCGGTGCACGGTGATCTCCTGCCCGCCGTGCAGCACCTTCGCCAGGTCGATCTCGACACCGGGGAAGGAGACCGCGGGCGGCTCGGACTGCCGCAGGTTCGGCGCGACGACCGCGAACGTGGGCAGCACCCGCAGGTCCCGCTCGTAGGCGTAGCGCAGCTCGCCGGGGTCGGTCGGCGGATCTCCGGCTCCGAGGGCCAGGTGGTAGAGCAGCACGTCGGAGGAATCCCACTCGACGTCCTGGGTGGCCACCGTCGCCCCGATGGCGACGTCCGGATCGATCGGCATCTGGCGTCCTTTCGCAGTGCGTTTTCCGGCGGTGCGGGAGAATTCGCGCGCCGAGTCGCCGAGCCGAAGAACCGACGACCCTGAGCCCGTTCATTCGTAGCTGACGTGCACCTCGTCGGTGACGGGCAGCGCTTGGCAGGCGAGCACGATGCCCTCGTCGAGGTCTTCCTGCTCGAGGATGTCGTTCTGCTGCATGGCGACCTCGCCGCTGTTGATCCGGCACGCGCACGCGCTGCACGCGCCCTGCCTGCACGAGAACGGCGCGTCGATGCCGCGTTCCAGCAGCAGGTCCAGCAGGCGCTGCTGCCGCGGCCAGGTGATCCGGTGCTGCTCCCCGTCGATGTCGACCTCGACGGTCGCGGCGTCCTCGCCGGAGGCTTCGACCGGCTCCGGCGCGTCCTCGAACGGATTCTGCTCCAGGGACAGGAATTTCTCGACGTGCACCTTGTTCGTGCTCACGGCTTTGAGCGCCTGGGTAGCGATGTCCATGAAGGCCGCCGGTCCGCACACGAACGTCTCGTAGTCCGCGAACGGCTCGGCGAGCGCTTGCAGCGCCGACGCCTCCGGCAGCCCTTGCACCGCCTCCAGCCAGTGCACGACGGTCAGCCGCCCGGGATGCCGCGCGGCCAGGTCCCGCAACGCATCCGCGAAGATCACGGACCTCTCGTCCCGGTTCGCGTAGACCAGCACGACCCGGCCGTCGCCGCGCGCGAGCGCCGACCGCACGATGGACATGATCGGCGTGATCCCGCTGCCGCCCGCGAACAGCAGGAAGTCCCCGTCCAGCGACTTCGGCGTGAACACCCCCGCGGGCGGCAGAACCTCCACAGTGGACCCAGCGGTGATGTTGTCGCACAACCAGTTGGAGCCGTGCCCGCCGTCGACCCGCTTGACCGTGACGCGCAGCGCGCCGTCGGTGTGCGGGGAACTCGACAGCGAGTAGCAGCGGGCCACCGACCCGCCCCGGTCGTCCGGGACCCGCAGGGTCAGGAACTGGCCGGGTGCGTAGCTGAACGCCTCGTCGGCGTCCTCGGGAACCGCGAACACCAGTGAACGGGCGTCCGCGGTCTCCTCGACGACCTCGTCGACCTTCAGCCGATGGGATTCGGGGGTCCGTGGTGCGGACATGAACACTCCCAGGATCTGTTTCATCAGCGGCCAAGCCGCTCGCGGTGGGAGACGCCGGTGGCACGCAGTCGGTGAACGGACCGTTCGTCCCGCTGGATTGGTCGAACGGTCCGTTCGCTCATCTCGTTTCGGAGTCGGGGGCGTGTGCCGACTGGTTGACGCTGGCCGACAGGTCCGGACAGCCGTCGACGTGCGCGGTGTTGCCGCCGGGGGCGTGGGTGGTCAGTTCGGGGCAGTTCTCGACGGCTTCGGCGGTCCACTGGATGCTGGTGTGGTCGGGGCTGTTCTTCTTCGCCAGCACGCAGGAGCCGCACCGCGCGCACTCCACCGGGCGCAGCCCGCCTTCCAGCTGCTCGCGGCGGTCCGCGGCGGTGCGCTCCCGCAGCCGCGCCCGCACCTCCGGCCGGTCGTCGAAGGACGGCGCCTTGGCCCAGCTGTCCGCAGCCACGCTCACGCCCCGTCCGTGGATTGCGCCGCGCGGCGGGCGAGGTTGTCGGCGACCTCCTGCTCCCACGCCTTGTTCGCCCGCGTGGTGTCCACTTCGAACTCGAACCGGCCGGTCATGTCCTCGGTGACGTCGGCGACGTCCACGTAGAACTGCTCGTACCAGCGGCGCAGCTGGTAGACCGGGCCGTCCTCCTCGCACAGCAGCGGGTTGTCGATGCGCGTCTTGTGCCGCCAGATCTCGACGTCCTGCAGGAAGCCGACGCTGGTGTTCTCCGAGATCTTGTGCGCGATCTTGTCCGCCTGCCGGTCGTTGAGCCCGGGCAGCTTCTTCGCCAGCACGCCCCACATCAGCACGAACGAGTTCGAGGTGACCGGGTAGTGGCAGTTGATCAGGATCGTCTCGATCGTGGTGCCGTTGTGCTCGTTCCACAGCCGGTCGATCATGTACGACGGCCCGTAGTAGGAAGCCTCCGAGCGGCCGAGGTTGTCCTCACCCGCGTAGTTCGACTCGTTGTTGCCGACGTCCGGGCGTCCCTTGGTGTTCAGGTACTGCGTCGCGATGTGGCCGTCGAAGACGTTCTTGAAGTACGTCGGGAAGGCGTAGTGCACGTAGAAGAAGTGCGCCATGTCCACCACGTTGTCGATGATCTCGCGGCAGTTGGAGCCCTCGATGAGCTCGGAGTTCCAGCTCCAATTGCTCCACTCGTCGGAGAACACCTCGGGCAGCTCCGGGATCGTGATCTCCGGCGGCGGCGGATTGCCCTCCGGGTCGTTCCACACGAACAGCTGCGTGTTGCGCTCCATGCAGGTCCACGCCTGGGTGCGGGCGCGCAGCGGAACCCGCTTGGCGTACGGGATGCCCGCGCAGCGGCCGTCGCCCGACCAGCGCCAGTCGTGGAACGGGCAGGCCACCGCGTTGTCCTTGATCGTGCCCTGGCTGAGGTCGCCGCCCATGTGCCTGCAGTAGGCGTCGAGCACGTTCAGCTCGCCGTCGCTGGATTGGAAGACCACCAGCTTCGTGCCGAACACCTCGACGGAGTGCGGTTTGCCGTCCTTGAATGGTTCGGACAGCCCCAGGCAGTGCCAGCCCCGGGCGAACCTGGTCGGCGGGGTGCCGACGTCGATGGTCCGCACGTCGCTGTGGCCGTTGTGCTCCGGCTGAGTCATCGCTGTCTCCTCCGTCCGCCCCCCAACGGGGCTCGATGCGGTTCTCGTCAGCTCGGTCATTCGGGTTGCCGTGCGGCCGGCTGCGCCGCCATGTGCAGCGCGGCCAGGTAGCCGAAGGTCATGGCGGGGCCGAGCGTGGCTCCCGGCCCCGCGTAGGTGCGGCCCATCACCGCGGCGCTGGCGTTGCCCGCCGCGTACAGACCGGGGATCGGGGTGTCGTCGTCGCGCAGCACCCGCGCGTGCACGTCCATGCGCAGGCCGCCCTTGGTGCCCAAGTCTCCGGGAACGATCTTCACGGCGTAGAACGGCGGCACTTCCAGCGGAGCCAGGCACGGGTTGGGGCGGTTGCGCGGGTCGCCGTAGTAGTGGTCGTAGGCGCTGCGGCCGCGGTGGAACTCGGTGTCCTCGCCGCTGCGGGCGAAGCCGTTGAACCGGTCCACGGTGCCGCGCAGGGTCTCGGCGGGCAGGTCGATCTTGCGGGCGAGTTCTTCGACAGTGCCCGCCCGGCGCACCGCTCCCGCGTCGTACCAGCGCCGGGGCAGCGGTTGCCGCGGCCCGAGTCCGGCGAACACGTAGCGGTTGCGGTAGCGCTGGTCGGCGATCAGCCAGGTCGGCATGTTCCGCGCGGGCCCGTCGCCGTCGCCGTACATCGCGTGCACCGCGTCCACGTACGGCGCTGCTTCGTTGACGAACCGCTGCCCGTCGCCGTTGACCAGGATGCATCCCGGCAGGGTGCGTTCGGCCAGGCAGAACCACGGGCCGCCGGTGAGCGGGATGGACGGTCCCCACCAGGCGTCATCCATCAGGTCGATCGAGGCGCCGATCGCCTGCGCGGCCTGGATCGCGTCGCCGGTGTTGGCCTTCGCGCCGACCGTCCACTGGGTACCGATCGGTTCGCGCTGGTGCTGCTTGCGCATGACCTCGTTGTGCTCGAAACCGCCGGCCGCGAGCACCACGCCGCTGCGCGCGTGCAGTGTGGTGCGTTCGCCCGCGCGGTCCACGACGACGCCGGTCACGCGGCCTTCGTCGTCCTGGACCAGGTCGAGCAGCGGGGTGTTCAGCCACAGCGGCACCTGCTCGTTGCGCAGTCCGACGCGCAGCCCGGCGGCGAGCGCTTGCCCGCGCACCAGCAGCCGTTTCCGCATCAGCTGCGCGAAGGCCCAGCGCAGTCCCACCCGGACACCGCGCAGCACGCCGCGCGGATGCCGGGCGAGCAGGTTCACCCAGCGGAAATCGGCCTGGGTGACCACGAAGTTCGGTGGTGCCTTGGTGAAGTCCGGTTCCAGCTCGGCGAGATCCTGCCCGAGCACGCGCCCGTCCAGCGGAGCGGGCTCGATGGACCTCCCGCCGGGACGGCCGCCGGGCGCCTCCGGGTAGTAGTCGGAGTATCCCGGCACCCACCGCATCCGCAGCGGAGTGCGCCGCAGCACCGTCGCGAGCATTTCCGGTCCGTGCTCCAGGAAAGCCCTGCGCAGCTCGGCGGGCGCGGTGCTGCCCACGATGTGGTCGAGGTAGGCGGTGGCGTCGTCGGTGGTGTCCTCGATGCCTGCGCGCGCGAGCACGTGGTTGTTCGGCACCCACAGCCCGCCGCCGGAGCGGGCGGTGGATCCGCCGTAGCGGGCGGCCTTCTCCACCACCACGGCGCGCAAGCCCTGCCGCGCGGCGGTGATCGCCGCGGACAGCCCGGCTGCGCCGCTGCCTACGACCACGACGTCGAACCGGTGGTCCGGCGTCTCCGGGGCGGCTGCGCTCATGGCACCTCCATCGCAGTTGTTATTGAAACATGTTATAGTTCTTGGGCGGGATGGCGCTATGGTGTGTCGCAGAAACTTGGATTCGGCCCGGTCGGACGACGATGAGAACCTGTTCCAATCGGTGCTGACGAGGGGCGCCGCCGCAGCCGTCCCCGGCCGCTGCGGCACGGAGTCGGGAGGCGATGTGCTCACGAGTGAACAGCGCGACGGGCTCGCGCAGCGGCTGTGGTGCGCCGAGCGCGACCGGGCGCCGATCGCCCCGCTGATCGATGCGCACCCCGAGCTGACCGCGGTGGACGCCTACGAGATCCAGCTCGGCAACATCCGCCGCCGGCTGTCGGCGACCGAGGTGGTCGGGCACAAGGTCGGCCTGTCCTCACCGGTGATGCAGCGGATGATGGGCGTGGACGAGCCCGACTACGGCCACCTGCTCGCGGACATGCGGCTAACCGAGGACCGGCCGGTCGACGCGGGCCGCTACTGCCATCCGCGGGTCGAGGTCGAGGTCGGCTTCCTGCTCGGCGCGGACCTGCCGGGCGAGTCCTGCACCGAGCAGGACGTGCTGGACCGGACCGAGGCGCTCGTCCCCGCCATCGAACTCATCGACAGCCGGATCGCGGACTGGCGGATCAGCCTGCCCGACACCATCGCCGACAACGCGTCCTCGGCCGGATTCGTGCTGGGGCAGGAGCGGATTCGTCCGGACGAGGTCGATCCGCGCGCGATCGACGCGGTGCTGTGCCGGGACGGCGAGCAGATCGCCGCGGGCAGTTCGGACGCCGTGCTCGGCAACCCGGCGACCGCGGTGGCGTGGCTGGCGCGCAAGGTCGCGAGTTTCGGCGTCCGGCTGTGGGCGGGCAACGTCGTGCTGCCCGGCTCGTGCACCCGCGCGGTCGATGTTTCCGCAGGCCAACGGTTCGCTGCGGAGTTCAGCGCGGACGGTCGGCGGTTGGGCGAGGTTTCCGTGTCGTTCGTGTGACCGGGCCGGCGAGGTTCCGGGCAAGCGAGGTTCCGGACCAGCGAGATTCAGCGAGGTTTCGAGGAGCGCAGATGAGTGCGAGGAAAGCGACCGCGGCGATCGTCGGATCCGGCAACATCGGGACCGACCTGCTCTACAAGCTGCACCGGTCCGGGCTGGTCGAGCCGCGTTGGATGATCGGCATCGACCCGGCCAGCGAAGGGCTCCGCCGCGCAGCCGAGCTCGGCGTGCACACCAGCGCCGCCGGGGTGGACTGGCTGCTCGACCAGGACGAGCGGCCCGACCTGGTCTTCGAGGCGACGTCGGCGTCGGTGCACCGCGCGAACGCGCCCCGCTACGCCGCCGCCGGGATCCGGGCGATCGACCTGACTCCGGCGTCGGTGGGGCCGTCGGTGATCCCGCCGGTGAACATCGGTGCGCACCTGGACGCGCCGAACCTGAACCTGATCACCTGCGGCGGGCAGGCGACGATTCCGATGGTGCACGCGGTTTCCCGGGTCGCACCGGTCAGCTACGCCGAGATCGTCGCCTCGGTGGCGTCGGTCTCCGCCGGTCCGGGCACCCGCGCGAACATCGACGAGTTCACCAAGACCACCAGCGCCGGCATCGAGACCATCGGCGGTGCGCAGCGCGGCAAGGCGATCATCGTGCTGAACCCCGCCGACCCGCCGATGATCATGCGCGACACCATCTTCTGCGCCATCCCGCCGGGTTCGGACACCGACGCGGTCGGCGAGTCGATCACCCGGATGGCCGGTGAGATCGCGGAGTACGTGCCCGGCTACCGGTTGCTGGCGGAGCCCCAGTTCGACGCCGCCGCGGACCACACCCGGGTCGCCACGTTCGTCGAAGTCGCTGGTGCGGGCGACTTCTTGCCGCCGTACTCCGGAAATCTCGACATCATGACCGCCGCGGCCGTGCGCGTGGGCGAAGGACTGGCCCGCGCGGGCGCGCTCGACACCGAAGGGGAGCGAGTCCCGTGACCGAACTGCCCAGGACGTACTCCGATTCCCTCGACCTGCGCGTGACCGACACTTCGCTGCGCGACGGCTCGCACCACAAGCGCCACCAGTTCACCGCCGACGAGGTCCGCGGCATCGTCACCGCGCTGGACGGCGCCGGGGTGCCGGTGATCGAGGTGACGCACGGCGACGGGCTCGGCGGCTCGTCGTTCAACTACGGATTCTCGCGCACGCCGGAACAAGAGCTGATCGAGCTGGCAGTGCGCACCGCGCGCAACGCGAAGATCGCGTTCCTGATGCTGCCCGGTGTGGGCGTGCTCGACGACATCGCCGCGGCGCAGGACAACGGCGCCTCGGTGTGCCGGATCGCCACGCACTGCACGGAAGCCGATGTGTCGGTGCAGCACTTCCAGCTCGCCCGGGAGCGCGGCCTGGAAACCGTGGGCTTCCTGATGATGGCGCACTCGCAGCCGCCGGAGGTGCTGGCCAAGCAGGCCCGGGTGATGGTCGACGCGGGCTGCCAGTGCGTGTACGCGGTGGACTCCGCTGGTGCGCTGGTGCTGGAGCAGGTGTCCGACCGGGTTTCGGCGATCGTGGCCGAGGTCGGTGGCGAGGCGCAGGTGGGCTTCCACGGGCACGAGAACCTCGGTGTCGGTGTGGCGAACTCGATCGCGGCGGCGCGGGCGGGTGCCGTGCAGATCGACGGCAGCGCGCGCCGATTCGGCGCAGGCGCGGGAAATACGCCGGTCGAGGCGTTCGTCGGGGTTTGCGACAAGCTGGGCATCCGCACCGGTGTGGACTTCTTCGCGATGGCCGAGGCCGCCGAGCAGGTGGTGCGTCCGGCGATGCCGCAGGAATGCCTGCTGGACCGGTCGGCGCTGATGATGGGCTATGCGGGCGTGTATTCGAGCTTCCTCAAGCACGCCGAGCAGCAGGCCGAGCGCTACGGCGTCGATGCCGCGGCGCTGCTGGTGCGCGCCGGTGAGCGCAACCTCGTCGGCGGCCAGGAGGACCAGCTCATCCAGCTGGCCCTGGAGCTGCGCGCCGAATCCTGACGCTGCCCGCTGGCGCCTCGGAGTGCGGGGCCGCTCGCCCCGCGAGGTTGGTCGCAGGAGTCCTTCACTCGCGAGTTCGCGACGGTGGCGCGGCGCGGCTGTCGACAAAAACGAGAACAAGTTCTAGTGTTGGAGCAGCGTCGTGATCCGCGGAGGAGTGGTTCGACGACGGTGGTTCCGCTTCGGTCCATCGATTCATCGGCAGAACGAGTTGCACGCCGTGCTCGCGCCGTGCACGAGGAAACGGGAGCGCATGGATGAGTGACCAGGACGGCCGGCAGGTCATCGACCGGGTGCGGCAGTTGCTCCCGGATCTGCGCGAACGCGCGCAGAAGGCGGAGGACGCCCGCAAGGTCCCCGAGGAGTCGATCGAGGCGCTGCAGCAGACCGGCTTCTTCAAGCTGCTGCAACCGGCCCGCTACGGCGGCGCCGAAGCCGACCCGGTCGACTTCTACACCGCGGTCAAGCTGATCGGCAGCGCGTGCGGCTCGACGGGTTGGGTCGCCTCCATCATCGGGGTGCACCCCTGGCACCTCGCGCTGTTCCCGCAGCAGGCGCAGGACGACGTGTGGGGCTCGGACTCCGACACGCTGGTCTCCTCGTCGTACGCGCCGATGGGCAAGGCGACGCTCGTCGACGGCGGGTACCGGTTGTCCGGGCGGTGGAGCTTCTCCTCCGGCTGCGACCACGCGCGGTGGGCGTTCGTCGGCGGGCCCGCCTACAACGCGGCGGGCGAGGCCGTGGACTTCTGCACCTACTTGTTGCCGCTGGGCGACTACCGCATCGACGACGTGTGGGACACCGTCGGCCTGCGCGGCAGCGGCAGCAACGACATCGTCGTGGACGACGTGTTCATCCCGGCGCACCGGGCGCTGAGCTTCATGGCCATGTCGAAGACGCAGTGCCCGGGGCACGAGGTGAACACCGCCCCGCTCTACAAACTCCCTTGGGGGACGGTGCATCCGACGACGATCACGGCTCCGATCGTCGGCATGGCCCAAGGTGCCTACGACGCGCACGTGGAGCACCAGGGCAAGCGGGTGCGAGCGGCTTACGCGGGCGAGCGGTCCAAAGAGGACCCGTTCGCGAAGGTGCGGATCGCCGAGGCGGCCAGCGAAATCGATGCCGCCTGGCTGCAGCTGACCCGCAACATCTCCGAGGAGCTGGAACTGCTGCGGGACGGGCAGGAAGTGCCGATGGCGCTGCGCCTGCGCGCCCGCCGCGACCAGGTCCGCGGCACCGCCAGGGCGATCGAGGCGATCGACCGGCTCTTCGAGAACTCCGGCGGCCGCGCGCTGGCCAACGGCACCCCGATCCAGCGGTTCTGGCGGGACGCGCACGCCGGCCGGGTGCACGCGGCCAACGATCCGGAACGCGCCTACACGATGTTCGGCACCGGCGAATTCGGCTTGCCGGTCAAGGACTCCATGGTGTGAGCCTAATGAGTATTGGAAAGTGGTTTGCGTAGCTGGTTGCGTGGCGGAACCTCAGACGCCTGCTCGCTGCGGGATCTCCTCCTGACGTAGCGCCCTACGCGGCGTCGGAGCTGTCCTCGCGAGCAGACGCCTGAGAACCCGCGGCGGTGCCGGTTGCTCAGGTGGTCGGCGCAAGCGGCTTCGCCGCTTCCTGAACAGAACTGAGTTCCGCCCGAACAGGTAGGAGGAACCGTGGCGACCGTCCACGACGAACCGGCCATCGATTACCGGTCCACCAGCCGCTCGGTCGAGCTGCCGTCCGGGCTGCGGCTGCACTACCACGAGGCCGGGACCGAGCACGCGACGACGGTGGTGATGCTGCACGGCGGCGGCCCGGGTGCCGCCGCCTGGAGCAACTTCAGCCGCAACTTCGCGGAGTTCGCGCAGCGGTTCCACGTGCTCGCGCCGGACCAGCCGGGCTTCGGCAGCTCCGGCAAACCCACCGAGCACGGCCAGTACTTCACCCACAGCGCATCGGCGCTGCACGAGCTGTTCGACGCGCTGGGCGTGGAAAAGGCTCACCTGCTGGGAAATTCGCTCGGCGGCGGGACGGCGGTCCGGTTCGCGCTGGACCACCCGGAACGGGCGGGCAGGCTGGTGCTGATGGGCCCGGGCGGGCTGAGCGTGAACCTGTTCGCGCCCGACCCGACCGAAGGGGTGCAGCGGCTCGCGGCGTTCGGCGGGGACCCGAGCAGGGAGAAGCTCGCCGAGTTCCTGCGAACGATGGTGTACGACCAGTCGCTGATCACCGACGATCTCATCGAGGAGCGCTACGCCAACGCGTCCGACCCGGAGGCGTTGGCGGCGATGCGCGCGATGGGCGCATCTTTCGCCCGCGCCGAGACCTATGAGCAGGGCTTGCTGTGGCGCGAGGCGTACCGCCTGCGCCAGCGGGTGCTGCTCGTGTGGGGCCGGGAGGACCGGGTGAACCCGCTGGACGGGGCGCTGCTGGCGCTGAAGATGATTCCGCGGGCGCAACTGCACGTGTTCGGCCGCTGCGGGCATTGGGCGCAGGTGGAGAAGTCCACCGAGTTCAACCGGATCACGCAGGACTTCTTGCTGGATTGAGGGGATCGTGATGGGCATCCGTTCGCTGGGCTACTTGCGGATCGAGGCCACCGACGTGGAGGCGTGGCGCGTGTTCGGCACCAAGGTCCTCGGCATGGTCGAGGGCAGCGGGCCGGACCCGGAGTCGGTGTACTTCCGGATGGACGACTTCCCGGCGCGGCTGGTGATCGTGCCGGGCGAGACCGACCGGCTCGCGCAGACCGGCTGGGAGGTCGCCAACGAGCCGGAAATGCGCGAGGTGGCGCGGAATCTGGAAGCCGCGGGCGTGCCCTACAAGGAAGGCGGCGCGGACGACCTGGCCGACCGCAGGGTGAACGGCCTGCTGCGCTTCGAGGACCCGTCCGGCAACACGCAGGAGGTCTTCCACGGCGCGGTGTTGCAGCACCGCCGCGTGGTGAGCCCCTACGGCCACCGTTTCGTCACCGAAGAGCAGGGCCTCGGGCACGTGGTGCTGTCCACCCACGACGACGAGGCTGCACTGCGCTTCTACCGGGACGTGCTGGGTTTCCGGCTGCGCGACTCGATGCGCCTGGCCCCGGAGCTGGTCGGGCGGCCCAAGGACGGCGATCCGGCGTGGCTGCGCTTCTTCGGCTGCAACCCGCGGCACCACAGCCTGGCGTTCCTGCCGATGCCGACTCCGAGCGGGATCGTGCACCTGATGATCGAGGTCGAGAACGTCGACGACGTGGGTTTGACGCTGGATCGCGCGCAGCGGCGGAAGGTTCCGATGTCGGCCACGCTCGGCAGGCACGTCAACGACCTGATGCTGTCGTTCTACATGAAGACTCCCGGCGGTTTCGACGTGGAGTTCGGCTGCGAGGGCAGGCAGGTCGACGACGAGGACTGGATCGCGCGGGAGAGCACCGCGGTGAGCCTGTGGGGCCACGACTTCAGCGTCGGGATGCGGGGGTGAGCGCGGTGTCCGCACCAGCCGCCGAGGTGGATCAGCACGATTTCCGGCGGGTGCTCGGGCGGTTCTGCACCGGCGTCACGGTGATCGCCGGGCTGGACGGCGCGCAGCCGGTCGGCTTCACCTGCCAGTCGTTCGCGGCGTTGTCGCTGGATCCGCCGCTGGTGCTGTTCTGCCCCGGCAAGAGCTCGCGCACCTGGCCGCTGCTGGCCGCTTCCGGCAGCTTCTGCGTCAATGTCCTTGCGCAGCCCCAACAAGCGGTGAGTTCGGTGTTCGGCCGCGGCGGCGCGGACAAGTTCGCCGAGGCGCCGTGGCGGCCTGCGCCGTCGGGTTCTCCGGTGCTGGAAGGCGTTCTCGCCTGGATCGACTGCACGGTCGAGACCGTGCACGAGGCCGGGGACCACTACGTCGTGATCGGCCGGGTGAACTCCTTGGGAGAGTCCGATGAGGACTCGCCGCTGCTGTTCTACCAGGGCTCCTACGCGAACGTGGAACGTCTGACGCGCGCTGAGGGCCTGGAGGACTTCCTCACGTGGCCGTGCCACGACGATTGGATGTGAGCCTTCCGCGCGCGGTTGCCTTGCGACCCGCTCGAGGGCGAGCGCTCCGCGGAGCGGATCACCGGCCGTCAGGCCCGAACTTCCGGCCGCGGGCCGGTGAACGCGCCTCCGAGCTCCGTTGGGCTACTGCTGCTTGAGCGCGTCGACCCACAGCAGGGAGCCGTTGCGGTGCGTGTGCACGGTCGCCACTCCTGATGCGTGCAGCACTTCGGCGACCTGTTCCGGGCGCACCGCGTTGGGCCTGGGGAACCGACTCGTGAGGTGCTCGATCAGGCTCGCTCCCTGATCGAACAGGCCGCCCGTGGCCAGCACGAGGACGGTCAGGCGTGCGCCCGGTGCGAGCACGCGGGCGAGCTCGCTCAGCACGGTCAGCGGCTCAGGAGTGTTGTGCACCGCGGCGATGCTGGTCACCGCGTCGAAACTGCCGTCGTGGAACGGAAGCCGGCAAGCATCGGCACGCAGGAAACCGACCTGCGGCGCGTCTTCTGCTTGCACGGCGCGTTCCAGCATCGCAGCGGAGATGTCCACGCCGAGGGCGAGCCCGTCCGGCCCCACCACGCGGCCGAGCTTGCCGGTGATGTTCCCGGGCCCGCATCCGACGTCGAGCACCCGCGCGCCATCGGGAAGCCGGGTCGCCGAGGCGGGAAGCGTGGTCGCGACCGTGCGGACGAGCGACTGGCCGTAGTCGTAGACCGCGGAAACGGCCTGCGAGGACCAGATCGCCGCCTTCTTCTCCTGCGGGCTGCCTTGGGCTTCTCCGAGCAGGTCGAGGTAGCCGTGGGGTGCCTCTGGGGAGTCCGGTTTCTCCGTGAGCAGCGGGAGGGCGCGGTTCAGGGCGTCAGGAAGCGATGTCGAACTCATCCCGACAGGCTGCCTGACCAAGCTCGCGGCCCGAAACACTCCCGGGCGCCACTGTCTCGGCTACCACTTCGACACCTGACGATCTCGACCGCGCGGGTTGCCGGTGCTACCCGAGCATCAGGCTGATCAACTCAAGACGGCAGGCTCAGGCCGTGGTGCACCAGTCATTCTCCTTCCCTGCCTGGCAAGATCGGCCCGTAGTCGCTGTCGAATTCGATCGGACCCATTTTGCGACCCTCTTTGTTGCGATCGGTCAGCAGACCCGCGAGGTCGCGAATCAAAATTTTCAGCGCGAGCGGTGTTCCGGGGTTGAGGTCCAAGAACACCGGCCCGTCGCCGAACTGATCCATGATGGTCCAGCCGGGGACGACATGGTGGTGCGTCCAGCTCGTCGGCAGGAGTCGGGAGCTGGTGAACGCGGGCAGTATCGGCTGACCGTAGTTGTCTCGCGTGACCAGGAGACGGGTGTCTCCGGAGTGCTCGGCGTAGAGCGCCAGTTCCGCCCGGTCCAACGTGTCCACGAGAAACCTCGCCACGTGGTAGCCGTTCAGGGCGAGCCACAATTTGTGTTCCACGATGATATCCATCGGCATTCCGGCGACCTGCGCAGATGGCCGATAGAAGTAGTTGATTTTGAAGTTGCCGGTCAGCTCGCCCGCGTCGTCGATCTCGTAGACACCTTGAAGCCTGGTCTTCTCCGGCTGCTCAGGTGGGGCGCCCGGGTCCTCGATCGTCAGCCACCGCTCGGAGCCGGCCAGACGCCGCGCGCGCTCGCGCATGGCTTCGTCCACCTCCGGCAACGGAAACGGGCCGAGGAGCGAGTCTCGGTCCAGAGTCATCGTGCACCCTTTCGCAACATGTCCGGGTTGAAGTTCGGGTTGGGAATCCACTCGTAAGCTGTCGGTTTGCCCGCGGTGTCGAAGGCGGTGGGTCGGTGCGCACCTTCGATGATCGAGTTGTGCGCCCCATCTTTGAGCAGGATTTCTCGTTCGCCATGGCTTTGGTACGGATACCGGCTATTGGCTAGGTGTTCGTGCAGGGTGGCGTCCGTGTCGATACCCCCGCCGCTGCGAATTTTGAGGATCACGCCGTAGGTGTCGGGATGCTTCTGTCCTCGCTGGAGAACGTGCTCCAGGCTGTCCGATGTGGACACGAAGCGGCCGCCTGCGGTGTTGCCGGCCACGTGTCCGTCCAAGCTCTCGATACCCGCACCGGCGTCCCGGTTCCTCGGGTGGATTCCCTCCTGGAAGTACTCCTGCACGTCCCGCTCGCCGACCGCCCGCCACAGCGCATTCGCGTCGGCGCGGAAAACATCCAGCACCGCGTCCATCCGGCCGATTCCTTGGAAGAATCGGGTCAGTGCGGTGATCAGGTCGGATGCCGGTTCGTCGGCCGTGGCAGGAGTGTCGGGCGAGGGCTGCTGTTCCAACGTTCCCGAGAAACTCAGCACCCGGGACTCGACGGCCATCATCGGCCCCGGCGCAGCGAGAGCCGTGGTCGGCGCGCAGCGCGGCGCTGCCGGTAGCGGCTTCTGGGCTCGGTGTTCGCGAGGTTGTCGTTAGGGCCTTCGAGGTCTCCGGCCAAGGCCGCCAGCGTCGTCGGATCGATGCGGACGTTCACGCGAGATCCTCCCCTGATCTTTGCGTGTGGATCAGGACGGACGGTATCGAACACCGATAAGGAGCGGGGAGCGTAGAAGTACGCATCACGTGGGCGGCCGAGCAGGTGGCGCCGCGCACTCGACGTGCCGCACTCCGCGCGGGTGGCCGGGTGCCACCCGCGCTGCGTGGTCCAGGAGAACTGTTCGGGCTGGCTACTTCGGGTCGTAGCGGCCGTTCTTCACAGCGTTGAGGAATTCAGGGATGTGCACGTTCAGCGTGGGTCCGTTCGGATCTTTGGAGTCGCGGATCTGGCCGCGGGGGTCGGACAGCTCGACGCAATTGCCGTTCGGGTTGGTGTAGCTAGACTTCTGCCAGCGCATCTCACTCATCTGCCGTCTCCCACTTCTTCCGGGCTTTCGTGAAGTAGTCTACCGAGTCGGACGAGCTCAAGGCGAAATCACGCATCTTGACCAGTGCTTTGCGGTATTCGCCAACATCGTGTTGGTCCGGGACGAATGCTCCGGAACTATAGTGCTCGAAGTGCACGACAGCGGGTACGTTCGCGAAGTCGTAGACGACGAATGGGCCTGCCCATCCTGGGTGCCACCCCACTTGCAGAGGGATAACCCGGACCGTGATGTTCGGTTGTCGGGCCATTTCGGTTAGGTGCGTGATTTGAGCGCTCATGATGCGCGCGGAACCGATCGGCTCGTGCACGACGGCTTCGCTGATCAGTGCCTCGAACGACGCGGGCTCTCGTCTGAGCAGCACCTCATCACGACCCGCGCGGGCCATGGTCCGTGCGTCCAGCTCATGGCCGGGCAGGTCGACTTGTTCCAAGATCGCGCGGGTGTAGTCGGCCGTCTGCAACAAGCCCGGCACGCCCATCGGCGACCACTCGGTGATCGCCGAAGCCGCGCGTTCACACTCGATCGCGCCCGCCAGCTGTTGCGGGATTCCGGCCGTGCCCACGGTGAGCCAGCTCGGTCGGATCAGCGAGCAGAACCGAGCTGCACACCCGCGAACGCCCCGGAATATCCGGCACGCGTGCGCTACCGCTCGGGCGTCGTCGGCGAAACCAAACGCGTGGTGCACATCGCGATGCCGTTGCCGAACGGCGACTTCCACGCGCTCTGCGACCTGCGGCTGCCAAGCGCTGATACCGAACTGATCTCAGACCTGCTCGGAATGCCCTGCATGGCGTGCACCCGCGAACTCGCGCTCCGCTCACTTCTCCCCGGGTGAACGGCCTGTTCGTCCCGCTAGATTGGTCGAACGGTCCGTTCGCTCGGAAAGCGCGGGGGTGCGTGGCTCAGCGCAGCTCGTGCTTGAGGACCTTGCCGCTGGGGTTGCGGGGGAGGCTCGCGCGGAACTCGACGTGGCGGGGCACCTTGTAGTTCGCCAGGCGTTCGCGGCAGAACTCCAGGACCTCGCGTTCGGTCAGCTCGTGGCCGGGCCGGGGCACCACGTAGACCTTGCCGACCTCGCCGAGGCGCGCGTCGCCGGTGCCGACCACGGCGTTCTCCGCGACCCCGTCGAGCCTGGCCACTGCTTGCTCCACCTCGGCCGGATAGACGTTGAAGCCGCCGCAGATGTACATGTCCTTGAGCCGGTCGGTGATGGTGAGCCGCCCGTGCTCGTCGACCCGGCCGAGGTCGCCGGTGTGCAGCCAGCCGTCCGCGTCGATGGCGCTGCGGGTCTGCTCGGGCTCGTCGCGGTAGCCGAGCATCGTGTTCGGCCCGCGCAACAGCACCTCGCCCACCGACCCGGCAGGCAGCGAGGCGCCCGAAGGATCGGCGATGCGCAGCTCGAAGTCCGAGGTCGGGCGTCCGCACGTGCTCGCCACGGTCTGGTCGTCGTCATCGGGCCGGCACATCGTGGCGACCACGGCTTCGGTGAGCCCGTAGGCGGTCAGCACCGTGTCGAAGCTCAGCTCCCGCTGCATCCGCTCGACCAGCACCACCGGCACGGACGCGGCACCGGTGACCGCGAGGCGGAGGCTGGAAAGGTCGTGCGCACTCCGCGCCGGTTCGTCCAAAATGGACTGGTAGATCGTGGGAGGCCCCGGCAGCACGGTGATCCGCTCCCGATGCACCAGGCCGAGCACCGCGTGCGTGTCGAAGACCGGCACCGGCACGATCGTCGCCCCGCGCAGCAGGCACACCAGGATCCCCGCCTTGTAGCCGAAACTGTGGAAGAACGGGTTCACCACCAGGTAGCGATCCGTCCGGTCCAGTTCGCCGCAGGTGGCCCAGGCGTCGGCGACCGCGAGCGCCTGCCGGTGCGTGCTGAGCACTCCTTTGCTGCGGCCGGTCGTGCCTGATGTGTAGAGCATGTCGCTCACATCGCCCGCGTCCACCGATTCCGCGGCCTCGTCCACCCGCTCGATCGGCACCGAACTCGCGCGGTCGGCGAAATCCGCCCAGTCGTGACAATCCGCCACCGACGGCTCGGCCGATTCCACCGGTAACCGCAGGACGGTGCGCAGCGACGGCAGACCTCGCAGACCGTCCTCTTCGGACTCCCGCAGTTCGGCGAGCCGGTCGCGGCCGAGGAAGATCCCCGCCACGACCAGCACTCGCGCACCGCTGCGCGCCAGCACGTCCCGCGTCTCCACGGCGGTGAACCGGGTGTTGATCGGCGTGACGACCGCGCCGATGTGCAGCGCGGCCAATGCCGCGATGACCCAGTGATGCGTGTTGGGCGAGTTGAGCGCCACCCGATCACCCGGCGAGACACCCTCGGCGAGGAAGAACCGCGCCAGCCCGCGAACCCGCTCGTGCAGCTCGCGGTAGGTCAGCCGCACTTCGCGGCCGCCCGAGTGGTCGACCAGCGCCTCCTCGTCGCGGAACCGCTCGGCCGCGCGCGCGAGCGCGGCGGGGATCGTGCCGGGGGCCGCCACGCCTCAGATCCGCTCGATGATGGTGCCGGTGGACAGCGCCCCACCCGCGCACATCGTGACCAGCGCGGTCGTGGCGTCGCGGCGCTCCAGCTCGTGCAGTGCGGTGGTGATCAGCCGGGCACCCGTGCTGCCCACCGGGTGGCCGAGGGCGATCGCACCGCCGTTGACGTTGACCCGGTCCATGTCGGGCTGGTGCACCGAGGCCCAGGACAGCACCACCGAAGCGAACGCCTCGTTCACCTCGAACACGTCGATGTCGCCGATCTTCATCCCGCTGCGTTCCAGCACCCGGTTGGTCGCCTGGACCGGGCCGTCCAGGTGGTAGTAGGGCTCCGCCCCGACGAGGCACTGCGCGACGATCCGCGCCCGCGGCCGCAGCCCGAAAGCCTTGGCACGATCGGAATCAGCGAGCAGCACCGCGGCCGCGCCGTCCGAGATCTGCGAGGCCGTGCCCGCGGTGTGCAGGCCGTCGTCGAGGACCGGCTTGAGCGCGGCGAGCTTTTCTTCGCTGGTGTCGCGCAACCCCTGATCCCGAGTCACCAGCCGGGTTTCACCGGTGGGCGCCCCGTCGGCGTCCAGCACCGGCGCGCGGGTCGGCAGCACTTCGCGCTCGAACCTGCCTTCGTCCCAGGCGGCGCGGGCGCGTTGCTGCGAACGCAGGCCGAAGCGGTCGATGTCGGCGCGGCTCAGCCCGCGGCGCCCGGCGATCCGGTCGGCCGCCGAGTACTGGTTCGGCATGTCGATGTCCCAGGATTCCGGCCTGGGCCGGCCGGATTCGCCGATGTTGGCGCCCAGCGGCACCCGGCTCATCGCCTCCACGCCGCAGGCGAGGCCGAAGTCGATGGCGTCCGCGCTGATCAGCCCCGCGATCAGATGCGTGGACTGCTGCGCCGAACCGCACTGCGAGTCGATCGTGGTGCAGCCGGTCTGCTCGGGCAGGCCGGAGTGCAGCCACGCGGTGCGGGTGATGTTGCCCGCCTGCTCGCTCGCCTGCGTGACGCAGCCGCCGATCACCTGCTCGACGTTCTCGGCGCCGAGCCCGGCGCGTTCCAGCAGGCCGCGCTGCGCGCCGCCGAGGATCTCCGCGGGATGCAAGCCGGACAGCTCGCCCCGCCGCTTGCCGATCGGCGTGCGCGCCGCGTCCACGATCACCGGATAGCCCACCGTCGTCTCCCCTCGGTGTGAACGGACTCGACCAGGAATGTAGAACGTGTTCTCTCGGACGGCAAGGCTCCGCGCGGGTGCCTGCGCGTCCGCGGACGATCTTCCGTTGTCAGCGGCAATATGCCGACGCTCGGCGCTGGTTACACGGGTTTACTTTTCGAGATCACTGTGGTTCCGTTCACATAGAACAAGTTCTCACTGAGATCCCGTGGATCCGACCGCAGGAGGTTGCCGTGGTCGCGCCCCGCATCCCCGCCGGCTTCGACTTCACCGACCCAGACCTCTACGCCCACCGAGTGCCGATGGAGGAGTTCGCCGAACTCCGCCGGACCGCCCCGGTGTGGTGGAACCCGCTGCCGCACGGGAAGGCCGGGTACGACGACGACGGCTACTGGGTGGTCAGCAAGCACGCGGACGTCCGGGAGGTGTCCCGCCGCAGCGACGTGTTCTCCTCCTGGAAGAACACCGCGATCACCCGCTTCAACGACGAGATGAGCCGCGATCAGATCGAGATGCAGCGGCTGATCCTGCTGAACATGGACCCGCCGGAGCACACCAAGCTGCGCGGCATCGTCTCCCGCGGCTTCACCCCGAGGGCGATCAACAACCTGCGGGACGCGCTCAACGAGCGGGCCGAGAAGGTCGTCAGCACCGCGCTGGCCGGCGAGACCGGGGACTTCGTCACCGACGTCGCGTGCGAGCTGCCGCTGCAGGCGATCGCGGAACTGCTGGGCATCCCGCAGGAGCACCGCAAGGACATCTTCGACTGGTCCAACCAGATGGTGTCCTACGACGACCCGGAGTACGAGATCGAGCCGGTCACCGCGGCGACCGAACTGCTCGGTTACAGCATGAACATGGCCGAGCAGCGCCGCGGTTGTCCGATGGACGACATCGTCACGAAACTGGTGCAGGCCGACGTCGACGGGCACGCGCTCACCGACGACGAGTTCGGGTTCTTCGTGCTGCTGCTGGCCGTTGCGGGCAACGAGACCACGCGCAACGCGATCACCCACGGCATGCGCGCCTTGCTGGAGAACCCGCAGCAGTGGGAGCACTACAAGGCCGAACGGCCATCGACCGCCGCCGACGAGATCGTGCGGTGGGCGACTCCGGTGATGTCCTTCCAGCGCACCGCGCTCGCGGACACCGAGCTGCGCGGGGTGCCGATCAAGGAGGGCCAGCGGGTCGCGATGTTCTACAGCTCGGCGAACTTCGACCCGGAGGTCTTCGACTCGCCGGAGAAGTTCGACATCACCCGGGACCCGAATCCGCACGTCGGGTTCGGTGGGACTGGCGCGCATTACTGCCTCGGGGCCAATCTGGCGAAGCTGGAGATCGACCTGATCTTCCAGGCGATCGCGGAGCAGATGCCGGACATCACCAAGGCCGGTGAGCCGCGGCGGCTGCGTTCGGGCTGGCTCAACGGGATCAAGGAGTTCCAGGTCAAGTACCGCTGAGGCGAAGCGAAAGCGCGGCACCGGGAGTTCCGGTGCCGCGCTTTTCGTTGGATCGGCTTCGCCGGGTCAGCCCTGCCGCAGCGTGGCCATCGCCCGCTCGAACTCCCAGAAGGCCCGCATGGAGCGGAGTTTGCCGTCGCCGTCCACTTGGTAGATGAACACGCCCTCGGCGTCCATGATCGAGCCGTCCGGCAGGTGGGTGCGGATGAAGCCGACGTTGGCGACCTCGTCGCCCGCCGCGAAGGACTCGTGGATGTGGAATTCCAGGCGTGCGGCCGTGGAAATCGTGTTGTCCCAGAAGCCTTCGATCCCGGGCCTGCCGTGGTGGCCGTTGCCTTCCGGGTCCAGCGGGGACTTGCCGACCGGGTCCTGGATCACCGCGTCCGGCGCGAACAGCTCGAGCCATTCGGCTTTCGCGCCGCGCACCACGGCATCCATCGAGGCGAGCGCGGCTTGCCTGGCGGGTTGGGCGTCCTTGGTGGCGGTCCAGACGACATCGGGGTGCATGGTTCCTCCTCGTACGCGGATTGATCCAAGTGAACGGACCGCTCGTCCGACTAGATTGGTCAAACGGTCCGTTCACTCCGGAAACTGACGCGCTGCGCCGACATGCCTGCGCCTAGCCCGATCCGGTGAATCGATCCGAGTGAACGGACCGCTCGTCCCACTAGATTGGTCGAACGGTCCGTTCACTCCGGGGGAAGATGCGCTGATCGGGTGGCGTCCGGGAGTGTCGGCCGCGCGCCGGACTCCCATGGGAGCGGCGGTCAGAGCTGGGCGATGATCTTTTCGCCGAAGCGGGCTATGGAGTCCTTCTTGGCCTGGAGATCCGCGTCGAAGGGGTGGCCGTCCAACAGCCACGGGACCGTGATGGCGTCGGTGACGCCGATGTCGGCCTGCTCCCGGTAGCCGTCCAAGCCGAAGCGGTCTACGCACACCGCCTGGATCTCGAAAGGTTCCGCCGCGCGCCCGAATTCGGTGCGCAGCTCGGTGAGCCGGTCGATCGTCTCGCGCAGCTGATCCAGGCTCATCATCGCCGAAGCCCACCCGTCGCCGCGCAGCGCGGCGCGGCGCAAGGCCCGCTTGCTGTGCCCGCCGATGTAGATCGGCACCCGCTCGGCCGGTGCCGGCGACATCTGAAGCCGGTCGAAGTCGAAGAACTCCCCGTGGTGCTCCACCATTCCGCCGCCGAGGATCAGCCGCAGCACGTCGATCGCCTCGTCCACCCGCGGCCCGCGGTGCTCGAACGGCGCACCGCACCACTCGAACTCCTCCGGGGTCCAGCCGATGCCGATCCCGAGCCCGAAGCGGTCGCCGGTCAGCCGGGCGGCCGAGGCGACCTGCCGGGACAGCAGCACCGGATTGCGCGGACCGAGCTTGAGCACCGAGGTGTAGAACCGGATCCGCTCGGTCACCGCGCCCATCGCGCCCGCGGCCACGAGCGGATCGACCCACGGGGTCTCCGCGTTCCACATCCGCTTGCCGTCCGCGGTGTACGGGTAGTCGGCAGCGACATCTTCGGAGTAGAACAGGGAATCCGGCAGCGCGATGGCCGAGAATCCGGCCTGCTCGGCGGTTCGGGCGAGTTCGGTGAGCTCTTCCAGCGGGCACATGGCCACCGACAACGTGAACTTCATCAGCGCTCACCCGGCCGATCCGAACCGACGACCCACATCGAGAAGTACTGCGAACCGCCGCCGTAGGCGTGCCCCACCGCGGTGCGCGCGCCGTCGACCTGGTTGTCCCCGGCGCGCTTCATTACTTGCTTGGCGGCTTCGGCGAAGCGCAGCATGCCGGAGGCGCCGATCGGATTCGAGGAGAGCACGCCGCCGGAAGGATTCACCGGCAGCCGACCGTCGATCGCGGTGGCACCGGACTCGGTCAGCCGCCAGCCGTCGCCTTCCGCGGCGAACCCCAGGTTCTCCAGCCACATCGGCTCGAACCAGGAGAACGGCACGTAGATCTCCGCGACATCCACTTCGGACAGCGGGTCGGTGATTCCCGCCTCCTTCCACAGCGCGGTGGCGGCGTCCTTGCCCGCCTGCGGACTCACCTGGTCGCGGCCGGAGAAGGTGATGGGCTCGGTGCGCATCGAGGTCGCGTGCACCCACGCGACCGGTGCCGCCGCGTCGCGGGCGGCGGTCTCGTCGCCGAGCACGATCGCGCAGGCGCCGTCCGAGGACGGACAGGTCTCGTCGTAGCGGATCGGGTCCCACAGCATCTGCGAACCCATCACCGACTCGACCGTCAGATCCGATTTGCGCACGTGCGCGTAGGGATTCTTGCTGCCGTTGAGCCGATCCTTCACCGCGACCATCGCCCCGACGTGCTCCGGCGCGCCGGAACGGCGGATGTAGGAGCGCACGTGCGGCGCGAAGTAGCCGCCCGCGCCCGCGCCGACCGGCATGTTGAACGGCGGTGAGATCGACAGCGCCCACATCGCGTTCGACTCGGACTGCTTCTCGAACGAGACCGCCAGCACCCGGCGGTGCACGCCGCCCTGCACCAGGCTCGCCGCGACGTTCGCGGTGGAGCCGCCGACGGAACCGGCGGTGTGCACCCGCATCAGCGGTTTTCCGTTGGCGCCCAACGCATCGGCGAGCATCAGCTCGGGCATCATGACGCCCTCGAACAGATCCGGGGCCTTGCCGACCACGACCACGTCGATGTCCTGCCAGTCCACGCCCGCGTCGGCCATGGCGCGGTCCACCGCTTCGCGGCAGAGCCCGGCCATCGAGACGTCGGTGCGGCGGCTGGCGTGCTTGGTCTGCCCGGTGCCGAGTACGGCGGTGTGCTGCTTGCTCATCGATTCCCGCCTTCCATCACGCACACGAGGTTCTGCTGCAGCGCGGGGCCGCTGGTGGCGTGTCCGAGCACTTTCCGAGCCGCGCCGTCCCAAACCCGGCTCGCGGCTTCGCCGATCCGGGAGAGTCCGGCCGAGAACATCGGGTTGCCGCACAACGCGCCACCGGAGGGGTTCACGCGCACGTCGTCGCCGAGCCCGATCGCCTCCCGCAGCAGGAGTTCCTGGTGGGTGAACGGTGCGTGCAGCTCGGCGACCTCGACCTCCGCCGTACCGGCCGCGCGCGCCGCGCCTGCGGTCGACTCCGAGGTGGTGAGGTCGCGAATGCCCAGGTGAGCGGATTCGATGCGGTGTTCCAGGCCGGTGATCCACGCGGGACGGTCGCAGAGGTCGCGGGCGCGGCGCGCGCCGGCCAGCACGATCGCGGAGGCTCCGTCGGTGATCGGGGCGCAGTCGTGCTTGCGCAGCGGATCCGCCAGGTACGGCTCGCGGAGCAGGTCGGCGGTTTCGACCTCGCCCGACAACTGCGCGTTGGGGTTCTTCCTGGCATCGGCCCGGGATCGGGCCGCCACTTCGGCCATTTGCCGTTCGGTGAACCGCCCGGATTCCAGGCCGAGCCGGGCCTGCAATCCCGCGACACCGACCGAATCCGGCCACAGCGGCGCGACGAAGTACGGGTCCAGCTGCATCGCGAGCGTGCGCCGCAGGTCACCCGCCGAGGCCTTGCCGAAGCCGTACACCAGCGCGGTGTCCACCTCGCCGGTGCGGATCTTCACCCACGCCTCGTAGAGCGCCCACGCGGCGTCCATCTCCACGTGCGACTCGTTGATCGGTGGGAAGGCGCCGATCGCGTCGATGGCCGCGAGGAACGAGAACGCGCGACCGGCCATGTAGTCCGACGAGCCGGAGCACCAGAACCCGACGTCCTTGTTGGACATTCCGGTGTCCGCGAGAACCTGCTCGAACACCGGCACCAGCATCTCGACGCCGTTGGTGGTGCCGTCGGTGGCGCGGACGTTCGGCGCCTGGGCGAATCCGACGACGGCGACATCGTTGTCGGCCATGCGCGCTCCTTCCCGATGTCGGTTGAGTTTTCCCGCGCAGCGGTGGGGTTTCACGCCCCGTCGGGAACGCGGTGGGGTGCTCTTAGGGGGCGTTTGAGTGTGGTGTCCGGATCTTTGTCTTGTCAGCGGCGGAGCCGCTGAGCAGTGACCATGCAAGCAACCGGCACCGCGGCGGGTTCTCAGCGGCTTCCTCGCGAGGACAGCGATTTCGCCGCGTAGGGTGCTACGTCAGAAATCGATCCCGGAGCGAGGGAGCCGCTGAGGTTCCGCTACCGGCACCGCTACGCAAATCATTCCGAAAGGACTCCTCAGAGGTGGTGGGAGTAGGACTCGAAGGGCGCGTCCGGCTGCCCGGACGGCTCGAAGTGGTCGATGTTCTGCAACGTCGTGTCCCACTCCTCGCGCGGTTTCCACGCCGCGCGCACCCGCATCCCCATCCGCACGTCCTCGGCCGCGCAGCCGAGAACCAGGTGCAGGAACGGGATATCCGCGCCGTCCAGTAGCACGTAAGCGGCGACGTAGGGCGGGTCGATGCGCTGGCCGAGGAACGGCACGTTGACGATGCAGAAAGTGGTCACGATCCCGGTGTCCGGGAGTTCGACCTCTTCTTCGGTGGGCACCGCGTCGATCGGGCAGGAGCCGCGCGGCGGGATGTAGACCTTCTCGCAGACGGGGCAGCGCTGGCCGAGCAGCCTGCCTTCCGCGAGCCCGCGCAGGTAGCGGCTCTCCTCCGGTGAGGCGGAGTGCTGGTAGTGCAGGTGGATCGGGGTGGTCAGCATGGTGACCGGTTCATCGGATTCCGGCGCCTCGGGCGGCTGTGCCTCGGGCGGCTGCGGCGCGTTGCCGGTGGCGGGCTCGAAGCAGGTGATGTCCCGGATGCTCCCGCAGGGCTCGTCCGTCCAACGTGGACGCACCCGCATCCCGGTGCGCATCCCGTCGGCGGAACCGGCGTCGACCGCGTGCAGCAGCGGGGTGTCCGCGCCGTCCAGGCGCACCAGCGCCCAGGCGAAGGCGTGCTGCAACGGCTGGCCCTCCAGCGGGTCCGGTGCCCAGGACCAGCTCAGCACCGTGCCCTCCGGGCCGACGTCGACGAGTTCGTCGAGGGGTTGGAAGGTGCTCGGGTCGTACTCGATCGCGGGCACGTGCACCCGGCCGTCCGATCCGCGCACTCCGGTGATCCGACGCTGCCGCAGCGCGGTGGCGAAGCGGCCGAGCACGGATCCCAGTGAACGGGTGTAGTCGAAACCGACTTCCAGCGGTGCGCTGAGCGGTTCGGAGATCTCAGTCACGTCGATTAGTGAAACATGTTCTCGTAAATCGGGCAACGCTGGCGCAGGATGGGAGGACCGCGGCCGGACCGGCCGCCCGCCACGTCAGGAGGTCCATCGTGCGTCTCGGTCTGCAGCTCGGATATTGGGGTGCCGCACCGCCGGACAACGCCGCGGAACTCGTCGCGGAAGCCGAACGCGCCGGCTTCGACGGCGTTTTCGCCGCCGAGTCCTGGGGTTCCGACGCGTTCACGCCGCTGTCCTGGTGGGGCTCGGGAACCGACCGGGTCCGGCTGGGCACTTCGGTGGCCCAGTTGTCCGCGCGCTCGCCGACGTCCTGCGCCATGCACGCGCTGACGCTGGACCACCTTTCCGGAGGCCGTTGCGTGCTCGGGCTCGGCGTCTCGGGCCCGCAGGTGGTGGAGGGCTGGTACGGCGAGCCGTTCGGAAAACCGTTGGCGCGCACCAGGGAATACGTTTCGATCATCCGCCAGGTGCTGGCGCGGGAAGCGCCGGTGCGCAACGACGGTCCGCACTATCCGCTGCCGTTCGACGGTCCCGGCTCGCTCGGGCTCGGCAAGCCGCTGCGCCCGATCACCCATCCGCTGCGCGCCGACCTGCCGATCTGGCTCGGCGCCGAAGGTCCGCGGAACGTCGCGCAGACCGCGGAGATCGCGGACGGCTGGATCGCGGTGTACTTCTCGCCGCGCATCGCCGAGGTCTACCAGCAGTGGCTCGCGGACGGTTTCGCGCGTCCCGGCGCGCGCAACGACCGCTCCGGGTTCGAGGTGGCCGCCACCTGCCCGGTCGTCGTAACCGACGATCCCGTTGCGGAGAAGGCGAAGGTGAAGCCCTACCTGGCGCTCTACATCGGCGGCATGGGCTCGGAGCAGGTGAACTTCCACGCCGACCTGTTCCGCCGGATGGGCTACGGCGAGGTGGTCGAGGACATCACCGGGCTTTTCCGCGCCGGTCAGCGCGCTGAGGCCGCAGCCGCGGTGCCGGACGAGCTGGTCGACGACGTCTCCATCATCGGCGACCGCGAGCAGGTGCGCGCCGGCGTCCGGCGCTGGGAGGAGTCCGGTGTGGACACGCTGCTGGTCGGTTGCCGGGACGCGGCGCAGCTGCGCGCGGTCGCCGATGCGGTACTCGGCCCGGACTTGCCGCAATCGTGAAACACGTTCTAGCTTTGTGGGCATTGTCGGCGTCCGGGAACAGGAGTGCACCGTGACCGCTATCGGACTGTGGAACATCGCCGCGGAACAGCCCAGCCGGACCGCACTGGTCACTCCGGACGGGCGGGAGGCCGGCTACGGCGAACTCGCCGCCGAAGCCGACCGGATCGGGCGCGGGTTGCAGCGCATGGGCCTCTCGCCCGGCGACAGCATCGTGCTGCTGCTGCCGAACGGATTCGACCTGGTCGCGGCGTACTTCGCGGCGATGCAGACCGGGCTGTACGTGGTCACGGTGAACTGGCACCTGGTCGGCGCGGAGATCGCCTACATCGTCGGGGACAGCGGCGCCAAGGCGTTCCTCGCGCACGAGCGGTTCGCCGAGGCGGCGGGGGAGGCCGCGGCGGAGGCCGGTCTTGCCGAAGAACGTTGCTTCGCCGTCGGCGAGGTGGCGGGTTTCCGCCCGCTGTCGGAACTCGGCGAGAAGGAACCCGTGGCGCGGCCGGACGTGCGCACCGCCGGTTCGCCGATGCTCTACACGTCCGGGACCACGGGGCGGCCGAAGGGCGTGCGCCGCGCGCTCAGCGGTGCCGACCCGGACGAGGTTCCGGCGCAGTCGCAGGGATTCTTCGGGATCTTCGGCCTGCAGGCGTTCGACGATCATGTGCACCTGTGCGGTTCGCCGCTGTACCACACGGCGGTGCTGAACTTCGTGAGCATTTCGATCCAGCTCGGGCACACGGCGGTGCTGATGGATCGCTGGGATCCGGAGCGGATGCTGAAACTCATCGAGCAGCACCGGGTGACCCACACCCACATGGTTCCCACGCAGTTCCACCGCTTGCTGGCGCTGCCGGAGGAAACGCGGCAGCACTACGACGTCTCGTCGATGCGGGCCGCGATCCACGGTGCCGCGCCCTGCCCGATCGAGGTGAAGCGGCAGATGCTCGATTGGTGGGGTCCGGTGGTGATCGAGTACTACGCCGCGACCGAAGGCGGCGGCACGGTGATTCCGGCCGAGGAGTGGCTGCGCAAACCGGGTTCGGTCGGGTTGCCGTGGCCCGGTTCGGTGGTGCAGATCCTCGACGACGAGGGCGGGGAGCTGCCCGTGGGCGAGGTCGGCACGGTCTACATGCGGATGGGCGCGTCCACCTTCGAGTACCACCAGGATCCGGAGAAGACGCGGAAAGCCCGCGTCCGCGACATGTTCACGCTCGGGGACATGGGGTATCTGGACGACGACGGGTACCTGTACCTGTGCGACCGGAAGAGCGACATGATCATTTCCGGTGGCGTGAACATCTACCCGGCCGAGATCGAGAACGTGTTGTCGGTGCATCCGAAGGTCGCGGACATCGCCGTTTTTGGCGTGCCGCACCAGGACTGGGGCGAAGAGGTCAAAGCCGTGGTCCAGCCCGCCGAGGATGCCGCCGCCGGCGCCGAACTCGCCGCCGAACTCCTGGATTTCGCCCGCGGCAAGCTCGCTAAGTTCAAGCTCCCCCGCAGTGTCGAGTTCACCGCCGAACTCCCCCGCGACCCCAACGGCAAGCTCTACAAGCGCAAGCTGAAGGAGCCGTACTGGGCCGACTCCACCGCCAAGCATTAGAGCGAACGGACTGTTCGTCCGAATAGATTGGTCAAACGGTCCGTTCGCTCACCGACATCGGCGAGAGCTGTCCACAGGGAGCGGATTTGTCCACAGATCCGCGAAACCACACTTGCTCACGGAGCGGCATCGGAGCAACTTGGAAGGATGCCGATTCGAGCGCGTGCAGATTGGGACGCAGTGGTCACTGCGGCGGATCGTGATGTCATCACGGTCCGCGAGCTTGATCAGCTCGGCGTACCGCGCCAGACGGTCTTTTACCGGGCATCGGACGCCGGATCGTGGACCAGACTGCTGCCCGGCGTAATGCTGCTTCGCTCGGGCGAAGCGACAACCGAACAACGTTATGCAGCGGCGCTGCGCTATGCAGGTGACGGTTCGATGATCACCGGTTTGGCTGGATGCGCGTTGCACGGGATTCGACGGCGGCCCGAGACCGACGTTGTCCACGTGTTGATACCGGTGGCTCGCAAGCGCGCCAGCAAGGGATTCGTGGAGGTCGAGCGAACCGAGCGCTTGCCGACAGCCGTAATCCGGAGCGGCTTCAGGGTGGCGCCGCTGGTCCGCGCACTGCTCGACGCGGCACGTCAGCTGACCTCGCTGGACGAGGTGCGCGCATTGCTCGCGGAGGCCGTGCAACGGGGCATGGTGACCCCGGCCTCGTTAGCCGCGGAGCTCGCTGCCGGCTCACAACGTGGTTCGTCCCGGTGCAGAGTGGCGCTGGGCGAGATGTCGGTCAACGTCCATTCCGCTGCTGAGGGATGGGCTTACCGGTTGGTGCGGGGCTCCGACCTGCCCGCGATGTGGTGGAACGCGCGACTGCTGGCTGCGGACGGAACCCTGCTCGGCGTCCCTGATGGATGGATCGACGAGGTCGGCCTCGCTTGGCAGATCGACTCTCGCGCCTACCACCTATCGCCCGCTGATTACGAGAACACCGTCCGGCGGCACACGATGATGACCGCTGCGGGGATCGTGGTCGTGCACAGCTTGCCTGCGCGCATACGTACCGAACCCGATGCCGTGCTCGACGAACTCAGGCGCTCGTACCAGGCGGCACGGCAACGCCCGCGCCCAGCTGTCACAGCGATTCCGGGCGTCACCCGCAGCTAAACGCGGAAATCTTGCTTGCTCGCGCGGGACGATACCGAGCGAACGGACCGTTTGACCAATCTAGTGGGACGAACAGGCCGTTCACTCGGCTCAATCTGCCCGGCTGGGGTGGCGCGTCGGGGTGTCAGCACGGGGGGCCTATGCGCGGTGGTCCGTGAGCGAACGGACCGTTCGTCCGAATAGATTGGGCGAACAGGCCGTTCACTCCGGAAGTTCGGGGTGCTCGGCTCCGGAAGTTGAAAGTCATTCGCCGCGGAATTCGGGTTTGCGCTTTTCGGCGAAGGCGCGCGGGCCCTCCTTGGCGTCGGCGCTGCGGAAGACGTCGAGGCCGAGGCGGGTGTCCACCGCGAACGCCTCGTTCTCCGGCATGCCTTCGGTTTCCCGCATCGTGCGCAGGATCGCCCGCACCGCCAGCGGCCCGTTGGCGGCCACCGCCTCGGCCAGTTCGAGCGCGGTGTTCAACGCCTCGCCGTCCGGCACGACCCGGCCGATCAGGCCGATCTCGCGTGCTTCTTCTGCGGTCAGGTGCCTGCCGGTGAGCAGGATTTCCGCCGCCAGCGTGTACGGGATCTGGCGCGGCAGCCGCACGGCCGAACCGCCCAGCGGGAACAGTCCCCACCGGCATTCGGAAACCCCGAAGCGCGCACTGCTGCCCGCGACGCGGATGTCGGTGGCCTGCAGGATCTCCGTGCCACCGGCGACCGCCGGGCCTTCCACGGCGGCGATGAGCGGCTTGCTGAGCCTGCGGCCCTTCAGCAGCGGCTCGATCACCGAGAGGTCGCCGTTGTCGTTGTCCCCGGGATGCGCGCTGCTCATCGCCTTGAGGTCCGCACCGGCGCAGAACGCCCCGCCCGCGCCGGTGAGCACGCAGGCCCGGATCTCGTCGTTGGCGTCGACCTCGTCCCACGCCTCGCGCATGATCGACATCATCTCGGCGGAGAGCGCGTTTCGCGCTTCGGGCCGGTTCAGCGTCACGACCAGCACCGGGCCGTGCCGCTGCACCAGGCAGTGCGCTTGCTCGGAGACTTCTCGGTTCTCTTGCGCCGGCGTGGCGGTCATGGGCGTCCTCCGGAGGATGTCGTGCGGCGGCCCGTTGCCACGCACGATAACATGTTCTAGTTTCGATCGGGTGGCACACAACATCGCAGATCTCTTCGAGCACGCCGTCGACCTGACACCGAACCGCGTCGCCGTGATCTGCGGCGAACGCCGGGTCACCTTCCTCGAACTGGAGCAGCGGGCGAACCGGCTCGCGCACCACCTCGCCGAACGCGGCCTCGGCCGGGGTTCGCACATCGGGGTTTACGCGCGCAACGGCATCGAGGCGCTGGAAGCCATGCTCGCCGCCTACAAGTTGCGGGCCGTCGCGGTCAACGTGAACTACCGCTACGTGCCCAACGAACTGCGCTACATCTTCGACGACGCGGACCTGTCCGCGCTGGTGCACGAGCGCCGCTACGCCGACCGGGTCGCCGAGTCGCTGCCCGACGGCTTGCGGCACGTGCTGGTCATCGAGGACGGCAGCGACCTCGATTTCGCCCGCTACGGCGGGGTTTCCTACGAGTCGGCGCTGCAGGGCGCCGCACCGGAGCGGGACTTCGAGCCGCGCTCGGACGGCGACCTGTTCCTGCTCTACACCGGTGGCACGACGGGAAATCCGAAGGGCGTGATGTGGCGCCACGAGGACGTCTGGCGCACCCTCGGCGGCGGGATCGACTTCATGACCGGCGAGCCGGTCGCCGACGAGTGGCAGCAGGCGCGCGAGGGCGCCGACAGCGGTGGCCTCGTCCGGTTACCGGCCGCACCGTTCATCCACGGCGCGGCGCAGTGGGCCACGTTCGGGAACCTGTTCGCGTGCAGCACGGTCGTGCTGCTGCCCGAGTTCGACGCGGACGAGATCTGGCGGGCCGTCGAGCAGCACTCGGTGAACGTCCTGGCCATCACCGGTGACGCGATGGCCCGGCCGTTGATCGAGGCGTATCACTCGGGCGGCTACGACGCGTCGTCGGTGGTCGCGATTTCCAGCAGTGCGGCGCTTTTCTCGCCGTCGGTGCAGGAGCAGTACCTGGAGGCGCTGCCGAACGTGGTGCTCACCGACTCGATCGGCAGCTCGGAGACCGGGTTCAGCGGGATCGGCGTGCTGTCCAAGGGCGGTGCGCAGACCGGCGGCCCGCGGGTCAACGCGGACTCGTCGACCGCGATCATCGGCTCGGACGGCAACGTGCTGCCCGCCGACTCCAGCGAGGTCGGCCTGCTCGCCCGCGCCGGGCACGTGCCGCTGGGCTACTACAACGACCCGGAGAAGACGGCGAAGGTGTTCGTCGAGATCGACGGCACCCGCTACGTCGTGCCCGGTGACTACGCCCGCTACGAGGCCGACGGCACGGTGACGATGCTGGGCCGCGGCTCGATGTCCATCAACACCGGCGGCGAGAAGGTCTACCCCGAGGAAGTCGAGGCCGTGCTGAAAGCGCACCCCGACGTGTTCGACGCGCTGGTGTTCGGCGCGCCCGACGAGCGGCTCGGCCAGTGCGTCGCCGCCGTCGTGCAGCCCCGGCCGGGCGCGGACCTGGCCTGGCCGGAGCTCGAAGCGCACAACCGTGAGCGGATCGCGGGCTACAAGGTGCCGCGCAAGTTGTGGCTGGTCGACCAGGTGCAGCGCTCACCCAGCGGCAAACCGGACTACCGCTGGGCGCAGCAGCACGCCGAGCAGCACGAACCCAGCAGCACCAAGCAGCCGGGCACCGCAGCGGTGGCCGACGCAGTCGAAAGGAAGCCGTGATGCGCACCGCCCTCTGCGACCGACTCGGCATCGAGCAGCCGATCGTCGGGTTCACCCCGTCCGAGCACGTCGCCGCCGCGATCAGCCGCGCCGGCGGGCTCGGCGTGCTCGGCTGCGTGCGGTTCAACGACGCCGACGAGCTGGATTCGGTGCTGGACTGGATGGACGAGAACACCGGCGGCCGCCCCTACGGGGTGGACGTCGTGATGCCGTCCACCGTGCCGACCGAAGTGTCCGATGTGGACATCGAGTCGATGATTCCGGATCAGCACCGGGAATTCGTGCAGCAGACGATGACCCGGCTCGGGTTGCCCGAACTCCCGGAGGGCGAGCGGAGCGGGGACGCGGTGCTGGGCTGGCTGCACTCGGTGGCGCGCTCGCACGTCGACGTGGCGCTGAAGCACCCGGTGAAGCTGATCGCGAACGCACTCGGATCGCCGCCGCCGGACGTCATCGGGCGCGCGCACGAGGACGGCGTGCTGGTCGCGGCCCTCGCGGGCAAGGCCGAGCACGCTCGCCGCCACGTGGACAAGGGCGTGGACGTCGTGGTGGCGCAGGGCCACGAAGCCGGTGGGCACACCGGGGAAATCGCCACGATGGTGCTCGTGCCGGAGATCGTCGACGCGGTGGGGGAGGAGGTACCCGTGCTGGCCGCGGGCGGAATCGGCTCGGGGCGTCAGGTCGCGGCTGCGCTCGCGCTGGGTGCCAGCGGCGCGTGGATGGGCTCGTGCTGGCTGGCCACCAAGGAGTACGGCATCGCCCTCGGTGGCGAGGCGATGCAGCGCGCGCTGGTCGGCGCGGACTCCAGCGACACGGTCCGCACCCGGATCTACACCGGAAAACCCGCGCGATTGCTGAAAACCCGCTGGACCGACGCTTGGGCCGAGCCGGACGCACCGGACCCGCTGCCGATGCCGCTGCAGAACATCCTGGTCAGCGAGGCCCACCAGCGGATCACCCGCTCCGGCGATCCGGAGGTGGTGTCCATGCCGGTCGGCCAGATCGTCGGCCGGATGAACGAGGTCCGCCCGGTCGCCGACGTGATGGAGAGCCTGCTGCGCGAGGCGGGCGAAACCTTCGACCGGCTGGACAAGATCCGCTGAAGCGCGGGAGCGGGGATGCCATTGCGCATGGCGTTCCCGCGTTTCCGTTGCGCAGGCCGAGGGTCCGGAAGGGACTCGCCGTCCTCCGTGATTTCGTAGATCTCGCCTTGCGCTTCTGGCAATTATTCAGTTGCCGGAAGTCGTTTGCCGGGGCCGTTGGTCCGGGCGAGCGAGTAGGGTTCCGCGCTACCGGGCGCGTTTCCTAATCTTGGCGAGGTCGAAGGAGGTCACGGCAGTGGGCGAAGAAAAGAACGACCACTCGGTCGAGGACGACAAGCAGACCGGCAAGACCAGCGGAGACGTGGACCCGAAAAAATACGAGGACGACGCGTGACCCTCGCCGCCGATGATGACGGCGTGCGTACGCTGATCGACGAATTGGAATCGGCCGGGGGCCTCCCGGCCGATTTCCGTTCGGTGCTGACCGCGGTCCCGCGCGAGTGGTTCATCCCCGATCGCATGTGGGTGCGAGAGGCCGAGGACGGGCCGTACCTGGCGCTGGATCGGGCCGCGGAACCGGACCGCTGGCTCGCGGCGGTCTACTCCAACCGCGTCATCGTGACCCAGTTCGACGGTGGGGCGACCGCCTGGCCGGTGGTCGGCGATCGGCCTACCTGCTCGGCGTCCATGCCGTCGGTGGTGCTCGGCATGCTGGCCGAGTCGGACGTGCGTCCGGGGCACGTGGTTTTCGAGGTCGGCACAGGTACCGGGTGGAGTGCTGCGCTGCTCGCTCACATCGTCGGTGCGCGGGGGAGCGTCACCACGGTGGAGATCGACCCGGTGTTGGCGGCGGACGCGCGGAAGCGCCTGGAGACGGCGGGTTTCGCAGCGGTGGACGCCAGGTTGGCCGATGGGGTGGCCGACGTTCTGCCGGACCGGGTGGATCGCGTGATCTCGACCGCAGGTGTCCACGTAGGACAGTTGCCGTTCCCGTGGGTGGTGAACACCCGTCCGGGCGGGGTGATTCTCGCGCCGATGCGGACCGATCTCGCTTCCGGCCCGCTGGTGCGGTTCGTCGTCGGCGAGGACGGGACGGCGACCGGGCGCGCCACCGCCCTGCGAGTCGGTTTCATGGAGCTGCGTTCGCACCGGGTCGCGTCCGATCCTGTCGGGGCGGAACGCTTCGACGATCCGGCGGCGGACCTCGGCTTCACCGATCTCGCGCCGTGGGTGCCACTACTGGCCGATGATCACCGCTGGCCGATCGCGGTCGCGGTGCCGTCGTGCCGGGTGAACGTGTGGGACCGCACCGAGGATCGGCCCGGAGTGGCGTGGTTGCGCGATCCGCTGTCCGGATCGTGGGCCAGCATCGTCCCGGAGGGCAACGATCGGTATGTGGTCCGCCAGTTCGGTCCGCGCCGGTTGTGGGACGCGGCCGAGGCGGCCTACCGCTGGTGGCAGCAACGCGGCGAACCGCCGCTGTCGGCGTGGCAGTGGACCATCACCCCGGACCGGCAGAGCGTTGCGCTGCCGCCCGATTCCGCGCTGCCGTCCGATTCCGGGAGGTCCCCGCGAGCCGAACTTTCGGAGTGAACGGACCGTTTGACCAATCTAGTGGGACGAACAGGTCGTTCACTCAGAGGCGGTGAGCTCGGCGGCGCGCTCGGGGGTCAGCAGCTCGAACGACGGGTCCTGGCCCGGGCGCCACCACACCGGGTCGGTGCAGTTCCAGCGTTCCGCCGCCAGCGGGCGTTTGAGGACCTTGTGCGTGGCGGTGCGCGGCAGGTCGGCGGCGATGCGGACGAAGCGGGGGAGCTGCTTGGGGGCCAGGTCCGGCTGCGCGGCGAGGAAATCGCCGAGCTCGGCGGCGGTAAGCGGTGCGTCCGCGAGCACGATCGCGGCCATCACCTGGTCGCCGACCTCGGCGTCGGGCACGGCGTAGACCGCTGCCTGCGCGATGCCGGGGTGGCGCAGCAGGATCCGTTCGACCGGGGCGGTGCCCAGGTTCTCGCCGTCCACCCGCAACCAGTCGCCGGAGCGGCCGACGAAGTAGCAGAACCCGTCCCTGTCCAGGTAGGCGAGGTCCCCGCTCCAGTACATGCCGCCGCGCATCCGCTGCGCGTTCTCCTCCGGCGCCTTGTAGTAGCCGGCGAACGAGCCCGCGCCCGCGGTGTTGACCAGTTCGCCGACCGCTTGATCCGGGTTCGTGACCCGGCCGTCGCGGTCGAATTCGGCGGCGGGGCAGCGCTGCTCGGTCGCCGGGTCGAGCACTGCCACTCCCGGCCCGGGACGGCCGAGCGCGCCGGTCGGTGTGTCGGGGGTGCGCTGCACGACCACGCCGCCTTCGGTGGAGCCGAAACCGTCCACGACCTGGCAGCCGAAGCGCTCGGCGAACCGGTCCAGGTCGTTTTCGGCGCCCTCGTTGCCGTAAACGATCCGCAGCGGGTTGTCGGCGTCGTCGTCCCGCGCCGGGGTCGCGAGGATGTAGGAGAGCGGTTTGCCGACGTAGTTCGCGTAGGTCGAGCCGAATCGCCGCACGTCGGCCAGGAACCCGGACGCGGAGAAGCGCCGGCGCAGCCCGAGCGCGGCACCGGCGGCCAATCCGACCGCCCACCCCGCGAACAGCGCGTTCGAGTGGAACATCGGCATCGACAGGTAAACCCCGTCGCTGGGCGCGAGACCGAACCGGTTGGCCAGCATCCGCCCGGGAAAGGCGATCTTCTCGTGGGTGCAGCGGACGGCTTTCGGCTCACCCCCGGTGCCGGAGGTGAACAGCAGCGCGAGCAGGTCGTCCGGTTCGGCCGCCACCGGGTCCAGCGGCGAGCCGCGATGCTCGGCGAGCAGGCCCGCCCATTCGGCATCGTCGATGACCAGCACCCGCGCGGAATCCAAGTCCACTCCCGCGAGCAGCGCCGAGTGCTTGCTCTCGGTCACGACCAGTTCGCAGTCGGCCAACCGCACGTCGCGGCCCAGCGACTCGCCGCGCCGCCCGGTGTTGAGTCCGACCAGGACAGAGCCGGACAGCGCGGCCGCACCCAGCAGGAACGAGAACTCGGGAACGTTGTCCAGCAGCACGCCGACGTGGAACGGGCGATCGCCGCGGTGCAGCGCCTGCAGCAGGGCGGCGCGGTCGGCGCAGCACTGCACGTGCTCGGACCACGACCATTCCTGCTGCTCGAACTTGAGTCCCGGGCGCTCGTCGGCGGCGCGCGCGACGAGCAGTTCGGTGACCGTCGGAACGTGCTCGGACATGCGACTCCCTCGTCAGATGCCGGGCGGCCGAATGCACTCGCGGACGCCCGCCGGGTGACTGCGCGAACGATGTCGCCGCTCAGTCCAGGTCGGGTCCGTCCGCACCGGCCAGCGCGGCGCCGATCCGGCGCAGGTTGGCGGAGGCGGCACCGAGGGCGAACTCGCGGCGCTTGGCGGCGACGAAATACCGGTGCAGGTGGTGTTCGAGGTCGATGCCCACGCCCCCGTGCACGTGCACGGCGGTGTGCGCCACGCGGTGACCTGCCTCGGCGGCCCAGAACTTCGCGGTCGCCACCTCGCTGTGGCAGGGCAGGCCCTCGGTCGCGCGCCAAGCGGCCTGCCAGGTGGTCAACCGGACCGCTTCGACGTCGACGAAGGCGTCCGCGAGGCGCTGCGAAACGGCCTGGAAACTCCCGATCGGACGCTCGAACTGGGTCCGTTCCCGGGCGTACTCGGCGGTCAGCTCCAGCGCGCGTTCCAGCACGCCGAGCTGTTCGGCGCACAGGCCGAGCGTGCTGCGCGCGGCGAGCCAGCTCGCGGCGTCCTCGCCGCCCAGCACCCGATCATCGCCCAGCCGGACCTCGGTGAGGTCGAGCAGCGCTTCGCTGTCGGAGTCGACCACTTCCTGCCGCCGCACGGACACGCCCTCGTCGGACGCCCCGACCACGAACACCAGCGGACCGCGCTCGGTGGCCGCGGGCACCAGGAAGAAGTCGGCGGCGCAACCGGCGGGCACGGCGACCTTCCGGCCGCTGAGGAACCACTCGCCGCCGGAGCGATCCGCGCGGGTCGCGGGGGTTTCCGGCAGCGGGTCGGCATCTTCGGCGAGCGCGGCGGTCAGCACGATCTCGCCGTCACCCGCCGGGCGCGCGAACCGTTCCAGCTGCTGCTCGTCGCCGAAGCGGGCCACCGCGGAGGCGCCCGCCGCGATCGAGGTCAGGTACGGCACCGGCGCCACCGCCCGGCCCAGCTCCACCAGCACGCTGCACTGCTCGAGCAGTCCGCAGCCACCGCCGCCGAGGGATTCCGGCAGCGCCGCGCCGAGCACCCCGGCCTTCGCCAGGTCCGTCCACAGTGCACGGTCGAAGCGGTCGGGCTGGGACTCGACCTCGCGCAGCCGAGCCGTCGTCACCCGGTCGGTGAGGATGCTGCGGGTCAACTCGGTCAGATCTTGCTGAGCCTCGGTAGGTGCGAAATCCATCGGCTGCGGACTCCTTCGGGAAGGAACTGCCGGGCGGAACCTCGGCGGTGAACGTGTTCGGCAGGGGTCGGCGCAGGGGGTCAGCGCCGCGCAGGGGGCAGTCCGAGCCCAACGGTCGAGACGATGTCGCGCTGGACTTCGTTGGTGCCGCCGCCGAAGGTGAGGATCAGCGCCGAGCGGTGCATCCGCTCGACTCGGCCGTGCAGCGCGGCGCCGGGCGAACCTCCGCGGACGTGCGCGGCGGGCCCGAGCACCTCCATCAGCAGCCGGTAGGCCTCGGTGGCCAGCTCGGTGCCGTAGACCTTGGTCGCCGAGGCGGCCGCGGGAGCAGGCTGCTGCTCCGCGGTCCAGGCGATCTTCCAGTTCATCAGCTTCAACACCTCGGCACCCGCGTGCACCCGCGCGAGGTGCGTGCGCACCCACTCCTGGTCGATGACCCGGCGGCCGTCCGGCAGCTCGGTCTCCCGCGCCCATTCGCGGACCTGCGCCAGGGCGGAGCGGATCGGCGCGGCCGAGGTCAGCGCGACCCGCTCGTGGTTGAGCTGGTTGGTGATCAGCGGCCAGCCCTCGTTCTCGCCGCCGACCAGCGCCGTGGCCGGAACCCGCACGTCCTCGTAGTAGGTGGCGCTGGTGGTCGGCCCGGCGACGGTGTGCACCGGTGTCCAGGAGAAACCCGGTGCGTCCGTCGGGACGATCAGCATGCTCAGGCCCTTGTGCTTGCGGGCTTCCGGATCGGTCCGGCAGGCCAGCCACACGTAGTCGGCGTACTGCACCAGGCTGGTCCACATCTTCTGGCCGTTGATCACGTACTCGTCGCCGTCGCGGACCGCGGTGGTGCGCAGCGAAGCGAGGTCGGTGCCCGCTTCCGGCTCGGAGTAGCCGATGGAGAAGTGGATCTCACCGGCGGCGATGCCGGGCAGGAAGTGCGCCCGCTGCTCGGCGCTGCCGTAGCGCATGATCGTGGGCGCGACGCTGTTGAGCGTCAGGAACGGAACCGGCACTCCGGCGATGGCGGCCTCGTCGGTGAAGATGAGCTGCTCCAGCATCGTGCCGCCGTGCCCGCCGTGCTCCCGGGGCCAGCCGAGCGCGAGCCAGCCGTCGGAGCCGAGCTGGCGGACGATCCGCTTGTACGCCTCGCCGTCGCCGTAATCACCCCCGGTCGCGAGCTCCTCCCGGAGCTCGTCGGTCATCAGCTGCGCGAAGTAGTCGCGCAGGCGCTTGCGCAGCCGTTCCTGGTCGGAGTTGAAGCCGATGCGCATGGGGCCTCCTGGGCGAGCGACCCGGCCGGGCGCTGTGTGCAACAAGTTTCAGTTACTTTAGACCGCCGGGTGCCCCGGAGTCGACCAGCGTGGTGACAACGTCTTTTTCCGCGCAGGCTTCCCTGGGTCGCTAATATGCAACTTGTTCTACATCGTGTGCCGGCGATGAGCGGGCAGGCCGGAGCGGTGCGCGCCGGTGTCGCATGAGCGGTCAAGTTCCGATGGCCTCCGAATGGAGTAGTGAATCCCGCGGCACCGTCTCGTTGCCCTTCTAGGTCCGCCCGCGTCGAGCGCCCGATGAGCCGAGCCCTACGAACGCGGAGGAAGCGATGGAGATCGGCGTGCGGACCGAGCTGTGCGAGGCGAACGGAGTCTGCGTCGGGCTGGCCCCGGCGGTGTTCGAGCTGGACGACGACGAGCTGTTGCAGATCCGGCACCCGGTACCGGACGAAGATGTAGAACGTGTTGCGAAAGCCGTGCATCTTTGTCCGAAAGGTGCACTGTTCATTGCAGGAAGTGAAGCTGACGACGACTCTTGAACATCCTGAAAACAAGTTCTAGTGTGTGTCGCACATAACAGCCGCTATGCGGCGTTCTCGGACTTGGTGGGGAGACGGGCCGGTGAAGGCAGCGGTGCTCAACCAGATCGGCGACGACGCGCTGGACGTCCGCACGGACGTCCGGGTCGTGCCGCCGGGGCCGGGCGAGGTGCACCTGCGCGTCCGCGCCGCGGGGATCTGCCACAGCGATCTCTCGGCGATGAACGGTGGCCTTCCCGCGCTCGCTCCCGGAGTGCTGGGCCACGAAGGGGCGGGCGAAGTGCTCGCGGTGGGCGAGCAGGTGACCGACCTGGCGCCGGGCGACCGCGTCACCATCGCGTTCGTCCCGCCGTGCGGCAACTGCCGGGACTGCCTCAACGCGCAGCCGCACCTGTGCCAGGTGCACGTGGTCGCGTCGTTCACCTCGCCCAGGTTCGAGGTCGGTGCCGCGCCCGCCTTCGGATTCACCGGCACCGGCACGTTCGCGGAGGAGCTGGTCGTGCCCCGGGACGGCGTGGTCAAGGTCGAACCGGACGTGCCGTTCGAGGTCGCCGCGCTGCTCAGCTGCGGAGTGCTGACCGGGGTCGGCGCGGTGCTCAACACCGCGCGGGTCGAGCCGGGGTCCACAGTGGTCGTGATCGGCGCGGGCGGCGTCGGGATCTCGGTCATCCAGGGCGCCCGGATCGCCGGTGCGCGGCAGATCGTGGCCGTGGACCCGGTGACCGCCAAGCACGCCGGGGCGAAGCGGTTCGGTGCGACGCACGCGACCACGCCGGAGGGCTTGGACGATCTCAAGCAGGAACTGACCGGCGGTGCCGGGTTCGACTACGCCATCGAGGTCGTCGGGCGCTCCGCCACGATCCGCGCCGCCTACGACGCGGCGCGGCGCGGCGGTGACGTGGTGCTCGTCGGTGCCGGTGGGCCGGACGAGAAGGTCGAGTTCTCCGCGCAGGAATTGTTCGTCAACGAGCGGAACATCCTGCCGTCGTTCTACGGCTCGGCCGACCCGCGCCGGGACATCCCGCGGCTGCTGGACTTCTGGCGGGCCGGACTGCTCGACCTCGAAGGCATGGTGAGCAGGCGGATCGCCCTTTCCGACATCAACGACGGGCTGAGCGCGCTGAGCAGCGGTGATGCCGCCTTGGTCCGCCAGATCGTCACTTTCGACTAGTGGAGTCACGAACCGCCGCGGCGGTGCGCAACCGCGAAACCCGCGACGAAGGAGTTCTACTGTGGACAGTCAGGCGTTGGACCTGCGCGGCAAGGTCGCCGTGGTGACCGGCGCGGGCGCCGGGCTCGGCCGTTCGGAAGCGCTCGCGCTGGCGGGCGCCGGTGCGGACGTGGTGGTCAACGACGTCTCGGCGGCCGCGGACGCGGTGGTCGGCGAGATCGAGGAGGCAGGCGGCAAAGCCGCCGCCGTGCGCGGCGACATCAGCGAACAGGCCGTGGCCGACGAGCTGCTCTCGACCGCGGTGCAGCGCTTCGGCGGACTGCACGTCGTGGTGAACAACGCCGGCCTGCTGCGCGACCGCATGGTCTTCAAGATGAGCGACCAGGAGTGGGACGACGTCATCCGGGTGCACCTGCGCGGGCACTTCCTGGTCTGCCGCGGGGCCGCGGCGCACTGGCGCCAGCAGTCCAAGGACAACGGGTCGGCGGTGTACGGGCGGATCGTGAACACCGCGTCGGAGGCGTTCCTGTTCGGCGCCGAAGGCCAGCCGAACTACGCCGCGGCGAAGGCGGGCATCGCCTCGCTGACGGTTTCCACCGCTCGCGCGCTGGCGCGCTACGGCGTGCGCGCGAACGCGATCTGCCCGCGTGCGCGGACGGCGATGACCGACCAGATCTTCGGCCCCGCTCCGGAAACCGGGGTCGATCCGCTGTCCACCGAGCACGTGGCGCCGTTCGTCAGCTACCTGGCCGCACCCGCGGCCGATGCCATCAACGGGCAGGTTTTCGTCGTGCACGGCGGGAAAGTCGCGCTGATGGCGCCGCCGAAGATCGAGCAGCGGTTCGACGCGGCAGGCGATACCTGGAGCACCGCGGAACTCGCGGAGGTGGTCGGCGGCTACTTCGCTGACCGCGGAGACGGCATGTTCTCCAGCACCGACCTGCTCTCGCTGGGCTAGCGCAGCAGGCAGGCGCGCGGCGGAGAACTTCCGGCGGTGCCGCGGATCCCGCGCCACGGGCAACCCGCGCCGGACGACCGACAGGAGTGACAACGATGTCGCTGACCGTGCAACAGCATCGCGCACAGGTGGGGCTGCAGGACGGCTCGTTGTTCGTGGACGGCCAGTGGCGGCAGGCCCGCTCCGGCAAGACGTGGACGCATCTGCACCCGGCGACGCAGGAACCGGTGGGTACGTTCCCGGTCGCCGATGCCGAGGACGTCGACGAAGCGGTCCGCGCCGCGCGCCGCGCCTTCGACGAAGGGCCTTGGCCGAACCTGCCAGCCGGGCAGCGCGTGAAAATCCTGCACCGCTACGCGGATCTGCTGCGCGAGAACGCCGACGAGCTGCGCGGGCTGCAAGCGCTCGACAACGGAGTTCCGCTGTCGTTCGGCAACGTCTACGCGGCTTCGGTGGACGCCGCCGCGGACGTCTTCGACCACCACGCGGGCTGGATCGACAAGGCCGGTGGCGAGACGCTGCCCGGTTATCAGGGCGGCGAGCACCTCGCGATGACGCTGCGGGAACCGATCGGCGTGGCCGCCGCGATCCTGCCGTGGAACGCGCCTTTCCTGCTCTACGCCCAGAAACTCGCTCCCGCGCTGGCGGCGGGCTGCACGGTCGTGCTCAAACCGTCCGAGTACGCGACGTTCGTCGTGCTGCGGATGGTGGAACTGCTGGCCGATGCCGGTGTGCCGGACGGCGTGGTCAACGTCGTCACCGGCACCGGCGAACCCACCGGCGGAGCGCTGATCGGCCACGAGCTGGTGGACAAGATCAGCTTCACCGGCAGCCGCGAGGTCGGCAAGCGCATCGTCGAGGTCTCCGCGGCCACGCTGAAGCGGGTTTCGCTGGAACTCGGCGGGAAAAGCCCCGCCATCGTCTTCCCGGACACCGACGCCTCGCTGGCCGGGATGACCGCGATGGGCATGGTGACGCTCGGGTTGTCCGGGCAGGGATGCGTGGTGTGCAGCAGGGCGCTGGTGCACCGCGACGTCTACGACGAGTTCCTGACCGCGGCCGAGATGATCGCGGGTTCGGTCACCTACGGCGACCCGTTCGACCCGGCCGTGCTCTCCAGCCCGCTGATCAACGACAAGCAGCTGAACCGGGTGCTGAGCTTCGTCGAATCCGGCAAGCAGGACGGCGCCCGGCTGATCAGCGGCGGCGATCGGCCGGACGGCGAACTCGGTGCCGGGAACTTCGTGAACCCGGCGATCTTCGCGGACGTGGACAACAAGATGAGCATCGCCCAGCAGGAGATCTTCGGGCCGGTGCTCTCGGTCGTGCCGTTCTCGGACGAGGACGAAGCCGTGCGGCTGGCCAACGACACCGAATACGGCCTCGGCGCGGGCGTTTTCACCGCGGACGCGCAGCGCGCGTTCCGGGTCTCGCGCAGGTTGCGCGCCGGGACGGTCGGCATCAACGGGTTCCAGGTCGAGCCGCACCTGCCGTTCGGCGGATACAAGCAGTCCGGGCTGGGCCGGGAAGGCGGCCGCAGCTCCTTCGAGTCCTACACCGAAGTCAAAACGGTGCTCATGCCGTTGACCGACGAGATGATGTGAGTCCCGTTATGGCGCGTTTGCAAGGAAAGACCGCGATCATCACCGGCGCGGCGAGGGGTCAGGGCGCGGCTGCGGCGCGGCGCTTCGTCGCGGAGGGCGCGAGCGTGCTGCTCGCCGACGTGGCCGACGAGCCGGGCAAGGCGCTGGCCGACGAACTCGGCGAGAACGCGCGCTTCGAGCACCTCGACGTGTCCGAACAGGACGAATGGCCGGTCGCGGTGCGGGCGGCCGAGTCCGCGTTCGGGCCGGTCGACGTGCTGCTCAACAACGCCGGAGTGCTGCACTTCGCCGAACTCGGCGAGACCGCGCTGGCCGACTACGAGCGGGTCGTGCGGATCAACCAGATCGGCACCTTCCTCGGGATGCGCGCGGTGCTGAGCTCGATGCCCGCGGGCGGCTCGATCATCAACGTGTCCTCTGTGGAGGGCCTGGGCGGGATGCCGTTCACGATCGCCTACACCGCCAGCAAGTTCGCCATCCGCGGGATGACCAAGGTCGCCGCGATGGAACTCGGCGAGCGCGGCATCCGGGTGAACTCGGTGCACCCCGGGATGATCGACACCGACATGGTGCGCAGCTTGGGCGGACCCGAGATGAACGACCACGTCGGCGCCCGGGTCGCGCTCAAGCGGGTCGGCCAGCCGGACGAGATCGCGCAGCTGGCGGTTTTCCTCGCCAGCGACGAAAGCTCGTACTCCACCGGCGCCGAATTCGTCGCCGACGGCGGCGCCACCGCCACGCACTCGCTGTCCCGATAGCACTGCAACCCGCTGCGACGAAAGGCATCAGTGCCATCGCTCGACCCGTAGCAACGGACGCTTCGCAGGAGTCGTTTCAGTATGATTTTCGGTCTTGTCTTGTCAGCGGCGGAGCCGCTGAGCAGTGACCATGCAAGCAACCGGCACCGCGGCGGGTTCTCAGCGGCTTCCTCGCGAGGACAGCGATTTCGCCGCGTATGGGCATACGTCAGAAATCGATCCCGCAGCGAGGGAGCCGCTGAGGTTCCGCTACCCGACCCGCTACGCAAATCATTCTGAAAGAACTCCTTAGAAATCCTCTAGGTGGTGACCCGAGTTGGGTGTCGAAGTCGGGGTGCAGGGGCTCACGAAGTCCTTCGGCGCCCACCAGGTGTGGTCGGACGTGTCGCTGACGCTGCCGCACGGGGAGGTCAGCGCCATCCTCGGCCCGTCCGGAACCGGCAAGTCGGTGTTCCTGAAGTCGCTGATCGGGCTGCTGCGCCCGGACCGCGGCCGGGTCATGGTCGAAGACGTCGACATGTGCTCGTGTTCCGAGCGGGAGCTCTACGACGTCCGCAAGCGCTTCGGCGTGCTGTTCCAGGACGGTGCGCTGTTCGGCTCGATGAGCCTGTTCGACAACGTCGCCTTCCCGCTGCGCGAGCACACCCGCAAGTCCGAGGCGGAGATCCGCCGGGTCGCGTTGGAGAAGATGGAGCTGGTCGGCCTTTCCGGGGCGGAGGACAAGCTGCCCGGCGAACTGTCCGGCGGGATGCGCAAACGCGCTGGGCTGGCGCGGGCGCTGGTGCTCGAACCGGAGATCATCCTCTGCGACGAGCCGGATTCCGGGCTGGACCCGGTGCGCACCGCTTACCTCTCGCAGCTGCTGATCGACCTGAACGCGCAGATCGACGCGACGATCCTGCTGGTCACGCACAACATCGACGTGGCGCGCACGGTCCCGGACAACATCGGGCTGTTCTTCCGCGGCAAGCTGGTGCTCTTCGGCGCTCGCGAGGTGCTGCTGACCAGCGAAGAACCGGTGGTCGACCAGTTCGTCAACGGTCGCCGCGCGGGGCCGATCGGGATGAGCGAGGAGAAGGACTCGGGGACCGTGGCCGCCGAGCTGGCCGGGCTGGACGCCACGAGCGCGCCGGCCCCGCGCACCGTCGTCCCGCAGCTGACCCCCGGCCCCGGGTTGCCGGAGCGGATCGCGGTGCGCCGCCGCAAGCAGCGCATGATGCGCGACCTGAACGCCTACCCGCCCGCGGTGCGCGAGCAGGTGCTCGCCGGGTTGTCCGACGCCGAACGCCGCGAGTGGGGCGCCCCGCCGCGGCCTGGCCCCGGTGATCGCCCATGAGTTCTCCCGGTGCCAGCCACCGCGTCCCGCTGCGCGCCGCCTTCGTCGAAGTGGGCCGGTTGGCGACGCTGTCCTGGGAGGTGCTGCGCGCGATGCCGCGGCGGCCGTTCCAGGTGCGCGAATGGGTGCAGCAGGCCTGGTTCTTCGCCAGCGTGACGATCCTGCCGACCGCGATGGTCGCGATCCCGTTCGGCGCGGTGATCGCGATGCAGCTGGGATCGCTGACCCAGCAGATCGGCGCCCAGTCGTTCACCGGTGCGGCCAGCGCGCTGTCCATCCTGCAGCAGGCGAGTCCGCTGATCACCGCGCTGCTGGTGGCGGGCGCCGGTGGTTCCGCGGTGTGCGCGGACATCGGCGCGCGCAAGATCCGCGACGAGATCGACGCGATGGAAGTGCTCGGCATCTCCGCGATCCAGCGGCTGGTGGTGCCGCGGGTGCTCGGCGCGATCTTCGTGTCGGTGCTGCTCAACGGCCTGGTCAGCGTGGTCGGCGTGGTCGGCGGCTACTTCTTCAACGTGGTGCTGCAGGGCGGCACGCCCGGCGCGTACCTGGCCAGCTTCAACGCGCTGGCGCAGTTGCCGGACATCTACGTCAGCGAGCTCAAGGCGCTGATCTACGGGTTCGTGGCCGGTGTGGTCGCCGCCTACCGCGGGCTGAACCCCGCCGGCGGCCCGAAGGGCGTCGGCGACGCGGTCAACCAGGCCGTGGTGATCACCTTCCTGCTGCTGTTCGCGATCAACCTCGTGATCACCGGCATCTACCTGCAGCTGGTCCCGCCGAAGGAATTGTGAGCGATGGCCGCGACCGAGCAGTACCTGCCGCCGCCGACGGCCTGGCGCCGCCGGCTTTCCCTGCTGGTGTCCAAACCCGGTGACGCGATGGCCGGGCTGGGCTGGCAGCTGTCGTTCTACCTGCGCGCACTGGCGTTGTTCCCGTTGACGTTGCGCAAGTACCCGCGGGAGACGGGCAGGCTGCTGACCGAGGTGATGTTCGGCAGCGGCGCGCTGGCCGTCATCGGCGGAACGCTCGGCGTGATGATCGGCATGACGGTGTGCACCGGCGCGATCGTCGGGTTGCAGGGCTATTCCTCGCTGGACCAGCTCGGCACGTCCGCGCTGACCGGGTTCATCGCCGCCTACTTCGACACCCGCGAGGTCGCGCCGATGGCCGCGGGCCTGGCGCTGTCGGCGACGGTCGGGTGCGGCTTCACCGCGCAGCTGGGCGCGATGCGGATCTCCGACGAGATCGACGCGCTCGAAGTGATGGGGGTGCGCACGGTGCCGTACCTGGTGACCAGCCGGGTGCTGGCCGGGCTGGCCGCGGTGATCCCGCTGTACGTGGTGGGGCTGCTCGGCTCGTACTTCGCGTCCCGCGAGATCACGGTGCTGTTCTACGGGCAGTCGGCCGGTACTTACGACCACTACTTCCACTTGTTCCTGCCGCCGCAGGACGTGCTGTGGTCGTTCGGCAAGGTGCTGGTGTTCAGCCTCGTGGTGATTCTGACGCACTGCTATTACGGCTACACCGCCAGCGGCGGGCCGGCGGGTGTGGGGACCGCGGTCGGCCGGGCGGTGCGCACCTCGATCGTGCTGGTGGCCGTGCTCGATTTCTTCCTGAGCCTCGCGATCTGGGGTTCTACGACCACGGTCCGGATCGCGGGTTGACCGGGGAACGAGGAGTGTCCGATGAGGACTCGTGAACACCGCGGCCGGCGCCGCTACCAGCTCTACGGGCTGGTCTTCCTGCTGGTCTCGGCGTTGTTCTTCGCCGCCATGGTCGGCGTTTACCAGAAGGCGTTCACGCCGGTCGTGCCCGTCGCGCTGCACACCGACCGCGTCGGCAACCAGATGCGCGAAGGCGCCGACGTGAAGGTGCGCGGCGTGGTGGTCGGCGAGGTGCGTTCGGTGACCTCCGGGCAGGGCAACGCGGTGCTGAACCTGGCGCTGCAACCGGGAATGGCCGCCGAGATCCCGGCCGGCGTCTCGGCGCGACTGCTGCCGAAGACGCTGTTCGGCGAGCGCTACGTCTCGCTGCAGATGCCCGAGAAGAACTCCGGTGCGCATCTGGCCAGCGGTGACGTGATCGGCCAGGACCGCAGCGAGGCCGCGATGGAGATCGAGAAGGTGCTCGGCGACCTGCTGCCGCTGCTGCAGGCCGTGCAACCGCAGGACCTCGCGGCGACGTTGAACGCGGTGTCGCAGGCGCTGGACGGGCGCGGTGAGCAGCTCGGCCAGACCGTGCGGGACCTGGACACCTACCTGGCGAAGTTCAACCCGCAGCTGCCGCGCCTGGAATCGGTCATCGACCGGGTCGACGACGTCGCGCGGACCTACCACGAAGCGGCCCCGGACCTGCTGCGCGCGATGAACGACTTCACCACGACGAGCAAAACCGTTGCACAGCACCAGGATCAGCTCCAGCACCTGTGGCAGGCCACCAACGTCACCGCGGTGAACGCGACCCGGTTCCTGGAAGCCAACCAGGACAACATGATCCGGCTCGCCTCCGACTCCCGGCAGACGCTGGAGCTGTTCGGCCGCTACGCGCCGCAGTACAAATGCGTGCTCGACCAGGTCAACGACAGCATCCCGCTGGCGGAGAAGGCGTTCGGCAAGGGCGATCCGGTGCCGATGCAGAAGGTGACCATCGAGGTCACCGGCAGCCGCGGGAAGTACCTGCCGGGCACCGACTCCCCGGAGTACAACGACAGCCGCGGCCCGCGGTGCTACCCGTGGGTCGAGCCGCCCGCCCGCTTCCCGCAATACCCGCCGGGCGGGGCGCTGAAGGACGGTTCGACGCATCCGCCTCCGCCGCACGGTCCCGGTGAGCAGCTGCCTGCCGGAGGCGAGGCCGCGGCTCCCGCGTCCACCAGCCCGCAGTCGGCCGGAGGGAGCGCGGGCGGCCCGCTGGAACCCAACTCACCCGCGGAACGCGACCTGATCGCCGCGCTGCAGGCACCGTCGCTGCACCGGCAGCCGAGCGAGGTGCCGGAGTGGAGCAGCTTGCTCGTCGGCCCCGTCTACCGCGGAACGGAGGTGCAGCTGCGATGAGGGGACTGACCGGGCCGCTGCTGAAGCTGATCGCGTTCACCGTCGTCACGGTCGTGCTCACGGCGCTGCTGGCGATGACCGTGGCCGCCTCCAACGTCGGCGGAACTTCCTCCTACGGCGCGAAGTTCGCCGACGCGTCCGGAATCGGCGAGGGCGACGAGGTCCGCATGGCCGGAGTCCGCGTCGGGCAGGTGTCCTCGCTGGAGGTCGTCGACGGCACCCGCGCACTCGTGCGCTTCGAGGTCGACTCCGCGCGCAAGCTGCCGACGAGCACGGTCGCCACCGTCAAGTACCGCAACCTCGCCGGACAGCGTTACCTCGCGCTGGACGCGGCGATGTCGCCGGGCAAGCCGGTGCTGCCGGCGGGCGGCACGCTGCCGGTGAGCCAGACCCGGCCCGCGCTGAACCTCACGGCGCTGTTCAACGGGTTCCGCCCGCTGTTCCAGGCGCTGCAGCCGCAGGACGTCAACAAGCTCTCCGGCGAGCTGATCCAGGTGTTGCAGGGCCAGGGCGGCACGATCGACAGCATCCTGCAGCACACCGCATCGCTGACCGCCACGATGGCGCAGAAGGACCAGGTGATCGGGCAGGTCATCGACAACCTGAACGCGGTGCTCGGGCAGGTCAACTCCCGCGGCCCGCAGCTGTCCGAACTGATCACCTCGCTGCAACGGCTGGTCAGCGGGTTCGCCGAGCAGCGCGAACCGATCGGTGAGGCGGTCGGCGCGCTGGACGAGCTCACCAACACCACGGCCGGCCTGCTCGAGCAGGCGCGGCCGCCGCTGAAGCAGGACGTCTCCGCGCTCAAGGACCTCTCGAAGGGCCTCAACGCCGGACTGCCCGGCCTGGAGCACGACCTGCAAACGCTGCCGAACCGGCTGGATTCGCTGACCCGCACGGTCAGCTACGGAAGCTGGTTCAACTTCTACCTGTGCCAGATGAACGGGACGGTCGGCATCGCCGGTCTGGACGTCACCGCGCAGGTGCTGCCGCTGCCCCTGACCGAGACGGCGACGAGGTGCCAGTCATGAGCACACCACTGCGGGACCGCGACCAGGCGACCGTCGGGATCGTCGCCCTCGGGCTGCTGATCACCGCCTGCCTGGTGGCGTTCTTCGCCAAGGACCTCCCGCTGATCGGCGGGGGCACCACCTACTCGGCGCGGTTCACCGAGTCGGCCGGGCTCACCGCGGGCGACGAGGTCCAGCTCGCGGGCGTGAAGGTCGGCGAGGTCAGCGACGTGCGGCTGGAACGTGATCGAGTGCTGGTGCACTTCACCGTCGACGACGCGCGGGTCGGCGACCGCAGCCGGGTGTCGTTGCAGATCAAAACGCTGCTGGGGGCGAAGAACCTCGCGTTGCAGCCGCAGGGCAGCGCCGAGCAGGACCCGGACGAGACGATCCCGGCCTCGCGGACCGAGGTGCCGTTCGACATCCCGGACGCGCTGGACGAGCTGACCCGCACCACCGAGCGGATCGACACCGACCAGCTCGGCCGCAGCTTCCAGGTGCTTTCCGAGACCTTGCGCGACACCCCGCAGCACTTGGGCGGCGCGGTCGACGGGCTCTCCGCGCTGTCGCGCACGATCGCTTCCCGCGACCAGCAGCTTTCCGAGCTGCTGCACAACACCGCCGGGGTCAGCAAGGTCGCCGCGGACCGCAACGAGCAGGTCCGCAAGCTCGTCGAGGACGGCAACCTGCTGCTCGCGGAACTGCAGCACCGCAAGGAGTCGATCAGTTCGCTGCTGCGCGGCACGCAGGCGGTCTCCACCCAGATCCGCGGCATGATCGCGGACAACCAGGCGGACCTGAACCCCGCGCTGCGCGAGCTCGAGAACGTCACCTCGATGTTGCAGCGCAACCAGGACAACCTCGCGAACACGATCGCCTCGCTCAAGCCGTACGTGACCGGCTTCAACAACACCGTCGGCAACGGGCGCTGGTTCGACGGCTACCTCTGCGGGCTGCTGCCGCCTTCGGTCAGCGCCGGTCCGCTGCAGGTCAATCCCGAGGGCTGCGATCTCGCGCAACAGCAAGGATCGGGGGGCGGACGATGAACACCGCGACCGCGCGGCATCCCGCGGCCACGGCGCTGATCGCGTTCGGCTGCGTGCTCGCGCTGCTGATCAGCGGCGGGCTGTGGTGGGCGTTCCGGAACCCGGACCTGCGCATCACCGCCTACTTCGACCGGGCGGTGGGGCTCTACGAGCACTCGTCGGTGCGCGTGCTGGGCGTCGAAGTGGGCCAGGTGGATTCGGTCGTCCCGGCAGGCGGTCAAGTGCGGGTCGACATGACCGTCGACGAGGGCGTGGCCGTCCCGGCCGGGGCGAAGGCCGTGATGGTCGCGCCGAGCCTGGTCAGCGACCGCTACGTGCAGCTGACCCCGGCCTACACCGACGGGCCGACGATGGCTTCCGGTGCGGTGGTGCCGAAGGACCGCACCATGACGCCCGCGGACCTCGACGACCTCTACCGCAGCGCGAACGCGCTGTCCCAGGCGCTCGGGCCGAATGGCGCGAACAAGCGCGGGGACCTGTCGAACCTGCTGGACACGGCCTCAGCCAACCTCGACGGCAACGGGGAGAAGCTGAACGGCACGATCCAGCGGCTCGGCGAACTGTCCGGCACGCTGGAGCATTCGCAGGGCGACCTGTTCGCCACGGTGGACAACTTGAACGAGTTCACCGCGACGCTGGCTTCCAGCGACGCGCAGGTGCAGGAGTTCTACGGCCGGATCGCCGATGTTTCCGGTTTCCTCGCCGACGAGCGGCAGCAGACCGCGGCTTCGCTGAGTTCGCTGGCCACCGCGCTCGGCGACCTGGAGGGCTTCGTCCGGGACAACCGGGAATCCGCTTCGGCGAACGTGCACAACCTGGCCGGGGTCACCCAGGCGCTGGTGGATCAGCGCGAAGCGCTCGGTGAGGTGCTGGACATCGCGCCGACCGGGGCCAGCAACTTCATCAACGCCTACGACGCCGCGTCCGGTTCCGTCGCGGTGCGGGCGAACATCAACGAGCTGACCAATCCGCCGGTGCTGATGGTCTGCAAGCTGCTGGAGCACTCCACGCCGCAGCAGGTCCCGGAGGATCTGCGCAAGGCGTGCGGTGAGTTGGCGCCGGTGCTGGACGGCACGCTCAAGCTGCCGTCGGTGGGCGAGACGGTGCACCACCTCGGCCAGGGCCAACTGCCGCCGCTGCCGTTGCCGCTGGCCGCGAACACGCCCACCGGGGGCGCCCCGGCCGCGCCGCCGAACGGGGGGCCGTGATGCGACGCCTGCTGGTCTGCGCGCTGGTGACGCTGCTGCTGTCCGGCTGCGGGACCTCGCTGTACGAGGCCCCGCTGCCCGGCGGTGCCGATCTGGGCGATGAGCCGTACCGGGTGCGCGTGCACTTCGCCGACGTGCTGGATCTGGTGCCGCAGGCCGGGGTGAAGGTCAACGACGTGACCGTCGGCAAGGTCGAGAAGATCGGGCTGGCCCCGGACAACACGACCGCGGTCGCCACCCTGGCGGTCAACGGCGACATGCGGCTTCCCGGCAATGCCGAGGCGCGGCTGCGCCAATCCAGCCTGCTGGGCGAGAAGTTCGTCGAACTCGCTCCGTCGGCGAACGAACCGGCGCGCGGTTCGCTGCGCGACGGCGCGGTGATCCCGCTGGAGCGCACGAACCGCAACCCGCAGGTGGAGGAGGTGCTGGGCGCGCTGTCGCTGCTGCTCAACGGCGGCGGAGTCGGCGAACTGCGCGGCATCGTCGACGAGCTGAACACCGCGATGTCCGGCAACGAGCCCAGAATCCGCTCCATGCTGTCCAGAGTGGACGAAGCGGTCACCCGGTTGGACGGGCAGAAGCAGGACATCACCCGCGCCCTGGACGGGCTCAACCGGCTCTCGGCCGACCTGCGCGCGCAGACCGGTGACCTGGTCGCCGGGCTGGACGGGCTGTCGCCGGGATTGCGCACGATCGAGCAGCAACGCGACCAGCTGGTGGCGATGCTCCAGTCGCTGGACCGGTTCTCCGGGGTTGCGACGCACACCATCGATGCCAGCCAGGAAGATCTCGTCGCGGATCTGCGCGCGTTGGAGCCGACGCTGCGCGAGCTCGCCAAGGCCGGCGAGGGATTGCCGAAGGCGATCGGCTACCTGGCCACCTACCCGTTCCCGGAGGAGGCGATGCACCCGCTCAAGGGCGATTTCGTGAACGTGGACGTGGACCTGGATCTCGACTTGACCAGCGTGCTCGGGAATCTCTCCAACAGTTCCGGGCCGCTGCTGCCGCTGCCCGGGCTCAACGACGCGGCGCCGCAGGCACCGCAGGGGCCCGGCCGGTCCCCGGTTCCCGGCCTGCCTCCGGACTCGGCTCGGCCGGGACAGGCTCCGCCGCCCGGTCAGTCCGGCGGATTGCTCGACCACCTGCTCGGGGGGAAGTGATGTTCAGCCGAGGCACCAAGATCCGGCTGGGGTTGTTCCTGGCCATCGCGGTCATCGGGATCGGTTTCACCGGTGCCCGGTACGCGGGCGTGGACCGGTTGTTCGGCGGCAACGGTTACGCCGTCACCGTGAACATGCCCGATTCCGGCGGGGTTTTCGTCAATTCCGAGGTGACGTACCGCGGCGTGGCGGTCGGCCGTGTCACCGCGCTGCGGCTCACCGACCGCGGAATGGCCGCCGACCTGCACATCGAGAACGGAACACCGCCGATTCCCGCGGACGCGCGGGCCGCGGTGGCGAACCGCTCGGCGGTGGGCGAGCAGTACATCGACCTGCGCCCGGACGACAACCGCGGGCCGATGCTGGCGGAGGGTTCGGTGATCCCGGTCGAGCGCACCGAGTTGCCGCCACCGCCGGAGTCCCTGCTGGTGAACCTGGACAACCTGGTGACCAGCGTGCCGCTCGACTCGTTGCGCACCGTCGTGGACGAGACGGGGAAGGCTTTCCAAGGCACCGGCCCGCACTTGCAGCAGATGCTGGACAGCACCAGTTCGCTGGTCAAAGCGGCCGATCGGAACCTGCCGCAGACGACAGGGCTGCTGGACAACTCCGATGTGGTGCTGCGGACCCAGCAGCAGGAAGCGGACCGGATCACCGGTTTCAGCAAGGGTTTGCGGGACATCTCCGGGCAGCTCAAGAGCTCCGACCCGGACCTGCGGCGGCTGATCAACGCAGCGCCGCCTGCCGCGCAGGAGGTGGACGAGTTGCTGCGCACCAGCCGTTCCGGTTTCGAGAAGAGCACGGCGAACCTGCTGACCACCATGCAGCTGCTGGAGGTTCGCACGCCCGCGCTGGAGAACATGCTCGTCGCGCTGCCGATCATGTCGGCGGCCAGCCACAGCGCGCAGGACGGCGATGGGCGGGGACATCTGGGCGTGGTGCTGAACTTCTTCAACCCGCTCGCGTGCGAGAAGGGCTACGAGGGAACCCAGCGCCGTCCCGGCAGCGACACCACACCGGCCCCGACCAACCGCGACATCGAGTGCCAGGAACCTCCGGGCAGCCCCACGAACGTCCGCGGCTCCGCCAACGTGCCGCGCGCCCCGATCCCCGACGCGGTAGCACCTCCCCAACAGGGCCAGCCGCCACTACCGTTCCCGCTCAACTGACCGGCTTGCCGGGAACCTGCGCCGGTTCAGAACGGAACCGTTCGGCCAGAACGGCCCGCTCACTCGGGGTGAAGCCGATGCGGAACGGCCGGGCAGCATGGGTGGCTGCCCGGCCGAACGCGCCGAGATCGGCTCAGTTGTTGAGGTCGCGGCAGGCGGCCTCGGGAGCCGCGGCGGAGCCGGCCGTATTGCACTTGACCGAGGTCGCGTTGTCCAGCGGGCCGTACTCGCGGAGGCGCTCGTCGCCGATCCAGAACTCGATGGTTTCGCCGGTGACGGGCTCGAATTGGTCCTGCTGACCGGCCGCCACCTCAGCGCGCCGGACTTCGCCGTTGTCGTCGATGAGCTTGTAGGTCAGGGTGTAGTCGCCCTGGTTGTCGATCAGCACCTGGCTCGGCGACCCCGGGCTCGCGGCCGCCATACCGGTGGCTCCGACGACACCGGTGACGGCCAGCAGGCCGCCGATGATCCCGCGCTTCGCAGCGGACATCTTCATGATCACGCCTCCTTGAACTCGATACATCCAGGAAAATGCGGTCGCGACCGTAGAACCTCACCGCGACCACCCGCACCGCCGAAGCACGGCCGTTTCCCCAGGTCACAGCCCACCTCCGGGAACATCCGGGAAAATTCCGGGGGTGCCGTGCGGGATTTCCCGCGCGAATCAGATTCGGTGGGAGGGACGGACCTCTTCGCCCCGAGAGATCGGTCGAAGGAGCCCTTCACTCGGAAACCCCGCCCGGGTTCGCGCACGTCCCGTTCTGAGTGAACAGCCTGTTCGTCCAATCCATTCGGACGAACGGTCCGTTCGCTCGGGAAGGAAGGGTGCGGGGGCGCGCCGGGGAGGAGTGGCGTGCCCCCGCGGGCCTCCGTCGCGCGGCGCCGTGTCGGGGCTGGGCGTCGCGGCGGGCAGGAGGCCGTCCTCGGGGCCCGGCGGCGGAGGGGCGGGAGAGCCGCTCGGGCCCGAGGAAGTTCAGGGATCAGCCGAAGAATCCGGTGATCTTCGGGAGTTCGCTGCGCAGCACCGCGTTGCAGGCTTCGCAGGTGGGAGCCCGGACCCAGTCCAGTTCGGGCACCTCGGCGGCCAGCTCTACTTCGGTTCCGCACACCGCGGTCGCCTCGGTCTGCCCGCACCAGCGGCGCCCGCGGAAGGCGTGTCGCACCACATCACCGCTCGGACGCCAGAAATGCCGCGCGGACTCCTCAGACATCGCAGGCATCCAGGCACTTCCGGCACGCATCGCGGTCGAACTCCCCGTCCGGACACTCGCCACGCCGCAGATGCAGCGGCCCGTACACGAAAACCCCGCACACCGCCGGCAAAACGCCCCCATCCGTCCGCCGCACCGCGTGCCAGAACGAATCCACCGGCCCACACGACGCCGCCCACACTTTGACCGCTGCTTCCACCACGCAGACCTCCTCTTGTCGCGGCCCGTATCGCCGCGGTTCCGCACTCAGAAACCGGATTATCCAGTACACGTACTGTCACATACTTAACCAAGTACGGGTACTGTCATAGATGATCACGATCAGGTGATTCGAGGTGTCCGCGTACTGCGTCTTAGGCTGATCACATGACGCTGCGACGGTTGATGCTGGGCAAGAGCCTGGAAAGGTGGCGCGAGAGTGCCGGGGTCACGCGCGCCGACATCGCGGCCGAACTCGGCTGCACCCCTGACCGGGTGCGCCACTTGGAGAGCGGCCGCAATACGCCGTCCCGACCGGACCTGATCGTGATGTGCTCGGTCTACGGCGTTCCGGAAGATGAACGCGAAGTTCTGCTCACGACCCGGTCGGAGGCTCAGAAACCAGGCTGGTGGCAGACCCACCGCCTGCCCAAGTGGCTCGCGAACTACGTGACCTTGGAGTCCGAGGCGACACGGGTCCGCAACTGGGAAGCCGAGCTGATCCCCGGCCTGCTGCAAACCGAGGCGTACGCGCGTCGGGTGGCCATGGGCGATCCGTCCGCATCGGATGCCGAAGTGGACAAACGGGTCGCGGCCCGGATGCGTCGCCAGGATCGGCTCACAGCGAAGGACGACCCTCTGAATCTCGTGGCGGTGGTATCCGAATCGGCTATTCAACGGTGCGCAGCAGAGCGCGACCTCGCGGACGACCAGTTGGCCCACTTGATCAACGCCGCGAACCTGCCGCACGTGTCGATCCGCGTCATGCCAATGGATTCGGGGATTCACCAGGCCATGGCCGGTGGTTTCGTGCTGTTGAACTTCCCTGCGGATACCTGGCCGGAAACCGGACACCAGGAGTACAACGTCGGCGGCCACCTGGTGGACGACCACGAGGCGGTGCAATCGCTCGCTACGCTGTTCGACGGGCTGCAAGAACGCGCGCTGTCGGAGCACGACACGGCGCACTTGCTCGCGCAGTACACACGTTGATCCGAAAGCGAACGAGCATGGACCTCACACACGCCCAATGGCGCAAATCCAGCCGCAGCTCAGCACAAGGCCAGTGCGTCGAAGTTGCGACGAACATCCCGGGAGTCTGCGGCATCCGGGACAGCAAGGAACCTGGTGGACAAGCCCTGGTGTTAGACGCAGCCAGGTTCGGCGACCTCATCCGGTCAGTGAAGGCCGACCGGTTCGACAGCTAGGTGAACCGGCAGTTCCAGCCTCACGTCAGCGCTCAGCACTGGCGACTCCGTCGAGCTGCTGGGCAGCTACGCGCAGAAGTTGGAAGGGGAGAGAGCATGACATCAAGCAAGATCACCGGGTGGCGTACCAGCAGCCGCACAAGCGCGACCCAAACCTGCGTCGAAGTCGGCGGCGCTCCGGGCATCGCGGGAGTGCGGGACACCAAGGACCGCGACGGCGGCGCCCTCCGCATCACGTCACCACGATGGAGCGACTTCATCAGCGCGATCAAGTCCGGTAGATACGAATACTGAGAGTTTCGTTCGCAGGAGGTGCAGTGGGGGAGCCGTACCGCATCGGTTCGCAGAAGCCCGGCGACCTCGAAGTGGCGAGCTGGAAGCGGCAACTGCGGACCGGGCATCAGCAACGGCAAGATCAAAGTCGCGAGGCCGAAGAGCAAGCCGACGCGATCCGCGCCTTCGAGCTTGTAGTCGTGCCCGGCCTCGTGCAGACGGCGCACTACGCTCGTCACGTGTTCAGTACGTCTGCTGAACTCCAGCAAGTACCACAGGACACCGATGCCGCCGTCCAAGTACGCCTCGAACGGCAGCACGCGCTGTACGACTCGGCGAAACATGTGGAGCTGCTGATCGCGGAATCGGCCCTGCGCTACTTCGCGTGCCCGGCCCACGATGTTGGCGCAGATCGACCGGCTGCTGGCGCTGTGCAAGCAGGGGGCTCTGCTTGACCATGCCCGATCGACGCTGGCCAGACGAACTCGCGACCGGCGAACTGCGGCTCCAGCTAGATTTTCTTCAATTCCTACGGCAGACTGCGGTCGGCAAAGTCGCCGGGCTCACTCACACACTCGCCGCCGCGGCACCGCTCGCCACTTCACCCCACACGACCGCGCTCGGTGTGATCAAGCACCTCACCGCCGTGGAACGGTACTGGATCTCGATCACCGCTGCGGGCGCCGACCTGCCCTCCCTGTGGAAAGGCAGCCCGGACCCCTCGTGGAACCTCTCCGACACCGACACACCCCAGACGGTCATCGCCGCCTATCAGGCGGAGTGGACCCATTCCGCCGACGCGGTTGTCGACAAAGGACCGGATGACCTGGCGGCGGACGGCCAACGAACCATCCGGTGGATCATGGCTCACGTCAACCAAGAAACCGGCCGACACGTCGGCCACCTCGACCTCCTGCGTGAACTCGCTGACGGCGAAGTCGGCGAGTGACCCAAGATCACAAGGTGCGGCTGCCGTATTGGTGACAGCGACGTTGGCGCAGGTTTCGCAAGCGATCAAGGCCGGTCACTGCGACCGTTGATGAGCTGATCGGCCCGTTAAGCCCGATCCGGTCGGCGCTGCGGCGGCGTCATCCGATCACTCACCGGCTGCTGCGTTCGGTTGATCACTCCGTCTTGTGCGCCGTGGAGGGCTTCTCGGGCGGCATACTCGGCGCATGCGGGAATCGGATGAGGACCGAGCCAAAACGCACAACTCGATCTCCGCCGAGTCCAGGGGACCGACGGTGCAAACCGGCTCGGCGCGCGACATCTACTTCGGCAGGCCGAGCGGCCCGGTGAAGTGGATCGGCATCATCCTGGCCTGCGCCTTGGCCGTCGTCATCGTCCTGGCCGCGGTCGATCGGTTCGGTCGTGGCGAGGACGGTGTCCCGGCCGCCGGGCAGCCGAGCTCGGGCACCGCCAACTCGGGAATCGCCGCGGTCCGTTCCGAAGGCAGGGTCGATCTCCGCAACGTGAACCTCGACCTGAAACCGCCGAACATCCAGTCCGACGGGTCCCAACGCAGCGTGTGGGCCAGCGGCATCGATCCCCACGGCGAGGCGGGGGAGCCCGAATTGCACGGACTCGGCCCGGGAACCTCCAACACCCCACCCACCATCGCTGCGTGGAACGGTCCTGACGACCCGAACCGCCAGCAGTGCGCGGACCGGATCGGCAAGCAGGGTGCCGCGAAGTTGACGCTCACCGACTCCAGCCGGTTCTGCGTGCGCACCGCCGGCAACCGGATCGCCTACATCGACGAGGTTTCGTTCGATCCGGCCAAGAACACCGTCACCGCATTCGCGAGAGTCTGGGAGAGCACCGGCAGCTGAGCCGGTTCAGCCCGCGGCGGAACCGGCCAACCCGAGCAGATCCTCCAGCCGCTCCCGGTGCCGTCGCGGCGTGCCGAACAGGTGGGTCGCGGAGTGCGCACGTTTGAGGTGCAGGTGGGCCTCGTGCTCCCAGGTGATGCCGATGCCGCCGTGCAGCTGGATTCCTTCGGCGGCCACGTCGGCGTAGGTCTCGCAGCAGAAGGACTTCGCCATCGCCGCGAATTCCGCGGCGCGGTCGTCGCGGGTGGCCACGGCCCAACCGGCAGCTTGGGACAGCGACCGGGCCGATTCGACCGCCACGAACAGGTCCGCGAGCCGGTGTTTGACGGCCTGGAACGAGCCGATCGCGCGGCCGAACTGCTCGCGCACCTGAACGTAGGCGACCGTCTCCTCCAGCCATCGCGTGGCGGCACCGACGTTCTCGGCGGCGAGCGCGGCGGCGGCGACGTCCAGGCAGCGGGTGAGCGCCGGTGCGGCCTGGCCCTCGGCTCCGATCAGCCGAGCGGACGTTTCGTGCAGGTGCAGCTCGGCCATCGGCCGGGTCAGGTCCATCGGGGCGGAAGCGGCCGGCTCCGCGGCGTCCACTTCGAACAGTGACAGCCCGTTCTCCGTCGCCGCTACGACCAGGACGGCATCCGCCTGCGCCCCGTCCAGCACGAAGCTCTTCTCACCGGTCAGGTGCCAGTTTTTGCCGTCACGGCGCGCTTTCGTGGCGCACGTCGAAGTGCTCCACCAGCTCTGCGGCTCGGCCCACGCGAGCGCGACCACCCGCTCACCCGAGGCGATCCCGGGCAGCAGCCGGGAGCGCGCGTCCGCGTCGTCGGTGGCCAGCAGCAGTTCCGCGCTGATCACCGCGCTGCCCAGGAACGGACCGGCGACGAGCCGCCTGCCGAGTTCTTCGGCGACGATGCCGCTTTCCACCAGGCCGCAACCGATCCCGCCGAACTCCTCGGGCACGCTGAGCCCGGCCGCGCCGATCTCACCGGCCAGCCGCCGCCACAACTCCGTGTCGTGCTCGGCGATCGACGCCTCCGGATCCGGGATGTGCGGCCCGCCGCCGCGGTCCACCAGCGCGCGGACTGCCCGCCGCAGGTCTTCCTGCTCCTCGGTGAACGCGAAACGCATCGGATTCCTCTTCGAACTCGGGATTTGGGAGGTGGTTTGCGCAGGTGGTCGCCTGGGCTCGCGGCGGTGCCGGGTGGCCGTTAGCAAGCGGCCGACGCCGCACCTACGCCCCGACCGGCGCGGTTTCACCCGCGGCCAACGCAGCGGCGACCCGTCGCCGGTGCCAGGTCGTGGTGCCCCACGCCGCGTGCAGCGCCGTGGCCTTGGTCGACCACAGGTGCAGATCGTGCTCGGCGGTGTAGCCGATGGCGCCGTGCACCTGCAGCGCGATGCGGCCCGCGAAGTACGCGGCGTCCGAGGCGGCGATCTTCGCTGCCGAAATGTCCCGGGAACGGTGCCGGGGCTCGGCGAGGCAAGCTCCGTGCACCAGCGGCCGGGCGAATTCGAGCCGCACCGCCACGTTCGCCAAGTGGTGCTTGACCGCCTGGAACCGCCCGACCGGCCGGCCGAACTGGTGGCGTTCCTGCACGTACCGGGTGGACATGTCGAGCAGCCGCTGCCCGATGCCGAGCAGCTGCGCCGCGCAGCCGAGCGCGCCGAGGTCGAACGCCTCGGCGACCTGCGCGCCCGGAACCGGCTCACCAGCGGATTCGATCGTCCACAAGCGACGGGCCGGGTCGATGGAGTGCTGCGCCACCGCATCCGGCCGTTCCGCGACCGTGGCGCGCTCCCCGTCGCACTGGAACACCGCGTCGGCGGCGTCGGCGTCCAGCGCCCGCGGCACGTGCTCGGTGAACGTCGCGGTGCCGACCGCGTTGCCGGAAGCGATCCCGGGCAGCCACCGCTCGGCCGCGGCGGTGTCCGCGAGCAGCGCAGGCACGACGGCGATCGACTCGACGCACGGCCCGGGAAGTCCGGCGCGCCCGAGCTCTTCCAGGCAGGTCACCAACTCGACCGGCCCGAGGCCGAGACCGCCGAACCGCTCCGGAACGGCGACCCCGCACAACCCCATCTCGCCGAGCTGCGCCCAAATCCGGCGCCACGGAGCCGCGTCGCCCGCGGCCCAGCTGCGCGCGATCGCCGCGCCGTCGCCTGCGTCGAACAACGCGCGCAACGCCTCGGCCATGTCCTGCTGTTCGGTGGTGCGGGTGAACCTCAACGCGGCTCCCTGGGCAGGCCGAGCACGCGCTCGGCGATGACGTTGCGCTGGATCTCGTTGGTGCCCGCGTAGATCGGCCCGGCCAGCGCGAACAGGTAGCCGTCCGGCCAGGCGCCGCCCTCCGGTGCGGCGGGCGATCCGGCGGTGAGTTCGGCGTCCGGCCCCAGCAGGTCCATCGCCGCCTCGTGCAGCGCGATGTCCAATTCGGACCAGAAGACCTTGTTCATGCTGGACTCCGGCCCGACCGGGCTGCCCGCGAGGACCTTCGTGACGGTCTCGAAGGTCGCCAGCCGGTAGGCGCTCGCGCCGATCCAAGCGTCGACCACCCGGTCCTGCAGCTGCGCGGCACCGTTCCACGACTCGACGAGCCGCTGCGCCGCGGCGAGGAACCTGCCCGGGCTGCGCAGCGACAACCCGCGCTCGCTGCCGGTGGTGCTCATCGCGACCCGCCAGCCTTCGCCGACCTCGCCCAGCACGTCGGAGTCCGGCACGAAGACGTCGTTGAGGAAGATCTCCGCGAACGCCGGCTTGCCGTCGATCCGCCCGATCGGCCGCACCGTCACGCCCGCGGCGTCGAGCGGGAACAGGAAGTACGTCAGCCCGCGGTGCCGCTCGGCATCGGGATCGCTGCGGAACAGCCCGAACGCCCGGTCCGCGAACGCGGCCCGCGAACTCCACGTCTTCTGCCCGGACAACCGCCAGCCGCCCGGCACCCGGCGCGCTCGGCTGCGGATTCCGGCCAGGTCGCTGCCCGCTTCCGGCTCCGACCAAGCCTGCGCCCAGACGTCCTCGCCGGAAGCCATCCGCGGCAGGAAGCGTTCCCGCTGCTCGGCCGTGCCGTGCTCGAACAGCGTCGGCGCGAGCAGGAAGATCCCGTTCTGCCCGACCCGGCCGGGCGCGCCCGCGGCGTAGTACTCCTCCTCGAACAGCAACCACTGCACCAGCGAGACGTCCCGGCCGCCGAACTCGACGGGCCAGGACACGACCGAGAAACCGGCCGCGTGCAGGGTCTTCTCCCACTGCCGGTGCGCGGCGAAACCGGTTTCGGTCTCCAGCGACGGCAGCGGTTCGGCGGGCACGTTCGCCCGCAGCCAGGTGCGCACCTCGTCGCGGAAGGCGAGGTCTTCGGCGGAGAACGTCAGATCCACGGCAGCCTCCCCGCGCTCACTCGGCGGCGCGCTTCATGCTCTTGGCGTCCATGCCGCTGAGCGAGTCCTGCTCGACCTCGGCGTTGTGCGCGTGCGCCAGGTGGTGCAGCCCGAACGCGGAATCGAGCCCGCTGTGCCGCCCCATGAGGTCTTCGGCCTGGTTGACGGCCTTCTTCGCCAGCGCCAGCCCGAACCGCGGCATCGCGGCGATCTCGCCGGCCAGTTCCAGCGAGGTATCGGTCAACTGCTCGCGCGGGACGACCCGGTTGACCATCCCCACCTCGTAGGCCCGCTGCGCGCTCATCCGCTTGCCGGTGAACAGGAACTCCTTCGCGATTCGCGGCCCGAGCACCCACGGGTGCACGAAGTACTCCACGCCCGGAATGCCCATCCGCACCACGGGATCGGCGAAGAACGCGTCCTCGGCGGCCACGATCACGTCGCACACCCACGCCAGCATCAGGCCACCGGCCACGCACGCGCCGTGCACGCTCGCGACGACGGGTTTCGGCATGTCCCGCCACCGGCGGCACATTCCCAGGTAGACCTCCTGCTCGCGGGCGAACCTGGACTCGCCGCCCGCCTTGTCGGTGTGGCCCCACCACAGGCCCGCGCGGCGCTCGTAGTCCACGTCGACATCGCGGCCCGGTGAGCCGATGTCGTGCCCGGCGGAGAAGTGCTCACCCGCTCCGGCCAGCACGATGACCTGGACCTCGTCATCGGCGCAGGCGCGGTAGAAGGCGTCGTCCAGTGCATAGGTCATCGCGGAGTTCTGCGCGTTGCGGTAGTTCGGCCGGTTCATCGTCACGACCGCGGTCGGACCGTTGCGCTCGTAGCGCACGACCGGTTCCTCTTCGGCCATCGTCACCCTCCTCTTCCGGGAGTCGCGCCGTCGTGCTCCGAGGTTAGCGAAACTAGCAAGTGCTTGGTAGGCTTCGTTTTCCAGCGGGGGTGTCCAGCGGGCTCAGAACCGCTTTCCAGCGGGCTCAGACCGCGATCGGCCGGAGGTGCTTCGGATGGATCTCACCGACAGCGCGCAGGAAGCGGCGTTCCGCCGGGAAGTGCGGGAATGGCTCGGCGACAACCTCACCGGCGAGTTCGCCCGGGCGCGGGGGCTCGGCGGACCGGGGCGCGAGCACGAAGCGTTCGACGTGCGGCTCGCCTGGGATCGGCACCTGGCCGCGGCGGGCTGGACCTGCCTGGGCTGGCCGGAGGAGTTCGGCGGCCGCGGCGCGTCCATCGCCCAGCAGGTGATCTTCCACGAGGAGTACGCCAAGGCGGGCGCGCCGGTTCGGGTCGGGCACATCGGCGAGGAGCTGATCGGTCCCACGATCATCGCGTTCGGCACCGAGCAGCAGCAGCGGCGGTTCCTGCCGCCGATCGTGGGCGTGCGGGAGCTGTGGTGCCAGGGCTACTCCGAGCCCGGCGCAGGGTCCGACCTGGCGAACCTGTCCACCGCGGCGCACCGCGACGGCTCGGACTGGGTGGTGCACGGCCAGAAGATCTGGACCTCGCACGCGCACGTGGCCGACTGGTGCTTCCTGCTCGCGCGCACCGATCCCGCCGAGCGCAGGCACCGCGGGCTGTCCTACCTGCTGGTGCCGATGGATTCCGCGGGCATCGAGGTGCGGCCGATCGTGCAGCTCACCGGCACTTCCGAGTTCAACGAGGTGTTCTTCGACGGCGCGCGCACCGACGCGGCCAACGTCGTCGGCGAGCCCGGCGACGGCTGGCGGGTCGCGATGGGCACGCTCGGTTTCGAACGCGGCATCGGCACCGTCGACCAGCAGGTGGTGTTCCGCCGCGAGCTGGAAAGCATCACCGAGCTCGCCCGTTCCGGCGGTGCGCTGGACGACCCGGTGCTGCGGGACAAGATCAGCCGGGCCTGGATCGGCCTGGAGATCATGCGGTTCAACGCGCTGCGCACGCTGACCGGGGTCGCCGAGGGGACCGCGGGACCGGAGGCGTCCATCGCGAAGCTGTACTGGGCGAACTTCCACCGCGGGCTCGGTGAGCTGGCCGTCGAGGTCGCCGGTGCGTGCGGCCTGGTCGCGCCGGACGGCGAGCTCGACGAGCGGCAGCGGCTGTTCCTGTTCACCCGCGCCGACACGATCTACGGCGGTTCCGACGAGATCCAGCGCAACATCATCGCCGAGCGGGTGCTCGGGTTGCCGAAGGAGGCCCGGCCTTGAGAACACCGACCGAACCGGAACCGCACGGCCTGCTGGCGGGCAGGACCGCGGTGGTGACCGCGGCCGCCGGGACCGGCATCGGCTCCGCGGCCGCGCGCCGGATGATCCGGGAAGGCGCACGCGTCGTGATCAGCGACTCGCACCAGCGGCGGCTGGAGGCCACCCGCGCCGAGCTGGCCGAACTGTTCGGTGCCGAAGTCATCGCGGTGCCCTGCGACGTCACCGACGTCGAGCAGGTCGAGCACCTGCTGGACGCCGCGGCCGAGGCGTTCGGGCGGCTCGACGTGCTGGTCAACAACGCCGGGCTTGGCGGGACGGCGCCGATTCAGGACATGACCGACCAGCAGTGGAGCCGCGTGCTGGACGTGACGCTGAACGGCACGTTCCGGTGCACGCGGGCCGCGATCCAGCGCTTCCGAGATCAGGGCGGCGGGGGCGTGGTCGTCAACAACGCCTCGGTGGTCGGCTGGCGCGCGCAGGCCGGGCAGGCACACTACGCCGCGGCGAAAGCGGGCGTGATGGCGCTGACCAGGTGCGCGGCGGTGGACGCCGCGGAGTTCGGGGTGCGGGTGAACGCGGTGGCGCCGAGCCTGGTGATGCACGAGAACCTGGCGAAGGTGACCTCCGACGAGCTGCTGACCGAGCTGGAGTCCAAAGAGGCGTTCGGCCGCTCCGCCGAACCTTGGGAGATCGCCAACGTGATCGTCTACCTGGCCGGTGACTACTCGTCCTACCTCACCGGCGAGGTCATCTCCGCCAGCAACCAGCATCCGTGACACCCGCGCGCCCCCGGAGCGAACGGACCGCTCGTCCCAATAGATTGGGCCAACGGGCCGTTCGCTCCGAAAACCAGAGCACTCCGAGAACACGGGCACTGCCGGCGGAACGAGCGGGTGCGCGGGGTCGGCAACGGCCAGTGAGAGGATGAGGACATGGCGGAGACCAAGCGCTCGACCGGTCGCGCGCAGCGCCCGGCGGCGGCTGAGGCGGGCGGTTCGCAGCGGCGCGCGGAGCTGCTGGCGATCGCCGCCGACCTGTTCGCCGAGCGCGGTTTCGTGGTCACCACCGTGCGCGAGATCGCCGACGCCGCGGGCATCCTCTCCGGCAGCCTCTACTACCACTTCGATTCCAAGGAATCGATGGTCGACGAGATCCTGCGCGAGTTCCTGGACTTCCAGCAGCGGCTCTACGACGAGGTGCTGCACGAGAAGACCGACCCGCGCGGCACCATCACCGAGCTGGTCCGGCAGTCGTTCCGCGCGATGAACGAGTACCGCTCGGCGGTCACGATCTACCAGAACGAGGCGAAGTACCTCCAGCAGTTCGAGCGCTTCAGCTACCTGCGCCGCGCCGCGAACGACTTCGAGCGCACCTGGATGAAGGTGCTGCAGCAGGGCCAGCAGGCCGGGATCTTCCGCAGCGACCTCAACGTGAAGATCGCCTACCGGTTCATCCGGGACACCGTTTGGACCACGGTGCACTGGTACAACCCGCGCGGCCGGTTGAACGCCGACGTGATCGCCGAGCAGCACATCACGATCCTGTGCGAAGGGATCATGACCGGGCAGGGGTGAGCCTGCCCGGCCGCGTTCGCCCGCGGCGCGCGATCGGTGGTCACGAAGCGGATTCCCGCGGGCCGCGGGAAGCGGATTCGAGTGCGCGCACGGCCTCGTCCACGATCCGCTCGATGAGTTCGGCGCAGCTGGGCAGTTCGCCGATCATTCCCACGGATTGCCCGGCGGGCAGCACGCCCGCGTCGGCGTGACCGTCCACCAGACCGGCCTTGATCAGCATCGGCGTGTTCGCGGCCAGCAGCACCGCGCTCCACGGCAGTTCGCTGTTGCGGCGCATCGCGATTCCGTCGCTGATCAGCTGCTTCCAGGACATGCCGCTCATCGCCTTGAACGCGGCCGCTTGCCGCAGCGCGCCCGGCAGGCGGCGCAACCGGCTCGCGGACTCGGCCGCGTCGGTGAGCCCGGTGCGCAGCATCCGGTGCGGCAGCCCGTCGACCCGCGAAGTGACCAGGGTGTCCCCGGACGCTGCCGCCAGGTACCGCTGCTTCACCTCGTCCGGCACGGCGCTGTCGCTGGTCAGCAGGAACCGCGTGCCCATCCCGATGCCCGCGGCGCCGTAGCACAGCGCGGCGGCCAGCCCGCGGCCGTCGAAGAACCCGCCCGCGGCGATCACCGGAATGTCCACGGCGTCGACGACCTGCGGCAACAGCAGCGTGGTGGCGACCGAGCCGGTGTGCCCGCCGCCTTCGCCGCCCTGCACGAGCACGGCGTCGGCGCCCCACGAGGCGACCTTCTCCGCGTGCCGCTTGGCACCGACCGAGGGGATCACGACGATGCCCGCGTCCTTGAGCTTGCCGATCAGCCGCTTGTCCGGCGCCAGGGCGAACGAGGCGACTCGCACGCCTTCCCGGATCAGCAGGTCCACGCGCTCCTCCGCGTCGCCCGCGTCGGCCCGCAGGTTCACGCCGAACGGTTCCTCGGTGCGCTCGCGCACTTCCCGGACCGCCGAGCGCAACTGATCCATGGTCATCGTCGCGGAGGCGAGCACGCCGAGCCCGCCCGCTTCGGCGGTGGCCGACACGAGCCGCGGACCGGCCACCCAGCCCATTCCGGTCTGCACCACGGGATGCCGCACGCCGACGAGCCGGGTCAGCGCCGTGCCGAGCCCGCTCACGCCGGAACCTCCTGGTGCCGCAGACCGTCCGGGTCGAGGACCGTGCGGATCAGCTCCAATTCCACATCGGACGGCATCCGGGTCTGCTCCACCGAGCCGGTGTCCAGCTCGAACCCGGTGCTGTCCTGCACCTGCTCGACCGTGACCCCGGGATGCACCGAACGCAGCCGCATCGCGGAATCCGGCCCGGCGAAGTCGAGCACGCCGAGATCGGTGACGACCACCTGCACGTCGTGGAAGGGCCCGCCGTCCCGGTCGTGCCCGACACCGGAGACCAGGTCCACCGACCCCACGAAGATCCGCTTGCCGTGCTTGGGAACCCAGTAGTTCGTGGTGTGGTTGACCGAGTTGCCCGGCGCGCCGCGCACCCCGATCAGCTGCACCTTCGGCCGGTCCCATGGACCGATCCGGGAGATGTTCTGGTTGCCGTAGCGGTCGATCTGGGTGGCGCCCATCATCACCCGCCTGCGGCCGCCGGCGAGCAGGTCGAGCACCTGCCGGTAGGGCATCCAGCCCTCGACGACGCCGCCTTCCCTGCCGAGCGGCGGTGGTTCGGCGGTCAGCAGCGCCTCGCCGTCGGTAAGCAGCAGGTCCGGCGCGGTGGTCATCCGGGCGAGCCGGGCGCCGAGCGAGGGGATCAGCCCGATCGGCGATGCCAGCACTTCGCCCGCGTCGCGCCAGGTGTCGGCGCAGGCGACGGCGCAGATCTCCGCGCGGGTCACTTCTGCGTTCACTGCGCCACCTCCGGTGCCCGGACGGCGGCCTGGTAGGCCTGCTCGTCGCCGCTGAGGAACTCGTCGCGGAACGCCCGCCAGCTCTCCTCGTCGGAGGCGCTGGCCGCGTACCGCCGCTGGAAAGCCTCGTCCCGCTCGTAGTCGGGGACGCAGCTGGTGAAGTGCGCGCCGTTCGGCGTCTCGGCCACGGCGTCGGTGTGCGTCCGGTTCAGCAGCAACGACTGCACCGGGGCCTTCTGCAGCAGCTCCTCGGTGGGCACCACCTGCTCGCAGGTGACGTAGCCGCGATCGGCCGCCGCGCACATCAGATCGTCGAAGTAGGGGTCCGGCCCGAGGTATTGCGCGTTGCCGTGCCGGTCGGCTCGGTTGAGATGCACCAGCGCGGCATCCAGCCGCAGCGCGGGCATCGCCATCAGCTCTTCGCCGTCGTCGTAGGGAGAGAGCACGGTCCGCAGCCCCGGGTTCAACGCGGGCACGTCGGAGCCGATCCCGGCCCGCGTCGGGTGGAACGGCACCCGCGCCGCCGCCGCGCGCAGCCCGGCGAGGATCATCCCCTCGTCGTACTCGGCGACTTCGAGCTCCCCGCGCTGGCGCGCCGCCCGGAAGTGCGGGTCCAGCGGGATCGAATCCAGCGAGACGAACCCGTAGACGACCTTGCGCAACTTGCCCGCCGCCGCCAGCAATCCCACGTCCGGACCGCCGTAGGACACCAGCGTCAGATCGCGAAGCTGCGAGCGCAGAATGGCGCGCACCAGCGCCATCGGTTTGCGCCGCGATCCCCAGCCGCCGATGCCGATGGTCATGCCGTCCCGCAACGATCCGACGATCTCGTCGACGTTGACCTGCTTGTCCCGCACCTGCCCGCCTTTCACCCGTCCGCCGGGCGCTCGCCGTCGACGAACGCCTCCCGCGCCCGGTCGGAGACACCGCTGAGGTTGAGTTCGAAGGTGAAGCCCTGCTCGAACCGATAGCTGCGGTTCACGTCGACCGGGTCGATGCCGTTGAGCGCTTCCTTGGCCCGGCGCACGACCAGCGGTTCCTTGTCCGCGATCGAGCCGGCCAGCTCCAGCGCGGCGTCGTGCAGCCGCTCCGGTTCGACGACCTCCCACACCGAGCCGAACCGCGCCAAGTCGTGCGCGGTTGCGGTGCGGCCGGTGTAGAACATCGCCCGCGCGTAGTGCTGCGGCACGAGCCGTTGCAGGTGCGTGGCCGCGCCGAGCGCACCGCGGTCCACTTCGGGCAGTCCGAACGTCGCGTCCGCGGAGGCGATGATGATGTCCGAGTTGCCCACCAGGCCGATCCCGCCGCCGAGGCAGAACCCGTGCACCGCGCTGATCACCGGGACCGGGCACTCGTAGACGCTCTTGAACGCCTCGTAGCAGCCGTGGTTCACGGCGACGAGCTTGCTGTGCCCGGGATCCGCGGTGAGTTCCTTGATGTCCACGCCCGCGTTGAAGCCGCGGCCTTCGGCCTGCAGCACCACGACGCGGGTCCGCTCGTCCGCACCGGCCTGCCGCAGCGACTCCGCGAGTTCCTGCCAGCCGTGCGCGGGCAGCGCGTTCACCGGTGGGTTGTCCATGGTCAGCACCACGATCCCGTTGTCGTGGCGCCGGATTCTCGTGCTCATCCGCACCTACCAAACCTAGCACTTGTTAGGTTGGGTTGGTACGTTAGCAACCGAGGCGAAGGCCCCGCCAGGGGCGAACCCCGGAGGAACTCGTGGGCGTCGAGATCGACCTTTCCGGCCGAGTGGTGCTGGTGACCGGCGGAACGCGCGGCATCGGCGCCGGAATCTCCGAAGTCCTGCTGCGGGCGGGCGCGCGGGTGCACGTCTGCTCGCGCGGCGAACCCGAGCGGTTGCCCGAGCACGACGGCGTCCGCGCCGAGTTCGTGCAGGCGGACGTGCGCGATCCCGAGCAGGTGGACGGGTTGATCGACGAGGTCGTGCGCCGCGACGGCAGGCTCGACTCGGTGGTGAACAACGCCGGTGGGGCGCCACCTGCGGACACCGCGACCGCGTCGCCCCGGTTCCACTCCAAGATCGTCGAGCTGAACCTGCTGGCACCGCTGCTGGTGTGCCAGCGGGCCTGGCCGGTGATGCGGGACAGCGGCGGCTCGATGACCATGATCAGCAGCGTCGCCGCGCAGCGCGCCGCGCCCACCATCGCCGCTTACGCCGCGGCCAAGGCCGGGGTGGAAAGCCTCACCCGCACGCTCGCGCTGGAGTTCGCGCCGAGCGTGCGGGTCAACGCGGTGTCCGTCGGGGTGGCCCGCACCGACAACTTCCGGGAGCACTTCGGCGCGGAGGCCGAGCAGTCCGGCTTCGCCGAGACCATCCCGATGGGCAGGCCCGCCGAGCCGGTCGAGGTCGGCAACGCCTGCGCGTTCCTGGCCTCGCCGCTGGCCGAATACCTCACCGGCGCGGTGCTGGCCGTGGACGGCGGCGGCGAACCGCACCCGCACCTCAAGCAGCTCGCCCGGGAATTCTCCCGGGACTGATCGGGCGCAGGAAGTAGCGGGCCGGTTCAGCGGGGGCTGCTTCCGGAGCGGGGAAGCCGCCGAGGATCCGCTAGGCAAATCATTCCGAAGGGAGTCCACAGTGCCCGGCATCTGCGAAGGCAGGGTCGTCGTCGTGACCGGCGCGGCCCGGGGTTTGGGCCGCGCGCACGCGCTGGAGTTCGCTCGCCACGGAGCTTCGGTGGTGGTCAACGACGTCGGCGTGCAGCTCGACGGCACCGGCGGTGACGAGCAGCCCGCTGCCGAAGTCGCCGCGGAAATCCGTTCGCTCGGCGGGAAAGCGGTCGTCGACGGGGCGGACGTGGCCGACTGGGATCAGGCCCGGCAGCTCGTGGCGCGGGCCGTGGACAGCTTCGGCAGGCTCGACGTGCTGGTCAACAACGCCGGCGTCGTGCGGGACCGGATGTTCGTGAACCTCTCCGAGCAGGAGTGGGACGACGTGCTGCGGGTGCACCTCAAAGGCCACGCTGCGACCATTCGGCACGCCGCGGCGCACTGGCGGGACCTGGCGAAGGCCGGGGAGGCCGTCGACGCGCGGATCATCAACACCTGCTCCGGTGCCGGTCTGCAGGGCAGCATCGGCCAGAGCAACTACGCCGCGGCGAAAGCCGGGATCGCCGCGCTCACCGTGAACACCGCCGCCGAACTCGGCCGCTACGGCGTCACCGTCAACGCGATCGCGCCGTCCGCGCGCACCCGCATGACCGAGGACGTGTTCACCGAAGCCATGTCGCAGCCGACCGACGGGAGTTTCGACGCGATGGCGCCGGAGAACGTCTCACCGCTGGTGGCTTGGCTGGGCAGCGCGGAATCCGCCGACGTCACCGGGCGGGTCTTCGAGGTGGAGGGCGGCGCGGTCCGCGTCGCCACCGGCTGGCGCCACGGCGCCGAGCACGACGCGGGCCGCCGCTGGTCCCCTACCGAACTCGGTCCCGTCGTCCGCGACCTGCTCGACCGGGATCCGCGCCCGGAACCCGTCTACGGCACCACCTGATCTCCGAACTTTCCGAGTGAACGGCCTCTTCGCCCAATCTATTCGGACGAAAGTTCCGTTCACTCCGGGCGGGGTTCCGCGGTGCGGGGGACGCACGGGCGTGTCGGGCGACGGGGCCGGGACCGCGGAGACGGATGGAGGGGACAGCCGTCCGCAACGGGTGGGCGTTCGTGAGGCCGGGCTACAGCGACCAGACCGCAGGCCAGTCCTTCGGGCGCAGTGCGGCGTCGGTGCCGCCGTCGGCGTAGACGACCGAGCCGCACAGCAGCGCGCCTTCCGCGCCGAGCAAGAAGTCGATCAGCGCGGCCACCTCCGCCGGACGGCCGGGAGCTCCGCGCGGAGTGGGGAAGGCTTCGAGCGCTTCACCCAGCGCCGGATCGCGCCGCACCTCGGCGGTCATGCCCGTCTCGATGTGCCCGGGCGCGACGGCGTTGAGGCGGATCCCGGCGCCGGTCCACTCCGCCGCGGGCGCGTGGCTGCGCACGTACCAGGCGATCGCGGCCTTCGTCGCCGGGTATGCGCCGACGGCTCCGTGCTCGTCGGCCAGTTCCCGCGCCCGCTCCTCTTCGTCGGCGAAGCAGGCTTCGGCGACCGGTACCGGCCAATTCGGTTGGCACGTCGCGGAATTCGAGCTCAGGCACACCGCGGCCGGTCGCTCGGCGGCGGCCAGCGCCGGACGCAGCCCGCGCAGCAGGGCGACGGTGCCGAAGTAGTTCACCGACACCAGCGCTGACCCCTGCCGCGTCGGAACGCCGGGAATGCCCGCGCAGGTCACCAGGCCGTCGAGGCGGCCATCGCACTCCGCGGTGATCCGGTTCACGGCCTCCGCGCGCCCTTCGCCCGTCCCGAGGTCGCACGCGACCTCGGCTCCGTGCATGTCGACGCCGAGCACCCGGTGGCCCTGCTGTTCGAGCCGTTCGCGGGTCGCCGCACCGATGCCCGATGCCGAACCGGTGATCGCGATGGTGCCCATGTTCCTCCGCTCGGCCGTACAGGTACCGGGGCCCGGCCCCGAACGGCCGAAGGGTTGCGCTCCGCGGCCGTAGCGAGTTCCGGTGACCGGCGGAAACTGGTTGAGCCCAACAATAACATGTTACATTTACCAAGCGGGCGCTTGCTCAGTGATCGCTCGTTCAGCGCAACCCGGGAGGGATCGAGCATGACCGAGGCGTACATCGTGGAGGCCCTGCGGACACCGGTCGGCAAGCGCGGCGGCGGGCTCAGCGGCGTGCATCCCGCGGACCTGTCCGCGCACGTGATCCGGGCCGTCGTCGAACGTACCGGCATCGACCCGGGACGGGTGGACGACGTGCTCTGGGGTTGCGTGGACGCCGTGGGCGCGCAGGCGGGCAACATCGGCCGCACCGGCTGGCTCGCGGCCGGTTATCCCGAGCACGTCCCCGGCGTCACCATCGACCGGCAGTGCGGGTCCTCGCAGCAGGCGGTGCACTTCGGTGCGCAGGCGGTGCTCAGCGGCACGGACGACCTGGTCATCGCGGGCGGTGTGGCGAACATGAGCGGCATCCCGATCGGCAGCGCGCTGCGCGCGGCCGACGGCCTGGACTTCCCGATCGCCTACGGTCCCGGTTCCGGTTCCACCGGCTGGCAACGCCGCTACGGCGACGAGGAGGTCACCCAGTTCCAGGGCGCCGAGCTCATCGCGGAGAAGTGGGGCATCTCCCGCGCCGACATGGAGGAGTTCGCCCTGACCAGCCACCGGCGGGCGGTCGAAGCGGCCGACGCGGGGCACTTCGACGCGGAGCTCGCGCCGATCGAGGGCGTCACCAGCGATGAAGGGCCGCGGCGCGACACCAGCCCGGAAAAGCTCGCCGGGCTCAAGGAGCTGCGTCCGGGCGGACGGCTCACGGCGGGCGTGTCCAGCCAGATCTCCGACGGGGCATCGGCGCTGCTGATCGCGTCGGAGCGGGCGGTCGCCGAGCACGGCCTGACGCCGCGGGCGCGGGTGCACCACCTCAGCGTTCGCGGCGACGATCCCGTGTTCATGCTCAGCGCACCCATCGCGGCCACCCGGCACGCGCTGGAGAAGTCCGGGCTTTCGGCCGCGGACATCGACGTGGTGGAGATCAACGAGGCGTTCGCCAGCGTCGTGCTGGCCTGGCAGCAGGAGATCGGCATCGACCCGGCCAAGGTCAACCCCAACGGCGGCGCCATCGCGCTCGGCCACCCGCTCGGCGCGACCGGCACGAAGCTGATGGCGACGCTGCTTTCCGAACTGGAGCGCAGCGGCGGCCGGTACGGGCTGCAGACGATGTGCGAGGGCGGCGGCACCGCCAACGTCACCATCCTCGAGCGGCTCTAAGTTGTTCGGGGAGCGGTTTGCGCAGGTGCTCTGGCCGGGCCGGGTTTCGGGCACCGCACGCGGCCGGCGCCGCTACTCGCGTTCGCGCGGGTGGCGGCCGCCTCGCTGCGGGATCACCGCCCGGAGCGGCTCGCGATGATCGCGGGCGGATTGTGTTCTAGCACGCACGTGACCACCTGAGGGCATTTCACGTTTACCTTGTCAGGGCGACTGTCACGACTCGGGAGGTGCACTTGGCAAGCGTCGACGTGGCGCACGGGCGGCACGACTGGCTGCGCGCCGGCGCGTTCGAGGTGGCGCCGGGGGTGCACCGCATCCCGCTGCCGATGCCGGGCGACGGGCTGCGCGCGGTCAACGTGTACGCGATCCGGGACGGCGACGGGCTCGTGCTGGTGGACTCCGGCTGGGCCATCCCGCAAGCCCGCGCCGCGCTCGAAACCGCGCTGGGCGAGCTGGGCTGCGGCCTCGGTGACGTGCGCCGCTACCTGATCACGCACCTGCACCGGGACCACTACACCCTGGGCATCGAGCTGCGCAGCACGTTCGGCACCCCCGTGGCGGTGGGCGCCGGAGAGCGGCCGTCCCTGGAGGTTCTGCTGGCGGGCACGCACGATCAGCAGCTGTCCCAGCTGGACCGGGGCGGCGCGAGCGAGCTCGCCGAACTCATCCGCTCCGCGCAGGGCCCGGAGACCGAGCGGCCCGAGGAAGGTTTCGAGCACCCCGACGAATGGCTCGAGGGCGGTGCCGAGATCGAACTCACCGACCGCACCCTGCGAGTCGTCGACACTCCCGGCCACACCCGCGGGCACGTCGTGTTCGTCGACGAGCGGAACTCGCTGCTGTTCGCCGGGGACCACGTGCTGCCGCACATCACGCCGTCCATCGGGCTCGAAGCCGCGCGGACGGAGCTGCCGCTGGGTGACTACCTCGACTCGCTGCGGCGCGTGCGCGAACTCCCGGACCTGCGGCTGCTGCCCGCGCACGGGCCGGTGACCGGCAGCGCGCACTCCCGGGTGGACGAACTGCTCGCGCACCACGAGGACCGGCTCGACCGGACCGAGCGGGCCGTCCGCACCGGGGCGGCGACGGCCCGCGAAGTCGCGGGTGAACTCGGGTGGACCCGGCGCGAGCGGTCCTTCACCGACCTCGACCCGTTCAACCAGGTCCTGGCCGTGGGTGAAACCGCGGCGCACCTGGACGTACTCGTCGCGCGCGACCGGCTGCACCGGGTCGTGGACGGGGTGGCGAGGTACCGGGCGATCTGATGGCGGCGCGCAGGAAAGCTCCCGAACCCGCGCCCGGCTCAGCGCAGCAGCAGCCGAACGGTCAGCTCCAGCCGGTTCGACACGTCGGTCGCCGAAGCGCGCCTGGTCACCCAGGCGACCAGGTTGGACAGCCAGACGTCCGCGATCACCCGGGCGATCGCGCGCTGCTCTTCGGTCGGCTCGTCCTCGCCGGTGACCATGGCGCCGCTGAACAGCGTCTCGGTCAGCGAGCCGACGGCGTCCACCTCGTTCGCCGCCGAGGTGTCGGCGAACATGAACGCCCGGGTCATCGCCTCGGTCAGCTGCGGGTTGCGCTGCATGGTGCGGGTCGTGCGGCCGAGTACGTACAGCACCCGGTCGTACGGGGTCTCACCGGGGATCTTGGCGCGGTCCAGCCGTTCCTGGGAACGCTCGAACTCGCGCGCCAGGCCGGTCACCAGCAGGTGGATCTTGGACGGGAAGTAGCGGTAGAGCGTGCCCAGCGCCACGTCGGCGCGTTCGGCCACGGCGCGCATCTGCACCGCCTCGTACCCGCCCTTTCCTGCCAGGGCGATCGTGGCGTCGATGATGCGTTTGCGGCGCGCGTTCTGCGCCGCGGACCCGCCCTGGTCGGCCAGCAGACTGACCGGTTGCGCCGCAGCGGAGCCGCGTCGCGGCGTCGTACCCATGAGGTCGGTCCTCTCGTGCGTCGGAGTCGGTGTGCGCCCGACTGTTCAAGTACTGCCTGGCTCGGCGGGTCTGCGCTGACCTCATGTTCAAAAGAGAACATGTTCCACTCTACCCGTTGCGTGCCGCGGCGGCTGCAACACCTGTCTCGGAACCCTTGTTCGGTGTGGTCGTTGCATGTCTCGAAGCGGCGAAGCCGCTTGCACCACCTATGCAACCGGCACCGCCGCGGGTTCTCAGGTGTCTGCTCGCGAGGACAGCTCCGACGCCTAGTAGGGCGCTACTTCAGGAGGAGATCCCGCAGCGAACAGGCGCCTGAGGTTCCGCCAAGCGACCAGCTACGCAAAGCGAGCACCGGGACTGTGACTCAGGAGGTGAGCTCGTGCGAATAGCTCTTTTGTCCTATCGGAGCAAGCCGCACGTCGGCGGGCAGGGCGTCTACGTCCGGAACCTGAGCCGGGAACTGGCCGGGCTCGGGCACCGCGTCGAGGTCTTCTCCGGCCCGCCGTACCCGGAGCTGGATCCGGGCGTCGAGCTCACCAAGGTGCCCAGCCTGGACCTGTACCGGGATCCGGACCCGTTCCGCACCCCGCACTGGCGCGAGTTCCGGGACTCCACCGACGTGCTCGAACTCGCGACCATGTGGTCGGCGGGCTTCCCGGAGCCGCTGACGTTCACGCTGCGCGCGGCGAAGCTGCTGCGCGAGCGGGCGTCGGAGTTCGACGTGGTGCACGACAACCAGTCCCTCGGCTACGGCCTGCTCGCCCTGCGCAAGGCGGGATTGCCGCTGGTGGCGACGGTGCACCACCCGATCACGCACGATCGGCGGCTGGAGCTGGCCGCCACCAAGGGCTGGCGCAAGCTCGGCGTCCGCCGGTGGTACGGCTTCCTGCGGATGCAGCGCCGGGTCGTGCAGCGCATTCCCGAGCTGCTGACCGTCTCCGAATCCTCGGCCCGCGACATCGTCGAGGACTTCCGCGTGCGCCCGGACCGGCTGCGGGTGGTGCCGCTCGGCGTCGATCACGAGGTGTTCGAGCCGCCGCAGACGCCGCGGGTTCCGGGCCGGATCGTGGCGATGGCCAGCGCGGACACCCCGCTGAAGGGCATCGGCACGCTGCTGGAAGCGGTGGCGAAGCTGCGCACCGAGCGGGAAGTGGAGCTGGTGCTGGTGGCCGACCCGACGCCGGGCGGCCCGACCGATCGGCTGATCGACGAACTCGGCATCCAGGACGCGGTGCGCACGGTCAGCGGCATCAGCGACGAGGAGCTCGCCGCGCTGCTCGGTTCGGCGGAGATCGCGTGCGTTCCGTCGCTGTACGAGGGCTTTTCGCTGCCCACCGTGGAATCCATGGCCTGCGCGACACCGCTGGTGGTCAGCCGCGCGGGCGCGATCCCGGAGGTGGTCGGACCGGACGGGGAGTGCGCCGACCTGGTACCGCCCGGCGACGCGGAAGCGCTGGCAGGGGCGCTCGGCGCGCAGTTCGACGATCCGGCGCGCAGGCGGCGGCTGGGGGCCTCCGGCAGGCGCCGGGTGCTGAGCCGGTATAGCTGGGCTTCGGTGGCCGCGGCCACCGCGGAGTGTTACGCAGAAGCGGTTGAAGCGGGAACGGAAATGGCGGCTGACCAGTGCTGACGGTGAATTTCGAACTGCTCGGGGTGCGTGCGGGGCAGCGGGTGCTCGACCTCGGGTGCGGTGCGGGCAGGCACGCTTTCGAGTGCTACCGGCGCGGTGCGGACGTGGTGGCGTTCGACCAGGACGCCGAGGCGCTGACCGAGGTCAAGACGATGTTCGGGGCGATGGAAGCGGGCGGTGAAGCGCCCGAGGGCGCGACCGCGACCACCGTCACCGGCGACGCGCTCGCCCTGCAGTTCCCGGACGACCACTTCGACCACGTGATCGCCTCCGAGATCCTGGAGCACATCCCGCAGGACTGGCGGGTGATGAGCGAACTGGTGCGGGTGGTCAAGCCCGGCGGCCGGGTCGTGGTGACCGTGCCGCGCTGGTTCCCGGAGCGGGTGTGCTGGGCGCTGTCCGACGACTACCACCAGGCCGAAGGCGGCCACGTGCGGATCTACCGGCGCGAGCAGCTGGTCGAGCGGCTGCGGATCGCCGGTCTGAAACCGGTGCACCACCACTACGCGCACGCGCTGCACGCGCCGTTCTGGTGGTTGAAGTGCGCGGTCGGGGTGGATCGCGAAGATCACCCGCTGCCGAAGCTCTACCACAAGCTGCTGGTGTGGGACCTGATGAGCAAGCCGTGGGTGACGCGGGCGGCCGAGCAGGCGCTGGACCCGTTCCTCGGCAAGAGCCTCGCGGTCTACCTGTACAAACCCCGGCACGAATCGGACCTCGGCGGTGTCTGAGCCGCCCGCGGTCGACGGGGTGCTCTCGGCGGCGGATGCGCTGGCGACCGCCCGGTCCATCGCCGCGGTGCAGGAGCGCTCCGGTGCGGTGCCGTGGTTCCACGGCGGGCACGTGGACCCGTGGGACCACGTCGAGTCGGCGATGGCGCTGTCCGCGGCGGGTCTGCTGTCCGAGGCCGAACGCGCCTACGACTGGCTGCGCCGCACGCAGCGCCGGGACGGTTCCTGGCCGCTGCGGGTGCGGGCCGGTGTGGTCGAGGACGCCGCCGCCGACACGAACTTCTGCGCGTACCCGGCGGTGGGGGTGTGGCACCACTTCCGGATCACCCGCGACGAGCGGTTCGCCGAGCGCATGTGGCCGGTGGTGCGCCGGGCGATCGATTTCGTGCTCGGCTTGCAACGCGACCGCGGCGAGATCGACTGGGCGCGCGGCGCGGGCGGTTCCGCGATTGGTGAGGCGCTGCTGGCGGGTTCCTCCAGCATTCATCACAGCCTGGTGTGCGCCCTCGAGCTGGCCGTGCACTTCGGGTGCGCGCAACCGGACTGGGAGGTGGCGCTGGACCGGCTCGCGCACGCGCTGCGGCACCACCCGGAGGCGTTCGCGGAGAAGGACCGCTACGCCATGGACTGGTACTACCCGGTGCTGGCGGGCCCGCTGCGCGACGACGCCGGGCGGGACCGGATCGTCCGGCGGTGGCCGGATTTCGTGGTCGACGGGCTCGGCGTGCTGTGCGTGGACGACCACCCGTGGGTCACCGGCGCGGAGACGTGCGAGCTGGTGCTGAGCCTGGACCTGCTCGGCTGGCGCGAGCACGCGGTCGAGGTGCTCGCTTCCATGCAGCACCTGCGCGAGCAAGACGGTTCTTACTGGACCGGGTACGTGCACGCCGACGGCAAGCGCTGGCCCGATGAGCGCACCACGTGGACGGGCGCGGCGGTGATCCTCGCCGCCGACGCGCTGTCCGGGGCCACACCCGGCGGCGACATCTTCCGCACCGGCGTGCCGCGCGCGGGCTTACCGGTCGACGACGGCTGCGGCTGCTCGGCACCGGTCCCGGTCGGCGAGTAGCCGCGACTTCGTGCGGCCGTTGCACCGGGTCGTCCAGTTCCGTCGCCCACTCCGGCGCGGCTGCGTCCGAGTCGCAACAGGACGGTGCGCGCTTGACGGGGTCGTGATCCCGGCGAGTTCGTGAAGCTGTCCGCCGACCCGGTTCCTTTGACATCGTGTGATCGGTTGTCTAGTGACAACAGGTGCACGAGCTGATCCGTGCTGTGGTTTCGCGGCCGTCTCGTGCCACGGGCGAGTCGAGGTATGGAGGAAGTTCGTGGAGCACAGCACGAATCGGCTGCTGACCACCCACGCCGGAGCCCTGTGGAAGAGACCATGGTCGACCGGCCGCACCAGCCGGAGTCCTTCGCCGATCTCCTGCCGCGGAGCGTGGCGGGCGTCGTCGAGCAGCAGCGCGCCGCCGGTCTCGACGTGGTCAACGACGGCGAGATGGGAAAGCCCGAGTGGTCCTGGTACGTGACGAGCCGCTTGTCCGGTTTCGAACATCGGCCCGCCGAGCGCACCGAGGCGCTGAACGGTCAGGACCAGCGCGATTTCCCCGGCTACTACGCGGACGCCATCGAGAACGGGCTTTGGTACGGCAACACGAACAGCCTCGTGGCCACGGCCCGTGCGCAGACGCCGGTGTGCACCGGTCCGATCGAGTACGACCCCACGCAGGTGCGCCGTGATATCGAGAACCTGCGCAGCGCGCTGCAGGGCAGCGACGCGGTGGAGGCGTTCCTCCCGGTGGTCGCGCCCGCGAGCGCGGCGGTCGGGCAGCGCAACGAGTACTACAGCTGACCGAAGGTGCCGCGTTGGCCAGTGAGCGGCTGTGGGGATCGCGGCGGTGCTCTCCTGGGCGGCCTGCCCAGGTTGATCAACGTACGGATCTCGCGGGCGGTAGCTCGTCGCCGGGATCGTGCGAGTCCGGCTCGGCGATTTACAAGTCGTATTGAGCGTTACTTTGTGAGAGCACTGCCACAAATGAACGTGCGAGCTTTTCGAAATCGACGGCTCGGCTCGTGTTTGGTAACTACAAGCAACTCACCGTACTGTCGGCATTGATTCGCAGAAGTTATCGAATCGTTTTCGGCGATGTGTGTCTCGCCCTATTTCTCCGCCGCTTCCGTTGTCAGGATTGCCCTTCGCATGGTCGGGGTCCTGAAACTGAATCCAGCCGTTCCGCGCCGCAGCGCAGCGCGGTCCGTCAGAGCATGTCGACGTGGCCTGCCGCAGCGCGTTTTCACGGGCGGGAGTCCACGTCCGGAATGTCTGGCCAGGCGAAGGGAGTAGCACGTGAGCGACACCGACACCCCGAATCCGCACAGCAAGGACCTGGAACAGGCGCTGCGCGTGTTCGAAGCCAGATTGGCCGAGATCGCCCCGGACGGGCAGCGGCACGCGAGCCCGGACGCCGATGACGAGCGCCTGCACGAACTGCGATCGATCGTGATCCGCCGGGCCGAAGCGCTGCCGAGCGCCGTCTGGCCGCGCGCCAAGTGCGAACATTGCACAGGACAACGCGAAGTCGAGGCGCTCCAAGCGCGCTACACCGATGGCGCCGCGGCGCCGCAATTCGATTCCCGCCCCCGCACGTGCCCGAAGTGCTGGGGGACCGGACTCACCTTGAACTGCTCCGGGTAGCGGCGCCGCGTTCGCTTCAGAGCTCGCCGAGTCTCCCGCCGACCCGTTCCAGCACCCGCAGCGAGCCGGTCGCGCTGTGTTCGCGGTAGTTCCCGCCGTCCAGGGCGCGGCGGTAGATGCGGTACGGCGCTTGGCCGCCGTCGTCCGGGTCGGGGAACACGTCGTGGATCACCAGCGCGCCGCCGGGGTTGATCCACGGCGCCCAGCCCTCGTAGTCGGCGTTCGCGGCGGCGTCGGTGTGCCCGCCGTCGATGAACACCAGGTTCAGCGGGCTGCGCCAGAAGGCGGCGGTGACGGGGGAGCTGCCGACGATCGCGACGACTTCGTCCTCCAGCCCGGCGCGGGCGATGGTGGATCGGAACTCGCCCAAGGTGTCCAGCCGCCCGACCTGCGGGTCCACCAGGTTCGGATCGTGGTACTCCCAGCCGGGCTGGTGCTCCTCGGACCCCCGGTGGTGATCGACCGTGACGACGCGACCGCCGGTGGCGCGGGCCGCCGCGCCGAGGTAGACCGTCGATTTCCCGCAGTACGAACCGATTTCCGCCGCGAGCCCGGTGCCCAGGAACTCGGTGGCCGCCCGGTGCAGCGCCAGCCCCTCGTCCGCGGGCATGAAGCCGGTTGCCTGCTCGGCGACGGCCAGCAGGTCCGGCGGCATCGCCGGCTCCGCGTTCGATCGGTCGCCCGGGGTCGGTGCGGTGCTGCTCACGGTTTTCCTCTCCACGGTCGCTGTCGCCGACGAGCCTACGCAGGAATGCTCTGGTCTAGGTAGAACTTGTTCTATTACGCTGCTGTTCCTCGGATAGGAGGCGCTATGGCGATCGCGATCACCGAGGTGCAGCAGGACGTGCGGGAGTCGGTCCGGGCTTGGTCGCAGGAGCTCGACACCGCCGGGATCAGGGAGGGCGGGTGTCCGGCGCCGGGCCCCGGGTGGAAGGGGCTCGCCGAGATCGGCGTGTTCTCGATCGCGTTGCCCGAGGCGGTCGGCGGCGCCGGTGCGGGAGTCGCCGATCTCGCGGCAGCGCTGGAAGCGGCGGCCGAGGCGCTGGTACCCGGGCCGGTGCTGAGCACCTGCGCGGCGAGCGTGCTGCTCGGCCGCGCGGACGTTCCGGCCGAATTGTTGCGGCAATTGGCCGAAGGCGAGATTTCCGTTGCAGTGGCGGCGGATTCGGGGCAGCTGACGGCTGTGCGGCAGGGCGGCGGCTGGGTCGTTTCCGGCACGGCCGGTCCCGTGCTGTCCGCGCCGGAGGTATCGCATCTGCTGCTGGTGGCTCGGACGCCGGACTCCGGCGAGGTGTGGTTCCTCGTCGAATCCGGTGCGGTGCGCGTGGACGAGCGGCGTGCGCTCGACCTGTCGCGGTCGCTGGGCGACGTCGGGTGCGAAGACCTCGAGGTCGCGCCGGATGCCGTGGTTCACGGGCTCGATACGGCCCAGGTGCGCGACGCGCTGGTGGCGCTGTCCGCGGCCGAAGCCTCGGGAATCGCCGGGTGGTGCCTGCGCACAGCCGTGGAGCACGCTCGGACCAGGGAGCAGTTCGGGCAGGTCATCGGCACCTTCCAGGCGATCAAGCACCTCTGCGCGGAGATGCTGTGCCGCGCCGAGCAGGCCGCCGCGCTCGCCTGGGACGCCGCGCGCACGCTCGACGAGAGCCCGGACGAGCATCCGCTTGCCGCGGCGGCGGCCGGTGCGGTGGCGCTGGACGCGGCGGTGGACACCGCGAAGGACTGCGTGCAGGTGCTCGGCGGCATCGGATTCACCTGGGAACACGACGCGCACCTGTACTTGCGCAGAGCCGTTGCGCTGCGGCAATGGCTCGGTGGCGGCGCCGCGTGGCGCGAGCGCACGGCCGAGCTGGCGCTGGACGGGGCCAGGCGGAACCTGAGCATCAGCGGCGACATCCCGGACGACGTGCAGGCCATGCGGCCCGAAGTTCGCGGAATCGCCGCGGAATTGGCCGCGTTGCCGCCGGATCGGCAGCGGGAGCGGCTCAGCGAGTCCGGCTACCTCGCCCCGCACTGGCCCGAGCCGTACGGCCTCGGTGCTGAGCCGCCGCTGCAACTGCTCATCGACGAGGAGCTGCACCGGGCCGGAGTGCACCGGCCCGACCTCGTCATCGGCGCATGGGCGGTGCCGACCCTGCTCGAACACGGCACCGCCGAGCAGCAGGAGCGGTTCGTCCGGCCGACGATGCGCGGCGAGATCACCTGGTGCCAGCTGTTCAGCGAGCCGGGCGCCGGTTCCGACCTGGCCGCGCTGCGCACCCGCGCCGAGCGGGTCTCCGGCGGGTGGCGGCTGCACGGCCAGAAGGTCTGGACGTCGATGGCGCAGCAGGCGCACTGGGCGATCTGCCTGGCCCGCACGGATCCGGACGCGCCGAAGCACAAGGGGATCACCTACTTCCTGGTCGACATGGCCGCCGCGGGCCTCGAAGTGCGTCCGCTGCGGGAGATCACCGGCGAAGAGCGGTTCAACGAGGTCTTCCTGGACGGGGTGTTCGTGCCGGGCGAGCTGGTCGTGGGCGCGCCGGGCGGCGGCTGGCGGCTGGCGCGCACGACGCTGTCCAACGAGCGCGTCGCGATGAGCGGCGGCTCGTCGCTTGGGCAGGAGGTCGAGCGGCTGCTCGCGCTGGCGGAAACCGCGCAGGAGCGGGTCGGGGCGCGGGTGGCCGAAGGGCTCTCGGTGTCGCTGTTGCGGCTGCGGGGGACGTTGCGCAGCCTCAACGGCCAGGATCCGGGTGTTCAGTCCAGTGTGGAGAAGCTCGTCGGTGTCCGGCACCGGCAGGAAGCCGCCGAGACCGCGCTCGAACTCCTCGGGACCGACGGTGCCGCGACCGACGGCGCCGCCGCGGAATCCGCGCACGAATTCCTGCTCACCCGGTGCCTGAGCATCGCGGGCGGCACCACCCAGGTCCTGCGCACGGTGGCCGCCGAACGAATCCTCGGTCTCCCGCGGGCCTGAGCCGTGCTTGCGGAACATCCCGCTCGACCGCTAGAACTAGAACAAGTTTCATTTGGGATGGCTGGACGAGGCGAGGAGCCGGTGTGGAGTTCGCGCTCGACGACACGCAGCAATCCGTGCGGGACCTGGCGACCGAGGTGCTGAGCCGGGAGCGGGACCGCGAGCAGCCCGCCGATGCTGAAGCCGGTTCGCTGTGGAAGGCGATGGCGGCGGCGGGCCTGCTCTCGCTGGCGGTGCCGGAACGGCTCGGCGGCGCGGGCCTCGGTCCGATGGCCACCGGCGTGCTGCTCACCGAAGTGGGCCGGTATGCGGCGCAAGTCCCCGCGCTGGCCACGCTGGCTCTCGGCGTGCTGCCGATCGCACGGCACGGCACGGAACAGCAGCAGGATCGCCTGCTGCGCGAAGCGGACTCCGGGCAGATCCTCACCGCCGCCGTGAACGAGCCCTCCGCCCCGCTGCCGCGCGCGCCGAAAACGTTGGCACGGCAGGAAAAGGACTCACTCGTGGTGTCCGGTACGAAGACGGACGTGCTGCACGCCGATTCGGCGCGGGAAATCCTCGTTCCGGTCACAGTGGACGGTGGCGGCACAGCGATCGCCGTCGTGCGGCCGGATGCGGCCGGGCTTTCGCGGGAAACCGGCCCGATGTCCGGCGGGCGAGCCTCGACGTTGCGGTTCGAGCAAGTGCGGGCCGAACGGCTCGGCGAAGATCCCGGGGCCGTGGCGGACCTGTACCGCTGCGCACTAGCGGGCATGTGCGCGCTCGGCGACGGCGCGGTGGGCGGCGCGCTCGACCTGACCACCGAGCACGTGCGCACCCGCACCCAGTTCGGCCGCCCGCTGGCCACTTTCCAAGCCGTGGCGGGGCAAACCGCCGACATCTACGTCACCGCGCGCACGCTGCACCTGGCGGCGCTGTCCGCGTGCTGGCGACTGGCCGAAGGCCGCGATGCCGACGACGACCTGGCCGTCGCGGCCCTGTGGCTCGCCGAGGAGGCACCGGCGGCCATGCACGTGGCCCAACACCTGCACGGCGGCGTCGGGGTGGATTCGACCTACCCGTTGCACCGGCATTATTCGCTGGTCAAAGACTTGGCGCGGCTGGTGGGCGGCGCCGGCCACCGCGTCGACGCGCTCGCCGACCAGCTCGCGATGGAGTGCTGATGTTCATCGAATGCACCGAACAGCAGGAGGCGCTGCGCGCGCAGCTGCGCGAGTACTTCGCGGGCTTGATGTCGCCGGAAGAGCGCGCGGAGATGGCCGCCGACCGGCACAACGCGGTGTACCGCGAGGTCGTGCGGCGGATGGGCCGGGACGGCTGGCTCGGCGTCGGCTGGCCCGTCGAGTACGGCGGGCACGGGTTCGGCGACGTGGCCCAGCACATCTTCGCCAGCGAGGCGGCGCGCGCCGACATCCAGCTCCCGTCGGTCACGCTGCAAACGGTCGGGCCGACGCTGCTGGCCTACGGCACGCAGCAGCAGAAGGACCTGTTCCTGCCGAAGATCCTCGCCGGTGAAGTGCACTTCGCGATCGGCTACACCGAACCCGAAGCGGGCACCGACCTCGCGGCGCTGCGCACCTCGGCAGTGCGCGACGGGGACGGTTACCTGGTCAACGGCCAGAAGATCTTCACCACCGGCGCGCACGACGCCGACTACATCTGGCTGGCCTGCCGCACGGATCCGGAGGCGCCGAAGCACAAGGGCATCTCCATCCTCATCGTGGACACCTCGGACCCCGGCTACTCGTGGACGCCGATCATCACCTGCGACGGGGCGCACCACGTGAACGCGACGTACTTCAGCGACGTGCGGGTGCCCGCGTCGATGCTGGTGGGCGAGCAGGACCGCGGCTGGAAGCTGATCACCACGCAGCTCAACCACGAGCGGGTCATGCTCGGCCCGGCCGGGCGGATCGACGGGATGTGCGCCCGGGTGCGGGATTGGGCCGGCCGGCGCAGCGACCCGGACGGGACTCCGCTGCTGGACCTGCCGGACGTGCGTCGCGCGCTCGCCCGCGCGCACGCCTGCACGCGGGTCAACGAGTTGCTGAACTGGCAGGTCGCGGCCTCGTCGGCGGCAGGTCCGGTGCAGGTGGCGGACGCCTCGGCGACGAAGGTGTTCACCTCCGAGCGCATCCAGGTCCTCGGCCGCTCGCTCGAAGAGGTCGTCGCCCGCCACGGCGACGCCGCCGAGCCCGCGACCGCGGACCTGCTGCGCTGGCTGGACGTGCAGGCCAAGCGGAACCTGGTGCTCACCTTCGGCGGCGGCGTCAACGAGGTCCAGCGGGAACTGATCGCCACGGCCGGGCTCGGGCTGCCCCGATCGCCGCGTTGACCGGAGGGAGCACGCGATGACCGTCGACACACCGCGAGAAGCGCTGGGCGAGGACGCCATTCCGGCGATCGCGGACCGGATCAAGCAAGCCGGGGAGTCCAGCAGCCGGGCCGCGCGCGACCCGGTGAACCTGCCGATGATCAACAACTGGGTGGAGGCGCTGGGCGACGGGAACCCGGTGTACACCTCGGCGGAGCAGGCCGCCGCGTCCGTCCACGGTGGACTCGTCGCGCCGCCCGCGATGGCGCAGGTGTGGACGATGCCGGGACTGCGGCCGGTCCGGGACACCGACGATCCGCTCTACGCCATGATGGGCGCGCTCGACGAGCTCGGCTACACCTCCGTGGTCGCGACGAACTGCGAGCAGACCTACCACCGCTACCTGCGCCACGGTGAGCAGGTCGCGGTGACCGCGCGGCTCGAATCGGTCGTCGGCCCGAAACGCACCGGACTGGGCGAAGGCTGGTTCGTCACGACCCGCAACGTCTGGTACGTCGGCTCGGAGCCGGTGGCCGAGATGCTGTTCCGGGTGCTGAAATTCCGCCCACCGCAGCAGGAACAGGAACAGGAACCGCCGAAGCCGCAGTCGCAGCCCGCGCCGGGCGCGCAGATCCTGCCGCCCATCAACCGCGACACCGCGTACTTCTGGGAAGGCGCCGCCGAAGGCGAACTGCGCATCCAGCGCTGCGGCCAGTGCGGGCTGCTGCGGCACCCGCCCGGCCCGATGTGCCCGGAATGCGGCTCCACCGCCCGCAAGCACTTCGTCGCCTGCGGGCACGGCGAGGTCTACAGCTACGTGGTTCACCACCACCCGCCGATCCCCGGCAAAGAACTGCCGATCGTGATCGCGCTCGTCGAACTGGACGAGGGGGTGCGGATGCTGGGCGAGCTGCACGGCATCGATCCCGGCGAGGTGGCGGTGGGGCTGCGCGTCGAAGTCGGATTCCAGCGCTTGACCGAGGAGGTCACCATGCCGTTCTGGCGGCCGCGGCAGGACGGGGGTGCGGCATGAGCACGTTGCCCAGGACCCGGACGGCCGCAGAGGTGCAGGTGGGTGCGGCCCTGCCGGAGGAGAGCATCGAGGTCACGCCCACGTTCGTGGTCAGCACCGCACTGGCCACCAGGGACTTCCAGGACGTGCACCACGACCGCGACCTGGCCCATGCCAAGGGATCGCAGGACATCTTCGTCAACATCCTCACCACCACCGGAATCGCGCAGCGGTACGTGACCGACTGGGCGGGACCGGAGGCGCTGGTGCGCGGTGTGTCGGTGAAGCTCGGGGTGCCTTGCTACGCCTACGACACGTTGACGTTGTTCGGGCAGGTCCTCGATCGCGTCGTCGAGGACGGCGAGACGCGGTTCTCGGTGGAAGTGCTCGGGCGCAACGGAACCGGTGAGCACGTGCGCGGAACGGTGCGGGTGGCCCTGCCGGAGGTGTCGGCGTGAGCATTTCGGAACAGACCGCCATCGCGGGGATCGGCGCGACGGAGTTCTCCAAGGACTCCGGCCGCACCGAGCTCCAGCTCGCCGCCGAGGCCACCCGCGCAGCGCTGGCCGACGCGGGCCTCGAACCGTCCGATGTGGACGGCATGGTGACGTTCACGATGGACAACAACACCGAGGTCGCCGTCGCGCGGGAACTCGGGGTGCCGGAGCTGAGCTTCTTCAGCCGGGTGCACTACGGCGGCGGAGCGGCTTGCGCGACGGTGCAGCAGGCCGCCATGGCCGTCGCGACCGGCATGGCCGAGGTCGTCGTGTGCTACCGGGCGTTCAACGAGCGCTCCGGGCAGCGGTTCGGGCAGGTGCAGTCCGGGCTGGCCGCCGCGCCGACCTCGACCGGCATCGACGCCGGGTGGAGCTACCCGGTCGGCCTGGGCACGCCGGGCGGGCAGGTGGCCATGTTCGCCCGCCGCTACATGCACGAATTCGGCGCCACGAGCGAGGATTTCGGCCGCGTCGCGGTCGTGGACCGGCAGCACGCCGCGACGAACCCGAACGCCTGGTTCTACCAGCGCCCGATCACCCTGGCCGAGCACCAGGGCTCGCGGTGGGTCACCGAGCCGCTGCACCTGCTGGACTGCTGCCAGGAAAGCGACGGCGGCGTCGCGCTGGTGGTCGTCTCCGCCGAACGCGCCAAGGACCTGCCGAATCCTCCGGCGCTGGTCCGCGCCGCCGCGCAGGGCAGCAGCACCGACCAGTTCACGATGACCAGCTACTACCGCGACGACCTCACCGGCCTGCCGGAGATGGGGCTGGTCGCGCGGCAGCTGTGGCGGCAGGCCGGGGCCGGGCCGGAGGACATGCAGGTCGCCGTGCTCTACGACCACTTCACGCCGTTCGTGCTGGTGCAGCTGGAAGAACTCGGGTTCTGCGGGCGCGGGCAGGCGCGGCACTTCATCGCCGACGGCGGCATCGGCCTGGACGGCGCGCTGCCGGTCAACCCGCACGGCGGGCAGCTCGGCGAGGCGTACATCCACGGCATGAACGGCATCGCCGAAGGTGTCCGGCAGATCCGCGGCACCGCGGCCAACCAGCTGCCCGAGGTGCACAACGCCCTGGTCACCGCCGGGACCGGAGTACCCACCAGCGCACTGGTCCTGTCCGCGGCCTGACTCCCTGGCAACGAGCGCGGGACCGCTTCGCCCGAACGGATCGGGGCGATGGGCCCCTTCACTCCCTCGGGCGGGCTGCCGACACGCCCGCCCGATATCGGCCCAGCGTGCGGAGTGAACGGAACTTTCGTCCCAATAGATTGGGCGAACAGTCCGTTCACTCGGTTCCGAAGCCGGTCAATCGGTTCCCGCGGTGGGCGGGCTCGGAGCGAGCGCGGCGATCCCGGCGGCGAGGTCGGCCGGGTCCGGGGCGGTGTCCGGGTCGATGAGCCATTGCAGGACGAAACCGTTGATCATCGCCAGCACCGCCGAGCCGACACCGCGCTGCTGCGCGGTCACTTCGCCGGAGTCGCCGAAGATCAGCTTGGGCAGGTTGGCCCGCGCCTGCTCGTAAACGTCGATGAGCGCACCGCGGATCTCTTCGGAGTACTCGGCCTGGGCGAACGCCTGCACGCTCGCGACCACCATCTCGCGCTGCTCGGTGAGCGTCCGGTGGATTCCGCGCAGGAACCGCTCGAGCCGTTGCAGCGGTGCGTCCGAATCCACCTCCAGCACGGCCTGGTCCAGCTGCGACGTCCAGGCGCCGATCGCGTCCAGCATGGCGATGGTCAGCAGCGCGTCCTTGGAACCGAAGTGGTAGTTGACCGCGGCCAGGTTCGCGCCGGTCTCGGCGGCGATGTCGCGCGCGGTCGTCGCACCGAAACCCCGCGCGGTGATGCAGCGCTGCGCCCCGGCGATCAGCCGCCGCTTGGTTCCCGAGGAAGGCGCTCGATCCCCTGCCATGCGTGGACCCTCCGTTTCGCCGCTGGGCGGACCGTTCGTGCAGCGCGGGAACGGCCCGCCCGCCATCGGCTCAGACCTTCGCGACCGCGACCTCGATCTTCTCGCCCGCGCCGACAGTGCCTGCGAATCCGTCCAGTTCCGCGTCGGTGAACTGCACCGAGTCCGCGAGCGTTTCGGTCGCCAGCGAGTCCCGGAACGCCCGCACCGACGCGAGCGTCTCCGCGGGCCCGGAGATCGTCAGCGCGATCCGGTCGGAGACGTCCAACCCGGCGTCCCGCCGCGCCTGCTGCACCACGCGGACGGCGTCGCGGGCCACGCCCTCGGCGGCCAGCTCCTCGCTGATCTCGGTGTCCAGCGCGATCGTCGTGCCCCGCTGGGACTCCACGGTCCAGCCGGTGCGCGGCACCTCGGTCAACGCGACCTCGTCCGGGGACAGCACCAGCGGCTCGCCGTCGAAGGTGATCGCGGCCTGCCCGGCGTTGCGGACGCCGTCGGCGATCTCCCGCGGGTCGGCCGCGTTGATCGCGTTCGCCACCTGCTGGGTCTGCTTGCCGAAGCGCTTGCCCAGCGCGCGGAAGTTCGGCTTCACCGAGACGTCCACGACGTCCCCGGCCGAGGACAGCGGCTGCAGGCTCTTGATGTTGAGCTCGGCGGCCACGTCGTCCAGCAGCTCCGGCGGCAGCTCGGTGCCCTCCGGCAGCCCGATCAGCGCGCGCTCGAGCGGTTGCCGGATCCGCACGTCACTGGCCTTGCGCGCGGCCCGGCCCGCTTCCACCAGCGCGCGGGCGGAGTGCATCTGCTCGGACAGCACCGGGTCGGTCGGACCGGGCTGCGGCCACGCCGCCAAGTGCACCGACTCCGGCGCGTCCGGATCGCCGAGCCGCACGACGCGCTGCCAGACCTCCTCGGTGATGAACGGCACCACCGGAGCCAGCAGCCGCGTCACCACGTCCAGGCATTCGTAGAGCGTGACCAGCGCGTTCTGATCCGCGGCCCAGAACCGCTGGCGGGAGCGGCGCACGTACCAGTTGGACAGGTCGTCGATGAAGTCCATCAGCAACCGGCCGGCACCCGCGGTGTCGTACTCCTCCAGCCGCCGGTCGGTTTCCTGCGCCAGCGCGTGCACCTCGGCCAGCGCCCACCGGTCCATGATCGGGCGCTCCGGCGGCGGCGAAGCGCTGCTCGGCGACCATTCCGCGTGACTGGCGTAGAGGGTGAAGAACGACGCGACGTTCCAGTACGTCATGAGGATCTTGCGGGTGATCTCCTCCAGCGGTCCGTGCCCGATCCGCCGCGGCGACCACGGCGACCCGGAGCAGGCCATGAACCACCGCACGGTGTCCGCGCCGTGCCGGTCCATCAGCGGCAGCGGTTCGAGGATGTTGCCGAGGTGCTTGCTCATCTTCCGGCCGTCCTCGGCCAGGATGTGCCCGAGGCAGACCACGTTGCGGTACGACGAGCGGTCGAAGACCAGCGTGCCGATCGCCATCAGCGTGTAGAACCAGCCGCGGGTCTGGTCGATCGCCTCGCAGATGTAGTCCGCCGGGTAGCTGCGCTCGAACCGCTCCACGCTGCCCGGCACGTGCGGGTAGCCGAGCTGCGCGAACGGCATCGAGCCGGAGTCGAACCAGGCGTCGATCACCTCCGGCACCCGCTCGGCAGTACCGCCGCAGTCCGGGCACGGGAAGGTGATCTCGTCGATGTACGGCCGGTGCGGGTCCAGCTCGGACAGGTCCGAACCGGCCAGTTCGCCCAGTTCGGCGCGGGAACCGGGCACCGTGACGTGCTCCGCGGCGCAGCGCCAGATCGGCAGCGGCGTGCCCCAGTAGCGGGTGCGCGACAGCGCCCAGTCGACGTTGTTGTCCAGCCAGTCCCCGTAGCGGCCGTGCTTGACGTGCTCCGGGTACCAGTTCGTCGCGTCGTTCTCCCGCTTGAGCGCGTCGCGCATCGCGGTCGTGCGGATGTACCAGGCCAGCTGCGCGTAGTACATCAGCGGCGTGTGGCAGCGCCAGCAGTGCGGGTAGGAGTGCTCGTACTGCATCGCGTGGAACAGCAGCCCGCGCTGCTTGAGGTCCTCGGTCAGCAGCGGATCGGCGTCCTTGAAGAACTTCCCGCCGACCAGCTCGATCGAGCCGGCGAAGTGCCCGTCCGGCTCGATCGGGTTCACCACCGGCAACCCGTTCGCCTTGCACACCGCGAGGTCGTCCGCGCCGAACGCCGGAGCCTGGTGCACCAGCCCGGTGCCGTCGTCCATGGTCACGTAATCGGCGGGCACCACGAAGTGCGCGCCGGGGATGTCCACCAGCTCGAACGGGCGCCGGTAGTGCAGCCCGACCAGCTCGCTGCCGGGCATCGTGGCCAGCTTCTCCGGCGCCTGCTCCCCGAACACCGCCTCGATCAGCGACTCGGCCACCACGAACGTGCCCTGCTCGGAACGCACCACCGCGTAGGTCGCCTCGGGGTGCACGGCGACCGCGGTGTTCGACACCAGCGTCCACGGGGTCGTCGTCCACACCAGCAGTTCGGCGCCGGCGTACCCGGCGAGTTCGTCGCGCAGCGGGAACCGGACGTAGATCGACGGGTCGGTGACGGTCTCGTAGCCCTGCGCGAGCTCGTGATCGGACAGCGTCGTCCCGCAGCGCGGGCAGTACGGCGCTACCCGGTAGTCCTGGAACAGGTGCCCGTTGCGGAAGATCCGCTGCAACGCCCACCACACGCTGTCCACGTATTCCGGCGACATCGTGCGGTACGGGTGCTCCAGGTCGATCCAGTAGCCCATCCGCTCGGTCACGGCCTCGAACTCGCCGACGTAGCGCTGCACCGATTCGCGGCAGCGGGCGTTGAACTCGGCCACGCCGTACTTCTCGATGTCCGGTTTCCCGGACAGCCCGAGTTCCTTCTCCACCGCCAGCTCCACCGGCAGCCCGTGGCAGTCCCAGCCCGCGCGGCGCGGCACCGAGTGGCCCTTCATCGTCTTGAACCGGGGGAAGAGGTCCTTGAAGACGCGGGCCTCGACGTGGTGCGTGCCCGGGTGACCGTTCGCGGTCGGCGGCCCTTCGTAGAACACCCACGGCTCACCGTCGGCGGTCTGCTCCAGGGCGCGGCCGAAGATCCGCTCGTCCTGCCACCAGCGGGAGATCCGGTGCTCCATCTCCGGCAGGTCGATCTTGGCGGGCAGCGCGTCGAACGGGGACGCGCCGGGCTGTGCCGCACCGGGCTGGGCTGCACCGGGCTGGGCTGCACCGGGCTGGGCTGCGCCGGAGTGGGGGGCTGCACCGGATCGGGGCTGCGCCATCGGGGCTCCTCGGGCTGGTTCGCTTCGCTCGCACGGGCAGCTGATCGCTGCCCACGCGGGGACGAAGTCGCGAACGACCCGCGGTACCACCCCGCTTGTGCCCGCGGCGCGGGCACCTCTCCTTCGTGCCGGCTGTGACGGGCGGCTCCCGTCCGGTTCTACTGAGGGCCGCTGCTGCTCCGGCTGCTGCCGGGGCCGCCGCGACGCCCGTTCTTCCGGAGGCTCCCCGGTGATGGCCGGATCAACGCCTGCTGCCTCCGACTATAGCCAACCGCGCATCCCGGTCTCACAGCGCACCCGCCGCAGGTCACAACGCCCCCGGCAGCACCAGCAGCCCCCAGGCGAACAGCGGGCCGACCGCGACGACGGCGCCGGTGTAGCCGAGCAGCTGCCGGTAGATCATCGTCCGGTCCGAGCCGCGGGCGTTGCTCAGCACGAGCGCGCCGTTGCTGGAGAACGGGGAGGTGTCGACGATCGTCGCGGACACGGCCAGCGCGGCCACCAGGCCGGCGGCGCTGAGATCGCTGGAGAGCAGCAGCGGAACGGCGATCGGGATGATCGCCGTGAGGATCGCGGTCGAGGACGCGAACGCGGAGACCACCGCGACGACGACGCACAGCAGCAACGCGACCAGCAGCGGGCTGCCCAGCTGCGAGGCACCGTGCGAGATCGCGTCGATGGTGCCCGCCTCCTCCAGGATCCCCACGTAGGTGATCATGCCGCCGATCAGCACGATCGTGGACCAGCTGACTCCCTCGATCGCCTTGGACTGCCGGTTGAGATCGACCAGCGCCAGCAGCGCACCGGCGCCCAGCGCGAGGAACCCGATCTCCAGCCGGAACACCAGCGCCACGCCGACCAGCACGACCAACATCGCCAGCGTCAGCACCTGCCGCCAGTCGACCCCCGCGGACGCGTCGTCGTCCGCTTCCTGCTCCACCGCGGCCGCGGGATCGGCGCGCCGGTGCCCGCGCAGCACCACGAAGCTCACCGCTGCGATCAGCACGTTGAACGCGAGGCTGGCCAGGAACAGCGCGTGCGGCGCGAGTTGCAGCGGCGTCTGCTCGATCATGCCGAGCACGATCGCGCCGGAGACCGCGATCGGGGAGAACGACCCCGCGTGCGCGCCCGCCACCAGCACGGCGCCGATGAGCAGCTGGCTCATGCCGTGGCGTTGCGCGAACTTCAACCCCACGGGCGCCAGCAGCGCGATCGCCGCGGTGGGGAAGGTGCCGAGCGCCGAGAGCAGCCCGCACACCGCGAACAGCACCCACGGGATCAGCGCCACCTTGCCGCGCACGAGCTTCACCCCGCCCCGCACGAGCAGGTCGACGGTGCCGTTGCGCTGCGCCACCGCGAACAGGTAGGTGACGCCGAGGATCGTGACGAACAGCGAAGCCGGGAAGCTTTCGAGGATTTCGTCCTCGGACAGGTGCAGCGACGCGGTGCCGACGAAGAACGCGCCGACGAACGCGAGAATGCCGATGTTGATGGGGAACAACGTCGCGACCACGAACATGACCGCGAGCGCTAGAAGCGGAAGGCTCTCAGACATCGTTGTCCTAGCTCGAATCTCTGTTGTGCGGAACCGACGGAGCGCGGGCTGGTGCGCCGGTGGTGCTCAGGCCAGTGCGCCTGCGCGGCGCCCGAACACCGCGCCCGAGGTCAGTCCGGTTCCGCCGGGGTAGTTGCCGCTGAACAGGCCACCGAGCATTTCCCCGCAGACGAGCAGGCCCGGCAGCTGCGCACCTTCGTCGTCGAGCACCCGCCCGCTGGTGTCCGCGCGCAATCCGCCGAAGGTGAAGGTGATCCCGCAGGTCACCGGGAACCCGTAGTACGGCGGGGTTTCCAGCGGGATCGCCCAGTTCGACTTCGGCGGGCGCACGCGGGCGGCGCGCCCGTCCAGCGCCGCGATGTCCAGCGCCGCGCTGCGGTCGATCGAGGCGTTGAACTCGGTCACGGTGCGGTTCAGCGAGGCCGGATCCACGCCCGTGCCCGCGGCCAGTTCTTCCAGCGTGTCCGCCACGACGACGGAAGCGCCGGGCAGGTCGTACTCCTCGGCGCGCAGCCGCGGCCGGGTGCTCGCGTCGAACAGCTGGAACGCGACGCCGCCGGGCTGCGCCAGGATTTCGGCGCCGTACTTGGCGTAGGTGAGGTTGCGGAAGTCGGCGCCTTCGTCGAGGAACCGCTCGCCGCGCGAGTTGACCACGATGCCGAGCGGATAGCCGCCGCGGGTGAGCTGGTTGGTGACCGCGCGGTTGCCTTCGTTGTCCGGGTACCAGGCGTCCCACGCGACGCTGTGGCAGCTGTTCCAGTCGCCGTGGGTAGCCGCGCCGGCCTCGATCGCCGCGGTCAGCATGTCACCGGTGTTGTGCGGGGTGCCGCGGACCTTGGCCCTGCGCCAGCTCTCGCCGAGGTGCCGCGCGCGGAGTCCGGCGTCGGCCTCGAAGCCACCGGCCGCGAGCACCACGGAATCCGCTTGCAGCACGCCGGATCCGCCCGTCGCATCCGTCCACTTGAGACCTTCGATCGCCCCGGCGCGCAGCACGAGTCGCTGCGCGCGAACGCCGTAGCGGATCTCGACCCCGGCCCGCTCGGCGGCTGCGGTGTGCTGCTCGATCAGCCCGGTCCCGCCGCCGGTGGAGCCGACCGCCAGGCCGCCCCAGAACACCTGCCGCCCCTGCTCGTCCGGGTACGCCTGCCGCTCGTACATCAGCCGGAAGCGCAATCCCTTGCCGTGCAGCCAGCGCAGCGCGTCCTGGCTGTCGCCGACCAGGACCCCGGTCAGCGCCGGATCGTTGTGCCCGCCGGTCACCTTCGCCATGTCGGCGGTGAAATCCCGCGCGGTGTAGGGGTTCAGGACGGACGCGGTGTGCCGGTCGTCGCCGTCGAGCAGATCGGCGAGCTCGTCGAGGCCGTGGTGCGCGATGCGGAACGCGCCCGCGGTGTAGTAGCTGTTCCCGCCGGCCTCTGCGGGTGTTCCCTTCTCCAGCAGCAGGACCCGCCTGCCGCGTTCGGCCGCGGCGTGCGCGGCGCTGAAGCCGGCGTTGCCGCCGCCGACCACGACGACGTCGAACTTCTCGGTCTGCATCGTTGCTCCCAGGGTCAGTGGCGGGTTGCGGTCGTCTCCGGCACCCGGATCTCGGCGTCGCAGAGGATTCGGGCCGCGCGCCGGACGGTGACTCGGCGCGGCGGTCCGTCGTGGAAATCGGCGCAGTCGACCGCCACGGCACCGGCGGGCGTGCCGATGCGCAGCCGTGCGGCCCCTGGAGCGTCCGAGCGCGCGGCGACGACCGTCCCGTCCAGCGAGTTCGCCACGGCCACCCCGACCGCCGAGGTCAGGCCGATCGCGGGGTGCGGAGAGTTCATCGACAACATGCGCACCGAGACGTCGGCGCCGTGCTCCGGCCCGCCGACGACGCCGACCTTGGGGATCGCGTCACCGCCGGGCAGGCCCATCCGTTCCCCGGCGGCCCGGCGGATCCGGCGCAACTGCTCGGTGCGCTCGCGCGTGATCGGCTCCTGCCCGGTCAGCCCGAGCGAAACCGCGTCCACGAGCACCATCGGCGCACCCGCGTCGATCATGCTCACCCGCACCGGCGTTCCGTCGACGGACAGGTCGTCCACCGCGCGACCGGTGGGCAGCGTGCTGCCCGTGGTCCCGCCCGCTGGATCGACGAAGGCCAGCCCGACGCCGACGCCGCCCGCCCGGGTGCCCGGCACGGTCTCGGTGCCGAACTCGTGCACCCGGCCGCCGCCGGTGTCCACATCGGCCTCCAGCACGGCACCGGTGTTGACGTTGCGCAGCACCACCCGGGTCGTGTCCCCGGTGGGCGCGACGAGACCGCGGGCGAGCGCCCACAACGCGATCGCGGTGGCGCAATTTCCGCAGTTGCTGCCCCATTCGACGCCGGCGACACCGATCCCGACCTGCCCGAAGAGGTATTCGACGTCGACGCCCGCGCCGGGCCGCACGAACGCGGCCTTCGAGGTGGTCGGGGTGGCACCGCCGACACCGTCCACGTGCGCCGGATCGCCGGCGTCGTAGGCGTCGACCAGCAGCCGGTCCAGATTCGGCCGGTCCAGCTCCATCCGGTTGCGCAACGCGGTGGCGTCGAACAGCCAGCACTTGCTGGTGCCGCCCCGCACCAGGCTCGCCGGTACCCGCACGGTGGCTCCCCTTCCTGCCGCAGCGGCGCCGATCGCCGCGCTCGAGTGCCGACGACTTTGACAACGGCGAGCTGTTACCACAATGTCCCGTCGCTTACCCTGACTTAAGCGACACTAAAGTCAGGAGGAGAGATCATGGACGTGCGCCGCATGTTGCTGCTGACCGAAGCGGCCGATCGCGGCTCGATCAGCGCGGCCGCGGACGCGCTCGCGATCACCCCGTCGGCCGCCTCGCAGCAGCTCTCGCGGCTGGAGGCGGAGTCCGGCCAGCCGCTGGTGGAACGGTTGCCGCGCGGGGTGCGGCTCACCGGCGCGGGCGAGGCGATGGCCGCGCGCGGGCGCCGCATCCGCAGCGAACTGCGCGGCGCGCAGGCCGACCTGGATTCGTTCGCGCGGTTGACCGAAGGTTCGCTGCGGATGGGTTCGTTCCCCACCGCCAGCTCCTCGCTGCTGCCGCTGGCGCTGACCCGCTTCTCCCGCAAGCACCCGGGCGTGCGGGTCACCGTGCGCTCGTCGCTGCTGGCCGGACTGCAGGAGTTCCTGCACGCGGGAGAGGTGGAGCTGGCGATCCTGTGGGACTACGAGTGGAACCGCGTCGAGGACGAGGCGCTGCGGGTCACGCACCTGCTGGACGATCCGATGGTGCTGGTGGTGCCCGCGAACTCGGAGCTGCTGGAGCGCTCCGGCGTGGACCTGGCCGAGCTGGCCGACCAGAAGTGGATCACGCGGACGGAGAACCCGGTCGCCGAGGTGCTGCACCGCAGCTGCCGGCTGGCGGGCTTCGAACCGGACATCTCCTACGAGTCGCACGACTACCACGAAGCGCAGGCGATGGTGGCCGCCGGACTCGGCATCGCCATCGCGCCGCGGCTCGCGCTGACCAACCGCCGCCACGACGTGCGGCTGATCGCGTTCGAATCCCGGGGACGACCGGCGCCGGCCCGGCGGATCCTGCTGGCCCGGCCGGTGAACCGGACTCCGACGCCCGCCACCGAGGTCATGATCGAGACGTTGCGCGCGGTGGCGCCGAAGTTCGCCGCCACCAACCTGCACCTGGCGCAGCTGGGAACCGTCCGCGCGCGTTGAGTCGGTCAGGGCCGCAGCAGCACTTTCCCGGCCGCTCGGCGCTGATCGAGTTCCCGAAGCGCGTGCGCGGCGTCCTGGAACGGGTGGGTGGAACCGACCAGCGTGCGCAACCCGCCGGATTCCACGTGCGGCAACAGCTCCTGCCACTGCTGCCGCGGATATTCCGGTCGGGAACCGCAGAACGCGCCCCAGCCGACGCCCACGACGTCGAGGTTGTTCAGCAGCAGGCGGTTCACCTTCACCGTGGGGATCTCGCCCGCGGTGAAGCCGATGACCAGCAGCCGTCCCTCGTCGCGCAGGGTGCGCAGCGAGTCGGTGAACCGGTCGCCGCCCACCGGGTCGACCACCAGGTCCACGCCGCGCTTGCCGACCAGTTCCGCCACCGCGTCGCGGAATCCTTCGGCGAGCACCACGTGCTGCGCGCCCGCGGAACGCGCAGCCTCCACTTTGGACTCCTGGGAGACCACGGCGATCACCCGCGCGCCCAGCACGCTCGCCAGCTGCACCGCGGCCGTGCCCACGCCACCGGAAGCCCCGTGCACCAGCACGGTCTCACCGGCGCGCAACCGGCCGCGGCGGGCGAGCGCGAAGTGCACCGTCAGGTAGTTCATCGGCATCCCGGCCGCGGCGTCGAACGGCACCTGCTCCGGCAGCGGGAACACGCGCTCGGCGTCGACCGCGGCCAGCTCCGCGAAACCGCCGATGCCGGGGAAGGCGGCGACCCGCTGGCCCTGCTCGAAGCCCTCGGCCGCTTCGCGCACCACACCTGCGACTTCCGAGCCCGGCACGAACGGCGGGTCCGGTTTGATCTGGTACTCGCCGCGGGTCATCAGCACGTCCGGGAAGGTCACCCCGGCCGCGCGCACCTCGATCAGCACCTGGCCCGGACCTGGCGCCGGGTCTTCGGCGTCGGCGACCCGCACCGAATCGGGGCCGGTCAGCTCGGTGATCTGCACCGCTCGCATGTCGTTCCTCCCTGCACGTCGGCGTTCGCCGTCCGCAGCCGATCATCCGCGCGATCAGCCGTAAACCGGTTCGCGGTTCGTCAGCCCGCCGGTCGCAGCAGGTGCGGGTAGTCATCCCGGTGCTGCGTGCGCACGATCGCGCCCAGCAGCAACGCGGTCTGCTTGACGACGTACTCCTCGAAATCCATCGTTTGCCCGAGGTACCAGCGCTTCAACGCCCAACCGTGGGCCAGCAGCAGGAAGTCCTGCGAGACCAGTTCCACGTCCACGTCGGTGAGCAGGCCACCGGCGACGCCCGCGCGCAGCGCTTCCCGCAGCGGCTCGCTCGTCTCGATCTCCAGCCGCTTGATCTTCGCGCGGCCCTCGGTGCCGAGCGACTTGCTCTCCCGGTAGGTCAGCACCGCGGCGTGCCGATGCGCGTTGATCACCTCGCAGTAGGCGCGGAAGGCACCGGCGATCCGCTCCACCGGATCGGTCCCCGCCCGCACGGCAGGCGGCACCTGTGCCGCGAAGGCGTCCAGCACGTCGACGATCACCGCCAGCAGCAGGTCGTCCTTGCCGCCGAAGTAGCGGTAGATGAGGCCGACGCTGACTTCGGCCTCCGCGGCGAGCGCCTGCATGGACACCCCGTGGAAGCCGTCGCGCTCCATCAGCCGGGCCGCCGCGTCCAGCAGCTGCCGGTGGCGCCACTCGGAGCGCGCGGCGCGGGCGGCCTCGTTCGGATCTTGCGGTTCCGACCTGGTGGGCGTGGGCACGCGGTTCTCCCTGCACATCGGTGAACGCCGAGTTCATCTTCCCGGGCGCTGGTGCGCACCGGCCGGGCGGGTGTCCGGCACCGGTCGCGCCGGCGTCCTTGACACCGCAGGCCGGATGAATCAATCTTCAGTTCCTCTGAACATGCATTCACCTTAGCTGAAGATCCGCTCACCGAGGAGGGCCATGACCACCCGCGAGGACATCGAGTAGCCGATGGACGTCACGCTGACCGAAGACCAGCTGCGCCTGCGCGACGAAGCCGGCCGGTTCGCCGCCGAACGGCTCGCGCCGCACTACCGGGAGCGGGAACAGCGCGGATCCGTCGAGCCGCAGGTGCGCCGGGAGATGGGCGATCGCGGCTTCATCGCGCCGGAACTGCCCGTCGAGATCGGCGGGCGCGGCCTGGACCGGGTCACCTCCGGAATCCTCACCGAAGAGATCGCCCGCGGTGACTTCTCGGTGGCCTACCTGCAGGTGGTGGGCTCGCTGGTCGGCCAGATCCTCGCGAGCGACGTCGCTTCCGAGGTCGCCGCCCGCTGGGTGCCGGGCATCTGCCGCGGAGAGCACATCGTCGGCATCGGCCTGACCGAGCCGCACGCCGGTTCGGACGCCGGGATGCCGCGGCTGACCGCACGGCGCGACGGCGACGACTACCTGCTCACCGGCACCAAGTCGCTGTCGTTCGGCGGCGACGCGGCCGCCGCGGTCGTGTTCGCCCGCGCCGGCGAGCAGCAGGTGCGCGGCAAGGGCATCAGCGCGTTCCTGGTGCCGCTGGACCTGCCCGGGGTGACCCGCGAGTCCTATTCGGACATGGGCACGCGGGCGGTCGGCCGCGGCGCGGTGCACTTCGACGGCGTGCGGGTTCCTGCGGAGCACCTCCTCGGTGCGGAGGGCAAGGGATTCTCCGAGGTGCTCCGGGGTTTCGACTTCAGCCGCGCGCTGATCGGCCTGCAGTGCGTCGGAGCCGCGCAGGCCAGCGTCACCGAGACCTGGCGCTACGTCAGCGAGCGCGAAGCGTTCGACCAGCCGTTGAGCAAGTTCCAAGGGGTCTCGTTCCCGCTGGCCGAGGCGGACACGCGGCTCACCGCGGCGCGGCTGCTGTGCTACCGGACGCTTTCGCTGCGGGACCGGGGGATGCCGCACACCGCGGAGGCCGCGATGTGCAAGTGGCTCGCGCCGAAGGATTCGTTCGAGGCCATCCAGAACTGCCTGCTGCTGCACGGCCAGTACGGCTACCGGACCGAGTTGCCGCTGGAGCAGCGGTTGCGCGACGTGCTCGGCCTGCAGATCGGCGACGGCACCGCGCAGGTCATGAAGTTGATCATCGCCCGGGAGCGGCTCGGGCGGCAGCTGGCTCCCTGAGCCGGGTTGGGAGACGAAATGGGACGACTGGAGCACAAGATCGCCGCGGTGACCGGCGCGGGCCGCGGCATCGGCCGGGCCATCGCCGAGAAGCTGGCCGCCGAAGGCGCCACCGTCGTGGTCTCGGACATCGACGGGGAGTCCGCCAACGCCACCGCGGAAGCCGTCGGCGGGGTGGGGCTGCGCACCGACGTCGCCGACGCGGACTCGGTCGAGGCGATGCTCGCGCAGGTCCGGGAACGGTTCGGCCGGTTGGACGTGCTGGTCAACAACGCGGGCTGGGACAAGGCCGAACCGTTCGTCGACACCGACGCCGCCGACTGGCACAAGATCGTCGGGATCAACCTGTTCGGCACCTTGCACACCACCAAGGCGGCGCTGCCGATGATGATCGAGCAGCAGTCCGGGTCGATCGTGAACCTCGGATCGGACGCGGCCAGGGTCGGCTCCTCCGGGGAGGCGGTGTACTCGGCGGCCAAGGGCGGTGTCGTGTCGTTCACCAAGACCCTCGCCCGCGAAATGGCCCGCAACAAGATCAACGTGAACTGCGTGTGCCCCGGCCCTGCCGACACCGAGCTGTTCGCCTCGATCGGCGGGGACGACCCCAAGCTGCGCGAATCGCTGATCAAGGCCATCCCGTTCCGGCGGCTGGCGGATCCGGCCGATCTCGCCAACACCGTGGCGTTCTTCGCCTCGGACGAGGCCGGATACCTCACCGGGCAGACCATCAGCGTCAGCGGCGGCCTCACGATGAGCTGATCCGGGCCGCGGCGCCACCGGAACGGCCGAGTCAGCAGCCGTGCACCTCGATGCGGAGGGAATCAGCATGACCACTTACGACCCCGCGGCGTACCGCGAGTTCATCGAGCGCGATTTCACCTACCTCAACGGATTCCGGCGCAACACCCACCGGTACGCGAACCGGATCGCCTTGCACTGCCCGTCGACAGGCGCCGAATTCACCTACGCCGAACTCGGTGATCGGGTCGACCGGCTGGCATCCGGCTTGGCAGCGGCCGGTGTCGAACCCGGTGACGTGGTGGTCTACCAGCTCCACAACGGCCCGGAGTTCGCGCAGCTCTACCTGGCCACGCAGGCGGCGGGCGCGGTCGGCGCGCCGATCAACTTCCGGCTTTCGGCGGGCGAGGTCGCGTTCATCCTCGACGACAGCCGCCCGCGCGTGTTCGTGCACGATGCCGCGCTCGCCGAAACCGTCGCCGCCGCGCTCGAGCACGCCGAGCACCGGCCCGATCTCGTGGTGGCCGCAGGCGGGCGAACACCCGGCGCGACACCGTTCGAGGCGCTGATCAGCGACCGGGCCGAGCCGCCTGCGCCCTCCCGCACGGTCTACGACGAGACCACCCGGCTCTACACCTCCGGCACCACCGGGATGCCCAAGGGCGTGCCGCTGAACAGCATGATCGAGATCTTCAGCGCGCACGACGTGATCATGCACTTCCTGCTCTCGCCGGAGGACCGCACGCTGAACATGACGCCGTGGTTCCACCGCGGCGGGCTCTACGCCGGCGGCCCGAACCCGGCGTTCTACCTGGGTGCGCAGGTAGTTCCGATGCGCACGTTCGACGCGGCGGAGTGCCTGGACCAGGTGCAGCGGCACGGCATCACCTTCCTCATCGGGGCGCCGACGAACCTGGCGATGCTGGCCGCGGAGCAGTCCGCGCGCCCGCGCGAGCTCTCCAGCCTGCGCGGCATCGTCACGATGGGAGCGCCGCTGGAGGCGGAAGCCGCGCTGCGCTACCAGCAGGTCCTGTGCCCGCGGATCTTCAACGGCTACGGCACCACGGAAGCGTTCTGGAACAGCTTCCTGCGGCCCGCCGACCTGCCGGAGCACGCGGGCAGCGCTGGCCGGGCCTGCACCGACGACGACATGGCCGTGGTCCGGGTGCTCGGCGACCGGCTCGCCGAACCGCACGAGACCGTCGCCCGCGACGGAACCGAGGTCGGCGAGGTCATCGTCCGCTCCCCGAAGTGCGGCTACGCCTACGCGAACGCGCCGGAGCAGGAGGCGGGCAAGTTCCACCGCGGCTGGCTCTACATCGGCGATCTGGCCACCTGGGACGCCGACGAGTTCGTCACGATCGTCGGCCGCAAGGACGACATGATCGTCTCCGGCGGCGAGAACGTGCACCCGGTGCAGGTGGAGGAGGTGCTCAACGAGCACGCCGCGGTCGAGGACTCGATGGTCGTCGGCATCCCGCACGAGCACTGGGGCCGCCTCGTCGTCGCCTACGTGGTCCCCGCCGACGGCTCCCTCACGGCCGAAGAGTGCGAGCGGCATTGCCGCGAGCATCCGATGCTGGCCGATTACAAGCGCCCCCGCGCCTACCGGCTCGTCGATTCGCTGCCGGTGACCGCCACCGGCAAGAAGATCCACTACAAGGCCCGCGAGCAGGCCGCCGACGAATTCTCCCGCGGCTTGTTCACCCGCCTCGGCACGCCCGCTTGATCCGCACCCAGGGAAGGACCGCCATGGATTTCTCCGCTTACCGGCAACTCCGCTTCGAGCGCCGCGACAACGGAGTTCTGCTGATCACGCTGGATCAGCCGCAGAAGTACAACGCCACCGACGAGGAGATGCACAACGAACTCGCCCGGGTGTGGGCCGATGTCTCGGCCGACCCGGAAACGCGGGTGGCGGTGGTGACCGGCGCGGGCAAGGCGTTCTCCGCCGGTGGCGACCTGGACATGGTGCAGCGGATGGCCGGGGACCACGACCGCGTCTCGCGGATGCTCTCCGAGATGAGCGACATGGTCTACAACATCATCAACTGCGAGAAGCCGGTCGTCTCGGCGATCAACGGCGTCGCGGTCGGCGCCGGAACGGTCGTGGCGCTGCTGGCCGACATCTCGATCTGCGCCGAGGACGCCAAGCTCGGCGACGGCCACGTGAAGCTAGGCGTCGCCGCCGGGGACCACGCCGCGATCCTGTGGCCGCTGCTGTGCGGCATGGCCAAGGCCCGGTACTACCTGCTCACCGGCGAAATGCTCAGCGGTGCGGAAGCCGAGCGGATCGGCATGGTCAGCCGCGCGCTGCCCCGCGAGCAGGTGCTCGAGGAGTCGCTGCGGGTCGCGGACGGGCTGGCCACCGGATCGCAACCGGCGATCCGGTGGACCAAGCGGGCGTTGAGCAACTGGCTCAAGACGGCCGGGCCGATCTTCGACCAGTCCGCTGCCTACGAAATGCTCTGCTTCATGGGGCCGGACGTGCCCGAGGGCGCCGCCGCGCTGGCCGAGAAGCGGCAGCCCGATTTCCCGTCCGCCCGCTGATCCGCGAGATCACCGGCTGCGCACAGCAGCGCGTGCCGCCGGATCGGATCGGCGGCACGCGGTCGGGCCGTCCTCGCAGCTCGGCCCGGGCCTCGGGCTCAGCCGCGGAACAGCGCGGCGATGCTGCTCGGTAGCTGGGCCACCGTGTCGTCGACTTCCCCCGGCTCCGTCCAGGAGCGCACCGTCGAGAGCACTGCTCGGACCTGCTGCTCGGTGGTGTCGAGGTCGGTGGTGTAGATGTCCGCGCTGACCCGGTCCAGGAACCCGTTCTTGTCCACCTGGCGGGCCTGGCCGCTGCGGTCGTGCACCGCGTCGCGGGCCTCCTTCGGCAGCGGTTCCACGAGTTCGTCCAGCTCACCGGCGGTGATGCTCTCGCCGAGGGTGCGCAGCGTGGCGCGCACCAGCGTCTCGGCCTCGGCCGTCGACTCGACGCCGGAGGCGCGGCGGACCTCGCCGACGAACGATTGCCACTGCGGACTGCTCTGCACGCTTTCGGTCATCGCCATTCCTTCCTGCCTGCCGGGATACTGCCTGCCGGGGTACTGCTCGCCGGGCGCCGTTCAGCCGAACAGCGGCGCGTACGAAGACGGCAGCTGCGAGCGCAGGTCTTCGAGTTCACCGCGGCTCACGAACTGCGCCATCGTGCCCACCACCGCGTGCGCGTGCTCCCGCGCGAGATCCGGGTTCGAGTTCGGGCCTTCCTGATCGGCGATCCGTTCCAGGAAGTCGTCGAAGTCGTCCCGGTTCTCGGCCGAGCCGGTGCGTTCCAGCAGCGGGTCCTTGAGCTGTTCGGGAAGCTGGTCGGCCAGGTCGCGCGGTTCCTGCCCGGCCAGCCGCTGGCCGAGCGTGGACAGCACGATGCGGGTGGTCTGCTCGGCTTCGGCGTTGTCCGGCAGCGCGGTCCGCCGGCGCACCGTTGCGAGGAACTCGTCGTAGTTCATGTCGCCTCCGCTTCCTGGATCGGCCCGCGACTTCCGGGTCGCGATCCGGTCGGGCGGTTCCGGGCCCGGTGTGCCCGGAGCCCGGCGGGCGCAAACTCGCCCGGCTACCGGCGGGCGGGCGTGGCGTCGAGCAGTGCGTAGGCCCGGTGCGAGAGCTCCAGCAGCTCCTCGGTCGGCAGCTCGGACGGGCGCACCTCACCGGCGGCGACGTCGTGGGCCTCGTGCAGTTCGACCAGCGCCGAGCGCAGCCGCGCAGGCTGCAGCGGCCGGGACTCGCTCAACCTGCGCACCCGCGTCAGCGCGGCCTGCACCCGCGACAACCACGCGCGGTTCGGCAGCGCCCAGGCCACGGCCACCGCGATCGCGGCGCCCAGCAGCGTCGCCCAGAACCGGTTCCAGCCGAGCACGCCCGGGTCGGAGGCGGTTCCCAGCGCGCTGACCAGCAGCGCCACCGGTGTCGCGAACAGCAGGCCGAACGCGTAGTTGACGGTGACCGTCATCTCCGCACCCCACTGCAGCACGGCCAGCAGCACCACCAGCACCCATGCCGGCGGCCCGGCGTGCAGCACGGCCACCGCGACCAGCACTCCGAGGACCGTGCCGCAGACCCGTTGCAGCATCCGCGGAACCGAACCAGCGGTGCTGGTCGCCTGCAGGATCGAGACCGCGGACACCGCCGCCCAGTAGGTCTGCTCGATGCCGAGCAGACCGGCCGCGACACCGGCCAGCAGGGCGGCCAGGACGACCCGGGCCGCGTACGGCATCAACCACGACTTCACCCGGTGCGGCAGCAGCGCAGCCCGCAGCACGTCCCGGATGATCCACCAGCGCGACACCGGCGTCGGCGGGACCGCCGGCGCGGACTCCCGTCCGTGCGGCTCGGCGAAGGGACGACCGGCGCGGACTTCGCGCGCGGCGGTTCTGACCTCGTGCACCTGCACCGCGGGGGCGTCCGGGCTCAGCAGCGCCTCGCAGTTTTCGACCGCGCGCACGAGGTCGCGGTGCGGCCCGGTGTCGCGCTGCCGCCTGCCGACGAGTGCGACGCCGTTCCAGGCGGTCTCCACCGCGACCGCGGCGCGGTGCCGCAGCGCGAGGTCGGCGCGGTCGGCGAGCGCGTCCGCCGTCGCGTCCAGCGCCGCGGCCACCGCGCGCCGCTGCGGATTCAGCCCGCTCGCCGCCGTGCCCAGCACGGTCACCGTCCACGCGAACGCCGTGGACGCGACGATCGTCAGGAAGTGGGCACCGAGCCCGGCGGCCTGCAGCGGCAGGTGCGAACAGGCGCCGACGGCGAACGTGAAGATCAATCCACCGGGCGGTCCGATCTTGACCGCGGTGGCCGCGACCGTGCCGATCGCTCCGGCCAAGGCGGTGGCCAGCATCGCGATCGGCTCGTGCCACGGCTGCCCGCCCGCGAACACCGCGATCAGGTCGCCGGTGGTCACCGCCGCCACCATGCCGATCGCCACCACGCCCAACGTGCGGGCTTGCCGCGGATGCGCCTCGTTGCGGCAGTGCACGCTGGTGAGCGCGCCGAACACCGCGCCGGGCAGCAGGTCCAGCCGCCCGATGGCCAGCAGCACGCCGAGCGGGACCGCCATCGACAGCAACGCGCGTCCGGCGGGCCAGGCCAGCGGGCCGCCGGGGCGCAGCCGGAAGGCGTCGGAGACGTTGCGGGTCAGCACGGTTGTCGGCACCCTGCCAAGCTAGCCAAAAAAGTTCACTAGTGAAACGATGGTGAGATGAACCGAACACCGGATCTCATCGACGCGGCCCGGGAGCAATGGAGCGGGATCCACCCCGATGTCGACACCGCCAGCATCGAAGTGATCGGCCGGGTGCTGCGCGCGGCCGCGGTGCTGCGGCGCAAGCTCGACAGCACGATCGCCGAGGACGGGCTCAACCGCGCCGAGTTCGACCTGCTGTGCGCGCTGCGGCGCAGCGGTGGGCCGGTCACGCCGGGGCGGCTGAACGAGCTCACCGTCTCGTCCGGTGCGGCGACCACGAAACGCCTCCAGCAGCTCGCGGACCGCGGCCTCGTGCAGCGCTCCACCGATGCCCGGGATCGGCGCAGCGCGCGGGTGCAGCTGACCGAGCACGGGCAGGAGGTGATCGACGGGATCTTCCCGCGTGCGATCGCCGCGGAGCGGTCGCTGCTGACGGGCTTGACCACTCGGCAGCAGAAGGCCCTGGCGGGCAACTTGGCGGAGCTGCTGCACGCCGTCGAAGGGCCTTGAGCGGGGGCCTCCCGTGATGCTGCGAGCGGCGCTCCCATTGCTCAGCAGAAGAAAATCTTTCGGCGATAAGCTGATGTTACGGGGAATATTGCGTCGATAGCACGTTAGTTGTCATAGTTTTCCGTAGTTGATGCGACCGCTACCGCGGCTGCAGAACGAGGAGGCTGACATGACGACCCAGCAGGAAGCCGTTCTCACTCCCACCCCGACCACCCCGACGACCGCTGCGACCGGAGCCGTGCCCGCGCTGCGGGCGCAGGTGACCGGCGACCTGCTGGACATCGTGGTGGACCTCGACTCGGGCGACGGCTGCCGGCTGCGCGACCTGCGCGACGGCACCGAGTACCTGGACATGACGATGTTCTTCAGCTCCGCCCCGCTCGGGCACGGCCACCCCGGCCTGCGCGCGGCGGAGTTCGAGGCCGAGCTGCTGCGCGCGGCCCGGATCAAGCCGTCCAACCCGGACTTCGCCACCGTCGAGCAGGCGCGGTTCGCCGAGACGTTCCGCCGCGTGGCGGGCGTGCCGGAGCTGCCGCTGCTGTTCCTCATCGACGGCGGAACGCTGGCGGTGGAGAACGCGCTGAAGGTGGCCTTCGACTGGAAGACCAAGCGCAACGCCCGCACCGGACTCGCCGTGCGCGGCAGCCGGGTGCTGCACCTGGAGCGCGCCTTCCACGGCCGCAGCGGGTACACGCTGTCGCTGACCAACACCGACCCGGCCAAGATCCGCGACTACCCGATGTTCGACTGGCCGCGGATTCCCAGCCCCGCCGTCGATCCCGGTCCGCGCTGGGACAGCCCGGAACTGCTGCCCGAGGAGAAGGTCGCGCTGGACGCCGCGGAATCCGCGCTGCGCCGGTACGGGGCGGAGGTCGCGTGCTTCGTCTACGAGCCGATCCAGGGCGAAGGCGGCGACCGGCACCTGCGGCCCCGGTTCCTGCGGGCGATGCAGGAGCTGTGCCGCGAACACGACGTGCTCACCGTCGCCGACGAGGTGCAGACCGGCGCGTTGACCGGCGGGGCGTGGGCGCACGAGGCGCTCGGGCTCGAGCCGGACCTGGTCGCGTTCGGCAAGCGGATGCAGGTGTGCGGGGTGCTCGGCGGGCGCCGGGTGCTGGAGGTCGCCGACAACGCCTTCCGGGAAGCCAGCCGGATCAGCTCCACCTGGGGCGGTTCGCTGGTGGACATGGTGCGTGCCACGCGCATCCTGGAGATCATCGAGCGGGACGGGCTGTTCGAGCGCAGCCGCGAAATCGGTGCGCTGCTGCTGACCGAGCTGCGCGAGCTGGCCGCCGAGTTCCCGAGCCTGCTCACCGCCCCGCGCGGGCGCGGGCTGATGTGCGCGGTGACCTTCCGCGACCCCGAGCTCCGGAACAGGGCGATCGCCGCGGCCCGAACCGATCACCGCACGCTTTTCCTGCCGTCCGGCCCGGATTCCCTGCGGTTCCGCCCGCCGCTGTCGGCGGACCCGTCCGAACTCACCGCCGCCGTAGCCGCGCTCCGCGCCACCCTCACCAGCTTGCCCTGACGCTTTCACCAGGAGTGAACGGACTGTTCGCCCAGTCTATTGGGACGAACGGTCCGTTCACTCCGGACGAACTTGGGCGGAGCACCCAAGGGAAACCGGGTCACCGCCAGGACGGCAGCCACATCTCGGCCTGCCAGTGCTCCTGCGTGATCGAGGCGCCGTTGAGCACCGGCCACAACCACACGAAGTTCGCCACCACGAGCCCGACGTAGAGCGCCACCACCAGCAGTCCCGTCTTGCGGCGCTCGGTGTGCTCCTGCGCCGCACCGAGGATCTCGCCGAGCACCAGCACGATCCCGAGCACCAGGAACGGCGCCATCGGCGTGGCGTAGAAGTAGTACATCTGCCGGTCGAGGTTGACGAACCACGGCAGGAACCCGGCGCAGTAGCCGACCAGCACCGCGGTGTAGCGCCAGTCCAGCCGGGTCACCGCGCGCCACACCGTCCACGCCGCGACCGGCAGCGCCAGCCACCACATCGCCGGAGTGCCCAGCAGCATCGTGGCCTGCACGCAGTCCGATTCGCCGCAGCCGGGCAGTCCGGACTCGTAGTAGTAGAGCATCGGCCGCATGCCCATCGGCCACGCCCACGGCTTCGACTCCCACGGGTGCGGGCTGTTGCCGGTGGTCAGGTGGGTGTGGAAGTCCAGCACGTTGGCCTGGTAGTACAGCAGCGACCGGAACGGCTCCGGCACCCAGCCGAACCCGACGTCGTCGGCGACCAGCGAAGCGTGCCGGTCGGTGGCGGTTTCGCTGGCGAACCAGTTGAACCACACCGCGAAGTAGATCGCGATCGGCAGCACCAGCAGCGAACCCAGCGCGGGCACCGTGTCCCGCAGCAGCGCCCCCGCCCACGGGCGGCGAACTCCGGCGGTGCGCCGGGAAAGCGCGTCCCACAGCACGCTGAGCAGCCCGAACGCCGCGATGTAGTAGATCCCGTTCCACTTCACCCCGCAGGTCAGCCCCAGCGACACCCCGGCCGCGAACCGCCACCAGCGGAACCCGATCCGCGGTCCCCAGACGCTCTCGGCGATGCGGCCCTCGCGGACCACGACCGCGAGCCGCTGCCGCATCTGGTCGCGGTCGGCGAGCAGGCAGGCGAACGCGGCGAGCACGAACAGCGCCTGGAAGATGTCCAGCATCCCGATGCGCGACTGCACGTGGCTGACCCCGTCGCAGATCAGCAGGATCCCGGCGATCGCGCCGAGCAGCGTGGACCGGGTGAGCCGCCGCCCGATCCGCACGACGAGCAGCACCATCACGACACCCGAGAGGGCCGCGGCGATCCGCCAGCTGAACGGCCCGTAGCCGAAGATCCACTCGCCGATCGCGATCAGCTGCTTGCCGACCGGCGGATGCGCGACGACCTCGTAGCCGGGGTTGTCCTCGTACCCGCCGTTGCGCAGCATCTGCCACGCCTGGATCGCGTAGTACTTCTCGTCGAAGACCGGCGTGCCCTTGTCGGTGGCGTGCCCGAGGTCCCAGATCCGCACGACCGCGGCCACCAGCGTGATCACCAGCGTGACGATCCACCCGCGCAGCCGGTCGGTGGGCAGCTTCGCGGTGAGCGGATGCGCGGTGTCGGACGTCCCGGGTGCGGCCGCCGGCGGCGTTTGTCCGGGGCCGACGAGGTCGTCGGCTTTGGCGGAGTTCGGCACGAGCACGCTCACACCTGAATCGTAGGGTTGTGCTCATGGACCTCGAATCCGGATCGGGCACGTTGGTGCTCGCCGCGACTCCGCTCGGTGATGCGCGGGACGCCTCGGCGCGGCTGGTGGAGGCGCTGTCCTCGGCGGGAGTGGTGGCGGCCGAGGACACCCGCCGCGTGCGTGCGCTGGCGAGTTCGCTCGGCGTGCACCCGGCCGGGAAGGTCATCAGCTATTACGAGGCGGTGGAAGCAGCGCGCGCTCCGCAGCTGCTCGATGCGTTGCGGGACGGCAAGAACGTGCTGCTGGTCACCGACGCCGGGATGCCGAGCGTGTCCGATCCGGGCTATCGGCTGGTGTCCGCGTGCGCCGCCGAGGGGCTGCCGGTGACGTGCCTGCCCGGCCCGTCCGCCGTGACGACCGCGCTGGCGGTGTCCGGGCTGCCGTCCGATCGGTTCTGCTTCGAGGGATTCCCACCGCGCAAGCCGGGGGAGCGGCGGCGCTTCTTCGGCCGCCTGGTCGCCGAGCAGCGCACCTGCGTGTTCTTCGAGGCCCCGCACCGCCTCGCCGACACGCTCGCCGACGCGGCGTCGGTGCTCGGCGCCGACCGCGCGGCGGCGGTGTGCCGGGAGCTGACCAAGACCTACGAAGAGGTGAAGCGGGCCGATCTCGGCGAACTGGCGTCGTGGGCCGCCGAGGGCGTCCGCGGCGAGATCACCGTGGTGCTCGCGGGCGCCGCCCCGGCCTCCCAAGCCCCCGACGAGCTGGTCCCGCAGGTAGAGGAACGCGCCGCCGACGGGATGCGCCTCAAAGACGCCGTCGCCGAGGTCGCCGAACTCTCCGGCCTGCGCAAGAACGACCTCTACAACGCGGTGCTGGCCGCGCGGCGCTGAACGGGCTCAGCCGTCGTAGCGGCCGTTCTTCAAGCCGCGCAGGAAGTTCTGCCACTTGCCGCCGGAGACGGCGAAGTGGCCGCCACCGCGATCCTTCGAGTCGCGGACGGCGACCACTTCGTCGGAGAGCGCGACCTCAACGCATTCGACCTGATTAGAGCGGTTGCTGGTGCGCCAGATGAGCTGACTCAAGATGGAACCCTTCGGCGACGTTCCTGATGAGCTCGCCGGACGCGTCTTCGCTCAGCGCTGCCCGATCGAGCACCTGAGAGGTTGTCACAAAGGGCGTGACCTCAGAAGGATCTGTCACGAACACGCCTGCTCCCTCCGTTTCCACGAAGACATAAGGTGCACCGTCGCCCAGCTGGTACATCGAGAACGCGTTGTTCGCGGGCCGCGCGGCAACCCCGGAGGCAAGCACCCGGATGCTCACGTTCGCCTGACCTTGCAACCTGATCAACTGAAACAGCTGGTCACGCCAGACGCGCGAGTCGCCCAGCGTTCGATGCAGGACGCCTTCTTCCAGAACCATCTTGATGCGCGGTCCGTCCGGCCGGGACAAGACCGCCTGGCGGCCGAGCCGGGTCTTGACCCTGCGTTCGATGTCGTCCGGCTCGACCGGCGAACCGTCGATGATCAAACGGGAGTATTCCGCGGTCTGGGCGAGACCAGGTACCAACGAGGTTGCGACGCAAGTGATCTCGGTTGCCTTGCTCTCCAGCACGACGAGACTCGCCAGTTCGTCGGTGATCCGGCCGCGCTCCACCCAGGCCGCCGTGTCCACGGACTCCGCCGCATGATCCAGCAGCGCTTTCTTGAGATCACCGGTCACGCCGTACAGCGCGCACAGCGCCGTGATCTCGTTCTGCCCTGGCACCCGCTGCCCGATCTCGTTGCGATTGACCGACGCGGGCGAGATTCCCAGCGCGGCCGCGACCTTCCGGGTGCTCATACCGCTGTTGTGCCGCATCTCCTTGAGCTGCGCGCCGACTCCGAGCTGGCGCAGCCGCTCCGAACGCTTCATGTTCTCCTCCGGATTCACCCGACTCGATCCGTGATCACCACCGTCCGGCGATTCCGGTGCGTGATCACTTGGGATGCGCACGGTAGCGACTCCGATCATCGGCGAACCGGTTTTCCCTTGCGGTTAAGCCGAAAGGGTGCACTACCGTGGGGAGATGGCGCGGGTGCAGGGCGTGACGCGGATCGGCCGGATCACCGGTGAAGATTCCTGCAACGCCACGAGCAGCAGGTTCGGGTTCACCGCGACCGATCTTGGGATCATGTGGGACGACGGGCGCGGCGGCGTGCTGATCGCGTTCGGCGACACCTACGGCGCGGAGTGGGGCGGCAACGGCGCGGGGCCGAAGCACGCGGACTGGCGGTGCAACGTGCTGGCCCGCTCGACCAGCGAAGATCTCGACACCGGGCTCGAATTCGACTGGGTCGTGCAGCGCGAAGACGGCGCGGCCGGGCAATTCCTGCCCCGCGATCCGAAGGCGCGCGAGAACACGATCATCCCGACCGCGGGGATCTGCGCCGGCGGACGCAACTACCTGCACTACATGTCCGTGCGGCGCTGGGGAGTGCCCGGCGTGTGGCACACCAACTACGGCGCACTGGCCTACTCTGACGACGGCGGCCGCACCTGGACCAAGTCGGACGCGGCGATCTGGCCGAATCGCGGGCAACGCGCGCTGCGCCGATTCCGCCGCCGCGACCAGGGCGGCCACCCGTTCCAGCTGATCGCCTTCGCGGGCGTGCTCGACGGGTACGTGCACCTGCTGGGCACGCCCAGCGGCCGCTTCGGCTCCGGCCACCTCGCCCGCGCGCCCGAAGGCGACCTGCTCGACCCGGCCGGCTACGAGTACTGGACCGGTAGCGGCTGGGGCACCGACCCGTTCGCCGCGGCGCCCGTGCTCAGCGCTCCGGTCGCCGAACTGTCCGTGCAGTACAACTCCCACTTCGGCCGCTGGTTCGCGGTGCACCTGGACGAACACCGCGCAGCGATCGTGCTGCGCACCGCCGAAGAACTCACCGGCCCCTGGTCGAAAGGCGAGGTGCTGACCACGGGCTCCGAGTATCCGGCGCTCTACGGCGGTTTCCAGCACCCGTGGGCCGCGGACCGACCCGCGATCTACTGCACGATGACGCAGTGGCGCCCCTACAACGTCGACCTGTTCCGCGCCGACCTCGCCTGAACCCCGGGCTCACCTGCCCGGATAGGGTGGAAACCGGCAGGCCACAGCGGTGAGCAGCAGATCGCGGGAGTGACGGTGAGCAAGAAGGACAGAAGCCAGCGGCCGCCGGTTCCGGAGGCGTTGCCCGCCCCCGCGGTCGACGCGCACACCCACCTGGACGCCTGCGGCGCGACGAGCGCCGAGGACGTGCGAGCGGTGCTGGACCGCGCCGAGTCCGCGGGCATCGGCCGGGTCGTGACCGTCGCCGACGACATCGACGCCGCCCGCTGGGCCGCCGAAGCGTCCACTTGGGACAGCCGGGTGTTCGCCGCGGCCGCGCTGCACCCCACCCGCGCGAAGGACTTCACCGAAGCCGACCAGCGGGTGCTGGAGGACCTGGTCACCCGCGACCGCGTCGTCGCGGTCGGCGAGACCGGCCTGGACTACTACTGGGACTTCTCCCCGCCGCAGCCGCAGCAGGAAGCCTTCCGCTGGCACATCGACCTGGCCAAGCGCTGCGGGAAGCCGCTGATGATCCACGACCGGGAAGCGCACCAGGACATCCTGCGCATCCTCACCGAGGAAGGCGCCCCGGAGACGGTGATCTTCCACTGCTTCTCCGGCGACGCCGAGTTCGCCCGCGCCTGCGTCGACCGCGGGTTCGTGCTCTCGTTCGCGGGCACCGCGACGTTCCGCAACGCGAAGGACCTGCGCGAGGCCGCCGCCCTGGTGCCGGTCGAGCAGCTGCTGGTGGAGACCGACGCGCCGTTCCTCACCCCGCACCCGTTCCGCGGGCGGCCGAACGAGCCTTACTGCGTCAATTACACCCTTCGGGATCTTGCCGAGCTACGCGGAGTCGATCTGGCGGAACTGATCGTGGCTACGACTGCCACCGCCGAGCGGGTCTTCGCTCTCGATCCGGTGATCGCCGCCTGACCAGCGCTTACTCCGCGTTCTGTGGTATTGCACGCTGCGCCGCGCTGGAGTTGCGACCGCCGCCCGGACTCCTAGCGTCCACTGTGGAAGCCGGGAGGGGCCCGCCCGCGACGATCGACCACAGTGGACTGCGGGCCCGCTGCCCGGAGGAACGGCAGTCAGGACTCGTATGCGCACCAGCGGTCTATCCCGGATCGGCATCGCCGCAGCGATCATGCTCTGCGGCGCCCCCACCGCCCAGGCCCAGCCCGCGCCGGACACTCGCGCCGGCTCCGTCTGGGACCGGCTGGCCCAATGTGAATCCGGTGGGAACTGGGCCATCAACAGCGGCAACGGCTACTACGGCGGTTTGCAGTTCAACCGCGGCACCTGGGTTTCGCACGGCGGCAGGGACTTCGCCGCCTACCCGCACCGCGCCTCCCGCGAAGAGCAGATCTCCGTCGCCACCTCGCTGCGCGACGCCCGCGGTGGATACGGCGCTTGGCCCGCCTGCGCCCGCCAGCTCGGCCTGCCGCGCTGAGCGGTGCGGCTTCGCCGCATCTCAGCAGCAGAATCTTGATCCCAAAAGTGCCCCCGAGCGTGTGAGCGAACACCCATCGCGATCACCCAACGCATCCGCGGGGCCGCAGAACGCCGGCGGCGGGAGATGTGTCCGCTCTCCCGCCGCTTGGCCTGGAGGCCGTCGCCGAGCGCCCGCGCGCACCGGCTCCGACGGCCCTTTCGATCTCCTCACCAGCAGCGACGTCCGTCCTTATTGGACTTACGGGCGGGGTGCGGGAACTCCTTGCGGGGATGGGAAAATCCTCCGGGCCGAACAACTAGATGATCACCCAGGGTGCTGGGTTGCCCGGCAAAACGGCGTAACCCAAGTCACAGTGCTCGATCGGGCTCTTGGCGCACTGGTCGCATCACGCTAGAGTCTCGGCCTCGTAACCGATGACAACGAAGTCATGGGGAACACCCGCTAGTCGCCGCCGGGTTTCGTCGGGGAAGTCGGTGCCGAGCGGGCGGACCGGGACAGGACCGGTTCCGCACGTGGCAACGGCTATGACGGCGCTTGGCTACGGGAGTCGGATACGGAGACGAAGCACGAAGTCGCGCAGCGGCGGATGAAGGAGTTCACCAAGCATGGCCGGCGAACTCCACGGGATCATCGACGCTGCGGAGAGCTTCCGCTTTCGAGAGGTAGCGACCCTGTGAACGGACGCGGCATTCCCGGTGCCCATGCCAGCAATTCCCGCGGCAATACCGGCCGGGACCACGGCTACTGGGCCGATTCGCTTGAACCGGTTACGGACTGGTTCACCCCGGTGAGCAAGGAGCAGCCCACCGCGGTCGGCGTGCTGGACCGGCCGGTCGAACTCGATCGCGAGAGCGATCTGGAGATCACCGCCGACCACGGCTTCGCCCCCATCAGCGGCGGGAACTACCCCGCCGCCGACCACCCCAGCTTCCCGCCGGGAACACTGGACATCACCCCGGACGACGTCTTCGAGGCGCTCGGGCCGCAGGCCGACGAGATGCTCGCCACCGCCGACATCGACGTGGACGAGCTGATCCGGCTGGTCAACGCCGAAACCGTCGTGCTGCCGCCGCTGGTGCTGCCGGACGACGTGCCGGAGACCGACGCCGAGGGCAACCCGGCACCGGAGTTCGTCGAAGCCGTCACCGACTGGAAGCAGCGCTTCCTCAAGGGCGCGGTCGCCGCGGTGATCGTCACCCTGGCCGGCTCCGGCGGTGCCGCCGCGGCCATGGACAAGTCCGTGACCGTCGAGGTGGACGGCCAGGAGCGCCAGGTCAACACCTACGACTCCACCGTGGGTGAAGTCCTGCAGGAAGAGGGCATCAACGTCGGCCCGCACGACGCGCTGAGCCCGTCCCCGCAGGCCCAGGTCGGGCACAACGACACGATCACGCTGGACCGCGGCCGGCTGGTGAAGATGACCGTGGACGGCCAGCCCCGCGAGGAGTGGGTGCGGTCGGTGACCGTCGACCAGGCGCTGCGCCAGCTCGGCGTGCCCGCCGACGGCGCGTTCGTCTCGGCCGACCGGAACATGGAAGTGCCCGAGCAGGGCATGGACCTCACGGTCAACACCGCCAAGGACATCACCGTCACCGACGGCGGCGAGGCGCCGCGCCAGCTGACCACCACCGCGGTCACCGTCGACGACCTGGTCAAGGAGCAGAAGCTCCAGCTCGGGCCGGAGGACCACATCACCCCCGGCGGCGACCAGAAGATCACCGACGGCGCGCAGGTGCAGATCAACCGCACCGGCAGCAAGGTGGTCAACCTGACGCAGCCGGTGCAGCCGCCCGTGCAGGAGATCGTCGACGACTCGATGTTCCAGGGCGAGGAGAAGGTCGAGAAGCAGGGCACGCCCGGCGAGAAGATCGTCTTCACCCGCATCACCACCAAGAACGGTGAGGAGACCGGGCGCGAGGCGGTCGGCGAGAAGATCACGAAGGAAGCCACGCCGACGGTCAAGCGCGTCGGTGGCAAGGAACCGCCGAACAGCGCCATCTGGGACAAGCTGGTGCAGTGCGAGGCCGGCGGGAACTGGGCCATCAACAGCGGCAACGGCTACTACGGCGGCCTGCAGTTCGACAAGCAGACCTGGAGCGCCTTCGGCGGCGACCAGTTCGCGGCCTATCCGCACCAGGCCAGCCGGGAGCAGCAGATCCAGGTCGCGACCAAGGTTCGCGACTCGCGCGGCGGCGGCTACGGCGCTTGGCCGGGCTGCTCCTCCAAGCTCGGTCTGAGCTGACCCGCACGATCACCAAGTGAGCGGACCGTTCGCCCGGCATGCCCGGCCGAGCGGTCCGCTCACTTCGTTCTCCCGGCACTAACCACTCCCGATCGGAAGAACGGTCCGTTCGCTCGGAGTCGGCGGGTAGTGCGGCGGGCCGCGCGCAGGGCCGGGTGCGGGCGCGGGTAGGTTCTGGTGCGTGGAAAGTGACGCGGACAGGGCGCGGTTGCTGGGGCCCGCCGATGTTCGCCGGCTGGCGGAGGACCTGGGGATCCGCCCCACCAAGAAGCTCGGCCAGAACTTCGTGCACGACCCGAACACCGTGCGCCGCATCGTCGGCGCCGCCGGGCTCACGGCCGACGACGTGGTCCTGGAGATCGGCCCCGGATTGGGCTCGCTCACGCTGGCGCTGCTGTCGGCGGCGCGCGGGGTCGTCGCGGTGGAGGTCGATCCCGCGCTCGCGGAGCGGCTGCCGCGCACGGCGGCCGAGTTCGCCCCGGGCCTCGCGGACCGCCTCCGAGTGCTCAGCGCCGACGCGTTGCGGGTGCACGCCGACGACTTCGCAGCAGACCCGCCGACCGCGCTGGTGGCGAACCTGCCGTACAACGTCGCCGTGCCGGTGGTGCTGCACCTGCTGGCGGAGCTGCCGTCGCTGCGCAAGGGCCTGGTGATGGTGCAGTCCGAGGTCGCCGACCGGCTCGCGGCGAAACCCGGCGGCCGCACTTACGGGCTCCCGAGCGCGAAAGCGGCGTGGTTCGCCGAGGTGCGCCGCGCGGGCCCGGTGCCGCGGACCGTGTTCTGGCCGGTGCCGAACGTGGATTCGGGCCTGGTTTCGTTCTCCCGCACCGATCCGCCGTCGAGCGCGGACCGCGCCGAGGTGTTCCGCGTGCTGGACGCCGCGTTCGCGCAGCGGCGCAAGACGTTGCGGGCGGCGCTGTCCGGATGGGCCGGTTCGGCGGCGCGTGCCGAGGAGTTGTTGCGCGCGGCCGGGGTCGATCCGACGGCTCGCGGCGAGCAGCTCACGGTCGAAGATTTCGCCCGGGTGGCCGCAGCGGGCGCCGAATCCGTGCGCTGAGTTCCCGGCGACGCGGCAGGGCGCTTCCGCCGATCACTCCAGGCGAGTGGCGAGCGCGCAGTCTGACTACCCAGTGTGTCCGGGCTGGATCTGTTGATCAAGGTCAGCGACTCGGCCAGGTGGTGTGATCTGCCGAACGATTCCACATAGTGACCAGTGTCGCCTTGCGTTCGCGGACACGACTGGGTTCTACTATCCGGGAAATCCATCCCGAGCGGCCGAGAGACCTGGCTCGACGACGCCGCAGCAACCACCCCGTGGGCAGGTGCTAACGCCAGGGCCGATGGAGTCGACGTGTTTGAAACTCCGCTGACCGGCGCCCGGCCCGGGTTCGCCCAGTCCGCGTTCGCTCAGTCCGGGTCCGCCCAGCTCGGGAGCGCCCAGCTCGAGATCGCCCAGCTCAAGATCGCGCTGCCCGGCAGCACGGGCGCGCAGCACGACAAGCTCCGGCGAACCGCCCGCGGCGGCCGCGCCCGCGCGCGCTCCGCGCCGCACGGGCTCGCGCTCACCCAGCGCCGCATCATCGATCAAGGACGGCGCACGACCACGGCCTGTCGCGGCTAGCTGCCCGAGCCACCGAATCCGGTCCGCCGGGCCGGTTCGGGCCAGCGAACCAGCGTTTCCTTCCGGCCGGTCGATGCGCAGCAGCCTGCGCTCCCGGAGTGAGCTGATGTGGAGCCGAACATGATCACTGTCGAGAACCTGAGCAAATCCTTCCGCGGCGAATCCCGCGCAGGCGCCGTCGCGCTCGACGACGTGTCCCTGGAGGTCCCCGCCGGGTCGGTGTGCGGCGTGGTCGGTCCCAGCGATGCGGGCAAGTCCGCCCTCGCCCGCTGCGTCGGGTTGCTGGACAAGCCGGACCGCGGTGCCGTGAAGATCGACGGGACGAACCTCTCCGCGCTGGACGGCGCCGCGCTGCGCGCCGCCCGCAGACACATCGGCGTGGTCCCGGACGGCGACTCGCTGCTGCGCCAGCGCACCGCCGCGGGCAACGTGGCGCTGCCGCTGGAAGCCGCCGAGATGCCCGGGCCGCAACGCCGCGCCCGCGTCGCCGAACTGCTCGACCTGGTCGGCATGACCGACAAGGCGCCGCTGCACCCGGAACAGCTGACCGACGGCCAGCGGCGGCGGGTCGCGGTCGCCCGCGCGCTCGCGGCCAAGCCCTCGGTCCTGGTGGCCGACGAGCCGACCGCCGGGTTGGACTCGTCGACCGCGGAGGCGGTGCTGACGGTGCTCGACCGCGCGCGCTCCGAGCTGGGTGCCACGGTGCTGTTGACCACTGCGGACACCGCCGTGGTGCGGCGCATCGCCGACGAGGCGGTGGTCCTCGACGGCGGCCGGGTCGTCGAGCAGGGCAAGGTGCTCGACCTGGTCTCCGAGCCGGGCAGCCGCCTCGGCACCAGCTTGCTGCCGGACGCCGGATCCGGCCGCAGGCACGACGTGGTCGCCGAGGTGGTGCTGGTCGGTTTCGCCGCCGTCGGCGCGCTGCTGCCGGAAGCGGCCGGGCGGTTCGGCGTGGACCTGGCCGTGCTGGGCGGCGGCATGACGCGGCTCGGGGACACGCCGGTGGCGAAGTTCCGCATCGGGCTCACCGGTGAGCGCTCCGAGGCCGCGCTGAAGTGGATGGTCGACCGGGACGCGCAGGTGCGCCGCACTCCGGTCAGCGTCGAAGGCGTGGCCGCCTGATCCCCGAACTGGGATCGCGGAAATAGCAGACGGCGTCCCTTGCGGTGCCGCTGCACTCGGAATCCTCCGAAGCGCGCAGCAGCGGCACAAGAACCGACCGGCCGCCGGCCGAGCCCGTGCACCGGGCTCGACCGGCGGCCGCGTGCTGCGAAGTCGGTGCTGGGGCGGCACCCGGATCGCGCGGACACGTACGCTCTAGGAGTGCTCTCCGTGGTACCCACCCCCATCACCGTGCGTGTTCCGGCCAAGGTGAACCTGCACCTGGCGGTCGGCGACGCTCGCCCGGACGGTTACCACGAGCTGGTCACCGTCTTCCAGGCCTTGTCGCTGACCGACGAGGTCACCGTGCACAGCGCCGACGAGCCGGGCATCGACGTCCGCGGCGACGGCGCCGACTCGGTGCCGACCGGGCAGAGCAACCTGGCGTGGACGGCGGTGCGGCTGCTGGCCGAGCACTCCGGCCGCGACCCGGAAGAGCCGGGCGTGCAGGTCTCGATCCGCAAGGGCATCCCGGTGGCCGGCGGAATGGCGGGCGGCAGCGCCGACGCCGCGGCCGCGCTGCTGGCGCTGAACACGCTGTGGCGCCTGGAGATCGGGCGCGACGAGCTCAGCGACATCGCCGCCAAGATCGGCAGCGATGTGCCGTTCGCGTTGCAGGGCGGCACCGCGCTGGGCACCGGCCGCGGCGAGCGGCTCGTGCCGGTTCTCGCCAGGCACACCTTCCACTGGGTGATCGCGCTGGACCGCCGCGGCCTGGAAACCCCCGGTGTGTACGGCGAGCTGGACCGGTTGCGCGCCGACACCGGGCCGAACCGGGTCGGCGAGGTCGAGCCGCTGCTGGAGGCGCTGGCCTCCGGCGATCCGAACCAGCTGGCCCTGCTGCTGGGCAACGACCTGCAGTCCGCGGCGGTCTCGCTGCGCCCGAACCTGCGCCGCACGCTGCGCGCCGGCGTGGAGGCGGGCGCGCTGGCCGGGATCGTGTCCGGCTCCGGACCGACCTGCGCGTTCCTGTGCACCGACAACGACTCCGCGGTCCGGGTCGCCGCGGAACTGTCCGGCGCGGGCGTGTGCCGCACCGTCCGGGTCGCGCAGGGGCCGGTGCCGGGAGCCCGGATCATCGGCGACGACCGGGCCGACCGGCCCACGCCGCCGCAGGTGCACGCCTGATCACCCCTCGTTTTCCTGGAGTACCGCAACCCCGATGGCCAATCTGATCAACCTCGAATCGGTGCGCAAGAGCTACGGAGAGCGCCCGCTGCTGGACGGCGTCTCGATCGGCATCGGCGCCGGGGAGCGGATCGGCGTCGTCGGCCTCAACGGCGGCGGCAAGACGACGCTGCTGGAAGTGGTCTCCGGCAGCGAGGAACCGGACTCCGGCCGGGTCAGCCACCAGCGCGACCTGCGGCTGGCGGTGGTCACCCAGCGCACCGAACTGCCGCCGGGCTCGACGGTGCGCCACGCGGTGCTGGATCCGCACGGCTTCACCGCCGAGCACGAGTGGGCCGCCGACGCCCGGGTGCGTTCGGTGCTGACCGGGCTCGGCATGACCCGGCTCGGGCTGGACACCCCGGTCGCCGACTTCTCCGGTGGTGAGCGCCGCCGCGTCGCGCTGGCGGCCGCGCTGGTGCGCGACCTGGACGTGCTGGTGCTCGACGAGCCCACCAACCACCTCGACGTGGAGGGCGTGCGCTGGCTGGCCGACCACCTGATGGAACGCCGCTGCGCACTGGTGATCGTCACGCACGACCGCTGGTTCCTGGACACCGTGTGCAACCGCACCTGGGAGGTCACCCAGGGCAGGGTCGAGCAGTACGAAGGCGGCTACGCGGACTGGGTCTACGCCCGCGCGGAACGCGCGCGGCTGGCCCAGCAGGCCGAGGAGAAGCGGCAGAACCTGGCGCGCAAGGAACTCGCCTGGCTGCAGCGCGGCGCGAAGGCCCGCACCTCGAAACCGCGGTTCCGGGTGGAGGCAGCCGAAGCGCTCATCGCGGATGTCCCGCCGCCGCGCGACACCGTTGAGCTGGTCACCTTCGCCAAACGCCGGCTCGGCAAGACCGTGATCGAGCTGGAGGACGTGGACCTGCGGATCGCCGATCGCACCCTGCTCGACGACGTGACCTGGCGGATCGGGCCGGGTGACCGGATCGGGCTGGTCGGCGTCAACGGCTCCGGCAAGACCACGTTGCTGCGGCTGATCGCAGGTGAGCGGGAGCCGGACGCGGGCAGGCGCATCGAGGGCAAGACGGTGCGGCTGGCGCACCTGACCCAGGAGCTGCACGACCTGCCGGGCAACTGGCGGGTGCTGGAGGCGATCGAGGACGTCGCCGAACGGGTGCAGCTGGGCAAGTACGAGCTCACCGCCTCCCAGCTCGGCGAACGGTTCGGGTTCGGCAAGGGCAGGCAGTGGACCCCGGTCGGCGACCTCTCCGGCGGTGAGCGGCGGCGGTTGCAGCTGGCGCGGCTGCTGATGTCCGAACCGAACGTGCTGGTGCTCGACGAGCCCACCAACGACCTCGACATCGACACCCTGCAGCAGCTCGAAGACCTGCTGGACGGCTGGCCGGGCACGCTCGTCGTGGTCTCGCACGACCGCTACCTGGTGGAGCGGGTGTGCGACACGGTGCTGGCGCTGTTCGGCGACGGCAGGCTCACCCACCTGCCCGGCGGCATCGAGGAGTACCTGCAGCGGCGGCATTCGCTGCTGGCCGCGGGTGGTGGCGACGTCGGCAAGCAGGCCGCGGACGTGGTCGAGGCGAAGCCGGACAAGCTCTCCGGCGCCGAGGAGCGGGCCGCGCGCAAGGACCTGGCGAAGCTGGAACGGCAGCTGGACAAGCTGGGCAAGCGGGAGCAGGAGCTGCACGCGCGGCTGGCCGAGGCCGCTACCGAGCCGGACAAGCTGCAATCGCTGGGCGCCGATCTGCAGGCGCTGCAGCAGGAGAAGGACGACGTGGAAGCCCGCTGGCTCGAACTGGCCGATCAGCTCGACTAGGTGCGTGAGGGCTGGACGTTGGTGACGCCGTCTCGGAGGCGAGATGCTGGCGGCCTCTCACCTGCTCCGCTGTGCGGGCGGGGCGGCGTCGTCCCTCGATGGACAGGGGCGCATTGGCGTGGAGCACAGCGTTTCCTATAGACGACACGAGTTCGGTGGGCTCAGACGGTCGTGTTGCCTGAGCCCACCGACTAAGGGACGTGGTATCGGCACTACCGGAGTGGGATGTCGACGCCGTACTCGCCCGTGGGCCGGGGGCCGTGGATGCGCCGATCGGCTTCAGTGATAGCGACGTCGTTGATGCTCGCCTCGCGGCGCCGCATGAGTCCGTGCTCGTCGAACTCCCACAGTTCGTTGCCGTAGCTGCGCCATCGCTGGCCTTCTGCGTCGTGACACTCGTACTGGAAGCGGACAGCGATTCGATTTTCGCGGAAGCCCCAGAGGCTCTTACGCAGCGCGTAGTCCAGTTCGCGCTCCCACTTCCGGGTCAGGAACGCGATGATCTCCTCGCGGCCGCGGACGAAGATGTCACGGTTCCGCCACGTCGAGTCCGGCGTGTAGGCCATGGCCACCTGGTGCGGGTCACGGGTGTTCCATGCATCTTCAGCTGCCTGGACCTTCTGCAGGGCCGCCTCCTGCGTGAACGGCGGGTACGGCGGACGATCTTCCGGCATTGCAGTCTCCTCTCGTTGAGAACGATCGTTCTCTATCGGCGGAGTCTACGATAGGGAACGTACGTTCTCAACGCCAAGGAGCTTCGGATGCCAGCCCCGATCACTGAGGAGCAGAGCCGTTTGGACCGCGATGCCCTGCTCGACGCAGCAGAACGGCTGTTCTACGAGCAAGGGATCCAGGCGGTCGGCATGGATGAGGTCCGTGCTGCATCCGGTCTGCCTCTGAAGCGGATCTACCGATCCTTCGCGGCGAAGGAAGACCTCGTGGTGGCGGTGCTCAGGCGTCGCGATCAGCGATGGAGAGCAAGCCTGGCCGCCCGCGTGGAGGCGGTCGTAGATCCCTACGAGCGCGTACTCGCGATCTTCGACTGGCTTGCCGAGTGGTTCGCAGAACCCGGCTTCCGCGGATGCGCCTGGATCAATGCCTACGGCGAACTGGGCCCCGCATCCGAGGCGGTGCGAGCCGAAGTCCGGTCGCACAAGCGGGCATTCCACGACCAGGTCGCGGTGTGGGTCCATGCCACCGGGCTGTCGGTGGTTGAACCGGTTTTCCTGCTCGCTGAAGGAGCCATCGTGACGGCCGGCATCAGTGGCGACCCCGCCCCAGCCCGCCACGCACACGCAGCCGTCGCGACGTTGCTCGGAACCCCTTGATTACAGCCACGCCGTCAACAACCTCTTTGCCCGCAACAACTAGGGATCGTGCTGCGGCCTCGCGAGCCGGGCGATTTCTCCAGGAGTGGTTTGCGGCCGTGCTGTCTCGGACGTCCCGATGTGGCTTCGGTGGCCGGAACCGAGCTGTTCCGGTGTTCGCCCGTTCGACGTAGGCTTCGTCACATGAGCCGGTTCGTGGACGGGATCGTGGCCGCGGCGCGGGAGAACGCCGGACCGGGCGCGCGGGGGCTGGTCACCGGCGAGCCGGACCGCCCGCGGCGGCGCACCTGGAACCAGGTGCACGACGAGGCCACGCGGGTCGCCGCCGCCCTCAGCGCCGAACTCGCCCCCGGCTCGGCGGTGGCCGTGCTGGCCGCCGACCCCGGGCTGATCGCCCCGGCGGTGCAGGGCGGGTGGTTGGCCGGTTGCAGCGTGACCATGCTGCACCAACCGACCCCTCGTACCGACCTGGCCGAGTGGGCGCAGGACACGCTGCGGGTGCTGGCCATGATCGACGCGCGGCTGGTGCTGCTCGGCCCGCCGTTCGAGCAGTTGGCCGGGGTGCTGGACGAGAACGGCGTCGAGCATCGTGACCTCACCCAATGGGCCGCCTACGACCGGCGGCTGGACGAGCCCGTGCCGGTCGGTGAAGACGCCACCGCGCTGCTGCAGCTCACCAGCGGTTCCACCGCTGAACCGAAAGCCGTGCGGATCACGCACGGCAACCTGGACGCCAACGCGGCCGCGATGGTGGCCACCGCCCGGCTGGACGCCGAACGCGACGTGGCGGTCTCCTGGCTGCCGCTGTTCCACGACATGGGCATGGTCGGCTGCCTGACGGTGCCGATGTCGATCGGCATGGAGGCGGTCAAGGTCACTCCCGCGGACTTCCTGGCTCGCCCGCTGCTGTGGCCGGAGCTGATCAGCCGCTACGGCGGCACCGTCACGGCCGCGCCGAACTTCGCCTACGCCGTGACCGGACGCCGGATGGCGCGGGCCGAGGACGGCGAATTCGACCTCTCCAGCCTCCGGTTCGCGCTCAACGGAGCCGAACCCGTGGACCCGGAGGCGGTGCGCGCGTTCACCGGCGCGGGCGCCCGGTTCGGTCTGTCCGGGACGTGCATGGTGTGCGCCTACGGGATGGCGGAATCGACGCTGGCGGTGTCCTTCGCGCCGCTGGACCGCGGCGTGGAAGTCGACGAGGTGGACGCCGATGCGCTGGAGCGCGAGCGGCGCGCGGAGCCCGCGGGCACCGGCCGCAGCCGCTCGTTCGCGCTGCTCGGGGAACCGTTGCCGGGACTGGAAGTGAAGGCGGTCGACGACACGGGCGAGGCGCTGGGGGAGCGGGCGGTCGGCGAGCTGCGCATCCGCGGCGCCGCGGTGACGCCCGGGTACCTCACCTCGAACGGCCCGCTGCCCGCGCAGGACATCGCCGGCTGGCTGCACACCGGCGACGAGGGCTACCTGGTCGGCGGGCAGGTGGTGATCTGCGGACGGCGCAAGGACGTGATCATCATGGGCGGCCGGAACATCTTCCCGGTGGACGTGGAACGCGCGGCGTGCGAAGTGGACGGAGTGCGCGCGGGCAACGCCGCGGCCGTCCGGCTGGACGCGGGCGATCGGCGGGAACGGTTCGCCGTGGTGCTGGAATCGAAGTCCGCCGGAACCGGCGAAGCGGAAAAGGACCTGCGCAAGGCGGTCGCCGCGCGGGTCGTGGACGCAGTCGGGGTGCGACCGGCCGCCGTGGTCGTGCTCGCACCGGGCTCGCTGCCGAAAACCCCGTCCGGCAAGCTCCGCCGCGCCGCCACAGCCGAGCTCGTGCCCGCCTGTTGAGGACGACGCGGCCGCTCAGTGGAACTGGTTCTGCGCCGGTTCCAAGCCGTGCGCGGCGAGCGCCTCGGTGGCGTCCGCGCACAGGTCGACGAAGTACGCCAATTCCTTGCGCTGGGCCCCGGAGAAGTCCTTGAGCACGTAGTCCGCCGGATCCATCCGCCCCGGCGGCCGGTCCACGCCGAAGCGCACCCGCAGGTACTCCTTCGTGCCCAACGACTTGGTGATCGAACGGAGCCCGTTGTGCCCGTTCTCCCCGCCGCCGCGCTTGAGCCGCACGGCGCCGTGCGGCAGGTCCAGCTCGTCGTGGATCACGATCAGCGACTCGGGCGGGAGCTTGAAGAACTTCACCAGCCCGGCGACCGGGCCGCCGGAGAGGTTCATCAACGTCCGCGGCTTGGCCAGCACCACCCGGCGCTGCCCGAGCCTGCCCTCCACCACCTCGGCGTTCGCCTTGTGCGCCTTGAACTTCCCGCCGATCCGGTCGGCGAGCTCGTCGGCGACCAGGAAACCGGCGTTGTGCCGGTTGCCCGCGTAGCGCGGGCCGGGATTGCCGAGCCCGACGATCAGCGCGGGCGGTTCGGGAGTGCTCACCTGATCGTTTCCCTCGGACGCACCGCCGAAGCGGCGGCGGATGAATGCGATGGCCCGGCCGGGACCGGGGCGCGGTGCTCGCCGCGTCCCGGTCACCGGCGGGTCGGAGCTCACTCGCTCGCGGTCTCCTCGTCGGAGGCTTCCTCGACGACGCCCGCGCCCTCGGTGTCCAGCTCGGACTCCATGTCGGCGGCGGTCGGCGCCTCGGAGACGCTGACGATCAGCGTCTCCGGGTCGGCCTGCAGCGTCACGCCGCGCGGCAGCTGCAGGTCGGAGGCGTGCACCTGGGTGCCGTCCTCGGCGTCCTGCACCGACAGCTCGATCTGCTCGGGGATGTGCAGCGCCTCGGCCTCGACCTCGACCTCGTTGGCGTCCTGGGTGACCAGGACACCAGGGGCCGGGTCGCCGGAGAGCACGACCGGCACGTTCACGGTGACCTTCTCGCCGCGCCGGACCAGCAGCAGGTCCACGTGCTCGATGTAGTTCTTGATCGGGTGCGCGGTCACGGTCTTGGTCAGCGCGAGCTCGCTGGCCGACCCGGCGACCTCCAGCGTCAGCACCGCGTTCTGCCCGTTCTCGCGCACGGCGCGGGCGAAGTCGATGGCGGGCAGCGACAGGTGCTTGGGGTCGGAGCCGTGCCCGTAGAGCACCGCGGGGATCTTGCCCGCGCGGCGGGTGCGGCGGGCGGCACCCTTGCCGAACTCGGTGCGCGGCTCGACGGAAAGACGTACCTCGGACACGGTGCTGCACTCCTCGTGAAGTCGGGCGGAATCGAAATGTCGGCGGCCTGCGGCGGCGGGTGCGACCGATGACGTGGCCGACGCCGTGCTCGCGAACACCGGCCCTGCGGGGGTCGGTGCCGCTCGCGGCCGGACAACGGCCGCGATGTGGGCGGCACCGGCGTCTCTCGCGGCCACAGGGGCGAACACCGTGCCGCCGCGTCGATCACGCCGGGTCGCGTACCCGGCCTCGCCGAGGCAACCCGAACAGTTTAGGAGCCGCCGCGCGGCAGCTGCTTGCTGGGGTACCGATCCGGCCTCGGCCGGTCTAACCGGATGATCCGCTGTGCCTGCGAGAACCGGGTGCACTCGACCCGTGCCGTGTTCACCGGCGGGTCGCGGCGGGCGACGTGCCGCCGGGTTCGCGCAGCTGCTTCCCGATCGGGTCAGCCGAGTTCGCGCCCGCCCGCTCGTCCGCGTGCGGTGGGTGTTCGTTCGTCCCTCGATTCAGCGACCGTCACGGTTTGGTCGCTTGCGGATGACCGCGGCACCGCCCGGCGTTAGTTTGACGCTCATGTCCGCTGACACCAGCTCCGGTTCCACCGAGGACCACGGGAGCGCGCAAGCCGGGGCCGAACCGGCCACCGGCTGGGCCGACCGGCTCCGGCAAGTCGGCCCCGGCATCATGGCCGCCGCCACCGGAGTCGGCGCGGGCGACCTGGTCGCGACGATGATCGCCGGTGCGCGCTACGGCTACGCCCTGTTCTGGGCGGTCGTGCTCGGCACGGTGTTCAAGCTCGCGCTGGGCGAGGCCGTCGGCCGCTGGCACCTCGCTTCCGAACGCACCATGCTCTCCGGCTGGCGCACGCTCGGCTCCTGGGCCACCGGCTACTTCGGCGCCTACATCGTGGTGTGGGGCTTCGTCTACGGCGCCACCGCGATGTCGGCATCGGCGCTGCCGCTGAACGCGCTGTTCCCGGTGCTGCCGGTCAGCGGATGGGCGATCGTCTGCGGCCTGCTGGGGCTGGGACTGGTGTGGTTCGGCCGCTACGCGGTGCTGGAAAAGCTCATGACGGTGCTGGTCGGCGTCATGTTCGTGACCGTCGTGGGCACCGCGATCCTGGTCGGGCCGAACCTGCTCGAACTCGGCAAGGGGCTGGTGCCGACGCTGCCGGACGGCTCGGTCGCCTACGTGCTGGGCCTGATGGGCGGCGTCGGCGGCACGATCACCATGGCCGCCTACGGCTACTGGACCTTCGCGAAGGGCTGGCGCGGGCCGAAGTGGCTGCCGATCATGCGCACCGACAACGCGGTCGGCTACGTCACCACCGGGATCTTCGTGGTCGCGATGCTGGTCGTCGGCGCGGAGATCCTGCTCGGCCAGGACCTCACCGACAGCGACAAGGGGCTGCTCAACCTCAGCGACGTGCTCGCCGCGGACTACGGCCAATGGGCGCGGATCCCGTTCCTGGTCGGGTTCTTCGCGGTCGCGTTCAGCTCGGTGATCGGGGTGTGGAACGGGGTGAGCCTGCTGTTCGCCGACTGGTGGCGGACCTGGCGGCTGCCCAAGGAAGCCCCGGCCGAGACCGCCGAGACCTACGACCACAAGGCGGGGATGCACAGCACTCCGTACCGGCTCTACCTGCTGTGGCTGACGTTCCCGCCGATGATCCTGCTGCTGTTCGGCAAGCCGTTCCAGCTCACCCTGGTCTACGGCGTGCTGGGTGCGTTGTTCATGCCGTTCTTGGCGGGCACGCTGCTGGTGCTGCTGAACTCGCGCTCGATGATGCCGCCCGAGCACCGCTCCCGCTGGGTCTCGAACGTGCTGCTGGGGCTGTGCCTGGTGCTGTTCGTCGGGGTGGCGGTCAACGAACTCGTCGGCGCGGTGATGTGATCTCCGTCGCGGCTGGAATTCCGGCCGGTGCGCCGGATGTTCTGGCGGGCAAACACCGCCCGGACAGGAAGTGATCATGACCTCGACCGACCGCGCCGCAGCCTTCCAGCTCTCCGAGGACGCGCAGGACCTGCTGTTCCGCGCCGCCCGCACCGCGAACTCCTTCAGCTCCGAACCGGTCGACGACGAGCAGATCCGCGCGATCTACGACCTGGTCAAGTGGGGCCCGACCTCGATGAACCAGCAGCCGCTGCGGATCGCGCTGGTGCGCTCGGACGAGGGCAAGCAGCGGCTGCTGCCGCACCTGTCCGAAGGCAACCGGGCCAAGACCGAGTCGGCGCCGCTGGTCGCGGTCCTGTCCGCGGACACCGACTTCCACGAGAACCTGCCCAAGGTCTTCCCGCACAAGCCGGACGCCAAGGACATGTGGGCGGGCGACGACGGGTTCCGCGCCGAGCACGCCAAGCTCAACGGCACCCTGCAAGTCGGCTACTTCATCCTCGGCGTGCGCGCCGCGGGGCTGGCCGCGGGCCCGATGACCGGTTTCGACGCCGCGGGCATCAACGCCGAGTTCTTCCCGGACGGCCGCGAGAAGGTCCTCGTCGTGGTCAACATCGGCAAGCCCGGCGAGAACCCCTGGTTCGACCGCCTGCCCCGGCTCGACTACGACGAGGTCGTCACCACGATCTGACGGCCCGGAAACACCCGGCACGACACCGAAAAGCCCGGCCCCCGAAGCGGGGGGACCGGGCTTTTCGGCGTTCTGGGGACGCTCAAGCGTGGCCGTTGAACAGGCTCGTCACCGAGCCGTCCTCGAAGACCTGGTGGATCGCTTCGGCCACCAGCGGGGCGATGGACAGCACCCGCAGCGTGGGGAAGTGGTGGTCCTCCGGGATCGGCAGCGTGTTGGTCAGCACGACCTCCTTCGCTCCGCAGGAGGACAGCCGCTCCACCGCCGGGCCGGACAGCACGCCGTGCGTCGCCGCGATGATCACGGCCTTGGCGCCCGCCTCCAGCAGCTGCTCGGTGGCCTTGGTGATCGTGCCGCCGGTGTCGATCATGTCGTCGACCAGCACGCACAGCCTGCCCTCGACGTCACCGACGACGCGGTTGGCGACCACCTGGTTCGGCTTCGTGGGGTCCCGGGTCTTGTGGATGAACGCCAGCGGAGTCCCGCCGAGGTTGTCCGCCCACTTCTCGGCCACGCGCACCCGGCCGGAGTCCGGCGAGACCACGGTGATCTTCTCTTCGGAGTAGGTCTCGCGCACGTAGTCCGACAGCACCGTCTGCGCCAGCAGGTGGTCCACCGGCCCGTCGAAGTAGCCCTGGATCTGGTCGGTGTGCAGGTCCACCGTCATGATCCGGTCCGCACCGGCGGTCTTGAACAGGTCCGCCATCAGCCGCGCCGAGATCGGCTCGCGGCCCTTGTGCTTCTTGTCCTGCCGTGCGTAGCCGTAGAACGGCATGACCACGGTGATCCGCTTCGCGCTGGCCCGCTTGAGCGCGTCCACCATGATCAGCTGTTCCATGATGGCGTCGTTCAGCGGCGTGCAGTGCGACTGGATTACGAAGGCGTCGCAGCCGCGGACCGACTCGTCGTAGCGGACGAAGATCTCGCCGTTGGCGAACTTGTAGGCCGCCTGGGGCGTGACCGTCACGTCGAGCTGCTTGGCCACCTCCTCGGCAAGTTCCGGGTGACTGCTCCCGGAGAAGAGCTTCAAGCTCTTCTTCGGGGTCGCAGACATGGCACTCACGGTCATCGTCCCTCCCCGTTGACGCCCATCATCGGGAGTCACTGATCGGATTGGTGGTCAGGTCAGATCCCGACCGCTCCAGCGCCCGCTGAGCGGCCTGGTCGGCGGCGGTGTCCGGGCGGCGGCGAGCCACCCAGCCTTCGATGTTGCGCTGCCTCCCGCGGGCGACCGCCATGGCGCCCGGGGGGACGTTCTGGGTGATGACCGAACCGGCGGCGGTGTAGGCGCCGTCGCCCACCTCGACCGGGGCGACGAACATGTTGTCCGCGCCGGTGCGGGCGTGCGATCCGATCACGGTGCGGTGCTTGGCCACTCCGTCGTAGTTGACGAACACGGTGGCCGCGCCGATGTTGCTGTTCTCGCCGACCTCGGCGTCGCCGACGTAGGTCAGGTGCGGCACCTTGCTGCCCGCGCCGATCTCGGCGTTCTTGGTCTCCACGAAGGTGCCTATCTTGCCGTCGGCGCCGAGCCGGGTGCCGGGGCGCAGGTAGGCGAACGGGCCCGCGGAGGCGCCGGGGCCGACCTCGGCTCCCTCGCCGTGCGACCGCACCACGGACGCGCCGGGCCGCACCGCGCAGCCGGTGAGCGTGGTGTCCGGCCCGATCACCGCGCCTTCGCCGACGCTGGTGCCCGCGCGCAGCTGCACGCCCGGTTCGAGCAGCACGTCCCGGTCCAAGGTCACGTCGCAGTCCAGCCACACCGAGGCCGGGTCGGTGACCGTGACACCCGCGCGCATCCAGTCCAGCACGAGCCTGCGGTTGAACTCCGCGCCGAGCCGCGCCAGCTGCACCCGGTCGTTCACGCCCTCGACCAGCCACGTGTCCGCGCACACCAGCGCGCCCACGGACTTCCCGTCGCCGCGGGCGATGGAGAGCACATCGGTCAGGTACAGCTCGCCTTGCGCGTTGTCGGTGGAGAGCCGGGCCAGCGCTTCGGACAGCACCGCGGCGTCGAAGGCGTAGACCCCGGAGTTGATCTCGTCGATGGCCGCCTGCTCGGCGGTCGCGTCCTTCTGCTCGACGATCCCGGTGACCTGCCCGGACCCGTCGCGCACGAGGCGCCCGTAGCCGGTGGGGTCCGCGACGACCGCGGAGAGCACGGTGGCCGCGTTGCCGTTGTCGTGGTGCTCGCGCAGCAACGCGCTCAGCGTCGTCGCGTCCAGCAGCGGCACGTCGCCGTAGCTGACCAGGACCGTGCCGGACGTGCGGTCCGCGAGCGCGTCGAGCCCGCAGGCCACCGCGTGACCGGTCCCGAGCTGTTGGTCCTGCACGGCGGTGCGGACGTCGCGGTCCAGCTCGCCCGCGACGTCGGCGAGGTGCTCGCCGACCGCGTCCTTGCCGTGCCCGATCACGACGACGAGGTCCTCGGGATCGGTGCCCGCCGCGGCGCGCACCGCGTGTTCCACCAGCGGGCGGCCGGCGAGCCGGTGCAGGACCTTCGGCGTGGCCGAACGCATCCGGGTGCCTTCGCCCGCGGCCAGCACGATCGCGTGCACCCGGGCGTCGTCCGGGGACCAGCCACCGGGGGAGCCGGAAGCAGCCGCGCCGGACGTGCTGTCGGGGGCGGGCCGGGCGTTCGCGCCCTGGGGCATCAACGCACTCCCTCGGGTCTCAAGCGGGTTCGACGCCGATACGCCGGAGTCGCCCTGTTCGGTGCGGCCACGGTGCGCTATGGCGCCGCTGGCCGACTGCTGATGGCGTCCAAGCGGGTGAAGGGTAACCGGATCGACTCCGGGTCGGGCCGGGTGCCCCGTCCGCTCGTTCCGGCGGAAGCCGATGATACCTCCCCCGCAAGGTCCGGCCCCGTCGCCATGGCCCGTCTCAACTGGGTATTCGTGATCGGACGCGTAGCTGCTGCGGCGCGCGGCCACCGCAGGCGGATGGCGGCGCCGGAATAGCGGTAAATGTGCGGAGAAGGCATCAGGTTGATCACCGAGCGTGCGAGCCGCGGACGCAATAGCGCGATCGGGGTGATTTCCGACGAAGCCGCCGTGTGGCGGCTGGGACGCACCCGCGCTCAGTGCGGTTGCGGAGGGATCCAGGTCTCCTGCTCGCGCGGGCCGCTCGGCCCCGCCGGGTACTGCGCCTCCTCGGCCGCCGCGAACGTCGCGACCTGGTTCCCGCCGCCGCGCTTGGCCTGGTACATCGCCGCGTCCGCGCGGGCCAGCACCTGGGCGCCGGACTCCTGCGCGCGCATCGCGACCACGCCGATCGACAACGTCACCCCGCGCGAAAGGGCCTTCGGCAACCGGGCGATCGCCTCGACCGTGCGCTGCAACGCGGATTCCGCGTCCGTGAGCGCCACGACGGGCAGCAGCACTACGAACTCGTCGCCGCCGTAGCGGGACACGAAGTCGTCCACCCGCAGCGTGTCCCGCAACGTGGTCGCGACGACGCGCAGCACGTCGTCGCCTTCGGCGTGCGAGCAGCGGTCGTTGACCTCCTTGAACCCGTCCAGGTCGACCAGCGCGATCGACAGCGGCTGCGCCTCCGCGCTGCCCAGCAGCGAGTCCAGCCGGTCGTCCAGCGCCCGGCGGTTGGACAACCCGGTCAGCGGGTCCTGCAGCGCCTGCTGCGTGATCGCGTCGTGGCGCAGGTTCAGCCGCGCGTTCTCCAACCGGCTGGAAAGCGTCGAGTACCGCGCCTCCCGCATCGTCCACAGCTCGGTCTCCAGCTCGAGCACGTACTCGCCCAGCGCGTCGCTGATCGGCTCGTCGATCTCGACCAGCCGGGCGTACTCCCTGGCCAGCGAGATCCGCAGCGTCGGGTCGGAGGTGTCGGTCGTGACGTGCGAGCGGGAGTCCTGCCCCGCCGCCCTGGACGGGGCGAGCACCGACACGGCCTCCGCGCGCCGATCGGCCGACATCAGGCAGCGGGACAGCGCGATCGCCACGATGATCTTCTCCCGCGGGTGGATCGCGCGGTCCAGCGAGCGCAACCGCTGCAACCGCTCGATGTGCTCCGGACCGGGCTGCGCGAGCGCGTGCGCGGCGCCGAGCAGCGGGATCTGGTCCCACGCGGTGCGGTCCGGCAGCCGCGGGAACAACGACTCCTGCCACGGGCCTTCCACCGCGTAGGCCAGCGCGGAGGCGGTGGCGAACCGCTCACCGGCCTCGTCGTCCTCGCCGATGCGCTCCAGCCGCAGTCCCCAGCCCAGCAGCATCCGGCAGCGGTTCATCATGTGCACCGCGATCTCGTGCGGCCCGCCGCTCTCCCGGATGCGGTGGTGCGCGCGGCCCATGACGACCTCGGCCATCTCGTAGACGCCGAGCTGGGTGAGCACGTAACCGAGGTCGATCAGCGCGGTCGCCAGCAGCCGGTCCCAGGACCGCCGCCCCAGCGCGGTGTCCGGTACGAGTTCGTCCTCCAGCATCGCCAGGCCCCACGCGACCTCGCTGATCGCGTTGTCCTCACCGCTGGCCAGCAGCTGCCGCCTGCCGCGCAGCGCCCGCGCGTCCGCCTCCAGCACCAGCAGGCCGTGCCTGCGGCTGTGCGTGAGCAGTTCGTCCAGCAGCGGGTCCGCGCCGTGCGCGAGGCCGGGGGTGGACAGCCGCATCGCGGCGCAGTGCCGGAGCAGCTGGGCGACGATGCGCGGTTCGCCGCGGCGCTGCGCCTCGGCGAGCAGGCCGTCGGCTTCGCGGATGGTGCCGCGCTGGCCGAGTGCGTCGCTGTTCTGCCCGACGGCGCTCAGTTCGCGCGCGCGACCCACCAACCACGCGTCGCTGACTTCGCTCAGCGCGGTTGTCGCGTCGTCGCGCACGTCCGTCGCGTCCTCGTGCAGCGGCGCACACCCCCTGCTGGGAATCAGCCCGGCCGGGGCCGGGAGGTCGGCGATCGTCACGGCTGCGCCGGGCATCGCGCACCCGGCAGGACCGGCAACCGCCTTACCGGCCCGGCCGCACCGCCTGCGACCGCTGCTCCGCCGCCAGGACTCGAACCTGGACCATCAGAACCAAAATCTGAGGTGCTGCCTTTACACCACGGCGGATCGGTCGGTGGGCGGTCCCGCTCGCGAGCCCGCCGCTTCGGCCGGCCTGCGCACGGACCGGTTCGGCGGCAGAGCTTACCGGCACGCCTGCAGGCCGTGTCAGCCCAGTCGACATGGTGGCACGTTCGTCCAGCGCGCCTGCCCGGCAGATCAATTCCGGACACGCCCGAGCTGGTGCGACACGCCGCAATATCATCGCCGGGGGGTGACGATCGTGCATCCACGAACTTACGCTGCCGTAGGTTACGGTCCCGTAGGATTCGGGGTCGACGGCCGCGCACCCGGCGCAGGCAGACCGTCCTTCCCACCACCTGACCAGTTGAGGTAGTGAGCATGACAGCAGCAACGAGCGTTGCGCCCGAGGCGCCCAGCGCCGACACCGGACCGAAACCGCTGACCGCGGGCGATCGGCCGAGAGTCGCACAGTTCTTCGTGTACCTGTTCGTCACCGTGCCGACGCTGGCCGTGATCGCTGCCGTGCCGTTCGCCTGGGGCTGGGGACTGGGCTGGGTCGACGTGGGGCTCGCCGCGGTCTTCTACGTGATCAGCGGGGTCGGGGTGACCGTCGGCTTCCACCGGCACTTCACGCACGGCTCGTTCAAGGCCAAGCGCGGGCTGCGCGCTGCGCTGGCGATCGCGGGCATGACCTCGCTGCAGGGCCCGGTGATCACCTGGGTCGCCGACCACCGCAGGCACCACGCCTACTCGGACCGGGACGGCGATCCGCATTCGCCGTGGCGGTTCGGCAGCTCGCCCGCGGCGCTGGCCAAGGGCTTCTGGTACGCGCACATGGGCTGGTTGTTCGAGCGCGCGTTCACCAACGAGGACCGGTTCGCCCCGGACCTGCGCAAGGACTCCGCGCTGGTGCGGCTCAACAGCCTGTTCGTGCTGTGGACGGCGCTGAGCCTGGTGCTGCCCGCGGTGCTCGGCGGGCTGCTGACCTGGTCCTGGTGGGGCGCGCTGACCGCGTTCTTCTGGGCCGGTCTGGTGCGGGTCGCGCTGCTGCACCACATCACGTGGTCGGTGAACTCGATCTGCCACATGATCGGCGAGCGGCCGTTCAAGAGCCGGGACAAGGCGGCGAACTTCTGGCCGCTGGCGATCGTGTCGTTCGGTGAGTCCTGGCACAACTCGCACCACGCCGATCCGACCTGCGCCCGGCACGGGGTGCTGCGCGGGCAGTTGGACATCTCGGCGCGGACGATCTGGGCGTTCGAGAAGCTGGGCTGGGCGTGGAAGGTGCGCTGGCCGAACGAGAAGCGGCTGGCCCGGATCGCGGTCACCGAGCACAAGGGCTGAACCGGGCGGCACGACCGGAACGCAGCGGGCGGCGCGAACTCGGCACGCGTCCGGGGAGGTCCGCATCGTGCCCGGCAGCGGCGGCTAGGGTTGCCGCGTGGCGGGACGGCGGAAGCGGAACTCCCCGGACTCGGAGACCAGACGCCGTTCGGCGCGCACGGCCCGGGTCCGGATGACCGGTGAGGAACGGCGCCAGCAACTGCTCGACGTGGCGCGGGCCCTGTTCGCGGAGAAGGGGTTCGAGGCGGCCTCCATCGAGGAGATCGCGCACCGGGCCGGGGTCTCCAAGCCGGTCGTCTACGAGCACTTCGGCGGCAAGGAAGGCGTCTACGCGGTCGTGGTGGACCGCGAGATGCGCAACCTGCTGGACCTGGTCGTCTCCGCGCTGTCCGCCGGTCACCCCCGTGCGCTGCTGGAACAGGCGGCCACGGCGTTGCTGGAGTACATCGACAACTCCACCGACGGGTTCCGCATCCTGGTGCGCGACTCGCCGGTGGCCAGCACGACGGGCACCTTCTCGTCGCTGCTCAACGACATCGCCAGCCAGGTCGAGCACATCCTCGGGCTGCAGTTCAGCGCGAAGGGCTACGACGCGAAGCTGGCGCCGCTCTACAGCCAGGCGCTGGTGGGCATGGTCGCGCTGACCGGCCAGTGGTGGCTGGAGGTGCGCAAGCCGAAGAAGGAAGAGGTCGCCGCGCACCTGGTCAACATGGCCTGGAACGGGCTGTCCCACCTGGAGCACAAGCCCAAGCTGGGCAACTGGCGGTGAATCCTCCCCGAGTGAACGGTCCGCTGGACCGACCGGGCGCACGGTCCGTTCACTTCCGGAACTTCGCTTTACGACTGGGCAATAATGGGACGAGAGGTCCGCTGAAACTGAGGTGATCACGGTGTGCGATGATCTGAACACTATGAGTAGTGCACTCGCGTACACCGGCGGTCCGCCTTACGCGCTGGCCGATTGGGAGTCGCTCGACGAGGACCCGGGCGGCAACCGGGTGGAGCTGATTGGCGGACATTTCAAGGTGACTCCTGCGCCCAGCTACGCCCATCAGGCGATCAGTGACGAACTCCGGCTGCTCCTGCGGCAGGCGTTGCGCCGCGAGGAACGTTCGGACCTCGTGGCGGTGAGCGCGTTGGGAATCAGCGTCGTCGAGGGCATGGGGTTCGTTCCGGACATCAGCGTTGTTCCCGCGCAGAGCGACGGCACGATCAAGGTGGCGGCGTCCGAAGTGCTGCTCGCGGTGGAAGTCGTCTCGCCGCGGACGCGCAAGGACGACCGCATGGTCAAGCCCGAGGCGTACGCGCAGGCCGGAGTTCCGTTCTACTGGCGGGTCGAGCCGATGCCCGGGGCGCCGCCCGCGATCTTCTGTTTTCAGCTCGACAAGGGAGAGTACGCCGAGTCCGCAGTGGTGGAGTCCGGTCGGCCCGCCACGGTCAAGGCCGCTCCGGTGGACGTCGATCTCGACGTCGACGTGCTGTACGAGCAGATCTTCGGTGCCTGGTCACGTTGACGAGATGCGCAGCACCTGGTCGTTCTCGCCGTTGGACGTCGTGACATAGAGGGCACCGTCAGGGCCTTGGCGTGCGGCGCGGAGACGGCCGTGCGTGCCGTCGAGCTCCGATGGGATCAGGACTTCCTGCACTGCGCCGTTGGGTTCCAGCCGGTACAGCAGCAGCTTCGAGCCCTTGAGCGCGGGCACTGCGAGCATCCCGTCGAGCTCGCCCCACTGCGGGCCGGTGAGGAACGTGGCTCCGGATACCGCCTCGGTCGCGTCGTCGGACGACCACACCGCGGGTACCGCGTCCGGGAACCGCCGCAGGTCGGTCATCGGCACCGACTCGTCGTAGGAGTCCGAGCTGCCGCCGCGCGACGGGTCCCAGCCGTAGTTTCGGCCCGGGACCAGCACGTTGAGCTCGTCGTCGCGATCCGGACCGTGCTCGGCGACGACCACCTGACCACCAGGGCGCGGCGCGATGCCTTGCGCGTTCCGGTGCCCGTAGGTGTAGATCAGCCGCTCGGCCGGGTCCGGCGAGTTCGCGAACGGGTTGTCCGGCAGCGGTTCTCCGGTGCGCAAGTCCATTCGCAGCACCTTCCCGCCCAGGCCGCTGCGGTCCTGCGCGGCTCCGGGGTCCGCGGCATCACCGGTGGTCACCAGCAGCGAACCGTCCTCGGCCAGCGCGGGGCGGCAACCGGAGTGCCTGCCGCCCTGGTTCACCGGCAGCCCGGTGAGCAGCGGCGGCCCGACCCGCTGCGCGCTGCTGCCGTCTTCGGAGAGCCGCCAGTTGATCAGCCGGACGTCCACCGGCCGCCCGTTCTCCTGGTACGTCTGGCACGTCAGGAACTGCCGCGTGCTGGCGAAATCCGGATGCACCAGCAGGCCCATCAGCCCGCCCTCGCCGCGCGCGAACACGTCGGAGAAGTCGGCCCGCACCGGCCGGACCTGCGCTCCCGGGCGGTTGCCGGTGAGCAGTCCGAGCTTGCCGGAGCGCTGCGGGATCAGTGCGGTGCCATCCGGCAGGAAGCCGATGTCCCAAGGGTGCGTCAGCCCGCCCGCGACCACTTCGACGCCGAGCGCGGCCGGTTCCGGCGCCCTCGCGGCGGCCTCCGATGGCGTGCCGTCCGGAGCGCTGCACGCAGCGAGCAGCAGGGTCACGGCGAAAACGGCGAACCGGACTGTGCGCATGGTCACAGTATGTCAGCAAGGCATAGCCGCCGGTCCAGCAAGCAGCAGCCGCCGGTCCAGCGAACGCAAGCCATCGATCCGGGGCGGCCCGGAAGTGTCGGTGCGGAGTCGTAGGCTGGACGGTGACTCCCGCCGCCCGGACCTGCCGGGACGTGCCCGATTCCCGCGCGAGATCAGCACGGTTCCCGGAGCTACCGGCCCTGGTGGTGCCGCCCCCGGATCGCCGATCCACGCCGGGTGCGGCCGCACGACTCGGCCAGCAACCGGGTACGCCGATGGGCCGGAGGCAAAGTCGTTCCCGGGGACGGGTCTGTGCGCGTTTCCGGTGATTCTCGGTGCGAGGGATGCTCCATGACCCAGGCTGGTCCTGCCACGGCTACGGAAGCGGCGCCGGCAGCCGCGCTGCGCGGGCTGCTCGGCCCGCTGCTGGACGATGCCGCTTTCCAGCGGCTGATCGAGTCCGCGGGCAGTCCGCACGTGGTGCTGGAAGGTCCCGTGGCGGCCCGCCCGCTCACGGCCGCCGCGCTGGCCGAAGGGGCTTCGGCGCCGGTGCTGCTGGTCACCGCGACCGGCCGGGAAGCCGAGGAGACCGCGACAGCGGTCGGTGACCTGATCGGCGCCGACGGTGTCGCGGTTTTCCCGTCGTGGGAGACGCTGCCGCACGAGCGGCTCTCCCCGCGTGCGGACACCGTGGGCCGCAGGCTGGCGGTCCTGCGCAGGCTCGCGCATCCCGAGGAGCACGCCGAAGGCCCGGTGCGGGTGCTGGTCTCGACGGTGCGCAGCCTGATCCAGCCGATCGCGCCCGGCCTCGGCGAGCTGCCCCCGGTGCGGCTCGAACTGGAGCAGGAGCACGACTTCGAGGAACTCGTGCAGCGGCTGACCGGCCTGGCCTACACCCGGGTCGACATGGTGGAGAAGCGCGGTGAGTTCGCCGTGCGCGGCGGCATCGTCGACGTTTTCCCGCCCACCGAGGAACACCCGCTGCGCGTGGAGTTCTGGGGCGACGAGGTCACCGAGATCCGCCCGTTCTCCGTCGCCGACCAGCGTTCGCTGCCGGAAGCCACCGACACCGACCTGTACGCGCCCGCCTGCCGGGAACTGCTGATCACCGACCAGGTCGCCGAGCGCGCCGGGAAGCTCGCCGAGCAGCACTCCGCCGACGGGCACCTGTCCGAGATGCTCGGCAAGATCGCCGGCGGCGCCGCGGTGGAGGGCATGGAGGCGCTGATCCCCGCGCTGTGCGAAGGGGAGATGCGGCTGCTGACCGACCTCGTCCCTGCGGGTACGCACGTCGTGCTGGCCGATCCGGAGAAGGTGCGGGCGCGGGCGGCGGATTTGGTGCGCACCGGCCAGGAGTTCCTGGAGGCGTCCTGGATGGTCGCCGCCGACGGCGGCCGCGCCCCGATCGACCTGGGGGCCTCGGCCTACCGCGGGTTGAGCGACGTCGCCGAGCACACCCGCGAGCTCGGACTGCCGTGGTGGACGTTGACGCAGCTGTCCGGCGACGGCGAGCAAGGCGCGCTGCAGCTGCCGCTGAAGCAGGTCGAGGCGTACCGCGGCGAGGTCGAGCGCGCGTACGCGGACCTGCGCGCGCACACCGCTTCCGGAGGCGCGGCCGTGCTGGTCGTCCCCGGGCAGGGCACGGCGCAGCGGGCGGTGCAGCAGTTCCGCGAGGCCGAACTGCCGGTGCAGCCCGCCAAGGAGGGCCTGGTCGAGGCGCCGCAGCCCGGTGTGATCACCGTGGTCCGCGGCGGCCTGGAGGACGGTTTCGCGGCTCCGGACGCGGGCCTGGTGGTGCTCACCGAAGCCGACCTGACCGGCGGCCGCGGCGGCACCTCGACCAAGGACATGCGGCGGATGCCGTCCAAGCGGCGCAACGCCGTGGATCCGCTGGCGCTCAAGCAGGGCGATTTCGTGGTGCACGAGCAGCACGGCATCGGCAAGTACGTCGAGATGGTGCAGCGAACTGTCGGCGGTGCGACCCGCGAGTACCTGGTGCTGGAGTACGCCTCCAGCAAGCGCGGCCAGCCGGGCGACAAGCTGTTCGTGCCCACCGACCAGCTCGACGAGGTCTCCCGCTACGTGGGCGGTGAGCTGCCGACGCTGAACAAGCTCGGCGGCTCGGACTGGAAGAACACCAAGGCCAAGGCGCGCAAGGCGGTCAAGGAGATCGCCGCGGAGCTGGTGCAGCTCTACGCCGCCCGCCAGTCCTCGACCGGGCACGCCTTCGGCGCGGACTCCCCGTGGCAGCGCGAGCTGGAGGACGCCTTCCCCTACACCGAGACCGGCGACCAGCTCGCCGCGATCGACGAGGCCAAGTCCGACATGGAGCGCGCGGTGCCGATGGACCGGGTGGTCTGCGGCGACGTCGGCTACGGCAAGACCGAGATCGCGGTGCGCGCGGCGTTCAAGGCGGTGCAGGACGGCAAGCAGGTCGCGGTGCTGGTGCCGACGACGCTGCTGGCCCAGCAGCACCTGAACACCTTCACCGACCGGATGCGCTCCTTCCCGGTGACCATCAAGGGGATGTCCAGGTTCACCGATGCGCGGGAGTCGGAGCAGACCACCGCGGGCCTCGCGGACGGCTCGGTGGACATCGTGATCGGCACGCACCGGCTGCTGCAGACCGGCGTGCGCTACAAGGACCTCGGCCTGGTGATCGTGGACGAGGAGCAGCGCTTCGGCGTCGAGCACAAGGAGCACATCAAGGCGCTGCGCACGCACGTGGACGTGCTGACGATGTCGGCGACGCCGATCCCGCGGACGCTGGAGATGAGCATGGCCGGGATCCGCGAGATGTCCACGATCCTGACCCCGCCGGAGGAGCGGCACCCGGTGCTGACCTACGTCGGCGCCTACGACGAGAAGCAGGTCGCCGCCGCGATCCGCCGCGAGCTGCTGCGCGACGGCCAGGTGTTCTTCGTGCACAACCGGGTGTCGACGATCGAGAAGGCGGCCCGGCACCTGCGCGAGCTCGTGCCGGAGGCGCGGATCGTCACCGCGCACGGGCAGATGAACGAGGACCGGCTGGAGAAGATCATCCAGGGGTTCTGGGAGCGCGAGCACGACGTGCTGGTGTGCACCACGATCGTCGAGACCGGGCTGGACATCTCGAACGCGAACACGCTGATCGTGGAGCGCTCGGACATGCTCGGGCTGTCCCAGCTGCACCAGCTGCGCGGGCGCGTCGGGCGGGCGCGCGAGCGCGGGTACGCGTACTTCCTGTACCCGGGCGAGAAGCCGCTCACCGACACCGCGCACGACCGGCTCGCCACGATCGCGCAGAACTCCGAGCTGGGCGCGGGCATGGCGGTGGCGATGAAGGACCTGGAGATCCGCGGCGCGGGCAACATCCTCGGCGCCGAGCAGTCCGGGCACATCGCGGGCGTCGGGTTCGACCTGTACGTGCGGCTGGTCGGGGAGGCCGTGGAGGCGTTCAAGCAGCACGCGGGCGCGGAACCCGGTTCGGCCGACGAGGAGCTGTCCGAGGTCCGGGTGGACCTGCCGGTGGACGCGCACATCCCGCACGACTACGTGCCGGGGGAGCGGTTGCGGCTGGAGGCGTACCGCAAGATCGCCGCGGCCGTGGACCAGGAGTCGCTGGACGCGGTGCGCGCCGAGCTCGGCGACCGCTACGGGCAGCTGCCGGAGCCGGTGGAACGGTTGCTGAAGGTCGCGCGGTTCCGCCAGGTCTGCCGCGAGTACGGGGTCACCGAGGTGACCTTGCAGGGCTCGTCGCTGCGGGTGGCGCCGATGGAGCTGGCGGACTCGCAGCAGATGCGGCTCAAGCGGCTGTACCCGAAGGCGGTGTACAAGGCGGCGGTGCGCACGGTGTCGGTGCCGCGTCCGACCGAGGGTGCCGCGGGCGGGCGGATCGGCGCACCGCCGTTGCGCGACGTTGCGCTGCTGGAGTGGTGCACGCAGCTGCTCGCGTCGCTGGCCGGAAAGCCCGCCGCGGTGGGCTGATCCGCCGTTCGCGCTGCTCGGCGATCGACCGTTCCGCCGAGCTCGTTGCGACGACCGCGTTCACTCTGCCGTATTTTTTCCCGCGGAGAACGGGAAAATCGCCGCGAGGCAACCTCGTGCGCCGTCCGGCGTCTGTCAATGTGCAGGAACATCCTGACCGACGCGCGCCGTGCGGTGGACGAAAGGACCAGCGGTGGAAGGTCGCTCGCGAGGACCGCAGCACCCCGGATCCCGTCCGGGTCCCAGCCCGCGCCCGGGACCTTCGCGGCCCGGGGAAGCCACCACGGTGCGCCGCCCAGTGCCACGCAGCGACACCTGGGCCGAGCCGCCGAGGCGGCGCAGACCTGCCCGGGTGTTCGCGCGGACGATGGTCGCGCTGCTGTCGGTCGCGGTGCTGGCCACCACCGGCTACGCGTGGGCGACGTTGCGCGGCCTCAACGGCGGGCTGGCGGGTAGCGATGTGATCGGCGGCTTCAGCGAGCCGGACGGCGCCACCGACATCCTGCTGATCGGCAACGACAGCCGCACCGACGCCGACGGCAACCCGCTGCCGGACGAAGTCCTGAAAACGCTGCGGACCACCGATGACGGGGGCGGCGACCTCACCGACACGATGATCCTGACCCGGATCCCGAACGGTGGCGGGCGCGCCAGCGCCGTGTCGTTCCCGCGCGACACGATGGTCCGGATGGGCAACGGGTTCGGGAAGAACAAGCTCAACTCCGCGATGGCCCGGGCCAAGGGCGCCGCCGAGCACCGGCTCCAGTCCAGCGGGGTCACCGACCCGAAGCAGCTCGAACTGCAGTCCAAGGCCGAAGGCCAGAAGTTCCTGATCAAGACCCTGGAAGACCTCTCCGGGGTGAGCATCGACCACTACGCCGAGGTGAACCTGCTCGGCTTCTACGACATCACCAAGGCCGTCGGCGGGGTTCCGGTGTGCCTGCTGGAACCGGTCGATGAGCCCGATTCCGGTGCGGACTTCGACGCGGGTCCGCAGCGGGTCTCCGGCGGTGACGCGCTCGCGTTCGTGCGGCAGCGGTACGGACTTCCGCGCAACGACCTGGATCGGGTGCGCAGGCAGCAGGTGTTCATGTCCGGGCTGGCGCAGGAGGTGCTGTCCGCGGGGACGCTGGCGAATCCGGCGAAGCTGTCCGAGCTGGTCTCGGCGGTGCGGCAGTCCGTGGTGCTGGACAAGGGCTGGGACGTGCTCAGCTTCGCCCAGCAGATGCGCGGCATCGCCGGTGGCGACATCGATTTCCAGACCATCCCGGTGGAACTCGTCGGTGAATCCGGGAAGGAGGACGTGACCATCGACGAGTCCGAGGTGCGGCAGTTCGTCGCGGACCTGCTGCTGCCTCCGCAGGAACGACTCGTCCGGCAGCAGGCCGACCGATCCGAGGCCGAGCGGTCCGAGGCCGCGCAACCGTCGGAGAGCACCGCGCGGCCGGAGATCACCGCGCACGTCTACAACACGACGGGCGTCACCGGTCTCGCGGCCTCGGTGCAGGAAAACCTTGCGGGACAAGGGTTCGTCTCGGGCGAGACGGCCAACGCGAAGTCGATGAGCTCGTCGGTGGTGCGGGTCGCGCCCGGTGAGAGCGCTTCGGGCGAGCAGGTCGCGGCGGCGCTCGGGGGGCTGCCGGTGGCCGAGAGCGGGTCCGTTTCCGCCGGTTCGGTGCAGGTGTACCTGGGCAGCGACTACGACGGGCCGGGTGCGCAGAACTTCGCCGGTGCGCCGAGCCTGCGGCTCGACGGGTTGCAGCGGGCCGCGCCGCGTCCGGCGCAGTCTCCCGATCCGGAAAAACCGATCACCGCCGACGGCGTGCCCTGCGTGCATTGACCGTCCACAGCGGACGATCGAGGGTCGTGCCAGGTGGTGCGCCTTCACCCCGGGATGATCTCGTGAGAAGGTGGCCGCCGTGCGTTCCGCGATCACCCGCTCCCGCCTGCTCGGTTCCTTGGTGCTGGCCGCGATCCTGCTCGCGGGCTGCGGAAACGGACCCGCGTCCGTCGGTGCCGCGGCCTTCGTCGGCGACTCGCGGATACCGGTCAACGAGGTGCAGGGCCGCTTCCGCACCGTGCTGGACAAGGAACCCGCGGCCAAGCAGCAGATGGACCAGCAGGGCCAGCTCGGCGAGTTCGGGCGGCGGCTGGCCACCGACCTGGTCCGCAGGCGCCTGGTGGAGCAGGCGACCCGCGACGAGGGATTGCGGGTGGACGAGCGGCAGCTCACCGAGCTGATCAACGCGGCGGGTGGTCCGGAGAAGGCCAGCGCGGGCCAGATCTACACCCCGGCCGACTTCCGGGACGCGATGCGTTCGCGGCTGCTGACCGGCGAGCTCGGCCGCAAGTACATCGATCGGCTCGGGGTGACCTACGACGTCACCTCCGCCACCAATCGGCGCGAGGCCGAGGACAAGGCGCGCCGGATGTCCCGCGGCGAGCAGGAATCCGCGGCAGTGGTGGCCGCCGACCGGCAAGCGGGCGTTGGCGCGGCCACCGGTGAGCACCTGCGTTCGGCCGAGGTGCCGGAGTTGGTGGCCGCGACGCCGCTGTTCGGCGCGCTGCCGGGTACGACGATGGCGTTCGAGCTCCAGCCGCAGTCCGGGCAGTGGACCGTGGTGCGGATCAAGCAGCGCAGCACCGAGGAGCGGGCGGCGCCGAGCGGGGCCGGTGCGGACGAGGCGAAGATGCAGGCGGTGGGCGCGCAACTGCTGCGGGTCACCGCGCAGCGGATCGGTGTGCAGCTCAGCCCGCGATACGGCGTGTGGGACGAGATCGCGCTTTCGGCCGCGCCGAGCGCGGGGGAGACGATCGGTATCGCCTTCCAGCCGCGGCGGGCCTGATGGTGCGAGGCCGCGCCCTCGGGATTCGCCGGTTTCGAGATCACCCGGACGAGGTGACGCGCCGGTGTGTCGGGCGGGGGTCCGGCCGCCGCCGCGGGCAATCTCGACGGCATGGATCAAGCGCTCCGGCAAGGCACGAACCCGTGCTTGCGACAATCGCCGCATGTCTTCCGCGCACCCGGTGACCGGCGAACATTCCGAGGGACCGAGCAGCACGTCGGATGGGACCGCGACCGGCTCGGCGGTCGTGCTCGTCGACGACCGGCTCGGCGACGTGCTCCCGGCTGCGGCGATGCCCGCGGTGCGCCGGGCCTCGGCGGTTTATGCCGCCGAAGGGCTGTCCGCGGCGACCCGTTCGGCGTTGCAGCTCCCGGCGGCACCGGCGGCCGAGGCGCTGCTCGCGCAGGCCCGCCGGGAGCCCGTCGTGCTGATCGTGCCCGACCTGCTTTCCGCGCAGGCGCGGGAATTGCGCGCGGCCGGTGCGTCGCTGATCGGCGCCGCGGCACCGGTCGGCGTGGAGTTGCTGGACGCCGTCACCGTCATGGACCGGTTGCGTTCTCCGGGTGGTTGCCCGTGGGACGCGGAGCAGGACCACGACTCGCTGCGGCGCTACCTGGTGGAGGAGACCTACGAGCTGCTGGACGCGATCCAGCAGCGGGACCGGGCGTCGTTGCGCGAGGAGCTGGGCGACGTGCTGTTGCAGGTGCTGTTCCACTCGCGGGTGGCGGCCGAGCACGCCGCGGACCCGTTCGGGGTGGACGAGGTGGCCGCCGAGCTGGTGAGCAAGATGGTCTCCCGGCATCCGCACGTGTTCGCCGAGGACGACACCGTGCACGACGCGGAGTCGCAGCACCTGCGCTGGGACGAGCTCAAGCAACGCGAGAAGCAGCGCGAGTCCATCGTGGACGGAGTGGCGACCGGGCAGCCGGCCGCGGCGCTGGCGGCCAAGCTCGCGCAGCGCGCCGGGCGCGCGGACCTGCCGGAAGACCTGCTGCCCACCGGCACGTCGGTGGGCGACAGGTTGTTCGGGCTGGTGGCGCGTGCTCGCCTGGAAGGCGCGGATCCGGAGGACGAGCTGCGCGCCAGCGCGCTGGCGTTCGCCTCGCGCGTCCGCGCGGCCGAAGCCGCGGCACGTGCGGCCGGTCAGGACCCGGCCACCTGCAACGGCGCGGACTGGCGGCGGTACTGGGCGGCGAGCGGGGAATGAGCGGGCACCGGAGTGGATTCCCGCCGCCGGTGCGAATCCGGTTCGCCGCTCGCGGACCCGCTCGCGGCGAGCAGGTCCGCATCCGCGAAAGTGGGAACGCCACGCGGAACGGCGGTCGGCCACGAACCCCCGGAGGTCCCGGTCCGCTCGCGCTGCCCGGCGAATCCGACCGGCACCGTCACAGAACTCGCGTTGCCGACGACAAGTGCTCCGGGAGCGCGTGACTTGTCCGGTTCGTCTCCGGGCGCACGACGGGCACGTGCACACTGAGGTGGGAGAGGGAGGCATTTGGTGTCGCAGCAACAGGGTGCGCGCAGACCGTGGTTGTTCACCGGAGTGGTACCGGTGCTCGCCGTGCTCGTCTCGTGCGCTCCGCCCGAGGAAGACCGCGCGGAGAACGAGCCCAGGGTCGCCGCCGACCCGCCGCCTGCCGTGGCGCCACCGGACCCGGGAGTGGAACCGCCGCGGGTGCAGCTGGCGCACTCCGGCAATCCTCCGATGTCCGTGCAGGACCGGCCGCAGCAGCAACTCACCGGCTGGGCGGAGTCGATGTCCGACGAGCTGAACATTCCCCTCGCCGCGCTGCAGGCGTACGGCTACGCGGCGCGCGCGGCCGAGCAGGAGCACCCCGGTTGCGGCATCGGCTGGTCCACCCTGGCCGGGATCGGCGCCATCGAATCCAGCCACGGCCGCTACGGCGGCGCCAAGCTGGACGAGACCGGACGGCCCAGCGTGGCGATCCGCGGTCTGCCGCTGGACGGCAGCAACGGGGTCAAGCGGATCGAGGACACCGACCGCGGTGCCATGGACGGAGACTTGGTGTTCGACCGGGCGATCGGCCCGCTCCAGTTCATCCCGATCACCTGGAACCGCTGGGCGGCGGATGCCGACGGCGACGGGGTCGCCGACCCGAACGACATCGATGATGCGGCGTTGGCCGCGGCCGGATACCTGTGCACGGTCGGCGGCGATCTGCGCAATCCGGACGGGTTCTGGAGGGCTCTGCTGGACTACAACGAGAGCCACGACTACGGCCAGGACGTGATCGACCACGCCGATCAGTACGGCAGGATCAGCCGCACCCTGGCGACGGAGAACTGAGCGCAGCTACGGGTTCGCACGGGTGGCCGGTCGATCGGCGAACGCTCCGGTGCGGCGGGAAACCGAGCCGTGCGGCGACTTCTCCGCTGAGATTCCGCAGCGAGCAGGCGCCTGATGTTCCGCTGAACGACCCCGCTGTGCGAACCGCTCCCTAAACGCTCCCTGGTTCTGCTTGATACCGCCAAGTAACCTGTTCGCGTGACCGACCCCACTCCTTCGCGGCTGCGCGCCGTGTTCGCCGTCCTCGGACGACTCGCCGTCGCGCTCACCTTGGTGGCGTCCGCCGGGGTCGGCGTCGGCCTGACCGCGGTGCTCGGCCGTCCGGCCGCCGCCCCGGAAGCCGGGCCGCCACCGGAGCAGACCGTCGAACCCGCCCCGGTGCTGCCGGGTTCCGCCGCGCCGCCGGTGCAGGAGCCGGTGCAACAACCTGCACCGGAAGGCGGCGATCCGGTGCGCGAGTGGGCCGACGGGATCGCCTCGGTGGTCGACGTGCCTTCCAGGGCGCTGCTGTCCTACGTCAACGCCGATCTCGCGATGCGCGAGTACCAGCCCGAGTGCCGGATCTCGTGGTCCACGATCGCCGGGATCGCCCGGATCGAGTCGAACCACGGCCGGTACGGCAACCGGCTGCTCGGCGACGACGCCCGCCCGTCGAAGCCGATCATCGGTGTCCCGCTGGACGGGACTCCCGGCGTGCGCGCGATCGGAGACACCGACGGCGGTGTGCTGGACGGCGACGCGATGCACGACCGCGCGGTCGGCCCGATGCAGTTCATCCCGTCGACCTGGCGCAAGTGGGCCACCGACGGCAGCGGCGACGGGGTCGGCGATCCGCAGAACCTGGACGACGCCTCGATGGCCGCCGCCCGGTACCTCTGCTCCAGCGGCCGCGATCTCACCACCGGCCAGGGCTGGTGGGGATCGGTGATGTCGTACAACAACTCGGTGGAGTACGGGCAGAAGGTCTTCGCGATCGCCGAGACCTACGCCGGTGCGGCGAACCGCCGCGACTGAACCGCACGCGACCGACCCGCGACCGGAACGGCCGCGACGCAACGTCGCAGCGGCTCAGTCGTTCTGCATGGCCAGCCGGGCGTTGATCTCGCCCAGCGCTTCCTGGTAAGCGGGATCGGGATTCATCGTCGCGGCCATCTGCACTTGGCTGCGGGCCTCCAGCAACCGTCCCTGCCGCTGCAGGGTGCGTCCCAGCACCAGCCGCGCGTAATGGTCGGACGGGTCGAGCTCCAGCACCCGCAGGAACGCCAGCTCCGCCCGGCGGAACTGGGCCGAGAACAGGTACGCCCGGCCGAGAACCAGTTGCACACTGGGCTTGTCCTCGGCGATGGCGAGCACGGGTTGCAGCGCGCGGAGGGCCTCCCACGGCCGTCGCTGGGAGACCAGGTTCTCCGCCCGGCGGAACGCTTCCACGGTCTCTTCGTCCCTCATGACGCGGACAACACTACGTGCCGACCCCGCTGTTCCTCGACTGCCGAGCGGATGGTAATCGGCACGTCCGCGGCCGCCGTTCGATCACGCGCCGTGCAACGTGATCGATCCTGATCGGGCGACGATGTGCTCCCGCTCAAGTCGGCGACGTCGCCGCACCGGGCCCCGATAGGCTCAGGGGCGGTCCTCGGGGGTTCGGCCCGCCGCGCGCGTCCAGCGGTGCGGCGAGCCGGGGCCGCCCATACCTCAAACCCTGGTTAGGAGCACACGTGGCGATCATCGAGCAGGTCGGCGCCCGCGAGATCCTGGACTCGCGCGGGAACCCCACCGTCGAGGTCGAGGTGGCACTGGAGGACGGCACGCTGGGCCGCGCCGCGGTCCCCTCGGGCGCTTCCACCGGTGAGCACGAGGCGGTCGAGCTGCGCGACGGCGACGCCGAGCGCTACGGCGGCAAGGGCGTGGAGAAGGCCGTCGAGGGCGTGCTGGACGAGATCGGCCCGGAACTGGCCGGGCTGGACGCCACCGAGCAGCGCGTGGTCGACCAGAAGCTGGTGGACCTCGACGGCACGCCCGGCAAGTCCCGGCTGGGCGCGAACGCGATCCTCGGCGTCTCGCTGGCGGTGGCGAAGTCCGCCGCGGACTCGGCCGGGCTGGAGCTGTTCCGCTACGTCGGCGGGCCGAACGCGCACGTGCTGCCGGTGCCGATGATGAACATCCTCAACGGCGGTGCGCACGCCGACACCGGTGTGGACGTGCAGGAGTTCATGATCGCCCCGGTCGGTGCCGACTCCTTCTCGGACGCGCTGCGCTGGGGCGCGGAGACCTACCACGCGCTGAAGTCGGTGCTGAAGTCCAAGGGCCTGCCCACCGGCCTCGGCGACGAGGGCGGCTTCGCCCCCGACCTGCCGAACAACCGCGAGGCGCTGGACCTGATCGCCACCGCTGTCGAGAAGGCCGGCTACAAGCTGGGCACCGACATCGTGCTGGCGCTGGACGTGGCCGCCACCGAGTTCTACTCGGACGGCGTCTACACCTTCGAGAAGGCCAAGCGCAGTCCCGAGCAGATGGCCGGTTACTACAACGAGCTGCTCGACTCCTACCCGCTGGTGTCCATTGAGGACCCGCTGTCCGAGGACGACTGGGACGGCTGGGTGCAGCTGACCAAGGAGATCGGCCACCGCGTGCAGCTGGTCGGCGACGACCTGTTCGTGACCAACCCGGAGCGGCTGGAGGAGGGCATCAACCGCCGCGCGGGCAACGCGCTGCTGGTCAAGGTCAACCAGATCGGCACGCTCTCGGAAACGCTGGACGCGGTGAACCTGGCCAACTCCTGCGGCTACAAGAGCATGATGAGCCACCGCTCCGGCGAGACCGAGGACACCACGATCGCCGACCTCGCGGTGGCCACCGGCTGCGGCCAGATCAAGACCGGTGCCCCGGCGCGCAGCGAGCGGATCGCCAAGTACAACCAGCTGCTGCGCATCGAGGAAGCGCTCGGCGACGCGGCGCGCTACGCGGGTGAGCTGGCGTTCCCGCGGCTCAATCCGGAGGCGTGACATCCTGGTCACCAGCGGTCTGAACACGGCCGGGGTGACTTCGACGACGACGGGTGCGGGCGATGCCGAGCGGGCGGTCCTCTGATCGACAGCAACGCCGCCGCGGGGGCGAGACCCCCGCGGCGCGCCGTACCGGTCGTTCGCGGGAGCCGGTGAAGCGGTCGGGAACCAAGAGCGGTTCCCGGCCGCGCGCGGCGGCGCCGCGGTCCAAATCGCAGCGCAAGTCGCCGACCGGTGGCGCGTTCAAGCTCTCGTCGACGCGCCGGGCGGCGTTGTTGGCGCTGCTGCTGTGCACGATGGCGCTGAGCGTGTCCGTGCCGCTGCGCACCTACTTGAGCCAGCGCGGCGAGCTGGCCGCGCAGGACGACAAGCGGGTCGAACTCTCCCAGCAGGTCCAGGAATTGCAGGAGCGCAAGGCGCAGCTTTCCGATCCGCAGCACGTCGAGACCGAGGCGCGCGCCAGGCTCGGCTACGTGCGCCCCGGGGAGACGCCGTACATCGTGGAACTCCCGCACCAGCAGGCCCAGCCGCCGCCGGCGCCGACGCCCGCGGATGACGGGCCGTGGTACGAGAACCTGTGGAAGTCGCTGACGGGGAACGGGCAGTGAACGACATTTCGACGGTCACCGAGCACGATCGGGAAAGCATCGCCGACCAGCTCGGCAGGCCGCCGCGCGGGCTGCGGGCGGTGGCGGCGCGGGACGCGGCGGGCGAGCCGAGCGTGGTGCGGACGAATCCGCGGCTCGAGGACGGCACGCCGTTCCCGACGTTGTACTACTTGACCTCGCCCCGGCTGAGCGCGCTGTGCTCCACGCTGGAGGCGGAGGGCCGGATGCGGCAGATGCAGGACCGGCTCGCCGAGGATCCGGAGCTGGCGGCCGCCTACCGCCGCGCGCACGAGTCCTACCTGGCCGAGCGGGACGCGATCGAACCGCTGGGCACTCAGGTCACCGCGGGCGGTATGCCGGACCGCGTGAAGTGCCTGCACGTGCACCTCGCGCACGCGCTCGCGAAGGGCCCGGGGGTGAATCCGTTCGGCGACGAGGTGCTGGACGAGATCACTCGCCGCTGGCCGGAGAACGCGCCTTCCTGATCGTTCAGCGTCCCGGCGTGACCCGCTCGAGCAGCGCGGTGGCGGCGAGCCCGTCCGGGATCGTGCCGAACGACCGGCCGGTGTCCGGTACCAGCCGGGTCGCCACGAAAGCCTCCGAGACCGCGGTCGGCGCGTGCCGGATCAGCAGCGAAGCCTGCAAGGTCAACGCCAGCAGTTCGGCCAGCTTGCGCGCCCGTTCCGGGCGGGGCGCTGCGATCTCCTCGCGCAGCTGCCGGACGCTGTCGTCGTAGCGGCGGTCCGCGCCTGCCGCGGCGTCCAGCTCGCCCAGCAGCGCTTCCGCCGACGCGGGCTGCTTGTGCAGCGCACGCAGCACGTCGAGCGAGGTCACGTTGCCGGAGCCTTCCCAGATCGACATCAGCGGCGCCTCCCGGTACAGCCGCGGCAGCCCGGACTCCTCGACGTAGCCGTTGCCGCCGAGGCATTCGAGCGCTTCGGCCACCGCCGTGGCGGCCCGCTTGCACACGTGGAACTTCGCCGCAGGCAGCGCGAGCCGCAGCAATCCCCGCTCGGTGTCGCTGCCCTGCCCGTCCACGGCCGCCGCGAGCCGCATCGCCAACGCGGTCGCCGCCTCGGTCTCCAACGCGAGATCCGCCAGCACGGTCCGCATCAGCGGCGCATCGGCCAGCCGTTCGCCGAACGCGCTGCGGTGCTGCACGTGGTGCGCCGCCTCGGACAGTGCGACCCGCATGTTCGCCGCCGCACCGAGCACGCAGTCCAACCTGGTCATCGACACCATCTCGATGATGCAGCGCACTCCGCGGCCCGCTTCGCCGACCAGGTGCCCGAGCGCGCCGGTGTACTCCAACTCCGCGGAAGCGTTGGACTTGTTGCCGAGCTTGTCCTTGAGCCGCTGCAGCCGGATCTCGTTGCGGCTGCCGTCCGGCAGCACTCGCGGCACGAGGAAGCAGCTCAACCCGTCCGGTGTCTGCGCCAGCGTGAGGAACAGGTCGTTCATCGGCGCCGAGGTGAACCACTTGTGCCCGGTGATCCGGTAGGTCCCGTCGGCCAGCGGCTCGGCGGTGCTGGTGTTCGCCCGCACGTCCGAACCGCCCTGCTTCTCGGTCATCGACATCCCGGCCAGCAGCCCGGTCTTCGCGGCGGCGGGACGCAGGCCGAAGTCGTAGTCGGGCGAGGACAGCCCCGGCTCGTACTGGCGGGCCAGCTCGGGGGAGTGCCGCAGCGCGGGCACGGCGGCGAAGGTCATCGAGATCGGGCAACCGTGTCCCGCCTCGGCCTGCGACCACAGGTAGAAACCGGCGGCGCGGCGCGCGTGCGCACCGGGTTCCGCGTCCGGCCGCCACGGCGCGGCGTGCAGGCCGTGCCGGACCGCGCGGTTCATCAGCCAGTGCCAGGAGGGGTGGAACTCGACCTCGTCGACGCGGTTGCCGTAGCGGTCGTGGGTGCGCAGCTCGGGCGGATTGTCATTGGCGAGCCTGCCGTGCTCGCGCGCTTCGGCCGAACCCGACTCGAGCGCTAGTTCGCGCAGGTCGGGCAGTGCGGTCGGCGCGTAGCGGCTGACGGCTTCGCGCAGCGCGGGATCGCAGGACAACGGGTCGAAGCCGTCCAGCAGCGGAGGCTGGTTGGTCACGTCGTGGGTCGACCAGGGTTCCGTCCTGCCGTGCACGTGCGGCTCGCCGGTGAGCGTCATGCGCAGCAGGGTAGGCCAAAGCGGCTACCGCGCAGTAGCCCTCGACGTCGGCTGCACCGTTTCACTCGATGGTGTCGACGAACTTCGTGACCAGCGAGTACGTGCCACGGTGGAGTTCGCCGCAGGCGAGAACACTTTGGGGCTGGAGGCGCCGTGGCAGCTCGCACCACCCGGCAAACCGCTCGTCGCCGCAACCGGCGCAGGTGGCGCGCCGCCACGTTCCTCACTCCGACCGTCCTGATGGTGGCGGCGTCCAGCGCCCTGCTGTCGATGCCGCCACCGACCCTGCGCGACGGTCGCGCCGACGGGGCGCCCGGCGGTAGCCGCTACGGAGCCACCGGGCATCTGCCGCGCAACCTCGAACCCAGCGAGAACCTGCTCGACCTCGCGGGCGAACCGCGCAAGTTGCCCGGTCCGGCCGCGGACCTGCCGCGCGGTTCGCTCGACATCCCGGAACCGATGCTCGCGGCCTACGTCGGCGCGGCCGACCGGCTCGGGCAGAGCTACCCGGCCTGCGGAGTGCGCTGGTCGGTGCTCGCCGCCATCGGCCGGATCGAGTCCGGCCACGCGCGGGACGGGCGGATCGACGTCAACGGCACCACGGTGCCCGCCATCCTCGGGCCACGGCTCAGCGGCGGTCCCGGTGTGGCCGCGATCCCGGACACCGACCAAGGCAGCCTGGACGGTGATCCGGTGTGGGACCGCGCGGTCGGGTCCATGCAGCTGATCCCGTCGACCTGGAACAAGCACGCGATGGACGGCAACGACGACGGCGTGCTCAGCCCGCACAACGTGCACGACGCGGTGGCCAGCGCCGGTGCTTACCTCTGCGATGGCGATGCCGATCTGCGCGATCCGCGGCAGCTGGCCGAGGCGGTGTTCCGCTACAACCACTCCGACGAATACGTGCGCACCGTGCTGCGGTGGGCCGATGCCTACGACAGCGGCGTGACCCCGTCGCCGCTGGAGCCGTTGCCCGACGTCGGGGACCAGGACGTGCTGGCGGGCAGCCGGCTGCCGAACGAGCGGCCGCACGCGGTGGCGCTGCCGCAATCCGCGAGTGAGCCGGTGGCGCCGGCGCGGCCCGGTTGGTCGGCGGTGACTCCGCCGCCCGGCTCGCCCGGCGGGCTTTCCGGTGAACCGATTCCTGGGCCGCGGCCGGGTTCTGCGGCTGGTGAACCGGTGCAGCCGAGCGCCCCGCACGCGTCGAATCCCGCGGTGCCGCCGTCCGCGAACACGCCACCGGCGCCCGAGCCATCGGGTGAGCCGGTACCGGGCACCGGCTCGTCGGTGCCGGGTTGGCCGGAAGAGCCCGCAGCACCGGGCATTTCGAGCGAGCAACCGTTGCCGGGGTTCCCGAGCGAGCCGTCGATGCCTGCTCTCACCGGCGATCCGGAGACGCCGAGCGACCCGTCGGTCCCGAGCGAACCGGCGACGCCGAGTGGTCCGAGCGAACCGGCGACGCCGGCGCCGAGCGGTGAGCCGTCCGCGACGGACGTCCCGCCCGCCCCGAGCTCGACGGGTCCCGTGCCGCCGAGTTCGGTTGGCCCGTCTTCGGATCCGGCTGCGCCATCGGAGACCTCGACGGTCCCGCAGCGCCCGTCTGCGCAGCTCCCGTCTTCGCAGGGTTCGCAGCCCCCGACTCCGTCGGCCACGCCCACCACGGACGGACCGGTCGCACCGAGTTCGACCGCCGGCCCGCAGCGGCCCGAAACCTCCGAACCGACCGGTGGTTCCGAGGCGAGCGCACCGTCCACGTCAGCTGACCCCGCCGATCGCGAGTGCGATGCGGCCACGCTGCGCGAAGGCCGGTTCGTCCCGGCCGAGCAGCTCTCCGCGACGGGCCGCGCGTTGCCCGCGGGCACGACCGACGCGGGCGAAGCATCGCCCGGCGACATCGTCTACGTGCAGTCGGGCGGCTCGGGTCCGCTCGACCCGTGCGAGGTGCCCGCCGACTTCGCCCCATGATCACTCGATCAGGCGGAGCCGAGGAGAGCCTCCAACGGCGTCATCACGACGTTCGCCCAGCGCGCGGGGCCGCAGCGGCTCTACCCGCGGGCCCTGTCGATGTCCACGCCGACACGCCGACGGTGTGTCCACATTCGCCTTTTCCACCCGGCCGATAGCGTTGCCGACCGAGGAACGCGCCGAGTGTTGGCGATGCATACGAGCACGAGGAGACCAGCGATGTCACGGGTGGCGGCGATCGACTGCGGGACCAACTCGATCCGGCTCCTGGTGGCCGACGTGACCGCCCGGCCGGATGGTTCGCCGGAGCTGCGCGACGTGCACCGCGAGATGCGGGTGGTGCGGCTCGGGCAGGGCGTGGACGCCACCGGCAGACTCGCCGACGAGGCGTTGCGGCGCACCCGCGACGCGCTGGTCGACTACGCGGCGGCGGCGCGCGAGAACGGTGCCGAAGCGGTCCGCATGGTGGCGACCTCGGCGACCCGCGACGCGGCCAACCGCGAGGACTTCTTCGCCATGGTGCGGGAAACGCTCGGCGTGGACGCCGAGGTGATCACCGGTGCGGAGGAGGCCCGCCTGTCGTTCATCGGCGCGGTGGGCGACTTCGACCCGGCGGCCGGTCCGTTCGTGGTCACCGACGTCGGCGGTGGTTCCACGGAGGTCGTCGTCGGCCGCTGGGACGGTGCATGCGCCGAGATCACGGCCGCCTACTCCGCCGACATCGGGTGCGTGCGGCTGACCGAGCGCTGCCTGCACGACGACCCGCCGTCCGAGCAGGAGGTCCGGGATGCCGAGCAGGTCGCCCGTGGCGTGCTCGACGACGCTTTCGCCGCGGTGGACGCCTCCGGCGCGCGGACCTGGGTCGGCGTCGCGGGCACCGTCACCACGTTGTCCGCGGTCGCGCAGAACCTGCCGGATTACGATCCGGCCGCAATTCACCTTTCCCGTTTATCCCAGAAACAGCTTCGAGAAACGACGTCGGAGCTGTTGACGATGACTCACGAAGAACGAGCCGCGATCGGTTCAATGCATCCCGGACGGGTCGATGTGATCGGCGGCGGCGCGCTCGTCGTGCAGGTTCTCGCCGACGAGCTGAGGGAACGCGCCGGCATCGAGGCGATCTCGGTGTCCGAGCACGACATCCTGGACGGCATAGCGCTTTCCATCAGCTAGTTCCCACGATGTGGGCCGGACTATCCGGGTGGTGGGTGGCCGGTTTCTGCATCGAACCAGAAAGTTTCGAATTCGTGACAGCGTTCTGGGGGTGGCCCGCCCTCAATTATGTTTACGCTGTCGCGGTGGTGCTCATCACCACTGTGCTTGGTGCCCCGGAATTCCGCTGAGGGGGCGCGTGGAAGTGGGAGGACGCAACATGCGCAAGCGACGTCTGGCCGCCTGCTTGGCGGTCCCGCTGGCGGTGGCCATGCTCGCCACGGCCTGCGGCGGCGGGGACAGCGGGGCGCCCAGGGACACGGTGACCGTCGAATGGGGCGAGCCGGAGAACCCGCTGGTCCCGGGCAACACGACCGAGACCAACGGCAGCAACGTGATGGACGCGCTGTTCGCCGGGCTGGTGAAGTACTCGCCGGACGACTCCTCGGTGCACAACGAGATGGCCGAGTCCATCCAGCCCTCGCCGGACCACCGGTTCTACACCATCAAGATCAAACCGGGCTGGACCTTCCACGACGGGAGCCCGGTCACCGCCGAGAGCTTCGTCAAGGCGTGGAACTACACCGCCTATGGCCCGAACGGCCAGCAGGGCGGAAGTTTCTTCGAGCAGATCAAGGGCTACGACGAGCTCAACCCGGAGGAGGAGGGCGCGACGCCGCCGACCGACCAGCTGTCCGGGCTCAAGGTCGTCGACCCGACCACGTTCACCGTGGAGCTCAAAGCACCGCTGACGATCTTCCCGACCATGCTGGGATACGGCGCGTTCTACCCGCTGCCGGAACGGTTCTTCGCCGATCCCGAGGGGTTCGAGCAGCACCCGATCGGCAACGGGCCGTTCAAGTTCGAGTCGCGGGTGCCGAACGAGAGCCTGACCGTCTCGCGCTACGACGGGTTCCAGGGCGAGGACAAGGCCAAGATCGGAAAGGTGCAGTTCAAGGTCTACGACGAGCTGGACACCGCCTACGAGGATCTGGTCTCGGGCAACCTCGACTTCGTCCGGCAGGTGCCGGTCTCGGCGCTGGCCGGGGACATCTGGCGCACCGACCTCGGCGACGGGGCGCAGGAGAAGCCGGGTCTGCTCACGCAGAACATCGCCTTCCCGCTCTACGACCAGCGGTTCCAGAACCCGGATCTGCGCAAAGCGATCTCGATGGCCATCGACCGCGAGACGATCACCCGGCAGATCTTCGCCGGTAGCCGAACGCCCGCGGACGGCTGGGTCGCCCCGTCGGTCCAGGGCTACGTGCCGAACCAGTGCGGCGAATACTGCACCTACGACCCGCAGAAGGCGAAGGAGCTGCTGGCCAAGGCCGGTGGATTCCAGGGCACGCTGCAGATCATCAGCAACGGCGACGGCGGGCACTCCGAATGGTCCGAGGCGGTGGCCTCCAGCATCCGCCAGACCCTCGGGATCGACGTGCGGTTCACCCCGACCCCGACGTTCAGCGAGTTTCGCAGGCAGGCGAGCGCCCGGGAGTTCTCCGGGATGTTCCGCACCGGCTGGATCGCCGACTACCCGAGCATCGAGTCCTTCCTGACGCAGCTCTACCGCACCGGCGCGTCCTCGAACGATTACGAGTACTCCAACCCGGAGTTCGACGCCGCACTGGACCGGGCGAACGCGGCACCGACCATTCCCGAAGCGGAGCGGCGCTACGCGGCCGCCGAGCGGATCCTGGCCCAGGACATGCCGGTGATCCCGCTGTGGAGCCAGCCGGTGCAGGCGGGCCTGTCCGACCGGCTGGCCGACGCGAAGGCGACGCCGTTCCGCAAGCTCGACCTCACGTCGGTGACGCTCAAACCCCAGCAGCCATGAAGCAGCGCACCGCACCCGGGCCGCTGCGCAACTGCGCGGACCCGGGCCGCGCTCGGTGTGAATCAGGAGGACCGGTGGGACGTTATGTGCTGCGACGCCTGTTGCAGTTGATCCCGGTGTTCATCGGCACCACGTTCATCATCTATGCGTTGGTGTGGGCGGTGCCGGGCGACCCGTTCGCGGGCAAGTGCGGTGAGCGGGCCTGCCCGCCGTCGTACGTCGCCGAGATGACGGCCAGGTACAACCTCGACGATCCGCTGATCGTGCAGTACTTCAAGTACCTGGGACAGCTGTTCACCGGGAACTTCGGCGAGACCTACGCCGGTGTGCAGATCAGCGACCTGATCGCCAACGCCTACCCGACCACGGTGCGGCTCGCCATCGTGGCGCTGCTGATCGAGGCCGTGATCGGCGTGCTGGCAGGCATCCTCACCGGCCTGCGCGGCAAGGGATTCCTGGACAGCCTGGTGCTGATCTCCACGCTGTTCCTGATCTCGCTGCCGGTGTTCGTGACCGGTTTCCTGCTCAAGGTCTGGCTGGGCACCGAGCTCGGTCTGATCAAGACCTCGGTCGGCAGCGATCCGAGCATCGGCGAGCTGCTGGTGCCCGGTTTCGTGCTGGGCAGCCTGTCGATGGCCTACGTGGCCAGGCTGACCCGCACGAGCATGATGGAGAACAAGCGCGCCGACTACGTGCGCACCGCCACGGCGAAGGGGCTCAAGCCGAACCGGGTCGTGGGAGTGCACCTGCTGCGCAACTCGCTGATTCCGGTCATCACGTTCCTGGGCACCGACCTGGGCGCGCTGATGGGCGGTGCCATCGTCACCGAGGGCGTGTTCAACATCCGCGGCATCGGCGGGCTGGTCTACAAGGCCATCCTGACCAAGGAAGGCATGACGGTCACCGGGATCGTCACCCTGCTGGTGCTGGTGTACCTGCTGATGAACCTCCTCGTGGATGTTCTCTACGCGGTCCTGGACCCGAGGATTCGATATGACTGAACCGACTGCCTCCTCTCCCACCACTCCCGAGGACACCCAGGATTCGGCCGCGACCAAGCACGCCGTGGCCACCGGGCAGAACAGCGCAGGTCTGCTCGCGGCGCAGGCATCGCACGCCGCGGCGAAGCAGGAGAAGCCACGCGGGCTGTGGGGCGATGCCTGGCACGACCTGCTGCGGCGGCCGATGTTCCTGATCGCCTCGGCGATCATCCTGGTGCTGCTGGCCATGGTGGCCTTCCCGCAACTATTCACCTCGGTCGATCCGAACCACTCGGACCTGCTGAAATCCCGCGAGGGACCGTCCGCGGAAGCCTGGTTCGGCTACGACCTGCAGGGCCGGGACATCTTCGCCCGCGCCGTGCACGGAGCCCGGGCCTCGATCACGGTCGGTCTGCTGGCGACCTTGGGCACGGTGCTGATCGGCTCGGTGGTCGGAATCCTGTCCGGGTACTACGGCGGCTGGGTGGACAACCTGCTGTCCCGGCTCTCGGAGATCTTCCTTGGACTGCCGTTCGTGCTCGGCGCGATCGTCATCCTGACCACCTTCAACTCGCCGGACGAGATTCCCAGCGGTACCCGGGTGATCATGCAGGTGGTCATCTCGATCGCGGTGCTGTCCTGGCCGATCGCGATGCGCATCATGCGGTCGGCGGCGATCTCGGCCAAGCAGCAGGACTACGTCAAGGCCGCGCGGGCGCTCGGAGCGAAGCCGTCGCGGGTCATCCTGCGGCACATGCTGCCGAACTGCCTGGCGCCGGTGCTGGTGTACGCCACGATCGCGCTGGGCGGGTTCATCGGAGCCGAGGCCACGCTGTCCTACCTGGGGCTCGGGCTGAAGTTCCCGGTCGTGTCCTGGGGCGTGATGATCTCCGACTCGCGCGAATTCATCCAGGCATCGCCGCACCTGCTGCTGTTCCCGGCAGGATTCCTGGTGATGACCGTGCTGGCGTTCGTGATGCTCGGCGATGCGGTCCGCGACGCCCTCGACCCGAAGCAGAAGTAGGAGGACCGCTGTGTCCGAAGTGGACGAAAAGGCGGGCGGGCGGCTGCTCGACGTCGAGGACCTGCACGTGGAGTTCCGCACCCGCGACGGCGTGGCGAAGGTGCTCAACGGCGTGAGCTACCACGTCGATCCGGGGGAGACCCTGGCGGTGCTGGGCGAATCCGGCTCCGGCAAGAGCGTCACGGCGCAGACCGTGATGGGCATCCTGGACACCCCGCCCGGGTTCGTCACCGGCGGGGCGATCCGCTACGCCGGTGAGGAGATGCTCACCGCCAGCGAAGATCGGCGGCGTCAACTGCGCGGCGACTCGATGGCGATGATCTTCCAAGACGCGCTTTCCGCGTTGAATCCCGTTTACACCGTGGGTTTTCAGATCTCCGAGCAGCTGCGCACGCGCCGCGGCATGTCCCGCAAGGACGCCACCGCCCGCGCGGTGGAGTTGCTGGACATGGTCAAGATCCCGAACGCCGCGCAGCGCGTGAAGGAGTTCCCGCACCAGTTCTCCGGCGGCATGCGGCAGCGGGCGATGATCGCGATGTCGCTGGCGCTGGACCCGGACCTGCTCATCGCGGACGAGCCGACGACGGCGCTGGACGTGACGGTGCAGGCGCAGATCATGGACCTGCTCGACGAGCTGCGCAGGGAGCGCGGCATGGGGCTGATCCTGATCACCCACGACCTCGGCGTGGTCGCCGAGGTCGCCGACCGGATCGTGGTGATGTACGCGGGCCGGATCGTGGAGTCCTCGGACGCCCTCGGCCTCTACCGGCAGCCGGGCCACCCCTACACCGAGGGCCTGATGCGGTCCATCCCGCGGCTGGACCTCAAAGGCCAGGACCTGGAGACGATCCGCGGCTTGCCGCCGAACCTGATGGACATCCCGGCGGGCTGCCCGTTCCACCCCCGCTGCACGCGGGCCGAGGACCTGTGCCGTCAGGAGTTGCCCGAGCACCACGACCTGGGGCTCGGCCGCACCAGCGCTTGCCACTTCGCGGAGGAGTTGATCAAGAGTGACTGAGCCGATCCTGCAGGTCCGCGACCTGGTCAAGCACTTCCCGATCAACCGGGGAGTGGTGTTCCAACGCACCGTCGGCCACGTGCGGGCCGTCGACGGGGTGTCGTTCGACCTGTACAAGGGCGAGACGCTGGGCATCGTCGGCGAGTCCGGCTGCGGCAAGTCCACCCTCGCCCAGGTGCTGATGCGGCTGGAGAAGCCGACCAGCGGCACGGCCACCTTCGAAGGCCGGGACATGTTCGGGATGAGCGGGGCGCAACTGCGCAAACTGCGCCGGGACATGCAGATCGTGCTGCAGGACCCGTACACCTCGCTGAACCCGCGGCGCACCGTCGGCGACATCGTCGGCGAACCGTTCGAGATCCACCCGGAGGTCGCGCCGAAAGGCGAGCGCAACCGCAAGGTGCAGGAGCTGCTGGACGTGGTGGGGCTCAACCCCGAGCACATCAACCGCTACCCGCACCAGTTCTCCGGCGGTCAGCGCCAGCGCATCGGCATCGCGCGGGCGCTGGCCCTGCGGCCGAAGGTGATCGTGTGCGACGAGCCGGTCTCCGCGCTGGACGTCTCGATCCAGGCGCAGGTGATGAACCTGCTCGGCGAGCTGCAGCAGGAGTTCGGGCTGTCCTACATCTTCATCGCGCACGACCTGGGCGTGGTGCGGCACCTGTCGGACCGGGTCGGGGTGATGTACCTGGGGCAGATGGTCGAGGTCGGCACCGAGGAGCAGATCTACGAGCACCCGCAGCACCCGTACACCCAGGCGCTGCTTTCGTCGGTGCCGGTCCCGGATCCGCAGCTGCGGGGCAAGCGGGAGGTCATCCGGCTCAGCGGGGACGTGCCGAGCCCGGCCGATCCGCCGTCGGGCTGCCGGTTCCGCACCCGGTGCTGGAAGGCGCAGGACATCTGCGCCGAACAGGCGCCGGAACTGAAGGTCCGGCTGGGCGAGCACCCCGCGGCCTGCCACTTCGCGGAGGAGCGGCCGCAGGTGCTCGCGTGAGCCGGGCGTGGGCGGGCCGCGCGGCCCGCCCACGGTCAGACCAGGTAGCCGACGCCGCCGTAGGCGTTGGCCAGCGCCGCCTCGTCCTCGTCGATCGTCCGGTCCGGCCGCCACAGCGGCGACAACGTCAGGCCCGGATCGGCCAGCCGGTACCCGTCGAACAGCGACTCGATGTCCACGCGGTTGCGCCACGCCACCGGGGTCGGGGTCCGGGCCATCACCTCGTGCGCGACCCGCACCTGCTCGTCGGTGGCCGAGACCTGCGAGATGTGCGAGATCGCCAGCCAGCTGCCCGCTGGGCTCGCGGCCCGGTAGCGGGCCACCAGCTGCCTGGCCTCGGCGTCGTCCGGCACGAACGGCAGGATGGCGATCGCCAGCACCGCCAGCGGGCGGCCGAAGTCCAGCATGTCCGCGACGCCGGGCGCGGCCAGCACGCTGTCCACGTCGCGCACGTCGGCCTGCGTGATCGTCACGTTCGGCTTGCCTTCGAGCATCCGCCTGGCGTGCGCCACCGCGACCGGTTCGTGGTCGACGTAGGCGACGCGAGCGCGCGGGTTCGACCAGTGCGCGATCTCGTGCACGTTGCCGACGGTGGGGATGCCCGAACCGAGGTCGAGGAACTGGTCGATGCCCTGCGCGAGCAGGAACCGCACCGCCCGCCCCAGGAAGGCCCGGTTCGCCTGCGCGTAGGTCGCCGACTGCGGCAGCACGCGCAGCGCGTCGTCGGCGGCATCCCGATCGACCGCGAAGTGCGCCGAACCGCCCAGGTAGTAGTCGTACATCCGCGCGGAGTTGGGCCGGTCGGTGTCCGGCACCTCCGGCAGCGTGGTGAACCGCTCTCGATCACTCTCGACCATGCTGTTGATGGTGCAACAACGGGCGGTCGATGACCATGGGTATTCGCGCCCGCCGCCCGCCCGCCGTGCGCTGGTGAACGGACCGCCGGTTCCACTCCGGTTGGCCGAACGGCCCGTTCACCCCTGGTCGAACTGCGGTCCCGCGTCCACTAGGGACGGTCGTTGCGGACGAATTCGGCGAGGTCGGCGGATTGCTGCACCCGCGACGGCTCGTGCACGTACATCATGTGGCCCGCGTCGTAGTAGCGGACCTCGATGTTCTCCCGCAGCTCTTCCGGAATCGGCAGCCGCGCGAGCACGTGCTCGGCCGCGAAGTACGGCGTGGCGCCATCGGTGTAGCCGGCACCGACGTGCACCCGCAGGTGCGGGTTGGCGCGCATCGCCGAACCCAGCCTGTCCACGACCGATACTGCGGCGCCCTCGAACTCCTTGTACGACCACGGCTGCACGCGGCTGGTGAGCAGCTCGTACGGCAGGTCGTTGACGTACTCCAGCTCTTCGCGCACGTAGTGGTTGATCGCCGCCGAGTAGGCACCGATGATGCCGGACACGCTCGGGTCGTCGGTGAACCGTTCGCCCGCCGCGTCGGCTTCCCACCCGAGGAAGCGCCCGTCCATTCGGCCGACCGTGCGGCGCTGGTCGCGCAGCAGCTCGGTGAAGAACCGCAGGTGCTCGATGCGCAGGTCGACGCGGTCCACGTAGTCCTCGGACAGGCCGGTGAGTTCCGCGGTGCGCCGCACGATGTCCGCGCGTTCGGCCGCGGACAGCCGCGCGCCCCGCGCCAGCGCCCACGCGTAGTCGCCGGAGGCGAACTTCTCCGCTTCGTCCAGCACTTCGCGAAGCGGGCGGTCGCCGTGCTTGCCGTGGTGGTGCGCGATGGCGGCGTAGGTCGGCAGGTACAGCCAGTACGGCAGATCGTTGCCTTCTGTGAACCGGATAGTGCCCATGTCCAGCACCGACGAGATCAGCAGCAGCCCGTTGAGGTACAGCCCGTGCCGGTCCTGCAGGTGCTCGGCGAGCGCCGCGGCGCGCAGCGTGCCGTAGGACTCACCGGCGAGGTACTTCGGCGACATCCACCGCCCGTTGCGCGAGGTCCACAACCGGATGATCTCGCCGACGGATTCGATGTCGGCCTTGTAGCCGTGGAAACCGCCGGGGTCGCCGCCTTCGACGGCGCGGGAGAAACCGGTGGAGACCGGGTCGATGAACACCAGGTCGCTGTGCGCCAGCAGCGTCTGCTCGTTGTCGGCCAGCCCGTACGGCGGGGCTGCGGGCGAGCCCGCATCGCCGGAGAGCACCCGGCGCGGTCCGAGCACCCCGAGGTGCAGCCACACGCTGGCCGATCCGGGCCCGCCGTTGAACGCGAACGTCACCGGGCGCGGTTCGGCGCTGTCGGCGACGTAGGAGGTCAGGAAGACCTCGGCCTTCGGCTTGTGCCCTTCGAACTTGCCGTCGGTGTAGACCTCTTCGCGCAGCACGATGCGGCCGGTGGTGGCCGTGTAGGGCAGCTCCGCGCCGTTGGCGGTGATCGTGTGGTGCGTGCTGACGAGGTCGTCGACCGGCTCGGCCGGGGTGTTCGCGGGGGCCTGTTCGGAGTCGCCGGGTTTCGTTTCGCTGGCTGCCATATCCGCACCCTACGTGCCGCGTACCGCAGCTCCGCGGTGTTTCTGCCACCGTGGGCTGGTGATCTCCGAACTGATCGAGCATCCCGTCGAAGACCCCGCCACCGCGGCCGCAGGCACCACCGCGATCGGCGAGCTGGACGAGCGGGTCGCCCGCTGCACGGCCTGCCCGCGGCTGGTCGAGTGGCGCGAACGGGTCGCGCGGGAGAAGCGGGCGGCGTTCCGCGACGAGACCTACTGGGGCCGTCCGGTTCCGGGTTTCGGACCGCCGGACGCGGCGATCTCGATCGTCGGTCTCGCCCCCGCCGCGCACGGCGCGAACCGCACCGGCCGGATGTTCACCGGTGACCGTTCCGGCGATGTGCTCTACCAGGCGATGTACGACGTCGGCCTCGCATCGCAGCCGCACGCCTACGGCCTCGGCGACGGTTTGACGTTGTACGGCACCAGAATCACGTCGCCGGTGCACTGCGCGCCGCCCGCGAACAAGCCCACCACCGGTGAGCGCGACACGTGCCGCAGCTGGCTTTCCCACGAGTTCGTGCTGCTGCGGAACACGCTGCGAGTCGTCGTGGTGCTGGGCGGTTTCGGCTGGCAGGCCCTGCTGCCGGTACTGCGCGACGCGGTGTGGCAGGTGCCCTCGCCGCAGCCGAAGTTCGGCCACGCCGCGCACGCCGAACTACCCGCCACCGACGGCGGAGCGGACCTGCACCTGCTCGGCTGCTACCACGTCAGCCAGCAGAACACCTTCACCGGCAAGCTCACTCCGGCGATGCTGCGGGAGGTCCTGGAGCAGGCGAAGGGCCTGGCAGGCGTGAAGTGACCTTCGCTCGGGCATAACGCTTGCCGTTATGAACGCCGAACGTTTACCAAGTCGTGTGCCATCCGTCGCCGACAAGGAGACCGAGCGCGGGATGGCAACGGCGTCGTTCGTAGGTTCTTGCCTCGAACGTCCAGCGGGCTATGCGTAAGCTCGCCGTCCTTTGACGGTCAGCCGCGTTCCTGACTTACTCACCGGTCGTGCCGTCGATGAGTTCTCGCGCCACGTCCAGTTGCCCTACGTGACGCGCGTACTCCTGGAGAAGGTGGAACAAGATTCTCCCCAGAGATGGGGCTTGCTCTGGATCGTGGAACCGGCCGCCGATGTCGGCCCGATCGTCGAGAGTCGCCTCAGAGACCAGTGTCCGCGAGCGTTCGACTTCGTCGCGGTACGCGGTCAGGACCGCAGTCGTGGACTCCGACGTTGCCGCCCACCCCGACTCGTCGCCGCCGGGAAGGTAGGGGGGCACGTCTTCGGCTGCGAACCCCCACCTGAGCCAGCGCCGTTCGACCATGCCGAGATGCTTGATGAGTTGCAGTGGCGACCACCCCAGCGGTTCCACAGGGGTTCTCATTTGTGCTTCTGACAGCCCGGAAATCTTGCGAAGGAGCCGGTCGCGATACCAGTCGAGGTAGCCGATGAGCAGGTGATGAGTGTTCCGCGTCGTGGCGGGAGGATCGCCCATCTCGCCGAGAAGGGCCGGGGGATCGGGTTGGTTGGTTGCCTCCATGTTCGTGAACTTAGCTAGAGCGGCAGACAGCCGAGCCGACACAACATCGGAACTGCATGCTGCGAAGCGTGCTGCGGCAGGCGAAGGAGCCGGCGGGGCTGAGGTGACGCCGGACCCCTAGCGCCGGGACGGTGCTGGAGGTGGTGGCGGTCGAGCTTGCGCGAGGATGTCGAATGCCGCTTGCGCTGTCGGTCGGCTTGCACAACCCGATGAGACCGACCGCGACCGGTTACCGCAGGTAGGTCCGGTCCTGGAAGTCGTCATCCCCGGTGTCGTCCGCCTGAAACCGAGGTGGTGGGCCAGTCTTGGCGTCTTCCCCCGGAGTCGCCACGTGTCCGGTTCCGGCCTTCATCAGGTGCTGGAACTGCCCGAACTGGTCACCCAGCAGCGGTTCGGCGACCTCGTCGAGCTGCTCGGCGGCGTTGCGGGTCGCTTCCCGAATCGTCGACAAGATCGTCTTCTGGAGCACCACGTGCGACTGGCGAGCCGCTTGTGCGTCCAACTGGAGGTCCAGCACTGCACCCGAGGATGCCGCGGTGACAGTTACCGAGCGATCCGCGCTGGTCGCCGTGCCGCGCACGTTCTCCACGGCGGATTGCAGCTCGTCGGCCTTCGCGGCCTGTTCTTGCACGTTGCGCATCAGCTGTTCCATGCGCTCGGAGATCTCGGACATCGATGATCTTCCCCCGTTCTTCTCGAATCACCGAGCGAGAGCGTCGACGATTTGCTTGGCGTGCCAGCTCCCGATGTTCGGCGGCCATGCGCTCAAGACGACCCACGAACCATCCGTGAAACGGATTTCCAACCGTGCTCGCGCCAAGAGCCGAGGACGGCGGCGAGCCATCGCGACCGCATCCCGAGACGCCGTCCACAACACGCTCATCGGACCGCCTGACTCCCGTTGCCCCAGCAGCAGGAGACGTCGGTCGGAAACGGCCAGGTATGATTCCCGGACCTCTTTGGTGCTCTGTTGAACGGCGCGAGCGGCGGATCCACCCCGTCCTTCGCAGGTGCGCCCGCCGAACCACGATTCGGGGAAGTCCCTCGGACCCGCGGGGCCGGCGCCGAAGAGTGCGAACGGAGCGAGCAGTGCTCGGACCACTCCGCGCCGCGGGCGGCTTCTCCCCTCCGCGCGCTTGACGGCTGCACCCGCCCGGCCCGCGACCTCGCCGAGCTTGTCGTGCACCCGGTCGGCATCCGGTTCCGCGCCGCGAGACCCGCGGGTTACTCCGTAAGCCACCGTCGCCGGGCTCAATGCCAGCAGCGTTTCCTGGTTCTGCAGCGCTCGCTGAGCGGCGTCACCGTGGATCTTAAATGCGTTCAACAGCGGCATGGTCACTGACCTTGGTTCGGTTGCGGATTGATCTCGCCGGAACTGGATTGAGCGTACTTGTAGACGTCCTTGCCGATGTTCGCTCCGAGCCCGGCCGCGCCGCCCGGAACCGGCTCGCCGATCGCCTGCCCGAGCGGTATCCGGGCCGGCGCCGTGTAGGCGGATTTCCCACCGCGCGCCAGGAGACCTTCGCGGCTGAACAGACTGGTCGACTTCTTCAGGTCCTTGAGTTCCTCGAAGCCCCGCTTGTAGGTGTCCAGGCCCCGCTTGAGCTGCTTCATCAGGTCATGCAGCCGGTCCATCAGCTTTGCCAGCTTTTCGACGATCTTCATGACCCGGGAGAACGCGCGCGCCGCGTTGGCAGCTGCCGCGGCTGCCCCCGCTGCCATCGACGCCCCTGCGCTGATCACGGCCAGAGCCAGGCTGATCAGCAGGTCCGCGATCAGGAACATGAGCAGGTCGACGAGGATGTCCAGGATCAGGTTCGCGGCTTCGGCGCACCCTTGGGCGGCCTGCACGAGCAGCTCGGAGGTGTCGTCGAGGTTCTTGGCGACTTCGTCGAGGGTCGTGCCGATCTGTTCGAGCTTGGCGCCGAAGGCGTCGGACGCCGCACCCTTCCAGTGCTGCCGGGTCTGCGCGCCGTCCGACCGCTGCTGCGAGGTGATCTCGCGGGTGCGCGAGGCGGCGTCGCGCCAAACTTCGGCCGCCCGCACCAGATCGTCCGGATCTCCGGAGACCATCTCGATGACCTCGATGAACGGATCCGCCAAGGGCCGCACGATTGATCGGACCTCGCCGGGAAGTCCGTTGAGCAGGCTCTCCAGCTGGTTATTGACCTCGATCTTGCCTGGAGCGGTCATCGCAGCCGGCCCCCTAGTCCAGCTCGTCGATGAGCTGGGCGAACTCGGCGACGAGCATGGTGTCGATCTGCTCGTACACCTCGCGGCAGCCGGCGACTAGACCGCCGAGGTCGCGCATCGCGTCGGCGCAGGCGCCCAGGCTCTCCAAACTGGACTGAACTCGCTGTTCGTAGCCGTCGAAGATCTCACCGCTGCCCGGCATCAAACCGAAGCTCTCGCGGCCGACGCTGGCTTGCTCGAGCTTCTGCACGATCTTGTCGAAGTCCGCGGCATGCCGCTGCGAGGCGCGGTCGAACTCGGTAAGCGCTCCCAAGTCGACGTCGATCTGCTGACCTTCCATGGATCCCCCTTGTCCGTCAGCCGCGTAACAATCACCCGTGCGAGTGATGTTGCAGTCTAGGGCGGCCTTGCACCGGACGTCCGGCCTTCCACGAGTTCGGCTCTTCGGTTACCTCCCGAGCTGGTCTCGATCGGCTTCAGGTAGCGGCGTGAGCAAGCGAAACAGCAGCGGCGACGCGGCGGTGTAAACGCTTTCCGGCTCGTCGGCGACGGTGCGTGTCGGCCGCGAACAGGCCAGTCGCGATTGCAAGATCAGTAGGATCGTGCTGCGCGGGATATCCGCGAGGGGATGCCGGGAGGCGGTCGGTGGAAATCTTCGCTGATCGACGCATCGAGATTCGCGCATTGCCGGAGTTGGGGATGTGACGAACAGCAAATCTCCTCGGCGGTTCGCGGAATCCGTTTGAAATGTCCCGGGCGCCGGGCTCGTCCGGCACACGGACCGCCGGTGATCGCCGGGCGGTAACCCCGTCGCGATTGTCCGAGTGCGCATCGAGTTCCTGTTCCGCAGCGTTGCTGAATCGTGTCGAGCAGCGGCGGAAAGTCGTCATAGCGGCGGTTCGGCCGAAGATGCTGCGGTGAGTTGGCACGGCAGCCGCAAAAGTCGGTAGGGTGGCCGCACCGACACCCCTCGAGCAGCGTTGCGGCTCGCCTTTCGATGAGCACCGAGCGCATGCGCGCGCGCACGATCCGTGATGCGTGATCACCGCCACGCGCGACTGGCGTCACATTAAGGGGGTGTGCGAGCCATGTCGCGCTTCAGTGGTGCGACCATAGCGGCATGGCTGGTAAATCCGAACCCACCCGGATTCTCATCCTCGGCGGCGGCTATGTCGGCATGTACACGGCGCTGCAGCTTCAGTCGAAGCTCGGGCGCCGGGAAGCTTCCGTCACCGTGGTCGACCCTCAGCCGCACATGACCTACCAGCCCTTCCTGCCGGAAGCGGCCGCGGGCTCGGTCGAGCCTCGCCACGTGGTAGCGCCACTGCGACGAGTCCTGAAGCGGTGCCACGTGATCACCGCAGGCGTCACCGAGATCAACCACGCCGACAAGGCCGTGACGATCGAGAACCCGCAGACCGGTGCCGAAACGCTGCACTACGACCAGCTGGTCGTCGCGCTCGGCTCGGTGCCCCGGCTGTTGCCCATCCCCGGCCTGGCCGAGCAGGGCATCAGCCTGAAAACCGTCGGCGAAGCCATCTACCTGCGCAACCACGTGCTGGCGAAGATGGACGCCGCGGCCAACACCTCCGACGAGGAGATGCGTTCCCGGCTGCTGACGTTCACGTTCGTCGGCGGCGGCTTCGCGGGCGCGGAAGCGCTCGCCGAGCTGGAGGACATGGCCCGGTACGCGACGCGCTACTACGAGAACATCTCGCGCGACGACATGCGGTGGATCCTCGTCGAAGCCGCAGGCCGGGTGATGCCCGAGGTCAGCGAGAAGATGGGCGTCTACGTCGTCAAGGCGCTGGAAGAGCGCGGCATCCAGGTCTACCTGAACACCTTCCTGAAGACCGTCGAGAACGGGCACGCGGTGCTGTCCGACGGCACCGAGTTCGACACCGACACGCTGGTGTGGAACGCGGGTGTGAAGGCGAACCCGGTGCTGAAGGACTCCGACCTGCCGCTGGACGAACGGGGCCGGGTCAAGGCGACCGCGCACCTGCAGGCGGAAGGACTGCCGGACGTGTGGGTCGCCGGTGACTGCTCGGCGGTGCCGGACCTGTCCAAGACCGACGACGACCCGTCCGCGACCTGCGCGCCGTCCGCGCAGCACGCGGTGCGCCAGGCCGATCAGCTCGGCAAGAACCTGCTGGCCAGCCTGCGCGGCAAGCGGACGAAGGAGTACCACCACAAGTACGCCGGTTCGGTCGCCGGGCTGGGGCTGTACAAGGGTGTGGCCGACGTCTACGGCTTCAAGGCCAAGGGGTTCGTCGCGTGGTTCATGCACCGCACGTACCACGTGAGCCGGATGCCCACGTTCAACCGCAAGCTGCGGATCATCGTGGACTGGACGCTGGCGTTCCTGTTCCGCAGGGAGGCCGTGTCGATGGGCCAGATCCAGGACCCGAAGGCCGATTTCGAGCGCGCCGCGGCGAGCTAAGTTACCGGCGAGTGTTCGCTGGGTAGCGGCATTGGCGCTCTCGTGATGGGACTGCTCCGCGCAGGCGATCAGGTGACCCGCTACTCTTGACATTGAGTAGCGGGGAACCGAAAACTGTACGGGCATCGTCACCTGAAAGGATGCCGCGGTCCCGGAAGGGGTTGAAACCTTTGACGCTCCAGGAGCTTGCCGCTCTGCTGCGCAGCGGAGAGGTCCAGGACGGTCCGCTGGCCGACTTCGCGGCCGAATACCGCGCCGCGTCCGAGGTGTTCCGCAAGAAGGACGACTGAGTCCGGATGCCCGCCGCGCGGGCGCCGGGCGCACTCGCTGATTCGCGGTATCGCAGGAGGCTGGGGTTGATGAGCGAGGGGGCGGACGATCTCGCGCGCCCCTTTCCGCCCGCGCACGACTTCCGGCCGGGCCCGTTGCTGCTGCAGGGCCAGGACTACTTCTTCCGCTCCGACGACGCGAGCCTCGACTTCCAGGAGCGGATGCACCGCGCCGACCTCGTCGACGAGGGCGACGGCGACCCCACCCCGTGCGTGCTGGTGCTGGCGCGCGCGGCGGACATGGAGATGAACGAGCTGTCGCTGGCGCTGGCCGAACGGGACATCCGGATGGTGCGGATCGACGCGGACCGGTGCCTGGAGGTCGCGCTCACCGTCTACACCGACAACCCGCTGATCGAGTTCGAGCGCTGGCTGCTGCGCCCGATCCTGGTGTGGCGCAGGCACTTCGACATCACCGCGCTGCCGGTCGACCCGACCACCGTGCACGGCGCCTACGTCCGCGAGCAGTGGCGCGCGGTGTCCGGCTGGTTGTCCGGGCGCACCGACTGGGAGCAGATCAACCCGGTGCGCTCCAGCTCGCACCTGGACCGGCTGACGCAGCTGCGGGACGCGGCGGCGTTCGGCTTGCGGGTGCCGCGGACGACCGTGACGACGCTGCCCGGCCGCAACCGGCCCGGCGGGGACAACTGCATCGTCAAAACCGCCGGGCATCACCTGCTGGAGCCGGAACCCGGTGCGTTGCGCGGGCTTTTCCCGCGACCGCTGGACATCCGCCGCTCCACCGAGGGGCGCGAACCCGCGCCGGTGCTGGTCCAGCAGTACCTCGAGGCGGACCACGAGATCCGCGCGTTCGTCGTCGGCGAGCGGGTGATCGCCTACCGGGTGGACAAGCTCGATCCCGCGCAGCTGTGGGTCGATCCGGATTCCGTGGTGGTGGAGCGGGTCGAGCTGCCCAGCGATCTGATCACCAAGCTGCTGGCGCTGTGCCGCTACTGGCGGCTGGACGTGGCCGCGGTCGACTTGCTCGCGGTGCGCGGTGAGCACGTGTTCCTGGAGGTCAACGTCAACTGCGACTGGCGCTGGTTCGAGCACCGGGCGCAGGACGGGTCGGTCTCCGCGGCGGTGCACTCGTGGGTCGCCGAGCGGTTCGAGCACCTCTCCGCCGCGGCACCGTTACCGGGGTGGAGCCGGTGAGCCCACCCGCCCGTCGCTCGTTGATCGTGCAGCCACCGGTTGCTCTGCACGGCGGTTTTCGATCAGCCGGAACCGCGGGCACGCTCGATGCGTCCCACCCGGCGGCCCCGCCGTTCACCTGACGGCAGCGCGCGGCCGAGCCCCCGTAGCCCAATTGGCAGAGGCAGACGACTTAAACTCGTCCGAGTGTCGGTTCGACCCCGACCGGGGGCACCCTCCCTGTCCCGCAGGCGCGCGGAATTCGCATCGTTCCCGCTGCGCAGCGGGGATCACCAAGGCGCCGGACGCCGGATTCCGCTCAGCGGGGCCAGATCCGGGTAGGGGTGGCGGCGCACTGGACGTCGAAGATCACTTCCTCGTCCTCGTCGGTTTTGGTGGAGCAGATGAGCACGTCGATCGACTCGGTGTCTCCGGGCACGGTGTATCTCGCGACGCCGATGCCCGTGTCCCGTCGATCGGCTCCGCGCTTCCTTCGCCCCCGCCGTTGTGGAAGGACCGGTGCGTGACCGAACCGCCGGGTTGCCGGGCATCGACGTAGAGCCGGGTGCCGAGGTAGTTCGCGACGTTGTCGAAGACGTCCCCGGACACTTCCAGCTCGCCGTCCGTGGTGCGGGTGATGGTGCCTTCGGCGTAGGCGCCGTCGACGTTCTCACTGGTCGACCAGCCGGCCGCCGGGCCGCGCTGGACCAGCAGCGCGATGGCCCCGATGATCAACCCGAGCAGGAACGCACCGAGCGGGCGCATCGTGCGGCGTGCGGACGCGGCCCGTCGCCCCGCGCTGCGGGTGAGGATGACGGCGGCGAACAGCCCGGTGGCCGGCACGGGCAGGATGCGGGTGACCAGCAGGCCGAAGCCGTCGGCCGGGATGTTCACGAACAGGTAGCCGACGAGGACCAGCGGCAGCACCGTCGCGGCGCGCAAGATCGAGCGCTTCGGCGTCTTCGGCACCGACTCCGGCCGGGCCGGGACTTGCCGGTGGTCGGTGAGCGCCTCGGCGACCATGCCCAGCACGACGATGGCGCCCATCAGCACCAGGCCGACGAGTCGCCAGCCGTGCGAACCGGCGGCATCTGAATAGATCAGCAGCAGCGTGGCCAGCAGCAATGTCGCACTCAGCGGAATCAGGGCCTGCTCCCGCGGGCGCGCGGCCGGTTCCTCGTGGGCGGCGATGTCCCGACTCTCGTCGTGCAGCGGGAGGCGGGTATGGACTGTGGCTTTGACCCTGCGGAACTGCCGGATGGACAACAGCAACGACGCGATGCCGATGAACGCCGAAACGACCGACGCGATCTTGTCCCAGGCGTCGAGCAGGTCTGACATTCGATCAAGTTTGGCGGATCGATCACGCGGTGTGATCCACCGTAAGCCTGGTGATTAGATGCCGATCGCGGGGCTCGGCCGCGCGGAACCGATCCGTTTCCGACCAACGCCACGGTGCGGGTGCGATCCGCGTAGTCTCGTGATCGCCGGAAGTCGGCGCGCGTGCCCGCTCGGGGCGGACCGGCGCCGGGCGCCCGGCGAGGCCACGTGGTGTGGCGTGCCGCTGACGAAACCCCCAGTCACGTCAGCGGCACACCGCCCGCCAGCCGGCTGCTGCCCGGAGTCACCGCGGAGGAATGTGCGCCTGGCTCCTCCCGGCGCAGCCCGTGTGCGAAAGCATGGCAGTCATCGGCGCCCGGTTGGGTCTGCCCGGCACCGGTGAACGCGGAAATGCCTGCGCAACATGGCGCATCGGATTTTCCGGTCCGGATCCGGACCGGAGGAGGACGGAGATGACGGACCGGCGGACGGGTTCTTCGGCATCGGGTGCGGGATCGCGAGCGCTGTTCGCGGAACGGTTCGCGCTGCTTTACGTAACCGCCGGTGATCCGCCGTTGAAGCGGGTCGCCAAAGCCGTCGAACGCACCCGCAAGCTGGACGAGCGGGGCCGCCCGATCCGCGCGATGGCGCAGCGGATCAGCGACTGGCGCCGCGGCCGCAACGTGCCCGCCCGGTTCGCCGCATTGTCGGTCGTGCTGGAGATCCTGATCGGCGAAGCCCGCAAGCAGCGGGCGCAGCCGCCGGTGGAGGGCCTCTACGACGTGCAGGCGTGGCGGCGGCTCTGGGAAGAGGCGCTGGCCACCCCCACCTCGTCCGAGCCGTCCGCGGACCAGCCGCCCGCGGACGAGGCACCGAGCTCCGCCGAGCCGCCCGCGGAAGACTCCGGGCTGTGCCCGTACCGCGGGCTGGCCGCCTTCCAGGAGGCCGACTCCGCGTGGTTCTTCGGCCGCGAGCGCAGCACCGGAACGCTGGTCGACCGGCTCGGGATGGCCGCCGAGGAAGGCGGCATCACCATGCTCGTCGGCGCCTCCGGGGCGGGGAAGTCGTCGTTGCTGCGCGCCGGGCTGATCCCGGCGATCGCCGCGGGCGCGCTGCCGGAGCAGGGCTCGGCGTCCTGGCCGGTGCGCACCGTGACACCGGGCGACGATCCGCTGAAAGTGCTGATCAGCCTGGTTCCGGAGCTGGGTGCGCTGCTCGGCGAAGTCGAGCAGGTGCCGGCGGGCGCCGACGAGGAGTTCCGCTTCGCCGAGGCGGTCCGCGACGCCGTGTCCGGACACCTGCGCGCCCAGCAGGGCGACGAGGCGCGGCTCGTGCTGGTCGTGGACCAGTTCGAGGAAACCTTCACGATGTGCCCGGACGACGCCACCCGAGCGTTGTTCGTGCAGGCCCTGCACGCCATGTGCACCACCGGGAACGCGCCGGGCCTGGTGGTGCTCGGACTGCGCGCGGACTTCTACGGGCGGTGCCTGGACTTCCCGGAGCTGGCCGAGGCGCTGCAGAACCGGCAGATGGTGCTCAGCGCGATGACGCTGGCCGAGTTGCGCAAAGCGATCACCGGTCCGGCCAAGGCCACCGGGCTGCAGATCGAGTCCGGCCTGGTGGACGTGCTGCTGCGGGACCTGGGGGCGGGCATCGGCCGTTCCTACGGCAAGCCGGGGCAGCGGGCCTACGACGCGGGTGCGCTGCCGCTGCTTTCGCACGCGCTGCTGGTGACCTGGCAGCGCAGGCAGAGCGGCCGGCTCACGATCGCCGGCTACCGCGCGGCGGGCGGCATCCAGACCGCGGTGGCGGGCAGCGCCGAACGCGCCTGGGCCGAGCTGGACGAAAGCGGGCAGACCGCCGCTCGGCAAGTGCTGCTGCGGCTGGTGCACGTCGGCGACGACACCCAGGACACCCGCCGGCGCGCCACCCGCCAGGAGATTATCGACCGCGCCGAGCACCGCGAGGCCGCGCGGCGCGCGCTGGACGTGCTGGCTTCGGCGCGGCTGGTGACGTTGGAGTCCGAAGCCGTCGAGATCAGCCACGAGGCGCTGCTGTACGCCTGGCCGCGGTTACGCGGGTGGATCGACCAGGACCGCGCGGGCAACCTCGCGCGGCAACGGCTGGAACGGGACGCCGAAGCCTGGTACGCGGAGAACCAGGACCCCTCGCTGCTCTACCGCGGCGCGCGGCTGAAGACCGCGCGGAGCTGGGCGCAGCAGGAGCCGGGCGCGGAGCTGAGCACGGCAGGCCGCGAGTTCCTCGAAGCCTCGCTGCGGCACCGCCGCCGGGCCGGCTGGTCCCGCCGCACGGGTGTCGCCGCGGTGTGCCTGTTCGCGGTGATCGCCGCCGTCGCCGGGATGCTGGCGGTGCAGCAACGCTACGACGCCCGGTTCCGCCAGGTGCTCGCGCAGGCCGACCAGGTGCAGGCCACCGATCCGTCCGCGGCGGCCCGGCTGAACCTGCTGGCCAAGCGGATGCGCCCGGACGATCCCGACGTGCACACCAGGCTGCTGTCCACCCAGAGCACCCCGCTGGCCACCCCGATGACCGGCCACCACGGCGCGGTGTACCTGACCACGTTCAGCCCGGACGGGAAAACCTTGGTCACCGCCGGCTACGACCGCACTGTGCGGTTGTGGGACGTGTCCGATCGAGGTGCGCCGAAACCGCTCGGGCCGCCGCTGACCGGGTTCGGCAGCTGGGCGACCTCGGCGGTGTTCAGCCCCGACGGCCGGACGCTGGCCGCCGCGGCCGACGACGGCCTGGTGCGGCTCTACGACGTTGCCGACCCGGCGCACCCGCGTCCGCTGGGCCCGCCCATCACCGGCGGCGACGGCACGGTCTACCTGCTCACGTTCAGCCCGGACGGGCGCACGTTGGCGACCGCGAACGAGAACTCGACGGCGCGGCTGTGGAACGTCTCCGACCCGGCGCGCCCGGCCGAGCTCGGTGAGCCGCTGCGCGGGCACACCGCGCGGGTCCGGACGCTGGACTTCAGCCCGGACGGGCGCACGCTGGCCACTGGTGGCGACGACTCGACGGTGCGGCTGTGGAACGTCGCGGACCCGGCCCGCGCGTCTCCGGTCGGCCCGGTGCTGCGCGGGCACACCGGAGGGTTGCACTCGGTGGCGTTCAGCCCGGACGGCAGCAAGCTGGCCTCCGGCAGCGTGGACAAGACGATCCGGCTCTGGGACACCCGGGACCCGGCCGGGGCGGGATCGCTCGGGCCGGTGCTGACCGGGCACGCGGCCCCGGTGTGGTCGGTGAAGTTCAGCCCGGACGGCAACAAGCTCGCCTCCAGCAGCGAGGACAGCACGGCCCGGCTGTGGAACATCAGCGATCCGCGCAACCCCGCCCAGCTCGGGCAGAACCTCGCCGCAGGCAGCAGCACCGTCTACGCGGTCGGGTTCAGCCCGGACGGGCGCACGCTGGCCACCGGCAGCGACGACGGCGTCGTCCGGTTGTGGTCGCTGCCCGAACGCGTCCTGTCCGGGCACTCCGCGGCGGTCAACTCGGCGGAGTTCAGCCCGGACGGCCGGACCATGGTCAACGCGGCCGAAGACCGCACGCTGCAGCTGTGGGACACCACCGACCCGCTGCACCCGCGGAAGCTGCGGCCGCCGCTGGAGGTGCACGACGGTCAGTCCGGCTCGGTGCACCTGGCGTTCAGCCCGGACGGCCGGACGCTGGCCACCGGCGGCGGTGACGGCCAGGTCCGGTTGTGGGACTTCAGCGATCCGGCGCGTCCGAAACCGTTGGGCGCGCCGCTGGCCGTGGACACCCGCTACGTCGGCGACGTCGCGTTCAGCCCGGACGGCACCGTCCTCGCCGCAGGCGACACCGACACCACCGTGCAGCTGTGGGACGTGCGGGATCCGCTGCACCCGAAGCGGCTCGGCACGCCGCTGTCCGGGCACACCGGTTTCCTGAACCTGATCGCCTACAGCCCGGATGGGCGCACCTTGGCGACCGCGGGCGACGACGGCACGCTGCGGCTGTGGGACGTGCACGACCCGGCGCGCGCACACCTGCTCGGGCCGCCGCTGACCGCGCACGGCTCGGCGGTGAAAGCCGTGGCGTTCAGCCCGGACGGCAAGACGATGGTCAGCGCGGGCAACGACAAGGTCGCGCGGCTCTGGGACATCACCGACCCGGCGGCACCGAAACCCGTGGGCGGGCCGCTGGCCGGGCACTCGCAGTCGGTGATCTCGGTGGCGTTCAGCCCGGACGGGCGCACGTTGGCGACCGGCAGCGTGGACCGCTCCGTGCGGCTGTGGGACGTGTCGGACCCGGACGAGCCGCGGGCGATCGGGCAGAGCCTGTCCGAGCACGGGGCCGCGGTGAACGCGGTGCGGTTCAGCCCGGACGGGCGGGTGCTGGTCTCCACCAGCGAGGACAACACCGTGCGGCTGTGGGACCTCGACGTGGAACACGCGATCCGGCGCATCTGCGAGTCGACCAGCGGGGTGCTGCCGAAGCCGCAGTGGGAGCGGACCATCCCGCAGGTCGCTTACCGGGACGTGTGCTCGTCCTGACCGCGGCCGTCAGCCGCGGGACAGCTCGCGGGCCCGGGTCGCGATGGCGGTGAGTTCCCGCGGGAGTTCCTGCGCGTCGAACCGGCGGCGGACCACGGCCCGGTTCGCGGCCCGCACTTCGGCACCGCCGGTCAGCAGCTCGGCGATGCGCCGCACCTCGTCCGGGCCGGGCACGATCAAGCCCGCGGCGCGGATCTCGCGCAGCACCGGGTACGGCCCGGCGGCCACGAGCCGACCGGCCGCGGCGGCCTCGACGACGGGCAGGCCCCAGCCTTCCCAGGTCGATGGCAGCACGACCAGGTCCGCGGCGGCGTAGAGATCGGCCTGTTCGGCCACGCGCCCGCGCACCAGCCCGGGTGCGCGGGCGAGCGCTTCGGCGACTTCGCCGCCTGCGGGCTCGTCGTCGGTGAGCCAGTAGCGCACCGGAGCGCCCAGTTCCTCCTCCAGATCCAACGCGAGCCGTACCGCGCCGGGGATGTTCTTGTTCGCGCTCTCCACCCGCGCCGGGTGCGCGATCAGCGTCTCCGCAGGCCGGACGCCGAACCGGTCGCGGGTCCCGGCGCGATCTCCGCTGCTCAGCGCGTCGACGTGCACCCGGTTGTGCAACACGCGCAGCGCGTCCGCGCGGGCCAGCTCGGGCCAGCGCCCGGCGAACTCCCGCGCGGTGTGCTCGTTGATCAGCACGTGCAGGTGGGCGGGGTGGTGCAGCGGCACGGTGTCCCCTTCGACCCGGCGCAGCGCGGGCCCTTGCCATGCCGGATCGTGGTGGCGCAGCACGGTCGGGATGCCTGCTTCCAGGGCGTGCCGCTGCCAGGCCGCGGAAGCGTCCGGCGCGCTCCACAGCGAACCGGCGTTGTCCAGCACCAGCAGGTCGTGCCCGCGGCACAGCTCGCGGATCGTGCCGTGGTCGACGGCGGGCGGTGCACCACCGGGCCGGTCCGCCCACATTCCCCGGACCAGCACGTCACCGGGTTCGTCGGCGGCGAAATGGCCCGCCGCACGGGTCACCGTCGCGCCGAGCGAGCGGAACCCGCTCACCCACTTGGCGGCCTCCACGCTGACCCCGTCGAACCCGCCCAACCGGTGCGACACCAGGCACACCCGCATCGCCACCTCCTTCCCGCGGCCGCATCCTGCCAGTTCGCCGTGATCGAACCGTTTCGGCGCGAACGCCGTTGCGGTCCTGCGGCGTTGCGTAAGGTCCGCGCCATGCGTCTTCTGAGATCTTTGGGCAGCTTGCGCGCGGTGATCACCGCTTTGGTGGCGATCACCGCGGTGCAGATCGGGCTGATCGCGTTCGGCAACATCACCGACTACGGGACCAACGCGGAATTCGTGCAGCACGTGTTCGCGATGGACACCACGTTCCAAACCAACGGCACGATGTGGCGGGCGATCACCACGCCGGGGCTGGCCCAGGCCGGCTACCTCGCGGTGATCGTGTGGGAGGTGCTGACCGCGGTCGTGCTCGTGGCCGCGTTCGTCTTCTGGGTGCGCCCCGGTTCGCAGGGCATCGAGACCGCGCGGAGGCTGGCCAGCCTCGGTTGGCTGCTGGAACTGCTGCTGTTCGGCGGCGGATTCATCACCATCGGCGGCGAGTGGTTCCAGATGTGGCAGTCGGACAAGTGGAACGGTTTGCAGCCGGCGTTGCAGAACCTGGTCATCGCCGGGATCGGGCTCGTTCTGGTGCACCTTCCGATGCGGGAGTCCGCCGAGCGGTGAAGGTGTTGGGGCGTTCGCTGATTGGTGGGGAAATCCGCGAGCGCCACCAGCCCCGAGCCGACTGGGAAGTGTTTTGCCGGTGTTCCGGCCGAGTCCGCGGGATCCCGCAAGCGGCTGGCGCCGCTCGTGAAACCGCCCGTAGCATTCGGCCGCGTGCGAGTCCTCTTCTCCAGCCTGGCCAGCTACGGCCACACCTATCCGATGGTCCCGTTGGCCCGCGCCGCGCTCGCGCAGGGCCACGAAGTCGTTTTCACAACCGGTGCGCAATTCCTGCCCGCGCTGCGCGAGCTCGGATTGGGCACTGCTGCGGTGGGCATGTCCATCCCGGAGGGGTACGCCGCGGCGGGCGCGGGCGAGCGCCGTCCGGAACCGGGCAGCGAGGCGTGGAAGAAGCTCATGACGCAGGTCTTCGCGGGCGAGTTGCCCCGGCGGTTCGCTGTCGATCTCCAGCCGGTGCTGGCGGCGACCGAACCGGACCTGGTGGTGCACGAAGCGGGCAACCACGGTGCCGGAATCGCCGCGGCGCGCGCCGGTATTCCGGGCGTCTGCCACGGATTCGGACTGGTCGCACCGGACGATTTCGGCGATTTCGGACCGACGTTGCGCGCGGTCGCCGCGGAATTCGACGTGGAACTGCCCGCAGGCGAGTTGCGCGCGCTCGGCAACCCGTTCCTGGACGTCGCCCCGAAATCGTTGCAGGAATCCGAATTGGCCGTCCAGCGGATTCCGCTGCGCCCGGTGCCGTTCGCCGAGCCCGGCGAGCTGCCGCCGCTCGGCGGGACGCGACCGCTGATCTACCTGACCCTCGGCACCGCGTTCGGCGATGCGGAAGTGCTCGGCCGAGCGATCGGCGGGCTCGCCGAGCTGGACGCCGACGTGCTGGTCAGCGCCGGGCCGACGGTCGAACCGGCGGCGCTGGGCGAGCTGCCCGCCAACGTCTCGGTGCACAGCTGGCTGCCGCAGGCCGAGTTGCTCGGCCGGGTCGACCTGATCGTGCACCACGGCGGCAGCGGCACCATGCTCGCCGCCGCGGCAGCGGGGTTGCCGCAGCTGCTCCTGCCGCGGGGCGCGGACCAGTTCCGCAACGCCGCTGCCGTGGCGGAACTCGGTGCCGGCACGGAACTGCTGGGAGCCGACGTCACCACCGCGAACGTGCAGGACGCCGCGGAAGCCCTGCTGGGCGGCGCGCAGCACCGGCGCGTCGCGCGCGAACTCGCCGCCGAGATCGCCGCGATGCCGTCCCCGGAATCCGTTGCCGAGTGGCTCCCCGAGTTCGCCCGGTGAGGGTCCGCCCGGTGCGGGACGGCCGCACATCACCCCCAGCAGATGTGCGGCCGCACCCGTTCGGACCGCGCACGTGCCGGAAACTCATCGCGCGGGTGTGACTTCGCGCTTGTCCGCGGGCGACTCCGCGAGCAGCGCGGCGGGCAGCCCGAACGTCTCGAACAGCCCCGGATCGCCGAACGCGACCACGTGCCGCACCCGGCCGCCCGCCAGCGTGAGGACCTGGAGCTGGAACGGCTCGAACTCCCCGTGCGGACCACGCATGTAGACCCCGAACGCGGGCTGCCCGTTCGCGGCGGTGCCCACCAGGCGCATGTCCCCGGGGCCCGCGGGGCAGCGCTGCGCGATCAGTTCGCCGATCGTGGCCGGACCCGTGTACCAGCCGGTGAACGGCGGCATCTCCCACACCGCGTCGGAGGTGAACAGCGCGACGATCGCCGAGACGTCCTTCGCCTCGAACGCCGCGACCCACTCCTGCAGCATCGCCCGCTGGCGCGGTTCGAGCGGTTCGATCACGTCGTCCTGCGCGGGCACTGCCTGTTCGAGCTGCGCCCGGGCGCGTTGCAGGCTGCTGTTGACCGCCGCCGTCGTCGTGCCGAGCAGGTCGGCGACCTCCGCGGCCCGCCACTTCAGCACCTCCCGGAGCAGCAGCACCGCCCGCTGCTTCGGTTGCAGGTGTTGCAGCGCCGCGACGAACGCCAGCCGGGTGCTCTCCCGCTCGGCCACGATCGCGGCGGGGTCTGCGCGCTCGGGCAGCATCGCGTCCGGCACCGGCTCCAACCACGGCACTTCGCGCTGTTCGTCCAGCGCGTCCTGCGGCGCCGAGTCGGGCGCGCCGAGCCCGGTCGGCAGCGGCCGCTTGCCCCGGTTCTCCAGCGCGGTCAGGCACACCGTGGTCGCGATCCGGTGCAGCCAGGTGCGCAGCGAGCTGCGGCCTTCGAACCGGTCGTAGGCCCGCCAGGCCCGCAGGTAGGTCTCCTGCACCAGGTCTTCGGCGTCGTGCACCGAGCCGAGCATCCGGTAGCAGTGCGCCAGCAGCTCCCGCCGGAACGGGTTCGCCTGCTGCAGGAATTCGTCGTCCACGAGGCTGTTGGTCATGGTCATGGCGGTCCGCCTCCTGCCAGGGCCGGCTCGTGGCCGGCCGCCTTCCCGCGTGTGTCGCCACGGTAAGTCGCCGCACCGACAATCCCTCCCCGGCGACGAAACGTCGGCGCTCCCAAAATCCGGCTTCGGCCGTTGCGGGTGCAGAGCCGAACGGCCGTGATTCGCACCGCCGGGGCGTGCCCGGGCAGGGGCGAGCCCAGCCGGTAAGCAAGCCGACTCGCCGATGCATGATGTCCGGCTTCGGGTGGTTCCCGGCTTCGTAGAATCCCCGGGTGACTTCCGCGCAGAGCAGCCTCAGCGACCCTGCCGAGTACGGCGACTCCGACTCCGCCGCGCTCGGAGTGCTGCGCCGCGTCTTCGGCTACGACTCGTTCCGCGGGCAGCAGCAGCAGATCGTCGAGCACGTCGGCGCCGGTGGGGACGCGCTGGTGCTGATGCCGACCGGGGGCGGGAAGTCGCTGTGCTACCAGGTTCCTGCGCTGGTGCGAGCCGGGACCGGGGTGGTCGTCTCGCCGCTGATCGCGCTGATGCAGGACCAGGTCGACGCGCTCACCGAGCTCGGGGTCCGCGCCGGTTTCCTCAATTCGACCCAGGACCCGGACCAGCGGCGCGCGGTGGAGGCCGCGTTCCGCAACGGGGAGCTGGACCTGCTCTACCTCGCGCCGGAACGGCTGCGCCTGGATTCGACCGTCTCGCTGCTGGACGACGGCAAGGTGTCGCTGTTCGCGATCGACGAGGCGCACTGCGTCGCGCAGTGGGGCCACGACTTCCGGCCGGACTACCTGGCGCTGTCGATGCTGCACGAGCGCTGGCCGGACGTACCGCGCATCGCGCTGACCGCCACGGCCACTCAGGCGACCCGCGGCGAGATCGCGACCAGGCTGCAGCTGGAGCAGGCGGGCCGGTTCGTGGCCAGCTTCGACCGCCCGAACATCCAGTACCGGATCGTGCCCAAGAACGACCCGAAGAAGCAGTTGCTGGAGCTGCTGCGCACCGAGCACGCCGGCGACGCGGGCATCGTCTACTGCCTGTCCCGCTCGTCGGTGGAGAAGACGGCGGAGTTCCTCTCGCAGCACGGGATTCCGGCGGTGCCGTACCACGCGGGCCTGGACGCGAGCACCCGTGCGGCGCACCAGTCCCGGTTCCTGCGCGAGGACGGGCTCGTGGTGGTGGCCACGATCGCGTTCGGCATGGGCATCGACAAGCCCGACGTGCGCTTCGTCGCGCACCTCGACCTGCCGAAGTCGGTGGAGGGTTACTACCAGGAGACCGGCCGCGCCGGGCGGGACGGCGCGCCGTCGACGGCGTGGCTGGCCTACGGGCTGCAGGACGTGGTGCAGCAGCGCAAGATGATCAACAACTCCGAGGGCGACGAGGCGCATCGCCGCAGGCAGGCCACGCACCTGGACGCGATGCTCGCGCTGTGCGAGACGGTGGAGTGCCGCCGGGTGCAGCTGCTGGCCTACTTCGGCCAGCCCGGGCAGCCGTGCGGGAACTGCGACACCTGCCTGCATCCGCCGGAGTCCTGGGACGGCACGGTCGCCGCGCAGAAGCTGCTCTCGGCGGTGTACCGGTTGCTGCACGAGCGGCGGCAGAAGTTCGGCGCGGGCCACGTGATCGACGTCCTGCTCGGCAAGTCGAACGCGAAGATCCAGCAGCACGGCCACGACGAGCTCACCGTCTTCGGCGTCGGCACCGACCTGCGCGACGACGATTGGCGCGGCGTGGTGCGCCAGCTGCTCGCGCAGGGACTGCTGGCGGTGGAGGGCGATTACGGGACTCTGGTGCTGACCGAGACCAGCGGTGAAGTGCTGCGCCGCGAACGTTCCGTGCGGCTGCGCCGGGAGCCGGAAAAGCCCGCCAAGGCCGCGAAACCGGCCAAGTCGGGCCGTGCCGAGGCGGTCGAACTCCCCGCCGAGGCCGCCCCGGTCTTCGAGCGCCTGCGCGCGTGGCGCGCGGCCACCGCCAAGGAGCAGGGCGTGCCCGCCTACGTCATCTTCCACGACGCAACGCTGCGCCAGATCGCCGCGCGGGCACCCGCGAGCTTGGACGAGCTGGGCACGATCAGCGGCATCGGCCAGAACAAGCTGAGCAAGTACGGCGAAGCGGTTCTCACGGCGCTGGCCGAGGAGTGAGCGGCCCGCCACGAAGTGCGTCGGCCACTCGGAGTCCGGAGCGCACCGCCTTCGAGCGCGGTCGCCGCCGGGTTACTCTCCGTGCCGAGTTCACGCCCCTTACTCGTTCGGATGGCCGGACATGGCACCCTGGTAGAGCTGAGGGCGGTGTGCGGAGCGCCCGTGCAAGCTGCCCGGGGCGAACCGGGCGATGACCAGGAGTGGTTGAGTGTTCGACTTTATCCTCTATCCGGTGTCGGCCATCTTGTGGTTCTGGCACAAGGTTTTCGGCACCGTGCTGGGGCCGGACAACGGCTTCGCCTGGGCGTTGGCGGTGTTCTTCCTGGTGTTCAGCTTGCGCGTGTTGCTGCTCAAGCCCGCGATCAGCCAGATGCGCGCCGGCCGGAAGATGGCGAAGTTCTCCCCGCAGATCCAGAAGCTGCGGGAGAAGTACAAGAACGATCGCCAGCGCATGGCGCAGGAGATGCAGAAGCTGCAGTCCGAGCACGGGGTGAACCCGGTCGGCGGCTGCCTGCCCGCGCTGCTGCAGATCCCGGTGTTCCTGAGCCTGTTCCACGTGCTGCGCGGGTTCACCCCGCAGGCGCAGAGCAACTACATCTTCAACCGCGCCGAAGTGGTGTCGTTCACCAAGGCCGACATCTTCGGCGCGAAGCTCGGCAACTGGCTCACCCAGCCCGCCGCGGAGCTCGCCCAGTTCGACACCACGCGGGCGAACATGATGGCGGTCGGCATTCCGCTGATGGTGATCGCCTCGATCGCGACGTTCTTCACGATGCGGATGTCGCAGAAGCGCCAGACCGACGCCTCCATGACGAATCCCCAGACCGCGATGATGGGGAAGTTCATGATGTACGTGGCGCCGGTCGGCACCTTGTTCTCCGGCTGGGTGCTGCCGATCGCCGTGGTGCTGTACTTCATGGCGAACAACATCTGGACGCTGGGCCAGCAGCACTTCATCAGCAACAAGATCGACCGCGAGCAGGAGCGGGAGAAGGAGAAGGAACTCGCCGCGAAGAAGGACGCGCCGCGTCCGAAGCCGGGGCAGAAGCCTTCGCAGACCAAGAACAACGACTCCGGCGACGGCGAGGCGACCGAGACCGCCGAGCAGTCCGAGAACGGCCAGGCCCCGTCGTCCGAGGACGGCGCCACCGCGGTGACCGGCAGCAAACCCGCGCCCGGTGCGAAACCCGCGCAGCAATCAAGTCCGGGCAACCGGCGCCCGCAGCAGAAGAAGCGCCCCGGCAAGCAGGCCGCTTCCGCCAAGAAGAGCAAGAAGCGCCGTTAGCGCAGCAGCAAAAAAGCGGGATCCCCGGGTGGGGATCCCGCTTTTTCGCGTTCGTCAGGCCGGTGTGGCGACCACGATGCGGTTCTCGTCGTAGCCGAGCCCGCCGCCCACGTACCGGCCGCCGCAGGTGACCAGCACCAGCCGGTGCGGCCCGCCCTGGCCGAACAGCTCGGCCGCCCGGGCGGGCAGTTCTTCCTTGGAGACCGTGACGACTTCGGAGACCCGGTAGCGGTATTCGCGGCCGCCGTCGTCGACCACGGTGACCGGCTGGTCCGCCGCGGACTCCCACAGCTCCTCGAACGGGCCTACCGAGCCCTTCCAGTTCACGTGCCCGGCCAGCACCGTCGCCCCGTCCGGGGCGTCCAGCCCGGCGCCCCACCAGGTGGCCTCGTCCACCCCGTCCGGCACCGGGAGGGTGCCGGAGCGGTCGACTTCCTTGCGCACCAGTTCCGCCGTGCCGCCCTGCGGCAGTTTGACGGTGCCCGGTGGCTGCCCGGCGGGGATCTGCACCGGCTGCGGCGGCAGGTCAGCGGCCTGCACGGGTCCTGGCGCCGGTTGCGCTCCGGTGGTGCCCCGCGGCGCCGAGGCGGCGACCTCGCGCCCACCGCCCAGCGTCCCGGCGACCACCCCGAAGGCCCCGGCGATCGCGAGCGCACCGGCCACGACCAGCGCGATCAGCCACCGCCGCCGCTTGGGGGCGGTCAACGCCTGCCCGCCGAGACGAGCCGCTTGCGGTACGCGACGCCACCGGTCACGGCCGCGCTGGTCAGCGCAAGTGCGCCGAGACCGAGCAGCCCGGCGGGCGTCCCGTCACCCGGCAACTCCACGACTCCGCCCGCACCTGGGTCGCCCGCGGGGATGCGGATCGGCACGGTCGGGGTGTTCGCCTTGTTGCTCAGGTTCAGCGCCAGCGTCGCGCCGGGTTCCAAGGTGCCGGTGACCGAGGGCGGTTGCTGCGGGTCGAACGCTTCCTCGTAGCCCTCCGCCGGAGCCACCTCGGTGATCTTGATCTCCTGCGGCGTGCGCAGGTCGGGGATCTCCGCGGTGCCCTCCGGACCGGTGGTGATCACGGCAGGCTGTCCGTCCTGCCCGGTCAGCGGGGTGCCGTCCTGGCGCAGTGCGGGCTGGTCGTCGGGCAGGCTCACGCGCAGCGCGACCCCGGCGATGCCTGCTTTGCTCTGCTCGTCGACCTTGCCGACGGAGACCGTCCCTGGCGCGGTCACCGCGGGGACGGTGTCGTCCACGGCGAGCTGTTTCTCGCCGCCGGTGGAGACCACCCGCTGCACGCCGTCCGGGTTCTGCACCGCCTCCTGCACGTGCGGCCGCTCGGCCGGGGTGGCCAGCTCACCGGAGACCTTCGGGTTCGGGCCGGTGGGGGTCACCTTCAGCTGCAGCGGCTCACCGCTTTCCGGAGTGGTGATGGTCCCGTTCTCGTCGAGCCCTTCGACCTCGGCGTCGGTGGCGTTGATCCGGACCGGGACGCCGGTGACGCCGCGGCCGTCCGGGTGCTCGACCGTGAACGTCCAGTCGGCCTGCTGCCCGATGACCTGTTCCTGCTCCGGCGCGGCCAGCGACGCCTGCCACGGCCCGCGGTTGCGTTCCGCGTCGGCGCGCAGCCGTTCGACCGCGTCCTTGGTGCTCTGCGGCAGCTTGCCGAACTGGAAGTCGACGTCGTAGGCGATCTGCTCGAACGGTTTGCCCGGGTCGAGGTCGTCCGGGGTGCGCGGCGGCGAGGTCCACGAGTGCAGCAGGTGCGCGAGCGCCGCCGCCTCGTCCGGGTTCTGCGTGCTGCCGTAGCGCAGCAGCAGGTAGGAGATGTTCGCCGCGACGTCGTCGGGCAGCGGGGTGCCCCACTTGGTCAGCAGTTCGTCGCCGGGCTGGTACTGCTCACCGGTGTCCGGCGCCTTCAGCGCGAACTGGACGCACCACACCTGCTTGTCGCCGACGATGTACGAGCCGAGCCAGTCGCGGTCCCGTTGCACGCCTGCGTAGGGCTGTCCTGGTTTGGTTTCGTGGCCGATCCCTTCTTCCGGTGCGGCGACGGCGGCGCCGGGCGTCGCCAGCAGCACGCCGCCGGCGAGCACAGCGGATCCGGCCACCGCTGTGAGCAATTTCTTGAACGTGCGCATCCATGCTCCAGTCTCGGTCTGGGAGAGCGGGGCGCCGACGTCCTCGCGATCAGCGGCTCACTTTCGTGAGCCGCTGACCGGCGCAAACCCCCCGACGTGGCACGCGGACGCCCGCAGCGGATACTTCCGGTCACGGAATGTGGTTACAAGCGGACATCCGGGTAATCGGCGCGGTCACCGAAAGCGACATCGGCGGCGGGCTCGGCCGAGATCGGCACTCTTCCGGCCCAGCGCAGCGGCCTTCCGAGGAGTTCCAGCAGTACCGGCCGCAGCCCGGTGGAAAGGTTGCCGCCGGAACGTGACCGTTATTCCCGGACATTGCGATGCGGAGTAGTTTCCGACGGGGCGGGCACTGATCACCGCCAGGCAGGTAATGTCGGCTTTACCTAGTCGGGAACCAACCGGCGGGTTCGGTCGTTAGCACGGTGACGGCGCAAAGCACGCCAGGAGGACGAGTTGCGCACAACGAGCAACCCAGCGTTCAAGAACCTGCCGGGACACAGCGGCGGGTACGCGAACTTCGACTACGGCCGGGGCGGCACCGCAGCGCCCGGCCGCGCGCCGGCTGCTCCGCCGCAGACCGCGCGTCCGATGACCATCGACGACGTGGTCACCAAGACGGCCATCACGCTCGCCATCACGCTGATCACCGGTGCTGCGACTTACGTCAGCGGGATGGCCATGCTGGCGCTGCCCGCTGCGATCGTGGGCCTGGTGGTGTCGCTGGTCATCATCTTCACCAAGAAGGTGCGCCCCTGGCTGGTCGTCACTTACGCCGCGGTCGAGGGCGTGTTCCTCGGCGGCATCAGCTACGTCTTCGGCGAACTGCTGAGCCGGACCGGCGTCGGCGGCCCCGGCATGATCATGCAGGCGATCGCGGGCACCATGGGCGTGTTCGCCGCGATGCTGGTGGTCTACAAGACCGGCGCGATCCGGGTGACGCCGAAGCTCACCAAGTGGATCATCGGCCTGGTCGCCGGTGCCGCGGTCGCGATGCTGGTCAACCTGGTCGTCGGGTTCTTCGTGCCCGGCGGGCTCGGCCTGCGCGACGGCAGCCCGATGGCCATCGGGTTCAGCCTGCTGTGCATCGGCATCGCCGCGTTCAGCTTCCTGCTGGACTTCGACGCCGCGGACCGGGCGATCAAGAGCGGTGTGGACGCCAAGGTCAGCTGGTACATCGCCTTCGGTCTGATGACCACGCTGGTCTGGCTGTACCTGGAGATCTTGCGGCTGCTGTCCTACTTCAACAACAACTAGCGCCGCGCAACGCACGAAAAGCGCCCGTTCCCAGCAGGGAACGGGCGCTTTTTCGGGAGCGTGATCCGTCGCTCACACCCGGCGCAGCGGGTCAGGAGAGCCGTTCGAGGACCATCGCCATGCCCTGGCCACCGCCGACGCACATCGTCTCCAGGCCGAACTGCTTGTCGTGCCACTGCAAGGAGTTCAGCAGCGTGTTGGTGATCCGCGCGCCGGTCATGCCGAACGGGTGCCCGACCGCGATCGCGCCGCCGTTGACGTTCAGCTTCTCCAGCGGCAGGCCGAGTTCCTGGTAGGACGGGATGACCTGCGCGGCGAACGCCTCGTTGATCTCGGCCAGGTCGATGTCGCCGATGCCCATCCCGGCGCGGGCCAGCGCCTGCTTGGACGCCTCCACCGGGCCGAGCCCCATGATCTCCGGGGACAGCCCGCTCACCCCGGTGGACACGATCCGCGCCAGCGGAGTGAGGCCCAGCTGCTTGGCCTTGGTGTCGCTCATGATCACCAGCGCGGCCGCGCCGTCGTTGAGCGCGCAGCAGTTCGCCGCGGTGATCCGGCCGTCCGGGCGGAACACCGGCTTGAGGCCGGACACGGCTTCCTTGGTGACCCCGGCGCGCGGCCCGTCGTCGGAGTCGACGATCTGTCCGGACGGCGTGGTCACCGGGGTGATCTCGCGCGACCAGAACCCGTTCGCGATCGCCTTCTCGGCGAGGTTCTGCGAACGCACGCCGAAGTCGTCCATCTCGTCGCGGGAGACGCCCTTGGCCCGTGCCAGGTTCTCCGCGGTCTGGCCCATCGGGATGTAGACGTCCGGGACCTTGCCGAACTCGCGCGGGTCGGTCCAGTCGTCGGCGCCCTGCTCCGCGGTGGCCTGGGTGCGGGCTTCGGCGTCGGCGAACAGCGGGTTGTGCGTGTCGTCCAGCGAGTCCGAGTTGCCCTTGGCGAACCGGGACACCGCCTCCACACCGGCGCTGATGAACACGTCGCCCTCACCGGCCTTGATCGCGTGCAGCGCCATCCGCGTGGTCTGCAGGCTGGAGGAGCAGTAGCGGGTGATCGTGGCGCCGGGCAGGTGGTCGTAGCCCAGCAGCACCGAGACGACGCGGCCCATGTTGAAGCCCTGCTCACCGCCGGGCAGGCCGCAGCCCAGCAGCAGGTCGTCGATCTCGGTGGGGTCCAGCTCCGGCACCTTGTCCAGCGCCGCGCGCACGATCTGCGCGGACAGGTCGTCCGGGCGGACGTCGACCAGTGCGCCCTTGCCTGCGCGGCCGATGGGGGAGCGGGCAGCGGAAACGATCACTGCTTCGGGCATGGCGGGAACTCCTTCGTTCGGGGCGTGCCGGGGCATGGTGTCCGATGCCGTGCTGCGCACTGTGCCCAACACCGTGCTGCGCACTGTGTCCAACACCGTGCTTCGCACGATCTCCAATACCGTGCTGCGCACGATGCTGGCACCGCGCCGGGCAGGACCGCGATGACCGCGTTGTAAGCGAACGCCGACGCACTGCGCACGACACCGAGCTGGCACGGCGTGCCGTTCTCGGCCACTGTAAAACCGACGCGGCCCGCTTCCGCCTGAGACGACCGTCACCTTCCGCGTGCGGTTCAGTCCGTGCCGCGGCGCCCGAAGCGCCGGTTGAGCCGGGCCATCGCCCGGCTGGTCGGCCGCCGCGCCTCCGCGGCCGCGGAACGGGTCGGTGCCTGCGGCAACGGTCCACCACTCCATTCGCCGATGGCCGCGCACAACGCGGGCAGCAGCAGCTTCGCGGCCGCCTCGTATCCGGCGGCGGACGGGTGGAACCGGTCCGGGCTGAAGAACTCCTGCGGCCGGGTCAGGAACTCCGGAGACAGCAGATCGGCCAACGGCACCGCGTGCCCGCCGGCGGCTTCCACGGCCCGGCGCTGCGCCCGCCCCAGCGCGAGGCTCCACGACGAGGCCACCGACCGCAGCGGCTGCGGGATCGGCCGGATCGCACCCAGGTCCGGGCAGGTCCCCGCGACCACGCCGACGCCCGCAGCGCGCAGTTCGCCCACCGCGGAACCGAGCAGCGCGGCGCAGGCCGCGACCGACTGCCGGGCGGTCACGTCGTTCGCGCCGATGATCACCAGCGCCAGCTGCGGCGGTCTGCTCAACGCCGCCTGCACCTGAGCGGCCAGGTCCTTCGAGGTCGACCCCACGATCGCGTAGGTGCTCAGCGCGACCGGCCGCCCGGTCTCCTCGGCCATGCCACGGGCGATCCGCGCGCCCGGCAGCTCGTACGGGGAGTCCACGCCCAGCCCCGCCGCCGACGAGTCGCCGAGCACCACCAGCTCCAGCGGCTCGGTGCCCGCGGGCAGGTCGGCGGGTGCCACCGGTCCGCTGCCGTCCGGCAGGTGGACCCCGTCGGAGCGCAGCGGCACCGCCGAGGGCACGCCGATCACCCGGCGCGCGTACCGCGACTGGCCGTTGAGCAGTCCGTACGCCGCTCCGGAAAGCCCTCCGAGGGTGCCGGCGGCCATCATCGCCAGCCGCACCGCACGAGCCCCGATCATGACCTGCCCCTCCTGCGCCGACCGGCGCGAAATCCGTCGGCCGCCCGATGTCGTCGGCTCGGACCGAAAAATCTCTCCATCACCGAAGACGCTGCCGACCGGCAAAACCTTCCCGCCTGGCGTGTCGGCCGGGCGGGCGGCGGGGTTAGCCGATCGCGGGCATTTAGGCTCAACACCACATCGTCACGACTGCGAAAGGGACTGGCGCAGTGGAGTACGTCGAGCACGTCGTCGACCTCGTCGGCAACACCCCTCTGGTGCGGTTGAACTCGCTGGCAGGCTCCGCTTCCACGCCGGTGCTGGCGAAGGTCGAGTACTTCAACCCGGGCGGCAGCGTGAAGGACCGGATCGCGCTGCGGATGGTCGAGGCCGCCGAGGAGTCCGGGCAGCTGCGGCCCGGCGGCACCATCGTCGAACCCACCTCCGGCAACACCGGCGTCGGGCTGGCGATGGTGGCCCAGCGCAAGGGCTACCGCTGCGTGTTCGTGTGCCCGGACAAGGTCAGCGAGGACAAGCGCAGCGTGCTGGAGGCGTACGGCGCGGAGGTCGTGGTGTGCCCGACCGCGGTTCCGCCGGAGCACGCCGATTCCTACTACAGCGTCTCGGACCGGCTGGTCACCGAGATCGACGGCGCGTGGAAGCCGAACCAGTACGCCAACGACGCCAACCCGGAGTCGCACTACCTCAGCACCGGCCCGGAGATCTGGCGCCAGACCGAGGGCCGGATCACGCACTTCGTCGCGGGCATCGGCACCGGCGGCACCATCTCCGGCATCGGCCGCTACCTCAAGGAGGTCTCCGGCGGGAAGGTGCGGATCATCGGCGCCGACCCGGAGGGTTCGGTGTACTCCGGCGGCGGCGGGCGGCCGTACCTGGTGGAGGGCGTCGGCGAGGACTTCTGGCCGCAGACCTACGACCGCGGCATCTGCGACGAGATCGTGCCGATCTCGGACCAGGACTCCTTCGGCATGACCCGCGAGCTCGCGCACCAGGAGGCGCTGCTGGTCGGTGGCTCGTGCGGGATGGCCGCGGCCGCGGCGCTGCGGATCGCGGAGCGCACCGGGCCGGACGACGTGATCGTGGTGCTGCTGCCCGACGGCGGGCGCGGCTACCTCGGCAAGGTGTTCAACGACTCCTGGATGGCCAAGTACGGCTTCCTGTCCCCGGACCACGCCGGCGGGTCGATGAAGGACGTGCTGCTGCGCAAGGACGGCACGATGCCGGAGCTGGTGCACGTGCACCCGAACGAGACCGTCGCGGAGGCGGTCGCGATCATGCGCGAGTTCAGCGTCTCGCAGATGCCGGTGGTCAACGCCGAACCGCCGGTGATGGCCGCCGAGGTCGCCGGGGCGGTCAACGAGCGCGACCTGCTGGACGCGCTGTTCGCGGGCAACGCTCAGCTCGCCGACCGGGTGGAGCAGCACATGTCGCCCCCGCTGCCGACCATCGGCGCGGGTGAGGAGATCAGCGCCGCGATGTCCGCGCTGGCGGGAGCGGACGGCGCGATGGTGCTCGTCGGCGGCAAACCGGCCGGGGTGGTGACCCGGCAGGACGTGCTGGCCTTCATCGCCGGACGTTGACGATTCGTTACGGATGGCCGCTACGCTGCTCACCTATCGGATAGCGTGTGCAGGACGCAACACCAAGGATTTCGTGCTTCACGCCCAAGGGGGTCAGGAAACCCGATGAGCTCTCCGCAGCCGCCGGACGGTGGCCAGCAGGGACAGCAACCGCAGGGAGCCGGTGGCGAGCCGCCGGACGCGGAAGGCACCCAGATCGGTTCCAAGCTGGACCCGCAGGCCACGGACGCCGAACAGGCCCCCAACCCGGACGCCACGCAGGTCGTTCGCCCGGCGCAGCCGCAGCAGGACGCCGGGCAGCAGGGAACCGGACAGCAGGGCACCGGGCAGTCCGGGCAAGCGCCCGGTGATTCGACGCAGGTCGTGCGGCCTGCCCAGCAACCCGCGCAGCAGTACGGCACCGGCGAATCCACCCAGGTCGTGCCGCCGACGATGCAGCCGCCGCAGCCGATGTACGAGCAGCCCGGCACGTCCGGCTCGGCTCCCGGTGAAGGCACCACGCAGGTCGTCCCGCCGAACATGCAGCCCGCGCAGCCGATGTACAACCAGCCCGGCACGCAGAGCCAGCCGGGCGGGTTCCCCCAGCAGCCCCAGTACCCGGGCGCGCCTCAGCAGCCTGGCACGCCCGGCGGCGGTTTCCCCGCTCCGCAGGCCCAGCCGGGATTCGGTGCCCCGCCGCCGAACACCGGCTACGGCGCGTTCGGCGAGCAAGGCGGCGAGAACAACCGCGGGCTCGCGCAGGCGGCCGGTTGGACCGCGATCGGCGGTGGCGGGCTGATGCTGGTCCTGCAGCTGGTCGGGATGTTCATGATGATCTCGGCGGTGAACCGGCTCAAGCAGCTGTCCGAATCCCTCGGCATGACCGCGCCGACGCCGTCGCTGGCGTTCCCGGTCACGATGATCGTGATCTCGATCGTGGTGCTGATCGCGATGATCGTCGGTGGCGCGTTCATCTTGCAGCGCAAGTCGCTCGGCCAGATTCTGGCCGGCGGTACCGGCGCGGTGGTCGCGGTCGTGTCCCTGATCAACATCTTCGTGCTCCCCTCCGCGGTGTGGTCGGCGATCCTGACGCTGCTCATCGGCGCCGCGGTCGCGGTGCTGGCGTTCCTGCCCGGGACCGGGGCGTGGCTCTCCGGTGGTTCGGCGGGGGCTCCGGCCCCGGCTGCCGCCGGGTTCGGCCAGCCGCAGCCGGGCCAGCCGTTCGGCCAGCCGCAACCCGGTCAACCGCAACCCGGCCAGCCGTTCGGCCAGCCCCAGCCCGGTCAACCGCATCCGGGCCAGCCGCAGTTCGGGCAGCAGCCGCCGCAGGCCGGCCCCTACGGCCAGCCGCCACAGGGCGGGTTCGGGCAGCCGCAACCCGGGCAGCCCCAGCCCGGCCAGCCCCAGCCCGGCTACGGACAGCCCGGCCCGTACGGCAATCCTTACGGCCAGCCACCGCAGCAGGGCGGCTACCCGCAGCAGCAGTACGGGCAGCAGCCCCCGCAGTGGTGATCAAGCCTTCGCAGCACCCCTTGTGAGCTGAGCGCTCCAACGCCGCGGCCCCCGGTTCGCCGGGGGCCGTCGTCGTGGAGATCACCGCTTCGGGTGCGCTCGGACCTGCCGGGCGCCATCCGCCGAAGGGGCCCGTACGCTGCTGCACATGAGTGACGGCTTCGCCACCCGCGCGATCCACGCGGGCCAGGAACCCGACCCGGCCACCGGTTCGGTGATCGTGCCGATCCACGCCACCTCCACCTACGCGCAGGACGGCGTCGGCGGACAGCGAGCGGGTTACGAGTACTCGCGCACCGGCAATCCCACTCGCACCGCGCTGGCGGAATGCCTGGCTGCGCTGGAGGGCGCCAAGCACGGCGCGGCCTTCGCCTCCGGGATGGCGGCCAGCGACGCGGTGCTGCGCGCGACGTTGCGCCCCGGCGACCACGTGATCATCCCGGACGACGCCTACGGCGGCACGTACCGGCTCATCGACAAGGTCCTCACCGGCTGGGACGTGCAGTACACCCCGGTCCCGGTCTCGGACGCCGGCGCGGTGCGGCAGGCGGTGCGCCCGGAGACGAAGCTGATCTGGGTGGAGACGCCGACCAACCCGCTGCTGAACATCGCCGACATCGCCGCGCTGGCGCAGCTCTCGCGCGACGCGGGCACGAAGCTGGTCGTGGACAACACGTTCGCCTCGCCGTACCTGCAGCGGCCGCTGGAGCTGGGTGCGGACGCGGTGGTGCACTCGACCACGAAGTACCTCGGCGGGCATTCCGACGTGGTCGGCGGCGCGGTGCTCACCTCCTCCGACGAGCTCGCCGCGCAGGTGGCCTTCCTGCAGAACAGCGCGGGCGCGGTGCCCAGCCCGTTCGACGCCTGGCTGACGCTGCGCGGACTCAAGACGCTGGCCGCCCGGATGGACCGGCACAGCGCGAACGCCGAGCGGATCGTCAACGCGCTGCACGGGCACCCGAAGGTCGCCAAGGTCTACTACCCGGGCCTGGAGGAACACCCCGGCCACGAGGTCGCCGCCAAGCAGATGCGCGGCTTCGGCGGGATGGTCTCGTTCACCCACGTCGACGGCGAGCAGGCGGCGCTCGAGGTGTGCGCCCGGACCCGGCTGTTCACCCTCGCCGAATCGCTCGGCGGCGTGGAGTCGCTGATCGAGCACCCGGGGCAGATGACGCACGCGAGCACCGCCGGTTCGGTGCTGCAGGTCCCCGCCGAGCTGGTGCGGCTGTCGGTCGGCATCGAGGACCCGGACGACCTCGTCGAGGACTTGCTCGCCGCGCTCTGAGCGGATCGCCGCGACGACCCGAGCGCTCAAGTGCGTGCGGGCTGCCAGCGCGCACTTCCGCGTACGTGCAGGTCAGGGCGCTACCGCGGGGTCGCTGGTGGGAACGAGCGGGTGCTGGCCGGACTCGACCTCGGGTGCGATCGGCAGGTCCTCCGGCCCGACGCAGCCGCCGACGAGTTCGGTGACGCCCTCCTCGCGCGGGGCGTAGCCGCCCGGGTCGTCGCAGCCCGCCTGAGCCACCACCAGCACCGCGGTCCCGGACAGGATCGTGGCCACCGCGATCCCGCCGACCAGCCGGACCGTGCCCGTCGAGGCTGTCGCCGAGGTCATGCGTCCTCCCAGTGGCGCCTTGCGGACCAGTGGCGCCGTGCGGACCAGTGCCCTTTCGAGCGTCGGCGCCTGGCGTGCCGCCGGCGCCGGTCGAGCGCCGCGGTCGAAGTCCGGACGATCAGGTGCCCTCCGAGCGTACCCAACACCTCGCGCAGCGGTCGGGATTCGCGCTGGTGCACGATGGAAGAATGCTGATCAGCCTGGACCGGGTGCGCGCGGCCGCCGAGGAGCTCGAAGGCGTCATCCGCCGCACGCCGTTGGAGCATTCCCGCGTGCTCGCCGAGCAGGTCGGCGGCGAAGTCTTCCTGAAGTGCGAGAACCTGCAGCGCACCGGGTCGTTCAAGCTGCGCGGCGGATACGTGCGGTTGCAGGAGTTGACCGAGCGGCAGCGCGCGGCCGGTGTCGTGGCCGCCAGCGCGGGCAACCACGCCCAGGGCGTGGCGCTGGCCGCGTCGTTGCTGGGCATTCGCTCCACGGTGTTCATGCCGGAACGCGCCACCCTGCCGAAGCTCGCGGCGACGCAGTCCTACGGCGCGACCGTGCGGGCGGAGGGCGGAGTGCTGTCCGAGACGCTCGCGCTCGCCACGCAATACGCCGACAGCACCGGCGCCGAGTTCATCCACCCCTTCAACCACCCCGCGGTGCTGGCCGGGCAGGGCACGGTCGGGCTGGAGATCCTGGACCAGTTGCCGCAGGTCGGCACGATCCTGGTGCCGACCGGTGGCGGCGGTCTGCTCGGCGGGGTGGCCGCCGCGGTGAAGGCCCTGCGTCCGGAGGTCCGGGTGATCGGGGTGCAGGCGGAGCAGGCCGCGGCCTGGCCGGGTTCGCTGGCCGCCGGGCATCCGGTGCGGGTCACCGACACGCGCACGATGGCCGACGGCATCGCGGTCGCCGAGCCGGGCGCGGTGACCTTCGAGCACGTGTCGGCGTTCGCCGACGAGGTCATCACGGTCAGCGAGCAGTCCTTGTCCCGGGCGCTGCTGCTGTGCCTGGAGCGGATGAAGCTGGTCGCCGAGCCTGCCGGGGTGGCCGCGGTGGCCGGGCTGCTGGAGCGTCCGGACCTGGTCGTCCCGCCTGCGGTGCCGGTCCTTTCCGGCGGCAACATCGACCCGGTGCTGCTGCTGCAGCTCATCCAGCACGGCATGACCTCCGCGGGCCGGTACCTGTCGCTGCGGGTGCGGTTGCCGGACCGGCCGGGTTCGCTGGCCGGGCTGGTCGCGCAGCTCGGCGATCTGGCGGCGAACGTGCTGGACATCGAGCATTCGCGGATTTCCGGGGCGCTGGCGCTGGGCGAGGTCGACGTGGAGGTCAGCTTGGAGACGCGCGGGCCGGAGCACCGCGAGCACGTGGTCTCGGAGCTGTCCAGTGCGGGCTTCACCGTCGTGGCGAAGCGCTGAGCACTCGGCCCCGGCCGACACGCCCGCGCGCCATCCGGGCCGGTGTGGTCGTGCCGGAGTGAGCGGACCGTTCGCCCCGCAAGATCGGTCCAACGGTCCGCTCACTCGGGATCACCGGACGGTTTCGCCGGATGTGCGAGCTTGCCGACACGCCCGCGCGGCGCCCGATCGGACTCAGAGGTTGCCGCGGAGCTCCTGCTCGCGCTCGATCGCCTCGAACAGCGCCTTGAAGTTGCCCTTGCCGAAGCCGAGCGAACCGTGCCGCTCGATCAGCTCGAAGAACACCGTCGGCCGGTCCCCGATCGGTTTGGTGAAGATCTGCAGCAGGTAGCCGTCCTCGTCCCGGTCGACGAGGATGCCGTGCTCCTTCAGCGTCTCGATCGGCAGCCGCACCTCGCCGATCCGCGCCCGCAGCTGCGGGTCGTCGTAGTAGGAGTCCGGCGTGGCCAGGAACTCCACGCCCGCCGCCCGCATCGCGGTGATGGTGCGCAGGATGTCGCCGGTGGCCAGCGCGATGTGCTGGCAGCCCGCGCCGCGGTAGAACTCCAGGTACTCGTCGATCTGCGACTTCTTGCGGCCCGCCGCAGGCTCGTTGAGCGGGAACTTCACCCGGTGGTTGCCGTTGGCGACGACCTTGCTCATCAGCGCGGAGTACTCGGTGGCGATGTCGTCGCCGACGAACTCGGCCATGTTCACGAACCCGAGCACGCGGTTGTAGAACGACACCCACTCGTCCATCCGGCCCAGTTCGACGTTGCCGACGCAGTGGTCCACGGCCTGGAACAGCCGCTTCGGGGCGCCTTCGGGCTTGACGTAGCCGCCGCTGCGGGGCACGTAACCGGGCAGGTAGGGGCCGGTGTAGCGACTGCGGTCGAGCAGCGTGTGCCTGGTTTCGCCGTAGGCGGCGATCGCGGCGGTGCGCACCGTGCCGTGCTCGTCGGAGACCTCGTGCGGCTCCTCGAGCACCCGCGCCCCTTGCGCGCGGGCGTGTTCGACGCAGCGGTCCACGTCCTCGACCTCCAGCGCGATGTCCACGACACCGTCCCCGTGCCGCCGGTGGTGGTCGGCCAGCGGGCTGTCCGGATCGACCGCGCCGTTGAGCACGAACCGCGCGGACCCGGACTTGAGCACGTACGACTTGTGGTCCCGTTCGCCCTGCTCCGGGCCTCGGTAGGCGACGAGTTCCATGCCGAACGCGACCTGGTAGAACAGCGCGCTCTGGGTGGCGTTGCCGACGACGAACACCACCGCGTCCATCGCCCGCACCGGGAACGGGTCGCGGCTGTCGTCGTGCTCGACGAGGCCGACGAGCCGCTGCATCTGGTCGAAGGTGACGTCATCGAGTTCGCCGGTGCCCACGTGCTCGGTGCCGTGCGGGTCCACAGTGGTCACGATGTCCTCCTCGCTGGTACGGCGCTGCTGCGCCAGCGTGGGCCCGTCGGGCATCCTGAGCAATCGCCGTCGAGAACACTGGACAAGTTGTCCAGCATCGCCGCGGTGAACCGCGAAAATCCGAGCAGGTTGTGCAGGTGCGGAATGGACTCGTTGGACGCCCGGTTGTTGCTGCTGCTGGCCGACGAGCCGCGGCTGGGAGTGCTGGAGTGCTCCCGGCGGCTCGGCGTCGCCCGCGGGACCGTGCAGGCGCGGATGGACCGGATGCAGCGCAGCGGGATTCTGCGCGGGTTCCCGCCGGACCTGGACCTGGCCGAAATGGGCTACGGGCTCACCGCGTTCGCGGTGCTGGAGATCGCGCAGGGCAGGCGGGACGCGGTCGCCGCGAAGCTGGCGGCGATCGGCGAGGTGTGCGAGGTGCACGCGACCACCGGCCAAGGGGATCTGTTCGTGCGGATCGTGGCGCGCTCCAACGCGGATCTGCAGCGGGTGGTCGACGAGGTCGTGGCGGTGCCGCACGTGCTGCGGACCTCGACATCGATCGCGCTGTCCACGCCGGTGCCGCCGCGGTTCCGGCCGCTGCTGGAGCGGATCGCCGAGGCGGAGTGACCGTTCAGCTCCACGCGAAACGCGACTGCGCAACGTAACCGGATCCGGCACCAATGGATGAGTGCCGGGATAAGCCGGGTGGATCAGCGCACCGGGCGCGCGATGCGCTCGCCGGCGGGGCCCGAATTAGTTCGAGATCGTTGGGGCCGAAACCCGCGGGCGCCGATCAAAAACCCCGCCGCGCCCGTGCGGACCGCAGCGGGCACGGCACCCAGATCGATTCCGCCAATTCCCCGCAATGCCGAGGAATCCGCCACCGGTGGTTGACGCGAACCCGCTATTGTCCGGAAAAGCGGATCGAGAAAAAGACCGGTCGGAAAACCGACCGGTCAGCAATAGCGCGGTGCGGGCGCGGGGCCGCACCCGCACCGCCCGCGGGTCAACCGAGGAACGGCTCGGCCTCCACCAGCGTGACCTTCATGGTGCCGCCGTTGGGCAGCTCGTACTCGCGGGTCTCGCCCTGCTTGGCCTCCAGCAGCGCCTGGCCGAGCGGGGAGCTGGGCGAGTAGACCTCCAGTTCGCCGTGCGCACCCTCCTCGCGGGTGGCCAGCAGGAACTTCTCGGTCTCGTCCTCGCCGTCGAAGCGGACGGTCAGCACCGAGCCGGGCTTGGCGATGCCGGACTCCGTCGGGACGTCGCCGACCTTGGCGGTGCGCAGCAGTTCCTGCAGCTGGCGGATCCGGGATTCGAGTTGGCCCTGCTCCTCGCGGGCCGCGTGGTAACCACCGTTCTCCTTGAGGTCGCCTTCCTCCCGGGCCTCGTTGATCTTCGCGGCGATCACCGGGCGGTTGGCCACGAGCTCGTCCAGCTCACCCTTGAGCCGGTCGTAAGCATCCTGGGTCAGCCAGGTCACCTGGGTATCGCTCACGGTCACCACTCCTCGTCGACGGCGACCCGCCATCCGCGGGCCGACAACTTCCCGTCCTCAGCGCATTCCGGCTACTGCCAGAACGGAAAAACACGGCCCGCGCGGGGCCGTGCTGCCCTCGAGGATAGCACGAATCGGCGCACCGATGGAGTGCATTTAAGCAGTATCCCGCGGTGCGCACGACGCTTCACCCAGTTGGCCGCCGGAGGGTGGACAAATATTCGGGAACGTTGTATGTACAGCCGTACACCTCGCCGGTCATCGGCCGTTCCGAGGTGCGCACCACCGTTTCCTGCCGGACCGTGTCGGTCGCCGGCGGGATGTAGATCTCTTTGCGGCCGGTCTCCGCGCCGGAAACGCCGAGCGCCCGGATCACGCACTCCGCCGGACGGCGCGGATCGTCGCGCTGCACCTCCGCGGTGACGTGTACCGAACTGTCGTCGAGCACCTGGAACGCGGCCTGTTTGCCCTGGATGGGCGGGCTGCCGAGGTTCGTGTAGGCGAGCACGGAGGCACCGATCAGCACCAGTGCGGTCAACGCGCCGAGCGCCCATCGGACCCGCGGCCGGTCCGGCCTGCGCTCGCGCGAGCCGTACCGCCCTTCCGGGACCTGCTGGCTGCTCACCGTCGCCGCCTTCCTGTTCCGTGCTCCCAACGGGGGTGCCCGGTCCGGGCGATGCCTCCCCGGCCGCCCAGGGTTTTCGGCGCATTGGGAACAATGGGTGTCGGCACCCTCGTTGAGTATCCCCGGGGTGTCCGGCCGGCGGTCAGCGGGTCCGGTGCGACTGGGAGCAGGAAGGAACAGCCTGGCGATGGCCGAGAAGCTGCGTCTGATGACGGTGCACGCGCACCCGGACGATGAGTCCAGCAAGGGAGCGGCGACCACCGCGCGTTATGCCGCCGAGGGGCACGACGTGATGGTCGTCACGTGCACCGGGGGTGAGGCGGGCAGCATCCTGAACCCGGCCATGGAGCGCCCGGAGGTGCTCGCGAACATGCCGGAGATCCGCCGCACCGAAATGGCCCGCGCCGCGGAGATCCTCGGCGTCCGGCACCACTGGCTCGGCTACGTCGACTCCGGCCTCCCGGAGGGCGACCCGCTGCCGCCGCTGCCGGAGGGCTGCTTCGCCACGATCGACCAGGTCGGCCCGGTCGCCGACCTGGTGCGCGTCATCCGCGAGTTCCAGCCGCACGTGCTGATCACCTACGACGAGAGCGGCGGCTACCCGCACCCGGACCACATCCGCTGCCACGAGGTCTCGATGACCGCGTTCGACGAGGCGGCCGACCCCGACCTGCACCCGGCGGCGGGCGAGCCGTGGCAGCCGCTGAAGCTGTACTACTCGCACGGCTTCTCCCGGAAGAAGATGCAGCTGTTCCACGACGCGCTGCTGGAGCGCGGTGTCGAATCGCCCTACGGCGAGTGGCTGGCCAGGTGGGACGAGCGGGACCGGCCCGACCCGGACGAGCGGGTCACGACCCGGGTGGAGTGCGGGGCATACTTCGAGCAGCGGGACGACGCGCTGCGCGCGCACGCCACCCAGATCGATCCGGACAGCCGCTGGTTCGCCGTCCCGCCGGACATCCAGCGGGCGCTGTGGCCGACCGAGGACTACGAGCTGGTTCGCTCGCTGGTCGATACGACGTTGCCGGAGGACGACCTGTTCTCCGGCGTGCGGGAGAAGGTGTCGGCATGAACGAGGCGCTGACCTTCGTGGTCGCGCAGGCTCCACCACCGCCGCAGGATCCGGGTGGGCAAGGGGAGGACTTCGGCAAGTCCTCCCCGGTCGGCCTGCTGCTGCTGATCCTGTTCGGCATCGCGGTGGCGTTCCTGATCCGCTCGATGAGCAAGCACTTGAAGAAGCTGCCGTCGAACTTCAGCGAGGAGCGGGCCGCGGCCGCCACCCCTGCCCGGGTCCGCCGGGCCGAAGCGCGGGCCGCCGCCAAGGCCGGCGAGGGTGAAACCGCCGCGCAGGAATCGGAGGCGCCTGATGCCGCGGCGCCGGAGGATGCTGCGGAGCCGAAGGACGGTGCGGCGCCGAAGGACTCGGAGGCGAGCTCCGACGGCGGCGCAGCGACCCGCTAGCGGCCCGAGCTCCACCGGCATCAACGCTGCGGCAGCACCACGGACTTCACCGCCTTCGGGTCGGTCGCGCCCGCGGTGAGCGCCGCGGGCACCTCGGCGAGCCCGAAGTGGTGCGTGACCAGCCGGTCCAGGTCCACTTCCCGGTTCGACGCCAGCGCGATGGCGGTGGGCCAGGTGTTGGCGTAGCGGAACGTGCCGGTCAGCTCGATCTCGAAGTTCTGCACGTGCGCCAGCGGCAGCGCCAGCTGCTCGCCGCCCATGCCGACCAGCACCACCCGCCCGGCGCGGCCGACCGCGCGGATCGCCTCGGAGGCCGCCGCGGGCACGCCGGAGCACTCCAGCAACACGTCCGGTTCGTAGCCCGCGTCGCCCAGCGGCGTCTCCGCGACGTTGATCGTCGAGGTCGCGGCCAGCTCGGCGGCCAGTTGCAGGCGGTGCGCGCCGACGTCGGTGACCACGACCTCGCTCGCGCCGAACGCGCGGGCGGTCTGCGCGGCGACCAGCCCGATCGGGCCGGAACCGGTGATCAGCACTCGCGAACCGGGTCCGACGTGGCCTTTCCGGCACGCCCACACGCCCACCGAGAGCGGTTCGATCAAGCCGGTCGCGTCGTCGGAGAGCGACTCCGGCGCACGGTGCGCGAACTGCTCGTGCACGGTGACGTACTCGCAGAACGCTCCATCGATGGGCGGTGTCGCGAAGAACTTCATGTCCGGGCACAGGTTGTACCGGCCCGCGCGGCACTGCGCGCACACGAAGCACGGCTGTCCGGGCTCGATGGACACCCGATCACCCGGCGCGTGCAGCTGCGCGGCCGCGCCGGTGGCGACCACGACTCCGCCTGACTCGTGCCCCAGGACGAGCGGATCGCGCACCACGAACGTCCCGATGCGGCCTTGCTCGTAGTAGTGCGTGTCCGAGCCGCAGGTGCCCACTGCCTCCACCCGCACCAGCACCTCGTGCGGCCCGGGCGCCGGAACGGGCCGTTCCTGCACCTCGACGTCTTGGATGTCGCGCAGCACGGAAGCGCGCATGGTGTCCGGGATCTGCGGCATCGGGCCTCCTCGTCGTCTCACCCCACCGTCGCAGCAAGGATGCCGCGCCCGCGGCAGGGGCGGGAACCCGCCACGGGTGCACCTGATCATCGCGAGTGGGACGCTGGCGGACATGGCGAACCGGCTTGCTGACGCGACCAGCCCGTACCTGTTGCAGCACGCGGACAACCCGGTGCACTGGTGGCAGTGGACGCCGGAGGCGTTCGAGGAGGCGCGGCGCCGGGACGTGCCGGTGCTGCTGTCGATCGGCTACGCCGCCTGCCACTGGTGCCACGTGATGGCGCACGAATCGTTCGAGGACGCCGACATCGCCGCGGTGATGAACGAGAACTTCGTGAACATCAAGGTGGACCGGGAGGAACGCCCGGACGTCGACTCCGTCTACATGGAGGCCACCCAGGCCATGACCGGCCAGGGCGGCTGGCCGATGACCTGCTTCCTGACTCCGGACGGCGAACCGTTCCACTGCGGCACCTACTACCCGGCCCGCCCGCTGCAGGGGATGCCGTCGTTCCCGCAGCTGCTCGACGCCGTGGCCAAAGCCTGGTCGGAGCGCGGTGCCGAGGTCCGCGCGGCCGCGACCAGGGTGGTGGAGCAGCTCGCCGAGCAGCGCCCGCCGCTGCCGGAGTCCGCGGTGGACGAGCAGGTGCTGTCCTCCGCGGTGGCCCAGCTGCACGAGGAGTTCGACGCCGCGAACGCCGGCTTCGGCGGAGCCCCCAAGTTCCCGCCGTCGATGGTGCTGGAGTTCCTGCTGCGCCACCACGAGCGCACCGGCTCGCCGGACGCGCTGGCGATGACCGAGGGGACCTGCGAGGCGATGGCCCGCGGCGGCATCTACGACCAGCTCGCCGGGGGCTTCGCGCGCTACAGCGTCGACGCCGAGTGGGTCGTGCCGCACTTCGAGAAGATGCTCTACGACAACGCACTGCTGCTGCGCGCGTACGCGCACCTGGCCAAGCTGGGCGCGTCGTCGGCGGCGCTCGCGGAGCGGGTCACGCGCGAGACCGGCGAGTTCCTGCTGCGCGACCTGCGCACCGCGGAGGGCGCGTTCGCCGCTTCGCTGGATGCCGACACCGAAGGCGTGGAAGGGCTCACCTACGTCTGGACGCCCGAGGAACTGCAGGAGGTGCTCGGCGAGCAGGACGCGCAGTGGGTCGCGGAGCTGCTGCACGTGACCTCGGCCGGGACCTTCGAGCACGGCGCCTCGACGTTGCAGCTGCGTCGCGACCCGGACGACCTGCCCCGGTGGCAGCGCATCCGCGAGGCGCTGCTGGACGCGCGGTCCAGGCGCCCGCAGCCGGGCATCGACGACAAGATCGTGACGGCCTGGAACGGGATGGCGCTGACCGGGCTGGTCGAAGCGGCCGCGGTGTTGCAGGAACCGCAGTGGATCGACGCGGCGGAACGCGCCGCGGATCTGCTCACCGAGCTGCACCTGGTCGACGGCCGGTTGCGCCGCAGCTCCCGCGACGGCGTGGTGGGCGCCGCGGCAGGGGTGCTCGAAGACCACGGCTGCCTTGCCGAGGGGCTGCTGGCACTGCACCAGGCGACCGGGCGGCGGCGGTGGCTCGAAACCGCGTGCGCGCTGCTGGACACCGCGCTGGAGCAGTTCGCCGACGACGAGCACGCAGGGCTGTTCCACGACACCGCCGCGGACGCGGAAGCGCTCATGCGCCGCCCTTCGGACCCGACCGACAACGCCAGCCCGTCCGGGGCGTCCGCGACGACGTCCGCGCTGATCACCGCGGCGGCGTTGGCCGGGCCGGACCGCGCGGCCCGCTACCGGTCGGCCGCCGAGCAGGCGCTGACCAGGGCGGGCCTGATCGCCGAGCGGGCTCCGCGCTTCGCAGGCCACTGGATGGCCGCGGCGGAAGCGCTCGCGCACGGCCCCACCCAGGTCGCGGTGGCGGGGGAGACCGACGAGGACCGGACCGCGCTGTCCGTCGCCGCCCGCAGGCACGCGCCGGGCGGTGCGGTCGCGGTGGCCGGACCACCGGAGGCCGAGGAGGTGCCGCTGCTGGCCGGGCGACCGCTGGTGGACGGACGAGCCGCCGCCTACGTCTGCCGCGGGTACGTCTGCGACCGGCCGGTCACTTCCGTCGAAGACCTGGTTTCCGCGCTGGCCCGCTGAACTCGCCTGCGCGGCGAGATCAGGCGTACAGCGCGAGCCAGATCGACACGTGGTGGCAGATCGCCGCCGCGGACACCGCGGAGTGGAAGAACTCGTGGTACCCGAAGGTCTTCGGCCACGGGTCGGGCCACCGGGTCGCGTAACCGACCGCGCCCAAGGTGTAGAGCACGCCACCGACGATCAGCAGCACGAACGCCGCAACGCCCGCGTTCGACAGCAGCTCCGGCAGCACGAACAGCGCCACCCAGCCCAACGCCACGTACACCGGCACGCCTACCCAGCGCGGACCGTTCGGCCAGGCGAGCTTGAGCACCACCCCGCCGAGCGCACCGCCCCACACCACGGCGAGCACGACGGCACCGGTCTTGGGCTGCATCGCCAGCATCGCGAACGGCGTGTACGTGCCCGCGATGAACAGGAAGATCATCGAGTGGTCCAGCCTGCGCATCCAGGTGCGCGCGCCCACCGTGCGCCACGTCTTGCGGTGGTAGAGCGCGCTCACCCCGAACAGGCCGAGCACTGTTGCCACGTAGACCGAGGCGCCCAGCGCCGCGGCGGCGGAGACGGTGGCGGCGGCCAACGCGATCAGCGTCGCGCCCGCGGCGACCGCGACCACCAGGGACCAGAAGTGGATCCAGCCGCGCATCCTGGGTTTGACGAACGCGGCGGGGCGGCGGGCGGACACAGCGCTACTCACAGCACGGAGGTTACGGCACCGTAGGTTCGATGTGCCGCGCCTCGGTGGTGACCTCCGTTGCACTCGCGATCCGTTCGCGGCGCGACGGCGGGTCGTTCGCAGACGGAGGGACCACCCGGGTGGCCGAGAGCACCCGCGTAGTCTCAGGGAGCGTGGCGCTCAAGGTTCGTCTGCGGGAACTCATCTATGACGTTTACGAGTGGCGGTTGCGCCGCCAGCTCACCGGCGCGCGGGCACCCCGGCACGTAGGCGTGATCCTGGACGGCAACCGTCGCTGGGCGCGCGAGGCCGGGCTGGACATCGCGCACGGGCACCGCGCGGGCGCGCGCAAGATCAGCGAACTGCTCGGCTGGTGCCAGGAGGCCAAGGTCGAGGTCGTCACGCTGTGGCTGCTGTCCACCGACAACCTGGGGCGGACGAGCGCGGAGCTGGACGCCCTGCTGGAGATCATCAGCGGGGTCGTGGACGAACTCACCGACCCGGACAGCCCGTGGCGGGTGCGGATCGTCGGCGCCCTGGACCTGCTGCCCACCGAGACGGCCGCGCGGCTCTCGGCGGCGGCACTGCGCACCGAGGGGCGCAGCGGGATGCAGGTCAACGTCGCGGTCGGCTACGGCGGGCGGCAGGAGATCACCGAAGCGGTGCGCAAGCTGCTGCTGCAGCACGCCGAGGCCGGCACGTCGATCGAGGAACTGGCCGAGTTCCTCAACGTCGACCACATCTCCGAGCACCTCTACACCTCCGGCCAGCCGGACCCGGACCTGCTGATCCGCACGTCCGGTGAGCAGCGGTTGTCCGGGTTCATGCTGTGGCAGTCGGCGCACTCGGAGTTCTGGTTCTGCGAGGCGTACTGGCCGGCGTTCCGCCGGGTCGACTTCTTGCGCGCGCTGCGCGAGTACTCGGCGCGGCACCGGCGCTACGGCGGCTGATTTCGCGGCCCGGACTCGCCGGGCTCGTGCTGGAGGCCCCTGAACATGCTGGAGGGCCAGGCCCAACGGACCTGGCCCTCCGCGCACATCCACACGAGCGCCTACGTGTGTCAGCCCTCGACCGACGGGTGGTCGGTCAGCGGCGCGTTCACGCAGTTGCTGGACTGCGGGGACAGCACCGGCACGACCGCACCCAGCACCGCGGCGTTGCTGCCGCACGCCTGGATCGGCGCAACGCTGGCGTTGTTGTCGTTGAGCAGGTTCACGCCGTCGTTGTCGGCGGTGTCGGCGTTCGCCATCGGGGCCAGCGCCATCAGACCGGCCGCCGCGCCTGCGAGAACCACAGCCTTCTTCAGCATTCTGTTACTCCATTCACTTGCTTACTTGCCGCGGGAAAACCCCGGTCCGCCGAATTACGGTTCGGCTTACGTGGCGGACCCCGATGTGCTTCGACGGGGAAATCCCAGCTCATCGGTTCGGGGCGGGGGAGGAAAAACACCGGCGGTAGTGCTTGCGTACATCTCCGGCGCTTGCCGGGTCCGCCGGTGCGAAAACCTCGAATCAACACGGGCTGATCGTCCGAAGGTGACCGACCGGGAGAACCGGGAATGCTTTCCCGGTCGGGCAGTGGGCATCCGGACGCTTCGCGCGGTGACCGAGGTCGCCGGGGTCGCTCAGCCTTCCGCCGACGGGTGGTCGGTGAGCGGCGCGTTCACGCACTGGCTGGGCTGCGGCGACAGGATCGGCACAACCGCCCCGGCCACGGCGGCGTTGGTGCCGCACGCCTGGACCGGCAGCACGCTCACGTTGTTGCCGTTGAGCAGGTTGACGCCGTCGTTGTCGGCGCTGTCGGCGTTGGCCATGGGGGCCAGCGCCATCAGACCGGCCGCCGCACCGGCGACGACCACAGCCTTCTTCAGCACTTGGATGCTCCTTGTAGTTCGGGACGTGGCTAGTGCGTTTCCCCGAAGTCCGGAAGTTCTTTCGGGGGAGCACCTGGCGGAAAACTTAACCAATCCCGAAGGCGGATGCCCAGCCGGTTAACACCATCGTGTATCTAATCGACTCAGCCCTAAAGGTGAGACCGTTTCGCATGTTCCGAACATGTTTCGGGAAATGCGAGCCAATACCATTCGCTGATCGCCCGCGCGAACTCGGGTTCCGCCCGATGTCCCCGAGTCGTACTGTCCGGACGTGGACGCCCACCAGGTCGTTAACGAGTACGTGCTGCTCGGGCTACGCCTCGATCGGCTCGAACCCGGTGCCGTCGAAGCCTTCGCGGGCGATCCGCTGCTGCGCCATCGGGCTGCCCGCGAGGCACCTCCGGCACCGTCGCGGCTGGTAGCGAGCGTGCAGCGGCTTCGCGCGGCACTGCCCGGCTGCGGCCTTTCCGCGCCGCGCGAGGAGTTCATCACCGCCCAGCTCCCCGCGCTGGAATGCACCGCGCACCGGCTCGCCGGGCGAGAGCTCCCGCTCGCGGACACCGCCGAGCGCTGCTTCCAGGTGCACCCGCGGCCCGGCGACCCGGACGACTACCGGCGGGTGCACGCGGAACTCGCCGCGGTGCTGCCGGGCCGCGGAGATCCCGCGATCCGGCTCGCTCGCCTGCGCGCGGCCGAGGCGGTGCCCGCCGACTCGCTTTCCGCGGCGGTGTCGGCGCTTTCCCGCGCGTTGCGCGCGCAGGCGCGCGCGGAGATCGGGCTGCCCGCCCAGGAGTCCGTGCGCTTCCGGCTCGTCCGCGATCGTCCCTGGACCGGCTTGCACCGCTACCTCGGCGACTTCCGCTCGCTGGTCGCGGTGAACGCCGATCACGAGCATTGGGCGGGTCAGCTCCCGTGGCTGGTGGCGCACGAGTCCTACCCCGGGCATCACACCGATCAGTGCCGCAAGGAGAGCGCGTCCGCGCAGCGGCCGGAACTAGCACTGGCGTTGCGGGACACGCCGCAGAGCGTGATCTCCGAAGGACTCGCCGATCTCGGCCTCCGGATCGCGGTAGGGCCGGGCTGGGGCCGGTGGGCCGCCGAGGTGCTGGCAGGCGCCGGTGTGGCCATGGACGGTGAGCTGGCGGAGCGGGTGCAGGGGCTGCTGCGGCAGCTGAGCCGGGTCCGCTGGGATGCGGCGCTGCTGCTGCACGATCGCGGCGCTGATGCGGGCACCGCTGTCCGGCATCTGCGCCGATGGGGGCTGATGTCCGAACGGCGGGCCCGTGCGCTGGTGGAGTTCCTCGCGGATCGGCGCCGAGCCGTCCGCACCGCCGCCTACGTCGAAGGCGGCCGGCTGGTGGGCTCTTGGCTCGGCGCCTGCCCGGCGCGTGGTGACCGGGTGCGGCGATTGCTGGACGAGGCGTGGACTCCGCGCGCGCTGGCGCGGGAGCTCGGGTGCCTGCCGCAGGCCGAGGCCGGGTGCTCCGTTCGGCGGTAGCCGGCCGCGATGACCGGTACAGCCGGTCGCTCACTCGATCAGACCAATGTGGACACCGTGTTGATCACCGCACGTGCGTGCTCCCGCGGCGTTCCGGGCGTCGGCGTTGAACGGCGGGTGAATTCCGGAGAACCCTTGCTCACCAGCGCATTCGTTCGGTGTCCCGGGATTCCGGGGCGAGCGGAAAACCGACAGAACGGGCGCGGATGTGAAGTCCGGTCGACCATCCGGCGAATCACCTGTGTGGTCGCCTGCCCAGAACCGAACCACGCAGGTAGCGTCCGCAAGTGACGGGTCGACGTGTGAATGACCCGTCCGGGGAGGCCCTGACCGTGGCTGTTGGCTGGATCGGACGGTATCACCGTCCACCGTGGTCGCTCGGGGCCGGTGCGCGGTCCCTGCGGCTGCGCCGGACCGCCCGCCGGTCCGGCCAGGCCGGGGCAGGGGCAGGCCCGGCCCGCCGACAAGCGGGTGTGCGCGCCACGCCCGCGAGGGAGTAGCCGTGACCACACGACGTTCCCAGCCCACAGCGGAGCACCCGGCCGAGACCGGTGTTCCCGCAGGCGTCCCGAATCCGGTCGAGCTCCGCACTTACGTGCTGGACACCTCGGTCCTGCTGTCCGATCCGTGGGCGATGACCCGCTTCGCCGAGCACAGCGTGGTGCTGCCGCTGGTCGTGATCAGCGAGCTGGAGGGCAAGCGGCACCACCCCGAACTCGGGTGGTTCGCACGCGAAGCCCTGCGCGGCCTCGACGAACTGCGGATCCGCAATGGGCGCCTGGACGCTCCGGTGCAGGTCGGAGAGCACGGCGGCACGTTGCACGTCGAGCTCAACCACTCCGACCCGGAGGTGCTGCCGCCGGGGTTCCGCACCGACTCCAACGACGCCCGGATCCTGGCCTGTTCGCTGAACCTGGCCGCCGACGGGTACCGGGTCACGCTGGTCACCAAGGACATGCCGCTGCGGGTGAAGGCCGCGTCGGTCGCCTTGGAAGCCGAGGAGTACCGGGCGCAGGACGTCGTTTCCACGGGCTGGAACGGCATGGCCGACCTGGACGTGCCGCCGAACGCGGTGGACACCCTGTTCAAGGAAGGCGTGGCCGACCTCGACGACGCCCGCGACCTGCCCGCGAACACCGGTCTTCGGATGCTGGCCGGGTCGCAGAGCGCGCTGGGCCGGGTCACCGCGGACAAGCAGGTGAAGCTGGTCCGCGGCGACCGGGAGGCGTTCGGGTTGCACGGGCGCTCCGCGGAGCAGCGGATCGCGCTGGACCTGCTGCTCGACCCGGAGGTCGGGATCCTCTCGCTCGGCGGCCGCGCCGGGACGGGCAAGTCGGCGCTGGCGTTGTGCGCCGGCTTGGAAGCCGTCATGGAGCGCCAGCAGCACCGCAAGGTCGTGGTGTTCCGGCCGGTGTACGCGGTGGGCGGTCAGGAACTCGGCTACCTGCCCGGCAGCGAGAACGACAAGATGCAGCCGTGGGCGCAGGCGGTCTTCGACACGCTCGGTGCGCTGGCCAGCGAGAACGTGCTCGACGAGGTCACCGACCGGGGCATGCTGGAAGTGCTGCCGCTGACCCACATCCGCGGCCGGTCGCTGCACGACTCGTTCGTGATCGTGGATGAGGCGCAGTCGCTGGAACGCAACGTGCTGCTCACGGTGCTTTCCCGGCTCGGGGCGAACTCCCGGGTGGTGCTCACGCACGACGTGGCGCAGCGGGACAACCTGCGGGTCGGCAGGCACGACGGGGTGGCCGCGGTGATCGAGAAGTTGAAGGGTCACCCGCTGTTCGCGCACATCACGCTGACCCGCTCGGAGCGTTCGCCGGTGGCGGCGCTGGTCACGGAGATGCTGGAGGGCGAGTTCACCCCCTGATCCGGACGACGACCGCCACGCCTCGGGCGACACGCCCGCGGATCACCTGATCGTCGTGAGTGGTTCGGAGTGAACGGACTGTTCGACCAACCTGTTGGGACGAGCGGTCCGTTCACTCGGAACGTCCGGCTCACCAGCCGGTCGGCAGCGGGCGGCCCTCGGCGAAACCGGCTGCGGACTGGATGCCGACCTGTGCGCTTTCGTGGAACTCCGCCAGATTTCGCGCACCGGCGTAGGTGCACGACGAGCGCAGACCGGAACTGATCTCGTCCAGCAGGTCCTCCACCCCGGGCCGCTGCGGATCGATCCGCATCCGGGAGCTGGAGATGCCCTCCTCGAACAGCGCCTTGCGCGCTTGGTCGAACGCGCTGTCGGTGCGGGTCCGGGCGCTGACGGCCCGCTTGGAAGCCATCCCGAAGGACTCCTTGTAAGCCCGCCCGTGCTCGTCGCGCAGCAGGTCGCCGGGCGACTCGTAGGTGCCGGCGAACCACGAGCCCACCATCACCGAGGCGGCACCGGCCGCCAGCGCGAGCGCGACGTCCCGCGGATGGCGCACGCCGCCGTCGGCCCACACGTGCTTGCCCAGCTCGCGCGCCGCCGCGGCGCATTCGGCGACCGCGGAGAACTGCGGGCGGCCGACGCCGGTCATCATCCGCGTCGTGCACATCGCGCCCGGCCCTACGCCGACCTTGATCACGTCGGCGCCCGCTTCCGCCAGGTCGCGGACGCCTTCGGCGGTCACCACGTTGCCCGCGACCACCGGGACCGACGGGTCCAGCTCGCGCACCGACCGCAGCGCGCTGATCATCTTCTCCTGGTGGCCGTGCGCGGTGTCCACGACCAGCGCGTCCACGCCCGCGGCCAGCAGCGCGGCGGCCTTGGCTGGCACGTCCCCGTTCACGCCGACCGCGGCCGCGACCCGGAGCTTGCCCGCCCCGTCCAGCGCCGGGGCGTAGACCTCCGCGCGCAGCGAACCGCGCTGGGTGAGCACGCCCGCCAGCTTGCCCTCGGCGTCCACCGCGATCGCGAGCTGCCTGCCCTGCCGGTGCAGCTGCTCGAAAACCTCGCGGGGTTTGGTCTCCAGCGGCAGCACCACGGGGTTGCGATCGGCGACTTCGCCGACGCGGGCGAACCGGTCGACCCCGGTGCAGGCGGCCTCGTCGGCCACCCCGACCGGGCGGCCGTCCTCGTCGACGACGACCACCGCGCCGTGCGCGCGCTTCGGCAGCAGGTTGAGCACGTCGGTCACCGCGTCGTCGGGGCGCAGCACCAGCGGCGTGTCCCAGACGGGATGCCGCTCCTTCACCCAGGAAACGATCTCACCGACCGCGCTCGGCGCGACGTCTTGCGGGAGCACCACGAGACCGCCGCGGCGAGCGACGGTCTCGGCCATCCGGCGGCCCGCGACGGCGGTCATGTTGGCGACCACGATCGGCAGCGTCGTGCCCGAGCCGTCACCGGTGGCGAGGTCCACGTCGAACCGCGACTCCACGCCGGAGCGGCCGGGCGCGAGGAACACGTCGTCGTAGGTCAGGTCGGTGGTGGGCTGCTGCCCGTTCAAGAACTGCACAAGGCTCCACGATACGTGCCGGAGGTCGTGCGCAGGCCGGGTTGGAGGGAAGACGACTGGCTCACCCCGGCACCCACCGAAGGTGTGACGCGATCTCATTGCGCCGTGCTCTTTGCCGGGACTACAGTCGCTGATGGCTGCGCACCGAGGTGCGTGGAAGTACGCCGGGACCCCCCGCCAGTGTGGTGGGACCCCGGCCTCTGCATTTCTGGGGTCACCGAACTTCGATCTCAATGCTGTGGACGGCATCCCCGATCATTTCCAAGTACGCCGGATTTCCTCGCTCAGCGGCGAGCACGGCGCCGCACACCACGTCGGGTATCCACAGCAGGGGCGTTGCCGTTCCAGGCGCGAAGCTGACGTGCAGGTGCTGCGATACCAGGCCCTTCCGGCGGCACGCACTGACGATCTGGCGGTCCAGCAGGTTGTTCCGCTCCTGGCGGGACTCCAGCAGAAGCGAGTCGATCTTCATCGCGTCCAGCTCGACCAGCAGCGCTTCCAGGCATTTCCGGCGGGCTCGTTCGGGCTTGAGCGCGCGGCCTCTTCCGATCACGACGTTGTGCATGAACGAGGCCTTCTGCACGACTTTCGCCAGGTCTGCGCGACGTCGTTCAGCCGACTTATACCAGTGGACCTTGTGCGGCCCGGACTGCAACGCGTAGAGCGCGTCGCGGACGACTTCGGCCTCGGTCAGGTCGACGAGGCTGGCGGTGAGGATGTACACGCCGAGCGGGAGGTCGTAGGACTCGTCGGCGTAGGCGGCGAGGAACACGACCGGAATAAGATCGAGAACGCGAGTTCGAGAGCAAGCCGCTGCACCCGGACGTGTTCGGAGATCACCGGTTCCGGGCAGCGGCGGCTCGGGTCAGAGCTCTTCGCCGCTGAGCATCGGCTCGAACGACCGGTAGGCCGCGTAGTTGCGGAAGAACCGGCTGTAGAGCTCGGAGCCGTCGTCGAAGGTGGCGTCCTCGACCTGCTTGACCTCGACGATCTCCTTGAACTTCCAGGTGATCAGCTCGCCGTCCTCGTTGTGGTAGCTGGTCGCCTGCTGCTTGCCGTAGTCGGTGGCCTTCTCCTTCGCCTCCGCGGCGGACTCGGCCTTGACCAGCACGAAGGATTCCTCGTACAGCTGCGGCTCGGCGGCGCTCTCCGCGCTGATCTCGATGAGCAGCAGCGCGACGTAGAACTCGGCATCGGCGGCGGAGGCGCGGACCTGGAAGTCCCGCGGGTCGATGCTGCCGGAGCCGATGTCGATCGAGCCGACCTGCTCGTCGGCGAGTTCCTCGGCAGCCTCGGCGGGGATGTCGTCGTCGCTGGGTGTGCTCATACCTCCAGTTTCGCATCCGGCTCGACTCCGCCCGGGAGCATGGCCCGCACGGCTTCGACGGTGTCGGCGGAGGCGGCGTCCTTGTCCGGGCGGTAGCGCAGCACCCGCGCGAACCGCAGCGCCACTCCGCCCGGGTAGCGGGTGCTGAGCTGCACGCCGTCCAGCTCGATCTCCACGACCAGTTCCGGCGCCAGGTGCACCGTCCAGTCGTCGCGGTGCGTCTCGTGCCTGGGGAATTCACTGGTCTGCCAGGCGAGCAGCTCGTCGGTGAGTCCTTTGAACGTCTTGCCCACCATGATCGGCGGCCCGCCGTCCGGGTCGCGGGCGCCCAGGTGCAGGTTCGACAGGTGGCCGCTGCGGCGGCCGTGGCCCCATTCCGCGGCCAGCACCACGAGATCCAGCGTGTGCGACGGCTTGATCTTGCGCCAGGTCCGGCCGCGCCGCCCAGCCGCGTACACCGAATCCAGGGCTTTGACGACCACGCCCTCGTGCCCGGCGTCGAGCGATTCGTCGAGCAGCGTCGCGGCCTGCTCGGAATCCGCGCCGGCCCGCACTCCCGGGATGCGGTGCCCGGCCGCGACGTGGTGCAGCGCGTCCAGCCGCCGGCGCAGCGGCTCGTCCACCAGGTCGGTGCCGTCCAAGTGCAGGCAGTCGAAGAAGTAGGGCCGCAGCACCTCGTCGCGCGGGCTCTGCGCGCCGAACCGGGCCATCGTCTCCTGGAACGGGCGGGGCCTGCCGGAGTCGGTGAGCGCGAGCGTTTCCCCGTCCAGCACCACCGATTCGCAGTCCAGCCCGCGCACCAAGGCCACCAGTTCGGGCACCTGACCGGTGATCTCCCGCAGCGTGCGGGTGTAGACGTGCACCTCGTCGGCAGCGCGGTGCACCTGGATCCGCGCACCGTCCATTTTGTACTCGACGCTGCACTCGCCGAGTTCGCCCAGCGTTTCCGCCAAGGTTTCGGCTGGGGAGGCGAGCATCGGCCGCAACGGCCTGCCCACCTCCAGCCGGAACTCCGCGAGCGCGGCCGCGCCGCCGGTCAGCGCCGCTTCCGCGGTGGCGGGCAGCCGCCCGGAGAGCATGAACGCGCGGCGCACCGCCTCCCCGGGCACCTCGGCCGCTTCGGCGACGGCCTCCACCATGACGCCTTCCAGCGCGCCCTGGCGCAGTTCGCCGCCGAGCAGCCGGATCAGGAACCCCTGTTCGGCGGCGGTGGCGCGGCCGAGCAGCTCGGTCAGCGCGGCCACCCGCCGACGACCCGAACCGGAGCCGGTGATCCCGCGCAGCTCGCCGATCGCCGCATCCACCTCCAGGACGCTCAGCGAGGACTCCGCCGCGGGCGCCACGTCCAGTTCGGACAGCGTCGACCAGCCCACGCCCGCGCGTCCGCCGGGCAGCTCGCCCGCGAGCAGCGCGGTGGCCGGCCGGATCTCGGCGGCCGTCAGCTCGGTGAGCAGACCGGCGATCGCGGCCACCTTCGACTTCCGGGACCGGGTGGCCGCGACTTCGGCGGACGCGGCCACGACCGCGGCGAGCGAAACCATGCGCCCATGGTGCGCGCGAACCCCGACAGCGCGCTGCCACCGGCCGGCCACTGTGGAACCGCGGCGGCGTTGCGGCACGTCCCAGTGCTCATCCGGAACGAATGGGGGTGTTCCGGGCCGGCCGTGCGCCTCACCGCGAGGCGCACGGCCACGACCCGGCCCGCCTCACTTGGCCTGGGCCATCCCGAGCACGTCCAGCGCGGTGTCCAGCTGCTCCAGCGTCAGCTTGCCGGAGTCGACGTGCCCGCGTTCCAGCACGACCTCGCGGATCGTCTTGCGCTCCTTGAGCGCCTGCTTCGCGACCGAAGCCGCCTCCTCGTAGCCGATGTAGTGGTTCAGCGGCGTCACGATCGACGGCGAACCCTCGGCGTACTCGCGGGCGCGGTCGGCGTTCGCCTCCACCCCGGCGAAGACCTTGTCCGCCAGCAGCCGGGAAACCGCCGCCAGCAGCCGCGCCGACTCCAGCACGTTGCGCGCGATCACCGGCAGGTTCACGTTCAGCTGGAAGTTGCCCTGCGCACCTGCGAAGGAGACCGCCGCGTCGTTGCCGATGACCTGCGCGACGACCTGCAGCGTGGCCTCCGGGATCACCGGGTTCACCTTGCCCGGCATGATCGAGGAGCCGGGCTGCAGGTCCGGCAGCGCCAGCTCGGCCAGGCCGGTGCGCGGGCCGGAGCCCAGCCAGCGCAGATCGTTGGCGATCTTGTTCAGGCTGACCGCGACGGTGCGCAGGTTGCCCGAGGTCTCCACCACGCCGTCCTGGCTGGCCTGCGCCTCGAAGTGGTCGCGGGCCTCGGTCAGCGGCAGGCCGGTCACCCGCGCGAGCTCCTCGGAGACCGCCTTGCCGAAGCCCTCCGGCGCGTTGAGCCCGGAACCGACGGCGGTCCCGCCGATGGGCAGCTCGCCCAGCCGGTCCAGCCCGGCCTTGAGCCGTTCCACGCCGAAGCGCACCTGCGATGCCCATGCGCCCGCTTCCTGGCCGAGCGTGATCGGCACCGCGTCCATCAGGTGCGTGCGCCCGGACTTCACGACCTCGGCCCAGTCGGCGGCGCGCTGCTCGATGCCCGCGGCCAGGTGCTCCAGCGCCGGGACGACCTCGGCGAGCACGGCCTCGGTGGCCGCGACGTGGATCGTGGTCGGGAACGTGTCGTTGGACGACTGCGAGGCGTTGACGTGGTCGTTCGGGTGCACGTCGCGGCCCAGCGAGCGGGTGGCCAGGGTCGCGATGACCTCGTTGGCGTTCATGTTCGACGACGTGCCGGAGCCGGTCTGGAACACGTCGATCGGGAAGTGCTCGTCGTGGCGGCCTTCGGCGACCTCGTCGGCCGCCGCGGCGATCGCCTCGGCCATGTCGGCCTCGAGGATGCCGAGCTTGCCGTTGACCCGGGCGGCCGCGGCCTTGAGCAGCCCGAGCGCGCGGACCTGGGACCGCTCCAGCCCGCTCCCGGAGATCGGGAAGTTCTCCACCGCGCGCTGCGTTTGCGCGCGGTAGAGGGCCGCGGCGGGCACTTTGACCTCACCCATCGTGTCGTGTTCGATCCGGTAGTCCTGTTCAGCCATGCAGGAAGTGTCCACCGCCGGGGCCGCGGTGGTCAGTATGGGTCGCCCCACGCCGAGCCGGTCACCTGGCCGGCCGCGCCGAGCTGGACCGATATAGGTGACCAAGGTCGTCGCCGCGGGCGTGGAACGGCCCGCGCGCAGCGGAACAGGTCTAGGCTCGGCTGTGATCCACGTTGCACTGCCGGGGAGTGGGCATGGCCGAGCCGTTGGAAGTCGATCTGCTCGTCGTGGGGGCCGGGCCGACCGGCCTGTACGCGGCCTACTACGCGGGTTTCCGGGATCTGTCGGTGGCGCTGGTCGATTCGCTGCCGGAACCCGGCGGGCAGGTCACCGCGATGTACCCGGAAAAGATGATCTTCGATGTGGCCGGTTTCCCCGCGGTGCGCGGCCGCGACCTGGTCACCGCGCTGGTCGAGCAGGCCGCTCAGTACCAGCCGCGCTACCTGCTGGGGCGGGACGCGACCGAACTGTCCGATGAGGACGGTTCCGTCGTCGTGTCGGCAGGTGCGGAGCAGGTGCGCGCCCGCGCGGTGCTGATCACCGCTGGGATCGGGGAGTTCACCCCGCGCCCGCTTCCCGCGGGCGGCGATTGGCTGGGCCGCGGCGTGGTGCACTTCGTCCCGGAGCTGGCCGTGCACGCCGGGCAGGACGTGCTGGTCGTCGGCGGCGGGGATTCCGCGTTCGACTGGGTGCTGGCGCTGCAGCCGATCGCCCGCAGCGTCACGCTCGTGCACCGCCGTGCGCGGTTCCGCGCGCAGGCCGGGCTGGTGCGCAAGGTCGAAGACCTCGGCGTTCCGCTGATCACCGAGGCGCAGGTCGCCGAGGTGCGCGGCGACGAGAACGGGGTGCACGAGGTCGAGATCGAGGTGGGGGAGCAGCGGCGGGTGCTGCCCGCGCAGACGGTCGTCGCCGCGCTCGGGTTCACCGCCGATCTGGGGCCGATCGAGCAGTGGGGGCTCGACCTGGACAAGCGCAGCATCAAGGTGGACACCACCATGCGCACCAACCGGGAGAAGATCTACGCCGCCGGGGACGTGGCGAGCTACCCGGGCAAGGTCAAGCTCATCGCGACCGGGTTCGGCGAGGCCGCCACCGCGGTCAACAACATCGCCGTGGAGCTCGACCCCGCCGCGCACCTCTTCCCCGGGCACTCCTCGAACAAGGGCTGACCCCGGGAATGGAAACGGCCGCCCTCCCCCGGAGGAGGGCGGCCGCGTCGGTGGGGTTCGTTCGCCGAACCCTTTTCCAGATGTCAGGCGCCGGTGTTCTGCTCGACCCAGTCGGACAGCGCCGAGACGTCGGTGTAGATCGACGGTCCGGTGGCGCAGTTCGAGTCGTTGTTGCCCGCGCGGCTGGTCGCGCCGATCAGCTCCCAGTTGCCGGGGGTGCCCTTGATCTGCGGCCCACCGGAGTCGCCGTAGCAGGCGCCGGAGTCGCCGCCCGGGTTCGACGTGCAGATCTCGGACTCGCCGGTGATGCCGCTGCACTCGCCGTCGTCGACGATCGAGGTGTCCAGTTCCTGCAGGTTGGCCGGTGCTTCACCACCGGGCGCCGGGCTGGTCTGGCCCCAGCCGATGATGCGGGTCTCGGTGCCGGTCGCGCCGGACTCGGCCGCGATCGGGATCGGCGCCGCCGAAACCGCCTTGTCCAGCTTGAACACCGCGATGTCCGCGGACGGGTGGACGTTGATCTCGCTGACGCCCGCCTCTTCGCCGCCGCTGGCGTGCTGCAGGCTGCCCACCCGCACCTGGAACTGGTCGGGCTGGCCGCCCTCGACGCAGTGCGCGGCGGTGACCGCCCAGTCCGGCTTGATCAGCGAGGCGCCGCAGCTGTGCGAGCCGCCGTTCTGCAGGGAGATCATGAACGAGTAGGGCTCGGCGGCGTCGTGCCCGCCGACGATCAGCGGCGCCGGGTCGTCGGCTGCTGCGGCGGGCGAGGCCATCGCCGCAGCGGCGCCCACGGCGAGCGCTCCGGTCAGCAGGGGGCGGATGCGCATGAGGTGAGGTCCTTCCGTCGGCCCGGCCGCGGCCGGGAGTGCCGTCCCGGCCCGGAACAGCCGGAATGATCACCGACGGTAAGGATCTCCACCAGTTCGAGGCACCGACTTTCGGTGGGGCTGCGCTGACCCCAACGCAGGTGTGCCGCGTACCCGCGGCAACGTCGCAGCTCACGGCTTCAAACGCACCGAATTCGGAAAATACCGGTAAAAACCCGCGCCCGAACCCGGCCCGAGCGAACGGACCGTTCGTCCCAATAGATTGGTCCAACAGGCCGTTCACTCGGCGATCTCGCCGGAGCGAACGGAACTTCGGTCCGAATGGATCGGGAGCGGTCCGTTCGCTCCGGGGAGGATCGCGGTCAGGCGCCGTGCCGGCCGGTGTCCTGGCCGTCCAGGTCGACGTTGGAGTACTCGCGCAGCTTCGCCAGCCGGTGCGAACCCTCGATCACCCGCACCGTGCCGGACTTCGACCGCATCACGATCGACTGCGTGCTGCACCGGTTCGCGCGGTAGTGCACGCCCTTCAGCAGCGCCCCGTCGGTGATCCCGGTGGCGCAGAAGAACACGTTGTCCCCGCGCACCAGGTCCGAGGTCGTCAGCACCCGCTCCACGTCGTGCCCGGCGTCGATCACCTGCTGCCGCTCGGTGTCGTCCTTCGGCCACAGCCGCGTCTGGATCTCGCCGTCCATGCACTTGAGCGCGGAGGCGGTGATGATGCCCTCCGGCGTACCGCCGATCCCCATCAGCATGTCCACGCCGCTGTCCGGGCGGGCCGCCGCGATCGCGCCCGCGACGTCGCCGTCCGAGATGAACTGGATCCGGGCGCCCGCCTCGCGCACCTCGGAAACCAGCTTGTCGTGCCGCGGCCGGTCCAGGATGCACACCGTCACGTCCGAGACGTCGATGTGCTTGGCCTTGGCGACCCGGCGGACGTTCTCGGCGACCGGCGCGGAGATGTCCACCACGTCCGCCGCTTCCGGTCCCACCGCCAGCTTCTCCATGTAGAACACCGCCGAGGGGTCGAACATCGCGCCGCGCTCGGCCACCGCGAGCACCGCCAGCGCGTTCGGCATCCCCTTGCTCAGCAGCGTGGTGCCGTCGATCGGGTCCACCGCGACGTCGCACTCGGGGCCGTTGCCGTTGCCGACCTCTTCGCCGTTGAACAGCATCGGCGCTTCGTCCTTCTCGCCTTCGCCGATGACCACGACGCCGCGCATCGACACGGTGCCGATCAGCTTGCGCATCGCGTCCACGGCGGCGCCGTCGCCGGAGTTCTTGTCGCCGCGCCCGGTCCAACGGCCGCCGGCCATCGCGGCGGCCTCGGTGACCCGCACGAGTTCCATCGCGAGGTTGCGGTCAGGCGCTTCGTGGCGGCTCTGCGTGGTGGACGTGCTCATCGCGCCTCCCGGTCGGCGAACTGGGCTGTGCATCGGCGCGCGGGCGAGGCGCGCTCGTGTTCACGGATCTTCCCAGATCGCACACCCCGAGGCCGGGTCACGTGGGCGAGGCCACGCTCCGCCTCGGGCCGGATGGTCCCGGGCTCACTCGGACTCGGCGGGCTCCTCCACCGATGCCAGCGCGCGCTCCACGCGTTCCCGGGCGCCCGCGAGGTGCCGTTCGCACACCGTGGCCAGCGCTTCGCCGCGCTCCCACAGCGCCAGCGAGTCCTCGAGCGACAGCCCACCTGCCTCGAGCTGCTTGACCACCTCGGCCAGCTCGTCCCGCGCCTGCTCGTAGCCGAGTTCGGCGACTTCGGGGTGATCGGCGACCGGGTCGAACTGCTCGTCCTGCTGCTCGTTGGTCACGGGGCGGGGCTCTCCAGCTTCGCGGGCACGGACACCACGGCGGTCGCGATGGCCTGGTCGTAGCCGACGAACGCCTCGGCGAACTCGGCGCCGTCGCCTTCGCGGACCGCGTCGTTGATGCGCAATTGCGCTTCGGTGACCCTACGTCGGTGCGCGGCGCCGCGGCCGACCCACCACCTGGTTCCGCCGTAGCTGGAGGTCGCCTCGGCCAGCGCGCGCAACTTGACCGGCAGCGTCCTGCGCTCGCCGGCGTCGCAGCCGCCGAGCAGCGCAGTCCAGCAGTGGGCCGCGGCCGCATCGGCCTCCTGGGCGCACCGCCGCACCCGTTCCGCGCCGCCGAGGTCCGGTGAGCTGGTCACCGCGACGGTCAACGGGAGGAACGTGGGTTCCTGCGCTGACTGCACCACGACCTCCCCTTCACACCGGACGATGCGCGCCGCACCGTCATTCGGGTACGACGGCGCGCACCGCACCGTCAACGACTCGGACCCGCAGTTCGGTTCCCGGTGGCGCGTCCTCGACCGAGCGCAGGACACCGTCCGCGCCCTCGGGATCGACGCGCTGCACAACCGCGTACCCGCGAGCAAGAGTGGCCGCCGGACCGAGGGTCGTCAAGCGTGATCGAGTCGCGGCCATCGCGTGCCCCTCGGCGGTGAGCACCGTCGTGATCGCCCGCCGTGCCCGGTCCCGCGCCACCTGCACCTGCTCTGATCTGCGCTGCAGCGGTCCGTGCGGGTCGGCGAGCACCGGGCGGCTGCGCAACGAGTCCAGCAGCCTGCGCTCGCGATCCACCCATCCGTGTAGCGCCCGCCGGGCGCGGTCGCGCAGCTGGGCCACCCGCTGGGTCTCTTCGGCCATGTCCGGTACGACGCGTTTGCCCGCCCCGGTGGGGGTGGAGCAGCGCACATCGGCGACGTGGTCCAGCAGCGGTGAGTCCGGTTCGTGCCCGATCGCGCTGACCACCGGGGTGCGGCAGGTCGACACCGCCCGGCACAGCGCCTCGTCGGAGAACGGCAGCAGGTCCTCCACGCTGCCGCCGCCGCGGGCGAGCACGATCACGTCCACCTCGGGGTCGCGGTCCAGCTCGCCCAGCGCATCGAGGATCTGCGGCACCGCGGTCGAACCCTGCACGGCGACGTTGCGGATCTCGAAGCGCACCGCGGGCCAGCGCAGTTCGGCGTTGCTGAGCACGTCGTGCTCCGCGGCAGAGGCACGCCCGGTGACCAGGCCGATCTTGTTCGGCAGGAACGGCAGTGCGCGCTTGCGCGCCGGATCGAACAGCCCCTCGGCGCGCAGCAGCGCCCGGAGCCGTTCGATGCGGGCCAGCAGCTCGCCGACGCCGACCGCGCGGATCTCGTCGACCCGCAGGCTCAGCGTCCCGCGGCCGAGGAAGAACGAGAACTTGCCGTGCACCACCACGCGACTGCCGTCGGTCAGCGGCGGATCCTGCTGGCGCAGCAGCGCCGACGAGCAGGTCAGGCTCAGCGACACCTCGGCGGACGGGTCGCGCAGCACCATGAACGCCGTCGCGTTGCCCTGCCGGATCTTGATCTGGGTGAGCTGACCTTCCACCCACACGTCGCCGAGCCGGTGGATCCAGTCGGCGACCTTGCGCGCCACGGTCCGCACCGGCCACGGCTGCTCCGGGCTGGTCGGAGTGGGGCTGCTCGATGCGCCCGGATTGTTCGGCGTCGGATTGTTCGGGGGCACCGCGCGCTCCTCTCCGCGTCCGGGCATCGACCGGCGCGATCATACGGCGCGCGTGCGCGATTCCTGCCGGGCAGCGGTGTTGCTTCGGCCGCGCAGCGGAACCTCGGTGCGGTGCGGACTCGCCCTGTGCGGCGGGACTGCTCGCTGCCGCGGCGGAGCGCACTGCCTTGCAGCGGAGCTCACCGGTGCTCGCTGCTTGCCGCGGGACTCGTTGCCGCGCAGGGGTTTCCTACCGCGGCGGAGCTCACTGCCGCAGGCGTTCCAGGCGGTTCGAGAGCATCCGCTCGAAATCCGGGCGCCGTGCGTGCTGCTGCTCGTGCTCCAGCAGCACCACCAGCTCGGACTCGGAGAACCCGCGCAGCTTGCCGCGCAGTTGCGGCAGGCTCATCTGGTCGTACTCCGGCAGCACCGCGAGGTCGTCGCCGAGCGCGGACGGTTCTCCCAGGTCGGTGACCGGTCCCGGTGCCGGCTCGGCCGTGCCCGTGCCGCCTGCGGCCGCGCCACCGGCGGGACCGGGCTGTTCGTCCTCGTCGAAGGTCGCCCACTCCGGCTGCTGCTCGGTGCCGCGCAGCGCGGACAGCGCCTCGTCGCCTTTGATGGCCAGTTCGGTGACCTGCTGCTGCACCCGCATCGACACTTGCAACGCCTGGCTGACGACGGTGACCGGCAGGCCGAGTAGCTGACCCGGCAGGCGCTTGGCCTCTTCGACGGTGACGGCCGCGAGCCCGGCCGCGACCCGGATCGGCAACGGAAACGACGACATGGCCACAGCCTGCCGCACGCGCCCGGCAGAAGCCATCGAACCCGTGCGGAATCTTGCACTCGCAGTACCTGTTCCCCGAACCGCGATTAGTCTGATCGAACTAGGCAGCGCATCCGGACGGCCCAATCGAGCCGTTGGGTCCACTCGTGATCACTGAACGTGCTCACGGAACCGGTGAGAGTGGGTCACGCAACGGAGCCATGAGCCGGTGGCCGGGCTGACCCTCACCGGGACGATCCGTACCCTTGAAACCATGACGACCTCGCCGCAGGCCACCGAGCCCGCCAACTCGGCAGACCACGCTGACCAGGCAGGACCCGGCGCAGCGCCGGACGCGACGAACTCGGCCGCTGCGCAGAAGCGGGTGCTGCTGGCCAAGCCCCGCGGCTACTGCGCCGGCGTGGACCGCGCCGTCGACACCGTCGAGAAGGCGCTGGAGACCTACGGTCCACCGGTGTACGTGCGCAAGGAGATCGTGCACAACAAGCACGTCGTGCAGACCCTCGAAGAGCGCGGCGTGATCTTCGTGGAGGAGGCCTCCGAGGTCCCCGAGGGCGCGCTGGTCGTGTTCTCCGCGCACGGCGTTTCGCCCGCGGTGCACGAGGAGGCCAAGAACCGCAACCTGCGCACCATCGACGCCACCTGCCCGCTGGTGACGAAGGTGCACAAGGAGGTCAACCGGTTCGCCCGCGACGACTACGACATCCTGCTGATCGGTCACGAGGGCCACGAGGAGGTCGAGGGCACCTCGGGCGAGGCCCCGGACCGGGTGCAGCTGGTCGACAAGCCCGAGGACGTCGACAAGGTCGACGTGCGCGACCCGAACAAGGTCGTGTGGCTGTCGCAGACCACGCTCAGCGTGGACGAGACGATGGAGCGGGTCGACCAGATCAAGGACCGGTTCCCGGATCTGCAGGCGCCGCCGAGCGACGACATCTGCTACGCCACCTCCAACCGGCAGGTGGCGGTGAAGGCGATGGCCGCGGAATGCGATCTGGTCCTGGTGGTCGGCTCGCAGAATTCGTCCAATTCCAAGCGGCTGGTCGAGGTCGCGATGCAGGCGGGCGCCACCGACGCGCACCTGGTCGACTACGCCGAGCAGATCGAGGAATCCTGGTTCGACGACGTCTCCACCGTCGGCGTCACCAGCGGTGCTTCGGTGCCGGACGTGCTGGTCATGCAGGTTCTCGACCATCTCGCCGAGCGCGGCTGGGGTGATGTCGAGGAGGTCACCACCGCGAACGAGAAGGTGTCCTTCGCGCTGCCGCGGGAATTGCGCAAGGACCTCAAGGACAACCCGGACTCGCCCAAGGGCGTGCGCTGATCGAGCCTTCTGGCGGCCCGTCCCCGATTCTCGGGGGCGGGCCGTTTTTCTTTCACCGGAAGAACGTGTCGGGGCGGCCCGAATTCGACCGGTGCGTTCGCTCCGGAGTCCGCGTGCGGCGTTCTCCTCGCCACTTCGATGTTGGGGAGCGACCGGATCCGCCGCCCGTTCCGGTCGGACCGACGGTGGCGAAGTCCGCTCAGTCGAAGAAGTCGTCGCCCCGGGAACGCCGCGGGCGCCGCGGCGGTTCGCCGCCGGGTTTCTGCCCACCCGGATTCGGGCCGCCCTGCCTGGGGCCGCCCTGGCCGGGCCCGCCCTGCCGCGGTTGGCCCTGGCGAGGTTGGCCCTGGCGCGGCGGCTCGGCCCTGCCGCGGCCGGGCGCCGGCCGGCCGCCGCCCTCGCCGCGCCCCCCCCCGCGCTCCTCGCGCTGCCG
>NZ_JADDUE010000029.1 GCF_016526145.1 Saccharopolyspora galaxeae
CAGGCGCGGCCCGTTCGGGGCCCGGTTCGGGAACATGCTCAAAGAGATCGTGGGCCACACGAAGATGCTCAAGTGGGGGCACGTCGGCGTGGCCCACTGGTTCGTGATGGTCGGTTTCGGCGGGCTGAGCCTGAGCGTGCTGGAGGCGTACTTCGAGGTCTTCGTGCCGACCTTCGAGACGCCGCTGCTGAGCTGGTTCGGCCCGTGGAACCTGATCGTCGAGCTGCTGGGCATCACCACCGTGATCGGCGGGTTCTGGCTGATCGCGGTGCGCCAGCTCAACCACCCGCGCCGCGCCGGGCGGGTCTCGCGGTTCCAGGGGTCGAACTTCGGGCAGGCGTACTTCGTCGAAGCCGTGGTGGTGCTCGAAGGTTTCGGCATCATGGGCCTGCGGGCGTTCAAGGAGTCGTCCGGGCTGTTCGAGGCGCCGGTGTGGTCCTCGCCGCTGACCTACGCGATCGGCAGCGTGCTGCCCGCCAGCACCGCGGCCGTCTCGGTCTTCGCCGGGTTCAAGATCCTCTCCGCGATGATCTGGGTGATCGTGATCGCCCGGAACATCACCATGGGCGTGGCCTGGCACCGGTTCACCGCGTTCTTCAACATCTACTTCAAGCGCGAGCTGGGCGACGCCCCCGCACTGGGCGCGCTGCAGCCGATGATGTCCGGCGGCAAGGAACTCGACTTCGAAGAAGCCGACCCGGACACCGACGTGTTCGGCGCAGGCCAGGTCGAGGACTTCAAGTGGAAGGGCTGGCTGGACTTCACCACCTGCACCGAGTGCGGCCGGTGCCAGTCGCAGTGCCCGGCGTGGAACACCGCCAAGCCGCTCTCGCCGAAGCTGCTGATCACCTCGCTGCGCGAGCACGCCTACGCGAAGGCGCCGTACCTGCAGGCCGGTGGCAAGCGGGACATGGCCGGTGACGAGGTCGGCATCACCGGCGACGGCGCGGACGAGAAGCTCGCCGGGATCGACGCGCTCGCGCTGGCCGAGGCGGACCGGCCGCTGGTCGGCGGGCCGGAAGAGGCCGGGGTGATCGACCCCGAGGTGCTGTGGGCGTGCACCAACTGCGGTGCCTGCGTGGAGCAGTGCCCGGTGGACATCGAGCACGTGGACCACATCGTCGACATGCGCCGCTACCAGGTGCTGATCGAGTCGAACTTCCCCACCGAGCTCGGCGGGATGTTCAAGAACCTGGAGAACAAGGGCAACCCGTGGGGCCAGAACGCCAAGGACCGGCTGGCCTGGACCGAGGAGCTGGACTTCGAGGTCCCGGTCTTCGACGGTGAGCTCGAAGACGACGTCGAGTACGTGTTCTGGGTCGGCTGCGCGGGCGCCTTCGAGGACCGCGCCAAGAAGACCACCCGCGCGGTCGCGGAGCTGCTGCACCTGGCCGACGTGAAGTACACCGTGCTCGGCGGCGAGGAGACCTGCACCGGTGACCCGGCGCGGCGCGCGGGCAACGAGTTCCTGTTCCAGATGCTCGCCCAGCAGAACGTCGAGACGCTGAACTCGGTGTTCGAGAACCGCGAACCGGGCAAGCGCAAGATCGTCGCGACCTGCGCGCACTGCTTCAACAGCCTCGCCAACGAGTACTCGCAGCTCGGCGGGAACTTCGAGGTCGTGCACCACACCCAGCTGCTGAACAAGCTGGTCCGCGAGAAGCGGCTCACCCCGGTGGCCCCGGTCGCCGAGGACGTCACCTACCACGACCCCTGCTTCCTGGGCAGGCACAACAAGGTCTACACCCCGCCGCGGGACCTGGTCGGCGCTTCCGGCGCGAACTTCCGGGAGATGCCGCGGCACGGCGACCGCTCGATGTGCTGCGGCGCCGGCGGTGCGCGGATGTGGATGGAAGAGCGCATCGGCAAGCGCATCAACGTCGACCGCGTGGACGAGGCGCTGGGCACCGCGCCGCAGAAGATCGCCACCGGCTGCCCGTTCTGCCGCGTCATGCTCACCGACGGGCTGACCTCCCGGCAGAACGAGCAGGCCGCCTCCGA
>NZ_JADDUE010000030.1 GCF_016526145.1 Saccharopolyspora galaxeae
CGCAGATCGTGAAAAAGCGGCAGCGGCGTCTGGGAAGTGTGGACGAGATCGTGCTGTCGCTGTATGCGAAAGGGCTCACCACCGGCGAGATCGCATCGCATTTCGCCGACATCTACGGCACCTCGGTGTCCAAGGACACGATCTCAACCATCACCGACAAGGTCGTCGCGGAGATGGACGACTGGTCCGACCGGCCCCTGGACTCGAGGCGGTTTCCATTGGTCGTTGCGAATCCTGATGGGAAGGGGTTCGCGTGCCGCGCTATGCGTGGAACAAGAGGCCGGCGTGGGTGAAGCGTCGGTACTTCGAGTTGGTTCGGGCCGGTATGTCGGGGGCTGCGGCAGCCGAGCGCGTCGGAGTGTCGTTGAGCTGTGGGTCGTTGTGGTTCATCGACGCTGGCAGCGTGAACATGATCGAGAAACCGATCTCACGGCGGTATTTGACCCAGGATGACCGGATCGAGATCGCCGACGGCCTGGCGCGCAACGAGCCGGTCACCGCGATCGCCGCGCGGATCGGGAAGAGCGTTCAGACGGTGTATCGGGAGATGGCGCGCAACCGTAAGCCGGACGGGCGGTATCAGCCGTGATATGCGCACAATCAGGCCTATCTGCGCCGTCGACGTCCCAGGCCGCGCCGATTCACGGTGGACGCGGGGTTGCGCACGATCGTCGCCGCGAAGTTGGCCCTGCGCTGGTCCCCGAGCCAGATCAGCCGCTGGCTGCGGCGACACTTCCCGCGCCGTGCCGGTTGGCATGTCTGCACCGAGACGATCTACGAGGCCATCTACCGCGGGCGGGTCCCCGTCGTCGGCGCGGCCCGCCTTCGCACGGGCCGAACGTATCGGCACCGCCGAGGACGTGGCCGATCCCGTGACGGTGCGCTGAAGCAGTCGACGAAGATGCGCTCCATCCACACCAGGCCGGCAGGGGTGCAGGCACGCCGGCACGCCGGGCACTGGGAAGGCGACCTGCTCGTCGGAGCCGGTCAGCGCTCGGCAATCGCCACGCTGGTGGAGCGCAAAACGCGATTCACGCTCCTGGTCTCGCTCGAGCGTGATCACTCCGCCCGATCGGTCGGTAACGCCCTCATCCGGGCGTTCAGCAGGCTGCCGCATGGGCTCCGGCGAAGCCTGACCTGGGATCAAGGCAACGAGATGTTCCACCACGAGAGGATCGAGAAGACCACCGGGATGAAGATCTACTTCGCTGATCCGCACTCGCCCTGGCAACGCGGCTCCAACGAGAACGTCAACGGCCTGCTGCGCCAGTACCTTCCCAAGGGGGCCGACCTCAATGCCTGGTCTCGTAGACAACTGGATCAGATTGCCCACGAGCTCAACAATCGGCCGCGCCTGTGTCTCGGCGACAAGGCACCGGAGCAGCTCATGCAACAATGGCTTCGTCGCCACATGGCAACACGAGTTCGCAACGATCGTTAGAAACCGCCCGATCTACGCGGCGGTGTTCATCGACGCCATCCACGTGAAGGTCCGAGACGGGCAGGTGGCCAACCGGCCCGTCTACGCCGCCATCGGCGTCACGCTCGACGGCCGCAAGGACGTCCTGGC
>NZ_JADDUE010000031.1 GCF_016526145.1 Saccharopolyspora galaxeae
ATCAGTAGCGGTAGTGTTCGGGCTTGTAGGGCCCGTTGACGTCGACGCCGATGTACTCGGCCTGGGCCTTGGTCATGCGGGTGAGGTTGACCCCGAGCGCGTCCAGGTGCAGCCGGGCGACCTTCTCGTCCAGCAGCTTCGGCAGCACGTACACGTCCTTGCCGTACTCGCCCGGCTTGGTCCACAACTCGATCTGCGCCAGCGTCTGGTTCGTGAACGAGTTCGACATCACAAAACTCGGGTGCCCGGTCGCGTTACCCAGGTTCAACAACCGGCCCTCGGACAACACCAGGATCGAGTGCCCATCGGTGAACGTGAACTCGTGCACCTGCGGCTTGATCTCGACCTTCCGCACACCCGGAGTCTTCTCCAACCCCGCCATGTCGATCTCGTTGTCGAAATGCCCGATATTGCCCACGATCGCCTGATGCTTCATCCGGCTCATGTGCTCAGCGGTGATGATGTCGAAGTTCCCGGTGGTGGTGATGAAGATGTCCGCGAACTCAACGACCTCATCCAAGGTCTTGACCTCGTAGCCCTCCATCGCCGCCTGCAACGCGCAGATCGGGTCGATCTCGGTGACGATCACCCGAGCACCCTGGCCCCGCAGCGACTCCGCCGAACCCTTACCGACATCGCCGAACCCGGCGATCACCGCAACCTTGCCACCAATGAGCACGTCGGTGGCGCGGTTGATGCCATCGACCAGCGAGTGCCGGCAGCCGTACTTGTTGTCGAACTTCGACTTCGTCACCGAGTCGTTCACATTGATCGCCGGGAACAACAGCTCCTCCGACTTGACCAACTCGACCAGCTTGTGCACACCGGTCGTGGTCTCCTCGGTAACGCCCTTGATCTCCTTCGCCAGCGTCGTGAACCGCTGGGCATCCTGCTCCAGGCTCTTACGCAGCGTGGACAGCACGACCTTGAACTCGTCCGGGTCGTCCTCAGCCGGCTGCGGCACCGCACCCGCGGCCTCGAACTCGACACCCTTGTGCACCAGCAGCGTCGCGTCACCACCATCGTCCAGGATCATGTTCGCCAGCTTGCCGCCGCCGAACTCCCAGAGCTGGTTGGTGCACCACCAGTAATCCTCGAGCGTCTCACCCTTCCACGCGAACACCGGCACACCAGCAGGCTTGTCCGCAGTACCGCCACCGACCACGACCGCCGCCGCAGCCTCGTCCTGGGTCGAGAAAATGTTGCACGACACCCACCGCACATCCGCGCCCAGCTCAACCAGCGTCTCGATGAGCACCGCCGTCTGCACCGTCATGTGCAACGAACCTGCGATCCGCGCGCCCTTCAACGGCTTCGAATCCGCATACTCCCGGCGAGTCGCCATCAAACCCGGCATCTCATGCTCCGCCA
>NZ_JADDUE010000032.1 GCF_016526145.1 Saccharopolyspora galaxeae
CAGGTTCGGGTAGAGGGGTTGTGCGTTGGCGAGTGCTTCGACGCGGCCGCGGAGTGCGGTGGTGGTCTCGGTGGTGAGGTCGGGTTGGAGGGCTTCGGCGATGATGTCGGCGACTTCGGTGAACTCGGCCTTGCCGAATCCGCGGGTGGCCAGTGCGGAGGTGCCCACGCGGAGTCCGGAGGTCACCATCGGCGGGCGCGGGTCGCCTGGCACGGCGTTGCGGTTGACGGTGATGCCGATCTCGTGGAGGCGGTCTTCGGCCTGCTTGCCGTCGAGTTCGGAGTGGCGCAGGTCGACCAGCACCAGGTGCACGTCGGTGCCGCCGGAGACCAGCTGCACCCCGGCGGTGCGGGCGTCGTCGGCGCAGAGGCGTTCGGCCAGGGCTTGGGCGCCTTCGATGGTGCGGCGCTGCCGGTCGGCGAACTCGGGGGACTGGGCGGTTTTGAACAGCACCGCCTTGCCCGCGATCACGTGCTCGAGGGGGCCGCCTTGCTGGCCGGGGAACACCGCGGAGTTGAACTTCTTGGTGAACTCGTCGTCCGCGGAGAGGATCACCCCGCCGCGCGGGCCGCCGAGGGTTTTGTGCGTGGTCGTGGTGACCACGTGCGCGTGCGGCAGCGGGTTCGGGTGCAGCCCCGCGGCGACCAGCCCGGCGAAGTGCGCCATGTCGACCATCAGGTACGCCCCGACCTCGTCGGCGATCTCGCGGAACCGGGCGAAGTCGAGCTGGCGCGGGTAGGCCGACCACCCGGCGATGATCATCTGGGGTTTGTTCTCGCGGGCCAGGCGGGCGAGTTCGTCCATGTCGACCCGGTGGTCCTGCTCCGAGACGTGGTACGGCACCACGTTGTAGAGCTTGCCGGAGAAGTTGATCCGCATCCCGTGGGTGAGGTGCCCGCCATGCGCCAGGTCCAGGCCCATGATCGTGTCACCCGGCTTGAGCAGCGCGAACATCGCCGCAGCATTGGCCTGCGCCCCCGAGTGCGGCTGCACGTTCGCGAACGACGCGCCGAAGAGCTCCTTGGCCCGATCGATCGCCAACTGCTCGACGACGTCCACGTGCTCGCAACCGCCGTAATACCGCTTGCCCGGATAACCCTCGGCGTACTTGTTCGTCAGCACCGACCCCTGCGCCTGCAACACCGCCTGCGACGCGAAGTTCTCCGACGCGATCATCTCCAGCGTGTTCTGCTGCCGCGACAACTCAGCGCCGACCGCGGCCGCCACCTCCGGATCCACCGCCGACAGCGAATCG
>NZ_JADDUE010000033.1 GCF_016526145.1 Saccharopolyspora galaxeae
TGTATGAGGCCATGACGTTGGTGACGCCGGTGGAGAGCCGGGATGCTGGTGGCTGATCTCCGGCGGCAGTGTGTGGCCGATGGTAGTTGTAGTGCACGTTCCAGACCGCCAGAGCCGCGGTGCGGTGGTGTTCGCTGGTCCAGACGCGGGCGTAGAGGAATTCTTCGGCCAGGATTCGGTTGTAGCGTTCGACTTTCCCGTTGTGGCGTGGGGTGTAGGGCGTGATCCGCTGGTGGCGGGCTCCGCGCAGGACGACGGCGAAGTCCTTCGCGCGGTAGCAGGCGCCGTTGTCGGTGACCAGGCGATGAATGTGGGCGATGCCGTGACGGGCGAAGAACGCGCGGGCGCGGTGGACGAATCCGATCGCGGTCCGAGCCTTCTCATCGGGGAGAGCTTCGGTGTAGGCCAGGCGGGAGTAGCCGTCGATCGCGGAGTGCAGGTAGATGTAGCGGGCCCGCTCGCCGCGGGTCTTGCCGCAGGCAACCCGTTTGTCCTGGTCGCTGCCTTTGCCGTGGACGCGCCAGCCACCACCGTCGGGGATCTCGCCGGTCTTTTTCACGTCCAGGTGGACCATGTGCCCTGGCCAGCGAGCGAGGATCCGCCGCGGCTGGCGGTTGCCGGCGCCGGTGGGGTCGAGGAACCTGCGCCGGTTCAGCCCGAGATGCAGCAGCTGCCGACCAACGGTCCGCACCGAGATCATCACACCCTCGGCGGAAAGTTCGGTGGCGATCCGGCGCGCTGAATACTTCCGCTGCCGGCGCAGCTGCTCGATCCGGGTGATGGCCTCGGCAGGTGTGGCGGTGGGCTGGTGGTGCGGAACGCTCGGGCGATCGAGCAGCCCTGCCTCGCCGTGGCGGCGCCAGCGGTTGACCCACTTGCTGGCGCATTGGCGGGAGAGGCCCATCTCGGCGGCGACGTGGGCGATCGGGCGGGTCTGGCACCGCTGCACGAGCCGACGGCGGCCCTCGACAGACAGTGGGGCATTACGGTGATGCATGGACGGGTCTTTCTGTCCGGCGGACGAGTTGGTCGCACTTCTCATCCTGCCGCCGAAAGACCCGTCCCCCTCCTCAGACCCCGCCAGCCGACACCAACGTCACGACCCGCAACAGCTAG
>NZ_JADDUE010000034.1 GCF_016526145.1 Saccharopolyspora galaxeae
TGTATTGCCCTGTGAGGTTGTGAATGCGTTGGGCTGGTGTGTGGCCGTTGAGGGAGGTGTGGGCGCGGTGGTGGTTGTAGGTGTGTAGCCAGGGGTCGAAGGCGTTGCGGCGTTGGGTTTCGGAGGTGTAGGGCCTGGCGTAGGCCCATTCGTCGAGCAGGGTGCGGTGGAAGCGTTCGACTTTGCCGTTGGTCTGGGGCCGGTAGGGGCGGGTGCGCTTGTGGCTGATTCCGGCCGTGGCCAGGGTGTTGCGCCAGAGGTGGGACCGGTAGCAGGAGCCGTTGTCGGTCAGGACTCGGTGCACGGTGATACCGGCGGTGATGAAGAAGGCGTGGGCGCGGTGCCAGAACGCGGTGGCGGTCTCGCGAGTCTCGTCGGGCAGGATCTCGGTGTAGGCCAGGCGGGAATGGTCGTCGAGCGCGGTGTGCAGGTAGGAGTGCCCGATCGCGGGTTTTTTCCCGCCGGCTCGGCGGGTCGGGGTGTTGGTGCGCTGACTGTTGCGTTTCCCGGTTCTCAGGCCGTGCACTCTGCTGCCGCCGCCGTCGGGGATGTTGCCCAGTTTTTTGATGTCGACGTGGATCAAGTCTCCGGGCGTGGTGTGTTCGTAGCGGCGGATCACCCTGCCGGTGGCCCGGTCCAGCTGAGCGAGCCGGGCGATGCGGTAGCGCCGCAGCACGCGGTGCACCGTGGCCGGGTTGAACCCGAGTAGGTAACCGATCCGGGCCGGCCCCCACCGGCGCAGCACACGAACTTTGATGATCCGCCGCTCGGCCCGGACCGAAAGACGCCGGGGGCTGCGTCGCGGCCGCGACGACCGATCCGCCATGCCCTCCTGTCCCCGGACGCGGTACCGATCGGCCCAGCGCTTGGCCGTGCCCACCGCGACCTGAAACCGCTCGGCCGCTCGCGCCAACGGCCAGCCCTCGTCGACAACACACCGAGCCAGCCGCAACCGGCCCGTCTCAGTCAGTGGCGCGTTACGGTGACACACAAGGACCTCCATCGTTCGGTGCGTGATGTGGTGATCCACACCGAACCTGGGGGTCCTTCCTATTCCAAGATCATCCAACCGCATGTTCCAAATTCACAACCTCCCGAGGCACTACA
>NZ_JADDUE010000003.1 GCF_016526145.1 Saccharopolyspora galaxeae
ATGAGCACCGCCGTCTGCACCGTCATGTGCAACGAACCTGCGATCCGCGCGCCCTTCAACGGCTTCGAATCCGCATACTCCCGGCGAGTCGCCATCAAACCCGGCATCTCATGCTCCGCCAGCCGGATCTGGTGCCGACCGGACTCGGCCAGTCCCAGATCAGCGACGGCGAAATCGAGGCCATTGGCCGTTTGCAGCTTCGCGCTCATGATTTCCTTTCTTGATTTCCCTGCTCGGGCTTCATCCCTGTCACAGGCGATTTCCCTGCTCGGGTCGAGAGTCCTCCGGCGGGCGGGCCGCGATCAGCCAGCGCGGCCCGCCCGGCCGGGATCACGTGTTGAAGTACTTCGCCTCGGGGTGGTGGGCGATGATCGCGTCGGTGGACTGCTCCGGGTGCAGCTGGAACTCCTCGGAAAGCTCCACGCCGATCCGCTCGCTCTCCAGCAGCTCCACGATCTTGGCCCGGTCCTCGATCTCCGGGCAGGCGCCGTAGCCGAACGAGAAGCGGGCACCGCGGTAGCCGAGCTTGAAGAACTCGGTGACCTCGTCCGGGTCCTCCTCGGAGACCGCCCGGCCGCTGGAGAACAGCAGCTCCTGGCGCACCCGGCGGTGGAAGTACTCCGCCAACGCCTCGGTCAGCTGCACGCCCATGCCGTGGATCTCCAGGTAATCCCGGTAGGCGTCCTTCGCGAACAGCTGGTTGGCGTAGTCCGCGATCGGCTGGCCCATCGTGACCAGCTGCATCGGCAGCACGTCGACCTGCCCGGTCTGCTCGGCCTTCTCCCGCGAGCGGTAGAAGTCCGCCAGGCACAGCCGCCGGTCCCGCTGCTGGCGCGGGAAGGTGAACCGGGTGCGCTCCGGCGAGTCCGGCTCCTCCTTGTCCAGCACGATCAGCGAGTTGCCCTCGGAGACCACCGGGAAGTAGCCGTAGACCACGGCCGCGTGCTGCAGGATGCCCGCGGTGGACAGCTCGTCCACCCACGCGCGCAGCCGCGGGCGGCCCTCGGACTCGACCAGCTCCTCGTAGGTCTTGCCCTCGCCCTTCTTGGAGCCGCGCAGGCCCCACTGGCCGAAGAACGTGGCCCGCTCGTCCAGCAGCGCCAAGTAGTCGGCCGTGGGCACGCCCTTGATCACCCGGGAGCCCCAGAACGGCGGGGTCGGCACCGGGGAATCGGCGTCCACGTCGGAACGGGTGGACTCGTCGTAGAGGTCCGGGATCTCGCCTTCCTCGGCCTTGCGCTTCTCGGCGATCCGCAGCGAACGCTCGCGGCGCTCCTTGCGCTCGGCCTTCTTGGCCTGTTCCTTCTCGTCCTCCTCGGGGCTGTCGCCGCGCTTGATGGCCATCAGCCGGTCCATCAGGTTCAGGCCCTCGAAGGCGTCCTTCGCGTAGCGCACGTCGCCCTGGAAGACCTCGTCGAGGTCGTTCTCCACGAAGGAGCGGGTCAGCGCCGCGCCGCCGAGCATCACCGGGTACTTCTCGGAGATGCCCCTGGAGTTCATCTCCTCCAGGTTCTCCTTCATGATCACCGTCGACTTGACCAGCAGCCCGGACAGGCCGATCACGTCGACCTTGTGCTCGTCGGCGGCTTCCAGGATGGCGTTGACCGGCTGCTTGATGCCGATGTTGACCACGTCGTAGCCGTTGTTGGACACGATGATGTCCACCAGGTTCTTGCCGATGTCGTGCACATCGCCCTTGACGGTGGCCAGCAGCAGCTTGCCCTTGCCGCCGGTGTCGTCCTTGTCCATGTGCGGTTCGAGGTGCGCCACGGCGGTCTTCATGACCTCCGCGGACTGCAGCACGAACGGCAGCTGCATCTGCCCGGAACCGAACAGGTCACCGACGACCTTCATGCCGGCCAGCAGGTTCTCGTTGACGATCTGCAGCGGGGCCTTCTCCTGCATGGCCTCGTCCAGATCCGCTTCGAGCCCGTTGCGCTCGCCGTCCACGATGCGCTTCTCCAGCCGCTCGAACAGCGGCAGCTTCGCCAGCTCCTCGGCCCGCGAGGCACCGCTGGAGGCCGCCGTCTTGCCCTCGAACAGCGACATCAGCTTCTGCAGCGGGTCGTAGTCCTCGGTGCGGCGGTTGTAGACGAGGTCGAGCGCGACCTGCTTCTGCTCGTCCTCGATCTTGCTCATCGGCAGGATCTTGGAGGCGTTCAGGATCGCCGAGTCCAGCCCGGCTTCGCGGCACTCGTTGAGGAACACCGAGTTCAGCACCTGGCGCGCGGCCGGGTTCAGCCCGAACGAGACGTTCGACAGGCCCAGCGTCGTCTGCACGTCCGGGTGCCGCCGCTTGAGCTCGCGGATCGCCTCGATGGTCTCGATGCCGTCCTCGCGGACCTCCTCCTGGCCCGTGGTGATCGGGAAGACCAGGCAGTCGATGATGATCGAGGACTCGTCCAGGCCCCACTTGCCGGTGATGTCCGCGATCAGCCGCTCGGCGACGCGCACCTTCCAGTCCCGGGTCCGGGCCTGGCCCTCCTCGTCGATGCACAGCCCGACGATGGTGGCGCCGTGCTCGTGGACCATGTCCATGACCTTCTGGAACCGCGAGTCCGGGCCGTCGCCGTCCTCGTAGTTCACCGAGTTCACCGCGCACCGGCCGCCGAAGTGCTCCAAGCCCGCCTGGATGACGTCGGCCTCGGTGGAGTCCACCATCACCGGCAGCGTGGAGGCGGTGGCCAGCCTGCTGGCCAGTTCCCGCATGTCCTCGACGCCGTCGCGGCCCACGTAGTCCACGCACAGGTCGAGCAGGTGCGCGCCCTCGCGGGTCTGGGACTTAGCGATCTCGACGCAGTCCTCGTAGCGGCCGTCGAGCATGGCCTCGCGGAACTTCTTGGAACCGTTGGTGTTGGTGCGCTCGCCGACGTTGAGGTTGGTGGCGTCCTGCTGGAACGGCACCGCCTGGTACACCGACGACACCGACGGGATGACCTCCGGCGTGCGCGGCGCCGGGTTGAGCCCGGCTACCGCCTCGGAGACCGCGCGCACGTGCTCACCGGTGGTGCCGCAGCAGCCGCCGACCAGCCGGGTGCCGAAGTTGTTGACGAACCCGACCAGCGCCTCGGCCAGCTCGTCGGCCTGCAGCGGATACACCGCGCCGTTCGGGCCGAGCTCGGGCAGGCCCGCGTTCGGCATCACCGAGATCGGCACCTGGGCGTGCTGGGCCAGCACCCGCAGGTGCTCGCTCATCTCCGCGGGCCCGGTCGCGCAGTTCATCCCGATCATGTCGATGCCCAGCGGCTCCAGCGCGGTCAGCGCCGCGCCGATCTCCGAGCCCACCAGCATCGTGCCGGTCTGCTCCACGGTGACCTGCGCGATGATCGGCCGGTACTGGCCGGTCTTGGCCATGGCGCGCTTGGCGCCGACGATCGAGGCCTTCGTCTGCAGCAGGTCCTGGGAGGTCTCGACCAGGACCACGTCGATCCCGCCCTCGAGCAGGCCCAGCACGCTCTCCTCGTAGGCGTCGCGCAGGTCCGCGTACGGCGCGTGGCCGAGGGTGGGCAGCTTGGTGCCCGGCCCCATCGAACCGAGCACGAACCGCGGCTTGTCCGGCGTCGAGAACTCGTCGGCGGCCTCGCGGGCCAGCCGGGCGCCCTTCTCGGCCAGGTCCCGGATCCGCTCCGTGATGCCGTACTCGCCGAGGTTGGCGAGGTTCGTGCCGAACGTGTTCGATTCGATCGCGTCCGAACCCGCCTCGAGGAAACCGCGGTAGACGCTGGAAACCACGTCCGGGCGGGTCTCGTTGAGGATCTCGTTGCAGCCTTCGAGGTTCGCGAAGTCGTCCAGCGTCAGGTCGTGGGCCTGCAACGCGGTGCCCATTCCGCCGTCCGCGACGAGCACGCGCTCGGCGAGCGCGCTGAGAAACCCGCTCGGGTCCCGGCCCGAAGCGGATTCGCCGTTCGTGTTGACCCCATTCATGTCGCTGCCTCTTCCCACGCTTTCTTCGACCACGCCCGAACCCAGTGTCCTCCGCGCCCGGCGGCACCGGCGGCGTCTGCCGGTGCCGCCGGAGGACGGGGGTTCAGCGCAGCTTCGAGCCGATCTCGGTCGCGGCGGACTCGCCGTACGCCTCGGCGATGCGCGCGAGGAAAGACTCGCGCTCGACGTCGTACTCCTGCGGCCCGTCGGTCTCCAGCGACACCGTCGCCAGGGTGCAGCCGAGCTGCAGGGACCGCTCCAGGCCCAGACCGCCGGACAGGCCGGCCAGGAACCCGGCGCGCAGCGCGTCGCCGACACCGGTCGGGTCGCCCTTCTGCTTCTCCTTCGGCGGCACGACCTCCAGGGTCGGGGCCGAAGCGGATTCGACCTTCAGGCCCTTAGCGCCCAGCGAGGTCACCCAGCTGCCGACCTTGCCCAGCACCTCTTCGTGGCTCCAGCCGGTGCTCTGCAGCAGCAGGCCGTGCTCGTACTCGTTGGTGAACAGGTACTCCGCACCCTCGACGAGCTTGCGCACCGCCTCGCCGTCCATCCGGGCCAGCTGCTGGCCGGGGTCGGCGAGGAACTTGTAGCCGCGCTCCCGCGACTCCTGGGTGTGCCTGATCATCGCGTCCGGGTCGTTCGCGGAGATCACCACGAGGTCCAGCCCGCCGATGCGGTCGGCCACGGACTTCAACTCGATCTCCCGCGCCTCGGACATGGCGCCCGGGTAGAACGAGGCGATCTGGTTGAAGTCCTGGTCGGTCGTGCACAGGAACCGGGAGGTGTGCTTGGTCGCCGAGACGTGCACCGAGGCGGTGTCCACCCCGTGCCGCTCCAGCCACGACCGGTATTCCTCGAAGTCCTCACCCACGGCGCCGACCAGGTAGGGGGTCACGCCCAGCTTGCCGAGCCCGAAGGTGATGTTGGCCGCGATCCCGCCGCGGCGCACCTCCAGCTCGTCGACCAGGAACGACAGGGACACCTGCTCGAGCTGATCGGCGATCAGCTGATCGGCGATCCTGCCGGGGAAGGACATCAGGTGGTCGGTGGCGATCGAACCGGTCACCGCAATCCGCACTGCAATACTCCTTCACGGCGGTGGGCCGGCGACGTCGTCGGCCACCGACCTCTAAGTGTTCAGGGAACCTGGCCCGCACCGGGCCGCGGGGCGCGCGACGGCGCCCCGCGGCAGCCCGTGCGGACGTGCGCGATCAGAGACCGGCGGCGCTCTTGAGCGCGGCGGCGCGGTCGGTGTTCTCCCACGGCAGGTTCACGTCGCTGCGGCCGAAGTGGCCGTAGGCGGCGGTCTGCGCGTAGATCGGGCGCAGCAGGTCCAGGTCCCGGATGATCGCGGCCGGGCGGAGGTCGAAGACCTCGTTGATCGCGGCCTGGATCTTGACCGGGTCCACGTTCTCGGTGCCGAAGGTCTCCACGAACAGCCCGACCGGGGCGGCCTTGCCGATCGCGTAGGCGGTCTGCACCTCGATGCGGCTGGCCAGCCCGGCGGCCACCGCGTTCTTCGCCACCCAGCGGGTCGCGTAGGCCGCGGAGCGGTCCACCTTCGACGGGTCCTTGCCGGAGAACGCGCCGCCACCGTGGCGGGCCATGCCGCCGTAGGTGTCCACGATGATCTTGCGGCCGGTCAGGCCGCAGTCACCCATCGGGCCGCCGACCACGAACCGGCCGGTCGGGTTGATCAGCTGGCGGGTGTCGGCCGCTTCCAGCCCGACCCGGTCCAGCTCCGGACGGATGACGTGCTGATCGATGTCCTTGACGAGCTGGCTGTCCAGGTCGATGCCGTCGGCGTGCTGGGAGGACAGCACGACGGTGTCCAGCCGCACCGGCTGGTCGCCGGCGTACTCCACGGTCACCTGGGTCTTGCCGTCGGCGCGCAGGTACGGAACGGTGCCGTTCTTGCGCACGTCGGTCAGCCGGCGGGATAGCCGGTGCGCCAGCGTGATCGGCAGCGGCGCGAGCTCGTCGGTGTCGTCGCAGGCGTACCCGAACATCAGGCCCTGGTCGCCCGCACCCTGCTTGGCGATCTCGTCGATGACGCCCTCGACCCGGTTCTCGTGGGCGGTGTCCACGCCCTGGCCGATGTCCGGGGACTGCGCGTCGATGGAGACGTTCACACCGCAGGTGTTGCCGTCGAAGCCCTTGTCCGACGAGTCGTAGCCGATCTCCAGGACCGTGTCCCGCACCAGCTGCTGGAAGTCCACGTTGGCGGTGGTCGTGATCTCACCGGCGATGTGCACCTGACCGGTGGTGATCATGGTCTCGGCGGCGACGCGGGACCGGGGATCCTGCGCCAGCAGGGCGTCCAGGATGGAGTCGCTGATCGCGTCCGCCATCTTGTCCGGGTGACCCTCGGTCACCGACTCACTGGTGAACAACCTGCGGTTGATCTCACTCACGGCTCAACCTCACCTCTGTCGCTACTTTGGCGGCTTCGATCCTTGCGTACCGGCCGCTCCGATGTCATGGAGTTCCACTCCATGGCACCGGAGCAACCGTCCCCAACAGGGGTCTTATGCTGTTTTAATGATCATGCACGGGCGTGGATGATGCCCCACGCCAGGCTCCCGGCGTTACCGGAGTCGACCCAGGCGCGCAGCCCGCGCTTCATCTTCGTGCGGTACTCCTCGCTGATCCGGTCGGCCAGCTCGGACTCGCGGCTCTCCAGCACCTCCAGCACCCGGCCGTAGTGCACCGGCAGGTACTCGCTGAGGTCCTCGAATTCGAAGTTCTGCAGGCCCAGCCGGGCCAGCTCGCGGCGGTAGAAGCCGGGCGTGCCCATCGTGTCCAGGTTGAGCCGCTCCAAGATCGGCCCGAGGTCCTGCTTGCGGGCGTCGTCGGCGGCCATCGGGTCGGTGAACACGAACGAGCCGCCCTTGCTCAGCACCCGGGTGGCCTCTTCGAGAACCCGCTCGCGGTCACCGCTGTGCAGGATCGCGTCCTGCGACCACACCACGTCGAACGCGTTGTCCTGGAACGGGATGTCCTCGAACGAGCCGTCCTTGACCTCGATGAGGTGGTCGAGCCCCTCGGCGCGGTTGAACTCGACGTTGCGCCGGTTCTCCACCTCGCTGAGGTTCAGGCAGGCCACCTTGCAGCCGTAGGTCCGGGCCAAGTGCCGCGCAGCACCACCGTAACCGGCGCCGATGTCGAGCACGCGGGTCTGCGGTGTGATCTCTACCTTGCTCACCATCCGCTCGACGGTGCGCCGGGACGCGGCATCGATGTCCTCGTCCTTGGTCTGGTAGAGGCCGACGTGGATGTCGTTGCCGCCCCAGACGTTGAAGTAGAAGTTGTCCGCGTCCTCGGAGTTGTAGTAGTCGCGGGCGGTGTGCACCGCCGCCGAGTACATGTCGGACAGTTCGTCCTCGGCCCGGTAGTTCTTCTCCGCGACGTGGATGAAGAAGTCCGGGTCCTGGTCGGCGTGCGTTTCCTGGAAATCGCCGTAGGTGTCGATCCGCTGGAATCCGACCTCGCGCAGCAGCCGCCGCACGTAATTCTTCCGCAACGGGTACATGTTGAGGAAGAATTCACTCTTGTCCGGGAACGTGTACTTGAACCGGGCCAGGCCCTCGTCCACGTGATCGGGTTCCGCGGAAACGTCCTCGCCCGCGTAGTAATAGGTGTGCTTGCTGGAGAACCCGTCGTCCAGAATGGAGTCGTAGTTGCGCTGGTCGATGATCAGCACGCCGTCGTGCTTGAGCATCGCGTAGAACTCCGCCAGCGTCTTGCGCCGGTCCCGCTCGGAGAACAGGTGCGTGAACGAGTTGCCCAAGCAGATGATCGCGTCGTACGCGCCGTGCACGTCCCGGTTCAGCCATCGCCAGTCGGCGTGCACCACGCGCAGGATGTGCCCGCCGTAGGCCAGGCCGTTGCGGAACGCCTGGGCGAGCATCTGCGGGCTGCCGTCCGCGCTGACCGTCTCGAAGCCCTCTTCCAGCAGCCGCACGGAATGGAACCCGGTGCCGGTCGCCACGTCCAGCACCGATTCCACACCGCGGGCTTTGAGCTGTTCGACGAAGAACTGGCCTTCGCTCTCGTAGCGCTTCTTCCAGTCGATCAGGTCGTCCCACTTGTCGACGAATCCGCCGACGTACTCGTGCGTGTAGTGGTCGGATTCGCGCACTTCCAACGGGTTGTCGCCGAAGACCTGCTCCTCGCGGGCGACCAGCTCGGCCGTGTTGTCGACCGCACCGTTGCCGTCGCCGTGCGCCAGGTCATCCACGCTCTTGGCCATACTTCACTCCCACCACTCGCGTTGGTCATGCGCCTCTGCACCGCACTCGGGTCCGCGCGAATCCGCCCCGAGATCATCTCGCGGTCGTGCCGGGTCGCCAATCGAAATGGCGACGCCTGCGCACCGGCGCGGGCGGCCGAAAAAGTTCAGGCCGCAACACCTGCGCCAGTCCTCGCACTCAGTCAGCGCCTTTGCCGACCGGCTTCGACGCGAAATCCGTGCGTCGAGTAACCAAACTAGGCGAATGAGTTGCTGAAGCAACCGTGCAAAGCTGTGACACTGATCACATGGGTGGGATATTAGCGTGATTCAGCCGATCACCCTGGGTAAAAAAATGCGCTTTCACCTGCGCTTATTCCGGAGATTGCGGAGGCATGTCACGATCAGATAAGTGCACGGTCGCGCCGGAGTGTGTACCATCGCGTACGCAGCACTTACCATGACAACAACGAATAGCGCAACCGCGGATGCCTACAAAATTGCTCACGCTGGGCTCGCGGTGGGGATCGATTTCCCTTTTCCGCCGGTGAGATCGATCGGGGGGCCACGGATGTTACGATCCACACCGCAGCAGCGCCAGACTTTGGCGCAAGATCTTTTCAGTTGCCGCTTCCTCGCTGGTCAGGCCAGGTCGATCAGGACGATCCCGGCCACCACGACCCCGGCGAGCACCGCCCGGCCGCGGCCCATCCGCTCGCCCAGGAAGATCGCCCCGAGCAATGCGCCGAACACGATGCTGGTCTCGCGCAGCGCCGCAACCGGTCCAAGGGTTGCCCGTGTTTGCGCCCACAAAACGATCCCGTAGGCGGCCATCGAAACGAGCCCGCCCGCAATTCCGCCGCGCCAATGCCGGCGCAACCCGGACAGAAAACTCCGGCGCCGCGAGGCCCAGCCGGCCAGCGGCAACGCGGGCCCCTGCAGCAGGAACATCCAGGCCGCGTAGCCGAGCACACCGGTCCGGTGCACTCCGACGCCGTCGATGACCGTGTAAGTGGCGATCAGCAGGCCGGTGCCGAACGCGGCGAGCAGACCCGGCACAGCGGTGCGGCCGGGCATCCCGCCGACGAACACCAGGCTCAGCAACCCCGCGGAGACCACCAGCACCCCGGCCAGCTGCACCGCCGGGATGCGCTGGCCGAGCAGGACGGCGGACAGCAGTGTCACCACCCACGGCGAAGTGCCGCGGGCCAGCGGGTAGACCTGGCTGAACTCGCCCAGCCGATAACTGACCAGCAATCCGAATTGATAAAGGACGTGCACCGCGGCGGAAGCCAGCACCAGCGGCCAGGCTTCCGGTGCGGGCGGGCCGGTGAACATCACCACAACTGCGCCGACCGCGGTGTAGGTGACGCCGATCAGCGAGAACCCGATCATCCGGTCGGCCACCCCGTGCGCGAGCGCGTTCCACGTCGCGTGCAACACCGCCGCCAGGAGCACCGCCAGGGTGACCAATGTCCCCGCTTGTTGCGCTTCAGCGGCCACGTCGGTCATAGCGCCCCCAGATCGTCTCCCCCGACCCTAGATCAACTCGACGTCTTGATCAGCCGATCGACCGCTGCGTTCCGTCCGCTGGGACCACGTGCGCACGCACCCGGCCGCCCCAGGTGAACCCCTGCCGCACGGAGTCGGGCGAGGGCATCCCGAGCCATAGGCCGCCGCCGACGCCGATCACGTCGTATCGGCCTCCGACGGCGATCCCCCAGCCCGCGATCTCCATCGCGGCGCGCGTTCCGTACTCCTGGACGACTGCGAAGGCGCGGGCCCTGGCGTTGGCGACCTCCGCGGCCATGCGGCGGGCGAACTCCTCCTCTCCGCACATCGGCGGGTGTCCGGTCAGGTCCGGCACCAACAGATCCAGCGGGTCGCGCCTGGTTCCGCCCGTTCCGTCCATGGGTGACTCCTCTCTCCCGTGCCCGCGTGCCGTTCGCCGCGGTTGATCGGGAGATTAGAAGTTGACATCCAAGGCCGGGCATTCCCCGATCGTGCGATCTTGAATGTCAGGAAATTTCGCTAGGCTGCCGGCCGGATCAGCAGAAGGGGACGACGGCATGACGGGCTCATCGCCGCAGCTGCGCCGACTCGGCGCAGAACTGCGCAGGCTCCGGGAGGCGGCGGGGCTCACCCAGACCCAGGTCGGCGACGCCATCGGGCGCAGGCACACGACGATGGTCAATTGGGAGCACGGCAACACCAAGATCAGCGAAACCGATCTCGTGCGGCTGCTGGCGGAACTGCGCGCACCGGCCGAAGTGCGCAAGGGCCTGGAGCAGTTGCGGGCGGAATCCCGGCACGGCGCCGGGCAGTGGGCGGTCTACGGACTGCCGGAATGGCTGCGGCCGCTGGTCAGCTTCGAGGAGGACGCCTCCGAGATCCGCACCTTCGAACCGGTGCTGGTTCCCGGACTGCTGCAAACCGAGGACTACGCCCGCGCCATCCACGACGCGGGGCGGCACAAGGTCGCCCCGGAATTCGTCGATCGATGGGTGCAGGCGCGAATGCAACGGCAGCAACGGCTCACCGGGCCGAACCCGTTGCACCTGCACGCGATCATCGCCGAGGCGACCTTGCGGCTGGCCGTCGGCAGTCCCGAAGTGCTGGCCGATCAGCTCGATCATCTGCTGGACCAGAGCAAATCCGCCAACATCACGATCCAAGTGCTCACGGCGACCCATGACGGCTACGGCGGAATCGCGACGAACTTCACCCTACTGCACTTCGCGAACCCGGAGATCGACCCGCCGATGTGCTACTTCGACGGCCCGCTCGGCGGGCACATGATCAGCGATGCGGGCGACGTCGCGACCATGGACGGGATGTTCGGTGACTTGCGCCGGATGGCTCTTGCACCCGGCGAATCCCGCGAGATGCTGGCTCGGGTACTGCACGAGCTACGCGAGGAAAACGATCATGGTTGAGTCGCGCGACGTCCCCTGGCGCAAATCGAGCTACAGCGACGCCGGCGGCAACTGCGTGGAAGTGGCGACCCTGACCGGCGGCGGCTCGGCGGTCCGCGACAGCAAGTCCCCGGCCGCCGGAACCCTGCGCCTCACCGCCGCCGCCCACACCGCCTGGATCGCCGCCCTCAAACAGGGCCGCTTCGACGCACCCTGACCCCGAAGCCACCGAGTGAACGGCCCGCTCGTCCCAATAGTTTGGTCCAACGGTCCGTTCGCTCACGGTCCACGCACGTACGCGACCGGCTACCGCGGCAGGTCGAGCCGAGTGAACGGCCCGTTCGTCCCACTAGATTGGACGAACAGGCCGTTCACTCGTGGAGAAGCGGGTCAGGACTTCAGGGTCGGGAAGTGCTCCTCGCGGTACTCGCCGGGCGGGGCGGCGTCGGTGAGCTGTTCGGTCTCGCGGGTGCGGAGTTCGACGCGGCGGATCTTGCCGGAGATCGTCTTGGGCAGGTCGGTGAACTCCAGCCGCCGGATCCGCTTGTACGGCGCCAAGTGCTCGCGGGCGAACCGCAGGATCGCCAGCGCCGACTCCTCCCCCGGCTCCCATCCGGCGGCCAGCACGACGTACGCCTTCGGCACCGCCAGCCGGATCGGGTCCGGCGAGGGAACCACCGCGGCCTCGGCGACCGCCTCGTGCTCCAGCAGCACGCTTTCCAGCTCGAACGGTGAGATCCGGTAGTCCGACGCCTTGAACACGTCATCGGTGCGCCCGACGTAGGTGATGTAGCCCTCGGAATCCCGCGATCCGACGTCGCCGGTGTGGTAGTAGCCGCCGCGCAACACCTCGGCGTTGCGCTCGGCGTCGTCGGCGTAGCCGGTCATCAGGCCGACCGGCCGCGGGTCCAGGCGCAGGCAGATCTCGCCTTCCTCGGCTTCCCGGCCACCGGCCGGGTCCACCAGCGTGACCTCGAAGCCGGGCAGCGCGCGGCCCATCGATCCGGGTTTGAGCTCCTGGCCGGGCGTGTTGGCCACCTGCACGCTGGTCTCGGTCTGCCCGAAACCGTCCCGGATGGACACTCCCCACGAGCGGCGGACCTGCTCGATGATCTCCGGGTTGAGCGGCTCCCCGGCGCCGACGACCTTGCGCGGCGGAGTCGGCAACGCGCTCAGGTCCGCTTGGATGAGCATCCGCCACACCGTGGGCGGGGCGCAGAAGCTGGTCACTCCGCAGCGCTCGATCTCGCGCAGCAGCGCCGGAGCGTCGAAGCGGGAGTAGTTGTAGATGAACACCGTCGCTTCGGCGTTCCACGGCGCGAACACGTTGCTCCACGCGTGCTTGGCCCAGCCCGGCGAGGAGATGTTCAGGTGCACGTCCCCCGGTTCCAGCCCGATCCAGTACATAGTGGACAGATGGCCGACCGGGTAGGAAACGTGGGTGTGCTCGACGAGCTTCGGCTGCGCGGTGGTGCCGGAGGTGAAGTACAGCAGCAGCGGGTCGGCAGCGCGGGTCGGCCCGTCCGGGGTGAACGACTCGTCCGCGGCTTCGCTGTCCGAATAGGACTGCCAGCCGTCCGCGCCACCGACCGCGATGCGGGTGTAATCCCCTGGCACATCGGCGAATTTGGCGGCGTCGGCGGCCGTGGTGACCACGTGCTTGGCCCCGCCCCGATCGACCCGGTCGCGCAGGTCCGCCGCGCCGAGCAGCGTCGTCGCCGGGATGATCACCGCGCCGAGCTTCATCGCGGCCAGGATCGTCTCCCACAGCTCGACCTGGTTGCCCAGCATCAGGATCAGCTTGTCGCCGCGGGCCACGCCGAGGCCGCGCAGCCAGTTCGCGACCTGGTTGGAGCGCCGGGTCAGATCGCCGAAGGTGAGCTTGCGCTCGCCCCCGTCGGCCTCGACGATCCACAGCGCCAGGCGGTCCTCGCGCGCGGCGATGGTGTCGAACCAGTCCAGCGCCCAGTTGAACTCGGCGGGCTGCGGCCAGCGGAACTCCGCCCGCGCGGCGTCGTAGTCCTCGCGGTGGCGCAGCAGCAGGTCGCGGGCGGCCAAGAACTGCGCACCGGGATTTCCGACCTGCGGGGACTGGGCTTGCTGGGTCACGTGCGGGTCCTCCTCGATGCGGCACCGGTGCCGGGTGGTCTGCCGATCCAACTTAACCGGATACACCCGTTCAGATCCATGATGTTGCTCCGATGCGCGGCACACGGATGGTGCCGTTGACTTCCCGTGTGTTTCTGGTCATTGTTGTTGCTTGTTGTGGCTTCTGTTTCGTCCTGATTTCCCGGCTCGCGGCTAGAACCGATCCCCAGGAGGCAACGTGCACCGACGCGCGACCCGCCGGTTCCGATTCGCGGCGCTGATCGCCGCCGCCGGACTGGCTACGGTGACCGGCATGCCCGCTCAGGCGTCCCCGGCTCCCCAGTGGGAACCGCAGGAACCGCCGCTGACCACGCCGTGGACCGACCAGGTCGGCCCGGACAACGCGCTGCCCGAATACCCGCGCCCGCAGATGACACGGGAGCAGTGGCTCAACCTCAACGGCCTGTGGGAGTTCGCCGGCGCGGCCACTCCCCCCGCGGAGACCTCCGAGCAGATCCTCGTGCCGTACCCGCCGGAGTCCGGCCTGTCCGGGATCCAGCGCCACGACGACCACCTGCTCTACAAGCGCACCTTCGAGGTGCCGCCGGACTGGGCCGGGCAGCGGCTGCTGCTGCATTTCGGGGCGGTGGACCAGAAAGCCGCGGTCAGCGTGAACGGCAAGGAGGTCGCCGTGCACGAGGGCGGTTCCACCGCCTTCAGCGCCGACATCACCGATGCGGTCACCGATTCCGGACCGCAGGAGGTGACCGTCGAGGTGGAGGACCGCAACGACGCGAACCCCTACCCGGTCGGCAAGCAGCGCAACGATCCCGGCGGCATCTTCTACACCGGAGCCTCCGGCATTTGGCAGACGGTGTGGCTGGAACCGGTGCCGGACTCGCACATCACCGGCCTGAAGATCACGCCGGACCTGCCGGACGGGAGTTTCGCCGTGCGCGCGGACGGTTCCCGCGGCGGCCGGGTCGAGGCCGTGCTGAGCGAACCCGGCGGCGGCGAAGTGGCCCGCGCGAGCGGGGACGCGGGCGCGGACGTGCGGCTGCCGGTGCCGGACCCGCACCTGTGGTCGCCGGACGACCCGTACCTCTACGACCTGAAGGTGCGGCTGCTCGACGACGAAGGCAGGCCGGTCGACGAGGTCGGCAGCTACGCCGGAATGCGCTCGATCGGACTCGTCGACGACGAGCAGGGGCGCCCGCGGCTCGCGCTCAACGGCAAGATCCTGTTCCAGCACGGGCCGCTGGACCAGGGCTACTGGCCGGACGGCATTTTCACCGCGCCCACCGACGAGGCGCTGCGGTCCGACCTGGAGCAGACCAAGCAGCTCGGGTTCAACATGGTGCGCAAGCACATCAAGGTCGAACCGGCGCGCTGGTACGCGCACGCCGACAGGCTCGGACTGCTGGTGTGGCAGGACATGCCCGCGCTGGTGAACGGGCAGACCCCCGGCGAGGACGCGAAGCGCAACTACGAGGCCGAGATCCGGGACATGATCGACCAGCTCGGCAACTCGCCGTCGATCGTGACGTGGGTGCCGTTCAACGAGGGCTGGGGCGAGTTCGACACCGCCCGGATCGCCGAGCAGGTCCAGGAGCAGGACCCGACCCGGCTGGTGGACGCGGCCAGCGGGGTGAACTGCTGCGACTCGCTGCCGGACACCGGCGCTGGGCACATCTACGACGACCACACCTACGTCGGTCCGGGCGCGCCGGAGGTCACCGGCGAACGCGCCTCGGTGGACGGCGAGTACGGCGGACTCGGGCTCGTCGAGGAAGGGCACCTGTGGCCCGGCGAACCGTCGTCGTACGAGATCGTCGAGAACCGCGAGGAACTCACCCGCAGGTACCGCGAGGTGCACGACGACCTGGTGCGGATCATCGGCGAGAAGGGGATCTCGGCTTCGGTGTACACCCAGATCACCGACGTGGAGAACGAGGTGAACGGGTTCTTCACCTACGACCGCAAGATCCTCAAGCCCGACGCCGACGCGGTGCGCGAAGCCAACCGGGCGGTGATCGACGCGGGAACCCCGTGATCCCGAGCGAATTCGGTCGCACAGCGAGGAAAATCGAAAAGCCAGCGAGGAGGACGACGATGTCCGTTGGGCACGGTGCAGCCCGGGAGTTCAGCAGGCGCGCGATCGGCGGGGCGGCGATCGCGGCCGCCGGGGCGGCCGGGCTCACCGGCCTCGGTTCGACCACCGCGGCCGCGCGGGCGACCCGGGGATCCGACGGCCAGACGGCGAACGGCCGCCTGTACGAGCTGCGCTCCGGCCGCCACAGCCTGGTGGTCGGCGGAGTCGCGGCCACCGTCCTGTCCTGGCGGGTCGACGGCACCGAGATGCTGCTGACGCACGCACCCGACGACATCGGCGAAGGCTGGCAGGGCAAGACGTTGCTGCCGTGGGCCAACCGGATCGACCATGGCCGCTACACCTTCGGCGGCGAGGACTTGCAGGTTCCGATCAACGAGCCGGACCGCGAGTCGGCGCTGCACGGGCTGATGGGCTTCACCGAGTGGACTCCGGTCGAGCACCACCGGGACCGCGTGGTGCTGGAGCACCTGCTGCACCCGCACTACGGCTATCCGTTCACGATCGCCTTCCGGATCGAATTCACCTTGCAGGGCAACGGTTTCCGCAGCACGTTGAGCGCGCGGAACGCGGGCCGCACGGACGCGCCGTTCGGCACCGCGAACCACACGTACCTGGCGGCCGGCGGCGAGCGGGTCGACGACGTGGTGTTCGAGCTGCCCGCGAACACCTACTACGTCACCAACGACCGGCTGATCCCCACCGGCAAAGCCGATGTGGCGGGCTCGGAGTACGACTACCGCACCGCCCGGCCGATCGGTGCGACCGAAATGGACACCGCTTTCACCGACCTGGACCGGGATTCCGACGGCACCGCGACCGTCCGATTCGGACGGCCCGACGGCAGCGCCGTGCAGTTGTGGGCCGACCGCACGCACGGGTACCTGCAGGTCTACACCGACGATTCGCCGGAGACGGACCGTCCCGCGCGAGCCGGGCTCACCGTCGAGCCGATGACTTGCGCACCGAACGCTTTCGTCACTGGTGACGGAATGATCGTGCTGCGGCCCGGCCGGACCCACACCGGCAGCTGGGGCTACCGGCTGCTGGACTGATTCCGTTGCGCGGCAACGGGACTTTCCTGTCCCGCCGTCGGTGCCGCGATCTAGAGTGTGCGGGTGGCTGACTACATCGAGATCCCTACCGAGGCGGGCACCTTCGACGCGCTCAGCGCCGGTGCCGAGGGCGACCGGCCGGTGCTGCTGCTGCACGGCTTCCCGGAAGCCGCGATCGAATGGCGCGAGCAGCTCAACGTGCTCGGCGGCGCGGGTTGTCACGCGGTGGCGCCGGACCAGCGCGGCTATTCCCCCGGTGTCCGCCCGCAGGAGGTCTTCGAGTACCGGCAGGAGGCGCTGGTCTCCGACGTGCTCGCGATCGCGGACCGGCTGGGCTGGCAGCGGTTCGACCTCGTCGGCCACGACTGGGGCGCGGCGATCGCCTGGGCGGTCGCGGCCGCGCACCCCGATCGGATCCGCACGCTCACCGCGGTTTCGGTGCCGCACCTGGACGCCTTCGGCCGCGCGCTGCGCGAAGACGAGGACCAGCAGCGGCGTTCGGAGTACATGCAGGTCTTCCGCCGGACGGGCTCGGACAAGCTGCTGCTGGAGGACGACGCGCGTCGGCTCCGGCGGCTCTACGAGCACAAGATCCCGGAAACGCACATCGAGGAGTACGTGCAGCGGTTCTCCGAGCCGGGCGCGCTGGACGCCGCGCTGAACTGGTACCGCGCCGCGAAGTTCGCCGACCCGATCGGCCAGGTCCGGGTGCCGACGCTGTACGTGTGGAGCACCGAGGACCCCGCGCTCGGCTCGACCGCCGCGCTGGCCTGCGGCGAGCACGTGACCGGACCGTACCGGTTCGAGATGTTCGAGGAGATCTCGCACTGGGTTCCGGAAGAGGCCGCCGAAGAGCTGACCCGCGTGCTGCTGGAGCACCTCATCGCGCACCAGGACACTTGAGCGCCGATCGCGGTGCCCGGAACCGCCCGGGCACCGCGGCGCTCAGCCCTCGGCGGGGAAGCCCCCTGCGAGGAAGCCGACCGCGTCCACGCCGACCGAGTCGAACACCGGACCCTCGTGCCCACCCGGCACCACCGAGTAGACCGGCGTGTTCGGGTACAGCTGCGCCAGCTGGTCGGTGCCCTCCCGGAACACGTCGAACTCGCCGATCCAGATGCCGACCGGCACGTCACCGAGCTCGTCGACGCGGCGCAGCGGATCGGTCTCGATCCACTCCTGCTCGCTGGCGAACACGCCCTTCTCCTGCATGTGCTGCCAGGTCACCGGCAGCGCGGGGGCGATCGTGGCGACCGCGGCCAGCGGGCTTCCCGCCATGTTGCGTTCGGCCGCGTAGTTCAACGCGCCGAAACCGCCGGTGGACACGCCCCCGCAGGCGAACGGCAGCCCGTCCTGGCCGGCCAGCCCGCGCTCGCGCAGCCAGCCGGGAACTTCCTGCAGCAACATGCTCATCAGGTCGCCGTTGGCGGAGCCGTCGTTCCAGTAGGAGTTGAATCCGCCGTCCACGGCCACCAGCCCGAACGGCGGGATGTTGCCCGCGTCGAATTCGGGTTGCAGCGCGTCCAGCACGCCCCACGGGATCGGGCTCGGGTTCATCGCGTCGCGCCCGTGCAGGAACAGCGCCATCGGCAAGTCGGCGGTGTCCTGCAGGCCGTTCGGGTGCGCGATCACCAGCGAGGTGTCCGCGCCCCGGTTCTCGGAGTACACCGTCTCGACGTTGACCAGCGGCGGGCCGGAGTGCGACACGACGGGCGGCATGGGGGGACGTGGCAGCGGTTGCGGCTGCGGCGGCCTGTTCGGTTGCGGAGCGGAACAGGCCGCGACCGAACCGGCCACGATCATGCCGGCGGCCGACAGCAGGCTCCGCCGCCCAAACTTCATCTCGCGCATCCGCCCGCCTTCGATCCGTATCCCACTCAATGGAACATCTTATCGAACCGGATCGACCGGATTCCGAGCGGCGTGCCGCACGAACGGTTGCCGCGGCGGTGCGGGCGAGACGAGCATGTCCGCGGAACCTACGGGAAGGGGAACCGGCGTGAAGGGCGCGGAAGGACTGCTGAGCACGGCGCGGGCCGCGGGTGTCGATGTCTGCTTCGCCAATCCCGGCACCACGGAGATGCCGCTGGTCGAGGCGTTCGACTCGACCCCGGGGGTGCGCACGGTGCTCGGCCTGTCCGAGGGCGTGGTGACCGGCGCGGCCGACGGCTTCTCGCGGATGCGCGGAGTGCCCGCGATGACGCTGCTGCACCTCGGTCCGGGGTTCGCCAACGGCATCGCGAACCTGCACAACGCGCGCCGCGGCCGCACTCCGCTGATCAACGTGGTGGGCGAGCACGCGAGCTGGCACCAGGCGGCGGACGCGCCGCTGGCCAGCGACATCGACTCGCTGGCCCGTCCGGTGTCGGGGTGGGTGGGCCGCACCACGTCGGCCGAGTCGGCGGCCGCGGAGTTCGTCGCCGCCCGGCAGGCCGCCCTGGCCGAGCGGATGCCCGCGACGCTGATCGCCGCCGCCGACCACATGTGGAGCGAGGGCGGCGAGCAAGCGGACGTCCCGCAGGCACCTGAGCCCTCCACTGTGGACGCAGAGCGGGTGGAGGGGATGGCGAAGCTGCTCGCCGGGCAAGGACGGCCCGCGCTGCTGCTCGGCGGCGCCGCGCTCGGCGCCGAAGGGTTGCGGCTGGCCTCGCGGATCGCGGCGACCGTCGGCGGCACGGTCTTCGCCGAACGGAATCCCGCACGCATCGAGCGCGGCCCCGGCATCCCGGCCGTGCCCACGCTGCCCTACTTCCCCGAGGACAACCTGGCCGCGCTGCGGGACTGCACGCATCTGGTGCTGGTCGGCACCGGGATTCCGGTGTCGTTCTTCGGGTACCAGGACCAGCCGAGCGTTCCGGTCCCGCCCGAGACGCAGGTGCACACCCTCGCCGACACCGGTGAGGACACGCTCGCGGCGCTGCGGGCGCTGGCCGAGGCCACGGGTTCCGGTGCAGCGGAACTACCCGCGCACGAGCCCGCCGAGCTGCGCGCACCGCAGGGCGCCTTGCACGCCAAGGCGATCGCGACCGCCATCGCGCTCACCCAGCCGGAGCACTCGATCATCGTCAACGAGGGCGTGTCCTCCGCGGCCGCGTACCCGGCGGTGGCCGCGGCCGCTCCGGCGCACACCGAGCTGGACCTGCCCGGCGGGGCCATCGGCATGGGCGTGCCGCTGTCCACCGGCGCCGCGCTGGCCTGCCCGGACCGGCCGGTGATCGACTTCCAGGCGGACGGCAGCGCGTTCTACACGCTGCAAGGGCTCTGGACGCAGGCCAGGGAAGGGCTCGACGTCACCACGGTGATCTGCGCGAACTCGCGCTACCGCATCCTCGACGTCGAGCTCGGCCGCGCCGGGGTGCAGCAGCCGGGTCCGGCCGCCGACGGGATGACCAGCCTCGGCAACCCCGGCGCGGACTGGGTCTCGCTGGCAGCCGGGTTCGGCGTGCCGGGTTCCCACGCCACCACCGGCGACGAACTCCGCGCCGCGCTGCAGCGCGCCCACGCCGAGCCGGGCCCGCACCTGATCGAGGCGGTCATGACCTGAGTCGCGGCGTAGTCCGATCGCGCAGCGTGTGCCAGGCTCGCCGGATGGACCACATCGCCGGGCAGCTGTCCTCGACGATCGGGCCGCTGCGGCGGCGGCTGCTGCGGTTGACGCGTGCGGCCGCCGGGCTGCCGGAGATCCCGGATGCGAGCGTCGAGCTGATGCGGGTCGTGGACCAGCTCGGGACGCCGACCGTCGCGGAGGCCGCGGCCGCGTTGAACACTGCCGGTTCGACCGTGAGCAACCTGGTGCGCGCGCTGGTGCGGGACGGGCTGGCCACCCGCACCACCGGCGAAACCGACCGCCGGATCTCGCACATCGCGCTCACCGAGCGCGCCCGCGAGTTGCTCCAGCGCTACGACGGGGCCAGCGAACGGATCGTGGCCGCCGCCATGTCCAAAATGGACAGCGAGCAGCGGTCCAGCCTGGAGCAGGCGGCGCCGGCGTTGCGGTCGCTGCTGGAAGCGCTGCAGGAAACGGAAGCAGCGCAGTCCGAAAAGGACTGAACGGGCGCGGCCGTCACCGATCCCAGTGCTGCTCGACCCAGCGCTGCACCTGCTCCGGGTAGATGTGCCGGAACGAGCTGCGGCGCTCGCGCCCCGCGCCTTCGGCGGGCAGCAGGCAGTCGTGGACCACCTTCGTCCCGCGCTGCGCGTGCCGCTCCTCGGGGGTGTAGCAGGTCAGCAGCGGCAGGATCTCGCCGTGGCGCAGGACCCGGAAGTCCTCCGGATGGCACCGCGTGGCCAGCGCCCAGGTCAGTTCGGCCGTGTTGGACGGTTCGACGTCGGCGTCGAGCACGAAGGTGCGCGGGATCAGGTGCTCGGAGCGGAATCCGCCGATCGTCTCGGAGATCCGCCGCGTCAGCTCCGCGCTGGAGACGCCGGGCAGCTGCGCACGCCAGTCCGACCGCGCGCTGACCACCAGCACGTGCGACGCGCTCTCGAACGGCGACCACGCGGTGACCACCGGCAAGCCCGCCCGCCGCAGCAGTGCGTAGACCTCGGCGGCCATCGTCAGGCCGGTCGCGGTGTGGAACTCGTCGACCGGTTCGCCTTCGACGACGGTCGGCCAGATCGGCCGGTCGCGGTGCGTGATGGCTTCGATGGTGTAGGTGGGCTGGCGGGTCGTTTCGGCGGGGGCGTAGCCCGCGTACTCGCCCATCGGGCCTTCGTCGGCGTTGCGCTCGACGCTGACGTGCCCCTCGATGACGATCTCCGCGCCGGCCGGGACCTGCAGGTCCACCGTCTCGGCTGGGACGACCTCCATCGGCTCGCCGAACAGCGCGCCGAGGAATCCGGGCTCGTCGACGTCGTCGGGAAGCGGCATGCCGGAGATGAACGGCAACGCCGGATCACCGCCCTGCACCAGCGCGAACGGCATCGGCTCGCCCCGCTCGGCCCACATCCGCCACGCCTTCTCGATGTGCTGCGGGCGCATCACCAGACCGGTCAGGTGCTTGTCGTCGAGCATCATGATCCGGGCGATGGACCAGTTCACCCAGTCCCCTTCCGGGGAGCGCACGACGATCGTGCCCCAGGTGTTGACGTACGGGCCGCCGTCGCCTTCGTGCAGCAGCGGAGTCGGGAACTTCGCCAGGCTCGCATCCTCGCCGAGCAGCACGTGCTGCTTGCACGGCGCCGATTCCACCTGCTTCGGCGCGATCGGGTCGCGGTCCCTGGCCTGCGCCAGCTCCTGCACGATCTCGCGGGCACCCGCGTCCGGGGACATGCCCAGCGACAGCGCGATGCGGGCGAGCGGGCTGCCCGGGACCGAGCTGAGCGCACCGGGCGCGCCGAACAGCCGGAATCCCGGCTCGGTTCCGCTGATGTCGTTGAACAGCGGCGCCGGGGCGCGGGTTTCGTAGCTGCGCCGGATGAACGCGCCGATCTCCAGCCCCTGCGGCACCTCGGTGTCGACGTGGCGGACGTCGCCGAGCTGTTCCAGCGCGGCGATGTACTCCCGCGAGTCCTTGGCGCGAGCCATGATCGCTGCTACCTCCTCGCCGTCCGGCGCCACTTGTGTTTGTTACAAACCTATTTTCCGGCGAGCCCGTTGCACGAGCAAGGACCGGGCGGCGTGAGAACGCTCTCGGACGGTGCGCGCGGCTCAGCGCGAGCAGGTGGCGCGCCAGGCGTCGAACGAGCCGCCGAGCAAGTCGTGCCGCATCGCGAACGAAGCCGCCTCCAGCCGCGAATGCACACCGAGCTTGGTCAGCACCGCCTGCACGTGGGTGCGCACCGTCGTCGTCGACACCCCGAGGATCTTGGCCATCGCCGCGGTCTGCGCGCCCTGCACCAGCAGGCTCAGGCATTCCCGTTCGCGGCCGGTGAGGTAGGAGGCCAGCCTGCGGGCGTCCGCGCGCTGCCCGCGGTGGTCCTGCGCAGGCACCCGAGCTTCCGGCAGCTCGACGGCCGTGCGCCCCGCCACGACCGAGCGCATGGCCTGCACCAGGACGTCCAGCCCGCACATCTTGTTCACCCATCCCGCCGCACCGGTCGCCAGCGCGGTGCGCACGGCGCGCGCATCGGTGTCGGCGGTGAGCACCACGACCTTCGTCGCCGTGCCCCCGACGACCTCGCCGAGCCGCGCCACCCCGTCGCCGTCGGCGAAGTAGCGGTCCAGCAGGCAGATCTCGGGTTCGAGGCGGTGCACCGCGGCGGCCGCACCGGTGATGTCCGATGCGGTCCCCACGATCCGGAAACCGCGCGGCGGCAACGCGGTGACCAGCGCGTCCACGAAGATCGCATGGTCGTCGCCGAGCAGCACGCGCGTTCTTTCGTCGTTCATCGAGGTCCCCCATAGCTGTGCGGCGCCCAGGGCGCGTCCGTTCCGGAGCCCGTTGCCGAAGGATCGCGCGGCGGAAGGTCCACCGGGATCGATTTCCCGCGCAGTGCGCTCAAGAACGCGGGAACACCAGCCGCGCGCAGGTCCCCCTCGGCCCCGCCGCGTCCAAGTGCAGCTCGCCCCCGCAGGCGCGCGCGAGCCCGGTCACGATGCCCAGGCCCATAGACGCCGTTCCCGCGGGTCCGCCTCCGATACCCGGGCCGTCGTCGGTGATCTCCAACCGGACCGCACCGGCGTCGTCGGCGGCCGCCAGCTCCACGACCCCGCCGGGTCCCGCGGCGCGGACGGCGTTGTCGACCAGGTTCGAGACCATCCGCCACAGCAACGTCGGGTCGGTGCACAACATGACCGGCTCGCCCGGACGCAGCGCCAGCACCGGCGAACCGCAGTCGCGGGCCGCGGCGACCTGGCCGAGCAGGACCCGCACGTCGACCGGCTCCGGCGGCGCCGGATCACCGGCCACCAGGTCCAGCAGCCGCGCCAGTTCCCGGCCCATCAGCTCCAGCCGGTGCCGCGCGGTACCGGACAGCGCCGGGTCGGTGCGCATGTCGTCGGCCAGGTAGGACACGGTCGCCAAACCGTGCCCGAGGTCGTGCAGCAGGCCGCGCCACCGCCGATCCGGATCGGACCGCGCGGGCGCGGGCGGGGTTTCGGTCCGCACCACCGCTCCCTTCCGTGCTCCGAGCCGGCCGCTGCTCGCGGCCGTGCACTCTGCTCGTCGCGCGGCCGGTGCAGGTCCGTTGCAGTCTCATCCGTTCAGGGTGCTTCGACTACCGCAGGTCACAGTTGTGCGGCGGACAGCGCAGCGGGCAGCGGACCCGGCCGGTAGGCGGCGGCGAGGTCGGCGGCCAGGTCCGCGCCCGTGTGCCTGCCGCGCACGTGCGCCTGCGCGGCATCGGCGAGCGCGGCCGCTTCACCGGGATGGTCCAGCAGGTGCCGGACGGCGCGGGCCAGGGCCGCGGGCCGGGCCGGAGGGGCGAGCAGCCCGGTCACGCCGGGCAGCACCACGTCGCCGAGGGCGTTGACCGCCGTGGCCACCACCGGCACCCGGCAGTGCATCGCCTCCACCACCGCCAGCGGCAACCCTTCGTACCGGCTGGGCAGCACGAACACGTCGAACGCGGGCAGCAGGCCGAGCACGTCGTCGCGCCTGCCCGGGAGCACGAGCCGCACGCCCTGCCGGGCCGCGGCGGTACGCACCCGCTCGGCGCGGTCGCCGTCGCCGATCCACACGCCGATCACGTCCTGGCCGAGCAGCCCCAGGGCGCTGACGAAGTCCTCCGGCGCCTTCTGCCGCACCAGCCTGCCGACGGAACCGATCACGGTCGCCTCCGGCGGCAGCCCGAGTTCCCGGCGCGCGTCGCCGGCTGCGCCCGGCGTGCGCACTGCGACTCCGGTGGTGCGGACCCGCTCGGGCGGGATCAGCTCGCGGCGGATAGCTTCGACGGCGACCCCGGTGCCCACGCACAACGCGACATCGGTGAGCCCGCCGAGCGAGCGCTCCACGGCGATGTAGGCGTTGCGGCGCGCGGCGCTCTGGAACTCGTGGAACGGGAAACCGTGGTATGTGTGCACGACCCGCGGCACACCGACGCGGCGTGCCGCGATCCTGCCCAGCGCTCCGGCTTTGGCGCAGTGCGTGTGTACGACGTCGAAGCCGCGGCGGCGCAGCAACGCGGTGAGCCGGTGCAGCGCGCGGGCATCGGCCAGCGGGGAGATCGGAGCGCGCAGGGCCGGTTCGACGACGGTCGGCAGGCCCGCGTCGCCGGCTTCGGCGAGCAGCCGATCACCGTTGCCGGTGATCAAAGTGACGGCGAACTCGCGCGGGTCCAGCGCGCGGGCACCGCGCAGCGCCATCGCGCCTGCGCCGCCCTCCAGCCTGGTGATCAGCGTGGCGATCCGCAGCGGCCTCATCGCGCTTCCGGCTCCGCGTCGTGGTGGTCGTCGGGCCGGACGGCCGGATCGTCGGCTCCGATCTCCGCTTCGGGCGCGACGGACTGGTCCGGGATCACTTCGCCGCCGACGTTGGCGCTCGCCTGCGCATGAGCGCCCCGATCACCGTCCGCACCATCGGAAGCGGCCCGATCGGTGCGCGTGCCGCGCGCCCGGACCGCCTTCCCGGTTTGACGACCGGAGGATCCCGCGCGCAGCCCCGCGGCGCTGGCCACGCTGACCGCCTCCAGCTGCGAGTGCACCCGCAGCTTCGACAGGATGCTGCGGGTGTGCGTGCGCACCGTCTCGGTGGAGATCGCCAGGTCGCGCGCGATGCGGGCACCGCGCTTGCCCTCGACCATGCCGCGCAGCACTTCCCGCTCCCGGACGCTGAGCACGTCCAGCGGCCCGTCGCGGCGCCCGGCCAGCCGCACGTCCTCCCGCAACGCCCGCAGCACCACTCCCAGCACCTCGGGCGGGAACCAGGCGTGACCGTGGCACACGCCGCGCAGCACGGCGGTCAGCTCCTCCACACCGCTTTCCTTCGGCACCCATCCGGTCGCCCCGGCGCGGGCCGCTTCCACCGCGCGCTGCGGGTCGAGACCGCCGGTGAGCACCACGACCGCCACGGACGGCAGCGCTTCCAGCATCGCTTCGACCAGTTCCCCGGTGGAGGCGACCGGATCCACGTCCACGGTGATCACGTCCGGGCGCAGCCGATCCACCATCGCCGCCAGGTGCGGGTCGCCGGTCGCGCACCGCCCCACCACCCAGAGGTCCGTGGCCTGCTGCAGCCGCGATCCGAGCGCTTCGGTGAGCATGAGGTGGTCGTCCACCATCAACAGCCGCAGCACGTTCACCTCCCCACCTTCCCCCGCCGTCCGCGGTGAGACCTCATCCAACTGCGGGAGTTCACCCGGCACGCGCACCCGGATCCGGTTCCGGCCCGCCCGGCTCGACCGCGTGCCGCTGCGGGCTGCTCCACCGGCCGGTCGAGCGCGACAGCCAGGCCAGCGGCAGCGAGTACAGCGCGATCGCCGAATCCAGCACCCGCAGCGGCAGGTACAGCCAGGCGTAGAGCAGGAACCTGGGCTGGCGCCGGGTGATCGTGACGACCAGCGTCAGCAGCAGGTCCGGCAGCACGATCCCCAGCAGCAGCGCGGGAATCGTCATGTACCCGGCGACCGCCTCGTGCACGTCGGCGAACCACGGCCACTCGAGCGTCCCGTCCGCGATCAGCGGCAGCAGCAGCACCAGCAGCACCAGCGGAAGCAGCACGAGCATGATGCTGCTGGTGAGCAGTTCGAGCAGCAGCAGCGCCAGCATTGCGGTGAACAGGTTCAGCCGCGGCGGGTGCCTGCGCACCGTCTGCCACAGGCCCAGCGACCACCGCTTGGACTGGCGCACGTAGTCCCGGATCCGGCCCGGGTCCTGGGTGGCCGCCACCGCCGATGGCGTGAACCCGACCTTGCCGAGCCGCTTCTGGTAGACCTCGAAGGTCATGTTGAAGTCCTCGATCACCAGCCCGGGCGGGTTGACCTCGATGCTCGGCAGCACGCTGGTGCGGTAGAGGCTGGCGAAGCCGGGCACGATGTGCGTGGCGTTCATCCGCCGCCAGGTCTGGCCGAACTTCAGCAGGTACTGCGTCATCGAGTAGATCCGCTGCCGGTGGAACGCCACCAGCTTGCCCGCGAACGACAGGCCCCGGTCCCGCCAGGCGGTGCGCACGCAACCGGCCACCGCGACCACCTCGGGGTCGTCGAACAGCGGCAGCGCCGCGGCGAAGTAGCCGGGTTCCACGCGGGTGTCCGCGTCCAGCAGCATCACCAGCCGGTACCGGCGCACCAGCCGGAACCGCCGGATGCCCACTTGCAGGGCCCCGGCCTTGCCGAGGTTGCCTTCGGTGCCCACGACGTGCACGCCCGCCCGGCGGGCCAGTTCGACCGTGCGGTCGGTGGACCCGTCGGAGACGACGTGCACGTTGCGGGCCGGGACCAGCGCGGTGATCGCCCGCAGGCTTTCGCTGATGACCACTTCTTCGTTGTGCGCGGCGATGAGCACGGCCACGTCGTCGACGCCCAGCGCGCCCGGCCGCCGCGGCCGGAGCTTGCCGTGCCGGTGCGCCGCGAGATCAGCGACCGGTGCGGCTCGCCGCGCGCCGCGCAGCAGCGAACCGCGCCAGCCGTCGAGCACGCGCACCATCCCGATCACGCCCCAGAGCGTGAAGTTCGCGCCGAACACGACGATGGCCAGCACCCACCACGGGATCATCGCGCCCGCCCCTCATCTCCCCGACCGCGCTCAATCCCCGACCGGCAGGCTCTCGGCGAGCCGGGTCCAGGTGGCGGTGTCCTCGTAGCCGTACATCCACAGGTAGACGCCGCGGATACCGGCGCCGCGGGCGACCTCGAACTTCGCCTTCGAGCTGACCGAGTTCTCGAACCACACCTCGTGCTGCTGCCCCTGCTCGTCGGTGTAGCGGAACCACGGGGTCTGGCTGACCGGGTCGTAGTGCGTCTCGGCCCGGTGCTCGGTCGCGAGCTGGAACGCCTGCAGCCAGGTCAGGTTCGACCCCCGGTCACCGACCCAGTCGTAGCCGTACAGCGGCACGCCCAGCACGATCCGCTCCGGCGGGATCTGCGACTTGGCGTAGTCGACGATCTCGCGGACCCAGCCGATCGGCGCGATCGGCCCGGGCGGCGAGGTGCCCCAGTGGTAGTCGTAGGCCATCAGCCGGACCTGGTCGGCCGCCCTGCCGATCGCGGCGTAGTCCTGCGCGACGTTGCGCTCGTCGTAGCCGGCGTCGCTGGCCTTCGCGAACACCGCCACCGACAGCGTTTTGTCCTTGGCGTGCAACGCGTTGCCGAGGTCGGTGACGAAGCGGCTGAACACTTCCCGGTCACCGGCCCGCAGGTTCTCGTAGTCGATGTCGATGCCTTCGTAGTCCTCGCGCTCGACCAGCTCGACGATCTCCCGGACGTGCCGGTCGCGCAGCCGCGGGTCGTGCAGCACCCGCGCGACCGGTTCGTAGGACCAGCGGCCGTCGGTGATGTTGGCCAGCGAAGGCACCAGCGGAACCCCGGCGTCGCGGAGCTTCTCGACCTGGCCGGCCACCTCCGCCGCGCGGTCCGGCGGGTATTGCCGGGTGACCGATCCGTCCCCGCCGAGACCGTAGATCCACGGCGAGACCTCGTTCACCGAGTCCTTGTTGGACACCACCGTGCTGGTGCCCGCCTGCAGGTTCCAGAACGGCAGCGACGCCACCACCAGCGTCTCCGGCCGCGCCGGTGCGGTGATCCGCGGAATGGCCATCACGACCACCAGCAGGGCCGCGAGCGCGATGAGCCCGATGAACCAGATCGAGCCGCCGAGGTGGCGCATCCGGCGGGCGCGGGGACTGTGCGCGTGATCGGCGTCCTCGTCCGGCGGCTGCGGTTCGCCGGGACCCGCCCTGCCGCGCCACCACGCGGCGAGTGGCGCGAACAGCCGGTTCCGGCGGCGTTCCGGCTCGGTGACCTCGACATGTCGTTCTCCCTCCCGAACCCCGTCGTCGTGCATGAGGCCCCCGCTACGCCGAGACGACCGGGGCCGCGCTGGTCTGCTCGTCGATCACGGCCCGGATGATGTCCTCCAGGCTCCGGGACGGTTGGAAGCCGATGAGTTCCCTGGCCCTGGCGCAGTCCGGCACCCGGCGTTGCAGGTCCTCGTAGCCGGGACCATAAGCGTCCTCATAGGACATTCGCGTGATTCCGGCCGTGGTGCCGGTGAGTTCGATGACCTTGCGCGCCAGGTCCATTATGGACACTTGCTCGTTGCTGCCGATGTTCAGCGCGGTCCCGGTGATCTCGTGCATCCCGGCCAGCCGAACCAGCGCGGGCACCACGTCGGCGACGTGGCAGAAGCAGCGCACCTGGTGGCCGCTGCCGAACACGGTCAGCGGGCGCCCGGACAGCGCCTGGCCCACCAGCCGCGGGATGACCATCCCGTAGCGGCCGCTCTGCCGCGGGCCCACGGTGTTGAACAACCGCACGATCACCGCGCTGAGCCCGAGTTCGCGCACGTAGCAGTAGGTCAGGCTCTCGTCGATCGCCTTGGCCTCGGAGTAGGTCCAGCGGGTCTTCAGCGGTGCGCCGACCAGCCGGTCGTCGTCCTCGTTGAGCCCCGGTTTGCTGTTCTTGCCGTAGACCTCGCTGGTGGAGGCCACCAGCACCCGCGCGCCCCGGCGGTGCGCGGAGTCGAGCACGTTCTCCGTGCCGTGCACATTGGTCAGCAGGCTGCGCAGGGTGCGTTCCTGGATGACGAAAGCGCCGACCGCGGCGGCCATGTGGAACACCACGTCCACTTCGGACACCAGGTCGTCCACCAGGGTGCCGTCCAGGATGGTGCCGGAGGTGAAGCGGAATTCCGGGGAATCCGCGGGCAGGTTCGCGCGGCTGCCGGTGCTGAGGTCGTCGAGGCCGAGCACCTCGTGCCCGTCCGCGAGCAGGTGCTCGACCAGGTGCGAGCCGATGAACCCGGCCGCGCCGGTGACCAGTGCCTTCATCGCACACCACCGCCCTCGCGCGCGGCGACCGGCGTCCCGGACCGCGCGCCGAGCCGCTCGTAGAGGTCGTCGATGCGGCCGGTGACCGCCTCGATGCCGTAGAGCTCGCGGATCACCGGCACGTCCATCCGGGACCGGCGATCGGTGACCTCCGCGGTGATCTCCTTGCGCAGCGCGTCCACCTCGCCGGGCACCTGCCGGGCGCGGTCGGTGCGGACGCCGGCCAGCGCCGGGCAGGTCGTGTAGAGCACGGGCATCCCGTTGCCCAGCGCCTCCAGCACCGACAAGCCGAAGGTCTCCTGCGCGGAGGAAGCCACGAACAGGTCGAACGCGGAGAACATCGCCGAGACGTCGTGCCGCTCCCCGGCGAAGATGACGTGCCTGCGCACGCCGAGCTGCTCGGCCAGGGCCTCCAGCCGCGCGCGCTCGGCGCCGTCGCCGACCACCAGCAGCTTGCCGCCCTCCCCCAGCAGCGGCGCGGCCGCCTCGATCACCATGTCGAAGCGCTTGTTCGGGTCCAGCCGCCCGAGCAGGCCGATGACGTGCGCGCGGTCGTCGATGCCGTGCTCGCCGCGCACCCGCGCCCGCGCGGCCGGGTCGAACGCGACCCGGTCGAAGTCGACCCCGTTCGGAATCATCGTGATCTTGCCGCGGCGCACGCCCCAGGCGGCCAGCCGGTCCGCGACGGTCGGCGAGACCGCGATGGTGGCTTGCGCGAACAGGTCGGTGCCGAGGTAGAGCGCGCGCACTCCGGCGGTCATCCGCCGCCGCTCCAGGTGCGTCTCGCCGATGGAGTGCTCGGTGCCGACCACCACCGGCGTCCCGGCCAGCTTCGCGGCGAGCTTGCCGTACACGCACGCCCGGTACAGGTGGGTGTGCACCACGTCGTAGCCGCCTTCGCGGATCAGCGCGCGAAGCTTCGGCAGCGCGCTGAGCTGGGTGTTGCTGCTCATCCCCAGATCGCGCACCCGCGGCCCGTCGCCGGTGATCATGCTCGCGACGTCACCGGCGTTGTAGAGCGCGAGCACCTCGGCGTCGTGCCTGGTGTGCTGCAGGATCGAGCGCAGCTGCAACTCGGCGCCACCGACCGCCAGGCCGGTGATCACGTGCAGAACTTTCATCGTCGTACTCCCCCCATCGCGGCGGCCAGCACCGCAACCGCGGTCCTGGCCACTACCATTACGTCCAGCCACGGCGACCAGTTCTCGATGTAGCGGTTGTCGAATTCGGCGCGGTCGGGGATCGAGGTGTCCCCGTGCAGCCCGTGCACCTGCGCCCAGCCGGTCATGCCGCCGGGAACCCGGTGGCGGTCGGCGTAGCGCGGCAGTTCGCGGCTGAAGCGCTCGGCGTAGCAGGGCCGTTCCGGGCGCGGCCCGACGATCGACATCCGCCCCCGCAGCACGTGCGTCAGCTGCGGCAATTCGTCGAAGTGCGTGCCGCGCAGCCACCGTCCCAGCACGCTCGTGTCCTTTTTGGACACGGTCCAGCCCTGTCCGGCTCCGCGGGCCACGGTGCGGATCTTGACCACTTCGGTGCTGCGCCCGGCTCCGGTGACGCGGCGCTGCCGGAAGAACGCGGTGCCGCCACCCAGCCGCACCGCCAGCGCCGAGGTCAGCAGCAGCGGCGCCAGCAGCACCAGCAGAGCTGCGGCCAGCACGACGTCGAAGATCCGCTTGGCCACCTTCGCCGCAGCGCTGTGGGTCCAGCGCCGCAGCGGCACCACCGGCACTCCCCACACCTCGTCCAAGCTGGCCTGCGGCAACGCCACGCCGAGTTCGTGCAGCCGCGGGACCACGCACACGTCGGCGGGCAGCGGGCGGCAAGCACGCACGATCGCCACCAGGTCCGCTTCGGACTCGCACAGCAGCACGCGGGTGATGCGGTGCCTGGCGACCACTTCGCCGAGCTGGGCAGCACGCCCCAGCACCGGAACATCGCGCCGCGGGCCGTCGTCGAGGAAACCCTCCGGCAGCAGTCCGAGTTCGGGGTGTTCGCGCAGCGCCCGGTAGATCCGCAGACCGAGATCCGATGCACCGACGATCACCGTCGGCTGCAGCAGCAACCCGCGCCGGTGCACCGACCGGAGCACTCCGCACACCGCGCCCCGGAACACCACGAGCACGCCTGCTCCGGTGCAGCCGAGCCACATCGGCGGCGTCCACGGCAGCAGCAGCACCGCCGGGCACGCCGCCGAGATCGCCAACCGCGGAATCTGGTCGCCGACTCGCAGGCAGATCCGGCTGCGGTGCTGGCCCTCGGCCGCCAGCACCGCCAGCACCGCCACGCCGTAGACGACGCCGGTCCACACCGCGGCCCCGGAGACGGCGACGGCCACGACCAGCGCCACCGCGTCCGCCGCGGGCAGCAGCACCAGCGGCAGCAGTCGCGGCATCCGGCCGGACGCCTGCTCCGGGCAGGTCACCCGGCCGGTCGGCGACCGCCGCACCCGAATCGGGTCGGCGACCGCCGCGGTCCGCGGCTCGGCAAGACTCATCCGGTCAGCCCTCCCGTGACCTCCGGAGCGCGCGAACGCCCGCGCACGCCCGCGGCCAGCTTGCCGCTGACCCGGCGCACCGCGTGATCGGCGCCGTAGACGAACCGCATCACCGGGCCGTGGCTCGGCGCGACGGCCGCACCGACGAAGAACAATCCCGGCACCGAGGACTCGTAGTGCGCATCCACCCGCGGAGTCCGCGCCAGCGTCCGCACCTGCGAGCGCAGCCGCGAGTTGACGAACCCGAGCCGCTCCAGATCCGGCGGGTAGCCGGTGGCGCAGATGACGTGCTCGGCGGTGAACTCGCGCCCGCCACCGCCGAACGTGCGCACCCCCACCGTCACCGCGTCGCCGTCCGGTTTCGCCCAGTCCACGGTGTGTCCGACGTGCACCGGCAGCACACCTTCGACGCGGCTGCGCAGCCACCACGCCCCGGCCGGGCCGAGCGCGGTGCGCGCCCGGAACACCCGGGTGCTTTCCGGCAGGTGCCGGAAAAGGTCGGGGTGCTCGGAGTAGAACCAGGTCGACAGGCCGGAGCCGAGACCGGCTTCCGGTTCCCTCATCCGGCGCCACAGCGGGCGGTCCGGCAGCAGCGGCCGCCCGTTCCACGCCACGCTGCGGGCGCGCGCGATCAGCCGCACGTCGGCGCCGCCTTCGTGCAGCAACGCGGCGGATTCCAGCGCCGACTGGCCCGCGCCGACCACCAGCACCCGGCGTCCCTCGAAGCCGGCGAGGTCGGCGTGCTCCGAGCTGTGCGAGCACAACTCCGGAGGCAGGTCGGAGAAGACTTCCGGAATCCGCGGGAAGTGCTGCACTCCCGCGGCCACCACGACCGCGCGGGCGCGCGCCCGGCCGCCGTCGGCCAGTTCCAGCTCGAACGCCCCGCCGCGCCGGTCGATGTCGTCGACCAGCACTTCTTCCACGTCCAGGCCGCGCTGTTCGCGGAACCAGTCGGCGTAGGCGATGAAGTTGTCCAACGACACCGGAACCCCGTAATCGGCGTAGCCGCGGCCGGTCTCCTGGCAGAAGTTCCGCAGCGTGTGCGAACCGTCCGGATCGGACAGGTTCGAGGCGAAACCTTGGGATTTCAGGTACATCCCGCGCGGCATCTTGGTGCGCCACAGGTCCATCGGGTGGCCGAACTGCCGGTACCGGACCCCGGCGGCGCGCAGGTGCGCCGCCAGCGACAGTCCGTACGGCCCCGCGCCGACCACGGCGACGTCGACGGTTTCGTTCATCAGCGATCCTCCTTGACTGCGTACGGCGTCCGTCCCCGATGCCGGCTGCCGCCATCGCGTCCGCGTTCCTCGTAGCGCGGCGGGTCCACCAACCGCTTCCCCGGCTTCGCGCCGAACCTCCGGGTGAGCGCGCGCCTGCCCATCCACACGCACATCAGCGCGAACGGCGCGAGGTCGTCGCGGGCGAACCACGCCACTTCGTCCACCCGCCGCAGCGACCGCAGCCAGTCCCGCAGCCGCAGGTCGCCGCGCCGCCAGTAGCTCAGCGCGCCGAGCGGGTCGTAGTTCTCCACCAGGAAGCTGCGGCCCACCGGCGGCAGTCCTTCCGCGACCCGCTGCCCGGTCAGGTCCAGGTAGGCCGCCAGCGCCACGTCGATGCCCGCGGAATCGCGGAACAGCCGGAACTGCGCGCCCAGCCGCGGGTTGAAGTCCAGCAGCTTGTAGCGCCCGTCCCGGTGGTCGAAGCGGAAGTCCAGATCCGCGATCCCCCGGAAGTCCAGCCGCTTCAGCAGCTCGGTCGCCTGCCCGCGCAGCAACGTGTTCGACGTGCAGCGCCCGAAAGTGGTCAGGCCGGCATGCGCCGGGTAGGACCGCGCCTTGACCCCGGTGAACGCCGGGCGGCAGCCGGCGGAGCCGCGGTATCCGTGGAAGAACCAGTCGTTTCCCGCGCCGCCGGGCAGGAACTCCTGCAGCATCAACCGGCCTGCGCGCTGCTGTTCGCATTCGCGGGTGAGCGCGAGCAGCTGCGCGCGCTCGCGCACGATCGTCGTGCTGCGCACCTTCATGGCACCGGTCCACGGCGTGGCCAGTTTGGCGATCAGCGGGAACCCGGCCTCGACGGCGAACTCGATGGCCTCGGCGGTGGTGCCGATCAGCTCCGCGCGGGGACTGGGCACCTCCAGCTCCCGGCAGACCTGGTGCAACGTGAACTTCCCGGCTACCCGGCGCGGCAATCCGGCGGGCGGCTCGGGGAAGACGAACGAGCCGCGCAGCGACGAGCCGTGCTCGGCGAGGTGGATGGCGGCGGCGTCATCGGTGGGGATCAGCACCGCGGGCCGTCCGAGCCGCTCGGCCAGCGCCGCCAGCCCGATGTTGATCCGCTCCGGGTCGTCCGGATCCGGGCGCCAGAGCCAGCGTCCCCGCACGTGGCGGGAATGCGCGGCCGGAGCCGCCGGGTCCTCGTGCACCGCGTACACCGGCACCCCGGCGCGGCCGAGGCTGCGGATCACGCCGAGTCCGCCGTGGTGCAGCACGTTCGGGTCCAGCTTGAACACCACTGCGGGCGTGCTGGTGTCGAAGGCAACCGGGTCCGGGACTCGCATGGCTCACACGACCTGCCGGTGCGGGGCCAGGTCGAACTGGTACGTCGCGTCCAGCACCCGCGGGCAGTCCCCCGCCCAGCCGTAGTCGAAGCCCGGGTGCACGGTGTGCACCACCACCAGGTCCCAGTCCTGGCCGCGCGGGGCGGGTTCGCTGCGCAGCCGGGAACCGTCGGGCAGCTCGACCTCGTCGATCAGCGGGTCGTGGTAGCGCACGTCCGCGCCCATCCGGTGCAGCTCGGTGATGATCGGCAGCGACGGGGATTCGCGCAGGTCCCGGACGCCTGCCTTGTAGCTCACCCCGGCCAGCAGGACCCGCGCGCCCGCGACTTCGCGGCCGGACTCGGCGAGCAGCTGGCCGGCCCGGTGCACCACCTTCTCGGGACGCTGCTCGATGGAGTGCATCGCCTGCTCGATCACCGGCGCGCCCAGCCCCTGCTCGCGCAGCTGCCACAGCAGGTAGTGCGGGTCGCACGGGATGCAGTGCCCGCCGACACCGGGTCCGGGGAAGCTGCCGAGGAAGCCGTAGGGCTTGGTGCCCGCGGCGATGGTCACCTCGATGGGGTCCAGCGCCATCGCGCGGCAGACGTCGGCGACCTCGTTGGCCAGCGCCAGGTTCACCGCGCGGAAGATGTTCTCGTAGAGCTTGGTCAGCTCCGCGGCTTCCGGCGAGCCGACCAGGTACACCGAGTCGGTCAGGTCACCGATCACCCGCGCCGCCCGTGCCGCGCACTCCGGCGTGACTCCGCCGACGATGCGCGGGGTTTCGCGCTGCACGTGGTCGTGGTTGCCGGGGTCGATGCGTTCCGGGCTGAACGCGACGTGGATTTCCTTGCCCACCGTCAGCCCGCGCCGCCGCAGCGGCTCCACCAGCAGGTCCCGCGTGGTGCCGACGAACGTGGTGGAGGTGAGGATGATCGTCTGGCCGGGCCGGGCGTGCGCCACCGCCGTCGCGCAGGCGCCGCGCAGCGCGGAGAGGTCCGGTACCCGGTCGCCGTCCACCGGCGTCGGCACGCACACCACGATCGCGTCCGCCTCGCCGAGCACCGAGGGGTCTTCGACCAGTCGCAGCGAGCCGTCGGCGAGCGCGTCGCGCACCAGCTCCCGTTCCGGTTCCGGCAGATCCACGTCGCCGTCGGCGATGGCCCGCAGCCGCGCTTTGCTCACGTCGACCCCGACGACGCTGGAGCGGCGCGCGGCCAGCCCGCACGCGGTGGGCAGGCCGACGTAGCCCAGACCGAGCACGACCACGGTTTCCTGCCGTACCGGCGGCGCGTCGCTGACCGGGACGCCCGCCGGTTCGCGGTAGGCGACCAGCCGCTCCGACAGGTGGCGTTCCCGGCCGTTGATCGCCAGGGCCAGTTGCTGCTGGGTCACGTTGCCCTCCCCCGAGATTCACCTGGTCGCCGCGGCCCCCGCGCCGGGCTGCCCGCGCCTTCGCGGCTGACGACACAGTCGCAGCTCAGGGCCGAAGGACCCTCCCGCAACAGCGGTAGTGGCCCTACCGGAAACGCAGGAACCTCGATGCCTCGCGCCGGTCGGAAAGCCGGTGCCGAGCCCGTTTCGCGTCCAGCCGCAGCGATCCGTCCCGGTCGCCGATGTAGGTGCGCGGCAGGGCGTGCGGCCCGGACAGCGCGGAGCGCCAGATCGCGCAGCCGTAGCCGTAACCCGCGTTGCGCACCGCGCGCACCGCCTGCTGGTCCAACTCGCCGTACGGGTAGCAGAACCCGGTGACGTCCTGCCCGGAGATCTTCTGCAGCTGCATCCGGCTGTGCGCGGTCTCGCCCGCCAGCTCCACCGCGTCCAGTCCCGGGAGCCTGCGGTGCAGCGCGCCGTGCGAGCCGATCTCCATGCCGCCGGCGGCCACCTCCGCGACCTGCGCGGCGCTCATCAGCGGTTTCCGCGGCCCCTCCGGGTCCCAGGTGTTCTCCCCGCCGAGGCGTCCGCTGAGCACGAACACCGTCGCGGTCCAGCCGAAGCGGCGCAGCAGCGGGCACACCGTCTCGGCGAAATCGGTGTAGCCGTCGTCGAAGGTCAGCCCGACCAGCCCGCGCCCACCACCGGCGCGCCGCGCGGCGAGCAGGTCCCGCATCGAAACCCCCGTGCACCCGCGCGAACGCAGCCAGCGCAATTGCCGCTCGAACCGTTCCGGAGAGACCGTGACCAGGTACGGATCCTCGGTGTACGCGGTCACCGAGTGGTACATCAGCACGTACGGGAACGGCCGCGGCAACTGCGACCGAACGCCACTTTCCGCCGTCTGGGTCATCACCGGCCGCCTTCCTCGGCTCGCGGGTCCTCGGCGGACGATCGCACCCGGATCGGCGACGTGGTTCGGGCACGAAGGTGAGTCCGCCTACCGCATCCGCATCAGATGGCCGCCCGCCGCGGTAGGCGAAACTGCGGCGCGCAGCCCGGTCCGAACGATGATCGACTCTCCGGCGGTTGAGTAGACTCGGCCGGGTTCGCCGCACCCGGACCCTTGGAGCACCGCAGTGACCCCGGCAACGCAGCCCGAGCCTCGAACGGACACCGAGCAGGCCGGAGTGCGGGACCTGGTCGCGGCTTACCCCTGGCTGCCGGTGGTGCTGGGGCTGCTAGTCAGCGCGCTGGGCGTGTGGTGCTTCAGCGGGTTGGCCGAGCAGGTGCACCAGGGCGGGCCGCTGCTGCGGCTGGACGAGCACCTGCTGCGCGTCTCGCTCGGACTGCGGTCGGCGCCGCTGATCGCCGCCCTGTCGGTGCTGACCTGGCTCGGAGATGTGCTGGTGGTGCTGCCGGTGAGCCTGCTCGTGGGTGTGCTGATCGGGCTGACCAGGCGTACTTGGGCGCCGCTGGTGCTGCTGGCGGTGTCTTCGGCCGGAATGGGCCTCGCGGTGAACCTGATCAAGATCATGATCGCGCGGCCGCGGCCGCTGGTGGTGAACGCGCTGGTCGTCGAGGACGGTTTCGGCTTCCCGTCCGGGCATTCCGCGCAGTCGGCCGCGCTCTACCTGCTGCTCGGCGCTTTCGCCCTGCGGCTGCTGCGCGCCCGGTGGGCGCGGGCGTGGGTATTCACCGGCGCGGTGCTGGCGATCGTGCTCACCGGCTTCAGCCGCGTGCTGCTCGGGGTGCACTCACCCACCGACGTGCTGGCGGGCTGGATCCTCGGCGCCTCTTGGTCAACCCTGCTGCTGAGCCTCTGGCTGTTCGCCGAACAACTCCCCCGCCTGATCAACACCCTCGTCGCCCGCAAATCCGCACCGGCTTCCGGTCCCCCGCAGGCTTCTGAGTGAACGGCCTGTTCGTCCAATCTAGTAGGACGAAAGTTCCGTTCACTCCGAACGAACGGGTGCCGGCCCGGCCGATGGCAAGATCAACCGGCCAGCGCGCCCGAACGCACCGACGCCAAGAAGGCCGACCACGCGCGACCGGGCACGGCGAGCAGCCCGCTGCCGCGATCCTTCGAGTCCCGCACCCCGACCACATCGGCCTCCACCGCGAAACCGACTTCGACGCACTGCCCGCCCTGACCGTTGCTCCGGCTGGAAACCCGCCAGGCCGCGTAGGTGAGATATAAGTCCGTCATCGTGGGATACCTTCCCCTAACTCGTTGTGCAGTGACCGAGCCGCTTCGTCGAGGGCCGCGCGAGATTCCGCCACTCCCATCGACACCTCGGCGAGCTGGTCGAGCATGACCGTATAACGGTCGATGTCTCCCGGGTCCTCCTGGTAAACGGCGCCTCTGTCGTTCTCGATGTACGCGAACGCGGGAGAGTCATCGTCCGGGAACTGCATAAGCACGAAGGACGAAGCCATCGCGGCGTGCGCACCGGCGGAGAACGGAACCACCCGAACTCGGGTGCGATCTTCCCGGGAAGCCGCGACCAACTGGTCGAGCTGTTCCCGCATCACCTGTGGGCCGCCCACTACCCGCCTCAGCACCGCCTCGTTCAAGTACACGTTCAGCCGGGGCGGTTCGGCGCCTTCCAGCAGAGCTTGGCGCTCCCGCCGAACACGCACCACCTTCGCCAGCTCGTCGTCACCGATGTCCGGACGGGAGGCCGTGGTGATCGCCTCGATGTAGGAGCGGGTCTGCAACAGACCCGGGACGAACTCGCTTTGGTACTCCCAGAATTCGACGGCGTCGCCTTCCAAGCCCACGAACTGGCGAAACCACTCCGGCAAGGTGTCCCGATAAGCAGTCCACCAGCCTCGCTGGTTCGCTTCCCGCGCCAGTCGCAGCAGTGACTCCCCGGTACCGGCGTCGACGTCGTAGAGCTGGCAGAGCAGCCGCACGTTCGGAGCTTTGATCGCCTGGCGTCCCAGCTCGATCTTGCTCACGGTCGGTTCGCCGACCTCCAGCCAGTCCGCGGCGTCTTTGCGGGTCTTGCCCGCGTTCTCCCGCATCCCGCGCAGCATCGCGCCGAGTTGTCGTCGCCGAACACTGGCCGGGGCACTCTCCCGCCCCGGCCGGTGGTGCCCGACTCACCGACGGAAGCCGATGCGGCGAATGGACATTCCCCGAACGCACCGAACCGCCCCGGACCCGATCAGCGAAAACCGCCCGGTCGGCGAATGCCGCCCGGGCGCTCTGCGGCCCTGCGGGGCCGCGATCATCAAATACGCGCGGTACGCGGTCGGGCTGCGCGGGCCTCGGCAAGTGCACCTCGTCGGGGAGGACGCGGTGCAGGGGCGGCTCGACGAACGGAGCGTGGTGCAGACGCTCTGCGGCCGCCTCGGCTGGGGGCCGCTGAACGACCCGCCGCACGGCTGGCCGCTGCATCCGGACTGCCGGACCCGGGCATGTCCGGAGTGACTCCGTCCAAGCTCCCCGCGACATGAAAAGACCGCCGCCCCGGCTGGAGCGGCGGTCTGCGACCCGTCGGGTCAGATCGTCCAGGTGTCGTGCCCGGTGAGCAGGCCCTGCAGGTCCGGCGGGTTCGTCTCGGCCGCCGTGGCGGTCTGCTCGCGGGCCTGGTCGTCGTAGGTGGGCCGCGGAATCGAGCGGAACACGCCGGTCACCGTCGGATCCAGGTGCTGGCCGCCGAGCCGGGACAGCGCGTACGCCAGCGAGCTGTCCTCGCGCTCGGCGTCGTGCACGACGATCTCCGAGGAGTCGACCTCGTCGAGCTTTGCGACCTTGAGCTCGCCGGACGAATCCCGGACCACACCGCGACGTTCGTCCTCCGGCCCGAACACGATCGGCTCGCCGTGCGCCAGCGGGATGATCCGGCGCTGCTTCTCGTCCTTGTCCTTGAGCACATCGAACGCGCCGTCGTTGAAGATCGGGCAGTTCTGGTAGATCTCCACCAGCGCACTGCCGCGGTGCTCGGCCGCGGCCTGCAAGGTCTCGGTCACGTGCTTGCGATCCGAGTCCAGCGTGCGGGCCACGAAACTGGCCTCCGCGCCCAGCGCCAGCGACACCGGGTTGAACGGGGTGTCCACCGAACCCACCGGCGTCGACTTGGTGACCTTGCCGACCTCCGACGTCGGCGAGTACTGGCCCTTGGTCAACCCGTAGATCCGGTTGTTGAACAGCAGGATCTTCAGGTTCACGTTGCGCCGCAGCGCATGGATCAGGTGGTTGCCGCCGATGGACAGCGCGTCGCCGTCACCGGTCACGACCCACACGCTCAGGTCCGGCCTGGTGGTGGCCAGCCCGGTCGCGATCGCCGGGGCGCGGCCGTGGATGGAGTGCATCCCGTAGGTGTTCATGTAGTACGGGAACCGGCTGGAGCAGCCGATGCCCGAGACGAACACGATGTTCTCCCGCTTGAGCCCCAGCGTCGGCAGGAAGCTCTGCACCGCGTTGAGCACGATGTAGTCGCCGCAACCGGGGCACCAGCGGACTTCTTGGTCGGACTTGTAGTCCTTGGCGGTCTGCTTCTCGTCGGTGGTGGGCACGCCGTGCAGGCCGCCCACTTCCGGCAGTCCGAGGTCCGTGGTCGTCACGCCGCAACCCCCTGCACCACATCGGTGAACACGTTCTGGAGTTCTTCCGCTTGGAACGGCAGGCCCGCGATCTTGGTGTGGCTGTGCACGTCCACCAGGTAGCGGGCGCGCAGCAGCATCGCGAGCTGTCCCATGTTCATCTCCGGCACCACGACCTTGTCGTAACGCCGCAGCACCTCGCCGAGATTCCCGGGCATCGGGTTCAGGTGGCGCAGGTGGGCCTGCGCGACCGCCATGCCCTGCCCGCGCACCCGGCGGCACGCCGCGCCGATCGGGCCGTAGGACGAGCCCCAGCCCAACACCAGCACTCCAGCCTGCCCGGACGGGTCGTCGACCTCGATGTCCGGCACCTCGATGCCGTCGATCTTGGCTTGGCGCAGCCGGACCATCTTGTCGTGGTTGTCCGGGTCGTAGGAGATGTTGCCCGCGCCGTCGGCCTTCTCCAGCCCGCCGATGCGGTGCTCGGTGCCCGGCGTGCCCGGCACCGCCCACTCGCGGGCCAGCGTCTCCGGGTCGCGCACGTAGGGCCAGAACTCGCCGGAGCCGTCCGGCGCGTTCGGCTCGGTCGCGAAGCTGACCCGCAGGTCCGGCAGCTTCGTGACGTCCGGGATCAGCCACGGCTCGGAGCCGTTGGCCACCGCGCCGTCCGAGAGCAGCAGCACCGGAGTCCGGTAGCGCAGCGCGATCCGCGCCGCGTCCAGCGCCACGTCGAAGCAGTCCGCAGGCGACTTCGGCGCGATCACCGGGACCGGCGACTCGCCGTTGCGCCCGTAGAGCGCCTGCAGCAGGTCGGCCTGCTCGGTCTTGGTCGGCAGCCCGGTGGACGGGCCGCCGCGCTGGATGTCGCAGATCAGCAGCGGCAGCTCCATGGTCACCGCCAGCCCGATCGTCTCCGACTTCAGCGCAAGGCCCGGCCCGGACGTGGTGGTCACGCCCAGCGCACCGCCGAAGGAGGCGCCCAGCGCCGCGCCGACGCCCGCGATCTCGTCCTCGGCCTGGAACGTGGTCACGCCGAAGTTCTTGTGCTTGGCCAGCTCGTGCAGCACGTCGGAGGCCGGGGTGATCGGGTAGGTGCCGAGGAACATCGGCAGCCCGCTGCGCTTCGCCGACGCGACCAGCCCGTAGGCGAGCGCGACGTTACCGGTGATCTGGCGGTAGGTGCCCTTCGGCAGCGTCGCCGGGGCGACCTCGTAGGTCACGGCGAACGCCTCGGTGGTCTCGCCGTAGTTCCAGCCCGCGCGGAAGGCGAGCACGTTCGCCTCGGCGACGTCGGGCTTCTTGGCGAACTTCTCCCGCAGGAACCGCTCGGTGCCCTCGGTCGGGCGGCTGTACATCCAGGACAGCAGGCCGAGCGCGAACATGTTCTTGGTGCGCTCGGCGTCCTTGCGGCCGACCCCGGCGGGTTCGGCGGCACCGCGGGTCAGCTCGGCCATCGCCACGTGGTGCACGACGTACGGGTCGAGTTCCCCGCTGTCGAGGGGGTTCTGCTCGTAGCCGACCTTGGTGAGGTTGCGCTTGGTGAACTCGTCGGTGTTCACGATCAAGGTGCCGCCGCGCGGCAGGTCGCGGATGTTGGCCTTGAGCGCGGCCGGGTTCATCGCGACCAGCACGTCGGGGCGGTCCCCGGGCGTGAGGATGTCGTAGTCGGCGAAGTGCAGCTGGAAGCTGGAGACCCCCGGCAGCGTGCCCGCGGGAGCGCGGATCTCGGCCGGGAAGTTCGGCAGCGTGGCCAGGTCGTTGCCGAACGCGGCCGCTTCCGAGGTGAAGCGGTCACCGGTGAGCTGCATGCCGTCGCCGGAGTCCCCGGCGAAACGGATCACCACCCGGTTGAGCTGCTGGCTTGCCGTCGCCGAGCTTGTCGTGGCCGAGGCGGCATCGGAGCCTGCCGCCGTGGCCGCACCCGCCCCCGGACGCTCCGGCGGCTGGTGCCCGTTCGTCGTCACCAATGGACCCGTTCCCTTTCCAGCTCGCGGGCGCCCGCGAGCCACTCCTCCGCCCTGTGGCGAACGATACAGCCCACCTCGGTGTTCCAGGTCCGATCGCACCCGGCGCGCGGCCATTCGGCAGCCCGGAAAGGGGTGCCGGTTCGGCCGCTGCGGCGATTGTCCGCGGCTTTTCCGCGCGGACGGCCGATGCGGGCGGCCGAATGGGGGCCGACTCGTCGGCGGACGCCTGCCACCGGAGCAGTCGGGAAAACTTTCGAGCTGTTTTCGCAGTTTGCGGTGCGGGGTTCACGTCGTCCGCCACCGACTCTACCAAAAGCGCTGTCGGCACTTTCCGGAGCGAACGTTCTCTCCGGCTGCGGTGACCAACCGCGACGAGGCGGATTCACGCACGCTGGCGCACGCCGATCGGACCGGCCGCGCACCGCGGAATTGCGCTCGTGGAGCGGAAACGCGGGCCCGGCGAGCGGGTGAGCCGGGCCGACGCCGATCTCCGCGAGCCTCCCGCGCTCGGCGGATATGCTGCGCACAGCGCCGGTGGGCACCAGAAGGACACCTGCACCGGAGCGCCTCCCACCCGGCGCCGTCGCCTGCACACCTCGCGGGAGAACCGTCCGGACACGCACTGGAAACGCCTTGTTCATACGGCACGCCTCCGACTACCGAACGTCCCGGAAACCGGCTATCGCGTTTTCCGGAGTGACCAATGGCACCAGTCGAAGCCGCGGCGGAAACTCCCTCCGGAAACCCGGGACGAGCACCGCCGAAAGCAGCGCCGTGATCAACACCACGGTCGCCCGGCGAACCGGCGAACGCCTCCCCCGGGCAACTCGGCAGCAGCTTCCGGACAACCCCTTCGAAACGGGAGACAATGGCACGGCTGCATCAATCAAGCGACCCGCGCGCGACCGCCGAGCAAACTCGGCACTGTGATCTCGCTCATAAGAATTCGCGGAATCGTCAATTGCGCCGGCGGGACCGGCGCGCACTCGCTGCACCGGCCCCGCCCCATTCACCCGGATCCCGGGCCTGCCCGCCGCGGGAACCCCGGACCCCCCAGGTCGAGCTGCCCCGGTCAAGCGCCCGGCAGCGCCAGCAGCGCCGCCACGCACGTGCTCAGATCCCCAGTGCGCCCCCAGACCGTCTCCCCCTGCGCGCCCGTCCCGCGGATCCGCGCCGCGCGGCACTCGTCCCGGTCGAAGATCCACAGCGCGTCGGTGCCCGCCGGGCAGTCCCGCCAGCCGACCAGCCCGGCGATGTCTCCGTCGGCGCCCGGGAAGGACCGGAAGGACCATCCCGCCGCGCGCAGCTCGGCCAGCCCGGCCAGCTCCGGGTGCTCCGCCAAGGCGGTCCGCACTTCTCCGCCGGCACCATCGGCCGGGGAATCCGGCGAAGCGCGCCGATTTTCAGGTGCTGATCGCATACGCTGACAGTGGCCCGGAAATCGCTCAGCGGAGTGCCACACAATCGCCACACCCGTCCCGATCGGATTGCTCCGGGTACGCGAATCAGGCTGACTGGACGCGTAAGAGGGGGTAGGAACCATGCTGCACGAAACACCGGGGGAAACCGAAAATCCCGAGCAGGCCGAGACCGCGGGCGAACAATCCGCGGAAAGCCCCGCCCGGATCGGGACCCGCATCGCCGAACTGCGCAAGATCCACGGCGTGACGCAGCGCGCGTTATCGGTGCGCGCGGCCGTTTCCTACTCGCTGCTGCGCAAGGTCGAACGCGGTGAGCGCACCGCCAGCCACTCCTTCGTCGCCGCCGTGGCCCGCGCGATGTCGATCAACATCACCGATCTCACCGAAGAACCACCGCACGGCCGCGGCCCCGGACCCGCCGCCGAGCAGTGCGGTGTTCCCGCGCTGCGCCAGGCGCTGGTCGAAGGCGCGGACCCGGAGCTGGACACCGATCCGCGCCCCGTCGAGGACCTGCGCGCCGACGTGGCCCGGATCAAGGAGTGGGACCGCCGGACCCGGCACGCCGAGGCGGTGCAGGCGCTGCCGGACGTGCTGCGGCACCTGCACCACGCGGCCCGCGAGCGACCGGACGACCACCAGGTGCACGAGCTGCTGGCGGCTACCTACTCCTACGCGATGATCGCGCTCTACCGGCTGGGGCATCTGGACCTGTGCCACTTGGCGGATGAGCGCTCCCGCGCCGCGGCCGCCCGCGGCCGGGACGCGGTGCGCGGGTCGGTCGCGGAGTGGAACCACGCGCTGGTGCTGCTGTTCGACGGCTCCTACACCGCCGGGCTGCGTTCGCTGGACCGTTCGCTGGAACTGCTGCCCGCACCGGAGACACCCGCCACCGCCGCGATGCGCGGCGCCGTGCACCTGCGCGCGGCGATCCTGGCCGCCCGCACCACCGACGCCGAGCTCGCCGACGAGCACCTGCGGGAAGCGCGGGCGATGGTCGCCGACGGCCAGGACGAGGCCAACCACTACGGCACCAAGTTCGGCCCCACCAACGTCGACATCCACTCGGTGGCCGTGCCGGTCGAACTCGCCGACGGCACCACCGCGGTGACCAGGGCGAGCGCGGTGCGATTACCGGAGACGACGGCACCCAGCCGCAGCGGGCACTACTGGATCGACCTCTCCCGCGGCTGGCTGCTGCACGGCGACCGGCGGCGTTCGCTGGAGTGCCTGCAACACGCGCGGCGGATCGCTCCGCAGCTGACCCGCTACCACCCGCAGGTGCACGAGACGGTGCAGTCGCTGGCGGCCAGCGACGCCCGGTCCACCAACAGCCTTTCGCACTTCGCCGCCTGGTGCGGCATCCGCCGCTGACCCTGGTGCCGCACCGCCGCTGACGACCCCTGCGGCACCGCCGAGGCCCCTGGCGCGGCCGACGGCACCGATGGCTTCAGCGCGGCCAGCGCCGCCAAGGGCCCTAGCGCGGCCAGCCGCCGAGAACACCGAGAACGACAACGGGGGACGCAGTGCACGAGAACGGTCAGCCGGTGCTGTACGCGATCGCGATGGGCTCACCGGCGGCGCGCGACGTGGGACGGCTGGTGGAACTGGCTCAGGCCGACGGGTGGATGGTGTGCGTGATCGCCTCACCGGACGGTGAGCGGTTCCTGGACACCGAGGCGCTGTCGGCCAAGACCGGCTACCAGGTGCGCACCCGGTACAAGCAACCGGAGGCACCGGACGCGCTGCCGCCGGCCGACGGCATGATCGCCGCCCCGATCACCTGCAACAGCCTGGCGAAGTGGGCGGCCGGGATCTCCGACACGCTGCCGCTGGGAATGCTGGTGGAGGCGGTCGGCAAGCAGCAGCCGGTGGTGGCGATGCCGTTCTCCAACCGCGCGCAGATCGCGTTCCCTGCGGTGCAGGAGGCGATGCGGCGGCTGTCGGATTGGGGCGTCGCGGTTTTGGCCGGGGACGATGTCTACGAACAGCACGAGCCGGGTACCGGCGATGCGTTCGTGCACCGCTTTCCGTGGCATTTGGCTTGGGACGCCTTTCTGCGGCATCGGTGGTCTCCCGAACGCTGAATGCACGTGCACATTCCCGCGCATTCGCGCAACGCCGTCCATTCCCGCCCCACCTTCACCCGGAAGGGCGCCGATACCGATTCGCGTCTCGTAAACTTCCCCGCGATCCGACGACGACGGCGAGGGGAAGCCGGTGCCAGCACCGACCGAGCAGATCGGCACCACCGCACCGGCGGCACCGCACTCGGCACCACCGTTCGCGCGCGGGCCGGTGCTGCTGCTGGCCGGACTCGTCACAGCGTTGTTGCTGCTGATCAGCAGCCGCTACGGGTACCTGTCCGACGAGCTGTACTTCATCGCGGCGGGCAAGTACCCGGACTGGGGCTACATGGACCAGCAGCCGCTGGTGCCGCTGCTGGCCGCCGGGCTCGACGCGGCGTTCCCCGGTTCGCTGCTCGCATTGCGGACTCCGGCCGCACTGGTCACCGCGCTCGGGATCGTGCTCACCGCGCTGATCACGCGCGAGCTGGGCGGCGACCGGCGCGCCCAGTTCCTCGCCGCCTGCGCGTACGCGCTCTCGCCGTGGCTGCTGCTCAGCGGGCATTGGCTGGCCGCGGCGACGCTGGAACCGCCGCAATGGCTGCTGTTGCTGTGGCTGGTGGTGCGCTGGACGCGAGTTCGTTCGGACGCGTTGCTGCTCGCCGCCGGAGCCGTCGCAGCGGTCGGTGTGCAGACCAAGTTCCAGATCGCGCTGCTGTGCTTCGCGCTGGTGCTGGGTGTGTTGATCGCCGGACCGCGGGAGATGCTCAAGCGCCGCCTGCTGTGGACGGGAGTCGGCGTCGCGGCCGTCGCCTCCGCACCGGCGTTGGCCTGGCAGGCCGCGAACGGCTGGCCCGCGCTCGACATGGGCCGGATCGTCGACGCTGAGAACGCGCGGCCGCTGTTCCTCCCGACGGCGTTGCTCTATTCCGGAGTGGTCGTCGGCGCGGTGCTGTGCTGCCTCGGGGTGTGGTTCCTGCTGCGGGACGAGCAGCTGCGGCCGGTGCGGTTCCTGGCGTGGGTCTCGATCGCGCTTCTCGCGTTCTACGTGATCGCCGGTGGGAGGCCGAACTACCTCGCCGGGCTCTACGGGATGCTGTTCGCGGCCGCTGCGGCAGGGCTCGGGAACCGGCGGGCGCGCGGCGGGCGATGGTCGTGGGTGGCGTGGCCGGCCTACCTGCTCTCGGCGCTGCTGCCGCTGGCACTGCTGCCGATCTACCCGTTGCCCGTGATCGCGCGGCACCCGCAGCTCGCGGCTTTCAGCAGGATGTACGAGACGGGCTGGCCGGAACTCACCGAGACGGTCGCTCGCAGCTACCACGCGCTACCACCGGACGTTCGGGAACGCACCGCCATCGTCGGCGAGAGCTACACCGTCACCGGGGCCATGGACGCCCTAGGTCCGCGGTACGGGCTGCCCAGGGTGTACAGCCCGCACCGCGGCTACTGGTTCTTCGGCGCTCCCCCGGACAGCGCAACGGTGGTGCTCTACGTGGGCAGCACTCGGCCGTTGCAGCGCTACTTCGCCCATGAGCAGCAGTTGGACACCGTGCGGACCCGGCTCGACGTGGTCGACATCGCGCAAGGCATCGCCGTCACCCGCTACGACGGGCCGATGATGCCGTGGTCGCGGCTGTGGCCGCTGATCCGCGCGGGGTGAGTCCGGCTCAGCGCGAAGGCGGGTGCTGCGGTGGCGGGTTCTGGGGCGGCCGCTGCTGGCGATCGGGTTGTGGACCCGGCGCTGGTGGTTGCGGCGGACGCCCGCCCGCGGGAGGCGGACCGCCGGGCGGCGGGCCAGGAGGCCGGTTCGCCGGAGGCTGACCCGCCGGAGGCTGGCCTGCTGGAGGTTGGCCCGCTGGAGGCTGGCCGGGCTGCGGCTGACCTGCCGGGGGTTTGCCCGCCGGAGGCTGTCCCGTCGGCGGCTGCCCACCCGGCGCAGCGCCCGTCCGTCCCGCGGGCACCGTGGTTCCCGGCGCCGTGGCCGGATCGCCCTGCGCCGGATTCGCCTGACCTGAACTCCCCGGAGACCCAGTACCAGGAGACCCAGTACCAGGAGCAGGAGTCCCAGAAGCAGGAGTGCCGGGCGCCGCGCCCCCACCTGGAGCACCGCTCCCGGCCGAGCCACCGCTGTGCCCGGCCCAGTCCCGCCGCGCGGACATCCGCATGGTCCGCAGCCGGGTGGTGCTCAACGCGGTCGGCAACTGCCTCGTCTGCGCACTCGGCTGGTAGGTGGGCAACCGCGCGGTTTCGAGGTTCGACAACGGCCGGAAGAACCCGGACTGCTCGCCCTGCGGCGTCCACGGCGGAGCCGCCACCTTGGGCGCGCGCTGGAAGAACGCGTCCCGCGCCACCCGCATCAGCCCCAGGATCGCGTTGCGCCGCTCGTGGAACTTGTCGACCGGGATCGTGGCCCGCACCGCATGATCGTGCAGCAGCGCCAGCTCAGTGGCCGCCAGCTGGTAGTCGGACATCGCCCGCGCACCCATCAGCCCGGACTGCGACCGCGCCCACGTGCGGGCCTGCTTGCGCCCGCGCATGGTGCCGAGCATCTGCAGATCGGCCTGCTGGACCAGACCGCTCGGGATGTACGGCGGCAGGTAGGCACCGATCAGCGCCACCAGCCGCCTGCGATCCCGCAGCAGGATCGTCACCAGCACGATGAACACCGCCAGCTCCACCAGGTAGGCCAACGCGAGCCCGCCGTTGCCGAACGCGGTGGAGAAGTTCCACATCGCGTGCAGCAGCACCGCCGCCGACCAGCCCAGCGCGACGGCCACGCCCCGCCCGAACCCGCGGTGCGTCGCCGCGTGCGAGATGCCCAGTCCGGTCATCGCGGTGTAGATCGGATGCCCCAGCGGCGAGATCACCCCGCGCATCAGCACCACCGGCGCGACCTGCTCCCCGGACAGCAGCGGATCCTGGTAGTAGAGGACGTTCTCGACGAACGCGAACCCGAGCGCGCACAGCGCCGCGTAGACCAGCGCATCGGTCGGCCCGTCGATCTCGAAGCGCCGGAACAGCAGCAGGAGCAGCAGGAACACGCCCTTGAAGGTCTCCTCCACCACCGGCGCGATCACCGAGCTGGACAGCAGCTCGGCCATGTCCGGCCCGTACACCGGCACCAGCAGCGAGCTGCCGAACGTGTTCACGATGAACGACCCCACGATCGCCACCCCGGCGCCCCAGGCGAACGCCAGCACCAGCAGCATCCGCGGTTCCGGTTCGAGCCGGTCGATCAGCAGCACCAGGCCGACCAGCACCACCACCGTCGGCAACGCCAGCAGCCCGCTCAGCAACGTGCTGCCCACCCCTCCGGTGAGCACGTAGTAGGCCAGCGCCACCAGCGAGCACGAGCCGCAGACGACGAGCCCGATGATGAACGGCAGCGGCGTGCGGTCGCTGTTGCGGCCTTCCAACACCGACTTCGGGCTGAGCGGGACCATGCCGTGGAGCGTAGAAGATCGACCCGAGCACCGAGGCCGATCCCCCGAAACGGCCGCGGCCGACAGGACTATCCCTCGCGTCCCGATCCCTGCGCGGGTCCGCAGCGCCTGTTCCGGGCCGCACGACGACTTCGAGGACAAGCACTCAGTTCCGCTCCGCCGCCGGTTTGCCGTTCAGTTCGGCCCACCCGTTGTGCCCCGGCGCGCGCCCCGCGGTGAGCGCCTTGACCGCCGCGGAGGTCCGGTCGGCCACCTCCAGCTTGGTGAAGATCGCCCGCAGGTGGTTCTTCACGGTGCGCTCCGAGATCCCCAGCGACCGGGCGATCTGCCGGTTCGAGCTGCCCCGCACCAGGTGCCCCAGCACCTCGTGCTCGCGCGGGGTGAGCCGTTGCAGCAGCGGCACCACCTGCGTGCCCCCGGCCGCACCGGCGGCGCGCTGCAGCGCGTCCCGGTACACGTCGCCGGCCACCGGTCCGGTCCGTCCCAGCTTGACCCGCAGGGTCACGAGCTGGTCCACCTGCCCCAGCACCAGTTCCAGCGCCGCCGAGTGCTCCACGGCCTCGCGCATCATCGCGGTGATCGCGGTGTCCAGGGCTCTCCGGTACGAATTGGCCATCAGGTGACTCCCACAGGGTTCGGTGGCATCGCCCGCGCGGAACCGCGGGGCGGCGTTGCCCCGCTCGCCGCGGCGAGCTCGTTGGCGGCGCGGACCAGGGCACTGCGGCGCACCTCCGCCGTGTCCGGGCCTTTCGGGCCGTTCGCGTGACGACACTTCCCCACCGGGCATGGCCTTCCCACCAGCGCCGGACCGGTCGTTACACCCACTGGCTATGTCGTCACGACCGCACCCCGAAGTGACCGACCGGCCACCGATTTCGCCCGGATGTCGCAGCGGGCGCCACGGACGGCGCAGCGCGGAGGGCTCCGTTCGGTCCAGTCCGAGCGGAGCAGGACTTTCTGACCATGTCGGGCGCCGAGCCGCGGAACCTAGGTTCGACGAAGCGGCGCCACCCCGCGGACGACCTGCCGGGCCGCCCCGGAGGCCTCGCAGCGAGCTCCCTACCGACCGATCCAGTCCCGCACCAAGGAGGTCCACGCCATGTCGTGTCCGCAGGCGGCCAGCCGCGCGAGCGCACCACCCACGACCACCGCGCGTGCGCCCGGCGTCCTGCCCGCCCAAGGCTGGACCGCGTCGGCGGCCGCGAACGCCGTCCGGATCAAGCTGCGCGACGACATCAGACCTGCCGCGAACCTGGCCACGTTCCTCACCAGCACCGTGGAGCCGGAGGCGGAGAAGCTGTTCAGCGACTACCTGACCTACAACATCATCGACCGGGACCAGTACCCCGGCGCCACCGAACTGGAACGCAACTGCGTGCACACGCTGGCGAACCTCTGGCACGCCGATCCGGCCGAAGCGGTGGGCACCGCGACCACCGGCTCCAGCGAGGCCGCCCTGCTGGCGGGCGCGGCGCTGCTGCGCCGATGGCGCCAGCGAGTCGGCGAAGGCCGCAGGCCGAACCTGGTGCTGGGCGCCAACGCGCACGTGTGCTGGTACAAGTTCTGCCGCTACTGGGACGTGGAGCCGCGGTTCGCCCCGGCCGGGCAGGACCGGCTGCACCTGACCGCCGAGCAGGTCCGGGAGCGCTGCGACGCGGACACGATCGGCGTGCTGACCGTGCTGGGTTCCACCATCGACGGCAGCTACGAGCCGGTCGGCGAGATCGCCGCCGCGCTCGACGAGGTGCAGGCCGAGACCGGCCTGGACGTGCCGATCCACGTGGACGCGGCCTCCGGCGGGTTCGTCGCGCCGTTCCTCGACCCGCAACTGCAGTGGGACTTCCGGTTGCCCAGGGTGCGGTCGGTGAACACCTCGGGGCACAAGTACGGCCTGGTACCCGCCGGGCTGGGCTGGATCGTGTGGCGGGACGCCGAATCCCGCACGAACTGGCTCAGCTTCGACACCAACTACCTGGGCAGCACCCGGGCCAACCACGAGCTGAGCTTCTCCCGCTCGGCCGCGCCGGTGGTCCTGCAGTACTACAACTTCCTCCGCCTCGGCTTCGAGGGGTACCGGGCCGCGCACCAGCGCAGCCGCTCCACCGCGACCGCGCTGGCCACCGCGTTCGCCGGGATGGGGCCGTTCCGGGTCGTCGGTGACGGCGGTGATCTGCCGGTGGTCGTGCTCGCGCAACGGGAGGGCGACCGCGGCTGGACGTTGCGCGACCTGGCCGCCCACCTCGCCGGGCGCGGCTGGTCGGTGCCGGTCTACCCGCTGCCGCCGGACCGCCAGGAGACCGACGTGCTGCGGATCGTGGTGCGCGGCGAACTCACCGAGCGGCACACCGAGGACCTGCTCGACTCCGTGCGCGGCTACCTCTCCGGCGCCATCGCCACCCCTGCCTGAGCACCCCGCATCGGCACTTTTCCCGGCACGACGGGCTTTTCGCCGACTTCGCCGCCCGACCTCACCGACCGGTTCCGAGAATCCGCACCACTGCAAAGGAGAATCCGTTGCACCCCATCCGGATCGCCAGCAAGCTCACCCGCCCCGAACCCCCGCAACCCGGCACGGGTGTCCGGCTCGCCCTGTTCCAGGGCGAGAACCCCGTCGGCAGCCACGAAGCCGTCACCGCGAACCTGCACCGGATGCGGGAGGTCGTGGAGGTGGCGGCCCGCTACCGCGCACAGCTGTGCGCGTTCCCGGAGTGCTACACCACCGGTTACTCGCTCGGCCCCGAGGAAGCCCGCGCGCTGGCCCAGCCCAAGGACGGCCGCGCGATCAAGGCCGCGCAAACCCTGTCGCACACCCACGAAATCGGCATCGTCGTGCCGTACGTGGAGATCGACCGGCTCGCCGACACCGTGCACGACTCGATCGCGCTGGTGCTGGGCGGAGAGCTCGTGGCGAACTACCGCAAAACCCACCTCTACGGCGCGGCCGAGCGCGCCAACTTCACCGCGGGTACCGAGCTGCCGCCGGTGGTGAAGGTGAACCAGTTCCCGGTGGGCCTGCTCAACTGCTACGAGTGCGAATTCCCGCCGCTGTACCAGAGCCTGGTCGGCCGCGGAGCCCGGCTGATCGTCGGCCCGACCGCCGCCGATCACCACTTCGTGCTGCACGACGGCAATCCGACCCAGGTGCCCTACCCGGACGCCACAGAGCACATCATCCCGGCGATGGCCGCGGTGTGGCGGGTGTTCGTCGCCTACTGCAACCGGCGGGGCTGGGAGACCTCGCAGCGCGGGCAGTGGCAGTACCGCGGCAACTCCGGCGTGTGGGCGCCGGACGGCGCACCGATGATCGCGGCCGGGCCGGACGAGCGCAGCGACGACACCTTGCTGGTCGCCGACTGCGTGCCGGACGACGTGGCGCCGTTCAGCCCGGAAGGCGACCACTTCAGCGACAACCGGGTCGCGCTGCGGGAAGATCTGCTCCCCACCACCTGAGCAGTTCCGGCGAGGTGGCGCGTCCGGACGCTCCGTTTCCTCCGGCCGAGCAGGGTCGGTCAGGCCGGTGCGGCCTCCCCCGTCGCCGTGGCCGCACCGCTGGTCCCGCGGCGCACCACCTCGCTCATCACGGCGAGTTCCACGCCTTCGGCGGCGAAGGCGTCGCGAACCGCGCCCGCCACCTCGACCGCGTTCGGCCGGTCGCCGTGCAGGCAGATCGTTTCGGCCCGGACCGGCACGGCGTTGCCGTTGACCGAGGTGACTTCACCGCGCAGCACCGCCAACGCCTGCTCGGCGCACCGCTGCGGGTCCTTCGCGACCGGGTTCGGTTCGATGATGATGTGCCCGGCGTCGTCGTAGTCGAGGTCGGCGAACGCCTCGCGCACCACCGGAATCCCGCGCTCGGCGACCTGATCCGCGGTCTGCCCGGCCAGCAGCACGACCGGAACACCGGGCGCCGCGGCCGCCACCGCTTCCCCGACCGCCTGCGCCGCGGCCGCGTCCCGCAACGTGAGCCCGTAGAGCGCACCGTGCGGTTTGACGTGCGTGATCGGCACACCCATCTCGTCGGCCAGCGCCCGCAGCGCGCCGAACTGGTAGAGGCACGCGTCCGCCGCCTCCCGCGGGCTGAACGAGATCGCGCGCCTGCCGAACCCGGCCAGGTCCGGGAACCCCGGGTGCGCGCCCGCCGCGACCCCGGCCTCGCGCGCGATCCGCAGCGACGCACGCATCGTGGCCGGGTCCCCGGCGTGCCATCCGCACGCGATGTTCACCGAGCTGACCAACGGGATCAGCCGTTCGTCCGCACCCAGCTGCCACCTGCCGAAGCTTTCCCCGGCGTCCGCGTTGAGATCGACGAGAACCTGCAACCGACCCACCTCCCGCAGCGTCTGCAGCGGCCGAAACCGGGCCTTGCCCTGCGATGATCCGCCGGCCGCGTGCCGATGGTACGAGCCATGCTCCCGCAGCCACCGGTCGAGCACAGTGCTCCGTTCGGCCGCTGCGGGCGCGGCCGTGCCGCGCATCGCGCCGCCGTTCGGCGCAACCGGGTGCCTGCGTTCGCGCGTACCGGCCGCCCGGGACCGGCCGCTATGGTGACCCGAACGTGCGATTTTCCCAGCGCCGTCCATCGAGTTCACAGCCGTGCCCCTGCGCGGCCAATGGCTTCGGCGCATCCTCGATGCACGGCAGATCACCTCCGAGGCCCGAGGAGGTCGACATGGCAGCGACGAGCACGGACCTGCCTCCCGCTCGGTACGAGTTCGGCGGCGACGAATTCATCTTCGTCGAACTCGATCAGGAAATGAGTCTCCAGGCGAATTTCAAGGCGATGGCGATCACCGGCGCGCTCCGCGAGCAGAACGTCGACGGCATCGTGGACATCTGCCCCTCGAACGCCTCCTACATGGTCCGGCTGGACCCGGACCGGCTGCACCCGGTGGAACTGGCCGACGAGCTGCGCAGGCTCGAGCACTCGGCGGGCGAGCTGCCCGCGGACTACGTGGTGCCGACGCGGATCGTCGACGTGCCGGTGCTGTTCGACGATCCGTGGACCCGGGAAACACTGCTGCGGTTCCGGGACAACCACCAGGACCCGTCGGTGACGGATTTGGAATACGCCGCGCGGATCAACGGATTCTCCGGTGTTCCGGAGCTGATCGACGCGATCACGGGTGCGCCGTTCATCGTCACGATGCTCGGATTCGTGCCCGGTCTCCCGTTCTGCTACCAGATGGTCCCGCGCGAGCGGCAGATCGAAGTTCCGAAGTACGTGCGGCCCCGAACCGACACCCCGGAACGGGCATTCGGCTACGGCGGCGCGTTCGCCGTGGTCTACCCGGTGCGCGGCGCAGGCGGGTACCAGTTGTTCGGGATCGCCCCGGCGCCGGTCTTCGACCTGTCCCAGCGGCTGCCGGATTTCGCCGAGCACATCGCCTTCCCCAAGCCGAGCGACATCCTGCGCTACCGCGCCATCGACCGCGCCGAGTACGACCGGCTGCGCGGCGAAGTGGAGGCCGGGACGTTCCGCTACCACACCCGCCCGGTGGAGTTCTCCCCGTCGGAGTTCCTGGCCGATCCGGACGGGTTCAACCGCCGGCTGCTGGAGGTGCTGTGATGAGCGAGGTCATCGTCCGCTCCGGAGGGCTGTCCACGACGGTGCAGGACCTGGGCCGCGACGGGCAGTACGCCATCGGGATGCCGCCGTCCGGCGCGCTGGACCAGTTCTCCTACCGCGTGGCGAACATGCTGGTGGGCAATCCGGTCGGCGCGGCCGCGCTGGAGGCCACCTACATCGGTCCCGAGCTGGAGTTCACCGACGAACGCCAGATCGCGATCACCGGCGCCGATGCTCCCGCCCGGATCAACGGAGAACCGGTGCCGCCGTGGGAAACGCTGCTGGTGCGCACCGGCGACGTGCTCGGCTTCGAGATGCTGCGCTCCGGCGCCCGGCCGTACGTCGCGATCAGCGGTGGCGTGGCCGTGCCCGAATACCTCGGCTCGCGGTCGACCTACACGCTCACCGGCATCGGCGGGTTCGAGGGCCGTTCGCTCGCCCAGGGCGACCGGCTGCCGCTGGGTGAGCGTCCGGCCAGCAGCCCGGCACCCGGCACCGCGGTTCCGGTCGAGCTGCGCCCGGACTTCAGCGGCGAGGCCGAACTGCGACTGGTGGTGGGGCTGTGCTCCTACCGGCTCACCGCGGCCGCGCTGGAGTCCTTCGGGGAAACGACGTGGAAGGTCACCAAGGACGCCGACCGGGTCGGCTACCGGCTGCGCGGCGGCACGATCGACTTCGTCGAGCGCGAGCAGCCGTTCGGGGCGGGCAGCGACCCGGCCAACGTGGTCGACCTGGGCTATCCGATCGGCTCGGTGCAGGTGCCCGGCGGAAACGAGCCGATCGTGCTGCTCGGCGACGCGGTCACCGGCGGCGGCTACGCCACCGTCGGCACCGTGATCTCGGTGGATCGGGACCGCATCGCGCAGGCCCGCACCGGGGACCGGGTCGGCTTCGTACCGGTCGACGTGGAGGCGGCGATGGCCGCGCGCCGGGACCGCACCGCGCGGTTGGAGAAGGTCCGCGCCGCCGTCTCCGGATGAACCCGGCCCGGCAAACCAACCCGATATCGACGAGGAGGTCCCATGTCGACCGTCAGCGCAGCACTCCCCGGCGTGTTCTACCGCCGCCCCTCGCCTGACCAGGACCCGTTCGTCGAGGTCGGCGGCGCGGTCCGGGAAGGCGAGACGATCGCGCTCATCGAGGTGATGAAGACCTTCACCGAGGTCAAGGCCGAGTCCGCGGGAACCATCGGGCGCTTCCTGCTCGACGACGGCGACGAAGTGGAAGCCGGGCAGGAACTGATCGAGGTCGTGGAAGCATGACGGGGCCGGGGCGGGTCCTGGTCGCGAACCGGGGCGAGATCGCGGTACGCATCATCCGCGCCTGCCACACCGCGGGTGTGGAGGCCGTCGCGGTGTACTCCGACGCCGACAAGAACTCCCGGTGGGTCCAGCTGGCCGACCACGCGGTGCACATCGGCCCGTCGCCCGCCGCGAAGTCCTACTTGGACTCCGCCGCGCTGCTGGAGGCCGCGCGCAGCACCCACGCCGACGCCGTGCATCCCGGCTACGGCTTCCTGTCCGAGAACGCCGCGTTCGCCCGCGCGGTGCAGGACGCGGGACTCGTGCTGATCGGCCCACCGGCCTCGGCGATCGAGCTGATGGGCGACAAGGCCACCGCGCGGGCGACCGCGCGGGCCGCGGGCGTGCCGGTGGTGCCGGGCAGCGAACCGGTGACCGACCTGGCCGCCGCGCAGGCCGCCGCCGCGGAGATCGGCTACCCGGTGCTGGTCAAGGCTGCCGCCGGCGGTGGCGGGCGCGGCATCCGCCCGGTCTCCTCGGCCGAGGAGCTGGCCGACGTGCTGCCGGCCGCGCAGGCCGAGGCCCGTTCCGCCTTCGGTGACGGCACGTCGTACCTGGAACGGGCGCTGGCCCGGCCGCGGCACGTCGAGGTGCAGGTCCTCGCCGACGATCACGGCAACGTGGTGCACCTGTTCGAGCGGGACTGCTCGGTCCAGCGGCGCAGGCAGAAACTGCTGGAAGAAGCGCCCGCACCGGGCTTGCACGAACGGACCAGGGAACTGATGACCGACGCGGCGGTGCGGCTGGCGCGGCACGTCGGCTACCGCAACGCCGGGACCGTGGAGTTCCTGGTCGACGAGGACCGAAACTTCTACTTCATGGAGATGAACACCCGCATCCAGGTGGAACACCCGGTCAGCGAGCTGGTCAGCGGGGTCGACCTGGTCGCCGAGCAGCTGCGGGTCGCCGCGGGCAAACCGATCTCGTGCACCCAGCGGCAGCTGACCCGCAACGGTGCCGCGGTGGAGCTGCGGATCAACGCCGAGGACCCGGACCACGACTTCGCGCCCTGCCCCGGCGAGGTCACCGCGTTCGACCTGCCCGGCGGGCCGGGCGTGCGGGTGGACACCGGGCTGACTCGCGGCGACCGGATCAGCCCGTTCTACGACTCCATGATCGCCAAGCTGATCTGCTGGGGAGCCGATCGGGAGCAGGCTTACTCGCGGGCCAGGCAGGCGCTCGCGGAGTTCCGGATCGAAGGGGTCGCCAACACGATCGGACTGCACCAGCGCCTGGTCGACGACGACAAGCTGCGCAGCTGCCCGGTGCACACGACGTGGCTGGAAGAGCAGCTGGACTGATCAGTCCCGCACGACCTCCTCGCGCAGCACGCTGTAGCGCACGCAGTCGCGCCAGCGGCCGCCGCGGAACAACCAGCCGCGCAGCACGCCCTCGCGGGTGAAACCGGCCTTGTCGAGGGCGCGCTGCTCGGCGAAGTTGTCCACCTCGGTGCCCGCCTCGATCCGGTTGACCTGGGTGTGCGCGAACAGGTACTCGACGAGTTGGCGCTGCGCCTCGGTGCCGTGGCCCTGGCCGCGCGCGTCCGGTAGCAGGTTGATGCCGATGTTCCAGCAGAACGAGTTCTGCCCCGTCTTGCTCTTGTCCCAGGACACGAACCCCAGCCGGTGGTCCGGGTCCTGCTCGTAGACCACCAGCAGCACGCCCTCGTCGGCCGAGAGCAGCCCGGATCGCTCCCACCGCTTGCCGAAGTGCCCGGAGCCTTGGTAGCCGAACCAGTTGTAGGGATGGCTGGCTTCCCGGGAGTTGAGCATCCGCTCCAATTCGGGAAGGTCGTCGGATAGCACCGGTCTGAGCCGCACCAATGTCCCCACATGGCGACCGTAGACCGATCTCGCGCCACGGGACATGCTCTGTTCCGGTGGCAAATTTCCGCCACCGGGTTGCACGGCACGTGCGCGCGCCGGATCAACCTCCGGCGATCAAGCTTTGGGGCGGCGGCAGGTGTAGACGCGGGCCGGTGGCACGTTGCGCCACACCGTGCGGCTGGTGAGGACTTCGTCGAACGCGCCGTCCAGGCGGCGGCGGAACGTTTGCGCACCGGACATGCCCAGCGCGTGCACATAGGCGAACGTGGTGAACGCGCCACCCGGCGCGAGGGCCTTGCCGACCTCGGTCAGGATGTCGCGCTGCAGCTCGCCGGAGAAGATCGACCACGGCAGCCCGCTGACCACCGCGTCCACCGAACTCACCCCTGCCTCGGCCAGCAGCGCGCCGAGGCGGGAAGCGTCGCCGCGCACGACTTCCAGCCACGGCAGGTCGGCGCGCAAGTGCTCGATCATGCCCGGGTCGATCTCGATCGCCAGGTGCCTGCCGCCTTCGGGCAGCCGCTCGTGCACCGCGCGGGAAAGCGCACCCGTGCCGGGACCCAGCTCAACTACGACGGGCGCGGCCGTGCGGCTCGGCACGACGGCCGCCATTTCACGCGCCAGGAAAGGAGAACTCGGCGCGACCGCGCCGACCAGGCCGGGTTCGCGCACCGCCCGTGCGACGAACCTGCGGTACTCCGCGAGCGCCGAGCCGGGCGAAGCACCGGGACGGGGCTGCTGCTGCGATGTGGTCACAACTGCCTTCCGCGGTCGTCGAGCAGGGACCCGGGCACTCTATCGGGGGCCGGGCGATGCCCGGCGCGGACCTGTCGGCCGGGCGGCAACCCGCGCGATGAAACGCGAAAAAGGAAGTTCCGACGAACGCGGAAAGCGCCGCGAAAAACCGGGAAAAGCATCCCGGGAAAATGTGTAACGAAACCGGTTTCGCCGCCGATGGCGCGGCGATCACCGTGCTCGGGGCTTGCCCTCGACGGGCAAGCCCGCTGCACTCGTTCAGGCCGGTTGCTCGATCAGCCCACCGGTCGGCTCGGTCACCGGTCCCTGCTGTTCAGCGGGCCGGGCCGGGGTGTTCGGCGCAGGCTTGCCAACCCACCTCACCGCCGCGACCGCAGCCGCGAGCAGCACGACAGCTTCGACCGCAAGAGCCACCCACACCATTGCCACTTTCATTGCCTCCCTTCTGCTTACCTCCCCGTCTTCCGGACATGCGCCAGCGGCCGCGCACAGGCATGGCCCGAAGGCACGACGAGCGGAAGAGGTTTGGGGCGAACACCCACTTGCACTTCGATACTAGGCGCTTGTTTCGGACGGGTTAAAGAGGGGCTGGAGTGGCGTCCGTCGCACCCGCCCGGGTGGCGTTTCCCGGTGGTCGACGACACAGCGGGTACGGGACGTCCGCGGCCGGGTGCGGCGTTGCGGTGAACGTGGAGCACGAAGTCGACGTGGTCGTGATCGGGGCCGGGCAGGCCGGGCTCAGCAGCGCGTACCACCTCGGACGCAACGGGTTCGCGGACGCCGGTGATCACGTGGTCCTCGACGCCGACTCGGCGCCCGGCGGAGCGTGGCGGCACCGCTGGCCATCGCTGCGGATCGGCGGCGTGCACGGCATCCACGACCTCCCCGGCCTGCCGCTGCGGGAGAAGGACGGGCAGCGCCCGGCCGCGGAGGTCATGGCGGAGTACTTCGCCCGCTACGAGCGAACGTTCCACCTGCCGGTGCGCCGTCCCGTTCAGGTGCACTCGGTGCGGTACGGCCCCGACCGGCGCTTGCTGGTCGACGCGGGCTCCGAGCGCTGGGCCGCCCGGGCGGTGATCAACGCGACCGGAACGTGGCGGCGGCCGTTCGTGCCGCACTACCCGGGTCAGGCGACCTTCCGCGGCAGGCAGCTGCACACCGCCGACTACCGCGGGCCGGAGGAGTTCCGCGGGCTGCGGGTGATCGTCGTCGGCGGCGGCATCTCCGCGGTCGAACTGCTCACCGAGATCGCCGAGGTCGCAGGCACGACGTGGGTGACGCGGCGGCCGCCGGTGTTCACCGGAACCGAGTTCAGCCCGGACGACGGGCGGGCCGCGGTGGCCGAGGCGCAGCGGCGGGTGCAGGCCGGATCGCCGCCGGGAAGCGTTGTGAGCCTCACCGGGCTGCCCACCACGCCGGCGGTCCGCCGCGCCCGCGAACGCGGCGTGCTCGAGCGCTCGCCGATGTTCCAGCGGATCACGCCGCACGGCGTGCAGTGGGCCGATGGCAGCGAGTCCGGCGCGGACGTGATCCTGTGGGCGACCGGTTTCCGCGCCGACCTCGACCACTTGGCTCCGCTGGGATTGCGCGAACCCGGCGGCGGGATCCGGATGGCGGGCACGCAGGTCGCGGCCGAACCGCGGCTGCACCTGGTCGGCTACGGACCTTCGGCCAGCACGATCGGCGCGAACCGGGCCGGACGGGCCGCGGCTTCGGCGGTCAAGCGGCTGCTGGACGCCGAGGTCGCCGCCGCGAGCTGACCGGGCTCAGCGCGTGGCCGAGTCGTCCGCCCGCACCGCCGGGATCACCTGCGAGCCGTATTGCTCCATTGTGGACTCTATTGCGTCGTGCATGGCGTAGAGCGCGAATTGGTCGACGCCGGCGTCGCGCAGCTCGGTGAGCTTGTCGATGTGCGCCGGAGCCGGGCCGAGCAGGCAGAAGCGGTCCACGATCTCGTCCGGCACGAACTCGGTGTCCGGGTTGTCCGCGCGGCCGTGGTGCGCGTAGTCGTAACCGGCGCGGTCCTTGACGTAGTCGGTCAACGCGGCTGGCACCGCGTCGGACTGCGCGCCGTAGCGGGTGACCAGGTCCGCCACGTGGTTGCCGACCATGCCGCCGAACCAACGGCACTGCTGGCGGGCATGGGCGAGGTCGTCGCCGACGTAGGCGGGCGCGGCCACGCAGACGGTGATCTCGGCCGGGTCGCGGCCCGCGTCCGCGGCGGCCTGCCGCACGTGATCGACCATCCAGCGGGTCAGCAGCGGGTCGGCGAGCTGCAGGATGAACCCGTCCGCGACGCGTCCGGCCAGTTCGAGCGCTTTCGGCCCGTAAGCGCCCATCCACACCGGCAGCGAACCGTTGCGCACCCACGGCAGCCGGACCTCGTTGCCGTCGAGGCGGACCTCGCGCCCCTCGGCGAGGTCCCGGATGACCTGCATCGCGTGTTCCAGCGTGGCCAGCGTGTTCGGTTTGCCGCCGGTGACCCGCACGGCGGAGTCACCGCGTCCGATGCCGCAGACCGTGCGGTTGCCGAACATCTCGTTGAGCGTCGCGAAGGTCGAGGCGGTGACCGTCCAGTCCCGGGTGGCCGGATTGGTCACCATCGGGCCGACGACCATGCGGTCGGTGGCCGCGAGGATCTGGCTGTGGATGACGTACGGCTCCTGCCACAGCACGCACGAGTCGAACGTCCAGCCGTGCTCGAAGCCGAGGTCTTCGGCGCGGCGCATCAGGTCCACCACCCGCCAGGCGGACGGGTCGGTTTGCAGCACGAGACCGAATCGCACGGGCGCCTCCGTGGTCGTCGCTGAACGGGTCGTCACTGAACGGTCATCACTGAACGGGTCGCAGGCTGATCGCCGGTGGTGTGCGGGGGACGCCCGCGATCAGGTCAGGTACCCGCACGTACCGCGCGGCAGGAACTGGCCGTGCCCGGCGCGGCCCCGGTACTCGCCTTCATCGAGGATCGCCTCGCCGCGGGAGAGCACCGTGTCGACGCGGCCGGTGATGCGTCTGCCCTCGTAAACGCTGTAGTCGACGTTCATGTGGTGCGTCTCGGCGGAGAGCACCTGCTCGGCAGCCGGGTCGTAGATGACGACATCGGCATCGCTGCCCGCCGACAGCGAGCCCTTCCGCGGGTGCAGGCCGAACATCCGCGCAGGAGCCGTGCTGGCCAGTTCCACCCAGCGGCGGCGGGTGATCCGGCCCGCCACCACCGCCTGGTGCAGCAGGTCCACCCGGTGCTCGACGCCGGGCAGTCCGTTCGGGATCTTGGAGAAGTCCCCGAGCCCGAGCTCCTTCTGCGGGGTGAAGCAGAACGGGCAGTGGTCGGTGGCCACCACCGACAGGTCGTCGGTGCGCAGCGCCCGCCACAACGACTCCTGGTGCTCGGCGGGCCGCAGCGGCGTCGAGCACACGAACTTGGCGCCCTCGAAGCCGGGCCGGTCGAGTTCGGTCACGTCCAGGAACAGGTACTGCGGGCAGGTTTCGCCGAACACCGGCAGCCCGGCGTCGCGGGCCTGGGTGAGTTCGGCGACCGACTCGGACGCGGACACGTGCACCACGTACAGCGGGGCCTCGGCGACCCGGGCGAGCTGGATCGCGCGGTGCGTCGCCTCCGCCTCCAGCAGCGGGTGCCGCACCTTGCCGTGCTGGCGCGGATCGGTGCGGCCTTCGGCGAGCGCCTGCTGCACCAGCACGTCGATGGCGATGCCGTTCTCCGCGTGCATCATCGTCAACGCGCCGTTGCCCGCGGCCTGCTGCATGGCGCGCAGGATCTTGCCGTCGTCGCTGTAGAACACGCCCGGGTAGGCCATGAACATCTTGAAGCTGGTGATGCCCTCGCCGACCAGCGCGTCCAGCTCCTTGAGCGCCGACTCGTGCACATCGGACAGGACCAGGTGGAAGCCGTAATCCACCGCGCACTGCCCGTCGGCCTGCGCGTGCCAGGAATCCAGGCCCTCGCGCAGGGAATGGCCGATCGACTGGATGGCGAAGTCGATGATCGTCGTGGTGCCGCCCCAAGCCGCCGCACGGGTACCGGTCTCGAACGTGTCCGAGGCGTAGGTGCCGCCGAAGGGCATCTGCATGTGCGTGTGACCGTCGACCCCGCCGGGGATCACGTAGCGCCCGCGCGCGTCGATCACCCGGTCCGCGCCGGGTCGCCACTGCTCGGCCAGTTCCGGCGTGGCCACCGCTGCGATCTTCTCGTCGACGACGAGGACGTCGGCTTCGACCTCCTCGGTCGCCGTGATCACCAGGCCGCCGCTGATCAGTGTTCTGCCCATGGCCTCACTCCTGCGCTCTCGCGAGTGCGTCGACCAGGACCGCCGCTCCGTCCCGGGCCTCCTGCTCGGTGAGGCTCAGCGGCGGAGCGATCCGCAGCACGTTGTTGTCCAGGCCGCCCTTGCCGATCAGCAGTCCGCCGCGGCGGGTCTCCTCCAGCACTCTGGTGGCCGCGGCCGGGTCGGGAGCACCGGTGTCCGGCCGGGCCAGCTCGACACCGAGCATCAGGCCCTTGCCGCGCACGTCGGCCACGATCGGCAGCCGCTCCCGCGCCTTCTCCAGTTCGCCGCGCAGCACCGAGCCCACGCGCAGCGCGTTGCCCTGCAGGTCGTGCGCCAGCAGGTGGTCCAGGTTCGCCAGCGCGCCCGCAGTGGTGACCGGGCTGCCGCCGAAGGTGGACAGCGAGCTGACCTCGATGCTGTTCATGATCTCGGCACTGGCCACGACGCCGCCGATGGACATCCCGTTGCCGAGGCCCTTGGCGAAGGTCATGAGGTCCGGCGAGCCGCTGCCGCCGTGCGCCTGCCAGCCCCAGAAGTGTTCGCCGGTGCGGCCCCAGCCGGTCTGCACCTCGTCGCTGATCCACAGGATGCCGTGCCGATCGAGGATTTCCTTGAACCGGGCGAACAGCCCGTCCGGCGGCACCGCGAACCCGCCGACGCCCTGGATCGGCTCGGCGATCAGGCAGGCGACGTTGCCGTGCAACTGGCCGAGCACGTCTTCCAGGTCCTCGGCGCAGGCGTCGATGAACGCCTCGTCGGACAGCTCCGCGAGCTTCGTGCCGCGCCTGCGGCTGCCGTGCACGTACGCGGTCTGCACCGGCGAGAGGCTGGTCGGCGACCACGCGCGGTTGCCGGTGATCGCCAGCGCCGAGAACGAGCGCCCGTGGTAGCTGTTGCGCAGCGCGAGCACCTGGTTGGACCCGCGGTACCCGGTGGCCAGCAGCAACGCGGTGTCGTTCGCCTCGGTTCCGCTGGAGGTGAAGAAGACCCGCGGATCTTCGATGCCGGACAGTTCGGCGACCCGCTCGCCCAGTTCGATCATCGGCCGGTTCAGGTACAGCGTCGAGGAGTGCAGGATGCGGCCTGCCTGCTCGCTGACCGCGGCGGTGACCGCGGGCAGCGCGTGCTCGGTCATCGTGGTCAGGATGCCGCCGAAGAAGTCCAGGTACCGGTTTCCCTCGGCGTCCCAGACGTGCCTGCCCTCGCCGCGTTCGATCTCGATCGGCTCGTCGTAGTAGGTCGCCACCCAGTCCGGCAGCACCGCGCGGCGCCGCTTCGCCAGCTCGGTGTGCACGCCAGTGCCTGCCATCGCCGTCCTCTCCTCGTTGCTCGGATGCGCGTGGATCGCTCGGGTGCCCGCGGGCGGTCAGGGGGTGGTCAGCGGGCCGTAGGCGTCCGGCCTGCGGTCGCGGTAGAAGGCCCACTTGGTGCGCACCTCGTCGAGCAGGTCGAGGTCCAGGTCGCGCACCAGCAGCTCCTCGTCGGTGTCGCTGGCCACCTCGCCGACGAACTGCCCGTAGGGGTCCACGAAGTAGCTGCTGCCGTAGAAGTCGTTGTCGCCGTACTCCTCCACGCCGACGCGGTTGATCGCGGCGATGAAGTACTCGTTGGCGACCGCGGCGGCCGGTTGTTCCAGCTTCCACAGGTAGGAGGAAAGGCCGCGGCTGGTGGCCGAGGGGTTGTAGACGAGCTGCGCGCCCGCCAGACCCAGCGCCCGCCAGCCCTCCGGGAAGTGCCGGTCGTAGCAGATGTAGACCCCGACGCGGCCGACCGCGGTGTCGAACACCGGCCAGCCGAGGTTGCCGGGGCGGAAGTAGTACTTCTCCCAGAAGCCGGGCAGGTGCGGCAGGTGGTGCTTGCGGTACTTGCCGAGGTAACTGCCGTCGGCGTCGATCACCGCGGCGGTGTTGTAGTAGAAGCCCGGCCCGTCGACCTCGAAGATCGGCACCACGACGACCATGCCGAGTTCGCCGGCGAGCGCGCACATCCGGCGGGTGGTCGGCCCGTCCGGCACGGCCTCCGCCCACCCGTAGTGCTCGGGTTCCTGGACCTGGCAGAAGTACGGCGCGTTGAAGACCTCCTGGAATCCGATGATCCGCGCACCGCGCTCGGCGGCGGTGCGCGCGTGGCGCTCGTGCAGGTCGGTCATCGATCCCGCGTCGCCGGTCCACTTCGCCTGGACCAGCGCGGCACGGACGAGGTTCGACATGGCTGCGGCTCCCGTTGCGGCGTGGCGGCGATGGACCTCCCGAACATATGGCGCGGGTCACCTACCTGCAATGACCCAGCTGCCAAGGAATTTCCGGGCCCAGCGAGATGATCGGCCGCGCCCGGCCGAACGGCCTGGTCGGCGGTTCCGCGGCGCCGGTCGTGAGCGGTGCGTGATTCGCTCGCTCGGTGGAAGCGCCGGTGTGTCGGCCCGAACGACGGCGGCTCGCCGCCCTCAGCTGCCGAGGCCGAGCCCGAAGCGGTCCAGCAGCCGCAGCCAGCGCCCGCGTTCACCGGCGTCCGCTTCGCGCAGCGCACGCCGCGTAGCCCGGACGAGCGGCCAGCGCAACGGCTCCGGCGGGAACGCCATCGGGTGCGTGCGCACCAACGGGTTGGTGGTGCGCTCGGTTTCCCCGTCTTCCAGCAGGTCCAGCGCCACCTGCGCGCCGAACCGCGAGGCGGCGACGCCGAGCCCGGCGAATCCCACCGCGTAGGCCACCCGTCCCGCGCACGCCGTGCCGAACACCGGCGTGGAACGGGTCGTGGAGTCGATCGGGCCGCCCCAGCGATGGGTGAAGCGCACGCCCTCCAGCTGCGGGAACGTCGTGCAGAACGCTTCGGCGAGCGCCCGGTGCGGCTCCGGTCGCCAGGCGTGCCGCAGCGCGGTGCGCCCGCCGAAGAAGTAGTGCGGAGAACCGCCGCCCCAGAGGATCCGCCCGTCCGGAGTGGGCCGGTAGTAGTGGAACAGGTTGTGGCTGTCGGTGATCCCCTGCCGATCGCGCCAGCCCAGCCGGTCCCACGCCGAGTCCGGCAGCGGTTCGGTCACCAGCACGTAATCCCAGATCGGCAGCACGTACCGGCGCAACCGCCGCAGCGGGCTGCGAAAGGCGTTGGTGGCCAGCACCACCCGCGCTGCCCGCACTGTCCCTTGTGGACATTGCAGGGACGGCCCGCCGCGCGCGGAACGCACCGAATTCACCGGCGTGTGCTCGTGCAGCCGCACGCCACGCCGCCGCGCCGCCTCGGCCAGCCCGCCGACCAGCTTCGCCGGATCCACCAACCCCCCGGCGTCCGGCAGCCGGAGCCCGGCGCGGAAGGACGGCGAATCCACATCCGCACGAACTCCGCCCGCGCCCTGGAACAGCACGCGGAAGCCGTGCTCGCGGTAGCGGTCCGCCTCGTCGCGCAGCTCGCCGACCTGGTGCGGCTCGGTGGCCACCGCGGTTTTGCCGCACAGCCGCAGGTCCGCGTCGATGCCTTCGGCGGTGACGAACTCGCTGATCTCGCGCAGGTTCCGGGCGCCGAGCTCGACCAGCGCCCCGATCTCCGACGGCCACAGGTGCGCGCCGTGCGCGAGACCGTGCGTGAGCGACTCGGACAGGAAACCACCGCTGCGCGCACTGCCCCCGGAACCTGCCCGGCCGGCGTCCAGGATCAGCACGTCCAGCCCGGGATCGCGCTGCTTGGCCAGCACCGCCGTCCACAATCCGGTCAGGCCCGCTCCGACGACCACCAGGTCGGCTTCGGCCGAGCCGGGCAGCGCGTCCCGCGGCGAACCCCGGTGCGCATCCCAGAACACGGCCGGTTCCGCGTCCGCGAGCGCGCGGTCGACCTGCCCGTTCAGTGCCACCACGGGCGGTACCCGACTCCGTGCTTGCCTGCGCGCTCCACGTCCTTGCGAAGCTGCCTGGTCTCGCGGGCGGTGCCCGGCGGATGTCCGTGCTTGATCGAGCGGTGCTCGCACGCCTCGCCCATCAGGCACACCGAGTAGAACAACCCGACGAACAACCCGAGCACCAGAGCGCTCAGCCGGATCGACCACGATGCGGGCAGCAGCAGGACCACCGCGCAGCAGGGCGCCAGCTGGGTCAGCGCGCGGGCGAAGTGGCGCAGCGCCCAGGTGCGGCAGGTGACGTCGTGCAGCACCCACTCCGCGCACCGTTCGGGCAACCGGCCGCCGAAGGCGTACCAGACCCATTGCGCCGGGTTCGGCCGCCCGGAACTCGCTCGCTCAGGCCGGGGTGACACCGCTCCAGGGTAGGCCTCGCCGCCGAACCCGAGGGACCCCAGTGGGTCGCACATGTCACTCCGGTCACCGGTAACGATCTCCGGTGGGCGACGATGTTATTGGTGCAGGGCGAAAGCGCCGGGAGGCCAGCGCCGGACGTACGCTCACGGACCGCGCGACCTCCCCCGGCAGCGCCGCCGTCTTTCGCCGCTTCGCAATCCGCCGCTCAAACGAACCGAAACGGGCACGCCAGCATGTTCATCCTCGTCGTCGTGATGTTGTTCCTCGTCGTCGTCGGTGCCGTGAGTTTCACGGATCTCGTGGACAACGGTTTCCGCAGCGCGGGCGCCACGCTCGCGCAGGCGCTGCGCGACACCCGCCCGAACACCTGACCATCCACTGAGGACACTCGCGGCGGCGCGGAACCGGTCTCGGGTGCCCGCGCCACCCGGTCCTAGAGTGGGGGCGTGAGCAGTGCGAACCCGCCGGAGACCCACGGCTGCTGCGCCCCCGGGCGCGAGCCGTCCGATCGGGCCGCGGCCACCGGTTCCCGGCCGCGTGCCGAGGTCGGCAGGCAGGCCGACCGCCATTGGCGACAACTGCCCGGCGGGACGTTCCGGATGGGCACCGAAGACGCGGAAGGCTTCCCGGACGACGGTGAAGGACCGGTGCGCGAGGTCCGGCTGAGCCCGTTCGAGATCGGCCCGTTCGCGGTGACCAACGCCGAATTCGCCGAGTTCGTCGCGGAAACCGGTTTCGTCACCGACGCCGAGCGGTTCGGCTGGTCGTACGTGTTCGCCGCGTTCCTGCCGGGCGCGCTGCGCCGCGCCGCGCCGCGCCCGGACCAGACGCCGTGGTGGTGCGGCGTCGAAGGCGCGTACTGGCGCGCTCCCGAAGGCCCCGGCTCGGCGGTGGACGGCCGGGAAGACCATCCCGTCGTCCACGCGTCCTGGCACGACGCCGCCGCCTACTGCGAGTGGGCGGGCGGGCGCCTGCCCACCGAAGCGGAATGGGAGTGCGCCGCCCGCGGCGGGCTCGACCAGGCCCGCTATCCGTGGGGCGACGAGCTGCTGCCCGGCGGCGAGCACCGCTGCAACATCTGGCAGGGCATGTTCCCCGCCAAGAACCTCGTCGAGGACGGCCATCGCGGCACCGCGCCGGTGGACTCCTTCCCACCAAACGGCTTCGGCCTGCACAACGTGGCGGGCAACGTCTGGGAGTGGTGCGCGGACCGGTGGACGACCACGCACTCCGCGCAGCCGGTCGCCGACCCGGCGGGACCGCCCGAGGGCGACCGGCGGGTGATGCGCGGCGGCTCGTACCTGTGCCACGAGTCGTACTGCAATCGCTACCGGGTGGCCGCCCGCACGGCCAACACGCCGGACAGCTCGGTGGGCAACCTCGGGTTCCGCTGCGTGCGCGACTCTCCCGAATGGTGAACGACCTGTTGCTGCGAGTGTCGTAGCCGCTATGCTCCGCGCATGATCGACCTGGCGCGCCCGACCCGCCTTGTGATGCGTAAGCACGTCGATCTCCTGCGCGTGATCAGCAGCGCCTGTCGCGCCGGCTGACGCAGCTCGCTCCTTTCACCGCTCGGATCCGCCTGTTGAGCGGAATTTCCGCGCGTTTCCAGCTCATCGCACCGCCTTTCGCGGCGCGTTCCCAATCCGGCGCGAACCGTCGCGCCCGAAGTCCACTGTGGAGTCCGCATGTCCGCTGAACCGCAAGACGAGTCCGCCTGGTCGTTCGAGACCCAGCAGGTGCACGCCGGTGCCGCACCGGACCCGGCCACCGGCGCCCGCGCGGTGCCGATCTACCAGACCACCTCCTACGTCTTCCGCGACACCCAGCACGCGCAGGACCTGTTCAGCCTGGCCGAGCCCGGCAACATCTACACCCGCATCAACAATCCCACCCAGGACGTGCTGGAACAGCGGGTCGCGCGGCTGGAAGGCGGCGTCGGAGCGGTCGCGGTCGCCTCCGGGCAGGCCGCCGAGACGCTGACCGTGCTCACCCTCGCGCAGGCCGGGGACCACCTGGTCTCCAGCGCCTCGCTGTACGGCGGCACCTACAACCTCTTCCACCACACGCTGCCGAAGCTGGGCATCGAGGTCAGCTTCGTCGACGACTTCGACGATCCGCAGGCGTGGCGCGCGGCGGTGCGGCCGAACACCAAGCTGCTGTTCGCCGAATCCCAGGGGAATCCGCGCAGCAACGTGCTCGACGTGCGCGCGGTGGCCGACGTGGCGCACGAGGCCGGTGTGCCGCTGGTCGTGGACAACACGGTCACCACGCCGTACCTGCTGCGGCCGCTGGAGCACGGCGCGGACATCGTGGTGCACTCGGCGACGAAGTACCTCGGCGGGCACGGCACGGCCGTCGGCGGCGTCGTGGTCGACGGCGGGAAGTTCGACTTCGGCGCGAACGGAGCGCGGTTCCCCGGATTCGTCGAACCGGATCCCAGCTACCACGGGCTGAAGTACTGGGAGGCGCTCGGGCACGGCGCGTTCGCGGCGAAGCTGCGGGTGCAGCTGCTGCGCGACCTCGGACCCGCGATCTCGCCGTTCAACGCCTTCCTGGTGCTGCAAGGGCTGGAGACGCTGTCGCTGCGCATCGAGCGGCACAACCGCAACGCCCAGCGGCTCGCCGAATGGCTCGAAGCCCGCGACGAGGTGGAGAAGGTGCACTACGCGGGCCTGCCGTCGAGCCCGTGGCACGAACTGGGCAAGCGGTACCTCGACGGCGGATTCGGCGCGATCGTCTCGTTCGAGCTGCGCGGCGGAGTCGCGGCCGGGCGGGCCTTCGTGGAGGGCACCTCGCTGTTCAGCCACCTGGTCAACCTCGGCGACGTGCGCAGCCTCATCGCGCACCCGGCCAGCACCACGCACAGCCAGCTCTCCGAGCAGGAGCAGCTGGACGCGGGCGTGCCGCCGGGGCTGGTGCGGCTCGCGGTGGGCATCGAGTCGGTCGAAGACCTGGAGGCCGACCTCGAAGCGGCGTTCCGAGCGGCGAAAGCCGAATTGGAGGGTTGATGATCGTCCCGGCCCTTCCCGCCACCGGCGCGTGGCGGGAAGGGCACCCGCCGGGACGGCGCGAGTGGGTCCGGCTGGCGCCGTTGCCGCTGGCCGCGGGCGGGAAGCTCACCGGTGCCCGGCTGGCCTACGAGACGTGGGGCGAACTCGCCCCGGACGGTTCGAACGCGGTGCTCGTGCTGCACGCGCTGACCGGCGACAGCCACGTGCGCGGGCGGGCCGAGCCCGGGCATCCGAGCCCCGGCTGGTGGCACGAGCTGGTCGGACCGGGCCGCGCGTTGGACACCGACCGGTGGTTCGTGGTCGCGCCCAACGCGCTCGGTGGCTGCCAGGGCAGCACCGGCCCGGCGGAGAACGCCACGGACGGGCGGGCGTGGGGCTCCCGCTTCCCGATGATCACGGTGCGGGACATGGTGCGCGCGGAGGTCGAGCTGGCCGAAGCGCTCGGCGTGCGCCGCTGGGCGGCGGTGCTCGGCGGTTCGCTGGGCGGGATGCGGGCGCTGGAGTGGGCGGTCGACCAGCCCGAGCGGGTCGGCTCGGCGCTGCTGCTGTGCTGCGGGGCGATCTCCTCGGCCGAGCAGATCGCCTGGTCGTCGGCCCAGCTGCACGCGATCCGCGCCGATCCGGACTGGCTCGGCGGCGACTACCACCAGCTGCCCGCCGGGCGCGGGCCGCACACCGGGCTCGGGATCGCGCGGCGCATCGCGCACCTGACCTACCGCAGCCCGCAGGAGCTGCAGGACCGGTTCGCCGCCGAGCACCAGGACGGCGAGCCGGCCGGCCGCTACGCGGTGGAGTCCTATTTGGACCACCACGCTGACAAGCTGGTGCGCAGGTTCGACGCGGCCAGCTACGTCGCGCTCACGCGGGCGATGTCCGCGCACGACGTGGGCCGGGACCGCGGCGGGGTCGCCGCCGCGCTGCGCCGGGTTCGCGCCCGGGTGCTGGTCGCCGGGGTGGACAGCGACCGGTTGTTCCCGCTCGCCCAGCAGCGCGCCCTGGCCGACGGCCTGCCGGGCTGCGGCCCCGCGCGGGTGGTGCGCTCGGCGGCCGGGCACGACGGGTTCCTCACCGAGAACGATCAGGTGGGAGCGCTGCTGCGGGAGCTGCTGGCCGAGTCTTGACTTCACCGCGGACGAGGCCAACCGTGTGGCAATGAGCACCTACGACGAACGCCCGTGGCTGGCCCGCTACGACGCCGGGCAGCCGCACGACGTCGCCGCCGAGTTCCCGAACGCGCTGGAGATGTTCCAGGACTCCGTGCGCCGCCACCCGGACCTCCCGCTGATCCACTACTTCGACGGGACGCTCACCGTCCGCGAGTTCGACGAACTCACCGACGCCTTCGCCTGCGCGCTACTGGAGCGCGGCTGCTCGCCCGGCGATCGGGTCGCGCTCTACCTGCAGAACGTGCCGCAGTTCGGCATCGCGATGGTCGGCGCCTGGAAGGCCGGCTGCATCGCGGTCTCGATCAACCCGATGAACCGGCACCGCGAGCTGGCGCTGCTGCTGGCCGACTCCGGAGCGCGCGTCCTGGTGGCGCTGCGCGGGCTGTACGAATCGGTGGGCGCCGCGGTGCTGCCGGACAGCCCGGTGGAGCTGACGATCACCACCTCCGAGCACGAGTACCAGACCCGCAGCGACCCGCGAGCACTACCGGACCCGATCGAGACCGTGCCCACCGGCACCGAGGACATGGCCGGGCTGATCGCCGCGCACCGCGGCCGGCGCCCGCCGCGGGTCTCGCCCGGCCCGGACGACGTCGCCGTGCTCACCTACACCTCCGGGACCACCGGCCCGCCGAAGGGCGCGATGAACACCCACGGCAACATCGTGTTCGACGCGCGGGTGTGGCGGGACTGGATCGGTGTCGGCGCCGACGACGTGATCCTCGGTGTGGCGCCGATGTTCCACATCACCGGGATGGTCGGGCACCTGGCGCTGGCGCTGCTGACGCCGGCACCGCTGGTGCTGACCCACCGGTTCGAGGCCACCGCCGCGGTCGACGCGATCCGCGAGCACCGGCCGACGTTCACCGTCGGGGCGATCACCGTGTTCATCGCCCTGATGAACGCTCCGGGCGCGAGCAAGGACGACTTCACCAGCCTGCGCAAGATCTACTCCGGTGGCGCGCCGATCCCGCCGAGCACGGTGCAGGCGTTCGAGCAGCAATTCGGGCAGCGGATCCACAACGTCTACGGGCTCACCGAGACCTCCTCGGCCACGCACGCCCAGCCGTTCCACGCCGAGTCGCCGGTCGACGAGCTATCCGGTGCGCTCTCGGTCGGCGTGCCCGTCTACAGCACGGACGTGCGGATCGTCGGCGAGGACGGCGCGGACCTGCCGCCCGGCGAGGAGGGCGAGCTGGTGATCTCCGGCCCGCAGGTGGTGCCGGGATACTGGAACAAGCTCGAGGAGACCGCGCACGCCCTGCCCGGCGGCGCGCTGCACACCGGCGACGTCGGCTACATGGACGCCGCGGGCTGGTTCTACCTGGTGGACCGCAAGAAGGACCAGATCAACGCGGGCGGCTACAAGGTGTGGCCGCGCGAGGTCGAGGACGTGCTCTACGAGCACCCCGCGGTGCGCGAAGCCGCCGTCGTCGGCGTCGCCGACCCGTACCGGGGCGAGACGGTGAAGGGGTACGTGAGCGTGCGCCCGGGCCAACGCGCCACCCCGGAAGAACTGGTGGCGTTCTGCAAGGAGCGGATGGCCGCCTACAAGTACCCGCGAGAGGTCGAAGTTCTCGACGAACTCCCCAAAACCACCACCGGCAAGCTGCTGCGCCGCGAACTCCGCGCCCGGTGAACCGACCTGGAGCCGGAACGAGTCACGCAGGCCCGGCGGGCAGCGGCAGGCCGACGTAGTTCTCCGCCAACGAGGTGGCGGCCGCCGTCGAATTTGCCACGTAGTCCAGGTGGGACAGCTGCAACCGGCGTCCGAAGTCGTCCGCGGCCGGGTCGGTGTGCAGCAGCGTGGTCATGAAGTACGAGAAGTGCTCGGCCCGCCACACCCGCCGCAGCGCGGTGTCCGAATAGGCGTCCAGTTCGGCGTCGTCACCGCGCAGCAGCGACGAGCCCAGCGCGCGGGCCAGCAGCGTCACGTCCGCTGCGGCCAGGTTGAGCCCCTTCGCCCCGGTCGGCGGCACGATGTGCGCCGCGTCGCCGGCCAGCAGCAACCGCCCGTGCCGCAGCGGTTCGGACACGAAGCTGCGCATCGGCGTCACGGATCGTTCGGTGATCGGCCCGCGCTGCAGCTTCCAGTCCGCGTCGACCTCGAAGCGCCGGTCCAGTTCCGCCCAGATCTCCTCGTCCGGCCAGTCCTGCAGCGAGGTGTCCGGCGGCACTTGCAGGTACAGCCTGCTGACCTGGGTCGAACGCATGCTGTGCAGCGCGAAGCCGCGCTCGTGATTGGCGTAGATCAGCTCGTCGGTGGACGGCGGCACCGAAGCGAGGATGCCCAGCCACGCGTAGGGATAGGTGCGCTCGTAGGTCCGCACCCGCTCCGTCGGGATGGATTTGCGCGCCACACCGTGGAAACCGTCGGTTCCGACGACGTAATCGGCCGCCAGGACCTGCTCGGCGCCGTCGTGCCGGTAGCGCACCCTGGGCTGCTCCCCCTCGGCGCCCTCCACCGCGAGCGCTTCCGCCTCGAACAGCACCGGGGAGCCGGACTCCAGGCGCAACGCCACGAGATCGCGCACGACCTCGGTCTGCGCGTAGACCATCACCTGCCGTCCGCCGGTCAGCGCGGCCATGTCGATGCGGTGCCCGGCCCTGCCGAAGCGCAGTTCGATGCCGTCGTGCGGCAGGCCCTCGCGGTCCATCCGCTCCCCCGCGCCGCATTCGCGCAGCACGTCGATGGTGCCCTGCTCCAGGATCCCGGCGCGCTGGCGGTGCTCGACGTGCTCGCGGGAGCGGGATTCCAGCACGACCGAGTCGATGCCCTGCCGCTGCAGCAGCCGGGCCAGCAGCAGTCCGGCCGGTCCCGCTCCGATGATGGCCACGCTGGTGCGCATCCACAGCTCCCTCGGCGCCGGAGAATTTAATCCGTGTACGGATGAGTTGGCTAACACCGTCCAGCCTGCAACATCCGTTGTCAACTGTCCGATTTCCGCTGCCTCGATCAAGAGTCGATCCGTGCACGGATCATCGGTCCGATCAAGCACAATGGCCGGGTGGGACCCATCGATCTCGGCACGCATCCCGGGCACCTGTTCCGGCGCGTCCAGCAAGTGCACACCATGCTGTGGGGCGCGGCGGTCTCCGAGGAGATCACGCCGCCCCAGTTCGCGGTGCTCAACGGGCTCGCCGAAGAACCGGAACGGGACCAGCGCACGCTGGCCGAGCGGGTCGCGCTGGACCGCTCCACCGCCGCCGACGTGGTGGCGCGGCTGGTGCGGCGCGGGCTGGTCGAACGCACCAAGGACAGCGCGGACGGGCGGCGCAACGTGCTCCGGTTGACCGAGTCCGGGCAAGCCGCGCACGAGAACCTGGTGCGCCGCACCGAGCGGATGATCGAGATCTTGCTGACCCCGTTGCGGGGAGACGAGCGGGAGCAGCTGCTCGCGCTGCTGTCCCGCGTCGCCGAGGCGGGCGAACGCATCCGCGATCCCGGAACGGCCCGGAGCTGACGCCACCCGAACCGGTTCCCGTCAAGAGGCCCCACCTGAGCAGGTGACCGTCGCCGCCGCGGTTCACCCGAACCGCGGCACCGGCGCTGCCGGTACGGCCACGAACAGAACGCGGCCGCCACTCCATCGCGCAGTAGCGCCTGCGACGCGCAGGCACGATCCGGCGAACGGCTCGCCCGGTTCGGCACGCAGGGTTTCAGCGCCGTTCGCGCGCATCCGGCAGCGCCGCGGCACCGATCTCACCATGAGCGACATCAGCGCAGGTGGGAGGTGTGATGCGACGTCCTGACCCCGTCGCGGCGCCAGGTTCGGCGCAGGTACCGCGCCCGGACCTCGACGACGCGCTGGCGGCGGCCACCCGCAACCTGGTGTGCCTGGTGATCGGAGCGGCCGGCTGGGGCAAGACGACCGCGGTCCGCTCGTGGGCCGAGTCGACCGGTGCCGATGCGCTCTGGTGGGCGCCCAGCGGATCGGGCCGGGATGCCGAACGGCTGCTGGGCGACCTCGCCCGCGCGGCGCTGCCCGCGGATGCGGACCATGCCGGCGACGCCGCGCCGGTACGCGATGCGGCCGAGGCGTGCGACCGGCTCGGCGCACTTCGCAGCACCCTGCACCTGGTGATCGACGAGCTGCACGAAGTGGACGAACCGACGGCGCGAACGCTCGCCGAACTCTGCCGCCTCGCCCCGTCCGGGCTGCACTTGGTGCTGCTGTCCCGGCAAGATCCCCCGTTCTCCCTGGAACGGCTCCGGGGGCGGGGCAAAGTGACCGAGATCGATGCGGCCCGGCTGGCCCTCGCCCCCTCCGAGATCGCCGAACTCCTGCGCACAGCGCTGGGCGCGCAACCGCCCGGACTCGCCGATGCACTGCACGAACGCACCGGCGGCTGGCCGGCCGCGGTCTGCCGCGCAGTGCAATCGCTGCGCGCGGTGCCGGAACCCCGCGCGGCCGAGGCGCTGCCCGCCGACCACTTCCGCCCGTACCTGACCGAAGAAGTGCTGGACGGCGAACCGGAACCGGCGCGGCACGCGCTGCACCGGCTGGCCGTGCTCGGCGAAGCCACCGCGGCGGAGTCCGGCGACGTGCTCACCGACTTGGCCAGGCGCGGACTGCTGCGTCCGGCCGGGCTCGGGCGCTGGTCGCTGGTGCCGCCGCTGGCGGAGTTCTTCGCCGAATCCCGGGTCGTCACCGCCGAAGCCCGCACGGAACTGCACCTGCAGGCCGCCGAAGAGCACCGCCGCGAAGGCAGGCTGGGGCAGGCGCTGCGGCACCTGGTCACCGCACGCGACGCGGACGGCTGCGCGGCGCTGCTGCACGAGTCCGGGCCCGCGCTGCTGGAGGCCGGGCACGTCGACGCGGTGCTGGACGCGGACGCGCTGCTCGGTGAGCGCGCAGACGTGTCCCTGGCCCGAATCGCCGGGCAGGCCCACCAGATCCGCGGCCGCTGGGCGGAAGCTGCGCGGCGGTGGCGGCACGCGGGAGATCCGGGCGAGCCGGGCCTGGCGTGGCGCATCGCTGCCGGTGCGCTCGCTCGCGGCGAACCCCGCGAAGCGCTGGCTGCCTGTTCGGCCGCCGCTCCCGTCGACGGCGACCCCGACACCGCCCGGGTGTTCGCGGTGGCAGCGGTGGCGCACCGCCTCATCGGCGAGATCGAGCGCGGCGCCGAGTTCGCGGAACAAGCGGTGGACGTGGCGCAACGCAGCCGCGGAATTCCGGGCGCCGGACAGATCTCCGCAGTGGCGCACGGCGCTCGCGCGGTGCTGAACGCCGCGCGCGGAGATCACCGGGGTGCCGTCACCGCTTGGTTCGACGCCACCGAGAACGCTCCGGACGGCCGGCTCGCCCAGCTGCACGTCGTCCGGGCGCTGCACCTGGTGGAGGGCGGCTCGCCCGGAGAAGCGGTGCAGCACGCCGACAAGGCGCTGCGCATCGCCGAACAACACGGTGAACCGCTGTTGCGGGCGCACGCGCTCACCCAGCGAGGCGCGGCGCTGGCCCGGCTCGGCCGGTTCGACGAGGCGATCGTGGCGCACGACGAAGCATGCGACGTCTTCCGCCGCTACGGCTCGCGGTTCCTGTCCTGGTCGCTGTGCGTGCGCGGGGACGTGCACCGCCAACGCGGGCGGCTGGAACGCGCCCGCTCCGCCTATGAAGAAGCGCTCGCGCTGGCCGGACCGGACCTGCTCGGCACCAGCTCGGCGCTGCTGGGGCTCGCACGAGTGCGAGTCGTCGACGACCCGGACGAAGCGCTCCGATCCGCGCAGCGGGCGATCAGCCTCGGCGAGCTGCTGCACGAGGTGCGCGCGCTGCTGACCCGCGGCTGGATCTGGTGGGAGACCGGCGCGACCGAGATGGCCCGCGCCGACGCCGCGCTGGCCGCCGAACGTGCCCGGGCGCGCGGCGACGAGCCCGGCCTGGCCGAAGCGCTGGCGCTGACCGCGGTGACCTCCCCGGATCCGCTGGAGCACGGACGGGCGCTCGACGAGGCCGTGCAGATCTGGCGCGAAGGCGGCTTCGGCATCGAGCAAGCGCAGGGACTGCTGCTGCGGCACCGGCTGGGCCCGGCCCGCGACGGGGTGCCCGCCACGGTCGACCTCGCCGAGCGCACCTTGCGCGAACACGGCATCGTGCCGGATTCCCGCACCGCCGCCGGACCGCTGGCGGCGGTCGCGCACCTGGCTCCTCCGGTCGCGCTGCACGCGCTGGGAGTGTTCCAGGTCGAGCACGCAGGGCGCCCGGTGCCGAAGGCGTCGTGGCAGTCCCGCAAAGCGCGGGACCTGCTGAAGATCCTGGTGGCGAAGCGGCGGCCGGTGCGCCGGGAAGAACTGATGGAGCTGCTGTGGCCGGAGGTCGAGCCGGTCCGGGCTGGCAACCGGCTGTCGGTACTGCTCTCGACCGTGCGCGACGTGCTCGCCTCCCGCGGACCTGCGGCCGGGTCGGTGCTGCTGACCAGCGAAGCGGGCACGGTCGGGCTGGACCCGCGGCACGTGCGCATCGACGTGGAGTCCTTCGCCGCCCAGGCCGAGCGCGCGCTTGAGGCGCACCGCCAGGACCACGACGAGGTCACCGAGCTGCTGCTGGCCGCCGAAGCCGCCTACACCGGCGATTTCCTGGAGGACGATCCGTACCAGGACTGGGCGGCCCCGCTGGCCGACGAGCTGCGCACCACGCACACCGCGCTGCTGCGGGCGCTGACCCGGCGGCTGCGCGACGAAGGCGACGCCGACCGGGTCGCGCGGTTCGCGCTGCGGCTGCTGCGGGACGACCCGTACGACGAAGAGGCGCACCTCGACCTGGTCGAGACGTTGCTGCGCCAGGAGCGGTTCGGGGAGGCGCGGCGCCGCTACGAGATCTACGGCGAGCGGATGCGGGAGATCTCGGTAGCGCCGCGCCCGTTCCCGGAAGTCTCCGGCACCCGGCGCCCCGATCACCCTTCCGAGTAGCAGCGGCCACACTTCCGGGTGCCTCCGGCCGTTTTCTAAGGAAACCTTAAACCGTCTTGAACTGCGATTTCCTAGCCTCGCGGCGTGCATCCCGCTGAACCGGGGCGCCGATGAGCGCACCCGCCCCGATCCGGCCGGCCTCGCTGGCCGTGTCCAGGTCGAACTTCGGCTTCTCCCCGGACGGCCGGGAAGTCGCGTGCGTCCGGACCAGCGAGGAGATCTCCACCCTCGAACTGTGGGACTTCGGCACCGCCAACCGGTCCGCACGGCCGCACAGCCTGCGGTCCCGCTCCCTCGGCACGCGCCCGGCCCACTCCCGCGCATCCCGCTTCCCGCAGCAGCGCGACGGCACTGCACGCGCGCTGCACCGGGGCACCGTCGTCGACCCGTCCGCGCAGGCCACACCGCTCGGCGAAGGCCGCGTGCTGCTGCTGACGACGGATCACGAGCTCGCCGAGCTGGAACTGATCGACACGGCCGCCGCCCGCTCGCACCTGCTCGGGCAGGTGCGCGCCCAGGAGGGCTACCTGCTGGCGAGCCCGTCGGCCGCGCAACTCGGTTTCCTGATCGCCCGGGAGGACCGGGAGCGGAGTGCCGTCTGGCGGATCACCGACGGCCCGCCCGGTGTCGAGCCACTCGTGCGGCTGCCTGGTGCCGCCTCTGGGGGTGTGTGGCTCGACACCGACGCGGATCTGCTCGCGCTGAACCTCACCCGGCCGGACCGGCGGGTCGAAGGCGTGCTGGTCGACCTGCGCCGCGGGTCCTGGCAGCCGCTGTTCTCGCTGTCGTCCGACAGCGACGACCGGATCCTGCTGCACCACCAGGGCTCCAAGCTGCTGCTGGTGCGCTCGACCGCGGACGGATCCGACCGGCTGGGCTGGGTCGTGCTGGACGGGGCGAGCACGGTGCGCTTCCCGGACCGGCTGACCTCGGCGCACGTCCCGCTGGCGGTGGACGGCGGCGGCCAGCGGGTATTGCTGCGGCGGGACTCCGGGGCGCTTTCCGCGCTGGAGCTCTACGCGCCGCGCGAGGACAAACTCACTCCGCTGTCGCTGCCGCCGGGCAGCACCGGGGACCGCGCCTGCCTGCCCGGCAAGGTGGTCCGCGTGCCGTTCTCCTCGCCGGCGCGGCCGTCGACGCTGGTCACGCTGGCGCCGAGCGGGGCGTGCTCGACGTTGCCGGAGGACTCGGAGGCTTCGGAGCTGCCGCCGTGGGCCTCCGCCGACCTGCTGCGGCTGGGCGGCGGCATCGAGGCGATCGTCTACGGCGGCGGCCAGTGGCGATCCTGCTCGCACCTGGTGCTCGCGCTGCACCCGCTGGAAGACGCGGTGTGGCGGTGGGAATTCCACCCGCTGTTCCAGGACCTGGCCGCGGTGGGGGTCGCGGTCATCGCCGCGAACCACCGCGACGAGAACGGCGCGTGGGGCGCGCCGGGCCTGCCCGAGATCCTTTCGCTCGGGCACCACCTGCGTTCGCAGCGCCCGGGCCTGCCAGGGTCGATGCTGATCGGTGGCGGGCACGGCGGGCGGATCGCGCTGCGCGCCGCCGGGACCGCGCCGGACCTGTGGTCGGGGTGCGCGGCGCTGGCACCGGAGCTGCTCGCCGACGACGAGCTGCCGCGCACGATCACCTCGGTGACTTCGCCCCTGCTGCTGGTGCACGGCGTCGAAGACGAGGTGGTGCCCGTGCAGCGAGCCAGGCAGCTGCGGCGGGCGGTCGCCGGGCTCGGCGCGGCCGGTCCTGAGCTGCGCTACTTCGAGGTCGCCGGTGATCACCGCGGGGTGGCCGCGGCGACCTCGGGCGCGCTGCGGGAGCGGATCGTGAGCTTCTGCCGGGGCGGCACGGCACCCTCGCCCGGGAGCCGTTGATCACCGTCGGGCAGACTGGCCGCGATGAGCGGAACGGTTCTGGTCCTCGGCGGGCGCAGCGAGATCGGCGTGGCACTGGCCCGGCGGCTGGTGGACGCGGGCGCGCGCACCGTCGTGCTCGCCGCCCGGCGCAGCGGTGACCTCGACGAGCAGGAGCGCGAGCTGCGGCAGGCGGGCGCGGACCACGTCGAACGGGTCGAGTTCGACGCCGACGACACCGGCAGGCACCGGGAAGTCCTCGACCAGATCACCGAGCGGCACGGCCCGATCGACGACGTGATCGTCTCGTTCGGCATCCTCGGCGATCAGCAGCGGGCCGAGACCGACGCCGAGCACGCGATGTCGATCGTGCACACCGACTACGTGGCGCACGTGACGGTGCTGACCCACCTGGCGACGCTGCTGCGGGCGCAGGGACGCGGGCGGATCGTGGTGTTCTCCTCGGTGGCCGGGGTCCGGGTGCGGCGGGCGAACTACGTGTACGGCTCGGCCAAGGCCGGCCTGGACGGATTCGCCAGCGGGCTCTCCGACGCTCTGGCGGGTACCGGTGTGCACCTGCTGGTGGTGCGGCCGGGGTTCGTGATCGGGCGGATGACCGAAGGAATGTCGCCCGCGCCGTTCTCCAGCACCCCGGATCAGGTCGCGGACTCGGCCGCGCGGGCGCTTCGCCGCGGCAGGAACGAGGTGTGGGTGCCGTTCGCGCTGCGGGTGCTCTTCGGCGTGCTGCGGTACGCGCCGCGGGCGGTGTGGCGCCGGATGCCGCGCTAGAAATCCCCGCACAGCCGCCGAAACCGCCAGTACTGGACGGATTCGGCGGTTCTCGCCACACTTGGGTGGCCAGGCCGCAGGCACGTCGGGCCGGGCCGGGCCAGAGCCGACAGGTGTGGGAAATGAAGGTGTCCTCATGACGACCGAACGCAACGTGCTCGGTGGCGAGCTGGAGCCCTGCGGCACCGATCCCCTCACCGGCTTCTACCGGGACGGATGTTGCTCCACCGGACCCGAGGACGTCGGCAGGCACACCGTCTGCGCGGTGGTGTCCACCGAATTCCTCGTGCAGCAGCAGGAAGCGGGCAACGACCTGGTCACGCCGCGCCCCGAGCACGGGTTCGCCGGCCTGCAACCGGGTGATCGCTGGTGCGTGTGCGCCGACCGCTGGCGGGAGGCGTACGAGGCGGGTGTGGCACCGCCGGTGCTGCTGGCCGCCACGCACGCCGACACCACCGAAGTCGTTCCGCTGAGCGCGCTGCGTGAGCATTCCGTGGACGTGCCCGCCGATCCGAGCGCGCTGATCTGAACTCGCCGGAGTCCCGGCACCGGGCGGGCACCGTTCTCGCCCGCGCTGCGCCGGGTGGCTGAGGTGGTCCGGGGGCGGTCGGAGTCGTTCCCGGCCGCAGTCGGCCGTGTTCCGGCGCCGTTCTCGCTCGGCGCGGCCGGTCGGTGATGTTCGCGACGCGCGCGTGCGGCGGGTTGGTTCGGCGCTCGCCGATCGGCAGACTGGTCCGGACGCACCGGAGGCGAGGAGGAGCGCGGATGCCAGCCGAACAGCCGTCCGGCGACCCCGTGCTCGGCCTCCCCCGCGCCCAGCCCGCCGAACGGGCCGATGCGGCGCGGAACCGCAAGCGGATCTTGGACGCGGCCCGGGACATCGTGCGCACCAGCGGCGTCGAAGGACTCTCCATGGAGGAGGTCGCGCACTCCGCCGGTGTCGGCGTTGGCACCGTCTACCGCCGGTTCGGCGACCGCGCCGGGCTGGCCTACGCGCTGCTCGACGAGCGGGAACGCGAGTTCCAGGAGTCCTTCCTGCGCGGCGCTCCGCCGCTCGGACCCGGCGCCGCGGCCGCCGAGCGCATCACCGCGTTCCTGCACGCACTGGTCGCCCGGGTCGAGGAGCAGTCGGCGCTGCTGCTGCTGGCCGAGCACAACACCCCGCACGCGCGGTACCTCAGCGGGGCTTACGCGGTGCATCACCGCCACCTCGCCGAGCTGCTGCGGCAGGCCAGGCCGGGCTCGGACGAGCACTACCTGGCGGACGCGCTGCTGGCCCCGCTCGGCGCCGGCATGGTGACCTACCAGCGGGAGATCGCCGGGATGCAGCCGGAACGGATCAAGGCAGGGCTGGCGGATCTGGTGCGCGCGCTGGTGGCATGACCGTCCATAGTGTCCTACGGCGTGGCTGTGCCGCACGGACGTGCGGATCCGCGGGGCCGCCCGGTCCAACCCCTGCGTGCTGCAACAGCTCAGCGGCACCTACGACGCGGGCAACTCCCTCGACGCGCTGTGGCTGGGTGGCAACATCGCGCTCGGCGCGGCGGGACTGCATCCCACGTTGGCCGCGTTCGGCGAACCCGGGCCGGACGAGGAGCTGAACCTGAGCCGCTGGGGGTGGCCGCGCTGCGGGCCAGGCGCTGCGCAGGGATCGGTTCGTGCGCGGAACCTAGCCCGCGTCGGCGAGGGTGTTCCAGAACATCAGCTCGAACTCCTGGAACAGGCGCGCCTGCTCGCGGGCGGTGGACTCGGTCAACTTCCCGGCGTCGAGCCCGGCCTGCACCGCCGCTTCGGCCTGCTCGGCGGCCCCGGCAGCGGGGTGCGCGAACAGGTCGAAGAACTCGCAGTCCTGTTCGGACAAGCCGTAGTGCGACCGCAGGCCGTGCGCGATCTCGGCGCAATACCCGCCCCACGCCGCGAAGTTCGACACGATGGCGACCGCCGCGTCGGCGGGCTCGGCGTGCAGCGCCAGCCACGACATGTACGCCGGGTACGCCTGGCAGCCCGCTGCGGGGCGGTAGGCAGCCACCTCGTCGTCGTCCCACCCGAGCGCGCGGGCGAGTTTCGGCAGCGCGTTGAGCGCGGCGCCTTCGCCCGCGGCGAGCCCGGCGAAGAACTCCCGGGTGGGCCGGTCGGTGGCGCGGGCCGACAGGGTCAGGAAGCTGCGCCAGTCGCACGGCACGATGCGGTGTTCCTCAGCGGCCAGCGCGGCAGGCACCGCACGCGGGGCGTTGCCGTGCCGGACCAGCGGGACCAGCCGGTTGCCGCCCTCACGCGGGGCGAGGTCCTGCTGCACCGAGTCCAACAGCGCACGAGCGGAGCCAGTCATGACCGCGATGATCGCACGCCGCGCACCGGCCGCTGATCAGAAAACCCTCAGTTCTCGTCGCCGAAGCGCAACGACACGTCCCGCAGCTGCACGCTGGCCAGCGGCCGCCTGCCCGCCAGCCAGGCCAGCGGGCCGCTCGCCTCGAACCGCCAGGACGCGGTGCACAGGCCCGCCGGGGACGACCCGTGGAAACCGCTGATCTTGAGCCGGCCGTCGAGGGTCTGCGCGAGCTGGTAGTCGAACGGCCAGTTCCCGGGCAGCTTCGCCAGCCGGGTGAACCCGGCCGAGGCGATGCCGTCCGCAGCGAACGACGCGACCCGCGATTCGCCGGCCTGCCCGGTCGCCGAACGCAGCCGGAACCGCGCCAGCTCCTTCGGGATGCCCCAGAGCTCGCGGCCGCCCTGCTTGGACGCGGCGCTGTCCACCCAGATCTTCGTGATGGTCACGTGCGGGCGGCCGTCGTGGCGCACCAGCACCGCCTCCAGCAGCTCGTTGTACTCCAGCACCGAACCCGGCCCGTAGACCAGCCACGCGGTGCCGACCAGCCCGGAACCGCCGAGCAGCGCAGGCTCGGTCCCGGCCGGGACATCCGGCAGCTCGAACGCGGGCACCGGCCACAGCGACATGTGCATGCTGGCGCGCATGTTCCACGGTTCGGGCGGATAGGTCATCGATGCCTCCAAGCTCTGGGCGTTCAGACGGGGGTGACCGGCAGGCGCAGTGCGCCCGGCGCGGCCTCCGGCACGACCGGGCGGCCGGGCGTGCTCGCGGGGACCTGCTGGTACGGCTCGCCGAGTTCCGGGCGGCGGTCCGGTTCGCCCTTGTTCGGCCACAGCGCCATCGCCCGCTCTGCCTGCGCGGTGATCGTCAGCGAGGGATTCACCCCGAGGTTGGCCGAGATCGTGGAGCCGTCCACGACGTGCAGCCCCGGATGGCCGTAGAGGCGATGGTACGGGTCCACGACACCCTGCTCGGCGTCCGCGCCGATCGCGCAGCCGCCGATGAAGTGCCCGGTGATGGGCACGTTGGCCAGATCGGCCCAGCTGCCCGCCGGTACGCCGCCGATGTCGCGCGCGACCGCGCGGGCCGCGTCGTGCCCGGCCGGGATCCAGGTGGGGTTCGGCTCACCGCCGCCCTGCTCGCTGGTGAGCCTTCGCCCGAACAGGCCGCGTTTGCTGCGCAGCGTCAGGGAGTTGTCCACCGCCTGCATCACCAGCAGGATGATCGCCTGCTGCGACCAGCGCCGCGGGTTGTGCAACGTGGGCAGGTCGCGCCAGTTGCGCAGCATGTGCCGCAATCCCAGCAGCAGGCGGTTGCGTCCCGGCTTCGGGTCCACCAGCGACGCCTCCAGCAGGGCGAGCAGGTTGCTGCCCTTGCCGTAGCGGACCGGTTCGATGTGCGTCGTCGAGTCCGGGTGCAGCGACGAGGTGATCGTGACTCCTTCGCTGAAGTCGCGTTCGGACCCTTTCGCGCGGGCGGCGAGGATCTGCTCGGAGTTGGTGCGGCTGAGCACGCCCAGCTTGGCCGAAATGCGCGGCAGCACGCCCTCGTCGCGCATCCGGTGCAGCAGCTTCTGGGTGCCCAGCGCGGAGGCGGAGAAGATCACCTGGTCTGCGGTGAAGGTCTTGCGGTGCTTGCGGAATCGGCCACCGGTGCGCACGGTGTCCACTGCGTACCCGCCGTCCGGCAGCGGCCGCACCGTCGTGGCCGTGGTCATCGGATGCACCGCGGCGCCCGCGTTCTCCGCCAGATGCAGGTAGTTCTTCGCCACGGTGTTCTTCGCGCCGTGCCTGCACCCGGTCATGCAAGCTCCACAGTGGATGCATCCGCTGCGGTCCGGTCCGGCGCCGCCGAAGAAGGGGTCGGCGGCGGTTTCCCCCGGCTCGCCGAAGAAAACCCCGACCTGGGAGGTGTGGTAGGTGTCGCCGATGCCGAGCTCCTCGCCGACCCGCCGCATGACCTCATCGGACGGTGTGTCGCGCGGGTTGCGGGTCACACCGAGCATCCGCTTGGCCTGGTCGTAGTAGGGCGCGAGTTCCTGCTCCCAGTCGGTGATCCCGGCCCACTGCGGGTGCCGGTAGAACTCCTTCGGCGGTTCGTACAGCGTGTTCGCGTACACCAGGGAACCGCCGCCCACTCCGGCGCCGCTGAGGATCAGCACGTCCTTGAGCAGGTTGAGCCGGAAGATGCCGTAGCAGCCCAGCGCGGGCAGGTACAGGTAGTCGCGGACCCGCCAGGAGGTCTTCGGGAAGTCCGCGTCGGAGAAGCGCTTGCCCGCTTCGAGCACCCCCACCCGGTAGCCCTTCTCGGTCAGCCGCAGCGCGGAAACCCCGCCGCCGAAACCGGATCCGATGACGAGCACGTCGTAGTCGGCCATGCGCAACCTCGCTGTCGTTTCACCACTGTGGACACACTCGGCGGGGGGTCAGGACTGCACGGCACCCGGGCTCAGGACCCGGTAGTCGTCCAGCGCCACCCGCCGGGTGCGGCGCCGGTACTCGGCCATCGAACCGGGCCAGTTCGTGCTGATCCGCCCGTCCGCACCGCGATACCAGCTCGAGCAGGTCGTCCACACGCTGTGCTGCAACCGTTCCTGGATCTCGCGGTCGAATTCTTCGGCCGCCTCGGCGCGCACCTCCAACGCCGCGCCGCTCCGGCGCACGATCTCCCGCACCGCGCGCACCACGTACCGCGCCTGACTTTCCAGCATGTGCACGATGGAACCGGATCCGAGGTTGGTGTTCGGGCCGTACATCAGGAACATGTTCGGGAATTGCGGCACCGACATCCCCAGGTAGGCGCGCGCGCCGTCGCCCCACTCCTCGCTCAGCAGCCGGTTTCCCTTGCCGCGCACCGTGATCGAGGAGAGGAAGTGCTGCGCGTCGAAGCCGGTGCCGAAGATCAGCACGTCGGCGTCGTGCTCGATGCCGTCCGCGGTCCGGATGCCGCTGGGCGTGACCCGCTCGATCGACTCGCGCTCCAACCGCACTCCGGGCCGGTTGAACGCCGGGTAGTAGTCGCTGGAGAACAGCACCCGCTTGCAACCGATGGCGTGGTCCGGGGTCATCCCCTCCGCCGTCTCGGCTTCAGCGAGCTGCGCTGCGCGGTGCCTGCGCGCCACGGCGGTGAACGCGCGGCCGATCGGCTGCGCGGTGGTCATCCCGCGCCCGGCGAACTCGAAGAACAACCACACTCCGAGCCTGCCCAGCAGTTGCGCACCCGGAACGCGGCGGAACGCGAATTCGTGCCGCGGCCGGTACGGACGGTCCGGGCGGGGCACCACGTGCGGTGCGGAGCGCTGGAAAACCGTCAGCTTCGCGGCGCGCTCGGCGATCTCGGGCACGAACTGGATCGCGCTCGCGCCGGTGCCGACCACCGCGACGTTCTTCCCGGCCAGCTCGCAGCCGTGGTCCCACCGCGCGGAGTGGAACGCCCGGCCCGCGAACTCCTCGCGGCCCGGCAGATCCGGCACCAGCGGCTCGCTGAGCTGGCCGACCGCGGGTACGAGCACGTCGGCCTGCACCTGCTCGCCGGACTCGGTCCGCAACCGCCACCGGCACTGCTGCTCGTCGTAGTGCGCGGCCACGATCGCGGTGCTGAGCCGCAGGTGGTCGGTGAGCCCGTAGTGCTCGACGCACCGGCGCAGGTACCGCAAGATCTCCGGCTGCCGGGCGAACCGGAACCGCCAGCGCGGTTCCCGCGCGTGCGAGAACGAATACAGGTGCGACGGCACGTCGCAGGCGGCTCCCGGATAGGTGTTGTCCCGCCACACACCGCCGACGCGAGCGGCCCGCTCGTAGATGGTGAACGAGGTGTACCCGGCGCGGCGCAGTTCGGCCGCCACCGCGATACCGGCGAAACCACTGCCGATGATGGCAACATGCGGCGGGCGGATCGGTGCCATCGCGGACTCCTGGGGCTCGTGCGCTGCAGTTCGGAGATCACGCTAAGCCGCAGCCGCCCGCACCGGTCTGACCCCGGCGGTCAGATCGTTGACATCTTCGGACACCGGACTCATCGGGCACTGGCCTCACCGGCACCGAGCGCACCGGGGCACCGGGCTCAGGCCAGCGCGCGGCGCACCAGCTTTCCGGTGGTGTTGCGCGGAACCGACTTCACCAGCACGACCTCGCGCGGGACCTTGTGCCGGGCCAGCCGGCGGCGGACGAACTCGACGATCTCCTGCGGTTCCAGCTCGGCGCCCGGGATCGGCACCACGAAAGCCCGCAGCCGCTGACCGAATTCCGCGTCCTCGGCGCCGATGACCGCGACGTCCTTGACCGCTTGGTGGGTCGCGATGAGGTTCTCCACCTCGGCGGGGAACACGTTCTCCGCGCCGGAGATGATCATGTCGTCGGCCCGCCCGTCGACGAACAGCAGCCCGTCACCGTCGAAGTGCCCCACGTCCCCGGTGTCGATCAGCCCGTCGATGCGCCCGCGACCGACCCCGGCGGTGGTGTAGCCGGTGAAGGCGAGCTGGCCACCTGCGAAGATCCGGCCGGCGGTGTGCGGTCGGGTGATGCGCCGGTTGTGCTCGTCGTAGAGCCGCACCGCACACCCGCGCGGGGACCGGCCGACCGTGCCGGGCGCCGCCGCCAGCTCCCGCGGGGTCGCGACCGCGGCGACCGCGGCCTCGGTCGAGCCGTACAGGTTGTAGAGCACGTCGCCGAGCACCGCACTGGCCCGCTGTGCCAAGGCGGGTGCCAGCACCGAGCCGGAGACCACGACCGAACGCACCGAGGACAGCAGCTCCCGCAGGAACCGCTCGTCCAGCTCCAGCAGCCGGTGCAGCATCGTCGGCACCAGGACCACGCAGGTGCAGCCGTTCTCGTGCACCGCCCGGGCGAGCTGCCCGGGATCGAACCTCCGGTGCACCACGACGGTGCTGCCCAACCCGAACGCGACCGTCAGCTGGGAGAAACCGATCGCGTGCGACAGCGGTGCGGCCAGGAAGGTCCGCTCGTGCGCCCGCAGCGGGATCCGGTCCAGGAAGTCCGCGGCGGCCAGCGCGGAGCGGACCTGGCGGCGCGCGCCCTTCGGGCGGCCGGTGGTGCCGCTGGTGAGCAGCACGACGCTGCCCGGGCGATCCGGTTCCGGCAGCGGCGCGCCGTCGTCGGCCTCCGCCACCAGGTCCGCCAGGCTCGGTCCCGCACCGCGCGGCTGCGGCGCCTGCCAGGCCACGAAGCACGGCAGCCGCAACCGCGCCTCCTGCACCAGCGGGTGGAATTCACCGTCGAGCACCAGCGCTGCCGCGTCCTCGCGGGCGAGCACGTCGGCCAGCTGCGGGGCGGCGAACCCGGTGTTGACGAGCACGACGTGCACGCCGATCCGGCCGCAGGCCAGTTGTGCCAGCACCAGCCACCGGTGGTCGCGGCACAGCACGGCGATCGTGTGGCCGGGCTCGAATCCCCGTTCCAGCAGTGCGAGGGCCAATGCGCGCGAGGCGCGGTCCAGTTCGGCATAGGTCAGCGTGCCGTGTTCGTCCACCAGTGCGGCGGCGTTCGGGCGGGTGCGCAGCGCGTGCCGCAGCGCGCCGACCAGTGGGCCGTGGTCGCGCACGTCGGCGAGCCCGCGCAGCGCGGTGGCGGGCGCAGTGGCTGAGGCCATCCCCGCGCGCGTGAGCACTTGGAACCCGCGCAGGTTCTGCACGGCTCGGCGCACCGAGCCCGATCTGCCTTCGTGGTCGTCCCGCGCCATGGTGCCCCTCCGAACGTTTACAACGGGAAATGTAAACAAAACCTTCTACCGACCCGGCTTCGAGCACGTCAAGACAGCCGGTCCGGCCGCGCGATTCGTTGTCATGCGGGTGATAAAAAACCGGCTGACCATGAACGATTCGGCAACGACGTCCACTTTGGAGTTCGGTTCCGCCGGGTCCGCGACACCACTCGCGCCGACCACTGTGGACCGGCGACTAACCATTGTAATGATTTTCAGCGTCTGTTAAGTTGCTCCGCGAGGATCGCCACCGCCCACCGGAGGTCGACGTGATCATCGACGCGCACACCCACGTGTGGCCGGACGCGATCGCGGAGAAGGCGCTCGGCGCGAACGCGCTGCCCGGCCTGCGCGCGCTGCGCGACGGCAAAGCGGGCACGCTGGCCGCGGACATGCGCGCGAACGGCATCGACCACAGCGTGGCGCTCGGCGTGGCCGGCGCGGCCAAGCACGTCGACCGCACCAACGAGTTCGTGTCCTCGCTCGACCGCGACCGGTTCACCCCGTTCGGCACCGTGCACGTGGATCAGTCCGTGGAAGCGAACCTGGCCAGCCTGCGCAGGCACGGCATCCACGGGGTCAAGGTGCACCCGCTGTTCCAGGGCTTCGGCCTGGAGGACCCGCGGTTGTGGGAGCTGCTCGAGGCGTTCGGCTCCGAGTTCCCGGTGATCACGCACGTGGGCGCGGGCGGCAGCGGCGCGGTGAACTCGCTGAGCACTCCGAAGATGCTGCGCAAGATCGTGCGCACGTTCCCGCGGCTGCGGCTGGTCGCCTGCCACTTCGGCGGCTACCACATGCTGGAAGAGGCCCGGGAGGAATTGCGGGACCTGCCGATCGTGCTGGAGACGAGCTGGCCGCCGGGGCTGGCCACGGTGCACCCGGGCACCGTGCGCGAGATCATCGGCAGGCACGGCGCGGAACGGGTCGTGTTCGGCTCCGACTGGCCGATGGCCGATCCGGCCGCGGAAATCGCCGCCATCGGAGCGCTCGGCCTGGGCGACGAGACCGAAGCGGCGCTGCTCGGCGGCAACCTCTCCCGAGTGCTGCGGCTGCCCGTTTGAGCAGCCGCCTCGGGGGTGCGTCACCGGGCCGGCAACGGCGGCGCCAGGACACCCGCTTCGAGGCGTCCGAGGTCGCACCGCCCCTGCCGCGGAACCGCCTCCGAGCTCACCGCCAGTCCACGACCTCGTTCATGAGCTGCGGTTCCTTCTTCGCGACCATCTTGGCGTACTCGCTCATGTGCTCGCGCATGAGTTCTTCGGCGCGGTCGCCGTCGCCGTCCACGATCGCGTCGGCGATCTGCCCGTGCACCTTCTTCACCTCCGCGCGGCGGCGGCTGACGAACAGCACGCCGGAAACCCGCTCGGTGAAGATGTCCTTGAGCGCGCGGGCGAAGATGTTCAGCAGGCCGTTGCCGGACATGGACAGCACCTTGGCGTGGAAGGCGCTGCTGGCGCGCAACCACTCGGCGGAGTCCTCCGCGTCGAAGCCCTCCTGCACGATGGTGCGCAGCTGCTCGTTGTCCTCCGGATCGCGCCGCTCGGCGGCCAGCCGAGCGACCAGCGGTTCGACGATCAGCCGGGCCTCCACCAGCTCGCTGAACCGGATTCCCATCACCTGGAAGAACAGCGTGCACATCCGGCCGAACTCGCGACTGTCCACATCGGCCACCACGGGACCGCCGCCGGGGCCGGGCTTCATCCGCACCAGGCCGTGGGTCTCCAGGACGCGCAGCGCCTCCCGCAGCGAGGCGCGGGCCACCTGGTAGCGGCCGAGCATCGCGCTCTCGGATTCCAAGGTGGAGCCGGACGGCAGCTCGCGCTTGGCGATGTCCCGCACGATCTCCCGCGCGATGATCGCCGACACCTTCTCGCCGCGCCGTTCCCAAGCGGCCCCGGACACAGGTTCATTCATAATAGTTGTCATGGTAGTGGCCGCGTTGTGGCCGGTCGCGCCAGGGCACGCGGAAAGTCGCACATATTTTCCGCAAGCGCTCCGGTTGCGCGGAGCAACCGTGGTGGCTGCTGCCTGTTGTGCTCGATGTGGCGATCACCGCCGTGCTCATCGGGCTCTACCCGTGCTTCTCCGCCGGTCCGATGGCTGCGGAGCGGCTTCGCGTGGCGTGCACAACAGCGCCGCCATGCCCAGCGCGGCGGGCAGTACGAACAGGTAGAAGTCACCGCGCAGCCCGAAACCCGCGGTGATCGCGAAGGCACCGAGCATCGGTCCGAGGATCGCGCCCACCCGGCCGACCGACAGGATCCCGCCGAGCGCACCTGCGCGGACCCCGGCCGGGAAGCGTTGCGCGATGTAGCCGTTGAGCACGATCTGCGCGCCGTTCGAGCCGACCCCGGCCAGCGCCACCGCCAGGTACAGCACCACCGTCGGCGGGTTCGTGCTCAGGATCAGCAGTGCCAGCACCGCTACGCCGAACGCCGCGATCACCACGATCCGGGCGCCGAGCCGATCAGCCACAGTGGACAGCACCAACGCGCCGGCCACGGCGCCGACGCTCAGCGCCACGAGGAACTGCAAGGAGGAACCGAGCGGATAACCCGCCGAGCGCATGATCTCCGGAAGCCACGTGTTGAGGCCGTAGACGACCACCTGCCCGAGGAAGCTCGCCGCAGCGAACGCGGCGACCAGCCGCGGATACGGGCGCCGCAACAGAATTCGGAAGCGCTCACGCCCGGCAGCGGTGGCGGCTGCGGGCTCCGGCACCGCGATTCCGTACTGCGCGGCGACCCGCTCGGCTTCCGCTCGCCTGCCCCGCGCCGCGAGGAAGTCCACCGACTCCGGCAACCACCGCCACGCCACCGGCACGACCAGCACCAGCGGCAACGCGCCGATCGCGAGCAGGGGGCGGAAACCGTGCCCGGCGACCAGCACCAGGCCGAGCACCGCCGCCAGCACCGCACCGACCGAGTAGCCGGAGTTCATCAGCGCGTTGACCAGATTCCGTCGCCGCGGCGGGGCGAATTCGACGGTGAGCGCGATCGCGGTGGGAATCACGCCGCCGAGGCCGATGCCGCCGAGGAACCGGAACAGCCCGAACAACTCCGGGGTCGGCGCCACCGCGCACGCGCCCATCGACAGCGAGAACCAGGTGACGCTGGCCAGCATCAGCTTGCGGCGGCCGAGCAGGTCGGTGGTCACACCGACCAGCAACGCGCCCAGCAGCATCCCGATCAGCGAGTAGCTCGCGATGGCCCCGACCGCGGTGGCGTCCAGGCCCCACGGCTCGTAGCGCAGCAGGCTCGGCACGACAGTGCCGTAGACGATGAGGTCGTAGCCGTCGCACACGATCGTCACGAAGCAGATCGCCGCGACCACGCCACCGCGCCGTTGCGGTAAGCCGTCCACTTTCGACTCCTTCGCGGGACTCGTCCTGACCCGATCGGTGCGGTCCGCAACGGCTCGGGGCGGTTTCACAAGCGGCGTAAGCCGCTTGCGGTGCGGGACTCAGGCGGACCACCGGCGGGTTCTCAGGCGTCTTCTGGCGAGGACAGCGCCGACGCCGCGTAGGGAGCTACGTCTCCGAGGCGATCCCGGAGCCAGAAGACGCCTGAGGTTCCGCTACCCGACCCACTACGCAAACCGTTTTAAGGCACCATTTAGTAGATCTTGCCGATGTCCTTGGTCAGTTGCTTCGCGAGGGAATCGAGGATCACTTCGGTGGAGCCTTCGTAGATCCGCATCGGTCTCGCCTCCCGGTAGAGCCGTTCCATCGTGGACCCGCGCACCAGGCCGAACCGGCCCATGGTCTGCAGCGAGCGGTCCACGATCCGCGCGCACGCCTCCGTCGCGCCGACTTTGGCCATCGAGGACAGGTGCAGGTTCGCCAGCGGATCGCGGGCGGCGCCCGCCGCAGCGCGGTAAGTCAGCGAGCGCGCCATCTCCAGGTCGGTCCACGAAGTCGCCAGCGACTCCGGAACCGACCCGAGCCGGGCGAGGGACACGCCGAACTGCTCGCGCCCGGTCGCGTGCCGCACGGCCTCCTCCAGCGCGGCCCGCGCGGTGCCCACCGCGGCTCCGGCGACCGAGACGCGGAACGTGGCCAGCGTCGCCAGCATCAGCTTGAACCCGCGGCCGCGCTCGCCGAGCCGGTTGGCCGCCGGGACCCGCACGTCGTCGAGCACGACGTCGCCGAGCACGTGCGGCGCGATGATCTGATGCGGCTTCTCCGTGGACACGCCCGCCGCGTCCGCGGGCACCAGCACCAGCGAGTAGTCCTCGCCTTCCTTGCCCAGCACGCAGTAGTGGTCGGCGTCCCCGGCGTTGGTGATGAACGACTTGTGCCCGCGCAGCACCAGCTCACCGTTGCGCTCGGTGATCGTGGTGCTGATCGCGCGCAGGTCCGATCCGACGTCCGGCTCGGTCAGCGCGAGCGCGGCGATCACCTCGAGCGCGGCGACCTTCGGCAGCCAGGTCCGGCGCACCTCGTCCTGCCCGCCCGCGCTGATCGCGTAGCTGCCGATCCCTTGCATGCCCAGCATCGAGTCCAGGTGCGCGCTCTCGGCGGCGAACGCCTCGCGGACGACGGTCACCGCAAGCGAGTCGACCTGCTCGTAGCGCCCGCCGTACTCGGCCGGGACCACGATCGAGGCGAGCCCGCTGTCCGCGAGGCGCTTGCGCATCTCCGGGTCGATGTCGTCGGATTCGTCGGCGCGGGCGGCGATGTCGCGCACCGATGCCGCGAACTCGCGCGCCTCGGCTTGCAGTTCCCGGTGCCTGCGGGGGAGCTCGAAGACCCCGTGCTGCTCGTCGGTCACCGCCGCGCTCCTCTCCCTTGAGGCATATTGATGATTACCATAACAATGAATACTGACCGCTGGAAGATGCCGCGCCCCGCCGGGGCGCTCTAGGAGGTGCCGCGTGTCGGGTGAACCGCACCGTTTCGACCCGCAGACCGCGTTCGACCTGACCGGGAAGGTCGCCCTGGTCACCGGTGGCAGCCGCGGGCTGGGCAGGCGGATGGCCGAGGGGCTCGCGGCCGCAGGCGCCGACGTCGTCATCGCCAGCCGCAGCCGGGAATCCTGCGAGCAGGCCGCCGCCGAGATCGAGCAGGCCACCGGGCGCACCGCGCTGCCCGCGCCCGCGCACGTCGGCCGCTGGGACGAGCTGGAGTCCCTTGTGGACACCGCCTACGAACACTTCGGGCACGTCGACGTGCTGGTGAACAACGCGGGGATGTCGCCGCTCTACGACGACCTGAACTCGGTCAGCGAGGAACTGTTCGACAAGGTTCTCGGGGTGAACCTGAAAGCCCCGTTCCGGTTGGCCACGCTGGTGGGCACCCGGATGGCCGCCGGGTCCGGGGGCAGCATCATCAACATCAGCAGTGCCGGAGCGGTGCACCCGCGGCCGGGCATCCTGCCGTACGCCGCGGCCAAGGCGGGGCTCAACGCCATCACCACCGGGTTCGCGCACGCCTTCGGCCCATCGGTGCGCTGCAACGCCATCATGGCGGGGACGTTCCACACCGATGTGAGCTCGTCCTGGGACCCGGAAGCGTTCGCGCGCCGCGCCGAGGGGTTCGCGCTGCGCCGAGGCGGGGACCCGGACGAGATCGTTGGCACGGCGCTGTACCTGGCCGGTGCGGCGTCCAGCTACACGACCGGGTCGGTGATCACAGTGGACGGTGGGCAGCCGTGAGGCGGTGATCGGCCGCGGGCCGCCGGAATTCCCGGCGGCCGGCCGGATCATCGCGCTCCGGAAGCGATCACGCCCCGGCCGCCGAGTTCGTCCAATTCGGACTCCGCCAGCCCGAGCCGCTCCCCCAGCATCGCGCCGGTGTGCTCGCCGATGCGCGGCACACCGTCGTAAACCGGACCGTCGTAGCCCGCCAGGTGCAGGATCGGCCCGGGCATCAGGGAACCGGCCAGTTCGTCCCGCCCGGTGATGCCCACCAGCGTCCGCTGCAGGAAGTGCGGGTCGGCGACGATGTCGGCCGCATCGTTGACCGGGGCGTTGACCACCTCGTGCTCCTCCAGCAGCGCCAGCGCCTTCGCTCGCGGCAGCGAACCGACCCAGTCCCGGACCCGTTGCTGGACCTCGTCGTTGTTGGCCAGCCGCGCCGCGTTGGTGGCGAAATGCGGGTGCTCGATCAACTCCGGGCAGCCCATCGCGCTGAACAACCGCTCCGCGATCGCCTGGTTCGACGCGGCGATCGAGAGGTACTTCCCGTCGGCGGCCTCGTAGATCCCGCGCGGCGATGCGGCTCCGGTGCCGTTGCCGATCCGGCCCTGGATCTCGCCGAGTCCGGTGTACTTCAGCAGCATGTCCCCGATGATGAACATCAGCGGTTCGTACAGCGCCACGTCCACCACTTCGCCCTGGCCGGTGCGTTCCCGCCGGTACAGCGCCATCGCGGTGCCCATCGCGGCGGCGATGCCCGCGATGGAGTCCGCGAAGCCGAACGGCGGGGAGGTCGGCGGCAACTGCGGCCAGCCGTTGATCTGGGCGAAGCCGCTGGCGGTCTCGGCCACGGTGCCGAAGCCGGGTTGCGACTTGTACGGGCCGGTCTGGCCGAAACCGGAAACCCGGGTCAGCACCAGAGCTGGGTTGTCCGCGGCCAGCCGTTCGTAACCCAGACCCCACTTCTCCAACCGTTCCGGGCGGAACGACTCGACGACCACATCGGACTGCGCGGCCAGCCTGCGCACCAGCGCGCGGCCCTCCGGGTCGCGCAGATCCACGCCGACGGAGCGCTTTCCCGCGTTGAGCCGGGCGAAACCCAGCGACAGGCCGTCCTTCTGCGGCACCCACTGCCGGGCGTAGTCCCCGGTGACCGGGTCCTCGACCTTGACCACGTCGGCGCCGAAGTCGCGCAGCATCCGGCCCGCGGTGGGCGCGGCGTACATCGTGCCGAGCTCCAGCACCCGCACGCCCGCCAGCGGTCCCGCACCGGATGCACCCGCAGACCCGGAGGTGTCGGCCGAGGCCGATGTCGTCCCTGCCATGATCGCCTCCTCGGCGGCCTAAAGCCGCCACTGGATGTGCCGGGGTTCCAGGTATTCCCGGATTCCCCATTCGCCGAGTTCGCGGCCGACGCCGGAGCGGCCCGACCCGCCGAACGGGGCGTCGGGGCGCATCCCGCCGCCGCCGTTGATCCACACCGTGCCCGCGCGCAGCCGCTCGGCAACGTGGCGCCCCTCGTCGAGGTCGGCGGCCCACACGTTGGCGGCCAGCCCGTAGGCGGTGTCGTTCGCCAACCGGACCGCTTCCTCGGTGTCCCGGAACGGCACGACGACCGCGACCGGGCCGAAGATCTCCTCCTGCACGGCGCGGGCGTCGTGCCCCAGCTCGCCGAGCAGCACCGGGTTCACGAAGTAACCCTTGTCCGGCAACGGTTTTTCCACCGACAGCAGCTTCTTGCCACCGGCCTCGACCGCGTCGTCGACGTAGCCGCGCACCCGGTCCCGGTGGTCCGGCCGGATCATCGGCCCGATGTTGGTCTCCCGGTCCCACGGGTCGCCGACGACCATCTGCTCGAAGGCGTCCGCGCTGGCCGCCAGGAACCGGTCGTAGAGATCCTCGTGCACCAGCAGCCTCGCCAGCGCCGCGCAGCCCTGACCGCCGTTGCGCGACCAGCGCAGGTGCATGTCGGTGGCGAACGACTCGACCTCGGTGCCCGGCAGCACGATGCTGGCGGATTTGCCGCCGAGTTCGAGGGTGACGCCGTTGAGGTTGCGGGCCGCCTGCTCCATGATCTTCGAGCCGACCGCGTCCGAACCGGTGAACGAGACCTTGTCCACCCCGCGGTGCGCGGAAAGCCGTTGTCCCGCTTCGGTTCCGCCGACGACGGTGTTGAGCACGCCCGCGGGCAGCTCGGCTTCGCGGACGAGGTCGCCGAACAGCAACGTGGTCAGCGGAGTCCGCGGCGACGGCAGCAGCACGACGGTGCACCCGGCGGCCAGCGCGGCCCCGAACTTGTAGATCGCCAGGTTCAGCGGGTAGTTGTAGCCCGTGATGGCGGCGACCACGCCGACCGGGAAGTGCGTCACGTCGCTTTCGGTCGGCACCGGCTGGTCGAACCCGCCGAGGTGCACCGTGCGGTCCTTCTTGGCCGCCTCGGCCTGCCACCGCAGGTGCGAGATCCCGAGGGCTACCTGCATCCCTTCGGCCAGCGACACCGGAGTGCCGACCTCGTTCACGATCGAGGCGAGCAATTCGTCCCGGTGTGCTTCGAAAACGTCCGCCAGCCGGTGCATGGCTGCGCTGCGCTGCACACCGGTCAGCGACGACCAGGGGCCGAACGCTTCGCGCGCGGCCGCCACCGCTTGGTCCACCTGCTCCGGTGCGGCGCCGCCCACGGTCGCCAGCACGTCCTCGGTGGCCGGATTGCGGACTTCCCAGCTCTCACCGGCAGGCTGCACGGGCTTGTTGGCGATGGTGAGCGTGCGTACTTGCGGGACGAAATCGCGCAATGGGCGGGAATCGGTGTTCGTCGTGGTCATCGCGCACCTTCTTCGGCTCCGTCGGCGGGCGGTTCTCCTTGCGGTGCCGCGGAATCGTCCGCGGGCTTCTTGGCCATCATGCCGACGCGGGTGCATTCGCAGATCAGCACGTCGTCCTGGTTGTAGCCGCGGTGCTCGAACCAGACGATGCCGGAATCATCGCGGCTGCGGGATTCCCGCTTGTCCAGGATGGTCGTCTCGGCGCGCAGCGTGTCCCCGTGGAAGACCGGGTGCGGGAACTTCACCTTGTCGTAGCCGAGGTTCCCGAGCGTGGTGCCCATGGTCAGCTCCGGCACGTGGAACGAACCGATCAGCGCGAGGGTGAACAGGCTGTTGAGCACGCGGCCGCCGTGCACGCTGCGCTTGGCGAACTCCTCGTCCAAGTGCAGCGGCTGCAGGTTCATCGTCAGCGAGGTGAACATGACGTTGTCCATCTCGGTGATGGTGCGGGTGAACGGGTGGCGGAAGTTCGCGCCGATCTCGAACTCCTCGAAGTACAGTCCGCGCACTGCCTCACTCCTCCCCGCGCCGCAGCGCTTGCCGACCGGTGCCCGCAAGCAGCGATTCCGCACGCCAAAGCCAGTCCACCGCTTTGTCGTAATGCGCCTTGTCGATGTGCACGCCGCGGTAGCGCAGGGCGCCCGCGCCGTCCGCGGCGGCCTGCTCGTAGGCGGCGACGAGCCCGCGGTAGAACTCGATGTCCTGTTCGGACGGTGTGAACACCTCGTGCAGCGGCGCGACGTGACTCGGATGGATCGCGATCATTCCGCGGAATCCGAGTTGCCTTCCGCGGCGCGCGAACTCGCGAAGCCCGTCCAGATCGGACAGCGCTTCCCAGAGCCCGGTCAACGCGTGAATTCCGGCCTCCCGACAGGCGAGCAGCACGCGGGAGCGCAGGTACAGCGTCTCGAGCCCTTCCGGGGTCCACTCGTAACCGACGGCGTTGGCGATGTCCGCGTGCTCGGCGGTCGGGCCGATCATCGCGCCCACCCGCGGGGACGCGGTCGCGATGTCCAGGCAGGAGTGGATGGCGCGGACCGTCTCCACCGGCACGATGTACTCCAGGTCCGCCACGCCGTTGCGGACCTCGAAGTGGTCGACGAGCGCGTCGTAGCGCAGCACGTCGATGGCCGCCTCGATCTTCGGGGCGAACACGCCGGTCAACCCGGGCACCACGACTTCTTCGAGGTCTCCGCCGGTCAACTTCGTCTCCAGCGGGTTGACCCGGACGAACAGCCCGATCTCGACGCCCTCGCCGCGCAGCCGCTTGATGGACTCCGCCGCGGCGCGGCGGGCCCCGGCCTTCTCCGCCGCGGGCACCGAATCCTCCAGGTCCAGCACCACCGCGTCGGCGCCGCTGGCCACGGCTTTGTCCACCCAGGACGGACGGTGAGCGGGCACGAACAGCACGGAACGGTACGGCCGCATCAGTAGCTCCTGGGCAGGCCGAGCACGTGCTCGGCGGTGTAGTTGAGCACCATTTCCTGGCTGATCGGGGCGATCCGCATCAGTCGCGCCTCCCGGAAGTAGCGTTCGATGTGGTACTCCTTGCTGTAGCCGTAGCCGCCGTGCGCGCTCAACGCCGCGTCCGCGGCTTGGAAGCTCGCCTCGGCCGCCAAGTACTTCGCCGCGTTGGCCTCGCGGCCCGCGGTGTGCCCGTTGTCCAGCAACCACGCGGCTTTCTGACAGGTCAGATCCGCGGCGTCGAGCCGCATCAACGCTTCCGCCAGCGGGAACGCGATCCCCTGGTTCCGGCCGATCGGACGGCCGAAGACCTCGCGCTGCGTTGCGTATCCGGTGGCACGGCGCAGCGCGGCGCGGCCGATGCCGAGCGCGGCGTTCGCGGAGATCACCCGTTCCGCGTTGAGCCCGGCCAGGATGGCGCGGAAGCCCTTGCCGACCTCGCCGACCACGTCCTCGTCCGGGACGAACAACTCGTCGATGAACAACTCGTTGGTGTCCACGGCATTGCGGCCCAGCTTGGGGATCTTGCGCACGGTGACGTTGTTGCGGTCCATCGGCGCGAAGAACAGCGTGAGGCCGTCGGTCTTCTTCGCCACCTCGCCGCGCGGCGTCGTGCGGGCCAGCAGGATCAGCCGCTCGGCCTCCTGCGCCTTGGTGATCCAGACCTTCTTGCCGGACACCGACCATCCGCCGTCCACTTTGGTCGCGAACGTGCTGAGGTTGGTGGTGTCGGTACCGGCGTCCGGCTCGGTGACCGCGAACGACACGTGCAGGTCACCTTCGGCCAGCCGCGGCAGGAACCGCTGCTTGAGCTGCTCGTCGCCGTGACGGATGATCGGCTCGAAGCCGAACACGCCGATGTGCACGGCGCTGCAACCGTTCATCCCCGCACCGGAGGCGGCGATCTCCTGTTCCACGATCGCCGCCTCGGTGACGCCCAGCCCACCGCCGCCGTACTCGGTGGGCACCGTCAGCCCGAGCCAGCCGCCCTTGACCACGGCTTCGTAGAATTCCCACGGGAATTCCTGGCTCTGGTCGTGCTCCATCCAGTAGTCGTCGGAGAATTTCGCGCACAACGCGCGAACCGCCGATCGGATGTCGTCGTGCACCTCGTCGGTGTTGAAGTCCATCGTGGTCTCCTGATCAGCGAGCCGGTGCGCCGGACCGGTCGAAGGCGTCGGCCGTGATCCCGTCCTCGCGCAGCACCGCTTTGCGGACCTTCTCGGAAGGCGTCTTGGGCAGCGCGTCGAGCACCCGCACGAATCGGGGTATGACGAAGGGAGGGAGCTTGCCGTCGCACCACTGGAGCACTTCCGCGGGATCCACCGGCTCGGACGCGACGATCGCGGCCAGCACCTCGTCCTCACCGGCTTCCACGTCCGCGGGCACACCGATGACCGCGCATTCCGCGACCGCGGGATGGCTCAAGATGGCCTGCTCCACCTCGTAGGAGCTGATGTTCTCGCCGCGGCGGCGCAGCGCGTCCTTGTAGCGGTCGACGAAGTAGTACCAGCCCTGCTCGTCGCGCTTGAGCGCATCACCGGTGTGGAACCAGAGGTTGCGCCACGCTTCCAGCGTCTTCTCCGGCATCCCGTAGTAGCCCATGCTGCACGTCCACGGCCGGACCGGCCGCACCACCAGTTCGCCGACCTCGCCGACCGGCACTTCGCGATCGGTCTCCGGATCCACCAGGCGGATGTCGAACCAGCCCTTGGCCTGCAACCCGGCCGCACCCGGTGGCCGATCCACGCCGTAGGGCGACAGTATCGGTGCGCCGGTCTCGGTCAGCCCGAAAGCATCCACAAAGGACTCGACACCGTAGCGCCGCTTGAACTGCTCGACGATGGTGCTCGCGGTCGGTGCGGCGTAGACCGCGCGCAGCGGGTTGTCCAGGTCGTCCGGCCGCTCGGGCTGCTTCCAGGCGAAGTCCATCATCACACCGACGAAGTTCGTCACCGTGGCCCCGGACTCGCGGATGTGGTCGATCCACTTGCTGGCGCTGAACTTCGGCCGGACCGCCGCGGTCGCGCCCGCCACCAGCGCCGGATACACCGCCATGAATTGGGCGTTGCCGTGGAACAGCGGCGTGGTCGTCAGGTACGTGTCCACATTGGTCAGCTGCGTGAGGTTCACGACCTCCTGGGCGAAGAAGTACAGGTGCGAGTGCGGCATCGCCACGCCCTTGGACGGGCCGGTGGTGCCGGAGGTGAAGAAGATCGCGCCGAGGTCCTGCGCCTTCGGCGTCGGCAGGTCCAGCACCGGGCCTTCCTCCAAGGCTTCCCACTGCTCGGCCTGCCATCCGTGGGAACGCAGCAGCTGCACGGCCTCGGACCCGCGCCCGGTGTCGATGACCCAGAACTTCTCCACTCCACGCGCATGTTCGGCGACGGCCACCCAGCGTTCGGCGAAGACGTCGTCGATCACCGCCCAGCGGGCACCGACCGTGACGACCTGGTGGCGCAGGAACTCGCCCTCGTAGGAGGTGTTGATCGGGACCTCGGCCATCCCGGCCAGTGCGGTACCGAACCAGGTGCGCACGAACCGGGACGAGTTGAACGCCATGATGATGACCCGGTCGCCGTACTGCCCGCCTTCGGTGACCAGCGCGCCCGCGATCCGCTCCGCCGAACCGAGCATCTCGGCGTATGTCCACTGCAGACCTTCCTCGGGCGTCTTCAGCAACGTCGCATCCGGCTGCGAAGCCGCGTAGTGCCGCAGGACGTGGTTCAGCGTCCAGTTCTCCGGCTCCTCGAAGGTGAACGAGGTGTTCTCGTAGTACCGGGTCATCAGGCCTCCCCGGCTTGCGCGGATGAGTCCGCCTGCGCGGGGATGTCGTTGCGCGGCTGGATACCGACCAGGGAGGGCAGCACTTCCCGCCCGAACAGGTCGATCGAGGCGATCGTCTCGTCCGCGTCCATCGTCGGCCACTGCGGACGGATCAGCAGCGGGTCGACCGGCAGCGTGGTCACCAGCTCGGTCAGCTCCGAGACGACGTCCTCCGGCGACCCGACCACGGCGTGGTTGGAAACGGCTTCGGCGAACGCGTTCTCCAAGTCGCTGCCGGACATCACGTCCAAGCCCTTGTTGGCGTAGGTGATGTAGCGGCCCTGCGCCACCCGCGAGTACTCGGCGAGCGCGTTCTGCTTGGTGTCGGCGACCAAGGTGTTGCGCCGCAGCGGCTGCGGCCCGAATTCCTTGCCCCGCGCGGCGAAACCGTCGCGCACGGCTCGGAACCGCTCGATCACCTGCGGAACCGGCGTTTCCGGCGGGCACACGTAGGCGTCACCGTACCGCCCGGCGCGCCGGGTGCCCGCCATGCTGTGCGCGCCGATCCACAATGGAGGATGCGGCTTCTGCACCGGATGCAGGTGCGGTGCAACGGAATCCAGCTGCCAGTGGTCGCCCTCGAAAGTCACCTCGTCCTCGGTCCAGAGCCGCTTCATCAGCCGCAACGACTCGTCGAACCGCGAAGCGCGCTGCTTGAACGGCACACCGAGGTAGTCGAACTCCTCGGCCCGGTAACCGAGCCCGGCGCCGAAGACCAATCGCCCCTCGGTCACCACGTCCAGCGTCGCGATCTCCTCGGCGAGCAGCACCGGGTGGTACAGCGGCGCGATCATGATCTGGGTGACCAGCTTGACGTCCTGCGAGACCTCCGCCGCCAGCCGGGCGAGCAGCGGAACCGGTTGCAGCCAGCGCAGATCCCCGTACAGGAAGTGCTGCCCGATGGCGATGTGGGTGAATCCGTTGCGCTGCGCGGCTTCCACGATCCGCAGCACGTCCTTGAACTGCTTGGCCGGCGTCACCGATTTCGGCACGTCGCTGAGCAGCAGACCGACCTGCACCATGTTCGATCCTTCCTGGTCGTCACTTCGCGGTGAGGCCGCCGTCGACGGGAACGGTCACGCCGGTGACGTAGCTGGCGTCGTCGCTGGCCAGGAACGCCACCACGGACGCGATCTCCTCGGGCTGCGCCCCGCGGCCGAGCGGGATGCCGCCGACGAAGTTCTTCGTCAGCTCCGAAACGTCCGCACCGGGCTCGCGCCCGAAGAACTGCGAGAGCATCGGCGTGTGCACGGTTCCCGGGCACACCACGTTGGCCCTGATCCCATCCGGAGCGCCGAGGAGCGCCAGCGATCTGCAGAACGGCACCAGCGCGCCCTTGGTCAGCGAGTAGATCGGGCTGAACGGCGAGCCGACCAGCGCCGAGGTGGACGAGGTCATCGTGATCGACCCGTGCCCGCCCGCGTTGCGCAGCAGGTCCAGCCCGAGAGTGCAGGTGTAGTAGGCGCTCTTGACGTTCACGTCGATGTTCTTTTCCCACTCGTCGGCATCCACTTCGGTGCCGCTGGGACCGGGCATCCCCACCTGCGCGTGCAGCGCGTGCAGCACGCCGTGCTCGGACTCGATGCGCGCGAACAGCGCTTTGAGGCTTTCGGTGTCGGTGGCGTCGACCTGCACCGCGGTCGCTTGGCCGCCCTCGTCCGCGATCTCCTTGGCGACCTCCTCGGCCGCCTGCTGCCCGAGGTCGGCGACGTAGACGTGCGCCCCTTCGGAACCGAGCCGGTGCGAGATCGCGCGGCCCATGCCCGATCCCCCTCCGACGACGGCGGCGATGCGGTCCTCGAAACGGCGTGTCATGCGGTTTCCTCCCGGGAGAGCGGGCGCCGCGGCGGTGTGGCCGCGGCACGACGGGTCGAACCGTTTGTAATAATCATAATCATAGTATCGGCCCGAACTGGGTCAAGAGCGCGCGCTTGGGATGTACGCTGATATTCATCATCATGATTGGAGGGCGTATGCGCCGTGCCGTCATCGTCGATGCCGTCCGCTCCCCCATGGGCAAGGGCAAGAAGACCGGAACGCTCGCCGAGACGCACCCGGTGGACCTGCTGGCCGCCGTGCTCGCCCGGCTCACCGAACGCACCGAGCTCGACCCGGGCCTGATCGACGACGTGCTGGTGGGCTGCGTCGGGCAGAACGGCGAGCAGTCCGCCACCCCCGGCCGCCAAGCGCTGCTCGCCGCGGGCTGGCCCGAGCACGTCCCCGCGGTCACCGTCGAGCGCAAGTGCGGTTCCGGCCAGCAGGCCGTGGATTTCGCGGTGCAGGGCGTGCAGGCCGGGGCCTACGACATCGCGGTGGCCGCCGGGGTGGAGTCGATGAGCCGGGTGCCGATCGGCTCGGCACGCGGCGACGCGGACCCGTTCGGCCCTGCGGTGCGGGAGCGCTACCCGGATCTGGTGCCACAGGGCATCTCCGCGGAACTGGTCGCCGAGAAGTGGAAGCTCACCCGCGCCGAACTGGACGACTACTCCGCGCGCTCGCACGAACGCGCCGCGCGCGCTCGCGCGCAGGGCTGGTTCGACGACGAGGTCGCCCCGGTCGCCGGGCTCACCGCGGACGAGACGATCCGCGAGGGAACCACCGCCGAACGCCTCGCCGGGCTCAAGCCCGCGTTCGCCGAGAAGCACCACGCGCGGAACCTGGACTGGAAGATCACCGCGGGCAACTCCTCGCAGATCACCGACGGTGCCGCCGCGCTGCTGGTGATGTCCGAGGACCGCGCCGCCGAGCTGGGCCTGCGCCCGCGCGCGGTGGTGGCGGCATCGGCCGTGGTCGGCGACGACCCGCGGATGATGCTCACCGGGCCGATCCCGGCGACGAGGAAAGTCCTCGCCCGCAGCGGCATTCCGCTCGCCGACATCGCCGCGTTCGAGGTCAACGAGGCGTTCGCGCCCGTGCCGCTGGCGTTCCAGCGCGAACTCGGCGTGGCCGACGCGGCGCTGAACCCGGTGGGCGGCGCGATCGCGCTCGGGCACCCGCTCGGCGCGTCCGGGACGCGCCTGATGAGCACGCTGATCAACCACCTGGAACGCACCGGCGCGCGCTACGGGCTGCAGACGATGTGCGAAGCCGGCGGCATGGCCAACGCGACGATCCTGGAAAACCCCGCGGCCTGAGCGCGGAACCGACGAACTCGGCGATGCGGCCGGGGGAGCAGGAGAACGATGAACCTCGACGGTGGCAGCGCAGTGGTGACCGGCGGTGCGTCCGGGCTCGGGCTGGCCAGCGCCAAGCGGCTGCTCGACCGGGGCGTGCCGGTGGTGCTGGTGGACCTGCCGAGCTCCGCGGGCGAGCAGGTGGCGGCCGAGCTCGGTGGCAAGGCGAGCTTCGCCCCGGCCGACGTGGCCGATCCGGAGGCGGTCGACGCGGCGATGGACCTCGCCGAGCAGCAAGGCCCGATCCGCGCGCTGGTGCACTGCGCGGGCCGCGGCGGCACGGTCCGCGTGGTGGAACGCGACGGCGAACCGGGCTCGCTGGAGCAGTACGAGTCGATCGTGCGCACCAACCTGACCGGCAGCTTCAACGTGCTGCGGCTGGCGTCGGCCCGGATGGCGCGCAACGAGCCGGTCGACGGTGAGCGCGGAGTCTGCGTGCTCACCGCCTCGGTCGCGGCGTGGGAAGGCCAGATCGGGCAGATCCCCTACGCCTCGGCGAAATCCGGGGTGGTCGGCATGACGCTGGTAGCCGCCCGCGACCTGGCGCGCAAGCTGGTGCGGGTGTGCTCGATCGCGCCGGGCACGTTCGACACGCCGATCCTGTCCCGGTTCTCCGACGAGATCCGCGACGGGCTCGCCTCCCGCACGCCGCACCCGTCGCGGCTGGGGCGCCCGGACGAGTTCGCCGCGCTCGCCGAGCAGATCATCGGCAACCCGATGCTCAACGGCGAGACGATCCGGCTGGACGGGGCGATCCGGATGCCCCCGAAGTGACCGGCGCCGGCCCCCTGCGCGGGCAGGGGGCCGGTACTGCCGCGGCTGCGCCGGTGCCGCTGCGGTGCCTGCGCGCACCACCGGAGTTCGCGCGGCGGTCCGGTTCGCGGCGACTCTGGCTGCGACGCCTGCGGACACCGGGATCACTGCACCTGCGGCCGCCGAGGGCGCTGCGATGCCCGGCGCCGCCGGGATCACTCCGGCGGCGGGAACCGCGGTCGCCGCTTCTCCAAGAACGACGTGGCGCCCTCGACCATGTCCGCGCTGCCCACCGCCTGCACCAGCATCCCGAGACCGTTGCTGAACGAGTCCCGCGCCGAGTTCCACCAGATGTTGGAGGAGATCTTGGTGATCTCCAGGTAGCGCGGGCTCAGCTCGGCCAGCTCCTCGACCCATCCGGTCACCGCCTCCGCCAGCCGGTCGTCCTCGACCACCTCGTTGACCAGGCCCAGGCTCTCGGCCTGTTCGGCGGAGTAGCGCCGGCACAGCATCGCCATCTCCTTGGCCCGCTTCTCCCCGATCTGCACGCCGAGCACGTTGGTGGCGCCGGTGACCGGGGCGCTGCCGACCTTCGGCCCGGTCTGGCCGAACGTCGCCGAACGCGCCGCGATCGCCAGGTCGCAGGCCACGACGAGCTCGTTGCCGCCGCCCGCCGCCGCGCCGTTGACCGCGGCGATGACCGGGCGCGGGCATTGCCGCACGGCGTCGAACAACCGCAGCGAGCCCTGGTACAGCGCCCGCATCTCCCCGGTGGTCGGCGTGCTGAGCTGCTGCAACGATCCGCCTGCGCAGAAGCTGCCGCCGGATCCGGTCAGCACCACCGCCCGCGCCTCATCGGCGCCGCGCAGCGCTTCGACGATCGCGTCGGACATGGCGGGATCGAAGGCGTTCTTGCGCTCCGGCCGGTTGAGCGTGAGCCACAGCGCGTCCCCGCGCTGCTCGACCAGCACGTCCTCCCCCATCAGTCGACCGTGATCGCGCGCTCGGGGCAGGAGTCCGCGCCTTCGACGGCCTCGTCGGCGAACTCGGCCGGGACCTGTTCTTCGAGCACGTAGGCGGTGCCGTCCTCCTCGCGCAACGCGAAGACGTTCGGGGCGCTCATCTGGCACAGCCCGTGCCCCTGGCAGTGGTTCGGATCGACCCGCGCGCGCATGGTTTTTCCTCCTCGTCGAGGTGGCGCCGACTCCCCCCGGCTTCGTGCGAACCGTTGACAACCGGCATATCTAGTATAACCATTATCAGGTCAACAGCGGGGTTGATGCAATAGGAGGTCCCAGCAGCATGGCTTCGCAACAGCGCTGTCCAGTGATCCGCTTCGATCACAACTCCCAGGAGCACTCCGCGGACCCGGTCGCTTCCTACCGCGCCGTCCGCAACGAGCACGGACTCGCCTGGACCGAGTCGCACGGTGGCTACTGGGTGCTGTCCGACTACGAGAGCGTCTTCGAAGCCGCGCGGGACGACGGCGTGTTCTCCTCGGCGCGCACCTCCTCCGGAGGCGAGGGGCTGTCCGTGGTGATCCCGAAGACGCCCATGCACTTCCACATCCCGATTGAACTGGATCCACCGGATTTCCGGAAGTTCCGCAAGCTGATCAACCCGATCACCTCGCCCGCCGCGATCGAGCGGATGCGCGGCATGGTCGAGCACCACGTCAGCAGTTTCATCGACGAGGTCATCGAGACCGGCGAGTGCGACTTCACCTCCGTGATCGGCGTTCCGTCGCTGGTCACCATCGACTGGCTGGGCCTGCCGGTCGAGGAGTGGCGCCGCTACTCGCGCGCGCACCACGCCACGCTGGCCGCCGTGCCCGGCAGCGAGAAGTGGCGCCAGGCCACCGAAGTGGACCTGCCCTACCTGTCCGAGCAGATGAGCCGGATCATCGAGCAGCGCCGCGCCGATCCGCAGGACGACGTGATCAGCTACCTGGTGCAGCAGACCGTGGACGACCGGCCGATCACCGACGACGAGGTCTTCGCCATCGTCGAGCTGCTCATCGCGGGCGGTACCGGGACCACCGCCTCGCTGGTGAGCCAGACGCTCGTCTGGCTGGCCGAGCACACCGACGTGCGGCAACGGCTGATCGAAGATCCGAGCCTGCTCGACCACGCCGTGGAGGAGTTCCTGCGCTACTTCTCCCCCACCCAGGCGCTGGCCCGCACCGTCGCGCAGGACACCGAGTTCCGCGGCTGCCCGATGCGGCAAGGCGACCGGGTGCTGCTTTCCTGGGCCTCGGCCAACCGGGACGAGTCGCTGTTCGAGCACCCGGACGAGATCGACATCGACCGCTGGCCGAACCGGCACACCGCCTTCGGCATCGGGGTGCACCGCTGCGCCGGCTCGCACCTGGGCCGGTTGATGGCCAAGACGCTGCTCAACGAGATCCTCACCCGGATGCCGGACTACACCGTCGATTTCGACGCGCTGGAGCGCTATCCGCACCAGGGCACGAACATGGGCTTCCAGCGCATCCCGGCGCGGTTCACTCCCGGCCCGAAGCTCGCCCGGTGACCCGGGTCGTCATCGCCGGTGGGGGGCTGGCCGCGGCGCGCACCTGCGAATTGCTGCGGCGCAAGGGTTTCGACGGCGAGATCGTGCTGCTCGCGGCCGAGCGGCGGGCGCCCTACGACCGGCCGCCGCTGACCAAGGCGGCGTTGCGGGACGAGTTCGACCCCACGTTGCGGACCGACTACGAGGCGTTGTCGGTCGATCTCCGGCTGGGCGCAGCGGCTCGATCGCTGCATCCGGCGGAACGGGTGGTCGGTACCGATTCCGGCGACGTCGGCTACGACGCGCTGGTCATCGCCACCGGCGCGAGCCCGGTGCGGCTTCCCGGCGACGGTCCGCAGCTGGTCGTGCGCACCGCCGACGACGCGGCGCTGCTGCGGGAACGGCTGCGGGCGGGAGCGCGGGTCGTGCTGGTCGGCGCGAGCTGGATCAGTGCGGAAGTGGCCACCGCCGCACTGGCCCGGGGCTGCTCGGTGACCTGCGTGGAAGCGGCGCCGGTCCCGCTCGGTGCGCTGGGCGAGCAGGTCGGGCAGCGGATGCGGCCGTGGTGGGCGGAGGTCGACCTGCGGCTCGGCACCGGCGTCGACGCGGTCACCTCCGGCGGGGTGGCGCTGACCGGCGGCGGGCACCTGGACGCCGACGTGGTGGTCACCGGAGTCGGCGTGCGCCCGGACACGGCGTGGCTGGCTGGCTCCGGCGTCGAGCTGGACCGCGGCGTGCTCGTCGACGAGCACCTGCGCACCGGAGTTCCCGGGGTGTACGCGGTGGGCGACGTGGCGGCGCGCTGGTCGCCGCGCTCGGGCGCGCGGTTGCGGGTCGAGCACTGGGACGAGGCGCGCACCGCTCCGGAAACGGTGGTCGCGCAGATCCTCGGCACCGGCATTCCCGAGCACGATCCGGTCCCCTACTTCTGGAGCGACCAGTTCGGCCGCAAGCTCCAGTACGTCGGGCACCACAGCGCCGCCGACACGCTGGTGCTGCGCGGCGCGGACTCCGAGCGGTGGGGCGCCGCCTGGCTGTCCCCGCAAGGGCGGCTGACCGCGCACCTGGGCGTGAACCGGCCGAAGCAGCTGGTTCCGGCGCGCAACGCCATCGGCGCGGGAGCGACTCCCGATCCGGAATCCCTGCGCGATCCCGAAAACCCGTTCTGAGCAGGAGGAACATGGGCAGCGACGCACTCGCGGGCAAGGTCGCGGCGGTCACCGGAGCGGCGATGGGCATGGGCGCGGCAACCGCCGAGCTGCTGGCGGCGCAAGGCGCGTCGGTGCTGGTCGCCGACCGCGAGCAACGCGCAGGTGAGTCCACGGTGGACAAGATCGTCGCCGGTGGCGGCCGGGCGTCGTTCCTGCGCGTCGACGTCGGCGACTCCGATCAGGTGCGCGCGATGGTCGAGACCGCGGTCGAGCGGTACGGGCGGCTGGACTGCGCGGTGAACAACGCCGCGGTCGCCCCGGACGCCAATACCGTCGCCGAGCTCGCCGAGGACGACCTGGACCGGATCCTGGCGGTGAACCTGAAGTCCGTGGCGCTGTGCCTCAAGCACGAGATCAAGCAGATGCTGCGGCAGGACGGTCCCGGTTCGATCGTGAACATCGGCTCGGTGAACTCCTACCGGCCGCAGCTCAACCAGGCGATCTACACCGCGGCCAAGCACGGCGTGATCGGGCTGACCAAGGTCGCGTCGCTGGAGAACGCCGCGCGCGGCATCCGGGTCAACGCCGTCTGCCCCGGCGCGATCGACACGCCGATGATCCGGTACTCGATGGACAGCACCGGACGCCGCGAGCAGGACCTGGCGCCGCGGCTGAGCCTGTTCGGCCGGTTCGGGCGGCCGGAGGAGGTCGCCGCGGCCAGCCTGTGGCTGTGCTCGGACGATTCGTCGTTCGTGACCGGGCACGCGCTGGCCGCCGACGGCGGCTACCTGTCCAGCTGATCTCGCGACCGCCTCGCGCTGCGGGGCTCGCGATGGGACCGCGCGTGTAGGCGCGCGAACGCAACCCCTCGGCCGGGCGGGTGCTCAACCGCGCCGCCCTGCATCCGCCCGGCCGGGGGAGCTTGCGAAAGCTCTGTCCACAACGGACTCGCGGCACTTGATTCGGTCGCGGATATCCGTCCTCACCTGCGCATTCGGTTCGCCGAGGCCTCCGGCCGACACGCCGCGGCGAGTCCGCCCCGGCTCGAACGCGGGTGCACGGCAGACTTTTCCGCGAAGCAGAACCGCGAGGGGAGAAGTCATGACGATGCGACGCACGTTGCTGGCAACTTCGATCATCGGCGCCGTGGCCGCAGGCACGGCACCGGCCGCAACCGCGACACCGGACGCCGGGGCGCCCGTCGTCGGTCCGGCTTCGGTCGCCGCGCAGTCCGCGACGACCGATCTCGGCCCGCTGGTGGACCTCGCCGCGCAACGGCTGGCGCTGGCGGACGAGGTCGCCGCCGCCAAGTACGGCACCGGAAAACCCATCGCCGATCCGGAACGCGAGCGACGGGTGCTGGGCGAGGTGTCCGAGCTCGCCGCGGACAACGGACTCGATCCGGGCGTAGCCGTCCGCTTCTTCACCGACCAGATCGAAGCGGGCAAGGACGTGCAGCGCGGCCTGCACGCCCGGTGGGACGCGCACCCCGAGTCGCGCCCGGGTGAACGCCCCGACCTGGGCCAGGTGCGCCGGGAGCTGGAACGGATCAGCGACGAGGCGGTGCGGCAGCTCAAGGCGACCGAGCGGGTGCGGGTGCCGAACACTCCGTGCCGGGTCGGGGTGGCGGCCTCGGTGCTCGCCGCCGACCTGCACCACCACTTCGACCCGCTGCACCGGCGAGCATTGGACAGGGCGGTGGTTTCGATGTGCGCGTGAGAACGGCGCGGTTCACCACTGGTACGGCAGGAACTTGCCGTCCAAGGTGACCACGACCCGGTCGCCCTGCGGGTCTTCGGCGCGACGGACGTCGAGCCGGAAGTTGATCGCGCTCATGATGCCGTCACCGAATTCCTCGTGGATCAGTTCCTTGATGGTCGGCCCGTACACCTGCAGCACCTCGTAGAGCCGGTACATCGTCGGGTCGGCGGGCACCTGCGCGTCCAGCGCGCCCCGAGTGGGCTGGACGCGCAGCGCGAGAGCGACCTCCCGGTCCAGTTCGAGCAACTCCGCGGCGGCGTTCGCCTCGGCCTCGCCCATCGGGTGCTGGCCGAGCAGCGCCGCCGTGGTCCAGGCGACCGGCCTGCCCACCGCCTCGGCCAGCTGCGCCCAGGTCAGGCCCAGTTCGGTCTTCTTCGACCGGACCGCGGCCGCGGCATCGTGCTTACTGATCATGTCCGCTCCCCTTCCCCGGAAAACCCGGGACAGGCAGGACGATCGCGATCGCACAACACCGCCCGTCCCGCACGACATCGCTCAATCCGGACACATTCTCGGCCGAAACGGCGGGGTTCGTGCTGCGAGCACGTGGCACCGCGGTCCATGCACCGGCCGCACCCGGCGGTTTTCTGCGTCCGCGCCTTCCAGCTGAGGTTCCGCTACCTGACCCACTGCGCAAGCCAAATTCGGAGGCACTCCACAGGCGCGGTTCGTCCCGTTCGGCTCCACCCGGCCGAGGCGGCGGGTCGCCGCTAGCCTGCGAAAGCACGAGCCGTTCTCGGAAGGAGCTCGCCTCGTGACTGAGCCGCGCCGCCTGCTGCTGGTCAGCGCCACCATCGGGGAAGGGCACAACGCCACCGCGCGAGCCGTCGAGGAGGCCGCCCGGCGATCGTGGCCGGGCTGCGAGGTGTCCTGGCTCGACGCACTGCGGGCGATGGGGCCTTGGGTGCCGCGAACGTTCGGCCGGATCTACGTGACCAACGTGCAGTCCACGCCATGGCTCTACGACTTCTTCTACGCCGCGCTGTGGCGGCAACGCTGGTTCGCCAACGGCTGCCGCCGCTTCGTCGGTGCCTGGGCGGGCCGCAGGCTGCGCCCGCTGCTGGCCGACGAACACCCGGACCTGATCGTGTCCACCTACCCCATGGGCACCGCCGGTCTGGCCTGGTTGCGCGCCCGCGGCGAACTGCGGACTCCGGTCGCGGCAGTCATCTCCGACTTCGCCCCGCACCCGTTCTGGGTCTACTCCGCGATCGACCGGCACTACGCCATGAGCGAGGTCAGCGCAGGGGCCGCCGATCTCGCCGAACCGGCGGCGGTCAACACCGTCAGCGCACCGCCCGTCGTCGCCGCGTTCCACCCGCGGGACAAGGCCGAAGCACGCCGCGCCTGCGGTCTCCCGCAGGCCGGTTTCGTGGTGCTGATCTCGTGCGGCTCACTGGGTTTCGGCTCCGTCGACCGCGCCGTCGAGGCAGCGCTGCGCGCCGGGACCGATCAGGTCGTGGTCGTGTGCGGGCACAACGACACCTTGCGCGAGCGGTTGCTGCGCCGTGCCGAGCGCGACTCCCGGATCGACCCGCTGGGCTGGGTCGACGACATGGCCACGCGCACCGCGGCGGCCGACGTCGTGGTGACCAATGCCGGGGGCGCCACCGCGCTGGAAGCACTCGCCTGCGCCCGCCCGGTCCTCATGTTCGAACCCATCGCCGGGCACGGCCGCGCCAACGCCGAGCTGATGGAACGCGCCGGTCTGGCCGAACTCTGCGACGACGAGCCCGCGCTGGCGCAGGCGCTGCACCGGCTCGCCACCGAGCCCGGCGAGCTGCACAACGCCGAGCAGCGGATGCTCCGGCACCTGCGGGACACCGGCGAGTTCGCCGACCAGGTGGCCGATATGGCGAACCTGGATCCCGCCGTGCCCGAGCGGATGCGCGCTCAGGACACGTTCTTCGTGCACGTCACGACCCCGCAGGTTGCACAGCAGACCGGCGCCGTGTTGTCGCTGCGCGGACCGGCGGCCGGCGCGGAATGGGGCGCCGAGCTCGCCGCGCGGGTCAGCGAACGGATCGCCGCCCGTGCGCCCGAACTGCCGATGGTCAGCAAGCGGCTGGTCACCCGCCGACACCGCGAACCGCACTGGGTGCCGGTCCGGCGACTCGCACCTGAGCAGCACCTGCGGCGGATCACGCTCGGCGAGCACGACGATCAGGAGTCCGCGGAGCGCGAGTTCTTCAGCACGCCGTTGCCCACCGACCGCCCACCATGGGAGATGGCCGTGCTGCACCGGCCCGGCTCCGGCGACTCGGCGCTGCTGGTGAAGATGCACCACTCGCTCGGCGACGGGTTGGTGATGACCTCGACGCTGCTGCGGCTGCTGTGCGACGAGGTCCCCGATCTGCCGGAGCAGTCCCGGCCCGCGATTCCACGCCTGCGGTACGTCACGGCGGTGTTGCGCGGCATGCTGAGCCTGGTCACCGCAGGCCCGGCCCCGCGCGGCGGCCTCGGCGGACGCAGCACCGGAGCACGCCGCTTCGCCTGGAAAGAGCTCGACGCCGCCGAGGTCGAGGCCGAAGCCCGCGCGAACGGCGTATCCCGCAGCGCGTTGCTGCTCGGCATGGTGGCCGAAGCGCTGCACCGCTTGGACGAGAACAACACACACCAGCGGAACTTCCGCACCATGGTGCCCAGGAAGGCCCGTCCCGGCACCGAAGACTTCGGCAACCACGCGGTCGCGGTGACCGTCGACCTGCCCATCGGCCCCATGTCCCCGCGGCGACGGCTCGCCGAAGTCGCCGCCCGGCTCGACCGCGCGCAGCACCGCGGGCAGCCGCAGGCCAGCGAAGCCGTGTTGCGGGGTCTGCGCCTGCTGCCCGCTCCGCTGCACCGCTGGGTCTGCCGCAGGATCTACGGACGCAACTTCTTCCAGGCGATCGTCTCGATCATGCCGGGGCACCGGACGCCGGTGCACATCGCCGGAGCGCTGCTGCGCACCGTGTACCCGGTCTTGCCGCTGGCCGATGGCATGGCGCTGGCGATCGGGACCATCGGGTGGGGAAGAACCGTCGGAGTCGCGCTCACCACCGACGCGGCGCTGCTGCCCGACGTGGACAAGCTCGCCGACCAGCTCCCGAGCGCCTTCGCCGCACTGCGGCTCGGCGCGCAGGAGGGCGCGTGACCTCCACCGGGAGCCAGTTGTTCATCGCGGTGCCCGCCGCGCTGGCGGGCGCCGCCGGGTTCGGGCTGGCCAGCGCCGTGCAGCAACGCGCGACCAAGCAGGTGCCCACCACCCGCACGCTGGATCCCCGGCTGCTGTGGCAACTGGTGCGCAAACCGATCTGGCTGCTGAGCATCGGCACCGTGATCGTCGGGCTGTCCTTGCAGGTCGTGGCGCTCGCGTTCGGTCCGCTGGTGCTGGTGCAGCCGCTGCTGGTCACCGCGGTGCTGTTCGGCGCGGTCTTCGCGGCCTGGATGGCGCACCGCCGGTTGGACCGGGTCCTGGTGCTCGGCGCGCTCGCGGTCGCCGTCGGGTTGGCGGTGTTCCTGCTGCTGGCGCGGCCGAGCGGGCAAGGTGAGGGGTTCACCGGCTCCGGAGTGTTCCCGCTCGCGGCGGTGCTGGTGCTGATCGTGCTGGGTTGCCTGCTCGCCGCCGGGCGGTTCCGCGGTGAGCTCCGGGTGCTGGCGCTGGCCCTGGCGACAGGCGTGCTCTACGGCGTCACCGCCGGATTGATCAAGGTCGTGGCCGGGCAGATCCGGCAGGGCGGCCTCGCCGAACCGTTCGGCCACCCCACCCTCTACGTCGTGTGCGCGCTGGGGCCGGTGGGGTTCCTGCTCAGCCAGAACACCTTCCAGCAGGGCCGGTTCATCTCCCCGGCACTGGCGGTGATCACCGCGGTCGATCCGCTGGTGGGCATCGCGATCGGGGTGAACTGGCTCGGCGAGCGGGTCGTGGCGAGCCCGTACGCACTGGCAGGTGAAGTGCTCGCGGCGGTGCTGCTGCTGGTCGGCATCTGGGTGCTGACCCGGCGCGGCGAGCACCTGCGCCGGATCGCGGCCCGGAATTCCGGGTCCGGATGAGGTGGCCTCCGCGGCGCGCCCTGATCACCGGGGGTTCCTCGGGCATCGGAGCGGCGCTGGCGATCGAGCTGGCCGCCGCCGGGTGCGAGCCGCTGCTGGTGGGGCGCGACGCCGACCGGCTCGGCGCGCTGGCGCGCCGCACCGGTGGCCGCCCGCTGCGCGCCGACCTGACCGTTCGGGACGAGCTGGCCCGGGTCGCCGATGCGGCCGCCGGAGTCGAGCTGCTGATCAACAACGCCGGGGCGGGCTGGCATGGCCCGCTGGGCGCGATGACCGCCGGGCAGGTCAGCGACCTGGTAGCGCTGAACCTGACCGCTCCGATGGAGCTGACCAGGGCCGCGATGCCGGAACTGAGCCATCGCGGCGGGCAGGTCGCGTTCGTCTCGTCCATCGCGGCCGTCGGCGTGCACCACGAGGCCGCCTACGCGGCGACGAAGGCCGGGCTGCGGGCGTTCGCCGACAGCATCCGCGCCGAGGGCGTGCCGGTCACCACCGTGCTGCCGGGCGCGGTGCGCACCGGCTTCTTCGACCGGCGCGGCGCGTACACCCGCCGGTTCCCGCGCCCGATCCCGCCGGATCAGGTGGCCCGCGTGCTGCTGACCGCCATCGAGCGGGAAACGCCGGAGGTGTTCGTGCCGTCCTGGCTGGGCCTGGCTTCGCGGGTGCGCGGCGCCCTGCCGGGAACCTTCCGCTTGCTCGCGCGCCGCTTCGGCTGAAGCGCGAAAACGGCACCGCCCCGCGGGACGGTGCCGTTCGTCGACGAAGGCTCAGGCGGGCACGGCCTTGCGGGAGAAGCGCAAGGTGATCCCCTCGCCGTGCAGCTCCCGGCGCAGCCACCACACCGACGCCACCGCGGCCACCGCCACGAGGCTGAACGAGCCCGCCGTGCTGGCCAGCAGGAAGTGCCCGATCGTCGCCTGCGCCAGCGCCCACAGCGTGGTGAACCCGTTGATCGTGAACACCAGCGCCCACAGCAGCGACACCCGCCGGAAGAACCTCTGCACCCGCGCGTTGCCGATCAGCGACGGTGGAAGCACGCAGAAGTCGTCGGCGAGCTTGGCGATCAACGTCCGCTCGAACAGCAGCGAACCCAGGAACAACAACGCCACGAAGAAGTTCTGCAAGCTCGGTTCCAGGAAGTACAGGAATGAGCTGCCGGTCGCGAACCCGACGACGGTGCGGACCACCAGGATCCCGGTGGTCAGCAGCAGCACCATCGGGATCTTCACCCGCAATACCGCTCGCACCGCGACGGCGCCCACTCCCCAGACGAGCGCGGCGATGAGACCGCCGGTCAGGCCGGTGAGGTTGAACAGGACATAGAACAGCGCAAGCGGCGCGATCACCGTCTCGCCGAGGTGTTTGGCCGCGTGCCAGAGGTGCGCGGAAAGCGCGTCGAGGTGAATCACCTGCGAGGGCTTCTGCATTCGTATCGGTCCGTACGTCGGGGGCCGTTGGCCCCTACCGTAACCAGCACGCCGGGACTACCGACGAACAGGGGTGACTCACGTCACCCGCGCAGCGCCCGTATGGACTCGCGCAGTGAACCCATCGTGGCCATCACGGCCGTCGGCTCGTAGCCGCAGTGCGCCATGCAATTGGCGCAGCGCGAGTCGCGCCCGCGACCGTAAGCCTCCCAGTCCGTCTCCTCCAACAGCTCCCGGTAGCTCTGCGCGTAGCCGTCGGCCATCAGGTAGCAGGGCCGCTGCCAGCCATATAGCGAGTAGGACGGGATGGCCCACGCGGTGCAGCCGAAGTCGACCTTGCCCTCCAGGAAGTCCAGGAACTTCGGCGAGTGGTTGAACCGCCACTTGCGGCGCCTGCCATCGGCGAAAACCTTCTTGAACAGCTCCCGGGTCTCGGTGACGCCGAGGAAGTGGTCCTGGTCCGGCGCCTTGTCGTAGGCGTAGGCGGGCGAGAGCATCATCTGGTCCACGTCGAGCTCGTTGTTGAGGTAGTCCAGCACCTCGATCACCGAGGACGGCGTGTCGGTGCTGAAGAACGTGCTGTTCGTGGTGATCCGGAACCCGCGCTGCTGCGCGTCCTTGATGTTGTCGACCGCTTGCGCGAACACGCCCTCCTTGCACACCGAGGCGTCGTGGCGCTCTTGCAGCCCGTCGACGTGCACCGCCCACGAGAAGTACGGGGACGGCGTGAACTTGTCGATCTTGCGCGGCATCAGCAGCGCGTTGGTGCACAGGTAGACGAACTTCTTGCGCTTGACCAGCTCGTCGACCAGCACCTCGATCTCGGGGTGCATCAGCGGCTCGCCGCCTGCGATGGAGACCACCGGGGCACCGCATTCCTCGACCGCGGCCAGCGCCCGGTCGACCGGCATCCGCTGCTTGAGGACGCTCGCCGGGTGCTGGATCTTGCCGCACCCCGCGCAGGCGAGGTTGCAGGCGAACAACGGCTCCAGCTCCAGGGTGAGCGCGAACTTCTTCCGGCCCGCGAGCTTCTGCCGCACTAGGTAGGCGCCGACGCGAGCGGCCTGGCGCATCGGAATGCCCATGGCTGCACCTCCTGACTGCTTCTGGTGTTTGCGGATCAGTCCCGGTGCGCCACCGCGGGCGCGCGTTCCGGGTCGGCCGCCCACTCCGCCACCGCGGGTGTGAGGCGGCGCAGCCGTAGCAGCGCCCGGCACGCGCGGTACGGCGTGCGCGGGCGCAGCAGCGGCTCGCTCGGGGTGTCCACGACCACGCGCACGACCGCGCGCAGTCCGCGTCCGGCCAGCCGGGCGAGCGCGGCCGATTCCATATCGACGGCCAGCGCGCCGGTAGCGGCCAGCGCCGACTTCTCGCCGCCGCCGACGATGTGGTCGGTCGTCGTGATCGGCCCGCGCCACACCGCGAATCCGGCGCGGTCGAGCCGAGCCGCCAACGATCCCGCGTCCGGCAGGGTCGTGCTGCCGTGCGCATCCCGGACCTCGTCGGCGACGACCACACCGCCGCTGGGTACTTCACCCAGCCCGCCCGCGAGACCGACTACGGCCAGCGCGCCGCAGCCGGCCACCGCGTCGGCGTTGCGGCGCCGGGAGCTCCGGCGCGGCCCGAGCCCGGTGCGCAGCACGCGCGCCCGGTCGCACGCGCCGCGCAATGCCACGGCTTCGGTTCGCAGCGCAGCGCAGATCAGCAGCCGATCACCGCTCACCGGTTCACCGCCTGCTCGTAGCGGCCGAGCGCGGTCAGCGGGAAGATCAGCCGGTACAGGTGGTAGTTGATGAAGAAGTCGCCCGGGAATCCGGTTCCGGTGAACTGCGGCTCGTCCCAGGTGCCGTCCGCGCGCTGGCTCGTGGCCAGGTATTCCACGCCGTTGCGCACCGCTTCGCTGGCGTGCCTGCCCAGCGCCAGCAACGCCATCAGCGCCCATCCGGTCTGCGAGGCGGTCGAGGTGCCCACCCCGATCCACCGCGCATCGGTGTAGGAACGCATGTCCTCTCCCCAGCCGCCGTCGGCGTTCTGGTGCTCCTCCAGCCAATCCGCCGCCCGCCGCAGCGCCGGGTGGTTGGCGGGCACCCCGGCGGCGACCAGCGCGGGCACGACCGCGCCCGTGCCGTAAACGTGGTTGGCGCCCCAGCGGCCGAACCACGAGCCGCCGCGCTCCTGGTTCGCCAGCAGCCACCGCACGCCCGCGCGCACCGCGGGATCCTCGCGGTCGGCGAGCAAGCTCATCGCTTCCACGACGTGCGCGGTGACGTCCGCTGAGGGCGGGTCGATCACTTCCCCGAAGTCGCAGAACGGCAGCCGGGTAGCAAGCCTGCTGGTGTTGTCCGCGTCGAACGCTGCCCAGCCACCGTCTCGGGACTGCATGCCGCGCATCCAGGCCAGCCCGCGTTCGATGGCCGCGTGCACCTCCTGCGGTCTGCCGTGCTCGACCCGGTTGAGCGCGAGCACCGCTTCGGCGGTGTCGTCGATGTCGGGATAGCCGTCGTTGTCGAACTCGAACGCCCACCCGCTCGGAGCGAGCCCGGGCCTGCGCACCGCCCAGTCACCGGGCACCCGGATCTCCTCGCGCAACAGGTAATCGGTCGCGCACCGCAGCGACGGGTGGTCGGCGGGCAAACCGGCGTCGTGCAGCGCCTGCACGGTCAGCACGGTGTCCCACACCGGTGATTGGCACGCCTCCATCCGGCGGCTCGTGCCCTGCGGAGTGCGTTCCCGGATGAGGAAGCCCTCCAACCCGGCCAAGCCCTCCCGCAGCACCGGGTGTTCCAGCGGGTAGTCGAGCAGGTGCAGCGCCAGCAGCGAGTACACCCAAGGGGGCTGGATGCCGCCCCACGAGCCGTCGGCCTCCTGCCGGGCGATGATCCACTCCGCAGCGAGTCGCATCGCGTGCCGCCGCACCGTCTTCAGCGGGTACCGCTGATACCGGTGCAACACCGCGTCGAGCGCGCGGAACGCCCGGTCCCAAGGGTCGGAGGAGCGCTGCGGCGTCCGCCCGGAGCGCAGCTCGCGCACGCTCACCCCGAGTTCCCTCCGGGGTGCAAGCGTGCACACGATGGTCAGCGGCACGACGGTCTGGCGCGCCCAGCAACCCCAGTTCGCCAGGTTGAGCGGCGCCCACTTCGGCAGCAGCACGACTTCCGGCGGCATCGCGGGCAGCTCGTCCCACGACCATTCGCCGAACAGCGCCAGCCAGATCCGGGTGAACACGCGGGTCGATTCGAGGCCGCCGTGCGCCAGGATCCAGGCTCGCGCGAGGGTCATGTGCGGGGCTTCGACGTCGTCGCCTGCGAGTTTGAGCGCGACGTACGCCTCGACCGTGGTGGAGAGGTCGCCGGGCCCGCCGTGGAAGTTCGCCCAGGTGCCGTCTTCGCGCTGCTGCGAACGGATCCAGCGCGCCGCCTGCGCGGTCTCCTCCGGCGTGCGGATGCCGAGGAACTGGCGCATCAGCAGATCCTCGACGTCCATGGTCACGTTCGTCGCCAACTCCCCCTTCCACCAGCCGTCGGTGTGCTGCAACGACAAGAGGTGATCCCGGGCGGCGAGCAGCGCGCCGTGCGCCCTGGCGCCTACCGCGGGCAGGTCCGGCTGGGTCTGCTGCTGCTGGGATCGGGTCAGTTGGTCGGTCACCATTGCCTCCGCACGATGAACTCCGCGAGTTCGGTCAGGGATTCGACGGCCGCGCTGTGCCGGCCGCAGGCGTGCAGTTGCGCGAGCGCGGCGTCGAACCTGCGCTCGCACTCGGATTCGGCCCACTCCCGGGAGCCGGCCTGGCGCACCAGTTCGGCGGCGTGCTCGGCGCGTTCGCCGACGAGCCGCGCGGGTTCGCGGTAGATCCGGCGCAGCCGCTCGCCCGCCGGGGTCGCCGAGCTCAGGGCGTGCACGATCGGCGCGGTCTTCTTGCGCGCCCGCAGGTCGGAGAGCACCGGTTTGCCGGTCGTCTCCGGATCGCCCCACAGCCCCAGCAGGTCGTCGACCAACTGGAAGGCCATGCCCAGCTCGATGCCGAACGAGCGCATCCGCGCCACGGCGTCTTCGTCTCCCCCGGCGCACAGCGCCCCCAGCGAGCACGCGCAGCCGAGCAGCGCCGCGGTCTTGCCTTCGACCATGCGCAGGCACTCGTCCAGCGCCACTTCGTGCCGGTGCTCGAAGCCGAGGTCGGCGGCTTGGCCGACGATGAGCCTGCTGGTCGCCGCGCCGAGCATCCGCACCGCTTCCGCCGCGTGCGCGGAAGGCGTGTCCACCAGCACGTCGGTGGCCAGCGACAGCAGCGCGTCCCCCGCCAGCAGCGCGGAGGGCCGGCCGAACACGGTCCAAGCGGTGGGCCGGTGCCGCCGGGACGTGTCGTCGTCCATCAAGTCGTCGTGCAGCAGCGAGAAGTTGTGCACGAGCTCGATGGCCGCGCCCGCGCGCGTCGGCCAGTGCCCGGGGCCGCCGATGGCCTGCGCGGACAGCAGCACCAGCGCCGGGCGAAGCGCCTTGCCGGTGCGCCCGTCCGGAGAACCGTCGGCGTGCACCCAGCCGAGGTGATATTCGCAGACCCGCCGGGTGTGCTCGTCGAGCCTGCCGACCGCGGCCCGCAGCTGCGGTTCGACCTGCTGGCGCGAGGTGCTCAGCACGCTGGGTGTCGCCGTGGTCATCGGGTCACCTCCAAGCCCGCCGGGCGGGCTTCGTCGAACGTCGCCCGCACCACTCGCGCGGCCTGGTCCCCGCTGCGCACAGCGCCTTCCAAGGTGTCGGGCAGGCCGGTGGCGGTCCACGCGCCCGCCAGCACCAGCCCGGGCAGCCCGGTGTCGGCGCCGGGTCGCAGGTCGCGGGTCCCGGGCGCTTGCGCGAAGGTCGCGCGCGGTTCGCGGGTGACGAAGAAGTCCAGGACCTCGGCCCGCCGCGCGGGGGGAAGCAGGTCGCGCAGCGCCGGCAGGAACAGCCCGCGCAGCTCGCCGGTGCGCTGCTCGACGTACTCGTGCGCGGCCGACAGGGAGATCGCCAGGTACTGGCCGCGGCGCACGCCGGCCGCGGAGGTGCGGTCGAACAGCCATTGCACCGGAGAGCCGAGGACCGCCGCGAACGGTTCGGCCAGCACCGGCCGGTCGTAGCGCACGTGCACGTTCACGATCGGCGCTGCCGACAGCCCGGCCCAGGCCGCCGCCGCGGGCAAGAGCCGGGCGGACAGGAGTGCGCCGGCGTGCTGGTGCGGGACGGCGACGATCACGGAGTCGGCGCGCAGCACTTCCTCGCCTCCGCGCCCGCGCACCGGGACCCGCCAGCCCGTCTCGCCCGATTCGTCTCGCAGCACGCTGTTCGCCTTGGTGCGCAGGAGAACCCGCACTCCTGCGGACGCCAGCTCGCGGTGCGCGGCGCCGTCGTGCAGCTCTGCCAGCGGCCGCAGCGGTACGCCGATGTCGCCGCTGTCCGCGGCGTCGAGCAGGCCGGTGCGGAACACCGTGGCGGCCAGCGCGAGCGAGGACTCGTCCGGCGCGGCGTTGAGCGCGGCCACCGACAGGAGTGCCCAGAGCGCGTCCACGGCCCGCGCCGACTCACCGCACTCCCGCAACCAGTCGCCGAAGCTGATCCGGTCGAGCGCCGGATCCTCCGGGTCGAGCTCCCGCATCCGCATCCCGGTGCGCGCGGCGTTCACCCGCTGCCGCAACGTCAAAGCGGGATGCCCGAGCAACGCCGGAGCCAGGTGCGCCGGTGCGGGCAGGTCCCAGCGCCGCAGCACCGAACAGGCCCGGAACGGCTCGAGCACCGGCACCCGGAAGCGAGGCTGCACCCGCACCTTGTCCAGCACGCCGAGCCTGCGCAGCAGCGCGGCGTACGCGCTGTAGCAGCGCAGGAAGACGTGCTGCCCGGTGTCGACGTCCAAATCTCCGCGCTGGAACGAACTCGCGGCGCCACCGAGCCGCGCTCGCGTCTCCACCAGCGTCACCGCGTACCCGCTGTCGGCGCACCGCAGCGCGGCGGTGACCCCAGCGAGACCGCCCCCGACCACCAGCACGTGCCGGCTCACGGCGCCATCCCCGCCATCGAGCGGGCCGCCACGCCCGCCTTCTGCCAGCTCGTCAGCGAAGTCCGCTGCTGCAGGGCCCGCAGCGGCGACGCGGCGATCGCTTGCAGGACCTCGTGGTAGATCCCGGCCATCGACGCGCAGCAGGCGCGGCTGCGGCGGTCGAGCATCGGCAGCAGCGCGAAGCCCTGGCGGTACCACTGCTCGGCGCGCTGCACCTCGAACCGCACCAGCCGCGCCAGCCCGTCCTGCTCGTGCAGCAGCAGCCCGGGCGTGTGCGGCTCCAGCCGGACCCCGAACCGCTCGAGGTCCTCGTCCGGCAAGTACACGCGGCCTTCCCCGTGGTCTTCGCGGACGTCCCGGAGGATGTTGGTCAGTTGCAGCGCCACGCCGAGCGCGTCCGCGCGGCGTTCCGCCACGGCCCGGTCCTGGGTGCCGAACACGCCCAGCGAGAGGCGGCCGATCGAACCGGCGACGCAGCGGCAGTAGTGCAGCAGCTCCGCGAACGTCCGGTACCGGGTGCCGAGCACGTCGGCCTCGCAACCGTCGATCAGTTCGTCGAAGGCGTGCATCGGTAGCGCCGACCGCGACGCCGCGTCCGCCAGCGCCACCAGCACCGGATCCGCCGACCGAGTGCTGGCCGCGTGCAGGTCCGAGCGGGCCTGGCCGAGCAGCCGGAGCTTGTCGTTCATCGGAAGTCCGCCGTCGCCGATGTCGTCGACGCGCCGGGCGAACGCGTACACCGCCGAGAGCGCCCGCCGTTTCGGGCCGGGCAGCAGCCGGATCCCGTAGGAGAAGTTGCGGGCACGGGTGCGGGTGATGCGCTCGCACTCGCGGTATGCCTCTTGCACCGACGCGGTCACCAAGCTCCTCCAGTCAGCAGCAGTCGTGCCCATTCCCCCGCGGTGCGCGTCTTCGCCGGGCTCAAGTGCACGGAGATCGGGTCGTAACCGGCGCCGGCGAAGGCTTGCGCGGTCGCGCGCCCGCCCGCGACGTACCCGGCCACGGACAGCCGCGCCAGGCCCGGCAGCCGACCGATCAACGGGGCGCCGGAGTCGAGCAGGCGTTCGGCGCGGGCCACTTGGAACCGGATCAGCCTGCGCCAGCGCAGCGGTGCCGGATACGTGCCGAGTTCGTCGAGGCTGCAGCCGAAGTGCGCCAGGTCCGCCTCCGGCAGGTACACCCGGTCCTGCCGGAGGTCTTCGAGCACGTCTTGGCAGTGTTCGAGGACCTGCAACGCGGTGCACACCCGGTCGGACAGCGACACCAGGTCCGGGCGGGCGCAGCCGAACACGTGCAGCACGGACTCACCGACCGGGTTGGCCGACAACTCGCAGTACCGCACCAGTTCGGCGAACGTCCGGTAGCGGCGCACGTGCTGGTCCTGGCGGTTCGCTTCGATCAACCTGACGAGGACGTCCTGCGGGATGCCACATTCCTGCACGGTGGGTGCGAGCGCGCGCAGCAACGGGATCCGCGGAGTGCCGCGGTAGGCGTGCGCGAGGTCGGCTTCGAGGAATTCCAGCAGGCTTTCCCGGTTTCCGGGGGCCTCGTCGCCCGCGTAGTCGACCAGGCGGAAGTAGCCGTACAGCGCCATCAGGTGCCTGCGCAGATCTCTCGGCAGGACGCGGGCGGCGACGGGGAAGTTCTCCCCGGCGGCGCGCGCGAGCACGGCGGCGGCGTCGGGCAGTTGTGCCGAAACGTCCGGCTGCCGCGCCGCCGCGTGCTCGTGGCCATACCGCCCACGAGCCCGAGAAATGTCCACAATGGCCCCCTCACCCAGCGACACCCATGGGTGACCGACCAGGTCAGCGTAGGTCTGCGCGGTTCGCACCGCAGGTCGGAGCGGCTACTCGACCGGGTGAGCGTCGTAGGGCGGTGCGGCGCAAGCGAATACCTTCGTTGCGTCCACTATGGACATATGCATTCCGTTCCGCAGCACGGGGACGCAAAGCCGAACACCTGGGCGCATCGCCATGTCACGAACGAAGAAATTCCGCGGGCAAAGCCTTACATGGCGGTCGAATTCGCCTCAGCACGATTTATTCCACAATGGACTGTTGTGTTCGGACGAGCGAGCCGGGGCGGCACTCATCGATCGGGAAGCGGCACGGACGCAGGTGCGCTACGAACGCTGGAGCGGGCCGTTACATCGTCACCTTCGGTCGCATCGATCACCTCCGGCCACGTCGGACCAACCGGCCCGGTGACGTCCGCGACGGCGTTGCGTGTCGAAAGGGACGCGCGGGAATACCGCGATCCCGAGCTCGTTGTTCTCAACCGGGGAAACCATCTCCGGAACCGACAGGAGGAGTGACCGTGGAGTACCGCCAGCTGGGACGTTCCGGTCTGCGCATCTCGACGCTGACGCTGGGCACGATGACCTTCGGCGGGGAAGGCATGTTCGGCAACCTGGGCAACACCGGCGTCGAGGGCGCCAAGCGGCAGTTCGGCATGGCCCGCGACGCCGGGGTCAACCTCATCGACACGGCGAACATGTACTCGACCGGCGCGGCCGAGGAGATCGTCGGCGAAGCGATCGCGGGCGAACGGGACGACTGGCTGCTCTCGACCAAGGTCCGGATGCCGATGGGCGACGGCCCGAACGACGCAGGGCTCTCCCGCCACCACATCATCGGCCAGGCCGAGGCCAGCCTGCGGCGGCTGCGGACCGACCACATCGACCTCTACCACGTGCACGAGTGGGACGGGCAGACTCCGCTGGAGGAGACGCTGGAGGCGCTGGACACGCTGGTGCGCTCCGGCAAGGTCCGCTACCTCGGGGTGTCCAACTACGCGGGCTGGCAGCTGATGAAGGCGCTCGGGGTGGCCGACCGGCACGGCTACCAGCGGTTCGTGGCGAACCAGATCTACTACTCGCTGGAGAGCCGGGACGCCGAGTACGAGCTCGTGCCCGCATCGATCGATCAAGGATTGGGAATCCTGGTGTGGAGCCCGCTGGCCGGTGGGCTGCTGTCCGGCAAGTACCGCCGGGGGCAGCAGGCCGCCGAGGGCAGGCATCTGTCCGAGGAGTGGAGCGAGCCGCCGGTGCGCGACGAGGACAAGCTCTACGACACCATCGAGGTGATCGTGGACATCGCCGCCGGGCACGGCGTCTCCCCTGCGCAGATCTCGCTGGCCTACCTGCTGCACAAGCCGGGCGTGACCTCGCTGGTGATCGGCGCGCGCAAGGACGAGCAGCTGCAGGACAACCTCGCGGCCGCGGAAGTCCGGCTCGGCCGGGACGAGCTGGCGCGGCTCGACGAGGTCAGCAAGCCGTGGCTGGTCTACCCGCACTGGCACCAGGCCAACACGGCGACCGATCGCTTCGGTGCGCCGGATCGGGCGCTGCACGGCTGAACCTCCTCGACGGGCTCGGTGGTCGTTTCACCGATCGGGTGGCCGGGAATCCCGGGCGTACCAGGGGTTCCCGGCCACTGAGCTGCTGAGGCTCGTGCCGGACTCCCGGCGCGCGAAGGAGGCAGCAGATGTCGTTCACCGAGTCCGTGCTCGTCGCCGCACCGGCGGACAAGGTCCGGCGCCAGTGCGCGGAACCGAGTTTCCTGGCCAGGGTGTTCCCTGGGCTGACCGGGGTCCGCCGCGTCGGGGACGGAGTGTTCCGGTGCGGGCTCGACTTCGAGGGGATGCCGACCGACGCCGAAGTCCGGGTCGAGGAGACCGGCGGGCGCACTCGCCTGCGCGGTGCACAGCCGAGCTACGAAATCCTCGTCGACGTCGCCCCGCAGCAACAGCGGCGAACCGACATCAGCATCCGAGTCGACTTCCGGCCGCAGACCCGCACGCAGCACCAGCAGATCAACCGCGCGGTCCGCGACGGCCTCGCGCAGATCAAGGTGTTCCTGGAAACCGAACCGGGCGTGCCGGAGTCCCGGCGCGGGGAGCGCGACCCGCTGCTGCACACCGGCCCGCGCATCCCGCCGGACACGCCGCGCTGAGCGGAACCGGTCACGGCGGATGCTGCGGGCGCCCGCGGAGGAACCTGCGATGATCGCTTACCGAGAATTCGTCGACGGAGTCCGGAAGAAGGCCGAACTGGCCGATGCCGAAGAAGCACGGCGAGCCACGATCGACGTGGTCGCCGCACTGGTGCAGCACTTGGACGGGGCGGACCGCGAGCAGCTCGCCACGGTGCTGCCAGGCAAGCTGCGCGAGGACGTCCCGTGGGATGCGCCGCTGCGCTCCGGTGATCAACCGGCGGACCTGGCGCAGGAGGTCGGCGGCCAGGCCGGGGCGCCGCCGGAACGCGCTCGCTACCTGACCCAGGCCGTGCTCTCCCAGCTCGCGGCTCAGGATCCGGACGTGGCGAAGTCGTTGCAGCACCGGTTGCCCGGCGATCTCGGCGTGCTGTTCGCGCCGCCCGGTGGCGGTCCGCCGCCGGAATGGGCGGCGGCGGGAGCCGATGATCGGCCGCGCCCGTTGGATCAGGGCGAGCTGGAGCGCACCTTGCGTTCGCTACCGGGCTGGACGGGCACGACCACCGGGATCACCCGGGAGGTGAGTCTGCCCGCGGACCGGCTCACCCCGCTGCTGAACCAGGTGAAGCAGGCGGAGAAGGATCTCTCGCACCACGCCGCCATCGAGGAACGCTCCAGCGGAGTGCTGTTCACGCTGCGCACACGCTCGCTGGATGCGGTCACCGAACTCGACGTGGAGCTCGCGCGGCGCATCGACGAAGCGGTCGGCGCGGTCGGCTCCGGCGGTTGACGACCGCGCCTGTTTCAGGAGCCCGCAACCAGGTACGTCGCGTCAAGCTCGCTCGCCGCGGCGGCCGGCTTCCTGCACCCAGGGTTCCTGGCTCAGCAGCTCGCCGAGCCGGCGCACCGCCCGGTACTGCAGCGCGCGCACCGCGGCCGGCTCGCGCCCCATCTTCGCCGCCGTCTGGTCCACGCTGAACCCGCAGGCGAACCGCAGCACCAGGCAGTGCCGCTGATCACCGCTGAGGTCGGCCGCCCGCGACCACAGCCGGTCGGCCATCCACCGGTCCAGCACGCGGTCTTCCAGCACCTCGCCGCCGAACCGGTTCGGGTCGAACTCGCCGGTGACGACCTCGCGGCGATGCCGGGCGGACTTGACGTGGTCCAGCAGCAGGTGCCGGGCGATCGTGACGAACCACGCGCCCGGATCGCTGCTGCTGCGGCGCACGGTGGCGATGCTGCCCAGCGCCCTGGCGAACGTCTCGTGCACCAGGTCCTCGACGGTGCTGAAGTCCGCGATGCGCGCGCACAGGAAGTTGCTGACCCGATGCCGGTAGCTCTCGTAGAGCTCGCCGAAAGCGGCCGCGTCGCCCTGCTTGGCCAGCTCCACCAGCTCCCACGCGCGGTCGCCGGAAAGCGCTTCCGGCGCCGCCGCCGCGGCGGTCATGCTCCCGCTCCGGCGAGCCGGGCGGGCCGGGAAGCGGCGATCCGGCGCTTGTCCCGCAGGATCGCGGGCAGCGCGAACGGCGTGTAGCGCAACGGCCACGGCAGCGCCCGCAGCACCCCGCCGACGAGGCGGCCGAACCGGCGCAGTCGGCGTTCCTGCTGGGCGCTCCACTGCAGGCCCATTCGCTCGCGCAGCTCCGGCGGCATGGTGCCGATGGTCGTCATCCGCACGATCCGGCCGAACGGACGGCCGATCGGCGCCCACAGCAAGCGCGGTATCCAGCGGTACGGGCGCGGTGGATCGGAGATGCTCTCCAGCACGTCGTAGGTCGACTCGGTGGCTTCCAGCCGGTTGCGCACCACGTCCCGGAACCACACCTGCGCACTCGCCCAGTCCGCGGGCATGTGGTGCTCCTTGAGCTGCAAGGCGCGGCCGATCGCGCGGAACTCCTGCCACATCCGCTCGGTCTCGGCCGGGGTCATCGGATCGCCGAACAGCTCAGCGGTGTCGACCACGAACTGCGCGAGGGTGAAGTGCACCCACGCGTACGCCTCCGGGTTCAGCGCGTGGTACCGGCGGCCCCGGCCGTCGACTCCCTTGATGTCCTTGTGCAGTTCCCGCAGGCGGGAACCTTCCGCGTCCGCGCCCGGTCGCATCCCGTAGATGAACCGCATGGTGGACAGGTGGGTGTTGACCAGCCGCTTCCACGGGGCGTTTTTGAAGTCGGAGTGCTCCAGCACGCCTGCGCCCACCACGGGGTGCGCGACCTGCAACAGCAGCCCGGTGCCCGCGAGGAACAGGCCCGGTGCGAGCCCGAATCGGCGCCAGGTCTCCGAATCCGCTCCGGGAAGCGGCGGGTGTTGGGCGGTTCCGTGCACTGCGCGCCTCCACGATCGCCGATGATCAGGGACGGGATGGGGACCGGCCTGGTGCCGCGGCGTCCGCGACACCGTGCGAATCGCGATTAACATTAGGCTCGATCGAGTTCGCCAGTCAAGAACGAGAGCCGTTGTGCTGGCTGCGAAATCCCGGGCGTGTAAAGTCGTTCCGCGATCGCGCGGCGAGCAACGGAGGGATCACCATGACGGCTCCGCGACCTTCTGCGCGGCCCCCTGCCACCGCCACGCGGCGGCGCACGCACGACCGCAGGGCGCAGATCTCGGCGATCGCGGCCGAGCTGTTCAGCGAACGCGGCTACCACGGCGTCGGCCTCGGCGAGATCGCCTCCGCGGCGGGCATCACCGGCCCGGCGATCTACCGGCACTTCCGGAACAAGCAGGACATCCTCGCGCACGCCGCGCAGGAGTTCGCCGATTCGCTCAACGCCTGCGCCGAGCAGGCCGACCAGGAGTCCGGCGACGACGAACAGCGGCTGCGGGCGATCGTGCGGGCGGTGGTGTCGCTGGTGGTGCACCGCCGCGGCAGCATCCGGCTGTACCAGTGGGAGAACAGGCACCTCGACGCCGACGACCGCGCCCAGGTCGATCGCAAGCTGCGGGCGCTGATCGCGGTACTCGCGAACCGGCTGCGGGCGCTTCGCCCGGAATTGCCGGAACCGTCCGCGCGGCTGCTGTCGTCCGCGGCGCTGAGCGGGATCGCGAGCTGGTCCACGCACCGGGTCTCGCTCAGCGACCGCGTGGCGGAGGAAGCGCTGCACTCGATCGCCTCGGTCGTGCTGGCCGCCGAGCCGCCCTCCCCCGAGCGCAAAGCCGTCGCACCCGCCGTCGGCGGCGTGCCCGAACTCGCCGCACGGCGGGAAAAACTGCTCGCCGCAGCCGTTGTGCTGTTCCGCGAGCGGGGGTTCCACACCGTGAGCATGGAGGAGATCGGCACCGCCGCGGGGATCAACGCCTCCAGCGTCTACCGGCACTTCGCGGGCAAAGCGGATCTGCTGGCCGCGGTGTACTACCGAGCGGCCGACCGGCTGGCCGTGGCCACCGGCCGGGCCGTCGAAGGCGCCGCCGACGAGGAGACGGCGCTGCGCGGTCTGGTGGCGGCCTACGTCGAGTTCGCCTTCGACAACCGGGACCTGCTCGCGGTGTACCTCTCCGAGTACCGCAACCTGCCCACCGACGACCGGCACGCGCTGCGCCGCGCGCAACGCGACCACATCGGACAGTGGATGGCGCTGACCGAGCACGTGCGCGAGCCGACGCGGGCGAACCGGTTGCAGGTGACGGTGCAGGCCGCGTTGAACATCGTCAACGACATGGCGATGGCCGGTTCCCGGATCGGCGGGCAGGAGCAGGCGCGGTACCTGGTGCTGGCGGTGCTGCACTCGGCTTGACTCGTGCAGGGCCTGACTTGTGAGGGGCCTGACTTGTGAAGCGCCGCTCGCGCCACCGGGATGATCTCGGACGCTCCCGGTCAGCTGCGGATACCCGACTTCGGAACAGCTTCCAGCAGGCTTGTCTTGTTCCCAAGTTAATCGCCATTTACAGTTCACGGCATGACGCGGCACGGTCGTCGACCGGCCGCGCACGCCCTCGAAGCGGCACCGGCGCCCCCGGAAGGAAACCCATGCCACGAGTCCTCACCGATGAGCGACGCGACTTCGTCGACGCCATCGCCGAGTTCTGCCGCCGCGAGTGCGGCACGAAGCAGCAGCGCGACGAGCTGACCGGCGGCGGGCAGCACCCGCACAACCAGCAGCTCTACGCCAAGATGGCGGAGCTGGGCTGGCTCGGGGTCTCGCTGCCGGAGGAGTACGGCGGTGCCGGGCAGGGCATGACCGAGCTGTGCCTGTTCCTGGAGGAGACCGCCTACGGCCGCGCGCCGATCGGCGGCTTCGCCACCACGATCATCTCCGCGGCCGGGTACGAGAAGTTCGGCTCGCCGCAGCAGAAGGAGAAGGTGCTGCGCGGCGTGGTGGACGGCCGCGTCGAAGCGGTCTCGATGTCCGAGCCCGCAGCGGGTTCGGACGTGGGCGCGCTGGCCTGCAAGGCAACCCGGACCGACGGCGGCTGGCTGATCAACGGCCAGAAGACCTGGTGCTCCAACGCGCACATCGCCGATCACATCCTGCTGATCGCGCGCACCACTCCCGGCGGCACCAAGCACGAGGGCCTGACGCAGTTCATGGTGCCCGCGGACGCACCGGGGCTGCAGATCACCGGCATCGACACCATGGGCGGCCGGGAGGTCAACGACCTGTACTTCACCGACTGCTTCGTGCCGGACGAGGCCGTGGTCGGCAAGGTCGACCAGGCGTGGAAGCAGCTCATGGCCGGGCTCAACCTCGAGCGGATGATCCTCGCGGCGCTGATGCTGGGCACCGCCCGTCGCGCGTTCGACGACACCGTGGCCTACGTGTCCGAGCGCGAGCAGTTCGGCAGGCCGATCGGTTCGTTCCAAGCGTTGCGGCACCGGATCGCCGACATGGCAACGGAATTGGAGTGCGCCCGGCTGCTGCTGGACGACGTGGCGCGGCAGATCGACGAGAACCCGGGCAAGACGTTCCCGCGCGAGGCGTCGATGGCCAAGCTCAAGTGCACCGAGCTGGCCAAGCACGTTTCCCTGGAGGGGATGCAGATGCTCGGCGGTTACGGCTACGCCACCGAGTACGGCATGGAGGCGCTGCTGCGCTCCACCGTGGTGTCCACGGTGTACGGCGGGACCAGCGAGATCCAGCGCGACATCATCGGCAAGACCTACGGGCTGTGAATCGGGAGGCGCGATCATGACCAGGACAACGACGTCCGCGGGCCAGGCAGGCGAGGCGGGCCGGGCAGATGAGTCGGCCCGGGCAGGTGAATCGGCGCAGCTGGTCTCGACCGATCCGGCCGACGGTTCGGTCGTGACGACCTTCTCCGTCGACGGCCCTGCCGAGGTCGCCGACGCGGTGGCACGGGCGCGGGAAGCCGCCGCGTGGTGGAGCGGGCTGGACTTCGCCGGTCGGCAGCGCTGCCTGCTGCGATGGGCGGCACACCTCACGCAGCACGCCGACAAGCTGACGGAGCTGACCCGCCGGGAGAACGGCAAGCCGCTCGACGACGCGTACCTGGAGCTCGTGCTGACGCTGGAGCACATCCGCTGGGCGGCCAAGAACGCGCGCTCGGTGCTGCGGTCCCGGTCGGTCTCACCGGGACCGTTGATGTCGAACTTCGCCGCCAGGGTGGAGCAGCGGCCGCTGGGCGTGGTCGGCGTGATCGGGCCGTGGAACTATCCGCTGTACACGCCGAACGGGTCGATCGCCTACTCGCTCGCCGCGGGCAACACGGTGGTTTTCAAGCCGAGCGAGCACACGCCCGCCGTGGGCCGCTACTTCGCGGAAGCCTTCCACAAGGCGAATCCCGAGGCACCGCAAGGCGTGCTGGCCACGGTGCAGGGCGCGGGCGAGACCGGGGCGGCGCTGTGCCGGTCCGGTGTGGACAAACTCGCGTTCACCGGCTCCAGCCCCACCGGCAAGAAGATCATGGCCTCGTGCTCGGAGACGCTCACTCCCGTCCTGGTGGAATGCGGCGGGAAGGACGCGCTGATCGTCGCCGACGACGCCGACGTCTCCGCCGCGGCCGAGGCCGCGGCGTGGGGCGCGGTGTCCAACAGCGGGCAGACCTGCGTCGGGGTCGAGCGGATCTACGTCGTGCGCGCGCTGCGCGAGCGGTTCGTGGAGGCGCTGGCCCGCGAACTGCGCGGCGTGCGAGCCGGCGAGTCGTACGGCCCGATGACCGTTCCGTCGCAAGTGGACATCGTCCGCGAGCACATCGAGGACGCTTGGTCGCACGGCGCGAAGGCCGTCGTCGGTGGCAGTGATTCGGTGCGCGCACCGTTCGTCGATCCGGTCGTGCTGGTCGACACCGATGAGGATTCCGCTGCTGTGCGGGAAGAAACCTTCGGTCCGACGATGACGGTGCGCACCGTCGACTCGGTGGACGAGGCGGTCGAGCTGGCCAACGCGACCAGCTACGGACTCGCCTCCACGGTCTTCTCCCGCAACCGCGGGATGGAGATCGCCCGCCGACTGCGTGCCGGGGCGACTTCGATCAACTCGGTGCTCGGGTTCGCCGGTATCGCCGGATTGCCGTTCGGCGGGGTCGGTGAATCCGGTTTCGGGCGCATCCACGGATCCGAAGGACTGCTGGCGTTCTCCCGCCCGCACTCCATCGCACGGCAGCGCTTCGCCGTTCCGGGCATGGCGTTGATGAGCTTCCGCCGCAGCGCCGCCACCATGCGCATCATCAAACGCGTCATCGCGTTCCGCCACGGCCGGGCCAAGTGATCGACTCGGCTGATCTCCGCCGGTGGACGGACCCGTCCGGACGGGACCGGTCCGTCCACTCAGGAGTCATCTCAGTGTGGTTTTCGGGCCTTGTCTTGTCAGCGGCGAAGCCGCTGAGGTTCCGCTACGCGAATCATTCTGAAAGAACTCTGCTGGCCGGGATCACTTCGGGGCAGCGACCACGTAATCTTCCTGCAGCGGTTGCGCGTTGAGGAAACGCCGTACGGTGTCCTGGATTCCGGCGGCATACCGCTGCTGGGCTTCCAGGCTCGTGCCGGAAACGTGCGGCGTCATCGCGTGTCCCGGCATGGTCCGCCACGGGTGGTCGGATGGCGCGGGCTGCGGATACCACACGTCACCCGCGTATCCGCCGAGATGCCCGTCGTCGAGTACCCGCACCAGGGCGTCGGTGTCCACGATCTGGCCGCGCGCGATGTTCACCAGCCACGAACCGGGTTTCATCGAGCGCAGCCGTTCCTCGTTGAACAGGCCCCGGGTCTCGTCGGTCAACGGGCAGGAAAGCACGATCGCATCGGACTGGTGCACCAGGTCGTCCAGGTGCTTGTAGCGCGCCGCGAACACCGATTCCTCGGTGGAACTGCGGCGGTGCTTGGTGTTGTACAGCACCTTGACGTCGAAACCCTTGAGCCGCAACGCGATCCGCTGCCCGATCTGGCCCATGCCGATGATTCCGACGGTCTTGTCCTCCAGGTCGTGCGAACGCGCCGCGATGTCGGCGATGTCCCAGCGCCCGTCCAGGACCTGCTGGTAGGCCGGGATGTAGTTGCGCACCAAGGTGAGCAGTTGCATCACGGCGTGCTCGGCCACGCTGACCACGTTGCTGCCGGTGACCTCGGCGACGGTGATCCCGTTGCGGGTGGCGGCATCGGCGTCGATGTGGTCCGAGCCGACACCGGCGGTGAGCACCAGCTTCAGCCGCTTCGCCCGGTCCAGGGCGTCGGCGGAGAGGTAAGTCGGCCAGAACGGGGTCGTGATGAACACGTCCGCGTCCGGGAGGTGCTCGCGCAGCGCCTCATCCCGGTCGCTGAGCGCCACGAGCTCGTGCCCTTCCGACTCCAGCAGTTTCGTCAGGCCCAGTGCCCCTTCGGTGCTGCCGAGCAGGTCGAGCCCGGAGTGGTCGACGTGCCGCTCGGTGGGGCCGGGGTAGAGCACAGCGACGAACTTCACGGCCGCCTCCTTCGGATTCGGCTTCATTCGCGCCCCGGGTACCCGCGCACCGGCGATCAACACCGGACGGCGGCGGGAAAGTGCTGTGGCATGCGGCGTGCAGGTGTCCGAGGACTCAGCCCGACCACCTACGCAAACCGCTTCCCGAACACTCTTCAGGTCAACCGGAGTCGCAATGCCGTGTTGTCCGGTCGTCGGAACCCCATGGACTCGTACATGCGGACCCCTTCCGCGGTGGCGTTGAGGTTGATCACCCGCGCAGGTGTTTCGGCTTGGAACCAGTCGAGCAACGCCTGCAGGCACGACTTCGCGTAGCCGCGCCTGCGGTGTGCCGGTTCGGTGCTCATGTTGAGCACCCGGCCGTGCAGCCCGGCGTGATTGCCGGGACCGGGCGGGACCGGCTCGCACAGGCCGACCGCGCAGCTGACCACTCCGCCCTCGGGGTCATCCACCACGAACGCGGCGAACTCCCCCGGCCGCCGCAGGCGGTCGGTGAACCACTCGCGGGCAGCGGCGCGCCATTCGACGTCCGAGACCGCGACGCCCATGTCGGCGAGCATCCGCACGCGCAACCGCAACAGGGAATCGACGTCTTGCTGGTGCGCTCTGCGCGCTTCCGGACGATCGGACATGCCGAGCACGCTGCCGCGGATCAGATCGCACCGCAACGGTCATTCCCTTTTTGACCATCGCTCTGCTAAGCGGCTGCAGCACGATCGGCACCACCAACCCGCCGCCACGCAGGTCATTCCGAGCAGAACCTCACGCCAGCGCGCCGATGAACGAAGCCGCCGGTGCGAGCCGGGGCAGCAGCGTCGCCTGGTAGGCGTGGTAAACGTCCGGCTTGCCTTCCCAGACGGTGTCGGCCGGTCGGTTGTGCTCGTCGAGCTCGTGGTGCCACGAACCGGACTCGCGGTCGACGAAGAAGTGTTCGGCGTGCGCAGCCCACTCCTGGAACCACTGCGCGTACTCCTGCTCGCCGGTGACCTGGTGCAGCGTCCAAGCGGTCGCCATGGCTTCGGCCAGCACCCAGTGCAACCTGTTGCGCACGACCGGCGTGGCGTCGAAGTCGGTGGTGTAGACGAAGCCTTCCGCGCCGTCGGCGTTCCAGCCGTCGCGCACCGCGGTGGCGAACAGCTCACGCGCGTCCTCGAGCAGCCACCCGGGCGCGGCTTCGGCCAGCGCGACTCGGGTGTGCAGCGCCAGCCGCGCCCATTCCAGCAGGTGGCCGATGGTCACCCCGTATGGCCGGAACGGGTCGGCGGGCTTGTCCCGGTTGTACTCCAGCCGCACGTTCCAGCGCGGGTCGAAGTGCTCCGGCAGCCGCCAATGGTGCTCGCGGGCGAAGCCGTGCACCACGGCTTGCACGATGCGCGCGGCGCGGTCGGACCAGACCCGGTCGCCGGTCACATCGGCCGCGGCCAGCATCGCCTCCACGGTGTGCATGTTCGCGTTGACGCCGCGGTAGTCCTCCAGCTCGGTCCACGTGCGGTCCCAGGAGTCCGCGACCAACCCGGGCCCCTCCTCCCAGAACCGGTTCTCGACGACCTGCAGCGCGTCCCGCAGCAGCTCGCGGCCACCGTCGGCGCCGATCGCCGCAGCGCTGGCGGCGGCCAGCACGACGAAGGCGTGCTCGTAAGCGCCCTTGTGCGCGGCGACGGGCCCTCGAGCGTTCGCCGATGCGAACCAGCCACCGTGTTCGTCGTCGTGCAACAGCCCGCGCAACGCGGCGACGCCGATGTCGACCTTCTCGCGCAGCTCATCGCGCCCCTGCGCGACGGCCAGCGCGAACACGTGGGTCATCCGGCAGGTGATCCACGTTTCCACCGGCCGGTCGGCGACCGGCCGGCCGGTTTCGTCCAGCCAGGCGAACCCGCCGTCGGGGTGCGCGGCCGCGTCGGCGAAGGCCAGCAGCCGTTCCGGCTCGTTGCGCACCCACTCCGGCACCTGCGGTTGCTCGGTCACGACGCCACCCTCCGATTCTCCAGCGGTCCGGCCGAACAGCTTGGCACATTCCGGCGGCCCGCGGGAGGACGCCTCCCGGCTGACTCCTCCACAGTGGACTCTCGCGTCGAACCGGGGTCTCGCGCGTCGAGCCCGCACCGCCGTGATCGGGGACCATGTTGGCCGTGTCCAGCCGCCCGACGTTCAACAGAATCCCGCTGCACCGCGTCGCCGCGCGCGTGCGGCACGCCCTGCGACGCGTGCTGCTGGCCTCGGTGACCGCCGGGCTCGCGTGGTGGATCGCCTCGCTGCTGCTGAGCCCGCCTGCGCCGATCTTCGCCCCGATCGCTTCCATGGTCAGCCTGGTGGACGAACCCGGCGCGCGGGGCCGCCGGGCGTTCCGAGTCATCGGCGGTGTGCTGACGGGCGTGGCGGTCGGCGAAGTGCTGGTGCGCTACTTGGGGGTCGGGCCGTGGCAGCCCGCGCTGGCGGTGCTGGTGGCGACCTTGCTGGTCACCACGGCCAGCACCAATCCGCTGCCGATCATCCAGGCCGGGGTGGCCGCGCTGCTGGTGATCGCGCTGCACGCGCCGCAGACCGGGTTCAGCAGGCTGTTCAGCGCGCTCATCGGCGGGGCACTGGCGCTGCTGGTGAGCCAGGTGCTGGTCACTCCGAGCCCGCTGACGATCCTGTCGAACTCGGTGTGCGCGGCGCTCTCGCCCGCCGCGGAGGGCCTGCGCGGTGCCGCGGACGCGCTGCGGCGAGCCGATCCGGAGGCGGCTTGGCAGAACCTGGAACGGGTCCGCCGCGGCCACCACGAGCTCGCTGCGTTCGAAACCGCCCGGCAGTCCGCGCGGGCGCTGGCCCGGCAGTCCGTGCGCGGCCGGCGGCAGCGGGCCGCGGTGCTGACGCTGGACGAGCACCTGGCCGGAGTCGACCCGGTGCACACCGACTCGGTGCTGGTCGCGCGCGCCACGCACAAGCTGCTCGCCCGGCAGGACGGCGCGCCGGACTGGCTGGTCCAGGTGGTCGACGACCTGGCCGAGGCGGTGCGGACCTTCTGCGCGGCCCCGCTGGCCGACCGGAACCGGGAGAGCGCCCGCGAACTCGCAGCCCCCGCGACGCGGATCGACCCGACGGGGCTGCCGCCCGGCTCGTCGGAGCTGGCCAGCGAGATCCGGCTGGTCGCGCGAGACCTGCACGAACTGGCGAGGGGGCCGGAAGGCGGCTAACGGGTAGCTGCCACTCGCCTGCGGGTGCCGCGCTCATCGCACGAACGGAGCAAGATTCGCGGCCGGACTCGCCGATTCGGTACCGAAGCCCGGTGCCCGGCAGGTAGAAATCCGTCTCGTGCAACGACTGATCACCGCGCGCGAGGTCCTGGCCGGACCGGTCGGGCAGCGCATCAAGGACGGCGCCGTGCTCATCGACGGCGACACGATCACCGCGGCGGGTCCGCGGGAGGAGATCGAGCGCGCGGCCGATGACGACGCACTCCGCTCGGACCACCCGCGGCACGCGATACTCCCCGGCTTGATCAACTGCCACGTGCACCTGGCGTTCAACTGCGGGCAGCACGTGGTCGACGAGCTGCGCGCCACCGACGACTCCGCGCTGCTGCTCGGCATGGCCGGGCGAGCGCAGCAGGCCCTGGCCTCCGGTGTCACGACGGTGCGCGATTTGGGCGACCGGGACGGGCTGGTGTTCCAGGTCCGCGCGGCCGTCGAACGCGGTGAGCTGCTCGGCCCGCGCATCCTCGCCGCCGGGCCGCCGCTGACACCGCCGCTCGGGCACTGCTGGTTCCTCGGTGGCGAAGTGGACGGTCCGGAAGCGATCCGGGAGCGGATCCGGCGCAACGCCGCGCTCGGTGCCGACGTCATCAAGGTCATGGCCTCCGGCGGGTCGCTCACCCCGGAGTCGGTGTCCATGCGCGAGGAGCAGTTCGGCGTCGCGGAGCTGAAGCTGATCGTGCGGGAAGCCCGCGACGCGGGACTTCCGGTCGCGGCCCACGCGCACGGGTCGGACTCGATCGCGGCGGCCACCGAGGCGGGCGTGGACACCATCGAGCACTGCACCTGGATGCGCACCGGCGGCGAGGGCCACGACCGGCGCGACGACGTGGCCCGCGCGATGGTCGAGCGCGGCGTGCGGGCCTGCGTGGCGACACCCGCGAAGTGGCGCGAATTCATGCAGGTCATCGGCCCGGCAAGTGCCCGCAACGTGGTGCAGCGGTTGCGCTGGATGGATGACCTCGGCGTGCCGCTGATCACCGGAACGGACGCCGGAGTCAGCCACCGCTCCGGTTTCGGGGATTTCGTCGAGGCGCTGGAACTCTACGAGCACGTCGGTTTCCCGCTGGAGCGCATCATCGAACTGGCCACCACGGGCAGCGCCACCGGGATCGGCCAGGGCGACCGGATCGGCCGCATCGCCCCCGGCTACGCCGCGGACCTGCTGGTGGTCGAAGGAGATCCGCTCAGCGATCTCGCCGCCTTGCGCGAAATCCGGCTGGTGCTCACCGCGGGCCGCGTGGTGCCGCTGCCGTAGTCCGGCTCGCTCAGAACGCCAGGTACCCGCCGTCCACGGTGATCGTGTCGGCCGTGTGGAAGGAGCTGGCCGGGCTGGCCAGATACACCGCGAGGGCGCCGAAATCGCCGGGTTCGCCCCAGCGGCCCACCGGCATCCGCGGCAGCACTCGCCGCTGGAACGGCTCCGATTGCAACGCGGGATCGGCCATCGGCGTGCTCACCCAGCCCGGCAGCACGGCGTTCGCGCGGATCTTGTGCCGGGACAGCTCGATCGCGATCGACTTGATCATCGAGATCAGCGCGCCCTTGCTGGCCGCGTACCCCTGCCCGCGCGGCTGCCCCTGCACGGCGGCCAGGCTGGCGGTGCCGACGAGGCTGCCGCCTTCGCCCTGCTCGACCAGCTGCGCGGCCGCGGCCCGCAGGGTCAGGAACGCGCCGTCGACGTTGACGCGGGTGACGCGGTGGAACTCGCTCAGGTCCGTTTCCAGGAACCGCATCCCGGCCCCGCCGACGCCGGCGTTCGCGAAGCACGAGTCCAACCGTCCGAAGTGGTCGGTCAGTTGCCGCATCGCATCGGCGACCTGCGCCTCGTCCGAGACGTCGCAGCGCAGCGGAAGCACGTCGGTGCCGTGCGCGCGCAGCTGCTCAGCCGCGGTTTCGTTGCGTTCGGCGTTGGTGCCCCACACGCACACGCCCGCGCCCGCCGCGGCCAGCGCATCGGCCATCGCCAGGCCGATCCCGGAGTTGCCGCCGGTCACCAGCGCGACGTGTCCGCTGAGGTCGAACGGCGAGTCAGGCATCGGCGGCCTCCGGGTCGGCGAATTCCGGTGCGCGCCCGGCGAAAACGGCCTGCACCGCCTCGGTCTGGTTGGGGGTGCCGAGCAGCGCGCCGAGCGCGCGTTGCTCGGCGGCGAAGCCCTCTTCGAGGCTCACCTGCCCCGCGGCGTCGAGCAGCTCCTTGGCCCGCCGCACGGCGTGCGGGTTCTTGCCCGCGATCTCGGCGGCGAGAACGCGGGCGGCCGCCGCCGGATCGTCGGCGAGCTTGGTGGCGAGCCCGAGCGAGACCGCCTCCCGGCCGTCGACCTCCCGGCCGGTGAAGGTGAGTTCCTTCGCCACGTCCCGGCCCACGAGTTCCGGCAACACCTGCGTGCCGGTCATGTCCGGTATCAGACCCCACTTGATCTCCATGACGGACAGCCGGGCGTCCGCGGCGACCACCCGGAGGTCCGCGCCGAGGGCGACCTGCAACCCGCCGCCGAATGCCACGCCGTGCACCGCGGCGATCACCGGTACCGGCAGCTCCCGCCACACGTGCACGGCCTGCTGCCCGAGTGCTTTCGCGGGCCCGATCGGTTCCGCCGCGGGATGGTCCGGCGCACCGCCGCCGCTCATCGCCTTGAACGACTCGAAATCCAGCCCGGCGCAGAATCCGCGCCCGTCGCCGCGCAGGACCACGGCCCGCACCCGCGGGTCCGCGCGCAACCGCAGGCCGGTCTCGACCAGGGCGCTGAACATCGCCGGGTCCAGGGCGTTGAGCTTGGCCGGTCGGTTCAGCAGCACGTCGGCGACGCCGTCGGTGACGGTGCACCGGACCCGCTGCCCGGCGGGATCGGTCAAGGTGCCTCCTCGCACGTGCGGCGCGCAGGCCGGGTAGCGCCACCGTAGGACCGGCACAGGGAGCAGTCAAGACTGACCGCGAATCGCTTTCCGTCCACAATGGCCGGTCGTCGCACCGGCTCTTGTCGGCGCCCATCGGCGGTCGTATGGTCGCTGATTCGTCCACCAACGGCGTCGATACCGGCCTCCGACACATCGGAAGCCGCCATCTCGTTGACCGCAGGACCGCCGAGGCGAGGAGAACGATGGACTTCACCCTGCCGGACGAGCTGGTGCGACTGCTCGGCGAGCTCGACGCCTTCATCGACACCGAGATCCGGCCGCTGCAGCAGCAGCACGACAACGAGCGATTCTTCGACCACCGCAGGGAATTCGCCCGCACCGACGTCGAAGCGGGTGGCACGCCGAACCCCGAGTGGGAGGCGCTGCTGGCCGAAATGTTCCGGCGTGCCGACGCGGCAGGCTGGCTGCGCTACGGCCTGCCGGAGTCGGTCGGCGGCAGCGGCGGCGGGAACCTGGCGATGGCGGTGATCCGCGAACACCTCGCGGCACGCGGACTCGGGCTGCACAACGACCTGCAGAACGAGTCCTCGGTGGTCGGCAACTTCCCGTTCGTGCACATGATGCTGGACTTCGGCACCGAGCAGCAGCGCGCCGAGTTCATCGAAGGCATGATCACGCACCGCAAGCGGGTGGCGTTCGGGCTCACCGAACCCGATCACGGCAGCGACGCGACCTGGCTGGAGACCACCGCGGTCCCGGACGGCGACGACTGGATCATCAACGGTGCCAAGCGGTTCAACTCCGGGCTGCACTCGGCCACGCACGACGTGATCTTCGCGCGGACCTCCGGAGAAGGCGGCGACGCGCGCGGCATCACCGCGTTCATCGTGCCCACCGACGCACCGGGGTTCTCGGTGGACTTCCACTGGTGGACGCTGAACATGCCCACCGATCACGCCGAAGTGAGCCTGCGCGACGTGCGGGTGCCGGGCTCGGCGGTGTTCGGCGAGGTCGGTGGCGGGCTCGCGCTCGCGCAGCACTTCGTGCACGAGAACCGCATCCGGCAGGCCGCTTCCGGGGTCGGTGCGGCGCAGTTCTGCATCGACCGCAGCGTGCAGTACGCCCGCGAGCGCGTCACCTTCGGCAAGCCGCTCGCGCAGCGACAAGCCGTGCAGTGGCCGCTGGTGGAGCTGCACACCGAGGCGGCGCTGGTGCGCAACTTGGTCCAACGCACTGCGTGGGAGCTGGACCGCACCGACTCGTTCGAGATCAGCGATCGGGTCTCGATGTGCAACTACCGCGCCAACCGGTTGGTCTGCGACGCCGCGGACCGCGCGATGCAGGTGCACGGCGGTCTCGGCTACACGCGGCACGAGCCGTTCGAGCACATCTACCGGCACCATCGCCGCTACCGGATCACCGAAGGCGCCGAAGAGGTGCAGATGCGCAAGGTCGCGGGCTACCTGTTCGGGTTCGCCGGGCCGAACCGCCATTAGACGCTGCTGCGGTGGTTCGGTCGTCGCGGACGTTCGCACCGCTGATGAAGACACGGGAGGTTTCGGGTGCCGCTGGAACTGCGCGATCGGCTCGCCGAGCGGTTGTCCGAGGTGTCGGCGGAACCGGTCGAGGTGTCCGAGCCGGAACGCCTCAGCGGCGGCGCGAGCCGCGAGACCTGGTCGTTCCGCGCGCGGTTCCGGGACGGCGAACGGCGGCTCGTGCTGCGCAGAGACCCGCCCGGCGCCGGGGACGAGCACTCCATGGCGCTGGAGGCGACGGCGATCGCAGCGGCCGAACGCGCCGGTGTTCCCGTTCCGCGGTTGGTGGACCACAGCGCCGATGTGTCCATACTGGACGCTCCCTACCTGATCAGCGAGCACGTCGAGGGCGAAACGATCCCGCGGCGCCTGCTGCGCGAACCCGAGTACGAGCAGGCGCGCGCCACGATGGCCCGCGAACTGGGCCGGGTGGCCGCGCACATCCACCGGATCCCGCCGGATTCGGTGCGGGGGCTAGGACGTGGCGACGAACTCGGCACCGGGCTCGACGAATACGCCGCTTCCGGCGATCCGCTGCCCGCGCTGGAGATCGGCCTGCACTGGCTGCACCGCAACCGGCCCGAACCGGCCGGGGACGTGCTGGTGCACGGCGATTTCCGCAACGGCAACCTGATCGTCGGCCCGGACGGGCTGCGCGCGGTGCTGGACTGGGAGCTCGTGCACCGCGGCGACCCGCTGGAGGACCTGGGCTGGTTGTGCGTGAAGGCGTGGCGGTTCGCCTCCGCGCTGCCAGTCGGCGGATTCGGGACCCGCGAAGACCTGTTCGCCGGGTACGCCGAAGTCGCGGGCTGGTACCCGGATCCGGATGCGGTGCGCTGGTGGGAGGTGCACGGCACGCTGCGGTGGGCGATCGGCTGCCGATCGATGGCGCAGCGGCACCTTTCCGGCGCGAACCGCTCGGTGGAGCTGGCCGCGATCGGCCGGCGTGTCTGCGAGCAGGAGCACGATCTGTTGCTGGCGCTGGGAATCCCGCCCGGCGAGGTATCGCCCGGCGACGTCCCCGAGGAACCGCCGGAGCCCGGTCTGCACGGCCGTCCGACCGCCGCCGAACTCACCGAGGCGGTCGGCGAGTTCCTGCGCGACGAGCTCACCGGCGTCGCGGGCCGCGCCGGATTCCACACCAGGGTCGCGGCGAACGTGCTGGGAACCGTCGAGCGCGAACTGCGGCTCGGCCCCGGACAACAGCGGCGCGACGCCGAACGGCTCGCCGCGCTCGGGTACCGCGACCAGTCCGCGCTGGCCACCGCGCTGCGTACCGGGTCAGCCGATCCCGACGATCCGAAGGTGCGCAGCGCGGTCCGCGCGGCCGTGACAGACAAGCTGCTGGTCGCCAACCCTGGCTATCTGTCGCACCCGTCCTGATCGCCTGATATCCAACAGGCCGGAACACGAGAGGAGACCCGACATGCCGGCATTCCGGACCGTGGCGGAAGGACTGCGCTTCCCCGAGGGCCCTGTGGCGTTGGAGGACGGATCCGTGCTGGTCGTGGAGATCCAGCGCGGCACGCTGAGCAAAGTGGACCCGTCCGGCGCGGTGTCGGTGCTCGCCGATTGCGGCGGCGGGCCGAACGGCGCCGCGATCGGGCCGGACGGCGCGATCTACGTGTGCAACAACGGCGGGTTCAAATGGCACGAGATGGGCGGCATCACCGCGCCCGGTGCGCAGCCCGACGACTACATCGGCGGGCGACTGCAGCGGGTCACCTTCGACGGTGCGGTCAGCAACGTCTACACCACTACCGGCAGCGACCCGCTGATCGGGCCGAACGACATCGTCTTCGACGCGCACGGCGGCTGCTACTTCACCGACCTCGGCAAGATGCGCGGCCGCGAAATGGCGCTGGGCGGGCTGTTCTACGCCCGGCCGGACGGCTCGCGCATCGACGAGCTCGTGCACCCGATGATCCAGGCGAACGGGGTCGGGCTGTCCCCGGACGGCAGCCGCCTCTACGTCGCCGAGACCACTCCCGGGCGGGTGTGGACCTGGGAGGTCACCGCGCCGGGCGTGCTCAGCTCGGACGGTCCCGGGCCGGGCGGCGCGACGCTGCTGCACGGTTTCGACGGCTACCAGCCGCTGGACTCGCTCGCCGTGGATTCGGAGGGCAACGTCTGCGTCGCCACCATCAACACCGGTGGGATCAGCGTGATCAGCCCGGACGGCGCGCTCAAGGACGTGGTGCGCCCACCGGAGCACGACCCGTTCGTCACGAACATCTGCTTCGGCGGCCCGGACCTGCGCACCGCCTACATCACCTCGTCCGGCCGGGGACTGCTGTACGCGACCGAATGGCACTGCCCGGGGTTGCCGATGCATTTCACCGCGTGAGGCGGTCCGACTCCGGCGTGACCGCTGCGATCACGCCGGAGTTCGCTGAACGGTCGTAGCCCGATCCGGGCGGTACGGCCTAACGTCGAAGGAAAGGCGACCTGAGCGAGGTGTCGGCAGTGAGCGAACGCGCGGTCCGCATCGGCGACTTCTCCGGCTATCTGGGCGACCGGTTCACCGCCCTCGACGAGGCGTTGGCCGGTGATCCGGTGGACGTGCTGGTCGGCGACTACCTCGCGGAGATCACGCTGGCCGCGCTGTCGTTGCGCTACCAGCGCGATCCGAGCGGCGGCTACGTCGAGTACTTCGTCGACCAGATCCGCCCGCACTTGGCCGCGCTGGCCGGACGCGGCGTCAAGGTCGTCACGAACGCGGGCGGTTTCCACCCGGCGGCGCTGGCGAGCAAGCTGCGCGAACTGGCCGCCTCGGACGGTGTCTCGCTGCGCGTCGCGCACATCGACGGGGACAACGTGCTGGAGCAGCTGCCCGCGTACCAGCGCAGCGGCCACCGGCTGGAGAGCCTGGACAGCGGCGCGGCACTCGCCGAATGGGACGCTTCTCCGCTGGCTGCGAACGCCTACCTGGGCGGCTGGGGCATCGCCGCGGCGCTGCAGGCGGGCGCGGACATCGTGGTGTGCGGCCGGGTCACCGACGCCTCGCTGACCACGGGCCCGGCCGCCTGGTGGCACGGCTGGGGCCGCGAGGCCTGGGACGAGTTGGCCGGTGCGGTGCTGGCCGGGCACATCATCGAGTGCGGCCCGCACGCCACGGGCGGCAACTTCTCCGGTTTCACCCGCGTGCCCGACATGTTGGTACCCGGCTTCCCGGTGGCCGAGGTCGCCGCGGACGGCACCGCCGTCATCATCAAGCACGCCCGCGACGGCGGGACGGTCAGCACCGACACCGTCACCGCGCAACTCGTCTACGAGATCCAGGGACCGCGCTACCTGAACCCGGACGTGACCGTGCACCTGGACGAGGTGCGGCTGCACCCGGACGGCGCCGACCGCGTGCGGGTTTCCGGAGCCACCGGGTCGCCGCCTCCGCCGACCACCAAAGTCGCGGTGTTCGGCAAGATCGGCTACCAGGTGGTGAACACGGTCTACGTGACGGGCCTGGACATCGACGAGAAGGTCGACCTGCTGCGCGCGCAGATCTCCCGGAACCTGCCGCAGGGCATCACCGAACTGGACATCACGCGCATCGGCAGCCCGGCGGCCGACCCGGAGACGCAGTGGGACGCGACCGCGGGCGTGCGGGTTATGGTCACCGCGCGGGACCGCGAACCGCTCGAGCGCTTCGACGCCGCCGGACGGCTCGGCTCGCTGTACCTGCAGAGCATTCCCGGGTTCTTCCACGACGGCGGCAGCGGCATGACTTCGGCGCCGCGCCCGCGCATCGACTACTGGCCCGCGCTGCTGCCGATGTCCGAAGTGCCGCACCGGGCCGTGCTCGACGACGACTCCACAGTGGACGTATCGGTTCCCGTCACGGAGCCCGTGCGGCCGCAGCCGGAGCATCCCGAACCGACCGGATCACCCGAGATCATCGATGCGCGGCGAGCCCCGCTGGGTGTGCTGGCGCACGCGCGCAGCGGCGACAAGGGCGGCAACAGCAACGTCGGCATCTGGGTTCCCGACGAACGCGCCTGGCCGTGGCTGCGCGACACGCTGTCCACCGCGGAACTGCGCAGGCTGGTACCCGAACTGAAAGACCTCGAAGTGGTGCGCCACGAGTTCCCGAAGCTGCGCGCGGTGCACTTCGTGCTGCGCGGCCTGCTCGGCACCGGCGGCTCGTCGAACCTGCGCGTGGACCAGGTCGGCAAGGCCGTCGGCGAATACCTGCGCGCCAAGCACGTGCCCATCCCGCGAGACCTGCTGCCCGCAGAAGGAGACGACCATGTCGCTGACTGACCGGCTCGCCAAGGCGGTGTCCGAGCCGTCCGCGACCGACGCTTTCGACCCGCACGCCGAACTCGGCGAAGTCCTGTCCGGACTGGGTATGAGCACCGCCGACACCGGCGGCGAATTCACCTTCCACGGCGCGGACCCGGTGGTACCGAGCCCGCTGCGGCTCGGCGGCGGTTCCGCGATCGCGCTGGCGGCGAAGTCCGCGGCGATCGCCAAGCTGTGGCGGCTGCGCGGCGGGAACGGGCAGGACATCGAGGTCGACCTGCGCTCGGCGCCGCACCGGCTGTGCCCGTTCTACGACCGCAAGTGGGAGCTGCTGAACGGCCATCCGGGAGCCACCCCGGCGAATCCGAGCAACGCGCTCGGCTTCGCCTTCTACCCGACCGCGGACGGCCGGTGGGTGATGCCGCTGAACCCCTACCCGAAGATCAAGATCGCGGCGCAGAAGCTGCTGGGCGTGCCGGACGACGCGGACGCCGTGGCGCGCGCGATCTCCCGGTGGAACGGCCTGGAACTGGAGAACGCGGCCGTCGAGGCGGGCACCGTGCTGCCGATGCTGCGCACCACCGAGGAGCTGCTGGCCGAGCCGCACTACCGGGAGGTGCTGGCCGACCTGCCGCTGGTGGAGGTCACCAAGATCGGCGAGAGCGAGCCGGAACCGCTCACCGGTGGCGACGACTCGCTCAGCGGCATCCGCGCGCTCGGCATGGGCCACGTCATCGCGGGCGCCGGTGTGGGGCGCGCGCTCGCGCTGCACGGCGCGGACGTGCTGAACCTGTGGCGTCCCAACGAACTCGAGCACGACACGACCTACATCACCGCCAACGTCGGGGCCCGCTCGGCCGTCATCGATCCGTACGGCGAGGACGGTTCGCGGCGGATCCGCTCGCTGCTGGCCGACGCCGACGTCTTTTACGCCAACCGCCGCCCCGGCTACCTCTCCGACATCGGTCTGTCCGCGGAGGAAGCCGCCGGCGCGCGCCCGGGCATCATCCACGCCACGACCACGCTCAACGGCGAAAGCGGTCCATGGGCGGGGCGCGTCGGTTTCGACCAGACCGCGGGCAGCCTCACCGGCATGATGCACCTGGAAGGCGACGGTTCCACGCCTGCGCTGCCGCCGATCCTCGTGGTCAACGACTACATCGTGTCCTGGCTGATGACCGCCGGAGTCGTCGAGGCGCTGTCCCGGCGAGCCACCGAAGGCGGCAGCTACCGCGTGCACGTCTCCCTGACCCGCGCCGCGCTCTGGATCTTGAGCATGGGCGTGTTCGACAAGGATTACGCCACCGCCACCGCGAATTCGGACGCGCAGCACGCCTACCTCGACCCGGAGACGTTCACCGCCGAGACCCCGCTGGGCCACTACCAGGGCGTCACCGACCAGGTCCGGATGAGCGAGACCCCGGGCCGCTACCGCACGGTCCTGGTCCCGCGCGGCTCCTCCCGCCCGGAGTGGCTGCCGCGCTGAGCGGGCACGGAGCTTTTGTCCGGCTCCACCGACGCCTCCGCGTTCGCCGCGAGCCCCAACGATTTCCGCCGCTCGTCAAGACGCGCCTGCGCTTTCGCGACGCAGTCCGCGCAACTCGGATCGAGCCACTCGCGCGCTTCCGGCATCCCGAGCGTGGTGCTGATCCCGCACAACGTCGCGCACTCCAAGCCGGGATACGGCACGCACACCGGAGGTAGCGCGTGCCGTGCCCCGCCGAAGGGACGCCAGTAGACGATCGGGAAGCACATACCGGCATGACTCATCACTGCTCCATCGCAGTCCGGGATCGGGAGGAGGCGGCGGCCCCGGCCGTCGGGGGAGGTAGCTGAACCGGAACCGCCGCCGAGAAGTGACTACCGGTATTGGTACCGTCACTTCCGGTATTGATCATACGATCGCCTAGGTTGATTAACCAGGGTGATCACCGGATCGAGTGAGGCGGAGGCGGACATGGCACCGACATCCCCTACAGTCGCCTGCTGGGCGATTGGACGTCGGCTTCGGGAACGACGCGAGGAAGCTGCGATAACCGGCGCAGCCGCCGCCAAGCGCGTCGGCGTGACACCTGCCTACCTTTCCGACATCGAACACGGGAAGAAGAATCTCGCCGAGGACCGTCTCGACGTCCTGATCGCCACCTACGGGATCGAAGAGGAAGAAGCTCGAGAACTTCGGTCCCTGCGCGCGAGCGGCGCGCATCGCGGCTGGTGGAATGCCTATTCGGCGCTGTTCAACAGTGACCTGCTCCGGTTCTTCGGTTTCGAGCACGGAGCCGAGACCGTTGACGTCTTCGACAGCGACTTGATCAACGGCCTGTTCCAGACCGAGGACTACGCACGCGCGGTCATCGAGGCTGGCAGCCCGAACGTCCGCCTCGCCGAAGTCGACCGCCGTGTCAAGTGCCGACTCGTGCGCAGACAACGCATCACGGGAGACGAACCGTTGAAGCTCAACGCGGTGATGAGCGAAGCCGTGCTGTGGCAGCGGATCGGTGGTCCCGAAGTTCTCGCCGACCAGCTCGACCACCTTTCCGCACTGATCGAGCGGTACAGCGATAACCTGGCGGTGCAGGTCGTCCCGTTCACTTCCACCGGACACGACGCGATGGGCAGTTCGGCTTTCCACATCATGACGTTTCCGAGCGGGAAGCTCCCCGCCCTGCTGTGGCAGGAAACGGTTACTTCGACCGGGCTGATTTCAGATCCGACCACCGTGCGCGAGTACGGTCTCGCGCACGGCGACGCACTGAAGGCCGCGCTGGGACGAGACGACTCGCTCGCTCTGATCCGCAAAGTTGCGGGGCAGATAAGGTGAGTTCATGCAGTCTCACCGCGAGTTGGGCGATGCGCGCTGGCGCAAGTCCGGCCACAGCGCCAGCAATCCGCATTGCGTCGAGGTCGCCGTGACCGCTGATGGAGTCGGTGTGCGGGACACCAAGGACCGCTCCGGCGGCGTGCTCTCGTTCTCCTCGCAACATTGGCGCGATTTCCTCACCGCGCTCAAGGGCGACTGACCCATGGTGCGCCTCCGGACGTGAACGGGCACCGGGGACCGCGCCCGGCCGCTTCCGTCCGTTGCGGCGATCAGCCGCGTTCCCGATCCGGTTTGCGCGCCTCGACCAGCGTGCGGGTGGAGTGCGCGACGAAGGAACCATCGTCGTGGATGCGTTCGTGCAGCTGACGCAATCGGTCGCGGTACGCCTCCACGGTGAACCCGGGAACCGTCCAGATCACCTTGCGCAAGAAGAAGATCACTGCGCCGACGTCGAAGAACTCCGCCCGCAGCCGTTCGCAACGCATATCCACGACTTCCAAGCCGGCCGCCCGCGCGTCCGCCGCCTCCCGGTCCGGGTGGCGCAGCTTCGCGGCCTGCGGCTGCGGCCCGAGAAAGTGCACCACCAGCTCCCACATGGTCGCCGGGCCGACGTGCTGGGCGAAGTAGCTGCCGCCCGGCCGCAGCACCCGCGCGATCTCCGCCCAATGCACGGTGGCCGGGTGGCGGCTGGTCACCAGGTCGAAGGCATCGTCCGCGAACGGCAGCGGTGACTCGTCCGGAACCGCCACCACGACCGCGCCACGAGGATGCAGAATCTTCGTCGCCGCGGCGGCGTTCGGCGGCCACGACTCGGTCGCCGCCATCGTCGGCGGGAACCGCGGGCATTCGTTCAGGACCTCTCCGCCGCCGGTCTGCACGTCCAGCGCCGCCGACGCCTGCGCCAACCGCCGGCTCATCGAGCGCTGATATCCCCACGAAGGGCGCTGCTCGGTGGCCCGCCCGTCGAGCCAGCGGAAATCCCAGCCGTCGACCGGCGAAGCTTCGACCTCGGCCACCAACTCCTCGAATGAGCAAGACACGCCGACGATCGTCCCAGCGTCAGCGGTAGCAGTAGGAGTCGGAAGAGGCGTCGCCGCCTTGCAGGCGGACCTGGTGCACCCGCAGTCCGCGGAAATCCTCGCCGTGCGGGAAGAACGACTCGTCCACCGTCAGTCCACCCGCCGGGTCGGCGTCCAGCTTGGCCATCCAAGCACCCACGCCGTCCGGATAGAACTGGTCGTCCCAAGCACCGTAGAGCGAGTTCGTCAGGTACACGCGCCGCCCGTCGCGGCTGATCTCGACCATCTGCGGACCGCCGGAGAGCGGCGAAGCAGGTGCGGCAGGGTGCGGACGGCGGCCCACGATCCCGCCCAGGTGCACCGAACCGATCTCCCGCGGCAGCGCGGGGTCGGTGACGTCGAACTGCTTGAGCTCACCGGTCCCCCAGCAGGAGACGTAGAGGAACCGGTCGTCCACGGAAAGGTCGATGTCGGTGATCATCGGCGGCACCGCGCCGAACGGTTTCAGCGCGGGCGGCAGCAGATCCGCTTCGGCCGGTTCGGCGGGCACCGTGATGACCTTGTCCGCGGTCCACTGCCCGCCTTCGCGGTACCACCGCCACACCGAGGCGGACAGGTCCTCGGTGCTGATCACGACTCCGGCGAAGCCCCACTCCGCCTCGGGGTCGTGCGAGGGCCGCAGCTCCAGCACCATCTGGTGCTGCTCGCCGAGGTCGACCCGCTGCTCGTGCTCGCCGGTGCGCAGGTTCCAGAAGTGCAGTGCGTGACCGTACTGGTGCCCGAGCAACTGCTCCGGCACGAGCCCGTCCTCGATCATCGAGGGCGTGCCCCACTCGCTGCTGACTAGGGTGTTCCGGTTGAGGTGCCACCAGGCGTCATATGCGAAGTGCTGCGGTCCCCGATCGGTCTCCCACTTGCGCAGCACGTCGAACGTGTCGTGATCGAGCAGCGCGATGCCGCCCGGACCGTCCGAGCCGTTGGAACCGCCGAGACAGGTCATGAACACTCCGTCCGGACCGCAGTGCAGCGTGTGCGGACGGGAATAACCGGCTTTCGCGGCCAGTTCGGCGGCGGAGACCGTCTTGGTCAAGACGGGACTGCGCGGATCACCGGCGGTGTCCAGCACGTGCAGCTGCGAAGACCGCAAGCCCGGCACGATCAGGTACCGCCTGGACAACCCGTCCATGTCGTGGCCCTCGTGCTTGAGGGCGCTGCTGCACGCGTTCCAGCCGAAGTGGTGCAGCTCGTCGCCCTTGCCCGGCATGTCGGTCCAACCGACGACGCGGCCGTACCCGGCGGAGTCCGGGTTCACGTCGACGACCGTCATCGCGTCGGGCCGCTGCCCGGAACGGTCGAACGCCGCGACGTAGGCGAGCTGTTCGCTCGGCGCCGCGATGGCTTCGGCGGGACTGCGGTAGAACGTCGGATCGGTCATGCCCGGCCTCCCTGATATTGGGTTCCGTTCCGGGCATACACCCGCTGCCCGGCGGACGCGAACCGGTTCGGCCGATCATCGGCCGCGCACGTCCGCCGAGCAGCGCAGTGCTCAGGTCGTCAGGGGACTCAGGTCGTAGCGGGCTGTTCCTCGCTCCGAGCCGGTGCGAGCGACCCACGACGCTCCATCACGGCGGTGCCTGCGGCGCCCGCCAAACCGACCAGCAGCAACGCCAGCCACGGCACCCACCGTCCCGCCGGTGCGGCGAACTCGTCGAGCAGCGCTCCGGCCATCCAGCTCACGCCGGCCGCGGCCAAGCTGGAGACCAGGTAGTAGAAGCCGTAGTAGGTACCGGTCAGCCGCTCGCTGCCCAACTGCGGCAGCAGTTCCATCGCGAACGGGTTCGTCATCGCCTGACCGACCGTGAACAACACGGTGGCCACCACGACCGGCACGAACGCCACCACCGGCCCGGCGTGCTCCGGCAGCATCGGCGCAGCCAGCGAAACCGGCACGAAAGAGCCGCCCATGCAGCACAAACCGATGACGATCGAGCGGCCCGAACTCCACCGCCCGCGGCACCACTCGGTGATCCGCACCTGCCCGAACACGCCGATCAGCGTGGAGATCCCGAACACCACCGCGACCGACTGCGAGAACCCGGAAACGCGCTGCGCCTCCAGCGGCAAGGTCAGGTACAGCTGGTTGTAGAGCGCGAAGTACGCCGACAGCGACAGCGTGAACGCCACGAACCGGCGGTTGAGCACGACCTCGCGCCAGCTGCCGAGCACGCTCTGCTGCTGCTTCTCGACCTCCCGGTGCGGCAGCACGAACAGCTGCGCCGCGGTCAGCACCGCGAACGCCACGCACGCCACGAGCGCGATCAGCCGGAAGTCCACCGTCAGCAACAACGCGCCCAGCAGCGGCCCGACCAGCGTGCCCGCGTGCTGGAACACGTTGAACACGGCGAAGACCTCGGCGCGGCGCTCCCCCGACTCGTGCATCAGGTAGGTGCGCACCGCCGGGTTGAACAGCGCACCGGCCAGCCCGGTCAGGATCGCCGCCGCGAACAACCCGGGCAGCGAGGTGAACACCGCGAACAGGCCGAACGAGACGATCCGCAGCGCACAACCCGCGATGATCATCGGACGGCAGCCCAGCCGGTCCGCCGCCGTGCCGCCGAGCAGGAACATGCCCTGCTGGCTGAGGTTGCGGACGCCGAGCACCAGCCCGACCACCGCGGCGCCGTAACCGAGCCGGTCGCTCATGTACGAGGCCAGGAACGGCATCAGCATGTAGAAGCCGACGTTGATGCCGAACTGGTTGATCACCAGCAGCTTCGCCGCCGGGGACAGCCTGGCGAACGCGGCCCTGTTCATGACCGCTCCTGCCCGCAGACCGGGCACTCCGACCGTGCCGCTCGCCGGGTACACGGATCCACCACTCGGTGCGACCTCCTCCATCCAACCGGACCGTCCACATCGGACGAGTCCACGTCCTGCGGTGCCACCGCCGAGCCGGTCAACCCGTGCTCGGCGCGGAAATCATCGTCGTAAATCGTGTGCCAGTAGCGGTGCGGACCATCCGGGAACACCGCCGCGACCCGGTCGGAATCCAGCTCCCGCGCGCACCAGGACGCCACCAGCGCGACCGCGCCGGTGCTCCAGCCACCGGTCACGAACGCGTCCGCGGCCAGCGTGCGGCAGCCGTGCACCGCCTCCGCGGCGCCCACCCAATGCACCTCGTCGAACACGCCGTAGTCGACGTTGTCCGGGTGGATGCTGCTGCCCAGCCCGCGCATCAGCCGTTTCGCGGCGGGGTCGCCGAAGACCGTGGAACCGGCCGCATCCACCCCGACGACCCGTGCGTCCGGTCGGTGCGTGCGCAGCACCTGCGCGATTCCGGCGCTGTGCCCGCCGGTGCCGACGCTGCACACCACCGCGTCCACGTCACCGAGCTGATCCAGCAGCTCATGGCCGAGCTCGTGGTAGCCGGTGACGTTGTCCGGGTTGTTGTACTGGTCCGGCCAGTACGGATCAGGCAACGTGCGCATCAGCTCCCGCACCCGGTCCAGCCGGGCGCGCTGCCAGCCGCCGCGCGGATGTGGCTCGCGCACCAGCTCCAACCGGACGCCGTGGGCGCGCAGCAACGCGCGAGTCATGTCGTCGAGTTCGTCGTCGGCCACGATCACGACCGGGTGCCCCATGGCCGAGCCGACGCAAGCCAGCCCGATGCCGAGCGTGCCGCTCGTGGACTCGACCACGGTGCCGCCAGGCGCCAGCTCGCCGCGGCTGCGTGCACCCGCAAGCATCGAGCGCGCCGCCCTGGCCTTCATGCCGCCGGGCGCCGTTCCCTCCAGCTTCGCCCAAAAACCCGGGTGTGCGAACGAAATCGGTGTGCGCACCCGAAGCATCGGCGTGTTGCCGATGAGATCGATCGCGGACTCGCACCTCGGGGCCACCGGAGCTCCCGTCACGGTCACGTCCGCCCCACCTCGTAGCTGTAGAGCGTGCTGGAATCACCGGTGAGCCAGAAGAACGGATACGGCTCCGCCGACAACGCCTGCACCGGAGCGCCGAGCAGTTCGCGCAGCACGGCCGCTCCGGTCTGCGCGAACATCGTCAGCGGCAGGTTCCGGTGCAGGCAGCGATCGGCTATGTCGTCGAAAGTCCCATTGCCCAGCACCATTCCGGATGCGACCACGGCATCGGCGTCCGCCACCGCCCGCGCGTAGTCGTCCACGACCGGTTCGCCCCATTCGGTCCGGCCGCCTTTGAGATCGCAGGGCACGTAGTCGATACCGCGTTCCCGCAACGCCGAGAGCAACGAATTCACCACGCCGATGACCGCGACCCGGCCACCGTCCGGAACGCGGGTCAGCGCGGCGACGGCGCGAGCGCGCGCCATCGACTTCTCCAGCGAACTCCCAGCGGGAACCACGACTTGACGCGCACGCGGATCCGTCGCGTGCGGCGCGGCGAATGCCAAGTAAGCGTCCAGCGCGGCCACGCGGACGGCAGGTTCCGGGTGCGCCAGCAATTCGCGGACGCTGCGCCCCACGGCGTCCTGGACGACCTTCTCATCGACCGCTCCCGGCTCGACGGCGCAAGATCCCACCGCGGCGCCCACCCGGACGCTGACCACGGTGTTGACGTAGCCCGTGCTGCGGCCGGTGTGCTTGGCCGCCTGCACGGTCAGGAACCCGACGGCGGCGTGCGCCTCGGACGGGTCCGTTCCGGCGGCGACGGCGAACTCGCCGTCGAGGGCGCGCTGGACCACTGCGTCCAGGAATGAGGTGTTCGGCGTGACGGCAGCAGGCACGTGTCTCCCCGGGCTGCAAAAGGAAATGGCCGGATCAGCTCAGGACGAGCTGAATTCGCGAGACCGCACGCGGTGATCGGTGGGAAAAGCGCTGAACCGGCACGCTGCACCGAGCAGGAGCACCTGAAAACCTCCTCCGGGGCTCCGCGACCCCGAGCGAATCTCGCACGACGGCGCCAGTGTCCTGGCTCGTGGATCAGCGCCGCGTCTCCGGCCTTCCCACCGGAATTCCGGCGGTGGCGTCGGTGGAGACCGGCTCCCCACTCACAGTGGCGGGACCGCGCCGGACTCGCACCGGCTTCCTACGCACCGTCGTCTGAACGCCTGAGAAGTTCGCAGCACACGGGTGCGCTGTCAAGGCCCGTGGTGCGCACGATCACGCACCGGACTTTCCGGCAGCGATTTTCAACGACGCGTGCAGAACGCGCTGACCAGCGCGTTGCGGATGTGCCTGCGAGGTGACGAGCACCGCGGCGGCGGAACCGCCACGGCTGCGCGCCACCGGGATCAGCGCAACGGTCTGTTCGGATCGCGCCTCCTGCGGGCGGTCAGGAACAGGAACGAGCCGGGACCGCTGGAATCCACGATGTCCAGCCCGGCCGCGGTCAGCACCGCGGAAAGCCGTGCGGGATCGAACGAGCGGATCCCGAAAACCTGCTCGTGCCGCCGTTGCAACCACCGCTGGAACGGACGCTGCGCCCATCGGAAACTGCTCACCGTGAACGTCCCCGCCGGGTGCAGGCAGCGTGCGACCTCGGCGACGACCTGCTCGACGTCCGGCAGCAGGTGCAGCGCGTCCGAGCAGTTCACCGCGCCCAGGTAGCCGTCCGGGAACGGCAGCGCCCTGGCGTCTCCCTCGGTGAACCGCGCGCCCGGTACCGCCGATCCGGCCGCATCGAGCGCGACCCGGGACAGGTCCAGTCCGACCACCCGGTCCGGGCCGAACTGCTCGGCCAGCACCCGCGTCCAGCGGCCGGTGCCGCACGCCAGATCGAGCACCGGACCGGGCGCGGCCCGCAGGTTGCGCCGCAGGTAAGCGTCTTCGTCCCGAGTGGTCACCAAGTCTTCCCAGTTGCCGCCCAGCAGGTTCCGCACCGCGGGTCGGACGACGTCCTCGTAGTGCTCGGCCACTATCGGGTCGTGCTCCAGCAACTCGCGGTAAGCGCAACGGACGTCGGTCTCGGGCAGCGGCACCGAAAAACCGGCGAGGTCCGGCCATCCCACCGCGTGGTGGATCTCGTGTTCGGCCCGCGCCCCCAAGTACGCGAGCAGCGCCATAGTTTCCGATCGCCACAGTTCGGTCAGCTCCGCGGGTCCGCGCGGACGTTCCGGAGGCCGCTCGGGAGCGGGACGCCAGTGCACCGGCGACGGCCACGCGCGGCCCAGCCCGGCCACCGAGCCCGGCTCGCCCGGTCTCGGCGCGGTCAGGCACCGGCGCACCCGGCTGATGTCCTCCTCGTCCGCGCACCGGCAGACGGCGGGCAGGATGCGGCTTCGTTCCTCCGGAAGGTGCGCGAGCAGATGAAGCAGTGCGGCGCGCAGGGCCGGGTCGGTTTCGGCCGACAACAGCACCGAAAGGTGCGCTTCCAAATCCCCGCGGACGGCATCGCGCACCTGCTCGGCGAAGTGCGGGCGGGCGCGGTCCTCGCCGGCGAGCAACCCGAGCAGCAAGGCCACCCGCGCGCGGTTGGGATGCGGCCGTCCATTGATCACTCCGGTCAGCCCGACCACGTCCACCGGCCCTGCCGAGGCAGGGTCGAACAGTTCCCGGACGAGCCGGGCGAACGCGGGATCGGCCCGCGTCGGGTCGTCGTCGGTCAGCGCGGCGCGCAAGCCGCAAAGCCGGCGGCCGCCTCGTTGCATCGGTAGCAGTGCCTCGTCCCGTTGCTCGCCCGTGCGCATCGCCTCGACTCCTTCCTGCTGTCGCCGGTGCCGCCTTGGCATCGCGTGGATTTCGTTGCGGCGCGGTGCGATTCGGTGCTCTCAGCTGCGCTGCTGGACGCACTGCGCCGGACGCGCCGGTACCGCACCGTCCGCGGAGGGCGAACCGCCGGGCGTCGTCGCCCAGGTCGGTCGATGAGGATTTCCGTTGCCGTGCAAGGGATCCGGACAGGGATGGTGCGCGACGGCGAGCACTCCGAGGTCCGGTCGTCGACGAATCGCACGGTCCCGGCCCACCGGCCCGGTACGTCCGGTGCTGCGGATGCCTTACGCGAGCACCGCGGCCGGGCCAGTGGTGTTCCGGCGGGCCGACGCGGCCGGCTCCGGGGGAACGAGGCAGTCCCGCGGCGGTCTGCCCACGCTCCATCATGGATCAGCGAGCCCGGCCGCGGCGACATCCGAACGCGTAATTCTCCCTGCCCGCCTTGAGCGATCCGTCGCGGCAGCGAGATCACGGACGGTCATGGTTTGCGGATCGACGAATTGGGCTCAGGAATCGAGCATCCCTCGTTGGAGTGCTCTCCACGATCTTGCTTGCCCATCCACCCACGACGCTGCCAACATGGATCTCGAGCGATCACCACGGCATCGCATCCTTCGGGAACATCCGCCTCTTCGGCTGTTCGTGGAGTTCACCCCCGGACAATCCGTTGCGGCGCAACGAGATTCCGCGATGTGCGTGGTGCACACAAGAGTTGAGGAACATCCGGGCGACAGGGCCTTCGCTCCAGCACGCACCGCCTGCCGCGACCTCCTTCCGGGCCACCACCGGCCGATCGTCCGCGCGACGTCTCCGCCGATGCGGCACCGGATTCATTGTCCATCGTGGACAGAGGACGTCGACGGGAGAAGCGGACATGCGCACGCCCCGAACCAGCCGCACGCACCGGCCCGGACTTTCCGGGATCGGCACGATCCCGACCGCCTGGGCTCGCCTTCGCCGACGATCCGGAGCCGACTGCAGCTTCCGCTCGATCACGTTGGGGGAAGCCCCGGCACGTCGCCGGTACCGCCAGGAGCTTCGAGCCGGCGCAAGACGGCCGCCGGACCTCCGAGGAACAGGCGCAGCGATGCGGCTGTCGATCCCTGCCATCCGGAGCAGCCCAGGGCCACCGGGAGGAGCACACCCATTCAGCCCTGTAGCCGCAGCGGTCGACCACCGCACGGAACACGCTGCGACAGCGGCCGCTGCTCCATGCGAGCGACCGCGGACCTCCCGTTCGAGTGCACCTCCCGCGGACCTCTTGGCCACCCGATCGAGTTCTGGTTGCCTGCCTGACGCGAGATCATCTCCAAGCTGCGCCCCGCAGGGGCACGACCACCCACGCCGACCTACGACCCAGCCGGGACACCGTCGAACGGACCCCTCGCCTGGGCCGAACCCGAACCGAACCGACCGGCAGGTCGAAACCGCCCGGTGCGGCGGAGGAAGGACAGGTGCGCACGTGCAACCGTTCCAGCTGCCCGAGTTCTACATGGCTCATCCGGCGAGGCTGAACCCGCACCTGCAGCGCGCCCGGCGGCACAGCAAGACCTGGGCATACGAGATGGACATGATCGACGTCCCGCAGCAGGGCGTCCCGATCTGGGACGAGCAGGACTTCGACTCGCACGACTACGCGCTGCTGTGCGCCTACACCCACCCGGACGCCGACGGCGAAGCGCTCGACCTGGTCACCGACTGGTACGTGTGGGTCTTCTACTTCGACGACCACTTCCTGGAGCTGTACAAGCGGACCCCGGACATCGCGGCGGCCCGCGAGCACCTCGATCGGCTTGCCCTGTTCATGCCGGTGGACGGCGCGATCACCGAAGAACCGCGCAACCCCGTGGAACTCGGCCTCGCGGACCTGTGGAGCCGCACCGTCCCGGCCCGCTCCGCGGACTGGCGGCGCCGGTTCGCCGAGAGCACCCGCAACCTGCTCGACGAGTCGCTGTGGGAACTGGCCAACATCAGCCGGGACCGGCTGTCCAACCCGATCGAATACGTCGAAATGCGGCGCAAGGTCGGCGGCGCCCCGTGGTCGGCGAACCTGGTCGAGCACGCGGTGAACGCGGAGGTGCCTGCCGAGATCGCCGCGACCCGGCCGATGGAGGTCCTGCGCGACACCTTCGCCGACGCGGTGCACCTGCGCAACGACCTGTTCTCCTACGAGCGGGAAGTGCTCGACGAAGGCGAGCTGTCCAACGGCGTGCTGGTCTTCGAGCGATTCCTGGACTGCTCGACGCAGCAGGCCGCGGACGCGGTCAACGACCTGCTCACGTCCCGGCTGCACCAGTTCGAGCACACCGCGTTCACCGAGGTGCCCGCGCTGTTCGAGGAGCACGCCGTCGATCCGGGCTCCCGCGCCGGGGTGTTCGCCTACGTCAAAGGGCTGCAGGACTGGCAATCCGGCGGACACGAGTGGCACATGCGCTCCAGCCGCTACATGAACGAGGACACCCGCGAGGACCCGGTGCCTGGTACCGACCCCACGGCTGACGGGCAGGTCCTGGGCGGGCCGACCGGACTGGGAACCTCGGCGGCACGGATCGCGGTGTCCCTGGCGCAGACGGCGCCGCAGCGGGCGCGCAGCTTCCAGCACGTGCCCTACGAGCGAGTCGGCCCGACACCACCGCAGAACATGCACATGCCGTTCACCGCGCGCTCGAATCCCAACCGGGAGCACTCCCGCGAGCACACCGTCGAGTGGGCGCACCGCATGGGCATGTTGGACGGGGTGGTGTGGGACGAGCGCATGATCCGCGACTTCGATCTGTCGTTGTGCGCCTCCGGCATCCACCCGGACGGCGCGGCCGAGGAACTGGACCTCAGCACCGACTGGCTGAGCTGGGGCACCTACGGCGACGACTACTACCCGGTGATCTTCGGGCGCACTGGCGACTTCGCAGGCGCGAAAGCCTGCACCGAGCGGTTGCGGTCGTTCATGCCGGTGGACGACACCCCTCCCCCGCTGCCCGCCAATGCTCTGGAACGAGCCCTGAGCGATCTGTGGGTGCGCACCACGGCCGAGATGGATCTGGCGGCCCGCCGCACGTTCCGCCGGGCCATCGAGGTGATGATCGACAGCTGGCTCTGGGAACTCGGCAACCAGCTGCAGAACCGAATTCCGGACCCGGTCGACTACGTCGAGATGCGCCGCCGGACCTTCGGCTCGGACCTCACGATGAGCCTCTGCCGGATTTCGCACGGGTGGGCCGTGCCACCGGAGATCTACCGGACACGCACGATCCAGGCCATCGAGAACTCGGCCGCCGACTACGCCTGCCTGCTCAACGACGTGTTCTCCTTCCAGAAGGAGATCGAGTTCGAAGGCGAACTGCACAACGGGATTCTGGTGGTGCAGAACTTCCTGGACTGCGATCGGGAGCGTGCGGTAGGCGTCGTCGTGGATTTGATGAACGCCCGGATGAGCCAGTTCCAGCACGTGGTGGCCGAGGAATTGCCGACGTTGTTCGAGCAGCACGAACTCGACCAGGACGCGCGGGATGCCCTGCTGGGCTACGTCGAGGAGCTGCAGAACTGGATGTCCGGGATCCTCGTATGGCACGCCGGGTGTCACCGGTATGTGGAATCAGCTTTGCGGCACCAGCCGGCAGCGGCACCGGTCGTCGCAGCCACGGTGCTCGGCGGGCCCACCGGACTGGGCACCTCGGCAGCGCGAATCGCCGCCGAACTCGGCACCGCTGCGGGCTGACGAGCCGCTCCGCGTCGTTGTCGAACCACAGCGTCGCGACCGGACTTCCCGCTCTCTCATCGGACCGGACACATCGACCAGCCATCGGAGGTTGATCAGAAGTACCGGCATCGGCCGTTGATCTTCGCGATTTTCCCGACCCGCTCTGCGAAGTGATCTCGGCGGTCCTTGCCGAACCCGACTGCGGACGTTGAACCGGGCCCGGTCGTGCGGCGATCGGCGCGCACCCGTCGCGACCGGGCCCGGGAGCACGAAGACGTCATCAAGACAGTGCGCTCTCCCAGCACCACGACGTGCCGATTGCTGCGGCGTCCTTTCGCGCCCGCTCACCAGCCTCATCGGGAGACTGTGTCCGTACGCGTGCGTCCGTACGCGCGCGTGCGGGAAACGCTCGCTCACGGCCCTGGCGGCGACGCCCGAATTGCATTAAATCAGTCGTTTGACTTATCGACATCGGTACGAGTTAACTGGTCACCCCAGTCGTCTCCGGAGGAGTCGTCGTGAGCTCGGATGCCGAAGGCGCGCCGAAGTTCGCGACCGCCGCGCACTCCTGCCCGGACCGAGCGGTGGTCGAGCCGCAGATGGCGCGCAAGGCGCCGCCGCGGCGGCTGCCATCGTTGGAGTTGCCGGCGGCGGGCCACGATCGACCTGCCGGCGGCGGATCGCAGGAAGTACCGATTCGGTGGTGACCATGACCCGCAAGACCGCCCGTGCCGAACGCGCCGACGCGACCAGGGAGCGGATCCTGTCCGCGGCCGAGCGGCTGTTCGCCGAACACGGCCTGTTCGCGGTTTCCAATCGCCAGGTCAGCGAGGCGGCCGGGCAGGGCAACAACGCCGCGGTGGGCTACCACTTCGGCACCAAGACGGACCTGGTGCGCGCGATCGTGCGCAGGCACAACGACGACATCGAACAGCGGCGGCTGGGCCTGGTCGAGTCGGTGGGCGAGTCCACCGAAGTCCGGGACTGGGTGGCCTGCATGGTCCGCCCGACCACCGAACACCTCGCCGACCTGGACGTGCCCGCCTGGTACTCCCGGTTCTGCGCGCAGGTGATGACCGATCCGGGCTTCCGTTCGATCATGGTCGAGGAGTCGCTCGGCGCACCGTCGCTACACCGGGCCCTCGCGGGGCTGAACCGCTGCCTGCCCGACATGCCCGCGGACGTGCGAGCGGAGCGGTTCGACATGGTCCGGCAGCTGATGGTGCACATCCCTGCCGAACGCGAGCGCGCGCTCGACGAGGGCACCACCACTCCCCGCGCCACCTGGTACGAGGCGGCGACCGGGCTGATCGATGCGATCACCGGATTGTGGCTGGCTCCGGTCAGCGCACCCCGTTCCCGGGCCGGCGACGGAGAGCACGCGTGAAAGTCACCGCAGACGAGCGCAAGTGCTGCGGATCCGGACAATGCGTGCTGCTCGCGCCCGAGGTGTTCGATCAGCGAGACGACGTCACGCTGCTCGCCCCGAGCCCGTCGAAGAACAGCACGAATCGTGCGCGAAGCGGCCGACGTCCGCCCTGCGGCGCCATCGAGGCGCACGGTTAACGGGCGGCCGGTGCGCTCACCGCACGCACGGCAGCGGCCCGCAGCCCGCTGACCCGACCCGGCTGAAAGCATCAGCGTGCAGCCGAGCTCAGGACATCGGCATCGTGTAGCAGACGGCGGTGCCGCTCAGTGCCACCGTTCCGTCGTCGCGGGTGACCGACACGTCCAGGTGCGTGATCGGCTTGTCCTCGCGGACTTCGGTGATCTCGACCCGGCCGGTGATCCGGTCTCCGGGACGCACCGGTGCCTGGAAGTCGAAGCGGGTGTTCAGGAACACCGATCCGGGGCCGGGCAGTTCTTCGGCCACGACCGCGTTGAGGATCGCGCTGGTCACCCCGCCCTGCACCACGATGCCGCCGAACCTGGTGGCCGCCGCGGCCTGCTCGTCGTAGTGCAGCGGATTGCGATCCCCGCTGATTTCGGTGAACCGTTCGATATCGCGGTCGGTGACCTCCCGCGAGAGCTCTGCGCTGGCGCCCACCTCGGGCGCCCCCTGCGGCCAGCTTGAACCCATCGCCGTTCCTCCCGATCGTCACTCGTTCACCCCGGAACCCTGCCCGGTAGTCCTTGCGGTGGCGCATACGGGTCATGTTCGGGCGAGCACGTCGCGCGACCCGGTGTAATCCCGCACCGGTGCCGATCATGGCTGCTAGAACTGCGCCGGGGGCACGATCGACACCGCCGAGATCGAAACTGGGGGACCGGAAGTGGACTTGAACGGGAATCTGCGTCGGATCGCGCTTTTCGCCGGTCACAACAGCTTCGAGGTACGCGACTCGCACGCGGGCTATGACTTGGCGGGTATCGACGACACCGCGAACGACCTGCAACGGGACCGGATCTCCAGCCGCGACGGGGTGGTCAGCGTGGGGACCGCGCGCCGCCGGCGGGTGCCGGTCGTGGTGGAGATCAGCGCGCACGCCCCCGCCGACGACCTCGACGGCTGGGATCACGTCGCGGAAACCAGCGTGGACGTCGACAGCGGGCGGATCCTGGTGCTCGGCGGTTCGGAGAGCCAGTGCGGTGCGGCGCGGTTCGACCTGCCCGCCGGTACCTACCGCGTCCGCGTCTACAGCGAAGGGTTCGCAGCGTTCGACGAGGACGCCTACCGCGTCGTGCTCTGGCCGGGACGCGCCCGCGCGACGACCGTGCTCAAGCGCTTCACCGGCGAACCGGCAGGTGGGTGAGTGACCGGCCGACCGGGGCGGAGCGTGCCGCGGCGTACATTTGACAGGTGCGGGCGCCCGGCGGCGCCGCGCATCGCGACAGTCCGACCACCGGTTCCGCCGGCCGCAGCACCGAGAGAGTTGATCGGGTGAGTGCCCCCACGGTGACCTCGCAGACCCGCGACGAGGGGCACTCCCGCCGACTCCGCATTCCGGGCGCCGCAGGCTGGGTGCGGACGGGGGTTTCGGTCGCTTCCGGCATCGCCCTCTACGCCGCGAACCCGCCGCGAGACCTCTGGTGGCTGGCCCCGCTGGCGTTCGCGCTGTTCGCCGGGACGGTGCACGGTCGCCGCGGCCGCGCCGGGTTCGGCCACGGGGTGCTGTTCGGCGCCGCCTACATGCTGCCGCTGCTGGGCTGGATCCAGGACTTCCTCGGTGCCCAGTTCGGCCCGTGGCCGTGGCTGGGCGTGGTCCTGGTGGAAGCCGCGTTCTTCGGACTAGCCGGTGCCGGGATGGCGCTGGTGAGCAGGCTGCCGGGTTCGGCGGTGTGGATGGCGGCGGTGTTCGTGCTGGCCGAGTCCCTGCGCGGCAGCTTGCCGTTCGGTGGATTCCCGTGGGGACGGCTCGCGTTCACCCAGCCCACCGGTGGGCTTCTGCCACTGGCCTCGGTAGGCGGAGCGGCGCTGGTGACGTTCGCGGTCGCGCTCGTCGGCTGCGGACTGGCCGAGCTGGTGCTGCGGGCACGAGACACGCGCAAGCGGCTCATCGCCCCCGCGGCGGCCGTGCTCGTGCCGGTGATCGCCGGCATGTCGCTGTGGCCGACGGTCGGCACCCAGCCGCAGGCCGGGACGGCGCGAGTGGCGCTGGTGCAGGGCAACGCGCCGAACATCGGCCTAGATCTGCTCTACGCCGACGACACGCTGCACGACAACCACATCCGTGGTGCCCGGCAGCTCATCGCCGACGTGCAGACCGGGCGCGTCGCCCGCCCCGATCTCGTGCTGCTGCCGGAACAGGTCGGCAACTGGGGACCTACCCGCTACGACCCCGAGCTGAGCCGGATCACCGACCAGCTGGGCGTGCCCGTCGTCGCCGGCGGGTTCGCGGTGGATCGGGACGGCTCGTTCCGCAACCGCATCGTGCAGTTCGACCCGGGCAGCGGCGCGGGCGCGGAGTACGCCAAGCAGCACCTCGTCCCGTTCGCCGAGACCATCCCGATGCGCTCGGTGGCCCGCCTGGTCAGCCCGTTCGTGGATCGCTTCCAGCAGGACATGGTCCCCGGTGCCGGGCCGGGCGTGCTGGATTCCGGACCGGTCCGGCTCGGCGTGGGGCTGTGCTACGACGTGGCCTACGACGACGTGTTCACCGGAGCGGCACGGCAGGGCGCCACGCTGCTGGCGGTTCCGACGAACAACGCCTGGTACGGGCATTCCGAGATGAGCTGGCACCACCTGGCCATGTCCCGGTTGCGCGCGGTGGAGACCGGGCGGGCCGTAGTGGTTCCGGCGACCAGCGGCGTCAGCGCGATCATCCGGCCCGACGGCGTGATCGCCGACCGGACCGGCCAGTTCACCGCGCAGAACGTCAGCGGCGAGGTGCCGTTGCGCACCGAGCGCACCATGGCGACCTCGCTCGGCGGCGCCCCCGGGTGGGTTCTGTCCCTGCTCGGAGCGGGTGCGCTGGTAGCCACCGGCCTGCGTCGCCGCCGCAGCGCCAACGCGCAGCCCGGCGGCGGTGACGATGCGCACCCCAGCGGCGACGACGAGGCGCAGCCCGGCCGCAGTGACGATGCGCCGCCCGACCACAGTGACGATCCGCGGCCCAGCCGCAGTGACATTGCGCGGCCGGGCCGCGGCGACATTGCGCGGCCCAGCCGCGGCGACGACGAGAACTGACTGGCACACCGGTCACGCGAGCGGTCCCTGGGGGACGCGCGTGACCTCGAGGAGGAGCGGATGACGAACCGGCACGCCCCGGATGGGAAGGGAGTGCCCGGCACGACCCTCGTGGTTGTCCCCACGTACAACGAGCGGGAAAACCTGGAGCCGATCGTGCAGCGCCTGCACGCGGCACTGCCAACGGCGCACGTACTGGTCGTCGATGACGGCAGCCCCGACGGCACCGGCGACCTCGCCGAACGACTCTCGGCCTCCGACGAGCGGGTGCACGTGCTGCACCGCGCGGGAAAGTCCGGCCTCGGCGCCGCCTACGTCGCCGGTTTCCACTGGGCGCTGGACCGCGACTACGCGGCCGTGGTGGAGATGGACGCGGATGGCTCACACGCCCCGGAGGACCTGCCCAGGCTGCTGGCGATGCTCGGTGCGGAGGGGGCGGGCGCCGACGTGGTGATCGGCTCCCGCTACGTCACCGGGGGGCGCGTGCTGAATTGGACCTGGCAACGCCAGTGGCTCTCGCGTGGCGCGAACATCTACTCGAAGCACGCGCTGGGCGTGCCGGTCAACGACAGCACCGCCGGCTTCCGCGTCTACCGCAGGGACGTGCTGGCCGCGCTTCCGCTGGAGGACGTCGCCTCGCAGGGCTATTGCTTCCAGGTCGACCTGACGCTGCGCGCCGTGGAAGCCGGGTACGTCATCGTGGAAGTTCCGATCACCTTCAGCGACCGCGAATTCGGCGACTCCAAGATGAGCGGCGACATCGTGCGCGAAGCCCTGCTCCGGGTGACCCGCTGGGGCGTGCGCCGCCGTGCCGCCCAGCTCTACGAGCTGTTCAACCCGCAACGCTGATCGGTGCCACCGCGGCGCGGACCGCACAGCACACGAAAACGCCTGGGCACCCCCGCACGGGGCTTGACCCAGGCGCTCGATGTGCTCGCCCGCGGCATCGCGGGCGCAGCTAGTGCTGCTCAGGCGGAGTGGCTGCGCCGGCCCCGCAGCACTTCCAGCCGCTCGTTGAGCAGTTCTTCCAGTTCCGGAATGCTGCGGCGCTCCAGCAGCATGTCCCAGTGGGTGCGCGGCGGTTTGGCCTTCTTCTGCTCGGGCTCCGAACCATCGATGATCTTCGACTCGGTGCCGTGCAGGCGGCACTCCCAAGTCGGCGGGATCTCGGCGTCGTCGGAGAACGGCACCTCGAACTCGTGGTCCTTGGAGCAGGCATAGCGCACCGTCCGGCGCGGTGCGAGGTCGTGATTGCGGTCGGTCTCGTAGCTGACCGCTCCGAGCCGGCTGCCACGCAGAACGCGATCGGCCATGACGGTTCCTTTCCTTCGGCCCGGCGCAGGTCCGGACGGGTTGTGCTCACCGAGTGCAACGACGGACGTCCCGCTGCCTGTTCCCGGCGCAGGGATCCATGTCGCGGTCGGTGACGTTATTCACTCGTCAACGAGATCGTCCCCTCTAGAGATCCATCGGGCCGCGTTCGCGACGTGTTATCCCTCGCGCAACCTAGAGGTCGATCTGAACGGGTGATAGTGCCAGAGCAGCTATCACTTAGGGCAACTTAACCAGCACTCTGTAGCAGGGATTGGGGGCGAGATCACGTGCCGCTCCGACACGAGCCCCGCCACCTCGATCACGTTATGTAGCCACCCCCTCGGCAGTGAGCTCGCGACACTCCGTACTGGCATATTCCGATGTTGCCGATGACGATAACCGAGCGCATCACCGACATGGCGGAACCTGACGAGTAGTTCAGGGGCGGTTCACAACCGTTCCGGAGCCGTGTTGCCGACCGCCTCGATGGCCCGGCGCACCGGCACCAGCGACACCAGCACGAGCCCGACCGCGAAGAACACCACCAACGAGACGATCGCCAGCCGGAACGAGCCGGTGGCCTGGCCGACGCCGGCGAAGACCAGCGGGCCGAGCCAGGACGTGGACCGCTCACCGACCTCGTAGAGGGAGAAATACTCGGCCTCCTTGCCCTCCGGCACCATCTGGCTGAACAGCGAGCGCGACAGCGCGTTGGTGCCGCCGAGCACGAGACCGATGCCGACCGCCAGCCCGTAGAACTGGAACTGCTGACCGGACTGCACGAAGTAGGCCGCGGCCAGCACGACGATCCACACCACCAGGCTCACCAGGATGGTCTTCTTCGCCCCGATCCGACTCGCCAGCACGCCGTGCAGGACGCCGCCGATGAACGCGATGAACTGCACGATCAGGAAAGTGATGATCAGCGACTCCTGCGGCAGCCGCAACTCGAGATCACCGTACTGGGCCGAGACCTGGGTGACCGTGGCGATGCCGTCGGTGTAGATCATGTAGGAGCCGAGGAACGCCAGCGTGAGCGGGAACGCCCGCGCCTGGCGCAACGTCCCGGCCAGCTGCCGGAACCCGGCGGTGATCACCGCGACGCCGCGCTCATCGCCGGTCGGCTCGTCGTTGCCGTGCACCGGCCGGCCGCGCAGCGCGGCCAGCGGCAGCAGGGTGAACACCGCCCACCAGACACCGGCGGAGACGAAGATCCATCGAACCGCCGCGCTCTCGCTGAGCCCGATCGCGTCGTGCCCGAGGTAGAGCAGCAGGTGCAGGGCGAGCGCGCAGCCACCCCCGAGGTAGCCGAACGCCCAGCCGCGCGAGGAGACCCGGTCGCGCTCCTCGGTGCTCGCGATCTGCGGCAGGAACGAGTAGTAGACGACCACCGAGGCGCCGAAGCAGATGTTCGCGGCGATGAACAGCACGATGCCCAGCCGCCAGTTCGAGCTGCCGACCAGCCCGAGCAGGGAGGTCGCCAACGCCCCGCCGAAGGCGAAACCGGCGAGCATGGTGCGCTTGCCGCGGGTGCGGTCGGCGATGGCGCCGGTGATCGGCAGCACCAGGACCTGCACGACGGTGGCCGCCGACAGCAGGTAGCCCCACAGCGAACCTGCCGGGAACACCAGCCCCAGCACCGAGACGTCGCAGTGCACCAGCGAGTTGCCGCCGGGGCACGCACCGGGGCCGTTGCGGGCGAGGTCGGCGGTAGCGGACTCGGTTGCCACGCCCGTCAGGTACAGCGAGAGGAACACCGTGGTCACCGACGTCGGGAACACCGAGTTGGCCCAGTCGTACCAGCACCATCCCCGCTGCTCGCGGCGCCGGCCCGCGGTGTCCGGCGCGAGACCGCCCAGCACGCTCATGCCTCTCCGTCCAAGTGCTCACTCGTTTGGGGGTAACGGGGACTGTATCGGCCGCCGATCAGGCTCGGCCCGCGGTGCGCCGGTCATGATCAGCGCACGGCGTCGCAGCAGGTCACGGCTGATCCGGAGCGGAGCGCGGCTGCCTGGTCGAGGCGCTGGCGTCCCAGTCGGCGCCGAGGCGTTCGCGCAGCACCTCCCGCAGCAGCTCCGGCCGGTCGGTGACCAGGCCGTCGACGCCGAGATCCAGCAGTTCGCGCATCCGCGCGGGCTCGTCGACCGTCCAAGCGTGCACCTCCAGTCCCCAGCGGTGCGCCAGCCGCACGAACCGCGGGTCCACCACTCGCAGCGAGCCGTGCCGCGGCGGCACCTGCGCGGCCCACCCGGCGACCCTCGATCGCAGCCCCCAGCCGCCGTAGCGCGAAGCGCTCCACAACGTCGCGGCGGTGCGCTGCCCCATCGAGGTCAGCAGCCGCTCGTCACCGAGCCGCCGCAGCTCGCGCAACCGGCGGTCGTCGAACGCGGCCAGGCACACGCGGTTCCAGGCGTCGTGCCGCCGCAGCACCTCCAGCACCGGACGCACCGCGGAGTCGTGCTTGACGTCGACGTTGAGCAGCGCCTCGGGCAACTCTTCCAGCACGTCGTCCAGCCGCGCCACCGGCTCGCGACCGCCCACGCGGGCCGCGCCGACCGCCGACCACGGCAACCTGCGGATCGTGCCGCGGCCGTCGGTGGTGCGGTCCAGGCTCGGGTCGTGCGAGATCACCACGACCTCGTCGGCGGTGGCGTGCACGTCCGTTTCGATGTAGCGGTAGCCCTCGGCGACGGCGCGGCGGAACGCGCTCAGCGAGTTCTCCATGCCGTCCAGATCACCGAGGTGCCAGCCCCGGTGCGCGAAAGCGCGTGGCCAAGGACCGTGCAGGAACGGGTGGGTCACGGGGACTCGAGTCCTTTCACGAACCATGGGACGGGCGATCGCAGCGCTCCCACTCTGCCCGACGACGTCGATCTCGGAGAACCCGCACCGGCGTGGCATCGGACCGACCGCCATCCGGCGGGGTTACCGTTACGCGCCGTGGAGAGCCTGCCCGCGAAGGATCCATCCGCCCGGCGTCCGTCCGGACGCCAAGACCGGCACTGCGCGTGGTGCGGCCGCCGGATCGCTTCGGCCGGACGGCAGGGCAGGCCCCGGTTGTACTGCACGCAGTCGTGCCGCCAGCGGGCCTACGAACGCCGGGGGGCGGTGCAGCGCACCGGTCTGCCGGAGGATGCGGTGGTGCTCTCGGCGGGTGAGGTCGCGGATCTGCAGGACCGGTTGTTCCAGTTGCGCTGCGCCGCCGAGGACGTGGGCACCGCCGCGGAGGACGGCGCGGACGCCGAGGAACTTCGCAAGATGGCCGCGCAGGTCGTCGCGGTGGCCACCGAACTCGAACGGATTCGCTGAGGCGGAACGGGATCCGGGACCGAGCACGGTGTCCCTCGGCTCGCCTGCCGATCTCGCGCACCAGCTCGATCGCACGGCCGGTGCCTGCTCGCGCTGTGGCCGCAGCGACGACCCGGCGAAGGCGCCACATCCGCGGTGACGGTCGAAATGCGTCGCCGGAAGGTTCGTTGTTGAATTGCGCATCAAGCTGGCTCGCGACGGAAATCGTCGAACGCGACGCATTATCCGGACTCCACGGACGTGCGACGAACCGCTCATCATTTCCGGTTGTCGAATTGCTCGGACATGGACGAATGAGCACTCAGAGTGCACATCGATCCGAAGATCCACTCTTTGCGGTATTCGCCCTTGCGCGAGGATGATCGTCGCGGCCAATCTGGAGGCACTGACCGAACCGTCGGCCCGCCACCGACCCGCCGAAAGGCACTCACCGCCGAGCAGCGGCGGCGCGGAAACTTCCCGGGCAGCAGTACCGCGACGGGCGAGCACCACCGGCTCACCGGCCGATTCGGACAGCACTGGGAAGAACTGCGCGGGAAGCGGCACCGAGGACCGAGTCCTTCTCGGTCCGCAACCGCGCGCGGTGCGTCACTACGCGAAAGGTCCGAGCACCGATGACCACTGGTACCGACACCGGGACACCGCCCTTCGCGGATTCCTCCATCAGCGAGCTGCTCGCCGTGCCCACCGCCGAACGGAACGACGAATGGCTGCGCGGCGCATTGCAGGCCGCCGTGGAGCTGGAAATGTCCACCATCCCGCCCTACCTGTGCGCCCTGTGGTCGATCAAGGCTCCGGAGGATCCGTCCTCGGCGGTGGCGGCGGAAACGCTGCGGCACATCGCACTCGACGAGATGTTCCACCTCGCGGTGGTGAACAACCTGCTGGTCGCCGTCGGCGGACGGCCCCGGCTGCGCGGCCGGGCGCCGACCTACCCGGGCCCGCTGCCACGCGGGATCGTTCCGGGCCTGGTGGTGCATCTGCAGGGGCTGACCAGGGGATCCGTCGGCGACGTCTTCATGGGCATCGAACGCCCCGAGGACCCGCTCGCCCGCGACTACGACACGGTCGGGCTGTTCTACGAGGCCCTCATCGAGAACTTCCGGCACTACACCGGAACGTTCCGGCCGGAGAACCAGCGCGAGATCTCCTTCGGCGGGCACGCACTGCCGATCGTGCACACCACTGAGCTGGCGATCGACCTGCTGGAACAGGTCAAGGAAGAAGGCGAGGGCACCGCGACCAACCCCCTGTACGGCGACGAGCTGGCGCACTACTACCGGTTCGGCGAACTCGCGCACGGCAGGCGGCTGGTGCGGATCGGCCCGGGCGACGAGTGGGCTTGGGCGGGCGCCGAGGTGCCGTTCCCGGAGTGGCAAGTCGACGTGTACCCGATGGCCCAGCTGCCCGGCGGCGGCTGGCCGGAGCCGCTGCCGGAGGAGGTGCAGCGGCCGCTGCGGGCGTTCGGCCGCACCTACGCGGAGGTCCTCGACCAACTCGAACAGGCGTGGAGCGGCAACGAGCAGGCGCTGCCCGATGCCATCGCCGCGATGCGGCGTCTCCAGCAGCCTGCGCAGGAGTTGATGCACCAGCCCTACCGCGGCGGTTCCTACACCTACGGCCCGGATTTCCGACCGGTCTCCTGAACGCGGAAGGGCCAGCGCTCAGGTGTCGGACCGCTGCTGCGAGATCGCTTACGGAGTAGCGCCGTTCGGGGTCGCGGGACGCATCAACCTGGCTGCTCATCGGCCACCGGCAGCAGCAAGGTGAACATCGGCGGCGTCGCCCGGCTCAGCCGCAGTCGTCCGCCCGCGGCTTCCGCCAGCCCGCGCGCCAAGGCCAATCCGATGCCGTGCCCCGAGGACTCACCGCGCTGCACGAACGGATCCCTGCCGGGCGGGACGCCGCGGCCCTCGTCGGCGACGTCGATGGCGAGCGCGCCGTCGGCGTCTCGCGCGGTCATCGTCACGGTGCCCGCACCGTGCGTCGTGGCGTTGTCCAGCAGGACGGTGAGCACCTGCCGCAGCGTCGCGACCGAAGCGTTCGGCCGGACGGTGCCGCCTGCGCGCACTTCGAGCCGCCTGCCCTGCGCGGTCAGCAGCCCGTTCCAGCCTTCGCGCAGTTCGGCGAGCAGGTCCGGCACATCCGCAGGCGCGGTCACCGGACCACCGGCCCTGGCCAGCAACAGCAGATCGTCGATGGTGCGTTCCAGCCGGTCGGCGGCTTCCACGCTCGATCGCAGCGCGGCATCGGGGTCCTGCTCGGGATCGTCGAGCGCGAGTTCCAGTTGCAGCCGCAACCCGGCCAGCGGCGTGCGCAGCTGGTGCGAGGCGTTCGCGGAGAAGGCCCGTTCGCGGGCGACCAGCTGGCCCAGCCGTTGCGCCGTGGTGCCCATCGAAGTCGCGACCGAGTCGATCTCCGGCACGCCGGCGGGTGCCGGGCGCACCGAGAAGTCGCCGTCGCCGAGCCGTCGAGCGGCACCGGAAAGCTCCTCCAGCGGCCGGGACAACTTGCCCGCGATGACGTGCGAAACCAGCCAGGCCACGAGCACCGCGAACAGCGCCAGGCCGGCCATGGTCAACCAGGTCAGCACCGTGCGCAGCAGCACTTCGCGATCGGAGGTCACCGCGCGCACGACTCCGACCACCTTGCCCCGGTCGGCCACCGGTACCGCCACCACCAGCGAATCCTCGTCGGAGCCGTTGATCAGCCGGCCGTCGCCGGCGGCCGCGCGCACCGCACGGTCTGCGAGCGCCGGCCCCTCCCCGACCTGGAGGCGCCCGTCCGGCGAGTACAGCGCGACCCTGGTCTGCTCGCCCGCGTCGGGCAGCGTCAGCGGCTGCTGGTGCCCGAACAGCTCGTCGGCCGCGGAGAGCGCGGCGGACTCGGCGGCCTGCTGCAGCTCGGCACGCGCGTCTTCGGCGAAGTACCGCTCGGCGCCCACCGCCAGCGGAAGGCCGAACAGCACGGTGGCCAGCACTGCGGCCAGCACCGTGAGGGTCACGATGCGTCTACGCACGGTCCTGCCTCTCCCGGGGCGACATCCCGCTCGTGGTGCTCGATCGCCGGGGCCCGACGCTCGGGGCCTTCTTACCGGAGCCTCCGCCCGCACCGCGGCAGCCGGTGGCGTGTCGCCGGGTGGGCGGATCGGCACGTTGCTCGCGCAAGGCAACGAGTTCACGCGCCGGTGTCGGTCGTCGGCGGGACGATGTGGGCATGTGCCGAAGCATCAGAACTCTCCGCCCGCCGTTCGTCGAGCAGCTGACCGAGCAGGACGTGCAGGCGGCAGCGCTGCAATACGTCCGGAAGGTCTCCGGGTTCCGCAAACCGGCCGCGCACAACGCGGCGGCGTTCGACAAAGCGGTCGAGACGATCACCGCGGCCACCGCCGAGCTGCTGGAAAGCCTGGAAGTGCGCGGTTCGCGCGGAAGCCGACCCGCTCAGGAACCGGTCGAGCCCGCTTCCAACGCCAGCAGCGAGCGCTTCGCCTCCGGCCCGCCGAGGTAACCGCCGAACGAACCGTCCGAGCGCACCACCCGGTGGCACGGCACGACGACCGGCAACGGGTTGCGCGCGCAGGCGGTGCCGACCGCGCGCACCGCCTTGGGGCTGCCTGCTGCGGCGGCGACCCGGGCGTAGCTGGCCGTCTCGCCGTAACCGATCTCCGGCAGGTGGGTGAGCACCGCCCGCCGGAAACCGTTGGCCAGCCGCAGGTCCAGCGGCAGTTCGAACCGGCGCCGCCGTCCGGCGAAGTACTCGTCGAGCTGCTCGCTGGCCGCCTCCAGCCGCTGCGGCGCGGACAGCACCCGCGGGCTCACGGTTTCGGCCAGCGACTCGAGCACCGCCGCATGGCCTTCACTCGCGTAGGCGACCCGAAGCAGTCCTTGCTCGGTCGCGGCGAGCAGCAGCGGCCCGACCGGGGTGTCCAGCGTGCGGTAGGCGATGTCCAGGACGCCTTCGCGCTCGGCTCGCGCGGCCAGCTGCGCGCGGAGCCGCTGCGGGACCTCCGGCGGTGTTGCGAACGGTGCGGTCATGGCGCTTCTCCTTCCGCGACCGGGTAATTGCTGCGCAGCTTCGCGATGCCGTCCGCGGCGGCGCGGCGGGCGGCGTCCGCGTTGCCGCCGATGATCGCGGCGACCTCGCGGTAGGGCAGCCCGGCCAGGTGGTGGTAGGCGACGGCCTGCCGTTGCCGGTCCGGCAGGTCCCGCAGCGCGTGCCACAGCTCCGGGTCGGGGTCGCGCGGAATTCCTTGCGTGCTTGGCCGTTCCGGCACGTGCTCGACGCTGACCGGACGCCGTGCCCGCGCGCGCAGCGCGTCGATGGCCTTGCGGTGCGCGATCGTGACCAGCCAGGCGCGCACGTCCGCGTCGGCGTCCAGCCGCGGGTAGGCCCGCAGCGCCGCGAGGAACGTCTCCGACCAGGCGTCCTCGGCGTCGGCCGGGCCGAGGACGGCTCGGCACACCCGCAGCACGACCGCGCCGTGCTCGCTCACCACCTGCTCGAACGGCCGCATCGGATCAGAACAGCCTGCCCGCGTCCGCAGGCGCCGGTTCCTCCAACGCCAGCAGGTAGCGCTTGCGCTCCAGTCCTCCCGCGTAGCCGGTGAGGGTGCCGTCCGCGCCGATCACGCGGTGGCACGGCACGATCACCGATATCGGGTTGCGGCCGTTGGCCGCACCCACGGCTTGCGCGTAGTTCACGTCACCGAGCATCCGGGCCAGCTCGCCGTAGCTGCGGGTCGCGCCGTACGGGATTTGCCGCAGCAGCTCCCACACCTTCAGCTGGAACGGCTCGCCGTGCGGGGCCAGCGGCAGGTCGAACTCGGTGCGCGTTCTGGCGAAGTATTCATCGAGCTGGCGGCGCGCCTCGTCCAGCACGAGTGTCGTGCCGCGCTCGCCGAGTTCTTCCGGGGCGTGCCTGCCGTCGGCGTAGTGCAGCGCCGTGAGGCCGTCGTCGCCCGCGACGAGCAGCAGCTCCCCCATCGGCGAGTCGATCAGCGTGTGCTTGGTGCTCATCGTCGGCTCCTGTCTGTCGCTTCCCCACTATGCAGACGTCTCGGGCGCCCGGAACGTGAGACCGGGCGGCGGTTCCGGCCACCGCAGTGTGGCTTGCGGGCTGCTGACCGCTGAGCTGGGCGGTCCGCAGCGCGGCCGCGCCCGCCGACGGCGCCGGGGACGGCGAGGACCGGCTGGAATACTCCTGACCATGACGACGGCACCACCAGCCCGCCCGGCCAAGCGCGGCAGGCCCGGCTACGACCTGGAGTCCCTGCTGGCGGTGGCGGTGCAGCTGTTCAACGAACGCGGGTACGACGGGACCAGCATGGAGGACCTCTCCCGCAAGCTCGGCATCAGCAAATCCGCGATCTACCACCACGTGCCCAGCAAGGAGGAACTGCTGCGGCTGGCCGTGGACCGGGCGCTGGACGGGCTGTTCGCCACCGCCGCGCAGGCGCGCGAACTGCCGGGCAGCGCGCTGACGCGGCTTGAGCACCTGGTCCGCGGCAGCGTGCTGGTGCTGGTCGAGCGGCTGCCGTTCGTCACGCTGCTGTTGCGCGTGCGGGGCAACACCAAGGTGGAGCGGGCGGCGCTGGCGCGGCGGCGCGAGTTCGACCAGCTCGTCACCGACCTGGTGGCGGAGGCGGTGCACGACGGCGAGCTGCGCCCGGAGCTCGATCCGGCGACCACCAGCCGCCTGCTGTTCGGCATGGTGAACTCGTTGATCGAGTGGTACCGGCCGCAGGGCGGCTCCGGCGGTGAGGAGCTGGCGGAGGCGGTGGTCGCGGTGGCGTTCGACGGGCTGCGGGTGCGGCCGCAGAATCCCGCTTGACGGCAACGATTTTCAACAGCTCGAGGTCGGATTCCGGAGGTGGGGGCCGGATTTCCCGGCCCCCACCTCCGCCCCCAAGGGGAAAGCGGGTCGGCGGCCGGTTCGGGGTCTCCGGCGCCGGTCGCGGCCGCGTGCGCGCCGATTCGGGGTCAGGCGCAGCGGCGGATCCAGCGATCCGCTTTCCGCATCGGCAGATCGTCGCTCCGGGACTGTCCACTCGCAACACGCAACGGGTGTGTCCGGCGAAAATTCCCCCGCTCATCACACCAGCGAGCGTCGCGAGACCGAATTGGGGCGCGCACACTGGGACCTGGGACGCGTACAGCCGGTTCTTGGAGCTGTGATGGGAAGGTTGCGCCGGAGTTCCGTCCGGGACTGCGCCATCGCGCTGGCGGTCGCGGCGATGACCGTCCAATGCGGCACGCAGCCGCCGCCTCCGGAACCGGCTTTCACCGCCGGCGTGGGGGAAGTGACCGCGCAGCGGCTGGGACCGAGCTGGCGGCCCGGGTGCCCCGTGCCGCCGGAACAGTTGCGGCTGCTGACGCTCACGCACGTCGGCATGGACGGCCGCGACCACATCGGAGAGCTCGTGGTGCACCAGGACCGGGTCGGGCCGACCATCGACGCGTTCCGGGAGCTGCACCGGATGCGGTTCCCCATCGAGCGGATGCGCACGCCCGAGCACTACCCGGGCGCTGACGATGAACTGTCCATGCGGGACAACAACACGTCCGCGTTCAACTGCCGCGAGATCAGCGGCAGCGGCAACTGGTCCAACCACGCCTACGGCCGTGCGGTGGACATCAACACGCTCATCAACCCGTACGTGAGCTCGGACGGACTGGTGCAGCCGGCGACGGCCGGGCCGTACCTGGACCGAACCCGGCGCGATCCCGGGATGTTCCACGCAGGCGACCCGGCCGTGCGGGTGTTCACCGACAGGGGCTGGACTTGGGGCGGCTCGTGGCACGATCCCAAGGACTACCAGCACTTCGAGCTGGAGTGACCGGCTTTCCGCCTCGATCCTCCGGATAGGACTCGCGGACCGGCGGGGGAACTACTTGTTCAAGTGCGGTTCGAGCTGCTCGGTCACGTAGTCGATGGCCGTCGTGCCCCCGGGCAGGAAGCCGACGAACTGGAAGAAGCCGTGCATCTGCCCGGAGAACCGGCGCAACTGCACCGCAACGCCCGCCGCGCGGAGCTTTTCCGCGTACGCCTCACCTTCGTCGCGCAGCACGTCGTGCTCGGCGGTGAGCACGATCGCTGGAGGCGAGCCCGCCAGATCCGCGCACCGCAGCGGCGAAGCGTCCGGCTCGGCGCGCGCCGCGATGTCCGGCACGTAGTGGTCCCAGAACCAGACCATCGTGTCCCGGGTGAGCATGAGCTGGTTGTCCGGATCGGTGTAGGAAGCGTTGTCCAGATCCGCATCGGTGACCGGGTAAACCAAGACCTGTGCGGCGATCTGGGGGTCTCCGGCGGTTTTCGCCCGGTTGGCCAGCACCGCCGCCAGGTTGCCGCCCGCGCTGTCTCCGGCCACGACGAGCGGACCGCCCGCGCCACCGGTCAATTCCGCCACGTGCTGCGCGCTCCAGCGCAGCGCCGCCCAAGCATCGTCGACCGCAACCGGGTACCGGTGCTCCGGCGCCAGCCGGTATTCCACCAGCACGACCGTGCACCCGGTCCGCTGCGCCAGCACGCGACCGAGGGTGTCGAACTGGTCGACCGACCCGATGACCCAACCGCCTCCGTGCAGGTACACCAGCACACCGCGACTGCGTTCGGCCGGTCGCAGGACGCGCACCGCGATCTTCGCGCCGTCCGCGGCGAAGACCGCGGTGTCGCGAACCTCGTGCAGTTGCGGTCCGGGACCGCTGAGGTCCGTCATCGCCGCGGACATCTCCCGCGCCTCCTGCGGCTGAAGGGTGTGCATCGGTGCAGCACCGGTTTCGGCCATTTGGGCCAGGAAATCCGCCGTCGCCTTGTCCAGCGCCATGTTGTCGCTTCCCCTTGTCCGTTCGGATGTGCGTTGGTGGCTATTTGACGACGAAGCCGCTGTAGCCCGCGGCCGCGACTTCCTCGCACTTCTGCTCGTACAGCGTCAGACCACCGACGTAGGGCATGAAAACCCGTTGTTTTCCGGGAACGTTCGCACCCAGGTACCAGGAGTTCGCCCGCGGGAACAAGGTCTCCGCGGCCATCTCGTTGACGTGCGCGACCCACTCGCGCTCGGCTTCCGCCTCGGCCTCGATGGTGCGGTAGCCGTTGGTGTCCAAGTACTCGATGCAGCGGGCGGTCCACTCCACGTGCTGCTCGATGGAGGTGACCATGTTCGTCAGCACCGACGGGCTGCCCGGCCCGGCCAGGATGAACATGTTCGGGAATCCCGCGACCCCGAGCCCGAGGTAGGTGCGCGGGCCCGCGTCCCAGCGCCGCGCGAGTTGCTGCCCTCGCCTGCCGCGCACGTCGATCCGGTTGAGCGCACCGGTCATCGCGTCGAACCCGGTGGCCAGCACCAGCGCGTCCAGCTCGTGTTCGGTGCCGCCCGCGCGCACACCATCGGCGGTCACCGTCTCCAGTGGACTTTCGAGCAGGTCGACCAGGCTCACGTCGTCCCTGTTGTAGGTCTCGAAGTAGCCGGTTTCCACGCAGATCCGTTTCGCGCCCAGCGGGTGATCACGCGGTAGCAGGCGTTCTGCGGTGTCCGGGTCGTCGACCACCTCGCGGATCTTGTCGCGGACGAACCCGGCGACCGCGTCGTTGGCGCGCTGGTCCAGCATCAGGTCGGCATAGGCACCGAGCAGGCTGAATCCGCCCTTGCCCCAGCGGTTCTCGAACTCCTGCCTGCGCTCGTGCTCGTCCACGTCGACCGCGTTCTGCTCGGTGTCCCCGCGGTCCACACCGGACGGACTGGCGCGAGCCTTGCGGCGGCGTTCCGGGTACGTCTCCTTGACCTGGCGCAGCGTCTCGGGATCCAGCGGCCCGTTCACCGCCGGGACGGAGAAATTGGGCGTGCGCTGGAAAACCGTCAGATGCCGAGCCTGCTCGGCGAGCACCGGGATGGCTTGGATCCCGGAGGAACCGGTACCGACGACACCGACCCGCTGACCGGAGAAGTCCACACCGGACTCCGGCCACGTCCCGGTGTGGTGCACCGGACCGCGGAAGTCCGCCAAACCGGGCAGGCGCGGGGTTTGCGGTACCGAAAGACAACCGGTGGCCATGATGCAGAACCGGCTGACCAACGGGTCTCGACCTTCGCGGTGCACCGTCCACCGCGCGGTGTCCTCGTCGTAGTGCGCCGCGGTCACGCGCGTGTCGAAGGAGATGTCGCGGCGCAGGTCGAACCGGTCGGCGACGTGCGCGAGGTAGCGCTGGATCTCCGGTTGCGCCGGGTAACGCTCGGTCCACTCCCATTCCTGCTGCAGCTGTTCGTCCCACGAGTAGGAGTAGTCCACGCTCTCCACGTCGCAGCGGGCGCCGGGATAGCGGTTCCAGTACCACGTCCCGCCCACGTCGGAGCCGGCTTCCAGGACCCGTACCGACAGCCCCTGCGCGCGCAGCTTGTGGAGCATGTACAGCCCGGAGAATCCGGCGCCCACCACGACGGCGTCGAGGAGTTCCGGAGCGGTCGAAGGGGAGTTCGTCATCGCATGTCACCCGTCCACGCTGTTGACCGAAGGAGCCGGATTAGTTGGGAGCCGCAACTAAAAATCTAACGCAGCCGTCGTTCGGCAGCGATGAATGTCACTGACCTGGCCGAGTCCGCACAACTCGGCGTGATCAGCTCCCGCCAGCCGTCTGCGTCCTTTTCCGGTGCCGCGCGCAGCGCTTCCAGATCCGGGAACCACAACTCGCGCGCCGCGTCGAACTCCGGTCGCGCACCATCCACATAGGACTCCGGAATGCTCCGGGAACGGACGTGCCGCAGCGCCCCGACCGCACGCCCGCGGTCGCGGTCCGCGGAGTCGGCGAATCGCCGGTCGAAATCGTCGCCCGACAGCCCTTCGTCCGCGCGCAGCAGCCGGACCAGCTTCACACCGGTGGCCTCGCCGGGGCCGTCCGAACCGTCCACCGCGGACTCGGCGGTGATCAGGAAGCGCAGCTTCGGGATGTCCATGAAGTGCACCTGGTCCGCATCCGCCTCGGCGTAGGCCGGATCGTCCTGCAACGCCAGCGCGGATCCCGGATCGTCCAGCCACACCTCGGGAATCCCGTGGTACGGCGCGTCGATGAGGTCGTCGGCCGCTGCCAGCCGGGAGTTCTGCACCGCGTGCCGGACGATCGAGATCGCCAGGGTGAGCGGGTCGCCGTGTGGGCGGTGCCAGTGCGCGTCGAACTCGGCCAGCGACAGGTCCGGCCGCTTGGTCAGCAGTGCCATCGTTTTGATCACAGTTCGCTCCCCTGTGGAATCGCGCGAGCGCGCGTCGTCGGATTCCGCTGCTCATGCGCGGATCGGGCGTGCTGCGGCGGATCAGGCGTATTGGATGAGCTTCGGTTCCAGGTAGGCGCGCAAGCCCTCAACGTTGCCTTCGCGGCCGATTCCGGACTGCTTGAACCCGCCGAAGGGCTGCACGACGCACATTTCCCAGCCGTTGATGGAGATCTGGCCGGTGCGCACCCGCCGTGCCACGCTTTCGGCGAGCTCGCCGTCGGCCGCGTAAACCGCGCCGGAGAGCCCGTAGTCGGAGTCGTTGGCGATGTCGACCGCTTCGTCGATGTCGTCGAACGGCAGCACGCACAGAACCGGCCCGAAGATCTCCTCGCGCGCGATGCGCATGTCGTTGCGCACGTCTGCGAACACGGTCGGCTGCACGTAGAAGCCCTTGTCCAGACCGGGCGGACGGCCACCCCCGGTGACCAGCCGCGCGCCTTCCGCGCGGCCGATGCGGATGTAGTCCTCCACCCGATCCCGCTGCCGTTCGGCCGCCAACGGACCGAGCGCGGTTCCGTCGTCCGTCGGGTCGCCGATCGCCATGCCTTCCAGCGCGGGAACCATCGCTTCCAGCAATTCCTGTTGGCGCGCACGAGGGACGAGGATCCGGGTCAGCGCCGCACAGACCTGCCCCGAGTGCCCGACCCCGGCGGGCAGCAGCGAGGGCAGCACCTGTTGCACCGGGATGTCGTCGGCGATGATGCCCGCGGATTTCCCGCCCAGTTCCAGCGAAACGCGGGTGACCCGCTCGCCGCACAGGCTCATGATGCGACGTCCGGCCGCGGTGCTGCCGGTGAAGGCGACCTTGTCCACGCCCGGGTGAGTCACCAGGTGTTCACCGGCTTCGCGCCCGGCGGGGAGCACGCTGATCACCCCTTCCGGAAGCCCGGCCGCTTCCAGCGCCTCGGCGAGCAACAGCGTGCTCAGCGGGCCTTCCGGGGCGGGTTTCAGCACCACCGTGCAGCCGGCCGCGAGCGCCGGGCCGATCTTGAGCGAGGCGGTTGCGACGGGACCGTTCCACGGGATGACGCTGGCGACCACGCCGACCGGTTCGTGCACCAGCTTGCCCCGCCCGCCGTTCCAGTCCCGATCCTCCTCGAAGCCGAAACGGGTGTGCAATGTGGACACGTCGTCCCACATCTGCAGCGCGTTGTGGTGGAAAGCGCGGCTCACCGCGAGCGGCGCGCCGATCTCGGCGGTGAAGGCGGCGACCATGTCGTCGTAGCGGGCGGCGACCTCGCGCCCCACCCGCGCCAGCGCCTCGCCGCGCTCGGCAGGCGTCATCCGCGGCCACGTACCGTGATCGAACGCCGCGCGTGCCGCGGACACCGCAGCGTCCACATCGGACTCGGTGATTTCCGGAACCGTGGCCAGCACTTCCTCGGTGCTGGGCGAGACGACTTCCAACCGGCCGGTGCCGCCGGGTTCGACCCACCGGCCACCGACGAACACCTGCGAGTAGCTCTTCAGCGCGGTACCGCCGAGCGCGGCGCTGCTGCTCATCCGGGCCTCCTGTCCCACCACCGGGCAACGGCGTCGGCCGGAGCGCGCGATCCGCGGTGACCGGCGACACAGTCACCTTGGCGGCGGGACATCCCCGCAGTCAATGAATTCCCTTATATTCATGCTCATCAATACGGAGCGTGATGCCACTCCGGGCCTGCGGGCGGACCCGGCGGGCTCACGCCGCGGAAGCCGGGTCCGCAGGTCTACCGCGCCCCTCCTGCGGGTCCAACCCCAGCATGTCCAGCAGTTCCCGCAGCTCATCGGCGTCGCGCGCGTGGTGGCCGACCGCGCGCACCGCGTGCGCGCGCTCCTGCGGCGTCGGCTCGTGCGCGTCGGCGGACTGCGGTGTGGGTTGCGGTTGCATCGGCGAAGATCCTTTCCCCCTTGCGTGCTGTGCGGCAGCGATCCTGCCAGCCGCGCGCGAGGACACCACGGCCGAAAGTCCCGGCCCCGCCGCGGTTCGCGCCGCGACGTCGACGGCGCGGCGCCGCACGGTCCCGCCGTCGAAGAGCCGCACGAGTGAAGCCCGCGGGTGTGGTTTTACCGCCGCCGCGCCCGGGAAGGCCCCAAGGCGACCGGCGGAAGGAGATCAGGGCGTGGCGCAGCGAACGGGATCCGGACGACGGCCGATCCCCCGATTCCGGCGTCCCAGCAGGAAACGAAGCCAGGACCCGATCGTCATCGACGAGCGGAAGTCCCGTCGGGCCGTTGCCGCGGCCGCCATCGGCAACACCATGGAATGGTTCGACTTCGGCGTCTACAGCTACCTGGCGGTGACCATCGGCCAGGTCTTCTTCCCCTCGAACAGCCCGACCGCGCAACTGCTTTCGACGTTCGCGACGTTCGCGGTGGCATTCCTGGTGCGGCCGCTGGGCGGGTTCTTCTTCGGACCGCTGGGCGATCGCATCGGCAGGCAGAAGGTGCTGGCCACCACGATGATCACGATGGCGGCGGGCACGGTGGCGATCGGGCTGCTGCCCGGCTACGCCCAGATCGGGATCTGGGCGCCGATCCTCCTGCTGCTGGCGCGGCTGGTGCAGGGCTTCTCCACCGGCGGGGAGTACGGCGGGGCGACGACCTACGTCGCGGAGTTCTCCCCGGACCGCAGGCGCGGTTTCATGTCGAGCTGGCTGGAGTTCGGCACCCTGGTCGGCTATTCGATGGGCGCCGGCAGCGTCACGGTGCTCAGCGTCGCGCTGCCGGACGGGGCCTTGAGCTCCTGGGGCTGGCGGATCCCGTTCCTGGTGGCAGGCCCGCTGGGACTGGTCGGGCTGTACCTGCGGCTGAAGCTGGAGGACACCCCCGCCTACCAGAAGAGCTCCGAGGGCGAGCAGCCGCAGCAGGCGGCGACGCTGCGCAGCCTGGGCACGTTGTTCACCCGCTGCTGGCGCCCGATGCTCAAGTGCATCGGGCTGGTCATCGCGTTCAACGTCACCAACTACACGCTGACCGCCTACATGCCGACCTACCTCACCGCCGAGCTCGGGTTCGGCCACACCAAGGCGCTCACCCTGGTGCTGGTGGCGATGTTGCTGGTGATGACGTTGATCGTGGTGCTTGGCCGGTACTCCGACAAGATCGGCAGGCTGCCGATCGCCGGTGCGGGCTCGGTGGCGCTGATCGTGCTGTCGGTACCTGCGTACCTGCTGCTCGGTCTGGGCAGCGTGCCCGCCGTGCTCGGCGGGTTGCTGGTCCTGGGGCTGACGTTGATCTGCTTCAGCAGCACGATGCCGGCGGCGCTGCCCGCGCTGTTCCCGACCGACGTCCGCTACGGCGGCGTGTCGGTGAGCTTCAACATCGCGGTAGCCCTGTTCGGCGGCACCACTCCGCTGCTCGCGGAGGCGCTGCTGGCCGGGACCGGCGTGCGGATCATGCCTGCGGTGCTGCTCATCGCGGCCGGCGTGGTCGGGCTGGTGACGGTGTACTTCACCCGCGAGTCGGCGGGGCGCAAGCTGCCCGGTTCTCCGCCCACCGCCGCCTCGGAGCAGGAAGCCGCCGAGCGGCAGCAGGAGCAGCGCGGTGAGGCTTGACGGCCCGCCGCGGACGTCGGCGGACAAGTTTGCGCAGCCGGCCGGAAGGGTTAACCAACGGACATGGCAGCGGACCGCTCATCGCAGACCCCCGGGCCGGATCCCGAGCGAACTCCGGGGCTGGAATCCGGCGGGTCGGTCCCGCCCGGCGACACACCGCCGGGCGAGGCCGGGGCCACCGACGCCGTCTCGCATCCGCAGCGCGCCGAGCCGCGTCCGGCGAAATGGCTGTGGCTGGCGGGAATCGCCGTGGTGGTCGTACTGGTCGCGCTGTTCTTCGCCGCGTATGCGGGAGGATTGCTCAGCTAAGCGTTTCCGGGCTGCTCGCCCGTCGATGCAGGCGAGCGGCCCGTGCCCTGCGAACGGGCGCGCTCGAAGATCCCAGCGGGACGATCCTCAGCTCGCCATGCGGGTGCGCAGTTCCGGGAGGAAATCCAGGTCCTCGTTCTGCACACCTTCGAGGTCGATGTCGTGCGGCAGGGCGGTGGACGGCGTGCGCTGCAACAGGTACTTCACCGATTCGACGACGAAGCGCTGCTCGTCGGGTTCGGGCATGTCCAGCGCGTCGAGCACGCCCTGCGGGTAGCTCACCCGGTGTTCGGTGGTCTGCTCGCCCTCGTGCACTTCCGCGGCGAACTCGTGCTCACCGAGCTGCAGGACCTTCACGTCCTCGGCCATGGTCGCCTCCTGCTGGGTGCGTGCTCTGCCGCACCGGTGTTCCACGTCGCTTCGGGCGGCAAACCTTCCGTCGTGGCAAGGGTTTTGCGCGGGCGTGTTCGGCTACTCGCAGCGTCAAGTCGGCGTCTTCGCGATAGGCGCGGGGAAATCTCTCGTCGAGCGTCGATCAATGCCGCAGGCCGATAAGCCATTTCCGCTGTGATCCACCACGCGTCCGCGAGGCTCGTCGTGCAGTTCTCCCGGCTGTCGTCGGGATGACGACGGCGCGATCCAACGTGCTCACCAGGCGATCGCTGCGCGACGCACCACGAACGGGCCGAGAACGAGCAGATCGATCGGCGAGGAACCGAAGCACTCCAAGGCGTCCGCGGGCGAGTCCACCATCGGCCGCCCTGCGGTGTTGAAGCTCGTGTTGATCACTGTGGGCAACCCGGTCCGTTCCGCGAATTCCCCCAGCAACCGGGCGAGCAACGGCTCGTCGGCCCGGTCCACGGTCTGGATGCGGGCGGTGCCGTCGACGTGCACCACCGCCGGGATCCGTTGCCGCCAGTCGCTGCGCACGTCGTGCACGAACAGCATGAACGGGCTCGGCACCGGGCCGCGGTCGAAGATCTCCGCGGCTCGCTCGGCCAGCACGACCGGAGCCACCGGGCGGAACCGCTCACTCCCTTTCACCTCGTTGAGCCGTTCGGCGTTCTCGGCGTGGCCGGGATGGGCCAGCAGCGAGCGGTGGCCGAGCGCGCGCGGGCCGAACTCCGCCCGGCCCTGGAACCAGCCCACGATCTCGTTGCGCGCCAACGAGTCCGCCGCCGTCGTCGCCACGTCGTCCGGGCGCTCGTAGGGCAACCTCGCGGCTTGCAGCGCCGATTCCAGTTCCGCCTCGCCGAAACCGCGGCCGAGGTCGGCGGCGGGCATCGGCCGCACCCGCTCGCCGGCTTGCGCGGCCAGGTGCATCGCAGCGCCCAGCGCGGTCCCGGCGTCCCCGGCCGCGGGCTGCACCCAGACCTCGTCGAACGGTCCTTCGGCGGCCAGCCTGGTGTTGGCCACGCAGTTCAGCGCGACCCCACCGGCAACGGCCAGCTCCGGCTGCCCGGTCTCGCGGTGCAGCCAACCGGCGAGTTCCAGCAGCAGCTCTTCCAGCCGCGTCTGCACGCTGGCGGCGAGCTGGGCGTGCTCGTCGAGCAGTTCCCCGTCCGGTTCGCGCGGTGGTGCCCACCGAGACCAGTCCAGCCGGTCGATCCGGATCTGCGCGTCGTCACCCACGCGTACCAGGTCGGTGAGATCCGGCAGGTACGTCGGCTTCGCATACCCGGCCAGCGCCATGACGTCGTACTCGTCGCTGCTGCGCCGGAAGCCCAGATGCGCCGTCAGGCTCTCGTAGAGCAACCCGAGTGAACCCGGCAAGGACTGCTCGGCCAACACTTCCAGCCGGCCCGAGCGGTATTGGCCCAGCAGCCCACAAGTGCTCTCCCCGCGCCCGTCCGCGGTCAGCACCGCGCAGTCGCCGAACGGCGCGGCCAGCCCGGCGGAGGCGGCGTGCGCGACGTGGTGCGGCACGAACCGCACTCCGTCCGGGTCCAGCCCGGGCAGCGCCGAGCGCAGCAACCACGGAGCGCGACCGGCGAATTCGGTGCGCAGGTGTTCCCATTCCGGATCCAGGCCGGAGAGTTCGTGCTGCACGAGCCCGGGATCGTAGGAGAATCCCACTATGTCCACATCGGACGGTCGAAGGCCCGCTTCGGCGAGGCACCACGCTGCGGAGCGCTCCGGCTGCTCCCAAGCGGCGAACGGAACCGGTGATTTGCCGTGCTTTCGCCGGGTGAACCGCTCCTCCTCGGCAGCGGCGACCGGCTCGCCGTCCACGACCAGCGCCGCCGCCGGGTCGTGGAACACGGCGTTGATCCCGAGAATGCGCACCAGCGCCTCCAGCATGGTCGATTCCGGCGAATCGACGGATCCCCCCGAATCCGCTACTACTCCGCTACCCTGCGCAGCGGCTCTCAAACCCCGGCCGAGCGCGCGACGGCACGCGTGAACCGGCGCCGCCGCGGAAATCCCGCGGAGAACCACGTTTCCGCGTTCACCCGGGAGGTTCCGGTGCGCGTGCTGATCGTCAGCTGGGCGAGCTTCCTGCACGGCGAGGCCGCCGCGGGTGACGTGGCGAGCATGTACCGGGTCGCGTCGGCACTCGAAACCGCGGGAATCCCGCACGATTCGGCGTGGAGCCCGATGTTGCGCCCGGCGGCGATGTCCTTGGCGGACGCACCGGCGCAGAACTACACCGACGTGGTCTTCGTGTGCGGGCGGCTGCACGGCTGGCAGGTCGAGCAGCTGCACGACCGCTACGCCTCGTGCCACCGCGTGGCCGTGGGAAGTTCGGTGACAGACCCGCATTCGCCCGCCTACACCAGGTTCCACGCGGTGCTGGCCCGCGATTTCCCCGGTGCTCCGGCGATTCGCGATCTGTCGGCGGGTGTGGCGTACGCGCGGACGCCGGTGGCGGCGCTGGTGCTCGCACCCGGCAGGTGGGAGCACGGCGCGCACCTCCGGAAGGAGCGGGTGCACCAGCACCTGCTGGACTGGTTCGCCGGCGTCGACTGCGCCACGATCGTCGCCGATTCCCGGCTGGACACCGGAGATTCCCGGAGGTGCGCGACGCCCGACCAGTTCGCGGCGCTGCTGGACCGGTCCGACGTGGTCGTCACGACCCGCCTGCACGGTCTCGCGTTCGGACTCGCCTGCGGCGTGCCGGTGCTGGCGGTGGACACCACCGCCGGTGGCGGCAAGCTCAGTGCGCAGGCGACGGCTTGGGAGTGGCCTGCGCTGTTGTCCGCCGAGGACGTCCACGTCGGCCCGGAACACGCCCACCCGCGCCTGCAACGCTGGTGGGAGTGGTGCCGCACCGCGGAGGCCCGCGTGCTGGCCGAAGCTCGCGCCGCAGAAGCACCGGCAGCCGGGCGGAAAACGATGTCGCGGCTGCTCGACGATCTGCACAGCCGCGCGTCGCAGCCGGAGGGGACATGAGCAGCACCGTCGTGAGCACCACGCGGAATCGGGGCGAAGAAGCGCAGTGCCGGGCCGCCGCGGTGGCCGCGGTCGTGATCGCACCGGCCAGCACCAGCGCGTGCTTGTGTTCGAGTTCTCGGTTCTTAGCCCGACCAGACGAAATCGATGCGAAGCGGCACCTCTGCAGGCAACGCGACTGCGGTTTCGTCGCCGAACCGCTCGGGCAGCACTGAGTCATGGCGGAATTGAGATGCCGAGTTCCGAGAGGCGCGTTCATGCGGCGCCGCGGATGCCACTTGCACCACGCTCTGCGCGGCGCTCTCGCCGGCGCCGCAGGCACGACCGCCCTCAACGCGGTCACCTACCTGGACATGGCGCTGCGCGCCCGGCCGGCGAGCAGCAGCCCGGAGCAGACCGTGCGCCAGGCCGAGCGGCACACCCGGCCGCTGCCCGGCGACGAGTCCAGCGCGGGCAACCGCCGCTCCGGGATCGGCGCCCTGCTCGGCATCGCGGCCGGAGTGACCAGCGGTGTCCTCTACGGCTGCGCCCGCACCTGGTGCCCGCGCACACCGGTGCCGCTGCTGGCGATCGGTGCGGGCCTTGCCGCGAACGCGGGCAGCACCGCTCCCATGACGGCGCTCGGCGTGACCGACCCGCGCGAATGGACCGCCGAGTCGTGGCTGATGGACCTGGTGCCGCACCTGGCATTCGGTGCGGTGACCGCGCTGGCCTACGAGGGCTTCCGGCGCTGATCGGCCGGACCAGGCCGACGATCGGTGCAACTGGCGGTCGGGCGAGCTCGGCGATCGGGCAGGCTCGATGATCGGGTGAGGCGGCCGGTCAGTCCAGGTCGCCCTCAGTCCAGGTCGCCGTCAGTCCAAGTCGCCGGGCCGGACGCGGTACACGTGCAGCGTCCGGTCGTAGTACTTGCCGGTCTCCCCGACCCAGTCCATGCCGATCCGCTGCGCGGTGGCGTGCGCGCGGTCGTTCGTCGGGTCGATCACCGCGAACAGCTCCACCGCCTCGTGCTCGAACGCCCAGCGGATCAACGCGCGGGTCGCTTCCACCGCGTAACCGTGACCCCAGCAGTTCGGCCGCAGGTGCCAGGCCACCTCCACGTCCTCGTGGTGCGGCGGGAGCAGGCGCAGCTCGGCGCCGCCGACGATCTCCCCGCTGTCGCGGTGCACGACCGCCCAACGACCCTGCGGCGGTTCCAGCTGCTCCTGCTCGGCGATCCACTGCTCGAGCACGCGGCCCATCGCGGCCAGGTCGGCGACCCGGGGCATCGACGGCACCAGCCAGTCGGTCACGGTCGCGGTGCCGTAGACGGCGAACGCGCCCGCCACGTCGTCCGGTCGCCACTCCCGGATCAGCAGGCGCTCGGTGACCGGCATCGAGGACATGCCGGAAACGTTAGCGGTCGCGATGCCCGCGGGCAGCCCGCCGTCCGCTCAGCGGACCAGATGCCGCAGGCGCCGGGTCCGCGCTCGAGGAACTCCGCGCCCGGCGCCTGCACCGCAGGGATCAGCGCCGCGGAGTGCCGCGATCACGCGATTCAGCCCAACGGCACGTCGAACCGTCCGGGCCCGCTGAACGAGACGGCCCCGCCGGGCTCGCTTTCCCCGCCATAGCGGGGATCGACGGTGTCGGCGACCAGCACGAGCCGGTGTCCCGCGGGCAACTGCCACACCGCGGGCTCCAGCGCGAGGTCGACCTGCTGCGGCTCGCCGGGCTCCGCGTCGCGCAAGGTGATCGGCTTGTGCGTGATCAGGCGGCCGCCACCTGCCGGATCCACGTCGTAGAGGTAGGCGAACAGCGAAGTCGTGCCGGACTCCGGCGTGACGGTGGTGCGCAGTTTCGGCGCGCCGGAAACGGTGACCGAGCTCGGGTAGGGCTCGGTCCGCCAGACCCCGGCCGCGCGGCGGTCCACGAGCGGCACGGAAGTCGCCACCGGGATCTGGAACTGCTGCAGGACACCGCTCACGATCGCCGCGCCGCTGTCGGCGACCGTCGGCGACCCGGTGCCGATCCGGTGCTGCCAGGCCGGTTGCGGGTCCGGAGCGAGCGTCCCAGTGGCGGGGGTTGCAGGCGCGGGCGCCGGGCCGCCGAGGTGGCGGGTGTCGACCGCTCCGGTCACCGATTCCCAGTCCGGGTATCCGCGCCAGTTGCCCCCGCTGACCGGCTTGAGCTGCACGGGATTCTCGGTGTCGATGCCGTTGGGCACGCCGCGCAGGTGGTGGTCGAACCAGCGGCGCGCGGCGTCCCAGCTGTCGTTCGGCAACCCGGCGGCGCCGAACAGCTCCGGACCCGCGTGATCACCCGGCGCGAGCATCAGCCGCTTCGGCCCGGTCAGCTTCCGGTAGAGCTCGGTCATCTGCTGCGGCGGGAACAGCGAGTCCTCCCAGGAGTGGGCGAGCAGCACCGCGGTCCCGTTCTTGTTGAGCTCGTCGGTTTCGGCCAGCGGCGAGCGGTCGGCGGCCAGGTGCAGCGCTTGCTCGATGCGGCCCTCGCGGTAGGCGCGTTCGAGCGCCCGGAGGTCTGCGCCGAAGCGGCCGGTGGGGTGCCCGATCGCCAGCAGCATCTCCACGGCTTGGGTGCTGACCGTGCGGTTCGGGTACAGCGAGGTGACCAGGTCGGACCAGCCGCTCATCGAGGCCACCGCCCGCACCCGCGGATCTTCGGCGGCGGTGAGCGCGCTGATGCCCGCGCCGTAGGAGATGCCGCCCATGCCGATCCGGCCCGGGTCGGCGGCGGTGTTGGCCAGCGCCCAGTCGATCACCTTGGAGGCGTCGGCGCGGTCCTCGGGTCCGCCGACCTCGATCTCGCCGCCGGAGGCGTAGAAGCCGCGGGCCGTGTAGGTGACCACGACGTAACCCGACTCGTAGGCGAGCCGCGCGGCCGCGCCGACGTACTCGATGTTCGGCACCGCCCAGCTCGCGGGCATCACCAGCAGCGGGAACGGGCCGTCGCCCGCCGGTTCGATCACCTTGGCGTCCAGGGTGACGCCGTCGGCGCCGGGCACCGTGCGGTGGCTGATCGAGACGCCCGGCGCGGCGCCATCGGCACCCGCGGGCCGAGCGGCACCGGCGGGCGGGGCGAACGCGGCTCCCGCGGGCGGCGCCAGGAACAGCACGGCGAGCAAGGCGGTGAAGAGGACGAGCAGGCGGCGCACGACGATCTCCTGTCCGTGATCCACAGCACTGGGGACGCAGGAAGTGAACATCGTTTTACTCACCGGTAGCAACACTTCCTCGGTTCAGCCGCCGCCGATCACCGCGGCCACCCCCGCGACGGCCGAGCCCCGCTGCGACCGGCGCGAACGGACCGCCCGTTCGCACCGGGCCCGCCGCCGGCCCACCGACGAATGCGCGGCGGGAAATTCGCGACTTTCGGGGAAAGTCGATTTACCGCGCGGGAAACGCACCGATAACAACAACAAGCGGAAAGTTTCCATCGCGAACGTCGGCCGAAGCCCGAACGCAGCAGGAAACGGCCGCTAACCCGGTCGCAGCCGGTCACCGCGGACTCCACTCGAAGGGTGACCAACCGGTGACCACCGGAGTCCTCGCCAATCGGCCCCGCGACGTGACACCCTCGGCAACAACCCCTGCCAAACACGAGAGAAAGTTGGGTTGGCAAGATACGGAGTCCGGGTGACGGCCTGGATCGCACCGGAGCACGACAGGAAGGAACCAGGTGAACGCCGACACCGCACAGGTCGACGACCTGCGACTCATCGCACTGCCCACCGCGTTGAACTGCACCGACATCTTCGTGCGGTTCACCCTCAGCGAGTGGTCGCTGCGCCCGCTGGCCGACGAGGCCGCGCAGACGACCGGGACGATGGTGGAGGCCGCCGTGGCCGCGGCCGACCAGAGCTCGCCCGGTTTCCTCACGATCCGATTGCGATTGCGCGGCGATTGCCTGGTCATCGAGGTCGAGGACGAGATCGCGGGCGGGCCGCCCGCGCCGCTGAAGGAGCTCGAAGGAATCCGCACCGGCGTCGAGCCGCTGGAGGGCCGCGGGCACCGCAGGTGGTGCGAGCTCGCGCTGCCGTCGGGCATGAGCGCCTCGGCGGTGCCGCTGCCGCGCCGGGAGAAGCGCCGCTCCCCTGCCGCCGAGGCCCTCGGCGACGAGCCGGACGAGCTGGACCCGCAGGTGATGCAGCGACTGCTGACCGGGCTCAACCGCGCGGGTGGCGGCGGGCACGCCGCGGAGTGAGCACCGCGCCGGCCGGTCGCGGCGAACCGGTCGGCGTGCGGGCCCGCCGCGCGCGATGGCTCCTACACAGCGAGCACGTGATCAGCGGCCGCGCAACCGAGCGAGCACGGCGTCCGCGGACAGCCCGGTGAGTTCCCGCTCGGCCGGCCAACGCGCCAGCACCGCTGACGCGGCCCGCGTCGGCTCCGCGGGCAGCCCGGCAGCGTCCAGCGTCCGCGCGATCTCGTGCATCTCCGGCCCCACCGCCAGGCGCGTTCGGAGACGCTCGGCAGGTAGTCGCGCGCGAGCACCACAGCAAGGTGTGTCCCCTGCTGCGCAGTTGAGCGCCGACCGCGGCACCGGTCTCGCCGGGTGCAGCAGCCCCACGGTGCTCGGTTCGGCGGGGGTCATCTCGTGCGCTCCGGAGGCCGCGCGGACTCGCAGAACGACGTGATCCGCTCGCGCAGGTCCAGCGCCAGCGGCGTGCTCTGCAGGTTGGGCCGGTGCAGCACGTTCGTCAGCTGCCGCAACCGGCGCAGCACACTGTCGGTGCGACGTTGCCCGGTCACCTCCAGTACGGCCTGCACCTGCTCGGCGGCACCTTCCAGGTCGTCCCGGCCGAGCCGGGCGATCGCCAGGTCCAGCCGGGTCAGGCTCAACTCGCCGAGCCTGCGCAGCTCCGGCGGATCCTGCCCGTAGAGCTCGACCGCTTCGACCGCGGCGCGTTCGGCGCGCTCCAGGTTCGCCCGCTCACCCAGCCACAACCACGCCGAGGCGCTGTAGAAGGTCTGCTTGGCCATCGGGAACGCCATCAGACCGCCCGGTTCGTCCTCGCCGATCACCTGCTCGCGCGCCTTGTCGGCACGCCTGAGCGCGTCCTCGGCGGCGCGCTGATCGCCCAACCGCGCGTGCGCGCGTGCCTCGATCGCTGCCAGCCGCACCCGCGGTGTACCGGTCTCCGGCACGTAGTCCCAGCCCTGCCCGGCGAGTTCCACCGCGTCCCGCGGACGCTCGTCCCAGTAGGCGATCAAGCTCTGGGTGCCGCGGATCCAGGAGCGCAGCGAGTCGTTGCCCGCCAGCTCGGCGCACAGGAACGCGGTGCGCGCCTGGGTTTCCGCGGCAGGCAGCTCGCCCAGGTCGAACGACGAGTTGGCGAGCACTCCGCACACCACTGCGCCGACGAGGTAGAGGTGCCGGGTCCGCGCCGGGGGCTGCCTGCCTTCGAGCAGCTCGAACACCCGGTCCCGGAGTTCCCGCAGCTCCACGAACAGCGGGTACACCGGCCGATTCGGGTAGGTGGTGACGATCCGGTGCACATCGGCCTGGAACTGCTCGACGGTGTGCGGGCCGATGTTGCTCTGCTCGGCGAACTGCCCGAACCGGGCGGATTCGACGGCCGCCATGGCGACCTCGCTTTCGTTCGACGCGTCCGGACGGTCGGCATCGCGCTGCGCCGGAGGCCGGTCCTCGGCCGTCCGGACCGCGTCCTCCTGCCGCGCTTCTTGCGACCGCGCTCGTTCCGACAGCGGTGGGCCGAACAGTTCCTCGGCGGGTGCGTCGAACATCCGCTCCAGCACCCGGCAGGTCGCCGGGTGCGGCAGTCCGCCGAGCAGCCCGCCGAGCCACCGCCCCGCCTGCCGCTGGGACACGACGGTGCGCTCCCCGAGCTCTTCGGCTGCGGCCTGGAAATCGGCGCAGAACTCCCGCACGGTGCGGCGGTGCTGCCGCAGCACCTGTTCCAGCCGGGTACGCGCGGGCGGTTGTGCTGCGAGCACTTGCGGCCTCCGATCACCTCGGCGATGCCGTCCGCTGAATTGCTCCGGCCGGTCCGGCCGTGCGAACAGCCTATGAAGTGAACGAGATGTTCCACACCGATGTCAGGCAAATGTCGGACTGGCGCGGGCGAGGTGTCGTAGCAGTGTCCGGCGCGTTCGCCGCAAACTGAATTGTCGAGATCGGCGGAGGTGATCGCGCGTGTCGATCCAGCAGGATCTGATCGAGTGGCAGGTGCAGGACGTCCGGTGCCATCGCGGGGGCAGGATGCTCGTTCCCGCGGAGCAGGCACCTTTCGGCCGGACACTGCCATATCGCAGATTCGCGGGGGAACGGCCGAATTCCGGTTGTGCGGAAATCGTGCGTTCCCGGGGCTGGATCGCGGACCTCGGCCAGCGCGGTCTCGGTGATCTGCTGCTGGGACTTTCGGCGGTGACCGCGCTGCGCGAGGTCAGCGGGGACGTGCCGCTGCACTACAGCGGTCCGGAAGCGCAGCTGCTGCGGCGCTGCGCGGTGCCGCTGGCATCGGCCGAGCACACCACGGGGCCGCACGTGGTGCGCACCGGAACCCGCTCGCCGGTGCGGTTCCGGATCGATCCGCAGGAGCATCCGACCTGGCTGGACCGGCTCGGATCGGGCCAGGTCGAGGTGCATGCCGCGCTGCCGATGCGGCAGTACCTCGCGGTGGAGCAGAGCCTCGGCCAGCGGCTGTCCGCCGAGACAGCGCCCGCTCCCGGCTTCCGCTCCGCGCGGGCCGCGCAACCGTGGCACGTGGTTTTCGTGGCCGTGCCAGGCAGGCTGCGGCACCTGGAGTTCCAGCTGTCCGGTTTCGCGGCGGTGGCCCGGGAATTGGTCGGCATGGTCGCAGCGCCCTGGCGGTTCACGGTGATCACCGCGCGCAACACCGCCGGCGCGGACGACTTCGACGGACTGCCCGCCGACGTGCTCTGCGAGCCGGATGCGGCCGAGTGCGTGGACCTGTTCGCCTCGGCCGAACTCGTGGTGGGCACCGACTCGGAGCGCACCCGGCTCGCGGCGTTGACCGAGCGCGCCGACGGGCACGGGCCGCAGGTCGTGGGGTTGTACTCACGGCACGCGCACACGAAGTGGACCACCGGCCGAGCCGGCCACCACGCGATCGCGACCCGGTTCGCCCAGCTGCTCGCACTGGCCGATCGCAGCGCCGAACCGGCAGAGCTGACCGACGAGACCTGGGCTGCGCAAGCGGATCTGAGCCCGGTGCCGCCCGCGCTGGTCGCCGAGTTCGCCGCGCGCTGCGCGGGATGGTGCTGACCGGCAAGAAATCGGTTGCCGGAACCGGCCGGGGCGGCGCACCGCAGTGGTACGTTCACCGCGATGTTCACGGGGAGAGGACGTCGCGGCCGCGCGCGTGCGCTGCGGCGATTGCTGCGGGATCCGGCTTTCCCGCGCCCGTTCTCGATGGACGCGTTCTGCGAGCTGATCGCCGAGCGCCGCGGGCGGCCGGTGCACCTGCACCCGTTCAGCCCCTCCGACACCGGCACCCCGAGCGGCATGTGGTGGGCCACCGCGACCGCCGACCACCTCTTCTACGACGCGGGCACCAGCCGCTACCAGCAGCACCTGATCATCTTCCACGAGATCGGGCACATGCTGCTCGACCACGACTGCCCGAGCCTGGAGGACAACCGGGCGGTGACGTGGCGACCGGATCCGGAAGATCCGGAGTCGCTGTGCGGCGGAATGTCCCGCATCCGCTACACCTCGCGGGAGGAACGCGAGGCGGAGTGGGCCGCGACCCGCATCCGCCGGATGATCGGCACGGCTTCCGCGCCGTCGCCGCACGGCGGCGTGCTGGGCCGGTTGGAGTCGGCGGTGGGTTTCCACCGGGAACACGAGGACCGGTGACGATGACGCTGGAGACCGCGGGCATCGCGGTGCTGTGGATCGTGCTCGCGCTGCGGCTGCCCGGCGCCGTGCGGCACCGCGAACAACGCGCGTTGTGGGCGGCCGTCGCGCTGCTGGGCTTGCTGACCACGTTGTACGTGGGCGCGGTGCAGGACGGCTTGGCCGACCGGGCCGGGAAGTACTACGTCTACCTCGGCACGCACCTGGTCAGCGTCGCCACGGCAGCGGTGACGCTGCACTTCCTGCTCATCGCGGACGGGCGGCGACGCCGAGCCGGGTGGGTCTACGGCTCGGCCGGGGCGACGATCGCGGTGCTGATCGCCGTTTACGCCGCCGCTTCCCCGGAGCACCCGGAACCCGGCAACGCTCCTGAGCTGCCGCTGGCCTACTTCTTGCTGGTGTCGCTGTTCAGCGTGGTGGCGTTGGGGATCTGCGCGGCCGTGTGCGGGATCAGCGCGCGGCGAGCGGATCACTGGTCGCTGCGCTGGGGACTGCCGCTGCTGGCGGCCGGGTGGTCGCTGAACGCGCTGCCGTGGCTGCTGAACATCGCGTGGCTGCTCACCGAGGACGACCGGTGGATCGCCGGTTTCGCCTCGATCGACGGGGTCAGCGCGCTGTGCCTGGCGGCGGGTACGGCGTTGCCGGTGGAGACCGCGGTGCGCGCTCGGATCCGGGACGGCCGCGATCATCGCAGTCTCGGCCCGCTGTGGCGCTCGCTGACCGCAGATGCGCCCACCGTCGTGCTGCGACGTCCGCTGCTGCCGATGCGCTGGCGCCTGGAGCGCCGCCTCGCCGAGATCCGCGACGCGATGCTGGCGCTGCGCAACCACGTAACCCCGGAGGAACTGGCGGATGTGCGCAGGCACGCGGAGAGCGAGGCCGCTGCGGTGGCCGCGTGGCTGCACACCGCTCAGCGGCGCAAACGCGCGGGTCATCCGCCGCAGCCGCACGTGATCGACCTGTCCGCGACCGGTGACGATCGCGCCTCGGAGATCAGGTTCCTCCGGCAGGTCGCCGAAGCCCACCGCAACGCCGCCGTCCTAGGCGATGTTTCATAAGCGGCGTCAGCCGCTTGCCGGTGGTCGAGGACTAAGCCGGACCACCGGCGGGTTCTCAGGCGTCTTCTGGCGAGGACAGCGGCCCGGACCTATGAAGACGCCGAGTAGGGAGCTACTTAAGGATGAGATCCCGGAGCCAGCAGGCGTCTGAGGTTCCGCTACCTGACCCGCTACGCAAACCCTTTTAAAGCACTCCGTCGAGGAAGGAAGCCGCTCATGACCGGTTTCGTGCAGCTGATCGAGTACCGCACCGACCACCCCGAGCAGGTCGACGAGCTGCTCGACGAGTGGATCAGCACCAGCGAAGGCACCCGCACCGCCACCCGCACCCGGGTCTGCCGGGATCACCACGACCCGGCGCGGTTCGTGGAGATCCTGGAGTTCCCGTCCCGCGAGGTCGCGATGGCCAACTCGGAACTGCCCGCCACGAACGCGATCCACGAGAAGTTCGCGCTGCTGTGCGAGGACGGGCCGCACTTCACCGACCTGGAGGTCCGGCGCGATCAGCCGTTGTGAGACGGCGGTCCCTCGCGCTGCTCCTGCTCGGCGATGGCGCGCAGCACCCGGTCCACGTCGTTCGACGAGGGACCGTCCTGCCCGCCGCGAGCGGCGATCAGCCGGGCGGGGACCGGCTCGTCCCGCCCGGCGGGCGGCAGCGCGGGGTCGTGGCCGCAGCGCTCGTCCTCGCACCCGGTGAGGTAGTCCGCGGTGGTGTCCAGCAGCACCGCGAGCCCGTCGACGATCTCTTCGCGCGGGTTGGTGTTGCGGCACGAGGCGAGCTGCTGGAGGTACTGCGCGGAGACCTTCACGTGCCAGCGGCGGTAGAGCTCACCGGCCAGCACGGCCAGCGAACAGCCCCGCTGCCGGTACAGATCGCGGAACCGCTTGCCGAGGAACTGCCGTTCGTGCCCGGTGAGGTAGCCCACCGTCGACTTCAGGATCCGCGCGAGCTCCGCGGCGTAGCAGGGCAGCGGCTGGTCCGGTTCGCGGCCGAGCCGCGCGAGCCCGGCCCTGCTCACCGGGATGCCGCGCTTGCGCAGGTCACGCGCCAGTTCGGGATAGGTGTAGGAACGCTGCCTGCACAGCAGCCGGAACCGCTGCGCGCTGATGCGCTGATCGCCCGGCACGACGAACACCCCCACGCGGCACTCCGGCCGCATCCCTCGGCCTGTTCCTGCTGGCACCACTCTAAGCGCTGATCCCCTTGTCTCCGGGTGGATGCACACTTTAGGCTGCTCACCAGCAGGAATCAACTCAGTTTCAAGTGACCGCTGGAAGCTGGCCGGACGCGAGCCGGAGTCCTGCTGATCGACCGGAGGGGTCGGGTGAGCACCGCGCAGCGGTGCGCCGGATGCCGGCCTTGGGGGTGCACGACATCCGGCAGCGGTCCGGTGGGCGTTGCGGCGCCCACCGGACCGAATCCGCTGCATGTCCATTGTGGATAGCTCGGGCCGGAGGGGACGCGCTCGCTGCGGCCCGGAGCGCACCGACCGCTCGCCCGCTCACCGCAGCCGCGAATCCGATGCCGCCGGCGGCACGAGCCGCCCGCCTGCGTCGAGATCGATCCGTTCGGCGCGGCACTGATCACACTCGGCTACGCCAACCGGAATGGAGCGTTTACAGTCCGTGCCCGGGCGCACCATAGTCAGTAGGCGGACGCGGCCATCGACCCCGTGGGAGAGATGATCATGCCGAACAGGCTCACCCGCACCGTGCGAACGCTGCTGCTGCTCGGCGCGGGCATCGCGATCACGCTGGTCCTGGTGCCCACCGCGATCAGCATCGGCACCGGTGGCAGGCTTCCGGACGTGCTGCAGCCGCTGGCGGACCTGCTGTGGCCGCTGGCCGGCGCGTTCGTGGTCTTCGCCGCGGCGCTGGCGCTGTGGGAACGCGCCACCAACTCGGACAAACCGCTCATCGCTCGGCGGCTGAACAACACCGCGAATCGATCACGTTCGGTAGTGGATTCCGAGCACTACGCCCGCGAACGGCTCAAGGGCTCGCTCGGAGAGCACGTGCGGCTGTCACTGGAGCTGGACGAGCTGCCGCCTTCGATGGCCCGACCGGCGGACCGGCTGCTGCAACCGGGCAACGGCAAACCGAGCAAACTGCCCGCGGACGCGGACCTGGCCGCCACCCTCGACCAGGCGCACGGCGCGATGCTCGTGCTCGGCGGACCGGGTGCGGGCAAGACGACGCTACTGCTGGAGCTGACCCGGGCGCTGGCCCGCCGCGCCGCGGCCGACACCGGGCGGGCCATTCCGGTGGTCGTCGACCTCGGCTCCTGGGCGATGTCCGGATGGCGCGCCGACGAGCGCAGGCCCGCACCCCCTGGCGAGTTCCAGAAGTGGCTGCTGCGCGAGATCGAACGCCGCTACACGATCCACCCGTCGCTGGGCCGGATCTGGCTGGAGCAGGGCAAGCTCTCCCTGATGCTGGACGGACTCGACGAGGTGCCGGCGGACTACCGGCAGCGCTGCGTCCGCGAGATCAACGCGGTGCGCGACGAGTTCCCCATCCCGGAACTGGTCGTGTGCTGCCGCGACGAGCACCACGAAGCGCTGACCGAGCCGCTGGAACTGCACACCTCGGTGACGGTCAACCCGTTGACGCGCAGGCAGATCGTCGAATACTTCACCCGCGGCGGCCCGCGGCTGGACGGGGTGCGCACCGCGCTGCGCCGCGACCCGGAGCTGTGCGGACTGCTGGACACGCCGCTGATGTGCAACGTCGTGGCGCTGGCTTTCCGGGACCGTCCGGCGAACGAACTCGCCGTCCGCGGCACCGACGCGCAGCGGCGCGCCAAGCTGATCGACGAGTACTTCTCGGCTGCGCTGAGCACGGGCCGAGGCTCCGAGCTGCCCTATCCGCCGGATCGCGCGCTGCGCACGTTGCGGTTCCTGGCACGGGTTTCGGCGAGCCCGCTGTGCAACGACCTCACCGCGCGCACCCGGTTGCCCACTCTGGTGTCCTGGGCGCGGTTCCTGCCCACCACCACCGTGGCGCACGTGTTCGCGCGCGGGCTGCCGGGACTGCTGGCCGGGGCGACCACCGGTGCCACGCTGGCGACCGGGATGCTGCTCGGTCCCGCCGCCGGGCTGATCGCAGTGCTCGTGCTGGTCGGCTACGTGCTCTACATGGACTACCTGGCGACGCTGCCTTGGCTGCGCCCGGCGGGCAAGGTCGGGACCGTGCCGCAGGGCTGGATCACCGCGCTGGGCGGCTATGCGTTCGGGCTGGTGGTGAGCCTGGCGCTGAGCGGGCTGATCTCCCCGTGGACGACCGCGCTGGCGAACGCTCCGAATTGGGTCGGCGTGATCGCAGTGGTGCTGGTGTCGTTCCTGGTCATCCTCGGTGCGGTCGAGTCGTGGTCGAGGATGCCCGGCAACAGCGCCACGATCGGGCTGCTCGGCACGATCGGCGTCGGGGTGCTGATGTTCTGGACCGGGCCGGGGGAACTGGTCAAGTCGATCGGCATCGGGCTGGTGCTGGGCATCTGCGCGGGTGTGGCCACCGCGGCCCGTGACGAGGTGTGGTGGGCGTTCACCGAGGAGCACTACGAGACGTTCGAGCACCCGGCGCCTGCTTTGCTGCGCAGCTCGGCACCGCTGGTCGCGGTGGCCGGGCTGGTCGGCGTGCTGCCGACGCTGCTGCTGGGCCGCCCGTTCGACGTGGAGGCGCTGACGGCGGGCGTGGGACTGCTGATCGGCGGGCTGTCCGCGCCCGCGGTGTGGCACAGCGACGTGTTCCCGTTCGACACCTTGAAGAACGCCGTGTCCGAGTGGCTCGGCCGGGCGCTCGCGCTGACCGAGCTGCCGCCGCGGCGCTACGCGCTGCTGCGCGGGCTGGCCGAGCGCAGCTTGCTGTCCAAAGTGGATGGCGGCTACCGGTTCACCCACCTGCGGCTGCGGGATCACCTGCTCGGCTACGAACCGAAGCGGAACCGGGCGAAGCCGGTGGCGACCGGAGCAGCCACCGACGCGGAGTCCACATCGGACTCCGCAGAGCCGGTGCAGGGGGCGGAGCAAGCGCAGGCGGACGGCGGGAGCAAGGCGGACTCCACGGAGCAGGCGAAACCAGCCCAGCAGCCGGAAGCGGCGGAGCAGAGCGCACAGCCGAAGCAGGCGAAGCAGCCGAAGCCCGCCGAGAGCTCGCAGGGCGATTCGGACGCCGAACCGCCGAAGTCCACCGCTCCGGCGCTGTGACCACCGGGCTCAGCCGCGCGACGCCGTGTCCAGATGCGACTTGGCGACCTGCTGGAGGTGCTCGACGTCGCTGGAGACGCTGGCGAAGGTGAACCCTTCCGCCAGCCGCCGCGCGGCCGTCGCGCCGTCCGGGGTGTGCATGCCCACCGCGATCCCCGCGGCGTCGGCCGCGGTGCGGATCCGGGCCAGCGCCGCGTCGAAATCCCGTTGCACCGCGGGATCACCGGGGTACGCGGCACCGACGGCCAGCGACAGGTCGGCCGGTCCGATGTAGACGGCGTCGAGCCCGGGCGTGGCGCAGATCGATTCCACGTTGGCCAAGCCCCGCGCGGTCTCCACCATGGCGAGCACGGCCACGCTCTCGTCCGCTTCCGCCGGTTTCGGCCCGATCCGCAGTCCCGAGCGCATCGGTCCGTAGGAGCGCACGCCGTTCGGCGGGTAGCGGGTCGCGGCCACCGCCGACGCGGCCTGCTCGGCGTCGTCGACCAGCGGCACGATGATCGCGTCCGCCCCGGCGTCCAGCGCACGGCAGATCGAGGTCGGGTTGTTCGAGTCCACCCGCGCCACACCGGCCGACCCGCCCGCGGCTTGCACCGCGATCAGCCCGTTGAGCAGCCCCTGGTAGCCGAACAGCCCGTGCTGGCCGTCCAGGCAGACGTAGTCGTAGCCGACCAGCGCGAGCCTTTCGACGGCCGCGGGCGCGTCCAGCGTCACCCAGTAGCCGAGCGCGGGCTGCCGGGAACGGATCTTGCGCACGAAGTCTGCGGCGGCCATGCGGTCCCCTCCATGTCGAGTCCGGCGCTGCTCGCCGATTGTAGGCACGGCGCGCGGGATGTGGCGCTGCTCCGAACCGGTTGAGCTTAACGTCCAAGTTGGACAGTCGGTTTCGCTAGCCTGCGGCGGACGCCGGTCCGCACCCGGTGACGACCGCGCGCTCGAACCCGCAAGCCGGACACATCAATTACGTCCACAAAGGACACTTTTTCCGATGTGCGGTGCCGCTGCGCCGAACGCCCGGGTCACAGCAGCCCGAGCAACGCCCACAACGCCGGGTTGTCGTTGGCCCGCCGCCACCCGAGGTGCAGCTCCACCGGCTCCGGCTCGGGCAGCCGCACCGGCCGCAGCACCACCCCCTCGAACCGCAGCAACGTCGCCGTCGATGGCACCAGCGCCAGCCCCAGCCCCGCGCGCACCAGCGCCAGCACCGTGTGCACCTGGCTGACGTGCTGGGTGTAGTGCGGCGTCACGTGCGCCTCGCGGAAGATGCTGACCAGCAGCTCGTGGAAGTAGCGCGCTTCGGTCGGCGAATACATCACCACGTCCGCGCCGTCGAAATCAGCGGGGCTCAGCGGTTCCGAACCGTTCGCCAGCGGGTGACCGGCGGGCAGCGCGGCCAGCAGCGGCTCGGTCACCACCCGGCGCGAGTCGAGTTCCGGCCGCGTGATCGGCGGTCGCATCAGGCCGAGGTCCAGCGCTGCGGAGGACAGCATGTCGAGCTGATCGCGCGTGACCAGCTCCCGCAACGCCACGTCCACGTGCGGCAACCGGTCCCGGGCCGTCTCCAGCACGCCGCCGAGCAGGCCGTACGCGGACGTCGCGGTGAACCCGATGCGCAGCGAACCGGCCTCGCCCGCAGGAACCCGCCGCACCGCCAGCGTCGCGTTCTCCGCCTCGTGCAGCAGCCGCCGCGCGTCCCGCAGGAAAGCCTTGCCCGCCGGGGTCAGCCGCACCGCGCGGCCGCCGCGGTCGAACAACCGCACCCCGATCTCGCGTTCCAGCAGCTGGATCTGGCGGCTCAGCGGTGGTTGGGTCATCCGCAGCCGCTCCGCCGCCCGGCCGTAGTGCAGTTCCTCGGCGACCGCTACGAAGCCGGCGAGCTGGTTGAGCGTGAACATGCCTTGCCGCCTCACTGATGCGCATTCCGCAAGAGTCGATGCGCGGTGGGAGTTGGACACGCATCAATACCCGAATCTAGTGTTCGGGTCGACATCGACTGCGCGCGGTCGGCGCTCGTGACGGATCAAGAGCTGTTTCACCAGCGGCGTCAGCCGCTTGTGGTTCGGGACTCGACCGGACCGCCGGCGGGTTCCGCCAGGTGACCCGCTACGCAGACCATGTTCGAACACTTCTTGGGAGGACTCACCGCATGACCACGGTCGGCACCGAACTCACCGGGCGGATGCTCATCGCGGGCGACCCGGTGCCCGGCGGCGGCGAGCAGATCCGCGCCGTCGACCCCGGCACGGGTGCTCAGCTGGACCCCGCCTACGGCTGGGGCGGGCCTGCCGAGGTGCAGCGCGCGTGCGCCGCGGCGGAAGCCGCCTTCGACACCTACCGCGCCACCACCCTCGAGCAGCGCGCGGTGTTCCTGGAGACCATCGCCGAGAAGATCGAGGCGATCGGCGACGCGCTGCCCGAGCGCGCGCACGCCGAAAGCGGCCTGCCGATGGGCCGGGTGACCGGCGAACGCGGCCGCACCACCGGGCAGCTGCGGCTGTTCGCGCAGGTCGTGCGGGAAGGCGGTTTCCAGGGCGCGCGGGTGGACCCTGGACTGCCGGACCGCTCCCCCGCGCCGCGCCCGGACATCCGGCAGCGCAAGATCGCGCTCGGCCCGGTCGCGGTGTTCGGCGCGAGCAACTTCCCGATGGCGTTCTCCGTCGCGGGCGGCGACACCGCTTCCGCGCTGGCCGCGGGCTGCCCCGTGGTGGTGAAGGCGCACGACGCGCACCCCGGCACCTGCGAGCTGGTCGGGCGGGCGATCACCGAGGCCGTGTCCGCGTGCGGGCTGCCCGCCGGAACGTTCTCGCTGCTCTACGGCTCCGGGCCGGAGCTGGGCACGGCGCTGGTGAGCGATCCGCGGATCCAGGCGGTCGGCTTCACCGGCTCGCGCACCGCGGGTTTGGCGCTGCTCGCCGCTGCGCAGCGGCGGCCGCAGCCGATCCCGGTCTACGCGGAGATGAGCAGCATCAACCCGGTGTTCCTGCTGCCCGGCGCGCTGTCCGAGCGTGCCGCCGAACTGGGCAAGGAGTTCGTCGGCTCGCTGACGCTGGGCTCCGGCCAGTTCTGCACCAACCCCGGCCTGGTCATCGCGGCCGACGGCCCGGAACTGAAGAACTTCCTGGACGCGGCGGCCGAAGCGGTCGCGGCTTCGGCGCCGACCCCGATGCTTACTCCCGGCATCGCCCGCTCCTACGCCGAAGGCGTCTCCGCGCTCGCCGACCGGCCCGAGATCCAGGTGCTCGCGCGCGGGCAGGAGTCCGACGCACCGCAGTCCTGCCGGGCGGCGCTGCTGGTCACCGACGCCGATGACTTCCTCGGCGCGGACGGGCTGGGCGACGAGGTGTTCGGCTCGTCGTCGCTGGTGGTGCGCTGCCGCGATGCCGAGCAGGTCCGCGCGGTGGCCGCCGCGGTCGAGGGGCAGCTGACCGCGACGGTGCACGCGAGCGCCGCGGACTCCGCGCAGGCGGGCACGTTGCTGTCCACTTTGGAGCGCAAGGCGGGCCGGATCCTGTTCAACGGCTGGCCGACCGGCGTCGAGGTCGGGCACGCCATGGTGCACGGCGGACCGTATCCATCCACTTCGGACTCACGGACGACCTCGGTCGGCACGCTGGCGATCGATCGCTTCCTGCGTCCGGTGTCCTATCAGGACGTTCCGCCGGAGCTGCTGCCCGGCGTGCTCGCCGACGGCAACCCGCAGGGCGTCTGGCGCCGGGTCGACGGCGAGCTCGGCAAGCACTGAGGGGTGCTCCGGCAAGACCCGCGGTGGCGGAACCGCAGCGGCTCCGCCACCGCGCGTCGCGCCGGTGGCGGGCGAAGAGCTTCGTCGACATCCCGCTCGGCTCAACCGCCACATGCACATCGGTGCGCCCCGGGGAACACATCTTCCGGCGCCGGGAATTCCCCGGCCCGCTGATGACGTTGACCGGGACAGGCGGTTGAGTGCACAGCGGCCTGACGTCAGATTTTGGCGGCGTTCGCCGTCGCCGGAAAGCACGTTAGGAGGTCGCAATGGCCTCGCGAACCCATCCCGCCGACCCGCAGCTGGCCCCGACGCTGAGCTTGGAATCGCAGCTGGCCTGCGGCGTCTGCGGTCACCACGCGCTGACCGAGTCCGCCGACCACGACCGCGCCGACGATCCCCGCGACCGCTTGATCTGCCAGATCTGCGGCGCGCATCGACTGGTGTGACGCGCGGGCGTGACGTGCTGGGATGAGTTCAATTGCTCTGCGGCCGGGAGGCGCCGCCCGGGTTCTCGTGCTCGGCCACGACCCAGGCGGCGACCTCGGTCAGCTTGATGTTGGACTGCTGCGAAGCCCGCACTAGCAGGTCGAACGCCTGCTGCGCACCGAGGCGGTGCTGGCACATCAGCAGCCCCTTGGCCTGTCCGATGGCGTCCCTGGACGCCACCGACTCGCTGAGCTGCCGATGGTGCCGCGCCCCGGACAGGGCCAAGGCCGCGTGGGCGGCGAAGACTTCGCCGATGATCTGGGCCTCGTCGCCGAACCGCACTTCGTGGTCGCCGTAGAGGTTCAACGCGCCGAGCGTGTCCTCCTGGACGAACAGCCGGAACGAGATCATGCTGCCGATCCTCAGCTCAGCGGCGCGAGCCGCGAACCGAGGCCAGCGCGTTTCGGCGTTCATGTCATCGACGACGACGGTTTCGCGCTGCCAGATGGCGTCCACGCACGGCCCCTCGCCCAGCTCCTGCTGCGCCTCGTCGCACTGGCGCACCATTTCGTCCGTCGGCACTCGCGCGCTCACCTGCTTGCGGTAAACTTGCGTGATCCCTCCGGCCCAGACGCCCGGCACGGTGTTGACCGCGGTCTGCACGATCGCGCCCAGCGTGTCCGTCTCGTTCGTCTCCGCTTCCAGATTCCTGGCCAGCGTGCTCATCACGCTCGCGAGTTCGTGGCGCTGACCATCCCCGTAGTTCATGACCCGGTTCCTTCGCGTGCAAACGGCCGAGCGAGCACGTGGTGCCGAACCCGCACGACCTTGGCCGAGCCGGCGTCCGGATGCGCGACTCAACCCAACCGACGGTTCGCCACAACACTCTCGGTCAACACCTGCGACCGCAACAGTGCAGGACTCCGCGTAGTCGAAGTCGACCACTGATCGCGACTCCGGGCGACGCAGCGAGCACGCTGCGCTATCGGTTGCTCAGGACGTCAGGTCGCGGATGCGGGGCACGACCTGCTCGGTGAAGGTCCGCAGGAACCGCGACTGGTCCGAGCCCGGCGCGTGGAACACCAGGTGGTCGAAACCGGCATCCAGGTACGCCTTGATCTGGGTCAGCGCGTCCTCCGGGTCGGAGGCCACGATCCACCGGCTCGCCACCTGCTCGATCGGCAGCTCGTTGCCCGCGCGCTCCATCTCCGCCGGATCGTCCAGGCTGTGCTTGACCTCGGCGGGCAGCGCCAGCGGCGCCCAGAACCGGGTGTTGTGCAGCGCGGTCTCCGGGTCCGGGTCGAACGAGAGCTTGATCTCGATCATCTTGTCCAGCGCCGCGGAGTCGCGGCCGCTCTTGGCCGCCCCCTCGGAGACCGCGGGCAGCAGCTTGTCGGTGTAGAGGTCCATGCCCTTGCCGCTGGTGCAGATGAACCCGTCGCCGACGCGGCCGGCGTACTTCGCCACCATCGGCCCGCCCGCGGCCACGTAGATCGGCACTCCGCCGTCCGGCGCGTCGTAGATGGTGGCGTTCGCGGTGCGGTAGTACTCGCCTTCGTAGCTGACCCGCTCCGAGTTCCACAGCGTCCGGATCAGCTCGACCGATTCCTTGAGCCTGCGGAAGCGTTCCCTGAACTCCGGCCATTCGCGGGCGGTGACGGCGGTCTCGTTGAGCGCCTCGCCGGTGCCGATGCCGAGCATCACCCGGCCCGGGTAGAGGCTGCCGAGCGTGCCGAACGCCTGCGCCACCACCGCGGGCTCGTAGCGGAACGTCGGGGTGAGCACGCTGGTGCCCATTTGGATGCGGGAAGTGCGCTCGCCGACCGCGCTCATCCAGGACATCGCGAACGGCGCGTGACCCTGGTTGTGCCGCCACGGCTGGAAGTGGTCGCTGACCATGACGCTGTCCAGGCCGCGCTGCTCGGCCTCGACGGCGAACTCGACGAGGTCGCGCGGCCCGAACTGCTCGGCGGACGCCTTGTACCCGATCTTGATGCTCATGTCTGGTTCGCTTACCTCACCCATCAAACGGTCGCTGGGACGTCGTGGCGCTCGTCGTCGCAGGGCGCGTCGGCGCACCCGGGCGGAGGCGATCCACCGGCGGCGCCGCGATCGTGCGCACCGCGGCTCGTCGCACCGTGCCGGTGCGCGCCAGTCGTCCCCGCACAGTCGTACCGGATCGGTCTAGATGCCGGCCGCGCGGGTCGGCTTGCGCGGCGGCGGCCGTAATCGAGCGAGCACGCACCGTGCTGCGCGGGCGTTCGGCTAAACTCCGGCCGGGGACATTCGACCGTCCATTTCGGATTATTCGACGGAATTCCGGACGGTTTCGGCAATACCGGCTCTCGACGACGTGAGGTACGGCTACATGGCGGCCAGCGACAGCACCGAACAGCCCATCGGCAGGGTACTGGTGGTCGGCGCGATCAATGTGGACTACGTCGTGACCGCGCCGCGCCTGCCGCGCCCAGGCGAGACCGTGGTCGGCGATCAGGTCGAGCACTACGGCGGCGGCAAAGGCGCGAACGCGGCGGTGGCCGCGGCCGCAGCGGGCGCGCGGGTGCGACTGGCGGGCGCGGTCGGGGCCGACGACGCGGGCAGCGGAACGCTGCGCGATCTGCGCGAGCACGGCGTGTCCGTGGACGACGTCGCGGCGCTCGACGACCGCACCACCGGCTCGGCGCTGATCGTGGTGGACCACGCCGGGGAGAACCAGATCGCGGTGGGCGCCGGGGCGAACTACGGCGTCACCGCCGAGCACGTCGGCAACGTACTGGACTCGGCCCTGCCCGGAACCGGATGCCTGCTGGTGAGCACGGAGATCCCGGCGGAGGCGATCCGCACTGCGGTGCGGCGCGCGGCGAGCGCGGGTGTGCCGTGCGTGCTCAACCCGGCACCGGTCGTGCCGGAACTGGCCGAGCTGCTGGATGCCGCGCCGCTGCTGACGCCGAACGCGAGCGAGCTGGGCGAGCTCACCGAGCTGTGCTCGACCTCCCCGGAGGGCGACGACACCAAGGATCACGCCCGGGCGCTGGCGCGGCTCACCGAACGCGAAGTCGTGGTCACCCTCGGTGGCGAGGGTTCCATGCTGGTGCACCCCGATGAACGGGTCCGGCGTCTTCCCGCGCCGGAGACGACGGTTCGGGACACGACCGGCGCGGGTGATGCGTTCAACGGCGCGCTCGCCGCGCACCTCGCGGCGGGATGGGAGGTCGCGGCCGCGGTGGAGCTCGCGACTGCGGCGGCTTCCCGGTCGGTGGCGACGGTCGGTGCGCGGCCGCGGACTTCCGGGTGAGAGAGCCGGAGCGCCGCGTCTTCAGCTGAGGTGCCGCGGGTTCAGGACCCAGCGGGTTCGGGACTGATGCTGAACCGTGCAGCCGCCGCTGCTCGTTGCGGCTCTGCGAGCGCCGGGCTGCTCACCCGGCGCGCAACGCTTCGGCGAATTCGCTCGCGCTGCCACCGTTCCCGAGTGCGAGCACGTGCCGCATCGTGTCCTTCGCGTCCGCGCCGAAGTTGTCGGTGAACTTGGCGCGGATGTCCTCGTGGGTCAGCGGGCGTTCGGCGTGCCCGCGGTTGACGTCCTCGCGCCGGGTGAGCTTGCGGCCGTCCCGCAGCAGGATCTCCACTTCGCCCGAATATGCCTGCGGGAAACGGCTTTCCGGGTCGTCGGCGATCTCGACCAGCTGCGCGAGCCGCAGGATCTCCGGGTCCGCCAAGGAATCCGCGGCGAACTCGGCGAGCGTGAGCCGTCCGCGCGCCAGGCAGGCCCCGGCGATGAACGGGAGGCTGAACTTCGCGTCGTAGTCGTCCTGCGGGCGGCGCTTGCGTTCGATCGGATCGCAGACCGCGGCGGCGGGCGTTTCGTGGATGCGGCAGCGCACCGAGTCCACTTCGGACGCTTCGATGCCTGCGGACTCGCGCAGCGCCAGGATCGCGTCGGCGAAGGCGTGCGTGAAGTGGCAGCTCGGGTACGGCTTGACCGCGGTGTCCAGCAGTTCCCAGCGCTCGCCCAGCCCGTCGAGTGCGTCTTGCGCGTCCCACTCGGAAGTCTGCAGGTGCGTCGCGTACAGGCCGTGGCGGCCTTCGTAGACCTCGGGCGGGCCGGGCCAGCCGGTCGCGGCGAAGGTCGCCGCGGTGATCGCGCTGTTGGCCGCCCAGCCCGGGTGCAGCCGCTTGGTCCACGCGCCGTCGGCCAGGAACTCCAGCAGGCCCGAAGCCATCGAGCCGACGATGCGCTGCGACTCGGCGATTCCGTCCGCGCCCGCTCCGGCCAGTTTCGCCGCGCTCACCGCGGAACCGAACGCCCCGGCCACACCCGTCGGGTGGAACCCGGCGGCGTGGAAGCCGCCGCGGGCGACCTTGCCGACGCGGGCGCTGATCTCGACGCCGAGCACGTAGGCCGCGAGCAGCTCCTCGGCGCTGCGGCCGTGCTTGATCGCGGCGGCGATGCTCACCGGCAGCGCGGAAGCCGACACGTGGGTCACCGCGGGCATGTGCGTGTCGTCGAAGTCCAAGCCGTGCACCAGGATCGCGTTGAGCATGGCGGCTTCCCGCGGGGCGAGCCGGTCCGGCAGGCCCAGCACCGGCTGCTCGCCGGGGCCGAGTTCGGCGACCGCGCGCCGGGCGTTGCGGGCGAAATCGTGCTCGGTGGCGGCGAACGCGACGCCGACCGAGTCCAGCGCGAGGTGCCGCGCCCGCTCCAGCACCTCGTCCGGGATGTGCTGGGCAGTGGTGCGGGCGGCGAAATCGCCGAGCACGTCCGCGATGGCGGGCATGGCGCCTCCATGGCTGTCGGACCAGCGGGCCGGACCGGGTGGTCTCGCCGTTGACGACCGCCGGACACCATCAGTCTGCAAGCCTCGCCACGACACCCACAAGACAAACGTCAGACTTTTCCGAGCGAGCTTTCCGAGTGAACGGCCCGCTCGTCCAATCTATTCAGTCGAACAGTCCGTTCACTCGGGAAGGAACCGGGAGACGGGGAGGTCAGTCCTCCATGCGCTCGTAGAGCGGGCGCAGCGCGAGGAGGTGTTCGCGCACCAGCTCCTCGGCCGCGTCGGCGTCGCCCGCGGCGACCGCCTCGTGCACGCGAGCGTGCTCGGCGTCGATGTCCTCCCACACCTCCCGCGCCACCCGATCCCGGTGCAGCCGCGTGCGCAGCACCGCGTTCACCGGCTGGCACATCATCCGAAGCAGCGGGTTGCCGCTGGCCGCCACCAGCGTGGTGTGGAAGTCCCAGTGCACCGCGAAGCCCTCGTCCGGATGCAGGTGCCCGGTCTTCTCCGTCGTTTCGCGGAGTTCGGCGAGATCCGCGACGTCGGCGCGCTCGGCGGCGAGCCGGGCCGCGGGCGGTTCCAGCAGCAAGCGGGCTTCCAGCAGGTTGTCCACGCTCATGTTCCGCGCGTTGACCAGCAGCCCGAGCGTGCCGCCGAGGTGCTCGGCGACCGCTCCGGCGTCCGGGGCGGCGACGAAGCTGCCACCGGTCACGCCGCGGGCGGTGTCGATCAGGTGCTGGCTGGCCAGCAGCCGCAGCGCCTCGCGCACGGTGGAGCGGCTGACCCCGAACATGCCGCCCAGCTCGGATTCGCTCGGCAGCTTCGCCCCGGAGGGCAGCGCGCCGCTGACGATCTGGTCCCGCAGCTGCTCGGCCACCTGCCGGTAGGCGGCCTGCACCGGGCGCACCCGCAGCTTCGCGCCGTCGTCCGCCGTCATCTCCGCCCCCCGGTCGGTCGGTGTCGACCCAGCGTACGACAAACCGGACCGCTCGGAGCAGACCACGGCAGCAAAATGTCAGACGTATTGCGTGGCGAGTTCGCCCGGACGCATACTCCGGGAACTCCGGCGAATCGGGGGGAACTCCGGCGAATCGGGGGAACTCCCGGCGGCGCACCGGCACCGCCGGGCGGGCGAAGGGCGAACAGGAGGTGCGGCGGTGACCGTGCACGAAGCTCAGCAAGGGCGCTTCTTCGAGGACTTCGCCGTCGGCGACGTCTACCGGCATCCGCTGGGGCGCACCATCAGCGAAGCGGACAACACCTGGTTCACGCTGCTGACGATGAACACCCACCCCGCGCACTTCGACGCGAACTACGCCGCGCACACCCCGTTCGGCAAGGTACTGGTCAACTCCGGGCTGACCATCGCGATGCTGCTCGGGCAGAGCGTGCGCGACATCAGCCAGCGCGCGGTGGCCAACCTGGCGATGACCAACGTTGCGCTCACCCACCCCGTGTACGTGGGCGACACGCTCTACGGCGAATCGATCTGCACCGGCAAGCGGGAATCCAAGTCCAAGCCGTACGCGGGCCTGGTGAACGTGCACACCCGCGGGCTCAACGCCGAAGGCGACGAGTGCCTGTCGTTCGACCGCACGGTGTTGATCTACAAGCAGGCGCACGCCGCGGAGATCGACTCCTTCCCCGCGGCCAAGAACGGCCCGCTGTCGCTGGAAGCCGGAGGTGCCGAATGAGCGGGCTTCCGTTGCAGGACGTGCGGATACTGGCCGTCGAGCAGTACGGAGCGGGACCGTTCGGGTCGGTGCACCTCGCCGACCTCGGCGCGGAGGTCATCAAGGTCGAGGACCCGCGCTTCGGCGGCGACGTCGGCAGGCAGACCCCGCCGTACGCCGAAGGCGGCGACTCGCTGTTCTTCGAGGCGTTCAACCGCAACAAGCGCTCCGTGCTGCTGGACCTGACCAATCCGCAGGGCCGGGAGGTCTTCGAGCGGCTGGTCGCGGTCAGCGACGCGGTCTACTCGAACCTGCGCGGCGACGTGCCGGAGAAGATGCGCATCCGCTACGACGACCTCAAGCACCTCAACCCGCGGATCGTGTGCTGTTCGCTGTCCGGGTACGGGATGACCGGGCCGCGCAGCGAGCAGCCCGGCTACGACTACATGTTGCAGGGCCTGGCGGGCTGGATGTCGGTGACCGGTGAGCCGGACGGGCCGCCCACCAAATCCGGACTGTCCATGGTGGACTACTCGGGCGGACTCGTGGCTGCGCTGTCGATGCTCTCGGCGATCCACGGCGCGCGGCGCGACGGTGTGGGCTGCGACTGCGACGTGAGCCTGTACGACACCGCGATCGGGATGCTGACGTACTTGGCGACCTGGCACCTCAACCGCGAATTCGAGCCGAAGCGCACGCACCACTCGGCGCATCCGAGCCTGGTGCCGTTCCAGAACTTCCCGACCGCGGACTCGTGGATCGTGATCGGCTGCGCGAAGCAGAAGTTCTGGGAGAAGTTCGTCGAAGCCATCGGTTCTCCGGCGTGGGCGGCCGAATCCCGCTTCGCCACCCCGGCCGAGCGCTACGAGAACTCCGCCGAGTGCGTCCGGCTGATCGAGCGGGAACTGGCCGGGCGAAGCACCGCGGACTGGCTCACGGCCCTGGAAGCGGCCGGTGTGCCGTGCGCACCGATCAACACCGTTCCGGAGGCGCTGCGCGAAGAGCACACCGCTGCGCGCGGCATGGTGGTGCGGACCGAGCATCCGAGGTTCGGGCAGGTCGAGCAGGTCGCATCTCCGGTGCGCGCGGGCGAACCGCGCGCCGAGCACGACCGCGCGCCGCAGCTGGGCGAGCACACATCATCCACTTTGGACGATCTGATCGGCGTGGACGCGGCGGAATTCCGCAGGCTCGCCGCCGGAGGCGCTTTCGGAGCGGAAGGAGACGCGCCGTGGACTTCGAGCTGAACGAGGAACAAGCCCAGTTCCAACGGGTCCTGCGGGACTTCGTGGACGCCGAGATCGTGCCGGTCGCCAAGGAGTGGGAGCAAGCCGACCGCTACCCCGCCGAGATCATCGACAAGATGGCCGAACTCGGGCTGTTCGGACTGCTGGTGCCCGAGGAGTACGGCGGGGTCGACGCGGACTTCGTGACGTTCACCCTGGTCTTCGAGGAGATCGCGCGCGGCTGGATGGGCATCGGCGGCATCCTCGGCAGCCATTCGGTGTCCACCTGGATGCTCGCCAGGCACGGCACCGAGCAGCAGAAGCGGAAATACCTGCCGGAGCTGGCGACCGGCGCGCGGCGCACCGGCATCGCGCTGACCGAACCCGACGCGGGCACCGACCTGCAGGGCATCCGCAGCACCGCCGAGCGCGACGGCGAGCACTACGTGCTCAACGGCAGCAAGATGTGGATCACCAACGCGCGGCACGCCGACCCGCTGCCGGTGCTGGTCAAGACCGACCGCAGCGCCGAGCCCGCGCACCGCGGCATGAGCGTGCTGCTGGTGGACGCCGATGCGCCCGGTTTCACCGTCACCAAGGACATCCCGAAGCTCGGCTACAAGGGCACCGAGTCCTGCGAGGTGGTGTTCGAGGACGTGCGGGTGCCCGCGGAGAACCTGCTCGGCGGGGTGGAGGGGCGCGGTATGCAGCAGGCCCTTTCCGCGCTGGAGACCGGCCGGTTGAACATCGCAGGGCGCAGTCTCGGCATCGCGCAGCGCTCCTACGACGAGGCGGTGGCCTACGCGGGCGAGCGCGAAGCGTTCGGCCAGGCCATCGGGCAGTTCCAGGCGATCCAGCTGCGGATCGCGGAGATGGCCACCCGATTGCAGGCCGCGCGCCTGCTGTCCTACTGGTCGGCGAGCAAGCTGGACCGCGGTGAGCGGGCCGACCTGGAGACCGGCATGGCCAAGCTGCACGCCTCCGAGGTCGCGTTGCAGGCCGCGCAGGAATCGATGCGGGTGCACGGCGGGTACGGCTACTCGAAGGAGTTCGAGATCGAGCGGCTCTACCGCGACTCGATCCTGATGACCATCGGCGAAGGCACCAGCGACATCATGCGCACGGTGATCGCGAAGTCGCTGCTCGCGGGCAAGGGGAAGGTGGGCTGGTGACGGTCGGGCGCCGTCCGGTCCGACGGGTTGCGCCAGGCGGTCGTTAGGCTGGGAGGCGTGCGTGGTCGGTCAAGCCCCGGCCGGTGGGTGCTGCTGGTCGGGCTCGTGCTCGGAGTGTTGCTGATGCATCACGTTCCGGCGGGGCACGGTGGGCACGGCCAGGTCGACGGGCATGCCGCCACGGCTTCCCAGCAACCCTCGGCTCCGCAGCAACCGTCGGCTTCCCAGCAGCACACCGTGACTTCGCAACAGCACGCCGTGGCCGGTGCGCACGCTCGCACAGCCGCTGAGCACCGAACCACGGTCAACGCCGCGACCGATCAGCACGGCCTGCACGATCCCGCGGCTCGCGCCGGATCGATCGATGCGATCCCGGCGCCGCAGCACGATCCGCTGCACCTGTGCCTGGCGATCCTCGCGGGGATCGCCTCGGTGTTGCTGCCGCTGCTGGGCAAGGTCTCCCGTCCGGTCGTGCCCGTTCCCGCGCCGCGGCGGGGAATCGTGCGGGCGCGGCCGCGGGCGCCGCCGAGTCCGGTTCCGCGGCGCCTCGCCGTTCTGTGCGTGCTCCAGCGCTGATCAGCGCCGCCTCCTTGGAGAGGTTCCGCGAGCCGCAGCAGATCGACGAACGAGGAACACCATGAACAAGCGAAAAATCGCCGCCGCACTCGGCGGCCTGGCCGCTGCCGCCGCGCTGACCGGCTGCGGCGGAGGCGCTGAGCACGCGGGTCACGGTCCCGCCCCCCAGGGCCCTTCTGCGCAGCAGGAGCATTCCGGGCAGCAGGACCACTCCGCGCAACAGGCGGCCGCCGCGCCCGCGGACATCACGTTCGCGCAAGGCATGATTCCGCATCACCAGCAGGCGGTGGAGATGTCCCGGCTGGCCGAGCAGCGCGCAGGCGCACCCGAGGTGCGGGAGCTGGCAGGCAAGATCGAGGCCGCGCAGGGCCCGGAGATCGACACGCTCACCGGATGGCTGCGCCGGTGGGGCGCTCCGGAAGGCGGGCATTCCCAGCACATGGGCGCTTCCGGGCACGCCGGGATGGGCGGCATGATGTCGCCGCAGCAGCTGGACGAGTTGGCGGCGACCAACGGCGTCGAGTTCGACCACCGGTTCCTGGAGCTGATGATCGCCCACCACGAGGGCGCGGTGCGGATGGCCGAAACCGAACTCGCCCGAGGCAGCGCGCCGGAGGCGAAGAAGATGGCCGAGAACATCGTGCGCACCCAGCGCGAGGAAATCGACACGATGCGCGCCTTGATGGGCCGCTGATCACCCGAGGCCGGTGCGGGTCCTGCCCGCACCGGCCAATCGGTGGACTAGCGGACCCGCGCGGTGCAGAGGAAGAACGAAGCGCTCACCGGACGCGCGTAGTCCGGCAGCAGCGGGTCGAACCACTCCCCGACCTCGAAACCGCCTGCGCGCAACAACTTCTCGGCCTTCTCGGCGGTGAGCCCCTGCCAGTTCGGCGTGGCGCGCCCGATTTGGGCGTAGTCCCGTGCGAGCCGCCGGAGAAAACCGTGGTCCGCGCCCGGTTTCAGCGAGTTGAGCGCGCGCCGCGCGTCCATCCCCCACGTGTGCCATACGCCGTCCGCCAACAGCACGGCACCGTCCGGGCGCAACACCTGCCGCCAAGCGAGCAGCGCGCGCACCGGCTCCGGCAGCGTCCAGAGCACGTATCGGGAGGTCACGAGGTCGAACTCGGTGCCGAGCCGGGTGACGTCGTGCCCGCCGCACTCCTCGAACCGGATGTCGACCCCGCGCCGATCGGCGGCTTCGCGGGCGTGCCCGAGCATCGCCGCGGTCGGATCGACCGCGGTGACCTGGTGGCCCAGCTCGGCGACCAATGTGGACAGGAAACCGGTTCCGGTGCCCACGTCCAGCACCCGCAACGGTTCCTGCCGGTGCGGGAACGCCGCGCGCAACGCCTTGTCGCACACCGACTTCCACGCCGCGCGCTTGTCCTCGGGGTAATGCCGGTAGAAGTCGTCGTAGGCGGCGGCCCGCCGCGTCCAGTTGCCGCGCACCGCTTCGATCGCCCGTTCACCGGTCACCGGTACCTCCCTCGTCGTGGCGGTGACCAGCCTGAGCGTTCTCGCCAGTGATGTGCAACTGCGCGGATGTCACATGTTCTCCGCCGCGACATCGCAACTTGCGCACGCGGTGATCTGCGTGCGGCGGCCCGCCGCGGTCGGTTCGCACGCATGACTTCGACCGCCAGATCGGTGACGCCGGCACCGCTTTCGTAGCAACCGGCACAGCCGGACCGCTGACGCCCAGTATTCGCAACTGCCCCGCACGCGGGTTCTGCCCCGACGGTTGCCCTTTAGGACATGCCCCGGCAGGTCCGTTGGTGTGAGGCTCGATCCGATGGGCAATGCGCGGAGCAACGAACCGGAGCGCGAACGGCAGCACGAACGGCCCGGATCCGCCCGCACGGCCCAGCCGCGGGCGATCGGGCCCCCGCGGCCGTCTGCGGAGCTCTCCCCGCCTGACGTCCTCGCGCTGCAACAGCGGCTGGGCAATCGCACCGCGACGGCGGCCGTGCAACGAGCGAGCGCGGTACCGGTGCAAACCGCCGGAGAAAAGCGGAAGGGCGTGGCGGCACCGACAGGTGCGCGGCGGCTTTTGGGAGACCGGCTGAACGCGCAGCAGCTGAAGTCCGATCTGCTGAAACGGCTGAAGAAGGGACCGCTGTTCGACGAGCAGGAGCTCCGGGACATCGAGCAGCAGGAAGCGAACTGGCTGGATGCCGCGGGGATCGGGACTTACCAGGCGGCCCTGGAGTACACGTCCAAGGCCGACTACCACGACTGGCTCCAGCTCGAACCCGGGCAGCGACTGCTCATCGCCACGCTGGAGTTCCGCGGCCGGGTCCGCGACGGCGAGCAGGACAGCCCCGCCTACACCCTCGGCCGCACGTTGCACGCGAACAAGCTGCCCGCGGAGGAACGGGCGCCGCTGCACGCCGAACGGGACCAGCAGATCCGCGAATCCTTCGTGAACACGCTGAACCCGCGGGAACCGTCGGGCGCCACCGCCAGCGACGAGGAGAAGAACCAGGCCCGCGCGCAACAGCTGCTCACCCGGATCTTCTTGATCTTGCAGAACGGTCTGCAGATCAACACCGAGCAGGGGCACATCGACTTCCGCGACGGCGACGTAGCGCGGGCGCTGGCGCACGGGGGACGGGTGAACATCCGCATTCCGTCGCTGTCGACCGGCGGGGCCGGGCGCTTCGAGCTGACGCAGTGGCTGGAGTTGACCGACGAGCAGGGTGAACTCACCAACTCGGTCACGGAACGCGATTTCGCCACCCACTACATGTCGATCAGCAACGACACGGACAAGGGCCAGGGCGCGTTCAAAGAACGCGGCGGGCCGATCGCCTCGCTGCGCAACAAGGTGCCCAGAGACCCCGACGAGCAGGTCAGGCTGATGGGCGTGAACGGGGGTATGGGCGGCTTGCGGCGCTCCGACTGCAACGGTGACGTGATCTTGCCCAACGGCGCGCACGGGCACCTGCTGCTGATCTACACCCCGCCGCGGGAAAAGCGGGCGGGATCCCTCGAAGTCGGGCTGGAAACGCTCGCGCCGCACAACGAGGACAGCCCGGTCGGATACGTGCACAACTGGCGTTCCACGGAGAAGACGAGCAACCCGGAGTCCAGCGTCCACGGCCACAAGCAGGACAAGATCGGTTCGGGCAAGTTGCGGGACAACCAGCGCTACGTGGACCTCGGTGCGTTCCCCCACCCCTGGGCGGAGTTCCTGCGCAAGGTGGAAGAGGATTGGAACGCACTGATGAACGCTGCTCCGCACCCGCAGCAGGAGCGGGAACTGGTCGAACGCCTCGTCGGACCGCGCGGCGAAGGCCGGTTCCCGCATGCGGCGGGCTCGGGCTCCTGAGAGGTTCCGGTCGGTCCGGCGGTGCTCGCGGCCGTTGATCCCTCCTGACGGGGAGCCGCTCCCGCCCGCACAACCGCAGGCGGGAGCGCAACAGCACCCGGGGGTCGACTGCACGCCCGTCGTTCGCAGCCGATGCCGCGATCACATGTTCTGCGCCCCGGACTTGATCGCTTCCCGGATGCGGGTGTAGGTGCCGCAGCGGCAGATGTTGCGGATCTCGTCCAAGTCGGAGTCGGTGATCTCGCGGCCCGCGGCGCGGACCTGGCGGACCTTCGCCACCGCCGCCATGATCTGGCCCGGCTGGCAGTAGCCGCACTGCGCCACGTCCTGCTCCAGCCACGCCTCCTGCATCGGGTGCAGGTCGGCGCCCGCGGTCTCGGGTAATCCTTCGATGGTGGTCACCTCGTCGTCCGGGCCGATCTCGCCGACCGGCACCGAGCACGGGTTGAACGCCTTGCCGTTGATGTGCGAGGTGCACGCCTTGCAGACGTTGATGCCGCAGCCGTACTTCGGCCCGTAGAAGCCGAGCACCTCGCGCAGCACCCACAGCAGCCGCACGTCGTCCTCGATGTCCACTGTGACCTGTTCGCCGTTCAGCCGGAAAGTCTGCTGTGCCAAGGGATTCTCCTCAAACGTGGTGGGGGCGTCGGTTCGTGTGCTGAGAAACCGGGCACTCAGTAGGCGAAATCGAGGCCGTTCGTGGGTGATTGCGGCAGCGGCGGGACCGTGGGCTTCGGCTCGAAGCTCAGCTTGTCGTGGTTGATCGGGAAGCTCGTCGGCATCGTGCCGGTGGCTCGCGCGTACGCGCAGGCGGTCGCGGCCATCGAGGAGGGAACGCCGAATTCGCCCGCACCGCCCGGTTTTCCGGTGGTCGGCGGCATGACGATGATCTCCACCTCGGGTGGTGCGTTCCACTGCCGGGTGTAGAAGTAGTCGTCCCAGCTGCCTTCCAGGAAGGTGCCGTCCTTGAGATGCAGGCTGGAGGTCAGCGCCTGCGCGATGCCGTCGCTGATGCCGCCCTGCATCTGCGCTTCCAGACCGCGCGGATTCAGCGCGAGCCCGGCGTCCACGGCCAGCACGACCTTGGTCACGCGGGGTCCGGTGACGGCGCTGCGAATCTTGCGGTTGACCGTCTCCGGACGGCAGTCGATCTCCACCAGGGTCGCCGTGGCGCCCTTGTACTCCTTGTGCACGGAGATGCCCTGCGCGGTGTCCGGCGCCATTTCCCGGCCCCACTGACCGGCTTCGGCGACCTTGTCCAGCACGGCCAGCAGCCGCTCGTCGTCGATGAACTCGCGCCGGAACTGGTAGGGATCCTTGCCCATCTTCGCCCCGAGCTGGTCGACGATGAGCTCCTGCGCGGTGCGCACGTCCGGGTTGAACAGGTTGCGGTTGCTGCCGGTCGGGAACGTGTCGTACTGCATGATCTCGTTGAGCAGCTGCGTTGTCGCGCCGAACTTGTAGGGCACGCCGACGGTCAGCTCGAACACCGGCACCGAGAACCCGGCGAAGTTGCCCAGCCCCAGCGGTGGCAGCCGGGCTGCCATCGAAGTGATCGCCTCGGCGAAGCCCATCGTGTAGTCGGTGGCCACGCTGGTGTGCCGCTGCTCGAAGGTGAGCACCTTGTCGCCGGAGTAGCTGGCGCGGATGCGCGAGGTGCACATCGGGTGCGTGCGGCCCTGCCTGCATTCGTCGGTACGGTGCCACATCAGCTTCACCGGCTTGCCGATCTCGCGAGAGATCTCGACCGCTTCCAGCACGACGTCGTTGAACATCCGGCGCCCGAACGCGCCGCCGCCCTGCTGGACGTGCACGGTGACCTTTTCCTGCGGCAGCCCCAGCTTCTTCGCCACCTCCTGCTGGCACAGGATCGGCGACTGCAGGCAGGACCAGATCTCGGCGCCGTCCGCGCGCACGTCGGCGACCGCGGTGTTCGGCTCCAGCGCCGCGTTGTTGCGGAAGTGGAAGGTGAACTCGCCCTCCACGGTCTCGCCGACGTCCGGCACCACCAGCGGGATCTCCGCGGCCTTGATCTTCTCCAGCACCGTCTCGTCGGACTCGCCGTCCACAGTGCCCGGTCCCCAGCGCACCGACAGCGCGTTCACCGCGTCGATGCACTGGCCGAAGGTCGCACCGCGCACCGCCACGCCGGTGGAGATCTGCGCGACGTCGGTGATGCCCGGCATCCGCCGCACCTCGTCCAAATTGGACACCGAGTCGACGGTTCCCTTGATGGTCGGCGGGCGGCAGACCATCGTGGGCAGCGCGTCGGGCACGTCCAGGTCCATGCTGAAGCGCTTGCGCCCGGTCACCGCGTCCCTGGCGTCGATGCGGTCGTGCGGCTTGCCGACGACGCGGAACTCGGACTCGGGCTTGAGCACCGCCTCGACCTGCTTGGTGACGTCGCTGGCCGCCTTCTCCGCCAGCTCGCCGTAGGGCAGCTGGGTACCGGCCACCGAGGTGATCAACCCGGCCTTGCTGCCGAGCAGCCCCACCGGTTCGCCCAGCTCCGCCGAAGCCGCCTGCAACAACCGGCCGCGGGCGATGGCCGCGGCCACCCGGATCGGCGTGTACATCGAGATCACCGTGTTGGAACCGGCGGTGAACTGGTTGAACAGCAGCTCCGGACGGGCGTCGGCCAGCGTGACCCGCACCTTCTCCACCGGCAGGTCCAGCTCCTCGGCGATGAGCATCGCGGCCGTGGTGGTGACGCCCTGGCCGCTTTCCACCCGCGGCATCTCGAACGATGCGGTGCCGTCCTGGTGCACCTGCACCGAGATGAGGTTCGAGGTCGGCATCGCCGCCTCGGTGAGCAGGTCGTTGAGGTCGTAGGCGTCGGAGGGTTCGGGCAGCGCAGCGGCCGCCTCGGCCGGCGAGCCCAGCTGCGCGGCAGCCGCCACGGTCGGCGCCGCCAGCAGCAGCCCGAGGAAGCGGCGGCGGTCCACCTGGCCGGCGGATTGTTGCGAACTTCGTTGTTCCATCGGTTTTCCCCGCGCCGACAGCCCCGGCCGCTGGCCGGGCCGATCGGCGTTGATCGGCGGCTGGGTCAGTGCCTCATCTTGAGCACGACACCGGTGCCGATCGAGGACAGATCGCCCACCGATCCGGCGCGGATCTTGTGCGGATTGCTCCAGACCGGCGCCCGGACGGCTCAGCCGGCGTTGGCGCGAGTGGTGGACTCGACGCTGATCACGTGACTAGCCTCTCCTGGACAAGTGCCGCCGAGGGTCGCAAAGGAGCGCGCTCATGGTCGACACAGCCGATCGCACGCTCGCCGCCTTGGCGAGCACTTCGCTGCCGCGTGCGCCGCACCTGGCCGACGACCTGGTGGAACAGGTGTGGGGCGATGTCTACACCCTGGACGGCCCGGTCCCCAAGGACGACCTGCGGCGTTCCTGCCAGGACAACATCGAGGGCATCCTGACGACGCTGGCCGGCACCGGCCCCACCCCGGAGCAGCTGATGCGCGCCGCGCGCGCCACCGGGAGTCGCCGCGCCCACCAGCACTGCCCGCTGGAATGGGTGCTGCACGCCTGGCGGCTCGGCGGGCAGGTGATGTGGTCCGACCTGGCCGAACGCACCGGCGCGGAAGGCCCGGAGCAGCTGCGCGGACTGCTGGACTCGGCAGGGCGGCTGTGGAGCGTGACCGAGCGCTTCTGCACCGAGATGGCCGTGAGCTACCACGCGCAGGAAGCGCACGGCGGCACGGACCTGCGGATGGCGACCATCATGGACGCGCTGCTGGACGGCCGGGCCTCCGAGGTGCGCACCGAGGCCGAACACCTGCTGGACCTGGGGCGCGGGCGGCGGTTCGCGGTGGCGGTCGCCGAAACCTCCGGTGAGCGCCCGGTCTCGCCGCAGCGGATCACCAACGCGTTGCGGCGGCGCGGCATCACCTCGGCCTGGCGGCTGCGCACCGGCTGCCAGGTCGGCATCGTGGCGTTGCACGACACCGAGCCCGGCGAGATCGCCACGATGCTGCGGGAGTTCGCGGTCGCACGCGTCGGCATCTCGTCCGCGCTGACCGCGCTGCTGGAGGTCGGCGCCGGTTACCGGATGGCGATGCTGGCGCTGAGCACGCTGCCCGCGGACCGGCCGGGCACGGTGGCGCTGGACGAGTGCCTGCCGGACGCGCTGGCGCTGAGTTCGCCGGAGCTGGCCGACCGGATGGTGGACGTGACCTTCGGGCCGGTGCTGGCGCTGCCCGCGGCCGAGCGGGACGAGCTGCTCACGGCCGTGTCGGTGTGGATCCGCTCGGCCGGTTCCACGCTGCGCGCCGCGAAGTCCCTGTTCTGCCACCGGAACACGGTGCTCAACCGGCTGCGCCGGATGGAGTCGCTGACGCACCTGGACCTCAGCGACGTGACGGTGTGGCCGCAGGTGCTGCTGGCGCTGTCGATCCTGCGCCGGGAAGGCCGCGTGCCGGAGCAGCTCGACACGCGCTGAGCAGGCCGCTCGGCGCACGCCGGTGCCGCCTTCGGGAGCGGTTCGATGCCAGTGCCGCGGGCCCACTCACCAAGCAGCCCGTTCCAGCGGACGATGGTCGTCGATCGTGGCCGAGGGGCGCGCGAGGTTCCGGACCCGGCGCTGCGGCAGGGTGTAGCGGTCCCAGCCGGGGTCGCCGGTGGCCGCGAAGCGAACCCATGCCGAGTGCACCTCCCGAGCCAGCTCCGGCGAGAAATCGTCGCCCAGCAACGAGTTCGGGCCGTGCAGCCGCGGTTCGCCCGCCGAGTCGAACACGAACGGCAGCTCCACCTCGTGCGCCGCACCGAGCGCCCCGCCCAGCGCCGATGACCGCCAGGCGAACTCGTAGCGGTAGGTCGGCTGCCCGCGTCCGGCGTGCGCGTCGGCGAGCGCCCGGGTTCCGGCACCGAACAGGCCGTCGCCGAGCACTGCCGCGCGCAGCTCACCGGCGGTAGCCGACGGGCGCTGCTGCCGGTAGGCGGCCACCAGCCGGTCCGGCTCCGGATGTGCTTGCACCGCAACGTCCCCCACGTCGTCCATTGTGGACGAATCCAGTCCGCCGCCGGGGGCCAAGTACAGGTTGCCCTCCGCAGCGTTGTTCCCGATGAGCAGATCGGCGTCGGCACCGGCGCCGGCCGCGACCGCCACTGCCGGCTGCCTCTCCAGCACCGGACTGAACCGCGCCAGCCGCAGCAACGGATCGCGGTGCCCGTCCAGCCCGAGATCCATCGGGCCGAGCTGCTCCACCGCGTCGACCAGCCGCTCGTCCGGCACCTCCGGCAACGACCCGACCGGCACACCCAGCAGCTGACCCAGCCGCTTCATGACGAGCTCGGATTGCGCGGGTACGAACGCGCCGAGTCCGTTTCCGCTCTGCGAGATCACCTTGCGGAACAGCCCGCGCGCCGCCGGATCGGCCAACGCGACCGCGACGATGGTCGCCCCCGCGGACTGGCCGAACAGGGTGACGTTGGCCGGGTCGCCGCCGAACCGGGCGATCTCCTCCTGCACCCAGCGCAGCGCGGCGAGCACGTCCAGCAGTCCCCGGTTGTCCGGTGCTCCCGGCAGCGACAGCCAGCCCGGTGCCCCGATCCGGTAGTTCAGCGTCACCAGCACCACGCCGTCCCGGGCGAACCCGGTGCCGTCGTAGAGCGCCGCCTGGCCGGAGCCGGACACGAAGGCGCCGCCGTGCACGAACACCATGACCGGCAGGCCGCGCGTCGCGGTGTCCGGGGTCCACACATTCACCGTCAGGTAATCCGCGCCGCGGACCCAGCCGGGGCCGAAGAACGGGCCCATGTCCAGGGCACCGAATTCTCGCCGCGGTGCCGGAACGGTGGGGCCGGGCATCGCCGCATCCCGCTCCCCTGCCCATCTCGGAGCCGGCCGGGGAGCGGCGAACCGCGCGGGCCCCGTCGGGGCCGCTGCGTAGGGGATGCCGGAGAAGACCAGGCCGGTGCGGCTGCGCCTGCCCCGGACCCGGCCCGCGTTCGTGCGCACCACCGGGTTCTGCTCCGCCGGGCTCATCGGTTGATCCGCTGCGGACGGTCGAACGCGGCCCAGTTCGTGATCTCGAAGCGGTCCCCGGCCCGGCGGACCTCGGCGGCGCCGTGACCGCCGAAGTGCGCGGGCACCACCAGCGCGGTGTTGTCGGCGGCGAACTCCAGCAGCCGCCTGCGGGACGCGCGGGCGGCCGCGGGGTCCTCCTCGAAGTCGCAGTTGTGCACCGGATCTTGCAGTTGCAGCGGGGTGTGCAGCAGGTCGCCGATGAACACCGCGCGATCCCGCCCGGAGCGCAGCTGCAGCACCGACGATCCGGGCGTGTGCCCGGGAGCGGGCTGCAAGCGCAGGTTCTCGTCGATGACCCGTTCGCCATCCCACAGCTCGGTCAGGCCCGCCTGGTGCACCGGAGCGACGCTGTCCTCGAACACGTTCTGGTGGCTCAGCGCCCGCTTCGGCCGGTGCTCACCCATCGGATTCCAGTACTCGAAGTCGGCGCGCGGCAGCAGGTAGGTGGCGTTCGGGAACGTCGGCACCCAGTCCCGGCCGACGAGCCGGGTGTTCCAGCCGACATGATCGACGTGCAAATGCGTGTTGACCACGATGTCGACGTCTTCCGGGCGCACCCCCGCGCGGGCCAGGTTGCCGAGGTAGTCGGTGTTCAAGTGCCGCCAGTGCGGCGAGTACGGCCGTTCCTTGTGGTTGCCGACTCCGGTGTCCACCAGGATCGTGCGGCCAGCGCTGCGCAGCACCCAGGTCTGCACGGCGGAGACGAACCCGTTGTCGGCCGGCGACCAGAAGTCCGGATCCAGCCAGGACCGCTCGGCCTCGAATTCCTCGGCGGGGATTTCCGGGAAGAACTCGTCCACGGCCATCGCGCGCCCGTGGAACTCCAGCACTCGCGTGACTTCGACGTCTCCCAGCGTGATGCTCTGCATGGGTCGAATATGCGCGGCACCGCCGATCGCGCGGTATCCGTCACGTGACTGCACCTGTCCCCGCGCGGCTACAGTCGATGGCCGGGAGGCGGCAGTGCGGGAGATCATCGGACGGCAGGCCGAGCTGGCTCAGGTGCGGCGAGCGGCGAGCGGCACCGGGCGGGTCCTGGTCATCACCGGCGACGCCGGAATGGGCAAGACGACGTTGCTGGACGCGGCGGCAGCGCAGGGCGCGCTGCGGGCCTCCGGCAGCGAGAGCGAGGCGAACCTGGCGTTCGCGGGGCTGCACCAGCTGCTCGCGCCGGTGCTGCGGCAGGCCGCGGGCACGGCTGAGGCGTCGCGGCTGCAGTGCGCGTTCGGGATCGGCGACGGGGAACCCGACCCGGATGTCATGGGCCTGGGGCTCGCGGCGCTGCGCCTGCTGTCCGATACCGGTGGGCTGCTCGTGATAGACGACGCGCACTGGCTGGACCGGGGCACCCTGGACGTGCTCGCGTTCCTCGCGCGCCGGATCGAATCGGAGCCGCTGAACCTGCTCATCGGTGCCCGCGATGATCGGCCGCTGCCCGGACTGGACCGGCTGCCCACCTTGCGGCTGGAACCTCTCGACGACCTCTCCGCGAACCAGGTCCTCGACGCGCTGCCGCAGGCACCGGCCGGGGCGCGGCGACTGCGCGTGCTCGCCGAGGCAGGCGGCAATCCGCTCGCACTGGCCGAACTCGCCGCGGTGCCGCAGGAAACCGGGCCGGGGCCGCTTGCCACCACCGAACGGCTGGAGAAGATCTTCGCGGCCCGGGCGCAGGAACTGCCCGAACGAACCCGCGAACTGCTGCTGGAACTGGCCGCCGCCGACGCCCCGGACGCGGTGCACGCGCCAGGCGCGGGCTGGGAACCCGCCGAACGGGCCGGGCTGGTGCGCTGGACGGGATCCCGGTTCCGCTTCCGGCACCCGCTGGTGCGGTCCGCGCTGTACCACTCGGCGCCTTTCGAACACCGCCGCCGGGCGCACCTCGCACTGGGCGAAGCGACCAGGGACGAACCGGACCGGCGCGCTTGGCACCTCGCGGCGGCCGCCGGTGAACCGGACGAGGACGTCGCCGCCCTGATGGAGAGCACCGCCGAGCGGGCCCGCCGCCGCGGCGGTTACGTGGCCGCCGCGACCGCGCTGGAACGCGCCGCCGACCTCAGCCCGGACCGCGGCGAGCGCGCCCGCCGACTGGTGCTGGCGGCGAACTCCGCGCTGTTGACCGCCCAAGCCGGTTGGGTCGAAGACCTGGCGGCGCGGGTCGTGGAACTGACCGACGACCCGGAACTGCTGGCGTCGGCCGAACTCCGCGCCGGGCAGGCGCTGACCGTCACCACTCGTCACGATGCCGCGTTCGCACAGCTGTCGCGCACCGCGAGCGCGTTGGCGCAGCGAGATCCGGACACCGCGCTGAGCGTGCTGGCCACCGCCGCCGTGGTCGGTTACTACTCGGCGGAACCCGGCCGCAACGATCGGGTGCTGGCCGCGCTCCCGGAGATCCCCGGTCCGCATGATCCGGTGACCAGGGCGTGGGTGCTCGCGGTGGCGGACCCCGCGGGCAGCAGGGACGAAGTGCTCCCGCAGCTGCCCGACCTGACCGCCGCCGAGTCCGGCCCGGGCCGGGCGATCGCGGTGGCGACGATCGCCTGGCTGCTCGACGAGACGTCATTCGCGGTGCGGCTGTTCGAGCAGGCTTTCGACCGGTGGCGGGTGCGCGGGCCGCTACCGGAAGGGCTCGGCTGCGCCCAGGGATGGGCGCTGTTCGAGTACGGCGCCTGGGCGCGGACCAGGGTGGTCGCCGCCGAGTCGGTCAGCAGCGGAGCCCGCGCGGAACTGCCGCACGTCGTCGCCGGGGCCAAGACGATGGACGGGGCCGTGCTCGCGTTGCAGGGCCAAGCGGGCCCGGCCCGGGAGCTCGGCACCGCAGCACTGTCCATGGTGGACCCGGCTAGTAGCCGGATGGTGGCCGTTCGCGCCAGGTACGTGCTGGGCATCGCAGCCGCCTCCGAAGGCGACCACGCGACGGCCTACGCGCAGCTGCGCCGGGCGTTCACTCCCGATGGCGACTTCCTGCACCACCACCAGTCGGCCGTGGCGCTGCCGGAGCTGGCGGCGGCCGCGGCCCGGCTCGGGGAACCGCACGACGCGGAGCGCATCGTGCTGCGCGCGGCTCGGCGGCTGGGCGACGACGCATCACCGAGGCTGCGCGCGCTGGTCGAGCATGCTCGCGCCTTGCTGGCCGCGGAACCGGAACAGCACTTCACCGCCGCCCTCGCCGATCCGCGCACCGAGCAGTGGCCGTTCGAACGGGCACGAACCTTGTTGCACCAGGCCGAATGGCTGCGCCGAGCCCGACGCATCGCCGAAGCGCGCGCACCGCTCTCGGCGGCGCTGGAGACGTTCCGCAGGCTCGGCGCCCACCCGTGGGTGGCCAGGGCCGAAGCGGAGCTGCGGGCGGCCGGAGCGGCCGAGCCCCGCGAGGAGCACGCCGCACCCGACGCGCTGGCCGAGCTGAGCCCGCAACAGCAGGAGATCATCCGGCTCGCCGCCAGGGGCTTCACCAACCGCCAGATCGGCGACCGGATGTTCCTGTCACCGCGCACGGTGGGATCGCACCTGTACCGCTCGTTCCCGAAGCTCGGCGTCAGCACCCGCAACCAGCTGCGCGACCTGTTGCAGAGCGCTCGGTGACCGGCTCGGCACTCGTTGCTCAGCAGGTCGGCTTGCTCGCGGCCCGGTGCGACTGCGATCGCCGACGTGGTCACCTGCTCGCCGAGCCCCGAAGCGCAGCCCGGCAGTTCCGGTAGACGCGCCGCACCCGCGATCGTCCCGGTGCGGGGTCTCCCCGGACGACACGGTCACCTCCGAATCGCGGTACCCGGCGCCGGGCGAACCGGGCAGACTCCGATCACGACGGGCGATCTTGTCCGCGATGGGGAGGACGAGCGTGATCAGGACACCTGCGCTGCTGCTCGGCGGACTGCTGGCCGCCGCGATGCTGCCCACCGCGACGCCCGCCGATGCCGCGCAACCCGCGCCCGGCGCTGCGGAGCCCACGCCCGAAACCGCCCGACCGACGCCCGAGGCGACCGGAACGCCGCTGTCACCGGACAGCGGCCTCTACCCCACGTCGGTCCGGTTGGCGCACGCGGGCGAGGACAACGGCGCGGTGCTGACCGGAACCGTCAGCTTCGGCGCGGACGGCGGCTCCGCCCGCTTCTACGAGAGCACCGACGAAGGCGCGACGTTCGACGAGGTCGGCCGGATCACCGACCCGGCCTTCGCGGGCGGCTTGTGCTGCGGCAGCATGCTCGAACTCCCCCGCCAGGTCGGCGATCTGCCGGAAGGCACGCTGCTGTGGACCGCGAGCGTCGGCGCCAACCCCGAAGACCGGCGGATGTCGCTGCCGGTGTGGCAGAGCCAGGACCGGGGGCGGACCTGGTCGTACTTGTCGACCTGCGCGACCGCGCCGGGCACCGGAGGCCATTGGGAACCGGAGCTGTTCGTCGACGACGCGGGCGCGCTGGGCTGCTACTTCGCCGACGAGAACGACCCGGAGCACAGCCAGAAGTTGCAGCGCGCGGTCTCGACCGACGGTGTGAACTGGGCCGCCCCGGAACCCGTCGTGGAACTGGCGGATCCGGCGCTGCGTCCCGGGATGCCGGTGGTCCGACGGCTGCCGGACGGTCGCGCCTACCTGTCCTACGAGATCTGCGGCGCCGAGGGCCCGCACATCTGCGCCGCGCACTTCCGGCTCTCCGACGACGGGGCGGACTGGGGCGATCCCGCCGCGCAGGACCCGCTGCTCACCTTGGGCGACGGCCGGTATTTCGCACACGCGCCGAAGATCACCGTCATCGACGACGGCACATCCGACGGGCGGCTGATCACGGTCGGCCAGGAGTTGCGCAACGCCGACGGAACGGTCGCCGAAGGCAACGGCGCAACGCTGTTCGCCAGCGACGAGCCCGGCGCCAACGACAACGTGGCACTGCCCGCTCCGGTCGAAGTACCGGGCGCGCGCGACGAACCCTGCCCGAACTACAGCTCGTCGCTGGCTCCACTGGCCGATTCCGGCCGGATCCTCGAAGTCGCCACCGACTACGACGAGAACGGAACTTGCCGCGCCTACTTCGCCACCGGAGACCTGACCGGCTAAGCGGGCTGGCCCGTCCGCGCCTACTTCACGGGGCCAACTGTCCGAGGCTCCGCTGACGTTGCCGCGGAGACCAGCAGGCTCGTGTCCGCCGAACTGCTCGATCTCCGCACCCGCGTCCACGCCCACATCACCGCTGTCATGAACGAAACGTGACCTCGAAGCGCACGATTGCTTCGTTGCACGGTTCGATGTAGGTGGTCGCGTGCACGGCTGCTCGCCGTGGACGGTTCACTCGCCGGTTTGCTGCGCGATCTGGATCAGGTTGCCGCAGGTGTCGTCGAGCACGGCGGTGGTCACCGGGCCCATGTCGGTGGGTTCTTGGGTGAAACGCACGCCGAGGTCGCGCAGCCGCTCGTACTCGGCGTCGACGTCGTCGACGGCGAACGAGGTCCACGGGATGCCGTCGGCGACGAGCGCCTCCTTGAACGGCCCGGCCGCGGGGTGGCCGCTGGGTTCGAGCACCAGCTCGGTGCCGTCCGGGTCCTGCGGGGACACCACGGTCAGCCACCGCGGCCCGCCCACCGGGATGTCGTGCTTCTGCTGGAAACCAAGCACCTCGGTGTAGAACCGCCGGCCCTTCTCCTGGTCGTCGACGAGCACGCTCGCGAGGTTGATCCGCATGTCGATCCCTCTTCTCGTCCGTTGCCGGGGCACCGCAGACCTCAACGCACATCCTCGTCGTCCGCCACTCCGTGCAACCGGCCCAGCACCCAGCTTTCGACATCGGCGACGTGGCGGGTCGCGGCGACGAACGCCGCCATGCTGTCCCGATCCTGCAGTGCGCGGTAGATGTCGTTGTGCTGCTGGTGAGTCCGGGTGAGCACGTCGTCTTTGACCAGCGCTCGCCAGATCCGCGCGCGGGCGGTGCGCTGCGCGACGGTTCCGGCCAGCGATTGCAGAGTCCGGTTGCCCGCGGCGGCGACGATGCCCGAGTGGAACGCCAAGTCCTCGGCGACCAGCTCCTGCGGGTCGCGCAGCGTGCGCATCCGTTCGATCCGATCGCCCAGTTCCGCCAGCTGCGCCTCGTCGATGCGGGTGGCGGCCAGCGAGGTGGCGCCCGGCTCCACCACCCGGCGGCACTCGAACAGCTCCCGCAGGCCGGTGTCGTGCGAAAGCTGCAGGAACCGGCCGATCGCGTCGACCACCCGGTCCGGGCGCAGATCGGTGACGAAGGTGCCCGCGCCGTGCCGGACCTCCAGCACCCCTGCCATCGTCAGCGCGCGCACCGCCTCGCGCAGCGACAGCCGGGAAAGCTCCAGGTCGCTCGCCAGCGCAGTCTCCGGCGGTAGCTTCTGGCCTGGTGCGAACTCGCCGGACTCGATGCGGCGCTTGATCCGGTCGATCGCCTCGTCGACGACGCTGCTGCCGACGGTTTCCGGGCTGGACATGCCGGCCATCTTCGCGCCCCGCCCGGGAGTCAGGCCCACTCGGGGCCGTCGGGATAGCTGAACCGCCGCAGCGAGTCCCGGTGGATCTGCGAGCTGTATCCGGGACGTTCCGGCGGCAGGTAGTGGTCGTCGCGCAGCCGCACCGGATCCACGAAGTGCTCGTGCAGGTGGTCGACGTACTCCACCACCCGGTCTTCCAGATTCCCGCTCACCGCAACGTAATCGAAGATCGACAGGTGCTGCACCAGCTCGCACAAGCCCACTCCCCCGGCGTGCGGGCAGATCGGCACGCCGCGCGCGGCCGCGAGCAGGATGACCGCGACGGCCTCGTTCACCCCAGCCAGGCGGCAAGCGTCGATCTGGCAGATGCCGAGCGCTTCGGCCTGCAAGAACTGCTTGAACATCACCGCGTTGTGCCCGTGCTCGCCGGTGGCGACGTGCGTGGGGGCGATGGCGCGCTGGATCGCGGCGTGCCCGAGCACGTCGTCCGGGCTGGTCGGTTCCTCGAACCAATGGATGTCGAACTCGGCGAGCCCGCGGTGCCAGTCGATCGCCTCCTGCACCCCGAGGGTCTGGTTCGCGTCGATCATCAACCGCCGGTCCGGGCCGAGCACTTCCCGCGCGATGCGGCAGCGCCGCTGGTCGTCGGCCAGGTTCGCGCCGACCTTGAGCTTCACCGAATCCCACCCGGCGGCGACGGCCTGTTGGCACAGCCTGCGCAGCTTCTCGTCGTCGTAGCCGAGCCAGCCCGCGCTGGTGGTGTAAGCCGGGTAGCCGTCGCGGCGGATCTCGGATTCCCTTGCGGCGCGGCCGGATTCGGCGCGCTGCAGCATCTCCAGCGCGGCCTGCGGGCTGAGTTCGTCGCGCAGGTAGCGCCAGTCCACCAGGTCCACGATCTGCTGCGGCGACATGTCGGCCAGCAGCTTCCACACCGGTTTGCCCGCCAGCTTCGCGGCCAGGTCCCACCCGGCGTTGACGACCGCCGCGGTGGCCAGGTGCAGCACGCCCTTGTCCGGGCCGAGCCAGCGCAGCTGGCTGTCCGCGGCCAGGTGCCTGGCGAATCCGCCCAGGTCGTCGGTGATGTCGGAAAGCGCCATGCCGCGGACGCGCTCGGCCACCTGCCGCGCGGCGGTGACGACCAGGTCGGTGCCGCGGCCGATGGTGAAGGTGAACCCGTGCGCCTCCGGCACGTGCGGGTCGTCGGTGTGCAGCACGACGTAGGCGGCCGAGTAGTCCGGCGCCGGGTTCATCGCGTCGGACCCGTCGAGCTCCCGCGAGGTGGGGAACCGCAGATCGACGGTCTCGACATCGACGATGCGCGCGGTCATCGGCTCGCTCCCTGCATCCGGTTGCCGGTACGCGAGCCAACTCATCAGATCTCTTGACCGGAATCAAGACCGCGAACCCTTGAAAACGCGATCCGGATCACCATACTGTCTGCGCGCTCCATCAACGCTTGAACCCTTCACGCCCAGCGCAGCACTAGCCGTGGAACCGGAGTGAACGGCTTGTTCGTCCCAATAGATTGGACGAACGGTCCGTTCGCTCGCAGGAGCCCGGGAGCGGCGGCGCGCGAGGTGCCACTGCCCAGCCACTCACCCGGACCGAAGTCATCTGAGCATTCGCACTCGTCTGCAACGACGCAGGAGGTCGTAGTGCGCACGTCGTCCGCCGAGGCCGTTCGCCGCAAGGTCTCCCGGCGCCTGCTGCCCACGCTGTTCGTGATGTTCGTACTGTCCTTTTTGGACCGCACGAACGTTTCGCTGGTCAAGGAGCACCTGGAGGTCGATCTGGGCATCGGCGCCGCCGCCTACGGGTTCGGCGCCGGGGTGTTCTTCATCGGCTACGCGGTGCTCGGCGTGCCGTCGAACCTGGTGCTGCACCGCTTCGGCGCGCGCCGCTGGCTGGCGCTGATCATGCTGGTGTGGGGTGTGCTGTCGTGCGCGATGGCGCTGGTGACCGGGCCGGTGAGCTTCTACGTGCTGCGGCTGCTGCTCGGCGCGGCCGAGGCCGGGTTCTTCCCCGGCGTGATCCTCTACATCACCTACTGGTTCCCGGCGCGGGAACGCGGCCGGGCGACGGGACTTTTCCAGTCGGCGGTCGCGATCGCCAGCATCATCGGCAATCCGCTCGGTGGTTACCTGCTGGGCCTGCACGGCGCGGGCGGGATCGCCGGGTGGCAGTGGATGTTCCTGCTGGAGGGCGTGCCGACCGCGTTGCTGGCGCTGGCGGTGCCGTGGCTGCTGACCGACCGGCCCGCCGACGCGAAATGGCTCAGCGAAGCCGAACGCGAGCAGCTCACCGCACGCATCGCGGCCGACGAACCACCGGAATCGGCCGCGCCGCCGAAGCGGGCCGGTGAGGTCGTGCGGGACACGCGCGTGCTGCGGCTGATGTTCATCTACTTCGCGATCCAGATCGGGCTCTACGGCGTGACGTTCTGGCTGCCCGCGCTGGTGCGCCGCATCGGCGGGCTCGGCGATCTGGGCACCGGGTTCGTCTCCGCGCTGCCGTGGCTGTTCGCGCTGGCGGGTGTGCTGGTCCTGCCGTGGTGGTCGGACCGGACCGGGAATCGGCGCGGGCCGCTGGGACTCGCGTTGGCGATGACCGTGGTCGGGCTGGTCGGCGCGGTGCTGTTGCCGCCGGTGGCCGCGGTGGGCGCGCTGTGCGTGGCCGCTTTCGGTTTTCTGGGCTCGCAGCCGGTGTTCTGGACGGTTCCGCCGACGATCCTCACTGGAGCGCAAGGCGCGGGCACGATCGCGCTGATCTCCGGGCTGGGCAACGTGGGCGGATTCGTCGGGCCGTACGTCATGGGGGTCACCGAGAGCACCACCGGTTCCGGAACGGCCGGGTTGTACGTGATCGCGGCCGTCGTCGCGGCCGGAATCGTCACCACGTTCTCGTTGCGGTGGCTGACCGAACGCACCACCGGACCGTCCACATCAGACCTCGAAGTCGCCTGACAGGAGGACCGATGCACATCGTGCGCTACGCCGACCGCCACAACGAAATCCACATCGGACTGATGGAAGGCGAATCAGTGCGCCGGCTCCCCGGCGTGCGGCGAATCGCCGACCTGCTGCGGCTGTCCACCGCCGAACTCCGCGCGATGGAGCCGGCGGCCGAACCGGCGGGTGCGGTGCGGCTGCTGCCGCCGGTCGACGGGCACACCGAGATCTGGGCCGCCGGAGTCACCTACGAGCGCTCCAAGCAGGCGCGGATGGAGGAAAGCAGCGAGCAGTCCGTCTACGACCGGGTCTACCTCGCCGAACGACCGGAACTGTTCTTCAAGGCACAGCCCTGGCGAGTGGTCACCGACGGCGAGGCGATCGGAGTGCGCGCCGACTCACCGCTGAACGTGCCCGAACCGGAGCTGGCGGTGTTCGCCAACTCCGCCGGGGAGATCGTCGGCTACGGCGTGTGCAACGACGTCAGCTCGCGCTCCATCGAGGGCGAGAACCCGCTTTACCTGCCGCAGGCCAAGGTTTACGCGGGCAGCTGCGCGCTGGCACCCGGCATCCGGCCCGCGTGGGAGGTCGACCCGGCCGGCCTGGAGATCAGCCTGGAGGTGTTCCGCGCCGACGAATCCTGCTTCGAGGGAAAGGTGCACACCTCCGCGCTGCACCGCGGCTGCGAAGTGCTGGTCGAGCACCTGTTCCGCGGGCAGCCGTTCCCGCACGGCGCGGTGCTGGCCACCGGAACCGGCATCGTGCCCGAGATGGACTTCAACCTGCGCCGCGGAGACGTCGTGCGGATCGGCATCAGCGAGGTCGGCAGCCTCACCAACCAGGTCACCGACGTGCGGACCGAACTGGACTGGCTCGCGGGCACGCTCGACGCACCGCACGCACGGCAATCCGTGGTGTGACGGGCTCACCGCGGCGCGAACTCGGCCAGCCCGAACACCTCGAACAGCCGCCGCTGCGGCTCGGTCAGCTCGGTCAGCAACCGCCTGGTGCGCGGGCGCCCGCCGGTGGACGGGTAGCGCAGCACCACCTCGCGGATGCCGCCGAGCTGCTCGAACAGCTCCCGCACGGACAGGTCGAGACCGGCCCGCTCGGCCTCGTGGCGCATCACGTGCAGCACCGTCACGGCCAGCACCGAGATCATCCGCTGCACCTCGGCGGGTTCGGCGGGTCCTTCGGCGAGCCGGGCGAAGGTGGATTCCAGGTGGTAGCGGGCGCGGTAGGCGGTGACCAGCTCGGCAACCGGCCAGCCGTCCCGATCGGTGACCAGCAGCTGCTTGCCGAAGAACTCCTCGGCGACCCGCGCGCGGGCGGCTTCGTCGACGTGCCAGCGCAGCCGCATCGGATTCGCCTCCAGCGAGGTGACCAGCACCCGTTCCACCCAGCGCACGCGGGTGATCCGGGCGACCTCGGCCAGCGCCTGGTCGCGCGAGTGCCGGTAGGTTCCCGCGGCCAGCGCCTCGGCCAGGCCGTCGAGGCGCCGCGCCGCCTGGTTCAACGCCTGCGCGAAACCGCGCGCCTGCGCGGCGTGCAGGGTTTCGGAGTGGGTGAGCACCACCCGCCTGCTCACCCCGTCCACCACCGCGCGGGTGTCCAGCGCCGTCAAGCCCGGCAGCCGCCGCTCGTCCACGGCGGTGCGCGCCCCCGCGGTGTAGGCCAGCAGCTCGGGGTGGTCGGTCAGCAGCAGGCCCCCGACGAAACCCACGTCCGGGCTCGGCCCCGCGTGCGCGCCCGCGTCGAACACGGCGGTCACCTCGGCGCTGCCGCCGGCACGGTGGCGTTCGGCGAGCCGCCCGGCGACCGCGGCGTAGCGCTCGTCCCCGCCGCGCCGGTGGTCCTGGCTGCTCAGCGGGATCGCGCCGTCCCGGCTCACCAGCAGCGCCGAACCGGACAACCCGTCGGCCGAAGCATCGATCGTCGCCTGCGGCACGTCCACGACCAGTGCCGATCCGCCGCCGATCCGCTCGCGCACCGCGGCCGAGACCGCCTGCTCGATCCGCTGCCTGCGTTCCGGGTCGAGCCGCCGCAGCGCCCGCCGCGAACGCCCCTGCTCCCAAGCCTGCTCGGGCGCGCGGATCAGGTGGGTGAGCTCGCCCGAGTCCGTCCCCACCACGCGCTCCAGCACGGCCAGCGCCAGGTGCGTTCCCACCGAGACCGCTGAACGCTGCCTGCCGATCACTCCGTCGACGATCCCGGCGAGGTCCAGGGACCGGATCGTGCGCCACACCGCCGCCACATCACCGAACGGCAACTGCCGGGTGCGCTCCGGTTCCGCCGCCGAACCGCCGAGCGACCCCGCGACGTCCTCGGCGGTACCGAGGTAGCGCTGCCCGACGATGCGCGGGCGGCCGTTCACCCGCCCGGACTCCGCGTAGTAGTAGTAAGTCCGCCCGCCGCGCCGCTTGCCGATGATCGACCCCACGCTTTGGGTAATACACCCGCGCAGTGCTTCCCGCAACCACTCGCAGCTTCCTGACCAGGATCAACACGCTGCATGACCGGATGGTCACCGGACTCGCCGCGCACGCGCTGGCGGCCTGCGAGCGAGTCGGCCTAGCGTGCCGGTATGTCTTCCGATGACGCCCCCACCTCCTCGGCGATGCGCCGCGCGCTGGCCCGCGCCCGCGACGGCAAGACGCTGGACCGGGACGAAGTGGCCGTGCTGCTGCAAGCCCGCGACGCCGATCTGGACAAGCTCACCGAACACGCCGCCAGGACCCGCGACGCCGGGTTGCGCGCGGTAGGCCGGGAAGGCGTGATCACCTACAGCCGCAAGGTGTTCATCCCGCTGACCAGGCTGTGCCGGGACCGCTGCGGCTACTGCACGTTCGTTACCGTGCCCGGCAAGGTCGAATCGCCGTACCTGTCGCCGGACGAAGTCCTCGAGATCGCCCGCGAAGGCGCGGCGATGGGATGCAAGGAAGCCCTGTTCACCCTCGGCGACCGGCCGGAGGACCGCTGGAGCGCGGCGCGCGACTGGCTCGACGCGCACGGCTACGACGACACGCTCTCCTACGTGCGGGCCATGTCGATCCGGGTGCTGGAGGAGACCGGGCTGCTGCCGCACCTCAACCCCGGGGTGATGGGCTGGCAGGACCTGCAGCGGCTCAAGCCGGTCTCGCCGTCGATGGGCATGATGCTGGAGACCACCGCCAGCCGGTTGTACACCGAGAAGGGCGGGCCGCACTACGGCTCCCCGGACAAGGACCCGGAGGTGCGGCTGCGGGTGCTCGACGACGCCGGGCGCAGCGCGGTGCCGTTCACCACCGGCATCCTGATCGGCATCGGCGAGGACCACGGCGAACGCGCCGACGCGATCTTCGCGATCCGCAAGGCCGCCCGCGCCTACGGCGGCATCCAGGAAGTCATCGTGCAGAACTTCCGCGCCAAGCCGAACACCAAGATGCAAGCGACGCCGGACGCGGACCTGCAGGAACTCGCCGCGACGATCGCCGCGACCCGGCTGGTGCTCGGCCCGAAGATGCGCATCCAGGCCCCGCCGAACCTGATCGGCGACGAGTACGCGCGGATGATCCGCGCGGGCATCGACGACTGGGGCGGGGTTTCGCCGCTGACCCCGGACCACGTCAATCCGGAACGCGACTGGCCGCAGATCGACGAGCTGGACCGGCTGACCGCGGATTCCGGTTTCCGGCTGCGCGAACGGCTCGCGATCTACCCGGAGTACGTGCGCGCGGGCGAACCATGGCTGGACCCGCGAGTGCGCTCGCACGTCGACGCGCTCGCCGAACCGGAGACCGGGCTGGCGCGCGAAGGCGCCGTGCCGGAAGGGATTCCGTGGCAGGAACCGGACGGCGGCTGGGAGCAGCTGGCGGGCACCGGCCGCACCGACCTGCACGTCGAAGTGGACACCGTCGGGCGCACCGGGGATCGGCGCAGCGACTTCGACTCGGTCTACGGCGACTGGTCCGAACTGGCCGAGCGGGTGCCGACGACACCGTCGCGGATCGACTCCGACTTGCGGGAAGCGTTGCAGCGCGCGGAAAAGGACCCGGCCGGACTGTCCGATGAGGACGCTCTCGCGCTGCTGCACGCGGACGGCGCGGAGCTGGACGCGCTGACCTCGCTGGCCGACGGGCTGCGCAGGGACGCCGTCGGGGACGACGTGACCTTCGTGGTCACCCGCAACATCAACTTCACCAATGTCTGCTACACCGGCTGCCGGTTCTGCGCGTTCGCGCAGCGGCGCACCGATGCCGACGCCTACACGCTGTCGCTTTCGCAGGTCGGCGAGCGCGTCGACCAGGCGTGGGAAGCGGGCGCGACCGAGGTGTGCATGCAGGGCGGCATCCACCCGGACATGCCCGGCACCGCGTACTTCGACATCGCGGGCGAGGTCAAGCGCAGGCAGCCGGGCATGCACCTGCACTCCTACAGCCCGATGGAGGTCGTCAACGGCGCCTCCCGCACCGATCTGTCCATCCGGGACTGGCTCGATCGCGCCCGGGAGTCCGGTGTGGACTCGATCCCAGGAACCGCGGCGGAGATCCTGGACGACGACGTCCGGTGGGTGCTGACCAAGGGCAAACTGCCCGCGTCGAGCTGGATCGAGGTGATCAGCACCGCGCACGAGCTCGGCATCCCGACCACGTCGACGATGATGTACGGGCACGTGGACACCCCCGAGCACTGGGTGGGGCACATCAAGCTGATCGCCGACCTGCAGCGGAAATCCCTGGAGAACAACGGGAAACCCGGCTTCACCGAGTTCGTGCTGCTGCCGTTCATCCACCAGAACTCGCCGATCTACCTGGCCGGGCTGGCGCGCGCGGGCACCACGCCGCGGGAGAACCGGGCGGTGCACGCGATGGCGCGGATCCTGCTGCACGGCCTGATCGACAACATCCAGTGCTCGTGGGTGAAGCTCGGCGTCGACGGCTGCCGGGACGTGCTCGCAGGCGGTGTGAACGACCTCGGCGGCACGCTGATGGAGGAGACGATCAGCCGGATGGCCGGGGCCGACAACGGCTCCTACAAGACCATCAGCGACCTGGAGACCATGGTCGCCCCGACCGGCAGGCCGCTGCGGCAGCGCACCAGCCTCTACGGCACCCCGGACGCCGACCGCGTCGAAGCGGCCCGCGCCAGCGACGGCGTCACCCCGGCCGTACGCCGCTCACTGCCGGTGGTCGGCTGAGCGCTGCACCTCGGCGCGAACGGACCGTCCGACCGCTCTTGCGGATCGGCGGTCCGTTCGCTCCGGCCGGAACCCCGGCCCCACCCGGCGGTTCAGCCCTGCCGCATCGTGCCGGTTCGGACGAAGCGGTGGTGCCAGGACAGGGATTCGTCGAGCAGGTGCGGCGTGTGCAGGCCGAACGAGTCGCGCTGTGCCCGTGCGAAGTAGTCGTGCAGCGCCGGGCGGAAGTCCGGGTGCGCGCAGTTGTCGATGACCACCCGCGCCCGCTCGGCGGGCGCGAGCCCGCGCAAGTCCGCGATCCCCTGCTCGGTCGCGATCACGTCCACGTCGTGCTCGGTGTGGTCGACGTGCGAGACCATCGGCACGATCGTCGAGATCGCCCCGCCCTTCGCGCTGGACGGCGTCACGAAGATCGACAGGTAGGCGTTGCGGGCGAAGTCGCCGGACCCGCCGATGCCGTTCTGCACCGAGCTGCCCATCAGGTGCGTGGAATTGACGTTGCCGTAGATGTCGGCCTCCACGATCCCGTTCATCGCCAGGCAGCCCAGCCGCCGCACCACCTCCGGATGGTTGCTGATCTCCTGCGGCCGCAGCACGATCTTGTCCCGGTAGTCGGCGATGCCGTCGTGGAACCGGTCGTCGGCAGCGGGGCTCAGCGACAGCGCGGTCGCCGATGCGGCGCGCAGCACGCCCGCGTCCAGCAGGTCCAGCATCCCGTCCTGGATGACCTCGGTGTAGGCGGTCAGGTCGCGGAACGGGCCGGTGCGCAACCCGTCCAGCACGGCGTTGGCGACGTTGCCGACGCCGGACTGCAGCGGCAGCAGTTCGCGCGGCAGCCGACCGGAGCGGACCTCCTCGCCCAGGAAGTCCAGCACGTGCCCGGCGATGCCGCGGGAGGTCGCGTCCGGCGGGCGGAACGCGGTGCCGCGGTCCGGTTCCTCGGTGCGCACCACCGCGACGATCTTGTCCTCGGGGCATTCCAGGTGCGGCGCACCGATCCGGTCCGACGGCCGGGTCAGCGGAATCGGCTTGCGCTGCGGCGGCAGGGCGGTGCCGTAGTAGATGTCGTGCATCCCTTCCATGCCATCGCCGTGCCGCTCGTTGAGTTCGACGATGACCTGGTCGGCCTGCTCGATCCAGGTCTTGTTGTTGCCCACCGAGGACGACGGGACCAGGTGCCCGTCCTCGGTGATCGCGGTGGCTTCGACGATCGCCACGTCGAGCCGCCCGAAGAAGCCCTGCCACACCCGCGGTGCCACGTGCGAGAGGTGCATGTCGGTGTAGCGCAGCGCGGCCGAGTTGATCCGGTCCCGGGTGACCGGGTCGGATTGGTACGGCAGCCGCAGGTCGATCCCGTCGGCTTCGGCGAGCACGCCGTCCACTTCGGGCGCGGTGGAGGCGCCGGTCCACAGCCCGATGCGCATCGGTTCGCCCGTCCGGTTGGCCTCGGCGATGCGCTGCGCCAGCGCGGCCGGGACCCGCTTCGGGTGGCCGGATCCGGTGAAACCGCTCATGCCGACGTTCGCGCCGGATTTGACCAGGTTCGCCGCCTCGACGGCACTGGTGAGCTTGCGCGCGATCCTCGGGTTGCGGATGCGTCCGGTCATGAATTCTCTCCGTTCAGCAGCATTGCCGTCGGCACCCTCCGGTGCGCGAACGGAAGAGTAGGAGCGGCTGTGATCCCGTAAACAGTGACGCGGGGCACAACGCGGTCGAACGCGGGGCCCGCGCAGTTTTCGGAAAGCGGCGATCGCAGCCCGCTGAGCTGCGCGGAAAACTCGTCGGGGAACGCTCCGGAAAACCTGCTCCCGGATCGGCGCGACGCGCCGGTGACCGCGCGGCGCATTCGCCCTCCGACACCTGCGATCGGAGCGCGAACGGCTCCCCGATCCGCCGGACGACCGCAGTCCGAGCCGTCCGGATCTGGCGAAAACACTGGTCAGACGACCGCGGCTGCGCCGGTCCCTGGCGCGCCGACGGCGCGGGCCGCCCACGACGCCCTTGCCCCGGGAAACGGATCACCTAGTGTCGAAAACGGCTCCGAGAACGAGAACCGCCGGATTCCGCGATCGGGCACGACGGAGCCACGAATCCACCGCGATCGCGATCGGCGACAAGGTGAGGAAAAGGAGCATGACGGCAAACGCGAGCGCCGCGGCGCACCGGCCCGACGAGCAGGTCGATTCCATTTCGCTGGACGAGCAGGTATTCGGCGACAACCCGCTGCAAGTCCGCGAATCCGACCACTACGCGCAGGAATACGTCGGCGGCATCGTGGACAAGTGGGACGAGCTGATCGACTGGGACAAGCGCGCCGAGAGCGAAGGCCGCTTCTTCGTCGACCAGCTCAAGGCGCGCGGCGTGGAATCCGTGCTCGACGTGGCGACCGGCACCGGGTTCCACTCGGTGCGGCTGCTGGAAGCGGGCTTCGAGACGGTCAGCGCGGACGGCAGCCCGCAGATGCTGGCCCAGGCGTTCCGCAACGGCCGCAGGCACGGCGGGCACGTGCTGCGCGTGGTCAATGCCGACTGGCGGTGGCTCAACCGGGACGTGCACGGCGAGTACGACGCGATCATCTGCCTGGGCAACTCGTTCACGCACCTGTTCTCCGAGCACGACCGGCGCAAGGCGCTGGCGGAGTTCTACGCGATGCTCTCCCACGACGGCGTGCTGATCATCGACCAGCGCAACTACGACGCGGTGCTGGACGGCACGTCCGGGGCCAACCAGACCTACTACTACTGCGGCGATCAGGTCTCGGCGAAACCGGACCACGTCGACGAGGGGCTGGCCCGCTACAAGTACACGTTCCCGGACGACACCGAGTACTTCCTGAACATGTACCCGCTGCGGAAGAACTACGTGCGCGGGCTGCTGCGCGACGTCGGTTTCCAGCGCATCGACACCTACGGCGATTTCCAGCAGACCGCCGCGGACGAGACGCCGGACTACTACATCCACGTCGCGGAGAAGACCTACCGCACCGCTGAGGAACTGGCCGAACTGGACGCGGACGCGCCGCGCTCCACGAGCTGAACCGGCACACCCCGCCACCGCCGGCCGGTCCCGCGCGGACCGGCCGGCGGACTCGCGGTCGTTCAAGTACAACTTTTTGATCTTTTGCTCGTCAGCGGCGGAGCCGCTGAGCAGTGGCCGTGCAAGCAACCGGCACCGCCGCGCAAATCATTCTCAAGGACTCTTCACTCGCAGATCCGCCTCGATGCGGGCGGCGGTGGTCAGCAACGGGGGCACGACCTCGCGACGCACCACGTCCGCGGACGCGCCGTGCTCGTCGAGCGAGACGTTCACCGCCGCGATCGCCCGGCCCGCCGGATCGCGCAGCGGCACCGCCACGCCGCGCAGCCCTTCCTCCAGCTCGCCGTCCGAGATCACGAAACCTTCCTTGCGCACCTTGGCCAGGTCGGCGTGCATCCCGTGCCGGGAGGTGACCGTGCGCGGCGTGACCGGGCGCAGCGACATCGCGCTGAGCCGCGCCTCCAGCCGCTCCGGCGCCAGGTCCGCCAGCAGCACCTTGCCCATCGAGGTCGCGTGCACCGGGAACCGGCTGCCGACCGGAATCGCCACCGACAGCAGCTTGGGGCTCGGCACCTGCGCCACGTAGCGGACGTCGTCGCCGTCGAGCACGCCGACCGCGGTCATCGCCTTGAGCTCCGCGGTCAGCCGCCGCAGGTGCGGCTCGGCGATCTGCGGCAGCGAACGCGTCGACAGGTAGGCGTGGCCGAACTCCAGGATCCGCGGCGCCAGCGCGTAGTGCCTGCCGTCGTGCTGCACGTATCCCAGGTCGATCAGCGTGAGCAGCAGCCGCCGCGCGCCGGCGCGGTCGAGTCCGCTGGCCTGCGCCACCTCGGTCAGCGTCAACTCCGGCTGCCGCTCGGTGAAGGTCCGCAGCACGCGGAACGCGCGCTCGACCGAGCGCACGAAGTGCGGGCCGGGTTCGTCGTGCCGGCCGGGATTTTCGTGGGAGCCGGGTTCTTCGCTCATCGCACCTGTGTCGTGGGACGGGCGCGCCTGCGGGTGCGCACCTGGTTCCGGTCCAGCTTAACAACCGATTGCACAGGCAAGGAGATCCGCGCCGCCGATTCTGGGATGAGTGGGAAAAAATCGCCGGGAATCCGGTGACGCGCGCACATCCTGCGTTCACATTCCCAGATGCGCGTCCGCGGCCTTGACACCCCGAAATGATCTCTTAAATTCCTTCGGAGCGCTCTCCTTAATCCTTTCCGGAGGCCTCGCACCGCAAGGACACCGATCACCGGCGCTCGACGCGCCGCAGCAGCGGACAGGCGAAACGCATGAAGACATCATCACGCCCGGGACGGGCCGCGCTGGCGCTGGTAGCCGGCTCCGCCCTCGTCGCCGGGCTCGTCAGCACCACCACGGCGGGTGCCGAGCCGGCACCCGCTCCCCCGGCACCGGCTCAGGCGGTGCGCGACACCGACCCGCAGAATCCGGACCTCGGACCGAACACCTACGTCGTCAAGCCGGACACCCCGCAGGGCGAGATGCAGTCCAAATTGGACGAAATCGCCAAGCGGCAGCACACCAACCAGTTCGGCGACGAGCGCGACGCGATCCTGTTCCAGCCCGGCGAGTACGACGCCGACGTGAACCTCGGCTTCAACACCCAGGTCGCCGGGCTCGGCATGTCCCCGGACGACGTGCAGCTCAACGGGCACGTGCGGGTCGAGGCCGACTGGTTGCAGCAGGGCGACGACCCGAACTACAAGGGCAACGCGACGCAGAACTTCTGGCGCTCGGCGGAGAACCTCGCGGTGACGCCGCCGTCCGGTGAGATCGAGCGGTGGGCCGTTTCGCAGGCCGCGCCCTACCGCCGGATGCACCAGAAGGGCCAGATGCAGCTGTGGGACGGCGGCGACGGCTGGGCCAGCGGCGGATTCATCGCCGACTCCAAAATCGACGGACTCGTCGAATCCGGCTCGCAGCAGCAGTTCCTCACCCGCAACAGCGAGCTGGCCGGTGGCTGGACCGGGTCGGTGTGGAACATGATGTTCACCGGCACGGCGGGCGCCCCGGCGCAGCACTTCCCCGACCCGTCGAACACGAACATCCCGGAAACCCCGAAGATGCGGGAAAAGCCGTTCCTGAACATCGACGACACGGGCAACTACAACGTGTTCGTCCCCGGCATCCGGGAGAACTCGTCGGGACCGAGCTGGGCGAACGGCGCGCCGGAGGGTGAGAACCTCTCGCTGGCGGACTTCTTCGTGGCCAAGCCGACGGACAACGCGGCCACCATCAACGCCGCGCTGGCCGAGGGCAAGCACCTGCTGTTCACCCCGGGCGTCTACCACCTGGACGACACGATCAACGTGACGAACCCGAACACGGTGGTGCTCGGCATCGGCATGACCACGCTCGTCCCGGACACCGGCAAGACCGCGGTGTCGGTGGCCGATGTGGACGGTGTGAAGCTCGCCGGGCTGCTCATCGACGCCGGTGAGCAGAACTCGCCTTCGCTGATGGACGTCGGCCAGGAAGGGGCGAACGCGAACCACGCGCAGAACCCGACCTCGCTGTCGGACGTGTTCTTCCGCGTCGGCGGCCCGCGGGCGGGCAAGGCGAGCACTTCGCTGCAGATCAACAGCAACGACGTCCTGCTGGACCACAGCTGGGTCTGGCGCGCCGACCACGGCGACGGGGTCGGCTGGGACGTCAACACCGCCGACACCGGTGTGATCGTCAACGGCGACAACGTCACCGCGCACGGGCTGTTCGTGGAGCACTACCAGAAGAACAACGTGGTGTGGAACGGAAACGGCGGCCGCACCTACTTCTTCCAGAACGAGATGCCCTACGACCCGCCGGATCAGGCGGCATGGGGCGAGAACGGCGGCTGGGCGGCCTACAAGGTCGGTGATCAGGTCACCGACCACGAAGGCTGGGGGCTCGGCAGCTACTGCTACTTCAACGTGAACCCGTCGATCACCGCGGCCCGCTCGTTCGAAGTGCCCGACAACCCCGGCGTGAAGTTCCACGACATGGTGACCGTCTCGCTGGGCGGGGTGGGAACGATCAACCGCATCATCAACGACATCGGTGAACCGGCCAACGCCGACCACCAGATCAGCTACCAGACCGAATTCCCGGGCTGATAGCCGGAGAACCGAGTGCGGGTGGCGGAGACGATCCGCCACCCGCATCTTCGCGTACCGCTAGGGTTTCTGGGCCACTGCGGCGAAGCACACCGCGTTCTCCGGGGCGCTCTCGTCCGACGGGTCGACCCCGACGAGGTCCGATCGCCATTCCGAGGTGTAGGTGACACCGGGGTCCAGCAGCTCCCAGCCGGTGAAGAAGCGGCGGAACTCCAGCTCTTCGCGGGCCACGAAACCGGGATTCTGGGTGTTCTCGTAGGACTTGATGAACTCGAGCGTCTGGGTGCGGACCGGCTCCGGCACACCGTCCACAGTGGCGTGGCTGATGGCGAGCCTGCTGCCGGAGGGCAACGCGGCCTTGTACCGCTCCAAGGCCGCTTCCGGATGCCGGCTGCCCGGCATGAAGTGCAGCAGCGCCACCGCAAGCACCCCGATGGGCCGGGTGAAGTCGAGCTGTTCGCGGGTGCCCGCGGCGGCGAGCACCTCTTCGGGCTCCAGGAAGTCACCGCGCACGACCGTGGTGCCGGGCACGTCCCGCAGCAGCTGCTCGGTCTGCGCCACGGCGACCGGCTCGTTGTCCACGTAGACGACCCGGGCGTGCGGATCGCGGTGTTGCGCCAGCTCGTGGGTGGCGCCGGCCGTCGGCAATCCCGCACCGAGGTCGAGGAACTGGTCGATCCCCGCGTCGAGCATCGTGTGCACGGCGCGGCGCAGGAAGGTGCGGTTCCAGCGGGCCACGTCGGCGATGTGCGGCAGTATCTCCTTGGCCCTGGCCACGAACTCGCGGTCCGCGGCGAAGTTGTGCGCACCGCCGAGGTACGCGTCGTAGACGCGGGCCGCGCTCGGCGTCTGCACGTCGACGCCTATTGCGCGCCAGCTGTCCTGATCATCGACCATTCACCCAAAGTAATGATCTTCGCCCGCGGCGACAAGAACGCGGCGCATCGATCGGCCCACACCTCGGGCGAGAAACCGCGCAGGACGCTGCGTCAGGCGCGATCCCGCGGTGAGACGGCGTGAGGTTGCGCTACCCGGACACCTGCGCAACCGGGCCGAACTCAGACAACTCCGCTGTCGCCGAGGCGGCGCAGCAGGCGGGTCAGCTCCGCGACGTCGTCCGGGTCCCAGCCGCCGAGCGCCGAGCGCCAGCGGTCCCGCTGGTCGGCCACCTGCGCGTCGACCTTCCGGTGCCCTTCGCCGGTGAGCACGACCAGCCGCGCCCGCGCGTCGCTCGGGTCCGGCACCCGCTCGGCGAGCCCGAGCCGCACCACCGCGTCGACCTGCCTGCTCACCGTCGACTTGTCCAGTTGCAGCGCCGCGGCCAGCGACGACATCCGCAGCGCGCCTTCCTTGCTGAGCAGCATCAGCAGCGGGTACGAGGTCGGATCCAGCTTCGGGTGCACCTGCCTGGCCAGTTCCCGCGTGGTGTGCCGTGCGCGGCGGATCAGCGCGCGCATCTCGTCTTCCAGCGCTGGAAGCAGTTCCTCCGACGACACCCTGACACCTCTTCCGTGCAAGAAACCGGCCGTACGATCGTAATCGCACCCCGTCGGGGCCGGGCGCGCGCCGGGCGGATCCCCGTGCTCGCCGGCCGCGCTCGGCCATGCATCCTGGTACTCCACAAGGAGCAACGCCGACCAGAGGAGAACGTCCGTGACTTCTCAGCACGACCCGCTGACCGACCCGTCCTACGACCCGAACCCCGGCGTGCCGGACCACGCCAAGGCCGAAGGCGCCGAGGTCGACCCGTTGATCGACCTGTCCCGCGACCCCAACCCGGGCGTGCCCGACCACGCCAAGCCGGACGAGGACTGACCGATCCGGCGACCGGCCGCGCGGAGATCGTTCGCGGCGGATGCCGGCCACGGCGCCATCCGCCGCCGGACGCTTTAGGTGGTGTAGCGCAGCGGGTCCGCAGGCCCCCGGCCGGGATGGCCCTTGAGCTGCCAGCCGATGCCGCGGGCCATCTCCCGCGCGGCGTCGCGCTCGGCGAGCGCGCGCCGCTTGTCCCAGCGCTTCTTGCCGCGGGCGAGTGCCAGCTCCACCTTCACCCAGCCGTCCCGGAAGTACATCGACAGCGGGACCAGCGAGATCCCGCTCTCCCGGACCCGGCCGGTCAGGCCGCGGATCTCCCTGGCGTGCAACAGCATCTTCCGCGTGCGGCGCGGTGCGTGGTTGGTCCAGCTGCCGCGCCCGTACTCGGCGATGTGCAGGTTGCGCAGCCACACTTCGCCGTAGTCCACGGTGCCGAACGCCTCGGCCAGCGAGGCGCGTCCCGAGCGCAGGCTCTTCACCTCGGTTCCGGCCAGCACGAGCCCGGCCTCGTAGGTGTCCAGGATCGTGTAGTCGTGCCGCGCCCTGCGGTTCGTCGTGATCACGGATCCGTTGCCGTGCTGGACCATGCCGCGAGCGTACTCCGCCGCGCGGGCCGCCTTCCGGCGCCGCGGCACCGGACAAAGTGGACTCCGAGGCGGAATTCCCGGTGACGCGCGTCGCCACGGACTGGACATCCGCCCGCGGCGCACCGAAGATCCCGCCGGACGCGAGCAACAGGTGAGGAGTCGCGCAGCGATGACCGACGGCCGGCAAAGTCGCCCCTGGTGGCGCACCATGACCGCCCGCGACCCGTGGCAGGAGCACCGGGCGGCGACTCCGCTGGAGCTGCTGTTCGACCTCTGCTTCGTGGCCGCGGTCTCGCAGGCCGCCACGATGCTGCACCACGCGCTCACCGAAGGGCACATCGGCACCGGCGTGCTCGGCTACTTCATGGTGTTCTTCGCAATCTGGTGGGCGTGGGTGAACTTCACCTGGTTCGCCTCCGCCTACGACACCGACGACGGCCCGTACCGGGTGCTGACGCTGGTGCAGATGGCCGGTGTGCTGGTGCTGGCAGCCGGGATTCCGGCGGCGCTGGACGAGTACGACTTCACCGTGATCACCTTCGGGTACGTGCTGATGCGCGTCGCGATGGTGGCGCAATGGCTGCGGGCGGCGCGGGAACATCCCGAAGGCCGCCCGGCGGCGCTGCGGTACGCGGCCGGGGTGACCGCGGTGCAGATCGCCTGGCTGCTGCGGCTGCTGCTGCCGCACCCGTGGGACTACGCCGGGTTCGCCGTGCTGGCGATCGCCGAGGTCGCGGTGCCCGCGTGGGCCGAGTCCGGCAACCGCCAGACCAGCTGGCACCCGGAGCACATCGCGGAGCGGTACGGGCTGTTCACCATCATCGTGCTCGGCGAGGCCATCCTCGGTGTCCTCAACGCGGTGAGCTCGGCGCTGACCGCGCAGGGACTCTCGACCGATCTGATGCTGACCACCGCGGGCGGGCTGGTGCTCGTGTTCGCGCTGTGGTGGATCTACTTCGTCGGCCAGAACACCCGGCTGCCGAACCTCAAAACCGCGTTGACCTGGGGTTACGGGCACTACCTGCTGTACGCGGCGGTGGCCGCGCTGGGCGCCGGGCTGGAGGTCGCGGTGGACGCCACGCAGCACCACGCGCACATGTCCGAGCAGACCGCGGCACTGGCCGTCGCGGTTCCGGTGGCCGGGTACCTGCTGGTGATCGGGCTGCTGCACGGGCTCACCCGCGCCGGGACCGCCACGGCGTGGATCGTCGGGGGCAACATCGTCGTCGTGCTGCTGCTGGCCGCGGCGGCCGGTCCGCTCGGCCTGGGCGGGACCGTGCTGGCGATGGGAGTGGTGACGGCGGCTTCGCTGGCGGTGAACCTCGCGCGCGCTCATCGGCAGGCGGTGCGTTGATCACGTTCCGGTGACATTCGGGCGACGCGAGCTCGTGCGTGCATGAGCGGAGGTGCCGGACTGCTGCACTCCCGGTGATCGAATCCGACCTCGGGAAGGATCTCCGGTGCCGCATTCCGCTTCCACCGCGCTCGATCGGCCGAACGCGTTGCGCAGGGCCGCGCTGGCGCTGCTGGTGCCACTGCTGTTGCTGCTCGGTTGCCCGGCGGGTGCGGCCACCGCGCGCGATGCGCGGGCATGCGCGTCCACTCTGGACTGTTCGGCGGCCGAGCTGGACGCGCTGCCGATGGCCGAGCGGCTGGTGTTCGTGCGCGCGGTGCAGGATCGCGTCGCGGCCGAGTACATCCCCGGTTTCCGGCACTGGCGCAACATCGAAGGCATCGTCCGGTTCTTCGCCGAGAACTCCTTCGGCGCGCCCGGCAGCTGGGTCTCGCACGTCGATGCGGGGATTCTGGAGGGGATCGAGCGCGGCACCGCGATCGCGCTCGGCGTCTCGGCCGACGGCTTCGGCAATCCGGGCTCGCCGTTGTGGGCCGAGTACCTGCGCCGGTTGCACGACGGCGAGCTCACCGACCGGTGGGTGCACGATCCGGCCTGGGGAAACGCGGAGCAGGCATCGACCGAGCACGGCGTCCGGATCGCCGAAGCGCACGGCGCCCGGCCGAGCCGGGTGGACCGCGACATCTACGAGTTCTCCGAGCTGTACCGGTGGATGCTGCGCAATCCGCAGCAGGCGCTGCTCGCGCTGAACCAGGCGTCGCTGGATACCACCGGGCTGCCGGTTCCGCCCGCGGACTTCCTGCGCTGGTTCACCGACGTGACGATCTCGGAGCCGACCTACCGGGGCGCGCACGTGGCCCGCGACATCGCGCTGCCCGACCCGGTCTCGGCGCCGTTCAGCGCGGCGCAGCTGCTGCTCGCGTACGCACCGGAGCTGCTCGGCGCGGGCACCAGCACCAATTGAAAACCGTTTTCGTTAGGCTTGGGCGGCGATGACCGCACGAGCCGAGGAGGACGGATGAAGGTCCGCTCATCGATCAAGTCGCTGAAGAACAAGGAGGGCTCGCAGGTGGTGCGCCGCCACGGCAAGCTCTTCGTGATCAACAAGCGCAACCCGCGCTGGAAGGGCCGCCAGGGCTGAGCGAGCTGAGCGAACGGACCGTTCGTCCCAATAGATCGGGCCAACGGTCCGTTCGCTCCGAACACCCGGGCGCTCGCCGACACGGGCGGGGCCCGAAGCAGTGGGAGCCGGTTGAGTTAGCGGACCGTTCGACCGGCTGGAACGGGCGAACGGTCCGCTCACTTGCGGCGAAGCGGGGCGGAAAGCGGGCCACCGGCCACTATGGACAGAGAGCGTCCACTTCGTCGGGCTCGCGCACGTAGATGGTCCGGCCGCGCAGGACGGTGCGCTGGCAGCGCGGCAGCGGCGCGCCGGGGCTCAGGTCCGGCAGCGCGGGAACACCCGCCCGCGGGTCGGTCGACCAGCGCTGCACCCGCGAATCCGGTGCCGTCACGACCAGATCGCCGGTCTCCCACACCGCGTAAGTCGCCGGTGCGCCCGGCATCAGCGCCCCCGTCACCCCGTCGTCGAGACCGGCGGCACGCCAGCCGCCGCGGGTGTGCGCGGTGAACGCGGCGCGCGGTGAGATGCCGAAACCTTCCGTGCGGTGGTGCACCGCGGCACGCACCGAAGCCCACGGGTCGACCGGGGTCACCGGTGCGTCCGAGCCGAGCGCCAGCAGGATCCCGTTCGACGCCAACGCCGAGAACGGGTTCAACCGCGTGCCGCGCTGCACCCCGAGCCGCTGCGCGTACATGTCCGACGGACCGCCCCAAGCCGCGTCGAACGCGGGCTGCACCGATGCGGCCACCCCGAACGACCCGAGCTGCGCGGCCTGCTCCGGGCCGACCATCTCCAGGTGCTCCAGGCGGTGGCGCATGCTCGCCAGCGCGGGCACTCCCAGCACTTTCGCGGCGCGGCGGAAGCCCTCGCAAGCCTCGGCCACCCCGGCGTCACCGATGACGTGGAAACCGGCCTGCAACCCGTTCCTGGTGCACTCGACGAGGTGCTCGGCCACCGCCTCGGCGTCCAGGTAGAGCACGCCGGACGTGGTCGGATCGTCGTTGTAGGGCGCTCCGAGCGCGGCCGTGCGCGAGCCCATCGCGCCGTCGATGAACAGGTCGCCGCCGAGGCCCCGCACCCCGAGCTCGCGTGCGGTGTGCAGCGCGCCGAGCTCGCCCCAGTAGCCGACGACCTCCGGCAGATCACCCCGCGCGGACAGCGCCATCAGGTCGGCGAGGTCGTCCTCACCGGAGATGTCCGGTCCGGCGCACTCGTGCACGCTGGCCACGCCGTGCGCGGCCGCGTGCCGCAGGAAAGCCAGCTGCGCCTCGCGGCGCTGGGCCACGCCGAGCGATTCCCTGGCCGCGCTGCGCGCGTGGTGGTGGGCCACCCGGGTCAGCGGACCTTCGCCGCTCCAGCCCTCGGCGCCGCGGGCCAGCGGTGCGCGATCGATCAGGGCGGTGGAAACCAGCGCGGAGTGCACGTCGATCCGCGAGAGGTACACCGGCGCCCCGCCGCAGGCGCTGTCGATCTCGGAGCGGGTCGGCGGGCGGCGCTCCGGCCACCACGTCTCGTCCCAGCCGTGCCCCCACACCAGCGCGCCGGGGTGTTCCTCGACGTGATCGCGCAGCGCGTGCAGGAACTCCGTCAGCGAAGCGCACCCGGTCAGGTCGAGGCCGTTGAGCAGCAGGCCCGAGGAAGTGGCGTGCACGTGGGCGTCGACGAACGCGGGCGTGACGAACGCACCGCCGAGATCGACTACCTCCGCCTCGGGGTGCAGCGCACGGCCGACCCGGTCGGACCCGACCCAGGCGACGGTGCCGTCGATGACGGCCATCGCGGTGGCGTCGGCGTCGGCGGGTGAGTGGATCCGCCCCCCGAGCAGCAACGTGGTCTCGGACATGTCCCTGTGTGTTCCCTGTCCTGGGGATCTCCCCCGGCTTCGCTTCCTGGCGGCGCTGAGCTGATCGAGCCTACGGCCCGAACGGCCCCCACCGGATCCCGGCCCCCTCGCGGCCGGTCCCGCAACAGCGGGTGCGGCACCCCTCCTCGTCCTCGCCGGCGACCGGACCCGCAACCGGGCCGGACGCGCTCGGCCGCGCACGGCGAAGTCCCCGCCGCGCCTGACCGGAACGAAGCTCCCACACCCCGGACCGGCCGAGCAGCGGCCGACCTGCTCGCACCCGGCGGCACCTGGACAGGTGCACCGCATCGACGAGCCGCGCCGTGCGCCACCGTGGCCGGAACCGGGCAGCACCAGCCGAGGGTTGCTGCCGACTCCGGCCACGATCGTTCCGGGAAGCTTACCCGCAGTGCTCGCGCCGCTGAGAGCCGCGGCGGGCGGTTCAGCGCGCTGCGTCCCCGCGCGGACGCTCTGCCTGGTCGGACGTGCCCAGCGAGGGGTTGTTCTGCGGCGGGATGTCGTCCTCACTGACCGAGACGACCTCGCCGTCGATCACGTCACCGTCGTTGTTCGCCCGCGAACCGCCGGGCGAACCGGTCGCGAATCCGGCGCCCCATCCCGGTGCGGCCCACCCCGGAGCCGCGCCCGTGCGCACCTGCTCGCGCACCCGCTGCGCCCGGCGCTCCGCGCTGCGCTGCATCCAGCGGCGCAGCAGCGCGCGGGTGGGCGGCAGCAGGCACAGCAGCCCGAGCACGTCGCTGACGAAACCGGGCAGCACGATCAGCGCGCCGCCGGCGACGATCAGCACCCCGTCGGACAGTTCCCGCTCAGGCGGCCTGCGCAGCTTCGCGGCCTCGTTGAAGGCGCGCAGCGTGCGGGCGCCTTCGCGGCGCATCAGCCAGCTGCCGAGCACGCCGCCGGCCAGCAGCAGCCCGATCGTGGGCAGCACACCGACCGCGTTGCCGACCAGCACCAGCACGCTGATCTCGACGAGGCCGATGGCCAGCAGCAGCAGGAGTATGGGCACTGCAAACCTCCGCAAGCGGGGAAACCCCGGCAGACAGCTACTTCTCCCTGTGTTCAACGCACCGGTGTCCGATTTTTCTCCCGATCCGCGCGGCGAACTTGCCGGAGTGTTGCGATCGCCACCCCGGCGAGCCCGCCTCCCCCGCCCGCAGCGGGACCGCAACTTTCGCATGCGGACGAACGCGCAGGTCAGCGGGGCCTCCCTGCCGGTCGCGCCGGGCTCGGCGAGTTCGGCACCGCCACGGGCGATGGCTTCATCAACACCGCATAGACTGCTCGCCGATGCGGGCGCACAAGTCGAGATTCCTCGCACTGCTGGCGGTCTGCGGCGTCCTGGCGCTCGCGATCCTGGTCAGCGATCAGAACGTGCCGAGCCTGCCGCAGCAGCCGGAGCGGTTGCCCGCCGCGGTGGTCACGCTCGGCGACAGCACGCTGTCCGGCGAAGGCGGCGGCAACTACGAGGCGGGCACCAACGGCGCCAACGACGACTGGTGCCACCGATCGCCCGCCGCGGCGGTGCACCAGCTGCAGCTGCCGCCGGGGGTGAGCCGGTTCAACCTGGCCTGCTCGGGGGCGCAGGCGAAGCTGGTCGGCCTGCAGCCCAGCCCGGAGCACGCCGAGGGCTCGCAGGCCGCCCGGCTGGCCGAGCTCGCCTCCCGCTACCGGATCACCGACGTCGTGGTGCAGGTTGGCGCGAACGACGATCCGGGTTTCACCGACGCGGTCAACCGGTGCGTGCAGGCGTGGGCGCGGCGGGTGCCGGGCGGCTGCTCGGCACAGCTGAGCAAGACCTGGCCGCAGCGGGTGGAGCAGATGCGGCCCAAGGTCGTCTCGGCGCTGCGGGACGTGCGCTCGGTGATGGAGCAGGCGGGCTACACGCCGCAGAGCTATTCGCTGGTCGTGCAGTCCTACGCTTCGCCGGTCGGCCCGGAGATCGCCCCGCAGCTGCAGAACCTGTCCGGCTGCCCGTTCCAGACCGGTGATCTGAGGTGGATCAGGGACACCGGTGTGCCGCAGCTGTCCGAGGGGCTGCGGAAAGCCGCAGGCGCGGTCGACGCGCGGTTCCTCGACCTCTCGCGCGCCGGTGTCGGGCACGAGGCGTGCACCGGTCCGTCACCGCAACAGGGGCAGCCGCAACAGGTTCCGCCGGGGCAGGCGTCGCCCGCCGGGCAGGGCGAGGAGTGGTTCACCCGGCTCACGGTGGATTGGGAGAGCCTGCAGTACGACGACCGCGCCCCGCACGCGATGCAGGAGTCGTTCCACGCCAACGCCGCCGGACACGCCCAGCTGGGCGGTTGCCTCAGCCAGTTCCTGAACGACGACGCCCGGCGCGCGGCCTGCCTGCCGGACCGGCGCGGCGATCTGCAGGCCGTTCCGGAGGACGCGCGGGTTCCCGCGCCCTGAGCCGTGCGCGCGCCGCGGGTCAGGGCGCGGACGGTTCCAGCATCGGCACCAGGAACCGGCGGGCGACGGCGCGGACCTGCTCGTCGTCGTCGATGTCGACGAGCTCGCTGGGAATGACCAGGAACGACGCCGAGACGCGGACCATCATCTCGGCGACGAGGTCCACGTCGACCGCCGCGGCGACGTGGCCGGCGGCCTGTTCGTGCCGGAGCTGGCCTGCCAGGAATCGCCGCACGGTGGCCAAGGTCCGGCCGCCGTCGTTGATCATCGAGGGCACCAGCAGGTCCGGCTCGGCCTCCATCAGGCCGCCGATCAGCGGATTGCCGCGGATGGCGCGCAGCGCGCTGGCGAATCCGAGCTCGACCCGGTCGGCGGCGGTCGCGGCCTGCGCGATGTCGGTGCGGAACCGGTCGAAGTACCAGCGGAACTCGCGGCGCACCACGTGCTCGACCAGCGCGTCCTTGGTGGTGAACCGGCGGTAGACGGTGATCCTGGAGACCCCGGCGCGGCGCGCCACGTCCTCCATCGTGGATCGGCGGATGCCCATTCGGCAGAACTGCTCGTACGCGGCGTCGAGCAGGCGCGCAGTGGTCTCGTCGGTGTCCTCGACGGGGTCGTCGGCCTCGGCGAACGCGCGTTCCAGCAGCGAGTCCGAGTCCTGCGGCGTCATGCAGCCGGACGGTACAGGTTCCACGGTGTCCTTCCTCGGCGCCCGGGAAGGACCCGGTGCCCATGGCTGGTGCCGGAAAGCCCGCGGCCGTTCCGGTCGGGTTCTCGCTACTGGCGGCCTGGCCGCACGGCGCACGCGGTTCGCGTGGCCTGGAGCCGGTGCAGTGCGAATGCTCTTTCTGGCCCCGCTGCTGTTCGCCGCATCGCAGGTACGGGTGATCTGTCGATTTCCAGTGCGGACGGAATTCGAAACGGGATCGGTCTCGGGGGCTGGTGTTCGGGATCGTCTTGTGCTTCCCTATGATACGCCGATCTGGTTCGTGTATCACCGTATCAATCAGCTGTTCCCGGGCTCAAGGATCAGGACATGAATGAATTCAGCAGACGCAAGGTGTTGGCTTCCGGCGGAGCCCTGGGCGCGTTGGGCGCGCTGGGCATGGCATCGCCCGCGATGGCGTGGACGTGGTCGCCGAGCGGTTCGATCGCGGGCACCGGGGCGGGCGCCGACCCGAGCTGGGTCTGGGACCAGGAGGCCGACCCGCTGCTCGCGTCGCTGCTCGATCGGGACGACGTGCCCGAGGTCAACCGCCTGTTGTGGGACTGGACGCGCAACGACCAGGAGCTGCCGCGCGAGCTCCCGCAGGACCTGCGGGCGTTCATGGAACGGGCGCGCCAGCTGCCGCCATGGGCGGACCAGCGGAAGCTGGAGCTCGCGGCGGAGTTCAACAAGTCCAGGGGGATCTACCTCAACCTGCTCAACGGGGTCGGCGGCGGCATGTTGAGCACCGCCATCCCGAAGGAAGCCCGCGCGGTCTACTACTCCAAGGGCGGCGCGGACATGGAGGACCGCGTCGCCAAGACGAGCATCCTGGGATTCGCCGTCGGCGACCCGAACGCCTACCGGCCCGACGGGTCCGTCGTGGTGGAAGCGGTCAAGACCCGGCTGGTGCACGCGGCCGTGCGGCACCTGCTGCAGCAGTCCCCCGGCTGGAAGCAGACCAGCCGCGGCCAGCGGATCCCGATCAGCCAGGAGGACATGCTCGTCACCTGGCACACGCTGCCGACCTTCGCGATGCGCCGGATGCTCGACTGGGGCGTGCCGATCACCCGGGCCGAGTCCGACGCGTACCTGCACGTCTGGCAGGTGACCGCCTATCTGCTCGGCATCCGCGAGGAGTACATCCCCGCCACCTGGAATGCCGCCTACGCCCAATCCGACCAGGTCCTCGGCCGGAACATGGGTCCGACGCCGGAAGGCGTCGAGCTGACCGACGTCCTGCTGGGCCAGCTCGCCGAGCAGACCAGCCCGCCGCTCGGGGTCACCCGGCCGCTGTGCAACGCCCTGGCCAGGTACCTGGTGGGCGATCAGGTCGCCGATTGGGACGCGATCCCGCGGGAGCCGGTCTGGGAACCGCTGATCAACGAGGCGTGGCCGCTGCTGGTGAAGTTCCGGGAGAACCTCGTTCCGCTGCCCGCGGTGCCCGAAGTCGCCTGGACCATCGACGAAGCCGCGCGCCAGTACATCCTCTTCTACCTCACCAAGGGCAAGGAAACGAAGATCGATATCCCCACGATCAACCGTCCCAGGTGAGCGCGTAGGTCCGTTCGAGCGCGCCGCAGCGGGCCCTTCCGGCGATTCGCCGGACCTTTTCGCCCGCACGACGCCGTGCGCACTGGTCATTCCGCTGGTTCTCGCGCGATGAGGACCTTCGATTTCCGCAAATTTCGCAATCCGTGGAACTCAAGGAGGAGTTCAGGAAATGAGCGAACTCAGCAGGCGCAAATTATTGGCTTCCGGTGGTGCCTTGGGCGCGCTCGGCGCACTGGGCATGGCCAGCCCCGCGGCGGCGTGGACGTGGTCGCCGAGCGGTTCGGTCGTGGGCACCGGCACCGGTGCCGACCCGAGGTGGGTCTGGGACGAGGTGGCCGACCCGCTGGTCGGCTCGCTGCTCGACCGCGGTGCAGTGCCCCGGGTCAACGAGCTGCTGGCGCAGTGGACCAAGAACGGCCAGGAGCTGCCGAAGGGGCTTCCCGCCGAGCTGCGCGACTTCATCGAGAACGCCCGGCAGCGCCCGGAGTGGGTCGACGACCGCAAGCTCGACCTCGCGTACCAGTTCAACGAGAAGCGCGGGCTCTACCTCGGCGTCCTGTACGGGATGGCCAGCGGCATGATGAGCACGGTCATCCCGAAGGAGGCGCGGGCGGTCTACCACTCCTACGGCGGGGCCAACATGAAGGACCGCATCACCAAGACCGCCAAGCTCGGATACGACATCGGCACCCCGAACGCCTACGCCGACGACGGCGAGATGATCGTCACCTGCGTCAAGACCCGGCTCACCCACGCCGGCGTGCGCAACCTGCTGCCGAAGTCGCCGCACTGGAGCCAGGTCGCGCCCGAGGACATCCCGATCAGCCAAGCGGACATGATGGTCACCTGGCACAGCCTGGCCACGACGGTCAACCGGAAGATGGTCGAGTGGCAGGTGCCGATCCCGGTCGAGGAGTCCGAGGCGTACCTGCACTCGTGGCAGATGTGCGCGCACATGCTCGGCATCGACGACGAGTACATCCCGGCTTCCTGGGACGAGGCGAACTCGCAGGCCGATCAGGTGCTCACGCCGGTGCTGGCGCCGACGGCCGAAGGTGTCAACCTGGCCGACATCCTGATGGACTTCGGCAAGGAGATCGACGGCACCATCCTGAGCAGGCCGGTCATCGGCGCGCTGACCCGGTTCATGCTCGGCGATCAGGTCGCCGAGTGGCTGATGATCCCGCCGGAGCCGGTCTGGGACCCGTTGCTGAAAACGTTCTGGGGCCCGTTCATCGCCGTCCGCGAAGGCCTGCTCGACGTCTTCCCCGGCACCGACCAGGTCTACTGGGCGTTCGACGAGATCATCCGGCAGGCGGTGCTGCTGTTCCTGTCCAAAGGGGACTACCCGATCAGCATCTCGATCCCCACCGGAAACCGGCCTTCCTGAGTCCACAACGGACGACTCGCGCGATCGCAGGTCGCAGCGGGAGGAGAGCGGAACCGACAGCGGCGAGATCGATGCCGATGGACCGCAACCCGGCATCGATCGTCGTCGCGGTGCGACGCCTGCGAGCTGCCTCGCCGGCGAAGGGAGTCCCCGATGAGCAACGATCTTCCGCCCGAGCCGGAGCCCGGCGGGCACGTCGTCGGCAGGCGGCGGTTCCTCGGATACCTGCTGGCGGCGCCGACGCTGGTCGCGGCCGCCGAACTCGGCGGCGCCGGCACCGCCGACGCGCAGCTGCCGTCACCGGCGCTCGCGGAGATCTTCGACGCGAACGACCTGATGACCGTGGCGGCGGCGCCGACCTCGCACCTGATCACGGTCGAGGTCGGCGAGGACGGCACGGTCTCGTTCGCGCTGCCGCGGGCGGAAGTCGGCCAGGGCATCACCACTTCGACGAGCATGCTGATCGCCGAAGAGCTGCGCGTGCCGGTCGAGCGGGTTCGCGTCACGCTCGCCGATGCCCGCCCTGAGCTGGTGTTCAACCAGCTCACCGGCGGTTCCAACACGACAATCGCGACCTATCGGCCGATCCGGGTCGCCGCCGCGCTGGCCCGCGAGCGGCTGCTGGCGGTCGCGGCGGCCGAATTCGGTGCCGCAGCGCAAGATCTGACGTTGCGCGACGGAATGATCACGGCCGCCTCGGGCGCCGCCGCGGACATCGGCGCCTTCGCGGAAAAGGCCGCGAGCACCCGGGACCGGCAGGTCGCGGTCGAACTCGGCCCGCGCGAGCAGCACACCGTCATCGGCACCCCGCACAACCGCGTCGACGGGCTCGCGGCTGTGACCGGGCGCAAGAAGTTCGCCATGGACCTCGACGTCCCGGGGGCCATGCCCGCGATGGTCTGCCGGCCGCCCACGATCAACGGGTCGGTCGCGGCCGCGTCCAACCTGGCCGAAGTCCGCAACATGCCCGGAGTGACCGATGTCGCGGTCATCTCCACCGGAGTCGCGGTGCGGGCGGAGACCTTCGGGCAGTGCATCGACGCCGTGCGCGCGCTCGAAGTGGCCTGGAAACCCGGTACCGCGGAAGGGAAATCCGACGACAGCGTGCTGGCGGAGCTGCGAGCCGCCGAGGCACCGCTCGGCCCACCACCGCTGGCGTCCACAGTGGAGGCGGAATTCACGTTCCAGTTCCGCAGCAACAGCGCGCTGGAACCGAACTGCGCGGTCGCCGACGTGCGCCGGGACCGGGCCGAGATCTGGTCCTGCCTGAAATCCCCGATCGTGGCCCAGCAGACCATCGCCGCCGACCTCGGCCTGCCCGTCGGCGCGGTGCGGGTGCACGTCACCGAGGGCGGCGGCTCCTTCGGGCGCAAGCTGTTCTTCGACGCCGCGCGGGAGGCCGCCGAGACCTCCCGGGCGGTGGGCAAACCGGTCAAGCTGATGTGGCACCGCGCCGACGACTCCCGGCAGGGCCGCACCCACCCGATGGCGATCTCTCGGGTGCGCCTGGCCCACTCCGGGCGCAGCGTGCTCGGGTACGAGCAGCGGCACACCAGCGTTTCGACCGACTGGAGCCACGGGTTGGGCGAGATCATCACCGCGATGGTGGGCAAGCTTCCGGTCGGAGACATCGGCTTTTCCGAAACGATGTTCCAGCTCAGCGTCTCGATGCCCTACGAGTTCGGGGCGAGCAGCCAGTTGCTGTGCGAGACCGACAAGGGCTTCAACACCGGCAGCATGCGCAACGTCTACTCACCGGACGTCACCTGCGCCCGCGAGCTCGTCGTCGACCGGCTCGCGGCGAAACTGGGCGAAGATCCTTACCGGTTCCGGCACGACTTCGTCCAGGACGACCGTTCCCGCGCGGTGCTGGCCAAGGCCGCCGAACTCGGGGACTGGGGTCGGCCGATGCCCGCGGGCACCGCGCAGGGGATCGCCTTCCACGCCGAGTACCGCGGGGTCACCGCGGCGCTGGTGGAGATCGATTGCCGTCCCGGCACCGTCGACCGGCCGATCCGCGACGGCGTGGCCGGACCGCGCGTCACCCGGGTCGTCTTCGCCGTCGACGCGGGCCTGGTGATCAATCCGCGCGGGCTCGAGGCGCAGATGATGGGCGGCATCATGGACGGCATCGCGCTGGCGCTGACTTCCAGCCTGCACCTGCGCGATGGCCACTTCCTCGAAGCCAGCTGGGACAACTACTTCTACACCCGGCAGTGGAACGTGCCGTTCGACCTGCACGTCGAGATCATGCCGGACACCACCGGAGAACCGGGCGGGGCGGGCGAACTCGGCGTGGCAGCGGCGATGTCCGCGGTCGCCTGCGCCTACGGCCGCGCCACCGGCACGCAGCCCACCCGCTTCCCGATCAACCACGACACGCTTTCGTTCACCCCCAAACCCGCGGTGCCACCCGTTCCCGAGTCGCCGACGGACGGGCTGGAGCACGCACGCTGAGGAGCGTCCTTGCCTGAACACACTTTTCGCCTCAACGGCGAGCAGGTCACCGTCACCACCGCAGATGACGTGCGGTTGCTCTGGGTACTGCGCGATCTGCTCGGCGTGCACGGGCCGAAGTACGGCTGCGGCATCAACGTCTGCAAGGCGTGCACGAGCCACGTCAACGGCAAGGCCGTGAACCCCTGCGCGATCCCCGTCGGCGAGCTCTCGCCCACCGACGAGGTCACCACCATCGAAGGACTTCCGGCCACAGTGGACGCCGAGTTGCACCCGATGCAGGAAGCCTGGCTGGAGCAGGACGTCGTGCAGTGCGGCTACTGCCAGCCCGGCCAGATCATGGCCGCCGTGGCCCTGGTGCGCCGGGTCGCCGCGGAGGGCCGTGAGATCACCGACTCGGACATCGACGGCATCCGCAACATCTGCCGCTGCGGCACCTACTTCCGGATCCGGCAGGCGATCAGAGCGGGTGCCAGCGAGATGTGAACGCATGTCTTGGAACCGAGCTCGGGGTTTTCCAAGCGGCGCAAGCCGCTTCCGGCGGCTACGCAACCCGCACCGCCGCGGGTGCTCATCGGCGATTCTTGGTGCGGCCCGTCGGGGCGGCGGTCGTGGGGTCATCCGGCCACGGGTGCTTCGGGTAGCGGCCGCGCAACTCGGCGCGGACCTGCGGGTAGCCGTTGGCCCAGAACGATTCGAGGTCGGAGGTGACCGCGGCGGGCCGCCCGGCCGGGGAAAGCAGCTGCAGCACCAGCGCAACGCGCCCGTCGGCGAGTTCCGGCACCCGGCGCCAGCCGAAGACCTCCTGCAACTTCACCGGCAGCGCAGGTGCGTCGCCGGAGTAGTCGATGCGGACCTGCGAACCGGACGGCACTTCGACGGTGTCCGGAGCCAGTTCGTCGAACCGCGCGGCCTGCGACCACGGGACGAGCCTGCGCAGCCCGGCGGCCGCGGAGATGCGTTCGAGGTCCGCGCGCTTGCCCGCACGGGACAGTTCGGGCTCCAGCCAGTGGTCCACTTCGGACAGCAGTGCCGCATCGTCGACCGCGGGCCAAGGATCGCCGATCGCGATGTGCAGGAAAGCCAGCCGGTCGCGCAACCGCTCGGCGTCCTTGGTCCAGTGCAGCAGCCCGAGACCGGCCGTGCGCAACCCGTCGAGCAGGGCCGACCGCACCTGCGCGGGGTCGGGATCGCGCAGTGGACGGCTCTGCAGCGTGATCGCACCGAGCGTTTCCTCTTGCACCGCGCGAACATCGCCGTCGGCCCACTCGACGGTCCGCCGATCCTTCAGCAGCGGTGCGCCGACCCGCCGGGCCAGTTCTTCATCGGCCGGAGCCGCCAAGCGGACCGTGCCGTGCGCGTGGCCGGGCGTGCGATCGGCGACCGCGACCGCGAGCCATTCGCAGTGCCGCAGTGCCGCGGGCGCTTCGACGGCGGTTCCGGAGGCCATCAGGTACACCGGCGAGTCCGCGGACCTGCGGCGGGCGAGCCGTTCCGGATGCGCGAGCGCGACCACCTCGGCGAGGTCCTGCCCGCCCGGCTCCCCGTGCACCAGCCGGCTGAGCCTGCGGGCTTCCCGCCGCCACCGCTCGGATCCCGGACCACCGCGCCGCAATCGCGCCAGCGCACTGTCCACATCGGTCTCCGTGGTGACCGAGTCGTCATCGAGCAGCGCGACGACCTCACCGGCGGCGCCGGCACCGACCCGTTCGCTGCCGTCGAGCAGGGCGCGCGCCAGCCTCGGGTGCAGCCCGAGCCCGGCCATCCGGTTCCCCCGCGCGGTCACCGCGCCGGATTCGTCCAGCACCCCGAGTTCGCGCAGCACTTCGCGCCCGGCCGCGAGCGCTCCTGCGGGCGGCTCGTCCCACCAGCTCAGCGCGGCACCGTCGGGCGTTCCCCAGCACGCCAGTTCCAGCGCGAGCCTGCTCAGCTCCGCGGTGCGGATCTCCGGTTCGCCGAAGGCGGGCAGCGTGCTGTGCTCGTGCTCCGGCCAGCAGCGGTAAGCGACGCCGGGCCCTTGCCGTCCGGCCCGTCCGGCGCGCTGCTCGGCACCCGCGGCCGACACCCGCACGGTGACCAATCCGGACAGTCCGCGGCGCGGGTCGGCCCGGGATTGCCGGGACAGCCCGGAATCCACCACGGCGCGCACACCCGGCACGGTCAAGCTCGACTCCGCGACCGCGGTCGCCAGCACGACACGCCGCCGCTGCCCTTCCCGCAACGCGGCGTCCTGCGCATCGCGCGCGAGCCGCCCGTGCAGCGGCATGACGTCCACATCGGACAAATTTGCCAACGCAGTTCGCACCCGGCGGATCTCCCCGGCGCCGGGCAGAAAGGCCAGCACGTCGCCGTCCTGCTCGTCCAGCGCCTTGCGCACCGCGCGCGCAACGCACGTCTCGATCCGCTCACCGCGGTTCGGCGGAACGTGCCGGTGCTCGACCGGGTAGATCCGCCCCTGCGCACGCAGCATCGGGGCGCCGCCGAGCAGTTCGGCCACCTGGTTCGCCGCGAGGGTCGCCGAGGTCGCCAGCACCCGCAGGTCCGGCCGCAGTCCCTCCCGCGCGTCCAGCAGCAACGCCAGCAGCAGGTCCGCGTCCAGCTGCCGCTCGTGGCACTCGTCCAGCACCACAACGTCCACTGCGGACAGTTCCGGGTCCGCCTGCAACCGCCGCACCAGCAGTCCGGAGGTCACGACTTCGACCACGGTGTCCGCACCCGCTTTGCGCTCCCCGCGCACCGAATACCCGACGCGGCCGCCCACTTCCTCGTCCAGCAGCGCGGCCATCCGCCCGGCCGCGGCCCTGGCCGCCAGCCGCCGCGGCTCGGCCACCACCACGCGCAGCCCGCGCTCGGCCAGCGCCAACGGGACCAGCGTGGTCTTCCCGGTGCCGGGCGGAGCCACCAGCACGGCCGTGCCGTGCTCGTCCAGCGCACCGGTGAGGTCGCCGAGCACGTCCAGCACCGGCAGCCCGGTGGACGCGGCGGCGGTGTGGAAGTCGGTCATCGCACCACATCCTGCCACCGCGCGTCCCCGGCTCGGCGCTCAGCTCAGCCGCCGCCGGATGTGCTCCAGCGCATCGGACAACGTGGACGGACACCTGCGCCCGGCACCGCGGGCGAGCGCGTGCCGCAGCCGATGCTCGGTGCGGGCCGAGTACATCCGCTCCAGCATCGGCACGATCGCGACGGCGACCCGCTCGGCCTCGGCGATGTCGCCCGCCGCCAACGCCGCATCCAGCAACGCGGCCCGGTGGATGTACAGCGCCCACCGGTAGCCGTCGTCGCGGGCCGCCTCGACCGCCGCGCCCAGCAGCGGCAACGCCTCGGCGTGCCGGCCCAGCGAGACGCGCAGGCTGCCCGCGTGCCCGACGAGTTCGCGCTCGTCGAACCACCAGGACCACGCCGGATCCCGGCTGCTCAGGCCGTCCGAGAACATCGCCCCGGCACGCTCGAAAGCTCGCAGCGCACCGGGTTCGTTGCCCGCATGGCCCAGCACGCGCGCTTGCCGCAACCGGAACAACGCCCGCACCCGCCTCGGCACGCGCGGGTCCTCGGCGAAGTGGCGGGAGATCCGCAGCGCTTCGCCGTAATGACCGGAACCGGTGCAGACCAGTGCCTCGTTGGACAGCACGAACCACGTCATCGCGGTGTCCCCGGCCGCCCGCGCGAGCAGCAGCGCCTCGGCGTTGATCCGCCGCGCCTGCGTCAGCCGCAGACCGTCGAAGAGCATCCAACCGGCCAGTTCGCCCATTTCCGCGGTCACGGCTTGCAGATCCCGACGCACCGCGCGCACATACCGCCCGGTGCGCAGAACCTGTTGTGCGGCGCGGAAACTTTGCAACACCGACGGCGCGACCGCACCCGAGCCCAACTGCGCGTCCAACCGCGCGAACCGGCCGATCGCGGCGTGCAGCGCCTCGACGGAATCGGCATCCGCCGACGCTGCCGCACCAGGTTCCCGCACGGGTCCGATGATGACCGGCGCGCACCGGCGCGTCCACGCTCCGCAGGGCGTTCGTACCCGGGGTTCGCCCGCCCGGGTGCCGAGTCGCGCGGCCAAGTGATGGAATGCGGGCATGGCTGACAATCCGCTGCAGAACGTGACCTTTCCCAGCAACGGCAACACCGCGCACGGCTACCTGACGTTGCCGGAGTCCGGTAGCGGTCCCGGTGTCGTGGTGATCCAGGAGTGGTGGGGGCTGACCGACCACATCGCCGACGTGTGCAACCGGCTCGCCAACGAGGGCTTCGTCGCCCTCGCGCCGGACCTCTACGGCGGCAGCACCACGCACGACGCCGACGAGGCCGGCCGGCTGATGCAGGAGCTGCCGGTGGATCGCGCGGCCCGCGACCTCGGCGGCGCGGTGGACTACCTGCTCGGGCACGAGGCCGTCACCAGCAAGCAGGTCGGCGCCGTCGGCTTCTGCATGGGCGGTGGGTTCGTGCTGGTGCTCGCCGCGCAGCAGGGCGACAAGGTCGGCGCCGCGGTGCCGTTCTACGGCGTGCTCGGCGAGGAATACCCGGGCTTCGAGAACCTCACCGCTCCCCTGCTGGGCCACTTCGGCGAGCAGGACTCGATGGCGCCGCCGGAGTCCGTCGAGCAGCTGGCGGACCGGATCGAGCGCGAAGCGGGCGAACGCCCGGACTTCCGCATCTACCCGGCCGGGCACGCCTTCTTCAACGACTCGAACGCGCTCGGCACCTACGACGCGACGCAGGCGGCCAAGGCGTGGGGCTCCACGCTGGAATTCCTCCGGGCGAAGCTGGAGCGCTGAGCCCTCGGCGGCGTTCGCCCTCGGCGGCGTCGCTGTGGACGGATCGCTCACCAGCGGCGATCCGTCCACAGCGCGTCAGCTTTCGAAGATCTCGGCCAGGAAGTCGCTCGTCGCGGGCTCGTACGGCAGGAGTTGTCCAGCCTCGTCGACCCCGCAGCGGCCGAGGTGCGCCTGCCTGCTCGTCTCGGTGTCGGGCACCACGTCCAGCGCGACGGTGTCGCCGAGGACCGCATCCGGAGACTCGAGGCCGGCTTCCCCGCCGGTTCTGACGATCTTGGAATCCGCCGCTACGTCGGGGTCCTCGAGCGCACTGCGGGCCATCTCGTCGTGGAAGTAAGCCGCGCGAAGCCAGGCGTACTGACGCGCCGCGTCGAGCTGTCGTTGCGTGATCACAGGCAATTCCAGACGAAGAGGAGTTCCGCGTTGTCGACCGCTTCCCTGCACAGCGGCTGCAACTCGGCGAGCCAGTCCCGCACGGATTCTGGCGAGGCGCCCGCGAGCTCCGGCAGCCCAGCCCAGTCCTGCGCGAGCGGCGTGAGCTGGTCGGCGCCGACCGCGGGCAGCAGCGTGACGATCCGGCTGCTCACCGGCGTGACGACCGGCGCGGCGTAGAGATCGGGTTCCTGATCGGGGGTCTGGGCGGCGTGCCCGATGGCTTCGCCGAGGTCGGTTTCGGACAGCAGCACGTCGAGCGCCGCGAGCGCGACCGGATCCAGGCCACGGGCCCGCAGCGTCCTGAACCCGTATCGCTGCGGGTCCGGGAACCCGGCTTGCCGATATGCGGGAATCGCGTCCGGATCCGCCGCGAAAACGTCTGTGATCATCACAATCCAGCTGGTTCGTGCCTGGTCGCGCCGAACCGTACCGGGCGCGCTCACGACTTCACCCGCGCCCTGCCGGGCCAGGAGCGCCGGGCGGGAACCCCGTAGGCTGAGCCGATGAGCCCCTTCAGGTTGAGCCGATGAGCCCCCTTAGGTTGATCTGATGAGCGCAGACGCCACGCCGCGGCCCGAGCGGCCGCGCCTGGAACCGGCCGCGGTGGTCACCGAAGCCGTCCGGCTGCTCGACGAGCAGGGGTTCGACGCGGTGTCCATGCGCGCGGTCGCCGACCGGCTCGGGGTGCGGATGAACACCGTGCTCTGGCACATCAAGAGCAAGGCGCGGCTGCGCGAGCTGATGGCCGACGCGCTGATCGGCGAGGTCTCGCTGACCGACCTGCCGCAGGACTGGGAACCGCGGGTCCGCGAGCTGTTCCACCGCTACCGGCGCGCCCTGCTGGCCCACCGGGACGGTGCCGCCGTGGTCACCGGTACCTACGCGCCGGACCCGCACACGCTGCGGTTCGCCGACGAGCTCAGCGGCACGCTGCTGGGCGCCGGGCTCGGGCGGCGGGAGACCTCGTGGGCGGTGTGGACGCTGGTGTACTACACGCTCGGGCTGGTGCAGGAGGAGCAGGCGCTGCCGGGCGCGCGCCGGAGCGGGCTGCACGAGGCGGTCACCGAACGCGACCTGCCGGGCCTGCACCGGATCTTGGACGAGCTGGACGTGCTGGACTTCGACGAGCGGTTCGACTTCGGCCTCACACTGCTGCTGACCTCGCTGCGGCAGCGCGCGGAGGTTTGAGCCGCCCCGGCCGTCGGCAAGCCTGCGGACGGAGTCCCGGACCGACCGGCAGGCCACCCGGCCGTCGGCAGGCCCGCGGATGAAGTCCCGGATTGGTCGGAAACACGATGTCCGCACGGCATGAACAGCCCGAACCACAGGAGCGAGCCGACCCGCCGATCGGCCACGGCAACGAGGACGAGGGCTACGACGAAGGCTCGGGCGACCGGATCACCCCGGACACGCCCATCGGCGACGAAGACGACCGGTGGCGCCCGGAGCCCGGCGAGCAGCCGCACCCCCGCCACCTGCCCGCCGACATCCCCCCGGACGCCCCGGAGGAATGATCGGGGGTCGTGGTACTAACACGTCTTCGCCTCGCTGTTCGCCAGGAGCGGTGCGGCGGTTCGCGACACCGCCGCACCGCGGTCGTCTCAGGCGGTTTCTTCGGTGCGGTCGGCGTCCCAGCGGGTGTGGTAGGTGCCGTCGGCGTCGACGCGGCGGTAGGTGTGCGCGCCGAAGTAGTCGCGCTGCGCCTGCGTCAGCGCAGCGGGCAGCCGTGCGGCGCGCAGCGAGTCGTAGTACGCCAGCGCGGCGGAGAAACCGGGTGTCGGGATGCCGAGGTCGGCCGCGGTCCGCACCACGCGCCGCCAAGCGTCCTGGGCGTCGGCCAGCTCGCGGGAGAACTCCGCGTCCGCCAGCAGCGTCGGCAGCGCCGGGTCCGCGCTGTAGGCGTTGCGGATCCGGTCCAGGAACGCCGCGCGGATGATGCAGCCGCCGCGCCAGATCGTGGCCATCGCACCGAGGTCGATGTCCCAGCCGTACTCCCGGCTGCCCACCGAGATCATGTTCCAGCCCTGCGCGTAGGAGACGACCTTGGAGGCGTACAGCGCCTGCTCCACGTCCGCGGCCAGCCGCTCGGCGTCCTCAGTGGACAGCGCGGAGGCCGTTGGCCCGGCCAGTCCTTGCGCCGCCTCGCGCAGGTCCGCGTGCCCGGACAGGCTGCGCGCGAACACCGCCTCGGCGATCCCGGAGACCGGCACGCCCAGCTCCAGCGCGGTCTGCACGGTCCAGCGGCCGGTGCCCTTCTGCTCGGCCTGGTCCAGGATCACGTCGACGAACGGCTCGCCGGTGGCGCCGTCGGTGTGCGTGAGCACCTCGGCGGTGATCTCCACCAGGTAGGACGCCAGGCGGCCCTGGTTCCAGTCGCGGAACACCTCGGCGATCTGCGCCGGTTCCAGCCCGCCCGCGCGGCGCAGCAGGTCGTAGGACTCGCCGATCAGCTGCATGTCGGCGTACTCGATGCCGTTGTGCACCATCTTCACGAAGTGCCCGGCACCACCCGGCCCGACGTGCGTGCAACAGGGCGTGCCGTCCACGTGCGCGCTGATGCGCTCCAGCATCGGCCCGAGCGATTCGTACGCCTCCGCGGAGCCGCCGGGCATGATCGACGGACCGTGCAGCGCGCCTTCCTCGCCGCCGGAGATGCCGGTGCCGACGTAGTGCAGCCCGCGGGCGCGCAGCGCCTCGTCGCGGCGGCGGGTGTCCTCGAAGTGCGCGTTGCCGCCGTCGATGAGCACGTCGCCTTCTTCCAGCAGCGGCGCGAGCTCGTCGATCACGGCGTCGGTGGGGTCGCCCGCCTTGACCATGATGACCACCCGGCGCGGGCGTTCCAGCGCGGCGACGAGCTCCGCGGCGGACTCGGCGGGGGCGAACTCGCCCTCCTCGCCGAACCGGTCCATGAACTCGCGGGTGCGGCTGGGCGTGCGGTTGTGCACCGCCACGGTGTAGCCGTTGCGCGCGAAGTTGCGGGCCAGGTTACGGCCCATCACCGCCAGGCCGGTGACGCCCACTTGCGCCAGCTTCGACATGAAAACCTCTTTCGGCGTCCGGTTGACTCACCCTGCCCAACCAGGCCGTCCGCGGCGGTGTTCCCGAGTTGGGGCATCCAGGCGGGCGGGGTGCTCAAGTCCACAGGACCGCAAGTCCACAGTGCCGCGGCCGCGGCGGCAAACGCGGGATCAGCCGTCCAGCGACTCGATCGTGGCGACCGAAGGCGGCTGCGCACGCAGCTCGGCAGCGGTCCGCTCCGCCGCGTCGAGCACGCGGATCACGTTGCGGTGCGCCAACTTCGCCAGGTCGTCGTCCGACCACCCGCGGTCCAGGAGTTCGGCGAACAGCCGCGGGTAACCCGCCACGTCCGGCATGTCGTCCGGGGTGGTCTGCACCCCGTCGTAATCGCCGCCGATGCCGAGGTGGTCGATCCCCGCGACCTCCCGCATGTGGTCGAGGTGGTCGGCCACGGTGGCGGCGGTGACTTCCGGGCGCGGGTGCGCTGCCTCGTAGTCGGCGCGGAACCGCCGCTCGGCATCCGGGTCACCGGCGGGCCCGCGTGCTGCGAGTTCGGCCTCGTAGCGCTGGAACCACTCCCTGGTCGGCTGCGAGATGAACGACGGCACGAACGTCGCCATCGCGACCCCGCCGTTGGCGGGCAGCTCGGCCAGCACATCGTCCGGGATGTTGCGCGGGTGGTCGCAGACCGCGCGGGACGACGAGTGCGAGAACAGCACCGGCGCGCGGGTCGTGCGCAGCGCGTGGCGCATCGTGTCGGCCGAGACGTGCGAGAGGTCGACCAGCATCCCGAGCCGGTTCATCTCCCGCACCACCTCTTCGCCGAAGCGGGTCAGCCCGTGCGCGGCCGGTTCGTCGGTGGCCGAGTCCGCCCAGGGCACGTTGTCGTTGTGGGTCAGCGTCAGGTAGCGCACGCCCAGCGCGTGCAAGGACCGCAGCGTCGCCAGCGAAGAGGCGATGCAGTGGCCGCCTTCGGCACCCATGAGCGAGGCGATGCGGCCGCGGGCCATCGCGGCGCGCACTTCTTCCGCGGTGCCTGCCAGCTCCAGCTGCTCCGGATGGCGCGCGGCAAGGCGCAGCACGCAGTCGATCTGCTCCAGGGTGGCCGCGACCGCCCGGTCGCCTTGCAGGGCGGTTTGCACGTAGACGGACCAGAACTGGCCGCCGACGCCGCCCGCGCGCAGCCGCGCCAGGTCGGTGTGCAGGTGCTGCGACTGGTCTTGATCGATGTCCAGCCGAGCGAGGTCGTAGGCGTCGTGTTCGCGCAGCGCCCACGGCAGGTCGTTGTGCCCGTCGAGTACCGGGTGCCGATCGAGCAGCGCACGGGCGCGCGCTGCTGATCCTCGCTCGTCGGGCATCGCTACCTCACGCTTCCTTCGCCACGATCACGACGTCGTGCTGTCTACCCCGCGGGCCGCCGGGGTTCAACAGGTCGTGCGCAGTGCGGCCGCCGCAGCTCGCCGTCCCGTGCGGCTTTTCGGGCGACTCGAACCCCCTCTATGCATTGCGGCAACGGCATGTGATCACGCTCAGCGATCAGCCGGGCGGACCAAGATCACCGCAAAGTTGATCTTTTCCAGCGCAACGACTGTCGCCCACCACGGCGCACCGTCGCCGTACGAGTTCGGCGCGCAGCGGCCGAGCCGCTGGTCGGAATTGCGCCACCCGCCGAACGTGAAAGTTTTTCCTCGGAATCAAGAATGGATATTCGTTCCTGGCGAATTCAAAAAGTTGCACCGTCGGCCGGATTAATCACGCAGTGTGCTTCGCCATCGAGTACCGAGCTGCACCCGACTGTGGGTTTGTAGGCGTCCGGTTTGTGGCATAAAGTCGTGGTCGAGCCAGGACGGAAACTCGCCTGCCGGCACCCCGCCTTCCGAAACCCGCCTTCCGGGACCAGCCTTCCGACACCCCGCAAGGTGAACCTCGCACGGCACCGGCGCCGCGTTCGCCGGTTCCATTCGACCGCCGGGTTCCGGACCTCGTTCCGAGACCGCGGCCGCGAAGACCGGAAGGCGCGCACCGCGTTTCCGGCCGGGCTCGGCCAAATCCGCGCACCGGTCGCGAAATCTTGCCGCGCGCACCGGAAAACTCCCGAGGAGGAACACACGTGCATTACGGAACCGCACTCCGCGACGAGGTCGCCGGTTCGGAGATAACACCCCTGATCGGCGTTTACGACATGTTCTCGGCGTCCATCTCGGCCCAGCACTATTCCGGGATGTTCATTTCCGGGTTCGGCTTCGCCGCCTCGCACTACGGCCTGCCGGACATCGGTTTCATCGCCTGGCCGGACATCGTGGCGTTCGTGCAGCGGCTGCGGCTGGCGTTCCCCCGCCAGCACCTGCTGGTCGACATCGACGACGGCTACGTCGACCCGGAGGTCGCCTGCCACGTGGTCGAGCAGCTGGAGATGATCGGCGCCTCCGGCGTCATCCTGGAGGACCAGAAGCGGCCGCGGCGCTGCGGGCACGTGGACGGCAAGCAGGTGCTGCCGCTGGAGGACTACCTGGAGAAGCTGGAGCTGGTGCTGGCCACCCGCAAGGACCTGGTGGTCGTGGCGCGCACCGACGCCACCGAGGAGCCGGAGATCCTGCGCCGGGCCGCGGCGCTGGCCGAAACCGACGCGGACGTGCTGCTGGTGGACGGGGTGCGCAGCGTCGACTGGATCCGCAAGGTCCGCAAGGTGATCGGCGACAAGCCGCTGCTGTTCAACCAGATCGCCGGCGGCAAATCGCCGCGCATCTCGCTGCCGGAATTGCAGGAACTCGGCGTGAACGTCGCCATCTACAGCACGCCGTGCCTGTTCGCGGCGCAGACCGCGATCCAGGACGCGCTGCACGAACTGCGCGCCAACGACGGCAGGCTGCCGGAGATCTCCGAACGCAGCGTGGGCGTGGCGGACTCGCTGGCGCTGCTGGAGAGCAACATCAGCCGGCACCACGTCAAACCGGTGGAAATGCCGGTCTGATCCCGCGCCGGAGCGGAAAGCGAACCATCGAGCGGGTCCGCTGCCCGGTGGAAATCGAACCGTTCCGCCGCTCGTGCAAACATCCGCATTCGGCGGAAAACGACGTCGTGGAGTTGCCGGAAATGATGTCCCGAATGGCGGCCCGGCTGAAGCCGGACCCCTATGTGCTGGCGCTGCTGCTCACCGCCGCAGTGGCCGCGATCCTGCCCGCCCGCGGCGGATATGCGATCGGGCTGGACCACGCGGTGACGGTGGCGATCGGCCTGCTGTTCTTCCTGTACGGCGCACGGCTGCCCGGCGGGGCCGCCTGGGAGGGAATCCGGCACTGGCGGCTGCACGGCGTCATTCTGCTGAGCACGTTCGTGCTGTTCCCGCTGCTGGGCCTGGCCTGCGCGGTGCTGGTGCCCGCCGTGCTGCCGCAACCGCTCTACCTCGGGTTGCTGTTCCTGTGCGTGCTGCCCTCGACGGTGCAGTCGTCGATCACGTTCACCTCGATCGCGGGCGGCAACGTTGCCGCGGCGATCTGCGCGGCCAGCTTCTCGAACCTGCTGGGCGTGCTGGTGACCCCGTTGCTGGCCGGCTGGCTGGTCTCGCGCACCACCGGCGGGTTCCCGCTGGACGCGCTGCCGGAGATCGTGTTGCTGCTGCTGGTGCCGTTCCTGCTCGGGCAGGCGTTGCGCCGGTGGGTCGGCGAGTGGGTGCGGCGGCACGGCAAGGTGCTCGGCCGGATGGACCGGTGCGTGATCCTGGGCGTGGTCTACACGGCGTTCAGCGAAGGCACCGTCGGCGGCATCTGGCACCAGCTCACGCCGGTGCGGCTGCTACTGCTCCTGGTGGTCAGCGCGGTGCTGCTGGCGATCGTGCTCGCCGTGACCGGCCTGCTGGGCCGCTGGTTCGGGTTCAGCAGGCCGGACCTTATCGCGCTGGTGTTCTGCGGCTCGAAGAAGAGCCTGGCCAGCGGCCTGCCGATGGCCTCGGTGCTGTTCGCCGGACCCGGCGCGGGGCTGCTGGTGCTGCCGCTGATGCTCTACCACCAGCTGCAGCTGATCGCCTGCGCCTGGCTGGCCCGCAGATTCGCCGCAACGACGCCCGAAGCGGAGCCTGACGTGGCACCGGCAAGTCGTTGAAGAACCCTCGAATCCCTTGCCCCATCGGAAAAATCTCCTGGAAAGGAACTCCCGTGCGCCTCTTGCGCCAACTCGCCGCCTGCGCGGCACTCGCCGGAACCCTGCTGATCGCGCCGATCGGAGTGGCCCACGCCGGGCCGAGCAGCGACGGGCACAGCCACGCGGCGGGCCCGAGCGCGTTGAACCTCAGCAACAACGGCGACAGCCTGCTGGAGATCGACCGGACGCTGAACTTCAACTTCGGCGGCCCCGGCGCCACCGCAGGCAGCGACCACGATAATTGAGGGTCTCGGGGCGGTTTGCGTAGCGGTGCCGGTAGCGGAACCTCAGCGGCTCCGCCGCTGACAAGACGAGGACGAAACCGTGACCGTCGTCGTGACATGCCTCGGAAACGGGTCGCAGAGTGGTGCCGGGCAATGCGGTGCCGGTCCTGCGCACGGGCTCGTGGGCTGCCTGCCGCACCGGCTCGGTCGTACGGTTACCGGATGCGCATGGGCGCATCGAACCGACCGGAAAGGACCGACATGACCAGCGCTGACGTGCTCATCGACGGCTACGACCGGATCCGCGATGCGGTGCTGGAGGCCGTCGAGGGCCTCACCGAGCAGGATCTGGCGTTCCGCGTCGACGCGCAGGCGAACTCGATCGCCTGGCTGGTGTGGCACCTGACCCGAGTGCAGGACGATCACCTCGCGGGCGTGAGCGGGACCGATCAGGTGTGGCTGGCGCGCGGTTTCCGGGACCGCTTCGGATTGCCCTTCGACGAGGCCGACATCGGCTACGGGCACAGCTCCGACCAGGTCGCGGCCGTGCGCGCGCCCGCGAACCTGCTGACCGAGTACCACGACGCGGTGCACCGGCAGACCACCGACTCGGTGCGCAAGCTGACCGACGAGGACCTCGACGAGGTGATCGACCGCGGCTGGACCCCGCCGGTGACCCGCGGCGTCCGGCTGGTCAGCGTGCTGGCGGACGGTCTGCAGCACGCCGGGCAAGCGGCGTTCGTACGCGGCATCGTCGAACGCCGCTGACGCCGGTCGGCATCGCCGCGGCGGTGCCGACCGGCCACCGCCGCGGCAGCCGCCGGTCTCGTTTCACCGCGGCGTCGGCTCGTTCACGTCAGCCGCTTTCGCCACCTGTGCAACCCGAGCTCGACGGCACGCCTAGATCTCGGCGACTCCGGCCAGGTAGGCCACCTGTGCCGGCTCGGCTTCCTGATCACCGTCCGGGTGCCATTGCGACGGCGTCACCAAACCCGGCGGGACCAGGTCGAACCCTTCCAGCAGCGCGGAGATCTGCGCGGGCGAACGCCAGAAGCTCGGCGGGTTCGCGTTGCGGTAGAGCTCGGCGACCCGGCCGGCGACCTCCGGCGGCACCGACTCCGGGGTGACGTGCGACAGCGCGAGGAAGCTGCCGGGCACCAGCGGTTCGGTGTAGCGGCGGACGACCTCGCGGGCCACGTCGTCGTCTTCGACGAAGTTCAGCACCGAGACCATCAGCACCGCGATCGGGCGGTCGAAGTCCAGCAGCTGCGTCACCCCGTCCGCGGTCAGCACCCGGTCGATGTCGCGCAGGTCCGCCTCGGTCACCGTGGTCCGCTCGACGTTGCGCAGCAGATGCCTGCCGTGCGCGACCGCGACGGGTTCGTTGTCCACGTAGGCGACCCTGGCGCGCGGGTCGAGCCAGCGCGCGACCTCGTGCACGTTGCCGACGGTCGGCACTCCGGAGCCGAGGTCGAGGAACTGCTCGACGCCCTGTTGCACGCAGAACCGCACCGCTCTGGCCAGGAACGACCGGTTCGCGCGGATGGAGGTGACCGCGTCCGGCATCGCCGCGATCACCTGCCGGGCCGCATCCCGGTCCGATTCGAAATTCGTCGACCCGCCCAGGTAGTAGTCGTACATGCGGGCCGAGTTGGGCCGTCGCACGTCGATCTCGGACAGATCTTCGGGCTGCACCTCGAGCCACGTCATCGGCTCAACCTCCTCGCACCGCCGCACCACGAAGTTAGCGGGTGAACACGCTCGGCGACCACCACCGGGGCGGTTCAGTTCGCGGCGAAGCGCGCCAAGTCCTGCAGTGCGGCCACGATCGTCTCCGGCACGCTCGTGGGCTTGCGGGTCTCGCGGTCGACGTAGACGTGCACGAACCGGCCGACCGAGGCCGGTTCGGCGGCACCGTCGCCGAAGACCGCCAGCCGGTAGGTGACGCTGGAGCTGCCCAGTCGTTCCAGCCCGAGACCGACCTCGATCCCGGCGGGAAAGCTCAATTCGGACAGGTAGCGGCACCCGGTTTCCACGACCAGCCCGATCGCGGGCAGCTCGCGGATGTCCGAGCCGGTGGCGCGCATCAGCCAGCCGTTGACCGCGGTGTCGAACCACGAGTAGTGCACGACGTTGTTGATGTGCCCGTAGACGTCGTTGTCCTCCCACCGCGTCGTGATCGGCCACAGCACGGTGAAGTCCGCACGTTCCGGGAACGGCTCGGCAAAGCTCGACATGCCGATAGATCCTATGTCTCCGGTGCTCCGCACCCGCGCGCACGGCGCACTCCCGCGAGCTGGGTGCGCCCGGGTTGTCGTTGTCCTGTCAGCGGCGGCGCCGCTGAGCGGGTGACCATCTACGACAACGGACCACCGGCGGGGTGCCGCTACCCGGACACCTCCGCAAAACGAGGTCCGATCTCATCGGGGTGGTTCGGCGACGCGTTGGGCGGCTGTCACCGCGGCCCGCCGGATGGTGTCCGGGTCGCGCCCGCCGACCTTGCCCACCGCCAGCGCGGACAGCGCCATCGAGCGGGCGATGCCCAGCAGCACCACGAGCAGGTCGGCGGCGTGCCACGACGGGTCGATGTGCCCGGTCGCTTGGCCGCTGCGGATCTCGTCGATCTTCGGGCGCAGCCCGCTGAACCGGATGTCGTCGCGGGTGAGGTCCACCGGTTGGTCCAGGTCCAGCCACGCCTGCAGCCGGGCGCTCTGCGGGTCGTGCAAGTAGTGGTCGAACAACCGGCCCACGTAGCCGGGGACGTCGTCGCCGCGCAGCGCGGTGCGTTCGGAGGTTTCGGCGACCCATCGGCTGGCGACCTCCGCGAACAGCTCCTCCTTGCTGGGGAAGTAGGCGTAGAGCCGGTCCTTGCTGGCGCGGGCGCCGGCGGCGATGCGGTTGATCCGCGCGCCCGCGACGCCGTGGCGGGCGAATTCCTCCTTGGCCGCGGCGAGGATCCGCTCGCGGGTGGCTTGGCCTGCTGCGCGCACCGGATCAGCCTACCTTGCCGAACCGGCTGGTTCGGGGATGCTGACGCCGGACCAACTGGCTCGGTGAGCGGCTCGGCGCCGGTGGCGCGCCGAGCTGTCGCGGCGCTGGGCAGCGCGGGAGCTTCGGCCGTGGCCGGGCTCGGCGCCCGGGAGACCACGGACCTGGTGATCACTTCTGCTGCAGGGCCGCGGCGATCGACTCCTGCGCCTGCGCCTTGCCCACTCCGAGCCCGGACAGCACGCCGGAACCGTCCTCCAGATCCAGCAGTGCGAGCAGGATGTGCTCGGTGCCGACGAAGTCGTGCCCCATCCGCAGCGATTGCCGGAAGGTGAGCTCCAAGGCCTTCTTCGCGCCGGAGTCGAACGGGATCAGCGGCGGCACGTCCTCGACCGGGTCCGGCAGCACGGCAGCAGCGGCGCTGCGCACGTCCTCGGCGGTGACCTGCTGCGCGGTCAGGGCCGTGACCGCCACGCCCTCGGGCTCGCTCAGCAGCGCCAGCACCAGGTGCGCGGTCCGGATCTCGGGATTACCGGCCGCGCGGGCCTCTTCCTGCGAGGCGACGACGACGTTGCGCGCCCGCGGGGTGAAGCGGCTGAAGCCCTGCGCCGGGTCGAGGTCGGAGACGCCGCCGGGATCCTTCGGCAGGAAGCGCTTCTGCGCGGCCTGCTTGGTCACGCCCATGCTTCCGCCGATGTCCGTCCAGGAGGCGCCGGAGCTGCGGGCCTGATCGACGAAGTGCCCGATCAGGTGGTCGCTGATCTCGCCGAGGTGCTCGGCGGCCAGCACCGCGTCGGAGAGCTGGTCGAGGACGTCGGAGCGGTTCTTCTTGATCGCGTCGATCAGGTCGTCGAGCCGGATCGACTGCGTTGCGGATTCGTTCGGCATGCGTCAACCATAAGTTGACGACGTTGGTTCGTCAACGCTGAGTTGACGACCGCCCTGCGGTGCCGCGCGGAGCGCGAACCGTGCCCGCCGACCACATCGCACCCAACCGTCCACAATGCTCGGACGGCGAATTCGCGGTCACCGCGCCGAAACGGCGAAGCGCACCGCGAACGGATTCAACGCGGCAGGCAGCGCCTCCGGACGCAGCGCGGGCGCGCTCAACCGGAAATCGTGCCGCCGCAACAACTTCCCGAGCACGGTGCTCGCCGTGAACAGCACCAGCTCCCGTCCCGGGCAAGTGCCCGGCCCGCCGCTAAACGGGAACAGCGACCAGTCCTGCTCGGCGCGGCCGTCCAGCCACGCCTGCGGATCGAACCGGTCGGCCTGCGGCAGCACCTCGTCATCGCGGTGGAAGAACGAGCTGAGGATCAGGGTGGCGGTACCGGCGGGCAGCGTGCCCGCGTCCCACTCGGTTTCGGTCGTGCTGTCCCGCAACACCACCGCCGTCGTCGGCCACAGCCGCACCGACTCCAGCACGCTCGCGCGAGTCAGCGGCAGGTCCTGCGGCCGGGCGAGATCCCGATCCGTCAGCTCGGCGCGCACCCGACCGGCCTGGTCCGGGTGCGCGGCCAGCAACGCGAGCGCGCGGTAGGTGGCCATGCCCGCCGGGTCGGAGGCGAACAGCCACTGCGGGACCTGCTCGACCGGAGCGGTCGCGGCGCTGGACGGGGCGGCGGCGACCAGCTCCGCCAAGCTGCCCGGCTCGGCCGCGTCCAGGTACTCCTGCAACCGCCGCGTGAACCGTTCGCGCAAGTCGCCGCGTTTCGGCCGCAGGTAGGCCCAGTTCGCGTCGTAGCGCAGCTCGGTGAGCAGCGCGGTCAGCTCCCGATCGTCCCGCGCGGCGTCGCCGAGCACGATCCGCCGGATCGCGCGCCGCCACGCCTGGGCGAAATCGTTCCACACCAGCGAATTCCGCGATTCCGCGGTGCGCAACAGCTCGTCCGCCTCCTCGCCCGCCTTGCCGACGAGCCGGTCGGCCATCCGGTGCACCTGGTTGCCGGTGTCGAGCACGTCCTCGTTGAACCGCCGCCGGTCGGCGCGGTTCGCCCCGTGCGAGACCAGCACGCCGCGCGGCTGGAAGTGGTTCAGCGCACCGCGCTTTTCCACGTTGGCCAGCGCGAACGGCTCGGGTGATCCTTCCAGGACGCGATGCACGTGCGCCGGTGAGAGCACCAGCGCCACCGAGCGGAACGGCACTCGCAGCCGCAGCGGACCCGGCCCGTAGCGGCGCCGGAATTCCTGCAGCAGCCGCACGGAACGCCGGTCCGTGCCGAGCCTGCCCGCCAGTTCGACCATGCGCGGGCGGCGGGCGATCACGCCTTGGGCCAGCATCGGGGCGATGGCGATCGCCGCGGCCCGCAGGGTGTCCGGGGTCGAGGCGCGGGGCAGGGACTTCGCGCCGGTGCTCGTCGCGGTCATCACGCTCCAAAGCGAGGGGTCGCTGCGCCGCGGGTTACCCGTTGAGGCCGGTGTTATTCGCGCACCGCACAACCGCGCACGGCCTGCTCGGCAAATTCCCGACCACATCAGCAACTTCCGTCGCTGTCTTCGCAAGGTTGCACCGGCAGGTACCGTGGTCACCGGTTGAGTTCACAGCCGCGCACAGACGGAGAACGCCTAGGGCGCATCTCGGCGCTGTGGCTCACAGCGGCGCCGAGCGTCCTCCGCGATCGATCAGGAGGCGGCAATGCGTGTGGCTCAGAGCCCTCCCTTCCCGGAAGAGACGCACATCGGCGACGTGGACTTCACCGTCCCGGCCGCGCGAGGCATCAGCCCGGTGCCGACTCAGGAACACGCCGAACAGGCATCGGCGCAAGGTCTCAGCATCGACGTCACGCGGCCCGACCCCGGCACGATCGTGCTGTCGGCGCGCGGCGAGATCGACAGCCACACGGTGCAACGGCTGCACGAGCTGATGTGGCACCGGCTCGCCTCGTGCAGCGAAGTCGTGGTGCTGGACCTTTCGGCGATCACGTACTGCAACACCAGCGGACTGCGACTGCTGGAGCAGTGCCGGCTGCGGGCCGAGGAGCGCGACATCTCGTTGCGCGTCGTACCCGACCGCTACGGGCTGCTGGCGCGGCTGCTGGACATCACCGGCACCCGGGAGCGTTTCGCGCTCCGGGCGAACGCGGTGACCGCGGCGCACGCGGAGTGATCCGCAGGCGCGTCGGCGCCGCCCGGCCGCCGACGCGCCTTGCTGTCCACATCGCCACGGCGCGTACCGTCCTGCTCGGACCCGCGGCGGCCGCTCAGACGGCCCAGTCGATCCCGATGTCCCCGTCGCTGACCAGCAGGAACTCGCAGCCCTCCACCGGATCGGCTTGCTCCGGCCCGTAAACGTGCCCGGCGCGGACACCGCGAACCGCATTGGCGCCGACCCAGCCCTCATCGCCGAACCGCAGCGCGCCTTTGACCATGTAGTACGTCGTGTTGAACGGGTGGCTGTGCTCCGGGGCGGCGAACCCGGGCGGGAACCAGGCGTAGAAGACGTTGGGGGCCAGGATCTTGACCTGAGCGGCGTTCTCGCCGCCGGGCAGGTGCGGGTCCTCGTAGGGAACCCAGGGCTCCTCGTCGAGGACTTTCGCCCACACGGCGGGGGCGCTTTCGATACTCATCGGACGGTTCTCCAGTTCGGTACTTCGCGAAAAGCACGAGCGTGCCGCGGACAGTGTGCACGCGTTCTGACCGGGAGATCCACCCGCCCCCTCGGCAATTTTTCGGCATATTCCAGAACGGCTATACCGATCGGATAATGCCGTCGATCGCGACCGGAAAGGCGTGCGAACTGCGAGGATGATCGGCCTGTTCGGCCCAAAGCCGCGAGCGAAACGGCGGCACGACGTCCGGGCGTTCAGCGCAAGGGCGGCGACCGACCGCAGAACCGTTGCGAATCCAGTGCAAGGTCCGGCGCGAAAACGGAACCGAACGATTTCCGGCCGAAAAGCGGGGCGCCGCCGCGACGACGCCCCGCCGGGGTCAACGGCCGATGCTGCCCCGCAGTCCACTCGCGTACCGCTCCCCCGCGGTCGATCCGGGCGGGAAGATCCCGGAGAGCTCGGCGACCAGGTCCGCGGGCGGTTCCAGCCGGGCGGCCTCGATGTTCCCGTCCAGATTGGACACCCGCCGGGTGCCCGGGATCGGCACGATGTCCTCGCCCTGCGCCAGCAGCCATGCCAGCGCCAGCGCCGCGGGCGTGGTGCCCAGCTCGTCGGCGCGCTCCCGCAACCGGTCGACCCTGGTGAGGTTCTCGCGCAGCGCCTCTTCCTCGAACCGCGGATAGCGCTGCTGGCGCGCGGAGAGGTTCTCCACGTCATCAGCGCTGCGGATCGACCCGCCGAGCACGCCGCGTCCCAGCGGCGAATACGCCACCACGCCCACGCCGAGCTCCCGCGCGGCCGGCAGCAGCTCGGCCTCCACGTCGCGGGTGAACAGCGAGTACTCCTCCTGCGTCACCGCGATCGGATGCACGGCGTGCGCCCGCCGCAACGTCTCCGCGCTGACCTCGGAGAGCCCGATGTGGCGGGCCTTGCCCTGCGCGACGATGTCGGCCAACGCGCCGACGCTGTCCTCGATCGGTGTGCTCGGGTCGACCCGGTGCAGGTAGTACACGTCGACGTGGTCGGTGCCCAGGCGCTTGAGGCTGGCGTCGATCGCCTCCCGGATCCGATCCGGGTGGCCGAGCCCTTCGGCACCTCCGCCGCCGGTCTTGGTGGCCAGCACCACCCGCTCCCGCAGACCGCCGGACAGCGCCTGGCCGAGCAGCATCTCGTTGTGCCCGCGGCCGTAGACGTCGGCGGTGTCGATGTGCGTGATGCCCGCGTCCACGAGGTGCCGGATCAGCCGCTTCGACTCGGTGTCGTCGGCCTCGCCGTAGACCCCGGACAGCCCCATCGCGCCGTAGCCCAGCGCGCTGACCGCCGGACCGCGGGAGCCGAGGCGGTGCTGCGGGATCTCGTCCCGCCGAGCCAGAGACATCAGTTGGTCACCTTCCTGTTCGCCGTCGCCCGCACCGCCCGGCGCGGGTCGCTCTCCCAGCACAACACCGCGCGGGCCGTCCGGCTTCCAAGCCCTGGTCCGGCACTTCTCGGATGCCGGGAAATCCGCCTGGAGCCCCCGTGCGGCGAGCCACGCCCGCCGGTCCCGCGAACCGCGCGTTGCGTCCACCGCATCCGGCAGCCCCGACCGGCAGCCCGCAAACTCGCCGGTGCAGCGAGGACTTCGTGCGAGGAGGGCCGATGGCGCAACGACAGCGGATGATCATGGCGGTGACCGGAGCGGGCGGCACCCGGGTGGCGCGGCGCGTGCTGTCCGCGCTGGACCGCGACGAGCGGGTCGAACACGTGGACCTCATGGTCTCGCCGTCGGGCCGCAAGCTGGTGGCGCACGAGTTCGGCGGCACCGACGGCGACGATCCGGCGCGCCTGCTGCTCGGCGGCGACTCCGCCAAGGTCCGCGCCCTGGACCCGGACGACCTCGCGGGCGCACCGACCTCGGGCAGCTACCCGTCCACCAGCATGATCGTGCTCCCGGCCGCGCTGGGCGTGGTCGGCCGGATCGCGCAGGGCCAGGCGAACACGTTGATCGAGCGGGCCGCGGACGTGTGCCTGAAGGAACGGCGCTCGCTGGTGCTGTGCGTGCGGGAAACACCGTTCAACCTGATCCACCTGCGGAACATGACGCAGGTGACCGAGGCCGGTGCCGTCGTGTACCCGATGATCCCGACCTACTACAACGCGCCGCAGAGCGTCGAGCAGCTGCAGGAGGAGTTCACCGCGCGGCTGCTGGGATTCCTCGGCCTCGACCAGACCGACTACTACGCGTGGAGCGGCGACGACACTCCCGCCCACCAGGACCGCGCTCGCTAGCGCGGCGGCTTCGCCCTCAGCCGTTCCAGTTGCGGTAGAGGCGCACGGCGTTGCGCAGCGCCATCGTCACCGTCATCGGGCCGATCCTGGGAGCGAAGACTTCGGCGGCTTCGCCGATGTCGTCGGTGAAGTTCTTCATCGTGGAGAAGTTCACGCAGGTAGCGCCCGGCTTGATCTCGCCGGGCCCGACCAGCGGGAATTCCCGCGACGGCACGCCGGTCACGACCACGTCGGCCTGCGCCAGCGCCGCGGCGCGGTCGATGTCGGTGGCGCGGACCTCGGAGGTGCCCCGGTCCTTCGGCGGCAGGTACGACAGCGCGCCGTCGATGTCGAACGAGGTGACCTCGGCGCCGTCGTTGGCCATCATCGCCGCCAGCGGCTGGCCCACGATCTCGCTGCGGTTGAACACGCAGGCCCGCAGGCCGCTGAGCGGCTCGGGCGAGCCGGGCCGGGTCACCCCGGCCTCCTCCAGCAGCTTCAGCACGGCCAGCGGGGTGCACGGCAGCACCGCCCGCTTGGTGTGGCCGGTGTCGATGTAGCGGCGGTTCTCGTAGAGGCAGCGGCTCCAGAACGAGTGCAGCCCCTCGACGTCCTTGCGCGGGTCGACGAGTTCCCGCAGCCACCGGTCCTGCGCGAGCCCTTGGATCGGGTAGTAGATGAAGATCCCGTGCACCCGCGGGTCGCTGCCCGCCTCGTGCACGGCGCGCTCGATCTGCTCGGGAGGCAGCACGCGCTCCTCGAAGTGGATTCCGACCTGTTCGCAGCCGCGCCGGGTGTATTCGGCGTAGGTCTGGGTCGGACCCTCGCCTTCGACGCGGAAACCGGCCAGGCTCAGCGGTTCCGGGAGCGCGGCGACCTCGGCGCGGATCTGCGCGCGGTAGTTCTTGGCGAGGGCGCTGGGGTCAAGGACTCGAGCGGACACGGTTGTTCTCTAGCACAGCGGCCGCGCTCCTGCGATGCCGCCCCTGCCCGTTCAGCGGCCGTGCGCGGCGCTGTGACCTCGGATTCCGGAACGGGCGCCCGCGTCCAACCGGAACGCGTCGGTACCGGTGTGTCGGACATCAAGCGAGCCGCCCGAGTGCGCGATCAACACCCGATCCAGCGATGCGGGCGCCCGCCGAAGCGGTCGATGATCTTGCGGTAGCTGAAGTCGATCAACGAGAAGGCGCCGATGCGACTCCGACTCGGACCTCCACTGTGGACGATCGCGGCGGCGGCCGCCGCGCTCCCGCTGGGCACCGGCAACGCCGCCGCGGACCCGCTGCTCGAAGTGCGCGACGTCAAGGGCGTCGACCTCGGGCACGTCGAGGAGGGCATCGCCCGCGACGTGGCGCGCGACCTCGCCCGGGACCTGGCGCGGGACCTGGCCCGGGATCTCGCGCGGGACCTGGCCCGCGATCTCGGCCGGGACCTGGCCAAGGACACCGCCCGCGACCTGGCGCGCGATGCGGCCAAGGACCTCGGCCGGGACCACGAGCTCGTCCGGCGAACCGTCGGAAAGGTCGTCGACCACGTCTGAACGCTCGGCAGGCCGCAGCGCTCACGTGTTGGGACGGTCTGGCCGAACCGCACCTGCGGCTGGTGACCTTCCGGCATGTCCGCACAACTCCGGTTCGGCGTCTGGGCGCTGGTCTACGGCAACTGGGCCTCGTTCCACCACCCCGAAGACCCCGTCGACGCCTCGTGGGAACGCAACCGGCGGCAGATCCTGCAAGCCGAGGAACTCGGCTACGACAGCACGCTGCTCGCCCAGCACGTGATCAACCCGTTCGGCGAGCAGTACGACCAGCTCGACACCTGGACCGCCGCCGCGGCACTCGCCGCGCTCACCGAGCGCATCGAGATCATCGCCGCGATCAAGCCGTACCTCTACCACCCGGTGGTGCTGGCCAAGCAGGCCTTGCAGATCGAGGAGATCAGCCGCGGGCGGTTCGGCATCAACCTGGTCAACGCATGGTTCAAACCCGAGCTGGAACGCGCGGGCATCGGATTCGCCGAGCACGACGAGCGCTACGCCTACGGCACCGAATGGCTGCGGGTGGTGCGCGGGCTGCTGGCCGGTGAGCGGGTCAGCTTCCGCGGCGAGCACTTCCACATCGACGACTACCAGCTCAAACCGGCCAGCGGGCACCGCGACCGGCCTGCCGTCTACGTCGGCGGTGAGTCGGACCCGGCGCGGGCGCTGGCCGCGGATCTCGCCGACACCTGGTTCATCAACGGCCAGCCGCAGCAGGACGTGCGCGCGCTGATCGACGACGTCGCCTCCCGCCCGCGCGAGGGCGACCCGCTGCGGTACGCGCTGTCGGCGTTCGTCATCGCCCGCGAAACCGATGCCGAAGCGCAGGAAGTGCTGGCCTACCAATGGGAATTGGCCGAACAGGGCAAGCGGGCGTGGGACGGGCTGGTCGCCAACGCGGACCCGAAGGCGGTCATGTTCCACACCTTCGCCAAGCATCCGCACATCGGCACCAACGGCGGCACCGCGGCCGGTCTGGTCGGCAGCTACGACGCGGTGGCCGAGCGGATCCTGCAGTTCCGCCGGCTCGGCATCGGCACGCTCATGCTGCAGTTCCAGCCGTTCGAGTCCGAACAGCGCCGGTTCGCGCACGAAGTCATCCCGCGCTACCGGCGGCTGGAGGGAGCCGGTTGACCGGCGCGTCCGTCCACTTCGGACTTCGCGGTCCTGGCGTCGGTCCGGCGGCGAACGAACCGTTCGCCCGGTACTCGGCCCACCGCGGCCGGATGCATCCGCAGCGACGCGGCCGCGAAGCCGCATTCCAGCGTCCATCCGGATGAACGACCTTGTGACCGCGCTGCGCTGATCACTAGCGTGATGCCCCTCTCGCAGGTGGTGGATGGGGGTCACACATGACGAGCGCGGAACCCTTTCCGAATCGGCCGATCCGGGAACTTCTGGGCCGCGTTCCCGGATATTCGTTCGCCGGGGACGGCGTGCACACCGCGGTGGGCAACCACACCCGCACCGCGCTCGACCTGCCGATGCCGAGTCCGCTGCCGAGCTGGGCGAGGACCTACAACTCGCGCGGACCCGGCTCCGGCCGGCTCGGACGCGGTTGGACGTCCACAATGGACGCAAGGCTGGATTTCGAGTCGTCCGAAGGAATCGTGCTGCACCACTCGGACGGTCGCGCGCTGACCTTCCCGCACCGTCCGGACGGCACCCACGGGCGCGCGACCGACCTGCCCGCCGAGCTGCGCGAGCAGGCCGAGTCCTGGCAACTGCACTTCTTCAGCGGCGAGGTCTGGGAGTTCGACGCCGCCGGGCGGATGCGTTCTCGCGCCGCCCGCGGGCAACGAGTGGACTGCGAATATGATTCGGCCGGGCTGCTGATCTCCGCGGTGCACTCGGCCGGATTCCGGTTGGAGTTGTCCTACGGCGCGGGCGGCCTGCTGCGCCGGATCGTCGCCGACGACGGCCGCGCGGTGCATTACGAGTACGGGACCGCGGGCGTCGCGGACGCAGCATCGCCGGACATCCCGGTGTTGAGCTCGGCCACCACCCCCGGCACCGGCGCGACGAGGTACGACAGCACTCCGGCCGGGCTGCTCGCGCGGGTCACCGACGCCGACGGCGTGGTGCTGGTGCGCAACGACTTCGCGGACGTGGCCTCGGGAGACCCCGCCGACGGCCGAGTGGTGCAGCAGGTTCTCGCGGGCGAGGTCGAAGTCCGCTTCTCCTACGACGACGCGAACCGCACGACCGCGGTGCACGGCCCGACCGGGGCCCGGACCGAGTTCGGCCACGCCCCGGACGGCCGCCCCGTGCGTGTCACCGATGCGCTCGGAGGCACGACTTCGCTGCGCCGCGACGAGGACGGCCGACTCGTCGAGGGCAGCACCGCGGGCGGCACCGCGTTCGCACAGCACTACGACGAAGCGGGCGACCTGGTCACCGAAACGTTCGGGGACGCCACCACGAGCTGGACCCACGACGAGGCACACCGGATCACGAGCGTCACCGACCCGGCAGGCCTGCGCACCCTGTTCACCTACCACGGCGACGAGCGGATCCCTGCCACGATCAGCGACCCGTCCGGCGGCATCACGCACCAGGTCGTGCAGGACGGGAAAGTCCTCCGCACGCGGCGCCCCGCCGGCGGGATCTGGTGGTACGAGCACGACGACCGCGGCAACCTCGTCACCGCCACCGCACCGGACGGCGCGAACACCCGCTACGAGCACGATGCGGCAGGCAGGCGCGTCGCCGAGACGAACGCCCTCGGTGAGCGGATCGAGTACCGGTACGACGACGCCGGACGGCTGGTCGGCACCACCGGCCGGGACGGCATCGTGCGGCAGCGGCGGTATTCCGCGGCGGGCAGGCTGCTGAGCACGAGCGATCAGGAAGGCACGCGCAGCAGTCGCGAGTACGACGCGGCGGGCCGGTTGGCCACGACCACCGGCCCGCTCGGCACGAGCACCCGCTACGGCTACGACCGGGCGGGAAACCTCGCAACGGTCACCGGACCCGCCGGTGAGCAGGTCACGCTCGCGCACGACGAGCTGAACCGGATCACCGCCGTGACCGACGCGGTGGGCGCCACCACCCGCTACGAGTACGACGCCGAGGGCAACAACACCAGCGTCAGCTCACCGGCGGGCACGATGCGCAAGGAGTTCGACCAGCGCGGCAACGCGGTCGTGGAAACCGACCCCGGCGGAGCCGTCACCACCGTCGACTACGACGCGCTGGACCGTCCCGTCGCCGTGACGGACCCGGCCGGAGCGACCTGGCGCACGCAGTACGACGACACCGCCGGGGTCGTCACCGAGACCGGCCCGGACGGCGCGGTCGCGATGCGGCGCCACGGCCCGGACGGGCGGACTTCGGTGCGCATCGATCCGCTGGGCAGGCGCACCGAATACCACTACGACGACAACGGCCGGATCACCGCGATCACCGATCCGGAGGGCGGGCGGACCCGGTTCGAGCACGACGCCGCGGGACGGACGACGGCGGTGCGCACCCCGGCCGGCCTGGTCACCCGCTTCCGGTACGAACACGGGCGGCTCGCCGCCGTGGTGGACCCGCGCGGCTGGATCACCCGGTACCGCTACGACTCGCGGGGCAGGCGCACCGAAGTGATCAACCCGAGCGGGATGCGCACCCGGTTCGGTTACGACGCCGCCGGGCGCCTGGTGAGCCGCACCGACGCACGCGGCGGCACCACCCGCCACCACTACGACGAACTCGGCAACCTCACCGAGCTCGTCGACGCGAAAGGGGTCAGCACCCGGTTCACCCACGACGCCGCGGGCAGGCGGACATCGGTGACCGACCCGCTCGGGCGCACCACCCGCCGCGAGTACGACGCGGCGGGGAACCTGGCCACGCTGATCGAACCTTCGGGGCTGCGGCAGCACTTCGAGTACGACGCACGCGGCAACCTGCTGCGCCGCCACGGCGAAGACGGCGCCGAAGTGCGCTACACCTACGACGCGGCGGGCCGCCGCAAGAGCATGTCCGACAGCACCGGAACGACCGGCTACGACTACGACACGGCCGGACGGTTGCGCACCGTCACGTTCCCGGACGAAGGCCGCCTGGTCGCCGATTACGACGCAGCGGGCCAGCGCACCACCTTGCACTATCCGGATGGTGCGGCGGCGCACTACCGCTACGACGGCAACGGCAGACTCGTCGGCCTGCGCGACTCCGACGCCGGAGAAGCCGTCTACGCCGTGGACCCGGACGGGCGGCTGGTGACCGAGCAGCTGCCCGGCGGCTGGTCGCGGCGCTACCGCTACGAAGGCGGGCTGCTGGCGGAGTTCGCCGAGAACCGGGCGAACGTACCGGCGATCCGCACCGAACTTTCGCACGACGCCGACGGGCGGATCACCGGCCAGGTCGATCACGTCGGCGCGGACGCCACCGGTGCGGAAGAGGTGCTGCGGCACGCCTTCGGCTACGACCCGGGCGGCCAGCTGGTCTCGATCAGCTCGCGCACGGCGGACGGTTCCGCGGACACCCGCATCGCCTACGACATCGCGGGGAACAGGACCGCGGTGGTCCGCGAGGGTGCGCGGACCGGTTACCTCTACGACGCGGCGGATCAGCTCGTCGCCGTCGAGCAGGAAGGCAGGCGGATCGCCTACCGCTACGATCCGGCAGGCCGGTTGCTCGAACAGCACGACGGCGACCGCCGACAGGTCATCGACTACGACGGCCTCGGCCTCCCGCGGGTATCGACGCGCACCACCGCGTGGTCGTCGGAGCGAACCGAGCTGCGCTACAACGGCGACGGCCTGCTCACCGAGCTGGAGTCGCGCATCGGCGACGACGCGGCGCCGACCTCGGTCGACTACCGCTGGAGCGTGGGAGACCGGCTGCCGCAGATCCTTGATCAACGGGTCCGGACGGATGCCCGGCAGGACGACTCCTCACCGGTCGGCGGACGGCTGGCCGGCGCCCGATTCACCTATGGCCAAGGCCGGGCTTTCGCCACCACCGCGCAGAATTCGGTCGTGTTCGCCCGGGACGCCTTCGGCTCCACCGTCCGCACCGAGCAGACCCGGCCGTGGGCGCAGGCCGAGCGCTACGGGGCGTTCGGGGCGCTCGAGGCCGAACCGGACCGCGCGCCGCTGTCCGCCCCGGAGATTCCCAGGTTCGGCTACCGCGGCGAACTGTCGCTGGCCTCCGACGTCTACCTGCGCGCCCGCTTCCTCGACGGCGCGGTGGGCCGGTTCCACGCCCCGGACCCGGTCGCGCTGATCGGGGCGAGCAGCCAGGCCAACAACCGCTACCAGTACGCGGAAAACGATCCGTTGAACCGCACCGACCCGACCGGGGCGTGGGCGGTCGCCGACGCGCGCGGCGGGCTGCTGGCGCAACTTGCCGCCACGGGCATCGGAGGATGCGGCAACTGCTCGGGCGATCCGGGCAACGGTTTGGAACGGCACTGGAAGTGCTTCCAAGACCAGGCTTGTTTCCGCGTCCGCGGCTACCGGTTGACCGAGGACGCGCTCGACGCGGATCCGGACACGCTCAAGGACCTCTACTACAGCCGCAGGCCCGAGCGCGCAGCCCAGGCTTTGACGATCAACAAGCTCAACGCGGAACGGGCCGGCGGGTGGGATTCGTTCTGGGGCGGCGTGTTGGACTACACGCCGGTCAGCGAGCGGGTCGACTGGGAAGTCGGCCCGCGCGGGACGAACCGGTTCCGCGTCGACATCACCACCGAGGAACGCGACATCTTCGAGGTCAAACGCTGGGCGGGGCCGGCCACCGCGGTGGAGGTGACCGGGCAGCTGAACGGCTACGTGCTCAGCGCGGGCTACTGGGGCGTCGATTTCGAGCCCAGCGACGAGCTGACCGAGTGGGCCTCCGGCTTCGACGTGACCACCGGGTTCTTCTCGTACTTCGAGACGCCGTGGACCAATGACACCGTTTTCGTGTGGGGCCTGGGCAATCCGGACGGGCACATCTACTTCGCCGAGAACGACCGGGCGAGCGACGACGTGCAGTCGAAGGCCTACAGCGAAGGCGGGCCGCTGACCGAGCTGCCCGAACCCGTCATCCCGATCCCGATCCGTCCTGTTCCGGTGCCGGTCGTGCCGTGACGGCTACGGTGTCCGTTGCCCGTTCGGCCGGTTGCCCGTTCGGCCATCGCACTGAGGGGACGGCATGACGATCGACATCCGGCGCGGTACCGCGCAGCTGTTGCGGGGCGACCCAACGGTCACGCTGCTCGTGCGCACGTCCACCGGCCCGGAGGTCACGCGGGCGCTGCGGGCGGCGTGCGCGGATCTGCGCGAGCTGGGAACTTCGGGCGGCGACGAGCCGGAGGGCCCGAAGTACGTCTCCGAGCCGATGCGCTCCCCCATCGGCTCGCTGATCATGGTGGACTTCGGCGAGGACCTGCCGCTGAGCGAACGGGAACGGACGCCGGACCTGCTCGCGCACCGGCTGGACGAGCACGGCGTGACCGACGCCGAGATCGGTCCCGCCCCGGCCATCGGAGACCGCTACACGGCGCTGGACGCGTTTTCCCCGATCGCGCGCGGCTGGCTGCGTGGCCGTGCGGGCCCGGATTCCCCGCGAGTGGCCGACCGGCCCGGTGCCGAGGTCGTCGACCTGGCGTTGCGCTGGTTGCCGAGCGACCAGGACGAACATCAGCTGCTGGGCGTGTTCGGCTCCGCCGAGGTCGAACTGGCGAGGCAGGACCTGGCCGCTGCGGTCGAGGCGAAATTGCGGACCGACGGCGGGATGACGCTGCTGTCGACCGACTTCAGCACCGGTGGTTTCGCGGTCGGGATGGGCGATTTCTTCCGGCACGGCGCGACGATCGGGGCGGCGGGGCCCGCCGTCGACGTGCCCGAAGCGTTGCGGGCGCAGCGCGAGCTGATCCGCGCGGGCAGCGGTGCATTGGCGTGGGGCTGCGCGGGGATCGCCGAGCGGGATCGGCTGTTCCCGTACGCGCATCCGCACCAGGCGTCCGCGAAGGTCCGGCCGACCCGGCCGTTGTGGTACCAGCTGCTGTCCGAGGAACTGCTCGCTGCGCTCGGAGGCCCGCCGGAAGGCAGCAGGATGCTGCCGGACGGCCGGGTGGAGCTCACCATCGGCGAACCCGAGCAGTGGCTGCCCGGGCATCCGGATGGCGCGGCGATGCTGCGGCGGGCGCGCGAGCTGCTCAGCCCGGGGTGATCGGTTCTTCGGAGGTCGCGCTGGCGCACCCGGCATCATCTCTGCTCGCCGCGTACAGCACCGCGACCGGAGGCTGCTGCGGCGTGCGGCGGGCCGAGTTGATCCCGCTCAGCTCAGGTGCTCGGCGAAGAAGTTCCGCACCCGCTGCCAGGCGTCCTCGGACGACTCGTGGTGGTAACCGAAGCCCAGCACCCGGGTCAGCGGCCCGAACGGGCCGACCGGCAGCTGGTTGGCGAAGCTGTGCCCGGCTTCCGGGTACTCCTTGACGTCGTGCGGCACGCCCAGCTCGGTCAGCTGCGAATCCAGCTTGTCCGCGGCACCGCGCAGCGTCGGGTCCTTGCCGCCGAAGCTGGCCACCACAGGGCAAGACCCGGCCAGCACCTCGGCGTCCGAAGGCACCTGCCCGTAGTACGGCGCCGCGGCCTGGAACCCGCGCGGCGCGGCCAGCAGCGCGAAGCCACCACCCATGCAGAACCCGGCGACGCCGACCGCGCCGGTGCAGTCGGACCGGCTCGCGAGCAGCTCGCGAGCCGCTTCGATGTCCTCGAACGCCCGGCCGCTGCCCTTGCTGAGCTGGCCGAAGACCGAGCGCACGCAGCGCGCGAAACCGCCTCGGCTGTAGAGGTCCGGCGCGATCGCGAGGTATCCGGCGGAGGCGAACCGGTCGGTGATGTTCTTGGTGTCCTGGTTCAGCCCGAAAGCGTCGTGCACGACCACCACGCCGGGCCACGGCGCTGCACCGGAGATCGACGGATACGGCACGGACAGGTGGCCTTCGAGCCTGCCGTCCGCGGTGGGGATCTGCTCAGTCATGGCACCGAACCTCGATGGTCGTCCAGCTGTGGTGTGCGTGGCGGGGCCGCGGGACCTTCCCGGCCGCTTCCGGCGCACCGGTCCGGGTACGGCCACGCGCGAGCGTCGTGCCCGGCCCGCGCCGCTGGGCATCACCGCGTGCGCCCAGGCGATGCCTTGCGGCGCAACGGCTCCGCCGAGCAGACCCTACTAGGCGTAGGGCGAAGTTTCGGGCCTGCCGCACGCCGACCTCGTATCGACGCGCCCTTGCGCCGTAGTGACCGAAACATGCATATTGGTCATTACCGTTCGGGAGGAGGACCCGTTGCCCAGACCGCTGATCCCGCACCGCGCCTCGGTCATCCTCGACCGCGCCGAGGAGCTGTTCTGCGCGAACGGCTACGACCGCACGAGCATCGCGGAGATCTCGGCGCGATCCGGCATCGCCAAGGGCGCGGTGTACCGGGAATTCCCGAGCAAGGGCGCGGTGCTGGACGCACTGCTGGTGCGCAACTCGCAGCGGATGCTCGCCGAAGTGCGCGCCGGGGTCGAAGGCAGCAGCGGACCGGTGGGGCTGGCCGCGGCATACCGGTTCGGCATCCGCGCGCTGCTCCGGGACCCGCTAGCGCGCGCATTCCTGCAAGCCGACACGGACGTGCTCGGCAGCTACATCCGCGACCGCACGGACGACCGCTACGCAGCGCGCGTCGCGTGGGTCACGCGCTACCTCGACGAGTTGCAGCGCGCCGGGGCCGTTCGCGGCGACGTCGACCCGGAGGACGTCTCGATCGCCCTCAGCGCGCTCACCGTCGGCGTGTTCTCCATCGGCCCGCTGGTGGGCGGGCTCAGCGACGATCGGCTGGAACCCGTCCTGGACGTGATCACCGACATGGTCGAAAGCGGGTTGGATCGGACCGCGGCCGCGCGCGACGACGGGGCGACCCGCCGGGCGCAGCTGCACCTGCTCGATCGCGTGCAGGAGCAACTTGGGAGTCCGGCGGAATGATCCGCGGTGAACGGGGGACCTGATGCACCGGAGCACCTTCATCGACCTTCCCGAGGGCAGCCTGCGCGTGCTCAGCGCCGGGCAGAGCGGTAGTCCGGTCCTGCTGCTCAGCGGCGCCGGGCTGGACAACGCGCTGCTGAGCTGGCGGCACCTCATTCCCGCGCTCGCGACCCAGCACCGGGTCTTCGCCCTGGACTGGCCCAAGCAGGGCGCGAGCAGGCCGTGGCGCGGACCCGCCGACCACGACGTGATGCTGCGCTGCATCGGCGCCGTGCTCGACCACTTCGGACTCGACGACGCGAGTCTGGTCGGACTGTCCCAGGGCGGGGCGCTGACGCTGGCCTACGCCATCGAGCACCCGGAGCGGGTGCGGCGGCTGGTCGCGCTGGCACCGGGCGGTGTCCTGTCGTTCCCGCCCGGTCTGCACCAGCTGCTGTGGTTGACCGCCAAGCTGGCCCCGCTCACGTCCCGCCTGTCCGGCCTGCTGTTCCGGCACCGGGCGATGGTCGCCTGGTTCGCCAGGCGGGCGCTGTTCGCCGGGCCGGTCGCCGACTTCGACGACGTGGTCACCGAGATCCACCGGGAAGTGCTGGCCAACGGCGCCGGCGCCTCGGATTGGCAGAACGCCTCGATCGGCCTGCGCGCGATGAACGTGGACCTGCGCGACCGCCTGCCCGAGATCCGCTGCCCGGCGCTGTTCATCCAGGGCGACCGCGACGTCGGGGTGAAACCGGAGCACACCGCCGCAGCAGCCCGGCGGGTCCCGGGCGCGCGCCTGGAGGTGCTGCCCGGCAACGGGCACTGGTCGGCACGCCAGTCACCGGCCCGCGTCAACTCGCTGATCGCGGAGTTCCTGACGCCGTCCGCTGCGCAGCCGCCGCGCTGAGCCGCGCGAGGCGTCCACATCGGAAGGAAACGGGCCGGCCGGTGGTCCCGGCCGGCCCGCTCGGTCATGCCATGCCGCGGCGGAAGGTGTAGGCCGGGCGGAACTGGGTGGCGCGGACCGTCCGGCCGCGCTCGACGGCCAGGTAAGTCACCACCAGTCCGGCCAGCCCCCACACGACCAGCACCGCGATCGAGCCGCCGCCGACGGTGCCGCCGCCGGTGAGCGCCCGCAGCGCGTCCTGCGCCGGACCGACCGGCAGCGCCGCGGAGATCTGCCCGAGCACGCCGGGCACCGCCGAGATGAAGCCGTTCGCCAGCACGACCAGCCCCACCAGCAATCCGACGAACCGCCCGATGTTGCCGAACGCGGCCGCGAGTCCCTGGTTGACCGCGGTGAACGCGACCGCCGTCAGCGCCAGCAACCCGGCGCAACCGAACCACTGCCCCACCGAGAGATCCCCGGCGATGCCGACGACCACGCTCACCAGCAGCCCCTGCACCACCGCGAGCGCGGCGGGCGATCGGGCCTGGTCCAGAGCCAGCCGGAACGACGAGCGGGTCGATTCCAGCGTCCGCTCCGGCTTCGGGCGCAGCACCAGGAACGTGATCACCGCGCCTGCCCACAGCGCCAGCACCGCGTACAGCGCCAGGCCGGACGAGCCGAAGCCGATGGAGGTGCCTTCCGCGGTCGTGACCGGGTTCGCCACCGCCTTCGCCAGCTTGTCGCGGTCCCCGTCCGGGTACTTCGGCAGCTTCTCGACCGCCTCGCCCAGGCCGTCGGACAGCTGCCCGGTGCCGTCGCCGAGCTGCCGTGCGCCGTCGGCGAGGCCGCGGGTGCCGCCCGCGAGCTGGTCGGCGCCGTCGGCGAGCTGACCGGCACCGCCGCTGGTCTGCGACAGCCCGCCGGCGAGCTGCCCCATTCCGCCGTTGAGCTGCTCGGCGCCTCCGGCGAGCTGGCCGAGACCGCCGGTGAGCGCGGGCAGCCCGCCGGAAAGCTGCTCCAGCCCACCGGAAACACCGGTGCTGGCCTGCTGCAGCTGTCCGCCGCCCTCGGACAGCGCCTTCGCCGTCGCGGCCTGCACCGCCAGCTTGTTGCACATCGGCACCACACCGGGCGGGCACTCCTTGGACATCTCGCCCAGTTCCTTGGCCATGCCCTGCAGCCCGGTGTTGAGCTGCTGCACGCCCTGGGATTCCTTCGCGGAGACATCGGCCAGCGTGCCGACCTGGTCGGGCAGCTGCGCGGTCTGCTGCTGGATCTGCTGCAACCCGCCGGTCAACGCGTTCATGCCCTGCGCGAGCTGACCAGCGCCGTTGTCCAGCGCGCCGAGCCCGCCCGCGAGCTGCCGCGTGCCGTCCGCCAGCTGACCTGCACCACCGGAGAGCTGATCGGTGCCGCCCGCGAGCTGGTCGGCGCCGTCGGCCAGCTGCGTCGCGCCCTTCGAGGCTTCGCCGAGCTGGTCGTTGAGGGTGTTGAACCCGACGTAGATGTTGTCCAGGTAGGTGGTGGTCAACTGCTGGCCGAGCAGGTTCGCGGCGGTGTCGGTCACCGTCTTGCTGATCGCCTCGTCGGCCAGCCGGCTGCGGTCGCCGGTGTCGACGTCGACGGTGGCGCGCTTGGCCTGCGCCGGATCGCCGGAGAACGAGGTGGCGGCCTGGGAGAAGTTCTTCGGGATCGTCACGACCGCCGAGTAGGTGCCGTCCTCCAGTCCTTCCCGCGCGGTCTCCGGAGTGGCGAACTCCCAGGTGTAATTGCTCTTGATCTCACCGCCGACCAGCTTCGCGGACAGCTGCCTGCCCAGCGGGGTGAGCTGGCCGTTGATCTCGACCGGCTCGTCGGTGTTCACCACCGCGGCCTTGACGTCCTTGAGCCGGTCCTGCGGTTTGCCCAGCGACCAGGTCAGCAGGCCCGCGATGGCCAGCGGCACCAGCAGCAGGCCGAGCAGCGGCAGCCAGCGGACCCGGAACCGGGACCGCTCCTTCAGCGACGGACTCACAGTGAATTCCTCTGCTTTCTAGCGGTCGCGGCTTACCGGGTCGCGCCGGAGAGCACGTTGGGCATGGCTTCGGCGTCGTCTCGCAGTTCGGTCATCGAGCCGATCCCGGGCAGAATGTCGCGCACGTCCGCCAGGCCGGTCGTTCCTGCCAGCACCGTGGGACGGGAACCGGTCAGCAACTCCCGGATCTCCAGGCGCGCCGCGGGGTCGGAGACCCGGTCGGTGCGGTCCAGCACCAGCACGGCGGGATCCTCGGCGAGCGCGCTGCGCACCGACTCCGCACCGCCTTCGCCGACGTCGACGTAGGCGACCCGCGAGCGCACCGACGATGCACGGGCGGGCAGCACGTAGCCGAGGACCTTCAACCTGCCGCCGTCGGCCTTCAACCGGCCGGACAGCGTCAGCAGCAACGCGCTGATCGCGGACTCGTGCGTGCCGCGCACGACGTGGATTCCCTGGCGCGGCAACAGGAAACCGACGTCCTGGTAGATCGGGTCACCGCCGGACGGGTCGGCCATCCGCAGCCCTTCGCAGGCGATCGCCTCGTCGGAGCCGGGGCTGGGCCAGTCGGCCAGCTCGATCTCCTCGCGCAGGTTCTCGCCTTCCACGTCGAACGAGGGCAGCACCCGGTCCAGCTTGCGCGGCATCCACCACGCCCGGTCGCCCAGCAGCGCCAGCACCGCGGGCACCAGCGTCATGCGCACGATGAACGCGTCGACGAACACGCCGACGGCGAGCCCGAGCGCGATCGGCTTCAGGTTCGCATCGCCCTCCGGCACGAACGCGATGAACACCGCGAACATGATCACCGCGGCGGCGGTGACGACCTTCGCCGAGGAAACGAATCCTCTGTGGACGGACCCGCGCGCGTCGCGGGTGTGCACGAATTCCTCGCGCATTCGGGTGACCAGGAAGACCTCGTAGTCCATGGCCAGCCCGAACAGCACGCCCATCAGCACGATCGGCATGAAGCTGATCACCGGTCCGGCACGGGTGACGCCGAAGAATTCGGCCAGCCAGCCGTGCTGGAACACCAGCGCGACGATGCCCAGCGAGGACCCGATGCTGAGCAAGTATCCCAGCGTCGCCTTGATCGGCACCGCGATGGAGCGGAACACCATCGTCAGCAGGATCAGCGACAGCCCGACCACGACCACGGCAAACGGCAGCAGCGCCTCACCGAGCTTGGCCGAGACGTCGATGCCGACCGCGGTGAACCCGGTGACCGAGAGGTTCACCCCGTAGGTCTCCTGGAAGTGCGGCCGCAGCGAGCGGAGCTCGTCGACGAGCTGCTTGGTCTGCTCGGAATCCGGCGCGCCTTCCGGGACCACCTGCACGATGCCGGTGTCGGCGGTCGGGTTCGGGGTGGCCATCGGCACGTCGGCCACGCCGGGCAGCCGCTCGATCTCGCCCTTGAGGTCGTTCATCAGCCCGAGCGGGTCGTTGCTGGTGACGATGTTGCCGGTGACGATCAGCGGGCCGTTGAAGCCCTTCGGGAAGTGTTCGGCGATTCGCTCGTAGGTGACCCGGGCCGGGTCTTCCTTCGGCAGCGCCCCGGAGTCGGGCAGTGCCAGCCGCAGCCCGGCCGCTGGCAACGTGGCCATCCCGAGCGCCCCGATCACGAGCACCACGGTGACGATCGGGAAGCGGGTCACCGCGCGCACCCAGCCGCTGAAGAACCGCTCGCCGAACGGGCGCTTGGCGCGCTTTTTCGGTTCCCGCGCCTTGATCCGGTTGCGCGCGAAGCCCAGCAGCGCGGGCATCAGCGTCACCGACACCAGCACCGCGATGCCGACGCCGACCGCGGCCGCGATGCCCATCGTGGTCAGGAACGGGATGCCCGCCACGCCGAGCCCGACCAGCGCGATCATCACGGTGAGCCCGGCGAAGATGACCGCCGAACCCGCGGTGGCCGTGGAGCGCGCCGCGGCTTCCTGCGGCGATACGCCCTCGGCCAGTTCTTGCTGGTGTCTGGACACGATGAACAGCGCGTAGTCAATGCCCACGGCCAGGCCGAGCATCAGCGACAGCAGCGGGGTGGTCGCGTTGATCGTCCAAATCGCCGTGGCCAGGAAGATCAGCGCGGTGGAGATCCCCACCCCTAGCAGTGCGTTGATCAGCGGCATCCCTGCCGCCAGGAACGAGCCGAGGGTGATCACGAGCACCACGATCGCGATCACCAGGCCGAGCGCTTCGACGATGCTCAGGCCCGGGATCTCGGTGGAGAACAACGGACCGCCGTGCGAGGCCTGCGCACCTTCCGGCAGCCGGTCCTGCAGGTCGGCGGCGATCTGGGCGATGCGGTCCTTGGTGGGCTGCCCGATCGATTGGGTCTGGCCTTCGAGCTGGGCCATGATGATGCCGGCTTGGCCGTCGTCGCTGATCGAACCGCCCAGGTCCTCCTGGTACGGCGAGATCACCGAGGCGACGCCGTCCATGTTCTCGAGTTCGCGGACGGTCTTGTCGATCTCGGCGTGCACGGCCGGATCGCGCACGCCTTGCGGCGCGACCGTGAGGACCTGCGCCGAGGCGCCGCTGGTCTGCGGGAAAGTCACCGACAGCCGCTCGAGGGCGTTCTGCGCCTCGGTGCCCGGGATGCTGACGTTGTTGTCCAGGCCCTGGTTCATCAGGCCCGCACCGCCTCCCGCGATGGCCAGCACCAGCAGCCAGATCAGCAGGACGGTCTTGCGGGCGGCGAATGCTCGGCGACCGACTGAGTAGAGGAACGACGACACGCCAGACTCCCTGTCACCGGACGTACCGGACGGGTCTATGCCACTAACGGACGAAGGACACGGATACGGCGCTGTATCCGATACAGCAGCGTATCCGATACCATCGACCGTCCCCACCCGGGTGCAAGTCCAAGGTCGAAACTGCTGGTATAGATCCCGGTCCTGGGTCATCCTGGTCCGGCGTCGAGGAGGAAGTCCGCGTGAACACGAGCAAGGCCGCCGGGGCGCCGGAAGGCGGCGCACGGGAGACCGCGCGCCGGGCCAAGACGCGGGAACGGCTCATCGACGCCGCCTACCGGCAGTTCTGCGAGCACGGCATCAACGGCACCTCCATCGAGGCCATCTGCGACGACGCCGGGTTCACCCGCGGCGCGTTCTACTCCAACTTCGCCAGCAAGGAGGAGCTGTTCTTCGCACTGGCCGACCGGGAGAACCGGATGCGGCTGGAGACGCTGCGCGAACGGTTCGACGACGCGGTCGCCGCGCTCGGCGGAACCGGCGGCAAGCCCGATCCGGCGCGGATCGAAGGGGTGATCGCCGACATCCTGGCGGTGCAGCCGGAGAACCGGCAGTGGTCGCTGCTCAACAGCGAATTCCGGCTGCTGGCGATGCGCGATCCGCAGGTCGCGCCGCGCTTCCTGGAGAGTTCGCAGGCGTTCCAGCACGAGCTGGCGTCGATAGTCGACGCCGCGCTCGGCTCGGTGGGGCTGCGCTTCCTGATCGATCCGCTGCACCTGACCCGGCTGCTGCTGGACCAGTTCGAGTCCGCGATGCAGGAGGCGATCCTCTCCGGTGCGCAGGACGCCGAGAAGGCCGCGCGGGACACCATCATGCAGACGCTGCCGCCGTTGATTCACAGCCTCACCGAGGTGCGTCCGGCGGATTGACCCGGATCCGGTCCGCTCGGATTCCGGTGACCGTAGATCATTCGTAGCCGGGGCCGCCCGCGGCCGGTCCGGTGCGCGATGAGATTCCGCACGGCATGATCAAGGAAGCTTTGCCAGGCTCGGGGTGTTCCCGGCAGTGCGGCCGATCCCGGCCGTTCCGGGAAGACCCCGCCGTTCCGGGAAGACCCGGCCGCCCCGGGAGGACCCGGCACCCGACGCAGTCGACGACAAGGAGAACTGCCATGGCCGATCGCAACGCCACGACCACTTGGAACGGCGACCTGGGCTCTGGGTCGGGCCTGGTGACGCTGGATTCCTCGAACGCGGGCCAGTTCCCGGTCTCGTTCGCGACGCGCGCGGAGGACCCGGCCGGGCAGACCAGCCCGGAGGAGCTGATCGCGGCCGCGCACTCCTCCTGCTTCAGCATGCAGCTTTCCGGCGTGCTCGGGGAATCCGGGCTCACCCCGGAGCGGATCGACGCCAGCGCGGAGGTCACCCTCGGCAAGTCCGGCGGCGGGTTCGCCATCACCGGCATCGCGCTGACCGTGCGCGCCAACGTTCCCGGCGCCGACGAGGACACCTTCCAGCAGGCCGCGCAGAAGGCCAAGGAGATCTGCCCGGTCTCGGCCGCGCTGACCGGCACCACGATCACCTTGGACGCAGCGCTGGGCTGAGCCCGCGCCGCACGGAAAAAGTCCCTTGTGGATCGTCCACAAGGGACTTTTCGCGTTTTCCCCGGTGATCGGGGAAAGTCAGCCCGGTGACGCCGGTTCGGGCCGCGCGTGCTCGCGGCGCAGTTCGTGATCCCCGTGCTCGACGACCCGGTGCAGCACCGAACGCACCCGCTCCGAGTAGCGGCCGACGTTCTCGGCGGCCACCTGGGTGTCCGGATGGCTGACCAGCAGGCAGGTCCACTCCCGCGCCCGGTTGACCCAGAGCATCACGTCGGTCTCTTCGCGCGGGCCGCCGAGGACCTGCGCGTCCGCACGCTGCCAATCCTCGTGGCCGCGAATCCGCCGCCCATCCATGAACGACGTCATCGGCAGCACCGTCTGTTCGATGCCGTCCAGCGAGAGCCGCGAGCCGAGGTGCTGCATCAGCTTGATCATCGGCACGTCCGCGATGCCGCGCGCCCGGGCGAACGCCTGCTCGGCCTGGAGCAGCACTTCGCCGAAGGTGCGCGAACCGGTCAGCTCGAAGTGGATCGGGACCAGGTTGATGAACCACCCGTGCGCGGCCGCCCAGCGCGGCTCGTCGCGGGTGTGCACCGGAGTCAGCGTCCGGTACGTCTCCTCCCCGGCCAGCTCGGCCGAAGCGATGGCCAGCGCCACGAACAGGCCTGCCGCGAAACCACCGCCGTGCTCCCGGCAACGGCGCCCGAACACGTTGGCCTGCCGGGGGTCGAACAACTCGTACTCGGTCAGCCGGGAGGTCGCTGCCTCGCCGTCGGCCAGCCCGAGCGACAGCGGGAATCCCGCGGGCTTTTTCCCGCCGCTGAGCCAGAAATCGCTCCACAGCTCGACGGCGGCGGTCAGCGACCGCTCCGGGATCTCGGCGGCTCGTTCCCGCGCGGCGAATTCCGCGTGGTCGCCGACCTCCGGCAGTCCGGGGTCAACTCCGGTGATCTCCTGCTCGTAGAGCCGCCGCAGCTCGTCGAACACCAGGACCATCGAATATCCGTCGGTGTGCCCGTGATCCACTGCGAAGTACACAGTGGACGATTCTGCGCGCAGCACCGCGCCGAGCACGAACGGCGGCCAGTGCAGCGCTTTCGCCGCGTCGTCGAACCGGTTCAGCAGGTGCTCGCGGATTTCGGGGCCGGTGTGCTCGCCCAGTTCGACGGGCGCGAATTCCACGTCGTCACCAGCGATCGCGTACCGACGCAGCTCGCCGTCGGCATCCGGCTCGAACCACGTCAGCATCGTGCCGTGCCTGCGCACCCATTGCCGCCAGGCCGCCGCCATCGCGTCCGGGTCGATCCTGCCCGGCAGCTCGAAAGACGTGCCCAGCCAGGAAGAATGCGCCACCCCCGCGGCATCGTTGGCCACCTCCCGGCGCAAGTGGCTCTCCTGGATGGGCGAAGCCGGTGCGGGATGTTCCGCGCGCTGCTGCACGGCCACCTCGGTGCGAGTGGTCGGCCGCCATTCTACGAGCAGGCCGGGTTCCGGCTCCTGCTGCGAGAGTTCGTTCATCCGCACGGAGCTGACTCCTTTCAGCTGGTTCGGGACACGGCGTCCGGCGCGGACTCGCGTTCCGGTGCGGACTCCGTCCACATTGGAGGGATGGTGGTGGCGAGACCGGCGACGGCCACCGCGCGCAGCAGCCGCCGGATCTGGTGCACGTAGTCGTCGAGCACCGCCGCTGCCGCCGCGGTGCCGGGAAAGCGGCACGTCACGTCGATGCCGTTGTGGTTGCGGTTGACCCAGAGGTAAACCTCGTCCGCCGAAGTGGCGGGCGCGTGCAGCGCTTGCGCGTTCCAGTCGTCCCAGTTGCACGCGCCTGGACTGGCGCGCATGTCCATGTAGGACAGCACGAAGCGCGGCACGAGCTCGGTCCCGAGCAGTTCGGAGACCTTCGGCAGCGGAACCGCCGACAACGGCTTCGCCGTGCGCAACGCGTTGCCCGCGGTGGGCAGCATTTCGAGCACGTCGGCTCCGCCGGTGATGCTCTCGGGAGTGCGCAGCTGGATCGGTGCGACACCGACGAACCAGCCGACCGACTGCGCCCACCGCTGCGCGGAACGAGTGTGCAGCAGCAGCAACGTGCGGAACGTGGTCTGCTGCGACATCAGGTTCGCGACCGTGCCGAGGGTCGCCAGCACGCCGGAATACACGCTGCCGCCGTTGCGGCGGCACGAGGTCTCCAGCGCGTCGGCGCCCTCTTCGTCCAACAGCCGTCGGCAGAATCCGCGTTGCGGCCCCGAAAAACCGGACACCACGGGGTCCACCCGCAGGTCCGCGCCCGCCAGCGGCAGCGGGAAGCTCGGCAGCTCGCCTCCGCAGGAGGCGACGAAATCCGCCCACTCGCCCACGATCTCGTCGGAGCGCTCGAATCCATCGGTGAAAACCCGCTCTTCGGCGCAGAAATCGACGTAGCTGCCGACCTCGGCCAGCTCCGCGCCGCGCCCTTCGCGCTCGGCCGCGTAGAGCTCCTGAACCTCGTGCGCCGCCAGCAGGATCGAGTACCCGTCCACGTTCCCGTGATCGAACGCCATGCACAGCGTCACCGAGTCGGCGCGCGAGATCGTTGCGAACACGTAGGACGGCCAGCCGGTGGGGTCGGTGTGCGCGTTGAACATCGCGCGCAGCTCGGCGGTGATCTCCTCATCGGCATCGAAGTCGCCGATTTCCTTGCGGGACAACGAAAGCCGTCCCGGACCCCAGGTGCGACGCCGGAGCTCGCCAGCTTGATGGGTGAGTTCGCTGCGCAGCGACTCGTGCCGGTCCAGCCAGCGCAGCACGGCAGCACGAAGTGCGGTTTCGTCCAGCTCGCCCGGAAGATCGAACCCGACGGCCAGCCAACTCGGCTGGGCGGTCTCCGCGGCGGCGTGGTTGCGGAGGTGGTCCTCCTGCAGGTGCGACGGCGGGCGGTCGTCGTCCCGCGGCCGGGCCGCTGCGGCAGGCACGACGGTCCACCGCGTCATCGCGCCCGGTCGAACCTGGTAGTCCGCGATCTCCGTGAACTTCATGCCACCCACTCGCAATTCGACGGCACCGATTCCCACCGCGTCGGCTCAATGCGTCGCCAGGCCGATGCGCGGATGGGGACCGCGATAATGCCGCAAACCGAATCCATTGCAGCCCCCGGGACACTTATGCGCCTGTGCACTGGGAAAACGACGATTAAATCCACGAAGTGAAACTTTGCACTGGCGCTCGCGCATACCACGAACGAGTGACGAAAAGTGGTGTCAATACAATTGTTCAGCGATCAAGGGAATTTTTGCCCCAGCTTGCCAATTCGATCGCAAGAACAGCCGGAAACTCGCTCAAATCGGACGAATAACACCGCAATACGCGCAGGCACGAAAAGAGCGGACCGCTCGCCCGTTCTTGCCGGGCCAACGGTCCGCTCCCTTGGTTTCCGCCCCGCCTCCAGGGCTCAGTCCACTACGGCCAGTGGCGCTCAGATCTGCGGCGGGCGGTGTTCGTACGGTGTGGACAGCACGACGGTCGTGCGGGTGGAGACCTTCGCGCACTCCCGGATCTGGCGCAGCAGATCCTCCAGCCCCAGCGGGGATTCCACCCGCACCTGCAGGATGTAGGACTCGTCGCCCGCCACCGAGTAGCAGGACTCGATCTGCGGCAGGTGCTCCAGCCGCTGCGGGTAATCGTCCGGCGCCGCGGGATCTATCGGGGTCAGCGAGATGAACGCGGTCATCGGCAGCCCGATCTGCTCACCGTCCACTTTGGCCACATAGCCCTGCAGCGCGCCGCGCTGCTCCAGCCGCCGGACCCGCTGGTGCACGGCGGACACGCTCAGGCCCACCCGTTCGGCGAGATCGGTGAAGCTGCACCGGCCGTCGTGCACGAGTTCGCGCAGGATCGCCCGGTCGGTCGCTTCCAGCTCGCCAGTGTTGCGGTCGTTCACGCGGGTAGCACCACCAGCTCGTGCGGTTGTTCGTTGACGCTGTCCACCCCGTCCTCGGTGACGATCACGATGTCCTCGATCCGGGCGCCCCAGCGGCCTTCCTGGTAGATGCCGGGCTCGATGCTGAAAGCCATGCCCGGCTCCAGTTCGAGGCGGTTCCCGGCGACCACGTACGGCTCCTCGTGCACGTCGAGGCCGATGCCGTGCCCGGTGCGGTGGATGAACTCCCGCCCGAACCCGGCGGCTGCGATCGGTTCCCGCGCGGCCGCGTCGATCGACTCCGCGGTGGCGCCGGGACGCACCGCTTGCACCGCGGCCTGCTGGGCCGCCTGCAACACCGCGTAGGTGTCGCGCACGTCCGGCTGCGACGGTTCCCCCACCGCGTAGGTGCGGGTGCAGTCCGAGTTGTAGCCCGACGGGATCGGCCCGCCGATGTCGACGACCACCACGTCGCCGCGCTCGATCACGCGGTCCGACAGCGCGTGGTGCGGGCTCGCGCCGTTCGCGGCGGAACCGACGATGACGAAGTCGGCCTCGGTGTGGCCCTCCTCGACGATGGCGGCGGCGATGTCCGCACCCACCTGCGCCTCGGTGCGCCCCGCGGTGAGGAACTCGGCCATCCGCGCGTGCACGCGGTCGATCGCCGCGCCCGCGGTGCGCAGCGCCTCCACCTCGGACGGGTCCTTGCGCATCCGCAGCTCGCGCAGCACCGGACCGGCCAGCGCCTGCTCGCCGCCGACCGCGGCTTGCAGCGGCAAGGCGTGCAGCGCGGGCATCACATCGGCGACCCCGACCCGCGAGGGCTGGCGCTCGCGCCGCAGCAGGTCCGCGACCAGCGCGTGCGGGTCCTCGCCGTCGACCCAGGTCACCACCTCGACGCCGAGGTCGTCAGCGGGCACGTCGTGGTAGCCGGGCGCTTCCAGCTTCGGCAGCACCAGCACCGGCGCGGCTTCGGAACCGGCCGCGGGCAGCACCAGCGTGCTCAGCCGCTCGAACGATTCCCCGCGGACTCCCAGCAGGTATTGCAGATCCGAACCGGGCGTGATCAGCAGGGCGTCCAGGTTCGCGTCCGCGGCGGTGGCCGCGGCGCGGTCCAGCCTGGCGGAGAGCACCGCGGGATCCTGCTTGAGCGAGACAGTGGCCATGGCCGCCAAGCCTAACCACGCCGACCCCGGACGCCAGGGCGGTGGTTCGCCTCGTTCCGCCGGGAACCGGCCGGTGACGAGGAGTCGTTCCGGTGCCCGGGCGACCGGCACCGCTTCGCGGAACCTGCTGCGGGAAGCCCCGGGTGCTTGATCTTCGTCGGGTCGGCGGCGGAGGTTCCGCCACCCGGGCGCTCCCGCGAACAAGCCCGAACCCGGGTCCGAGGAAACCGGGGCGGGAGAGGGAGAGCACCCCCGCCCCGGCCCTCTGCACCCGGCCGGCGTCGCGGTCCGGGGCCGCGTTCGTCCGGCCGGGCAAGGCCCGGCCACCGGTCGGGGTGCGGTGGCGGGCCGGCTCGAGCTGCCGGGATTGATCAGGCTGCCGAGGTCGGTCAGCCGCAAGCCGCGGGTTCGGGCGGCCACACGAGTTCGTCGTCCGGCGGTGCGATCTCGTCGTCCGCGGTCAGGCAGGACGTGCACACGGACCGCTGCTCCCCCTCCAGCAGCGGTCCGCGCTGCGGCGAACCGGTCAGCACCCGGTCCACCTGGCCGCACAGCGGGTAGCCGCACTTCGCGACGAGGACCGGGCCCCACTCATCGCGCGAGACCAGATGCCACCGGGACCCCCGCACCGGTGCCATCCACGCCCATTCGATCCCCTCAGCGGACACGCCGCCCGCGCCCGCGGCGGCATCTTGGATGTCCATGCGTCCGACTCTATGAGCGTGCACGGGCCGGGAGTGACAATCATCTGACAACGCTCGGGCGTGGCGCGGGGCGGCGCCCGCGGTGCCCTTCGGGCACCTGCACCGCGTTGGGACGGCATCAGGATGGTGGTGCCCGAATCGCGAGCCGGGAATATTCATCATTGCTCCTCCGCGCTGAATTCAGTCATGTGACGTGAGTTTTCCGCCAGGGCGGTGCTCGAACGCCGGAACCATGCCGGTATGGTTTTACCGACGTTCGCCGGAACTGTTTGCTCGATCAGCATGACTGTCAGCGCCGCGGCAACACCAATGCTGCGTTCGCGTGATCATCGGCCCGCGCATCGGTGCCGCTATCGGCGCTGCCCGGAGAAACGGAATCAACATGAACAGAACCGCAGGTACGCCCCGGGCGAGGGCGCTGTCCGCCGCATTGCGGGAAACCCGCCGCGCGAGCGGAGTCGGGTTGCGCGCACTCTCCCGTCAACTGGAACTTTCGCACACCCAATTGTCACATTGGGAGAACGGCAGCCGGGTGCCGAGCATCGAGACCGTCGCCATGATCCTCGCCGCGCTGCGGGTGCCGTCCGGCGACCGGGAACGCATCCTCGACCTCGCCCGCAACACCACCGAACCGAACTGGCTCACCGTCGGGCTCGCCGGGATCCCGCAACAACTCGCCGGAGCCATCGAGAGCGAGCGGGCGGCATCGGCGATGTCCCAGTGGTCCCCGATGATGGTTCCCGGACTGCTGCAAACACCCGATTTCACGCGCGCCATGATGTGGGATGGCACGCTGCCTCCGGAGGAGGAGGACATCCGGCTGATGGTTCGGTCCGGTCGCAGCGAAGTCCTCACTCGTAGTGATCCACTGCGGTTCGAGGCCATCGTCAGCGAGGTCGTGCTGCGGCAGAACATTGCCACTCCGCGGGTCATGGCCGAGCAGTTCGGCCACCTGATCGAGATGAGCGAACGCCCGAACATCACAATCCGTCTGGTTCCACTTGAGACCGGCTACCACCCCGGGCTGTCCGGACCGTTCGTGCTCTACGATTTCCCGGCGGCGCCACCCGTGGTCCATTTTGAACATTTCAGTTCGGGAGCATTCGTACCTACCGAACACGACGTCAACGAGCACCGGCAGGCTCTCAAGGAAATCCGAAAACTTGCCTTTGATCAGTCGGAATCGCTAAGGTTCATCGAGCAGGCTCGCAATGATTGGGAGAGTCACGATGAGTGAACCGTACTGGCAGAAGTCCAGCTACACGCACCCCAACGGCGAATGCGTCGAACTGTCCGTCCCGCGCGGCCGAGTGCGCGACTCCAAAGACCCGAACGGACCAGTGCTACAGATCGACGTACCGACACTGCTCACCGCCGTCCGGCAGGGACGCTTCGACCGCCGGTGACCGCACACCGGGCCGGTGAGCAGCACACGACCCCGCCGCTCACCGGCCCCGGGCAGCCCCAACACCGCGAACGGCGAGCAGGAGAGCCGAACATGAGCCAAATGCGCTGGCAGAAATCCAGCCGGTCCCACCCGAACAGCAACTGCGTCGAACTGTCCATTCCGCGCGGCCGAGTGCGCGACTCCAAGGACCCAGAAGGCCCGACGCTGCCCGTCGATGTCCCGACGCTGCTCACCGCCATCCGGCAGGGGCGCTTCGACGCACCGTGAGCGCTGCGGGCTCCGGGGCGGCTGTCGGGGCGGCGTGACAGGGTGAGGTCGTGACGGGATCTCTCATGCTGATCGACGCCGCCGGGCTGTGGTTCCGGTCGTACTACGCGCTGCCGGAGTCGTTGACAGCGCCGGACGGGACGCCGGTGAACTCGGTGCGCGGGTTCTGCGACATGCTCGCCAAGCTCATCACCGAGCGGCGGCCGACGCGGCTCGTCGCCTGCCTGGACAACGACTGGCGGCCGCAGTTCCGCGTGGACGCGCTGCCGACCTACAAGACGCACCGGGTCGCCGAGGAAGATCCCGACGCCGAGGACGTTCCGGACACGCTCAGCCCGCAGATCCCGGTGATCCTCGACGTGCTCGACGCGCTCGGCATCGCCACCGCCGAAGCCGAGGGCTACGAGGCCGATGACGTGATCGGAGTGCTCGCCGAGCGGGAACGCACCGACCCCGTCGAAGTCGTCACCGGCGACCGCGACCTGTTCCAGCTGGTGCGGCCGGAGCCCGCGCCGGTGCGGGTGATCTACGTCGGCGGCGGGCTGGCGAAGGCGCAGAACTACGGCCCGGCCGAACTCGCCGAGCGCTACGCGCTCGATCCTTCCCGGGCCGGGGACGCCTACGCGGAAATGGCGGTGCTGCGCGGCGATCCGTCCGACGGCCTGCCCGGTGTCGCGGGCATCGGCGAGAAGACCGCCGCCAAGCTGATCACCGAATTCGGTTCGCTCGCCGCGCTGCTTTCCGCCGCCGAAGCCGGGGACAAGCGGCTGACCCCGCGAGTGCGCGGCAAACTCGCCGATTCCGCCGAATACCTGGCCGCGGCCCCGTCCGTGGTCCGCGTGGTCCGCGACGCCCCGGTCGTCCTCGACCGCCCCGACCCGCTCCCGAAATCCGCGGCCGACCCGGACCGCCTGACCGAACTCGACCGCGCCTGGAACCTCGGCGGGCCGCTGGAACGCCTCACCGCCGCTTTCTGATCCGCCGGGGCTGCACGAGCATTCGCCGGAGCGGTCCCGGCCGGAACGGATCAGCACGAGGGATTTCCCCGCTGCTCGGCGAGCGCTGCTCGCAACGTCCCGGCGAACACCCGGATTCCGGCGATTATCGCCTCGTCTTCGCGGCCACCCGAAAAAGGAGTGGTGAGCAGTCGGCGCGCACCGAAGAGGAGATCGCATGTCCACGCCCGGGTTCGATCCGGAAACCGTCGATGAAATCGGATGCCCGGTCTGGATCAGCGAACTCGCCCACGACGATCCGAACCACCTCGTGCACGTGGTCCGCGACCTCGAACCGGCGCGCGCGCTGGAACTGCTGGGGGCCGATCGGCAGTCGATCTCCTCTTGCGAACTGCCCGCCGAACGCCCCGACGAGCACACGTCGCTGCCCGGAGCCGCCATCGCGCCGCTGAACCCGACGGCGGTGCTGCTGGCCGGGCGAGTCGGCGACTGGACCTTCGTCTACGACGACCTCGGCCACACCCTCGGCTTCTTGAGGACCGCGGACCCGGACCTGGAAACCGCGCAAGTGCTCTCCGGCGAAGGCGCAGCAGCGGCGACCGGCTACGTCACGATCACCGGACAGGCCGGTTTCGTCTACGCCGTCGGCGGCGAGCTGCTCACCAACGCGAGCGCGGTGTTCGAGTTGAGCGATCTCCCCGAGGACGCCCCGGCCGAAATCCGCGCCGCCTTCGAATCGGCGGGATCCTGCGATCCCGAGCTCGACGACTACCTCGGCATCCGCGCGGTCTGCGCGCTGGCGGGGCTGCCCTGCGGACTGGAAGCCATCCGGGAGCTCCCGCTGCTGGTCGCACCGCTGGACTGAGGTGAACCGACCGCGTGGCGCGGATCAGAACTGGGTGCCGCACCAAGGCGGGCGCGCCGTGGCGAACAGCGCGTCCGCGGGGGCCAGGGCCGCGGGGTCGTGCACCTGGATGCGGTTCGCGGCGGCGAGGGTGGAAGGGGCTACCTCGCCCAGGTAGATCGAGCCGAGAGCGTCCGCGTCGAGCGTGATCTGTGCGGGTTCGTCGCAGGGCACGGCGTCGTCGGAGGTGATCCGGTAGTTTCCGGCGTTCTCCGGCAGCACCGCGTCCCGCACCTCGATGATCACCGGTTCGGCCGCGCCGTAAGTGCGCTCGGCCAGCGCGTGCGGCACATCCACCAGCCGCACCCACAGATCGTCGTCGACCCGGGTTACCTGGCAGGCGCGCGAATCCGCCAGCCACCACGACAGCGCCTCGTCCATCGGGCGGTCCGGGGCGATCACGTCGGTCACCAGGTCCAGGCCGAGCAGGAAGCGCCACAGCGAAGCCTCCGCGGCGGTGTCGGCCGCGTGCAGGTCGACGACCTTCGCGGTGATCGAACCGTTGCCGAAGACGTGGTCGGTCTTCTCCGTCTCGTAGAGCACGAAACCGTCGTCGCCGTCCGGGCCGGAATGCACCGCGACGAACATGCCGCCGCCGTTGTCGACGGTGTCGGCCAGCCGCGTCGTCCACCAGCCCTCGCTGCGCGCCATCATCCCGTGCCGCGCATTGCCGATCCGCGCGTACGTCTCCGGCAGCAGCTTCTCCGCCGTCGCACCGTCGAGCAGGCGCACGTTGCCGTCACCGGGCGCATCGGGGCGCAGGACCGCGTCTGCACGGCGCAGCGCCACGCGCTGGCTGCGGCTGGCCATGCCGTAGCCGAAGCGCGGGTAGATCGCGGTCTCCGAAGCGTGCAGCATCGCCAGCCGCTCCCCGCGCCGCTTGGTGTCCGCCAGCTGCGCGTCCATCAAGCCGCGCAGCAAGCCCCGGCGGGTCCGGTCCGCGCGCACGCCAACACCGGTGACCGCGGCCGACGGCAGCACCGCACCGCCCGGCACCACCAGCGTGGAAGGCAACGACATCGCGGTGCCGCTGAGTTCGCCGTCGACGAACCCGCCGAACACCCGCCCCGGCTCGTAGCGGGTGGAGGAACGCTGCCAGCGCTCCTCCGACGGGCGCTGGCCGTGCTGCAACGATGCGACGAACAGATCGAGCGCCGGGCGGAATTCGGAATCGGCCAGCGGCCGGACGTTGACCTCGCTCACCCCATGCATCTTGCCCGCGAGAAAGCGATCCGTCGAACGGATTTCCGGCTCAGCGCGGATAGCCGACCTCGTACACCCCGGAGGAATCGCGGACCGTCACCGGCACCGACTTGCGCTCGCCGCCGAGATCGACCTGGCACTCGAAGCTGCTGCCCGGATCGGCGACCTGCCCCGCCGGGCAGCGCACCGATTGCACGGCGCCGAGACGGTAAGACGTGCGCAACGTCTGCTGCACGCCCTGCTGCACGCTCGTCGCGTCCAGCTCGGGACGCACCAGCAGCCCGGGCGAAACGAACCCGACGAACGCGACGGCCGCGGCCACCACCAGCAGCACCAGCGCGCCGATCAACCACGGCAACTTGCCGGAACGGCGCCGCGGTCCCGCGGGACCGGGTTCACCGCGGTAGCCGGTCGGCGGACGTTGCGCAGCTGTGCCCCGTTGCGGGGCACCGGGCGGGCCGTAGGGGCCGGTCATGAATACCTCCGGACGAAATGCTCAGGCGGGCGAGAACGGTGCGACCCCCGCAACACCGCGCCCGCGAATCCAATCACAGCGCCCGGACGCCGATGATCACACCGCCCCGGCGGCCACCACACCGCGGCGGATCGCGGTGACCGCCTTCGCCGCGGCCGAACCGACCGGGTCGGACTTGCCCGCGACCTTGGCGACCTGGTCCAGCAGGTCGATCACCTGGCGGCACCAGCGCACGAAATCACCGGCGGAAAGCTCGTGCCCGGTCGACGCGGCGGCGGTGAGCACCCGCTCCAGCGACTCGCCGCGGGCCCAGCGGAACACCGGCCACGCGAAGCCCGGGTCCGGTTCGCGGGTGCGGTCGAGCTTGTGCCTGCGCTCGTCGTCCTCCAGCTCGGCCCACAACCGCCACGTCGCGGCCAGCGCGTCGGACACGTCGCCGGATGGCACCGCGGGCGCCATCGGGCCTTCCCGCCGCGACTCGTAGACCAGCGAGGACACCACCGCTGCCAGCTCCGGCGGCCCCAGCGAATCCCAGACGCCGACCCGCAGGCACTCCGCGGCCAGCAGATCCGACTCGCTGTAGAGGCGGGAGAGCCGGCGGCCGTGCTCGGTCACCGGCTTCTCCGGGTCGTCGACCGTCACGTAGTCGCGCTCGGACAGCAGCGCGATGATCCGGTCGAACGAGCGGGCCAGCGAATGCGTCGTGGTCGCGACCTTGCGGCGCAGGTTGTCGGTCTCGGAGCGGAGTCGCTCGTGCCGCTCGGCCCAGCGGGCGTGCTTCTCCCGGTCGTCGCAGCCGTGGCACGGGTGGGCCTTCAGCGCGCGGCGCAGGCTCGCCAGCTCCGCGTCGTCGCCCGAGTCGTCGCGCCGCTTGCCGCGCCCGCTGCGCGGGGCGATTCCGGTCTCGCGCAGCCCGGAAGCCAGGTCGCGGCGGGACTTCGGGGACCGGGTGTCGACGTGCTTGGGCAGCTTCATCCGGCCCAGCGCCTCCACCGGTGAGCTGAAGTCGGCCACCGACAACCGGCCCGACCAGCGGTCCTCGGTGAGCACCAGCGGGCGCGGCTCGCCCATCGGCTCCAGCCCGGGATCGATCACCACGGCCAGCCCGGCCCGGCGGCCGGACGGCACCTGGATCACGTCGCCCTTGCGCAGCTTCTCCAACGACTTCGCCGCCTCCGCGCGCCGCGACGCGCGGTTCTGCTTGGCCAGCGCCTTCTCCCGGTCGCTGATGCGGCGGCGCAGCGCGAAGTACTCGGCGAAGTCGCCGAGGTGGCACTCCATCGACTCGGCGTAGCCCTCCAGCGCTTCGGCGTTGCGCTCCACCCGGCGGGACATGCCGACCACCGAGCGGTCCGCCTGGAACTGCGCGAACGACTGCTCCAGCAGGTCCCGCGAGGCGTCCCGGCCGACGCGCTGCACCAGGTTCACCGCCATGTTGTAGCCGGGGCGGAACGACGAGCGCAGCGGGTACGTGCGGGTGGAAGCCAGACCCGCGACCTGCTTCGGGTCCACGCCCGGCTGCCAGATCACGACCGCGTGGCCCTCCACGTCGATGCCGCGGCGGCCCGCCCGGCCGGTGAGCTGGGTGTACTCGCCGGGGGTGAGGTCGACGTGCGACTCGCCGTTGAACTTGACCAGCCGCTCCAGCACCACCGTGCGGGCAGGCATGTTGATGCCCAGCGCGAGGGTCTCGGTGGCGAACACGGCCTTGACCAGGCCGCGCACGAACAGCTCCTCGACGGTCTCCTTGAACGCGGGCAGCAGGCCGGCGTGGTGGGCGGCGACACCGCGCTCCAGCGCGTCCCGCCACTCCCAGTAACCCAGCACCTCCAGGTCGGACTCCGGCAGCGAGGCGGTGTGCTCCTCGACCACCTCGCGGATCTCGTCCACCTCGTGCTCGGTGGTCAGCCGCAGGCCCGAGCGCACGCACTGGCTCACCGCGGCGTCGCAACCGGCGCGGCTGAAGATGAACACGATCGCGGGCAGCAGCCCGGCCGCGTCCAGGTTGGTCAGCACCTCCACCCGCGACGGGGTGAAGAACTTCGGCGGTTTCGGCCCCTTGCGCCGCCCCGGCGGGCCGCCGCGACCGCGGCCCGGCGGCATGTGCGTGCGGGCGAGTTCCTGGGTGTGCCGCAGCAGCCGCGGGTTCAGCTTCAGCTCGCGGTCCTCGGTCTCACCGCCGAACAGGTCGAACATCCGCGAGCCCACCAGCATGTGCTGCCACAGCGGCACCGGGCGGTGCTCGTCGACCACGACGCGGGTGTCGCCGCGGACCTCGACCAGCCACTCGCCGAACTCCTCGGCGTTGCTGACCGTCGCCGACAGGCTCGCCAGCTGCACCTGCTGCGGCAGGTGCAGGATCACTTCCTCCCACACCGCGCCGCGGAACCGGTCGGCGAGGTAGTGCACCTCGTCCATCACCACGTAGCCGAGCTGGTCGATGCCCTGGGAACTCGCGTAGAGCATGTTCCGCAGCACCTCGGTGGTCATCACCACCACCTGCGCGTCCCCGTTGATCGAGGTGTCGCCGGTCAGCAGCCCGACCGCGCCGGTGCCGTGGCGCTCGCAGAGGTCGGCGTACTTCTGGTTGGACAGCGCCTTGATCGGGGTGGTGTAGAAGCAGCGGCGGCCCTCGGCCAGCGCCAGGTGCACGGCGAACTCCCCGACCACCGTCTTGCCCGCGCCGGTCGGCGCGCACACCAGCGCGCCGTGCCCGGACTCCAGGGCCTGGCAGGCGGTGCGCTGGAACGGGTCCAGGTCGAAGGAGAGCTCGCCGGCGAACTCCGCGAACTTCGGGTGCGCGCTGCGGTGCCGGTGCGCCGAGTACGACTCGGCAGGCGACGCGGGGGTGTCCGGGTCGCGGGGCTGCGCGCCGACCGGCTGCGGGGAGTCCGCAGGGCTGCCCGGCTGCTGCGGTTGCGCCGGTTCCGGGTTCACCATCCTCGACTCCTCCCGGGTGCCGGAGGTGTCCGGGCTGGAGATGTTCGGCTGGTTCGGGTGCGAACGGCTTGCGGCCACACTTCCAGGTTTTCACATCGCCCCGGCGGTCGTCGCACACACGCCCGCAGAGCTGTTCGGCGAGCGGCGCCGGGCGGTCACCGTTGCCGCCCTGACCGGAGCACCGGCGAGGACGACGTCGGCGCTGCTCAACCGCGAGGCGCTCGCAACACGCTCATGCTCACGCTGCTTCTCCGGTGAGGCTGGCCTCGGCCGGGGCGAGCACGCGCAATGCGCCGGGTTCGCAGCGCACGCTGACCGGCAGCCGCACCTGGGGTTCGCCATCGGCGAACGCCACCCAGCCGTTGCTGCCCGACAGCCGCACCGAACGGGCCCGCAGCGTGCGCACCGCCGGGTGCTGCACGTGCCCGCCGCTGCGCATCGTCGGCATGATCTTCAGGAAGTCCTCGCGGCCGACCTCGCCGACCACGGTGATGTCGAAGGTGCCGTCGCTCGGGTCGGCCCGCGGGCAGATCGGCACACCGCCGCCGTAGGAGGTGGTGTTGCCGATGGCCACGCAGGTCGCGGCCAGGTCGAGCACCGTGTTGTCCGCCTCGACCCGCAGCGGCATCGCCCGCAGCCGGGTCAGCTCGCGCAGGATCGCGAAGTCGTAGCGGGCGCGCCCGATGGGCAGCTTCGACCGGTTCACCCGCGCGTTGACCTGCGCGTCGAACCCGGCGCAGAGCACCGTGGCGAACCGGTTCCCGCCGACCACCCGGCCCAGGTCCAGCACCCGCCGCTGCCCGTCCTGCAGCGCACCGGCCGCCACCCGCGTCGCCGCGAGCGGATCGGCGGGCAGGCCGAGCGCCCGCGCCAGGTCGTTGCCGGTGCCGACCGGGATCACCGCCAGCGCGGTGCGGGTTCCCACGCACGCCTGCACCGCCGCGTGCATCGCACCGTCACCGCCGACCACTGCCAGCACGTCCGCCTCACCGGCCACCGCGTCACCGGCCGAGGCGGCGAAGTCCTCGGCGGTCCGGGCGATCGCGACCCGCACGGCCGACACGGCGCGGAACCGCCGCACCACCTCGGCCGCGACCCCGGCGGCGCGGCCCCGGCCGGAAGCGGGGTTGATCAACACTACGGTGCGCATGGTGCAACATCGTGTCGCACGACCCTGTTCGGTGACCAGAGCCGTCCCCGCTCAGCTGAACCGGCCGGTCCGCAGCGCCGTCGTGGGCAACCCGGCTGGTACGGAAGGGCAACGGCGCAGCGTGCCGACCGGCTGATCCACCCGGAAGTACGGCTCGGCGGCGCGCAGGCGCTCACCCGCGAACAGCCCCGTCAGCTCGCGCAGCCGGTAGCGGCCGTCGGCCTCGGCGGCCAGCAGCCCGACCTCGGCCAGTTCGTCCAAGGCGCGTTCGGCGGTGTCCACGTCCACCTCGGCGAGCACGGCCGCCTGCCCGATCGCGATCTCGCCGTTGCCCGCCAAGGACAGCCGGCGGAACACGTGCAGGGCAGGCTCGGTGCAACGGCGGCACGACGCTTCGAAGGTCTCGCGCATCTGCAGATCACCCGCGGTGAGCGCGGCGAGCCTGCGGTGCGGGGCCGCCAGCCTGCGCGCCAACTGCTCCACCCGCGCGCCCGGGCGCGCGGCCAGCTGGTTCCCGGCGATGCGCAGCGCCAGCGGCAGGTGGTCGCACAGCTCGGCCAGCTCCGCGGTCGCCTCCGGCTCGGCGCTGATCCGCCGAGCGCCTGCGATCGACGACAGCAGCCGCTCGGACTCGGCGGGCCGCAGCTGCTCCAGCGCCGTGCGCGCGACCGATTCCAGTCCGGTGAGCTGGCGGGGACCGCTGATCAGCACCACGCAGTCCGGGTTGCTGGGTAGCAGCGGCCGGACCTGCCCCTCCTCGACGACGTCGTCGAACACCAGCAGCAGCTTGCGGTCGCGCAGCAGCGAGCGGTAGCGGCTCGCGCGGGCTTCGAACCTGGTGGGCAGCTCGTCGTCCGGGACGCCGAGGGCGCTCAGCAGCACGCCGAGCGCTTGCGCGGAGTTGCGCCCGCCCAGCCCCAGATGCACGCAGCCGTCCGGGAAACGTGGTGCGAGCCGGTGCGCGGCGTGCACCAGGAAGGCGGATTTGCCCACGCCCGGCGGGCCGGACACGGTGATCACCGTCGCGGCGCGGGCTCCCCTGGCACGTCCGGCCGCGGCGAGGACTTCGCGCAGCTCCCGCTCCCGGCCGGTCAGATCGGCGATCTCCGGCGGTGGTTCCGGCCGCCCACCGGACGGGCAGCGCTGCGGTCGCGGCGGCGCGGCAGCCGCCTTCGCCCGGCCGCGGCGCAGGAATTCCGCCGACGCGGCCGATCCTTCCGGCGCCAGCACGGAACCCAGCGCCTGCAAGGTGCGCACCTGCGGGCGGACGACCCGGTCGCGCTCCATGTCGCTGATCGCGCGGGAACTCACCCCGGAACGCGCGGCCAGGTCCTCCTGGGTCAGCCCCGCCGCCTCTCGCAGCGTCTTGAGCAGGTACGGGAATCGGGTGCTCGCGGCCGTTCCGTGCCCGGTACCCGCTATCGCCATCGACCCACCACCATTCCCGGCGGCGCGCCGACGCCGCCCCGCAGACCGGCGCCGGGTGGCGAACCGCGGCGCTGCGGGACCGGCGCCCGGAAAATTTCGAGCGAAACCCGCTGACCATTATCCGGCTCGCGCGGACCCGGGCACAATACTGCGCCAAGGCGCTTTCCCGGACGATCGTTTGCACGCGAACGCCGGTAGCGATGCACCCGAACGGCAGATTCGCGACACTCGAACAGCCGGTTCTCGCAGTACCGACCGGAAGGAACCGCGTCGATTTCTGCGTGCCGAACTTCGTGGCCGAATTCAGCCGCCCCGTGATTGTCTGGCGAAAGCGCCGCGCCGGTCGGGCGGGCGGCGCCACGGGGCGAGGGGGAGGAATGCCGCACCAGTTCCCGGTGCGCGGCTCATGGCTGCGCGTTCCGGAGCACGCCTGCGACGTTGAGCAGTTCCGAGCACTGGGTGGCCTGCTGCCCGGTAGCCGGTGTGCCGGGCCGCGCGCAGGTGACCGCGGCGGTGATCCGCTCCCCGGCGGGAACCTGGATCGGCGTGACCCAGTGGTAGTCCTGGTTCCGGAAGGTTTCCAGCGCTATTCGGGTGATCAGCCGATCGCCGAAGGAGATCGTGAGCACTCCTTCATCGCCCTGGTTGTTCGCCACCACCAGATCCGTGGCGAAGAACACCTTCCCTTCCGGAACCGTCCAGGTCCCGGCCGCGTTGTCGGCGCCATCGGTCACCACGGGCAGCGTGACGGATTCTTGACCGCCGCCGGGCGTGGTGTTCAGCGCATCCCCTTCACCCGGTTGCTTGGGCGGAGTCTCCGGCTGCGGCTTCGGCGGCTCCGGCTGCGGTTCCTCCGGCTGCCCGCCGGGCGGCACGAGTTCGCCCGCCGCGGCCATTTCCCGGGCTTGTTCCTCGGCCGCTTCCTTCGCCGATCGCTGCACCTGGGGGCGTACCAGTGTGAACCACAGCAGCAGCAGGGCCAGCAGCAGCGCCAGCAGGGCCAGCAGCCACTTCGGGAAGATCGGGATCTGGTGCAGCTCGCCGTCGAACTGCTCCGGCGGCGCGAGTTCGTGCTCGCTCACCTCACCGGCATCCGGTGCGGCGGTGACCGTGAACGGCTTGCTCGGCGGTTTCCCGAACCAGTGCAACTTGCGCGCCCGCGCGCGCAGCCGCACCTCCCGCTGCTCGCCCGGTTCCAGCGCCGGTTGCTGCTCGTCGAGCCGGAACTTCAGCTCCTCGGCCGGATCCGCGGGTTCCAGCCCTACCGCGAGCGGGGTGTTGCCCTGGTTGTGCAGCACCACCCAGAAGCGTCCGCTGCGCCAGCCCCGGCGGCGCTGCGGGGCCAGCCAACCGCGCAGCATCTGGAACGGTCCGATGTGGACGGTTCCTTCGGGGACCGTGACCAGCTCCGGGCGCTCCACCGGCAGCACCCGCACGGCCAGCGGCACTTCCCCGGCCGGAACCTCCGGGGACCGCGGCGGCCGCAGCCGCAGCGTCACCGTGCCGCGCGTTCCCGGATAAAGCGAGAGCCGTGCGGGTTCGACCACGGTCCACGACGCGCACTCGCCGACCACCTCGAACTCGTACGCCTCGACGATGTCGGTGTCGTTGCGCACCGCAAGGACGGCGGTCGCCTCCCCGCCGGGGGCCACGGCGATCGTCGTGCTCTCCAGCTCCGCTGATGTGCTCACCCGAGAGAAGTTAAGCCGCCACGCACTCCGGACGGCAGGTCCGCGAGGGCAGCACCGGGGCAACACCACTGCCCGCATCGACGTTCCCGCGCTGCACCCGAGCGCGGTGCCAGACCAGATTGGAGTGCGGATGACCACGAGAGTGCCGGTCGCGGTGCACGCCGCCGACGAGTTGTTGCAGGCGGGAACCATCGCGCTGCTGCGCCCCCGGCCGGAAGTGCGGCTGCTCGGCGAGGACGAGACCGACCAGGCCGCGGTGGCGCTGGCGGTGGTGGACCGGCTCGACGAGCAGGCCGTGCGGCTGCTGCGCCAGTTGCAGCGCGGCTCGCCCGCGCGCACCGGCCTGGTGATCGGCGAGTTCGGGCACAACGCGCTGCGGCTGACCATCGAGTGCGGAGTGGGCGCGGTGCTGCGCCGCGCCGAAGCCGACCAGGACCGGCTGGTGTCGCTGGTGCTCGCGCTGATCCGCGGCGAGGGCGTGCTGCCCGGGGACATGCTGGGCCGGTTGCTCGACCACGTGGGGCAGTTGCAGCGCAACGCGGGCGAATCGGGCGGGTTGAGCCTGTCCGCGCTGACCGCGCGGGAGGTCGAGGTGCTGCGGCTGGTCTCCGAAGGCTTCGACACCGGCGAGATCGCGGTGAAGATGTCCTACTCGGAGCGCACGGTCAAGAACGTGCTGCACGAGATCACCACCCGGTTGCAGCTGCGCAACCGCGCGCACGCCGTCGGATACGTGATGCGGCACGGGCTCATCTGAGGCCTCGGGGCTTCGCCACCGCTGAACGGACGGTTCGCCCGATCTGTTGGGACCGTCGGCCCGTCCGCTCCGGCGAGCACCCGGATCAAGCGGCGTCCGCGCCGCTGCCGAGCGAGCGGACCGCTGGACCGTTCGCCATGTCGCTAGCCGCGGCATCGGCCGAAGCGATTGACATCTTCGTGCGCGCCAACGCTCGCGTGTGGGAGCAGATCGCCACCGACGACCCGGCGCCGTGGAAACGACACATGGCGGCCGTCACCCATGAGTGGTCCGCACACCGACGGGGCGCGTCGCGCCGCTGATCCGCAGGTCGTCTGCACAGTTCTCGCGCCGGAGCTCCCGCCAGCTGTCGGTGGTTAGCTGTTGACCAGTTCCGCGAAGAGATCGCGGATGCGCTGGTCGATGTTGTCGCGGATGGTGCGGACCTCTTCGATGGATTTGCCTGCCGGGTCGGTGAGGCGCCAGTCGAGGTAGCGCTTGCCGGGGAAGACGGGGCAGGCGTCGCCACAGCCCATGGTGATTACGACGTCAGCCGCCTCGACGGCTCCGGTGGTGAGCCTTTTCGGCGCCTCGTGGGCGAGGTCGATGCCGAGCTCGAGCATGACCTCATGCACGGCGGGATTGATGCTCGCGGCCGGCGCCGATCCCGCCGACCTGACGGTCACCCTGCCCTGCGCATGGTGCTGCAACAGAGCGGCGGCCATCTGGGATCGGCCCGCGTTGTGCACGCAGACGAACAGAACTTCCGGCGGGTCGGTCACGGTATCTCCGTTGGGTTTCATCGGGCGGGCGACGCTTCCTGCACTGGCTCAGGGGTGCTGAACCAGCGGCGTGCGGCTAGCGAGACGTAGACCAGGGCGACGAGCACGGGGACCTCGATGAGAGGCCCGACGACCCCGGCGAGTGCCTGGCCGCTGGTGACGCCGAACGTGGCGATCGCTACGGCGATGGCGAGTTCGAAGTTGTTGCCCGCCGCGGTGAACGACAGCGTGGCGGAACGCTCGTAGCTCAGGCCGATCAGCTTGCCCAGTGCGAAAGATCCGGCCCACATCAGGGCGAAGTACGCCAGCAGCGGCAGGGCGATGCGGGCGACATCGAGGGGACGGCTGGTGATCTGGTCGCCTTGCAGGGCGAAGAGGATCACGATGGTGAACAGCAGTCCGTAGAGCGCGGCCGGGCCGATCTTCGGCAGGAAACGGGCTTCGTACCAGTCGCGGCCCTTGGCGCGTTCGCCGAACTTGCGCGTGAGGTATCCCGCCACGAGCGGGATGCCGAGGAAGATCAGAACGGACTTCGCGATCGCCCAGGCCGAGACGTCCAGGCCGACCGTGGCCAGGCCGAGCCAGCCGGGTAGCACGCTCAGGTAGAACCAGCCGAGTCCGGCGAAGGCGATGACCTGGAACACCGAGTTCAGCGCCACCAGTACGGCGGCGGCCTCCCGATCACCGCAGGCTAGGTCGTTCCAGATGATGACCATCGCGATGCACCGGGCGAGTCCGACGATGATCAATCCGGTGCGGTACTCCGGCAGGTCCGGCAGCAACGTCCAGGCCAGCGCGAACATCAGCGCCGGGCCGAGCACCCAGTTCAGCAGCAGGGACGAGACCATGAGCCGCTTGTCGCCGGTGACCGTATCCAGCCGGTCGTAGCGGACCTTGGCCAGCACGGGATACATCATCACCAGCAGCCCGACCGCGATCGGCAGCGAGATCCCGTCCAGCTGCACCGCATCCAATGCCGAGCCAAGCCCCGGTATCCACCGTCCGGCCAGCAGCCCGAGGAGCATCGCCGCGCCGATCCACACCGGCAGGAAACGGTCCAGAGTGGACAGCTTCGCCGCAACGGCCTGTTCGCTGCGCGGGCGCTGTGCTGTGCCGGTCATCGCGAAACCACCGGGACTTCTCCGGCGGGGGCGAGCGCGTCCGAGACCAGCCGCAGCGTCTCGGGCCGCACCCGGTAGTAGACCCAGGTACCTCGCCGTTCTCCGTCGATCACTCCGGATTCGCGCAAGATCTTCAGGTGGTGCGAGATCGTCGGACCGGACAGCTCGAACGCCCCGGTCAGATCGCACACGCACGCCTCACCACCCGCGTGCGAAGCGATCAGCGACAGCAACCGCAACCGCACCGGCTCACCGATCGCCTTGAACACCCGCGCGAGCGCACCCGCTTGCTCGGCATCCAGCGGTTCCCGCAGCACCGGCGAACAGCACAGCTCCGCCTCATCACCCGGCAACTCTTGCTTCGACATGCTTCTATCTTGACGTCCATCGAACCAAGGAGCAAGCTTGTCGCAGGGCTTGATTAGATGCACGTCTAAACAGGGAGAGGTCATGTCACGGATGCAGCTCGCCTTGCGGGTCGGCGATCTCGAAGGCTCCATCGCGTTCTACTCGAAGCTGTTCGGCACCGAACCGGCCAAGCTCCGGCCCGGCTACGCCAACTTCGCCCTCACCGAGCCGCCGCTGAAACTCGTCCTGCTCGAAGGCGAAGCCGGTCAGGACACCCTCATGGATCACCTCGGTGTCGAGGTCGACAGCACTGCGCAAGTCACCGCCGCTACCGAACGACTCAGCGCCCTCGGTCTGTTCACCGACGTCGAGGCCGACACCACCTGCTGCTACGCCCGTCAGGACAAAGTGTGGGTGCACGGCCCCGGCCAAGAGCCGTGGGAGGTCTACGTCGTCACAGGCGACTCCGCCACCTTCGGTTCCGACACGACGCACACCCAAACGCAGTGCTGCGCCGAGGAGAGCAACACGGCATCAGCCAACCCGTAACCCCCCACCGAATACTCTGGGGCGCTCGCCGCCCCACGAGGGCTGTCAGGGCTGCGCCCGGTCGACGGGATGAGGACACCGAGCAGGTCAGAGCAGCCACGAACGACATAGCCACACGTCAGCGAACCCCGCTAAGAAGAACAGGCCGTCCACTCCGCTCGGCGGGAGGGCGCGCGCCGGTTGCCCGAAAGTCCCGGGCGGGTTTCCCGGTGTGCTGCCTGCCGGCTACTGCTGCGCGCGGGCCCGCGCGGGTGAGCATTCGCAGGGCAGCTACACCCGGAGGTGGTCCGTGATCGGCAGTGCGCGCCCGGCTCGCAGCAACACCGCGCTGGCCGGCGTTCTCATCGTGCTGTGCGGGCTCATCTGGCTGCCCTCGGCTTCGGCGCCGCCCGCGCAGGCGCAGCAGCCGCCGCAGGATCCGCCGCCCAGCCGCATCGCGTTCTCCGGGACCCAGCACCGCAGCATCGGGGCCACCAACGGTCTTCCGGGCTCGGGCACGCAGCCGTTGCTCTCCGAGACTCCGCAGCACTTCGACCAGGATCCCGCCGCCCGCGACGGTGTCGTGGTGTTCACCAGCCTGCGCGACGAACGCACTCCGCAGGTGTACCTGCGCGAGCGGAACGGCGACGTCCGCAAGCTCACCGAGGGGCAGGACGCGGCTCATCCGCAGCTGTCGCCGGACCTGCAGTGGGTCGCGTTCGATTCCGCCGACGGCGGTCAGCGCGACGTTTGGCTGGTGCGCGCGGACGGCACCGGCGCGCACCGGCTCGCCGACACCGGCTCGAACGAGACGTTCCCGTCGTTCTCCCCGGATGGCGCGAAAATCGCCTACTCGTCCGACTCGGGCCAGCGGTGGCAGATCTACCAGCGCCCGACCGGTGGCGGCGCGCAGCAGCAGGTGACCAACCTGGCCAACGGTGGCGCAACGCAACCCGCGTGGAACCCGGTGGACGAGGACCGGATCGCCTACACCTTCGACGGGGACGGCAACCTCGGCGACGACGCCGATCAGCGGGTGTACGTGCTCGACGGTCCCGGCCAAGTCCCGCTGCTGGGCGACGAGTGCCAGTGCTGGCAAAGCCGCCGCCCGGCATGGCTGCCCAGCGGCGAACAAGTGATCTTCGTGAGCCACCAGAACCAGCAGGGAGCGGTCACCGATCTGGACCGGGTCTACCGCGTGCCGGCGACTCCGCCGGTGACCTCCCCGCCGGAGCTGCTGCTGGACGAGGACCGGCTGGCGGACTCGCCGACGTGGCTGAACGGCCGGCTGGTCGTCTCGCGCACCACGGGCGAAACCCGCTACACCGCGCGGTTGCAGGACATCCGCAGGGACGGCAGCGACCCGCGGGACCTGAACATGTCGGTGCTGACCGAGGACCCAGAGGCGGCCACCAACGACATCCGGCTGTTCGAGCCGCGCGAAGGCTACGACCCGTGGACGCAGCGGCAGAGCTACTCCCCCGACGGCACCCAGCTCGCGGTGAGCCGCTTCGAGACCATCGACGGGCAGCGGGTCCAGCGCATCTGGCTGATGAACGCGGACGGCACCAACCAGCGCAGGCTGCCGATCGAAGACCGCGAGACGGCGGACTGGGAAACCGACGCGGTCTGGTCCCCGGACGGCAACACGCTCGCGATCGCCCGCAGATGCCCCGGCGGCAGACCCGAAACGCCCCGCTCCCGCAGCCGCATCGTGCTCGTCGACGTCGACTCCGGGCAGGTCACCGGTCGGCTGGCGACCAGCAACGCCGATGACGACGACACCCAGCCCGCCTTCTCGCCGGACGGGACCCAGTTGGCGTTCAGCCGCGGCCGGTCCGCCGACGTCCCGGACGACCAGCGCCGCAACCGGATCTGGACGGCTCCGATAGGCGCGTTGGGCGATGTGGGCCGCCAGACCGACATCAGCGGGAAGGTCTGCAACTGCGACGTGGTCGACGACAGCCCGGCGTTCTCCCCGGACGGCAAGAGCATCGCGTTCAACCGCGAGCGGGACGGGCTGCTGCAGGTGCCGCTGACCGGCGACGGCTGCACGGTGCTGCTGCCGCGCAACCAGCAGAGCTGCCTGGCCAGCGACGAGCCGGTCGCCGGGGACAGCGGGCCGTTCCAGCCGCGGGACATCAGCTGGTCGCCGGACGGCAAGCAGATGGTGCTGTCGCAGCGGGCCACCAGCAATCCCGCCGAGCCCGAGTTCTCCTCGATCCTCGACGTCGCCACCAGGCGGCTGACGCCGATCACGGATCGGCTGCCGGGGCGGCAGAAGGAGTCGACTTGGCAGGCCACGGTGGACCTGACCATCGACGCGCCGGAAACCGCCGACGACGTGCCGGTGGACGGGACGCGGCAGATCACCGCGACGGTCACCAACCGCGGACCCGCGACCTCGCCCGGCACGGTGGTCGACGTGGACGTGCCGCCGGGATTGCGGCTGGACCGGCTGCGCGCCCCTTCCGGTGAGTGCGACGCCGCTCGGTGCGACTTGGGAGTGCTCGAAGCCGGGCAGTCGATGCAGGTGATCGCGGAGCTGACCGGGGTGACACCGGGGCCGCAACAGGTCGGCTGGAGCACCTCCGGCGCCCTGCGCGACACCAACAGCTCGGACAACACCGCGAACACCGCCGTGCTGGTGAATCCGCTGGCTCCACCGCCACCACCGCCGCCTCCTCCGCCGCCGCCACCGGTGGCCGGACCCGGTGTCGCAGTCCGCGCCGACCCGAATCCGTCCTATGTGGGCGGTCGTACCGACGTGACGTTCACGGTGCGCAACACCGGCGAGGGCGTGGCCACCGGCCTCCGGCTCGACCTCGCGCTGCCACCGGGTGTGCCGGTGAGCGCGGCGCCACCCGGCTGCACCGCAACCCGATGCCTGCTGCCGGACCTGCCGCCGGGCGGAGTGCTGACCGAAGTCGTCGTGCTGGCGCCGAACGCGGCGCTCGAAGCGCCGATCTCGGCGACCTTGCGCACCACCGGCAGCGACAACACCGACGCGGACAACTTCGCCACCACCCCGTACCGCGTGCTGCAGCCGCGGATCGTCGCGGTGCCGGAGGTGGGTGAGCCCGGATTCGTGACCTCGGTGCGCGGTTTCGACTTCCCACCGGGAACACCGGTGCGGCTGCGCTGGGACCCGGGCATCACCGCAGCGGCGGTGCCCGCCATTCCGGCCGCGGACGGGCGGTTCATCGCGCAGCTGCTGGTGCTGCCGAAGGACGAACTGGGCCCCCGCACGATCACTGCCTCCGGGCCGGGATTCGGGCCGGTCACGGCACGGTTCCTGGTGGTGAAGCCGTCCGTCGCACCGCCACTGATGCTCGGCCCCCGCTGACCGGGGCCACCACCGCGAAAGGACCTGCGTGATCCACGAAACCGACGAGGGAGTACGGCTGTTGCTGGCCGAGGAGGGCGTTCCGGGCGCGGGCGTGGAGCTCGCGTTCGACCCGCCCACCACGGACTGGGCGGCCAAGCGCAACTCCCCGACGGTCAGCGTGTTCCTCTACGACATCCGCGAGGACGCCGCGCTGCGCAGCACCGGCGCGGTCGAGCAGCGCGACGAGGACGGCGTGGTCGTCGGCTGGCTCGGCGCCCCGCACTGGTTCCAGCTCAGCTACCTGGTGACCGCGTGGACGAACCGCCCGCAGGACGAGCACCGGTTGCTCTCGGCGGTGCTGCGCGGGCTGATCAAGCACGAGTCGTTCGCCGAGCGGTGGCTCACCGGAACGCTGGCCGAACTGGGGCTGACGGTGCGGATGCAGGCGGGCGGGGACATGCCGGAGGGCCGGTCGGTGACCGACGTGTGGTCGGCGCTGGGCGGCGCGCTCAAGCCGTCGATCAACCTGCGGATCACCGCGCCGCTGGCGGGCGAACGGCTGCCCGCCGGGCCGCCGGTCACCGAGGGCATGCTGCTGCGGTCGGAGTCCGCGGTCACCGAGCAGGCGCAGGACACACCTCGGCACCTGCGCTACGAGGGGACGAACGTGGACGAGGGGGACGGGCTCGCCGCATCCAGGCAGCGTCCGGATCCGCGGCACCCGGAGGCGCGGCGGCGGCACCGGAGTCCGCGGCGATGAGCGGCGCCGATCTGCGCCACCTCTGGGCGCGGCTGCGCGGAGTGGAAAACCGCGTCCGGGTGGCAGTGGCGAAGCGGCGAGCCACCGATCCGGCGCCGGACGATCCCTATCGCGGGTTGTACCTGACCGACGAGCTCGTCGAGCGGATCCTGGACTCGCCATCCGCAGCTTGGTCCGGTGCTCTTCCGGCCGGTGATTCCTGGGCGGATGAAGGGGAAACGGCCCCGGAACCCGACGACCGGCTGCGGCTGCCACGGCTGGCCGCAGATTTCGAGCTGACCGAACTCGACGTGGAACTGCTGCTGGTGGCGCTGGCGCCGGAAGTGGACCCGCGGTTCGAGCGGTTCTACGGCTACCTCAACGACGACGTGACGCTGCGGCGCCCCACCACCGGTTTGGCGTTGGAGCTGTGCGGGATGCCGCTGGCCGGTGACGGGCGATTCCGGCTCGCCGAGGGAGCGCCGCTGAGTTCGTTGCTGGAAGTGGCCGAGCCGGAGCGGCCGTGGGCCACGCGGACCTTGCGGGTGCCCGACCGGGTGGTGGCGCACCTGCTCGGTTCCGATGCGCCGCCCCCTGCGCTGGCCGAGCTGGTGCGGGAGGCACCGGCGCCGCGGTCGGCCACGGCTCCGGCGAAGCGGCTCGCGGGCGGCCTGGACGCCGGTATCCGGCTGGTCCACCTGCGCAGCGCGGACGGCTCGGCGGCGCAGGTAGCGGTGGAATCCTTGGCAGCAGGCGGTTTCGGCGCTCTCGTGCTGCAACCGCAGGCGCTCACCGAAGCCCCGGACCCCGCGGCCGCGCTGGCGGCTGCGATCCGCGAAGCGCGGCTGCGGCGGGCCGGTCTCATCTTCGGTCCACTTGAGACGGTCGAGGCGGCGCTGCGCCCGCTGCTGCGGCGGATCGTGGCCGCGTCGCAGGCGATTCCGGTGTTCGTGCACGGCGCTTCGAGCTGGGATCCGGGCTGGGCGCGGGAATCGCCGGTCTCGATCGCGGTCGAAGCACCCGAGCTGCGCGCGCAGGAATGGCGCGACGCCCTGGAAGACGCCGGTGAAGCACCGCGGCCCGAGCACATCGAAGCCCTGACCCCGTACCGCCTCGGCCCCGACCAGGTGCGCCGCGCGGCTTCCGTCGCCGCCCGGCTCGCCCGGCTCGACGACCGGGCGATGGACACCGCCGACCTGCGAGCCGGCGTCCGCGCGCAGAACGGCGCCGGTCTGGAGCGGCTCGCCCGCCGCATCACCCCTTCGGTCGGCTGGGACGACCTGGTGCTGCCCGAGTCGGCGCAGCGCGCGCTGACGGAGCTGTCGCTGCGCGCCCGGCACCGCGACCGGGTGCTCGGCGAATGGCGGATGCGGCCCGGTGGTGGGCGCGGCCGCGGCGTGCTGGCCCTGTTCGCGGGCGAATCCGGCACCGGCAAGACGATGTCGGCCGAGGTCGTGGCCGCAGACCTCGGCATGGACCTCTACGTCATCGATCTGTCCACAGTGGTCGACAAATACGTCGGCGAGACGGAGAAGAACCTGGAACGGATCTTCACCGAGGCGGCCGGGGTCAACGGCGTGCTCCTGTTCGACGAGGCCGACGCGATCTTCGGCAAGCGCTCCCAGGTCAAGGACGCGCACGACCGCTACGCCAACGTCGAGTCCGCGTATCTGCTGCAACGCATGGAAAGCTTCGACGGGCTCGCGGTGCTGACCACGAACCTGCGCGCGAACCTGGACGAGGCGTTCACCCGGCGCCTGGACGTCATCGCCGACTTCCCGATGCCCGAGGCCGCGCAGCGCCGCGCCCTGTGGGACCGCTGCCTGGGCACCGCACTGCCCCGCGCCGAAGACCTGGACCTGGACTTCTGCGCGGAGCGCTTCGAACTCTCCGGCGGCTCCATCCGCGCCTGCGCGGTCACCGCCGCCTACCTCGCGGCCGAAGCCGAAAGCGAGGTGGGGATGCCTGAAGTGATCGCGGCGGTGCGGCAAGAGTATGCCAAACTGGGAAGGCTCATCCTGGAATCCGAGTTCAGGTAGCGAGACGACTTCAGAAATTCTCGCAGTCACGCTGTTGCCCTAATCAGAAAACGCAAACCGCCAGTATCCATTAACCTTAAGAAGGATTGCTGCGACACGCCACCGATCGTCAGGTGGACTCTTCTCGTTGCTTTTCCTTAACGGTCAGTCGCTTGTCATCTGTAGCACGCCCGATCGTCTTCGCGATGAGCAAGGCCAGCGATAGCCACTGCTCCCGAGGCAGCGCGCCGCCGAGGTCGCGCAACTCGAATACCGACAGATGCGGTTCTGTACGGTCCGCCCCCATGGCCCCCACCCCCTCGGGCTCTTTGCCACCATCACCATGCGCGGGATACCCGGGCGGCGGCGAGAGCAGATCCTTTTCACCCACCGTGCCGGTCAACACTGATCTAATCCACTCAGCTCGCGTCGGAACCTCCACCCCAGAAATTTCTTTTTTGTATTTGTTCAACACAGGACGTTCGATGTCCTCACCGGAATGCTTACTCATTAGCGGCAAGACACCGGAATCGCAGTTTTCAACCAGCCAGGCCTTGACGTCATCGGGCAACGTTTCCCGCATGCTCACAAAATCTGTACGCGGCATCATCGAAAAGTAGTACTTGGGATCATCTTTGTCACTCCCCTGCTTCGTGAGATCGTAAATTGTCTTCAGTATTACAGTTAAGAATCCTTTCGCGGACTTCTCCCAGCCGTCCCCCTGCGGGGACTCACCCCTGGCCCGCCCCTTCAGCTCTTCGACAATTCTCTCCGCGTTCGACTTCGCTTCGGGAAACCCGGGTTGAACCCCTGAGATTCGTTGTTCGTTGTCTCGATTTTCCTTCGTCTCCTTCGGCTCCCTGGTGCGAGTCCTCTTCGCGGGCGGCTCAGTGTCGCCCTGGTGATACTTATCGAGTTCACTCACCAGGTCGGGTATGTTCCGCATCGCCATACCGAAGGACGCTTGAGGTTTCGCCTGACCGACGCTTTCGGCTTTGATAGAATACTTTCCACTAGGTTCCGTGTGCGTGCCCCTTCGGGCAACATCCTCATGGAAGTTAGTGATATTACTTACTGCGGCTTCCACCTGATCCAACGTTGTCAGCGGGTCGGTAACGAATTCCACATTTCCGTTGTCCGCAGCAACATGCGCCCCGCTTCCGAGATCGATAAGGGGATTCTTCGTGTCCGTTTTTAGCCTCTTGCCCCCTTTCTGGTCACCTCTCGGTATGTTCTCGAAAAACTGCCATGCCCTATTGGGTGTAATTTCGAACTCGTAGCCCACTTTCCGCTGGATCTGCGGTTCGTCCGCGGAAGGCGGCGACGCGGACTCGGCCGGGGCGTCGTCTGTGCGGCCTGATCCCGAATCCGCCATCACCCGCCGCGCATTGTCCTCCGCCGCGCGCTCGTAGCGATCCGACGGGTCGGAGACCTTCAGCCCGTCACCGTTGTCGGTGCCCGCGACCGGCCCCGAGCGTTGTTGCAGCACATGGGTGAGCTCGTGCGCGAGCGTGTGCTTGTCCGAAGCGCCCGAGCCCAGCACGACGTGGTTGCCGGAGGTGTAGGCGCGAGCGCCGATCTCGGCCGCGGATCGTTGCGCGGTGCCGCCGGTGTGCAGCCGCACGTCCGAGAAATCCGCGCCCATCCGCGATTCCATCTCCTCGCGCACCGGTGCATCCAACGGTTGCCCCGAGGAGCTCAGCACACCGTGCACACTGGACCGCTGCACCTCGTCCTCGCCCTGCGCGCCTTCGACCATCCGCGCCACCGCGGCGTTGCCCAGGGTCCGTTGCAGGTGCAGCAGGTGCGCGGCGGTGCCGGATTCCGGTGCGGGTGCGGCGCGTCGTGGTCGCTCGTGGCGACTTGTCGAGTCCTTGCCCGGCTCCTGCCGTTCGCGCATGGTTCCCCTCCGGATCGCACGGCTCGGCACCACACGTACCCGCTCGCGCGGGCACGACGGAATGCACGGAAGGGCAGCACCGCGGGCAACACCACCTGCGCGTCCCGAAAGGCAACGATCCGCTGCCCGCGAAGGCACCCGTGCTGCCCTCAGCCAGGGCCGCGCGGACCTGTCGGCACCCCGCCACGGCTCGCGAAGCTGCCCGCTGGGAGATCGCCGCACACCGAGGAGCGCACATGCCGTCGTACCTGTCCCCAGGCGTGTACGTCGAAGAGGTCCAGAACGGCTCGCGGCCGATCGAGGGCGTCGGGACCGCGGTCGCCGCCTTCGTCGGGTTCGCGCCGCAAGGGCCGTTCCACGAACCCACGCTGGTGACGAACTGGAACCAGTACGTCGAGAACTTCGGCGGGTTCGACGACGGGTACCTCGCGCACGCGGTGTACGGCTACTTCGCCAACGGCGGCGGCTCGGCCTACGTCGTGCGCATCGGCGGACCCGCGCAGACCTCCGCGCAGTCCGCAGCGCCCGCCGAATCCCGCCCGGACCCGGTCGAACTCGGCGACCTGCGGATCTCCGCGCTGCCGGGCGCGGGCGGCGAGGTGACCGTGGAGGTCGCCGACGCGGACGGGGACAACCCGCCGGACGACCGGTTCAAGCTGCTGGTGCGCCAGGGCGGCAAGGTCAGCGAGACCTTCGACGTCTCCACCCGGCGCAACGTCAAGAGCTACGTGGTCAACCAGGTCCGCGAACGCTCCAAGCTCATCGAGATCACCGAGCCCGCAGCGGCGCTGAGCCGCCCGGACAACCAGTCGGTCACGCTGCCCGCCACCCCGGCGCCGAGCAACGCACCGGCCAAAGTGGACGCCGGCGAGTACGTCGGGGACCTCGCCGCGCGCACCGGGTTCGGCGGCCTGGAAACGGTCGACGAGATCACGATGGTCGCGGTGCCCGACCTGATGAGCGCCCACCAGCGCGGGCTGATCGACGCCGAGGGCGTGCGCACCGTGCAGCTGGCGGCCATCTCGCACTGCGAGCAGCTCGGCGACCGGGTCGCGATCTTGGACGCCCCGCCCGGGCTGAACGCCCAGCAGGTGCGGAACTGGCGGGCCGACCAGGCCGGTTACGACTCGCACTACGCTTCGCTCTACTACCCGTGGATCAAGGTCTTCGACCCGGGCACCGGACGCAACGCACTGGTGCCGCCGAGCGGGCACGTCGCCGGAGTCTGGGCGCGCAGCGACAACGAACGCGGCGTGCACAAGGCACCGGCCAACGAGGTGATCCGCGGCGCGGTGGATCTGGAGACGCGGCTGAGCAAGGGCGAGCAGGACCAGCTCAACCCGATCGGCGTGAACTGCGTGCGCGCGTTCGCCGGGCGCGGCATCCGGATCTGGGGTGCCCGCACCCTTTCCTCCGACCCTGCCTGGCGGTACTTGAACGTGCGGCGGCTGTTCAACTACCTGGAGGAGTCGATCCTGCTCGGCACCCAGTGGGTCGTGTTCGAGCCGAACGACGACCGGTTGTGGGCCAGCATCCGCCGCAACATCAGCGCCTTCCTGCACGAGGCGTGGCGCGACGGCGCGCTTTTCGGCCGCACTCCGGACGAAGCCTTCTACGTCAAGTGCGACCGGGACAACAACCCGCAGGAATCCATCGACCTCGGCCGGGTGGTGTGCGAGATCGGAGTGGCGCCGGTGAAACCCGCGGAGTTCGTCATCTTCCGGCTCTCGCAGTTCTCCGACAGCACCAGCCTGCTCAGCGAATGACACTCCAGCAACGTGAAAGGTGATCGATCATGGCCGAAGGTGATGCGCTGTCCGTCCACCGGTTCGGTGTCGAACTCGGCAGCGTGCAGGTCGAGACGGTCAAAGAGGTCAGCGGTCTGGTACTGGAGCAAGAGGTGGTGGACATCCCGCAAACGACCCCGACCGGCAAGCCGATGGTCAAGCGCCAGCCCGGCCCGCAGCAAGGCGGCGAGGTCACCATCACCCGCGGCCTGGACAAGAGTTCCGAGTTCTCCCAATGGCTGAACAAGACGCTGATCGACGGCGACGTGGAGAACGCGCGGGAGAACCTGACCATCGAGGTGATGGATTCCAAAGGGGAATCCGTGCGCCGCATCATGCTGTTCGACGCCTGGGTCAGCAAATGGGAGGGCCCGGAACTCACCGCCGGGGAATCCAACGCCGCCACCGAGAAGGCCACCATCGTCTTCGAACGGATCGAGCTCGAGTGAGACGGAAGATCACATCGCTGTCCGACCTCGACGAGGCCGCGGGGCGCAATCGCCCCGAGGCGGCGGAGAGCCGCGCACCGCAGTCCACCGGTGGGCAGGAGCCGTCCGGCGGCCAGCAGGCACCGCACGCCGAGTTCGACTTCGAACTGCCGCGCGGCTACCTGCACACCGACGGCACCGTGCACCGGCACGGCCGGATGCGGCTGGCCACCGCGCGGGATGAGCTGCGCCCGCAGATCGACCTGCGGGTCAAGGAGAACCCGGCATACCTGAGCGTGGTGCTGCTGAGCCAGGTCATCACCCGCCTCGGCGATCTCACCAGCGTGCACGCCGGGCTGGTGGAGAACATGTACGCCACCGACATCGCGTTCCTGCAGGACTTCTACCGCCGGATCAACAGCGAGGGCCACACCAGGGCCGGGGTCACCTGCCCGTCCTGCTCGGCCAGCTTCGAGATCGACCTGGCGGGTGGTCGCCTGGGGGAATCGTGACCTGCGCGGCCGACCGGCTCTACGAAGAGGTCGCCTACGTGGCCTACCACTTCCACTGGCCGCGCGAGGAGATCTTGGAGCTGGACCACCTCGAGCGCAGGCGCTGGGTGCGCGAGATCGCGAACATCAACCAGCGACTGAACGAGGGCGGGTGAGACGGTGCCGCGCTGGAATCCCTTCCGCCGCCGCAACAGGACCGCGTCACCGGACCGCGGCCCGGACGCCTCGCACGACGCTCCCGCCCCGCAGGCCGATCCGGCCTGGGACGGCGGCTGGCGCCGGAGCACGCCGATGACCGGGGTGGTGCAGCGAGCGGGCTGCGACGTCACGCAGGCGGCGCGGTTCACCGAGTCGGTGACCTCGTACCAGCGGCACGGGGTGCTGGGCGAGCTGGGCCATCGCGTGCGCGCGGACGCGCCTTCCGGGGTGATGACCGGGCTGGCGCAGGTGGTTCCGGGTACGCCGGTGCAGCGGAGTTCGGACGAGCAGCTGCCGGTTCGGCTCGCGGGCCCGGAACTCGGTGATGCTGAACCCGGTGATGCTGCATCCGGTGATGCTGGCTCCGGTACCTCCGGCTCCGGTTCCGCGGGCTCCGGCCGTGCTGTTTCGCGGAGTGCTGTTTCGCGCCGTAAGGGCCCTGCGCGCTCGCGTACTGCGGGGTCGCGTACTGGGGGTCCGCGTACTGGGGGTCCGCGTACTGCGGGTTCCGGAAGCGCGGCCGCTGGCACCGGGAACTCCGGGACTGGGAGCTCTGGGAACACCGACAGCGGAAACATCGGCAGTGGCGCTTCCGGTGACGCGGTTTCCCCGGTGGGCGCGAGCGGTTCAGGCTCGGGCGGTCCTGCATCCCGCGGCACGGACGGTCCCGCTTCGACCGCTGAGCCGGCTTCGGGCGCTTCGCACGTTTCCCCGCCCGTGCAGCGGAAACCGGTGCCGGTGCAGCAGGTCCGGCCACCGCTGACCGTCGCCCGGCTGGCGACGCCGCTCGCGCCGCGGCCGGTGCCCGCCGTGCCCGGCTCGGCGGTCGCGAAGCCCGAATCCTCGGTTTCCGCAACGAAATCGGAAACCTCGCGCGGCACGACGACTTCTTCGGCCCCGAGCTCTTCGGCGAAGCATCCGAACACCGACGCGTCGCCCGCGGGCGCAGCGCCGGAATCTCCGGACGCGCCTTCCCGCGAAGACGCGCCGCCGTTGCAGCGCTCAGTGCGCGCCGACGCGCCGCCGCTGTCCACGATCGGCGAACCGCTGCACGACCTGCCGCCGAACGCTCAGGTCGCGCATTCCCCGCAGCCGACGGAGAACCCGCTGCCGTTGGCCGGCCGGGAAGGTTCCGCGAGCACGCCGGAATCCCCCGGTTCTTCCGTGGAAGCATCATCAGCAGCGAAACCCGCACCACGGCCCGCACCGTCCAAGCCGAGCGGTGGCCCCGGCGACAACAGCGGCGGGAAGAACCCCGTGCAACGAGACACCGGGTCCGCATCGCAGAAAAAGGGTGCCGCGCCCGCCCCGAACAGCGATGGTGGCTCGACGCCTCCCGCGCACTCGGCCGGACCTGGAACCGGCGATCCCGCAGCGGATTCCGCCGCAAAATCGGGAAATTCCGGTGACCGTCCGTCGGTCCAACGGCGTGCTTCCCGCAGTGCCGACGACCGCGATGCCGACGGTACGGTGCAACGCAGCGTCGGCGATCCCGTTCGGCCCGTGGAACCCACCGTCGGGCTGGGCAGTCCGATCGCCGCGATCCCGCAGTCCGCTCGCCCGCTGGCGGAAGGCGACCCGGCCAGCACGACCGCTTCCGCCGATCCGCTGCCGCTTTCGGGAAACATCCAGCGTGCGCAGGATTCGCACGCCGATCGCCCCGTCCTCGGCGAGCAGAACACACCACAGTGGACGGATAGTGCACCGGAGTCCTCGCACTCGGACCGAACCGAAAACCGGACGGTTTCCCCGGAAACGCACTCGGTGCAACGATCCGAGGCCGCGACGCCCAACCCGCTGGAAACTCCCGATCCTGCGCACCTCCCGGTCGCCGGACCGGCAACGGCGCAGCATTCCAGCCCGGCGTCCCCGGCCGAGCAGCGGCCGACGCTGCAACGCATGACGACATCCACCCAGCCCGAGTCCGCGAATCCGAGCTCCGGGCCGACCGATCCTGACCAGCCCGGGAAAGCGGCGACGACCGGCTCGCGCGCCCCGAGCTCACCCGTCCAACGCAGCACGTCCGGCCACGCGGACTCCGGTGCCGAAACGCCTCCGCTGGTGTTGCCGAAACCGGGCGAGAGCCATCCGGGCGCCGCCGACACCTCCCTGGGAGGCGGACCGCAGCTCGTCCGACCGAAGTGGACGGATCGATCGCCGTTCGCGGCACCGGAATCCCGGTCGCTGCTGGCGAAACGACCGTTGCACGTCGAGGGCGCGCTGCAACGGGCAGCCGAGCCGACGAACTCAGCGACGCCGGTCGTCCAACCGCGTTGGCGACGTTCCTCCGGCACGCCGTCGGGTTCCCCCGGCACAGCACAGAGTTCCCCCGGCACACCGCAGACGAACCCGTCCAGCCGGACGAGCCCGCACCCCCCTGCGGCTGCGCCGAGCCTCCCGCACGTCCCGAGCACGCCCGCTGCGTCCCCGCTCGGCGGTGATCCGCCCAGCACCGGAGGGAACGAGCCACCGGGCCCGGGCAGCGTCGTGCAGCGCTCCGAAGCGCCCGGGCCTTTCCCCCTCCCCCAGCCCGGACCGGGCACCGCAGGCCCACCACCCGGTCCGGCGAAAACCCCGGCCGTGCAACGCAAAACGCAGCAGCCCGCGCAGAATCCCGGCCCCCGAGTCCAAAGTGTCCCGCAAGGCGTTCCGATCAACGTCGTGCAACGGGACGCGGCGGAGAAGACCGGGCGGCAGGACCAGCAGGGCGAGCAAGCGGGATCGAGCACGGCCGACCCCGACCTCGAAGAGATGGCCCGCAAGCTGCTGGACCCGCTGCGCCGGCTGCTGCGCGCCGAACTGCGCCAAAGCCGCGAACGCTTCGGCCGCCCCTACGACCGCCGCCGCTGATCAGGAAGGACCCCCGTGGCCGACGACATCTTCGCCAGCAGTGTGTTCTTCCAGCTCACCATCGCGGGTAACGAGCTGGGCCGCTTCCACAGCTGCAGCGGGCTCGGCGCCCAGCTGGAGGTCGAGGAGTTCGCCGAAGGCGGCAACAACTCGTTCGCCTGGCAACTGCCCACCCGACTGACCTGGACCAACATCACGCTGACCCGGCCGGTCACCGAGGACACGATGAAGATCTCGCGCTGGCTGACCCGCACCATCCGCCGCAACACGCCGAAGGACGGCGAGATCGTCGCGCTGCGCCCGGACCTGACCCCGATCGCCCGCTGGCAGATCCAGGGCATCGTCCCGGTCAGCTGGCAGGGCCCGTCGTTCGACCCGGCCAGCTCGGAAGCCGCGGTGGAAACCCTCGAAATCGCCCACCAGGGCTTGCAACCGTCCTGACAGGAGGCACACCGATGGTCACCGCACCGGGCCGCAACCTCACCCGGGCCCAGCTGCGCATCATGGAGCCGCCCGCCAAGACCGGGGCGAAGCCGGGCGCCACGATCAAACGCGTCCGCCTGCAGTTCAACCCGAACAAGCTGGCGCTGACCAAGAGCACCGAGTGGCGGCGCAAACCCGCCCGCTCCGCCTCCGAATCGGCGATGCCGGAGTTCGTCGGCAGCGGCCCGCGCTCGCTGTCGCTGGAGGTCTTCCTGGACGCCACCAGCAAGCACGACGACTCCGTGGAGAAGAAGGTCGAAGACCTCATGGTCGCGTGCGTGCCCAGCCCGAAAAGCCTGAAGAAGAAGAAACCCGCCAGCCCGTGGGTGCGGTTCGAGTGGGGCACCGCGCGCACCACCTCGTTCAACGGGGTGCTGACGAACTTCTCGGTGGACTACTCGCTGTTCGACGTCGACGGCAAGCCGCTGCGCGCGACCTGCTCGCTGGCCATCGAGGAAGCCACCGTCGACGAACCCGGCCAGAACCCCACATCCGGCGCCGAGAACGCGCGCCGCACGCACCGGGTGGTGGCCGGTGACACGCTGCCGCAACTGGCCTGGCAGGAGTACGGCGACGCGACGGTGTGGCGGATCATCGCCGAGGCCAACGGCATCGACGACCCGATGGTGCTGCGCCCGGGCAGCGAACTGCTCGTGCCCGAAGAGACCGAACTGGACGGTGCGCGATGAGCGGCAAGGAGAGCGGGCGTTCGATCGCCGCCTACCCGATCATCCGGGCGGGCGCGAAGCTGCCCGAGAAGTGGCAGGACAACCTGGTCTCCTGCGTCGTCGACGAGAACGTCGGGCTGCCGGACGAGGCGCTGGTGACCTTCCGCGACCCGGACCACGAGCTGCTCACCGACAACCCCAAGCTCGCCATCGGCGAGCAGTTGGCCGTCTCGGTCACCGCCACCAACGAAAGCGGCGAGCAGAAGCTGTTCACCGGCGAGATCACCTCGCTGGAACTGGACCACGACGGCACCGGCACGTTCACCATCGTGCGGGCGATGAGCAAGGCGCACCGGCTGATGCGCGGCCGCAAGGTGCAGGCGTTCCAGAACATGGCCGTCGAACAGATCGTGCGGAAGGTCGTCACCGGAGCGGGTCTGCGGGCCGGTCGGGTGAAGACGCCCAAGCGGGTCACCTACCAGCAGCTGTCCCAGGCCAACGTCTCGGACTGGGAATTCCTGCAACAGCTCGCCCAGGAACACGGAGCCACCGTGCAAGTCGACGAGAACGGCAAACTCGACTTCCTCCCGCTGGACCCGGCCTCCGGGGCACCGGCGCCGCGCACCCGGGCATCGGCCAGCCCGTTCGTGCTCGAGTACGGCGACAACCTGAAGGCGCTGCGGGCCGTGCTCACCTCCACCGACCAGGTCAACAGCGTCCAGGTCCGCGGCTGGGACGTGCAGACCAAGACCGCGGTGGTGGCCAACAGGCCCGTCACCAGCAGCAGCACCACAAAGCCGGGCATGACCGCCACGGAAGCCACCAAGAAGTTCGGCAAGGGCCGCAAGCTCGTCGTCACCGACACCCCGTACAGCACCCGGGCGGAAGCCCAAGCCGCCGCGGGCGCGCTGGCCGACTCGGTGAGCGCGGGCCTCGGCGAACTCGAAGCGGTCGTCAACGGCAACACCGAGCTGCGCGCGGGCACCCCGGTGACGCTGGGCAACGCGGGCGAGAAGTTCTCCGGCCGCTACACCGCGACCGCGGTGCACCACGTGCTCGAACCCGGCACCGGATACCGCACCACCGTGCTGGTCAGCACCTCGCCGGACCGGTCGCTGGCCGGGTTGACCACCGGCGCCGGCGCACCGGATCCCGGATCGCGGATGCCCGGACTGGCGACCGGCATCGTCACCGACATCAAGGAGGCGGGCCGGGCCCAGCGCGGCTGGGTGAAGTTGAAGTTCCCCTGGCTGGACGCCAAGTACGTCACCGACTGGGTCCGCACCGTGCAGCTCGGCGGTCAGGGCGGCGGCGGGGTGTTCAGCCCGGACGTCAACGACGAGGTGCTCGTGGGGTTCGAGCAGGGCTGCCTGGACAAGCCCTACGTGCTCGGCGGGCTCTACAACGGCAAGGACTCCCCGTCCGAGCACGACCTGCCGCTGGTGGACCGCCGGACCGGCAAGGTCAACAGGCGTTCGCTGGTGTCCCGCAAGGGCAACCGGCTGGAGCTGATCGACGGCATGCAGGGGCCGCCCGGGGTGCGCATCGCCAGCGGGAACAAGCGGCTCGAAGTACGGATGGACGAACGCGGCCGCAGCGTCGAGATCGCGGTGAAGCGTCCCGGCGGTCGCGGGGCGATGAGCACCGTGTCGGTCACCGATCGCGGCATCACGCTCGACGCCGGGATGGGCGACATCAACCTGTCCGGGCGATCGGTGTCCATCGACGCGAAGACCACGGTCTCCGTCAACGGCAAGACCGGCGCCAACATCTCCGGCGGCACCAACGCTTCGCTGCGCGCCGCCATGGTCCGGATCAACTGAGCTTTTCCCAGTCGACAAGGAGTTTCGCAACATGCCACCCGCAGCCCGGGCAGGAGATCCGACAAACCACGGCGGCGTCGTCGGGCCGCCGCCCGGCCCGGCCGCCACCGTGTTCATCGGCGGCAAACCGGCGGCGGTCATGGGCAGCACTTACACGTGCGCGAACCCATACCACCCGCCGAACACCGTGGTGGCCAAACCAACGCGCGGCGGTCAGGTGCTGATCGGCGGAGCGCCCGCCGCAAAGATGCTCGACAACACCGCCTGCGGAGCACAGATCATGGCCGGCGCGCCGAACGTGCTGATCGGGGGACCGTTGTGAGCGACCGCTTCATCGGCCGCGGCTGGGGATTCCCGCTGCGAGTCGGGCCAACCGGCGGGATCGGCATGGTCGAACGCGATCAGGAGATCGCCGAGGCCATCCGGCTGGTGCTGGGCACCGCGCCGGGCGAACGACCGATGCGCCCGGAGTTCGGCTGCGGCATCCACGACTACGTGTTCGCCCCCGGCGACGGCGCCACGGCCGGGCAGATCGCCTTCGAGGTGCGCAGCGCGCTGCGCCGCTGGGAGCCCCGGATCGAGGTGACCGACGTGGTGATCGCCTTCGACACCGAGCAGGAAGGCGTGCTCTACATCGACTTGCACTACCGGGTGCGCAGCACCAACGACGAGCGCAACCTCGTGTTCCCGTTCTACACGATCCCGCCCGGCGAATCGGCGGAGGTCGTGTGATGGCGCTGCCCAGCCCCAACCTGGACGACCGGCGGTTCCAGCAGCTCGTCGACGAGGCCAAACGGCACGTGCAGCAACGCGCGCCGGAGTGGACCGACCACAACGTCTCCGATCCCGGCGTGACCCTGATCGAAACGTTCGCGCACATGGTGGACCAGCTGGTCTACCGGCTGAACCGGGTGCCGGAGAAGAACCACCTGGCGTTCCTGGAACTGCTGGGAGTCCGGCTGTTCCCGCCCGCGGCCGCGCACGCGGAGGTGACGTTCTGGCTCTCGGCGGCGCAGGACGAGACGGTGCTGCTGCCGCGGGGCACCGAGGTCACCACCGCGCACGCCGAGGAAGAGCAGGAGATCGTGTTCGCCACCGTCGGCGAGCTGCCGATCCCCCCGTGCGAGCTGCAGACGCTGATGACGCTGACCGCGGGCGGCCGGCCCGCCGACCGCACCCCCGACCTCACCGCCGAGCAGGACGTCCAGTGCTTCCAGCCGGTTCCCGTCGCGGGTGACGCGATGCTGATCGGGCTCGACCGGCCGGTTCCCCGCTGCATCGTGCTGGTGCAGCTGGACAGCCAGGTCGAAGGCATCGGGGTCGATCCGCGCCAGCCTCCGCTGGTCTGGGAGGCGTGGGACGGCGCGGGCTGGGCCGGCTGCGAAGTCCTCGAGGACACCACCGGCGGGCTCAACCGCCCCGGCGACGTGCTGCTGCAGATCGGCCCGGCGCACACCACTTCGGCCGTGTCCGGGGTGCGCGCCGGATGGCTGCGCTGCCGGGTCGTGGAACCCGAGCCGGACCAGCCGTTCTACTCCGAGACCCCGACCGTGCGGGTGGCCGAGGTGTGCACCATCGGCGGCACCACCACCGCCGAGCACGCCGAGACCATCCGGGACGTGCCGCTCGGCGAGTCCGCGGGGGTGCCCGGCCAGCGGTTCGCGCTGGAGCAGGCACCGGTGCTGACCGACGGGGAGCCGATCGTCGTGCAGGTTTCCGCCGACGAGGGCTGGCAGGACTGGACGGTCGTCGAGCACTTCGGACACTCCGGACCCGCGGACCGGCACGTCACGCTCGACGCCACCAACGGCGAGTTCGCCTTCCCGCCCGCCGTCCGGTCACCGGACGGCTCGCTGCACCGATACGGCGCGGTGCCCGCGAAAGGCGCGCACATCCGGGTGCCGAAGCTGCGCACCGGCGGCGGCCGGGACGGCAACGTCGCACGTGGCGCGATCTCGGTGCTGCGCAGCTCGGTGCCCTACATCTCCGAGGTGCAGAACCGGGAAGCCGCCGCGGGCGGCGTGGACGGCGAAACCGTCTCGGAAGCCATGGTCCGCGCCCCGCACCAGCTGCGGATCCAGGAACGCGCGGTCACCGCGGAAGATCACGAGCAGATCGCCCGCCAGGCCGCTCCCGCGGCCGCCCGCATCCGCTGCCTGCCTGCCGGTTCCGATCACGAACCCGGCGCGGCCCGCGTGCTGGTGGTGCCGGACGCGGTGGCCGACAGCGGCGACCGGCTCCGGTTCGAGCAGCTGATCCCGACCGAGCAGATGCTGGCCAAGATCGCCGCGCGGCTCAACGAGCGGCGCCTGCTCGGCGCGCGGCTCGTGGTGGAACCGCCGTACTACCAGGGCATCACCGTGGTGGCGCGGCTGACCACGGCCGAACCGGAGGTGAACCGGGTCAACACCGCGGCGCTGGAGGCGCTGTACCGGTACCTGAACCCGCTGCGCGGCGGCGTCGACGGCACCGGCTGGCCGTTCGGCAGGCACGTGCAGGCAGGCGAGATCTTCGCCGTGCTGCAGCGGGTCGAGGGCGTCGCGCTGGTCGACGAGGTGCGGTTGTTCCCCGCCGACCCGATCAGCGGGCGGCGCGGCAGCCCGGTGGAACGCGTCGAACTCGCCCGGCACGCGCTGGTGTTCTCGCACCAGCACCAGGTCGTGGTGGACAGCGCGGAAGGCAGCGGGACGGCATGACCCGGGGCGAGCTGCCCGAGCTGCCCAGCCGCTACCCGCTGGGCGAGCTGCTGCCCGGGCTGTACGCGGGCGATGACCTCGCGCAGCGGTTCACCGCCGGGCTGGACACCGTCCTCGCACCGATCTTGTCCACTTTGGACAACTTGGCGCACTACTTCGACCCGCGCACGGCGCCGGAGGACTTCCTGGAGTGGCTGGGCGGCTGGGTCGCCGCGCAGCTGGACCCGTCCTGGCCGGACCCGCTGCGGCGGGCCTTGGTGCAGCGAGCCGTGGAGCTGCACCGGTGGAACGGCACGCCGCGGGGCGTGGTCGAACGGTTGTGGCTGTGCCTCGGCGTGCGGTCGCGAGTACTGGACGGTCCGGGCGCGGTCATCTCGACCAGGCCCGGCACCGCGCTGCCCGGCGCGCCGATCAGCGAAGCCGTCGTGCAGGTGTGGCCGGGCCGGGCGGCGGTGGACCGGGCGCGCGTCACCGAACTCGTCGACGCGGTCCAGCCGGTGCACCTGAACTGCACCGTCGAATTCCTGCCCGGCCCACCGGAAGGGGTGTAGCAATTGCGACCGTGTTCGACGTGCGGCGCCGGAGTCGCCGCCACCGACGACTTCTGCGGCAACTGCGGCAGCTACTTGGGTTGGGACACGACGCCGCGCGCGCAGCCGGACCCGGAACCGCCGACCGAACGGATCCCGCGCCCGCAAGCTCCAGACGCCGCACCGGCCGATCCCGCGCCGCGCGACCCGACGTCAGGCGACCCCGCCTCGGCAGGGCCGGTGCGGCCCGATTCCGCAACCTCCCGCCCGGCGGCAGCGCAAGACGCAACTGCGCAGAACGCCGCTGCGGCCGCTCCCGAGGTCCCCGGCGCGGTGCAACCGGCCAAACCCGTCGCACCACGCCCGGAGCGCAGCGCCGCCCCGCCGACCGAAACGCCCGACGGCCCGCCCTGCGACTCCTGCGGCACCCCCAACCCGCCGGGCCGGCACTACTGCCGCCGCTGCGCAGCGCCCCTCGTGGAAAGCGAGCGAGCCGAACAACCGCCGTGGTGGCGCCGCCTGCGCCGCCCGCGGAGCAGGGCCGGGCCGGGCAGGATGGCGCGGCGGCTGCTCGCGCTCGCCGCGTTGGCGGCACTGCTGATCTGCGCGATCCTGCTGTACCCGGCGGGCCAATGGCTGGTGCAGGACGTGCTGGACAAGACCATGCCGTCAGCGCACTACAACCCGCGGACCTGCACCGCCGACGCCGAGGTGCCCGGCCATCCCGCCTCGAACGTGGTGGACGGGGTGACGAACAACTACTGGGGCTCACCAGCCCCCGGCGCGACCCTCGACTGCTCCTTCGACGAGCCGTACCGGCTGCTGGAGATCCAGGTGACCCCCGGTCCGTCCATCCGAGGGGAGATATTCGGCTCCCAGGCCAGGCCCAGCAAGGTGGAGATCACCGCCACCGACGCCCAGCACCGGACGACGACTCTCGAGGAACCGGTGGACGCGAACCCGAAGGAACCGGCCAAGATCAAAACCCGGCTCAACGACGTCGTCAACGTCCGGATCCGGGTGCTGGAGGCCGCCAACCTGACCGAGGGCAAGCACGTCGCGGTGGGCGAGATCCAATTCGTCCGCCGCAACTGAAGCGCTGGCACGTGGCCGCTGACGGGCTGCGCGGCTACGGCGGCCTGTCACCGGCCCCTGTCACGGTGTCGGCACTCCGCCCAGCTCGTTCGAGACCAGATACGCCAGCGTCACACCTCGCCCCAACGCGAACCCGCTGTTGTAACCGGTCCCGGTCGTGGTCAACGCCGCGCAGGACCCCACCGCGTGGAGACCGTCGATCACCTCGCCACCGGCGGCGAGGACGTGGCCGTCCCCGTCGATGCGCACCCCGCTCGACCCGATCCCGGTCCCGACGAGCTTCAGCCGCAACCCGTGGAACGGCGGCTCCACGAGTTCCCCGAGCACCGGGCACGGCCGCTGGTCCGGGTCGCCGGCGAAACGGTTCACGTAGGTGACCGTTCCCCGGCCGAAGTCAGGATCCACGCCCCGCGCGGCGTTCGCGTTGAACCGCGCCACGGTGTCCGCGAACCGCTCCGGGTCGATGCCCAGCTGTTCGGCCAGCCCGCGCGGCGTGGGCGCCGAACTCACCCAGCCCTCGGGGTAGGTACCGCCCGGCGGAGTGGCCGCCAGGCCGTACTTGCGCCGGTGCTGGTCGTCCCACACCAGGAAGAACGGCAAATGGCGGTCTTGCGGGTCCAGGGTCTTCGAAACGATGTCGACCCAATAGGAGTCGTTGCAGAACCGGTTCCCGCCGCTGTCCACGATCATCGAATGCGGCATCGCGTACTCCGGGCCGTAGCCGTAGCCGGTGCCGACCTGGGAACGCCATCCCGGCAGCATCGGCACGCTCGTCGCCGGGATGCGGGCGATGTCCGCGCCGACCTGCCGCGCCAGCTTGATCCCGTCGCCGCGCAAGCTCTCCGGGGCCACGCTGCCGAAGTCCTCCGGATCCAGACCGACCATCTCCCGCACGAGCTTGGGATCCCAGTCGTAGGTGCTGGTCGCCAACACCACCGGACCACGTTCCTGCACCGGTCCGTCCGGCCCGTCCGCGCGCACGCCGACGACGGCTGAACCCTCCCGCAGCAACTCGGTCACCGGGGTCGACCTGCGGATTTCGACGTTGGGCTCGACGCGCAACCTGGCCAGGAAGCTCGCCACCACGCCGGTGCCGAACGTCAGCGGGTCACCGCCGTCGTGCGTCCGCGCCCGTTCCGTCCCGTCCGCCAGCCCGAACGCCGGCACGCCCGCGTGGGTGCCCCGCTCCTGCTCGGCCTCGTCGACGTAGGCCGCACGCCTGCCTTTGGCCAGCATGTCGTCATAGGTGGTACCGACCGGGAAGTACGGGCTCACGCGCATCAGTTCGCGCCACTCACCCAGTTCGGCGCCGTCGACCAGGTCGTTGGTCAGGTACCTGCCCTCGGGCAGCGCCCCGTCCGCTTCGTTGTGGTAATCGGCCAGCCCCGGAATCACCTTCCACCGGATCGCACCGACGTCCTCCCAGTACCGGATCGCCTGCGGCGCCGTGTTGATCCAACGCAGCATCGCCTTCTCGTCCAGCGCATCGGGATCGGCTTGCGCGATGGCGCGCACGTAGCGCTCGGTGAGCTGCTTCGAGTCCTCGATCCCGTCCCGGGCGGCGACCGGGTTCGCCCCGCACCAGACCTGCCCACCGGAGTACGCAGCAGCGCCGCCCACCAGGTCCGCCGACTCGAAGACCACCACCCGCCTGCCGTGCAGGGCCGCGCCGAGCGCGGTCGCCAACCCGGAAAGCCCCGCGCCGACCACGATGATCGGCTCCTGAGCAGCTCGCCCCACCATCCCCGAACCTCCCGCGCCGTTGCAGCAGTCCGGGCGAAACTATAATCATCATTATACTGGAGTCAACACGTGCCGCGGGCACGGAGCGGCGCCACCGCGGAGACCGGGAAATGCGGAACCGCCGGCAAAACCGGAAAGATCGATGCGCCGGAAAGATCGGGAAACTGGGAACGATCCGCGATGGCCGAAGCCGAAAAAATCGCGCCGCCGCCGAATCGGAATTCAGGCGGCGGCGCGACTGCAACGAGCCGGAAATGCAGATATCAGGTGGCGTCGTCCTGGCTGCGCGCCTTGGCACTCGCCGCGGTCGCGTCCTGCTCGGAATCCAGCGACGACGGCCGGTGGTCGATGTTCGACGCCTCGTCCAGCCCCACGCCCTGCAAGCCCTGCTCGTCGAGCTTCTTGGCCTTGGCGCGGTCCTGAGCGCGGCAGATCACCAGCGCGATGACGAACAACAACACCAGGCACGCCGCCAGCACCAGCATCGAGAACGGGTCCTGGCCCGGGGTGGCGATCGCCGCCAGCACGAACAACCCGAACACGATGCCGCGCCACCAGCTCTTGAGCTTGGCGTAGCTGACCACACCGGCGCGGTTGAGCATCACCAGCACCAGCGGCATCTCGAAGCTGATGCCGAACATCAGCACCATCAGCAGCACGAAGTTGATGTACTTGCCACCGGTCAGCGCGGTGAAGAACGAATCGCCGCCGAAGCTCGTCATGAAACCGAGCCCCTCGGGGACGACGTAGTAGGCCAGCACCGCACCGGCGACGAACAGCAGGGTCGCCAGGCTCACGAACGTGCGGGCGTACTTGCGCTCCTTGGAGTACAGGCCGGGCGTGATGAACGCCCACAGCTGGTACAGCCACAGCGGACTGGTCAGCACGGCACCGACCGCGATACCGACCTTCAGCCGCAGCATGAAGACCTCGAAAGCCTCCGTCTGCAGCAGCCGGCAGCCGCCACCCGGGCTGAACCGCACGGTCTCCGGCAGCTGGCAGTACGGGCCGATGAGCAGATCACCGAGCGTGGGCAGCCCGAACAACGAGTTCGAGAACCAGATGAACCCGAGGATCCCGCCGAGCACGAGCCCGAAAGCCGCCCAGCCGAGGCGGTAGCGCAGCTCGTAGAGGTGGTCGACGAGGGTCATGGTGCCGTCGGGGTTGTGCCTGCGCCCCCACCGACGGCGGTCACCGCGCCACGGGTTCAGACGGCGCAACGGGTTTGCACTCACTGCGCGTTCCGTCCCCGATCAGTTCTTGGAATCTTTGCGCTGCGCCTCTTCCGGGGAGGACGCGTTCACCGGCGCGCTGGCCTCACCGGCGGTGAGCTGCTGCGGCTCTTCCTTGGAACCGTCCTTCTTGGCCGCTTCCTCATCCTGCTTCATGCCGCGGGCCTCGGCCTTGAACACGCGCGCGGACTGACCGAGCGACCGGGCCATCTGCGGCAGTTTGGTGGCACCGAACAGCAACACCAACACACCCACGATGAGTACGAGTTCCCACCCACCTGGAATACCCATCAGTGCACACCTTCCTTGGGGCTTCCTGCCAGCGCAATGGTACGCGGGCAGGACAAGCGATCATAGGGCCGTCAAGCGGCTCCGTTCCGGCGTTCGGATACGGCCACCCGGAGTCCCGCGGCTCGTGCTTTCAGCATTCCGGTCCGATCCGCCAGGTCGGAGACGACGCGGCGTTGCACCGCACGCGCCCGGCGCAACGCGCCGAACAACCGGATCAGGAAAGCGAGCAGGAGTACGACTCCCAGCACCAGCAGCACGAGGCTCCAGATATATGGCACACGATCACCGTAGCGCGTTCAGTCCGCCGGTAGGTGACGTGCCCGCGCCAACGCTGCTTCGCAACGTTGCCGGATTTCCTCGGACAGCTCGCGCGGCTCGACCACCCGGCCCCTGCCGCCCAGCCCGAGCACCAGCCGCACCATCCAGGACCGGTCCGAGTAGCGCATCCGCACCCGGATGCGGCCCTGCGGCGACTCGCTGAGCTCGTCGACCGGGTAGTACTCGCTGATCCAGCGCGCCTCCGGATCGAGCTCGAGCACCGCGCTGGGCTGGTCCGGCATCGGCCGGAACAACCCCTCGGACAGGTCGGTCTGCTCCGCCTCCGCGGGTGGCCGCGCCGCTTCGGCGAGCTCTTCGACAGCGTCGATCCGATCCAGCCGGAACCGGCGCACCGCACCCGCCGAGCGGCACCACGCTTCCAGGTAGCTGCGCCCGTCGACCAGCACCAGCCGCATCGGGTCCACGGTCCGCTCGCTGATCTCGTCCCGCGAAGCCGTGTAGTACCGCATCCAGAGCGCACGGCCCTGCGTCGCCGCCCGTTGCACCGCCTCCTGCACGCCAGGGGCCATCGGGCCCTCCCGGCTCGCCAGCCCCACCACGACGCCCGGTGGCTGCGCCTGCCCGACGGCGTCCTCCACCTTCGACAGCGCGCGCTGGACGACTTCGGTGTCGGCGATGCCCGGCGTGTCCGCCAGCGCCCGCAGGGCCACCAGCAGCACGGTCGCCTCCGAAGAGGTCAGCTGCAGCGGCCGCCGCATACCGGCGTCGTAGGTGACCGTGATCGTCTCCCCCTCGAAGGAGAGGTCGATCAGGTCGCCCGGCCCGTAACCGGGCAGCCCGCACATCCACAGCAGCTCCAGGTCGCGCCGCAGCTGCTGCTCGCCCACTCCGAAGTCCGCGGCCGCGTCGGCCACCGGAATCCCCGGCCTGCTCAGCAGGTACGGCACCAGCGCCAGCAGCCGCGGCAGCCGTTCCGTGGCGCTCGCACTCATCCGTCCACCTCCGCACCGCTGAAGGCGGCCACGGTCCCCAGATGCGCTTCGTGCACCGACTTGCGCAGCACGTCCGGCTCCAGCACGACCACGTCCGGCCCGTACCCGGCGATCCAGGACGCCGCCGAGTCCGGGTAGAACAGCTCGATCTCCAGCACGTCTCCGTCGACCCCGTCGAGCCGCTGCTGCCCGACGACGCTCGCGCGCCGACGCAGCCCCTGCGCGCGGCCCTGCTCCACCCACAGCCGGGCGGAGGTGGCGGGCGGCGGATCCCGGTCAACGCCTGCGACGAGCTTGAGCAGGTCCACGTCTTCCGGCCGGGAGACGGCCCCGGCTCGCCCGGAAGCCTCCGGCCGGTCGGTGATCCGGGACAGCCGGAAGCACCGCGTCGCTTCCCGGTCCTGGTCGTGCCCGACCAGGTACCAGCGTCCGCGCCAGGAGACCACGCCCCACGGCTGCACCGTGCGCGTGCGCGGCTGCGGATCGTTCGGGCGCCGGTAGTCGAACGAGACCACCCGGCCGGACTGCACCGCCGCCAGCAATGCCGGAAAAGCAGGCTCGCTGGTACGTACCCGCGGCTCGATCGCCCCGGACGCCCGCTCGTCGACCTCGACCCCGGCGGCCCGCAGCTTCAGCAGCGCTCCGCGTGCGGCGCCGGTGAGCTCCGGCGAGTCCCACAGCCGCAGCGCGAGCGCCACCGCCGCCGCCTCGTCCGGTTCCAGTCCGATGTCGGCGAGTTCGTAGTCGCGCCGGGCGATGCGGTAGCCGTCGACCGAGTCGAACGCCGAGTTCCGCCCGATCTCCAGCGGCACCCCCAGGTCCCGCAGCTCGGACTTGTCCCGCTCGAAGGTCCGGTAGAACGCCTCGTCGGTGGGTGCATCGGCGTAGCCCGGGACGATCCTCCGGATGCCCTCCGCCGTGAGGTACTGGCGGGTGGACAACAGGCACAGCACCAGGTTCACCAAGCGTTCAGCACGCGCAGTGGCCACCTTGAAACCCTAGCTCCATCGCAGTTGATCAGACCTTTCGGGCACGACCGCGAAAAGCGCCGCCGCCTCGCACCGCCTCGGCCCCCAAGCAGGCACGAACAGCCATCGCCACCTTTCCACGGCCGCCCGCCTCCACAGTGGCTGAAACGGCGAATAATTTCACTCCTCTCTGAAACTCCGGCAATGACGAAGTCGCTCGTCGGCGCCGACCGACGAATAGGGTGCGCACATGACCGCACCAGTCCTGTTGATCACCGGGGCGTCCCGCGGCATCGGCGCCGCCACCGCGCGAGCCGCCGCGCGCGCCGGTTACCGGCTGGCGCTGCTCGCCCGCTCCGCCGAGTCGCTTACGGAACTCGCGCAGGAAATCGGCATGGGCAATGCGCTCGCGCTGCCGTGCGACGTCACGGAGTGGCCCGAAGTCCAAGCGGCCGTGCAGCGCGCGGAAGAGCACTTCGGCCACCTCGACGCCGTGTTCGCCAACGCAGGCAGCAGCGTGCCCACCTCCTTCCTCGGCTCCGAGGGAGCCGATCCCGAACAGTGGCGGGAGATGACGCTGATCAACGTCCACGGCACCGCCATCACCGCCCGTGCCGCGCTGCCCGCCCTCGTCCGCAGCCGCGGACACCTGCTGCTCACCGGTTCGGTCGCCGGCCGCGGCATCCGGCCGGGCAACCTCTACTCGGCGACCAAATGGGCTGTGACCGGGATGGCGCAGAACATCCGAGCCGAGTGCGTCGGCACCGGAGTCCGCGTCACGCTGCTGCAACCGGGCCTGGTGGAGACCGGGATGAACACCCCCGAGCAAGCCGACCGGCCCAAGCTGCAGGCCGCGGACGTCGCCCAAGCCGCGCTCTACGCCCTCGACCAGCCGGAGACCGTCGACGTCAACGAGATCCTCATCCGGCCGACCGGCCAGCATCCCCTGCGCTGAACCGAACCGCGGACCAGCCCGCGGCGAGCGGAGGGCCACGTACCGGCACACGCGACCGAGCGGTGAGCTCCGGGCTGACGACCATGGCGGACTCCTCTGCTCGAACTGGCTATCGCCACTCTATGCGAACTCGCGTTCGAACATCGGCATTTCCGGTCCGCTTCACCGGATCGTGTCCGCGACCGGTGCTCAGCCGCCACCGGGCCGGACAGGCTACAACGAGCCGATCAGCCGCTCCACCCGCTCGTCGATCGCCCGGAACGGGTCCTTGCACAGCACCGTGCGCTGTGCCTGGTCGTTGAGCTTGAGGTGCACCCAGTCCACCGTGAAGTCCCGCCCGGCGGCCTGCGCAGCGGCGATGAAATCCCCGCGCAGCTTCGCCCGGGTGCTCTGCGGCGGCGTGTCCTTGGCGGCCTCGATCTCGCCGTCGTCGGTCGCGCGATCCACCAGGTCCTTGTGCTGCAACATGTCGAACAGCCCGCGCCCGCGCCGGATGTCGTGGTATGCGAGGTCGAGCTGGGCGATCCGCGGGCTGGACAGCTCGAGCCCGTGCTTGGTGCGGTAGCGCTCCAGCAGCCGGTGCTTGATCGCCCAGTCCACTTCGCGGTCGATGCCCGAGTAGTCCTGCGTCTCCACCGCGTCCAGCGCCCGGCCCCACAGGTCGACCAGCCGGTCCGTCATCGGATCCGAGCCGCGCCGGGCCACGTGCTCGACCGCCTTCGCGTGGTACTCGCGCTGGATGTCCAGCGCGGACGCCTCCCGGCCGCCCGCCAGCCGGACCGTGCGGCGCCCGGTCATGTCGTGGCTGATCTCGCGGATCGCCCGGATCGGGTTGTCCAGGGCGAAGTCCCGGAACTGCACGCCGCTCTCGATCATCTCCAGCACCAGGTGCGCGGTGCCCACCTTCAGCAGCGTGGTCACCTCGGACATGTTCGAGTCGCCGACGATCACGTGCAGCCTGCGGTAGCGCTCGGCGTCGGCGTGCGGCTCGTCGCGGGTGTTGATGATCGGCCGCGAGCGGGTGGTGGCGCTGGAGACGCCCTCCCAGATGTGCTCGGCGCGCTGGGACAGGCAGTACACCGCACCGCGCGGGGTTTGCAGCACCTTGCCCGCACCGCAGATCAGCTGGCGGGTCACCAGGAACGGCAGCAGCACGTCCGCGATCCGGGAGAACTCGCCGGAGCGGCCCACCAGGTAGTTCTCGTGGCAGCCGTAGGAGTTGCCGGCCGAGTCGGTGTTGTTCTTGAACAGGAAGATGTCGCCGCCGATGCCCTCGTCGGCGAGCCGCCGCTCGGCGTCCACCAGCAAGTCCTCGAGGATCCGCTCACCGGCCTTGTCGTGCGTGACCAGCTGGGTCAGGTCGTCGCACTCGGCGGTGGCGAACTCGGGGTGCGAGCCGACGTCGAGGTAGAGGCGCGCCCCGTTGCGCAGGAAGACGTTCGAGGAACGTCCCCACGACACGACCCGCCGGAACAGGTACCTGGCCACCTCGTCCGGGGAGAGCCGACGCTGCCCGTGGAAGGTGCAGGTGACCCCGAACTCGGTTTCGATGCCGAAGATCCGCCGCTGCATGTCTCCACAGTAGGCGCAACGGCGGCCATCGGCGGTCCGCCGTTCGGGCGTGGGTAGCGTCCGGGGCGTGCACGAGTGGTTTCGCAAGATCGTCCAGCGGGCCGACGCCGCGGACCGGCAGCTGGTCGGGCGCAGCGCGGCGCTGCCCCGCAACATCGCCGACCCCGGCCTGAAAGCCCTGAGCACGGCCGCGAACCACAGCGTGCTGTGGCTGTCCGCCGCAGCTGCGCTGAGCCTGCGCAACGGCGCCGCGCGGCGCGGTGCGCTGCGCGGCGTGGTCGCCATCGCCGCCTCCAGCGCGACCACGAACCTGCTGGGCAAGCCGTTGTTCCCGCGGCGGCGCCCTGCGGCGCGCCTGGTTCCGCGGCACCGCAGGTTCAGCGACCCGCCACGTTCCTCGTCGTTCCCGTCCGGGCACGCCGCGTCGGCTGCGGCGTTCGCCACAGCGGTGGCCATGGAGTCGCCCGCGCTGGGGCTCGCCGTTGCTCCGATCGCCGCAGCGGTCGCCTACTCCAGAGTGCACACCGGCGTCCACTGGCCGACGGACGTGCTCTGCGGCAGCGCGATCGGGACCGCGACCGCTTGGGCGACGCGGCACTGGTGGCCGCTGCGCCCGGACACCACCGCAGCGGTGCGCCGTCCGGCCGAAGCGCCCCGCCTGCACCGCGGCGAAGGCGTCCTGATCCTGATCAACCCGGAATCCGGTGACGGCTTCTTCGACGCCGAGCACTGGGTCGGGACGCACTGGCCGGCCGCCAAAGTGGTCCGCCCGGAGCCGGACGCCGACCTCGCCGCCGGACTGGAGGCCACGCTGGAGCGGGAAGGCGGCTCCGTGCGCGCGCTCGGTGTGGCAGGCGGCGACGGCACCGTCTCCGCGGTCGCCGCCGTCGCCACCCGCCGGAACCTCCCGCTGGCGGTGCTCTCGGCAGGCACGCTGAACCACTTCGCGCGGGACACCGGGGTCGGCGATCCCGGCGCGATGGCCGCGGCCGTCGAACGCGGCAGCGCCGCCCGCCTCGACCTGGGCGGGATGGCCGTGGACGACAGTCCCACCAGGTGGTTCCTCAACACCGCCAGCCTCGGCGGCTACCCGGACATGGTGCGGTTCCGGGAGAAGTGGTCGCCGCGCTGGGGAAAGTGGCCCGCGGCCGCGGCGGCCCTGGTGCGCGTGCTGCACGAATCCACGCCGCTGGAAGTCGAGCTGAACGGGGTCCGGCGCCGCGTGTGGGTGCTGTTCGTCGGCAACGGCGCCTACGAGCCCCGCGGTTTCGCGCCGACCTGGCGCCCGCGGCTGGACAACGGGCGGCTGGACGTCCGCTACGTGCGCGCGGACGCGCACCTGTCGCGGCTGCGGTTCGTGCTCGCGGCGTTGACCGGAGCACTGCACCGCAGCCGGACCTACGTCGAGCGCGAGCACCGCTTCCTGGACGTCCGGGTGCTCGGCGCACCGGTGGCGGTGGCCACCGACGGAGAGATCGGGCAGCGCGGCAGCCACTTCGCGTTCACCGCGCACCCCGACGTGCTCACCGTCTACCGGCCGTTGTGAGCCTCACCCGCGCTGCTCGGCACCGCTGCCGTACTCCCGGGTGAGGACTTCGAGGATGTGCCCGTTCGGGTCGTCGAAGTAGAAGCCGCGCCCGCCGTCGCGGGTGTTGATGGTGTCCGGCTCGGTGTGGTGCGGATCGGCCCAGTACTTCAGGCCGCGCTCGGTGACCCGGCCGAAGATCTCGTCGAACTCGTCGTCGCGGACGAGGAACGCGTAGTGCTGCGAGGTGATCGCACCGTCGGCCGCGGCGACGTCCAAGGTGACCGAGTTCTCCGGCTGGACCATGAGGAACGGGCCGAAGCGCTGCGGCTCGGCGAGCCCGAGCACTTCGGTGAAGAACCGCGCGGTCGCGTCCTGGTCGCGCGCGGCGACGATGGTGTGGTTGAGCTCGACCATGGCCGGTTTCCCTCCTCGGCGGGCTTTCAGGGCACCGACCACGATGCGAGTTCGACCGCGGTGGAAGTCAATGCGGCTACTTGCCGCTGCCCGACCCCTTGTCCTCGGAACCGTTCTTGTCGTCGTCCGAGCCCTCGGAGTCCTTACCGGACTCCTTCGGCAGCAGCGCTTCCAGCGCCGCACCGGAGATGCGGCGGAACGTCCGGTGCGGCCGCTCCCGCTCCAGCAACGCCACTTCGAGCTGCTTGCTGCCCAGCTCCCGGGAGTTCTCCCCACCGGACCCCAGCGCCTTCACCGCCACCTCGACGGCCGGGCCGAGCTCGAGCCCGTCGGAGAAGGAATCCTTCAACGTCGAAGTGATCGCGTCGGCCTGCCCGCCCATCACGACGTACTGCGGCTCGTCGACGATCGACCCGTCGTAGGTGAGGCGGTAGAGCTGGTCGGACTCGGCGGTGGCGCCGACCTCGGCCACGCAGATCTCCACCTCGAACGGCTTGATCTGCTCGGTGAAGATCGCACCGAGGTGCTGGGCGTAGGTGTTGGCCAGCGCGCGGCCGGTCACGTCCCGGCGGTCGTAGGAGTAGCCGCGCACGTCGGCGATGCGCACGCCGGCGACCCGCAGGCTCTCGAACTCGCTGTACCGGCCCACCGCGGCGAACCCGATCCGGTCGTAGATCTCGGAGACCTTGTGCAGCGTCGTGGACGGGTTCTCCGCGACGAACAGCACACCCCCGGCGAATTTGAGCACCACCACGCTGCGCCCCCGCGCGATGCCCTTGCGGGCCAGCTCGGAGCGCTCCCGCATCAACTGTTCGGGAGAGGTGTAGAACGGCATCGTCACAGCAGGCACTCCTGGATCGAATCGTTCGGCGCGCCGGCGCCGCGGGGGTACGACAACGTGCGGAGGCGACCTCAGCCGCCGGGGTTCTCCTGACGGCCCTGGACGACCTGCTCGGCGACCGCCGCGGCCCGCTCGTCGGAGAGCCGGACCGCGCCCTCGGCACCGGTGATCGTCACGACCGTCGGATAGATCTGCCGGGAGAGGTCGGGGCCGCCGGTGGCGGTGTCGTCGTCGGCGGCGTCGTAGAGCGATTCGACCGCGTTGCGCACCGCCGAGTCCACGTCCGCATCCGGATCGTGGCGCTTCTTCAGCGCCGATTTCGCGAACAGCGAACCGGAGCCGATGGCGTGGTAGCCGACCTCCGGATAGCGGCCGCCGGTGATGTCGTAGGAGATGATCCGCCCGGCCCGATCCGGGTCCTCCGCGGCGGTGTCGAAGCCGACGAGGATCGGAACCACCGCCAGTCCGGCCATCGCGCCCTGCAGGTTCCCGCGCAGCATCGCGGCGAGCTTGCTCGCCTTGCCGTCCAGCGAGAGCGGAACGCCTTCCAGCTTCTCGTAATGTTCCAGTTCGACCGCGAACAGTCGGCCCATCTCCAGCCCGATGCCCGCGGTTCCCGCGATGCCCGCGGCCGAGTAGGCGTCGGTGACGTAGAGCTTGTCCACGTCGCGCTGCGCGATGACGTTGCCCATCGTGGCGCGCCGGTCACCGGCCAGCAGCACACCGCCGCGGAAGGTCAGCGCGACGATCGTCGTGCCGTGCGGAGCCTCGGTGGTTCCCTCCGGCGCGGCCGCCGCCCGGTTGCCCGGGAGCATCTCCGGTGCGGTGGCCTGGAGGAAGTCGGTGAACGACGAGGACCCGGACGTGAGGTAGGCGGCGGGCAGTGCCGAACCCGGGGAGTTCCGGGCCGAGCTGGATTCCATCGGCGACATCGTCTCCTCGAAGTGACGGGCCGTCCCGGCGGCACGAGGCCGCTGCGGGGACCGTGCGGGGAGGCCCGGGCCCGGGCCTCCCCGCACTCTAATCATGATCGGGTCCTCGAGCGAAGACCGCCGGACCGTGTCATACCGGCCCGGCGGTGCCGCCCCGGGCGGTTACTCGCCGCCCTTCTGCACGTACGCCCGCACGAAGTCCTCGGCGTTCTCCTCCAGGACGTCGTCGATCTCGTCCAGGATGGCGTCGACGTCTTCGCCGAGCTTCTCGCGACGTTCCTGACCGGCGGCTTCCGGACCCGATTCCTCGTCGTCGTCCCCGCCGTCGGGCCGCTGGACCTTTTCCTGGGACATCTCGCCTCCCGGTGATCGTCCTTGGATGTCCGTCCCTCCGGATGCCGGTACCGCCACCGGTGCCGGTGCCCGATTCGCCCCGGTTAACCCGATCAGCCTCGGACGTGGTCGCCGGACAAGGACATCCTGACTGAACAGTACCCAGCAGAACCCCTGTTCGCCCACATCCGAAGGGGCGGCGTCGGATCTTTTCCCGGAGCGCGGAACCGATCCGGAGTCGTCGGTCCCGGGCTTTCCGGTGCCGGACCGTTCAGCCGCGGGTGAGCGAGTCGACGAGCTCCTCGGCGCTGGAGGCGGCCTCCAGCAGCTCGCCCACGTGCGAGCGGGTGCCGCGCAGCGGCTCCAGCGTCGGGATGCGCACCAGCGAGTCCCGGCCCAGGTCGAAGATGACCGAGTCCCAGGACGCCGCCGCGACCGCCGCCGGGTAGCGCTCCAGGCAGCGGCCCCGGAAGTAGGCGCGGGTGTCCTCCGGCGGCTCGGTGACCGCCGCGCGGACCTCGTCCTCGGTGACGATCCGGCGCATCGAACCGCGCGCGACCAGCCGGTTGAACAGGCCCTTGCCCAGCCGCACGTCGGAGTACTGCAGGTCGATCATGTGCAGCTTCGGGGACGCCCAGCCGAGGTTGCCGCGTTCGCGGTAGTTCTCCAGCAGGCGCAGCTTGGCGGGCCAGTCCAGCCGATCGGCGCAGTCCATCGGGTCGCCGCCGAGCAGGTCCAGCACCTCTCCCCAGGTTTCGAGCACTTCGCGGCCGACCTGGTCGGGGTTGGCCTCCAGGTGCTGCGCGGCCCGCTCGTGGTAGGCGCGCTGCAGGTCCAGGCCGGTGAACCGGCGCCCGTCGGCGAGCTCGACCACTTGGCGCAACGACGGGTCGTGGCTGATCGCGTGCACCGCCTGCACCGGATCGGCCAGCTTCAGGTCGTCGAAGCGCACCCCGGACTCGATCATGTCCAGCACCAGCGCGGTGCTGCCGACCTTCAGGTAGGTGGAGGTCTCGGCGAGGTTGGCGTCGCCGATGATGACGTGCAGCCTGCGGTACTTGTCGGCGTCGGCGTGCGGCTCGTCGCGGGTGTTGATGATGCCGCGCTTGAGCGTGGTCTCCAGCCCGACCTCGACCTCGATGTAGTCGGAGCGCTGGGACAGCTGGTAGCCGGGCTTCTCCCCCGCCTGACCGAGCCCGACCCTGCCGGAGCCGCACATCACCTGGCGCGACGCGAAGAACGGCGTCAGCCCGGCGATGACCGCGGTGAACGGGGTGCTCCGGGCCATCAGGTAGTTCTCGTGGGTGCCGTAGCTGGCGCCCTTGCCGTCCACGTTGTTCTTGTACAGCTGCATCTGCGCGGTGCCGGGCACGCTGGCCGCCTTGATCGCGGCCTCCTCCATGACCCGCTCACCGGCCTTGTCCCAGACCACCACGTCCCGCGGGTTGGTGACCTCGGGGGCGGAGTACTCGGGGTGCGCGTGGTCGACGTAGAGCCGGGCGCCGTTGGTGAGGATGACGTTGGCCGCGCCGAGGTCGTCGCTGTCCGAACCGTTGTTCTGCGACGCCTGCGCACCGAGGTCGAAACCACGGGCGTCCCGCAGGGGCGACTCCACTTCGTAATCCCACCGCGCCCGGCGGGCGCGCGGGATGTCCGCCGCGGCCGCGTAGGCGAGCACGATGTGGGTGGAGGTCAGCACCGGGTTGGCCGTCGCGTCGCCCGGCACGACGATGCCGTACTCCACCTCTGTTCCCATGATCCGCCGCATACCTGGAAGCCTACGGGTTCAACGGCGCTGAGCAGAGTTTCCGGCGATGTGCGTTCGGCCCCGTTACCGCGGTGGGTGGCACGCCGGTGTCTCGTGGGATTCACGTGCAGCTCTGGCACGGATGCGGTTCTGCGAGGATGGCGGCGTGGGAGCGCAGGACGAGCAGGTGGCGATCTACGAGCGCAGCGGCCGGGTCGCGGGTGCGGCGCCGCGCTGGCTGATGCGCCGCGACGGGCTTTGGCACGCGGCCTCGTCGGTCCTGGTGCTCTCACCCGACCGGGAATCGGTGTACGTGCACCGGCGCACCGACGACAAGGACGTGCACCCCGGGATGCACGACTGCTGCGCCGGGGGCGTCGTGGCGGCCGGCGAAGAGCCGGACAGCACCGCCCAGCGGGAGCTCGCCGAGGAACTCGGCATCCGGGACGCGCCGGTGCGGTTCCTGTTCCGGTCGGTGTTCGACCAGGGCACGGTCCGGTATCACGCGTTCCTGTACGAAGCGCGGTGGAGCGGGCCGATCGTGCACCAGCCCGAAGAGGTCGCCGACGGCTGGTGGATGCGCATCGCGGAACTGCGCGCCCGGCTCGCCGACCCGGCGTGGCCGTTCGTGCCGGACGGGCGCCAGTTCGTCGAGGAATGGCTGAGCTGGCGGCAGGACCACGACTAGCAGCGCGTCACATGGGCACGCCGTCGCGACCGGGACCGAACGGCACGCTCGGCGTGCGGAAACCCGCTGCCGCTGGACGGCGACGAGGTCCGGCCTGCCCAGCTGGTCGCGGCCGCTCGCGCCGCGCGACCCGCTGAAGGCTCCCTAGTGCCACGGCAGCGCCGAACGCTCACCCCAGTAGGTCGGCGCGTCCCGCGCCACCGAAGCGAGTTCCTGCAGCTCGTCGTCGGTGAGCTCCACCGAGCACGCCGCCAGGTTCGACCGCAGCTGCTCCGGCCCCGCCGGGCCGACGAGCACGACGTCCGCCCACGGCTGCGCCAGCACGTGCGCCAGCGCGACCGCGTCCGGCCCCACGCCGCGCCGTTCGGCGATGCGCGCGACCTGCTCCGGCGGATTCACCGCGAGCCGCCCGTTGGCCAGCGACTCCTTCACCAGCACCTGCCAGCCGCCGTCGTGCGCCGCGCGCAGCGCCCGTCCCGCCGAAGGTTCCAGCGAGTTCCACGTCGACTGCACCGCGCCGAACAGCTGCTGCCCGCCCGCTTCGAGCTCCCACGCGCGTTCGATCGTCTCGGCCTGCGCCGCACCGCTGGTGGAGATGCCCAGTCGCACGCCGGAATCGCGCAGCTTCGCCAGCTCCTGCTGCAACGCGGCGTCCTCGAACAGCGGGCTGTCCGTGGTCAGCGAATGCACCTGGTAGAGGTCGACGCGGTCGGTGAGCAGCTCGCGGGTCTGCGCCCACTGCTCCCGCAGGCGCTCCACCGAGTGCTCCTTGACCTCGTGCACCTCGGTCTCGATGCGCCACTCCGCGACGTAGGCGTAGCCCCACTTGCTGGAGACGGTGACGTCCTCGTGGCCGCGTTCACCCAGCCAAGCCGCCAGGAACTCCTCGGCGCTGCCGTAGGAACGAGCCGCGTCCACCCAGCGCACCCCGGCCGCGTAAGCCGCGTCCAGGACGACCGCGGTGTGCTCGCGCATCGCTGCGGCGGTGCGGTGCTCGGGCAGCGCGTCGGTGCGGCCGACGTTGATGTAAGCGGGGCGGCCCAGCGCGGCCAAGCCCAGACCGATCCGGCGCGTGGAGATCATGCTGCGAACCTAACCGCCCGCCGCCGGGATCGACACCCGGACCCCGCACACACCCGTGGCGGGCACCGGAGTCCGGCACCCGCCACGGGAACCACTCGGTTCCGTCCTTGCCGGAACCCGCTGTCTTTCTTTTAGTCAGCGGCGAAGCCGCTGAGCAGTAACCACCAAAGCAGCCAGAACAAGTCCGAAACAGTTCCTACAGGTATTGGCCGGTGTTGGTGGCCGTGTCGATCGCCCTGCCGGAGTCCTGGTTCTTGCCGCTGACCAGGGTCCGGATGTAGACGATGCGCTCGCCCTTCTTGCCCGAGATCCGCGCCCAGTCGTCCGGGTTGGTGGTGTTGGGCAGGTCCTCGTTCTCGGCGAACTCGTCGACGATCGCGTCCTGCAGGTGCTGGACCCGCAGGCCCGGCTGCCCGGTGTCGAGCACCGACTTGATCGCGGACTTCTTCGCCCGGTCCACGATGTTCTGGATCATCGCCCCGGAGTTGAAGTCCTTGAAGTACAGGACCTCCTTGTCCCCGTTGGCGTAGGTGACCTCCAGGAACCGGTTCTCGTCGGTCTCGGCGTACATCCGCTCGACGGTGGTCTGGATCATCGCGTCCACGCAGGTGTCCTGATCGCCGCCGAACTCGCGCAGGTCCTCCTCGTGGATCGGGAGTTCCTTGGTCAGGTACTTGGAGAAGATGTCCTTGGCCGACTCGGCGTCCGGCCGCTCGATCTTGATCTTCACGTCGAGCCTGCCCGGCCGCAGGATCGCCGGGTCGATCATGTCCTCGCGGTTGGAGGCGCCGATGACGATGACGTTCTCCAAGCCCTCGACACCGTCGATCTCGGACAGCAGCTGCGGCACGATCGTGGTCTCCACGTCGGAGGAGACGCCGCTGCCGCGGGTGCGGAAGATCGAGTCCATCTCGTCGAAGAACACGATCACCGGGGTGCCCTCGGAAGCCTTCTCCCTGGCCCGCTGGAAGATCAGCCGGATGTGCCGCTCGGTCTCGCCCACGAACTTGTTCAGCAGCTCGGGGCCCTTGATGTTCAGGAAGTACGACTTCGCCTGGCCGTCGTCGTCCCCGCGGGCCGCGGCGACCTTCTTGGCCAGGGAATTCGCCACCGCCTTGGCGATCAGCGTCTTCCCGCAGCCGGGCGGGCCGTACAGCAGCACGCCCTTCGGCGGCTGCAGCTGGTATTTCACGTAGAGCTCGGAGTGCAGGAACGGCAGCTCCACGGCGTCCCGGATCTGCTCGATCTGGTTGCCGAGGCCGCCGATGTCGAGGTAGCCGACGTCCGGCACCTCCTCCAGCGTGAGGTCCTCGACCTCCGCCTTCGGCACGGTGTCGTAGGCGTAGCCCGCCTTGCTGTCGACCAGCACCGAGTCGCCGGAGCGCAGCCCCAGGTCGAACAGCGGTTCGGTCAGCCACACCACGCGTTCCTCGTCGGTGTGGCCCTGCACCAGCGCACGCGGCAGGCCGGAGCCGTCGCCGCCGCTGGAGGGCAGCACCTCGCGGAAGGTGCACACTTCACCGATCTGCTCGAAGGCACCTTCCTCCACCACGGTCAGCGCCTCGTTGAGCCGGACCGATTGGCCCAGTTTCAGTTGTTCGACGTCCACGTTCGGCGACACCGCCACGCGCATCTTGCGACCGGAGGTGAACACGTCGACCGTGCCGTCTTCGAAGCGGGTCATGAAGGTCCCGTAGCCGCTCGGTGGCTGCGCCAGCCGGTCGACCTCCTCGCGCAGGGCCGTGAGCTGGCCGCGCGCTTCCTTCAGGGTCTCGGTGAGTTTGGCGTTCCGTTCGGTGAGCTGGCTCACCCGCTCGGATGCCTCGGCCAGCCGCTTTTCCAGCAACCGGGCCTGTTGGGGGGATTCGTTGAGCTTTCGGCGCAGCAATGCCACTTCGTCTTCGAGCAGACGGACCTGGCTTCGCAGCTCGGTCTGGTCACCGGGCTGCTGCTCGCCGCCCTCCTCAGGCTGGCTGCCGGGACGGTCGTGCTGCATGTCGGCACCCTCCTCCCGTGCTCGTACCACCACGGTACCGGCGATCACCGACGACGGCGGCGTCGTGATTGCCCGCCGGATCCGCCAGCGTGCCACAAAAATCGGCGAATACCCATGACTTCGCAGCGGCCACCGAGCACGCCCGGGCGCGGCGGGCGCGGCGGCCGACCACGGTGTGCTCACGATCATGGTCCGTTCGGTGCGGGTGCCGCTGTGCGGTCCCGGCCGGACTCGGCGCCGAACCCACGAGTTTTCCGCTCCGCCACGGCATTTCGGACGGGATGGCGGCATCCGGGTGTCCGGGAGCCGACAACCGGGTGTCGTTGGAGTGCCGACGCGCACGGGCGTGTCGGCGAATCGTCACAGCTCCCACCATTTGGAACACAGCGCTGCTGCGACCGGCCCAAACCTCGGTCCACGAGATCCTCGTGTAGGACATCTCACGCCCAGCGGGTTGATCGGCTCCGCTCTTGGGCGCCTCCCCGCTCTGGTCTACTTGCCTAGCCGCACACCGGGCGCACCGCACCGGACGCCGTTGTGCCCGGACGACCCCTGGGGGTGGACATGACCTATCCGCCGCAGCAGCCCGACCCGGGCGGGTGGGGCCGGCGAGCCGCTGAGGACGCGGACGAAGATGCGCCGGAATCGCAGCAGCAGCCCGCCTTCTACGGCAACCAGCACGCCGGGTTGCCGAAGGGGCCGATCACCGGAAACCCCGCGCAGCCGGGACAGCAGCCGTTCCCGCCGCCGCAACACGCGCAGTTCGGCGGTCCGCAACCGTCGTTCCCGCCCGCACCGGACTGGGAGAACTTCGGCGCGCAGGACCGCGAACCGTTCCCGGACATCGAGGCGGAGCCGCGCGGGCGCCGCCGGCTGCCGTGGGTGCTCGGCGGCGCCGGGGTGCTGGTCGTGGCGGCGGCGGTGGTCGGCGGGCTGCTCCTGTTCGGCGGCGACGATCCCGGCGAACCCCGGCCGGTCGCCCAGGACATGGTCGACAAGGTCAACGCGGGCGACTTCGGCGCGCTCGGCTCCTCGTTGTGCGAGTCCAACCGGGCCGAACTCGACCAGCAGCTCGGGCAGCTCTCGCAGGGCCGGTTCGAGCTGCGGCTCGGCCCCGTCACCGCGCAGGGGCGGCAGGCCCGCGCCGAACTGACCGGGACCTACGAGCTGGACGGGGCGCGGATACCGGTGGCCCAGGCGCTGCTGCTGGAGGTCGAGGACGGCCGGTGGAAGGTGTGCAGGCTCGGGGCTCGATGAGCCGGGTCGTGATCGTGCGCGGCGTCAGCCCTTGCTCGGCCTGCGTTGCGGGCGCGGTGGCGTGACACCGTCCGCCAACCGCCGGGTGACCAGCAGGAACGCGGTGTGCGCGACCATCCGGTGTTCGGGCCGCACGGCCATGCCCACGACGTGCCAGGGACGCAGCATCGTCTCCCAGGCTTGCGGCTCGGTCCAGCACTGCTGCTCGCGCAGCGCCTCGGTGACCCGGGAGAGCTGTGTCGTGGTGGCCACGTACGCCACCAGGACACCGCCGGGGACGAGCTTGTCGAACACGGTGTCCAGCACGTCCCACGGGGAGAGCATGTCCAGCACGACGCGGTCCACCTGGCCGCCGTCGTAGTCGGTGAGGTCGGCGACCCGCAACGTCCAGTTCTCCGGGACCTCGCCGAAGAACTTGCGCACGTTGCGCTCGGCGTGCTCGGCGTGGTCCGCGCGGACCTCGTAGGACGTCACGCTGCCCTCGTCGCCCACGGCACGCAGCAGCGAGCACGTGAGCGCGCCCGAACCCGCGCCCGCTTCGAGCACCCGCGCGCCGGGCCGGATGTCGCCCCACATGAGGATCTGCGCGGCGTCCTTCGGGTAGATCACCTGAGCACCGCGCGGCATGGACAGCACGTAGTCCGCCAGCAGCGGCCGCACCGCCAGGAACGAAGTGCCACCCGCGGAGGTCACCACCGAGCCTTCCGGACTGCCGATGAGGTCGTCGTGCGCCAGCACGCCGCGGTGGGTGTGGTACTCGCCGCCCTTCTCCAGGACGACGGTGTAGCGGCGGCCCTTCGGGTCGGTCAACTGGACCCGGTCGCCGGGTTCGAACTCACCGCTGACGGTGCTCACGTGCGTCGGACCTCCATGTGCGCAAGAAGGGAAAAGCCGCCGGCCGGTGAGATCCACGGCGGCGGGTACGGCGGACCATCGTCGCAGAGGGGTGCGCCGGGCTCTTGCGCGCGCCCCGCTCACTGCCTGCGTCTGCGGGCGTTGAGCGCGTTGCGCACGTCCTCGCGGCGCAGCACCCCGCAGGGCCGCCCCTCGGAATCGATCACCAGGAACTGCCAGGCGCGCACGGTGCGCACCCGCTCCAGCACGGCTTCGCCGGATTCGCTGTAGAGCAGGATGGTGTCCGGTTCGACGGGTTCGGCGGCGCGCTCGGCTGGATCCTGCGGCGAACGGGTGGCCAGCCGCTCGGCAGCGGTCTGGTCCAGCAGGCCGACCGCGATGCCGTCGGCGCGCACCAGCACGACGCCGCGCCCGGCCGCGGCGACCAGCGCGTCGCCGACCGGGCTCTCCGCGGGCAGCTGCAGCACCGGCCGCATCAGCTTGGGCAGGGACAACCTCGTCGGGCGGCTCTTGCGGTGTTCCGAGGAGTGCTCCGCGCTCGCCCCAGCCACCACGAACCAAGCCATCAACACGGACACGGCCAGCCGCAGCCATTGGTCGCCGGTGTTGCTCAGCAGGCCCACGAGCGCGTAGACGAGCAGCGCCGCGGCCACCAGACCGGCGCCCACGACACCCGCGTTGGTGCCCGTGTGCCGGTTGCCCGTCATCGCCCACAGCAGCGCGCGCAGCATCCTCCCGCCATCCAGCGGCAGCCCCGGCAGCACGTTGAACAGCGCCACGACCAGGTTCGCCACGCAGGTCTGCGCGATCAGCAGCCACACCGCCCCGTGCGGCGTCACCGCGAACCAACCGATCCCGGTTGCCGCGGCCAACAGCAGGGAGACCGCGGGACCGGCCGCGGCCACCAGACCTTCGTGCCCCGGCTTCGACGGTGCGCGGGTGATCTCGGAGATGCCGCCCAGCAGGAACAGCCGCACCCGGCTCACCGGTAGCCCGAGCCGCAGCGCCACCACGCAATGGCCCAACTCGTGCAGCAGCACCGAAGCTCCCAGCAGCACGGTGAACACGGCGGCGATCAGCGCGCTGGTCAACGTTGTCGCCTGCGGGAGGATGTGCCCGACCAGCGGGGTGTAGAGCAGCACGATCAGCACGGCGCCGAGCCACCACGACGGCGACAGCAGCACCGGCACACCGGCTACCCGGCACAGCAGCAGACCGCCGTCGCCGGATGCGGAGCGGCTGCGGGCGTTGGTGGCGGGCATGGCCGAAAGGGTAGAACGGCCGCGGTGAACCGCCGGTGATCCGGCGTGCTTGGGATCTTGTCGGGGCGCTGATCTATCGTGCGGACCATGTCGGAACCGGCCCGGACCAGCACAGCTACGCAGGACAGCACGCAGCGGGACGGTGCTCGCCCGGATGATCCGTGCGCGGGCGGTCCTCCCTCGGGCGGCCCTTCGTCGAGCGATGCTGCCGCGGATCACCGCTCGCCGGACGTCGAGAACTCCGGCACGCCGGGGGCGGCCCAGCGGACGTCCTCCGGAAGGCGGCGCCCCGCGCTCTCGCCCTCGCGAGCGGGCGATTTCAAGCAGTGCCCCCTGCTCTACCGCTTCCGCGTGGTCGACAAGCTGCCGGAGCAGCCGACGCGGGCCCAGGTCCGCGGCACGGTCGTGCACTCCACCCTGGAGCGGATGTTCGCGCTGCCGACGGCCGAACGCGACGCCGAGCACGCCCGCGACCTGCTCGAACCGGCATGGGAGGAGTTGCTGGCCGAGCAGCCCGAGCTCGGTGCGCTGTTCACCGACGACCCGGAGCTGACGAAGTGGCTCGGCTCGGCGCGCAAGCTGGTGGACTCCTACTTCGAGCTGGAGGACCCGCGCAGGCTGGAGCCGGAGGCGTGCGAGCTGCGAGTGGAGACCGAGCTGGACTCCGGGCTGCTGCTGCGCGGCTTCATCGACCGCGTCGACGTGGCTCCGACCGGCGAGATCCGGCTGGTCGACTACAAGACCGGTGCGGCCCCGCGGGAGATCGGCGAGGCCAAGGCCATGTTCCAGATGAAGTTCTACGCGCTGGTGCTGTGGCGCACTCGCGGCGAGATCCCGCGCCAACTGCTGCTGATGTACCTGGCGGACAAGCAGTCGCTGGCCTACACCCCCGACGAGGCTGAGCTGCGCAGGTTCGAGCGCACGCTGGAGGCGATCTGGCAGGCGATCCTGCGGGCCGGGCGCACCGGGGACTTCCGGCCGAGCCCCAGCAAGCTGTGCGACTACTGCGACCACAAGGCGCTGTGCCCGTCGTTCGGCGGCACCCCGCCGCCGTACCCGGGCTGGCCGGAACCGGATCCTGGGCAGGAGACCGCGCTGGACCGCGCCGACTGATCTCTCCGCGGTCGGCGAACGCGGCCGAGTGCGGCGAGCTCCCAGCAAGCGGCCCGGCAGCGGGGCGGTTCCGCTACCGGGCCGAACGTGCCCGCTCGTCTTTTCAACTGTCCTGGGATTGTTCGGCTCCGGACGCCGGTCCGGTTCCGCCGGCCGAGCAAAACGAGCTCAACGGACGAGCACTTGCGAGCTCAGTCGTCGTACGGGTCGAAGTTGGCGGCGCTGTCGAACCAGTCGGTGGCCTGCGTGCCGTCCACCACCGCGAACCGCGCGCCCGTCGGGTCCCGCAGCACCGCGACCCGCCCGATGCTGGAACCGTACGGGTCGACGCGGATGCGCCCGCCGAGGCCGACCGCCCGGTGCACCAGCTCGTCGACGCCCTCTTCCGCGTCCGCGCCCAGGTACACCAGCCAGTGCGGCCGGGTGCTGGGCGTGAGGTAGTCGCGGATCATGCTGACCCGCGCCAGCACCGACTCGTCGGCCAGGTACCACACGGAGTAGTTGGAGCGGTTCTCCGCGCCGAACTGCTCGGCGGTGTAGCCGAACATCGACTGGAAGAACGTGTCCGCGGCCTGCGCCTTGATGGTGACCAGTTCGGCCCACATCAGCGTGCCCGGCAGCCCGACGTCGAACTGCCAGGACTCCGCCGGGGTCAGCAGCCCGAACTCGGCATCGGCGGGGCCGAGCAGCACCGCCTTCGAGCCGATGCCCGGCACGTGCGTGATCGGCACGGCGAGCTCGGCGCCGTGCCGTTCGGCTTCTTCGGTACTGGCGTGCACGTCCTGCACGGCGAGGAACAGCCGCCACACCGAATGGTCCGCGGCGGACCGCCGGATGCTGGCCACCGGGAAGCCTTCCCGGGAGGCGATGATGTGCTCGCCTCGCTGCCCCTCGTCGTGCACCGTGTAATCCCAGCCGAACAGCCCGGCGTAGAACTCGCACGCCTGGTCCACATCGGTGGTCGCCAGCTCGATCCAGCACGGCATTCCTGCGAGCAGCTCCCACCGCGGAGCCGCCGATCCCGGCTGCACGACGGACATTTCGCTCACCCCCGACTCTCTTCCCCCGGCTCCATGATCGTCTGAGCCCATTATGGCGCAGTGATCGCCGCGGGCGGGCCGACACGACGCGATCGGATCAACGCGATGCGCGGAAACGGCCTACCGGGCTGAGGAACTCACAGGTACCGGTAGACGTCCTGCGGGGTCAGGCCGCGGGCGAGCATCACGACCTGCAGCCGGTACAGCAGCTGGGAGATCTCCTCGGCGAGGGCCGCATCGGACTCGTGCTCGGCCGCGAGCCACACCTCACCGGCTTCCTCGATGACCTTCTTGCCCTGCGCGTGCACCCCGGCGTCCAGCGCGGCCACGGTCGCCGAGCCGTCCGGGCGGTTGCTTGCGCGGTCCTGGAGCTCGCTGAACAGCTCGTCGAAGGTCTTCACGAGCGCTGATCCTCGCATTCGGCGGGCGGGCGGACCACAGCCACCTCACCACCGGGCAGCCCGCAGCACCCGGCAGCCCTCACGCGCCGGGCAGCAGCGCACCCAGCGTGCGCACGTCGAGCCCTTCGAGGCTTTCGCGCACCACGCGCCGCTCCCCCGGTTCCAGCGGCACCTCGCACGGCACCGCCAGCACCGTGCACCCGGCGGCGACGGCCGCGGCCACACCGGTCGGCGAGTCCTCCACCGCGACGCACCGGGCGGGGTCCACGCCGAGCAGCCGGGCCGCCCGCAGGTAGGGCTCCGGGTCCGGCTTGTTGCGCCCGCCCACCTCGTCGCCGCAGACGGTGACCTCGAAGGAGTCCCTGCCGAGGGTGTCCAGCCCGATCTCGGCCAGCGAGCGGATCGTGGAGGTCACCAGCGCGGTCGGCACGCCGAGCGCGCGCACGCCCGCCAGCGCCTCCTGCGCACCCGGCCGCCACGGCAGACCGCCGCGGAACAGTTCGGCGCTGCGGGCTTCGACCCAGTCGGCGGCCGCGGCCACCTCGGCCTCGGTGGTGCTCAGGCCGAGGGCTTCCAGCAGGATCCGCATGCTGGTGCTCATGTTGGAGCCGACCATGGTCTCCCGGGTGGCCAGGCTGAGCTCGCCGCCGCGGTAGGTCGCGTAGTCGCCCAGCGCGATGCTCCACAGCTTTTCGGAGTCGACCAGGGTGCCGTCCATGTCGAACAGGACGGCGGCGGGGGCGGTATCAGTCATCGCGGCCGGTTCCCGGCGTGCTCGCAGTTGCCACGCGTCCCAGTAGAGCAAAACCCCGCGGGACCTTGACAAGGAAGGTGGCCGATCCCTCCGGCGGCGGCGCGTGTCCGGTTGCGGGATGTCGGGCGCTGCGGTTCGCGATAGGTCGTAGGCTGACACGGTGAACGATCGCGAACCACGCTCCGCAGACCCGGTGGACCGGACCGAAGGGAGCCCCACAGCGGCCAGCGAGACCGGGACCGGCACGAACGGCGCCGGCGAGACCGAGGCCGATCGGAACGGCACCGGACCGGCCAAACCGGACGGCCCGGTGGCGATCTTGGGCTTTGAAGGATGGAACGACGCAGGCGACGCCGCCAGCTCCGCGATCGAGCACCTGGAACTGACCTGGGACGCCGACCCGCTCACCGAGATCGACCCGGATCCGTACTACGACTTCCAGGTCTCCCGGCCGACGGTGAAGCTGATCGACGGCGTCACCCGCCAGGTGACCTGGCCGACCACGCGGCTGTCGGTGTGCAGGCCGCCGGGTGCCGACCACGACGTGCTGCTGGTGCACGGCATCGAGCCGAACATGCGCTGGAACGCGTTCTGCTCCGAACTGCTCGGGCACCTCAACGAAGTAGGCGTGCGCACGGTGGTGTCGCTGGGCGCGCTGCTGGCCGACGCGCCGCACACCCGGCCGGTGCCGGTGACCGGCACCGCCTACGACGCGGATGCGGCCGCGCACTACGGGCTGGAGCGGTCCCGCTACGAAGGCCCGACCGGCATCGTCGGCATCTTCCAGGACTCCTGCGTGCAGGCGGGCATCCCGTCGATCGCGTTCTGGGCGGCGGTGCCGCACTACGTCTCGCAGCCGCCGTCGCCGAAGGCCACGCTGGCGCTGCTGCACCGCGTGGAGGAGACGCTGGACCTGGAGGTGCCGCTGGGCAACCTGCCGGACCAGGCGGAGGAGTGGGAGACCACGGTCAGCGAGATGGCCGAGGAGGACGAGGACGTCCGCAACTACGTCCGCGCGCTGGAAGAACGCGGAGACGCCGAGGTGAAGCTGACCGAGACCAGCGGTGACGCCATCGCCGCCGAGTTCGAGCGCTACCTGCGCCGCCGCGGCCCCGGCGGCAAGGGACCGCTCGGCCCGGGACCGGGCTGACTTCAGGCGAGAACGCCCTCCGCGCGGAGGGCGTTCTCGCGTTCAGCTCACGCCACGGAGGCCAGGTACCGGTCGGCCAGCTCCGGGTCGAACAGCCACTCGGCGAAGGTCGAGGGATCGTCGAAGCCGTTCACGAACCGCCCGGCCACTTCGTCGCTGTGCTGCGCCGCGCCCAGGATCCGCATCATGTGCTCCGGCAGCGGTTCCAGCATCGCGTTCGTCCACCTCGTCACGTGCGCCGCGTAATCCCAGTACCGCTCGAAGGTGGTCCGCATCCAGTCCGCGTCGAACGGTTCCGCGCCGCGTTCGACGATGCTGTGCTGGAACGACGCCGCGCACTTGGCGGCGTTGTTGGAGCCCTGCCCGGTGATCGGGTCGTTCGCCACGACCACGTCGGCCATGCCGAGCACCGCCCCGCCGGAAGGCAGCCGGCCGACCGGTTTCCGCACCACCGGCGTGTAGCCGCCGGTCAGCGTGCCGCGGGCGTCGGTGAGTTCGGCGCCCGCGAAGCGCTCGTACTCCCAGGGGAAGTACTCGCGCATCAGCCCCAGCATCCGCTGCCAGTGCTCGGCCGGCTCCGGGCGGTCCCGGAAGGAGTCCAGCGCGCCGCCGGGGACGGCCTCGAAGAACGGGATCTCGCAGGGCCCGCTGAAGGTGTAGCCGGGGATCACGAACAGCTCTCCCACCCCCGGGCACGGGTTGAACCGCACCGCGTCGCGGTCCGGGTGCTCCGGGCGCCGCCCCGCGCCGTGCACGTAGGAGACCGTGAGCATCCGCTGCGGCGAGGTGAACCTGCAGCGTTGCGGATCCCGGTCGAACAGCTCGACCAGTTCGCCCTTGCCCGCGGCGACCAGCACCAGTTCGTAGTGCTCGGTGAGCCGGTCCAGGTCGGCGGTGGTCACGCCGTGGTAGATCACCTTGCCGCCGCGGTTTTCCAGCAGCTCCAGCCAGCCCGCCATCTTCACCCGCTGGTCCACGGACTGCGCGTAGCCCGCCAGCAGCCCGACCCATTCCAGCGCGCGGGAACCGTCCGGGCCGCCGACCGAGACCCCGACTCCGGTGACCTTCGGCGTCTGCTCCTCCCAGAGGTTCAGCCCGAGGTCGCGTTCGTGCTGCAAGGCGTTGTGGAACATGCACTGGGTGGAGGTCACGCGGCCGTTGCGGATCTCTTCCGGGGTGCGCGCGGACATCACGGTCACGTCGTAGCCCTGGTCGTTGAGCCCGAGCGCCAGTTGCAGCCCGGCCTGCCCGGCACCGACGATCAGTATCTTGCGCATCGCCTACTCGTCCTCCTGCTCGATCATGCCGCGCCGGAGACCACGTTCAGCCGCATGGTGTGCGACACCAGCGCGCGCAATGCGTCCACAGTGGACACGCTGTCGCGGGCGTCGCAGGTGACCAGCGGGGTCTCCGGGCTCAGCGCCAACGCGTCGCGCACCTCGTCGAGCTCGTAGGGCAGCTGCCCGTCGAAGAGGTTCAGCGCGACGATGAACGGCACGTCCGAGTCGTGCTCGAAGTAGTTGATCGCGGCGAAGGACTCCTGCACCCGCCGGGTGTCCACCAGGATCACCGCGCCCAGCGCGCCGCGGGCCAGGTCGTCCCACAGGAACCAGAAGCGGGCCTGCCCGGGCGTGCCGAACAGGTACAGCATCAGGTCGGAATGCAGTTCGATGCGGCCGAAGTCCATCGCCACCGTGGTAGTGGTCTTCGCGCCCTCCGGATCCGGCTCGTCGATCCCCGCAGCTGCCTCGGTCATCCACGCCTCGGTGTTCAGCGGAGGGATCTCCGAGACCGAGGAGACGAACGTCGTCTTGCCGACGCCGAACCCGCCCGCGATGACGATCTTCGCCGAGAGCATCAGCTCGGCGGGGTCATGCGGAGAGCTTGTTGAGGCCATCCAGAACCCTCTCCAGGATGTCGTGGTCGTAGCGGTATGCGTGCCCGGTGGGGTGGATGAACACCGCGCCGTCCGCGGCCAGGTCGCTGACCAGCACCCGGATCACGCCGAGCGGGATGCTCAGGATCGCGGAGAGCTCGGCCAGCGAGATCGGCCTGCGCGCGGACTCGTAGACCGACCGCGACTCGGGCAGCAGCCCGGTGGCGAACTCGGCGTCGTAGTTCGGCACCGAGATCATCGTCTCCACCAGCAGCTGGTGGCGGGTGCGGGTCCGGCCGCCGGTGAGCGCGTACGGGCGCACCCGGCTGCTGCGGGACTCGGGTCTTCCGGGATCCGGGGGTCTTCCGGGATCCGGGGGCCTGCCGGGATCCGGGGATTTGCCGGAATCCGGGTGCGTGCGTCCCGGTTCCCGGAGGTGGTGCGGCTCGGAGTCCTGGGCTCCGCGATCCTGCGAGTTCTGGTGTTGCTCCCCCGCCGCGCCGGAATCGCTCCGCGCGGTTGCACTCATCTCGTTACCTCCCGCATCCGCGTCACGCCGGCCGCCGCGCGCTGACCACGCGGCGCAGGTCGGCGCGCACCTCCGGGGTCAGCGCGTGCCCGGTGTTCTCGACGAACTGGGTCATCTCGTAGGCCACCACCCGCATCTGCGCGTCGTGCGCGGTCAGCACCGCCAGCCCGGCGCCCGAGCCGATGCCCATGAACAGGAAATAGCCCTGGCTGAGCCGGATGATGATCTGCTCGCAAGTCCCCTTGTCGAACAGCGCAGCGCTGTTGTGCGCAAGGCTGAGCACGCCGCTGGAAATGGCGGCCAGCTGCTCGGCCTCGTCGCCGGAGATCGACGAGGACCCGGCCAGCGGCAAGCCGTCCGCGGAGAGGATCAGCGCGTGGGTGGCTCCGGCCACGCGGTCGACGAAGTCGTCGACGAGCCAGCCGAAATCGCGTCCTGTGGTGTCGTTTCCCGCCGTCACTGCTGATTTCCTCCGGGCGTGCGGCCGGAGCCCGGCCGGTCTTGGGCGTCCGGCTGTTCGTGGGTGTGCTGATCCCGGTCGTGCCGTTGCGCGCCGGACTGTTCGTGGCCGGGCCGCTGTTGCTGGCTGTGCCGCTGTTGCCGGCCGGGCTGCTGTTCCTTGCTGTGCTGCTGTTGATTGCTGTGCTGCTGTTGATTGCCGGGCCGCTGCTTGGCCGCCTGTTCGCCGTCGGCGAAGTCGCCGAGGTCGGCCAGCAGCTGCTCGTGACCGGCGCGCTGTTCCTGCGGGTCGTGCTCGGTGGGCTGCTGCGCGGGCCGGGCCGATTCCTTCAGGCTCTGCGGAACGCGGCGCGGCAGGCCGTTCGGCGTGGTCGGCGCGGCCGAAGCGTCGTCATCGGCGGGCCGCTGCGGATGAACGGCCTCGGCGATCACCGTGCCGGTGGCGCCGGGTATCGAACGCCCGGTCCCGTTCCCACCGGGTCTCGTCGCGCGTGCGGGCGCGGGCGCCGGTTTGGCCTCCTTGCGCGGCCGGTTCGGGCCGGCGCGATTCGCGCCCGGGGTCTCCTGCACCAGCGCAGCGGGCAGCAGCGCCGAAGCGATCGTGCCATGCGGCGCGCGCCGGGAAAGCCACACCCGGACGCCGTGCCGCGCGGAGATCCGCCGCACCACCGCCAGCCCCATGTGCTGCACCGCGTTGCGGTCCAGCACCGGCGCGCTGGCCAGCCGCTCGTTGAGCGCGGACAGCCGCGCGGCGGGCAGCCCGATGCCCGCGTCCTCCACCCGCACCAGCACGCTGCCCTGTTCGGTCAGGTGCGCGCTGACGGTGACCTGCGAGGTCGGAGGTGAGTGCGAGGTGGCGTTGTCCAGCAGTTCGGCCAGCAGCCTGCTGACGTCGTCGGCGGCGAAGCCGACGACACCGAGCGAGGCGACCGTGCCCAGCTCGACGCGGGCGTAGTGCTCCACCGCGGAAACGCCCGCGCGGATCACGTCGACCAGCGAGGCCGGTTCGGAGCTGCCGCCGCCGGCGTCGCGCCCGGCCAGCACGCGCAGGTTCTCGCCGTTGCGCCGCAGCCGGGTCGCGAGGTGGTCCAGCCGGTAGAGCCGCGCCAGCGCGTCCGGGTCGTCCTCCTCGGCCTCCATCTTCTCCAGCTGCTCCAGCAGCGAGTCGACGAGGTTGAGGTCGCGCAGCGCCACGCTGGAGCACACCCCGGCGAGGATCTCCTGCGGGCCGGTCTCGCGGGTCGCGGGCTGGCCGACGAACTGGGCCACCGTCGCGCGGGACCGTTCCAGCAGGTGCCGGGTGGAGCCTTCGATGCGTTGCCGGGCGGTGCCGTCGAGCAGCGATTTCCGGGAGCGTTCCAGCACGTCGCGGACCCGCGTCACCATTGCACCTCACGACCCGCGATGCGATCGCCAATTCGTGGTTCGTGCCGAGTCATGGACCGGGATCCAACCAGAGCGAATTCGGAAAGTCACGCGGCTACCGGCGGTTCAGTCGGTTTTCGGCGAGCGAGGAAAAGCGCAACGTACGCGCAGGGTCACCAAATCGGACGTTCGTGTCTCCGCCAAAGATCGAGAATATTCAGATTATTCCGCCATCCGAATGACGCCCGCCGCATCGCGAACACTCTCGACCTGCAATGATGCCCGTTCAGCAGGAATCAACTCGTCCAATTGCGCGTAACCGGATCGCCGCGACTACTCCACTGGCGGCATGGCATCAATCACGCCAAGTGCTCGGCCCGACGTGCGCCGCGATGCCGAAACGCGCCGGGGGATTTTCGGCCAGGTCGCACCGGTCCGACTTCCGCCGATTGCGGAGGCAACCTTCGGCGCACGAACCGCGCGGAAAAGGAAAAGGTGCCGCGGCGATCGACCGAACGATTGCCGCGACACCTTCCGCGAAAACAATTTCGCCCGCAATCGGGCGCGCGAAACTACAACCGGACCCCGAGCAACGCGTCCACCGCATCCCGCACCGCACCCGGCGCCGACTCGTCCGAACCACCGCCGGACAGCGCCGCGTCCACCCAGGCGTCCACCGCCAGCAGCGCCCGCTCGGTGTCCAGGTCGTCGGAGAGCCGGTCCCGCAGACCCGCGATCGCCTCGTCCGCGGACGGCCCGGCCGGCAGCGCAACCGCCGAGCCCCACCGCGCGAGCCGGGCGGAGCCCGCGGTCAACGCGTCCGCCGTCCACGAGCGGTCCGCGCGGTAGTGCCCGTCCAGCAGCGCCAGCCGCACCGCCATCGGGTCCACCCGGTCACCGCGCAGCCGGGACACGAACACCAGATTGCCCTTGGACTTGGACATCTTCTCGCCGTCCAGGCCGACCATTCCGGCGTGGCAGTAGTGCCGGGCGAACGGGTGCTGCCCGGTCAGCGCCTCGGCGTGCGCTGCGCTGTATTCGTGGTGCGGGAACGCCAGGTCGGAACCGCCGCCCTGGACGTCGAAGCCCATCCGCAGCCGGTTCAGCGCGATCACCGAGCACTCCAGGTGCCAGCCCGGCCTGCCCGGCCCGAGCTCGGAGTCCCAAGACGGTTCACCCGGGCGCGCGGCCCGCCACAGCAGTGCGTCCAGCGGGTGCTCCTTGCCCGGCCGTTCCGGATCGCCGCCGCGCTCGGCGAAGAAGCGGTCCATGTCCGCGGCGCTGTAGTTCGACTCGTAGCCGAAGCGGCCGGTGGCGTCGTGGCGGTAGTAGATGTCCGGGTACTCGGCGTCGTCGGCCCGGTATGCCGCGCCGGAGGACAGCAGTTTGCCGACCGCCTCGATGATCTCCGGCATGGCCTCCACGGCGCCGATGAAGTCCTGCGGCGGCAGCACCCGCAGCGCCTCCATGTCCTCGCGGAACAGCGCGGTCTCGCGCATCCCGAGGACCATCCAGTCGTCGTTGTCCCGCTCCGCGCGCTCCAGCAGCGGGTCGTCGATGTCGGTGACGTTCTGCACGTAGTGCACGTCGTGGCCGTTGTCCAGCCAGATCCGGTGCACCAGGTCGAACGCCAGGTAGGTGGCGGCGTGCCCGAGGTGCGTTGCGTCGTAAGGGGTGATGCCGCAGACGTACATCCGCGCCAGCGGGCCGGGCGCGACGGGCCGGACCTCGCCGGTGGCGGTGTCGTGCAGCCGGAGCGGACGGGGGGTGCCCTGCACCTGGGGCACGGATACCGACGACCAGGGTTGCATGTACCCGACCTTAAACGTCGCCGGTCGGCGGACGCGCCCCCGTTACACATGGTGAGAACCACTCCGGCGCGCCCGGGCGGGTGCCTCTCGCTCCGCAGCAGCACCGCCGGACCCGATTCGGACCGCTTCGCAGGCACCCGCGGGGTCGGTCCCGGCCCGCCGTTGCGCACCTTCCGCGATCGCCGCGGCGCGAGCTTCGCCGCGCTTGCCGGTCTTCGCCGCACAGCTCGCGGTCCGCGCAGGTCGCAGCCCGCTGGATCGGTTCTCGGCCACGGTCGAGGGGACTTTCGATCCGGGTTCTTTCCCGGGTTCCAGGTCGTATCCTCATTCGCACGGGGAATGTCGTTCCTCATCGCGCGACCCGGTGCCGTGCGACCCATTCCGGCTCGCCGGAGGCGGGACGGTTCGCGGGAGGCGGGATTTGACATCGGTACGGGTGGACGAGCTCTGCAAGGTCTTCGGTCCGCATCCCGCCGAAGCGCTGCGGCGGCTGCGTGACGGCGCGGACACCGCGCGGCTGCGCGCCGAGGGCGCCACCGCAGCGGTGCTGGACGCCTCGTTCACCGTGGCCACCGGCGAGATCTTCGTGGTGATGGGGCTGTCGGGCTCCGGCAAGTCCACGCTGATCCGGATGCTCAACGGCCTGCTGCGACCGACCGAAGGCCACGTGTACGCCGACGAGGAAGACGTCACCGCGCTGTCCGGCAACGCACTGCGCGACCTGCGGCGGCGCACGATGAGCATGGTGTTCCAGCACTTCGCGCTGCTGCCGCACCGCACCGTGCTGGACAACGTCGAATACGGCCCGCGCATCCAGGGCGATCCCGCCGGGCAGGCGCGGCGCGCGGCCGGGGAGGCGTTGGAGATGGTCGGACTCACCGGTTGGGAGCAGCGGTTCCCGCAGCAGCTCTCCGGCGGGATGCGGCAGCGCGTCGGCCTGGCTCGCGCGCTGGCCGCGGGCACCGACGTGCTGCTGATGGACGAGGCGTTCAGCGCGCTGGACCCGCTGATCAAACGGGACATGCAGGACCAGCTCGCGCAATTGCAGCAACGCCTCGCCAAAACGATCGTGTTCATCACGCACGACTTGAACGAGGCGATGCGGCTGGGCGACCGGATCGCGGTGATGCGGGCCGGTCGCATCGTGCAGCTCGGAACCGCATCGGAGATCCTGCGCGGTCCCGCCGACGACTACGTGGCCCGGTTCGTCCGGGACGTCGACCGCAGCCGGGTGCTCACCGCCGCGCAGGTGGCCGATCCGGAGTTGGCCGTGTCCGCCGACCGCACGCCGCAGCACGCGCTGGCGGCGCTGCAAGGCGCCGAGCGGCTGCTGATCACCGACGGCGAGCGCAAGCTGCTGGGCAGCGTGGACGCGGCCGCCGCCGGACGGGCCGCGCGGGACGGGCTCGCGGAGATCCGCGACGTCGTGTCCCCGACGGCCGAGCCGATCACCGGGGACCGGCCGCTGCGCGAAGTCCTCGGACGCGCGACCGCGGAAGCCGTGCTGCCGGTCGTGGACGGCGAAGGGCGGCTGCTCGGCGCGCTGACTCCGGCGGTGCTGCTGCGGGCGCTGGGTGATCAGCGATCTCAGGAGGCCCCGGATGCCTGAAGTGCCCCGCATCCCGCTCGGCGACTGGTTCCAAGCCGTCGTGAACTGGTTGAACGACACGATCGGGCCGGTCTTCGACTTCATCGACCTGGTGGTGCGTTCCGCGGTGGACGGCTTGACCGCGGCGCTGCTGTGGCCACCGCAGTGGCTGCTGGTGCTGGTGCTCACGGCGCTGGCCTGGTGGCTGCGCGGCTGGCGGTTCGCGCTGTTCACCATCATCGGATTCGGGCTGGTGGCCGGGATGCGCGAGTTCCAGCCCGCGATGCAAACGCTGGCACTGGTCCTGGTGGCCGCCGTGATCGCGATCGTGGTGGCGATCCCGGTGGGCATCCTCGCCGCGCGCGAGCGGGTGGTGAGCCACGTGGTGCGGCCGGTGCTGGACCTGATGCAGACGATGCCCGCGTTCGTGTACCTGATCCCGGTCATCTTCTTCTTCAACATCGGCGCGGTGCCGGGCGTGGTGGCCACGGTGATCTTCGCGCTGCCGCCCGGAGTGCGGCTGACCGAGCTGGGCATCCGGCAGGTCGACGCCGAGGTGGTCGAAGCCGGGGAGGCGTTCGGGGCGCCGCCGCGGCGGATCCTCACCGGCATCCAGTTGCCGCTGGCCATGCCGTCGATCATGGCGGGCATCAACCAGGTGATCATGCTGTCGCTGTCGATGGTGGTCATCGCGGGCATGGTCGGCGCGGAAGGACTGGGCACCGAGGTCTACACCGCGGTGACCCGGGTGCAGTTGGGGGCGGGTTTCGAAGCCGGGGTCGCGGTGGTGGTGCTGGCGGTCTACCTGGACCGGATCACCGCCGTGCTGGCCGACCGCTCCCCCGTCTCGCGCGCGGCCGAGGAGACCGCGCCGGTCGCCTAGGAAGGGCGGGAAGTGCCATGCCGAAGAAGCGTTGGACCCGTCGGCTGGTGGCATGTTTGGCGATGCTCGCCGCGTTGGTGCTGGTCGCTGCCGGGTGCGGGGGCCGGGAAGCGGGCACCGGGCAGCAGGCGAAGCGGATCAACATCGGCTACATCGCCTGGGACGAGGCGATCGCGGTCAGCAACCTCTACAAGGTGCTGCTGCAGCGGCAGGGCTACCAGGTGCAGCTGACCGAGCTGGAGGCCGGACCTACTTACGCGGGCCTGGCGCGCGGCAACATCGACCTGTTCATGGACGCCTGGCTGCCGCAGACGCACGCCGACTACTGGAACCAGTACCGCGGTCAGCTCGAGGACCTCGGGGTCTGGTACGACCAGGCGACGCTGAACATCGCGGTGCCGAAGTACCTGACCGACGTGAACTCGTTGCAGGACCTGCGCGGCCGGGGCGCCGAGTTCCACGGCACGATCACCGGCATCGATCCGGGCGCAGGGCTGAGCCGGGTGACGCGGGACCAGATGATCCCGCAGTACGGCCTCGCAGGCGAGTACACGCTGCAGACCTCGTCGACGACCGCGATGTTGGCCTCCTTGGAGCGCGCGATCAACGAGCGCCAGCCGATCGTCGTCACGCTGTGGCACCCGCACTGGGCGTACGCGAAGTACCCGATCAAGGACTTGGCGGACCCGCGCGGCGCGATGGGCGCTGCGGAGCAGATCCACGCCGCCGGGCGGGAGGGCTTCAGCGCCGACTTCCCGGACGTGACCGGGATGGTGCACAAGTTCCGGTTGAACGACCAGCAGCTCGCCTCGCTGGAGAACGAGATCAACAGTGCGCCGAAGGGCCAGGAGGAAGCCGCCGCGCAACGCTGGGCGGACGCCAATCCGCAGGTCATCGCGACGTTCGCGCCGACGCGCTGACCGCGGTTCGCGCAGGTTCGTGGAGCCCGGGACGCGGGCGCCGGAGCGAACGGGGTCGCCTCCGCCGAAGCCGTCCGTGCGGTGCTCGCCGACGTCCCGCGGTCACCGGTGCACGGGCAGCGGAGGCGCGGCGCGGCGGCAGGCGCCGCCACTACCAGCGACCGCCCGAGAGCCGAGATCGACGGGCGGTCACCTGACCAGGTGATCGCCAAGTTACTATCCGGCACTGCCGAGCGTGCCCGCCCGCACGAACCTGGAGGACCCCCGTGCACGACGCCGGAAGCAGCGCGCGCCCGATCGCCACTTCGGCCAACGACGCCTTCCCGGCGGGCCATGCGCCGTCCGCCCCCGGCGACGCGGCGGTGGACCGGGGCAGCCGGTCGCTGTCGATCGCGGCGCTGTTCTTCGTCGCGATGGCCGCCGTGATGGGCTGGGGCGCGAGCTTCGTCGGCCTGCACGAGTACGGGATGCAGTCGATGGCCGGGTTCACCAACGTCACGGCCTGGCTGGTGCCCGCGACGTTCGACGGCGCCGCGTTCGCCTGCACCCTGATGACCTACCGCTCATCCATCAACGGTCGTTCCGCGGTGCGCGGACGGATTCTGATGTGGGCGTTCACCGGGGTCAGCTCGTGGATCAACTGGATCCACCAGCCGAGCCAGGAGGCGCAGATCGTCGCGGCCGGGCTGCCGATCGCGGCGGTCGCGGTGTTCGACGTGGTGCTGCTGGAACTGCGCGCCGACTACGAGGCCAAGCACGGGATGCGCGGTTTCCGGCTGCGGCCGGGGCTGCTGGTGCTGCGCTGGATGGTGGACCGCAAGAGCACCAGCGAGGCGTTCCGCAACCAGGTCATCGACATCCCGGTCGAGGAGATCGCCGGGCTCGGCACGTTGTCCCCGCCCGAGGCGCGCCGCGCCGCTGCGCTGCAGGCCGCGGAGCCGTCCGGGGCGCGCGCGGTGGGACCGCAGTCCGGTGCCGAACCGGCGGTGCCCGCGCGCGGCGATCAGTTCGCGGGCGAATCCGGGGCGGCTGCGGGACTTTCGCCGGGTCGGCAGGAAGATCGCGGGGCGGTCGGGACTGCCGGGAACACGTTCGGCGACTCCGTCGAACCGTCCGGCTCGCAACGCACAACTCAGCCGGAGGCCGTCGGCGCGCGGACCCATGAGTCCAGTGTGGACAGCGGCCGCGATGCCGTTCCGGCTGCCGCCAGCGCCGCTTCGGTGCGCACGTCCGCGGTTTCGGCCAACTACCCGGCTCCCGGCCAGGACGAGACGGCCACCGCGAACAGCAACGCGGCCGAGTCCCCCTCGGCCGACGATTCTCCGACCGTGCGCGGCGGACGAGGCGCGTCCGCGCATTCCGAGGGCGGATCGGACGCGGGCACGAACGGTGCTCCGGCCGCGGAATCCGAGCCGGACGCGGCAACCGCGCGCGCGGCCACGATCTCCGTTGCGGTCGGCGCCGAGGAGTCCGGCTCCAAGGCTCCAGACTCCGGCGAGACAGGCTCCGGCGAGGCAGGCTCCAGCGCGACCGGTCCCGACGTGGCGGAATCCGGGACGACTGCCTCCAAGGCAGCAAGCTCCGAGGCGGCGGACCCGAACGCCAACGGCAGCGACCCCAACTCCGGCAAGGCCGCCAAGAACGCCGCGAGCAAGGCGAACCGCACCGGACCGGAACCGTCCACTGCGGACGCCGAAGCCGCCACCGTGACCATGGAGCTGCCCACGACGACCGGCGAAACGCCGACGACGGCCTCGAAGTCGGCGGACCGGCCGGGGAAGGGCTCCGCGGCGGCCAAATCCCGGGCAGGCACCGGCAAGACCACCGAGGGCGCGGCATCCACCGGCCCAGCGTCCACGAACGCGGCGACCAAGGACGGGACCGCCGCCGACCCCTCCGACGCGGAGAAGACGCTGCAACTGCCCCCGGTGCCGGACGGCCCGATGAGCGACCGGGACAAGCGCTCCGCGGCCCGCAGCGACTACCGCACGTCCCTGGCCGCCGACCAGCCCGTCAAGCCGGCCGAGCTCGGCAAGCGCTACGGCCTGTCGGAAAGCTGGGGCCGCCGCCAGATCAACGCGGTCCGCAAGTCCATCGCGCAGGAACAGGCCCAGGATCCCGCGGACCTGGTGGGCGCGAACAAGCAGTAGGCATCCGCCGCTCCCCGTCGCGGCGTCGGGGACCAGCGGATTCCGGCGTCACTCCGGCAGATCGTCGCCCACCTGCGTGGCAGCCTTGAACGCCGGACATGGCGCCCCGCGTGACGGCCGTTCGACTCGAATTCACCGGAGCGGCCCAGGCGGTTTCGCTTGCACAGCCGGAACGGCCCGGCCATGCAGCCTTCGATCGCTCCGACCTAGCCGCCGCCCACCGCTTCGGCCGAGCGCTCGCCCAGGCGATGCGCCCACCTCACCGCCGCTTGGTGCGCAGGTAGTCGCCGACCACGGCCGCACCGAGGCCGTCCGCGGTCGGTGCCACGACCCGGCCGCCGCCGCGGCGGGCGACGATGTTCACGAACCGCTCCAGGCGCGGGTCCTCGCCGAGCATGAACACGCTCAGCGTCGCGCCCAGCCGGTGCAGCGAGTCCACTTCGGACAACGTGACGCCGAGGGTGCGCGGCGTGGGCGGGTACTGGAACACCGCTTCGCCGTCGGTTTCCAGGTGAGCGGTGGGTTCGCCGTCGGTGACCACCAGGACCACCGGCTGCGCGTCGGAGTTCCGCCGCACGTGCCTGCCCGCCAGCAGCAGCGCGTGGTGCAGGTTCGTCCCCTGCTCCCAAGTGCCTTCCAGCGCCGCCAGCTCCCGATCGTCCACAGTGGACGCATAACGGCCGAAGGTGACCAGTTGCAGGGCATCCGAGCGGTAGCGGGTGGCCACCAGGTGGTTCAGCGCCAACGCGGTGCGCTTCATCGGCACCCACCGGCCGTCCTGCACCATCGACCACGAGGTGTCCACGCACAACGCCACGGCCGCGCGGGAACGCTGCTCGGTCTCGGCGACCTCCAGGTCATCCACCTGGAGCAATGGCGACCGCGGGCCCTCGGCGGCGCGGCGCAGCACCGAATTGCGCACCGTCCGGCCGGCGTCCCACGGTTCCGTGTCGCCGTAGGACCACGGCCGGGTCGTGCCGGTGAGTTCCCCTGCCGCGCCCGCCCGGTCGGTGTCGCGTTCGCCCTGGCGGCTGCGCAGCTGCGAGATCACCGACTGCAACGCGGTTTCCCCGAGCCTGCGCATCGCGCGCGGGCTCAGCTGCAGGTTGCCGTCCGGAGCACGCTGCAGCAGGCCCTGCTGCCGCAGCTGCCGCTCGATCTCGGAGAGCCGCTGCGCGTCCACCACGGCCTGCTCGCCGAGCTGGCGTTCCAGCGCCTCCAGGTCGATGTCCTGCAGGCTCGCGCCCGGGTAGGACTGGCCGAGCTGCTGGGCGAGCTGCTCCAGCTCACCCAGCTCGGCCATCGCCTCGGTGGCCTCAGCCAGCCCCATCGGCTGATCACCGCGGAACCGCCCCCGGCCGGACCAGTCCTCGCCGGGACGCAGCGACTGCAACTGCTGATCCATCCGGTTCAGCGCCTCGCCGATGCGCGGATCGCCGAACGCCTGTTGCGACAGCTGCGACAGTTCGGCGCGCTGCTGCTCGCTCATCGAGTTCAGCATCCGCTGCGCCGCCGCGGAACGGGCGGCGAGCGCGTCGATCAGCTCGTCGACGTTGCGCGGATTCTCCGGGAAGAACTCGCCGTGCTCGGCCATGAACTCGTCGAACCGCCGCGGCACGTCGGCATCGCCGCGGGCGTGCGCGGCCAGCAGCTCGGAGAGGTCGTCGAGCATCTTGCGCACCCGCTCGACGTCCTCCGGGGTGGTGTCCTGCAGCGCTTCCTTCATGCCCTTGAAGCGCTGCTCGAGGAATTCCGAACCCAGCATCCGCTGGATCTCCTCGAAGGTTTCCCGCGCGTCCTGGGATCGCCAGTCGTAGTTCGACAGCTCCTGCACCGAACCGGCCGCGTCCGGCGGCAGCGCGTCCAGCTGCAACTCGCGGAACCGGGCGTCGTCGCCTTCCTCGGCCGCCAGCGACTCCCGCTCCTGCGCCACCGCGCGGTCCAGCAGCCTGCGCACCTCCTGCAAGGTGCCGTCCAGGTTGTGCCTGCGCTGCAGCTCCGAGCGGCGCTGCCACAGCCTGCGGGTCAGTTCGTCCAGACCGGACGTTTCGCGCGTGCCGGTGCGCAGCATCTCTTCCAGCGCCGACCGCGGCGACGCGCCCTCCATCACGTCGCGCCCGATCTGGTCCAGCGCCTCGCGCAGGTCCACCGGCGGCTCCAGCGGATCGGAGCCGCCGTGCCATGCTCCGTAGCGGTAGCGGCGCGGCCTCGGAGTCATCAGCCGTACACCGACCGATCTTCGTCGAAGTCCTTGGCCAGCTTCTTGTTCAGGTACAGCGATTCCAGCGCCAGCTCGACCGCGCTGGCGATGCGCCCGGACGAGTCGTCCGCGCGCACGCCGAGCCGTTCGGCGACCTGCTGCAGCACCGGCAGCTCCGGCAGCGCGGTGAGCACGTCGCCGCCGCTGATGCGCTCGCCGGTGGCGACCTGGTGCCCACCGGTCACCGCTTCGACCAGCGAACGCAGGTCCAGCCCGGCGAACAGGCCGCGCGCGGTGTCGGCGACCGAACGGCGCAGCAGGTAGCCGAGGACCTCGTCCTCCCGGCCTTCCTCACCGGCCTCGAACTCGAGCTTGCCGCGCAGCACCGCGGGCACCGCGTCCAGGTCCACCGGCCGCGCCACCGCCGGGTCCTCCCCGGTCAGCGCGGCGCGGTGCACCGCGGCCGCGGACACCGTCTCGGCCGCGGCGATCGCGAACCGGGCCGAGACCCCGGAACGCTGATCCACCGCGGAGGACTCCCGCAGGTGCCCCACGAACCGGGCCAGCACCTCCAGCAGGTGGTCGCCGACCTCGGCCTCCAGCAGCGCCTCCTGCCGGATCAGCGAGGTCTCTCCTTCGAGCTCCAGCGGGTAGTGCGTGCGGATCTCCGCGCCGAAGCGGTCCTTGAGCGGCGTGATGATCCGGCCGCGGTTGGTGTAGTCCTCGGGGTTCGCGGTCGCGACCAGCAGCACGTCCAGCGGCAGCCGCAGGCTGTAGCCGCGGATCTGGATGTCGCGCTCCTCCATCACGTTCAGCAGCGCCACCTGGATCCGCTCGGCCAGGTCGGGCAGCTCGTTGATGGTCACGATGCCGCGGTGCGCGCGCGGCACGAGTCCGAAGTGGATGGTCTCCGGATCGCCCAGCGAGCGGCCCTCGGCGACCTTCACCGGATCCACGTCGCCGACCAGGTCGCCGACCGCGGTGTCCGGAGTGGCCAGCTTCTCCACGTAGCGCTCGCTGCGGTGCCGCCACTCGACGGGCAGCTCGTCGCCCTGTTCGGCGGCGCGGCGGATCGAAGCCGGGGTGATCGGTTCCAGCGGGTGTTCGTCCAGTTCGGACCCGGGCAGCACCGGGGTCCACTCGTCGAGCAGTTCGGTCAGCCCGCGCAGCAGCCGCGTCTTGCCCTGGCCGCGTTCGCCGAGCAGCACCACGTCGTGCCCGGCGATCAGAGCGCGCTCCAGCTGCGGCAGCACGGTGCGGTCGAAGCCGACGATGCCCGGCCACAGCCGGTCGCCGGAACGCAGCGCGCTGAGCAGGTTCCGGCGCACCTCGGCCTTCACGCTGCACGGCAGGTACCCGCCCGCACGCAGCTCTCCAGCCGTACGGGGCAGTCCGGTGGGTGGAGTCTGGAGATTCGTCACCCGTCCGACGCTACTCCCCAGAGCCTGTTGTTCAGGGGTTTGCGTAGGTGGTCGCTGAGCGGAACCTCACCGCCTCGCTGCGGGATCTCCTACTCAAGCAGCTCCGGCCGGCCGAGGCCGCCCGCGACGATCACCACTCGGCATGGCGACCGGCCCGCGCCTGCGCGTAGAAACGAACCAGCCAGGTCGCGAAGGAGGACGCCGTGAGTCAGTCGCAGTTCGAGATCGACCCCGCCGGAGCAGGCTTCGACCCGCAACGACTGCAGCGGCTCGACCGGCACTTCGCCCGCTACGTCGACGACGGCAGGCTCGCGGGCTGGCAGGTCCTGATCGCGCGCGGCGGCAAGATCGCGCACTCGAGCACCTGCGGCCTGCGGAACCTGGAGTCCGAGGACCCGGTGCGCGACGACACGCTGTTCCGGATCTACTCGATGACGAAGCCGATCACGTCGGTGGCGGCGATGATGCTCTACGAGGAAGGGGCGTTCGAGCTCACCGACCCGGTCAGCGACTTCATCCCGTCGTTCGCCGACCTGCGGGTCTACACCGGCGGCCCCGCGCGGGAAGCGCAGACCCGGCCGGCCATCGAGCCGATGCGGATCTGGCACCTGCTCACGCACACCTCCGGGCTGACCTACGGGTTCCACCGGCTGCACCCGACCGACGAGATCTACCGGCAACAGGGCTTCGAGCTGGGCACCCCCGCCGACCTGGACCTCGAGGGCGTCTGCGACGTGTACGCGGGAATGCCGCTGCTGTTCGACCCGGGCAGCTCGTGGAACTACTCGGTGTCCACCGACGTGCTCGGCCGGGTGGTGGAGGTGGCCTCCGGCATGGGCCTGGACGAGTTCTTCCGCACCCGCATCTTCGAGCCGCTGGGCATGACCGACACCGGTTTCGCGGTGCCGCCGGAGTCGCTGGACCGGCTCGCTTCGCTCTACGTCGCCGACTCGAACGGCAAGGCGGTGCGGCCGAAGCGCCCGTCGGTGCCGGAGACCCCGCCGAAGGCGCTGTCCGGCGGTGGTGGCCTGGTGTCCTCGGCGCACGACTACCACCGGTTCACCGGGATGCTGCTCGGCCGCGGGCAGCTGGACGGGGTGCGGCTGCTCGGCGACCGCACCGTGCGGTTCATGGCGCGCAACCACCTGCCCGGCGGGGCGCACCTCGACCAGCTGGCGCACGGCTCGTTCTCCGAGGTCAGCAACGCGGGCAAGGGCTTCGGCCTGGGCTTCGCGGTGGTCGAGGACCCGGTCCCCTCGCGCGTGGTCGCCAGCCCCGGCGAGCTGTCCTGGGGCGGGCTGGCCAGCACCGCGTTCTGGGTGGATCCGGCCGAGGAGCTCACCGTCGTGTTCCTGACCCAGCTGGTGCCCTCCAGCACGCACCCGATCCGCTCGCAGCTGCACCAGATGGTCTACCAGGCGCTGGTGGACTGAAACCGGTTCACCGGTCGGTGCGCGGGATCTCCCCGCGCGTGCGCCAGCGCGCGAAACCGCCCTCGGTGTTGATCACCTGGCCGGTGATCCAGCGGGCTTCGTCGGTGCTCAGCCACCCGATCAGCCGCGCGGGATCGTCCGGTTCGCCGTAGCGGCCGAACGGGAACATCGGTGCGACCACGTGCCAGTCCCGCTCGCCCAGGTACCCGGTCTGCACCGGGCCGGGATTGACCGTGTTCACCGTGATGCCGGAGTCGGCGAGCTGGTCGGACAGGGTGAGGGTGATCTCCGCGAGCGCACCTTTCGCCGCGGCGTAGGCGACCTCGCCCGGCATCGGGCCGAGCTGCTGACCGGAGGTCAGGAACACGACCCGCCCGCCGGGACGGCCGTCGTGGTGGGCAGCGAAGGCTTGCGCGAGCAGGATCGACGAGCGGGTGTTGACCGCCCAGTGCCCGTCCAGCACCTCGGCGTCCAACTCCCCCAGGGCGCCGTCCGAACCGCTGCGGGCGTGGTTGCAGACCAGCACGTCGAGGTGCCCGAACTCGGCGACCGCGCGCTGCACCAGCCGCTCCGGCTCGCCGGGTTCGACGAGATCGCCCGGCGCGTCCGCGACCCGGGCGTCGCCGACCAGGTGCCGGGAGACCCCGGCGCGGACCTCGTCGGCGTCGTCGGCGCCCCACGGCTGCTCGACGTCGTGCGGCCGGTGGTGGTGCAGGAAAACGCTCCCGCCCCAGGCCGCGAGCCTGCGCGCGATCGCGAATCCGATCCCCTGCCTGCGGCTCGCGCCGGTCACCAGCGCTGTGCGGCCGCGCAGCGGATGCGGGTCCCGGCTCAGGTCGAGATCTTGTTCCACGTGCGCATGGTGACGTTCCGAGCACGCAGCGCGCACCTGATTTTCGCGGGCTGCTCCGGGTTCAACCGTTGCTGTGGAGCGGCTCCACGCGCAGCGGCCTCAGCCGTTTCCTGGGAGAACGAGCGGGAAAACCAACGCTCAGAACGGCGGCCAGGGAATCGCGGGCCACTCACCGGAAGGCGCCGGGAAAACGCCCTCGCCGAGCAGGGCCTGCACCCGCTCGTTGATCGCCTGGACTTCCTTGGGCGTGATGTGCTCGGCCAGGTCGGCGGCCAGCTCGCCCTCCATCAGCGCCCGGAAGCGGCCCAGCGCCTCGGTCGCCTCCGCGGGCAGCGGTTTGCCGATCCAGCCCCAAAGCACCGTGCGCAGCTTGTTCTCCGCGTTCAGGCTCACGCCGTGATCGATGCCGAAAACGTCGCCGTCGGGCGCGTGCAGGATGTGCCCGCCCTTGCGGTCCGCGTTGTTGATCACGACGTCGAGCACCGCGAGCCGGCGCAGCGCGGCGTGGTCGGCGTGCGCCAGCACCACCGGATCACCGTGGTTGTCCTGCGCCTGCAGCACCGCTCGCCAGCCTTCCGGGACGTCCGCCGGTTCGGCCAGGTCGACCAGGTCCGAGTCCTCCTCGGTGTCCACCCACAGCTGCACCATCCCCGGCCCGAACGGGCCCTCGCGCAGCAGTGTCGGCGGGACCAGGTGCCAGCCCAGCGCTTCGGACACCAGGTAGGAGGCGACTTCCCGACCGGCGAGCGTGCCGTCCGGGAAGTCCCATAACGGACGTTCCCCGCGCACCGGCTTGTAGACGCACTCGGCCGCCGCGCCGTCGTGCTCGACCGAGCACAGCAGCGTGGCGTTCGAGGCTTCCACGAGCCGCCCCTCGACCTCGATGCGGCCCTGCGCCAGGACCTCGCGGGCGGCCGGATCGGCGGGATGCACGAGCCGCTAGTCCTCTTCCGACCGGCGGTAGCCGTTCTGCCGCGGGCAGATGTGGCCTTCCGGGTCCAGCGGCTCGTTGCACAGCGGGCACGGCTTGCGGCCCGCGTTGATCACCCGCTCGGCGCGGTCGGCGAACGCGCGGGCGCGCGCCGGGCTGAGGAACACGCGGACCGCGTCCGGGCCCTCCTCGGTGTCGTCGAGCACCACGGACTCGTCGATCTCCTCCTCGGTGACCGCGAGCAGCTCCACCACGACGGCTTCGGTCTCGGCGTCCCAGCCGAGCCCCATCGTGCCGACCCGGAACTCCTCCTCCACCGGCACCGCCAGCGGGTCCGAGTCGACGAGGTCGTCCGGGGCGTCGGCGGGCAGCTCCGCGTCGAACCGGCGCTGCACCTCCTCCAGCAGCGCACCGATGCGTTCGGCGAGCACGGTGACCTGCTGCTTCTCCAGCTGCACGCTGACCGTGCGGACGTCCTCGGACGCCTGCAGGTAGAAGGTGCGCTCGCCTGGTTCCCCGACGGTCCCTGCGACGAACCGGTCGGGCTGGCGGAAGACGTGGATGACACGAGCCATGGCACCTTCGACACTAAGCCACCCGCGGTCGGGCGCGCGCAGCCGTCCCCCGTATCCGGCCGGACGCCTCCTCAGCAGGGTTCACCTGCCGCGAAGCCGGGCTCGCAACGGCGCTGCGGGCGGCCGCGGAACGGCAGAGCCGCGAGTTCGCCGAACGCGAACACGCCGCCGCCGGGCGGCTCGCCCGGGCGTTGCGGACCGCTACGCTCACCTCGCCCCCGGAGTCCGGAACTTCTCCCCCTCATGGAGCGCCGCATTGAGCACCCGCGAACGACGCCGTCCCCCGCGGCTGCGCGCCGGGGACACCGTCGCCGTGGTCGCCCCCGCCGGACCGGTGCCCGCCGACCTGCTCGACGCCGGGATCGATCTGCTGCGCAGCTGGGATCTGCGGGTGGTGCCCGGCAAGCACGTCCGCGAACGGCATCCGCGGCTGAACTACCTCGCGGGAACCGACGCCGACCGGGCCGCCGACCTGCAACAGGCGTGGTGCGATCCGGACGTCGCGGGCGTCGTGTGCGCCCGCGGCGGCTACGGCAGCATGCGGTTGCTGGACCACCTGGACTGGACCGCGATGAGCAACGCGGGGCACAAGGTGTTCGCCGGCTCGAGCGACGTGACCGCGCTGCACGGCGCGTTCGGCAACAAGCTCGACTTGGCCACGGTGTTCGGCCCGATGATCGGCACCGCGGCGTTCGTGGAGGACGGCGCGGCGCGCGAGCACTTCCGGCGCACCCTGTTCGCCCCCGAGTCGGTCACGATCATCACTCGCCGCGGTGCGGAGGCGCTGGTGCCGGGGCGGGCGCGCGGCATCACCTACGGCGGCAACCTGGCACTGGCCGCGGCCGCGCTCGGCGCACCGGACACCGCCCCGCCGCCGGAGCGCGGGATCGCGCTGCTCGAAGACGTCGGCGAGGACCCGTACCGGTTGGACCGCGCGCTGACCCAGCTGCTGCGCGCGGGCTGGTTCGACCGCGCCAGCGGTGTCGCGCTCGGCTCGTGGAGCGGCTGCGGGCCGCAGGAAGACGTGCGGGACGTGCTCCGGAACCTCCTCGGCGACCTGGGCATCCCGGTGCTCGGCGAGCTCGGCTTCGGCCACTGCGCGGCGCAGCGGACCATGCCGCTGGGAGTGGCCGCGGAACTGGACACGTCCGCGCAGCGGCTCAGCGTCCTGCAACCGGCGCTGCGCTGACACCCATGGCCGGGTCGGCCGGCCGTTGCGGATAGAACGGGGACATGCGGGTCCGAGCGATCACACCGGAAAAGCTGGCCGATGAACTCGCCGAGACCATCGCCGAGGTGCGCGCGCCGCGGCCCCGGGTGGCCGTCGACGGCGCCGTCGGCACCGCGGAGTTCGCCGACGGTCTGGTCGAACCGCTGCGGGTGCGCGGCCGGGAGGTCGTGCGGGTGAGCACCTGGCGCTACGTGCGCGCGGCGTCGCTGCGGCTGGAGCACGGGCGCGACGATCCGGATTCGTTCTACGAGAGCTGGTTCGACTTGGGCGGGCTGCGCCGCGAAGCGCTCGATCCGCTCGCCAGCGGCGGCTCCGGACTGGTGCTGCCCGCGCTGTGGGACGTGACGACCGACCGTTCCCCCAGGCTCGACCGGGTCCGGCTACCGGAGCACGGCGTGCTGCTCGTGGACGGGCCGCTGCTGCTCGGCGCCGGATTGCCGTTCGAGCTGACCGTGCACCTGTGGCTGCCGGGGCGGTCGCTGCAACGCCAACTCGCCGAGTCCGAGCACTGGACGCTGCCCGCGTTCGACCGCTACAGCGCCGAAGTCGCGCCCGAACGGCTCGCCGACCACGTCGTCCGCGTGGACCGTCCGGGCCATCCCGCGGTGGTCGACGGGTTCGGCTGAATCACGCGTGATGCGTCGCCGCGACCGTGTACAGCTTCGGATCGGAGGTCGCCAGCGCCGTGGCCGAGGACATGTGCTCCTGCGCGGCCGGGTCGGCGAGCATCGCGCGGAAGGCGGCTTCGTCGCGCCATTGCGCGTAGTTGACCACGGTGTGCCCGTCCCGGCTGGCGTGGATGTTCGCCGAGACGAACCCGTCGCGGTGCCGCATCACCGCTTCGGTCGCCTCGTTCAGCAGCGACACGAGTTCCTGCTGCTTGTCCGGTTGGACGTGGAAGACGTTGATCAGCGTGGTGATCGCGGCGTCCGGGTCGATCGTGCTGGTGGCCATGACGGCTCCTCACCGGTGCGAAGTTCCTACTCGGCCAGGGTGCCCCAGCTGCCGGTCCCGTTCGCGTCGATCGCCGCGGCCACCGGTTCGCTCACTCCGCGGCCGGTTCGCCGCGGCCCGCCAGCGAAGGCACCGCGGCCAGCAGCGTCCTGGTGTAGTCGTGCTGCGGTTCGAGCAGCACCTGTTCGACCGGCCCGAGTTCGACGATCTCGCCGCGGTACATCACCGCCACCCGGTCGGCGATGTTCCAGGCCAGCCCCAGATCGTGCGTGATGACCAAAGTGGACAGACCGCGGGTTTCGCGCAGCCGCAGCAGCAGCGCGAGGATCTCGCCGCGGACGGTGGCGTCCAGCGAGGCCACCGGTTCGTCGGCCACCAGCACCTTCGGGTCCAGCACCAGCGCACCGGCGATCACCACCCGCTGCCGCTGGCCGCCGGAGAGCTCGTGCGGGAAGCGCGACAGGAAGTCCTCGGCGGGCCGCAGCTCGGCCGCCTCCAACGCGGCCACGACCTTCGCCGACTCGTCGGCGGCGGCACCGTGGATCCGCAGCCCCTCGGCCACCAGCTCGTAGACGGTGTTGCGCGGGTTGAGCGCACCGGTCGGGTCTTGCAGCACCAGCTGCACCAGCCGCCGGTACTCCCGCAGCCCGGCCGACGAACTCGGCAGCGGTGCGCCGTCGAAGCGCACCTCGCCCGCGGTCGGCGGCTGCAACCCGAGCAGCGTCCTGGCCAGCGTGGTCTTGCCGGAACCGGACTGGCCGACCAGCGCCACGATCTCCTGCTCCCCCACCTGCAGATCCACTTCGCGAACCGCGCGCACCGGCGGGCCCGAACGCGCCGGGAACGTCACCGACACCCCCGCGGCCGACAGCAGCGCACGACCCGGCTCGCCCGGCTGCACCAGCCGGAACCCGGGATCGCCCACGGTCGGGAACGCCTCCGCCAACGCGCGGCTGTGCGGGTGTTCCGGAGCGGCCATGAGCCGGTGGGACGGGCCGTGCTCGACGACCTCGCCCCGGTACATCACCGCGATCCGGGCGCAGCTCGACGACAGCACCGACAGGTCGTGGCTGATCACCAGCAGCGCGATGCCGCGCTCGGCGACCAGCCTGCCCAGCAGCTCCAGCACCTGCGCCTGCACCACCACGTCCAGCGCGGTCGTCGGCTCGTCGGCGATGATCAACCGCGGATCGCAGGCCAGCGCCATCGCGATCATCACGCGCTGCTTCTGACCGCCGGAGAGCTCGTGCGGGTAGGCGTCGGCGCGCTCGGCGGGCAGCTCCACCGCCTCCAGCAGCTCGACCACCCGCGCCCGCGGATCGCCGGAGACGGTCTCGTGCAACCGCATCGGCTCGGCGATCTGCGCGCCGATCGTCTGCACCGGGTTCAGCGCGTGCATCGCGCCCTGGAACACCACCGACGCCGTGGACCACCGCACGGCGCGCATCCGCCCGAACGACATGCCGCGCACGTCCTGCCCATCGAGCAGCCGCGCACCGCCCACCTCAGCCGAGCGCGGCAGCAGCCGCAACACCGACATGGCCAGCGTCGTCTTGCCGCACCCGGACTCCCCAGCCAGGCCGAGCGTGTCGCCCGGTTCCAGGCTCAGGTCCACGTCCCGCACGGCCGGGGATGCCGCGCCGCGGTAGGTGATCGACACTCCGCGCAGCTCCAGGATCGGGCTCATCGCTGCCCCCGCAACCTCGGGTTGAACACCGTCTCCATCGCCCTTCCGCACAGCGTGAAACTCAGCACCACCAGCACGATCCCGATCCCGGGCGGCAGCAGGTACCACCACGCGCCGCCGGTGACCGCACCGGTGTCCATCGCGGACTTGAGCATCGAGCCCCAGGAGGCGCGGCTCGGATCGCCGAGCCCGAGGAACGCCAGCGTGGACTCCATGATGATCGCGCTGGCCACCGACAACGTGGTGTTCGCGAACACCAGCGGCAGCACGGCGGGCAGCACGTGCTTGCGGATCACGTGCGCGTGCCCGCCGCCGAGCACCTGCGCCCGCTCGATGTAGGGCCGGGCTTCGACGGTCAGCGTCTGCGCGCGCACCAGCCGCGCCGTGGTCGGCCACGAGGTCACCCCGATCGCCAGCACGATCGTGCCGAGCCCGCGTTCGAGCACTGTGGACAGCGCGATGGCCAGCACCAGCGCGGGCAGCACCAGGAAGAAGTCGGTGATCCGCATCAGCACCGTCTCGGTCCACCCGCTGAAGTGCGCGGACAGCACGCCGACGATCGTGCCGATCACCACCGACAGCACCGCCGCGGCCAGGCCCACCACCAGCGACACCCGCGCGCCCCACCACGTCAGCAGCAGGACCGAGCGGCCGGATTCATCGGTGCCGAGCCAGAAATCCGCGTTCGGCGCCTGCAGCGAATCACCGGTCGCCCTGGTCACGTCCAATCCGGACTGCTGGGTCAGCACCGGGGCCAGCAACGCCAGCGCGGTGATCGCCACCAGCAGGACCAGCCCGGCCACCCCGCCGCGGTCCTGCCGGAACACCCGCCACGACTCGGCCGCGGACGCGCGCCGCCGCGCCCGCAACAGCTGCCCTGCCGTGGGTTGCCGGCCCGTGGGTTGCTGCCCCGTCGGTTGCTGCCCCGTGGGTTGCGGCGCCGTCACGAGGCACGCACCCGCGGGTCCAGGACCCGGTAGAGCAGGTCCGCCACCACGTTCATCACGATCACACTCCCCGCCAGCACGATGAATGTGCCTTGCAGCAACGGCAGATCCGGCACCTTCAGCGCCTCGTAGGTCAGCAGGCCGAGCCCGGGCCACGAGAACACCGTCTCCACGGTGATCGCCCCGCCCACGACCAGGCCCAGGTGCAGGAAGATCAGCGTCACCGTCGGCAGCATCGCGTTCGGCACCGCGTGCCTGCGCCGCACCAGGTCTTCGCGCAGGCCCTTCGCGCGCGCGGTGGTCAGGTAATCCGCGCCCATTTCCTCCAGCAGCGAGGACCGCATCACCATCAGGTATTGCGCGTAGACCACCGCGACCATCGTCGACGCGGGCAGCACCAGGTGCCGCGCCACGTCCAGCACCTGCGCGGGCAGCTCCGGCGGCGTGTCCGGCGAGTTGATCCCGCCGACCGGGAACAGCCCGGGGATCGGCCCGACCCCGACGCCGAAGACCATCAGCACGATCAGCCCGAACCAGAACGTCGGCACCGACCAAAACGTCAACGCCACCGAGGTCGAGATCTTGTCGAACTTCCCGCCCTGGCGCCACGCCGCCCGCGTGCCCATCCACAGCCCGAGCACCACCGCCAGCACCGTCGCGGTGCCGACCAGCAGCACCGTCGGCCAGAACCGCTCCGCGATGAGGTCGGCCACCGGGCGGCTGTAGGTGTAGGAGGTGCCCAGGTCACCGCGCAGCAGCGCGCCGAGGAAGTCCAGGAACTGCTTCCACAGCGGCTGATCCAGCCCGAAGCGGTGCCGCAACTGCTGGATCTGCTCGCCGGAGACCGCCGCGCCGCGGGTCATCGTGCGCACCGGATCACCGGGCATCACCCGGAACAGGAAGAACCCGAGCACCGCCACCAGGAACAGGCTCAGCAGCCCGCCACCGAGCTTGCCCGCGGCGTAGCGCAGCCAGCCGCCGGAGCCGGTCGCGGCGTCCTCGGTCGCCGGTTCCTCGGCCGGGCGTGGTTGGTGCTGCGTCACCGGATCGGCCATCGCGTCACTCCCGTTCGTCCATGGTGGCCCGCCGGTGGCGCGCCACCAGCAGGATCACCACTCCGCCGACGACCACGATCCCGAGCAGCACCAGCCCGATCCGCCCGTAGTCCGGGGGATCCGAGGCGTGCTCGGCCTTCGGCGTCGGCTGGGCGCCGTAGTAGCCCCAGTAGCCCTGCTGCCCGGTGATCACGCCCCCGTTCGCGGGCTGGGTGGTGAACCCGCTGAAGCGGTCGGAGCGGTACGCCTCCAGCGAGTTCTGGTAGTACAGCACCGATGCGCTCGCCTGGTCGTAGAACCGCCGCTGCGCCTGCTTGACCAGGTCGATGCGCTTGGCCGGGTCGAACTCGCCGAGCTGGCGGGCGTAGAGGTCGTCGTAGACCGGGTCGCACAGGAACGAGTCCGGCGTGCCACCGCCGTCCGGGCTGGGCCGGGAGCCGCAGGTCTGCAGCCGCAGCACGTAGTCCGGGTCCGGGTTCGCCGACCAGCCGGACATCGCCAGGTCGAAGTCACCCCCGGTGGTGCGGTCGTTGACCTGGTTGTCCGAGACCGGATCCAGCTGCACCGCGATGCCGATGTCGGCCAGCCACTGCTTGACGAACTCGCCCACCTGCGCATCCGCCGAGGTGCTCGCGTGCAGCATGAACTCGAAGTTCAGCGGCTCGCCCTGCGGCGTGCGGCGGATTCCGTCCGGCCCGCGCAGGTAGCCTGCGGCGTCCAGCTCCCGGTTCGCCGCGGCCGGGTCGAACCCGCGCGGCCGCGGCGGCTTCCAGTGGTAGTCGTCGAAGATCGGCGGCAGGTACCCGCCACCGACCTGGCCGTATCCGTTGAGCACCCTTTCGATCAGCTTCGGCTTGTCGATTGCCTTGTCGACAGCGCGGCGCACCCGCACGTCGGTCAGCGCCGGATGCCCGCTGCCGATCGGCTGCCCTTCGCTGTTGGTGGCACCCGGGTTGATCAGCATCTCGGAGAACCGGCGCCCCTGGCCCTTGACCTGCTGGATGTCGCGCTGCCCGGCCAGCGCTTCGAACTGCGTGGGAGTGAGCTGCTGCGCGACGTCGATCTCGCCCTTGCGCAGCGCCTGCACCGCGGCGTCGGTGTTCTTGAACTGCACGAACCGCAGCTCGCCGATCTTCGCCGGGCCGCGCCAGAAGTCCGGATTGGCCCGCAGCGCGGCGTAGCGCTCCGGCTCGTACTCGGTGAGCTGGAACGGACCCGACCCGACCACCGGCATCCGGTCGTTCGGGTAGGAGGTCAGGTCGGGGATCTTCGACCACACGTGCGCGGGCACGATCGGCGCGTCGATGGCCAGCATCGTCGTCTGCGGGGTCTTGGTGCGGATCACCAGCGTGCCGTCGTCCGGCGCGGACACCGACTGGAAGTTCTCCACGAAGTTGCCGTTCGCGGTGGCCGCCGTGGGGTCCCGCATCATCCGGTCGTAGGTGTAGGCGGCGTCGCGCGCGGTCACCGGCAGCCCGTCGGTCCAGCGCACCCCTGGGCGGATCTTGAAGGTCCAGGTCAGCTTGTCCGGGGAGGTCGACCACGACTCCGCCAGCTCCGGTTCCGGCGCGAAGTCCCGCGGGTCGTACGTGGTCAGCGTCGGGTAGATCAACCGGAACAGGTCGGTCGACGCCAGCGAGTAGCCCAGGAACGGGTTCAGCGAGTCGATCTGCTGCGCCGTTCCGACCCGCAACGTCGCCGCGCGGGCGGGCGCATCCGCCGGTTGCGCGCCTGCCGCCGCCGGAACGGCGAAACCGGCCAGCACGGCCAGCAGAACCACGATTCTTCGAGCCACGAGGACCTCCTCTTCTCCCGAAGTGAGAAAAAAGAACCATCCTCGACGGCTTCTCGTCAATAGTTCACAAGAGCTTGCGCCGAATGGCTAACCCAATGTGTACCGAACAGTTACCGAACCCGTCCGGCAATCCCGTGACCTGCGATCACGTCTCGCCCCACCGGACTTGCTGCCATTGCAGCGCCTCCGGCCGGGAACCGTCCGCGACGTACTCCAGAAGGCCCGCGCGCAGCTCCCGGAATGCCAGCACCGAATCGCGCGGGAACAGCAGCGCGCTGCCCACGTCGAAGCGCAGCTTCGGCGGCTCGGCGAACGGTTCCGGGTTGCGGGTGTGCCAGGACGTGAGCTCGCCGTCCTCGGATTCCTCGGTGTAGTTGACCACCCCGACCTCGGCTTCGCCGTCGGTCACGACCCGCACGCTCTGGTACGGCCCCGGGATGTCGTCGCTCTCGTAGGGGCGGTCCCAGACGTAGAGGTGGCTGGCGCGGCCCGCGGTGCCCGGCCGCAGCACCTTCTCCACCAGCCCGGCCTTGTCCTCGGAGGTGTGCGCGTAGTGCCGCTCGCCGTCGACCACCGCGGTCGCCACCGAGACGCCGAGCTCGGAATTCCGCGCGCCCACCGCCTCGGAACGCAGTGCGTCCAGGCATTCCCTCGCCTCGCGCAACGCCTTGATCGCCGCGCCCTGGTGCAGCACCAGGTCGCCCCAGTAAGCGTGACCGTGGACCTTGTTGAGGTCGCCGTAGACCGCGTTGGTGGACTCGATCAGCTTGTCCAGCACGTCCAGCGGAACGTCGGCGAGGCGGGCGAACACCACCGCCAGCGGATCGACCGGGCCGTCTTGCAGCGGCGGATTCGACATGCCTTCGTTGCACCCCACGCAGTCGATAGCTGTACTCGCCTGGAAACGCCGTCGGCCAATGATGCCAACCCGCCGGTTCACGACGTACGGCGCCTACCGCGCAACGGACACTACCTCGCGTGATCTTGCGGTCGCGCAGCGCGGCCCCCGAGCCGATGTGTGCGGCGGAAACGCAGCTGACGCGCGGCAGCAGGCAGGTTTTCGGTCAGCAGCGCAACGCGGCGCGGGGGCAGCACCGAGCGCGCATTTCACCCGAACCGCGCAGCGCTCAGCTCGCCTGCCCGCGCAACAACCCTTCCGCCGGCTCCGCGTCCGCGGCCATGTCCAGCAGCGACCGCCCGAGCGCGTCCGGGTCGTCGAAGCCGATCCGGCCCACCACGTCGTCCGGCAGGCTCAGCATCGTCATCGCCACGCCCAGCATCCCGGCGTCGAGCAAACCCGCGCCGCGCGCCGGGATCGGCTCGCCGACCGCTGCGTGCAGGTGCACCGCCGAATCCACCCCGGCCAGCGTGATCTCCCCCAGCGCCGAGCGGACCTGCGGATTGCGCACCCCTTCCAGGTGCAGCTCGAACAGCGCGAGGAATTGGGACCGGGCCGTGGTCACCATCCGCTGCAGCATCGCCAGGTACAGCGCGGTGACGTCGCCCTGCGCGACCCCGTCGGGCAACTGCTCGCGCAACCGGCGCATGGCCGCGGTCTGCTGGTCGGCGACCCGGCGGCCGATCGCGGCGAACAGGGCTTCCCGGGTGGCGTGGTAGTTCTTCGTGGTCCCCTCCGGGAACCCGGCCTCCCGGTCGATGGCCCGGTGCGTGAGCCCGCGCCCCCCTTCGCGCGCCAACACCTCGACTGCTGCGTCGGCGAGCACGGCGCGGCGATTGCTGCGCTGCGACATGCGACCCCTGCTGATCTGTCCCGTTGACCTTGTCGGACGCCGACCGGTTCGCGAATCGGCACGTCCGGCCCCTCGAAGCGATCATTGTAGACCCGCGTTGATCACACCCGCGCGATCAGCACGCCGAGCGGCGCGGAATCGACGTGCTTGCCGCGCACCGCCGAACAGGTATAGACCAGCGGTGTTCGCGCCATCGACCCGAGGAGCAGTGCCCATGTCCGAAGTTCTCGGCAGCCAGCCCGCGCCGCCGCACGCCGAAGCCACCCTCGAGCACCTGCGCGGAGTCGGTGCGCGCAACGCCACCGCGCTCGCCGAAGCCGCGGACGCGCTGCTGACCTGCCTGCGCGCGGACGGCCTGGTGTGCACCGCCGGGGCCGGGCACTCGCTGGCCGGAGTCATGGAGTCCTTCTACCGCGCAGGCGGACTGGCGGCCGTGCGCCCGCTCTACCGCCCCGACCTGCTCCCGCTGCACGGCGCCGTGGCTTCCACCGGCACCGAGCGCACCAGCGGCCTGGCCGCAACCATGCTCGCCGACGCGGAGTTCCGCGGCGGCCAGGACGCCTTGGTGGTCTTCTCCAACTCGGGCGTCAACCCGTACCCGGTGGAACTGGCCGTGACCGCGGCGGGCGCGGGATCCACCGTCATCGCGGTGACTTCCCCGGCCGCGAGCGCCGACGCCCCCAAGCGGGCGGGCACCACCCTGGCCGAGCAAGCGCACATCGTGCTGGACACCCGAACCCCCGGTGGAGACGCCAGCTACCCGCCCCGAGACCCGGTCACCGCGCCGCTGTCCTCGCTGGCGAACGCCTACCTGTGGAACCTGCTGCTGGTCCGGCTGCACGACTCCGCGCAGCGCGCCGGACTCGAGCTGCCGGTGTGGCGCAGCGCGAACACCGTCGGCGGCGACGACGCCAACGCCGCGAACCTGCGCCACTACGGCGCCCGCGTCCCCGGCCTCACCTGATGTGCCTCCCGACCCGGGCACGAAAGACCGGGCCCGACCCGAAGGTCGAGCCCGGTCCGGGCGATTCGCTCAGTTCGCTTCGAGCGCGCCTGCCAGCTCCGTGATCCGCCGGATCTGCGCCGCCCGCTCCGCGGCGAGCTGCTGCTCCGGGTCCACCGCCTCGTCGGCCTGCGCCAGCAAGGCCAGCGTCTCGCGCACCGCGCCTTCCGGCGGGGTGCTGACCGCCTCGGCGAGCTGATCGACCGCGGCGTCCAGCCCTTCGACGGGCACCACCGAGTTCGCCAAGCCCATCCGCAGGGCTTCCTCGGCACCAACCTCCCGGCCGGCCGCACAGATCTCGACCGCGCGGGCGTAACCGATCGCGCGCACCAGCGGCAACGTCCCACCCAGATCCGGCACCAGGCCCAACCCGGTCTCGGCCATCCGCAACCGCGCGTCCTCGGTGAGCACCCGCAGGTCGCAGGCCAGCGCGAGCTGGAACCCGGCGCCGATGGCGTGGCCTTGCACGGCCGCGATCGTCACCCGGTCGGGTTCCCGCAGCCAGCTGAAGCCCTGCTGGAACCCGGCGATCTCGGCGTCGGCCTCTTCGGTGGGGCGCTGCCCCAGTCCGATCAGGCCGGGCGCCCCGTCCACGTCCTCGGACCCGAACAACCTGCGGTCCAGCCCGGCGGAGAACGCGCGCCCCCGCGCGCGCACCACGACGACCCGCACTCCCGGGTCGAGGGACTGGCCGATCTCGCGCAGCGCCGCCCACGTCAACGGAGTCTGCGCATTGAGCTTGTCCGGGCGGTCGAGCGTGATGGTGGCGCGCCGCCCCTGAACCGTGAGCCCCACACCGCCACGGTCCAGGAGGTCGGCGTCCATCCTCGACTGCTGCAAACGGGCCTCCATCAGTTCTGCGTCGACCGGGCGGAACCGAACGGTACCCGCCGGCCGGAAAGGAACCGCAACGAACCGATCATGCCCGCTGCCTCACTTCTTCTTCGAACGCGTCGCACCCCCGCGGCCGCGCAGTTGCACGCCCGATTCGCTGAGCACCCGGTGCACGAACCCGTAGGACCGGCCGGTCGCCTCAGCCAGGGCGCGGATGCTGGCTCCCTTCTCGTACTTCTTCTTAAGGTCACTGGCAAGCTTGTCCCGTGCGCTTCCGGTGATTCGCGCACCCTTCTTCAGGTCAGCCACAGTGTCCCCGCCTTCCCTCCGAACAGGTCGGGCCGCTCGCGACCCCTGTCGTCGCAATGATCGAACAGGACGGCCGTAAACGCCAGGCGATCATGCAAAAAGATCGCCCAACGGTCGAGATCAGCCCACGGCGATCACCGGAATGCGCTCACCTGTTCGGACTAACTCAGCCGCGACATCCGGCGGTGAGCCGCCTAGCCGCCGGAGTTCTTCGCAGGTCAGGGCGTTTCGATGCGCCGAGCCGGGCATGATTGGTCGTAACGGGTGTTCGCGCCACCGGAGCAGCGGTCGTCACGCCGCGTACGGCCCAGGGTGGGAAAAACCACTCGTCAGGCGAGTTGCACTAGCTCCATGTAGTCCTCGGACCAGTGGTCCTCAGTCCCGTCGGGCAACAGGATCACCCGTTCCGGCTCGAGCGCTTCGACCGCGCCGGGATCGTGCGTCACCAGGACCACCGCTCCGGTGAAACTGCGCAACGCGTCGAGCACCTGCTCGCGACTGGCCGGGTCCAGGTTGTTCGTCGGCTCGTCGAGCAGCAGCACGTTCGCCGCGCTGGAGACGAGCCCGGCCAGCGCCAGCCGGGTCTTCTCCCCGCCGGAGAGCGTGCCCGCGGGCTGCTGGAGCTGTTCACCGCGGAACAGGAACGCGCCGAGCAGCGTGCGCAGCTGCTGCTCCGGGGTGTCCGGGGCCGCGCTGCGGATGTTCTCCCACACGGTCGCGTCGTGGTCGAGGGTTTCGTGCTCCTGCGCGTAGTAGCCGACGCGCAGCCCGTGGCCGGGCACCATCTCGCCGGCGTCGGACTCCTCCATGTGGCCGAGCAGCCGCAGCAACGTGGTCTTGCCCGCGCCGTTGAGCCCGAGCACCACGACCCGGGAGCCGCGGTCGACGGCGAGATCGACGCCGGTGAAGATCTCCAGCGAGCCGTAGGACTTGGACAGCCCGCGGGCGGTCAGCGGCGTCTTGCCGCAGGAGGCCGGTTCCGGGAAGCGGATCTTGGCGACCTTGTCGTCGGCCTGTTCCTCTTCCAGGTCGTTGACCATCTTCTCGGCGCGGCGGGCCATGTTCTGCGCGGCGACGGCCTTGGTGGCCTTGGCCCGCATCTTGTCGGCCTGCGCCATGAGCGTGGACGCCTTCTTCTCGGCGTTGGCGCGTTCCCGGCGGCGGCGCTTCTCGTCGGCGGCGCGCGCTTCCTGATAGCGCTTCCAGTCCATGTTGTAGACGTCGGCCTCGCCGCGGACCGCGTCCAGGAACCACACCTTGTTCACCACGTCGCCGAGCAGCTCGACGTCGTGGCTGATCACGACGAGGCCGCCGTCGTGGTTGCGGAGGAACTCGCGCAGCCAGTTGATCGAATCCGCGTCGAGGTGGTTGGTCGGCTCGTCCAGCAGCAGCGTCGTCGCCGAACCGCCACCGGGGCCCGCCTCCGCGGCGGCGAACAGGATCCGGGCCAGCTCGACCCGGCGGCGCTGGCCACCGGAGAGCGTGCTCAGCGGTTGGGTCAGCACCCGGTCCGGCAGCCCCAGGTTCGAGCAGATCCGGCCCGCTTCGCTCTCGGCGCCGTACCCGCCGCGCGCGGCGAAGCGCTCCTCGAGCTTGCCGTAGCGGTCGATGGCCTTGTCCCGCTGCCGGTCGTCGGCGAGTTCGGCCATCGCGGTCTGCGCCTTCTCCATGTCGCGCAGGATCCGGTCCAGGCCGCGCGCGGAGAGCACCCGGTCCTTGGCCGCGACCGAGAGGTCGCCTTCCCGCGGGTCCTGCGGCAGGTAACCCGTTTCGCCGCTGCGCACCAGCTCACCGGCGTAGGGATCACCCTCGCCCGCGAGCACGCGCAGCGTCGTGGTCTTGCCCGCACCGTTGCGACCGACCAGGCCGATGCGGTCGCCGGGCTGGACGCGCAGGTTCGCACCGGACAGCAGGATGCGCGAACCAGCGCGCAGTTCCAGGGAAGTGGCAGAGATCAACGAAAACTCCGGAGGCTAGTGGTCGAGCGAGATCGCGAAAACGCCCATCGCCGGTACGACCGGGCCGATGGGCTGTAAGGGGCGCCGCTAGTCGGCGGACACCATCAGGCAGTACTCCCGCGGGTGGGATCGCCGTCGCACGGCGTGCCGCGGGATCGCGTGCTTGCTCACCACGTCGACCAGTGTAACGGCCGGACTACCGGGTCAGGCGTGCACTCCGGCACTGAGCGTCACCGGGCGGGCCCGGCAGGCCAGGGCCACGGGGTAGATCAGGGAGCCGGATCGTGGATCTCGACCTCCACCGAGATCGCGCGGACCGCCGCATCGTCGAGCACCGAACGGCGCGGCTCGGCGACGTCGAGCACGCCGGGTTCGGCCGCGGCGAGCAGCTCGCGCAGCCGCGGATCCGCGCGCAGCGCGTCCAACGCCTTGCCGTCCCCGCCGAGGATCACGGCGTCGAGCCGCTCGCGTTCCGGCAGCAGCACCCGTGCGGCGTCGTCGGCGGCGGACTCCAGGGAACGGCGCGCCTGGCCCTCGCGGCGGCGCGCGAATCGTTGCTGCGACTGCCCGCCCGCCTTGTTCCGGCCGTGCACCAGGTGCCGATCGGTCGAGGAAACCTCGATCACGCCGCCACGGGCGATGCCCACGCTGTGCGCGCCCAGGCGCACCAGCACCAGCCCGACCCGGCGCGTCCGCGACACGTGCTCGACCAGCGCTGACACCGCCAGGCCGGATTGCTCGCCGTGCGGTCCGGCCAGCTCGCCGAACGGGACGGTCACCGCGGCCGTGGCGCCGTCGGCGGCGGCCACTTCGACGCGGCGCGGGCCGAGAACGGTGCGCAGCGCGCCACCGTGCCCGTCGGCGAACCGCTCGAACCAGCCCGCCAGGCGGTCGGGAGCGATCCGCACCGCGCGGCCGCCTCCGGACAATTGCCTGCCTCGCATCAGCCCATCCCAGCACGACCGGCCGCACCGGATCCGCCGCCGGTGCCTGGATTTTTCGATTCGCCCCTTGTCGGCGTGGCGGCCGGTGATTAGCGTGCTGCGAACCTTACAGCGTTAGTTATTTGGACCACACATCCGAAGGGTGCGTTCGCGATGGCTGTTCCCCCGAGCAACGCTGGTTCCCCCAGCGGCACCGGCCCGGGCAACGCCCGCAGGGTGGCGTTCGCCAGCCTCATCGGCACGACGATCGAATGGTTCGACTTCTTCATCTACGGCACCGCCGCCGCGCTGGTGTTCAACGAGCTGTTCTTCCCCGAGTTCGCCCCGATGGTCGGCACCATCGCATCGTTCGCGACCTTCGCCATCGGATTCGTCGCCCGGCCGCTGGGCGGAGTGCTGTTCGCGCACTTCGGCGATCGGCGCGGGCGCAAACCCGTGCTGGTCACCTCGCTGCTGCTGATGGGCGTGGCCACGGTGCTGATCGGAGCGCTGCCCGGCTACGACTCGATCGGCGTGTGGGCGCCGCTGCTGCTGACCGCGCTGCGGTTCGCGCAGGGCCTCGGCGTCGGCGGCGAATGGGGCGGTGCGGCGCTGATGGCGGTGGAGCACGCACCGCAGAACCGGCGCGGCTTCTACGGCAGCTGGCCGCAGATCGGGGTGCCCGCGGGCCTGCTGCTGGGCAACCTCACCTTCTCGGTTCTTTCCGCGAACCTGACCGACGCGCAGTTCGTGGCGTGGGGCTGGCGCATCCCGTTCCTGTGCAGCGCGCTGCTGATCGGGCTCGGCCTGCTCATCCGGCTCAAGATCAGTGAGAGCCCGGTGTTCCAGGAGGCCGCCCGCGAGCAGGCGCAGCACACCCGCACACCCGTGCTCGACGTGCTGCGCGAGCACCCGCGGACCGTCGCGCTCGCCGCGGGTTCGTTCCTGGCCACGAACGCGACCTTCTACGTCGGCACCACCTGGGTCGTCAGCTACGCCACCACGTCGCTCGACTACGAGCGCACGTCGATCCTGAACGCGAACGCGCTGCTGAGCTTCCTGGACATTCCGCTGATGCTGGCCTTCGGGCTGCTGTCCGACCGGATCGGGCGGCGCGGCATGTCGCTGGCCGGGATGGCCGGGCTCGCGGTGTTCGCGGTGCCGTACTTCCTGCTGGTGGACAGCCGGTCGATCGTGCTGTTCCTGCTCGGCGGGATCGTGGTGCAGGCGTGCCGGACCGCGGTGTACGGGCCGCAGTCGGCGTTCTACTCGGAGCTGTTCAGCACCCGGTTCCGCTACAGCGGTGCGTCGTTGAGCTATCAGCTCGCGGCCATCCTCGGCGGCGGCCTGGCGCCGATGATCTGCACGGCGCTGTACGGCTGGACCGGCTCGTCGATGGCGATCGCCGGTTACGTCGTGGTGCTGTGCGCGATCTCGTTCGGCTCCAGCTACCTGCTGGCCGAGACCTACCGGAAGGGTCTGTCGGAGTCCGGGACCACTCGAACCGCGGTGTGAGCGAATCGGACCTTTTCCGAAGGGTTTGCGTGCCGGAACCTCAGCGGCTCCGCTGGTGACAGGAGTGCTACCCCGTGGGCGCCGCGGCTGTTCATGCGGCCACGGCGCCCGCCGCTCACAGCACGAACGTGTCGGACCACAGTTGAGTGGTCCGTCCGGACAACGCCTCCAAGAGCGCGGCGGCCTGGTCGTCGGTGAGCGAAGCGACGAAGTCGATCACCGCCCGGCCCCGCGCCCAGCGCTCCAGGTCTTGCGCGCCGATCGGCTCGCCGCCGAGCGCGGCCGGGTCCTCGGCGCGGACCGCCTGGAACTCCGCGCTCGCCCGCTCGAACAGGTCGCGCAGCCGGTGCGGCAGCCTGGCCTCCTCGCTGCGGTCGATCAGCCACGAGTCCAGCGCCTCCACCAGCTTGCTCACCAGCCGGTCCTGGCCGCGCTGGTGCAGCGCCAGGTCGGGGCGCTGCAGCACGAACCGGCGGTGCACGAACTTCAGCACCTGCACCTCGTGCCACTGCTCGGTGGCCAGCGCGACGTGCCCGGAGCGCACCGTCGGGGTCTCCTCCAGCCGCACGCCGTCGACCAGCCGCCGGGTCCACTCGCCGGAGAACGCCGCCACCGCCTGCTCGGCCTGCTGGGAACGGTCGAACGGCACTTGCAGCAGCTTCGTCACCAGGTCCGAGACGACCTTCTTCACCGCGTGCACGAAGGCGTCGTCGGAGGCGATCCACGAGTCCTTGGCGTGCAACCGGCGGCGCAGCAGCTCCAACGACCGGCCCGGCCGGTGCTCGGCGGCGGCCAGCTCGCCGTCGGTGCGCCCGGCCAGCTCCACGGCGTGCCCGAGCCACTCGGTGAGCTCGTGCGAAACCGTGGTGTGCTGCAGGATCCCGACGCGGTGGAAGTCCTCCAGGTCGTGGATGGCGTAGGCGATGTCGTCGGCGGTGTCCATCACCGAGGCTTCCACCGTCTGCTGCCAGCTCTCCAGCCTGCCGCGGAACGCCGCGCGGGACTCCCGCATGTCGTCGAGCTCGGTGATGTAGCAGGAGAACTTCGCCGAACCGGTACCGGGCGCGTCGTCCGGTTCCGAGGCACCGCGCGGCGGCACGCGCAGCTCGCGCGGGTGCGGTGACGGGCGGTGCAACCGCGTCCACGGGTACTTCAGCAGCGCGGCGCGGACCGCTGCGGTCAGGTCCAGCCCGTCCCCGGAGCGCTCCGGGTCGCCGCGCACGTCGATCGCGCTGACGATCCGGAACGACTGCGCGTTGCCCTCGAACCCGTCGCGCAGCCCGAACCGCTGCCGTGCCAGCCGGTCCAGCACCCGCTCACCGAGGTGCCCGAACGGCGGGTGCCCGAGATCGTGGCCGAGCCCGGCGGCCTCGACCACGTCCAGGTCGCAGCCGCCGAGCTTGTCCAGCACCGCGCCCGCCGTCGAGTCGGCCAGCAGCCGCTCGCCGATCGCCCGCGCCACCTGCGCCACCTTCAGGCTGTGGGTGAGCCGGTTGTGCAGCAGCAGACCGGACCCGCTGGGGCTGATCACCTGGGTGACCCCGCCCAGCCGCGAGAAGAACGCCGAGCTCGACACCCGGTCGCGGTCCGCGCGGAACGGGCTGGCCGCCAGGTCCGGCGAAGGCCGGACCGGACCGGTGCGGTCGCTGCGACGGGTGGTGCGTTCGACTGGGCTGTCGGTGTCCATGCCCCGCACGCTAGCTGTCCGGTCGCAGGCGGAGCTGCCGCGGACCGGCTCCAGCGGCGTCCGCGAACAGCTCGGCGAGCCGTCGGCGGCCGGACGGCGGGAACCGCGCCCGTCGTGATCTGATGCTCGACGTGGTGGACGTGCTCATCGTGGGGGCCGGCCCGGCGGGCCGGGCGGTCGCCGCGGCGTGCAGCGACACCGGCCTCGACGTGAGCGTGGTGGCACCGGCGCCGCGCAACGTCTGGCCGCACACCTACGGCTCCTGGCTGGACGAACTTCCCACCTCGGTGCCGCGTTCCGCGCTGGCCGCGGTCACCCCGGTGATGCGCGCGATCGGCACGACCGAGCACGAGCTCGACCGGGCATACGCCGTGCTGGACAACACGGCGCTGTGGAAGCACCTGTGGCGTTCCGACGTCGAGGAGGTCACCGGCCGGGTGGTGGCCGCCGAGCACGGTCCGACCGGTTCGACGGTGCGGCTCAAGGACGGCAGGCGGCTGGCCGCGGCGACCGTCGTCGATGCCAGCGGTGCCGCGCGGGTGCTGTCCGGCGGGCGTCCGGCGCGGACTCCCGCGCAGCAGACCGCGGTGGGGGTGGTGCTCGACGCGGCAGCGGCGGAACCGCTGTGCCCACCGGGGGCCGGAGTGTTCATGGACTGGCGCGCCGCGCCCGACACCAAGGGCGGCTGGCCGACCTTCCTGTACTGCGTCCGCCTCGGCGGCGACCAAGTGCTGCTGGAAGAGACCTCGCTGGCCCGGCGGCCCGCGCTGCCGCTGACCCTGCTGCGCAAGCGCCTGCACGGGCGGCTGGAGGCGGCGGGCATCACCGCGCCCGGCAACGCACCCGAGGAGCGGGTCCGCTTCCCCGTCGACGACCCGCTGCCCCGGCCCGGCCGCGTGGTGTCGTTCGGCGCGTCCGGCGGGCTGGTGCACCCGGCGAGCGGGTTCAGCGTCGCCAGCGCGCTGCGGCACGCCCCGTGGGTCGCCGCTGCGCTCAGCGCCGGACTGCCCGCCGGATCCGCCGCCGCTGCCAAAGCGGCCTGGTCGGTCCTGTGGCCCCCGCGCGCCGCGGCCACGCACGCATTGCGCAGGCGCGCGCTGCGCTCGCTGCTGCAGTTCCCGCCCGAGCTGGTACCGGAGTTCTTCGAAGTCTTCTTCTCCCTGGACGAGCAGCAGCAAGCGGCGTTCCTGGCCGCCGACCACGACCCGGCGGGCACGGTCGCGACGATGAGCGCGCTGTTCCGGCGGGCACCCTGGCCGATCCGGCGGCGGCTGATCGCGGGCGGCTTCGGCCCGGGCTGGGGCGACGCTCAGCACGGCTTCGGCGGAAGCTGACCCGCGCTGCGCCGATCTGCGGTACACGTTTACACCGCCCGCAGCAGGGCGACTACCTGCGGGAACCGCTCGGCAACGCGGTCCGGTGCAACCGGCGAACGGTCCTGCGCTGCTGTGTTGGTGCCCACAGCGGCGGCGCGGGATGGGTGCTGGTGGCGTGCGAGTCGCGCTAGGTTGTGCTGCGGCAACCCTGTCGCCCTCGGACGAGGAGCAGCTGAGATGTCGGTGAACAGGTCGTGAATCCGCTCGATGGAGCACCATGAGTGCAGGCAACATCGACGGCGTGCTCGCGCTGGCGAACGGAGTGCGCTTCGCGTTCCAGCCCATGATCAACGTCAAGACCGGTGGGATCGTGGCGGTGGAAGCGCTCGCCCGGCCCACCGCCGGAAGCGTGCATGATCTGTTCCGGGAGGCCGCGCGCGAGCGCAAGCTCACCGAGCTGGACGTGGCGCTGGCCTGCTCGGCACTGGGCGCGGCGGCCGAGCACGAGACGCTGCTGCCGCTGCACCTGAACCTGTTCGGCGGCACGGTCACGCACGACCTGTCCCGGCTGGACGAGCTCCGCGAGCGGCTGCGGGAAGTGGGCCGCCGGGAACACGAGATCACCTTGGAGATCGGCCCGCCGTTCGCCCGGCTCGACCCCGAACAGCTGCTGCACGGGGTGCGGTCGCTGCGCGCGGAAGGCTTCCAGATCGCGATGGACGGGGTCGGCCAGGGCGACGTCCCGCTGACCCTGATCGCCGACATGGACCCGGGCACGGTGAAGCTGGACCGGGGCGTGCTCGACGACCTGCCGGACTCGCAGCCGCGGCAGGCGGTGCTGGAGTCGGTTCGGCACCTGTGCGAGGCGACCGGTTCCGACCTGATCGCCGAAGGCGTCGAGAACGACCGGCAGCTCAGCGTGCTGCGGCGCAACGGAGTGCGGCTGGTGCAGGGCAACCTGCTCGCCCCGCCCGCACGGCGGCCCCCGACGACGATCACGGTGCCCGGGGTGGCCGCCGAGGTCACCGACCCGACCGGGCAGCCGCGCAACACCCTGGCCGCCGGCCCGCGAGTCACCGAGTTCCTGTCGCCTGCCACGCTGCTTTCGGTGGACGCCACCGCCGACACGGTCCGCGGGGTGCTGGCCGACCACTCGGAGATCAGCGGCGTGGTGCTGGTCGACGAGCACAACCGGCCGCAGTTCACCATCGACCGCAACCGCTTCCTGCTCGCGGTCACCGGCCCTTACGGGCACGCGCTGCACGCCAAGCGGCCCGCGTCCCGGCTGGCCGACGAACCCCGCGTGGTCACCACCGCGACCACCGCGATGGAAGCGTTGAGCCTGGTCACCCGCTCCGATCAGTACCGCATGTACGACGACGCGATCGTCGTCGACGAGTCGGGGCGCTGCCTCGGCGCGGTGCGCGCCGGGCACCTCATCCGCGGTATGGCGGACCTGAAGGTGGAGGAGGCCGCCGCGCTCAACCCGCTGACCCGGCTGCCCGGCAGCGACGCCATCGCCCGCGACGTGACCCGGCGGATCGCCGCCGGTGAGGTGTTCGGGGTGAGCTGGCTGGACATCGACGGGTTCAAGACGGTCAACGACACCGTCGGGTTCTCCGCTGGCGATGACCTGATCCGCGCGATCGGGCGCGGGCTCACCGACGCGTCCACCTCGATGCCTTCGGTTCGGGTGGGTCATGTCGGTGGCGACGACTTCCTGCTGGTCGCCGATCTCGACGACCTCGTGCCGCTCGCCGAGCTGCTGCTGGATCCCGAGCGGGACGCCGGTGGCGTGCCGGTGAGCCTCTCGCTGGCCACGCTGGTGTGCACGCAGAGCACGGTGACCAGCTACGACGAGGTGTCCCGGCTGCTGGCCCCGCTCAAGCGGGAGGCCAAGGCGCTGAGCGGCTCGAGCTGGGTGATGTCCCGGCCCGGGTCGCAGCACGTGGACGTGCTGCGCGGCAAGGGCGCTGCGCAGGGCCCGGGCGGGCGAAGCCCGGCGCAGCGCCCGGACGCCGAGCGCGAAGCCGTCCAGCAAACCGCCCGCAACGCGCAGGACGCCGTTGCGAACGCGGCCGGGAACGATGCGGGTCGAGCCGCTGCGCCGGACGGCACGCGCGGTGCTCCCGGCGCTGCGAACCACGCGGATCGTCCGCAGCCGTCCAGCGCACCGCCCGCCGCGAAGCCGGGGCCGCAGTCCTCCATGCCGGACGGGCCCGCTCGTCCACCGTCCGCGCCGGGCGGGAATCCGCACGTACCGCAGCCGCAACCGGGCGGGAATCCGCGGGCGCCGCAGCACGTGCCGTCGAACGCCGTGCCCGCTGCTCAGCCGCCGAACGTGCGCCCAGCGCCGCAGCCACCGGCCGACAGCGCCGGACCGCACTCCGCACCGCCGGGCTTTCCGACGCAGGATCCGGAGGCGATGCCACCGCAGCCGACCGACTCACCTCGCGTGCAGGGCCCCTGAATGAGGCACCGCCCGCACACGACGAACGGCCCCGGCAGCGAGGTGCTGCCGGGGCCGTCGCGTACGGAGTATCGGCCGCTCAGACCGTGAAGCCGAGGGCGCGGAGCTGCTCGCGCCCCTCTTCGGTGATCTTTTCCGGTCCCCACGGCGGCATCCACACCCAGTTGATGCGGAAGTCGTTGACCACACCGCCACCGGGACCGCCGGTGAGCGCGGAACGGGCCTGCTCCTCGATCACGTCGGTCAGCGGGCAGGCCGCGGAAGTCAGGGTCATGTCCAGCGTGGCGCTGTTGTCCTGCTCGACGGTCACGCCGTAGAGCAGGCCGAGGTCGACGATGTTGATGCCCAGCTCGGGGTCCACCACATCGCGCAGCGCCTCTTCGACGTCTTCCACCGCGGCGAGTTCCGCGGCAGGCGCCGGGGTCTCCGGCATGCCTTCCGCGCCGCGCTGCACGTCGGCGCCATCGGACGCACCGTGTACGGCCTCGCCCGTTTCCTTGTCCTGCACCTGGGTTTGGTCGGTCATGACGCTCCCACCTCGTCGACGACGCGCGACACGGCGTCCTTGAAAGCCATCCACCCGAGCAACGCGCACTTCACGCGCGCCGGGTACTTGGCCACCCCGGCGAACGCGATGCCGTCCTCCAGGACGTCCTCGTCGGGCTCAACCTGCCCGCGGCCCTGCATGAGCTCGCTGAACGCGGTCTCCTTGCCCATCGCCTCCTTGACCGGCTTGCCGACCACCAGGTCGGTGAGCACCGACGTGGAAGCCTGGCTGATCGAACAGCCCTGCCCGTCGTAGGAGACGTCCTCGATGATCGCGTCGGGGCCGCTGCCGGTCAACCGCACCCGCAGCGTCACCTCGTCCCCGCAGACCGGGTTGACCTGGAAGGACTCCGCGTCGAACGGGTCCCGCAGGCCAGTGCGGTGCGGGTTGCGGTAGTGGTCCAGGATGATCTCCTGGTACATCTGCTCGAGCTGCATCACACGTCCTTCAGTTCACGCGACACCGAAGAAACGCTGAGCCTCCCGCACAGCTTCCCCGAGCGCGGCGACCTCGTCCAGATCGTTGTACAGGTAGAAGCTCGCCCGCACCGTGGCCGGAATCCGGAACGACCGGTGCAGCGGCCACGCGCAGTGGTGGCCGACGCGAACCTCGACGCCCTGGCCGTCCATCACCTGGCCCGCGTCGTGCGGGTGCACCCCGTCGAGCACGAACGACACCGTGGCGCCGCGGTCCTCGGTGCTGTTGGGGCCGATGATGCGCACCCCGTCGATCCCGGACAGTTCCTCCAGCGCCGCCGCGGCGAGCTTCTTCTCGTGCGCGGCGATGCGCTCCATGCCCACCACCGACAGGTAGTCCACGGCCGCGCCGAGCCCGATGGCCTGCGAAGTCATCGGCACGCCCGCCTCGAACCGCTGCGGCGGCTCGGAGAACGTGGAGTGGTCGATGTAGACCATCTCGATCATCGACCCGCCGGTGAGGAACGGCGGCATCGAGCGCAGCAGCTCGTTGCGGCCGTAGAGCACCCCGATGCCGGACGGGCCGAGCATCTTGTGCCCGGAGAAGACCGCGAAGTCCACGTCCAGCGCGGCGAAGTCCACCGGCGAGTGCGGCACCGACTGGCAGGCGTCCAGCACCACCAGCGCGTCCACCTGGTGCGCCCGCGCGACGATCCGCTCCAGCGGGTTCACCGTGCCGAGCACGTTGGACTGGTGCGAGACCGCGACGACCTTGGCCCGCTCGGTGATCACATCGTCCACATCGGACAGATCCAGCCTGCCGTCCGCGGTGACGCCGAACCAGCGCAACGTCGCCCCGGTGCGCTGGCACAGCTGCTGCCACGGCACCAGGTTGGCGTGGTGCTCCATCTCGGTCACCACGACCTCGTCGCCGGGGCCGATGCGGAACCGCTCCGCCTCGGGCCCCGAGGTGCCCGCGTTGCTCATCGCGTAGGCGACCAGGTTGATCCCCTCGGTGGCGTTCTTGGTGAACACCACCTCGTCGATCCCGGCGCCGACCAGCCGCGCGATCTTGGCGCGGGCCTCCTCGTAGGCGTCCGTGGCCTCCTCAGCGAGCTGGTGCGCACCGCGGTGCACGGCCGCGTTGGAGGTCTCCAGGAAGGACCGCTCCGCGTCCAGCACCTGGCGCGGACGCTGCGAGGTCGCACCCGAATCCAGGTAGACCAGGCTGCGGTCGTCGCGGATGGTGCGACCGAGGATCGGGAAGTCCGACCGGATCGCCGCGACGTCCAGCGGGGCCGCACCGGCGTGGGTGAGAGGCTGAGCGGTCATGACTGCGAAGCCGCCTCCTTCGTGAACCGCACGTAGCCGTTGCGCTCCAGTTCCTCGGCCAGCTCCGGGCCGCCGGACTCGACGACCTTGCCGCCCGCGAACACGTGCACGTAGTGCGGCTGGACGTGGTTGAGGATGCGGGAGTAGTGCGTGATCAGCAGCACTCCCTTGTCACCCTTCTCGACGTAGCTGTTGACGCCCTCGGACACCACGCGCAGCGCGTCGACGTCCAGGCCGGAGTCGGTCTCGTCGAGGATCGCGAACTTCGGGTCCAGCAGGTCCAGCTGCAGGATCTCGTGCCGCTTCTTCTCGCCGCCGGAGAAGCCCTCGTTGACGCTGCGCTCGGCGAACGACGGGTCGATGTCCAGGCTGCTCATCGCCTGCTTGACCTCTTTGACCCAGTGCCGGATCTGCGGGGCCTCACCGCGGACCGAGCCGGCCGCGCTGCGCAGGAAGTTCGACATCGAAACGCCCGGCACCTCGACCGGGTACTGCATGGCGAGGAACAGGCCCGCGCGGGCGCGCTCGTCCACGCTCATCTCCAGCACGTCCTCGCCGTCGAGCAGCACCTGACCGGAGTCGATCCGGTACTTGGGGTGCCCGGCGATGGCGTAGGCCAGTGTCGACTTGCCGGAGCCGTTCGGGCCCATGATGGCGTGGATCTCGCCGGAGCGGACCGTGAGGTTCACGCCGTTGAGGATCGGCTTGGCGCCCTCGTCGGTGACGACGGAGCCGTGCAGGTCCTTGATCTCCAGGGTGGCCATTGTGCGTTGTTCTCCTGGTGTGTGAGGAAAGTCGAGTAGGGGTGGCGCTCAGGCGCCGACGACGGCCAGCTCGGCCTCGATCGCGGCCTCCAGCCGCTCGCGGACCTCCGGCACGGTGATCTTCTGCAGGATCTCGCCGAAGAAGCCGCGCACCACGAGCCTGCGGGCCTGGTCCTCCGGGATGCCGCGGGACTGCAGGTAGAACAACTGCTCGTCGTCGAACCGGCCGATGGCGCTGGCGTGCCCGGCGCCTTCGATCTCCCCGGTCTCGATCTCCAGGTTCGGCACCGAGTCGGCGCGGGCGCCCTCGGTCAGCACCAGGTTCCGGTTCAGCTCGAAGGTCTCGGTGGCTTCGGCCGCCGCGCGGATCAGCACGTCACCGATCCACACCGTGTGCGCGGAATCGCCCTGCAGCGCGCCCTTGTAGAGCACGTTGCTGCGGCAGTTCGCCTCGGCGTGGTCGACCAGCATCCGGTGCTCCAGGTGCTGGCCCTCGTCGGCGAAGTACAGCCCCAGCAGCTCGGCGTCGCCGCCCTTGTCGCCGTAGGTCACGGTGGTGTTGACCCGCACCAGGTCGCCGCCGAGGGTCACCGCCAGGTGCCGGAACACCGCGTCCCGGCCCAGGTAGGCGTGCTCGGAGCTGACCTGGGTGGCGTCGTCGGCCCAGTCGTGCACGGACACGATCGACAGCCGCGCGGAGTCGTCCACGACGAACTCGATGTTCTCGCCCAGCACACCGGAGCCGCGGTAGTCGACCACCACGACGGCGTCGGCGAACCGCTCGGCGCGGATCTGGATGTGCCCGTAGGCCGTCCGCCCGACGCCGGGGCCGTGCACGACGATGCTGACCGGGCCTTCCGGGCGCACCTCCTTGGGCACGGTGACGACCGTGGCCTGCTCGAACGAGCTCCACGCCTGCGCGGCGATCCGGTCGGCGGGCACGCCGCCGTTGCCGATGCGCTCGTCGTCGCGGCCAACGGTCTCCACGGTGACCTCGGAGCCGGCCTCGACCTCGACACCGATCTCGCCGGTGGCCTCGGCGGTGCCGTCGTGCAGGCCCTTGAGCCGCTTGACCGGCGTGAACCGCCAGTCCTCCTCGCGGCCGCCGGGAACCTCGAAGGCATCGACGTCGTAGGAGGTGAACCGCTGCCCGCGGGAGGACTGCGGGATCACAGTCCCCCCGTGGGAGTGCTCGCTCAGGCCGTGCTGGGCGTCGTCGGTACTGGTGGTGCTCGTCATCAGCCGACGGCCCCTTCCATCTGCAGCTCGATCAGGCGGTTCAGTTCCAGCGCGTATTCCATCGGCAGCTCGCGCGCGATCGGCTCGACGAAGCCGCGCACGATCATCGCCATCGCCTCGTCCTCGGTCAGCCCGCGCTGCATCAGGTAGAACAGCTGGTCGTCGCTGACCTTGGAGACGGTGGCCTCGTGGCCCATGGACACGTCGTCGACGCGCACGTCGACGTAGGGGTACGTGTCGGAGCGGCTGATGGTGTCCACCAGCAACGCGTCGCACTTGACGTTGGACGAGGAGTGGTTGGCGCGCTTGGCGACCTTCACCAGACCCCGGTAGGAAGTGCGGCCGCCGCCCCTGGCGATCGACTTGGACACGATCGACGAGGACGTGTGCGGAGCCATGTGCTCCATCTTCGCGCCCGCGTCCTGGTGCTGGCTCTCACCGGCGAAGGCCACCGAGAGCACCTCGCCCTTGGCGTGCTCGCCCATCAGGAACACCGACGGGTACTTCATGGTCACCTTGGAGCCGAGGTTGCCGTCGACCCACTCCATGGTCGCGCCCTCTTCGGCCTTGGCCCGCTTGGTGACCAGGTTGTAGACGTTGTTCGACCAGTTCTGGATCGTGGTGTAGCGGCAGCGCGCGTTCTTCTTGACCACGATCTCCACGACCGCCGAGTGCAGCGAGTCGCTGGAGTAGATCGGCGCGGTGCAGCCCTCGACGTAGTGCACGTAGGCACCCTCGTCGACCACGATCAGCGTCCGCTCGAACTGGCCCATGTTCTCGGTGTTGATCCGGAAGTAGGCCTGCAGCGGGATGTCCACGTGCACGCCCTTCGGCACGTAGATGAACGAGCCGCCGGACCACACCGCGGTGTTCAGCGCGGAGAACTTGTTGTCCCCGGCCGGGATGACCGAGCCGAAGTACTCCTTGAAGATCTCCGGGTGCTCGCGCAGGGCGGTGTCGGTGTCCAGGAACTGGACGCCCTTCTCCTCCAGGTCCTCGCGGATCTTGTGGTAGACCACCTCGGACTCGTACTGCGCGGCGACACCGGCGACCAGCCGCTGCTTCTCCGCTTCCGGGATGCCCAGCTTGTCGTAGGTGTTCTTGATGTCCTCGGGCAGGTCCTCCCAGGTCTGGGCCTGCTCCTCGGTGGAACGCACGAAGTACTTGATCTGCTCGAAGTCGATGCCGGACAGATCGGCGCCCCAGTTCGGCATCGGCTTGCGCTCGAACAGCCGCAGCGCCTTGAGCCGCGCTTCGAGCATCCACTCGGGCTCGTCCTTCTTGGCCGAGATCTCCCGGACGACGTCCTCGTTGAGCCCGCGGCGGGCGGACTCACCGGCGGCGTCGGAGTCGGCCCAGCCGTATTCGTAGTTGCCCAGGGTGGCGAGGGTCTCTTCTTGGCTGAGCTGGCCAGTGTTCGACACCGTGGTGGGTGTGCGCTGCTCGGCAGCGGCAGTCATACGGACTCCCCTCCGTCAGGAATCGGGGCGGTCTGCTCCCCCGCCGGTCGCCGACCGGCCGCGGGTGCTTGGTCGGTTGTGGCCGGTCCGGGGGCGACCTCGTCGGTCTCCGCACCGGTCCCGGTCGTTCGCGCGTTCCGCGTGAGCGGTACGTGCGTCGTGCATGCCGCATCGCCGTTGGCGATGGTGGCCAACCGCTGCACGTGGGTGCCGAGGACTTCGGCGAACGCCGCCGTCTCGGCCTCGCACAACTGCGGGAAGTCCGCAGCGACGTGCGCCACCGGGCAGTGGTGCTGGCAGAGCTGCTCACCGGAGGCGACGCTGCGCGTCGAGGCAGCGTAGCCCTCGCGAGTCAGTGCACCGGCAAGGACCTCGGCCCGCTCGGCCGGAGTCCGGGCGGCGGCCAGCGCCTCCCGGTGGTGTTCGACGAGTGCGGCGATCCGCTGTTCGGCGAACGACCGCACCGCCTGCTCACCGTCCGATTCGGCGATGAACCGCAACGCCGCCACGGCCAGGTCGTCGTAGGCGTGCCCGAACCTGGCCCTGCCGACCTCGGTCAGCAGGTACAGCTTGGCGGGCCTGCCCCGGCCGCGGCGTTGCCGTGCCGAGGACTCCCTGGTGTAAGCCTCGCCCTCGGCGACCAGTGCGTCGAGGTGCCTGCGCACCGCGACGGCGCTGATCCCGAGCGCTTCGGCCACCGCAGCCGCGGTGATCGGCCCCCGCTCCAGCAGGAGGCGGGCGACCGAGTGCCGGGTGCCGCCGTCTCCGGACTGCGCGGCCGCACCCGGGGCGGTGGCGCCCTGAGCGGACTGCCCGGAGTTCGGCGCCACAGCCTGGGAAGGCGTTCCGGCGTTTTTCACAACACTGATGTTACCTATTTCGTCCAGCCACGCCAGAGCCAGCCCCGGCAGGTGATTCGGCTCACTCCTGTTCGCGGCTGCGCTGCGTGTTCGCCACCGCAGCGAGCATCCCGCGTTCGGCTTCCCAGCCGTTGCGCTTCGGCACCGGTCCGGCACCCGGCGGAATCGGTTGAGCCGCACGCACGACGCCGCGGGGCGCACGGCCCGGTGAAAACCGAGCCTCGACAGCCGCGACCAGCGCAACCTCTAAGCTCAGGCGTCGTGGCGGCAGGCGATACCAACGGTGCCGGGGCCGCGGACCCGGCCACCGGCACCGACCAGCAGACGGCCCGGCGCCCGGAAGGCGCGCGCACCGGCGACCCGGAGAACCCGCGGGCCGACCGGCGGGCGCAGGCGCACGGCGACGGCTCGGCGCAGGGTGAGTCGGTGGACGAGCAGTTCGGCGACCCGGAACGGCACGGCGCCACCGAAGCCTCGCGGCGACAGCAGGGCTCCGGCCGCGGGGAAGACGCCGGCTCCGAGAAGGACTCCGGCCGCGAGGAAGATCCTGGCCGCGACCAGCGAGCGGGCACCGGGCACGGCGGCACCGAAGGCAGCGACGGCGATCCGGAGCCGCTTGCCGCGCCGGAACGCAGGCAGCTCGACCTGGTGCGCCGCTTCGGCACCGCAGGCTCGCTGGTGCTGGCCTTCGGCGCCGTCGGGGCGGGCGCCGCGCCGGTGAACAACCCGCTCATCGGAGTGCGCCTGCTCGGCCTGCCCGCTCGGATCCCGACGGTGGCGATGGCCTGCGCGTGGCTCGGGATGCTCATGATCGTCACCGCGTGGCTGTGGCTGGGCAAGCTGTCCTGGCCCGGCCGGGCGCGCATGATCACCCGCACCCAGCTGGACCGCACGGTCGTGATGTGGGGCCTGCCGCTGGCGATCGCGCCGCCGCTGTTCAGCACCGACATGTACACCTACCTCGGGCAGAACGCGGTGGCCGCCAGCGGCGTGAACCCTTACACGCTCGGGCCTTCCGCGGCGCTGGGCGTGGAGCACCCGCTGGTCGCCAACGTGCCGAACATCTGGCGCGACACGCCTTCGCCGTACGGCCCGCTGTTCCTCATGGTCGGCCAGCACCTCGCCCGGGTGATCGGGACCGACGTGGTGTTCGGCGTGCTGCTGTGGCGCGCGGTCATGATCGCCGGGCTGATGCTGGCGATCTGGGCGATCCCGCGGCTGGCGGTGCGCTGCGGGGTGCATCCGGTGGCCGCGCTGTGGCTCTCGGCGGCCAACCCGATCACGCTGTTCCACGTGATCAGCGGTGCGCACAACGAGGCGCTGCTGGTCGGGATCATGTTCGCCGCGATCGAACTGGGGCTGCGCTGGCGCCGCCCGCTGGGCGTGGCCGCGACCGCGGTGCTGCTGACCATCGGCGGCGCGATCAAACCGCCCGGATTCATCGCGCTCGGGTTCTTCGGCGTCTACGTCGCCCGCAGGCGCGGCGGGCGGTTCCGCGACCTGGTGATCGTCGCCGCCGGCCTGCTGGCGGTGTTCCTGGCCACCATGGCGGTGATCACGGTCGCCAGCGGCTGGGGCCTGGGCTGGATCGACACCTTCGACGTGCCGAACCGGATCAAGACGTGGCTGGCACCGATGACCGCGTTCGGCATGACCGGCGGTGGGCTCGGGATGCTGCTGGGGCTGGGCAACCACACCGACTCGATGCTGGTCATCACGAAGCTGATCGGCTACGCGGTGACCGGGGTCGTGTGCCTGCGGCTGCTGTGGCTGTCGTTCAAGGGCCGCGTCGAGCCGCTGACCGCGCTGGGCATCACGCTGGGCACGCTGGCGGTGTTCGGGCCGGTGCTGCACCCCTGGTACCTGCTGTGGATGGTGATCCCGCTGGCGTTGTCCACGAACAACACCCGGTTCCGGATCACCGCGGCGGCGATCTGCGCGGTGGTGGCGCTGCTGGTGGCGCCGACCGGTACGGCTTATGTGCTGCGTGCGTACCAGATCCCGCTCGCCGTGATCGCCTCGTTGATCGCGTTCGCCGTGCTGCTGTGGTTCATGCGCGGGAAGGTGCCGCGGCTGCTACCGACCCGGAGGGGTGCGCGCCCGGTCACGTCATAGGCTTGGAGGTCGTGAACGAAGCCGCGAGCACCCCAACCGGCCGCCCAGTGCCGAACGGCGCGGTCCAGGACGACGCGGTCCGAGACGGGGCGGTCCGAGACGGGGCGGCCCAGGACGGTCCGGGGGATCAGGAGGCGGCCGAGGGCGCGCCGCAGCACTCCCCGGCGCTGGAGGTGCGGGGGCTGACCAAGAGCTTCGGCGACACCGTGGCCGTGGCCGGGCTGGACCTGTGCATGGCGCGCGGCAGCGTGCTCGCACTGCTCGGCCCGAACGGTGCGGGCAAGACCACCACGGTCGAGATCTGCGAAGGCTTCCAGCGCCCGGACGGCGGGACCGTGCGGGTGCTGGGCATGGACCCCGCCGCCCAGGGCGAGCGGTTGCGGCCGCGGATCGGCGTGATGCCGCAGGGCGGCGGCGCCTACCCGGGCGTGCGCGCCGCGGAGATGCTCCGGCTGATCGCCTCCTGCGCCGCCGACCCGATCGATCCGGACTGGTTGCTGGACACGCTCGGGCTCGCCGCGGCGGGGCGAACCCCGTACAAGCGGCTCTCCGGCGGTCAGCAGCAGCGGTTGTCACTGGCCTGCGCCCTGGTCGGGCGCCCGGAGCTGGTGTTCCTGGACGAACCGACCGCCGGGCTGGACCCGCAGGCCCGCAGGCTCGTGTGGGACCTGGTGGCGGCGTTGCGCCGCGACGGCGTGGGGGTGCTGCTGACCACGCACCTGATGGACGAGGCCGAAGCGCTGGCCGACCGCGTCGTGATCGTCGATCACGGCCGCGCCGTCGCCGACGGCACCGCGGCGGAGCTGACCGCCGATCCGCAGGGCAGGCAGGAGCTGTGGTTCCGCTCCGAAACGGCGCTGGACCTGGACCTGCTGCTGGCGGCGCTGCCGGAGGACTACGAGGCCACCGAGGTCCGCTCCGGGCAATACGTGGTGCGCGGCTGCATCGACCCGCAGGTGGTCTCCACCGTGACCTCCTGGTGCGCCCGGCACGGAGTGCTGGCCAACGAGCTGCGGGTCAGCAAGCGGAGCCTGGAGGACGTGTTCCTCGACCTGACCGGACGGGAGTTGCGCTCGTGAGCCGAAACTCGCCTGCGGAGACGGCGTCGAACACTGCCGCGGACGCGCCGCGGCCCGGTGAGCGCTTCCCGGCGGGCACCTTCACCCCGGCGCCGGGCAGGGGCCGGGCGCTGCGGATGCTGGCCGCGCACACCCGCGTCGAGGCGCTGCTGATCGTGCGCCACGGCGAGCAGGCGCTGCTGACCCTGATCATCCCGATGGCGCTGCTGATCGGACTGAGCACGCTGCACATCGGCACCGTGCCGGAACCGCGGGTGGACTCCGTCGCACCGCGGGTGCTGGCGCTGGCGGTGATGTCGACCGCGTTCACCGGGCAGGCGATCGCGTTGGGCTTCGACCGCCGCTACGGGGTGCTCAAGCGGCTTTCGGCGACCGCGTTGCCGCGCTGGACGCTGATCTCCGGCCGGGTGCTGGCGACGCTGCTGGTGGTGGCGTTGCAGGCGGTGCTGCTCGGGATCACGGCGGTGTGCCTCGGCTGGACGCCGCACCTGCTGGGCCTGATCGGCGGGATTCCGCTGCTGGTGCTGGGCACGATCGCGTTCGGCGCCGCGGGCGTGCTGGTCGGTGGCGCGTTCCGGGCCGAGATCGTGCTGGCGCTGGCCAACGCGATCTGGTTCGTGCTGCTGCTGGCGGGCGGGCTGGCGCTGCCTGCGGGCGACCTGCCGGGACCGGTCGGGGCGATCGCGGGTCTGCTGCCGTCCGGCGCGCTGGCCGCGGCACTGGAACGGACCGTCGAGCACGCCGCGCTGCCGGGTTGGCAGCCGGTTGTGGTGTTGCTGCTTTGGGGCGCGGCCGCCGGGGCGCTGGCGGTCCGCACGACGCGTCTGACCTGATCCGCCGCTCTGTTACCGCGAAGTAGGGTGGCGGCATGACTGAGCCGCGAAACGCCTCCGCGAACGCCGAGTCGGCCCGGCGGTGCCACCGCGCACTGGAGCCGCTGCACGCCAACATCTACTTCTCCCCCGACGCCGACGCGGCGTTCACCGAGCTGGGCCTGCAATCCCGCACGGCGCGCTACTTCGCGGGCCGCGCGGCCCCGATGGGCGCGGTCGGCGCAGGCGTGGTCGCCGCGACGTTCTACAACTTCAACCCCGAGCTGGTCGCCGAGTCGATCCCGCAGGCGTGGTCGGTCGTGCAGCCCTCGGACGTGGTCGCCGCCCGCTTCGGCGCCGCGGACAGCACGCTGCGGCGACTGCTGGGCGAAGACCAGATCCGCTCGGAAGAAGTCGCCGAGGCCGCCGAACTCGCCCGCCGCGCCACCGAGGCGTGCAAGCCGGAAGCCCGCCCGCTCTACGCCGCGCACGCCGACCTGGACTGGCCGGAGCAGCCGCACGTCGCGCTCTGGCACGCGGTCAGCCTGCTGCGCGAGTACCGCGGCGACGGGCACCTGATCGCGCTGCAGTCGGCAGGGCTGTCCGGGCTGCACGCGCTGATCCTGCAGATCACCAGCGGCGAAGGGCTTTCCGAGCAGTTCGCCAAGGCCAGCCGCGGCTGGTCGGACGCGCAGTGGGGCGACGCGCAGGACGTGCTGCGCGCGCAGGGGCTGCTCGACGCGGGCAACGAGCTCACCGACGCGGGCAAGCAGCTGCGGGAGAAGGTCGAGCAGCACACCGACGAGCTGGCGGCGGCGCCGTGGGCGCACCTGGGCGCCGAGGGCACCGAACGGCTCGTCGCGCTCGGCAAGTCGTTGAGCAAGCAGGTCGCACGAGCGGGCGCCTTCCCCGGACACGCCTTCGCGGCAGGCCACCGCGACTGACTGCGGAAGGTTCGCGGCGGGTGCCGGTCGCTCCGCTGGACGCTGCGATCGGCTCCGCCGTTCTCAAGACGACGGCCGCCCGCGGCCGGGTACCTCTCGGCGGTGCGTTCCAGGGCAGCGCCTACGATCGGGCCGTGCCGACGTCGAAACTGGCCAGGGTCCTGAATCCAAGTCACCGCGTGGTGCGCGCACTGGCGCTGGCCGTGCTCGTCACCCAGGCGTTGATCTCGGTGACCGGGTCGGTGGTGCGGGTGACCGGCTCCGGCCTCGGCTGCCCCACGTGGCCGCAGTGCTTCCCCGGCAGCATGGTGCCGATCGAGCACCCGGAGGTCGCCGCGCTGCACCAGGTGATCGAGTTCGGCAACCGCACGCTGACCGGCTTGGTCGGGTTCGTGGCGCTGGCCTGCCTGCTGGCCGCCTGGCGGGTGCGGCCGCGCCGCCCGCGGCTGATCAAGCTCGCGCTGATCATGCCGGTGGGCGTGGTCGCGCAAGCGGTGATCGGCGGCATCACGGTGCTGGTGGACCTGAGCTGGTGGAGCGTGTCGATCCACTTCATGGCCTCGGCGGTGCTGATCTGGCTGGCCGCGTACCTGTTCAAGGCCGCCGGTGAGGGCGACGAGCCCGCGACTCCGGTGCTACCCGGCCGGATGCGCGGCCTGCTGGTGGCGCTGACCGTGATCACGGCCGCGATGCTGTTCGCCGGAACGATGGTGACCGCCGCGGGCCCGCACGCCGGGGACGCCGAGACTCCGCGGTTGGTGCTGCCGGTGGTGACGTTGGTGCAGGTGCACGGGCTGCTGGTGATGGCGTACGTGTGCGTGCTGGCCGTGTTCGGCGTTTGGCTGCGCAGCGCGCGGCCCACCAAGGGCGTGCTGCGCTGCTACATCGCGGCCTGCGTGCTGGTGCTGGCGCAGGGCGCGGTTGGTTCGGCGCAGTACTACTTGGGCGTGCCGGAGGCGATGGTCGTGCTGCACGTCCTCGGCGCGACGCTGGTCATCGCGATCACGGCGCTGCTGTGGAGCGAATCGCGGTACCGCGGGCGGGTCCCCGAGGCTCCGGCGCCCGAGGCCGAGCCCGTCCCGGCCTGAGCCCGCTCCGCGCGTCGGTGAACGACCGTTGCTCCGAATGGATTTGCGCGACGCAGGAGCATCGATTCGATCGGCGGTCAGTAGCGCAGTTTGCGGGGCTGTTCGCGTTCCCAGCGCTGCCACAGCTGCGGCATTTCCCCGGCGAGCCACTGGTAGAACTCGTGCACGGTGCGCAGCCGCCGCGCCCGCTCGCCCTGCCCGCTGAACATCCGCAGCCCGGCGGCGGTGAGCTCCTCCAGCCCGGTGACCCGCTGCATCCGGTGGCGCACCAGCTCCGGCCAGCGGTCCTCCTCCACGCGGTAGAGCGCCGCCTCGCGGCCCTGCCTGGTCGTCTTGGAGATCACGCCGAGCCGCAGCAGCAGCCGCACGTTGGTGCTGACCGAGCCGGTGCTGGCGTTGAGCCCGTGCGAGAGCTCCGCGGCCGTGCGCTCCGGTGGGTCGCAGATCAGCAGGAACGCCAGGATCCGCCCGGCGATCAGCGGCATCCCCTCGGTGGCCTCGAAGTGCGCGGCCATCTGCTCGATCCACTCGGACATCGCGGGGCGTTCGGTGCGCTGCGCATACTCGGTCACTTCAGCCCTCCGGCAGATCAACTTCAAGCGCCGCTGAAAACATAGACTCCGCGAACCGCGATGTCATCCCGACACGCCTCGATCATGCGGAAATGACCTGTTCGCCGCGGTCGCTCAGCCGTTAAGGGCGGCGCGCACCGCGGAGGCGCAGCGGAGCGGCGCGCCCGGATCGGCGTGGCCGAAGCCCAGCGACGGCTCGGTGACCTCCAGCTCCAGCACCAGCGGTGCCCCGTCGTCGCGCCGCACCAGATCGACCCGCGCGTACAGCAGGTCGCAGCGCCGCAGGCCGAGCAGCTCGGCCGCCGCGTCCATCACGTCCTCGGCCACGCTCCGCAGCGCGGCGTCCGGCTCGACCCGCATCCGTTCACCGGCGGAGAGCTCGCCGTCCGAGGACTCGCGCAGCATCGGCCCCTTGACGAAGGCGTGCGAGAACAAGCCGCCGAAGAACACCAGCGCGGTCTCGCCTTCGCGATCGACGACGCGCTGGTACGGCTGCACCAGCACGAGCCCGCCGCCACCGTGCAGCGACTCCAGGTGCTCGGCGGCCGAAGCCAGATCACCCGGCGCGAAGCGGGCGGCCCCGCGGGAACCGGCACCGACCGAGGGCTTGAGCACGAACTCCGCGTCCGGCCAATCCGCCAGGTCCGCGGCGGTGATCCGCTCCCCCGGTTTGAGCAGCCGGGTCGGCACCACCGGCAGCCCGCGCTCGGTGAGATCGGCGAGGTAGCTCTTGTCGGTGTTCCAGCGCGCCACCCGGGCCGGATTCGCCACCGCCGGCAGCGAATCGCACCAGCTCAGGAACTCTTCGCGGCGCTGCGTGTAGTCCCACGGGCTGCGCAGCACCACGAGGTCGGCGCGGGAGAACCCGGCCGCCGGGTCGTCCCACGCGGCCCATTCCGCGCGCACGCCCAACTCGTCCAGCGCTGCGGTCAGCGGGGCGTCGTCGGCGGCCGAAGCGGGCGGGTCCGCGCAGGTCGCCAGCAGTACGAACGGCATCAGCGGGCGCGCGGGCCGGCCATCTTGCGGCGGTGCGCCGGGCCGATCTGCAGCGCGGCGGTGGTCTCGCCGTCCCAGTCGCTGCCGGTCAGCTCGTCGACCGCGGCCACGACGGCTTCACCGGTCGCGACGTCGGCGACCAGCACGTCCCCGAGCGCGCCGTCCTCACCGACGAGGACCAGGCGAGCGCCTGCGTTGCCGAGGTGCTCCACCACGGCCCGGGCGGAACCGCCGTGCTTCCCGGCGAAGTCCTTCGCCGCGGCGACGGCCTTCGGCGGCGCGGTGATCTGCTCGGCGTCGTTGTCGGCTGCCATGCCGGAGATCCTAGACAACGCCGCCGCCGCGGAGGGCGCACCGTTACGCACACCACGATCCTCGGACGGCGGGCGGAGCGGGCCCGCGCGCCGTACGGCGGGCATGATCGGCTGCGGAACACCGTCACAGAAGGAGGCACACATGCGCGCGATCCGGGTACAGGCCACCGGCGGACCCGAGGTGCTGGAACTCGCGGAAGCCGACCGGCCGGCTCCCGGCCCGGGTGAGCTGCTGGTCGAGGTCGCCGCCTCCGGCGTCAACTTCATCGACACCTACCAGCGCAGCGGGGTCTACTCGATGCCGCTGCCGTTCACGCCGGGCTCCGAGGGCGCGGGCACGGTCGCCGAAGCCGGGCCGGACGTCGCCGGGTTCACCGCCGGGGACCGGGTCGCCTGGGCGATGACTCCGGGCAGCTACGCCGAGTACGCGGTGGTGCCCGCGGCCAAGGCGGTGCGGATCCCGGAGGGGCTGGAAGACCGCACGGCCGCTGCGGCGGCGCTGCAAGGCATGACCGCGCACTACCTGATCGCCTCCACGCATCCGGTGCGGGAAGGCGAAACCGCGCTGGTGCACGCCGCGGCGGGCGGCATGGGCCTGCTGCTCACCCAGCTGATCAAGGCCCGCGGCGGCCGCGTGATCGGCACGGTCTCCACCGACGAGAAGGAACGGCTGGCCCGGGGCGCGGGCGCGGACGAGATCATCCGCTACACCGAGGCCGACGTCGCCGAAGGGGTGCGGGAACTGACCGGCGGCCGGGGCGTGGACGTGGTCTACGACGGCGTCGGCAAGGACACCTTCGACGCGAGCCTGGCGAGCCTGCGCCCGCGCGGCACGCTTGCGCTGTTCGGCGCCGCCAGCGGCCCGGTTCCGCCGGTGGACCCGCAGCGGCTCAACAGCGCGGGCTCGGTGTTCCTGACCAGGCCGTCGCTGGCGAGCTACCTGCTGGACCGCGACGAGCTGGACTGGCGGGCCGGTGAGGTGTTCGGCGCGATCGCCGACGGGCGGCTGGACATCCGGATCGGCGGCAGCTACCAGCTGGCGGATGCCCGCAAGGCGCACGAAGACCTCGAAGGCCGCCGCACCACCGGGAAGCTGTTGCTGCTGCCCTGATCGATGCGGCTCCGGCCCGGGCTCAGTCCGGGCCGGAGCCGACCCGGTTGCGCAACCGCAGCCCGAAGCCGCCGACGGCGAGCAGCACCGCACCCACCAGCAGCACGATCAGCGGCCCGCCGAGCGCGCCGTCGGTCCAGTGGTAGACCGCCTCCGGCACGGCCAGGGTCATGCCCACGACGCCGAACACCAGCAGCACCGCCGAACGCAGCCGCAGGTACGCGGCGAAGCACGCCACCGCCAGCACGAACGTCGTGCCGTAGCTGATCGCCTGGTCGTCGCCGATCGTCCACTGCGCACCGGACAGCGCGGTGGCCGCGGCGATGCCGAGCCCGGTTTCCCGCCGGACCCGCCCGGCCCGGTCGCGGGACGGCAGGTCGAGCACTCCGCCGACGCTCAACGCGGCCCACACCAGGCCGAGCAGGATGAGCAGCACCATCTGGGGCAGCTGGCCGCCGGTCCAGCCGTCGGTGATCGACAGCGCGAGGCCGTACGCGAACGCCCCGGTGGCCAGCAGCAGCGGCAACGACGGCAGCGCGGCGGTGGCCGACGCGGCCACCGCCGTACCGGCCAGCGTCGCCACCAGCGAGACGTCCACCCCCGCCGCGTCCTCGATGCCGCTGCCCACGGTCATCGCCGCGGTCCCGGAGGCCAGCGCGAACAACACCGACACGATGCGGCTGCGCCGCGACGGCGCTTCCACCGCGAGTCCGTGCACACCGCGCGGCCCGTTCGCGATGAACAACCCGACGGCCACCAGCAAGATCGTGGCCGCGGCGAGCAGTCCCGCCCGCACGGCGCGGGAGAGTTCCTCCCACGACATGCCCAGCAGCAGCCCGGCACCACCGAGCACCAACGCCCCGCCCGCGTAGCCGAGCACTTCCCAAAGGCCGCCGGCCCGCTGCGGACCGGTTTCGGCGGCCAGTTCGGCCTGCACCGCCTCGGACTGCTGCGCGGTGAGCGTGCCGCGCTCCACGAGACGTTCCAGTGCCCGCCGCTGCTGCGCGGGCAGTTCGCCGGTCATCGCCATTCCTCCGCAGATCGAGATCCGGCGATACCGTCTCATGCGCGGCGCTCGCGCGGCCGCACTCGCGCGGATCAGATCGAAGGCCACCCGAGCACGGGCAGCCCGAGCGCGGAATCCACCGCCAACGCCACGCAGACGATCATCAGGTACGTGTTGGACATGTGGAACAGCCGCATCGGCTTGGTTCGCTCACCCCGCTTGGTCGCGGTGTGCAGCCGGTGCGCCAGCCACAGGAACCAGGCCCCGGACAGCACCGCGAACGCGGCGTAGAGCCACCCCGCCGCCGGAGCCAGCAGCAGCGTCCAGAGCACCATCAACCAGCTGTAGGCCAGGATCTGCCGCGACACGTAGGTCGGCTCGGCGACCACCGGCAGCATCGGGATTCCGGCGCGCTCGTAGTCGGCCTTGTACTTCATCGCCAGCGCCCAGGTGTGCGGCGGCGTCCAGAAGAAGACGATCCCGAACATCACCAGCGCAGGCCAGTCCACCCGCCCGGTCACACCGGCCCAGCCGATCACCACCGGCATGCAGCCCGCGGCGCCGCCCCAGACGATGTTCTGCGCCGTGCGGCGTTTGAGCACCAGCGTGTAGATCAGGACGTAGAACAGGATGGTGGCCACCGCCAGCACCGCGGCCAGCAGGTTCGCGGTGGCCCACAGGAAGCCGAACGATCCGAGCCCGAGCGCGACGCCGAACACCAGCGCGTGCCGGTTCGACACGGTGTGCCGCACCAGCGGGCGCGCCCGGGTGCGCTGCATGACCTGGTCGATGTCCGCGTCGGCGACGCAGTTGAGCGCGTTGGCGCTGCCCGCGGCCAGCGTCCCGCCGACGAGCGTGCACAGCACCAGCCACGGCGACGGGATGCCGCGCTGCGCAAGCAGCATCGCCGGGATGGTGGTGACCAGCAGCAGCTCGATCACTCGCGGTTTGAGCAGGCCGAGGTAGGCCCGAAGCAACTCCCCCGGGTGCCTGGCGTGCCGGTTCGGCGCGGCGGTGGTGGTCACGAGGCAGCACCACCTCGCGGCAGCGCCGCGCTGCCTCCCAACAGCGTCCCCGGCGGTCCCGCACCGGATCTCCGGAAGCGACCGGCCGGGCCTGCGGCGCGACCGCGCGCGGAGGGACTGCCCGAGGCGGGACGCACCGAAGGCATGGGGCTCCTAGTCAGTCGGGGTGGCCGCGGGAACGACGGCGGCCGACCGGCTGAATAGTAGGCGCGCTACACCCCACCGCCGCCGCAGGGTCCCTGGCCCACCGCACTCGCCGACTCGACGACCCGGAGTGCCGGTATCGTGGCGTTGGGTCTTCGGCCGAGGCGGTGCACCGGGACGCCCGGCTGCTGCGGCACCCGGTGTCCGGAACGACCGGGCCTCGGAATGCCGCACCCGGCGCGCGCCGTTGCACGCGACGGGTCCGCCGGAGCACCGACCGAAACAAGACATGCCGCGCGCCGCACCCGGGAATTCCGTTGGGATCCGCAGTGCGCCGCCTGCGACAGGGCCGGTAACGGCGAGATCACCGGGCGTGATCACCGCACCGCCGCGAGGCTCTGACGTGCGGGAACCGGTCAGCGGCGGGCGGTCGGCACCGGCTCGGTCGGGGCTTGCCCGTCCGCGGGCCGAACCGGTGATCCTCTCACCCGAGTGAGGGGGCCGCATCAATTCAGACGGGCCGCCGGGTGCCCACCGGGGCACGACTAGGCTGCCCGCTGGACAAGGGATAACTGCGGTCCGAACGGGTCCGGAAGCGACGCGCCGGATCCGTGCACGGACCGCTTCGAGGGAAACTGGAGCTGCGTCCGTGTCCGTCACCGACGATCTTGCCCGCTTGACCACCAAGCGACTGCCCGCAGACTGGACCGAGCTGGACCAGCGCGCCGTGGACACGATCCGGGTGCTGGCCGCCGATGCGGTCGAGAAATGCGGCAGTGGGCACCCGGGTACCGCAATGAGCCTGGCCCCCACCGCGTACGCGCTGTTCCAGCGGGTAATGCGGCACGACCCCGCCGACCCCGACTGGGTCGGCCGCGACCGGTTCGTGCTCTCGGCCGGGCATTCGAGCCTCACGCTGTACTTGCAGTTGTTCCTGTCCGGCTACGGCCTGGAGCTGGACGACATCAAGTCGCTGCGCACGTGGGATTCCAAGACTCCCGGCCACCCGGAGTACTGGCACACCCCCGGCGTCGAGACCACGACCGGTCCGCTGGGCCAGGGCCTGGCCAACGGGGTGGGCATGGCGATCGCGGCCCGCCGCGAGCGGGGCCTGCTGGACCCCGAGGCCGCCCCCGGCGAAAGCCCGTTCGACCACCAGATCTACGTGATCGCCTCCGACGGCGACATCGAGGAAGGCGTGACCTCCGAGGCCTCCTCGCTCGCCGGCACCCAGCAGCTCGGCAACCTCACGGTGATCTACGACGCCAACGAGATCTCCATCGAGGACGACACCAAGATCGCCCTGTCCGAGGACACCGCCAAGCGCTACGAAGCCTACGGCTGGCACGTGATCACCGTCGACGGCGGCGAAGACGTCTCCAGCATCCTCGACGCGCTCGACGCCGCGAAGGGCAAACCGGACCAGCCGACGCTGATCGTGCTGCGCACCGTCATCGGCTACCCCGCCCCGAACAAGATGAACTCCGGCAAGGCGCACGGCGCCGCGCTGGGCGGCGACGAGGTCGCCGGGATCAAGAAGGAGCTGGGCTTCGACCCGGAGAAGTCCTTCGAGATCTCCGACGAGGTGCTCTCGCACGCCCGCCAGGTCGTCGATCGCGCCAAGACCTCCCACGCCGAGTGGCAGAAGAGCTACGACAACTGGGCCGCGGCGAACCCGGACCGGGAGGCGCTGCTCAACCGCATGCGCACCCGCGAGCTGCCCGCGGGCTGGCAGGAGAAGCTGCCCAGCTGGGAGGCCGACGGCAAGGGCATCGCCACCCGCAAGGCATCCGGCGAGATCCTCGGCGCGCTGGCCGACGTGCTGCCGGAGCTGTGGGGCGGCTCGGCGGACCTCGCCGAGAGCAACAACACCACGATGAAGGGCGTCGACTCGTTCGGCCCCGCGCACATCTCCACCGAGATGTGGCCGGCCCAGCCCTACGGCCGCACGCTGCACTTCGGCGTCCGCGAGCACGCGATGGGCTCGATCCTCAACGGCATCGCGCTGCACGGCGGCACCCGCCCGTACGGCGGCACGTTCCTGATCTTCAGCGACTACATGCGCCCGGCCGTGCGGCTGGCGGCGCTGATGCGCGCCCCGGTCGTCTACGTGTGGACGCACGACTCGATCGGCCTCGGCGAGGACGGCCCGACGCACCAGCCGATCGAGCAGCTCTCCGCGCTGCGCGCGATCCCCGGCCTGTCGGTGGTCCGCCCGGCGGACGCGAACGAGACCGCGCACGCCTGGAAGGCCGTGCTGGAGGACACCAGCGGCCCGGCCGGGCTGGCGCTGACCCGGCAGGGCGTGCCGACCCTGGAGGGCACCGACGCCGATGGCGTGGCCAAGGGCGGATACGTGCTGGCCGAGGCGGCCAACGGCGCGCCGGAGCTGGTGCTCATCGCCACCGGTTCGGAGGTGCAGCTCGCGGTCGAGGCCAGGAAGATCCTCGAGGACGAGGGCGTTGCCACTCGTGTGGTGTCCATGCCGTGCGTGGAGTGGTTCGACCGGCAGGACCGGTCCTACCGCGAGCAGGTGCTGCCGCCGTCGGTGCGCGCCCGGGTCGCGGTCGAGGCGGGCATCGCCCAGTCCTGGTACCGGTTCGTCAAGGACGCGGGTGAGATCGTCTCGATCGAGCACTTCGGTGCTTCGGCGGACTACAAGACCCTGTTCGAGAAGTTCGGGTTCACCACCGGCGCGGTCACCGACGCCGCCCGGCGGAGCCTGGACAACGCGCGCTCCCAAGCGTGAGTGGAGGTAGTGCAGTGACCGAGAACCAGAACCTCACCGCGCTCAGCGATGCGGGCGTGGCGATCTGGCTGGACGACCTGTCCCGCCAGCGGATCACGTCCGGCAACCTGACCGAGTTGATCAACGATTACGCGGTCGTGGGCGTGACCAGCAACCCGACGATCTTCGCGAAGGCGCTGTCGAACGCCGCCGACTACAACGACCAGGTCCGCGACCTGGCCGCCCGCGGCGCCGGGGTGGACGACACGGTCCGCGAGCTGACCACCAAGGACGTGCGCGACGCCGCCGACGTGTTCCGCAACGTCTACGAGGCGGGTGCGGACGGCCGGGTCTCGCTGGAGGTCGACCCGCGGCTGGCGCACGACACCGAGCGCACCGTCGCCGAGGCGCTCGAGCTGTGGAAGGCCGTGGACCGGCCGAACCTGATGGTGAAGATCCCCGCCACCGTGGAGGGCCTGCCCGCGATCACCCGCGCGCTGGCCGAAGGGGTCAGCGTGAACGTGACGCTGATCTTCTCGGTGGAGCGCTACCGGGACGTCATGGACGCCTACCTGGCCGGTCTGGAGCAGGCCAAGGCCAACGGCCACGACCTGGCCAAGATCGCCTCGGTGGCGTCGTTCTTCGTCTCCCGGGTGGACGCCGAGATCGACAAGCGGCTCGACGGCGTCGAGGGCGGCGCGGACCTGCAGGGCAAGGCCGCGATCGCGAACGCGCGGCTGGCCTACGCCGCCTACGAGGAGGTCTTCGCCTCCGACCGGTTCAAGGCGCTGGCCGCCGCCGGCGCGAAGCCGCAGCGCCCGCTGTGGGCCTCGACCGGCGTGAAGGACCCGTCCTACTCCGACACCCGCTACGTCGACCAGCTGGTGGCGCCGAACACGGTCAACACCATGCCGGAGGCCACCCTGTTCGCCACCGCCGATCACGCGCAGGTCGCCGGTGACCAGGTCAGCGGCACCAAGGACGCCTCGCAGCGGGTGTTCGACGAGCTGACCGATGCGGGCATCGACCTCGACGACGTGTTCGCGGTGCTGGAGCGCGAGGGCGTGGAGAAGTTCGAGAAGTCCTGGGAGGAACTGCTCGACACGGTGCGCGAGCAGCTCGACCAGGCCGGGAAGTAACCGGCTCGGCCGGGGTGCGCGGGTCCGCCGGGCTCGCGCACCCCGGCCGCCGGGACCGCCGCGCTCCGGCGATGTCCCGACAACCACCGCTGCCGTCGCCGAACGTCCGATCATCGAGAGCACAAGGAAGCAGATGGCAACCGAAACTTCAGTCGAGATCGCAGACGAGGGCCTGGCGGGCGAATCCCGGCCGCTGGCCGCGGACCTCACCGCCGACGCGGTTGCGAGCAAGCTGGCGGCGGGCGACGCCACGCTGTGGGGCGCGGAAGCCGAGGACGAGGCGTCCATCCGGCTGTCCTGGACGACGCTGCACGAGAGCTCCCGCCCGCTGGTCGCCGAGATCGAGGCGCTGCACGCCGAGCTGCGGTCCGAGGGCCTGGACCGGATCGTGCTGGCGGGCATGGGCGGCTCCTCGCTGGCGCCGGAGGTGATCACCGCCGCGGCCGGGGTGCCGCTGACGGTGCTGGACACGACCGATCCGGGGCAGGTCGGCGACGCGCTGTCCGGCGACCTGGACAGCACCGTGCTGGTGGTCTCGTCGAAGTCGGGCAGCACGGTCGAGACCGACAGCCACCGCCGCATCTTCGAGGCGGCGTTCACCGCGAACGGAATCGATCCCGCAACCCGCATCGTGGTGGTCACCGACCCGGGGTCACCGATGGAGTCCGCCGCGCACGAAGCGGGCTACCGGCGGGTGTTCACCGCTGATCCGCACGTGGGCGGGCGCTACTCCGCGCTGACCGCGTTCGGGCTGGTCCCTGCCGGGCTGGCGGGCGCGGACATCGCGACGCTGCTGGACGACGCGGCCGCCGCGTTCCGGTCGGTCAGCATCGATGACGCGGACAACCCGGCGACCCGGCTCGCCGCGGCCTGGGGCGCGGCGCACGGACGCGGCGCGGAGAAGGTGGTGCTGGCCGACGGCGGCTCCGGCATCCCCGGTTTCGGCGACTGGGCCGAGCAGCTGATCGCCGAGTCGACCGGCAAGGAAGGCACCGGCCTGCTGCCGGTGGTCGTGGAGAACGCCGACGCACCCGGTTTCGCCGACGCCGGGCCGGACGCCACGACCGTCGCGATCGGCGGCCAGGTCGCCGGCGCGCAGCTGGTGACCCGCGGCCCGCTGGGCGCGCAGTTCCTGCTGTGGGAGTTCGCCACCGCGCTGGTGGGGCGGCTGCTGGGCATCAACCCGTTCGACCAGCCCGACGTGGAAGCCGCGAAGCAGGCCTCCCGCGCGCTGCTGGACGGCCCGGCGGGCGGCCCGGTGACGACTCCGTCGCTGGTCGACGGCTCGATCGAGGTGTACGCCAGCGGTGAGTGGTTCAGCGCCGGAGTCGGCACCGTCTCCGAGGCGCTGCGCGCGTTCGTGAAGTCCGCGCCGAGCAGCGGCTACCTCGCGGTGCAGGCGTACCTGGACCGGCTGGACGACGCTTCGGCGGCGGTGCTGCGGCCCGAGCTGGCCCGCCGCACCGGTTCGCAGACGACTTTCGGGTGGGGTCCGCGCTTCCTGCACTCCACCGGGCAGTACCACAAGGGCGGCCACCAGAACGGCGCGTTCCTGCAGATCACCGGCGAATCCGAGGAAGACCTGGACGTCCCGGACCGGCCGTACTCGCTGGCGGTGCTGCAGCGCGCGCAGGCACTGGGCGACGGTCAGGTCCTGGCCCAGCACAGCCGCCCGGTGCTGCGGCTGCACCTGACCGACCGGGCCGCGGGCCTGGTCGAGCTGGTCAAGGCCGTGCAGGACCTGCAAGACGAGAGGGGTGGGGCGTGAGCTCCCAAGATCTCCCGCGCAACCCGCTACGGGATCCGCGCGACAAGCGGCTGCCGCGGATCGCCGGGCCGTCCGGCCTGACGATCTTCGGCGTGACCGGGGACCTGTCCCGCAAGAAGCTGATGCCCGCGATCTACGACCTGGCCAACCGCGGGCTGCTGCCGCCGGGCTTCGCGCTGACCGGGTTCGCCCGGCGGGACTGGGAAGACCAGGACTTCATGCAGGTCGTCTACGAGGCGGTCAAGGAGCACGCGCGCACGCCGTTCCACGAGAGCGTGTGGAACCGGCTGGCCGAGGGCATCCGCTTCGTGCCGGGCTCGTTCGACGACCCGGCCGCGTTCGACCGGCTCGCCGAGACCGTCAAGCAGCTCGACAAGGAGCGCGGCACCGGCGGCAACCACGCCTTCTACCTGTCGGTGCCGCCCTCGGCGTTCCCGACGGTGTTGACCCAGCTGTCCCGTTCCGGGCTGACCGACCAGACCCCGGACCAGTGGCGCCGGATCGTGATCGAGAAGCCGTTCGGGCACGACCTGGAAAGCGCCCAGGAGCTCAACGGCATCGTCAACGACGTCTTCCCCGAGGAGTCGGTGTTCCGCATCGACCACTACCTCGGCAAGGAAACGGTGCAGAACATCATGGCGCTGCGCTTCGCGAACCAGATGTTCGAGCCGCTGTGGAACGCGCACTACGTGGACCACGTGCAGATCACGATGGCCGAGGACATCGGGCTCGGCGGGCGCGCCGGCTACTACGACGGCATCGGCGCGGCCCGCGACGTGATCCAGAACCACCTGCTGCAGCTGATGGCGCTGACTGCGATGGAGGAGCCGGTCAGCTTCTCGCCGCAGGACCTGCGCGCGGAGAAGCTGAAGGTGCTCTCGGCGACCAAGCCGGTCGGCCCGTTCGCCGAGACCACCGCGCGCGGCCAGTACACCGGCGGCTGGCAGGGCGGTTCGCTGGTGCCGGGCCTGCACGAGGAGGGCGGGTTCAGCTCGGACTCGACCACCGAGACGTTCGCGGCGATCACCCTCGAGGTGGAGAGCCGCCGCTGGGCTGGCGTGCCGTTCTACCTGCGCACCGGCAAGCGGCTGGGCCGCAGGGTCACCGAGATCGCGGTGGTGTTCAAGCGCGCCCCGCACCTGCCCTTCGACGACACCATGACCGAGGAGCTCGGGCAGAACGCGCTGGTGATCCGGGTGCAGCCGGACGAGGGCGTGACGATGCGCTTCGGTTCCAAGGTGCCGGGCACCTCGATGGAGGTGCGCGACGTGACGATGGACTTCGGCTACGGCCACGCGTTCACCGAGTCGTCCCCGGAGGCCTACGAGCGGCTGATCCTGGACGTGCTGCTCGGCGAGCCGTCGCTGTTCCCGGTCAACGCCGAGGTCGAGCAGTCCTGGAAGATCCTCGACCCGGTGCTGGACTACTGGGCGGCGCACGGGACGCCGGAGGACTACAAGGCGGGCACCTGGGGACCGCCGTCGGCGGACGAGATGCTCAACCGAACCGGACGTGCCTGGAGGCGACCGTGATCATCGACCTGCCTTCGACCACGACTTCGCAGGTCAACAAGAAGATGGTCGAGCTGCGCGAGACCGGTGGCGCGGTCGCGCTCGGCCGGGTGCTGACGCTGGTGATCGTCACCGGCGACGGCGCGGAGACCGAACCTGCGATCCAAGCCGCCAACGAGGCCAGCCGGGAGCACCCGGCGCGGGTGATCGTCGTCGCGCGCGGCGCCAAGGAGGCCGCTCCGCGGCTGGACGCCCAGATCCGCATCGGCGGCGACGCCGGTGCCTCCGAGGTCGTGGTGCTGCGGCTGTACGGGGAGCTGGCCGACGAGGGCGCCGGTTCGGTGGTGCCGCTGCTGCTGCCGGACGCACCGGTGGTGGCGTGGTGGCCGCACGACGCGCCGGAGAGTCCCGGCGCGGATCCGATCGGGCAGCTGTCGCACCGCCGGATCACCGACGCCGCGGCCGAGGACGACCCGATCGCGACGCTGCAGACGCGGCTGCGTTCCTACACCGAGGGCGACACCGACCTGGCGTGGACGCGGCTGACCTCGTGGCGGGCGATGCTGACCGCGGCGCTGGACCTGCCGCCCTACGAGGCGATCACTTCCGCGGTCGTCAGCGGCGCGCCGGATTCGCCATCGACCGATCTGCTCGCGGCTTGGCTGGGCGCCTACCTGAACGTGCCGGTGCAGCGCGAGGAGCACCCGCGCGGGCCGGGCATCGTCTCGGCCGAGCTGCGCCGCCCGTCGGGCTCGATCAAGATCCTCCGCCCGGACGGCAAGGTCGGTACGCTGACCCAGCCAGGACAGCCGGATCGCCGGATCGCGCTGCAGCGCCGCGAGGTGCGGGACTGCCTCGCCGAGGAGCTGCGCAGGCTGGACGCGGACGAGATCTACGAGGCGACCTTGGGCGGCCTGGCGGGTATCCGCCGCGGCGCGGAGCCCGGACCGGACGAGCACCCGGAGCAGCAGCACGAGCAGCCCGCGGAAGCGGTGGAAGGCAGCGCATGACCCAGCACCAGGTCGTCGTGCACGACGACGGCGATGTCCTCGCGGCCGCGGCGGCCGCCCGGCTGATCACCCGGATCGTCGATGTGCAGTCGGTGCACGGGGTCGCCTCGGTGGTGCTCACCGGCGGCCGCACGGGTATCGGGGTGCTGGAGCAGGTGCGGGTCTCGCCCGCGCGGGAGGCCGTGGACTGGGCGGCCGTCGACTTCTACTGGGGCGACGAGCGGTTCCTGCCCGACGGCGATCCGGACCGCAACGAGACCCAGGCCCGCGAGGCGCTGCTGGACCACGTCGGCGTCACGCCGGAGCGGGTGCACCCGATGGCTCCGTCGGACGGCAGGTTCGGCGCGGACGCGGACGCGGCAGCCGCGCACTACGCGGAACTGCTCGCCACCGTCGCGGAGGCGTCCGCGGACTTCCCGGCGCCGCGGTTCGACGTGCTGCTGCTCGGTGTCGGCGAGGAGGGCCACACGGCTTCGCTGTTCCCGGACACGCCTTACGTGCGCGAGTCAGAGCGGCCGGTGGTGGGCGTGCACGACTGCCCGAAACCCCCACCGACGCGGATCTCGCTGACGCTGCCCGCGATCCGCTCCGCGAACGAGGTGTGGCTGATGACCACGGGCGGGGCGAAGGCCGAGCCGGTGGCCGCCGCGCTCGGCGGCACCGATCCGGCGGCCATCCCGGCGGCCGGTGCGCAGGGCCGGGAGCGGACGCTGTGGCTGCTCGACCCGGACGCGGCCGCGCAGGTCCCGCGCGCGCACTGACAGCGCCGTGCAGCAGTGCCGCCCGCTCCCGGAGCGGGCGGCACTTTTTCGCCCGGGAAAAGTGGACTTCTGTTCTGCTCCGGAATTGGCTGTTCGGAATGGCCACTGGCGCGCGCAGGATGTCGGCATGACCGAACGAACCACCGCCGCACCTGCCGCCTCAGCACCGCTGTCCCCGACTCCCCGCAGCAGCCTGGGCCGCAAGAAGGAACGCGCGGGCACCGACCGCGCAGAGCTGCACGCGATCCTCGACGCGGCGCTGGTCTGCCACCTCGGCCTGGTCCTCGACGGCCATCCGGTCGTGCTGCCCACCGGGATCGGCCGCGACGCGGAAACCCTCTACCTGCACGGCTCCAGCGGCGCGCGCAGCCTGCTGGCCGCCGAAGCCGAGCCCGAGGCGTGCGTGACCGTCACGCTGCTGGACGAGATCATTTATGCCCGCTCGCTGCAGCACCACTCGATGAACTACCGCAGCGCGGTCATCCACGGCCGGTTGCGGGCGGTGACCGATCCGGACGAGAAGCTGCACGGCCTGCGGGTGCTGACCGAGCACCTCGCGCCGGGCTCGTGGGAGCACGCGCGGGAGCCTTCCGCCAAGGAGCTCGCCGGGGTTTCGGTGGTGGCCATGCCGCTGGACGAAGCGTCGGTGAAGTCCCGCTCCGGCCCGCCCGGCGACGACCCGGCCGACGTCGAAGCCGCGGCGGCGTGGGCGGGCAGGCTGCCGCTGCGGCAGCAGTGGGGCGAGCCGATCCCGGCCCCAGACCTCCCGGACGGCACCACCACACCCGCGCACGTCGCGCGCAGAGCGGCGCGCTGAAAACTCGCGCAACCGGGCGGCGAACCACCGGCGCCGCACAGCAGACCACCACGGGCTGTACCTGGTGCACTTGGCGGCGGATCGGATCAGAGCCGAACCGGACGGATCACGGCTCGGTCAGGACCACGACGCCGTCCTGATCGCTGACCAGGTACTCCCCCGGCACGAATCGGACGCCGCCGAGTTCCACCACCTCGTCCACCGTTCCGTCACCGTTCTTCGAGCTCTTGCGCGGGTTCGAGCCGAGCGCCTTCACCCCGAACTCCATCTCGGCCAACACCGCCGCGTCCCGCACCGCGCCGTTGATCACGACACCGCTCCAGCCGTTGGAGCGGCCCAGCTCCGCGATCAGGTCCCCGATCAGCGCGGTGTGCACCGAGCTCGCGCCGTCGATGACGAGCACCTGCCCCTCCCCCGGCTCGGAGAGCACCTTCTTCAGCAGCGCGTTGTCCTGGAAGCAGGTCACCGTGCGGATCCGGCCCGCGAACTCGGTGCGTCCGCCGTACTGCCGGAACTGCACGTCGCAACTGCGGACCTGCGGGCCTTCCCGGTCGGCGAGGTCAGCGGTGGACACGTCCATCCAAGGTCTCCTCATCTGGCTGGCGGCGCCGTGCCCGCCACGCACGGTCTGATTTCGGGCGAGAGTAGCGGGTGATCCGCGCGCCGATCCCGCGGCCGCGAGCAACGCCACAGCGGCTCGCCCCGAGCGGAAACCGGGGATTCCCGAGCAGACCTGCGATCAGTGCCGCGCCGGCTGCTCCGGCACGTCGGCGGAGTGGTTCGCGCGCAGCCAGCCGCACCAGTCGTCGAGGCCGTCACCGCACTTGGCCGACAGCGGCAGCACCCGGATGCCCGGGTGGACGTGCCGCGCGTGCGCCACGAACCGCTGCACGTCGAACTCCAGGTGCGGCAGCAGGTCCGTCTTGTTCAGCAGCACCAGGTCGGTGCCGCGGAAGACGTGCGGGTACTTCAGCGGCTTGTCCTCGCCCTCGGTGGTCGACACGATCAGCACCCGCCGGTGCTCGCCGAGGTCGAACAACGCCGGGGCGGCGAGGTTGCCGATGTTCTCGATGAACACCATCGAACGCCCGGCCGGCTGCAGCGAGCGCAGCCCCTCCTCGACCATGTCCGCGTCCAGGTGTCCGCCGCAACCGGTGTTGATCTGCACCACCCGGCAGCCCGCGGTGCGCAGCCGGTCGGCGTCGAGGTGGGTCTCCTGATCGCCTTCGATCACCGAGATGGACATCGCGGGTGCCAGTTCGCCGAGCGTGCGCTCCAGCAGCGTGGTCTTGCCGGAACCGGGCGAACTCATCAGGTGCAGCGCGAGGATCCTGCGGTGTGCCAACGCCTTGCGGGTCCGTTCGGCGCCGGAGCTGCGCTGCCGCGGCACCGGGTCGTCCGAATAGGACGGTGCGGTACCGCCGGATTCCGGGAATTCCGGCCCGGAGAGCCGGACCCCGCCGCGGTCGCCTCTTGCGCACCCACCGCACATGGTCACTGCACCTCCACGCGTGGCGTCCAGGCCGAGTCCGGTGGATCCGTCCCCAACGCGGTAAAGATCATCTCATCGTGGCAGAGAGCCGGACGGTTCTCCACACCGGAAGAGCCGCCGAGCGCCCCGGAAACGCACTTCACGCGGACAGAGCAACGCATACGGCGCCGTCATCCTCGCGCAGTGACAACGAAATCAGCCGCAGCCTCGGGCGCTTGCGCCCGACACCGCCCGCCCGCACGTCGTAGGGCTCGAAGCAGCCGGGGCACCACAGCAATCCGCCGTCCAACCGGCCACCGCCGACCGGCAGCCCGCACTGCGGGCACTCGTCGCGGAACGCCCGCACCGCACCGTCCACTTTGCACACCGCCACGTACGGTCCCGCGCGGCGCGCGGAATCGGAGTCATCGGCGATGCGGGTCGTGACGACCTCGCCCTCGGCCGGTCGCACCGCGCCGACGATCCGCAGCCACCCGGTGGGCGGGCGGACCTCGGCGGAGAACCCCATGCTGGCCTGCTTCCCGTCAGCGACGATTCGCGTTGCGGCGCGCCACCAAAGCTAAGACGGCCGGAATCCCCGGCACAACTCGATGTTCCGCGGCGCGGGCAAACGAAAGCGGGCGGGGAGGGAAACTCCCCGCCCGCCCGCGGCGAACACGTGCTCAGCGCCCGCGGCGCTCCTGCAACCTGGACAGCGCCTCGTCGAGGATGGCCATGCCGTCGGAGTCGCTGCGGCGTTCCTTCACGTACGCCAAGTGGCTCTTGTACGGCTCGTTGCGCCGGGCCTCCGGCGGGTTCTCCTCGTCCTGACCCGCGGGCAGGCCGCACCGCGGGCAATCCCACTCGTCGGGCACCTCCGCGTCCATCGAGAAGAACGGGCGCGTGTGGTGGCCGTTGGCGCACCAGTAGTCGACCCGCCTGCGCGGCGCCGACTCACCCCGCTCGGTCTCACCCATCGGGCCCGCGCCGACGCGCGTGCCGCGGATCGCGTTACCGCCAGTCATGCCCTCTCACCCACCAAGCCGCACCGAACGACCGGCCATCGCGGCCGGCCGCTGCTGGTCCCACCAGCTCGCCGGTTCCGCTCAGCTGCCGACCGAGATCATCAGGCCGGTGCCGACGATGGAGATGACCCACAGCGCGATGACGAACAACGTCATCCGATCCAGGTTCTTCTCCGCCACGCTGGAACCGGACAGGCTGGACTGCATACCGCCGCCGAAGAGCGAGGAGAGCCCGCCGCCCTTTGCCTTGTGCAGCAGCACCAGCAGCACCAGCAGCACACTCGTCACGATCAACATGATCTGCAGGAAAAGACTCATCACGCCCTCGTTCACACAGCGGTTCGCCACTGAGAGTACCGGGTGGGCTCCGGGCGGTGGACCGCCGTCCGCCTTAGCCGGTCTCGAAGTTCCATATCGCGCGGCGGGTGCGGCCGGCGGGGATCCCGCCGGCCGGCCCCCGGTCAGGGCAGCGGGCCGCCCGCGGCCATGGCGCTGAGCTTGGCGAACTCGTCGCCGTTGAGGCTCGCACCGCCGACCAGCGCGCCGTCCACGTCGCTCTGGCCGACCAGTTCACCGATGTTGCTGGACTTCACCGAGCCGCCGTAGAGCACCCGCACCTCGTCGGCGATCTCGTTGCCGTACTTGTCCGCCAACGCCTTGCGGACCGCGCCGCAGACCTCCTGCGCGTCGTCGGCGGTGGCGACCTTGCCGGTGCCGATCGCCCACACCGGCTCGTAGGCCACCACGACCTGCCGGACCTGCTCGGCCTTGAGCCCCTTCAGCGCGTTGATCAACTGCGTGGTGCAGTGCTCGACGTGCCCGCCGGACTCGCGGACCTCCAGGGCCTCGCCGATGCACAGGATCGGCGTCATGTCGTTCTTGAGCACCGCGCGCACCTTGCGGTTGACGACCTCGTCGGTCTCGGCGTGCTGCTCGCGGCGCTCGGAGTGCCCGACCACGACGTAGCTGCAGCCCAGCTTCGCCAGCATCGGGCCGGACACCTCGCCGGTGTAGGCGCCGGACTCGTGCTCGGAGACGTCCTGCGCGCCGTGCTTGAGCAGCAGCTTGTCCCCGTCGATCAGGGTCTGCACGCTGCGGATGTCGGTGAACGGCGGGATCACCGCCACCTCGACCTTGGAGAAGTACTTCTCGGGCAGCGCGAAAGCGACCTTCTGCACCAGGGCGATGGCCTCCAGGTGGTTCAGGTTCATCTTCCAGTTGCCCGCGATCAGGGGTGTCCTGGCCATCAGTCGCCGCCCTCCAGCACTGCCACGCCCGGCAGTTCCTTGCCTTCCAGGAATTCCAGCGAGGCGCCGCCCCCGGTGGAGATGTGCGAGAACCCGTCCTCGGGCAGCCCGAGGGTGCGCACCGCGGCCGCGGAGTCACCGCCGCCGACCACGCTGAACGAGTCGGAGTCCACGATCGCCTGCGCGAGACCGCGGGTGCCCGCGGCGAACGCGTCGAACTCGAACACGCCCGCCGGGCCGTTCCAGAACACCGTCCCGGCCGAGCGCAGCGCGCCGGCGAACAGCTCGACGCTGCGCGGGCCGATGTCCAGGCCCATCCAGCCGTCCGGGATCGCCCCGGAGTCCACGACCTGCACCTGCGCGTCGGCGGCGAACCGGTCGGCGGCCACCACGTCGACCGGCAGCACGAGCTTGTCGCCGTGGCGCTCCAGCAGCTCGCGGGTCGCCGCGAGCTGGTCCTCCTGCAGCAGCGAGGAGCCGACCTGGTAGCCCTTCGCGGCCAGGAAGGTGTAGGCCATGCCGCCGCCGATGAGCAGCTTGTCCACCTTCGGCAGCAGCGCCTCGATCACCCCGAACTTGTCGGAGACCTTCGAGCCGCCGAGCACCACCACGTACGGCCGCCGCGGGTCGCCGGTCAGCGTGCGCAGCACGTCGACCTCGGACAGCACGAGCCCACCCGCGTAGCCAGGCAGCAGCTTCGCCACGTCGTAGACCGACGCCTGCTTGCGGTGCACCACGCCGAAACCGTCCGAGACGAACGCTCCGTCCGGACCGATCAGGTCGACCAGCTCCTGGGCGAACGCACCGCGCTCGGCATCGTCCTTGCTGGTCTCGCGCGGGTCGAAGCGCACGTTCTCCAGCAGCCCGACCGAGCCGTCGGCGAGCCCGTCGACCACCGAGCGGGCCGAGTCGCCCACCACGTCGCCCGCCGGGGCGACGTGCGCGCCGAGCAGCTCGCCGAGGCGGCGGGCTACCGGGGCCAGCGAGAACTGCGGATCCGGCTCGCCCTTGGGGCGGCCGAGGTGGGCGGTGACGACGACGCGCGCACCCGCCCCGATCAGCTTTTCGATCGTCGGCAACGACGCGCGCACCCGGCCGTCGTCGGTGATCTTGTCGCCGTCCAGCGGGACGTTGAGGTCCGCGCGCAGCAGCACGCGCCTGCCCCGGACACCCTCGGACAGCAGATCGTCGAGGTTCTTCACCGTCTGCTCCTCATGTGGGAAGTCCCGCACGGGCCGACCGGCCCGTGCGGGACCTTCATCATCTTCCGGCCGGTGCACGGCGCTGGCCCCAGCGCGTCCCGGCCCCAGCGCGTCCCGGCGCGGTGCATCCCGGCAGCGGCGCACCCGGCTCGCGGGAGCGGTGCGCCGCGGAGCGAGCAGGTCAGGCCAGCTTGGAACCGACCAGCTTCGCCAGGTCGGCGATGCGGTTGGAGTAGCCCCACTCGTTGTCGTACCAGCCGACGATCTTGACCTGGTCGCCGATGACCTTGGTCAGCGGCGCGTCGAACACGGTCGAGGCCGGGTCGGTGACGATGTCGCTGGAGACGATCGGATCCTCGCTGTAGCGCAGCACGCCCTTGAGCTTGCCCTCGCCCGCGGCGGCGCGGAACGCCGCGTTGACGTCCTCGGCGGTGACGTCGGCGCGCACGTTGGCGGTGAGGTCGGTGACCGAGCCGGTCGGCACCGGAACGCGCATCGCGTAGCCGTCCAGCTTGCCGTTGAGCTCCGGCAGCACCAGGCCGATCGCCTTGGCCGCACCGGTGCTGGTCGGCACCACGTTGACCGCGGCCGCGCGGGCGCGCCGCAGGTCCTTGTGCGGGCCGTCCTGCAGGTTCTGGTCCGCGGTGTAGGCGTGCACGGTGGTCATCAGGCCGCGCTCGATGCCGAACGCGTCGTCGAGCACCTTGACCATCGGCGCCAGGCAGTTCGTGGTGCAGGAGGCGTTCGAGATGATCGTCTGCGTGCCGTCGTACTTGTCGTCGTTGACGCCCAGGACCACGGTCAGGTCCTCGTTCTTGGCGGGCGCCGAGATGATGACCTTCTTCGCCCCGCCCTCGTCGACGTGCTTGCGGGCGTCGGAGGCGTTGGTGAAAAAGCCGGTGGACTCGACCACGACGTCCACGCCCAGGTCGCCCCAGGGCAGCTTGCCCGGGTCCTTCTCGGCCAGGATCTTGATCGGCTTGCCGCCCACCTCGATGCCTTCGCCGGTGACCTTCACGTCCTGCTCCAGGCGCCCGAGGACGCTGTCGTACTTGAGCAGGTGGGCCATGGTCGCGACGTCGCCCAAGTCGTTGGCGGCCACGACCTCGATGTCGTGGTCACTGGCCATCGCCGCGCGCCAGAAGTTCCGCCCGATGCGACCGAAGCCGTTGATGCCTACGCGAACGGTCACGCCTATCTCCTCGTAACTGACCCTGCCGCTGGGCGGCGGGTGAGCGGTTGATGGACTCGCTCGCAACCCTATATGCCCCGGCCAGCGACGCAGGCGGGCGGGCGCGGCGTCGGCGGGGTGAACACGCGGGCGGTACGCGGGTTGTGCCTTTCGGCGGGGCCGACGTGCGACATCCGTCGGTCGACCGCCCCAGCGAGCCCTCCCAGAATGATCAGGCTGATCGATGATCGGCGATTCCGCGCACCGGTTCCGCCTCCCCGGCGCGGCCGGGCCCGACTCGGAGGAACGCACATGCGCGCACCCGCACGACCGCGCGGCCGCAACCTGGCCGCCGCGGCACTCGCCGCCGGACTGGGCCTGACCGCCCTGGCCACCGCACCCGCCGGTGCGGACGTCCCGCCGCCCGGTGACGGCTGGACGACGACCTTCAGCGACGACTTCACCGGCGCCGCGGGCTCCTCGCCGGGTCCGGACTGGAAGATCGACACCGGGCACGGCTACCCGGGCGGGCCGGAGAACTGGGGCACCGGGGAGATCCAGAACTACACCGCCGATCCCGCCAACCTCAGCCAGGACGGCGACGGCAACCTGGTGATCACGCCGCTGAAGGACGACGCGGGCAACTGGACCTCGTCGCGGATCGAGACCGAGCGCGCCGACTTCAAAGCCGCCGAGGGCGGGGTGGTGCGCATCGAGAGCCGGGTGCAGATGCCGGACGTGCCCGCGGACAAGGCGCTGGGCTACTGGCCCGCGTTCTGGGCGCTCGGCTCGCCGTACAAGACCGACCTCTACAGCTGGCCCGGCGTCGGCGAGTTCGACCTGATGGAGAACGTCAACGCCGAGAACCGCGTGTACGGCGTGCTGCACTGCGATGTTTCCCCGGGCGGCGCCTGCAACGAGACCGACGGGCGGGTCGGCAGCCGGGAATGCCCGGACTCGACCTGCCAATCGGGCTTCCACACGTATTCCTTCGAGTGGGACCGCAGCACCGACGACGAGGAACTCCGCTGGTACGTCGACGGGCAGCAGTACCACTCGGTCAAGCAATCGGAGGTCGGCGACGCCGCCTGGCAGCGGATGACCTCGCACGACGGCTACTTCGTGCTGCTCAACGTCGCCATCGGCGGGCAGTTCCCGGACAAGAACTCCGGCATCACCACGCCCACCGACGCCACCGAGCCCGGCCACCCGATGAAGGTCGACTACGTGGCCGTCTACAACAAATGACCCACCCGTTTCCGAGTGAACGGACCGCTCGCCCGATCTATTGGGACCAACGGTCCGTTCGCTCAGAACGTTCAGCCCGGATCGGATGATGCCCGGGCATGTCGCCGAAGTGCTCGGACGAGCCCCCCGCGACGCGAGTTCGCCGGAAGTGAACGGACCGTTCGCCCAATCTATTGGGACCAACGGTCCGTTCGCTCAGAGCAGTTCGGCCGGAACAGTTCGGCCGGAACCGTTCGCTCGGGAAAATCGAGTCAGACTTCGGCTTCGAGCATTTCCTGCGTGACGGCGGACTCGGTGTCCGGCAGGCCGAGTTCGCGGGCGCGCTTGTCGGCCATCGCCAGCAGCCTGCGGATCCGCCCGGCCACCGCGTCCTTGGTCATCGGCGGGTCCGCGAGCTGGCCCAGCTCCTCCAGCGATGCCTGCCGGTGCGCCAGCCGCAGCCTGCCCGCCACCAGCAGGTGATCCGGGGCGGTCGGCCCGAGCACGTCCAGCGCCCGCTGCACCCGCGCGGCCGCGGCCACCGCGGCGCGCGCCGAGCGGCGCAGGTTCGCGTCGTCGAAGTTCGCCAGCCGGTTCGCGGTGGCCCGCACCTCGCGGCGCATCCGCCGCTCCTCCCAGGACAGCACGCTGGAGTGCGCGCCGAGCTTGGTCAGCAGCGCGCCGATCGCGTCGCCGTCGCGGACCACCACCCGGTCCGCGCCGCGCACCTCGCGGGACTTGGCCTGCACCCCGAGCCGCCGCGCCGCGCCGACCAGCGCCAGCGCCGCCTCCGGGCCGGGGCAGGTGACCTCCATCGAGGACGACCGGCCCGGCTCGGTCAGCGAACCGTGCGCCAGGAAGGCACCGCGCCACGCCGATTCCGAATCGCACGCACCGCCGGAGACCACGTGCGCGGGAAGTCCCCGCACCGGCCTGCCCCGCGGGTCCAGCAATCCGGTCTGGCGCGCGAGGCTCTCGCCGTCCTTGACCACCCGCACCACGTAGCGGGTGCCCTTGCGCAGCCCGCCGGAGGTGATCATGTGCACGTCGGAGTGGTGCCCGAACAGCTCGTGGATCTCCTTGCGCAACCTGCGCGCCGTGGACCCGCTGTCCAGTTCGGCCTCCACCACCACGCGGCCGGCGACGATGTGCAATCCGCCGGCGAAGCGCAGCAGCGAGGAGACCTCGGATCTGCGGCAGCACGTCTTGCTCACCGGCAACCGGCTCAACTCGTCCTTGACCGCCGCGGTCATCGCCACCGGTCAGTCCTCCTCTCCAACGCGGCCGCCAGGCTCGCCGCGAGCGCTTCCGGGTCGTGCCTGCCCGGCTCGCCGGGCGAGGCGACCTTGTCGAGCAGAGTTTGCGCACCCAGCCCCGCCGCCGCAGCGCGAAGCCGATCAGGTGTGGGCACCGAACCGGCGTCGGCCAGCACTGCGTCCACGGTGATCCGGGGCGCGTGTTGCGAGAGTACGTCCAGGTGCTGTTCGGGTGAGAACCCCGCGGTCTCGCCAGGTTGGGGGACGAGGTTGAGCAGCACGACGCGACGCGCCGAGGTGTGCACCAACGCGTCGTGCAATTCCGGCACCAGCACGTGCGGCAGCACGCTGGTGAACCACGAACCCGGACCGAGCAGCACCACATCGGCGTCGTGCACCGCCTGCACCGCGGCCGGGCAGGCCGTCGGGGTGCGCCAGTCGCCGTTGGTGGCGGCCAGCCGGACCTTGCGGACCCGGCCGGGAGTGCTGGCGATCGCCACCTGGCCGCGGATGGTGCGCACCGCCGCCGGATCCGCGTCGAGGCCGACGACCTCGGCCTCCATGTCCAGCGGCTCGGTCGACATCGGCAGCACCCGGCCGCGCGCACCGATCAGCCGGGAGGCGTGCTCGAGCACCTGCACCGGGTCGCCGAGCACGTCCAGCAGCCCCGCCAGCAGCAGGTTGCCCACCGCGTGCCCGGCCAGCGCGCCGTTGCCGCCGAAGCGGTGCTGGAACACCTCCGACCACAGCCGCCCGCCCTCGTCCGGCGCGGCCAGCGCCGCGAGGGCTTTGCGCAGGTCACCGGGTGGCAACATGCCGAGTTCGCGGCGCAGCCTGCCGGAGGAGCCGCCGTCGTCGGCGACGGTGACCACGGCGGTCACGTCGGCGGTGAGGCGGCTCAGCGCGCCGAGCGTGGCCTGCAGGCCGTGGCCGCCGCCGAGCGCGACCGCGCGCAGCGGCCGGTCGGCGGCCGGGTCGTGCGGGGCCGGGTCGTGCGGTGCCGGGTCGTGCGGGGCCGGGTCGCGCGGGGCCGAGCCGTCCGGCGCCGAGCCGTCCGGCGCTGGGGTCTCGGGTGTTGGGCCCTCCGGCGCTGCGTTCTCCGACGCCTGCCCGTCCGGTGTTCGCTCGTCCGAGGTGCGGGGTGGCCGTCCCGTCACTCGCGCCCCAGATCCCGATGCACCGTTTTGACCATCATCCCCTCGTCGTCGGCGAGTCTGCGGGCCATCTCCTCCACCAGGGAGACGCTGCGGTGCTTGCCACCGGTGCAACCCAGCGCCAGCGTCAGGTACCGCTTGCCCTCGCGGTGGTAGCCGGCGCCGACCAGCCGCAGCAGGTCCTGGTAGCTGCGCAGGAACTCCTCGGCGCCCTCCTGGCCGAGCACGTAGTTGCGCACCTCCTCGTCGAGGCCGGTGAACTCGCGCAGTTCCGGGATCCAGAACGGGTTCGGCAGGAACCGGCAGTCCATCACCAGGTCGGCGTCCATCGGCAGGCCGTACTTGTAGCCGAAGGACAGCACGGTCACGCGGGTGCGGGTCTCGGCCTCGCTGCCGAACGCGTCCTCGATCTTGGTGCGCAGCTGGTGCACCGATATCCCGGTGGTGTCCACGACCAGGTCGGCCTCCGAACGCAACCGGGACAGCAGCGACCGCTCGGCGGCGATGCCGTCGGCCAGCCTGCCCTCGCCCTGCAGCGGATGTCCGCGGCGCACCTGCTCGAAGCGGCGGATCAGCACCTCGTCGGTGGCCTCCAGGAACAGCACCTTCGGCTTGTAGCCGCGCGCGTCCAGGTCCTTGATCACCGAGCCGAGGTCCTCGGTGAACGCGCGGCTGCGCACGTCCATCACCACCGCGACGCGGGTGATCGCGCCGCTGGAGCGCGCCCCCAGCTCCACCATCGTCGCGATCAGCTCCGGCGGCAGGTTGTCCACCACGAACCAGCCCAGGTCCTCCAGGCATTTCGCGGCCGTGCTGCGCCCGGCGCCGGAGAGGCCGCTGACCACGGCGACCTCGATGCCCGACTGCTCCTCACTCACTGACTCTCCCCTTCAGTGCCGGTGTCTCCCCCGCTTGCCCCTGCCCGGCCGGCCAGGGCCGCGTGCACGCTCTCCGCGGTGCGCCTGCCGAAGCCGGGCACCGCCATGATCTCCTGAACCCCCGCCTGCTTGAGCTTGCGCACCGAGCCGAAGTGCTTGAGCAGCGCGGTCTTGCGGGTCTGCCCCAGCCCGGGTACCGAATCCAGCTCCGAGGAGCTGAGCCGCTTCGAGCGCTTCTTGCGGTGGTAGCTGATCGCGAACCGGTGCGCCTCGTCGCGCACCCGCTGCAGCAGGTAAAGCGCTTCGCTGGTGCGCGGCAGGACGACCGGGTCCGGCTCGGCGGGCAGCCACACCTCTTCGAGCCGCTTGGCCAGGCCGATCACCGCCACGTCGGTGATGCCGAGTTCGGCCAGCGCGTCCGCTGCGGCGTTGGCCTGCGCCGCGCCGCCGTCGATGACCAGCAGGTTCGGCGGGTAGGCGAACTTGCGCGGGCGGCCGGTCTCCGGGTCGATGCCGGGTGCGGAGTCCGCGGCCTCGTCGGCCCCCGCCGCACCGTCCGGTCGCACGGCCTCGCCGTCCGGTTGCGCCGCTTCGGCGCCGGTCGAACCGCCGGTGGCGGATTCGCCGTCGTTCTCCGGCGCGGCATCGGGACCCGCCTCGGCCGAGGCTTCCTTCAGGTACCGGGCGAACCTCCGCCGGACCACCTCGTCGATCGAGCCGACGTCACCGCCCTCGGCGCCTTCGCGCACCGAGAACCGGCGGTACTCGGACTTGCGCGGCACCCCGTCCTCGAACACCACCAGCGAGGCCACCACGTCGCTGCCCTGCACGTGGCTGACGTCGACGCATTCGATCCGCAGCGGTGCGCTGTCCAGCGCCAGCGCCTCCTGCAGCTCCTGCAGCGCGGCCGAGCGGGCGGTGAGATCGCCTGCGCGGCGCAGCTTGTACTGGGCGAACGCCTCCTTGGCGTTGCGCTCGACGGTCTCCATCAGGGTGCGCTTGTCGCCGCGCTGCGGAACCCGCAGGTGCACCTTGCTGCCGCGCAGGCCGCCGAGCCACTGCGCCAGCGCCTCGGAGTCCTCGGGCAGCTCCGGCACCAGCACCTCGCGCGGCACCGGCGTACCGCCCGCGTCGGCCTGATCGGCCAGCGCTGCCTGCTCGCCGTAGAACTGGCTGAGGAACTGCCCGGTCAGCGCGGCGGTACTGGTGTCGTCCACCTTGTCGATCACCCAGCCACGCTGGCCGCGGACCCGGCCGCCGCGGATGTGGAAGACCTGCACCGCGGCGGCGAGCTCGTCCTCGGCGAAGGCGATCACGTCGGCGTCGGTGCCGTCGCCGAGCACCACGGCCTGCTTCTCCATCGCCCGGCGCAGCGCTTCGAGGTCGTCGCGCAGCCGGGCGGCGCGCTCGAACTCCAGCTGCTCGGAAGCCCGCTGCATCTCCTTGTCCAGCTTGCGCATCAAGGTGTCGGTGCGCCCGGACAGGAAATCGCAGAAATCGTCCACGATGGACCGGTGCTCCTCGGCGCTGACCCGGTCGACGCACGGCGCGGAGCATTTGCCGATGTAGCCCAGCAGGCAGGGCCGCCCGATCTGCCCGTGCCGCTTGAACACGGTGTTCGAGCAGGTCCGCGCCGGGAACACGCGCAGCAGCATGTCCAGCGTCTCCCGGATCGCCCAGGCGTGCGCGTAGGGGCCGAAGTAGCGCACGCCCTTGCGCCGCGGACCGCGGTAGACGTGCAGCCGCGGGTACTCCTCGTGCAGCGTCACGGCCAGCACCGGGTAGGTCTTGTCGTCGCGGTAGCGGACGTTGAACCGCGGGTCGTACTCCTTGATCCAGGAGTACTCCAGCTGCAGCGCCTCGACCTCGGTGCCGACCACGGTCCAGCGCACCCCGGTCGCGGTGGTGACCATCCGGCGGGTGCGCGGGTGCAGCCCGGACAGGTCCGCGAAGTAGTTCGACAACCTGCTGCGCAGGCTTTTCGCCTTGCCGACGTAGATGACCCGGCCCTCGGCATCGTGGAACCGGTACACGCCGGGCGCGTCCGGGATCGTGCCTGGGGCGGGTCGGTATGTCGACGGGTCGGCCACGGCTCCACCCTACGTGCGCGGCCGACACTCCCCGTCACGCCCATCGCGGCGCGCGAGGACCTTCGCCCCTTGGTCACCTCGGCCGGTCGAGGTCCACTCGGACCCAGGTGCGAACGCCGGAGGGGTGATCGGGATGGCTCAGCTCGGACATCGGGGTTTCCACGCAGTCGGCCGTCCGGCCGGCGGCCTGGCGGACGGTCTCGCGCTGTTCGCGAGCGTGCTGATGGTGATCATCGGCGTGTTCCACGTCATCGTGTCGACGGCCGTGCTGCTGCAGGGCCCGGTCTACGCCGTGACCGGCGATTACGTGTTCAGCTACAACGTCGGTGCATGGGGCTGGGCGCACTTGGGCCTGGGAGTGCTGGTCGCGGCGACCGGGCTGGCGTTGCTGGGCGGTGCGGCTTGGGCGCGGATCGCGGGCATCGTGATCGTGGCGCTGAGCGCGCTCGGCAACTTCCTGTTCATCCCGTACCAGCCGCTGTGGTCGCTGCTGATCATCGCGGTGGACGTGGCGGTGATCTGGGCGCTGGCGGTGCACGGCAGGGCCTCGCTCGACTCCGACACCGAGTGATCTCTCCCCGCACGTCGCACCCCCGGCTCACCAGGAGTGAGCCGGGAGTCAGAGCGGGCGCGGGAGCCGGTCGTGGACCGGCGGCAGGCCGAACGGCTTCGACGGCAGGGTCTGGTACCAGTAGGCGACCGAGGAGATGTCGTCGGAGCGCTTGTTGGCGTGCCCGTGCTCGATCGTGACGCTGATCGACTCGTCGAAGGTGACCGGATCCTCCACGTGGAACCGGTAGTAGGAGACCTGCCCGCTCCAGTTCGGCCCGCCCGGCAGCGTCAGGCCGTGGTAGGGCGCCTGGTACGGCTGGCTGGGACACCACGCGGTGTTGAAGTAGTCCTCGGTGCCGGTGCCGTGCAGCCGCGGCGGCCAGGGCTCCCCGTCGATGAAGATCATGTCATCGCCCTCGCCGTACCAGTTCCAGTCGGTGGTCGAGCGCAGGTTGTGCACGTTGAGCACGGAGCCGACGTAGTGCCCGCGGCCTTCGGCCTCCAGCAGCACGTAATTGCCCGCGCCGTCGAGGTTGGTGCCGCCGAACAGGAACTCGTCGTTGGTCTGCTCGCCCTGCTCGACGCCGTCGGCCGGGTTCTCCCGGCGCCACTGCGCGTGGAAGTAGCCGAGTTCGGGGTCGGCGCGGCGGTACTGCTCGTAGTCGATGTAGTAGTAGAAGATCACCGGCTTCCGGCTCATCTCGCTGACCAGCTCGAACCGGGCGCCCGCGGCGAAGGGCATCGCGAACCAGCAGTTGAAGCCCTTGCCGTCCTGCGGGCTCATCTGCAGCGGTGCGGACACGAAGTTCTCGGTGCGGCCGTGGCCGATGCCGAAGAAGTCCCCCAGCGGCACCAGCACGCTCGGGTGCGGCGAATCGTCCCAGGTGATCTTGAGCACGAGCCTGCGCAGGTAGTCGCCCTCCACCTCGGGCCGCAACCCGCCGTCCTCGACCGCGACGGTGCACCAGATGTGCGTGACCGCGCCGGGACCGTCCAGGTTGGCCAGTTCCCGGCTCTCCCCCGGCGCGAGCCGGATGCTGTCGGTGTTGCCGCCGGTGCGGTCCCAGCTCGACACCCGGCCCCGCTTGGACTGCCGCAGCCGCGGCAGGTCGCGCAGGCTGCTGCCGAACGTCCCGTATCCCGACATCATCGTCCCCCTCCGGATGTTGATCGTCACAGCAAGTCAACGGTCTCTGCCCGTGACGTGTCGAGGATCTTCATCCGATCGGAATTTCCCGTTGATCAACACATTCCGGGCGCGCGTCCGGGAGCGCGGAAAGCGGTTCGCGCAGGGGCGCCGGTCGTGCGGCAGGAGACCCGCAGCGTTGAGCGGATCGCGGCAAGCCGGTCCCGGCAGCGGCCGAACCGGTGATCAGCGACGCGGCGGCTCGTAGTGCTCGATGCGCCGCAGCACGGCGCGGATCCGCGCGGCGTGCACCGGCGACAGAGCGTAGCCGGGGTAGCTGGCGAACCAGCTCGCGCTGCCCATGCTCACCGCGTCCGCACCGGCCCAGAAGTACTCGCGGCAGTCGTCGAAGCTGCGGATGCCGCCGGTCGCGATGATCGGCAGCGTCACCCCGGCGTCGCGCAGCTCCTTGACCACCCGCAGCCCGACCGGCTTGATCGCCCGGCCGGACAGCCCGCCGAAACCGTTGCGCAGCAACGGTTCCCCCGTTTCCGGGTCCAGCCGCAGGCCCTTCAGGGTGTTGATCGCGGTCAGCGCCGAGACGCCGTGCCGGGCGGCCAGCCGGGCGTGACCGAGGTAGTCGTAGTCCGGGGACAGCTTCAGGATCACCGGGTGCGCGCTGCGCGGCACCGCTTCGGCCAGCACCGACTCGATGATGGCGTTGAAGTCGAAGTTCACGTTGTGGCAGGAGACGTTGAACTCGACCGCGGCGATTTCCCCCGCGGGCACCGCCGCGTTGATCTTGTCCACGAGCGTGACGAACTCCGCGGCGGAGAACCCGCCCACCGAGATGATCGTGTTCTGCTCGCGAGTGCGCGGGTAGTAGTCCCGCAGGTAGGCGTCGATGCCGACGTTGCACCAGCCGAACGCGTTGAGCCAGCCGCCGTCGACCTGCCGCAGCGCCTGCCCGTAGCGCTTGAGCAGCGCGGGCAGCTCGTGCAGCGGCCACACGTCCTGCGTCGTGAAGTGGCCCTCGCGGGGCTCGACGGTGACCGTGCGGGTGGTGACCGCGCCGAACCGCTCCAGCGGGACGAACCGCGAGATCGGGCTCATCCCGTAGGGCACCAGCTTCGCGTTGGACACGCCGTAGCCGAGCAGGCTGGAGGCGGTGACCATGCGGTTGCGCAGCGGGATGTCGCCGAGCCGCACCGCGGGTTCGCGGGGCTCGTCCCGGACCAGCCGCAGGTTTCGCTCCGGGGCAACGCTCACGATCTCCTCCTCCAGTTGCCGCACCGCCAGCCACCGCACCGGCTGCGCCGACGCGTCCGGTGCTCGACGCTCTCCCCATTGTCCCGCACCCGCTCGCGGCGTCCGCAGCCGCCGGGCGACCGGGCGAGGTTTCGCCACGAGATCGAAAGTACCGTTGGCGATCACCCGAACGGGGTATAGATCACGGTTGATCCATCACCGCTCGGGTAGTCCGATGTGTGCGAGACGAGCGTGCCGCGAGCGGCGCGTGAACCGGAAGGAGGACACCGTGGGAATCCTGAGCTGGATCATCTTCGGTCTGATCGCGGGCGCGATCGCCAAGTTCATTCTGCCGGGCAAGGACCCCGGCGGCATCATTCTCACGATCGTGATCGGCGTGGTCGGCGGCCTGCTCGGCGGCTGGCTGGGCACGAACTTCGGCGGCGGAGCCGGTGTCACCGGGTTCAACCTGATGAGCTTCGTGTGGGCGGTGATCGGTTCGCTGATCCTGCTCATCATCTACCGCCTGATCTTCCACAGGTCGCGTGCCTGAGAGATCGCGGAGAAGGTGCCCGGAAACGACTTCCGGGCACCTTTTTCATGACCGGACCCCGCCGCTCGACAGCCGTTCACGCACCGCGCACGGCGGCGTTCAGCCTTGCTCGTCCTGATCGGATCGCGCAGCCGCGGCGTCGTCCCCGCCGGACTGCGATTCCCGCTGGGATTCCTGCTGCTCACCACCGCGCACCGCGTCCACCTGCCTGCGCAGCTCACGCAGGTCGCGCATCGCCTGCACGGCGCTTGCCCCGTCACTGGACTGGATCGCCATCACCGGTGCGTACTCGTCGTCGGCCAGTTCCAGGCGGGCCCACGAGGCACCGTCCGGGAAGCTGATCGCCAGCACATCGTCCCACTCGAACAGGCGGGTGCCGACGATGTTGCGCACCTCGATGCCGTCCAGGCCCGCCCGCATCCGCGGCCGCAGCAGCAACAACGCACCGCAGGCCAGCAGCACGCCCAGCGCGGCCATCGACACCTGGTCGGAGACCCGGAAGTAAGCACCGGTCGGAGTGTTGCGCAGCAGGACCGCGGCCACGGTGAACACGACGACCAGCACGATCGCCACCGGGATGACCACCCGGCGCACCTTGCGCGGGCGCACCTCCACCTGCGCGGCACCCGTGCCGGTGGCGGTGCTTACTTCCTCGGCCCGCGGCGTTCCGGAGCCGCCCCGCGTTTCGCCTGCCTGCATGAGACCAGTCTGCCGTGTCCGCGCAGGAGGCTCACAGGAACCCTCGCCCGGAGCCGTCGTAGCCGCGCAGGTCGCGCAGCACCAGCGCGGTCTCCAGCGCCGCCGCGGTGGCCTCGAAACCCTTGTCCTCCACCGAATCGGCGAACCCGGCCCGGTCCAGCGCCTGCTGCTCGGTGTCGGTGGTGAGCACGCCGTTGCCGATCGCGGTGGACTCGTCCAGCGCCACCCGGGTCAGCCCCTGGGTCACCGAATCGCAGACGTACTCGAAGTGCGGCGTCCCGCCGCGGATCACCACGCCCAGCGCCACCACCGCGTCGTGCTGGTGCGCCAGCTGCTGGCACACCACCGGCAGCTCGACCGAGCCCGGCACCCGCACCACGGTCGGCTCCGCGACACCGGATTCCTGCGCGGCCTGCACGGCGCGCTCCAGCATCCGGCCGGTGATCTTGTCGTGCCAGCGGATCGCCGCGATCGCCACCCGCAGGCCGGCGGCCTCCGGGACCTCCACCCGCGGCCTGCCCTCGCCGCTCATGCCGTCACCCCCGGTTCACCGAGACCGTCCCCGCTGATCGAGGAATCTTCGCCGTCGTCCAGGTCCGTCAGCTCGTGGCCCATCCGGTCCCGCTTGGTGCGCAGGTAGCGCAGGTTCTCCGGGTTCGGCCGGATCGGCAGCGGCTCGCGGCCGACGACCTCGAGGCCGTAGCCCTCCAGCCCGATCCGCTTCTCCGGGTTGTTCGTCAGCAGCCGCATCGACTTGATGCCCAGGTCGCAGAGGATCTGCGCGCCCTGGCCGTAATCCCGGCTGTCCACCGGCATCCCCAGCTCGACGTTGGCGTCCACGGTGTCCGCTCCGTCGTCCTGCAGCTGGTACGCCTGCAACTTGTGGATCAGGCCGATGCCGCGGCCCTCGTGCCCGCGCATGTAGAGCACCACGCCGCGGCCCTCGTCGGCGACCTTCTCCAGCGCCGCGGCCAGCTGCGGGCCGCAGTCGCAGCGCAGCGAGCCGAGCACGTCGCCGGTCAGGCATTCCGAGTGCACCCGCACCAGCACGTCCGTGCCGTCGCCGATGTCGCCGTAGACCAGCGCCAGGTGCTCGATGCCGTCCAGGGTGCTGTCGTAGCCGAACGTGCGGAACGTGCCGTGCGCGGTGGGGATGCGCGCCTCGGCGACCCGCTCGACCTGCTTCTCGAACCGCCTGCGGTAGGCGACCAGGTCGGCGATGGTGATCAGCGCGAGTTCGTGCTCGTCGGCGAAGACCTCCAGCTCGTCGCGCCGGGCCATGTCGCCCTCGCTCTTCTGGCTGACGATCTCGCACAGCGCGCCCGCGGGCCGCAGCCCGGCCAGCCGGGCCAGATCCACCGACGCCTCGGTGTGCCCGGGCCGCCGCAGCACCCCGCCGTGCCGGGCGCGCAGCGGCACCACGTGTCCCGGCCGGGTCAGGTCCTGCGCGGTCGAGCCGCCCGCGGCGAGCACGCCCAGCGTCCGGGCCCGGTCGGCGGCGGAGATGCCGGTGGTGACGCCCTCGGCCGCGTCCACGGTGACCGTGTAGGCGGTGCCCTTGCGGTCCTGGTTGGTGTGGTACATCGGTGGCAGGTCGAGGCGATCGCAGTCCTCGCCGGTCATGCCGACGCACAGGTAGCCGGACGTGTAGCGCACCATGAACGCCACCAGCTCCGGCGTCGCCCGCTCCGCCGCGAAGATCAGGTCGCCTTCGTTCTCGCGATCCTCGTCATCGACCACGATCACCGGGCGGCCCGCCGCGATGTCGGCCAGGGCGCGCTCGATGTCGTCGAACCTGTTGCTCACCGTGTCCGTGCTCTTTCACTCTGGGGTCGTGGTGCGCCGTGCCGCACCAGCCCTCGGTTCCGGCACCGGGCGCTGCGTCCCGGCACCACCATTCTCCCCCGGCTCGCCGCGCTCCTCTCGAACCCGATCACCCGCACCGCAGCGGACCGTCCCTGCTCACGAAGTAGCTGGTCACAGCGCTGGGCCGCGCTCGCCGAGCGCGTCCAGCTGTGCGGCGGCCAATCGCTCGAGGTGCTTGGCCAGCACGTCCACCTCGATGTTGACCTCTTCACCCGGTTGGCGCACCCCTAGGGTGGTGAGTTCCCGCGTGGTGGGAATCAACGCGACGCTGAAGCCGTCCGGTTCGGCGTCCACCACGGTCAGCGAGATGCCGTCGACCGTGATCGAGCCCTTCTCGACCAGGTAGCGGGACAGCCCACCGGGCAGGTCGAACCGGGTCAGATCGCCTTCGTCGGAGCGCAGCACGGCCGTGCCGTCCACGTGGCCCTGCACGATGTGCCCGCCGAGCCGATCGCCGAGCGCCATCGCGCGCTCCAGGTTCACCCGGTCCCCGGCCTGGACCGCCTTCAGCGCGGAGCGGCGGACCGTCTCCTGCACCACGTCCACGGTGAAGCGGTCCCCCTGGACCGCGTCCACCACGGTCAGGCACACGCCGTTGACCGAGATCGAGTCGCCGTGCGCGGCATCGGAGGCCACCACCGGCCCTCGCACGGTCAACCGCACGACGTCCTCGGCGGGCTCGACGGCCAGCACGGTCCCGAGCTCTTCGACGATCCCCGTGAACACCGGCTCTGCCTCCTCAACGCCGCGTCGGGACGGCGCTGACGCGCACGTCCGGACCGCTCATCGTCGTCTCTTCGACGTCCCACCACCATGCTTGCGAGACGCTCGCCACTCCCGCCTCGCCCAGCGCGGCCGGTCCGGCGCCCAGCAGCGCGGGTGCGATGTAGGCCAGTACCCGGTCCACCCGCTCGGCGGCCACGAACGCGCCCGCCAGCGCCGGACCGCCTTCCAGCAGCACGTCCACGACTCCGCGGTCCGCGAGCGCGGCCAGCGCGGCCGCGGGATCACCGCCGGGCAGCCGGATCGTTTCGGCGGCGTCGTCGAGCACCCGCGCGTCCTCGGGAACCGGGCGGTCGCCGACGACCACCCGCAGCGGCTGCCGCTCCCGCAGGCCGCCGGACTCGTCGCGGGCGGTCAGCTGCGGGTCGTCGGCGAGCACGGTGCCGGTGCCCGCCACGATCGCGTCGACCTTGCCGCGCAGCTCGTGCACCTCGCCGCGGGAGACCGCGGAGCTGATCCACTTGCTGCTGCCGTCGGCCGCGGCCGAGCGCCCGTCCAGGCTCGCGGCGTACTTCCAGGTCACGTGCGGGCGCGCGGTGCGGGTGAAGTGCAGCCAAGCGCGCAGCGGGCCGCGTTCCACCTCGTCGCGCAGCAACCCGGCGGAGACGTCGACGCCCGCGTCGCGCAGCAGCGCCGCTCCGCCGCCGGCCTGCGGGTTCGGGTCCGGGACCGCGTGCACGACGCGCGCCACCCCGGCTTCCAGCAGCGCCGATGTGCACGGTGCGGTGCGCCCGGTGTGCGCGCAGGGCTCCAAGGTGACCACCGCGGTTCCGCCGCGGGCGCGCGCACCGGCTTCGCGCAGCGCGACGACCTCGGCGTGCGGGCCGCCGGGCGGCCGGGTGGCGCCGAGCCCCGCGGGCTGTCCCGACGGATCGAGGATCACGCAGCCGACCGGCGGATTCGGGCTGGTCGTGCCACGGACCCGCTCGCTGGCGGCGACGGCGGCCTCCATCGCCCCGAGTTCGGCCTCGGGTGTCACCGGCGCGCGTGCGCGAAGGCCGGGCCCACCTGGGTGCGCAGCGCTTCGAGCGCGCGGCTCGGGTCCTCGGCGCCGTAGACGGCGGATCCGGCCACGAAGCAGTCCACCCCGGCCTCCGCGGCCTGCTCGATGGTCTCGGCGTTGATCCCGCCGTCGATCTCCACCAGCAGGTTCAGGTGCCCGGTGTCGACCAGGTCGCGGGCCTGCCGGGTCTTGTCCAGCACCTCGGAGATGAACTTCTGCCCGCCGAAGCCGGGCTCCACCGACATCACCAGCAGCGTGTCGTAGTGCTTGAGCACGTCCAGGTACTGCTCCAGCGGCGTGTTCGGCTTGATCGACAGACCCGCCTTGGCACCCGCGGCGCGCAGGTTCTTCGCCAGCCCGATCGGATCCTCGGCCGCTTCCACGTGCACGGTGACGTTGTGCGCGCCCGCCTCGGCGTAGCCGATCGCCCAACGATCCGGATCCTCGATCATGAGGTGGCAGTCCATCGGGATGTCGGTGGCCTTCAGCAGCGACTGCACCACCGGCAGCCCGAGGGTCAGGTTCGGCACGAAGTGCGCGTCCATCACGTCGACGTGCACCCAGTCGGCGCCCTTGACGGCGTCGAGCTCGGCGGCCAGGTGAGCGAAGTCCGCGGACAGGATGGAAGGCGCGATCATCGGCTGGTTCGACACATGCGGGAGTGTAAATCCGGCCGCTCGCGCGCTACCCACCCGGCCACCGCCGGGCACCTTCATTCCGCACCCGAGTCGACCGGAGCCGCCGCGCGGTTCGCGCCCCGGCGCCGGACGAAGTAGTACGCCGCGCACAGCAGCAGCAGGAAGGGCACGCCCGCTTTCCAAGCGGTATTGAACTGCTCGGTGAACGGCGTGGTCAGCAGCACGGCCGCGATGAACAGCATCGCCAGCACCGTGGTCACCGGCGCACCGGGCAGCCGGACCGGCGACGGCGCGAGCCCTTCGGCGGCGCGGCGGCGCCGGAACGCGAGCTGGCTGGCGAAGATGATCAGCCAGGTGATCAGCGCGCCGAACAGTGCCAGGCCCATCATCAGCGGGAACGCCGTGTCCTCGGAGAACACCGAGATCACCACCGCCAGCGCCAGGCCGGCCGCCGACAGCAGCAAGGCTCGCTGCGGAGCACCGTGGCCACTCAGGCCGGTGAACCACTTCGGCGCATAGCCGTCGCGCGCCAGCGAGTAGGTCATCCGCGCGGTCACGTACAGATTCGTGTTCATCGCCGAGAGCGCGGCGGTGAGCACCACGAAGTTCATCACGCCCGCGGCGGCCGGGATGCCCGCGATCGCGAACAGCGCGACGAACGGGCTCTGCGTCACGTCCTCCTCGGCCGAGACCTGGTTCCACGGCAGCACCGAGACCACGACGAGCATCCCGAGCACGTAGAACAACCCGAGCCGCAGCACCATGTTGCGCGCCGCGCGCGGCACGTCCCGGCCCGGGTCGCGGGATTCGGACGCGGTGACGCCGATCGCTTCGGTGCCGAGGTAGGAGAACGTCACGGCGGTCAACGCCAGCCACACCGCACCGAGCCCGTTCGGCAGGAAACCGCCGTGGCCGGTCAACGCGCTCACGCCGGTCGCGGGCCGCCCGGGCAGGCCGAAGACGATGTAGGTCAGCCCGAGCAGGATGAACACCACGATCGTGACGACCTTGATCAGCGCGAACCAGTACTCGAACTCGCCGAAGTAGCGCACCGCTGCCGCGTTGATCGCCAGCATCACCACCGAGAAGACCACCACCGGCAGCCACAGCGGCAGCTGCGGGTACCAGAACCGCACGTAGAGCCCGGCGGCGACGACCTCGCTGCCGATGTTCGCGACCTGCGCGGCCCAGTAGATCCAGCGCTGCACGAACCCGGCGAGGCCGCCGAGGTAGCGCTGCGCGATCGGCCCGAAACCGCCCGCCTCCGGGTGCACCACGACCATCTCGGCCAGCGCGTAGGCCAGCGCGAGCGCGGCGAACGCGGCCACCGCGTAGGCGATGATCACCGCAGGGCCCGCGGTGTTGATCGCCAGCCCGGAACCGAGGAAAAGGCCGGTCCCGATCGAGCCGCCGAGCGCGATCATGCCGACCTGCCTGCCGCTGAGCTCGCGGCGCAGCCCGCCGCCCGCCGGTTCCGGCTCGCTCGCCTGCCCCACCCCGTGGCCTCCTCGGTACCTGCCGCATCGCCGATCCGCGATGCGACAGCACCTTACGCCGGGGAGATCGGATGCTGAGCCGGACTCGGATTTCCGGCTCAGCGCGGCAATGCGAGCTCGATCGGGGTGCCTTCCTCGACCGAGCGGCTCACCGTGCAGTACCGCTCGATGGCGCGGCGCACCGCGTCCATCAGCTTGTCCCGGTCGGCCTCGTCGACCGGGCCGAGGTCGAGGTCGAAGTTCACCCGCACGTTGGCGAACTTGTTCGGGTCCTCCGGGGTCTTGTCCCGGTCGGCGTGCACCGCCACGTCGGCGTCGTCGCCGAGCCTGCGCACCAGCAGGTTCTCGCTGGTCACCGCGGAGCAGCCCGCGATGGCGGCGAGCAGCAGCTCACCGGGGGTGAACGCGCCCGGCGCACCCTCTCGTCCGATGTGCACGGTGGCGCCGCGGTCGTTGCTCGCGGTGAAGGTGTGCTCGCCGGTGCGGTGCACTTCGACGGGAGTGGATGCCATCAGACCCTCCTGATTCGCAGGTTCCGTCGACGACAACTCACCACACATCCGGCTTGTTCCCACCACCGCATCCAAATCGAGCGAACGGACCGTTGGTCCGAATAGACCAGGCGAACAGGCCGTTCACTCCTGACAAACCCGCGGGCTTTCTGAGTGAACGGACTGTTGGTCCGAATAGATTGGACGAACGGTCCGTTCACTTATGGTGAACGCCGGGCGGGCTCAGCCGGTGCCGGTGTCCTGGCCCCGGGTGCGGGAGATCAGGTCTTCGCGGGCGCGGGCCACGCGCGAGCGCACCGTGCCGAGCTCGCAGCCGCTGATCTCGGCGGCCTCCGCGTAGGAGAGCCCGAGCACCTGGGTGAGCACCAGCGCCTCCCGCCGGTCCGGGTCGAGCTGGTCGAGCAGCACGTTCGTCTCGACGAGTTCCTCGAAGCCCCTGCCCCGGCCACCGGAGCCGTGGCCACCGGAGTTCGGGCCGCCGGAGCCCTCCGCGGCCTGCACCCAATCGGCGGCGACGGTGCGCGGCCGCGCCCGCTCGAACCGGATCTGGTCGACCACGGCGCGGCGCGCGATCGACAGCAGCCAGGTCCGCGCCGAAGAAGTCCCGCGGAACGTGCGCAACGAGCGCAACGCCCGCAAGTAGGTCTCCTGCGCCAGATCGTCGGCAGCACCGACGTCGGCCAGGTGCGCCACGAACCGCCACACGTCGCGCTGGGTGGCTCGCACGAACTCGGCCAGCGCCCGCCGGTCGCCCGAACCGGCGGCCAGTGCCAGTTCGGTGACGCGGGTGTCTTCGGCTTCCGAGTTCGTCACGGCCCACGACACTAGCCGAAGACCCGCCGGGAACTCCGCCCCCTGCGCGCCCGACAATCTGGTCGTGGACTGTGAACGTTGCCGGATTTCGATCTCGGCGCGGCTGGACGGGGAAGCCGAGGCGGCGCCCGCTGCCGACGTCGACGCCCATCTGGACCAGTGCGCGCGGTGCCGCGCGTACCAGGCCGATGCGGGCCTGCTCACCCGGAACCTGCGGGTGCGGCTGGTCACCGATACGCCGGACCTGGTGGGGCCGGTGCTGGCGCGCGCCGAACGCCCGGACCGGCGCCGGACGGCGCTACGGTCCGCGCTCGCGCTCGTCGCGGTGGCGCAGATCCTGCTCGGCACCTTCCAACTGCTGGGACTGAGCGGGGCGCACGGTCACGCGCACGGCGGGATGGCCGCGCACCTGTTCAACGAGAGCACCGCGTGGAACCTGGCGATCGGCGTCGGAATGCTGTGGGCGGCGTGGCGCGACCGCACGGCCGGTGGGGTGCTGCCGGTGTTGGGCGCGTTCGTGGCGGTGCTCGCCGGGTTCTCGGTGCACGACCTGATCGCCGGCACGGCGACGCTCGCGCGGGTCGGCTCGCACGCGCTGCTGCTGGCCGGACTCGGGCTGCTGGTCGCGGTGCACCGCAGGCACCGCGGGGACGGCGACCCGGCACCCGCGCAGACCGGTGGGGACGGCTGGAGCCGGATCGGCCCCGGAGAACCGCCGGAGGTCGCCGAAAACGGACCACACCTGCGGCCCACGGCGCACCACCGGGCGGCGTGAGCGCCGGGGAGCGTTCGAACTGGGCCGCTTGATCGCTCAGGCGGTCATCGCAACCGGTTCCGCTCGAGCGGCGTCACTTCACCGAACGACTCCTAACCCGACTCGTCCTCGCCGATGTCCTCGTGCCAGAGGCGGGGCCGGTCGGCGATGAAACCGGCCATCATCCGCACGCACTCGGGATCGTCGAGCAGCACGATCCGCACGCCGTGCTCGGCGAGCCAGTCGTGCCCGCCGTGGAAGTTGCGCGCCTCGCCGATGACGACCGTGCCGATGCCGAACTGGCGAACCAGCCCGCTGCAGAACCAGCACGGCGACAGCGTGGTGACCATCGTCGTGCCCGCGTAACCGCGCTGCCTTCCCGCGGCCCGGAACGCGGAGGTCTCGGCGTGCACCGAGGGATCACCGTCCTGCACCCGGCGATTGCGCCCGCGCCCGAGGACTTCGCCGTCAGCGCCGAACAGCGCGGCACCGATCGGGACGCCGCCTTCCGCCTCCCCCGCACGAGCTTCCTCGACGGCGACGGCCAGCCATTCCTGGTGATGTTCGGAAGGGGTCAGCACCACGACGCCTCAAGCGACCCGCAGCAGTGCGCAGAACATCGCGTCGGTGCCGTGCCGGTGCGGCCACAGCTGCACGCCGGGGCCGTCGCCGAGCTGCGGGACGCCGGGGAACGCTTCGCGGGCGTCGAGCTGTTCGGCGCCGGTGCGGCGCACGACGTCGGAGACGACGCCTTCGGTCTCCGACAGGTGCGGGGAGCACACGACGTAGGCGACGATCCCGCCGGGCCGGGCCAGCTGCACCGCCGAGAGCAGCAGGCTGCGCTGCAGCTTCGCCAGTTCCGGCAGGTCCGAGGGCTGCCGCCGCCAGCGCGCCTCGGGACGGCGGCGCAGCGCGCCGAGCCCGGTGCACGGCGCGTCGACGAGCACCCGGTCGTAGCCGGGTTCCAGCCCCGGCTCGCGGCCGTCGGCCACGTGCACCCGCACCGACAGGTCCCGGGTGACGCGCCGCACCAGATCCGCCCGATGCTCGGACTGCTCGACGGCGTCCAGCTCACCGCCGTCCAGCGTGACCAGCGCCCCCAACAGCGCCGCTTTCCCGCCGGGGCCTGCGCACAGGTCCAGCCACCGCGAGTCCGGCCCGGTGAGCTCGGGCTTGCTCAGCGCCAGCGCGGCGAGCTGGCTGCCCTCGTCCTGCACTGCGGCGAAGCCCTCCCGGACCGGCTCCAGGTCGCCGGGATCGCCGGAGCCCGCTTCCAGGTGCACCCCGTACGGCGAGTACGGCGCCGGGTCGCCGCCGGTGATGGCGGCGAGCTCGTCGGCGCTGATCTCCCCGGGCCGCGCGGTCAGGTGCACCGCGGGCCGCGCGTCGTCCGCGGCGAGCGCGGCGGCGAGCTCGTCGCCGGTGTCGCCGAGCACGTCGGCGAACGCCTGCGCCACCCACCGCGGGTGCGCGTACCGCAGCGCCAGGTGCCCGACCGGGTCCTTCGCGCGGTCCGGCGCGAGCTCGTCGATCCACTGCTGCTCGTCGCGTTCGCCTGCGCGGCGCAGCACCGCGTTGGCGAACCCGGCGAGCTTCGATCCGGCTTCCCCGCGCACCATGTCCACTGTGGAGGCAACTGCCGCGTGATCCGGAATCCTGGTGCGCAGCAACTGGTACACCCCGAGCCGCAACGCGTCCAAAGTGGTCGGATCCACTTCGGACACCGGACGGCCGCTGCACTCCCCGATGACCGCGTCCAGCAGGCCGCGCGCCCGGCAGGCGCCGTAGGCGAGCTCGGTGGCCAGCCCCGCGTCCCGGCCTTGGATCTTGCGCTGCCGCAGCAGCGCGGGCAACGTCAGGTTCGCGTAGGCGTCCCGCTCGCGCACCGCGCGCAACGTCTCCAGCGCGGCCATCCGGGCCGGGTCCTGCGCGGGCGGCCGGGCCGGGCCGTTGCGCCGCTGCGGCGGACGGCTGCCCCGCGGCCGGGACGGGCGGCGGGGGCGGTGGTCGTTCACTTGAGCACTTCTCCTTGCTCGATGCGGGTGCCGCGCGCCCAGTCGGTGGCGGCCATCCGCTTCTTGCCCTGCGCCTGCACCTCGCCGAGCGCGACCGCCGCGGTGCCGGTTCCCACCAGCACCCGGCGCTTCTCGACGCGCAGCTCCCCCGGCGCGAGCCCGGTCTCCTCGGTCACCGACACGGCCCCGAGCTTGAGCCGCTCGTCGCCGAAGAACGCCCACGCGCCCGGATCCGGGGTCACCGAGCGGATCACCCGATCCACCACGTGCGCCGGCCGGGTGAAGTCGACCTTGGCGTCGTCCACGGTGACCTTCGGCGCGTAGCTGATGCCCTCGGCGGGTTGTTCCTCGGCGCGCAGCGAACCGTCCTCGATGCCGTCGAGCGTGGCCAGCAGCAACTTGGCGCCCGACTCGGCGAGCCGGTCCAGCAGCACGCCCGAGGTGTCGCCCGCGCGGACGTCCTCGGTGACCACGCCGTAGACCGGTCCGGCGTCCAGCTCGGGCACCAGCCGGAACGCGGACGCGCCGGTGATCCGGTCGCCGTGCCGGATCGCGGCCTGCACCGGAGCCGCCCCGCGCCACGCGGGCAGCAGCGAGAAGTGCAGGTTGATCCACCCGTGCCGGGGGATCTCCAGCGCGGCCCGCTTCAGCAGCGCCCCGTAGGCCACCACCGGGCAGCAGTCCGGCGCCAGCTCCCGCAGCCGCTCCAGGAACTCCGGGTCGGACGCGCGCTCGGGCGTGAGCACTTCGAGTCCGTGCTCGTCGGCCACCGCGCCCACCGGAGAGCGCAGCACCTTGCGCCCGCGGCCGGAACGCGCGTCCGGCCGGGTGATCACGGCGGCGACCTCGTGCCGCCCTGATTCCAGCAGCGCTCGCAGCGAAGGAACCGCCGCCTCGGGCGTGCCCGCGAACACCACCCGCATCAGGACGCCCCGAACAGCGGGTGTGGGTTCTGCTTGATCGCCGGAGCCTGCCCGTCGAACCAGTCGGCCTGGCGGATCTCGCGCAGCGCGGCCTTGCGGGTGGCCTCGTCGAGCCGGTCCACGAACAGCACCCCGTCGAGGTGGTCGGTCTCGTGCTGGACGCAGCGCGCCAGCAGGTCGGTGCCCTCGATCTCCACCGGATCGCCGTGCAGGTTCCAGCCGCGGGCGACGATGTTGCGGTAGCGGCGGCAGTCCCACCGCATGCCCGGGATGGACAGGCAGCCCTCCGGGCCGTCCTGGATCTCGTCGCCGAGCACGTCGAAGCTCGGATTGACCAGGTGGCCCTCGAACCCGTCGCAGCGGTAGGTGAACACCCGCAGGCCCACGCCCAGCTGCGGCGCGGCCAGCCCCGCCCCGCCTTGCTCGTGCATCGTGTCCCAGAGGTCCCGCACGAGGGTGCGCAGCTCCTTGTCGAAATCCACGACCTCCTCGGCGCGGGTCCGCAGCACGGGATCCCCGAAGAGTCGGACGGGCTGGACGGTCAAGCGGTTCCCCCATGGTCGCGGGCGGTTCGGCCGGCGTGCGCCGCCGATCGCGGTTGCCGGATCTCACGAGTCTAGTCTTCGCCGTCGCCGCCGCCCGCAGCCGCCACGACCGCTCCGAAGCGCGGCGGAACCGCTCGCGGTGCGGGACTCGACCGGCACCGCCGCGGGGATTCAGCCGCCCGGCATCGACTGCCGCCCGGCGAGGAACCCGTTCCGGCGCAGCCCCGGCGTAGCCTGCGCGGTGGCTCGAAGAAAGTGAAGGGACCTGCGATGAGCCCGTTTCCGCCCGAGCACGCCGCGGGCCGCACCGCACCCGCCGCCGCGAGCGTCCTCGAACGAGCCGAGCAACACGTCGGGCTGCTTCGCGACCTGGTCCGATGTGACGCGGTGGTGCTGACCGCTGCCGACCCGTTCGCGCTGAGTCCGCAGCACACCTCGCTCGCCGCCGCGGGCTACTCGGACGCCGCGCTCGACCGGCTGCTGGACGACTTCGTCCCGGACGCGCGGAATCCGGGCTTCCGCCTGCTCCGCAACGGGGTTCGCGCGGCGCTGCGCTGGTCGGATCTCGCCCGCAATTGGCAGATCAGGTTCGTCACGACCGCCCTTGCTGAAGAATGCCTGCTTCCCGCCGGATTCCACGAAGGTCTCACCGCCTGCTTGTGGCTACCGGACGGTTCCCATGCCGGCGCCGTGCACATGAACTGGGCCGCGTCCCGCGCGGCCACGGACGACCGGCGGCGAACCGTCGAGCGATTCCTGCCACTGCTCGCCGAGGCCAGCAACGTCTTGCAGCCACACCGCGTTCTCGCGGACGAGCTGCACGGCGACGCGCACGTCGCGTTGATCGGCGCAGGTGTCGAGCAACGCATCCCCGGCCGCGACGTCGGCCCGGTTCTGCGTTCGCAAGGCCGGCTGTGGCCGCTGCTGCTGAGTTCGGTCCCGCACCGGAACGGCAGCTACATCTGGATCGACGAGGCCGAGACGTTCCACCGGATCGATCTGACCCGGTGCGCGGGATCGACGATGCTCGTGGCCGAGCGCGAAATGCCCGCGCCCTACGACCTCACCGCACGAGAGTTGCAGGTCGTCACGCTGCTGGCCGGTGGCGCCAGCAACCCAGGGATCGCCGATGCGCTCGTCGTGAGCCGCCGCACCGTCTCGACCCACGTCGAGCACATCCTGGCCAAGCTCGGGGTGGCCTCCCGCGCGGAGGTCGCCGCGCTGGCCACTCGCGAAGGCCTGCGGCTGGTTCCGGCCGGGCGCGGCTCGGACCTGCGGCCGGGTGGTCTCGGCAGGATGCGCTGAGTCGGCGATGGCAGCTGGCGGGACACCGATCGGAAGGGCACGGCTGCGGACAATCTTGCCGCATTGAACCGGTCGGATACGTCAGTTGACCGATGTCGCCGCGGTCGGCGGCGTACCTAGACTCTCCGTCCAGGTCCGGAAATCCGGCCGGTGCCTGCGAAGTCTCGCGCTGGAATGGCGTCGGCGAGGTGCGGCGCGCGCACCCGGCGGTTGCGGGATCGCACCCACCGCTGCCCGTTTCCGGAGGTTTCCGCATCCGCAACGAGGAGCGATCCATGAGCAAGATCGAGCAGACCGTCGAGATCCCGCACCTCGGCGGGTCGACCGTCGGGTACACCTTCGGCGGGCCCTACGACCCAGCGCTGCCGACGCTGGTCCTGATCAACTCGTACACCACTTCGGCCGAGTTGTACCGGCCGCAGTTCGCCGACCCGGCACTCGGCTCCGCCGCCAACCTGCTCGCGCTGGAGCCCTACGGGCACGGCCGCACGAGGGCCTCGTACCAGCACTTCACCTACTGGGACAGCGCGGTCGCGAACCTGCAGGCCCTCGACGCCCTCGGCATCCGCGAGGCCTTCGTGCTGGGAACCTCGCAGGGCGGCTGGATCGCCGTCCGGATGGCGCTGCTCGCCCCGGACGTGGTGCGGGGGCTGATTCCGCTCGGCACGTCGATGGACCGGGAGAGCCCGCGCAGCCGCGACCTGGGGTGCTGGGACGGGGTCGGGTTCAACACTCCGCTCATCGACGAGCTCGCCGAGCCGGTCGGCGCCGACTGGGTCGTGCCGGACGAGGTCGTGGACGGCGTGTTCAACACGGCCATGGGCGGTCTCACCGGCGAGGAACGCCGGTTCTGGCGCGCCGCCTACCGCGCGAACTACGCCGGTGACGCCGGGCGCCACCGCCTGCGGATCAGCACTGTGAACCTGCGGGACCGCGACGGGCTGCACGGCAGGCTCGACGAGGTCCGCTGCCCGGTCCTGTGGCTGCACGGCACCGCGGACCAGGTGTACTCGGTGCCGAACGCTCAGGAGGAGATCCGGATGTTCACCCGCTCGCCGGAGGCGCGGCTAGAGACCGTCCAAGGTGGACAGCACTTCCTGAGCGCCTCGAACCCCGCCGAGGTCGACGCCGCGGCGATCGAGTTCGTGCGCCGCTGGGCCTGAGCTCGTCGTCCGAGAGTTCCTGGCCGTCTGAGCCGCTTTCGGTGCCGGATCGGTCCGCTGCCGTCACGGCGCGGGCACGACCACCTCGGCGGAGCCGCCACCGCGCCGCTGCGGCTCGGCGGCGGCCACCCAGCGCCCGTCCGGCAGCCGCTCCACGCCGGTCGCCGCGCCGATCTCAGCGGAGGTTTCGAACTCGTGCCCGATGCCGCGCAGCTTGTCCGCCTCCGGCTGGGCGAGGAACCCGGGTTCGGCGTCGGTACTCGCTGAATTGCGCTGCGAGGCGCGGGGTTCCGCGATCGCGTCCACAAGGGACATTCCGCGGTCCAGCCTGCCGGTCAGCACCTGCAGCACGGTGGTGATGATCGTGGCTCCGCCGGGGCTGCCGGTGGCCAGCAGCGGCTCGCCGTCCCGGAGCACGATGGTCGGGCTGATCGAGCTGCGCGGCCGCTTGCCGGGGCCGGGCAGGTTCGGGTCCGGCTCGCCCGGCGCGGCCGGGGTGAACGAGAAGTCGGTCAGCTCGTTGTTGAGCAGGAAACCGCGGCCAGGAACGGTGATCGCGCTGCCGCCGGTCTGCTCGATGGTCAGCGTGTAGGAGACGACGTCGCCGCTGGCGTCGGCGACGGTCAGGTGCGAGGTGTTCGGCCCTTCGTGGTGCTCGCCGCCGGGCGCGGTCGCCGGTGCGCAGCCACCCGGGTCGCGCGGCTTGCCGGCCGCGGCAGGGGCGGGCAGCACGGCGTCCGGAGTGATCAAGCAGGATCGGGAGTCGGCGAACCGCTGCCCGGTCAGCTCGCTCGTGGGCACGTCGGAGAACGCCGGGTCCCCGACCCAGCGGTCGCGGTCGGCGAACCCGAGTTTGCTCGCCTCCAGGTAGCGGTGCAGGTATTGCGCCTCGTCCAGCTCCGGCAGGTCGCTGCGCTCGAGGATGTTGAGCGCTTCGCCGACGGTCGTGCCGCCGGAGGCCGACGGCGCCATGCCGTAGACGTCCAGGCCGCGGTAGTCGACGTGCGTCGGCTCCCGGTCGACCGCGCGGTAGTCCCGCAGGTCGCGGGCGGTCATCCCGCCGGGCCGCACGTGCCGGCCCGCGGCCGGGTCGACCGGCGGGTGCTGGACGGTCGCGGCGACGTCCGCGCCGATCTCGCCGCGGTAGAACGGGTCGAGGCCCTGTTCGCCGAGCGTCCGGTAGGTATCGGCCAGGTCCGGGTTGCGCAGCACGGTGCCGGGCCGCGGCGGCTGCCCGCCGGGCAGGAACAGGTCCCGGGTGGCGGGGAACGCGCTGAACCGCTGCTGGTTCTGCGCGGTCTGCTGCCGGAAGGTCTCGTCGACGACGAATCCGTTGCGAGCGAGCCGTTCGGCCGGGCGCAGCACCTCGCCGAGGTCCTTGCGGCCCCAGTTGTCCAGCGCCTGCTGCCAGGTGGCCGGAGTGCCGGGCACGCCGACGCCGAGGCCGCTGGTGATGGCCTCGTCCTTGGGGATCGGCTTGCCGTTCTCCAGGAACAGGCCTTCGCCCGCGGCGGCCGGCGCGGTCTCGCGTCCGTCGATTGTGGACACCTTGCCGGTCTGGGCGTCGTAGTGCGTGAAGTAGCCGCCTCCGCCGATGCCCGCGGAATACGGCTCGGTGACGCCGAGCGCGGCCGCCACCGCGACCGCGGCGTCGGCGGCCGATCCTCCGCGGCGCAACACTTCGATCCCGGCACGCGTCGCATCGGAGTCCACACTGGACACCGCGCCGCCGCGGCCGACGGCCTCGGCCTTCTTGGACGGGCCAGGCGCGGGAGCCGGTACCGCTTGCGCCATTGGTGCGAGCAGCGCGCACGACGCCAGCGCGGCCAACGTGCTGCGGACGATCCTTCGCTGCATGGCGCACCTCCGGCCTCGGTGATGCTCGCCACTGTGCCCACTGCCGATGCGCCGGACAACACGAACGGGCGAACCGTTTGCGGACTGAGATCGGCTTCGCCTGAAACCGCCCGGCGGAGTAGCCACCACGAGGGCAATTGCCGGTGATCGTTCAGCCCAATGGACAAAATCGAAGATTCTCGGCAATCTCGGCGCTGCTGTGCGCGCACTGGACGAAGCGCGCTTTCGGGAAGCGAACACCCCTGTTCCTGCGGACTCCGCACGCACCGCCCGCGACCGACGTGCGGGCCGCGCCGGACCACTCGCCCGGCGCGGCCGCCCGCTCAGCCCTGCGGGACCAGCGCGTCCCCGTGGTACCGGCAGTTCGGCGCCCACAGCAGGTAGGACGGCATTCCGCCGTCCCGCGCCGCGTCGATCTGCGCGCCGACCTCGGCGGGCCCGTACTCCGCCCCGAGGCTGAAGTCCTGCAACCACGGGATGATCTGCACGTCGGTACCGGCCACCGCCTCGGAGAACTTCGCCAGCGAACGCCGCACGATGTCGTAGGGCGCGGAGTTCGGTTCGGCCACCCCGAACTCGCCCGGCCCCCAGTGCGACGGGTAGACCATCGGCGCGATGTAGTCCACGAACTTCGCCATCTGCGGGATGTCCTGGGCGATCTGCGTGGGCCGGTCCACCGAGATGCCGAACACCGAGGCACCCAGCAGCGCGCCCCGCGAGCGCACCGCGGTCTGGCTCTGGCGCAGGAACTCCGCGATCCCGGCTTCCGGCGTGGTGTTCAGCCCGGCGAAGCGCATCTTCTCGATACCGCCGTCGGGCCTGCGCACGTAGTCGTAGAGCACGTCGTCGAAGCCCAGCTCCGCGGCCTCCGCGGCGACGTCGATGTTGTACTGGCGCACCGCGGGATCGGCGAAGTTGGTGAACGCGTAGCCGCCGTACCCGCCGGTCCACGGCTGCCCGTCGGAGGTCTGCACGACCCGCTCCGGGTGCCCTTCGCGCCAGGACGCCTCGCCCAGCACCGGGTCCTTGAACGCGACCAGGCGCCCGACGACGCGCACGCCCATGCCGTGCAGCTGGTCGATCGCCTCGCGGGCGCTGTAGTAGTTCTTCACCGCGCCGATCCGGTTCGCCTCGGGCAGCTTCGAGTCGTACGGGATTTCGCCGCTCTCGTCCTTGATGTCGAGTTCGACGGTGTCGATGCGGCCTTGCCGCGCCATCTCCAGCACGGGTTCGCGCAGCTTGCCGCTGGTCCAGGCGAGCCCGGTCATGTGCACCGCGCGCATCCCGGGATGCTTGATGTGCACCGTCATCGTCTTCGCGGCGCGGTTGCCCGCGTCGTCGGTGGCCACGACCTGCACTTCGCGGTCCGGCCGGTCGACCACGGCGGAGAACGAGCCGTCCGGGCGCGGCACGACCGGTTTGCCCGCAACGGTGACCTGCGCCGCGCCCGCGGCCTTGCCGCGCACGGTCACCGGTTCGCCGAGCCGCTCCGGGCGCAGCGAGTCCTCCACCGCCAGCTGCGGCGGCTCACTGTCCACTGTGAACTCCCGCGTGGTGCTGGTGGAGCCGAGCCAGGACACCGAGCGCGGCGTGATGACCTCCAGCCGGTGCACCCCGTCCGGCGGAGATTGGGCGTGCACGGCGAGTTTTCCGGGCTGCTGCTGGACACCCACATGGCGGCCGTCGAGCAGCACTTGGGCCACACCGGGGTTTTCGGTGCGGATCTGAATGGATCCATCGGCAGCGGCGGCGGGAGTCACCGGGTGCTCCGGCAGGCCGTCCACTTCTACGTCCTCTGTGGACAGAAAGCGGAGCAGCAGGTACGCCGCCACGAGCAGCACGACGACGGCGGCTCCCACCAGCGCCCACTGCGGAATCTGGTTGGTACGGCTGACTTTTCCGGCCCCGGCGGGGCCTTCGGAGACAGGTTCGGTCACAGCTTTCGCCTCCCCGACTTCGGCGAATCCGGACAACCCAACGTCACGTTACGTTGTCGGCTGTATGGCGCGCGCCACCCTTCCAGGTAGCGTTCGAAAGATCAATTAATCACTTGGAGTATCCACATCGGGCAGTTTCTCCACTAATGTGCGAGCCGATGTTGAGTGTGATCGAACGCACCTGCATCGCCGCGGCGGTCTCGTTGCTCGCCGTGTCCGGTGCCGCGTGCAGTGCTCCCGCAAGATCAGCCGACCAAGCCGCCGCCAAGCCACCGCCCGCCGCGCCACCGGCGCCGCCTCCGCCGCCCGCTCCGGAATCGGTTCATGCCAACGAACTCGGCGAAGTACCGGTGCTGATGTACCACCGGATCACGCCCGATCCGAGCAGCGTCTACGACCGCACACCGCAGGAGTTCCGCGCGGAACTGGAACGACTCAGCGACGAGGGCTACACCCCGATCACCGCGAGCGAGTACGCCACCGGGCGGATCGACGTGCCCGCCGGACGGCACCCGGTGCTGCTCACCTTCGACGACGGATCCACCGGGCAGTTCACATTGGACAGTGCTGGGCAGCCGGCGCCGGACACCGCCGTGCGGATCATGCTCGACACCGCCGCCGAGCATCCGGAGTTCCGGCCCACCGCGACGTTCTTCGTCTTCGACCCGCCGTTCGAGGACCCCGGCGGCAAGCGCACGCTGCCCTGGCTGCACGAGCACGGTTTCGAGGTCGGCAACCACACCCTCGAACACCCCAACCTGGGCAAGGTCGACTCGGCCGAGGCGCAGCACCAGATCGCCGGGATGCAGCGGATGATCGGCGAAGCGCTGCCGGACGTGCCGGTGCGGTCGCTGGCGCTGCCGCTGGGAATGCATCCTGACGACGAGCCGCTGGCCACCGACGGCACCGCGGACGGAGTCAGCTACCACCACGACGCGGTGTTCCTGGTCGGGTCCAACCCGGCGCCGTCGCCGTTCGACGCCGACTTCGACCGCACCAGCATCCCGCGGATCCGCTCGCAGGCGGCCACCGGCGACGAGGCCGAGTACGGCTCGACGCAGTGGCTGGACAAGCTCGCCGCCCAGCCCGAACGCCGCTACACCTCCGACGGCGATCCGAACCGGATCTCCGCCCCGGCCGCGGCCGACACCGCCCCGGCACCGAACCTGCCGAACCTCTACCGCTACTGATCGCCCCGGCACTTCCCGGAGTTGAACGGACAGCGCCTGAGCCGAAGACAGGCGGCGATCCGCGCACGCCCTGCGCTAGGCCGACACACCCGCACATCGCCCGGGCCGGGCCGGTTTCACCGAGCGAACGGACCGTTGGACCGAATAGACCGGGCCAACGGTCCGTTCATCTCGCTCGATGTAGGACGGGTTGAGCGATGTGCGGGCGTGTCGGCCGGAAGTGGGCGCACGCCAGGAAGGCGAACCGGCGGCCGGTCGGAGCCGGCGGGCGCACGTCGCGCGCTCAGAGCAGTTCGAGCGGGTCGACGCGGACCCGGACGCTGTCGGCGGCGCGCTTGGTCTCGCGCACCGACTGCGCCTGGTACACGGCACTCGCCAGCGCGCGCCCCTCGGTGCGAGCCACCCGCACCAGGGCGCGTTCGCGTTCGGAGCCGCCGTCCTCGTCCACCTCGCCCAGCGGCACCGGACCGAGGATTTCCCCGCTTTCGGGCAGTTCCAAGTGATCGAGCAGGTCGGCGACCGCGTCCGGAGTGCCGTCCACCGCGGCCACCCGCATCGCGGGCGGGAAGCCGAGTTCGGCGCGCCCGGCCAGCTCCAGCGCCGCGTGCCAGGAAGGGTCCCAGCGCACCAGCGCCTGCACCGGTTGCAGCGAGGAGTCCGCCATGACGACCACCCGGCCGCCGTCCTCGCCGGGGCGCACCAGCGCGGCCGCGGCGAACCACAGCCGCAACGTCTCCTCAGCCGCGCGAAGTTCCGGGCGGGACAACAGGGTTCGCCCGTCCAGCAGCAGCGCGGCGCCGTAGCCGCCTTCGGCGACCGGCTCGGCGCCCGGCGTGCTCACCACCAGCGCGGGCTTCGCCGGAACCTTCTCCAGCATCTCGGAGCCGTCCGAGGTGCGGACGGTGACGTTGCTGAACGCCCGACCGAGTTCTTCGGCGGTGCGCCCGGAGCCGACCGCGATCGCCCGCAACTTCCGGGATCCGCACGAACCGCACCGGAAAGCCGCTTCCGCCGCCCCGCACCACCTGCACGCCGCGGGCCGGGGTGCGCCTTCCACGGTGCCGCCCGGCAGCCCCAGCGGACCCGCGCAGCGCCGGCACCGCGCCCGCTCCCGGCAATCCCCGCAGGCCAGCGCGGGCACGTAGCCGCGACGCGGCACCTGCACCAACACCGGAGCGCCCTGCTTCAACGCTCCCCGCGCGGCCTCGAACGCCACCGACGGCAACCGGGCCGCGTGCGCCGCCGGGTCGCGGGCGAGCTGCCGGTCGTCCTCCCCGATCGCGGTCACCCGCGGCGCGGACCGGCGAACCTGATCGCGGTGCGCGACGACCTCCTGCGCCCAACCGGACTCGACCAGCAGCGCTGCCTCCGCGGTGCGCGCGAAACCCCCGACGAGCACACCGGCTCCGGCCGCGTGCGCGCGATGCGTGAGCACGTCGCGCGCGTGCGGATACGGCGAGAGCTGGTAGCTGTGCATCGCATCGCCGTCGTCCCAAACCACGGCGAGCCCGAGGTCGTGCACCGGCGCGAACATCGCAGCCCGGGTGCCGACGACGACCCGAACCGCGCCGCGCAGCACCGCCAGCCACCGCTTGTAGCGCTTCTCCCGGCCGAGATCGCCGGTGAGCGCGACGACCCCGGACTCGCCCAGCAACTTCGCGCAGGCGGCGTGCAGCCGCTCGACGTCGCGGAAGTCCGGGACCACGATCAGCGCGCCGCGCCCGGCGGAGGCGGCGGTCGCGGCGGCCTCGGCGAGCCGGTCGGTCCACTGCTCACCGGGCAGCGCCTGCCACACCGCGCGGGCCGGTCTGCCCGCATGCACGGCGTCCAGCAACGACGGACCCCACTGGTACCGGGACCAGGGTTCGCTCGGCGGCCGTGGCGGCGTCGCCGCGGGTTCGAGCACCTGCTTCTCGGCGCGCGCGTGCCGCGGCGGCACCGCCAGCCGCACCACGTCGGCGAGCATCCCGCCGTAGCGGGCGGCCACCGCCCGGCACAGCTCCAGCAGCCCGGGCGGTAGCACGACCTCCGAGGAGGTCACCCGCTCCAGCCAGCGCAGCGAGCCGGTGAACTCGGAGGTTTCCTTGCGCTCCAGCAGGAATCCGTCGACGAGCTTGTTGCGGAACGACACCCGCACCCGGCAGCCGGGCACGGCCTCGCCGTCCAGCCGCTCCGGGACGAGGTAATCGAAGGTGCGGTCCAGGTGCACCGGCAGCGCGACCTCCACCAGCACGCTGGCCACCGGAGACGTCGCGGCAGCCGTGCGCGCGGCGTCGCTCGTCGTCCGCGGGGCCATGCCCTTTTCTCTACCAGAGCGCACCGACGCCCGGACGGTCCGCCCGGGCCTGCGGGATCATTACGATGCCTCCTGCAACGAGTCCGCGGCGGGAAGGACCCCGGTGTTCCAAGTCGTCTTCCACCACCCCGAGATCCCCGGCAACACGGGCAACGCGGTCCGGATGGTCGCCGGTTCCGGGTGCGCGCTGCACCTGGTCCGGCCGCTGGGGTTCAGCGTGGCGGACGCGAAGCTGCGCCGGGCCGGGCTGGACTACCGCGACCGCGCTGCGCTGCACGTGCACGACGACTGGGAGGCGCTGCTGCGCGATCTCGCGCCAAAACGGATCGTGGCGTTCACGTCCTCCGCGGAGACCTCGTTCGAGCAGGTCTCCTACTTCCCCGGCGACGTGCTGCTGTTCGGCCGCGAGTCGACCGGTCTGCCGCCGGAGGTGCTGGACTCGGAGCGGATCACCGCCAGGGTGCGGATCCCGATGCTGCCCGGCATCCGCTCGATGAACCTGGCCAACTCGGCCGCCGTCGCCGTCTACGAGGCATGGCGCCAGCAGAACTTCGCAATGCCCTGACCCCGCTTTTCACCACGAGTGAACGGACCGTTCGACCAATCTAGCCGGACCAACGGTCCGCTCACTCCGAGAAGTCGGCCCGGATCTAGCGATCCGCGGGTGTGTCGGCCAGTGCTGGACCACGCGGGACCACCAGGAGTGAACGGACCGTTCGACCAATCTAGTCGAACCAACGGTCCGCTCACTCCGGGAAGTCGGCCCGGATCGGGCGGCGGGTGCGCGTGTCGGCGGTCGGTCAGAGGCGGCAGGCCTCGAGCGGAGTCACCAGGATCGCCCGCGCCCCGGCCGCCCAAAGCTGATCCATGATCGACTGCGCGCGCCTGCGCGGCACCATCACCCGCACCGCCACCCAGCCGTGCTCGTCCAGCGGCGAAACCGTCGGCGACTCCATGCCCGGAGTGATCTTGCGGGCGGCTTCCAGCGTCTCGGTGGGGCAGTTGTAGTCCATCATCACGTACTGCCGCGCGATGAGGACGCCGCGCAGCCGCTGGATCAGCACCTCGACGGCCTGCTCGCTGTCGGCCGACAACGGGTCGCGGGTGCCGCGCACCAGCACCGCCTCGGAACGCAGGATCGGCTCGCCCACGGTTTCCAGCCCTGCCTCGCGCAGCGACGCGCCGGTCTCCACCACGTCCGCGATGGCGTCGGCCAGGCCGAGGTCGACCGCGGTCTCCACCGCACCGTCGAGCTCGATCACCTGCACGTCGATGCCGAGATCGGCCGCGGCCGCGGTCACCAGCGCGCCGAACGAGGTCGCCACCCGCTTGCCGTCGAGGTCCTTCAGATCGTCGAGCCGGCCCGCGGGTGCGGCGAAGTAGAACCGCGACACCCCGAAGTCCAGCGGCAGCAGTTCCTGGGTCGTGGTGTCGGTCCCGGCGGCGCGCAGCAGGTCCTGGCCGGTGATGCCGACGTCGAGCACTCCCGTTCCGACGGTGCGCGCGATGTCGGTGGGACGCAGGAAGACGAACTGCACGTCGTTGGCCGCGTCGGTGGCGAACAGCGCCTTGTTGTCGCGGTGCACGCGGTAACCGGCGTCGGAGAGCAGTTGGACGGCGGGACCGTTCAGCGATCCCTTGTTGGGCACGGCGACCCGGAGCATGGATGATCCTTCGTCGATTCGGTGGGCTGGTGGGTTCCCGGCTCAGCCGGGATGGCGGAGCGTTCCACCCGCCTGGTGCGGCGAGCGGAACCCGCTATGGCGCTGACCACCGCACATCGCGACGAAGCCTCCTCTTCCTGGTTGTTTGCGACCACCCGGAATGGTGGCACACCGCCCCGCGCACCGACTTCGCCACGTGCCCGGCGACACGCACCGGCGTGTCCGGGAGCATGTCGTTGCGGCAGGCTTCGATGGTTCGCCGTGACAAGGCGGACCCGACGCCGAGCACCGATCCCCACGTCCTACTACGACTGGTCGGAGATCTCGGAATCGTGGAAGGCGCACATCTTCCCGGTGGTTCCCGCGCGCTGAAGGCCACGCGGGGCGCTGCTAACGCGCCCCGTCAGCAGCGATCACCTTCGAAAGTGAGCCCGCGGCTCAGGCTTCCGCGCCGGAAGCGAGCCTGCGGCTGACCGCGTCCCACAAGGTCGCCGAAAGCAGCGACTTGGCCCCGTGCGGAATCGGCGTCTCGGTGCCGTCGGTGGACAACAACCAGCCCGCGTTGTCCTCCACCTCGAACGCCTTGCCGTCCCCGACCGCGTTCACCACCAGCAGATCGCAGCCCTTGCGGTCCAGCTTGCGCCTGCCGTGATCGAGCACCGTGGTGTCCGGATCCCCGGTCTCGGCCGCGAATCCGACCACCAGGCCGACCGTGGAACCACCGGTGCGACGCGCCGCGACCAGCTCGGCGAGGATGTCCGGGTTGCGGGTCAGCTTCACCGGCGCCGGATCCGCATCCGCCTTCTTGATCTTGTGCTGCGCGAGGTCGATCGGCCGGAAGTCGGCGACCGCGGCCGCCATCACCACCGCGTCCGCGCCCTCGGATTCCGCCAGCACCGAATCCCGCAGCTCCTCGGCGGTGCCGACCTGCACCACCCGCACGCCGGCGGGCTCGACGAGATCCGCGGTGTGCGCCGAGATCAACGTGACCTGCGCGCCCCGGTGCGCGGCGACGCGGGCCAGCGCGTAACCCTGCCGCCCGGACGACCGGTTGCCGAGGTAGCGCACCGGGTCCAGCGGCTCCCGCGTGCCCCCGGCGGTGACCACGACGCGCCGCCCTTCCAGGTCCCGCGGCAACGCGGTGGCCGAGGTCAGCAGCAACCGCGCCAGATCGACGATCTCGACCGGGTCGGGCAACCGCCCCTTGCCGGTGTCGGCGCCGGTGAGCCTGCCGCTGGCCGGTTCCGCGACCACCACGCCGCGGCTGCGCAGCAGCTCGACGTTGTGCTGCGTCGCCGGGTGCTCCCACATCTCGGTGTGCATCGCAGGGACCATCAGCACCGGGCAGCGCGCGGTCAGCAACGTCGAGGTCAGCAGGTCGTCGGCCATCCCGTGCGCGGCGCGGGCGAGCAGATCCGCGGTGGCGGGCGCGACCACGACCAGGTCGGCCTCCTGCCCCAGCCGCACGTGCGGCACCTGGTCGACATCGGTGAACACGCCGGTGCGCACCGGATGCCCGGACAGCGCCTCGAACGTCGCGGCACCCACGAAGTTCAACGCCGCCTCGGTGGGCGCCACCCGCACGTCGTGCCCGGACTCGGTGAGGCCGCGCAGCACCTCGCACGCCTTGTAGGCCGCGATGCCGCCGCTGACCCCGAGCACGACCCGCGGGCGCTGCGCTTGCTGTGCCACAGCTACCTACCGGAGGTTCACTCGCCTTCGGTGTGCTCGAGGACGCCGGCGTGGATCTCGCGCAGCGCGATCGACAGCGGCTTCTCCCGCGGGCCCGGCTCCACCAGCGGACCCACGTACTCCAGCAGGCCCTCGCCGAGCTGGGCGTAGTAGTCGTTGATCTGCCGGGCGCGCTTGGCCGAGTAGATCGCCAGCGCGTACTTCGAGCTGACCTGCTCGAGCAGGTCGTCGATCGGCGGGTTGGTGATGCCCTCCGCCGAGGACGGCTGGGACTGGGTGTTGAGGGCGGCGAGCGAATTCGGCGTGGTCACGTGGTGGCTCCTGCTGCTGTGTGGGTTTCGTGCCCCGGTCCGTTGATCAGGGCCGCTGGTCCGGGGCGGTCGGGTCCGGCGAGCCGGGTGGTCGCGGTCGGTGCTGCGACCCCGGCGCCCCGGCGCAGCGGCCTAGGCGAACCGTTCGGTGTCCTCGGCGCCCGGCGAAGCTCCCGCTTGCCGACCACCGCCGTCCGGCCCTTCGACTGCTGGGTCGCCGACTGCTGTGTCACCGACTGCTGGGCCTCCGGCGCCCCTACCGGGATCCGGATCGGCCCCACCGGCTCCGCGACCGGTCACCAATCGTACCAATTCGCTGGTCGCGGCCCGGACGTCGGCGTTGACCACGGTCGCGTCGAACTCCGGCTCGGCGGCCAGCTCCTGCCGCGCGGTCTCCAGCCGGGCGCGCACCACCTCGGGATCTTCGGTGCCGCGCCCGGTCAACCGCTGCACCAGCGCCTCCCAGGACGGCGGGAGCAGCATGACCAGCTGGGCTTCCGGCATGGAACGCCGCACCTGGCGGGCGCCTTGCAGCTCGATCTCCAGCACCGCGTCGCGGCCGGTGGCCAACGCCCGTTCGACGGGATTGCGCGGCGTGCCGTAGCGGTTGCCCGCGTAGCGGGCGTGCTCCAGCATCTCGCCGTCGGCGACCATCCGCTCGAACTCGGTGGGCCGGACGAAGTGGTAGTGCACCCCGTCGACCTCGCCCTCGCGCGGGCGCCGGGTGGTCACCGAGACGCTGAAGTACACCTCGGGCGCCTGCCTGCGCAGCTCGTCGAGCACGCTGGACTTGCCGACGCCGGAAGGACCCGAAACGACGGTGAGCCGGGCCGGTCCGGACGGGCGGACCGGACCCGGCTCGACACCGGATGCGGCGTCGCTCACTCGGCGGCGAACTCGGTGAGCAGCGCCTTGCGCTGCCGCTCACCCAGCCCGCGGAGCCGGCGGCTGTTCGCGATCTCCAGCCGCTCCATGATCTGCTGCGCGCGGACCTTGCCCACGCCGGGAAGGGCCTCAAGCAGCGCGGAGACCTTCATCTTGCCCAGGACCTCGTCGTTGTCGGCGGTGTCCAGTACCTCGGCCAGGCTGGTTCCACCGCGCTTGAGGCGCTCCTTGAGCTCTGCTCGGGCGCGACGGGCGGCAGCCGCCTTTTCCAATGCTGCTGCCCGCTGCTCCTCGGTCAGCTGGGGAAGGGCCACCATGTCCTCCGTGATGTGGGGTTTCTCTTGATCGGTGCGGCGACGGTACCGACCCTCGCGCACCGGGTTCCACGCGGGTCCGGCTTGCGAGACGGGGATTCCGGGGAAGATTCCGCCGCCTGACCCATCGGGCGGCCCGTACGAGGGGTGCACGGGCACTAGGGCCGGTGCAACTACTACCAACAATGGCGCTGAAGTGCACTAACCTCGCAGAAAACTCTTCCGATCTGTCCGATTTCCGGGCGGTTGAGCGACACCGGCGTCGTCGCCGCAGGTCACACGGATGCCACAACGCCCGTCCAGCGGAAGCCGATCAGCGCGACGCGCGAGCGCGGCGCACCCGTCATCGCGCCCGGCGGCCGACCCCGCCGGGCACGATGAAATGATCATGGTCGAGCGCGCCGCGGACCCCACGTGACCAGGAGGAATCACCCATGTGCCGAGCGACCGGACTCGCCGGGCCCGCAGCTGATCCCTCCCGCGCGCCCGCGCGGCTCACTGCTCGGCGTCGAAGAACCCGTGATCGCCCTTGAGGCTGTAGACCTCGTCCTCGTCCGGCTCCGCGGACGGTCGCCCGGGCTCCACCCGGCCGACCTCCACCGGGTCGCCGCGGCCGGGCGCGTCCGCCTCGACCGCGGCCGGTCCCTCATCGCCGGTGCTCGGCCCGTTCCGCGTTGCCCCCAGTTCGGCGTTCATGCGCGCTCCTCACCAGTACTGCGCCACTTGACGTAGGCGGTCGTTCACTCCCAGTACCGGAAACGTTAGCGCACCGATCGGCCCGTGAAACCCCTTCATTGCGGGGGATCCTCGGACCTGGCCGCGAATCAGCCCTCGCCGCCCTGAGCGTTTTCGCCCTGCCCATCGCTGTTGGTGTCGCTGTTGCCGTTCGGGTTCACCGGAGGCCCGGTTTTCGCGCGCGTATTGGCCGGTGCTGGCAGCTCCCCCGGCGGCGCGGGCGGAGGGGTCTGCACGATCGTGACCTGCGACGGAGAAGCCGGCGGTGGGAGCGGGGCAGGCGGGAGCGGGGCAGGCGGAGGCACGGGAGTAGGCACCGTGACCGTGACCGGACGCGGCGGCCCCGGATAGTCCAGCGTGGCCACGTCCGCGGCGACCCGATCGGCGGCGCCGAGGATGTTGCGCGCGTAGTCCGCGTCCAGGTCACCGCGGGCCTGCGCCGCCGCGATGTCGCGGTTCAGCGTGGCCAGCGCGGCTTCGGAGGCAGCCCGGTCGTGCCGCAGCGCGGCCGTGCGCACCGCGGTCACGTCGTCGGCCAGCCGGGCCCGCACCTCCGGCGCGATGATCGGCCGGGAGCCGCCGCACGAGGTGAGCAGCGCGATGGCCAGCATCGCCGCAGCGCCCGGCGCCGCATCCCGCAGCTTGCCCTGGCTTCCCGGCTTGCCCCCGTTGCTCGGCTTGGCCTCGCTGCTCGGCTTGCCCCCGTTGCTCGGCTTGGCCGTCCTGCCCGGCTCGACCGCGCTGCCCGGCTTGGCCCCGCTGTGCAGCTTGCCCGCGGTCCGGAACTTTCCCGCACTCCGGAACTTGCCCGGGTCTCGCGGCAGGCCCGGCCGCCCGCCCGGCCGGAGGAGCCGCCGGAGCGCTGCGCGCGACGATTCGCCATCCACTGCGACTGCTCCTCACCCGCTGTTCGCGGTTGTCACGGGGGCCGAACGGCGCGGGAACGGTAACTCACGATCACGCGAAGGCCCGGACACCTCTCGTCGGCGTTGCGCCGCGCTGCCGCCTACTCGCCGACCAGTTCGCTCAGTTCGTGCAGGTCAGCGTCCAACCGCTGCACTCCCGCAGGCCCCGAGGGCGGCGACAGCGCGGGAACCTCGGGTGGCGGCTCGGAGGGCAGCAGCAGGAACGCACCGACCAACACCGCCACCGCGACCATCGCGCCCACCGCGGCGCGGACGATGCGGCGGCGGCCCGGTCGTCCGGGCTCCGCCGCCACTTCGGTGTTCTCCTGCGCCTCGGCCTCCGCAGCCGGTGGCGCAGGCACGGCCTCCCCGGACAGCAGCCGCACGCACTGGGCGGCGGAGGGCCGCGCGTCCGGGTCGTCGGCCGTCATCGCCCGCAGCGTCCCGGCCAGCGGTTCCGGCAGATGGTCGGGAATGCGCGGCGGCCGGGTCAGCCGCGCGACCGCGGCTTCGGCCTTGGTGCCTTCGTACTCCGGCTCCCCGCTGACGCATTCCAGCAGCACGAGCGCGAGCGCGTAGATGTCGGCCGAATAGCCCACTTCCTCGTCGCGCACCTGCTCCGGCGCCATGTAGTGCGCGGAGCCCATGACGATCCCGGTGTCGGTCATCCGCCCGACCGCGTCGGCGAGCCGGGAGATGCCGAAGTCCGCCAGGAACACCTGCTCGTCAGCGGTGATCAGCACGTTCGCCGGTTTCACGTCCCGGTGCACGATCCCGTTGCGGTGCACGTAATCCAGCACCCACGCGAGCCTGCGGCCCAGCTCGGCGATCTGGTCCGGCGCCAGCGCACCGGACTGCAGCAGTTCCGTCAGCGGACGCCCGTCGACGAGCTGCATGACCAGGTACGGCTCTTCGTCCTCGGACCCCGCGTCGTGCACGGTGACCAGGCCGGGATGGTCGAGCCGGGCCAGCAGCCGCGCTTCGTCGGCGAACCGCTGCCGGGCCGACTCGTCGGCGTTGGGCCGGAACACCTTCACCGCGACCGGGCGTTCCAGCTCGGTGTCCAGCGCCCGGTAGACCTCGGACATGCCGCCGCGGCCGAGCCGTCGGCCCAGCCGGTACCGCCCGGCCAGCAGCGGTGGTGCGTCAGTCATCGGTCCTCCGGTGTCCGCGAAGCACCGCGACCTTAACCCAATCGGTGGATCACTCGTTGTCCATGGCGGACGTGTCGATGCGCCCGCGCACGCAGAACCACCCGACGACGAATGCGACCAGCAGCACCGGCAGCGCGAGCACGGTGATCCGGCCGATGTCGTCGAAGGCCATCAGCACGACGATCGCCGCGAAGAACGCCAGCGTCGCGATCTGCACGTACGGCGAGAGCGGCAGCCGGTAGTGCGGCCGCCGCACCTCGCCCCGATCGGCCTTGCGCACGAACAACAGGTGGCTGAGCACGATCATCGCCCAGGTGCCGAGGATGCCGATGGAGGCGAAGTTCAGCACGATCTCGAAGGCTTCCTCCGGCACCACGGCGTTGAGCCCGACGCCGACCACGCAGACCGCCGAGGTGAGCAGGATGCCGCCGTAGGGCACCTGGTTGCGGTTCATCCGCCCGGTGAACTTCGGCGCCGACCCGGCCAGCGACATCGACCGCAGCGTGCGGCCGGTGGAGTACAGCCCCGAGTTGAGGCTGGACATCGCCGCGGTGAGCACCACCAGGTTCATCACGTCGCTGGCACCGGGCACGCCGAGGCTGGACAGCACCGTGACGAACGGGCTCTCACCGTCCTTGTAGGACGTCCAGGGCAGCAGCATCGACAGCAGCAGCACCGAGCCGACGTAGAAGATCCCGATCCGCCACATGATCGAGTTGATCGCCTTCGGCATGATCTTCTCGGGGTTCTCGGTCTCCCCCGCCGCGACGCCGACCAGCTCGACGGAGGCGTAGGCGAACACCACGCCCTGCATGATCAGCACCACCGGCAGCACACCGGCGGGGAAGAACCCGCCGGTATCGGTGATCAGCGACGGTCCGGCCTCGTGCCCGGAGATCGGGTGGCCGGTGACGACCAGGTAGATGCCGACCAGCATGAACACGATCAGCGCGCCGACCTTGATGATGGCGAACCAGAACTCCATCTCGCCGAACAGCTTCACCGAGACCATGTTCAGCGCGAGCACGATCGCCAGCGCGATCAGCGCGAGCACCCACTGCGGCACCGGGGTGAACAGCGCCCAGTAGTGCGCGTAGAGCGCGATGGCGGTGATGTCGGCGATGCCGGTGGTCGACCAGTTCAGGAAGTGCATCCACCCGGCGGTGTAGGCGCCCTTCTCGCCCATGAACTCCCGCGAATAGGACACGAAGGCGCCCGACGACGGCCGGTACAGGATCAGTTCGCCGAGCGAGCGCACCACGAAGAACGCGAACACCCCGCACACCGCGTAGGCCAGCGCCAACGCGGGCCCGGCCTGCGCGAGCCGCCCACCTGCGCCGAGGAACAGCCCGGTTCCCATCGCGCCGCCGATCGCGATCATGTTGATGTGCCGGGCCTTCAGCGATTTGCGGTATCCGGCGTCGCCGGCGTCGGCCGGTCGTTCACCACCGGGCTCGTTCGCCTGGAGAGTCGATTCGCTCACTATGTCCGGAATTCCCGTCTGTTCTGCCCGCGCGTCGCTGCGCGGTTGTAGCCCGGCACCCTGGGACTCACCGGTCGATTCCGGGCATAGCAGGCTGTTCGCCGATATGCGCGGAGTCGCCGCTGCGCCAGGGCGCTTGCACGTACGAAGGTCGCCGACGCCACCGCGTCCGGCGCACGGAACGGAATGGTGCTGCGCACACGCTCCGCTGTCAAGATCCACTGTGGATCGCCCGAAATGCGCAGCGGATCAGCTGCGCAAAGTAGTAAAACTCGCAGATCAGGTGTGGTCCAATGCCCGGATCGCCACCGAGCCCGCAGGTCACCGCACGATCAGCACCCTCGGTGCGGGATTTCCCTATCGCCGAGCGGGAATCCGGAGGCGCCGCGGAACCAGGCACTGCGCCCGATTCCGGACGCCCCCGGAAATCTCCCGGAAACGAGAATTCATCCGGCGAAGCAGTGCCGCCGCCGGAACGTTACGAGCGCTCGAACCGGCCGCCCCGGATGCCGCCCAGGAACGACGACCACGCCGAGGGGCTGACGAGCAGGTAGCCGCCGTCGGGGTCCTTGGAGTCGCGGGCGGCGACGGAGTGGTCGATGGGGGCGATCTCGACGCAGGTGCGGTCGGCCTTGCTATAGCTGCTCTTTTGCCACCCGGGATGAGCCACCTCGACGCAGGTGCGGGTGCCACTGCTGTAACTGCTCTTTCGCCATTGCGAGTCATTCGGCTGCAAGGTTTCCTCCTACCACATGCTGCTGATACCACCGGTCGGCGGTGTGTTTGACGGCCTCGGCCGACTCATCCGGCCCTAGCGCAATCTTGCGCAATTGGCGCAAAACTTCCGCCGCATCAGCAACGATATTGGCCTCTTCGACATATGACGAGGATCCGATGTTCTCGCACAGCACGAGGTCGGCGTGCTCAGCGAACTCCAGACGGGAGAACGGCCCGTCCAGACCAGCGTGCGCACCGACACCGAGTTCCAGGACTTGCAGGTTGACGTTCGGCCGAGCCGCGACCGCAGCGACTCGCCTGAGCTGGTGATACATCACCTCGGCATCGCCGACCGGGCGTTCCAGCACCGTCCTCTCGATCAAGAACTCGAATTGCCGCGAACTCAGCAGCAGCGTCTGCCGTTCAACCCGCTGCTCCACCAGCGCGTCCAGATCGGCACCCGGCTGAAGAGCGGACATCGCCTCCGCCAAAGCTGCCGCATAATCCGGAGTTTGCAGCAAGCCCGGCACGAACATCGTCTCGTAGCTGCTCAACGAGATGGCCTCGCGCTCGAAGGTTTTGATCGTGTCCCAGGCGCTCGCAAGCGACTCCACATCGCCCGGACGGACGCTCCACCAGTTGCGGTCGCCGCCGTGCCGCACCAGATCCAGGACTTCCGCCCGCTCGCCGGTGGGCACGCGGTAAAGTCCCAACATCGCGGCCACGTCATCGGCGTTGAGCCCGCGGTGACCGGACTCCATCCGGCTGATCTTGCTCATCGAGAGCCCGAGCGCCTGCGAAACTTCCTGGGCGCTGAGCCCGCTGCGCTCCCGCAGCTGCCGGATTCTGCTGGCGACGCGGCGAGTCCGGACCGGAATCGCGTTGCTCTCACCCATGCTGCCCCCTTTCCTCGATCTCCGGGGACAGCTTCACGAGTTCCCAGCTTGGCAAGCTAGGGAGATCACTCGAAAGGAGCGTTGCGTGCCGCCGCGGGAACTCCGGAAAGTGCGGCACACCAACGAAAACCGGCTTTCGGGAGGCACAAGTGGCAACCTGGCAGACCCCCGCCGACGATCCGGCCGCGGCGATCACGATCGAACTCCACCCGCGCAGAATCACCCTCACCCAGGGCGAAACCGAACTGGTCGTCACCCAGAACCAGCTCTCGGACATCGCCGACAAGCTCTACTTCCTGGACCTGACCTTCCAGAACGACGCCGAAACCATCGTCGACGTCCTCTGCTCCCCCTGACCCCACCCGAACACGAGCGAACGGACCGTTCGTCCCAATAGATTGGGCGAACGGTCCGTTCACTCCTGGAGAACGCGCTTCAGGAGTCGAGCAGGTGGGTCAGTTCGTCGCGGACTCGGCGGGACGCCGTGCGGAGGTCGTTGACGGCGGGGCCGTGGCGCAGGACGTCGCGGGACGTGGCGGGCAGGACCGACGGCAGGGCTGAGCCGAAGGTGGAGCGCAAACTTTGGACGGTCGCGCCCTGCGCGCCCAGTCCCGGGGCGAGGATCGGGCCGTTGAGGCGGGAGAAGTCCAGCTCGCCGGGGCGGATCGTGGCACCGGCGACGACTCCGACGTAGCCGTACGGCTCGGACCCCGCGTTGTTCTCCGCCGCGGCATCCACAATGGACTGACCGACCGACCGGCCGTCTTCGCCGGTGGAGCGCTGCAAACCGGCACCCTCCGGATTGGACGTCCGGCTCAGCACGAACACGCCGCGCCCGGTCTGCTCCGCGATGCCGAAAGCCGGTGCCAGCGAACCGAAACCGAGGTACGGCGAGACGGTCATCGCGTCCGCGGCCAGCGGCGAGTGCTCGTCGAGATAAGCGTTCGCATAGGCCGTCATCGTGGTCCCGATGTCGCCGCGCTTGACGTCCAGCAGCACCAGCGCACCGGCATCGCGGGAGTGCGCGACGACCTTCTCCAGCACGGCCATGCCCGCCGAGCCGTAGATCTCGAAGAACGCCGCCTGCGGTTTCAGCACCGCGACCTCACCGGCCAGCGCTTCCACCGCGGTCATCGCGAACCGCTCCAACGCGCCCGGACTCTCGTCCAGACCCCACGAATTCAGCAACGCCGGGTGCGGGTCGATGCCCACGCACAGCGCACCGCGCGCGGCGATGGAATCCGTCAGCCGCTGCCCGAAACCTGCCCGGACGGTCGTCATCGAGCTTCACCACCTTGGCGCAGAGCCGCCTGCAACGCCTGCAGCGGCCGCACGCCGATGCTGCCCCGAATGCTCGCTTCGATGCCCTGCACCGCGGCCGCCGCGCCCTGCACCGTAGTGATGCACGGGATGTCGCGCGACACCGCGGCGGTCCGGATTTCGTAGCCGTCGACTCGCGGACCGGGGTTGCCGTACGGGGTGTTCACCACCATGTCCACCTCGCCGGAGCGGATCAGGTCGATCACGTCCCGGTCGCCGTCCACAGTGGCCTCGTTGTGCTTGCGCACGTTCTGGACCTCGATCCCGTTGCGCCGCAGCACTTCTGCGGTTCCGCTGGTGGCCAGGATCTGGAATCCGAGGTCGGCCAGCCGCTTGACGGGGAACACCATCGAGCGCTTGTCCTTGTTGGCCACCGACACGAACGCGGTGCCGGACATCGGCAGCGACCCGTAGGCACCGGTCTGGGACTTCGCGAACGCCTGCCCGAAGGAGACGTCGATGCCCATGACCTCACCGGTCGACTTCATCTCCGGGCCCAGCAAGGAATCCACGCCGTGGCCTTCGGGAGTGCGGAACCGGTGGAACGGCAGCACAGCTTCCTTGACCGCCACCGGAGCGTCGATCGGCAAGTCCCCGCCGTCGCCGACCGGCGGCAGAACCCCTTCGGTGCGCAGTCCGGCGATGGTGGCGCCGAGCATGATCCGCGATGCGGCCTTGGCCAGCGGCGCCGCGGTCGCCTTGGACACGAACGGCACCGTCCGCGAAGCGCGCGGGTTGGCCTCCAGCACGTAGAGCACGTCGTCCTTGAGCGCGTACTGCACGTTCAGCAGGCCGCGCACCCCGATGCCGTGCGCGAGGGCCTTCGTGGACTCCCGCACCTTCTCGATGTCCTGACGTCCCAACGTGATCGGCGGCAGCGCGCACGCCGAGTCGCCGGAGTGGATACCGGCCTCCTCGATGTGCTCCATCACGCCGCCCAGGTAGACCTCGTCGCCGTCGCACAGCGCGTCCACATCGATCTCGATGGCGTCGTCGAGGAAGTTGTCCACCAGCACCGGGTGTTCCGGAGTGACCTCGGTGGCCCGGGCGATGTAGTTCTCCAGCGAGGTCTCGTCGTAGACGATCTCCATCCCGCGGCCGCCGAGCACGTAGGACGGACGAACCAGCACCGGGTAGCCGATCTCGTCGGCGATCCGCCGCGCGGCGTCGAACGAGGTGGCCATGCCGTACTTCGGCGCGGGCAGCCCGGCCTTGCCCAGCACGTCGCCGAACGCGCCGCGCTCCTCGGCCAGGTGGATCGCCTCCGGCGGCGTGCCCACGATCGGCACGCCCGCATCGGAAAGCCGCTGTGCCAGGCCCAGCGGAGTCTGCCCGCCCAGCTGCACGATCACGCCCGCGACCTCGCCGGAAGCCTGCTCGGAGTAGACGACCTCCAGCACGTCCTCGAACGTCAGCGGCTCGAAGTAGAGCCGGTCCGCGGTGTCGTAGTCGGTGGAGACCGTCTCCGGGTTGCAGTTGACCATCACGGTCTCGAACCCGGCCTCGCGCAACGCCATCGCCGCGTGCACGCAGGAGTAGTCGAACTCGATGCCCTGCCCGATCCGGTTCGGACCGGAACCGAGGATGATCACCTTCGGCTTCGCGCGCTGCTGCTCGACCTCGGACTCGGCGCCGGGGTCCAGCTCGTAGGCCGAGTAGTGGTACGGCGTGCGGGCGGCGAACTCGGCCGCGCAGGTGTCGACGGTCTTGTAGACCGGGCGCACCCCGAGGCGGTGCCGCAGCGCGCGCACCCCGTCCTCACCGACCAATTCCGGCCGCAGCGCGGCGATCTGCCGGTCCGAGAGCCCGGAACGCTTGGCTTCCCGGAGCAGATCGCTGTCCACCACCGGCGAATCCACCAGCGCGGTGCGCAATTCCACCAGCGCGGCGATCTGGTCGATGAACCACGGGTCGATCGCGGAAGCGTCGTGCACCTGCTGCACGCTCGCACCCAGCCGCAGCGCGCGCTCCACCGTGTACAACCGGCCGTCGTGCCCGGTGCGCAGCTCGTCCAGAGTGGACTCGAGCGTGACGCCGTCCGGGTCCGGCTTGGTCCAGAACCCGACCCGCGCGGTCTCCATCGACCGCAGCGCCTTGCCCAGCGCCTCCGGGAAGCTGCGGCCCAGCGACATCGCCTCGCCGACGCTCTTCATCGTCGTGGTCAGCGCCGGGTCCGCACCCGGGAACTTCTCGAACGCGAACCGCGGCACCTTGACCACCACGTAGTCCAAAGTGGGCTCGAAGCTCGCCGGGGTTTCACCGGTGATGTCGTTGCGGATCTCGTCGAGCGAGTAGCCGATCGCCAGCTTCGCCGCGATCTTCGCGATCGGGAAACCGGTGGCCTTCGAGGCCAGCGCCGAGGACCGCGACACCCGCGGGTTCATCTCGATGACCACCATCCGCCCGGTGCGCGGGTGGATCGCGAACTGGATGTTGCAGCCGCCGGTGTCCACACCGACCTCGCGCAGCACGTCGATGCCGACGTTGCGCATGTGCTGGTATTCCCGGTCGGTCAGCGTCATCGCCGGGGCGACCGTCACCGAATCCCCGGTGTGCACGCCCATCGGATCGACGTTCTCGATGGAGCACACGACCACCACGTTGTCCGCGTGGTCGCGCATCAGCTCGAGCTCGTACTCCTTCCAGCCGAGCACGCTCTCCTCGATCAGGACCTCGTGCACGGGCGACTCCGTCAGCCCGAACGATGCCATCCGCTCCAGGTCCTCGTGGGTGTGCGCCATGCCCGAACCGAGCCCGCCCATGGTGAAGCTCGGCCGGATCACCACCGGCAGGCTGTGCTCGGCGACGAAGTCGCGGATCTCGTCCATCGACTTGCACACCTTGGATTCCGGCACCTCACCGCCGACCGAGCGCACGATGTCCTTGAACCGCTGCCGGTCCTCACCGCGCTCGATCGCCTCGATGTCCGCGCCGATCAGCTCCACGCCGTACTTCTTCAACACCCCGCGCGCATCCAGCGCCATCGCGGTGTTCAACGCGGTCTGCCCGCCGAGGGTCGCCAGCAGCGCGTCCGGCCGCTCGGCCTCGATCACCTTCTCCACGAACTCCGGGGTGATCGGCTCCACGTAGGTCGCGTCCGCGAACTCCGGGTCGGTCATGATCGTCGCCGGGTTGGAGTTGACCAGGCTGACCCGCAGCCCCTCCTCGCGCAGCACCCGGCAAGCCTGCGTCCCGGAGTAGTCGAACTCGCACGCCTGCCCGATCACGATCGGCCCCGACCCGATCACCATCACGTGCCGGATATCAGTGCGCTTGGACATCAGCGGGCCTCGCTCATCATGCTCGTGAACTGGTCGAACAGGGGCGCGGCGTCGTGCGGGCCTGCCGCGGCCTCCGGGTGGTACTGGACGCTGAACGCGGGGCCGTCGAGCAGCCGCAGGCCCTCGACGGTGCCGTCGTTCGGGCAGTAGTGGCTGATCTTGGCGGTGCCGAAGTCGGTGCCGAACCGCTCGTCCGCCTCGCCCTCGACGGCGAAACCGTGGTTCTGCGCGGTGATCGCGACCTTGCCGGTGTCCACATCGATCACCGGGATGTTGATCCCGCGGTGGCCGTAGCGCATCTTGAAGGTCCCGCGGCCCAACGCGCGGCCCAGCAGCTGGTTGCCGAAGCAGATGCCGAACAGCGGGATCTTGCGGCCCAGCACCTCGCGGGTGAGTTCCACGCCGTGCTCGGCGGTGGCCGGGTCGCCGGGGCCGTTGGACAGGAACACGCCGTCCGGTTCGACCGCCAGCAGATCGTCCACAGTGGAGGACAGCGGCAGCACGTGCACCTCGATGCCGCGCTGGGACATCATCCGCGGCGTGTTCGACTTGATGCCCAGGTCCAGCGCCGCGACGGTGAACCGCTTCTCGCCCTGCGCGGGCACCACGTAGGACTTGCCCGTGGTCACGTCACCGGCCAGGTCCGCACCGGACATCGGCGCGGACGAGGCGACCTGCTCGACCAGCTCCTCGTCCGGGCGCAGGCCCGCACCGGAGAAGATCCCGGCCCGCATCGCCCCGCGCTCGCGCAGGTGCCGGGTCACCGTGCGGGTGTCCAGGCCCGCGATGCCGACGATGCCCTGCCGCGTCAGCTCGTCGTCCAGCGAACGGCGGGAGCGCCAGTTCGACGGGGTCCGGGCGGGATCCCGCACGGCGTAACCGGCGACCCAGATCCGCTGCGACTCGTCGTCCTCGTCGTTCCAGCCGGTGTTGCCGATCTGCGGCGCGGTCTGCACCACGATCTGGCGGTGGTAGGAGGGGTCGGTCAGCGTCTCCTGATACCCGGTCATGCCGGTGGAGAACACCGCCTCGCCCAGCGTGCGGCCTTCGCTGCCGTAGGCGGTACCGCGGAAGATCCGCCCGTCCTCGAGCACCAGGGCCGCCGGAGTGTGCGCGCTCATGTGAGTCCTTCCGGGTTGTCGTCACGTCCTGCGGCAGGCGCCAGTGCCCGCACCGCCTTCGCCCACTCGTCCTGAGTGGACTCGTCGTCCGCGCGGAAACCGGTGTCGATCGCCTGGTCCCCCAGCCGCCAGGTGAACACCAGCATTCCCTTGCCCGGCACGACCTTGTTCGCCAGCTTGTGATCCACCCGGGCGTCCACGACCGACTCCGCGGGGATCCACATCGGACTCGCGCCGTCGCGCTCCAGGAGCACGCCGGAGCCGCGCAAGCTCGCGACGGCGTTCGCGCGGTGACCGATGTCGCCGACGGCGATCCGGTCCTGCCAATCCTCGGCTCTCGTGCTGCCCACGTAGAAACCGCTGATGGACTCCCGGATCTCCGATTCGTCCGCCAGATCGGCGGGAACCGCGGGGAACTCCGGCAGGTCCGCCTGCCGCCGCGCCCGGTTCACCCATCCCCGGCGCATCCCGTAGAAGACCAGCGCCACCAGCAACAGCAGCACCAGCACCCACAACGTCCGCGCCATCAGCGCCTCACCTTGCCCTCGAGCGCGGTCACCTTGCCGCGCAACACCGTCGCCAGCACCCGGCCCGGCAACTCCATGCCTTCGAACGGAGTGTTCGCCGCGGCGCTGGCCAGCTCCGCACCGCGCACCGTCCAGCGGTCCTGCTCGGCCACCAGCGCCAGGTTCGCCTGCTCGCCCACCTCGATCGGTCTGCCCTGCTCGGCCAGCCCGGCGATCTCGGCGGGCCGCTCGCTGAGCACCCGCGCCACACCGCGCCAATCCAGCGCGCCCGGCTCGACCATCGTGCGCACCAGCACGCCCAGCGCCGTCTGCAGCCCGAGCATCCCCGGCCGCGCGGCCGACCACTCGCAATCCTTGTCCTGCGCGGCGTGCGGGGCGTGGTCGGTGGCCACGCAGTCGACCGTTCCCTCGGCCAGCGCCTCGCGCAGCGCGCGCACGTCGTCGTCGGTGCGCAGCGGCGGGTTCACCTTGTTGACCGGATCGTAGGTGGCCAGCAGGTCGTCGGTGAGCAGCAGGTGGTGCGGAGTGACCTCCGCGGAAACCCGGCCGGCCGCGCCGCGGGACTTCCACCAGCGCAGGATCTCCGCGGTGCCCGCGGTCGAGACGTGGCAGACGTGCAACGCGCCGCCGGTGTGCCCGGCCAGCAGGCAGTCCCGGGCGACGATCGACTCCTCGGCCGTCGCGGGCCAACCGGACAGGCCCAGCCGCGCCGCGTTCGCGCCCTCGTGCGCCTGCGCGCCCACGGTGAGCCGCGGCTCCTCGGCGTGCTGGGCCACCACCGCGCCCAGCGCCTTCGTGTACTCCAGCGCGCGGCGCATCACCAGCGGGTCGTGCACGCACTTGCCGTCGTCGGAGAACACCCGCACCTCGGCGCCCGAACGCGCCATCGCGCCCAGCTCGGCCAGCTGCTCACCGGCCAGCCCCTGCGTCACCGCGCCCACCGGGTGCACGTCGACCAGGCCGATCTCGTCGCCGCGGCGCCGGACGTGCTCCACGATCACCGCGTTGTCCGCGACCGGGTCGGTGTTGGCCATCGCGAAAACCGCCGTGTAGCCGCCCAGGGCGGCCGCTGCGGAGCCGGTCTCGACGGTCTCGGCGTCCTCCCGGCCCGGTTCGCGCAGATGCGTGTGCAGGTCCACGAAGCCCGGCAGCAGCACGGCTCCACCGGCGCGCACCACCTCGTCGGCATCGGCGGTCAGGTCCGCGCCGATCTCGGCGATGCGCTCGCCGTCGACGAGCACGTCCACCGGCTCGCCCTCGCCGTAGGGGCGGGTTTCCTTGATCAGCACCCGGCTCATGCCGCGATCTCCTCTCCGGCCAGCAGGTGGTAGAGCACCGCCATGCGCACGTGCACCCCGTTGCGGACCTGCTCGGTGATGGCCGCCCGCGGTGAATCCGCGACCGCCGGGGCGATCTCCATGCCGCGCAGCATCGGGCCGGGGTGCAGCACCACGGCGTGCTCCGGCAGCTTCGCCAGCCGCTTCTCGTTCAGGCCGTAGGCGATCGAGTACTCCCGCGCCGACGGGAAGAACCCGCCGTGCATCCGCTCGGCCTGCACCCGCAGCAGCATCACCGCGTCCAGCCCGGGAAGTTCCGGGTCGAGCTCGTGGCGGACCTCGGCGCCCCAGCGCTCGATCCCGTGCGGCACCAGCGTCGGCGGCGCCACCAGCACCACCTGCGCGCCCAAGGTGCGCAGCAAGTGCACGTTCGAGCGCGCGACCCGGCTGTGCAGCAGGTCGCCGACCACGGCGATCCGGCGCCCCGCCAGCTCACCCAGCCGCTCCCGCAGCGTCGCGGCGTCCAGCAGGGCTTGGGTCGGGTGCTCGTGCATCCCGTCGCCGGCGTTGACGATCTGCGTGCCCGCTTCGTCGAGCCAGCCCGCGAGCCGGTGCGCCGCCCCGGAAGCCGGGTGCCGCACGATCACGCAGTCCGCGCCCGCGGCAGAGAGCGTCAGCGCGGTGTCGCGCAACGACTCGCCCTTGCCCACCGACGAGGCCGAGGCCGACACGTTGATCACGTCGGCGCTCATCCACTTGCCCGCGACCTCGAACGACACCCGCGTGCGCGTGGAGTTCTCGTAGAACATCGTCATCACGGTGCGCCCGCGCAGCGTCGGCAACTTGCGCACCTCGCGGCCCAGCAAGGTCTGCTTGAGCGTGTCCGCGGTGTCCAGGATCGTCGTCGCGGTCTGCGGGTCCAGGCCCTCGGTCGTCAGCAGGTGCCGCATCACCGCACCTCCTCGCTGCGCCGCAGCACCACCGAGTCGACGTCGTCGACCTCGGAGAGCCGGACCGCGACCTCCTCGCTGCGGGAGGTCGGCACGTTCTTGCCGACGTAGTCCGCGCGGATCGGCAACTCCCGATGCCCGCGGTCGACCAGCACCGCGAGCTGCACCGCGCGCGGCCGTCCCTGATCGCGCAGGGCGTCGAGCGCGGCCCGCACGGTGCGGCCGGAGAACAGCACGTCATCGACGAGCACGACCTGCGCGCCATCGATGCCCGCAGCGGGCAGGCTGCTCGGTTCCAGTGGCCGGTTCGGCCGTTTGCGCAGGTCATCGCGGTAGAGCGTGATGTCCAGCGTGCCGGTTTCCACGGTCGCCCCGCTGAATTCGGCGATCCGTGCGGACAACCGCCGCGCCAGCGGCGCGCCACGAGTGGGCACGCCCAGCAGAACCACGTCGGTGCTGCCCGCGGTGTCCAACGCGGTCTTCTCGATGATCTGATGAGCGATGCGGGCTACCGTGCGCGCTACGTCACCGGCCGAGAGCAGCTCCCGCTGCCCCGCCGGATCCGCCGCGCCCGCCTGCCGGCGTGACGCCACGGGCGTGCCTCCTTCCCCGCCTCACTGGACGGGTCCTTAAAGGATGGTTCGATCCACTCCGGACGCGGTGATCGAGTATCCGGCCCTTGGTGGGAACATCGGCGCGTCCACCGAGTGCACGCCGTGCTCGGCTTGTACGCTATCAGCGTCCCGGGGTCAATCGTCCGGGTGGTGTGGGCGTACTCGCCCTGCCGCCACACGAAGACCAACTTGACCTAGTGACACTTGCGAGCGAACATTACTCTCCGTATCAATCTGAGCTTTCCTCCCCGACAACCGCGCTAGGCTGACGGGGCGAATGAAACGGAGAAACGCCACATGGGCGACTACGCCAAGGCGCTGGGCGGCAAGCTCCGCGCTATCCGCCAGCAGCAGGGTCTCTCGCTGCACGGCGTCGAGCAGAAGTCAGGCGGGCGGTGGAAGGCCGTGGTCGTCGGGTCCTACGAACGTGGCGACCGGGCGGTGACCGTGCAGAAACTCGCCGAACTGGCCGATTTCTACGGTGTTCCGGTCGCGGAACTGCTCCCGGAGGGACGGGTGCCCTCCGGTGCCGAACCGGCCACCAAGGTCGTGATCAATCTGGAGCGGTTGCAGCAACTGCCCGCGGAGAAGGTCGGGCCGCTGGCCCGGTACGCGGCGACCATCCAGAGCCAGCGCGGCGACTACAACGGCAAGGTGCTGTCCATCCGGACCGAGGACCTGCGATCCCTCGCCATCATCTACGACATGACCCCGGGCGAGCTGACCGAGCAGCTCATCGACTGGGGCGTGCTGCCGCCCGAGGCGCGACCCGCCCGGGAGGAGTGAGACCCGCAACGGTGGCCGCGGCCCCGCCTGCTCCGGGGTCGCGGTCGCCCGCGGGCGAATCGTGCGCGGAGGACGTTTCCGCGCTCGGGGCAATGGTTTTCCGAAACGCATCGAGCGGGCCACTCGCGTGGGGGCGAGCGGCCCGCTCGGCGTTCGGGAACCCGTTACGACGGCTTCGTGCGCGTCCGGAGACCCTCAGTGCTGCGCGTCGGACTCGGCGCGTTCGGCTGCGGCCGCTTCGGCGGCCTCCAGGTTGCGGATCGAGGTGCGCAGCCGGTCGCTGATACCGGCGATCCGGCCGAGCACGCCGTTGACGAACCGCGGCGAGTCGTCCGTGGACAGGTCCTTCACCAGCTCCACGGACTCGTCGATGGCCACCGCCGGCGGCACGTCCTCGCTCCACAGCAGCTCGTAGAGCCCCAGCCGCAGCACCGCGCGGTCCACCGCGGGCATCCGGCCCAGCGTCCAGCCCTCGGCGTGCTCGACGAGCACCTCGTCGATGCGCCGCAGGTTCGCGGCGATGCCCTCGACCAGGGTCACCGTGTAGTCGGCGACCGGCGCGGCCTCGGGCGCGGCGAGCCGCTCGGACAGCAACGTCACCGCCTCGAGACCGCGCAGATCGGCCTCGTACAGCACGTCCACCGCCCGCTTGCGGGCCTTGCTCCGTGAGCCCAACTCACATCTCTCTTTCGGCTGTTCCCCGGGAACGGATCACTTGTTGACGCGGCCCAGGTAGCGGCCGTCGCGCGGGTCGACCTTGACCTTGTCGCCGGTGTTGAGGAACAGCGGGACGTGCACCTCGGCACCGGTCTCCAGCGTGGCGGGCTTGGTGCCACCGGTGGAGCGGTCGCCCTGCACGCCAGGGTCGGTGTGCTCGATGTTCAGCTCGACCGAAGCGGGCAGCTCCACGTACAGCGGCTCGTCGTTGTGCCGCGCCACGTTCACCTTGCTGTTCTCCAGCATGTAGTTCGCGGCCTCGCCGACGACCTTGCCCGAGACGGCGACCTGGTCGTAGGTGTCCGGGTCCATGAACACGTAGTCGGTGCCGTCGTAGTAGAGGTAGGTCATCTCGCGCCGGTCCACGTTGGCGGTGTCCACCTTCACCCCGGCGTTGAACGTCTTGTCCAGCGTCTTGCCGGAAAGCACGTTCTTCAGCGTGGTGCGCACGAAGGCGCCGCCCTTGCCCGGCTTGACGTGCTGGAAGTTCACCACCGACCAGAGCTGGCCGTCGAGGTTGAGCACGAGTCCGTTCTTGAGGTCGTTCGTGGTTGCCACGTGTCCGTTCTCTCCTGTGCTACGGGCTGCGGTTTGCTGCACCGGGCGCGGATCGGCGGCCCGGCTGCGGCCGCGCGCGCCCCGCGCTCAAACGGCGACGAGTTCCTTGGTCGTCAAGGTGAGGAGCTCCGTGGTGCTGTCCCGCACCACCAGGGTGTCCTCGATGCGGACCCCGCCACGCTCCGGCAAGTACACGCCGGGTTCGACGGTGACCGCCATCCCCGGTTGAATCGTACCGTCTCCCCGCTGGGACAACGCCGGTGCCTCATGGATCTCCAGGCCCACGCCGTGGCCGAGGCCGTGCACGAACCGCTCGCCGTAGCCCGCGTCCTCGATCACCTTGCGGGCCGCGCCGTCCACTTCGCGCACGCCTGCAGGCACCCGCACCGCGTCGCACCCGGCGGTCTGCGCGGCGCGGACGAGGTCGTAGACCTCGCGCTGCCAGTCGGCTGGCGCGCCGAGCACGACGGTGCGGGTCATGTCCGAGTGGTAGCCGTCGACCAGGGCGCCGAAGTCCAGCTTCACGAAATCCCCCGCGGCCAGCACCGCGCTGGTCGGCCGGTGGTGCGGGACCGCGGAGTTCGCCCCTGCGGCCACGATCGTCTCGAACGACGGACCTGCCGCGCCGTGCTCCAGCATCCGCGCTTCGAGCTCGCGGGCCACCTCCAGCTCGGTGCGGCCGGGACGCAGCCCGCCGTGCTCGATCAGGTCGGCCAGCGCGCGGTCGGCCGCGGCGCAGGCCATCCGCAGCGCCTCGACCTCGCTCGCGTCTTTGATCATCCGCAGGCGTTCCACCAGCCCCGGGGCCCGGACGAGCTCGACACCGGCGGCCGACTCGGCCAGGGCGTCGCGGCCGTCGACGGTGACGTGCCCGCTCTCGAAGCCGGTGCGGCGATAGCGGGCGGGATCGCTGCCGAGGCGCTCGGCCAGCGTCCGGTCGCTGGGCCGTTCGATCACCCGCTCCAGGTCCGGCACCTGCGCGCTCGCCTGGGTGTCGTAGCGGCCGTCGGTGCTGAAGACCGTGCCGCCCTCGGCATCCGGCTCGTCCGCGGTGCGCACCACGAGCGCGGCCTGCGAGCCGGTGAAGCCGGTGAGGTACCGGATGTTGCGCAGTTCGGTGACCAGCATCGCGTCCAGGTCCTCGGCGCGGAGGAGTTCGCGCAGGGCGTGCCGGCGGCGGGGGTAGGTGTCGGACATGCGGTCAGCCTAGTTGGCAGCGGGCGGGCTGCGAGGGCGTCGGCGGGATGGCGCCGATCGCACTGCATCGGCCGAGCGCGCGAGCGTACGTCGCGACAGACACGGCGGCGGAGTTCGCGGAAGATCCGGGAAATCGCTGCCGAAATCCGATTTCGCCGCCGGCTCGACGGCATTTCCGGCAACCGCGCGGATGCAGACCATCGGCAATCACGTCGAAAACACCCCGGAAGCACTCCCACACCTGGGAAACTCGGTAATTTCACAGAGCGAACGTCCTGCGCACAGCACGTATGCGTGGTCCGCACCAGATTCCCGTTCCAGCGCTCGACGCGCCTCCGAAAAGAGTAGCGAAAGGCGACGAACAGGCGGTTACGGCAGGTTGCCGACGCTTTCAGACTTGGGATCACCCGGGCTCGTTCGACAGCTCGTCGCCGGGACCGGGTCGCTGCACTCGCGCTGAAGGGGCGTGCTCGGCAGAAGACGCGCATGTTCGGCGGGTCGCTGAGCACCGGCCTCGAGTCACGCACTCACTCCCCGGACCGTTCCGGGAGTTGAGGTCCGCGGCTTCGCGCGTGCGGCTCGGCGGCTCTTCCCCGACAGGGTCGTCCGGCCGCCGCGCGGAACCGCGGGTTCAGCGCAGGACGCACATGGGGGCGGGAGCCCCATGCGCGCGCTGGTCGAGCTCGGCCACCGTCGAACCGTTGGCCCCGGCGGTGGCCGGGCCGGCCGGATCCGTTCCTGCGGCCGTCGGCTTCAGTCGTCCAATTCGTCCATTTCGGACACTCCGACTCCCGTTGAGCGAATTCCCGTGGGCGCCGGATTCGCCGTCGTGGCCCGCAGAAGTTCGATGGGAACCGTCCCGCGAAAGTCCACTTCGGACACCGGGGCGTGGCCGTCAGCGGCACGCACCAGTCCGGGTCCCTCCTGCCACGGCCCCGGCAGGACCACCGGTTCGTAGGGGTGGCGGGTGAAACCGCGGTCCCAGAAAGTGATCGTCGTGCCCTCGGCGGTCTGGTGGGCGATGGCGAACGCCTGCAGGGCATCCACCCACATCCAGTCCGCGCTGAACGCGTCCACAACCGAACGCCCGCGGATCCGCGGATCCGGCCCGACCGGCTCGAAACCGGATTGGGTCAGGGCCTGCACCCGGTCGGTGAACGCGGGATCGCGGGCGCGCTGCACGAACTGGCCCGCGCCGTTCCACCCCGCGCCCGCCGCAGTGGTGTCGGTGAACATCAGGTAGAACCAGCCGTCCAGGTACAGCGCGGAAGGCTGGCCCGCGCCGTAGTCGTTGCTCCGGCGCACCGCCGCGGAGGGCGTCACGATCGGCTCGCCGGCCGCCTCCCGGCGCCACGCCAGCCCGTCCGGGCCGGACGCCACGCCGATCGCGTTGCCGTGCGCGTGATCCCCTGCCGCGCCGGTGTAGTACAGGTAGTACCTGTCGCCGGTTTTGAGCACCGACGGATCGCACGTGTGCATCGCGTCGAAACCGCCCGGACGGCCGTTGAACACCGGGACCGCCGATGCGCCGCCCGCAGTCGCGAAATCGCCGCGGAGGTCGTCGGACTCGGCGTGCAGCACGTCGTCGCCGTCCGGGCCGATCCCCGGGAGTTGGCTGCACCACCAGGCACGGTAGCGCCCCGCCTCGGCCAGCACGGTCGGGCCGTAGTCGTACGGCGCGGCGGAGCCGCCGGAGGCCACCACCGACTCGCTCCGCCACCGCTCTGCGACGTGCAAGCGGGTCGTGGTGGGCGCCGGTTCGGCAGGGGGCCCGGGTGCGGGCCGCAACGAGGACGCGGGAGCTGTGGCGCAGGCGGTGCTCAGCGCGAGCACCGCGGCCAGGGGTAACCACCTGCCGGCGGATTCGGACCGACGGGAGCGTGGCGACATGCCCGGCGAAGACCTTCCCCTCGGTTCCCCGAAACGCTCGGGGACGGTCCTTGCGGACAGGACCCGCGATCAGTCTAGCGGGACGCGGGCAGCGGTTCGCCGTGTTCGCCCGGAGCTCACGCCTCGGCGGTGTTCTCCTCGGCGAGCCAACGCAGTGCCAGCAGGTATCCGCGCACGCCCAGCCCGACGATGACGCCGGTGGCGATGTCCGACAGGTAGCTGTGCGCGCGGAACGGCTCCCGCTTGTGCACGTTGGAAATGTGCACCTCCAGCAGCGAGGCCGTGAGCTGCGCAGCGGCGTCGCGCACCGAGATCGAGTAGTGCGTCCACGCGCCCGCGTTGAGCACCACCGGGGCGCCGAGGTCGGCGGCCTCGTGCAGCCAGCCGACCATCTCGCCTTCATGATCGGTCTGCCGGACCTCCGCCTCGATGCCGAGTTCGCGGCCGGTCCGCTCGCACATCGAAACCAGGTCCGCGTAGGTGGTGGCGCCGTAGACCGATGGCTCCCGCGAACCGAGCCGGCCCAGGTTGGGGCCGTTGAGCACCAGCACCTTCACAGGAACACCGCCGAACCCGCCTGCTTGCGCTCCTCACCGGTAAGCGCCGAATAGGCCGCCGCGACCAGCGACGGGTCCGGGCCCTCCAACCGGCCAGGACGGGCCAGGCCGTCGAGCACGACGAACCGCAGCACGCCGGAGCGGGTCTTCTTGTCCACCTGCATCGCTTCCAGCAGCTGGCTCAGCGCGTCCGGGTCGTAGGAGGTGGGCAGGTTCAGCAGCGCCAGGACCCGCTTGTGCCGGTCGGCGGTCTCGTCGTCGAGCCGACCGGCCAGCCGGGCGAGTTCGGCTGCGAAGACCAGGCCCACGCTGACCGCGGCGCCGTGCCGCCAGCGGTAGCGCTCCCGCCGTTCGATGGCGTGCGCCAAGGTGTGCCCGTAGTTGAGCACTTCGCGCTGGTGGGACTCGCGCAGGTCGGCGGAGACCACGTCCGCCTTCACCTGGATCGCCCGGCGGATCAGCTCTCCGAGGACCTCGCCGGCGGGGTCGACCGCCGCTTCGGGATCCTGCTCGATCAGCTCCAGGATCCGCGGGTCGGCGATGAAGCCGCACTTGACGATCTCGGCCATGCCCGCGACCAGTTCGTTGCTCGGCAGGCTCTCCAGCGTGGCCAGGTCGACCAGCACCGCCATCGGCTCGTGGAACAGGCCGACCAGGTTCTTGCCGGCCTCGGTGTTGATGCCGGTCTTGCCGCCGACCGCCGCGTCGACCATGCCCAGCAGCGTCGTCGGCACGTGCAGCACCCGGACGCCGCGCATCCAGGTCGCCGCGATGAACCCGGCCACGTCGGTGACCGCGCCGCCGCCGAAGGACACCACCACGCCGCCGCGGTCCATGCCGATCTTGCCCAGGACCTCCCAGCAGAACCCGGCCACCGCGAGGCTCTTGCCCTCCTCGGCATCCGGGACCTCCACGCGGTGCGCGTCGATGCCGTCGGCGGCCAGTTCCTCGCGCACAGATTCCACGGTGTTGGTGATGCTGGGCTGGTGCACCAGCGCCACCACCGACGTACCGTGCAGCAGTTCGACCAGGTCACCGAGCAGACCGCGGCCGAGCACCACGTCGTAGGGCCGCTCGGATTCGACCCTGATCCGCGCCGGTTCGGGCATCGTCTCCACTCATCCCCTGTTCATGATTCGGCCGGGGCGACGAACGCCCCGGAACGCCTAGGGGCGATTATTCACGTTCGATCCGGGCCCGCGGGGCTGGGCTCGCGGGATCCGACCCGCGGGCCGCGGCGAGCTGTTCGTCGACGAGTTCGGCCAGCCGCCACGGCTCGATGCCGTCGGTGGGCTGCTCGACGAGAGCCACCTCCCGGTACAGCGGCAGGCGGGCTTCCAGCAGCGCCTTGAACATCGCGCGCGGGTTCACCCCGACCAGCAGCGGCCGGGAACCCGCGGCCAGACCCGCGCGACGGGCGCCTTCGGCCAGCCCGACCGACAGGAAAACCACCGGATGCCCGGCGAGCAGCTCGCGGGTGCGGTCGGACAGCACCGCACCGCCGCCGAGGGACAGCACGCCGTCGTGCGCGCCGACCGCGGCGGCCACCGCCCGCTCCTCCAGCTCGCGGAAGGCGTCCTCGCCGTCCGCGGTGAAGATCTCGGGAATCGGCTTGCCCGCCAGCTCCACGATGTCGTCGTCGACGTCCCGGAACGGCACGCCGAAACGTTCGGCGAGCAGTTTGCCCACGGTCGTCTTGCCCGATCCGGGCGGGCCGACCACCACTGCGCGGGGCGGCATCAGCGCACCTGCCGCTTCTCGGCGCGCTCGGCCAGCGCCGCCAAGTACCCCTCGGCATTGCGGCGGGTCTCCGGCAGCGAGTCACCACCGAACTTCTCCAGCACCGCCTCGGCCAGCACCAGGGCGACCATCGTCTCGGCGACCACGGCCGCTCGCGGCACCGCGGTGATGTCGGAGCGCTGGTGCATCGCCTGCGCCGGCTCACCGGTGGCCACGTCGACGGTCGCCAGCGCGCGCGGCAGGCTGGAGATGGGCTTCTTCGCCGCCCGCACCACCAGCGGCTCGCCGTTGGTGATGCCGCCTTCGAGTCCGCCTGCGCGGTTGCTGCCGCGGCTGACCCAGCGAGCCCCCTCGGCCGGGTAGATCTCGTCGTGCGCCGCGCTGCCGCGCCGCGCCGCGTTCGCGAACGCCTCCCCGATCTCCACCCCCTTGATCGCCTGGATGCTCATCAACGCCGCGGACAGCCGGGCGTCCAGCTTGCGGTCCCAATGCACGTGCGAGCCGATGCCCGCGGGCAGGCCGTAGGCGATGACCTCCACGACGCCGCCGAGCGTGTCGCCGTCGGCCTTGGCCGCGTCGACCTCGGCCATCATCTTCTCGGTGGCCTCATCGCCGAAGGCGCGCACCGGGTTGTGGTCGATCGCGTCCAGGTCGTCCGGACCGGGCATGGCCTCGCCTGCCACGCTGACCGAGCCGAGGCTGACCACGTGGCTGACGATCTCGACCCCGAGCAGCTGGCGCAGGAACCGCCGCGCGACGGTGCCGACCGCTACCCGGGACGCGGTCTCCCGGGCGCTGGCCCGCTCCAGCACCGGGCGGGACTCGTCGAAGCCGTACTTCTGCATTCCCGCCAGATCGGCGTGGCCGGGCCGGGGCCGGGTGAGCGGCTCGTTGCGGGCCAGTGAGGACAGCACGTCCTCGTCCACCGGGTCCGCGGCCATCACCTGCTCCCACTTGGGCCACTCGGTGTTGGCGATGCGGATGGCCACCGGGCCGCCCTGGGTGCGACCGTGCCGGACGCCGCCGATGATCTCCAGCTCGTCCGCCTCGAAGTTCATCCGCGGGCTGCGGCCGAAGCCGAGCTTGCGCCGCTCCAGCTCGGCGGCGATGTCGGCGGTGGTCACCTCCACTCCGGCGACCATTCCCTCCAGCACCGCGACCAGGGCGGGGCCGTGCGATTCTCCGGCAGTCATCCAGCGCATCACACCGCAAATCCTGCCACGCCGCGGCTGCCCGGGGGTTTCGCGGGTGCAGCGGCTCAACCACCTCCGACCGGCGCGGATGGAACCGGCCCCACCGCCGTGACCAGCCACGCAGGCAGCAGCATGGCCGGGCCGTGCGGGGCCGCAGCGCCGCCGGATCTTCGGAGGTGCAGCAGCGTGAGCACGGCGCTGGCCAACATCGACAGCGGCACCGCGAGCAGCGCGACGGCGCCGACGGCGGCGCCGAGCGCCCCGGACAGCTTCACGTCTCCCGGCCCGAGGGACGCCGGTGCGATCAGCCGGACCAGCAGGTAGACGCCCGCGAACAAGCCCGCTCCCAGCAAAGCAGCGCCGATCGACACCGGGGAGCCGGATGCGCACGACGCGACCCCGATCGCCGCGAACAGCGCTGGATACGCAGGCAGCGTCAGGGCGTCCGGCAGCCGCGAGGCGAGCAGATCGCAGGCCACGAGCAACACACCGCCCCAGGCCAGCAGCAACGGCACCGGCGCCCACCACACCGGTAAGGCACCGGCCGCGGTGCGGGCGGCCACCAGCGCCCACAGCACCGCGACCGCCGTCTCGCAGCTCCACGGCGGCGGGCGCACTCCGCGGCGCAGCCGGCTCAGCACGGCCCCGCCGAGCCCTCCAACCGCGGCGCCCGAGGCACCGCCCAACACCATCGCGAGCACGGTCATCGTTTCCATGCACCCAGCGTGGCGTTCAAACACGTGCAGTCATCGGAGAACACGCCTCGGCGTGTCGGCTCGCCCCGCGGCACAACTCCGGCCGCATCCGGAAAAGCGCCCAGCCCAGCGCTGATACCAGGAAAAACGGGCTCCTCACCGCTGGACCGGGAGGAACCCGAGCTCCGCTGCAGCAGCGAAAATCAGGCGTGGCCGTCGATGGTGAACAACTGATCGCCGGCAGCGACCTGACCGTCCTCGCGGAGATCACCGAGAGCGTCCGGCGCCACGTCCAGCGCGACCACCGGGCACACCGACGAGAAGCCCTTCCCTTCGACCGCAGCCGGGTCCCACGAGACCATGCGCTGCCCCGCGGCCACCTGGTCGCCCTTGGCCACGTGCAGCTCGAATCCCTCGCCCTTGAGCTGCACCGTGTCGATGCCCAGGTGCACCAGGACCGCGGTGCCGCCCGCCGAAGCGACCACGAAGGCGTGCGGGTGCAGCGTGGCGACCGTCCCGGCGATCGGCGCGACCGCGTCCGCGGCTTCGGCCGTCGGCTTCACCGCGACGCCAGGACCGACCATGGCCTGCGAGAACACCGGGTCCGGCACGTCCGACAGCGCCGCGGCCAGCCCCGCGACCGGGCTTGCGACCTCGATGCTCACAACAGGTCCTCGATGTCCTCGGCGAGGCTGTCGGCCTCCGGGCCGACCACGACCTGCACGACCTCGCCCTGGCGCAGCACCCCGTGCGCGCCCGCGGCTTTCAACGCCGCCTCGTCGACCTGTGCCTCGTCGTGGACCTTGCAGCGCAGGCGCGTAATGCACGGATCGATCTCCACCACGTTTCCCCCGCCGCCCAGCGCGGCCAGGATCGCGGCGGCCTTGTCGTCGGCCACCCCGTGCTCCCTTCGTCCTCCAGAGGCCCACCCCTGGCGCTACTCACCCGGAGAGGATCTCGCACTCGGTCGATCTTGCGTCACCGAATGTCAATGCGGCAACGAAAACGAGGCCACCTTGACACCCGTCCGCGTGGCGCTCCATTCTTCCGCATCAACTGGTTTAGACCGGACAGTACCAACCACCGCGGTCCGCGCGGCGCTTCCGGCCGGACCAGCGGGCCGACCGCCCGGCGAGCCGGGGAACACCCGGACCAAGGAGATCCGTAGTGCCGCAGCGCACCGCCCAGCGCAGCACACCGCGCGCGCTGACCGACGGGCCGACGCCGAAGCACGCCCAACTGCGGGAGATCCTGCGCGAGCTCGCCACCGAGCACCTCGGTCCCGGCGCGGCGCTGCCCTCCGAGCGGGAGCTGACCGCGCGCTACGAAGTGTCCCGACTGACCGTGCGCGAAGCGATCGGCCAGCTGGTCAGCGAAGGCGTGCTGGTCCGGGTGCGCGGCAAGGGCACGTTCACCAGCCGCGTCGACTCCCGGCTGCACCTGGCGTCGTTCACCGACGACATGCGCAACCGCGGAATGCGGCCGGAGACGGTGCTGCTCGACCACGCCGAAGACCCGCCCCCGCCGGACACCGCGCGATCGCTGCGGCTGCTCCCGGACGAACCGGCCTACTGGCTGTTCCGGCTGCGCAAAGCCGATGGCGTGCCGCTCGCCGTGGAACGCGGCTGGTACCACCCGCAGGCCACGCCGGACCTGCTCGAGCAGGACCTGACGGGATCGCTGTACTCGCTGCTGGAACGGCACTACGGTGTGCGGCTCGAACAGGCGATGCAGACCGTGCTCGCCGAAGGGGCCGATGCGGACAACGCCCGCCTGCTGAACGTGCGCCCCGGCAGCCCGCTGCTGGTGTTCCGCCGGGTGAGCACCGCCCGCGGCAAGCCCGTCGAGGACATGACGTCCTGGTATCGAGGAGACGCGTACCAGGTGACGATGCCGGTGCGGCCGCAAGAGCCGGTGCTTTCCCAGGACCCGGTCCGCTCGCGAGATCGGGACCGCTGCCGAGAACGAGTGCTTTCCCAAGACCCGGCGCTGTGCCATGAATCAGCGCGACAGGCCGGAGCGCCCGGCCACCCATCGGAGGAGGTAGCCCCATGACCGTCGGCTCGGGAGGCGGCAGCTCGAGCAAGGGTTTCGCGCTGCTGCAACGGCTCGGCCGCAGCCTCATGCTGCCCATCGCGGTGCTGCCCGCCGCCGCGCTGCTGCAGCGGCTCGGGCAGGAGGACCTGCTGGGCAGCGTCCCGGGCGTGCAGGCCGTCGCCGGCGTGATCGGCGCGGCGGGCGGTGCGCTGTTCGACAACCTGCCGCTGCTGTTCGCGATCGGTGTGGCGATCGGCTTCGCGCGCAAAGCGGACGGTTCGACGGCGCTGTCGGCCGCCGTCGGCTACCTGGTGCTTTCCGGGGTGATGTGGGAGATCACCGGCCAGGAGGACGGCACCACCTTCAACAAGGGCCCGTACGGCGTGCTCGGCGGCATCATCGCCGGTCTCGTGGCGGCGTGGCTGTGGCAGCGCTACCACCGCATCAAGCTGCCGGAATACCTGGGCTTCTTCGGCGGGCGGCGGTTCGTGCCGATCGTGACCGCGGTGTCCATGCTGGTGATCGGCGCGGTGCTGGGCCTGGTGTTCCCGCTGTTCGACGCGGGGCTGACCGCGTTCAGCGACCTGGTCACCACGAACGCGGTCATCGGCGGCGGGATCTACGGCGTGGCCAACCGGTTGCTGCTGCCGTTCGGGCTGCACCACATCCTGAACAACGTCGTGTGGTTCCTGTTCGGCGACTACCACGGCGAGAAGGGCGACATCGCCAGGTTCTTCGAGGGCGACCCGACCGCGGGCACGTTCCAGACCGGCTTCTTCCCGATCTTCATGTTCGCGCTGCCCGCCGCGGCGCTGGCGATCTGGCGCAGCGCCCCTCCCGCGCAGCGCAAGACCGTCGGCGGGGTGATGCTCTCGGTGGGGCTGACGTCGTTCCTGACCGGTATCACCGAGCCGTTGGAGTTCTCGTTCATCTTCGTGGCGTGGCCGCTGCTGCTGGTCCACGCGGTGCTCACCGGCAGCTCGCACGCGCTGGTGAACTGGCTGGACATCCACTCCGGGTTCGGGTTCTCGGCCGGAGCGATCGACTACGTGCTGAACTTCGGCATCGCGCAGCGTGCGCTGTGGCTGATCCCGATCGGGCTGGGCTACGCGGTGATCTACTACTTCGTGTTCCGGTTCGTGATCACCAAGTGGAACCTGCGCACGCCCGGCCGCGAAGACAGCGCCGAAGGCGGCGGGCTGCTCGACGAGAGCCAGCAGTCCCAAGCCCCCGGCGGGTCCGGCACGGCCGGGCAGGGCACGGGCACCGGCACGAGCACGGACACCGGTACAGCGGGAAGCAGCGGCAAGCCTTGACGCACCGAACCCGCGCACGTCGTTTCCATCCCGCAACGCACGAAAGGGAATCCCATGCCTGAGCGACGGGTCACCGTGGCCAGCAAGGTCGGTCTGCACGCGCGTCCAGCCGCACTGGTCGCCAAGGCCGCCGCGGCCCAGACGGTGCAGATCAGCATCCGCAAGGCCGACACCGAGCCGGTGCAGGCAGGCAGCATCCTCGGGCTGATGACCTTGGGCGCCGACCACGGCGACGAAGTCGTGCTCGCCGCCGACGGGGACGGCGCGGACGCCGCGCTGGACCACCTGGCCGAGCTGGTCAGTTCCGACCTCGACGGCCAGTGATCCGGTAGGTGAGCGGGCCGCGCGACAGGCGATGACGGGCGCGCGGCCCGGCACCGGGATCCCGAAGCCTCCGGATCACAGCGGCAGCGGCACGTCCCCGGTCGCGCTCAGCAGCGCATCCCGCATCGCCACGCGCGGCGCCGGCAGGCCGGTGAACAGCTCCACCTGCCCGAACGCCTGATGCAGCAGCATGTCCAGCCCGGTGGCCAGCCGACCGCCCTCCTTGCCGACCGCCTGCGCCAGCGGCGTCGGCCACGGGTGGTAGATCACGTCCAGCACGCACGCCGCCCGCGCCAGCTCCGGCGCGAACGCATCCGCGGCACCGGCGGGCAGCGTCGAGACCAGCACGTCGACCGATGCCGCCACCGACGCGAGGTCCAGCTCGTCGAGCCGTTCGACGGCCACCGAAAGCCCGACCCGTTCGGCGGTGGCCAGCACCTCGCCCGCTCGCGCCGGTTCGCGCACGGCGAGCGTCACCTCGCCCAACCCCAGTTCGGCGAACGCCGCCATCGCGGCGGCCGCCGTGCCACCGGCGCCGAGCACCAGCGCGCTGCGCCCGCCGGTGAACCCGCCTGCCGCGCGCAGCGCGCCCGCCACACCGTCCACATCGGTGCAGTCCGCGTCCCACCCACCGGTCTCCGACCTGGTCAGCGTGTTCGCCACGCCGACGGCCGCGGCCCGCTCGGTGGCCCGCTCGGCCAGCCGCAACGCGGCGTGCTTGCCGGGCATCGTCACCGACAAGCCCGCCCACTCCGGGCCGAGCTCGCCCGCCAGCCCCGCCAGTCCCGCGGCGTCCCGCTCGATCCGCTCGTAGCTCCACGGCAGACCGAGCTCGCGGTACGCGGCCTCGTGCAGCACCGGCGAGAGCGAGTGGCCGATCGGGGAACCGACCACCGCCGCCCGGCGGGGGTCAGAACGCGCCACGTTGCTGGGCCTCCTGGATGTAGCGGTCGTGCTCGGCCTGGGTGGTCGCGAAGCAGGAGTGCCCGTCCGGGAAGCACTTCACGAAGTACACCCAGGTGCCCTCGTCGGGCTTCTCCGCCGCCTGCAAGGCCGCCTTGCTCACCGTGGAGATCGGCGTCGGCGGCAGGCCAAAGTTCTGGTAGCTGTTGTACGGACCCGGTTTCTGCCGGTCCTCCGACTTCGTCAGCAGCGTCGGCTTGTCCAGCGGGTAGTTGATCGTCGAGTCCATCTGCAACTTCATCTGCGGGTCGGTGGTCCGGTTGTAGATCACCCGCGCGACCTTGCCGAAGTCGTCCTGGATGCCCTCGCTCTGCACCAGCGAGCCGATGGTCAGCAGCTCGTACGGGGTGTGCCCGGTGCCATCGGCCGCCTGCGGCAGTCCGGCGGCCTGCAGCAGCGCAGCGGACTTGGTGACCACTTGGCGCAGCACTTCCTCCGGCGGCTCGCCCGGTTTGACGTCGTAGACGCCCGGCATGATCAAGCCTTCCAACCGGCGCTCCGGCGGCGCCTTCTGCGCATCGGCGATCGCCCACTCCGGAACGCCCAGCGCGGCCAGGTCCGCCGAGGCGGCCGCCTGGTGCATCTGCTCCGGCGTGGTGCACTGCTTGGCGGCGTCGGTGCAGGTGGCCTGGGCGAGCTTGGTGAGCAGGCCGGGCGTGCTCCCGCCGTCCGGGCTGAGCTGGTCCTCCAGCCGCTGCCCGCCGCGGACCTCGACGCGGCCGGTCTTTGCCTCCGGCGACAACATGCGCTGCACCGCCGCGGCCCCGGACATCCTCGACTTCATCAGGTAGAAACCGGGCTGGACGTTGTTGATCTGCCGGTTCTCCTCGGCGGCGTTGGTGAACGCCGAGGACGAGGCCACCACGTCCGCCTTCGACAGCGTCTGCGCGACGTTGCTGACGGTGTCACCGGAGGAGACCTCCACGACGACTTCACCGCTGCCCTGGCCCTCGTAGTCCTCGTACGAACCGATGCGCAGGATCTGCATGGCGCCGTAGACCACGCCCACGCCCACCAGCAGCAGCACGCACACACCGGCCATCGCGGTGACCGAACCGCGCCGCTTGCGCCTGCGCAGCCGTTCCCGCCGTTGGCGGGCTTCCTTGCGGCTGCGCGGCGGCTCTCCGGCGTCGTCGGTGAACAGGCCGAGATCGTCGCTCACGAAAGGTCCTCTCAGGTGGTCTGCGACCGGGCGTCAAGCCATGCCTGCAAGATCTCCACTGCGGCGGCCTGGTCGACCACGGCGCGCTGGCGCTTACCGCGAACCCCCCGTTGGGAGAGAATGCGGCTCGCCGTGACCGTGGTCAACCGTTCGTCGTGAAAGCGCACCGGCACCGGAGCGATCCGCTCGGTGAGCGCTTCTGCGTACTTCCGCGCGGCTTCGGCGGCGCTGCCGTGATCGCCGCGCAGCGTCTTCGGGAGGCCGACGACCACCTCCACCACTTCGTGCTCGGCGACCAGGCCGGCCAGCTGCGCGAGGTCGCTGCCCGCGTCCTCGTCGCGGCGCAGCGTCACCAGCGGAGTCGCCAGCATCGGCGCCGGGTCGCTGAGCGCGATGCCGACGCGCACCGCGCCGACGTCCACGCCCAGCCGCCGCCCGGCGCCCGGGTCGGGCCGCTGGTGCTCGCTCACCCCTGGATCACCCGGTCCAGCTCCCGGCGCAGCGCGCCGATCGCCGCGGTGATGCCCGCGGGGTCCGATCCGCCGCCCTGCGCCATGTCCGGCTTGCCGCCGCCGCGACCGCCGACCTCGCCGGCGAACGCGGGCACCAGCTTGCCCGCAGCTAGCCCGAGGTCCTGCGCAGCGTCGTTGACACCGACGACGAAGGACACCTTGCCCTGCTCGGAGTCGGGCGCGAACAGCGCGACGACCGCGGGCCTGCCGGTCAGGCGCCCCCGCACCTCGCCAGCCAGCGCGCGCAGCGAGCCGCCGTCCACGCCGTCGGCGACCTGCTCTGCCACCAGGCTCACGCCGCGCACGTCGGCGGCGCGCCCGGCCAGGTCACCGGCCGAGGACAGCACCTGCTGCACCCGCAGCTGCGCCAGCTCCTTCTCCGCGTCGCGCAGCCGGCTCACCACCCCGGCGATCCGGTCCGGCAGGTCCTCGGCGGGCACCTTGAACTGCTCGGCGAGCTGGCTGACCAGCAGGTGCTCCTTGCCGATGTGACGCATGGCGTCCATCCCGACCAGCGCTTCCACCCGGTGCACCCCGGAACCGACCGAGGAGTCCGCGACCAGCTTCACCACGCCGAGCTGACCGATGCGCCCGACGTGCGTACCGCCGCACAGCTCGCGCGAGTAGTCGCCCATGTCGACCACGCGGACCTGGTCGCCGTACTTCTCGCCGAACAGCGCGACCGCGCCGAGCTCCATCGCCCGGTCCATCGTCGTGGTGTAGGAGGAGACCTCGACGTCGTTCTGCAGGTAGTCGTTGACCTCTTCCTCGACGCCGCCGAGCACCGAGGCCGACACCGCGGCGGGCGCGGTGAAGTCGAACCGCATCCGGCCGGGCGAGTTCAGCGAACCGGCCTGCGCCGCCCGCTTGCCGTAGGCACCGCGCACCGCGGCGTGCACCAGGTGCGTGGCGGAGTGCGACCGGGCGATGGCGCGCCTGCGCTGCTGGTCCACCCCGGCCTCCAGCGTGGTGTCCAAGCCCAGCTCGCCGGCGACGACCTTCGCGCGGTGCACGAACAGCCCCGGCACGGCCCGCTGCACGTCGTGCACCCGCACTTCGACGCCCGGCCCGACCAGCGTGCCGGTGTCGGCGATCTGGCCACCGCCTTCGGCGTAGAACGGGGTGCGGTCGAGCACCAGCTCCACCTCGGTGCCCGCCGCCGCGGAACTCGCGGGCGCGCCGTCCACCAGCAGCCCGAGCACCCGGCTGTGCGCCTGGAGGTCGGTGTAGCCGATGAACTCGGTGGTGCCGTGCTCGTCGAGCAGCGTGCGGTAGGTCGACAGGTCGCCGTGGCCGGTCTTGCGGGCCTTCGCGTCCTCCTTGGCGCGGCGGCGCTGCTCGGCCATCAGCTCGCGGAAACCGTGCTCGTCCACCGAAAGTCCCTGCTCGGAGGCCATCTCCAAAGTCAGGTCGATCGGGAAGCCGTAGGTGTCGTGCAGCTGGAACGCCTTGTCCCCCGCCAGCTGCGTGCCGCCGGCCTTCTTGGTCTCGGTCACGGCCACGTCGAAGATCTTCGAGCCGGTGGTGAGGGTGGCGCGGAAGGCGTCCTCCTCGTTGCGGATCACCGAGTCGATCCGGTCGAACTCGGTGACCAGCTCCGGGTAGCCCGGCGCCATCGCGTCCCGCACGACCTGGGTGAACTCGCCTAGCACCGGCTCCTGCACACCGAGCAGGCGCACCGAGCGCACGATGCGGCGCAGCAACCGCCGCAGCACGTAGCCGCGGGCCTCGTTGCCGGGCGTGACGCCGTCGCCGACCAGCATCACGCCGGAGCGCGCGTGGTCGGCGATCACGCGGAAGCGCACGTCGTCGGCGTGGTCGGCGCCGTAGGTGCGGCCGGAGAGCTCCTCGGCCTTGGCGATCACGGGACGCACCAGGTCGGTCTCGTAGACGTTGTCCACGCCCTGCAGCAGGCAGGCCACCCGCTCGATGCCCATGCCGGTGTCGATGTTCTTGGTGGGCAGCTCACCGATCGGCGGGTTGCCGGCCTTCGGGGGCAGCTCGCCCCTGATGTCCTGCATGAACACCAGGTTCCAGATCTCGATGTAGCGGTCCTCGTCGACGTTCGGGCCGCCTTCGCGGCCGTATTCCGGGCCGCGGTCGTAGTAGATCTCCGAGCACGGCCCGCCCGGACCGGGCACGCCCATGTCCCAGTAGTTGTCCTCGGGACCGCGCGACTGGATGCGCTCCGCCGGGATGCCGGTGGTGTTGCGCCACATCGCAGCGGCCTCGTCGTCCTTCTCGAAAACGGTGACCCACAGGCGTTCCGGGTCGATGCCGTAGCCGCCGTCGGCGACCGCGGAGGTCAGCAGCTTCCAGGCGTGCTCCATGGCGCCTTCTTTGAAGTAGTCGCCGAAGGAGAAGTTGCCCGCCATCTGGAAGAACGTGTTGTGCCGCGTGGTCTTGCCGACCTCGTCGATGTCGCCGGTGCGCACGCACTTCTGGATGCTCGTCGCGCGCGGGTACGGCGCCGGGGCATCACCCAGGAAGTACGGCTTGAACTGCACCATCCCCGCGTTGACGAACAGCAGGGTGGGGTCGTCCAGGATCAGCGACGCGCTGGGCACCACGGTGTGGCCCGAGCTGCGGAAGTGTTCCAGGAAGCGGTTGTTGATCTCGTGGGTCTGCACGGTGGGTCCTTCGTGGAGGGTGCTGCGGAATCCGGACGGCGTGGGCGGAAGGCTCGCGGGCGAGCGGGGACCGACCGGTCGGCGAAGCGTCGCGGCCGGTCACCCGAGGTGCCGCGTCAGCGATCCGCCCGGCGAGCTCGCCGTGCCGGTGCGCGCCCACCGTCACGAACTCGGCTCTCACCGGGGCGAGCCGCTTCGACGGAGCGGGAATCGGCGAGCCGCTGCGGCGGCAACGAGGTGCCGTCCACGACGTTCTGCAGCTCCTGCTCCCGCTCGGTCATCCCGGCGCGCACGTCCGCGCCGAACGAGCCCACGGCACCCGCGAGCTCGCGCATGGCGCCGCCGAGCTGCTCGGCCACGCCGTTCGGGGTCGCCTTGCGCGTGGTCTCGTTGACCTTGCGCATCACCGCGACACCGGCCGCGATACCGGCCCCGAACCAGAACATCCGCCTCACTTGCGGCCTCCCTTGCGTCGGGAGTGCTTGCCCCACGGCTCTTCCTTGCGCTTGCGGCGAGCGCGCAATGCCTTGCTCACCCCGTACGAGAAGGCCGCGGTCTTCACCAACGGGCCACCGAGTGTAGCCGTGAACAGCGAGGACAACGCCGAAACGTTGCCGCTGACGGTCTTGGCGTTCGTGGTGATGCCGTCCACCCGTTCCAGCTGGGTGTTGACGTGCGTCAGCGTCGAGTTCGCGCCGGTGAAAAGCGGGTCGGAGTTCTCGTGCGCCTTGCGGATCGCGACGGTCGCCTCGTCCAGCGTACGGCCGAGCTTGACCAGCGGGACCGCCAGCAGCACGACCAGCAGCACGAACGCGCCTGCGACGATCAGCGCGGCGATCTGCGTGGGCGTCACGTGCCCTCCCGGTTTCTGGTTTCCCTGTGATTGTCCGGCCACCGCGAGAATTCCCGGTGGCTTGATCGCGCGTCAGGTTACCGTGCGGCCCGGGCGCCGATGCCGCCGGTGGTTCGGCGCGTCGGTGCCGGTCAAGCACCCACCGGGGTGATCGGTCCGGTCCCGGCGAGAACCGCCGCCACGTTGCGCGCGGCGAGTTCGGCCATCGCGCTGCGCGTCTCCACCGTCGCCGAGCCCAGGTGCGGGATGAGCACCGCGTTGTCCAGTTCGAGCAGCGCGGGTTCGACGGCCGGTTCGCGTTCGAAGACGTCCAGGCCCGCTGCCGCGATGCGGCCTTCGCGCAGCGCCTCGGCCAGGGCTTTTTCGTCCACGACCGGTCCGCGGCTGGTGTTGATGAGCACCGCGGAGGGCTTCATCTTCGCCAGCGCCGACTCGTCGATCAGGTGCCGGGTCTGCTCGGTGAGCGGGCAGTGCAGCGACAGCGCGTCGGCTTCGTGCAGCAGCTCGTCCTGCGAGAGGTAGCGGGCGTCGAGCTCGGATTCCACCTCCGGGGCCGCGCGCCGCCTACCCGCGTAGGCGATGTTCATGCCGAACGCGCGAGCGCGGCGAGCCATCGCCTGCCCGATCCCGCCAAGGCCGATGATCCCGAGGGTCTTGCCCTGCAAGCCCGTACCCAGCATGAATCCGAGGTGGAAGAACCAGGGTTGCCCGGACCGGATCAGCCGCTCCCCCTCACCGAGCCGCCGCGTCGCCATCAGCAGCAAGCCGAATCCGAGATCCGCGGTGGCATCGGTGAGCACGCCCGGCGTGTTCGTCACGGTGACGCCGCGCCCGGTCACCGCGGGCACGTCCACGTTGTCGTAGCCGACCGCCACGTTGGCCACCACCTGCAGCTGCGGGCCGGCCGCGGTCACGAGTTCGTCATCGACGCGATCGCCGAGCATCGTGACCACGCCGTGCGCGCCACGCACCACCTCGTGCAGCTCGGCGGGTTCCAATGCCTGATCCCGCTCGCACACGTGCACGTCTCCTGCGCTGCGCAGCAGTTCGACTGCGGAGTCCGGAATCCTCCGGGTGACCACGATCCGCGACTGCACCGGCACGACCTCCTCGGGCTGGCTGTTCTCCGTCGGCGCACATTCTGCTCGACGGCCCACCGCGCCGGATTCCTGCCCGCGGCGCTATTCGCCCTCGCCGCGGACGATGCCGCGCAGCTTCGGAACCCGTTCGCCGAGCACGCGCTCGCCGCCGCGTCCGCTGGGCTCGTAGTAGTCGACGCCCACCAGCTCGTCCGGCGGGTACTGCTGCTCCAGCACGCCTTCCGAGCGGTCGTGCGGGTAGCGGTAGCCCTGCGCGTTGCCGAGCTTCTTCGCGCCCGCGTAGTGCCCGTCGCGCAGGTGCGCGGGCACCGAACCGGACTTGCCCGCACGCACGTCGCCCATCGCCGCGTCGATGGCCATGATCACCGAATTCGACTTCGGCGCGGTCGCCAGGTGCACCGTGGCCTGCGCGAGCGCGAGCCTGCCCTCCGGCATCCCGATGAACTGCACCGCGTTCGCGGCCGCCACCGCCGCCTGCAGCGCCGTCGGGTCGGCCATGCCGACGTCCTCGCTGGCGTGCACCACCAGGCGGCGGGCGATGAACCGCGGGTCCTCCCCGGCTTCGACCATCCGGGCCAGGTAGTGCAGCGCGGCGTCCACGTCGGAGCCGCGGATGGATTTGATGAACGCGCTGACCACGTCGTAGTGCTGATCCCCGCCGCGGTCGTAGAGCACGGCCGCGCGGTTGACCGTGGCCTCGACCGTGGCCAGGTCGATCCGCTGCGCACCGTTGGACTCGGCGGACTCCGCCGCGGCCTCCAGCGCCGTCAACGCGCGCCGCGCATCGCCGCCGGCGAGCGCGACGAGGTGCTCCAGCGCCTCCTCGTCGAGCCCGAGCGCGTCGCCGAGGCCGCGTTCCTCGGACACCGCACGGCGCACCAGCTCGCGCACGTCGTCGTCACCGAGGTTGTGCAGTTGCAGCACCAGGGACCGCGAAAGCAGCGGGGCCACCACGGAGAAGTACGGGTTCTCGGTGGTCGCGGCCACCAGCAGCACCGTGCGGTCCTCCACCGCGCCCAGCAGTGCGTCCTGCTGGGTCTTGGAGAAGCGGTGCACCTCGTCGATGAACAGCACCGTGGCCTCGGCGGAACGGCCGAGCCGCCGCCGGGCCTCATCGATGACCCCGCGCACCTCCTTGACCCCGGACGACAACGCGGACAACGCCACGAACCGCCGTCCGGTCGCCTGCGAGACCAGGTTCGCCAGCGTCGTCTTGCCGGTGCCCGGCGGGCCGTAGAGCAGCACCGAAGCCGGTGCCGCCCCCTCCACCAGCCGGCGCAGCGGGGCGCCCGCGGCCAGCAGGTGGTCCTGGCCGAGCACCTCGTCCAGCGAACGGGGCCGCATCCGCACCGGCAGCGGCGCGTTCTCGGCCAGCCGTTCCCCGGCGCGGTCCTCGGTCTCGGCGCCGAACAACCCCTCGTCGAACAGGCCGTCACTCACGGCTTCGACGCTACCCGCCGGTCGGAACGAAACCGCGCCGGAGGTGCGCGAACGGCACCTCCGGCGCGGTGCGGGTCAGCCCGCGTGGGCCGGCATCGCCACTTCGGTCCGCGCGTTGTCGCGTTCGCGCTGCGCGGCCCAGTTCTCCACCGCCTGGTGGCACGCCTGGTCCAGGTGCCGGACGGTGCTCAGGTCCAAGTGCACGCTCTTGTCCGACGGCAGGCTCTCCAGCCGCTCCAGCAGCCGCGGGAGCCGCAGGAACGTGGCATTGCCGCCGAGTTCGACGTGCACGTGGTCCTCGCCCTGCTCCTCCTGCTTGACCGACAGCCGGGACACGTCGAAGGCGGTCTTGATCACCGCGGCGGCGAGCCCGATCAGCGTGCCGATCAGCAGGTCGGTGGCCACGATCATGACCGCGGTCAGCACCAGCACCGCAGCCTCCGGGCGGTTGGTCCTGGCCAGCTGCACGACCTTGCCCGGCTCGAGCAGCTTCCAGCCGGCGTGGATCAGCACCGCGGCGAGCACCGCGGTCGGGATGAACGCCAGCACGCCCGGCAGCGCCACCACGAACAGCAGCAGCCACACGCCGTGCAGGATCCGGGACAGCTTCGTCTTCGCCCCCGCGCGGACGTTCGCGCCGGAGCGCACGATCACCGCGGTCATCGGCAACGCGCCCAGCACCCCGCATACGGCGTTGCCCGCGCCCTGGGCGACGAGCTCCTTGTTGAACTGCGTCTTCGGGCGGTCGTGCATCCGGTCGACCGCGGCCGCGCTGAACAGGCTCTCCGCCGATGCGATCAGCCCGAACGTCAGCATCGACCCGAGCACCGCCGGGGTGAACGCGGAGCCCCACGACTCGCCGGTCGGGACGTTGATCGCCTCCAGCAGGGAGCCGACCTCGATCGTCTTCAGGGGCAGCCCCAGCACGTAGGTCGCGCCGCTGACCAGCACCACCGCGACCAGCGCGGCGGGGACGTTGCGCACCTTCTCCGGCAGCTTCGGCCAGCCGAACAGGATCACCAGCGCCACCGCGGTGACGGCGACCCCGGCCAGCCCCTGCGGAGTCGTGAACATCGCGCTCACCAGCCCCGGGAGCCCGGCGAACTTGGCCGAGGTCTCGGAGGGCTGCTCCAGCCCGCCCACCGGGTAGAGCTGGCCGAGCATGATCACCAGGCCGATGCCCGCCAGCATGCCCTGCACCACCGAAGGCGAGATCGCCCGGAACCAGGTTCCGATCCGGCCCAGCCCCATCAAGATCTGCAGCACGCCTGCACCGAGCACGATGATGCCGAGCATCCCGAGCCCGTGATCGGCCACCGCCGAGGCCACCAGCACGGTCAGCCCGGCCGCCGGGCCGCTGACCTGCATGGTGCTGCCCGGTAGCAGCCCCACCACGATGCCTCCGACGACACCGGTGATGATGCCGAGTTCGGCGGGCACGCCGGATGCGACGGCGACACCGACGCACAGCGGCAGCGCCACCAGGAACACGACCAGCGAAGCCCCCAGGTCGGCGCCGAAAGTTCCCTTCGGCCACTGCGGGACGCCGGTCTTGGCGCGACGGGAGGTCGCGTCGACTTGAGTGGTCACGTTGCACTCTCCGTATGAGTTTCGAGTGACGGGTAGCGCGTCCGCGCGCCGTTCGCGCGCGGACGTGCGGGAACGCGTGCGGGACTGCGGCCGCGAGAGCGCGTGATCGCCGCTGAACACGCGGGGCCGCGCCGTCGCCCGGCCGCGCCGCACAACGGCAACGCGGCATCCGGGTGGACGGCGTCAGGCAGTCCCGACGAATCGGCGGTGGAGCACCGCCGCGGAAATGTCACAACGGAAGGAAATCCGACTCTTCCGGCCGATCCGGCCCGGTTTCCCCGGAGTGCCAGACCAATCCGGTGTCGATCTCGTAGAACCAGCCGTGCACCCGCAACTCGCCCGCGGCGGCCCGTTCCCGGATGAACGGGTATTCGAACAACGTGCGCAGCTGCTCGCGCACGTGCTGCTTGCATTCCGAACGCACGCCGTCCTCGAGCGCGGGCGCTTCGGATACCGGCGGTTCACCGGTGCCCAGCCAGCCCCGCATCGCGGGAAGGCTTTCCAGCCCGCGCCCGGCGATCGCCTTCGCGGTCACCGCACCGCAGTGCGAGTGCCCGCAAACAACGATCTCGGGAACCTTCAGCTGCAGCACCGCGTATTCGATCGTGGCCATTTCGCTGGACGCCGAATCGGGCACGTATTCGGGCACCACGTTGCCCGCGGTCCGCAATTCGAACAGTTCCCCGGGCTGGGCGCCGGTGAGCTGCGCGGGGACCACCCGCGAATCGGAACAGGTGATGAACAGCGCGGCCGGCTGCTGACCGGTGGCCAGCCGTTTGCGGTGCGCTTCGGACACCGTGCGCGGATGGTTGCGCGCACGGTCCACCAGGTGCTCGAAAGTCATGTTGTCGCCTCACTGGACGCTTCAGGATCGTCGTCTGCCGTCGAACGCACGCGTGGTGCGCGAACGTCTCAGTGCCGATAAACCTGCAGCGTTGCGGGCGCATGTCGGCTGCGCGCGGCGGCCTCGTGCGGCTTGGTTCGCGCGCGCAGGGCGGCGGTGAACAGGTCGTGCCGCGCGCCGGGGCCCGCTTGCAGCCCGTCCGGCAGCGGCGCACCGCGATCCGGAGTGCGCCGTTCGCGCCGGGTGCCGTCCTCGGACGCCGCGCGCTGGCGCAGTTTCCCGGTGTCCCGGTTCTCCTTGATCTCGGATTTGACCTCGGCCGGGTTGCGCATCGTCAAATCACTGGCCAACGCGGGCTGCAACGGGGAGACCACGGCGACCAGGACCGAGAACAGCAGGAACAATCCTGCGCGCACGATCCTGACCTTCATGACTCCTCCGCGAAATTGCGATGCCGAACGACCGCAGCGGCCGGGTCGACGATGACCCGCCGGATGACTCGATCCGCCCCTCTCGGACACCTCGTCGAGCAGCCCCATGCTAACGGGGCCGGGTGACGGATCGCCGAACACAAGGTATCCGACCAACGCAGTCTACTCGCAAGCCACGAACCGGGTGATCATCGCCCTAAAAATGAAGAAACATTAATCCGCCGCCGAGCGGCGCGCCGGGACGCCATCCGGGCAACCGGGTGCGGCCACTCCGACAGCGGATCGCCGGACATGCGCGAACACGCATGGTTCGCGGAAATCCATTCGCGAACGACGTGAAAAGTTGCGAATGGGTGAGCCGCGGATTAACCGCGAGTGTCGGCGACACGATAGTGGTACTCGTGCGAGAACTCGAAACCGCAGCCCGCGTACAGCCGCCGTGCGGCGTCGTTGTCCTGCTCGACCTGGAGGAACATGCCGCTCGCCCGCACCTCGCCTGCCCAGCGGGCGCCCGCGCGCAGCACCGCACGAGCCACGCCCCGTCCGCGCGCCCACGGCGCGGTCGCCATGCAGTACACCGCGCACCACCGGCCTTCCCGCACGAACAGGCCGATCCCGGCCGCAACGCCGTCCAGCAGGGCGGTCGCGTACCTGGCGGGCCGATCGATCCGCGCCAAGCCGGGCTCCGACCGGCCGCGGACCGCGCTGGAGGCATCCAGCCAGCGCCTCATCGGCTCGTCGTCGAGACGGACCTCGACTCCGGCGGCCGGCACGTCGCCCGGACCGGGCAACTCGGCGGTCAGCACGTGCACCGGCGTCACCTGCCGGAAACCGCGCGCCGCCAGGCCGACGTCCAGTTCCTCGTGCCACCGCGACGGGCTGACCTGCACCGAAGCACGAGCCCCGCGCTCGGAGTAGAACCGCACGACCTGTTCGATCTCGGCCGCTACATCGCGCACCCGCGAAGGCGGCAGCGCGGAGTTCGAGCGCCACCGGTCCAAATCCGCGCAGTACCGCAGCAACCAGCCACCGCGGTGCTGCACCGTGCTCGCCGGCCACGTCATCGCGGCGGCGTGCTCGACCTCGGACACCCGCGCTGCGTCCGGCTCAACACCGCCGGAGATTTCGTCCTGCACGGCCGGGCAGCATACTCAGCGCCTGGTCACTTCTCCTCGGTCCGGAACGCCGGATACCGCAACAGCTGCAACGCACCCGCGCCGAAGCGCTCCACCAGCGCGTCGACCATCCGCGAGGCGTACTCGGCCAGCTCCGGTTCCCCGCACGCCTGCGCGTCGTCGCGCAACCGCCGCCACCGGTCCACCAGCGCCGTGCTGCGCCGCGGCGAGGGCATGTGCAGGTCGATCGGCCGGTCCGACTCGCCGGTGCGCGGCAGGAACCACCAGGTCGACACCCACACCCACAGCAGCTGCGCGTCGAACAGCCGGGGCAGCAGCACCTCGTCGTCGTCCAGCTCCGGCCACACCTCGGCGATCTCCGATCGCCAGGTCGCGAGCATCCCGTCGGCCAGGTTCTCCGGCAACGCGTAGGAGCACCACGAGGACGGGAAGGGGTACTGCAGGTAGGCCGCGTCCAGCGCCACGTCGCGCACGCAGCCCCACTCGAAGTCGAGGAACCGCACCCCGGTGCCGGTGACCAGGCTGTTGTCCGGGCAGATGTCGGACGGGCTGAACGAGCGGTAGCGGCCGGACTCGAGCAGCTCCGCGGCTGAAGCCAGCCGCGCCGAGACCTCGGGCGAGGTCGGCAGGTCCAGCGTCTGCTCGAGCAGGCCGGGCAGTTCGGTCAGCGACCGCGCGATGTCCTCGGCTACCGGGTCCGTCCAGGACTTGGCGCCGACGCGGCGCATCAGCGCCTCGAAATCGGCCTCCCGGCCCGCCAGCGTGGTGTGCAGCCGCCCGAGCGCCCTGGCCCAGGCCAGCAGCGCGCGCTCGGCCGCGCGGGGGTCTTCGCCGAAGAGCACGTCGGCGAGCGTGGAACCGCGCCCGAGGTCCTCCAGCACCAGCAGCCGCCGATCGGCGTCGTGCGCGATGAGCTCGGGACCGACCCGGATCTCCGGTGGCAGCGCGGTGGCGAGCTGGCAGCTGGCCGCTTCGTGCGCGAACGGGTCGGCGCGCGCCGACTCGGGGACCTCGCAGTAGTGCTTGAGCACCAGCGTGCGCGGGAGCTCGTAGGGCGTCTCCGCCACGCGCACCCGCAGCACGGCGGAGCGTTCGCTGCCACCGAGGTCCTCCGCATCGGCGAGCCGGACCGCGGCTCCCATCCGCTTGCTGAGCACGGCTTCCGCGGTACCGACGGTGTCGGTCACCGCAGTGCTGGCGGGCACACGGACCTCCGGAGGGCCGGAAGTGATCTCCACGCTCATCGTCTCCAGACACTACCCCCACAACCTGAACCCGAACGGGCAAGACCGGTCAAGTGCTGCACCACCGGTAATGGCGCGGGCACCTGCGGTACTCGCCCGGGTGAGCTTCGCCCACGCCGACGGATGATCGGCGGCGCGCACGCCGCCGCCACACGCGGAGTTGCGGCTCGCTCACTCGACCCGGACGGAGCCGGTGGGCGCCCACGTTGCACGGTCCGACCGGCCGCGTTCGCGGCACCCGGCTCACCCGTGCAACCACCCGGCAGGCACGCGAGCGATCAGCGCCCGCTGCTTCGCCGCGAGGGCCGCTGCCGAAGGAAACGCCGCTTGGTCGCTACCGGCGGCGCGCCCTCGGCCGCAGTGATCGAGCGCCCGGATGCATCACTCGCCGACGGGCGGGCCGCACGGCGTCCACCGCGGCCACCGGCCGGTCCGGCGGCCGCCACGGAGGGCCGATCCGCGCGAACAGCGCGGTCGGCGTCTCAGCCCTGCTTCTCGACCACGTTCCCGGTCGTCACCGAGATGCTGTCGGCGTCCTTCGCGGCCGGCTTCGCATCCACCCCGGCTTCCTTGCGCTGCGCAGCGGTGATCGGCGCGGGCGCCCCGGTCAGCGGGTCGAAACCGCCACCGCTCTTCGGGAACGCGATCACCTCGCGCAGCGAGTCCGCACCGGCCAGCAACATGCAGATCCGGTCCCAGCCGAAGGCGATGCCGCCGTGCGGCGGCGGGCCGTACTTGAACGCCTCCAGCAGGAAGCCGAACTTGTCCTGGGCCTGCTCCTCGGAGATGCCCAGCACCGCGAACACCCGTTCCTGGATGTCCGAGCGGTGGATGCGGATCGAGCCGCCGCCGATCTCGTTGCCGTTGCAGACGATGTCGTAAGCCCAGGCCAGCGCGTTGTCCGGGTCCTTGTCGAAGTCCTCGGCCCAATCCGCGTTCGGCGCGGTGAACGGGTGGTGCACCGCGGTCCAGCGCGAGGAACCGACCGCCACGTCGTCGGTATCGGCGACCGGCTCGAACATCGGCGCGTCGACGACCCACACGAACGACCAGGCCGAGTGGTCGATCAGGCCGCAGCGCTGCCCGATCTCCAGCCGCGCCGCGCCGAGCAGCGCCCGCGAGGACGCGCGCTCACCGGCGGCGAAGAAGACGCAGTCGCCCGGACCGGCGCCCACGGCCTTGGCCAGGCCATCGCGCTCGGCGTCCGAGAGGTTCTTGGCGACCGGGCCGGACAGCGTGCCGTCCGCGCCGACGAGCACGTACGCCAGACCCTTGGCGCCGCGCTGCTTGGCCCAGTCCTGCCACGCGTCGAGCTGCCGGCGCGGCTGGTCGGCACCGCCGGGCATCACGACCGCACCGACGTAGGGCGCCCGGAACACCCGGAACGGGGTGTCGGAGAAGTATTCGGTGAGCTCGGTCAGCTCCAGCCCGAACCGCAGGTCCGGTTTGTCGGTGCCGTAGCGGGACATCGCATCGGCGTAGGTCATCCGCGGAATGGGCCGCGGGACCTCGTGGCCGACCAGGCGCCACAGCCCGGCGATGATCTCCTCGCCGAGTTCGAGCACGTCGTCCTGCTCGACGAAGCTCATCTCGATGTCGAGCTGGGTGAACTCGGGCTGGCGATCGGCGCGGAAGTCCTCGTCCCGGTAGCAGCGGGCGAGCTGGAAGTAGCGCTCCACGCCACCGACCATCAGCAGTTGCTTGAACAGCTGCGGCGACTGCGGCAGCGCGTACCAGGTCCCCGGCTGCAGCCGCGCCGGAACCAGGAAGTCGCGGGCGCCCTCGGGCGTGGAGCGGGTCATCGTCGGCGTCTCGACCTCGACGAATTCCCGGTCGCCCAGCACGTTGCGGGCAACGCGGTTGATCTCGCTGCGCATCCGGATGGTCCGGGCCGGGCCGTTTCGCCGCAGATCCAGGTAGCGGTGCTTGAGCCGGATCTCCTCGCCGGTCTCCAGGTGCTCGTCCAGCGGGAACGGCAGCGGCGCGGACTCGGACAGCACTTCCAGTTCGGAGGCGTAGACCTCGATCTCACCGGTGCCGATCTCGGCGTTCTCGTTGCCGACGGGACGGCGCACGACCTCACCGGTCACCCGCACGCAGAACTCGGCGCGCAGCCGGTGTGCGCGCGCGGCCATCTCCCCCTCGCGGAAGACCACCTGGGCGACCCCGGAAGCGTCGCGCAAATCGATGAAGATCACTCCACCGTGATCGCGGCGGCGCGCCACCCACCCTGCCAAGGTGACGGACTGCCCGGAGTGACCGGCGCGAAGCGATCCGGCCTCGTGCGTGCGCATCACGGGTACTGAGCTCCTCTTCAAGTCGGCGAAGCGACAACTGCTCCCTCGCGGCTGCTCGACGGCAGGCGCCCGGCCTGCGAGGCGGCTGAGGATCCAGGTTATCCAACGTCCGGCGGGACACGTCGAGCAGGTTTCCGCCGGACTTCGGGCGCACCCGCGGGCGAATCCGTTGTGGATGATCATTGCGCTCGCTGCGGGACCAGGCACGCTCGGCGGCGGCAGAACCGCAGGGTTGTGACGCCGCGAGTTAACTCACAGAACCGCGCTTTCCGCGTGCAATTACGACGGCATCACGCGGGTTCCGGCCGCACTCGGAACCGATCGGCGGGAAGCTCCGGAAAACGCGACTTCCCGGTGATCATGGCAATGTCAACCGCGCGCTCGGCGGTAGTCCGCCGGAGGCCACCGGGGGAGAAATACTCCCACTTTGGTGGGAGCGCCGAACCGCAACTTGATCGTTGCGCCACCGGGTTTCACTCATTAGCGTAAGTCCCCGAGTTCGGCGGACACGAGGAGTAACCATGACCGGTCCGAAGACCGAGACCCGTTCGATGTCGCGCACGGCCGTCCGCAACGACCACGCCCCACCGGTCTCGCCCGAGCTCGCGGAACTGCTCCGCACCGGACCGTTCGAAGCCGCGCTGCGCGCGGCGATCCGGTCCAGCCGGCTGAGCCTGGAACGCATCCAGCACCGGCTGCAGACCCGCGGCACCCCGGTGAGCATCACCGCGCTGAGCTACTGGCAATCCGGCCGCCGCCGCCCCGAGCGCCCCGATTCGCTGCTCGCCCTGCAGCAGCTGGAGAACGTGCTCGGGATGCCGGACGGCGCGCTGTCCGCGCTGCTGGGTCCTCCGCGCCCGCGCGGGCGCACCCGGCAGGCCGCGAACGACGCGCCGCCGCTGAGCGAGCTGTGGTCGGAGAACGAATCCGCGGTCGAGCTGCTCACCCGGATCGACACCAGCCACGACAGCAAGCTCACGCGGCTGTCGCAGCACGACGTGGTGCACGTGGACGCCTACGGCGACCAGCGCACGGTGCGGGCGAGCAAGCTTCTGCGAGCCGAGGCCAACGGTGCGGACCGATGGGTGGTGATGTTCGACGGAGCCTCCACCAGCTCGGTCTCACCGACGATCCGGCCGCTGCGCTCCTGCCGCATCGGGCAGGTGCTCACCGACCACGCGCGAGACGTGATCGTCGCGGAGCTGCTGTTCGACCGCCCGCTGGAGCGGGGCGAGACGATGCTGCTGGAGTACGAGATCTCGGACATGCCGACCGGGGCGAACGAGCCGGAATGCACGTTCTCCCGGCTGTTCCGGCTGCCGGTGCGGCAGTACGTGGTGGAGCTGGAGTTCGACCCTGCCTGCCCGCCGCAGCACGTGGAGAGCTTCGTCGGCGACTCCGCGGCCCAGGACGTGGAGACCCCGAAGCCGCTGCCGCTGGACGGGCACGCCCGCACCCACGCGGTGAAGCTCGACTTCGGGATGGGCGTGTTCGGGGTGCGCTGGCAGCCGTCGCGCAGCGCGCTGTTCGACGAGCGCTGAAACCGCCCCGCACCGGAGCACTGGTTCATCCATCCGAGTAGTCAATCGAATACGAACAGTACCCGCACTTTGCTACCGGCAAGACGCCGCGACCAGGCTTCGGCGCAGCCCGCACCGCACTTTCTCCCTACTTTCGCAGGGAGTTCCGGATGCGGTCGGTGGCGGCCGGAGCGGAATGCGGGCGCGCGAACGATTCCGGCCGCCACCGGGCAGATCTTTGAATGCGGCGCTTCCCATTCGGCTGCAACGGATGGCGGAGTCGGCGAGGACGCCCTCGGCCATTCACAGCAGGGCTAGCTGATCCGCTTCCCGTTCCGCTGGTTCAGACCGCGGCCCGGTCGCGCGGAAAGTCCCCGCCCCGGGCCGCCGCTCCCCTGGTCCGTACCGCAGCTGCGCTTCTCGCACGCGGGCCGCGATGTCCTCCTGGTAGGACTTCGGCGCGTAGGCGCCGTTGCGGTACAGCCGCTCGTACAGCGGCAGGAGGTCCGGACGGCGCTCGCTCAACCAGGCGTGATACCACTCCCGCGCTCCCGGGCGCAGGTGCAGCACCAGCGGCGTGATGGAGGTGGCGCCCGCCTCGGCGAGAGCGGCGACGGTTTCGTCGAGCTGCTGCGGCCCGTCGCTCAAACCGGGCAGCACGGGCGCCATCATCACCGAGCAACCCAGGCCGGCGGCGCTGAGCCTGCGGACCACGTCCACCCGGCGCAGCGGGGACGGCGCACCCGGCTCGATGTCCCGCCACACCTGCTCGTCGATCGAGCCGATCGACACCGCGACCGAGACCGCGGCCGACCTCGCCGCCTGTTCCAGTAGGTCGATGTCGCGCAGGATCAGCGTCCCCTTGGTGAGGATCGAGAACGGGTTCGCCCGGTCCCGCAACGCCTCGATGATCCGCCGCACCAGCCCGTAGCGACCTTCCGCCCGCTGGTACGGGTCGGTGTTGGTGCCCATCGCGATCGGCTCGCCCGCCCACTTCGGGTGCGCGAGCTCGCGGCGCACCAGCTCCGGCGCGTTCACCTTCACCACGATCTTGCTGTCGAAGTCGTGCCCGGAGTCCAGGTCCAGGTAGGTGTGCGTGTTCCGGGCGAAGCAGTAGCGGCAGGCGTGCGAGCAGCCGCGGTAGGGGTTGATCGTCCAGCGGAACGGCACCTGCGAGGCGCCCGGCACGCGGTTGATGATCGACCTCGCGCGCACCTCGATCGCCAGCGCGTCCTCGGTGCCCGCGGCGACCGGTTCCGGACCGGGCTCGGCCAGTCCCGCCCGCCCGGTCCCGCGCGTCGGCGCGTCCTCGACGCCCAAGGGCAGCTGCGGCTCACCGCTGCCCGAGACCCGTTGCTTTTCCCAGCGCATGACTCCATGCGAACACAGTTTCGATGTACTGTCCAGCACATTCGCTCACCTGAGCGAACGGCAGCAGCACTGCGCAGCCGGAAGCGAGGCCGACGGGACGCCGGATCGGGCTCTTGCCCGCACGGACGCAGCCGTGCGGAGGCTGCTCGCCCACCTCCTACGATTGCCCGGTGAATGATCGGCCGCCGACAGGACCGCCCGGCGACGGCGAACACCGCCGACCGCGGCAACGCAGACCGCAACCGCCCGGGCGGCCACCGGCCGACCGCGGCGGGCAACCGCCGCGCGGTGGCGATGCCGAGCCGGAAGGGCGGCACTCCGGTGGGCGCGGTGACCAGGCTCCGGGGCGCTCCGCAGGGCCGCGACCACCTGGCAGGCCCGGGCAGGGCACGGGCGGACAGCGCGCGCCGGAAGCCGGGCGCCGCCCAGGTGCGGAACGGGCAGGAGCGAGCCGCCCCGCGCACGCGCGGTCGGACTCCCCCGCATCCGAGGCCGACAGCAGCGCCCAAACCCAAGCCCCGGCCCACGGCCACGGCCACGGCCACGACGCTCCGCCCGCTTCGCGCACGGTCAAACGGGTGCTCGCGATCGCGCTCGTGCCCTTCGCGCTCGCCGCGATCATCGGCGCCGTCGTGCTGTTCCCCTTCGGGCACCAGCAGCGCACCGGCTCCGACCTGGGCCTCGGCGAATACCCGGTGAACGCCGAGGTGGTCTCGGCAGGCGCGAGCGGATGCAGCGCGGGTGATCAAGGCGGCGGCTGCGTGCGGCTGCGGGTCAAGATGCAGGACGGCCCGATGCCCGGCCGCGTCATCGAGCAGACCATGCCGACCGACCCGGGCACACCGCGGTTCGCCGTCGGCGACGCGGTGGTGCTCTCCTACGCCGGTGCGAGTCCCGAGGACGAGTCGTCCTACCAGGTCGTCGACTTCCAGCGCGGCAGCCCGCTGCTGGTGCTCGCGGGCGTGTTCGCCGCGGCGGTGCTGGTGCTCGGACGTTGGCAGGGGCTCGCCGCGCTGGGCGCGCTGGCGTTGAGCTTCGTGGTGCTGGTCGGTTTCGTGCTCCCGGCGATCCTGGCCGGGCAGGACCCGCTGCTGGTCGCGGTGGTCGGCGCCGGGCTGATCATGTTCGTGGTGCTGTACCTGACGCACGGGTTCTCCGCGCGGACCTCCACCGCGGTGCTGGGGACGCTGGTGAGCCTGGCGCTGATCGGCGGGCTCAGCGCCCTGTTCTCCGCGACCACGAGGCTGACCGGGCTGGACGAGAACACCTCGAGCCTCATCGGCGCGCTCGGCGCCCCGATCGACGCGCGCGGACTGCTGCTGGCGGGCATCGTGATCGGCGCGCTCGGCGTGCTCGACGACGTGACCGTCACGCAGACCAGTGCCGTCTACGAGTTGCGGCGGGCGAATCCGGCGATGGGCTGGCGCAGCCTGTACACCGCAGGACTGCGCATCGGCCGCGATCACGTGGCCTCCGCGGTGAACACGCTCGTGCTCGCTTACGCGGGTGCGTCGCTGCCGCTGCTGCTGGCGTATTCGCTGTCCGGGCGCAGCTTCGCCGAGATCGTGAGTTCGCAGGCGGTGGCGCAGGAAGTGGTGCGCACACTGGTCGGCAGCATCGGCCTGATCGCGGCGGTGCCGATCACCACGTTGATCGCGGCGCTGGTCGCCGCGCACGAACCCGGCGCGCCCACGACGGCCCGTGCCGCCGACCGGGTCGGCGAGGCGGCCTCGACCGGCGCCACCCGCACAACGCGCCGCCCAGCCCGAGCGGACGAACCGCTGGACCACCGAGATTCCGTCCACTCAAGACACACGCGCGCTGCCGAGAATCCCGCACGTCGCCCAACAGAGCCAAGATCTCCGGAGTGAACGGCCTGCTCGCCCAATCTAGTGGGACCAGCGGTCCGTTCACTCCGTCCGGAACCGGTTCCTCGCGCGGGTGCGCGCGCGTGTCGGCGCGGGCGAAGACGGTCAGTCGAGGGTCGTGACGAAGCGGGCCACGGCGTCGGGATGCAACTTCTGCGCCATCCGGCCCTGCGGCGCCATCGACGCGAGCCGGTACAGCGGCCGGTTCGCGGCACCGTCTCCGCGCGCCTCCGACCGCAACTGCGCCACGAGCAGCTCCGAGAGCACCAGCGCATGCGCCTCCCCGATCGCCGCCAACGTGTCGGCGATGCGCCGCAGCGCGTACACGCCGAGCTCGCGCCCGCCGGTCCCCGCGTACATCGCCAACGCGACCGTGATCGCCTTGTCGTTCGGCGGTCCGCTCGCCAACAGGCTCACGGTCCGCATCCCGCGCATGTCGGTGACGACCACGTCCAGCCGTTTCGCCGCGTGCAGATCCACCACCCGGGTGCCGATGGCCCGCATCGACACCCGGCTGCCGCTCATCCAGGCGGTCTTGCGGGACTCGCTGAAGGCCAGCAGCAGCAACGGGACCGCGACGACCACCACGGCGATCCCGAACCCGGCCGGACCGGCGAGCAACCCGACGATGCCGCCGAACGCCGCGGCCACCACAAGCGCGGCGATGCAGACGTTGCGGGTGCGCTTGCGGATCGTCGCCCGGTCCAGCAGGTCCAGCTCCACGTGATCCGCGGCCGCGGCCTCGCTCATCGCGAGTTCCCGACGGCGGCGGCGACCTCGCTGTCCGCATCGTCCAGCGCGACCGCCCGCTGTTCACCCGTGCTGAGGTCCTTGAGCTGCGCGGACCCGGCTTCCAGATCCCGCTCGCCGAGCACCAGCGCGAACCGCGCCCCGGACCGGTCGGCCGCCTTCATCGCGCCCTTGAGCCCCTTGCCGCCGTAGGCCAGGTCGGCGCGGATACCGGCGGCCCGCAGACCGCCCGCCACCGCGACCAGCCTGCGCTTGGCCGCCTCCCCCAGCGGCACGCAGTACACGTCGCACCGGGCCTGATCGCCCACTGGCAGGCCCTCGACCTCGCAGGCCAGCACGGTGCGGTCCACCCCGAGCCCGAACCCGACACCGGACAGCGGCGCACCACCGAGCTCGGCCATCAGCCCGTCGTAGCGGCCACCGCCGCCGATGCCGGACTGCGCGCCGAGCCCGTCGTGCACGAACTCGAACGTGGTCTTGGTGTAGTAGTCCAGCCCGCGCACCAGCCGCGGGTTCTCCACGTACGGCACGCCGAGGTCGGCCAGGTGCTGCTTGACCTGCTCGTAGTGCTCCTTCGCCGACGCGGAGAGGTGGTCGGCCATCAGCGGCGCGTCCGCGAGCAGCTCCCGCACCTCGGGCCGCTTGTCGTCGAGCACCCGCAGCGGGTTGATCTCCGCGCGCTGCTGGGTGTCCTCGTCCAGCGCCACGCCGCGCAGGAACTCCTGCAGCTTGGCCCGGTACTCCGGGCGGCAGGTCTCGTCGCCGAGCGAGGTCAGCTCGACGCGGTGCCCGGTCAGGCCGAGCCGCCGGTAGCCCTCGTCGGCGATCGCGATGACCTCGGCGTCCAGCGCCGGGTCATCCACGCCGATCGCTTCCACGCCGACCTGCTGCAACTGCCGGTACCGCCCGGCCTGCGGCCGCTCGTAGCGGAAGAACGCGCCGCTGTAGTGCAGCTTGACCGGCAGCTGGCCGCGGTCCAGGCCGTGCTCGATGACCGAGCGGATCACGCCCGCGGTACCTTCGGGCCGCAACGTCACCGACCGGCCGCCGCGGTCGGCGAAGGTGTACATCTCCTTGCTGACCACGTCGGTGGATTCGCCGACGCCGCGCGCGAACAGCGCGGTGTCCTCGAACAGCGGCAGTTCGATGTAGCCGTAACCCGCGCGCCGCGCGGAGTCGGACAGCGCCTCGCGCACGGCCAGGAACCCGGCGGACTCGGGCGGGTAGTACTCGGGGATGCCCTTGGGGGCGTTGAAGGTGCTCATCAGCGGTTGTTCGCAGTCCTCGTCGAAGTCACAGGCCGTCGCGCGCCGGAGCGGACAGCTCCAGCAGGAACGGGTTGCTCGCGCGTTCGCGGCCGATGGTCGTGGTGGGTCCGTGGCCCGGCAGGACGACCGTGTCGTCCTGCAGCGGCAGCACCCGCTCGCGCAGGCTGCGCTGCATCGTCGCGTGGTCGCCGCCGGGCAGGTCGGTGCGCCCGATGGCCCCGGCGAACAGGGTGTCCCCGGCCAGCAGCAGCCGGCCGCCCTCTTCCGTGCCGAGGCCGAACAGCACCGACCCGCCGGTATGGCCTGGGCTGTGGGTGACTCCGAAGCTGAGCCCGGCCAGCTGCACGGTCTGCCCGTCCGCCAGCTCGCGGACGTCCTCCGGCGCGGTCAACGGCGGCAGCGCGGCGAACAGCTGCGCGCCCTCCGGGCCCAGCGACGCGGCGGGGTCGGTGAGCATGAACCGGTCCGCAGGGTGCAGCCAGGCGGGCACGTCGTGCGCCCGGCACACCTCGCCGGCGGAGAAGACGTGGTCGAAGTGCCCGTGCGTGAGCAGCACCCCGGCCGGGGTGAGCCGATGCTCGCGCAACTGCTCGTCCAATCCCGCGACCGCTTCCTGGCCGGGGTCGACGATCACGCACTCCGCGTCGTCGCCCGCGGCGAGCAGGTAGCAGTTCGCCTGCAGAGGTCCGGCCGGGAACCCGAGCACCAGCACGAAAACGAGCCCTTCTTCGATCGGTCAGGACGGTGGCCGAGGCCGCGGGCGGGACAGCGCCGGAACCCGCGGACACAGCAGCGGCCACGGCTGCCACCGCGCGCGGATCACCGGCGAGGCGGCGGTCGGCGGCGGAGGGCGCGGACGTGGCCCGTTCAGCCTAGATTATCCTGCCGCACGGTCTGCTCGATCCGGCGAACCGGGCGCCCCATAAACTCAGGCTCGTCCCGATCTCTTCGGACCCCTGGGAGGGAGCAGGTGCCCAGCAACGAGCAACGGCGCCAGACGGCCAAACGCAAGCTCGAGCGCCAGCTGGCGCGGCGAGCCGAGCAGGCCAAACGCCGCCGAGTGATCGCCATCGGTGCAACCGTGGTCGTGGTCGTCCTGGCGGTCGCAGGCGTCTTCTACTTCACCGGCGGCAGCGGTGAGCAGCCCGCCGCCTCGCCCGCGCCGCAGCAGGCACCTGCCGCGGACAAGGCGTGCGCTTACACCCCGAACGGCGAGCCACCGGCCAAACCGGTGCAGCCGCCGCAGCCGCCCGGGCCGGACGCGCCGAAGAAGCAGGCCGTGACGCTGCAGACCAGCCAGGGCGAGATCCCGGTGACGCTGGACTACGGGAAGGCCCCGTGCGCGGCGAACAACTTCGCGCACCTGGCGAAGTCGGACTACTTCGACAACACCGACTGCCACCGGCTGACCAACACCGCGGGCTTGAAGGTGCTGCAATGCGGCGACCCGAGCGGTACTGGCAGCGGCGGCCCCGGCTACTCCTTCCCGGACGAGGTCGGTCCGGACACCAAGTACCCGCGCGGCACGCTGGCGATGGCCAACTCCGGTCCGGACACCAACGGCAGCCAGTTCTTCGTCGTCTACGGCGATTCACAACTGCCACCGAAGTACACCGCGTTCGGCACGGTCGGCGAGCCCGGTCTGCAGACCGTGGACAAGGTCGCGGGCGCCGGTGACGCAAGCGGCACCGGCGACGGCAAGCCGAAGCTGCCCGTGCGCATCGAGGACGCCGCGGTCGCCTGACGCACCTGCAACGACGACGGGCCGCGCCGAAACAGCGCGGCCCGTCTTGCTGTGCGGCCCCTCGCGCTGCGCAGCCCGCTCAGGTCGCCGAAGTGACCCGATAGACGTCGTAGACGCCCTCGATGTTGCGCACCGCCTTGAGCACGTGCCCGAGGTGCTTCGGATCGCCCATCTCGAACGAGAAGCGGCTGACCGCCACCCGGTCCTTGGACGTGGTCACCGAGGCGGAAAGGATGTTCACCCGCTCGTCCGCGAGCACCTTCGTGACGTCGGAAAGCAGCCGGTGCCGATCCAGCGCCTCCACCTGGATCGCGACCAGGAACACCGACGAGGACGACGGCGCCCAGTACACCTCGACCAGCCGCTCCGGCGATTTGCGCAGGTCGTCGGCGTTGGTGCAGTCGGTGCGGTGCACGCTGACCCCGCCGCCGCGGGTGACGAAGCCGAGGATCTCGTCACCGGGCACCGGCGTGCAGCAGCGCGCCAGCTTCGACCACACATCGCCAGCGTCCTTCACGACCACACCGGAGTCGCCGGTGCTGCGGCGGCGCTGCTGCAGGGTGGACGGGGTGGAGCGTTCGGCGATCTCGTCCTCGGCCTGCTCCACGCCGCCGAGCGAGGCGACCAGCCGCTGCACCAGGTGGTGCGCGGAAAGCTGCCGCTCGCCCACCGCGGCGTAGAGCGCGGTGACGTCCACGTAGTGCAGCTCGCGCGCGACCGCGGCGATCGAGTCGGCGGTGACCAGCCGCTGCACCGGGAGGCCGAGACGGCGGATCTCCTTGGCGATCGCGTCCTTGCCGGACTCGATGGCCTCCTCGCGGCGCTCCTTCGCGAACCACTGCTTGATCTTGGTCTTGGCGCGCGGCGACGCGACGAACGACAGCCAGTCCCGGCTCGGGCCGGACCCCTCCGCCTTGGAGGTGAAGATCTCGACGACCTCGCCGTTCTCCAGCTTGCGCTCCAGCGCCACCAGCCTGCCGTTGACCCGCGAACCGATGCAGCGGTGCCCGACCTCGGTGTGCACGGTGTAGGCGAAGTCCACCGGGGTCGACCCGGACGGCAACGTGATCACGTCGCCCTTCGGCGTGAACACGAAGATCTCGCGGGTGGCGAGGTCGTAGCGCAGCGACTCCAGGAACTCGCCCGGGTCGGCGGCCTCCCGCTGCCAGTCCAGCAGCTGGCGCATCCAGGCCATCTCGTCGACCTCGACGGCGCCCTGCACGCCGGTGCCATTGCGGCCCTTGGTCTCCTTGTAGCGCCAGTGCGCGGCGATCCCGTACTCGGCGGTGCGGTGCATCTCGCGGGTGCGGATCTGCACTTCCAGCGGCTTGCCCTCCGGGCCGATCACCGTGGTGTGCAGCGACTGGTACACCCCGAAGCGGGGCTGGGCGATGTAGTCCTTGAAGCGGCCGGGCATCGGCTGCCACAGCGCGTGCACCACGCCCATCGCCGCGTAGCAGTCGCGCACCTCGTCCACCAGGATCCGCACGCCCACCAGGTCGTGGATGTCGTCGAAGTCGCGGCCCCGCACGATCATCTTCTGGTGGATCGAGTAGTAGTGCTTCGGCCGCCCCTCGACCTTCGCGGCCAGCCGCGCTGCGTCGAGCTGGCCGGAGAGCTCGTCGGTCACGGTGCGCAGGTAGGTGTCCCTGGACGGCGCGCGGTTGGCGACCAGGCGCACGATCTCGTCGTACTTCTTCGGCTGCAGAATGGCGAACGCCAGGTCCTCCAGCTCCCACTTGATCGTGGCCATGCCCAGCCGGTGCGCCAGCGGAGCCAGCACTTCCAGCGTCTCCCGCGCCTTGCGGGCCTGCTTCTCCGGCGGCAGGAAGCGCATCGTGCGCATGTTGTGCAGCCGGTCCGCCAGCTTGATCACCAGCACCCGGGGGTCCCGGGCCATCGCGATGATCATCTTGCGGATGGTCTCGGCCTCCGCGGCCGCGCCGAGCTTGACCTTGTCCAGCTTGGTCACGCCGTCGACCAGGTGCGCCACCTCGTCGCCGAAGTCCGCGCTGAGCCGCTCCACCGAGTAGTCGGTGTCCTCCACGGTGTCGTGCAGCAGCGCCGCGACCAGCGTGGTGGTGTCCATGCCCAGCTCACCGAGGATGGTCGCGACCGCCAGCGGATGCGTGATGTACGGGTCGCCGGACTTCCGGCGCTGCTCGCTGTGCTTGTCCTCGGCGATGTCGTAGGCGCGCTGCAGCAGCGCCAGGTCCGCCTGCGGGTGCAGTTCGCGGTGCACCGCGGCCAGCGGTTCCAGCACCTGCTTTACCTCCGCCGCGCGCTGCGCCGTGATCCGTCTGGCCAAGCGAGCGCGCACTCTGCGAGTGGCCGAGGCAGGGCGGGCCTGCTCGGCCGCAGGGGCAGGAGACTCGACGTCTTGGCTCACCGCGCGCTCCCGGGCATGGAGGGGACAACGTGCACCCGGATCTTGAGGCGGTCACGACCCGGACATCGAGAATAACGCCGTTCGGGCTACGGACCTTCCCAGGGCATCCCCCGAACCGCCGAACGGTCACTCTCGGCTGCGAACCGTCGCCCGGACTTCACCGGGACCGATCAGCCCAGTCCCGCCGGTCACACGGCCAGCAGCGCGTGCACCCCGGCACCGTCGAGCCGTGCGCGGCCGTTCAGCGCGGTCAGCTCCAGCACGACCGCCGTGCCCGCCACCTCCGCGCCGGCCCGGCGCAGCAGCTCGCAGGCCGCGTTGAGCGTACCGCCGGTGGCCAGCACGTCGTCCACGACCAGCACCCGCTGCCCGGGGCGCACGGCATCGGCCGGAAGTTCCAGTCCGGCCGAGCCGTACTCCAAGGTGTAGTCGACCCGGTCGGCGACCTCCGGCAGCTTGCCCGGCTTGCGCAGCCCCACCACACCGGTGCCGTGCGCCTGCGCGACCGCCGCGCCCACCAGGAAACCGCGCGCTTCCACGCCCGCGACCAGGTCGAACTCGAATCCGTCGGCGAGCGCGGTGACCACCGCGGACAGCGCGGGGCCGTCCGCGAGCAGCGGGCTGATGTCCCGGAACAGCACGCCCGGCTCCGGGAAGTCCGGCACCTCCCGGATCAGCCGCGCCGCGTCCTGCAGCGCCGGGTGAACCACCCGCACGGCATCCTCGGTCATGAACGCCGTCGCTTACCGCTGGGACGGCTGGACTTGCCGCCCGGGCGACGGCGGTTCTGCCCACCGCCACCGGACTTCTTGCCGCTGGGCGTCGGCGCCTTGGCAGCGGCCGTGCTGCTCGCACCGGCCATCTCGCGCTCCTGCAGCGCGGGCTCCTCCGGCTCGTCCGGTTCCTCCTCGCCCGCGGCCTTCGCCGCGGCCTTGCGCCTGCGCTGGAACACCTTCGCCTCGTGCGCGCGGTACTTGCGGTCGCGCATCTTGAAGTCCACCAGCAGCGGCGTGGCCAGGAAGATCGACGAGATCACGCCGGCCAGCATGCCGATCAGCTGCACCAGCGCCAGGTCCCGCAGCACGCCGACGCCGAGCAGCCCGGCGCCGACCACCAGCAGCCCGAGCACCGGCAGCAGCGCGATGATCGAGGTGTTGATGGAGCGCATCAGGGTCTGGTTCACCGCGAGGTTCGCCGCCTCCGGATAGGTCCGGCGGGTCAGCCCGAGCAGGCCGCGGGTGTTCTCCTTGACCTTGTCGAACACCACGACGGTGTCGTAGAGCGAGAAGCCGAGGATGGTCAGCAGACCGATCACCGTGCTCGGCGTGACCTCGAAGCCGATCAGCGAGTACAGCCCGGCGGTCGCCACCACGTCGTGCAGCAGCGCGATCAGCGCCGCCACCGCCATCCACTTCTCGAAGTAGAACGCCAGGAAGACCGTCACCAGCACCAGGAACACGCCGAGCGCGAGCAGCGCCTGCTGGGTGATCTCACCGCCCCAGGTGCCGCTGACCGCGCTGTCGCTGACCGCCTGCGGGCTCGGCTGCCCGTTGTCGCCGAACGGCTTGGTCTGTTCGAACAGCGTCTGCTTGACCGCCGAGACCTGGTCCGGCGAGAGCGACTCGCTGCGCACCTGGATGGACTGGCTGTCGCCCGCACCGACGATCTGCACCGTCTCCGGCGGGCGCCCGACCGCGTCCCGGAAGGCGTCCTGGACCTGGTCCTCGGAGATCGGGCCCTGCGCACCGGCCGCGGGCAGCTGGATCTTGGTGCCGCCCTCGAAGTCGATGCCGAGGTTGAAGCCCTTGAACCCCATGGCGCCGATGCACACCAGCGTCAGCAGGCCCAGCGCGATGTACCAGCGGGAACGCTTGCCGACGATGTCGAACGCGCCGGTGCCGGTGTAGAGCCGGTGCAGCACGCCCTCGGGACGGGCGACGTCGCTGTTTGTCGACACCGTCAAGCCTCCTTAGCCGTGGAAGCACCCCGGGAGCGGGCGTCGCGCCGCTGCTGCGCGGCCATGCGCTGCACCGCGCCCAGACCGGATACCGAGGGTTTGGACAGGAACTTGTTCTTCGAGGCCATCGCCACCAGCGGATGCGTCACCAGGAACACCACGACCAGGTCCAGCACGGTCGACATGCCGAGGGTGAACGCGAAGCCCTTCACCTGGCCGACCGCCAGCACGTAGAGCACAGCGGCGGACAGGAAGCTCACCGCGTCCGCGGAAAGGATCGTGCGCTTGGCCCTGGTCCACGCCCGCGGCACCGAGGAGCGGAACGTGCGTCCCTCTCTGACCTCGTCCTTTAGTCGTTCGAAGAAGACGATGAACGAGTCGGCCGTGATGCCGATCGCCACGATGAAACCGGCGACACCGGCGAGGTCGAGGGTGAACCCGATCCACCGCCCGAGCAGCACCAGCACCGCGTAGACGATGCCCGCCGACAGCACCAGGGAAAGGATCGTGAGGATCCCCAGCAGCCGGTAGTAGGCCAGGCAGTACACCGCGACCAGCGCCAGGCCGATGCCGCCCGCGATCAGGCCCGCTTCCAGCGAGGCCACGCCGAGCGTCGCCGAGACCGTCTCGGCCTCGGACTGGTCGAAGGCCAGCGGCAGCGAGCCGTACTTGAGCGTGTTGGCCAGGTCGGTCGCGCTCTGCTGGTTGAAGCCGCCGGTAATCTTGGCGTTGCCACCGAGTAGCGCCTGATTGATCCTCGGCGCTTGTACGACTTGGCCGTCGAGCACGAACGCGGCCTGCTGGCCGATGTTGGCGGAGGTGAAGTCCGCCCAGGTCTTGGCGCCATCGCTCTTGAATTGCACCTGGACCGACCATTCCGGCTCCTGGCCCTGCGGATCCGGGGGCTGCGCCGATGCGGTCTCGACTTCCTTGCCCGGCAGGAAGACCGGCTCCAGCACGTACTTCTGCTGCTTCGCCTGGTCGCAGGCCACCAGCGGGAGCGCGGGGTCGTCGTTGCCGCGCAGCGGGTCCTCGGCGTTGCAGTCCAGGCTTTGCAGCGCCTGCATCTGCACGGCCGGGTCGGTGCTCTGCCGGGTGCGCTTGGCCTCCTCGATGGCGGCCTGCTCACCGCCCGGCGGCGGCTGCTGCTGCGCGTGCGCGGCCTGCGGCGTGGTGCCCGCGGGCCCGCCGGGCGGCGGCGCGGGCGTGTTCGGGACCGCCTGCGCGACCTTGCGGAAGTTCAGCTCCGCGGTCTGGCCGAGCTGCTTGGCGTCCTCACCACCGGAACCCGGCACCGTGATCACCAGGTTCGAGCCGTCCTGGCTGACCTCGGAGCCGCTGATGCCCATGCCGTTGACCCGCGTCTCGATGATCTGGCGGGCCTGGTCCAGGGATTCCTTGGGCGGTGGCTGCCCGGTGGGCGTGCGCGCGGTCAGCGTCACGCGAGTGCCGCCCTGCAGGTCGATGCCCAGCTTCGGCGTCGGCTTCTGGTCCCCGGTCAGGAACACCAGCGAGTACAGCGCGCCGACAACCAGCAAGAAGATGAGCAGATAACGCCCTGGGCGGAGCTGCCCGGCCGGAGGTGCCACGGTGCGTCGGTCTCCTGTCCACGGTCTACGAACACGATCGATTCCGCCGCGCCGCGACGGGACCGATGATCACGGTACGCGCTTTCGAGACGTGCACGCGCACCGATGGAACTGCGTGAATTCCCCGTTCAGTCTGCCAGCCGGGCACCGCGGCGGAGTTCGGCGGGGGCGCGGCGGCACGACGTGCGAAGACGGTTCGCCCACGCCGGTGCGCCGAATTGCTCGTGACTGCCGTGGAATTGCAGTGGCCGGTTCGATCGGCACCGCGCGGGACCGGGTGGGACTTCGAGAAGCCCGCACCCATCCGCAGCGCGCCAGTACCCGCCCGAAGGCGGGTTGCGTGCGTCCCGGCACCGGTGCGCCCGGTGCCGGGCAGCGCCTCAGCTGGTCTTCTGCTTCTCGATCGGCTCGGCGACCTCGGTCCCGGACTCGGTCGTCTTGGCCTCGCCGGTCTCGGACTCGGTGGTCTCGGCCTTCGCAGTCTCGGTCTTGGACTCGGTGCTGTCGGCCTCGCCGGTCTTGGCGGCCTTGGACTCCTCGGAAGCCTCCGCGGTGTCGTCCTCGGCCGTGTCCGCGGCCGCCTGCTCGCCGTCGGAGTCCTGCTCGGTGTCGACCTTCTCCCGGATCGCGGCGGACAGCCAGGTGGTGACCACGCCGGGCGAGATCTCCAGGTCCACGCTGTTGTCCGCGGTCGAGACCACGGTGCCGAACAGGCCGGACGTGGTCATCACGCGGTCTCCGGCGGTCAGCGAGTTCTGCAGCTTCTGCTGCTCCTGGTTCGCCTTCTTCTGCCTGCGGATCTGCATGTAGAACATGACCGCGAACAGCACGATCAGCAGGGGCAGCAACAGTTGAGGATCCATCATGCTCCGTTCGGCGGGCGCCGCAGAAACCGCCCGGCCCTCGACCTGGGCGCCCGAATTGTTCGGATGTGCGGTTACCAGTGTGCCAGCCGCGTCGAGCAGGACGCCGCCGCCTGCGGATCGCCGGACTCGACCGACCGCGTGCACGCGGAGCCGCCGAGATGGCGAGCGTTGCGGCAAGCTCCACCGGGGTCGTCAGCGGGCGTGAGCATACCGGTGCCGGGGTGGCAACTTTCACAGCCCGTCGATCTCGGCCGGACGCCGATCAGCGCGCGCTCCCGGCGAACCGGGCAGCGCGATCTCGACGGTCAGCGGTGCCCAGCGACTCGGTTCGCCCAGGAGGTCACCAGGCTATTCCTCGGCGGCGTCGAACAGCGCCGCCTGCGTCTCACCGGGGGCGTTCTGCGGCGGCGTCAGCCCGACGTGCTGCCAGGCCGCGACCGTGGCCATCCGGCCGCGCGGGGTGCGGGCGAGCATTCCGGCACGAACCAGGTACGGCTCGCAGACTTCCTCGACCGTGCTCGGCTCCTCGCCCACCGCGACCGCCAGCGTGGTGACGCCGACCGGTCCGCCGTGGAACGAGCGGACCAAGGCCGAGAGCACGGCGCGGTCGAGCCGGTCCAGGCCGAGTTCGTCGACGTCGTAGACCTCCAGCGCGGCCCGTGCGACTTCGTGCGTCACCGCGCCGTCGGCGCGCACCTCGGCGTAGTCGCGCACCCGGCGCAGCAACCGGTTGGCGATCCTTGGAGTGCCGCGCGAGCGGCCGGCGATCTCGGTGGCACCGTCCGGGCGCAGGTCGATGCCGAGGATCTCGGCGGATCGGCGCACCACCAGATCCAGTTCCTCCGGCGAGTAGAACTCCATGTGCGCGGTGAAGCCGAAGCGGTCGCGCAGCGGGCCGGTCAGCGTGCCGGACCTGGTGGTGGCCCCGACCAGCGTGAACGGAGCGATCTCCAGCGGGATGCTGGTGGCGCCGGGTCCTTTGCCGACCACCACGTCCACCCGGTAGTCCTCCATCGCCAGGTACAGCATCTCCTCGGCGGGCCGGGCGATGCGGTGGATCTCGTCGATGAACAGCACGTCGCCCTCGGCGAGGTTGGACAGCATCGCCGCGAGGTCGCCGGGACGTTCCAGCGCCGGGCCGGAGGTCACCCGGATCGAGGCGTCCAGCTCGCTGGCCATGATCATCGCGAGGCTGGTCTTGCCCAGCCCCGGCGGACCGGAGAACAGCACGTGGTCGGGCTGCTCGCCGCGGTTGATCGCACCGCGCAGCACCAGTTGGAGCTGTTCGCGCACCCGCGGTTGGCCGACGAACTCGTCGAGCTTGCGCGGCCGCAAGGTCGTTTCGAGATCGCGTTCGGTGGGTTCTTGGTGCGGGGTCAGCGGCCCTTCGCCGGGCGCGCTGCCAGGGGTTTCGTCCTCGTGCATCAGTCCGCCCGCACCGTCGGCCGCGGCCGCGCGCCCGGCCCCGGCATCACTTCGGCCCCAGTTCGGCCAGCGCCTTGCGCAGCACCGCCGAGGTGTCGGCGGCGGCGCCGTCCGCGGCGAGCACCGACTCGACGCTCTGGTCCGCCTGCTTGGCCGAGAAGCCGAGCCCGACCAGCGCCTCGGTGACCTCGGAGCGCAATCGGCCCTGCCCGGCACCGCCCGCGTTCTCGGTCGATGCGGGGGCCACCGCGCCCACCTTGTCCCGCAGCTCCAGGACCAGGCGCTCGGCGCTCTTCTTGCCGATGCCCGGGACCTGGGTGAGCACTGTGAGGTTGCCGTCGGCGAGCGCGTCCGAGAGCTGCTCCGGCGACAGCACCGCCAACGCCGCCAGCGCCAGCCGCGGACCGACACCGGACGCGGTCTGCAGCAGCCCGAACAGGTCTCGAGCCTCGGCGTCGGCGAACCCGTACAGCGTCAGCGAGTCCTCCCGCACGATCAGCGAGGTCGACAGCCGCACCTCCTCGCCGCGGCGCAGCCCGGCCAGCGTGGCGGGGGTGGCGTGCACCGCGTAGCCGACGCCGCCGACTTCGACGACGGCGTGGTCCAGCCCGATCGAGAGCACCGGTCCCCGCAGCGAAGCGATCATCCTGTCGGTTCTCCTGTTCCGGCCGCGGAACCTTGCACGTCCCGGGGTTGCTGAAAGTCCTGCTGCTGGTGGAAGTCGTGCTGTTGTTCGGAATCGTGCTGTTGATGGGAGTCCTGCTGCCGCTGGGAGTCCCGGCGGGGCGCGGCGCTCTGGCGGGGTAAGGATTCCCGGCGCTGCTGCGACTCCTGGAGCGGCGACTCCTGGAGCGGCCGGGACTCCTGGTCCGGCGGCGCATCCTGCCCGGACCGGGTCTCGGCCTCCTGCCCCGACTGCGGCTCGTGTCGTGGCCGGGTCTCCTGGCGCGGCGCAATCGCCTGGCGCTGCTGGGTTTCCCGGCGCTGCTGGGTTTCCTCGCGCTGCTGGGTCTCCCGGCGCTGCTGCGGTTCCTGCCGCGGCTGGGCCTTCCCGCTCCGCTTCGCGTCCTGCAGCCGCCTGCGGTGACCGCGGGCCAGCTCGGCCGCCTTGGCCTCGGCCTGGGCCAGCTTCGCGCTCATCGGCGCCCGCCACAGGTGGCAGACGGCCAGTGCGAGCGCGTCCGCGGCATCAGCGGGCTTGGGCGGCTCGGCCAGTCCGAGGACTTTGGTGACCATGAGCGTGACCTGCCGCTTGTCGGCGCGCCCGGAACCGCTGATCGCGGCCTTCACCTCGCTCGGAGTGTGGAACACGACCGGCAGCCCGCGCCGGGCGGCGGCCAGCGCGATCACTCCGGAGGCCTGCGCGGTGCCCATCACGGTGCGCACGTTGTGCTGGCTGAAGACCCGCTCGATCGCCACCACCTCCGGTCGATGCGCGTCGATCCACTCCTCGACGCCCTCGGACACGGTCAGCAGTCGCACCGGAAGTTCGTCCTCCGCCGGGGTGCGCACCACGCCGACCGCGACGCAGGACGCCTTGCGGCTGCGCCCGCCGTCGACCACCCCGACCCCGCACCGGGTCAGCCCGGGGTCGACTCCCAGCACGCGCACGACGCCCTCCTCCGGCACGGCCCGTCAGCAGGCCCGAACCCGTCAGCGGGCCCAGCCCGCCAGCGGGCCCGACCCGCCGGCGAACTCGGCCATCGACACGATCATGAACACTCGTTCGAGACTCTAACGCGTCACGACCGGTTCGCCCGCGTCCGACACACCCGATGATCGCCCTACCGGATGGAACCGGTGACTCAGGGCCCGTCGGTGCCGGGTGTCCAGGATTCCGGCAGGCCGCTGTCGGTGAGCACGGGCTGGTACTGGGCGAAGCCCTGCGGCGCCTCGTCCTGCCACGGGAACGCGCCGTCCGGCGTCGCGGCGACCAGCTGCAACGCGGGGAAATCCGCGCCGCCGTACACGGTGAAAGCGCTGCCCAGGTACTCCGGGTAGTGCACCTTGGCGACCCGCTCGAAGGTCACCGGGCAGCCCTCCAGGAACCCGGCGTAGAGCTTCCCCGGCACGAACCGCTCGCGGGCGGCGACCCGCTGCACGTAGTTGTTCACCACCGCGTGCGCGACTTCGCGCGGCAGGCCGATCACGACGACCTCGGGCTTGCCGAAACGCCGCCACGCGCCGACGGAGAAGGCGTGCGACGCCCCTCTTTCGTCGGCCGCCACGTGCAGCACCGCGGCGCCGTGCTGCTCCGCGGTGTCCACCAACCACCTGCGCAGCTGATCATCAGTTTCGACCACGGCGGCCATTCTGCCGACTACCACCCGTCCGAGGGAGCCCCTGGGGGCGACCTTGACCGAACGCGCACGAGCCGCTGTGCCGCGTCACCGATCAGCGAAGTACGTCCTGAACCAGCGCCGAGGACCGCCGGAGAGCCGAGCGCCCTCCAGCGGCCGCAACCGGGTCAGCCGACCTCGGCCATCACCTCGTCCGACGCGTCGAAGTTCGCGTAGACGTTCTGCACGTCGTCGCAGTCCTCCAACGCATCGATCAGCTTGAAGACCTTCCGCGCGCCTTCGGCGTCCAGCGGCACGTTGACCGATGCCAGGAAGCTCAGCTCCGAGGAGTCGTACTCGATCTCGGCTGCCTGCACCGCCTTGCGCACCTCGACCAGGTCGGTCGGCTGGCAAAGCACCTCGTAGCTCTCGCCGAGGTCGTTGACCTCCTCGGCACCCGCCTCCAGCACCGCGCCCAGCACGTCGTCCTCGGTCAGGCCGTTCTTCGGCACGATCAGCACGCCGCGGCGGGAGAACAGGTACGACACCGAGCCTGCGTCGGCCATCGAACCGCCGTTGCGGTTCATCGCGGTGCGCACATCGCCCGCCGCGCGGTTCTTGTTGTCGGTGAGGCACTCGACCAGCACCGCCACCCCGTTCGGGCCGTAGCCCTCGTACATCAGGGTCTGCCAGTCGGCGCCACCCGCTTCTTCGCCCGCCCCGCGCTTGCGCGCGCGCTCGATGTTGTCGGTGGGCACCGAGTTCTTGCGGGCCTTCTGCATGGCGTCGTAGAGGGTCGGATTGCCCTCCGGGTCACCCCCGCCGGTCCGCGCGGCGACCTCCACGTTCTTGATCAGCTTCGCGAAAAGCTTGCCGCGCTTGGCGTCGACGGCGGCCTTCTTGTGCTTTGTGGTCGCCCACTTGGAGTGGCCGCTCATCGTTTCCTCCGTCTTTCCACGACCGCGCGGGCGGACGACGAGCCTCAGCCCGCGCGAACGGTCTGCACGAAATGCCGGTGCACGCGCTCGTCGCCGCGGACCAGCTCCGGGTGGAAGCTGGTGGCGAGCACGCGCCCCTGCTGAACCGCGACGATCCTACCGGCGGCACCGGCAACGCCCGAGCCGTGCGGGGTGATCTCGGCGAGCACGTCCACCGCTCGGCCGACCCGCTCCACCCATGGGGCGCGGATGAACACCGCGTGGACTGGCCCGTCCACGCCGGTGAAGGCCAGTTCCGCTTCGAACGAATCGACCTGCCGCCCGAAGGCGTTGCGCCGCACCGCGACGTCCAGCGCACCGAACGGCGTGACCGCCGGATCCTTCCCGGAGTCCGCGCCCGGGTCGAGGACTTCGCCCGCCAGCAGCACCATTCCCGCGCACGAGCCGTAGGCGGGAAGACCGGCCGCCAAGCGTTCCCGCAGCGGATCGAACAGTTCAAAGCTGTGCAACAACCTGCTCATGGTGGTGGATTCCCCGCCGGGCAACACCACGCCGTGCACGTCGTCGAGCTCTTCGGGCCTGCGGATCGGCTTGGCCACCGCGCCGCTGCGGTCCAGCGCCGCCAGGTGCTCGGCGACGCCGCCTTGCAAGGCGAGGACGCCGATCACCGGCGAGGCGCCGGACGTGCTCTCGCACCCGGGCATCGCGCTGTCTCCGTTCCTAGGTGATCACTCGACCGGGCCGCTCACCAGCCGCGCTGCGCGTAGTGCTCGCCTTCGGGCAACGAATCGACGTTCAGCCCGACCATCGCCTCGCCGAGCCCGCGCGAGACCTTGGCGACCACGTCCGGGTCGTCGTAGAAGGTGCAGGCCTTGACGATCGCCTCGGCCCGCTTGGCCGGGTCGCCGGACTTGAAGATCCCGGAGCCGACGAACACGCCTTCCGCGCCGAGCTGGCGCATCATCGCCGCATCGGCCGGGGTGGCGATCCCGCCGGCGGTGAACAGCACGACCGGCAGCTTGCCCGCCGCGGCCACCTCCTGGACCAGCGCGAACGGCGCACGCAGCTCCTTCGCGGCCTCGTGCAGCTCCGCGGCGTCGAGCTGCGTCAACCGGCGGATCTCGGCGCGGATGGAGCGCATGTGCCGGGTGGCCTCGACGACGTTGCCGGTGCCGGCCTCACCCTTGGAACGGATCATCGCCGCACCTTCGGACAGCCGCCGCAGCGCCTCGCCGAGGTTGGTCGCGCCGCACACGAACGGCACGGTGAACTGCTGCTTGTCGATGTGCAGCGCCTCGTCGGCCGGGGTCAGCACCTCGGACTCGTCGATGTAGTCCACGCCCAGCGACTGCAGCACCTGGGCTTCCACGAAGTGCCCGATGCGGGCCTTGGCCATCACCGGGATGGAGACGGACTCGACGATGCCTTGGATCATGTCCGGGTCGGACATCCGGGCGACACCGCCCTGGGCCCGGATGTCGGCGGGCACCCGCTCCAGGGCCATGACGGCCACGGCACCCGCGGCTTCGGCGATCTTCGCCTGCTCCGGGGTCACCACGTCCATGATCACCCCGCCTTTGAGCATCTCGGCCATGCCCCGCTTCACGCCTTCGGTGCCGGTGGCCTGCGCGGTGGCTGCGGTGTCGGTCAACGTGTTCCTTCCCTAGTGGTTGCGGGGTTCGGGCGAGCCGCGATGGCCGGAAGCCCGCACGGCCGTCCCCGGTCCGACGGTAGGCGGCAACTGGACCTTTCCCACGGTCCACTAATGGCCTTTCCCAGTAGTCCACTTCTCCCCGGCCGGGGCATCGCCGGTGGTGAGCGACCTTGCACGCGCCCTCACTCGGGTGTGTGATCGGAGACACATACCCGAGTCGTGAGGGGGCAGCGATGAGCAGCAAGCAGAGCGCCGCGGGAGTGCAGGCCGCACCGGCTCCCACCGATCCCGCTTCGATCCGCAACGTGGTGCTGGTCGGCCCGTCCGCATCCGGCAAGACCACGCTGGCCGAAGCGCTGCTGGCGCACACCGGCACGATCGGGCGCAACGGCTCGGTCCTGGAGGGCACCACGGTCTGCGACCACGACAGCGCGGCCATCGAGCAGCAGCGTTCGGTGGCCTTGTCGGTCGCGCCCGCGCAACACGGCGAATGCAAGATCAACTTCATCGATACGCCCGGTTACGCGGATTTCGTCGGCGAGTTGCGGGCCGGGTTGCGCGCCGCCGACGCGGCGTTGTTCGTGATCGCCGCCGCGGAGGGGGTCGATGCGGCGACCAGAGCGATCTGGCACGAGTGCGCGCAGGTCGAGATGCCGCGCGCCGTGGTGCTGTCCCGGCTGGACCAGCACCGCGCCGACGCCGAGGCCGCGCTGGAGTCCTGCCGGGAAGCGTTCGGGGCCGGTGTGCTGCCGCTGTACCTGCCGCTGCGCGGTGCGGACGGCTCGGCCACCGGCCTGACCGGCGTGCTCACCGGCACGACGTCCGGCACCGGCTCGCCCCGGGAAGTCGAGCGGGAGCGGGCCGAGCTGATCGAGGCGATCATCGCCGAGAGCGAGGACGAGTCGCTGATGGAGCGCTACCTCGAAGGCGAGCACATCGACGAGCCCACGCTGATCGCGGACTTGGAGGCCGCGGTCTCCCGCGGCGGCCTGCACCCGGTGCTGCCGGTGTGCACCGCGACGGGAGTCGGCCTGCCGGAGCTGCTGGACGGCATCGTGCGCGGGTTCCCCTCTCCGCTCGAACACCCTCCCCCGGAGTTCACCGACCCGCGCGGGGCCCATCCGCGGCGGCTCGGACCGGACCCGTCCGGACCGCTGGCCGCCGAGGTCGTGCACACCGCGGTGGACGCCTACGTGGGCCGCGTGTCGCTGGCGCGGGTCTTCTCCGGCACGTTGCTCGCGGAACGGCCGGTGCACGTTTCCGGGCACGGCATGGCCGAGCGCGGCCACCCGGACCACGACGAGGACGAGCGGGTTGCGCACGTGTATTCGCCGCTGGGCTCGGGATTGCGCGAAGTGCCGCGGTGCGTGGCGGGTGATCTGTGCGCGTTGACGAAGGTCGGCTCGGCCGAAACGGGCGACACGCTGTCGGATCCGGCCGACCCGTTGCTGATGTCGCCGTGGCCGATGCCGGAACCACTGCTGCCCGTCGCGGTCACCGCACGCACCCGCAACGACGAGGATGCCTTGGCGCGCAACCTGAATCGGCTCGTCGCCGCGGACCCGAGCCTGCGCTTGGAGCGCGACACCGAAACGCACCAACTGGTGCTGTGGTGCATGGGCGAGGCGCACGCGGACGTGATGCTGCAACGGCTGCGCGAAGGCGGCGCGGAGGTCGACACCGAACCGGTGCGGGTGGCGCTGCGGCAGACCTTCGGGCAGGCGGCGAAGGGCCACGGCAAGCACGTGAAGCAGTCCGGCGGGCACGGCCAGTACGCGGTGTGCGACATCGAGGTCGAGCCGTTGCCGCGCGGCTCCGGCATCGAGTTCCTGGACCGCGTCGTGGGCGGTGCGATCCCCAAGCAGTTCATCACCAGCGTGGAGAAGGGCGTTCGCGCGCAGGTCGAGCGCGGGTTGGAAGAGGGCCGCCCGCTGGTCGACCTGCGGATCACGCTCGTCGACGGCAAAGCGCACAGCGTGGATTCCTCCGACGCCGCGTTCCAGACCGCCGGTTCGCTGGCGCTGCGCGCCGCTGCCGAGCAGGCCGGACTGGTCACGCTGGAGCCGGTCGACGCGGTCGCGGTCTACATCCCGGACGACCACTTGGGCGCGATCCTCGGCGATCTGTCCAGCCGCCGCGGGAAGGTCGTCGGCACCGAGCCGGAGGACACCGGCTGGACCGTGGTGCACGCGCACGTCCCGTCCAGCGAGCTGACCCGCTACACCATCAACGTCCGCTCGCTGAGTTCCGGCAGCGCGTCGTTCACCCGCCACTTCGAACGCTACGACCCGATGCCGACGCCTTGATCGGCGCGCGAGCACGCCCGGCGAATCGTGCGAGGTGCTAGTCCGCCGGATCGTCGGTTTCGGCTGTTTCCGCTGCTTCGGCGGGAGACGGCTCCGAACGGTCCGCGGCCGGTTGGACGTTGAGCTGGATCCGCGGGTTGCCGGTGTAAGCGCGGGTCTGCTCCGGAGTCAGGTGGTCGGCGATCAAGCCCCACGGGACCTTGCCGCCAGCGGACGGGTAGCGCATCCAGACGGCGTACTCGTCGGCTTCGGTGAGCGGGAAGGTCACCGGCGGGGCGCTCGCGGCCGCGGTCTCCGACTCGGTTTTGGACCGGGTCTCGGCCTCGGCGATCTCCAGGTCCCAGAGCGCGGTCTTGCGCAGCACCTCGGCCGCCTCGGCGTCGATCCCGGACGCGAGCGGGAACCAGTCGAACGCTCCGTTCGCCCACGCCCAGATGTGCACGTCGAAACGCACGTCGTCCTGCACGGCCATTGAGCTGCCCACCTCCGGCTGATCGCCGCTGCTGAAACCGGTGCGAGCCTACGACAGCGAACCCAGGAACCTCCCCCAGGCCGACCGGCCGAACAGCAACGCGCGAACGGCACTTCACCTGGTCCGGCAGCGAAGAAACTGGAGCGCGAGGGCGAGGCTCAAGCGCGCGCGGCGGTGGCGAGGCGCTGCACGACCGTGACGATCGAGAGCACCGCCAGCACCCACACCGCGATGTCGAGCACGTACGGCACGCCAAGGCCGTGCAGTCCGGTGCCGATCAGGACGAACAGGAACCGCTCGGCCCGCTCGGCCAGCCCGCCGTTCGCGCGCAGCCCGTTCGCCTCCGCGCGGGCCTTCACGTACGAGATCACCTGCGCGCACACCAGGCACAGCAGCAGCCCCGCTCCGAGCGGCCGGTCGCCGTCGACCACCAGCGCCCACCACACCAGCGAGCCGAACAGCGCTCCGTCGGCGATCCGGTCGCAGCTGGCGTCGAGCACGCCGCCGAAGGTGCTGGCCTTGCCGCCCGCGCGGGCCATCGCGCCGTCGAGCACGTCGAACAGCAGGAACACCGCGACCACGACGGTTCCGAGGAACAACCGGCCGCGGGGGAAGAACCACAGCGCGGAAGCGACGCTGGCGGAAGTCCCCAGCACCGTCACGACGTTCGGCGAGAGCCCCAGCCGGACGAGCCCGGCGCCGACCGGATCAGTCCACCGGGAAACCGAGCTCCGCGCGAATATGTTGAGCATCGCCTGTACTGCCGCTGCCTCGTCCACCGTGTCCATCGCACCGCCTGGTGCACTCCGAGATTAGCCGCCTTGATCGCAGCGGCGCGCAACCAGGCGGCCGCAGCGGCACCCGAAGTGATCGGCCGCACACCGGGAATGCCCGGGCCGCCATCGGCGTTGGGCCAACCGGAACGTACTCCGGATCCCCCCGAGGAGGACTCATGAGCTCTGCCGCCCAGATCCCCGGCTACGCCGTCGGCACCTACGACATCGACAGCGTGCACTCCGACGTCGAGTTCGCGCTGCGCCACCTCGGCGTCGGCCGGTCCCGCGGCCGGTTCGACGGCTTCCGCGGCGAGATCGTCATCGCGGAGAACCCGCTGGACTCCACGGTGACCGCGGACATCGACCCCGCCACGATCAACACCGGCAACGCCGACCGCGACGCGCACGTGCGCGGCAGCGACTTCCTCGACGTCGAAACCCACCCGAAGGCCGGGTTCCGCTCCACCGGCATCCGCCAGGACGGCGACGAGTACATCATCGACGGTGAGTTCACCCTGCACGGCGTGACCAAGCCGGTCGCGCTGCAGGCCGAGCTGGGCGGGTTCACCGACGACGGCCAGGGCGGGACGCTGCTGGGCATCTCGGCGGCCACCACGATCAACCGCACCGACTTCGGCGTCGGCCCGGAAGGCGGCGCCATGCTGGGCGAGAAGGTCAAGATCACCCTGGAGATCGAGGCCAACCTCCGCTCCCAGTGAGCGGAAACCGCGGCGGCCGAGAACGCGGGGTGCGCTCTCGGCCGCCGCGAGCACCCGATGTCCGGTTCTGAACAGATTTGCCCGATTCTCAACAGATCGCCCGGTTCTGAACAGATTTGGAGTGCTTAGTGAGCAGGACAGTCCTCGTGACCGGTGGTGGTAGCGGACTGGGGCGCGCCATCGCGGCACGATTCGTCCAGGACTCCGACCGCGTCTACATCACCGGGCGCCGGACCGAGGTGCTGGAGCGCACCGCCCGCGAGCTCGGCGGCGATGCGCACGCGCTGCCGTGCGACGGGATCGACCCGGACGCCGTCGAAAGCGCGGTGGCGCGCATCGACGGCGAAGTGGACGTGCTGGTCAACAACGCGGGCGGGAACACCGACTTCCGCGAGCCGGCGGGCGGCGGGCTGAAGGGCAGCCTGCACCGCTGGCGGGCCAACATCGACGCGAACCTCATCACCGCTGCGCTGATGACCGAGGCCTGCGACGACAAGCTCGCGAGCGGTGGCGCCGTGGTGCACATCGGGTCGGTCGGAGCCGATCAGGGCAGCGGTGCGTACGGCAGCGCCAAGGCGGCGCTGGCGTCCTACAGCGTCGGCCTGTCCAAGCAGCTCGGGCCGCGCGACATCACGTCCAACGTGGTGGCTCCCGGGTACATCCCGGACACCGAGTTCTTCGGCAGCGGGGTCTCGCAGGAGCGCCACGACCACCTCATCTCGCTGACCGCGCTGGGACGGCACGGCTTTCCGGACGAGATCGCCGGGGCGGTGCACTTCCTCGCGTCCGCGGATGCGCGGTTCATCACCGGCCAGGTCATCAATCCGAACGGCGGCGCCCGCACCACGCGCTGATGCGCCGGAAAGCGAAAAGGCCGGGAACGCTCGTGCGCGTTCTCGGCCTTTCGCGTCAGTTCAGCAGTTCGCCGCTTCCGGAGTTCCAGGCGTCGGCCAGCAGCTTGCGGGTGTCGCCGAGCAGCTGCGGCAGAACCTTGGTGTGCCCGATGACCGGCATGAAGTTCGAGTCGCCGCCCCAGCGCGGCACCACGTGCTGGTGCAGGTGCGCAGCGATCCCCGCGCCGGCCACAGGACCCTGGTTGAGCCCGATGTTGAACCCGTGCGGCGCGGAAACCCCGCGGATCACCCGCATCGCCTGCTGGGTGAACGCCGCGACCGCGGCCGTCTCCTCGACGGTGAGATCCGTGTAGTCGGCGACGTGCCGGTACGGCAGCACCATCAGGTGCCCCGGGTTGTACGGGTACAGGTTCAGGATCGCGAAGACGAGCTCGTCACGGGCCACGATCAGCGTCTCGTCGTCCGGCAGGCCCGAATCGAGCAGCCCGCAGAACGGGCAACCCTCGCTGGTCTCGCCCGCCGGCTTGTTCTCGCCCTGGATGTAGGCCAGCCGGTGCGGCGTCCACAGCCGCTGCAGCGCGTCCGGGATACCGATGCCCTGCTGCTCGGAGAACTGGACACCGGTGTCGTCGAGCGAACCGGTGTCCTCGGGCGGACCACCTTCGCCGCGCGGGCCGCCCGCGGAAGTCTCGCCGCTCATCCCGGACTCGCTCACGCCAGCTCCGCCTGGAAGGTCTCCGCGGACGGTGAGGTGTTGTCCCGGCGATCCACCCAGCGGCTCAGCGCGGCCACCGCGTCGGCGACCGGCACCGCGTTGATCTGGGAGCCGTCGCGGAACCGGAACGACACCGCGTCCGCCTCCACGTCCTTGCCGCCCGCCAGCAGCAGGAACGGCACCTTCTGCGTGGTGTGGGTGCGGATCTTCTTCTGCATCCGGTCGTCGCCGTGGTCCACCTCGGCGCGGATTCCCTTGGCGCGCAACGCCTTCACCACACCGTCCAGGTGCTCGGCGTGCTCGTCGGCGATCGGGATGCCCATCGCCTGCACCGGCGAGAGCCACGCCGGGAACGCGCCCGCGTAGTGCTCGGTGAGCACGCCGAAGAACCGCTCGATCGAACCGAACAGCGCCCGGTGGATCTTGATCGGCCGCTGCTTGGAACCGTCCGGCGCGGTGAACTCCAGGTCGAACAGCTCGGGCAGGTGGTAGTCGACCTGGATGGTCGACATCTGCCAGCTGCGGCCCAGCGCGTCCTTGGCCTGCACGGAGATCTTCGGGCCGTAGAACGCCGCGCCGCCAGGGTCCGGCACCAGCTCCAGGCCGGAGGACTCGGCGGCTTCGCGCAGCGCCTCGGTGGCCACCCGCCAGCTCTCGTCGTCGCCGACGTACTTCTCCTCGTTGCGGGTGGACAGCTCCAGGTAGAAGTCCTCGAGGCCGTAGTCGCGCAGCAGGTCCAGCACGAACGTCAGCAGCGACTTCAGCTCGTCCTGCAACTGCTCGGGCATGCAGTAGATGTGCGCGTCGTCCTGGGTCATGCCGCGCACCCGGGTCAGCCCGTGCACCACGCCGGACTTCTCGTAGCGGTACACCGAGCCGAACTCGAACAGTCGCAGCGGCAGCTCCCGGTAGGACCGGCCGCGGGAGCGGTAGATCAGGTTGTGGAACGGGCAGTTCATCGGCTTCAGGTAGTAGTCCTGGCCGGGCTTGCGGACCTCGCCGTTCTCGTCGCGTTCCTCGTCGAGGTGCATCGCCGGGAACATGCCGTCCTTGTACCAGCTCAAGTGCCCGGAGGTCTCGAACAGCGTGCTCTTGGTGATGTGCGGGCTGTTCACGAACTCGTAGCCGGCGGCCTCGTGCCTGCGCCGCGAGTAGTCCTCCAGCTCGCGGCGGATGATGCCGCCCTTGGGGTGGAACACCGGCAGGCCGGAACCGACCTCCTCCGGGAAGGAGAACAGGTCCAGCTCGGCGCCGAGCTTGCGGTGGTCGCGGCGCTCCGCCTCGGCCAGCCACTCCAGGTGCTCGGCCATGGCCTCCTTGGATTCCCACGCGGTGCCGTAGACCCGCTGCAACTGCCGGTTGCTCTGGTCACCGCGCCAGTAGGCGGCGGCGACGCGGGTGAGCCGGAACGCCGGGATGAACCGGGTGTGCGGCACGTGCGGGCCGCGGCAGAGGTCGCCCCAGACCACCTCGCCGTGCCGGTCGACGTTGTCGTAGACGGTCAGCTCGCCCGCGCCGACCTCCATGACCTCGCTGGTGTCCACCTCGTCGGCGGCGGACTTGAGGTCCACCAGCTCCAGCTTGTACGGCTCGGCGGCGAGCTCCTGCCTGGCGGCCTCGATCGAGTCCAGGCGGCGGCGGGAGAACTTCTGCCCGGACTTGATGATCTGCTTCATGCGCTTTTCCAGCGCCTGCACGTCGTCCGGGGTGAACGGGCGGTCCACGTCGAAGTCGTAGTAGAAGCCGTCCTTGACCGGCGGGCCGATGCCGAGCTTGGCGTCCGGGAACTGCTGCTGCACGGCCTGGGCGAGCACGTGCGCGGCGGAGTGCCGGATGACGCTGCGGCCTGCTTCGGTGTCGGCGGGGACCGCTTCGACTTCGACGTCGGATTCCGGCACCCATGCCAGATCCCGCAGCTCGCCGTCGGCGTCGCGGACCACGATGATCGCCTGCGGCCCCTGGGAAGGCAGGCCCGCTTCGAGTACGGCCGAACCGGCCGTAGTGCCCGCCGGGACCTTCACCCTGGCGACCTGCTGGGCTTCGGACGGCTGAACGGACACGATGACTCCTCGTCGCGGGGTTCGTCGGTTGCTGACGGGTGCGGCTGCGCGCGGTGACTCCGTCCGCCCGATGCTATCGGCTGCCCGCCACCCGGTTCGCGCCCCTGCCCGGCGCGGACGGCGCCGGTTTCGTCAGCGCAGACCGCTGTCGATGATCGCGGCTTCGATCTCCATCGCGGAGGCCAGTCCGCCTGTGCAGGGGCCGACCACGCCGTGCACGCCGAGCCGGTGCAGCCGGTTCGCCTGTTGTTTCGTGTGCACGCTGTTGGCGATCACCGGCAGGCCGAGCAGCTCGGCGGTGCCGACCAGGCTGCGCACCAGGTGCTCGTCCAGCGGATCCGGTCCGTCCGGCGCGGCGAAGCTGTCCAGGAACCCGCCGGACAGCCGCACCGCGCGCAACGGCAGACTGCGCAGCCGGGCGGCTTCGCGGGTGTCCCTGCCGAAGTCGTAGACCGCCAGCCGCAGCCCCATCTCGTCGAAGATCTCCAGCGCGTCCACCGGGTCGCCGTGCTGGTCGAACAGCGCGGCCTCGGGCACCCCGATGACCAGCTTGTCGGCGGGCAGCCCGGTCTCGCGCAGGATGCGCCGCATGTCGCCGACCAGTTCCGGGTCGTGCAGCTGCCGCGCGGAAAGGCCCACGGCGGCCACCGGCGAGCGGTCGCCGAACCGCTCCCGCCAGTGCGCCGCGTGCGCGCAGACCCGCTCCAGCGCCCAGATGCCGAGCCGGGTGATCATCCCGGTCTCCTCGGCCAGCTCCAGGAAATCCGCCGCGTCCAGCTCACCCAGCTCCGGGTGGTCCCAGCGCACGTGGGCCTCCACGCCGACGAGGTTGCCGCTGCCGACGTACTCCACCGGCCGGTACTCGATGTAGAGCTCTTCGTCGTCGAGCGCGCTCGGCATCGACGCCGACAGGCGGAACCGCCGCCGCGCGGCCGCGTTGTGCTCGGGGTCGAACAGCGCCCACTGCGCCCGGCCGTCGTTCTTCGCCCGGTACAGCGTGATGTCGGCGTCGGAGAGCAGTTCGTCCGGCCCGGTGTCGGTCACCGCGGTCTCGACCACGCCGACGCTGGCCGATGCGGTGAGCTGGTGGCCGCGGATGGAGACCGGCTCGGTGATCGCCGCCAGCAGCTGCTCGACCAGCTCCACCAGCCGGGCCGCGCCCCGCGAATCCTTCAGCAGCACCACGAACTCGTCGCCGCCCATCCGCGCGGCCAGCCCATCCTCGGCCAGCACCATGACCTGCAGCCGCTGGGCGACCGCGCGCAGCAGCTCGTCGCCTATCGGGTGGCCGAGGCTGTCGTTGATCGCCTTGAAGCCGTCCAGGTCGAAGTAGCACAGCCCGACCCGGCGCCCCGGGTGCGTCGGATCCAGCGCCTGGTCCAGCGTGGTCTTGAGCTGCGTGCGGTTCGCCAGTCCGGTCAGCGGGTCCAGGGTGGCCTGCCTGCGGAACTGCTCCTCGAGCATGTGCCGCTGGGTGATGTCCTCGTAGAGCACCACCTGGTAGTCCGGCTCGCCGTCGGAATCGCGCACCAGCGATGCGGACAACCGGGTCCAGATGTGCGCGCCGTCCGGGCCGCTGCACCGCGTCTCGGCCTGGAACCGGTCCACATCGCCCGCGGCCAGCGCGGCCACGTTCTCGGCCAGCTCCGGTAGCCACTTGCGGTCGACCAGGTCGAACACGCGGCGCCCGACCACTGCCTCGCACACCGACTCGAAGATGCGCTCCAGCGGGGAGTTGACCTCTTCGACGGTGCCGTCCAGCGCGACGATCGCGATGCCCAGCGCCGAAGAGGTGAACACCGCGCGGAACCGCGCCTCGCTCGCGCGCAGCGCCTCCTCGGCCGAGTCCCGTGCCTGCAGCACCGCCCGCTTGATGACTTCCTGCTCGTCCAAGGTCTGCTCGCGCAGTTGCCCCGCGTAGCCCGCGGCCACCGAACCCAGCACGAGCGGCGACCGGACGGGCCCCGTCGGCTGCCCGTCGAGGGGTTCCGGCAGCTGATCGCCGAGCATCCACAGCGTGCGCTCCAGCGCGGCCGGGTTGGTGAAGTGCACCCGCACCAGCCGCTCGCCCAGCTCCCCGGCGGCCGCGGCCACCGCGTCGGTGTCCGGTGCGGACAGCAGCGCGTCGAGATGTCCGGCCAGGAAGGACTCGATGTCGCTGCGCGCCAGCGGCACGTAGCTGGTCCGGATGATCTCGCGGGTCCAGCGGCGGACGAACTCGGCCCGTTCCGGGGAAGGGTTCACCTCGGGTCACCCGCGTTTCCGCGGCCGCTTCGCTTGCGCGCGACGACGCCGTGCATGAGCGATTCCTCCGGGCGCTCTGGATCGTCCTCAGTGGATTCCGGCGGCCATTCGGGGACGGGCACCAGGCCGGGTTCGACCGGTTCGAACCCGCCCAGCAGTCCGGTGAGTTCGGCGCGTCCGCGCGCGACCATTCCGGGCAAGCCGTCGAAGCGGATGGCGGTGATCCGCGCGGCCGATTCCGGCGCGACATCGGCGGCCAGGTGCGACAGGCACAGCAGGCTGCCCGGCGCGATCCGGTCGTAGTAGTCGCGCAGCGCCTTGTGCGGTTCCAGCTCGTCCGGGACGAACTCCAGCACCGAGGCCAGGATCAGGCCGATGGGCTCGCTGAACCGCAGCAGCCGGGTGACCGGCTCCGCGTGCAGCACCGACTGCACGTCGAGCAGGTCGGCGTGCACCGCGTCGGCGCGATCGTCGCCTTCCAGGATCGTGCGCCCGTGCGCCACGGCGACCGGATCGTTGTCCACGTAGACCACGCGCGCCCGCGGTTCGGCTTGCAGCGCGACCTCGTGGACGTTGCCGAGCGTGGGGATGCCGGAGCCGAGGTCCAGGAACTGCCGCACGCCTCGGCGCAGGCAGTAGTGCACCGCGCGATGCAGGAAGATCCGGTTGTGCCGGGCCAGGTGCCGCGCCCGCGGCTCCGCGTGCAGCAGCTTGCGCACCAGCGCGCGGTCGACGGCGAAGTTGTGCGCACCGCCGAGGCAGTAGTCGTAGCACCGCGCCACGCTGGGTCGTTCGAGGTCAGCACCCAGCCCTTCCGGCCGCTGGTGCATCGTGGCCTCCTGCTGACGGTTTCGGTGCAGGCGAACTCGCGGAAGTAGGTAGCGCCTGCTGCTGCGCTCGTTCCAAGCAACCTACGAAAGACGGTACTGCACAAGATCGTCATCGGGTACGCCCGGCAGCGCCGCTCGTGATCGTACTGTGACCCTCCGCGTTCGGTAACCCGCCGCCGTGCGGCTTGTGGACCGAACCGTGCAGCGGCGCCTATGAGGCTTCTCACCGTCCGTATACCGGGATCGGCGGTTAGGGCAACCTAAGCTGGAAGTGTCGGGCAGCGCCCGGCCCCGGCAGCGCCGCCGGCCGGCCGGAAGCGCGCCCGGACGCCGGGCGATCCCGGCGTGCGATTTCGGAATCCGAGCAGGAGGAACTTGCATGACCCGCCCACTGCGAGTGGCGATCGTCGGGGCCGGACCAGCCGGTGTCTACGCCGCGGACATCCTGACGAAGTCCGAGACCCCAGTGGACATCGACCTGCTCGACCGGATGCCCGCGCCGTACGGGCTCATCCGGTACGGCGTGGCACCGGACCACCCGCGGATCAAGGGCATCGTCAACGCGCTGCGCCGGATCATGGAGAAGGACCAGATCCGGTTCCTCGGCGGCGTGAACTACGGCGAGGACGTCAAGCTCGACGAGCTGCGCAGGCACTACGACGCGGTGATCTTCTCGACCGGCGCGGACAAGGACCGGGACCTGAACATCCCCGGCATCGACCTGCCGCACAGCCACGGCGCCGCAGCGTTCGTCTACTGGTACGACGGCTACCCGGAGACCACGAGGGACTGGACGCTGGACGCCCGCGAGGTCGCCGTGATCGGCGCGGGCAACGTGGCGCTGGACGTGGCGCGGGTGCTGGCCAAGCAGGCCGACGATCTGCTGAGCACCGAGATCCCGGACAACGTCTACCAGGGACTGCGGGACTCCCAGGTCACCGACGTGCACCTCTACGCCCGCCGCGGTCCCGCGCAGGCCAAGTTCACCCCGCTGGAACTGCGCGAACTCGACCACCAGCCCGGCGTGGAACTGATCGTGCACCCGGAGGGCTTCGAGCTCGACGAGGGCAGCGAAGCCGCCATCCGGGACAACAACCAGACCAAGTCGATCGTGAAGACCTTCCAGGACTGGGCGCTGCGGGACCCGCGGTACGACACCCCGCGGCGGCTGCACTTCCACTTCCTGCGCGGACCCACCGAGGTGCTGGGCACCGACCGGGTCGAGGGGCTGCGCACCGAGGTCATGGAACTCGACGGCGCAGGCGGCGTGCGCGGCACCGGCGAGTTCGAGGACACGCCGGTGCAGGCGGTCTACCGGGCCGTCGGTTACCTGAGCACGCCGGTGGCCGACATCCCGTTCGACCACAACACCGGCACCGTGCCCAACGACGGCGGCCGAGTGCTGGACCTGGACGGCGAGCACATCACCGGCGTGTACACCACCGGCTGGATCAAGCGCGGGCCGGTCGGCCTGATCGGGCACACCAAGGGCGACGCCATGGAGACGATCAACAACCTGTTGGCCGACCTGGACACCATGCCCACCGCGGAGGACCCGAACCCGGACAGCGTGCTGCGGCTGCTCGACGACAACGGCGTCCGCTACACCACCTGGGACGGCTGGAAGCTGCTCGACGCGCACGAGCAAGCCCTCGGCGAAGCAGCCGGCCGCGAGCGGATCAAGGTCGTGCCGCGCGACGACATGATCCGCATCTCCCGCAGCGAGGACTGAGGCGCGGATTCGGACCGGCCCGTCGGCGTGCATCCGCCGGCGGGCCGGTTGCGCATTTCAGGACAGGTGCGGGAAAAACTGCTGCACCTGACAGTTGGAGCAAGCCGCCAGTGCACGGCTCCACTCCGAGGTCTCGGGCCAATCATCCGGCCTAGCACCCGGCACCCGACTCTTCCTTCGGGCGTGCTGGAAGCGGTTCGCGTTCTTGCTCAACTTCTTCTGATACTCCCGGACCTGCGCGATCCTCGGATATACACAATTCGCGTGACTAGCTTCGTTCAACAGATAATCGCCTCGTTCAGCGTGCATCTCCAGGAGCTCATCGATGAATTCGGCGACATTGGCGTGGCACCTCTCGGTGCACCCTGCATGCATCTTCTGGATCTTCCGCAACTGCTCGTCCAACAGATCGAAGTGCTTGAGCACCCCCCGCTTCTCGCGGTCCTCCCGCACGTTGCTGAGATCGGGCAAGTACCGCAGCCCGCGCGGCCCGACGACTTCGAACAGGTCTCCGATTATGGCCTCGAGCGTCTGCCGCGCCAAATTTCCAGCAGCGCTGCGCAACCAAATTCGGTTCTCGGCGTCCGCATTGCTCTGCAACAGAGCTTTCAGCCGGTCGGCATATTCTTGCGGCGATCGGGGCTTGATCAAAGACTGCGGGGTCGGCTCGATCTCACGGTCGAGTTCGGTGAACCACTGAGTGGTAAGCGGCCATCGAGCACCGTGATGTTTCCAGAGCGATCGCACCAACTGTTCGTCGTGGGTGAGCACCACGACCTGCCGGCCCGGTCCGTTCGGCGGACCGAGGAGGTCACCAATGCCCTCCCCGGCGAGCTTTTCGACGGTTGCCGCGTCGAGCATGTCGGTCGGATCGTCAATGATCACTGGCGCTCCGGACTGCTCCTGCTCCAGCGTCGCGAGGTGCACGGCCAGACCGAGCATGTCCAGCTGCGAGTCCGACAGGCGCCCGATCGCGGTCTGCTTGCCTTGGCCGACCAGCACGTTGAGTCTCGGCTTCTGAGCTCCGGGACTCACCTGCAGCCGGACCGAAGGTGTGTGGTCCGGGGCCAATCGGCGCAACCAGGAACTGATCGGCTCTGCGAGCGCCGTGAGCTTCGCCTCCAGCACCTCAGCACGGCGAGCTTTGAGGCGCTGGGCCGCGATCCTGAGATTCCGCGCGTCGACGTCCCGCTTGCGCCGCGCGTCAATGGCTTCCGCGATGGCGCGGGCGTTGTCCCGCCGCCACGTCGCCTTCGCAAGTTCGGCGTCCTTGCGGTCCCGGAGTAACTCCGAACGCAGGTGCTCGGCCGCGCGAGCATTCCTGTCAGCAACTTCGCGGAGGTCGACCAGCCGCCGCAGCGCCTCCACGACCGAACGCATCGAATCAGCAGAAGGTTCGCGTCCGGCTGTCTCGATTCTGTCCCACAACACCGTGCATTGCTGGTCCCAGGCCGTTTTGGAGGACCGCGCTTCGCCGTATGCGGCAGAGAAATTCCGGTCCTCCCCCGCGAACGACCGCACGGCTGCGTCGTCCCATTCCGGGAACCGCCATTCGAGGTACGGCCGGAACCCCTGAGCGAACCCTCGTGCTTCCTTCCGGAGAGCGCTGTCAGCCTCCTGGTACTCGCGCACGTCACGAACCGACTCCAGTAACCGGTGCACGGCGGCGATCCGGTCACTGGTCACGGTCGCGACGGTGCACGCCGGGCATGCCTCGCCCGCGATCGCGACCTCCGCGAAGGACTCGAGCAGACGCAGAGTGGCCTGATCGAGGGCTTCCGACAGACGCGGAACTTCACGGGACTCTTGGTCAGTGAGCCGTTGCACCAAATCTTCGAGCCCCGCTGCTGGGAGGACCTCAGGAGGCCGCGGGAGCGGCGCCTCCCAAGCCTCGGACAATCTCTCGCCGGGCCCGCGAGAATCCGGAGCGCACCGCGCGATGGCCTGCTGCGCGTTCCGCTCCACCAACTTCGCGATCTCCTCGACCGGAACCGCGCTCGTGCAGTCGTGCACTCCCTCGGCCCAGGTGACGGCGTCCTGCATGGCAGCTGACGGCAACGCTTCGACCGAACTGAGTTCCTTCCCCCGCTGGTCCAATGCTTTCTGAGCATCGCCCCAGACCTGGGCCAAGTCGCCCAGACCAGCTGCGTGGCCAAGGAGATCGGCTCGATCCGCCCCGGACAAGTTGATGACCTCTCGCAACCGGCGACGAGCAATCAGCTGCACCGGTGGTGCATCCGCTGCGGCCTGACCCCACGCTCCGTTCCAAACCGCTCGTCCCGGCTTTCCGTCCTGTATCCAGGATATTGATACATTCGGCTCGATGTCCGTCAATTTTCCGTCGACGTCAGAATAAGGGACATTGTTCTCGTCCTTGACCTCGCCCGCCGGACCGGCGGGTTGCGACGCGCGAGTTGTCACCCCTTTGGTAAGCAACTCGACGGCGTCGATGATGCTGGTCTTGCCGGTTCCGTTCTCCGCGTACAGGATCGTAAGACCCCGGGAAAGTTCCAGTTCCTGCTCCGCACCGAAAGACCGGATGCCCTGGACCCTAACCGACTCGACGTACCCGTTAAACGGGTACGTCGACGGCTCCGCGGGAGGGATCGCAATGTGCTCGACGACCTCCTTGACCCGCTTTTCGGAGGCTTCGCCGAGCGATTCTATTTCCCGCTCGATCCGTTGCGCAAGCATTTTCGCGGACTCCATACCCCACCCAGAAATCGATCTCGTCATCCCGGCGACCGAGACCATACTTGCCCCTCTGGCGCCTACTCGCATTTCCCCATCTAGCCGAGCAGTTGGCATATTCCAACACGGGGAGTGCCGAAAACGCCCGAAAATCGGTCGATCAGCGCCTACGCTGGACTGAAACGGTGACGGAGCCCGTGATGGGGAAGGAGTCCGGCAGCGCGGCGATACGAGCCGAAAGGGATTCCGTGGAATGCCAGGCGTTCGGGCCCATGCCGACCACGGCGGCCACTTCTTCGGCGGTGAGCCGCATGGCGAACTCGCACCGCCGGCTGCGCACCGGCTCGAAGTGGTCGGTGAGCTGCTCCCGGAGCCGCTGCTGCTTGCGCTCGTCCACGGTGAGCAGGTCCAGTTCGGACACCAACTCGGCCAGGTGCCCGGAGTTCGGCGTGACCACCACGAGGTGCCCGCCCGGGCGCAGCACGCGGTGCGTCTCGACGGCGTTGCGCGGGGCGAACACGTTCAGCGCGGTGGCGAATGCGGCGTCGCGCACGGGCAAGGTCCGCCAAGCGTCGGCGAGCACGGCCGCGGCGCGCGGGTGGGCCTTCGCGGCCCGCCGGGAAGCGTACTTCGACACGTCCAGCGCGACGCCGATCTCGCCGGGCAGCGCATCCAGCACTCGCCCGAGGTAGTGGCCGGTCCCGGCGCCGACGTCCAGCACCGGTCCGCCGGTGTGCGTCGCCGCGGTGACGTCGGCGAGTGCTTCTGCGATCGGTGCGTAGTGCCCGGAAGCGAGGAAACCGGCGCGTGCAGCCACCATCTCGGCGGTGTCGCCGGGTCCCGGTGCGCCCCGCCCGCCCAGCAGGCTCACGTAACCCTGTCTGGCCAGGTCGAACGAGTGGTTCGCCGGGCAGCGCAGCGTGCGCCCCGCTGGTTGCAGACCGCGCCCGCAATGCGGGCACGCCAACAGTCGTGCGACATCGTTGAACACCCTTTCCGCCTCCCCTGCGCAGCGATTCTAAGGAGCGGCCGGGGAGACCGGGGATTCCAGGCCCGGGGCGGAAGGTCGGGGAGCCGCTCGGTCGCCGGAGTTTCGGGCGAGCCAGATCGCACGGAGTCGTGCGGGCCCAGGTCGGCAACGACTCGGCTGGTGGGGTGGGCAAGCGCAGGGGCCAGGCGTGCCGGATCGGCCGCCTGGGCACACTGCGGGTGAGCGAGCGGGCAGGGACCGGAAGGAGACCGCCGTGGGCGCGTGGTTCTGGGCGCCGGAGTACTGGCAGGCGCGGGCCGTCGTCTCGCACCTGCTGGCGGCGGTGTACCTGCTGGGCTTCGCCTCCGCGGTGCACCAGTTCCGGCCGCTGGCCGGCGAGCACGGCCTGACCCCGGTGCCGCGCTTCCTATCGGCGGTGGGTTTCCGCCGCGCGCCGAGCCTGTTCCACCTGCACTACTCCGACCGCTTTTTCGGCGTCGTCGCGTGGACCGGGACGGTGCTCAGCGGCGCGGCGCTGGTGGGCTTGGTCGGCCTGCTACCGGTGTGGGCCTGGATGCTCGTGTGGGCCGTGCTGTGGGCGTTGTACCTGTCGATCGTCAACGTCGGGCAGATCTGGTACGGCTTCGGCTGGGAGTCGCTGCTGCTGGAGGCCGGGTTCCTGGCGATCTTCCTGGGCCCTGCGCACACGACTCCCCCGGCACCGATCATGTGGCTGCTGTGCTGGCTGCTGTTCCGCGTCGAGTTCGGCGCCGGGCTGATCAAGATGCGCGGCGATCCGTGCTGGCGGGACCTGACCGCGCTGCACTACCACCACGAGACGCAGCCGATGCCCGGGCCGCTCAGCCGCCGGTTCCACCACCTGTCCCCGCGGCTGCACAAGGTGGAAGTGGTCGCCAACCACGCCTCGCAGCTGATCGTGCCGTTCGCGCTGTTCGCGCCGCAGCCGGGCGCCGATGTCGCGGCCGTGCTCATCGTGATCACTCAGGGCTGGCTGATGCTGAGCGGGAACTTCGCCTGGCTCAACCTGGTCACGATCACGCTCGCGTTCGCCGCGATGGACGGCGGATTGCTGCGCTGGCCCGCACCGCCGACCACGGATTCGCCGCTGTGGCACCAGATCGTCGTGCTGGCGGTGACCGCGGGGATGCTCGCGCTGAGCTACCAGCCGGTGCGCAACATGATCGGCCCGCACCAGGTGATGAACCGCAGCTTCAACAAGCTGCACCTGGCCAACACCTACGGCGCGTTCGGCAGCGTCACCCGCACCCGCTACGAGGTGGTGCTGGAGGGAACTTCCGACCGCACCGGGGAATCCGGTTGGCAGGAGTACGAATTCCCCGGCAAACCGGGAGATCCGCGGCGCAGACCGCGCCAGTTCGCGCCGTACCACCTGCGGCTGGACTGGCTGATGTGGTTCGTGGCGATCTCGCCCGGCTACGGACGCAGCTGGCTTCCCGGGCTGCTGCGGGCGATGCTGCGCAACGACCGGCACGCGCTGAAGTTGTTGCGGCACAACCCGTTCCCGGACGAACCTCCGGCGCTGGTGCGCGCGCGGCTGTTCCGCTACCGCTTCGCGAACCGGCAGGAACGCCGCGAGGGTGCGTGGTGGGTGCGCACCCCCGTCAGCGAACTCGTCCCGGCGGTGTCTCTCGACGAACTCACACCGGCCTGAATCACCACGCGGGCCGCAGCGGCATCCGCGCATCGGTGTCGTCGAGGCGCACTCCGAGCATCTGGTGCAGCTGGATGTTGTTCTTCTCGAAGCCCAGCCGGGAAGCGGCCATGTACAGCCGCCAGATCCGCGCCCGCGCGGGCCCCACCTCGCGCACCGCTTCGTCCCAGTGCGCCTCCAGGTTCGCGCACCAGTCCCGGAGGGTCAGCGCGTAGTGCTCCCGGAGGTTCTCCTCGTGCCGGACCTCGAAGCCGTTGTCGTGCATGGCCGACATCAGCGTGCCCGGCCCCTCCAGCTCACCGTCCGGGAAAACGTAGCGGCCGATGAACTTGCCCGGCTTGGTCTTGCGGGTCCCGTCGGGCCGGGTGATGCAGTGGTTGAGCAGCCGTCCGCCCGGCTGCAGCTTGTCCCGCAGCGAGGAGAAGTAGGCGGGCAGTTCAGCGCGGCCGATGTGCTCGGTCAGCCCGATCGAGCTGACCGCGTCGAACCCCGTCTCCGGCACGTCCCGGTAGTCCAGGTAGCGGACTTCGGCCAGATCCGCGAGCCCGCTGTCCACAATGGCCTTCTGTGCCCATTGCGCCTGCTGCTGCGACAGCGTCACGCCCAGCGCCCGCACGCCGTAGTGCTTGGCGGCGTGCATCACCATGCCGCCCCAGCCGCAGCCGATGTCCAGCAGCCGCATTCCCTCGCGCAGCCCCAGTTTCCGCGCGACCAGGTCGTGCTTGGTGAACTGCGCCTGCTCCAAAGTGGAGGCCGCGTCCGGGTAGACCGCGCAGGTGTAGGCCATCGACGGGCCGAGCACCCACTCGTAGAAGCGGTTCGACACGTCGTAGTGGTAGGAGACCGACTTGCTGTCGCGGGCCTTCGAGTGCCGCAGCCCGCGCGGGCGGTACTCCTGCTCCGGTGGGCGCACCGGCCACCAGAAACGCCGCGCGGCGAGCCTGGCGCCGACTTCGAGCTTGGTGCGGGCCGAGACCGCCTGCAGCGCGATGGCCGGGAACCGGGAAAGCGCGGTGTACATGTCGCCGTGCACTTCCAACGCCCCGGTGATGTAGGCGCGGGCGAGCCCCAGCTCGTCCGGTGCGGCCGCCAAGTGCGAGAACGCCAGCGGGGAACGGACCTGCACGCCGACGTCGGCTCCGGCTCGTCCCGCTCGGCTGCCATCGTAGGCGCGGAACTCCACGTCGAGACCGTCGCCCAGAATGCGCGGGAACACCTCTGCCAGACCCATTTCCGGTTCTCCTCCCTGCCGACCCTACGGCTTGCCCACGCACTTCTCGTACAGACCGGGCAACCGGCCGTCCGGGTCGTAGCGCTGTTTCAGTTGTTCGTAGGCGGGACGGTTGTAGAGCCGCCAGAACTCGTCCTCGTCGTAGTAGGAGTCCGAGTACAGCGACTTGTGCCCGTCGATCCGGCTCACGAAGTCCTCGATCGCGCGGTTGTAGTCGCCCAGCCGCTCCCCCGGCCGCAACTGCACCGCCGACCAGAAGCCCACGTTGACGTAGAGCGTGTCCGGATCCATCGGGTACAGCGGCCAGCCCTGCCGGTCGCGCAGCTGCACCGGGCACAGCCACACCGGGGCGATGCCGATCTCGCGGTGGAAGAACTCCAGGAACTCCGCGAGCCGATCGACCGGGATCTCCACGTCCTGGATCACCGGCTCGCTGCCCGCGCCGCCGCGCGCACGCGCGAGCCGGTCGCTGAAACCCACTCGGCGGTCCCACGCCACGATGCGCCGGTATACGTCCGAACGCCGGTACTTGCGCGGCCACAGCCGCCGCACCGCGGGATGTTGCACACCGAAAGCACGGGAGCACCAGAACCAGTCGGTGTCCCAGCGCCACAGGTAGTCATGCGTGCGCAGATGGTCCGCCTGGTGCTCGCGCAGCGAGCGGTAGTAGACGGCTTGACCGGTGTAATCGCTCGTCACCGGTGCTTCCGGGACGTAGGTGCCGATCGATAGGTACTGCTCGTCGGCGGCGAAGACCGTGCCGTCGAGGAAATCGACGCGGTGACCCTCGAACTCGCCGTCGCGGCAGATCTCGACGATGGCGGCCGCGCATTCCTCGGCGGTCGAGAACCGGACGTGGCGGACCCGCACGTACGGTTCGGTCCGCTCGATCTCGACCTGCAGCCGCAGGGCGTAGCCGAGGGTTCCGTAGGAGTTCGGGAAACCGCGGAAAAGATCGGCGTGCTCGTTGTCCGGGCGGGCCACCACGACTTCACCGCTGCCGGTGAGGATCTCCATCTCCCGCACGGACTCGTGCGGCAGCCCGTTGCGGAAGGAAGTGGCCTCGATGCCGAGACCGGCCACCGCACCGCCGAGCGTGATCGTCTTGAGCTGCGGGATCACCAGCGGCATGTGCCCGGTCGGCAGGTGCGCGTCGACGACGGTTTCGTAGGTCGCCATGCCCTGCACCTGCGCGGTGCCGTCCGCCGGATCGACCGAGAGCACGCGGTTCATCCGGCCCACGTCGAGCCCGGGAGCGGTCGAGTCGCCGCGGAACCGGAAGAGGTTCGAGGTCGGCTTCGCCAGCCGCACCGGCTCCCCCGGAGGAATCCTGGCGTAGCTGCCGACCAGGGCGGCGACCTCCTCGGAATGGCTGGAAACGGCTCCCGAGGTACCCGGATCGACTCCCATGGCTCCCGACTTTATTGCGCGGACGGGGCAGCGGCATCCCACTTCCGGCGACTCGTCGCGCGGAGTTGTTCGGCCGCCCGGTCAAATCGGGCGGAACCGCCCGGTCGCGCCCGTCGGGGACCACTCGGGCACCAATGCGTGAACGCGAATGACTCCGCAGGTCAGCCACCCTGGATCACCCGTTGAGCGCAGCACCGGATAGCCTCTGTTGCACATGATTTCCAACAAGCCGAGCGATCTTGATCACATCGGCCGCGCGGAGGTGACATGCACGCATCGCAACAACCCACGGTCGACCGGCGGCGCACGGTCGGTGATGATCCGGCAGCGCCAGGTCTCCGGCGCGGAGCGGCCGGCTACGAGATCCGGCCCGCCCGCCGCTCGGACGCCGACGGGGCCCGGTCGGTCATGCTGGACACCTTCTACGAGGTCTTCGGGCACGGCTACAGCCCCAAGTGGCATCACGACGTGATCGACATGTCCGCCACGTACTTCGACCACCCGCGGCAGGCGCTGTTCGTGGCGGCCCGCGGCGACGAAGTGGTGGGCACCGCCGCGGTCCGCGCCGACGGCCCGAAAAGCCCGCCGCATCCGGGGTGGCTCGCGGAGCGCTACCCGTCCGGCAGCACCGCCCAGATCTTCCGGGTTTACGTCCGGCCGGAGCACCGGCGGCACGGGCTGGCGCGCGGACTGGTCGAAACGGCCTGCCGATTCGTCGCCGACACCCCCGGCTACGAGCGGATCTACTTGCACACCAACGCAGGCATCGACGGCGCGGAGCCGTTCTGGCGAGGCATCGCCGACGAGATCTTCGACGGGCGGAACGACCCGGCGCACAGCCCCGCGGTGCACTTCGAGATTCCGATCGGGCGGTTCTGAATGCCTGTCGCCGCTGCGTCTCCCGGCGACCACTCCGCCCCAGGACCGGCCAGCGGCCCGGCGAGCCGTGGGTGGGGTATGCCCACCCACGGCCACGGGAGTCAACGCTTCGGCACGACACCCGCGTAGGTCAGGAAGTCGGCGATGCCGAACTCGCTGCCCGCTCCGCCGATGTTGGGTTCCCAGCGCGGGAACACCGACAGGTACGACGCCGGGTCGGCTTGCAGGATGCCGATCAGCGTCTCGGCCACGATGCGTCCGCCCACGGGACCGAGCTGGCGGCCCCCGTGCAGCACCTCCGCCTCCTTGAGCAGGTAGTACCAGAGGTAGATCGGGCCCTCGCTGTCCAGTTCCTCGTCGGTCAGCGGGATCTCGCCGATCTTGCGTGCGATGTCCTGGCCCGACGGCAACTCCTGAGCTTCGCTGCGCAGCAGGTTGCGCACCACCAGCGAACCGAGCTGCGAGGGCAGGGCGCCCTCGCGGGCACCGGGCACCGCCCGCACCGGCAGGTCCAGCAGCCGGCGGTTGAGCTTGGCCTCCAGCCGCTTCGCCTTCGCCGCCTCGATCTCCGGGTCGATCTGGAAGAAGTACCGCCAGTCCACCGCGTGCTCCGGGCGCACCGGGCCGCCGCGCAGATCGCTGCGCGGTTGCTCGTCGGCCTCCGGGTCGAGCGGGAAGAGGTCGGCCGCGAACTCCGCGTTGACCTGGTAGCGCGAGCGAATGGTGGAGTGCCCGAAGCGGTATCCGGCCACCGCGAACTCCACCGGGATGAACGGCTGCTCGCCGGGGTCGTAGAAGCGCAGGCCGTTCTCGGTGATGTCCTCGATGAGGTCGGTCCCGACGATCTGCGGCAGGAATTGCCGGTGCAGAATCCACTGGTAGTGCCAGCGGGTCACCTGCTGGGCCTTGCGCAGGAGATCACCGTAGTAGTCCTCGAGCGCGAGCAGATCGTCCAGCTTGGCGCCTTCCAAGTCATCCGGCGGGTCCGCGGGCTGCGCCGGGAAACCGGCCCCGAGGACGTCGGTGATCTGACCGGACCGCAGGTCATCGACGACCCTGTTGTGGAACTTGATGACCGCGAGGTGGAATTGCGCGATCAGCAGGTTCTCGTCGTTGCGCGGATCGCCGATCAACGCGATGTCGTTGCCGGTGCGCGCGAAGTCGTGTCCGCCGGGATCGAGTGCCAGCTTGGTGCCCTTGGATTCCGGGTCGTACAGGTACTCATTGACGACCGGCCCGCCGCCGTAGACGTTGTCCAGGTCCAGCCGCGGTGGCCGGAAGTTGCGCAGTGCCTTCGGATCGACCTCCTGCCCGAGCATGCTGGTCGGGTCGAAGGTGACGTTGTGATCGACGAACTGGCCGAAGTAGGTGAACCCCGAGTCGAGCACGGTGCTGAGCTGTTCCTCGGTGGTTTCCCCGCCGTCGACCTTGCCACCGGGCAGGCCGAATTCCTCGGCTTTCGCCAGCCCGGTTGCTTCCCGCGGCGCAACCGTGGGGAACATCCGGCCGAACCGGCCACCGGCCGCTTCGCTGCCCGGCTGCACGTATTGCCCACGATTCTGCTGACCGTGCGATGCCATTGCTCGAACCCCCTGCTGTGAATGCGTGCTGGTGCCGAAAATCGGACCCCGGGCACTCGTGCGCATTCGGCGACACCGATCGCGCGGCACACCGGTAGGTGACCGGTCCGGACTGAGCCGAGCCTCGGCGCGATCGAAGAATCGATGCCGATCGTTCGCGGACGACTTCTCCCCAGATGTCCGCTGCTCCCCTGGATCCCTGAGCGGGATCGGCGAGACCGTCGATCCCGCCGCGGCTGAAGCTAGAGGCACCGCGTTCGCAGCAGCAAGCAGTTACCTACGGCTTCACTCGAACAGAGCAAAGTCGGGCTTTTTCGGTGCGGTCAGCGAGTTCTGCGCAGCGCCCACGCGCGCAGACCGCGGAAACCCTGCACTTTCGTAGGGCCGATGGACGTGAGGGAAAAGGCCGGGTTCTCCCGCAGCGCAGCCGCGAGCTCGCGATCCACCAGCACCGAGGCCGGACGTGCGACGGAGGTCAACCTGCTGGCGATGTTCACCGTGGATCCGTACACGTCACCGAACCGCGCCAGCACGGTGCCGCGTGCCAGTCCGATGCGCAGCGGTGGCAGCCTGCCTTCCCCGGTGATCTTCTCGTTCAGCGTCAGCGCGATCTCGGCCGCTTCCGCCGACGTGTCGGTGACGAACAGGACTTCGTCGCCGACCGTCTTCACGATCCGGCCGTGGTTCTCGGCGACCACACCGGTCGCCAGCTCCTCGAAGTCGTTGATCAGCCCCGCCAGCTCGACCTCGCTGAAGTCCCGGATCAGGCGGGTGTAGCCGACCAGGTCGGCAAAGCCGATCACCTGCACCCGCTCGTCCACCCCCGGGTCGCCCTCGCTGAGCTCGCGGGCGGCGGTCGCGGCCAGGTGCCGCCGCCAGACGTAGCCCTGCAGGTGGTCCATCACCGGCGTGATCGCCTCCGCGAATTGCGCGGTGATGTCCAGGTCTTCGGCGAAGCGGTCGCCGAGCACCGCTTTGAAGATTCCGACCTGCCATTCGGCCAGTCGCGACATGGTCTGCGCCAACGTCCTGGCGACCGCGGTCTCCACCTCGGAGGTGATCACCTCGGCGGAGACCAGCTGCACGAGCATCTGCAACGCCTGCACGTCGGCGTCGGTGAACACGACCGCCTCGTCGTCGACGTGCGCGAAGCCCATCGCCTGCCAGAGCCGTTCCGCCCGTGCGAGGTCCACACCAGCCGCCTCGGCCACGTCGGCCTTGCGGTACTTCGGGTGCCCGCCCAGCAGGGCCTCGCCGATCAGCGCCTCGCTGCCCATCGAGCGTTCCGCGTCCGGCCCGGAGGCCGCAGGGTCATCGCGAGGTTCGGACAACGAGCACATCGCAATCCGCCCGACGGCACACGTCCGCGGGCACCGAGCCGAGCAACCGGCCTTTGAGCGTGTTCAGCCCCCTGCTGCCGACGATCAGCAGATCCGCCGACGAGCTGTTGGCGGTCTCGATCAGCGAGTTCACCGGAGCGCCCACCACCGCGACGGTGTCCACGTCGGACGCACCCGCCTGCCGCGCCTCATCGGCGGCCTCCAGCAGCGTCTGCTCGGCAGGCGCGGAACCGACCACCTGGAACGCCTCGTCGCCGAGCTCGTCCTGAGCCTGCTCCACCTCGCGCTCGCTGCTCGGGTAGTAGGCGCACACGACGACCAACTTGGCAGCGGAGTCACGCGCGACCTCGGCGGCACGGCGCACCGCCCGCAACGAAGGCGGCGAGCCGTCGGTGCCGACGACGACGCTGCGGTAACTGGACATCTGGTGATCACCCTCCATCGCGTGACACGCACCTCGCGCGGACGTGAACACTAACGAGCGCGAAGCCGCCCCGTCACGCGAACATCGCACTCTCTCCCACCCGGACGCGGACTGGAGTCTCGGCCGGTCATCACGGCCGGTGCCGAGTTCCGCACGCAAGGCGAGATCGAACGGCGTCGCGGCCGCGACCTGTTCTTGATCATCGTAGGAGTGCACAACGAACACCGGCAAACCTCGTTGGCCCCGACAACCACCGGGCTTTCCCGGAGCGCGTATTTTTCGCCGGAATCGACGGACCCTCACCAGGAGGATGCCATGGCGGTACCAGGGCTCAGCCCGGGCAGCGGAGTACTGCGGCGCAAGCCGATCGACTCGATCGCCGAGGACAACGAGGAGTCCAGCACCGGGCTGCAACGAACCCTGGGGCTCTGGCAGCTCACCGCGATCGGGGTCGGCGGCATCATCGGCGCGGGGATCTTCTCGCTGGCCGGGGCGGTAGCGCACGGCAAGGCGGGACCGGCAGTGCTCGTCTCGTTCCTGATCGCGGGCATCGCAAGTGCCGCAGCGGCGTTCTCCTACGCGGAATTCGCCGGCATGATCCCGAAAGCGGGTTCGGCCTACACCTACGGTTACGCGGTGCTCGGCGAGGTGGTCGGCTGGCTGATCGGCTGGGACCTGCTGCTGGAGTACACCGCGATCGTGTCGGTGGTCGCGATCGGGATCTCCGGTTACTTCAACGAGCTGCTCGGCTTCCTGCACCTCGACCTGCCGATGTGGATGCTCGGCGCACCGGGCACCGAGGGAACCGACGCGCCGCCCGGCAGTTACAAGATCAACCTGTTCGCGGTGGTGCTGTGCCTGCTCATCGCGTTCGTGCTGAACCAGGGCATGCGCAATGCCGCCCGGTTCGAGAGCGCCCTGGTCTACCTGAAGGTCGCGATCGTGCTGCTGGTGCTGATCGTGGGCGCGTTCCACATCAAAGCGGGCAACTACACGCCGTTCTTCCCGTTCGGGATCAGCGGCGCGGTAACCGGGGCGGCGACCGTGTTCTTCGCGGTGTTCGGTTACGACGCGCTGAGCACCGCGGCCGAAGAGTCCAAGGAATCCCAGAAGCACATGCCGAAGGCCATCCTGTACTCGCTGATCATCTCGATGGTGCTGTACGTGCTGTGCTGCCTGGTGCTCACCGGGATGATCCCGTACCAGCAGATCAGCTCGGAGAGCGCGTTCGCGACCGCCTTCGCCGACGTCGGGCTGCCGGTGGTGGGCGCGATCATCGCGGTCGGCGCGATCCTGGGCATCCTCACCGTGCTGTTCACCTTCATGCTCGGCGCGACCCGAGTCGGGTTCGCGATGAGCCGGGACGGGTTGCTGCCGCGCTGGTTCTCCCGCACGCATCCGGTGCGCAAGGTGCCGTCCAGGTTCACCTGGCTGATCGGCATCGCCGCCGCCGCGATCGCCGGCCTGCTGCCGATCGAGGAGGCCGCGGAGCTGACCAACATCGGCATCCTGCTGGCGTTCGTCGTGGTGTGCGCGGCGGTGATCGTGCTGCGCTACCGGCGGCCCGACCTGCCGCGCGGCTTCCGCACGCCGGGGATGCCGATCGTGCCGGTGATCGGCATCGTGTTCTCGCTGTGGCTGGTGACGTTCCTGGAACCGCTGACCTGGTTGCGCTTCGGCGCCTGGTTCGTGCTCGGCTTGATCGTCTACGCCGCGTACGGATACCGGCACTCGCTGCTGCACCGCGGGCGTCAGCACGAGGAGTCCTGAGCCACCGTCGCTGCGCGGGGTGCCCTGCTTCGCCAGGTGGGGCCCTCGCAGCGAAATGGCCTGCGCGCACCGGCATAGCCCGGCCGCAATGCCGCCGAACGACGGATGGGCCGCCGCGGCCTTGCCGGCCGTGCAGTGTCGGCGGTGCGAAGTGCACGCGCTGGGCAATCCCGGGACGTACCCGACCGCGAGGCCGTGCTGTGTCCGGGGAACGACGCGTTCTTCCCCTGATGACGACGCGCTCGCTCTGGACGATCGGTCGCTCTCCCTGCAGAAGTGGGCTTTCTCCAGCGATGACGAGGTATCGGAACCGCCGTTCCGCGATGAGTCCACAATCACCCGATCCGCCCGTTCAACGGTGCCTTGCGTCACAGCGTCTTCCGGCGCCCCGGTTCTAGGGTGACCTCGTCGTCGATCAGGCGGCGCCGGTGCGGGATCGGCTGCGCGCGCCGCACCGGAGCCGATCCTCAACGTTGAGGGGTGTGCGCTGTGACGCGAGCCCGCGAACTGAGCCCGTACGTCGAATTGCACCGGCAGCAGTGGCGGGAACTGCGCAACTCGATGCCGCTGCCGCTCTCGCACGCGGAGCTCGAGGCGCTGCGCGGCCTCGGAGAACCGGTGGACCTCGAGGAGGTCGCCGACGTCTACCTGCCGCTGTCGCGGCTGATCAACCTGCAGGTGGCAGCCCGGCAGCGGCTGCACACCAGCACCACGACCTTCCTCGGCGAAGCCGCGCCGAAGGTGCCGTTCGTGATCGGCGTCGCGGGCAGCGTCGCGGTCGGCAAGTCCACCACCGCGCGGATCCTGCGCGCGCTGCTGGCCCGCTGGCCGGACCACCCGCAGGTCGACCTGGTGACCACCGACGGCTTCCTGCACCCGAAGGCGGAGCTGGTGCGGCGCGGCATCATGCACCGCAAGGGGTTCCCGGAAAGCTACGACCGGCGCGCTCTGCTGCGGTTCGTCACCGAGGTCAAATCCGGGGCCGAGGCGGTGTCCGCGCCGGTGTACTCGCACCGTGCCTACGACATCCTGCCCGATCAGGAACAGGTGGTGCGGCAGCCGGACATCCTCATCCTGGAGGGGCTGAACGTGCTGCAGCCGGGGCCGAGCCTGGCGGTCTCCGACCTGTTCGACTTCTCGATCTACGTGGACGCGCACACCGAGCACATCGAGCGCTGGTACACCGACCGGTTCCTGGCGCTGCGCGGCACCTCCTTCGCCGACCCCGATTCGCACTTCCACCACTTCGCCGGACTGTCCGATGAGGACGCCCGGGTCGAGGCGCGGCACCTGTGGCACACCATCAACCGGCCGAACCTGGTGGACAACATCCTGCCCACCCGGCCGCGTGCGACGTTGGTGCTGCGCAAGGACGCTGACCACGCCATCAACCGGGTGCGGCTGCGCAAACTCTGAGCATGCGGGCGGCCGCGATCGCCGCCCCGGCGGCTCGCGTCCGACCAGATCCGTCCACCGCACCGGCGGCGACCCGTTTCGCGGCTGATCGATGCCCGAGCGGTGCCGCGTGCACCGTCGATCGGCGACCTGGCGGTGATGGCGCGAACGGCAGCGGGGTGAACGGCCGAGCGAAGAACGGCGGGGAGATGAACGGCGGGGGCCGGGACGTTCGCCGAGCCGGGATGTGCTGCGCTGGAGATCCATGCATTCCAGAGTGCCCGCATCGAACAGCGGTTCGCATCACTTGATCGGGTGGTCTCGGCGCGGGCCGCTCATCGGTTCCGCTCGTTGCGCCGGTGCAGCAGCAGGTGCAGGTGCGCAGCGAGCCGCTCAGCAGGATCGGACAGATCGATCCCGCTGATCTCGCCGGCCCGCCGGATGCGGTAGCGCAAGGTGTTCGGGTGCACGTGCAGCGCGGCACTGGCCGAACGCACGTCGCCGAAGGACTCCAAGTAGCTCAGCAACGATCTGGCCAGCGCACCGGTGTGCTCCGCGTCGTGCGCGCACAGCGCGTCGATCCTGGGATCGCGGAAGCGCTCGTTGCCGCCGAGAACGGTGAGCAGCTCGCTGAGCACCACCCGCGCCCGCACGTCCGCGATCGTCGCTATCCGGTTGTCCACGTCGTGCGCCATCGCGTCCAGGACGCGGTCCGCTTCGGCCCGCGAGCGCGATACGTCCTCCAGCGTCGGCACCGCCGCCCCCACACCGGCCTGCACCCCGGCGCGCAGGTGCTGTCCCGCGGCCGCGACGATCTCCCTGGTCATCCCGAGCACGCCGGAAAGCGCGGTCCCGGGCAGGTCGGGCAGCAGCGCGTACACCCGCGAACCGAGGTTGGTGACCAGCGCGCTGCGCCGATAAGCGGCCGCGTGCACGGAGATGAGGCTGGTCATCTCGGTGCGCTCCAGTTCCAGCTCGGACCGGTCCGAAACCCCGGCGCGCCCGCGCAGGGTGAACACGACGACCACCGCCGGGCGGTCCGCATCGGCGCCGATGTTGCCCGCCACGGAGGCGGCGTCGACCTTGCCGTCCAGCAGCCCGGCCAGCAGGTTCTCCCGCAGCTTCGGCGCCGCGCTGGCCTCCGCCCGCTGCCGGATCAGGTGCACCGCGGCGACCCTGGCCGCGCCGAGCAGCGCGCGCTGCGAACGTTCCTCGAGCGGTTTCGCGCCTTCCTGCACCCAGATCGTGCCCAGCGGCTGCGAACCGGCATGGATGCCGATCGCCATCCGGCGCCGAATGCCCAGCTCCGGACGTTCGCCGACGTGCACGATCTCCTCGCCGGAACGCAACCGCTCGTAGACGCCCCACTCGCGCAGCATCGCCAGGTACGATTCCGGCCCGCGCCGCCCCAGCACCGACAGCCTGCGCAGTTCGTCGACGTCGTCGTCGGAGCGGGAGTAGGCCAGCACCCGGCTGGCGGTGTCCTCGATGCTGACGATCCCGTCGGTCATCGCCGCCACGGTCTGGGCCAGCGAGAACAGGTCGCCGAGGGTTTCGCCGGCGTCGGCCTCCACCGTCAGCCGCGCGTTGTCCACGACCGAGCGGGCCAGCGACTCCAGCTGCTCCCACCGCACCTCGGGCCGCACGCCGAGCACCGCGACACCGGCGTCGAGGGCGGTGTCGCGCAGCGCTCGCGAGTCCTGGTCGGTGTGCACCTTCACGGCCACCGCGGCCGCCCCGTCCCGTGCCGCGGAGCGCACCTGCCGCACCGCGGACCGCCCGCGCGCACCGATCACCAGCACGAGGTCGCCGGGATGGGTCTCGGCGTCCTCGTCCGGGTCGATGATCACGACATCGCACACGTGCTGGTCGAAGCCGCGCGGCGCGGCGAGCAGGTCGACCAGGGGCTCACCGACCGCCACGAGCAGTTGCCGCAGCGGAGCCCCGGGCAGCGGAATGGTCTTGTCCAACCGAACAACACGCTCCCCTCAATGATGGCTGATCGTACAGCCGCGCGGCGCTTCCACGCTCCTAGTCTTCGAATAACCCGGTTCTTCCTCCGAAAGGCCGGGGAACCCCGCCAACAACGCACTACGCGCGAGGAGGCGACATCGCCATGGACGCCATCACCACCGTCCCGGCACCGGCCAACGAGCCGGTGAAGTCCTACGCCCCCGGTTCGGCCGAGCGGGACTCGCTGCAGAAGCGGATCGCCGAGTTGGAGTCCGAGCGCGCCGAACTCACCAGCACCATCGCGGGCGAACAGCGCATGGCGGGTGGCACGCCGTTCGACGTGGTGCAGCCGCACAAGCACGCCCACGTCCTGGGCACTTCCGCAGAGGCCACCCGCGCGGACGTCGCCGACGCGGTCCGGGCCGCGAAGCGAGCCGCTCCGGAATGGGCCGCAACGCCGTTCGACGAGCGCGCCGCCGTGCTGCTGCGCGCCGCGGATCTGCTGTCCGGTCCGTGGCGGGACACCATCAACGGCGCCACCATCCTCGGGCAGTCCAAGTCGGTGCAGCAGGCCGAGATCGACGCGGCCTGCGAGTTCATCGACTTCCTGCGGTTCAACGTGCACTACGGCAACCGGATCCTGGCCGAGCAGCCGAACTCGGTGCCCGGCGAGTGGAACCGGATGGAATACCGGCCGCTGGACGGGTTCGTCACCGCGATCACGCCGTTCAACTTCACCGCGATCGCCGGGAACCTGCCGACCGCTCCGGCGTTGATGGGCAACACGGTGGTGTGGAAGCCGACGCCGTCGCAGCAGTTCGCCGCGCACTTCACCATGCGGATGCTGGAGGCGGCCGGGCTGCCCCCAGGCGTGATCAACCTGGTCACCGGGCGCGGCGAGGCGGTCAGCGAGGTGGCGCTGGCCGACGAGGACTTCGCCGGGCTGCACTTCACCGGCTCCACCGCGACGTTCAAGAAGCTGTGGCGGACCGTCGGCGACAACCTCGACGGCTACCGCAGCTACCCGCGCATCGTCGGCGAGACCGGCGGCAAGGACTTCATCGTCGTGCACCCTTCGGCCGAGCGGGAGCCGCTGGCCACGGCGTTCGCCCGCGGCGCGTTCGAGTACCAGGGCCAGAAGTGCTCGGCGGCGTCCCGCGCCTACGTGCCGCGGTCGATCTGGGAGTCCGGGCTGCGCGAGGAGCTAGCCGACCTGGCGCGGCAGATCAGCTTCGGCGACGTCACCGACTTCTCGCACTTCGGTGGGGCGGTGATCGACGCGCGCGCGTTCGCCAAGCACCGCGCCGCGCTGGACCGGGCGGCGAACACCGCCTCGCTCGAGGTGCTGGCAGGCGGCGGCTACGACGACTCGACCGGCTACTTCGTGGAGCCGACCGTGCTGGTCGGCACCGACCCGGCGGACGAGGCGTTCACCACCGAGTACTTCGGACCGATCATCGCGGTGCACGTCTACGACGACGCCCGCTACTCGGAGATCCTGGACGTGGTGGACGGCTCCAGCCCGTACGCGCTGACCGGCGCGGTCTTCGCCACCGACCGCTCGGCGATCGACGAGGCGCACCGCAAGCTGCGCCATGCCGCCGGGAACTTCTACGTCAACGACAAGCCCACCGGCTCGATCGTGTCCCGGCAGCCCTTCGGCGGCAGCCGCGCGTCCGGCACCAACGACAAGGCGGGTTCGCTGTTCAACATCCAGCGCTGGACCAGCCCGCGGGCGATCAAGGAGACGTTCGTGGCGCCGACCCGGCACACCTACCCGCACATGGGCTGACCCCGCTTCCCGCCGCACTAGAGGAGATCCGATGCTGCGCACGGCATTGCTGGCGGCGGCGCGGGAGCCCCGCGTCCGCCACCTGGTCGAGGCCAACCCGCTCACCCGCCCCGTCGTCGACCGCTACATCGCCGGAACGACCGCCCAGGACGCGGTCCGCACCACGCGCGCGCTGGCCGATCATGGCCTGCACGTCACCCTGGACCACCTCGGGGAGGACACCACCGACGCGGACAAGGCTGCCGCGACGGTGGCGGCGTACCGGACGGTGCTGGACTCGCTCGGCTCGGCCGGGCTCGCCGATCGAGCCGAAGTTTCGGTGAAGCTGTCCGCAGTGGGCCAGTTCCTGCCCGGTGACGGGGCGAAGATCGCGCTGGCGAACGCGCAGCGGATCTGCGAGGCGGCCGCGGCGGTGGGCACCACGGTCACCTTGGACATGGAGGACCACACCACCACGGATTCCACTTTGGACATCTTGCGGGATCTGCGGGTGGACTTCCCATGGGCGGGAGCGGTGCTGCAGGCGTACCTGCGCCGCACCGAGCAGGACTGCCGGGACCTGGCGTCGGCGGGCTCACGAGTGCGGCTGTGCAAGGGCGCCTACGCCGAGCCGGAGTCCGTGGCCTTCCCGGACAAGTCCGAAGTGGACCGTTCTTACGTGCGGTGCCTGAAGACGCTGATGAACGGCGAGGGCTACCCGATGGTCGCCACGCACGATCCGCGGATGGTGGCGATCGCCGACGACCTGGCGCAACGGGCCGGGCGGTCACCGGAAAGCTTCGAGTTCCAGATGCTGTACGGGATCCGCCCGGCCGAGCAGGAACGACTCGCCGCGGAGGGCAAGCGGCTGCGCGTCTACCTCGCCTACGGCGACGAGTGGTACGGGTACTTCATGCGCCGGTTGGCCGAACGCCCCGCGAACATCGCCTTCTTCGCCCGATCGCTGCTCGGGAGGGGCTGAGCGGTACCGGTGCGCTCACGCCGCAGGTACGGGCGGCTGCGGGTAGGGCTGGTGGCAGACGGCCTGGTTGATCGCGTCGGCGGCGTCGTAGATGATCGGGACCGCCCGTTCGCCCAGCATGAAGACGTTCAGCGACATCGACACCTGTTGCCTGCCGTCGGCCGTGGAGAACGCATAACTGCTGTAGCCGGGGATCGAGCCGGTGTGGCCCCACAACGTGACACCGCAGGTCAGCTCGATGTTCTCCAGACCGAGTCCGTAGTCGGGAAAGACCGGGTCGCCACCGGGCACGGCCCGCAGCATCTCGTCGACCAGCGGACGCGGCAGCAGCTCGCCGCGGAACAGCGCGCGGTAGAAGCGGTTCATGTCCGCTGCACCGGAGACCATCCCGTACGACGCCCACGCGAACGACGGATCGAGCTCGGTCAACGGGTACCTCGTCGGATCGCCGGTCTGCTCGGGCAGCACGTGGTGACCGGTCGCGTGCGGCCCGTTGATCAGCGGGTAGTGCACCGGCAGGTAGCTCTGCCGCATCCCGGCTGGACCGAGGACGCGATGTTGGAACACCGCGCTCAACGGCTCACCGGTGAGCTCCTCGACGATCATGCCGAGCACGATGTAGTTGGTGTTGCTGTAACTCCACTGCTGCCCGGGTTCGGCGACCGGCCCGTGCGCGACGGCCAGGTCCACGAGCTGGCGAGGTGCGAAGGGCCGGTGCACGTAATCATCGGGAAATCGGAACTCCGGCGCCTGCGCGTAATCGAAGAGCCCACTGGTGTGCTGCAGCAGGTTCCGCACGGTGATCCGCTCGTCCCCCGGAACCACGTCCGGCAGCACTTCGGCCAGCGGCTGGTCGAGACCGAGGCGGTTTTCGTGCACCAGTTGCAGCACGATCGTCGCCGTGACGCTCTTGGTGAGGCTGGCGACCCGCCACCGCCCCCGCTGCGGCACCGGCGCACCGGTCCGCAGGTCGGCGACACCGCTGCGCAACACGGTTTCCGAACCCGGCTCGGAGTGCCGGTACAGCACACCCGGCACACCTTGCTCGACCATGCGGTCCAGCGCGTCCTGCACCTGCGGCTCGGCGGGCGCCGCCGCCACCTGCCCCGGTGCGCACAGCAGCACCAGGGCCGTGGCGACGAGACTCCACGTTCGCTTCGCCATCCGCCCTCCTCGATCAAGGAGGAGGCTACTCGCGCGACCCCGCCGCAGACGATCTTGCTGTTCGCTGCACGTCCGCCTGCCATGCGTCCGGCCGCCCCACCGCCGGCCAGGACGACGCAGATCGTGCTCCGTTTCCGCGATTTGGCCGGTCGGCGCACCAGGCGCGGCGAGTGGGCCCGGCTCAGCCCGGTTCGGAATCAGCCCGTTCGGTCCCCTCCGCGCTGACGTCCACGCGCACCCGGGAAATCCGCAAGCCTTCCATGGCCAGAACGGTGAACTCGTGCCCCAATGCGCGCACGGATTCACCGGCGGCGGGAATGCGGCCGAACCGCCCGAGGACGAATCCAGCCAACGTGTCGTACGGCCCCTCCGGCAGCACGACACCGGTCTTGTCCTCAACGTCGTTGCGGTGCAGCATCCCGTCGAGCTCGAAGACACCGGCAGCGGACGTGGTCGCCGCGCGCCCACCGGGGTCGTACTCGTCCCAGATCTCCCCGACGATCTCCTCGACGAGATCTTCGACGCTGACGATGCCATCGGTGCCGCCGTACTCGTCGGCGACGACGGCCAAGTGGCTGCCGTCGCGGCCGCGCATCCGGGTCAGCGCGGCCAGCACCGGCTTGGTGCCCGGCATGACGGCGATCGGGCGTGCCAGCCCGCCGACCGTGCTCGCGCCGCGGCGGCCGCGGGTCGCGGTGTACAGATCGCGGATGTGCACGAACCCGACCACGTCGTCGGGCGATGCTTCCCGCATCACCGGGTAGCGCGAGTGCGGTTTTCCCGCGACCTCGTCGGCCGCCTCCCGCGGTGACATCGCGGCGTCCAGGAAGTGCACCTCGGTGCGGGGAACCATGACTTCGCTGAGCACCCGATCACCTGCCTCGAACGCGTCGATGATCAGCCGGCGCTCCTCCACGGTGAGCTGATCGCTGGCGCGGACCATGTCGCGCAGCTCCTGCTCGCTCACCGAGCCTTCCGCCTCCCGCGGGCTCAGCCCCATCAGCCGCACCACGGCGTTCGTCGACTTCGACAGCAACCAGATCACCGGACGGCAAGCTGTCGCCACCGCGTCGAGCACTCCGGCCGCCGTGAGCGACACCGCCTCGGGCTTCTGCAACGCGAGCCGCTTCGGCGCCAACTCGCCGAATACGAGCGAGAGGTACGAGACGAACACCGTCACCGCGATCAACGACACCGTGGCCGACAGCCCCGCGGGCAGTCCCCAACCGGACAGCGCGGGTTCCAGCCGCACGGCGATCGTCGCCCCGCCGTAGCTGGAGGCGAAGAACCCGGTGAAGGTGACGCCGATCTGCACGGCGGACAGGAACCGGTTCGGATCGGCTTTCAGCCGTGCCACGCCCCTACCGCGCCGTCCGGCTTCGGCGAGCCGGTGGACCTGGGCGTCCCGGAGCGAGACCAGCGCGATCTCCGCAGCGGCGAAGAAGCCGCCGAGCAGGACGAACCAACGCCAGGTTCGCCGCGACGCCATCCATCCCGCAATCGTGACCGCCGAATCCCCGGACCACCAGCGGGCGGCGCGTCCACCGCCGCAGCGAGGAGAATCATCGGGGCGATCAAACCAGCCAGCACCGAATGCGCCACCGAGAACCGGGAAGGCCGACCAGCAGATCACGGATGCATGCGCGCTATGCCGGCGCGCACGGTCGCAACCACATCGGGATTCTATGATCAGTCCCACTTGACCCGCCATTTCAAGCGCGTGCTCGGCGTTGCGCCCGGCGCGTACGCCCGCAGCAGCCCCGGCCTCGACAACGTGTCGCGTCGAGCCGAAATGAGGAAACCGCGGCAGCCTCGTAGGACGAACCCCCTACGAAAGGCCGCGCTCGGGCGGGCATTCGGTCCGACGCCCTTCCTGCCGGCAACGGCCAGTTCCGACTCCTGTAGAACAACCTCGGCAGGCACCGAAACACGCTCATGCGATTTCTGCAGAATACGGTTATTACACACTGTAACCCTGGTTGAGGCGGACAGGTGACCACCTCGGCCATTATGATGAAGCATTCTAGACGCTGTTGATGTCACCCGCCTGAGCGATGTGCTCGTTTCGGTTCCCGCCTGTAGATTTCACCATCGACCGGCACGGATACGGAGGTCAGTAGTGGATTAGCAACCGAGACGTCCCTGCTCGTCAGCCGTTGGACGGTAGTCGGCTTGCCGTGTACGGAAGCGGACTCAGCGACAGGGACTCCGTCGCCAGCGTTCGCTGCACCAGAGCAATAACAAGAATCCACATCTTGGACCACCCGCAAAGTCGGAGAAGAAGGCGGCACGACCGTCATTCGTATCGATATCTCCGACGGCGGCAACACGTTCTGCCTCGATGCCGGCAGCGACGAACCCGAGGTCGGCCCGGGCAGCCAGGTGAGGATCACCAAGACCGCTGGCTCGGACCAGCAGAAGTGGCACGTCCGGGAGGACTGACGCGGGGCGAAGCTGCTCAACTTCGCCCCGTACCTGAATTGGGGATCCGGGCTAGGCATGAGGACCACTTCGGAAACCACTCGCACGACGAAGCAGTGCTGGTCAGTAACATTCCGTCGACGAACCAGCTGTAGTACCGGAGCCACAACGACTACTCGGACATCATCCGGAATTAGCAGTCGAGCGGCCATGGGAACGGCGAAGCGGTTGCCAAACTCCACGCCCTCTGCATTGCCGCTCCCGCACAAAGAGTTGGGATGGTATTATCATGCTTGGCTTGGATGAAACTAAAAACAAGCTGCTCAAAGACGGCGACGCTCTCTTTGGACGCGCCATCCGCGACATCCTCGGAAGTCTTCCTTTTGTGACGAAAGGGCGCGCCCATCGTACTTTTGATATCTCTATTGTGAACCTCAGCGACTACACCCTGACGCCGTGTTTCGTCCAGTTTCAACACGGGAGGATGTCGATCTCCTCCGTTTCACCCGGCGGTTATATCGCAATTGATCCGGACGACCCCGGAGAGGACCATCGCAGTTGGCCGGGGCAAGGAGCGAAAGAGTACGAAATAATTCCGGGTGCCGGCGGTTGCATTGCCAGCGAGTCCAAAGGATTTGCGACCGGCGTAGAGGTGAGATGATATTTTTGTCACACCTCCCCGGCAACAAGTTCGGCGAAATTCTGCAAATACACTGGGACAACCCGTTCAAGGGGAGCAACGCGCTGGATGTGCGGCCCAACAAATCGGCTATCGATGCGGATTGGAGCGACATCCACGGAAATAACGCACAGGTCCTCTTGCACATCAAGAATTCCTGGCGCCCATGACCGGTGGCGGTGGGCGGTGCAGAGTGCGAGCCGGACCGGGTCGTGCAACTTCCGCGCTGCAGCCTGTCCCGCAGAGCCATGAACCGCTCCCGCAACCACCGATACCCGGTCTGCTTGAAGCACGTCGCATCGCCGCTGAGGCCACCCCCGCCGAAGCCGCTCACAACGCAGACTCGCCCGCGCACACGATCGACACCGTCCTCAGCAATGCCGTCACCGGCTTACAGCAGCTTTCGGCCGTCCTGCGGTGGAAGCTCATGAAAAACTGTGAACGGGTCGCCAGTCCAGATGCCGAGCTTGCTGCGGGAGCGGCACATAGTCGCATCCAGCTCGCGGAGCCTCGGGCGACGCTGATCCCGTTCTACCGCGAGTCGTACTCACTCCACGATATTGACTGCGCAATCGCAGCCTCGCGCTGAGCACACGCATCGACGACACACTGCGGATCCGTGGCTCGCGCGCGTCATCGAACTGCGGTCCCTGCACGTCGATGTCCCCGAAGAACCGGCTCAGCAGCGAGAAGTGCTCGTTGCCGGCGAAGGTCGGGCACAGCCGAACCACCAGCACCCCGGCTTTCCCGGCCGCGGCGCGGTCTCCCGCGCCGTGCCGAGGAAACCCCCAGCGTCGCGCGCATCCCGCTCGCTGCGCCCTGGCCGTTCTGCCGCGGGCCGGCGGGTACCCCGCCGCGATCGGGACGAAATCGGCGCCTGCGGCCTCGACGGGGCCCTGCCAGGCCTCGCCGGTCAGGTAGGAGACGCGGTGGCCGCGGCGAGTCAGCTCCTCGACCAGCGGCAGGGTCGGGTTCACGTGTCCGTGCGCGGGAATGATGGCGAAGGCCAAGTGGCGGGGCATGCTTCCTCGTCTGACGCGATAGATGAGATGCGGCCGCTTCGGATCCACAGCGTTTTTCCACGCTACGGATAAATCGCCATCAAACAAGTTTCCCGATAGTGACGCCGAATACACCCTGCCGACCCTGTTTCCGCGGATCAACGTGCAACCCCTGTGACCTGCGCTTCCGCTCGGGCGGCCGGTCCGGATTCCGAGAAGGACCACTTGGTAGCACCGCAGGCACCATCCGCGCGCGAACCTTGCCCGGATCTCATATGACCACTCGAACGGGTGATCATCGCGGGAGGTGGGTTGTCGCGCGGGGCACCGACATGAATGGATCCGAGTAGGAAATTTTCGTCGTGAAGGTTTGATATGAGGGTTCTCGTAACCACGCTTCCCGCATTCGGTCATTTCTATCCGATGGTCGCGTTCTCCTGGGCGCTGCGCAGCGCTGGTCATCAGGTGCTCGTCGCGGGCCCGCGGCTGATCGTGAATGAAGCCCGCAACGCGGGACTGGCGGGCACGGTCGTCAGCGATGTCTCCGTCCGCGACCTGTGGGCGGCCAGTGACGATCCGACCGGGGAAGACAACCACCGGCCGATCGCCGACCTCGGCTTGGATATCGCCGACCGCGCGGCCACCGACGTCCTCCAGCTCTGTCGTGACTGGCGCCCGGACGTGGTGATGTCCGATCCCATGGAGTTCGCCGGACCGCTCGCCGCCGGACTGGCCGGGATCCCCACCGTGTCGCACCGCTGGGGACTGCACTGCCCGGACGAACTGATCAGCTCCTTGTGGGAATCGGCCGGGCCGAAGCGGCGGGCGCTGCACGATCGCTTCGGGATCGACGCCGCCGCGCTCGAACCGCACGCCGTGCTGGACACGTGCCCGCCGGGGCTGCGCCGCACCGAGAACTCCTCGTGGATTTCGATGCGATACGTCCCCTACTGCGGCAACGCGGTGCTGCCGCGCTGGCTGACCGAACCCCGCGCGAAACCCCGGGTGTGCGTGTCCATGAGCAGCCTGCCGATGCGGCAGGGCCTGGAAGCGCTCAGTACCGCCGCGCGAGCGTTGTCCGACATGCCGGTGGAGGTCGTGCTGTCCGGCACCGGATCCCGGGATTCCTCGCTGGGGGCTCTCCCGCCGAACGTGCGGGCGCCGGGCTGGCTCCCGCACGACCAGCTGTTGTCCGCGTGCGATGCGGTCGTGCACCACGGCGGGGCGGGCAGCTCGATGGTCTCGTTGACCAAGGCGTTGCCGCAGATCGTTGTGCCGCAGCTCGGCGACCAGTTCGCCAACGCCGAACAGCTCGAACGACGCGGCATCGCCCACAGGATTGCGGTGTCCGACCTGTCCGAGGAGGCCGTCGCCGAGGGCGTCGAGCGCGTTCTCGAGGACCCGGCGTACCGGAACAACGCCGCCGAACTCCGCTCCGAGATCGAGGCGATGCGCTCGCCCACCCGCGCGGTCGCCGAGTTCGAGAGCGCCGCGTGCGCCGCGAGCACCGGCGCTACGCCGCCGGAACCCGTCCCGGCGCCCTGACATCGCTGACCACACGAGGAGTTGAGGCATGTCGCCTGCCGCCTCCGGCAGTCTCGGCAGGATCCGCGAACGCGTCATCAGCACATCCCGGGGCCCGCTCAGCGCGCTCGAAGCACACCCTCCCGGCGAGGCGCTCGGCCGGATCGTGATGGTGACCGGATACCTGCACGACAAGAACCTGTGGACCGTGCCGCTGGCGTTGCTGTCCCGCGCCGGGTACCGCTGCCTGGTGTACAACCACCTCGGGCAGCCCGGATCGGGACGGGTGTCCGAATCCGGTGCCTACGAGGTGCAAAAGCTCGCCGGTGATCTGTCGGACGTGCTCACCACCTGGACGGGCGGCGATCCGGTGCACCTGCTGGGCAGCTGTCTCGGCGGATTCGTCGCCCGCACGGCCGTGCTCGATGCGCCCCGCGCTGTCCGCAGCCTGACGCTGATCTCCTCCGGCCCCGGGCTCACCGCGTCCAAGTCCCCGGAGTTCCCGGACCACGTCCGGGAACTGCTCGCGAACGGCGGTCCGCGGGCGTTGTGGGAGGAGGTCTCTGGGTGGCTTCTCACGCACGGGCGGGAGGGCGGCCGCGCGTTCGACAGCTTCCGGCGCAACGTCCTCGACGCCGATCCCGAGCACCTGCTCGGATTCCCGGCGTCGCTGCGGAACCTGGATCCGCGGGAAGCGGACCTGTCCGCTGTGGACGTTCCCAAACTGGTCGTTCACGGAGGCGACGACGACACGTGGCCGCCGGACAGCATCGACCGCATGGCACGGCGGATCGGCGCGCGCAGCGCCGCGGTCGCGGGTGCCGGCCACGGTCCGCTGGTCGAACGGCCCGCCGCGACCACCGCGATGATCCGCGCGTTCCTGGAGAGCAGCCGCCCGGCCCTACCGGAACCCCCGGCCGACCCCTCACCCACCCCGTCCGGAAGGACAAGGACTGCGGGATGACATCGACGACCGACCTGCTCGGCGCGGATGAGCGCGCGCGCCTGTTCCAGCGCATCATCAAGCCGCGCGTCCTCGCCGACCCCTACCCCGACTACGCGGAGTTGTTCGGCGATACCCGCGTCCTGGAAAGCCCGCTGCCGCAGGTGTTGGACGGCATCCTCCTGTCGTCCTACGAGGACTGCCTGGACCTGGTGCGCAGCCGCTCGTTCGGGGCGCTGGACGCAGCGCACCTGGACATGCTCGGCCACGAGTGGCGCAGCAGCGGCGCGGAGCGGGTGGTTCGCCGCGCGGTGGGATTCCGCAATTCCCCGCAGCACCAGCACTTCCGCGCAGCAATGGCTCCCCATTTCACGCCCCGCCGCATCGCGGCGCTGCGCGATTCGATCAGCGCGACGGTGGACGAGGTCCTCGGCTCGCTCACGGGACGCGAAGCCGACCTCGTGGCGGACGTGGCACGCCCGCTCCCCGCCGCGGTCATGGGTTCGGTGTTCGGAATCGACCGCAGCACGACGCGGGAGCTGGTCCGGTTGGGCGAGGACACCGGCGCCATCCTGGACCCGATCCGGTCACCGGCCCAGAACCGGCGCATGGAAGCGTCGACCCTCGCCATGGTCGAGATCTTCGACGGGCTGATCGCCGAACGCCGGGCCGCCCCCGACGACACCCTGCTGTCGTCCATCGTCGAGGCCTTCTCCCGGGACGGCGAGGAACACGAGGACCTGGTGGGGAACCTGGTTTTCCTGTTCACCGCAGGCCACGAAACCCTCACCGGGTTCCTCGGGCTGGCGTTGCGCGCGCTGCTGGACGAGCCCGCGCAGGCCGATCTGCTGCGGAACGACCCGGATCTGGCGTCCTCGGCGGTCGAGGAGCTGCTGCGCTTCGACGCTCCGGTGCAGATGTTATTCCGGATGGCCGACGAACCCGCGGTCCTCGGCGATCGGAAGGTGCAGCCTGGAACCCTTGTCATCGGTCTCGTAGGAGCTGCCCACCGCGATCCGCAGCAGTTCACCGCACCCGCCCGCCTCGACCTGACCCGCGACGGCGTGCGTCCGTTGAGTTTCGGCGCCGGGCCGCACTACTGCCTCGGAGCGGCGCTCGCGCGCCTCGAGGCCGAGGTCCTTCTTCCGCGCCTGCTGCGGGCGTTCCCCGGGATGCGCCCGTGCGGAAGTCCGCGGTTCCGTTCACCCGGTGTCGTCCTCCGCGGTCTGGAAACCCTGCCCGTCCTCCTACGCTGAGCGGGCCTGGGAGTGAGCGGTACCTGCTGCCCGACCCGGCCGGCGGTAGGTGGCTACCCGTTCGGGGACAGCGGGAACGGCAGCAGCGGGGCGCCGTCCTGCGGTGGCGGCACCCTCCCTGTGTGGCCATCTCCGGCGCTCTTCGCACTTGTGGAGGTTGCGCTTCGCACCCGAGATAAGTCCGGCCCGGATCAGAACTCGGAATACAGCTGGGCCGCCCACGTCATCATCGGTGACCTCATTTCGCGGCAGTGCTCCCAAACAGCAATCAGCCCCTATCGGCGTAGAACACCGATAGGGGCTGTGAACTGCTAAAATCGTGGTGCGCGATGCTGGGATTGAACCAGCGACCTCTACCGTGTCAAGGTAGTGGCCCTTCGATTCTGACCAGCACACTCGCGCTCCGCCGCAGGTCAGCGGGCTTCGTTCCTCCTCGTTCCGACGGGTTGTGGCGCGTTGAACCGCGTTCCGGTCGCCATCAGATCGCCATATGATCTTGACGTTGGACCGGGCTGCATGCTGGCCGTCGTCCCCTCTCCGCCTTCTCGTCGATCCAGCCAACTCCGCAATAGCCGCGGAAGTCGCCGGTCGACGAAGGCCCCGTTCTCAACGTCGGACGTCGACCGACCGCGTCAGAGCATTCGTCGTGCAGGTCGTTGTTCTAGTAAGTACCCGAAAGCGGACCTAACGCTAGAGCGTACGAACCACCGCGACCTACTGGTCGAAGGTCCAGAAATCCAGGTCAGCCCCGTAGACGGGCTCGCTCGACAACTCGATGACGACCAGGTCCAGAAGCTCATCGAGGGCTACACCTCGGGCGCGACCGTCTACGAGCTGGGTGACCAGTTCGGCATCGAGCGCCGCACCGTGTCCGCGATCCTGCACCGCCACGGTGTCCCGATGCGCCGCCGCGGCCTGTCCACCGAGCAGATCGACGACGCCGTCCGGCTCTACAACCAAGGCTGGTCACTGGCCCGGATCGCCGCACACATGGACGTCGCCGCCCGCACCGTCCGCCAACGCCTGCACGAGCGCGACGTCCCGATCCGCGACACCCACGGGCAGACCTGGGCAGGTGCAGCGCGATGACCGCCACACCGTCCACACCGAGCCCCGCTCCCGACCGGTCACTGCACCTGCAGTGCGCCTGCACCCTCCTGGTGGCCGTCGGCGCCGCCTACGTCTCCTACCGGCACGGCCGCGACTTCGCCCTGCGATTCGGCGCCGACGAGACCACAGCCACCCTCTGGCCGCTCATCGTTGACGGCTTGTTGACGATGGCGACCATCGAACTGTGGAAAACCGGCCACCGCCATCGCGCCACCGGCCAGTGGAAGGCATGGTTGTCGTTCGCCCTCGGGATCGGGTTGTCGCTGTGCGCCAACATCGCCTCCGCACCCGAGCTGAACGCCTTCTCCATCGCCGTAGCCGCCTGCCCACCACTCGCGCTACTGCTGTCAGTCGAACTGCTCAACCAGGCGCTCAAGCGGCGCCGAGCGGAGACGTCAAACGGCACCGGTCACGAGTCAGATGAGAACGCATCACCAGAGCCGTACTCACCGGACACCGGTGAAACCCGCCCGTTGTCGAAGGGCTCCGAGACGAGTGCCGAGGTGCCAGCGCTGCGCACGATGGTGAACAACGTGCCTGGTCACTGCACCAACAGCGCTGACGCTGGCTCAGGAGTACCGCACGGTGAGGATGCTGATCCGCTGCGCGCAAAGGCATACCGGCTCGACGCCGAACACTGGAACCTCTACCAACGTCCGATCTCAGCCGACACCCTCCGCCGCAAGCTCAGCATCGGCTCGAAACGAGCACGCGCCCTCACCCACCACCTCCGCCAGCAACGCCAACCCGGAGCGATGCTGGCAGCGGTGGAATAGACGCCGTGGCCCTTACCCGCATGAACGACCTTCCGTCGGGTAAGGGCCACGCGTCTGAGGTCAGCGCGCGGCGGTTCCGACCTTGGCGGCGTATCCACCGCCTGTGTGTTCTGGAGCGATGTGTGCCGCACTGGTCGCTTCGTGTTCGGCGAGCCAGCGTTCGGCGTCTATGGCTGCCGCACAACCAGAGCCGGCCGCGGTGATGGCCTGGCGGTAGGTCTTGTCGACCAGGTCGCCTGCTGCGAAGACACCGGGGATTCCGGTTTGCGTGGTGGGCTGTTGCACGAGGACGTATTTCTCTTCGTCAACGTGGAGTTGGTCGCGGACCAGTTCGCTGCGGGGTTCGTGTCCGATCGCGACGAACATGCCGCTGACCGGAAGCTCGGATTCGGCACCGGTGACTGTGTCCTGCAGCTTCAACCCGGTGACCGCGGTGTCGCCGACGACCTCGGTGACGACGGCGTTGGTGCGCCACTTGATCTTCTCGTTCGCGCGGGCGCGTTCGAGCATGATCTTGGAGGCGCGGAATTCCTCGCGGCGGTGGATGATCGTGACCGAGCGGGCGAAGCGGGTGAGGAAGGTCGCTTCCTCCATCGCCGAATCGCCGCCGCCGACGACGGCGATGTCCTGGTCGAGGAAGAAGAACCCGTCGCAGGTGGCGCAGGACGACACACCGCGCCCGAGCAGGCGTTCCTCGCCGGGCACTCCGACGTAGCGGGCGGCGGCGCCCATCGCGAGGATGATGGCCTTGGCCCGGTACTCGACGCCATTGGCGAGGACCGTTTTCGTCTCACCGCTGAGGTCGATGTTCTCGACGTCCTCGGTTCTCAGTTCGGCACCGAAGCGCAGGGCTTGGTTGCGCATCTGCTCCATGAGTTCGGGACCCATGATGCCGTCGCGGAAGCCCGGATAGTTCTCGACCTCGGTGGTGGTCATCAGCGCGCCACCGAACTGGGTGCCCTCGAAGACAAGGGGGTCGAGTTCGGCCCGAGCGGCATACACGGCGGCGGTATATCCGGCGGGGCCGGAGCCGACGATGATCAGGTTGCGGATCTCGCTCGTCACCGCGCGGCCTCCGGTGCCAGTTCGGCGAGCAGGCTGGTGACGCGGCGGTCGATCTCGTCGCGGATGGCGCGGACTTCCTCGACCGACTTCCCGGCGGGGTCGTCAAGTTCCCAGTCGAGGTAGCGCTTGCCGGGGAAGACCGGGCAGGCATCCCCGCAGCCCATCGTAATCACGACGTCGGCGGCCTCGACCGCCTCGGTCGTCAAGGGCTTGGGGAACTCCTGGGACAGGTCGAGGTCGAGTTCGGCCATCGCGTGCACCACCGCTGGGTTGATCGTCTCGGCCGGGGCGGAGCCGGCCGAACGGACGGTGACCCGACCTTGGGCGCGGTGGTGCAGCAGCGCGGCGGCCATCTGGGATCGGCCTGCATTGTGCACGCAGACGAACAGCACTTCGGGGGTCGAGGACACGAGGGCTCCTTGGTTCTTGGCGATCGAGGTGAGGCGTTCGCGGGCGAAGCGCATCGCGAGGGTCGCGAGGTGGGTGTGCACCCGGGCGGTGGCGTTGAGTTGCGTGTAGGTCTCGTCCAGTACCGCGCGGATGGTCTCCGGGCCGAAGATCCCCTGAAACTGGGGTTGCAGGTCGGCGGTGGCGCGGTCGAGGAGTTCGGTGACGTGTGGGTCGGTCAGCCGGTATTCCTCGGCATCGTGGTGGTGGGGTGACGTGTTCATGGTCAGTCGCCTGGAGTTCGGTAGGGCGAGTCTTGGCTCGGGGCTTGCTTGGCTGGGGTCAGGTCTCCTATCGAGTGCTGTTGATGGGACGGCGCTCGGCTCAGGCACAGGGGCGGCGGATGGCCTGGGCATGGTGTGCCTGCGCGGTGAGGTTCGCGATGCCGACGGTGAGCAGGCTCAGCGCGTCCGGGCGCAGCCGGTAGTAGGTGTACCGCCCGCGCGGCTCGGCGGTGACGAAGCCAGCTTCGCGGAGAACACGCAGGTGGTGGCTGATGGTGGATTGCCGTGCTCCGGTGTCCTCCACCAGGTGGCAGGTGCACATCTGCTCACGGGCAAGCAGGCGCACGATCTCCGCGCGGAGCGGGTCCCCGAAGAGCTTCACCACAGCCTCGGCAAGGTCGGGTTGCGCCTCCACAGCCTGCCCGGGAGCCTCTTCTGCGCCAGCACCAGCAACGGGTGACATCAACATAGTTCGATGAAAGCACCGGACGAGGCGTCCCGTCAAGCAACGACCACGAGGGTTCACGATGGCTATGAGCAGCCCTTTTAGCCGATTCCCTTCATTGCACAGAAGCCAGAGAGGCCGTGGTCACATCAGCTAAGTTTGATTCATCAGCTTCGGTCGATGTAGCGTCGGCTGGGTAGTACTCCCAGCGGGAAGGGGTCCGTGATGGCGTCTGTCGAGATTTATGACCCGGCGATGTGCTGTTCGACCGGGGTGTGTGGGCCATCGGTCGACCCGGCGTTGACGCAGTTCGCCGCTGACGTGGAGTGGCTGGACTCCGCGGGCGTGGAGGTCCACCGGTTCGGGTTGTCCTCCGAGCCCGGCCAGTTCGTGGAGAACGGCGAGGTCGGCGCGCTGCTGAAGGACAAGGGCGAAGAAGCCCTTCCTGCCGTGTTCGTCGACGGTGCACTGCGCACCTCCGGGCGGTATCCGACCCGCGTGGAACTGGCCGAGTGGACGGGTGTGGCCACCGAGCGCCCTGGCCTGCCGGTGATCGAGCAGTCTGAGCCCGGTAGTGGTTGCTGCGGCGGCGGGGAGTGCTGAGCGTGGGCACGGTGCCCGCCGATCAGGTCCTCGGCGGTCTGCTCCGGGTGCGCACGCCGTTCGTGTTCTTCACCGGCAAGGGCGGCGTGGGTAAGACCTCGACGGCGTCGGCGACGGCGATCGGACTGGCCGATGCCGGGCGCAGCGTGCTGGTGGCCAGCACCGACCCCGCCTCCAACCTCGACGAGGTCCTGGAGACCACTGCGGGACGGGACCCGCGGCCGGTACCCGGGGTGACCGGGTTATTCGTGATGAACCTCGATCCGAACGTCGCGGCGGCCCAGTACCGGGAGAAGGTCCTCGGCCCGTACCGGGACAGCCTGCCCGCCTCAGCGGTGGAACAGATCGAAGAACAGCTCTCCGGCGCCTGCACGGTCGAGATCGCAGCATTCAACGAGTTCGTCGCGTTGCTGGCCGACCCGGAGATCCGCGAGCGGTTCGACCACGTGGTCTTCGACACTGCGCCCACCGGACACACGCTGCGCCTGCTGAGCCTGCCCAGCGCGTGGTCGGACTTCCTGGCCACCAGCCCCGGCGGCGCTTCGTGCATCGGCCCGCTGGCGGAGATGGGCGCGCAGCAGCAGCGCTATACCGAGGCGATGCACGCCCTGGCCGACGCTGATCAGACCACGCTGGTCCTGGTGACCCGACCCGAGCAGGGAGCACTGGCAGAAGCCGAACGGGCGTCTGCCGAACTGCGGGAACTGGGCGTCTGCAACCAGCGGTTGATCGTCAACGGCGTGTTCACTGCCACCCGCGACGACGATCCCCTGGCGCAGGCGTGGCAGCAGCGCGCTCAGGACGCGCTGACGCAGATGCCCGAGTCGTTGGCGGAGGTCACCGAGATCGAGTCCGTACCCTTGTTGCCGGAGCTGCCGCTGGGCGTGCGGGGCCTACGCGCCATGCTCTGCCCCATGCTGCCAGCGAGCGCGGTCTCAACAGCGGATGCCGTGTTGCCCGCCGGGGTGGCGACCCATGTGCGGGATCTGATCGAGGAGGTCGCCGCCAACGGCCGCGGTCTGGTGATGACGCTGGGCAAGGGCGGCGTCGGCAAGACCACGGTCGCCTCCGGGGTCGCCGTGGGGCTCGCTCGGCGGGGGCTTCCGGTCACGCTGACCACGACCGATCCGGCCGCGCATCTGGACACCTCGCTGGGCGACGGTCTTGGTGACCTGGAGGTCACGCGCATTGACCCGGTGGTCGAGACGGCGGCGTATACCGAGGCGGTGCTCGCCGAGGCCAGCGCGGACCTTGATGAGCAGGGCCGGGCTTTGCTGGTGGAGGACCTTCGGTCGCCGTGCACCGAGGAGATCGCTGTCTTCCACGCCTTCGCCCGCACCGTGGCCGCCGCCCAGGACCGGATCGTCGTGGTCGACACCGCCCCGACCGGGCACACGCTGTTGCTGCTGGATGCCTCGCGCAGCTACCAGCGCCAGTTGTCCCAGCAGTCCGGCCAGGCTCCACCGCCCGAGGCCGTGGAATTGCTCGACCGGCTGACCGACCCGGATTACACCCGCGTCGTGCTGGTGACCCTGCCGGAGGCCACCCCAGTGCATGAGGCCGCCGCGCTACAGGGGGATCTCGCTCGGGCAGGCATCAAGCCGTTCGCCTGGGTGGTCAACCAGAGCTTGGCTGCGGCCTCCCCCGTCGACCCGCTGCTGGTGGCCCGCGCCGCCTCCGAACGCCGCTATCTCGCCGAGGTCGCCACCGACCACGCCGAGCGCACCGCTGTGCTGCCGTGGCGCGCGGCGACACCGGTCGGTGCCGAACAACTGGCGCTTCTCGCGAACGGCGAGCACTAACCCGACTGGTGGCCGGTAGCCGGCCGCCACCGACTCCGACTCACGCTCGACAGGAGAGACAACGACGCCATGACTGTGGCAGCCATTCTGATCTTCCTCGCCACGCTCACCTTGGTGATCTGGCAACCCAAGGGCCTGGGCATCGGCTGGAGCGCGCTCGGCGGCGCGGTGGTGGCCCTGGCGACCACAGTGGTCCACCTCTCCGACGTGCCCACCGTGGTCGGCATCGTCTGGAACGCGACCCTGGCCTTTGTCGCCGTGATCATCATTTCGCTGATCCTCGACGAGTGCGGCTTCTTCGAGTGGGCCGCACTCCACGTCGCCCGGTGGGGACGCGGACACGGCCGAGCGCTGTTCGTGTTGATCGTTCTGCTCGGGGCCGCGATCGCCGCGGTGTTCGCCAACGACGGCGCCGCGCTGATCCTGACCCCGATCGTCATGCAGATCATGCTCGCGCTGCGGTTCTCCCCGAAGGCATCACTGGGCTTCGTCATGGCCACCGGGTTCATCGCCGACACCGGCAGCCTGCCGCTGGTCGTGTCCAACCTGGTCAACATCGTCTCCGCCGACTTCTTCCACATCGACTTCGCCCGATTCGCCGCGGTCATGGTCCCGGTCGGCCTCGTCTCCGTGACCGCCAGCCTGGGCGTACTACTGCTGTACTTCCGCCGCTCGATCCCGAAGATCTACGATGTCACCGCCCTGCGCCAGCCAGCGGAGGCAATCAGCGACCAGGTGACCTTCCGCGCCGGGTGGGGCGTGCTCGTCCTGCTGCTGATCGGCTACTTCGGCGCCGACCCCATCGGCGTGCCGCTGTCGGTCGTTGCCGGATCCGGCGCGCTGATCCTCATCGCGGTCGCCGCCCGCAAGCCCGCCTTCGCCTTCCCTCAGTCCGTGCGTCAGCCGCTACCCGCGACCGTGGGCGCAGGAAGCGCGGGGACCGGCGAGCAGCACCCGGTGGGCGATCCGCGTAACACCGCCGACGAGGGCGATCTCGCAGCAGCCCCGGCCACGTCCGACGGCGACCGTCCGACCGGGCCGCGACGCATTCCGGTCGGCAAGGTCATCCGGGAAGCGCCCTGGCAGATCGTGCTGTTTTCGATCGGCATGTACCTGGTCGTCTACGGCCTGCGCAACCAGGGGCTCACCGGCGAGTTGGCCAAGCTGTTCGGGTTCTTCGCCAACCACGGGGTGCTGGCCGCCGCGCTGGGCACTGGTGTCGTGGTGGCGGTGCTGTCGTCGATCATGAACAACATGCCCACGGTGCTCATCGCCGCGCTGGCCATCGGCGCCGTCGGGGCGACCGGGCTCACCCACGAGGCGATGGTCTACGCCAACGTCATCGGCTCCGATCTCGGACCCAAGATCACCCCGATTGGCAGCCTGGCCACCCTGCTGTGGCTGCACGTGCTCGACCGCAAGGGAATGCACATCGGCTGGGGCCGCTACTTCCGCACCGGCATCGTCCTCACCATCCCCGTCCTGCTCGTCACGCTCGCCGCACTGGCCGGGTGGCTCACCATCATCGGCACCTAACCGGAATTCCGGGTCGGCAAGGTCGTCCCCGGGCACGCACGGAAGGAGACCGTCATGCATTGCTTCGACTGCGTAGAGCACAACGTCGAACGGCCAGCCGTGGGGACCTGTATGGACTGCGGCGCGGGCGTGTGCGCCGAACACGCCCGCCCTGAACGACGACCGGTCACCTGCCGCATGAGTGCCGGCATGATCCCCGTGCAACAGCCAACACAAGTGGCTGCTCGTATCCTGCGCTGCTCGGCCTGCACCCAGGTCCGCACGACCGTCGCGGCCTGCGAAACACAGGGCGGCCGGAACTGCTAATGATCGCCAGGTCGTTCGAGGGCACTGTGAGCAGGCGGAGGTAGACATGGCTGAGGTCGTGGACGTGGTCGTGATCGGCGGCGGGCAAACCGGCTTGGCCGCCGGGTACTTCCTCCGCCGAGCCCGCCTGAAGTTCGCCATCCTGGACGCACAAGACCAGCCGGGAGGGGCGTGGCGACACGGCTGGGACTCGCTGCGGCTGTTCTCCCCGGCCGAGTACAGCCCGCTGCCCGGCTGGTGGATGCCCCGCCAAGACGGCGAAACCTTCCCCACCGCTGACCACGTCGTCAGTTACCTGCGCGACTACGAGCGGCGATACGAGCTGCCCGTGCACCGCCCCGTCCACGTGCATGGCGTCCACGACGCCGGGGCGTGGCTGGCCGTCGACACCGACCACGGGACGTGGCGCACCTCGATCGTCATCAGCGCAACCGGCACCTGGGACACACCATACCTGCCCGTCTACCCCGGCAGCGACGAATTCGCGGGAGAACAACTGCACACCGTCGCCTACCGCTCGCCGGGGCAGTTCCGCGATCAACGCGTGGTAGTCGTGGGAGGCGGCAATTCCGCAGCACAGATCCTGGCCGATGTCTCCACCGTCGCCGCCACGACCTGGGTCACCCAGCGTCCACCCCGGTTCATGCCCGATGACGTGGACGGCCGTGTCCTGTTCGACGTGGCCACCCGGCGCGAAGCCGCCCGCCGGGCCGGCACGGACAGCGACGGCGTCTCTGGACTCGGCGACATCGTGATGGTGCCCAGCGTGCGCGAAGCCCGTGACCGCGGCGTGCTACAGGCCCACCCCATGTTCGACCGCCTGACCCGCGTTGGCGTGGCCTGGAACGACGGAACCGAGCAACCCGTTGATGCGATCATCTGGTGCACCGGCTTCCGCCCCACACTGGATCACCTGGCCCCCTTGGGACTGGAGGTTCAGAACGGAGTACCGAAGACGGTGGGGACGCGGTCGGTCGACGAGTCGCGCCTGTACCTGCTGGGGTACGGGGATTGGACGGGGTCGGCCTCGGCCACCCTGATCGGCGCGGGTCGCACCGCAAAGGCGACCGTCGCCGAGATCACCGATCGCTTGCGCACCGCATGATGCGTCGATCAGGTGCGGGCACGAAGGAGGCGTGCGGCGACATAGCGGGCGTCCCGGCCGACTCCGCGCAGCGTGGCGGAAGCGAAGCTGCGCTGCCACTCCAGCCCGACATAGCCCAGTCCCGGCACGGTCGTGGACAGCCCGCGCTTCTGGTAGGGCAAGCCGCGGTGGTCGAGCGCCCCAGTTGAGTCCAAGTAGGACAGTTCAGGACGGTAGCCGGTGGCCAGGATGATGGTGTCGACGTGCTCGCGGGTGCCATCCGGCCAGGTGAACTGGCTGGGCTCGATGGCGGTGAACATCCGCCGCTGGTCTGGGTTGCCCGCGTTGATGGCGTGCCGGTAGCGGCCGTCATCGTTGACCGGCATGGGCGGCGGGGTGTGCACCAGGTGTCCGATCGGCAGGTGGTCGAATCCGCTGGCCACGGACCAGAAGTGCACGTCCCGACTCAGGATGAGCTGCGGTGCGAACTTGATCGGGTGCCGGGTGGCCAGCGTGACCCGGGCATGGGCAGCGAGTTCGGTTCCGATCTGCACCGCGGAGTTCGCCGCACCCACCACGACGATCCGCTGCCCGGTGAACCCGGTGGGTTCACGGTAGTCGGCGGCGTGCAGCACGGCACCGGTGAACGAATCCAGGCCGGGCAGGTTCGGCCGGTAGGGGCGCCCGAACGCTCCGCTCGCCGCGATTACGAGGGGTGCCGTTACTGTCTCACCATTGTGGACTTCGGCCACGAATCGGCCGCCGTCGCGGCGAATGCGCTCGACGCGGTGGTCGGTGCGGATGTCGGCGTCGAGGTTCTTGGCGTAGCGGCGCAGGTAGTCGATCACCTCGTCGCGATGCGGGTAGTGGTCCGGGTTGCCGGGTAAGGCCATCCCGGGCAGGGCGCTGTAGCGGGCCGGGGAGAACAGGGTGAGGCTGTCGTAGTACGTCGGCCACGACCCCACCGGTTCCGGTCCGGCTTCGAGCAGCACCGGCACTCGGCCGGCTCGGCGGAGGGCGTGGGCGGCAGCGAGGCCGGACTGCCCGCCGCCGATCACGAGAGCATCGACATCGGTCACGAGATGTTCCTTTCAGGATTCGTAGCAAGGGAGAGCAGGGCTGCGGCGGTGGTGACCGCGCCCAGGACGAGGAAGGTCGTGGCATAGCCGCCGAGCAGGCTGGCGAGCGCGGCGCCGGCGAACGGAGCCAGCGCCATCGTGATCGTCAACGGTGCGGACAGCAGGCCGGTGAGCTGCCCGTAGTACCGGGCTCCCCACCGGTCGGTCACGGCGGTGGCCTGTAGCAGCGTGAACACTCCACGTGCCATGCCCGCCAGGATCTCGGCGACGATCAACGCGGCCACCGAGGTGAGCACGCCGAGCAGCGCCGTGGTCAGCGCCATCGCCAGCAGGATCAGCGCGGTGCGTGCCCGCACGGTGGTGCGCCGAGTCAGCGTGCTGTAGCCGAGCCTTCCGAGGACCTGACCGGCACCGCCGAGCCCCAACGCGACCGAGGCGGTAGCGGTGCCGATGCCGCGTTCGGCCAGCAACGGCACCAGGTTGATCACGACGGCGAAGGTGGCGAACGCGGCCACGCTCAACGCGACGGTCAACACGACGAACACCGGGCTCCGGGCGACCTGCCGCGGGTCAGCCTCCTCGTATCGGGATTCGGCCACCGGGCGTTCCGGCCACGGCAGGGCGAGACCGAACCAGTGCCCGGGAATCGTGACCGCCGCGAGGACCCCGGCCAGCACGAGGTAGGTCGCCCGCCAATCCAGACCGGCGGCGAGTGCGGCGGTCAGCGGGGCGAACACGGTGCTGGCCAGCCCCGCGGCCAAGGTCAGGATCGTCAGCGCGCGGACGCGATCGGGTCCGTGCCACCGGGTCAGCGCGGCGAATGCCGGCGGATACAGCACCGCTCCCATCGCCACCCCGACCAGCAGCCACGCGGAGAGGAACCACGCCAGGTTCTGCGCGGTGGCCACCGCCACGAGGGCGGGTACGGCCAGCGTCGAGCCTGCGGTCATCACCCCGCGCGGCCCCCGGCGATCCAGCCATCGGCCGACCGGGATGCCGACCAGGGCAGCGATGAGCTGGCTAGCCGACAACGCCGCAGTGATCGCCGTGGTCGGCCAGCCCGTCGTCGCGGAGATGTCCCCGGCCAGGACGGGAAAGGCGTAGTAGAGCACGCCCCAACTGGTGATCTCGGTGACGCACAAGGTCACCAGCACCCGCCGCAACCCCGCCCGGCTCACCACATCCGACTGCGCGAGCGTTCCGGAGGACACCGGCGTGCCCAGCTCAGCTCGCGGACGGCGCCGACACGGTCAGCGCCTCCGGCTCAGCCGATGCGCCGCAGCACCCGCCATCCTGCTCCTCGGCCGCAGCGTCGAAGACTCCAGCACCGCCGCACACCCCGGTCTCCGGCAACACCAACTCGACCCGCTCGGCAGACTCACGGTCGCCGGCCAGCGCGGCGGCGATCGAGCGCACCTGCTCGTAGCCAGTCATCGCCAAGAACGTCGGCGCGCGGCCGTAGCTCTTCATCCCCGCCAGGAACACCCCGGGCTCCGGATGGGACAGCTCGGTGACCCCGTGCGGGTAGACCGTGCCGCAGGAGTGCACGTTCGGGTCGATCAACGGCGCCAACGCCACCGGCGCCTCCAACGTCGCATCCAGGCCCAGCCGGATCTCCGACAGCCACGACAGGTCGGGGCGGAACCCGGTCAGCACCACGACCTCGTCGACCGACTCGACCCGCGCTCCCGCATCGGATACCAGGCCAAGTCGGTGTGCGTCGCGTTCGACCGCTGCGGTGCGGAATCCAGTGACGATCGCGATCCGCCCGACCTCGACGGCGGCCTTGGCCCGCTGGCCGAGCGCACCCCGGGCGGGCAACTGATCGGCTTGGCCACCGCCGAAGGTGTCGCCCACCTCGCCGCGACGCAGCAACCACGTGATCCGCGTGTCCGGATGCTGAGCGGCCAGCTCATCGAAGGCGACCAGCGCCGTCAACGCCGAATGCCCACTTCCCGCCACCACCATGTGCCGCCCCGCATACCGCTGGCGGACCACCGCATCGGTCAGATCCGGCACCTGGTACACGATCTGCCCAGCCACAGCGTGCTCACCCACGGCGGGCAGCCCGTCGCCACCGAGCGGATTCGGATTGCTCCAGGTACCCGAGGCATCGATCACCGCCTGCGCGGTAACCCGTTCCTCAGTGCCCGCAGCGGTGCGCAGGTGCACGGTCAACGGCTCGGTGTCGCGCCCAGCGTCAACGACCCGGTCCCGGCCACGTCGAGCCACGCCCACGACCTCGGCGCCGAACCGCACCCGCGCGCCCAGTGCGTCGGCCAACGGGCGCAGGTAGTACTCGGCCCACTCCCTGCCCGTCGGGTAGCTGGCCTCATCAGGGACCTGCCAGCCCGTTGCGTCCAGTAGGCGGCGCGCGGCCGGGTCGATCAGCTCGGCCCAGCGGGAGAACAGGCGCACGTGATGCCACTGCACGACCGCGGCCCCTGCTTGATCGGCGCGCTCCAGCACCAGCGGTTCCACGCCCCGCTCGACCAGCTCGGCAGCCGCCGCCAACCCGACCGGACCAGCACCGACCACCACTACAGGCGTCTCGCTCATCACTCACTCCTTCTATCGATGGATCTCGATTGAGTTGAGCTGAATGTATCGAGCGTTCTCGATGGAAGCAACCATCGATTTCAATCGATACACTGGCGGCATGGCCATCGCACTCCGGCAAGCACAGGTCCTGCCCACCTCCGATGCGGCCACCTACGCCGACTGGTTCGCCTGCCTCGGCGAACCCGTGCGGGTGCGACTGCTGCACGCCGTGGCCACCAGCCCGAAGGGCATCACCGTGGGTGCGTTGACAAAGATCCTGGGCACCAGTCAGTCGACATGCTCATTCCACGTGCGCAAGCTCGCCGACGTCGGCTTCGTCCGCCTGAGCAAGGAAGGCACCGCCACGATCGTCACGATCAACGAAGCCTGCTGCACCGGCCTGCCCCACGCCGCCGACGCGGTCATGGGGCTACTCGGCCCGCAGCCCTGCTGCCCGGACAATCTCCCGACCGACGTCACCGTCCGAGCACTGAGCGCCGATGACTGGACCGCGGTGCGCCGCATCTACGCCGAGGGCATCGACACCGGCATCGCCACCTTCGAGACGACCGTGCCCAGCAAGGCGAGCCTCGACGCCAAGTGGCTGCCCGACCATCGCTGGGTCGCCGAACTCGACGGTGAGGTTGTCGGCTGGACCGCGGCCAGCCCGGTCTCACCCCGCGAGTGCTACGCCGGCGTCGCCGAGACCGCCGTCTACGTCGCCGACGGCTACCGCAGACGAGGAATTGGAAAAGCCCTGCTGTACAAGCAAGTCACCGAGGCCGACGCCGCCGGACTCTGGACCCTGCAGACCGCGGTCTTCACCGACAACCGCGCCAGCATCGCCCTCCACCACGCCGCCGGCTACCGCACCGTCGGCATCCGCGAACGCATCGCCCAACGCGACGGCGCCTGGCACGACACCGTGTTCCTCGAACGCCGCTCACCGATCAACTGACGCAAGACATGCACCAACGTGACGCTGGCGGATCAGCACCGGCATCGCAAACGCGGTTCGCATGGTGTAGCGATCGGCACACGAGTTCAGGAAGCCCCCATGCCGCGAATCATCGCAGGCCGCATGCTGTTCAGGGGCTTCCTGAACCCTTTCCTGTGGAGGTTGGGGGAGCTTACTCGAACACAAAAGACCAGGTCAGCGCGCTGGAAACCCTGCGGCAACAGCTGCCCGACCTCGAAGACCCCCTCCAACCGAAACCCAAGCGGCAACGGCCGAACCGCGCCAAGCAACTCGACGGCGAGCAAGTGCAGCACTTGATCGAGGGCTACCGGTCCGGCGCGACCATCTACGAGCTGGGTGATCAGTTCGGCATCGAGCGCCGCACCGTCAGCACGATCCTGCACCGCCACGGTGTCCCGATGCGCCGACGCGGCCTATCCGAAGAACAGATCGACGACGCCGTCCGCCTCTACAACCAGGGATGGTCGCTGGCCCGGATCGGCAACCGCATGGACGTCGCCGCCGGCACCGTGCGCCAACGGCTGCACGAGCACGGCGTCACGATGCGCAACACCCAAGGCCAGCCGCGGGCAGGTGACGCCCGATGAACAGCACGACAACCGGAACGACCCAACCCCGTGACCGTTCCCTACATCTGCAAGCATCTGGAACGGGAGTGTCGGTCGAACGGTGTTTCCGGCCTGACGCGCCGGGCGAAGGTCCGGTGGGAAGGGCGCCGTGACTGATGGCATCCGATGCTGTGAGCACATCGAAAAGTGAGAAGAATTCAGG
>NZ_JADDUE010000004.1 GCF_016526145.1 Saccharopolyspora galaxeae
CACCGAAGTCGCCGACATCATCGCCGAAGCCCTCCAACCCGACCTCACCACCGAGACCACCACCGCACTCCGCGGCCGCGTCGAAGCACTCGCCAACGCACAACCCCTCTACCCGAACCTGTAAGGGTTTCCGCGGGCGCCGCATTCCGGGGATTCCCCCGGAATGCGGCGCTTCGCATTTCAGCACGGTCCGGTTTCAGCACGGCCAGGTTTCAGCGCGGTAACCTTTCTGCACATCGTCACCCCAGGTCACTCCGTCCGCACCGGGCACGATTCGGGCACCGCTCCCTCGATCGCGCGGCTGCGTGCGTCCATTCGCAGCAGCACCGGGGGCTGCGGTTTTCACCAACTCGCCGGATGGCTAAGGTACCGCTCCACACGAGACCTCTCCCTTTTCAGGAGCACGGCGATGAGCGAACCCGCACCCGGGGAATACCGCAAGGAACTCAGCAACCGGCACATCAACATGATCGCGATCGGCGGCGCGATCGGGGTGGGCCTGTTCCTGGGTTCCGGCAAGGCGCTGGACCAGGTCGGCCCCGGGCTCATGGTGATCTACGCGATCGCCGGGACGATGATCTTCTTCGTGATGCGGGCGCTGGGCGAACTGCTGATGTACCGCCCGGTCAGCGGCTCGTTCGCGGAGTACGCCGGGGAGTTCGTCGGCCCGTGGGCGAAGTTCGCGACCGGCTGGGGCTACTGGCTGGTGTGGATCGTGACCGGCATGGCCGAGATCACCGCGGTCGGCGAGTACTTCCAGTTCTGGTTCCCCGAGGTTCCGCAGTGGATCCCGGCGCTGGGAGCGCTGGTGGTGCTCAGCGGGGTGAACCTGATCGCGGTGAAGCTGTTCGGCGAGTTCGAGTTCTGGTTCGCGCTGATCAAGGTGCTGGCCATCGTCGGGATGATCGTGCTGGTGGCGCTGATCCTGGTGTTCGGCTTCAGCGACGTCGGTGACACCGCCTCGGTCAGCAACATCTGGTCGCACGGCGGGCTGTTCCCGAACGGGGCCACCTCGGCGCTGCTGTCGTTCCAGATCGTGATGTTCGCGTTCATCGGCGTGGAGATGGTCGGGCAGACCGCCAGCGAGAGCGCGAACCCGAAGCAGGTGCTGCCGCGGGCGATCAACGCCGTGATGCTGCGGATCCTGATCTTCTACGTGGGCGCGCTGGCCGCGCTGACCGCGTTGGCGCCGTACACCGAGTTCAGCCCGGACGGCAGCCCGTTCGTGCAGGCGTTCGCGATGATCGGCATTCCGGCGGCCGCCGGGGTGATCAACTTCGTGGTCACCACCGCGGCGCTGTCGTCCTGCAACAGCGGCATCTACTCGACCGGCCGGATGCTGCGCACGCTCTCGCACGACGGGCACGCGCCGCGCGGGGTCGGCGTGCTGTCCGGGCGCGCGGTGCCCGCTCGGGCGATCGCGGTGACCTTCGGGGCGATGCTGATCGGCGTGGCGCTGAACTACCTGGTGCCGGAGCAGGCGTTCACCTACATCACCAGCGCCAGCACCGTCGGGGCGTTGTTCACCTGGGGCATGATCGTGGTCTCGCACCTCGGGTTCCGCCGCAAGGTCGCCCGCGGTGAGCTGCAGACGAGCAACTTCCGGATGCCGCTCGCGCCGTACTCGAACTACGTGGTGCTGGCTTTCCTGGCGATGGTCGTGGTGCTGCTGGCGTTCGACGCCGAGACTCGCATCGCGCTCTACATCACGCCGGTGCTGGTGCTGGCGGTTGGCATCGGTTACGCCGTGGTGCGGCGGCGTTCGACGCCCGCGGCGGGCGCGGAGCAGGTGCGCGCCGGGGAGTGACCGGCTCCGTCCAACGCCGGAGCGGGGTTGCGCCGGCTGCCGGTTCAACCCGGCGGCCGTCCGGGAGAAGATCCCGCTCATGCCCCCGGTCCCTCGCGCGCTGGTGATCAGCCGCAGCGCTCGGCAAGAGCGCAGCATCCAGCGGGACGGCATGTTGGTGGTGTTCACGCAGGCCGCGAACGCCGTGCTGTGCACGGCGGCCGCGGTGCTGTGGTCTTCGTGGGCGGCGGGTTCGGCCCGCTGGCTGGTGCTGGTCCCGGTGATCGCCGCGCTCGGCAGCTGCTACGTGGGCTGGGCGCAGTGGCGCTGGCGCCGGCTGAACCAGCGGATGCTGTACCTGCAGCTGGCGTTGAGCAGCGTCGGCGTCACCTACGCATCGGCGGCGGGGACGTACTCGGCGCCGTGGTCGTCGGTGCGGCAGGTCCGGCTGCGCCACCACCGCAACTCGCCGTACGTGGTGATCGACGTGGACGGGTGGGGCGGGCCGCTCGGCGAATGCGCGGGGGTGGACCGGCTCGCGCTGACGCTCACCGGCACCGGGCTCGGCCCGCGGGAAGTGAGCCGGGCGGTGCACCAGCTCAGCGGCGGGATGGTCACCACGGCGCGGGATTGAGGCGCTCCGGGATTGCGGCCGCCCGAGATTCAGGCGACCCGGGATTCAGGCGACCCGGGATTGACGCGCAGAGCCCCGGAGTCGCGGGTCCGCGGCGCCGGACGAGTCTTCGGCTGCTCAGGCGGCCCGCTGCTGATCGAGTTCCGGCTCCGGCCCGGTCGCCGCGGCCGGCTCCGCGTCGCTTTCGCGCCGCTTGCGGGAGCGCCGCCACAGGAAGGTCCCGATGCCGGCCACGACCAGCACCCCCAGCACGACGCCGCCGGCGCGGCCGAGCAGGTGCTCGATGTACTTCGCCGAAGCGCCCGCGGCCCAGCCGATGCCCACGTGCATCATCGACCAACCGGTCGCCCCGACCAGCGAGGTGATCATGAACCGCACGTAACCGAGCCCGCTGGTGCCCGCCGCGGCAGGCACGAAGGTCCGCACCACCGGCAGGAAGCGCGCCACCAGCACCGCCCCGATGCCGAACTTGCGCAACATGCGGCACGCCCGGTCCCAATGGTGCACACCGAGCTTGGCGACGGTTTTTCCTTCCCGCATCCGGGCGCCGTAGCGCTTCCCCAGGAAATAGCTGATGTTGTCGCCCGCCGCCGCGCACAACGCCACGGTCAACGACAGCCCGAAGAAAAAGCCCAGATCGGTCACCGCTGCCGATGCGACCAGCAGACCAGTCTCGCCCGGCACCAGGAAACCGACGCCGAGCGTGCACTCCCCCAGCACCAGCGCGCCCGTGACCAGCACCAACAGCGGGTGCGGCAGGGCAGCGACCATGGCCAGGAAATCACTGACGAACGACATGGAACTCCCGGGTCATCGGAATAACTCGGCCTACCGAAACGAAGCTAACCCGCACGACCCTACGGCAACACCGCGATCTACCCGGTCGCCCCCTGAGACGGCCGCGGACGTCACTCGGGGTTTCCCCCGGGTATTCCGGCATTTCCGGAGGACATGCGGGAAATACGCGAAGCCGCGGCGCTATCGGAACCACCGGGTGCGGCAATTCAGCAGGACTTGGTCCACGCGCACTCGAGGTCCGCACCGGCCGCCGGCGGCACCGTGCGCGGCACCGCGGGCACCCCGCGCGCGGGCTCGCCCGGCCCGGTGTACTGCGCGAGCCGCACCGCGATCGCGTCCTCCACATCGGTCGGTGCGTCGGACAGGAAGTCGTTGAGCAACACCGAGAAGACCAGCGGGCGGCCGTTCGCGGCGGTGACGTAACCGGACAGCGCGCTCACGCCGGTCAGCGAACCGGTTTTGGCGTGCGCGTTGCCCGCCGCGGGTGTCCCGCCCATCCGGTTGCGCAGCGTGCCGCCGACCATCCGGTCCGGGTCGGCCGCCACCGGCAGCGCCGCGCGCAAGTCCGCGAACCAAGGGCGCGCACGGACGTTGTCCAGCAGCAACGCCACCTGCTCCGGGGAGACCGAGTCCATCGACGACAGGCCCGAGCCATCGACCTGCCGCAGCCGTCCCGGCTCCAGGCCGAGCCCGGTGAGCCGCTCGCCCAGCACCGCCAGCCCGGCGGGCCAGCTGCCTTCGCCGCGCGCCTGCTCGCCCATGGTCTTGGTCAGCACTTCGGCGTGGCCGTTGTTGCTGAGCTTGAGGAACGGCACGAGCAGTTCGCGCAGCGGCATCGAATCCCGCGCCGCGATCGTCCGGGCACCCTCCGGCACCGCGCCTTCCCCGATTCCTGCTACCTGCACTCCGTGCGCGCGCAGTGCGCGGGCGAACACGTCGAGGGCGTAGGCGGTCGGGTCGGGCACGCTGGTGAACTCCTCGGCCGGTGCCGACCCGGCGGGCACCGAACCGCGCACCACGACCTGATCGCTGCCGTGCGCGCGTTCGACCGACAGCGTCGAAGCGGAGTCAGGTGCGCCGGTAACGGCCTGGTTCTCAACGCGCACCGCACCGTTCGGCGGGTCGAGCCGCACCGCTGCCGGCGAGCCCTCGGCGCCCGGGGTGACCCGCACGATCGCCGACCCGGCGTCGAAGTCCTCGTCCGGCGCGACCGTCAGCGCCGAGACAGGCGCCGCGTAGTAGGCGGGTTCGTCGTCCCAGGCCCAACCGGTGCCCAGCGGCACGTCGTCGAACCACGAGTCGTCGCCCAGCAGCCTGCCTTGCACGACGCGCACACCGGAGTCCGCGACCTGCCGGGCCAGTTCGTCGTAATCGGCGGCGAGCATCGTCGGATCACCCGTCCCGCGCAGGTACAGATCACCCGCCAGCACCGGCCCGTTCCGCGGCGCGGCCGTGCGCACGTCGGTGCGGAACCGGTGCTGCGGCCCGAGCTGCTCCAACGCGGCGGCCGCGGTGAACAGCTTCGCGTTCGACGCCGGGGTCGCCCGCGCGCGGGCCTGCCTGCTGTAGAGCACCTGATCGCTTTCCGGGTCCCGCACCACGACCCCGGCGTGCGACCCGTCCAACCGCGGGTCGGCGAGGATCCGGTCCAGGTCGGCGGCCAGCCCGTCCGGCGCCGCGGACACCGGGACGGACGCGGCGGGGCCGGTGAGCACTCCGAGCAGGACCAGCACGAGCACAGGTGCCCAACGACGCCACATCGCGCCCCCTCGAGGTCTTCGGGCGCAACGCCGCACCCGGGCACCGCGCAGTCAAGCGGAACCGGACATCGCGGTCAACGCTCGGCGTGTTGCGGTCCGGCTCACGACAACGCTCGTCATCGACGACGCCGACACCTGGAGGGTCTCGGATGTCCACTGGAACGAAACACTGAAAAATTGCCCATGCAGAGAAAAAGAAATTTCCCCGAAGTAATGTCCGGCCCTTGAGAAGTAGTACGAGATCCCCGGGATGCGCATCCTGACACCAGGAGAACCTGAATGCCGGCTATACCTTCGGCCATCGAACCTCTAGCGTGAATCTCGCCCCCTTCCGCAGGAGCCCGGCCCACACAAGGAGGACCGAGGGATGAGCGCCACGCTGGAACGAGCGTCAGCCCGAACGTTGATCAGTGACGATCTGTTCAACACACTCTCCAACCGAATCGCCCGGGAAAACGCTTGCGATTTCGAATACGCCGAGCGCATCTTGGAACAAGCATTGGCCTTCCTAATCACGACGGCCCGCTACCCGAGCAGGCGCCTATCGCCTTCGTCGAAAGTAGATGTCGGATGGCACACCTTCATCCTTTACACGAAGGAGTACGCAGCCTTCTGTCATCGGTACGCCGGCCGATTCGTCCACCACGTCCCGAACGACTATCCGAACGCGGTAGGCGAGCCGGGTGAATCGGCCACAGTGTCCCGCACCGCAACACTCGATGCGATCGAAGCCGCCGGTTATGTGGCCGACCCCGAGCTGTGGGAGATCGTCGCGGGCAAGTGCAAACCGGGCGACACCGAGAACGGCTGCTGTGCCGCCAGCGGCAAGGACGGCAACGAGAACACCGAGAACCAGACAGCGCCGAGGTAACAGCCATGACCCCGTGGACCAGCATCCCGGAGCCGGTACGGAACGCCATCGAGTGCAGAACAGGACCCGTAAATCAGGCCGAGGACATCACAACGGGCCGGAACAACGACCTCGCCACGGTCTTGAACCGGACGGGCCGCTCCGCTGTCTTCGTGAAGGGCGTGCGGGGAATCAGTCATCGGATGCGCTGGCTCCGCAACGAAATCACGTCCGAACGACTGACGGCTGGACTCGCGCCGAAAGTGTTGTTCCACGCTGACGTTGAAGCGGATGACGATTGGCTGGTGGTCGGGTTCGAGTTCGTTCCCGGACGACCAGCCGATCTCTCCCCCGGCTCGCCGGATCTACCTCTCGTTGCCACCGCGCTGGAAGAGTTGAGCACACGTCCCGCCCTGGACGCGAAGCCCTTGCGTCGCCGATGGTCCGTTACGAACTGGTGGGGAAAGCTCGCCGACGAATACCCGGACCAGACCGCGGGATGGGACGTCGAGCTACTCGACGCTTGGAACCGCCTCGCCCCCGGCAAGGTGGATGGTGACCGGCTCCTGCACACCGACCTGCACCCCGAGCATTTCAGGATCGCCCCGAACGGATCCACCCGAATCATCGACTGGTCGTGGCCCGCCTCCGGAGCGGCGTGGACCGATTCCGCATACCTGGTGATCCGTCTTATGGACGAAGGTCACTCCGCTGCCGATGCTGAATCATGGGCCCGTTCGCTGGAATGCTTCTCCGGAGCGGATGACGAGGCGCTCAACGCTTTCGCCGCGCATGTTTCCGGGTTGTGGACCTACCGAGCAGCTACCGGAGCAGTGCCGCCTGGCCTCGCCGAAGTAGCGCGAACCTACGCGACTTGGCGTCTGAGGGCCGCTGAAAGCTCCGGATCAGAGGCCGCCAGGCCGACGAGATCAACGACTTCACGCTGACCGATAGCACGACGCGATCCGGCTGGAATCGTCGCTCTCGCCACTAGATCGCGCCGAGAACGCCCACGGGGGTTCGAGCAGCCGATCGCGGACGTACGCCCGGATCAAGCAGCAGGCTCCTGACCTTGAACAGATCAAAGCCCCGGCGACATGAACCGCATTTCAGGGGCCATCCGGGGCAATCCTTGATCACTGTAGCAGCTATCGAAGCCGCGCGTGACTGACTGGATCGAAAACTGGCTGTCGCGGCCGCGGTTCGCGGTGGCCCCGGCCCGGCCGCGCATGGGTTGCTGTCGTTCGCAGGAGGCCTGACTGTCCTGAAAAACCTGATCGCAGTAGGGGCGGACGTCCGAGAACACCGCCTGCAACGCGGCGAACAACGCCAGCGCGGTGGGGCGAGATTCTTCATACCGCCATCGTTTTCCGGACGCTGGCGCACACCCTGCGTAGACGTTGACCGCGAGCTGGTTCCACGAGATAGTTGGGCGATCGAGCTGTCTGTTCTGTTCTCGGTGGTTGGTCGAAGCGACCTGGTTTGACAGGACGCTCCCAACGCGCCGAGTCGGCGCAGGCGCTGTTTCTTCGTCATGCGAGGAGAGCAGCGCTGATGTCTGCGCCGATCGAGTTCTTGCCCGCCCTTCCGGTGTCGCTTCTCGTCGTGGCCGTGCTTGCCCGGCGCGGCGCCGAGACTCTTGTTGCAACTATCGCGGCACTCGTCGCGATGCTCGCCCGCGATCCAACTCGGGCTCGCCGAGCCCTTGCTGTGCTGTGGCTGCTTAGGTCCGCTTCCCGGCAGTCGGAGCACAACAGCCGACGGAATGCGCGGCGCCAATGTGATCGATAGCCATGAAGTTGGTACGACCTCACCTGACCGCGGCAGCACAACGAAGGGGCTCTCCAGCGGAGAGCCCCATTTCAACGGGTCGTGCGGTGGCTGCGGTCAGTCGACCCGCAGGAGTCCTTCCTGGACGACGGTGGCGACCAGGCGGCCGTCGCGGGCGAAGAAGCGGCCGGTGGTGAGGCCGCGCGCGCCGGATGCGCTCGGGGACGAGCAGTCGTAGAGCAGCCACTCGTCGGCGCGGAACGGGCGGTGGAACCACATCGCGTGGTCCAGGCTCGCGCCGGAGACCTTGTCCAGCCCCCAGTACACGCCGTGCCGCACCAGCACCGAATCCAGCAACGTCAGGTCCGATGCGAACGCCGCCATGCACACGTGCAGCAGCTTGTCGTCGCCGAGCACTCCGTCGGCGCGCATCCACACCTGGCTGCGGGCCTCGCGGGAACCGTTGTCCCTGCGCTGCCACGGCGGGCCGGTGACGTAGCGGACGTCGATCGGCCGCGGCGGGTAGGTGCCGCCGAGCCGGTCCAGCACGCCCCCGGTGAGCTGTTCGCCGTACGTCGGCAGCGATTCCGGGGCGGGCACGTCGGGCATCGGCTCCGCGTGGTCGATGCCGTCCTCTTCGATCTGGAACGACGCCGACAGCGAGAAGATCGCCTTGCCGCGCTGCACCGCCACCACCCGGCGGGTGGTGAACGAACGCCCGTCGCGGGTGCGATCCACCTCGTAGACGATCGGGACGCTGGGATCACCGGGCCGGATGAAGTAGGCGTGCAGCGAATGCACCTGCCGCTGCTCGGGCACCGTGCGCCCGGCCGCGACCAGGGACTGCCCCGCGACCTGGCCGCCGAAGACCCGCACCGGGGCCTCGGCGGGGCTCACGCCGCGGAAGATGTCCTGCTCGATCCGCTCCAGGTCGAGCAGGCCGATCAGCCGGTCCAGCACCGGCTGGCCGTGCGGCACCCCGTTGACGTCCAGCGGAACCGAGCTGTCGATGTGCAGGCCGGCGGGGTCGGCGGCCGCGGCCCGTGCCGCTTCGGTCACTTGTGCTCCTCGGGCGTGTCGTGCGGGTCGGCGGGCGGGAAGCGCCACTGGTTCCCGCCGGCGCGGAAGTCCGCGCGGACCGGCCCGCGGAACCCGGCTCAGACGTGGTCTTCCTCGCCGAGCCGGTGCACCCGGATCAGGTTCGTCGAACCCACGGTGCCCGGCGGAGAACCGGCGACGATGACCACCATGTCGCCGCGCTGCGACCGGCCGAGCGAGAGCATGGCCTGGTCCACCTGGCGGACCATCTGGTCGGTCGTGTCCACTTTATGCACCAGGAACGTCTCCGTCCCCCAAGTGAGAGCGAGCTGACTGCGCACCGACTCCTCCGGCGTGAAAGCCAGCAGCGGCAGCCGGGTGTGCAGCCGCGCCAGCCGCCGCACGGTGTCTCCGGACTGGGTGAACGCGACCAGCGCCTTGGCGTTCAGGCGCTCGCCGATGTCCCTGGCGCCGTAGGAGAGCACGCCGCGCTTGGTGCGCGGCACGTGGCTCAGCGGCGGTGGCGTGGCCGAGCCGGCCTCGACCGCCTCGACGATGCGGGACATGGTCTGCACGGTGTCGATGGCGTAGTCGCCGACGCTGGTCTCGCCGGAGAGCATCACCGCGTCCGTGCCGTCCAGCACCGCGTTGGCCACGTCCGAGGTCTCCGCCCGGGTCGGCCGCGGGTTGTGGATCATCGAGTCCAGCATCTGGGTGGCGACGATGACCGGCTTGGCGTTCTCCCGCGCGATCCGGATGGCCTTCTTCTGCACCAGCGGCACGTGTTCGAGCGGGAGCTCCACGCCGAGGTCACCGCGGGCGACCATGACACCGTCGAAGGCCAGCACGATGGCCTCCAGGTTGTCCACCGCCTCCGGCTTCTCCAGCTTGGCGATCACCGGCACCCGCCTGCCTTCCCGGTCCATCACCTGGTGCACCAGGTCGATGTCGGCGGGGCTGCGCACGAACGACAACGCGATGAAGTCCACCCCGAGCCGCAGGGCGAACTCGAGGTCCGCGACGTCCTTGTCGGACAGCGCGGGCACCGAGACGTCCATGCCCGGCATGGAAAGTCCTTTGTGGTTCGAGACGGGGCCGCCCTCGACGACCTCGCAGACCACGTCGTCACCTTCGACGGCGGTGATGGTCAGGCCCACCTTGCCGTCGTCGACCAGCACCCGGTCGCCCGCCTTGGCATCCGAGGCCAGGCCCTTGTAGGTGGTGGACACCCGATCATGGGTGCCTTCGACGTCCTCGACGGTGATGCGCACTACCTCACCGGTGCGCCACTCGACGGGACCGTCCGCGAACGTGCCGAGACGGATCTTCGGCCCCTGCAGGTCACCGAGCACCCCAACGGCGCGGCCGCTCTCCTTCGCGGCGGTGCGCACGAGGTCGTAGACCTCTTGGTGATCGGCGTGGCTGCCGTGGCTGAAGTTCAGCCGGGCGACGTCCATTCCGCTGCTGACGAGCTCGGCCACCTTCTCCGGCGAGGCGGTGGCGGGGCCCATGGTACAAACGATCTTGGCTCGTCGACTCACATCGGGTCAGCGTAGTCTGTGCGAGCGCGCGTGGAGCACGCGACCACCAGGAACGAGCCGATCGGGATCTTGTCGTGCTGAATCATTACAGGGCAGGCCATTGCGAGCGGGTCCGGCGGTGAGCGCGCGGCTCGCGCACTGCGCGTTCGGCGCGGTCTTCGCGATCAGCCTGCTCGTGCTGTTCACCCCGGAGTCGGGGGTGCCGTCCGCGCCGCCCGGCACGGACAAACTCGTGCACCTGGTGCTGTTCGCGGCGCTGGCGATCAGCGGCTTCCGGATCCCGCAGATCCCGCTGCTGATCGGGCTGATCTGCTACGCGGGACTGTCCGAAGTGGTGCAGGGCCTGCTGCCGCTGGGCCGCAGCGGGGACGTGCTGGACGCGCTCGTGGACGTGCTCGGCGTCGTGGCCGGGTTCGCGTTCACCGCCGCCGTTCGGACGGTCCGACGTGGTCGGCGCACCACTGGTTGAGCTCGCGCAGTTTCCGCCAGCCCTTGCGCACGCGGGTGAGGCAGTCGCGCTGGTGCAGCACGTCGTCCGGTTCCCACCGGCGAACCGCGTAGAGCGTGCGGTGTCGCAGCAGTTCCAGGCGCGGATGATCGGCGGCGAACCCGCGCGGACGGCTCTTGAGGGTGTCGCCGAGGATCTCCCAGCCCGGCCGGAGTCCGTCGACGATCTCGCGCAGCCGCTCGCCGTGCACCTGCTCGTCCACGGCGGTGCGGAAGCGGGCGAGCTGATCGGGTTCGGTGTGGAAGCAGCCGCCCGCGACGAGCATCCCGTCCGCGCTGACCTCCACGTAGCACGCGCCGCCGCCGCGACCGGCTTCGATCACTCCGCCGCAGTGCGTCTTGTACGGCGACTTGTCGCGGCTGAACCGCACGTCGCGATGCGGGCGGAAGACCTTCGCGCGGCCGTTCGCCGCGGCGCTGTCCACACCGGGCGCGAACTCAGCGGCCAGTTCGGACAGCAATGCCTCCATCGGCTCGCGCACGTGCTGCTGGTAGACCGCCTTCTGGTCGTTCCAGTACGCCTTTGAGTTGTCGGCTTCGAGTCCTTCGTAGAACTCGACCGCCCCGTCCCCGAAACCTTCGAAACGCACCCGGCCAGCTTAGGAGCGGGGCCGGACGCTCCGATCCGCGGTAGGCGGCGAAATCCCGTTGCCCCGAAATCCCGTTGCAGGGGCGCCTACGCTGATCTTGTGACCGTCGAAGTGGCGCGCAGGCACGGCCTCGAGCTGCGGATCGAGGAGGTCGACGAGACCGGGTGGGACTTCCGGGTCCGGCACGGCGCGGACTCGCAAGGCCGGTGGTGGGTGCTGCGGGAGCCGCGGCGCCCGGAGGTGTCGAGCCGCATCCCGATCGAGGCGCGGGTGCTGGAGCTGCTGCGGCCGCGGCTGGATGTGGAGCTGCCCCGGTGGGAGGTGTGCGCGCCGGACCTCGTGGCGTATCGCCGCCTCGGTGGTGCTCCGCTGGCCGACGAAGATCCGGTGACGTTGCCGTACCGCTGGACGGGAACGGCGCCGGACGACTACTTCGGCGCGCTCGGTGCCACGATCGCCGAGCTGCACCGGGTTCCGATCGATGCGGCCGCGGCGACCGGCGTGGCGGTCCGCGACGACGGGGAGTGCCGCGCCGAGCGCGCGGCCGAACTCGCCGACGCGCAGGCGGAACTGGGCGTTCCCGGGCACGCGCGGGATCGGTGGCGGCGCTGGCTGGACGACGAGCGCTGCTGGGCCGGGCGGCCGCGGCTGGTGCACAACGATCTGTCCCCGAACCACACGCTGGTCGACGAAACCGGTGCGCTGCGCGGAATCCTCGACTGGGCCGACGCGGCCGTGGACGATCCCGCGCAAGATTTCGCAGCGCCGTACGTGGCGTTCGGCGCGGACGGGCTCGACCGGCTGCTCGCCGCCTACGACCGGGCGGGTGGTGCGCCGCACGAGCGTTTCCGCGAGCACGTCGTGCTGCTCGCGGAGTTCCGGTACCGCGTTTCCCTCGGCTTGCACGGGCTCCGGACCGGCAACGACGACTACGTGGCGCTGGCTCGCGCGCGCCTCGCGGATCCCGTGCTCCCGGAGTAGCGGTTCTGGCAACCTCGCTTGCCGATCCGGGAAACTGGCGGTCATGGAAGAAGTGCTGGCCGAGGTGGGGCCACGGTTGAAGCAGGTGCGCAAGCAGCGCGGCGCGACGCTGGCGGCGCTGTCCCGGGCCACCGGGATCTCGGTGAGCACGCTTTCGCGCCTGGAGTCCGGGCAGCGCAAACCCAGCCTGGAGCTGTTGCTGCCGCTGGCGCGGGCGCACCAGGTGCCGCTGGACGAGCTGGTCGGCGCACCGCAGGTCGGCGATCCGCGGGTGCACGCCCGCCCGCGCAAGGTCGGCGGCATGACCGTGGTTCCGCTGAGCAGGCAACCCGGCGGGCTGCAGGCGTTCAAGATGGTGCTGCCCGCGAAACCGGCGCACCCGGTCGAGCCGCGCAGCCACGAGGGCTACGAGTGGCTGTACGTGCTCAGCGGCCGGCTCCGCCTGGTGCTGGGCGAGCAGGACTTCGTGCTGCGCACCGGCGAGGTCGCCGAGTTCGACACGCACCTGCCGCACTGGATGGGTTCCACCGGCGACGGGCCGGTCGAGCTGCTGAGCCTGTTCGGCCCGCAAGGCGAGCGGATGCACTTGCGCGCCGCCCCGCGCCGCTCCGGACGATAACCCACCGCAAGTCTGTGACCTGCAAGATCGTCGTCTCCGGCGGCCTGGCGTCGGGTTACGCTCGGGTCGTGGTCTCCAGTGCGCGCGCGGCCCGCGTTCGCGAGCCAGCGGGCAACCTCCCGGTCGACGTGACGAGTTTCGTCGGCCGGCGCCACGAGATCACCCGCACCAAACGGCTGCTGGCCGAGTCGCGGCTGGTGACCCTCACCGGGCAGGGCGGGGTCGGCAAGACCCGGCTGGCGCTGCGGGTTGCGGCGGGCATGCGGCGCGCGTTCCGGGACAAGGCGTGGTGCGTGAGCCTGGAGGAGCTGCGCGACGGCTCGCTGCTGACCGAGGCCGTGATCGAGCAGCTCAACCTCGGCGGCCCGTCGGCGGGCAGCGACGTGGACACCGTGGTCGGGCATCTCAGGCACCGCGAGATGCTGCTGGTGCTGGACAACTGCGAGCACGTGATCGAGGACGCCGCGCTGTTCGTGGACGGGGTGATCCGCTGGTGCCCCGGGGTGCGGGTGCTGGCGACCAGCAGGCAGTCCCTCGGCGTCGCCGGGGAGGCCACGCTGGTGGTGCCGCCGCTGCAGGTGCCCGACCCGGACGATCCGCCGCCGCCGGAGTCCTACGAGCAGTTCTCCTCGGTGCGGCTGTTCCTGGACCGGGTGCGGGCGACGGTCCCGGACTTCGAGGTGGGCACCGACGCCGACGCGGACTCCGAACAGGGCGCGGGCGACGGCGCAACGCTCATGCGGCTGGTGGCCGAACTGGACGGCAATCCGCTGGCGATCGAGCTGGCCGCGGTGCGGCTGCGCTCGCTGTCGCTGCAGCAGCTCGAAGAGCGGCTCGTCGAGCGCTACAGCCTGCTGACCGAAGGCCGCCGCGGCGCCCCGGCGCGGCAGCAGAGCCTGCGCGCGCTGATCGACTGGAGCTGGGAGTTGTGCTCCGAGCAGGACCGGACGGCGTGGGCGCGGGTCTCGGTGTTCTCCGGCAGCTTCGGGCTGGAAGCCGCCGAGCACGTGGCCGCGGACGGGCTCAGCCGGGTCAACGTGCTCGGTGCGATGCACTCGCTGGTGGACCAGTCGGTGCTGGTGCGCGAGGAAGAGGCCGGGGAGGTTCGGTTCCGGTTGCTGCACGCGCTGCGGGACTACGGCGCCGAACGGCTCGCCGAGTCCGGTGAGCAGCGGCGCGTCCTGGTGCGCCACCAGGAGTGGTACGCGAGCGTGGCCGACCGGTTCAGCACCGACTGGCTCGGTCCGCACCAGGTTTCCTGGGTGCGGGAGCTGCGGCTGGACCTGAACAACCTGCGGATGGCGCTGGACACCGCGGTGCGCGACCCGGAGACCGCGCCGGCCGCGCTGCGGCTGGCCGCGCGGCTCGCGCCGTTCTGGGGCATCCGGGGACTCAACGGCGAGGCGCGGCATTGGCTGGAGATCGCGCTGGCCGAAGTTCCGGCGTCGACTCCGGACCGGGCGGGCGGGCTGCGCGCGAACGCCTGGTTCGCGCTGATGCAGGGCGACCCCGAGGCCGCGGACCCGCTGCTGGCGGAAGCCTCCGAGCTGGCCGAACGGCACGACGACGACCACGAGCGCGCCTACCTGGTGCTGATCTCGGGGATGTCGGCGTTCTTCCGCGGGAACCTTCCCGAGGCGGCGCGGCTGCTCGACGATGCGCTGCGCCGGTTCCGCGCGCTGGAGGCCCCCTACGGCGAGCTGTTCGGCCTGTTCGGGCTGGGCCTGGTCCGCGGCCTCAACGGGGAGCACGAGGACGGGTTGGCGCTGCTGCGGGAGTGCATCGAGGTGACCACCGGCCGCGGTGAGCTGTTCTGGCGTTCCTACGCGCTGTGGGCGACCTCCTACATCGAGGTGATGCGCGGGATCTCGGCCCGCGCGGAGACGGCGGCGAAGGAGGCGCTGCGGCTGCAGCGGCAGCTGGACAACCGGCTGGCCGGGGCGTTCGCGATCGACATCCTCGCCTGGATCGCGCACCGGCTGGGCCGCAACGAGCGCGCCGCGCGGCTGTTCGGCGCGGCCGCGGCGGTCTGGGACGCGGTGCGCGCCGCACCGGACTTCTACTCGACCTTCCAGGCCGGGCACAACGATCACGAACGCCGCACCCGCGAAGCGCTCGGCGACCGCACCTACCGGGAGTCGTTCGAGCGCGGCTACCGGATGGCGCCGGACGCGGCGATCGACTACGCGCTGGAGATCAAAAAGCCCGGTCGCGCGGTGCCGCAGGCGGAGCCGTCGGCCACCGCCCTGACCCGGCGGGAACGCGAGATCGCCGAGCTCGTCGCGCAGGGGCGCACGAACAAGGAGATCGCCGAGAGCCTGGTGATCGCGCAGCGCACCGTCGAAGGCCACGTGCAGCACATCCTGACCAAGCTGGACTTCTCCTCGCGCGCCCAGATCGCCAGCTGGCTCGCCGGGCACCGCCGCGAGAGCTGAGGCGGTCCGGCGAGTGGTTCACGGGCCGCTCAGGCGCGGCGCTGAGACACGAACCAGCGCGCACTCTCGGTGACAACGGTCCACGTACGCAACCAAAGTAGGTAGTTGCGTAGGTAGGAACCGCGATGTACGCGCACGGGGCGTGACGGACTGTGGGGTCTCGTGAGTTCCCCCGACCACACCCCCGAAATCTTCTGTCCCGACCAGACCCCCGAGCTACCCGAATCTCCGGCCACCGTGCGACGGCTGCGGGAGAAGGCGGCCACCGCCCTGCGCGAACTGTGGACCGCGTTCACCGGCACCGGCTCCGGCATCGGCCCGCACCGCTTGCCCCCGAGGGTGCGGACCGCGCAGATCGGTGCCGCCGCGGCCGCCACCGGCGTGCTCAGTGTCGTACTCGGCGCACAAGCCCCGTCCCCCGAGGCCGACACCGAATTCCACGCCGCCGCGCCCGAGGTGGCCGGGCACGTCCAGCCCGGACCGGTGCATCCCCCGAACGCCGGTTCCGGGCTGGGCGGCGTGCCCGCCGACCCGATCGACGGGTGGATCGCGCAGGCCACCGCAGTGCTGCAGGCGAACGGCGTGCCGCCGGAGAAGATCGACCCCGAGGCGCTGCGCACGATCATCCAGCACGAGTCCGGCGGCAACCCGGCCGCGGCGAACAACTGGGACTCGAACGCCTCCGCGGGCACCCCGTCGAAGGGCCTGATGCAGACCATCGAGCCCACGTTCCACTCGTTCGCGGTGCCCGGGCACCAGGACATCTGGAACCCGGTGGACAACATCGTGGCGGCCAGCCGCTACTCGATCGAGCGGTACGGATCGGTCTCCGAGGTTCCCGGCGTCACCGGTGTGCAGGGCGGCGGGTCGTACGAAGGCTACTGATCGGCCCTGGCCTGTTCGGCTGGTCCGCCGCGGGCTTCCTCGGCTGATCCGTCGCGGGCCTCCACGGCTGATCCGTCGCGGGCCTCCACGGCCGCGAGTTGTTCGAGAGTCCCTTCCAGCGCTTCGGCGACGAGCTCGCGCATCGCCCCCTCGGCCCGGTCGCGGTCGCCCGCCCGCACGCACTCGGCGATCTCGCAGTGCAGCCGGACCGCGACCGGCTCCGGGTGCGGCGGCATCAGGCCGTGCCCGGTGCGCCAGCGCAGCACCTCGGCGAACACGTCGCGCAGCTGCGCGAACATCTCGTTGCCGGAGGCCGACAGCACCAGCGCGTGGAACTCGACGTCCGCGGCCAGGAAGCTCTCCAGATCCCCGGAGCGGGCGGTGGCGACCATCCGCTCGGCCAGCCCGACCAGCTTCGCGGCGTCCTCGTCGCTCGCGCGCCGCGCGGCGATGCCCGCGGCCACCGGTTCCACGGCGGTGCGCAGTTCGACGAGGGTGCGCACCTGGCCGGTGCGGTCGCTGAGCAGCAGCCAGCGGATCAGCGCGGGGTCGAAGGTGTTCCACTCCTCGCGCGGGCGCACCACGATGCCGACCCGCTTGCGGCCGATGACCAGCCGGATCGACGCGAGCGTGCGCACCACTTCGCGGGCGACGCTGCGCGAGATGCCGAAGCGGGCCTCCAGCTCGTCGATGCGCAGCACGGTGCCCGGCGGGTGCTCGCCCGCGCTGATCTCGCGGCCGAGCACGTCGACCACCTGGCCATGCAGTCCGCCGTTCACGGGGCTCCTCCCGTTGTCGTCGGCGTCCAACCTAAGCGATCGGGGCCCGGTGACCTGGCTAACAGAGCCGACTTAATCGGTACATGTCGATAAAAAGTCATACTTAATGACTTCCGGCTCTTAGGCTGTGCCGCGCATCGAGCTCAGCGAGGAGCCACTACCCATGTCACTGAACCTCTCCCCCGCAGGCGCGGCCGTGCTCGCGCAGGCCCCCGCGGGCGCCTGGACCGGGCACGACACCCGCCTGCTGGCCGCCGCGCTGGCAGGCATCGGCGTAGTAGTCGTGCTGATCAGCTGGGTGAAGCTGCACCCGTTCCTGTCGCTGGCGTTGGGCGCGGCGACGCTCGGCGTGGTCGCCGGGATGCCCTTCACCGACCTCGTGGACACCTTCACCGGCGGGCTCGGCGACACCGTCGGCGACGTCGGACTGCTGGTGGCACTGGGCGCGATGCTCGGCAAGCTGCTCACCGACACCGGCGGGGCCGAGCAGATCGTGGAAACGGTGCTGGCCCGCACCACCCGGCGCAGCCTGCCGTGGGCGATGGTGTTCATCGCCGCGCTGCTGGGCCTGCCGATGTTCTTCGAGGTCGGCGTGGTGCTGCTGGTGCCGGTCGTGGTGATGGTCGCGGCCCGCTCCGAGCAGCCGATGCTGCGCATCGGCATCCCAGCGCTGGCCGGGCTGTCCATCCTGCACGGCCTGGTCCCGCCGCACCCCGGCCCGCTGGCCGCGGTGGACGCGCTGGGCGTGGACATGGGCGTGACGCTGGCGCTGGGCGTCCTGGTGGCCATCCCGACCGCGATCGTCGGCGGACCGCTGTTCGGCTCGTTCATCGCAAAGCGGGTGGAACTGCCGCCGGCGAGCGCGCTGCTGGGCAAGACTCCGGAGCGGGAGGAAAGCGGCAGGCGGCCCGGTTTCGCGCTGTCGGTGGCGATGCTGCTGCTGCCGGTCGTGCTGATGCTGTGCAAATCGGTCGCCGACCTGTGGCTGACCGAGGGCACCGCGCTGTACTCGGTGCTGGACACCGTCGGCACCCCGGTCGTGGCGCTGATGCTGACCGTGCTGATCGCGATGTGCACGCTCGGGCCGCGCGCCGGGCTCGGCCGCACCGAGCTGTCCGGCATCGCGGGCGGCGCGCTGCCTTCGATCGCCGGGATCATCCTCATCGTCGGGGCAGGCGGCGGGTTCAAGGAGACCCTGGTCGAGTCCGGCGTGAACAAGATGATCACGGACGTGGCCGCGGGCGCGCACTTCTCGCCGCTGCTGCTGGCCTGGCTGATCGCGGTCGGCATCCGGGTCGCGACCGGTTCGGCCACCGTGGCCACGATCTCCGCGGCGGGCATGGTCGCTCCGCTGATCGCCGGGATGGACCCGGTGCAGGGGGCGCTGGTGGCGCTGGCCGTCGGCTCCGGCTCGCTGTTCTTCTCGCACCTCAACGACGCCGGGTTCTGGCTGGTCAAGGAGTACTTCGGGATGAGCGTCGGACAGACGCTCAAGACCTGGTCGGCGCTGGAGACGATCCTGTCGGTCGTTTCGTTCGCGGTGATCTGGCTGCTGCACCTGGTGCTCTGAAAATGTCTCGGATTCGGTTTGCGGAGCGGGTCGGGTAGCGGAACCTCAGACGCCTTCCGGCTCCGGGATCTCTTCCTTGAGTAGCTCCGGCGGCTGAGCTTTCCTCGCCAGCAGACGTCTGAGAACCCGCCGGTGGTCCGGCTGAGTCCTGCGGCATCCCGCAAGCGGCTGGCGCCGCTCATGCAGCGGACTCGAGCGGACCGGGGCGGCCACCTGCGGCCGGTATGATGGATGGTCGGACTCGTGCGGGGCGCCGCGGTGGGCGCCCCGGCATCCGACATCTCCGGCACCGGAAATCGCCGGTGCCCGGGGGTCCGGCACATCACGGCTGAGCACAAGGTGGAGCCAAGTTGTCCAACGCCCGAGCCGATCGGGAACCCGAAGCCCGCACCGACGATCTGGCCGCCGAGCAGGCGTACGTCTCGACGCTCTACGACAAGCTCGACGAACTCCGGCGGGACGCCACGAAACGGCTGACCGAGACGCTGCGCCAGACCGGCGGCACGCCGCAGGCCCGCACCGAGCGGGACATCTCCACCACGATGTACACCGAGAAGCTGACCCAGCTCAGCGCCGTGGAACACGGCCTGTGCTTCGGGCGGCTGGACCTCGACAGCGGGGAGACCTTCCACATCGGCAGGCTCGGCCTGTTCGACGAGCAGCGCGAGTACGAACCGCTGCTGATCGACTGGCGCGCCCCGGCGGCCCGCCCGTTCTACCTGGCCACCGCGGCCGCGCGGGAGGACGTGTGGCGGCGGCGGCACCTGCGCAGCCGGTGGCGCACCGTGGTCGACCTGGAGGACGAGATCCTCGACCTGGACGCCGCCGAGCAGGGCAGCGACCTCGGGCTGGCCGGTGAGGCCACGCTGCTGGCCGCGCTGGACGCGCGCCGCACCGGGCAGATGGGCGACATCGTCGCCACCATCCAGGCCGAGCAGGACCGGATCATCCGCGCGCCGATGAACGGGGCGCTGGTGGTGCAGGGCGGACCCGGCACCGGCAAGACGGCGGTGGCGCTGCACCGCGCGGCGTTCCTGCTCTACACCTACCGCGAGCAGCTGACCAAGCGCGGCGTGCTGGTGGTGGGGCCGAACTCCACGTTCCTGCGCTACATCGGGCAGGTGCTGCCGTCGCTGGGCGAGACCGGGGTGCTGCTGTCCACGCCGGGCGAGCTGTTCCCCGGCATTCCGGCGACCGGCTCGGACAGCGCCGAGGCCGCCGAGATCAAGGGCCGGGCGGCGATGGTGCAGGTGCTCACCGCCGCCGTGCGGGACCGCCAGCAGGCGCCGAAGGACTACGTCGAGGTGATCTTCGACCGGGAGCCGTTGCGGATCGACCGGCGCAGCGTCGCCCAGGCCCGCACCAAGGCCCGGCGCTCCCGCAAGCCGCACAACCACGCGCGCAAGATCTTCCGCACCGAGCTGATCTCGGCGCTTACCACGCAGGTCGCCGATCGGCTGGGGCGCGACCTGCTGGAGCGCCGGGACCTCGACGACATCGGCGCGGAGCTGCGCGCGGACACCGAGGTCGGCAAGGTTCTCGACGACCTGTGGCCGCAGCTCGGCCCGCAGGAGGTGCTGGACGAGCTGTTCAGCGACCGCAAGCGGCTGAATACCGCGGCCCGCAAGCACCTGCCCGAACCGGAGCGCGAGCTGCTGCTGCGGGAGCCGGGCGCACCGTGGACAGCGGCGGACGTGTCGCTGCTGGACGAGCTCGCGGAGCTGCTCGGCGAGGACGACACCAAGGCGCGCGAGGAGCAGGAGCGCCAGCAGCGCGAGGAACTGGCCTACGCCCAGGGCGTGCTGCACATCATGGAGCAGGACGAGGAGATCGCCGACGAGGAGCGGCTGCGCGTCTCCGACGTGCTGGACGCGGAGCTGCTGGCCGAGCGCCAGCAGACGCGCAGCGACCTCACCGCGGCCCAGCGCGCGGCCGAGGACCGCACGTGGACGTTCGGGCACGTCATCGTCGACGAGGCGCAGGAGCTCTCGGCGATGACCTGGCGGGTGCTGATGCGCCGCTGCCCGAGCCGGTCGATGACGCTGGTCGGCGACATCGCGCAGACCGGGGCGCTGGGTGGTGCGGCATCGTGGCACGAGGTGCTCTCGCCGTACGTGGGCGAGCGCTGGCGGCTCGCGGAGTTGACGGTGAACTACCGGACTCCGGCCGAGATCATGGGCGTGGCCGCCGAACTGTTGTCCACAATGGACGTCGAGCTGGCGGCACCGACCTCGGTGCGCACCAGCGGGCACGAGCCGTGGGCGAAGCAGGTGCCGCAAGCCGAGCTGGCGACCGAAGTTCCCGAGCTGGTCGATTCGGAACTGTCCCGGATCGACGGCACGCTCGCGGTGCTGGTCCCGCCGCAGCACCTGGAGCAGGTGGGCGCGGGAGTGGCCGAGCGGGTGCCGGACGCCGTCGTCGGCACGCAGCCCGAAGGCGTGGAGTCGCGCGTGGTGGTGCTTACCGTGCAGCAGTCCAAGGGACTGGAGTTCGACTCGGTGCTGCTGGTCGACCCGGAAGGCGTGTTGGCGGAGTCCGCCCGCGGCACCAGCGATCTCTACGTGGGCCTCACCCGCGCCACGCAGCGGCTCGGGGTCGTGCACACCGGCGAGCTGCCCGACGTCCTGTCCGGTTTGGACTGATCACTCGGTCTTGACGTGCGCGGCTTTTGCCGCGTCGTTGCCGATTTCTCGCAGCTGGGCCAATCGCAGGCACACCGCGTCGAAGACGAGGTGCACGCACTGGTCGAACAGGCTGGACAGCGGTTGCACGGATGCGGCTTCGCCTTCGCGGCGGTGCTTCGTGGCGGCGGGCACGTGCAGCACGTCGTCGGCGGTCGTGCCGAGTTCGGCGGCGGGATCGGTGGTCACCGCGAGCACTTTCCCGCTTGCGCGGCGGCATTCCTGCGCGGCGCGCACGGTTCCTGCGGTGCTGCCGGAACCGGAGACGGCGATCAGCGTGTCGCCCTCGGCCATCGCAGGTGCCGTGGTCTCGCCGACGACGTGCACCTGGAGTCCCAAGTGGACCAGGCGCATTGCGAAGGCATCGGCCATGAAACCGGATCGGCCCGCGCCTGCGACGAACACGCGGCCCGCTGCGTCGAGCGCGGCGGCGGTGCGTTCGACGTCGTCGCGGTCGACTCGGTCGAGCACTCCGCCGATTTCGGTGCTGATCACGTTCAGCAGGTCGTTCACCCGGACTCTCCTCTCACCACTGTGGACATATCGGCGGCCGCACCGGCCGGATCGGCGGCCGCGGTGATCGCCGAGCCGACGATCACGCGCAGGCCGGGGTTGCTCCCGCGCAGCCGGGTCACGTCGTCCCTGGTCAAGCCACCCGCCAGGGCGATCCGGCGACCGCGGGTCCACTCCCCCAGCGCGTCGGCGGCCGCGTGCCCGACCTGTTGGGCATCTTTGCCGATGTGCGGGGCGAACACGACTTCGGCGGGCAGGTCGCGCAGCAGCTCGTCCCGGCGCCGCCCGGAAACCGCGAGCAGGTCGAGCACGGCCTCGGCCCCGGCGTCCCGCGCCAGCTCGACGCAGCGGTGCACGGTGGCGTCGGTGGTCGCGGCCAGCACTGTCGCCGCTCGAGCGCCGTGGTCGAACGCCATCCCGAACTCGGTTGCCGCGTCGTCGGCGGTTTTCAAGTCCGCCAGCACCGGTGTTCCCGCGGCCGCACCGACCACTTCGGACACGCTGCGCATCCCGTAGCGCTTGATCAGCGAGGTGCCGACCTCGATCCAATCGGCGTGCGCGCGGACCTGGTCGGCGAGCCGGACGGCGCGATCCAGGTCGATGCGGTCCAGCGCCACTTGTAGCTGCACGGTGCTCGTTCTCCTTGTGCTGCGCGGGTTTCAGGCGTGCGCGCGGAGCGCGTCTTCGAGGTGCGTTCACGGTGATTTTCGGTCTTTGTCTTGTCAGCGGCGCAGCCGCTGAGCAGCGACCACGCAAGCAACCGGCACCGCCGCGGGTTCTCAGCGGCTTCCTCGCGAGGACAGCGATTTCGCCGCGTAGGGTGCTACGTCAGAAATCGATCCCGCAGCGAGGAAGTCGCTGAGGTTCCGCCACCGGCACCGCTACGCAACTCACCCTGAAGGGATTCCTCAAGAGTCTTCCTAGTGGGCAGACCGTCCATGTCGCCTTCGCTCGTGGTGGCCAGCGCACCTACCGCGCAGGCTCGGCGCAGTGCAGCCTCGTCGTTTTCCCCGTCGAGGCGGGCACTGATGAAACCGGCGGCGAAGCCGTCACCGGCGCCGACGGTGTCGACCACCTCGACCGGGAAAGCCGTTGCGTGGCAGGTGGTTTCACCGGTGTGCAACGAAGCGCCGTCCGCGCCGAGCTTGACGACCACTGTGGACGCGCCGAGATCCAGGCAACGCGCGGCGACACCTTCCGGAGTGGCATCACCGAACAGCGCCTTCCCCTCGGCGAGGCCGGGCAGCACCCAGTCGGCCAGCGCGGCGAGTTCGGTCAGCACCGCCCGCATCTCCGCCCGGTCCGGCCACAACGCGGGCCGCAGGTTCGGGTCGAACGAGACGGTCGCCCCGCAACGGCGCGCGGCGGCCACCGCCTCGAAGGTGAACCGGCGGGTTTCTTCCGACAGCGCCGGGAAAATCCCGGTGACGTGCAGATGCCGGGCGGCACCGACCACCGCCTCCGCCGCGGCGGACCAACGGTGCCGGGAAGCCGCCGAACCGCGGCGGAAGTACACGACCTCCGGATCACCGGCGCGGACCCGGCTCTTGAGCTGGAAACCGGTCGGCGCGGACGGGTCGGTGGTCAATCCGCCGATCCCTTCGGCAGCGAAGACCCGCTGCGCGCGGGCTCCGAACGGGTCGTCGCCGACCGCACCCAGGTATCGCACCCGGTGCCCGAGCCGAGACAGCCCGACCGCGACGTTCATCTCCGCACCGGCCAGCCGCGCGGTGTAGCGGTCCACCTCCGGCAGGCTGCCGACCTCGGCGGCGACGAACATCGCCATCACCTCGCCGAAGGTCACCACGTCGCTCATCGGCTACGCGCTCCCGGTCTCGTAGGAACCGCGCCGCACCAGCGGAATCAACAGCGCTGACAAGACCATTGTGGACGCCATCAGCACGAACGAGGCCGCGGTTGCGCCGGTCGCGTCGTTGAGCCAGCCCACCAGGTAGGTGCCGATGAACCCGCCGAACGAGCCGGCGGTGTTCACGCAGCCCACACCCGCACCCGCGAAATTCTTCGGCAACGACTCCGAAACATAGGCGAAGTACGGGCCGTACGGCGCGTACATGGCGCCTCCGGCCAGGATGAGCAATCCGAAAGCGAGCCAGAAGTTCTGCGGACCGGCCACATAGGACAGGTAGAACGCGACGCCGCCGAAGAGCAGCCACGGCCACACGAACCGCGGCCTGCTGCCCGCGCGGTCGGAGGCGCGCGAGTTCAGCACCATCAGCAGCGCGGCCACGCCGAACGGGATCGCCGAGAGCAGCCCGCTCATCCCGATCCCCTCGCCGGTGCCCGCCGCGACGATGCTCGGCAGCCAGAACACCAGCCCGTACACGCCGATGCTCCACAGCAGGTACTGGATCGACAGCAGCACCACCGGCCGCGACCGGATCGCCTCGGCGAACGTCCCCGCCGCCGTGGTCTGCTGTCGCTCACCGTCCAGCGCGTCGATGACGGCGCGCTTCTCGGCACCGCCCAGCCACTTCGCCTCGCTCGGGTGGTCCGAGACCAGCGCGCGGAACACGAAGGCCCACAGCACGGCAGGCAGGCCCTCGATGATGAACATCTCCCGCCAGCTGGTCAGCTCCACCAGATAACCGGACACCGCGTTGAGCCACATCACCGTGACCGGGTTGCCCAGGATGAGGATCGCGTTGGCGCTGCCGCGCTCGCCCTTGGTGAACCAGCGCGCCAGGAACACCACCATCGCGGGCAGCACGGCCGCTTCCACCGAGCCGAGCAGGAACCGCACCACCAGCAGCGCGATCCCGCTGTGCAGCAAGCCTTGCGCGGCGGCGAGCACGCCCCAGGCCAAGGTGCACCAGAAGATCAGGTTCCGGACGCTGCGGCGCTCCGCGTAGAGCGTGCCGGGGATCTGGAACAGGCAGTACCCGAGGAAGAACGAGGCGCCGATCAGCGAGGACATCGCGCCGGACAGCGCCAGGTCCTCCTTGAGCCCGCCCGCGACGCCGATCGAGAAGTTCGACCGGTCCAGGTAGGCCAGCGAGTAGGTCACGAACGCCACGGGCAGCAGCCGCAGCCACCGCTGCCGCCCGAGTTCGGCCGGAGCCGGGGTCGTCGTCACGGCGAACTCCTTTGTGCGCCAACTGTGCTGTTTACCGCAGCTATTTACCGCAGTCGTTTACCGCAGCCGTTTACCGCTATGCGGGAAGCTATTCGATATTGCGGAAAGACTAGAGAACGTGGGACAACCGGGTCAACATCGGGCCGATACGATCCGGGCGAGGACGCGCCGGGGAACGCGCGCGGTGAGTTAGGGGGATGACGTGCCCGCCTCGGCTGAGAACTCCGCTGCGGACGGCCCACGTGACGAGCGGCCACGCGACGAACGCAGACGTGGCGACACGGCCGGCAGCGACATGGTGGGCAAAGCCCTGCGGCTGCTGGTGCTGCTCGGCGACGCCCCGAAGGGCATCACGCTGTCCGAGCTCGCGCGGCAGGCCGGTTACCCGGTGAGCACCACGCACCGGCTGCTGAACTCCATCGCCCGCGAGGAGTTCGCCGTGCTCGACGAGGACCGGCGCTGGAGCCTGGGCCTGCGGATGTTCGAGCTGGGCCAGCGGGTGCTGCACGCGCGGGGTTTCGCCGAGACCGCCACGCCGGTGCTGCGCCGGATCACCGCCGAGACCGGCGAGTCGGCGCTGATGTCCGTGCTGGACGGGCACGACCAGCTCTACGTGCACTTCGTGGAGGGCACCCAGCAGGTGCAGATCACCGGCGAACCGGGCAGGCGCGGCCCGCTGCACTGCACCTCGATGGGCAAGTGCCTGATCGCGTTCGCGCCGCAGCAGGTGCGGGAAGCGCTGCTGGCCGAGCTCGAACTGCCCGCTCTGGGCCCGCGCACCATCACCGACCGCGCCGCGTTCCGCGCCGAGATCGAACAGGTGCGCCGCGACGGCTACGCCACCGCCGAGGAGGAGCACGAGGCGGGCATCATCGCCATCGGCGTGCCGGTACTCGGCCCCGGCGGCACGGCGACCGCCGCGCTTTCCACCGCCGCCCCCGCTTTCCGCAGCTCGCTGGAAGCGATGCGCGAGCACCTGGAACCGCTGCGCCGCGCCGCCCGCGAGCTCGCGATCACGCTGCCGGGGCGGTGAACGCCGTGCTGCCGCCGGAATTGCGGGACGACGTCCGAACGCTGTGGGACTACCACGACCTGGGTCACGAGCTGCGCCGGTGCGATGTGGGGGTCGGGCTCGGCGGTCACGACCTCGGCGTTGCCACGCACACCGCGGAGTTGTTCCACGCCGGGTGGTTTCCGCGGATCGTGTTCACCGGCGCGAACGCGCCGACGACGGTCGAGCGCTTCCCGCGCGGCGAGGCGGTGCACTTCCGCGCGCACGCGCTGGAGCTCGGCGTGCCGGATTCGGCCGTGCTGCTGGAAACGCGGGCCACGAACACCGGGGAGAACATCACCAACACCAGAGATCTGCTTGCCGCGCAGGGGATTTCCGCGCGCGAGGTCATGCTGGTCTCGCGGCCGTACCAGCAGCGCCGCGCGTACGCGACCGCGAAGAAGCTGTGGCCGGAGGCCGAATTCGTCTGCTCCGCGCGGCCGTTGCCGGTGGACGAGTACGTCGCGGACATCGGCGACCCGGACCGCGTGATCAACATGCTGGTCGGCGACACCCAGCGGATCACCCGCTACGCGGAACTCGGCTTCGCGACTCCGCAGGAGGTCCCCACCGAGGTCCGCGCCGCCTACGACCGGCTGGTGGCGGCCGGGTACACCAGCCGGGCGCTGCCGGAGTGAGGTCCGGCACCACCGGGCCGTTCGCCCACGCCTGCACCGGCTCGTCGAACAACGGCCGTTCGTCCCACACCAGATGCCACGCTTGGCTGTAGTAGACGAGCTTTTGCAGCTTCATCGCCGTCATCGGGCCGCGCCGGTGCAAGATGTACGCGGCCACATCCTTCGCGTTCGCCACCGCTGCCCCCTTCCGTCCGCGAAGCCATGGTGCCAGGCCGCACCGACGATTCGTGCGGAGATGATCAGACGCAGTCGGCGAGTCACCCGAAAAGGGAGCAACACCCGCAGACCGGCAACGAGGGCCGGAGGGTTCGCCGGTGCGGTGGATCCGCGGCCGCGGTCGGCACGCGGCTGCCTCACGTGCGGATGCCGTCGATGACGATGGTCAGCAGCCGATCGGCCTCGGCCGCCGGTTCGGCGGCGTGGCTGTCGCTGATCGCGGTGTCCGACATCGGCGCCTGCCGGACTTCTACGCCGCGCACGAGATGTCGAACGTCTTCGACGCCGACGCCCGGCCGGAACGGGTGCGGGAACTCGGCCTGCCCACCACCGGGTTCGCGGAGTGGGCAGCGCGGAACATGCGGTGAGGGCTCACACCGTCGCCAGCGGCAGGGCCGTCGGGTGCACCGGCGCGGGCAGGTCGGAGGCGCCGGTGAGGTGGGCGTCCACGGCCTGCGCCACCGAACGGCCCTCCGCGATCGCCCACACCACCAGCGACGCGCCCCGGTGCGCGTCGCCGCAGACGAACACGTCCGGCGCGGTGGTCTCCCAGTTCGAGCCGCAGCCGATGCTGCCGCGCGGGGACAGTTCGATGCCGAGCCCGTCCAGCAGTGGCATGTGCTCGACGCCCTCGAACCCGATCGCCAGCAGCGCCAGGTCGCAAGGGTGCTCCTCGGCGGTTTCCGCGACCGGCACGACCTGCCTCCTGCCGTCGGCGTCGCGCTCGACGCGGACCTCGCGCAGCCGCACCGCGCGCACGTCGCCGTGCTCGTCGCCGACGAATTCCTCGACGGCCACGGCGAATCTGCGCTCCCCCGCTTCTTCGTGCGCGGGGTAGGTGCGCAGGATGTACGGCCAGGTCGGCCACGGCGAGACGTCGTCGTCGCGGGTTTCCGGCGGCTGCGGGTACTGGTCGAGCTGGGTGACGCTCAGCGCGCCTTGGCGGGTCGCGGTGCCGTAGCAGTCGGCGCCGGTGTCACCGCCGCCGATGACGACGACGTGCTTGCCGTGCGCGGAGATCGGCGTGGGGCCGTCGCCTTCGCGTTCCTTGTTCGCCGGGACCAGGTGGTCCATGGCCAGGTGCACCCCGCCCAACTGCCTGCCCGGCACGGTCCGGTCGTCGCGGCCGCGCAGCGCGCCGACCGCGAGCACCACCGCGTCGTGGCCGGCGCGCAGTTGCTCGACGGTCAGGTCCGCACCTACCTCGCAGCCGGTGACGAACCTGGTGCCTTCCGCGCGCATCTGCGCCAACCGCCGGTCCAGCGCGGACTTCTCCATCTTGAACTCGGGGATGCCGTAGCGGAGCAGGCCGCCGATGCGGTCGTCGCGCTCGTAGACGGTCACCTCGTGCCCGGCGCGGGTGAGCTGCTGCGCTGCGGCCAGCCCGGCGGGGCCGGAGCCGACGACGGCGACCCGGTCGCCGGTCTGCTCCTGCGCGAGCTGCGGGTGCACGTAGTCGTTCTCCCAGCCGACCTCGGCGATGGTCTCCTCGATCCGCTTGATCGCGACCGCGCCACCCGCGTCCGGCGAGATCGCCAGCACGCAGGCGGATTCGCACGGGGCGGGGCACAACTTGCCGGTGAACTCCGGGAAGTTGTTGGTGGCGTGCAGCCGGTCGCTCGCCTGCTCCCACTTGCCGCGGCGGACCTGGTCGTTCCACTCCGGGATGAGGTTGCCCAGCGGGCAACCCGCCGAGCCGGAGTGGCAGAACGGGATCCCGCAGTCCATGCAGCGCGCGGCCTGCGCGGACACCTGCTCATCGCGGTCCGATGTGGACAGTGCCGCGTAGACCTCGCGCCAGTCGCCGAGGCGGTCCTCGTAGGACCGCTTGGGCGCGTCGGCGCGGGAGTACTTCAGGAAGCCCTTGGGGTCAGCCACGGGACGCCTCCATGATCGCCTCGTCGATGTCGCGGCCTTCGGAACGGGCCAGCCGCATGGCCTCCAGCACCCGCGCGTAGTCCCGCGGCATGATCTTGGTGAACGCCGCGGAGCGCCGCGTCCAGTCGCCCAGCAGCGACGCGGCGACCGCGGAACCGGTCAGCTCGTGGTGGCGGCGCACGATCCCGTGCAGCCACCGCAGGTCCTCGCCGCTGGGCCGGTGCAGGTCGACCATGGCGGTGTTCGCCCGCACCGGGTCCAGGTCCAGCACGTAACCGATGCCGCCGGACATGCCCGCGGCCACGTTGCGGCCGGTCGTGCCGAGCACCACCGCGCGCCCGCCGGTCATGTACTCGAAGGCGTGATCACCGGCGCCTTCGGCGACCAGGTCGGCGCCGGAGTTGCGCACCGCGAACCGCTCCCCGACCTGCCCGCGCAGGAACACCTCGCCGGAGGTTGCGCCGTAGCCGACGACGTTGCCCGCGATCACTTGGTCCGCCGCTGCGAACGCGGCGTCCCGGTGCGGGCGCACCACCACGCGACCGCCGGAGAGGCCCTTGGCGACGTAGTCGTTCGCGTCGCCGACCATTTCCAGCGTCACGCCCGGCGGCAGGAACGCGCCGAGCGACTGGCCCGCCGAACCCTCCAGCTGCACGTGGATCGTGTCGTCCGGCAGTCCTTCGCCGCCGTAGCGGCGGGTGACCTCGGCGCCGAGCAGCGTGCCCACGGTGCGGTTGACGTTGCGCACCGGCAGTTGCAGCCGCACCGGGTGGGCGTCCTCCAGCGACGCCTCGGCCAGCTGGATCAGCGTGCGGTCCAGGGCGTGATCGAGTCCGTGGTCCTGCTCGCGGGTCTGGTGGCGCACCGGCGAGTACGGCGTCTCCGGCTCGGCGAACACCGGCGAGAGGTCCAGCCCGGCGGTCTTCCAGTGCTGCACGGCCTCTTCCGTGCGCAGCACGCCGACCTGCCCGATCGCCTCGCGCAGGCTGCGGAAGCCGAGTTCGGCGAGGTATTCGCGGACTTCTTCGGCGACGAACTCGAAGAAGTTCACCACGTGCTCGACCTGGCCGGTGTAGCGCTTGCGCAGCTGCGGGTTCTGGGTGGCCACGCCCACCGGGCAGGTGTCGAGGTGGCACACGCGCATCATCACGCAGCCCTCGACGACCAGCGGGGCGGTCGCGAAGCCGTACTCCTCGGCGCCCAGCAGCGCACCGATGAGCACGTCCCTGCCGGTTTTCATGCCGCCGTCGACCTGCACCGCGATCCGGTCGCGCAGGCCGTTGAGCAGCAGCGTCTGCTGCGTCTCGGCCAGCCCCAGCTCCCACGGCGTGCCCGCGTGCTTGAGCGAGGTCAGCGGTGCCGCACCGGTGCCGCCGTCGTGCCCGGAGATCAGCACCACGTCCGCGTGCGCCTTGCTCACGCCCGCCGCGACGGTGCCGACGCCGACCGAGCTGACCAGCTTCACGTGCACCCGCGCCTGCTCGTTGGCGTTCTTCAGGTCGTGGATCAGCTGCGCCAGGTCCTCGATCGAATAGATGTCGTGGTGCGGCGGCGGCGAGATCAGCCCGACGCCGGGCGTGGAGTGCCGCGTCTTCGCGATCCACGGGTAGACCTTGTGCGCAGGCAGCTGGCCGCCCTCGCCGGGCTTGGCGCCCTGCGCCATCTTGATCTGGATGTCGGTGCCGTTGACCAGGTATTCGCTGGTGACCCCGAAGCGGCCGGAGGCGACCTGCTTGATGCCGGAGCGCCGTTCGGGGTCGTGCAGCCGGTCGGCGTCCTCACCGCCTTCGCCGGAGTTGGAGCGGCCGCCGATCCGGTTCATCGCGATCGCCAGGGTCTCGTGCGCCTCGGCGGAGATCGCGCCGTAGCTCATGCCGCCGGTCGCGAACCGCTTCATGATCTCCGAAGCGGGTTCGACCTCGTCGACGGATATCGGCTCCCGGTCGCCGCGCAGCTCGAACAGCCCGCGCAGCGTGCCGCCCTCGCGGGCCAGCCGGTCGCACTCGGCGGTGTAGCGGCGGTACGCCTCGATCTTGCGGGTCTTGGTGGCGTGCTGGAGCAGGAACACCATCTCGGGGCTGAACAGGTGCAGCTCGCCCTCGCGGCGGTAGGAGTACTCGCCGCCGACCTCCAGCCGCCGGTGCACCCGCTCGGTCGGGTTTTCCGGGTAGGCGCGGCGGTGCCGCTGCGCGACCTCCTCGGCCAGCACGTCCAGTTCGGCGCCGCCGAGCTTCGCGCCGGTTCCGGTGAAGTACTCGTCCACCAGCCGCTTCGACAAACCGACGGTCTCGAAGATCTGCGCGGCGGTGTAGGCGCCGACGGTCGAGATGCCCATCTTGGACATCACCTTCAGCACGCCCTTGACCAGTGCTTGCACGTAGTTGCGGATCGCCACCCGCGGCCGGAGCCCGCTGATCTGGCCGCCGGAGATCATGTCCTCGATCGTCTCGAACGCCAGGTACGGGTTGACCGCGGCGGCGCCGTAACCCAGCAGCGCGGCGATGTGGTGCACCTCGCGGGCATCGCCGCTTTCCACCACCAGCGCCACCTGCAGCCGCTCCTTGGTGCGCACCAGGTGGTGGTGCACCGCGGAAACCAGCAGCAGCGACGGGATCGGCGCCATCCGGTGATCGGAGTCGCGGTCCGAAAGCACTAGTACCCGGGCGCCCGCTCGAATCGCCTCGGAGGCGTCCTGGCGGACCCCTTCGATGGCCTCTGCCAGCGCCTCGCCCCCGCCGTCGACCTCGTAGAGCCCGGAGAGCACGGCAGAGCCGAACCCGGGCAGGTCGCCGTCGGAGTTGATGTGGATGAGCTTGGCCAGCTCGTCGTTGTCGATCACCGGGGTCGGCAGCACGACGTGCCTGCACGAGGAAGCGGCCGGTTCCAGCAGGTTCTGCTCCGGGCCCATCACGCGCGCCACCGAAGTCACGATCTCCTCCCGGATCGCATCCAGCGGCGGGTTCGTGACCTGCGCGAAGTGCTGCACGAAGTAGTCGTAGAGCAGCCGCGAGCGCTGCGAGAACGCCGCGGACGGGGTGTCCGAGCCCATCGATCCCAGCGGTTCGGCGCCGCCGGAGGCCATCGGGGCCAGCAGCATCGCCAGCTCTTCCTCGGTGTAGCCGAACGCGAGCTGGCGGCGCACCACCGACTCGTGGCTGTGCACCACGTGCTCCCGGTCCGGCAGCTCGCCGAGGTTGATCTGGCCGGCGTGCAGCCACTCGCCGTAGGCGTGCCCCGCGGACAGTTCCGCCTTGACCTCGTCGTCATCGACGAGCCGGCCCTGCTCGGTGTCGATCAGGAACATCCGGCCCGGCTGCAACCGGCCCTTGGCCACGACGTCGCTCGGGTCGATGTCGAGCACGCCGGACTCGCTGGCCAGCACCACCCGGTCGCCGGCGGTGCGCCACCAGCGCGCCGGGCGCAGGCCGTTGCGGTCCAGCACCGCGCCGACCAGCGAACCGTCGGTGAAGGTGACGCAGGCCGGGCCGTCCCACGGCTCCATCAGGCCCGCGTGGAACCGGTAGAACGCCTTGCGCTTCGGGTCCATCTCGGCGTGGTTCTCCCACGCCTCCGGGATCATCATCAGCACCGAGTGCGGCAGGCTCCGCCCGCCCAGGTGCAGCAGCTCCAGCACCTCGTCGAACGACGCCGAGTCCGAGCCGTCCTCGGCGCAGATCGGGTACAACCGGGACAGGTCGCCGGGGATCAGGTCGGATTCCAGCAGCGCCTCGCGGGAGCGCATCCGGTTGCGGTTGCCGCGAATCGTGTTGATCTCGCCGTTGTGCGCCATGTAGCGGAACGGGTGCGCCAGCGGCCACGACGGGAACGTGTTCGTGGAGAACCGGCTGTGCACCAGGGCGATGGCGGTGCGCAGCCGCTCGTCGACGAGGTCGGGGAAGAACAGCGGCAGCTGCTCGGTGGTCAGCATCCCCTTATAGATCAAGGTGCGCGCCGACAGCGACGCGAAGTACAGCTCTCGCCCATCCCGCTCCGACTCCCGCTCGGCTCGTTTGCGCAGGCAGAACGCCCGGCGGTCCAGTTCCAGACCGGCCTCCCCGTCCGGGCCGGCGACCAGCAGCATCGCGAAGTGCGGCATGCATCCGCGCGCCGTCACGCCCACCTCGGCGCCGTCCGGGTCGGTCGGCACGTCCCGCCAGCCGAGCACGGTCAGGCCCTCCTCGGCAGCGATGCGTTCGGTCGACTCGACCGCCCGGCGGCGCTGCCCGGCGTCGGCGGGCAGGAACGCGATGCCCGCTGCGTAGCGGGACCGGCCGGCGGCATCCGGCTCAGGCAGGTCGAACTCGCTGCGCAGCAGTTCGTCCGGCAGCTGCAGCAGCAGCCCGGCGCCGTCACCGCTGGTGGGTTCGGCACCGGCCGCGCCGCGGTGGTCCAGGTTCCGCAGGGCGGTCAGCGCGTCGGCCACGATGCCGTGCGAACTCCGCCCCTGGACGTCGGCCACCATGGCCACGCCGCAGGAATCGTGTTCGGCAGCGGGGTCGTAGAGCCCCTGGGTGGCGGGAATGGCAGAGAAGACCACTGCGCAAACCTCCCTCGTCGATGTGCTGGGATGCGCCGCGCTGGGGCGGTTTCTCCCTGGGCACGGGACGACGCTGGCCCGCGTGTGCTGTCCGGCATCGGACTCTGCTCGTCCGGCGCTGGGTCGTCCGGCGCTGGACTGGGGGATTCCCGTCACCGGACGGGAATTCGGCGGAACCGGTCAGCGGCACCGGCTCGCCGAGAGGAGTCATCGGCGACCCGGTCCATGCGCGCTATCGGTGCGCCGGTCGCAACACCGGCACCGGTCGCTGTGCGGACGCGCCCATCACCCGCGGAAACTTCACCTGAGCAACGAAACCGCTGGGCAGGAACGCTCTGACGGCCTTTCGCCGGACCGTGACGGCCACGATACCGACAAGCCGCACCGCTAGTCAGCTCGCGGCGAAGTGAAAATTCCGACGTCGCGGCGCGTTCCTCAGCGGCTTCGCAGCGGCGATGATCGGTGCGGCACGACCGGTCGGGCCTGGCAGCGCGCGGGGAGCTGGTATCTTTCCTGCTCGCCGACGCTCGCGGCTGCGAAACCGGCGCGTGCCGTCGAGAACGTCCGCAGAGAGCAAGGAACAACGTGATGTCCGGGTTCCGCCGCCCCCCGTCGTTGCTGCTGACCGTGCTCGTGCTGCTGCTCGGTGCCACGGCGTGCGCCACCCGCACGCCCTCGCCCGCGCCCGCCGCGCCCGTCGAGGACCCCGCCGCGGCGTTTCCCGCGCAGATCCGGATGGCCGGGCAGGAACCGGTGACGCTGCCGCAGCAGCCCAAGCACATCGTGTCGCTGAGCCCCACCGCGACCGAGTCGCTCTACGCGGTCGGCGCGGGCGAGCAGGTCGCCGCCGTCGACCAGTTCTCGGACTTCCCGGCGCGCACACCGCGCACCGACCTCAACGGCCTGACCAGCGACGCAGCCGCGGTCGCCACCCGCAACCCGGACCTGGTGATCGCTCCGGAAGGCGCGGACAAGCTCGTCGAGGGACTGCGTGCGCTGGAGGTTCCGGTGCTGGTCACGCCGACTCCCGCCGGGCTGGACGAGGCGTACGGCCAGATCGAGACGCTGGGGCAGGCCACCGGGCACGGCAGGCAGGCCCGCGAGGTCACCGACCGGATGCGCGCGGACATCGCGGAGATCGTCGCGAAGACGCCGAAACCGCCGACGCCGCTGAGCTACTACCACGAGGTCAGCCCGGACTTCTACAGCGCGACCTCGCAGAGCTTCGTCGGCGGCCTCTACGGGCTGTTCGGCCTGCGCAACATCGCCGACGAGGGCGTACCGGCCGGTGCGAAGTTCCCGCAGCTCGCGCAGGAGCGCATCCTGCAGGCCGACCCGGACCTGATCTTCCTGGCGGACACCAAGTGCTGCGGAACCACACCGGAATCCGCGGGTGAGCGGCCCGGCTGGGACACGCTCACCGCCGTGCGCGAGCAGCGGGTCGTCGCGCTGGACGACAACGTCGCAGGCCGGTGGGGGCCGCGAGTGGTCGACCTGGTGCGCCGGATCAGCGAGTCCGTGACCCGCGCGCAGCAGCCCTGAGCGAGTTGCGCCGCACTCGGCTGCGCCCGCTCCCGCTGCTGGCGGGAGTGGCGGCGCTGCTGCTGGCGCTGCTGGCGTCGGTGCTGCTCGGCGCCGCCGACCTCGGCTGGCAGCGGGTGCTGGCGGAGATCGGCGCACAACTGTCCGGCGGGCATTCCCCGCTGTCCGAACGGGAAGCCGCGATCCTCTGGCAGCTGCGGGTGCCGCGGGCGGTGCTGGGTGCGCTGGTGGGGGCGGCGCTGGCGGTCTCCGGTGCGGCGTTCCAAGGCGTGTTCCGCAATCCGCTCGCCGATCCTTACCTGCTCGGGGCGGCAGGCGGCGCCGGGCTCGCGGTGACGATCGTGATCACCCTGCTGCCGCAGGCCGGTTCGGTGCCCGGCGTGGCGCAGGCGGCCGCGTTCGCCGGAGCGCTGGGCGGAGTCGCGGTGACCTGGCTGGTGGGGCGCTCGGCGGGGAACGACGCGGCGACGCTGGTGCTCGCCGGGGTCGCGGTCGGCGCGTTCCTCACCGCCGGGCAGACGTTCGTGCAGCAGCTGCGGCTGGAGAGCCTGCAACAGGTCTACCTGTGGATCTTGGGCAGGTTGAGCACGACCGGCTGGCGGGACGTGCTGCTGGTGCTGCCGTTGCTGATCGTCTCGGGCGCCGTGCTGTGCGCGTGCGCGCGGCTGCTGGACGTGCTGGGAGTCGGCGACGAGGAAGCGGCCTCGCTGGGCGTGCACCCGGGCCGGGCGCGGGCGCTGGTGCTGCTGGCCGCGTCGCTGGCCACGGCCGCGGCCGTTTCGGTGGCCGGGCTGATCGGCTTCGTGGGGCTCGTGGTGCCGCACCTGGTGCGGCTGGCCGCCGGTGGCGGCAACCGCGTCGTGGTGCCGTTGTCGTTGCTGTTCGGCGGAGCTTTCCTGGTGCTGGCGGACATGCTCGCGCGCACCGTGCTCGCCCCGGCGGAACTGCCGATCGGGGTGGTCACGGCGTTCACCGGGGCACCGTTCTTCGCCGTGCTGCTGCACCGGGGCAGGCGGATATGAGCCTGCAGGTGCGCGAGCTCAGCGCCGGGTACCGGCGGCGCAACGTGCTCTCGGACGTTTCCGCGCAGGTGCGGCAGGGCGGCTGGCTCGGAGTGATCGGGCCGAACGGCTCCGGCAAGTCCACGCTGCTCAAGGCCGCGGCCGGCCTGCTCCCGCACACCGGCGACGTGCTGACCGGCGAGCGATCGCTGCGCGGCCGCGGGCGGCGCGAGCGCGCGCGGCTGCTGGCTTACGCGCCGCAGACACCGCAGCTGCCGCTGGGGCTGACCGTGACGGACTACGTGCTGCTCGGGCGCACCCCGCACCTCGGCCCGCTGGGCCGGGAAGGCCGCGCGGACCTGGAACTCGTCGACGAGGTGCTGGCGCGGCTGGACCTGGCTCCGCTCGCGGCGCGGCAGCTGACCACGCTGTCCGGCGGGGAGCGCCAGCGGGCCGTGCTCGGGCGGGCGCTGGCGCAGCGCGCGGGCGTGCTGCTGCTGGACGAGCCCACCACCGGGCTGGACGTCGGGCACGCTCAAGCGCTGCTGGACCTGGTGGACGAGCTGCGCCGCGAACTGGGCACGACGGTCGTCAGCACGCTGCACGACCTGACCATCGCCGGGCAGTACGCCGAACACCTGGTGCTGCTCGCGGACGGGCGCGTCGCGGCGCGCGGCACGCCCGGTGCGGTGCTGACGCCGGAGGTGCTCACCGAGCACTACGACGCGCGGATCCGGGTGCTGGAAGCGCCCGACGGTTCACCCGTGATCGCGCCCGCGCGGGGATGAGGAAGCCCCTGTTGCGGGCACGGTCACTGCCGCCGACAAGGCGAGGATCAGGAAGCCGAAACGACCCGCACGCCGAGTCAGTCCCGCTTCTCCCCCGCGCCGTCGGCTTGCTCGGCCGCGGATTCCTCGCCCACCACGGACTTCACGGAGAACGTCTCCGAGTGGGGCCGGCCGTCGGCGAGTTCCGCATCGCTGGCTTCCGCATCGCGGCCCGAGCCGCTGGTTTCCGAGTCGCTGGTTTCCGAATCACCGGACTTCGAGCCGGATTTCGAGTCACCGGACTCCGAGCGGCCGGACTCGTCCGCGGGAGCTTCCGCCGCCTCGTCCGCCGCGGGCTGCTTCGCCCCGCCGGACGAGCCGTCGTCGTAGTCGTCGTCACCGGGCAGCGGTTTCCCGCGCACCGTCTCCGGATCCTCCCGCTTGCCGCGCACCAGCACCAGGTACAGCACGGCCAGCAGGAACACGACCACCGAGGTGAACACGTTGATCCGGATTCCGAGCAGGTGCGTGGCCTGGTCGGTGCGCATCATCTCGATCCACACCCGACCGGCGGTGTAGCCCGCGACGTAGAGCGCGAACACCCGGCCGTGCCCCATCCGGAACTTGCGGTCCGCCCACACCAGCAGAACCGCGATGAGCAGGTTCCACAGCAGCTCGTACAGGAACGTCGGGTGCACCACGGCCACCGGCGCGGCCTGGTCGATGGCGTGCCCCGCGATCGGGTCCGCCAGCCCGCTCTCCGGGTCGATGCGGCGGTAGATCTCCAAGCCCCACGGCAGGTCGGTCGGGCTGCCGTAGAGCTCCTGGTTGAACCAGTTGCCCAACCGGCCGACGGCCTGCGCGGTGATCAGCCCGGGTGCGACGGCGTCGGCGAACGCGGCCAGCGGGATCCCGCGGCGGCGGCACCCGATCCACGCGCCGACCGCGCCGAGCGCGACCGCGCCCCAGATGCCGAGGCCGCCGTTCCAGATGTAGAGCGCCTCGACCGGATTGCGGCCCGGGCCGAAGTACTTGTACCAATCCGTGGCCACGTGGTAGAGCCGTCCGCCGATCACGCCGAACGGCACCGCCCAGACCGCGATGTCGACGACCGTGCCCGCGCGGCCGCCGCGCGCCCGCCAGCGGCGCTCCGCCCAGATGATCGCCACCACGATCCCGGCGACCAGACACAGCGCGTACGCGCGCAGCGGGACCGGGCCGATGTACCAGACGCCTTGCGCCGGGCTGGGAATGTTCGCCAGGAACGGGGTCGCCGAGGCGGCGAGGCTTGGGACGCTCACGACGCACACCGTATCGGTCCGCCCGCGACCCCGGAGTCGCGGTCCGCGCACGTCACGAAACGGTCACGCGCGCGCGTGCTGATCGGCTTCAGCGGGAGCGCACGCCCTCGCCCAGCTCGGCGGCGAGTTCGCGCACGCCGTCGGCCCCGTCCCGCTCGGCGCGGCCGATGAACGCCGAGCCGACGATCACCGCATCGGCGAACCCGGCGACTTCGGCGGCCTGCTCGCCGGAGCGCACCCCGAGCCCCACGCCGATGGGCAGGTCGGTGTGCACCCGGGTGCGCCGCACCAGCTCCTCGGCCTTGTCGCCGACGGTCTCCCGCGCGCCCGTCACGCCCATCACGGAGGTGGCGTAGATGAACCCGGAGCTCGCCTTGGCCGTCATCGCCAGCCGCTGCTCCGTGGACGACGGCGCGACCAGGAAGATCCGGTCCAGCCCGTGCGCGTCGGTCGCGGCGATCCAGTCCTCGGCCTCGTCCGGCACCAGGTCCGGGGTGATCACGCCGAGCCCGCCTGCGGCCTTCAGGTCCCGCGCGAACCTGTCCGGTCCGTACTGGTGCACCGGGTTCCAGTAGGTCATCACCACCGGGTGCCCACCGGAGCCGGCGACCGCGGAGACCACGCCGAACAGGTCCCGCACCCGGAAGCCGTTGCGCAGCGCGGTGTCACTGGCGGCCTGGATGGTCGGACCGTCGATGACCGGGTCCGAGAACGGGATGCCGATCTCGACGATGTCGCAGCCCGGCCGGTCCGCGGTGCCCGACAGCATCGCCGCCAGCAGCTCCTTCGAGCCGTCCACCGTCGGGTAGCCCGCGGGCAGGTAGCCGATCAGCGCGGCCCGGTTCTCGTCGCGGCACGCCGCGAACACTTCGTGCAGGCCGCTCACCGCGCCGTCCCCTCTGCGTCGTCCCCGGTGGGCTCGTCCCCGGCGGACTCGTCCGCGACGGGTTCACCGGTCTGCTCGTCGACCAGCCCGAAGTACTTCGCGGCGGTGTCCATGTCCTTGTCGCCGCGGCCGGACAGGCTCACCAGCAGCGTCGCGCCCGGCCCGAGTTCCTTGCCCAGCTGCAGCGCCCCGGCCAGCGCGTGCGCCGACTCCACCGCGGGAATGATCCCCTCGGTGCGGGACAGCAGCTGGAACGCCTGCATCGCCTCGTCGTCGGTGATGCCGCGGTACTCGGCGCGGCCGGAGTCCTTCAGGTACGAGTGCTCCGGGCCGACACCCGGGTAGTCCAGCCCCGCCGAGATCGAGTACGCCTCGATGACCTGCCCGTCGTCGTCCTGCAGCAGGTAGGACCGGGCACCGTGCAGCGTGCCGGGAGTGCCCTTGCTCAGCGTGGCGCCGTGCTCTCCGCTGTCCAGGCCGTGCCCGGCGGGTTCGCAGCCGACCAGGCGCACGCCCGGGTCGTCGATGAAGCCGTGGAAGATCCCGATGGCGTTCGAGCCGCCGCCCACGCAGGCCAGCACCGCGTCCGGCAGCCCGCCGAACTGGTGCACCGACTGCTCGCGGGCCTCCTCGCCGATGACCTGGTGGAAGTTGCGCACCATCAGCGGGAACGGGTGCGCACCGGCGGCCGTGCCCAGCAGGTAGTGCGTGTCGGCGACGTTGGCGACCCAGTCCCGCAGCGCCTCGTTGATCGCGTCCTTGAGCGTGGCCGAACCGTTCGCGACCGGGATCACCTCGGCGCCCAGCAGCCGCATCCGGGCCACGTTCAGCGCCTGCCGCTTGGTGTCCACCTCGCCCATGTAGACCACGCAGTCCAGGTCCAGCAGCGCGCAGGCCGTCGCGGTGGCCACGCCGTGCTGACCGGCGCCGGTCTCGGCGATGACGCGGCGCTTGCCCATCCGCTTGACCAGCAGCGCCTGCCCCAGCACGTTGTTGATCTTGTGGGAGCCGGTGTGGTTGAGGTCCTCGCGCTTGAGCAGCACCCGCGCCCCGCCCGCGTGCTCGCCGAACCGCTTGGCCTCGGTCAGCAGCGACGGGCGGCCCGCGTAGTCCCGCAGCAGCCGGGCGAGCTCGTCGACGAAATCCGGGTCGAGCTGGGCCTTCTCGTACTCCGCGGCCAGCTCGTCCTGCGCGGCGATCAACGCCTCCGGCATGAACCGGCCGCCGTACGGGCCGAAGTGGCCCCGCTCGTCCGGATCGTGCCCCTCGGGCACCTGCCGGCCCGGCCGGTGCGCCCGGACGTTCCGCGCGTCGTGCACGGTGTCCATGGGGTTCCCCTCTCTCGTCGTGCCGGGGCTCGTAGTGCGGGGGCGCCGATCCGCCGCTGCGGCGCCGCGGTTCAGCGGCTGGAGCGCGGGCAGGCCGGGTGCGAGCCCGCGGTGACCAGCTGGGTCACCGCCGTGCGCGGGTTGTCGCTGGTCACCAGGCCCTCACCGACCAGCACGGCGTCCGCGCCGGAACCCGCGTAGGCCATCAGGTCGCTCGGACCGCGCACGCCCGACTCGGCCACCTTCAGCACGTCGACCGGCAGGCCCGGCGCGATCCGGCCGAACACCTCCCGGTCCACTTCCAGGGTGTGCAGGTTGCGCGCGTTGATGCCGATGACCTTCGCCCCGGCCTCCAGCGCGCGGTCCGCCTCCTCCGCGGTGTGCACCTCGACCAGCGCGGTCATGCCCAGCGACTCGGCCCGGTCCAGCAGCGCCTCCAGCGCGTTCTGCTCCAGCGCCGCCGCGATCAGCAGCACCATGTCCGCGCCGTGCGCGCGAGCCTCGTGCACCTGGTACGGGCTGACGATGAAGTCCTTGCGCAGCAACGGCGCCGAGACCTTCGCGCGCACCGAGTCGAAGTCGGCCAGCGAACCGCCGAAGCGGCGCTGCTCGGTCAGCACGCTGATCACGCGTGCGCCCGCGGCCGCGTAGTCCGCGGCCAGGTCCTCCGGCTCACCGATCTCGGCCAGCTCGCCCTTGGACGGGCTGCGGCGCTTCACCTCGGCGATCACCCCGACGCCCGGCGCCTGCAAAGCGGCGAGCACGTCGTGCGGTGGAGCCGCGGCCGCGGACCGCTGCTTGATCTCGTCGAACGAAATGGCGGACTCGCGGACGGCCATGTCCTCGCGAACGCCCTCGATGATGGTTTCCAGGACGCTCACTCGAACACCTCGCAGCGCGTGCCCCGAACACTCGCCCGCAAGTCCTGAACATCGTCTATCGCGCAGATGAATTCATTGCGCTCGATCACGACACTCCCCTTCCCGCCGTGCCGGTCGCATGGCCGATGCTAACCCCGCGCGCTGCGGCGCCCGGCCGAGGGGTCGGCACAACGTCCCTGCACAGCAAGGACCTTCGTCCCTTGCCAGCACCGATCGCGGGAGGGCGCCCGGCACCCGGACGCGCCGGAACCGGTGCCGGGACCACGGCGGGTGACGGCTCACCGCTCGTCGGTAGGGTCCGCTCCCTCGTCCAGGGCCTCCCAGAGCCTTTTGTCCGGATCACGCGATTCGCGGCGCGCACCGGGCGCGGAGTACCTCGAGCCCATCGCGGGCATCCGCTTCGCGCGCGCCGCCACCAGCAGCCCGGCGTTGAGCAACGTCAACGCGGCCAGGCCCATCAGCAGCGGGCCGAACGGGATCGGGTCCGGGACGCCGATCGGCGCGCTGTTCGGCGGCAGGTTCGGCGGCGTGAAGCCGAAGTCGCCGTCGAGGTGCCACGACACCGCGCGCCACACCAACAGACCGCCGCCGAGCACGGTGATCCCGCCGATGATGCGCCGCATCCAGCCACCGGTGGCCAGCACCGCGGCGATCCCAGCCAGCGACGCCAACGCCAGCGGCACCAGCTCCGGGCGCACCATCGAACCGGTGGCGCCGGACTGGACATCGCCGGAGTACGGGGTGCGGAACGTGGCGCTGACCCAGCTCAGCGCGCTGGAACCCCACAGCAGGCCGGCGCTGAGCAGCATCAGCAGCACGACCACCAAGAGCAGCCGCGGCGAAGTCGTGCGCTGCTCAGACGCTTGCTCGGTCGTCAACCCGCTCCCCCGCGCTCACGCCGGTGTCCGGCTGGTCCGGCTGGTCCGGCTGATCCGGGCGGCGCAGCGTCTGCGCGGTGGCGACCGCGCCCAGCACCGCCTTGGCCTTGTTCAGCGACTCCTGGTCCTCGGCGACCGGGTCCGAATCGGCGACGATGCCGCCGCCCGCCTGCACGTACGCCCGGCCCTCCCGCACCAGCGCGGTGCGGATGGCGATGGCGGTGTCGGCGTCCCCGGCGAAGTCCAGGTAGCCGACCACGCCGCCGTACTGGGCGCGCCGCGTCGGCTCCAGCTGCTCGATCAGTTCCAGCGCGCGCGGCTTCGGCGCCCCGGACAACGTCCCGGCCGGGAAGCAGGACGTGACCGCGTCGAACGCGGAGCGGCCCTCGTCCAGCGCGCCGGTGACCGTGGAAACCAGGTGCATCACATGGCTGTAGCGCTCGACCCGGAAGAACTCCACGACGCGCACCGAACCCGGGCGGCACACCCGCCCCAGGTCGTTGCGGCCGAGGTCCACCAGCATCAGGTGCTCGGCGCGTTCCTTCTCGTCGGTGCTGAGGTCCTTCTCCAGCCGCGCGTCCTCGTCCTCGTCCGCGCCGCGCCAGCGGGTCCCGGCGATCGGGTGCGTGGTCGCCTGCCCGTCGCGCACCGTCACCAGCGACTCCGGGCTGGAGCCGACGATGTCGAACGGCGCGCCGCCGTCCGGGTCGGCCAGCCGCAGCAGGTACATGTACGGGCTCGGGTTGGTGGTGCGCAGCACCCGGTAGATGTCCAGCGAGTCGGCCGTGGTCGGCATCTCGAACCGCTGCGAGACCACCACCTGGAACGCCTCGCCCGCGCGGATCGCCTCCTTCGCGGATTCCACCGCCGCGTAGTGCTCCTGCGGAGTGCGGCGGCGCTCGAAATCCGGCTGCGGGCGGGAGAACGTCGCCACCGTCGGCTCGGACGGCGTGCACAGCCGCGCGGCCATCGCGTCGAGCCTGCGGACCGCGTCGTCGTAGGCGGCGTCCACCCGTTCCGGGCTGTCGTCCCAGTTCACCGCGTTGGCGATCAGCGTGATGGTGCCCTCGTGGTGGTCCAGCGCGGCCAGGTCGGTGGCCAGCAGCATCACCAGTTCGGGGATTCGCAGGTCGTCCTCGGTCTCGTCCGGCAACTTCTCCAGGCGCCGCACCGCGTCGTAACCGAGGAAACCGACCATGCCGCCGGTCAGCGGCGGCATCCCCGGCAGCGGTTCGGTGCGCAGCAGTTCCACCGTCTCGCGCAGCGCCTGCAGCGGGTCGCCGCCCGCGGGCAGGCCGACCGGCGGGGTGCCGGTCCAGCACGCCTCGCCGTCGCGCACGGTCAGCGCGGCGGGGCTGCGGACACCGATGAACGACCAGCGCGACCAGGAGTGCCCGTTCTCCGCGGACTCGAACAGGAACGTGCCCGTTTCCTCGCCCGCGAGCTTGCGGTACACCCCCAGCGGGGTCTCGTCGTCCGCGAGCAGCTTGCGCACCACGGGGATCACTCGCCGACCGGCGGCGAGCTCGCGGAACTCCGCGCGGCCCGGGGTGGTGCTGCCGATGTCGCCGTCACCAACCATGCCCGTCATTGTGCCGACCCGGCCGGGGCCGCGTCGCAGCGCCCGCTCTTTGCGGCCGGGACCGCGCGGCGGGAAGGATGGCGCGGTGAGCAGTGGCATTTCCGCGGACGACGGGCGCGCGGGACAAGACGGGCGCGCGAAGCGGCGCGGGCGCAGGCGCGGCGGCGAAGACACCCGCGCGGCGCTGATCGACGCAGCGCGCGAGATCTTCGCCGAACACGGCTACAACGACTCGACCGTGCGGGCCATCGCCACCCGCGCCGGCGTGGACCCGGCGATGGTCAACCACTGGTTCGGCGGCAAGGAAGCCCTGTTCACCGCCGCTGTGCAGATCCCCGTCGACCCGGCCGTGCTGCTGCCGGAACTGCTCGCGGGCGACCCGGAGAAGCTGGCCGAGCGGATCCTGCACCGGTTCCTGACCGTGTGGGACGAAGCGGGCGGCGGCGCGTTCGCGGCGCTGGCGCGCAGCGTGGCCACGCACGGCTCGGCGGTGCGGATGCTGCGTGAGTTCGTGGCGACCGTGGTGTTCGGCAAGCTCGCGCGGGAGCTGCGAATGGATCGCCCGGACCTGCGGGCGGCACTGGGCGCCACGCAGATCGTCGGGCTGGGGATGATGCGCTACGTGGTGGAGCTCGAGCCGCTCGCCTCGGCCGATCACGACACGGTCGTCGCCGCGATCGCGCCCAACCTGCAGCGCTACCTCACGGGCGAATTGGCGACCGGAGACGTGCCAGCTCAGGAAGACGGGCCGAGCAGCACGTCCGAGTCGAAGCAGGTGTGATCACCGGTGTGGCAGGCGGCGCCTTCCTGGTCGACGACCACGAGCACGGTGTCGCCGTCGCAGTCCAGCCGCACCTCGCGCACGTGCTGCAGGTGCCCGGACGTTTCGCCCTTGACCCAGTACTTCCCACGGCTGCGCGAGTAGTACGTGCCGCGCCGGGTGGTCAGCGTGCGGTGCAGCGCCTCGTCGTCCATCCACGCCATCATCAGCACCTCGCCGGTGCCGCGCTGCTGCACGATCGCCGCCACCAACCCGTCCGGGTTCCGCTTGAGTCGCTCGGCGATCGCCGGGTCCAGCTCGCTCATCGGACCGTGATCCCTTCCGCGCGCATGGCGGCCTTCACATCGCCGATCCGCAGCTGTCCGAAGTGGAACACGCTGGCGGCCAGCACCGCGTCCGCCCCGGCGTGCACGGCGGGCGCGAAGTGCTCGACCGCGCCCGCGCCGCCGCTGGCGATCAGCGGAACGTCCACTTCGGCCCGCACCGCGCGGATCATCTCCAGGTCGAACCCGGCCTTCGTGCCGTCCGCGTCCATCGAGTTCAGCAGGATCTCGCCGACGCCGAGTTCCTGGGCGCGACCGGCCCACTCGACCGCGCAGATCCCGGTGCCGCGCCGCCCGCCGTGCGTGGTGACCTCGAAACCGGACGCCGTGGGCTCGCCGCCTTCCGGCACCCGCCGGGCGTCCGCGGACAGCACCACGCACTGCGCGCCGAACCGCCGGGACGACTCGCGCAGCAGCTCCGGCCGGGCGATCGCGGCGGTGTTCAGGCTCACCTTGTCCGCGCCCGCGCGCAGCAGCCGGTCGATGTCCTCGGGGCTGCGCACGCCGCCGCCGACGGTCAGCGGGATGAACACCTGCTCCGCGGTGCGGCGCACCACGTCGTAAGTCGTCTCGCGGTCCGCCGACGACGCGGTCACGTCCAGGAAAGTGAGTTCGTCGGCGCTCTCGCCGTCGTAGGTCTCGGCGAGTTCGACGGGATCGCCAGCATCCACGAGGTCGGTGAAGTTGACGCCTTTGACGACCCGCCCCGCGTCCACGTCCAGGCAGGGGATCACACGTACCGCGACGGCCATGCCACCAGGGTAAGCGGTGCTCAGGCGACCGCGGCGAGCGCCTGCTGCAAGGTGAAGTTCCCGGCGTAGAGCGCCTTGCCCACGATGGAGCCTTCGACGCCCAGCGGCGCCAGCTCCGCCAGCGCCCGCAGGTCGTCCACACTGGACACTCCGCCGGAGGCGATCACCGGCGCCTCGGTGCGCGCGCAGACTTCCCGCAGCAGCGCGGTGTTCGGGCCGCGCAGCGTGCCGTCCTTGCTCACGTCGGTGACCACGTAGCGGCGGCAACCGGCCGCGTCCAGCCGCGCCAGCACCTCCCACAGGTCGCCGCCGTCACGGGTCCAGCCGCGCGCGGCGAGCCGGTGGCCCTGCTCGGTGATCCGCACGTCCAGCCCGACCGCGACCTGCTCGCCGTGCTCGGCGACCACGCGGTCGGCCCAGTCCGGGTCCTCCAGCGCCGCGGTGCCGAGGTTGACCCGGTCGCAACCGGTGGCCAGCGCGGCCTTGAGCGAGTCGTCGTCGCGGATGCCGCCGGAGAGCTCGACCCGCACGTCCAGCCTGCGCACCACGTCGGCCAGCAGCTCCCGGTTGGAGCCGCGGCCGAACGCGGCGTCCAGGTCGACCAGGTGGATCCACTCCGCACCGGCGCGCTGCCAGGCCAGCGCGGCCTCCAGCGGGTCCCCGTAGGAGGTTTCGGTTCCGGCGGCGCCCTGCACCAGGCGCACGGCCTGGCCATCGGCCACGTCAACGGCGGGAAGCAGCGTGAAAGTCACGTGCTCATTGTCGTCGGGCTCGCGAACGGATCGCCCGCCGGGGCACCGGGCTCGGGACGTCGCTCACAGCTTGCGGCGGGACGAGCGCGCGGCCGCGATGATCGGCACCGCCAGCGCGAGCACCGTCAGCACCAGGATCAGCCAGCCCGGCACGCCCGCCTGCACCAGGTAGGTGGAGCTGAACCCGGCGACCACGCCGATCGCCAGCAGCAGGGCGACCACGCGCGCCGCCCCGCGCGGATGCATCAGCCCGTGCCGCCTCACAGCGACACCAGCCAGTTCCGCAGCAGCTGCGCTCCGGCCTCGCCGGATTTCTCCGGGTGGAACTGGGTGGCCATCAACGCTCCGTCCTCCACCGCCGCGATGAACGGGCCGCCGTGCTCGGCCCAGGTCACGCGGGCCGGCGCGATGCTGCCGGACTGCCGCGCCGCCGAGCTTTGGGACATCTCCCAACGCTGCGCCGCGAACGAGTGCACGAAGTAGAACCGGGTGCCCGGCTCCACGCCCGCGAACAGCACCGAGCCTTCGGCCGGGGCGACCTCGTTCCAGCCCATGTGCGGCAGCACGTCCGCGTGCAGCGGCTCCACCGCACCGGGCCACTGCCCGCAGCCGTCGGCTTGCACACCGTGCTCGACCCCGCGGTCGAACAGGATCTGCATCCCGACGCAGATGCCCAGGACCGGGCGGTCGCCCGCCAGCCGATGATCGATGATCTTGTCGCCGCCCGCCGCGCGCAGGCCCTCCATGCAGGCCGCGAACGCGCCCACGCCGGGCACGACGAGACCGTCGGCCTCCGTCGCGGCTCGGTGGTCGGAGGTGACCTCGACGTCCGCGCCCGCGCGTGCCAAGGCGCGCTCGGCGGAACGGAGATTGCCGGACCCGTAGTCCAGTACGACGACGCGTGCCACGCCGCCAGGCTACCGGTCGGCTCATCGGACGCGGCCGGCTCATCGCATCCGCCGTCACCGCGGCCGCGGCTCCCGCGCCACCCCCAGCGCCGGCGCGGGAACCCGAGCGGTCACAGCGCGAGGAACTTCCGGATCGACTCGTTCAGGCCCGTGGGGCTCAGCCCGTGCGCGGCCTCGTGCTCCTCGGCCGTGCCGTAGGCGCGCAGCTCGGGCTCGCGCCGCACGCCCAGCGCGAGCAGCCGGTGCGGCACATCGGGCAGCGCGTCACCGACGGCGTGGCTGGACGTGCCGCTCAGGTACGGCTCGACCAGCACGACGTCCGGCGTCGAAGCCAGCGCCGCCGCCCGCAGGCCCGCGGAGTCGAACGGCCGGATGGTCGCCGCGTAAAGCACCGTGACGTCCATCAAGGCGGTGGCCGCGAGCACCGGCCGCAACATCGGTCCCACCGCGAGCACAACGCCTCCCCCGCCCTGGCGGACCACGCGGAACCCGGGGCCGGTGGGCAGCGCCTCGTCGTTCTCCCGCTCGGTCAGCCGCAGGTAGACGCGGTCGTCCCCGCGCAGCGCAGCGGGCAGCAGCTCGGCGACCTCCTGCGGATGCCCGGGAACGTGCACGGTCCAGTCCGGCAGGGTGTCGATCAGCGCCACATCGCCCGGGCCCATGTGCGTGCGGCCCGCGTCCGGGTAGTCGTAGGAAGCGCCCGTGCTCACCAGCAACGCCCCGCTGCCCTGGTGGTTGATGTCCAGCTTGAGCTGCTCGAACGGCCGCTCCAGCAGGAACGGCGTGATCGTGTGCAGCACGGGGCGCATCCCGGCCAGCGCCAGCCCACCGGCCACGCCGACCATCGCCTGCTCGCGGATGCCCACGTTGAGCACCCGGTCCGGATGGCGTTCGGCTGCTTCGGTGAAGCGGTCCATGGAGATGTCGGCCAGCACCACGGCCAGTCGGGGATCGCGCTCCAGGGCCGTGCTCACCACGTCGGTGAACACCTCGCGCATCGTCTTGGGCGGCATCGTGCGGGCCATCAGTCAGTACTCCTTCGCTTCGACGCGGGCGATCACCGCGAGCGGGCGGTCCGGGCGGGTGTCGGTGAGCGCGGCGTGCAGCGCCTCGTGGTCCCGGCCGTCGACGGAACGCGCGGCCCAGCCTTCGCCCGCGAAGCGCTGTTCGATGCCACCCGGCCAGCCGTAGGACGACGAGGAGTTGTCGACCACGACGGTGGTGAGGTTGCCGAGCCCCCGGCGGCCCGCCACGGCGATGGCTTCGTGGTTGCTGCCCTCGTCGAGCTCGGCGTCGCCGACGAGCACGACCACGCGCGGCCCGGTGCGCCCCTGGGCGCGCAATCCCAGCGCCGTGCCCAGCGCCAGCGGTAGCCCGTGCCCGAGCGAGCCGCTGCCGATCTCCACGCCGGGCGCCAGCACGCGGTCCGGGTGGAAGCCGAGCGGAGAGTCGAACCGGCCCCAGCGGTCCAGCTCCGCCGGATCGAGGATGCCCTTGGCGGCGAGCACCGCGTAGTAGGCCATCGGGCCGTGGCCCTTCGACAGCAGGAAGCGGTCGCGCTCGGGGTGGTCGATGAGCTCCGGGCCGATCGCCAGCACCCGGTCGTAGAGCACCCACAGCACGTCCAATGTCGAGGTGGCCGCCGGCGAGTGCTTCTCGTCCCCGGCCATCCGCCCGATCAGATCGGGCAGGTCGGCGTAGCCGAATTCGGTCGCAGTAGTCATGCCGCGACTCTGATACTTATAGTTAACTTGAAGTCAAGCTATCATCCGCGACCTCGGAGAGCTGATCTTTTCCCCGCGTTGAGCCGTTTTCCGCTGGATGTTGTCAGTGCGATGACAAAAACATCCACTTCGGACGAACGCGCAGGACGGTCGCCGCACACGTGATCCGGATGGAGTATTGCCGCCGGACCTACTGCGAGTAGCTTGGGATTCCGCCGGACGCGCTCCGGTCCCTCCGCCCGGCGACGAAAGGCTTGCCATGCCCCGCGCCTTCCCCGGAACTGCCGCGATCCTCGCGCTGACGACGACGGCGATGCTGTGCACCGCGGCGCCCGCATCCGCGGGCCGGACGCACACCCGGCTCGTGGAGATCGCCGCGCACGACGGCACTCCGCTGGTAGCCGCGGTCTGCGAACCGGCCGACCCCGGACCGCACCCGGCCGCGGTGCTCGTGGCCGCTTGGGGCGGCGGAAGCACGCAGAACATCGTGCCGTGCGAGAACTTCGCCGCCCGCGGGTACGTCGCGGTTTCCTACGGCACCAGGGGATTCGGCGAATCCGGCGGCCAGGTCGAGGTCGGCGGGCCGGACGACGTCGCCGACGTCTCCGACGTGATCGACTGGACGCTGGCCAACACCGATTCCGATCCGGCGCGGATCGGCGTGGGCGGGATCTCCTACGGCGCCGGGATCGGTCTGCTCGCCTCGGCCTCCGACCCGCGGATTCGGGCGGTGGCGTCGATGAGCGGGTGGGCGGACCTGGTCGAGTCGCTGTTCGGCAACCGCACCAGGCGCGCTGCGGTGGCCACGGTGCTGCGGATCTCCGGCGAGAAGGACGGCGACCTCTCCCCCGAGACCCGGGAGATGCTCACCAAGTACATGTCCGGCGAGGACCGGGAACGCGTGACCGAATGGTCGCGAGTCCGCTCACCTTCCTCCTATGTGGACGGAATCAACGCGAACCGCCCCGCGGTGCTGATGCTCAACACCTGGAGCGAGACGGTGTTCCCGCCCGCGCAGCTCGCCGAGTTCCAGCACAGGCTGCGCACCCCGAACCGGCTGGAGCTGATCCCCGGCGAACACGCCGCGGCCGAGACCAGCGGACTGCTCGGGCTGCCCAACGACGCCTGGAACGACACCTACCAGTGGTTCGACACGCACCTGCGCGGCGCGCCCGCGCCACCGAGCGCGCCGGTCGTGCTGCAGCCCAGAGGTGCCACCGACCGGCCGCGCGAGCAGTACCCGGACTGGAGCGCGATCAGCGACCGGACCGAACGGTTCTTCCTCTCCGGCGAGGAAGAACTCACCGCCGACGAACCCGCGGACTGGTCCCGGACCATCCGAAGTGGACGCGACACGGTGGCGAACGGCGGTGTCCCGCTGGTGACCTACACGCTGGAAGCGCTGACCGGGAACCCGCCGACCGCGTTCCTGCCCGCCGTCGACCCCGCCGCGGGCGCCAAGTGGACCAGCCCGCCGCTACCGGAACCCCGCGTGTTGCGAGGAAGTCCGCACCTGCGGATGAGCGCGGTACCGCCGGCCCCGAACGGCATGCTGGTCGCCTACCTCTACGACGTGGACGCCACCGGCACCGGACGGATGATCTCGTACGTGCCGTACTCGTGGGAGAACGCCAAGCCCGGCGAACCGATCACAGTGGACACCGACCTCCCGCCCACCGCTTACGACGTGCCCGCCGGGCACCGGCTCAGCTTGGTGGTCGACACCGAGGACCCGCTGTACTTCCTGGACGACAACCCGCCCAACGCACCGCTGACCTTGCAGAACCCGCCGGCGCTGGAGGGCCCGGCGACGCTGGACCTGGCGCTGCAGGACGGAAAGGAGCAACCGTGACCACCACCGAACACCGGCCGGGCGGTACCCGGATCAACCCGGACTCGCTGCCGTACCGGTTGTGGCACAAGGGACATCGCAAGTTCTGGGACCCCGCAGCGATCGACTTCTCGCAGGACGCCCGGGACTGGCAGCAGCTGACCGACCGCCAGCGGTTCGCCGCGACGCTGCTGTGCGCGCAGTTCATCGGCGGCGAAGAGGCCGTGACCGAGGACATCCGCCCGTTCGTGCAAGCGATGGTGGCCGAGGGGCGCCGCGCCGACGAGCTCTACCTGAGCCAGTTCATGTTCGAGGAAGCCAAGCACACCCAGGGTTTCCGCCGCTGGCTCGACGCGGTCGGCGTGCAGCAGGACCTGCACCCGCACGTCGCGGACAACCCCGGCTACCGCGCGATCTTCTACGAGGCGCTGCCGGAGGCGCTGCACGCGCTGTCGGCCGATCCGAGCCCGGCGAACCAGGTGCGCGCGTCGGTCACCTACAACCACCTGGTCGAAGGCGTGCTCGCGCTGACCGGCTACTTCCTGTGGAACAGCACGTGCGAGCGCTTCGGCATCCTGCCGGGGATGCGCGAGCTGATCCGGCGGATCAGCGAGGACGAGCGCAGGCACATGGCGTGGGGAACGTTCACCTGCCGCAGGCACGTCGCCGCCGACGACTCGACCTGGGAGGTGGTGACCGAGCGGATGGACACGCTGCTGCCGCACGCGATCGGCCAGATCGAGCACGCCCTCGGGCGGTTGGAGGGCGATCCGTTCGAGATGCGCATCGAGGGGCTTTTCGAGTACGCGGCCGACCGCGCCGCCCGGCGGATCAAGGCGATCGAGTCGGCCCGCGGGGTCCCGGTGGAGCGGATCGACGTGGACCAGGCGCCGGAGCGGCTGGAGGAGGAGTTCGGGCGGGAGGACGAAGCCGCGTTGCGCGAGGAGGCTTCCGCGGAAAACAATTAGACGAATATCTTTCACGTTGCCTGCGCTCTACTTACTTTCGTATTCACTCGAATTGACGGTTGGATGCTGCGCGGAAGATCACTAAAGTCCCTACTCGCGAGTAGGTAGATGTTCGGCGGCGCACATCTCCCCCGAGCCGGACTCCCGGTCCCCGAGCAGGACTCCCGGACACGGCGCCGCTCCGGCACGGAAAGAGAGCCATGCTGACGACGGCGAATCATTCCCAGGCGGCAACTCCCGACTCGGCCGATCCCAAGGCCCCCGGACTGTGGGCGGCGTTGCCGAGCGACCTCGCGCCCATCCTGCGGCCCGAACTGCGCAGCCTCGCGGCGCAGATCCTGGAGGAGATCCAACGCCGGATCCCCGAATACGCGCGGCCGATGGATCACAACTACGTGCACGCCATCCACCGCGGCGTCGAAGAGGCGCTGAGCCAATTCGTCGACCAGATCGCCGACCCCACCGCCCCGCAGGAACGCTGCGCCGAAGTGCACCGCGCCCTCGGCAAGGCGGAAATGCACGAAGGGCGCAGTTTGGACAGCTTGCAGGCCGCCTACCGGCTCGGTGCGCGGCTCGCGTGGCGGCGCCTCGCGCGGATCGGCGAACGCGCCCGGGCCGCGCCGCGAACGATGCTGCTGCTCGGCGAAGCCATCTACGCGCACATCGACGAGCTCGCCGCGCTGTCGGTGGAGGGCTACGCCGAAGCCCAAGCCCGCGCGGCGGGCACGCAGGCGCGCAGGCGGCGCAGGCTGCTGGAACTGCTGCTGTCGGATCCGCAGCCACCGCAACAGATCCTGGAAGAGACCGCATCGGCGGCGCAGTGGCCGCTGCCCGGCAAGGTCGTGGTCGCCGCGCTGGAACGCTCCGAACAGCAAGAGCCGCACACCAACCCGCTGGCCCGCTGGGAGGCGCTGGTCGACCTGGAATGCGCCCAGCCGCACCTGCTGGTGCCGTGCACCCAGGACGAGCCGCACGACCTGCCGTGGAACGACCAGCTCGCCGGCTGGCGCGTGGTGATCGCACCACCGGTGGAGATCCGGCAAGCGCCGCACGCGCTGCGCTGGGCGCGGCGGCTGCTGGAACTGGCGGGCAACGGCGTGGTGCCCAACCGGCCGGTGTTGCGCTGCCGGGACCACCTCTCGAGCCTGCTGCTGCTCAGCGACGAGAACCTCACCCAGGAGATCGTGCACACCCGGCTGGCGCCACTGGAGAAGCTCAAGGCCAAGCAGCAGGTGCGGCTGGCGGAAACGCTGCTGGCATGGCTGCAAACCCGCGGCGGCGCACCGGAAGTGGCGCAACGGCTGCAAGTGCACCCGCAGACCGTGCGATACCGGATGCACCAGCTCGAAGACCTCTTCGGCGAAGACCTGAACGACCCGCAGGCCCGCTTCGAGCTGGAGGTGGCGCTGCGCGCCGCGGGACGGTTGCTGCCGTACGGGGCGCTGCGCGGCGAAACGGTCGACAAGCCGACCGAACCCCTGCGCAAACCCGAAGATCCGGAGGGCGGAGTCACGTGAGCGACGCGATGCAGGCCCCTGTCCGCCAGGCGCCGGTGTTGCTCGCGCTGGGACTGGCCGGGTTCGTGACCGCGCTGGACAACAACATCGTCAACGTCGCGCTGCCGACCGTGCAGGCGGAGTTGGGGGCCACGGTCCCGCAGCTGGAATGGATCGTCAGCGGCTACGTGCTGGCGTTCGCGAGCCTGCTCATCATCGGTGGGCGACTGGCGGACCTGGCGGGGCGCAGGCGGATTCTGCAGCTCGGGCTGGCGGCGCTGATCGTCACCTCGGTCACGGCCGGGTTCGCCGAGACCGCGCCGGTGCTGATCGCGGTGCGCTTCGCGCAAGGCGCATCGGCCGCGCTGGTGATGCCCGCCGCGCTGGCCGTGCTGGCCGCCGACATCACTCCGGCGCGGCGCGAGCTGGCCGCCGGGATCTGGACGGCGTCGCTGGCGGTGGCGCTGGCGCTGGGGCCGGTCGTCGGCGGTGTGCTCACCGAACACCTGCACTGGAGCTGGATCTTCTTCCTGCACCTGCCCGCCGGGCTGCTGACGATGGCGCTGGTGTGGTGGGGACTTCCGGACGTGCGGCCGGAACCGATGCCGTTGCGGCACTTGGACCCCGGGGGGCTGGCACTGTCCACAGTGGTGCTCGCGGCGGGCAGTTTCGCGCTGGTGGAGGGCCAGAGCATCGGGTTCGGCCAGCCGATCATCATCGCGGCCGGAGCGGTGACGCTGGCGGCGATTCCGGTGCTGGTCGCGGTGGAGCGGCGCGCCGCCGAACCGATGTTGCACCTTTCCCTGGTGCGCAACAAGGTCTTCGGCGGCGGCACGATCGCGCAGGTGCTGTGGGGCGTGGGGGTCAACGGGACGCTGCTCTACACCTCGTTGTTCCTGCAGGACGTGCTCGAACTCTCGCCCAGCGCGGCCGGAATGGTCTTCGTGCCACTGGCCGGGCTGCTCGTGCTGTGCGTACCGTTCGTGCCGCCGCTGAGCGCGCGGTTCGGCGCGCGGTGGACGGTGACCGCCGGAATGGTGCTGGTAGCGCTGGGATTGTGGCTGCTGGCCGGTTCCGGGCCCGGCACCACGGTGGCGGCGTTGATGCCCGGGCTGCTGTCGATCGGCGTCGGCTCGGCGTTGATCACCCCGTTGACCTCCGAAGTGCTCGGCGCAGTACCGACCGGCAGCGCGGGCGTGGCCTCGGCGATGATCAGCGCCGCGCGGGAGGCGTCCGGAGTGCTCGGGATCGCCGTCGTGGGCGTGGTGCTTTCGTTGACCAGCGACGCCGCATCGGCATCGGGCGCGGCGGCCGACGCCGCCTACTCCGCCGGTTACTCCGCGGGAATGCGGTTGGCCGCCGGGTTGGTGCTGCTAGGGGCGTTGGCCACGGCGTTCGCGCTGGCTCCGGCCAAGCCGAGGCGGTCGGCGAACATCGGCCAAGAGCGGTGCAACTCCCGTTCCCAATAAGGCCAATCGTGCCTACCGGCACCGTAATAGTGCTCGGTGACCGCGATTCCCATCGCCTTCAGGCGCGAAGTCATCGCCAGCGAAGTCGACAGCGCCGACGGCTCCAGCGAATCCGGTAGCGCCCCCGGAGCGTCCAGCGGGCCGGGCAGGCCGTTGCCGCAGGAGACGTAGAGCGCGGTGCCGCGCAGCTGTTCGGCGTGGTCGAAGGGATTTCGCGCGGACCAGGTGGGGTGGTCCAGCACGGCACTGCCCCACATCGCCAGCGGGTCCTCCCCCTCGCGCACCAGAATTCCCTGCACCACACCGGGAACGCCGGGCTGCAGGGTGTTCAGCAGTCCACTGTAGGAGGCCGCGGCGCGGAACATGCCGGGGTGGCGGAAGGCGTAGGCGAAGGAGCCGTAGCCGCCGACGGACAGGCCGGCGACCGCTCGGCGGTCCCCGGCGCCGTAGTCGCGCTCCAAGATTCCGCGCAGTTCGCTCAGGTGGAACGACTCCCAGTCCGGTTCACCACCGGCCCACCTGGTGTAGAAGCCGGCCGGGCCACCACTGGGAATCACGGTGAGCACGTCCTTGTCCGACATGAACCGCTGCACGTCGGTGAAATTCGTCCACGCCCGGTAATCCGCGTCCTCGCAGCAGCCGTGCAACAGGTAGAGCACCGGCCAAGTGCGGTCCGGATGCTTCTTCCAGCCGCGCGGCAGCAGCAGGCGGACGGGTGCGCTGGTGCCCAGAGCGGGCGAATAGATCAGCAGGTCGAGGGTGCGCGCGTCGAGCCGGTTCTCCTGCAGGACACTGGGTTCGGCGGCAGGATTTGGTGCGGTGGCAGGACCGGGTTCGGCGGCGCCGGATTTCGCAGCACCGGCCACTTCGGACGACGCGCCGACGACGGCCTCGGCGGGTGGCGTCGAGGCCCCCGTCGAGACCGCCAGGGCGCCCACCATCGACATGGTCAGCGACGCGCGCCACCACCGTCCACTGTTCATTTGTCGTGCCTTTCGTGCTCGAGCTGGTGCTGGGACCACGTCCGGTCCTTCAGAGCGGCATGGTCGAGTGCTTCTTGGGCGGCGTTTCCTGCCGCTTGTTCGCCAGCACCCGCAAGGCGCGCACCAAGTGCTCGCGCGTGGTGGAGGGCTGGATGACGGCGTCTACGTAGCCGCGCTCGGCCGCGATGTAGGGAGTGGCCAATGTGGACCGGTATTCCTCGATCAGCTTGGCCCGCACGGCTTCCTCGGTACCGTTGGCCGCGGCCTCGGCCAGTTCCCGCCGGTGCAGCAGGCTCACCGCGCCGGAGGCGCCCATCACCGCGATCTCCGCGGTCGGCCACGCGAGGTTCACGTCCGCTCCGAGGTGCTTGGAACCCATCACCGCGTAACCACCGCCGTACGCTTTGCGCACCACGACGGTCACCTTCGGGACGGTCGCCTCCGAGTACGCGTAGATCAGCTTCGCGCCGCGGCGGATGATGCCGTGGCGCTCCTGCTCGACACCCGGCAGGTAGCCGGGAACGTCGGCGAAGGTCAGCAGCGGCAGCCCGAAAGCGTCGCAGAACCGCACGAACCTGGCGGCCTTCTCGGAGGCGTCGATGTCGATGGTGCCCGCGTTCTGCGACGGCTGGTTGGCCACCACCCCGACGCTGCGGCCCTCGACCCGGCCGAACGCGCAGATCATGCTGCGCCCGAAAAGCGGCTGCACTTCGAGGAAATCGCCGTCGTCGAGGACGAGTTCGAGCACGCGGTGCATGTCGTAGCCCTGGTGCGGCTCGTCCGGCACCAGCACGTCCAGTTCTCCGGCCGCCCCCACGTCCGAAGCGGACTCGTATTGCGGAGCGCTGTCCAGGTTGTTCGCGGGCAGGTAGCCGAGCAACGTCCGCGCCCAGTCGATGGCGTCGGCCTCGTCCTCTGCCAAGTGGTGGGCGTTGCCGGAGATTTCGCTGTTCGTCCGGGCACCGCCCAGCTCCTCCGCATCGGCCTGCGCACCGGTCACCGACCGCACCACCTCCGGACCGGTGACGAACATGTGCGAGGTTTTCCGCACCATGACGGTGAAATCGGTGATCGCGGGCGAATACACCGCCCCGCCCGCACACGGTCCCATGATCAACGACAGCTGCGGGATGACACCGGAAGCCAGCGAGTTCCGCCTGCCCAGCTCGGCGTAGTACGCCAGCGAGACCACGCCCTCCTGGATGCGCGCACCGCCGGAGTCGTTGATGCCCACCACCGGGCAGCCGATCTTCATCGCCAGGTCCATCACCTTCAGGACCTTCTCCCCGAACGCTTCGCCCATGCTGCCGCCGAAAACGGTGAAGTCCTGCGCGAAGACGCACACCGGGCGCCCGTCGACCGTGCCGTGGCCGGTTACCACCCCGTCGCCGTACGGTCGCTGGTCGTCGGTTCCGTAGGAGCCACCGCGGTGCCGGGCGAGTTCGTCCAGCTCGACGAAGGAGTCCTCGTCCAGCAGCAGGTGGATGCGCTCGCGCGCGGTGAGCTTGCCCTTGGCGTGCTGCTTGCCCCGGGCACGCGCATCGGCGTCGTGCACCGCGGTGTCGTGCCGCCGCTGCAACGCCTGGATCCGTTCCGCGGTTGTCATGCGCCCTCCCTGGTGAGTGCGGACGTGCCGAGTACACCCGCGAGGTGCGCCGCGATGACGTCCACGTTCGGCGGGTCGATCATGGACAGGTGGTCGCCGGGTATCCGCACCACTTCCGGAGCGGCCACGATCTCGTCCCACCCGAGCGCCTCGTCGGTGCGCAGGTAGCGCGGGTCCAATGTGGTCGTGGTGGTTTCGGCCTCCTGCGCTCGGTACAGCAGCACCCGCCCGTCGAACGGTCCGGGCTGATAGCGCTCCGCGATCCTTGCGTCCACATAGGACGTGTACTGGTGGTGCAGGACGCCTGCTCCCATGTCGATGTCCGCTCCCGACAGCGCACCGAGCACACGGCGCATCTGCTCGTCTTCGTCCAACCCCTGGAGCTCGGTCGAGCGCACCTGCAGCGCGACGCCGTAAGTCGACTCGATGTGCTCGGCGAACCGGTCGAACCGGCGCAGCACGAGCTGTTCGGACGTGGCGCCGTCCGGTGCGGGCAACGGGAGAATGGTGTCGATCAGCGCGACGAACTCGACCGGCTCGCCGAGCTCGGTGAGCCGGCGCGCGGTCTCGTAGGCGAGACATCCGCCGAAGGACCATCCGCCGAGGCGGTAGGGCCCGTGCGGCTGGAGTTCGCGTACCAGGTCCGCGTACCGCTGCGCCTTGGCCTCGACGGAGTCCAGGTCGTCGAGCCGTTCCAGGCCGTAGCACGGCTGGTCGGCACCTAGGCTCGCCACCAGCGGCTGGTAAACGCTGGTCGGGCCGCCTGCCGGGTGGAAGAGGAACAACGGGCGCCCAGTTCCCGTCGTGCGCAGCGCGCGCACCGGGCCGTCGGTTCCTTCGAAGCGCTGCCGCAGCAGATCCGCCATCCCCGACACCGTCGGGGTGCCGAACAACTCCTCCGTAGTGTCCGATGAGGACAGTCGTTCGCGAATCCCGCGGGCCACGACGTCGGCTTGCTCCCGCGTCCCACCGAGGTCGTAGAAGTCCTCGGCGACGCCGAACTCGACCGGGCCCAGTGCCTCGGCCCACAGATGTGCGATCCACCGCTCGGTCGCGTCCCGCGGGCCGATGCGTGCCGACTCGACGACCTCCGCAACGGTCCCGAGGCCCAGCTGTTCGGCCAGGTGCCGGGCGATGTCGTGCAGGCTCGCCCCGCGCAGCAGCAGCGCGGGAGGGACCGCCACGCCGAAGTCGCGTTCGACTGCGTTCCGCGCCCGGGTCGCCATCAGCGAGTCGAGCCCCAGCATCGTCAGCGGCGCGGCCGGGTCGAGGTTTTCCGCCGAGCCGCCGAGGATTCCCGCGACCTCCGACCTGAGATGCCCGGTGATCGATTCGACGGCTTCGGCGGGCCGGTCGCGCGGCAGCGAGTCGACATCGAACCGGCCCGCCGTCTTCGGCTCCGCGGTGACGACCGCATCGAAGAGCGGACGGGAGCAAAGTTGCGGGAAATACTCCGCAGCGCGCGCCGCGTCGAGCCGCGCCACACCGGTCGCAGTGCGCCCGGAGGCCAGCACCGCCTCCAACGCTTCGACGCCTTCGGCAGGGGTGAGCTGGTCGATCACCCGCGCGAGCGGGGACTCCGCCGCACCGCCGACGTCCGCCCAAAGTCCCCAATGGATGGTCGTGGCAGGAAGTCCGCGCGCACGGCGCAACCTGGCGAGATCGTCGGTCCAGGCGTTCGCGGTGGCGTAGGCGGCCTGTCCGGGAGATCCCAGCAGGGCAGCCGCGGAGGAGAACACCACCCACCAGTCCAGCTCGTGGTCAACCGTGGCCTCGTGCATCCGCCAAGCGGTGCGCGCCTTCGACCGCCACACCTGCTCGATCGCGTGCTCGTCGAGATCCGCCACGAGACCGTCGCGCAACGCACCTGCGGCGTTCACGACACCGCGCAACGCCATGCCGTTCTCCGTGGCCGCAGCGACGAGCTGCGCTGCGACGTCCGCAGTGGACACATCGCCGGTCACCACCCGGATCTCGGCACCCTCGGCCTCGATTTCGGCGAGTTCGCGGGCGACCGCCGCGGACGGTTCACCCCGGCCGTTGAGCACGATGCGCTGCGCCCCGCGCTCGGCGAGCCATCTCGCGACCGTGCGGCCCAAGCCGCCAAGTCCGCCTGTCACCACGTAGGCAGCCGGACGAACGACCTGATCGGTGCGGATCCGCCCCAACTCGGCGCGGTGCAGCCGCGCCACTTCACGATGTTCGCCGCGACGCCGGACCTCGTCGTCCGGAGCATCGGCGACGAGCTCCGCGGCCGCCGATGCCGTTCCGTCCGTGACCAGCATGCTCACCCGCAGTTCCGGGTGCTCGAACGCGAGCACCCGCACGAGCGCCCGCAAGCCCCAATCAGCACCGGAATCATCCGATGTGGACAACCACAACCGGATGTTCAGATCACGCCGGGACATTTCTCGCACGACGGCCGACGCGTGCAGCACGTGCTCCGCTCGCTCGGTCGAATCCGGGGAATCCGCCGGGAAAACGAGCACGACACCGCGCGGCGGGAGGCTTTCGTCATCGACGACCACGTCGAGCCCGGACTCGGGCCGGTGGAGGTCGCCGCGCACCGCCCGCTGGCCGGCGTCCCGCAATGCCGACACGAGGTCGTCGTCTTCGCCCAGGACCAGCCAGCTGCCTGCTTGCGCCGTGCCCGGCTCGGCCAGGTCCGCCGAATCCCAGCGCAGCTCCAGAAAAGCTTCGTCCAGTGGACGCGGCGGGGGCGCGAGCCCGCGAGCGCGGATCTCGGCGACCTCCAGCGCCGGCACGCCTTCGCCATCGGTGACCAGCAGCGAACCGATCGGTTCCGGGCCACCGGTGTGCAACCGCGCGTAGCAGCGGACCTGCTCGGGAAGCTGGCCGAGCTGGCGCACTCCCGCCAAAGCGACCGGCACACCGATCCCGGCTTCCGGGGCGCCGTCCCCGAGTCCCGCGGCCAGCAGACTTTGCAGGCACGCGTCCACCAATGCGGGATGTGCCGCGAACATCTCGGCATCGGCGGCCTGCTCCGGCAACGCGACCTCGGCCACCGCGAGGCCACCACGGGCACGTGCGGAACGCACCCCGCGGAAAGCCGGCCCGTAATGCTGACCGGCCGCACGCAACGCCGAATACAGATCGACCTCGGAACCGTCCACCTCGGACTTCTCGAGTCCGGATCGAGTCCCGCTGCGGACGAGGGTTGCCGTGGCATGGCAGGTCCATCTGCCGGTGACCGATCGCGAGTGCACCTCGACACGCCCGGTACCGGACTCGTCCGGCGTGAACGTGGTCGTGACGGGCACGTTGTCCGCCAGCAGCAGCACTTGGTGCAACTCGAGCGATTCTAGGCGCAATGCCCCGAGGTCGGCGTCCCACGCCTGCGCACCTGCCGCGAACGCGATCTCCAGGTAGGCACTGCCGGGCAGCACCGGAGTGTCCTGCACCTTGTGATCGGCTAGCCAGGGCAAAGCTTCTGTTCCGACGTCGCCGCGCCACGCGCTTGCGCCGCCCGGCAGATCGACTCGCAGGCCCAGCAGTGGATGTCCGGCCGGATCAGGTGCGGAACGTGTTGCGACCCAATGGGATTCGTGCTGCCACGCGGCCGGCGGCACATCCACGAGACGACCTTTCCGATACCCGGTGACCGGTATGCGGCCGTTCGTGTGCAGCTCGGCGAGGGCCGTGTGGAAGGTTTCGGTTCCATCCGTCCCGCGGCGGCCGGTGAACGCCGCCACCGGACGGGAAACTCCCGCCTCCGCCAGGGTCTCCTCGATCGCCGTGGTGGCGACCGGGTGCGGGGCCAGCTCGGCGAAAGTGCCGAAACCGGCCTCCGCTGCGGCGCGCACGGCCTGCTCGAACCGCACGGGGTTGCGCAGGTTGCGGACCCAGTAGTCGGCGTCGAACGCGGGGACCGAGCCAGGATCCGCCGTGCTGAACACCATTGTGGACGTTTCCCGGGGGGCGATCCCGGAGAGCTCCTCGCGCAACCGCGCCAGCACCCCGTCCACGGCAGCGCTGTGCCCGGCGCCGGACACGCCGAGCAGGCGAGCACTGCGGCCCGCGCGCTCGAAGTGCGTCACCAGCAGCTGCACCTCGTCGGAGGGCCCGGTGACCGTGCACCGGACCGGGGACGCGTGCACCGCCACGTCCACCCCGGGGAAAAGCTCCGCCAACGCCTCCACTTCCGCGGCCGACGCTTCCACGGCCGCCATCGCGCCGTTTCCCGCCGTGTCCACTTCGGACAGCAGTCGGGAGCGCGCGGACATCACACGCAGCCCGTCGCTCTCGTCGAGCGCTCCCGTGGCGACGGCCGCGGCCACTTCACCCAGCGAATGCCCGATCACCGCAGCAGGTTCGACACCGTAGGCGCGCCACAGCTCGGCATAGGCGACCTGCAGTCCGAACAGGACCAGCTGCGTCCGGTGCACATCACCGAGATCGTCCTGCCCGCTCAACACCGCGCGCAGGGAGAACCCGCACTGCCGCAGGTATTCCGGGTCGAGCCGGTCGACCGCCGCGGCGAACGCGGGCTCGTCGGCCAGCAGCTCGCGGCCCATTCCGGCCCACTGCGAGCCGTATCCGGAGAACACCCACACGATCCCCTTGTCACGCGTGGTCACCCTGCCCCGGACGCCGCCGGATCCGGCGGCGAGCGCACGGAGGCCGTCGAGCACGCCGTCCCTGCCACGAGCCACCACGGCAGCCCGCTCGGGATGCTGCTCCCGCCGGTGCGCCAAGGTGTGCCCGATGTCGGCCAGGCCGGCAGCACGCCCCTCGGGCGTTGCCATCCACTCCGCCAGGTCCGCGGCCGCGCGAAGCATCCGCTGCTCGGTGATTCCGGAGACGACGAAGGATTGCACGCCATCGCCGTCCGGGCTCCGGCGCCGCGAAGGCATCCGCCGCCACGCCTCCAGGACGACGTGCGCGTTGGTGCCGCCGAAACCGAACCCGGAGACCCCCGCACGCGCCACACCCGAGTACTTCGGCCAGTTCCGCGCCGCACCGACCACTTCCAGCCCGGACTGCTCGAACGGGATGTGCGGGTTCGGCTCCCGGTAGTGCAAGCTCGCGGGTAGCGAGCCGTGCCGCATCGACAGCACGACCTTGATCAATCCCGCGATTCCCGCAGCGGCCTCCAGGTGCCCGAGGTTCGTCTTGACCGATCCCAGCAGCAGCGGCCGCTGCGCGGGCCGCCCGCGGGCCAGCACCGAGCGCAGGCCCTCCGCTTCGATCGGGTCGCCGAGCAACGTGCCCGTCCCGTGCGCTTCGACGTAGTCCACAACGGACGGATCGAGGTCCGCACCTGCGTAAGCACTACGCAGCAAGTCCGCCTGCGCCACCGGATTCGGCGCCATCAGGCCGTTGGACCTGCCGTCCGAGTTGACCGCCGAGCCCCGCACGACCGCCAGGATCCGGTCGCCGTCGCGGTTCGCATCGGAGAGTCGTTTGAGCACGACGACACCGCAGCCTTCACCGCGCACGATGCCATCGGCGGAAGCGTCGAAAGCCTTGCACCGACCGTCGTCCGACAACGCTCCGGCACGATCGAAGTTCGCCGTGATCGCCGGCGACAGCAGCAGGTTCACACCGCCGGCCAGCGCGACCCGGCTCTCGCCCGACCGCAGGCTCGCGCACGCCTGGTGCACCGCCACCAGCGAGGACGAGCACGCCGTGTCGATCGCGGAACTCGGCCCCCGCAGGTCCAGGAAGTACGACAACCTGTTGGCCACAATGGACAGTGCTGCGCCGGTTCCGGTCCACGCGTCCACCGCTCGCAGATCGCGCGTGGTCAACGCGCCGTACTCGGTGGACGAAACCCCGACGAACACGCCGGTCGCGCTGCCGCGCAACGCCGAAGGCACCACGCCCGCGTGTTCCAGGGCCTCCCACGCAACCTCCAGCAGCAGCCGCTGCTGCGGGTCCATGACCGCGGCTTCGGTGGGCGAGATCTCGAAGAACTCCGCGTCGAACTCGTCCACTCCGTCCAGGAACCCGCCTGCCTTGGGCAGTTTGGACAGCGCGGGGTCCGCCCCGGAGAACCTCTCCCAGCGCCCCTCGGGGACCACGCCGACACCGCTGGCACCGGACTCCAGCAGCTCCCAGTAGCGGCGCGGTCCCCGGGCTCCCCCTGGGAAGCGGCAGCCCACGCCTACCACCGCAACGGGTTCGTCCGGCTCCGATTTTCGCGGGCGGGGGAACGGATCCGGCGACTCGTCGGCGCCGTCGGACCCGTCCGGTTGCGCCGCCAACGCCGCGGAAAGCCGGTCGATGGTCGGGTGCTCCCACAGCAGCGTCGGAGGCAACCGCTGCCCGACGATGTCCTGCACCCGCCCGGCCAGCTCCACCGCGTCCCGCGAGGACAACCCGAACTCCTGGAACGGGCGCCCGGTGTCCACCGAACCCGGGGGCAGCCCGAGCCGTCCGGCGACGTGCTGCGCCAACCAGTCCGCCCACTCCGCGCGATCACGCATGATCGGCCTCCAAGTAGCGCTCGCGGCACAACCGGCGGGCGACCTTGCCGCTCGACGTGCGCGGAACGGTGTCCGGTTCCACCAGCACGAGATCGCTGAGCAGCACACCGTGCTCGGCCGAGACCGCCGAGCGCACCGCACTGGTGATCTCCGCGGGGTCGCGGTCGGACGCGGCGACGCGCCTGCCGTACTCGGCCACGACGACCAACCGCTCACCTTCGGCCGCGCTGATCGCGAAAGCGGCGGTGTGGTGCTTGCGCACCGCCGGGTGCGCCTGCTCCACGGTCAGCTCCACGTCCTGCGGGTAGTGGTTGCGGCCGTCGATGATGATCACGTCCTTCATCCGGCCGGTGACGAACAGCTCGCCGCCGTCCAGCACACCGAGGTCGCCGGTGCGCAGCCAGCCGTCCGCGGGCAGCTCACCCGCGCCTACCGGTTCGGCGTCTGCCAGCTCGACGCCAAAGGTGTCCTGCTCGTCCCGGCCCCAGTAGCCCTGGCCGGTGTTCGGGCCGTGCACCCAGATCTCGCCCACGCCGCCGTCGGGCAGCACGGTGTGCGAGTCCGGGTCGACCACCGCGACCCGCTGTCCCACCGGGCGGCCGCAGGAGACCAGGTCGCTGACCGCCTCAGTCCCCTGCGGTGGTCGTGCTCGGCCCAGGGCGAGCTGCTCTCGGCTGAAACCGGCCACCCGCGGTTCGCTGCCCGAATCGGTCACCGAGACGAAAACCGTCGCCTCCGCCAAGCCGTACGAACAGCGGTGCGTCTCCGGGCGCAGACCGCAATCCGCGAACGCCTCGTTGAACCGGTGCAGCGTCTCCGGGCGCACCGGTTCGCTGCCGTTGATCAGTGAAACAACTTCGTCGAGCTGCAACCACGCCTTCTCCTCGTCGCTGACGCGCGCCGCGCAGAAGTCGTAGGCGAAGTTCGGTGCGGCGCTGATCGAACCCGGGTGGTCCGAGAGCAGCCGCAACCACCTGCCCGGACGCTGCAGGAACGCCACCGGGTCCATCAGCACCGACGGCAGGCCACCGACCAGCGGCGCGGCCACGGACAGCACCAGACCCATGTCGTGGAACAACGGCAACCAGCTCACCGAAACCGCACCCGGCTCGTTGCCGCCGTAGGCCCGCAGAGCCTGGTCCGCGTTGGCGAGCACGTTCGCGTGGGTCAGCTCCACACCGGCCGGGACACGGGTCGAGCCCGAGGTGTACTGCAGGTACGCCAGATCGTGCGGGCCCGTCGACGGTGGCCGGTACTCGTCCGCCAGCGTCGCGGGCAGCGTGTCGACGGCCGCGCAATGCCGCGGAGAACCGTCCCGGATCTGCTCCCGCACCTGATCGAACGAGCTCTTGCCGGTCAACGCGCAGCTCGGCGCGCAACTGTCCAGCACCCGCGCCAGACGGTCGCCGTGGCCGGGCAGGTCCGGGGTGAACAGCGGCACGGCGATCAGGCCCGCGTGCACCGCGCCGAGGAAACCGGTCACGTACTCCAGGCCCTGCGGAGCCATGATCGCCACCCGCTCACCCGGTTCGCAGCGCTGCTGCAGCCAGGCGGCGACGGTCCGCACGCGCTCGTGCAACTCGGCCCAGGACAGCGACCAGGCCACACCGTCCGGGCTGGCGTCGTGGTCGACGAAGGTGACGGCGAGGTCCTCGCCCGCTTCGCGGGCCGCGGTCACCAGCGGGTCGGTGAGCAGTCGCGCCGGACGCTCGGCGAGCGGTTCGTCCGTGCTCGGCACCATGGGAACTCCCTCCACGCGAGCCCCGAGCGCAGCACGAGCACGACTCGTGGCTGATCGGGGCGGGAAGTGCCGGCGCGTCGGAGAATTGTCACCACTCGACTACGCCGGCGAGCGGAGAAAAATTGTCACGGCGCGTTCGGGCATGTCAAGCGAGCCGCATCGGCAACGACGCTTCGCGCACCTAGTTGATCGCTTTTCCGGAGTTTTTTATCAGCACCGTGACAATCGCCGATGACATCGGTTGATCAGTCCGACACCTCTGGAAGGACCACCGGGCAAGTACGCTGAGCTGGCACTAAAGCTACTCCACCCGGAAAGCGCACGACATTCGATTCACTCGCACGGAGCATTGCCAAACGGTCCGCGATGTTCCATCTTCAGCATCCCGGACACGGCCGAATGCCTGCCCGTAACCCGCTTTCCCCGGAAATCCTCGACTTTTTCCCGGAGCAGCAATGAAGATCGCCTCATCACGTGCGGCAAATGCCGTTTCCATCGGTCTCACCGCAGCGGTTCTGACGGTTCTGACCGCTGCGCCCGTGCAGGCGGCGGATCCCGCGGCGCCGCAGGCACCGAGCGCCGCGGCGGAGCAACCGCCCGGCCCGTTCGACGACTCCTTCTACCGGCCGCCCGCCGAGCCCCCGGCAGGCGAGCCGGGTGACGTCATCCGCTGGCGCCCGGTCTTCCCCGCGCTCAACGGCGCCAATGCCGACGCCTGGCAAGTGATGTACCTGTCCACCGACGCCCGCGGCGAACGGAACACGGTCGTCGGCACGATCCTCGTGCCCAAGGGCGCCGATCCCGCCAAGACGCCCATCGTGGGTTTCGGACCGGGAACGCAAGGGCCCGCGTTCAAGTGCGCGCCGTCGAAAGCGGTCGAGCGCGGCACGCTCTACGACCAACCCGCGGTGAACGACGCGCTGTCGAACGGCTACGCCGTCGCGCTGACCGACTACGAGGGTTACGCACCGGGCGAGGACAACAAGCCGACCTACATCGTCGGCCGCTCCGAGGGGCCCGCGCTGATCGACAGCGTCCGCGCGGCGCAACGGCTCCCGCAGGCCGGGCTCTCCGCTGAGTCCAAAGTGGCCTTCCAGGGCTATTCGCAGGGCGGCGGGGCCGTGATGTGGGCGGGTGAGATGCAGCCCGAGTACGCGCCGGAGCTGAACCTGGTGGGCGTCGCAGGCGGCGGCGTGCCCGCCGACCTCAACGAAGTCGCGAAAGGACTGGACGGCTACGTCGGGTTCGGCTTCCTCGCCTTCGCCGCCGCAGGACTGGACTTCGCCTACCCGGATCTGAAACTGGACTCCTACCTGAACGAAACCGGCCGCGAAGACCTCGCCGACGCGCGGCAGAACGACTGCGTCGTGGAGCTGCTGACCAAGTACCCGTTCAAGCGGATCAGCGACTACACCCACACCGACCCGCTGGGCACACCGCAATGGCAGGAACGGCTGGCGGAGAACAAGCTGGGGCAGGGCAGGATCAACGCTCCAGTCTTCCAGTACCACGCCACCACCGACGAGATCGTGAACACGCCGCAGGCCGAGGCGCTGCACGAGACCTACTGCGCCAAAGGCATGGACGTGACCTGGCGGACCTACCCGAGCGACCACTTGAGCGGGATCTTCGCGGGCAACCCGGACGCGCAGCAGTTCATCAAGGACCGGTTCGAAGGCAAGCCCACCACGCCCAACTGCTGAACAGCACGGGCGCGCGGACCGCGGCGATCCCGGTTCGCGCGCCCGGCATGGCCGGAAGGCCGGCCCGCCCCGACGTCCGGAAACTTAGATTTAACGTGAAGTCCAAGTTACTGTGGACGCATGTCGAAACCGCCGCACACGTTGACCATCGGCGAAGTCGCGCACCGCAGCGGCGTCGCGCAGACCGCGCTGCGCTTCTACGAACAACGCGGCCTGATCACCTCCAGCCGCACCAGCGGCAACCAACGCCGCTACGAACGCGCCGTGCTGCGCAGGCTGGCGTTCATCCGCGCGGCGCAACGCGTCGGACTGAGCCTGGAACAGGTGACCGAAGCGCTGTCCACGCTGCCGACCGACCACGCCCCCACCAAGAGCGACTGGACCCGGCTGTCCCGTTCCTGGCGCGACGAACTGGACGCGCGCATCGACGGCCTGCAACGGCTGCGGGACCGGCTCACCGGCTGCATCGGCTGCGGTTGCCTGTCGTTGCGCACCTGCGCGCTGAACAACCCCGACGACGAGATGGCCGAGCAAGGCCCCGGATCACCGCTGCTGGAACCCGCTGCCGATCGGTCGCACTGAGCTTCACCCCTGCTCGCGCCAGCGGTAGAACATCTCGGGACGTCCCACGCCCCCGTACCGCGGGTCGCGCCTGGCCATGCCGTTGTCGACCAGGTACTCCAAATAGCGCCGAGCCGTCACCCGCGACACCCCGGCTTGCTCCCCCACCGCGCCCGCGGAGGCGCCTTCGCGGTGCGCGCGCAGCGCCGACACGACGGCCGCCAGCGTCTCCTCGCCCATGCCCTTCGGCAACGACGCGCGATCCACACCGCGCAAGGTGGAGAACGCGCGGTCGATCTCGCTCTGCCCGCTGGCCTCCCGATCGTGCCCGAGGCTCTGCCGGAACAGCGCGTAGTGCTCCAGCTTCTCCCGCATCGCCGCGAACGTGAACGGCTTCAACAAGTACTGCACGACACCGCTGGCGACCGAAGCGCGCACCACCTTCAGGTCCCGCGCCGAAGTCACCGCGATCACGTCGGCGGAGCTGCCCGCGTTGCGCAACGCCCGCGCGACCGCGAGACCGTCCATGTCCGGCAACCGCAGATCCAGCAGCACCAGGTCGACCTGCGTGCGCTCCAAGAACCGCAGCGCCTCCTGCCCGGTGCGGACGCGCCCGGCGACCTGGAACTCGTCCAGCCGGGACACGTACATCTCGTGCGCCTCACCGGCGACCGGGTCGTCCTCCACGACCAGCACGGAGATCACGAACTCACCTCCGGCAGCGGGATCCGCACGGTGAACACGGCTCCAGCGTCCCGCTGCACATCGACGTTTCCGCCGTAGCGGCGCACGCTCTGGCCCACCAGCGCCAGCCCCAAGCCGCGGCCGGAGTTCGCCGGGCCGCCCCCGCCGGAGCTCTCCGGGCCCCCGCCGGGGTCTTTGGTGGACCAACCGCGCCGGAACACATCCCGCGCAGTGTCCGGGTCCAGCCCCGGGCCGTTGTCCGCCACGCGGATGACCAGCGCGTCCGGCTCGGCACGCACGCTCACCTCGACCCGCGGCGACGGCGCCTCCTGCGTCGCGTCCACCGCGTTGTCGATCAGATTGCCGAGGATCGTCACCAAGTCGCGGGAACGCACGTTCCGCAGCACGCCGTCGTCGACGTCGCTGTCCTCCGACAGCACCACCTCGACACCGCGTTCCCGGGCCTCCGCGCTCTTGCCGAGCAGAACCGCCGCCAGCACCGGCTCCCCCACCGCGGTCACCACGCGATCGGTGAGCTGCTGGGCCAACTCCAGCTCAGCAGTGGCGAACGCGACGGCTTCCTCGGTGCGGCCGAGCTCGATCAACGACACCACCGCGTGCAGCCGGTTCGCCGACTCGTGCGCCTGCGAACGCAGCGACTCCGAGAATCCGCGCATCGAGTCCAGCTCCCCGGTCAACGCCTGCAGCTCCGTGTGATCGCGAAGCGTGACCACGCTGCCCAGATCACGCTCACCGCTGCGCACCGGCGAGACGTTGACCAGCACCACGCGGTCAGCGGTCAGATGCACCTCGTCGCGGACCTCCCGGTGCGCGATCAGCGTCTCGACCAACGAGCCGGGCAGCCCGAGATCGGCGGGACGGGAGCCCTCGGCCTCGGCGGGATCCACGGAAAGCAGCACAGCCGCACCATCGTTGCACAGCGTCACCGCGCCCGACGGGGAGACCAGCAGCAGCCCCTCGCGGACCGCGTGCAAGATCGCGTCGTGGTACTCGTACATCCGGCTCAGCTCCGCCGGGCGCAATCCGTGCGTGTGCCTGCGCAGCCGGCTCGCGACCAAGTAGCTGGCCAGCCCGCCGAACAGCAGCGCCGCGGCCGCCACACCGGCCAGCAGAAAGATCTGCCCGCGGAGCTCGGCGGTCAGGACCCGCACCGTGATCCCCACTGCCACCAGCGCGCGCACCCGCCCCGACTCGTCGAACACGGGAGTCACCGCGCGCACCGATGGCCCCAACGTGCCGGTGTAGGTCTCGGTGAGCAGTTCGCCACGCTGCGCAGGTGCGATGTTGCCGATGAACGGCTGCCCGATCAGCGCCGTGTTCGGGTGCGTGTAGCGGATGCCGGCCGGATCCATGATCGTGATGAACGCGACGCCCGTGTCCGCGCGCACGCGCTCAGCCAGCGGTTCCAACGTGGCCGACGGGTTCGGCGCGCCGAGCGCTCGCAGCAAGTCAGGACTCGCCGCGAGGGTGCGGGCCACCCCGGTCACCTCCTCGGCGGCCGACTGAGTGCTGCGGCGCTGCGCGTTCACGTAACCCAGCACGGCGATGACCAGCACTATCGCGGCCACCACGACCACTTGCAGCAAGAACAGCTGCGCGGCGAGGCTGGCTCCCCGCGCACCGCGCCGAGCCGCCCGATTGCTCAGCAGCGCGCGCAGGCGCCCGAGCAGAGGGAAATGCGACATGACTGAATCGTTGCTCCCGCATGAACACAATGAACGCAACGGTGACGGTCACGGCCCGTGAGTCCGATAGTCTCCCCCGATGCGCTCGTGACCCAAGACACGACCGAATGAGTGACCGCCTACCACAGTGACAGGTACATCCCGTAGGAGTTTCACCCGTGCCAAGCAAAGACGCTGCGCCCGAGGCCGCCGGTGCACCGCCGAAGAAGCGGGACCGCACGCACTACCTCTACATCTTCGTCATCGTGGCGGTGCTGGCCGGCATCGCGGTCGGGTTCGCCTTCCCCGACTTCGCGACCTCGCTGAAACCACTGGGCACCGGCTTCGTCAACCTGATCAAGATGATGATCTCGCCGGTCATCTTCTGCACCATCGTGCTCGGCGTCGGCGGAGTCCGGCAGGCCGCGAAGGTCGGCAAGGTCGGCGGCCTCGCGCTGGGCTACTTCCTCGTGATGTCCCTGGTCGCCCTCGTGATCGGGCTGCTGGTCGGCAACGTGCTGCACCCCGGTGAAGGTCTGCAGCTCACCGAGGAGATGCGCACCAGCGGCCAAGGCCAGCTCTCCGGCGGCGGTGAAGCCGAAGGACTCAGCGGCTTCCTGCTCGGCATCATCCCGAACACGCTGGTCTCCTCCCTCACCGAAGGTGAAGTGCTGCAGACGCTGCTGGTGGCGCTGCTCGCCGGGTTCGCCCTGCAAGCCCTCGGGGACAAGGGCACCCCGATCCTGAACGGCATCGAGCACATCCAGCGGCTCGTGTTCAAGATCCTCGCGATGGTGATGTGGGTCGCGCCGATCGGCGCGTTCGGCGCCATCGCCGCCGTGGTCGGCGCCACCGGCGTGGACGCGCTCAAAGGCCTCGGCATCATCATGCTCGGCTTCTACACGACCTGCGTGCTGTTCGTGTTCGTCGTCCTCGGCCCGCTGCTGTGGGCGTTCGCGCGGGTCAACGTGTTCCGGCTGCTCGCCTACCTGGGCCGGGAGTTCCTGCTGATCCTGTCCACCTCCTCCTCGGAGGCGGCGCTGCCGCGGCTGATCGCGAAGCTGGAACACCTCGGCGTGAGCAAGCCCGTCGTCGGCATCACCGTGCCCACCGGGTACTCGTTCAACCTCGACGGCACCGCGATCTACCTGACGATGGCCTCGCTGTTCATCGCCTCCGCGATGGGCGAACCGCTGGCGCTCGGCGAGCAGGTCTCGCTGCTGATCTTCATGGTCATCGCCTCGAAGGGCGCGGCAGGCGTCAGCGGCGCCGGCCTGGCCACGCTCGCGGGCGGGCTGCAGTCGCACCGGCCCGAACTGGTCGACGGCGTCGGCCTCATCGTCGGCATCGACCGGTTCATGTCGGAAGCCCGCGCGCTGACCAACTTCGCGGGCAACGCGATCGCCACCGTGATCATCGGCTCCTGGACCAAGGAGATCGACCGGGAGCAGATGCAGCGGGTGTTCGCCAAGGAAGACCCGTTCAACGAGCAGAGCTTCGTCGACGAGGAGGAGTCGACCGAGCAGGCAGCGGACAAGCAGCCCGCCACCACCGCACGCTGATGCGCGCGCGGTGCGGTACCGCGCCGGGACAGATGGGAAGAAGATGCACCGAGCAGTGCTGAGCTTGCTGATCGTTCTCGGCGCGGTCACCGCCACCGCCGCGCCCGCGCACGCGCACGCGCAACCGGATCGCCCGCCGCGCACCGGATGCGGCAGCGCATCCCCGGTCGAACCGGGCGTCACCACGAGCCGGACGGTCTTATCCGGCGGGCGGACCCGCGAATACCTGGTGCACGTACCGGAGGACTACCACCCGGACCGTCCGCTGCCGGTCGTGCTGTCCTTCCACGGGCACACTCGCAGCGCCGAATACCAAGAAGCGCTGACCGGGTTCTCCGAGCTGGACACCATCGCGGTCTACCCGCAGGGCCTGGTCGGCACCGACGGGGAAACGGCGTGGCAGGGCGCTCCCTACTCGGCCGACGCCGACGACGTGCGGTTCACCGGCGACGTGCTGGACCAAGTGGAACGCGGACTGTGCGTCGATTCGAGGCGGATCTACGCCGCCGGGAAGTCCAACGGCGGCGGATTCACCGAAATGCTCGCTTGCCGCCTCGGGCACCGCATCGCCGCGTTCGCGCCCGTCGCCGGCGCCTACTACCCGCAGAGCGGCAAGTGCGCGCCGACCGAACCGGTACCGATGATCTCGTTCCACGGCACGGCCGACGACACCATCCCCTACGAAGGAGATCCATCGCGGGGACTGCCATCGATCCCCGACTGGCTCGCCGAGTGGGCAGAGCGGGACGAATGCTTCTCGGAGCCGATCACGGATCGACCGCGGCAGGAAGTGTCCAGGCAGCGCTGGATCGGATGCGCCGGGCGAGGCGCACTCGAGCACTACCGCATCGACGGCCTCGGGCACGACTGGCCGAGCCGATCCGCGAACCCGGACTCCGAACGTCCCACGGTGCTCGAGGCGACCCCGATCATCTGGAAGTTCTTCCAGCGGCACCCGCTGCACACCTGAAACTTCGCCTGGCAGTAACAGCAGCTGGCAGTCACAGCAGCCAGGCGACCCCACCTGCGGCGGCGAGCACGGCCAGCACAGCCAGCACCGCCGCCATCACCTTGGCCGTCTTCCACATCGCGGCGACACCGCCGGCGAGGAAACCCGCCACGGCGAACAGGACCAGCGGTGCGAAGTTCACAGCGCGCCCTTGGTCGACGGCACCACACCCGCGAACCGCGGGTCCGGTTCGGTCGCCGCGCGCAGCGCACGAGCGATCGCCTTGTACTGGGCCTCCGCGATGTGGTGCGGGTCCCGGCCGTGGATCACCCGCACGTGCAGGTTGATCTGCGAGTGGAACGCCAGCGATTCGAACACGTGCCGGTTCAGCACGAACGGGTAGTTCCCGCCGATGGTGAAGCTGTTGTACTGCTCGGGTTCCCCGGTCAGCACGCAGTACGACCGGCCGGACACGTCCACGGCGGCGTGCGCCAGCGTCTCGTCCATCGGAATCCAGGCGTCGCCGAAACGGCGAATGCCCTTCTTCGCACCCAACGCCTGCCGCAACGCCTGGCCGAGCACGATCGCGGTGTCCTCGACGGTGTGGTGCGCGTCGATGTGCACATCACCCGAAGCCTTGACCTTCAGGTCGAAGGCCGCGTGCGTGCCGAGCGCGGTGAGCATGTGGTCGTAGAACGGCACCGTCGTGTCGACGTCGACCTGCCCGGTGCCGTCGAGGTCCAGTTCGACGAGCACCGACGACTCCTTGGTGGTGCGCTCCACCCGGCCGGTGCGGGCGGTACCCGCGGCGTTGTCGGTCATCGGGCGTTCTCCTCACTCGCCTCCACCAACGGCTTGCTGGCGTCCAGGAAGGCGTCGTTCTCCTCCGGTGTGCCGATGGTGACCCGCAAATGCCCCGGGATGCCGACGTCCCGGATCAGCACACCCGTCTCCAGGTAGCGCTGCCACGACCGGTGCGCGTCCGCGAACGGCCCGAACAACACGAAGTTCGCGTCGCTGTGCACCGGCGAGAAGCCCATGTCGCGGAGCGCCTGCACGACCCGATCACGCTCGTCGGACAGCGCCTGCACCGAGCCGAGCGTGGCCTCGGCGTGCCGCAGCGCCGCACGCGCGGCCGCCTGCGTCACCGCCGAGAGGTGGTACGGCAATCGCACCAGCAGCAGCGCGTCGATCACAGCGGGAGCGGCGGCCAAATACCCCAACCGGCCGCCGGCGAACGCGAACGCCTTGCTCATGGTGCGGCTGATGATGAGCTTCTGCGGGAACTCCGCGAGCAGCCCGATCGCGCTGGGCTCCGAGCAGAACTCGATGTACGCCTCGTCGACCACCACGACACCCGGCGCGGCGGCCAGCACCGCCCGCAGATCGGATTGCGCCACGACCTGGCCGGTCGGGTTGTTCGGGCTGGTCACGAACACCACGTCCGGCCGCCGCTCGGCCACGATCGCCGCCGCCTGCGCGCCGTCCAAGCTGAAGTCCGCGCGACGCGGCGCCGGGGACCAGTCCGTGCGGGTACCCGCGGAAAGGATCGGGTGCATCGAGTAGGAGGGCTCGAAACCCAGCGCGGTCCTGCCCGGTCCGCCGAACGCCTGCAGCACCTGCTGCAGCACCTCGTTCGAACCGTTCGCGGCCCAGACGTTCTGCTGCGAAACCGCGACACCCGTGGCACCGCTCAAGTACGCGGCCAAGTCCTCCCGCACCTCCACCGCGTCCCGATCCGGATAACGGTGCAGCTCGCGCGCCGCCTCGCGCACCGACGCGGCCACGTCCTCGACCAGCTCCGGGGGCGGCGGGAACGGATTCTCGTTGGTGTTCAACCGCACCGGCACTTCGAGCTGCGGAGCTCCGTACGGGCTGCGGCCGCGCAAGTCGTCGCGCAGCGGAAGGTCGGTCAGCGCCACGTCGGCGCCGAGCACGTCACTCATGTTTCTCTCTTCGCGGGGTGTTGATCAGCGGTCGAGTCCGGACGGGAAGCGGGCCGCGACGGCCTGCCCGTGCGCGGGCAGGTCCTCGGCGTCGGCGAGCGCGACGACCTTGCCCGCGACGTCCCGCAACGCCTGCTCGCTGTAGGAGACCACGTGGATGCCGCGCAGAAAGCTCTGCACGCTTAGCCCCGAGGAATGCCGTGCGCACCCACCGGTCGGCAGCACGTGGTTGGAACCCGCGCAGTAGTCGCCCAGCGACACCGGCGCGTGCGGTCCGACGAAGATCGCCCCGGCGTTGCGCACCCGCGCGGCCACCGCATCCGCGTCGGCGGTCTGGACCTCCAAGTGCTCGGCGGCGTAAGCGTCCACCACCCGCACGCCGTCTCCCAGCGTGCTCACCAGCACGCATCCCGACTGGTCACCGGTGAGCGCGGTGCGGATGCGCTCTTGATGCCGGGTCATCGGCACCTGGCCGTCCAGCTCGGCGTCGACGGCGTCCGCGAGTTCCGCCGAGGTCGTGACCAGCACGCTGGCCGCGAGCGTGTCGTGCTCGGCCTGGCTGATCAGGTCGGCGGCCACGTGCGCCGGGTCGGCGGTGTCGTCGGCCAGCACCGCGATCTCGGTCGGGCCGGCTTCGGCGTCGATGCCGATGATGCTGCGCAGGTGCCTCTTGGCGGCGGTGACGTAGACGTTGCCGGGGCCGGTGACCAGATCCGCTGGGGCGAGTTCGGCACCGTCGGTGTCCGCTGCGCCGTACGCCAGCAGCGCCACGGCCTGCGCGCCACCGACCGCCCACACCTCGTCGACCCCGAGCAGTTCCGCGGCCGCCAGGATCGTCGGGTGCGGCAGGCCGTCGAAAGCCTCCTGCGGCGGTGAGCAGACCACCAGCGACTCCACGCCGGCGGTCTGCGCGGGCACCACGTTCATCACAACGCTCGACGGGTACACCGCCAGCCCACCCGGCGCGTACAGCCCGACCCGGGACACCGGAACCCACCGCTCGGTGACCGTGCCGCCCGGCACGACCTGCGTCGTCACGTCGGTGCGACGCTGATCGTGGTGCACTCGGCGAGCGCGGTCGATGGACTCCTCGAGCGCCACCCGCACCTCGGGGTCCAGCTCGTCGAGCGCCCTGGTGAGTTCGGCTGCGGGTACCCGGACCTGCTTGGGCCGGACCGAGTCGAAGCGCTCCGTGTGCTCCAGCACCGCCTCCACACCGCGGTCCCGCACCGATTCGATCACCGGCCGCACCCGGTGCAGCACGTGCTCCACGTCCGTCTCCGCGCGCGGCAGCTTGGTGCGCAATTCGGCGGTGGACGGAACTCGACCGCGCAGGTCGGTACGGGTGAGCATGAGCGTCCTTTCGACTCGGGTGACGCTGCCACCAGGGTAATCGGCCCGGACCGGGGCGTCCGATGCGCATGGTGCGGCGAATGGGAAAACGGTGAGCAACTCCTTGCGACGTAAGTCGGTTGCCAACCGGTCCGCTACTCGGGGAACCTCATTGATCACAATCAGTGCTCGATCGGAGGCCCGATGTCCAGCGCACGGCGCAGAGCAGCAGCGGTGGCGGCCACCGCATCCCTGGTACTGCTACTACCGGCCCAGGCGGGGGTGGCCGCGCCAGGCGGCACCGCCCAGCCCGGCGGAGCGGCCGTTTACACGGTGCCCGACACCGACAGCCGCATCCGCACCGACCTGAACGCCTCCGGAGCCCAAGTGCTCGGGGTGCAGGACGGTGTGGCCACCATCGAGGCCACCGGCGAAGAGGCTGCGCAGCTGCGCGAACGCGGCCTGGCACTGCACCTGCAGGCCGCCAACGCCGAAGTGCTCGCGCAGCGCAACGCCAAGGCGGGGGCGCGGGACTTCCCACCCGGCGACGAGGCGTACCACAACTACGACGAGATGGTCGCCGAGCTGGGCAAGGCCGCCGCCGATCATCCCGACCTGGCCGCTCAGTCGAGCATCGGCAAGAGCTTCGAGGGCCGGGACATCCCCGTGCTCAAGATCAGCGACAACGTGGCGCAGGACGAGGACGAGCCCGAGGTCCTGTTCGACTGCAACCAGCACGCGCGCGAACACCTGACCACCGAGATGTGCCTGCGCGTGGTCAACCGGCTCACCGACAACTACGACGACCCGGCCGTCAAGGACATGGTGGACAACCGGGAGATCTGGGTGATCCCGTCGGTGAACGTCGACGGCTCGACCTACGACGTGGAGTCCGGGCAGTACCAGGGCTGGCGGAAGAACCGCCAGGACACCGGTACCGACCTCAACCGCAACTGGGGTTACAAGTGGGGTTGCTGCGGCGGCGCCAGCGACGATCCGCAGGACGAGACCTACCGGGGCAGCGCCCCGTTCTCCGCGCCGGAAACGGCCGCGATCGCCGAGTTCATCGATTCCCGCGTGGTCGGGGGCGAGCAGCAGATCAAGTCCGCGATCGATTTCCACACCTTCTCGGAGCTGGTGCTCTGGCCGTTCGGGCACACCCCGGACGACGTCACCGAGGGCATGACCCAGCAGGAGCACGACCGCTTCGAGCGGGTCGGCAAGGAGATCGCCGGGACGAACGGTTACACCCCGCAGCAGTCCAGCGATCTGTACACCACCGACGGCGACAGCCTGGATTGGATGTGGGGCAAGCACAAGATCCTCGCGTTCACGTTGGAGATGTACCCCTCCAGCGGTGGCATCGACGGGTTCTACCCCCCGGGTGACGTGATCGATCGGGAAACGGCCCGCAACGACGCGGCCGTGGACATCGTGATCCGGGAAGCCGGCGCCTGAGCTGTTCCCACCCCCGACCGGCGGGCCGTTCGCCAGTTGCGCACGGCCCGCCCTCGGCCGTCGCCGGGTCGCTACGATCGCCGGGTTCGCGCCCGCGGTAGGCGAGGAGGCCGGCGATCGGCAGCGATGACGAGATTCTCGAGAGGCTGGCCGACATCCAGGGCGAACCTGATCTGCAGCGGCCGAACGCGGCGCGCATGTACGACTACTTCCTCGGCGGAACGCAGAACTTCCCCGCTGACCGGGTCGCCGCGCAGCGACAGCTGGGTCTGCTGCCCGCCACTCGCGTCGGGGTCCGCGAGAACCGCGCTTTCCTGCGACGGGTGGTGCGGCATTGCATCGGACGCGGAATCCGCCAGTTCCTCGACTTGGGTTCCGGCATCCCCACTGCGGGGAACGTGCACGAGGTGGCGCTTCGCGACGCACCGGATTCCGTGATCGCCTACGTGGACCACGAACCCGTGGCCGTGGCGCACGGGCTTCGGCTGCTGCATGGCGAACCGAACGTCACCGTCACCCAGGCCGATCTGGCCGAGCCGCGGGACGTGCTGTCCGCCGCCGGCGTGCGCGGATTGCTGGACTTCGACCGGCCGATCGCCGTACTCGCGCTCTCGGTGCTGCATTTCGTGCCGGACGAGTCGGATCCTGCCGGGATTCTCGCGACTTACCGGCGTTCCTGCGCCCCGGGCAGCGTGCTGGCGATCAGCCACGCTTCCGGCGCGGGCCTGACGACCACCCAGGTCACCGAGGGACTGCGCATCTACGACGAAACGCCGACTCCGCTGACGCTGCGCCCCGCCGACCGCGTGGACGAGTTGCTGGCCGGCTGGTCGGTCGTTTCGCCTGGCGTGGTCCCGGTCGTGGACTGGCGACCGGAGCACCAGGTCGACCCGGACGTTCGCGAGGCCGTCGGCAACGGCTGGGCCGCGGTGGCGGTGGCGACGGAGGCGTGACCGGGCGCGGGCGCGCCTCGGTGCCCTGGCCACTGTCAGTCGGTGGTCAGGTGAGGTGGTTCGTGGTGTGCCCGGTTGCCGGGCCTCGGTGTTCGCGCGGGGTCGACCCATGCGGGTGGGGTGAAGACCGGGCGTCCTTGGTGGAGCTGGATGTTCCAGTGCTGCGCGTGGATGACCGTGTGGTGATGGGCGCAGAGCATGACGAGGTTGGTCAGTGCTGTGTGGCCTCCGTCGGCCCAGTGGCGGATGTGGTGTGCTTGCGCGGTTCCGGGTGGGTGGTCGCAGCCGGGGAAAGCGCAGCTGCCGTCGCGGGCGAGCAGGGCCGCACGCAGGTGTGGTGGGGCGGAGCGCTGTGCCCGGCCGACGTCGAGAGGGCGGCTTTCGCCGTCCAGCAGGACCGGCAGGATCTCGGCGTCGCAGGCGATGCGCCTGGCGTTGTCCGCGGTGATCGGCTGGCCGGTGGTGTCGATGGTGCCGCCGAATCGCGCGGCGGCGGCGTCCTCGGCGGTGCCGCGCAGCTGGTCGACGTTGATGGTCACGGCCATGTGCGGACGCTGCCCGCCGGAGCGCGGCAGGGCATCCGAGCCCAGGGAGGTCTCGAGCAGTTCGGCGAACGCGTCGGCACGGCGTTTGCTTGCCGAACGCATGTCGCGTTCGCCGGTGTTCTGTGCTCGCTCGCCGGTGTTCTGTGCTCGTGGGCCGGTGAGCGGTTCGAGCGCGGCTCGCAGCTTCGCGCCGGTTTCCCGGTCCAGTCGTCCTTTCAGCACGGTCATGCCGTCGCGTCCGGTGGTCAGCTGCAGCTCGCGGCGTTCGATCTGGTTCTGCTCCTCGCGCAGGGCACCGTCCTGGTCGAGCAGGTACCGGATGCGACGGGCCAGTACTTCCAGCTCACGTGGTGAGAGCTTCTTCGCCTCGTCGGCGAGTAGTTCTTCGGCCTCGGCGCGCCGCTCGGCGCTGGTCCACGGCGGCAGTGCCGCGATGCCGTCCACGATCACTTTCGCGTGGGCCAAGCTCATCTCCCGCGCCCGGAGCACGCCCGCCGTGGCAGGCAGCGACGGGGCCTGCTGGAGCCCTCCGGGCTCGGTGCGGTCGGTTACGGCTCGTGCCACGACCACTCGGGACGTCGCGTCCCCGGCATGGATGTTGAGCATCTCCCGCAGCCACACCGGCATCGAGCGCGTCCCGGCCGCGGTGTGCAGGCCGCGCTGCTCCGACTCGGCGATCTGCTCCGCCTGCCACACCAGGGCGGCGCGGATCACCGATTCGCAGTCGGCGATCCCGGCGACGAGTTCCTCGTCCGAGCGCGCGGCCGCCGCCCGATCGCGGCAACCGAGAAGTTCCTCCACAGCGGCTGCGACATCGAGGACGTCCTCCGCCTGCTGCCTTCGACCCGCGCGTGCACCGGCATCGCCGGACGACAGCACACGCCGCGGCTCGGGCACGGACTGCTCCGAGTCGCGAGGGGGCGGCACATCGACGAACGAATCCACGCCATCGAGCGTTCCAGCTCGAACACGGGTTCGTCATCACTTGATCAGGGTGTATCCACCGCAAAAAACCAAGCACACCGCAAAACCGACATCAGCGGCCGCGGAGCACTGCGACGCACTTCTCGCTCAGCGCTGCAGGCCACTCAGCGCTGCAAGGGCCTACTCAGCACTACGTCAGTAACGGCGAGGGCGAGCCCGGAGCCTCGCCCGCGCCGGCTCGTGCGTCCGGAGGGAGCGGCTCAGGACAGCAGCAGAACGATCACGCCCACCACGATGCCGATCAGGACCACGACCGCCGCCGTGATCATGACGGCCCGAAGCTGCGGCTGCTGCTCCTTGGCCTCCGTCTGCGCTCGCTCGCGCCACTGCATGAACGTGGTGCCCTCGCCGCTGTCGCTCACGTCTGTCTCCCACTCGTCGTGTGCTGCTTATGGCACCGCCCGCGGCCGTTCCGCGAACTTGTGGGCAATCACGATGCCACATCGGCGAGATCACATTAGGACCACGTGCCCGGCGGGCGGATCCAGGCAGCTCCGGCTGGTGCCCGATCGCAGCGCCGCGGCTCTGCCCGGCCGAGGCGCAGCCGGTGCTGCCGATCCGGCACGTGGTGGAGGCGTCGAGGATGGCGGTCACGTCGCAGCAGATCAACCCGCCGGAAGACGAACCCGATCGTGGCGCGCGACTCGGGCGTGGCGCCCTCCTGCGGTGCTCGCGGAGGCAGGTGATCGCGGGGGCGGCTGCGACGTGCTCTCCGCCGCCCGGCCTAAGCAACCGGCCGCGGCAGCACCTGCACGGCGTACTCGCAGCTCAGCGCATCGCCATTGGCGGGGTCACCGAGTTCGGCACGCCACGAGCCGGCGAACTGGTCGACGGCCGGGTCCATCGGAATCGTGCCCGACAGCAGCACCGTTCCCGGCTCGGCCAAACCCCACGCACGAAGCTCACCGAGCCAATACGCCGGAGTGAGCAGCTCCGCGAGGGTGCCGTGCTGGATGCGCCGCCCGCCCGCCCAGGCGGTGAGCGTTAGTTCGTCGATCCGGTCGGCCACGTCGACCAGCCGCCACGCACGACGTCCCAGCACGTCCGGTCCGGCCTGCTTGCTCCACGCCACGCCGTGCACTTCCAGTTCCCGGTCGGTGTGGTCGCAGGCCGCGGTCAGCAGCACGTCGCGTTCGTCCGCGCCTGCGATGACCAGTGCCCATTCCGCTTCACCGGAGGTGCGGGCGTGCTGCACCGGCACCTCGGCGACCTGCATCGCCAGGTACGGCGCGATCGGGTAGAGGCTGGGCGTGCGGGTGGGCGCGGGCACCCCCAGTTCGGCGAGTTCGGCGACGTGCGCGGCAACGTCGTCCTGGCGGCGCCCTGCGTAGCCGGCGTTGAGCAGGGTGCGGACCGGCACCTCGACGGACTCGCCGGCCACATCGAAACAAAGCGGAGACATCGAGCCCTCCCAATCGGCATACTTCTTGTATACAGTTCGTATCACGCTTGCGGCCGCCCGCGCCGCCGATGTGACGAACCCCGTCGACAAGGAACCCGGATGCAGCTCGCCGACACCCCGACCCGGCCGCCGCGGAAAGACCTGATCAAGGCGTTCACCGCCGCGCTGTCCGGCACCTCGCTGGAGTGGTACGACTTCGCCGCCTATTCGGTCGCCTCCGCCCTGGTCTTCGGCGACCTGTTCTTCCCCAGCCAAGACCCGCTCTCCGGCACGTTGCTGGCGTTCTCCACCTACGCCGTCGGGTACCTGTCCCGGCCGTTGGGCGGTTTCGTGTTCGGCCGCCTCGGCGACGTGCTCGGGCGCAAGCAGGTTCTGGTGACGACGCTGCTGCTCACCGGGATCGCGACGGTGCTGATCGGCCTGCTGCCCACGCACGGACAGGTCGGTTCGCTCGGCGCGGTGCTGCTGGTGACGCTGCGGTTCGCGCAAGGCGTCGGCATCGGCGGCGAATGGGGCGGCGCGGTGCTGCTCTCCAGCGAGTTCGGCAGCGACAAGCAGCGCGGCTTCTGGGCCTCCGCCGCGCAGATCGGCCCGCCTGCGGGGAACCTGCTGGCCAACGGGGTGCTGGCAGCGCTGGCGGCGTTGTTGAGCACGCAGCAGTTCATGGCGTGGGGCTGGCGGATCGCGTTCCTGCTCTCGGCGGTGCTGGTGATCTTCGGACTCTGGATCCGGGTGCGGCTCGAGGAGACACCGGTCTTCCAGCAGCTCAAGCGCGAAGGCGAGCAGTCTTCCGCACCACTGCGCGAGGTGTTCACCCGCGAACCCCGCGCGCTGCTCGCGGCGATCCTTTCCCGGGTCGGGCCGGATGTGCTGTACGCGCTGTTCACGGTCTTCGTGCTCACCTACGCCACCAAGGAGCTCGGCCTGCCGCAGAGCTGGGCGGTCGCCGGCGTCATGCTCGGTTCCACTTGCCAGCTCGCGCTCATCCCGGCCGCCGGCTGGCTGTCCGACCGCTGGGGTCGCCGCCGGGTCTACGCGCTCGGGGCGGTCGGCGGCGCGGTGTGGCCGTTCCTGTTCTTCCCGCTGATCGGCGGTGGTTCAGCGCCGATGCTGGTGGTCGGCGTCGTCGTCGGGCTGCTGTGGCATTCGCTGATGTACGGGCCGCAGGGCGCTTTCGTCTCCGAGCAGTTCAGTCCGCGGCTGCGCTACACCGGTTGTTCGCTGGCCTACACGCTGGCCGGAGTGATCGGCGGCGCGTTGGCTCCGCTGCTGTTCACCTCGCTGTTCGCGTACTTCGACAGCTGGATCGCACCGGCCTGCTACCTGTTCGGGACCTGCGTGGTGACGCTGGCCGGACTGGCGATCAGCCCGCGAGCAGCACGTGCCGAGTAGCTTCCAGGTGCGCGCTGATCGCCGCATCGGCCGCGGCGGCGTCGCCGGCGGTGAGCGCCTTGAGGATCGCGTCGTGCTCGTCGAGCACTGCATTGCGGCGGTTGGCGGCCGAGAACAGGGCGACGATGCCCGCGCGCACTTGGCGCGCCCGCAGCCCGTCGTAGCTCTTGTTCAGCATGTCGTTGCCGACCGCGTGGACCAGCGCGGTGTGGAACCGGTGGTCGAGGTCGATGAACCTCCGCGTGTCGGCATCGGCCGGTATCGCCCGCTGCTCGTCGAGTTCGGTGCGCATCGCCGCGAGCGGAACGGTGCCGAGCTCCAGGGCCCTGCGCGCGGAGTACTGCTCGATCATGCCGCGCAGCTCGAACAGCTCCCGGATCTCGCGCCCGCCCACCGGTGCGATGTAAGCGCCGCGTTTGGGCACCAGCTGCACGAGTTCCTCGGCGGCCAGCAGCAGCAGCGCTTCGCGGATCGGCGTGCGGGACACTCCGATGTCGTCGGCGAGCGCCTGCTCGTTCACGAACCGGCCCTGCATGGCGGGATCGCTGAGCACGGCGTCTTTGAGATGCTCGTAAGCGAGCTGGCGTCCCGAGGTCAACGGTGGCTCCTCGCGCATGTTCACCGACGTTGCATATTGCTGGTATACAACAGTGTAGAGGCGAAGGAAGGCGGAACCCATGCGCGTGGCGCTGTGCCAGATCGTGTCCACTCCCGAGCCGGCGGCGAACCTGGAACTCGTCGCAGACGGCGTGCGCCGGGCCGCCGAGTCCGGCGCGGACCTCGCGGTGTTCCCGGAGGCCACGATGGCCTGCTTCGGCACGAAGCTGGGCCCGCTGGCCGAACCGCTGGACGGCCCGTGGGCGAGCGAGGTCCGGCGCATCGCCGACGACGCCGGGATCGCCGTCGTCGCGGGCATGTTCACCCCCGCCGATGAAGGCCGGGTGACCAACACCCTGCTGGTCACCGGGCGCGGACTGGACGCGCACTACGACAAGATCCACCTCTACGACGCTTTCGGATTCGCGGAATCCCGCACCGTCGCACCCGGCGCCGAACCGCTGGTGGTGGACCTCGCCGGCACTCGTTTCGGCGTAACGACCTGCTACGACGTGCGCTTCCCCGGACTGTTCACCGCGCTGGCCGACCAGGGCGCTTCGGTGATCGTCACCGCGGCGTCCTGGGGCGCGGGCGAGGGCAAGCGGGACCAGTGGGAACTGCTCGTGCGCGCACGCGCGCTGGACAGCACCTCGTGGATCGCGGCGTGCGGGCAGGCGGACCCGCGAACCCGGGGGATCGAGCCGAGCGGCAAGGCGCCCACCGGCATCGGCTACAGCACCGTCGCAGGCCCGCTCGGCGCGATCCACGCGCAGCTCGCCGATGCCCCGGACGTGCTGGTCGTCGATCTCGATGAGGAGCCCGTGCAGCAGGCGCGCGGCAGCGTCCCGGTGCTGGCGAACCGCAAGTTCTGAGCGCGGCGCGCGCTCACATGTCCAACCCGATGTCCAGCGCGGGCGACGAGTGGGTCAACGCACCTACAGCCAGGTAGTGCACCCCGGTGTCGGCGTAGCTGCGGGCGACGTCGAGGGTGAGTCCGCCGGATGCTTCCAGCTCGGTGCCGGGTGAGACCTCGCGGGTGCGGCGCACCGCATCGGCGCAGTCCGCAGGGCCGAAGTTGTCCAGCAGGACCAGCTCGGCGCCCTCTTCCAGCACCTCGTCGAGCTCTTCCGGAGTGGACACTTCGATTTCGGCGGGCAGATCCGGCGCGTGTTCCCGGCAGGCGCGCAGCGCCGCGACGACCGAACCGGCCGCGACGACGTGGTTGTCCTTGATGAGCATGGCGTCGCCGAGCCCCATGCGGTGATTGACCCCGCCGCCGCTGCGCACCGCGTACTTCTGCAGCACCCGCAGGCCGGGCAGGGTTTTGCGGCTGTCCCGGATGCGGCAGCCGGTGCCTTCGACGGCACGCACCCATTCCGCGGTCGCGGTGGCGATGCCGGAGAGGTGGCAGAGCAGGTTCAGCGCGGTGCGTTCGGCGGTGAGCAGGCCGCGAACCGGCGCGTGCACGCTCAACGCGCTCTCCCCCGGCATGATCATGTCGCCGTCGGTTCGGCTGTGCAGCACCTTGTACCCGTCCGGGCCGAGGACTTCGTCGAGCACCGCGCGGGCGACCGGGATTCCGGCCACGACGCCGGCCGGGCGCGATCGGAACTCGGCTTCGGCGATGGCGTCCACCTGCACCGTCGCCTCCGTGGTGGCGTCCAGCCCGTAGCGCAGGTCCTCGGCGAGCGCGGCCCGCACCAGCGCGCGCACTTCCTGCGGGTCCAGCCCTGCGGAGCGCAGTTGTGCCGTGGTCGCTTCGGACAGCGTCATGCCACGCTCCTCACGGGTTCGCGATCGGTGCCCAGCAGCCGGCCCGACACGTCCAGGCGCAGCGGAATGCTGCGCCGCCAGCGTACGTCGTCCGGGTTCGGGTGGTCGTTGCGCAAATGGCTGCCGCGGGATTCGGCGCGGGTGGCGGCGGCTGCCAGCATCGCGTGCGCGGTGAGTGTGAGCGCGGCGCCCTCGACGGCCTGCCTGCTCCGAAGTGGACGGACGATGCCCGCGCGGTCGAGCGCGGCCGCCGCCTCGGCGAGCCCTTCCGCGCTGCGCCCGATGCCCGCGTGCCTGCTCATGGTGCGCTGCAACAGGTCCCGGTCCACCACGGCCGCCGCGGGTATCGGCGAGTGGACCGGCTTGCGCGCACGTCCACCTGCCCGCAGGTCGCGCGCCACGGCGCGGGCTGCTCGTCCGCCGACGACCAGCCCTTCCAGCAGGCTGTTGGAGGCCAGCCGGTTCGCCCCGTGCAGGCCGGTGCGGGCGACCTCGCCCGCCGCGTACAGGCCGGCCACCCCGGTCCGTCCGTCCACATCGGACAGCACGCCGCCGCAGGAGTAGTGCGCGGCGCTGGTCACCGGAATCGGTTCGCGCGCCGGGTCGATCCCGGCTTCCCGGCAGGCCGCGAACACCGTCGGGAACCGGGCGGCGAAACCGCTCAGCCCGGTCGCGTCCAGGTACGCGCACTCCGCGCCGGTCTCGGTGATCCGCCGGTTGATCGCCGCGGAAACCACGTCGCGCGGCGCCAAGTCTGCGAGCGGGTGCTCCCCGGCCATCACGCGCCGCCCCTGCGCGTCCACCAGCACGGCGCCCTCGCCGCGCACCGCCTCGGTGACCAGCGGGCGCCTGCCCCGTGCGCCGTCCGCGGTGTGCAGCACCGTCGGATGGAACTGCACGAACTCCAGATCCGCCACCGAAGCACCCGCGCGCAGCGCGAGCGCGATCCCGTCGGCCGTGGCGACTTCCGGATTCGTGGTGGCCGCGAAGAGCTGTCCCAGCCCACCGGTGGCCAGCAGTACCGCCGGACTCCGCAGCGTGCCCGGATTCGCGGACCCGTCGAGCGCGAGCGCACCCGCGATCGCGCCGCACTCGTCGCGGATCAGCTCGGCGACGCAATGCCCTTCCAGCACGGGGATTCCACCGGCGGCCACTGCGCTCGACAACGCCCGCTGCACCTCCGCGCCGGTCGCGTCCCCACCGGCGCGGATGACGCGGAAAGCGGTGTGCCCGCCCTCGCGGGTTCGCGCGAGCGGTCCCGCGCTACCGGAATCGGTGTCGAACCGAGCACCGGCCGCGCGCAGTTCGGCCACCGCCGCCGCACCGTCGGTGAGGATCGCGCGGACGGCGTCCTCGTCGCACAATCCCGCTCCGGCGGTCAGGGTGTCGTCGACGTGCCGCTGCAAGCTGTCGCCCACGTCGTGCTCGTCGGGCCGGACCACGGCGACGCCGCCCTGCGCCCATCCGGTGTTGCCCGCCGAAACCGAGTCCTTGGTGATCACCAGCACGCGCAACCCGAGCCGCCTGGCGCTCAGCGCCGCGGTGAGTCCGGCGACGCCGGAGCCGACGACGACCAGGTCCGCACCGGCCTCCCAGCTCATTCGCCGCCCCCCGGCTTGCCGACGGAGATCATCCGCCGCACCGACTCGCGGGCGCGTTCGGCGACGTCGGCGGGCACCTCCACCTCGTCGGCCCGTTCGCGCAGGCAGCGCAGCAACGCCGCAGGCGTGATCATCTTCATGTACCGGCAGGAAGCGCGTTCGTTGACCGCCCGGAAGTCGATCTCCGGTGCGGCCCGCCGCAGCTGGTGCAGCATTCCGACCTCGGTGGCCACCAGCACCGAATCGGCCCCGGTCTCCCGCGCCGCATCGAGCATCGCGCCGGTGGAGAGGATCTTGACCCGCTCCGGCGGCACCGTGCCCTCGCCCGCCAGGTACAGCGCGGAGGTCGCGCAACCGCACTCCGGGTGGATGAACAGATCGGCGTCCGGGTTGGAAGCCGCGCGGCCCGCCAGCTCCGGCCCGTTGATCCCGGCGTGCACGTGGCATTCCCCCGCCCACACGAGAACGTTGTCCCGCCCGGTTTCGCGGCGGACGTGCGCGCCGAGGAATTGATCGGGGCAGAACAGCACTTCGCGCTCGGCGGGGATCGAGCGGACGACGTCGACGGCGTTGGACGAGGTGCAGCAGATGTCGGTCTCGGCCTTCACCTCCGCGGTGGTGTTCACGTACGAGACCACGACCGCGCCGGGGTGTTCGGCCTTCCAGGCGCGCAGCTGCTCGGCGGTGATGGAGTCGGCCAGCGAGCAGCCGGCGCGCTCGTCCGGGATCAGCACGGTCTTGCCGGGCGCGAGGATCTTCGCCGTCTCGGCCATGAAGTGCACGCCGCAGAACACGATCGTCGATGCCGGGCTGTCCGCGGCGATCCGGCTCAGCGCCAGCGAGTCGCCGGTGTGGTCGGCGACGTCCTGGATCTCCGGCAGCTGGTAGTTGTGCGCGAGCAGCACCGCGTCGCGCTGCTCGGCCAGCCTGCGGATCTCCCGCGCCCATTCCGCGTCCGGTGCCACTCCCGCGTAGGCAGCCGGTGCGTCGGCAGCCACCATCTCGTCCTCCTCACCACCGGAAACGCTGCGGTGCGCGCCCGGCGTTGCTCATCGAGCAGTTTTCGCCTTATAATCGAAAACGTGCCCCATCGTAGCACCGGAGCCGACCCGGACAAGGGAGATGCAGGTCACGAAGTGCTCGCCGGAGTGCTCCGGGCGCACGAAGGCCGCCTGCAAGTCCTGCTGTGGCAACGCGCCAAACCGCCGCACGAAAACCGGTGGGCGCTGCCCGGCGGCAGGCTCGGCGACGACGAGGACGTGGAGCGCTCGATCCGCCGCCAGCTCGCGGAAAAGGTCGACGTGCACAAGCTCAGCCACGTCGAGCAGCTCGCCGCGTTCAGCGATCCCGGCCGCGTGCCCGGCCGCCGCGTCGTGGCGACCGCGTTCCTCGGGCTGGTCCCGTCCGATGTGGACCCGGAGGTGCCCGCGGACACCGCTTGGCACGCGCTGGACGACCCGCCGCCCACCGCGTTCGACCACGAGCGGATCACGCACGCGGCGCGGGACCGGCTGCGCGCGAAGCTCTCCTACACGAACCTCGGTTTCGCACTGGCGCCCGCCGAATTCACCATCTCCGAACTGCGCCGGATCTACTCGGCCGCGTTGGGCTACCAGGTGGCCGCGACGAATCTGCAACGAGTGCTGACCCGGCGCGGAGCGCTGCAACCGACCGGGCGCACGGTTCCCGCAGGCCCTTCCGGCGGGCGCCCACCCGCGCTGTTCCGGTTCACCAGCCCCGGCCTGGAGATCACCGACCCGTTCGCGGTGTTCCGCCCGCCACCGGGTGCTTCATGAGCGCCGCGTGGCCGCCGTCCGGCGAATCGATGTTGGCCGCCGGGCCGGGAGTGCACGTAGGTTGGCAACCGTGACCGACACGTTGCCCCTGTTCCCGCTGAGCACCGTGCTGCTGCCCGGTGCGGCGCTGCCGCTGCACATCTTCGAGTCGCGCTACCGGCAGCTCGTGCTCGACCTGGTCAACGACGTCGTCCCGGACCGCCGGTTCGGCGTGGTCGGCATCCGGCAGGGCTGGGAGGTCGGCGACGACAACGTCGACTCGATGTACGACGTCGGCTGCTCCGCGCGGTTGCAGCAGGTCCAGCAGCTCCCGCAGGGCCGCTACGACGTCTCCGCGGACGGTGCGCAGCGGTTCCGGCTGCTGCAGATCGACCGGGAGGCCGCGCCGTACCTGATGGCCCGGGTGGAATGGCTGCCGGACACCGAACCCGCCGAGGATCCGCGGATCGGCCCGCGGCTGGACGCCGCCGCCCGCGCAGCGCACGAGCGGTACCACGGGACGGGCCTGCGCGGGGACCACTACGACCCGCCCGCCGCGGACACCGAGCTCGCCGACCTCGCCTACGCGCTCGCCGAGGACTGCGTGCTCAGCACCGAGGACCGCCAAGAGCTGCTGGCCGAGACCGACCCGCTGGCGCGGCTGCGGCTGGTGCGACGACTGCTGGTGCGGGAGGCCGAGTTCCTGCGCGAGCTGCGGGCCATCCCGGCTCCGCTGGCCGAGTTCACCGAAGGCACCAGCGTGAACTGAACCGGCTCAAGGCCGCCTGCCGAGGTCGTCGAAACCGTTCCAGGACGCCGCGAAGCCGTAACCGAGCGCGACCCCCAGCGGCTGCACCAGCACTGCCCACGGCGTCGAAATCTCCGGCGCCACGGTGATCTGCCCGCCGGCCCGCGGCGCGGCAGGCAGCGGGTAGAGATCGCCCGCGAACGTCGCCCCCATCCGCATCGCCAGCCACGCCGCCACCAGCGAACCGAGCACCGCGCCGATCAGCAGCACCGGCCCGCGCCGCCCGCGCACCGCCCACAGCACGCCCGCGGTCACCAGCCCGGCGGCGAACGTCAGCAGCAGGAACAGCCCGACCGCGTCGAACCGGTGGTAGCTCTCCGTGACCTGCGCCGGAACCGGGTTGCCGCTGCTGCTGAGCAAGGCCAGCTCCGGTGGCGCCAGCCGCGACCACAGCCAGCCGAGCGGCAGCCCCAGCAACGCCACGAGGGACAGCGCGCTCAGCGCGGGCAGCAGGTCGGCGCGAACCACCACGCGCGGGATGCGCGCGGATGGTTCCGGACCCGCCGCCCCTGCGGGCTCCGGTCCGGTTTCGACCGCGTCCGAAGGCAATCGCCGTCCCTCCTCGATGTGCGCTCAGGGTTGTCCGGATCCGCGGCGGCGCCGCGTACGGTGCGGAGGCGCCGGCCGACCCGCCGGTCTACCCGAGACGCGGGGCGCCTCTGAACACCTTTCAGCACCCTAGCGGGTGATCACCGACAGCCGTGCGGCCGCGGCGCGAGCATCCTCTATTCTGCGCGGGCGCCCTGTCCCCCACCGCCGAAGGATCGAACTCACGTGGCGGGAACCCTGCTGAGTCCGGCTCTGACCGGCCCCCGACCGATCGACGCACCGCGCCAGGATTCGGCCGTGCGGCTTCCGCTGCGCACCGCGGTGATCGAGCTGCTGGCGGGTTCCGCGGTGGCCGCGGTGGTCAGCCTCGTCCTGCAGTTCGCGGTGACCCGGCTGGGCATCAGCGAGCCCAGTTACGCGCCGGAGGCGCTGGCCTCGCTCGGCGCCGGCCTGGTGCTGTTGATCACGTTCGCGGTGCTGGCGTTCGCCCGAATCGGCGCGCCGCGGTGGCTGCGCGCGACGGGAACGTGGGTCGCGCTGTCGGCGTTCAGCACGCTGGCACTGGCGATCCCGTTGCAGGCCACCCGGTACTACTTCGGCGGTGCGTCCGTCGACAACGGGTTCCGGATGCAGTACATGACGCGGATGGCCTCGACGCTGGGCCTGGCGGACATGAACTACGCGGACACCGCGCCGTACTACCCGGCAGGCTGGTTCTGGCTCGGCGGCCGGTTCGCGAACCTGCTCGGCTGGGAAGGCTGGGCCGCCTACAAGCCGTACGCGCTGATCTGGGTCGCGGTGACCGCCGTGGTCACGTTCACGCTCTGGAGCGTGGTGGTGCGGCGCAAGCTGGCGCTGCTGGCGGCGGTGGCCACGACGCTGGCCGGGATGCTGCACGGCATCGAGGAGCCCTACGCCTGGCCGTCGGCGGCTTGGCTGGCGCCCATCGCGGTGCTGACCTGGCACGCGCTGCGCCGCGGGGATCGCGCGCCGCGCTGGACGCTGATCGGCATCGGCGGCTACGTCGGTTTCGCCGCGATCACTTACACGCTGCACTTCGGATTCGCGGTCCTGCTGATCGTGGCCATGGCGGTGGTGATCGGCGTCTTCCGGGTGCGCCGCGGCGCGTCGCTGTGGCCGACGGTGCGGGGGCTTTTCCTGCGGCTGCTGCCGATCGGCGTGCTCAGCGGGCTGATCGCGCTGCTGGTGTGGTTGCCGTACGTGCTGTCCACGCACGTGTTCACCGACAACCCGCGCAGCGCTGCGCTGCACTACCTGCCGGAGGACGGTTCGTTCCTGCCGGTGCCGATGACCGAGCCGACTCCGTTCGGCGCGCTGTGCCTGGCCGGGTTCTGCTGGCTGTTGCTGCGCGCCCGCCGCAGCGAGATCGCCGCGGCGATGCTGATGCTGGTGCTGTCCATCTACGTGTGGTTCGGACTCTCCACTTTGGCGTTGGTGGCGAAGACGACCTTGCTGTCGTTCCGGCTGAACGTGATCCTCGGCGCGGTGCTGGCCGTGGCGGGCGTGTTCGCGCTGCTGGAGTTCATCGGGTGGCTGCGGGAGCGCGTCGACCTGGCGTACGCCGCGCGGATCACCACGCTGTCCTGCGCGCTGGGCCTGATCGGCGCGATCACCCTCACCCAGGGGGCCATCGGCACCAAGCTGAAGGACTCCACCGAGCTGGCCTACGAGGACTACTACCCGACCGGGAACAACGCGATGGGCGCGCGGGACCCGCAGGAGACCGGGTCGTGGGCCGACGACGTCTACCGCGCGATCTCCGGTCTCACCGGCAAGCAGCCGCAGCAGAACATCCTGCTGACCACCGACTACAAGCTCATGTCGTTCCGGCCGTACTGGGGTTTCCAGCAGGAGACGCCGCACTACGCGAACCCGCTGGCCGAGTACGACGAGCGGGCCGCCGAGATCGAGCGGTGGTCGAAGGCGCGCAGCGGACCGCAGCTGCTGGCCGAGATGAACCGCGGAAAGTTCGCGGCCCCGAACGTCTTCGTGCTGCGCAACCCGATGAGCCCGGTCGCGTCGGAGAGCGAGAAGGAACGCGCCGCCGACCCGTCCGACCCGAACGGCCGGAAGCTGGCGCTGACGTTGAAGGGCGACTCGTTCCCGCAGCTGCCGAACGTGCGCGACTACGACGTCCACTTCGATCCGGCGGTGTTCGACGGGCCCGGATTCTCCCGCCGCGACGTCGGCCCGTACACGATCATCGCGGTGCGCTGACCGGTCGGCGGGCAGCCCGAGCGCTGCCCGCCCGGGATCGATCCCGAACCCCGCGAGCACCGGCGATCCACGTGCCGCCGAGGCGCGGCGAACTCGGCGCCCTTGCGTCCGGTGATCGGTTCGAGGGGGTAGCGTGGCCGGACGTGACTGGCCCTGATCCCGTGGACGTACGTCTGCTCACCGCCGTCGCCGAGTCCGGCCGCGCCGCGGTGCACGAGATCGCGGGCAGGCTCGGCATGGACGTGCGCGAGGTCGCCGCCCGGCTCGCCGCGCTGTCGACCACGGGACTGCCGATGGTGGTCGGCGTCGAATGCGACCCGGCAGGCATCCGCAACGCGCTGGCCGCGGCGAACGCGTGGGTCCAGCAGCACAGCGGCGGCCAACAGGTGCACGGCGGCCCCAGTGGTGGTCACAGCGGCGGTCATCCCGGCACCGGTCCGAGCGGTCCGCAGCAGTTCGTCCCGCCGGCTCCGCCGTACGGCCCTCCGCAACAGCACGGTCCGCGGCCCGCCGAGCCGATGAACACGTGGGGCCCGCCCGGCTCTGCCGCGTGGACGCGCGGCGAGCAGTCCGGCCCGCGCGATCAGCAGGTCGTGGACGCGAACGCGCGGACCGCGCAGACACCGCAGGCCCCGCCCACGCCCCGCACCGGCGAGGTCGGCAGCAAGCTCGACGTGGACGGGCCCGAGGGCGAGCGGATCACCATCCAACTCGTCGAGGTCGTGGACCCCGCGGACTTCCTCTACACCGCCGCCGGCTACCAGCTCCAAGCAGGCGATCGCGCGATCGTGGTGCACACCGAGCTGACCAACCGCAGTGCCATGCCGTTCACCTCGCTGCCCGACCTGTACCTGGTGCTGGTCGCCGCCGACGGGTCCACGATCGGCAAAGCCCCGGTGTCGCTGTCCTCGCGCCCGCCGCACCGCATCGGAGTGCCGCCGGGCGAGACCGCGGGCGGGCACACCGTCTACGTGCTGCCGCAGGACACCGAGCTCTCCGCGGTCCGCTGGTCGCCGCGGCCCGGTGACGAGCAGCGCAGCCTCATCTGGGACATCACCGACCTCTGACGGCGCGGATCTCCGGGTTCGACCGGGGGACGACCCGCAACTGCCACGCACCTCGGCGGCCTAGCGTCAACGGCATGAGGTCGAAGCGGAAGCGAGCCGCTTCCCGGTGTCGCAAGGAGGAATGGTGTTGCCCGCACTTCCGCTGCCCGCATTGCTGCTCGGCGTCGGATCGGCGCTGATGATGATCGGGATCGCCGAACTGGCCGGCCGGTCGGCCGCCGAGCGCGGCCGGGAGCCCGCGGTGACTACTGCCCGTCCCGGCGACGCTTGATCCACCCGAGCGGCCCGCCGGAGCGCTCCTCGTCACGAGGTTCCTGCCGCTCCCGGCGTTGCAGCGTCGGCCAATCCCCGGCGTCGCCGTAGGAGTCGCCCGGTTCCGGCGGTGCGCCACCGAGAACGGCCGGACCACCCCGGCCGAAGTCCTCGGCCTGCACCAGCTCGGCGAGTCCGGTGTTCACCCGCTCGTCCGCATCCGCCTGCGGGCTCCGCTGCGGTCCGATTCCGGCAGCGACCGGCCCCGCGGCTGCGATCGGCCCGGTCGCGGTTTCCTCCGCAGGAGCAAGCGGTTGTTCCGGCTGCAACGTGCCGCCCCACGACAAACCCATCGGCGGGGTCGGGGTGTCCTCGACGTGCTCGTGCCGTTCACCCGCGTTCGACATCGCCCCTCCCAGCCCGCCCGATCTCGGCGGATTTCACCAGATTACGCGATGCGAGCCCCGGAGATCGCCGATTCAGCTAAGCGTCCTGCGCGCGCAGCACATCCAGCGCGTGCTGCAGGTCGGCCGGGTATTCGCTGGTGAACTCGACCCGAGTTCCGTCAGCAGGATGCTCGAACCCGAGCGAACGGGCGTGCAGCCACTGCCTGGTGAGCTCCAACCGCCGTCCCAGCACCGGATCGGCACCGTAGGTCAGGTCGCCAGCGCAAGGATGCCGCAAGGCCGCGAAGTGCACCCGGATCTGGTGCGTGCGCCCGGTTTCCAGCTTCACGTCCACCAGCGACGCCGCGCGGAACGCCTCCACCGTCTCGTAGTGGGTGACGCTCGGTTTGCCGCCGGTGACCACCGCGAACTTGTAGTCGTGCCGCGGATGCCGGTCGATCGGCGCGTCGATGGTGCCGCGGCTCGGATCGGGATGGCCCTGCACCAGCGCGTGGTAGCGCTTTTCCACCGTGCGTTCCTTGAACGCCCGCTTCAGCGCCGTGTAGGCGTGTTCGCTCTTGGCCACGACCATCACGCCGGTGGTTCCCGCGTCGAGCCGGTGCACCACGCCCTGCCGTTCGGCGGCCCCCGATGTCGCGATCGGGACGCCGGCCGCGGCGAGCCCGCCCACCACGGTCGGGCCTTCCCAGCCGGGGCTGGGGTGCACGGCCACTCCGATCGGCTTGTCCACCACGACGATGTCCGCGTCCTGGTGCAGGATCTGCAAGCCCTCCACCGGCACCGCCACGACCTCCGGTTCGGGCCGGGCGGCCGGCAGGGTGACCTCCAGCAGCGACCCGGCGGGCAGCCGGTCGGACTTGCCGACCTGGGCGCCGTCCAGCAGCACGTCGCCTGCTTCGGCGAGCCCGGCGACGGTGTTGCGGGACAGGCCGAGCAGTTTGGACAGGCCCGCGTCGACCCGCATCCCTTCCAGCCCGTCCGGGACCGGCAGCATCCGCAGATCGCTCACGACCGCTCCTTCTTCCGGTGCACCGTGCCGTCGTAGTCCCGGCCGAGCAGGGACATCAGCACCACGAGCACGCCGCCGCACACGATCGCCGAGTCCGCGACGTTGAACACCGGCCACACGCTGCCGTCCGGTGCGAACAGCGAGACGAAGTCGACGACGTGCCCGCGCAGGAACCCGGGTTCGCGGAACAACCGGTCCACGAGGTTCCCGCAGGCCCCGCCGAGCACGAGCCCGAGCCCGATGGCCCAGCCGGTGGAGCGCAGCTTCGGCGCGAGCCACAAGATCACGCCGACGACCACGATCGCCAGCAGCGCCAGCAGCCACGTCATGCCGGTGGCCAGCGAGAACGCAGCGCCGGGATTGCGCACCAATACCAGGTAGACCGCACCGCCGAACAGCCGTGCGGGCGGCTGGTCCTCCAATGCGGCGACCGCGGCGACCTTGGTGAGCACGTCGGCCGCCAACAGCAGCGCGGCGACGCCGAACAGCAGCACCAGCAGCCTGCGCGGGCGCGGGGACTTCCCCGTGCTGCCGGAGTCACCAGCGCCGCTGGAATCCCCCGCGGCGGAGCCGCCCGGCGCGGCAGGTTCGGGCTGCTCGGGTTCGGATCGCTCGATGTTCACTCGTCCCATTCTCCCCGAGCCGGAGACCGCCCTCGCATCGGCTCGAACCCGGGTCAGTTCAGCGCCGCCGGGAAACCCCGCGGATCGTGCTCGGGCACCCAACCGCCTTCGACCAACGCGTACCTCGAGCTCGGCCCGTCCAGGAGAAGCCCGCGCAGCGCGTCGACGAACCTGTCCACGTGCTCGGTCGTCGTGCCGAGCCCGATGCTGACCCGCAGCGCGCGCTGCGCCCCGGAACCCGCCAGCAGGTGCCGCACCGCGCGGTGCGCGCAGAACAGCCCGTCCCGCACGCCGATGCCGTGCTCGGCGGACAGCGCGCTCGCGAGCAGTCCCGGGTCGCGAGCCTGCCCGGCATCGCCATTCTGCCCGGCATCGCGCTCCTGCACGGTCAGGCTGACCACTCCGACCCGCGCGTGCTCGGGCCCGAACAGGCTCAGCTCGCGCAACCCGGGGATGTCGCGCAAGCCCGCGCGCAACCGGATCAGCAGCGCGTCCTCGTGCGCGATGATCGACTCGGCGTGCTCCGACCACACCCGGCAGGCGGTGGCCAGCGCGTGCACGCCCACCGTGTTCGGCGAACCCGCTTCGTGCCGTTCCGGCCCGGTGTTCCAGTCGATCACGCCGTCGTCCGGCACGGCGCGAGTCGCGCCGCCGCCGGCGAGGTAGGGCGGAGCCGCGTCGAGCCAGTCCGCACGGCCGATCAGCGCACCCGCCCCGAACGGCGCGTAGAGCTTGTGCCCGGACAGCACCACGTGGTCCACGCCCAGCTCGGCGATCCGCACCGGCCGGTGCGGGGCGAGCTGCGCCGCGTCCAGCAACGTGCGGGCACCGCGCCGCCGCGCGACCCGCGCGAGTTCGGCGACCGGCCAGAGTTCACCGGTGACGTTGGAAGCACCGGTGAGCACCGCGAGCTTCGGCCCTTCCGGGCAATCCGCGAGCGCTTCGTCGAGCGCCCGCACGGCTTCGTCCGCGCTCGCCGGGATGCCGAGCCGCCGGACCTCGCTTCCCCAGGGCAGCAGCGCCGCGTGGTGCTCGGTGTCGAACACCACCACGGACGTTCCGTCCGGCACGGCCGCCGCCAGCAGGTTCACCGCGTCGGTCGTGTTCCGCGTGAAGATCACGGAGTCATCGCGGCGCGCGCCGACGAACCGGCGCAGAACGTCCCGGGCGCTTTCGTAAACCCGCGTGCAGACCTGGGAGGCGAATCCTGCGCCGCGGTGCACGCTGGCGTACCAGGGCAGCAACGCGTCGACGGCGTCGCGGACCGCGGTCAGGCACGGCGCGCTGGCCCCGTGATCGAGGTTGGCGTACTCGGCGGTGCCACCGGTGATCAGCGGCACCCGCAGCCCGCTACCGACCACACCGGGCACTTCGACGTCCACATCGGACTGCTGCGGATGCTCGACGGCTGACGACACGACATCTCCTCGGGTCACTCCGGACCCGCCAGCGTCCGTGCCAAGCCCGCGCTTGCCGGATCGCCGCACGCGACCGGCCAGGTCCTCACCCGGGGCACCCCACCGCGGTCGGAGGGTTGCCGGCCAGCAAACCGGGGTTTACCGCTGGCACTCATGACCTTCGATCAAGAGGTTAGAACACGCTGTTAGGTCCGCCGCCACCGGGTATCGGTGTGCGCGGCAGCCAGCTGGCAGCCCGCGGTACGTCAGCCCGCGGTCCGCGCCTGCCCCGCCAGCACGGCGTCGGGCGTGCAGCGGGCGCAGGAGGTGAAGCCCAGTTCGCGGGCTTCGCGCACCGGCAGGCTCAGCACCTCGCGGTCGCCGAGCCAGCCGCACGCGGCCAAGTGGTATCGCGGGCGTTCGTCGACCACGACCACTTCTTCGTCCGATTCGGACACCAGCAGCGCGTCCGCCGCGTCGGTGTCCTCCTCGGCCGGTTCGTCCCCCGAACCGTCCTCGGCCGTCGCGGACTGCGCGGACGTTCCCTCGCTGGAATCATCCGAGGGCACTGCGGGGCCGGGCCCCGACGGCGACGAGCTCGCCTCCCGTCGCCGTCGGAGCCGGTCCACCACGAGCAGGACCGCGCACACCGCGCACAACACGACCGACAGCCACGACCACGCGGGGCTGCCGATCACCACCGAGGTCACCAGGACACCGGCTGCGGCCAGGACCAGCGCCAGAACCACCAACAACACGTCGGACTCCCACTCACCGAACGACCGCCTGTGACGCCCTCGCCACGCTCACCGTGCACGGGCGGCGTCCGGGAACGCCGACTAGCCCGCCTCTGCCGCGCGGGCGCCGAAGCTGTAGGTGTTCTGCTGGGCCGAGCTGCGACCGTTGCTCTCGGCAGGAGCCGCCGACCCGCGGTCCTGCAGTTCACGCAGCTGCGATTCCAGGTAGGTCTGCAACCTCGTGCGGTATTCGCGCTCGAAGGTGCGCAGCGTGTCGATCTTCTTCTCCAGCGCGTTCTTCTCCTGGGTGATGTTGCCCATCACCTCGGCGTGCTTGCGCTGGGCATCGCGTTCCAGACCGGCGGCCTTCTCGCGGGCCTGCCGCTCCAGGGTCTCCGCGCGCGTGCGCGCGTCGTTGAGCATCGTCTCGGCCCGGGTGCGGGCCTCGTTGACCATGCTTTCGGACTTCGCCCGGGCGTCCGAGAGCAGTTGCTCGGACTTGGTGCGGGCCTCCGAGAGCATCCCGTCGGCCTCGGCCTTCGCCTCACCGGTCAGCCGGTCGGCCATCTCCTGCGCCAGGCCCAGCACCTTCGCGGCCTGCACGTGGTGATCTCCACCCGGGGAGGTCTGCTCGGCAGCGGTCGGGGCCGGGACCGGCGCGAGCCGACGCGGTTCTTCCGCCGGAGCGGGGGCGGCGGGAGCGGCGGGGACCGCGGACGCCTGGCTGCGGGCGTCGTCGAGGTCGACCTGCGCGGTCTGCAGCTGGTTCTCCAGCTGCTCAACCTGGCTGCGCAGGTCGTTGTTCTCCTCCACCAACCGGGCGAGCTCGGCTTCGACGAGGTCGAGGAACGCGTCCACCTCGTCCTCGTTGTAGCCGCGCTTCCCGATCGGCGGTTTACTGAACGCGACGTTATGCACGTCGGCGGGGGTCAGGCCCACAAGATCACCTCACGCACTCTTCGGCTGCGGGTCACCCGGGTTCCCCGTTACCCGGACTTCGCTCAATGTCCCAGCAGCAACCTCAACAGCAGCTGCATCAGTATGTACACAACCAGCAGCAGCACCATAATGGATAGGTCCAGCCCCACTCCGCCGATCCGGACCGTCGGGATCACCCGACGTAGCAGCCGGACGGGCGGGTCGGTCACTGTGTAGATGCTCTCCAACGCGATTGCAACCCCTCCAGCGGGGCGCCAGTCGCGGGCGAACACCCGGACGAGTTCGATCACGATACGGGCCGTGAGCAGCAGCCAGAAGAAGAAGACCGCGTAGTAAAGGATGATCAGGAGCAGTTCCACGGTTCAACTCTGCCACCGGTCACCCGTAGTTGAAAAAGGCGCCCTCGGCGAGCTTGCGCTTGTCCTCGGCCGCGACGTCCACGTTCGGCGGTGAGAGCAAGAACACCCGGTTGGTGACCTTCTCGATCGAACCGCGCAGCGCGAAGGCCAGACCTGCGGCGAAGTCGACCAGCCGCTTGGCGTCCGCTTCGTCCATCTCGGTCAGGTTCATGATCACCGGACTGCCGTCCCTGTACTGCTCGCCGATCGTGCGCGCCTCGCTGTAACTGCGCGGATGCAGCGTTGTGATCTTGCTCAAGTTGAACATGCTGCCGGTGTCGGTGACCGCGCGCAGCCGGGAGACCGACTCGCGTTCGCCGCCCGCCGGGCGGGACGGCGCCTCCGCGGGCCACTGCCTGCGGACCGGGGGATTCACCTCCCGGTGATCGTCCGCGCGCGGCACGTCCTCGTAGGGTTCGCTCGCGGGTTCCGGCTGGTAACCGCCGCGCACGCCGACGCGGCGGCGCCCGCCGATCCGGTCGGCCGGGGCGTCGTAGCCGTCGTCGACCGGGTGGCGGTCGTACTGGCGGTCGGCGTAGGCCTCGTCCTCGAATTCCTCGATCTCGTCGGCCGGGACCATGCCGAAATATGCCTTCAGCTTGTGCAGAGCGCTCATGGCATGACCTTCCTCCGCGACTCCTACGAGCCGAGCGCGGTACGACCGGCCGTCGACCCCCCGCCGCTGGCTACGGCGAGATTAGCCCGCGACCTCCTAGCAACGCTGTTCCGACACGCACTCGCGTGGACCCGTGCGCTACGGCACTCTCCAGATCTCCGCTCATGCCCGCCGAGATTTCTTCAGCCTCGGGGTGATCCTGGCGCAGCCGTGCGGCGATCTCGGAAAGTGTGTCGAACGCCACTTCCGGCCGGGCGTGCTGCGGAGCCACCGCCATCACTCCACGCAACCGCAGCTCACTCGTCGTCGTGATCACCTCTGCGAGTGACCTGACCTCCGCCGGTGGGCACCCGCCGCGGCCCCGCGCCTCGTCCAAGTTCACCTGAACGAGAACTTCGAGCGGGCGTGTCCGCTCCCCCGCTGCGAGCGCGTTCGCCGTCGCCCGGCCCAACGCCTCGACCAGGCGCGGACTGTCCACCGACTCCACGACGTCCGCCCAGCGCACCACCGAACGCGCCTTGTTCCGCTGCAGCTGGCCGACCATGTGCCAGCGGGCGCCGGAGCGCGGGCGCAACTCGTCGAACTCGGCGACCTTGCCGCGCGCCTCCTGCTCGCGGTTCTCCGCGAACTCCCGCAATCCCAGGTCGGACAGCAGCGCAACGTCGCGCGCCGGGAACGTCTTGGTGACCGCCAGCAGCTCGACCTCAGCCGGCGCACGACCGGCGGCGTGGCACGCCGCGGCGAGGCGCTCGTGGACCTCTTTGAGCGACTCCGCCAGCTCCGCGCGGCGACAGTCGTCGTCGGTCACGGCCCCTCCTCGGGTTCGGCCCACACGACGGCCGCGAAGCGACCGGTGCGGGGTCCGTCGCGGCGATGGCTGAACAGTTCCCGGGTTTCCATCGTGCAGCGCGGATCAACCCCGATCTTGCCGATGCCCGCGCCCGCGAGCTGCTCCCACAGCCCCGCGCGCAGGTCCAGGCCGGGAGTTCCCTTGCGGGTGCGGCAGGCGCTGCCCGGCAGGTGCTGCTCGACGTCGTCGCGCATCGCGGCGGGCACCTCGTAGCACTCGCCGCAGGCAGCGGGGCCGAGCAGTGCCTCGACGCGGTCAACGTGCGCTCCGGCCTGCTGCATCGTCTTGAGCGCGGCGACCAGCACGCCCACCCGGGCACCGACTCGTCCGGCGTGCACCGCGGAGACAACGCCGCTGACCGGATCACCGAGCAGCACCGGCACGCAGTCCGCGACCAGCGCCGCCAGCGCCAGGTTAGGCTGCGCGGTCACCAACCCGTCCGCGGCCTCCACCGGTTCCGACTGCGCACCGTCGACCAGCGCCGCGTGCCTGCCGTGGAGCTGCTCCATCCACACCAGCCGTTCCCGGCCGAGCCCGATGCCCTCGGCGAGTTTGCGCTCGTTGGCAACCAGCGCGGCGGGGTCGTCACCGACGCGGCCGCCGAGGTTGAACGAGTCGAACGGCGGCCCGGAACTGCCGCCTTCCCGCGTGGTGATCACGCGCCGGATCCGCACCCTGTGCCTCCCTGCTCCGGGGCTGCGCCCCGCCCGACGAAGGGTGCCCGCACGAACGGGCACCGGGGCGAAACCTCGCCCCGGTGCCGATTCTCGCCCATGCCGCTGCGGCGATCACCGCCGCATGAAGGGGGGAATGTCCACGTCGTCGTCGTTGTCGTCGGCGACCGGCATCGGGCGTTGCGGCAGCGAACCGCTCATGCCCTGGTTGCCGGTGTGCGTCGGGTAGCCGCCGCTGGACCGGGTCGGCACCGAGACGCTGGGCGCCGCGCCTTCCCCGTAGGCCGGCCGCTGCTGCTCCTGGCCGGGCCGCTGCTCGTAGTCCGGCGCGGACGGCTGCTCGCCCTGGTCGCGGCCGACCGGTTCGCGGCGCTCGGGCTGCGGCTGCGGGGCCGACGGCGGTTGCGGGGCCGGTGCCGACTGCGCGGTGGGAGCCGGTTGCGCGGGGGCCGGTTGCGCAGGCGCCTGCTGCTCGACCGGCTGCGGCCGGGCGGGTGGGGCCTGCGCGCTCGGCGTCGACTCGCCGTCCACGACCTGGCCCTCGGTCACCTGGGTTTCGCCGGCTTCGTCGGTGCCGCCGATCTGCTGCGGGTCGAGCTTCTTGTGCGTCGGCGCGCCCGCGTCGAACCCGGCGGCGATCACGGTCACCCGCACCTCGTCCCCGAGCGAGTCGTCGATCACCGTGCCGAAGATGATGTTGGCTTCGGGGTGCGCGGACTCCTGCACCAGCGAGGCCGACTCGTTGATCTCGAACAGGCCGAGGTCGGAACCACCCGAGATGGCCAGCAGCACGCCGTGCGCGCCCTCCATCGAGGCTTCCAGCAGCGGCGAGTTGATCGCCTTCTGCGCGGCCTGCACGGCTCTGCCCTCGCCACGGGCCGATCCGATCCCCATCAGCGCGCTGCCCGCGCCGGACATCACGCTCTTGACGTCGGCGAAGTCCAGGTTGATCAGCCCGGGCGTGGTGATCAGGTCGGTGATGCCCTGCACACCGGACAGCAGCACCTCGTCCGCGGAGCGGAACGCGTCCATCAGGCTGACCCCGATGTCGCCGAGCTGCAGCAGCCGGTCGTTCGGGATCACGATCAGCGTGTCGCAGCAGTCGCGGAGTTCCTTGATGCCCTCTTCGGCCTGGTTCGCGCGCCGCTTGCCCTCGAAGGAGAACGGGCGGGTGACCACGCCGATGGTCAGTGCGCCGAGCTTGCGGGCGACGTCGGCGATCACCGGCGCGCCGCCGGTACCGGTGCCGCCGCCTTCGCCGGCGGTCACGAACACCATGTCGGCGCCCTTGAGGACCTCTTCGATCTCGTCCTTGTGGTCCTCGGCCGCCTTGTGCCCGACCTCGGGGGCGGCGCCCGCGCCGAGGCCGCGGGTCATCTCGCGGCCGATGTCCAGCTTGACGTCGGCATCGGACATCAGCAGGGCCTGCGCGTCGGTGTTCACCGCGATGAACTCGACGCCTTTGAGCCCGACCTCGATCATGCGGTTGACGGCGTTGACGCCGCCGCCACCGATGCCGACGACCTTGATCACCGCGAGGTAGTTGTGCGGGGGCGTCATCGGGTCCGCCTTCCTGATCGTGGCTGAGCGCTCTGCGTTGCTCGGACCGCCGCGTGCGCGGTCACCGGGGGTACCGGCCGACTGTCCGGCCGTTGCCGGGGTGTTCCCGTGCAAGCACAAGATCGAAACGCGGTCAACCCTGTACCGGGTGCGGACGTTAGGCATGTCGGCGCGGCCGCGTCCAGCAGCCACGCCGGAAGATCTCCCAGGAGTGTCCCCACGTCACAGCTCCGCCTCGACCGTCGTTCTCGCCTGCCCGTAATCACCTGCTCGCCTCCGCAGGCAGTGCCGCGCTCGTCCGCAGCCGTGCCTTCGTCCGCAGCCGGGCCTTCGTTCTTTGCAGCCGGGTCTTCTTTTTGCAGCTATGTCTTCGTTTTGCAGCTGCACCTTCGTTCGCAGCCGACGCGGTGATCCGCGCGTTACGCGATCACCGCGTCCACCGTACCGCGCGTCCGGCGGCGCAAGGCGGGGCATTCGGCAAAGCGCTCGCGGTGAATCGCGACAGCAGATGTCCGGTTGGGGGTCAGGCTCACCGCGTCGGCCGTTCTGAGCGGCCGTTCGACAGGGAGGAAACGCATGGCTGGACCGCTGCAGGGCAAGGTGGCGCTGGTGGCCGGAGCGACGCGCGGCGCGGGCCGCGGCATCGCCGTCGAACTGGGCGCGGCGGGCGCGACGGTTTACGGGACCGGGCGCACCACCCGCGAACAGCAGTCGGACTACGGACGGGCGGAGACCATTGAGGACACTGCACGGCTGGTCGACGCGGCGGGCGGCGAGGGCATCGCGGTCCGCGCCGACCACACGCAGCCGGACGAGGTGCGCGAGGTGGTCGCACGGATCGAAAGCGAACGCGGCAGGCTGGACCTGCTGGTCAACGATCTGGGCGGCGAGCACCTGACGGACTGGCACAAGCCGGTCTGGGAGCACTCGCTGCGGATCGGGATCGACCGGCTCCGCGTCGGCATCGAAGCGCACCTGATCACGAGCCATTTCGCGCTCGGGCTGCTGTCGCGCACACCCGGCGGCCTGGTCGTGGAGCTGACCGACGGCACGGCGGAGTACAACCGGCGCTACCGCGGCGACCTGGGCGCGTTCTTCGACGTGGCGAAGACCGCCGCGAGCCGGATGGCGTTCGGGCTGGCCGAGGAGCTGCGCCCGCACGGCGGCACCGCGGTCGCGGTGACGCCGGGCTGGCTGCGTTCGGAGATGATGCTGGACCTGTTCGGCGTGACCGAGCAGAACTGGCGGGAGGCGACCGAGCCGCACTTCGGCATCTCGGAGTCACCGCGGTTCGTCGGGCGGGCGGTCGCGGCGCTGGCCGCCGATCCCGAGGTTGCCCGGTGGTCCGGGCGGACGCTGTCCAGCGCGCAGTTGGCGCAGGTCTACGGACTCACCGATGTGGACGGTTCCCGGCCGGACTGCTGGCGCTACATCGAGGAGGTCGTCGAGGCGGGAAAGCCGGAGGACGTCACCGGCTACCGCTGAGCTGCGCGAGTTCGCCCGCCTCCGCGTAGAGCCCGGCAAACCTGGCCGCGGCGCGCGCCATCCGCCCCCGCAGTTCCGGCGGTGCCAGCACCTCCACCTCGGGGCCGAGCGCGAGCAGCTGATCGTAGGCGACGTCCAGGGATTCGACGGGCAGCGTGGCCGTGACCAGCCCCTGCTCGTCGGTCTCGCCGTGCTCGGCGTGCTCCGCGGCGAAGCGGTCGAGGTGCACCGGCAAGGCGCGCACGCCTGCGGGCGTGAGCCGGACGGTGACGCTGTCGCGCAGCAGGCTGCGGGCGAAGTCCTCGCTGCGCCGCTGCCAGAATCCGGGCAGGTCGAAGGACTCGTCGCGGTCGAACGGCCCGGCGAGCTCGACGTGCTGGAACCGGTCGGCGCGGTAGACCAGGAACCGCTGCCCGACCCGGCAGGCGACGTACCAGGCGCCCGCTTTGAGCACCAGCCCGTGCGGCTCGACGTCGCGCCGGACCTCCCGGTCACCGCGCCGGTACACCGCTCGCACCGACCGGTCCTGCCAGACGGCTTCGGCGAGTTCGCCCAGCAGCGGCGGAGTTCCGCAGCGGCGGAACCAGCCGGGCGCGTCGAGGTGGAACCGCCTGCTGACCCGCTCCGGCGCGTCCTGGGCGCCCGGGGCGAGCGCCGCGGAGATCTTGCGGCGCGCGCTGGCGACCTCGCCGGTCAGGCCCATTTCGGCCGCCGGGCCGGGGATCGCGGCCAGCAGCAGCGCCTCGGCTTCGCCCCGGTGCAGCCCGGTCAGCCGGGTCCGGTAGCCGCCGAGCAGCCGGTAGCCGCCGTGCCTGCCGCGTTCGGCGTAGACCGGCACGCCCGCTTCGGCCAGTGCGAGCACGTCGCGGGCCACGGTGCGTTCGGAGACCTCGAGTTCGCCCGCGAGGTCGGGGCCGGTCATGCTGCCGCGCGACTGCAGCAGCAGCACCAGCGAGATCAGTCTTGCCGCGCGCATGGCTCCCCCTTCCGACCGGCACGCTACGGGCGAGCCCCGACAGACCGACCGATCAGCGCAGCCCGCTGGTCTTCAGTGACGAGATCAGCCAGCGCTGCCCGAGCAGGAACACCAGCACGGTCGGGATCGCGGCGAGCATCGCGGCGGCGATTACGTAGTGCTGCTTGGAGGCGTACTGCCCTTGCAGCGAGGCGATGCCGACCTGCACGACGGTCAGCGACTCGTCCTGCGCCACCGCCAGCGGCCACAGGAAGGAGTTCCAGTTGGCCAGGAAGAACAGCACGGCCAGCGCGGCCAGCATCGGCCTGCTCAGCGGCAGCACCACGTGCCAGTAGATCCGCCAGTGCCCGCAGCCGTCGAGGTGCGCGGCCTCCTCCAGCTCGCGCGGTACGCCGAGGTAGAACTGCCGCAGCAGGAAGATCCCGAACGCGTTGAACACCCCGGGCACGATCAGGCCCGCGTAGGAGTCGACCAGCCCGAGCGAGCGCACGATCAGGAACAGCGGCACCAGGATCACCGGCAGCGAGACGAGCAGCGTCGCCACCACGGAGGCGAACGCCATGCCGCGCCCGCGGAAGCTCATCCTGGCCAGCGCGTAGGCCGCCATCGAGTGCGCGGCCAGCGCGAGCACCGTGACCGCGGTGGCGACGAACGCGCTGTTGGCCAGGTACCGCAGGAAGGGCACCTCGGTGAGCACGTAGACCACATTGGACAGCGTCAGCGTGCTCGGCCAGCTCGTCGAGAACAGCTCCGACTCCGGGCGGAACGCCGCCAGGGCCAGCCACAGCAGCGGGGCCACCGTCAGCAGCGCCGCCAGGTACGCCAGCACCGCCTTCACCCGCGGCTTCGTCGCGCGAAGCGCCTTATTGGGCATCGAACCGCCCTCCCCTGGTCGCCGCGAACAGCCCGCCGGTGATCGCGGCCAGCACCAGCACCAGCAACCCGCAGATCGCCGCCGCGTAGCCGAACCGGCCGAACTGGAACGCCTGCTGGTAGGCGTAGTAGACGACGGTGGAGGTGGCGTTGGCAGGCCCGCCGGAGGTGGTGACGAAGACCAGGTCGAAGGCCTGCAGCCCGGTGACCGCGTTGACCGTCGAGGTGACCAGCACGAAAAAGCTCGTCGGCCGCAGCATCGGCCAGGTCACGTGCCGGAACCGGTGCCACGTCCCCGCACCGTCCACGGTGGCCGCGTCGTAGAGGTCGCGCGGGATGTCGTGCAGCCCGCCGAGGAAGATCAGCATCTGGTAGCCCATCAGGAACCACGCGCTGATCAGCACCAGCGTCAGCAGCGCCAGGTCCGGGTCGCCGAGCCAGGACACCCCGCCGAGGCCGAACACCGCCGAGAGCTTGCTCAGCAGCCCGGTCTTGTCGGTGAGCAGGAACTGCCACAGCAGCCCGACCACCACCAGGCTCACCGCGTTCGGCAGGAACAGCGCGGCCCGCACCGCCCCCACCCCGGGGAAGTGGTCCCGCACCAGCAGCGCAAGGCCGAGCCCGAGCGCGAACGCCAGCGGCACGAACAGCACCGCGTACAGCGCCGTCACGCCGAAGCTGCGCCACAGCAGCCCGTCCCCGGCCATCAGCCGGAAGTTGTCCAGCCCGGCCCACTCCACGTTGCCGAAACCGTCCACATCGAACAGTCCGACCACCAGCGCCAGCACCGCGGGGATCGCCACGAACACCAGCAGGCCGATGCCGTCCGGCGCCAGGAACGCCAGCGCCGTGCGGCCTTCGCGGCGCCGAGTCCGCGGGGCCGTCATTGGATCGCTGCCCCGTCGTAGGTGCCGAGGAACGTGTCGATCTGCTCGGCGGCGCCCGCCACCGCCTGCGCCGGGTCGGCGCCGTCGAGCTGGCAGGCCTGCAGCGCGTCGGAGATCGCGCGGTAGACCTCCGGCGGATAGCGCGGTTCCGGTCGCGCTTCGGTCATCACCTCGTCGGCGAACACCCGCAGCGGTCCGCTCTCGAACGCCCCGTGCCGGTCGGCGGCCCGGCGCACCGAGTACCGCGCGGGCAGGTTCGTCTTGGCCTCGGTGTTCCACCGCCGCACCCGGTCCACGCAGGCCGGGTCGGACGAGCCCAGCGCCCACACCACGAACTCCGCCGCCGCTTCCGGGTTGTTGCCCTGGGCGTTGGCGACCATCGCCCAGCTGCCCAGCGCGGTGGTGTAGGAACCGCCCTGCGGCACCGGCATCGGCGTCACGCCGTAGCGGAAGCCGGGCGCCTGCTCGGCGATTTCGGCGATGCCCCAGATCCCGAGCTGCTGCATCGCGCAGTAGCCGTCCGCGAGGTTGGAGATCGAGTCGTTGCCGCCCTCACCCCGCACTCGGCGCGGAGCGGAACCGGCGCGCACGGCGTCCTGCCACCACTGCAACGCGCGGTGCGTGGCGGGTGAGTCCAGCGAGCAGCGGCGCTGGTCCGGGGTGAACACCTCGCCGCCCGCCATCCACATGCACTGGTACCAGGTGTAGTTCTGGTAGTAGCCGGGATTGGTCTCGAACAGCATCCCGAACCGCTCCGGCGTGGTCAGCCGTTCCGCCAGCGCGAGCAGGTCGTCCCAGGTGCGCGGCAGGTCCCCTTCGGACAGGTGCGCCTGCTCGAAGGCTTGCTCGCCGTAGAACAGGGCGAGCGGTTCGATCTCCATCGGCAGCCCGTACACCCGGTCGTCGACGACCCTGGTGGACAGCCCCTGCGGCAGGAAGTCCTCCCGCATCCCCGGTTCCAGGTGCGGGGTGAGGTCGGCGAGCGCGCCGCCGTTGTAGTAGCGCAGGAAGTCGCCGGGGCTGAGCAGGAACACGTCCGGTCCGGCGCCCGCGCTGAACGAGGTCTGCAGCGTCGGCCCGGACTTGTAGTCCTTGTTCGGCACGTACCGCAGGCGGACCTGCACGTCGTGGGTGGCGTTCCACTCCGCGGCCAGCTGCACGACCCAGTCGCTCTGGCTCTTGGTCTGCCCGCCCGGACCGTAGAAGTTCCAGAAGTTGATCTCGTTCGGAGTGCGCGCCGGTGCGCAGCCCGCCGCGGCGCCCGCGAGCACGGTCGCGCCGGCTCCGCGCAGCACGGCGCGGCGGCTGATCCCGGTGGTCCTGCTGATTTCGGTGGTTCTGCTGATCCCGTAGGCATCGCCCATCCAGCACCCCCAGAAAACGATTGCTGAACGGTAGTCCGAGGCGTGGATCACGGTCAATGCGCTGTTCGGGCCACGGCGCGGGCAGCGCGGGCGCCCGGTTCCCGCGGCGGCCGCGGCCACCTGCGAGATCAACTAGCGGGAGCTCAAGCCACCGTGGGCAGCGCCGGGCTCGTGACGTCGTAGATCCGGCCGGGCCGTCCCAGCAGCGGCGGCAGGATCCCGGCCTTGCGCGCAGCCTGCTCGTCGTCGCCCCAATGGACCTGGCGGTTCCCGGTCAGCACCAGGCTCAGGTCCTGCGGCCGCTGCGCGGACACAGCCTGGACCTGACCGCGCAGGTCGGGCGGCAGCGCGGTGAGCGCGTCCAGCGCCGCTCGCATACCTGCCGGGCGGTCGGCGCCGAGGCGCAGTTCCGGCAGACCGGGCGGCGGCTTCGGCGCGCTGCGGAACGCCACCCCGGCCGCGTCCACCAGCCGCATCCCGCCCGGCTCGGCCAGGTAGGCCACCGCGTGCCGCTCGGTCACCTGCAGCGCCACCGTCGACGGCCATTCCAGCCGGACCTGCACGGAAGCGATCTGCTGCAGTCCGCCCAGCCGGGCGCGGACCTCGTCGGCGTCGACGCGCATCATCGGCTGCCCGAGTTCGACCGCGGCGGTGTCCAGCACCGCCTGCTCCGGGGTCGCGGTGAGCCCGTCGACGCGCACCGAACGCACCCCGAGCAGCGGGGTGAAGTACAGCGCCAGCACCACGACGGTGATCACCGCCAGCCCCAGCGGCAGGATCCACCGGCGCGGCGGGCGCGGACGAGCCGCCCGCACCGGGCGGCCGCGGGTGCTGCGCGCACCCGGCCGGTTCGCCGCGCGCCCGGCGGGGCTCACACCGCTTCCCCGGTGGCGGCGCGGTCCAGTTCGGTCAGGATCTCCGCTCCGAGCATGGTCACGTCGCCAGCGCCCATCGTCAGCACCAGATCGCCCGGTTTCGCCAAGCCCGCCACCAGCGGCGCGGCCGCGGTCAGCGACGGCTCGTAGTGCACCCGCTCCGGAGCCGCCGGGATCGCGTCGGCGATCAGCGCGCCGGTCACGCCGGGCTCCGGGTCCTCCCGCGCGCCGTACACGTCGAGCACCACGATCTCGTCGGCCAGCGCCAGCGCGGTCGCGAACTCGCCCGCGAACGCGGCGGTGCGGGAGAACAGGTGCGGCTGGAACACCACGACCAGCCGCCCGTCCGCGGCGACCGGGCGGGCCGCGCGCAACTGCGCGTCCACTTCGGTCGGGTGGTGCGCGTAGTCGTCGTAGACCTGCACCCCGGCGGCCTGGCCCTTGAACTCGAAACGCCGCCGCACTCCGCCGAACGCGGCGAGACCGTCCAGCAGCCCTTCCAGCTCGGCACCGAGTTCCAGCCCCGCGAGCATGGCGGCGACCGCGTTGCCCGCCATGTGCTCGCCCGGCACCGAAACCTGCACGTCCACGCGGTGCGCCGGGTGGTCCGGCCCGGCGTGCAGCTCGACGGTGGCGACCCCGGCGCCGTGCTCGGGGCGGTAGCCGACCAGGCGGGCGTCGCCGTGCCCGGTGACCGAATGCCCGTAGCGGCGGACCCGCAGCCCGGCGAGCTCGGCGCGTTCGGCCAGCGCCGCCGCGCCCGGGTCGTCGGCGTCGGCGATGAGCACTCCGCCGGGTTCGATGCGGCGCACGAACTCCTCGAAGACCTCAGTGTAGGCCTCCGCGGTGCCGTGGTGGTCGAGGTGGTCCGGTTCCACGTTGGTGACCACCGCGACCGACGGCGCGAACACCAGGAACGAGCCGTCGCTCTCGTCGGCTTCGGCGACGAACACGCCGCCTTCCCCGTGGTGCGCGTTCGCGCCGGAGTCGTTGAGGTCGCCGCCGATCGCGAACGACGGGTCCAGCCTGCAGTGCTGCAACGCCACGGTGAGCATCGACGTCGTGGACGTCTTGCCGTGCGTGCCCGCCACGCAGGCCACCCGGTGATCGGCCATCAGCGCCGCGAGCGCTTCGGCGCGGCGCAGCACGGCGACTCCGCGCCGCTGCGCTTCGAGCAGCTCCGGGTTGTCCGGGCGGATCGCGGTGGAGACCACGATCGCCGTCGGGTCGCGGTCGAACTGGTCCAGGTTCTCCGCCCGGTGCCCCAGCGCCACGTGCGCGCCCTGCGCGCGCAGTGCCAGCACGGTGCGCGAGTCGCGCGCGTCGGAACCGGACACCTGGCGGCCGCGGGCCAGCAGGATGCGGGCGATGCCGCTCATCCCGGCGCCGCCGATGCCGACCAAGTGCACTCGGGACAGCAGGTCCTCGTCGGGTCGCTCGCTCACTGCCCGGCCACCTCCAGCACGATCCGGGCGAGGACCTGGTCGGCCTCGCGGTGACCGCTGCCCAGCGTCGCACGGCTCATCATCTGCAGCCGCTGCGGGTCGCGGGCCATCGGCAGCAGCTCACCGGCGACCTTGTCCGGGGTCATGTCCTCGTCCGAGACCAGCACCGCGCCGCCCGCGGAAACCACCGGCTGCGCGTTGAGCGCCTGCTCGCCGTTGCCGTGCGGCAGCGGCACGAACACCGCGGGCAGGCCGACCGCGGAAACCTCGGCGACGGTCATCGCGCCGGACCGGCACACCACCAGATCGGCAGCGGCGTAGGCGAGGTCCATGCGCTCCAGGTACGGCACGGCCACGTAGTTCGGGGCGCCCGGAACCTGTTGCACCGCAAGGGTGTTCTTCGGCCCGTGCGCGTGCAGCACGCCGATCCCGGCGCGGCCGAGCGCTTGCGCTGCGCCGGAGAACGCGGTGTTCAGCGTCTGCGCGCCCTGCGAACCGCCGAAGACCAGGATCGTCGGGGCGTGCGGGTGCAGCCCGAAGAACTGCCGCGCCTGCGCGCGCAGCGCCATCCGGTCCAGGCCGGTGATCGATTCGCGCAGCGGGATCCCGATCGGGCGGGCGCCGGCCAGGCCGCTGTCCGGGGTCGCCGAGAGCACCCGCTCGGCGTAGCGCGCGCCGATCTTGTTGGCGATCCCGGCGCGCGCGTTGGCTTCGTGCACCACGATCGGCGTCCGCCCGCGCGCGGCGAGGTAGGCGGGCAGCGAGACGTAGCCGCCGAAGCCGACGACGACGTCGGCCTGCACGCGCTCCAGGATCTCCTTGGTCTGGCGCACCGACTCGCGGACCTTCATCGGCAGCTTCAGCAGCTCGGTGCTGGGTTTGCGCGGCATCGGCACCGGCGGCACCAGCTCCAGCGGGTAGCCGCGGGCGGGAACCAGGCGGTTCTCCATGCCGCGTTCGGTGCCCAGCGCGGTGATTCGCGCGTCCGGACGCGCGCGGCGGACGGCGTCGGCCAGCGCCAGCGCGGGCTCGATGTGCCCGGCCGTGCCGCCGCCCGCGACGACGACCGAGAGCGGGCGCTGCGGCGGACCGGGTTGCCAGCCCGGGTACGGCTGGTTCGCCTGCTGACCGGGGAAGCCGGGCGGCGGGCCGGGTTGTCCCGGCTGCGGCGGTTGGCCCTGCTGAGGCTGGCCCTGCGGCGGTTGGCCCTGCTGAGGCTGGCCCGGATAGCCCGGGTAGCCCTGCTGCCCGGGATGGCCCTGCTGGCCCTGCTGCCCGGGGTAGCCCTGCTGCCCCGGATGACCCTGCTGACCCGGATGCCCCGGAAAACCGCCAACCGGTCCCGGCTGCCCCGGGAAACCGCCCTGCGGTCCGGGAGGGCCGGCCTGCCCGGGAGATCCGGGCCCGCCCGGAAAGCCGGGCTGGCCGCGGTAGCCGGGTTGCTGCCCGTTCAACGGTTTCCTCCTCGTGTCGGTGCCCGGGAACCGGATTTGGCGCGCGGCGCCGTGCGCCCTCGCGCGTCCGAGGTTCCCCGGCGGGTCTGCGACGCCCCGGTGCTGCGCGAACCGGGGCGGTTGGACGGCGCTGGGCGCGCGGCCCGTCGTTTGGCGGGCGGGCGGTACGGCGCGGGCGTCGGCAGCCGCAGCAGCTTGCCGACGCGACCCGGCCCGAGCGAGCGCAGCGCGGCGATCGCCTCCGGCTCGTTGCGCGCGAAGTTCGCCAGCAGCCCGAACACCAGCATGCTGGTGACCACCGACGACCCGCCGGAAGAGATCAACGGCAGCGGCAACCCGGTGACCGGCAGCAGCCCCACCACGTAGCCGACGTTGATCGCGGCCTGCCCGGCCAGCCAGGTGGTCAGCGTCGCCGAGACCAGCCGGATCCACGGGTCGGTGTTGCGCGCCGCGATCCGCAGGCCCACGTAGGCGGTGGTGCCGAACAGGCCGAGCACCACCGCGCAGCCCACGAAGCCGAGTTCTTCCCCGATCACGGCGAAGATGAAGTCGTTGTGCGTGTTCGGCAGGTACTGCCACTTCGACCAGCCCTGCCCGAGCCCGCGCCCGAACAGGCCGCCGTCGGCGAGCGCGTACAGCGCCTGCTGCGCCTGGTAGCCCGCGCCGCTGGAGTTGGCCGAGGGGTTGAGGAACGAGGTGATCCGGTCCATCCGGTAGGTCGCCAGCGACGCCAGCACTATCGCCGCGGTCACCGCGCCGAGCACCCCCACGCCGAACAGCCGCAGCGGTGCCCCGGCGAACCACATCAGCGCCAGCAGCACGATGAACAGCGTGACCGTGGAGCCGAGGTCGGGCTGCAGCATCACCAGCGCGAACATCACCAGCCCGGCGGGCACCACCGGCACCAGCAGGTGCCGGTACTGCGCCAGCATTCCGCGCTTGGTGACCAGCACGTGCGCGCCCCACACGGCGAACGCGATCTTGGCGAACTCGACCGGCTGGAACGAGACCGGCCCGAAGTCGAACCAGCTGCGCGCGCCGCCGCGTTCCTCCCCGAGCGGGGTCAGCACCAGCACCAGCAGCAGCAGGCAACCGCCGAACACCGACAGGCTGTGCCTGCGCAGCAGCTTCACCGGCATCCGCAGCGCGCCGTAGAACAGCACCAGCCCCGCCGCGCAGTACGCGAGCTGCTTGACGAAGATCCCGTAGGACGACCCGCCGCTGCTGAACGAGTCCACACTGGACGCGGACAGCACCATGACCAGTCCGAACACGGTCAGCAGCCCGAACACCGCCAGCAGCAGGTGGAACGAGGCCAGCGGCCGGGTCAGCCAGGCGGTCAGCGGCGTGGTCAGCGCGGCGAGCCCGGTGGGGCGTTGGTTCTCGCGCGAGCCCTGGTTCTTGCGCGGGCTCTGGGCGGTGGCGGTCGCCATCGTCGCTCACCCGCCGGTCGTGGTCGCGACGGCGGGCAGGGCGCGCACCGCGTCGGCGAACGCCCGGCCGCGGTGCGCGTAGTCGGTGAACATGTCCATCGAGGCGGCCGCGGGCGCGAGCAGGACCGCCGCGCCAGGCCGGGCGTGCCCGGCCGCCAGCTGGACTGCTTGTGCCATGCCCGCATCGTCTCCCGCCGCGACCTGCTCGATCGGCACCCGGGGGGCGTGTCGGGCCAGTGCGTCGGCGAATTTGCCCCGGTCGCGTCCGATGAGCACCACCGCGTCCAGCCGTTCGGCGTTGCGCGCGACGACGTCGGTCACGTCGGCGTCTTTGAGCAGCCCACCCGCGATCCACACCACCCGCGGGTGCGCCCGCAGCGCGGCGTCCGCGGCGTGCGGGTTGGTCGCCTTGGAATCGTCCACATAGGTCACACCGGCGGCTTCGGCGATCACCACCGAGCGGTGCGCCCCGGGCTCGAATTCGCGCAGCCCGCGGGAAACCGCATCGGGTTCGACGCCGTGCGCGCGGGCGAGCGCGGCCGCGGCGAGCGCGTTGGCCTGGTTGTGCGGGCCCGCGGGATGCACGTCGGCGATCGAGGCGAGCCGCACGTCCTCGCCGAAGGCGTCGCCGACACCGCCGAAGGCCCGATCGACCAGCGCGCCGCCGGAGATGCCGAGCTGCCCGGCCCCCGGCTCGGACAGCGTGAACGACACCGCCCGCCGCGTCCCGCCGGCCAGCTTCGCGGACCACTCGTCGTCGGCGTTGTGCACCGCGACGGCGTTGCCCGCGTACACCTTCGCCTTCGCCGCCCCGTAGGCGTCCATCGACCCGTGCCAGTCGAGGTGGTCGTCGGCGAGGTTGAGCACGACACCGGCGTGCGCGGCCAGCGACCGCGACCAGTGCAGCTGGAAGCTGGACAGCTCCACCGCGAGCACCCGATGCCCGGCGCGCACCGCGTCCACCACGGGGAGTCCGACGTTGCCGCAGGCCACCGCGTCCGCACCGGCCGCGCGCAGCACCGACTCCAGCATCCCGACGGTGGTGGTCTTGCCGTTCGTGCCGGTCACCGCGAGCCACTCCGCCGGTTCGGGGCGTTGCCGGTCCAGCCACCAGGCGAGTTCGACCTCGCCGATGACTTCGACGCCGGCGGCTTCGGCGGCCGCCAGCAGCGGCACGCCGGGTCGCCAGCCGGGGCTGGTCACCACCAGGTCGGTACCTGCAGGCGGCTCCGCCAGGCCCGGCACCAGCTCGGCGCCTTCGGCGCGCAGCGAGGCCAGCTCGGCGAGCCGTTCCTCCGAGGCGTCGGTGAGCGTCACCCGGGCACCCGCGGCCAGCAACGCTTCCGCGGCCGACCGCCCGGACACCCCGGCCCCGGCGACCAGCACGTCCCGGTCCCGCAATGCTTGCGCCACGCCGTGCTCCCCTGATTCCCCGACGATCCTGATTCCCCGACGATCCTCCTGGCCTGCGGCCGCCCGGGCAGGCGGCCCCATCCCGCTCACGACCCGGACAGCGCCAGCCAGTCCGCGTAGAACAGCCCGAGGCCGAACAGCGCGCTGATCCCCGCCAGGATCCAGAACCGGATGATCACCGTGGTTTCCGCCCACCCCGCCAGCTCGAAGTGGTGGTGGAACGGCGCCATCCGGAACAGCCTTCGCCGCGTGCTGCGGAACACCACGATCTGCAGCACCACCGACAGCGCCTCGACCACGAACAGCCCGCCCACGACGACCATCAGCAGCTCGGTGCGGGTCACCATGGACAACCCGGCGACCAGGCCGCCGATGGCCAGCGAACCGGTGTCGCCCATGAAGATCTTCGCCGGTGCCGCGTTCCACCACAGGAACCCGATGCACGCGGCCATCGCCGCGGCCGCCACCACCGCGATGTCCAGCGGGTCGCGCACCGTGTAGCAGGCCGGCGTGGGCCCGCCGCCGGTGGGCGCGGTGCAGTCGTAGCGCAGCTGCCAGAACGAGATCAGCACGTAGCACGCCAGCACCATCGCCGCGGTGCCACCGGCAAGGCCGTCCATGCCGTCGGTGAAGTTGACCGCGTTGGACCAGCCGCTGATCGCGATGTAGGCGAAGATCACGAACCCGACCACGCCGAACGAGACGACCGTGATGTCCCGGATGAACGACAGGTGCTCGGAGGCGGGCGTGATGCCCGCCTCGTCCTGGAACTGCATCGCCAGGATCGCGAACAGCACCGAGGCGACCAGCTGGCCCACCAGCTTCGCGGTCTTGTTCAGCCCCAGGTTGCGCTGCTTGCGGATCTTGATGAAGTCGTCCAGGAACCCCACGATGCCCAGCGCGGTGGTCAGCCCGAGCACCAGCAGCCCGGACGCCGACGGCGCCTGGTCGGCCACCGTGAGGTGGGTGGCCAGGTACCCCGCCCACATCGCGACGAGGATCGCCATCCCGCCCATGGTGGGCGTTCCCCGCTTGGCCGAGTGCGACTTCTGCACCTCTTCGCGGATCTCCTGGCCGAAGCCCTGCTTCGAGAAGATCCGGATCAGGTACGGGGTGAACAGGATGGACACGACCAGCGCCACCGCGGCGGCGACGAGGATGCTCTTCACGCGGCACCCCCGGTCAGCGCCTCGGCGACCTGCCACAGCGCGGCCACTTTGGACGCCTTGGCCAGCACGACGTCACCGGGACGCAGCTCGTCGCGCAGCAGCGCGACGGCGGCATCGACGTCCGGCACCAGAACCGACTCCTCTCCCCACGACCCTTCCAGCGACGCACCCTGGTGCATCGCGCGCGCCTGGTCACCGACGACCACGAGGCGGTCGATGTTGAGCCGGACGGCCAGCCGCCCGATCTCGTCGTGCGCGGCGACCCCGGACTCGCCGAGTTCGCCCATCACCCCGAGCACCGCCCAGGCGCGGCCGGGTTTTCCCCTGGTCATCGACGCGAGCGTTTTCAGCGCCGCGCGCACCGACTCCGGGTTGGCGTTGTAGGCGTCGTTGACGACGGTGACGCCGCCGGAGGTCTCGGCGACCTCCATCCGCCGCGCGGACACGCGCCGCACCGAACCGAGCCGTTCGGCGGTCTCGGCGAGCGTCGCGCCGAGTTCCAGCGAGATCGCGGCGGCGGTCAGCGCGTTGCCGACGTGGTGCTCGCCGTGCAGCGGCAGACTCACCCGCGCCGAGCCTTCGGCGGTGACCAGCGTGAACGTGGGCCGCGCCCGCTCGTCGAGCTCGACGTCCTCGGCGCGGACTTGCGCCTTCGGGCTCTCGCCGACGAAGACCACGCGAGCCGCGGTCCGCTCGGCCATCGCGGCCACCAGCGGGTCGTCGGCGTTGAGCACCGCGACTCCGCCGTCGGCAGCCGCGGGCAGCGCCGCGACGAGTTCGCCCTTGGCCTGCGCGATGGCTTCCGGCGAGCCGAATTCGCCGAGGTGCGCGCTGCCGACGTTGAGCACCGCACCGATCCGCGGCGGCGCCACCTCGCACAGCGCGGCGATGTGGCCGACGCCGCGCGCGGACAGCTCCAGCACGAGGTGCCTGGTGTGCTCGTCGGCGCGCAGCACCGTCCACGGGTGGCCGAGTTCGTTGTTGAACGAGCCGGGCGGCGCCACGGTCGGCCCGGCCGGTTCCAGCACCTGCGCGATGAGGTCCTTCGTGGAGGTCTTGCCGGACGATCCGGTCACCCCCACCACGGCCAGCTCCGGCAGCCGGTCCACCACGTGCCGGGCCAGCCGCGCCAGCCCGGCCAGCACCGCGGCACCGCTGCCGTCGGCGTCGCCCGCCAGCGCCATCGCGCGGGACGGGTGGTGCGCGGGCAGCTCAGGAACGATCACCGACGGGATCGGCGCGTCCGCTGTGGACACTTCGCGGGCGGCGAGCACCCCGGCGGCGCCGTCCGCGACGGCTCCGGCGGCGTAGTCGTGCCCGTCGACGCGTTCACCGGGCATCGCCACGAACAACCCGCCGGGGCCGATCTGCCGGGAGTCGAACTCGACGGGGCCGGTGACGGTTTCGGTGCCGTCCGCGTGGTGGAGCCTGCCGCCGACCGCTCGCGCGATGTCAGCGAGGCTGAGCGGGATCACCTTGCCTCCTCGTTGCTGCCCCGGCCTCCGGCCGGGGACGTGGGCTCCCCCAGATTTCCTTGCGCGGCTTGAAGTTCGTGCGCCGGCCTGCGCCGCAGCGCCGCGGCGACCTCGTCGCGGTCGGAGAACGGGTGCACCACCCCCGCGATCTCCTGCCCCGTCTCGTGGCCCTTGCCCGCGATCACGACCACGTCCCCGGTGCGCGCCCGCGACACCGCCTCGCCGATGGCTTCGCGGCGATCGCCGACCTCGCGGACCTCGCCGCGTTCGCCCGCGGGCACTTCCAGCGCACCGGCGAACATGGCGGCGCGGATGTCGGCGGGGTCTTCGCTGCGCGGGTTGTCGTCGGTGACGATCAGCAGGTCGCTGCGGCGCGCGGCGGCCTCGCCCATCAGCGGCCGTTTGGCGATGTCCCGGTCGCCGCCGCAGCCGAGCACGACCAGCACGCGGGACTCGCCGGCCTGCGCGCGGGCGGCGTCGAGCACCGCGGCGACCGCGCCCGGTTTGTGCGAGTAGTCCACGACGGCGGTGAAGTCCTGGCCGAGCGCGACGCGCTCCATCCGGCCGGGAACGTCCACTTCGGCCAGTCCGCGCTCGACGGCCGCCGCCGGGACCCCGGCGGCGCGCAGCACTCCGGCGGCCAGCAGCGCGTTGGCCACGTTGAACGGGCCGGGCAGCCGCAGCCGCACCGCCAGGTCGCCGTCCGGGCCGTGCGCGGTGAAGCGCTGCTCACCGGTCGGAAACGCCTGCACCGGGCCGGGCGTCCAGGAGGCGTCGCCCGCGGTGGAGACGGTCGTGGTGTCCGCGGTGACCAGCCGGCGCCCCCACTCGGTGTCCACGCACACCACTTCGCGTTCCGAGCGGCCGTCGAACAGCAGCGCCTTGGCCTGGAAGTAGTCCTCCAGGTCGCGGTGGAAGTCCAGGTGGTCCTGGGACAGGTTGGTGAACGCGCCGACCGCGAACCGGGTGCCGCCGACGCGGCCGAGCGCGAGCGCGTGGCTGGAAACCTCCATCGGCACGTGCGTCACGCCGTGCTCGACCATCACCGCCAGCAGCGCCTGCAGGTCCGGGGCCTCCGGAGTGGTGAACGCGCTTTCCAGGCGCTCCCCCGCGATGCGGGTTTCCACCGTGCCGACCAGGCCGGTGGTGTGCCCGGCCGCGCGCAGCGCGGACTCCAGCAGGTAGCAGGTGGTGGTCTTGCCGGAAGTGCCGGTGACGCCGAGGACGGCGAGCTTGCCGGACGGGTCGCCGTAGATGCGGGCGGCAGCGGCACCGAGCACGTCGCGCGGATCGTCGTGCACCAGCAGCGCGACCTCGCCGGAACGCACCCGCGGGTCGTCGAGCAGCGCGACCCGGTCGATCCCGGCCTGGTCGGTGAGCACCGCGGCGGCACCCGCGCTCAGCGCTTCGCCCGCGAAGTCGGCGCCGTGCACCCGGGTGCCCGGGAGCGCGGCGAACAGATCGCCGTCGAGCACGTGCTGCGCCCGCAGCGTCGCACCGGTCACGACCCCCGCGCCGGGGGAATGACCAGGAACGTCGATGACCCGCGCACCGATGTTCTCGGCGAGCTGCTGGATCCGCACCGGCTCGACGTGAGCGGGTCGAGGCGGGGCTGTCGCGACCGCGGAAGGCACGTCGCGCAAGGCTACCGGTACCACTTGACGGGTCATGCTCATGGTCGGCTGTGCGCGCCGGGTACTCGCCCGCTGACGCGACCGGGACCACTCGGTCGTTTTCGCGCGGCGCCGCGCAGGGGCCGCCGGAAGCGCCGCCCGCAATTCGCCGAAAACGCGGCGGAATCCCGCTCCGCGAATCGCCGCATCGCGGCCGTTGTCCGAACTCGGGCAGAAACCGCGAACAACGATTCCGACCTCCCGCATTCCTGAACGATCGGCGACACCGCCGATTCGGTGATATTCGATAACTGCGTTCTGGAGCGGGTCGCGAACCGTCGCTCACACCACCGCCCGCGGACCGGCGCCGAGCAAGTTTCACCAGCTCATCGCCATGATCCAAAAACATCGGAGAACTGCGGTAATCCGCCGCTCAACCGCCCGAATATCCGGCGCCGCGCCCAATGTCGGCGGCAAGTGCTCTGAAGGGGTCACACACGTTCGGCAGAAAGCCGATGCCACCCCGTGGCCGGCCAGGCGAGGACCCGACGTACGGCCGGGGCCGTCCGTGCGAAGTTGTTGGTCCGTCTCGTGCAATTTTGTGGTGCCGCGGGTGCCCATTCGCTTAGCGTTGCATCCCGTCAGGTCGACGGTTCCGCTGGTTTTCGGGGAGGGCTCGTGGGAGCACGACCCGCGAGGTGCGCCGCGCTGCACCGCCCGCACCGGCGGGACCGTCCTGCCCCGCCTGACGTGAGCCGTGCACGGGCCGTGGCGCGAACGGCCCGTGCACGCGCTGGAACCGCGAGCACGCCGTTAGTGGACCTGCAAGGTCTGCACCGGCGCGGGTTCCGGGGAGAGCGGGATCTGGTAGCGCTGCGCGAGGTACGCGGCGATGTCGTGGAACAACGGAGCAGCCGAATCCGAGTCCGGCAGGCCCTTCTTCGGCGCGTCCAGCATCAGCCCGACCACGAACCGCGGATCGTCCGCGGGCATGATCCCCGCGAAGGTGATCCAGTTCGAGGACTGGCTGTAGCAGTTGCACGCCGGGTTGACCTGCTGCGCGGTACCGGTCTTGCCGGAGATCTGGAACCCCTCCAGCGCCGCGTCCTTGCCGGTGCCCTGCTGCTTCGGCGCGCCCTGCACCACGCCGCGCAACATGTCCTTCACCGTGTGCGCGGTCTGCGGGCTGACCACCCGCACCCCGTCCGGGGGCGGCTTTTCCACCCGCGTGCCGTCCGGGCGCACCTCCGAGGAGATGATCCGCGGCGGCACCCGCACCCCGTCGTTGGCGATGGTCTGGTACATCCCGGCCATCTGCAGCACCGTCATCGAAAGGCCCTGCCCGATCGGCAGGTTCGCGAACGTGCTGCCGGACCATTCCTCCCGCGGCGGCACCGTGCCCCCGCTCTCGCCGGGCAGGCCGATGCCGGTGGGCTGGCCAAGGCCGAACTTGCGCACCAGCTCGTTGAACCGGTCCGGCCCGAGTTCCTGCGCGGTCATCAGCGTGCCCACGTTGGACGACTTGCCGAGCACGCCGGTGAAGGTCAGCGGGATCGTGCCGTGCGACCAGGCGTCCCCGACGGTGCGGTCCGCGACCTTGATCGAACCCGGCACCTGCATGACCGTCTCCGGGCGCTTGATCCCGTGCTCGATCGCCCCGGCCGCGGTGATCACCTTGTTCACCGAACCCGGTTCGAAGGGCGTGGTCACGGCCGGGTTGCCGAGCCCGTCCGGGCCCCACTTCGGCGAGTTCGGGTCGAACGACTTGTCGTTGGCCAGCGCGTACACCTCACCGGTGTGCGCGTCGAGCACCACCGCGCTGGCGCTGCGCGCCTGGGTCTTGCGCGCGTACTTGGTCAGCTTGTCCTGGACCATGTACTGCACGTCGGAGTCCAGCGTCAGCCCGACGTCGGAGCCGGGCACGGCCGATTGGACCTGCCGCTCGGTGCCGGGGATGACCAGGTCGCTGCCCATCGCGGTGTCCGAGACCTTCTTGCCGTCGGTGCCCGCGAGCAGCTTGTCCAGCGAGCCCTCCAGCCCGATCCTGCCCAGCACCTTGCCCGCGTCCTCGCTCCACCGCGCACCGCCGAGCACCGCCGAACCGGTGTCGCCCGCCGGGTATTCGCGGGTGGCGCGGTACTCGGCGCCGATCTGCGAGTACTTCTCGGTGATCAGGCGCGCGGCGCCGGGGTCGATCACCGGCCCGATCTTGACGTAGCTGGAGTCGCTGAACAGCGCCTCGGTGATCTGCCGCTCGTCGACCCGGTCGCCGAGCACCTGGTGGATGTAGCGGGCGACCTCGTGCTTGTACTGCTCGGCGGTCGGTTCCGCCGGGTTCTTCGCGTGTTCCTCGTTCTGGTCCTCGGTGAGCTTGTTCGGCGTCGCGTACAGCTGCCTGGCTTCGCTGCTGAACGCCAGCACGTTGCCGCTGCGGTCGGTGATCGAACCGCGTTCGGCGGGGATCGCCGAGACGGTGTGGCGCTGCTTGGCGGCGTCCGCGGACAGCTGCTGCGCCTGCAAGCCCTGGACCTGGACCAGCTTCCCCCCGGTGAGCACCAGCGCCAGCACCAGCAGCAGGCGGCCGATCTTCAACCGCCGCGCGCTGCCGGCCACGTCGGTGCGCGCGGTCCGCCGGCTCCCCCCGGCGGGCCGCGTCCCCCTGCGGACCATCAGCGCCCCTCCACCGCCGGGATCGGCACGGCCTGCCGCTGCGGATCAGGCACCTGCTGCCCGTCCGGCGGCGGCTGCGGCGCCGGTGACTGCGGAGCCGGCGGCTGCGGGATCGACGGCGGGGAAACCGGCGGCGGGGGCGGCGGCGTCGCGGGTTCGGGCGCGGTCGCCGCCTGCGGATCACCGATCGTGCGGACACCGCCGTCCGGCTGCACCAGCAGGTGCGCCGGCGGCGAGTCCGGCGGCACCATGCCCAGCTCGGCGGCTTTGCGCTGCAAGGCGGGGGTGGAGTCCATGTTGCTGACCTCCCGCAGCAGCAGCTCGCGCTGCTCGTTGAGCGCGGTCAGTTCCGCACCAGAGCGCTGCAACCGGTAGGAACCACCGACGGTGGCGATGGACAGCGACAGCGAGGTCACCAGGCCCACCCCCAGCACGCCCATCACCACGACGACCAGCGGCGCCCGCGAGGTCGCCACCTTGGCCTGCAACTGGCGGGCCGCCGGGCGCACCGCGCTGAGCCGCAGCAGCCGCGGCTGGCGCTGCTCGACCGCCGGGCGCTGCCCGCGCGGGCGGCGTTCCGGCGCTTCCCGGGCGGAGCGTTCCCGGCGTTCCTCCCGGCGGTTGTAGGCGCGTTCGGCGGCCGCGGACCGGCCGCGGGCCTTGGTGTCCTGTTTGGACTTCGTCGCCGAGTTCCGGCGGGTCGCCGTCTTCTGGGTCGCGGTCTTCTGCGTCGCCGTCTTCTGGGTCGCAGTCTTGTCCGCCCCGGACTGCTGCGACTTGCCCTTCTCGGTGGTGTTCTTCTTGCCCGCGGTGCCGGTGCGCGAAGCAGCCGTCTTGGCGCGAGTCGGTGCCGTCATGCCGCCTCCTTGATCCGTTCGGCGGCGCGCAGCCGCACCGACGCGGCCCGCGGGTTCTCCGCCGCTTCCTGTTCGCCCGCGAGCTCGGCGCCCCGGGTCAGCAGCCGCAGCTGCGGACCGTGCCCGGGAAGTTCCACGGGCAGGTCGATCGGAGTGCGGGACCGGGCGAGTTCGGCCATCGCCCGCTTGACCAGGCGGTCCTCCAGCGAGTGGTAGGACAGCACGACGATCCGCCCGCCCCCGGCCAGCGAGTCCAGCGCCGCGGGCAGCGCCCGCCCGAGCACGTCGAGCTCGGCGTTGACCTCGATGCGCAATGCCTGGAAGGTGCGTTTCGCCGGGTGCCCGCCGGTGCGCCTGCTCGCCGCGGGCACCGCGTCGTAGACCAGTCGCACCAGCCGATCGCTGCGGTCGAACGGTTCCTTGCCGCGCTCCCGCACGATCGCGCCGGCGATCTTGGAGGCGAACCGCTCCTCGCCGTAGTCGCGCAGGATCCGGACCAGTTCGCCGGTCGAGTAGGTGTTGAGCACGTCGGCCGCGCTCTGCCCGGCGCCCGGGTCCATCCGCATGTCCAGCGGCGCGTCCCGGGCGTAGGCGAATCCGCGCTCGGCTTCGTCCAGCTGCAGCGACGAGACCCCGAGGTCGAACAGCACCGCGTCCACAGTGGGCAGTTGGAGGCGGTCGAGCACTTCGGCCCACTCGTCGTAGACCGCGTGCACCAGGTGCAGCCGGTCGGCGAACTCCGCCAGCCGCAGGCCCGCGAGCCGCAGCGCTTCCGGATCGCGGTCCAGGCCGATCAGCGTGAGCTGCGGGTGCGCGCGCAGCAGCGCTTCCGCGTGCCCGCCCATGCCCAGCGTCGCGTCCACCGCGACCGCGGGGCGGTCGGCGAGCGCGGGCGCCAGCAGTTCCAGCGTGCGCGCCAGCGCCACCGGAACGTGCCGGTCGCGGGCGGAGCCGCCGGCTTCCGATGCGTCGGTCACTGCGGTCCCTCCCTCCCGCATACCTGGTCCGCGCCACCGCCCCTGCGGCGGCGGCAGGCTCGTCCACCTGCACAGCTGTCTCACCAACGCGGCGCCGCAGCGGCCTCGCGGAAGTTCCCGCCCGGCGGCACCGATCACGCCTGGTCCCAGCCCGCCCGTGCCTCCTGGTGCCGGGGAAGGTGCACCAGGACGCCGAGGCGGACCGAGGCCGGACGCCACCGGTCCCGCTAGAACAACCCGGGCAGGACCTCCTCCCTGGCTTGGGCGTAGCTCTCCTCGTGCTCGTCGAGGTAGGACTGCCACCGTTCGGCGTTCCAGATCTCCAGCCGGTTGATCGCGCCGATCACCACGCAGTCCTTGTCCAGTCCCGCGTAGCGGCGCAGTTCCGGTGCGATCGGGATCCGGCCCTGCCCGTCCGGGCGCTGCTCGTCGGTGCCCGCGAACAGGTACCGCTGGTAGGCGCGGACGGATTCGTTGGTGAGCGGGGCCTCGGCGACCTTGCGGGCCAGCTGCTCGAACTCGGCACGCGGGAAGACGTAGAGGCAGTGGTCCTGCCCTTTGGTGACCATCAGCCCCCCTGCCAGTGCGTCCCGGTACTTCGCAGGCAGCGTCAGACGCCCCTTGTCGTCGAGCTTGGGGCTGTAGGTACCGAGGAACATCCCGGGACCACCTCCCCCGCGGACCCGACGGTCCGACGACTCCGGCAACGACGGGCGATCGGCGGTGCCTGCCGCTGCGCCACCAGCGGCGGTCGCACCGGGCCACCTCGGCGCTCCCCGGAGCCGGGCGGAGCCCCCGTTTGCCCCACCGGGCGCCACAGTACCCCACTTCCCTCCACCGTCAACCGGGACCGGAGCCCGACACGCCGCGGCGAGTCGGGCGTTTGCCCAGCTAAACGGCCTCTTAACGCAAGTGGTGCGGGGTGGGGGACGTGGTGCGGCACTCGGCACCGGACTGCGCCGAAACACCCGATCGGGATCTCCCCCGGCAACCCGGCCCGCCCGCCCGTGCGGATGCCGGGGGTCGGGCGTGGGGGAAGGTGGGGAACGGCCAGGCCACCGGCACCGGTACGGACTCCGACGCCGGTTTGGCACACTGCGGAGGCACGCTCAGCGCGCGATCAGCCGACGATCGCCGTGATCGCCCGCCTGCGGCGCCGGAACAGCGCCCGCGCGGAAGGGCCCACGCGGAAGGTGACTCGCCGCGGCGCCCGGAGCAGCACCTTGGAGGTTGCGTGACGCCCAACATGCCCACATCCGGCACCGCTTACGCCGGTGGCGGGCAAGCCGAACCCGGCTCCGGCGACGGCGGCACGCAACAGCCGGCCGAACCCGGCACCATCGCCGGCCTGCACTCGACGCTGCAGCGGATCGCGGCGAACGTGGAACAGGTGCTGGTCGGCAAGCCCGAGGTCGTGCGGGTGGCACTGGTCACCCTGCTCGCCGAAGGCCACCTGCTGGTCGAGGACGTGCCGGGCGTCGGCAAGACCTCGCTGGCCAAGGCGCTGGCCCGGTCCATCGACTGCACCGTGAACCGCATCCAGTTCACCCCGGACCTGCTGCCCAGCGACATCACCGGCGTGGCGATGTACAACCGGCAGGCGGAGTCCTTCGAGTTCCGGCCCGGCCCGGTGTTCGCCAACATCGTGGTCGGCGACGAGATCAACCGCGCATCCCCGAAGACCCAGTCGGCGCTGCTGGAGTGCATGGAGGAGAACCAGGTCACCGTCGACGGCGAGACCTACCCGCTGGAAGCGCCGTTCATGGTCATCGCCACCCAGAACCCGGTGGAGATGGAGGGCACCTACGCGTTGCCGGAGGCGCAGCGGGACCGCTTCACCGCCCGCGTGTCGGTCGGCTACCCGGATCCGCAGGCCGAACTGGCCATGGTCGACGAGCACACCGGGCACGAGCCGATGGACCAGCTGCGCCCGGTCGCCGACGGCGGCCGGATCCGCGCGCTGCTGCAGGCGGTGCGCGAGGTGCACGTGAGCACCGAGCTGCGCCGCTACGTGATCGAGATCGTCAGCGCCACCCGGTCGCTGCCGGAACTGCGACTGGGCGCCTCGCCGCGCTCGACGCTGCAGCTGATCCGCGCCGCGCGGGCGCAGGCCGCGCTGTCCGGCCGGGACTACGTGGTCCCGGACGACGTGCAGGAGGTCGCCGTGCCGGTGCTGGCGCACCGCCTGGTGCTGACCAGCGAGGCCCGCGCCACCAGGCGTTCCGCTTCGGACCTGGTGCGCTCGCTGCTGCGCCGCGTCGAGGTGCCGCGCGGCGACGCCGGGCGGTAGCCGTTGCTGTCCGGCCTGACCGTGCGCGGCCGCTGCCTGCTGGCGGCGGGCGTGGCCGCCGCAGTGTGCTCGGTGGCGCTCGACGAGCGGGACCTGCTGCGGATCGCCGCTTTCGTCGTAGTGCTGCCGCTGCTGGCGATGGTCGTCGCCGCCCGCGTCCGGCACGGGCTGCGGGTGCGGCGGGAGGTGCTGCCCGGCCGGGTCCAGGTCGGTGCGCAGGCGGAAGTCCGGCTGCACGTCACCGGCTCGGGTGCGGTGCCGCTGGGCGGGCTGCAGCTGGAGGACGAGGTGCCGCACGCGCTCAGTTCCCACCCGTACTTCCGCGTCGAGCACGTCCGCCGCGCGGGCGCGGTGCTGGACTACCAGGTCACGCCGCAGCTGCGCGGCATCCACCAGATCGGGCCGCTGCGCACCCGGGTCGGCGATCCGTTCGGGCTGGCCGAGTTCGGCCACGAGCTCGGCGGCCGCAGCAGGCTGGTGGCGGTGCCGCGGGTGGTCCCGCTCGGCGGTCTGCCCGCCGGTTCGGGGCTGGGCACCGGCGAGGACGGCACCACGCGGCTGCGCGCCGGGCACGGCGACGACGACACGATGGTGCGGGAGTACCGGCACGGCGACGACATCCGGCGGGTGCATTGGAAGAGCACCGCCAAGCGCGACGAGCTGATGGTGCGGGTCGAGGAGCGGCCTTGGCACGGCGGCGTGACGGTGCTGCTGGACCGGCGAACGGCTGCGCACCGCGGCAGCGGCGCGGCCTCCAGCCTGGAGTGGGCGGTCTCGGCCGCGGCGAGCATCTGCGCGCACCTGCACGCGCACGACCAGCAGGTTCGGCTGATCACAGAGGACGGTGCCGCGCTGGCGGGCGGTCCGGGCCCGTTCGACGGCGGCCAGGACGATTCGGCGATGCTGGAGGCGCTCGCGGCGGTGCGGCCGTCGGCGCAGCGGGACCTGGTGTGCCCGCAGGATCCCGGCAACGGCCAGGAGCTGATCGCCGTCCTCGGTGCCACCAGCACGGCCGGTGTCGGTGAGCTGACGCGGTTGCGCCCGGAGCGCGCCCGCAGCTTGGCGCTGCTGCTGGACGTGCCCGCATGGACGGGCGACTCGGACGGGTCCTTCGACGCGCAGCGCACCGCCGAACGGCTGCGCACGGCCGGCTGGAGCGTGGTCGTGGTGCGCGGGCCGAAGACGTCGATGGCCGGGGCTTGGGGCCGGTTGTGCCAGGCCGGTGCGGCGGAGGTGGCTTCGTGATCGACGGCCAGGCGATTCGCGCGACGCTGGCGGCCGCGGTGGCCGTGCTGTGCGCGGCGACCTCGTTCACCGGGATCTTCGCCGACGCGCGCTGGATGGTTCCGGCGGCGTTGACGGTCGCGGTGGTCAGCGGGACCGGGCTGCTCGGCCGCACGCTGCGCTGGTGGCCGCCGCTGGTCGCGATCGCCCAGCTCGTCGTGCTGCTCGCGCTGCTTTCGGCGCTGTTCACCCAGCAAGCGGTGCTGGGCGTGCTGCCGGGTCCGGCCGCCGTCGGGCAGCTGTCCGAAGTGCTCTCCGAGGCGCTGGGGGCGGTGCGCGGAGGTGTTCCGCCGGTGGCCGCCGACCCGGCGTTGCAGTGCCTGGTGTGCCTCGGGCTGGGATTCGTCGCCGCGCTGATCGACGTGATCGCGGTGACCGCGGGCACGCCAGCGGTGGCCGGTCTGGTGCTGCTGTGCGTGGTCGCCATCCCCGCTTCGCTGGCCCAGAGCATGCTGCCGTGGTGGACGTTCGCGATCAGCGCCGCCGGGTTCGCGCTGCTGCTGGCATCGGCGGGCAGGCATGTGCAGGGGCGGCCGGACAGCTGGTCGCTCGGTTCCCGCGGTGCCGCGCTGGGTGCAGCGGCCGCCGTGATCGGGCTGCTCACCGGGGTCGTGTTCACCGGAGTGGGCACCGAGGGGCGGCTGCCCGGTTCGAACTCGGCCGGGTACGGGCCGGGCAGCGGCGGCGTCGGGCTGCGCCCGTTCACCTCGCTGCGCGGCCAGCTCAACCGGGATGACGAGGCGGACCTGTTCCGGGTCCGCGGCCTGCCGGAGCAGACGTACCTGCGGGCGATGACGCTGAGCAGGTTCGACCCGCAACAGGGCTGGAGCCTCGGCCCGCTGACCCGCGGCGTGGACGCCCAGCAGCCGCTGCCGCCGCCGGAGGGCACCGACACCGTCGCGCCGGGTCCGACCGCGACGGTCGGCATCGACCCGGTCGGCTACCGCGACCCGTGGCTGCCGATCTTCGGGATGCCGACCGGGGTGTCCGGGATGGGCGCGGGCTGGCGCTACGACCCGGCCAGCGGAATCGTGTTCACCCAGACCCGCCAGCAGAGCCGCCCCTACACCGAGCAGCTCCGGCTGCCGTCCCCCAGCCCGGAGGCGCTGCGCAACGCGACCGGACCGGAGCCGGTCGACCGGACCTACCTGGACAAGGCCGGAGTGACGCCGCGGATCTCCGAGCTGGCCGATCAGGTCACCGCTGGCGCGCCGACCCGGTTCGACAAGGCGATGGCGCTGCAGCGGTTCTTCACCGACCCGGCCAACGGCTTCCGCTACGACCTCAGCACCGCCCCGCCCGCAGGCGGCTCCGCGCTGGAGGACTTCCTGTTCGGCGGCAAGCGCGGGTTCTGCGAGCAGTTCGCCTCGTCGATGGCCGTGCTGCTGCGTTCCGAAGGCATCCCCTCCCGCGTGGCGGTCGGCTTCACGCCCGGCTACCAGGACGGCGACCAGCGGGTGATCACGACCAACGACGCCCACGCGTGGGTGGAGGCGTACTTCCCGCACTACGGGTGGATCACGTTCGACCCGACCCCGCTCGGCGACGGGCGCGCCGCACTGCCCGCGTACGCGCAGCCGCCGCCCCCGCCCGCTCCGTCGCCGGCTCCGGAGACGGGCCAGGAGCCGGCACCGCCGCCCGCTCCGTCCGAGCCGGGCACGCCGCCGCAGGCCGAGCCGCCCGCTCAGCCGCAAAGCGGCTCCTGGTTCGGGGTGACCGCGGCGACGGCGGGAGTCCTGCTGCTGGTCGTCCTGCTGGCCGGGGCACCGGCCGCGGTCCGCGAACTCCGCCGCAGGCAGCACTTGCGGGCCGCCGCGGGCGGGTCGGCGGCCGCCGCCTGGCGGGAGTTGCTGAACGAACTCGCCGACCGCGGCGAGCACCCGGACCGCAGCCGCACCGTGCGCACCACGGCCACCGAGCTCGCCGACCGCCACGAGCTCGGTCCGGAAAGCTCCCGCGCACTGCACGAGCTGGTCGAAGCGGTCGAGCGGGAGTGGTACGCCCCGGCGGGCCGGGTCGCCACCGCCACCGCCGCCCCGGATGCCGCGCTGCGCACCGTCCTGGCCGGCCTGCGGCAGCAGCATCCGATGAGCTGGCGGGATCGGCTGCTGCCCCGCTCGCTGCTGTCGGACACTCCGCTGCGCCGGAGCTGAACTGCGGCGGGGCTGAACTGCGGCGGACTGACCTGCGCCGGGGCTGACCCGAAGCGCCGAGACCGCCGCACCGGCACGAAGAAACCCGGTGACCGCGCGGGTCACCGGGTTCCACGTCATCAAGTCGGCCGGGTGGCGCATCGCCGGCACGCGGCCGGCGAGCACGGCCTAGCGGTCGAATCGCTTGCGGAAGCGATCCTCCATCCGCTGTGCGAACGAACCCTTGGCGCGGGGTTCGGGCTGCTGCTTGCGGCCGCCGCCGGAAGAGCCCCCGCCTTCCGCGGCCTCCGACTCGGCGTCCTGGCCGCCGCCACCGCGCATCGCGGACAGGACGATCACTGCTCCGCCGAACATCACGAGGAAGCCGACCACGCTCACCACGGGGATACCGGCCGGTTTGACCGGTATCACCACGCCGACCACCAGCAGGATCAACCCCAGCACGAACACGGCGATGCCCTGCAGGCGACGCCGCCGCGACGGGCGCTGCAACCGCCCGCCGCGAACCGTGGAGGCGAACTTCGGATCCTCGGCGTAGAGCGCGCGCTCGATCTGGTCGAGCATCCGCTGCTCGTGCTCGGAGAGTGGCATGGCTCCTCCTCCGGCACAGGTCTCTGGTGGCGCCGGAGACTCGGAGGGCACACCTTCGAGCTGGAACCCGGCGAACGCTTGGGGGCGTCACCGACGAGGATACGGTTCCGGCGACGTCAGGACTACCCGCAGGGGTCAGCTCGGGTTCATGAGCTCGTCGACATCATCCCCTCGGTCCAGCGATCAGCCGACCACCCGGCCGACGGCGTGCAGCCGGGTCGCGATGTCGCGCAGCGGCGGGCGGGCGGCGGCGCCGCGTTCCAGCTCTGCCAGCGCATCGGCGGCGCTGCTCTCGGAACCCGCGCCTGCCGCGGCATCCGAGGTCGTGCCGGGCACGCCTTCGGAAACGGTGCCGGGCACCAGGTACCCGAACACGTCCTGGCCCTGCACCAGCTCTACCGCCAGCCCGGCGTCCTGCATCCGGCGTTTCAGCTCCTCGGTGTCGAACCGCCGCAGCACCGTGTCGGTCGTCCCGTCGAGCCTGCCGTCCGGATCGTGGAACACCCGCAGCGCCTCGGGCAGCCGCCCGGCCAGCGCGCGGCCCAGCACCGCCGCGTACCGGTTCGCCACCAGCACCGACACCGCCCCGCCGGGAGCGCTGGCCGCGACCAGCGACGACAGCGAGGTGGCCACGTCGTCGACGTACTCCAGCAAGCCGTGCCCGAGCACCAGGTCGGCCCCACCGGGCGGGGTGTAGTTGTGCAGCGCCTCGGTGTCGCCCTGCAACGCGGTGATCAGTTCGGCGACACCCGCGTCGGCGGCGCGGCGCTGCAGCGTGGCCAGCGCGTTCGGGCTCGGGTCGACCACCGTGACCTCGCAGCCGGTGGAGGCCAGCGGTACCGCCCACACCCCGCTGCCGCCGCCGACGTCGAGCACCCGCGGGGGCCGTCCGTCCCGGCGGCTGCGGGCTTCGGCGATCTCTTCTTCCAGCACGCGGTGGACGGCGTCCGATCTCATGGCCAGCAGCGTAATGGCGGGTCAGACCGGGCGGCGCACCGGCGGGGCGGCTGCACTGGCGCAGCAGCACACGAGATCGACGTGCGGTTCCGTAGGCTACGGGCGTGCAAACCGTGGCAGTGCTCAGCCTCAAGGGCGGAGTCGGCAAGACGACCGTGGTGCTCGGGCTCGCTTCGGCAGCCATGCGCCGCGGTGCGCGGACCTTGGTGGTCGACCTGGACCCGCAGTGCAACGCGACCGCCGCCCTGGAACCGGACGAGACCGAGCTGGGCCTCAGCGATGTGCTGGCCGACCCGCGCCCGGAGGTGCTGCGGTCGGCGGTGGGGCCCAGCGGGTGGGGCGAACAGGTCGATGTGCTGGTGGGCTCGGAAGACGCCGAGCTGCACAACGGCGGTACCGACGGGAGCCGCAGCGACCTGGCGAAGCTCACCGAGGCGTTATCCGCGTTGGAGACCCTGATCGCGGACGGGGACCTGCCGTACCAGCTGGTGCTGCTGGACTGCCCGCCTTCGCTGGGGCGGTTGACGCGCTCGGCGCTGATCGCGGCGGACCGGGCGCTGCTGGTGACCGAGCCCACGATCTTCGCGGTTTCCGGGGTGCAGCGGGCGTTCGAGGCGGTGCAGGCCGAGCGGGAGAACAACCCGCGGTTGCAACCGCTGGGTGTGGTGGTGAACCGGGTGCGGCCGCGGTCGCACGAGCACCAGTTCCGGATCGACGAGCTCCGGGAGATCTTCGGGCCGCTGGTGATGCCGGTGGCGCTGCCGGACCGGCTCGCGGTGCAGCAGGCGCAGGGCGCTTGCCTGCCGATCCACCAGTGGGGCACGCCGGGGGCGCGCGAGGTCGCGCTCGGGTTCAACCTGCTGCTGGCGCGCACGCTGCGCGCCGGGCGGCAGCGGCGTGGTGCCGAGCCACCGATCGACGAGGCGACGGCGGCCGACGATCCGGGCGACGCGGAACTCGACGCCGACGAGCTCCAGGAGGACTGACCTGCCGGAAGGCGACACGGTGTTCCTGACCTGCCACCGCCTGCACGAGGCGCTGGCCGGCCGGGCGCTGGTGCGCGGCGAACTCCGGCACCCTCGTCTGTCCACTTTGGATCTCACGGGCCGGGTGGTGCGCGAGGTGCGCCCGATCGGCAAACACCTGCTCACCCGGTTCGAGTGCGGCTGGACGCTGCACAGCCACCTGCGGATGGACGGCGCCTGGCACCTGTACTCGCCGCGCGCCCGCTGGCGGCGGCCTGCGCACCAGGTGCGGGCGCTGCTCGCGGTTCCGGAGCGGACCGCGGTCGGGTTCAACCTGCACGATCTGCGATGGCTGCGCACCGGCGAAGAGGACGAGCTGGTGGGCCACCTCGGCCCGGACCTGCTGTCCCCGGACTGGGACGAGGCGATGCGCACCGAAGCGGTCCGCAGGCTGCGGTCCGACCCCGAGCGCGAGATCGGTCTCGCGCTGCTGGACCAATCCGTGCTGGCCGGGCTCGGCAACATCTACAAGACCGAGGTGTGCTTCCTGCTGCGCCGATCGCCGTGGACCCCGGCAGGCGAGGTGGATGCGGACCGCGCGGTGCAACTGGGCCGCGAACTGCTGCTGCGCAACGCGTGGCGCCCGGAACAAGCCACCACCGGCGATCCGCGCCGCGAGGCGAAGCACTGGGTTTACGGCCGCCGCACCTGCCTGCGCTGCGCAAGCGCGGTGCTGCGCGACGAGCAGGGCGCGGGCACCGAGGAACGCGTCGCCTACCACTGCCCGCGCTGCCAGCCGTGAGTCAGCCGCCGGGCATCTCCGCCCGGTGCGCGGACACCGCATCGGCCAGGCTCCGCAGCACCGGGTACACCAGCACGATCCCGATCGAACCCCACACCAGCCCGGTGATCCGCAGCGCGCCCAGCGACAACGTCAGGTCGCCCACCCCGGCCACCAGCGCGGTGCCCAGCACGGCCAGGTTGACCGGGTCGGCGAAGTCCACTCCGGCTTCGCTCCAGATCCGCACCCCGACCAGCGCGAGCACGCCGACCACCACGAACATCGCGCCGCCGAGCACGCCCGGCGGAATCGTGCCGATCAGCGCGTGCAGCTTCGGGCAGAACGCCAGCAGCACCGCGCCCACCGCCGCGACCATGCACGCCGCCGTCGAGTACACCCGCGCCGCGGCCATCACGCCGACGTTCGGCGCGTAACTGCTCAACGCCGAACCGCCGCCGGAACCGGCCAGCGAGTTCGCCAGCCCGCCGCCGATCAGCGCGTCGCCGACGTGCCCGTCCAGGTTGCGCCCGCTCATCGCCGCGACCGCTTTGCCGTTGCCGACGAGTTCGGCGGCCAGCACCAGCACCATCGGAGCCACGAACGGCACCGCGGACAGGTGCAGCTGCGGGCTCAGCACCTGCGGAACCCCGAACCAGTCGGCATCGGCCACCGCGTGCAGCCGTGCCGCGTCCACCTGGCCGGCGAGCCCGGCGCAGCCCCATCCGGCGAGCACTCCGAGCAGGACCGCCAGCCGCCGCAACATGCCGCGGCTGAGCACCGTCGCCAGCACCACGACGACCAGCGTCACCACCGCGGGCACCGGCTGCGCGCGGAACGACGTCACCGTCTGCCCGGCCAGGCTCAACCCCAGCATCAGCACGATGCCCCCGGTCACCACCGGGGGCATCGCCGATTCCAGCAGCCGCGCGCCGAGCGCTTTGACCGCGATCCCGAACGCGACCAGCACCAGCCCCACGATCATGATCGCGCCGAGCAGCGCGCCCGGACCGGCACCGCCGTGATCGACGGCCGCGCCCATCGGCACGACGAAGGCGAACGAGGCACCGAGGTAGCCGGGCACCCGGTTGCGGGTGATCACCAGGAACAGCAGGGTGCCGATGCCGGAGAACAAGAACGTCGTGGCGGCGGGAAAACCGGTCAGCGCGGGCACCAGGGCGGTGGTGCCGAACATGGCCAGCAGGTGCTGGAGCCCGAATCCGATGGTCAACGGCCAGCTGAGGCGTTCTTCGGACCCCACGACCGCTTCGTCCACCAAGTGACGACCGTTGCCGTGCACGGTCCACAACGCCACAACTTCCTCCCCGACTGTCCCCCGGCGCGGGGGACGCGCTGCCACGTAACGTAGCGACGCTGGGGAGATTACTATTCGGCATCACATAATCAACCCGCCACGGGGTCATTAGTGTGAAAAGTGATGCACATGTGCTGACGTGCAGTCATGACCGCGGCACCGCGCCCGCGCGGACCCGGTCGGCGGGCGCTCAAGAATTCCGCGGCTGCCCGGTATCGCCACTGCCCCGCCCGAGCTCGAGCAGCGCGGTCGCCAGCCCGGCCAAGCGGTCCGAAGCGTCCTGCACGGCGTGCCGCTGCTCCGGCCCTCCGCTGGCAGCGACGGCGCGTCCCGCTGCGGCGACCAAGTGGCGGTAGCCCTCCACGCCCTCGTCGAGTTCACCGCGCAACCGCTGCACATCCGCGCGCAGCGGTTCCTGCTCGGAGGCGGGCACGTGCGGCAGCGCCGCCTCCACCGCCTGCAGCCGCGCCGAAACCTCGCGCAGCGCGGCCGCAGCTCGGTTCGCGGTGTCCCGGGCGTCCGCGGCTTCGCCGAAACCGGCCGTGCTCAGCTGCTGCAGCGCCTGGTGCATGCTCTGCTCCGCGTCGCGGAGACTGCGCATCGGCTCCCGCGCCTGCGAGCCGTTCGGCGGCAACTCCACCGGTTCCGGCGCGGCCTCCGGCAGCGGCACCTTGCACAGCTTGCGGTACTGCCGCCACGAGGCGACCGCGCCGACAGCGGTCGCGACCGCGGCACCGCCGATGCCGAACGCGGCCACGTCCAGCATCGTCTCCAGCGGCTGAGCCGCGGGCATGCCGAACACGTGCGGCGCGAACGCCCCGTACGAGCCGGCCGCGAACACCCCGGTGCCCACGGTTCCCGTGATGGCGGTCTGCCTGCTGCGCTTGCGCTTGCGCAGCAACCTGGCGCGCGGATCACGCCACCGCGCGAGCTTGCGGCGGAACTCACCGGCGATCGGGCCGCGCAGCTCGCGCAGCGCGGCCTCGCCCCATTCCGCCAGCTCCTTCTTCTGCGGCGGCATCGGCGAACTCGCTCAGACCTGGCCGGTCTGCGGGTTCTGCTGCTGCTGTTGCGGCTGGGTGGACGGCTCGGCCGCCTGCCCGCCGGTGACCTGCTGCTGTTGCCCGCCGGTGACCTGCTGCTGATCGTTGCTGCCCATCGAGGCGCGCAGCTGCTCCAGCCGGTTCGAGCCCGCGGCGTCGATGGAAGCCTGCTGGACCTCCATCATCCGGCCCTGCACGCTGTTCTGCGCCAGCTCCGCCTCACCGAGGGCGGTGCTGTAGCGGCGCTCGATCTTGTCCCGCACCTCGTCCAGCGAGGGCGTGTTGCCGGGCGCGGCCATGTCGGACATCTGCTTGAGCGAGTTCGACGCCTGCTCCTGCATCTTCGCCTGCTCGAGCTGGCTGAGCAGCTTCGTGCGCTCGGCGATCTTCTGCTGCAGCATCTGCGAGTTGCGCTCCACCGCCTGCTTGGCCTGCTCGGCGGCCTGCAGCGACTGGTCGTGCAGCGTCTTGAGGTCCTCGACCCCCTGCTCGGCGGTCACCAGCTGGCTGGCCAGCTGGGTGGCGGTCTCCTCGTACTTCTCCGCCTTGGCCGTGTCGCCTTCGGAACGCGCCTGGTCGGCCATCGTCAACGCCTGCCGCGCCGAGGACTGCAGCTTCTCGACCTCGCCGAGCTGGCGGTTCAGCTTCATCTCCAGCTGCCGCTGGTTGCCGATCACCGATGCGGCCTGCTGCGACAGGCTCTGGTGCTGACGCTGCGCATCCTCGATGGCCTGCTGGATCTGCACCTTCGGATCGGCGTTCTCGTCGACCTTCGACGAGAACGACGCCATCAGGTACTTCCAGAACTTCACGAACGGATTGGCCATCTCCTCCGCCTGCCTTCTCTGCTGCCGGTGCTGCCCGTGCGCGGCCGGGCCGCACAACTCCCCTTTCGGCGAGCCGACGGGCCGCGGCGTTTCGCGATCATCTTGCCATCGCGCCTGGTCCCCAACGGGTCCTGGCCCCATCGTGGCAGTCCGCGATGTCCGCTTCCACCAGGACGCCGAAGATCTCCGGGATTTTCCCGGGGTATCCCGCGACGGCGCCGACGCTGATCGAGCCGACGCCGCCGCCCGGGCTCGTGCCCGGCAGGCGACCGCGGCGCGCGCGGGTCATTCGATCAACGCACCGGCCACCCGGCAGGTTCCTGAGCTCGGCGGAACATTCCCTAAGCGGCCACCACGACGCCGCCGGAGTTGCGCACCGGAGCGCTGATCCGCTGGCTGAGCACCGGCTGCAGCTTGCGGTCCTCGGCGGATTCGTCCGCCGCGGCGCTCGCCTGCGCCTCGGCACCCACCTCGGCGAATTCCGCGCCCGCCAGGCCGGTCTCGGCGAGGTCGGTGCCCGCCAGGCTCGGCACCAGCGTCCCGCCGTCGAAACCGGAGTCGGCCTGCTCGACCATCGCCGGGGTCAGCATCGAGCCCGCCCCGTCCAGATCGCCGGCCACGGTCACCAGCAGTTCCGGCAGCGGTACGTCCAGCGCGCCGCAGATCGAGGCCAGCAGTTCGCTCGACGCCTCCTTGCGGCCCCGTTCCACCTCCGAGAGGTAGCCGAGGCTCACCCGGGCGGCGCGCGAGACGTCCCGCAGCGTACGAGACTGAGCGGTCCGGGCGCGGCGCAGCCGTTCTCCGACCGCTTCCCGCAACAACACGGTCATCGCGCGCCTCCCTCCTTCGTCGCCTACATCGTGCGCTACGCGTCAACGCCCTCTACGTTACTCATCGCGACGGCCGCACGAGAGCGATCACCGGCAAGTCCGCCGAGGGCGAACGCATCCTGCACCCGCGGCCGCAGTCGATCAAGCGGTGATCCACCCGCGTCCACCGCCCGGCGCAGCTGCCGTGCCCAGCGACATCGCGCTGCACACGTGCCGCGGAAGTTCAACCCAGCAGGGCGCCGAACTGTTCCAACGCCACCCGAATGGCCGCCGCCCGGACGGCAGGACGATCACCGTCGAGACGCGTGGAGAACACGGTCGCAACCGACGGCCCGGCGAAGCCGATGTGCACGGTCCCCGGCGCGGCGCCGTCTTGCGGATCCGGCCCGGCGGCCCCGGTCAGCCCCACACCCCACGACGCTCGGCAGCGATCCCGCGCGCCCGCGGCGAGCTGCTCGGCGACCTTCGGCTGCACCGCACCACCCGTGGCCAGCAGCGCGGGATCCACGCCCGCCAGCTCGGCCTTGAGCTCGGTGGCGTAGACGACCAGCCCGCCCCGCACGACCGCGCTGGCCCCGGCGACCTCCGTCAACGCCGCCGAGAGCAGACCGGCCGTCAGCGACTCGGCGGTGGCGACGGTCTCGCCGCGGGAGCGCAGGCGAGCCAGCACGCCTGCGACGAGATCGTGCTCGGCGGCGGTCACGGCCGCTGCTCCGCGGCTTGCTCGCCCGCCGCTCGCAGCCGCACCGCGCGGACCACGTAGTCCAGCCCGGTCAGCACCGTGACCAGCACCGCAGCGGCCATCACCGTCCAGGCGACCGGAGCCCCCAGCGCGCCGAGCGGCATCAGGTACAGCCCGATCGCGATCGCTTGCAGCAGCGTCTTCAGCTTCCCGCCGCGGCTGGCGGGGATCACGCCGTGCCGGATCACCCAGAACCGCAGGATTGTGACGAACAACTCACGCGCGATGATGATCGAGGTGGCCCACCAGGACAGGTCGCCGAGCAGGCTCAGTCCGATCAGCGCCGAGCCGGTCAACGCCTTGTCCGCGATCGGATCGGCGATCTTGCCGAAGTCGGTGACCAGCCCGCGCTTGCGCGCCAGGTCGCCGTCCACGCGGTCGGTGATCGAGGCGATCAGGAACACCGCGGTCGCCAGCCACCGCCACAGCAGCTCGTGCCCGTCGCCCCACAGCAGGGTCACCAGGAAAACCGGCACCATCGCCAGCCTGGACACGGTCAGCACGTTGGCGATGTTCACCAGCGGCACCGGTCGTTCGACCGGCCCACCGGGAGTGGGCGAGCTCGATGCCGCGCTCTCGGCCGTCATGCCTGCTCCCCGCGAAGTTGCTGTTCGGACGTGCCGCCCGGGCGCGGCGCCGAGTCCAGGTACTCGGTGCCGGTCATCCGGCGAAGCGGCACATCGCCCGCGCCGACCCGTCCAGGATCAGCGAAGCAGCACGCACCGTCCACCTCCGGCCGCTGACCTGTGGGCGGGACCTCCCGGATGCGCCCGGCATCCGCGATCCGTCCGGTGTCCGGGGACCGTGCGGCACGCGCGAACCGACCGGGAGGGACAACGTTGCGAACGCGCGCCGGCGCGATCGTGGCGCCCCGGCGGGCAGCGGTGCCTGCTGGCATGGCGTCGAGGTTAGCGGGACAGCACCACTGCCCTGCGATCGAGCCCGGAACGGGAACAGCCGAAGATCAGCTTTGCAGCAGCACGTCCACCGGGATCTCCACCGCGACATCGCCGGGCAACTTCAACGTGTCACCCCGCGAATAAGCCGCGATGCTGCGGTATTCGCCGTTCTCCGGCCGCCACAGCACCTTGGCCTCGCCGTGTTCGCGGTCGCCGATCAGGTACACCGGGACACCGGCGCGCGCGTACGCCTCCGGTTTGATGCGCAGGTCGTCCTGCCAGTTCGAAGAAGTGATCTCGACGACGAGGTGGAAGACCTCGGGCGGGTACTGCGAACCGGGCAGGCGGTGTTCGCGGAAGTCCTCGTCGACCACCGCGAGGTCGGGAAGCGCGAAGTCGCCCGGCCCTTCGGGCAGCGCAAGGCCCAGGTTCTGGATCACTTCCAGCTGGTTCTCCTCGACGACCTGCCGGTCGAGGATGCGCATCAGCCTGGTGAGGGCCACCCCGTGGCCGCCGTCAGGAGGTGGAGTCACGACAACCCTTCCGCTCATCGCCTCGATGCGGAAGCCGTCCAGCGCGGGGTCCTGCCACAACCGCTCGGCGGTCTCCCGCGCGGTCGGCCTGCCGCCGGACTGTTCCGGGGCTCCCGACTGCTCCGGAGCTTCCGGGCGATGCTCGTGCGTGCCGCGTTCCATCGTGGCGGTCATCTCCCACCTCCTGGCTCCAGACTAGCGCACATCACCACGGAAAGTAGCGATCTTATCACTGTCCGAAACCAGGTCGTCACTGAGCGCTACCGGGCGCACATCGACTTCATCGTGCACGGAAGGTAGCATTCGCACCATGCATAGCTATGCGCCAGGCGAAATATCGATTCGCCGGGCTCGGGTCGCCGACGTCCGCGGCATCAAGGCGCTCGTCGACTCCTACGCCGGAAAGGTGCTGCTGGCCAAGGAACTCGTGACGCTCTACGAGCACGTGCAGGAGTTCTGGGTCGCCGAGCTCTCCGACGGCGACGGCATCCGCGTGGTCGGCTGCGGCGCACTGCACGTGCTGTGGGAGGACTTGGCCGAGATCCGCACCGTCGCGGTCGACCCGGCCGCCAGGGGCCACGGCGTCGGCCACCGCGTGGTCGGCCGCCTGGTGCAGCTCGCCCGCGAACTGGGGTTGGCGCGGGTGTTCGTGCTGACCTTCGAAACCGAATTCTTCGGCAGGCACGGATTCCACCGCATCGACGGCACTCCGGTGAGCCCGGACGTCTACGCCGAAATGCGCCGCTCCGCCGACGAAGGCGTCGCCGAATTCCTCGACCTCCCCTTCGTCAAGCCCAACACCCTCGGCAACACGCGGATGCTGCTGGAACTCGGTGGCACCACCGACGGCACGACCGCCGACGGCCTGCTCGGCTGAGACCACCGGTCCGGCGATCCTCGCCCGCAGCGCACTAGCGCCGTCCAGCTCACCGACCGCCTCTGCGCGATTCGCCCGGTCCTCGTAGCGGCGCTGCCTGGTCCGGTTCTCGCGTTGCTCGACCTGCACGACCTCGATTCCGAGGTCGGCCGCTTGGAGAACTCCACGACTTGCCGCCGGGGAGCTGCTGCTCATGCCCGGCTACGACAAGTCCGGGCAGGCGGTTCCGGTGACCGCCGTCCACGGCGCGAACGCCTCCACCACATCGAGTGGTGCACGCCGGGACGACCGGGGGTCGCCGCGGCAGATCGGCAACAGCTATAACTCCGGTGTCGCTCGTTGCAGGTCCCGACCTTCCAGGAGAGCCAGTGCCCCGTCACGCCGCGCGCCCTCGCGCGCTCGCAGCCGCCGCCTCCGCCGGTGCGGTGCTGCTGCTGACCGCGGGAAACGCGCAAGCCGAGATACCCCAACCGGAGCTCCAGCAGATCACCGACAGATACCTGTTCCAGACGACGCTGCACGACTTCACCGGCATCCGCGCCGACAAGCCCTACGGCGATCAGCTCGACTGGTCGTCGGACAGCTGCTCGTACTCGCCGAACGAGCCGCTGGGCTACGACTTCGGCACCAGCTGCGACCGGCACGACTTCGGCTACCGGAACTACGAGAAGCAGTCCCGGTTCACCGACGAAAACCGGTTGCGCATCGACGACAACTTCAAGGCCGACATGCGTTCCGGCTGCGGTGCGGACCCGGTGTGCAAGTCCGCGGCCGAGGTCTACTACTGGGCGGTGCGCCAGTTCGGCGACGTCAGCGTCGCCGAGGCCATGCAGCAGGCGCAGGTCACGCCGAAGCGCTCGAAGTCCGGTGCGATCGTCGGCTACCAGGCCCGCGACGCGGCCGGGAAGCCGGTGCAGTTCAACCCCTGAGCCGGGTTGCCCGCGGGCACGGTCACCGGGTGTGGCCGTGCCCGCTTTTGCTGTGGTCGGCGGGCATCCGCTGGGTAGTGTGCGCCGGGCCCTGGACGACGAGGTGAAGGGAAACGAATGGTACGGCGCCAGATTCCACGGTGGTCCGAGCTGCGCCCGTTGCTGCGGGTGGCGCCGCCGGAGCTCAACCCGCTCGAGCGGCGCCTTTCGCACGCGCACACCATTCCCGACCTGCGCAGGATCGCCTACCGGCGGACGCCGCGCGCGGTGTTCGACTACACCGACGGCGCGGCGGAAGGCGAGACGAGCCTGCGCCGCGCGCGGCAGGCGTTCCGCGACCTCGAGTTCCACCCTTCGGTGCTGCGCGATGTGTCCGATGTGGATACTGGCCGCGAGATCCTTGGCAGGCCGTCGGCATTGCCGTTCTCCTTGGCGCCCACCGGGTTCACGCGGATGATGAACCACGAGGGCGAGCCCGCCGTGGCGCGGGTCGCCGAGCGCGCGGGCATCCCGTATGGACTGTCCACAATGGGCACCACGTCGGTGGAGGACACCGCAGCGGCCGCGCCGGAGGCCCGCAAGTGGTTCCAGCTCTACGTGTGGCGCGACCGCGAAGCCAGCCGCGAGCTGGTGCAGCGGGCCAAGGAAGCCGGCTACGAAGCGCTGATGCTCACGGTCGACACCGCGGTCGCGGGCGCGCGGATGCGGGACGTGCGCAACGGGCTGACCATCCCGCCGTCGCTGACGCTGAAGACGATCGCCGACGGGGCGCTGCACCCCGCGTGGTGGTTCAACCTGCTGACCACCGAGCCGCTGCAGTTCGCGTCGTTCAAGCGCTGGGAAGGCACCGTCGCGGAACTGATGAACGAGATGTTCGACCCGTCGCTGAGCTTCGCCGACGTGGAGTGGCTGCGCGAGATCTGGGACGGACCGCTGATCATCAAGGGCCTGCAGAACGCTCCGGACGCGGCGAAGGTCGTCGAGCTCGGCGCGGACGCGGTGATCCTGTCCAACCACGGCGGCCGCCAGCTGGACCGGGCGCCGACGATGCTGGAGCTGCTGCCGAAGGTGCGCGAGCGGATCGGCGACCGCGCGGAGATCATGCTGGACACCGGCATCCTCAGCGGCGCCGACATCGTCGCCGCCATCGCGCGCGGCGCGGATTCCTGCCTGGTCGGGCGCGCCTACCTGTACGGGTTGATAGCCGGTGGGCAGCGCGGGGTGCAGAAGGCGGTGGACATCCTGCGCGTCGAGGTGGAGCGCACGATGCGGCTGCTCGGCGTTTCCTCGCTGGATCAGCTGGACAGCTCGTACGCGACGCTGCGGCGCTGAGACCGGGTGCCGGGCCGCCGTTCGGACGGCCCGGCACCAGCGGTCACCGGTTCGAGATCACCGGTTCGGCCGCGCGTCCAGCGGAGTCCGGTCCGGCGCGCCCGCCGTTTCCCCGGGCTGCCCCGTTTCGCCTGCCTGCCCCGCGTCCCCGTCGATCGGTCCGGTGCCGAAGTACGCCTCGCACGGGCCGCCGATGTACTTCTCGTAGTCGGTGGCCAAGTGGATCACCGACCGCCCGTCCGAGGTGGGCAGCGTCGTCGGGCTGAAGTTGCGGCAGTCGCTGCCCTGGTTGTGCTCGATCTGCACCGGCGCCGGGACTTCCCGCCAGCCGTGCGCCAGGTCGGACGGGTGGTCGTTGACCATCAGCGTGCGCCCGTTGCCCGGAGCCAAACCGCCGTTGTCGCCGCCGAGCATCTGGTAGGCGAGGATCAGCCGCCCGTTCGGATCCGTGCCCGGCGCCCACGAGATCGTCGGCGTGCCGAGCGGCTGCCCACCGGTGTCCGAGACGATCTCGGTCCCGGGGTCGCGGGGATCGCCCCAGTCCCAGCCGTCCCGCGATGTCCGCATGAACACGGTGCAGATGTGCACCGGGTCGTAGTTGCACAACTCGTAGACCATCACGTAGCTGCCGTCCGGCAGCTGCCGCACTCCGGCCATGCCGGGCCGGACGCGGAACCGGTCGTCCTTGATGGCGTCGCGCTGGTCGGTCCAGTGCACGCCGTCCGCGGACCGGACCTGGACCATCTTCTGGTCGTGGTTCGGGTCCATGTCGTCGGAGTAGAACGCGGCCAGCTGCCCGTCGGCGGTGACGGTGAATTCCGGTTCCCACACGCCCGGCCCGGGCGGCATCGTGACCACATTGGACAGGTAGTTCCAGGTGCGTCCGTGATCGTCGCTGCGCCAGAGCCGGATGCTGCTGGTGCGGGTGTCCGCGTCCGCGCCGACTCCGGCGGTGCCTGCCCACAGCAGCGTGCCCGCGGGCATGTCGCCTACGGCGCGGGGCAGTTCGTAGAGCGTGGAGCAGCACATGCCCTTGGTGTTCTCGCCCTCGGGGTCGCGGATCTCGCCGACCTGCTCGAAGGACTTCCCGTCATCGCTGCTCTCGTAGATCACCGCTCTTCCGGCATTGTCCACATAGGTCGTCATGCTGGCCAGTACGCGCCCGTTCGCGGGACCACTGTGCTGCAGTCTGACCAATCTCGGATAGCTGCTTCCGCCCTGCCGGAACATCTCGCCCTGGTTCACGTCCATGGGCGCGGCAGCAGGCTCATCGGCCTGCGCCATTCCGTAACATAAGCCAGTGACCAGCAACGCGGCTAGCGCGGTGGCGGCACCGGCTCGGATTCTCCTGCCGTTCATCGCGAACCCTTCAGCTCGATCAGCGGCGCAGAATATATAGCTTGAAGATCAGCCGGTGAACTCGGTTGGCGAGTTTTTCCGCAAACTCGCAGGGCTGGTACCGGGACCGTGAAAAACGTGAATCCCGGAGGTGTCCGGGAGGCGAATCAGAGCAAAAAGACCCCGTCGGAATTCGGCGGGGCCACCGGGTTCAGGCTTCGTCGTCGGGAGGCGGGCCGCCCCGGATCGAGTCCAGCGCGCCCTGCAGCTCGTCCGGCTTCACCAGCACGTCGCGCGCCTTCGAGCCCTCCGACGGACCGACGACGTTGCGCGATTCCAGCAGGTCCATCAACCGGCCCGCCTTCGCGAACCCGACGCGCAGCTTGCGCTGCAACATCGAAGTGGAACCGAACTGGCTGGTCACGACCAGTTCGGTGGCCTGCAGCAGCACGTCGAGGTCGTCGCCGATGTCGGAGTCGACCTCCTTCTTCTCGCCCGCCTTGGCCGCGGTGACGCCTTCGGTGTAGTCCGGCTCGGCCTGCTCCTTGGTGTAGCCGACGATCCGGGTGATCTCCGCGTCGCTGACGAACGAGCCCTGCACCCGCTGCGGCCGGGACGCGCCCATCGGGAAGTACAGCCCGTCGCCCATGCCGATCAGCTTCTCCGCGCCCGGCTGGTCCAGGATCACCCGCGAGTCGGTGAGCGAGGACGTCGCGAACGCCAGCCGCGAGGGCACGTTCGTCTTGATCAGCCCGGTGACCACGTCCACCGAGGGCCGCTGGGTGGCCAGCACCAGGTGGATCCCGGCGGCCCGCGCCTTCTGCGTGATCCGCACGATCGCGTCCTCGACGTCCCGGGGCGCGGTCATCATCAGGTCGGCGAGCTCGTCCACGATCGCCAGGATGTACGGGTACGGCCGGTATTCGCGCTCGCTGCCGGGCGGGGCGGTGATCTCGCCGGAGCGCACCTTCGAGTTGAAGTCGTCGATGTGCCGCACCCGGTTGGCCTGCATGTCCTGGTAGCGCTGCTCCATCTCGTCGACCAGCCAGCCCAGCGCGGCCGCGGCCTTCTTCGGCTGGGTGATGATCGGCGTGATCAGATGCGGGATGCCCTCGTACGGGGTGAGCTCGACCATCTTCGGGTCGATCAGGATCATCCGGACCTCTTGCGGCGTGGCCCGCGCCAGCAGCGAGACCAGCATCGAGTTCACGAAGCTGGACTTGCCGGAACCGGTGGAACCCGCGCACAGCAGGTGCGGCATCTTGGACAGGTTCGCGGTGACCATGTGGCCTTCGATGTCCTTGCCCAGACCCATCACCAGCGGGTGCGCGTCGCCGGCGGCCTTGGAGGAACGCAACACGTCGCCGAGCAGCACCATTTCGCGGTCGCTGTTGGGCACCTCGATGCCGACCGCGGACTTGCCCGGGATCGGCGCGAGCAGCCGCACGTTGTCGGTGGCCGCGGCGTAGGCGATGTTCTTGGTCAGCGCGGTGATCTTCTCGACCTTCACGCCGGGGCCGAGTTCCACCTCGTAGCGGGTCACCGTCGGCCCGCGGACGAACCCGGTGACCTGCGCGTCGATCTTGAACTGCTCCAGGACCGCGGTGATCGCCTCGATCATGGAGTCGTTCGCCTTGCTACGCGTCTTCGGCGCTTCCCCGCCGGTGAGCGCGTCCAGCGGCGGGAGCCGGTAGTCGCCTTCGACGGTGCGGCTGATGGTGAGCTTGCCGCTGTCCTCGGGTTCTTCCTGGTCCTGCTGCTCACCCGCTGCGGGGACCTCTTCCGGCGCGGGTTTCGGCTCACTCGACTGCTTCTTCGACTTCGGCGCGGATTCGGCGGGCGCGTCGTCGAGGGAGAGCTGCCCGTCGGCGGCGGCCTCCTTCGCGTCGGAGCCCTTCGCGCTGGAGCCCTGCCTGCGCCGGGACGGGCGGCGCAGCTGCACCGTCTCCGGTTCGACCTCTTCGGTGACCGGCTCGTCCGCTTCCTCGGGCGCGGCGGTGAACCGGGCCCGCAGCGTGGACAGCGTCGTGTCGGTCAGCAGCATCAGCCCGAACAGCGCCACCAGCACCAGCACCGGCACCGCGACCCACGTCGTCACGCCCTGCGCGAGCGGGCCGCCCGCGACGAACCCGATGATTCCGCCCGCCCCCGGCCACGCCTGCCAGTTCGCGGGCGCGCCGAACACGATGTGCAGCACGCCGAGCACGCTGAGCCCGAGCAGCACCGAGCCGAGCACCACGCGCGGGCGCGCCTCCGGATTGGTGTCGGTGCTCGCGAAGAACACCGCGATCCCGGCCAGCACCAGCGGCAGCGCCATGACCGCGGAGCCGACGACGAACCGCAGGCCCCAGTCCAGCCACTGCCCGACCGGCCCGCCCGCGTGCCCCCACACGCCCGCGGCGGTGATCACGGCGGCGGCCAGCGCGATCAGCGCCATGCCGGTGCGGCCGTGCGCCGGGTCGATGTCCTTGGCGCGGCGCAGCACGCGCCCGACGCCGAGGCTCGGTTGCGCGCCGGACTTGGCGCCGCGTTTGGCGCTGCTCTTCGAGGAGCCGCTGTTCGAGGAGCCGCGCTTGGCGGGTGAGCTGCGCGGCGCGTGCGTCGATCCGGGGCGCGGTTTCCCACCACCGGAGGAAGAACTGGTGTTGCGCCCCTTCGCGGCACCGCCGCTCTTGGTGCCGCCTGGACTGTGCGTCGAGTTCCGCGCCGGGGATTTCGCCGCATTCTTCGGTGACGATTTCCCGCTCTGGGCGCCGCTCGTGGTCCGGCCCGCCATGGCCCTTACGTTATCTTGCGCGGCCGCTTTGCGTCACAGGAGGCGCAGGAAACACACGGCTATCCGGTCCGGGACATGTGACGCCGAGCGTTGTGCGATGCTCACCCGTCATGGTCGCCCAGCACGTCGAGCCCGAATCCGCGCAACCGCCTCCGGCAGCACGCGAGCAGCTGTACCGCGAGGCGCCGCTGCTGTGGCGGGTGCTGCTGCGGGTCGACCGCGCGCTGGTGCGGCTCACCGGACGGCTGCAGGTCACCGGTGATGTGCCGGACGAACTGCGCGGCAAGCCGCTGCTGCTGGCGGCGAACCACATCGGCAACGTCGATGCCCTGGTCGTGATGGCGGCGTGCGGGCGAAACCGGTTGGCGGTGCGGTTCTTGGCCACCGGCGGGTTGTTCGACGCTCCGGTGCTGGGCTCGCTGCTGCGCAAGTCGCGGCACGTGCGCGCGGACCGCGGTAGGGCCACCGCGAGCGAGGCGCTGCACCGCGTCGTCGATGCGTTGGAGCAGGACCACCGGCCGGTGCTGGTGTATCCGGAGGGGCGGATCAGCCTGGAACCCGATCTGTGGCCGGAGCGCGGCAAGACCGGTGTGGCGCGGATGGCGCTGGCTTCGGGGGCGCCGGTCGTCCCGATCAGCCAGTGGGGTGCGCACGAGGTAGTCCGCTACGGGATGCCGCGGGTGGAGAGCCCGCGCGACGCCGGTGTCCTGCTGCGTTCGTGGCTCGGTGCGATCCGGCGGCGGCCGGTGCTGCGGGTGCACTTCGGCGAGCCGGTCGACTTGAGCGACCTGTCCGCGGACAAGCCCGGCGATGCGGCCCGCGCGCGCGACCGCATCATGCGCGGGATCACGGCGGGGCTGACTCCGCTGCGTGCGGACGAACCGAACGCACCTCGGCACGCCGACGCGACGCGCCCGGCTGGGGACAAAAGGAGTCCTTGGCGCCCTTGAGCGCGCGTCGCCGTGCTGCGAGCCTTGCGGCGAGCGGTCGGCCGACTGCTGATCGACCACGCAATCGCGGTTTTCGTTCAGCTGCCGGACTGTCTCCTCGCGCGTTGGTCGGCGTTCGAGCGGGGAAGTTCGTCGCGGCTGGATCTTCGCGGCTTCCTGGTGGGCCGCGGATCTGTTGGGAGAGACTGGGCCGATCAGGGACTGGGCGCCGATCAGGGATTGGCCGCGATCGGTGCCCGCCCGGGCGCTGGAACGGACATCGAGGAACGAAGTGCAGAAATCAGCGATCGCCACGGCGGCGACCGGCCTGCTGGCAGCGAGCCTACTGTTCGCGCCGGCTGGTTCCGCCGCTCAACCGGGCCACGTCCCGGCACCCCAGGACCCGGCTCGGGAAACGGTTTCTCCGGAACCGGACTCGTTCAACCCGGCACCGATCAAATGGGGCCCGTGCGAAGACGATTCGTTACGGAAGGCGCACGCCGAGTGCGGAATGCTCGAAGTGCCGCTGGATTACGCGGATCCGGGCGGGGAAAAGATCTCGCTGGCCGTCTCGCGGGTGAAGCACACGGTGCCGGAAGACCAGTACCAGGGCGCGATGCTGCTCAATCCCGGCGGGCCCGGTGGTTCCGGGCTGGCACTGGCGAAGCTGGGGTCCTCGGTGCCGAAGAACGCGGGCGCCGCCTACGACTGGATCGGCTTCGACCCGCGCGGCGTCGGCGCCAGCAAACCGGCGTTGTCCTGCGATCGCGACTACTTCGGCTACGACCGGCCGGACTACACGCCGGACACCCCGCAGAAGGAGCGGGAGCTGCGGGACCGCTCGGCCCGTTACGCGCAGGCGTGCGGGAAGTCCGGCGGCGCACTGCTGAAGCACATGAAGACGACGGATTCCGTCGCGGACATGGAAAGCATCCGCAAGGCGCTCGGGCAGCAGCGGATCAATTATTACGGGTTCTCCTACGGCACCTACCTCGGCCAGGTCTACGGCACGCTGCACCCGGACCGGATGCGGCGGGTGGTGCTGGACGGCGTGGTCAACCCGGAGGACGTCTGGTACGAGAACAACCTCAACCAGGACGTGGCGTTCGACCGCAACATCAAGATCTTCTTCGATTGGGTCGCCCGCTACGACTCCGTCTACCACCTCGGCACCACCGGTGATCAGGTGGAGCGGCGGTTCTACGAGCAGAAGGCCAAGCTCGACGCGCAGCCGGCGGGCGGGGTGATCGGCTCCGACGAGTGGGTCGACCTGTTCCTGCAGGCCGGGTACGAGCACAAAGCTTGGGAACAGCGCGCGGAGGCGTTCTCCGGATGGGTGCAGCGCGGCGATTGGCAACCGCTGAAGAAGATCTACGACTCGGACAACTCACCGGGCGACGACAACAACTTCGCCGTCTACAACGCGGTCCAGTGCAGCGACCTGCAGTGGCCGCGGCAGTGGAACCGCTGGCGGGTGGACAACTGGATCACGCACGCGAAGGCGCCGTTCGAGACCTGGGCGAACGCTTGGTACAACGCCTCTTGCCAGAGCTGGCCGGTCGAACCGGGCGAGCCGGTCGACGTCGACGGCGGCGGCGTGCAAAGCGCGCTGCTGATCAACGAGGAACTGGACGCGGCCACGCCGTACCCCGGCGCGCTGGAAACGCGGAAGCGCTTCCCGAACTCCAGCCTGATCAGCCTTCCCGGCGGCACCACGCATTCCGGCTCGCTTTCCGGGAACCGCTGCCTGGACGACCAGATCGCGGACTACCTCAACACCGGCGAACGCCCCGCCCGCAAACCCGGCGGCGGTCCCGACACCACCTGTGAACCACTCCCCCAGCCGGTCCCGAAGGGCGCGAAGCCGCAACCGCAACGGCCCGAGACATCGCCGGGCGGATCGGAGCACCAGGACTGAAATCGGGCGGGAACGCGGTATCGATCACCGCGTTCCCACCGACGCCTTGAGCCGAGGAACCCGGGTCATCGCGTCACGTGCGCCAGGAATTCCTGCGTCTCGGGGTCCGGGGAATACACGCAGACCCCGCTCATCCCCCTTGTGAGCAGCACCTTGTAAGTGTTGCGGATGAGCCCGGCGAAGTGGAGTTCGTCCGCCTTCCGGACACCCGGGTCGTGCGAGTGGCCGCGGCGTGCGACCCACTCCCCGTCACGGCGGACGAGGTCCGGGCCGATGATCACGCCGGCCCAGTCGTACTCGAAGCCCTGGGCGGTGTAGATGCATCCGACCTGGCCGAATCCGCGCTCGTCGGAAGCCCAGAAATAGGACTCGGGCGCGTCGGGGACGCTGTTGCCGGGTTTTGCGTTCCAGGGACGCTTCCAGTCGTTGATGACGACATCGTCCACGAGGTGTTTGCCCTGCTCCGCCTCGGCCGGATCACTCCACGGCCAGCAGTAGCCCGCGGCGATGCGCGCGGTGCCGCCGTGTTCGGACCGCCGGGTCCGCAACCATGCTTCCATCGCCTGCGGAGTCGCAGCGCTGGCGACGACGAAATCATCATCGGTCGCCGACACCAGGCGGGTCCATTCCGTCGGACCGGCCTGTTCGAGTCCGAGCAGCCGGGAAACCCAGGTGTCGAACGCCGCCGAGCCGCCACAGCGGAATTGGCCCTCCAGGCGCACGACCTCGACTTCGCAGCCCTTCGTCTTGGCCGCTGTGGTGATCTCCTCCAGCGACCCCATTTCCCCCGGACGCACGATCTGGTCCTCGTCGAGGAGGAACACGGGCACCGATGCGACGTCGATCAATTCGTCGATCTGCCGCCCGGCACGTGCGCGGACTTCCTTCTTGGTGAAGCGGTTCACGCTCGTTTCCCGGATGCGGTGCGCTTCGTCGCAGATCAGGACGTCGAGTTCGCGGGGTTCGGAGCTGACGTAATTGTTGAAGTACTTGAACAGCCCCTGCACGCGGGTGTTGCGGCTGCCCGCGGTCTTGCGGAGCGTGCGGGTGAAGGCGCCGGATCCGGTGGCGTGGTGCACGGTACGGCCTTGCCGCGCGAGTTCGCCGACCAGGCTCAGCGCGATGGCGCTCTTCCCGGAACCAGGGCCGCCGAGGACGATCACGACGGTGCGAGTACTGGCGGCGCGAGCATTGCGCACGGCGTGCATGACCGTCTCGTAGGCGACCTTCTGCTCGTCGAGCAGCACGAACTGCTCGCGCTCCCGGATTTCCTTGGCCGCGATGTTGAGCAGCGCTTTGGACGGCGCGTGGTGGAAGTTGAGGAACTCGTCGGCGGCGTTACGCGCGGCGTCGCGGTCACCGGCCCGGCCGAGCACGGCCTGCAGGCGGTCGACGAGCGCGCCTCGATCGTCGAGGGTGAACAGGCGTCCGTACTCGCTCAGCGCGTGGTCGCGCAACGCCGAGACGTCCGCGTTCCGCGCGTTGTGCAGGTAGGCGATGCCGTGGACGGCGTCCGGACGTGCGGCCAGAGCGGGCGTCGAATCGACGAGGTACTGGCAGTAGCGGCGAACCTGCTCGACCGGATGCAGAACGGGGGCCGGACCGTAACCGGCGGTGCGGACGAGCTCGCCCACTGCCGCTTCGACGTGCGACCACTGCTTCAACTCGACGAGCACGTAGCTGGATTCGCCGGTCGTGGGGTGCGTTCCGCACAGGACGGCGTCGACGCGCCGAGGGCTGTGCGGGAGTTTGTGTTCCAGCAGCACCTCGACGTGCCCGAGCCCGGCATCTGCCAGATCGGCGAGCAGCACCGGGAGGCTGCGCTGCCAGGACCGCACCTCGGAGGTTCCGACCCGGGACTCGAGCTGGAACTCGGCCTGCTCGTTGAGCAGCAAGTGCAACCGGTCGGCTTTCGCGTCTTCGAGCAGTTCGGCCGCGCTCCGGCGAACCAGTGCCACTGACAACCCCCACTGGGCACGCGTGATCCACGCGCGGGTGGGGGCAGCGACGAAGTGGCTACTTCGGTGCCCGTCGGGCCGCGATCTTGCCGGGCCAGGTTAGCAGTCCGCTCATTCGAGCCGGTCGTACTTTCGAGCGTTGCCCTTGGCCGTTTCGACCGGGTACTTGGCCGCGTTCAAGCCCATCTTCACGTCCAGTGCGGCCAGGATGTCGATGTCGAGCACGTCGGCGAGGCGCAGCAGGTACGCGAGCACGTCGGCCATTTCGTGGCGCACTCGCTCGCCGGCTGCGGAGTCGTCCATGATCTGCGCGGACTGCTCCGGGGTGAGCCACTGGAAGAGCTCGACGAGTTCGCCCGCCTCGACGGACAACGCCATGGCGAGGTTCTTCGGGTCGTGGAACCGGTGCCAATCACGTTCATCCGCGAATGTGCGCAGGCGCTGCTGAAGGGTCTCGATGGTCACGTCCGGTGACCCTACGAGACGCGGGGGTCTCCGGACGCGAGCTGCAGCGGCCATCACGACCGCTCGGAAAGCCCGTCACCGGGGCAAGGCCCGCCGACGTCGCTCAGGACCCCACCGGCAGCACGTTCGGGACGATCATCGGGCGGCGGCGGTAGGTGTCGGCGACCCACTTGCCGACCACGCGGCGCACGGCCTGGGCGATGCGGTGGGTGTCGGTGATGCCTTCCGATTCGGTGCGGGCGAGTTCCATCTCGACCAGCGGCACCACTTCGTCCAGCGCCTTCGGGTCGTCGGAGAAACCGCGCCCGGAGATCGTCGGGCTGGACACCGCCCGGCCCGTGGCGGCCTCCACCGCCACGGTGATCGAGATGAAGCCGCCCTCTCCGAGCACCAGGCGGTCCGACAGCGTCGACTCGCCCACGTCGCCAACTGACAATCCATCGACGTAGACGTGACCCACTTCGACGCGGCCCGCGACCTTCGCGATGCCGTCGACCAGGTCGACCACGACACCGTCCTCGGCGATCACCACCCGTTCCGGGGCGACGCCGGTCAGCCGGGCCAGTTCGGCGTTCGCGCGCAGGTGCCGCCACTCGCCGTGCAGCGGCATGACGTTGCTCGGGCGCACCGCGTTGTACAGGTACAGCAGCTCACCCGCGGAAGCGTGCCCGGAGACGTGCACCTTCGCCCCGCCCTGGTGCACCACCTCGGCACCCAGCCGGACCAGGCCGTTGACCACGCCGAACACCGCGGTCTCGTTGCCTGGGATCAGCGAGCTCGCCAGCACCACCGTGTCCCCGGCCTTGATGCGGATCTGCTTGTGCTCACCGCGGGCCATCCTGGACAGCGCCGAAAGCGGCTCGCCCTGCGAACCGGTCGAGACGAACAGCACCAGGTGCTCCGGCATCGCCAGCGCCTCGTCCAACTCCACCAGCAGGCCCGGCGGCACCCGCAGCACACCGAGATCGGCTGCGATGCCCATGTTGCGCACCATCGAGCGGCCAACGAAGCAGACCTTGCGGCCGTGCTGCTCGGCGGCGTCGAGCACCTGCTGCACGCGGTGCACGTGGCTGGCGAAGCAGGCCACGATCAGCCGCTGGGTCGCCTTGCCGATCACCGAGTCCAGCACCGGGCCGATCTCGCGTTCCGGCGTGACGAACCCCGGCACCTCGGCGTTGGTCGAGTCGACCAGGAACAGGTCCACACCCTCGTCGCCGAGCCGGGAGAACCCGGCCAGGTCGGTGAGCCTGCCGTCCAGCGGCAGCTGGTCCAGCTTGATGTCCCCGGTGTGCAGCGCGACGCCCGCGGGAGTGCGGATCGCGACCGCCAGCGCGTCCGGGATCGAGTGGTTGACCGCGAAGAACTCCAGGTCGAACGCGCCGTGCTCGCTGTGCTGGCCCTCGGCGACCTCGATCAGCTGCGGCGTCTGCCGGTGCTCCTTGCACTTGGCCGCCAGCAGCGCCAACGTGAACTTCGAGCCGACCACCGGAATGTCCGGGCGCAGCCGCAGCAGGAACGGCACCGCGCCGATGTGGTCCTCGTGCCCGTGGGTGAGCACCAGCGCCTCGATGTCGTCCAGGCGGTCCTCGATCGGCCCGAAGTCCGGCAGGATCAGGTCCACACCCGGCGAATCGTCCTCGGGGAACAGCACCCCGCAGTCGACGATGAGCAGCTTGCCCGCGTACTCGAACACGGTCAGGTTGCGGCCCACCTCGCCGATGCCGCCGAGCGCGGTGACCCGCAAGCCGCCCTCCGGCAGCGCGGGCGGCGGCGCGGACGCCGTCGGCGCCATCGGGCGGTGTTCGGAAGGCTGCGTGCTCACCGGGACGTCACCTCTGCTGCGGCATCGGGGTTGACCAGGACAAGACCGGCGTCCCACAGATCGCTGGTGATCACCCGCACCTGCTCGTCGGTGGCCTGCGGCAGCGGCAGCCGCGGATGCCCGGTCTCGTAGCCGCACAGCCGCAGCGCCGTCTTCGAGAAGATCACGCCACCGACGAAGTTCATCGAGCGGTACACCGGCATGAGACCGGCGTGCACGTCCCGCGCCGACTCGATGTCCCCGGCCTCGAACGCGTCCAGCATCTTGCGCAGGCGGTCGCCCACCACGTGGCCGATCACGCTGACGAAGCCGACCGCGCCGACCGACAGCCACGGCAGGTTCAGCGGGTCCTCACCGGAGTAGTAGGCAAGATCGCTGTTGCACAGCACCTCGCTGCCCGCCCACAGGTCGTGCTTGGAGTCCTTCACGGCCTTGATCCGCGGGTGCTCGGCGAGCCGCTTGAGCGTGTCGGTCTGGATCGGCACCACCGAACGCGGCGGGATGTCGTAGAGCATCACCGGCAGATCGGTCGCGTCCGCGACCGTGCCGAAGTGCGCCAGCAGCCCCTCCTGCGGGGGCCGCGAGTAGTACGGGGTGACCACCAGCAGACCGTGCGCGCCCGCCTTCTCGGCGCTGCGGGCCAGCTCCACCGAGTGCTCGGTGTTGTTCGTGCCCGCGCCCGCGACGACGGTCGCCCGGTCGCCGACCGCCTCGACGACCGCCTGCAGCAGGCGCTCCTTCTCGTCGTCGCTGGTCGTGGGGCTCTCTCCCGTGGTGCCGTTGACGATGAGGCCGTCGTTGCCGACGTGATCGACCAGGTAGGTCGCCAACTCCTGGGACAACGCCAGGTCGAGCTTCCCGTCTCCGTCGAACGGCGTCACCATGGCGGTCAGGACCCGGCCGAACGGTCGGCCAGGGGCAGCGGTAGGACAGACGGTCATAGCTCCTGACGCTACCTGGTGAGTCCATTGATCAACGCGCCGCATCGGCGGCCGTGCGCAGGACCTCCGCCGCGACCGGCGGCAGCCGGAAAGGTACCGGTCAGCGCCCGTGCGGGCCGATCTTCTTCCGTCGCGGCGGCTGCGGTGGCGCGGGTTTTCCAGCGGCACATGCGTGCGATCCGCACGGCGCCGCCGGTCACCCGTTCGGCCCAGCCGGTTCGAGCGCGACCGGCTTCAGAACGAACGGCGCAAGTCCTCCACCGCGAGCACGTCCGCCTCGTTGCCTTCGATTTCCACCTGGTGCTGGCGGCGACTGAAGGCGTGCAGGATCAGCTCGCTCGGCTCACCGCTGAGGCGCACCGTGCGCGGACCGCGCTTCGCGGCGATCTCGGTGCCGTCCGGGCGGCGCAGCACCACGCCGACAGGGCTGCGGCCGTAGAACACCTTCGCCACCCGGGACAGCGACTTCCACAGCGCTTCCTCCCGCTCCGGGTCGGACGGGCGCGGCTGCCAGCCCGGCTGCGCGCGGCGCACGTCCTCGTGGTGCACGTAGAACTCGGCGGCGTTGACGGTCTCGTCCACCGAGCCGAACGACATCGGGTTCCACTTCGGCGGCCCCTCGCGCAACGTGGCGATCAGGTCCGGCCACGGCTTGTCCCGCAGCTCCTGCTCCACCTTGTCGCCGCGCTCGGCGAGCGCCTTGATGAACTTGCCCGCCAGCGCGTCCGGACGACGCTCGCGCAGCAGCAGGTGCACCGCGAGGTTCTTGGTCTTCCAGTCACCGCACAGCGTCGGCGCGTCCGGCCCGACCCGCTCGAACAGGTCGCAGAGTTCCCGGCGCTCGTCGTTGGCCACACCCATGCGGCCACTGTAGCCGTGATCAGCGAACCGGCACGCGCACCGGGCGCTCGGCCGGGAGTCAGCCCTCGGTGACGAACGGGCTGGACGCGACCTCGGTGCCGTCGGTGAGGCTGGTGATCTCGAAGTCGCCGAACACGTTCGGTGCGGCCTTCTGCAGCTGGCGCAGGCATTCCACGGCGAGCGCGCGGATCTCCACGTCGGCGTGCTCGCTGGCGCGCATCGCCACGAAGTGCCGCCATGCGCGGTAGTTCCCGGTCACGACGATGCGGGTCTCGGTCGCGTTCGGCAGCACCGTGCGCGCGGCCTGGCGGGCCTGCTTGCGGCGCAGCGTCGCCTTCGGCTCGTCGGCGAACTTCTCCTGCAGCGCTTCCAGCAGCTCGTTGTACGCGTGCACGCTCGCCTCGGTGGCCTGCACGAACTTCTCGTGCAGCGCCGGGTCCTCGGCGATCACGTCGGGTTCGACCATCGCGGCGTCGCGCTCCGGGACGTAGCGCTGGGACAGCTGCGAGTAGGAGAAGTGCCGGTGCCGGATCAGCTCGTGGGTCAGCGAGCGGGACATGCCGGTCAGGTAGAAGGTCACCGAGCCGTGCTCCAGCACGGACAGGTGGCCGACCTCCATGATGTGCCGCAGGTAGCCGTCGTTGGTGGCCGTGGCCGGGTTCGGCTTGCGCCAGGACTGGTAGCAGGCCCGGCCGGCGAACTCCGCGAGCGCCTGGCCGCCGTCTGCATCGGTGGACCAGTCCACGTCGGCCGGGGGGAAGAACTCCGTCTTGCCGATGAGCTGGACCTTCGGCGGCACGATCTCGGTCACGGTGCGCGGACCCTTCTGGCTCGTCTCGGGGGTTCTGCTGCTCCGCCGCTGCTGCGGCGGTTGCGGGAACGAGCGTAACCGGCCGTGCCGACAGTCCTGCCGCACCGGCCGGTCACCACTCGCGATGGCGCGGTGACACCGGACGACACCATTGGATGATTGCGCGACGCCAGCACCGACGCCATATTGGTGTCATGGATCTGAGCCCTTACATCAACCAGCTTCGCGAAGACCTCACGTCCGCCGCCTCGGCGGGCGACGAGCAGACCCGGCAGACCGCCGCCGTGCTCTCGGCCGCGATCGAGCCCGCGGCACGGCTGGCGATCATGAACGCGCTTTCCGACCTCGCCGCGGAGGTCACCACGCACCTGGAAGACCAGGTCGTGGACGTCCGGCTGGACGGGCGGGACGTCCGGGTGGCGGTCAGCGGCGGAGGCGGCGGGAAGGCTTCGACCGCCGAGGACGACCGGCCGCCGCCACCGCCTCCGGGCGGCGACAGCGGTGACATCAGCAGGATCACGCTGCGGCTGCTCGACGAGATCAAGTCGCAGGCCGAGAACGCCGCGTCCACGCAGGGCGTGTCGCTGAACACGTGGGTCGCGCAGGCAGTGCAAGGCGCCCTGCACGGCAGCAGACCGCGGGGACCGTGGGAGCACCACCGGCCGGGTCGCGGACCCGGTTGGGGCGGGCCGGGCCGCTTTCGCGGCGACGAAGGCTACGGCTCCCGGGTCCACGGCTGGGTACAGGGCTGACGGGAGGTGGCGACCTTGAACAGCGACACCGGCCGGAATTCCCAACCCGGCGACTCCCAACCCGGCGATGCCGAATCCCGGGAACCGAACGAGCTCGTGCGGACCCAGGAATTCGACACTCCTGGGCCGATCGTCGTGGACGTCGGCAACAGCCTCGGCGCGATCAACGTCGAGCTGGCCGAGACGGTGACCACGCACGTGGAGGTCCGGCACGACTCCGCGGGTGGTGGCCCGGAATGGCGCACCGGCCTGTCCGGCCTGCTCAACTGGGTCGGCGGGCAGATCAGCGAAGCCGGACGGCGTGGTGGTCTCGGGGCTGGTGGTCTCGGGGCCGGCGGTTTCGGCGGCGGGCTCGGGGATCGCGCCTTCGGCGACCGCGGCCCCGGGGAACCGATCGCGGAGGCGGTGCGCCAGACCACGATCGACTTCACCGGCGGCAACAGGTTGTCGGTGCGCGCGCCGAGCACGGTGCCGCTGCGCACCGTTCCGCTGGCGATCACGGTGCGGGCACCGGAGGAAACCGAGGTCTCGGTGCGCTCGACCGGCGGCGACGTGCGCGTGACCGGTCCGGCGAGCCGGGCGCGGGTGGAGTCCGGTGGTGGCGCGGTCTCCGTGGAACGGGCCGGCGGCAACGCGGTCGCGCGCACCGGTTCGGGCGCGCTGCGGCTCGGCGAGATGGGTGCCGGGGTGCAGGCCCGCAGCGGCGGCGGTGACGTGGAGATCGCCTCGGTTGGTGCGGCGTCGTCGGTGGTGACCGGCAGCGGCAGCGTGTGGCTGGGCGCGGTGCACGCGGACGTGCTGGTCCGGTCCGGCAGCGGTGACATCACCATCTCCGAAGCCGCCCGCGGCCAGACCGAGCTGATCACGGGTTCCGGTGAGCTGCGGGTCGCGGTGCGGCGCGGGGTGACCGCGGAAGTGGACCTGACCTCCACGACCGGGTCGGCGCACAGCGACCTGGAGGTTTCGGCGGAGCCTGCCGAGGACGAGCCCCCGCTGCGGATCTTCGGCCGCACCGGTAGCGGCGACGCGCTGCTCACCTCGGCCGGGTGAGCGAGCTGATCAGGACGCTGCGGTGAGCGCGCGCAGCGGGTCGGCGAGGTCGCCCCGGGTTCCGACGGCAACGCCGTCCAGGCCCAACCAGGCGGCCATGTCGTGCAGCGCGGCGGCGAGCTCCGGGGCGATCTTGCCGAGATCGCGGTCGGGTTCGCCGAACGCGCCGGGCACGCGCAGCACCTTCGCGGTCCGGTCGGCTTTCAAGTCGACCCGGGCCACCAGTTCACCGTCGAGCAGGAAGGGGAAGACGTAGTAACCGTACTCGCGTTGCGGCTGCGGCACGTAGATCTCGATGCGGTAGCGGAAGCCGAACAGCCGCTCGGCCCGCGAGCGCTCCCAGATCAACGGGTCGAACGGGCAGAGCAGCGCGCTGCCGCGCACCCGCCTCGGCGTGCGTGCGTCGACGTGCCGGTACGCCTGGTTGCGCCAGCCGTGCACCGCGACCGGTTCGAGGTCGCCGTTTTCCACGAGCTCGTCGACGGCGCGGCGGCCGCGCTGCGGGCTGAGCCGGTAGTAGTCGCGCAGCTCGGCTTCGGTCGCGACGCCGAGCGCGTCCGCGGAGCGCCGCACGAGTTCGCGCACCGCGTCGTGCTCGTCCGGGTCTTGGCTGAGCACGTCCGGCGGCAGCACCCGTTCCGGCAGGTCGTAGAGCCGTTCGAAACCGCGGCGGGTGCCGGTGGTCAGCTCGCCCATGGCGAAGAGCAACTCGCAGACCCGTTTGGTGTCGGTGCGGTTCCACCACGGTCCGCGCCCCTGGCGGGTGCCACCGCCGAGTTCGCGTTCGAGGGTGCCTGCGCCGACCGGACCGAGGTCTTTGACCGCGGCGAGCACGTCGTCGATGAGGCCGGGTGAATCGTCCAGCAGTTCGCGCAGGCCCCGCCGCCACGAGCTGCCGTGTTCGCGCATCCGCCAGCGCAGCAGCGGCCAGTCCCGCACCGGTATGAGGGAGGCTTCGTGCGCCCAGTACTCGACGAGCAGCCGCGGCTTTTTAGCGCTGTGCGTCCAAGCGGCGTTGTCGACGAGCTCCGCGGGGTAAGCGCCGAGGCGGCTGTAGAGCGGCATGTAGTGCGCCCGCACCGCGACGTTCACCGAGTCCATCTGCAGCAGCTTCGTCCGACCCAGCGCCCGGTTCAGGTGCTGCCTGTTCGCCTCCCCGGTCGGCCGTGCGGCAGTGGATCCCTGCGCGGCGAACCCTTGGGCGGCCAGCGCCGTCCGCCGCGCTGCCGCAGCACTCATCGTCTCCATCACCCGGATGGTGCCAGGCCGCACCGACAACCCCGCCCGGCGCACCGAACCGCAGCACATGGCTCGACGAACCGGTTCGGCGAGCTGTTGCGCGCGCCGGACGAACCGGTCACGCAACCCGCGCGGCACCGCGTCTCCCCCGCCCGCACGCATCCGGACTGACCTCCCAGCTAGTTTGGCGCGCATGGCCGATGCCGATGTGCGCCTCGCCGCGCCTTCCGACGTCCCCGAGATCGCACGGATCCAGCTCACCACCTGGCGCAGCGCCTACGCCGAGCTGCTGCCGCCGGAAGCGCTGGCGAGCGTGGACGAGAACGCGGCGCGACGCAGCTGGGAAGAGGCACTGCACGGCGGCCAGGTGACGTTGCTGGTGGCCACCGAGGGCGAATGGACGGTCGGGTTCTGCGCCGCAGGTCGTGCTCCCGAGCAGGAAGCCGCCGCCGCGAACGGCACCCCACCGCCGGATGCGGCGACCGTGGCGCTGGTGAGCACGCTGCTCGTCGAGCCGCGTTGGGGTCGCCGCGGGCACGGCGGCCGGCTGCTGGCGACCATGGCGCAACAGCTCGCCGAGGGCGGCGCCACGCGCGGCATCACCTGGGTTCCGGAGGAGGATTCGGCCTCGCTCGCGTTCTTCGAGCACGCCGGTTGGGGTCCGGACGGCACGGTCCGCACGCTCGACGCCGCTGGTCGCCCGCTGCGGGAGCTGCGCCTGTCCGGCCCGCTCGACCTGGAACTCTCCCGGCCGGAGTGAGCCGCCTGCACCGGGCGGGTCGCGGCCCGGCCGGAAACGCTCCGCAGCCGCCCGGCCACACGATGCCGTTCGCGGGATGTTGCTAGCCTGGCGCTGACCACGCACCGACCTCCGGAGGACCCGTGCTGACCTCCATCGGTTTGATCTCCACCGCCTTCGGGATGTCGGTGGTTTCCGCGCTGTTCCCGATCATCAGCGTGGAGATCTTCGTCGTCGGCATGGTCGTCAAGGGCCCGGAGGTGCCCTGGTGGCTGCTGGCGCTGGTGGTGACCCTCGGGCAGATCGGCGGCAAGCTGCTCTACTACTACGCCGCGCGCGGCATCATCAAACTTCCCGGTTTCCTGCAGCGCCGCAGCGATCCGGAGCACCACACCGGCCGCTGGAAGGAATGGCTGGACCGGTTCCGCGCCTGGTGCCTGCACCGTCCGATGTGGACCGGTGGAGTGCTGCTGCTGAGCGCGGCGGCGAGCCTGCCACCGTTCCTGGCGACCTGCGTGGTCGCGGGCTGGGCGCGGGTGCCGCTGAGCACGTTCTTGATCACGGGCCTGGTGGGCCGCTTCGCCCGCTTCGCGGCGCTGGCGGTCGCCCCCGGCTTGATGATCGCCTGGATCTGAGCCGCCGCGTGGACGGCCCCGGTGCCCGACCGGGGCCGCCGTCACCCGAAGCGGCGCTCACGCCCCCGGCAAGAGCTTGCCCGGCACGTCCAGCACCGAGTCGACCAGCCCGAACACCGGGACCCCGAGCGGCGCGAAGGTCCACTTGTTGTGCAGGTCGCCGGTGTCCGGTTCGTCGACCACGACGACACCGTCCTGCTCCGGCGCGGGCTGCGGTGCGGCCACCGCGGCGCCAGCCCCGCCCAGCAGGGCGGTTCCGACCAGCGCGGACACCGCGAGTCCGCGGCGCAGTTCAGCGTTCATGACGGTTTCCTCCTGGTCAGTCGAGCGCGTCGAGCAGTCCGACGACGGGGTTGAGAGCGGCGGTCGGCAGGCCGACGGTGGGGCTGAGCAGTCCACCGGCGTCCACGCCGGGCACGAGCCAGATCGACGGCGGGTCGGCGTGCGCGACGCCCGCGCCGAACCCGGCGAGGGCGAGGGTGGCCGCGGCCGTGGTGGCCACCCTGGCGAGGGTTTTCGGCATGGTGATCTCTTCCTTCCGTGCTCTCCCGCCGGTCGGCGGGGAGGTCGCTCTCCCGCCCGATGGCGGAAGGTCTCTGCCACGGCGGAGCCAGCCGGGACCCGGCGCGCCGCGCGCGGTTCACCGGCGCGGGCTCAGCACACCGCGTCGCCGGGTTTCGGATTGCCCAGCCCGAACAGGGGCCGCAGCAGCAGGCCTGCGTAGGTGCCTGCGATGGCCAGCACTCCCCACAGCCAGCCGTGCAGGCTGAACGAGGCGATGCCGGAGAAGTAGGCGCCGATGTTGCAGCCACCGGCCAGCCGCGCGCCGAGGCCCATGGCGATGCCGCCGAGCACCGCGCCGAGCGCGAGCCGCAGCGGGATCCGCCGGTGCAGCACGAACGCTCCGGCCAGCGCGGAAGCGATCAGCGCGCCGATCATGATGCCGAAGTCCATCACCGAGGTCTTGTCGGCGAGCACCGACGCTTGCAGCTTCGCGGTGTTCTCCGGGTCGCTCCAGAAGGGCGAACCGGAGATGTCCACCCCGATCCAGCCGAGGAACTTCGCGCCCCACAGCCCGAACGCCGAGGTGATGCCCCACGGCCCTCCGGAGATGAACAGCGTCAGCGCGTTGAACCCGGCCAGCAGCAGCGCCCCGGCCCACAGCGGCCACGAGCCGCGCAGCACTCGCAGGAATCCGCGCGCCGTGGGTGGCTGCTCGATCGGCGGCGGCGTGCGGCGACGTTCGACCAGCAGCGACACACCCACGACCGCCGCGATGATCACCAGCGAGATGAGCAGCGCGCCGGGATAGCCCAGCGGGGTGTCCGCGAACGACACCGTGGGGCCGGTGTTCTGCAGCGTCTTGATCCAGGGCGAGATGAACGCGCTGAGCACTGAACCCGCGATGAAGCCGCCGAGGGTGTAGAGGATCGCGGTTTGCCCGCTGCCCACCGCGAACAGCGTGCCGGACGCGCACGAGCCGCCGACCTGCATCCCCACCCCGAACAGGAACGCTCCGAGGATCACGCCGAGCCCGGCGGGCGCGACGGTCCCTTCCGGCGCGCCCGAGAGCCCGAGCCCGCCGCCGAGGATCGCGGAGAACAGCAGGCAGGCCGCGGCCAGCATGACCATGTGCGCCCGCAGCGCGCGCCCCTGACCGACCGAAACGAGCTGCCGCCACGCCGAGGTGAAACCGAACCGCGAGTGGAACAGCACGGTGCCGAGCGCGAGCCCGACGGCGTAGAGGACGGTCAGTTTCCACCCGGCTTCGGCCGCGACGGCGAGGCCGACGACGACGGCGAGCAGGATGCCGGCGGTCACGACGCCGGGCCGGGCCGGTGGTGCTTGGGCCGCGGGAGGCGGCGGGGTTCTGGGGGCGCTGTCGACGCCGACTGCGGACATGGATTCTCCTCGTCTCGAAAGCTTGCCGTTGTGGTCCAACAAACCCGTTCGGCTCGATCTTTCCCGGTTGCGTAGCGGCGTTCGCCACGGAAGGCGGCTGTTGTGCTTGTTGCGTTTCAAGCGGCGCTAGCCGCTCTCACGGCGTTCGCAACCGGCACCGCTACGCAAAATGGGCCCAGAACGATCAATCCGGGGTCAACGGGCCGGAGACGGGGACGACGGTGCCGCGCGGGAGCCACTGGCCGGCGGGGTCGGAGCCGTGCATCGGCATCTTCATCCCGCCCATTCCGGGCATGTCCATCTGCATCACGTCGACCTGCGCGGCCGCGTACACCGAGATGGGGTCTTCGATCCGCTGCCCGCGCGCGGCGAGCCAGGTCTCCAGCCCGGCCACCGATGGCGGTTCGCCGCCGAATCCCTCGTTGATGGCCATGCCGTATTCGAGCGACCGGTAGTCGCGCGGGTCGAACCGCAGCGGAGCGGCCGAGCTGGCCGCCGCGGTGGTCACGGGGCTGTGCAGCAGCCACGGCGCGAGGTGGGCGCCGTAGGTGTAGTTCGGTGGCCCGCCGGGCCGTTGCCGCACCGATTCGAGGTGTTCGGCCGCGTTGGTCCAGCCGGACACCAGGATCAGCGCGTTCTCGGATCGCGGTGCGCCGCTGACCGGCAGGCGCGCCGCGTCCGCCGCCGTTCGCACGACGCCGGTGGCTTGCCGGGAGCGCGGCGAGTCGTCGCCGATCACGGTGATTCCGGGTGCGCCGTTGCGGTGCACGTATCCGACGAGGGCGCGCAGCGCCGCGGCGTCCTGCTGCTGGAGCGAGTCGGCGGGGCAACCGGTGAGCGAATCCCGTTGTCCCGCAACGATTCCGGCGAGCGCGGCGCTGGCGCATTCCGGCCCGTCGGAGCCCGCCGCGTCGGCGGGCCCGGGTGCGTCGCCGGTGTCGACTTCGACGCTTCCTGCCGCGACGCCGCGGCGCAGCACCAGATCGCTGCGCCCGGCTGGCAGGTCCACCTGCGCCCAGTAACCGCTGGTGCCCGGCCGCGAAACCGCCCGGACGGGCCGCCCACCGGAGTCGATGGTCAGCTCGTCACCTGCGCTTTCCGGCAGGTGCACCAGGTTGGGTCCTGGGCGGTGCGGTGTCACCAGCACCGGCACGTCCTGCTCGCCGACGGTGGTGTGCGCGAGCCGGGCGACTCCCGGCTGCGGGAGCTCACCGGGACGCGGAATCGCGGGCAGCACCGTGAACGCGACGAAGGCCACGGCGACCGCGCCTGCACCGAAGCGGTAGATCCGCCAAGGATTCTCCTGGCGCAGCAGCAGAACCGCCCCAACAACGGCCACTGTGGACAGTGTGAGCACGAGCAGCGCCGCACCCAGCGGGCTCAGCAGCCTGCGATCCGCGATGCCGGTGCTGAACAACTGCACCGCCACCGCCACCACCAGTGCCGCGGCCAGCGCCCATGCCAGGTACCGCAACCGCGGCGCACCGTCCGGGCGCTGCTCGGCGGGCAGCAGCAAGCCGTATCCGGCCAGCCCGAGCCAGCCGACCACGGCCGCGCTCGCCACCGCCGCGGCGAAGAATTCCACCGGCGAATGCCCGAGCCCGCTTTCCACGATCAGCAGCACGGTCAGCGCGAAGCCGAGGTAGGAAGCCGGCGACGGCAGGCGCAGCAGGATCGGAAGCGCCAGCACCAGCACCGCGTGCACCACCGCGACCGGCACGCTGACGTGCTGCACCGGAATCGACAGCAAGCTCGCCGCGGCGGCGATCACGGCCGCGGCCGCGGCCACCACCACCGTCGCCCGCCCGGTAGTGCGCACCGACCCGCGCAGCAGCCCCAGCCCGGCGACCACGGCCGTGCCCGACAGCAGCAGGATGCGCAGCACCAGCGCGGCGGCGTCCACACCGGTCGCTGCCGGGTGCATACCGCTCATGTCCATCGCGAAACCTCGCTTCACGCAGGGAAAACCGGGGCCCGGGCACCGCGCGCGGCGATGCCCGGGCGGGTGAGCTACTTCAGGTCCTCGTCGGCGACCACGAACAGCTCGGAGTGCGGCTTCGCGTTCCCGAACGGCCCGTGCGGCCACGACTTGCGGTTGAAGTTGATGCCCGTCTCACCGGTGACCTCGTCCTTGAACGACTCGTCCACGTTGACCTGGCCGTCCTCGGCGAGGTCGATCATGTTGACCTTGTGATCCCCGTCGTTGCCGGTGCGTGCGACGAAGTAGTTCGACACCGCCAACCGGCCGGGCTGCTTGGTCTCCTCGTACTTGCCGTCGGCGCCCGGCTTGAAGTTGTCGTAGGCGCCCCAGTGCGGACCCGCCCCGGGCTGTCCCGGGTTGATCGGAGCCGCACCGGCCAGCGTCGGGCAGTCCTGCCCGCCGCCGTTCTCCGCCTTCTCGACGCTGTCGATGGAGCACTGGAAGTCGGTGCCCTTGCTGGTCAGCTTGGAGATGTCCAGCGTGTACACGCCGCCGGTGGCACCCGGGTCGTCCGGGCCGAGCGTGCCCTTCTGCCTGCCCTGCACCGCGCGGTACAGGAACCGGTCGTCCGGGCTGGTCTGGATCCAGCCGCCGTTCGAGCCGCTGCCCTTGGCGTCGTTATTCGCCGGGTCGATCGCCTTCAACGCCTGCCCGTCGTCGAACACCTGCGTCCAGCGCGGGGCCGGGGCGGTGATGTCCGGGGTGTAGAAGACCGCGCCGCCCTGCATGGTTTCGGCGAACGCGCCCTTGTGGCCGGGCTGGTTGGTGACGGTGGTTTCCATGACCGCGCGGCTTTCCGAATGCAGCGGGTCCTCCGGATCGGCGCGCGGCCCGTCCGGCAGGTACGACACCGACTTGAGCTTCGGCTGGTTGCGGTCGGAGATGTCCCAGGTGCGCACGGTCGGCCGCCGCAGGTACGGCGACGGTTGCTTGACCGGGTCCAGGATGATGTTGCGCGGTTCCGCGTAGTCGCTGGTGACCAGCGTGTTCAGGTCCTCGCGGGCCTGGATGCCGTGCGGGTTGGCGCAGGTGGGTTTGCCCAGCCGCGGCAGGTTGTCGCACAACTTCGGGTTGTCGCCCTGCGGAGTCGCGGCCGGGGATTGGGAAAGCACTTTCCCGTCCCGGTCGAATCGCACGACTTCGCCCGGGCTACCCGCGAAACCGTTTCCGCTGTGCACCGATCCGTCGTCGTAGCGATAAGGACCGGGAGCGACCGGACCGCCCATGTAGGTGCCGTAGGACGTGCCGTCCTTCAGCGTCCAATAAGCGTCCGGAACCGAACCGCCGAGCGTCTGCGTCGGCAAGCTGACGCCCTTGAGCTCCAGGTTCGGCAGCTTGGTCACGTCGAACGCGTAGGTCGCGCCGAGGAACAACGCGCCCGCGAAAATGGTGTCGCCCTTGTGCCACACGTATTGCATGTGGTGCGGCTCGTTCTCCACCAGCGGCCCCACGGTGGCGGTGTTGACCACCTTCCCGTAGGTCTCCGAACCCTTCGTCGCGTCGATGACCGCGAGGAAGTCCGGTCCGGGAAGCGCGTTCTTCGCCTTGTTCACCGGATCCTTCAACGACCCGGGCAGGCCCTTGACGTCCTTGACCGCGGTGTCGGCGATGTTCTCGTCACCGGCCCACACCAGCAGCCATTCCTTGCGCTTTCCGTCCGCGGCCTTGGTCGCCACGTTGCGGACGGTGTGGTTGGTGACCGAGTAGTTCTTGCCGTCGGCCCCCGGCACCTGCTGCGTCGTGACCTGCACGTCCGCGTCGGCGTCCTGCACGGGCAACGTGACGGTGCCGACCGCGAGCAGCGCGGCGGCCGCCCCGATCATTCCTCTGCGCAGCACTCGCGCCTTGATTCTCATGTTCTCTCCGGTCTGCTGCGAAATTCCACCAACGTCTGGGCACCTTCGAACTCGATTACCTGCATTCGGGCACAGGTGTTCTCGGGAAAGGTTTCCGGTGGCGCCGGTCCAGCGATTCCCGCGCAGCATCGATCCGCACGGGAGGCGTCGATTCCGGACGTGCCTCCGGCCCGCCCCCGGGCGCACCTGCCCGCCGCCCCGGAAATGCGTTTCCGGGCCGGTGGGTCTGGTTCCGTTGGGGACACGGAATTGCGCGAACCGCCGCAAACGGCCGGCCCGCGCCGAAAGGAAGAGGGAATCCGCGATTCAGGTGCGGCGCTGCGCGCCGCGCGGTGCCGCCCGCGGATTTTCCACGGGCGAACTCCGCTGAATGGCCTGCGCGGAAGTCGGCGAAAGGATCGTCAGCGAATGCTACACAGGGCGCTGGCCTGCTGCTGCAAATCGACGTGCAGGCGAGCCACCAGAGTGGTGAACCTCGACATGCGGTAGATCATGCGTGGGCGATCTACCCGGTGTCAACCAATCGACCAATCCGTGAGATAGGCACGGGAACTTTTCCGGGCCGCCGAACGTTCCCCGCCGTTCGTAGGTACCGCCGCGGCGCCGGATGAACTACTTTTCGCCCTCCGCGTCGCCGCGCTGGAGTTCGATCGCCCGGCGCATCGCCTTGCGTCCGCGGTTGCGGTCCCCGGCCAAGTCGTACGCCTGGGCGAGGGCGAACCACGCCCGCCACTCGTGCGGCGCGGCTTCGAGTTCGGCCTGCTTCTGCTCGAACCAGGCGTCGGCGGCTTCCCGCTGCACCCGCCCGGAGGGGCGCAACGGCAGGTGCGAGGTGTCCGGCAGGTTCCCCTCGGACTCCAGCAACCGCGCCAGCCGCTCGGTCTGCGCGCCGAACCGGAGCTGGTCGGCCACCAGCAGCGCACCCAGCACCGGCAGCACCAGGATCGCCAGCCCGAGCACGACGAACACCGGCTGCGCGGTCACGATCATCGTGACCGCGCGCTGCCCCATCAGCACCAGGTAGACCAGCAGCACCGCGGCGAGCACGAACGCCGCGGCGCGCGGACCGAACCAGGATTGCCGCTCGTTGGTGGACATTCACAGCCCCAGCACGGTGTCGAGCCCGACGGTCAGCCCCGGCCTGCCGCCGACTTCGCGGATGGCCAGCAGCACGCCCGGCATGAACGAACGCCGGTCGTAGGAGTCGTGCCGGATGGTCAACGTCTCCCCTTCGGTGCCGAACAGCACCTCCTGGTGCGCCACCAGTCCGGCCATCCGGATCGAGTGCACCGGCACCTCGTTCACCTTGGCGCCGCGCGCGCCGTCGAGCCCTCTGCTGGTGGCGTCCGGCGCGGCCTCGAGCCCTGCGGACTCGCGGGTCTGCGCGATGACCTCCGCGGTCCGAGCCGCGGTGCCCGAGGGGGCGTCCGCCTTCTTCGGGTGGTGCAGCTCGACGATCTCCGCCGACTCGAAGAACCGGGCAGCGATCTCGGCGAACTTCATCGACAGCACCGCGCCGAGCGCGAAGTTCGGCACCACCAGCACCCCGGTCGCGGGCCGCTCGGCCAGCAAGCTGCGCACCTGCTCCAGCTCGTCCGGGCCGAGCCCGCTGGTGCCGACGACGACGTGGATGCCGCGCTCGACGCAGAAGCGCACGTTCTCCAGCACCGAATCGGGGTGCGTCAGGTCCACCGCGACCTGCGCGCCGGAACTGACCAGCACCTCCAGCGAGTCCTCGCGGTTGACCGACGCGACGAGTTCCGCACCGGGGTCCTCCTGCACGGCGCGCACCGCCTCGGAACCCATCCGCCCGCGCGCGCCGAGAACGCCGACCCGGACCGGAGTGGAAGCTGGGGAAGTCACGAACGTGCCGCCTTTCTGCGTTCTGCGTGGCCGAGCCGGTGATGCCGGCGAAATTCCTAGGTTTGTTTGAGAAGCGGCGAAGCCGCTTGCGGCGGCCGCCTGAGCAACCGGCACCGCCGCGGGTTCTCAGGCGTCTGCTCGCGAGGAAAGCTCCGACGCCTAGTAGGGCGCTACTTCAGGAGGAGATCCCGCAGCGAGCAGGCGTCTGAGGTTCCGCCACCCGACCCACTACGCAAATCATCTTCACACTCTCCCTACCGCCGGAGGGGTTCCGGCAAATCTTGCTCGTCTTCGTACGGTCCGACGACGGCCGTGGTCAGCGGTCTGCGCAGCAGGTCCCGCGCCAGCGCGGCCACGTCCTGCGCGGTGACCGCGTCGATGCGGTCCAGCGTCTCTTCCACGCTGAGGTGGCTGCCGTAGTTGAGTTCGCTCTTGCCCACCCGGCTCATCCGCGAAGCGGTGTCCTCCAGGCCCAGCACCAGCCCGCCGCGCAGCTGCCCGCGCCCGCGGGCGACCTCGTCCTCGCCGAGCCCGTCGGCGGCCACCGCGGCCAGCGTTTCGCGGATCACCGCGGCCACCTCGCCCAGCCGGTCCCGCTGGCAGCCCGCGTAGACGGCGAACGAACCGGCGTCCGAGTAGGCGGTTGCCGACGAGTACACCGAGTACGCCAGCCCGCGCCGCTCGCGGATCTCCTGGAACAGCCGGGAACTCATGCCGCCGCCGAGCGCCGCGTTGAGCACTCCGAGCGTGAACCGCCGCTCGTCGTGCCGGTTCAGCGCGCGGCAGCCCAGCAGCAGGTGCGCCTGCTCGGTGTCGTCGTGGCGCAGCACCAGCGGGCGCTGCTTGGGCAGCCGGGCACGCCCGGAACGCGGCGGGTGCGGCGTCTGCGGCCCGTCGAGCCGCGAACCGAGCGCCTTGCGCAGCAGCCGCAGCACGCGGGCGTGCTCGACGTTGCCCGCCACCGCGATCACCATCTTCGGCAGCGCGTAACCGCGGCGGTAGAAGCCGTGCACCCGGTTGCGGCTCATCGCGGTGATGGACTCCTCGGTGCCGAGCACCGACCGGCCCAGCGGGTGATCGCCGAGGACCGTCTCGGCGAACACCTCGTGCAGCAGGTCCTCCGGGTCGTCGTCGCGCATCGCGATCTCTTCGAGCACCACGCTGCGTTCGACGTCCACGTCGCTGGAGGCGTTCACCGCGTCGAACACGACGTCGCAGAGCAGGTCCACCGCCAGCGGCAGGTCCTCGTCGAGCACGTGCGCGTAGTAGCAGGTGTGCTCCTTGGAGGTGAACGCGTTGAGCTCGCCGCCGACGGCGTCGACCTCCTCGGCGATGTCCACCGCGCTGCGCCGCCCGGTGCCCTTGAACAGCAGGTGTTCCAGGTAGTGCGCGGCGCCGGCCTGCGGGCGCGTCTCGTCGCGCGAACCGACACCGACCCAGACGCCGACCGAGGCCGAGCGCACTCCCGGCACCTGCTCGGTCACCACCCGCAGCCCGCCCGGCAGCACCGTGCGCCGCACCGATTCCGCGCCGCTGCGTCCCAGCACGCGGGTGGTGCCCGGCCGTTGCAGGTGCCCGGCACGTGTCTGGTTCTGCTTCATCGTCCTTCAAGATCTCTTCGCCGTAACCCCCGGACACGATACGGCCCGCCCCGGAAGTCCGGGACGGGCCGTACGCCGTGCTGCTCGCGGACGCCGGCGGTGCGGCGTCCGCGACGGATCATTCGGCGGTGGCTCCGGCTTCCTCGGCCGGGGCCTGCTCGCCGGACTCAGCCGACTCGCCCGATCCCTCGTCCGATCCGCCGGCCTCGCCGGACTCGCCGTCCTCGTCCACGACGATCAGGCTGATCTTGCCGCGGTTGTCGATGTCGGCGATCTCCACGCGCAGCTTGTCGCCGACGTTGACCACGTCCTCGACCTTGCCGATGCGCTTGCCGTTGCCCAGCTTGGAGATGTGCACCAGCCCGTCCTTGCCGGGCAGCAGCGAGACGAACGCGCCGAAGGCCGCGGTCTTGACCACGGTGCCCAGGAACCGCTCGCCCACCTTCGGCAGCTGCGGGTTCGCGATGCCGTTGATCTTGTCGATGGCGGCCTCCGCGGACGGGCCGTCGGCGGCGCCCACGTAGATCGTGCCGTCGTCCTCGATGGTGATCTCGGCGCCGGTCTCCTCGGTGATCGTGTTGATCATCTTGCCCTTCGGCCCGATCACCTCACCGATCTTGTCCACCGGGATGGAGATCGAGGTGACCCGCGGCGCGTGCGGGCTCATCTCGTCCGGCGTGCCGATCGCCTCGGCCATCACGCCGAGGATGGTGAAGCGCGCGTCCCGAGCCTGGCCCAGGGCCTGCGCCAGCACCTCGGACGGGATGCCGTCCAGCTTGGTGTCCAGCTGCAGCGCGGTCACGAAGTCCTTGGTGCCCGCGACCTTGAAGTCCATGTCGCCGAAGGCGTCCTCGGCGCCGAGGATGTCGGTCAGCGCGACGTAGTGCGTCTTGCCGTCCACCACGTCCGAGACCAGGCCCATCGCGATGCCCGCGACCGGCGCCTTCAGCGGCACACCGGCGTTGAGCAGCGACAGCGTGGAGGCGCACACCGAGCCCATCGAGGTCGACCCGTTCGAGCCCAGCGCCTCGGAGACCTGCCGCAGCGCGTACGGGAACTCCTCGCGGGAGGGCAGCACCGGCAGCAGCGCCCGCTCGGCCAGCGCACCGTGGCCGATCTCGCGGCGCTTCGGGCTGCCGACCCGGCCGGTCTCCCCGGTCGAGTAGGGCGGGAAGTTGTAGTGGTGCATGTAGCGCTTGGCCGTGTCCGGGCCGAGGCTGTCGATGGTCTGCTCCATGCGCAGCATGTTCAGCGTGGACACGCCCAGGATCTGGGTCTCGCCGCGCTCGAACAGCGCCGAACCGTGCGTCCGCGGGATCACGCCGACCTCGGCGGAGAGGCTGCGGATGTCGGTCAGGCCGCGGCCGTCGATGCGGACCTGCTCGGTGATGATGCGCTGCCGCACCAGCTTCTTGGTCAGCGCCTTGAACGCGGCACCGACCTCCTTCTCGCGGCCGGCGAACGGCTGCTCCTCGGCGACGCCGACCTTGTCCAGCGCGGCCTGCTTGACCTCGTCGATGCGGTTCTCGCGCTCCTGCTTGCCCGCGATGGCCAGCGCCTGCGACAGGTCGCCGGAGATCGCGTCCTCGACGGCGCTGTAGACGTCGTCCTCGTAGGCCGGGAACACCGGGTAGTCCCCGGTGCTCTTGCCCGCGGCCTGCGCGAGCTGCTGCTGGGCCTGGCACAGGGTGCGGATGAACGGCTTCGCCGCCTCCAGCCCCTCGGCCACGACCTCCTCGGTGGGCGCCTGCGCGCCGTTGCCGACCAGCTCGACGGTGTGCTCGGTGGACTCGGCCTCGACCATCATGATCGCGACGTCGTCACCCACGATGCGCCCGGCGACGACCATGTTGAACACGGCCCGCTGCAGCTGCTCGTAGGTCGGGAACGCGACCCACTGCCCGTCGACCAGCGCCATCCGGGTGCCGCCGACCGGGCCGGAGAACGGCAGGCCGGAAAGCTGGGTGGAGGCCGACGCGCCGTTGATCGCGAGCACGTCGTAGGGGTCCTTCGGGTCCAGGCTCATCACCGTGACCACGACCTGCACCTCGTTGCGCAGGTTGTCCACGAAGGTCGGGCGCAGCGGCCGGTCGATCAGCCGGCAGGTCAGGATCGCGTCGGTGGACGGGCGGCCCTCCCGGCGGAAGAACGAGCCGGGAATGCGGCCCGCCGCGTACATCCGCTCCTCGACATCCACCGTCAGCGGGAAGAAGTCGAGATTCTCCTTGGGCTGCTTGGAGGCCGTGGTGGCCGACAGCAGCATGGTCTCGTCGTCCAGGTAGGCCACGACGCTGCCCGCGGCCTGCTTGGCCAGCCTGCCCGTCTCGAACCGGACCTCGCGGGTGCCGAAGGCGCCGTTGTCCAGTACGGCCGTCGTCTCGTAGACGCCTTCGTCGACGTTGGACGCTTGTGTCAAGTGGAACTCCTCGTTTCCGCAAGTGTCCACGACTGCGCGGGTGAGTCTTCCGGCGAGGCCGGTCATCGATCGAAGCGCCCGGGGCGGAAACCGCCCGCGGAAGCCACTACCGAGGACCGGCGGAGCTGACCCGCCGTGGGCGTGGACCCGGGTATTTGCGGGCAACCGCGTGCCCGCGTTCTCTCATTGGGTTGTGCGACCGGGGGAGCATCCACAATGGAACGCTCCCCCGGGGCGGGTCAACGACGCAGGCCGAGCCGCTGGATCAACGAACGGTACCGTCCGATGTCCACCTTGGTCAGGTAGTTCAGCAGCCGGCGGCGACGACCGACCATCAGCAGCAGGCCGCGACGCGAGTGGTGGTCGTGCTTGTGCTGCTTGAGGTGCTCGGTCAGGCCCGAGATCCGGTTGGTCAGCAGGGCCACCTGGGCCTCGGCCGAACCCGTGTCGGATTCGTGCAGGCCGTAGTCGCTCAGGATCTGCTTCTTCTCGGTAGTGGACAGCGCCACGAGTTGACTCTCCTTGTTTCGCGTGCCGTGTCAGGGAGTGCGTCGCCGGGCGGCACCGGAGTGCGGCACCGCGGCGGGCACCGGTGGGAATCCCCGGGTCGAGCCCGGCGGCAGCGGCCGGAAGGAGCGCGGCGTCGCAGGTGCCCCGCATCGGTGCCTGCTCCGCGACTGCCTTCGCACCGCCGATCCCGTCCGGCGGATTGCGGCCGACGATGTCGGACCGCGCCGATTCGGTGATCTTCCGGCTGCCCATCTCCCGACTGCCAAACAGCTCGGCTGCCCAGCTTCTCGGCTGCCCGACTTCTCGAGCGCCCAGAGTCCCCACGGATACGGCCGCCACGGACTACAGCCGAATCCGCCGAGCAGGATATCAGGGCCTGCGCATCAGCCCTGGTCCCCGGCATCCGAACGCGGTGCATGCGGGGTCCCTGCATCCGAGGGCCCTGCATCCGAACTTGCGGCATCCCGGCCCTCCGCATCCGGACCACCGAGCCGCACCCGGTGCACCGTCCGGTAAGCGGACCCCTCGGCTTCCTGGTCGGAGCGCACCAGCGCGACCTCGCCGACCTCCCACCACGGGCCGGAGTAGGCCCGCAGCAGACCGGTGAGCCGGCCTCCGCTCGGCCGCCCCGCGTTCCAGCGGGCCACGGTGAGGTGCGCGCGGAACTCCTCCGGATCGCCGCCTGCTGCCCGCACCAACTCCCGCAGCAGCTCCGCGTCCCGGCCCGAGGCGGGTTCCGCGCCGACCCACAGCACGCTGCGGAACGCGCCCGCTCCGGTCAGCCGCAGGTGCGGTCGCCCGGTGAGTCCGGCGACGCGCCGGTCCAGCCGTTCGCTCAGCGGCCCGGGTTCGGCGCTGCCGTGGAAGCGCAGCGTCAGGTGCCACTTGGAGGCCGGAACGAACCGGAACCGCCGCAGTCCTTCCGAGGCTGCCGCCACCCGCGCGGCCGCTAGCCCGGAGACGGCGCCCGCCAGGTGCTCGACCGCGGCCTGCGACGGCCACAACGCCGTGAACAGGCGCGGCGCCCGATCCGCTTCCGACTCGCCCGGCACTACCTCAAGATTCCCCGTTCGCGGCCCGGCGTAACAGTCCGGCCAGCGCCGGGTAGCGCCCGTCGATCAGCGCGGCCGCCTGCTCCAGCTCGCTGGGCTTGGCGACTTCGCGGAGCACCGGCCACGCCACCTGTTCACCGTTGCCCGGCACCGGCAGCGTGTCGCGGCCGACCGACGGGTGCGAGTCCCGCACGTCGGCCAGCGCCTGCTCGATCGCCTCCGACTCGCCCGCGGTCACCCCGGGGATGAGCACCTTGCGTTCCAGCATCACCAGCCTGGCCAGCACCGACGGGTTGCCGATCTTGGCGCGGCGGCCGCTCATCACCTGGCTGAGCATCGGGGCGCTGATGCCCAGCACCTCGGCGAGCTGGGCCTGCGAGGTCCGGAAGGCGACCACGAGGCGGCGCACCCGATCCCCCAGCGGCTCCCCGTACCACTGCCGCTGCAGGTCCAGATTGCGCTGGACGCTCTTGTGCTCCGCCACTTCAGCTCCCCCGGTGCCCTCGGTCGTGCTGGACGCGCCCGGAGCGAGTCCGGGCCCGGCCGGTCCTGAATACTGCCAGGTCATCGTGCGTTCGCGGAGTGGAACGCGAATTTCGTTCAATCGTCGGTTCACTGCCGGACGCCGAGGATCTCGCGGGTCTCGGCGACGTCCTGGTTCATCCGCTCGATCAGCTCGTCGGCCGAATCGAAGCGCACCATCCCGCGCAGCCGCCGCACGAAGTCCAGCGACACGTGCTCGCCGTAGAAGTCGGTGTGCACGTCCAGCACGAACGCCTCCACGGTGCGCTCGGTCCCGGAGAAGGTCGGGTTGCTGCCGACCGAGACGGCCGCGGGCAACGTCTCGCCGGGCCCGGTCGAGCCCCGGTGGCGGTGGGTGAACCAGCAGGCGTAGACCCCGTCGGCGGGGATCGCCGAGTAGGCCGGGCTGGACAGGTTCGCGGTCGGGAATCCCAGCTCGCTGCCGCCGCGGCCGGCGCCGCGCACCACGATCCCCTCCAGCCGGTGGTACCGGCCCAGTGCGGAGGCGGCGGCCACCACGTCACCGGCGTCGATGCAGGAGCGGATGTAGGTCGAGGAGAACGTCACCGGGGCGTCGACCACGCCGCCGGAATTCTCGGCCTTGCCGCTGAGCAGGCTGTCCGAGGCGACTTCGAAACCGAACCGCTCGCCCAGCTGGTGCAGCATCCCGATGTCACCGGCCGCGCGGTGCCCGAAGGTGAAGTTCTCCCCCACCACGACCAGCGCCGCGTGCAGCCGTTCCACCAGCAGCTCGTGCACGAACTCGTCCGCGGCCATCCGGGACAGCTCGGCGGTGAACGGCAGCACGCAGAACACGTCCACTCCGAGCGATTCGGCGAGTTCGGCGCGCTGGCGCAGGGTGGTCAGCTGCGCGGGGTGGCTGCCGGGGCGCACCACCTCCGCGGGGTGCGGGTCGAAGGTCATCAGCACGCACGGGAGTCCGCGCTCGCGGGCGGTGCGCACCGCATGGCTGATCAACTGCTGGTGGCCGCGGTGCACTCCGTCGAAGACCCCGATGGTCACCACGCACCGGCCCCAGCCGCCGGGAAGCTGCTCCAAACCGCGCCAACGCTGCACGGCTGGCAAGCGTAATGCCTGCCCCGGGTACCCGGTTCAACCCGCCGGGGTGAGCACCAGGACCGGGCGTGCCGTGCGGCCCTGGTCGCGCACCAGCGCCACCGCGCGCCCGTCCGGTCCGAACACGCCGCAGGTCCCGGCCAGCCCGGTCGGCGGGATCTGCTGGCCGTGCGCGAGCGCGCGCACGGTGCCCTCGTCGGTGTCGTAGCGGGTGAAAGCCGTGGCGATGGCCTCGTCCAAACCCATGGACAGGCCGGGTTCGGCTTCGAGCTGGTCGAGCGTGCGGGCGGTGGCCAGCCCGAACGGTCCGACCCGGCTGCGCCGCAACCGGCCGAGATGCCCGCCTACGCCGAGGCGCTGCCCCAGGTCGCGGGCCAGCGCGCGCACGTAGGTGCCGGAGGAGCATTCGACCAGCACGTCGAGTTCGAGCACCGTTCCGGCGTCCGGATCGTCGCTCTCGGGCCGCAGCGCGAGCAGGTCGAACCGGGACACCGTCACCGGGCGGGCGTCCAGTTCCACCTCTTGCCCGGCCCGCGCGAGTTCGTAGGCGCGTTTGCCGTTGACCTTGACCGCGCTGACCGCGCTGGGCACCTGCTGCAGCTCGCCGGTCAGCTCGGCGATGCCGTCCCGGATCGCCTGCTCGGCGACGCCGGACGCGTCGGTGCTGGAGAGCACCTCGCCCTCGGCGTCGTCGGTGCTGGTGGCGACCCCGAGCCGGATGGTCGCCAAGTACGCCTTGGTGTCCAGCGCGAGATGCCCGAGCAGCTTGGTCGCCCGCTCCAGGCCCAGCACCAGCACCCCGGTGGCCATCGGGTCCAGCGTGCCCGCGTGCCCGACCTTGCGGGTGCCCATGATGCGCCGGACTCGCGACACCACGTCGTGCGAGGTCATGCCCGCCGGCTTGTCGACGATCAGCAGGCCGGGCGGTACGGCTGGGCGGTTGCGGGCGGTGCGGGAACGCTCGGACACGGCGACTCATCCTCCCCGACCCGCCGCGCAGTGCGGCAGCGGCCCCGGGCTGGGCGCTGTTGCCCGAGCGGCGCCGGCCGCCTGCCTCGCGGGACTCGGCCGGTCAATCGGCTGCAGGGCGGCCCGCTGCGCAACGCCTCCCGAAACACTCCCTAAGCTGAGCGGCGCGCAAGACGAGGAGGGTGCGGTGCCGTATCGGCAGATCCGCCGCTTCGGAGACCCGGTGCTGCGCGGGGTCGCCGAGCCGGTGACGAAGTTCGACGACGGCCTGCGCGGGCTGATCCGCGACCTGCTGGACACCGTCGACGTGCCCGGTCACGCCGGGGTCGCGGCACCGCAGATCGGGGTGCCGCTGCGGGCGTTCAGCTACCACGTGGACGGCGAGCCGGGTTACCTGCTCAACCCCGAGATCGTGGAGCTGTCCGACGCCCGCCAGCACGGTGCGGAAGGTTGCTTGTCGGTGCCCGGGCTCGGCTTCGAGACCGAACGCGCCGAGCACGCCGTGGTGCGCGGCGTCGACGAGCGCAACGAGCCGATCACCGTCTCCGGCAGCGGGCTGATGGCGCGCTGCCTGCAGCACGAGTGCGACCACCTCGACGGCGTGGTCTACCTGCAACGCCTGGACCCGGCGACGCGGCGGGAAGCGATGCGGCAGGTGCGCGATACCGACTGGTTCTGGCAGTCCTGAATCACGCGACTTCGGCGCCCACCACCGCCCAGCGCCCGGATCGCATCCGCAGCAGCAGCGTGCCCAGCCGCAGCAGCATGAACAGGCTCAGCCCGGTCCAGATCCCGGCGAGTCCCCAGCCGAACCCGAGCGAGAGCCAGATCAGCGGCAGATAGCCCGCAGCGGCGCTGATCAGCGTGGCGGTCCGCAGGTAGCGCGCATCGCCCGCGCCGAGGAACACCCCGTCCAGCGCGAACACCACCCCGGCGACCGGTTGCTGCAGCACGAAGAACCACCAGGCGTGCGGAACCTCCGCCAGCACCGCCCGGTCGGTGGTGAACAGCCCCGGGATCACCGGCGCGAGCACCGCGAACAACGTCCCGAGCAGCACCCCGAAGCCGAGCCCGTACCAGGAGACCTGGCGGGCGATGCCCTTGGCCCTGCTCGCCGAACCACCGCCGAGGGCCGCACCGACCAGCGACTGCGCCGCGATCGCCAACGAGTCCAGCACCAGCGCCAGGAACGACCACAGCTGCCACACCACCTGGTGCGCGGCCGCCGCTCCCGCCCCGGTGCGCGCGGCCACCGACGTCGCCGACAGGAAGCAGGCTTGGAAGGCCAGCGTGCGCAGCACCAGGTCGCGCCCCATGCCCAGCTGGGCGCGCATTGTCGCCGGGTTCGGCCGCAGCCCGGTCCGCTCGGCGAACAGCGCGCGCAGGAACAGCGCCGCGGCGATGGACTGGCCGACGAGGTTCGCCACCGCCGAACCTTCCAGGCCCCAGCCCAGCGGATAGACCAGCAGCGGGCACAGCAGCGCGGAGACGCCGTTGCCCGCGAGCACGTAGTACAGCGGGCGCCGGGTGTCCTGCACCCCGCGCATCCAGCCGTTGCCCGCCATGGTGATCAGCACGAGCGGCGCGCCGAGCAGCGCGACCCGCAGCCACCGGGCGGCCGCGTCGGCGACCGGGCCGGGACCGGCCAGCAGCTCCGCGACCGGCACCGCGAACAGCTGCGCGAGCATCAGCAGCAGCACGCCGACCGAGATGCCGAGCCAGGTGGCCTGCATCCCCTCCTGCACGGCGTCCGCGCGACGATCGGCGCCGTGCAGCCGGGCCGTGCGCGCGGTGGTGCCGTAGGACAGGAAGGTCAGCTGGCTGGAGACCAGGGTGAACAGGGTGCCGCCCAGGGCCAGTCCCGCCAGCGGCACCGCGCCCAGGTGCCCGACCACCGCGGTGTCGACCAGCACGTACAGCGGCTCGGCGGCGAGCACGCCCAGCGCGGGCACGGCGAGCCCCAGCACCCGGCGCACCGGCACCCGCTCGGCGACCTCGTTCACAAGTCCTCCTGATAGCTGTGCATCCCCGGTCGCTCCTGCTCCGCATGACCGCGCTCAACGCGCCGTCCGCTCGGTGGTTTCCACTAGACGCAGGGGCGGGCGCTCAGGGGTCGTTCGAGCATGTTCGTCCGGTCAGCGGCGCAGCCGCCTCCAGCAGCGACCCCGACCGGCACCGCTGCGCAACCGGGCTCCTCAGAGCAGCGGCGCCTCGCGCAACGCTGCCCGCAGCCGCGCGAGCACGTCCTGCGCGGTCCCACCGGTGGTGAACCCGGCGGCGAGCCGATGCCCGCCGCCTCCGCAGGCGTTCGCCGCGCGCGCCACGTCGATCCTGCTGTCCGCCCGCAGCGACACCGACCAGCGACCCGGCGCGACCTCCTTGAGCACCGCGGCCACCTCGGCCTCTTCCGCGGTCCGCACGATGTCGATCACGCTGTCGAGTTCTTCGCTGCGCACCTGTGCTGCATCGGCCAGCGTCACCGCCGCGTGCACCAGGCCCAAGCCCTGCGCCTCGGCGGGCTCCAGCCGCGCCCGGTCCAGCACGCCGGACAGCATCGGCAGCCAGGCGAACGGGTGCGTGTCCATCAGCGAGCGCGTCGTCGCCGACGGGTCCACCCCGGCCTGCAGCAGCCGCGCCGCCATCAGGTGCGTCGAGACCTTCGCGCGGCGGAACATGCCGCTGTCGGTGACCAGCCCGGCGTAGAGGCACCGCGCCATCGGCTGGTCCAGCTCCACCCCGAGCTCGTCGAGCAGCTTCAGCACCAGCACCGCGGTCGCCTCGGCGGTCTCGTCGACGACGTGGTGGGTGCCGAACATCGTGTTCCCGGCGTGGTGGTCGAGCACCACCACCTCACCACCGGCGGCGATCGTGGCCGCGACCCGGCCGCCCAGCGCACCGAGCCGTTCCAGGCTTCCCGCGTCGCACACCACCAGCAGCGGCGGCGCCGCGGGCACCTGCTTCGCGGGCACCACCAGGCCGTCGGAGTCCAGATCGCGCAGCGAGCGCGGCGGAACCTCGGGCGAACCGAACGACACCCGCACCGCCGCGCCCCGCGCGTGCAGCGCCCGGCCCAGCGCCAACGCGCTGCCCAGCGCATCGGCGTCCGGGTTGATGTGCGCGAACAGCGTGACGTCGGGGGCGTCCGCGACCAGCCGGGCGGCGCGCCGCACGGCACCGGTCAGCGAGTCGTCCTCGCTACCCAAGGTGGTTCCGGATCGCCCGCTCACTCGGTCTCACCTCCACGCCGAACACGCCGAGCTCCCGGCGCCACCCCCAACGCACCCGATCGGACCAATGGGTTCAACCGTTGTGTGGCCGACGCCGCACATCCGCGTCCGCGCTGGTCACCGAGTCGGAACCGGGAGTTTCCCGGTCGTTTTCCTCCTCGTCGTCCGGCTGCTGGCGGTAAGGGTCCGCCTCCCCGGCGTGCTCGGCACCCGAAGCCAGCCGAGCGACCTCCGCGTCGGCCTCCTTGGCCCGGTCGAGCAGGTCTTCGAGCCGCCGCGCGTCGTCCGGCACGGTGTCGGCCACGAACGTCAGGGTCGGGGTGAACCGCACCCCGGTCTGCGCCCCCACCCGGGAACGAAGCACCCCGGTCGCGCTGGCCAGCGCCGCGGCCGTGGACGAGTAGTCGGCCTCGTCGCCGAACACCGTGTAGTAGACCGTGGCGTCCCGCAGGTCCGGCGTGAGCCGCGCGTCGGTGATCGTCACCATCGCCAGCCGGGGGTCTTTGACCTCGTACTCCAGTCCCGAGGCCACGATCTGCGCGATGCGCTTGGCGAGCCTGCGGGCGCGCGCCGTATCCGCCACGGCGCACCTCCTCCGTCGATCCGGCACCCGGCGCACCGGGCGCGAGCATTGGCCGGGCCGCCGCGGTCGAACCGCCCGGACCTCGGACTTCCCTTCCAGCGCTGGGGAACAGGTGCGCCACCTCGACAACGCCACGCCGAGGCCGCCGTGTTCCGCGCTAGGTTCTGCCAACGAAGCCGCGCAGCCGTCCGTACAACCTTTAGTCCTCCGGCCCGAGCATTCGGTGGCGGGCGGAGAGCAACTCCAGTTCTGGACGCCCCGCGACGAGGCGTTCACACGCCTCCAGCACTTCCTGCACGTGCGAAGCGTCGCCAGAGACCACGCTGACCCCGAGCAGCGCGCGGCGGTACAGGTCCTGATCGCCCGCTTCCGCCGCGGCCACCTCGAACTTCTTGCGCAGCTCGGCGATGACCGGCCGCACCACGCCGCGCTTCTGCTTCAACGACCGGACGTCCCCGAGCAGCACGTCCAGTTCCAGCGCACCGACGTACACAACGCACCCCCATCGCCGAAACCGCCGCCGACACCCACCGGGGCCGCCCGTGCGGACGGCCCCGGTGGTGGCGGATCAGGTGCGCGGCTTCTCCCGCATCTCGTAGGTCTCGATGAAATCGCCGACCTTGATGTCGGAGTACGACCCGAGGGTCAAACCGCACTCGAACCCGTCGCGGACCTCGGTGGCGTCGTCCTTGAACCGCTTGAGCGAGTTCACCGAGAGGTTCTCGGCGACCACCACGCTGTCCCGCAGCAACCGCGCCTTCGCGTTGCGGCGCATGATGCCTTCGGTGACCATGCAGCCCGCGATCGTGCCGACCTTGGACGACTTGAACACGTCGCGGACCTCGGCCCTGCCCAGCTCGACCTCTTCGTAGATCGGCTTGAGCATGCCCTTGAGCGCCTGCTCGATGTCCTCGATCGCCCGGTAGATCACCGAGTAGTACCGGATCTCCACGCCCTCGCGGTTGGCGGCCTCGGCCGCCTTGCCCTCGGCGCGGACGTTGAAGCCCAGCACGATGGTGTCCTCGGCGGTGGCCAGGTTGATGTCGGACTCGTTGATGCCACCGACACCGCGGTGGATCACCCGGAGCTCGACCTCCTCGCCCACGTCGATCTTGCCGAGCGATTCCTCCAGCGCCTCGACGGTGCCGGAGTTGTCGCCCTTGATGATCAGGTTGAGCTGCTTGGTGTCCTTGATGACCTTGTCCAGGTCTTCCAGGCTGACCCGCTTGCGCCGAGCCGCGTTCTGCGCCTCCCGCAACCGGGCACCGCGCCGGTCGGCGATCTGCCTGGCCACCCGGTCCTCGTCGACCACCAAGAACGTGTCCCCGGCGCCCGGCACCGAGGTGAACCCGATGACCTGCACCGGCCGGGACGGCGTCGCCTCGGTGACGTCCTTGTCGTGCTCGTCGATCATCCGGCGGACGCGGCCGTGCGCGTTGCCCGCCACGACCGAGTCACCGACCCGCAGCGTGCCGCGCTGCACCAGCACCGTGGCCACCGGACCGCGGCCGCGGTCCAGGTGCGCCTCGATCGCCACGCCCTGGGCCTCCATGCCGGGGTTCGCCCGCAGGTCCAGCGAGGCGTCCGCGGTGAGCACGATCGCCTCCAGCAGGCCCTCGATGTTGGTGCCCTGCTTGGCGGAGATCTCCACGAACATCGTGTCGCCGCCGTACTCCTCGGCGACCAGGCTGTACTCGGTCAGCTGCTGGCGGATCTTGTCCGGGTTGGCGCCCTCGACGTCGATCTTGTTGACCGCGACCACGATCGGCACGCCCGCCGCCTGCGCGTGGTTGATCGCTTCCACGGTCTGCGGCATCACGCCGTCGTCCGCGGCGATCACCAGCACGGCGATGTCGGTGGACTTCGCACCGCGGGCACGCATGGCGGTGAACGCCTCGTGACCGGGGGTGTCGATGAAGGTGATCGGCCGCTCCTGGCCCTCCAGCTCGGTTTCGACCTGGTAGGCGCCGATGTGCTGGGTGATGCCACCGGCCTCGCCCGCCTGCACGTTCGCCTTCCGGACGGTGTCCAGCAGGCGCGTCTTGCCGTGGTCGACGTGGCCCATCACGGTCACGACCGGCGGGCGGGACGCGAGCTGCTCGTCGGAGCTGTCCGGGTCGCCGAAGCTGAGGTCGAACGACTCCAGCAGTTCCCGGTCCTCGTCCTCCGGGCTGACCATCTCGACCTGGTAGTTCATCTCCTGGCCGAGCAGTTCCAGCACCTCGTCGGAGACCGACTGGGTGGCGGTGACCATCTCACCGAGGTGGAACATCGCCTGCACCAGCGAGGCCGGATTGGCGTTGATCTTCTCGGCGAAGTCGGTCAGCGAAGCACCGCGGCGCAGGCGCAGGATCTCGCCGCCACCGCGCGGGAGCCGGACACCGCCCACCGACGGCGCCTGCATGTTGTCCATGTACTCCTGGCGCTTCTGCCGCTTCGACTTGCGGCCGCGACGCGCCGGACCACCGGGACGACCGAAAGCACCCGCGGTGCTGCCGCGGCCGCCGCCGGGACGGCCGCCACCACCGGGACGACCGCGGAAGCCGCCACCGGGCGGGCCACCGGCCGGGGCACCGCCCCCGCCGCCGCCACCGCCACCGGGGCGGAAGCCACCGCCGCCACCGGGACGACCACCGCCGCCGGCACCGGCGCCACCGCCGCGGCCACCGCCCGGGCCGCCGCGGCCACCGCCGCGACCGCCGCCGGGGCCGCCGGAACCGCTGCCGGAGCGGGCCGGGCGGGACGGCATCATGCCGGGGTTCGGCCGAGGCGGCATCATGCCCGGGTTCGGGCGCGAGCCGCCGCCGCTCTCACCGCCGCCGCCACCGCGCGGGGCCTGCTGGCCGCCCGCGGGAGCGGTGCCTGCGCCGCCCTGACCACCGCGGTCCGGGCGCTGCCCCTGGCCGCCGCGGCCGGGACCGCCCTGGCCGCCGCCTTGGCGCTGGCCGCCACCGCCCTGCTTGGGCGGGCGCTGCGCGGGCGCACCGCTGCCGACGCCGAACGGGTTGTTGCCGACGCGCGGCGAGCGCGGGCCGGGCTTGGGCTTGCCGCCCTGCGGCTTCGGCGGCACGGTGCCCTCGCCGTCGCCGCCCTGCGGCTTGGATTCCGGACGCGGGCCGGGCTTCGGACCGGGCTTCGGACCGGGCTTCGGCGCCGCCGGGCGCTGCGCGGTGTCCGCGGAGCCGCCCTGCGGACCGCTGGACTGGGAGTCCGCCTTCGCCGCGGGCGCCTGCTCGGCCGGTGCCTGCTGTTCCGCAGGTCCCTGCGCGGCAGGTGCCTGCGCGGCGGGTTCCTGCTCGGCGGGCTTCGGCGCCGGCGCCTTCGGACCCGGGCGCGGACCGGGCCGCGGGCCGGGCTTGGGCGCGCTGGAACGCTCTTCGCCGCCTGCCGGAGCCGCCTGCTCGCCGCCCTGGCCGCCGTCGGACGGGGCCTGCTGCGGGCGGGGGCCGGGCTTCGGACCGGGTTTGGGCGCGGCCTGCCCAGCCGACCCTGCGGACGCGGCCGCATCGTCGGACTTGGGCGGCGATGCGGGCTTGCCGCCACCGCGACCGTTGGATTTGCCTGCCTTCGGGTAAGCATCGCGAAGCCGACGCGCCACCGGGGCTTCCACGGTGGAGGACGCGGACTTCACGTACTCGCCCTGTTCGGCGAGCTTGTTGAGAACGTCTTTGCTCGTCACACCGAGCTCTTTAGCGAGCTCGTGCACGCGGGCCTTGCCTGCCACTGCTCTCCTCATCTGGTGAGGCCGGGCGGCAGTCCCGCACGACCTCGTCCTATCGCCGATGCGCGTTCATGGCTTCAGCTTCACGGCTGATTCATGACGGGTCGACCTGCTTCCTTCAACTGCGTCCGCGCGGGAGGGTCCCGCGTCGGTCTGGGGATGAACTGCCGTCCGGTGGTGTCCCGGAATCCGCGGAATCCAGGTGCGCCCGCACGGCCGAGAGGTCCAGCGGCCCCGGCACGCGCAGTGCCCGGGGGAACGCTCGACGGCGCTCGGCGAGCCGAAGGCAACGGGGATCGGAGTGCAGCCATGCGCCCCGGCCCGGTTTCCGCTTTCGCGGATCGGGCTCGGCGGCGAACTCTGCCGCACCACTCCCGGCCACCACTCGCAGCAGCTCGGCGGCCGACGTCCGGGTACGACACCCCACACAGGTGCGAACCGGTCCTTGCGCACGGCCACAGCCGTGATCACCGGGCGAACGTGTGCGGATTCTCGCTCCCTCGCGTCGAGCCACCAATGATTCTAACCCGTGCCCGCCAGTGGTTGTTCCTCGCCCGGCGCGACCGGCCGGCTTCCCGGTCGCGCCGCCGCACTCACTCCGCGGAACCGACCGCGGGCAGGTCACCGACCCCTTGCTGGACGTGCTCGCTCGGTGCCGTTGCGTGCGGATGCCCCGCCGTGGTCGTCGGCGAGGACGGGTCGGCGTCGCTGCGGATGTCGATGCGCCAGCCGGTGAGCCGGGCCGCGAGCCGCGCGTTCTGGCCTTCCTTGCCGATCGCCAGGGACAGCTGGAAGTCCGGCACGACCACCCGCGCGGTCTTCGCCCGCTCGTCGACGACCTCGACCGAGACCACTTTCGCCGGGGACAGCGCGTTGCCCACGAACGTCGCCGGGTCCTCGGAGAAGTCGATGATGTCGATCTTCTCGCCGCCGAGCTCGCTCATCACGTTGCGCACCCGCGCGCCCATCGGCCCGATGCAGGCGCCCTTGCCGTTGACGCCGCTCACCGCGGAGCGCACCGCGATCTTCGAGCGGTGCCCGGCCTCGCGGGCCACCGCGGGGATCTCCACGGTGCCGTCGGCGATCTCGGGGACCTCCAGCGCGAACAGCCGCCGCACCAGGTTCGGGTGGGTGCGCGAGAGCGTGATCTGCGGTCCGCGGGCGCTGCGCGAGACGCCGACGACGTAGCACTTGACCCGCATCCCGTGCTCGTAGCGCTCACCGGGCACCTGCTCGGCGGCCGGGATGACGCCTTCGCTGTCGCCGACCTGCACCACCACCATGCCGCGCGAGTTGGCCTTGGCGTCGCGCTGCACGACACCGCCGAGGATCTCGCCCTCCTTGGTGGAGAACTCGCCGAAGGTGCGCTCGTGCTCGGCGTCGCGCAGCCGCTGCAGGATGACCTGCCGCGCGGTGGTCGCCGCGATCCGCCCGAAGCCCTCCGGCGTGTCGTCCCACTCCTCGGCGACGCCGCCCTCGTCGTCCAGGCTGTGCGCGATGACGCGCACGATGCCGGTCTTGCGGTCCACTTCCACCCGGGCGTGCTGCTGGTGCCCCTCGGTGTGGCGGTATGCCGTCAGCAGCGCTGATTCGATCGCTTCCAGGACGGTCTCGAACGGAATGTCCTTGTCGCGTTCGATCGCCCGCAGCGCGGCGATGTCGACGTTCACCTCGACTCCTCTGCATTCGTCCGGTCGCCGTCGGCCTGCTCGGCGTTGTCCTCGTCGGCATCTTCCCGGCCGCCCGCCGCCCGCTTGAGCTGGACCAGTTCCTGCGCCGGCGGCTGCTGGAACTCCACCTCGACCACCGCCCGCGCGACGTCCCGGTAGGCGAGCGTGCGCACCTGCTTGCGCTCGAGGACCTGCACGTCCTGCTCGCCCGCCGCGCCGACGCGGGCGGTGAGCTCGGTGCCGTCGGTCAGCCGGATCTTGGCCAGCCGGTGCCGGGCGCGGCGCCAGTGCCGCGGCCGGGTCAGCGGGCGGTCGGTGCCGGGTGAGGTCACCTCCAGCGTGTAAGCACCTGCCAGCACGTGCTCGTGCGCGTCCAGCGCGGTCGACACGGCATGGCTGAGCTGGGATATCTCGTCGAGACCGACCCCTTCGTCGGAGTCCACGACGACTTTCACCAGGCGGCGTCTGCCCGCCTGCTGCACGTCGAGCTCCTCCAGGTCGTAGCCGGCGGCGGAGACGGCGTCGGCGACGACGGGCTCCAGCAGCGCGACGAGTTCATCGCGCGGCGGGCTGGACACGTTGGCACTCCTAGGTTCGGGGGGTTCGGCGGGTCGTGGTCGGTGGGCTGGGCGGTCGGGGGCTGGGTGGTCGGCGGCCGGATCTCCGCGGCCGGACTCCGTGCCGGAGCTTCCCGGCGGGGCGGCTCCGTTCGGGGCGGATCCGCCGCGCGGCTCCGGCCGATTCCGTCGTGGCACCCGGTGGGCCGATACGGGCCCGCGCTCGGCCGGGCTCGCGGCACTCGAGCTCGGCGCACGGGCCGCGGTCGTCCAGCTTATCTCGTCGGTCCGCCGCTCAGCGCGGCATGGGCGGGCGCCGGGCGAACGCGGCCGCCGCAGGGCTGCCTGGCAGGATGGATCAGCGTGCGAGCCCCCTTCAGCAACCACCGCCCCACCGGGGCCGCGTGCACCGGTCGCCGCGATGTGCTGCGCCTGCTCGCCGCGCTGCCCGCCGCGGCCGCGGTGAGCGCGCTGACCACCGCCTGCGGGAGCGGGCAGGACGCGCCGGATCCGCTGGAGCCGCTGGCCGCCTCGGCCCGTTCGGACGCCGCGCTCGCGCAGGGCATCGCGCGGGCGCACGCGGAACTGGCCGGGCAGGCGGGTGCGGTCGCCGCCATGCGCGGTGAGCACGCGCGAGCCCTGGAGAAAGAGATCGACCGGCTGGACCCGCCGGACCCGGACCGCCCGAAACGGCGGGGCGCTTCCGCACCGCAGGTACCCGGTTCGTCCGCTGCGGCCAAGGAGGCGTTGCGGCGATCGCTGGCCGTCGGGCAGCAGGAGGCCGCGAAGGCTTGCCCGCGGTTGCCCGGCTACCGCGCCGGGCTGACCGGCTCGGTCTCGGCAGGCTGCGCGGGCCTGACGGAGGTGCTGGCATGAGCAGCGAGCTGCCCGAACAAGCGGCCCAGGCGCTGCGCACCGCCTTGCAGGCGGAGCACGCCGCGGTGTGGACCTACGGGCTGGCGACGGCGTTCGCCGAGCAGTCCGCGGTCAGCTCGGCGGTGCAGCAGGCCACCGAGCTGCACGAGCGGCACCGGGACGACGCGGAGCGGCTGATCCGGGCCGCGGGCTCGGCACCGGCGGTGGCCGCGCCCGCCTACGAGCTGCCGCAGCAGGTCACCGACGAGAACTCGGCGATCCGGGTGCTGGCCCTGGCGGAGCAGGAATGCGCGGTCGGCTGGCGGGCGGTGCTGGAACGCACCGAACCGGACAGCGGCGACCCCGCGGTGCGGCAGCTGGCGCTGGACGCGCTTACCACCGCGGCGAGCCGGGCGACCCGCTGGCGGATCACCATCGGCGAGGAACCGGCGGCGAAGGCGTTCCCCGGGCAGCCTTGATCCCCGAGCGAGCTCCCGTTGCCCCGCGGGGTCAGCTCCCGGTGCTGTCCTGCGGCCAGCCGAGCCGCAGCGCGTCCCGGGTGACCTCGGAGAGCCGGGCGTCCTCGAAAGTGGCCGGTTTGCCGAAGTAGCCGGACTCACCGACCACGACGAGGCGGTCCTGCTGCTCGGAGTAGTAGCCGACGTCCTGGCTGAGCTTCGGGAAGTCGTCGGGCAGGTCCCGCCCGGCGGAGACGAGGTCCATCACGTTGCCGGTGCTGTCGGTCGACACCAGCGAATTCAGCTGCGCGGCGGAAGCGGCGTCGGGCATCCGGACGGTCACCACGGACGTCAGTGCCCGCTGCCCGCCGGGCAGCGTGGTGGAGTACAGCGCCCTGGTGAGGTGCTCGCACTGGTGCTGCTGGAAATATGCCTTGATCTGCTCGGTGGAGACGTTCGCGCAGCCGCGGAAGCCCTCTTCCCGCAGTTCGGGGTGGAACTGGAACTTCCCCTGCGGCGGCTGCGGTCCCTGGGCCTGGTCATCGGCCGGGTCGGAGGGTTTGACCAACAGCCACACCAGTCCGGACAGCAGCGAGACGCCGAACAGCACGAGCCCGCGCAGCAACCAGCCGGACGGGGTGATCTTGGTGCCGCCGTTCCCGCTCGCCGGGTTCGGCTCGGCCGGGGCCTGCCTGCTGGTGGAGGGGTGGGCGCGCTGAACAGGGGCGGCCTGCTGGGCCGGAGCGGCTTGCTGGGCCGTTCCCGGGTACTGCGGCCCCGGCTGCTGGGCCATTCCCGGGTGCTGAGCGGTTCCGGGATGCTGAGCGGTTCCGGGATGCTGGGCGGTTCCGGGGTGCTGAGCGGTTCCGGGCTGCTGGGCCGCTCCGGGGTGCTGGGCGGGGTACTGGTTCGCCCCGGCGTAGGCACCACCGGGATTCGACTGCGGCCAATAACCCTGCGCCGCATAGGGCTGCTGGTACGGATGCGCCGAGTACGCCTGGGTCGGCTGCTGCTGCGGCTGGTGCGCGGTCCCGTTCCACTGCTGGTTCCCGCCGCCCCAGCCGCTGTGCTGGTTGTCCGGGCCGTTGCCGTGCTGCCCGTGCTGCGACTGCCCGTGCTGCGACTGTTCGTCGCGGGCGGACGGCTGCTGGAACGCGGGCCGGGTCGCGTCCCCGGGCGCACCGGAGGTGTTTTCGGGGGCGAAGTCGGCGGCTGTCGCCGCGCGCTGCTCGTGGTTCACCCGGGAGTTGTCGCGCTGCAGTGGCGCTGTGTCGCCGCGCGGAGTCTGCTGCGAGTCATTCATCTCTTCGGGCGCACCTTGGGGATCCGGCACGAGCACCTACGGTAGCGGTTGCCGATCGATCGCAGAACAGCACGTGTGCAGCGATGACGTTCGGGCAGCTCAGGCACGCAGCGCGAAGATCACTCGATCGAGATCGTCGGCGGTGTTGTAGAGGTGGAACCCGACCCGCGCCTTGCCCGCGCGCGGCGAGCTCACCACTCCCGCGGCGGTGAGCCGGTCCCCGGCTTCGGCACCGGGCACGCCGACGATCGCGGACCCGCCGGGCGGCATCCCGAGCTGCGCTCGCAGCTCGTCGGCGAGACCCACGCAGTGCCGCCGCACCTGCTCCAGATCGGCCTTCGCGAGTTCGCGCATCGCCGCTTCCGCGCCGACCTGCTGCAACCAGACCGGTGATTGGTCCAGCCCGCGAGCCCCGTCGGCCAGCCGCAGCGGCAGCCCGTAGTTGGTGTCCTCGTCGGGCGTGCCCGAGAACCAGTTGGCGTAGATCGGCCGCAGCCGGATGTCCGGCCGCACCGCCATCCAGGCCGCTCCGCGCGGGGACAGCAGCCACTTGTAGCAGGCACCCGCCACGTAGTCGGCCCACTCCAGCTGCAGCGGCAGCCATCCGGCGGCCTGCGTGGTGTCCAGCAGCACCCGGGTCGGGATGCCGGCGGTGGCTTCGCGCAGCGCGTCGAGGTCGACGATCCGGCCATCGGCGGACTGCACGACGCTGACCGCGACGAGGTCGTATCCGGCGGCGAGTTCGGGCAGCGCGCTCAGCTCCGCTTCGGTGACGGTGACCCCGCGGTCGGCGTGCGCGGCGAACGGGAAGACGACGCTGGTGAAGTCGCCATCGGCGACCAGCACCCGAGCGTCGTCGGGCAGGCTCGCGGCGACCAGCGCGACGAGCCCGGACAGCGAGTTGCCTGCCGTTACCCGCTCCGCAGGAACTCCGGCGAAGTGCGCGTACAGCTCGCGCGTCCGCTCGATGTACCCGTCGAAGTCGCCGGGTGCGTCACCGCCCCGGCCCCACTTGGCCACCGCTTCGTTCATGGCGGTGACGGCCTCGGTCGGCGGGACGCCGATGGACGGGGTGTTGAGGTAGCCGCCGGGAACCTCGAAGGTCATGCCGAACGCGGAACGCATACCCGCATCGTCGTCGATCGACAGCCGCGAGCGCCAGGTGGTTTTCCGGAACCCGCTACCGGAGCACTGGCGAGTTCCTCCGGTCCTACCGTGGGGGTATGGAGAGCACGGAAGTCGAAATCCGGACCGGTTCCACCGAGGTCGTGCAGGATCTCAGCGGCGAGGTCGAGCGCTTCCTGCGTTCCGCGGGCGCCGGCGACGGGCTGCTCAACGTTTGGGTACCGCACGCCACCGCGGGGCTGGCGGTGCTGGAGACCGGCGCGGGCAGCGACGAAGATCTGCTCGCGCAGCTGCGCGAGCTGCTGCCCGCCGACGACCGGTGGCGGCACCGGCACGGTTCCCCGGGCCACGGGCGCGATCACGTGCTGCCCGCGCTGGTGCCGCCGTACGCGACGATCCCGGTGCTGGGCGGGCGGCTCGCGCTGGGCACGTGGCAGTCGGTGTGCCTGGTGGACACGAACGCGGACAACCCGGTGCGCCGCGTGCGGTTCAGCTTCCTGGCCGGTTGAGCCGATGCCGCGGCGCGGCCGGGACGGTCCCGGAGATCGATCACATCTTGATCATCCGGACGGCGCCGGCTGCCAGGATGTGCGCATGACCGGCCGGCTGGTGCTCTGGGACGTGGACCTGACGCTGATCGACGCGCGCGGCATCGGCACCGACTGGTACCGCCGGGCGCTGGCCGAGGTCACCGGGCTCGGTCTGCGGCACGTGCCGGACATGGCCGGCAAGACCGAGCTGGCGATCACCGGCGAAGTGCTGGCCGCGCACGACGTCGAGGCGGCCGCGGACACCGTCGATGCGATGTTCACCGCGTTGAACACCGCCGTGGCGGCCGACCGGGACGGGTTGTCGCTGCGCGGCAACGCGATGCCCGGCGCGGCGCGGGCGCTGGCCGCGCTGGACGAGACTCCGGGCGTGCTGCAGGGCCTGGTCACCGGCAACCTGCCGGAAGTGGCGTTCCACAAGCTCGACGCCTTCGGCCTGCACCGGCACGTGGACTTCGACATCGGCGGATTCGGCAGCGACTCGGTGCACCGGCACGACCTGATCGCCGCGGCGGTGCGCAAGGCCGGCACCAAGCACGGTCGCGAATTCGCTCCGGAGGCCGTCGTCGTGGTCGGTGACACGCCGCGCGATGTGGCCGGGGCGCTTCGGCACGGCGCGGTCGCCGTCGGCGTCGCCTCCGGGCGCAACGGCGAGGACGAACTGCGGGAGGCGGGCGCGCACGTGGTGCTGCCGGACCTCACCGACACCGGAGCCGTCCTCGCCGCCGTCCGGAGTGGATAGTCCGACGACGCGCTTCGCCCGCTGCCCCGGAGACCCGCGCGGGCCGACCCGAGTGAACGGCCTGTTCGCCCCACTAGATTGGTCGAACGGTCCGTTCACTCCTGGAGAAACCGCACCTGTGCACCAGTTCGGGCGCCCTGCTGACACACCGGCCGACACACCCGCGCACCGCCCGGCCCCGGGCGAGTGGACCGAGTGAACGGACCGTTGGTCCGAATAGATTGGGCGAACAGGCCGTTCACTCGATGCCCCGCGTCCGCTGCGTCAGCGTCGGACCAGCTCGGTGAGGTGCCCGACCGCCTTGTCCACGCCGATCTCCTCGCGCTCGCCGGTGCGGCGGTCCTTGATCTCCACCACGCCGTTCGCGAGGCCCTTGCCGACGACCAGGATCGTGGGCACCCCGACGAGTTCCGCGTCGGCGAACTTCACCCCTGGCGAGGCCGTGCGGTCGTCCAGCAGCACCCGGACCCCTGCGCGGTCCAGCTCGGCGGCCAGCCGCTCGCCGCCTTCGCGGACGGCGTCGTCCTTGCCCGCGGTGACCACGTGCACGTCGGCGGGGGCGACTTCGCGGGGCCACACCAGGCCGAGTTCGTCGTGGCTCTGCTCGGCGATCGCGGCGACCATCCGGGACACCCCGACGCCGTAGGAGCCCATGGTGATCCGCTTCGGTTTGCCGTCCTGGCCGAGCGCGTCCAGCCCGATCGCGTCGGAGTACTTGCGGCCGAGCTGGAAGATGTGCCCGATCTCGATGCCGCGGGCGGCGACCAGGGTGCCGTTGCCGTCGGGCGCGGTGTCGCCTTCGCGGACCTCGGCGGCCTCGATGGTGCCGTCCGGGGTGAAGTCGCGGCCGCACACCAGGTCCACCACGTGGTGCTCGTCCCGGTCCGCGCCGGTGACCCACGCCGTCCCGGCCACGATGCGCGGGTCGGCGAGGTAGCGGATTCCGTTGTCCTGCAACGCCTTCGGCCCGATGTAGCCCTTCACCAGGAACGGGTTCGCGGTGAAGTCGGCCTCCTCCAGCAGCGCCACCTCGGCGGGTTCGACGGCGGCCTCCAGCCGCTTCATGTCGACCTCGCGGTCGCCGGGCACCGCCACGGCCAGCAGTTCCCACTCGTCCGCACCGGGCTTGCGGATCTTGACCAGCACGTTCTTCAGCGTGTCCGCGGCGGTGAAGGTGCGGCCCAGCTCCGCGGCGTTGAGGAACGCCACCAGGGTCTCGATCGTCGGCGTGCCCGGCGTGTGGTGCACCTGCGCGGCCGGTTTGTCCGCAATGGACAGCGGCGCGGGCACCGGCGTGGCCACCGCCTCCACGTTGGCCGCGTAGTCGCCGCTGGTGCTGCGCACGAAGGTGTCCTCACCGGTCTCGCTCTCGGCGAGGAACTCCTCCGACGCCGAACCGCCCATCGCCCCGGAAGTGGCCTGCACGATCACGTACCGCAGGTTCACCCGGTCGAAGATCCGCACGTAGGCGTCCCGGTGCAGCCGGTAGGACGCGGCCAGGCCCTCGTCGTCGAGGTCGAACGAGTAGGAGTCCTTCATCACGAACTCGCGCCCGCGCAGGATGCCCGCGCGGGGCCGCTCCTCGTCCCGGTACTTCGTCTGGATCTGGTACAGCATCACCGGGTAGTCCTTGTAGGAGCTGTACTCGCCCTTGACGGTGAGCGCGAACAGCTCCTCGTGCGTCGGCCCCAGCGCGTATTCGGCGCCCTTGCGGTCGTTGAGCCGGAACATGGTCGGGCCGTACTCGGTCCAGCGGCCGGTGGCCTCGTAGGGCTCCTTCGGCAGCAGCGCGGGCAGGTGGATCTCCTGCGCGCCGATCGCGGCCATCTCCTGGCGCACGACCTCTTCGACGTTGCGCAGCACTCGCAGGCCCAGCGGCAGCCACGAGTAGATGCCGGGCGCGACGCGGCGCACGTAGCCGGCGCGCACCAGCAGCTTGTGGCTCGGCACCTCGGCGTCGGCCGGATCCTCGCGCAGCGTACGCAAGAACAACGTCGACATCCTCGTGATCACGGCGGGCGCTCCTCGGTGCGGGTCGGGCAAGCTCGGGGCGGACGGATTCTTCGTGAAACGCCGGTTTCACCAACTTCCGATCCTCGCAGGGTAGCGGCCGGGGGCGGGGCCGGTGCCAGCGGATTCCCCGGCCGCGCGGATCAGCGAGCCGCGCGGCGCCGGTGCAGCGGGCCACCGGAATCGGTGCCCGTGGCGGGGCGCCGACTACGCAACCGCGTTGTCTACGCTGGCGTGCCGTGCTGGTGCTGCTGCCTCCCTCCGAGACCAAGGCCGCCGGCGGCGACGGGCCGCCGCTGGACCTGGACGCGCTGTCGTGCCCGGAACTGACGCCCACCCGGCGCAAGCTGGTCGACGCGGTGCGCTCGCTGGCCGCCGACCTGCCCGCGAGCCTGGCCGCGCTCGGGCTCTCCGAACGCCAGGCAGGCGAGGTCGAGCGCAACGCCGAACTGCTCGACTCCCCCACCGCGCCCGCGCTGGAGCGCTACACCGGCGTGCTGTTCGACGCGCTGGACATCGGTTCGCTCGGCGCCGATCAGCGGGCGCGGGCGGACTCCCGGCTCGCGGTGGCTTCCGCGCTGTTCGGGCTGGTCCGGGGCACCGACCGGATCCCGGCGTATCGGCTGTCGGCGGGTAGTTCGCTGCCCGGATTCGGGCCGTTGCGGGGGATGTGGCGGCCGGTGCTGGCGCCGGTGCTGCAAGGCTCGGACGAGCTGGTGGTGGATCTGCGTTCCGGTGCTTACGCCGCGCTCGCGCGGGTTCCGGAGGCCGTGAGCGTGCGCGTGCTGTCCGAGGACGCGAGCGGCAAGCGCAAGGTGGTCAGCCACCACAACAAGTCGCACAAGGGACGGCTGGCCCGCGCGCTGGCGACCGCGGACGACGAACCCGCGACGATCGAGGACGTGCGCACCATCGCCTGCGATGCGGGGATGCGCGTGGAGCAGGAAGGCGACAGCGCGCTCTGCGTGGTCGTAACGAGTTGATCTTGACTTTGGGGGCGCGCGACGGCCGCACCGCACCCGTCGGCTAGACTGCGCCCCGACATCGAGCCGGTCCAGACAGCCCGCCGCACCGCGGCCGGAGCCCCGATCGGTCCCGAAACCCACCAGCGGCGCCCGCAGGCGCCGGGCTCGTCCTTGTGATCCGCCACTGCGCGACCTCCCCGAGACGTGCCAGTTTCCGGAGGTTCACAGTGCCCGACTCCGCGCCCGCACGTTCCCGGCGCCCGCGTCGCCGCAACGGCGGCAAGCCCGCCGCCGCGCCCGCGCCGAGCCTGTTCGACCAGGCCGGGGTGACCGCGGTCGACCCGGCGCCGTTCGACTCGCTCGGCCTGCCGCAGCGGCTGGTCCGCGAGCTGGCGGACGCGGGCATGACCGAGGCGTTCCCCATCCAGGCCGCGACCATCCCGGACGCGCTCAGCGGGCGGGACGTGCTCGGGCGCGGGCAGACCGGCTCCGGCAAGACGCTGGCGTTCGGCCTGCCGCTGCTGGCGATGCAGCAGGAGTCGGCGCGTCCGCTGCACCCGCGCGGCCTGGTGCTGGTGCCGACCCGCGAACTGGCCACGCAGGTCACGACCGCGCTCAAACCGCTGGCCAAGGCGCAGGGCAGGTACGTGCGCGAGGTCGTCGGCGGGATGCCGTTCAACCGGCAGGCCGAGACGTTGCGGCGCGGGGTGGACCTGCTCGTGGCCACGCCCGGCCGGTTGTCCGACCACGTGCGGCAGGGCACCTGCGTGCTGTCCGATGTGGAACGAACCGCGCTGGACGAGGCCGACCAGATGGCCGACATGGGTTTTCTCCCGCAGGTTCGGCAGATCCTGGACCTGATCCCGCCGGGTGGCCAGCGGCTGCTGTTCTCCGCGACGCTGGACGGCGACGTGGACCGGCTGGTGCGCGAGTACATGTCGGAGCCGGTGGTGCATTCGCTGGCACCGCCGGCGGCCAGCGTGGACCGCATGGATCACCACCAGTTCCTCGTTGCCGCGCAGGAAAAGCAGCAGGTGCTCGCGCGCATCGCCGCCCGCGACGGGCGCACGATCATGTTCGTGCGCACCAAGCACCACGCGGACCGGCTGACGAAGAAGCTGCGCGCGGCGGGAGTCCCCGCTGGCGCGCTGCACGGCGGCAAGGCGCAGAACGCGCGCACCCGAATCCTCGACGAATTCCGTTCTGGCGCAACGGAAACGCTGGTCGCCACGAACGTCGCCGCCCGCGGCATCCACGTGGACGACGTGAGCCTGGTGGTCCACGTCGAGCCACCCGCTGACCCGAAGGACTACCTGCACCGCGCCGGGCGGACCGCGCGCGCCGGGGCGACCGGCACGGTCGTGACGATCGTGACCGAGGACCAGCGGCAGGCGTTCCGGCAGATGGCCTCGAAGGCCGGAGTGACGGCGGAAACCACCGATATCTCCCCGGAATCGGCCGAACTGGCGGAACTCACCGGTGCGCGCGAGCCGAGCGGGGAACCGATTCAGTCCCAAAAGGACACCGGCGGCAAGCGGCGGGATTCCGCGCGCGGGCACGAGCGCGCGGCCAAGCCCCGGGACGACCACGGCGGCCGCGGCACGCGGAACAACCGGCGCGGGCAGGGTCGCGACGAGCACCGCCCACCGCGCGACGAGCAGCGCGGCCACGGGTCGGGCGAACGCGGCCGTCCGCGGGACGACCAGCGGGGACGCCCGGCAGGCGGTGGGCGCGGCAGGCGAGGCGGCTCCGGACGCGGCCCGCGCCGCCCCCGGCAGTCCTCGGCGGGCTGAGCCGTGCCGTCCCGCAAGGTCGCGCTTTCCGCTCCGAGCCCGGAATTCCTGGAGTTCTGGGCCGAGCCGCACCGCTGCACGCTCACGACCGTGCGGCCGGACGGTACTCCGCACGTGGTGCCGGTGAACTCGACGCTGGACGCCGCAACGGGAATCGCCCGGGTGCTGTCTTCGTCCACTTCGCACAAAGTGCGGCAGGTCCGCGCGGCCGGGGAATCCGGTGCGCGGGTCGCGCTGTGCCAAGCGGACGGACGACGTTGGTCCACTGTGGAGGGTGTTGCGGTGGTCCGGGACGATCCGGGTGCGGTAGCCGACGCGGAATCCCGCGCCACGCACCGCTACGGCCGCCCGCCCCGGCCGAACCCGCGGCGAGTGGTCCTCGAGATCACCGCCACCCGGGTGCTCAGCAACCTCTGACGCGTCGCGCGCCCGATCCGTTGCGGCAACGGATGGCCGCGCGGCCGTCTTTCCTGCTTGCCGCCCCGACAGCGCCACCCGTAGTGTCTCTAATGTTGAGCACTCTGTTTCAGATTTTGAGACAGCGTCGGCCTTGGGGGCCGGGGGTGCACATCGGGAAGGAGCCAGCCGACCGTGACCGAATCCGACGAGGTCTACAGCCAGGGCCACGCGCAAAGCGTGGTGCGCTCGCAGCACTGGCGGACTGTGGACAATTCCGCGCCGCACCTGGCCGCCGAGCTCCGCCCCGGGCAATCCGTGCTCGACGTGGGCTGCGGCCCGGGAACGATCACGGTCGACCTCGCCCGGCGGGTGGCGCCGGGCGGCGTGATCGGCTTGGACGCGGTCGAATCGGTGCTGGCCCAGGGCCGGGACAACGCCGCTGACCTGGACAACGTCGAATTCCGGTGCGGCGACGCCTACACGCTGGACTTCCCCGACGACTCGTTCGACGTGGTGCACGCCCACCAGGTGCTGCTGCACCTGACCGACCCGGTGGCCGCGCTGCGCGAGATGCTGCGGGTCACCCGCCCCGGCGGCGTTGTCGCGGTGCGCGACTGCGACTACTCCGGAGCGATCTGGTGGCCCGCGGACGATCGGCTGGAGCGCTGGCGCGAGGTGTACCAGGCGGTCGCGCGGGCCGGGGGCACCGAGCCGGACGCCGGCCGCCGGATCATCAGTTGGGCGCACGCCGCCGGAGCCGTCGACGTGACGCCGAGCGCGTCGATCTGGTGCCACTCCAGCCCGAACGAACGGGCCTGGTGGGGCGGCATGTGGGCGGAGCGCATCCTCGATTCCCGCATCGCCGGAAGAGCCCTCGAAGGCGGCCACGCGACCCGCGAGGACCTGACGGCGATCTCGCTCTGCCGCGTCACGGAGTGAGGACTCCGCCGACCTCGGCCCGCTCAGCAGCGCGACACCGCGCGTGCACTGAACGCGCCGGAACGCCCGCGCACCAACGGCGAACCCGCCGGTACGTTGCGCGCATGGACGAGATCACTGAGCTCGCGCCGCGCCCGATCCGGCGGATGCTGCTGGGCCAGTCTTGGCTGGATCTGACGTTCCTGCACTGGGAGGCCGATCCGGAACGGGTCGCGCGGTTCCTGCCCGCGGGCACCCGGCCGGACCTGTTCGACGGGCGGTCCTACGTCGGGCTGGTGCCGTTCCGGATGCACCGGGTGGGGCCTGGTTTCGGAGTCCCGTACTTCGGCGATTTCGCGGAAACCAACGTCCGTCTGTACACAGTGGACGATCAGGGGCGGCGAGGTGTGGTGTTCCGTTCGCTGGAGGCCGCGCCGCTGCTACCCGTGCTGATCGCGAGAGCCTCGCTGCGGCTGCCGTACAGGTGGGCATCGATGCGCCTGCACCGCGACGGCGACGCGGTCCGCTACACCGCCCGGCGTCGGATCCGCGGGCTGCGCAGCGACATCACCGTCCGGGTCGGCGAGCGGATCGCGCATCCGAGCAAGCTGGAGCACTTCCTCACCGCCCGATGGGGGATGCACGTGCCCTGGTACGGCCGCACGATCTACGTCCCCAACGAACATCCGACCTGGCCGCTGCACCGCGCTGAACTGCTGGAATGCGAGGACGAGCTGCTGGCGGGAGCTGGTTTCCCGGTTTCCGGCCCGCCGTGCAGCGTGCTGTGGTCGCCGGGCGTGGCCGTGCGCTTCGGCACCACCTAGCGCGCCGGACCGCGCTGCCGTGATGAGGTTGCGGGCGTGAGTGCGCAGCGGAAACCGGTGGACGTGGTGGGCATCGGCGCGGACGGCTGGGACGGCCTGTCCGCGGCGGCCCAGCGGCGTGTCCGGGACGCGGAGGTGCTGTTCGGCAGCCGCCGCCAGCTCGACCTGGTTCCCGAGCCCGCGCAGGAACTCGTCGAGTGGCCATCGCCGATGCTGCCCGCACTGCCCGGCCTGTTCGAGCAGTACGAAGGCCGCGCGATCTGCGTGCTGGCCAGCGGCGATCCGATGTTCCACGGCATCGGCTCCACGCTGGCCCGGGTGCTCGGCGCGGAGCGGCTGCGGGTGCTGCCGCACGTGTCGTCGGTGTCGCTGGCCTGCGCGCGGATGGGCTGGCCCGCGCACGACACGCAGGTGGTGAGTCTGGTCGGCAAGCACACCGAGCTGCTGCACCCGCAGGTCCAGCCGGGCAGCCGGCTGCTGGTGCTCAGCTCGGACGAGCACACTCCCGCGCAGGTGGCGGCGCTGCTGGTCGCACGGGATTTCGGCAGCAGCGAGATCACCGTGCTCGGCGACCTCGGCGCGCCGGAGGAGTCCCGCCTGGACTGCACCGCCGCGCAATGGCCGAGCCCGCAGGTCTCCGCGCTGAACGTGGTCGCCGTGCATTGCCGCGCCGATCCGGACGCGCAGCGCCTCCCCCGCACGCCGGGCTTGCCGGACGAGGCGTTCCTGCACGACGGCCAGCTCACCAAGCGGGACGTGCGCGCGCTGACCCTCGCCCGGCTCGGCCCGATGCCCGGTGAGCTGTTGTGGGACGTGGGTGCGGGCGCCGGTAGCATCGCGATCGAATGGATGCGCGCCGACGAGTCCTGCCGGGCGGTGGCGATCGAGCACCGCGAGGACCGCGCGGCCCGCGTGACGACGAACGCGTTGAGCCTCGGCGTCCCCGGCCTGCGACTGGTCGTCGGTGCCGCGCCGGAGGCGCTGGACGGGCTGGACCCTCCGGACGCGATCTTCGTAGGTGGCGGCTCGACCGCGCCCGGTGTGCTCGATGCGTGCTGGAACGCGCTGCGCCCGGGCGGCCGCCTGGTGGTGAACGCGGTGACGATCGAATCGGAGGTGCTGGTGGCGGACTGGTACGGCCGCTGCGGCGGTGAGCTGGTGCGGATTTCCTCGGAGCACGCCTCGCCGGTCGGTGGTTTCACCGGCTGGCGGCCCGCGATGCGGATCACCCAGTGGGCGGTGACCAAGCGATGACCGTGCACTTCATCGGCGCCGGGCCGGGCGCGGCGGACCTGATCACGGTGCGCGGACGGGATGTCTTGGCGGCTTCGCCGGTGTGCCTGTACGCGGGCAGCCTGGTGCCGGTCGAGCTGCTGGCGCACTGCCCCGCGGATGCTCGGCTGGTCGACACCGCGCAGTTGAACCTGGACCAGATCCTCGACGAGCTGATCGCCGCGCACGAGTCCGGGCTGGACGTGGCGCGGCTGCACTCCGGCGATCCTTCGGTGTTCAGCGCCGTGGCCGAGCAGATGCGCCGCCTCGACGCGGCCGGGGTGCCCTACGACGTGGTCCCCGGCGTGCCCGCGTTCGCCGCTGCTGCCGCGACGCTCAACCGCGAGCTGACCGTGCCCGGCGTCGGCCAGACCGTGGTGCTCACCCGCACGTCCGCGCAGGCCACGCCGATGCCGGAGGGCGAAGACCTCGCCACGCTCGGGCAGAGCGGTTCGACGCTGGTGCTGCACCTGGCGGTCAACCGGATCGAGTCGATGGTCGAGCAACTGCTGCCGAACTACGGCGCGGACTGCCCCGTCGCGGTCGTCGCGGGCGCCAGCCGCGAGGACGAGATCGTGCTGCGCGGCACGCTCGCCGACATCGCTCCCGCCGTGCGCGAGGCGGGCATCAAGCGCACCGCGGTGATCGTGGTCGGTTCGGTGCTGACCGCTTCGACTTTCCCGGACAGCCACCTGTATTCGACCGCGCGCTGCCGCGACTGACTCGGCCATTTCGGAGTGAAGGGGTCGTTCGCCCCGACAAATTGGGCGAAGGGGCCCATTACTCCGGTGATCGTGCCCGGTGGCGACGGTCCGCGAGCAGCGGTGAGCGCTCGGCCGGCCCCCGGTTTCAGCCACGCTCCGGACCGCGTGCTCGGCGCCGAGCGAGTTCGAACACGCTCGCCGACAGCACAATCGCGTCGAGCACTACCAGCGCCCACAACACCGGCCTGGGCAGCAACGAGGACGAAGCGCTCGCCGAGACCAACACGACCAGCACCAGCCCCAGCACAACTGCCGCGGCCATCAGGAACCGCGACGGAATCCCTCTCATCGGCTCACCTCAGCATGATCTTCCGAGTGAACGGACCGTTCGTCCCACCAGATTGGTCAAACGGTCCGTTCACTCATGAGCGAGGGGTTACGACTCGCGGAGGGAGGCGGTGAACGCCGTCCACTCGGCGCGGGTGAACGTCAGGATCGGGCTGGTTGAGCCGAGTTTGGAGTCGCGGACACCGACCACGCCCGGTGCGGAGCCGACCTCGACGCAACCGTTCGCCGCGTGGCTGTAGGTGGCCTTGTGCCAGACCTCGGGAGAGATGTGGGAAGAGGGTTCGATCAAGATCGTGTCCTCTCAAGATCGGCCGCTGAAGCGACCGTCGCGAATACCGCCGATGAAAGTACCCCAGTCACTCGACGCGAACACCAGGATCGGGCTCGTCGAGCCGAGCTTCGAGTCGCGGACGCCGACGACACCCGGTGCGGAACCGACCTCGACGCAGCCGTTCGCCTGGCTGCGGGAGGACTTGCGCCAGTTCATCGACCGGTCGGTCAGCGACCCGGCAGGATCGGTGGTCATGCGATCACGATTCCTTCAACAGTTCGCGGAGCAACGCTTCGGTCTCCTCCGGTTTGCACGCCTGCACCTGCAACCGTCGTAGCGCCGCGCGGTAGTCCGCGATCTCGGCGGGTTGCTCGTAGTAGTAGCTCTTCACTCGAGTCTCGACGTACACGGTTCCCGGATCGTTCTCCAGCTCAGGCGGGAACTGTAGGTAGACGAACGTCCCATCAGCGCCAGTGTGCACGCCCGCGGCCATCGGAAGAACCTGCACGGTGACGTTTGGTTCCTTCATCACATCGATCAGATACTCCAACTGTTCGCGCATCACGTCCGAACCGCCGACTTGCAGGCGCAGCACCGATTCGTGGATCACTGACCACACGACGGGTGCGCCGCCGTCGCGGTTGAGCACCTGCCGCTGGCGGGCCATGCGGAGTTCGACGCGCCGGGAGACGTCGTCGTCCGGCAGCTCCGGATTGATGCCGCGCACCACCGCTTCCGCGTAGGCGTCGGTTTGCAGCAGACCGGGGACGAGCTGCGCGTCGAAGCTCTCGATCGAGGCGGCGCAGGATTCGAGACCGAGGAACAGCTTGAAGTACTCGGGCAGAACTTCACCGGTGAAGTCGAACTTGATCCACCAGTCCTTGCCCTTCTTCGCTTGGTTGCGGATGCGCTGGAAGAACTCGGCGCGCTCCGGAACACCGTAGGTCTCCAGGAGCTTGTCCAACTGCAACGCCGAAGGCAACGAGCGGCCGGTCTCGAAGTGGCCGACGCCGGGTTCGCTACCGCGCACCGCCTTCGCAGCTTGATCGCGCGTCACTCCGGCGTTCTCCCGGAGCTTGCGCAGCTCGAAGGCGATCCACCGCTTGAGCACGGTCGGACTGGGCGAATTCGGCACGGGCCTCCTCCTCTGCGGCGTCGCCTGACGATAGTGCACTGATCGTTGATCACCCGATCGAGGAATAGATGACTGATCTACATCAACTGTAGTGTGCTCAATCAGACGGAGATCACAGAGTCGCCGGTATCGAAGATCACCGTTCAGCCGGACGTCAGCGGCTCCCTCCCTCCGCGGCGACCGGCGCCCCTGGCGGGGCCGGACCGGATTCCCCCGACACGGCCCGGCCCCGCCTACCTCCGCTGAATCTCCCCGTGTGGAACGGAGTTCGTGCGCATGGACGCGATTGAGAACCTGCGTTCGCTGGTCTCGCAAGGATTCCGCTGCGTCCCGGTGCACAACGACGCGGGTGAGCTCGACGCGCTGCTGTACGCGCGGTACTGGCCTTCCGGGGTGGTCGACGTCGTGATCGTCTACTCGCACGAAGAGGCTTTCGCTTACCGCGCAAGCGGAATCGACCCGCGCACTCCCCTGCTTTCCGGCCCCGCGCACCTGCACTGGCGGCAAGCGGGCCACCCGGCCCCGGTGACCGCCGCCGTCCTCGGACTCGACGGCCGGAGAGCCGGTGCCTGACGAACGGAACCGACAGGCTCAAGCCCACCGCTGCAGCAAAACCACAGCCTGGTTCGACACTGCCACCTTGTAGCGGCAAGGAGCGTTGCGAATAGAGAGAACCCGTGGCCGCGGTGTGCGGGTAGCGTCGGCGACCTACTCGAAGTCCGCCCAGCTAGATCGCCGCCCCGGTTGATCATCAAGATCTCCACCTCGAACGGTGCGCCTTGAGCGTCGTCAGTGCGACATCGCGGGCGCGGGTGACGACGAGGCCGCCGAGGACGATGCGCACTGATCACCAGCAGGACGCCTGCCCTGCTGAACAGCGGGTTGCTTCCTTGTTAGCCGTAGCACCAGCTCAGGCGAAAGCCGCCCGGCCCACCAAGTCCCCGCCCCGGTTGATCACCAAGATCTCAACCTCGACCGGTGCACCTTGCAGCGTCGTCAGTGCGACCTCGCGGGCGCGGGTGGCGACGAGGTCGCCGAGTGCGATGCCGGACTCCTGGCACAGCGTCAGCGCTTCCAGGGCCGTGTTCGCGTTGCGGACCCGGTGGGCGAGTGCGTCGGAGCCGCCGGAATCGCGCACGAATCCGGCCAGCAGCCCGAAGTTCACCTGGGAGCGCTTGGAGTGCAGATCCATGTGGCCGTCGGCGAGTTTGGCGAGCTTGCCGATGCCGCCCGCGATGGTCAGCCGCTCGACCGGATGCCGCCGGAGGTACTTCAGCACCGCACCGGCGAAGTCGCCCATGTCCAGCAAGGCCTCCGGCGCGAGGCCGTAGCGGTCGGTGACCAGCTTTTCCGAGGTGCTGCCGGTGCATCCGGCCACGTGCGGGAGCCCTTCGGCGCGGGCCACGTCCACACCGCGGCGGATGCTGTCGATCCACGCCGAGCACGAGTACGGCACCACCACTCCGGTCGTTCCCAAGATGGACAGTCCGCCGAGGATGCCGATGCGGGGATTCCAGGTGTGGCGGGCAAGTTCTTCACCGTCCACAACGGACACTTCAACGATCACATCGCCCGAGCCCCCGTGTTCGGCGGCGGTCCGCTCGACGACCTCGCGGATGAGCCTGCGCGGCACCGGGTTGATCGCGGGCTCGCCCACATCCAGCGGCAGACCGGGCTTGGTGACGGTGCCGACCCCGGGACCGGCGCGGAAAACCACTCCCGAGCCGGGTTCGCCGTGGCGCACCGTCGCCGACACCAGCGCGCCGTGCGTCACGTCCGGATCGTCGCCTGCGTCCTTGACGATGCCCGCCGTCGCGTAGTCGTCGCCGAGGGCTTCGCGGGCCAGGGCGAACGCGGGCCGATGCCCCTTCGGCAGCACGATCTCGACCGGGTCCGGGAACTCGCCGGTCAGCAGCGCGGTGTGCGCGGCGGCGGTGGCCGCGGTCGCGCACGCGCCGGTGGTCCACCCGTAGCGCAGCGGGGCGCCTTCCTGACCGGTCATGATGCCGCCTCCTTCACTGTGGAAGGGTGCACGTGTGCAGGACGGCGGCGCGACCCGGGTGCTGGTGCTGGGCGGCACCGGCGAAGCCCGCGCGCTCGCGGCGCGGCTCGAAGCCGAACCCGGTGTGCGGGTGACGTCCTCGCTGGCCGGACGGGTGCGGCAGCCGAACCTGCCGGAAGGCGAGGTGCGCGTGGGCGGCTTCGGCGGCGCGGACGGGCTGGCGGGCTGGCTGCGCGCCGAGCAGGTCGACGCCGTGATCGACGCGACGCATCCGTTCGCTCACGTCATGACCGGCAACGCCGCGCGCGCCTGTGCAGCGGCGGGCGTGCCGCTGCTGGTGCTGCGCCGACCGGCTTGGGAACCGCGTCCGGGCTGGCACCTGGTGACCTCTTTGGACGAAGCCGCCGCTGCGCTGCCTGCGCTCGGCGAACGCATCTTCCTCACCACCGGGCGCCAGGGGCTGAGCCGCTTCGCACACCTGGACCTGAACTTCTTGGTGCGCGCCGTGGATCCGCCGGACCCGCCGCTGCCGCCGAACACCACGACGCTGCTCGCACGCGGCCCGTTCAGCTTCGACGACGAGGTGGCGCTGCTGCGCGAGCAGCGCATCGACGTGCTGGTCACCAAGAACAGCGGCGGGCAGCTGACCAGCGCGAAGCTGGACGCCGCCGACGAGCTCGGCATCCCGGTCGTGCTGGTGCAACGCCCACCGGAACCGCCGGTACCGGCTGTGTCCACAGTGGATGAAGCGGTGCGCTGGATTCACGACGGGTAGCGGCGCGGCGTGAACACCCTGCCGCTCGCCTCGCGAGTCATCGAAGAACCGACCACCAGCAGGCAACGCATGTCCACATCGGACTGATCAAGCTCGCCGAGCGGCACCGTGCGCACGGACTCCTCCGGCCCGCCCACGTCCCGGCCGACGATCACCGGCGTCTCCGGCGAACGGTGTTTGAGCAGCGCATCGCGGGCCGCGGCGACCTGCCAGGTGCGGCTGCGCGAAGCCGGGTTGTAGATCGCCAGCGCCAGATCCGCCTTCGCCGCGGCCTCCAAGCGCTCGAGGATGACCTCCCACGGCTTCAACCGGTCCGAGAGCGACAGCACGCAGTAGTCGTGCCCGAGGGGCGCACCGGCCCGGCTCGCCACCGCTTGCGCAGCGGTCAGTCCGGGCAGGACCCGCACCGGCACGTCGGCGAACCGCTCCTCGGCGGCGACCTCCAGCACTGCCGTGGCCATCGCGAAAACCCCCGGATCACCGGAAGAAACCACGGCGACCCGCGATCCGGCCCGCGCCAGGTCGAGGGCGAACTCCGCGCGTTCGGACTCGACGCGGTTGTCCGAGGAATGCTTGCGCTGCCGCGGATTCGACGGCAGCCGGTCCAGGTAAGGGCCGTAGCCGACGAGGTCGTCGGCGGCGGCGACGGCGGTGGCCGCCTCCGGAGTCGTCCACTGCGGACCAGCGGGACCGAGGCCGACGACCACCAGCTCACCGGGCCCGCTCGGCGCGGGAAGTTCTTCAGCCGCAACGGTTTCCCGCACGTGGGGGGTGCCATCGGCCGCGGTGAGGTTGATCGGGCTGTCCGCGTTCACCGGGCTCGGCAGCAGCGCCAGCGAGAAGTACGGCACCGATTCCGGATCCACATCGCGCAACGGCAGCAAGCGCTGCCGGTCAGTGGTGGCGCGCTCCGCGTAGTACGCCTCGTCCAACCGTCCGGCCTGCTCGAACGCCTGCTGCACGCCCTCGAACGTGCGGCCCAGCTTCATCACCGCGGCCGCGTCGGTCGCGGCCAGTTGCTCGGCGAGCTTCTCCGGCTCCAGCGTGCCGGGCAGCACGGTCAGCACCTCGTCCCGCTCGGCGAGCGGGCGCCCGAGCGACGCGGCGGCTCCGCTGACCGAAGTCACCCCCGGCACCGCGGCGACCTCGAACCGGTCCACCAGCCGCTTGTGCATGTGCATGTAGGAGCCGTAGAAGAACGGGTCGCCCTCGCACAGCAGCGCCACGTCGCGGCCCGCGGCCAGGTGCGCGGCGAGCCGCTCGGCGGCGTCGGCGTAGAACTCGTCGATCGCGCCCTGGTAGCCGCCCGGGTGGTTCGTGGTCTCCGTGGTCACCGGGTAGACCAGCGGCTCTTCGACCTGGTCGGACCGCAGGTACGGTTCGGCGACCCCGCGCGCGATGCTGCGGCCGTGCCGCGCGCTGTGGTAAGCGATCACGTCCGCTTCGCGGATGCGCCGCGCGGCCTTCACGGTCACCAGCTCCGGATCACCGGGTCCGAGTCCGACGCCGAACAACCTGCCTGCCTGCTCCACGGTGCTGCTCACTCCTGTTCGCTCGCGATCGCGTTGACGGCGGCCACCGCCATCGCGCTGCCACCCCGGCGGCCGTGCACCACCAGGTGCTCCAGCGCGGGATGTTCGGCCAGTGCTTGCTTGGACTCGGCGGCGCCGATGAAACCGACCGGCAGACCGAGCACGGCCGCGGGCCGCCCGGCGCCTTCGTCGACCATCTCCAGCAGCCGGAACAACGAGGTCGGCGCGTTGCCCACGGCCACGACGGAACCTTCCAGGCGGTCGGCCCACAGCTCCATCGCGGCGGCGCTGCGGGTGGTGCCGAGTTGCTGCGCCAGCTCGGGAACTCGCTGGTCACCGAGGGTGCAGACGATGTCGTTGGCGGCCGGGAGGCGGCGCCGGGTGATTCCGGCGGCGACCATCTCCGCGTCGCAGAACACCGGCGCGCCCGCGCGCAACGCCTCGCGAGCGGCCAGCACCGCGTTCGGCGACCAGGCCAGATCGGCGACCAGGTCGACCATGCCGCAAGCGTGGATCATGCGGACCGCGACCCCGGCGACCTCCGGCGGCATCCCGTCCAGTTCGGCCTCGGCGCGGATCGTGGCGAAGGAACGGCGGTAGATCTCCGGGCCTTCGCGGACGTACTCGTAGCGACCGGTGTTCACAGTGCCCTCCGTGCCGCTTCGAGCGCGGCGGTCGGTTCGCTGCCGGCCGGTTTCCCGCCGACCTCGTAGCCGGCCTCGGTGGCCAGCACTTCCACTCCGCGCCCCGCGGGCCGCCCGCACCGGCGGGAACAGCCCGCCCAGTGCACCGGCAGCTCCCCGGGACGCGCGGTGCGCGCGGCGTCCGTGCGGACGTCCGCCAAGGATTTCGCGCAGCCGGGGCTGCCGGTGCACGCGGTGATTCCGGCCAGTGGCGCGGACTCGTCCACGACCAGCCCCGCGGAGTCCAGTTCGGACAGTAGCGTTGCGGCTTCGCCGCGCGGGATTCCCGGCAGCACCAGGTTCCGCCACGGAGTGAGCCGGAGCTGCCCGGCGACTTCCGCCGCGGCGCTGACGCAGGCGACCTGGGCCGGGCTCAACCGGCCCAGCGGAGCCCCGGCCGCGACGCTCACCCGCCCGTCGCCGAGCTGCCGGAGCCCGAGGTGGGCGTGCGTCGGCACCACCTCCTCGGGCACGGCGACCGGCTCTGCCGCGGAAATCCCCAGCGCAGCGAGGACCCGCTGGGTGATGCGCGAAGCACCATCGGTGAGTTCGGCGAGCCGCCAGCTCGCCGCTCGCTGCTGCGCCCGCTCGGCCAGGAACGCCTCCGCGGCCAGCACCGCGGCCTGCGCGGCAGCATCCGCCGTGACCCGAATCCCCTTGTCCACGCCCGAAAGCAGCACCGCGACCGAGTCACCCACCGGCAACAACCCGACGTCACCGCGCAACCCCGTGACGTCACCGCACCCGTCGTCCACAGTGAACAGGAACCGGCCGGGCAGCTCGGCCAAGCCCGGAACCGCGCACAACCGCTCGTCGAGCTCCCGCGACACCGCGTGCACGTCCAGTGCGCCGTCGCTACCGGGCGAGGCGATCACGTTGCGTACTCGCTCGTGCGTCGCGGACGGCAGCAATCCCGCGCCGGCGAGCCGCCCGGCGAACTCCGCCCCGGAAGCCAGCCCGCGCACCTGCAGGTTCGCCCGCGAGGTCAGCTCCCACCCGCCGTCGCCGAGCTGCGCAGCATCGGCCAGCGCCCGCACCTGGTGCGCGGTCAGCCGCCCGCCGGGCACCCGCACCCGGGCCAGTCCGCCGTCCGCGGCCTCGTGCACCCGCAGCGCGCCGGGGCACGCATCGGGCTCGGCTCGTTCCGGCACAGCTTCCCGCCTTCACTGATCGTGGTCGTCCCGACACCGGAATCCGCTGCGCACGGCGTCGGCGCTCGGTAGCGCGCGGACCATCGGCGCACACCGGCGATCGTCGATACTACGACCAGGGGTGGTTGCGGGGGCAAAACACGAGCGCTTCACCACGCCGCACTTGACTAACGATCGCGGCGTTGCGGAGAGTGGTCGACGGCGACGAGTGGAGGAAGCCGGTGCGAATCCGGCGCGGTCCCGCCACTGTCACCGGGGAGCGGACTCCGATGGGCGAAGTCGAGCACTTCGCGGCCACTGCCTGCGGGCAACGGCGGCCACTGCCTGCGGGCGGGAAGGCCGGGGCGAGCAGCGATCCGGGAGCCAGGACACTCCGCCGCCGCCATGCCTGCCAGCCGGGGCCCGACGACCGGGTGCCCGACGACTCCGGGGCGGACGACCCCGAGGAAGGTTGACCATGCGTCCTGCGACGTCCGTGTCCCCGCGAACCGGGGAGCGTGCCGCGTGATCCTGCTGCTGTCCACATCGGACACCGATCTGCTGAGCGCGCGCGCCGCGAACGCCGACTCCGGTGTCGCGCAGTTCCGGCTCGGCAACCCCGCCCGGCTCGGCGTGGACGACCTGCCGCCGCTGCTGGAAGGCGTCGACCTCGTCGTGGTCCGCCTGCTCGGCGGCCGCCGCGCCTGGGAGGAGGGCCTGGACGCGCTGCTGGCCGGGCCGCGGCCGGTGGTGGTGCTCGGCGGCGAGCAGGCCCCGGACGCGGAGCTGATGGAGTGCTCCACGGTGCCCGGCGGGGTTTGCGCGCAGGCGCACAGCTACCTCGCCCAGGGCGGGCCGCAGAACCTGACGCAGCTGTTCCACTTCCTGTCGGACACGATCCTGCTCACCGGACACGGCTTCGAGCCGCCGGTGGAGACCCCCAAGTGGGGCGTGCTGGAGCGCGAGCCGCGCCGCACCGAGGGCCCGACGGTGGCGGTGCTGTACTACCGCGCGCACCACATGGCCGGGAACACCGCGTTCGCGCACGCGCTCTCGGAGTCCATTGAGGACGCCGGTGGGCAGGCGCTGCCGGTGTTCTGCGCCTCGCTGCGCGCTCCGGAGCCGGGACTGCTGGACACGCTCGAGCAGGCGGACGCGCTGATCGTCACGGTTCTCGCGGCGGGCGGCACGAAACCCGCGACCGCGCAGGCCGGTGGCGACGACGAGGCGTGGGACGTGGGTGCGCTGGCCGAGCTGGACATCCCGATCCTGCAAGGGCTCACGCTCACCTCCAGCCGCGCGGCGTGGGAGGAGAACGACGAGGGACTTTCCCCACTGGACATGGCCACGCAGGTGGCGGTGCCGGAGTTCGACGGGCGGCTGATCACGGTGCCGTTCTCGTTCAAGGAGAACGACTCCGAGGGCTTGCCGGTCTACGTCGCCGATCCGGAGCGCACCGCGCGCGTCGCCGGGACCGCGGTACGGCACGCGCAGCTCAAGCACGTGCAGCCGCAGGACAAGCGGCTGGTGCTGATGCTCTCGGCGTATCCGACCAAGCACTCCCGCATCGGCAACGCGGTCGGGCTGGACACCCCGGCCAGCGCGGTGAAGATGCTGGCCACGCTGCGCGACGCGGGCTACGACATCGGCCCGGCCGACGGCCCGGACGCGCTGCCCGGCGTCGCCGCGCAGGACGGTGACGCGCTGGTGCACGCGCTGATCGCGGCGGGTGGGCAGGACCCGGACTGGTTGTCCGAGGAGCAGCTTTCCGGGAATCCGGTGCGGATTCCCGCCAAGCGCTACGCCGAGTGGTACGCGACGCTGCCCGCGGACCTGCGCGAGAGCATCGAGCAGCACTGGGGTCCGCCGCCTGGCGAGCAGTTCGTGGACCGCTCGCACGACCCGGACGGCGAGATCGTGCTCGCCGCGCTGCGCGCGGGCAACGTGGTGATCATGGTGCAGCCGCCGCGCGGTTTCGGCGAGAACCCGATCGCGATCTACCACGATCCGGACCTGCCGCCGAGCCACCACTACCTGGCCGCCTACCGCTGGCTCAACCACGAGTTCGGCGCGCACGCGATGGTGCACCTGGGCAAGCACGGCAACCTGGAGTGGCTGCCGGGCAAGACCGCGGGCATGTCGGCGTCCTGCGCGCCGGACGCGGCGCTGGGCGACCTGCCGCTGATCTACCCGTTCCTGGTCAACGACCCCGGTGAGGGCACGCAGGCCAAGCGGCGGGTGCACGCCACGCTGGTGGACCACCTGGTGCCGCCGATGGCGCGCGCGGAGAGCTACGGCGACATCGCCAAGCTGGAGCAGCTGCTCGACGAGCACGCGCAGATCTCCGCGATGGACCCGGCGAAGCTGCCCGCGATCCGCAGCCAGATCTGGACGCTGATGCAGGCCGCGAAGCTCGACCACGACCTCGGGCTGGAAGAACGCCCGCACGAAGCCGAATTCGACGACATGCTGCTGCACGTCGACGGCTGGCTCTGCGAGATCAAGGACGCGCAGATCCGCGACGGCCTGCACATCCTCGGCGGCGCGCCGACCGGTGAGCCGCGGGTGAACCTGGTGCTGGCGATGCTGCGGGCGCGGCAGATGTGGGGCGGGCAGTCCGCCGCGCTGCCCGGCCTGCGCGAGGCGCTGGGCATGTTGGAGGACGGCAGCGTCGCCCGCGGCACCGTGGACGACGTGGAAACCAGCGCGCACGCCCTGGTTTCCGGCATGGAGGAGCACGACTGGGAGCTCTCGGCGGTGCCGGAGGTCTGCCGTTCGGTGCTCGGCGAAGCACCGGACGACGTGGTGCGAGTGCTGGAGTTCGCGGTTTCCGAACTCGTTCCGCGGCTGGCGTCCACAACGGACGAGATGACCGCGGCGCTGCACGCGCTGGAAGGCGGCTACGTCCCGGCGGGCCCGAGCGGTTCGCCGCTGCGCGGCCTGATCAACGTGCTGCCGACCGGCCGGAACTTCTACTCGGTGGACCCGAAGGCGGTGCCGAGCCGGCTTTCCTGGGAGACCGGCCACGCCATCGCGGACTCGCTGATCGAGCGCTACCTGGACGAGACCGGGGAATACCCGCGTTCGGTGGGGCTGTCGGTGTGGGGCACCTCGGCGATGCGCACTTCCGGTGACGACATCGCGGAAGTGCTCGCGCTGATGGGCGTGCGGCCCACCTGGGACGAGGCTTCGCGGCGGGTCAACGGCCTGGAAGTGATCCCGCTGGAGGAGCTGGGGCGCCCGCGCGTGGACGTGACGGTGCGCATCAGCGGCTTCTTCCGCGACGCTTTCCCGCACGTGGTCACGCTGATCGACGACGCGGTGCGCAAGGTCGCCGCGCTCGACGAGCCGCACGAGCAGAACTTCGTGCGCGCGCACGCGCAATCCGACGTGGCCGAGCACGGTGACGAACGTCGTGCCACCACAAGGATCTTCGGCTCCAAGCCGGGCGCGTACGGGGCCGGTTTGCTGCCGCTGATGGACAGCAAGAACTGGCGCGACGACACCGACCTCGCCGAGGTTTACGCGGTGTGGGGCGGTTTCGCCTACGGCCGCGGGCTGGAAGGCACCGAGGCGCGCGGCGACATGGAGTCGGCGTACAAGCGGATTTCGGTGGCAGCGAAGAACGTCGACACCCGCGAGCACGACATCGCCGACTCGGACGACTACTTCCAGTACCACGGCGGCATGATCGCCACGGTGCGCGCGCTTTCCGGCAAGGCACCGGCGGCCTACATCGGCGACAGCAGCAGGCCGGACTCGATCCGCACCCGCTCGCTCACCGAGGAGACCTCGCGCGTTTTCCGGGCGCGCGTGGTGAATCCGCGCTGGCTGGACGCGATGCGCAAGCACGGCTACAAGGGCGCGTTCGAGCTCGCGGCCACAGTGGACTACCTGTTCGGCTACGACGCCACGACCGGCGTGGTCGGCGACTGGATGTACGAGAAGCTGGCCGAGACCTACGTGCTCGACGAGGAGAACCAGAAGTTCCTCACCGAGTCCAACCCGTGGGCGCTGCACGGCATCACCGAACGCCTGCTGGAAGCGGCGAACCGGAACATGTGGGAATCCCCCGACCCGGACACCATCGCCGCCCTGCACGAGGTCTACCTGCAGGCCGAAGGTGACCTGGAGGACGGCCCGCAACAATCCTGAGCTCCGGGTGAACGGACTGTTCGCCCCACCGGATCGGGCGAACGGTCCGTTCTCTCCGCGAGAAATACTCCCGCGCGGGTGCGCACTCGGCACTCAGCTCGCGCCGATCATGGGCCACGCTCCTGGATCGCAGTGTGCGCGGGCCGGTGTCAGCGCGCGTTCGCGAGGTCGTCCCCCCGATCTACTTCGACGGAGGAAACGGTGATGTCGTGGTCGTCGAAGTCGGCCACCACACGCATCTGCCCCCCGAGCGCGGTGATGTAGCGGCGGATGGTGGCGACCTCCATCGGCTCAAGGGACGCACCCCGCTCGATCGCCGAAACGCGGACCTGGCTGATTCCCATTCGTTCGGCCAGAGCGGACTGGGAGAGTCCGGCCCGCTCGCGCAGACCGGCGAGGCGGTTGCCGAGAACGTAGGACTGGGTTCGAGCGCGGGCACGCTCGCGGGAAGCTTCGACGTCCCGCCCGGCAGCCTCGTCGATCGCCTGCTTGTCGGCCTTGATGTCCTTCCACGAACGACTCATCGGTTCTCCCCTCTCCTGTCGATGAGCTCGGCGAGATGCTGGGCATAACGCTTTTCTGCGAGTGGGATGGCCTGCTCGTACCAGCCGCGCCAGTTGCCGGCCTTGTCGCCGGCCACCAGGACGAACGCTTGCTGCTCCGGATCGAAGGCGAACAGCATCCGGACCTCGCTCGCTCCAGCTGATGCCGGCCGCAACTCCTTGAGGTGGTGGACGGTCGAACCTTTGATGCGATCCGCCAACGGCCTGCCCAGCGCAGGCCCCTTGGCTGCTAGGAGGTCCAACGCCGCTTCGATCAAATCAGCGGACCTGGAATCTGATCGCACCAGATCCAGGAACCACGCTTCGACGTCCGCGTGCAGCAGGACTTCCCATCGCATCCTGCGATGATAACCCCTGTGTTATAGGTTTAGCAATTCCGGCATGGTCCGCACCTCGCCGCTCGCCCCGGAATCCGGCAGACGGTGACCGACCCTTCCGGCTGGGCCGGATCAGCGATGCGAGGACGTTGTCCGGCTCGTTCGAGCCATCCACCGGGCCGGAACCGGCACAGCTCGTCCTGTCGAGCTTCGCCACGGCTGCCCACCGGCACGAGGTGATCTGCGGGTTCACGGGTCTGCGCCCCGCCACGACTGACGCCCGCCCGGTTTCGCGTTGCACCGCCCGGAAAATCCGCTTCGCGCCGAACGGAACGTGGTGCTGCGCACGCAAGACTGGTGCGGGGAAGTCGGGGCTGCTCAGCTGAGCGGCGGGGAAGGGAGGACCCATGCCGCGGGAACAGGAACTCACCCCGGCCACCGCCGCGCCACCGCGCTCCTTCGGAGCGGACGTGCTGGTCGCGTTCGGGCTGGCACTGGGATCGTCGGCAGCACAGGGCCTGGGACGGTTCGCCTACGGGCTGCTGCTGCCGTCGATGAGCGAGGCGCTGCACTGGTCCTTCGCCACCGCCGGACTGCTCAACACCGCGAACGCCGCCGGATACCTGCTGGGCGCGCTGGTGGCGGCACCGGTCGGGCGCCGCTGGGGCACCAAGCGGCTCATGCTCGGCGGACTGGTCGCCACGGCGATGTTCCTGGCGGCCTCGGCGCTGACCGCGAACGTGGCGCTGCTGTTCGCATTGCGGCTGCTGACCGGGATCGCCGGTGCGGTGGCGTTCGTGCTGGGCGGAGTGCTGGCGACGCACCTCGGGCACGGGCGGCCGGGTGGCCGGTCGGCGGTGCTGCTGGGGATCTACTTCGCCGGTGGCGGGCTGGGCACGATGCTGTCCGGGCTGGTGCTGCCTCCCGCGGTGGTCGCGGGTGGCTGGCGCTGGGGCTGGATCGTGCTGGGCGTGCTGGCTGCGGTCTCGGCCGCGCTGGTGATCCCCGCTTCGGCGCGCACGGCGGCACCTGCGCCCGCCGCGGACGGAGGCGGGTTCAGCGCGCGACCGATCGCTCCGGCGGTGGTCGCCTACGGCCTGTTCGGCGTCGGCTACATCGCTTACATGACGTTCATCGCGGCGTTCCTGAAATCCGGCGGAGCCTCTTCCGCGGAGATCTCGGCGTTCTGGGCGCTGCTCGCAGCGGCCGCGGTCGGCGGCGGATTCCTTTGGGGCCCGATGCTGGGAAAGCTGCGCGGCGGCCGGGGATTGGCGGTGCTGCTGGTCGTGGTCACGGTCGGCGCGGTGCTGCCACTGCTCTCGACCGGGGTGGTCGCGGAGTTCGGCTCGGCGCTGCTGTTCGGCTGCTCGTTCCTGTCCGTGGTCACGGCCGTGACCACGGTCGCCCGCAACGCCCTCCCGCCGGACCGCTGGGCGGCCGCGATCGGCGCGCTGACCACGGTGTTCGCCATCGGGCAGTGCGCGGGTCCTGTGCTGGCCGGGTGGCTGTCGGACACCGGCGGCGGGATCGGCGCGGGGATGCTGCTCTCGGCGGCGATCCTGCTGGCTGCCGCCGCGGTGGCGCTGGCGCAGCGGACCGAGCACTCCTGACTCATTCCGCGGGAGAACCGGGCGCGGCCGCGCAGCGGCGGCCGAGAGCTGCGACCGCCTCGTGGAGTTCGGGTGGTCCGATGACCTGGAAGTCGGCGTCGAACCGGCCGATCAAGGCCGCCAGCGCCGGCCACGACCAGGATCCGGCGACGAAGCGGCAGCGGCCGTCGTCGACCGGTTCGACCAGGGCGTCGTCCGCGAACTCGGCGATCTCATCGGCGGGCCGGTCCAGGATCACCTCCCCGCGGCACGGCCAGCCTTCCACGCCCCGGAACTTGGCGGTCACGAACGCCGCCACGTCTCCCCCGGGCAGTTCGCGCGGGGTGAAGCGCGGCCCGGTGGGCGTGCGCGGAGTGATCCGGTCGGCGCGGAAGGTGCGCCAGTCCTCCCGGTCCAGGTCCCAGGCGACGAGATACCAGCGTCCGCCCCAGGTGACGAGGTGGTGCGGCTGCACCCGGCGCGAGCCGTCGCCGTTGACCGGGCGCCGATAGTCGAAGCGCAATTCCTCCCGCGCGTGCACTGCCGCACTCAGCGCCACGAGCACATCGCGTTCCACCTCAGCCCGGCCCTGCGGCACGGGAACCGCGGTGATCTGGAGAGTGTCGACGCGGTGGCGCAACCTGGCGGGCAGCACCTGCCGGACGGTGTGCAGCGCCCGCTCCGCCGCCTCCTCGATCCCGGCCCCGGCGGTGGTGGCGAGCTGGAGCGCGAGTGTGAGCGCGACCGCCTGGTCGTCGTCGAACAGCAGCGGGGGCAGCTCGCTGCCCGCACCGAGCCGGTAGCCGCCGTCCGGCCCCTTGCTGGCCGCGATCGGATAGCCCAGCTCCCGCAACCGGTCCACGTCGCGGCGTACGGTGCGCGGGCTGACGCCCAGTCGTTCGGCGAGCCGCTCGCTCGGCCAGTCCCGGCACGCCTGCAACAGGGACAGCAGCGACAGCAACCGCGCTGAGGTCTTCGGCATGAGTCCCATCCTGCCCGCAGAAGCGGCCACTACCTGTCCGCTACCGGTGCGAAGGTTCCTCCGTACCGACAACCGAGCAGGACCGGAAGGACGCACCGTGACCACGAAATCGACCCTCGACGCCGAACGCGCCGATCTGCTCGCCCAGCTCACCGACGCCCGTGCAGCACTGATCGCCACCACCGACGGGCTGGACGACGAGCAGGCCGGTTCGCGCCCGACGGTCAGCGAGCTGTGCCTGGGCGGGCTGATCAAGCACGTCGCGTCTGTGGAGGAGCAGTGGCTGCGCTTCGCGGTCGACGGCCCCGCCGCGATGAGCTTCGAGCTGCCCGACGGCGTCACGTGGGCCGACATCATGGCCGGCACGGCGAGCAGCTATCCGCAGTGGATGATCGAGCACGGCCGGGATTTCCGGATGTCGCCCGAGGACACGCTGGCCGCGATCCTCGCCCGCTACGAGCGGGTCGCGGCCCGCACCGCGGAGGTCGTCGCCGCACTCCCCGACCTGAACGCCGAGTTCCCGCTGCCGGAGGCGCCGTGGCACCGGCCGGGCGAGGTGCGCAGCGTGCGGCGGGTGCTCACGCACGTGATCTCCGAGACCGCTCAGCACGCCGGCCACGCCGACATCCTGCGCGAGACCATCGACGGGCGGCGCGCGTCCTGATAACCGCGCCGCGACTCGTGAGCGAGCGGACCGTTCGACCGGCTGGATGGGGCGAACGGTCCGCTCGTTCCGGGCTCAGCGGTCGAAACGACCGGACTTGATCGCGCCGATGAACGACGACCACTCCGTAGCGCCCGCGGTGAAGAACCCGGCGCCACGATCCTTCGTGTCGCGCACCGCCGCGCCGCTTCCTGTGCGGGCTACCTCGACGCACGCGGTCTGTTGCTGAGAACGACTGGACTTGCGCCATCCGTAGGCCTGCTGGTTCATGCTCAGGTCTCCATCTCTCTGGCGGCCTCGACGATGAGCGCGCTGGACTCCTGCTCACTCATCGCCAAGTTCCGGAGCCTATCCGTGGCGGACTGGTAAGTACACGTGTCCTCGGGCTCGTGCAGGAAGACTCGGGAGTTGTAGTGCTCCAAGTGCACGATCGGAGCGGACGACGGAAAGCCGAACAAGATGTAGGAACCGGCGTGCCCTGGATGCCACACGTCCATTTCGGGCACCACCCGGACGGTGATGTTCGGCTTTTCTGCCATCTTGCAGAGGTGCCGGAGCTGCTCAGCCATCACCGGTTTCCCGCCGATCCTCGTCCGCAGCGCGGCTTCCATGATCAGCGACTCGAGCCGCGGGGCCGACTTCGCATTGAGGACCTCTCGTCGGCCCACCCGCAGCGTGACCCTGGTTTCCAAGTCAGCGGATGGAAGGTCGGCCATCACCGCGCGGGCGTAGTCACTGGTCTGTAGCAGCCCAGGCATCACCATCGCGGACACCTCAACGATGTGGTTCGCGCTCCGTTCGAACTCGATCAGCGTCGTCAGCTCCTGATGCAGGCCGGGCGCGTTCGGCGCCAGCCAGTTCGTCCACTGCCGCCCGCGGGCCAAATCGAGCACGCGCTCACGCTCCGCTTCCGGTACCCCCAATGCGGTGAGCGTGCTCGCCACGAATTCGGACGAAGCGATGCTCTGCCCGTTCTCGTAACGGGACAGCTTCGAGTGGGTCGTGCCGAGACGACGCGCCAATTCGCGCACTCCCACGCCATTTTCCTGCCTTGCTTTGCGCAGTTCAGCGCCGACCACTCGCGCTTTCGGACTGCCTCCGTTGGTTCGTGCCATGCACCAGATCATATCGGCATATTCCCTGTTCATAGAGTCGCCCGATCGTAGATATTGTCGAGTTGATCGCTGTGGTCCATGATGGTTCGCACCGGACGGACCATCGACGCGATCGGCGCATGGACGTGACCGAGAAGGAAATTTCTCCGTGCACGCGGAAATCTGCGGGGGTGCATTTCATGACCGGAACGATGTGGACCGCATCGGCGCTCAACGCCGGGTCGGCATGGCACGCGGTGCGCAAGCTCGGCGGCTGGGTGTTGCCGACGGAATGCGGCGAATGGGTCTGCGGCCCGTTCCACGTGCGACGCGGACCTCGACCGGCCGCCGCGCTGGAGCGCGCGGTGTGCGGCGAGTGCGCGGAGGCGGTGAGCCCGCCGATGGCGGCGTGAACTTCGGGCACCTCCGGGTGCCCGTGCAGACGACCCGGTGTCGCTGCCCCGAACAGGGCTCGGGTCGAAGGTCCGGCCACGCCGCCACCTCCCCGACACCGCCGGTGTCGCGGCCGGACCTGCCGGGCGCGGTCCTCTCCCTGCCGCGCCCGAAACCCGGTCGGGCGGTGCCCTCCTCGCCGCCCGGCCGGGGCCGGTCGATGCCGGCCAGCACCGCCGGCAACTTGGGAGAACGGGAGCACACAAGGGAATCCGTTCGCGAGCTCGCGGGCGAGCAGCGCAACCGGTGATAGAGGTCGTCATGGCAGATCAGCACGACAACATTCGTCCATTGTGGAAAGATTCCGACCAGCCGCCGCGACGGCCCGGACTCGGCTCGGTGCGCACCTGGAAGGTCGCGGCGTCCCCGCACAACCAATTGGCCGTTACCGGCCGCCGCGGTCCGCGTTCGGATCTGCTGCTGACCACGGGCCACGTCCACGTCGAATCCCTCGACCACGCCCAAGCTCATCTGCTGCTGCAAGCTCTCCGCGAAGCGATTAACTGGACTTGGCCCGCGGAGTGAAGGGCACGAGCAGCGCGTGCTACTCCATCCAATGCGGCTTCTGTCGGGGGATATCGAAGGCGCTGCGGGCGGCGCGGTTGGATTCAGCCTCGCCCGCAATGACCGAGTGCAGGATGCCGTTGTACACCAAATCCCACACGTCCTGGTCATTCTGCAGGTCTTTGTCCCGCACCTTCAGCTCGCGGCCCGCGCCGTCTTTGAGCGCCAGGAGGTAGTCCAGGTCCCGCTTCTGCGCCGTAACCTCGACGAGTTCGTAGAGCCGCACCCACTTGTTTCCGACTCGCAGCCATTCGACACCTGCCGAGCACTCCGCCGACCGCACCACACCGAAGTACATGGCCACGACGAACAACAAGACAAATGCCCACACCGGCCACAATTTCATCCACTCGACGCTGCCGCCCTGCTCAGCGGTGAGACCGACGACCATCAACGGAATCATCCACGCAGCGGTGATCACAGCGTGGTACGCGGAGGACTTGAACCACGCCAGCACCGGTCCCTCACCATCAGGCGGCAAGGGCTTCATGGCGCGCGAAGTCACGCGGTGCCGATGGTCCTTGGACAACGGCTCGGCATCGTGTCGCAGCGGAGCCCGAGGCGGCCACGGCGTCCCCGTCTCGCGATTCGGTTTCGGTGGGAGTTCCTCCACCGCAAGGAAATTCGGGCGCTCCACGCAGTCTTCCGATCAGGACGATGTCGACGGGCGATCGTCTGCTAGCTGTCGGACCGAGGATCGGCGTGCGGAACCTTGAACGCCTTGTGCACGAGACCATTCGTCGCCGCGCCATTTGCGATGACCGAGTGCAGGATGCCGTTGTAGACGAGATCCCACAGGTCGCGGCTGCCCTGTAGGTCGTGTGCCCTGACCATGACCCAGCGGCCGGAGCTGTCCTCGAAATCCAGGTAGATCGCGTTGCTGCGATGCTTCGCCTTGACCTCGACCAGCTCGTAGAGGCGAACCCAGGTCTTGCCGACCTTCAACCACTCGGCGCCAACCGCACACTCCACCTTCCGCTGCAGGCCGTACAAGCCAGCCAAGAACAACAGGATGAGAGCCCAAAGCTGCCAGAACTTCATCCACTCAATGCTAAAACCCTGGAGAATCGTGACACCGAGCAGAAAAATTGGGACGCCCCAGGCGGTCAACTGCAAAGCTCGCCACCGGGACGACTTGAACCAGGCCAGCAAGGGCCCCTCCCCTTCCGGGGCCGCCGGTGCCTTCGACAGGTCGGTCACGCGACCACGATCCTCAGCCTCAGCCGTCTTCTCCTTGAACAGCAGCCCTGGAGCACGAGGCGGCCGTGGTTCACCGGTCTCGCGATCCGGTTTAGGCGGAAGTTCCGCAACAGTTAGGAAAGGCTGTTCCGTCACGAGTTTCCCCGATCACGACATGAGTTCATGATTGCGGTCAGTCTCCTCTGGCAGCGCTGACACCTTCAGTGGCGGCCATGCTCCCGAGGATGCCACCGGCGACACCGCCGATTACCGTTCCCACCCCGGGACAGATGGCAGTACCGAGTGCAGCACCCGCCCAACCACCGGCGGCACCACCGGCCACGTTCGCAGTCGTGTCTTCGGCTGCCTCCACAGGGTCCTTGCCCATCAAGACATCGCCAGCCCCGGACACCACCGACACACCAGTCCCCAGGAACGGAACACCACGCAGGAACTTCGACCCGTACTTGGCGGCCCGGCCGCTGCCGTTGACCAAGTCTCCTGCATTCTTCGAAACGAACCCGCCGATCCCCTCGGAAAGCGCGCCCCCACCGAACTTCCCGGCCGCAGCCCCGCGCCGTACAGCATCTTTGGCGAGCTCGTCGCCCTTGTCCGCCGCGTTCATGGCGATCGTTCGCATGTGCCCATGCATGGTCTCCGCGCGACCTCGCATCACCGTGGCGGCCTTCTCGTAGTCGGCCGCCTTTTCAACGAACTGGTTCGCCGTCTCGAAGGACCCCTTGAGCGTCCCGAGGCCGTGGCCGATCGCGAACATGGTCCACGTCTTCGTCGCCTTCACCGCGGACAGCGGGTCCTCCATGTCCTTCTGCAGGGCATCGTGAGCCTCCTTCTGCCGATCTCGCGCGGCTTCGACGGCGCCCTTGGCCTCCTCGAAAGCTTTGTGCTTGCGCTCGAACTCCTGCCGCCCTTGCTCGATCGCCCTGTCGCCGTGCGGCCCTCCCGGCAGGTTCGGGCTCGCCGGCTCCGGCGGCAGGATCGCGGTCGGCGTGACGATCAGCCGCGCCGCCGTGGCATCCGCTCGGGCGTCGGCCATGCTCCTGCGCACGCCGTCGATCGCGGCGGCAAAAACCAGCAGGGCGCTTTTCACCTTGCCCAGTTGCTCTTCCAGTTCGTCGGCGTCGTCGCCGTGCTCGGACAGCGACCGTCTGCACGCGTCCCCGGCGGTGCCCTGCCAGAACGACTCGGAAGCCGAACGCTGCCGGTGCACTGCGTCGCCGACACCGCTGACCCCGGGCTGGAGTCCGCCCACCCAGTCCGCCGCCCGCCGGCAGGATTCCGGCTCGTCGTGCACCTCGGTGTTCAGCTCACCGCTCATGGTCCCCCGCTTTCCTCGCACCCGATGGTCATCGCCGGGCGCCTCCGGTCAATACCCGAGCCCGCTACCCGAACGGCGCAGCTCGTCGGCGGCGTGGTTTTCCACTTCCCCGTAGCTGCCGCTGCTCGCGTGGATTTTGTCGGCGGTCTGGTGCACCGCGGCGACCAAGCCGCCGACCGTCTTGGTCAGCTCGGAGAGCGTGTGGCCCACCTTGTCCGCCGAGACCGAGACTTCCGGCATCGGCGGATCGGTCTTGGCGGAGCTGTCCAGCTCGGACGTGGAATCGCGCAGTGCACCGGCCATCCCGGTCAGCTGCTCGCGATCGGCCTTGACTTCCTCGGCCATGCCTACCTGCCTTCGTTCGAGGTGTGCCGGAGCCGCTGCGGCAACGGTGTGTCCAGGCAGATCGTGTCCGCACCCGCCTGGCGGCGGGCTTCGCCGAGCAAGCCCGCGGGAATCCGCACCGAAGCCTGGTGCGGGCCGCAACCGGCCTGCACGGCCTCCGGGGACGAGTAGGCCATCACGGCCAAGTGCTCCCCCGGCATCGGCTGCAGCTCCAGCTTCGCCTGTTCGTCGCCCGGCTCGAACGGCTGGGAAGCGAGGTGCACCATCGTCCAGTCCTCGGAATCGGGGTCATCCCAGCGGGCTTCCGCATCGGCCGGCCCACCGGCCGTGCCGCGGGCCTCGACGGGCAGCGGCGCATCGAGCAACACCCCGAACCGGAAGGACGCATTCCCGAGCGCGCCACCGGACTTCTCGCTTCCGAGCTCGGCCAGCCGCGCAGCCGGGATCATGATCCACGGCTGGTCGTTGCCGCACCCGGCCAAGAACTCGTCCAGCGAGGAGTAGGCGAGCACCACCTGCTGCCCGGACCACTCGCGCACCTCGAACATGACGTCACCGGCACCGCTTGCCGGATGACAGGCCAAATACAGCCGCTCCGGGAGTTCCGCGGTCTCGTCCGGATCGAACACGGCGGGACGTTTCCGCAGGTCTGTCACTCGGCCCTCCCCCTGATCGCGCTGCCAACGCGGCAAGGTAGCAGAGCACCGCCGCGCTGCGGGCGCTTTCGCGGGGACGTTTCGGGGGCATCGTTGTCCGATGTGGACACAGCAGGTGCTTCGAGCCGCCCTGCAGCTCCGCGCGGTCAGCCGGGCTTGCTCGCCAACAAGTAGCCCTGCTGCGTTCGCTCCGCTCCCGCGACGGGTTCGCGCAGCAGCCGGGCGTGGACGGGAAGTCCGGCCGCCGCCAGCAGTTCGGCGACGTGCTCGGGCTGGTGCCGGAGGAACTCGAGCGAGATCGCGCGGCCGAACGCTTCGGTGAAGCGCAACGGCTCGTCGCCGACCTGGAAGACCAGCAGCACGTGGCCACCGGGCGCGAGAACGCGGTGGAACTCCGCGAAAGCCTCCGGGAGTCGTTCCGGCGGGACGTGGATGATCGAGTAGCTCGCGACCACGCCGCCCAAGGAATCCTCCGGCACGGGCAGTTCCAGCATCGAGCCCACCTCGAACCGGATGTCCGGGTGCGCGCGGGCGGCCACCTCGAGCATCCCCGGCGAGAGGTCGATCCCGAAAACCGACAAACCCAGCTCGCGCAGGTGCGCCGTGGTGCGGCCCGTCCCGCAGCCGACATCGGCGACCCGACCACCCTCCGGGACGAGTTCCGCGAACGCCGCCAGCAGCGCTCGGTCCAGCGGCTTGCCCGCCAACTCGTCGCGGAAGTGCCCGGCCCAGTCGGCGGCCAGCACGTCGTACGACTCGCGCGTGCTGCGCAGGAAACCCGGTTCGTCCACGAGCGGAGACTAGACGGCGACGCGGCCACCGAGGCGGGGAACGCGCGAACTCCCCGCGCCCCGGATCGCCGCCGCACCGCGAGGGCTGCCGGGACGGGACCGCCCGCCCGGTAGGATGGCGCCGATTCGCGGTTACCATCCGCGGCCGCGTGCGCAGGCCTTCTGCCGAAGGCAGGACCGGCGTCCCGCCGACCGGAAGCCGCGCATCCCGCGCGACGAGCGCGACCATCCTCACCGAAAACGGTATTGGAGCTTTCCAGCATGACCCGCCACCTGGTAACCAGTGCGCTTCCGTACATCAACGGCATCAAGCACCTGGGCAACATGGTCGGGTCCATGCTCCCCGCCGACGTCCACGCCCGGTACCTGCGCCAACGCGGCCACGAGGTGCTGTTCATCTGCGCCACCGACGAGCACGGCACGCCCGCCGAGCTGGCCGCGGCCGAAGCGGGCCTGCCGGTCGCCGAGTTCTGCGCGCAGCAGCACCAGGTGCAGGCCGAGATCTACCGCGGTTTCGGGCTGTCCTTCGACCACTTCGGCCGCAGCTCTTCACCGCAGAACCGCGACATCACCCAGCACTTCGCGCGGAAGCTGCACGAGCACGGCTTCATCGAGCAGCACGCGGTGCGGCAGGTCTACTCGGCCGCCGACGGGCGATTCCTGCCGGACCGCTACATCGTCGGCACCTGCCCCTACTGCGGTTACCAGCGGGCGCGCGGCGACCAGTGCGAGAACTGCACGCGGGTGCTGGACCCGACCGACCTGATCGAACCGCGTTCGGCGATCAGCGGCAGCACCGAGCTGGAAGTGCGCGAGACCAAGCACCTGTTCCTCACCCAGTCGAAGCTCACCGACGAGGTCGAGCGGTGGCTGGACGCCAACAGCGCCTCGTGGCCCACGCTGTCCTCCTCGATCGCGCGGAAATGGCTCACCGAAGGCCTGCACGACCGGTCCATCACCCGCGACCTGGACTGGGGCGTCGCCGTGCCCGGCGACACCTGGCCGGAGCTGGCCGAAGAGGGCAAGGTCTTCTACGTCTGGTTCGACGCCCCGATCGAATACATCGGTGCCACCAAGGAATGGGCCGACGAGGCACCGGAGCAGCGGGACTGGAAGTCCTGGTGGTACGAGGCCGACGACGTGACCTACACGGAGTTCATGGCCAAGGACAACGTCCCCTTCCACACCGTGATGTTCCCGGCCACGCTGCTGGGCACCCGCGAGCCGTGGAAGAAGGTCGACCACGTCCAGTCGTTCAACTGGCTCACCTACTACGGCGGGAAGTTCTCCACCAGCGAGCAGCGCGGCATCTTCACCGACCAGGCGCTGGAGCTGATGGGCGCGGACTACTGGCGGTACTTCCTGATCGCGAACGCGCCGGAGTCCGACGACGCGTCGTTCTCGTGGGAACTGTTCGCCTCGGTGGTGAACAAGGACCTCGCCGACACCCTCGGCAACTTCGTCAACCGGGTGCTTTCGTTCAGCCGCAAGCGGTTCGGCGAGCAGGTGCCCGCCGGTGGCGAGCCGGGTGAACCGGAGCGGCGGCTGGCCGGCGAGGTCGCGCGGCTGCTCGGCGACTACCAGGACAACCTGGAGGCCAACCAGTTCCGCAAGGCGGCCCAGGCGTTGCGGGCGTTGTGGAGCGCGGGCAACTCCTACCTGGAGGAGAAGGCCCCGTGGATCGAGATCCGCACCGATCAGGAAGCCGCCGCGCTCACGCTGCGCACGGCGATGAACCTGATCTACCTGTACGCGGTGGTCTCGGAGCCGCTGATTCCGGGCGCGGCGCAGTCGATGCGGGAGGCGTTCGCCGCCGACGACCCGGCGCGGCGCTGGGTCACCACCGACGAAGCCACCTCGTTCGGCCTCGTCGAAGCGGGCACCGGCTTCACCATCCCGCCGGTGCTGTTCAAGAAGATCACCGACGATGAGCTGGCCGACTACCGCACCCGCTTCGGCGCCGAACCAGCCGAGAGCTGACCCCGGACCGACACACCGCGCCTCCCTAGCTCAACGCGGGTTTGTTCCGGGGTTGCGGCTGGCGGGTGGTGGCCGCGCACGTCGGGCGTCGGCTCTGGAACCGAGCGAAGGGGTCGTTCGCCCCGATAGATGGAGTGCGGAGCTCCTTCACTCGAAGTTCAGCGCCGCGATTGCGGAGTCAGGTCGGCGACCGGGCCGATGATGATCACGGCCGGGGGTTTCACGTCCTGCTCGGCGACGGCGTCGGCGACCTCGGCCAGCGTGCTGCGCACCGTGGCCTGGGTGCGCATGGTGCCTTCTTGCACGATCGCCACCGGCGATTTCGGGTCGCGGCCGTGCTCCAGCAGCACCGCCGCGAACTCGCCGATGCGCTTGACCGCCATCATCAGCACCAGCGTGCCCTTGAGCTTCGCCAGCGCGGGCCAGTCCACCAGTGAAGTCTCGTCGTGCGGCCCGACGTGCCCGGACACCACGACGACCTCGTGCGCCACCCCGCGGTGCGTCACCGGCACGTCGGACACCGCGGGAACCGAGAACGCGCTGGTGATTCCGGGTACGGCGGTCACCGCCACGCCCGCTTCCACGCAGGCGAGCAGTTCCTCGTAGCCGCGGCCGAACACGTACGGGTCGCCGCCTTTGAGGCGCACCACGAACTTCCCGGCCCGCGCGTGCTCGACCAGCAGCGAGTTGATCACGTCCTGGTTCGCCGCGCGCCCGTACGGGATCTTCGAGGCGTCGACGACCTCCACGTGCGGCCCGAGCTCTTCGAGCAGTTCGCGCGGCGCGAGCCGATCGGTGATCACCACGTCGGCGCGGCCGAGCAGCTGCCGCCCGCGCACCGTGATCAGGTCGGGTGCGCCGGGACCGCCGCCGACCAGGGCGACACCGGGTGCGGGCGGCTCGGCGCGGTCGTCGGCCACGCCCGTGCGCAGCGCCTCGACCAGCGCGTCCCGGACCGCCGCCGAACGCTGGTGCGCCCCGCCGGCGAGCACGCCCACCAGCAGGCCGTCGTGCTCGGCGACCGCGGGCGTGACCGCGGTGCCCTGCGAAGCGTCGTCGGCGCGCACGCAGAAGATCCGCTCCCGATCGGCTTCCGCGGCGACGGCCGCGTTCACCTCGCTGCCCGTCGCGCATGCCACCGCGTACCAAGCGTCCGCGAGGTCACCGTCCGCGTAGCGGCGGCGATGCCAGGTGAGCTCCCCTGCCTCGGCCATCGCTTCAACGGCCGGGGTCGCCTCCGGTGAGACGATCTCCACCCGCGCGCCCGCGTTGATCAGCCGCGGCACCCGCCGCTGCGCCACGGTGCCCGCGCCGACCACCACCACCCGCTTGCCGGTGAGATCGAGGCCCGCGAAGTAGTGGTGCTCGGCAGGTTCCGGGGTAGCTGAGTGCGTGGTCATGCCGTCCGTCGTTCGAGTAGCTGTTCGCCGCGGCGACGTCGCCGGGGCCGGAGTGACGCGCGAGAGGCGTCCGGCGGGTTCGGACTCGCGTCGCCTCCGCCAGCCGTCCCATCTTGTCATGGAAGCCGCAGGCACCGAAGGACCGAGCAGCTCAGCGTGGTCCCGAGACCGGCCACAGTGGAGTCCGCGGGCAGTCCCGGCGGCCCCATCGGCACCACCGGTGTCCGCGGCTTCGGCCGCAGCATCCTCACCCGCCCGGCGACGAAGGTCAAACTCCGGTGAATTCGCTCACCGATCTCCGTCGCGCCGCGGAACCACCTGGTCACCGGCTGGTTTCGTTGCCTCGGCACGGGAGGCGGCGCATCCTTGGGACACGAACTCCAAGTCCGCACTCCGGGAGGCGGTCATGCACGCGAACCGCAATCTCACGCTGGACATGCAAGTCCTCGAGGCCGGCGCGAAAACGACGGCGGACATCGGGATGATCACCGGGGACGGCCGGGCGCTGCACGGGCACGGCACGGCGCGGCGGCACCCGGACGACGCGGACGTCCCGCAGATCGGCGACGAGATCGCGATCGCCCGCACGCTGTTCGAGCTCGGCCACAAGCTGCTGGACACCGCGGCCACCGACATCGGCGAACGCCAGCACCGCCGGGTGCACCTGATGGCTTAGCGCGGCACGCCCACTGCGCCCGGTGATGACGTTGCGGACAGCGCCACCGCCGGGGCTGCACTACTGCTGATTCTTGCGGTTCGCGGTATCCCTCTCGAACTGCCGGAGATCGACATCCACCATGTCGTAGTATCGCGCGCCAGGTACTCTATCGAGCGCATCGTAATGATCTTTGCCCATTCCTACGTAGCGGACACCGTCTGCAACAGCACCCTCAACCGCCTTCTTGAAGTGCTTGTTCCTCCGGTTTCGCATCTCGATTTCCTTATCGTCCAGCGTCATGCCGGAATGGTCGCCCATCCGGGTCGCATCAGTCTTGGCCGTTTCGTCCTCTTTGCCACGTTCCCGTAGTTCTTCGAGGAGGACTTTGAGGTAGCTCTCCAGCGGCCCCGCGAAACGATGCGTATCCTCGTCGGCAAATGCTTCCCAGAGGGAACCACCACGGGGAAGGCCTTTGACGAAATGGTTCACATCGTCCCTGAGGAGGTCGGCAGCCTTGGCGACTCCGGTTCTGTCGGATTTCGTCTTCTTGGTGGCCGCGTACTCCGCAACCAACTTTTCCTGCGCAGGTTTCTTGGGCTCCTTACTTCGAACATCCTTGCCGTACTGCCACGCGATCTTCAGATACCCCTGCAACATCCGCCCGTATTTATCGACTTCATCCGTCGGCCCGGGAGGACGTTCCCCGGGGCGTTGCAGCTGCTTAATCAGAATTGCCGCGACCTCACCCAACTTGGGATACAGCGATTCGGCACCGTGTGCGACCACATCGGACTGCGGCTCGGACATGCCGACCCTTTCGAGGGTCGCACCCAATTCGTCTTCGTATGCCTTCTTCGTGTGCGGCTCCCCCGCGAAGCCGTCGGTGACGAAGGGCTCGTACAAGAAACGGTCCGAATCGACCGCGTTGAGCACGTGCGGCAAGGTAACCTTGCTGTGGCGCTCCCCGAGCACATTGGTGAGGTTTTGGTCGAACCGGACCCAGGTCCCCTCACTCGCGGCCCCCGGCAGGTTGCCCAAGTAATCAGTGTTCCCAGCTGCGTGGTCCTCGAACTCCTGCAGCGACGTGTAGTCGTGAACGAGATCGTCATCCACTAGTTTCTTCTGCTCGTCATTGAGAGTGCCGTCGGTCGACGGAATTTTCTGCCCATTGACGAACGCCAACCGCTGGACGGCAGCCGGCGCGGTCGGCAGCGCTCCGGTATCGCCATGTGTCGAACGTGTCGTCTCCTCCCCGACCGGAGCGGCCGGCGCATGGGGCGACGAGCGCCGAGCGATCATGTCCGCCACCGCCGCGTTGCCCAATTTCTGCTGCAGATCCAGCAGCGCTGACGCCGGAGTCGCCGGTCCCCGGCCCGGCGTCGGGCGGCTCGACGGCTTCCGGCGCGCGTTGTCGTCGATCTCGTGACGGGCGTGCATCGTTGCCTCCTGCAAGGTCGACCCCAACGCAATGCCGCCGCACGGAGACTTTCCCCGGATCAATCGCCGCACGAGGCCGGTCGAACCAGCGTGGCCCGGATTTCCCTGCCCTCGCCAGAGCCGACACGTCGCCATCGGGCGAAGCGCCGTTGCCCGAAAGTGCCCGCCGTGCTGCCCCAACGGGCACGGTCGCCGACAACTGCCCGCGTCACGGTCGGCTGTTCGGCGTTGATCCGACGTTCAGGCGCGCACGCCCGGGATCAGTTGCAGCTGCACGGAGTTCGAGCCCGCTGCCGCGCGGGCGGCGGTGTGCAGCGGAAGCCCGTCGCCGGTCGTGACCAGGGCGACCAGACGGCCCTCGCGGGCGAGAGCCGCGGCGGTTGCCGCGCAGCCGGAGTCCGCCGCGTGCGTTACCGCGCCTGGATGCACGAGGTCTCCCACCAGGTCCAGGTCTTCGGCCCGACCCACGATCGCCGCAGCGCGGCGGAGTTCGGTCTCGGCGCGGGGCGTGCGCAAGTCCGCCGGGCCGGGACCGAGGCCGATCACGGTGAGCCGCCCGCGCGGGCGGACCCGGGCGACCGCGACGGTGACCCCGCCGTCGCTGATCTTGGGGACCACCAGTTCCGCCACTTCGCCGGGTCCGGTGGAGAGGTCGCGCCCGTTGGAGACGACCGGCTCGGAATCGGGGGCAGCTTCCTGGACGACAGCCGTAAGGTCCGCCCCGGAAGCAGCATCCCCGTCGCCGACCGCCGCATCTTCCGCCGCCCGCAGCGCGGCCGCTTCGGCGACGCTGGGCGTTCCCGACTCGGCGAGCACCGCTGAACTGGGATTCGGCACCGGCACCCCGGCCAACTCGTCCGCCGGGTAGAGCCGCAGCGGCAACTCGACGTCGGTCGCGTGCCAGAACCCGAGGTCCTGCACCGCTTCCAGGATTCCGCTCTCGTCGGCCTTCGCTTCCGCGGTGGCGAACGCGCGGACGGCCCGCGGATCGAGCCCGTGCTCGCGATCCAGCTTCGCGATCAGCCCGGTAACCGCGGTGCGCGAAACTCCGCGCACCGAACCGATCCCGACCACGAGCGTGCGCGGGAGGATCCGCACCTCGTGCTCGCCCGGTTCCGCACCAGGGCGCCGATCATCCACCACGATCGTCCACAGTGGCTCGTCGCAGTCGGTCGAGACGTTCGAGGGCAGCGCAGGCATCGGGAATCCGCGCGGATTCCGCAGCAGCACGGGCGCACCACCGGCGATCGCCGCGCCGCATTCGGCCAGCGAACCGTCCGCAGTGGCGTCCAGCGAGTCCAGCACCTCGTCCAGCGGATCGACCGCAGCACCCGCGGTGACCACCGGAACAAGGCCCAGCACCTCGGAAATCCGCTCGGCCAAGGCACGCGAGCCGCCGGAAACGGTGACCGCGAACCGCTCGTCCACGCACACCACGTCCGGATCCGACGCCTCGTCGCGCAGCAGCGGCGCGACCGACCGGACCGCCGCGCCCACCGGGAGGAACAGGACCACAGCGTCCAAAGAGGACCAATTCCGCCTTAGCGCGGGTCCGGTCGAGCCGTCCACCAGCACCGCATCCGGGCCGAGGCGGGCGGCCAGGTCGGCGGCGGTGCGCTGCTCCTGCGGGGTGCGCGGGAACAGCCCGAGCACTACGGCTCCTTCCGGCGGCCGGAGACCACCACCACCGCGGCGGCCGGTTCCAGCTTCGAGCCGCCGTCGTCCAGCTCGACGAGCCGGCTCGCGGCCAGCTGCACGCCCCGCACCTCGTAGCCCGCGGCGCGCAACGCGTCCCGGGTCGGGCCGACGCGCTCCAGCTCCGTCAGTTCGATCACGACCCGCGAGGCACCGGCGTGCGCGCAGGCGGTGACCACGTCGGCGCCACCGCCGCCGACGAAGACCGCGTCCGGTTTCGGCAGTTCCCGCAACGACTTCGGAGCTTCGCCCTCCTCGACCCGCACGTCCACGCCGTGCCCGGCCGCGTTCGTCACCAGCCGCACCACCTGCGCCTCGTCCGACTCGACCGCGACCGTGGCCGAGCCCATCCGGGCGCATTCCACCGCGACCGAACCGGAACCGGCGCCGACGTCCCACACCAGCGTGCCGGGACGCGGGGCGAGCTCGGCCAGCGCCACCGCCCGCACCTCGGCGGGAGTGATGTCGCCGTCGCGGTGCGAGAACTCGTCCTCGGACAGGCCCCACGAGTCGGGCAGCCGCTCACCCCCGAACAGCCAGCTGCGCGGCCCCTGCTCGTGCGCCTGGTTCGTGCACAGCACGACCGAATTCGCCGCCCAAGTGCGAGTGGCAGCCTCGGCCGGATCGACCGGCGTGAACTTCTCGTCCGGACCGCCGACGTCCTCGCCCACCAGCAGCGTCCGCCGCCAGCCCGCCAGTCCGGAGGCCAGCTGCGCCGGACCGGCGTCCGGTGCGGTCAGCACCAGCACGGCCGGGCGCGCCCGGCACAGGTTGATCACCCTCGGCAGGTCCTGCTCGCCGGGGACGGCCACCGGCACGTCCTCCCACGGGCGGCCGATGTGCGCCATCAGCTTCGCCACCGCCGAGGCGGCGGGCAGCACCGAGCAGCGGATCCCGCGGTCCCGCAACGACCGCAGCACGCCGAAGAAACCGGGGTCGCCGTCCACCAGCACCACGCCGGTCTCCGCACCGGCCAATGCGGACAGCGCGCCGAGCGCGGACTCCAGCGGTTCCAGTTCCAGCGTCCGGGCCTGCTCGGGGGCGTGCGCGTTGAGATTCCTGCGCGCTCCCACCACGAGTCGCGCCGACCCCAGCGCCTCCGCGGCACCCGCGGGCAGCCCCGCACCGTCGATCCCGACCACCGTGACCGTCACGTCACCCACCTCGTCCCGGCGTGCACGCCGTCTCATCGCACGAACATCACCACCTTGCCACGCCCGGCCGCCGGGAGCGGGGACGTGGTGGCCGGGCACGCGGAGGCCGCGTGCCCGCCTGTCGCACGGGCCGGGGCGCCGCGCAGCCGCGGCGTCCCGGTCCACAGTGGAGTCAGTCGGCGGAGTCGTTCTTGCGCTTGGCCGACTTGGTCCCGGCGGAACGGGATCGGCCGGAGGACTTCGCGGGCGTCTTGGACTGCGACTTCGTGGACTTGGTGCTGCGCGAGCGGGTTTTCGCGGTCGTGCGCGTGCCGTTGGCCGTGCTGGAGGCCCCGGCGGGCGTGTCCGGCTCGCTGGAGTCCTCGGATCCGCTCGAGGTTTCGGCACCACTGGAAACCTGGGTGTCGTCGGAAACCTCGGGCTCGCCGGTGGCTCCGGAGCCGGCCTCCGACCCGGTGGTCACCTCCGAGGCATCGACCGTCTCGGGTTCCGCGGACTCGCGGGCTTGCTGTTCCTGCGTCTCCGAAACCTGCTCCGCGGAGGACGCCGCGTCCTGGTCCTCGACACCGGATTCCTCCGCAGCGGCGGGAAGTTCCGCTTCCGAGCGCACCAAGGAGAGCGCGGGCCGCGCGGGCTCGTCGGCCGGTTCGGGTTCCTCGGCCGCATCGGTGTTGCGCTGCGAACCGAACAGATCCGACTGCCCCGGGTCCTCGGCGCGCCGGGAGCGGGAAGCCACCCGGGCCGAACCGCGCGCCGCCTCCTGCCATTCACGCACCGCCCACCAAGCGATGTTCGGCACCGCGCCCGCACGGCCCTGCTCGGCGGAATCGCGCACCGGGGCGTCGGAGGCATCGCCGACCGCACGCTGCTGCGGCAGGTCCTCCGGATCCGCTTCCGGCCGCGCACCGCGGCGCCGCGAACCCGACGGGCGGTAGGAACGCCGCCTGGCCGAAGGGTCGCCGCGCCGGTAGCCGGAGTCCGCCCGCTTGCCCGAATCGAGCGCTTTGCCGACCAGGAACAGCGCGTTGCGCCACAGCTTGCGGGACTTCACCGCCTGCTCCAGCTCACCGATGGTGGTCCGCACCAGCAGCTCGTCGGGCAGGCTGACCTTGTAGGCCACCAGCACCGGCACGTCGTCGGAGTAGCCCCCGGCGCGCAGCTCCTCCACGAAGTGCCCGGCGCGGGAGGCGGGCAGCGTCACCGCCATCGTCGTGCCGTGCCGGGCGAACTCGCGCACCTGCTCGGATTCCGGTGTCGTGCCGCCGAGCCGGGTCAGCACCACCGACTGCGCGCTCTCCGGCGCGGTCAGCTCGCGGCCGACGGCGGCCGCGGCCGCGGTGAACCCGGCGACGCCGGGCACGATCTCGACTTCCAGGTCCATCCGGGTGCACGCGTCGTACTGCTGCTGCACCGCGCCCCACAGCGCCGGATCACCCGCGTGCAACCGGACCACGCGGAGCTTGTCCCGCTCGGCGCGCCGGTAGACCTCCACGGCCTGCTCGTGGTTGAGCTGCGAGGAGTCGATCAGCTCGACGTCGGCTGCGGCGTGTTCGCGCACGCACTCGGGCGCGAGCACGCTGGCGGACCACACCACGACATCGGCCTCGGCGATGCGCCGCGCCGCGCGGACCGTGATCAAGTCGGCCGCGCCGGGTCCGGCTCCGATGAACGAGATCCGCCCACTCACTGTTGCTCTCCTCTTGTCGCCTCGCCGGTGCGCGGCCGCGGAACCGGGCCCGATCAGTCCACTGAGGACAATGCGCGGCCCGCCCGGGGTCACCCAGCGCAGCCGCGCAGCCGCAGAAACCGTACCTGGTGGTCGACCGGCGTTCACACTGCCGTGTCTGCATCCCCGGTGACCCGCTGCGAACAGGAGGCCACGAAGCGCGACACCAGCTCCGGCGCCCCGGCCGGGTGAGTGTGCAAGTAGGAGGCGTGCAGCCCGCCGCGCACGAAACCCTCGGACACCGCCGTGCCCGCACGCCAGTACCAGGCAGGCTCGGGGCCGCTGCCCGGCTGCAGCCTGGTGCGGTGGAATTCGTGCCCGTTGAGCCGGAAACCGCGCTGGCACAACGGCGAGTCCGTGGCCGCGACCGCCTCGCGGTAGCCCAGCGTCAGCGTCGGGGACATCTCCGCACGCGCGGGCAGCACCCCGCACAGCGGATGACCGTCCAGCTCCTCGGCGAGGTAGAGCAGCCCGCCGCACTCGGCGTGGATCGGCGCCCCGGTCTCGGCGAAGCGGGTGATCTCCGCGCGCAGCGCGGAGTTCGCGGACAGCTCGGCCGCGTGCTGCTCCGGAAATCCACCCGGGAGCACCAGTCCGCGAGTTCCCTCCGGCAGCCGCTCGTCGCGCAGCGGGTCGAGCACCGCGACCTCGGCGCCCGCCGCGGTCAGCAGCTCGACGTGCTCGGTGTAGGCGAAGGTGAACGCCGGACCGCCGGCGACCGCGATCACCGGCCGGGACGCCAGATCCGCGCCTGGCCGATCCGCACCGGGCCGATCCGCCGGCGCGGCGACCTCGTCCGCGGGCCGCCACGGCTCGTCCGGCAGCTCCGGCGCTTCGCGGGCCAGCCGGATCACCGCGTCCAGATCCACGCCTGCTTCCACGGCGTCGGTCATCGCGTCCACGGCCTCGGACGCGGCGCCGCCGTGCTCCGCGGCCGTGATCAGGCCCAGGTGCCGCGACGGCACGCTCAGCCCGTCCGTGCGCCCCAGCACGCCCAGCACCGGCAGCCCCACCGATTCCGCCGCGTCCCGCAGCACCTGTTCGTGCCGGTCCGAGCCCACCTGGTTGAGGATCACCCCGGCCAGCCGCACTCCCGGCTGGAAGCTGCGGAACCCGTGCAGCAGCGCGGCGAGGCTCTGGCTCTGCCCGCGGGCATCCACGACCAGCACGACCGGAGCCCGCAGCAGGTCCGCGACCTGTGCGGTGGAACCGAACGCGGGCCCGTCCGCGCCCGCGTCGAGCTTGCCGTCGAAAAGCCCCATCACGCCTTCGGCCACCGCGATGTCCGCGCCCGCGCTGCCGTGCCGGAACAACGGCGCGATCCGCTGCTGCCCGACCAGCACCGGATCCAGGTTCCGCCCCGGCAGCCCGGCCGCCACCCGGTGGTAGCCGGGGTCGATGTAGTCCGGGCCGACCTTGAACGGCGCCACCCGCAGCGACCGGCGGCGCAGCGCGCCGAGCAGGCCGGTCGCCACCGTCGTCTTGCCCTGCCCGGAACCGGGCGCGGCGATGACGACCCGCGGGCTCACCACTCGATGCCCTTCTGGCCCTTCTGCCCGGTGTCCATCGGATGCTTGATCTTGCCGGTCTCCAGCACCAGGTCGGCGGCCTCGACGAGTTCCGGCGGCGCGTTCCGGCCGGTGATCACCACGTGCTGGTGGCCGGGCCGGTCCTGCAGCGTCGAAACCACTTCGGCGACGTCGACCCAGCCCCAGTGCAGCGGATACGTGAACTCGTCCAGCACGTACATGCCGTGCCGCTGCTCGCCCAGCCGGCGCGCGATCTCGTGCCAGCCCTCCAGCGCGGCCTCGGCGTGGTCCTGTTCGGTGCCCTGCTTGCGGGCCCACGACCAGCCTTCGCCCATCTTGTGCCACTCGACCGGCCCGCCTTCACCGGTTTCGGAGTGCAGCCGCCCGAGGGCGCGGAACGCGTTCTCCTCGCCGACCTTCCACTTGGCGGACTTGACGAACTGGAAGACCCCGACCGGCCAGCCCTGGTTCCACGCGCGCAGCGCCATGCCGAACGCGCTGGTGGACTTGCCCTTCATCTCGCCGGTGTGCACGACCAGCAGCGGGCGGTTGCGGCGTTGGCGGGTGGTCAGCCCGTCGTCCGGGACGGTCGATGGTTTTCCCTGCGGCATGGCCCGAGCCTAAGCCACGGCGCGGCCGAGATCGCAGGACCAGCTCGGCGGAGTGCGCCGGAACACCGTTGCGCGCGCAACCGGCCGAGGTCGCAGAGCGGCCCGGCACACTGCAACCGGCGACGCACCCGTTGCACCGCGCCCGAACGGCCTCGGCGACGAAATCGTTTGCCCGGATTCCACCGGTACGCCGCGGGATTGCGGCTGGTGCGCGAGATTCGCCGAGGTGCGTAGAAAGCACCCCCGCGCTCAACCGACCTGGGGGTCATCGGGAGCGCGAGGGCGCCTCGTGGTCCACCCCTGGGGGTCAGGTGGACGAAGAACACCTTACCAAGTTCGCCGGGATATTCCTACACCTGCCCGCGCGTGTTGTGACCGAATCGGAATCAGGCGGCCTTTGCCACGCCGTCGCGGGCCGCGCGCACCACTCCAGCGACCGCGTCCGCGGAGAGCTCCTCGAGCCGCAGGCAGGCCCCGCCGAGCGCGGTGGCGAGCTGCCCGGCCAAGCCGAGCCGGACCATGCCCTGCTCGCAGTCGACGACCACCGAAGCCACTCCGAGCCCGGCCAGCAATCCGGCCGCACGCAACGAATCCCGCACCGCGCGCTGCGCGCCGGAGCGCCCACCGCCGGCCGCTTCACCGGCCGGAATCGTGGCCTTGCCGTCGGTGAGCAGCACCAGCAGCGGGCGCCTGCGCGGGTCCCGGGTGCGTTCGGTCTGCACCACCTTGCGGACTTTCAGCAGGCCGTCGGCCAGCGGAGTGCGGCCGCCGGTGCGCAGATCGCGCATCCGGGAGGCGGCGATCTCCACCGACGAGGTCGGCGGCAGCGCCAGTTCCGCGGCACCGGCGCGGAACGTCACCACGCCCACTTTGTCGCGCCGCTGGTAGGCGTCCCGCAGCAGGGACAGCACCGCGCCGCTGACCGCGGACATCCGCTCCCTGGCGGCCATCGAGCCGGAGGCGTCCACGGCGAACAGCACCAGGTTGCCCTCGCGGCCTTCGCGCACCGACCGGCGGACGTCTTCCTGGTGCAGCACGAGTCCCGGGCCGCTGCGCCCGCGCGCGAGCTGGTGCGGGGCGGCGGCGGTCAGCGTGGCGGGCAGGTGCACGCCATTTCCGTCCACTGTGGAGGAACGGATGGTCTGGCCGGTGCGGGAGCGCGCGCGGGAACGGCGGCCGGGCGCGCCTTCGCCGACCCCGGGGACTTCCAGCAGTCGGGCGCGGAAGGCCGGAGCGGGCGCGGCGGGCGGCTTGCCCGCGGGCGCCGGGCCGTTGCCGCCGGATTTCTCCTGCTGCTGCCCGTTCTGCTGATCAGCAGCGCTCTCCGGCGGCTGCTGGGCTTGTCCGCCACCGGGACCGTCCGGGCCGTCGTCCGGACCGCCGTCCGGAGATCCGCCGCCCGGCCCGTCGTCCGGTCCGTCCGGCGGTTCGTCGTCGCCCGAATCCCCAGCGTCGCCCGAATCCCCAGCGTCCCCGGAGTCGTCGCCCGAGTCCTCGGCGTGCTCCGCGGCATCGGACAGCGCCTGCTGCAACTGCTCCTCGTCCACACCCGGCTCGTCGAACGGATCGCGGCGCCGCCGGTGCGGCAGCGCCAGCCGGGAGCCCGCCTCGACGTCGACCTCCTCGACCGCGTCCGCACCGCGCCAAGCGGCGTGCGCGACAGCGGTGCGGGCCAGCACCAGGTCCGCGCGCATCCCGTCCACGTCGAACGCCGCGCACAGCGCGGAGATCCGGCGCAGCTCGGAATCCGGCAGCACCACCGACTCGACGCGGGCGCGGGCGGCCGCGATCCGCTCGGCCAGCTCGGCGTCCTGCTCGGCCCACTGCTGCGCGAAACCCGCCGGGTCGGCCTCGAACTCGAGCCGCCGCCGCACCACCTCGGTGCGCGTGGCTACCTCCCGCGAAGCCGAGACCTGCACGGTGAGGCCGAAGCGGTCCAGCAGCTGCGGACGCAGCTCACCTTCCTCCGGGTTCATCGTGCCGACCAGCAGGAACGAGGCGGCGTGCGTGATGGACACGCCTTCCCGCTCGACGTGCGCGCGCCCCATCGCCGCCGCGTCCAGCAGCAGGTCCACCAGGTGGTCGTGCAGCAGGTTGACCTCGTCGACGTAGAGCACTCCGCGGTGCGCGGCGGCCAGCAGACCCGGTTGGTAGGCCCGGACTCCCTCGGTCAGCGCCTTCTCCAAGTCCAGCGACCCCACCAGCCGGTCCTCGGTGGCCCCGACCGGCAGTTCCACCAGCTCGGCGGACCGCTGCTCGGCGGCCGTCGCCGCGTGCGGGCCGTCCGGGCACTCCGGGTCGGGTTGCTGCGGGGAGCAGCCGAACCGGCAGTCCGGGACCACGTCCAGCGCGGGCAGCAGCGCAGCCAGCGCACGGACCACAGTGGACTTCGCGGTGCCCTTCTCGCCGCGCACCAGCACGCCGCCGATGCGCGGGTGCACCGCGTTGAGCAGCAGAGCCAGCCGCAGGTCGTCGTGCCCGACCACGGCGGAGAACGGAAAGCGCGCCCTCGCGGGAGCAGTCATGCCAGGAGTTCCTTCCTCGGGTCTCGGACGCCCCGATGTCGGCTGTGCCGGGGCGAGGCAGTGTCCTGACTCCCGGATCCGCGCGGAACTTCCCCGGCCTTCCCAGGCGTCCCGGTGGCTCGCGAAGGGGACCCGCTCCCCGGTCACAGTGGCGCCGACCGTGCCGGACTCGCACCGGCTTCCTGACCTGCCCTGGCTGGGACCAGCGAGCATCGTCGCAGATCAGCCGATGCCGAGGAACCTCGCTGCGGCAGCGATCACGCCGGGCAGCGCAACATGTCGATGTGCGCGATGCCGTCTTCGAGGTACTCCTCACCGGAGGGCTCGAAGCCGAACGGGCGGTAGAACTCCAGCACCCGGGTCTGCGCCGAGAGCACCGCGGGCGAACTGCGCACCTCGGCGAGCGCCGCGCGCATCAGCTTCGCGCCGAGCCCCATCCCCCGGGCGTTCTTCGCGGTGGCCACCCGGCCGATCCGGAAACCGCCACCGGCGTCCTCCAGCAGCCGCAGGTAGCCGAGCACGTAGCCGTCGGCCGAGTCGATCCAGAAGTGCCGGGTGCGGCTGTCCAAGTCTCGGCCATCGAGCTCGGCGTAGGGGCATTGCTGCTCGACCACGAACACGTCCACCCGCAGGCGCAGCAGTCTGTAGAAGTCCTCGGCGTCGAGGTCGGCCGTGTAGGCGCGTTGCACAGCGGTGGCAAGCGGTTGCAGCGTCACCACTCCGGGATATCACACGCGGGCCGCGCGACCCGCATTCACCTGCGGCGAAGTAGTAAACGCCACTGTCGTCGTCACAGCTGCGACGCCATCTCGGCGGCGACACCGGAAATCCGGGCGTAGACGCCGGGGGCGCCGGGGCGCCCGCATCCCGCGCCGTAGGAGACGACTCCCACCAGCCTGCCTTCGGCGACCAGCGGGCCACCGGAGTCGCCGGTGCACGCGTCCCGGCCGCCTTCGGGGAGTCCGGCGCAGACCATGGTCGTGCCGTCGTATTCCGGGTAGGTGTTGCGGCACTGCTCGTCGCTGTTGATCGGCACGTCGGCGGAGCGCAGTGTGTCCGAAGTGGACCCGTACTCGGTGGTGCGGCCCCAGCCGTAGACGCGGGCCGGAGTTCCGGGCCGGTAGGGCTCGACTTCTCCGGCCCCGGCCATCGGCAGCGGCGGCTGCGGCGCCGGAGCGGTCAGGGTCAGCACGGCGACGTCGTGGCCGTGGCCGACGTCCCGGAACTCGGGGTGCACCCAGACTTCGCGAACTTCCGAAACCGTCCCGGCGGAGGTGCGCAGATCTTCCCGCCCGGTCACCGCGCGCAGCTCTCCCACGGCGCGCGGCTGCGCGGTGGCGGTGTCGAAGGTGCAGTGCGCGGCGGTGACGACCTTGTCCGGGGCGACCAGCGTCCCGCCGCAGAACTGGTTGCCGTCCGGGTCGGTCAGCGCGACCGCCCAAGGCGCGGCCTCGATCCCGGTGCCCTCCCCGCCGACGACGCGTTCCTTGCCGCCGCCGGGTGTTTCGGCGGACGCGACCGGACTCATCAGCGCCACGGCAGCGGCTCCCGCGGAGCACCCCGCGAACAGCCTTCGCAGCGGGAGCCGGAACTTGCGAGCGCTGCCGTTGAACACGTCGGCCTCCATGGTCGCGGGGATCTACGGCGGCACACCGTAGCGGCCCGGTCACGTAGAGGTCAGGAGGCTGAACTCACATCCAGACGGCAAAATTTTTCGTTAGTATGGTCATCGGCAGGAAAAAGAACGTCGATCAAGCTCTTCATCCACCGTTCATCCAGCCACTCATTTCGTTGATCCGGAGACCGCGACGATGCGGACTCCCGAGATCACCCACGATCCGGTGAATCTTGCCCGGCGGCCGCGCGGCCCGCCGTGCCTTCGCGCGCCCGAGTAGGAGGAGCGAACCCGCCATGCTGGACTTCACGACGCTGCCTGCGTTCCTGCTCGCCAGTGCAGTAGTAGTGCTCACGCCCGGTGTGGACGCGTTCCTGCTGCTGCGGACCTCGCTGCGGCAGGGCACCGGAGCCGGGCTGCGGGCGCTGGCCGGCATCCACAGCGGCAGCATCGCGCAGGTCGCGCTGGTGATCTGCGGGCTCGGCGCGCTGATCACGAGCAACCCGGCGGTGCTGTCCACGCTGAAATGGGCGGGCGCGGCGTACCTCGTTTACCTGGCGGCGACGATCGTGCGCGGGCTGTGGCTGACGCGGAAGCGAAGCGGCGAAGAACTCGGCGGCGGCGCCCCGGTGCGGCGGCCGTACCTGCAGGGGCTGCTGAGCAACATCACGAACCCCAAGATGCTGCTGTTCAGCCTCGCGTTCCTGCCGCAGTTCGTGGGCGGCGCCACCGCGCCGACGCTGCAACTGATCATGCTCGGCGCGGTGTTCCTGGTGGTGGCCGCGATCTGGGAGATCACCGTCGTGCTGGCCGCCGCGCGCATCGCCGACCGGCTGCGGCATCCGCGGGTGGCGCGCTCGCTGGACATGGTCAGCGCAGCCGCGTTCCTGACCATCTCGGTCGGCCTCGTCGCGAGCTGAGCCGCTTCCGGCCGATTTCTCAGGCACCGCCCCGGAACATGCGAAGGCCGGGGCGCCCGGCGCGCGCCCCGGCCCTGCTCCGGCTGAACCCGGATCAGCTCAACTGCGCCTGCACCTCGTCGTAGTAGCTGGCCACGCGGGTGTAAACCCCCGGTTGGCCGGGCCGGGCGCAACCGTTGCCCCAGGACACGATCCCGATCAGCCGGTCGTCGACGACCAGCGGCCCGCCCGAGTCGCCCTGGCAGCTGTCCACGCCACCCGCGGGCAGCCCGGCGCAGACCATCGCCTCCGGGTCGTACTGCCCGTTGTAGGCATCGGAGCACTGCTGGTCGGTGGTGATCGGCGGGGTCGCCTGGCGCAGCGTGCGGGACGGGGTGCCGCCTTCGCTCGTGCTGCCCCAGCCGAGCACCGTGGCCTCCTGGCCCGGCTCGTAGAGCCCGGAATCCTGCGGCTGCGCCAGCTGCAGCGGAGTCTGCGGCAGGTCCCGTTCCAGGGTCAGCACCGCGACGTCCGAACCGCTGGTGGCCTGCTGGTAATCCGGGTGCACCCAGGTGCCGCGGACGCCGACTTCGTCGCCGTCGCTGCTGAGCTTGTCGTCGCGACCGGCCACGACGGTCATCTCGGGCGGCCCGCCGGTGACGCAGTGCGCGGCGGTGACGACCTTGTCCGGCGCGGCCAGCGTGCCCCCGCAGAACTGGTTGCCCGAGGCGTCGGTGAGGTAGACGACCCACGGGAAGTCATCGGTGCTGGCGGGTTCGCCGCCGACGACCTTGCTGGTGGGCGGCGGTTGCTGTTGCGGGGCCTGCTGTTGCGGGGCCGATTGTTGCGGGGCCGCCGCGACCGGTGCGCTGATCGCCGCTGTGGCGAACGCCGCCGCGGCGAGCGCTCCGGCCGCCGACCACCACCGGGAAGTCGGTTTCCCGGCCGTCTCCGAAGTTCCGGCCAGCCCCGAAGGTCCGGTCTTCCCGCGAATTCCTGTCATCCCGCTGTCCTCCGAATCGCCCTGTCATCCCGCTCGTCCTGCATGGATCAGCCGGTATCGCGGCGCGGTGGTCAACCGGCGCTGCCCCGGTGCGCGGACAGTGTCGCGGACAAAGCGGATCACGGCTCGGTCACAGTCCACAACGGCCGATCGTCTTTACCTGAACAGGTGATATAGCGGGAGAACTCCTCGATCGGAGCAGCACGAATTAGTCCTATGTGGACTTTCCGGAGCCCAACCGCGGAGGCACCCGCGCGCAGCGATCGCTCACTGCTCGTGCAGGACCTCGCGGATCAGCTCGGCGCTGGTGTCCGGGGGGTTCGCGGCTCGCACGATGTTGCGCAGGAGCTGGCGGTAGCAGCTGACCGCGCTGTCCGAGTCGAGGAACACCGACGCGTGGTGGTTCTCCTGGAACACGATGTCCGGCTCGCCGTCGTACTCGAAAAGCAGGAACGAGCCGTGCAGCCCCGGATACGCCCCCACCTGGCGCGGCACCACGCGCAGGCAGACGTGGTCGGACTCCATCATCACCAGCAGGTGCAGCAGTTGTCGTTTCATCACGCCCGGCCCGCCGATCGGGCGGCGCAGCGCGTGTTCCTCCACGACCGCGTGGAACAGCGGCGCCCGGCTGCGGCTGAGGATCATCTGGCGGGCCATCCGGGTGGCTACCAGGTCGTCCAGCTCGGCCTCGGAATGCTCCGGGGCCATTCCGGAGATCACCGCGCGGGCGTATTCCGCGGTCTGCAGCAGGCCCGGCACCAGCAGCGGCTCGAAGCTGTGCATCCGGACCGCTTTGCCCTCGTAGTTCAAGAACTCCCGCCAGCTCTGCGGGGCGGCCGAAGGGCGCTGCCACCACGCGGTGCGGCCCGCGTTGCGGGCGAGTTCAACCAGCGCAGTGCGCTCCTGCTCGGCCACCTCGTACAAGCCCAGCAACGCCTGCACATCGGCGAGCTGGACCCCGCTGGCACCGGTCTCGATCCGGCTGATCTTGCTGCCGGAAACACCGAGGCGGGCGCCCGCGTCGGTGCAGCTGAAGCCGCTGCGCTCGCGGTATCTGCGCAGCTCGGTGGCGAGTTGGCGTGAACGGACCGACGTGTGACGGTTACCCGGCATGGCTGCGGTTTCCCCCAGCATCGACATCCCCCGACGAGGACGCCGAACCTTCGGCGCCCGCAAGCACGGACAGGAACTGCGCACGCCGGCCGGAAGTGCTGGTCCGCCCCGGTCGCACCTGCCACGGGCATCTCCCCGAAACCGTGGGCGGCCAGATCGGCGGGCCTGCCCGCTCTGATCGTGCCGCGATCCGGTGCGGTGCCGGTCGTTCTCGGCGCCGCTGCGGATCCTCCCACCACTTCGGGACCGGCGGGTGCGGATCCGGCGAGCGGCCGGAGATTTCCGGCGTCGACCAAGACCGGCGTGCTGCGCCCATGATCTCGAGGGCGGCGCGCGCCGACAATAACTCGATCAAGTGAAGACTTGCAGATTCTTGCAGCCTCACCCGTGCCCGGCAGGACCGCGCAGAGGCCCGACAGCCGCCTACTAAGCTGCGCGCGGGCGAACGCAAGAACCGCCCGCCACCCGTATCGGCTGAGGAGGAGACCGATGAGCCTGGAACGCCCCGTCGACCCGGACCCGTACTCGCTGCTGCCCGAGGTCCCCGCGTTCACGCTCACCTCCAAGGACGTGGCCGAGGACGAGCAGATGGCGCTCACCCACGCCTACGACGGGATGGGCGCCGACGGCGGCAACGTGTCCCCGCAACTGAGCTGGGAAGGCTTCCCGGAAGCCACCAAGAGCTTCGTGGTCACCTGCTTCGACCCGGACGCCCCGATCCCCGGCGGGTTCTGGCACTGGGTGCTGGTCGACGTGCCGCCGACGGTGACCGAACTGGCCGCGGGCGCGGGCGGGCGCACCGGCTCCGGCGTGCCTTCCGGTTCCTTCCAGGTGCCCAACGACCTGGGCGAGCGCGCCTACGCGGGCGCCGCCCCGCCGCCCGGCGACCGCGCGCACCGCTACATCTTCGCGGTGCACGCGCTGGGTGTGGAGAAGCTCGGGGTGGACGACCAGGTCACCCCGGCCGTGGTCAGCTTCAACGTGGCGTTCAACACGCTGGCGCGGGCGGTGCTCGCGCCGACCTACGCGCACTGATCCCGCGCGGAGGTCCCGGTGAGCGTCCGGGTGCTGCCCGCCGTCGTCGCCTCGCTGGTGGCGGTGGCGCTGGCGGTGCTGCTGTTCGTCCCGTTCGTCGCACGCGAGCACCGCAGGCGCGGTGAGCTGCGCCCCGGCACGTTGCTGCTGTTCCTCGCGGCCCTGCTGTACGCGCTGGGGCTGGTGGCTTACGTGCTGGTGCCGCTGCCGCCGGTGGCTCCCGGGTTCTGCGAGGTCTTCGGCGAGCTGGAGCCGCAATGGCGGCCGCTGGCCGGTTTCGACGGCCTCCGGCGCCCGCAGCACTGGATGGAGCTGACCGGGCTGCTCGCGGACGGCTCGGTGCAGCAGTTCGGGTTCAACGTGCTGCTGTTCGTGCCGCTGGGCATGTTCGGGCGGTACCTGGGGCGGCTGAGCCTGCCGTGGACGGTGCTGGCCGGGTTCGCGGCCTCACTGCTGGTCGAAGTCACCCAGATCACCGGCATCTGGTTCCTGTACCCGTGCCCCTACCGGCTGTTCGACGTCGACGACCTGCTCGCCAACACCACCGGAGCGCTGGCCGGAGCGGTCGCGGCCCCGCTGCTGCGGCTGCTGCCGGGCCAGCGCAGCGCGGCGGACGCGGGAACGCCCCGGCCGGTCACCGCGCGGCGCAGGCTGCTCGGCATGAGCTGCGACGTGCTGGCGCTGGTGTGGCTGGGACTCATCATCGGGCGCGGCACGCAGCTCGCGCTGGGCGCGACGGGCGCTCAGGTGCCGCCCGGGCTGGGCGAGCTGGTCGAGTCGGCCGCGTTGTGGCTGCTGCCCGCGCTGGTGCTGCTGCTCGTCCCGCTGGCCGGGGGCGGCACCACATTGGGCCAGCGCACCGTCCTGTTGCGCACCGTCGCGGGCGATCGGAGCCCGGGTGCGCGGGCGGTGCTGGTGCGCTGGCTGTCCGGACTCGGCGGGCTCGCGCTGCTCGAAGCGCTCGCGAACCTGGTGTGGCCGCAGGCCGGTGCCGCGCTGGCGGTCCTGTGGTGCGCGGCGCACGCGTTCGGCGTCCTGCGCACCCGGAACCATCGCGGCATCAGCGGCAGAGCGGCCGGGACGGCGGTGGCCGATGCCCGCCCCGGCGATCCCGCGGACCGCACCGGGTCAGCGGCGCAACACCGCTGACGATCCGGTGGACCTTCAGGACGCGGCGAGCGACTTCCTGTCGTAGGCGTCGCGACGGCCGAACACGAACCAGGCCAAGCTGCCCAGGAACGGCGCCACGAACGCGATCACGATCCACACCAGCTTCATCCCGCCGGTCAGCGGCGAACGGAGCACGCTGACCAGTGCGGCGATGAACAGCACGGCCAGCGCGATCAGAATTCCGGTGATGCCGAGGCCGACAGCGCCCCCGGCGATGTAGTCGCCCACGCCGGCGCCTTCGGCGAGGTTGTTCTGCTGTGCGAGCAAAGAAGCCTGGTCCGTCATCGTTGTCCCCATCTCCCGTAGGTTCCGCGCCGGCGGCTCCGTGCCGCCGGACATAAAAGATCTTGGCATGACGCGTTCCGGCGCGGATCGGCACATCGGCCCGGGCTCGGTCGTACTTCGGGACAAGCCGGATCGCGCACCACAAGCCACCGGGCGAGCGCGCGAACCGATCCGCTGACCGGCCGAACGACAACGACCTCCCGGCACCTCGACGCCGAGGCCGTTCCGGCGTTCGCCCGCACCCGGGCAAGATCGGCCGAACGGCCGAGGCGGCGCAGCCGCTCACCGTGCTACCGCTGATCACTCGTGGCAGTGCCGCGGCACGACCAGGCCCGTTTCGTAGGCGACGACCACGGCCTGCGCGCGGCTGGACACGCCGATCTTGGTCATGGCGCGGTTGACGTGGGTTTTCACCGTGGCCTCGCCGACGCCGAGGCGTTCGGCGATCTCCGCGTTGGTCGCTCCGGTCGCGATCAGCTCCAGCACCGACAGCTCCCGCCGGGTCAGCGCGGACAGTTCCGCGGGCACGCCACCGCGGGGCTGCGGCCCGCGGGTGTAGGTCTCCACCAGACGACGGGTGATGGTGGGGCCGAACAACATCCCGCCGTCGGCGACCGCGCGCACCCCGTTGATCAGCTCCTCCGGCGGGCCGTCCTTCAGCAGGAAGCCGGAGGCGCCCGCGCGCAGCGCAGCGTAGACGTACTCGTCGAGGTCGAAAACGGTCAGCACCAGCACGCCCGGCCGCGGCGGTTCGGCCAGGATCAGTTCGGTGGCGCGCACCCCGTCCATCTCCGGCAACCGGATGTCCATCAGCACCACGTCCGGCCGCAGCTGCGCCGCGAGTTCCACGGCGGCGCGGCCATCGGCGGCCTCGCCGGCGACTTCGATCCCCGGGGCGGCGCGCAGCAGCGCGGCGAACGCCGCCCGCAGCAGATCCTGGTCGTCGACGACCAACACGCTGGTCATGCGTTCGTTCCCGGAGCGGTCAGTGCTTCTTGCGCGGCCGCGGCAGCACCGCCCGGTGTTTCTCGCGCGGCCGCCGCAGCACCGCCCGGTGTATCTCGCGCGGCCGCGGCAGCACCGCTCAGTGCTCCTCGCGCGGCCGCGGCAGCCGCAGCACCACCTGGAAACCACCTTCGCGGCGCGGCCCGCTCTCGACCGTGCCGCCGTACATCTTCGCGCGTTCGCACATGCCGATCAAACCGTGCCCGGACGAGCCTGCGGACGCCGGGGCGGCCGCTGCGCTGTTGCTGACCAGCAGCTCCAGCTGCTCGCCCTGGTGCCGCAGCACCACGGCGACGGCGCTGTCCGGAGCGTGTTTGAGCACGTTGGTAAGCGCTTCCTGCGCGATCCGGTAGGCGCAGAGTTCGGCCCCCGGCGACAGCGGGCGCGGTTCGCCCTCGCTGCTCAGCTCGACCTGCACGCCTGCGGCGCGGATGCTCTCGACCAGCGCGGGCAGGTCCGCCAGCCCCGGCTGCGGGTGGAACCGGTCGGCGTCCGCGGGACCGTCCTCGGCTTGCGGCCGGAGCACGCTCAGGAGCCTCGCCAGTTCGTCGAGCGAGCCGCGGGCCGCCGTCGAGATCGTGCCGAGCGCGTCGCGGGCGGTCTCCCGATCCGAGTCGAACACGTAGCGGGCCAGACCGGCCTGCACCGATACGACCGACAGGTGGTGCGCGACCACGTCGTGCAACTCGTGCGCGATGCGCATCCGTTCTTCGGTGACCGCACGTTCGGCTTCCCGGTCCCGATCCCGGCGCAGCTGTTCGGCCTGCCGCAGGCGCAGCCGCACCACGTGACCGGCGGTCAGCGCGATCGCCGCCTGCGTCGTGCCGAACAGCACGGCGGAGGGCATCAGGTCGGCGGGCGTACCGACAGCAGCCCCGGTGTAGATCACCGCGGTGGCGACCCCGGTGCCCGCGGCGGCCAGCGGAAACGGTTTGTGCACTCCGACCGTGTAAGCCGCCAGCAGCGGCCCGATCACGCCGAGGGAGGTCTTGCAGCCGATTCCGTAGAACACCGCGAGGGCCACCGTCACCACCAGCAGCACCCCGAGCGGGAACTTCCGGCGCAGCACCAGCGGCACACCGCTGAGCAAGACCAGCACGTGGGCCAGCGCTCCGGCCGCACCGCTTTCGACCACGTCTTCCGGGCCGATCGCCACGACTACCACGAAGGCCATGGCCAGCGCGAAGTCCGCGAGCAGCGGGTGCCGATGCAGCCAGCCGGTCAGGATCGCGGCCGGGCCTCGGGAATGCTCGGTGGGCAGGTGGAGATGACCACCCCCGGGGGCCACCCCCACCTCTGCCTCCCCGTGCACATCATGCGGCCGCACCCTCTTCGGCATCGCGCACAATGATGCGCTCGCCCAAGTTAATGATCACGGCCGGTGCCGGTCGACAAACCAGCGGTGGAGATACCGGGTAAACCTTCGCGGTATTCCCACCGGCGGGCGCGGGAGCGGCAGGCTCGGCTCCGGCCGCTGGGAATCCCCGGGCCGCCGCGGAAGTTGAACGGATCGCGGCGGACATCGTCCGGCGACTACCCCGCAGGACCGGCGAACCAAACGCGCAGCGGCCCGAACACCGACCGGCCCCGGCACGCACCCGACAGCACAGGATGGACATGCCCCACTTCGACCTGGTCATCATCGGCAGCGGCTCCGGCAACTCGATCGCCGACGAGCGGTTCGCCGACTGGAACGTCGCGTTCGTGGAGAAGGGCATCGGCAGCGCCTCCTCCTACGGCGGGACCTGCCTGAACGTGGGCTGCATCCCGACGAAGATGCTGGTGCACACCGCCGACGTCGCCGCGGCACCCGGTGCCGGGAGCAGGCTCGGGGTCGACCTCGAACTGCGGGACGTGCGCTGGCGCGACGTCCGGGACCGGATCTTCGGCCGGATCGACGCGATCTCCGACGGCGGCAGGCGCTACCGCGCAGCGGGCAGCGACAACGTGACGCTGTTCGAGGGCGAGGCGCGGTTCACCGGTATCAAGCAGCTCACCGTCGAGACCGCGGACGGGCCCGAGACGCTGACCGCCGACCGGTTCGTGGTCGCCGCGGGCGGGCGGCCGACGACTCCGGACATCCCCGGCATCGACGACACCGGTTTCCACACCAGCGACAGCGTGATGCGGCTGGACGCGCTGCCGCCGCGGATGATCATCCTCGGCACCGGGTTCGTCGGCGCCGAGTTCGCGCACGTGTTCTCCGCGCTGGGCGTCGAGGTCACCGTGATCGGGCGATCCGGGCGGCTGCTGCGCGCCGAGGACGTCGACGTCTCGGAGCGGTTCACCGAGCTGGCCGCCGAACGCTGGGACGTGCGGCTGAACCGCAAGGCGCTCGCGGCCGAACGAGACGGCGACGTCGTGCGGCTGCACCTGGAAGGCCCGGACGGCGCGGAAACCGTCGAGGCCGAGCAGTTGCTGGTGGCCGTCGGCCGCGAACCCAACAGCGACCTGATCGATGCCGAGACCGGCGGGCTGCGGCTGCGCGCCGACCGCAAGATCGAGGTCGACTCCCGGCAGCGGACCTCCGTGGACGGGGTGTGGGCGCTGGGCGACATCAGCTCCGATCACGAGCTCAAGCACGTCGCCAACCACGAGATGCGGGTCGTGCAGCACAACCTGCTGCACCCGGACGAGCAGATCGAGTCCGACCACGCGCACGTGCCGCACGCGGTGTTCTCCGCGCCGCAGATCGCCGCGGTCGGGCTCACCGAGCAGGACGCCCAGGCGCACGGCGTCGAGTACGTCAGCAAGGTCCAGGAGTACGGCGCGATCGCCTACGGCTGGGCGATGGAGGACACCACCGGTTTCGCCAAGCTGCTCGCCGACCCGGCGAGCGGCCGGATCCTCGGCGCGCACATCATCGGGCCGCAGGCCCCGACGCTGCTGCAACCGCTGGTGCAGGCGATGGAGTTCGGCCTGGACGCCCGCCGGATGGCGCGCGGCCAGTACTGGATCCACCCGGCGATGCCGGAACTGCTGGAGAACGCGCTGCTCGGCCTGCCGCTCGCGGAATGACCCGGTCGCGAGGAGTGCCGTTGCACCTGCTGCTGATCGCGGACACGCACCTGCCCAAACGGGCCAAGGCGCTGCCGGACGAGGTGTGGTCGCAGGTCGATGCGGCCGACGTGGTCTTCCACGCCGGTGACTGGGTCGAGCCCTACCTGCTCGACGAGCTGGCCGAGCGCAGCGCGCGGCTGATCGGCGTCCACGGCAACAACGACGGCGACGAGTTGCGGCGCCGGTTGCCGGAGGTGGCACGCGCGGAACTCGGTGGGCTGCGGTTCGCGATGGTGCACGAGACCGGCGCAGCGCAAGGCAGGGAGCGGCGTTGCGACAAGGCGTACCCGGACGTCGACGTGCTGGTGTTCGGGCACAGCCACATCCCGTGGGACAGCGTGACGCCGGCCGGGATGCGGCTGCTCAACCCCGGTTCGCCGACGGATCAGCGGCGGCAACCGCACTGCACCTACCTGACCGCCGATCTCACCGCCGGCGGCCTCGGCGAGGTGCAGCTGCACCGGCTGCCCGGGCGCGGGTGAGCCGCCCGTCCGGATCGTGCGGGCTCAGATCGTTCGGGGCCGCCCGGCCAGGAATCCGATCACGGTCTGCGCGGTGATGAAGCCGAGCACGGCGGTCAGCGAGGCCGACCAGTTGCCGGTGATCTCGTGCAGCACGCCGAACAGGAACGGGCCCACCGAGGCGACGACGTAGCCGATGCTCTGCGACATGGCCGACAACTGGCCGGTGTCGGCGGCGTTGGTGGTGCGCAGCGAGATCAACGCCAGTGCGAGCGAGATCGCGCTCACGCTCACGCCGATCAGCAGCGCCCACAGCAGCGGCGCCGCCAGCGGCGCGAGCAGCAACCCGAGCACACCGGCCAACGGCGGCACTCCCATCAGCACCGCCCACCACGACTGGCCTCGGGTCCGGGTCACGAGCGGCGGCAGCACCATGTTGATCGGCACGCCGACCAGCAGCAGCACCCCCATCAGCACGCCGACCGTGGTCGCGTCCATCCCGGCGCCCTTGAACACCTCGGGCAGCCAGCCCATCACGATGTACGCGGTGGTCGACTGCAGGCCGAAGTAGCCGGTGACCAGCCAGGCGAGCGGGCTGCGCAGCATCGAACGCATGCCGGTCCCCGGCTCGGCCGCGGCCACCGTCCTGCCGGTCCGGCGACTGCCGGGCACCCACACGAGCAGCGCCGCCAGCGCAAGCACCATCCAGGTCGCCAGCGCGAGCCGCCAGCTGCCGACGAGCGAGTCCAGCCAGGGCGTCACCGCCGATCCGGCGGCACTTCCTGCGGCCAGCGCCGTCGTGTAAAGCCCGGTCGCGGCGCCGACCCGGTTCGGGAAGGACTCCTTGACCACCACCGGGATCAGCACGTTGCACATCGCGATCGCCACGCAGGCCAGCACGGTCCCGCCCAGCAGCACCCACGATCCGCCGAGCACGCGGACCACCAGCGAGACCGTCAGCAACGCCAGCGAACCGCCGACGACGGGGTTCATGCCCCAACGCCGGGACAGCACCGGTGCGGCCAGCGCCGCGACACCGAAGCACAGCGTGGGCACCGCGGTCACGACGCTGGCCCACGTGCTGCTCGCGCCGACCGAGTCGCGCACTTCGCCGAGGATCGAGCTGAGGCTGGTCACCGCGGGACGCATGTTCGCCGAGGCCAGCGCCACTCCCGCCAGCAGCAGCGCGCCTCCTGCCAACGCGCGGTGCCGGGTGTTGACCACGTTCTCCGCGGCGCCCTCGTTCGGCAGCGCTTCGGCCCGGGACAGCGGTCCGGAACCGTCGGCGGTGCTGGCATCCTGGGCCGTCACGCCGCGGTTCCCGCGGTCGTGGGCGTGCTGGGTGTGCGACTCGGCAGACATCGCCACCTATTCTGTCAAACGTAGGATGTTCGGACGAAAGGATGTCCCCTTGCCTCTGGTCAACACCCAGCGAACCGGGTTGGTCGACCAGGTCATCGCGCAGATGCGCGAACTGGTCAGCTCCGGCGAGTGGCCGCTCGGCCGGCGCATCCCCACCGAGGCCGAACTGGTCACCGCGCTCGGCGTCGGCCGCAACACCGTCCGCGAGGCGGTGCGCGCGCTCGCGCACGCGGGACTGCTCGAGGTCCGGCAGGGCGACGGCACGTTCGTCCGGGCCACCAACGAGCTCTCCGGCGCGGTGCGCAGGCTGTACGGCTCGGAACTGCGCCAGATCCTGGAAGTGCGCCGCGCGCTGGAAGTGGAAGCCGCCCGGCTGGCCGCCACCGCCCGCACCGACGAGGACCTCGCGGAGCTGGAAACCCTGCTGGCCGCCCGCGACGAGGCCGCGGCAGGCCGGGACCGCGAACACTTCAGCGCCGCCGACACCCGGTTCCACCTGCGGATGGTGGCCGCCTCGCACAACCCGGTGCTGATCGGGCTCTACGACGGGGTCAGCGAGGCGGTGCAGTCCAGCGTGGCGACCACGCACGACCCGGCGCAGCCGCCGCCCGTGTCGCACACCGCGCTGCTCGACGCGGTGCGCGCGGGCGAACCGGAGCGGGCCGCGGGCGAGGCTTGCGGGTTCCTGGAAGAACTGCTGGCGGAGATCGGCGCTCAGCCGGAGCAGCCGGCGTCCCCGTAGTCCAGCTGCCCCCAATCGGGCTGCCCGTAGTCGGTGCCCACGTCGAAGACCTCGCCGGCCGCTTCACCACCGACGGGCGCCGCCCACGCCGCGCCCAGCACGCCGTAGCTTCCCGAGCGCAGCACGCCGGAACTCGCCGCGCCGTCCGCGGAGTCGGCACGTCGCAGCACCGCCGACGGGGCACCGAACCGGGTGATCACGATCTCCTCGCCGGACTCGGCCCGGTCGAGCAGCTCGGGCAGCCGCGCCTGCGCTTCCTCCGCGGAGAATCGGGTGCTCATGACGCAGACGCTACGCCCGTGGAGATCCTCCCGGCACCGCATTCGGTCCGATCACCGGCATCCCGGCGGGCGCACCGCCGTCGAGCAGCTTGCGCAGCGCACCGGTGTCCAGGTGCCGCTCGACCAGATCGCCGAGCAGGTCGAGCTGGGCTTCGCGCAGCGCGGCGAACGAGGTGCCCGCGGCGACGGCGAACCCGTCCCGGCCGGACCGCTCGGCCGCGAACGCGAGGAACCGGCGGCGGAACTCGTCGTTCTCGAACAGCCCGTGCCAGTGCGTGCCGCCGACCGACCCGGCCAACGCGCCCTCCGGAACACCGTCGTCCGAGGTCAACAGCGGTTCCAGCGCCTCGCCCCTGCGCACCGGCAGGCCGTGGTGGATCTCGTAGCCGGAAACGGGTTCGCCGAACGCGGTGCCCGCGGGCCGCCGCAGCGTCTTCTCCGGCGCGAACTCGATCTCCAGGTCCAGCAGGCCGAGGCCGTCGACTACTCCCCCACCGGATTCGACCTCGTCGACGATGCGCCGCGACAGCATCTGGAAACCGCCGCAGATGCCGAAGACCGGCAGTCCCGCCCGCGCGTGCGCGAGCACCGCGTCGGCCAGGCCGGTGCGGTGCAGCCAAGCCAGGTCCTCGACGGTCGCCTTCGACCCGGGCAGCACGACCAGATCCGCGTCGGTGAGCCGCGAAGGCTCGGTGACGAACCGGACGGCCACCCCCGGCTCCGCGGCCAGCGCCTCGATGTCGGTGGCGTTGGAGATGCGCGGCAGCTTCGGCACCGCGACCCGCAGCCACTGGTCACCGCGCGGCGGCTGCGGCCTGCCGACGACACCGTCGGCCACGTAGGACAGCGAATCCTCCGCGTCCAGCCACAACTCCTCGGCCCACGGCAGCACGCCCTGCACCGGACGGCCGGTCAGCGCCCGCACCTGTTCCAGACCGGGTTCCAGCAGCGCCGGATCGCCCCGGAACTTGTTGATCACGAACCCGCTGACCAGCGCTTGATCGGCGGCGTCCAGCAGCGCCAAGGTGCCGTAGAGCGAGGCGAACACCCCGCCGCGATCGATGTCGCCGACCACCAGCACCGGTAGTTCCGCAGCCCGGGCCAAGCCCATGTTCGCGATGTCGGTGGCCCGCAGGTTGATCTCCGCGGGCGAGCCGGCGCCTTCGCAGATGACGTGGTCGTACTCGCCGCGCAGCTGCTCCAGCGTCGCCGCCACGGTTTCCAGCAGCGCGGCCTTGCGCTGCCGGTAGGACAGCGCGGTCACCGAACCGTCCGCCCGGCCCAGCACCACGACCTGCGAACTCCGGTCGCCGCCCGGCTTGAGCAGCACCGGGTTGTAGCGCACCGACGGCTCCAGCCCGCAGGCCGCGGACTGCACGGCCTGCGCCCGGCCGATCTCGCCGCCGTCCGGGCACACCACCGAGTTGTTCGACATGTTCTGCGCCTTGAACGGCGCCACCCGGGCCCCGGCGCGGGCCAGCCACCGGCAGATCCCGGCGACCACGACGCTCTTGCCCGCGTCCGAGGTGGTCCCGGCGACCAGCAGCCCGCTCACGGCAGGGTGAGGATCTCGTTGCCGTCCTCGGTGATCAGGATGGTGTGCTCGAACTGGGCGGTCCAGCTCTTGTCCCGGGTGGTCACCGTCCACTCGTCGTCCCACATGTCGTACTCGTGGGTGCCGAGGGTGATCATCGGCTCGATGGTGAACGTCATGCCCGGTTCCAGCACGGTCTGCACCGACGGCTCGTCGTAGTGCAGCACCACCAGGCCGCTGTGGAACGCGCGCCCGATGCCGTGCCCGGTGAAGTCGCGCACCACGCCGTAGCCGAAGCGCTTCGCGTAGGACTCGATGACCCGGCCGATGACGTTGAGCTGGCGCCCCGGCTTGGCCGCGCGGATGCCGCGCATCGTGGCCTCGTGGGTGCGCTCGACCAGCAGCTTCGCCTCCTCGGAGACGTCGCCTGCCAGGAAGGTGGCGTTGGTGTCGCCGTGCACGCCGCCGATGTAGCCGGTGACGTCGACGTTCACGATGTCGCCGTCCTCGATCACCGTCGAGTCCGGGATGCCGTGGCAGATCACCTCGTTCAGCGAGGTGCAGCAGGACTTCGGGAAACCGCGGTAGCCCAGCGTGGACGGGTAGGCGCCGTGGTCGACGAAGAACCGGTGCACCGCCTCGTCCACCTGGTCGGTGGTCGCGCCCGGCTGCACGGCCTTGCCCGCCTCTTCGAGCGCCTGCGCGGCGAGCTTGCAGGACTCCCGCATCGCGGCGATGACCTCGGGCGGCTGCACGTCCGGGTCGGTGTTGCGCTGCGGAGCGGGTTTGTCGACGTACTCGGGGCGCTGGATCGACGCCGGCACCGGCCGACGGGGGGTCTGCACTCCTGGCTGCAACGGGGCTCGTACCGGCATGTCCTCACTCTAGAACGTGCGGTCACGGCCCGGTGGCGGCCGGGGGCGCACCGGGTGAACGGACCGTTCGCCCGGGCAGCGCCGGGCACCCCTGGCGCTCTCCCAAGCGAACGGAGCACTGAGCGAACGGACCGTTCGACCAATCTAGTGGGACGAACAGGCCGTTCACTCCCGGCAGGAGCACTGCGTGAACGGACCGTTCGACCAGGCTATTGGGGCGAACGGTCCGTTCACTCCTGGGGAAGTGCTAGCGGATCAAGGGGTGTTGGTCAGGAAGTTGTTCGCGACGTCCACCGCGGGGGTGGAGGAGCCCGCGTCGGTCAGCAGCACCGCGAAGGCCATGTCGCCGCGGTAGCCGACGAACCAGCCGTGCGAGTGCGTGCCGTCGCCGAACTGCGCCGTGCCGGTCTTGCCGAACACCTCACCGGCACCTGCGACGCCCTTGGCCGTCCCGTCGGTGACGACCTCGCGCATCATCGGCCGCAGCTGCTCCACCGTCTGCGGCGACAGCGGCTGCGGAGTCGAATCGGCCTTGGTCTGCTCGCCCTGGATCAGCTTCGGCGTGGGCATCGAACCGTTCGCCACGCTGGCCGAGGCCAGCGCCATGCCGAACGGGCTGGTCAGCACCTGCCCCTGCCCGAAACCGTTGGACGCGCGGCCGGTGATGTTCTGCCCGGGCGGAGCCTGCCCGGTGATCGTGGTGGCACCCGGCATCACGAAGTCCACGCCGACGCCGAGCTGCTGGGCCGTGTTCGTCAGCGTCTGCGCGGGCATGTCCACGGCCAGCTGCGCGAACGTGGTGTTGCAGGACTTGGCGAAGGCGGTGTGCAGCGGCACCATGCCGAGCGCGAAGTTCTTGTCGTTCGGCACCGTGCGGCCGTCGAAGACCTTGCTCGCCGGGCAGTCCACCGGCTGGTCCTTGGTCACCTTGCCGGTTTCCAGCCCGGCCGCCGCGGTGGCGATCTTGAACGTGGAGCCGGGCGGGAACTGGCCGGTCAGCGCGAGCGAACCCTGCGCGTCGGCCGGGTCGTTCTGCGCCACCGCCAGCACGTCGCCGTTGGACGGCCGCATCGCCACGACCATCGCGGCCTGCGGCACCGGCTGCACCGCCTGCTCGGCGGCCCGCTGCACCTGATCGCTGAGCGTGGTGCTCACCTGCGCGACCGGTTTCGGCGCTTGCTCCTGGAGCACCTGGGCGGGGGCGCCGTCCGCGTTCGCGGTCGCCACGCTCCAACCGGTGCCCGCCTTGACCTGCTCGTCGGCCTGCTTGGACACACCGGAGAGCACCTGCGAGGCATAGCCGCGTTCCGGGGTCACCAGCTGCTGCTTGGCCGGGAACTGCACCCCGGGCAGGTCGTAGATCGCCGGGCGCACCCGTTCGTAGTCGGCCTGCCGCAACGAGATCACCGAGTACGGCTGCCCGGGCTTGGTCTTCGCGGCACCGTCCAAGATGGACTGCTGGGAGATCTCCGGCTCCACCGGCTTGATGCCGTCCGCGAGCTGCGCGGCCACGCCGGGCAGGTCCCCGGCCGCCTGCGGGTCCAGGTTGACGTTGACGATCTGCTCCGGGGTCATCAACGGCTTGCCGTCGCGGTCGAGCACCGGCTCGGGCTGCGGCGGCTGCTCGTTGAGCGTCAGCGCCTGGCCCGGCCCGAGCTTGGGGTGCAGCACCGACGGCTCCCAGTGCACCTTGTAGCCCTGGTCGGTGTCGGCGAGGCGCATGTGGCCCTCGTACTCGAAAACCCGGCCGCCGCCGAGGTCCCAGGTCGCGTAGAACTTGACCGAGGCGGGGTTCGGGCCCTCGCCTTCGCTCACGTTGCGCACCTCGGTCCGCACGCCCTGCGGGTGCAAGTTGGTCCACGAGCGTTCAAGCGTCTGCTGCGCCTGTCCCGGCGCGTCGGTGCGCCCCGCGGCGGCCGCGGCGTCCCCGGCCGAGAGCGATCCGAGGAACGACGTGGCGACGTCATGGGCGGACGGGCCGGAGTCGAACGCGCCGCAGCCCGCGAGGGGCACCGCCAGCGCCAGCCCGGCCAGTGCGGTCACGGCTCGCGAGGTCCGCGGGTAGAAGATCCGGGAGGAAATCACGTGGGAAGTATGCCGAAGGGGTACGACCGTTCCGGGCGCCCACCCACCGTCAGATCATCCGGTCCCGGCACCGGCCGCAGGCGTTGAGCCGATCGTCGCCGGGCACTCCCGCTTCGCCTGGGCCGAACGGCGCAGCACAGCACCCGCCGGTACGCCTTGGTGCGGGGTCTCCCGCGGAAGAAAGGATTCAGAACAGCACCGTGCTGAACGTGCCCAGTTGGTGGAAACCCACCTTGCCGTAGGCCACCCTCGCGGAGATGTTGAAGCCGTTCACGTACAGGCTCGCGGTGCGCCCCAGACCGCGCACGAGGCGGTCCGCGATGGCCGCCGTTCCCGCGGTGCCGAGCCCCGAACTGCGCCGGTCCGGATGCACCCACACGCCCTGGATCTGCCCGACCGAGCGGGACATCGCCCCGATCTCGGCCTTGAACACGACCTCACCGCCGTCGAACCGGGCGAACGCGCGACCGGCGGCGATCAGCTCCGCAACGCGCGCCCGGTAGCCCGCGGCGCCGCCGTCGCGGGAGGGGTCGACGCCGACCTCCTCGGTGAACATCGCCACCGCCGCGGGCAGGTACCGGTCCAGCTCCTCCGGGCGCACCTGCCGGACCAGCGGATCCGGTCGCACCAGCGGCGGGCCGGACAGCACCATCAGCGGCTGCTGCTCACGCACCTCGCGCGCGGGGCCCCACTGCCCGGCGAGCTCGTCCCACAGCGCCAGCACCTGCTCGGACGGGCCGACCAGCGACGAGCACACCCGGCGGCGCCGCAGTACCCGATCGGCGAACGCGCGCATCGCCTCCGGGCCGCCGGCCAGCGGGATGAGGTTGACCCCGGAGAAGCACAGCCCGTCCAGCCCGCTGCCGTAGCCCCAGACCTCACCGCCCAGCCGGCTCGGCCGCAGCCCGGCGGCTTCCACGCGGGAAGCGACCATGCAGGCCGCGACCGGGTCCCGCGCCAGCGCCGTGTGGACACTGGCCGCGTCCCGGTCCTCCAACAGGCGGGCACCGACGAGCTTGAGCACGGCTAAAAGAGTGCCAGAAGACCCCGCGTCCCGGCTCCCCTACCCGGTGTGCGCAGCGCAATCCGAACGTGGATCAGCCGACCGGCGCAGGTGCGGCCGACTGCACGCGCAGCAGTCGCCACCGTCCGTGTCGCCACCCACGTTCGATCGATCGGCGTCACCGCGACGGCGATTTGCTCCAGCGACCGGTTCAAAAACCAGCGCAACGGAACGGCCCCGCCGAGCAATGCACCTCGGCGGGGCCGTGCGGCAATGTCCGCGGGCGATGTCCGCGCAGCCGCGCGATCAACCGACGGTGACGACCGGGTCGCCTTCGCCTTCCGGAGTCTCCTCCATGTCCTCGGCGATGCGCTGCGCCTCTTCGATCAACGTCTCCACGATCTTGGCCTCCGGCACGGTCTTGATGACCTCGCCCTTGACGAAGATCTGGCCCTTGCCGTTGCCGGAGGCCACCCCGAGATCGGCTTCCCTGGCCTCGCCCGGCCCGTTGACGACGCAGCCCATCACGGCCACCCGCAGCGGCACCTCCATGCCTTCCAGGCCCGCGGTGACCTCGTCGGCGAGCTTGTAGACGTCGACCTGGGCGCGGCCGCAGGACGGGCAGGAGACGATCTCCAGCTTGCGCGGGCGCAGGTTCATCGACTGCAGGATCTGCGCGCCGACCTTGACCTCCTCGACCGGCGGCGCGGACAGCGAGACCCGGATGGTGTCGCCGATGCCCTGGCGCAGCAGCGCGCCGAAGGCCACCGCGGACTTCACGGTGCCCTGGAACGCCGGACCGGCCTCGGTCACACCCAGGTGCAGCGGGTAGTCGCACTGCTCGGCGAGGATCTCGTAGGCGCGCACCATCACGACCGGGTCGTTGTGCTTGACCGAGATCTTGATGTCGTTGAAGTCGTGCTCGGCGAACAGGCTCGCCTCCCACAGCGCCGACTCGGCCAGCGCCTCGGGCACCGCCTTGCCGTACTTCTTCATCAGCCGCGGGTCCAGCGAGCCCGCGTTGACCCCGATCCGGATCGGCGTGCCGTGGTCCTTCGCGGCGTGCGCGATCTCCTTGACCTGGTCGTCGAACTTGCGGATGTTGCCAGGGTTGACCCGCACGCCCGCGCAGCCCGCCTCGATCGCGGCGAAAACGTACTTGGGCTGGAAGTGGATGTCGGCGATGACCGGGATCTTGGACTTCTGCGCGATCGCGGGCAGCGCTTCGGCGTCGTCGGCGCTGGGGCAGGCCACCCGGACGATGTCGCAGCCCGAGGCGGTGAGCTCGGCGATCTGCTGCAGCGTGCCGTTGATGTCGGTGGTGTTGGTGGTGGTCATGCTCTGCACGGAGATGGGGTGCTCACTGCCCACCCCGACCGCGCCGACCTGCAACTGGCGGGTCTTGCGCCGTTCGGCCAGCACCGGGTCCGGAGCGCCGGGCATTCCCAGGTCGACGGTCATCGATTCCTCTCCACCTCTGCGACGGGTGCGCTGACTGGTTCCGCCCTCACGGGCCGGTTTCGCGGGGCCGGTAGCCACCGATGGGCTGCGCCTGCCGGTGCCGGCGACTGCGCCGGGACCGGCTGTCCGCCGGGGCCACGATGCTCCCGGCCGGCCGGTGACGGCGGAGCCGTCCCGCTCCCACGATACCGATCGTCTCTCACCCGGCTGGGCAAGGTTCGGCACTGATTTGATCACCGGCAGTGATCGACATTGCTCCGTCAGTGGCCCGCCCGCCTGCGGAGACGCGCTGTTCACCCGCCGTTGTCCGGCGCGTGAACAGTGCCGACCGCACCATGGGCTGCTTCATAAGCGGCGCCAGCCACTTGCGGTGCCCCAGGACTCAGCCGGACCACCGGCGGGTTCTCAGGCGTGACCCACTACGCACACCCTTTACTTCCCTAGAGGAACGTGACCGGATTGACCACGTCGGCGACCAGCACCAGCAACGAGTAGGCGATGAACACCAGCGTCACGCCGTAGGCCAGCGGCATCAGCCGCGCCGTGTCGAACGGACCCGGGTCGGGCTTGCGAACCAGCTTCGCCAACCCGCGCCGGATCGACTCCCACAGCGCACCCGCGATGTGCCCGCCGTCCAGCGGCAGCACCGGCAGCATGTTCATCACGAACAGCGAGAGGTTCACCGCGGCCAGCAGCTGCAGCAGGATGATCAGCCGGGCGCCCACCGGGGCCTGGTCCATCGACAGCACCTCGCCGCCGAGCCTGCTCGCGCCCACGATGCCCACCGGGGAATCCTTCGACCGCTCCTCGCCGCCGATCGCGCTGACCAGGCCGGGAACGCGCTGCGGCAGCTCCACGACCTTCTGCGCGGTGAGGGTCACGAACCCGCCGATGGTGCGCGCCACCCCGCCGACGTCCTGGCGCACGTAGACCTGCGTGGGTGAGAGCCCGAGGAACCCGACCCGCTCGGTCTCGTCCGGGTCCTGCAGCGACGGCCGCTCGTCCTGGATGAGGTTCGCCTGCAACGGCACCTCTTGCCCGCCGCGCTCCACGACCACCGGGACGGTGCCGGAGGACTCGCGGATCGCGAGCTGCAACTGGTTCCACGAGTCGTAGCGGCGGCCGTTGAACTCGACGATCTTGTCGCCCTGCTGGAACCCGGCGGCAGCGGCCGGAGACGGCGGAGCGCCTGGCGGGCAGCTGCCGGTGTCCTTGGTGTCCGCGGCCACCACGCACTCGCTGACCGTGTTTACGGTGGTCGTCGGCTGCGGAGTGCCGTAGCCCATCAGGATCCCGGCGAAGAGGGCCACCGCGAGGATCAGGTTCATGAACGGCCCGGCGACCATCACGATGATCCGCTTCCACGGCTTGCGCTGGTACATCTGCCGGTGCGCGTCCTGCGGCGGGACCTCTTCGGCATCTGCCTCGCGGGCGTCCTCGATCATCGCGCGCCACGGCGAGGACGATGCGGTGCGCCCGTACTCCTCGTCCCGCTTCGGCGGGAACATGCCGATCATCCGGATGTAGCCGCCCAGCGGGATCAGCTTCACCCCGTACTCGGTGTCCCCGCGCTTGCGGGAGAACACGGTCCGGCCGAAGCCGACCATGTACTGCGTGACCTTGATGCCGAACATCTTCGCGGTGAGCAGGTGCCCGAGCTCGTGCCAAGCGATGGACAGCAGCAGCCCGAAGAAGAAGATCACGATGCCAACGACGATCAGCATTTACCGCACCTCCGCGACCAGCTCGCGAGACTTCATCCGCGCCCACTCCTCGGCTGCGAAGACCTCTTCGACGCTGCGCGGCGCGTCGTGCCAGTCGTCGGCGGCGGCCAGCGTCCGCTCGACAGTCTGCACGATGGACGTGAAACCGGTGTCACCTCGGACGAACGCGGCCAGCGCTTCCTCGTTGGCCGCGTTGTAGACGGCGGGCAGGCAACCGCCGGTGCTGCCCGCGTGCCTGGCCAGCGACACCGCGGGGAAGACATCGTCGTCCAGCGGCTCGAACGTCCACGCGGAGGCTTCGGTGAACGACAGCGCGGGCGCGGCCCCGGCGATCCGCCGCGGCCAGTCCAGGCCCAGCGCGATCGGCAGCCGCATGTTCGGCGGGCTGGCCTGCGCCAGCGTGGAACCGTCCACGAACGTCACCATCGAGTGCACGATCGACTGCGGGTGCACCACCACGTCGATCCGCTCGTAGTCGACGCCGAACAGCAGGTGCGCCTCGATCAGTTCCAGGCCCTTGTTCATCAGCGTCGCCGAGTTGATCGTGACGACGTCGCCCATGTTCCAGGTCGGGTGCGCCAGCGCCTGCTGCAGCGTGACGCCCTCCAGGTCTTCCTTGGTGCTCCCGCGGAACGGGCCGCCGGAGGCGGTCAGCACCAGCTTGTCGACCTCGTGGCCCCGGCCGCCCACCAGGCATTGCGCGAGCGCGGAGTGCTCGGAGTCCACCGGCACGATCTGCCCGGGCGCGGCCGCGGCCAGCACCAGCGCGCCGCCCGCGACCAGCGATTCCTTGTTCGCCAGTGCCAGCTTCGCGCCGGACTCCAGCGCGGCCAGCGTCGGGCCCAGTCCCCGCGACCCGTCCACCGCGTTGAGCACCACGTCGGCCGGGGTGCTGCGCACGATCTCGGTGGCGGCCTCCGGGCCCGCCAGCAGCCGCGGCAGCTTGAACTCGCCGGTCGAGTAGCCGAGCCGCTGCGCCTCGGCGTAGAGCGCGAGCTGCACGTCCTCCGCCGCGGTCCCCTTGCCAACCGCGACCGCTTCGACCCCGAATTCCAGGGCTTGCGCGGCCAGTGCGCCCGGGTCGCTGCCGCCGGCGGCCAGGCCGGCTACGCGGAACCGGCCGGGATCGTTCCGGATCACCTCCAGCGCCTGGGTGCCGATCGAGCCGGTCGAGCCCAGGATGAGCACGGTGCGCGGCTCTCCCGCCCCCTGCTCGTTCGTCGCCGACACGCTCGTTGCCGCCGGACCGCCGGGTGCGCCGCCGCGGGCGCTGGCCGGCTCGCCAGGAGTGGGGGTCGCGGTGTTCATCGCCGCCATTGTCCCCGAAGCAGGTGAGCGCCGGACGCTCGCGGTGCGCGACGCCACGCGCGGCGGCAGGATCGCGGGGGTCAGTCCCGGTCGTCCGGCCGATGACCGGGCTGAACGTCGTGCGGCGACGTCGTGCCGCCGACCGATTGGGGCGCTGCGCCCCGGTCCACTCCCAGGGCGCTGCGGAACGGGTTCGCTCCCGTTCCGCAGTGCTGTTTCCGGGCTCGGGTCAGCCGCGGCGAGCCTTCGCCGACCTCCGCGGACCCGGATGCGATTCCCGCCACCGCGCCGCCCGGCCGTTCGCCCCGGTGTGCGAAGATGAACGCGCGTGACCAGGGGTCGCGTGCAGGTGCAGGCGCAACCGACCTCGTGGCCGGTTGGGACGCAGGAGGGCCACGTGGCGAGCACGGAACTCGAGACCAAGCCCGGCCAGGACGTCGATCCGGCGGACGAGCCGTCGGCCGAGTGGGGCTGGCACGGCGGCTTTCCGAAGGCCACCCAGGTCGCGGGCTGGTTCACCGTGTTCGCGCTGCTGATCATGCTGCACGGCAACCACCAGGGCATCCTCAGCGGCGGCAGCGGGTTCAAGACCGAGGACATCTGGCTGATCGTGCTGGCGGCGGGAGTCGCGGTCGGGCTGCTGTTCGACCTGCGCCGGAAGCGCACCGCCTGGCGCCGCTGACCCGCCCTCCGCGGCACCTCCCGGACGTCTCCGCAGGTGGTCGCCCGATCGGGTAGCTCGGGCAAGTACTAGCTTTCGGCCCGTGGGGGATATACCGGAGGCACAACTGCACCGGCGGGTGCGGGAGCAACTGGGTCCGGCCGCGGAGAACTTGGCCGGGCTGATCGGTTCCCGCGCGCGGAACCGGGTGCCGCCCGCGCTGCTGGCCGCACCGGTGGGCGTCGATCCACGCGGGCTCTGCCACGAACTCGACCGCCTCAGTGCGCTTCGCGCGCTGCAACTGCCGCTGGGATTCCTCGGAGAATCGGACGGCGCGCCGCGGCTGGAGCAGCTCAACGCGCTGTTCGGCGATGTCGAACGGCTCGACCGGCTGCGTGCGCTGGAGCTTCCGGACGAAATGTTCGACGGCGTGCCGGACGCCACGATCGATTGCTGGCGGCATCGGGCGCTGACCGGCCTGCACCTCGAACCCGCCGCCGCGCGGTTGTCGCTGCTGGCCGCGCTGTGCTGGTGCAGGCAGGCGGAACTCGCCCAGGAGCTGCTGCTCGTGCTGCTGGCGATGATCGAACAGCTGCATTCCCGCGCGCTCGCGCGGCTGCACCGGACAAGTGCCGAGTCCCGCGAGCGCGTCTTGCTGCGGCTCGTGGATTCGACCGCGCACGGGCGGTCGGAGCGCTTCTCGTCGATCGGTCCCGGACTGCGCGACCTGCTGCGCGAGGCGGATGCGAGCGCAGGCGCCCGGAACTCGCGCACGGCGCTGCACACCTCCTACTCCTCGGATTACCGGCAGGTGGTCGAGCCGCTGCTGCGCGCACTGGAGTTCCGCTGCTCCGATGACCGCTGCTGGCCCCTGCTGGCCGCGCTGGGAGAGCTGCTCGGCGGCGGCACGCAGGTTTGGGGCGACGACCGCTACTACTCCGCCGATCAGAAGATTCCGGTGCGCGGCGTCGTCCCGCACGGCTGGCGCGAGGTGCTGGTGGATGAGCGCGGCCGCATCGAGCGGGTCGCCTACGAGCTGTGCGTGCTGATCAGGTTGCACGAGGCCGTGACGCGCGGCGAGATCACGGTGCCGTGGGCGGCCGCAGCACCGGGTCTGCCGGGCGGCCGCGTCATCTGGCCACCGGAGGCACCGGCCCAGCTGGGCACCGCGGGCGAGATCGTCCCGGCTCGCCCCGGCTGACCGCGATCATCCCGTCACGTGGTGTCCCCTTGCGCTCACCCGCGGTCGACCAATAGACGTGTGCGCATGAACCACGTGCCGCTCGACCCGTTCTGGCCGTCGCGGCGCATGTCCCTTTTCGACCAGGCGTGTCCTTGGGCCGCGCTTGTCGTGCGCGGCCGCCTCCGAACGTGATCCAGCCCGCCCCGGCGGGAAGCATGAACAGGAGGGACACCATGTCGGTCACCGACGAACTGCTCAAGAACAACGAGTCCTACGCCGCCGGGTTCTCCGGTCCGCTGCCGCTGCCCCCTGCCAAGAAGGTGGCCGTGCTGGCGTGCATGGACGCGCGACTGGACGTCTACCGCGCGCTCGGGCTCGCCGAAGGCGAAGCGCACGTCATCCGCAACGCGGGCGGCGTGGTCACCGCCGACGAGATCCGCTCGCTGGCGATCAGCCAGCGGCTGCTCGGCACCGAGGAGATCATCCTGATCCACCACACCGACTGCGGGATGCTGACCTTCACCGACGACGAGTTCACCGCCGCGATCCAGCAGGACGTGGGCGTCGAACCGGACTGGTCACCGGAGTCGTTCGGCGACCTCGAAACCGATCTGCGGCAATCCGTGCAGCGCATCCTGACCAGCCCGTTCATTCCGAAGAAGGATTCCGTGCGGGGCTTCGTGTTCGACGTGGCAGACGGGCGGCTGGGCGAGGTGAGCTGAGACCGCCCGGAGCCGGCCGGGCAGCGCGGTGCGAGGGGAAGGGGCGCTGTCCGGCCGGCGCGGACCCGACACCGGTCGGGGGTGTCGGCATCGGGCCGGCCCGGGCGGGGGTTTCGTGGGAGTTCCGCGAGGGCCGCGATCACCAGGGTGATCTCGCGCTGGACGGTTTTCCAGAGTCCCAACCCGACCGATGGACACCCCTTGCACGGGGCTCGGCGAACCGCTCCGCGATCATGCGGACGAGCCAGGCGAGCGCCTTCGATTCCGGCGAAACACGCAGGTCAGAAACGCAATGGCGAAATGCCGGGCGGACCCGCCGGAGCAACCGCCGACGCTTCGTGATCAGCTCGTGATCCGTTGCCCGGAGCGGACCGGATCATCCGTAGTGATGAAGCCGCGGCCACCCGGCCGTTGCTCGCGCCGCGCTCGGCCGATCCCGGGTCGCAGCGCGCCTGGTCCGTGCGCTCGGGAACCCTCGTCGCCCGGTGGGCGCTCAGCCCTCCGCGGCCAACTGCCCGCAGGCCGCGGAGATCTCCTGCCCGCGGGTGTCGCGGACGGTGCACGGCACTCCGGCCGCCCGGACGCGGCGGACGAACTCGCGCTCCACCGGTTTCGGGCTCGCGTCCCACTTGCTGCCCGGAGTCGGGTTCAGCGGGATCAGGTTGACGTGCGCGAACTGCCCGAGGTGCCGGTGCAGCAGCTTGCCGAGCAGGTCCGCGCGCCAGCCCTGGTCGTTCATGTCCCGGATCAGCGCGTACTCGATCGAGACCCGGCGCCCGGTGTTGTCGGCGTAGCCGCGCGCGGCCTCCAGCACCTCGGCCACCGGCCAGCGGTTGTTCACCGGCACCAGCGTGTCGCGCAGCTCGTCGTCCGGAGTGTGCAGCGAGACCGCGAGCGTGACGTGCAGGTTCTCCGCGGTCATCTTCCGGATCGCCGGGGCGAGGCCCACCGTGGAGACGGTGACCGAACGCTGCGACAGCCCCAGTCCATCCGGCGCGTCGTCGCAGATCCGGTGCACCGCGTCGAGCACGCGCTTGTAGTTCGCCAGCGGCTCGCCCATGCCCATGAACACCACGTTCGACAACCGGCCCGGGCCGCCCGGAACCTCGCCGTCGCGCAGCATCGCCGCGGCGGTGCGGACCTGGTCGACGATCTCGGCCGTGGACAGGTTGCGCTGCAGACCGCCCTGCCCGGTGGCGCAGAACGGGCAGGCCATGCCGCAGCCCGCCTGGCTGGAGATGCACACCGTCGCCCGCTCGGGATAGCGCATCAGCACGCTTTCGATCAGCGTGCCGTCGTGCGCGCGCCAGAGCGTCTTGCGGGTGGTGCCCTCGTCGGTGTCCACGGTTCGGACCTGGCTCAGCAGCGTGGGCAGCAGGTCCGCGCCGAGCTTGGCCCGGCTGGCCGCGGGGATGTCGGTCATCGACTCGACGTCGGCGTTGAGCCTGCCGAAGTAGTGGTTCGCGAGCTGCCGCGCCCGGAACGGCTTCTCCCCCGCCTCGCCCACGGCGGTGCGACGTTCCTCGGCCGACATGTCGGCGAGGTGGCGAGGTGGCATACCGCGCTTCGGCGCGTCGAAGACCAGCGGGAGTGAAGTCGACATAGCGCTCACCATTCTCCCACGGCGGAATCCGGGGCCGGAGACCGAGTCCACTGGTCAGCGCGGCTTCGCGGGCGTAATGTTTCGGTGTGCCGAAACTCAGACTGCCGATCTGGCGAAAACGCGGCCGGCGCGGTGCGGCCGCGCTCATCGCCCTGCTGGCCGCAGCACCGCTGTTGACCGGCTGCGGCACCGGCCTGCGCCTGCCCGACGACGGACGGCGCACCGTGGTCACCACGTTCACCGTGCTCGCGGACATGACCCGCGCCGTTTCCGGCGGGGTGCTGCCGGTCGAATCGATCATCAAGCCCGGGGCCGAGGTGCACGGCTACGAGCCGACTCCGAGCGACATGCTCAGCGCGGCCAGGGCCGATGTGGTGCTGGACAACGGGCTCGGCCTGGAGAGCTGGTTCCAGCAGTTCGTGCAGCGCAGCGAGGCCAGGCACGTGACGCTCAGCCGCGGCGTCGAGCCGATCCCGATCCGCGCGGCCGGACAGCAGGGCGCGCCCAACCCGCACGCCTGGATGTCCCCGCGCAACGCCAAGAGCTACGTCGCGAACATCCGGGACGCGCTCACCCGCATCGAACCGGCGCACGCGGAGACGTTCCGGCGCAACGCCGCGGACTACACCCGGCGCATCGACGAGATCGAGCAGTACCTGCGCACCGAGCTCGGCAAGCTGCCCGAGCAGCAACGCGCGCTGGTGACCTGCGAAGGCGCCTTCTCGTACCTGGCCAGGGACGTCGGACTGCGGGAGGACTACCTCTGGCCGGTCAACAGCGACTCCGAAGGCACCCCGCAGCAGATCAAGAACACCACCCGGCTGGTGCGCGACCAGCGCGTCCCCGCGGTGTTCTGCGAATCCACCGTGAACGACAAGGCCCAGCAGCAGGTGGCGGCCGAGACCGGCGCGCGGATGGGCGGCACGCTCTACGTGGACTCGCTGTCCGAACCCGGCGGGCCGGTGCCCACCTACCTCGACCTGCTGCGCCACGACGCGGAAACCATCGTCGGCGGGCTCTCCGGAGGTGCTCGATGAGCGTCCACGCCCAGCACGTGACCGTGCGCTACCGGGACACCCTGGCCCTCGACGACGTCACCGTCGAGGTCGGTGCGGGCAAGGTCTGCGGGCTGCTCGGGGTCAACGGTTCCGGCAAGTCCACCCTGTTCAAGTCCCTGATGGGGCTGGTCCGCCCGGACCGCGGCGAGATCGGGCTGCTCGGCATGGAACCGAGACGCGCCCGCGCGCGGAGCCTGGTCGCCTACGTGCCGCAGTCCGAGGCGGTGGATTGGACGTTCCCGGTCACCGTCGCCGACGTGGTGATGATGGGCCGCTACGGGCGGCTCGGGCCGATGCGGCGACCGAAGTCCGCCGACCGCACGGCGGTGGCCGCCGCGCTCGCCCGCGTGGGGCTGACCGAACTGGCCCGCAACCCGATCGGCGCGTTGTCGGGCGGCCAGCGCAAACGGGCCTTCGTGGCGCGCGGCATCGCGCAGGAGGCGCAGCTGCTGCTGCTCGACGAACCGTTCGCGGGTGTCGACAAGGGTTCCGAGGCGGTGCTCAGCGAGCTGCTGCGCGGACTGCGCGACGACGGCCGGACGATCATGATCTCCACCCACGACCTCGCCGCGGCGCCCGCGCTGTGCGACGAGGCGGTGCTGCTGCACCAGCGCGTCCTCGCGCACGGCCCGGTCGCCGAGGTGCTCGCGCCGGAGACCCTGGCCCGCACCTTCGGCGTCCCGGAAGGAACCCGATGAACGTGCTGATCTGGCTGGCCGAACCGCTGCAGTTCGGCTTCATGCAACGAGCGCTGCTGGTCAGCGTGGTCGCCGCGCTGGTGTGCTCGGTGCTGTCCTGCTGGGTGACGCTGATCGGCTGGTCGCTGCTGGGCGACGCCGTCTCGCACGCCGTGCTGCCCGGTGTCGTGCTCGCCTACGTGCTGGCGCTGCCGTTCTCGGTGGGCGCGTTCCTGTTCGGCGGGCTCGCGGTCGCGCTGATCGGCGCGGTGCGCAACACGACCCGGCTCAAGGGCGACGCGGCGATCGGCGTGGTGTTCACCGGGCTGTTCGCGCTGGGCATCGTGCTGATCTCGCGCATCCCCAGCCAGGTCGACCTCAACCACATCCTGTTCGGCAACGTCCTCGGCGTGACCGACTCGGACATCCTGCAAGTGCTGGTGATCAGCGCGATCACGCTGCTGGTGGCGGTCATCATGCGGCGCGACATCACGCTCTACGCCTTCGACCCCACGCATGCGCACGCCATCGGGCTCAATCCGAAGCGCATCGGGGCCGTGCTGCTGACCATGCTCGCGCTGACCGTGGTCGTGGCGTTGCAAGCCGTCGGGGTCATCCTGGTCACCGCGATGCTGATCACGCCGGGAGCGACGGCGTTCCTGCTCACCCGCCGGTTCCCGGCGATGCTGGGCACCGCATCGGGGCTGGCGGTGTTCAGCGGGATCGCGGGCACCTACCTCAGCTTCCACCTGGACACCTCCACCGGAGGGATGATCGTGGTCTGCCAGGCGGCGCTGTTCCTGCTCACCTACCTGTTCGCACCCGCGCAAGGGTTGCTGTGGGAAGCGGTGCGCCGGCGCAGGCGGGCAGCGCCGGTCGTGGCCGAATAGTCCACTCACCCGGGGCGGTGGAGGTCTCCTATCGTGGAAACCATGACAAGCATGGCCGAGCGCCCGTCGCCGTCCGTCGAGGACTACGTCCGGGCGATCTACGGGCTCAGCGAACGCGGGGTCGCGGTGACCAACGCGACGCTGACCCAGCGGCTGGGCCTGAGCCCGTCCTCGGTCTCCGGGATGATCACCAAGCTGGCCCAGCTCGGACTGGTCACGCACATCCGGTACCGCAGCGTCGAGCTCACTCCGGACGGCCGCCGACTGGCCTACGACGTGCTGCGCAGGCACCGGCTGATCGAACTGTTCCTGGTGGAGGAGCTGGACTACACCTGGGACGAGGTGCACACCGAAGCCGACGCGCTGGAGCACGCCGTCTCCGACGACCTCGTCGCGCACATCGCCGCGAAGCTCGGCCACCCCACGCACGACCCGCACGGCGACCCGATCCCCACCGCCGACGGAGACGTGGAGAAACCCGCGACCCGGCTGCTGGACCAAGTCGAGCCGGGCACCGTCGGCACCATCGCGCGGGTCTGGGACACCGATTCGGAGCTGCTGCGCTACCTGACCGACCACGGCATGACCCTCGGTGCGCGCATCGAGGTCGTGGAGCGCAAACCGTTCGGCGGCCCGCTGGTGGTGCGGATCGGAGAACCGCCGGAGGCGGAGACGCACTTCCTCGGCAGCGAGATCGCCGCCACGCTGTCCATCCGCACCTGAGCTCGGCGAGTCCGCGAACGGCCGACCCGGAAGCGGTTCAGCAAGCCCGGCGCTGCTCGTCCGAAGTGGACACCGGTTCCTCGGCCGTGTCCGGTTCGGCGGTCTCCTCGGTATCGGCAGCTTGCTGGGAACCTGCGGCTTGCTGGGAATCTGCGGGCTCCGCGCCGTAGAGCTGCTCGGCGAGCAGCACCCCGTGCAGCTCATCGGTGCGATGCGCGCCGAGCACCGCCAGCAGCAGATCGAAGCGGTGATCCGTGAGCACCACCGCGACGTAGGCGAACCCGATCAGGCCGCCGAACACCAGCACCGACACCCAGACCACGGAGACCTCCTGCACCAGCAGGACCACCGCGACCGCCAGCACCAGGCCGGAGGCGAACGCCGTCGCCCTGGTCAACGCGACCTGCCGCAGCAGCGAGCGGAACGCCGGGTGCTGGCGGGACAACTCGCGCACCAGGCGGGAACGTTCCTTGCGGTCCATCTGCGCGACCTGGCTCAACCCCGCGGTCACCGGTTTGCCCGCGTGAAAGGCCATGCGTTCCCTCCTTCGCGCAAGTCGCTCGGTGCCCGTGCCGCGCTGAGCGCTCGGTTTCAACGTCGCGCTGAGCGCTCGGTTTCAGTTCGTCCGAAGCGCCGGGTGTCCGCCTCCGCGCCGAGCGCTGGGTGCGCCCGCCGCAGCGGTGGCACCGCACCGCCGCGGCGCACAACAACGCCCGCGCTGCGCAGCACCGCCGAGGTGTCGGCACCGGCCGCACGCGGGCACACTCCGTGATCCATCCAAGTCGATCACGCAGCGCGCGCCCGAAGCAAGGCGGCATTCGGGGGCGTTCGCGTTGCGGAAGAAGCACTGAAACGTAACGGCTCACCGGCCGGGATCCGGCCTTGATCGGCCGGTCGGCTGCAGTTCCGAACCGGACAGGAAACCGTCTCACTCTGAGTGATCAAGCGGCGCGGAACCGGCTCAGCGGCTGCGGAGCAGCCCCACCGGCCGACGCCGGACCCGCAGTCGGTAACCGACCTCGAACGCGCACCCGGTGACCTGGCGCGCCGCACGCCGCGCGACCTTCGGCGAGAACTCGATGCCCAGCACCGCCTCCAGCTCGGCCCGCGCGTCGAACCGCCATTCGCTGCGCACCCCGACGCTGTCGAAACCGCGCCGCTGGAAGAACGACTCCACCGCGACCGGGTCGTAGTGCGGCGCGTCGGCGCGCATCCAGTCGCCGTACGGCGGGCAGGCCGCGTCCAAATCGATGATCGCGAGCGTGCCGCCGGGACGCAGCACCCGCTCAGCCTCCGCCAATCCGGGCTCGCAGCCGGGGCCGAAGAAGTATGCCGTCCTGGCGTGCACCAGGTCCGCGCCCGCGTCCGCCAACGGCAGCCGCTGCGCCGGGGCCTGCCGCACGTCCACCCCCGCGCGTCCCGCGACCCGTTCTCGCGCCCGCCGCGCCAGCGGCGGATGCGGTTCGACGCCGACCACCGAACGGGCCGAAGCGCCGAACACCTCGAGGTGGAAACCGTCGCCGCAACCGATGTCCACCACGTCGCGGCCCGCCCAATCGCAGTGCCCGCGCAGCGCCTCCCACAGCGCGCCGGTCGAGTCCTGCGCCCGGTTCTCCAGCTCGTAGAGGTCCGGCCAGCGCCAGATGTTCGGACTCGGGGTGATCTTCGGCGCGGGCGGCGAATTCATTGCGGCAGCAGCCAGAACAGCACCATCCAGGCCACCACCGCCGACGGGAGCAGCGAATCCATCCGATCCATCAAGCCCCCGTGACCGGGCAGCAGGTTGCCCATGTCCTTGATCCCCAGATCGCGCTTGATCACCGACTCCATCAGGTCGCCCAGCGTTGCGCTGCACACCAGCGCGGCGCCGAACAACACGCCCTGCCACCAATGCCCGCCCAGCATCAGCGAGACCGACAGCCCGCCCGCGACGGTGCCGGTCAGCATCGAGCCCGCGAAACCCTCCCAGGACTTCTTCGGGCTGATCGAGGGAGCCATCGGGTGCTTGCCCAGCAGCACCCCGGCCGCGTAGCCGCCGGTGTCCGAAGCGACCACGCCGATCATGAAGCACAACGCGCGGAACGCCCCGTCCTCCGGCACCGCGAGCATCGCCGCGAACGCCGCGAACATCGGCACATAAGCAGCGGTGAGCACCGAAGCCGACACGTCGCGCAGATAACCGTCCACGCCCAGCCGGAACCGCCACGCCAGGCAAGCCAGCGTGGTGATCGCGAAACCGACCAGCAAACCGCGCAGGCCGAACGGCCAGGACAACCACACCATCAGCTGGCCACCGGCCAGCACCGGCAGCAGCGAAACCCGGATGCCTGCGCCGCGGCGCAACGCGCCCGCCAGCTCCACGGTCGACACCGCCGCGGCCACCGCGACGATGCCGATGAACAACTGCCGCAACATCAGCAGCGACACGATGATCGCGGCGCCGAGCACCACGCCCACCGCGATCGCCGCGCGCAGGTCCCGGCCAGCCCGGGAAGGACGCGAGGGCGGGTCCGGTGCGGCAGCGGACATCCACGACTCACCTTCGCGCCGGCTGGTCGTCACCACGGCCCGCCAACGGCCGGCGCGCCGAAGGCGCGGGACCACGCGGCCACCGGGAGCGGGCGGCGGCCACCCGGCCACGCGGGCGCCACCGGCGAAGGCGGCCCGGCAGCCGCGAACCACAGTTGCAAGACAGCCTCTCAAACTTCGAGGAGCTCGGCTTCCTTGTGCTTGACCAGCTCGTCGATCTGGGCCGTGTAGCGGTGCGTGAGGTTCTCCAGCTCCTTCTCGCCGCGCGTGCCCTCGTCCTCACCGGCCTCGCCGTCCTTGACGATCCGGTCGAGCTCCTCCTTGGCCTTGCGCCGGATGCTGCGCACGCTGATCCGGCCCTCCTCGCCCTTCTGCTTGGCGAGCTTGGCCATCTCCTTGCGGCGCTCCTCGGTCATCTGCGGGATCGCGATCCGGATGAGCTGGCCGTCGTTGCTCGGGTTGACGCTCAGGTCGGAGTCGCGGATGGCCTTCTCCATCGCGCCCAGCTGGCTGGCGTCGTACGGCTTGATCACGACCAGCCGCGCCTCCGGCACGTTGATGCTGGCCAGTTGGTTCAACGGAGTCGGCGAACCGTAGTAGTCGACGACGATGCCGGAGAACATGGCGGGGTTGGCACGGCCGGTGCGAACCGTGGCAAGGTCGTCCTTGGCCACCTGCACCGCCTTCTGCATCTTCTCCTCGCCTTCGAGAAGAGTCTCGTCGATCACGGCTGCTCCTTAAGGTGTGCCGGCCGATGTGCGCTGCTCGCCGCGCGGCGCTCCGGTGCCGCAGACGGCCCGATCAGGATCCCAGCACGCTCACACGGGCGCTGCGGCCGGGGTGCTGACCAGGGTTCCGATCTTCGCACCACGCACCGCGCGGGCGATGTTGCCCTCCTGCAGGAGGTTGAAGACCAGGATGGGCATCTGGTTGTCCATGCACAGGCTGAACGCGGTCGCGTCGGCGACCTTGAGCCCTCGCTCAAGAACCTCGCGGTGGCTGATGCTCTCGAACCGCTCAGCGGCCGGGTTGGTCTTGGGGTCAGCAGTGTAGACACCGTCCACCCCCTTGGCCATGAGCACCACCTCGCAGCCGATCTCCAGCGCACGCTGCGCCGCGGCGGTGTCGGTGGAGAAGTACGGCATCCCGGTGCCTGCGCCGAAGATGACCACGCGGCCCTTCTCCATGTGCCGGATCGCGCGGCGCGGGATGTAGGGCTCGGCGACCTGGCCCATCGTGATCGCCGACATCACGCGGGTGTCGATCTCGTGCTCGCGTTCCAGGAAGTCCTGCAGCGCCAGGCAGTTCATCACAGTGCCGAGCATGGACATGTAGTCGCCGCGGGCGCGTTCCATGCCGCGCTGCTGCAGCTCAGCGCCGCGGAAGAAGTTGCCGCCGCCGATGACGACGGCGACCTCGATGCCGCCGGCCACGACCTCGGCGATCTGCCGCGCGACGGTGCCCACCACGTCCGGGTCGACGCCGACCGCGCCACCGCCGAACATTTCACCGCCCAGTTTGAGCAGCACACGCCCATAGCCGTCGTACGACAGGCCGTCGTCGGTCACTGGGTTCCTCCCGAGAGGCTGTTATTCCACGGTGCGCGCCGGGCATCGCGCGCCCTGCGCGAACGCCCCGCCCGCCGGTGCGGCGGAGACGGGGCGTACAACGTCGCCGCGCTCGCCGCCGGCGCTGCGGGCGCCGGCGGCGAGGTCGGCGGGACCACGCCGGAGACGGATCACCGAGCCTGCAGGGCTCAGGACTGGCCGACCTCGAAGCGCGCGAACCGGGTCACGGTCACGCCCGCCTCGTCCAGCAGGTCCTTGACGGTCTTCTTGTTGTCCTGCACCGAAGGCTGGTCGAGCAGCACGTTCTCCTTGAAGAACCCGTTGAGCCGACCCTCGATGATCTTGGGGAGGGCCTGCTCCGGCTTGTTCTCGGCGCGGGCGGTCTCCTCGGCGATGCGGCGCTCGTTGGCCACCACGTCCTCCGGGACCTCGTCCCGGGTCAGGTAGCTCGCCCGGAGCGCGGCGACCTGCATCGCGGCGTTGCGGGCGGCCTCCTCGGAGGAACCGGTGTACTCGACCAGCACGCCCACCTGCGGCGGCAGGTCCGCGGCGCGGCGGTGCAGGTAGGTGGAGACCTGGCCGTCGAAGATCGCGACCTTGCTCAGCTGCAGCTTCTCGCCGATCTTCGCGGCGAGGTCCTGCACGGTCTGGTCGACGGTCTTGTCGTCCAGCGGCGCGGCCTTGACCGTCTCCAGGTCCGAGGAGTTCGCGGCCTTGGCTGCCTGCACGATCCGGCCCGCGAGCTGCTTGAACTCGTCGTTCTTGGCGACGAAGTCGGTCTCGCTGTTGAGCTCGATCAGCACGCCGTCCTCGGCGGCGACCAGACCCTCGGCCGCGGAGCGCTCGGCGCGCTTGCCGATGTCCTTGGCGCCCTTGATGCGCAGGGCCTCCACGGCCTTGTCGAAGTCGCCGTCGGCTTCGCCCAGGGCCTTCTTGCAGTCCATCATGCCGGCGCCGGTCAGGTCGCGGAGCTTCTTGACGTCAGCCGTAGTGTAGTTCGCCATCGTGCGTTGTCCGTCCTTCTTCGGAAGTTGTGCACAGCGGGAAGAGGTCCGGGGCCGCAGCGGCGGCACGCCGCTCGCGTGGCCGCGCGCGAGTCCCCGGTGCGGATGCGTTGCGGCGGCGCGGGCGGGCTCGCCCGCGCCGCCGCGGCCACCAGTGTGGCCGTTGAACTCGGCGCCCGCGCCGATCACCCGATCGCACGGGCGACCGGCGCGGGGCGGATCAGGACTGAGCGGCCTGCTCGTTGCTCTGCGGCGTGCTCTCGCCCTCGCTGGAACCGGTGGTCAGCAGCTCCTGCTCCCACTCGGCCAGCGGTTCCTCACCGGCGCCGGGCTGCGGCTTGTCCTCGCCCTCGACCGCGCCGTTGCTGCGGCCGCTGCGGGACATCAGGCCGTCCGCGACACCGTCGGCGAGCACGCGGGTCAGCAGCGCGGCGGACCGGATCGCGTCGTCGTTGCCCGGGATCGGGTAGTCGACCTCGTCCGGATCGCAGTTGGTGTCCAGGATCGCGACCACCGGGATGCCCAGCTTGCGGGCCTCACCGACGGCGATGTGCTCCTTCTTGGTGTCCACGATCCAGATCGCGCTGGGGACCTTGGACATGTCGCGGATGCCGCCGAGGGTCTTCTCCAGCTTGTCCTTCTCGCGGGTCAGCATCAAGATCTCCTTCTTGGTGCGACCCTCGAAACCACCGGTCTGCTCCATGTTCTCCAGCTCCTTGAGCCGCTGGAGACGACGGTGCACGGTCTGGAAGTTCGTGAGCATCCCGCCCAGCCAACGCTGGTTGACGTAGGGCATGCCGACCCGCAGGGCCTGCTCGGCGATGGCCTCCTGGGCCTGCTTCTTGGTGCCGACGAACAGGATCGTCCCGCCGTGCGCGACCGTCTGCTTGACGAAGTCGTAGGCCCCGTCGATGTAGGACAGGGTCTGCTGCAGGTCGATGATGTAGATGCCGTTGCGCTCGGTGAAGATGTAGCGCTTCATCTTCGGGTTCCAGCGCCGGGTCTGGTGCCCGAAGTGCACGCCGCTGTCGAGCAGCTGCTTCATGGTGACGACGGCCATGGCCTTGTTCGCACCTCGTGTGTCGGGCGCGCCGCCGGGGCGGCGCGCGATTCGGTTGCCGCGGCAGGCCGGGTGACCTGCCGCCCTGGTGTCCGCACCGGTTTCCCCACCCGGGCCGGCTTCTGCCGGTCCGGGACCGCGAGGTCGCCGCTGCGCATCGGGCCCGTGCACCGCTCCGCCGACCGCGCCCGGCCGTACCGGACATGCGGTGATCGATGGAAGAACGGTTATTTCGGTTGCCCGATGTCGACGCGCGGACACGCGAAGTCGGATCGTGCGCACACGAAACCGCGATTGCAGTGTACTCGACGTGCAAACCCCGCACCGTTGAGGTAGCGGATTGTCCACAGGTCCTCGGCCGGTCCACAGATTCCGGAACGGACCCTGTCCCGCCGGTCCGCAGCGGGCCACCTTGGAAGCATGTTGATCGCCGATAGGTGCCGCGCATGGTCCGCCGCGCTCGGCCTGGTGTCGCCGCTGCTCGTGCTGCTGATGCTGCCCGCAGCCGGAGTAGCGCAGCGAACATCACCGGCAACGATCGAGCCCGCACCGGAATTCATGCGGCCGCTGGCGTCCGCGGCTCCCGTGCTGCGGCCGTTCGAGCCGCCCAGCAGCGAGTTCGGTCCCGGCCACCGGGGAGTCGACCTGGCCGGTGCGGCCGGCGAGCAGGTGCGCTCGGCAGGCGCGGGCACCGTGCGCTTCGCGGGCGTGCTCGCCGACCGGCCGGTCGTGTCGATCGAGCACTCCGGTGGTCTGCGGACCACCTACGAACCGGTGCGCGCCACCGTTCAGGCCGGGCAGGCGGTGGCACCCGGCCAGCCGATCGGGGCGCTGGACCCCGGGCATCCGGGCTGTCCGGCGGATGCGTGCCTGCACTGGGGCGTGCGGCGCGGGCCGGAATACCTCGACCCGTTGGGCTTGCTCGGCGGTGGCCGGGTGCGGCTGCTGCCGTGGGACGCGGCGGATCAGGTCACTGCTGCGGCTCGGTGAGCTTGCTGCGCAGCCGCAGCACGGCCCGGGTGTGCAGCTGGCAGACCCGGGACTCGGTCACGCCGAGCACCTTGCCGATCTCGGCCAGCGTCAAGTTCTCGAAGTAGTACAGGGTGACCACGACCCGGTCCCGGTCGCTGAGCCGCTCGACCGCCTCCGCGAGTTGCCTGCGGCTGTCCCGGTCCACCAGCGCCGCGACCGGATCCTCGGCCCGATCGTCGGGCAGCGTCTCGGCCAGCGATGCGGTGCCCTTGCCCGCGCTGATCAGGTCGTCGAGCGCGACCACGCTGGTCATCTGCAGCTGCGCGAACAGCTCGCGCAGCTCGTCCGGGGAGACTTCGAGCTCGTCGGCGACCTCGGTGTCGGTCGCAGTGCGCTGCAACTTCGCTTCCAGCCGTTCCAGTGCGCGTTCCAGATCGCGCGCTCTGCTGCGCACCGAGCGCGGCACCCAGTCCTGCGCGCGCAGGTCGTCCAGGATCGCGCCGCGGATGCGTTGCATGGCGTAGGTCTCGAACTTCAGGCCGCGCTCCGGCTCGAACTTCTCGATCGCGTCGACGAGTCCGAAGATGCCGGACTGGATCAGGTCGGAGACCTCGACGTGCGACGGAAGGCCGGTGCCCACACGCCCGGCCACGTACTTCACCAGCGGCGCGTAATGCAGCACCAACCGGTCGCGCAGCGAATGATCGCGATGCTCGCCGAACGCCTGCCAGAGCGCGACGATCCCCGCCTCGACCTCGTCGGCGCTGCGCTGGTCGTCCGCACCGACGAGGTAGGGCAACGACTGCGGTGAAGCGGTCGGCGCTTTGTCCCGGATGTTCCCGATGTCCGCGCCGTTGCCGAGGTCCCGGCCGTTCCCGATGTCCCGGCCGTTGCCGATCTCCTGGCCGTTCGGGGCCCGGCCGTTCGCCGCGTCCCGGTCTTCCCCGGTTCGTGTTCCGCCACTTGATTGGGTGACGGTGTGTTCGCCGTTGCGACTGCCGTTGACTCGGCGCTCGCCGGTCGAGGCGTTCGGATCGTGGCCGTCCGGGACGTCTTGCGGTGCCGGATCGCCGTGCTCGTACGGCTCCGACGTGGTCGATCTCGATGTCGCTTCCGCGGCCGCGGTGCGGGCACCGCCCCCGGCGTCGTCAGGAACGGGGGTGGGTTCGGTCATGGATCGCCTTCAGCCGGTCGACGGTCACGTGGGTGTAAAGCTGGGTCGTTGCGAGCGTAGCGTGACCAAGCAACTCCTGAACGCTACGGAGGTCCGCTCCCCCTTCGAGCAAATGGGTCGCGGCCGAATGGCGCAGGCCATGCGGTCCGATCTCGGTGGCTCCCGGCACCGCGTCGACCGCGTCATGCACAACGCGGCGCGCAGCGCGCTGATCCAGCCGGCCACCGCGCACGCCGAGGAACACCGCGTCGCCCGAACGCTCGGTGCGCAGTTTCGGGCGACCGGCCGACAACCAGCGCCCGAGCGCTTGATCCGCAGGTACCCCGAACGGCACGGCCCGTTCCCGGTCACCCTTGCCCAGCACGCGCAGCAGACGCCGCTCGTGGTCGATCTCGGCCAGGTCCAGCCCGCACAGCTCGGAAACCCGCACCCCGGTGGCGTAGAGCAGTTCCAGCAGCGCGTGATCGCGCAACGCGACCGGGTCACCCTGCTCAGCGCCGCCGGCCGAGGCCGCCATCGCCGAACCCGCCTGCTCGGCGCGCAGCACCGCGGGCAACGTCCGCTGCCGCGTCGGTGCGGCCAGCCGCGGGCCCGGGTCCACGCCGAGCAGGCCGTCCCGGTGCGCCCAGGCGGTGAACGTGCGCGCGGAAGCCGCCCGGCGCGCGAGCGTCGCCCGCCCGATGCCCGCGGCATGTTGCCCGGCCAGCCACGACCGCAAGGCGGCGAGCGTCACCGCCTCCAGGCCGGACTGCTCGTCCGGACCGGCGGCGACGCCATCCAGCAGGGACACGACATCACCGACGTAAGCGCGGACGGTGTGCGGCGACAATCCGCGCTCGGTCGCGAGATGCCGTTCGAAGCCGTCCACCGCCGTACCGAACGGGCCGGGGAGGTTCGCCCGTGCCGCGCGCAGGTCGGGCCGCGGGGTGGAGTCGGACGGTCTGCGAGCCATGCCGCAAACGCTCGTCGGTGGATGTGAACTGGTCAAGAGGGCCACGCCGTGAACAGGCTCGCATCCGGCGAGCCGCGCCGACCGTCGAGCGCTCACCTGCTGTTTCTCATCCAGCCACCCTCCTTTCGCCGCACGAGTCCGGCGAGTTCCATTTCTGGCAACAATGCACGAACGGTGCGCAATGGAAGACCGCATTCGCGGGCAAGTTGCTCCGAACTCGCACCATCGCGAGCAATTACTGCATCATGCAGTTTTCTGGTGCACGGATCGAGTGCGTCGGAGCTGCGTGCCTGCGGTTCGGGATCGACCGGCGGCGCGGCACCGAGCGGATTGATCATCTCGAGCACCTGCGCGGTCGAGGTGACCAGCACCCCCTTGCCGGAACGGATCATGTCATGGCAGCCCACCGAGTTCGCCGAGGTCACCGGCCCGGGTAGGGCCATCAGCGGCAGGCCGAGCAGGTCGGTGGTGTTCGCGGTGTTGGCCGCTCCGCTGCGCGCACCGGCCTCCACCACCACCGTGCCCTGCCCGCAAGCGGCGATCAGCCGGTTGCGGACCAGGAAGCGATGCTTGCGCGGCGGAGTCCCGGGGGCGTACTCGCTGAGGACCACGCCTTGCTCGGCGACGCTGCGCAACAATCTGCCGTGACCGGCGGGATAGTCGACGTCGATACCGCAGGCGAGCAGGGCCACCGTCGTCCCGCCCGCGGCCAGCGCACCGCGATGCGCGGCACCATCGATGCCGTAAGCGGCACCGGAGACCACCGCGCACCCGGTCGACGCCAACCCGTGGCCGATCTCGGCCGCCAGGTGCTCGCCGTAGCCCGAGGCCGCACGCGCGCCGACCACCGCTGCCGAGAACCGCAGGGCCACGGACGGATCCGCCCGGCCCCGCGCCCACAGGGCCAACGGCTCCGCCACGCCCGCGACGCCGATCTCGGTCGCTGCCGCCAAGATCGCCACACGTTCCGCCGGCCACTCCGGATCCTCCGGAGTGAGCAACCGCGCGCCCGCGGCAGCACCGGCCGCCAACGCCGCCTCGCCGGAGACGTGCTCGCGGCGCGCCTCGACCTCGTCGGCTACGGGGGAAGGAGTCGTTCCCCGGCTGACCAGCAGGGCCGCGCGGACGACACCGTGCTCAGCCACGAACGCTCCGAGCGCGGGTGCCGGAGGCTCCGCGACCGCCGACAGGTATGCGCGCGCGACCCGTGTCGGATCGTGTTGATCCTGCGCAGACGACATGGTCACGTCACCTCCCGCCCGCCTGCTGCGAGTGCTGATGGATGAGCTGCCCGCGACTCGGAGCCAGGTTCGCGGTGCCCCGGTGATTCCCGGCCGGAACCGGCACGACGATCGACTTCCGGGTCGTGGGGCGCGGTGTGCAGGTGCGATGGCGCAACACCCACCCATGGGCCGCCGAAGCCTTCGTTGCAATGCAAGAAGGAGTGGCGCGTTTCGGCCTGCTTGCACGGGCAGGTGCCCGGGCGCCGCCTTACCGCGTTCAATGGACACTCCTTTCCCGGAAATCGAGCGCGGACGCAACGTGTTCCGCGCTCGGCGCCGGGCTGGCGTCCAGATCGGCCAGCGTCCACGCCACCCGCAGGCACCGGTCCGCTCCGCGAGCCGTCACCGCACCGAGATCGAGCCCCCGGTCCAGCAACGCCGTGGTCGCCTCCGGCAGGGCGAACTCGCGCCGCAGCAGCGGCCCCGGCACCTCCCCGTTGGTCCGCCACCCGTGCGCGGACCAGCGCTCGGCGGCCAGCGCCCGCGCCCGGGACACCCGTTCCCGCACGACCTCGGTCGATTCCGGCTGCCGATCGGGTTGCATGGTCATCGCCGTGACCGGCCGCATCCGCACCCGCATGTCGACTCGGTCCAGCAGCGGCCCGGAAAGCTTGCCGAAATACCGCCGCCGCACCTGCTGCGAGCAACAGCAGTCGCTGTCCCGGGCCGGGGCGCACGGACACGGATTCGTCGCCAGCACCAGTTGGAACGCGGCCGGGTAGCGCAACGTGCCGTCCCGGCGGGACAACCGCACCTCGCCGTCCTCCAACGCGGTGCGCAGCGCTTCCAGCCGTTTGGTGCCGAACTCGCAAGCCTCGTCCATGAACAACGTGCCGCGGTGCGCGCGGCTGACCGCGCCAGGCCGGGCCAGCCCCGCTCCGCCGCCGATCAGCCCCGGGATCGAGGTGGAGTGGTGCGGCGCGACGAACGGCGGATCGGTCACCAGCGGTGCCGCACCGGCGAGCTCACCGGCGACCGAGTGGATCGCGGTGACCTCCAGCGCTTCCTGCCTGCTCAACGTCGGCAGCAGGCCGCCGAGCCGCTGCGCCAGCATGGTCTTGCCGGTTCCCGGCGGGCCGACCATGAGCAGGTGGTGGCCACCGGCGGCGGCCACTTCCAGCGCCCACCGCGCCTCCGGCTGGCCGAGCACGTCCGCCAGGTCCGTCCTGGCCGCGGCGGACTCGTCCTGCTGGACCGGTTCCGCCGGGAAGTGGTCGAGTTCGCCTTGCTCCCGCAGCCACGCGATCACCTCCCGCAGGTGGGAGGCACCGAACACCTCGACGTCCTCGACCAGCTGCGCCTCCGCAAGACCGCTCGCAGGCACGATGGCGCGGCGCACGCCTTCCCGCCGTGCTGCGAGCAGCCCGGGCAGCAGCCCGCGAACCGAGCGGATGCGTCCGTCCAGCGCCAGTTCACCGAACAGCACCGTGCCTTCCAGCCGGTGCGGCGGCACCTGTTCCGCACCGGCGAGCACCGCGCACGCGAGCGCGAGGTCGTAAGAGGTGCCCGCTTTCGGCAGCGCCGCCGGCGACAGCGCCAGCGTCACGCAGCTCTTCGGCCAGTCCTCGCGGCAGTTCTGCACCGCCGCGCGCACGCGGTTCTTGGACTCCTGCAACGCCGTGTCCGGCAGGCCCAGCAGCTGCACGCTCGGCAGGCCGCCCTTGCGCACGTCCGCTTCGATCTCCACCAGCGCGCCGTCCACGCCGAACAGCGCGACCGCCCAAGTCCGTCGCAGCACCATTCAGAACACCCCCGGCAAATGCTCGAGGGACGGGCGCCCACGCGGCGGCCACAGGATCGAGATGACGTCGAAGCGGACCGGGCAGCCGGTGAGCTCGCGCTCCGCGAGCCACGCGCGCGCCAGTTCCCGCAGCCGCCGCACCTTGTTCGGCCCCACCGCGTCCAGCGGCGCCCCGTAGTCGACGCCGGATCGGGTCTTGACCTCGCAGAAGATCGCCTGTTGCCCGTCGGTCGCGACGATGTCGAGTTCGCCCTGCGGGCACCGCCAATTCCGCACCAGCACCGCCAACCCCTGCCGCTGCAGGTGTTCGGCCGCCAGCCGTTCACCTGCGCGCCCCAGCGCGTGCTTGCCGTATCCGTCCACATCGGACAAGGCGCCGAGCAGCGGGCTGTAATCGAGCGTTCGAGCCATGGTTTCCCTCCGGGAATGCGAGACGGAACGCGGCAGCGGAGAAACCGAACCGCGCAACGACCCCGATCACCCGGGGCCGCCATCTCCAAACTGCCCCGCGGCGCGCAGCGCCACCAGACTCAATTGGGAAATCTGTGGATGGACAGCAAGCCTGTGGACAACTCACCGGGCGAGCCCGCGCAGCAAAACGGGCGGCCGCCCACGGCGACCACCCGTTTTCCCCAGCAGGTGCGGCGGCCGAACCGGCCGCGGACAGCCTCAGCTTCCGAACGGACCGTTCTCCGGCAACCGCAGATCCGGCTTGTCCAGCTCCTCCACGTTCACGTCCTTGAACGTGATCACCCGGACGTTCTTGACGAACCGCGCCGGCCGATACATGTCCCAGACCCACGCATCCGACATCGCAACTTCGAAGTAGACCTCCGAGTCGGAATTGCGGACCTGCACGTCCACCGCATTGGCCAGGTAGAAGCGCCGCTCGGTCTCCACGACGTAATTGAACTGCCCGACGATGTCGCGGTACTCCTTGTAGAGCTGCAGCTCCATCTCGGTCTCGTACTTCTCGAGATCCTCGGCGCTCATCGCAGTGCGGGCCGCCCTTCTAGATCGCCGTTGCCCTTACGTTCCCCCATTGTCCACCACATCCTCGTCCGAAGCATCGAACAAACCGGGCTTACTGGTCACGGTGCGTGGCGAGCGCATGCCGTGCAGGCGCGCGGCGCCGACGACGTTCGAATAGCACCAGCGGTGCTCCGGACTCGGCCCGTGCTCCTCCAGCCGCGCCGTGTGATCCGGCGTGCAATAGCCCTTGTGCTCGTCGAGGCCGTACATCGGCAACCGCTCGTGCAGCTCGCGCATGATGCGGTCGCGGGTGACCTTCGCCAGCACCGAGGCCGCCGCCACGCACGCCGCGACCAGATCGCCCTTGAGCACCGCCACGCTCGGCGCCGCGAGCCCCTGCACTCGAAAGCCATCGGTGAGCACGTAGCCCGGGTGCACCGGCATCCGCGCCACCGCCCGGCGCATACCTTCCAGGTTCGCCACGTGGATGCCCAGCGCGTCGACCTCCTCGGGCGGGATGACGACGACCGAGGACGCCACCGCGCGGCGGGTGATCACCTCGTAGAGCCGCTCCCGCTCCGCCTCGGCGAGCACCTTGGAATCGGTGAGCCCGGCGAACCGCTTGCCGTCCCCGGCCTTGAGCACGCACGCCGCCACCACCAACGGCCCGGCGCACGCGCCGCGACCGGCCTCGTCGACGCCGGCCACCGGCCCGAGCCCGCTGCGGTCCAGCGCGCTCTGCAGCGCCCAGTTGCCGCTGCTGCGGCGGATCACCGGCCGTGGTGGCCGCCATTCCGCCGCAGCGGGCGCGAACCGCGCCCCCACGGTCAGTGCCGCCTCCGGGCACGCCGGTCGGACACCACGGCGGTGACCCGCCGGCCCGCCCACAACACCGGGAACGCCGCGGCGAACCCGACGCCTGCGGGCACTCCTGCCTGCCACGCGGGCGCGCCCAGCGCGTCGGCCTGCGGATTCGGTTCGGGGATGCTCTGCCAGCGCGTCGGCGGCAGCACGATGACCTGCGCCTTGCCGATCACGTTGTCCACCGGGACGGTGCCGTTGACGCCACCGCCGCCTTGGTACCGCGAGTCCTGCGAGTTCCCGCGGTTGTCGCCCTGCACCCACAAGCGCCCTTGCGGCACCGTCACGGGCGCGAACGCCTCGTGCCGTTCCCCCTCGCCGGGCTCCCAGTAGACGTAGGGCTCATCGAGCGGCTTGCCGTCGACCAGCATCCGGTTCTGCGGGTCGCAGCACGACACGGTCTGGCCGCCGGTGGCGATCACCCGCTTGACGAAGTCCTTCTCGTCCGGCGACCCGAAGCCGAGCAGCGACAGCGCGCCCTGGAAGAAACCGGCGACCGGGTTCGACGCCTCCGGCACGTTGAACTCGTTGTTGCCCCAGGTCTCCGGCCCGCGGAACACGACGACGTCGCCGGGTTCCGGGTCGGTGAACCGGTAGGACACCTTGTCCACCAGCACCCGGTCGTTCTGGCAGCCGTCGCAGCCGTGCAGCGTCTGCTCCATCGACTGGGACGGGATGACGTAGACCCGGGCGAGGAAGGTCTGGATGAGCACCGTGAGCACCAGCGCGGTGACGATCAGGATCGGCAGCTCGCGCCAGAAGGAGCTCTTCCGCTCCCGCTTGCGGCGGGAGCGCCGCCCGAAGCGGCCCTTGCCGCCGCCTTCGCGGTTGTCGGCAGGCCCTTCCTGGGGCTCTTCCTCTGGTCCGGTGGAGCGCATGACGTCGGCCACGCGGCCAGGCTACTGGAACGGCACCGGCGCCCGGCGCGCTCCCCCTGCGCGCGCCCGGTCCGTCCGGATCGCCCAGGAAACCGGATGACGTGCGAATTCGCCGATCATTGAGCGCTCGCGCGGAGTTCGACCGGTCCGCGGCGGGGTGCGATGCGGCTCATCCCATCCCGTCGTTCACTCAAAAGTGGATCAGTGCGCGCGAAAACGGCCCGGATGCCGCAGCACCCGGGCCGTTTCCGGAATCCTCGCCGCTAGCGCGGGCTCAGGAGGAGACGGGCTCGCGCCGCTCCTTGATCTTGGCGGCCTTGCCGCGACGCTCGCGCAGGTAGTACAGCTTCGCCCGGCGGACCCGGCCGCGAGCAGCGACCTCGATCTTGGCGATGTTCGGGCTGTGCACCGGGAAGGTGCGTTCCACGCCGACACCGAAGGAGATCTTGCGGACGGTGAAGGTCTCCCGGACACCGTCGCCCTGGCGCCGGATCACAGCGCCCTGGAAGACCTGGTTCCGCTCGCGCGAACCCTCGATGACGCGGACGTAGACCTTCAGCGTGTCGCCAGGCCGGAAGGCCGGGATGTCGGAACGCAGCGACTGGGCGTCCAAAGCGTCCAGGGTGTTCATCGGTGGTCCGTCCTCATCCGTGTCGTAGGCACCCGTGTTCTCGCGCTCCATGGCCCGGCCTGACCGCGGCCACCGCCTGACACGGGGGTGAGCTTGCATTGGTGCGCGCCAGCACAGAATCCGGCTGCAGCAACCGGTCAAGTGTGCCAGACGCGCAGGCAGCCGCCGGAACCGGCCCCGGTGCAGCGGGTGCGATCTCAGTCGTTCCCCTGCTGCGCGGAGTCCTCCGGGGACTGCGCCTCGTCCGCGCCCAGTGTATCCAGCAGCGCCCGGTCCTTGACGTCCAGGGCCTCCGGTGGCAGCGCCGCCAGCAGGTCCGGGCGGCGTTCGCTCGTGCGCCGCAGCGCCTCATCGCGGCGCCACCGCGCGATCGCGGCGTGGTTGCCGGAACGCAGCACGTCCGGCACGGCACGCCCGCGCCACACCTCCGGGCGGGTGTAGCTGGGGCCTTCGAGCAGGCCGTCGGAGAAGGAGTCCTGCTCCGCGGAGGCGGGATTGCCCAGCACGCCCGGCAGCAACCGGGCCACCGACTCGATCATGGTCAGCGCCGCGACCTCACCGCCGACCAGCACGTAGTCGCCGATGGAGACCTCTTCGACCGGCATCCGGCCGGCCGCGTCCTCGACCACCCGCTCGTCGATGCCCTCGTAGCGGCCGCAGGCGAACACCAGCCACGGTTTCGCCGCCCAGCGGACCCCCGTCGACTGCGTGAACGGACGCCCCGCCGGCGTCGGCACGACCAGCGTCGGCTGCTCCGCGCCGGAACCGCACACCGCGTCCAGGGCTTCGCCCCACACGTCCGGTTTCATCACCATTCCCGGACCGCCGCCGTAGGGGCTGTCGTCCACTGCGCGGTGCACGTCGTGGGTCCAGTCCCGCAGGTCGTGCACCCCGACGGAGATCTTCTCGCGTTCGATCGCCTTGCCCAGCAACGCCTGCCGCAACGGGGCCAGGTACTCGGGAAAGATGGAAATGACGTCAATGCGCAACGCTTGCGTTCCTTAGCGCTGGATGGCCTGACCTGCTCGGTCAGCCTTCGAGCAGCCCCTCCGGCGGGTCGAGCACGACCCTGCCCTGGGCGAGATCGACCTCGGGCACGATCTCGGAGACGAACGGCACGAGCTTCTCCTCGTCCTGCGGCGTACCCACGGACAGCAGCTCGCCGGCCGGGGTGTGCAGCACTTCGCGCACCACGCCGACCTCTTCGCCGGTCACCAGGACCACGCGGAGCCCTTCCAGCTCGTGGTCGTGGAACTCGTCCGGATCCGCGGTGGGTTCGAGCTCGTCCGAACCCACCGTCAGCAGCGATCCGCGCAACTGCTCGGCCGCCTCGCGGCCGGAGACTTCCTCGAAAACGACCAGCAGCCGCCCGGCGTGCGGCCGGGCGGCTGCGACGGTGAGCGTGGCCGGGGCGGCCGTCGCCCGGCGCTGGACGCCGAGCACCGCGCCCGGCGCGAACCGCAGCTCGGGGCTGTCGGTGCGCACCTCGACGACGACCTCGCCGCGCACGCCGTGCGACTTGACGACCTTGCCCACGGCCAGCGCAGGACCGCTCATGGTCAACGGTCGGTGTCGACCACGTCGACCCGGATGCCGCGACCGCCGATGCCGGAGATCACGGTGCGCAGCGCGGTCGCCGTGCGACCGCCGCGACCGATGACCTTGCCGAGGTCGTCCGGGTTCACGTGGACTTCCAGGGTGCGGCCGCGCCGAGTCGTGAGGAGCTGGACGCGGACGTCGTCGGGGTTGTCGACGATGCCGCGCACCAGGTGTTCGAGCGCGTCCGCTAGGACCGTCACGCCTGGCCGTCCTCGGACTTCTGCTCCTCGGCGGCGGCTTCGGCGGTGTCCGCCTCGGCCTTCTTGCCGCCCTTCTTCTTGGGCGTGACGGCCTCGGTGGTCGGTTCCTCACCGGCGGCCGCGAGCGCGGCGTTGAACAGGTCCTGCTTGGAAGGCTTGGCCTCCGGCGTCTTCAGCGTGCCCTCGGCGCCCGGCAGGCCCTTGAACTTCTGCCAGTCACCGGTGACCTCCAGGATGGCCTGCACCGGCTCGGTCGGCTGCGCGCCGACGCCCAGCCAGTACTGCGCCCGATCCGAGTTGACCTCGATGCGGCTCGGGTTCTCCTTCGGGTGGTACTGCCCGATCGTCTCGATGTCCCGGCCGTTCCGGCGGGTGCGCGCGTCGGCGACGATGATGCGGTAGTGCGGCTCGCGGACCTTACCGATCCGCGCCAGCTTGATCTTCACAGCCACGGGTGCTGGTGCTCCTCAGACTCTCGTTCGTGCTCGGGGAGCATGTCGAGCCGTGTGGGGAAAACGGTGTTCCATGCTCATACGTAGACGGCCGCGGACGGTGAGAGGGACCGCCGCACAGCGAACAGTCGACAATTGTGCCAGACGCCGGTTTCCCCGCCGCAGCAGGCTCCCGGCGGCCTAACCGAGAACGCCGAGCGAGAGCAGCAGCAGACCCAGCGCGGGCAGGAAGTTGTTCACCTGGTGCGCGACCACGCTGGCGGTGAGGCGGCCGGTGAGCATCCGCGCCACGCCTATCGGTACCGCGATCACCAGCAGCAGCGCGGTCCGCTCCGGCTCCAGGTGCCCGATCGCGAACAGCGCCGTGCACAGCACGAAAGCGCTGATCTGGCTCCACCGCAGCCGGTCCATCGCGCCCCACAGCAGGCCCCGGTACAGCAGCTCCTCGCAGATCGGCGCGATCAGCCACACGTGTAGGAACAGCAGCACCGCCAGCGAAGGCGACAGCCGCACCCCGTCCAGCAGGCTGCTCACGGTCGAAGTGGCGTTGTCCGGGCCGACCCAGCGGATCCAGATCATCGAAGCCGCGGTCGTGGTGATCATGCCGAAGGCGCCGACGGTCAGCCCGGTCCGGATGTCCCACCAGTGCAGGTTCAGCCCGAAGTCCAGCCGCGGCCCGTTCCCGCGCAGCACCGTGATCAGCACCGCGACCGCGCCGGAGAGCAACGTCGGCACCATCATCATCAACACGATCAGGGGGCCGTCACCGCTCGGCTTCCCGTAGATCGCGGGCAGCACCACCGAAGTCAGGATGAACACGGCTTCGGCGAAGAAGAACGCGCCGAAGCCCCAGCGGTGATCGGGCCGGGCGGAGCCGGGACGGTCGGCTTGCGCGGTCGCGCTCGCGGAAGCGGTGGTTCCCGCGCCTCCGGCCTCCGCCGCGCCGTCGGGGAAGTCGGGGTTCGGTACCTGCACGGGCGCCTCCGTCTCGGGCGAACGGCATCCGGGTCGCTCGCGGCGGGCCATGGCGGAACCGCCAGATTACCTTCGCGCTTTCCTGCCGAGCATCCGAAATCGGATGCGGGTCAGCCGACGACCGCGCCCCGCAGCACGATGCGCCGAGGATGCCGCAACGCCGCGAGGTCCTTGCGGGGATCGTCGTCGTAGCACAGCAAATCGGCCACCGCGCCGTGCTGCAAGCCCCCGTACCCGAGCCATTCCCGGGCCGACCAGGACGCCGTGCCCAACGCTTCCTCCGCGGAGAGCCCTACGCGGTGCAGCGCGAGCACTTCGTCGACGAGCACGCCGTGCTCGATGCCGCCGCCCGCGTCGGTTCCCGCGTAGACCGGCACGCCGGCTTCGACCGCCTTGGCCACGGTCGCGTCGCCGCGCTCGTACAGCGCGGTCATGTGCGCGGCGTAGTCGGGGTACTTGCTCGCCGAAGCGGCGAACGACGGGAAGTTCTCGATGTTGACCAGCGTCGGCACCAGCGCGGTGCCGTGCCGGGCCATCAGCTCCACGGTGTCGTCGGTGAGCCCGGTGCCGTGCTCGATGCAGTCGATGCCCGCTCGCAACAGGCCCGGCAGCGCTTCTTCGCCGAAGACGTGCGCGGTGACGCGGGCGCCGTGCGCGTGCGCGACCTCGATCGCTTCGGTCAGCGCCCCGTCGCTCCACAGCGGGGCGAGGTCCCCTGCGGAGCGGTCGATCCAGTCCCCGACCAGCTTGACCCAGCCGTCGCCGTACTCGGCCTGCTCGGCCACGGCGCGCGGCAGCTCGGACTCGTCCTCGAGCTGGTCGGCCAGGTACGGGATGTAGCGCTTCGGCTTCGCCAGGTGCCGCCCGGCGCGGATGATCCGCGGAAGGTCGGTGCGCTCCTGCAGCGGCCGGGTGTCGATCGGCGCGCCGCAGTCGCGGATGAGCAGCGTGCCCGCGTCCCGATCGGTCTCGGCCTGCTGCACGGCAACGTCGAGTTCCACCGGGCCTTCCGGCCCGATGCCGACGTGGCAGTGCGCGTCCACCAGGCCCGGCAGCACGTAGCCGCCGTCGAACACGGTCGTCGCGCCCGGAATCGGCTGATGACTGATCAGACCGTCCTGCAGCCAGAGGTCACCGGTCTCACCGCCGGGCAGCAGGACCCCGCGCAGGTGCAGCGCCGCGCTCATTTCTTCTTCTTGCCGCCGAAGTTCAGCTTGGACGGGTCGAAGCCCGATGGCAGCTCGTTGAGCCCGCCCTCCAGCTTGGACATGTCGGGACCGCCCGCACCGCCGGGCGGCAGCCCGGGCATTCCGCCGGGCATCCCGCCCGGCATCCCCTTCATGCCCTTCGGCGGCGTCGGGCCCTTGTTCTTGCCCTTGCGGTTCTTGCCCTTGCCCTTCTTGCCCTTCTTGCCGCCACCGCCGCCGCCGAAGCCGCCGAACTGGCCGGCCATCGACTGCATCATCTTGCGGGCTTCGAAGAACCGGTTCACCAGATCGTTGATGTCGCTGACGTTGACCCCGGAACCGCGGGCGATGCGCTGCCTGCGCGAGGCGTTGATGATCTTCGGGTCGTCCCGTTCGGCAGGCGTCATGCCGCGGATGATGGCCTGCAGCCGGTCCAGGTGCTTCTCGTCGAAGTTGGCCAGCTGGTCCTTCATGCCGTTCGCGCCCGGCAGCATCCCGAGCAGGTTCTGCAGCGGCCCCATCTTGCGGACCGCCTGCATCTGCTCCAGGAAGTCCTCCAGGGTCAGCTGCCCGGAGCCGAGCTTGGCCGCGGCCTGCTCGGCCTGGTCGGCGTCGAACGCCTGCTCCGCCTGCTCGATCAGGGTGAGCATGTCGCCCATGCCGAGGATCCGGCTGGCCATCCGGTCGGGGTGGAAGACGTCGAAGTCCTCCAGCTTCTCCCCGTTGGAGGCGAACATGATGGGCTGGCCGGTGACCTGCCGGACCGACAGCGCGGCACCACCGCGGGCGTCGCCGTCCAGCTTCGTGAGCACCACGCCGGAGAAGCCGACGCCGTCGCGGAACGCCTCGGCGGTGCTGACCGCGTCCTGGCCGATCATGGCGTCGACCACGAACATGATCTCGTCGGGGCTGACCGCGTCCCGGATGTCCGCGGCCTGCTGCATCATCTCCTCGTCGACGCCGAGCCGGCCGGCGGTGTCGACGATGACCACGTCGTGCTGGGCGCGCTTGGCCTCGTCCAGGCTGCCGCGGGCCACCCCGATCGGATCGCCGACGCCGTTGCCCGGCTCCGGCGCGAACACCGGCACGCCCGCGCGCTCACCCACGACCTGGAGCTGGTTGACCGCGTTCGGCCGCTGCAGGTCGCACGCCGCCAGCATCGGGGTGTGGCCCTGGCCGGCGAGCCACTTGGCGAGCTTGCCCGCGAGCGTGGTCTTGCCGGAGCCCTGCAGCCCGGCCAGCAGGATCACGGTGGGCGGGTTCTTGGCGTACTCCAGGCGGCGGGTCTCGCCGCCGAGGATGCTTACCAGCTCCTCGTTGACGATCTTGATGACCTGCTGGGCCGGGTTCAGCGCGGCGGAGACCTCCGCTCCCTTGGCCCGGTCCTTGACACCCGCGATGAACGCGCGCACCACCGGCAGCGCCACGTCGGCTTCCAGCAGGGCGATGCGGATCTCCCGCGCCGTGGCGTCGATGTCGGCGTCCGAGAGCCGGCCCTTGCCGCGCAGGTTCTGCAGGACCGAGGTGAGCCGGTCGCTAAGGGTGTCGAACACGGGTTCTCGCCGCTCCTGAGTCGAGTGAGGTACCTGAGCGCACCAGGCACCCGAGTGCTGCGGTACCTGAATACTTGGGATCGAGGGTAACCGGACCGCGCCCGCCCGAGGAGAACCGGCGGCCCGGAACGCCGCACCAGCAGCGGCGTTCCGGGCCGGGTCGGTTTCACGCGTGCTGCACAGCCGCAGCGCGCGGACTTGTTTCCGGCGGCGAGGACGCTCTCACGTCCTCGCCGGGATCAGGCGCGGTCCCGCGGGCGCTTGCTGGGACCGCGACCCGACTGCGGTGCGCGCTGTCCCTTGCGGGGCGGCCGGGGCTTGTCGCCGCGTCCGCCGCCGGGCCGCGGCCCGCGCCGGGCGAGCACTTCGCCGTCCGCGCGGCTGATCCGCAGCCCGCGCCCGGCGACCTGGGTCTTGCGCAGCTTGCGCAGCATCTCCTCGGGCAGCTCGGCGGGCAGCTCGACGAGCGTGTGGGCGTCGCGGATGTCGATGTGCCCGATGTGCTTGCTGTGCAGCCCGCCCTCGTTGGCCAGCGCGCCGACCAGCGCGCTGGGCGTCACGCGGTTCCGGCGGCCCACCTCGACGCGGTACGTGTCGGTCTCCGGACCGGCCGGTTCGAACCCGCCGCCGCGGTTGCGGCGCTGCTTGTCCGGCTCCGGGTCCGGTTCCAGCAGCAGCGGGCGGTCGCCCTGCACCATGCTCGCCAGCGCCGCCGCGACCTGGGTGGCGGGCACCTCGTGGTTGCGCTCGTACTCCTCGACGAGGTTCTGGAACAGCTCCAGGTTGCCCTTCTGCAGCGTGTCGCTGATGTTCTGGGCGAACTTGGCGAGCCGCTGGTCGTTGACCGCGTCGACGGTCGGCAGGTCCATCTGCTCGATGCTCTGGCGGGTGGCCTTCTCGATGGAGCGCAGCATGTGCCGCTCACGCGGGGAGACGAACAGGATCGCCTCGCCGCTGCGCCCGGCGCGGCCGGTGCGCCCGATGCGGTGCACGTAGGACTCGCTGTCGTGCGGGATGTCGTAGTTGAGCACGTGCGAGATGCGTTCGACGTCCAGCCCGCGGGCGGCCACGTCGGTCGCGACCAGCACGTCGATGCGGCCCTCGCGCAGGTGGCCGATGGTTCGTTCGCGCTGCGCCTGCGGCACGTCGCCGTTGATCGCCGCGGCGTTGAACCCGGCGGTCTGCAGCTTCTCCGCGAGTTCCTCGGTGAGCTGCTTGGTGCGCGCGAACACGATCATCGCGTCGAACTTCTCGACTTCGAGGATGCGGGTCAGCGCGTCCATCTTCTGCGGGCCGCGCACCGGGACGTAGCGCTGGCTGATGTTGGTGGCGGTGCTGGTGCTGGTCTTGACCGAGATCTCCACCGGCTCGCGCAGGTAGGACTGGCTGATCTTGCGGATCGCGCCCGGCATGGTCGCCGAGAACAGCGCCACCTGCCGCTGCTGCGGCACCGACTGCAGGATCCGCTCGACGTCCTCGATGAAGCCCATCCGCAGCATCTCGTCGGCCTCGTCGAGCACCAGGTGGTTCAGCGCGCTGAGGTTCAGCGAGCCCTTGTCGAGATGGTCGATCAGCCGGCCGGGCGTGCCGACGACGACGTGCGCGCCGCGCTTGAGCCCGGCCAGCTGCGGGCCGTAGCTCTGGCCGCCGTAGATCGGCAGCACGTGGAAGCCGGGCAGGTGCTTGGCGTAGCGCTCGAACGCCTCGGCCACCTGGATCGCCAGCTCGCGGGTGGGCGCGAGCACCAGCGCCTGCGGGCCGGGGGCGTCCAGGTCGATGCGGCTGAGGATGGGCAGCGCGAACGCGGCGGTCTTGCCGGTGCCGGTCTGCGCGAGGCCCATCACGTCGTGGCCGTCCAGCAGCGGCGGGATGGTCTGCGCCTGGATCGGGGACGGGTTCTCGTAGCCCAGTTCGCCGAGCACCTTGCGCACCAGCGGGTCGAGCGCGAGGGCGTCGAAGCCGTTCCGGCTCGCGGCCTGGTCCGTCTGCTCGGCCTGCTCGGCCTGGTCAGCTTGCTCGGTCTGCTCGGCCTGGTCAGCTTGCTCGGTCTGCTCGGCCGGTTCCGGATCGGTTGCGGGAGCGGTTTCCGCTGCGGCCGGTTCGGCTTGCGCGGACTCAGCGGGCTGAGCGGATTCCGCTGTTCCGGGGGTTTCCGCGGCTTCCGCGGCGGTCGCGGTCGCGTCCGGCGCCGCCGGTGCTTCGGCGATCGCGGCCGGGAATTCCGCTGCCCGGTCGGAAATTACGTCCTCGGTTCGAGACATGGATGTAGCGAGTCTCCTCGGTCGGTGGTGGCCAGGGGCTGAACGGATGCGTCACACGGCCCTGCACCGCCGGCGTGCCCGCGGCGAGGCGCAACAGTCAGGTCCGAACGCAGCTCCGCCATCGACACCCGAGGGGCAGACGCCCGAGGGGCACGGGAGGTGCTGCTAGCGCAACTCAAGCCGCGCACACCTGGCACGCACACACACTGTTGCCAGTCACTCGCAGCTCGCTGTCTCAGCCAAGTGCGGCGTCGTACCGCCGCACCGTCACCGACCAGGATAGCGATCACCCCGCCCCGGCCCCGCACCCACCCGCGCCTTCGGGACGAATCTCACCTCGGCGTTCGCAGCTCGAGCCCGCGCTCGATGTCCTTGCGGGTGAACAAGAGCACATGCTGCCAACCCCGCAGCCGTCCGCCCGCGAGCAGCGTCCGATGCACTCGGTACGCCCGATGCACGTGCAGCCGGAACGCGCGGCTGCGGATCAGCCTCCCCCGCGCCTCCTGGCCCGCCAGCGCTTCTTCCGGGCCGACGTGCAACCACACCAGCAAGCGGGGCCGCACGGTCAGCACGGCGAACAGCACGAGCATGAGCCGGGTGCCGCCGCGGGTCGACGGCTCGTGCGCCACGACCAGGCCGCGCGCGGTGCAGCAGAACCAGGCGATGCGCGCGCGGTGCACGGCGTGCACCAGCGGCCGGTACCAGCGGTAGGGCAGCTGCGCGGGCAGCGCGGCACGCAGCCGGGCGCGGACCTGCTCGGAGTCGAGCACGACGGTTCCCACGGGAGCGGTGAGCCTGCGCAGCAGGGTGCTCTTGCCGGCTCCGGGCAGACCCGCGAGGACCACGAGGGCGCGGCGGGGCACGCGCACTGCGGGAGGTGGTCCCGCCGTTGCGGCGGACTCGTCCGGAATGTCCACGACCCGGCCAGGCTACGCGCAACGGATCTTGGCCGGAGCGAGCGGTCGCCGCCGTGGAAGCAGTCCCCGGGCGGCTCGCCCCCCTCGCGCGAGCCGCCCAGGGCTCCCCCATCCACCCCCAGGTCAGCCGGGTCGTCCCCCAGCGACGACCCGGTTCCCGACCCCCGGTCGCTCGTCCCCCAGCACGAGCGACCGCGCCGAGAGCGGTCCTCCGCCCACCGTCACCGGCGGTTCCCCCGGAGATCTCCGCCTCGGCACGGGCAGAAGTCTGCCGGTCCGGGCGGGCCCCGGTGACCCGTGAACCCCCGTGAGTACGGGTGCGTAGTGCTACGCATCCGCTTTGCGTGGTCTCCCGGGCAACCGCGCGAAAGCGCCGGGCGCGGACCTTTCGGCCCGCGCCCGGCGCGGTGTTGTGCGGCGGCAGGCTCAGATCGCGTCGTTGCCCGTTTCCCCGGTTCGCACCCGGGTGACGGAGTCGATCGCGGTGACCCAGACCTTGCCGTCGCCGACGCGGCCGGTGCGGGCGGCGGTCACGATGCCTTCGACGACGTCGTCCACTGCGGACTCCTCGGCCAGCACTTCCACGCGGGACTTCGGCACGAAGTCCACCGCGTACTCGGCGCCCCGGTAGACCTCGGTGTGGCCCTTCTGCCTGCCGTAGCCCTGCGCGTCGCTGACGGTCATACCCAGCACGCCCAGTCGGGCCAGCGCTTCCTGCAACGGCTCCAGCCGGTCCGGCTGGACGATCGCGGTGACCAGCTTCATGGGTGGCTGCCCTCCAGCTCGCGTTCGGCGTCGTCGGCGCGCAACGGCGAGCGGGCGGAACGCCCGTCGCCGAAGTGGTACGCGGATTCGGCGTGCTCGGTTTCGTCGATGCCTTCGGCCTCGTCGTCCGGGCTCAGCCGGAATCCGACGAGCGCCTTGACGAGGTAGGCAAGCAGCAAGCTCAGCACGAACGAGTAGATCAGCACCGCGACAGCGCCCACGGCCTGCCGCCACAGCTGGTCGAAACCACCGCCGTAGAGCAGCCCGTCCACCCCGGCGGGTGCCGAAGCGGAGGCGAAGAACCCGACCAGCAGAGTGCCGACCAGGCCGCCGACCAGGTGCACCCCGACCACGTCGAGCGAGTCGTCGTAGCGCAGCTTGTACTTCAGGCTCAGCGCCAGCGCGCACACCGCACCGGTGATCGCACCGACCGCGATGGCGCCCAGCGGGGTGACCGAGGAGCAGGCCGGGGTGATCGCGACCAGGCCGGCGATGATTCCGGAGGCGGCGCCGAGGGTGGTGGCGTGCCCGTCGCGCAGCCGCTCCACCAGCAACCAGCCCAGCATCGCGGCGCTGGTGGCGACCAGCGTGTTGACCAGCACCACGGCCGCAGTGCTGTCGGCGGCCAGCGCGGAGCCGCCGTTGAAGCCGAACCAGCCGAACCACAGCAGTCCGGCACCGAGCACCACGAACGGCAGGTTGTGCGGTTTGCCCGCCTGCTTCGGCCAGCCGGTGCGCCTGCCCAGCACCATCGTCAGCGCGAGCGCGGCGGCCCCCGCGTTGATGTGCACCGCGGTGCCGCCTGCGAAGTCGATGGCGGCGAGCCGGTTGGCGATCCAGCCGCCGACGGCGGTCACGTTGCCCGCGGCATCGGTCTCGTCGAACGCGAAGACCCAGTGCGCGACCGGGAAGTAGACCACGGCGGCCCACAGCGCGGCGAACAGCAGCCACGGGCCGAAGCGGGCGCGGTCGGCGATCGCGCCGGAGATCAGCGCGACCGTGAGGATCGCGAACATCGCCTGGAACCCGGCGAAGACCAGCGTCGGGATGGTGCCGGAAAGTTCATCCGGCCCGAGCAGGCCGCCGAGCCCGAAGAGTTCGGCGGGGTTTCCGAGCAGGCCCAGCCCGCCGAGGTCGGAGCCGAACGCCGCGGAGTACCCGAACAGCACCCACAGGACTCCGACGACCCCGATGCTGCCGAGGCTCATCATGAGCATGTTGAGCACACCGCGGGTGCGCACCATGCCGCCGTAGAAGAACGCCAGCCCAGGTGTCATGAGCAGTACGAGTGCCGCGCTGATCAGCACCCATGCGGTATCGCCTGAATTCACGTCGCCTCCCCGTGCGTACCGAGTCGAGCCCGCATCCTGGGGAAGGCGTGTTTCAAGTGTCCGGTTCTGCTGTTTCGCGGCCGTGAACCTTGGGCCGCGCGGTGTTACGGCGCGGTTGTCCCGTCACCGGCATGTTGCGCGCCGATCACCGACGGCACCTGCCGATCCCGGCCCGCGACCGCCCCGAGCACCGTTTCCCCAGCGCAGCAAACCATCAGCAGCACCAGGGGGACGCTCCAGCCGCCGGTGGCTCCGTGCAGCACTCCGATCAGCAGCGGACCGGTCGCCGCGATCAGGTATCCGGCGCCTTGCGCCATGCCGGACAGCGCGACCGTGGTGTCGCTGTCCGGGGCGCGGAGCCCGAACAACGTCAGCGCCAAACCGAACGCGGCGCCCTGCGCCAAGCCGAGCACGACGGTGGCGGTCCAAACCACGGCAGTCCCGGGGGCGAGCAGTACCCCGGCGAAACCGAGCGCGGTGAGCACTCCCAACGCCATGGCCACCCAGCGCTGGTCCCGCAACCGGCGGCACAGCACCGGGACCGTCAACGATCCGAGCGCCTGCACCGCGGCCTGCACACCGAGCAGCGCCCCGGCCGCTTCGGCGGACATGCCCTGGCTCTGCGCCATCGAAGGCAACCACCCGAACACGACGTAGGCCATCAGTGACTGGGCACCCATGAAGCCGGTGACCTGCCAGGCCAGCCGGTTGCGCCACAGCAGTCCGGGCCGCACGACCCGCTGCCTGCTCACCGCACCGCGAAGGGCGAACGCGCACAGCAGCAGTGCCAGCAGCACCGGCACCGCCAGCAGGCCCAGCGGCAGCCGCCATGCGGAACCGAGCGCTCCGCCGAGCGGCACCACCACGCTCGCGGCCAGCGCTCCGCCGAGCGTGAGGCACATCGTGTACAGCGCGGTCACGCCCGGCACGCGGCTCGGGAAGTCCCGTTTGATCACGCCGGGAAGAGCGACGTTGGCGACCGCGATGCCCGCGCCGACCACGACGGTGCCCCCCACCAGCGCCCAAACCGACCCCGCGGCGCGCAGCAGGTTGCCCGCCAGCAGCACCACGAGGCAGCCGACGAGCACTCGTTCATCGCCGAAGCGCTGCCGCAACCGCGGCGCGACGAACGCGAAAACTCCCAGGCACACCGGCGGAAGCGTGGTCAGCACGCCGCCGAAGGTGCTGGAGAGGCCGAGGTCTCCGAGGATCCGATCGAGCACCGGGGCCACGGCCGTCACCGGCGGCCGCAGCGCCAACGCCACCAGCACGACCAGCACCGAGGTTCCGATCGCGAACCGTTCCCGCAGCTGCGTCGTCACGGCACGAAGTGGAACACGCCGATGCGTTGCGCGGAATGGCTCGGGCGCTCGTGATCGTCACCGCGGCCGGGCGAGTTCCGCGGCCGGTACTTCGCGCAGGTTCAGCTCAGCAGCGCGTCGACGAACGCGGCGGGCTCGAACGGTGCCAGGTGGTCCGCGCCTTCGCCGAGACCGACGAGCTTCACCGGCACGCCGAGCTCGCGCTGCACCTGGAACACGATGCCGCCCTTGGCGGTGCCGTCCAGCTTGGTCAGCACGATGCCGGTCACGTCCACCACGTCGGAGAACACCCGCGCCTGCGCGAGGCCGTTCTGGCCGGTGGTCGCGTCCAGCACCAGCAGCACCTCGTCGACCTGGGCGCGCTTTTCCACCACCCGCTTGACCTTGCCGAGTTCGTCCATCAGCCCGGTCTTGGTGTGCAGCCGGCCCGCGGTGTCGACCAGCACGGCATCCACCCCGCTGTCCGTGGCGCGGGAGACGGACTCGAACGCGACGCTGGCCGGGTCCTGTCCCTCGTTGCCGCGCACCACCTCGGCGCCGACCCGGTCGCCCCAGGTGCCGAGCTGTTCGACAGCGGCGGCGCGGAACGTGTCGGCCGCGCCCAGCAGCACCTTGCGGCCGTCGGCGACCAGCACCCGGGCGAGTTTGCCGGTGGTGGTGGTCTTGCCGGTGCCGTTCACGCCGACGACCAGCAACACGGCGGGCTTGCCGCCGTCGGCCGGGTCGCCGTGCGGCAGGGCGCGCACGGAACGTTCCTGCTCGGTGGACAGCGCGTCGATCAGCACTTCGCGCAGCAGCGCCCGCGCGTCGTCGGCGGTGCGCACGCCGCGGGAGGCGATCTCGGTGCGGAGCCGTTCGACGATCTCGGTGGTGGTGGCCGCGCCGAGGTCGGCCATCAGCAGCGTGTCCTCGACCTCTTCCCAGGAGTCCTCGTCGAGGTCGCCCGCGCCGAGCAAGCCCAGCAGGCCCTGGCCGAACGTGGAGCGGGAGCGGGACAGCCTGCCGCGGAGGCGTTCCAGCCTGCCGGTGGTCGGCTCGATCTCCTCGACCTGTTCGGGGGCGGCCGGAGCCGGTTCCGGCGGTGCCTCGACGCGGCCCTGGTCGGGGACTTCGGCGGGGGCGGTCGTGTCCGAGGTTCCTGCTGCGGTCTCGTCGGTGGTGGCCGCACCCGTGGACGCGGTGCTGCCTGCCGGTTCGGCGGTTCCGGTGGCGTCTTCGGTGGTGTCCGCGGCGGTGTCGGCCGGCTGGACCGCCGCGTCGGTCGTTGCCGCGTCGGTCGTGGCCGGTTCCGCGGTCGCGGTACCCGGGTCGGGCTCCTCGACGGCCGTCGCGTCCGCCGAAGGTTCGCGCGGCGTCCCCGTCTCGGCCTCGACCTCGGTCTCGGTCGGCAGCGGCACGTCCACGATGCCGCGCCGTTGGGTGTCCCTGGGCACGGCGGCGTCGTCGCCGACAGCGGGCTGGCCCTCGGTTTCGGTGCGCTCCTCGACCGGATGTTCCGCGGGCGCAGTGGCCGCGCCACCGCTGGAGAGGCTGATACCGCCGCCCGCCTGGTAGCCGCCACCGGTTTGGGAACCGCCGCCCGCTACCTGTCCGTCCTGCCGCTGCGCCTCCTGATCACGCAGGCTGATCCGGCGCCTGCGGGCCAGCAGCACGCCGGTGACCACGGCGAGCACCAACACCACGAAGACGACGACGGCGATCAGAATCAGGTTCGAGGTGGACACCGGTCCATCCTCGCACCTGCGGATTCCGCTGGTGGAGGAGCCCCGCGGTGGGCGATTGACCAACAATGCGGCGAACTCGCTTGCGTCCCACGGCAGGGTGCAATAGACCACTGGGCATGTCCGCCAACCGGGTCGTCGGCTTGATCTCCGGAACGTCGATGGACGGCATCGACGTCGCGGTGGCCGAGCTGAACCCGGACACGGCCGGAGAGGTCCAGCTGCGGCCGCTCGGCTGCACCGAGCTCCCCTACCCGCCGCGACTGCGGGAACGGCTGCTGGCCGCACTGCCTCCGCAGCCGTGCGACGCGCGGGAGCTGTGCGTGCTCGACACCGAGGTCGGACGCGCGTTCGCGCAGGCCGCCCGCCAAGGCATCGCCGAGTTCGGACCGGCGGACCTCGTCGCCTCGCTCGGCCAGACGCTCTACCACTGGGTCGATGCCGGGCGCGCCCGCGGCACCTTCCAGCTGGGCCAGCCCGCCTGGATCGCCGAGGCCACCGGACTCCCGGTGGTCGCCGACCTGCGCGCCCGCGACGTCGCCGCAGGCGGGCACGGCGCTCCGCTGGCGGGCGTGCTGGACGCGCTGTGGCTGGCCGACCGGCCCGGCCCCGGCGTGGCGCTGAACATCGGCGGCATCGCCAACATCACCGTCGTGGGCGGGCCGGAACCGCTCGCGTACGACACCGGTCCGGGCAACGCGCTGCTCGACGCAGCGGCCGCCGAGGTCACCGGCGGCGCCGCGAACAGCGACGTCGGCGGCGAGCTGGCCGCGCGCGGGCAGGTGCACGACGAGTTGCTCGCGAACCTGCTGGCCGACCCCTATTACGCGGCCGCGGCGCCGAAATCGACCGGCAAGGAGCACTTCAACGCCGACTACCTGCGGCGAGCCGTGCACGACCTGCGGATCTCCGGACCGGACCTGCTGGCCACCCTCACCCGGCTGACCGCCACCACCGTCGCCACCGCCTGCCGCGAGAACGGCGCCCGGCAGGTGATCGCCTCCGGCGGCGGAGTCCGCAACCCGGTGCTGATGGACGCGCTGCGCCGCGAACTCGGCGCGATCGAACTGCGCACCAGCGACGAACTCGGGCTGCCCGCGCACGGCAAGGAGGCGTACCTGGCGGCGCTGCTGGGCTGGCTGACCTGGCACGGGCTGCCGGGCAACGTGCCGGGAACCACCGGCGCGGACCCGCGGCCACTCGGCTCGATCACGCCCGGCACCGGACCGCTGCACCTTCCGGAACCCGCCGCACCGGTGCGGCGCCTGCGCATCACCGACCACCCCACGACGAATTCACAGGAGGGCGAATGCGGTCCGTCGATCTCATCGTGATCGGGGTGTACCTGATCGCGATGCCGTTGCTGGGCCTGCTGCTCAGCGGGCGGCAACGCAGTTCGCAGGACTACTTCGTCGGCGGCAGGAACCTGCCGTGGTGGGCGGTGTGCTTCTCCGTGGTGGCCACCGAGACCTCCACGCTGACGGTGATCAGCGTGCCGACGGTGGCCTACCTCGGCACCTTCACCTACCTGCAGCTGGCCATCGGCTACCTGATCGGCCGGATCGTGGTCGCGTTCGTGCTGCTGCCGCGCTACTACGCCGGGAACCTGGTCAGCGCCTACGAGTTCCTGGGCCAGCGCTTCGGCTCCGGGCTGCAGGGCACCGCGTCGGTGACGTTCCTGATCACCCGGCTGCTCGCGGACGGGCTGCGGCTGTTCGCCACCGCGATCCCGGTGAAGGTGATGCTGGACGCCTTCGGCCTGCAGTTCTCCTACTGGCAGATCGTGCTGGTGCTCTCGATCATCACGGTGATCTACACCTACCTCGGCGGGATCAAGGCCGTGGTGTGGGTCGACGCGATCCAGATGCTGGTCTACGTCGCGGGGGCGGTGCTGACCGCGGGAGTGCTCTCGACCCGGCTACCCGGGAACTGGGCGTCCACCGCCTGGTCCGAAGGCAAGTTCCAGCTGCTGGATTTCGGTTCTTCGGTGGTCACCGAGCAGTACGCGTTCATCACCGCCGTGCTCGGCGGCGCGGTGTTCGCGATGGCCTCGCACGGTGCCGACCAGCTGATGGTGCAGCGGCTGCTGTCCTGCCGGAACCTGCGGGAGAGCCAGCTGGCGCTGATCGGCAGCGGTGTGGTGGTCGCGCTGCAGTTCGCGCTGTTCCTGTTCATCGGCACCATGCTGTGGTCGTTCCACGGCGGCGCCGCCCCGGCCGAGCTGGGCATGGCCAGCAAGGACGAGCTGTTCCCCCGGTTCATCGTGAACGAGCTGCCGCCGGGGCTGTCCGGGCTGCTGATCGCCGGCATCCTCGCCGCGGCGATGAGCACGTTGTCCTCGTCGCTGAACTCGTTGTCCACGTCCACGGTCAGCGACCTCTACCGGCGGCTGACCCGGCGCAGCGACGACGCGGGCGTGCTGCGGCTCGGCAAGATCTGGACGCTGGTGTGGGCGCTGGTGTTCGTGGTGTTCGCGTCGCTGTTCAGCAACACCGACAACCCCGTGGTGGAGCTCGGGCTGGAGATCGCCAGCTACACCTACGGCGCGCTGCTCGGCGCGTTCCTGCTGGGACTGCTGGTGCGGCGGGCGCGGCAGCTGGACGCGATCGTCGCGTTCGTGGCGACGCTGGTGGTGGTGCTGCTGGTGGCGTTGCCGATCGCGGGCGACGGGGACGCGTTGCTGATGTTCCCGGACGGCGAGGGCGGCTCGGCGACGCTGGCGTTCCCGTGGCTCACCCCGCTCGGAGTGGTCGTGACGCTGCTCGTCGGCGGCCTGCTGTCGCTGCGGAACCCGCGCCCGGCGCCCGAACCGGTCGGCTCCGCGGAGTGAGCGGAGCCGACCCGGTGGATCAGAGCAACAGGAGCAAGACGATCAGCAGGCCGACGACGGCGGCCGCGACGCAAGCACCGACGGTCATGCCGACGTTCGGCGTGGACTGCGGTGTCGGGCCGAGGTTGCCGCCGCCGAAGGCCATGGCTGGCGACCGGTAGAAGGCGTCGACCCGCTGGCCCGCGCTCAGCGGGATCATCGCGGTGGCCGAGCCGAACTTCCACAGGTAGTTGACGTGCACCTCGATCTGGTACTGCCCGGGCGGCAGGTCGATCGCGGTCTTGCCCCAGCCCACCGGCGGTCCCGGCTGTCCGTTGATGGTCAGGCCGGGCTTGAACAGCGCCAGCGTGAACGCCATGGGCAGGTAGGAGGAGTCCAGCACGATGCGGCCCATGCCGGGAGGCGGCCCCATCGGAGGCTTGCCGGGCATTTGCTGAGTCATCCCGAGGTGGCCTTGCTGCTGGCCGATCTGGCCGGGCTGGCCGGGCTGCGGCGGGAAACCCGGCGGGAACCCCGGCTGCGGCTGACCCGGCTGCGCGTACGGGCCGGCATAACCGGGCTGCGGCGGGTAACCGGCTTGCTGCGGATGACCGGCATGTTGCGGATGGCCGGGCTGCTGCGGATATCCCTGCTGCGGCAGCGGCCCCGACCCCGGGTGCGGCTGCTGGAACGGGCCCGACCCGGGATGGGGCTGTTGCGGGAACGGCCCCGACCCCGGCTGCTGCTGCGGCAGCGGCCCCGAGTTCGGGTACGGCTGCGGCACCGGGCCCGAACCCGGCTGGTACTGCGGCCCGGCGCCCGGGTGAGGCTGCGGTGCGTATCCGTTCGGAGGCGGTGTCTGCTGACCGTGCGGCGCCTGCTGACCGGCGGGCGGGTACGGCTGGCCCTGCGGACCGTACGGCTGCGACATGCGGGCCTCCTGGCGGCGTCCGGCGGATTCGGCACACACCGTAATGCCCGCGAGCACTCGGCCGATCTCCGGTATTGCGACCGGCCCGGGCCGAGCGTGGCCGAGGCGCCTCACGCACCGTCCTGATCCGCGGCCAGCACGATCGAGCCGAGGTAGCCGTCGCCGTCCTCCGGTGCGCACGACCTCACGCCAGGCCGAACGGGCCGGATCACCGGAAAGGCCGGAAGAAGTCCCGGAGTTCGCCGACGTAGAGCTCCGGCTCCTCGACCGGGGCGAAGTGCCCACCGCGGTCCCCATCCGGTTCAGGTGCACCAGGTTGGTGCTGCGTTCGAGCAGTACCCGCGGCGGATCGAGGATGTCGCGCGGGAACACCGAGACATGGAACCGTCCTAGGTCAGGGGTGTTCCGCGGCCTGCTGCTCGGCGTCCGCAGCGGCTTCCGAATCCGGCTCCGGTCCCGATTCCGGACCCGATTCCGCTTCCGGCCCGTCCGCGACGACCTCCGGCGGCGGCCCGGCAGCCACCGGGTCCGGCTCCGGTTCCGAGCCGCGCAGCCGCTGCGAGATCACGGTCGTGATGCCGTCCCCGCGCATGCTCACGCCGTAGAGCGCGTCGGCGATCTCCATGGTCGGCTTCTGGTGCGTGATGATCAGCAGCTGCGAGGTGCTGCGCAGCTGGTCCAGCAGCGTGATCAGGCGCCGCAGGTTGGTGTCGTCCAGCGCCGCCTCGACCTCGTCGAGCACGTAGAACGGCGATGGCCGCGCCCGGAAGATCGCCACCAGCATCGCCACCGCCGTCAGCGACTTCTCCCCGCCGGACAGCAGCGAGAGCCGCTTGACCTTCTTGCCGGGCGGGCGCGCCTCGACTTCGATGCCGGTGCTGAGCATGTCCTCCGGGTCGGTGAGCACCAACCGCCCGTCACCGCCGGGGAACAGCACCGAGAACACCTGCTTGAACTCCTCGGCCACGTCGTGGAACGCGGACTGGAAGACCTCGAGGATCTTCTCGTCCACTTCCTTGACCACGTCGAGCAGGTCGCGGCGGGTGGCCTTGAGGTCTTCGAGCTGGCCGGACAGGTACCGGTAGCGCTCCTCCAGCGCCGCGTACTCCTCCAGCGCCAGCGGGTTGACCTTGCCGAGCAGCGACAGGTCCTTCTCGGCGCGCTTGGCGCGGCGTTCCTGGGTACCGCGGTCGTAGGGCATCGACGGCGGTTCGCTGACCTCTTCGCCGCGTTCCCTGGCGGCTTCGTACTCGGCGACCTCGGCGGGCGTCGGCGGTACCGGCACGGTCGGGCCGTACTCCTCGACGAGGTCGTCCAGCCCGATGCCGAAATCTTCGATGATCTTGTTCTCGAGCTGTTCGATGCGCAGCCGCTGCTCGGCGCGGACCATCTCGTCGCGGTGCACCGCGTCGGTGAGCTTCTCCAGCTCGCCGCCGAGTTCGCGGACCCGCGCGCGCACCGTGCCCAACGCCTGGTCGTGCTCGGCCTGCTGGGCCTGCGCGGTGTCGCGTTCGTCGGTGGCCGCGCGCAGCGACCCGGCGATCCGCTCCAGCGCCTTCTGCGCACCGTCGATGACGGCCCTGGTCACCCGGGCGCCGCGCTCCCGCGCCTGGCGGGCGGCTTCGGCGCGCGCCCGCGCTTCCCGCTCCTGGCGCGCGGCCCTGCGCAGCTGGTCGGCGCGGCCCTGCACGGCGCGCGCCCGCTCCTCGGCGGTGCGCTGGCCGAGCCGGGCGTCCATCTCCTCCTGGCGCACGGTGCCGAGCTCGTTGTTGAGCCGGTCGCGCAGCTCGGTGTCCGGCTCGGCCTGCTCCTGCTGCTCGGTCTTGACCGCGCTGAGCCGTTCCTCCAGCTCGGCCAGCGAGGAAAGCGCCTGCTCGCGGGACTGCTCGACCTTGCTCCGCTGCTCGCGCACCCGCTCGACCTCGGCGGTGGCGGACTGGGCGGCTTTGCGCAGGCTGGAGATCCGTTCGGTGCTGCGGGCCGCGGCGACCTTGGCCTCGTTGATCTGCTCCTGCACCGCGCGGACCTCGTCGCGGCGGGCTTCCTCCTCGGCGCGGGCGCCTTCCAGCGCTGCCGAGTGCTGCTCAAGGCGGCGTTGCGCGGCGGCGTGCTCCTGCTCGGCTTCGTCGACGGCGGCCTGCACTTCGAGCACGCTCTGCGCGTCGTCGGAGCCGCCGGTGGCCCAGTGCCCGCCGAGCACGTCGCCGCCGCGGGTCACCGCGCGCACCCCGGGGTGCTCCTGCACCAGCGAGCGGGCGGCGCCGAGGTCGTCGACCACGGCCATCCGGTCCAGCGCGGTGGTCACGGCGCCGCGCAACCCGTCGGGCGCGCGCACCAGGTCGGCGGCCCAGTGCGCACCGCCGGGCAGCTGCGGCCAGTTCGAGCGGTCCGGAGTCGCGGTGCCGCCGACGAGGACTCCGGCCTTGCCCGCCTCGTCGGACCTGAGCAGTTCCAGCGCGGTGACCGCGTCGCCCACGCCGTCGACCGCCACCGCATCGGCGACCGCGCCCAACGCCGCCGCCAGCGCGGCTTCCGCACCGGTATCGACGGTCAGCAGCGCGGCCACCGACCCGAGCAGACCGGGCACCCGGTCACCGGCGGCCAGCAGCGCGCCCGCGCCGTCCTTGCGGTTCAGGCCCATCGACAGCGCTTCGACGCGGGCCTTCCAGGAAGCGATCTCCCGCTCGGCGGCGCGCTCTTCCTTCACGAGCTCTTCCACGCGCGCCCGCGCGGCGTCGCGCGCTTCGGCCGCGTTGACCCGGCGTTCCTCCAGCCCGGCGTCGTCGGATTCCTGGCCACCGGTTTCGGCTTCGGCGTCGGCGTAGGCGGATTCGGCGACCTCGGCGCGTTCCTGCGCCTCGGCCAGCGAGGCGGTGAGCCGTTCCAGCTCGTCGCTGGTGGCGCTGACCTTGCTGCGCATCGACTCGACCTGGCCGGACAGCTTCGCCACGCCCTCGCGCCGGTCGGCGATCGCGCGCACCGCGGCCATGTGCTCCCGCTCGGCGTCCTTGAGCTGCGATTCGAGATCGGCGCGCCGGCGCTCCACCTCGCCCAGCGCCTCCCGGGCGCGTTCGACCTCCTCGCGCAGCTCGATCTCCTGCTCGGCGGCTTCCGCGGCTTCCTCTTCGAGCTGGTCCGGGTCGCGGCCGCTGCGTTCTTCGACGTTCTGCGCGGTGAGGTGCTTGTGCCGCTCCTCGGCCAGCCGCAGCGTGGAGTTGAGCCGTTCTTCCAACGCGGAGAGCCGGTACCAGGTGTCCTGGGCGCGGTTGAGCCGCGGCGCGTCGGCGGCGACCTTCTCCTCCAGCCCCTTCTCCTCGGACTGGGCGAACTGCAGGTTGCGCTCGACCTCGGCGCGCTTGGCCTTCGCGTTCTCCTGGTCGGCCTGGTCGCGGGCCAGTTCGGCGCGGGCGCTGACCAGGTCGTCGGCGATCAGCCGCAGCCGCGCGTCGCGCAGGTCGGCCTGCACGGTCTGGGCCTTGCGCGCGATCTCGGCCTGCTTGCCGAGCGGTTTGAGCTGGCGGCGCAACTCGCCGGTGAGGTCGGTCAGCCGGGTGAGGTTGGCCTGCATCGCGTCCAGCTTCCGCAGCGCCTTCTCCTTGCGCTTGCGGTGCTTGAGCACGCCCGCGGCCTCTTCGATGAGCCTGCGGTGCTCGTCCGGCTTGGCCTGCAGGATCGAGGCCAGCTGGCCCTGCCCGACGATCACGTGCATCTCGCGGCCGATGCCGGAGTCGGACAGCAGCTCCTGCACGTCCATCAACCGGCAGGTGTTGCCGTTGATCTCGTACTCGCTGGCGCCGTCCCGGTACATCCGGCGGGTGATCGAGACCTCGGTGTACTCGATGGGCAGCGCGCCGTCGGCGTTGTCGATGGTGAGCGTGACCTCGGCGCGGCCCAGCGGCGCGCGCCCGGAGGTGCCGGCGAAGATGACGTCCTCCATCTTGCCGCCGCGCAAGGCTTTCGCGCCCTGCTCGCCCATCACCCAGGTCAACGCGTCGAGCACGTTGGACTTGCCGGAGCCGTTCGGGCCGACCACGCAGGTGATGCCCGGTTCGAAGCGCAGCGTGGTGGCCGACGCGAACGACTTGAACCCCTTCAGCGTCAGGCTCTTCAAGTGCACGGCTGCGATCGACCTTCCCGCGAGTCTGTGCGTGCGGCGTTCGCGCGAGCGTACCCGGCGCGGTGCGGGCTATTGCGGACAACCACGCAGGACGCGGGAGCTCTCAGCGCTCGACGAAGCCGTCCAGGCCGCCTTTCGGCTCCGTCCACTGCTCGCCGACGTGCTCCACCCGGCCCGGGGTTTCCGCGGAGCGCAGCGCGGCGAGCAGTTGCTCGCACGCGTGGCGGGGACCTTCGGCGACGACCTCGACCTTGCCTGCGGGCAGGTTGGTCGCGCTGCCGACCAGCCCCAGCTCCAGCGCCTTCGATCGGGTGAACCACCGGAACCCGACGCCCTGCACGTGGCCGTGCACCCGGGCGGTGAGGCGGGCGTCGCCGGCATCCCTGTTCCCGGAGTCACTGCTCGCGGAATCGCTGCGGTCGGTCACCCCCGCATGATGCCCGCTGCGGCGCGGATGCGGCCGACCCACCCCCCGCGTCCTTGATCAAACCGGCTGCGCACGGGGCCCACCCGGCGGCGGTGGCCCGCGCACCGGCGGCTACCGTGTCCGCTGATCCAGGAGTGATCCACGCGGTGCTGGACGTCCGACTTCGCCGGTCGAGGTCCGTACCGGGTCAGCGGCACGGGTTCGCCAGTCCGTGCCGGTGGGACTTCGAGGGCGGGAACGTTGATGGACCCTTTAGCACCGGACGCCGATGGGGCGCAGCCCCACGCCGAGCACCCGGACGCGCGGCCGCGCCGGTTCGTGCTGTGGGTGACCACCGGGGTCGTGGTCGCCACCGGTTTCGCCACCACCGCCGCGCTGGTCGTGGGCGGTCAGCAGCGCAACGACGTCAGCTCCGAACTCCCGCCAGGGCCTGCGGGGACGACGCTGGTCACCACCGACGGGTATCCGGGCACGCGGACGTCGGAGGCGCCGCCGGTGCTGGTTCCGCCGCCGATGGCGCCGGGCACGACTTCTTCCCCGAGCAGTTCCACGAGTTCTTCCGAGGATTCCGAGGAGTTGCCGCCGCCACCGGAGACGACTTCGGAGTCCCCGCGGCCCACCGGCACGCCGACCGAGTCGCCGACGCCGCCGCAGCCGACCACGCCGCCGTCCACGCCGAAGCCGCCACCTCCGCCGCCGACGACCGATCCGCCCCCGACGACTCAGCCTCCGCCGAGCACGCCTCCGCCGAGCACGCCCCCGCCGACGAGTGCGCCGCCGACGAGCCCGCCGAGCACCGGCACGTCCAGCCGCACGGAGGGTCCGGCGCCGTCGCCTGCACCGCCACCGACCACGTCCGGCCGGACGACGACCGGGCCCGAGGCGACCTCGCCGGAGCCGACCGTCTCCCGGCCGACCTCGCGGACGCCCGCTCCGACCTCGGACATGCCCGGTCCGACCTCGACGACGACGGAACCGAGCACGACCACGTATCGCGTCCCCGCGACGGAAGACCCGGCTCCGCCGAACGCTCCGTACATGGATCCCGAAGCGCCCTTCGCGGAGTGACCGACGTCTGAGTGCGCGGTTCCCGGGGCCACGCGCTCGGCCTGCGGCGCACGGCGCTGGACCGTTCGCGCGGTTTGCCGTGTCGTGCGGCGCAATCACCCGATCGCCGCGCCGACGCCGAGCGGCGCCGTGCTAAACACAGGTTCCATGTCCGGCACCACGTGCGGCCGCGGACGCGGCCGATGAGCGAACCGTGCACTCCCGGCAAACGCGGCCGCAAGCAGCTGCGCCCGGACCCGGCGACCGGTCCGGTCGCCGCGTTCGCGCACCGGCTGTGCGAGTTGAAGGAGGCGGCCGGAGATCCCTCCTACGATCGGATGCGGGGCGATTTCGGCGCGGCCGCGTCGAAATCCGCGTTGTCGTCGGCTGCGCGCGGCCAGGACCTGCCTTCGTGGGAGACCACTTGGGAGTTCGTGCGCAGCCTCGCGGTCGGTGTGCTCGGTGAGGACGCGGGCGCGACTCGCCGCGAGTGGTCCCGGCGTTGGGAGCAGGCGCGCGAGGATGCCGCGGCGAGCATCCCCGGCTCGCACTCGAGCGGTCTCGCGAGCGGAGCGAACGGGACGGCCGGCGCGGAGTCCGCGGCGGCGGGCGCCCGCGGAACGGTCAACGGCACACCGACCGGCGTCCCGGACTCCGTTCCAGCGCCCGGCGAGGACATCGCGTCTCCCGAAGGCGCCACGACCTCCGACGGCGCAGCGTTCTCCGGAAAAACCGCGTTCTCCGGAAAAACCCCGTTCTCCGAACAAGCAGCGTTCTCCGGAAAAGCCGCGTCTCCCGAAGGCGCACCTTCCCCCGAAGAAGCCGCGCCCTCCGGAGACGCAGCGTCCCCGGGCAGCGCGGCCGCCCGCGAAACCCCGGACTCCCCCGAACCTCCGACCGGCCGTCCCGCTGCCCGCGAGCGGCTCCGCCGCGCCTTGCTCCCGGCCGGAACCGCCGTCGTCGTGACCGTCGCGGCCATCGCCGCCGCCACGTATTTCCTTTCCGAACCGCAGCGGCCCATTCCCGGCGACAACTCGTTGATGGTCGACGAGAACCTGCTCGACGACAGCCCGGTCCAGGCAGGCGGGAGTTTCGTCAAGACCTGGGACCTGCGCAACGCAGGTGACGTGCCGTGGTCCGGCCGATACCTCGAGCAGGCCGGACCGCCCATCGGCGATTCCGCCTGCACCGCGCCGAAGCGGGTGTGGATCCCGGACGTGCGGCCGGGCGGCACGGTGCGGGTGGCGGTCCCGGTGAACGCGGGCGACGAACCGGGCCGCTGCAAGATCGCGTGGAAGATGGTCGACGAATCCGGGAGGTTGTTCTTCCCGGAGAACGCGCTGCACCCCGTTTTCTTCGACTGGCGGGTGGTGCGTTGAGCGGCGAAGGGCGCCTTCGTCCAACCCCCAGCGGAACGAAGGCGCCCTTCGATTCCCCATGGGGTGGCCGATGGCGCCGGAACCGGAGTCGCGCGCTCGTGATTCGGATGCTCCCGAACGCGCATAATCGCTTCCCGCCTGTTCAGTGATGTTCCCCGGTTCGCCGTGCCGACCACACAACCACCACGCTCCGGCCACCACAAGCGATCATTGGCCGGAGCCGCCCGCACCAATGTGCATGCAGGTCAGCGCATTGACCACGAGACATTCAGGCGGGCGGCCAGGTCAATTCCGGAAGCGGGGCGCCGCTTCGGCAGGCCGTCGCTCAGCTTCGAATCGGAACGTCTGCTGCCATTGGAACATTTCCGGCGGAACCGCACCACCATTCATTTCGCCAGGATTCATCGCTGCTTGCGCAACGACCGCTCGATGTCCTCCAGACTGCGCCCCTTCGTTTCCGGCAGGTTCCGGTACAGGTAGGTGAGTCCGATGATTCCGAGCACGCCGTAGATCCAGAACAATCCGGTTTCCGTGAGGGCGCTGATCAGCGTGAGCACCGAAATGGAGATGAGGAAGTCCAGCGCCCAGTGCGTCACCGTGCCGACGCTGGAAGCCTTGCCGCGCACTGCGGTGGGGAACACCTCGCTGTTGATCAGCCAGATGGCGAGCCCGAGGCTGGCCGCGAACGCCGCCTCGTAGAGCATCAGCCCGCCGGTGAGCCACAACCCGAGCCCTTGCACGCTCGGCAGCAGGTACAGCGCGCCGAGCCCGAACAGCACGACGATCACCACCGAGGTCCCGCCGATCAGCAGCGGCCGCCGCCCGACCCGGTCGATCATCAGCAGCGCGATCGCGGTGAAGACCATGTTCACCGCGCCGATGCCGACCGAGGACAGGATCGACGCCGAGGCACCGAGCCCGGCCTGCTGCAGGATCGTCGGCGCGTAGTAGATCACCGCGTTGACGCCCACGAGCTGGTTGGTCGCCGCCACGGCGAACCCGAGCAGCACGGCGGGCCGCAGCCCGGGGCGGAACAGGTCGCGGTAGGAGAACTTGCTCTCCTCCCGCATGGCCACGGTGATCTCGTCGATCTCCGCGTCGACCTCTTGCGCCGATCGGGTGCGCAGCAGCTCGGCCCTGGCCTCATCGGTGCGCCCGCGGGCGAGCAGCCAGCGCGGGCTTTCGCCGAGGAACAGCAGCCCGATCAGCATCGCCAGCGACGGCACGGCCGCCAGCCCGAGCATCCAGCGCCATCCCTGCATCTCGGCGAACGCATAGCCGACCAGGTAGGACACGAAGATCCCGATGGTGATCATGAGCTGGTTCATGGACACCAACCGGCCGCGCAGCGCAGGCGGCGCGATCTCGGCGATGTAGGCGGGCACGACCAGCGAACTCGCCCCGATGGCCAGCCCGAGCACCACCCGCGCCACGATCAGCATCGCCACGTCCACCGCCACGGCCGACAGCAGCGCGCCCGCGGTGAACACCGCGGACACCAGCAGCAGCGTGCGCTTGCGCCCCAGCCGGTCCACGACCGGGCCGCCGCTCATCGCACCGGCGACCGCGCCGAGCAGCAGCGACGCGACCACGACCTCCTTCATCCCGGTGCTCAGGCCGAACGCGGGTGCGATGTAGAGCAGGGCGGCGGAGATGACGCCGGTGTCGTAGCCGAACAGCAGCCCGCCGAGCGCGGCGATCGTCGACGCGCCGATGATCGTGCCCCGCCCGGCTCCTGGGTGGGTAGCCGGTGTGCTCATGTGCTGCGCCTTCCTCTCGTGCCGCGCTGCCCTGGGTGGACGGCCGACGGCCGGGCGAGACCGTAGACGAAGTGCCCTGCTGGGACCAGAGCCGGAACGCAATCGCAACCGAGCGCCGACCGTCCCGGCGAGCCGCACCCGGTGGCTCCCGCCGACCGCGGACGTCGCGCCGACACGCCCGCGCCTCGCCCATCCCAGTGGATTCTCGCGGAGTGAACGGACTGTTGGTCCCACTAGATTGGTCGAACGGGCCGTTCGCTCGGAAAGATCGGGTGCGCCGACACGCCGGGGCACCGGCGGGAAGGCGTCAGTCGCCGGTGGTCTCGGTGATGAGTTCCTGCAGGTACCAGGCCAACAGCTGGTTGCTGGAAGGCGCGACGGTGCTCCACAGCTGCCCATCGCCGTTGGCGCGCACGACGTGCAGGTAGCGCCCGGAGCCGGTGTCGTGGAACGCGACGACCCGCGGCGCGCGTTCCGGTTTCGAGCCGCGCGTCGGCGCGAATTCGACGCCGAACTGCCCGCGCATCCCCATCCCGTCGGCCATCGCGGCCAGCGTCGCCGCGTCGTCCGCGCCGACTCCGCGCACCCGCAGCTCGTCGGTCAACGCGCGCGAGTCGTGCTGGCCGGCGCCCGCGCTCGCGTCGCGGAGCACCTCGTGCGGCACGCTCACCGCCCGGCCCGCGCCGGGCGGTGCGTCCCCGGCGACCGAGATGACGGCTTCGGCCAGCGAACTCCCCCGCACCGGCGTGAGTTCGACGACGTCACCGTCCACAATGGTCAGCAGGCCGGTGCCGCCGTTGCACGCGGCCTGCGCCCGGATCGCGCGATCGGCCCAGATCCGCAGGTCCAGGCTCAGCTTCGGGCGGTCCAGCAGCACCAGCAGGTCGCCGAAGTCCGGATCCACCCGGTCCCGGCGGGATTCGGCCAGCTGCCGGGACCGCAGCTGCGGCCAGACTTCCGCGACGAGTCCGGCGCGTTCGGTGTGGGTGCGCCCCGGGCTGGGCACGTCCAGCACGATGTGCCGCCGGTCGGTCAGCGCTTCCGACTCGCAGACCACATCGAATTCCAATGTGGACAGCGTGATCGGTTCGCCGTCGGCTCCGGGCCGCACCGTCACTCCCGCTCGTCGTCGTCGGGCACGCGGTCCGCGCCGAACACCGGCGGCGCCACGAGCCGGTTGTCGTCGAACGGCGTCTCCGGCTCGTAGTACTTGTCCTCGTGCTCGGCGTCGTCGTCGGGCTGCCCGCCGCGGGTCGCGGCCGGTCCCATCATCGAGCCGGGCCCGGGGCGGCTGGTGGCCGAGCCACCGGCGGTGCGACCCGCGGTGGTGTCACCGGGGCCGCCGCCGACGCCGGACGAGCCGCCGCCTTTCAGGCTCCCGCCGGATTTGCCGCCGCCACCGGCTGCGCCCGAGCCACCTCCCGAGCCACTTCCCGGCGTCGCACCCTTGCCGCCGAGGAGTTTGCCCGCCGCTGCCGCACCGATCCCGGCGACGGCCGCACCACCGGCGCCGATCCCGAGCGCACCGCCGAGCCCGATGCCGTCCTGCTGCGGAGCTTCGCCCGGGGCGCGATCCACGCCGCCACCGGTCGACTGCTCGTCCTCGGGACTGCTGCCGCTGTGCCCGCCGGGCCGCTGACCACCGCTTTGCCCCGGCACGGCACCCGGATAGCCGCCGCCGAACGCGCCACCGCTCTCGGAGTAGCCGCCGGACCCGGAGCCACCACCGGCCCCCGAGAACGCGCCGACGCCGGAACCGCCCGCGCCGCTGGGACTCGCCGACTGGGCGCTGACCCCGGCGGGCTGCATCTCCGGCAACGGCTGGAAGGCGTCCGCCTGCGCGACCGTGGTGTCCCGGTAGGACCCCAGCGCCTGCTGCGCGACCTGCTTCTGCCCGTCGATCTTCTTGGCTTCTTCGTCGTAGTCACTGGTGTAGCCGAACGCGCCACCGGCCCACTCGAAGAAGTTCTCGTCCTTCTGGTGCTGGATCTCGGACTGGTTCGGCAGCGTGTTCCGCGCCGACTCGTACCCGCGTCCCTGCGCCTGCACGCCCGTGGCCGAATTCGCCAGCGGATCCTGCGACTCGCGCATCACCGCGGTCTGCTGCGCGGTGGCCTGCTGCGCGATGCTGCCCGCGTGGCCCTGCCACTCGATCTCCAACTTGCCGAGCTCGGTGCGCAGCGTCTCGTCCAGGTCCGCGACGATCTGCGCGCACTGCTGCAGAGCGGTCGCGGCCTGCTCCATCGACTCGGTGCCGCGCCCTTCCTTGATCTTGCCGATCCACTGCAGCAGCTCGGGAATGTCGAACCCCTGGAACCGCAGGTCCCGAATCGGGTCGAGATCGCTCATGCGTGCCCCCTGTAGAACCTTCAGCCCTGCGCTTGCAGATTCGTCACGACTAGTTCGGCCGCCTGCTTGGCCTTTGCACACTGCTCCTGATTCGACAGCGCTTGAGACTGCAACATCGCGATGTTGACCTCGAGCGCCTGCCCTTCGGCAACATCGACGTCCACAACGCAACCGAGGCCTTCGGCACCAGGTGTTTGCGACTGGACCGCGCGGAAACCTTCGCCAACGGTGTACGTCGCGGCCGTCTCCGGAGACCCTGGATCTTTTTGCCCTAGGAGTTCATCGAGGCCCATGGGAGCAACAGCTACGCCGATCCCGTAGGGAACACCGCCGGCCGGGCTTTGCCAGATGCAGCCGGGGAAGTCGAGCGTGCCGTCCTTCGGAGCCGGGGACGGCCCAAACGCGCCGATCTGTTGTTCTTGCTCGGGCTTGATCAAGCCGCAGATCTGGGGTTCGGTCAAACCTGCTATTGCGAGCTCGCGCGGCCGGGCAGGCTGCTCGTCACCAGCCTCGGATGTCGGTGCAGGCTGCGACGTTCCCGTGGCACCGTTTACCGTGCAACCGCCCGCAGTGACAGCGAACAGAACCGCGCAGGCGACCGCCACACCGATACGCCCCAAAGAAGTTGTCGTGCTCAAGTCATCTTCCCCGGTTTCGCTTGGAAGGACGCTGCAATCTCTTCATCGGTGTAGCCGTACTGCTTCGCCGCTTCACCGAGCCGGTGTCCCAATTGCTCGACCTGCAGCACGTAGCTCATCAGCCGGTTGTAGTGCGAGTCCGGATCACCCATCAGGTTGGCCGTCCAAGTCGCGCTCGCCGCAACACTGATGTCATCGCGAGCCGGAGAGCGGACCGAGAGGTCTGTCTGCTTGGCCACCAGCTTGTTTCTCGCATCCTCGGCAGCCGCGAGAATCGCTTTGCGCGCCGCGAGGACGTTCTCCGGGGTGACGGTGATCTGTTGGCCTGGACCGCCGGGTGCGGGTGGCGGTGCTGGTGCGGTCATCGCGGGAACCCCCCTCATGGCGGCTGATCACCGGTGCGACGCAGACGGTAGCAGCGGAGGTTCCCGGCAGGTGCGACTTCCGCGAACTTCACACCGAGCGCACCGGACGGCCGCGCGTCAGGTCTTGCCGGTTTCCGGAGGTCGTTCGGCGTCCGCTGCACCGCTGCTCCGGTCAGCACCGTCTCGAGCAGGGTCGCTCTGGGCCGGACCGGCTGCTGCGGTGCCGCGTTGGTCGCGTTCGGCCTGTTCTTCGCGGCGTTGCAGGTCGGCGATGCCGGCCAGTTGGGCGCGGGTGGTGTGCACGTGGTCTTGCATGGCGCCGCCGAGCTTGTCCAGGAAGCCGTTGAGCACGGCTGCGAGTTCCGGGTTTCCGAGCGCCTCCCCGAGATTTCCGCGCTGCTGGTCCAGGTCCGACTGCGTCCGGCTCATGCGGTCCAGCTGTTCATGCGCCTCGGACAGTGCCTGCCGGGCGTGCGGGTGCTGGATTTCCTCGTCCATGCTCGGGTCGCCTCCTTGCCGGGCTGAAATTTCCGCAGCACGACAGTTGATCAGCAATGCGCGGCAGACCGTAGCAGCGCAATTCCGCCGCACGACGGGGATTCCGCGAAGTTCACCGCACTGACGTAACGCCGAGCGAACCGACGAACTCCGCCCACCGCCGAGCCGGGACGACCAGCACACCGCCATCCGGGTCCTTCGAGTCCCGCACCCCGACGACCTCGTCGCCCAAGGCGACCTCGACGCAATTCGCGGTGGTCGCGCTCCGGGTCGACTTGCGCCAGCCGAAGGCGACCTCGACGCAGTTCGCGCTGCTCGCGCTCCGGCTGGACTTACGCCAGGTCACTTGTTCCGAATGAGGATCTTTCATGTCGATAGCATGTCATCGTCGTCACCCCAGCTGAACGACCAGCTGTCGCAACCGGTCAAGCGAGCCCTCGGTGCTGAGCGCGGTCTTTACCAGGTTCTCCCAGGCGGTCCGGTAGACCTCAAGATGCTCGCGCTCTTCCAGGCAGATGCTCGACACCATCTGCTCCAACCAGACGGAACCAAGCTCTGCTCCGTATTCGACCAGGATGAATGCTCCGGTCATGCCGACATGCAGTCCTGCATCGGGCGCGAGAACCTGCAGGGTCACGTTCGGGAGCTCCGCCTCCTGCATCAGGTGCCGAATCTGCCGCGTTCGGCAGTCTGGCTCACCGAACGGCCGCTGCAACGCAGCCTCTTCTACGATCACGTGCAGTTCTAGCGGCTTGGCGCCGGTGAGCAAGCCACGCTTTGCGACCCGGCTGCTGACCAGCTCATCGACCTCACGATCGGTCAAAGAACAGTCGGTAGCCGCGATGACAGCACGCGCGTACTCAGGCGTTTGCAGCAGCCCAGGAATCATCATCGGCTCGTAGTACCGCAGCGCTGTCGCCTCGTCCTCGAAGTCGCTCCAGGTCTGCCAGTCGGCGGGGAAGTGCGCGTTGCGGGTGCGCAGCCAGCTGCGCTGTTCGGCGTGCCGGGCGATGTCGAGGAGTTCGACGCGGCGCAACTTGGCGACCTGGTAGAAATCCAGCAGCTTCTCCAGGTCGTCCAGGTAGATCCCGATCTCGCAGGTTTCAATCCGGTTGAGCTTGCTGCCGGACATGCCGAGGGCTTTGCCGACCTCTGCGGCGCTCGCGCCGTTCTCGGTTCGGATCTTGCGCAGTGATTGCGCGAGCCTGCGGGAGCGAGCGGAAGGGCCGACACGTCGAGCCATGGGGAATCTCCAGTGGTTGCGGGGGAATCTGCTTTCAACCATGGCAGAACAAATTTGCACTGACGATCACTCGATGGCGTAATTGTGTCGGCTACTGCACCTGCGCAATTCTTGGTTCCACGTTGATCTCGACCCCGAGGAGGAGCAGTGGACGACAAGATCGCGCGGCTGGAGCACGGCGCTCCGCAGCGGGAGTGGCTGTGCCGATGCGTCGACGACGACGAGCGGTTCAACATCGCCACCGTCGGCGCGGCCAGCGGCGACGTGGAGATCGCCGGACCCGAGCTGCAAGGCTGCTTCCGGCTGCGCGACAGCGAAATCGCCGTGTTCCGCCGCGCGCTGGACGAGGCCATCGCGGTCGCGCAGGAAGACATCGCCCGCTACGACGCCCAAGCCGCGACCCAGCGGGCCGAGCCACAACCGCCTGCCCAGACCTCGGCTCACTAGTTCGCGCCGACATCGGCGATCAGGTTCCGGGTCCGGCTCGACCTGCCGTCCGCTCTCAGCAAGGCCGGGCCGGGCCTCTACCTCTCGGTGTTAATAACGCTTGATCGACAGCCGCAAATTTTCGCCAGTGCTGCCGCGTGCTCCTTCGCGCCGCTGCGGCCGCCCCCCTGTTTCGGGTGTTTTGCCTGGTAAGCGAGTTATATCCGTGGGAGATCTCACGTCGCCTCACCTGGATGTTTGGTTTCCACGATGCAACGATCTCGTTAACTTGGCTAAGTAAACACCTCCGCGAAGGGAGCACAGCGATGTGCGGAATCTCCGGCTGGATCGACTTCCGCCGAGACCTGACCCGGGAACAGCCCGTGATCGACGCGATGTGCGAGACCATGGCCTGCCGCGGGCCGGACGACTCGGGCACCTGGGTCCAACCGCACGCCGCCCTCGGGCACCGCAGGCTCGCGATCATCGACCTGCCCGGCGGGACCCAGCCGATGGAGGTCCAGACCCCCGACGGCAAGGTCGGCATGGTCTACAGCGGCGAGGCGTACAACTTCTCCGAGCTGCGCGGTGAACTCCGCCGCCGCGGGCACCACTTCGACACCGACAGCGACACCGAGGTCGTGCTGCACGGCTACCTGGAGTGGGGCGCCGACGTCGCCGAGAAGCTCAACGGCATGTACGCCTTCGCCATCTGGGACACCCGGACCGAGCAGCTGCTGCTGATCCGCGACCGGATGGGCATCAAGCCGCTGTACTACCAGCCCACCGAGAACGGCGTGCTGTTCGGCTCGGAGCCGAAGGCGATCCTGGCCAACCCCGAGGTCGACAAGGTCGTCGACGCCGACGGGCTGCGCGAGCTGTTCTCCTTCACCAAGTCCCCCGGCAAGGCCGTGTGGCAGGGCATGCACGAGGTCAAGCCCGGCACCATCGTCACCTTCGACCGCAACGGCCTGCGCGAGCACACCTACTGGCAGCTCGACGTCGCCGAGCACACCGACGGGCAGGACGCCAGCGTCGGGCACGTGCGCGAACTGCTCGACGACATCGTCGCCCGCCAGCTCGTCGCCGACGTGCCGCGCTGCGTGCTGCTGTCCGGCGGGCTGGACTCCAGCGCGCTGACCGCGCTGTCCGCGCAACAGCTGCGCGAGCAGGGCGAGACGGTGCGCAGCTTCGCGGTCGACTTCGTCGGCCAGACCGAGAACTTCGTGCCCGACCCGGTGCGCGACACCCCGGACGGGCCGTACGTGCAGGACGTGCACAAGCACGTCGGCTCCGAGCACAAGGACATCGTGCTCGATCCGCAGTCGCTGGCCGATCCGGCGGTGCGCCGCGCCGCAGTGGCCTCCCGGGACCTGCCGATGGGGCTCGGCGACATGGACAACTCGCTGTTCCTGCTGTTCAAGAAGATCCGCGAGCACTCCACGGTGGCGCTGTCCGGCGAGTCCGCCGACGAGGTCTTCGGCGGCTACAAGTGGTTCCACGACCCCGAGGTGCAGCAGGCAAACACCTTCCCGTGGCTGGCGTTCGGGATGGCCCGGCACGCCCAGAGCGACGGCAACGAGGTCCTCAACCCCGGCATCGCGCAGCGGCTGGACATCCCCGGCTACATCCAGTCCGAGTACGACCAGGCCGTGGCGGCCATGCCGCGCAAGGAGACCGACAGCCCGTTCGAGGCCAAGATGCGGGAGATCTGCTACCTGCACCTGACCCGGATGGTGCGCAGCCTGCTGGACCGCAAGGACCGGCTGAGCATGGCGGTCGGGCTGGAGGTCCGGGTGCCGTTCTGCGACCACCGGCTGGTGGAGTACGTGTTCAACACGCCCTGGTCGCTGAAGACGTTCGACGACCGGGAGAAGAGCCTGCTGCGGCACGCCACCTCCGACGTGCTGCCGAAGTCGGTGGTGGACCGGGTGAAGAGCCCGTATCCGTCCACTCAGGACCCGAAGTACGCGGGTGAGCTGCAGAAGCAGGTCGCCGACCTGCTCTCGACCGGGGACCGGTCGCTGGAGCTGATGAACGAGCAGTGGGCGCGGTCCGCGGTCCGGCTCGATCCGTCCGAAGTGGACACCAACACGCGGAACATGTTCGAGCGGATCCTCGACGTGTCCCAGTGGTTCGACCTGCACAACCCGACCATCAAGGTCTGAGCGAAGCCCGAGTGAGCGGACCGTTCGCCCGGCAAGATTGGTCGAACGGTCCGCTCACTTCGCGCACATCCGCGCGCGGAACTCCCCGACACTCCCGAGTCGCCACTCGATCAGCGGAACTGCTCTCGGAGTGAACGGCCTGTTGGTCCCAATAGATTGGGCAAACGGTCCGTTCACTCATGGAGGAACAGCGTGCTCAGCTCAGCGGGATGAACAGGCGGAAAGTGCTGCCGCCGGAGGGGTTCGCGGCGAGTTCGACGCGGCCGTTGTGCGCCTCGGCGATCGCGGCGGTGATCGCCAGGCCGAGGCCGGTGCCGCCCTCGGAACGCTCCCGGCCGTCGTCGACCCGGTAGAACCGGTCGAAGATGCGGCGGGCGTGCTCCGGCGCGATGCCCGGGCCGCGGTCGCTGATCGAGACCACGCCCATCGCCGTGCCCGGCTCGACCGGCGCCCCCGCACCGACCGCGTCCGAGTCGTCCACCGCACCGTGCTCGACCTCGATCCGCACCGGCGTGCCGGGCGTGGTGTGCACCAGCGCGTTCGTCGTGAGGTTCGTCAGCACCTGGCGCAGCCGGTGCCCGTCGCCGAGCACCCGCACCGGGCGCTCCGGCACGACCAGCTCGATGTCCCGATCGCCGTCGCGGACCCGCGCGTCCCCCGCCACGTCGCGCGCCAACGGCACCAGGTCCACGTCCACCAGGTCGACGGAACGCTCGCGGTCCAGCCGGGCCAGCAGCAGCAGGTCCTCCACCAGATCGCTCATCCGCACGGCCTCGCCTTCGATGCGGGACATCATCATCCGCACCGTCTCCGCGTCCGGGTCCTCGCTGCGCCGGTAGAGCTCGGCGAAACCGCGGATCGAAGTCAGCGGGGTGCGCAGCTCGTGCGAGGCGTCCGCGACGAACCGGCGCAACCGGTGCTCGGACTGCTCCCGCTGCTGCAACGCGGAAGTGAGGCGGCCGAGCATCGTGTTCAGCGCCGCGCCCAGCCGGCCCGTCTCGGTGCCCGGGTCCTGGTCCGGGATGCGCCGGTCCAGCTCGCCGGTGGCGATGGCGTCGGCGGTGTGCTCGATCCGGGTCAGCGGCCGCAGCCCCAGCCGCACCGTCACCAACGCGGCCACCACCAGCACCGCCACCACGACCGCGCCGACGCCCAGCTCGATGAACATCAGCAGCTGCAACGGGATGCCGACGTTGTCGGTGGTCAGCGCCAGCGCCCGCACGCTCCCGTCCGGCAGCGTCACCGTGCGCACCCGCCAGTTCGCACCACCGAGGCTGTCCGGCACGGTCGCGAACTCGTGCTCCAGATCGGAGGGGTGGATCACCGGGCGCTTCGGGTCGCTCGCGGAAGGCCCGTCGATGCGCACCAGCCTGCCGTCCGCGTCGAACAGCAACACCCGGAAGTCCGTGGGCAACCAGTCCGGCTTGTCGTGCGGATCGCGCTGCCCCGGTGGCGGCCCCGGCGGCGGGCGGCCGTGCTCCCACGGGCGGGACATCTCCCGCAGCCGGTCGTCGAGCCGGTCCATCAGGGACTTCTTGAGCATCACCTGGTTGGCGAACCCCATGGCCAGCAGGCCCGCCACGGTCGCGCCGATCAGCACCAGCAGCAGCCGGCCGCGCAGCGTCCGCGGCAGCAAGCGCTTCAGCATCGTTCCTCCGGCGGGATCCGGAGCACGTAGCCGACGCCGCGGATGGTGTGGATCAGCGCGGGCTGCACGAAATCGACCTTGCGGCGCAGGTAGCTGATGTAGGACTCGACGATCCGACTGTCCCCGCCGAACTCGTAGTTCCACACCCGGTCCAGGATCTGGGTCTTGCTGACCACCTTCTCCGCGTTGATCAGCAGGTAGCGCAGCAGCTTGAACTCGGTCGGCGAGAGGTTCACCAGCTTGTCCGACCGGCGCACCTCGTAGGTCTCCTCGTCCAGCTCCAGGTCGTGGTAGTGCAGCCGCGAATCGGGCTCGGCGAGCTGCGCGGGCTGGGCGCGGCGCAGGATCGCGCGCAGCCGCAGCACCACCTCGTCGAGGCTGAACGGTTTCGTCACGTAGTCGTCGCCGCCCGCGGTGAGCCCGGCGATGCGGTCCTCCACCGAGTCGCGCGCGGTCAGGAACAGCACCGGCACGGCATCGCCGCCGGTGCGGAGCCTGCGGGCCACCGCGAAGCCGTCCTGGTCCGGCAGCATCACGTCCAGCACCACGATGTGCGGGCGGAAATCGCTCGCTGCGCTGAGCGCCTCGGCGCCGCTTGCCGCGCCCTGCACCTCGAAGCCGCTCAGCCGGAGGGCGGCGGTGAGCAGTTCCAGGATGTTGGGTTCGTCGTCGACGACCAGCACGCGCGCCGAGGGCGTCTTTCCATCTTCCACTTGGCCAGGGTCTCTCACTCGTCTGAGCAGTCGCTGAACGGACGCTGGGAACCCGCCGGACGCCGCCGCGAGCACGCGCGTTCTCCCGGAGTGAACGGACCCGTTCACCAATCCGGCCGGACCAACAGGCCGTTCACTCCGGGATGCGTTGCGCTGATCGGATGGCGTGCGGGCGTGTCGGCGCGCCTCTCGTAGCGCGTGAAGGTCCCCTTTGCCCGGTGCACGGGGGTCGGGCGGAGGGGACCCGCACTTCGGCGGGGTTAGGCGCGGCAGTCGTAGAGCTGGGTGGAGTCGCCGCCCATCTCGTCGGACTCGGTGGTGGCGCCGTAGGTCGCCGGGGGCACCTCGGTGCAGTTCTGCTGCACCCATTGCTGGCGTTCGGTGCGCTTTTCGCCGCCGGGGCCTTGGGAGCGCTGCGAGCCGCCGGGACCATTCTGATCAGCGGCGCCCTGACCGGGGCCAGCCTGACTGTGGCCGCCCTGACCGGACCCGCCCTGCTTGCCCGAACCGCCGGGGCCGCCCGGGCCGCCGCCGGGGCCGCCGCCGAGCTGGACGAAGCCGAGCTGGCCGGTGCTCTTCCACTCCGTGAGCTGCTGCACCGAAGGGGCGTCGTCGCTGCCCATGAACCCGCCCATGCCGACCGCGGGCAGCTCGCTGTTGATCAGGTAGGAGGCGGCGCCGTGCGAACCGCCCTCGACCGCCAGCGGAACCTTCCGATCACCGGCGTTGCCTGAGACGTAGGCGAGCAGCGATTTCTGCTCCGCGCTGAGCGATTCCTCGCCGCCCGGGCCGCCGGACATCCCGCCGCGCCGTCCGGGACCGTCGCCGCCCTGCTTGCCGTCCTGGCCTTGCTGACCCGAACCGGGCCGACCCGGCCCGGATTGACCACCCGGCGAGGACATCCCGGGCGGACCGCCCCCGCCGGGCCCCATGCCGCTGGACGGCCCGGCCATCGGGTTGGCCCCGCCCATGCCGCTCTCCCCCGAGGCCGCGGCCGCCACCGACCACACGCTCGGCACCACGAGCGCCGCAGCCAGCGACAACGTCAACGCGACCTTGCCGAGCGCGGCCCGGCTCCGCCCGAGCAGCAACGCCGCCACCGCGAGCACGCCGAAACCGATCGCCAGGTACGCGGCCCAGACGTTCCACTCCGGATCGCGGTAAACGAGCACCACCGCCCAAGCGACCGTGAGCAGCACGCCGGCCGGCAGCAGCAGCCAGGTTTTCCGCTGCGGCGCCCGGTAAGCGCGCCACGCAGCGACGATTCCCGCGCCCGCGACGGCACCGATCGCCGGAGCCAGCATCGTCGTGTAATAGGGATGCATCGTGCCCTGGGCGAAGCTGAACATGAACCAGATCAGCACCAGCCAGCCACCCCACAGCAACCAGCCCGCCGCGCGCTTGCGGTCGAACGGCTCACCCGCCCGCCGCCGCAGCACGGCACCGACCACGACGCCGATCAGCACCAGCGCGCACAGCGGCATCAGCCAGCTGATCTGCCCCGCGAGCTTTTCGTTGGCGAAGCGCAGGATCCCGGCCTCGCCGGAGAAGCCGCCACCGGGCCCACCGCCCGGTCCGCCGCCACCGCCGCCGTTGCCCTCGCCGCCGAGGACCCGGCCGAATCCGTTGTAGCCGAGGATGAGGTCCAGTGCGGAGCCGTCTTCGCTGCCGCCGATGTAGGGCTTCGGGTCGGGCCACAGCATGGTCGCCGCGACCCACCAGAACGACGACACCAGCACGGTCGCTGCTGCGATGGCCAAATCGGCGATGCGTCGTGTCCACGAGGTCTCGCGGCCCACGAGGTAGACCGCGATGAACACTGGCAGCACCATCCAGGCCTGCAGCATTTTGGTGAGGAAGCCGCAGCCGATCAGTGCGGCGGAGGCTGCCAGCCACCAGCTGGCCCGCGAGGCACGCTCCGCTGACAAGGCCCGGGTCAGCGCGTAGGCCGCGGCGACGACCAGTAGCACCAGCAGGGTGTCCGGGTTGTTGTCCTGGTTGATCGCCACGGTGATCGGGGTGAGCGCCATGACCAGCGCCGCCAGCAGCGCCGCGTGCTCACCCGCCCATCGCCGCACGGTGCGGTGCAGCAGGAACACGGCCGCGACTCCGGCCAGCACTTGCGGCAGCAGCATCGCGACTTTGTTGTAGCCGAGCAGCAGCACCGAGATCACTTGGACCCACAGCGCCATCGGCGGTTTGTCCACTGTGACCACTCCGACCGGGTCGAAAGAGCCGAAGAAGAAGTTCTCGAAGCTCTGCGACATCGATTTGACGGCCGCGGAGTAGTAGCTGTTGCCCCAGGAATCGCCGATTCCCCACGCGTAGAGGGCGCCGGCGAGCAGGCAGATCGCCGCCAGTGCCGCCGGTTGCCACCGGCTGCGGTGTGCGGCGTCGGCCGCGCCCGCGGTGGGCGCGCCGAGTACGGCCGTGGTGGTCATGCTGTTTCCTTTTCGCTCATCGAGGCGGTCTCCGCCCCGTTTCCAGCAGCGGGGTTTCCGGCGGGGTTGTCGGCGGCGGGCCGGAACACCCACGAGCGCAGCAGCACGAACCGCAGCGCCGTACCGACCACCGAGGACACGATCAACACGAGAACTTCCAGCCATCGCGAGGAATCCGGCGCCGCCGCGTCCAGCCACAGCAGCGCCCCGGAGGTCACGACGTAATACAGGGCGAACACGATCAGCCCTTGCAGGTGCACGCGGCCGGAGGCGGCGGCGCGCCCGACGAAGGTGAACCGGCGATTCGCCTCGGTGTTCCACAGCGTCGTCACGGTCAGCGCCACCAGGTTCGCCAGCAGCGGTGGCCACCAGCTGCGCAGCAGCGCGTACAGCACCGAGGTGACCACAGTGGACACGATGCCGATCAGCCCGAACGAGAACAGCTGCCACAGCAACCCGTTCTCCCGCTCGGCCAGCACCGCCTGCGGATGCTCGGCGCGCGGCTCGGGCCTGCGCGGCAGCCCGGTCACCGTCGCGGCACCGGTCACTTTCGCGCGGGCGACCCGCAGCAGCCCGGCGAGGTCGTCGGTGGCGGTCTTGGTGACGTTGACGCGGGTGTCGACGTCCTCCACCCAGTCCACCGGCACCTCGTGCACCCGCAGACCGTTGTGCTCGGCCAGCAGCAACAACTCCGTGTCGAAGAACCACGCATCGTCGTGCACCTGGTGCAGCAGCGGACGCACCACATCGGTGCGGGCGGCCTTGAAGCCGCACTGCGCGTCGGAGAACCGCGCGCCGTGCGTCCAGTGGATCACCTTGTTGTACGCGCGGGAGATCATTTCCCGCTTGGTCCCGCGCACGGTCCGCGAACCCGGCGCCAGCCGCGACCCGACCGCCAGGTCCGAATGACCGTTGACCAGCGGCGCCACCAGCGGCAACAACGCGTCCAACCCGGTCGAGAGGTCCACGTCCATGTAGACCACCACGTCCGCGTCGCTGTAGCCCCAAGCCGTGCGCAACGCCAAACCACGGCCCTTGCGGTCCAGGTGCAGCACCCGCACGTTCGGCATCGTCTCGGCCAGTTCGTTCGCCACCCGCAGCGTGCCGTCCGTGCTCGCGTTGTCCACGACCGTGATCGACCAGTCGAACGGGAAATCCCGTCTCAAGTGCTCCCCCAGCACCTGCAGGCAGCCCGGCAGGGACCGCTCCTCGTTGTAGACCGGTATCACCAGGTCGACCGTGGCCGTCGCGCGCGGCGCAGTGCCCCGCCGCGCGGTCTCGACACTTCCATGCGGCATCACGTTCATTCCTCTCCCGCTCGTAGCTCGCGGCCGGCACCGATGGCGACCCGTGCTCCATGAAGCACGGCCGGGTTGTCCAGGACCTCGGAACGAAATGGGAGTTGGCTGGGAATCGGCGGGCCGCCGCGGGCACGCGCCCCGCGGCACCGCTGCGCACCGGGGCGGCCGGGCGCTGGATCGATCGCGGGATTCCCACCGGGTTCCCAGCCGGTTCCCAGCTTCGCGCGGCACCGTCGGGCCGCAACGGCGAGCGGAGGAGAAGTGTTGAGCAATCCGGAACGGTCTCGCGCAGCCCGGCTAGTGCTGGGCGAGGTCACCGATCCGCCCTGGGCACGGCCCGCGTTGATCGGAGTGCTCGCGCTGGCCGCGGTGCTCGGCACGTGGGCGCTGTCGATCAACGAGTGGGCGAACACCTACTATTCGGCGACCGTGCTGGGCATGACCCAGAGCTGGAAGGCGTTCTTCTTCGGCGCGGTGGACGCGGGTTCGTTCATCACGGTGGACAAGCCGCCGCTGGCGCTGTGGGTGCAGGCGCTGTCGGCCCGGATGTTCGGGTTCAACACGTGGAGCCTGCTGGTGCCGCAGGCCATCGCCTCGGTGCTGACGGTGTGGGTCGTGCACCACGTGGTGCGGCGCGCGTTCGGCCACGTGGCGGGGCTGCTGGCGGCGCTGGTGCTGGCGGTGACTCCGATCGCGGTGGTCATGGCGCGGCACAACAACCCGGACGCGCTGCTGGTGCTGCTGGGCGCGCTGGCGCTGTGGGCGGCGTCCAACGCGATCCGCTCCGGAAAGCTGCTGCCGCTGGTGTGGTGCGCCGTCGCGGTCGGGCTCGCGTTCAACGTGAAGATGCTGCAGGCGTACTTCGTGCTTCCGGTGATCGCGGTGGTGTACCTGGTGGCCGGGAAACCGCGCTGGACGCGGAAGTTGCGGGATCTCGGTGTGGCCACGGCCGTGCTGGCGGTGGTGAGCGCGTCCTGGATGGTCGCCGTGGACGCGACGCCCGCCGATGCGCGGCCGTACGTCGGCGGCAGCACCGACAACACCGTGCGTGAGCTGCTGCTCGGCTACAACGGCCTCGGCCGCGTGTTCGGGCAGGAGCACATCGCTTCGCCCGGGATGATGGGCGGTGGGCCGGGTGGTCCCGGCGGACCCGGTGGGATGCCGGGGCAGATGCCGCCCGGCGGGCCGGGCGGGCCCGGTGGCGGTAGTCCCGGTGGTCCCGGTGGCGGGCCTGGTGGCGGCGGTCCCGGCGGTGGCCCCGGCTCGGACGAAGGCAGCTTGACCAGGCTCGTCAGCGGCCAGGTCGCCGGGCAGATCGCCTGGCTGTTCCCGCTTGCCGCGTTCGGCACCGTCGCGGCGCTGGTCTACCTGCGCGGGCGCCCGCGCAAGGACGCGCAGCGCGCGGATTTCCTGCTCTGGGCCGGAACTCTGCTGGTGACGGCCGCGGTGTTCAGCTTCGCCTCCGGCATCTGGCACCCGTACTACACCGTGGCGCTGGCGCCTCCGCTGGCAGCCGTAGTCGGCATGGGCGTGGTGAGCATGGCCCGGTTGTACCGTGTCTCGTCCTGGTGGGGCGCGCTGTTCCCGCTGTCGGTCGGCTGCACCGGCGTGTGGTGCGGGTCTTTGCTCTCCGGCTCCGATTTCCTGCCGTGGCTGCCGCCGATGGTCGCGGTGCTCACGGCGGTGTCGGTCGGCGTGCTAGGGCTGATGCTGGCTTTCACGCGCCAGCGGCGGATGCGCAGGGCGAAGCTGCTGGTCGCGGCAGGAACGGCGGGTCTGGTGGCGATGCTGTCCGGACCGATGTCCTACGCGCTGACTCCGCTGAGCGAACCGGTGCAGTCGACCTTCCCCAGCGCGGGACCGTCCGGCGGCGGTCCGAGCGGTCCGGGCGGTCCGGGACGAGGCCGCGGCCCGATGTCGGACGGTTCGCAGGCCCGCCGTGCGCAGAACTCTCCCGGACAGCACGGCCCGAGCGCGCCGAACTCCCCCAGCCTGGACGGCGGATCGCCGAATGCCCAATCACCGGGCCAGATTTCCCGCCGCGGCGGCCCGGGCGGCAGCAGCGAACTACCCGACTCCGCGGTGCGCTACCTGACCGCCCGGCACCACGGCGAAACCTGGCTCGTGGCCACCGTCGGCGCCATGGTGGCCGCACCGGTCATCCTGCGAACCGGCGAGCCGGTGATGGCCGTCGGCGGCTACAACGGCAACGATCCGGCGCCCACAGTGGACGAACTCCAGCGATACGTCCGCGACGGCGAACTTCGCTTCGTGTGGACCGACGGGACATCCGGCGTCCGCAGCATGGGCGGCGAGGTCGACACCCGGGTAGTCGACGAGTCGATGGGCTGGGTCGCCGCGCACTGCACCGCCGTGGCTCCCGCCGAATACGGCGGAACGGAGCCGGTTCCGGCGGGCGAAACGCGGCTCTACGACTGCGCGAAGCCGCGCTGATGAACCGCCGGAGCATCCTGCGGATCGCCGCCGCACTGCTGCTGGTGCTGTCCGCGACGGGATCCGCCGCGCCCCGGGAACCCGTTGCGGCGCAACAACTTCCGGTTTTCCCGGCGGAAACTCCGCCGATGGGCTGGAACAGCTGGAACACCTTCGGCTGCGACATCGACGAGGCCAAGGTCCGGCGCGCCGCCGACGCCCTGGTACGCTCGGGGATGCGCGACGCCGGCTACCGGAACGTGGTCGTGGACGACTGCTGGTACGAACCGCAGCGCGACACGGCCGGGAACCTGCGCGCCGACCGCGCACGCTTCCCGAGCGGAATGGCCGCCCTCGGCGACTACCTGCACTCCCGGGGCCTGCGATTCGGCCTCTACATGTCGCCGAACGTGCGCACCTGCGCGCAATTCACCGGCGCCTATCCGGGAAGCACCGGCAGCGGCGACCGCGAGCTCGGCGACGCCCGGACCTTCGCCGCCTGGGGCGTGGACTACCTGAAGTACGACTGGTGCCACGGCGCAGGTTCCACCCGCACCGCCCGCGCCGCGTTCACCACGATGCGCGACGCGCTGGCCGCCACCGGCAGGCCGATCACCTACAGCATCAACCCGAACAGCAATTTCCCCGGCGCACCGGGAGAAACCGAGAGCTGGCGCGGCGTCGCGCACCTGGCGCGCAGCACCGAGGACATCCAGCCGGTCTGGGACACCGGGCACACCAACGAACATCCGATGGGCGTGCGCAACATCATCGAAGTCCTCAGTGGACTCCCCGACCGGCCCGCGCCCGGCTATTGGAACGACCCGGACATGCTCGAAGTCGGCGTGAACGGCCACCCCGGCCTGAACCACGAAGAAGCGCGCACGCACCTGAGCATGTGGGCGATGTTCGCCGCCCCGCTCATCGCGGGCAACGACCCGAGCCGGATGAGCCCGGCCGACCACGACCTGCTCACCAACCCGGAAGTCCTGGCCGTCGATCAGGACCCGCTCGGCCACGCCGCACACCGCGTCACCGGCGGCGACCACCAGGTCTGGACGCGCCCACTGCAACAGGGCACCGCCGTCGCCCTCTACAACCGCAGCGACCAACCCGCCCGAATCAGCACCACGCCGGCCGAACTCCGCCTGCCACCGGGCGATCACCGCATCCGCAACCTGTGGACCGGCCACCACTACCGCACCACCGACCCGATCTCCGCCGACGTCCCCGCGCACGGCACGGTCCTGCTGCGGATCGACTCCGCCCGGCGGTAACTACCGGCTCAGTAGTGCGCGTTGCGGGGCTTCGGCTGGCAGGACGGGCAGGTGTAGGAGGAGCGGTTCATGAACGAGTCGCGGCGCACGATCGCGCCGCAGCGCGGGCACGGGTGTCCGGCCTGGCCGTACACCGCCAGCGAACGGTCGAAGTAGCCGGACTCGCCGTTGACGTTGACGTAGAGATCGTCGAACGAGGTGCCGCCCGCCCGCAGCGCATCGGCCATCACCTCGGTCACCGCTTCCAGCAGCCGCCGCACCGCGGGCCGCGTCAACGTTTCCGTCGGACGCGCCCAGTGCATCTTGGCCCGCCACAGCGCCTCATCGGCGTAGATGTTGCCGATGCCGGAGACCAGCGACTGGTCCAGCAGCGCCCGCTTCACACCGGTGCGCCGCGACCGCATCTTCGCCACGACCGCTTCGGAGTCGAAAACCTTCTCCAGCGGATCCGGCGCGATGTGCGCCACCGGCGTCGGCAGCGCCACGCCGCCCACGTCGACCAGGTCGGCCAAGCTCAACCCGCCGAACGTGCGCTGATCCACGAACCGCAGCTCCGGGCCGCCGTCGGTGAACCGGAACCGCACCCGCAGATGCTTCTCGTCCGCGGCGCCCTGCGGCTGCACCAGCAGTTGGCCGCTCATGCCCAGATGGGTCAACAACGCCTCGCCGGGCACCGCACCGTCTGCGGTGCCGACGAACTCGGTCGACTGGGTGCGCCCGGCCAGATCGTCCTGCGCGGGCAGGTCGTCGCCGAGCTCCAGCCACAGGTACTTGCCGCGGCGCTGCGCCGACCACACCGTGCGACCGGCCAGCCGCCCCGCGAAATCTTGCGGACCGGGCACGTGCCTGCGCACCGCACGCTGGTGCAGGACTTCCACAGTGGACAACGTGCGGCCCGCGACGTGTTCGGCCACGCCGCGCCGGACGACCTCGACCTCGGGCAATTCGGGCAACGCGCGCACCTCTCCACCGCAATCGGCCCCGCGGGGCCGCGAGCCGGGCGAGCGCCCGGCCGGATCACCGCGACGAGTCCCCGCTGGCGGCCTGGTCCTGCTCAGCGCCCGCGTCGTGGTCCTGCCCGGCGGGCGCATCGGACTCGGCAGGCGCATCCTGCCCGGCGGGCGCGGCCTGCTCGTCGGACCGCTCGGAGAGCCAGCGCCAAGCCGCCTGGGCGGCCTTCTGCTCGGCTTCCTTCTTCGTGCGCCCGTCACCCTCACCGAGGGTGTCGCCCGCGACGGAGACGAAGGCGTTGAACTCCTTGCGGTGGTCCGGCCCGTGCTCCTCGACCCGGTACTCCGGCACGCCGCGCCCGGTGGCGGCGGTGAGCTCCTGCAGGCTGGTCTTCCAATCCAGCCCGGCACCGCGCTGCGGCGCCTCGTTCAGCAGCGGCTCGAACAGCTTGTAGATCATCCCGCGCGCCACGTCGATGCCGTGCTGCAGGTACACCGCGCCGAGCACGGCCTCCAAGCCGTCGGCGAGGATGCTCGCCTTGTCCCGGCCGCCGGTGAGCTCCTCACCGCGGCCCAGCAGCAAGTACTCGCCCAGACCGCCATCACCGAGCCCGCGGGCCACACCTGCCAGCGCGTTCATGTTCACCAGGCTCGCGCGCAGCTTCGCCAGCTGGCCCTCCGGCAGGTCCGGGTGCTCCCGGTACAGCCGGTCGGTGATGACCAGCCCGAGCACCGCGTCGCCGAGGAACTCCAGCCGCTCGTTCGGCGGCAGCCCACCGTTCTCGTAGGCGTAGGAGCGGTGCGTCAGGGCAAGCGTGAGCAGCTCGGCGTCGAGCTCGACGCCGAGCGCTGCCAACAACGGGGTCCGGTCCGCGTCCGCGACGCGGTTCCGGGATTGCTTTCCCCCCACTCCGCGACCCGCGGCGTCAGGCGGGCGCGACGACCTGGCGGCCGCCGTACTGTCCGCAGGACGGGCAGACCACGTGCGGCAGCTTCTGCTCCCGGCAGGACCGGTTGGAGCACTGCACCAGGTTCGGAGCGGAAGCCTTCCACTGCGACCGGCGGTGCCGGGTGTTGGAGCGGGACATCTTGCGCTTGGGGACGGCCACGACTAGTTCTCCTCTTCGATTCCGCCGAACCGCTCACGCAGCGCGGCCCAGCGAGGGTCAATCGTCTCATGGGTGTGATCGGAGTCGAGCTCGGCCCACTTGGCCCCGCACCCGGCGCACAACCCCTGGCAGTCTTCCGCGCAGACCGGGGAGCTGGGCATCGCCAGCAGCATCGCGTCGCGCACCGCGGGCTGCAGGTCGATGAGCTCGTCCTGCACCCGGCTGACCTCGTCCTCGTCGGTCGTGCTGTCGGTGGTGCTGTCCGGGTAGGCGTACAGCTCGCGCAGCTCGATCTCGATCTCGTCGGCGACCGGGTCCAGGCAGCGCGCGCACTCACCGGCCAGCTCGGCGGACGCGGTGCCGGAGACCAGCACGCCCTCCACCACCGACTCGGCCAGCAGGTCCAGCCGGACCGGCTCCCCCTCGGCCACCCCGATCAGATCCAGGCCGAACCCGGCAGGTACCGGTGCACTGCGGGTGTACTGGCGGCTGCTGCCCGCGCGGTGCCCGATCTCGCGGGTGTCGAGCACCCACGGACCGACCTGGGCGGTGCGTGCGGCATCACGGTTCTCGGACATCACTGAATCTCGTTGCGGCGAAGGGTCCCAGCTGGTGCTGGGTTCCGGCGGTGTGCTGGCCTGGTGCGGACGTCCCGGGCACCGGCGAGCGCCGGTGGTGCGGGAATCCCGATCGGAACCGGACTCCGCGACTCCCGGAGCTCGGACGCGGATATCTGGAACGCGGACGCCTGCGACCCGGGCGGTCCGTGCCTCGGATCTCCGGAAGCAGAGCATCCGGAAACCGAGATATCCAGAAACCGGGACATCCGGAAACCGGAGCATCCGGAACCCGGACCCCGGACAACGGGCGAATCCCGCACGGCCAGTAGATCCAGCCTACGCCACCGCCGCGACCACCTGGAATCGCCCCACCCGCGCGGTCAGCTCTCGGGGTCCTGCCCGTTGGTCGCGACGGCCGAGCGGGCGTCCTCGTAGTCGAACGGCACGCCCACCGGGCTGCGCAGCTGCTGGCGTCCGCGCCCGACCGTGCGCAGCGTGCGGCTGAGCAGGTCCTCGAAGTCGGCCAGCCGGGAGTCCACGTAGGCATCGCAGTCGCTGCGCAGCCGCTCGGCGTCCTCGTTGGCGCTTTCCACGATGCGGTGCGCCTCGCTGTGCGCGGCCTGGGCGACCTCGGTGTCGGCGACCAGCCGGGACTGCTCGGTGCGGCCCTCGTGCACGGACTGCTCGTAGGCGGCCCGCCCGGCCTGCACCATCCGGTCGGCCTCGGACTGGGCGCGGCTGACGTGGTCCTCGTACTCGCGGCGGCCGGCGGTCACCGACTCCTCGGCCTCCGCGCGCGCGTCGGCGATCATCTGGTCGGCCCGGTCGCGGGCGTCGGAGAGGATCTGCTCCGCCTCGGAGCGCGCCGAGGACAGCGTGCGGTCGGCCTCCGTGCGGGCGTCGCCGATCGCCTTGCCGGACTGCGCCTCGGCCTTGGACACCACGTCGTCGCGGTGGTCCAGCACGTCCTGCGCGTCGTCGAACTCCTGCGGCAGCGCGTCGCGCACGTCGTCGAGCAGTTCCAGCACGTCGCCGCGGGGCACCACGCAGCCCGACGTCATCGGAACGCCGCGCGCCTCCTCGACGATCGTCACGAGCTCGTCGAGCGCCTCGAAAACCCGGTACACCTCGATCTCCCTGCCGTCGTAGCCGTCCGGAGCGCAAAGCATGACACCAGACCCCGGCCCCGGCGATCACGGGTCGGCCGATCTCCAGTGTGCCGTGACCGGCGGCGGGCGGGGCGCAACTACGCCGCGCGTGTCCCGTTTCACCTGACCGCGGAAGCGGCTGCCGCCGATCGGGTGATCGACATCTCGCGGTGCGAACAGACCGGCACCCGCCGCGCAGCGCGGCGGGTGCCGGGGAACGAGCGGATCAGGCGTTGATGTCGGTGATGGAGAACGTCTCGTAGTGGTCCTCGGTGTAGAAGTACTCGCCGCCGTCGCCGACCACGAAGCGCCGCGCCCCGCGGTCGTCGCTGCCCGGCGTTTCCACCGTGTACTCCTTGTAGTAGCCGTCGGCGCAGTCCGGCAGGATCCCTTCGCGGTTGCTGAAGGTCTGGCCGTCCTGCGGGTACGGGAACGGGCCGCCCTGCTTGATCAGGTTGACCGTGTCGGTGGCTTCCGGCGGCAGTTCGGAGAGCTTGACCGGGGCGAACTCGCCGGTTTCGCCGCACGGCGCCTGCTGCACCTGGACTGGGGCCGCGGGCGCGGGGGCGGTGGCGACCGCGGCGCTGGAGAAGCCGAACAGGCCCGCCATCGCGAGCAGTCCGGCAAGAACGACCTTGATGGCTCTGGACGAGATGCTCATGCGCCGGACGCTAGCCCCGCCGCCCGGCCGCGCCGGGCGGTTTGGCGGGAACCCGAAGCCTGCTGCACCCGGAGTTCACCCGGCAGTGGCTCCAGGTCGTTCCCGGTACATCTCCCGTTCCCGATGCGGGAAGCCGCGGGACCGATCGCCCGAGCGGACCTCAGCCGTCCTCGGCCGCGCGTTCGGCGACGCGCTTCACCAGGCGCTGCTCGATCTTCGGCGGGACCAGGCTGGAAACGTCCCCGCCGTAGGTCGCGACCTCCTTGACCAGCGAGCTGGCCAGGAAGCTGTAGAGCGGATTGGTGGACATGAACAGCGTCTCCACCCCGGAGAGCCGCTGGTTCATCTGCGCCATCTGCAGCTCGTAGTCGAAGTCGCTGACCGCGCGCAGGCCCTTCACGATCGCGCCGATGCCGTTGTTGCGGCAGTAGTCCACCAGCAGGCCGTGCCAGGAGTCGATGCGCACGTTCGGCCACGGCTCGGTGACCTCGCGCAGCATCTCGATGCGTTCGTCGACGCCGAACAGGCTGCGCTTGCTCTTGTTCACCAGCACCGCGATGACGACCTCGTCGAACAGCCCGGAAGACCGCTCGATGATGTCGAGATGGCCGTTGGTAACAGGGTCGTAGGAGCCCGGACACACGGCACGCCTCATGAGCGCCGACGTTAGCACCGGCCCGGGTGCCCATCAGGCGTCGCGTGGCGTGCGTCACCGATCACGCGGGTTCGTTGCCCGCCCAGTGCACGACGGTGTCGCCGTAGCGGCGGCTGCGGATGGCCGCCAGTGGTTCCGGCCAGCTCGGATCTCCGTTGCGCACCGCCTGTTCCAGCACCACGACCGCGCCCGGCGCGAGCCGGCCGCCTGCCGCCAGCGCGCGCAGCGCCGAGTCCAACTTGGACGGGTCGAGGTCGTAGGGCGGGTCGGCGAACACCACGTCGAACGGTCCGGCAGGCGGCGCTCCCAGCGCAGTATCGGCCTGCCCAGTATCGGCCTGCCCAGTGTCGGCCAGCGCCGTCTCGGCCTTGGCCTGCTCGATCCGGATCTGCCGGAAACCGAGGGAGCCGGCGTTGCGGCGGACGATCTGCGCGGCGCGCCGGTCGGCCTCTACGAACGTGGCGTGCGCGGCTCCGCGGGAAAGGGCTTCCAGCCCGAGCGCACCGGAGCCCGCGTAGAGGTCGAGCACCCGCGCGCCGTCCAGCTCCACGCTCGCTTCCAGCGCGCTGAACACGGCTTCCCGGACTCGTTCGGACGTCGGGCGGGTACCGCGCGGGGGCACTTCGATGCGGCGTCCGCCCGCGCTGCCGGCCACGATCCGAGTCACCGGGTCATCTTCGCGCACGGTCGCGGGGGCGCGGGTGCGGGGGACTCCCGCCTCGCCCCGGTTCGAGACGGCAGAAGGAGCGGGCCGGGCGTGGTCGTCGACGGCTGCGGCGCGGCGGGGAAAGCAGCGCGGCCCGCCCGGGCGCTGCGAACGAAAAACTCCGCCCGGGCGGGGAGTTCCCTGCCCGGGCGGAGTCGCGCCGTCGCGGCGGATCGCCGTGGCGGCGGGTCGCCGTCGCGGCGAATCACTGCCGCGGCGAATCACCGCCGTGCCGGATCACTGCACGACTTGCACCTCGTCGCCCTTGTTCAGCTCGTCGAAGAACCGCTTCGCGGCGGTGGTGGACAAGTGCAGGCAGCCGTTGGACTCCTGCTGGAGGCTGCCCTCGTGGAAGGCGACGCCGGTGTTGGTGAAGAACACCGCGTTCGGCATCGGTGCGTTGTCGAACTCGCCGCTGCGGTGGTCGGCGTCCTTCCACTGCACCTGGAACACGCCGGTCGGCGTCTCGGCGCCCGCCTTACCGGAGGTGAGCGGCACCGGGCCGTAGTAGCCCGTGCCGTCCTTCTGCAACCACGCCTGCTTCGACGACAGGTCGACGCACGCCTTCGCGCTCGGTTGGCACGGGGTGACATCGCCGGCGTCGGCGTAGGCCGCGGCTCCGGTCAGCGCGCCGCCCGCGGCGAGTGCGGTCACCAGGGCCAGTCGCCCGGCGTGCTTGGTCAAGTTGCGCACGGTCGTTCACGTCCTTCCGGATCTTCGCTGTCACTCCACCGTGCCACAAGCACACGTGTTCGGTTTCGCTGCGGGGTCGGATTTCGCCCGATATCCGCAAAAAGATGACGTTGGCCCGGGAAAATCGGCCGCTGGCAACGGGTTCGCACCCACGGATGATCTAATTGCGTTTGCACGCAACGTGTTTGGCCGACTCCGGTGCTCCGCAGCTCAATCGCGCGGTCGCGCGACGGCAGCTCAATCGCGCGGTCGCGCGACGGCTGCGTAGCAAGCGGCCCGCGCAGGCTCGTACCCCGGCGACAGCGGCCCGTCCGGGCGCCAATCGGCCGGGTAGACCAACCCCGGATCCAGGTACTCGAAACCGCCCAGCAGCGCGTCGATCTCGCAGCGGCTGCGCAGCACCAGCTCGTCGGAGCTGCCCGCGTTGAACGTCTCGGCGGTGCGCCGGACCTCCGGGAAGTCGTCCGCGGTCATGTGCGAGAAGACCAGGAACGAGCCGGGAGCCATCGCCCGCCGGTAGGCCGCCACCGCCGCACCGGGCCGATCCGCGTCGTTGATGTAGTGCGTCATCGCCACCATCAGCACCGCCACCGGCTGCTCGAAGTCGAGCGCGGCCAGCGTGTCCGGGTGGTTGAGCACGTGCTCCGGATCCCGCATGTCGGCCTGCAGCACCGCGGTGTGGCGCTGACCGGCCAGCAGCGTCCGGCTGTAGGCCACCGCGACCGGATCCACGTCGACGTAGACCACGCGCGCCAGCGGATCGTCCCGCTGCGCGATCTCGTGCACGTTGCCCAGGGTCGGCATTCCCGAGCCCAGGTCCAGGAACTGCCGGATGCCCGCCTGCTGGCAGAACCGGACCGCGCGGCCGAGGAACGCGCGGTTGTCCACGGCGGGCTGCGGAGTCGGCGGGTAGATCTTCTTGATCGCGTCGAGCACTTCGCGGTCCACCGCGAAGTTGTGCGAACCGCCCAGCCCGTAGTCGTAGACGCGCGAAGCGCTGGACTTGGTGATGTCCGCGCCCCTGGGCAGCAGTGTCACGGCCGGCTCCTTCGCGGGGCCGGCCCCGGTGGGCGGCCCGATCGTGCGGAACGTGGCGCGGAGATCTTCGCCTGCCACGGTCGGCGCAACGATACCCACCGATCAGCGCAGGCAGAAGATTCACTTCCGGTGGAATCCGCTCGGCCGTCGAAGTGCTCGGAGATCGCCGAGCGGGTTCTGCGCGTCGAAGAACCACCGCGGACTCCCAGGCGTCGTCCCGCGCGGACAGCCGACGATCGGCAAGCTTCCGCAGCGAGACGGCGCCTGTTCTCCTACCGGGCGAACGAGCGGACCGGCGTCAGCCCAGCTCGACGATCAGGTCGCCACCTTCGACCTGCTGGACGGAACCGATCGCGAGGCGCTTGATCTGCCCGTCCTGCCCAGCGGTGATCGCCGCCTCCATCTTCATCGCCTCGATGGTGGCCACGGTCTGACCGGCCGAGACGCTGTCGCCCTCGGCGGCCGAGAGCGTGACCACCCCGGCGAACGGCGCCGGAACGTGCGCCGGATTGCTGCGGTCGGCCTTCTCCGCCACCGGCAGGTCGGTGGCCACCGAGCGGTCCCGCACCTGGATCGGCCGCAGCTGGCCGTTGAGCACCGCCATCACGGTGCGGATGCCGCGCTCGTCCGGGTCACTGATCGCCTCCAGGCCGATGAGCAGCCGCACGCCCGGTTCCAGGTCGACCGAGTACTCCTCCCCCGGCCGCAGCCCGTAGAAGAAATCCTTGCTGCGCAACAGCGAAGTGTCGCCGTACGCCTCGCGGTGCTCGGTGAACTCCTTGGTGGGCTTGGCGAACAGCAGCTTGTTCAGCGTGTCGCGGCGGTTCTCCGCGAGCCCCTTCCGGTCCTCCTCGGTGAGTTCCGCGAGCTGGCGGCCCTGCGGGCGCCCCTCCAGCGCGCGGGTGCGGAACGGCTCCGGCCAGCCCGCGGGCGGCTCGCCGAGTTCGCCCTGCAGGAAGCCGATCACCGAGTCCGGGATGTCGAACCGGCGCGGATCGGCCTCGAAGTCCGCAGGGGCCACGCCCGCGCCGACCAGGTGCAGCGCCAGATCACCGACGACCTTCGAGGACGGGGTGACCTTCACCAGCCTGCCGAGGATGCGGTCGGCCGCGGCGTACATCGCCTCGATCTCCTCGAACTTGTCCCCGAGACCGAGCGCGACGGCCTGGGTGCGCAGGTTCGACAGCTGCCCGCCGGGGATCTCGTGGCGGTAGACCCGGCCGGTCGGCGAGGCCAGCCCCGCCTCGAACGGCCGGTAGATCTTGCGCACCGACTCCCAGTACGGCTCCAGGTCGCACACCGCACCCAGGTCCAGCCCGGTCGCCCGCTCGGTGTGATCGGTGGCCGCCACCACCGACGAGAGCGCGGGCTGCGAAGTGGTGCCCGCCAGCGAGGCCGTCGCACCGTCCACGGCGTCCACCCCGGCCTGGATCGCGGCCAGGTACGTCGCCAGCTGCCCGCCCGGCGTGTCGTGCGTGTGCAGGTGCACCGGCAGGTCGAATTCGCTGCGCAGCGCGGTGACGAGCTTGGTGGCCGCGGGCGCGCGCAGCAGCCCGGCCATGTCCTTGATCGCCAGCACGTGCGCGCCCGCCTCGACGATCTGCTCGGCCAGGCGCAGGTAGTAGTCCAGCGTGTAGATGTTCTCGCCCGGGTCCGAGAGGTCGCCGGTGTAGCACAGCGCCACCTCGGCAACGGACTTGCCGGTGTCGCGCACCGCCTGGATCGCCGGGCGCATCTGCTCGATGTCGTTGAGCGCGTCGAAGATCCGGAAGATGTCGATGCCGGTGTCGGTGGCCTCCTGCACGAAGTGCTCGGTCACCTCGGTCGGGTAAGGCGTGTAGCCGACGGTGTTGCGCCCGCGCAGCAGCATCTGCAGGCAGATGTTCGGCGCCGAGTCGCGCAGCTTGGCCAGCCGCTCCCACGGGTCCTCGGCCAGGAACCGCAGCGCCACGTCGTAGGTCGCACCGCCCCAGCACTCCAGCGACAGCAGCTCCGGCGTCATCCGCGCGACGTGCGGCGCGACGGCGAGCAGGTCCTTGCTGCGCACCCGCGTCGCCAGCAGCGACTGGTGCGCGTCGCGGAAGGTGGTGTCGGTGACGCCGACCGCGTCGGATTCCCGCATCCAGCGCGCGAAGCCCTGCGGGCCGAGTTCGGTGAGCCGCTGCTTGGAGCCCTTCGGCACCGTCGTGGTCAGGTCCACGTCCGGCAGCTTGAACACCGGGTCCGCGGCCGCGGGCCGCTCCCCGTTCGGCCGGTTCACCGTCACGTCCGCGAGGTAGTTCAGCAGCCGGGTGCCGCGGTCGGCGGAGTGCCGGGCGGTCAGCAGGTGCGGCCGCTGCTCGATGAACGAGGTGGTGACCCGGCCCGCCGCGAAGTCCTCGTCGTCCAGCACCGCCTGCAGGAACGGGATGTTCGTGGCCACCCCGCGGATGCGGAACTCCGCCACCGCGCGGCGCGCCCGCGCCACCGCGGTCGGGAAGTCCCTGCCGCGGCAGGAAAGCTTCACCAGCATCGAGTCGAAGTGCGCGCTGATGCTGGTGCCCGCGAACGCGGTGCCGCCGTCCAAGCGGATGCCCGCGCCGCCCGGCGAGCGGTAGGCGCTGATCATCCCGGTGTCCGGGCGGAACCCGTTGGTCGGGTCCTCGGTGGTGATCCGGCACTGCAGCGCCGCGCCGCGCAGCCGCATCGTCTCCTGGCTCATGCCCAGGTCGGCCAGCGTCTCGCCGGAGGCGATGCGCAGCTGGGACTGCACCAGGTCGGCGTCGGTGACCTCTTCGGTGACGGTGTGCTCGACCTGGATGCGCGGGTTCATCTCGATGAACACGTGCCTGCCCTGCTCGTCGACCAGGAACTCCACGGTCCCGGCGTTGACGTAGCCGATCTTGCGGGCGAACGCGACCGCGTCGGCGCAGATGCGCTCGCGCAGCTCGGGTTCGAGGTTCGGAGCCGGGGCGATCTCGATGACCTTCTGGTGCCGCCGCTGCACCGAGCAGTCCCGCTCGAACAGGTGCATCACGTTGCCCTCGTTGTCGGCGAGGATCTGCACCTCGATGTGCCGCGGGTTGACCACGGCCTGCTCCAGGATGACCGTCGGATCGCCGAAGGCCGCGTCGGCTTCGCGCATCGCGGCTTCCAGCGCCTCCCGCAGCGCGCCGAGCTCGTCGACCCGGCGCATCCCGCGGCCACCGCCGCCCGCGACGGCCTTGACGAACACGGGGAACTGCATGGACTCGGCCGCCGACGTCAGCTCGTCGATGTCCGCGGACGGAGCGGAGGAATCCAGCACCGGCACGCCCGCCTCGCGGGCCGCGGCCACCGCGGTGGCCTTGTTGCCGGTCATCTCCAGGATTTCGCGGCTGGGGCCGACGAACGTGATGCCCGCTTCGCGGCACGCGCCCGCCAGATCCGGGTTCTCGGACAGGAAACCGTAACCGGGGTAGATCGCGTCCGCGCCGGCTTGGCGCGCGGCTTGCACTACCTCGTCCACGGACAGGTAGGCGCGCACCGGGTGGCCGGGTTCGCCGATCTCGTAGGACTCGTCGGCCTTGAGCCGATGCAGCGAGTTGCGGTCTTCGTGCGGGAACACCGCCACCGTTCCGGCGCCGAGCTCGTAGCCCGCGCGGAAGGCTCGGATGGCGATCTCGCCACGGTTGGCGACGAGGACCTTGCGGAACATGCCGGCTACCTCCTGGGCAGGTGTCGGACCGTCGGGCGAAACCGTACCGCGAAAATTCCGTCCACCGAGAGAGTGCAACGGTGATGCACCTCATCGAAAAGCGCTGACCTGCTGCGGAAGATCGGTCATGCAAGGCGTCCCGATGAGAAGGAATCGAGTTTTTCCGCCGACGCGAAAGTTGACCGCGGCTCGGCCGGTGCGCCACCCGTCCTTCGCGCGGGCGGCCGAGCGCGCCCGATCACCACCGGCCACCGGCCGGGTCGCACACCGTCCGCCGATGCGCGCGCCGCCGTTCGGACTCCGCCGCGCTCACGACTTCTCCAGGAAACCCGCGCTTTGCGCGTCGACGAGTTCGGTGACCATGGCCGCCAGACCGGGATGGCCGCGCAGGGCTGGATCCTCGGCGACCAGGTGCTGCGCCGCCACCCGCGCCTCGGCGATCACGTCCTCGTCGCGCAGCAGCGAGAGCATCTTGAGCCCGGACTTGCGGCCGGACTGCGTCGCGCCCAGCACGTCGCCTTCCCTGCGCAGCTCCAGGTCCAGCTTCGCCAGCTCGAACCCGTCGGTGGTGGAGGCGACCGAGTCCAGCCGCTCGCGCGTGGTGGTGCCCGCGACCGCATCGCTGACCAGCAGGCACAGCCCCGCGGCCGAACCCCGCCCGACGCGGCCGCGCAGCTGGTGCAGCTGGCTCACGCCGAACCGGTCCGCGTCCATGATCACCATGACCGTGGCGTTCGGGACGTTCACACCGACCTCGACGACCGTCGTGGCCACCAGCACGTCCACACCGCCGTCGGCGAAGGCGCGCATCACCGCGTCCTTGTCGTCGGCGGGCAACCGGCCGTGCAGCACGCCGAGCCGCAGCCCGGACAACGGCCCCGCGGACAGCTTCTCGGCCACCTCCAGCACCGACAGCGGCGAGCGGCGTTCGCCGGAATCCGCGCCCTCGTCCGGAGCTTCTTCGTCCACTTCGGACTTCTGGGCGGATTTCGGCTTCTTCGGCGGGTTCTGCTCGTCGTCGCCGATGCGCGGGCACACCACGTAGACCTGGTGCCCCGCGGTCACCTCTTCGCGGACGCGTTGCCACGCGCGGTCCAGCCACGCCGGTTTCTCCGCCGCGGGAACGACGCTCGTGCTGATCGGCGAGCGGCCCTGCGGCAGCTCCCGCAGCGCCGAGGTCTCCAGGTCGCCGTAGACGGTCATCGCGACCGTGCGGGGAATCGGCGTCGCGGTCATCACCAGCACGTGCGGCGCCACCTCACCGCCGCCGCGCGCCCGCAGCGCGTCCCGCTGCTCCACGCCGAAGCGGTGCTGCTCGTCGACCACGACCATGCCGAGGTCGGCGAACGACACCCGGTCCTGGATCAGCGCGTGGGTGCCGACGACGATCCCCGCCTCGCCGGAAGCCGCCGCCAGCAACGCCTTCTTGCGCTGCGCGGCGGGCAGCGAGCCGGTCAGCAGCGTGACGCCGGTGGCGTGCTCGGCCGCGCCGAGCTCACCGGCCCTGCCGAGGTCGCCAAGCAGCTCGGCCAGCGAGCGGGCGTGCTGCGCGGCCAGCACCTCGGTGGGCGCCAGCATCGCGGCCTGCCGCCCGGAATCCACCACCTGCAACATGCCGCGCAGCGCCACCAGCGTCTTGCCGGAACCGACCTCGCCCTGCACCAGCCGGTTCATCGGGTGCTCGGTGGCCAGGTCGGCGGCGATCTGCTCGCCGATGTCGGTCTGGCCCTGGGTGAGCCGGAACGGCAGCCCCTGGTCGAACTCGGCGAGCAGGCCGTCATCGCGGCGCGGGCTGGCCGGGGCGGGGTGCTCGTGCGCGGTTTCGCGCAGCCGCGCCAGCACCAGCTGCACCGCCAGCGCCTCGTCCCACTTGAGCCGGTTCTGCGCGGCGGCCACCTCGCCGTGATCGGCGGGCTGGTGGATCTTGCGCAGTGCGGACTCCAGGCCCATCAGCCGGTGCTCGGCGCGCAGCGGCTCCGGCAGCGGATCCTCGGCCCCGTCCCAGGTGTCCAGCACCTGGCGCACGCAGCGGGCGATCGACCAGGACGGCAGGCCCTGCGCGGACGGGTAGACCGGGATGAGCGCTGCGGCGAACTCCTCGGCCGCCGAACCAGCGTCCTGCTCCTGCTCGTCGAACAGCTGGTACTCGGGGTGCGCGAGTTGCAGCGCGCCCTTGTAGGCGGTGACCTTGCCCGCGAACATGCCGCGGCGGCCGGGCAACAGCTCGCGTTCCCGCCACGCCTGGTTGAAGAACGTGCACAGCAGCGGCCGGTGCCCGTCGGTGATGCGGGCCTCCACGATGGTTCCGCGGCGGGATTTCATGCTGCGCTTGGTGACCCGCTCGACCTTCGCCAGCACCGTGGCGTGCTCGTCGATCTCCAGCCCGGCGATCGCGGTGAGTTCGCCGCGTTCGGCGTAGCGGCGCGGATAATGCCGCACCAGGTCGCCCACAGTGGACAGACCGAGGGCGGACTCGAGCGCCTTGCCGGTCTTGCCGCCGAGCACCCGCTCCAGCCCGGTCTCCAAAGTGGTCATCCGTGCCCCGCTCGTCCTGTGCCCCAAGATTTCCGGCCCACCGGTCGTGAACCTCATCGGTTTCGGGCGTTCCCGCTGAGCTTCCGCTGGCGAGATTATCGGACGCCACCGACGAAACCCGCCGCCTGCGCGCTCACAGCATCGCGTTCAGCAGCGCCGCGCCGCGTTCCGCGTCGTCCACGCTGATGCCGACCTCCCGGCCGGAGCGGTAGCGCACCACGAGGCACTCCCCGGCGCGCAACATGATCGTGGCCTTGCCGGGAAGCCCGCGGTAGCCCCAGCCGCCGACCTCGGCGGGCCGCCGGTTCTCCACCCGCGCGCTTTCGATCTCCGCCAGCGCCAGCCGTTGCACCGGCCTGCGCAACGGGCCGTACATGATCGTCAGCCCTCGATCGCCGATGAGCACCCGCACCGACGAGAACAGCAGCAGCGTCAGGCCGACCACGGTGAACGTCGCGGCGGTGAACCAGAGTCCCGGCAGCACATCGATCGCGGTGCACACCGCGAACAACGCGCCCGCGAGCAGCGACACGACCGCGAGCACCAGCAGCACCGCGCTGGAGACCGCCGAGGTCCACACCGACCGCTCCTCCGGCCGCATCCGCTTGCGGATCGTCATCGCGCCCCCTCGATCGTCTTCGCGGTAGTAACCGTGCCAGATGGCGAGGGGCGCGAACCCGGCTCGCTCACTCCACACCGAGCAGCACGGCCGAGCCGAGTTCCCCTCCCGGGTAGCAGACGCACTCGACCTCGGGCCGGTGCCGCGCCAGGTGCGCGGTCAGCTCGTCGCCGACCCCGGCAGGCGCCCGCGCACCGATCAGCACCGTGACCAGTTCCCCGCCCGCGGTGAACATCCGGTCCACCAGGTCCCGGGCCACCGCGAAGAAATCTCGGCCCAGCAGCACGACCTCGCCATCGGCCAGCCCCAGCACATCACCCGGGCGGCAGTGTCCCGCCCAGGTCAGCGCCTCGGAATCGGCGATGCGCAGCTCGCCCCGCCGGGTCGCCGCCGCGGCCTCCGCCATCGCCACCACGTCGTCCGGGCGCCGCCGCGAGGTGTCGTGCACCGCGAGCGCGGCCAAGCCCTGGACCGGTGAGCCGGTGGGCACGACCACGACGTCGCGGCCCGCGCGGACGAGGTGCTCGGCGGCGCGTTCGGCGACGGCGGTGACCGCCGCGTCGTTGGGCAGCACCACCACGTGCGCGGCACCGGTCGCATCGATCGCTTCGACCAGCTCGTCCGCCGCGGGTGGTTCGGCACCCACTTCCAGGACATCTGCGCCCTCACCGCGGAACAGCTCGGCGAGTTCGCCGCCGCGCACGCACGCCAGCACCCCCTGTCCGCTCGCGGCGTGCGGCGCGGCGGCCTGATCCGCGAAGCGCACCACCCGGATGCGGCGGACGCGGCCGGTCTCGATGCCCGCCTCGATCGCCGCGCCGATGTCGTCGCAGTGCACGTGCACCGCCCACGAGTCCGCGCCGTCACCGGCCACCGATGCGCAGTCGCCGAGTTCCGCCAGAGCGTCGCGCAGCCGCTCCAGACCCTCCGGCTCCGCGCCGGTGAGCAGGTACATGACCTCGTAGGCGGGACCGCCCGGCGCTGCCGGTTCGCGCAGCTCCCCCTCCGGAGGTTCGGGCGCCAGCCGCGCACCGTCGTGCACCACCGCGTGCAACGCGTCCAGCAGCACGACCAGGCCGCGCCCGCCCGCGTCGACCACCCCCGCCGCCGCCAGCGCCGGGAGCTGTGCGGTGGTGCGTTCCAGCGCCAGCACCGCATCCGCCGTGGACAGCCGGACCACGTCGGCGAGTTCGTCGGAGGTGCAGTTCGCGGCGCCGAGAACGGCGGCGCGCAGCACCGACAGCAGGGTGCCCTCCACAGGTTCGGCCACCGCTCGGCGCGCGAGCGACTCCGCGCGGTGCAAAGCATCCCGCCACGCGGCGCCGTCAATCTTGCCGACGCCCCGCACTCCCTCGGCCAGCCCGCGCAGGACCTGCGAGAACAACATTCCGGAGTTGCCGCGCGCGCCCGCCAGCGCGCCCTCCGCGAGCACCGCCAGCAGCCCGTCCGGCGCGGCGGCCTCCGACGCGTCCAGCGCCGAGCCCGCGGAGCGCATCGTGTGCAGCAGGTTCGTGCCGGTGTCCGCGTCGGCGACCGGGTAGACGTTGATCCGGTCCAGCGCAGCGCGGTCGGCGGCCAGTGCCGTCACCGACTCGCGCGCCCACCGGCGGGCCGCCGCTTCGTCCAACACCCGCAGCACTTCCGGACTCCCTGCCACGCGGGCAGCGTAGGAGCCGGGCGGTGCTGTCGCGGCCACGGCCCGGCGATCCGTCCCCGTGCGATCCGCACTCGCCAGGCGGGCGAAGGGGCACGACGACCGTGGGGTAAGCTGTCCGGGTCTTGGGCGGCGATGGCCCAGGGCATCCGCATGGCTGTACGCCCGGCCCGGCCTCCGCGCGAGGACGGTACCGGCGGATCGCATCGACGATCCCGCCGGAGGGCACTGCCGGGAGGCGCGGCGCGACCCTGGCGAGCAGCAGGCCCAGCGGGACGCGGTCCTCCTCGGCGCGCAGCCGGCGGGACCACCAAGCGGGCAGCGCTCGTGCGGACCATCGCCGCAACCGAAACCCAGGCTTCCCCGCCGCCGGCGTGGGAGCACGTCGAACGCGAAAGTTAGGGGTGTCTGACGTGGCTGCCGTCTGCGACGTCTGCAACAAGGGGCCGGGCTTCGGCAACTTGGTCTCGCACTCCCACCGGAAGACCAGGCGCCGGTGGAACCCGAACATCCAGACCGTGCACGCCAAGATCGGTCTTTCCGGGCGCAAGCGGATGAACGTGTGCACCTCCTGCCTGAAGGCGGGCAAGGTCGTTCGCGGCTGAACGCTCGAATCGCACGAAGAACCCCGGGGTGGTCCGACCGCCCCGGGGTTCTTCGCGTCTCGCGCCCGCACGGTCTGCGGGGCGTCACGGCCAGTAGTGCCGCCACTTGGGGCCGACCTGCGCCCATTCCGCTTCCCAGGCCGCGAGCCGCTGCCTGCGCACGACCCAGCGGGCGCCGCCGTAGAGCACCGACAACCCGAGCACGGAGCCGATCAGCACTCCGGCCCCCGCGGTACCGGCCGCCTGCGTCGCCTCGGCAGGCGGGCGCGGCGGCGGGACCGGGCGGTCCTCCCGGTCGACCCAGATCGGCAGCTCCGCGGGCAGCGGGCCGTTCACCGGCGCTTCGACGACCGCGAACCGCTCCTGCTGCGGGCTCGGGCTCCAACCCACCGCGACGGGCCGCGTCACTGGATCGTCGCCGTTGAGCTGAGCCAGCACCCGCGCCTGCACCGCGTGCCGGGACGCCTGCTCGGCACGCACCTCGGCGAGGTGCGAGTGCAGCACCGACTGCGAGACCAGCAGCGCGGCGACCACCGCCACCGCGGTCAGCACCAGCACGACCAGCAGTGCCGCCGGCTCGAACAGGTCGGTCCGGCGCCGCAGCGGGTTGGCTCCCGGCCACACCCTGCGCAGCAGGCGCGTCAGACCACCTCCGGCACCCATGACAAGCCTTCTTCCATCGGCGCGCACAAGTCCACCGCACGGCCAATGTACGACCGGATGCCGAGCCGGACCATCCGCCGAACCGGCGCCTCGCGGACACGCCGGAGGGCTGTTCGATCACAGCGCGTTCACCGGCGGCGGCCGGCCGGAGCGTTCAGGGGAGCTTCCAGTCGACCGGCTCGGCGCCCGCTTCCCGCAGGATCTCGTTGGCGCGGCTGAACGGGCGGGAGCCGAAGAAGCCGCGGTCGGCCGACATCGGGCTCGGGTGCACCGACTCGACGCACTGCACGCCCGGCATGAGCCCGCGGGTGCTGCGCGCGTCGTTGCCCCACAGGATCGCCACCATCGGCTGCTCGCGGGCGGCCAGCGCGCGGATGGCCTGGTCGGTGACGACCTCCCAGCCCTTGCCGCGGTGCGCGGCCGGCTTGCTCGGCTGCACGGTCAGCGCGCGGTTGAGCAGCAGCACGCCCTGTTCGGTCCACGGCGTGAGGTCGCCGCCGGAGGGCTTCGGGTGGCCGAGGTCGGAGCAGTACTCGCGGAAGATGTTGATCAGGCTCTTCGGCGGCTGCACGCCCTCGGCCACGGAGAAGCTCAGGCCGACCGCGTGCCCCGGCGTCGGATACGGGTCCTGGCCGACGATCAGCACCCGCACGTCGTGGAACGGCTGCTGGAAGGCCCGCAGCACGTTGTCCCCGGAAGGCAGGTAGTTGCGCCCCGCAGCGACCTCGGCGCGCAGGAACTCACCCATGGCCGTGATCTGGTCGGCGACCGGCTCCAGCGCCTCGGCCCAGCCCGCCTCGACGACCTCATGCAAGGGACGTGCCATGAGCGCGCACTCTAGCGATCGGCCGGAACCGAGCCCGCGGCCGCCCCGAGCGGCGCGGGGCGGCGTGACGGCGGACACTGCACGGCGTCATCATGTTCCCCGAACGAGTTGACCATGCAGTCCACCATCTCGCGATCTTCGTCGCGGCCCGTGATCAGCATCGCACCGCCGCCCGGCCGCCGGACAGTGCGTGCACGACCGCCTCCGAAACGAGGTTTTACCTGCTCCGCACAACTATCGAAACGGCACAGATGTGGCCGATTCGGTGGTCAGCGAACGGCTACTCGGCTAAGTTCTCGGTACTCCAAACGTGTTCACACACCGTGGACGGCACGACCCGGAGGTGGCACACACCCTCATGACTGCACAGGGAACGGACGAGGTAACGCCGGAACAGCGGTCGCTGCTACGACGCGCGGTGGGCGCCGCAGCGATCGGCAACACCACCGAGTGGTACGACTTCGGTGTCTACGCCTACGTCGCGAGCTACGTGGGTCAGCAGTTCTTCCCCGGCCCGTGGGGGACCGTCTCGACGTTCGCGGTCTTCGCGATGTCCTTCCTGTTCCGGCCGCTGGGAAGCCTGTTCTTCGGCCCGCTGGGCGACCGGATCGGGCGGCAGAAGGTGCTCGCGGTCACGATCCTGCTGATGTCCGGGTCGACGTTCGTGCTCGGCCTGCTGCCGGGTTACGACACGATCGGCATCCTGGCGCCGATGCTGCTGTTGCTGTGCCGGATGCTGCAGGGCTTCTCGACCGGCGGTGAGTACGGCGGCGCGGCCACCTACATCGCCGAGTTCGCGCCCAACCGCAAACGCGGTTTCTACGGCAGCTGGCTGGAATTCGGCACGCTGGCCGGGTTCGGGCTCGGCGCGCTGGTGCCGACGCTGCTGATCCTGGCGCTGCCCGAGGCGGCCATGGAGTCCTGGGGCTGGCGGGTGCCGTTCCTGCTGGCCGGCCCGCTCGGCCTGATCGGGCTCTACCTGCGCTCCAAGCTGGAGGACACCCCGGCGTTCAAGAACCTCGAGGCCTCCGGCAACGTCGCCCGCTCCCCGCTGAAGGCGCTGATCAAGGGGCACTGGCAGCAGCTGCTGATCCTGATGGGCGTCGTGGTGCTCATCAACGTCGCCAACTACACGATCCTGACCTACATGGAGACCTACCTGGAAGACACCCTGTCCGTCCCGGAGGGGCAGGAATACCAGGTGCTGGTGCCGCTGCTGCTGGTCGTGGCGGTGATGATGGTGCTGATCACGCCGGTCGGGGCGCTGTCGGACCGGGTCGGGCGCAAACCGGTCTTCCTGTCCGCGGCGATCTGCTTCATCGTGCTGCCCTACCCGGCGTTCCTGCTGATCTCGCAGGGCACCATGGTCACGACGCTGCTGGGGCTGACGCTGCTGGGCATCGGGCACGTCCAGCTCGTCGGGCCGCTGGCGGCGACGTTGCCCGCGATGTTCCCGACCAAGGTGCGGTACGCGGCGTTCAGCATCGGCTACAACCTCTCCACCGCCGCGTTCGGCGGGACCGCGCCGCTGATCAACGAGTCGATGGTGGAGATCACCGGGAATTCCTTCTTCCCCGGCTACTACCTGATGGGCGCGGCGCTGGTGGCGCTGGTACCGATCTTGCTGATGAAGGAGACGGCGGGCCGTCCGCTGATGGAGGAGAACGACCGCACGAGCGGTCCGCAGGCGGCCACTTCCGGCTGAGCGGCACCGGCTGCGAAGGACCGGCGGGATCCGTTCCGCCGGTCCTTTTCATGCGCGGCGGCCGGGCCGATCGCTGCGCTCGCGCGGCGAGGACGTCAGCGCCAGTGCTCCCAGCCCGCAGAACCTTCGTAACCGGCTTCGTCGACGGTGACTCCGGTGCCTTCGCCGACCTCGCCGAGCGCGCGCCAGCCCTCCGGCAGCGGCAGGTCCGGCGGGAACGTCGCCACCAGCGCCTGGTCCTCACCGCCGGTGAGCACCCAGTGCCGCGCGTCCGCGCCCAGCGCCGAAGCGACCTCGGTGAGCCGCTGCGGCACCTCGACCAGCTCGCTGCGCACGTCGATGCTCACCTGCGACGCCTCCGCGATGTGCGCGAGGTCGGCCAGCAGGCCGTCGGAGGTGTCGATCATCGCGGTGGCACCGGCGTCGGCGGCGGCCGGGCCTGCCGCGTACGGCGGCTCCGGCACCCGCTGCGCGCCCACGACGGCGACCGGGGACCGGAATCCGCGCCCCAGCACCGCCAATCCCGCGGCGGCCCAGCCGAGCCTGCCCGCGACCGCCACCACGTCGCCCGGCCGCGCCCCGCCGCGGGTGACCGGGGTGCGGCCCTGCAGGTCGCCGAGCGCGGTGATCGACAGCGTCAGCACCGGCGCGCCGACCATGTCGCCGCCCGCGAGGCCGGTGCCCGCGCGCTGCGCCTCCTCCCACATGCCCGCGGCCAGGTCGTCGACCACGCCGGTCGCGGTCTCCGGCGGGGCGCCCATGCCGACCAGCAGCCCGGTCGGCACCGCGCCCATCGCGGCCAGGTCGGACAGGTTCACCGCCACCGCCTTGCGGCCCACCTGGTGCGGGCTGGACCAGTCGAAGCGGAAGTGCACCTGCTCGACCAGCACGTCGGTGGTGGCGACCACGCGGCCGTCCGGCGCGGCCAGCACCGCGGCGTCATCCCCGGGACCGAGCAGCGTGGACGGAGGCTGCGGGCGCCCGGAGGTCACCCGGTGGATGAGGCCGAACTCGCCGGCCTCGGACACCGTCTTCTCCTGCGCCGAAGTGTCCGAAGCCACCTCTGACCTCCTGAATCCTCGAGCAACCGCACGGCCCGATGGGGTAGTTTCCTGCCAGTTTCCTACCCCGCCGAGGCCGAGACGAAGGGGCACGCCGTGGTTCAGGCATTCATCCTCATCCAGACCGAGGTCGGCAAGGCCGCCGCCGTTGCCGCCGAGATCTCCGGGGCGCCGGGCGTGCTCACTTCCGAGGACGTGACCGGCCCGTACGACGTGATCGTGCGCGCTGAAGCGGAGAATGTCGACCAGCTCGGGAAAATGGTGGTGGCAGGCATCCAGAACGTGGAAGGGATCACCCGCACGCTGACGTGTCCCGTCGTACACCTGTGACGGGGCCTTCCGGCCGCGTCGCGGGACCGTGCTGTAGTGGGCGGCGTGTTCGACCAACAGCCGGGAGTTCCCCGTCCGGTGCTGATCGTGGCGCTCGTGCTCAGCGGGTTGCTGGCCGTCGGCGTCGGCGCGCTCGGACTGGTCTCCTGGTACTCGCAGAAGCAGCAGCGGGACGCGGTCGTGGCCGAGCAGCAGGCCCGCCGCAGCGGTCCGCTCGCGTTGCCGCCGGTGCCTGCGCCGGACGCGGGCGGGCCGGAGTGCTCGAAGCTGCTCGCGGCGCTGCCGCCGGAACTGGTGCTCGACGGTGAACCGGTGCCGCGGCGGCCGCTGGCCGAGCCGGCGCCGCCGGGCACAGTCGCGTGGGGCGACGCCGAGCACGATCCCGTGACGGTGCGCTGCGGGATGCCCGCACCGGCCGAACTCACCCCGACCTCGCCGCTGGTCGACATCTCCGGGGTGAGCTGGCTGCGGCTTTCCGAGGCGGGCAACACCTCGTGGCTGGCGGTGGACCGCCCGGTGCACGTGGCGCTGACCGCGCCCGCGAACTCCGGTTCCGGCCCGGTGCAGGACCTCTCCGGCCTGATCCGCCGCACCATGCCGAAACAGCCCGTCTTCCCCTGACGCCAGCCTTCCCCGGACGCCGGTCTCCTCCCGGCCGAACTCCGCGAGCGAACGGACCGTTCGACCAACCTATTCGGACCAACAGGCCGTTCACTCTGCTCGGAGCTGCTCGGAATGGACGATGCGCGGGCGTGTCGGGCAGGCGCCGGGGAGCGAAGTTCACCAGGGGTGAACGGACCGTTCGACCAATCCAGTGGGACGAGCAGGCCGTTCACTCGGGAAAGCGCGGGTCAGCGCAGGCCGGTGCCGCGGGACAGCGCGGTGTCGATCAGCGTGCTCAGCAGCGCCGGGTAGTCCACCCCGGTCTGCGCCCACATCCGCGGGTACAGCGAGATCGAGGTGAACCCGGGCATCGTGTTGACCTCGTTGACGATCAGCTCGCCGTCCTCGGCGACGAAGAAGTCCACCCGCGCCAGCCCTTGGCAGTCCAGCGCGCGGAACGCGGCCACCGCAGCCGACCGCAGCCGTTCGACCACGTCGTCGCCGACCTTGGCGGGGATGTCGAACTCGGTGACGTCGTCGAGGTACTTGGACTCGTAGTCATACCAGTCGGCGGTGCCGGTCACCCGCAGTTCGGCGGGCAGCGAGGCTTCCACCCGCCCGTCCGGGAATTCCAGCACGCCGCACTCGACCTCGCGGCCGGTCACCGCCGACTCGATGATCACCTTCGGGTCGGTGCGGCGGGCCTCGGCGATGGCCTCGTCGAGCTCCGCCCAGCCGGTGACCTTGCTGATGCCCAGCGACGAACCGGCGCGGGCGGGTTTGACGAAGACCGGCAGCCCCAGCCGTTCCCGCTGCCGATCGTCCAGAGTGGACTGTTCGCGGCGGAGCACTTCGTAGCACCCGACCGCGAGCCCTTCGGCCGCCAGCAGCTTCTTGGTGTACTCCTTGTCCATCGACACCGCGCTGGAGAGCACACCGGGCCCCGCGTACGGCACGTCGGCCATCTCCAGCAGCCCTTGAATGGTGCCGTCCTCGCCGAAAGCCCCGTGCAGCACCGGGAAAACAACGTCCACACCGGACAGGATCTCGCCGCCGCGGCCCGGTTCGACCAGCATGAGGTCGCGCCGCGTCGGGTCGCCGGGCAGCGCCACGGCAGTGCCCGCGGTGACTTCGGGGGCGCGCCGGTCGCGGATCTCCAGCTCGGCGGGGTCTCCGGTACCCAGCACCCACGCGCCCTCGCGGGTGATGCCGACCGGCACCACCTCGAAGCGCTCCGGATCCAGATGGGCCAGAACACTGCCCGCGGACAGGCAGGAAACGCCGTGCTCGGTGCTGCGCCCGCCGAAGACGACGGCCACCCGGATCTTGCGCTGAGTCATGCGCGGAACCCTACCGGGCCGAGCCGGTCCGGACACCGGCCTCCTCGGCGCACCAGCGCGCCAGCTCCCGGACCGAACGCTCCAGGTCAGCGCGTGAACACGAGGCGTAGCCGAAGGCGATGCCGCACCACTGCTGAGCCCCGTGGTGGTGCCGCCGCAGACCGTCGAGCACCAGTCCCTGCCCGGCTGCGCGGTGCACCACCCGCCGCTCCGCGCCGGCGTCCGGGAGCGGCAGCACCACGTGCGCGCCCGCTTCGTCGCCGAACACCTCGACGCCCGATCCCGCCAGCTGATCGACCACCAGGACTCGGCGCTGCGACAGCTCGCGGCGCAGCCTGCGCAGGTGCCTGCCGAGGTCCCCGTTCCTGGCGTACTCGACCAACACGCGCTGTCCGGCCGCGGCAGGTCGGGTGCCGGTGCGCTCGCGGTGGTCCAGCACCGCGGCGGCGACGCGGTCCGGGGCGAGCATCCAGCCCACGCCGAGCGTCGGGGTGAGGATCTTGCTGGTGGTGCCGAGGTGCACGACCACGTCCGGGGCCATCGAGGCCAGCACCGGCAGCGGCGCCACGTCGTAGCGGAGTTCGCCGTCGTAGTCGTCCTCCACGATCAGCCAGCCCTCGGCGCGCGCCCGCTCCACCAGCCCGACCCGCCGCTCGGCGGGCAACCGGCCGCCGAGCGGGTACTGGTGCGCCGGTGAGCAGTAGACCGCCTGCACCCCTTGCGGGATCTCCTCGACGACGATGCCGCCGTGGTCGACCGGCGCGGGCACCACGCGGATCCCGGCGGCCAGGAAGGTCTGCACCGCGCGCTGGTAACCGGGCTCCTCCACCGCGACGACCGCGCCGGGTTCCAGCACCGCCGCCGCCAGCTCCACCACGGCCGCCGTGGTGCCGCCGGTGGCGAGCACGGTGCCGAGGTGCGAACCGCCGGTGACCATGCCGCGGTGCCGCAGCAGGTGTTCCACCACGGCCTCGCGGTATTCGGCCAGGCCCGCGCGGTGCACTCGTTCGTCCGGTTCGCGGTCGGCGGCCGCCCGCCACGCGCGGCGCCAGGCGGCCCGGTCGATGCCGCCCACCCACGGGGCGCCGGGCGTGAGGTTCACCTCGGCGACGATTTCCTGCTCGGTGGTCGCCGAACCGGGAACCGGCGAGGAGGGCTGGGAGCCGGGCGGCGTGGTGGTGACGTAGGTGCCGGAGCCGTGCTTGCCGACGATCCAGCCTTCGGCGTGCAGCTGCTCGTAGGCCGCGGCGGTGACGGTGCGGCTCACGCCGAGGTGCCGCGCCAGCGCACGGGTGGACGGCAGCCGGTCACCACCCCGCAGGTGGCCGAGGGTGGCGGCGTGCCGCAGCGCGTCGGCGAGCTGCACCGCCAGCGGGCGGTGGTCGTCGCGGCGCAGCTCGACGGCCGGTTCCAGCAGCGGCGAACTCGCCGCGGGCAGCGAAGTGGGCATCGCGGAGGACTCTCCTGGGTCGTCACCTGCGATGCTGCCACCCGCTGCGCTGTGCGGTGCGCCGCAACCCCGCACCGCTTCCCCATCGGCCCCCTTGGTTCGGTCGGGCGCGACCTCCACCCGACCCGAAGGGTTTCGGAGTCAAGCAGTGGTGAGGCCGCGGACCGGGTCGAGGGAGTAGCGGGTCATGCGGGTGCGGGCGGGGCGGTACACGTGCACGGTGATCGCCGGATCCGGGCCGTCGTTGACGACCTGGTGCACGTAGTCCGGGCCGAACACCCGCGACTGACCGGTCTCGATGGTGCGCCACTCCTCGGCCGGGCCGGTGGCGGTGGACCGGACCACCCGTTCGTCGACCGAACCGGACACGACGGTGAAAGCGCCGGTGGCGCCGCCGTGGTCGTGCAGTTCGGTGTGCTGCCCCGGCAACCAGCTCAGCAGCCACGCTTCGTACCCGGCGGTGCGTTCCAGCAGGCCGGACCAGCGCTGCTGCGGGTCGTAGCGCAGCCGGTGCGCCCACGATTGCCGGTCGGCGGCGAACTCGCGGGCGATCCGCGCCGGGTGCGCCAGAGAGCGGTCCGCTTCGGCGGCGACGGTGTTGGGAGGTACTGCGAACACGTGGATGTCCTCGTGAATCGGTCGAATTGATCGGGATCGCGCGGCGGCGCGGTGCCCACCCTCGGGTTCTGCGGCGTCGCGGGATCGGCTGCGTCGCGCGGGAGTTCGCGCGGAATGCGCCGGAAAGCGCTGCGGTGGCCGGGAAGCGGCCGGGGAATGCGGGCTCAGGCCCGGGACGCCGGGTGGATCACCGCAGCGGACAAAGCGCGCTCGCCACCCGGCGAAGGTCGATGTGACCCCAGCTGACGGTCATGGCTCGCGGCAACACGGCGAGTACTCAACCAGCACGCCGGGTTACCCGTCAAGCGGACTCCGCCCATCTCACACCCTCGGGCAGGGGCGGGATCGCAGCTTAACCGGGGTTTGCGAGCGGTGCGACCGCGACGAGCGAGAACGGGAAACCCCGCGGGCCTCAGTTGAGCGCCCCGAGCACGTCGGCGACCAGATCATCGGTGTCCTCGCACCCGGCGGAGAAGCGCACGAATCCCTCGGACACCGGATCGCCCCACTGAGCCCGCCGGTCGACGGTGCTGTGCACGCCGCCGAAACTGGTCACCTGCGAAACGAGCCGGCTGCGGCGCACGAACTCCGCCACCGCGTCGGCGTCGGCCAGCTCGAAGCGGAAAACCCCGCCCCAACGCCGCATCTGCGCCCGCGCGGCCGCGTGCGCGGGATCGTCGGACAGCCCGGGCCAGCGCAACCCGCGCACGCGCCCGCGCAGCGCCTCGGCCAGCGCGGCGGCGTTCTGCGCCTGCCGCGCCAAGCGCAGGTCGAGCGTGCCGAGGCTGCGGTGTGCCAGCCAGGTCTCGAACGGCCCGGGAATCGAGCCGGAAAGCGTGCGCGCCTTGCGCAACCGCTCGGCCCACTCGCCGTCCGCAGTGGACACGTGCCCCAGCAGCAGATCGCTGTGCCCGGACAACGCCTTGGTGTCGCTGGCGATCGCGAAGTCCGCGCCGAGCTCGAGCGGCCGCTGCCCCAGCGGCGTCGCCGTGGTGTTGTCCACCGCCAGCAGCGCACCCGCCGCGTGCGCGCGCCGCGCGAGTTCGGCGATGTCGCAGACGTCCAGCCCGGGGTTGGACGGGGTTTCCAGCAGCACCAGCCGGACCCCGTCGAAGATCCCTTCCGGCCACGGACCGGTGGTCGGGATTTCCTTTACGCGCAACGAAAGCGCGTCCATCTCGTCCTGCACGAACTGGCGGGTCGCGTAATAGCCGTCGCTGGGCAGCAGCAGCGAATCCCCCGCCCGCAGCACGCTGCGCAGCAACGTGCTGATCGCGGCCATGCCGGAGGGCAGCAGCACGCAGGGCCCGCCGTCGAGGTCGCCGATCGCGGCTTCCAGCGCCCGCCAGGTGGGATTGCCCGCCCGGCCGTAGAAATCCGCCGAGTCACCGCCGAGGTGGTAAGGCGCCGCGAACACCGGCCCGGGCGCGAGCGGCTCACCGGGTCGTTCCCCGCCGTGCCCGCCGTGCACGCAACGCGTGCCGTCGCCGAACTCCGCCCCGGAATCCGCCCCGGAATCCGCGCTGAACGCCGTCATTTCCCTCCCGTCACTCGGCTTTGCGTTCCCGCCCCAGCAGCAGCGCCGCCCCCGGGCCGGGTTCCAGGCCCGCGTGGCAGACCTGGTGCACCACCTCGGTGATCGGCATCTCCACCCCGCACCGCGCGGCGAGCTCCCGGATGGACGAGCACGACTTCACGCCTTCCGCGACCTGCCCGTGCGCGGCCTGCTGCGCGGCGAGCACGGATTCGCCGCGGCCCAGCCGCTCGCCGAAGGTCCGGTTCCGCGACAGCGGCGAGGTGCAGGTGGCCACCAGGTCGCCCATCCCGGCCAGCCCGGCGAACGTCATCGGCTCCGCGCCGAGCGCCACCCCGAGCCGGGTGGTCTCCGCCAGCCCGCGGGTGATCAGCGAGGACATCGTGTTGTGGCCGTGCCCGAGCCCGGCGGCCATGCCGCAGGCGAGCGCGATCACGTTCTTGCACGCCCCGGACAGCTCGATGCCGACCAGATCGGTGTTGGTGTAGGGGCGGAAGTAGCCGGTGGAGCACGCCGCCTGGAACGCGACGGCGCGGTCGTGATCGGCGCAGGCCACGACGGTCGCGGTGGGCTCACCGGCGGCGATCTCCTTGGCCAGGTTCGGTCCGGAGACCACGGCCACGCGCTGCATCGGCACGTCCGCGACCTCGGCCACCACCTGGCTCATCCGCTTGAGGGTGCTCAGTTCGACGCCCTTGGCCAGGCTCACCAGCGTCGCCTCGTCCGGCAGCAGCGGCTGCCAACCGGCCAGGTTCTCCCGCAGGTTCTGGCTGGGCACCGCCAGCACCACGGCTTGCGCCCGGTGCACCGCGGCGGCGGCGTCATCCGTGGCGCGCAGCGAATCCGGCAGGGTCACGCCGGGCAGGTAGTCCTCGTTGCGGTGCTGCCGGTTGATCTCCTCGGCGACTTCGGCGCGGCGCGCCCACAACGTCACTTCCGACCCGGCGTCGGCGAGCACCTTGGCGAACGTGGTGCCCCACGAACCGGCGCCGAGCACGGTGACCCGGCGCAGCGGTTCAGGCCCGCTCATCGTCGCCCTGCAGGCGTTCGCGCTTGTTCTGCGGGAGATCGTCCGAGTCCTCGCGCGGGCTCCCGGCCGATCCGTCCCGCCCACGCGTGGCGCCGTTCTGCGGGGATTCATCCGCGGTGTCGTTCTGCGAGGTTTCCCCCGCAACGCCGTTCTGCGAAGTCTCCCCCGCGGTGTCGTTCTGCGGAGTCTCCCCCGCGGCGCCGTCCCGCGAACCCCCCGCGGAGCCGCCCTGCACCCGCCGCCGAGCGGGCGAGTAGAACTCGGCGGGCGGCTGCTGCTCGCGGATCTCGCCGAGCAGTTCCCGCACCCGCCCCATGGCCAACTCGCTCACCGCGCGCAGCGTCGCGTTGTCGGCCGGTTTGCCGCGGAACTCCGAAACGTCCAACGGCTCACCGACGCGCAGGTGCACCGTCTTGCGCGGGAACGGGCGGAACTTCTTCTCGTAGTGGTTGTAGAGGTCCCGGGTTCCCCAGCGGGCGATCGGAACGATCGGCACGTCGTGCTCCAGCGCGAGCCGCGCGACACCGGCCTTCGGCACCATCGGCCAGCCGTCGGGATCCTTGGTGACCGTCCCGTCCGGGTAGATGATCACGACCTTGCCCGTTTCCAAGGCGTCGTGCGCGGCTTGCAGGCTCTTCTGCGCGTCGGTGGTCTGCCGCACGACCGGGATCTGGGCGACGCCGTCGAGCACGTTGCGCAGCACCGGCACGTTCCACAGCGTGTTCTTGGCCATGAACCGCGGGATCCGCGCAGCCCGGTGCACCGTCACGGCGTCGTAGAGCGGATCCAGGTGCGAAACGTGGTTGAGCACCAGCACCACCGGACCGGTCGCGGGGATGTTCGCCAGCCCGTGCACCCGCACCCGGGCGAGCAGGGCGGTGAGCGGGTAGAACACGATCGCCGCGAACCGCAGCCAGAACCGGCCCATGCCGGTGGCCGGCCGCTCCTTCGTGCGTCTGCGCGGCCGCTTGAGATTTCCCGGTTCCACGCCCATCTCCTCTCGCCAGAGCGGCTGTCAAGTTACCTCCCCGGCACCGCTGCCCGGGCGGGGGTCGCCGCGGGCGGAGGATGGCGGCATGAGCGTTCCCGCCTCCCTCCTGGTGCCGATCAAGCCGCTGCGGCTGGCGAAGACCCGGCTGCGCGGCGACCGGCCCGCCGACGCGCACGCCGCGCTGGTGAGCGCGGTCGCGCACGACACGGTCGAGGCGGCCCGGCGCGCCGCGGGCGTTCGCGAAGTGCTGGTGGTGACCTCCGACCCGGAGCTGACGGACTCGTTCGCGGCGGCGGGCGTGGAAGTCGTCGCCGATGACCCGGACGCCGGGCTCAACCCCGCGCTGGAGCACGGCGAGCGCGTGCTGCGCGACCGCGGCGCGGACCGGATCGGGGCGCTGCAGGCGGATCTGCCCGCGCTGCGGCCGGAAGACCTGGCGCGGGCGTTGCACGCGGCCGGCCCGGAGCGGGCGTTCACACCGGACCGGCAGCGGACCGGTACGACGCTGCTGCTGGCCGCCGCCGGGGCCGCACTGGCGCCCCGGTTCGGCAACGGCTCCGCGTTGGCGCACGAGGCTTCCGGTGCGCGCCGGCTGGCGGGACGCTGGGAGTCGTTGCGCTGCGATGTGGACACCGCAGCCGATCTGCGCCGGGCGGCCCGGATCGGCCTCGGCCCGCGAACCGCGGCATGGCTCGCGCGAGCCTCGCAGGAGCACGCGGATCCGGGTGGTGTTCCGGGTGACAGTGCTCGAACGGACGGCGCTTGATGAGTGACAATGGTGGCGTGAGCACGGACAGCAGCGAGCCCGCCAAACCGCGGCGCAACGGCGACACCCCGCCGGACGGTGCCGGCGCCCGGGTTCCCGAAGCGCCCCCGGCAGTGACCCGCGCCGCGGCCAGCACGGACCTGCCCGACGACCGCTACCTGAACCGCGAACTGTCCTGGCTGGACTTCAACGCGCGAGTGCTCGCCGTGGCCGAGGACCACTCGCAGCCGGTGCTGGAGCGCGCCAAGTTCCTGGCGATCTTCGCGTCCAACCTGGACGAGTTCTACATGGTCCGGGTCGCGGGGCTGAAGCGCCGCGAGGAGACCGGGCTGTCGGTGCGCAGCGCCGACGGGCTCACCCCGCACGAGCAGCTGGCCCGCATCGCGGCCCGCAACCAGGACCTGACCGAGAAGCTGGGCCGGGTGTTCACCGACGAGCTGCTGCCGGAGCTGGAGGCGTCCGGCATCAGCATCATGAGCTGGGCGCGGCTCGACGAGGGCCACCAGCGCACGCTGGGCCGCTACTTCGAGGACCACATCTTCCCGGTGCTGACCCCGCTGGCGGTCGACCCGGCGCACCCGTTCCCGTACATCTCCGGGCTGTCGCTGAACCTCGCGGTGATGGTCACCGCCCCGGAGGAGGGCCTGCGCCGCTTCGCCCGGGTGAAGGTGCCGGACAACGTCCCGCGGCTGATCCGGGTGGAAGCCGACCGGGAGGACGAGCAGGCGACGTTCCTGCCGCTGGAAGAGCTCATCGCCGCGCACCTGGACAAGCTGTTCCCCGGCATGGAGGTCAGCGAGCACCACATCTTCCGGGTCACCCGCAACGCTGATCTGGAGGTCGAGGAGGACCGCGACGAGGACCTGCTGCAGGCCATGGAGCGGGAACTCGCGCGGCGCCGGTTCGGCCCGCCGGTGCGGCTGGAGATCGCCGACACCATGAGCGAGACCATGCTGGAGCTGCTGCTGCGGGAGCTGGAGGTCGACGAGCACGACGTGGTCGAGGTGCGCGGCCTGCTCGACCTGTCCTGCCTGTTCCAGCTGGAGAAGCTGCAACGCCCGGATCTGAAGAACGCGCCGGTGGTGCCCGCCACGCACCCCGCCTTCGCCGAGGGCCAGACGCCGCGGAGCATCTTCGCGACGCTGCGCGACGGCGACGTGCTGCTGCACCACCCCTACGACGCGTTCTCCACGTCGGTGCAGCGGTTCATCGAGCAGTCCGCCGCGGATCCGCACGTGCTGGCGATCAAGCAGACGCTCTACCGCACCTCCGGCGACTCGCCGATCGTGAACGCGCTGATCGACGCGGCCGAGGCGGGCAAGCAGGTGGTCGCGCTGGTGGAGCTCAAGGCCCGCTTCGACGAGCAGGCCAACATCCAGTGGGCGCGCACCCTGGAACGTTCCGGGGTGCACGTGGTCTACGGCCTGGTCGGGCTGAAAACGCACTGCAAGACCGCGCTGGTGGTGCGGCAGGAAGGTTCGACGATCCGCCGCTACTGCCACCTGGGCACCGGCAACTACAACCCGAAGACCGCGCGCACCTACGAGGACCTGGGGCTGCTGACCGCGGAGCCGGCGGTCGGCGCGGACCTGACGGACCTGTTCAACGTGCTCACCGGCTACGCCCGGCACGGCACCTACCGCCGCGTCCTGGTGTCCCCGCAGGGCATCCGCTCCGGGATCGTGGAACGCATCGAGGCCGAGGCCGAACGCGCCCGCGCCGGATTGCCCTGCGGCATCCGGATGAAGGTCAATTCGCTGGTCGACGAGCAGATCATCGACACGCTCTACCGCGCTTCGCTGGCGGGCGTGCCGATCCGGATCGTGGTGCGCGGCATCTGCGCGCTGCAGGCAGGGGTTCCCGGCCTGAGCGAGAACATCGAGGTCCGCTCCATCCTGGGCCGTTTCCTGGAGCATTCCCGGGTGTTCCACTTCGCGGGCATCGACGAGCGCTGGATCGGCAGCGCGGACATGATGCACCGCAACCTGGACCGCCGGATCGAGGCGCAGGTGCGCGTGGTGGACCCGAAGCTGACCGAGCAGCTCGACGAGCTGCTGGATTCGGCGCTGCACCCGCAGACGCGCTGCTGGGTGCTCAATTCCAAGGGGGACTGGGAGGCTTCGCCGCGCAGCGGGGCGCAGGTCCGCGACCACCAGACCGAGATGTTGCGCAGGCACGGGGCACAGGTTTCATGACGACGCAGGAAGAACCGGAGCACGCGACCAGCGCGAGCGATTCGGTGACGGTCCGCGCCGCCGGTGCGGTGCTGTGGCGCCCGGACGACGACGGGACTCCGCGGATCGCGCTGGTGCACCGCCCGCGCTACGACGACTGGACGCTGCCGAAGGGCAAGCTGGATCCCGGCGAGACCCCCGCGCACGCGGTGGCGCGGGAAGTGCTGGAGGAAACCGGGTTCGGTTGCGTGCTCTCCGGCGAACTCGCGCAGATCCGCTATTCGGTACCCGCTCCGGGCGGGTACACCGGCAAGCGGGTGGACTACTTCGCCGCCCGCGCCGGGCAGGGCCTGTTCGCGGTGAACGAGGAAGTCGACGAGCTGCGCTGGCTGAGCACCGCGGCCGCACGGGAACTGCTGACCTACCCGCACGACGGGCACGTGCTGGACGCCTTCGACGCGCTGCCGCTGGAATCCCGGACGCTGCTGCTGGTCCGGCACGCCAAAGCGGGCAAGCGTTCGGAATTCACCGGCGACGACACGCAGCGCCCGCTGTCCGCGGCCGGGCTGCGCCAGCGGGACGCCTTGCACACCTTGCTGCCGCTGTTCGGCCCGCAGCGGGTCTACTCGGCGCCGCGGGTGCGCTGCACGCAGACGGTGCAGCCGGTGGCCGACGACCTCGGCATCGCCGTCGCCGACGAGCCGCTGCTGACCGAAGAGCAGTACCAGGCCGATCCCGCCGCGGCGGTGCGCAGGCTGCTGCGCATCGCGGGCGGTTCCGGCACTTCGGTGGTGTGCAGCCAGGGCGGTGTCATCCCGGATCTGGTCGGGCGGTTGACCGAATCCGCGGGCCTGCGCCCGGACGAGGTGCTCAGCAGCAAAGGCAGCGTGTGGACGTTGCGGTTCTGCCCGGATGCGAATTCCGGCAACGGTTCCGGGCCGCTGCTGCGGCTGGTGGCCGCGGATTACCTCCCCGACCCGAGGGGTTGAGCGGGGAAATGCTTTGCGCAGCGGTCCGGTAGCGGCGGCTCGGGCTTTTTCCGGTTTCCCGGCGGCTCTTCGGAGCAGGCCGCGGCGCATCGCGTCGCCGATGCCGCGCGAACCCGGTGGAAAACGGCGATGATCCCGGCGCGATCGGATCGCGCCGGGATCATCGGATGAACATCGCGGAGCGCGTGGACCGGATTCGGCGGCACCGTTTCCGCTGCCGCTGACCGGTTCCGCCTCCGCAGCCGCGCGCGGCTGCGAGTGGTGCCGTGCGGTGCACGCGAAGGATTTCCGTGCGGTGCACGCGAAAGACTCCCGTGCGGTGCACGCGGATCACTCCCGTGCGGTGCAGGCGGATGACGCCGTGCAGTGCACGTGACCACTCTGGCCCACCTGGGAAGTTCGGCTCGCTCAGGTGGCGAGCGTTCACTTCTTGGTGGTCTTGCGCGCCGTGCTCGTCTTGGCGGTGGAGGTCTTCGCGGCCGAGGTCTTCGCTGCCGAAGCGGTCGATTTGGTGGACTTCGTCGCGGATTTGGTGCCGGTGGACTTGCTGCCGGTGCTCGCCTTCGCAGTGCTCGCCTTGCCGGTGGTGCTCTTCGGCGCCGCCTTGCTCGTGGTCGCCTTGCTCGTGGTCGCCTTGCTCGTGGTCGCAGCCTTGCCGGTCGTCGCGGCCTTGCTCGCCGTCGACTTGCCGGTGGTCGCCGCCTTGCTCGTGGTCGCCTTGGTCGTGGCACCGGTCTTGGCGCTGGACCGGGTGGTGGCGGCCTTCTTCGGCGCCGCCTTGGTGGTGGTCGCCGACTTGGCGGCGGTGCTGCGCGAGCCCGCGGTCTTGGTCGCGGTGGCCTTGCCGGCGGTGCCGGTGGACTTGGCCGCGGTGCCGGTGGACTTGGCCGTGCTGCGGCCGGTGCCCGCGGTCTTGGTGGCGGTGCTGCGGGTTCCGGCGGACTTCGTCGCGGTGGCGCGGGGCAGTTTGCGGCTGCCGCCGACGACTTCCTTGAACTGGGTGCCTGCGCGGAACGCCGGAACGTTGGTCTTCTTGACCTTCACGGCCTCACCGGTGCGCGGGTTGCGCGCGGTGCGCGCGGCGCGGGCGCGCTTCTCGAAGACGCCGAATCCGGTGATGTTGACCTTCTCGCCCTTGTTGACGTTGCGGACGATGAGGTCCACGACGCCTTCCACCGCCTGGCTGGCGGTCTTCTTGTCGCCGAGGCGTTCGGCCAGTGCCTCGATGAGTTGGGCCTTGTTCACTTCAGTCCCTCCCAGGACAACAACGGCCCCGTCGGGCCGACTCAAAGCCCACGGTAAAGCCCAGAACAGCCGAATGCCATTCGCCACGCCTCATTTTTTCGTTGGGGCGTGGGACTTTCGGCTGTCCTGGGCGTTGCTCGCCGCGCTTCGCGACGCCGTCCCGGCGACCGCCGGGAAACATTGTTTTTCCCGCACAGCAGGGAGAAATGCGTTCTCCGGCGGGTTCCCGATCAGCCTTCGCGAGCGGGCAGTGTGGCCGGTTTGAACGCCGGGCGGTGCTGCTCGTACGTGTCGATCGTCTCGGCGTGGCGCATCGTCAGGCCGATGTCGTCGAGACCTTCCAGCAGCCGCCAGCGGGTGTAGTCGTCGAGCGAGAAGCCGACGGTGAGGTCTTTCGCCTGCACCGTGCGCTCTTGCAGGTCCACGGTGACTTCGGTGCCCGGCTCGTTCTCCAGCAGCTTCCACAGCAGTTCCACATCGGACTGCTCGCATTCGGCGGCCAGCAGGCCCTGTTTGCCCGCGTTGCCGCGGAAGATGTCCGCGAACCGGGAAGAGATGACCACCCGGAAGCCGTAGTCCTTCAACGCCCACACCGCGTGCTCGCGGGACGATCCGGTGCCGAAGTCGGGGCCTGCGACCAGAACGCTGCCGTTGCGGAACGCCTCGTTGTTGAGCACGAAGGTCTCGTCGCCGCGCCATGCGGCGAACAGCGCGTCCTCGAACCCGGTGCGCGCGACCCGCTTGAGGTACACGGCGGGGATGATCTGGTCGGTGTCCACGTTGGACCGGCGCAGCGGGACGCCGACACCGGTGTGCGTGGTGAACGGTTCCATCGTTGGTTCCTCCTGTTGCGCGGGCGGTCAGTCGAGGTCTTCCGGGGAGGACAGCGTGCCGCGCACCGCGGTCGCCGCGGCGACCAGCGGCGAGACCAAGTGGGTGCGGCCGCCTTTGCCCTGCCTGCCCTCGAAGTTGCGGTTGGACGTGGAGGCGCTGCGCTCGCCGGGGGCCAGCTGGTCGGGGTTCATGCCGAGGCACATCGAGCAGCCCGCCGAGCGCCATTCCGCCCCCGCGGCGGTGAAGACCTCGTTGAGCCCTTCGGATTCGGCCTGCTGCCGGACCTTCATCGAGCCGGGCACCACCATCATCCGCACGTCCGAGGACACCTTGCGCCCGTCCAGGATGGCCGCTGCGGACCGCAAGTCCTCGATGCGGCCGTTGGTGCAGGAACCGAGGAAAACGGTGTCCACGACGACCTCACGCAGCGGAGTGCCGCCCTGCAGGCCCATGTAGGCCAACGCCTTTTCGACCGCGTAGCGCTCGGAATCCTCGGCGATGGCCTCGGGATCCGGAATCCGCTCGCCCAGCGGCAGCCCTTGGCCCGGGTTGGTGCCCCACGTGACGAACGGCGTGAGTTCGTCGGCGTCCAGGGTGACTTCCGCGTCGAACTCGGCATCTTCGTCGGTGCGCAGCGTCTTCCAGTACGCCACGGCCGCGTCCCAGTCGGCGCCCTGCGGCGCGTGCGGACGGCCCCGCAGGTACTCGAAGGTCGTCTCGTCCGGCGCGATCATCCCGGCCCGCGCGCCCGCTTCGATGGACATGTTGCAGATCGTCATGCGGGCTTCCATGGACAGCTGGCGGATGGCTTCGCCGCGGTACTCCAGGACGTAGCCCTGCCCGCCGCCGGTGCCGATCTTGGCGATGACCGCGAGGATGATGTCCTTGCTCGTGACACCGGGCCGCAGCGTGCCTTCGACGTTGATGGCCATGGTCTTGAACGGGCGCAGCGGCAGCGTCTGGGTGGCCAGCACGTGCTCCACCTCGGAGGTGCCGATGCCGAACGCCAGCGCGCCGAACGCGCCGTGCGTGGAGGTGTGGCTGTCGCCGCACACCACCGTCGTGCCGGGCTGGGTGAGCCCGAGCTGCGGCCCCACCACGTGCACGATGCCCTGCTCGGCGTCGCCCATGGGGTGCAGGCGGACGCCAAATTCCTCGCAGTTGCGCCGCAAAGTGTCCACCTGCGTGCGCGAGACCGGATCGGCGATCGGCAGCTCGGTGCCGGTGGTGGGCACGTTGTGGTCTTCGGTCGCGATCGTCAGGTCGGGTCGCCGGACCGGCCGGTCCGCCAGCCGCAGCCCCTCGAACGCCTGGGGGCTGGTGACTTCGTGCACGAGGTGGAGGTCGATGTAGAGCAGGTCGGGCTCGTAGCCCTCGCCTCGGCGCACGATGTGGCCGTCCCAGACCTTCTCCGCGAGCGTGTTGCCCATCGCTCCTCCCGATCGAAAGGTGGTGGTCGCACCGCTGCCCAGCGGGCAAGCAGACCCTGCGCAGCGGCACTGTCCCAAGAAGTGGACTTCTCAGATGACGAGAAGTTAGTATCGGTACGTGGGACAGCATAGCGGCATCGGAGTGTTGGACAAGGCAGTGGCCGTGTTGCAGGCCGTGGCCGAAGAACCTTGCGGCCTCACGGAGTTGTGCAGCCGCACGGGTCTGCCGCGGGCCACCGCGCACCGGTTGGCGGTGGGCCTGGAGGTGCACCGGATGCTGCGCCGCGGCTCGGACGGCCGGTGGCGCCCGGGTGCGTCGCTGGCGGAATTGGCCGGTGGCGCGGTGGATCCGCTGCTGGAGGCGTCGTCCACGGTGCTGCCCAAACTGCGGGAAGTCACCGGGGAAAGCGTCCAGCTCTACCGCAGGGACGGTTTGCAGCGGCTGTGCATCGCTTCCGCGGAACCGCCGAGCGGGTTGCGGGACACGGTCCCGGTCGGCTCGACGGTGTCGATGATGGCGGGCTCGGGCGCGAAAGTCCTTGCGGCGTGGGCGGATCCGGCCACCCAACGAGCGGTGCTGGCCGAGGCCGTCTTCGGCGAGCGCACGCTGCTGGAGGTCCGCCGCCGCGGCTGGGCGCAAAGCGTCGCCGAACGCGAGTCGGGTGTGGCCAGCGTCTCGGCCCCGGTCCGCGATTCGCAGGGCACGGTGGTGGCGGCCATCAGCGTTTCCGGCCCGATCGACCGCATGGGCCGCCGACCGGGCGCCCGCTGGGCCGCCGACCTGTTGGCGGCCGCGGATGCCTTGCAGAACCGCATCTGATCCTTCGGGGCCCATCCGTCTTCGGGGCCGTCGGCTTTCGGGGCTCATCGACTCTCGGGGCCCGTCGACCTTCGCGGCGCTGGCGGATTTCCGGGCGCCGTCGGCCTTCCGCGCAACGGGAGATGTCGCTCGGTCCTTCCCGCCGCTGCCGACGAAGTGAGCGGCGAACCGCTGACCCGGCGCAGCGACGCCGTGCGGACGGCACATCGGACCGGACGGACCGCTCTGGGCCGAGCGGCCGGATGGTTCAGGCGTGCCGGCGCACGAGCGCGTACTCGAAGGGCAAGTGCAGGAAGGTTCCGTCGGGCAACGGGACGCGGGAGGACAGCGCCAGTTCCCCGGCCTCCAGCACCAGCCACCCGTGCCGCCGGTACAGCCCGGTGAGCCCTTGAGCGGGGAGCTCGGCGGGCCACAGGCCCGTCGTCGCCGCCTCCCGGATCGCTTCGGGCCACTCGCCGAAGCACTCCGCCAACTCGGCGAGGGACTCGGTGAAGCGTTCGGAGAGCTCGACGTCGAAGACCCGCCCGCGCTGCCCGGTCAGCACGGCGAGGCCGGCCAACGCGTTCGGCCACTGCTCCGCTGCCATCGCGTGCAGCACGCCGCGCAGGTGCACGTTCGCGTCGCCGATGCGCTCGTGCAGCGCCCGGACCGCGGCCAAGTCGGTGCTGTCGAGCTGTTCGTAGCGGACCCCGGTGTGCCCGTTCCCCGTGCGCCCGATCCTGGTGCGCCCGATCCAGGTGTTCCCGTTCCCGGTGTGCGCCTTCTCCAGCGCCGCGGCGGCGACGTCGGTGCCGAGCACGGTCTCGAAGTGCTCGGCGAAGTGCTCGGTCAACCCGCCGTTCCCGCAACCGGCGTCGACCAGCGGCAGCCGGGAGTCGAACCCCGCGAGCAGCATCGGCAGGTAGGGGGCCATGTCCTCGGCGGTGCCGAAGTGCCACGGCACCGGCAGGTCCGGGCTGGTCCCGGCCAGCTGCCAATAGGACTCCCAAGCGCCGGGTTCATTCGTTCCGGTGGATTCGGCCATCGCCTCGCCCCTTCTTCGGCCCTGCCGCACGACCGGCAGGTGTGGCTGCATTGCACAGCCCGGGCACCGGCTCGCGGGTCGCACATATCTGGCGAGCACCAAAGTAGTCCGCGATTTCGCCTGGTGGTCGCGGTTGCCCGCGATACCGCTCGATGGTGGCGCGAGAAAACCAGCCCTGCCGAAATTTTGATCGCGACATGAAAAATCCAGCCGAAATGTTCCGGACGCCGCGCCTATTGCGAACCCGAACCCCCAGGAGGAAGATCGCGCCGAAACCGGCGTGCGGCACGGAGGCCGGTTCGGACGAGGAGGTCATCGTGGCAGAACAGTCCGGCGCGCCCGAATTCGTCAAGGAGAACGTCGATTTCGAAGCCTGCTACCAGGGTCAGCGCTTTCTGGCGGGAACCGATCTGACCTTCCCGGTGGCCCCCTGGGACATCGGCGAACCGCAGCCCGCCCTGGTGGAGCTGGCCGACCGGACCGCGTTCTCCGGCGATGTCCTCGACGCCGGCTGCGGGCTCGGCGAGAACGCGATCTTCCTGGCCGGTCGTGGCTACCGGGTGACCGCGTTCGACTGCTCGCCGACAGCTCTGGACCGCGCCCGCGCGCGGGCCCGCGAATGCGCCGCCCAGGTCGAGTTCGTGCAGGCGGACGCCACTCGGCTCGGCGAGCTCAGCGGGCGCCGCTTCGGCACCGTCGTGGACAGCGCGCTGTACCACTGCCTCGGTGCGCAGCAGCAGCACCGATACGCCGCCGCCTTGCACGAGGTCACCGAACCGGGCGCGCGACTGCACCTGCTGTGCTGGGCGGTGGCGGGCGAGGACGCGGCCGTGCGGCATCCGATGGGCGTCGGCGAGCAGAGCATCCGGGCCACCTTGGACGCTCGCTGGGAAGTTCTGGAAGTGCGCACCGCGCAGATTTCCACCGCGCTGATCCGGGACGCGCTCACCGAGGCGGACATCGCCCTGTTCGCGCGGAAAGGGGTCGGCATCGACCCGGGCAGGGCGGCGGTCGACGACCGGGGAAGGATTTCCGCGCCTGCCTGGTTCGTGAGCGCGGTGCGCCGCTGAGGACGCGGCGCTTTTGCGCTTTCCCCGCGATTTGAAAAACCCCGGCGAAATGTTTCCGCTACCGATCGCCCTTCCGGGTGATCATGGATGTGGCGAACCGGCGAACTGCGACATAATCCGTTTTGTGCGAACAGCTGGGGGAAGATCTCACGTGGCGGCGGAACCGCCCGCCGTGGCGATTCTCGGCGCCGGGATCGCGGGACTGGTGGCGGCGCACGAATTGGAAAGGCTGGGGCATTCGGTCATCGTGCTGGAGGGCAGCGGCCGCATCGGCGGACGCGTGTTCACCCACCGGTTCGGCTCCGCCGACAACGCCCCTTACGCGGATTTGGGCGCGATGCGCATTCCGACCGGTCACGCGCTGACCATGCGCTACGTGGACGAACTCGGCCTCACGCCCGCGCTGCGCCCGTTCCGCACGATCCTGAGCGACCCGAACAACTACCTGGCGACCGGCCGCGGCTTCGTCCGGGTGCGGGACGCGGCCGGGCCGGTGGTCGAGGACCTGCGGTGCGCGGTCCCGGTGGATTCCTTCCGGCGGGACACCGTGCTGTTCTGCGCCTGGCTGGCCGCGCTCGCCCGGGCGGTGGGCCCGCGTGCGCTGCGCACGGGCCTGGCCGCGGAGATCACCCCGATGCTGCGCGCAGCCGACCGCGTCGACCTGTCGTCGTACGTGCACGGGCCGGCCGACCGGTTCGACCTGGTCGGCGCCTTCGACACCCATCCGCAACTGCGCGAGGCGTGCGGCGTCCGGCTGGCCGGGTTCATCGACGACCTGCTGCTGGAGACCGGAACCCGGCTGCGGTACCTGGCGGGCGGGATGGGCCGGATCACCGACCGGCTGGCCGCCCGGCTCCGCGGCCCGGTCCTGCTGGACCGGGAGGTCGTGAGCTTGCACGTCCGCGGCGACCAGGTGCTCGTCGGGCTGCGGCACCGGGGCGTCGACGTGCTCTCGAGATATCCGGTCGCGGTGTGCACGCTGCCGTTCTCGGTGCTGCGCGAGCTGCAGCTGGCGGGCTTGGACGACGACAAGCGGGAGGTGATCCGCAGCGTCGAGTACGCGGCGGCCACGAAGATCGCACTGCACTGCCGGGAGCCCTTCTGGAAACGCGCCGCGGTCTCGGGCGGCGCGTCCGCGACCGGCGGGCGGCTGCGCCAGACGTACTACCTGCCGCAGGACGGCGACCCGGCGTTGGGCGCCGTGCTGCTGGGCTCCTACGCGATCGCCGAGGACGCCGCCCCGCTCGGCCGGTTGCCCGCCGACCGCAGGCACGCCGCTTCGCTGGAGGAGCTGGCCGGGCTGCACCCGGAGCTCAAGGCGCCGGGCGCCGTGCTCGGCGCCGCGAGCATCTCCTGGGGCGACCACCGCTGGAGCAAGGGCTGCGCCGCGCACCGCTGGCGGTGGGGCAAGGACGCGGCGGCGGCCAGGGCCGAGGGAATGCGCGCGGCCCGCCCGCAGGGAGGGCTGTTCTTCGCCGGTGAGCACTGCTCGTCCACTCCGGCGTGGATCAACGGGGCCATCGAGGCGGCGCTGGCCGTCACCGGCGCCGTGGACGCGGCGTTGCGGACCGGTGCGGCCGACCGCGCGCAACGATCGTGAGCGCCCGCGCGGCGCAGCGGTGAACAGGGGGAAACAGTGAGCATCTTCGACCTGCCCCGGCTGCACTTCGCCGGTACGGCGATCACCCGACTGCCCACCGGCCCGCGCAGCGGGCACTACGACCTGGCCGCGAACGAGGCGCTGACCGCGGACGGCACGCCGTTCCCGCGGGACCGGCCTGCCGCGGAGTACCACGAGCACCTCGACGGGCTCGGCGAGCGCTTCGAACCCGACGGCCGGCTCCGGCCGGACGGGCGGTTCGGCACCGCCAAGGGCTGGAACTTCGGCGGCAACGGGCACTTCTGGCTGGACGCCCGCATCACCGGGTGGGAGCGCGTGCCGGGCGCGGCCGGTGCGCAGGATCCGGTGCTCGGGCGGGCGGTGGACCTGTGGGGGCACTTCAACGAGCACCTGGCGACCACGCACAACCGGGCTCGCGTCTTCGACGTCGACCCGGCGTCCGACTGGACCACCACCGTGCTGGCGGGTCAGTTCTGCTTCGGCCGCCAGGGTCGCTCGCACGACACCGGGTACATGGCGGTCGGCGCGGTCGACGGCCCGCAGCCACCTCGCTGGCAGAACTCGCAGCACGTGCACGGAGTCGGCGAGCACCCGCTGGAATCCTGGTTCCGGCGCTCTGTCGTGCATCAGTTCGCCGTGGACGCCGACGGCCTGGAGTGGTTACCCGAGGCGGAGATTTCCGAGGCGGTACGGCTGCTGCGCGCCGCGGCGGGCCCAGGCGGTCTGGTCGTCCGCTACGCGCTGAGCAACATGGCCGCACCGCGAGACAACGACACCCCGAACGTCTGGCAGGTGCGCGGCACCATCGCTGCCCGCGACCCCGCGGAAGAGCGCACTTGTCCGGCGGGGCGGTTGCTCACCGCGCGCGAACCCCGCCGGCGCGGTGAACCGGCTCCGCTGCACAACGCCGCGGTGCAGGTGACCGGCGAGCACACGACCTTCGACCTGATCACCGCGGTGCCCGCGCTGGGACGGAGCCCGGAGCCCGGTCCGGACGGGGTGCACCGGCTCGGGCCGCGGCTGGACCTGGGAGATCTGCAGCTGCGCACGCGCGGCTCCGGGCAGCTGGTCGCGCGGTTGCCCAGTAGCGCCTACCGCGCGGACACCGAGCGGACCGGCGGGCTGGTCACCGTTGCGACCGAGCCGGGATGCGCCGCAGCCGAGGACGAGCCGCTGGTGCTCGTCCGCGAGGGGCAGGAGTCCGCGGTGCTGCTCGCCGAGGAGGAGTCGGTCGTGCGGATCGACGACTCCTGCCTGTTCCTCGACCCCGCCGAGGGAGACAGCACCGAGGGAGACAGCACCGAGCGGGACGGCAGTGCGGGGGACGGCACCGCGCGGGTACCGGTCCGCACGTACCACCTGGGACGCCCCGCTCCGCTGAACGGCCTGCGGGTGGTGCAGTTCTTCAACCCGCGCGCACTGCCGCGGGACCCGCGGGCCCAGGCCGCGGACGCCCGGTGCGGTGCGGTGCAGATCGTGCAGGTCCGGCCGGACGAAGGCGCCGCGGATTGGGCCGAATCCTGCACCTTGGACACCGACGAACAGGGCCGAGCCGTGTTGGCGGTGCGCTGCGCCACCGCCGGCGCCACCCGGCTGCTGCTGCTCCCGGAAGGCCAACTCCCGCCGTGCGATCCGGACGAGCCCGGCTCAGCGGCCCGCGCGTACGACAACGACGACCGCACGGGCTACTGGCCCGCCGTCGGCTGCGCGGACGTGCGCGTGCTGCCGGACACCCGGCACCTGGACGAGATTCCGCGCGCGGAGGTCACCCACGACCTGCTCTACCGGGAGGTCTTCGCGCCCTACGAGCTGCTGTACTCGTTCATGGCCGACGAGGTCTTCAGCCTGGCCGAGCAGAGCAAGGTGGGCACTTACGCGCGGCTGATCTGGCTGATGTCCGACCCGCGCCACCGGGACAAGACGTTCTACATGCCGCCGACCCGCGACCTGACCCGGCCGCAGGGCCGCTTGCTGCTGGCCCACCTGCGCAGGCAGCAGGCGCCCGCTCCGCCGGAGCTCGTGGCCCGGCGAGATCGCCCCGGCGCCATCACCACCCGCGGTCAGCTGCGCGACGCGCTGCGCGAGGCCGCGAGCGTCGAACTCGCCGGGATGCTGCAGTACCTGTACGCCGCCTGGTCGATCCCGACGCACGAGGCCGGGCAGCAGCTGGTGCGGCGCGGCGAGTGGACCGCCGAGCAGCTGCGGCTGGCCTGCGGCGACGGCACCGAGACGCTGCGCAACGGGATGCGCGGCGAGCTGCTGAGCGTGGCGCGGGAAGAGATGGTGCACTTCCTGGTGATCAACAACATCATCACGGCGATGGGGTTGCCGTTCCACTTGCCGGACATCGACTTCGGCCGCGTCAACCACCGTCTGCAGGTGCCGCTCGACCTGGCCTTGGAAGGGTTCGGGCTCGGGAGCGTGCAGCGGTTCATCGCGTTGGAGCAGCCGCACTCGTTGACCAGGGAGATCGCAGGCGACGTCGCGCCGGACGCGGCCGGGAAGGCGTACCCGTACCAGTCGCTCAGCGACCTCTACGCCGCCATCCGGGAGGGCATCGGCGCGGTGCCGGACCTCTTCCTGGTGCAGCGGGGGCGGGGCGGCGGCGAGCACCACCTGTTCATGCGCAGGTCGCTCAACGACGTCCACCCCGACTACCAGCTGGAGGTGGACGACGTCCCCAGCGCGCTGTTCGCCATCGACTTCGTCACCGAGCACGGCGAGGGCAACGTCCTGCCCGGGCCCGCGGACGAGGACTCGCACTACGACACCTTCCTGCGGATGTCCGACCTGCTGATGGCGCACCGCGTCGAGGCGCCCGGCCAGCGGTGTCCACCGTGGACACCCGCGTACCCGGTGCTGCGCAATCCGACGTTGCACGCGGGCGACGGCGCCAGGGAACCGGTCACCGCGCCGGAGGCGCGCTCGGCCATGGTGCTGTTCAACCGCTCGTACTTCCTGATGCACCAGCTGATGCTGCAGCACTTCCACGGCGCGGCCGACGCCAGCCTGCGGCGCTCCCGGCTGATGAACGCGGCTATCGACGTGATGACGGGGATGCTGCGGCCCATCGCCGAGCACCTGGTGACGCTGCCGTCCGGACGGCCCGGCCGCACCGCCGGGCCGTCCTTCGAGCTGGAGGAGGAGCCGGGTTTCCTCGCCCGTCCCGATGTCGCGCTGCGCTCGCTCGGCGGCCGCTTCGACCACCTCGCTCGCCAGGCTGCGGAACAACCCGGCCTGCCCGCGCGGGTCGCAGAGCTGATGCGCTCCTACGCCGCGGAGTTCCGCGGGTCGGCACCGTGACCGCGATGGTCTCGCGGAATTCCCGGTGCGCATTCGCGGTCGGGTTGCCGAGCGGATCGATGCCGCCGCGATCAGATCGACGAAGCCTCGTTCAATTCGGGTCCGGGGCCTGCCAGACGGCGGCGGCCATTGCGACGGCCACCCCGTCGAAGAATTGCGCACCCGGCAACCACCCGGAATAGGCGTCCCGGAATTCCTGCGAACTCGGCAGCGTGTTGAGCTCGCCCAGCTTGTGCCAGCTGGGGTGCAGGAAGAGGTTCAACGCGTCCGTGGCCGCCCCGGCATCGGCGGTGGCCCGGTACACGGCTTCGGCGTTCTGGAACGCGACCGGGATGTGCCAGTCCGCGTCCCGGCCCTTCCGGGCGTGCAGGTCGGTCCGCTGCGGTTCCAGCACGACCAGCCGCCCGCCCGGGGCGACCAGCGAGCGCAGGTGCGGCAGGATCTGTTCGTAGGGACGCATGTGGAACACGGCGCTGAAGGCGAAAACGACGTCGAACACGCCATCCGCCGCGGGCTCGACGTCGTAGGCGCTGCGCGCCTCGTAGCGGATGTTCGCGGCCGGCCGGGTCCGCCGCGCGATGTGGATCAGCGCTTCGGACAGGTCGACGCCGAGCACCTGCGCGTAGCGTTCCGCGAGCAGCGGGCAGTGCCTGCCGGTACCGCACCCGACGTCGAGCGCTCGGTCACCGCCGGGCAGTTGGGCGTCCAGCCAGGTGCGGAACGGGCCTTCCGCGTCGATCATCCGGGTGGCCATCCGGTCGAAGTGTTCGGCCACGTCGTCGAAAAGCGCGCCGACTTCCGCGGACCGCGCAGCAATGGACTCTTTTCCCGATGATTCCATGTCCTGGCACGATACCTGCAGCCGCCATTCCCGTTCGGGTGAAATGATGCGCAGGATTTGCACAAATTCCGACAATTTTCGGCATCGCGGGATGCGAGCCGATCAGACACTCCGGCGGATGGAGTTCGCCGACCGGAATCGACGACGTCCTGCCCTGGTCCAGCCCTCGGCAACGGCGTCCCGCAGGAGTCCGGGGTCGCCGTGCGGCGACCACTCCGTCGACACGACGCTCGATCACGGACACGCCCGCTGGTGACCGAGCATCCGTTTTCCAGCGCGAACACCGTCGCCGACCTGCGCAACGAACACGGACACCGCACCTCCGACGGAGGTGCTCAGTCCGTCAAGTCCGTCGTGCCCTGTCCAACCGCATCGACAGGTCGCCGACCACATCGACGAGACCACCAACAGCGGCACACCCGACGAGCGCAAGGCTCGCACCGAAGCCCTAGCGCCCCGGACCGAGATCACCGACCCGAGCCGGCTCGTCCCGGTCCCACTCCCCCAGCCCCGCGACAAAACGAGGCCGCCCCCACCTCACCAGCGGGAACGACCTCGGAAGGAGCGGTTCGCACAATGTTTGCTTTGGTAGTCCCGACGGGATTCGAACCCGCGCCGCCGGCGTGAGAGGCCGGTGTCCTAGGCCGCTAGACGACGGGACCGCGCTACACCGAGAACTCTACAACACCCCCACACCACCAAGACCCCCACCCCCATTCCCACACTCGACGTGCGAAGCACGAGCCCCAACTTCACCTCGACGTGCGAAGCACGAGCCCCCACTCACCTCGACGTGCGAAGCACGAGCCCCCACTCACCTCGATGTGCGAAGCACGAGCCACGCACTCCCCGCCACCACACAAAGCCGACCCCACAACTCAATGTGCGAAGCACGAGCGCCCACACAGCAGTGGCCGACCACACCTGCGGTGGCTCAAAACAAGCGCCGGTGGCGACCACACATGCGGAGGCCCCAAACAAGCAGTGGCAACCACACATGCGGAGGCGACCACACACGCGAGTGGCCCCACACAAGTGCTGGTCCCCACCCAGCCCCTCCACACACCTATGGCGAGGAGCCCTCCCCACGCAACCACCGCACCGTGGGGGTCTGGGGGGTCGCCCCCCAGATAGACAGACAAAAACGGGAAAAGGCCCGCCCCCAAAGGGGCGGGCCTTGAACACGCGCGTGTAGCCCCGACGGGATTCGAACCCGCGCCGCCGGCGTGAGAGGCCGGTGTCCTAGGCCGCTAGACGACGGGGCCTCGGCGAACGATCGCGACCTTCGCGCTGATCGTGATCAACGCACTCGGTCTTGATCCTCGCGCTGGGGTACCAGGACTCGAACCTAGACTAACTGAACCAGAATCAGTCGTGCTGCCGATTACACCATACCCCAAGGGCTTTGACGTTCAGCGTTGTTCGTCCGGGCTTCTGGGGAAAGTCCGGCTCGGCGGCCGCTGTCCGTCTTGCTGGTGTTAAATACTAGAACATCCTCGCGGGGGCGCTGTAAGGCACCCCCTGCTCGGGTCGTTTTCGCTGGTGGGCGCGGTGGTGGCCGGGCCGGGTCCGGTGGCGGCCCGGCCGGGGCTCAGGCGAGGGCGCGCTCGTGTCTCGTTTCGTCCTGCGGGGCCGCTGCTTCGGGGATGCCGGGCAGGTCGCAGACGAGCAGTTCGGGCAGCTCGGCGAGACTGGTGATCATCGACACCCCGTCCGGCGGGGCGTGTTCGGTTCCGTTGCGGTTGAGCCAAACGCCGTGCATTCCGGCGTTGGCGGCGCCGAGCGCGTCGGTGTCGAGCCGGTCGCCGACGTGCACGGTTTCGTGCGGTTCGGCGCCGACGGCGGTGCAGGCAGCGTGGAAGATCTGCGGGTCGGGTTTGGCGACGCCGAGTTCTCCGGAGATGACCAGGTCGTCGAAGGTTCCGGCGAGCCCGGTGTCGCTGATCTTCTTGCGCTGGTAGGCGCTGTCCGCGTTGGTGATCACGGCGAGCCGCAGGCCGCTGGCGCGCATCCAGTCGAGGCAGGGGCGCGCGTCGTCGAACAGTTGCCAGGCGCGTTGCATGGCGGCCATCCGGTAGTCCTCGCGGGCGGCGACTTCGGTGTCGCCGAGTTGTTCGCCGAAGGCGGCGAAGAAGTCCCGGGTGCGTTCTCGGCACATGGTGGCGAAGTCGTACTCGCCGGCGACGAAGCGCGCGTAGTGCTGCTCGGTGGTGCTGCGCCACACCGGCCAGGCGGCGTCGTTGCCGATGAGGGCGCGCAGGCCCATCCGGGACGAGGTGGCGTTGTCCAGCAGGGTGTCGTCGATGTCCAGGCACACGGCCTTGATCGGGCCGGGCGGGGGTGCGTTCGGCGGTTCAGGCGCGGTTGTCACCCCGAGAGGCTAGGTGATCACCGGGCGTACCCGACTCGACCAAGCCGGTGATACTCGGTTCCCTGGCACGGTTTAGTGCCGCTGGGGCCGTTGGGGGTGGCGGCGCTCCGACCGCCACCCGTTCAGCGCATTTCCGCGGTGTTCCCGTCCAGTGCGCGGTGGAGTCTGCTAAGGGACACTTCGCGGCCCAGCAGTTCCATCGATTCGTACAGCGGCGGGGACACGGTGCGGCCGGTGACGGCGACCCGCACGGGCGCGAAGGCTTTGCGCGGTTTGATGCCGAGCCCGTCGACGACGGCGGCCCGCAGCGCCGCTTCGATGGAGTCGGTGTCCCATTCGGGCAGCTGCTCGAGCGCGCCGATGCTCGCTTCGAGCACCGGGCGCGCGTCTTCGCCGAGCGCTTTCTGCGCGGAGGCTTCGTCGGGCTCGAAGTCTTCGCCGGCGAACAGGAATCCCATCATGTTCACCGCGTCGGAGAGCACGATCAGCCGTTCCTGCACCAGCGGCGCGGCGGCGCGCACGGTTTCGAGCTGCTCGCCGGTGGGTTCCGCGGGCAGCACGCCGCCGTCGATCAGGTACGGCACCACGCGCTGCACGAAGTCGTCGGGTGCGAGCGCCCGCAGGTGCGCGGAGTTGATCGCGTCGGCCTTCTTCTGGTCGAACCGGGCGGGGTTGGCGCTGACCCGCCCGATGTCGAAGGCTTCGACCATCTCGTCGAGGGTGAACACGTCGCGGTCGTCGGCGATGGACCAGCCCAGCAGCGCGAGGTAGTTCAGCAGCCCTTCCGGCAGGAATCCGCGTGCGCGGTGGTGGAAGAGGTCGGATTGCGGGTCGCGCTTGGACAGCTTCTTGTTGCCCTCGCCCATGACGAACGGCAGGTGGCCGAATTCGGGGGTGAAGTCGGTGACGCCGATGCGCCGCAGCGATTCGTACAGCGCGATCTGGCGGGGCGTCGAGGACAGCAGGTCTTCGCCGCGCAGCACGTGGGTGATCCGCATCAGCGCGTCGTCGACGGGGTTGGTGAGGGTGTAGAGGGGTTCGCCGTTGCCGCGCACCAGGACCGGGTCGGGCACGCTGCCCGCGGGGAAGGTGATCTCGCCGCGGACGAGGTCGGTGAACGCGAGGTCGTGCTCGGGCATCTTCAGCCGCAGCACGGGGTTGCGGCCTTCGGCGCGGAATTCGGCCTTCTGGTCCTCGGTGAGGTGCCGGTCGTGGTTGTCGTAGCCGAGCTTGGGGTCGCGGCCGGCGGCTTTGTGCCGGGCTTCGACCTCTTCCGGGCTGGAGAAGGCTTCGTAGAGCTCACCGGCGGCGAGCAGGCGCTGCGCGATGTCGGCGTAGATGTCCTTGCGCTCGCTCTGCCGGTACGGGCCGTGCTCACCCCCGGCCCCGGGGCCTTCGTCCCAGTCCAGCCCGAGCCAGCGCAGCGCGTCCAGCAGCGCGTCGTAGGACTCCTGGCTGTCCCGGCTGGCGTCGGTGTCCTCGATGCGGAACACCAGGGTGCCTTCGTGGTGCCGGGCGAAGGCCCAGTTGAACAGGGCGGTGCGGATCAGCCCGACGTGCGGTGTGCCGGTCGGCGACGGGCAGAACCGGGCGCGGACGGTGCTGTGCGGCGTGGCGGTGACCTCTGACGTGCTCATGACGCGGTCCAGCTTAGCGAGCCCGGTTCCGTGGTTGACCAGCGACTCCGGTAGGAGGATGGTGAGGTTATTCAACAGACGTTGAATACTCGCTCGGGAGGGGATCGCGATGACGCGAACGGAACGCACGACGTGCTGCATCGTCGGCGGCGGCCCCGCCGGGATGGTCCTGGGCCTGCTGCTGGCCCGCTCCGGTGTGCAGGTGACCGTGCTGGAGAAGCACGGCGACTTCCTCCGCGACTTCCGCGGCGACACCGTGCACCCCACGACGCTGCAACTGCTCGACGACCTGGGCCTGGCCGAGCGGTTCGCCGAGCTGCCGCACCGCAGGGTGGACCGGGTGCGGCTGCCGGTCGGGCAGCGCGAGGACCAGTTCCTGACGATCGCCGACTTCACCAGGCTGCCGATCAAGTACAACTACATCGCGCTGGTGCCGCAGTGGGATCTGCTGGACCTGCTCGCGGACGAGGCCAAGCAGCAACCCGGTTTCGACCTGCGGATGAACACCGAAGTCACCGGGCTCGTCCGGGAGGGCGGCCGGGTGAACGGGGTGCGCTACCGCGAATCCGACGGCAGCACCGGCGAGCTGCGCGCCACCATCACGGTCGCCTGCGACGGGCGGGACTCGCTGGTGCGGCAGCTTCCGGAGCTGGGGCTGCGGGACTTCGCCACGCCGATGGACGTGCAGTGGTTCAAGATCCCGCGCCGCGCGGACGACCCGGCCGGGCTGCTCGGTCTGATCGCGGACCGCACCTTCCAGGCGCTGATCGACCGCGGCGACTACTACCAGGCCGCCTCGATCATCGGGAAGGGCACCGACGCGGAACGCCGCGCCCGGCCGGTGGCGGAGTTCAACGAACGGCTGCGCCGGTTCCTGCCGTGGCTCGACGACGGCCGCGACCTGGTGCGCGACTGGGACGACGTGCGGCTGCTCAGCGTCAAGCTGGACCGGTTGCGCAAGTGGCACGTGCCGGGGCTGCTGTGCATCGGAGACGCCGCGCACGCGATGTCACCGGTCGGCGGGATCGGCATCAACCTGGCCGTGCAGGACGGCGTCGCCGCCGCGCGGTACCTGGCGACGCCGCTGCGCGAGGGGCGGTTGCGGCGCAAGCACGTCGCGGCGATCCAGCGGCGGCGGTGGCCCACGACGGTGCTGATCCAGCAGCTCCAGCGGGTGCTGCACCGCAACGCCGTCGCCCCGGCGCTGCGCGGCGAGGTGGACTTCTACAAGAGCCTGCCCGCTCCGGTCCGGCTGGTCACCAACGCGCCGGCGCTGCGGGTCGTGCCGCCGTACGTGCTCGCCTACGGCGCGCTGCGGGAACGCCCGCCGCAGGAGGCGCTGCGCTGAGCGCGCCGCTGCACCCGGTCTCGGCCCGGGCCAGCGGCGCAGCCGCTCCAGCAGCGACCACGGAGCTGCGTCTCCGAGGAGATCCGGCAGCGAGCAGGCGCCTGCGGCGCCATTGCCCGAACCACCTGCGCAAGACGAGCTCGAAGACAGGGACTCAGCGGTCCTGCACCGGGTTGGTCAGGGTGCCGAGCCCGTCGATGGACACCGAGACCTGCTGGCCCGCCTGCATCGGCCCGACCCCGGCGGGCGTGCCGGTGAGGATCACGTCGCCCGGCAGCAGCGTCATGATCCGCGAGATGTACGACACCAGCGCCGGAACGTCGTGCAGCAGCAGCGAAGTCCGCGACTCCTGCTTGAGCTCGCCGTCCAGTTCGGTGCGCAGTCCCAGGTCACCGGGATCGAGCTCGGTGTCGATCCACGGGCCCAGCGGGCAGAACGTGTCGTAGCCCTTCGCCCGCGTCCACTGCCCGTCGGCCTGCTGCTGGTCGCGGGCGGTCACGTCGTTGGCGACGGTGTAGCCGAGCAGCACGTCGGCGCCGCGCGCCTCCGGGACGTCCCTGCACGGCTGGCCGACGACCGCGGCCAGCTCGCCCTCGTAGTCGACCCGCTCGGAGTTCGGCGGCAGCTTGATCGCCGCGTTCGGGCCGGTGACCGAGGTGGACGGCTTCATGAAGATGATCGGGTTCTGCGGCACCTCGCCGCCCATCTCCCTGGCGTGCTCGGCGTAGTTCTTGCCGACGCAGATCACCTTGCTGGGCAGGATCGGCCCCAGCAGCCGGACGTCGGCCATCGGCCACTTGCGCCCGGTGAACGTCGGTTCGCCGAAGGGGTGCTGGTCGATCTCGATGGCCAGCACCTTCTCCTGCGGGGCGGACGGGTCGGGTTCCAGCGCGACGAACGACACCCCGTCGGAGTGGGCGACTCGGGCCAGGCGCACGACGACCTCTTTTCGTTGCGGCGTTGCTTTCCCCGGCCACCCTAAGCCTCCGGGCCCGCGGGCTTGCGGAGCGCGGTTTAGCGAGGAGTGAACGGACTGTTCGTCCGAACAGATCGGGCCAACAGGCCGTCCGCTCGGAAAGAGCCGTCAGTCAGCGCCGCTGAGGACGGTGCGGCGCAGCGCCTTGTAGGCGAGCGCGTCGCACAGCGCCAGCCAGCTCGCCTCGACGATGTTGCCGTGCACCCCGACGGTGGTCCACTCGTCCTGATCGTCGCGGGACTCCACCAGCACCCGCGTGACCGCGTCCGTACCCGCGGCGTCGGTGAGGATGCGGACCTTGTAGTCCACCAGTTCCACCGAGTCCACCCAAGGCAGGTGCGGAACCAGCGCCTTGCGCAACGCGGCGTCGAGGGCGTTGACCGGGCCGTTGCCCTCCGCCGTGGCGATGACGCGCTCCCCGTCCACGTGGATCTTCACCGTCGCCTCGGAAACGACCGTCCCGTCCGGGCGGTGATCCAGCAGCACCCGGTAGGACTCCAGCTCGAACGGGGCGTCCACGGCGCCTGCTTCGGCCTCCCCCGCGGCATCCATCTCGCGGCGCAGCAGCAGTTCCAGCGAAGCGTCCGAGCCCTCGAACGACCAGCCGCGGGCCTCCAGCTCCTTGACCTTGCGCACCGCGCCGGAGACCGCCTCCGGCGAGTCGGACAGGTCCAGCCCGAGCTCGGCGCCCTTGAGCTCCAGGCTCGCCCGCCCGGCCATCTCGGTGACCAGCACCCGCATCCGGTTGCCGACCACGTCGGGGTCCAGGTGGTTGTAGAGCTCGGGGTCCACCTTGATCGCGCTGGCGTGCAGCCCGGCCTTGTGCGCGAACGCCGACGACCCGACGTAGGGCTGGTGGGTGTCCGGGGCGAGGTTGGCGATCTCGGACAGCGCGTGCGAGACGGTTGTGAGCTCGGTCAGCTTGCCCTCCGGCAGCACCGGCATGTCCAGCTTGGTCGCCAGGTTGCCGAGGACCGCGAACAGGTCGGCGTTGCCCGCGCGCTCGCCGTATCCGTTGGCGGTGCATTGCACGTGCGTGGCACCGGCCTGCACCGCCGCGATCGAGTTGGCGACCGCGCAGCTGGTGTCGTCCTGGCAGTGGATGCCCACCCGGAACCCGGTGCGCGCGACGATCTCCTCGACCGTGGACGCGAGCTGCATCGGCAGCTGCCCGCCGTTGGTGTCGCACAGCACCGACACGTCGGCGCCCGCGGTCATCGCGGCCTCCAGCACCCGCAGCGAGGCGTCCGGGTCGTGGGCGTAGCCGTCGAAGAAGTGCTCGGCGTCCACGAACACCCGGCGCCCCTCCCCCACCAGGTAGCGCACGGTGTCTGCGACCATCGCGCAGTTCTCTTCGACCGTGGTGCGCAGCGCCCGCTCCACGTGCCTGCGGTCGGACTTGGCGACCAGCGTGACGACCGGCGCCTGCGAATCGACCAGCGCCCGCACCTGCGGATCTTCGTGCGCTTGCGCGCCCGCGCGGCGGGTGGAGCCGAACGCGACCAGCGCGGCGTGGTCGAGCCGCAGCTCGCCCGCGGCGGCGCGGGCGAAGAACTCGGTGTCCTTCGGCAGCGCGCCCGGCCAGCCGCCTTCGATGAAACCGACCCCGAGCGAGTCCAGCAGCTTCGCCACCGCGATCTTGTCCGGGACCGAGTAGGAGATCCCTTCCCGCTGGGCGCCGTCGCGCAGCGTGGTGTCGTAGACGTGGAAGTCGTCGCCCAGGGGGGTCCCGGCCGGGGTCGTGCGAGTCACTGGATTCTCCTGTCGGCTTCGGTATCGATGCCTCGAAGCGGCCGTCTCGCCGCGCTGGTGGCGGGTTCCTCCGGGCACAAAAAAGACCCCCCGCGAATGCGAGAGGTCTGCGCGCCGGGGGTGCGAGTCGTCACCCGGCGCGCCGTCCAATAATGCGGAAGCTGATGGCCACGCCCGTATGCTGCCACAACCGCTCGCGGCGCCACCAGGTGGGCTGCCATTCCCAGCTGCCGGACGGGCGCGCGGTCCCGACATGCGAAACGGGCGCCCTCCCGGCAGGAAGGCGCCCGCAGCGCAGGAAACTCGAAGTCGACCAGGCTTGCCGGCCGGTCACGCTTGGACTGTCAGGCTTGCTGGGCGACCTCGCGGGAGGACACCAGCGCCGCCAGCCGGTCGCCGATGGCGAAGGTCGCACCCGGCGCCGAGTGGTCCCGGGTGGCCAGGTCGAACGCCACCGAAGCCTCCACCCGGCGGGCCGCCTCGGCCTGCCCGACGTGGTCCAGCAGCAGCGCCACCGACAGCACCGCGGCCGTCGGGTCGGCCGCACCGTGCCCGGCGATGTCCGGGGCGCTGCCGTGCACCGGCTCGAACATGCTCGGGTTGCGCCGGGTGGCGTCGATGTTGCCGCTGGCGGCGAGCCCGATGCCGCCGGTGACCGCCCCGGCCAGGTCGGTGATGATGTCGCCGAACAGGTTGTCCGTGACGATCACGTCGAACCGGCTCGGGTCGGTGAGCATGTGGATCGTCGTGGCGTCCACGTGCTGGTAGGCGACCGTGACGTCGGGGTGCTGCAGCGAGACCTCTTCGACGACCCGGGACCACAACGAGCCGGCGTGGGTGAGCACGTTGGTCTTGTGCACCAGCGTCAGGTGCTTGCGCGGGCGGGCCGCGGCGCGGGCGAAGGCATCGCGCACGACCCGCTCCACGCCGAAGGCCGTGTTGATGCTGACCTCGGTCGCGATCTCGTGCGTCGTGTCCTTGCGCAGCAGACCGCCGTTGCCCGCGTACGGCCCTTCGGTGCCTTCGCGCACCACGACCATGTCCACGTCGCCGGGATCGGCCACCGGGCTCTTCACCCCGGGGTAGAGCCTGCCGGGACGCAGGTTGACGTGGTGGTCGAGCTCGAAGCGCAGCCGCAGCAGCAGCCCGCGCTCCAGGATCCCGCTGGGCACCGAGGGGTCGCCGACCGCGCCGAGCAGGATCGCGTCGTGCTGGCGCAGCTCGGTCAGCACCGACTCGGGCAGCAGCTCGCCGGTGGCGTGCCAGCGCGCGGCTCCCAGGTCGTACCGGGTGATCTCGGTATCGGGAACGACCTCTCCGAGGACTTTGAGCGCCTCGGCGACCACCTCCGGCCCGATCCCGTCACCGGGGATCACAGCGAGCCGCATGAACACACCTCCCGACTAGGCGACCCCGAAACCGCGGGGCTCGATCTGTTGCGGCGAAGGCTACCGGCAAGCCTTCGCGGGCAGGCACGCCGCACCCACCAAGTGGTCCAACCATCCCGGCCGGCGGGACACCCATAGGGGTGAACGACGACGGGCGGGACGACGAAAAAGGACCGCCGCGGCGCGCGCGGCGGTCCTTCGCCGAGTGCCACGACCCGGCGGATCACGGCGAGCTCCCCATGATCCGTTGGATCCCCCGCAGCCTGCCACGATCCAGCGGATCACGCGATGCCCGGCCGGGGGATCATCAGCGGTGCTTACGAGGCCGTTTCATGAGCGGCGTCAGCCGCTTGCGGCGCCCGAGGACGCAGCCGGACCACCGGCGGGTTCTCAGGCGTCTTCTGGCGAGGACAGCGGCCCGGACCTATAAAGACGCCGCGTAGGACGCTACGTCAGGACGAGATCCCGGAGCCAGAAGACGTCCGAGGTTCCGCTGGGTGACCCACTACGCAATCCGCTCAAGCACGCCTGATGCGGCTCACTCGAAGCTGACGGTGCGGACGGTGGTCGCGCCCACCGCAGCGCCGATCGGCTCCAGCACACCGGTGTCGACCGGCCGGTCCACCCGCAGCAGCATGATCGCGTCGGAGCGCTCGGTGGTCTGGCTGACCGTGGCGGCATCGATGTTCACGCCGACCTCGCCGAGCAGCGTGCCGACCTTGCCCATCACGCCAGGGCGGTCCGGGTACTCCAGCAGCAGCACGTTGCCCTCGGCGCGCAGGTCGAAGTGCCTGCCGTTGACCTCGATCAGCTTCTCCACCAGGTTCGCGCCGGTGAGCGCGCCGGAGACCACGGCGCGGCGCCCGTCGGCCAGGCCCGCGCGCACCGACACCACGCTGCGGTGGTTCTGGCTCTCCGATGCCTTCTGCACCTCGACGCTGACTCCGAGGTCCTCGGCCAGCTGCGGGGCGTTGACGAAGGTCACCTGGTTCTCCACCGCTCCGGAGAACACCCCGCGCAGCGCCGCGAGCTGCAGCACCGAGACGTCCTCGTCGGCGAGTTCGCCGCGCGCCTCGATGGTCACCGAGGTCGGCGTGCTGCCCAGCACCGCCGCCAGCAGCTGGCCCAGCTTCTGGGTCAGCGGCAGGTACGGGCGGACCTCCTCGCCGACCGCGCCGCCCTGCACGTTGACCGCGTCCGGCACGAAGTCGCCTGCCAGCGCCAGCAGCACCGACTTGGCCACGTCGGTGCCCGCGCGGTCCTGCGCCTCCGCGGTGGAGGCACCCAGGTGCGGGGTGGCGACCACGTTCTCCAGCTCGAACAGCGGGCTCTCGGTGGTCGGCTCGGACTTGTAGACGTCGATGCCCGCGCCGCCGATGTGCCCGGAGCGGATCGATTCGGCCAGCGCCTCCTCGTCGATCAGCCCGCCGCGCGCGGCGTTGACGATCAGCTGGCCCTGCTTGGCCTTCTTCAGCTCCTCGGCGCCGATCAGGCCCAGCGTCTCGGCGGTCTTGGGCAGGTGGATCGACACCGCGTCCGCGCGCGCCAGCAGGTCTTCGAGGCTGACCAGCTCGATGCCCAGCTGCGCGGCGCGGGAGGCGGACACGTACGGGTCGTAGGCGATCAGCTTGGTGCCGAAGGCGGCGATGCGCTGCGCGAACAGCTGGCCGATCTTGCCGAGGCCGACCACGCCGACGGTCTTGCCGTTGAGCTCGACGCCGCTGTAGGAGCTGCGCTTCCACTCCCCTGCGCGCAGGCTCGCGTCGGCGGCGGCCACGTTGCGGGCCACCGACAGCAGCAGCGCCAGGGCGTGCTCGGCGGCGGAGACGATGTTGGACGTGGGGGCGTTGACCACCATCACGCCGCGCTCGGTGGCCGCGGGCACTTCGACGTTGTCCAGTCCTACCCCGGCCCGGGCGACGACCTTGAGCTTGCTGGTCGCGGCCAGCACCTCGGCGTCGACCTTGGTGGCGGAGCGGACCAGCAGCGCGTCTGCGTCGGCGACGGCCTCCAGCAGCGCCGGGCGGTCCGTGCCGTCGACGTGACGGATCTCGACCTCGGCTCCGAGCGCTTCGAGCACGGAGGGGGCCAGCTTCTCGGCGATCAGGACGACAGGACGATTGGTCACGGGCGCGCTCCATTGAGAGGGATCACGGTCGTAGCAGGGCACGGCGTTGTACCCGGACGGTGAGGCAGTTTAACCGGAGTTTGAGAACTCGTTCACAAGGGTGTGACGCACGACAAACCCGCCGCAGAAGTCGGAAAGGCCCGTTTCCGGGCCCTTCGTCGCAGGTCAGCGCGATGATTGCGCAGCGAACAATCGCTCGGACTTCGGTTCGCCTGCGTGCAGCGGCGAAGCCGCTTGCGCCGAACGCCTGAGCAACGGCACCGCCGCGGGCTCTCAGCCGTTCGCTCGCGAGGACGGCTCCGACGCGCGTAGGGCACTACGCCTCCGAGGATCTCCCGGAGCGAGCGGACGCCTGACTGAGGTTCCACCGCCCGGCCGCCCACGCGAAGCATCCCGAAGCTCGCGGATCAGGGTTCGTCGAACTCGCCGTCCTTCGCCCCGGCCACGAACGCGTCCCATTCCTCGGGCGTGAACACCAGCACCGGGCCTTCCGGCTCGGCGCCGTTGCGCATCCCGATGTAGCCGTCCACGAAAGCGATCTCCACGCCCGGTTCGTCGTCGTCCTCGGTGCTGGTGATCCACTCCGCGTCGGTGAAGTCGAGCTCGTGGCGGATGTGCGCCTTGTCGTCCACCGGGGCGTCCGCGGTCCGCGTGGTATCGCCGCCGGTCTGCGTTGTCGTGCTGGCTTCGTCGTTCACGACCGGCACGATACCCGCGGCAGCGCCCGCGACTCGATCGCGTGAACGGGTGGCCGGGCATCGATTCGCGCGGAAACTTCCTGCGGTGCAAGGAGAACGCTGGGAAACCGCGCCGGGAAGGGACCGCGTCCACTCCGAGCGGCGTCAGCTGCCATCCAAGCGACCGGCAGGGACAACACGCCGAAGGCCCGGCGATCCCTCGTGGGGACAACCGGGCCTTCCGACCACGCGGACCGCCGGTCGGGCGGGCCTGCGCGGGAGATCATGCGCAGCGCAGGGCGCTCACTTCGTCCGGGCCGTGCCTTGCTTCGCCCGGACCGTTCCTTGCTTCGCCAGGACCGTTCCTTGCCTCGTCCAGTCCGTCCCTCACTTCGTCCAGGACATCAGGGCGCGCAGCTTCTTGCCGACCTCCTCGATCTGGTGGTCGTTGCCCGCCTGCTGCAGCTTGTTGAAGTTCGGGCGGCCGCCCTCGTCCTCGGAGACCCACTCCTTGGCGAACGAGCCGTCCTGGATCTCGCCGAGGATCTTGCGCATGTTGTCCTTGACGTGCGCGTCGATGATCCGCGGGCCGCGGGTGAGGTCGCCGTACTCGGCGGTGTCCGAGCAGGAGTAGCGCTGCCCGGCGATGCCGCCCTCGAACATCAGGTCCACGATCAGCTTCAGCTCGTGCAGCACCTCGAAGTAGGCGATCTCCGGCTGGTAGCCGGCCTCCACCAGCACCTCGAAGCCGGTCTGCACCAGCGCGCTGGCGCCGCCGCAGAGCACCGCCTGCTCACCGAAGAGGTCGGTCTCGGTCTCCTCGGTGAAGGTGGTCTTGATGACCCCGGCGCGCGCCCCGCCGATGCCCGCGGCGTAGGACAGCGCCAGCGCCTGAGCGTTGCCGGAGGCGTCCTGCTCGACCGCGATCAAGCACGGCACGCCCTTGCCGTCGACGAACTGGCGGCGCACCAGGTGGCCCGGGCCCTTCGGGGCGACCATCGCGACGTCCACATCGGACGGCGGCTGGACCAGGCCGTAGCGGATGTTGAAGCCGTGCCCGAAGAACAGCGCGTCGCCGGACTTGAGGTTCGGCGCGATGTCGTTGGCGTAGATCTCCCGCTGCTTGGTGTCCGGGGCGAGGATCATGATCAGGTCGGCCTCGGCGGAAGCCTCCGCCGGGGTGACCACCCGCAGGCCCTCGTCCGCGGCCTTGGCGCGGGACTTCGACCCCTCGGGCAGGCCGATGCGCACGTCCACACCGGAGTCGCGCAGGCTCAGCGCGTGCGCGTGGCCCTGGCTGCCGTAGCCGATGATCGCGACCTTGCGGCCCTGCGCGATGCCCAGGTCGGCGTCGGCGTCGTAGAAGATCTCAGTAGCCATGTGTTCGGTCTTCCTTTCGGACTTGATTCGTTCGTCCTGCCCGGCACGCGCGGGCGGGCGGCGGACGGCCGGGTTCAGCGAACCGCGGTCGCGGTGATCGAGCGCGGGCCGCGGCCGATGGCGATCGACCCGGACTGCACCATCTCCCGGACACCGTAGGGCTCCAGCATCCGCAGCAGCGCGCCCAGCTTCTCGCCGTCACCGGTGGCCTCGATGGTCAGCGCCTCCGGCGAGACGTCGACGACCTTGGCCCGGAACAGCTGCACCGTCTCCAGCACCTGGCTGCGCACCGAGGCGTCCGCGCGGACCTTGACCATCAGCAGCTCGCGCTGCACCGAGGACTCCGGGTCCAGCTCCACGATCTTGATCACGTTGACCAGCTTGTTGAGCTGCTTGGTGACCTGCTCCAGCGGCTGCTCGCCGACCGCGACCACGATGGTCATCCGGGAGATCTCCGGGTGCTCGGTCGGCCCGACCGCCAGCGACTCGATGTTGAAGCTGCGGCGGGAGAACAGGCCCGAAACGCGGGCCAGCACGCCCGGCACGTTCTCCACCAGCACGCTCAGCGTGTGTCGGCTCATGGAGGCGCTCACCCCTCGTCCTCGTCGAACAGCGGGCGGATGCCGCGCGCCGCCATGATCTCGTCGTTGCCGGTGCCCGCGGCCACCATCGGCCACACCTGCGCGTCCTTGCCCACCACGAAGTCGATCACGACGGGTCGGTCGTTGATCTCCATCGCCCGCTGGATGACGCTGTCGACGTCCTCGCGGGACTCGCACCGCAGGCCTGCGCAGCCCAGCGCCTCGGCGAGCAGCTTGAAGTCCGGGATGCGGTGCTTGTGGGTGCCGAGGTCACTGTGTGAGTAGCGCTCGGCGTAGAAGAGGTTCTGCCACTGCCGGACCATACCGAGGTTGCCGTTGTTGATGACGGCGACCTTGATGGGCAGTTCCTCGATGGCGCTGGTCGCCAGCTCCTGGTTGGTCATCTGGAAGCAGCCGTCGCCGTCGATGGCCCACACCGGCTTGTCCGGCACCCCGGCCTTGGCGCCCAGCGCGGCGGGCACCGCGTAGCCCATCGTGCCCAGGCCGCCGGAGTTCAGCCAGGTCCGCGGGTGCTCGTAGCCGATGAACTGCGCGGCCCACATCTGGTGCTGGCCGACACCGGCGACGTAGCAGGCTTCCGGGCCGACGATGTTGCCGAGCCGTTCGATCACGTACTCGGGCGCGAGGCTGCCGTCCGACGGCCACTCGTAGCCCAGCGGGAAGGTGTCGCGCCACTGCCGGAGCTGGTCCCACCACGGGCCGAGGTCGGCGGTGCCGTCCTCTCCGGTGGCGGTCGCCAGCGCGTCGATGAGCTCCGTGATGACGTCCTTGCAGTCGCCCACGATCGGCACGTCGGCGTTGCGGTTCTTGGAGATCTCGGCCGGGTCGATGTCGGCGTGCACCACCTTCGCCTCCGGGGCGAACGAGGACAGCTGGCCGGTGACCCGGTCGTCGAACCGGGTGCCGAGCGCGATCAGCAGGTCGGAGCGCTGCATCGCCGCGACCGCCGAGACGGTGCCGTGCATCCCGGGCATCCCCAGGTGCTGCGGGTGCGAGTCGGGGAACGCGCCGCGCGCCATCAGCGTGGTGACGACCGGGATGCCGCTGCTCTCGGCGAGCTTGCGCAACTGCTCGGTCGCCTCGGCCTTGAGCACGCCGCCGCCGACGTAGAGCACCGGGCGCCGCGCCGCGGTGATCAGCTTCGCGGCCTCCCGGACCTGCTTGCCGTGCGGCTTGCTGGTGGGCCGGTAGCCGGGCAGCTTCATCTCCGGCGGCCAGGAGAACGAGGTGGTAGCCGTTTGGACGTCCTTCGGGATGTCCACCAGCACCGGGCCGGGCCTGCCGCTGTTGGCGATGTAGAACGCTTCCGCGATCGTGCGCGGGATGTCCTCGGCCTTGGTGACCAGGAAGTTGTGCTTGGTGACCGGCAGCGTGATGCCGCAGATGTCGGCTTCTTGGAAGGCGTCGGTGCCGATCAGGGTGGTGGCCTGCTGGCCGGTGATCGCCACCACCGGCACCGAGTCCATCTGCGCGTCGGCCAGCGCGGTGACCAGGTTCGTCGCCCCCGGCCCCGAGGTCGCCATGCACACCCCGACGTTGCCGGTGGCCTGCGCGTAGCCGGTCGCCGCGTGCCCGGCGCCCTGCTCGTGGCGGACCAGCACGTGGCGGACCTTCGTGGAGTCCAGCAGCGGATCGTAGGACGGCAGGATCGTGCCGCCGGGAATGCCGAACACGACCTCGGCGCCTACCGCCTCGAGCGAGCGCACGAGCGACTGCGCGCCGGTGGCCTGCACCGGGGCGCCGCTTGGCGGGGCGGGCTTGGGACGGTGCCCCGGCGGCGGCGCCGGGACGGGGTTCTGCCTGGTGTTGGCGCTGGTCATCGGTTCGCCTCTGTCCGAGCGGTGTTGATCGGTGAGTGGACTGTCGATGCGTTGGGCACGAAAAAACCCCCGCCGGTCAACACAGGACCGTACGAGGGTTGGCGCGTCGACGCTGCGAGCTTCCTCAGGCGTGGACGCGCCGGGGAAGTACGAGAATGTCGTCGATTCGCAGCATGGCCAGGACGTTAACGGCAGCCATGTCGCCGGGTCAAACCATGCGGGAAGGATTTCCCAGCCAGTGGACGCGCTGCGCCCCGCTCGCACGTCGATCGGCAGTGCGTTTCCGCAGCTTACCGATCCCGCATTCGCCTTCGGGCGGGCGAATTTGTGGCGTACGTCGCGCATCCCGCGTGTCCGATGTCCGCGGAGCGGGCCGCTCGCCGGTTCTCACCTGCCCCGCGATCCGTCGCGCACGCGGGTGAGACCATCGGGACGTGAGCGAGTCCCCCAAGTCCTCCGGACCGGACGGCGCCGGCGCGAACGAAGCGCACGCGGCGGCCGAGGGCTCGCGGCGGCAGACCGGCGAACGCCCGGCCGCAGAGAGCCCGAACGACGAGGGGACCCCCGAAGTGAGCACGACCGAGGACCAAGGCTCGACCGCCGTGCGGGAGCCGGGCACGACCGAGCAGCCGCAGGCCGCGCCGGAAAGCACGGCGCCGGACTCGGAGAACACCGCGCGGACTCCGGATGGCGGCGCGGCCCGCCCGACCGCGAAGGCGGTCCCGAAGTCGCTCACCTTCCACCTCACCCGAACCTCGCTGCTGGCGGTGGCCGTGGTGGCGGTCTGCACGACGCCGATCGCGTTCGCGCAGCCGTTCCCCTACCTGCTGCCCGCCTTCCTGATCCCCGCGGCACTGGCTTACGCCGTGCTGTGGCCGCGGACGATCGCCACGGACGAAGGGATCCGCACCCGGTTGCTGGCGGGCGAGACCTCGTTCGGCTGGGACGAGCTGGCCTCGGTGCGGCTGAACGAACGCCGCTGGGTGCGCGCGGTGCTGGAGTCCGGCGGCGAAGGCCGGACGCGGGAAGTCCGGCTCTCGGCGGTGCGGGTGCGCGACCTGTCCCACCTGGCGCTGATGAGCGGCGGCCGGCTGCCGGACCCGAACGAGCCGCTGGAACGCCCGGCGGAGACCGGCGCGGTGTCGGACGGCGAGCAGGGCACCGGATCCGCGAACTCCGAATCGGACTCCGCCGCCGAATCCGCGGACGACACCGGGAAATCCACCGCCGCGCAGCAGGATCCCTCGGCCGCCGCAAGCGAATCCGCTCCGGGCGAGGACTCCCCGGACGACCGCCGCGGCTGAACACCTCGCGCGAACGGCGCGAACCGGGCGCACGACCAGCACCGCGGCAGGAGTAACGTCGCGGTCACCGCGCTGTGCTCGCACCCAAAAGGTGCCGTTCTCCCCGCCCCGACGCGGGTCTCGCAGAGGAACCGAGAAGACCATGCCCCAGTTGCGCTCCCGCACCACCACGCACGGCCGCAACGCCGCAGGCGCCCGTTCGCTGTGGCGTGCCACCGGCATGACCGACGACGACTTCGGCAAGCCGATCGTGGCCATCGCCAACTCCTACACCCAGTTCGTGCCAGGGCACGTGCACCTGCGCGACCTCGGCGACGTGGTGGCCGACACGATCCGCGAATCCGGCGGCGTGCCGCGGGAATTCCACACCATCGCCGTGGACGACGGCATCGCGATGGGCCACAGCGGGATGCTCTACTCGCTGCCGTCCCGCGAGCTGATCGCGGACTCGGTGGAGTACATGGTCAACGCGCACCAGGCCGACGCGCTGGTGTGCATCTCGAACTGCGACAAGATCACGCCCGGGATGCTCAACGCGGCGATGCGGCTGAACGTGCCGACGGTGTTCGTCTCCGGTGGCCCGATGGAAGCGGGCAAGGCGGTGGTCGTGGACGGTGTCGCGCAGGCACCGACCGACCTGATCACCACCATCTCGGCATCGGCCAACGCCGCGGTGGACGACGCGGGCCTGTCCGAGGTGGAGCGCTCCGCCTGCCCGACCTGCGGGTCCTGCTCGGGCATGTTCACCGCGAACTCGATGAACTGCCTGACCGAGGCGCTCGGCCTGGCGCTGCCCGGCAACGGCTCGACGCTGGCCACGCACGCCGCCCGCCGCGCGCTGTTCCAGGAGGCCGGGCGCACCGTGGTGCGCGCCGCCGAGCGCTGGTACCAGCAGGACGACGACTCGGTGCTGCCCCGCTCGGTCGCGAACAAGCAGGCGTTCGAGAACGCGATGGCGCTGGACATGGCGATGGGCGGCTCGACGAACACGGTGCTGCACACGCTGGCCGCTGCGCAGGAGGGCGGCATCGACTTCGCCCTGGAGGACATCGAGCGGATCAGCAGGCAGGTGCCTTGCCTGTCGAAGGTCGCGCCGAACTCCGATTTCCACATGGAGGACGTGCACCGGGCGGGCGGGATCACCGCGATCCTCGGCGAGCTGGACCGCGGCGGGATGCTGCACCGCGAGGTCTCCTCGGTGCACAGCCCCAGCCTCACCGACTGGCTGTCCACATGGGACGTCCGCGGCGAGTCGCCGTCCGAGCAGGCCGTGGAGCTGTTCCACGCCGCGCCCGGCGGAGTGCGCACCACGCAGGCGTTCTCCACCGAGAACCGCTGGTCCTCTTTGGACACCGATGCGGCGAACGGCTGCATCCGCAGCGTCGAGCACGCCTACACCGCCGACGGCGGGCTGGCGGTGCTGCGCGGCAACCTCGCCGAGGACGGCGCGGTGGTCAAAACCGCCGGTGTCGAGGAGGAGCTGTGGCTGTTCGAGGGCCCGGCGCGGGTGCTGGAGAGCCAGGAGCAGGCGGTCTCGGCGATCCTGAACAAGGAGATCCAGGCCGGTGACGTGCTGGTGATCCGCTACGAAGGCCCCGCGGGCGGGCCCGGGATGCAGGAGATGCTGCACCCGACCGCGTTCCTGAAGGGCTCCGGCCTCGGCAAGAAGTGCGCGCTGATCACCGACGGCCGGTTCTCCGGCGGTTCTTCGGGACTGTCGATCGGGCACATCTCGCCGGAGGCGGCCAACGGCGGCGTGATCGGGCTGGTGCAGGACGGCGACCCGATCCGCATCGACGTGCGCGAGCGCGGCCTGGAGCTGCTGGTCGACGACGAGGTGCTGGCCGAGCGGCGGGCGAAGATGGACGCCGCCGAGCACCCGTGGCAGCCGGTCGCCCGGGAGCGCTCGGTGACCACCGCGCTGCGGGCCTACGCGAAGCTCGCGACTTCGGCGTCCTACGGCGCGGTCCGCGACATCAGCAAGTAACTCCGCCGGCAGTGAACGGACCGCTCGTCCGGGGAAGATCGGTCGAACGGTCCGTTCACTCGGTGCGTACGGCGCCTCAGTGCAGGAAGAACAGCACTCCGGCGGAAGAACCGGCCGCGATCAGCAGGCAGATGATTCCGCTGACCACCGGGTGCCGGAACCAGGAACGGCCGTTGTCCAGCGCGGCCCTGCCCGGTCCGATGAACATCAGGCCGACCGCGAGCGCGGCCAGCACCACGTTGTACTCGTAACCGTCCGGCGAGAAGAATCCGTCGCCGAGTCTGGTGCCGATCACCGCGCTGGCCATCACCCCTGCGATGCCGGCCGCGGCCAGCGGGGTGAACAGGCCGAGCACCAGCAGCGCGCCCGCACCGAGTTCGGTGCCGCCGGTGACCAGCGAGAGGATCTGGCTCTGCTGGAATCCGGATTTCGCCAGCGACTGCGCGAATGCCTCGGGGCCGCTGCCGCCGAGCACGCCGAACAGTTTCTGCGCGCCGTGCGCGGCGAAGATCCCGCCGAGCACCAGCCGGATGACCAGCAGGCCGAAGTCCGCGCCCGCGTTCCAGCCGAACTGCTTTCGCTGCGGCGGCAGCGGCTCGTAGTAGTCGTCCTCGTAGCGGCGGTCGACCACCGACGTTGCCGTGCCGTCGCTGTAGGCGGCGTCGTCGTAGTAGTTGTACGTTCCGGGACCCGAACCTTCGGTGTCCCGCACGCGATCGTCGCGGTGTGCGCCCCCGCCGCTCGGGCGCTCGTCGTGAATGCTCACGGCGCTGGAGGTTAAGCCATCCCAAGCACAAAAAGCGACCCTTTCGAGTGAAGATTTCGCGACGTCCTTGCGCCGGGTTCCGACGCTTGGCGGAATCCCGCCGAAAGCCTCCGCATTCGCCGCATTCCGCAGCGCGCCCGCGCACTGCTCGTATCGGTTCGCATTCCCGCCGTAGAAGGTTGCAACCCGCCACCAGGTGTATTTGCTGCATTCGGCCCTAACCCGGCGGCCGGGCAGAGCGCGGACGAATTCCATTCGGTTTCCGGGAGGCGGAACGCCGGGGCTGCTCACCGGACGTTCACGGACCGGCCGATACCCTCGTGCCCCGTGGCAGCCTCGAACCGCGCGAACCGCACGACCCGCCGCCTGCGGACGGCCGCGGGTGCGCTGCTCGTCGCGGCCGCGTTCGCCGGTTGCGCCCAGTTCCCGAACGAGCACCCGAACGCCTGGAAAGACCAGCCGTCGCTGGAACCGCAGGCCGGACCGCAGCCGTCGATCGAGCAACCGCCGCCACCACCGCCACCGCCCGGGCAGCCGGTGCCCGAGGAACCGGCCGTTCCGGAAGGCTGCGTGGACCCTGATCCGTCGGTCGTCGCTACCTGCTTGTCCCCGGTCGGCGCGGTCGCGGTGCTGCCGGACGGGCAGAGCGCGCTGGTCGCCGAACGCGACACCGGCCGGGTGCTGCGAGTGCGCAAGGACAGCGAACCGGTGGAGGTCGCCCGCGTCCCGGTCGACTCGTCCGGCGACGGAGGGCTGACCGGGCTCGCGCTGTCCCCCAGTTACCAGGAGGACGAGCTCTTCTACGCCTACGCCAGCACCGGCGGCGGCAACCAGGTCCTGCGCGTGGCGCCGGGCGACCGGCCGAAACCGGTGCTGACCGGCATCCCGAAGGGCGGCTCCGGCAATTCCGGCGCGCTGCTCGACGACGGCCAGGGCGGGCTGCTGGTGGCCACCGGCGATGCGGGCGATCCGGCGAACGCCGCGGACCCGGCTTCGCTGGCGGGCAAGGTGCTGCGCATCGACGCGTTCGGCGCGCCAGCGCCCGGCAACCCCGATCCGGCGTCGCCGGTGGTGGCCTCCGGGGTGACCAGTCCCGGCGGGCTGTGCGGATCGGCCGCGGCCGGGATCTGGCTGACCGACCGGGACGCCTCCCGCGACTCGCTGCACCGCGTGCAACCGGGTCAGCCGGTGGGGTCGGCGGTGTGGAGCTGGCCGGACCGGCCCGGAGTCGCCGGATGCGCCGCGGCGCCGAACGGGATCGTGGTGGCGTTGCGCGAGGCCGCGGCGCTGTACACGCTCACGCCCGGGCCCGGCGGTTCGATCACCGGGGAACCCGCCAAGGTCATGGAGAACACCTACGGCCGGTTCTCCGCCGCGGCGATGAGCAAGGACGGGCAGCTCTGGCTGGGCACCGCGAACAAATCCGGTGGCCGCCCGGTACCCAGCGACGACCGGGTGCTGCGCATCGACCCGCCGAGCGGCGGCACCGCGGGCAAGGACTGAGCGTTCGAGGTCTTCGCCGAAGATTCGGCTACCCGGCGGAATCACCGTCCTCGCTGACGGGCCACCGCAGCGGAAGGCTCCCCCGTCGTTCACCCGGCAGGCAGCGAGCTCGCGCCGCCATGCGTGGCGCACCTGACGCGGCCGCGCCGCTCGTGGTCCACTCAGGACACTCCGCCGCGCGTGATCGGGACCGCGGCGCGATGCCGGACGGGGACCCGCGATGGACTTGCAGCAGCTGTACGTGGCGCTGCTGGCAGGTGGACTCGTGCTGCTGGCGAGCATCGTGGCCACCCGCGCGGCTTCCCGGGTCGGACTGCCCGCGCTGCTGCTGTTCCTCGTCGTCGGGCTCGCGATCGGCGAGGACGGGCTCGGGCTGCGCTTCGACGACGCCCAGCTCGCGCAGAACCTCGGCACCGCCGCGCTGGCGGTGATCCTGGTCGAAGGCGGGCTCACCACCAGGTGGGCGGACGTGCGCGCGCTGCTGGCGCCTTCCGGGATGCTGGCCACGGTCGGCGTCGGCGTGAGCGTGGCGGTCACCGCGACCGGCGCGCATCTGCTGATCGGGCTGGACTGGCAGCCCGCGCTGCTGCTCGGGGCGATCGTGTCGTCCACCGACGCCGCCGCGGTGTTCTCCGTGCTGCGCACGCTGCCGGTGCCGCGGCGCGTGGCGGGCCTGCTGGAGGCGGAGTCCGGGTTCAACGACGCGCCGACGGTGATCCTGGTGCTGCTGTTCAGCAGCATCCCGTTGAGCATCGAACCGGTCGGGGTGGCCGCGAACCTGCTCTACCAGCTCGTCGTCGGCGCCGTGGTCGGGTTCGCCGTCGGCAAGCTCGGCGCCTGGGGGCTGCGGCGGATCGAGCTGCCCGCTTCGGGGCTGTACCCGCTGGCGATGTTCGGGCTGGGAGTGGTCGCGTTCGCCACGTCCGGAGCGATCGCCGCTTCCGGTTTCCTCGCCGCCTACGTCGCGGGATTGGTGCTGGCGAACTCCGGCCTGCCGCATCGGGCTTCGCTGCGCTCGTTCGCCGAAGGGCTCGGCTGGCTGGCGCAGATCGGCCTGTTCGTGCTGCTGGGACTGCTGGTCACGCCGCACGAGCTGCTGCCGGAGCTGCTGCCCGCACTGGTCGTGGGCCTGGTGCTGCTGCTGGTGGCGCGGCCGCTGTCGGTGGCGGTGTCGCTGGTGCTGTTCAAGCTGCCGTGGCGCGAGCAGGTCTTCGTGTCGTGGGCGGGCCTGCGCGGCGCGGTGCCGATCGTGCTGGCGACGTTCCCGGTGGTGGCCGGGGTGCCGGGCAGCAGCCGGGTGCTCGGCCTGGTGTTCGTGCTGGTCGCGGTGTTCACGCTGGTGCAGGGGCCGGGACTGCTGCGGCTGGCGCGGTTGCTGGGGCTGATCCGGGCGGACGCGGCGCAGGAGATCCAGGTCGAGGTGGCGCCGCTGGACGTGCTCGACGCGGAGCTGCTGACGGTGTCGATCCCGCCGGGCTCGCAGCTGCACTACGTGACGGTGCTGGAGCTGCGGCTGCCCGAGCCGAGCGTGATCACGCTGGTCATCCGCGGCGAGACCTCGTTCGTGCCGAGCCCGGAAACCCGCCTGTCCACCGGCGACGAACTGCTGATCATGACGACGGCCGCGGTCCGCACCGCGACCGAGCGCCGACTGCGCGCGGTGGGCCGCCGCGGCCGCCTGGCCCACTGGTTCGGCGAATACGGCGACCCCGACTGACCCGGTCCCTCGACGAGTGAACGGACTCCAGCCGGACCAACGAGCCGCTCGCTCGGAACCGCTCTCCGCCGGCCGGGTAGCGCGTGCGCGGGTCCGCAATGAGTGAACGGCCCGTTGGTCCAATCTGGTCGGACCAACAGGCCGTTCACTCGGAAAAAGTCACCGGTGCGGGAGCGCCGGAGTGGCGGCTCACTGCCCGCAGGCGGCGAGGATGAGTTCGCGGACGCGCTTGGCGTCGGCCTTGCCGCCGGTCGCCTTCATGACCGCGCCGACGACCGCACCCGCGGCCTGCACCTTGCCGCCGCGGATCTTCTCGACCACGTCCGGCTGCGCGGCCAGCGCCTCGTCCACCGCGGCCTGCAGCTCGGAGTCGTCGGAGACGACCTCCAGCCCTTGGGCGGCCACGACCTCGTCCGGCTCGCCCTGCCCGTCGAGCACGCCGTCGACGACCTGGCGCGCCAGCTTGTGCGTCAGCTTTCCTTCGGTGACCAGCTCGACCACCCGCGCGACCTGCGCGGGCTGGATCGGCAGCTCGCCGAGCTCGACGCCGCGGGTGTTGGCCTGCTGGGACAGGTAGGCCACCCACCAGGACCGCGCCTCGGACGGCGCCGCACCGGCGTCCACAGTGGATGCGACCAGGTCCAGCGCGCCCGCGTTGACCAGGTCGCGCAGTTCCTCATCGGACAGCGACCACTCCTGCTGGATGCGCTTGCGCCGCTCCCAGGGCAGTTCCGGCAGCGTCTGGGACAGCTCGCCGACCCACTCGCGGGACGGGGCGATCGGCACCAGGTCCGGCTCCGGGAAGTAGCGGTAGTCCTCCGAGGTCTCCTTCGGCCGACCGGCCGAAGTCGCCGCGGAAGCCTCGTCGAAGTGCCGCGTCTCCTGCTTGATCTCGCCGCCGGAGACCAGCACCGCCGCGTGCCGCCGCATCTCGTAGCGCACCGCCCGCTCGACGCTGCGCAGCGAGTTCACGTTCTTCGTCTCGGTGCGGGTGCCGAACTCCGCCGCGTCCTTGGCCATCAGCGACACGTTCGCGTCGCAGCGCAGCGAGCCCTGGTCCATCCGCACGTCGGAGACCTCCAGCGAGCGCAGCAGGTCCCGCAGCGCGGCCACGTAGGCCCGCGCCACCTCGGGCGCGCGTTCGCCTGCGCCGGTGATCGGCTTGGTGACGATCTCGATCAGCGGCACCCCGGCCCGGTTGTAGTCCAGCAGCGAGTGCTCGGCGCCGTGGATCCGCCCGGTGGCACCGCCGACGTGCAGCGACTTGCCGGTGTCCTCCTCCATGTGCGCGCGCTCGATCTCGACGCGGAAGGTCTCCCCGTCGTCGAGCGCCACGTCGAGGTGGCCGTCGAAGACGATCGGCTCGTCGTACTGCGAGGTCTGGAAGTTCTTCGGCATGTCCGGGTAGAAGTAGTTCTTCCGCGCGAACCGGCACCACTCGGCGACCTGGCAGTTCAGCGCGAGCCCGATCCGGATCGCCGATTCCACCGCTTTGCCGTTGACCACCGGCAGCGCACCGGGCAGGCCCAGGCACACCGGGCAGACCTGGGTGTTCGGTTCGGCGCCGAAGGCGTTGGCGCAGCCGCAGAACATCTTGGTGGCCGTGGACAGCTCCACGTGCACCTCGAGGCCCAGCACCGGGTCGAACCGCTCCAGGACCTCCTCGTAGTCCATGATCTCGGCGACCGCGGTCACTTCGCGTCCTCCCCCTTGCGCAGCGTGCGGATCGCCAGCGCGGTGCCGGTGACCAGGCCGAGCGCGGTGATGATCGAGTCGGCCATCGCCAGCTTGTCGTTGTTGGCCTTGGCGTCGCGGATGCTCGCGCGCAGCCCGAAGGCCGCCGACAGCACCGACGCGAGCTGGATCACTGCCTTGATCTTCGAGTTCATCACGCCACCTCCAGGGCGGGAATGCGGTCGATCAGCGGGCCGCCCTGGGCGGCGTCGCGGGCGGTCTCGTAGGCCGCGCCGACCCGGTAGAGCCGGTCGTCGGCCAGCGCCGGGGCCATGATCTGCAGTCCCACCGGCATTCCGTCCTCATCGGACAGTCCACTGGGGACGCTCATGGCGGCGTTGCCCGCCAGGTTCACCGGAATCGTGCACAGGTCCGCCAGGTACATCGCCAGCGGATCGTCGGAGCGCTCACCGATCTCGAACGCGGTGGTCGGCGTGGTCGGCGAGACCAGCACGTCCACCTGCTCGAACGCGGCGGTGAAGTCGCGGGAGATCAGCGTGCGGACCTTCTGCGCCTGGCCGTAGTAGGCGTCGTAGTAGCCGGACGACAGCGCGTAGGTGCCGAGCATGATCCGGCGCTTGACCTCGGCACCGAACCCGGCTTCGCGGGTCAGCGACATGACTTGCTCGGCGCTGCGCTCCCCGTCGTCGCCGACGCGCAGGCCGTAGCGCATCGCGTCGAACCGGGCCAGGTTGGACGACGCCTCGCTCGGCGCGATCAGGTAGTAGGCGCCGAGCGCGTAGTCGAAGTGCGGGCAGGAGATCTCCACGACCTCAGCGCCCAGCTTCGACAGCTGCTCCACCGCGGCGCGGAACGAACGCTCCACCCCGGGCTGGTAGCCCTCACCGGCGAACTCGCGCACCACGCCGACCTTCACGCCGGTCAGGTCCCCGGCCGCGCCTTCGCGGGCGGCCGCCGCGACCTGCGGCACCGGGGCGTTGATCGAGGTCGAGTCCATCGGGTCGTGCCCGGCGATCACCTCGTGCAGCATCGCCGCGTCCAGCACCGTGCGCGCGCACGGCCCTGGCTGGTCCAGCGAGGACGAGAACGCCACCAGGCCGTAGCGGGAAACGCCGCCGTAGGTCGGTTTCACGCCGACCGTGCCGGTCACCGCGCCCGGCTGGCGGATCGAGCCGCCGGTGTCGGTGCCGATCGCCAGCGGCGCCTCGAACGCGGCCAGCGCCGCCGCCGAACCGCCGCCCGAGCCGCCGGGGATGCGCTCGGTGTTCCACGGGTTGCGGGTGGGGCCGTAGGCGGAGTTCTCGGTGGACGAGCCCATCGCGAACTCGTCCATGTTGGTCTTGCCGAGCACCACCACACCGGCCTCGCGCAGCCGCTGCGCCACCGTGGAGTCGTACGGCGGGACCCAGCCCTCCAGCATCTTCGAGCCGCAGGTGGTGGGCATGTCGCCGGTGGCGAACACGTCCTTGAGCGCCAGCGGCACGCCAGCCAGCGGGGAAGCCGACCGGCCGGCGGCGCGGTCCTCGTCGGCCTTGTTCGCGGCATCGAGCGCACCGTCGGCGTCCACGTGCAGGAAGGCGTGCACGTTGCCGTCCACGCCGGAGATGCGGTCCAGGTGGGCGCGGGTGGCCTCGACCGAACTCACCTCGCCGGCGGCCAGCTCGGCTGCCAGCTCCGCGGCGGTCAGGCCGGTCAGGGCCGAGTCGCCGCCGGTCGCGGTCTGGGTCATCACGCCTCCTCGTTCAAGATCCGCGGGACGCGGAACCGGTTCTCCTCGGCCGCGGGCGCGCCGTCCAGCGCGGCCTCGCGCGGCAGGCTGGGCCGCACCACGTCTTCGCGGAACACGTTGGTCACCGGCACCGCGTGCGAAGTCGGGGGGATGTCCTGCGCGGCGACCTCCCCGACGCGGGCCACCGATTCGAGGATCACGTCGAGCTGACCGGCGAAGGTGTCGAGCTCCTGCTCGGTGACCGCCAGCCTGGCCAGGCCGGCGAGGTGCGCGACCTCGTCGCGGGAGATCTTGGACACTGCGAAGGCTCCCTGGTCATGTCCGGTATCACGGGTTGTCCTCAGTCTATTGCCGAGCCCGCATGGCCCCGGCCAGGGGGCGAACCCGGTCGTCACCCCGTGTCACCGCTGCGCCGCGGAGCGGCAGCGCAGGCCCCTTCCGCCTGCTCGCCACTTCGCCGCATCGGCCCCCCTCGGCTGACGGCCGCGCGTGTCGGCCGCCCTCTCCGGAACAGCAGCGGCGGACCGCTTCATCGGGGTCAATGCGGCCTTCGCGGGTAAGCCGGGCAGCGCGGGAAGGTGCAACGACGACCTCGCGTTGCACTACACGAACGGCGGGCGCACCGCTAGGGTGCGGTGTCTGCCACAATTTGGCCCGCCTGCTGCTCGCACGGCGGCCCTGGTGAGCGGCCGTGCGTCGCGGGGAGCGCGGACGGCGAGGTGCCGCGCACGAAGCTGGAGGCGTTGAGTCCGGTGTCCTTCCTGATCCGGGTTCAGATACCGGACCGCCCGGGGATCCTCGGGGCGGTGGCGAGTGCGCTGGGCGAGATCGGAGCAGACATACTCAGCGTCGACGTGGTCGAGCGGGCCTCGGACGTGGCCATCGACGACATGGTGGTGGAACTGCCGTCCGGTCGCCTGCCGGACATCCTGATCACCGCCGCGGAGTCCATCGACGGGGTCGAGGTCGACGCGGTCCGGCCGTACGCGGGCGTGCTGGACACCCACCGCGAGCTGGAGCTGGTCGAGGACATCGCCGCCGAGCCCGGCAACGGCCTGCAGATCTTCGCCGAGGGCGTGCCGAAGATCATCCGCTCCGGCTGGGCGATCGTGTTCGGGCACCACTCGGGCGGTGCCGAACAACTGGCCGCGAGTTCGTCCGCACCGCAGCAGGGCTACCTGGAGCTGCCGTGGCTGCCGCTGCCGCGCGCCACGATCCTGGACGGCGACGAGGGCTGGGTGCCGGAAACCTGGCAGGAACTCGGCACCGAACTGGCGGCGACCCCGATCGGCAAACCGGATCGCGTGCTGCTGGCCGGACGCCCCGGTGGCCCGATGTTCCGCGCCGCCGAGGTCGCGCGCCTCGCGCACCTGGCGGGCATCGTCTCGGTGGTCCTGGACGACTGATCAGTCCAGTGCAGACCGCACCCGAAGCTCGGTAGCGATATCCGCCAGCAACGCGTAGTCACGGTCTCGATGAACCAGCGTTGCGCCAGTTCGGATGGCGACCGCAGCGATCAGGCAGTCGACCATGGAGCGGACAGTGTTCCCGTTGCGGCGCACCTGCCTGTAGAGGTCGGCCGCCACGAAGAAATCTGTGGTCGGCTGAACGCCAAGCTGCGCGAAGCGGTTCAACGTCCCTTCGATCCGAGCCAGCCGAGTTCCCACGGCTCCGGCTCGCAGTTCCATGATCACAGGCTCTGTGGTGGCGATGCAGTCGGTGTCCTGCCCCAAGTCCTTCATGACGTCGTGGGATCCACCGGGAATCCCGCGAAGAAAGTCGATCCAGACCGACGTATCGACGAGATACTGCTTCATACCTGCTCCGGAGCATCGTCGCGGATCTCGTTGAGATCGCCATCCCAGCCGATCCCTTCCAGCGCGAAGAACTCCTCGCTGGTCACTTTAGGACCGACAAGTCTGCGCAACGCGACGTCGACCGCTTCGCGCTTGGTCGTCAGGCCGTACCGGTGCATCGCGGCTTCGACCAGTTCATCGTCTATATCGATGTTTGTGCGGCTCATACACCAACAATACACATCAACGCGAGTAGAGCGACAGGCGGCATCCGCGACAGGCCGAGGCTCTACCCGAACAGCGCGTTCAGGTGGTAGTTCAGCACGGTTCGGGCGGAGTCGGCGGTGCGCTGGCCGACCAGGACCGTGGTTCCGAGGCCGTGGCCGAGGGCCAACAGCCGGGCGGATTCGATCGCCGGGTCGGCGCTCGCGAGCAGTTCGCCGTTCTCCCGCGCCCGCGTAAGCAGGCCGGTGAGCTGCTCCTCCAGCCGTTGCGGGCCCTCGACGAACGGCTGCGCGGACAGCTCGGCGTCGGTCATCGCCAGCGCCGCGAACGAAGTCCACACCAGGTGGAACGCCCGGCTCGCCTCGTCGGTGGGCAGCGCTTCGGCGAGCAGTTCCGCGACCAGCTCGCGGGTCGACCCGCCGCGAGCGCGCATCCGCTCCGCCCACCGCTGGTGGCTGCGTTCTTCCAGGTGCAGCAGAGCGGAGTGCATGAGCTGGGCTTTGCTGTGGAAGTAGTACTGCACCAGCCGCAACGAGACGCCGGCCTCGGCGGCGACGGCGCGCATCGTGACCGCGTGCAGCCCTTCCCGCGCGGCCACCCGCACGAGGCCGTCCGCGATCGCGGCTCGGCGCTGGGCGTGATCGACGGTCTTCGGCAATGCTTCTCCTAGCTTCTCCTACGTGATACTGCTGTATATGATACTGCTGTATCAAAAAGGGGGAATCTTGGATCGCCGGAGGCTCCTGCTCGCCCTGGCCTGCGCGGCGCAGTTCATCGTCGTGCTGGACGTGTCCGTGGTGAACGTGGCGTTGCCGTCGATCAGCGCTTCACTGGGTCTCGACGAAACGGTGCTGCCCTGGGTGGTCAACGCCTACGCGCTGGTCTTCGCCGGTTTCCTGCTGATGGGCGGGCGGCTCGCCGACGTGATCGGGCGCAGGCGCGCGTTCCTCGCCGGGCTCGCGTTGTTCTGCGTGGCCAGCCTGGTGGGCGGGACGGCGGTCGAGCCTGGCGCGCTGATCGCGGCGCGGGCTGTGCAGGGGCTCGGCGCGGCCGTGCTCGCCCCGGCCACGCTGACGCTGCTGACCACCACGTTCCCCGAGGGGAACGACCGGACCCGAGCGCTGGCGATCTGGGCCGCCGTCGGAATGGCCGGTGGCACGGCCGGAAATCTCGCGGGCGGAGTGCTCACCGAGTACCTCTCCTGGCGGGCGACGCTGCTGATCAACGTGCCGATCGGGGTCGTTGCCGCGCCGCTGGCGCTGAGCCTGCTGGCGCGCGACCGGGCCTCAACGGCTGCACGCCTGGACGTGCCCGGAGCGCTCACCGCCACGGCCGGTCTGATCACGCTCACGTACGGGATCACGCAACTGCGCGACGCGGATTCGCTCGCCGTTGCGGCGGCGTTCGCGGGCCTGACCCTGCTCGCGCTGTTCGCAGCGCACGAAGCGCGCCACAGCGATGCCGCCCTGATTCCGGTGCGGCTGTTCCGGCTGCGCGCGGTGTCGGCGGGCAATGTCGTGCTGTTGCTGGCCGGGGCGTGCCTGAATCCCATGTGGTACTTCCTGTCGCTGGCCATGCAGGAACTCCTGCACTACGGGCCATTGGCGACCGGGCTCGGATTCCTGCCGCACACGCTGGTGAGCATCCTGCTGGGCGTGAACGTGGTGCCGAGGCTGATGCGCCACGTCGGCACGCGCGCGCTGATCGCGACGGGTGCGTCGATCAGCGCGGCCGGGTTCGGCTGGCAGAGCCTGCTGACGCCGGACTCCGGTTACGTGCTCGGGCTGCTCGGGCCGGGGATCCTGATCGCGATCGGCGGCGGACTGCTGAACACTCCGATCACGACCGTGGTGACCAGCGGAGTCGCCGCCGAGGACGCGGGCGCGGCATCCGGGCTGATGAACACCACCAAGCAGGTCGGCGGCGCCGTGGGACTCGCGGCCGTGGCGGCGGCGACCGCCACCGCCGACCGCGCGCCCGAGGCGCTCGCCGCCGCCTACGGGCACGCGTTCCTGCTGATGACCGGGCTGATGCTCGCCACAGCGCTCGCCACGGCGATGCTGCCGAGAACGGAGCGCACCGAAGCGGTGGCGAGCTGAGCGTTGGGTTCGAGAAGCGGCGTCAGCCGGTTGCGATGTGCTCAGCCCGGCCACCGGCGCGAACTCCCCGAGCAGCTCCTAGTCCTGCTTCGGTTCGCCGACGTCGAGCGCGGCCTCGGCCGCGGCGTCCGGGCCCTGCTCGAGCAGGACGGTGAAGCCTTCCTCGTCCAGCACCGGAACCTTGTGCTGCACCGCCTTGTCGTACTTGGACCCCGGGTTGTCGCCCGCGACGACGAACGCGGTCTTCTTCGACACCGACCCGGCCGCGCGGCCGCCGCGGGCCATGATGAGTTCCTTGGCTTCGTCCCGGGAATAGACGTTCAGCGAACCCGTGACCACAATGGACAGACCGGTGAGCGTGCGGGGCACCGACTCGTCGCGCTCATCGGCCATCCGCACCCCGGCTTCGCGCCACTTGCGCACGACCTCGCGGTGCCAGTCCACTTCGAACCACTCGCGCACCGCGCCCGCGATCGTGGGGCCGACGCCGTCGACCGCGGCGATGTCCTCCTCCGCGGCCTGCTCGATCCGCTCCATGGAGCCGAATTCGCGGGCCAGCGCCTGCGCCGCGGTCGGTCCCACGTGCCGGATGGACAGCGCCACCAGCACCCGCCACAACGGCTTGCGCTTGGCCGCCTCCAGGTTCCCCAGCAGTTTCGCGCCGTTCGCGGAGAGGTTGCCCTCCTTGGTCCGGAACAGGTCGGTGGCCAGCAACTTCTGCTCGTCGAGGTGGAACACGTCGCCCTCGTCGACCAGCGCGCCGGCACCCAGCAGCGCGACCGCCGACTCGTAGCCCAGCACCTCGATGTCGAAGGCGCCGCGCCCGGCCAGGTGGAACAACCGCTCGCGCAGCTGCGCCGGGCAGGAGCGGGCGTTCGGACAGCGGATGTCCACGTCGCTCTCCTTCTGCCTGCGCAGCGCGGTGCCGCACTCCGGGCACTCGGTGGGCATCACGAACTCGCGCTCGCGGCCGTCGCGGACGTCCACGACCGGGCTGAGCACCTCCGGGATCACGTCCCCCGCCTTGCGGATCACCACCCGGTCGCCGATCAGCACGCCCTTGCGGCGCACCTCGTCGGAGTTGTGCAGCGTGGCCATGGACACCGTCGAACCGGCGACCTGCACCGGCTCCATCTCCGCGTACGGGGTGACCCGGCCGGTGCGGCCCACGTTCACCTTGATGTCGCGCAGCACCGTGGTGGCCTGCTCCGGCGGGTACTTGTAGGCGATCGACCAGCGCGGGGCGCGGGAGGTGGTGCCGAGCCTGCGCTGCAGCGAGACCTCGTCGACCTTGACCACCACGCCGTCGATCTCGTGCTCGGCGGTGTCCCGGTTCTCGCCCCAGTAGCCGATCAGCCGCACGATCTCGTCCACTGTGGACAACACTTGGGTGTGCCGGGAGACCGGCAGGCCCCACGCCTTCAACGCGGCGTAGGACTCGGACTGCCTGCTCGGCTCGAAACCCTCGCGCTTGCCGAGGCCGTGGCAGATCAGCCGAAGCGGACGGGTGCGCGTCACCCGCGGATCCTTCTGCCGCAGCGAACCCGCCGCCGCGTTGCGCGGGTTGGCGAACGGCGCCTTGCCGGACTCGACCAGGGCGGCGTTGAGGTCGGCGAACTCCGAGACGCGGAAGTACACCTCGCCCCGGACCTCCACCAGCGCCGGAACCGGGAAATCGGCGGTGCCGGTGAGCCGGTCCGGCACGTCGGCCATGGTGCGCACGTTGAGCGTGACGTCCTCGCCGGTGCGCCCGTCGCCGCGGGTCAGCGCGCGTTCCAGGCGGCCGTCCCGGTAGAGCAGGTTGATCGCCAGCCCGTCGATCTTGAGCTCGCACAGGTAGTGCGCGTCCGCGCCGACCTCGCGCTCCACCCGGTCCACCCAGGTGCGGAACTCCTCGGTATCGAAGGCGTTGTCCAGGCTGAGCATCCGCTCCAGGTGGTCAACGGCGTTGAACTCGGTGGCGAAGGTGCCGCCGACCACCTGCGTCGGCGAGTCCGGTGCGCGCAGCGCCGGGTGCTGCTGCTCCATGCGCTGCAGCTCGACGAACCGCTCGTCGAACTCCGAGTCGGCGATCGTCGGCGAGTCCAGCACGTAGTAGCGGAACTGGTGCCCGCGCACCTCCTCGACGAGGGCCTGGTAGCGCTCGCGCACGTCCGCGGGCACGTCCTCGATGCCCTCGGTGCGCGCGGCTGCCGCGGGGTCGTCGGGCAGCTCGGTGGCGCGGTCGCCGTCGTCGGCCGGGTTCTGCTGGACGCTCTCGCCGGAGTCGGCACCGGCCCGCTTCTTGCTGGTCACGCCCGAAAGCCTAACCAGCCGTCCGGACAGTTCGCGCGGATCACCTCCGCTGCCGCCCGCCGGCGGGGCTACCCGGTGCTTTTCGGCGCGAACGGACCGCTGGACCGGCCAGGACGGGCGAACGGGAGCGCTCGCGCCGGAAGAAGTTGCGCGGATCAGGCGGCGGTGCGGGCGTGTCGGCCGTCAGGGGTCGCTGAACGAACGGATCGGCGAGCGAACGGGTCGCCCGACTGGTCCGGGGCGACCGGGTCGCTCACTCCGAGCTGTTCGGGTCGTCGAGGCGACGGACCAGGTCGCGGAACTCCAGCAGGCCCACCGCCCCGGACGGTTCCGCCTCGGCGGTCTCCACCCGGCCCAACCGGTCGGCGGCCAGCCGTTCGCCGAGCGCGGCGTCCAGCGGCAGGAACGTCAGCGCCGAACGCGCCTCGGACTCCAAACCGGCGAAACCGGGGTGGTAGACCGCCACGTCCACCAGCCCTTCGCCCTCGTCGACGCGCGCGAACACCCGCACCTCGTCGAGCGCGTAGCGCCGGTCGCGGAGGTTGACCGTCACCTGCGTCGGGTCCGGCACCGGCGGAACCGAGTCGTGGTACTCGAACAGGGCGTCGGCCTCCGGGGCGGCCGCCTTCCACGCGTCGGTGTAAGGCCGCAGCTCGGGATCGGCCTGCGCGCTGATCACCAGCGCGTACACCGCCTCTTCGCCTTGCTCGACGGAGAACGTGAGGTCCGGGTGCACGCCCGCGACGGCCTCGGCGAGCTGGTGGTCGAAGCGCTGCGGGGCGCCTTCGCCGAGGGCGGCGGCGACCTCCGGCAGCAGTTCTTCCCAGCGGCGCCAGAACTCATCGGCCTTCGCACGCGCATCGGCGGTGACTCCGGATTCCGGCGCGGTGTCGAGCGGTGCGGCGCCGGTCGACGTGCCATCGGCACCGGCTTCCGCGGCCTCGGCTGCGTCGGCATCGGCACGGCGGCGGCGCAGGAACCTCATCATGCGCTCATTGTGCAAGCCGCCCGCCGCCCGCCGTGGCGATTCCCGCCGATCCGCATCGAGTCCGCGGCGGGCGCCCGCGCGGCTTCGTCAGCAGTGAACGGGCCGTTCGCCCGCTCCCATCGGTCCAGCGGTTCGCACTTCGGACGAGTGGGGGTCAGGACAGGGCGGCCGCGGCCAGGTCGGAGATGGTGGCCTGCTCCAGCCGGAGCCTGCGGGACTCGGCCAGCGTCCCGAGCAGGCCCACCAGCGGATCGTCGTTGGTGGCCTGCCGCAGCACCTCCAGCGCGCGCACGCGGGCGCGGTCGGCGCTGGTGGCCGGACCGCGGTGCAACTCCCAGCGGCGCAGCCGCACGAGCTCACCGATCCGCCCGGCGTCGAACTCCGCGCCGGTTTCCAAGGCCCGCAACGTCTCGGTCACCTCGGGCCACCCGAACCCGTCGGCCACGTCCAGCACGTACCGCGCCACACCCACCGCGGCACGCCCGCACCTCGACGACCCTGCGCGGCGGAGTTCGCTCAGCAGCGCCGCCGAATCCGGGTGCTCGGGCCAGATGCGCGCCAGCCCGACCTCGTCCAGCAGCTCCTCCGGGGAGGCGGGCAGGTCCTGCGGCCAGGGCGCGACGGGGTAGGTGAGGAAATCGCCTTCCAGCCACTCCGGGGTGAGCGGGCATCCGGTGATCCGGGCGGCGAGCGCGAGCATCAGCTCGACGCTGTTCTCACCCCGCTCCTCCGAGCCGCTGCCCGCCCACGGCAGCCCGGCGCGGATCTCCTCCAGCTCGTCCGGGGCGACGCCGAGCCGGTACTCCGGCATCAACGCCTCGAACGAGGTGCGCACCGCCCCGTCCACCGCGTGCGAGAACCGGGTGAGCCCGTTGACGTCCCAGAACGCCGACACCGCCGCGGTGCCCGCGCTGACGCGCCGCAGCACCTCGCGGCGGGTGCCCTGCAGCCCGCCGTCCTCGGCCACCAGCGTCCAGCCGTCCCCGGTGCGCAGGCCGATCACCGGGTAGCGGTCCTGGTGCGCGAACGCTTCCTCGCAGAACTCGTCGAAGTCGAGCTTCTGCACGTGCTCGGTGACCGCACCGAAGCCGCGCCCGACGCGGTCCGCGTCGACGCCGCGCACGAAGGTCAGGCAGGCGGCGTCCTGGATGGTGCTGCGGTGCACCCAGGAGAACCGCGCCACTTCGCCGGTGTTGGACACGACGTTTTTCCTACCACCGTTGAAACATCCGAGTGACCCGAACCGCATAGATTGATCTTGCATGATCGGTCCGCGGGAACCCCGAAGCGCATCCGACCGCGGGCCTCGGCGGCCGGATGACCTCGCAAGGCCCTCAGCGGTGCGCCTCCTCCTGGAAAACCTCGGTGAGATCCCGCACCAGCCCGAACGCCCGCCGCGCCCAGTCCGGCGTCGCCCCGGCGAGGCCGCAAGCGGGGCTCACCATGCTGCGCTCGATCAGCACCCGCGGCCCGAAACCGAGTCGTGCGGCCAGCTCCAGTCCCGGCCGAGCCAGTTCCCGAGCGTCCGGGCGGTTCGCCGGTTCGGTTCCGGGTACCAGGCCGAGCAGCAGCGTGGTGCCTTCCTCCCACGCCTCCCCCAGCTCGTCGGCGAACGCCCCGGACACCGAGCCGAGCCCGGTCGCGTCCAGCGCCACGGCGCCCGCACCGGCCCGCCGCAGCAGCGTCACCGGCGGCCGGTCGGCGCAGCAGTGCGCGATCACGGGCGCGCCGGAGACGTCCGCGAGTTCGCCGATCACCTCGCCCAGCAGTTCCCGCACCTCCGGCTCCGGAACCGCGAGAACGTTGCCGTAGCCGGAGGGAGTCTTCAGCGATCCGGCCAGCACCGCGGGCAGCGACGGCTCGTCGAGCTGCACCACCACCCGCGCACCGGTGCGCGCCGCGACCTGCTCGACGTGCCGGGACAGGCCCTCCACCAGCGACGCGGTGAAGTCCCGCAGCGCGCCCGGGTCGGTGAGCACGCGGTGCCCGCGCTCCAGCTCGACCCCGGCGGCCAGCGTCCACGGCCCGGCCGCCTGCACCTTCACCGCCCGCGGCGCGCCCGCCTCGGCGACCGCCTGCTCGACGGCGTCCAGGTCCCAGCGCAGCAGGTCCACCGCGCGCCGCTGATCCCGGCCGGGACTGCCGGTCACCCGGTAACCGGACGGCACGACCTGCACCGCGAGATCCACCAGCAGACCGGCGGCGCGCCCGATCAGGTCGGCGCCGACGCCGCGCGCGGGCAGTTCGGGGAACGGCATCAGCCCGGGCAGCTCGCCCGCCACGACCCGCGCGGTCTCCAACGGGTCGGTGCCCGGCATGGAGCCGAGGGCGGTGGCGGTGCCGGGGTTCCACGCTGCTTCATCGCTCACCCGGCCATTCTGACGTGGCGGCCCGCGGCTGATCGCGAGGGATTCCCAGCAAGCGCACCGGACGGGTGATCCCGGCGGCCTGAAAGGTTAGGCTAACCATGCTCGATCCGGGGATCCGGCTCGGCGCCTGTTCCGGTTGCTCGCCGGACCACCCGCGCCGAACGAGAGCAAGACCGTCGCCAAGGAGTTCCGATGCCGTCACTTTCCCGCCGCGGCCTGCTGCACGCCGCGACCGCGCTGGCCGCCGCCGGAGTCGCCGGGTGCGCGCAACAACCCGGCGGGGCGGCGCCGGAAGGACCGTCGCGCAGCATCGACACGCACCTCGGCCCGGTGCGCATCCCGGCGAATCCGCAGCGCGTGGTGTGCCTCGACCAGTACGCGACGCTGGCGCTGCTGGACGTGGGCGTGCGACCGGCGGCCACTGTGGACGGACTCGACGACTGGATGCCCGCGCAGCACCTGGCGGCATACCGGTCGTTACCGCGGGTGGGCGGTTACCAGCCGGAGTTCGAGCGGGTGCTCGCCGCGCAGCCCGATCTCATCATCGGCAACAGCGCGTTCACGCTCAGCGGCGGCGACACCTACGAGAAGCTCAGCTCGCTGGCGCCGACGGTGATCCTGACCTCGCTGGTTTCCGGGCAGTGGCAGGACATGGCGCTGCAAGCGGCGAACGCGGTGAACCGCCCGGAGCCGATGAACCGGCTCCGCGAGCGCTACCTGCAGCGGGCGGCGCAGATCCGGCAGCAGCACGCGGATGCGTTGGCGCGCACCGAGTTCAGCCTCATCGCGTCGTTCAAGCAGGGCTCGTGGAACCTGTGCCTGCCGGACTCGTGGAGCGGGGTGGTGCTGACCGAGGCCGGAGCCCGGTTCGCGGGCGCTTCGGCCGGGCGCACCGGCAGCGCGGTCGAGCAGTCCTTCGAGCAGATCGGCGTGCTGGCCGACTCGGACGTGATCTTCTACCAGGTCAACCCGGACGGCGCGGTGGACCCCGCGATGCAGGCGCTGCTCGACCAGGGCGCGTACCGGAACCTGCCCCCGGTGCGCGCGGGCGGGGCCGTGCCGCTGCGGAACCTCTACGTGTTCAGCTTCACCCAGGCGCTCGGCGCCCTCGACGAGCTCGAAGCCGTCCTGCGCGGCCGCTGACCGACGTTCGCGAAGTGCCGAGCCCTTCCGGCCGATCGGGACGAACGGTCCGTTCACTCCGAAACGGTCTCGAGTGAACGGCCTGTTTGACCAATCTATTCGGACGAACGGTCCGTTCACTCCTGAACGTCGCTCGGGTTAGCGGGTTGCGGAGATCAAGGCGCTGCCGAGCACGACGTCGCCCGCGTCGTCGGGGCGGTAGAGCACGATCGCCTGGCCCGGCGCCACGCCGCGCAGCGGCTCGTCGAGCCGGACGCTCAGCCCGCCGTCGGCGACCTCCGCGACGGCTCCGGCGGTGCCGCCGTGCGCGCGCACCTGCACGACGCACTCGGTGGCACCGTCCAATTCCCGCTCCGAAGGCCAGATCGGCCGCTTCGCGTCGATGCCGGTGACGCCGAGGTCCTCGGCGGAACCGACCTTCACGGTCCCGGAAACCGGCTCCAGCGAGAGCACGTAGCGCGGTTTGCCGTCCGCGGCGGGCGCTTCGATGCCGAGGCCCTTGCGCTGGCCGACGGTGAACCCGTGCACGCCGGTGTGGTGCCCCAGCACCGCGCCGCTTTCGGCGTCGACCAGCTCACCCGGGCGCTCGCCGAGCTTGGACTCCAGGAACCCGCGGGTGTCGCCGTCCGGGATGAAGCAGATGTCGTGGCTGTCCGGTTTCTGCGCCACCGCCAGGTCGCGCTCGTCGGCCTCCGCGCGCACCTCGGACTTCAGCGAGTCGCCCAGCGGGAACATCGAGTGCCGCAGCTGCTCGGCGGTCAGCGAGGCCAGCACGTAGGACTGGTCCTTGCCATCGTCCCGGCTGCGGCGCAGCTCCGGCACGCCGTCCCGGACCACCAGGCGCGCGTAGTGGCCGGTGCAGACGGCGTCGAAGCCCAGCGCCATCGCCTTCTCCAGCAACGCCTCGAACTTGATCTTCTCGTTGCAGGTCAGGCAGGGGTTCGGCGTGCGCCCGGCGGCGTACTCGCCGACGAAGGTCTCGATCACCTCTTCGGTGAACCGCTCGGCGAAATCCCAGACGTAGAACGGGATTCCGAGGATGTCCGCGGCGCGGCGCGCGTCCCGGGAGTCCTCGACCGTGCAGCAGCCGCGGGCACCGGTGCGCAGCGTGCCGGGCTTCGCCGACAGCGCCAGGTGCACGCCGGTGACGTCGTGCCCGGCGGCGACCGCGCGGGCGGCGGCGACCGCGGAGTCCACCCCGCCGCTCATCGCTGCCAGTACTCGCACTGCTCTCACACCTCCGTCGTGGCGGTCGTCGGACCCGCCGCCCTGCGCAACCCGGTCAGCCCGGCGTTGCGCGCCCGTTCCACCACCGGCCCGATCGCCTCGGTCAGCGCCCGCACGTCGGCCTCGGTGGAGTCGTGCCCCAGCGAGAATCGCAGGGAGCTGCGCGCGGCCCGCGCCTCGGCCCCCATCGCCAGCAGCACGTGGCTCGGCTCGGCCACTCCGGCGGTGCAGGCGGAGCCGGTGGAGCATTCGATTCCGTTGGCGTCCAGCAGCATCAGCAGGCTGTCGCCTTCGCAGCCGGGGAAGGTGAAGTGCGCGTTGCCGGGCAGCCGGGACCATTCGCCGTCCTGCCCGCCCGCGCCCGGATCGCCGTTGAGCACGGCGTCCGGCACCGCGGCGAGCACGCCGCTGATCAGCTCGTCGCGCAGCTTCGCCAGCGCCGGGCCGTGCTCCGGGCGTTCGCGCACCGCTTCCCGCACCGCGCTGGCCAAGCCCAGCACGCTCGGGGTGTCCAGCGTGCCGGAACGCACTTCGCGCTCCTGGCCGCCGCCGTGCAGCACCGGAGTGCATTCGACGTCGCGAGCCAGCAGCAGCACGCCCGCGCCGTAGGGACCGCCGAGCTTGTGGCCGGTCATGGTGAGCGCAGCGGCGCCGGAGGCGGCGAAGTCGACCGGCACGGTGTCCACCGCCTGCACCGCGTCGGTGTGCAGCGGCACGCCGTAGCGGTCCGCGACCGCGGCCAGCCGCGAGATCTCGTTGACCGTGCCGACCTCGTTGTTCGCCCACATCACGGTGATCATCGCGACGTCGTCCGGGTTCGCGCGCAGCGCCTCCTCCAGCGCTTCCGGGCGCACCCGGCCGACCTGGTCGACCGGCAGCCAGGTGATCTCCGCGGCTTCGTGCTCGGCCAGCCACTCGACCGCGTCCAGTACCGCGTGGTGCTCCACCGCCGAGGCGAGGATGCGGCGCCGGTTCGGGTCCTTGGCGCGCCTGGCCCAGTAGATGCCCTTGACCGCGAGGTTGTCGCTTTCGGTGCCTCCGGCGGTGAACAGCACCTCGGAGGGGCGCGCTCCCAGTGCCGCGGCGATGCCCTCGCGGGACTCCTCCACGGCGCGGCGCGCGCGCCTGCCCGAGGTGTGCAGCGAGGAGGCGTTGCCCAGCTGGGCCAACGCCTCGCTCATCACCGTGACCGCCCCCGCGCGCATGGGGGTGGTGGCGGCGTGGTCGAGGTAAGTCATCGCGACACCAGGGTAAACCAGGCGTGCACCGGTCCGGCCGGGCTCGTCGGCTCCGGGCGGCTCAGGTCTCAGGCGCGGTCGCGCGGCTCAGGTCCCAGCCGCGGCCGCCCGGCGCAGGACCCGCACGGCGCACAGCACCGCGACGCAGGCCAGCAGCAGGTCCAGCGGCACCACCCCGGCGGTGGCGGCACCGGGCCGGGACATCGCGGCCACGAGCACTCCGCCCAGCCCCACCAGCAGCGCCTGCCCGAGCATGTCCGAGAGCTGCAGCGCGGCCGAGTTGAACCCGCGCCGCTGCGGTTCCGACAGCGACAGCACCCGGACCGAGGTGCTGGAGATCGCGATGCCCATGCCCGCACCGCCCAGCGACCACAGCCCGAACACCGCCCACGCGGGCCCCCAGACCGGCGCGATCAGCACCAGTCCGGCGACCGCGGTAGCCACCAGCAGCAGACCGGCGCCGACCAGGTACTCCCGCCGGATATCGCGCCGGGAGCTCTGGAAGAACGCGCCGGCCGACCAGCCCAATGATCCGACGGTGAGCGGAATTCCGGCCGTGGCAGGCGAGTAGCCGTGCACGACCGACAGCGTCAGCGGCACGAACGCCTGCGCGGTGATGAACACCCCCGCGAGCAGCCCGCGCGCGAGCACCATCACCGGAATCCCGGACTGCCCGCTGAAGGTGCCGCGCGGCAGCAGCATTCGCAGCGACGGAGCCAGCACGACCAGCGCCACGGCGCCGATCACCACGACCGGCACGGAGGTGTTCCCGTCCGTCGCGGTCTGCGCCGCCCAGTTCACCCCGACGACCCCGGCCGCAGCACCCACCGCAGCCAGCGGCAATCCCGGCGCACCGGCCGGGGATGCGGTCTCACCGGCCCCGAGCCGCCGCACCGTCGGCACCAGCAGCAACGCCCCCACCAGCATCAACGGCGCGAGCCCGAGGAAGGTCCAGCGCCAGCTGAGGTGCTCGGTGAGCAACCCCGTGATCGCGGGCCCGACCAGCGCGGGCACCACCCAGGCCGCGGACAGCGCACCGAACGCGGCAGGCCGATCCCGCTCCGGGTAGACCCTGGCGATCAGCACGTACAGCGCCACGATCTGCCCACCGGCGCCGATGCCCTGCATGGCGCGCGCCACCAGCAGGCTCGGCATGTCCGGGGCGAATCCGGCGATCAGCAGCCCGAGGCCGAAGGTCGGCATCGCCACCAGCAACGGCGCCCCTGGGCCGCGGCGGTCGGCGATGCGCCCGCCGACGACGTTGCCGATCGCGCTCGCCGCCAGGAAGACGGTGAACGGCCACGAGTACCACTGCTCGGCGTGCAGCTCGCGCACGATCGTCGGCAGGGCGGTGCCGATGCCCATCGCCTCGAACGCGGCCAACGTGATCACCAGGACCAGGCCGATGGTGAAGTTCCGCCGCCCCGGGCTCCACAAGGCGCTTTCTGAGGTTCCGTCAACGCGCACCCGGCGAGCCTGCAACTTGCACGGGGGTACAAGTCCAGCGAAGTCGCCCGCACGGGCGCAACGCCTGGTTCAATCGCGCCCGGGATGCGCACTTTCGGCGAAGGAGAGCACCGATGCCCGAGGTCGAGCAGCAGATCAATGCCGTCACCCGCACGGTGGGCACTCGCGAACTCGAAGCAGGCACGGCGAACGTCGTGACGATCGCGCAGAGCTGCCCGGCGCCCGTGGCGGACGTCTGGGACGCCTGCACCAACGCCGAGCGGATTCCCCGGTGGTTCATGCCGATCAGCGGTGACCTGTCCGAAGGCGGCCGCTACCAGCTGGAGGGCAACGCGGGCGGCACCGTGCAGCGCTGCGACCCGCCGAACGGCTTCGACGCGACCTGGGAGTTCGGCGGCGCGACGAGCTGGATCGAGGTGCGGCTGACCGCCGAGGACGCGAGCAGCACGCGGATGGAGCTGCGCCACATCGAACTCGACAACGACAACTGGGCCGAGTACGGGCCGGGAGCCGTGGGCGTCGGCTGGGACATGGGGCTGCTCGGGCTCGCGGTGCACTTCACCGGCGACTCGGCGTACGGGGCGGAATGGATCGGGTCCGCGGAGGGCAGCCGGTTCGCGTGGCTCAGCAGCAAGGCGTGGTGCGCGGCGAACATCGCCGCCGGAACGCCGGAGGCGCAGGCCACGGCGTGCGCGGATCGCACGACGGCGGCCTACACCGCACCGCCGGAAGGGTCCTGAGCCCGCGGGTGACCGCCCGGGCTCACGCCGCCGCGGGCTGCGGCAGGTGCGGGAGGTGCGGCTCGGCGGGTGCGGTGACCTCTGCCACGGCGCGTTCGGTGCGGCGAGCCAGTTCCCGGCGATCGCCAACCGCGGCCGCGTCCATCTCGGGCAGCAGCGACAGCTCCACCACCAGATCCCGGACCCGAGCCACCGCGAGCACGGATTCCAGCAGCGTCGCCTCGCCGACGAACGCCGCAGCGGTCGTCGGCCGCCCACCGGCGCTGAACCGCAGCGCCACCGGCTGCACCGGCACCCGCGCGTCCACCGCCGCCTGGAACACCGCGGGCCGGTACCTGCCGGACGCGAGACCGCACCACGTGGTGCCTTCCGGGAAGGCTCCGACCACGGCGCCGCCGCGCAGCGAGTCGGCGATCGTGCGCACCGCCCCGGGCAGCGCGGACAACCGCTCCCGGTCGATGTAGAGGGTGCCGACGCGCCCGGCCAGCGGCCCGATCACCGGCCAGGACCGCACCTCGGTCTTGGCCAGCAGCCGCATCGGGCGCACCGCCATCAGCGCGACCACGTCGAGCCACGAAACGTGGTTGGTGACCACCAACGCCCCGGAATCGAGCCGGTGCTCACCGCGCACCGCGAACCGGATGCCCAGCACCCGCAGCAGCGCCCGGAACCACGACCGCACCAGCGCAGTGCGCGCGGACCGCCACAGCAGCGCGAACACCACCGCGACCCCGATGCCCGCGAGCATCAGCCCGGCGGCCCCGGCCAGCCGCAGCGCCACGCGGTGCGTTCCCGCGCGGCGCACCGACCCCGGCCTGGGCAGGCAGCCCGGGCCGCACGGCGAATCCGGCGCCCATCTGTGCGTCATGCCGCGGCACCGAGGAAGAACCGCAGGTAGCGCGGGTCGATCCGGGTGAAGTCGAGCAGCACAAAGAAGTCCGCGACCCCGAACTCCGGGTCGTGCGCGGGCCGCCCGCACACCTGCGCGCCGAGCCGCAGGTAGCCCTTCAGCAGCGGGGGCAGCGGACCGCGGTGGGTGCGCTCGACGGGTTCCGGGTTCCACGGCAGGTACGGCTGCACCCGCGAGTCCTCCGGCGCGTAGTGCTTCGCCGAAACCGTGTCCCACACCTTCGCCGCGAGCGCGCCGCCGTCGTCCAGCGGCACCGAGGCGCACCCGGCGAGCCAGGTGTGCCCGTGGAGCAGCATGTAGCGGGCGATTCCGGCCCACACCAGGCTCACCACGCCGCCGGTTCGGTGGTCGCGGTGCACGCAGGAACGGCCGGTTTCCACCAGGGCGGGGCGCAGTTCCCCGAGCGCGGACAGGTCGAACTCGGTCTCGGAGTAGAGCCCGCCCGCTTCCCGAGCGCGCTCCGGCGGCAGCATCCGGTAGGTGCCGACGACTTCGCCGGTGCGGTCGTCGCGGACGATCAGGTGGTCGCAGTGCTCGTCGAACGGATCGGTCTCCACGCCCGGCGCGTCGCCGTGCACGGTGGCGCCCATCTCTTCGGCGAACACTTCGTAGCGCAGCCGCTGCGCGGCCCGCACCTCGTCGCTGTCCCGGGCCACGAGCAGCGAATAGGGAGTGGTGGCAGTGGTCGGAGATCCCGCTGGAGCGGTGCTGGCAAGCAGCGTCGACTCGGACATGCCCGCAGGTGTATCGCCGCGCGCAGAAAGCGCAGTAGGACCGCTGAGGACACGCAATAGGAATTTTCGGTGAATGCCCGGTACTTACCGCACTGGCCTGCCCTGACCGGCCCAACGAACACCGCATCCCGGAAGTTCCCGCGCCCCCGGAGTTCTCCAAGCGAACGGACCGCTCGTCCCACAAGACTGGTCGAACGTGCCGTTCACTCGGCGCGAAAGCTCCCCGGCAGAACGACGCGTGCGCGTGTCGCGCGGGAGTCTCGTGGTCCGCGGGTGACCGGGGTGGCGGGCCGGGTTCGCCCGCGCGCTAGGTTGCGGGGATGCCGCAGCAGGACGAAGCCGGGGCGCGCGACCGCGTCGAGTTGTTCACCGATGGCGCGTGCAGCGGCAATCCCGGCCCGGGCGGCTGGGGCGTGGTGCTGCGCTACGGAACGCACGAGCGCGAGCTCCACGGCGGTGAGCCGGGCACCACGAACAACAAGATGGAACTCACCGCGGTCATCGAAGGGCTCGCGGCGCTGACCCGCCCGATGCCGGTGGTGCTGGTGCACACCGACAGCACCTACGTGCTCAAGGGCATCACCGAATGGCTCGCGGGCTGGAAGCGCAACGGCTGGAAGACCGCGTCCAAGCAGCCGGTGAAGAACGCCGAGCTCTGGCAACGGCTGGAAGCCGAAGCGCAGCGGCACGGCACCGTCGAGTGGAACTGGGTCAAGGGCCACGCCGGGCACCCGGAGAACGAGCGCGCCGACAAGCTCGCCTGCCGCGGCCGCGACGAGAATCGCTGAGAACTCGCACCGGCGCGGAATTTCGCGCGCCGCAACGGATTCGGCAGAACCGGACCGAAAACAGCACATTTGCGGAATGTGCTACTTCCGTCGTAGTCCATCCGAATGCGCCCCGTTGACGCGATCTCGCCCACCCGCGCAAACTCCGAATGCGCACAATGGGCTCATCGCCCGCGTCGACCCCGCAACGGAGGAAAAAATGGGTGTTCTCATTGCCAAGGATATTGCCGCCGCACGAGCGGAAAAGCTCGAACTGTCGAAGGCCGAGCAGCAGGTGATCGCGCACCTCGTTCGCGAGCACCAGCAGCAGGACCAGCAGCGGACCGGCGCAGCAAAGCGCTGACGACGTGGGCACCCGGCGCAAGCGGCACACCTCGCCGGGTGCCCGGCCGAAATCCACCACGCAGCCGACCGTGCGGTTTCAGCAACGATTCCTGTTCAGCGCGAACGAATTGTCCGCGAATCGCTTGCACCGCTCCCACGAACACTCGATCAAAAGCGAGGCGTTGCATTGCGCACCATCGACGGAGATCAGCACGCGCAAGCCGGTGAGCGGTCCTGCGACTGGCGGACGGCGCTGTCGAACGGCGAGCGAGCCGTCCGGCGGTTCGGGTGGACCGCAGAACTCGACCCGCTCGGCGATGACCCCGCGCTGTGGCGGTGCGTCCTGCACGACCGCAACGGCGAGCCGGTGCCGAGCGGAGCAGGCTCCGGCAAGGGATACCGGCTGCCCGCCCAGGTCGGGGCGATCTTCGAGGCGCTGGAGCACCACTTCGGCCGCGAGCAGCACAAGACCCCCGACATCGTCCTGCGCTCAGCGCGCGAAGCCGCCACCGAGCTGACCGGTGATGTCGTGGGCGCCCGCCTCGCGGAAGGCCCCGACGAGCCGATCGCCTGCCTGCCGTTCCGGAACCTGTCCGACGACGCGGCGACCCTGCTGCCGGCGTTCCTGACGTCTCCCGACTACGTCAGCGACGCCTTCGAGCCGGAACGCCGCGAACTCGGCGACACCTACGACTACGCGGGCGTGCTGCGCTATTCGCTCAACAGCGGCTGCGCGGCGGGTTCCACGCGGGAAGAGGCCACCGTCCACGCGATCAACGAGATCGTGGAGCGCGACGCCTTCTCGCTGATGCTGATCAACACGTTCCTCGCCGCAAGCCCGGCGCCGCTGACCGTCGTCGACCCCGCTACCCTTCCCGACAACCTCGCCGAACTGCACGGGATCGCGCGGCAACGCAGCGGCGGGAGCGTGCAGCTCATCGACATGACGACGAGCCTCGGAATCCCCGCCGTGCTCGCTTACCTCCCGCCGCAGCCCGGTGAACCGGCGCGAGTGCGCGGTGCAGGCGCGTCGTTGTCCCGCGAGCACGCCATCCGGCGGGCGCTGATCGAGCTGCTGCAACTAATGGCGGGCAGCACGCAACGCGAAGACGAAGACAAGGAACGGGACTGGACCGCCGAGTACCCGCCGTTCCACGACTGCTACCTGATGAACCTCGGCCCGAGGCTGCTCGAAGCCGAGGTGGTGCCGTACGCACCGACCATCGCCCCGGGCGCTCCGGACGGCCACCTGGAACGGCTCGTTCGCATCCTCACCTCGCACGGCTTCACCCCGCTCGTGCGCGAGCTGCACACCAGCGCGGAGCTGACCGTGGTCAGCACCGTCGTGCCAGGACTCGAACGCTTCATGGTGATCACCGACGGCCAACTGGTCGTTCCCGGTCCGCGCGGGCTCGCCGCCCGGCCCTGAGACGAAAAAGCGGGCCGCGCCCGAATGGACGCGGCCCGCCGAAGCGTTCGAGCGCTCAGCCCTTGCGCTTGCCGACCTCCTCGGTCAGCTGCGGGGCGACCTTGAACAGGTCGCCGACGACGCCGTAGTCGGCGATCTCGAAGATCGGGGCCTCGGCGTCCTTGTTGACCGCCACGATCGTCTTCGAGGTCTGCATCCCGGCGCGGTGCTGGATCGCACCCGAGATGCCCAGCGCGATGTACAGCTGCGGCGACACGGTCTTGCCGGTCTGGCCGACCTGGAACTGGTGCGGGTAGTAACCGGAGTCCACCGCCGCGCGCGAGGCGCCAACCGCGGCACCCAGCGAGTCGGCGAGGGTCTCCACGACCTCGAACGACTCGGCCGAACCGACACCGCGACCACCGGAGACGACCACGCTGGCCTCGGTCAGCTCGGGCCGGTCCCCGGCCTCCACCGGCTGCGTGCCGGTGATCTTCGCGTTCTTCGAACCGTCCAGCGCGGGCACCTCGACGGCCTGCTCCGCACCGGCACCGGCGGTCGGCTCGGCGTCCACGCTGCCCGGCAGCACGGTGACCACCGGCGTACCGGAGGCGACCTTGGCCTTGGCGTTGTAGGTACCGCCGAACAGCGAGTGGCTGCCCACGCCGTCGCCGTCGATGTCGACGACCTCGGACAGCAGACCGGAGCCGAGCTTGACCGCGAGCCGCCCGGCGATCTCCTTGCCGTCCACCGAACCCGGCACCAGCACCGCGGCCGGCGACGCCGAACCCACCAGCGAGGCCAGCACCTCCACCGACGGGGTCACCAGGTAGCCGCCCGCGTCCGCGGACTCGGCGACGTAGACCTTCTCCGCGCCCTGCGACGCCAGCGCGCCCTTGAGCTTGTCGGCGGTGCCCGGCTCACCGACCACCACCGCCGACGGCTCACCGATACGCCGCGCCGCGGTCAGCAGCTCGGCGGTGACCTTCTTCACCTCGCCACCGGCGTGGTCGACGAGGACCAGAACCTCAGACATGACTTTGACTCTCCTCGCGAAACCAGTGGACTCAGACGAGCTTCTCGGCGGCCAGGAACTCGACGATCTTGGTGCCGCCGTCGCCCTCGTCGTTGACGCGCTGACCGGCTTCCTTCGGCGGCTTCGGCGCGGACTCGGTCACCTGCGAACCGGCGTTGGCCAGCCCGACCTCGGACGGGTCGATGCCCGCGTCGGCCAGCGTCAGCGCGGAGACCGGCTTCTTCTTGGCCGCCATGATGCCCTTGAACGAGGGGTAGCGCGGCTCGTTGATCTTCTCGGTGACCGACACGACCGCGGGCAGGTTCGCCTCCAGGCTCACCACACCGGCGTCGGTCTCGCGCTCGATGCTCACGGTCGAACCGTCGGTGGAGACCTTGCGGGCGTAGGTCAGCTGCGGCTGCCCCAGCAGCTCGGCCAGCATCGCCGGGACCGCGCCCACGCGGCCGTCGGTGGCCTCGTTGCCCGCGATCACCAGGTCCACCGACTCGACGGTGCCGATGACCTTGGCCAGCGCCTTCGCGGTCTGCACCGCGTCGGAGCCGTGCAGCGCCTCGTCGGACAGGTGGATCGCCTTGTCCGCACCCATCGACAGCGCCTTGCGGATGGCGTCGGTCGCGCGATCCGGACCCATGCACACGGCGGTCACCTCGCCGCCCTGGGCCTCCTTGATCAGCAGCGCCTCTTCCACCGCACGTTCGTTGATCTCATCCAGCACGGCGTCCGCCGACTCGCGGTCGAGCGTGTGGTCGGAGTCAGCGAGTTTGCGCTCGGACCACGTATCGGGCACCTGCTTCACCAGGACGACGATGTTCATGGGTCCTCTTCGACCTCCTGCGGACTGACGACGACTCATACGTGCTTGCGGGGTTCCGGCCGACGGTTGCGCATCGTTACCGGGAAGTTCGACCTTGCCACGTCACAGTGTCGGTGGCACAGTGACGCCAACCACCCCGGATGTTACTTGTCGGTAGCCCCGGTGCAACCAGCGTATCCCGTGACAGTACTCACTTACTCCGTCGACTCCGATACCGCGGTGAGTACCGCCACCTACAGAAACCACATCCAGAAGCGAACATCTCGGGACTAGCCTGCACGCCATGAACAACCGCGTCGCCCTCGTGACGGACTCGACCGCTTCGATCCCGGTCGATGTCGCCGACAAACTGGGGATCTGCGTCGTACAGCTCGAATTGAAGCTCGGCGAGCTGGAGAACGACGAACGCCGAATCCCGCACCCCGACCTGGCGCAGGCCATGCGCGACGGCGTCGCGGTCGAGACCAGCCCTCCCCCGCCGCCCGCCTTCTTCTGGAACTACACCGACGCGGTCTCGGCGGGCGTCGAGTCGATCGTGTCGGTGCACATCTCCGAAGGTCTCTCGCAGACCTGCGACTCCGCGCGCAGCGCCGCCGCCGAGATCAACCTGCCGGTGTACGTGGTGGACTCCCGGCTGTGCGGGCTGGGAATCGGTTACCCGGTGATCGCCGCCGCCGAAGCCGCGGCGGCCGGGGCGGGTACCCAGGGCGTGCTCTCGGTGCTGGACCGGCGGCTGCGCAGCACCACGCAGATGATCTACGTGGACACCTTGGAGTACCTGCGCCGCAGCGGGCGCGTCGGCCGGGCGCAAGCGCTGCTGGGCAGCGCCCTGTCGATCAAACCGGTGCTGGTGCTGCGGGAAGGCGTCCTGGAACCGATGGTCAAGGGCCGCGGCCCGGACCGGGCGCTGAAGAAGGCCGTGCGGCAGGCCGCGCAGCGCGCCGGGAACGGGCCGGTCGACATCGGCATCGAGCACTTCCAGTACGCCGACCGCGCCAACGAGGTGGCCGAGCAGTTGCGCGCCGCGGTGCCGCAGGCGCGGCGGGTCGTGATCGCCGAGACCAGCGCGATCATCGGCGCGCACGCCGGACCTGGCGCGCTCGGCCTCACGGTCTCGCCGGTGGTGTGAACGCACTCGCCGGTCGCTCGCGGCGGCGCTGCTGCGGCGGTCGTAGTGTCTCCGCGTGACCGAACCGATCGGCGCGTTCTGCCTGGTGTTGCACAGCCATCTGCCGTGGCTCGCCGGGCACGGCAGCTGGCCGGTCGGAGAGGAATGGCTGCACCAGGCGTGGGCGCACTGCTACCTGCCGCTGGCGGGGATGCTGGAGCGCTTCGCCGCCGAAGGCCGCCGGGACGTGCTCACGCTGGGGATCACACCGTCGCTGGCCGCGGGGCTGGACGATCCGCGCTGCCTGCGGTCCTTCCACCACTGGCTGGGGAATTGGCGGCTGCGCAGCCACGAAGCGGCGGCGCGCTGGCGCGGCGACCCGGTGCTGCGGGAACTGGCCGCGGCCGAGCACCGCGCCGCGGGTGAGCGGCTGGCCGAGTTCGGGGCGCGGTGGCGGCACGGCGCTTCGCCGGTGCTGCGGCCGCTGATCGAGTCCGGGACGGTCGAACTGCTCGGTGGTCCCGCCACGCATCCCTTCCAGCCAATGCTCGAACCGGAAATGCGGGATTTCGCGCTGCAGATCGGACTAAACGACGCAGAACTGCGATGGGGCGTGCGGCCGGACGGAATCTGGGCGCCGGAATGCGCGCACCGGCCCGGAATGGAGCGGGAGTACGCGGCGGCCGGGGTGCGGCGATTCCTGGTGGACGGCGGCGCGCTGGAGGATGTTTCGGTGGCGCACCCGGTCGGCGGCGATGTGCTGTGCTTCGGCCGCGACGTCGCGCTCAGCGAGGAGGTTTGGTCGGCCACCGGCTATCCGGCGCATTCCGACTACCGCGACTTCCACACGTTCGACCACGCCGTGGGGCTCAAACCGGCGCGGATCACCGGGCGCGACGTGGATCCCGGGGACAAGGAGCCGTACGACCCGGCGCGAGCCGCCGCGGCGGTCGACGGCCACGCTCGCGAGTTCGTCTCAGCGGTCACGAACCGGTTGGCGCAGCGCGGCGGGCTGGTCGTGGCGGCCTTCGACACCGAGCTGTTCGGGCACTGGTGGTTCGAGGGTCCGTCATGGCTGGAGAAGGTGCTGCGCGCGTTGCCTGCGGCGGGAGTGCGCGTGACGACGCTGCGCGGGGCCGTGCAAGCCGGTCACGTCGGTGCGCCGGTGCAGTTGCCGGAAACCTCGTGGGGCGTGGGCAACGACTGGCGGACGTGGTGCGGCGACGCGGTCTCCGACATCGCCGAGGCGAACCGGGCGCTGCAGGAACGGGCGCTGCGGCACCTGCGGCGCGTTCCCGGCTCAGCAGCGCGCGATCCGGTGCGGGACCAGTTGTTGCGCGAGGTGCTGCTGGCACTGGCAAGCGACTGGGCGTTCATGATCAGCCACGAGACCGGTGCGGATTACGCGCGCGGGCGCGCGCGGCTGCACGCGGCACGGGCGCACCGGCTCGTCGATCTGGTGGAGCGCGGTGCGCACGCCGAAGCGGCCGAGTTCGCTCGCGGGCTCCGGTCGCAGGACGGGATCTTCGGGCACCTCGACGCACGCTCGTTGCGGTAGTGCCCGCGCGGATCGAGTGATCATGCGCGGCCGGGCCCGGCGTGCAAACGTCCTGTTCCGGGAGCTGCCGGAAGGAATCTCATCTCATGCGCGTGCTGATGCTGTCCTGGGAATACCCGCCGGTCGTCGTCGGCGGACTCGGCCGCCACGTGCACGCGCTGGCCCGGCACCTCGCCGCGCAGGGCCACGAAGTCGTCGTGCTGTGCAGGCAGGCCGGCGGCACGGATGCCTCGACGCATCCCGGTACCGACGCGGTCGCCGATGGCGTGCGGCTGGTGCGGGCCGCCGAGGACCCGCCGCACCTGACCTTCGAGCACGACCTGGTGGCGTGGACGCTGGCGATGGGTCACGCCATGCTCCGCGCCGGCTACCGGTTGCTGCGGGAATGGTGCCCGGACGTGGTGCACGCGCACGACTGGCTGGTCACGCACCCGGCGATCGCGCTCGCCGACGCCTGCTCGGTGCCGCTGGTGGCGACCGTGCACGCCACCGAAGCGGGCAGGCACGGCGGCTGGCTCTCGCAGAGCCACAACCGGCAGATCCATTCCGTGGAGTGGTGGCTGGCGCAGCGCGCGGACGCGCTGATCACTTGCTCGGCGGCGATGCGCGACGAGGTCAGCGCGCTGTTCGAGCTGCCGCCGGAGCGGATCACCGTGCTGCACAACGGAATCGAGCCGCGCACCTGGGAGGTGCCGGAGCACGCGGTGGCGGCCGCGCGGGCCGGGCGCGGGCGGTCTCCGCTGCTGCTGCACTTCGGCCGCCTGGAGTTCGAGAAGGGCGTGCAGGACCTGCTGGCCGCGCTGCCGCTGATCCGGCAGCGCCACCGCGGAACCGAACTGGTCATCGCCGGACGCGGCAGCTACCAGAGTCGGCTGCGGGAGCGGGCCGACGAGCTCGGCGTCTCCGCGCGGTTCGCCGGGCACCTGCCCGACACGGACCTCGCCGCGCTGCTGGCCGCTGCGGACGCGGTCGTGCTGCCGAGCCGGTACGAGCCGTTCGGGGTCGTGGCGCTGGAAGCCGCCGCGGCCGGGACGCCGCTGGTGGCCTCCACGGCAGGCGGGCTCGGCGAACTGGTGGTGGACGGGCGCACCGGCGTGACGTTCCCGCCCGCTGCGCCCGAGCGGCTGGCGGACGCGGTGAGCCGGGTGCTGGCCGATCCGGCGGTCGCGCGAATCCGGGCGCGGCGGGCGAAGTCCCGGCTGCGCAACGACTTCGACTGGCACACCATCGCCGCAGGCACCGCCGCGGTCTACGCAGCCGCGGTCCCCGGCGCACACCCCGCGCTGGCCCGCCCCAAGATCGCGACCGGCAACGTCCTCGACCGCCGCTGATTCCGGCCACTCCACCCGTGTCGCCACTCGATCTTTCCGAGTGAACGGACCATTCGTCCGATCTATTTCGCTCCGGGTGGTAGGCGTTCTGTTGAGTGGCGGCGGGGCGTGTCGGGCGGCGAAGCCGGTCAGCGGGTGAGTTCGTCCAAGGCGCGGTGGATGCGCTTGGCGGAGATGGGGTGCGGGGTGCCGAGGGATTGGGCGAACAGCGAGACCCGGAACTCCTCGATCATCCAGCCGACCCGCAGGAGCTCCTCGCCCGGCGAGCGCCCGGCGGGCAGCGCGTCGAGCGCGTCCCGGTAGCGCTCCTGCACGTCGTCGACCTGCGCGAGCCGGTCCCGGTCGCGCTGCGGGTGGTGCTGCACCTTCTCCAGCCGCTGCTCGAGAGCCCGCAGGTAGCGCTCCACGTCCGGCAACCGGTCCCAGCCGAACTCGGTGACGAAACCGGGATGCAGCAACCCTTCCAGCTGTTCCTTGACATCGGCCAGCGACTCCGCGGGCATCGACCGGGACCGTTCGGCAAGCGCCGAATCGACCCGCTGCGCCACCGCGAGCACCCGCTCGGTCCTGGCAGCCGCGTCCGCGGCGACCTCGCCGAGCCTGCCGCGCACCCGCTCCTGCAGCGCGGCGAAACCGCTCTGCGTCCACACCGGACCACCGGCGTCCGCGACGAGTTTGTCGACCGCGGCGCTGCGGCAGTCTTCGAGCACCTGCACCACATCGCCGTGCGGTGCGGCGCTGAGCACCAGCCGGGTGCGCGGGCTCATGCCGCGCTGCAACGACTTCACCGGCGACGGCAGGTTCAGCAGCAGCAGCTTGCGGGTGCCCTGCCACAGCGCGCGGCGCTGCTCGTGCTCGGTGTCGAACATCCGGACCGCGACGCTGTCCCCTTCGTCCACAAGGGACGGGTAGGCTTTCACCGCGTTGCCGCCGCGGTCCTTCTCGAAGGTCTGCGGAAGTTCGCCGAAGTCCCACGAACGCACTCCGGAGCGCTCCACCGAGTCGGCGGCCGCGGAGATCTCCGCGCGCAACTTCGGCCGCAACCGGCGCTTGAGCTCGCCGAGGTCCTTGGATTCCCCGGCCTTGCCGCCCTTTCCGTCGATGACGCGGAAGGTCATCTTCAGGTGCTCGGGCACCGAGTCGAAGTCGAAGTCCTGCGGCGCAACGGTCACGCCGGTCATCCGGCGCAGCTGCTCGGCCAGCGCGTCCGGCAGCGGCGCCGCCATCACCGGCATCCGGTCCAGCGCGGCCCGCGCGTGGTCGGGAACCGGAACGAAGTTGCGGCGCAACGACTTCGGCAGCGACTTCAGCAGCGCCACCACCAATTCCTCGCGCAACCCCGGGATCTGCCAGTCGAACCCGGCCGGTTCGATCTGGTTGAGCACCGGCAGCGGGATGTGCGCGGTGACGCCGTCGGCGTCCGCGCCCGGCTCGAACTGGTAGGTCAGCGCCAGCCGGTGCCCGTCCTGCTGCCAGGTGTCCGGGTAGTCGTGGCCGGTGACCCGCGCGGATTCCTGGTTGATGAGCATGGACTTCTCGAAGTTGAGCAGGTCCGGTTGCTCGCGGCGGGTCTTCTTCCACCAGCTGTCGAAGTGCCGCCCGGAGACCACGTCCGCGCCGACGCGCTGGTCGTAGAACTCGAACAGCGTCTCGTCGTCGACCAGGATGTCCCTGCGGCGGGCGCGTTCCTCCATCGCCTCGACCTCGGCCAGCAGCCTGCGGTTGTCGTGGAAGAACTGGTGATCGGTGTCCCAGTCCCCTTCCACCAGCGCGTGCCGGATGAACAGCTCCCGGCTCAGCTGCGGGTCGACCTTGCCGTAGGTGACCTTGCGGCCCGCCACCAGCGGCACGCCGTAGAGCGTGACCTTCTCGCTGGCCACCACGGCGGCGCGGTTCTTCTCCCAGTGCGGTTCGCTGTAGCTGCGCTTGACCAGGTGCTGGGCCAGCCGCTCGATCCACTCCGGTTCGACCCGGGCCACCACCCGCGCCCACAGCCGGGAGGTCTCCACCAGCTCGGCGGCCATCACCCACTGCGGGGGCTTCTTGAACAGCGAAGAACCGGGGAAGATGGCGAACTTCGCGCTGCGCGCGCCGAGGTATTCGGTGGCGCCGCGCTGCGGTTTGCCGGATTTCTTGTCGGTGTCCTTGAGCCCGATGTGCGACAACAGCCCGGAAAGCAGCGATTGGTGCACGCGCGCGGCGTCGGCGGGCTCGTCGTTGAGCGACATCTCCAGCCCGTTCGCCATCTGCCGCAGCTGCGAGTAGAGGTCCTGCCACTCGCGCACGCGCAGGTAGTTCAGGAATTCCGCCTTGCACAGCTTGCGGAACTGGTTCGACGACAGCTCCCGCTGCTGCTCGCGCAGGTAGCGCCACAGGTGCACGAACGCCAGGAAGTCGGATTCGGAGTCGCTGAACCGGGAATGCTTCTCGCCCGCCGCCTGCTGGTGCTCCGCCGGGCGCTCCCGCGGGTCCTGGATGGACAGTGCAGCGGCGATCACGAGGACCTCGTGCAGGCAGCCGTTGCGCTCGGCTTCCAGCACCATCCGCGCCAGCCGCGGATCGATCGGCAACCGCGCGAGCGTGCGGCCCACCTCGGTCAGCTTGCGGCCGGAACCGTTCTCGCGCCGGGCGTCCTTTTTGGACTCCTGCAGCGCGCCCAGCTCGTGCAGCAGGTGCACGCCGTCGGTGATCTGCCTGCTGTCCGGCGGCTCCACGAACGGGAACGAGCCGATGTCGCCGAGCCCCAGCGAGGTCATCTGCAGGATCACCGAGGCGAGGTTGGTGCGCAGGATCTCCGGATCGGTGAACTCCGGGCGCGCCAAGAAGTCCTGTTCGGAGTACAGCCGGATGCAGATGCCTTCGGACACCCGGCCGCAGCGGCCCTTGCGCTGGTTCGCCGACGCCTGCGAGATCGGCTCGATCGGCAGCCGCTGCACCTTGGTGCGGAAGCTGTAGCGGGAGATCCGCGCGGTTCCCGGGTCGATCACGTACTTGATGCCGGGCACCGTCAGCGAGGTCTCCGCGACGTTGGTGGCCAGCACGATCCGGCGGCCGGTGTGCGGCTGGAACGCGCGGTGCTGCTCGGCCGCGGACAGCCGCGCGTACAGCGGAAGCACCTCGGTGTTGCGCAGCCGCAGCTGTTCCAGCGCGTCCGCGGTGTCGCGGATCTCCCGTTCTCCGCTGAGGAACACGAGCACGTCGCCGTCGCCCTCGGCGGACAGTTCGCCGACGGCCTCGCAGATGGCCTGCGGCTGGTCCCGCTCGACGACCGGCTCGTCCGGGTCCGCGGACTCCTCCACCAGCGGCCGGTAGCGCACCTCGACGGGGTAGGTGCGCCCGGAGACCTCCACCACCGGAGCGTCGTCGAAGTGCCGGGAGAACCGGTCCGGGTCGATCGTCGCGGAGGTGATGATCACCTTCAGGTCGGGGCGGCGCGGCAGCAGCTCCTTGAGGTAGCCGAGGATGAAGTCGATGTTCAGGCTGCGCTCGTGCGCCTCGTCGATGATCAGCGTGTCGTACTGCCGCAGCAGCCGGTCGCGCTGGATCTCGGCCAGCAGGATGCCGTCGGTCATCAGCTTGACCAGCGTGGCATCGCCGGTGCGCGCGGTGAACCGCACCTGGTAGCCGACCGCGTCGCCGAGCCCGGTGCCGAGCTCCTCGGCGACCCGCTCGGCCACGGTGCGCGCGGCCAGCCTGCGCGGCTGGGTGTGGCCGATCACGCCCTGCACGCCGCGGCCCAGCTCCAGGCACATCTTGGGGATCTGGGTGGTCTTGCCGGAGCCGGTCTCACCGGCCACGATCACCACCTGGTTGTCCCGGATCGCTTCGAGCAGGTCGTCGCGGCGGGCGCTGACCGGCAGCTGCTCGGGGTAGCTGATCCGCGGCATCGCCGCGCGGCGCTGCTCGACGCGGAGTTCGGCGGCGGCGACGTCGCTGGCGATCTCGTCCGCCACCGAGTCCAGCGCCTGCGCGTCGCGGATCTTGCGCGCGCCCTCGATGCGGCGGCGCAGCCGCTGCTGATCGCCGAACATCAGCCCGGGCAGGCGTTCGCGCAGATCGGCCAGCGGGGAGTTCACAGGTGACTTGCCCATACTTCGTTCCAGGATAGAGAACCGGACCGGGGCGGCGCCTCCGAATAAGGGCTCACTTTGGTCTTGGGTCCTTGTCTTGTCAGCGGCGTAGCCGCTGAGCAGTGGTCATGCAAGCAACCGGCATCCCCGAACCGGTGTGCCGCAGCGCTCATTCCGCATCGGCCCGGTGGCGCACGACACGCGCGGGAACGCCCGCGGCGATGGAGTTCTCCGGCACGTCGCCGCGCACCACGGCGTTCGCGCCCAGCACCGAACCGCGGCCGACGCGGGTGCCGCGCAGCACGGTGACCTTCGCGCCGAGCCAGCAGTCCGGGCCGATGCGCACCGGTGTCTTCACGATGCCCTGGTCCTTGATCGGGCGGGCGAGGTCACCGGTGCCGTGGTCGAAGTCGCACAGGTAGATCCAGTCCGCGACCAGCGTGGACGCGCCGATCTCCACGTCCAGCCAGCAGTTGACGGTGTCGTGCCTGCCGAAGACCACCTTGTCGCCGATGCGCAGCGAACCCTCGTGGCAGCGCACCGCGGTGCCGTCGCCGAAGTGCGCCCAGCGGCCGATCTCCATCCGGGCCAGGCCCGCCCGGCAGCTCAGCTCCACGTCGCGGCCGAGGAAGACCATGCCGCGCAGCACGATGTGCGGCTGCCGCACGCGCAGCTTCAGCAGCCGCCAGTACCGGACCAGGTACCAGGGCGTGAAGGCGCGGTTGCGCAGCACCCAGCGCAGCGACGCCGCGGTCAGGAAGCGAGCCTGCCGCGGGTCGCGTCGCAGCCACGCGCGCAACCACAACCACATGCGTGGAAGCCTACGGACCGGCGCGCGGAACGCCTGCGCGCCTGCATCGGCCCGCCCCTGCTGCGCCGCGAACCGGCTCGGTCGTCCAGCAGCCGGGCGCGCAGCGCCTGCAAGTCCAGTTCGGAAAGCCCGGCCGCGCTGAGCAAGGCCGGGAAATCCACCGTCTCGGTGATCGAGGTGAGCACGTCCTCGGCGGTGCGCCCGTGCTCGGCGAGCAGTTCGGCGATCTTCGGCGCGTCGTCGTCCCGGCCCTCGGCCGCGGCCAGCAGCCGCAGCGGCTCGTGGCTCAGCGCGTGATCGGCGGCGATCTCCTCCGCGGGGACGCCGACCAGCGCGAGCATCACCAGCACGATCAGGCCGGTGCGGTCCCGGCCGCCGCCGCAGTGCACCAGGACACCGCCCGGTTCGGCGCGGGCCACGGCACGCACCACCTCGGCAACGCGCTCCGGGTAGCGCTCCAGGAATTCCGCGTAGTACAGCGGTGTGCACGACAGCGGGCCACCCCAGCGCTGCCAGAACTCGGTGTCGGAACTGTCGTCCAGCGGTAACCGCACGGTGCTGAGTCCGGGCGGCCGCGGCGCGCGGTCCGGGCCGTCCTCGCCGGGGTCGGTGAGGTCGATGACGGTGCGCACGCCGTGCCCCCACAGCGCCGACCAGCCCTTCGGGCGCAACCGCGCGACGTTGCCGGAGCGGGCCAGCGCTGCCCGCCGCACGCTCCGCCCCCGACGGGCGGGCAGCCCGCCCAGGTCCCGGCCGTTGACCAGGCCGTCCCAGTTCAGCTCTCGAACACCAGCCATGACCGGTAGACGCGCGGCGATGGAAGTGGTTGCGCCGCAAGGGTTTTTTCCACCGGGTGCGGCCGTCTCACCGAGCGGGCGCAGGGCCATCCGGCGCAATCACGGCTCACGGATATCTGGTGCTGCATGGCGCGAAGCCTTGCTGGAATCCGGTGCGGAAGGCTTCCACGCGGGCGAATCCGGCCGGTACCTGCTCGCCGTTGATGCCGGCCGCGATGAGGCTGTCGTCGCCGAGCAGCGCGGCGACGCCCTCGTCGACGTCACCGGGCGCGATGCGCAGCTTGCCGACCGGGTTGCGCTGCCCGATCGGGTCCTCGACCAGCAGCCCGCTCCACGACCCGACCATGCACGCCGTGCGCAGCCCCGCGTTGCCGCCTTCCAGCGGCAGACCGGCCGCTCGCTGCACCGACAGCGCATAGCGGGACGCGAACTGCGCGTAGGCGGCGAAGTCGCCGTAACCGGAGTTCGGGTCGTCCTTGGCGGGCGGGTTGGCGATCTTCTGCAGCCCGTCCATCGACAGCGAGACGGTGTTCGTGGCCGGGCAGTAGGAAACCGGCCGGGTGCCGCGCATTCCGGGGCAGCTGCGGGGTTCGCCGACGATCTGCGGCGGCTGCGCGCCGGTGTCCCGGAACACCTCGCGCAGGCTGTCGCGCACCTGCGTCAGGTTCCGCTGGTCGACCGGCAGGTCCTGCTCCTGGTCGTCCTTCCAGAACCGGAACTGGGTGGTGCGCTGCTTGACCTCCGCGGCGTCCAGCTCCGCGCAGCGCTGCGGGCCGCCGCTGAAGCCGTCCTGGAAGGCGGTGACCCGGTCGAACGCGCTGCCGTGCGCACCGGTGCCGGTGAAATCGCCGTCCGCAGGGGTGTCGCGGATGTAGTTGAGCACGCCCATGACCTCGTTCAGGCCGTCGCCGGTGGAGACCTGGAAGTGCTCGGCGCCGCCTTCGGCGACGTGCCGGAAGAACGTGCCGGTGAAGCAGTCCGCCTGCTGCTCCAGCACGATCGCCGGAGCGTCCGGCGGCGCGGTGCCTGCGCGGGCCTGCACGGCGTGGCCCATTTCGTGCGCGAGCACGGTCACCACCGCCATCGGGCCGAAACTGGCGCGCAGCTGCGGGAGCAGTTGCGCGCGGTCCCACGCGACGGTGTCCTCCTGCGCGCAGTAGAAGGCGTTCTCGGCGCCCTGCGTGCTCTTGCCGCACAGATTCCCGCCGGGCGCACCGGAATCGTAGGAGACCAGCTTCTTGACCGGCTCGAATTCCTTGCCGTCGAAGGATTCCGGGAACCGCTGCCGCCAGTAGGACTGCACATCGGCGACCGCGTCGCGGGCCAGCCGATCCATCTCACCGTTGTCGGTGCCTTCCACCGGGAGCGTGGAGGGTTGCGCACCGCTTTTCGGGCCACTGGGCCCGTTGCTCGCGGGTAAGCCCGCGACGTCGTCGGTGGCGGCCCGGCCCGCCGTGGTGGGCGTACCGCTGATCACCCGGGAGCAGCCGCCGAGCAAGGCGACGCACGAGATCAGCGCGAGCAGCACGCCGACGATCCGCCTGCTGCGCCCGGTGCCTGCCGAAACCGCTGCCACTTCAGGTGCCCCATCCTGTTCGCAGGTCCGATCTGGTCGCGGAATCCGCCCCCGCTCGCTTCCGCCGCGCCGCAGCCTATCGGGCGCCGCCACGACTCCGACGACGCTCACGCCTTGGCACCTTTCCCCGCACACGGTCCAATTCCGCAACCGCCGATCAGGCGAGGCACTCCGAGTGAACGGACCGTTCGTCCAATCCAGTCGGCCGGACAGTCCGTTCACTCCAGGAGGAGCAGCGCTGATCGGGTGGCGCGCGGGCGCGTCGGGCGAGGTCGCGGCCGGGCGACGGCGCGGGGTCAGGCCAGCACGATCCTGCCGAGTTCGGTGGGGCCGGACAGCAGCGGATGCTTCGGCAGCACGCGCACCGTGTACCCGGCGGGACCGGCGTGCGGCAACGTCACCGTGGCCTCGTAATGCTCGCCACCGCCGTGCTGCATCGAATGCGCCATGAAGTCGTGCAACTCGTCGTCATCGTCCACCCGTCCGACCACGACCTCGACGTCCACATCGGACGGTTGCAGCCCGGCCAGGTGCACCTCGGCCCGCACCGTCACCCGCCCGCCGAGCAACGGCGTGCGCCCGTCCTCCACGCTCATCGCGGTGTCGCGGATCTGCACCCAGGTCCACGCCGCGGCCAGCCGCGCGCGGTATCCGGCCACCTCCCGCGCACCCCGGTATTCCTGCGTGCAAACGGATTGCACCGACCGCGCGGCAGGGCCGTAGTGCCGGTCGACGTACTCCCGCACCATCCGCGACGCCTGCACCTGCGGTCCGAGGTTGGCCAGCGTGTGCCGCACCATCGACATCCACTTGCCCGGCACGCCGTCGGCGGTGCGCTCGTAGAACGCGGGCGCGACGCTGGTGTTGATGAGTTCGTAGAGCGCGGCGGCCTCCAGGTCGTCGCGGCGGTTCGGGTCGGTGACCCCGTCGGCGTTCGGGATGGCCCACCCGTTCTCGCCGTCGAACATCTCGTCCCACCAGCCGTCGCGGACCGACAGGTTCAGCGCGCCGTTGAGCGCGGCCTTCATCCCGGACGTCCCGCAGGCCTCCAGCGGCCGCACCGGAGTGTTCAGCCACACGTCGCAGCCCGAGACCAGGTAGCGCGCCAGCGACATGTCGTAGTCCGGCAGGAACGCGATGCGGTGGCGCACCTGCGGATCGTCGGCGAACTTCGCGATCTGCTGGATCATCGCCTTGCCGCCCTCGTCGGCCGGATGCGATTTGCCCGCGACCACGACCTGCACCGGGCGGTCCGGGTCCAGCAGCAGCCGCTTGAGCCGATCGGTGTCGCGCAGCAGCAGCGTCAGCCGCTTGTAGGTCGGCACTCGGCGGGCGAAGCCGATGGTGAGCACGTCCGGGTCGAAAACCGAGTCGCACCAACCCAATTCGAGGTCCGAGGCACCGCGCTGCAACCAGGCGTGCCGCAGCCGCCTGCGCACCTCGTCGACCAGCCGGGCGCGCAGCGAGCTGCGCAGCTCCCACAGCAGCGGATCGCTCACCGGCTCCATGCCCCGCAATCCCGCACCGCTGTCCATTTCGGACTCACCGATGAGCTTGCCGAGTTCCCGCGCAGACCAGGTCGGCCCGTGCACGCCGTTGGTGACCGAGCCGATCGGCACCTCCTCGACGCCGAAACCGGGCCACAGCCCGCGGAACATCTTGCGGCTCACGCCGCCGTGCAACCGCGAGACACCGTTGGCGCGCTGGGCCAGCCGCAACCCCATGTGCGCCATGTTGAACATGCCCGGGTTGTCCTCGGCGCCCAGCGCGAGCACGCGATCCGTCGGCACACCGGGCAGCAGCGCTTGCGAAGAACCGTCGCCGAAGTAGTGCCGCACCAGGTCCACCGGGAAGCGATCGATGCCCGCCGGTACCGGCGTGTGCATGGTGAACACGGTGCCCGCGCGCACCGCCGCGACCGCCTCGTCGAAGTCCAGCTCGCCGGTCAGCTCGCGAACCCGCTCCAGCCCGAGGAAACCGGCGTGGCCCTCGTTGGTGTGGAACACCTCCGGCTGGGCGTGCCCGGTGAGCTCGCAGTACGCGCGCACCGCCCGCACACCGCCCACGCCGGCCAGGATCTCCTGCCGGATGCGGTGGTCCGAGTCGCCGCCGTAGAGCCGGTCGGTGGTGCCGCGCAGATCGTCGTCGTTCTCCGGAAGGTCGGTGTCCAGCAGCAGCAGCGGAACCCTGCCGACCTGCACCTTCCAGATCCGCGCCCGCAGCAGCCGCCCGCCCGGCATCGCCACCTGCACGGTGATCGGCGCGCCGGACGGTTCGGTCAGCGTCTCCAGCGGCAGCGCGCGCGGGTCCTGCACCGGGTAGTGCTCCAGCTGCCAGCCCTGCTCGGACAGCGCCTGGCGGAAGTAGCCGGAGCGGTACAGCAGCCCCACGCCGATCAGCGGAACGCCCAGGTCGGAGCCGGATTTCAGGTGGTCCCCCGCGAGCACGCCGAGGCCGCCGGAGTAGTTCGGCAGCGCCTCGCTGACCCCGAACTCCATCGAGAAGTACGCCACCGCCGAAGGCAGCACCGCCCCCTCGGACTGCCGCTGCTGGTACCAGCGCGGAACCGTGAGGTAGTGCCGCAGGTCGTCGTCCACGGCGCGGGTGCGGGCCAGGAAGTCCTCGTCCTGGGCGAGCTCGCGCAGCCGCTGCGCCGGGACCTCCTCCAGCAGCCGCAGCGGGTCACCGCCCACCCGCGACCAGACCTCCGGGTCCACCGCAGCGAACAGGTCCTGGGTGGGCGGGTGCCAGGTCCAGCGCAGGTTCGTCGCCAGGGTGCCCAGCGCCGCCAGCGGTTCCGGCAGGTGCGCTCGAACGGTGAATCGGTGGACGGCTCTCACGGCGGGCGAGGATATCGCCCGCCGTTCGACAGCGTGTTCCGAAGCCGCAACGAGATGATCAACTCGATGATGCGAAGCTGAGGCGGTGCGCGCACCACGGTTGCTGGTCCTTGCCGTCGCCCTGCTGGCGCTCGTGCTCGCAGGGTGCGCACCCGCGCGCGCACCGCGACCGGACGCGGGCCCGCCGCGGGTGGATCCCGCGTTCGTGCACGGCACCGACGGCGGATCGATCGACCGGCTCGCCGCGAGCGTGGTCACCGACGTGCAGGCGTACTGGTCGGCGACCTTCCCCGAGCTGTTCGGCAAGCCCTGGCACGACCTCGACGGCGGCTTCTACTCGGCCGACACCTCGGCCGCGGACAGCCGCCCGCCGCCGTGCTCCGGCACGGTGCAGAGCTTGGAGGGCAACGCGTACTACTGCGGTTCGGTCGACGCCATCGCTTGGGACCGCGGCGCGCTGCTGCCGGTGCTGCGGGAGCACTACGGGGACGCGGCGGTCGCGGTCGTGCTCGCGCACGAGCTCGGGCACGCGGTGCAGCAGCGCGCGGGCATGGACGTCGGCAGCAGCCGTGATCCGATGCGCACCGAAGCCGGAGCCGACTGCTACGCGGGGGCGTTCATGCGCTCGGCCGCCGATGGGCACGCGCCGCATCTGCGGTTCACCGATCAGCAGCGGGACCAGGCGTTGCACGCGCTGATCGTGTTCCGGGATCCGGTCGGTGCCGGTTCGGGGGATGCGCACGGCAGCTCGTTCGACCGGATCACCGCTTTCCAGGACGGCTACCAGCGCGGTCCCGGCCAGTGCGGGCAGGTTCCCGCGGACAGCGACCGGCTGACCAACGGACGTGCCGACGACGGCAACCAGCGGTTCGACGATGTTCTCGCCCGGCGCCCCGGCGCGGAGTTCTTCGACGAGCTGGTCGCGGAGCCGGGCCCGGCCGCCCCGCCGATCCGGCCCGCCGAGGGTTCGGGCTGCGCTGCCGCGCCGGTGAGCTACTGCGCGGGCGGGCCTGCTGTCGTGTTCGACCGCGCCGGACTCAGCGCGCTGCACGACGACATCGGGGATCAGGCGACCGCGACGCTGCTGGCTTCGCGGCAGGCGATCGCCGCGCTGGGCGCGCTCGGCCGGCCCACCACCGGGCCCGATGCCGGGCGCGCGGCCAGTTGCCTCACCGGCGCGTACACCGCTCGGACACCGGACCTGTCGGCGGGTGACCTCGACGAAGCCGTGGAGACGTTGCTGGTCTCCGACGCCGTGTCCCGCGACGCGCAGGGCGGCCAGGCGCTCACCGGCGCGGACCGGGTCGACGCCTTCCGCACCGGCCTCACCGGCGGCCCCTCCGCCTGCCGCTGATCCGCCTGACCGCTGATCCGCTTGCCGCTCACTCGCCTGCCGCTGACCTGCTCACCGGTTTGCGAGCAGCTTTTCCGAGCGAACGGCCTGTTCGCCCAACCTATTCGGACCAACGGTCCGTTCGCTCGAAGTCGATCGCGCGCACGCGGACCGCGCCGACACGCCGACGCACCACCCTGACCGGGCAGCTCGAACCGGGTGAACGATCTGCTCGCCCGACAAGACCGGACTCGGGGTGACCAGATGGCGGGACCGGCAACGGCGGATGTTGGTCCCGCCGAGGGCGTCGTGCCAGGATCGCGGCCGTGCCGGATTCGTTCCTGACCCGCGACCGCGTGGTCGACCTGTTCCTGGTCGTCACGTCGGCCTGTCACTGACGCGCCAGTCCCCGCGACCTACCGGGTCGACGGCGCGGCACCGCGAACCTTCCGCCACGAGCCCGCCCGCGCACGCTCGCCGCCCAGCTCCACGAGCACCGGACCGAAGCAGCCGGGCGCGCCCGCGCACGTCGATCCGTTCCGAGCACCTGCGAACGAACGGAACGAAGCATGTCCGCACCAACGCACATCTCCCAGTACACCCCGACCGAAGAGATCCCCGAACTCGGCGCGTACGAACTGCACCCGGGCATCGACTCGCCGCTGCTGCGCGATTCGATCCGGCCGGACCACGACCTGTGGACGCCGCGCGAGCTGCGCGACCTCACCCACCTGGTGATCACCGAACTGACCGGCTCGCTGCTGGACATCGTCCGGATCGACGAGCGGGAGCGCTGGTGGGCGCGGCTCGGCCTGACCGCGGGCGTCGAGCTGTGGCTGCTGTCCTGGGCTCCCGGGCAGGGCACCGAACCGCACGACCACGGCGGCGCGTCCGGCTCGTTCGCGGTGCTGTTCGGCGAGGTCCGGGAGGACTACCGCTACCCGGCCGGGCCGGTGCGCACCAGGAGCCACGAGCTGGGCGACTCCATCGGCTTCGGCGCGGGCCGGGCTCACCAGGTGCGCAACACCAGCACGGTGAACTCGGCGAGCGTGCACGCCTACTCGCCGCCGCTGCTGTCGGTGCGGCACTACACCGACCTGGCCGATGTGCCCGACGAGACCCCGGCGCCCGCCGGGCCGATCCGGAGGGAGCTCGGATGAGCGAGGTACCCGTGCAACGCACCCCGGACCCCGGTCCGTACGGCATCGACCACCTGCTGACCGACGCGCGCAGCGAACTGGACCGCGTCGGCCCGCAGCAGGCCGCCGAGCTGCAACGGCGCGGCGCGCTGCTGATCGACATCCGGCCGCAGTCGAACCGGCTGGCCGAAGGCGAGATCCCGGGTGCGCTGACCGTCGAACGGATCGTGCTGGAGTGGCGGCTGGACCCCTCCAGCCCGCACCGGCTCGACGGGCTGCGCACCGACCAGCCGGTGGTCCTGGTGTGCAACGAGGGCTACGCCTCCAGCCTCGCCGCGGCGCAGGCCCGCGAGCTCGGGCTGGGCCGGGCCACCGACCTGGTCGGCGGTTTCCGCGCCTGGGCGGGCGCCGGGCTGCCCGTCGTCGAAGGCGGTAGCGCCCCGGTGGGCTGACGTACGACCGCTAGATCGCAGGGCGCTCTCCGGGACGGGGAGCGCCCTGCTCGTTTTCCGGGCAGATATGGGGTTCGTCCGGAGGGAGCGATCCGCCGGTCCCGCGATGATCAGATCTACGCACATCCCTTCAGGAGGAACCGCATGACCGCTTCGCCCCGCAAATCCCCCGTGACGATGTTCGCGGACCAGCGCACCGTCGTCACCGTCACCGGGAGCCTCGACGCCACGACCGCGCCTGACCTGGAACGCCTCGTCGCCGACAACCGCGCGCCGAACCAGGTGGTGGTGCTGGAGCTGTCGGGCATCGAGCAGCTCACCGCGGACGGAGTCGCCGCGCTCGTCCGGATCCGCGAACGGCTCGAAGCACCGTTGGACGAACCTCGGCTGGTGCTCAACGAGATCGGCACGGCCGCGCTGGCCGAGGCAGGCGAGGCCGATCGGTTCACGCACGTCCAACACACGTAGCCGCCGCTGAGCCCGGCCGGTGACCGGCTCCCGCGCGCCGCCGCGCACCGCACGGCCCCGCCGCGAGCACGCAGCGCCGAACCGGAAGAATGTTCACCCGGAGGGGACCGCCGGGCGGTCCGAACGGCGCTGGAGCGTAGCGGCCGGCGAACGGCTGGAGGTGGACGTGGACGACCTGGTCATCCGGATGGACGGCGTCGGGGTCCGACGGGGCGGCACCGCGCTGGTGTCCGACGTGGACTGGTCGGTGGAGCTCGACGAGCGGTGGGTCGTGCTCGGCCCCAACGGCGCGGGCAAGACCACGCTGCTCAAGCTCGCGGGCGCCGAGGGCCATCCGTCGCAGGGCACCGTGGACGTGCTCGGCGAACGGCTGGGCCGCACCAACGTTTTCGAGCTGCGCCCGCGCATCGGCCTGTGCTCGGCGGCGCTGGCCGGCCGGATGCCCGGCGACGAGCAGGTGCGCGACGTCGTGGTCAGCGCCGGCTACTCGGTCGTGGGCCGCTGGCGCGAGGAGTACGACGCGATGGACACCGAGCGGGCGGCGGAACTGCTGGACCTGCTCGGCGTCGCGCACCTGGCCGAGCGCAGCTTCGGCACGCTCTCCGAGGGCGAGCGCAAGCGCGTGCTGATCTCCCGCGCCCTGATGACCGATCCGGAGCTGCTGCTGCTGGACGAGCCCGCCGCCGGCCTCGACCTCGGCGGGCGGGAGGACCTGGTCGGGCGGCTGTCCGCGCTCGCGATGGATCCGGACGCCCCAGCATCGGTGCTGGTCACCCACCACGTCGAGGAGATCCCGCCGGGCTTCACGCACGGCCTGATGATCCGCGACGGCGCGGTGGTCGCCCAGGGGCTGCTGGAAGACGTGCTCACCGAGGACAACCTGTCCAAGACCTTCGACCAGGACTTGGAGCTGCAGCGCAGCGGCGACCGCTACTTCGCCCGCAGGCGCGCCTGAGCGCTTCTCGCCGAGTGAACGGGCTCTTCACCCAACCCAGTGGGCCCAGCGGTCCGTTCGCGACGGCCGGGCGGCCGATTGAGATCGATGACACTGACGCTGTCGTGGTCAGCGGGATAGCCTCCCCGCGAGCAGCAGTTCGACGAGGAGGTTGCGGCGTGGGCGAATTCGTCCGGTTCGAAGCAGCAGGCGCGATCGGCACCATCCGGCTGGACCGGCCGCCGATGAACGCGCTGAACCAGCAGATCGAGACCGAACTCAAGGAAGCCGCGGCCGAGGCCACCGAGCGCTCCGATGTCCGCGCCGTGATCGTGCACGGTGGCGAGAAGGTCTTCGCCGCCGGTGCCGACATCAAGGAGATGGCCGAGAAGTCCTACGCGGACATGGCCACCAAGGAGCAGCACGGCCTGTCCGCGGCGATGAGCGCGATCGGGGCCATCCCGAAACCGACGGTCGCCGCGATCACCGGCTACGCCCTCGGCGGCGGCCTGGAGCTGGCGCTGAGCTGCGACCGCCGGGTCCTCGGCGACAACGCCAAGGTCGGGCAGCCGGAGATCCAGCTCGGCGTGATCCCCGGCGCGGGCGGCACCCAGCGGCTGGCCCGGCTGATCGGGCCGAGCAAGGCCAAGGACCTCATCTACACCGGCCGGTTCGTCCGCTCCGACGAGGCGCTGCGGATCGGCCTGGTCGACGAGGTGGTGCCCGCCGACGACGTGTACCCGGCCGCGCAGCGCTGGGTGGAGCAGTTCGCGAACGGTCCGGCGCGTGCGCTGGCCGCGGCCAAGACGGCCGTCGACCGCGGGCTCGAGGTGGACCTGGAGACCGGGCTGCAGCTGGAGACCCAGGTGTTCACCGCGTTGTTCGCCACCGAGGACCAGAAGACCGGGATGCGTTCGTTCGTGGAGAACGGGCCGGGCAAGGCCGAGTTCACCGGCCGGTGACCGGAAGTGGCGGGCCGGGGTCGCCCGGCCCGCCCGAGTACGTCCACGATGCCGCGGCCTTCGGGTAGCCGTCGGCGGAGTTCGGTCACGAAGAAGGCTCACCACGGCCGGAACGCGGGTCGGAATCGGCTGTGCCCTTCGCAATAGCAGCTGCGCCCTTCGCAACAGCAGGTCGCGCACTTCGCGAATGGCGGCTCGGGCCGCGCAAGCAGCACCATGGCTCGAGCCACCCATCGCCGCGGCCGCCGCGGGAGGACGCACACGTGAGCACCGAAGCCCCGCGCGATCCGACGCCGCACCCGCACGCCACCGCCGGAGAGGTACGAGCGGCGGGCGCCGACCCGAAACTCGCCAACGTGCTCTACCACGACTGGGAAGCACGCACCTACGACGAGAAGTGGTCGATCTCCTACGACCGGCGCTGCGTGGACTACGCGGTCGGCCGGTTCCGCGCGGCCACCGGCGGCACCGGCGCGCACCGGCACGCGCTGGAACTGGGCTGCGGCACCGGCTTCTTCCTGCTGAACCTGATGCAGGGCGGCATCGCCGAACGCGGCTCGGTCACCGATCTGTCCCCCGGCATGGTCGAGGTCGCGCTGCGCAACGCGGCCTCGCTCGGGCTGAGCGTGGACGGCCGGGTCTGCGACGCCGAGCGGATCCCGTACGGCGACGAGGGCTTCGACCTCGTGGTCGGGCACGCCGTGCTGCACCACGTCCCGGACGTGCCCGCGGCGATGCGCGAAGTGCTGCGAGTGCTCAAACCCGGCGGCCGGTTCGTGTTCGCGGGCGACCCGACGCGCATCGGAGATTTCTACGCGCGTCGGCTGGGGCGGCTGACGTGGTGGCTGACCGCGAACGCCACCGAGCTGGCGCCGTCTTGGCGCCGCCCGCGGCCGGAGCCGGACGAGTCGTCCCGGGCCGCGGCTTTGGAGGCGGTCGTGGACGTGCACACGTTCGTGCCGTCCGAGCTGGAGCGGATGGCGCTCGGCGCGGGCGCGGCGGACGTGCGGGCCACGACCGAGGAGCTGTCGGCCGCGGTGTTCGGCTGGCCGGTGCGCACCTTCGAAGCCGCCGTGGCCGCGGACAAGCTCGGCCGGGCTTGGAGCATGTTCGCCTACCGCGCCTGGCAGCAGCTGTCCTGGGTGGACGCGAACCTGCTGGCGAAGCTGCTGCCGCGCGACCTGTTCTACAACGTGCTGATCACCGGCAGGAAACCGGATTCCACCGCCGCCTTCGAGCCCGGTTGACGGACTCCTTCGCTCGACCCCGGACGAACGCCCCTTTCGCTCCGCGACGACACGTCCCGCGCGGGCGTGTCGGCTACCCCGGCACGTTCCGAGTGAAAGTCGCCTTCGCCCAATCTATTGGGGCGAGCGGTCCGTTCACTCCAGAGGCCGTGCGCCTGCTCGGGTAGTGCCCGCGCGTGTCGGCCTCGCAGGTGCCTCACGAGCGAGCGGGGCAGTTGGCTTGTTCCAGCGGGACGAACCTCATCGCGGGCGCGGGTGCGGAACACGGGCCGGTTAGAGTGCTGCGGGTCCGGACGCGAGCGGTGGAGGAATCCGGTTGGGCTACGCCTTCGACCTCGACGACGTGGCCTTCCTGCGTTCCGAGGCCGGCCGGGACGCGTTGGCCGCGTTGGCCGACCGGCCGCTGAGCAGCGCCTCCCGGCTCACCGACGTCACCGCAGCGCGCGATCTCGCGGGCGCGCGCTTCGCCTCCGCCGCCTTGGAAACCGCGGTGCTCCGGCGCCGCGCCGAGTCCAAATTGGACAATGCGCGCGAGTGGCTGTTCACCGCCGACGCACTGCAGCAGGCAACCACCGCGACCGTGGCCCGGCACCGCGCGCGGCGGCTCACCGGCCGGGACGTGCACGACGTGACCTGCTCGATCGGCGCGGACCTGCGGGAGATCGCGGCCGTCGCCGATCGCTGCATCGGCTCCGATCTGGACGAAGTGCGGCTCGCGATGGCCCGGCACAACCTCGGACCTGGCGTCGCGCTGGCGCGAGCCGACGCGTTGCGCCCGGTCAGCACCGGTACCGCGATCGTCGCCGATCCCGCGCGCCGCGACGACGCCGGGCGGCGGCGGTGGAACCCGGCCGACCTGGTGCCACCGCTGGACGAGCTGCTGGAGGTGCACGCGGGCCGGGACGTGGTCGTGAAGTGCGCGCCGGGGCTGGACTTCGACGCGATCCCCGGCGGCGCCGAAATCGAGATCGTCTCGCTGGCCGGCCAGGTGCGGGAAGCCGCGGTGTGGCTCGGCGGCCTCGCCGATCCGGAAGTTCGCCGCCGCGCAACGGTGCTGCGCGCGGACGGTGGACGCGACGAACTCACCGACGACGAGTCGGACGAGTGCCCGGTCCTCGACGCCGGCGAATGGATCGTCGACCCGGACGGCGCGGTCGTGCGGGCCGGACTGGTGCGGCAGTACGCCGCGCGGCACGGGCTGGCCCAGCTCGACCCGCGCATCGCCTACCTCACCGGTGACCGGCCGCCGCCGGGAGTGCGCGCGTTCCGGGTGCTCGACCACGGCCGCTACAGCGAAAAGACCCTGCGCAGCCTGCTGCGCAGGCACGACGTCGGCCGGCTGGAGATCATGGCGCGCGGCGTCGACATCGACCCGGACGCGTTGCGCCGCAAGCTGAAACCGCGCGGCGCGGCGGAAGCGACCGTCGTGCTCACCCGGATCGGCAGCACGCCGTTCGCGTACCTGTGCCGGGCCGAGCGGACCTGACCCGGGCGCCGGATCACTGCTCGACGATCGTCACCTGGCGCGTCTCCGAAGGGCCGTCCCAGGTGCGCGGCAGCGGCGTGCCGACCTCGGGGGCCACGACGCCGACGATCGCGTCCAGCGCGGACTCCGCCTTGCCCACCCACAGGTGCTTGGTGTCCGGGAAGCCGGTTACCTGCGCCTGCGGGATCGCGGCGAACCGCCGCCGGGCCTCCTCCGGGCGCAGGTAGTCGTCGAACTCCGGCACCAGCGCGTGCACCGGCTTGCCCGACTCGCCCCAGGACCGCAGATCGTCCTCGCTGCTCCAGCGCAGCGGCGGGGAGATCAGGATGGCGCCCTGGACCAGCGGGTCCAGGCCGTGCACCAGGGTCAGGTCGGTGCCGAAGGACCAGCCGAGCAGCCACACGTTCGGCAGGTCGTGGAACTCCGCGTACTCCAGCGCCGCGGCGACGTCGTAGCGCTCGGAGTTCCCGCCGTCGAAGCTGCCCTCGCTGCGGCCCGCCTCGCTGACCGTGCCGCGGGTGTTGAACCGCAGCACCGCCAGGTCCGCCAGCGCGGGCAGCCGGAACGCAGCCTTGCGGTAGATGTGCGAATCCATCATGCCGCCGTGCGTGGGCAGCGGGTGCAGGCACACCAGAGTGGCGCGCGGTGTCGCGTTCTCCGGCACCGAGAGTTCACCGATGAGCCCGAGCCCGTCGGCGGTGTGCAAGGTGATCTGCTCCCGCCGGGCGGGCAGCGCGGTGTTGGCGCGGATCTCGGTGCTCATCGCCACGATCCTCGCACGGCGATGCGGCCGCAAAGCTGTGAGATGCGGCGGGTTCGGTTCAACGCACCCGCTCGGACCCGACCGCGACCACCCGGGCAGGACGGCCCTTGCGAGAGGCGATCAGGACCAGCGGCGGGTGGGGCCGCGACGGCGTCTGGCCTGCCAGCAGCCGTTGTGCCAGTGCCGCCGGTCCTCGACGTCGCCGAAATCGTCGGCGGGCCAGGCCACCACGTGCCCCACACCCGGCCGGACCTCGTGGTCGCAGCCCGGGCAGCGGTAGGTCTTGGTCGCCTGCGCCGCGGGCACGGTGCGCACGTTCCACTCGCCGTCCGGATCACGCTCCACCCGCGACCAGCCGAAACCGGAACCGAGCGGACGATTCCCGGACTGCGGCGGGCCACCGGAGGGGCGTTGCGGACGGTTGCGGCGCGGCACGCCCAACACGGTAACCGGCACGGCGCCGGGCTCCGAGAGTCCTTCGGGCGCGTCCCGCAGTGCGGGTGATCACGTCCGCGGCAGCTGCGGCCAAGCCCGCTCGGCCAGTCCGCGGGCGAAGTCGCAGGCATCGATGCCGTCGCCGTCCGGGAACGCCACGACGAGCATCGCGACCTCGACCTGGCCGCGGTCGTCGCCGAACGGCACGTGCCCGGTCTCGGCCGAGCACAGCGGCACCCGAGGATCACCACCGACGACGCTGGTCACGGTGCGGCGCCCGGCGATCTGCTCCTCGGTCGCCGAGCCGTGCAGCACCGCGGGAGGGTCACCGGCGGTGTGCACCAGCTGCACCCGCGGCGACGCCGCATCGGCCTGGCCCCATTGGCACTGGTGCGCGGCGGGCCGCCCGCTCGGGGTGGCCCGCTCCAGGCCGGGCACCTGGCGAACGTCCGCCGTGTCCAGCACCGAACACGGGTCCACCAGCGCCAGCGAGTTCGGCGGGTAATCGCGGTGCTCGACGCGGTGCTGATCGATCGCCGCGACCGCGGTCCGCGTGCCGGCATCGGCGAGCCCGCACAGCCGGCCGCCCGGCTTGCCGTCCAGCAGGTCGGCGCTGACGCGCATGGCCGTGCGGTCCGGGAAGACGATCTGCCGCGCGCAGTGGCTCGGCAACGGAGCGTCCTGCACGACGTCGAACGAGCCGTTGCGCGTGACCGGATCGCCCTGCTGCTGCTCGGCCGGTGCGAGCTCACCGACCTTGAGCTGGGCGAGGCCGCCCTCGGGCAACCGCACCCGCAGCAGGCAGTAATCGAGCGAAACGGTGCCCGCGTTCTCCGCCCGGCCGAACTCGCCATGCCCGGACTCGTTCAGCGCCGCGGGATCGGCCAGCGAGCACGCGTCGATCGTGCGCGGATCACCCAGGACCGACTCGGCGGTCGTCGGGCCGGGCGGAGCCGCCTGCGCGGGCTTGCCCGGCGGTCCGCCGGTGCAGCCGGCGACCAGCAGCACCGCAGCCAGCAGAACCAGGACGCCAAGGAAGCGCGGTCGCGGCGGCATTTCGCAACCCTAACGCTCGATCACCGGCCGCAGCACCGGTCGCAACGCCCGCGTTGCGCGGACGGTGCGGCTCACTCGTCGAAGTTGCGCGCGGCGAGGTCGCGGACCTGCTGGATCGCCTGTTGCGCGTCCGCGCCGTCGGCGAGCAACGTGATCCGGTCGCCCTTGCGGGCACCCAGCCCCATCAGACCGAGCACGCTGGCACCGTCGGCCTCGTTGTCGCCCAGCCGGACCCGCACGCTGGCCCGCAACCCGGCGAGGCTGCGCGCGAGCAACGCCGCGGGCCGCGCGTGCAGACCCACCTCGTTCTCCAGCACGAGCTCGTCGCGGACCTCCTCGGCCGCCTCGGTCGGTGCGCCCTCCTCCGCCGCACCGACCCCGGCGGCGGACGCGGCGCGCGCCACGGCGTCCAGGTCCTTGCCGCTCTGCGCCGCGACCGCGGCGGCGACCGCACCTTCGACCAGCGGTGCGTCCGCGACCACCGCGGTGGACGGGTCGCCGAGCGACTCGACGGCGAGCTCCGCGGTCATCTGCGCACTGCCGAGGTCGTAGAGCAGCACCACGCCGGAGCCCGAGCCGGCATCCGACATCGCCGCCGACACGGCCTCGTAGTCGGTGCCGACACCGCCGCCGGGCAGCCCGCCCGCCGGCCGCACCTGCACATCCGGAGCCATTTGCGCGGCGAGCTCGACCACTCCGGCGGCGAGCTGCTCGCTGTGCGAAACGATGACCAGACCGACGCTCATCGCACCGACCTCTCTGCGAACGCGGACAACAACAGCGCGGTCGAGCGCGCGCCCGGGTCGACGTGACCGGCGCTGCGCTCCCCGAGGTAAGAGGCGCGGCCCTTGCGCGCGACCAACGGCTCGGTGGACTCGGCGCCGTTGCGCGCTGCTTCAGCGGCCGCGGCCAGCACCTGGCCTGCCGATGCGCCATCGTCGGCCGCCGCCTTCGCCGCGTCCGCCGCTGGCGAGAGCGCGTCGATCATGGTCTTGTCCCCGACTTCGGCCTTGCCGCGGGCGACCACGCCGTCGAGCCCTGCCTTCAGGATCGCTGCGACCGCCGGACCGTCCAGCTCGTCCCCCTCCCCCGCGGCGGAAGCCGCGCGCAGGAACGCGGTGCCGTACAGCGGCCCGGAGGCACCGCCGACCGTGGAGATCAGCGTGCTGGCGACCAGCTTCAACGCCGAACCGGGCGTCTCCGGTGCCGAGGTGTCCAATTTCGCGGCGACCGCGCGGAAACCGCGGTCCATGTTCTCCCCGTGGTCGGCATCGCCGATGACCCGGTCCATCTCGACCAGTTCGTCGCGGTACGCGGCGACGATCTCCGCGCCCGCGTGCACCGCGGCGACCACGTCCTGTGCCGTACAGCCCATCAAGGTTCACCCGTCGTGTTTGCTTGTCCTGTGCGCGGCGATGCCGCGCGGTGCGCCGCGCAGCCCGGCGCCACCCGGTCACGAGCCGCGACCGTCCTCGTTCCCGCCCGGTGCTCACCAGTTCAAGGCGGCGGTCCGCACCGGCGCATCCCACAGCTCGGTCAGCTCGTCGTCCAGTTTCAACAAGGTCAGGCTCATGCCCTGCATCTCCAGGCTCGTGGTGTACGGGCCGACCAGCCGCCTGCGCACGCGGATACCCCGTTCGGCCAGCAGCCGCTCGGCCACGCCGTGCGCGAGGTACAGCTCCATCAGCGGGGTAGCGCCCATCGAATTGGTGTACAGCAGCACCTCGTCGCCGTCGGCGAAGGGCAGGTCGGCGAGCACCGGTTCGAGGAGCCGGGCGACGAGGTCGTCGGCGGTCCCCATCGGCAGCCGCTGCCTGCCCGGTTCGCCGTGGATGCCGATGCCGATCTCGACCTCGTCGTCGCTGAGGCTGAAGCTCGGCTCGCCCGCGTGCGGCACCGTCGGCGCGGTCAGTGCCACGCCCATCGAACGCACCTGTCCGACGGTGCGCCGCGCGATCGCCTCGCAGTGCTGCAAGCTGTCCCCGCGCTCGGCCGCCGCTCCGACGAGCTTCTCCACCAGGACGGTGCCGCCGACACCGCGCCTGCCCGCGGTGTGCGTGGAGTCCTGCACCGCCACGTCGTCATCGACGATGACCGCGCGCACGTCGCCGCCTTCCAGCCCGGCCAGCTCCGCGGCCGTCTCGAAGTTCAGCACGTCCCCGGTGTAGTTCTTCACCAGCAGCAACGACCCCGCCCCGGCGTCGGTGGCGGTGATCGCGGCCTGCACCGCGTCCGGAGTCGGCGAGGTGAACACCGCGCCCGGCACGGCCGCGGACAGCATGCCGCTGCCGACGAAACCGGCGTGCAGCGGCTCGTGCCCGGAGCCGCCACCGGAGATCACCGCGACCTTGCCCGGCGCCGGATCCTCGGCACGCAGCACCAGCGCCGGGTCGGTGCGCACCCGGAGCAGCTCCGGGTGCGCGACGGCCATGCCGTGCAGCGCATCGGCGACCACCGTCGCCGGCTCGTTGATGATCTTCTTCACCGTTCGCCTCCCGGTCCACGTCTTCGCGGCTGTTCCCGCTGCGCCCGCCGACTTCCGCCGCCGATCCCGCACCCCGTCGATTCTCCGCCGCCGTGTCCGCCCGCTCGAAAGGTGCCCGCGAGGCCGTCTTCATCGCATCCGCGCCGCCGGGCGCACGAGGCGCGGCGATGATCGCCGGGCGGGGAACTTACCCAGCCCGGCGCGGCCCGTCGATCGACCGCGCCGCGCCGGCGCCCTGCGGCGCGGTCAACGCCCGCGGGTGGCGCGGATGAGCTGCACGACGTGCCGCACGGTGCGGGAGCCGCGGCTGAAGCTCATCGGGTTCAGCGGAATCTTGAACCGGGTGCGGGTCACCGACTGCGGCCGCGCGAACTCGCGCAGCCCGTCCTCGCCGTGGATGCGGCCGAACCCGGAGTCCCCGACGCCGCCGAAGGGCAGCCCCGGCACCGCGGCGAACGAGATCACCGAGTTGATCGCGACCATTCCGGAGCGCAACCGCCGCGCCAGCTCGGCCCCCCGCGCCCGCGAGAACACGGTGGCGCCGAGCCCGTAGCGGCTGTCGTTGGCCCGCTGCACGCCTTCGTCCGCGTCGCGCACACGCTCCACGACGACGGTCGGGCCGAAGGTCTCCTCGGCGTGCGCGGCGGATTCGGCGGGCACGTCGACCAGCACCACCGGCTCGACGAACGGCGGCCGCACCGAGTCACCGCCGCCGACCAGCGCCCGCCCACCGGCGGCCAGCGCGCCGTCGATGTGCCCGCGGATCACTTCCACCTGCGAGGACATCGTGATCGGCCCCATGTCCGCGCTCGGTTCACCACCGGGGCGCAGCTTCTTCGCCCGCGCCGTTAGCAGGTCGGTGAAGCGGTCGGCCACCGCCTCGGCCACGAACACCCGCTCCACGCCGATGCAGGTCTGGCCCGCGTTGGACATCGCGCCCCACAGCGCGGCATCGGCCGCGGCGCGCAGGTCGGCGTCGGTGTCCACGATCAAGGCGTCCTTGCCGCCGCACTCCACCAGCACCGGCGTGAGGGTTTGCGCGCAGCTCGCCATCACCTTCTTGCCGGTCTCGGTGGAACCGGTGAAGGCGACCTTGCCGACGCCGGCCGAACACAGCGCCGCGCCGGTCTCGCCGAAGCCGGTGATCAGCGAGAAGACCGGGTGTTCCGGGACCACTTCCGCGAAGCTGTCCACCAGCCACCGCCCGACGCCCGGGGTGAGCTCGCTGGGCTTGAACACGACCGAATTGCCCGCCGCGAGCGCGTAGGCGATCGAGCCCATCGGGGTGAAGGCCGGGTAGTTCCACGGCCCGATCACGCCGACCACGCCGTACGGCTGGTATTCGACGGTGCAGGCCTGGTTCGCCATCAGCACTCCGGGCGAGACCTTGCGCTTGCCGAGCACCTTCTCGGCCTTGTTCGCCGCCCAGTGCAGGTGGTCGATGACCAGCACCAGTTCCAGCCTGGCGTCGTCGAGCGGTTTGCCGGTCTCCGCGCAGATCACCCCGGCGAGCTCGTCGAGCCTGCGCACCAGCTGCACCCGCCACCGGTCGAGCCGCTTCTTGCGTTCGGCGAAGCCCAGCTCGGCCCACCAGCGCCCGGCGGCGCGGGCGGCCTCGACGATCTCGCCGACCTCGGCGGCGTCGTGCACCGGGTGCCGCCCGACGACCTCATCGGTGCGGGGATCGAGCGAGTCGAACATCGGCCGCTGCTGCTCGGCGATGTCGTCGACCGGCGCATCGGCGCCGCCACGGGCGGTCCGGGTCATGAGCTGCCTCCAACCGTCTCAATGGTCGTTGCGATTCGGCAGCCTACGGAATCTTGCGCGCCCGTGGCAGGCTCCAGCGGCACTCCGTGCCTCGGGGGGCGCCTTGGGGTGCCTCGGGGGCGCCTTGGGGTGCCTCGGGCGGTGCTGCGACCGCCTCCCGTCAGCCGTCTTCGCCGGAGTCCGGAGCGGACTCGGTGGCATCCACGACGATCGGCCGCCACCGCACCCACAGGGCGAACAGCGCGGCGAACACCAGCATCCCGACGCCGCTGTAGAGGTTGATGTTCATCCCGGCGGATTTCGCCGTCTCCTCGGGCCCGCCCGTCGCGCCGAGCACCGTGAGCACGATGCCGTACAGGAAGAACAGCGCGGCGATGATCAACCGGATGTCGAAGGCGCCCGCGGTGTGCTTGCGCTGAGGTGTCTCAGTGGCCATGGGTTCCCTCCGTCAGCCGAAGATGATGTTGAGCGCGATCGTGATCACCAGGACGATCCCGGCCATCAGGCCCGGCCTGCGGAACCAGCCCGCGTCCTCGCCCGAGGTGGACGCCTGCAACGTCGCCCGTGGTGTCAGCGAGTAGACCAGCCCGGTCAGTTCCGCCTCCGGTTTCGGCCGGGTCACCAGGCTCACCAGGACGCTGACCACGATGTCCACCACGAACGCCGTACCGGCACCGACGAAGCTCGCGCCCTGACCCGGCAGGTGCAGCACCTCCGTCTCAGCGAGCCCGAACACCGTCACCGCCGAGATGGTGCCCAGCACCAACCCGAGCCAGCCCGCCGTCGGGGTCATCCGCTTCCAGAACATGCCGAGGATGAACGTGGCGAACAGCGGTGCGTTGAAGAACGAGAACAGCTGCTGGAGGTAGTCCATCAGGTTCTCGTAGCCGGCGGCGATGAACGCGGTGCCGATCGCCACGACGGTCGCGCCGACGGTGACCCAGCGGCCCATCTGCAGGTAGTACTGGTCCGGCTTGTCCTTGACGACGTACGCCTGCCAGATGTCGTAGGTGAACACCGTGTTGAACGAACTCAGGTTCGCGGCCATGCCCGCCATGAACGAGGCCAGCAGCCCGGCCAGCGCGACGCCCAGGATGCCGTTGGGCAGCAGGTCCCGCATCAGCAGCAGGAGCGCATCGTTGTAGTCGACCCCGCCCTGCCCGGTGGCCTTGAAGGCGACCATGTCCTGCACCGCCACCCCGGCGATCATGCCGGGGATGATGACGATGAACGGGATCAGCAGCTTGGGGAAGGCACCGATGATCGGCGTGCGCTGGGCCGCGGACATGCTCTTGGAGGCCATCGCGCGCTGCACCTCGACGAAGTTCGTCGTCCAGTAGCCGAAGGCGAGCACGAACCCGAGACCGAACACGACGCCCAGCGCGCTCAGGAAGCTGTTGGTGAACCCGGTCAGCTCGGTGGCCGGCCACGCCGAGAGCTGTTCCGGCCCGCCGGGACTGGCGCCGACCCGGTCCATCAGGCCCTGCCAGCCGCCGACCTTGCGCAGCCCGACCAGTGTCAGCGGCAGCAGCGCCGCGACGATCACGAAGAACTGCAGCACCTCGTTGTAGATCGCCGCGGACAGCCCGCCGAGCGCGGTGTAGGTGAGCACGATCACGGCGGCCACCAGCACCGACGCCCACAGCGGCCAACCGAGCAGCACGTTGACGATGCTGGCCAGCAGGTACAGGTTCAGCCCCGCGATGAGCACCTGGGCGACCGCGAAGCTGATGCCGTTGACCAGGTGGGCGGGCTTGCCGAAGCGGCGCAGCATGAATTCGGGAACGCTGCGGACCTTGGAGCCGTAGTAGAACGGCATCATCACGATGCCGAGGAACAGCATCGCCGGTACCGCGCCGACCCAGAAGTAGTGCATCGTCGGCATGCCGTACTCGGCGCCGTTGGCGGACATGCCGATGACCTCGACCGCCCCGAGGTTGGCCGCGACGAACGCCAGGCCGGTGACCCACGCGGGCAGCGCGCGGCCGGACAGGAAGAAGTCCAGGCTCGTGGACACCGAGCGGCGCGCGAGGTAACCGATGCCGAGCACGAACGCGAAGTACACCGCGAGCAGCACGTAGTCGACCGCGCCGGCGTCGAGCCGCAACTGATCCTGGGCTAGCACGCTCACGGCAACCCCACCTCCAGACCCAACAAATTCCAACGCCAATCACCACCCGATCGGTGGCAGACGGACAGTACCGCACAGTGGAACCGCTCACACCGGTCCGATACCAATTCGTTGAACGTCGCCCGACCGGACGGCGAACACTCCGCCGAACAGCGGAAACAGCGACGGTCAGTCAGCCCCGCGGCGGCGTCTGCGACACGCAGCCGCCGTTCCGGAGCGCGTTGGCCCGCAGCGGCCGGGCAGGACCACCACACAGGAGAAAACGAAAATCAACCGGGACGGCCAGGACTCCGCGCGCGAGCCATCGGCCAGCCTCCGGCACACCGCGAACGGCGAGGTGAACAACGCCCAGCCGGAGCGGCGCGGACGAACGGCACGGGTAGGTCGTCGAGCGCCGCACCCGAGCACGACGGGGCGAAGGCTCGAAGCTGAGCAGGCGATGATCCGGCGAGCTTGGCGGGCGGAAACCCCGCGGCCGAGCAGTGCGGAGCCGGGCGGTGCAGGGCCGGGGAGGGCGAAGCCGGGAACCCAGAGCCCAGGCCCCCAGGAACCGGGGCCCCAGGAACCGGGGAGCGGGAAAGCATCGAAGACGTGATCATGCCTTCCAGTCTTGCCCGCCCGGGCAAGAAAATCATCACTCAGCCGAGCGAACTTCTGTTCGAAAACTCCGCACGGTGGCGGTTCAGAACAGCCGGAACTCGTCCGGCTCGATCCCGCGCAACTGGTCGTAGTCCAGTGTCACGCAACGGATTCCGCGGTCCGCGGCCAGCGTCCGCGCCTGCGGCTTGATCTGCTGCGCCGCGAACACCCCGCTGACCGGCGCCAGCAGCGGATCCCGGTTGAGCAGTTCGAGGTAGCGGGTCAGCTGCTCGACCCCGTCGATCTCCCCGCGCCGCTTGATCTCCACCGCCACGCTGGTGCCGTCGGCATCCCGGCACATCAGGTCCACCGGCCCGATCGCGGTCGGGTATTCGCGGCGCACCAGCGACCAGCCGTCGCCGAGCGTGCCGACGTGCTCGGCCAGCAGCTCCTGCAGGTGCGCCTCCACGCCGTCCTTGACCAGGCCGGGTTCCGGGCCGAGCTCGTGCCTGCTGTCGTGCAGCACCTCTTCGAGGGTGACGACCAGCTTCTCCCCCGCCTTGTTCTGCACCGTCCACAGCCCCGGGTCCTCGATCAGCCAGCACGGCGGGCTCATCCAGTTCAGCGGCTTGTAGGCGCGGTCGTCGGAGTGCACCGAGACCGAACCGTCGGCCTTGACCAGCAGCAACCGCTGGGCCATGGGCAGATGCGCGGTGAGCCTGCCGACGTAGTCGACCTTGCAGCGAGCGATGACGAGACGCACTCGGCACAGGGTACGGGCGCTGATCGGGAAGTCGAGAAGCCGCCTCGGCGTGGCTGGATCCGGCGTCGCTGGGGCCGGCATCGCCGGATCCGGCGTCGACTCCCGGTGGATCACCAGCGATGAGCGGCTACCGTGCCTGCTCGTGTCCTACGTCCAGTTGTTCACCCGCGTAAAGCCCGCCGAGCGGATCGCCGACGACGGCTCGCACACGCCGCTCAAGCGCAGCCTGGGCCTGATCCCGCTGATGGCGCTGTCGGTGGGCGCCACCCTGGGCACCGGGATCTTCGTGGTGCTGGCGGAGGCGGCGCCCGCGGCAGGCCCGGCCGTGGTCGTCTCGTTCGTCCTGGCCGGGCTCGCCGCGCTGTGCTCGGCGCTGTCGTACGCGGAGCTCGCGGGCAGCGTGCCGGTCTCCGGTTCCGCCTACTCCTACGCGTACGCGACGCTGGGTGAACTGGTCGCGTGGATCTGCGGCTGGTGCCTGCTGCTGGAGTACGGCGTCTCGGTGGCCGCGGTGGCCGTGGGCTGGGGCGGCTACCTCAACGAGTTCTTGCGCGGCACGGTCGGCGTGACCATTCCGGATGCGCTCTCGGCGCCACCGGGCGAGGGCGGCGTGGTGAACGTCCCGGCCATGGTCGTGGTGCTGCTGGCCACGGCGGTGCTGATGCTGGGCGTTCGGGAGAGCGCGGCGGTCACCACGTTCACCACGCTGCTGAAGATCGCCGTGCTGGTGTTCTTCGTGTGCGTGGCGCTGACCGCGTTCCGCTCGGAGAACATGACGCCGTTCGCGCCGATGGGCGTCGCCGGTGTCTCGGCCGGAGCCTCGGCGGTGTTCTTCTCGTTCATCGGCTTCGACGCCGCGTCCACCGCGGGCGAGGAGGCGCGCAATCCGAAGCGGGACCTGCCGCGGGCGATCATGCTGTCGCTGGCGGTGGTCACCGCGATCTACGTGCTCGTCGCGTTCGCGGCGGTCGGCGCGGTCGGCACGGACGTGCTCGGCTCTTCGGAGGCTTCGCTGGCCACCGCGTTGCAGCTGGTCACCGGCCAGGGCTGGGCGTCGGTGCTGCTCGCGTTCGGCGCGGTGCTGGCGATCGCCACGGTGGTGCTGACGGTGCTGTACGGGCAGACCCGCATCCTGGTCTCGATGTCCCGCGACGGACTGATGCCTGCGCGGTTGTCGAAGGTGAACGCGCGATCGGTGCCCGCGTTCAACACCTTGCTGGTGGGCGCGCTGGTCGCGCTGCTGTCCGGGCTGGTGCCGCTCAACGAACTCGCCGACGCCACCAGCATCGGCACGCTGGTCGCGTTCGGCATCGTCAACGTGGGCGTGGTGGTGCTGCGCTACCGCAGGCCAGAGCTGGAGCGAACGTTCCGGACTCCGCTGATGCCGTGGCTGCCGATGGCGGGCGTGGCCTTGTGCTGCTACCTGATCCTCGGCCTGTACGGCGTGACCTGGGTGGTGTTCGGGTTCTGGACCCTCGCCGGGCTGGTGCTGTACCTGAGCTACGGCATCCGCCGCTCGAAGCTGAACCGCGTGCAACGCTGAGCCCCGGGCGCGGGAACATTGCCACCATGCACAGGACGAGCACCCGCGAGGTGTACGCCAACCCCTGGATGACCGTGCGCGAGGACGGCGTCCGGCGCCCCGACGGTTCGGACGGGATCTACGGCGTCGTGGACAAACCGGACTACGCGCTGGTGATCCCGCTGGACGGCGACCGGCTGCACCTGGTCGAGCAGTTCCGCTACCCGCTCGGCCTGCGGCGCTGGGAGTTCCCGCAGGGCACCGCGCCGGACCGGGCCGAGGTCGACGGGCCGGAGCTGGCCGCGCGGGAGCTGCGCGAGGAGACCGGCCTGCGCGCCGAGCGGCTCACCGACCTCGGATCGCTCGATGTGGCGCCGGGTCTGTCCAGCCAGCGCGGGCGGGTTTTCCTGGCCACCGGGCTCACCCCGGGAGAGCACGAACGTGAGGCCGAGGAGCAGGACATGCGCGCGGGCCGGTTCGGGCGCGCGGAGTTCGAGCGGATGATCCGCGGCGGAGAGATCACCGACGCGCAAACGATCGCGGCCTATCAACTACTGCGATTGCACGAAGGCTGAGCCCCAAAACGAACCCGCCGGTCGGAAACGGGCCGTTGATTCCACGAGAATGCCGGATCCGGTTGGCAAAAGTTGATCAGTGCGCGACGATGCGGCGGACGGCAGCCATGATCAGCGAGGTGTCATCCCGGTGCACAGCAGGCCGAGCTGGAGTCCCGTCCGTGCGGACCTGAGCAAGCCCAGCGCGGCCCGCGTCTACGACTACCTGCTCGGCGGTTCGTCGAACTTCGCGATCGACCGCGATTTCGCGCACCGCGCGTTGGAGATCTTCCCGGGGGCACGCGAATACGCGCGGCTGAACCGGTTGTTCCTGCAACGCGTGGTGCGCTACTACGTCGCCCGCGGAATCCGCCAATTCCTGGACATCGGTTCCGGAATCCCGACAGTCGGCGCCGTGCACGAGGTCGCCCAGCGGCTCGCCCCGGAATCGAAGGTCGTCTACGTGGACAACGAAGCGGTCGCGATCGCGCACAGCCAGCTGATGCTGCAGGGCAACGAGCGCGCCGCGATCGTGCAGGCCGACATGCGCGACCCCGAGCAGCTGTTCCGGATCCCGGAGCTGTCCGGAACGCTCGACGCCGCCGAACCGATCGGCGTGCTGATGCTCGCGATGCTGCACTTCGTACCGGACGAGCAACATCCCGCGGAACTGATCGCGCGCTACCGGGACCTGCTCGCGCCCGGCAGCTACCTGGCGCTCTCCCACGGCACCGACGAGGACCTTCCGGAGGTCACCGAACTCGGCGAGCTCTACCGCGACACCTCCACCCCGGCCACGTTGCGCGGCAGGCGGCAGCTCACCGAGATGATGTCCGGGTTCGAGCTGCTCTCGCCGGGCGTCGTGTTCGCCCCGGAATGGCGCCCGGAATCCGCGGAGGACGTCGGACCGGATCCGCAGCGTTCGGTCTGCTACGCCGCCGTGGGCCGGAAACCGGGAGTGAGCGATCTCGCAACCGAAGCCGGGGATGGTTGATTAGGCTTCCGTCGTGCCCGCTCAACTCCTGCCGTTCCTGCTGGTCGTCGTCGTGGTGACGCTGATCCCGGGGCCGGACACCGCACTTGGCCTGCGCAACAGCCTGCGTGCCGGGACGACCGGCATGTGGTGGACCGGCCTGGGGTGCTGCGCCGGACTGCTGGTGCACGCGGTGATCTCGGTGCTGGGCCTGTCGGCGCTGCTGGCGGCCTCGGCGACCGCTTACCTGGCGGTCAAGGTCGCCGGTGCCGCCTACCTGGTCTGGCTGGGCGCGAGCACCTTGTGGAAGAGCTGGCGGGACCGGCACCGGGCCGTGGAACCGGTCGCCGAAACCACCGGTGGCGAACCGCTGACCCGGCTCGCGGCGTTCCGCCAGGGGCTGGTGAGCAACGTGCTCAACCCCAAGATCATCGTGCTGTTCCTGACGCTGCTGCCGCAGTTCATCTCGCCAGGAGAGCCGCGCGCGTGGACCTCGCTGGCGCTGACGCTGGCGTTCGTCGCGGTCGCGGTCGTCTACTGGCGGCTGGCTTCGTGGCTGGTCGGCGGCCTGCGGCAGCTGCTGACGCGGAAGCGCGTGCAGCTCGCCCTGGAGCGCGTGATGGGCGCCGTGATGGTCGGGTTCGGCCTGCGGATGGTGTTCGCCAGCGACTGAGTTCGCGACTGGCAGGCTCCCGGGCGAACGGTCCGTTCGACCAATCCAGTGCGACGAACAGGTCGTTCACTCGGCTCGAGCACCGTTGCGCGAGCAGGCGGCGCTCAGTCGGTGACGCGCTCGATGTGCGCGCCAAGACCGCGCAGGTTCTCCACGAAGTTCGGGTAACCGCGGTCGATGTGGAACACGTCCCAGACCTCGGTGGTTCCGTCCGCGCACAACCCGGCCAGCACCAGGCCCACGCCGGCGCGGATGTCCGAGGCCCAGACCGGCGCGCTGGAGAGCCGGTCCAGCCCGCGCACCACCGCGTGGTGCCCGTCCGTGCGCGCATCGGCACCCATCCGCACCAGCTCCTCGATGAACCGGAACCGGGACTCGAACAAGTTCTCGGTGATCATCGAGGTGCCGTCGGCGACGGCGGACAACGCCAGCGCCATCGGCTGCAGGTCGGTGGCGAACCCCGGGTACGGCAGCGTCACGTAGTCCACCGCCAGCGGGCGCTGGTCGGCCACCACGCGGAACTCCTCGTCCCCGGTGGTGATCTCCGCGCCCGCGCTGCGCAGCTTCTCCAGCACCAGGTTCACGTGCTGCGGGTCCACTCCGCGCACGGTGATGTCCCCGCGCGTGGCCACCGCGGCGAACGCCCAGGTCGCGCCGACGATGCGGTCACCGATCACGCGGTGCTCGACCGCCTTCAGCGAGGAGACGCCGTGCACGGTCAACGTCGAGGTTCCCGCGCCTTCGATCTTGGCGCCCATCTGCTGCAGCATCACGCACAGGTCGACGATCTCCGGCTCGCGCGCCGCGTTGTCGATCATGGTGGTGCCTTCGGCCAGCACCGACGCCATCAGGATGTTCTCGGTGGCGCCCACGCTCGGGAAGTCCAGCCAGATCTGCGCGCCGTGCAGGTTCTCGGCCTCGGCCACCACCGCGCCGTGCTCGATGTGGCTGGACGCGCCCAGCAGCCGCAGTCCGTTCTGGTGCATGTCCAGCGGGCGCGAGCCGATCGCGTCGCCGCCGGGCAGGGTCACCACCGCGCGGCGGCACCGCGCCACCAACGGCCCGAGCACGCACACCGAGGCGCGCAGCTTGCCCATCGACGGCGAGATCGCCTCGTGGCTGATCTCGGCGGGGGTGGTGATGTGCGCGCTGCTGCCGTCCACGACCACTTCGCAGCCCAGGCTGCGCAGCACGTCCCCCATCAACGGGACGTCCAGGATCTCCGGGCAGTTGGTGATCGTCGTGGTGCCCTCGGCCAGCAGCGCGGCCGCCATCAGCTTCAGCACGCTGTTCTTCGCGCCGACCACGTCGACCGCGCCGGTCAGCCGCGCCCCGCCGTGCACGCGGAAGTGCTCACTCACGAGCAGCAGGTTACGGCCCGGCGGCGGCTCCGCGGGGGGCGGGTGCGCCAAGCCGGTGCCGAGCCGGGCGGCGACTGCCTAGGCTGTGCCGCATGGCTGTGCACCTGACGAAGATCTACACGCGGACCGGCGACGCGGGCACCACCCGGCTCTCGGACAACTCGGAAGTGCGCAAAACCGACCCGCGGCTGATCGCCTACGCCGACGTGGACGAGACGAACTCGGTGCTCGGCGTGGCGCTGGCCACCGCCACGTTCGGCGACGACGTCGCCGACGTGCTGCGGTCGGTGCAGAACGACCTGTTCGACGTGGGCGCGGACCTGTCCACCCCGGTCGCCGAGAATCCGCAATTCCCGCCGCTGCGCGTCACCCAGCCCTACATCGACCGGCTGGAAGGCTGGTGCGACGAGTACAACGCGAAGCTGCCCAAGCTGAACTCGTTCATCCTGCCCGGCGGAACCCCGGGCGGTGCGCTGCTGCACCAGGCGCGGTGCGTCGCGCGGCGCGCGGAACGAGCCGCCTGGGAGTTGCTCGAGCAGGACGGCGAGCGCACCGCGGAACTCCCGGCGAAGTACCTCAACCGGCTCTCCGACCTGCTGTTCATCCTGGCGCGGGTGGCGAACCCGGATGGCGACGTGCTCTGGCGCCCCGCCGGCAACGCCTGAGCCGCCGAACCGTTCAGAGCGTCTTGGTGAAAAACAGCGCCGACGGGTCGTCGCCGTAATGCCCGTACGGCGGAATCGGGACGTAACCGGCGGAGCGGTACAACGCGATGGCCTCCGGCTGGTGCACGCCCGTCTCCAGCAGGATTCGGACGTGCCCGGCCGCGGCGGCACGCTTTTCCAGCTCGGCGAGCATCAGCCGGGACAGCCCGTGCCCGCGCGCGTCCGGCGGCACGTACATCCGCTTCAGCTCCGCACCCCGCAGGCCGTCGGCGTCGACCGTCCGCCACGCCCCCGATGCCACCGCCCGGCCCTCGCGGTACCCGACCAGGAAAGCGCCGTTCGGCGCCTGGAACTGCGCGGCCTCGACGACGTCGCCGTCCGGCCCGCCGTACCGGACCACGTACTCCTGCTGGAGTTCGGCGACCAGCCGTTGCGCGTCCGGGTGCCCGTAGCCCACTTCCTCGATCCGCACCCCGACGAGCTTACGTGCGGTCAATCGAGGGCTTTCTCGAACCAGTGGCGGGCGTATTCGTTGTCGTTGTAGGCGGGGATCTCCGCGTAGCCCGCCGAGCTGTACAGCCCCCTGGCTTCGTTCAGCTCCGCAGCGGTGTCCAACCGGACGGTGCGGCAACCGAGATCGCGGGCGCGCTGCTCCAGCTCCCGCAGCAACCGCCGGCCCGCGCCCAACCCCCGCAAGGCCGGGGAGATCCACATCCGGCGGATCTCCGCGATGCCGTGCTCGGCACGCACCGCGCCGCACCCGCTCACCCGTCCATCGCCGTCGCGGACCAGCAGGAAGCAACCGCGCGGCGGATCGAAGTCACCGGGCGCGGGCGGTGCGGCCTTGCCCGGATCGAAACCGCCCGGGAACCGTTCGCGCAGCTCGTCGACGTAGCACTGCAATGCCACCGCGGCGTCCGCGCCGTCGATCGGCTCCGGGGTGATGGACAACGCTCGCTGCTCAGTTGATGCGTCCTGCACGCGGCCCAGTCTCGCCCGGCGGCGGACTCCAGCGCCAGCAACTTTGCGGCGGTCCAGGCCACGAAAAACGCGCCCCGGTTCACCGAGGCGCGTCGCGAACGCGGTACCTGTTCAGGAAGCCCAGGGCACCGAATGGCCGGGCGGTGCGGACTCCAGCCAGGACAGGAATCCGGTGAGCGCGTCGGCACCCATCGCCACCTCGAGCTCCAGCCCGTTCTGCCGCGTCAGGTGCAGCACCGTCGACGCCTGCGGCAACGTGTAGGACTCGGCCAGCGACGGCTCCCGCCGCGCGGTGATCTCCACGTCCCCGCGGTTGATCATCCAGTTCGGACCGGAGCGCAGGCTCAGCACCCGGTACCAGGTGAACTCCTCACCGCGGTACTGGGCGACGCCGAGGTGCCAACCGCGGGCTCCTTCACCGGTGCGCGTGCGCAGCGCCACGTCGATCCCGCCCGCGCGCAGCTGGAGGATCCGCCGCCGCGCGATGAACAACGCGCTCAGGCCGACCACCAGCAGGAGCAGTACCAGCCCTGCACCGGCCAGAGACCACACGCCCGCGGAGCCCATCTGCAGCGGCCCGTCAGGCGGAGTGCCCCGCCGCGCGCAGTCGGCTCAGCGCCCTGGTCTTGGCCTCTTCGTCGTCGCCCTTGGCCTCTTCGCGGGCACGCGCGACGTCGACCTCCTGGGCCAGTTCCGCGGACTCCGCCAGCACACTCACCCCGTCGGCGGTCACGGACAGGAACCCGCCCTGCACCGCTGCGGTCACCGTGTCCTGGTCGGACGTCGTGATCTTGACGACGCCGCCCTCCACCAGCTGGCCGAGCATCGGCTCGTGGTTCGGCAGGATGCCGATCTCACCCTCGGTCGTCTGGGCCACCACCGCGGTCGCTTCACCGGACCACAGGCGGCGCTCCACGGCGACCAGTTGGACGGACATGTTGGCCACGCGCGTCTCCTTCGTCAGGTGTACCGCCCGCAGTCTAGCGGGCGGCGGACGGGTGTTCTCCGAAGGGCCGAACAGGGGCGGTCCGCGGTGCGGGCCGCCACCGGGCGAGCACACCCGGTCGATCGCGAACGACTTCCGGTTTGTTTCACCAGCGCGCGAACCGGGGCAGCACGGCCTCGCGGCCCGATCGCCGAAGCACTCCGGCGTCAGCAAAAGGTCGGGATCCGACGAGGACCCCGACCCGCTGCCGCCGGAAGATCCCCGCCGCCGACCGCGGTCGCGGCGGGGACCGGACTCACTTCTCGGTGAGCTTCTTGTTGGCCTGCTCGAGGTCTTCCAGACCACCGATGGACAGGAACGCCTGCTCCGGGTAGTGGTCGAAGTCGCCCTTGCAGAGCTTGTCGAACGCCTCGATGGTCTCCTTCACCGGCACGAAGGAGCCCTCCTGGCCGGTGAACTGCTTGGCCACGTAGAAGTTCTGCGACAGGTAGCGCTGGATGCGCCGCGCCCGCTGCACCGTCACCTTGTCCTCTTCGGACAGTTCGTCCATACCGAGGATGGCGATGATGTCCTGCAGCTCCTTGTACTTCTGCAGGATCCGCTTGACCTCCTGGGCCACCCGGTAGTGCTCGTCCCCGACGATCGCCGGGTCCAGCACGTTGGAGCTGGAGGTCAGCGGGTCCACCGCCGGGTAGATGCCCATCTGGGAAATCGGGCGGGACAGCTCCGTGGTCGCGTCCAAGTGCGCGAACGTGGTCGCCGGAGCCGGGTCGGTGTAGTCGTCCGCGGGCACGTAGATCGCCTGCATCGAGGTGATCGAGTTGCCGCGGGTGGAGGTGATCCGCTCCTGCAGCTCACCCATCTCGTCGGCCAGCGTCGGCTGGTAGCCCACCGCGGAAGGCATCCGGCCCAGCAGGGTGGAGACCTCCTGGCCGGCCTGGGTGAACCGGAAGATGTTGTCGATGAACAGCAGCACGTCCTGGTTCTGGACGTCGCGGAAGTACTCCGCCATGGTCAGCGCCGACAGGGCCACCCGCATACGGGTCCCCGGCGGCTCGTCCATCTGGCCGAAGACCAGCGCGGTGTCCGCCAGCACGCCGGACTCGCTCATCTCCACCCAGAGGTCGTTGCCCTCACGGGTGCGCTCGCCGACACCGGCGAACACCGAGGTGCCGCCGAAGTTCTTCGCGACGCGGCGGATCATCTCCTGGATGAGCACGGTCTTGCCGACACCGGCACCGCCGAACAGGCCGATCTTGCCACCCTGCACGTACGGGGTGAGCAGGTCGATCACCTTGATGCCGGTCTCCAGCACCTCGGTCTTGCCTTCGAGCTGGTCGAACGCCGGCGGGTTCCGGTGGATCGTCCACCGCTCGGCGTCCGCGCCGTAGCCGGGCTCGTCCAGGCAGTGGCCGAGGGCGTTGAACACGTGGCCCTTGACGACATCGCCCACCGGCACCGAGATGCCCGCGCCCGAGTCGGCCACCGTCACGCCCCGCACCAGGCCCTGGGTCGGCTGCATCGAAATAGTTCGCACGACGCTGTCGCCGAGGTGCTGGGCGACCTCCAGCGTCAGCGTCTTGGCCATGCCCTCCGCGGTGATGTCCACGGTGAGCGCGTTGTTCAGGTCGGGCACCTGGTCGCGCGGGAACTCGACGTCCACGACCGGGCCGAGGACCCGGACGACGCGGCCGGTGCCAGTAGCCGTGCTAGTGGCAGTCGCAGTCATGTCACTCACTTCCTGCTGACGAGAGCGCCTCGACACCACCGACGATCTCGCTGATTTCCTGGGTGATCTGGGCCTGCCGGGCCTGGTTGGCCTCCCGGCTAAGGTTGCGGATCAGTTCGTCCGCGTTGTCCGTGGCGGCCTTCATCGCGGTGCGCCGGGCCGCGTAGACCGAAGCCGCCGCATCCAGCAGCCCGGCGAACAGCCGGGTGTTGATGTACTTCGGCAGCAGCGCCTTGAACAACGTGTCCGCGTCCGGCTCGAAGTCGTAGACCGACCGCGGCTTCTTCGGGTCCTCGGAGTACTCGACCTCCAGCGGAGCGATCCGGGTGACCGTCGGCTTCTGGGTCAGCATGGACACGAACTCGGTGTGCACCAGGTGCAGCTCGTCCACACCCGGCGCGCCGCCGTCGCCGTCCGGGGAGTCGCCCGAGCCCGCCAGGAACGCCCTGACCAGCGTCTCCCCGACGTCGGCCGCGTCCGAGTAGGCAGGCTTCTCGGCGAAGCCCGCCCAGCTGCCCGCGATCTCCCGCTGCCGGAACCGGTAGTACGCGTCGCCCTTGCGGCCGATCACGTACAGCACCGGGGTCTTGCCCTGCTCCCGCAGGAGGCTCTGCAGCTCCTCGGCCGCGCGCAGCACGTTGGCGTTGTAGCCGCCGCACTGACCGCCGTCACTGGTGACCACGAGCACCGCGGCCCGCTTCGGTTCGCTGCGCTCGACCAGCAGCGGGTGGTCCAGCGTGCTCGCCCCGGCCAGTTCGGACACGGCCTTGGTGATCTCGGCCGCGTACGGCCGCGAAGCGTCCACCCGGGCACGCGCCCGCGTGATGCGGGAGGTGGCGATCAGTTCCTGCGCCTTGGTGATCTTCCGGATCGACTTGACCGACCGGATCCGGTCTCGCAGTTCTCGCAGTTGCGCCATGAGCTACCCGGTCACTTCTTCGGGGCGGGCTTGTTGACCTGGACGGTTTCCTGGCCCACCGCGTTCGCGTCCATCGCGTCGGCCTCGGCCTCCGCGGTGACCGCGGAACCGTCGGCGGCGGTGAACTGCTTCTTGAACTCCTCGACCGCGTCCACGACGATCTGCTGGCCGTCGTCGGAGAACTTCTTGGACTCCACGATGTCCTTGAGCACCGACTCGTGGGTGCGGCGCAGGTAGGCGAGGAACTCGTTCTCGAAGCGCTGCACGTCGGCCACCGGCACCGTGTCCACGTGGCCCTGGGTGCCGAGGAACAGCGAGACGACCTCTTCCTCGACCGGCATCGGCTCGCCCTGGCCCTGCTTGAGGATCTCCATCAGGCGGGCACCGCGGTCGAGCTGCGCCTTGGACGCCGCGTCGAGGTCGGAGGCGAACGCGGAGAACGCCTCCAGCTCGCGGAACTGCGCCAGGTCGATCTTCAGCGAGCCGGTGACGTTCTTCATCGCCTTGATCTGCGCGGAACCGCCGACGCGGGACACCGAGATGCCGACGTCGATCGCGGGGCGCTGACCGGAGTTGAACAGGTCCGACTGCAGGAAGCACTGGCCGTCGGTGATGGAGATGACGTTGGTCGGAATGTAGGCCGACACGTCGTTGGCCTTGGTCTCGATGATCGGCAGCCCGGTCATCGAACCGCCGCCCATGTCGCTGGAGAGCTTCGCGCAGCGCTCCAGCAGCCGGGAGTGCAGGTAGAACACGTCGCCCGGGTACGCCTCGCGGCCCGGCGGGCGGCGCAGCAGCAGCGAGATCGCGCGGTAGGCCTCGGCCTGCTTGGTGAGGTCGTCGAACACGATCAGGACGTGCTTGCCCTGGTACATCCAGTGCTGGCCGAGCGCGGAGCCCGCGTAGGGCGCCAGCCACTTCAGACCCGGCGAGTCCGAGGCCGGGGCGGCGACGACGGTCGTGTAGGCCGAGGCGCCCGACTCGTCCAGCTGCCGCTTCACGCCGGCGATCGTGGAGCCCTTCTGGCCGATCGCGACGTAGATGCAGTGCACCTGCTTCTCGGGGTCGCCGCTTTCCCAGTTGCTCTTCTGGTTGATGATCGTGTCGATCGCGACCGTGGTCTTGCCGGTCTTGCGGTCGCCGATCAGCAGCTGCCGCTGGCCGCGGCCGATCGGGGTCATCGAGTCGATCGCCTTGATGCCGGTCTGCATCGGCTCGCGCACTTCCTGGCGCTGGACCACCGAGGCGGCCTGCAGCTCCAGCTGGCGCTGGGCGTCCGGCTTGACCTCGCCGAGCCCGTCGATCGGGTCGCCCAGCGGGTTCACCACGCGGCCGAGGAAGCCGTCGCCGACCGGGATGGACAGCACCTTGCCGGTGCGCCGGACCTCCTGGCCCTCCTCGATGCTCTCCGACTCACCGAGGATCACCGCGCCGATCTCCTGGGCTTCCAGGTTCATCGCGACGCCGTAGATGCCGCCGGGGAACTCCAGCAGCTCCTCGGTCATGACCGAAGGCAGGCCCTCGACATGGGCGATGCCGTCACCGGTATCGGTGACGACCCCGACCTCCTCGCGGCTGACCTCCGGGGAGTAGCTGGAGACGTACTTCTCGATCGCACTGCGGATCTCGTCCGACGAGATCGTCAGCTCCGCCATGTCTCGTTCCTGCTCTCGGTTCGTTCTCTGGGAGGAAGTTCTTCGCCGGCTGCGCCTCGCCGCTAGTCGGCCAGGTCGCGCCGAAGGGACTGCAAGCGGCCCGCGATGGTGCCGTCGATGACCTCGTCACCGATCCGGATCAGCAGGCCGCCGACCACGTCCGGATCCACTTCCAGGTGGACCGCGATGGGCCGCGAGTAGATCCGCTGCAAGGTGGCTGCGAGCCGCTGCTGCTGCTCGTCGGACAGCGCCACGGCCGACCGCACGTGCGCCACCGACCGCTCCCGGCGCTTGGCCGAGAGTTCCGCGAGCTCTTCCAGGCCCTCGCTGATCCGTCCGCCCCGCGGGTGTTCCACGAGCTGGCGCACCAGCGTCTGGGTGACCGGCTCGACCTTGCCGCCGAGCAGGTCGTCGACCACGACCGCCTTGCCTTCCGGGGAACCGGCCGGGTCGGCCAGCAGCCGTTCCAGCGGCAGGTCCGCACCGATGATCCGGCCCAGCCGGAACAGCTCGTCCTCGACGGCGTCCAGCCGACCGGCCCGCTCGGCCTGCACCAGCAGCGCCACCCGCGCCAGCCGTTCCAGGCCGCGGACCAGGTCCTTGGCGCTGGACCACCGGGCGCGGACGGCCTCGGTGACGACCGGCAGCGACCGCTGGCCGAGCTTGCCCGCCAGCAGGTCCTTGACCAGGTCTTCTCTGGTCCCGGGCGAGGTCGAGGCGTCGGCCAGCGCGCGGCGCAGGGTCGACTCGCGACCCAGCAACGCGGCCACGCCGAACAGCTCATCGGCCAGACCGGTGATCTCCGCGGCCCCGGCCCCGTCGGTGGCCTGCAACAGCTGCAGCTCGGTGGCTGCCAGCGCGTCGCGGCTCGCGGCGTTCACGAGGGTGCTCAACTCTCCAGGGCCTTTCGCTCTCGGGGCACTTCCGGTGACCACATCATGTGCGTGCTCCTCGCACCCCTGCCTACCTGCCGGACGGTGCCGAACCGGACGGTGCGGAGGTGGACTCCAGCTCGTCGAGGAACCGGTCCACGGTGCCGCGCTGCCGGGTTTCGTCCTCCAGGGACTCCCCGACGATACGTCCCGCCAGGTCGACCGCCTGCCGTCCGAGGTCGGAACGCAGCTCCGCGATGATCTGCGAACGCTGCGCGGCGAGCTGGTTCTGGCCCTGCGTGACGATCCGCTCGGACTCCGTCTGCGCCTGAGCCCGCATCTCCTCGACGATCTGCTGGCCCTCGGCCCGCGCGTCGTCCCGGATCCGGGCCGCCTCGGCACGAGCCTCGGCGAGCTGCGACTTGTACTGCTCCAACGTCCGCTGAGCCTCCGCCTGCGCCTGCTCGGCGCGGGCGATGCCGCCTTCGATCCGCTCGCTGCGTTCCGCGTAGACCTTCTCGAAGCGCGGAACGGCGTACTTCCAGAGCACGAACAGCAGGATCAGGAAGGCGATCAGCCCGACGACGATCTCGGTCGGAGCAGGGAGGACCGGGTTGTGGCCGCCCGCGGCCAGCAACGTCTGCGTCTTCACCATGACGTCTCCCTACGCTTCAGTGCCGGATTGTCACGCGTTGGAGGCGATGAAGTAGATGACCAGGCCGATCAGGGCGAGCACCTCGACCAGCACGAACGAGATCCACGCGATGCCCTGCAGCTGACCCTGGGCCTCCGGCTGGCGGGCGGTGCCGTTGATGACCGCGGCCCAGATCAGGCCGACGCCGACGCCGGGGCCGATGGCGCCCAGGCCGTAGCCGATGGCGGCGAGACCGGGGTTCATGTTCGTCGCGGCTTCGGCGGCCTGCGCAAGAACGATGTTGCTCACTTTCACTACCTTTCAACTCGGTCCGCGCTCATGCGCGGATCGGAGGTCTTGGTCTTGCTCTCAGTGCTCCTGGGCGAGCGCGCTGCCGATGAAGTTGGCGGTCAGCAACGCGAAGATGTACGCCTGCAGCACTTGGATCAGGGCTTCGACGAACGTCAAGGCAATGGCGAAGGCGAAGGCGACGATCGAGACCGGCTTGAACGCCGCACCCGCCTCAACGAGCAGGTACTCCCCGCCCAGGGCGAACACCATCAGGATCAGGTGCCCGGCGAACATCGCGGCGAACACCCGGATGGCCAGCGCGACCGGCTGGGCGATGAACTTCTGGAAGAACTCGATCGGTGCGAGCAGCACGTAGATCGGCTTGGGCACGCCCGGGGGGAACATGACGTGCTTGAAGTAGCCGAGGAACCCGTGCCTGGCGAAACCGACCGTGTGGATGACCACGTACGCCACCAGGAACAGCGCCACCGGGAAGCCGATGCGCGACATGGTGGGGAACTGGATGAGCGGGATGATCCCGAAGATGTTGTTCACCAGCACGAACGTGAACAGCGCGAAGATCAGCGGTACGAACCGGCGGAACTCCTTGGCGCCGATCTGGTCCCGCGCGATGTTGTTCCGGCTGAACTCGTAGAGGAACTCGGCGACGAACTGGCCTTTGCCCGGCACCAGCTTCAGGTTGCGGGTGGCAACCAGGAAGTAGACGCCGATGATCAGTACGGAGAGTACGATCAGGATCATCGGCTTGGTGACGCCGCCGAAGATCGGCGGGAGGTCGAAAGCTTCCGCGCCCGGCGGTTGAAACTTTCCGCCTTGGGCCAGCACCAGCGCGCCCAACAGGGCTCCTTCCGGTTCTCCCGCGGTTCACACCGTCGGGCGAATCGTCATGATTTGCACTTAACGTACCTGATACGCGATCTGACACCTAAGTCGACCCCGTCACACGCGACATGTGCACGATCGGTGTCAGGTGATCACCCTCCGCACCAGGGCGACCAGGTCGAACCGGACGATACCAGCGGGTAACCCCATCTCCGGCACTACCCGCGAAGCACCGCTGAGACCGTCATTGACCAGGAACGACGACCGGGATCTTGGTTTTCCGGAACGCGACGACCTCGGAAGCGGCCCACACGATGATCGTGGCCAGCATGGTGAACGCCAGCGCGTAGGAGTGCAGGCCCTCGACTCCGCCGAGCAACGTCATCACGACCAGCAGCACCAGCATCTTCCCCATGTAGCCGCCGAGCGCGGCGACCATGACGAACATCGGGTGCAGCCCGCCGGTCCAGCGCATCAGGCCGATCGTGAGCAGCGACGACCCGAACGCCACCACTCCGCCGACCAGCGCGCCGAACACACCCGGCAGCCCTGCCAGCAAGCCGGAGACCAGGATCCCGAGCAGCACGACCACCACGCCCGGCCACACCGCGGTCCGCAGCATGGCGTCGGCCAGCTTGCGCACCGTCGCGGCGTGCGGGTTGCCCGCATCGGCGCCGTCGGCGCGCTGGTCGGTCGTCTCGCTCATCAGGCCCCTCGATCGGATCGCCACCGTTCGGCCATTCTCGGGATTGCGGAAATGATAGCGGCCGACAACACGCCCAATCCGACCACCCATGCCACGACCGCGGCGCTGAACAGCGTCAACGACACCGCGCCGAAGGCCAGCACCGCCGCCCACAGGTAGATGAGCAGCACCGCCCGGCGCTGCGAGTGCCCGATCTCCAGCAGCCGGTGGTGCAGGTGCATCTTGTCCGCGTGGAACGGGCTCTTGCCCGCGCGGGTGCGCCGCACCACCGCCATGATCAGGTCGAGCAGCGGCACGAACAGCACGGCGGCCAGCACCAGCAGCGGGGACAGCAGCGCGAGCGCGTCCTTGCCGCCGAAACCGGCGTAATCGGCCTTGCCGGAGGCCGAAGTGCTCGCCGTCGCCAGCATCAGCCCGATCAGCATCGATCCGGAGTCGCCCATGAAGATCCGCGCGGGCTGGAAGTTGAACGGCAGGAACCCCATGCACGCCCCGGCGATCGAGGCGGCGATCAGCGCGGGCGGGTAGGCGGTGACGTCGCCGCCGTGCTGCTGCAGCAGGCTCAGGCAGAACGCGCAGGTCGCGCTCGCGGCGATCAGGCCGATCCCGGAGGCCAGGCCGTCCAGGCCGTCCACGAAGTTCATCGCGTTGATCATCGTGACGACCAGCAGCACCGTGAGCAGCTGCCCCTGGTTGCTGTTGAGCACCATCAGCTGCCCGATGTGCCCCTCGGTGCCGCCCCACGGCACCCAGAAGCCGAACCACTGCACGCCGAACAGCACCAGGATCCCGGCCGCGGTGACCTGCCCGGCCAGCTTGGTCAGCGAGTCCAGCTCGAAGCGGTCGTCCAGCGCGCCGACCAGCACGATGACCCCGCCCGCCAGCAGCGCGGCGACCGCGTCCTTGGAGAAGTCGAAACCGCGTGAGAGCGCGGGCAGGTTGCTGGCCAGGAACATCGCGGCCAGCACTCCGCCGAACATCGCGACCCCGCCCATCCGCGGGATCGGCGTCAGGTGCACGTCCCGCTTGCGCGGGTAGGCGACCGCCCCCACGCGGATCGCCAGCAGCCGCACCAAGCCGGTCAGCAGGAAGGTCACCGCCGCCGCGGTGAGCAGCACCAACAGGTACTCCCGCGCGGGCAGGCCGGCAGGAGCCCAGAGCGTCGAATTGTCCATGGCGGTGCTACCCGCGCGGGCCGGCGGCCCGGTCGGTCTTCAGCCCCCGGAACGGCGTGTTCAAGCTCGGCGCTCCTCATCGCGTGGCACGTTGCGCATCCAGCACCAACGCTATCGGCACTCGGACGCGCCGCGAGCACCGGTCCGGATCAGCGAAGATCGATCCACTTCGGACGCGAGGAACCGGCGCGGGGGCCTTTCGCCCGCATGGCACTGGATCCGCGCACCGGGCTCACTGCGCGGGTTCGACCTCCACGCCCAGCACCTCGGCGAGCTGGTCGCGGCTGATCTCCCCCTCCCGCAGCACCCGCGGCTGCGACTGGGTGAGGTCGACGATCGTGGAGGCGACCGGCTCGCCGGACGGGCCGCCGTCGAGGTAGACGTCCACCGACTCGCCCAGCTGGTCCCGCGCTTCCTGGGCGGTGGCCGCGGGCGGCTGGCCGCTGCGGTTCGCGCTGGACACCGCCATCGGGCCGACCTCGCGCAGCAGGTCCAGCGCCACCGGGTGCAGCGGCATCCGCAGGTTCACCGTTCCCCGCGTGTTGCCCAGGTCCCAGGCCAGCGACGGGGCCTGCGGCAGCACCAGGGACAGCCCGCCGGGCCAGAACGCCTCGATCAGCGCGCGAGCCTGCCGGGACACCGACATGACCAGGCCGTCCACGGTGTTCCAGGAGCCGACCAGGACCGGCACCGGCATGTCGCGGCCGCGTCCCTTCGCGGTCAGCAGCGAGCCGACGGCTTCGGTGTCGAACGCGTCGGCGCCGATGCCGTAAACGGTGTCGGTGGGCAGGACGACGAGTCCGCCTGCTCGCACCGCGTTCGCGGCGGCGGTCAGGCCGGCCTCCCGGCCGTCCGGGCGGTTGCAGTCATGCACGGTGCTCACCCGGTCGATCCTGGCACGCCCGCCGCGCCGGGCTGCGGGCGGTGCCACGCCGATGCGCTGCGGGCATATCCTGCCGAGTAACACCCGCGCGGCGATGCAAGATCGAAAGGATGCGCTCGCCATCGGCGCGGGGCGCCGCAGGCACCGCTCGCGGCCCGGCACCGCCGTCGCCGAGAACCGCACCGCAACGCGACCGTGCCGCGGAACGTCTCAGGCGAGTGAACGTCCGATTCGCGCATCCGGGTCCGCCCGCCGCAGCAAGCCAGCAGTCGAGGAGTGAGAGATGACCGCCCCGCCGCAGGGTGTCGAGGTCGACCACGTGGAGTTCCCCGCAGGCAAGATCCGCTACTACCGGGCGGGCTCCGCGGGACCGGCGATCGTGCTGCTGCACGGCGCCGGACTGGACAACGCGATGCTGAGCTGGCGGCACGCGATCCCGGTGCTGGCCGCCGACCACCGCGTCTACGTTCCCGACCTGCCCGGCCAGGGCGGCAGTCAGCCGTGGCACGGCCGGGCGAACCAGCGCACATTCGAAGAGGTGCTGCGCTGGCTGCTGGACGCGTGGAACGTGCGGGACACGATGCTGGTGGGGTTGTCCATGGGCGGCAGCATCGCCACCGGTTTCACGCTGCGGCATCCGCGCCGGGTGCGCGGGATGGTCCTGGTCAGCTCCGGCGGGCTGGTGCCCAAGCTGCAGAACCACGCGCTGAAGTACCTCGCCACGCGCGTGCGGTTCCTGGACCGCGGGACCAAGAACCTGCTGGCCACCAGGCGCGCAACGGTGCGCCGGGTGCTGGCCAAGCAGCTGTTCGCCGACCAACCGCAGGACATGGAGAGCATCGTCGACGAGGTCATCGCCGAAGCGCGCCAGCGGGGCTCGCTGTTCTCCGACTGGCAGCGGGACTCGGTGGCCCGCCGATCCATGCGGGTGAACCACCTGCCGCACCTGGACCAGATCGGCTGTCCGGTGATGCTGGTGCACGGCGAGCGGGACCGGTCGGTGCCGTTGTCGTCCTCGCAGACGGCGGCCGCAGGCATCGCGGACGCGCAACTGCGGGTGGTCCAAGGGGCGGGGCACTGGCCGAACCGCGAGCGGCCGAACGAGTTCAACGCGCTGCTCCGCGAGTTCGTGAACGCGCGCGGCTGACGGCCGGTGCCGCGGTTCGGCACCGGACCGCACGACCGGCGAAGAGCCGGAGCCCGAAGCAGTGTGAGCGCGCACACGCTGCACACTCGTAGCAAGTGGGGCCTGGTCCGGACTGCTCGTCGAAGGCGGCACCAACTCGGGGAACTGCTCGCAGCCGTGACGGCGGCGCCGAGTCGGCTCACCCGGCTCCCAGCACGGATCGGACGGCGCCTCCGGGCGCGAAAGGCGGTGGCAGGTGCGCACCTACGGAAGCTGGTTCCGCTTCGTCGCGGTCGCCGAGGCGTTCTCCTGGGCGGGCCTGCTGATCGCGATGCTGTTCAAGTACGGCTTCGGGTTGCCCGAGGGCGTGACGGTCCTCGGCTGGGTGCACGGCCTGGTGTTCACCGCTTACGTGGTGACTTGCCTGGTCGTGTTCAGCCCGCTGCGCTGGCCGTTCCGCACGCTGGTGCTCGGCCTGATCGCTTCCGTGCCGCCGCTGGCGTCGGTCGCGTTCGAGCGCTGGATGCATCGCCGCGGCCTGCTGACCACGCGCGAGTCGACGGAGCCGACCTTCTGGGGCCACGTCGGTCACGTGCTGCGAACCCTCAACTGAGCCGCGGGCGCTGCAACACCGCGGCCCCAGAGCCTCTGTTGAACTTGGCGGTCCGGGTTGCCGTTGTCTTGTCAGCGGCGAAGCCGCTGAGCAGTGACTCCCAACAAGATCGAACCCAGTTGCTCAGAAGTCCCCTGCAGCGTGCCGGACCTTGCCGAGGAGCTCGGTGAGCTGCTGGGTCTGCCGCTCGGTCACCCCGACCATCCCGAATTCGACCTCGTTGACCGACTCGGTGGCGCGCTTCATCAAGTCCCGGCCGTCGTCGGTGATCTCGACCAGCGTGGTGCGGCGGTCGGTGGGGTGCGGCACCCGGCGCACCAGCTTGTCGTGCTCCAGGCGGTCGACGATGTTGGTGACGCTGGTCGGGTGCAGCTGCAGCCGGTCCCCCATCACCCGCATCGGCAGGCTGCCGCGCCGCGAGAAGGTCAGCAGGACCAGTGCTTCGTAGCGGGCGAAGGTCAGGTTGTGCGGCCGCAGCGCGTTGTCGACCGCGGATTGCAGGATCTGCTGGACCCGCATCACGCTGGTCACCGCGGCCATCGTCGTGGACGGGCCGACCCGCTCCGACCAGAGCTCGGCCGCACGTGCGATGGGGTCGAAGGGCAGCGGACCACGGGCGCTCATGTCGCCGACGCTAGCAGCGGGCCGGATGCGTCCCGGGAACTCCTTCGAGGTTGCCGCGACCGGCGAGCGCACCGGCCCGGGTTCCGCGCATGATCGCGGCGGAAGGTTTCCGCGAGGGTTGGAGGACGAATGCTGGTGGCGTTCAGCGTGGCACCGACCGGTGCAGGCGACGACGACAGCGTCAGCGAAGCGGTCGCGGCGGCGGTGCGCGTGGTGCGCCAGTCCGGCCTGCCGCACGAGACGACCTCGATGTTCACCACCGTCGAAGGCGAGTGGGACGAGGTGATGGACGTGGTCAAGCGGGCGACGGAGGCGGTTTCGTCCCGCTCGCCGCGCACCAGCCTGGTCGTCAAGGCCGACATCCGGCCCGGGCACACCGGGCAGTTGCAGCAGAAGGTCCGGCGGGTCGAGGAGCATCTCGGCGAAGGCTGACCGGGCCCGGCCGGGGACTCCCGGTGGAGCCCCCGGCCGGACGCGCCGATCGAGCTCAGCCCTCGGCCGAGGGGTGGTCGGTCAGCGGAGCGTTGACGCAGTGGCTCGGCTGCGGCGAGAGGACCGGGACGACGGCACCGAGCACGGTGGCGTTGGTCCCGCACGCCTGGATCGGGGCCGCGCTCACGTTGTTGCCGTTGCCCAGGTTGACGCCTTCGTTGCCGGCGCTGTCGGCGAACGCGGTCGCGCCGAGGGAGACCATGCCGAAGGCGGCGAGGCCGGCGGCGCCGGCGACGCGGGTTGCAATGCGCACTTTCTGTACCTCTCAGTCGAACTTCTTGGCAGCGGGCCGGCCGCTTGCCGGCCCCTGTCAGCGAGCCCGCGCCGGAACAAGATCCCGCGCGGCTCGGTGGCACCTTCGGCGACCACTCCCGAAAAACCTGAGAGACACACGCATACCGTCATACGAACGAGTGGTTGCATCCAGTCGTTCGAGGGACAAAAGTCGCGAGCGCGGACGCCGCGCCGCGTACACCGCCGCAACACGGACCGTCGCCGCCGGGAAACACCTGCCCACGCACCGTGCGCGTGGCGCTCCGTGTCAGGATGGGGATGTGACGAGGCCAGATCCACGCCAGAACTCAGGAATGTCCGCCGCGATGGCAGGCGCAGTCGACCTGTCCTCGCTCAAGAACAAGGCGGAGAACGCCCAGTCGTCGGCTGCAGGCGGCTCGGCTCCCGGCGGTTCCGCAGCAGCGCAGGGCGGCGCGGCCACGACGGTCATCGACGTCACCGAAGCCAACTTCCAGTCCGAGGTCGTCGACCGCTCGATGCAGGTGCCCGTGGTCGTCGACCTCTGGGCGGACTGGTGCGGCCCCTGCAAGCAGCTGTCCCCGGTGCTGGAGAAGCTCGCCGCCGAAGGCGGCGGCAGCTGGGTGCTGGCCAAGGTCGATGTGGACAACAACCCGCGGATCGCGCAGCTGTTCCAGGTGCAGTCGATCCCCATGGTGATCGCGATCGCCGGCGGCCAGCCGGTCGAAGCGTTCCAAGGTGCGCAGCCCGAACCCCAGCTGCGGCAATGGATCGACGCGCTGCTCGACGCGCTGCGGGAGCGGTTGCCCGGCATCGCGGCGGCCGAGCAGGGCGGCGGCGACGACGAGGAACCCGCCGAAGAGCCCGAGGACCCGCGCTTCACCGCGGCCGAGCAGGCGCTGGAAGCGGGCGACTTCGCCGCGGCCGAAACCGCGTACCAGCAGATCCTGGACGCCGAACCGGACAACGAGCAGGCCAAGGCCGCGCTCGCCCAGGTGCGCTTCAGCGCCCGCGCGGAGAACGCCGACCCGGCCTCGATCGAACGCGCCGACAACGCGCCGGACGACATCGACGCCCAGCTCGCCGCTGCCGATGCGGAACTGGCCGCGCAGCGGGTCGAGGAGGCGTTCGACCGGCTGGTGCGCACCGTCAAGCGCACCTCCGGCGACGAGCGCAACCGGGTGCGGGAGTACCTGGTCGGCATGTTCGAGCTGTTCCCCGAGGGCGACGAGCGGGTCGCGAAGGGCCGCCGCGCGCTGGCAGGCGCGCTGTTCTGATCCGGCGCGGCGATCCGGTCCGCCCGGCTCGTCGCGCCACAACGGCGGTCCGCGGATATCTACGCTGGGGGCATGGCTTCCTACGGTGAACTCTTCCCGGGCCGCAAGCTCAAGCACGAAGGCGACGGCGGCTCGCCGGGACGCGAGCACGATCCCGGCGGTCCGCTGGATCTGGAGCGCGGCGTCGTCTTCCTCTCCCCGCCGAAGCAGCAGGCCGCGCCCGAGCAAACAGCGTCCGAGTCCGAACCGGAAGATTCCGAGCGGCAGGGCTGACGGCCCGCCCCGGCGAGCGCGAAACCGCCCACGCGCCCGGTACGCTCAGCTACCGTGCCCACGCGGGAAAGCCGGACGCGCGGCGGGGGTCGCCGCGCGGACTCAGGAAGGGACGCGGTGCCGAACCACCTGCACGACTCGACTCCGCCGGACGACGCGAGCACGGTCCCGGCGCTGGACCGCGCCGAAGCCGCCGAGGTGGGCACCGCCCTGATCGGCCACCTCGACCCGGAACGCACCGACCGCTTCGACCTGCCCGCCAACGCCGACGGCAACAACGCCGAGGCGATCGGCGAGGAATGGAACCGGATCAGCGCGCGGCTCACCGAGCTCTTCCTCGCGGGCGTGCCCGGCGAGGATCCGCGGGTGCAGCAGGTCGCGGGCGAGCACTACCGCTGGATCTGCCGGTTCTGGGCTCCGGACCGCGACTCCTACCTGCGGTTGGCCGCGATGTACGTGAGCCAGCCGAAGTTCCGCAAGCGCATCGAGCGCAAGAAACCGGCCGGGCTGGCCGCGTACCTGCGCGACGCCATGACCGCCTACGCGCACTCCCGACTGCGCTGAACACGCCCCGCCGCGGGTGCGGTCGTGGTGCTTGTCGGTGCCTTCTCGTTCAATGAACCCCATGCCGAGATGGGTGCTGCACATGGACATGGACGCGTTCTTCGCGTCCGTCGAGCAGCTCGCCCGCCCCACCGTCGCCGGCCGCGCGGTGCTGGTCGGCGGGCTCGGCCCGCGCGGCACCGTCGCGGGCGCCAGCTACCAGGCCCGCGAGTACGGGGCCCGTTCGGCGATGCCGATGGCCGAGGCGCGGCGGCGCTGCCCGGTCGCGGTGGTGCTGCCGCCGCGCGGGCGGGTGTACCAGGCGGTGAGCCGCCGGGTGTTCGAGATCGTGCGGGAGCTCTCCGACGTGGTGGGGCAGGTCTCGATCGACGAGGCGTTCCTGGAACCCGCGGAGCTGGCGGGCGCCTCGGTCGAGCACGTCGAGCAGTACGCGGCGGACCTGCGCGCGCGGGTGCTGCGGGAGGTCGGAGTGGCCGCCTCGGTGGGAGCGGGCTCCGGCAAGCAGCTCGCCAAGATCTCGTCCGGGCTGGCGAAGCCGGACGGGGCGCTGGTGGTCCCACCCGAGCAGGAGGTCGAGCTGCTCACTGGGCTGCCGGTGCGCAAGTTGTGGGGCGTCGGACCGGTCACCGAGTCGAAGCTGCACCGCATCGGCGTTTACAGCATCGGTGAGCTCGCGGCGATGCAGCCCGGCGACGTCACTTCGCTGCTCGGGCAGGCGCACGGCGCCGAACTGCACCGCCTGGCGCACGGCATCGACGACCACCCGGTGGCCGAACGCGCCGAGGCCAAGCAGGTCAGCGCGGAGACCACGTTCGACGTGGACATCACCGAACCGGCGCGGCTGGCCGCCGAGGTGGCGGGCATGGCCGAATCGGCGCACCGCAGGCTGGTGTCGTCCGGGCGGGCGGCGCGGACGGTGACGCTGAAGGTGCGCGACGCGGACTTCACCACGATCAGCCGGGCGGAGACGTTCGCGTCCGCGACCTCGGACCTGGCCTCGTTCAGCGCGGCCGCGCGGCGGCTCACCGCGGTGGCCGTACCGCCGGGCACGCCGGTGCGGCTGGTCGGGATCTCCTATTCGGGCCTGGCGACCTCGGAGCAGGAGGCGCTGTTCGACTCCCCGGCCGACGAGCCCGCGGACGTCCCGAGCGCCGAGCCCGCCGAGCATCCGGCCGAGTCCGAGCCGCTGTTCCAGCGCCCGTGGCGAGCGGGCGACGACGTGTTCCACCCGGAGCACGGGCACGGCTGGGTGCAGGGCGCCGGGCTCGGCCGGGTCACGGTCCGGTTCGAGACCGCGCGCACCGGCCGCGGGCGGGCGCGCACGTTCGGTGCCGAAGACCCGGCGCTGAAACCGGCCGACCCGCTCGACAGCCTCGGCTGGTGAACCGCTGCGGCTCGCCGCGGGACCGCCCCGGGACTCAGCGCCGGACCGAGTCGTTGTTCGTCGGCATGGGCGGCAGGTGCCTGCGGTAATGGCCGATCCACTTGCGCGGTGCCGAGGTCTGCACCGCCTGCTCCACCGCGCGGGGCACGCGGCTGAACGGCGGGAGGTGGAACCGGTAGCGCACGCCCGGGGTGTCCGCGACGGACGGCGGTTCCTCGACGAGCCAGCGCTCGAGCTCCGGGTGCCGGGAGCTGAATCCGGCGTCGGCCGGGTAGAACTCCAGCGCTACCCGCCGCTCCGGGTGCACCGGCCGGTTCTGCTCGATCCACGGCAGCCGGCCGATGCCGATGGCGGAGATCTCCTTCCACGGCACGCCGAACACCTCACCGCGGGTGCGCGCGTAGAAGCCGCTGCGGTCCACCAGGAAGCCGCGGCTGTTGAGCATCCCGCTCGCGGAGAACGCGAACCACAGGAACACGACCCCGAACACCAGCTGCCAGATCCACATGCCGACCGTGTTGCCGCGGTTGACCAGGGTCGCCGCGCACAGCACGGTGAGGAACCCGCTCACCCCGCCGCCGAGCAGCAGCATCCGGAAGGTGCCCGCGGAAACGTCGACGTCCCGGGCCTCCGGGCCGAGCCCGATCGGCGCGGCCGGCTCCTGCGGTCGTTCGTCCCGGCCGTAGACGCGCGTCCCCGGGCCACCCTGGACGTTGCCTTGGTTCAGGGTGGTCTTCTCGGTGGTCCTGCCCGGCACGGTCGCCCATTCCCGTTCCGCCCGGTCCGCGCGCTGCCATCCGCCAGGTAGCCATTTCATGCCCGCCAGGGTAGCGGCGCGCACTCCGGGCGATCGGCCTCGGTGACCCGGAACCCGGGTGGCATCAGGGTGATTTCCGGGTTTCCCCGTGCGTCGAGGTCAGGCCGCACGCAGCAGCAGCGCGTCGCCCTGGCCGCCACCGCCGCACAGCGCCGCCGCGCCCTGCCCGCCGCCGCGGCGCCGCAGCTCGAGCGCGAGGTGCAGCGCCAGCCGGGCGCCGGACATGCCGATGGGGTGGCCGAGCGCGATGGCACCGCCGTTGACGTTCACCGCGTCCTCGCTGAGCCCGAGCGCCTGCGCGGAGACCAGCCCGACCGCGGCGAACGCTTCGTTGATCTCGACGAGGTCCAGCTCGGCGGTGCGCTGCCCGCCCTTGGCCAGCGCGGCCTTGATCGCGTTCGACGGCTGCTCGTGCAGGCTCGCGTCCGGCCCGGCGACGACGCCGTGCGCGCCGATCTCGGCCAACCAGTGCAGTCCGAGCTCGTCGGCCTTCGCCTTGCTCATCACCACGACCGCGGCGGCGCCGTCGGAGATCTGCGAGGCCGAGCCCGCGGTGATCGTCCCGTCCGGTGCGAACGCCGGGCGCAGTTTGCCGAGGCCGTCCGCGGTGGTGTCGGCCCGGATGCCTTCGTCGCTGTCGACCACGACCGGGTCGCCCTTGCGCTGCGGCACGCTGACCGGCGCGATCTCCTCGGCGAACACGCCCCGCTCGGCCGCGGCTCCGGCGCGCTGGTGCGAGCGGGCGGCGAACTCGTCCTGCGCGCGGCGGGTCAGGCCGTGCCGGGAGTTGTACTTCTCGGTCGAGGCACCCATCGCCATCTGGTCGAACGCGCAGGTCAGGCCGTCGAAGGACATGTGGTCGACGAGCTGGCCGTCACCGAACTTGATGCCTTCGCGGGAGCTGGTCAGCAGGTGCGGGGCCTGCGTCATGGACTCCTGCCCGCCCGCGACGACCACGTCGAACTCGCCCGCCCTGATCAGCTGGTCGGCCAGGGCGATCGAGTCCAGCCCGGACAGGCAGACCTTGTTGACGGTCAGCGCGGGAACGTCCATCGGGATGCCGGCGCCGACCGCGGCCTGCCGGGCCGGGATCTGGCCGGCTCCGGCGGTCAGCACCTGGCCCATGATCGTGTACTGCACCTGCTCCGGCGGCACGCCCGCGCGTTCCAACGCGGCCCTGATCGCCACCGCGCCGAGCTGGGCGCCGCTGAAGTCCTTCAACGAGCCGAGCAACCGCCCCATCGGGGTGCGTGCTCCAGCAACGATCACAGACGAGCCCACTGCCGCCTCCCGGTTCGTTCGACTCCGGTCCATTCGACCACCGACGCCATCATGCCCCTGCCGCGGCTGGCCGGACCATACCCGGCGTGGCACGCGGTGCCAGCCGGTCCGCGGGGTGCGCTCGGGCACATGCGGGAGGGAAGCGGCGGCGCTCCCCTCCCCTGCCGATCAGCAGTTGCCGCGGCCTGCCGTGGTGTCGCACAGCGCGGACTCCGCGGACCAGGACAGCTCGCTGCGCGCGTCGGTCCCCAGTTTCCGGGAGGCCGATACGTCGGTGTCCGCTCCCGAATCACCCTGCAGCCAGTACCGGACCTCGTACTCGCCGCCCCCGCTGGAGTAGGTGAACGCGTAGAACGGCGCGGGCACCGGCGCCGGCCCGAAATCCGGCGACAGCCAGGCATCTTCGCCTTCCGCAGCATGCGGATCGATGTAGAGGCAGTCGTAGGTGGCGCCCTCGAAGGTGCACTTGCGCGGTTCACCGCCGCCGTAGCGGCCGACCGAATCGACCTTCGTGACGCCGTTGGTGGCGAGCCGTTGGTAGATGTCCTCGCACGCGCCTTCGTCGCAGGCGTGCCAAGCCGACCACGCGGCCGCACGGGATTCCGCAGCGGAAGCACCATCCGCGGCCGAGTCGCAGTACCGACCCACGACGTGCGCGGCGGCCGTCTTCGCCGCCGACCGCGAATCCACTGCGGTGGCAGCGGTTTCCTGCGCCCCCAGACCTGCCGAGTCGAGCTGCCAGATGCCGACACCGGGGTTGAAGAACAGACCTTCGGCGCGCTGCTGCGGATCGGCCAGCGCCGTCTGGTCGTCGTAGCGGGACAACGTCATCGGGGCGGGTGCGGCCCCGGAACCCGCGACCTCCGGCCAGGTCGGGGCCAGCGTGAGGTTGGTGGCATCGGCCGCGCTCAGCCCGCAATCCTCGGCTGCGGCGGCATCCGCGGCGGCCGACTCGGCCGCGGAGTAGGGCTCGGCGCCGAATCGCAACGGCCCCGCGGGCAGCCACGCGCGCTCGTGCTTGAGCCGCAGCTCATCGGGATTCGGCCCGCCACCGCCGGAAACCACCGGCCCGCCACCGGCGGCGAACGCGCTCGCCGGAGCCGACAGCACCGCGACCGCGCCCAGCACGGCGAACGCGCGCGGCCAGCGTCTGCGACGACCGGGTTCGCGCTGCAGAAGTCTGAAATCGACCATGAGCCACCTTTCGACGTGAAGCGGCAACATGCTCACGTCGGCCCAGTCAGTCGAACTCCGCCGTCCGGAGCAATCCGAGCCGGGTGCCATCACTTTTTCTGCCATCTTTCGCACACTTCCGGCGGATTCATCGCGCGTTAGGCTGCCCGCCATGCACGGCGAACTGCACGACTTGCTCACCGCGATCGACCACGTCGGAATCGCGGTCACCGACCTCGACGCGGCGATCGAATTCCAGCGCAGCACCTTCGGGCTGGAAGTGACCCACACCGAGCAGAACGAGGACCAAGGGGTCCGGGAGGCGATGCTCGCCGCTCCCGGCGACACCGCCGGCGCCACCCGGATCCAGCTGCTGGCGCCGTTGCGGGCGGACTCGGCGATCGGGAAGTTCCTGGACCGCAACGGTCCCGGACTGCAACAGCTCGCATACCGGGTGACCGATGTGGACGCGGCCTGCGCGGCACTGCGTGCCAGCGGGTTGCGGTTGCTCTACGACGCTCCGCGGCGGGGCACCGAGGACAGCCGGATCAACTTCGTGCACCCGAAGGACGCGGGGGGCGTCCTGGTCGAACTGGTGGAACCGGCGGCCTGACGGCTGCGGCGGCGACGGCTCCGGTCACGGCCCGGTCGGGAAGGCCCGGTCGGAAGGCCCGGTCGGAAGGCGCCGTCGGAAGGCGCCGTCGGGAAGGCATGGTCGGCGCTTCACCTCGGCGTCACGGTGCGGGCCGCTCCAGCGCCCGCGCGATGAAGCAGATCTCGCGGTCCAGCTCGTCCTCGTCCCCGTGCCGGGCCACGGCGTGCCGGTGGCTGACCACCCTGGCCAGCAGCAGCGCGGCGGTGTCGACGTCCTCGGCACCGCCACCCGCCGCAGACCCGTCCGACGCGGCAGGCGCCAGCGCGGCCGAGATGACTTCGCGGATCTGGCGCACCACGACGTCGAACCGCTCCTGCAACGCCCGCCGGACCGCGGCGTGCGTGTCCGCTTCGCGCCAGAGCAAGTGGCTCAGCAGCACCGACGACTCGAACCGCCGGTCCAGTTCGGACACCAGCCGGTACAGGCTGCCGGTGACGTCGCCTGCCAGCACGATCCGCGCGGGGTCCAGCTCCTCGTCCGGCAGTCGCTCCACCAGCGCGACGAGCAGGTCCTGCTTGCGGCGGAAGTAGTAGTGGATCAGTCCTTTCGGGACCTGGGCGCGCTCGGCGATCCGCGAGGTCGGGGTGGCGTCGAACCCGGACTCGGCGAACAACTCCCCCGCCGCGGACAGGATCCGCTCACGTGCCGGACAACGGCACGCACCGTCGGCGACCGCAGCCTCGGCGTGCGGTTCCGCCGCCGGGCCGCAACCGCACGCCGACGACTGCTCCGGCGCTCCGAGTGCCCATGCCACCGCGTCCTCCAGCGTCGATCAGCCGGTCGATCACCTCCGTGCAACGTACCGGCGGTGCCGGAACCGGCCGGAACGCGACCGCCGGACGCGCCCGCTATCGCGGGGCCGCCGCTGCACTGCCGTGCGCGGCGCCGGCCTCCGGCAGGGCGGCGGCGCCCACCGCCACGGCCAGCACCCCGACCACCCAGCAGGTCCAAGCGGCACCCGCGAGACCGGCGAACCCGAGCACCCAGGGCGACAGGAACAGCAGCACGCCCAGCACCATGTGCGCGTATTCGCTGGTCATCGAGCCCGGCATCACCAACGACCACACGGCGCCGAGCACCAGCAGCACGCCCAGCACGAGCATCGCCGAGACCGCGCCGCCGCTGGTGCGGGTCCACAAGGTGGCCAGCAGCAAGTACACGCCCAGCAGCAGCGCCACCCAGTCCTGCCAACGATTCCACGGCCGGACCTGCGCGTTCGCCTTGGTCGCCACGTCGCTCACCTCCACCGCCCGGATGCGCCTGTCGAAGGTCGGGGCACACCGCCGGCGGCGTCCAGGGTCCTTCGGCTCGGTCCAGCCCGGCTTTACCCGGTCCGGTGAGCGACCCCGCGGAAACTCCCCCGTTCCCGCCCACACCTCCCACAACGCGGGTGCCTTCCAGGTAGCGTGGTCGTCATGGGCCTCGCCGACGACCGTGATCTACTCCCGCTGGGTTCGGGATTCGACCTCGTTCGCAAGAACGGATACGACCGCGCTCAGGTCGACGAGCATCTGGAACGGGTCGACGCCGATCTGCGCATCCTCACCTCGGACCGCGACGCGGCCGTCGCCCAGGCCCGGGATGTGTCCAAGCAGCTCGAATCCGCGCGCTCGGAGATCGAGAACCTGCGCGGCCAGGTCGAACGGCTGTCCAAGCCGCCGACGACGCTGGAAGGGCTCAGCGAGCGGTTGCAGCGGATGCTCAAGCTCGCCCAGGACGAGGCGGGCGACATCCGCAGCCGCGCCGAGAAGGACGCCGCCGAGACCCGCAGCCGCTCCGAGTCCGAGGCGGGCGCGCTGCGCACCCGCTACGAGAAGCTGATCGCCGAGGTCGACGAGCGGCGCACCGAGATGGAGACCGAGCACCGCTCGGTGCTGGACAAGGCAAAGGCCGAGGCCGAGCGGATCACCACCGAGGCCGAGCAGAACCGCGTCCGCGCCGACGAGGAGTCCGAGGCCCGCCGGACGCAGGTCGAGGAGGACTTCGAGATCGCGATGGCGGCTCGGCGCACCGAGTCGATGAAGACCCTCGCCGAGCAGGAGGCCACCAGCAAAGCCGACGCGCAGCGCCGCGTCCGCGAGGCCACCGAGGAGGCCAACCGCAGGCTCCGCGAAGGCACCAACGAGGCGCACCGCCGGGTCCGCGAGGCCACCGACGAAGCCAACCGGCTCAACACCGAATCCACCCAGGCGGCCGAGAAGCTGGAGCGGGAGAGCACCGAGGCAGCCGAACGCCGCGAGCGCGAGAGCACCGAGGCCGCCGAGAAGCGCGAACGCGAGAGCGTCGAAGCCGCGCAGCAGCGCGAGCAGGAAAGCGTCGAGGCCGCGCAGCGCCGCGAGCGGGAAAGCACCCAGGAAGCGGAGCGCCTGGTCGCCGAGGCCACCGAGAAGGCCAACCGGATGATCCAGGAGTGCACCGACGAGGCGACGCGCCTGGTCGACGACGGCACCCGGGAGAGCGAGCGGCTGGTCCGGGAATCCCGCGCGGACGCCGAGCGCAGGCTGGTGGCCACCACCGAGGAGGCCCAGCGCCGGCTGACCAAGGCCGATGACCAGGTGCACTCGCTGACCGAGCTGCGGGACACGGTGGCGGCGAAGCTGCGCGACGCCGCGGAACTGCTCGGGCAGACGACGCCGCTGCTGGAGCGGCTGGACCAGGAGGACTCCGAGGAGGCCGCGCTGCGCGAGGCCGCCGCGGAAGCCCGCGAGCAGGCGCGCAAGGGCGCCGCGGAGGCCGTGGCGGCGGATCGGCCGCAGGACGCCGCGGCGTCCGTGGACGGTCCTGCGGCGTCCGCGGACGGTCCTACCGAGAAGATCCGGCGGCGGGACTTGCCGGGCGCCTCCGGCTCGAACGGGAGCGGCCCGGGGAACCAGAGCGGCTCGGTGAATCAGAGCGGCTCGAAGACCGGTGCGGCCGCAACTGCGGCAGCGGGACCGGTCCGGTCCGGGCAGTCGGCGACCGCGACGCCCGTCGCCTCGGCGTCCGGAACCGCGGCGAGCCCGGCCGGTTCGACCGCGGGTCAGCAGGCGGCCCAGCAGGCGACGGAGTCCGCGCAGGCCGAGGCCAAGCCGAACCCGCACGACCAGCCGACCCGCCGGATCCAGCTGCCCGTCCCGGGCCAGGCCCAGCAGCCCGGCGCGCCGAGCCGCACCGACAAGTCCCGCTGAGCCGCCTCGGGAAACGGCTGCGCAGCGCCGCCACCCGAGGCGCCTGATCGAACTCTCCGAGCGGACACGCGCGCCCGGACCGCTCGCTCAGGCGAAAGATCTCCGGGCTGCGAAGCCCGACCTCACAGCTGAGGTTCCGCGCGGTACGCGGTGGCGAACCGCGGACGCCCGGCCAGGTCCGTGTGATCCTCCACCTCGCACAGGACCCTCCTGGCCTTCAACAACGCGGGCACCGATCCGCCGTGGGTGTCGTCGTGCTCGATCGCCATGCCGCCGCCGTGCCGCAGCAGCCGCGCGCCGCAAGCGATCACCTGCCGGACCACGTCCAGCCCGTCGCGGCCGCCGAACACGGCCTCGTGCGGATCGTGCTCGCGCACTTCCGGCGGCACCGGCGTGCCCTCCGGCACGTACGGCGGGTTGCACAGCACCAGGTCGACCAGGCCTTCCAGGTCCATCAGCAACGTCGGGTCGTGCACATCGCCCGCGTGCAGCCGGGTCGGCGTGTCGCCCGCGGCGGCCTGCTGGTCGATGTTGTGCCTCGCCCAGGTCAGCGCGTTCGTGTCCAGCTCGACCGCGTGCACCGTCGCGTCGGGGCGCGCGTTGGCCACGGCCAGCGCGAGCGCGCCGGTGCCGGTGCACAGGTCGACGACGGTGGGATGCTCGATCCCTTCGAGCGTGGCCAGTCCCCAGGCGAGCAGCAGCTCGGTCTCCGGGCGCGGGACGAACACGCCTGGACCGACGCTGAGCGTCACGTTGCCGAGGGTCGCGGTGCCCACGAGGTGCTGCAACGGCACCCGCTCGGCCCGCTGCCGCACCAGCGCGTGCAGCGCTTCCACCACGGGCGGATCCACCAGCGGCACCATCATCAACTTGGTCCGCTCCACCCCTAGCAGGTGGGCGGCCAGCAGTTCGGCGTCGGTGCGCGGGCTCGGCACGCCTGCCGCGGACAACATGCGTGCCGCTTCGAGGATGGCCAGGCGCAGTGGCTGTCGAGTCACGGGGCAAGCTTAGAGCGCGTGATCTCCGGACCCGCTCAGGCGAGGCCCGAAAACGCCGGAACGGCTGCGCTCACCCGGTCGAGGCGAGGCGTTCCTCCCGGTCGGCGGTGATCAACGCGCCCAGCACGCCGTCCAGGTCGCCGTCGAGCACGTGCTCGAGGTTGTACGCCTTGTAATTGACCCGGTGATCGGAGATCCGGTTCTCCGGGAAGTTGTAGGTGCGCACCCGCTCGGAGCGGTCCACGGTGCGCACCTGGCTGCGACGGGTCTCGGCCGCTTCGCGCTCGGCCTCCTCGTCGGCCATCGCCTGCAGCCGCGCACGCAGCACGTGGATCGCGCGCAGCTTGTTCTGCAGCTGGGACTTCTCGTTCTGGCAGGAGACGACGACCCCGGTGGGCAGGTGCGTGATCCGCACCGCCGAGTCGGTCGTGTTCACGCTCTGCCCGCCGGGGCCCGAGGACCGGTAGACGTCGATGCGCAGGTCCTTCTCGTCCACCTCGACCTCGACGTCCTCGGTCTCGGGATAGACCAGCACCCCGGCCGCCGAAGTGTGCACCCGGCCCTGGGACTCCGTGACCGGCACCCGCTGCACCCGGTGCACGCCGCCCTCGAACTTCAGCTTCGACCACACGCCGTCCGGGCCCGGATCGGCCTTCTCCTTCACCGAGACCGTGACGTCCTTGTAGCCGCCGAGTTCGGATTCGGTGGAGCCCAGCACCTCGGCGCGCCAGCCCTGGCGCTCGGCGAAGCGCAGGTACATCCGCAGCAGATCGCCCGCGAACAACGCGGATTCCTCGCCGCCCTCACCGGATTTGATCTCCAGCAGCACGTCCGAGGAGTCGCGCTGGTCGCGCGGCAGCAGCAGCTCGGTGAGCCTGGCCTCCAGCGCGGGCAGCGAGTCGGCGAGCGATTCGGCCTCCGCGGCGAACGCCGGGTCCTCGTCGGCGAGTTCGCGGGCCGTGGCCAGGTCGGAACGCACCCGGTGCCATTCCCCGGCGGCCTTGGCCACCGGGGTGAGTTCGGCGTAGCGGCGCCCCAGTTTGCGCGCGTTGGCCTGGTCGGCGTGCACGTCCGGTTCGGCGAGCCGCCGTTCCAGCTCCGCATGCTCGGCGAGCAGCTCTTCGAGCTTCGAAGTCTCCACGGCAACCTTCTTCTCGACCGGTACAGGTGCGGCACGACAACGGCGCCCGCCCCGCGCGTCGCGGGAGCGGGCGCCGTCGGCTCAGCTACTTCTTGGTGCGAGCGCCCTGCGGGCGGCGGCCGTAGCGGGCCTCGAAGCGGGCCACGCGGCCGCCGGTGTCCAGGATCTTCTGCTTGCCCGTGTAGAACGGGTGGCAGTTCGAGCAGACCTCGACGGTGATGTTGCCGCTGGCCTGGGTGCTGCGAGTGGTGAAGGTGTTCCCGCAACCACAGGTCACCTCGGTGGTGACGTATCCGGGGTGGATGTCCGACTTCAACGCTTGTCCTCCTGTTCGTGGCTCCGGGTCCCCGCGCCGGGTGCGCCGCGAGGTGAACCGGTGCCTTTTCCGATCCGGCATTCTGCCAGATCGAGGGCGCTGACCTGCAACGCAGGGGCACCGCGGGGTATTCCGGCAGGCAGCCGCCCGGCGCGGTGCACCGACCGCCCGGCGCGCCTCGCGGACCGCCCGGCGCACGGCGGCCCGCGAGGTCCTGCGAACCGGGACGTTCGTGTACACACTTTCCGGCGTGCAGCAGTGCTCCCTCTTCGGCGAACTCGGGATCCGGTCGTGGCTGGCCTTGCCGCCGCTGTTCCTGTGCGGAACCGCCGGCGTGGCCGCGGCGCTGGACCGGATGCTGGCCGAGAGCACTTCCACGGCGCTGTCGGTTCCGCTGATGTTCGGGTGCGCCGCCGGGCTCGCGGTTCTCAGCGGTGGCCAAGTGCGGTGGTCGCGACGGTGGCAGCGGCGCGTGCTGCGGTTCGGCTACCCGGTGGTGCTGCTGGCGTGCGCGGTCAGCACCGATCAGGTCCTGGTTCCGCTGCTGCCGATGCTGGTCGTCGGCGCGGCGACGCTGTTCGTCCTGGCCGCGCTGCTGGCGCGCCGGCCCGGAACGCGTTGCGGGCAGAACTGACTCAACCCGGCGGCAGCGGGGCCGCGCCGCGCGCGGCGAGCATGGCGCGCATGAGTTCGCTTTCGGTCGCCTGCGAGCCGAGCATGTTGCTCGCCAACCCGCGCACCGGAGCCAGCGCGGCGTGCTCGGCGCCGTAGCGGGCCATCGGCGCGCCGCCCTCGTGGTGGCGCAGCATCAGCCGCAGGAACTCGGTGTCGAAAGCGGGCCCGCGCAGCGTCCGCAACCGCGCGAGCTCCGCGCTGTCGGCCATGCCGGGCATCCCCGCCCCGGCCGCCATGCCGCCGTGCTGGTGCTCGCCCCCGCGCTGGTGCTCGCCACCGTGCATCCACTGCATCGGCGGACCGCTCGCCTGCGGTGGCTGCCCCCACAAGTTCAGCCACCCCTGCATCCGGCCGATCTGGTCGCGCTGGTTGGTCTCGATGTCGAACGCGAGCCCGCGGACCTCGGCGTCGCCGCCGCGTTCCCGCGCGAGCGTGGCCATGGTGACCGCCTGCTGGTGATGCATCGACATGTCCTGCGCAAAGCCGACGTCGACCGCGCCGGGCGCGGGCTCCGATGGTCGTGCCGGCCCGGCGATCAGCAGTCCTGCGGCGGCACCGAGCAGCAGCAGAGCCGTCGCCACCCCGGCCGCGATGACTACCCGTGCCATCAGCGGCCACCGCGAGTTCCACGCCGCGCCGGTCAACGGCCCCCGCCCATGTCACCGGCACCGCTCTGCGCGCCCGCACCGCTCATCGGCACGGCGTCCGGCGGCGGCGCAGCGGGGTCGAACGGCGGCGGGTTCTGCGTGTCGAACCCGCCCGGGATCGCCTGGCAGGAGCCGCCGACCTCCGGGTACACGCCGTTCGGGTTCTGCCGCAGCGCGGTGATGAACTGGTCGATCCGCGGATCGTCCGGCGCGTCGAGCTTGAGCTGGTGTCCCCACGACTGCAACGAGATCGGCGAATCCAACCCCGGGTACGGCGAAAGCATCGTGTAGGGGCGGTTCTGCACCCTCCGGGCCAGCTGCTGCACGCCGTCCGCGCCGACCTTCTCCGGGGCGTAGGCGATCCACACGGCACCGTGCTCCAGCGAATGGACCATGTTCTCGGTGCGTACCGCCTGCGGGTAGACCACGCCGGTGCAGTCGGCCCAGACGTTGTCGTGCGGGCCGCCGAACGGCGGCGCCTTGTCGTAGGCCACCCGCTGCTGAGCCGTCACGTGCTGCATACCGGGATAGTCGGCGGTTTCGACACCGGGGATCTTTTTCGACGGGTCGGGATTCTGCGGCGAGGGCTTGAACGGCGCCGCAGCAGCGTCCGCTTCGGCCTGCGCGCTCTCCGAGGCCGTGTTCTCGCGGTGCTCCATGTACACGAATCCGAAGATGAGGGCCGCCACCAGAACGACGACGCCGACCCCGGCGATCGTGAGCCACGGGACGGATCGCTGCTGCGCAACGGAACTGCGCGCGTTGCGCATCGCCTTGTTCTTCTTGCCGCTGGTCATCTCGTCCTCGTCCTCCACCCGCCGTCGCCGGGACGGCTCGCCAGTTTAGGGACGCCGCGATCAACAGGGGAGAATTTCGAACACGGCGGGTAATAACGGTCTCACAACGCGGTGACCAGCCGGTTCCGGCGGAACGCGGCGCGGCGAACGGAGCAACGCGCTCGCCCGGCACCGCCCACCCAGGCAAAACGACTCGGAAGACCGGCACTTAAACTGCATCAGGTGACTCCCGCCGTTCTCGCTGACCTGGTCCGCAGTGCCGCCGTCGACGTGCTCACCGCCCGCGGCCTGGACATATCCGTGCTGCCCGACGCGGTGACCGTGGAACGCCCGCGCAACCCCGAGCACGGCGACTACGCGACGAACATCGCCATGCAGGTGGCCAAGAAGGCCGGCGTGCCGCCGCGGGACCTCGCCGGCTGGCTGGCCGAGGAGCTGACCGGGCGGGAAGGCATCGCCGAGGTCGACGTGGCCGGACCGGGCTTCCTGAACCTGCGGCTCGCCGCCGACGCGCAGGCCGGGATCGTCCGCGAGGTGCTGTCCGCGGCCGCGGACTTCGGCAGCGGCGACCGCTACCGGGACCTGCGGGTGAACCTGGAGTTCGTATCGGCGAACCCGACCGGCCCGATGCACCTGGGCGGCGCGCGCTGGGCCGCGGTCGGTGACGCGCTCGGGCGCACCCTGTCCGCGCAGGGCGCCGAGGTGACTCGCGAGTACTACTTCAACGACGCGGGCGCGCAGATCGACCGCTTCGTGCGCTCGCTGATCGCCGCGGCGCAGGGCGAGCCCGTTCCGGAGGACGGCTACGGCGGCGACTACATCGGCGAGATCGCCAAGCAGGTTCGCGCCGAGCAGCCGGACGTGCTGGAACAGCCCGCGGACGAGCGCCACGAGACGTTCCGCCGGATCGGCGTGGGCCTGATGTTCGACGAGGTCAAGCGCAGCCTGCACGAGTTCGGCACCGACTTCGACGTGTTCTTCCACGAGGACTCGCTGCACAGCTCCGGCGCGGTGGCGCGCTCCGTGGAGCAGCTCAAGGAGTCCGGGCACCTGTACTTCGCCGACGGCGCCTGGTGGCTGCGCTCCACCGAGTTCGGCGACGACAAGGACCGGGTGCTGATCAAGAGCGACGGCGCCGCCGCCTACATCGCGGGCGACGTCGCCTACCTGCGCGACAAGCGCTCCCGCGGGTTCGACCTGTGCATCTACATGCTGGGCGCGGACCACCACGGCTACATCTCCCGGCTCAAGGCCGCGGCCGCCGCGTTCGACGACGATCCGGACTCGGTCGAGGTGCTGATCGGGCAGCTGGTGAACCTGGTGCGCGACGGCGAACCGGTCCGCATGAGCAAGCGCGCGGGCACCGTCGTGACCATGGAGGACCTGGTCGACGCGGTGGGCGTGGACGCGGCCCGGTACTCGCTGATCCGCTCGTCGGTGGACTCCGCGGTGGACATCGACCTGGACCTGATCAGCAAGCGCAGCAACGAGAACCCCGTCTACTACGTGCAGTACGCGCACGCCCGGCTCTCGTCGTTGCAGCGCAACGCCGAGTCGCTGGGCATCGAGCGGGGTCCGGTCGAGCAGGCGGATCTGGCGCTGCTGACCCACGAGCGGGAAGGCGACCTGATCCGCACGCTGGGCGAGTTCCCGCGGGTGGTGCTCTCCGCGGCGCAGCTGCGCGAGCCGCACCGCATCGCGCGGTACCTGGAGGACGTGGCCAGCGCCTACCACAAGTTCTACGACGCCTGCCGCGTGCTGCAGCCGGGCGACGACCAGGCGAGCCCGCTGACGGTGGCCCGCCTGCAGCTGTGCGAGGCGGCCCGCCAGGTGATCGCCAACGGCCTCGCGCTGCTCGGGGTCACCGCGCCCGAACAAATGTGAATTGCCGACACCGCCCGCGATCGGGCGGTCCGGATGCGGGCACCCGCATCCACCCGAGTTCTCATAAGGAGCCGCGATCATGCGCGCCCATCCCGCCGGGCCTCGGCACGCCGAAGTCCTGCTGCCGGGCAGCACCGCCGGGCCGCCCCCGGCCGCCGAAGCCGAACTCGACGAACTGCACCACCTGGTGTGGCCGCGCAACGCGCAGCGCGGCGACGACGGTGCGGTGCGCTTCGCCGGGACCGACGTCCGCGAGCTGGCCCGCGAGCACGGCACTCCGGTGTTCGTGCTGGACGAGGCCGACTTCCGGTCCCGCTGCGCGGAGTACGCGGCGGCCTTCGGCGACCCCGCTTCGGTGCACTACGCCTCGAAGGCGTTCCTGTGCACCGAGGTCGCGCGCTGGGTCGCCCAGGAGGGCCTGAGCCTGGACGTGTGCAGCGGCGGCGAGCTGCGCGTCGCGCTGCGCGCCGACTTCCCGCCGGAGCGGATCACCTTCCACGGCAACAACAAGTCCACCGCGGAGCTGACCGCGGCGGTGCAGGCCGGCGTCGGCTCGATCGTGCTGGACTCGTTCCACGAGATCGCGCGGCTGGAGCACATCGCCCACGAGCACGGCGTGCTGCAACCGGTGATGGTGCGGGTGACGGTCGGCGTCGAGGCGCACACCCACGAGTTCATCGCGACCGCGCACGAGGACCAGAAGTTCGGCTTCTCGCTGGCTTCCGGCGACGCCGCGGAAGCGGCCCGGCGAACCGTCAAGTCGCGCTCGTTGCAGCTGGTGGGCCTGCACAGCCACATCGGCTCGCAGATCTTCGACGACGACGGGTTCGGCCTGTCCGCGCACCGGGTGGTGGCGCTGCTGGCGGACCTGCGCGCCGAGCACGGCGCCGAGGTGATGGACAGCGTGCACACCGTCGACCTCGGCGGCGGCCTGGGCATCGCCTACACCTCGGAGGACGATCCGCTGCCGGTGCCGGAGCTGGCGTCCCGGCTGCACGAGATCGTGCGCAAGGAGTGCGAGTCCGCCGGGTTCGAGCCGCCGCGGGTGGCGGTCGAGCCGGGCCGGGCGATCGCCGGGCCGGGCACGGTCACCGTCTACGAAGTGGGAACGGTCAAGGACGTCGAGCTCGACGGCGGGGTCTCGCGGCGCTACGTCAGCGTGGACGGCGGGATGAGCGACAACATCCGGACCTCGCTCTACGACGCGATCTACGACTGCAGGCTGGTCTCCCGCGCCGCCGAAGCGCCGCCCACGCTGTCCCGCATCGTGGGCAAGCATTGTGAGTCCGGTGACGTAGTGGTGCGAGACTGCTGGCTGCCGGAGGACATTGCTCCGGGCGACCTGCTCGCGGTCGCCGCTACCGGTGCCTATTGCTACGTGATGGCGAGCAACTACAACCGGCTGCCCAAGCCGCCCGTGGTGGCGGTGCGGGACGGGCGGCCGAGGTTGCTGCTGCGCGGGGAGACCGAGGACGACCTGCTCCGGCTGGAGGTGTGAGTGATCGAGGACCGTGCACCGATCCGCGTCGCGCTGCTGGGCTGCGGCACGGTCGGAACCGAGGTGCTGCGGCTGCTGCAGGACCGGCCGGTCGAGTTCGCGGCCCGCGTCGGAGCTCCGGTGCAGGTGACCGGCGTCGCGGTGCGGCGCCCGCACAAGCACCCGGCGGTGCCCGAGCAGCTGCTGACCACGGACGCGACCGCGCTGGTCGACGGTGACGTCGACGTGGTGGTGGAGCTCATCGGCGGGATCGAACCGGCCCGTTCGCTGCTGCTGCGCGCGCTGCGGGCCGGCAAGTCCGTGGTGACCGGCAACAAGGCGCTGCTGGCGGAGTACGGCTCGGAGCTGTACGAGGCCGCCGACGAGGCCGGGGTGGACATCTACTTCGAGGCCGCCGTCGCCGGGGCGATCCCGCTGCTGCGCCCGCTGCGCGAGTCGCTGGCCGGGGACCGCATCCACCGCGTGATGGGCATCGTCAACGGCACCACGAACTACATCCTCTCCGCGATGGACTCCACCGGGGCGGGCTATTCGGAGACCCTGGACGAGGCGGGCAGGCTGGGCTACGCCGAGGCGGATCCGACCGCGGACGTGGACGGCTTCGACGCGGCGGCGAAGGCCGCGATCCTTGCCTCGCTGGCGTTCCACACCCGCGTGACCGCCAACGACGTGCACCGGGAGGGGATCTCCGCGGTCACTCCCGGCGACATCTCCGCGGCCAAGGAGCTGGACCGCACGGTCAAGCTGCTGTCGATCTGCGAGCGGGTCGTCGACGCCGACGGCACCGAGGCCGTTTCGGCCCGGGTGCACCCGGCGATGCTGCCGCGCAACCATCCGCTGGCGAGCGTGGGCGGCGCCTTCAACGCGGTGTTCGTGGAGGCCGAGGCCGCCGGGAACCTGATGTTCTACGGCCAGGGCGCCGGCGGCGGCCCGACCGCCAGCGCGGTGCTCGGCGACCTGGTCGCGGTGGCCCGGAACCTGGTGGTCTCGGGCCGGGGGCCGCGGGAGTCGGCGCACGCGAAGCTGGCGGTGCAGCCGATGGGCTCGACGCCGACGCGCTACCACATCAGCCTGGACGTGGCGGACAAACCGGGTGTGCTCTCGCAGGTCGCGGCCACCTTCAACGACAACGATGTGAGCATTTCGGTGGTGCGCCAGGCGGGCCGCGGCGAAGAGGCCAGCCTGGTCGTGGTCACCCACACCGCGACCGACGCCGCACTCAAGTCCACTGTGGACAAGATTGCGGAGCTGCCCGCGGTGCGCGAGGTCGTCAGCGTGATGCGCGTGGAAGGTGAATCGTCGTGACCCCGAACATCCCTGGCGCGCCCGCGCGCGCGACCGGCTGGCCCGGCCTCATCGAGGCGTACCGGGATCGCGTCGACGTGCCCGAGGGCGCCCCGGCGGTGACCCTGCAGGAGGGCGGGACACCGCTGGTTCCCGCACCGCACCTCTCCGCGCTCACCGGCTGCGAAGTGCACCTCAAGGTCGAGGGCGCGAACCCGACCGGCTCGTTCAAGGACCGCGGGATGACCGTGGCCATGACGCACGCGCTCGCCGCCGGGAGCAAGGCAGTCATCTGCGCATCCACCGGCAACACCTCGGCATCGGCCGCGGCCTACGCCGCGCGCGCCGGGCTCACCTCCGCGGTGCTGGTGCCGCAGGGCAAGATCGCGATGGGCAAGCTCGCGCAGGCCGTGCTGCACGGCGCGAAGATCCTGCAGGTGCAGGGCAATTTCGACGACTGCCTGGAACTGGCCCGCAAGACCGCGGCCGAGCACCCGGTGACGCTGGTCAACTCGGTGAACCGGCTGCGCATCGAGGGGCAGAAGACCGCGGCGTTCGAGATCTGCGACGTGCTCGGCGCGGCACCGGACGTGCACTGCCTGCCGGTGGGCAACGCGGGCAACATCACCGCTTACTGGAAGGGCTACGCGGAGTACGCCGCGGACGGCCTGATCCCGGTCACGCCGCGGATGTTCGGCTTCCAGGCGGCCGGTTCGGCGCCGCTGGTGCGCGGCGAGCCGGTGACCGAACCGGAGACGATCGCCACCGCGATCCGCATCGGCAGCCCCGCGTCCTGGGAGGGCGCGCAGACCGCGAAGACCGCATCGGACGGATTGTTCGCCGCGGTCAGCGACGACGACATCCTGCACGCGTACCGGCTGCTGGCCTCCCGCGAGGGCGTGTTCGTCGAACCCGCGTCGGCCTCCAGCGTGGCCGGGCTGCTGGCCACCGCCGAGGACGGCAGGCTGCCCGCGGGTTCCAAGGTCGTGTGCACGGTGACCGGTCACGGGCTCAAGGACCCCGACACCGCGCTGGCGGGCATGGTCGAGGTCGAGCCGCTGCCGGTGGATCCGAGCGCCGTGGCCACCGCGCTGGAGCTGGCGTGAGCGGGCCTGCCGCTCCCCCACCCGCTGGCCCCCCATCCGCCGGTGCGGCCGTGCGGGTCACGGTTCCGGCTTCCAGCGCCAACCTCGGCCCCGGTTTCGACGCGCTCGGCATCGCCCTGGCGCTGTACGACGCGGTGCACGTCGAAGTCGTGGACGGCCCGGACGGCACCGCCGAGGTCTCGGCCGAGGGCGAAGGCGCGGCGGCGATCCCCACCGACCACGAACACCTCGTGGTCCGAGTGCTGCACCGGACCTGGGCCGAACTCGGCCTGCCCCGGCGCGCGGTGCGGCTGCGGTGCCGCAACAGCATCCCGCATTCCCGCGGTCTCGGGTCCTCGGCCGCCGCGATCGTCGCGGGCGTGGCCGCGGCCTACGAACTCGCCGGTTTCGCGTTGCGGGACAACAAGAACCTGGATCAGGCGCTGCACCTGGCCGCCGCCGAGGAAGGCCACGCCGACAACGTCGCGGCGAGCCTGCTCGGTGGCGTGGTGATCGCCTGGCAGGACGGCGACCGGTTCCGGGCCGCGAGCCTGCCCGCGCACGCCGACCTGCACCCGGTGGCATTCGTGCCCGCCGGTGAATCCGCCACGCACACCACGCGGGGGCTGCTTCCCGCGCAGGTCCCGCACGCCGACGCCGCCTTCAACGCAGGACGCGCGGCGCTGGCCGTGCACGCGCTGACCACCGACCCGTCGCTGCTGCCCGCGGCCACCGAGGACCGGCTGCACCAGGACTACCGGGAACCCGCGTGGCCCGCCACGATCGAGCTGGTGCGGCGGTTGCGGGCCGCCGGGGTGGCGGCCGCGGTCTCCGGAGCCGGGCCGACCGTGCTGGCCTTGCCACCGCGCGGCGAACTGCCGAATTCCGCGCACAGCACGGGTTTCACCGCACTGCACCTGCCGGTGGACCGCTGCGGCGTTCGGGTGGTGTCCGGGCGGTCGCAGATCGAATAGCCGACCGGCCGGACCATTCCTCCGAGCGCGGTGGTACAAAGGAAGTGTCAGCCGGACGAAGTCCGGTGGCTGGTGTTCCGGTGCTGTACGTGCGTGATACGGCTCCGGTTCGCTCGGTGGCACCGCGCAGTGCTCGCTGCAAGGCCGATCGGGTTCTTGTACGGCACTCTCGGAGCGGCGCCGATTCGATCGAATTCCGTGGCTGTTGCAGCACGGCGGACGCCGAACACCATGATCGACAGAGGGTGTGGCCGCGACCGGTGAGGTTGTTGCACCTCGATGGCGGGGCGTCTACCCTCAAGGTCAATCAGTCACCGCGCGCAGAGCGCCGGTGCCGCATCCGGGGCATCGTTTCCCGGGGCACATCTCTCGCTAGTGAATTGACTCCACCCGGCGCGGGTGAAGGTCAGGATCGGCGGGTACTCGGCCGCGGTGGCAGAGGCAGGAGTTGTCAACTCAATGGGGTTCGCGCGAGGCGGCGGCCCCCGCTCCGGTGGATTCGTACCGGGAACTCGGCGAACCGCCGAGTCGGGGGCAGCGGGCACGCCCGCGGCGATCGACGCCGGATCGGCGTGTACCCCGGTGCCACTGTCTGCGGTCCTGCACGGCGACACTTCGGGCCGGACCGGAAATCACAGCGCTCCCCGTGAACGACAACACCTGAGTGAGGCGGCAGCAGGGCGTGCACCGGCAAGTGTGGATCGGAGTGGATGCGTCGCACGTGGACCGTGGTTCCAGCACGCAGGCGCGTGACGACCGCAACCGCGCAACGACATCGGACGAACGCCAGGGCTGGGCTCCTCTTACCGCCCAATGCCGCTGGTTCCGGCTAATCGCCGACGCCGATCGAGCCGCGCGTGCGTGTTGAACTCGACCGGCATCGGGCCGGTAGCGCAAAAGGCCGTCCGCGAGCATGAGCGGGCGGGCAATCCGCTGGGCCGCGTAGGAGGCGCGGTCCGGTCAGGAAGGACATTCGTGAGCAACACCGAACTGTTGAGCAGCGACGCGGCCAACGGCGTCCCCGCGGCCGGCGGGCAGGACTCCGCCCAGTCCTCGGGCACCGACAGCAACGGCACCCCGCGCCGTCGCGGAGGGCTGTCCGGCATGCTCCTCCCCGAGCTGCGCCAACTCGCGGGGGAACTGGGGATCGACACCGGCGGACTGCGCAAGGGTGACCTGATCGCCGCCATCAAGGAGCGGCAGGGCGGCGGTGCGCCGCAGCGTTCCCGCGGCGCGGGCAACAAGCAGTCCACCGCGACGCAGGAGGACACCGGCAAGAGCGCGCCGGAGTCCGGCAAGGCCGCGCAGGACGGCGCCTCCGGCGGCGGCAAGGCGCACCAGCCCGCGCTCGACGAGACCGACTCTTCGCCGAAGCAGCGCGACACGACCGCCGAGCAGAACACCAACGGTGCTCCGACTCGCGGGCGTCCGCGGCGGCAGAACTCCGACCAGGGCGGCGAGGAAGAGCCCCGCCGCGGTGGCGGCAACAACCGGCGGCGCCGCTCTTCCGGGCGCGGCGGCGGGAACCAGGACCAGGGCGACGACCGCGGCGACCGCCAGGACAACAACCGCGGCGGCCAGGACCGCAACGACCGCCAGGGTTCCCGGCAGCAGGACAAGCAGGACGGCGGCAACCGCCAGCAGGACAACCGCCAGCAGGACGACGACGATGACGGCGGCCGCAGGCGCGGACGCCGGTTCCGGGACCGCCGCCGCAACCGCGGCCGCGGCGAAGGCGGCGGCGAGCCGGAGGTCCGCGAGGACGACGTGCTGCTGCCGGTGGCCGGCATCCTGGACGTGCTGGAGAACTACGCGTTCGTGCGCACTTCCGGCTACCTCGCCGGGCCGAACGACGTGTACGTGTCGCTGTCGCTGGTCCGCAAGTACGGGCTGCGCCGCGGTGACGCGATCAAGGGCGTCATCCGGCAGCCGCGGGAGGGCGAGCAGCAGCGGCAGAAGTTCAACCCGCTGGTGCGGGTGGACGCGATCAACGGCTTGGAGCCGGACGCCGCCAAGGGCCGCTCCGAGTTCCACAAGCTGACCCCGCTGTACCCGAACGAGCGGCTGCGGCTGGAGACCGAGCCGCAGAACCTCACCGGCCGGATCATCGACCTCGTCATGCCGGTCGGCAAGGGCCAGCGCGCGCTGATCGTCTCCCCGCCGAAGGCGGGCAAGACGATGATCCTGCAGGCGATCGCGAACGCGATCACCACGAACAACCCGGAATGCCACCTCATGGTGGTGCTCGCCGACGAGCGCCCCGAAGAGGTCACCGACATGCAGCGCTCGGTCAAGGGCGAGGTCATCGCTTCGACCTTCGACCGGCCGCCGGCAGACCACACCACGGTCGCCGAGCTGTCCATCGAGCGCGCCAAGCGGCTGGTGGAGATGGGCCACGACGTGGTCGTGCTGCTGGACTCGATCACCCGCCTCGGCCGGGCCTACAACCTGGCCGCCCCGGCATCCGGGCGCATCCTGTCCGGTGGTGTGGACTCCACGGCGCTGTACCCGCCGAAGCGGTTCCTCGGCGCGGCCCGCAACATCGAGAACGGCGGTTCGCTGACCATCTTCGCCACCGCGCTGGTGGAGACCGGTTCCACCATGGACACGGTGATCTTCGAGGAGTTCAAGGGCACCGGCAACGCGGAGCTCAAGCTGGACCGCAAGCTCTCGGACAAGCGGCTGTTCCCGGCGGTCGACGTGGACGCCTCCAGCACCCGCAAGGACGAGATCCTGCTGTCCCCGGACGAGTTGGCGGTGACCCACCAGCTGCGCCGGGTGCTCTCGGCCTTGGACGCGCAGCAGTCCTTGGAGCTGCTGCAGGACCGGTTGCGCAAGTCGCGGACCAACATCGAATTCCTGATGCAGGTCGCCAAGCAGACTCCGGGCAAGGACGAAGACTGACGCTGGGCGCCGAACTGGACCGGCCCGCACCGCTCGGTGCGGGCCGGTTTCGTTTCACCAGGTCAACGCCTCGCAGCGGCGAGCGCACTCGACCGGTTCGACCTGCAAGGTCGCGTGCTCGATGCGGTAGCGCTCGGCGAGCATCCGTTGCGCGGCAACCAGCACCTCGCCGTGATCGGCGTCGGACGGGGTGGCCAAGTGCGCGGAGGCGACTTCCATCCCGGAGGTCAGCGTCCACACGTGCAGGTCGTGCACCTCGGTGACGGCAGGCAGCGCGCCGAGATCGTCGCGCATCGCTTGCACGTCGACGCCTTCGGGAGCTTGCTGCACGAGGATGCGCAGCGCCTGCCTGGCGAGCTTCCAGGTGCGCGGCAACACCCACAGCCCGACCGCGACGGCGACGATCGGGTCGGCCAGGTACCAGCCGAACGCCAGCGACAGGCCCCCACCGAGCAGTACGCCGATGGAGCCGATCGAATCGGCGACCACCTCGAGGTAGGCACCGCGCACGTTGAGGCTCTCTCCCGCACCCTTGCGCAGCAGCAGGAAAACCACGAGGTTCGCCAGCAGTCCCGCGGCGGCGGTGAGCATCATGGGCACACCGGCCACTTCCGGCGGCTCCTGGAACCGGCCGATGGCCTCCACGAGGATGTAGACGGCGACGCCGAACAGCAGCACGGCGTTCGCCAACGCCGCCAGCACCTCGATGCGGTACCAGCCGAAGGTCCGCTTCCCCGCCGCCGGGCGGCGTGCCGCGGTGATCGCGGCGAGCGCCATCCCGACGCCGAGCACGTCCGTCAGCATGTGTCCCGCGTCCGACAGCAGCGCGAGGGATGACGCGAGATACCCCACGAGCGCTTCCAAGACGAAGAACGCCAGCAGCACCACGAACGCCACGGCTAGCCGCCGCGAGTAGCGCCAGGAGGCGCTGGCGGGCACGTCCGCCGACATGCCATGCCCGTGGCCATGTCCATGGCCGTGTCCCATCAGGAACCTCCTCTCCGCTCGCCCCAGGATATATAGTCGAATACGCATGAATGCAAGACGGCGCCCACCCAGTGGACTCGCCGCGAAGATCGCGACCGCGCAGGCCCCCTTATCGACTGTCCGGCCCCATGCGCTAAGGTGAACGACGTCAGCAACGACAAGCCCTCGTAGCTCAGCGGATAGAGCACTGCCCTCCGGAGGCAGGTGTCGCAGGTTCGAGTCCTGCCGAGGGCGCCCATCTCACAGCGTTACCGCACCCCTGCAAGATCACTCGCGGGGCACATTCGGGTCACATGCCGCAGCGTCCATCCGGTCGGCCACATCGTTCAGCCGGTCCGGGAACAGATGTCCGTAGAGGTCCAGCGTCATCGTCGCGGTCTTGTGCCCCAGCATCTGCTGCACCAGCTTCACGTCCGCCCCCGAGGCGATCGCCAGCGAAGCGGCGGTGTGCCGTAGCTCGTGCGGGTGGAACCCGGCCGGTCCGACATCCCGAACCGCGGCGTCGAACACGTTCCGGCGGAAGTTCCGATACCGCAGGACGCCTCCACGAGGGGCCGTGAAGACCAAGGCATCATCCGCCCGGCCCTCGACCCGGGGCCGAAGCTCTTCCACCAGGAACCGGGGCATCGGCACCGAGCGCCGCTCGTGCGTTTTCGGCGATCCCCACACCAGTTCACCGTTCACCTCGGTCACCGACTCGGCGACCAGGAACCGGCGACGCACCAGATCCACCCGGCCGACCCGCAGCGCCGCCATCTCGCCCCACCGCAAGCCGGTGTAGGCCAGGAAGCGCACGACCATCCCGTAAGGGCCGCACCGCTCGGCCAGCTTCGCCACCGCGGAGTGATCAAGATAACGGTGGTCCGGCAGGTCGGGCCGGGGCAGGCGGATTCCTTCGGCCGGGTTGCGCGCGAGCCGCCCGTCCCGCACCGCCCACGCGAGGATCTGCGAGAGCACCCGGTGCACCTTCACGACGGAGGCGGCCGACCACTCCCCCGCCAAGCCGGACACCCACGTCTGAACATCGGCGTGCTTGATCGCGGACAACCGGACCCGACCCCACTTCGGGACGATGTGTCGGTTGATCGCGATCTCGTAGCGGGCGAACGTGGACCGGGCGAGATGCCCCTGAGCTTGGAGCCACCGGACCGCCCACTCCTGCACAGTGATCTTGCCCGCATCCGGTGAGATGTAGGTACCGGACATCATGCCGTGCTCGACCGTCGTCGCGTACTGCTCGGCGTCGGCTTTGCGGTGGAAGGATTTCTTGCGCTGAGTGCCGTCCGCCTCGCGATAGCGCAACAGCCAGCGCGCGCCCACCCCGTACCGGTCGGTCCGCTGCTGCTTGCCGTTCGGGTCTTTGCGGTGCCAGCGATCATCGATGTCAGCCATCAGATGACCCCTCCTGGTTGTTCGTCGAACCAGGCTTCGACGTCTTCGGGTCGGTAGCGGACGTGTTTGCCGACTCGTTTGCCGATCGGGCCGGTTCCGCGGGTGCGCCACTGGTAGACGGTGCCGACCGGCACGCCGAAGTAGTCGGCGACGTCTTGCGGTCCCCAAAGCTTCTGCATGGCGGTCAGTCCTTTCGTTCGGTGGCGTGGCGGTGTTTGCGGGTGTCGCGGCGGCGTTGGGCGATTCCTTCGGCGATCTCGCGTTCTTCGGGGGTGCGGTGCCCGACGGAGGTCATGTCCCAGTGGTTGACCACGGTCACCGAGTCCTCGATAACGCCGAGCTCGGCCAGGGCGGCTTCGAGGCGGAAGCGGCGGCGGTCGCCGCGGATCTGCTTGAACGTGGTCGAGTACGCCTTGGACTTGCTCAGGAAGTGGCCGCGGAAGGCGAGCATGTGGCACCAGCGGCGCAGGTTGAGGTGATCCAGCTCCTCCAGGGCGCCGAGTGACCAGGCGGTGCGCATGAGCTGCTTGTAATGCTCATTGATCCGCAGTTGCTCGATGTGGGCATCGGAGCGGATCGGCCGGTCAGCGGCCTCGGACTTGCCGGTTCCCTTGGTGGCGTACTTGGCCACATAGGACGAAAGCCGGTCATCACTGATCTGCCCGTCGTCATCCTCGAAGTCGGGCGCGTTGGCGGGCTCGATCGCCCGGACGTCGATCTGTTTGCCCCAGGCCAGTTCCCAACGTCGGCCGTCGATCTCCGGAGTCGTGATCCGGACCTGAGCGTGAGCGGCGTGGATGGCGTTGGTCAGCAGGTCCGGGGTGGCCCACGCGGGCGCTTGGTCGGTGGCACCGTCGGGGCCGTCGAGGCGGATCACGGCGTGGAAGTGGATCGCTCCGCGGCGCTGGTACTCGGCGACCTTGGCGTAGGACAGCCGGGCGTGGTCGCCGAACTCCCGGACCCGGATTCCGGCCGCCTTCGCGAGGTGGCGGCGCAGGGACGTGACGAACCGGTGCCAGAGCACCCCGGCGTGGGCGTTGAACAGGACGTGCCCGGTGTAGTCGTAGCGGGACGGGAACCGCGGTTGCCCGTCGTCGCGGACCGGACCGAACGACGGGGCGGTCAGGGTCAGGAACACCCGCGGGCGTTCGGTCACATGCTCCGGAACGCCTTTCGTGCCACCGGAAAGCCCGGCTCGCAGGAGGTGGAAGGCGTCGGCCGCGTAGCGGTCCGAGCAGGCCGCGCAGACGCTTTCGCGCCGGTTTCCGCACGGCACCATCACGTGCCCGCCGCGGTGCGCGAGAACTTCGCTGGTCGCGGTGTCGGTGACGGTCCACGCGCCGGTCATGCGCACCGGATGGGTACATCCGCCGGTGGTTTCGACCTGGTCGCGCCACCGCTGGTAGTCGGTGGCGTGCAAGCGTCGTTGGTAGCGGTCCACAACCGCCGCAGCAGTTCGCACCATCAGAGGTGATCCCTTTCGAGCATGACGAAGGCGGAGCACCACCGGTCGTCATCGGTGGCAGCGCTCCGCCTTCGAGGGGTTGTGCTTGTTCAGTTGTGGCAACGGAAATCCCCGCTGCGAGAGTGCGTCAGGTAGTGATCAGGTCGGCGTGGATCGCGGCAGCCATCGCGTCGGGCACGTTCACCACACGCTGCACGTCGGCCGGGGTGAAACCGTCCCCGGACTCGCCCGCCTGGTCGCGGACGCGCTTGAGCGCATCCATCACGTGCGCCGGAAGCCGCGGAGCCCGCGTCACCGGCCCGGGAGCCACCGCCGGAGTCGTCGGTATAGATGGTTCTGCCACGGCCGGAGCTGCGGCCGTCTGTTGCTCCGTGGCCACGGTTTCCGCAGGTGAATCATGCTGTACGGCGTCGGCGTAGCCCTGCATCACGACCTGACGTGACCGCGCTTGGATCACCGGAATGACTTCGGCGAGGCCGTAGACCACGACCGGGATGATCAGGTGCACCGCCAGCGATCCGAGCTGGAATCGCGCCGGATCGAGCTGGGGCACGACGTTCATAAACAGCGTCGCGCCAAGCAGAACCCGCTTGATCCGAGTCCACCAGTGGTGACCCGGCGCCACCCCGTGCGCGAGGATCACCGCCTCGAAGTTGAGAAGCAGGATCAGCAACCCCGCGAACATCGGTTCCACCGTCCAAGCCGCCCACCACACCGGATCACCGATCCCCGCGTCTCCGGCGAGGAACGCATGGACTCCGGTCGTGGTGAACGACAGGCCGAGGGCGAGGAAGAACCACAACCCGGCGACGGTGCGCCGCCGGGTGCGTTCCATCGCAACGGCGATCAGATCGGGATCGAGGGACAACGGACGCAGCCGCTTGGACTCCGCGATCCGCACGCCCAGCCGCTCCACCCGCCGAGTTCGCCCGGACTCCTGATCGGTGGCTTTGCGGAACGGCCACATCATCCGTCCCTCCCCTCTTATTCCCCGGTCGAAGTGGTGATCAGGGACTTCACGCCCTGCACGACCAGCAGCAGCACGAGCAGCACCAGGAGCCCGGCGGCCGAACCGGCCAGCATCCACACCAGCGCCACCACGCCGAGCGCCACGAACCCGAGCAGGACGAGCACGCCCAACGAGCCGAGAGTCAGATGAACTTGGAACATGGCAAATTTCCTTTCACAGCAACACAAATAGCGGTCTGGAACGGACCAGCTCGCGAACGTTGAAGAGGTTCATGCCGCGCCGGTCGCGCGGAGGTTGACCACCTCGGAGCCGGGTCCGGAGGTGCAGAAGGACACAAGATCGGCGATGTCGTGATCAGTGCTGTACCCGGCGCGGAACCGCACGGGCTCGCGGCGGCCGTCGACCTTGCAGTAGCCGACACCGGGCAGGAACTCCGGAATCTGGTCGGCCAGCGCTCCCCGGTCCCGCATCCCTTCGCCGAGGCACATGTCCACGTAGCTCTCCGAGTCCAGCCGCATCGCGAGCTTGGTGGGGAACAGCCCGCGCATCGGCACCGTGTCCTTCGTCGGCTCCTGCACCGCGCCCACGACCCGTCCGCCCGGCGCCCGGTACTGGGTCAGCGCCTTGCCCAGCATCGGCTCGAATTCCTTCTGGATCGGGCGGTCGGCGTACTCGGTCATGGCCGCCAGCTCATCGATGACCAGCAGCTCCAACGGGGTTTCGACCGAGGGCGTGAACGAACGCAACCCGGCCGCGCCGAGTTCGGCTTTCCGGCTGTCGAGAACGTCGGTGTACTCGGCCAGCAGCTCCACGCCCTCCTCATCCGAGGTGGCGAAGCGGTGGAACATCCCGGCCCCGGCGGAGAACTCCATCCCGCCCTTGGGATCGATCACCCACACCCGAGCCCACCCGGCCCGGATCATCGCGGCCAAGCTGCGCAGCAACCCCCACAGCACCGATCCCTTACCGGCCCCGGTCGCACCGCCCACCAGGACATGCGTCGCCGAGAGGTTCAGCGCGAAGTCCCGGCCGTATTCGTCCCGCCCCAACGTCAGCCGAGCCAGGTCGACCCCGGCCGCGTGATCGGACAACGCGGGCACCGGTACGTGCATGTCGTGGAACGGCTCGCGGCGCTGCAAGTCCAGCGACAACTTGGACGGGCCGAGGACCCGCACCGAGCCCCGCAGCGCCCCGTAGGCATTCGCGATACGCCCGATGACGGCTTCGTAGTCCTCCGGAGCCTGGGTATCGACGATGCGCAGCCGGACGTGATCCCAGCACCACGACGAGGAAATCCGCTCGACCACCGGCACCCGCTCCCGGCCCCGGTGATCGGTCACGACCAGCCCGACGCGGTAGGCCAGCGCGAACCACCGTCTCCGGTACACCGCCCAGCGTCGCCACCACGCCCGCAGCAACCGACCGGCGAACCGGTCGAACGTCGGCCCGTCCAGCAACCGCCACGACCCACCGGCCACCACCAGCGCCCCGGCGCCGATCAGCATTGCGACGTACCCGACGTAGCAGGTCGCCGTACCGATAGCGACGCTCGCCGCCACCGACCGCGGATGCCGCCAGACGAACCGGCCAGCAGCCCGAACCGGGGTGTTCACCTTGACCCGCGTATCCGACATGATCGAAACCCTTCCCGCGTGAAGAACAAGAAAAGGGGCACCGGACCGGGAAAGGTCCGATGCCCCTGGACGAAATGAATGCGCGTCAGCTGCGCCGCGCCGACAGCTCCATCTGCGCGATGAGGTTGCCCACCGCCTTCTTGGTCGCCGACAGGTCTTTTTCAGATCCCGCCGGAATTCCGAACTTCCGGCACATCCGGTTCACCGATGCCATCGCCGCATCCAGTTCCCGAATGCGTCGCTGCACACCCTCCATCACTTCCACCCCTTCGCGACCACGACACCGGCCTTCTTCTTCAAACCACCGGTGGTTCGGTTCAGCGCCGTGATGGCACGCCGCGCCTCTCCCTCGACCGCCGCCGCATCCCGCTTGTCGGTGAACTCCTCAGCCACCAGCGACACCGAGTCCAACGCCTGCCGCAGTTCGTCCAGCCGAGTCCGCAACGCGGCCAATCGCGTTACACCTGCGCTCTGCATCCCTGCTCCCTTCATCGTTGCTCTGTGACGTGCCTGCGCTCGAACTCCCACACGGCCCGCTCCACTTCGTCCAGCACCACCGCCAATGCCGCCCGCAACCGGGGCGATCCGCGGGCGGCACACGATCGGGCCGCCTCCAGGTGCGAACGCAGGTCCGCGATCACCGGCACCACGTCGTCACTGCCATCACTCCCCGACTTGCCCGACAAACCCGCGCACCTCCCGCAGTCCCGCCGAGAAGGCATCGCCGAGGTCTTCCGCCCACACCGATTGACGGTTGTCGCGAACGGTGCCACCGAACCGAGCGACCCGAGCCCGCGCATCCAGCAATTCGGTCATCACTTCCGCCAGCACGGCCGCATCCCGCATCATCGGCGCACCCCCAAACAGCCCGAACCATGAAAACCACCAGCCCAGTTGTCAGCCACAGTCGTCCCCCTTTCCGATCGGGACTCGTCAGGGGCGTCTCGCTCCGCCCGACGCCTCACGGCGTTTCGTCCAGAACCCATCCGGTACGCACACGACGTACCGGAAAAAGGCATAGTTCGGTCCACTATGGAATTCATCAAAGAACGAGCAGCCGTAAAAACGGCTTGAGAAATGCGTTAGACGAGGAACCTCGCGCCGGACGTGGCGGAGATCAGAGCTGCGGGGTCACGCCCGCCGCGCGGTAGGCCAGCCCGGAGGCGTAACGGCCGTTGCGCTCGGTCTGCCAGGGCGAGACCGTCGCGTCGATCAGCTGCACGTAGGTGCCCTCCTCGAACCCGTCGCCGGGGTCGGCGGTCAGGGTCACCTTGATCTCCTCGCCCTTCTCCGCGAACTGGCCCTCCTGCGGGCGCTTCTTCGCGAACAGCGACACCACGAAGTGCTGTGCCCCGGAGCGGTCCGTGACCGGCTCCTCCACCCCGTTGTCGTTCTCGCGCATCTTCAGCGCCGGAGACTCCGTCACCATCAGCTTGTAGCCCTGCAAGTTCACCGGAATGTTCCGCATCGCGTGATCCTTAGCGTCGCTTGTCGTTCTTTGTCGTACTAGTCCACAATAGCACAGTGCTAGTACGGGCCGTATTGCTCCGATCGAGTGATCTAGCGCGTCATGTGGCGTCTCGGTACAGTCACCTTGTGGATCAGCACCGAGTCGCCGCGCACCCGTACCAGGAGATGGCCTCCGAGATAGCGAGGCAGATCGATGGCGGCGATCTCTCCCCGGGAACGCGGTTGCCGTCCGTCCGTGCCCTCGCGAAACAGCACGAGGTCTCGGCGATGACAGCGCAGAAGGCGCTGAACCAGTTGGCTCAAGACGGTTACGCGGAAGCCGTTTCGGGACTCGGCTACTTCGCGCAGGAACCCCCCGCCAAGGAGGAAGCGCGGACCGACCCGTCCACAGCCGCCATTAACCGCCAGCTCGCCGAGCTTCAGGACACCGTTTCCGAGCTCCGCGCTCGGGTCGAGGCTCTGGAAGACCGTTCCTAGCCCCTGTGGTTTCCTGCTCTGCCCTGTCATGCCTCAAGATTGCCGTGATCCGGCGGACGCATTCACCGCGTGCCAGGACGGTTGCGGACGTCTGCCGGGCGCAAAAACGTCCCTCCGCGTCCCTCGTGACGTCACACATTGAGGGGCACCTGAGCCAGTGCCCACCGGATACGGTGTCGGCCGTGACGCTGTTCGGGTGGGCCTTCGACGTGGCCGAGCGCAAGCTGTCCGAGAGCCTGCCGCGCCGGTGGTCTCACGTCCAGGGTGTTGCCGAACGCGCGCGTTCACTCCGGTCGGCCGCGGGTGAGGAAGCCGATCTGCTGGAGTCAGCGGCAATCCTGCACGACGTCGGCTATGCGCCGGACATCGCGACCACCGGTTTCCACCCGCTCGACGGTGCCGTCTTCCTGCGGAGCATCGAAGCGCCCGATCGACTCGTGCACCTGGTGGCGCACCACTCGTACGCCGAACTCGAAGCGTGCCTGCGCGGGCTGTCGGCGGAGCTGTCGGAGTTCACCGACGAACGCGGACCGATTCGCGATGCGCTCTGGTACTGCGACTTGAACACCACGCCCGATGGCGAGGAAGTCGACGCGCGGGAACGCATCGCGGAGATCAAGCAGCGCTACGGCCCCGGCCACCTAGTCACGACCTTCATCACCGAGGCCGCTCCGGAACTGCTCGCGGCGGTGGACCGGACTCGGCAGCGCGCCGAGGCCGCGGTCAGCTGAGGTACGGCTCGGACCGTTCCTCCAAGGCGTGCTGGATGCGCAGCCGCATGGAGGGATGGATATCGATCTCGGCGATGCGTTCCGGCTCGACCCAGTGCACGCGCCGGGATTCCTGGCTGGTCCGGAGCTCGCCGCCGGTCGGCCGCGCGTGGAAGACGATGGAGAACTCCTGCCGCACTTCGCCATCGTCGTAGGCGATGACGTGGCGCGGGTCCGAGTAGATCCCGACGATGCCGGTGATCGCGATCGTGATGCCGGTTTCCTCGAAGGCTTCGCGCTCAGCCGCTTGGCGGGTGCTCTCCCCCAGGTCTTGAGCACCGCCGGGTACCGCCCAGAGACCGTTGTCCGTGCGCTCGATCATCAGCACTCGGCCGGAATCGTCGCGGACGACAGTAGCCACGGCGACCACGAGGCTATTCGCCACAGGTGCGGCGGGGTCGTCGTAGTGGTCCTTCTTGGGCATGACCCCTGCTTACCAGGTGCAGGGCGCCGCAGCGGACCACACCGAATCGAAGCTCTCCGCGTAGGTGTTGAACAGGTCGCCGACACCCAGGCGGCGAAGGTGCATCGCTGGCGCGTGCGAGGCGAGCTTGCCGTACACGTGGGGGTTGACGATCATCTCTTCGTCGAACCGGTACAGCGAGTTGTACAGCACGGTGCCGTGCGTCCGGATCTCGATGCCCGGGATTTCGGCCAGCGGCTTGAAGAACGCCAGCGCATGATCGACCTTGGCTGAAATCGTGCGTTCCCCAATGCCTTCATCCAGGCTGCGCTGAATCAGCGCGGGAGCGTCGCGGTCGCCGAAGGCCAGCCGCACCTGCGCGCCGTTTGCCGCCTTTTCCCGCAGCGTTGCCAGCAGATCCGGCTTCTCCGTCAGGAACATGCCGACGTAGACGAGAATGTCGACGCGCTCGGTCGCCTGGTCCAGCAGCCGATCCCACAGGTCGGCCGGTACTGCGCTGCGGTGCGGGTAGACGTGGAGAAGTTCGGACTCGCTGACCTGCTCCCGGCGTTCCTTCCCCACAGCCTCAGGCCACAGGTACCGCTCGTTCTCCCCAAGCCGCACCGCGACAGCCTGACGGGTCCGCGCGTGCGGCACTCGACCCGTGGTGACCCACCGCTCCGCGGTCTTCGGGTCCACCTTGAGCTCCTGGGCGAGACCTTCGCTCGTCACGCCTTGGCGGTGCAGAGCGTCCCGCAGTCGTTCGTTGGGCGGCACTCACTCGCCCCCAGTCGACACGCCGGAGCCCGCACACATCGCGCTTGCCGTGGTCATTCGCCGTCGCCCTCGCGAAGCTCGCGGATCTGCTGCCGGACGTCCTCGATGTCCCAGCGGTAATGGCCGCCCAGCGTGACCTCGTTCGGAGTCAGCAGACCTTCGCGCACGTAGCGCGCCACCGTGCGCGTGCTGATCCCCAGCTCACGCGCAAGGTCGCCGGTCGGCACGAGACGCCGCTGCTCCACGCTCGAACTGTCGCAGTTGGCTCGTTTAGGTGCCTATCCCTAGGCTTGATTGACTTGTTCTGCTTGAATGTCTCGATTGAGTCGCTGAGTGTCCCGGTCGATTGGAGGAGCCGATGTCCGACCAGTCCCGATCTTTAGCCGTGCTGCTGCGCCAAGCTCAGTGGGCGCTCGACGATGCCGCCTTCGACATCGGAGCCGGGCGAGCCACGGACGACCAGCGCGAACAGCTCGCGACCGCCCTGGTCCAGCTCGCCCAAGCTCTCCATGACGACGACCAGCCGCTGATCGTCGACGGGCACTGATAACGCCATGACGCCGACTCCTCCGCAGCCCACCGAGGACGCCAGATCCCGACTCTCCGAAACACCGCTGGTTCCGCCCCAGCAGCCTCGCGCGGCCACCGAAGCCGCCCGGTGGGACGACATCGAAGAGCTCCGCGAAGAACCCGACCCGGTACACCAAGCCGCCCGTGCCACCGAGCTGATCAACGAGTGCCGCCAGCGAATCACCCAGCTTGCCGCACTCCGCCGCACCGCGATCGAACGTGCTCACCGCGACCACGGGATGAGCTTCGCGGACGTCGCCGACTCCGTCGGCATCACCAGAGGGCGCATCACCCAGATCCGCAACGGCCGCAGCGACGAGAACTGACCTACGAAGCAGGGGGCATCGTGGGCAAGCACAGACTCAGCACGCCACCCACCGGCTACATCACCGCATGGCGCGGGGACTTGTCCTCTGAAGACCTTGAGATCCCTTCTCCACGCACCGCACCCAAAGCACCGCTCCGCCGAAGGTGGGCCGAGCCGACAGCCTCACTACTGGGAACGGTCCTCGACAAGCTGCGCAACCTCTAACCGCAGCTCAACCGCCCAGAGCCTTCGTGTGCAGAGTTTCTTTACTTCATCAAGGGCGGCCCCTGCGGGGCCGCCTGCCTGCTGTATGCGAGCCCGGCCAAGCCGGTCCGCCGGGCGTGCGGCTGGCGCCGGTCCCGGCTGCCGGCGGCCGGGCGCGAAGCGGAAGGCAGGCGGCCGGGAACCACGCAGGGGCCGCCAAGAGAACGTGGCTACGAATACCAGGAATCGCCCGAAGCGACGCGGAGGCCTGAGCTTCAATAGCCAGCGGTTGTGGACGCCGGGGCAGGGTGGTCACCTTGCCCCTCCCGCAGGCAGGGACTCGTCGCTTGTCGTAGTGGCGCACCTGCTTGTGGTCCGGCACCGTAGGGCAGCTGTTTCGCGTTAATTCGCTTGTTGCCGCTGTAAGCAATCATGTGGTGCGGCACACTGATCGTTTGTGGCGGATGACGAGAGGACCCGCAACGACATCAGCGGCACGGTCCGCGGTGATGCCGTCCAGGCCCGAAGCGTGAGAGCTGTCTACCAGGGTGGGGTGCATTTTCACCCGGCCCAGCCGGTGCCATGGCCGTGCCGGGTCGGTGTGGTGCCGCTACGGGCGGACTGTTTCCAACAGCGCCATCTCGGCACCGTGCTGGCGGACACGGTCGGTGCGGGCGAGACAGCGGTGCCCACTCAGGTGTTGGCGGGGTTGGGGGGCGTAGGTAAGACGCAGTTGGCGGCTGAGTTCGCCGAAGACCAGTGGGCCGTAGGAGAGCTCGACCTTCTGGTGTGGATCACGGCGGGCCGTCGAGAGGCGATCGTGTCCGGCTACGCGACCGCGGCCAGCAAGATCGGGCTCATCACCAGCGGGGAGGACGAGGACTTCGCGAGCCAGAGATTCTTGGAGTGGCTCGGGGAAACCGATCGGCGTTGGCTGATCGTGTTGGACGATCTACAGGAGCCGGGACAGGTGCACCGGTTGTGGCCGCCGCCGCGAGCGACCGGGCGGGTGGTGGTCACCACCCGCCGCCGTGATGCAGCCCTGTCCGGGCGGGGACGGCGGATGCTGGAGGTTGGCCTATTCCACCCGCAGGAAGCCCTAGCCTATGTACAGGCAAAACTCGCCGACCAACCGGCGTTGGCCGAGGGTGCAGAAGCGCTGGCTGCCGATGTCGGCTATCTGCCGCTGGCGTTAGCCCAGGCTGCGGCCTATCTTGCCGACCGGCAGATCACCTGCACCGACTACCGGCACCGGCTGGCTGACCAACGCCGCCGACTCGACCAACTCGTGCCAGAATCCGGGAGTTTGCCGGATGACCAGCACAGCACCGTGGCCGCAACCTGGTCTCTGTCGGTCGAGCTCGCTGACCAACTCGCCCCCGTCGGATTGGCGCGTCCACTCCTTGAGCTGGCCGCGGTGCTCGACCCCAACGGCATCCCCGCCGACATCTTCACCACCTCCGCGATGCAGAACTACCTCGCCACCCGACACCTGAGGTCGGAACCAGTGAATGCCGACGAGGTGTGGGACGCACTCCGAGGGCTGCACCGGCTGAGCCTGGCCACCGTCGATACCGCCAACCCCCACCGCAGCGTGCGCGTACACGCTCTAGTCCAGCGCGCCACCCGCGAACAGCACCACCCCGACCACCGCCCGGCCGACACCGCCCATGCCGCCGCCGACGCACTGCTGCAAACCTGGCCCCGGACGGAACGTGACACCAACCACGTACAGACTCTGCGTGCCAACACCGACCACCTGCACACCCACACCGGCACCCACCTCTGGAACCCCGACACCCACCCTGTGCTCTTCCACTCCGGAGACAGCCGCGGCGAAGCAGGACACTCCGCCGACGCCACCACCTACTTCCACCACCTCCACACGCAAGCCACCCAGATCCTCGGCCCGGACCACCCCGACACCCTGTTCACCCGCAGCCGCCTGGCCCGTTGGCGGGGTGAGGCGGGTGATGCTGCCGGTGCCGTGGCCGCGTTCGAGGAATTACTGCCGGATCTGTTACGGGTGCTGGGGCCCGACCATCCCCACACCCTGAGCACCCGCAGCCACCTGGCCCGTTGTCAGGACAAGGTGGAGCATGCTGCCGGTGCACCAGCGTTCAAGAAGCTACTTGACGATCAGATACGGGTGCTGGGGCCCGACCACCCCGACACCTTGTCTACTCGCCACAACCTCGCCGGCCTTCGGGGCGACGCAGGAGATGCCGATGGTGCCGTGGCTGCGTTCGAGGAACTACTGACCGATCTGGTGCGGGTGCTGGGGCCCGACCACCCCCACACCCTGGCCACCCGCCACAACCTGGCCCGTTGGCGGGGCGCGGGTGATGCTGCCGGTGCGGTGGCTGCGTTCGAGGAACTACTGACCGATCTGGTGCGGGTGCTGGGGCCCGACCACCCCGACACCTTGACTACTCGCCACAACCTCGCCGACCTTCGAGGCGACGCAGGAGATGCCGATGGTGCCGTGGCCGCGTTCGAGGAACTACTGACCGATC
>NZ_JADDUE010000005.1 GCF_016526145.1 Saccharopolyspora galaxeae
CACACAAGGACCTCCATCGTTCGGTGCGTGATGTGGTGATCCACACCGAACCTGGGGGTCCTTCCTATTCCAAGATCATCCAACCGCATGTTCCAAATTCACAACCTCCCGAGGCACTACACCTAGGTGGCCGCGGGTTCCTCGTCGAGGTCCCGTTCGAGCAGCGCGACCAGCTCGTCGAGCGCTTCGGCGCTTTCCGAGCTCAGCTCCACCTGCTCGCCCTGCCGGGCGCCGAGCGTCATCAAGCCGAGCACGCTGCTCGCGTCGACCGGGTCGCCGGGACGATCATCGGTGACCTTCGCGATGGTCACCGCGGCGGGCTGCCCGGCAGCGGCCGAAGCCAGCAGGGCGGCGGGCCGGGCGTGCAGGCCGACCGCGGCGGCGATCGTGGCGCGACGATTCATGGAAATGCCTCTCAGTCCGTCGGTGCGAAAACCCTCGAGCTGCTTCCCGCGCAGCGAATTCAGGCTGCGACGGCGGTTTCGGCGGCGCCGGTCCGCTCGGTCCGGCGGAGCCGCTTGGCCAGCAGCACCGCCCCTGCCGCGACCACGACGCCCGCGACGATCGCACCCAGGTACGGCAACAGGTGTCCGGCGAGCGGCAGCACGAACACCCCGCCGTGCGGGGCGCGCAACGTGGCACCTGCAGCCATCGACAGCGCACCCGTGGTGGCCGAGCCGAGCACGACCGGCGGGATCACGCGCAGCGGGTCGCCCGCCGCGAACGGGATCGCGCCTTCGGTGATGAACGATGCGCCCAGCAACCACGCCGTTCGACCGGCGTTGCGCTCGGCCGCGGTGAACAGCTTCGCGCGCACCGCAGAGGCCAGCGCCAGCGCCAACGGCGGCACCATCCCCGCAGCCATCGCCGCGGCCATGACCTCCAGCGAGGTCTCGCTGGCGATGCTCAGCCCGCCGACGGCGAAGGTGTAGGCGACCTTGTTGACCGGCCCGCCCATGTCGAACGCGATCATCGCGCCCAGCAGCGCCCCGAACAGCGCGGCGTTCGCCCCGGACAGGCCGCTGAGCCAGCCGGTCAGCCCGCTCATCGCCGCGGCGATCGGCTTGCCGACCAGCACGAACATGATCACGCCGACCAGCAGCGAGCCCAGCAGCGGCAACACCACCACCGGCATGATCCCGGCGACCGCCCGCGGCACCGGAATCCGCACCAGCGCGGCGACCACGGCACCGGCCAGCAGGCCCGCGACGAGCCCGCCGAGGAACCCGGCGCCGACGGTCACCGCGACCGCGCCGCCGACGAAACCGGGCGCGATCGCCGGGCGGTCGGCCATCGCGAAGGCGATGAAGCCGGCGAGCACCGGCACCAGGAAGTCGAACGCCTGCTGACCGATCTGGTTGGCCAGTGCCGCCCAGCTCTGCGCGCTGGCCGCGTCGAAGTGCTCGGTGACCGGTGGTGCCTCGGTGATCTGGTAGCCGCCGAGCGCGTAGCTCAGCGCGATGAGCAGTCCGCCCGCGGCCACGAACGGCAGCATGTAGCTCACGCCGGTCATCAGCCATTGGCGCAGCCGTGCGGCCGGACCTGCGCCCGCCTGCACCTTGCTGCCCAGTTCGGCTGCTCCGGAATCGTCCGGCGCCGCCGCTTCGGCGGCTTCGGGCTTGTGCTCGGCTGCCGTACCTGCGCGTTCGAGCAGACCCGCGGCGTCGTTGATGGCCTGCTTGACGCCGGCTTCGACGATCGGCTTTCCCGCGAAGCGCTCGCGGTCCCGCACGCCGACGTCAGCAGCGAAGATCACCGCGTCCGCCGCCCGCACGTCGGCCTCGGAAAGCGGGCTCGACCCGGCCGAGCCTTGCGTCTCCACCCGGATCTCGGCGCCTGCGTCCTTCGCCGCCTGCTCCAGGGCTTCGGCCGCCATGTAGGTGTGCGCGATTCCGGTGGGGCAGGCGGTGACGGCCACGAACTTCACGGCGAGACCTCCTGGCGCACGTACTGCGCCAGCGCCGCCGGATCGTCGGCCCGGCGCAGCGCCGTGGTGAACTCCTCGCGCACCAGCCGCCGGGCGAGCGCGGCGAGCACGGTCATGTGCTCCTCCCCGCCGCCTTCCGGCGCGGCGATGAGGAAGATCAGCGTCGCCGGGCCGTCGTCGGCGCCGAAATCGACCCCCGCGGTGCTGCGGGCGAACACCAGCGTCGGCTCGGTCACCGCGGCCGAGCGGCAGTGCGGGATGCCGATGCCGCCTTCCAGCCCGGTCGCCATCTGCTCCTCCCGGGCCCGCACATCGGCCAGGAACCGTTCGAGGTCGGTGATCCGCCCGGCGTCGACGGCCCGCTGCGCCATCGAGCGCACGGCCGCGCGCCGGTCGTCGGCCGCGAGGTCGAGGTCGACCAGGCCGGGCGTGATCAGTTCGGTGGGGGTCATGCCGCCGCTCCAGTGAGGCTCAACGTCTCGTCCACTTCGTGCACCCGCACCCGTGCCGTGCGCACCTGGTGCGGGGCGGGCATCCGGGAGCCCGCCAGCCCGACCGCGGCGGTGCCGTAGGCGACCGCCGCGCGCAGGGCCGCGGGCCCGGATCCCCCCGCTCGCAGGAAACCCGCGAGCGTCGCGTCTCCCGCTCCGACGGTGCTGAGCACCGCCGGAACCGCCCGGCTCGTCGCGTGCCAGGCTCCGCCGCGCTCCGCCAGGAGCGCCCCGTGCTCGCCGAGGCTGACCAGGACCGCCCGCACCCCGCACGCCCGGATCTCGCCAGCGGCGTCGAGCACGTCGCCGAGCCGCGGCAGCGGTCTGCCGACGTGCCCGGACAGTTCCTGCAGGTTCGGCTTGATCAGGTCCGGCCCGGCCGCGCAGGCAGCGGTCAGCGCCGCGCCGGAAGCGTCGACTGCCACGCGCGTGCCCGCGGCGCGCCCGGCGGCCACAAGCCGCGCGTGCAGGTCGTCCGCGCCGCCCGCGGGCAGGCTCCCGCAGGTGACCAGCCAATCCGCCGTTTCGGCGAGTTCGGCGGAACGCGCTTCGAGCGCGGCTTGTTCGGTCCCGGTCAGTTCCGGGCCGGGCTCGTTGAACTTGCTCGTGGTCCCGTCGGCTTCGACGACGGCGAGGTTGCTGCGGATCGACCGCGCGATCGGCACCTCGGCCACCGGGACGCCTTCGGACGTGAGCAGTTCGGCCAGCTCGGCGCCCTCGGCACCGCCGGTGGGCAGCACGGCCACGGTGCGGCTGCCCGCCGCCGCCAGCGCCCGGGCCACGTTCACGCCCTTGCCGCCCGGGTCCAGGCGCGCGGCACCGGTGTGGTGGATCGTGCCCGGAACCAGCCGGTCCACCGCGACGGTGCGGTCCAGGCTCGGGTTCGGGGTGACGGTGACGATCATGCCGGGACCACTTCGGTCTCCGCGGCGAGTTCGGCGCGGGCCTCGGCGTCCAACGCCTCATCGCTCACCACGGCGTCCATCTCGCAGATCCGGGCGAAGCGGCTGAACTGGTCGTCGCCGTACTTGCTGTGGTCGGCCAGCAGCACGCGCCTGCGGCTGGCCGCGACCATCGCCGCCTTCACCGCCGCTTCGGCGGTGTCCGGCGTGGTGCATCCGCGGTGGGCGGAGAAGCCGTTGGTGCCGAAGAACCCGACGTCCACGGTCAGCCCCGCCAGCACGTCCAGCGCCCACGACTCGACCGAGGCCAACGTGGTGCCTCGGATGCGCCCGCCGAGCATGTGCAGCGTGCAGTTGGTCCGGTTGGCGAGCTGGGTGGCCACCGGCAGCGAGTTCGTCACGACGGTGTATTCGCGATCGCTGGGCAGCAGCCCGGCCAGCCTGCCGGTGGTGGTACCCGCGTCGAGCAGCAGCGTGCCGCGCTGCGGCAGCAGGTCGACCGCGGCGCGGGCGATGCGTTCCTTCTCCGCGGCGTTGGTCTTGTCGCGCTGGGTCACGCCCGGTTCGAAGTCGATGCGGCCCACGGGGATGGCTCCGCCGTAGACGCGGCGCACCAGCCCCTGCCGTTCGAGCGCGCCGAGGTCGCGCCGGATCGTCTCCGGTGCGACCTCGAGCTCGGCCGCCGCGGCCATGACGTCGATGCGCCCGTCGCGCCGCGCCCGCTGCGCCAGCAGCTGCTGCCGCTCGGCCCCGTACATGCCCGTTTTCCTCCGCTTCAAGATTTGTTGTTGCCTGATTGTGCCCTGTGTCGACATGTTGTCAAGGCTGCGCGGATGATCGACCACTCGGAGGCGGCACCTCGCGGCCGGCATCGGTTCGGTTACGTCGCTGCGGTCGTGGATCGCGGGATTTCCGTTCGGCCTCGGCGGGTCCGGGTGGTGTCGTAGACTCGCGATGATCTGTCGTGATCACGGGTGCAGTCGCGTGCGAGCGCTTGCTCAATGCGCTTTGTTCGTGCCTGTTGCCGTTGGCCGGATCGTCTGTGCGCGCCGTCTCGGCGTGGGTTCGTGTGGTGGGGGTTGCGATGGCGGATTTTCCGGAGCACTTGTTCTCGCTGGGCGGGTCGCCGGAGGCGATCGCGGGTTCGGCCCGCCGGTATGACCGTTTCGGCGAGTCCGCCGCGCACGCGGCCGAGCGGATCACCGGCATGGACACCGGCCAGTTCCAGGGTCCGGAGGCGGAGCAGTTCCGGGAGAAGATCGATTCGGAGTTGCCGCCGGACCTGCGGGTGACCGGCACGGCCTTCAGCCAGGTCGGCACGGCGCTGAACACCTTCTCGTCGCGGTTGTCGGAGCTGCAGGGCAAGATGCGACCGCTAGCGCATCAGGCGCCTGGCTTGTGGGAGCAGCTCAAGGCCAGCGAGGGTCGTGTGGAGCGGGCGGAGTCGGCCGACCGTGCTCATGCCCAGGCGGAGCGGGAGAAGGCGGCTCATGCTCCGGCCGGGCAGGCTCCGCCGCCGGGCCCTGCGTATGAGTCGGATACCGGGGACGCCTCGGCGGCGTTGTCGTCGGCGCGGGCGGCGTGGCAGGACTGCGTGGACAAGGCCAACGGCCTGCGCACCGAGATGACCGCCGCCGCCCGCGAGTGCACCAACCGCATCAACGACGCCAAAGGCATGCGGTTCAAAGAACCCCCGGCCAGCTACGACCTCATTGGGCAGGGGCAGGACTTCATCCGCGAGAACAAGGATGTGCTCAAGGAGATCTCCTCGGCGCTGAAAGTCGTCTCGGGCGCGCTCGCGGTCGTCGGTCTGGTGTTGCAGGCGATCCCGGTGGTCGGCAACGCCGTCGGCGGCGCCTTCCTCATCGCCGCCGGCATCACCGGCGGCGCCGCGTTGGCCATCGACGCCGGTATCTACGCCGCCACCGGCGAAGGCAGCCTCACCTCGATCCTCGTCGACACCGCATTAACCGTCATCCCGTTCGGACGAGTCGCGAAACTCGGCAGCAAAGCCATCGGGGGCTTGTCGAAGGCCGCCAAGGGCCTGCGCGGCACCAAACACGCGGGTGATGCGGCGGGGTTGTCGAAGACGACCCGGGAGATGCCGCTGTGCAAGGACCCGATCGACATCGACAGCGGCCGCATGGTGATGACCCAGACCGATGTCGAACTCGGCGGGCTGCTGCCGCTGATCCTGCGCCGCACCCATCTGTCGTCGTATCGGATCGGGCTCGCGTTCGGCCCCAGCTGGGCGTCCACTTTGGACCAGCGGCTCGAGGTCGACGCCGAGGGCGTGTACTTCGCTTCCGAAGACGGGCTCGCCCTGTGCTACCCGGACCCGATGCCCGGTGTGGAGGTCTACCCGGCCGAGGGCCCGCGCTGGCCGCTGACCCGCACCGACGACGGCGGCTACACGATCACCGACGTGCCCCTGGGCCAGCAGCTGCACTTCACCCAGCACGACACCCACTGGCCGCTCACGGCGATCACCGACCGCAACGGCCACCGCATCGACTTTCACCACGACGACACCGGATTACCCACCGAGATCGAGCACAGTGGTGGCTACCGCATCCGGATCGAGACCACCAACCGCCTGGTGACCGCGCTGTACCTGTGCGACGCCGACAACGGTGCGGACGTGGCCCTGATGCGCTACCGCTACCACGGCGAGCGGCTCACCGAAGTCATCAACGCCTCCGGCCAACCGTTGACGCTCGACTACGACGACGCCGGGCGCATCACGGGTTGGAGGGACCGCAACGACTGCTGGTACCGCTACACCTACGACGCCGAGGGCAGGTGCGTGCGCACCGACGGCTCCGGCGGTTCGCTGTCGGCGACCTTCCACTACGACCTCGACAACGCGATCACCCACGTCACCGACTCCCTCGGCCACACCACCGCCTACCACCTCGACGACGACGGCCAAGTCGTCCGCGAAATCGACCCACACGGCGCCGAAACCCACTCCGAATGGGACCAACACCGCCGCCTCCTCTCCCGCACCGACCCGCTGGGCCGCACCACCAGCTACGAGTACGACGAGGACGGCAACCTCACCACGGTTCGCAGGCCGGACGATGGCCAGGTCCGGTTGGATTACAACGAGCTACGTCAGCCGATGACCGTGGCTGCCCCGGATGGCACGGTCTCGCACCGGGAGTACGACGCCCGCGGCAACCTCGTGCGCACTGTGGATCCGGCGGGCGCGGCCACGACGTACGACTACGACGAGCGAGGGCGCCTGCTTCGCGTCACCGACGCGCTGGGCAACACCCGCCGCGTCGACACCGATGCCGCGGGCTTGCCGACCGCGATCACCGACCCGCTCGGCGCCACGACGCGCTATGAGCGGGACGCGTTCGGTCGAGTCACCGCGCTGTCGGACCCGGTCGGCGGGGTGACCCGCCTGGGCTGGACCGTTGATGGCAAACCCGCCTGGCGCACCCTGCCGGACGGGGCGACCGAGCGGTGGCTCTACGACGGCGAAGGCAACCTGCACACCCACGTCGACGCTCTCGGGCAACGCACCAGCACCGAGGTGACCCATTTCGACCTGCCCGCGGCCGAAGTCCGCCCCGACGGCACGCGCTTGGCGTTCGGCTACGACACCGAACTACGCCTGACCAACGTCACCAACGAGCAGGGCTTGGTGTGGCGCTACGACTACGACGTGGTCGGGAACTTGGCGCGGGAAACCGACTTCAACGGCCGCGTTCTCACCTACCGCCACAACGCGGCAGGCCAGCTCGTCGAGCGCACCAACGGCGCAGGCGAGACCACCACCTTCACCCGGGACCTGCTGGGCCAGGTCACCGAACGCCGCAACAGCGATGCCGTCGCCACCTTCTGCTACGACCAAGCCGGACGACTGCGCGAAGCCACCAACCCGCACGCGCGGGTGCTCTTCGACCGCGACCCGCTGGGCCGGGTGCTGGCCGAAACCATCAACGACCGCACCCTGACCTCCACCTATGACGCGCTGGGCCGCCGCACCCGGCGAGTGACTCCGTCCGGCGCGGCAAGCGACTGGGACTACGACGCGAACGGCAACCCGACCGCGCTGCACACCGCAGGCCGCACCCTCCACTTCGAACACGACGCAGCCGGGCGGGAAGTTCAGCGTTCGCTCGGCGACGACGCGGTTTTGACCCAGCAGTGGGATGGCAATCACCAGCTCACCTCGCAGGCCCTCACCGGGCGCGGCGGGCGACGCATCCAGCAGCGCGCCTACAGCTATCGCGCCGACGGGTTCCTCTCCCGCATCGAGGACCAGCTTGGCGGTACCCGTACCTTCGGCTTGGACCAGGTCGGGCGCGTGACGGCGGTGCAGGGCTCCGGCTGGACCGAGCGCTACGCCTACGACGCAGCAGGCAACATCACCGAAGGAACCTGGCCAGCTCCCACCGACTCGCCCGACTCCGAAGCACTCGGAGACCGCGAGTACAACGGCACCCTCATCCGCCGCGCGGGCAAAGTCCGCTACGAGCACGACGCCCAAGGCCGCATGACCCTGCGCCAGCAAAAACGCCTCTCCGAAAAACCCGCCACCTGGCACTACACCTGGGACACCGACGACCGCATGACCGGCGTCACCACCCCCGACGGCACCCGCTGGCACTACCACTACGACCCACTCGGCCGCCGCATCGCCAAGCAACACCTCGGCCCAAACGACGACGTCATCGAACGCATCGACTTCACCTGGGACGGACCCGCCCTCGCCGAACAAACCCACAAAACACGGCACAACGAAGCAAGGAACACGGTCTGGGAGTACGAGCCCGGTAGTTTTCGCCCCCTAACTCAGCATCATCGCTCCCCGCTTCGCGAAGCACCCCAGCAGTGGATCGACGAGCATTTCCACGCGATAGTCACAGACGTGGTCGGATCCCCGTCAGAATTGGTGGACGACAAGGGTGCGGTAGCGTGGTTCCACAGGACGACGCTTTGGGGAGAACCACTCGATGAAGATGGCGGTGGTGTCACGATGCCACTGCGGTTCCCCGGCCAGTACGCAGATCGGGAAACAGCCTTCAACTACAACTACCAGCGTCACTACAGTCCCGCTTTGGGCAGGTATGCGAGCTCGGACCCGTTGGGGCTTGCGCCAGGACCGAACCCGTATCGATATGTGTTCAATCCAAACTCGGAAATCGACCCTCTTGGATTGACGCCATGCGGACTCAAGTACGTTACCTACATCAAGTCGAATCCGACAACCGGCGCAGTGTACTCCGGTCGCGCACGCGGTACTGGCGCTCCCGAGGACATCGTTGCGGCGCGGGACGCCGGGCACCACATGGATGAGCATGGATTCGGTCCGGCGCAGCTGGACAAGTTCGCCGATGCGAATTTGCCGTTCGTGCAGCGGCACCAGGACTTGGCATACCAGATGATCAGGGGCAGGGAGCAGAATCTCATCGACTTCTTCGGTGGTGCGCAATCAGCAGGAGGGACGTCCGGGAATGCGATCCGCGGGATCGCCGAGGACAACCCGCTGCGGCAAACTTTCATGGACGCTGCGAGAGGTCAATGGGGCTTGCAGTAAACTAGGGACATCGACATTACTTGATTGGGGTGAGCATGAAGCGAATATCATTCTCGCCGGGTAAGCTTTTTGAAGTTCCGGCCGGTGATGACGACCACGCCTTCGGCCTGATGCTGGAGAAATCGCCGTACTGGGCCTTCTATAACAGGCAGGCCAATTTTGATGAGGCTGGACGCCCTACCGATGACCCGATGTTCATCGTTGCAGTGGCGAAGTCGGCATACTCCTCCGGCAAGTGGGGCGAGCCGATCCGGCAGCTGCCCAACCAGGCCCTTCCGCCGATACCTCGATTTTTTCGACAGGATCCAATATCAGGCAATTGCGATATATTCGACCCGTCCGGAGGATCGGATGAGGGGACGTCGGCGACCCCGGAAGACTGTATCGGACTCGAGCGTTATGCAGTTTGGTCCGCGGAACATGTGGTCTCACGGATAGCTGATACTTACGCAGGCCGCCCCAATTCGTTTGCCGAATCGATGCGGGTGAAGTTCTGACGCTTCCCGCAAAAACGAGCAATTCCGTTTCTTTCCGGAACGCCGCGAGAGCCTCCGGGGGCAGCATACGCATACCGCGAGATTTCGTTACATTCCGATAAGAACAGCAGAGGGCTGGTATTGCCAGCGACGGAACCGACCTGCGGATATCCGATACGGCGGCTCGTGCTGGGCCGGGTGGGCGGCGACAGCCGTCGGAACCGTCGCGGGACTGGCCCGGTCGCGGATCCGACTGGAGTCCTATCGTGCTCATCGCCGACGATCCAGTGCGTTGCTTCCAGCGTTAGGTACCGGACCACCCCACCACACCAACCGCCGAGCGCCGCGTCGCTCAGGGTTTCCGGCCGATGGCGCCGATGTGCAGGGCGTGTGCCGGGTTCTGCGGGTCCGGGAAGTCCTCGTCCGGTCGCCATTGGTTGTTCGGCACCAGGCCGGGTTCGATCAGTTCGAGGCCGTCGAAGTAGTGCAACTGCTGCTCGCGGGTGCGGAAGCAGTTCGAGCCCATGCCGCCTTCGGCGAACGCGCGGGCCAGGTCGCGGGCGTGCGGCTCGCCGGTGTCGCAGGTGTTCGAGGCCATCAGGTAGCCGCCCGAGGGCAGCCGGTCGCGGATGCGGGCGGCGACGCCGTCCGGGTCCTCCTCGGCTTCGAGGTGCATGAGGATTCCGCCGAGCAGCACTGCGAACGGCTGGTCGGGGTCGATCAGCCGACGGGTCTCGGGGTCGTCGAAGATCGCATCCGGGTCGCGCAGGTCCGCCTGGATGAGACCGGTGGTCTCGTCGGCGGGCAGCAACGCGCGCCCGTGCGCGAGCACGATCGGGTCGTTGTCGGTGTAGAGCACCCGGACTTCCGGATCGATGCGCTGCGCGACCTCGTGCACGTTGCCCGCGGTGGGCAGGCCGGAGCCGATGTCGACGAGCTGGCGGACGCCGGCCTCACCGACCAGGTACCGCACCGCCCGGCGCAGGAACGCGCGGTTGGCCTTCGCCAGCAGCGGTGTCTCCGGGACCGCCTCGAGCATCGTCCGGCACGACTGCCGATCCGCCTCGTAGTGGTCCTTCCCGCCGAGCAGGTAGTCGTAGACCCGCGCGATCGAAGGAACGCTCGTGTCGATCTGCGACGGGACCGGCGCCCGCCCGCTGGAAAGCCGGGAAAAGACCGGGTCGCTCACGTCCACCACCTGTTGCTCGTACCGCGGGCAGAGTGTCGATCATAGAACGGATCACCGCGCCGTCTCGACACTGCGTGCCACATCGCCCGAAATGCCGAGAACGACCGCCGGCGAGCAATTCGCTACCGCTCGCAGCCGGTGCCCCGGGTCGCGAGCCACCTATCCTTGGACCAGCCGCGACGCGGGGGGTCGACAGGTGAGCAGCTGCCAGGACGAACCCGAGGATCCGCTGCTGGCAGGGGTCGTTCCCGCAGCGGAGCGGCGGATCTGGCTGTTGCTGGACGCCGGCCGCTTCGAGGAGGCCGAAGCCGCGTTCGACCGGATCCCGGCCGCGCCGGACGAGGCCGGATACGCCCCGGCCGTGGTCCTGGTGAACCGGGCGCTGCTGGCCGCGCGGCTGGACCGCATCCCGCGGACGATCCAGCTGGCCGCCGAAGGGTGGTCCCGGCTCGACATGGAAAGCGCAGACGACGCGAGCTCGGCGCACGCGGTCGGGATGCTCGGTTATCTGCTGGCGTCGGTGGGCAGCCACGATTCCGCGGTGGCGATGGGCACCTCGGCGGTGCGGCTCGCCCGCCGCTGCGGTGATCCCGACACCTTGGCGCACTGCCTGCTGCGCGAGGCGGGCACGCGGCTGGCCGGGTTGATCGACGACCCCGACGCCACCCGCGCCGATTTCACCGCGGTGCAGGCGCTCTGCGAGGAATCGCTGTCGCTGGCCTCGCCGAGCCAGACCCGCCGCCGGGCGCTGACCGCGAGCGCGCGGGTGCTGGCCAGCTTGGACTCCCTGGAGGAGGCCGAGAGCCGCGCCACGCGAGCACTCGAGCTCAGCCGCCGGACGGAGGACTACTACACGCTGTCGTTCGCGAACCGCGTCCTCGTGGAGGTCCGCAAGCGCCAGGGACGCCTGCACGAAGCCAGGGCCTTCGCCGACCGGGCAGTGGACGCGGTGCAGCGCACTCGCGAATACCGGCTGTTCCGCCGGTTCTCGTGGCAGCTGGCGACGCTGCGCCGGGAGCTGGACGACCCGGCAGGCGAGGCCGCCGCGCTGCACCGCATGATCGGGGCCGGGCGCACGACCGTGCGCGCCTTGCACGAGGGTCTCGGGCAGGCGCTGGAACAGCGCCACCTGTCCATGCGGGAGCAGCGGCGCGAAGAGGCCGCGCGGAAGGCGGCCGACCGCGACCCGCTGACCGGCCTGCTCAACCGCCGGGGCCTGGAGCACCGCGCGACGGTGCTGTTCGACCGGGCCGGGGGAACCGTCGTGCCGTGGCTGGTGCTGATCGACGTCGACCACTTCAAGGACATCAACGACCGCGCGGGACATGCCGCGGGCGATCGGACGCTGCAGGAGATGAGCAGGCTGCTGCGGCGCGAATGCCGCGATCAGGACCTGGTGTGCAGGTGGGCGGGTGACGAGTTCGTCGTGCTGGCCGTCGACAGCCGCGCGGCGGGCTGCCCACCGGCAGGTGCGGCCGCGGCGGAACGGATCCGGCGCCGCGTCGGCGAACACGACTGGCGCGGTGTTCTCGGCGACAGCGCGGCCGGTGCGGAGGTGACCGTGAGCATCGGCGTGGCTTCCGCGGCAGGCGCGCTGCCAGACCTCGTGCAAGCTGCCGACAACGCGCTGTACCGAGCGAAGCGGGAAGGCCGGAACCGCATCGGCACCGCCGCGCGATCCGCGGGCTGACGCCGCGGTTTGCCGCCCGCGGCGGCGTGGGTAGCGTCGGCGCGGAACCTGCGGGAAGGAGGTCCGGGCCGTGTCCGCAACCCCGACGATCGCGCTGCCCTCCGGCGAGGTGATCCCGGCGCTGGGCCAGGGCACCTGGGGCTGGGCCGAGCGCCCCGAGCGCCGCGAAGGCGAGATCGATGCGCTGCACGCCGGAATCGACCTGGGCATGACGCTGGTCGACACCGCGGAGATGTACGGCGACGGCGCGGCCGAGGAACTGCTCGGTTCGGCACTCGGCGTCCGCCGCGACGAGGTCTTCCTCGTCGACAAGGTGCTGCCGCAGCACGCCACGAAGCAGGGCGTGATCGACGCCTGCGAGCGGAGCCTGCGGCGGCTGCGAACCGACCGCATCGACCTGTACCTGCTGCACTGGCGCGGCCGGACACCGCTGGAAGAAACGCTGGAGGCGTTCGCCGAGCTGGTGCGGTCCGGCCGGATCCGGTATTGGGGCGTGAGCAACTTCGACCCCGAGGACATGTCCGAGCTCGCCCGCACCCGCGGCGGCGAAGGCGTCGGCACCGACCAGGTGCTCTACAACCTCACCCGCCGCGGCGTCGAGTACGACCTGCTGCCGTGGTGCAGGCAGCGCGAGTTGCCGGTGATGGCCTACTCCCCGATCGAACAGGGCCGGATGCTGGATTCGCCCGCGCTGCGGCAGGTGGCCGAGCGCCACGACGCGAGCCCCGCGCAGATCGGGCTGGCCTGGCTGCTGCGCAACGAGGGCGTCTGCGCCATCCCGCGCGCGAGCAGCCGGGCGCACGTGCAGGAGAACCACGCGGCGCTGCGGTTGCGGCTGTCCGAACAGGACTTCGCCGAACTCGACGAGGCGTTCCCGCCGCCGACGAGCCCGCAGCCGCTCGAAGTGCTCTGAGAACCCGAACCGGCTCTCCGCGACGGGTTTGCACCACCCGGCGCTGGGGAATGTTCGCGCGCGGAAAGCACTCGCCGATCAGTACCGGCGAGGCGACGACCGAACTTGAACGAGGACTCCAACATGGCCAACACCAACCGGGTACTGATCATCGTCACGAGCGTCGGCGAGTACGAGAAGGCCGGATTCCGCACCGGGCTGTGGCTCGGCGAGCTCACCCACTTCTACGACGTGGTCGAACAGGCCGGATACGAACCCGTCATCGCCAGCATCGCGGGCGGACATGTGCCCATCGACCCGGAAAGCCTGTCCCACGACGTGCTCGGCGAGCTGGGCACCGACCGGCGCTACGCCGACCGGCAGTTCATGGACCAGCTGCGCGAGACCAGGTCCGTGGCCGAGGTCGACCCGGCCCACTACGACGCGATCTATCTCACCGGCGGCCACGGGGTGATGTTCGACTTCGCCCAGAGCGACCGGCTGGCCGGGCTGCTGCGGGAGTTCCACGAGTCCGGCAAGGTCGTCTCCGCGGTCTGCCACGGCCCGTGCGGGCTGCTCGGCGCGCAGCTTTCCGACGGGCGGTACCTGGTCGACGGCAAGGACGTCACCGGCTTCTCATGGCCGGAGGAAGAACTGGCGCAACGCGACCGGGCCGTGCCCTACAGCCTGCAGGACGAGCTCAAGCAGCGGGGCGCCGAGTATTCGACGGCCGAGCAGCCCTTCGCCACGTACGTTCGCGAGGACGACCGGTTGATCACCGGCCAGAACCCCGGTAGCGCCAAGGCCGTCGCCGAGGCCGTGGTCGCCAAGCTGCGCTGACCGCGGTCGCATCGGCGCCGCGCGAGTTAGTCGATCCCCGCCGCGGGACACCCTCGGCACGGGAGCGGCCGTGCTGCCCGGCCGCCGCCGGAAGGAGGGGGATGGGCGGGTTCAGCGAACGCCGGCGACGCTTCCGGCGGTGCGGGGTGCGTCCGTGAGCGCGGCGGAGGCCGTGAGCGCGGCGGTGCCGGGCACCCCGGCGCAGGCCGCGGTCCTCGCGGTGGCGCACTCCCCCGCCGATCTGGCCGCGGCCCGCACGCAGATGGGGTTCTCGCTCGGCTGGCACATCGTGATCGCCTGCTTCGGGGTGGGGATGCCCGCGATCACGCTCATCGCCGAATGGCGCGGTCACCGCTACGACGACCCCACCTACCGCCTGCTCGCGCACCGGTGGGCCAGGGCGATGGGTGTGCTGTTCGCCGTGGGAGCGGTCTCCGGCACCATCCTGAGCTTCGAGATGGGGCTGCTGTGGCCGGGGATGATGTACACCTACGGCGAAGTCATCGGGCTGCCGTTCACCCTCGAGGGGTTCGCGTTCTTCATCGAGGCGATCTTCCTCGGGATCTACCTGTACGCGTGGGACCGGTTGCCGCCCCGCGTGCACATGCTCACCGCCGTCCCGATCTGCATCGCCGGGGTCGCCTCGGCGTTCTTCGTGGTCACCGCGAACGCCTGGATGAACCAGCCGCGCGGGTTCGACGTCGACGACGGCCGGGTCGTGCAGGTCGACCCGTGGGCGGCGATGTTCAACCCGGCCGCCTGGCCGCAGACCGTGCACATGATCATCGCCGCGTTCATGGTGGCGGGTTTCGGCATGGCCGCCGTCTACGCGGTGGCGATCCTGCGCGGCCGAAACGACCGCTACCACCGGCTGGGTTTCCGGCTGCCGTTCACCGTGGGCGCCGTGCTCGCCCCGGTGCAGATCGGAGTCGGTGACTGGGCGGCGAAGTTCCTCGCGACGAACCAGCCCGCGAAGCTCGCCGCGATCGAGGGCGTGTACCGCACGGCCAGCGGAGTCCCGCTGCACGTCGGCGGGGTCTACCGCGACGGCGAGATGCACTACGCGCTGGAGATCCCCGACGGGCTGTCGCTGCTGGCGCACTGGGATCCGGGCGCCACGATCATCGGGCTCGCGGAGTTCCCAGCGGCCGACCGCCCGCCGGTCAACATCGTGCACTGGTCGTTCCAGATCATGGTGGCGATCGGGTTCGCGTTGCTGGCGCTCGGGGTCTGGTTCGCGATCACCTGGTGGCGGCGCCGGAACCTGCCGCGTTCGAGCTGGTTCTTCGCGGGCGCGGCCCTCGCCGGGGTGGCCGCCCCGATCGCGGTGGAATCCGGGTGGATCACCACCGAGGTCGGCAGGCAGCCGTGGATCGTGTGGGGCCACATGCGCACCGAGGACGCCGTTTCGCCGGTGCCGGGTCTCGTGGTGGGGCTGCTGGCGGTGCTGGCGGTCTACCTGGTGCTCACGATCACCAGCGTGTACGTGCTGCGCAGGCTGGCGAAGGTGCCGCTGGCGCAGGACGAGGACGTGCCGTGATCCTCGCGAACCTGCTGATCGGGACGATGTGGGTGGCGCTGACCGCCTACGTCCTGCTCGGTGGCGCCGACTTCGGCGCGGGCTGGTGGGCGCTGCTGACCGGCCGGAGCCGGTACGGCTCCCGGCAGCGGGAGCTGATCGACCACTCGATCGGCCCGGTGTGGGAGGCCAACCACGTGTGGCTGATCTTCGTGATCGTGCTGTGCTGGAGCGGGTTCCCCGCGGTGTTCGCCTCCGTCTCGTCCACCATGTACATCCCGTTGACGCTGGTGGCGCTGGGCATCATCGCGCGCGGTTCCGCCTTCGCGTTCCGCAAGGCCAGCACCGCGACCGCCCAGCGGCGCGCCTACGGCTCCGTGTTCGCGCTCTCGTCGGTGCTCACGCCGTTCTTCCTGGGCACCGTCGCCGGCGGGATCGCGTCCGGGCGCGCGTCGCTGGGCATCGCGCAGGGCGACATCATCACCAGCTGGATCAACCCGACCTCGATGCTGGGCGGGGTGCTGGCGGTCGCGGCCGCCGCGTACCTGGCCGCGGTCTACCTGTGCGCGGACGCGGTGCGCGAAGGCGCCGACGACCTCGCCACCGCGTTCCGCGCGAAGGCGCTGGTGACCGCGGCGGTCACCGGAGTCGTAGCGCTCGCGGGCATCGCCGTGCTGCACGCCGACGCGCCGGTGCTCTACCGGGGACTGATCGGGCCCGGTCTGCCGATCATCATCGTCTCGGTCGTGACCGGGGTGGCCTCCTTGGCGCTGCTGCTGATCCGGCGCTACGTGGCCTGCCGGGTCGCGGCCGCGCTCGCGGTCACCGCACTGCTGTGGGGATGGGCGGTCGCGCAATATCCGCTGGTGCTGCTGCCGGACACCACGATCCGGATGGCCGCGGCGAACCCGTCGGTGCTGCTGGCGGCGCTGATCTCCTCGGCGGTGGGAGCGGTTCTGCTGGTGCCTTCGCTGCTGTGGATGTTCGTGCTGTTCCAGCGATCCCCGCGGCGGTCCCGGACCTGAGCGCTCAGGCCCGCGGAGTCAGCAGGTCCTGCAGCAAGGCGCCGTACCGGGACACCAGCTCACCGCGGTCGGCGGCCAGCAGCCGCTCGTCACCGACCACCAGCAGCCCGTACAGCAGCCCCGCCAGCAGCGATCCCGCGAGCCGGGCGCGCAGGTCCGCGTCCGGCCCGGACAACCGGGCGCGCAGCGGTTCGACGAACGTGCCTTCGTGGGTGGCCTTGAGCCGGTCGGCGATGTGCGGTTCGTTGCTGCCGCGCAGCAGCGCCACGAACACGCCGCCGGACTCGTGCTGCAGGTCCAGCAGCAGCTCGACGAACTTCTCCCCGAGCTGTTCCAGCGGCACGTCCAGCAGCGGCTCGTCGTCCAGCGTCAGGTGCATGGTCTCCAGGAACAGCAGTTCCTTGCTGCCGAAGTGGCGGATCACCAGCGCCGGGTCGGCACCGGCCGCGGCCGCGATCTCCCGCACGGTGGTCCCGGCGAATCCGCGTTCCTGGAACAACCGGGTCGCGGCCGCGTGGATCGCCGCTGGCAGCGCGGTACCGGGTCGGGGCATGTCCGCCAGGCTAGGCGATCACCGGCCGCGCACGGCCGGGAGCCGCCGCGCCCCGCATGTTGCCGAGACGAACGTCGCCGGGCCCGGACGTCGCCGCACCCGAGCGTCCGCACCCGAACGTCACTGCGCCGACCAGCCGCCGTCGGACGGCACCACCGCCCCGGAGATGTTCACCCCGTCATCGCTGAGCAGGAAGCTGATCGAGGCGGCGAGCTGCTGCGCGGTGGCGACCGACGGCATCAGCGCCACGAAATCGCGGACGCGCCCCCGCCCGAACTCGGACATCTCGCCGCTGCCGATGCCGCCGCCGATGCCGGTGGCGACGCCACCGGGCGCGACCGCGTTGACCCGCACACCCTGTGGCCCGTACATGAACGCCGCACTGCGCGTGATGCCGACGACGGCGTGCTTCGAGGCGGTGTAGGCGACGCCCGCGGCCGATCCGCGCAGCGCGGCTTCGGAGGCGACGTTGACGATCGAACCGCTCCCGGCCGCGAGCATCGCGGGCACGACCGCGCGGGTCAGCCGGAACACCCCGTCCACGTTGATCGCGAAAATCCGCTCCCAGACCTCGTCGGAGACTTCGTGGATCGGGCTGAAGTCGTCGACCACGCCCGCGACGTTGGCCAGCCCGTCGATCCGCTCGCCGGCGGCTTCCAGGATCCGCTCGGTGTGGCCGGGGTCGGTGAGGTCGGCCTGCACGGTCACCACGTCCGGCAGCTCGGCGATCTCGGCCAGCCGGTCGGCGGAGATGTCCACCGCGACCACTCGCCCGCCTTCCCTGGCCACCCGGGACGCGGTGGCCCTGCCGATGCCGGACCCGGCACCGGTGACGATCACGGTCCGGCCCTCGAAGCGGCCCGGCGTGATCCGTTCCTGCCAGGCGGGCCGGTCGTCCGGAACGTCCTCGTCCGGGATCGTGCCGCCGTTCGCACGCCGCACCAGGTCGTCTACGACGTCCTCGGGCAGGGCGCCCTGGCTGAGCTCGGCCAGCTGCCGCAACGAGAGCTGCCGGACCGGCGCCAGCGCCTGCTCGTCGAAGCCCGCCTGCGCGAGCATCTCGCGCAGCAGCACGCCGCCCTCGGGGTGGGCGAGCCACTCGTCGACCGTGCTGGCCGCCCGCACCGGCCGCGGTTCCTGCGCCGTCCCGGGTTCCTGCGCCATGTCGTCTCCTCGAGAAGTCCGGCTGCGACTGCCCCGGGCAGGTTATTGTCAACTTAGTTGACACCGGCAACCGGGGTCGGTGCGCGGGCCGCGGACGTGCCGGAACCGGCGGGCCGCTGCCCGCGATTCCCCTGGTCGGGCAGGAGGCGGCGCCTGCGGTTCCCGATCACCTGCGCAGAACGACGTGCAAAGCGAGGAACTCAGAGGTCGGCGAGCGCGGAAACGGGCGACTCGACGGCATCGGCCACGAACCGCAGGAAGCCGGCGGCGGTCCCGCCGTCGCACACGCGGTGGTCGAACACCAGCGACAGCTGAGTGATCCGCCGCGGCTCCAGCCGCCCGTCCACGACCCACGGCCGCGGCAGGATGCGCCCCATGCCGAGGATCGCCACCTCGGGGTGGTTGATGATCGCCGCGCTGCCGTCGACGCCGAACGACCCGTAGTTGTTGAGCGTGAACGACCCGCCGGTGAGCCCGGCCGAGCCGTCCTTCGCCGCGGTGGTCGCGCTGCGGATCTCCGCGTCGAGCCCGCGGGCGCTGAGCCGGTGCGCGTCGCGCACCACGGGCACCAGCAGTCCGCGATCGGTGTGCGTGGCGATGCCGAGGTTGATCCCGTCGAGCACCTGGATCTCCCCGCCTGCGACCCGCGCGTTGAGCACCGGGAAGCGGGCCAGGCCGGCGAGCGCGAACCGCGCGACGAGGGCCAGCAGGCCGGGTCCGCCCGCGTCGGCGGCGCGGTGTGCCACCAGTTCGGTCGCGTCCACGTCCACCCAGGTCGTTGCTTCCGGGATCTCCTGCCTGCTGCGGGAGAGCGCGGCGGCGATGGCTCCGCGCGTGCCGGTCAGGGGGATGCGTTCACGGATCGGCAAGCCGGTACGCGCGTCGGCTCCCGCGTCCGCCGATGCCACAGCTCCCGTGTCCGCCGATGCCACAGCGCCCGCGTCCACCGGTGCCGCAGTGCCCATGTCCGCCGATGTCGCGGCGGACTCCACATCGGACCTCGTGATCAGGCCGTTCGCACCGCTCCCGCGGATCGCGGTGAGATCGACACCGCGATCCTTGGCGAGCTTGCGCACCAGCGGGGACACGACCGCGGGCCGCTCCCCCGCCACCCGCTCGGGCGCCGGCGCGGATCGGCGGCGACGACGACGCGGCGGAGCATCGGCGGCAGGTCCGGTCCCGTACCCGATGAGGACGTTCCCGGAACCGCCGCGCTGCTCGTGCCCACCGGAGGGCGCGCCGTCGGCTTCGGACCGCGCGGTTTCCACCGTGATCAGCGGTGCGCCCACGGCGATCGTGGCGCCTTCTGCGCCGTGCAGTTCGGCGACCACCCCGGCGTAGGGCGAGGGCACCTCGACCATCGCCTTGGCGGTCTCCACCTCGGCCACCGGCGCGTCCATCGCGACCGCGCCGCCGGGTTCGACCAGCCAGCGGACCAGCTGCGCTTCGGTGAGCCCTTCCCCGAGGTCGGGCAGGGCGAAGGTGCGGGTGCTCATCGGTGATCCCATTGCAGTTCGTCGACGGTGTCCAGGACGCGCTCGGCGCCGGGCAGGTAGTGCCGTTCGAGCTTCGGCGGCGGGTACGGCACGTCGAACCCGGTGACCCGCCGGACCGGCGCTTCGAGGTGGTGGAAGCACCCCTCGGCGACCCGCGCGGCGATCTCGGAGGCCACCGAGGCGAACCCGGGCGCTTCGGCCACCACGACCGCGCGCCCGGTCCGGCGCACCTCGGCGAGCACGGTCGCGTCGTCGAACGGCACGATCGAGCGCAGGTCGACCACGCCCAGGTCGCGCCCTTCCGCGGCGGCCATCTCGGCGGCGCCGAGCGCGACCGGCACGGACGGGCCGTAGGCGATCAGCGTGGCGTCCGCGCCGGGCCTGCGCACCACCGCCCGGCCGATCGGCGGCACCTCGCGCGTGGTGTCTACCTGCTCGGTGCTGAAGTAGTGCTTCTTCGGCTCGAGGAAGACGACCGGGTCCGGATGCTCGATCGCCGCCCGCAGCAGCCCGTAAGCGTCCGCGTTGGACGAAGGCGCCACCACGGTGAGTCCCGGGGTGTGCGCGTAGTACGCCTCGGACGAGTCGCAGTGGTGCTCGACCCCGCCGATGCCTCCGGCGTAGGGCACGCGCACCACCACGGGCAGCCGGACGCGTCCGCGCGTGCGGTTCGCCATCTTCGCCAAGTGGCTGGTGATCTGCTCGAACGCGGGGTAGGCGAACGCGTCGAACTGCATCTCCACGACCGGGCGCAGCCCGTTCATCGCCATCCCGATCGCGAGCCCGGCGATGCCCGCCTCGGCCAGCGGCGTGTCGAAGCAGCGCTGTTCGCCGAACGTCGCGGTCAGCCCGTCGGTCACCCGGAAGACCCCGCCGAGCGGGCCGACGTCCTCGCCGAACACGACCACCGAATCGTCGGCGGTCATCGCATCGCGCAGTGCCGTGTTGAGCGCCCGGGCCATGGACAGCTGTGTCTCCGCGCCCGGGATCGCAGTCGTCGCGGTCACCGGTTCTCCTCCTGTGCAGCCAGTTCCGCTTGCAACACCGCGGCCTGCGCGGTCACGTCGGGTGTGGGCCTCGCGTGCACGTGGGCGAACAGCTCGGCCGGGTCGACCGGGGAGTCCGCCGCCAGTGCGGTGCGGACGCGCTCTGCCTCGGCCTCGGCCGCCTCGGCGATTTCGGCGTCGGCCCGGTCGTCGAGCACCCCTTCGGCGCGCAAGTGCGCGCCCAGCCGGATCAGCGGGTCCCGCGGTTGCCACTCCGAGACCTCCGCATCGGCGCGGTACCGCGCCGCATCGTCGGCGTTGGTGTGCGCTTCGAGGCGGTAGGTGTCGGCCTCGACGAGCGTCGGGCCCGCACCGGCCGCGGCTCGCTCGACCGCCTCCTGCAGCACCACCGAAAGCGCCGCGGCGTCGTTGCCGTCCACCAGCACGCCCGGCATCCCGTAACCGACGCCCTTGTCCGCCAGCGAAGGCGCCACCGACTGCCGCGCCAGCGGAACTGAGATCGCGTACTTGTTGTTCTGCACCAGGAACACGACCGGCGCCCGCAGCACCGCGGCGAAGTTGAGCGCCTCGTGGAAATCGCCCTCGCTGGTCGCCCCGTCCCCGCACAACGCCATGACCACGGTGTCCTCGCCCTTGAGCCGCGCGGCGTGCGCCACGCCGACCGCGTGCGGCAGCTGCGTGGCCAACGGTGTCGCCTGCGGAGCCACCCGGTGCCGCAGCGGGTCGTAACCGCAATGCCAGTCGCCCGCCAGCAGCGTCAGGACTTCGACCGCGTCCACACCGCGGGCGGCGGCCGCGACCGAGTCGCGGTAGGTCGGGAACAACCAGTCGCCCGGGCGCAGCGCACCGGCCGCGACGACCTGGCAGGCTTCCTGGCCGCGCGAAGACGGGTAAACCGCGAGCCTGCCCTGGCGGACCAAGGCACCGGCCAGTTCGTTGAGCCGCCTGCCCAGCACCATCGCGCGGTAGTGCTCCAGCAGCGATTCCGCCGGTGGCAGCGAATGGCGCTGGTCCTCGACCACCGCTCCGTCCGCCGCCAGCAGCCGGATCGGCCCATCCCGCGTCATGCGCACCTCCGCGTCGAACAGATCTCCCTGGATTGTGCGCAGCACTGCTATGTTCTGCCCACAAGTGCGTCGATTTCGCAGACACAGTGCCGAAAAAGCACTTCGGGAGGAGTCAGATGTCCAGCAACGGCAGCACTCCGGAAGGCGCGGGCGGACAGATTGCTCCGGGCCTGGACGAACTCGATCAGAACATCCTGCGCGAGCTCAGCCGCGACGGCCGGATGGCGGTGCGGATGCTGGCCCAGCGGTTGAACATCTCGCGCGCGAACGCCTACACCCGACTGGAACGGCTCAAGCGATCCGGCGTGCTGACCGGTTTCACCGCGGTGATCGACCCCGCGCGAGCGGGACTGTCCACATCGGCCTACGTCACCCTCACCGTGCGGCAGAACTCCTGGCGCGACCTGACGCAGCACCTGCGGCGCATCCCGGAGGTCCGGCACATGGCGCTGGTCGGCGGGGAATTCGACGTGATGCTGCTGGTGCACACGACCGACAACGAACACCTCCGGCGCGTGGTGCTCGAACAGCTGCCGAGCCTGCCCGGTGTGCGCGGCACGCGCACCCACTTGATCTTCGACGACATCCGCAACGATCCCGCCGACAGCGGCGGCTGAGGTGCCCGGCCGCTCTTGACCTGACACCGCGCGCGCCGCACGCTTCCGGACACCGGCCGCGCCTGCGCCGGAGTGCGGAGGTTCGCATGGGCTGGGATCTGATCGTCGTCGGCGCCGGTTCTTCGGGCGCACCGCTCGCGACGCGTTGCGCGCAGCGGGGCAAGCGGGTGCTGCTGCTGGAAGCGGGATCGGACTACCGCTCGGCCGAGATGCCCGAGGCCTGGCGCTCCCCCAACCCGGGCCGGGCGTTGCTGGATCCCGCGGCGGCCGCGCACCTGCTGTGGGCGGGTCTCGACGCGACTCGCACGGACGAGCAGCCGCCTGCGCCGTACTGGCGCGGCAAGGGCGCGGGCGGGAGTTCCGCGGTCAACGGCCAGATCGCGATCCGCCCGCCGCTGGAGGACTTCGACGACTGGGCCCTCGCGGGCTGGTCGCGCGACGACGTGCTGCCGTACTTCGTGAAGCTGGAGGACGACGAGGCTTACGGCCACCTCCCCTACCACGGCCGTGGTGGCCCGACGCCCATCTACCGGACGCCGGACCACGAGTGGGGTGCGGTCGACGCCGCGCTGTGCCGATCGGCGCTGGACGCCGGGTACCCGTGGTCCGAGAACGTCAACGCGCCGGGCGCCACCGGGGTCTCGCCCTACCCGATCAATTCGCGTTCCGGGCGACGGGTTTCGGTCAACGACGCATATCTGGAAGCGAACCGGGACGGTGGCGGGCTCACGGTGCGCGGCGATGCGCTGGTCGAGCGCTTGGTCTTCGCCGGGGAACGGGCCGTCGGGGTCGAGGCGCGCATCGACGGGCGAGCGGTCACCGAGTACGCCGACGAGATCGTGCTCAGCGCCGGAGCGATCCACTCGCCCGCGATCCTGCTGCGTTCCGGGATCGGTCCCGGTGCCGAGCTGCGGGCGCTGGGCGTCGAGGTGCGCGCGGACCTGCCGGTCGGGCGCGGGCTGCAGGACCATCCGCTGGCGCTCGTCGAGATCCCGCTGACCGCCGAGGCCACCACCACGGACCCGGACGCCCGGCACACCAACGTCTGCGTGCGCTACGCCAGCTCGCCGACGGCGAGCAACGACATGCTGCTGACCGCCATGAACCGCAACGTGCTGTCGATGGCCGAAGCCGACACCGGCGCCGGAGCGGGCGCGTTCGGAGTGTGGGTCAACCAGTGCCGTTCCCGCGGCTTGCTGCGGCTGACCTCGCTCGATCCGGAGGCGCAGCCGCAGGTGCAGGAGCGGATGCTTTCCGATGAGCGGGACCTCGCGCGGATGCGCGACGGGCTGCGCGCGCTGGTCGAGCTGGCGCGCGCCCCGGCCACCGCGAAGATCACCAGGGACTCGCCGGATTCGCACCACAGCGCCTTGTTCGCCGCGCTCGACGACGACCGCGCACTGGATCGGTACCTGCTGAGCACGGTCGCCGACGCGCAGCACGCCACGAGCACCTGCCGGATGGGCGGTGCCGGTGACCGCGACGCGGTGGTCGACACGGACTGCCGCGTGCTCGGGTTCGATGGCTTGCGGGTGATCGACGCGTCGATCTTCCCGTCGGTGCCGCGGGCCAACACGAACCTGGCCGCGATCATGGCCGGTGAACTCATGGCCGACCGCCTGCGCTGAGCCGGAACTTCGCAGCGACACTTACCGTCGTCCGCCGGGTCGCTCCCCCGGAGACCCGATGCGGAACTCCGGTCGCGGCCCGGCAAGATCGGCCGCGTCTCGCCGGACGCGATAGGAGGCTGCGTGCACTACTCGGAGTACCGCGAACACGACGGGCTCGGCCTGGCGGAGTTGATCCGTACCGGTGCGGTGCCCGCCGCCGAGGTGCTGGAAGCCGCGGTGGCGCGCGCCGAGGACGTCGGCCCGCGACTCGGGGCGCTCACGCAACGGCTCTACGACCAAGCCCGCGAGCGCGTCCGCGGCGGCGCACCCGAAGGTCCGTTCACGGGAGTCCCGTTCCTGCTCAAAGACCTGCACCAGGAAGTGGCCGGGCTGCCGTCCAGCGGCGGATCACGCGCGCTGCGCACGGTTCCCGCCGCGGAGACCGCCGAGGTGGTCCGCCGCTGGACCGACGCCGGGCTCGTCGTGTTCGGCCGGACGAACACCCCCGAGTTCGGCGCGAAACCCATCACCGAACCGGCCGCGTTCGGCCCGGCGCGCAACCCGTGGCAGCTCGACCGCACGCCCGGCGGCTCGTCCGGTGGCGCCGCTGCCGCGGTCGCCGCGGGGATCGTCCCGCTGGCCGGTGCCAGCGACGGCGGTGGCTCGATCCGCATCCCGGCCGCCTGCTGCGGGGTGTTCGGGCTCAAGGCCGGGCGGGGCTCGGTGCCCGCCGGGCCGATGCGCGGCGAGAACTTCCACGGCGCCGCGCTGGACGGCGTGGTCTCGCGCAGCGTCCGGGACAGCGCGGCGGCGCTGGACTGCCTCGCCGGTCCCGACCCCGCGGGCCCGTTCGCGGCGGCGGCACCGGAGCGCAGCTTCGCCGAGGAGGTCACGCGGGAGCCTGCGCCCCTGCGGATCGGTTTCACCGCCGTCTCGGCGCTGGGTGATCCGCATCCGGAAGCGGTCCGGGCGATGACCGACGCGGCGGAACTGCTCACCTCACTTGGCCACCACGTCGAGGAAGTCCCGCCGCCGGTGGACCTCTCCGCACTCGCCGTGGACTTCCTGCAGGCGTGGTCGGTGCGGCTGGCCGCAGCGCTCGACGAAGCCGCCCGCCACGCGCCGCACAGCTCCTTCGAGCTGGACACCCGGCTGCTCGCCGCGGCGGGTCGCAGCACCGGCGCTGCGCAGTACGTGTCCACATTGGATCGCTGGCACCAGCACACCCGGCGGCTGGCGGAGTTCCACCAGCACCACGACCTGCTGTTGACGCCCAGCCTGGCCGGTCCGCCGCTGCGCATCGGCGAGCTGGACACCCCGAAGGCGTTGCAGGTCCTCGGCAAAGCCGCACTGGCGCTGCGCGGCGGCGGCCTGCTGCGCCGCTCCGGCGTGGTCGACCGGGTCGCGCGCGGCAACCTGCGGCACGTCCCCTACACCCAGCTGGCCAACATCACCGGCCGCCCGGCGATGTCCGTCCCGCTGCACTGGACGCCCGAGGGCTTGCCGCTCGGCGTGCAGTTCGTCGCCCCGCTCGCGGGCGAAGGAACGCTGTTCCAGCTGGCAGGACAGCTGGAACAGGCTCGGCCCTGGGCCGGTCACGAGCCACCGCTGCGCGCCGCCGCGCACGGCTGAACCGACCCTGGCGAGGAATGCGCTCGCAACTCACACCCAGCCTGGATTCCGGGCGAAACGCGCATTTCCCCGCACCGCGGGCGCACGTTCGTCCATAGTGGAGGAAAACCCCGGAGTCGTGCGTCCGGGCGCCGGATTCCGCGCACGGTTCGGCAAAATTGCCACCGAATCGGAAAGTGCTATGCGCAAGGTGGTGGCGTGCAGTATTCGGAGTACCGCGAGCACGACGGGCTCGGGCTGGCAGAGTTGATCCGTTCCGGCGTGGTGCCCGCCGAAGAGGTGCTGGAAGCCGCGGTGGCGCGCGCCGAGGAGGTCGGCCCGCGGCTGGGCGCCCTCACGCAGCGCCTCTACGACCAGGCCCGCGAGCGCGTGCGCGGCGGATCCGACGGCCCCGCTGCTAGCGGAGGCCCTTTTGCCGGAGTCCCGTTCCTGCTCAAGGACCTGTACCAGGAGATGGCAGGAATGTCCTCCAGCGCCGGATCACGCGCACTGGCCAACGTTCCCGCCGCCGAGACCGCCGAGGTGGTGCGCCGCTGGACCGACGCCGGACTCGTCGTGTTCGGCCGGACGAACACCCCGGAGTTCGGCACGAGTGCCGTTACCGAGCCGGCCGCGTTCGGCCCGGCGCGCAACCCGTGGCGGCTCGACCGCACCCCCGGCGGCTCCTCCGGTGGTGCCGCGGCCGCGGTGGCAGCAGGGATCGTCCCGCTGGCCGGTGCGAACGACGGCGGCGGCTCGATGCGCAACCCGGCCGCGTGCTGCGGAGTGTTCGGGTTCAAGGCGGGCCGGGGCGTGGTGCCCGCCGGGCCGGCGCGCGCGGAGGGCTTTCACGGTGGACTGGTGGACGGTGTGCTCTCGCGCACCGTGCGGGACAGCGCGGCGGGCCTGGACTGCCTCACCGGCTTCGATCCCGCGGGGCCGTTCGCGGCAGCGGCGCCGGACCGCAGCTTCACCGAGCAGGTCACCCGGGAGCCCGGGACCTTGCGGATCGGGTTCAACGCCTCCGCGGCGCTGGGAGAACCCCATCCGGAAGCGGTCCGGGCCATGACCGACGCGGCGGAACTGCTCACCTCCCTGGGCCACCAGGTCGAGGAGGTTCCGCCGCCGGTGGACTTCGCCGAGATATCCGTGGATTTCCTGCGTGCCTGGTCGGTGCACCTGGCTTCCGAGGTCGAAGCCGCCTCCGCCCACGCACCGCAGAGCTCCTTCGAGCTCGAGACCCGGTTGCTCGCTGCGGTCGGCCGCAGCACCAGCGCCCCGCAGCTGCTGTCCGCACTCCAGAACTGGCACGGGCACGCCCGGCGGCTGGCGCGGTTTCACGAGCACTACGACCTGCTGTTGACGCCGAGCGTTGCCAGCCCGCCGTGGCGAGTCGGCGAGCTCGAGACCCCGCGGGCATCGCGGGTGCTCGGGAAGGCCGTGCTGGCGCTGCGCGCGGGAGGGCTGGTGCGCCGCTCGGGCATTCTCGACAAGCTCGCGCAGGACAGCATGTCGCGGGTGCCCTACACGCAATTGGCCAACATCACCGGCCGCCCGGCGATGTCCGTCCCGCTGCACTGGACGCCCGAGGGCTTGCCGCTCGGCGTGCAGTTCGTGGCCCCGCTCGCGGGCGAGAGCACGCTGTTCCAGCTGGCAGGACAGCTGGAGCGGGCCCGGCCGTGGGCCGGCCACGAGCCACCGCTGGCCCCCGGGGACGACTGACCCGACGGCAAGGCGTTCCCGGCCGTGGCGGCAAACGGCCGCGCGCCGGGAACGCGCTTGCCGCGGAACACCGGCCCTGGGCCGGTTCCCTCCCGAGCGGACGCCGAAGACCCCGGGGCAGCGCCTGCCGAGGCTGCGGCTGACGCCTGCCGAGTCCCGGCCCGCAAACGACTCCGCCGCTCGTTCGGCAGCGCCGCACCGCGCACTCGGCGAGCTCCACTCCCCCGGCCGGATTCGCCGTCCTGACCATGGCGCCACCTGCTGTTCCGCGCGCACTCTTGCCACGCCCGCAGTATGTGTTACGTTTGGTAACAGGTTACCGCTGGTAACGGTAATGGGTGTCACGCGACCTCTCGAGGAGTACCCATGAGCAGCAACATCACCGGCACGGACACGCGACCGGCGCAGTCCGAAGACCACGATGCCGCGCCCGCGGACGCCGAGCGGGACAGCACCGCGCGCCGGTTGCTGGACTCCTCGGAGCAGCTCTCCTACGACCCCGCCCAGGAAGTCGACTGGGAAACCCCGCTGGACACCGATTTCCACGGCGCCAGCCCGGAGTGGAGCACGCTGTACGGGACGTCCTACTGGGACGAGCTGACCCCGGCCCAGCAGCGCGAGCTGACCCGCCAGGAAGCCGCATCGGTGGCCAGCACCGGGATCTGGTTCGAGATGATCCTGCAGCAGATGATGCTGCGGGACTTCTACGCGAAGGACCCGACCGACCCGGCGTTCCAGTGGGCGCTGACCGAGATCGCCGACGAGTGCAGGCACTCGATCATGTTCGCCCGCGGTGCGGCGAAGCTGGGCGCACCCGCGTACCGGCCGAAGCGCTCGGTGGTCGAACTCGGCCGCGTGTTCAAGACGCTGGCCGGAGGTGAAGCCGCCTACGCCGCGATCCTGGTCGCCGAGGAGGTCCTCGACGTCATGCAGCGCGACTGGATGCGCGACCAGCGGGTGGTGCCGTTCGTGCGGACCATCAACAACATCCACGTGGTCGAGGAATCGCGGCACATGAAGTTCGCCCGCGAGGAGACCAAGGAGCGGCTCAAGTCCGCCGGGTGGCTGCGGCGGCAGATCAACGCCGTGGTGGTGGCCGGTTCCGCCTACTTCATCGTCACCAGCATGGTCAACGACGAGGTCTACGCCAACGCCGGGCTGGATCCCGAGCGCGCCAAGCGCGAGGCGAAGGCCAACCAGCAGCACAAGTCGATGCTGCGCTCCAGCTGCTCCGGGCTGATGGAGTTCCTGCACTCGGCCGGGCTGCTCACCAAGCCCGCCACCTGGTTCTACAAGCGCGCCAGCCTGCTCTGAGCCGCGGCTCGGCAGAGCCGGACGTCGAGCCTGCTGCGGGAGCGAGCGGCCCGCTTTCGCCACCTGACCACCTGCCCGACCGGACTCGAAGACAGGCATTGCACCGATGGCCTTCGCGATCACCCAGACCTGCTGCAACGACGCCTCCTGCGTGAAGGTGTGCCCGGTCAACTGCATCCACCCGACGCCGGACGAACGGGACTTCGGCAGCACCGAGATGCTCTACATCGACCCGGCAACCTGCATCGACTGCGGGGCGTGCGCCGATGCCTGCCCGGTGGAGGCGATCTTCCCGGTGGACCGGCTCACCGGGCCGCTGAAGGCGTACGCCGAAGTCAACGCGGACTACTTCGCGGACAAGTCACCGGTGGCGGAGGATCCGGGACCGGCCGCGGCGGAATCTCCGGCCGCAGCAGCGGATGCGCAGCCCTCGCCGAACTTCCACTCCTGGCAGCAACCGGTCTTCGACCGCAATGTCCCCAGCGACCTCGCGCCGCTGGATGTCGCCGTGGTCGGGACCGGGCCCGCGGGGATGTACGCCGTCGAGGACCTGCTGCTGCACACCAACGCCAAGGTCACGCTGATCGACCGGCTGCCGGTCGCCGGGGGCCTGCTGCGCTACGGCGTGGCTCCGGACCACCCGTCGACGAAGAAGATCGGTGAGACGTTCGCGCGCTTCCACGACCACCCGCGGCTGCGGCTGCGCCTCGGCGTCGAGGTCGGCCGCGACGTCACCGCCGAGGAACTCGGCGCCCAGCACCACGCGGTGATCTACGCGGTCGGCGCCTCCTCCGCGCGGCGGATGGGCATCGCGGGTGAGGACCTGGCAGGCAGCATCACCGCCACGAGCGCGGTGGCCTGGTACAACGGCCACCCGGACGTGCCCGCGGACGCGGTCGGCCTCTCCGGTGAGCGGGTGGCGATCGTGGGCAACGGCAACGTCGCGCTGGACGTGGCACGGATCCTCACCAGCGACCCGGATGCGCTGCAGGGCACCTCGATCTCCCCGGAAGCCTTGGAGCGGCTGCGTTCCAGCAAGGTCCGCGAGGTCGTGCTGCTCGGCAGGCGAGGCCCGGAATCGGCCGCCTACACCAGGCCGGAGATGCTGGCGCTGACCCAGCAGCAGGGCGCATCCCTGGTGGTCGACGACCACGATCCGCGCATCGCGGCGGCCATCGATTCCGCCGCGTCCGATGACAAGGCGGCTCTGCTGCGGACCGTGCCGCGGGAGCAGGTGGACTGGGCCGCCACCCCCTCGCAGCGCAGGATCGTGCTGCGGTTCCATTCCGCGCCGGAGGAACTCCTCGGCGACACCGAGGTACGCGGGCTGCGAGTCACCGGTGGCGCCGAGATCCCGGCCGGGCAGGTGGTGCGGGCGATCGGCTATCGCGGGACCGCGCTGCCGGGCCTCCCCTTCGACGAGCAGACCGGCACGATCCCGCATTCCGACGGGCGCGTCGAGGGGCGTGCCGGCACCTACGTCGTCGGGTGGATCAAGCGCGGCCCGTCCGGCGGCATCGGCGCGAACCGGGAATGCGCGCGGGAAACGGTCGGCACGCTACTCGACGACGCGGTTTCGGGCGCACTCCCCGAGCCGCAGCGGCGCTCGTCGATGCTGGCCGGGCTGACCTCCCGGCTGCGGGAGCGGCTGATCGGCGCCGGGCGGTGAGGCCGGGAGCCGTGCGGTGAAACCGCGTCGAGCGGACGTGAGTCACCGCACAACAATCCGGAAGGGCTGAAGAGCGCGGGCCGGCTTGCTAGCGTAAGTCACGTGACTGAATCACCAGTCGGCCACGCCGCACCGACGGGAGCCTTCCGCCGATGACCCGCACGCTCAGCTCGCCGCCCGTTGCCGACCCGGCGCAACCGGCGCACCCGCGCGTCGTCGTCCCGGTGCTGGCCTTCAGCGGAATCGTGGTCTCGCTGATGCAGACCCTGGTGATCCCGCTGGTGCCGCAGTTGCCCGCGCTGCTGGGCGCACCCGCGGCCGACACCGCGTGGGCGATCACCGCCACCCTGCTGGCCGCCGCCGTGGCGGTGCCGACGGTGGGGCGGCTCGGCGACATGTACGGCAAGCGCCGGATGCTGCTGTTCAGCCTCGCGATGCTGGTGCTCGGTTCGGCGCTGTGCGCGCTGTCGGCCGGGCTGGGGATGATGATCGTCGGCCGGACGCTGCAAGGGTTGTCCTCGGCCGTGATCCCGCTGGGCATCAGCATCATGCGCGACGAGCTGCCGCCGGAGCGGCTCGGCGGGGCGACCGCGCTGATGAGCGCCTCGCTCGGCGTCGGCGGCGCGCTCGGCCTGCCCGCGGCGGCGTTCATCGCCGAGACGGCCGACTGGCACGTCTTGTTCTGGGTCGCCGCCGGGCTCGGCACCATCGCGGCGGCCGGAGTCCTCGGTCTCGTGCCGGAGTCCAGGGTCCGCACCGGAGGCCGGTTCGACCTGCCCGGCGCAGTGGGCTTGTCGATCGCGCTGCTGTGCCTGCTGCTGGCGATCTCGAAAGGCGCGGACTGGGGTTTCGGCAGCGGCATGACCTTGGGCCTGCTGGCCACCGCGCTGGTCGTGCTGCTGGTGTGGGGCTGGTGGGAGCTGCGCAGCCCGCGGCCGCTGGTGGACCTGCGCACCTCGGCCCGGCGGCAAGTGCTGCTGACCAACATCGCATCGGTGGTGTTCGGGTTCGCGATGTTCGCGATGTCCCTGGTGCTGCCGCAGCTGCTGCAGCTGCCGGAAGCGACCGGTTACGGGCTCGGCCAGACAGTGCTCGCCGCCGGCCTGGTGATGGCCCCGAACGGGCTGGTGATGATGGCGATGGCGCCGATCTCGGCGTGGATCTCCCGGACCATGGGCCCGAAGGTGACGTTGATGACCGGCGCGGTCGTGGTCGCCGCCGGCTACGGCCTGAACCTGGTGCTGATGTCGGCCATCTGGGAGCTGATGCTGGCCTCCAGCATCATCGGTGCCGGGGTCGGGCTCGCCTACGGCGCGATGCCCGCGCTGGTGATGGCGGCGGTGCCGGTCTCGGAGACCGCCGCGGCCAACAGCCTCAACACCCTGATGCGCTCGATCGGCACGTCCACCTCCAGCGCGGTGGCCGGCGTGATCCTCGCGCACATGACCGTCGACCTCGGCCCGGTCGCCGTGCCCGCGCAGAACGGGTTCCGCGTCGTGCTCGGCATCGGTTCGCTCGCGGCGCTGGTCGCCCTCGCGATCGCGGCGTTCTTGCCCGCCCAGCGCCGATCCGGCGACGACGCGCAGGACGCCGCCGCTGAGCCGGGCGGCATCGCGGGCACGCTGCGGACCGCGTCCGGCAGCACCGTCGCCGGGGTGGTCACGGTGACCGAGCCCGGCGGCCGCCAGGTCGGCCGAGTTCGCAGCGACGCCGAGGGCAATTACTCGGTGCCCGCGTTGCAGCCGGGTCACTACACGATCATCGCCACCGCGGACGAGTGCCGCCCGGAAGCGGCGTCGGTCCCGGTAAACGGTTCCGGTGCCGTTCAGGACTTCACGCTCGCCGGACTCGGTGTCGTCGCCGGAACCGTGACCGCGCCCGGCGGACGTGTTCTGCCGGAGGTGACCGTGGCCGTGACCGACAGCGGCGGCAACGTCATCGGCAGTACCAGCACCGACGCCGACGGCCGCTACGAACTCGGCGGACTCGCGCCGGGCGACTACGTGGTGGTGGCGAGCCTCTACACGCCCGCGGTTCGGGAAATCCGCTTCAGCGGGGGAAAACCGCTCACGGCGGACCTCGATTTGCACGGCGCCGGCCACGGGCGGAGCACCGCTTGACGCCCTTCGTCCATAGTGGATGGTTCATCCGTGCTGCGGCGTCGGCTTGCCCCCGTCGTATACGAGCAGGCCGTCGTCGCGCAGCCGGACACCGGAGATGGGCCGGTTCTCGGCCAGCGAGCCGTCGTGCATCAGGTGCCGCACTTCGACCCCCCGCGCGAGTTGCAGGAAATCGGCGATCATCCGCCGGTGACAACGCCACCACACCGTTTCGCCGCACATGATCGCGGTCACCTGGCCAACGGCCTGGTCGACGAGTCCGTCCACTGCGGACTGAAACTCCGAAGTCCGCATGTGCGCCGCATAGGCCCGGAACGCGTCGTTGTTCCACACCGAGTCCGGGGAATCCGGCGGCAGCTTCCGGAATCCGCCCAGGCGCCGGTCCCAGCGGTAGGAGATGCCCTGCTGCGGCAACCAGCTCTCGAGCTCGTGCCTCGCCACGTGCGGGTGGCGCCTGCTGCCCGGCGCGGAACGCACGTCGACCACTCCGGCCACGCCAGCTCCGCCGAGCAGCCGGATGATCTCGTCCTGCGTGGCGGTGCCGTGCCCGAACGTCAGTACCTGCACCATCTCCGGCGGTCCTCACGTCGCGAGACCGCGCCGATCACCTCGGCCGCGCCCCGTCCGGTCATCCTGCCCGTCGAGTTCCCGCACCGGGCGGTAACCATGCCTCGCAGACAGTGAACGGCCTGTTGGTCCCACTAGATTGGTCAAACGGTCCGTTCGCTCAGAGACGGCCCGGCGGCAACGGCTGCCTTCAGCCGTCACGAGTGAACGGCCTGTTGGTCCCACTAGATTGGTCAAACGGTCCGTTCGCTCAGAGACGGCCCGGCGGCAACGGCTGCCTCCGGCCGTCACGAAGGCATGTACTCCCCGCCGTTGACGTCCAACGTCGCGCCGGTGATCTCGCTGGCGTAGCGGGAGAGCAGGAACAGGATTCCGCCGGTGCACGCGTCGTCGGTCGGTATCCGGCCGAGCGGGTTGCGCGCCGCGATCTCGTCGTAGACCTGCTGTTCGTCCACCCCGCGCTGCTGCGCGGTCATCTCCAGGTAGAACCGCACGCCCGGCCCGTCCAGCCAGCCCAGCACGGCCTGGTTGACGCGGATCGCGGACTCGCCGAGCTCCAGCGCGAGGAACCGGGTCGCCGCGGCCATCGCCTCCTTCGCGACCGCATAACCGCCTTCACCACGGAGGGGCTTGCGAGTGGCCATGGTGCCGATGTTGACGATCGAGCCGCGGCCGGCGGCGCGCATGTGCGGCACGACCTCGCGCGCCATGTTCAGCGCGCCGAACAGGATGATGTCCATCGACCGGCGCAGCTTCTTCTCCGGCGTATCCAGCAGATCGGTGAAACCGGGGTGCCCGTAGGCGGAGTTGACCAGCCCGGTGATCGGGCCGAACCTCTCGGTCGCGGTGCGCACCACCCTGCTCACGTCGTCGGGATCGCGAACGTCGCAGCGCACTCCCAGCGCTTCACCGCCCGCTGCGGCGACGTCCTGCTCCACCTGTGCGAGCACGTCGCCGGAGCGGGCCACGGCGACCACTTTCGCCCCCTCGGCCGCAGCGCGGGTGGCGAGCTTCGCGCCGAGCCCCGCGCCGACTCCGGAGATCAGCACCACTTCGTCGGAGAGCATCACAGGTAAGCCTCCCGGTAGAACGCGAAGTCCCGTTCCAGCCGGGACTCGGACAATCCGAACTCCTCCGGGGAGTACCGGTGCGCAGCGGTGCGACTCGCGCGGTCGCGCTCCACATAGGACTCGAAGGCGGCTCGGTCGCCCTCCCCCGGTGACCGGCCCAGCGCGCGCAGCACCCGCAGCGCTTCGGCGACCGGATCGTCGAGCAAGGCGTCGAACCGCACGTCGACGAACCGGTCCGGGCGCGCCTCGCGAACCGCGCAGAACTCCCGCAACGACGCGACGAACCGGTCGCTCCAATACCGCCCGAGCCCGGCGTCGTCCACGTTTTCGCTGTACTGCGCGGAAAGATTGCTGACCATCGAGGCGTAGGAGGGCACCGCCCGCACCGGCGAGCGGTGCGTCATCACGATCGAGCAGTCCTCGAAGGCGTCCAGCACGGTGCCCACCGCGGTCAGGTGGTGCGGCGACTTGAGGATCCAGCGCAGCCCGGAACGCGCGGGCTGCTGCCACTGCAGCACCTGCAACCACTGGCGCAGCTCGTCGTACGCCTTGGTCTGATCGGTGGTACGCAGCCAGTCGCCGTAGCCGGGCACCCAGTGGAACGACTCGAAACTCATCGACGTGAACGACCGGTCGACGAGGATCACGTCCTCCTCCGGCTCGTCCCAGGCCACGGTGTGGATGTCGCCGAAATCCGGGGAAAGCTCCAGGAACGCCCGCATCCGTTCCTGCGCGCGGCGTTTGCGCTCGGCCGCGTCCGGGCCTTCGCCGGGGAACGGCAGCGGGTAGGTCGTCTCCCAGGACATCGTGGAGGTCAGCTGCGGCGAGGTGGCCAGCAGCCGGTGCAGCAAGGTCGACCCGGTCCGCGGCAGTCCGCAGATCTCGGCGGCGACCACCGGCCGCACCTCCAGGATCTCCGGGTGCGCCCGCTGCACGGCGCGCAGCCGCAGGCGGTCGGCCAGCAGCGCGGTGAGCCTGCGGCGGGTCAGTTCCAGACCGGTCGCGGATAGCCGGGCCTCGTCGTTGAGCGAGGTGACCAGTACGCCGAGCGGTTCGAGGAACCAGTCGTCGCCGAACTCCGTCAACCCGGTCTTGTCCCGTGCGGCCGCGAGCAGGTCGTCCACGCGTAGTTCGGTGCCCGTCACCGGTCCCCCTCGGAGCTCAGCGACGCCAGCGGCACGACCCGGCATTCCGGGATCGGGTGCTCATCGGCTCCGAGCCAGCGCAGCAGCGCGGTGCCGCGATCGTGCCCGCAGGTGTCGATCCAGTTGCCCACGCCCGGGTCCCGGTCGGCCACGACAATCCGCAGCCTGCCGTCCGGGCCGAGCCGGGCGGTGTGCTTGTTCACGGTGGTGCGCCGCCGGTTGTCCAGCGACTCCATCCACCAGTTGTCCAGCTGGAAGTTCCAGTACGGGCATTCGGGCACGTCGGTCTCGATCAGCCACGCCTCGCCGGGCCGCAACGTCCAGTAGCCGTGCAGGTAGTGGATCTCCGGGTCACCGCCTGCGCGCTGGAACATCTCCTGGCCGAAGTCGGGCAGCTCGTTCGGCTTGGTCGCGAACAGCTCCGCCCACCCGGCGAAGGTCGCCGCCGTGCCGTGCACCGCCAGCGCCGTGCGGCGCAGCGCCGCGGCGAGGAAGTCCGGCGCCAACTCGGCGGGTTCGCCCGGACCGTCGAGCCGCTCGATGCGCCATCGGCCGGGTGCCTCGGCGGCGCGGTCGAGGTAGGTCTGGCGAACCACGAGCCCGGTCGAGTCCGGTGCCAGCGGCAGCCAGTTCCGGCCCCGCCGGGTCGCACTCGCGATGATCTCGATCGTGCCGTCCGGTTCGGCGACGAGATCGGCGTCGGTCAGCTCGCCGGTGGAGGCCATGGTGCCGTCCTTGGCGTAGCGGTTGGCCTTCGACCCGATGCTGAAGTAGCTGATCGTGCCGCGCTCGCCGGTGATCCGGTATTCGCGGTCACCGCGGATGTTGGCCGACAGGTAGACGTTGTCCGGGTTGTCCGCGCCGATCTTGACCAGGTCCAGCTCGTGCAGCCGCGGGAAGTCGGGATCGGCGTTGTCGACGCACGAATACAGCATCTCGCGGGTGAGCCGGGTCAGGTAGCGGAAGCCTTCGGCGCGGTCGAACGGGGTGTCCGGGGCGCTGCCGGACAGCACCACCTCGCCCGCCCGTTCCAGCGCGCGGCAGAACTCCGACCACGCCTGGCCGGAACGCACCGCATCCTCGGAGCCGCTCACCGGAACCTCCCTCGCTAGAACAGGTTCTAGCGAGGACTCTAAGGTCATCCCCGGCGAGGTTCAATACCGCGTCCGCAGTGATCGCCGCCCCGAGCGCTTGCTCGGTCCGGGCGATACCGGGTGCATCCGGGGTCTGGTGCGCGCGCCGGTGGTGCTCCAGGCTGAGAGCATGGACCTGATCGCGCTGGAAGAGATCCGTGCCCTCAAACACCGCTACCTGCGCAGCATCGACCTCAAGCAGTGGGACGAGCTCGCAGCCACCCTCGCCGAAGACGCGACCACCGACTACGGGTCGCCGTCCGGCGGGCGCCCGCTGGCGTTCACCGGCCGCGACGAGATCGTGTCCTACATGCGCGAGCAGCTCGGCTCCGGGATGACCACCGTGCACCACTGCACCGGCCCGGAGATCACCGTCGACGGCGAGCACGCGAGCGGGAGCTGGTGCCTGAGCGACACCGTTCTGGTGCCGCGCTACGAGGTCGCGATCATCGGTTCCGCCTACTACGAGGACCGGTACCGCCACGTGGACGGCGCGTGGAAGATCGCGCACACCGGCTACGTCCGCCTCTACGAGGCGAAGATGTCGTTCGCCGACCTGCCGAGCTTCCGGCTCACCGCCGACATGTGGGCGAGCACCGGCTGAACGCCTTCGCCCGATCCGGTCTCGCGGAGCCCGCCGGGCAGCGGGAACCTCCAGGATCGCCGCGGATCTCCGAGATTCCCGACCGCCTTTCCATCCACAGTGGATCGAACTCGTGCCGGTGAGTCAGCGGGACCGGGCCATCGCCCCTGCGGTCAGCTCGACCGAGAGCACCCGCTCGGCGGTGCCGATGGCCTGGTGGGCGAGCATCAGCTCGTCGGCCCCGCTGGATTCGGCGAAACCTTCCAGGTATTCGCGGACCTCGTCGGCCGTCCCGGCCGCGGTGTACTTGGTCATCGAAGCCAGCGGGCGGCCGCTCGGCGAGGCGAGGAACGCGTCGATCTCGGCGTCGGTCAGGTTCACCCCCGGCCGCCCGGACTTGATCATCATGCGCGCCCGCGCGCGGTAGGCGGTGGTCTTCTGCTCCACCGCGACGTCGTGGTCCTCGGCGGCGAAGACGTTGGCCCCCGCCACCACGTACGGCTCGGTCAGCTGCTCGGACGGCGTGAATTCCGCGCGGTAGACCGACACCGCCTCGTGCAGGGCGTCCGGCGCGAAGTGCGAGGCGAACGCGTACGGCAGGCCCAGCTGCGCGGCCAGCCGCGCGCCGAACAGCGACGAGCCCAGGATGTACAGCGGTGGCGCGGTTTCCGCGTGCGGCACGGCGCGGACGCCGCGAACCGATTTTCCGCCCAGGTACGCCTGCAGTTCGAGGACGTCCTGCGGGAACGCGTCGGCCTGGGCGGGGTCGCGGCGCAGCGCCAGCACGGTGTTCTGGTCGCTGCCGGGGGCCCTGCCGAGGCCGAGGTCGATGCGCCCGGGGAACAGCGTCTCCAACGTGCCGAACTGCTCGGCGATCACCAGCGGCGCGTGGTTGGGCAGCATGATTCCGCCCGCGCCCAGCCGGATGGACTCGGTGCGCGCCGCGATGTGTCCGATGAGGACACTCGTGGCGCTGGAGGCGATGGAGCCCATGTTGTGGTGTTCGGCGTACCACACGCGCCGGTATCCGGTGCGTTCGGCGGCCTGCGCCAGCTCGATCGAGGCGTCGAAGCTTTCCCGGGCGGTACCGCCACGGGCGATCGGCGCGAGGTCCAAAAGGGACAGTGCAGTGGGCATGAGAGGTCTCCTCCGTACTCCGTGGTTGCCGGCGGCCGCGTCAGCCGAGCGCTTCGTCGAGGGCGACGCGCCCGCGCCCGCCCGCGTCCAAATAGCCGAAGGTGCCGTGCTCGCGCAGTTCCCGCGCCGCGTCGGCCAGTGCCGCGTGCGCGGCGAACGCCAGCGCACCGCCGGTCGAAACGCGGCGCACGCCCAGCTCCGCGAGCTCGGCCACCGGCGGCACGCCGGGCACGGCCAGCACGCTGACCGGAACATCTACGTTGCGCACCACCGCGCCGATCTGCTCGGCCGTGTTCAACCCCGGGGCGAACACGACATCGGCGCCGGCTTCCACATAGGACTGCAACCGGGCGATGGTGTCGTCCAGATCGGACACTCCGCGCAGGTGGTTCTCCGCCCGCGCGGTGATCACGAGTTCACCCGCCGCGGCCGAGGCGGCCGCGCGCACCCGGTCCGCGGCGTGTTCGGGCTCGTAGAGCGCGGTGCCGTCCCAGTCCTCGACCGAGGCGCCCGCCAGCCCGCACTCGACCGCGAGCCGGATCGTGTCGGCGACCCCGGCCGGTTCCGCGGCGAACCCGTTCTCCAGGTCCGCCGAGACCGGCACGTCGACCGCTGCCGCGATCTCGGCGGCGGCGTGCAACGCCGACTCGCGGTTCAAGCCGCCGTCCGGCAGTCCCCGGGCGGCGGCCGCACCGCTGCTGGTCGTCGCAAGCGCCGAGAACCCGAGCGACTGCATGATCTTCGCCGCGCCCGCGTCCGGCGGGTTCGGCATGAGCAGCACGTCACCGCGGTGGTGCAGCGCTCTGAAGGTGTCCACGAGGGCCATGCCCGCAGCATACGTTTCCCGGTGACGGCACCGAGCTTCGCAGGCTCAAGCCTTGGGACCGCCGGCGACGTAGAGGATCTGCCCGGACACGAAGCCGGACCGCTCGTCGGCGAAGAACGACACCGCGTTGGCGATGTCGTCCACCTCACCCGCTCTGCGCACCGGGATCGCCTCGGCGCGGTCGGCCGCGTACTGCTCCCACGGCACGCCGATGCGCTGCGCGGTCGCTTTGGTCATGTCGCTGGCGATGAAGCCGGGCGCGACGCAGTTCGCGGTCACGCCGAACTTGCCGAGTTCCACGGCGAGCGTCTTGGTGAAGCCTTGCAGCCCGGCCTTCGCGGTCGAGTAGTTCGCCTGACCGCGGTTGCCCAGCGCAGCCGTCGACGAGAGGTTCACGATCCGCCCGTACCCGGCCGCGACCATGTGCTGCTGCACGGCCCTGCTCATCAGGAACGAACCCTTCAGGTGCACGCCCATGACCGCGTCCCAGTCCGGCTCGGTCATCTTGAACAGCAGGTTGTCCCTGGTGATCCCGGCGTTGTTGACCAGCACGGAAGGCGAGCCGAGCGTCTCTGCGGTCCGCGCGACGGCGGCATCGACGGCTGCGGCGTCGGAGACGTCGGCACCCACCGCGAGCGAGGTGCCGCCTGCTGCGGCGATCGCAGCGGCGGTGTCCTCGGCCGCCGCTTCCTCCAGATCGAGCGCGGCGACCGCGAACCCGTCCGCGGCCAGGCGCAGCGCCGTTGCCGCGCCGATTCCCCTGGCCGCGCCGGTCACGATCGCCACGCGCTGCGCGGACAGCTGCTCAGCCATCAAAGTCCCCTCCGCCGTCGGGTTGATCATCGAGTTCCAGTTCGGCGAGGATCGCCGCGTTGTGCTCGCCGAGCGCCGGGATCCGCCCCATCGGCAGTTCGGCGTCGCGGAACGTCATCGGCGGCAGCACCCCGCGGATCTCGCCCGCTTCGGTCGGCACCGTGCGCCACCGGTCCCGCTCGGCGAGCTGGGGATGCTCGGCCAGTTCCGCGGTGCCGTTGATCTGAGCGGCGGGGATGCCCGCGGCCGCGAGCCGCTCGTCGAGTTCGGCCGTGGCGAACCGCGCGGTGCACGCAGCCACCAAGGCGTCGCACTCGGCCCGGTTGCGCACCCGGGCGACGTTGGTGGCGAACCGCGGATCTTCCGCATGTTCCGGGGCGCCGAAGACTTCCGTCACCAGCCGGCGCCATCCGCGGTCGTTCTGCACCCCGATGAGGATCTGCCCGTCCGCGGTCGGATAGGCGTCGTACGGCGCGATCGCCGCGTGGCTCAGTCCCATCCGCGGGATCTGCGCGCCGCCGTAGAGCTGCATGTAGAGCGGATGGCCCATCCACTCGACGGCCGCGTCGAACATCGACACGTCGACCACGCCGCCTGCACCGGTGCGTTCGCGCCGCAGCAACGCGCTCATCGCGGACATCGCCGCGTAGAGACCGGCGCCGATATCGGCGTTGGGCACTCCGGTCTTGGACGGCGTCTCCGGTGTGCCGGTCACCGCGACCATCCCGGTCTCGGCCTGCACGAGCATGTCGTAGGCCTTCCGGTCGCGGCGCGGTCCGCCGGTCCCGTAGCCGGAGATGTTGACCACGACCAGCCGCGGGTGCGCGGCCCGCAAGGTCTCGCCGTCCAGCCCGAGCCGTTCGAGCGCTCCCGGCGCGGTGTTGTGCAGGAACACATCGGCCCGGGCGATGAGTTCGCGGGCGGCGCGCAGCCCGCCGTCCGACTTCAGGTCGATCGCCAGCGATTCCTTACCGCGGTTGAGCCAGGCGAAGTGGGTGGACAAACCGTGCACCGCGGCGTCGTAGTCGCGGGCGAAGTCGCCCTGCCCCGGCCGCTCGATCTTGATCACGCGGGCGCCGAGGTCGGCGAGGTGGCGGCTCGCCAGCGGCCCCGCGACGGCCTGCTCCAGCGCGACGACGGTGGTTCCGGCCAGCGGCAGCTCTCCGGTGGTCACGAGCCGCGCACCGCCTGGCGCACCAGTCCCCCACCGACGATGAGCCGCTGGATCTCGCTGGTGCCTTCGTAGAGCCGCAGCAACCGCACATCGCGGTAGATCCGCTCGACCGGGATCTCGCGCATGTAGCCGGCGCCGCCGTGCACCTGCACGGCCGAGTCGGCGACCCTGCCCGCCATCTCGGTGCAGAACAGCTTCGCCGCGGAAGGGCCGATGCGGCGGTCCTCGCCGCTGACGTGGGCGCGCGCCGTTTCGCGGACCATGGCGCGACCGGCGAGGACATCTGTCTGCTGATCGGCCAGCATCGCCTGCACCAGCTGGAATTCGCCGATGCGCCGACCGCCTTGGGTGTTCGTGGCGGCGTGGGACACGGACTCGTCGAGGGCGCGCTGGGCGGCGCCGACCGCGAGCGCGGCGATGTGCACCCTCCCGCGCGCCAGCGAGGTCATCGCCGCGCGGTACCCGGCGGCCTCGTCGCCGCCCACGAGCGCGTCGGCGGGCACCCGGACCTGGTCGAAGCCGACCTCCGCGGTCCAGGCGCCTTCCTGCCCCATCTTCGCGTCCTTCGGGCCGACGGTGATTCCCGGCGTGCCCGCGGGCACCAGGAACACCGCGATGCCCGGGTTCTCCGGCTGCGGCTCGGCGGTGCGGGCGAACACGACGAACAGGTCCGCGATCGGCGCGTTGGTGATGAACTGCTTGCTGCCGTCGATCACCCACTCGTCGCCGTCCCGGTGCGCGCGGGTGCGCAGGCCCGCCGGGTCCGAGCCGGCGCCCGGCTCGGTCAGTGCGAACGAGGCCACCACGTCCCCGGAGGCGATGCGTTCGAGCCACCGCTGCTTCTGCGCATCGGTGCCGAATCCGACGAGCACCTGCCTCGCGATGCCGTTGTTCGTGCCGAACAGCGAACGCAGCGCCGGCGTGGTGTAGCCGAACTCCATCGCGAGTTCGACGTCCTGGGCCAGGTCGAGCCCGAGCCCGCCCCATTCCGCGGGGATCGCGTAGCCGAACAGGCCCATCTGCGCGGCGGCCGAGCGCAGGTCGTCCGGAACCCGGTCGGCGTTCATGATCTCGGTCTCGCGCGGCAGCACCGCGGAGCGGACGAACTCGCGCACCTGCCGCCTGATGGCCTCGAAGTCCTCTGCTGCCACCTCGCTCATGGTGTTGATGATGAGCGTCCGGCGGGTGCGAGTCCAACATCGGAGCACCCGCTCGGGTCCGCCCGCGGCGACGGATGAGTCACTTGGCTGTCTTAGGATTTGGCGGCCGGGTTCGCCGAACGCCGCTGCCCGGGCGATCCGATCCGCTGGCGAAGATCCGGAGCCGAAAGGCGGGCATGTCCACTTACGTCCTGGTGCACGGCGCGGCGCACGGCGGGTGGTGCTACCGGCGGGTCGCGCGGATTCTGCGCGCGGCCGGGCACGACGTGCACGCACCGACGCTGACCGGACTCGGCGAACGCGCGCATCTGCTCGGTCCCGATGTCGATCTCGACCTGCACGTCCAGGACGTCCTGGCGGTGCTGCGGACCGAGGACCTGTTCGACGTCGTCCTGGCCGGGCACAGCTACGGCGGAATGGTCGTCACCGGCGTCGCCGACCGGGCGCCCGAGCGCATCCGGCACCTCGTCTACCTGGACGCCGCGACCCCGGCGCACGGTGAGGCGATCATCGATCTCGCGCCCGTCGCGATCCGCGAGCACACCCAGGTGGTCGACGGGGTCGAACTCGTCCACTTCCCGGACACCGGGTCGTCCCCGATCTTCGGCGTGACCGACCCGGAGGACGCCGCATGGGTGCGCAGCAAACTCACACCGCACCCGTATCGGTGCTTCGAACAGCCGCTGCTGCTGACGAACGAGGCGGCGCTGAATGCGATCCCGCAGACCCAGATCGTGTGCTCCTCGGCGCTGCACGGTCGCGACCCCGCTCGGCTGGCCACCGCCCGCGCGGCGGGCCGGTTGTGGGAGATCGACACCGGGCACGACCTCATGATCACCGAGCCGGAGCTGGTCGCCGACATGCTGATGCGCGCCCCGGCCGAGACCTCCCCGCCGTGCTGATCCGGCTCGCGGGACTGCGCGCCGCGGAGGATTCTTCGGCCGAAGTTCGCGCCGTACCCAGGCAATTGCATTCAGTCAGGCAACTGAATTAACTTGGTCCCGGGGATGCCGCGACGAGCACCGACCACGCAGGAGCGCCAGTGACCCAGCCGTCCACCACCGGCCGAGAGCCCACGCCGATCAGCACCCGCCGCAGCGGGTTCGGCCCCGCCCCGGAGGTGGCGGCGGTGCGCGCGGCGGAAGGGATCGTCCGGGTGCCGACCCCGTTCGGCCCGCCGGCGTGGCTGCTCACCCGGCACGCCGACGTGCGGCGGATGCTCGGCGACGCCGACTCCTTCATCAACGGCTGGGGGCCCGCCGACCTCGACGCCGGGCAGCGGCCCGCCCGGGATCCGCGGCAGCTGTCCGGGCACCGCAGCGGGAACATCCTCTCGCTCGACCCGCCCGACCACACCCGGCTGCGGCGGTTGCTCACACCGGAGTTCACGGTGCGGCGGATGCGGCGGCTGCAACCCCGGATCGCCGAGATCGTCGACGAGCACCTGGACGCCCTCGAACGGCACGGACCGCCCGCCGACCTCGTCGCCGAGTACGCGCTGCCGATCCCGTCGCTGGTCATCTGCGAACTGCTCGGGGTGCCCACCACCGACCGCGCGGAGTTCCAGGAGCGCACCCGGCGCCAGCTGGACACCACAGCGCCCGAAGCCGACCGGATCGAGCTCTCCGAGGAATCCATCGCCTACATGACCGGTCTGGTCGACCGGGCTCGCGAGCGTCCCGGCGAGGACCTGATCGGGATGCTGATCCGCGACCACGCCGACGCGCTGAGCAACGCCGAACTCATCGGCATCGCCAACCTGCTGCTGGTCGCAGGGCACGAGACGACGTCGAACATGCTCGGTCTCGGCACCTTGGCGCTGCTGCGCCACCCCGAGCAGCTCGCGATCGTCCGCGACGATCCGGCCGCGGTGCCCGGCGCCGTCGAGGAACTGATGCGCTGGCTCAGCGTGGTCAACGGCGGTTCTCCGCGGATGGCCGTGCGCGACGTCGAACTCGACGGGGTCACGATCCGCCGCGGCGATCTGGTGAACGTGAACCTGCCCGCGGCGAACCGGGACGCCGGCCTGCTGGAGCAACCGGAGCGGTTCGACGTGACCCGCTCCGCCGCGCCGCACGTCGGATTCGGGCACGGCATCCACCACTGCCTCGGCGCTCCGCTGGCCCGCATGGAGATGCGGATCGCGTTTCCCGCGCTGCTGCAGCGATTCCCGGGTTTGCACGTGGTCGACGAGGAAATCGCCTACGCCGCCGATCAAGCCATCTACGGGCTGCAGCACCTCAACGTCGGGTGGTGATCCGCCACCGGCTAGCGCTGGATGCCGAACGGCCCACCGGAGTCGAAGGCCAGTCCGGTGAAGCGCTCGCCGATGCGGCGGTGGGCGGCCGTGTCCGGGTGGAGCTCGTCGGGCAGCGGCAGCTCGGCGAAGTCCGCTTCGCCGTACAGCTCGCGGCCGTCCAGGTGGTGCAGGTTCGGGTCCTCGGCGGTCCGCTCGCGCACGATCCTGGCCAGCTCGTCCCGGATGACGCCCAGCGTCAACTTGCCCGCGGCGCGCTCCGCCGGGTCGCCGGTGGCCCGGAACCGCACTTGCCCAGCGCTGAGCGCGCTGAGGTCGAAAGCGCCGGGTCCGGGCGTGTCCTCGTGGATCGGGCAGTGGATCGGTGAGATGACCAGCAGCGGCGTGGTGGGGTGCCCGTCGCGGATGGTGTCGAGGAACCCGTGCACCGCCGGGGTGAACCCGCGCAGCCGCATCAGGTCCGAGTTGACCAGGTTGATCCCGATCTTCGCGCTGATCAGGTCCGCGGGCGTGTCGCGCATGGCACGGGCGGTGAACGGGTCGAGCAGCGCGTTGCCGCCCAGCCCGAGGTTGATCAGCTCCACATCGCCTCGCACGGCCGCCGTCGCGGGCCAGGTCGTGCTGGGACTCGCTGCGTTGGAGCCGTGGCTGATCGAACTGCCGTGGTGCAGCCACACCCGCCGGCCCCGATCCGGCGCCGGCTCCACGGGAGCGTCGGTGCGCAGCGCGACGAGTTCGGTGATCTCGTTGTGCGGCAACCAGATCTCGACGTCCTTGCGGCCTTCGGCCAGGCCGGTGAACCGCGCCGTGCCGGGCGGTCCGGGCCGGTACTCGGCGGCGCCGGTGCGCATGTCGATGCTCCGGGTGTTCCCGCCGGTCACGGTGGCCTGCCCGGTCAGCCGACCGTCCACGAGCAGGTCGTACACGCCGTCCGGGCGAGGTGGCGCGCCCGCGTAGACCAGCTTGGTGGGCAGCGTGTCCAGTTCGAGCGCGGTCGCCGAGGTGCGCAGTACCAGCCGCACGCCGGCGGGCTGGGACTCCATCATGGCCAGCCGCTCGTCCGCGCTCTGCGCGCGGGCGCGGGCGGGCAGGCGGTGCGGTAACAGGCCGTGCTCGGTGCGTTCGAGTTCGAACGCACCGCGCAGGAGTTCCGCGGTGACCGGGGTGTTGATCCAGTCCGCTCGGCGGGTGGGATCGGGGTGATCGTTCACGGGCTCATCCTGCCAACCGGATTCCTCGTCGGCACGCGACTTTCCGCCGCAGGCGCCGTCACCTCTCCCACCGCACGGGCAGCTCGTCCGGGCCGCGCAACGCGGTGCCGACCTGGCTGGTGATGCGGACGGCGCACCCGGCGCGCAGCCGCAGCCCCGGCAGGCGCCGCAGCAGCACCTTCAAGCCCGCTTGCAGCTCGGCCACGGCGAACCACGTGCCGAGGCAGGTGTGCGGCCCCTGTCCGAACGCCAGCAGGTCGGCCGAGCGTCGGGTGACGTCGAAGCGGTGCGGATCGGCGTGCGCGGCCGGGTCGCGCAGCGCCGCGTTGATCGAAAAGATCATCGGTGTCCCCGCGGGTATCTCGATTCCTTGCCACGTGGTGGTTTCCGGGCAGATGCGCGGCAGCAGGCCCACCGGCGGCTCCCAGCGCAACCCCTCCCAGATCGCCCACGGCACGTGCTCGTCCGGGTCGCAGCGCACCAGCTCCAGCTGATCGGGATGGCTCAGCAGCGCGGCCAGCGTGTTGGCCAGCGCGAAGACCGTGGTGTCCGCACCGGCCGGGAACAGCAGGCGAAGGAACGCCAGCACCTGTTCGTCGTCGAGGTGCTCGTCTTCGGCGGTTTCGGTGACCAGCATCGAGATCAGGTCCGCACCGGGTTCGCGGCGGCGCCGGTCGAGGATCGGGCGGACGTGTTCGGTGAACTCCGCGGACGCCGCCATGGCCGCATCGGGATCGAGCGGGTAGTTGAACAGGTCTTGCGCCCAACGCCGCACGGTTCCCTCACTCTCCGCGGGCAACCCGAGCATGCGGCTGATGAGCAGCACCGGGTAGCGGCTGGTGAACTCCGCGACCAGGTCGGCTTCCCCGCGCGCGGCGAACCGGTCGATCAGCTCGTGCGCGAGCGGCTCCAGCAGCGGTTCGACGTACTCGGCGACCTTGCTGCGGCGGAACGGTGGTGCGGCGACGGCCCGGTTGATGCGGTGTTCCCGGCCGGACATGCACTGCAACGTCCGGCCGAGCACCGGTTGTGTGGTCAGCGGGTAGATCGCCGCGGCCGGGAACGTGCCCTCGTCCTTGAACGCGGCGCTGACCAGCTCCCGGGTCAGCAGCAGCACCGCGCGCGTGCCGGCGAACGGCACGCTCGCATAGGGCTTTTCCGCGCGCAGGCGGGCCAGCACTTCGTGCAGTTCGGGGATGTCGTCGAAGGCGAAGTCGATGCCTTCCGGGTCGGCGGGTCCGGGTGGTTTCATCGCGAACCTCCTGGCACGACTATTCGTGCTACGGTCACCGATATTCGGTTCGATCGAGATTAGGGGGCGCTGTGCCGGAGGGCAACGACCGGTCGGCGTCGCCGCCCACGCGACGAGTGGTCCGCGTCGTCGAACTGATCGCGGGCGACACCGGTCCGGTGAAGGGCGCGGAGATCGCCGACGAGCTGGAGCTCAGCAGGTCGACCGTCGCGGCGATCCTCGACACCCTCGATGAGCGCGGCTGGGTGCGCCGCGCACCGGACCGCACCTACCGGCCGGGACCGCGACTCCGCACGCTCGCAGGTGCGTCGGGCACCGATGCGGCGATGCCCACCGGCACGGAAGACGTGCTCGCCGAACTCGCCGAGCGGGTTGCCTGCGGAGCGTCGCTGAGCCTGGTCACCCGCACCGAGTCGGAGTTCGTGGCGGTGACCGCAGGGCCGGGCAGGTTGCCCGCGGGCATCACGACCGGCACCAGACTGCCGCTGCGCGCTCCCGCGGGCGCGGCCGTGGTGGCCTTCGCCGACGAGCGGCGGCAGCGCGCTTGGCTGGACACCGCAGAACCCGGGCAGCGGCCCGGCCTCGCCGACGCGCTCGAACACATCCGCACGACCGGGGCGGCGTTGTGGGGCATCGACGCCGCGGACCCAGCGATGCTGGACGTGCTCTCGGAAGTCGTCGAACACCTCACGAACGATCCGGCCGCGCAGCTGCGCGAACGCGTGCTGTCGCTGCTGGCGCGGATCAGCGGCGAGCCCTACGGTTCCGCGCAGCTGCGCTCGCGGAAACGGCAGCCGCTGACGCATCTGGCGGCTCCGGTGTTCGACGGCACCGGGCGAGCCGCCTGGGAGCTCCACATCGGCCCGTTGCGGCAGGACGTCGACCTCGGGGAACGACGCCACTACATCGACGAGCTGGTGCGAGCGGCGGCCTCGCTCGGGCCACCACCCGCCGGCGGCTGAGCGCCCGTTCCGGCGCACGGACGATTCCGCGCTACCGCTTGGAGAACGTCCGGTCCGAGGGCTCCTGGCGACCGTCGCCGATGGTCGCGCCCGCAGCCGCGGCGCCCCCGCGCCCGCGCACGAACAGCGCGGTGACGAACGCGAGCACCCCGACACCTCCAGCCACCACGAACGCGGTCCGCAACCCGGCGGCGTCGGGCGCTCCGGTCGCGGCCGCGCTGCCAGCGGCCGCGACGGTGACGAACACCGCGGTGCCGAACGCGCCCGCGACCTGTTGCAGCGTGGACAGGATCGCGCTGCCGTGCGAGTAGAGGTGGTCCGGCAGCACGCTCAGCGACTCGGTCATCAGCGGCGTCATCATCAGCCCGAGCCCGGTCATCAGCAGGATGTGGATCCCGATGACCGCGCCCAGCGCCGAGTCCGGCCCGAGCGTGGCGAACAGGCACAGCGACACCGCCATCGCCAGCGCCCCCGGGATCACCAGCGGCCGCGCGCCGAAGCGGTCGAACAACCGCCCCACCGGGCGCCCGAGCATTCCCAGCACCAGCCCGCCCGGCAGCACCGCCAGGCCGCTGACGAACGTGCTGGTTCCCAGCACCGTCTGCAGGTACAGCGGCAGCAGGATCGCCCCGGCACCCAGCAGGCACATGAACAGCAGCGCGGCGAGCACCAGCGCGACGACGAACGGGCGGTAGGTCAGCGGGCGCAGGTCGAGCAGCGCGCGGTCGTCGCGTTGCAGCCGCACCTGGCGCGCTGCGAACACCACCAGCGCGACCGCGCCGACGGCGATGGCCGCCCACGGCGGCACCGGCTGGTGCCCGCCCGCGGACTCCCCCATCGCGGAAAGCCCGTAGAGGACACCGCCGAATCCGAGCGCGGACAGCAGCACCGAGCCGACGTCCAGCGGCACCCGCCGGGTCGCGGCGTCCAGCCGCATCCAGACCGCACCGATCACGAGCGCCAGCAACGACAACGGCAGCACGAGCCAGAACATCCACCGCCAGCCCAGCCAGGCCAGCACCGCTCCGCCGATCGTCGGACCGATCGCGGGGGCGACCGCGATGACGATGGTGATGGTGCCCATCGTCGCGCCGCGGTTGGCGGGCGAGACCAGCCGCATCACCGAGGTCATCAGCAGCGGCAGCATCACCGCGGTGCCGAACGCCTGCACCACGCGCCCGGCGAGCAGGACTCCGAATCCAGGTGCGAGCCCGCTGAGCAACGTGCCTGCGCTGAACAGCGTCAGCGAGGCCAGGAAGACCTGCCGCGGGGTGAACCGCTCCAGCAGGAATCCGGTGATCGGGATGACCACCGCCATGGTCAGCAGGAACCCGCTGGTCAGCCATTGCACGGTGGTGGTGGACACGCCCAGGTCCTCGGTCAGATCGCGCAACGCGACGCTCAGGATCGTCTCGTTGAGGATCATCACGAAGGCCGAGACGACCAGCACGGCGATCAGCACCGCCGCCCGCGGTGCTGCGACGTCCCGGCCGGAGTCCGCTGTCGCGGTGCTCGCGGAGTCGGTCATGGGTGGGCACACCTCGCAGCGGTAGTTCCGGTTCGCCGTCCGGCGCTGTTCGCAGCGCGCGGGCGGCCGGTCGTGCAAGAGCGGCGATCCGCTCCGCATCGCCTGCGAGCGGGGATCGGACGGCGTTGCACGGCACGGCCAGCTTTGCACTCCCGATGCCGCTGATCGTCCCCAGCTCCCCGGTCGCAAGGAAAATCACAGTCGGCGAAACGACGCCCCCAGCGCCGCGACCCCCGATGCCGCAGCCCGCAATGCCGTGATCCGCAGTGCTGGAAACCCCAGCGCCAGAACCCCAGTGCGGCTGCCGCCCCCAGCACCGACTCGTTTCAGCCTACCGCAGCAGAACTCCCGTTCCGGCGGGGAGAGCGAATTACACGTCCGGCCCGGTGCGGCCGGGAATCGGCGCCGAGCGGCCTCGGGTCCGAGCCCGGTGGCACCAGCGCACGAGCGAACCCCGGCCCGCGCTCGGGCCGTCGCCCGCTGCCGGTGACCGAAGCGGGGCAATCGTGTGATGATGTCCCGCCCGAGGAAGGAACCGATGCCGAACAAGATCTCCCTGGCCGCCGTCTCGCGGGCGCGGCAACTGCCGAAGTGGTCGCAGCTGCGCGAGGTCGTGCAGTTCAGCAAGCCGGCGTTCGGCCGCACCGCCCGCCGCCTGGAGAACGCCCGCACCATCGGCGAGCTGCGCGCCGCGGCCCGGCGCACCACTCCCCGCGCGGTGTTCGACTACGTCGACGGCTCGGCCGAGGAGGAGATCACCGCCGCCCGCAACATCGCCGCCTTCCGGCGCGTGACGCTGCGTCCGGAACCACTGCGCCCGGTGACGGATCCGGACACCGCGATCGAGCTCGCGGGCGAACGCAGTGCGCTGCCGCTGGTGTTCGCGCCGACCGGTTACACGCGGATGATGCACCACCACGGCGAGGCGGCGGTGGCCCGCGTCGCCGAGCACTTCGGCGTCCCGTACTCGCTGTCGACCATGGCCACCACGTCCGTCGCGGACGTCCGGGAGGCCGCGCCCGGCGTCGCGCTGTGGTTCCAGCTCTACTACACGCAGGACGCCGAGCTGAACGAACTGCTCATCTCGCGGGCCCAAGCCGCGGGCTGCTCGACGCTGCTGCTGACCGTGGACACCTCGGTGCCGGGCAAGCGCCTCAAGGACGTGGCCAACGGGCTGACCATCCCGCCTGCGCTGACGGCCAGGACGTTCCTGAACATGTCGATGTTCCCGGCGTGGTGGTTGCACAAGCTGACCACCCCGGGCATCGGCTTCGCCTGCCTCGACGGGGTGCGCGGCAACTACACCTCGGAGGACCTGGCGCGCACGTTGTTCGACCCCGGTCTGGACTTCGCCGCGCTGGAGCGGCTGCGGCAGCGCTGGCCCGGCAGGCTCATCGTCAAGGGGATCAACACCGCCGAGGCCGCGCGCGAGGTCGTGCGTCGCGGCGCCGACGGCGTGGTCGTGTCCAACCACGGCGGCAGGCAGCTCGACCGCTCGGCCGCGACGCTGGAGGTGCTGCCCGCCGTCCGCGCCGCCGTCGGCGAGCGGGCGACCGTGCTCATCGACGGCGGTGTCCGGCACGGCGCGGACATCGCGGTCGCGCGGGCGCTGGGCGCGGACGCGGCGATGATCGGGCGCGCTTACCTGTACGGGATCATGGCCGGGGGCCAGGACGGCGTCGTGCGCGCCTACGAACTCCTCGCCGAGGAGTACCAGCGCTGCATGCAACTGCTCGGAGTGCGTCGCAGCGCCGACCTCGCCGCACGGCACGTGGCGCTTCCGGGGAACGGCCGCGACGACCGCTGATCCGGCGCGTCCGGCGGGCAGCACGACTGTCCATTGAAGACGGTCGAATCGCGGGGTGCGCACCGCGAGCCGCCGCCGTGCTGACCATCGCGGTGCCCCTGCAACTGCTCGCGGGCGTTTTCGGTTTCCTGAACAGGGACCCGGTCCTGGCGATCGGGATGAGCACGCTCAGCGCCACCTGGCTGACGACGAGCGTGCTGACGCTGCGCAGCGCACCCGGCGGGCACAGCCCGGTGCTGGGTGTGGCCGTGCTGTTCCTCGCCGCGGCGGTGTTGCTGTGCGCGGTCGTGACCGCCGCCGGGAAACCGCTGGTGGCGATCGTGCTCACGTTCGCCGGGTGCCGGTTCGCGTTGACCGGCGTGGTCGAGTACCGGCAGCTACCGATCGCACGGCTCTGCGATGGCTGGCTGGGCCTGGGGGTGTGCGTGGTCGCGCTCTACGCGGCCGCGGCCTTCGCACTGCAGGACGTGCACCAGCGGACGATCCTGCCGACCCTCAGCCGCGCTGGCCGGTCGTGAGCACCGGCCGACCCTGAGCGCTGCGAGCCGCGCGGGCGGGCAGTCGCGCCGGGCGCCGCATGGGACCATCCCGATGTGGTGGATGCGGATTCGTGGGTTTACTTGATGGACCTCAACGGCGTGTTGATGCGCGACGAGGAGAACGCCGTGCCGGGCGCCGAGGAGTTCCTGGCAGCCCTGCGATCGGCGGGAATTCCGTTCCTGGTGTTCACCAACGAGTCCGTGCACACGCCGCGGGACATGCGCGCGCGGCTGCTCGAACGGGGCCTGGACGTCCCCGAGCACACGATCTGGACCTCGGCGCTGGCCACTGCCCGGTTCCTGCGCGAACAGCGTCCCGGCGGGTCGGCTTACGTCCTCGGTGAGGCCGGGCTGTCCGCGGCGCTGTTGGACGCCGGTTACGTGCTCACCGGCGACGATCCGGATTACGTCGTGCTCGGTGAGACGCGCACCTACAGCTTCGAGGCGATCACGCACGCCATCCGGCTGATCGAAGGCGGCGCCCGGTTCATCGCGACCAACCCGGACGAGAAGGGGCCGGGTGCGGAAGGGCCGCTGCCCGCCACCGGGGCCGTCGCCGCGCTCGTGCAACGGGTGACCGAGCACGAGCCCTACTACATCGGCAAGCCGAACCCGCTGATGATGCGCTCCGCGCTGCGGGCGGTGGGCGCGCGCTCGGCGAACGCGATCGTGCTCGGCGACCGGATGGACACCGACGTGCGCTGCGGCATCGAGGCCGGGATGCGGACGATCCTGGTGCTGTCCGGGCTCTCCGGCCCCGATGCCGTGGCGGGGCACCCGTATCAGCCGACTGCGATCGTCGATTCGGTCGCGGACATCATCGAGCACGTCCGCGATCCGTTCGGGTCCGGTTCGGCCTAGCAGCCTCTTGGCAGTCCCCGGCTACTTTTCGCCGAGGACGTAGCGGTCCATCCACTCCAGCAGCGCCTCGTTCTGCGCGCGCCGGTGGGTGACCGGCCCGAGCACCGAACCGACGTGCGAGGTTCCGGGAAACCGCAGCATTTCCGCCGTGACGCCGCGGCTTTTGAGGACCGTGTAGAACTGTTCGGTCTGCCCCGGCGGCGCGCGGTGGTCGCTCTCGTGCTGGAAGAACAAGGTCGGCGTGCTGGACCTGTGCGCGTAGGTAACAGGTGAGCAGCGCCGGTAGAGCTCGGCGCGTTCGTGCGGGTCGCCGCCCATGAACGAGCGGCCCGCCCAGATTCCGATGTCGCTGGTGCCGTACATGCTGGAGAAGTCGAACAACGGGTCCTCGGGGCACGCCGCCCGGAACCGGTCGGTCTGGGTGGTGAGCCAGCCGCTGAGCGTGCCGCCGGCGGAAGCGCCGAACACGCCGAGGCGGTCGGAATCGGCCAGGCCGATCGCGATCGCGTGATCGACACCGGCCATCAGGTCGGCGCAGTCGAGGTTGCCCCAATCCGAGGTGATCGCGGTACCGAAGTCGTCGCCGTAACCGGTGGAACCGCGGTGGTTCACGAACAGCACGCCGTATCCCGCACCGGCCAGCATCAGGAAGTCGAAGACGAAGGTGTGGCCCCATCCGGCGTGCGGTCCACCATGGATTCCCAGCAGTGTCGGCAACGGGCGCTTCGCGCGCGCGGGTTCGAGGTACCAGCCCTCGACGGCCGTGCCGTCGGTGCTGGTGAACTCCAGGTGGTGCACGGCGGGCCACTCGAGCCGGGCCAGCAGCTCGGCGTTGAGTTCGGTCAGCCGACTCTCGGTCCCGGTGGCGGTGTCGAGCACGTGCAGGTCACCGGGGTCGCGGATGCCGAAGGCGGCGAACAGCAGCCGGTTCCCGCGCAACCGCACCGGTGCGCACCCGCGCTCACCCCCCGCCACGGGTTCGTGCGACTCGGCCCCGGACAATCCCACGCGCAGCACCCGCACTTCACCTCCGCGTTGCGCGGGCAGGTAAGCGTGCCGGGAGTCCGCGGAGATCAGGACGCCCGCCATCGTGAAGGCGAACGCGGGCATGTCCGGGACGAGCCGTCCGCCGACATCGTCCACAAGCCCCGTCGTGCGCCGCTGGTGAACCCCGGTTTCCGGGTCGTAGACCCACAGGTCGGCTTTCGATCCCGCGCGCCGACCGTCCTCATTGGTCAGCACGTACGCGATGCGCCCGTCGGGGCACACCGCGTGGCTCGCGATGGCCCCGCCACTGGCCACATCGGACACCGAACCGTCGAGGTCGACCCTTCGCAGCCGGTTGAGCATCCCCATCGATTCCGGGTCGAAGCTCGCGTTGAACACGAGCGCCGCACCGTCCGGTGTCCACTGCGGAGCGGTGTTCAACGAGCGGTCTTCGGTCAACCGCACGGGTTCGCCGCCTTCGGCCGCGACCACGTAGACGTCCTGCAGCGCGTCCTCGATGACGCCCACACCGTCGGCCCGCCAGGCCGCGCGGTCGACTCGATACGGCAGGGCGGGGTCGCGCCGCGTTCCGGGTGGCACGGCGGTGAAGGCGATGCGCGTCCCGTCCGGCGAGAACACCGGCCCACCACCGACCCCGTCCGGGAAGGCGGTGAGCTGGCGCGCTTCGCCGCCGTCGAGGGGCAGCGCGAAGATCTGCGGCACGCCGGTGCGGGTGGACAGGAACGCGATTTCGCGCCCGTCCGGCGCGAACGCGGGGTGCGCGTGCACCGCGTCGACGCTGGTGAGTTGCCGTTGACCGCCCGAGGAGACCGCCACCTGCACCAGGTCGGTGTGGTCGGTGTTCGCCTCGACGTCGGTGCGGGACAGGGCGAACACGACCGACTCGCCGTCCGGCGACAGGTCCGCCGAGGTCGCGAACCGGAGGCGGAACAGGTCGTCCGGTTCGATCGGCCGAAGCGCCTCATCCGAGTCCGGGCGCTCGGCACCTGCACCGGCCGCGCGATCGTCTACCGGCATCTGCACCAAACCCCCGCAATTCCGCCAACACCTGCACACAACAACGAGCCCGCCCGGTTCGCCGAGCGCGGCCCGCTCTCCAGGAATACCTGCATCAGCTCCCGGAGTCGACGCAGATCGCTAACGGTGAACAACGGCGAGCCGCCGGCTTCGCGTTCAGAGCAGCGGAGCCGAGGGCCGCCCGGCCTAGCGGAAACCCCCGAACGGCGGCTCACCGCCACGAGCGCGCGCGTTGAACACGACATGTACCGGTCGGTACACTCGGCTGGTGAGTTCCAGGTCCGACAAGCGCGCCGAACTGCTGCGGCAGGTGGTGGACCAGCTGGCCGAGCACGGCATCGCCGACATGTCGTTGAGCCCGCTGGCCGCGCAGCTGGGCACCAGCAAGCGCATGTTGCTGTACTACTTCGGCAGCCGGGACAACCTGATCGCCGAGGCGATCGCCGCCAGCAGGCCGGACGTCGCCGGGCTGTTCAGCGGTGTGCACGACGCCGCGAGCCTGCGCGAGGCGGCGTGGGCGCTGTGGACGGCGATCACCGAAGGCCACCAGCAGCGGCCGATCCGCATCCTGTTCCAAGTGCTGAGCCTGGCGCCGACGCAACCGGACCGGTACGGCGCGGTGGCTTCCGAGGCCGTCACCGCCATGGTCGATCCGCTGGTCCCGGTACACCGCGATCTCGGTTTCGACGAGACGGAGGCGCGCGCCCGGGCGAGCCTGCTCATCTCCGGGCTGCGCGGGCTGTGCCTGGACCGGATCGTCACCGGCGACGTCCCCAGGATCGAAGCCGCCGCCAGGACGCTGATCGCGACCGCGACCACGCTGCCCGAGTCGCGCTGAACGCGGCGAACTCGAAGCAACTCCTCACCCGCAGGAAGTCGACGAGCCCGGACTCACGGCCGTGCGCGAGGGCCGACCGGGAAGGGCTCAACCGTCCAAGTTGCGGTCCCACGAGGCCATCACGATCAGCGTCTTGGTGCCCGCCACCTTCCCGGTGCGCCGGATGGCGTTGACGACCCGCTGCAGGTCGTCGACGTTGCGCACCCGGAAGCGCACCAGCGCGTCCGGGTCGCCGGAGGTGGTGAAGTACTGCTGGACCTCGGGCACCTGCTTGGCGATCTGCTCGATCTCGGCGGTGTCGGTGGCGCCGGTCAGGCGGATCTCGGTGAAGGCGTCCAACTCCCCCACCGCGGCGTCGTCGGTGATCGCCACGTAGCCCTTCAGCACGCCGTCGCGTTCGAGGCGTTCGATCCGGCGGGACACCGGCGCGCCGGAGAGCCCGACCTGCCTGCCGATCTCGCTGACGGGCGTGCGCGCCCGGGTTCGCAGGATCTCGACGATCCGCCGGTCCGTGTCGTCCATGGAGCACCTCGCACGTATCTTGCGCCGCCAGCCGAGATCTTGCGTCCGGGACGGCTCGGCAGGCTTGTTCCGCTGCGTTTCGTGCGCTGATTGAACCAAACAGTTGTCGCTGTCGGCGCGGCGCTGAAACGGTGCGCACCGCGTGCCCGCTGATCCGCCCGTCCCCTTGGAGCGCCATGGACCCCTCGCCGTCCCCGCCCGAGCCGTGGTCCGCGCTCGACGCCGAAGGCCGGTTGACCGCGCACGAGCTGCTGCCGAGCGGTGACGATGCGCTCGACCTGCACCGCGCCCACCGCGACATGGTGCTGGCGCGGCGGCTGGACACCGAGGCGATCGCCTTGCAGCGCCAGGGCGAGCTCGGGCTCTGGCCGTCGCTGCTGGGACAGGAGGCCGCGCAGGTCGGCGCCGCCTCGGCGTTGCACGAACGGGACGTGGTGTTCCCGACCTACCGCGAGCACGCGGCCGCCTGGTGCCGCGGCGTGGACCCGGTGGACCTGCTGGGGCTCTTCCGCGGCACGACCCTCGGCGGCTGGGATCCGCACGAGCGCGGCTTCAACCTGTACACGCTGGTGATCGGCGCGCACACGTTGCACGGGGTCGGCTACGCGATGGGCATCGTGCGCGACGGCGACGTGGGCACCGGAGACCCGGGGCGGGACCGCGCGGTGCTGGTGTTCCTGGGCGACGGCGCGCTCAGCGAAGGCGAGACGAACGAGGCGTTCGTCTGGGCGGCGGCGCAGAACCTGCCGGTGGTGTTCTTCTGCCAGAACAACCAGTGGGCGATCTCCGCGCCCTATTCAGTGCAGAGCCGGGTTCCCGCCGCGCAGCGTTCGCAGGGATTCGGCTTCCCGGGCGTGCGGGTCGACGGCAACGATGTGGTGGCCTGCCACGCGGCCGCGCACGACGCGCTCAGCACCGCCCGGCGCGGCGGCGGGCCGACGCTGATCGAGGCGGTCACCTACCGCCGCAACCCGCACACCACCTCCGACGACGACTCGCGCTACCGCGCCGCGGCGGAGAACGACGACTGGGCGCAGCGGGACCCGATCGAACGGCTGCGGTCGCACCTCGGCGAATCCAGCGAATCGCTGCGGGCCGAAGAGGACCGGCTGGCCGACCGGCTGCGCCGCGGTTGCCGCGAACTTCCCGTGCCTGCCCCGGATTCGCCGTTCCGGCACACCTTCGCCGAGCTGCCGCGGGAACTGGCCAAGCAGCTCGAGGAGCACCTCGCGTTCGTGCAAGGGCAGCAGGCATGACGGGCACCGCGCTCGCCCACGCCTTGAACCGCGGTCTGCGCGACGCGCTGGCCGCGGACAACAAGGTGTTGCTGCTCGGCGAGGACATCGGGCGTCTCGGCGGCGTTTTCCGCGTCACTGCCGAGTTGCAGAAGGACTTCGGCGAGTCGCGGGTGGTCGACGCGCCGCTCGGTGAAGCGGGGATCGTCGGCAGCGCGATCGGGTTGGCGATGGCCGGGTACCGGCCGGTCTGCGAGATCCAGTTCGACGGCTTCACCTTCCCGGCGATGAACCAGATCGTGACTCAGCTGGCGAAGTACCGGCACCGGTCCGGGGGTCTGGTGTCGCTGCCGGTGGTGATCCGGATTCCCGTCGGCGGCGGTATCGGGGCGATCGAGCACCACGGCGAGTCGCCCGAGGCGTACTTCGCGCACACGGCCGGATTGCGGGTGCTGAGCCCGTCCACCGCGCAGGACGCCTACGACCTGATCGGGCAGGCCGTCCGCTGCGACGATCCGGTCGTGTTCCTGGAGCCGAAGCGCTCCTACTGGCGCAAGGGCGAACTCGACACCGCGGCACAACCGTCCGCAATGGATAGTGCGCGGGTGGTTCGGCGCGGCGGCGACCTGACCTTGGTGGCGTACGGAGCGCTGGTGCCGATCGCGCTGGAAGCGGCCGAAGCGCTGGCCGAAGAGGGCCGCGACGTCGAGGTCGTCGACCTGCGGTCGCTCTCGCCCGTGGACGACGAGACGGTGGTGGAGTCGGTGCGGCGCACCGGACGGCTGGTCATCGCGCACGAGGCTTCGCGGACCGCCGGGCTCGGCGGCGAACTCGCAGCCCGGGTGCAGGCCGCCGCGTTCTACTCGCTGGAGGCACCGATCGTGCGCGTCACCGGGCACGACACCCCGTACCCGGCTGCGCGGCTGGAAGCGGACTGGTTGCCGAACCTCGATCGCATCCTGGAGGGCTGCGACGAGTCCTACGCGCATTGACCCGAGGTCGCGAGCAGGAGTCCGCGTGAACAGCACCGCCCAGGAGTTCCACCTTCCCGATGTCGGCGAGGGCCTGACCGAAGCCGAGATCGTGACGTGGCACGTCGCCGAAGGCGACCCCGTCGCGGTCAACCAGGCCGTCGTCGACATCGAGACCGCGAAGTCCGTGGTGGCACTGCCCGCACCGCACGGCGGTGAAGTGCTCGAAGTGCTCGCCGCCGAAGGGGAAACGGTCCAGGTCGGCACACCGATCCTGCGCATCGGCTCGCCCGCCGGACCGGAGCAGCCTGCCGGCGATGCCTCGTCGTCCAAAGCGGACGCTGCAGAGTCCGCTGAGGACGAACCGAAGCTTCTCGTCGGATACGGCAACACCGGTGCGAATTCTCGGCGGAGTCGCCGGCAGCGTCGGGATTCGCAACCGCAGCAACAAGAATCGGCTACGGCCCGGCACCGCCCCCTGGCCAAGCCGCCCGTGCGCAAGCTCGCCAAGGAACTCGGTGTCGACCTCGGGGAAATCCGGCCGAGCGGGCAGCACGGCATCGTGGCGCGCCAAGACGTGCTCGCACACGCCGAGAAGAACGAGGCCCCGATCGAGACCGGGCGAACCGAGACCCGGGGAACCGGGGCCGGGCGAACCGAGACCCGGGTGCCGATCAAGGGCGTGCGCAAGCGCACCGCGGAGGCGGTGGTCGCGTCGGCTTTCACCGCACCGCACGTCACCGAGTTCAGCACGATCGACGTCACCCGCACGATGCAGCTGCGCGAGCAGATCCAGCAGCGGCGCGAGTTCCGCGACGTCAAACTCACCCCGCTCGCGTTCGCGGCGCGCGCCTACCTGGCCGCGATCGCCCGGACTCCGATCGCCAACGCCCGGTGGGACGAGGACGCCCAGGAGATCGTGCTGCGCGAACAGGTCGACCTCGGCATCGCCGCCGCAACGCCGCGCGGGCTGGTCGTGCCCAACGTCGAAGCGGCGCAACGGCTCTCCCTCCGGGAATTGGCCTCCTCGATCAACGAGCTCGCCGAAACCGCCCGCGCGGGCGCGACCACTCCCGGGCAGCTGGCGGGCGGCACCACGACGATCACCAACATCGGCGTTTTCGGCGTGGATTCCGGCACGCCGATCCTCAATCCCGGACAGACCGCGATACTCGCGGTCGGGGCGGTGCGCCGGATGCCGTGGGTGGTGCACGACGAGCAGGGCGAACGCATCGAACCGCGCTCGGTGCTGCAACTCGCGCTGTCGTTCGATCACCGGGTGATGGACGGCCAGCAGGGCTCCGAACTGCTGGCGGACACCGCCGCGGTCCTGGCCGATCCCGGAATGGCGTTGCTTTGAATCCTCCCGCCTGAAGGCGGGAGATTCCTGACTCAGGCAGCCTGACCGCGTTGCACGCGGTCAGGACTCACGCCCTCAACATCAGCCGGGTTGAAACCGAACTAGCATCACGCGTGCGGAGTTCTTGTCCCTCGGGGACCAGGCTCCGCACGCAGTGCAGGTGTAGGTACGTTCCGACAGCGGCAGGCGGTGCTTGGCTCTCGCGCCGCACTGTCCGCAGTCCATCGTGGTGTGCTTCGGGTCGACCAGCCGCAGCACGCGGTCGTGCTTGCGGGCCTGCTCGACCAGCGCAGTCTTGGTAGCGCCGATCGCAGCGTCAGCGGCCTTACGGGCCATCGTGGTCTTCGCGAGAAACCTTGGTCGGAAGGACACGCACCTGCGGCGGATGGAAGAGGTCATGCGGGCGGTGTGTGAGGACTTTGAAACCGAATTGGCCGAGTTCAACGGCGAGTCGAACCACGTGCACCTGCTCGTACACTTCCCACCCAAGGTCGCCGTGTCCAAGCTGGTCAACAGCCTGAAGGGTGTGTCCTCGCGGATGCTGCGGAAGGAGTTCGAGGACCTGCGGTTCTCGTACTGGAAGGGCGTCCGACTGTGGTCCGGCAGCTACTTCGCCGGTTCCGTGGGTGGCGCGCCGCTATCGGTAGTGCGGCAGTACATCGAGCAACAACAGCGTCCGCCTGTGTAGGTCACCGCTGGGCACGTCGCCCACGGACTGGACGCGCTTACTCCCCGCCCTGACGGGCGAGGCATCCGCGCTACGTTCGTTTGGTGAACGACATCGTCACTGCTGGCTCAGCTGCCAGGTGACCTCGTCGGTGTGCACCGATCCGTGCACTTCGGCCTGTGCGGTGAGCACGTTCGAGCCCGGCCGCAAGCGCACCGGCCAACTGAACACCCGGCCGTCGCGCGTGCCGTCGCCGAGCGGCGCGCCGTTGAGGGTCAGTGCCACCGATTCGGCGTTGGAGTACACCCGCACGGTCGTGTCCGGCTCCGTTCGGTGCGTCCACCGCCTGCTGGTGATGTGCAGAACCGCTTCGTCGCTCCAATGTGCTTTGTAGCAGTGGAAGGCGTCTTTGCGGACGGCACGGTCGTGGGTGACCAGACCCTTGTCGTTGATGCCGGGCGCAGCGCCCTCATCGCGGCTGTCGGAGGCGAAGTCGAACATGTTCCACAAGAACGTTCCCCACAGGTACGGGCGCTCGTCGATCTGGGCGATGAAGGATTCGTGCAGCAACGCCTGGTATTCCTCGGGATGCCACTGCCCGTCCGGAACCGGTGGCGCGGCCAGTGATGCGGGGCCGTGCTGGTCGATGTTGGCTCCGGCGCCGTACTCGGTAACCGCGATCTTGCGCATCGGATCGGCGGCGTGCAGGGAATCGGCCCACTGTCCGAACTGGTCTGCCGTGCCCTCGTACCAGCCCTCGTAGCGGTTGTAGCCGGACAGCTCGGCGTGCTCGGTGAACGGGTCGTCGTCGGCGCGTTTGAGCACGTTGGCGTAGGCGGAGGCGCGTTCCGGGTCCTCGGTGCGGACCAGCTCGGCGAGTTCTGCCAGCAGCGCGTTGATCTGCGGGTCCTTGTCCGTCTGGTGGAAGCCCAGCTCGTTGCCGATGCCCCAGAACAGCACCGAAGGGTGGTTGTAGTGCTGCCGGATCAGCTCGCGCAGCTGCTGCTTGACGTTGTCCCGGAAAGCCGCTGAGTCGGTGATCTCGTTGACCCACGGAACCTCGGTGTAAACCGCGAAACCCGCGGAGTCGGCGAGATCGTAGACCAGCGGGTCCTGCGGATAGTGCGCGGTGCGCAGCGCGTTGACGCCCATCTCGCGCATCAGCGCGAAATCCTGCTCGTGGTCGCCGTCGTCGACGGCGAATCCCTTGCCCCGCCGGTCTTGGTGGCGGTTGACACCGCGCAGCCGCAGGGGTTCGCCGTTGAGCGAGAACCCGTCTGACGGCGAGACGGCGAACGTCCGCAGTCCCAACGGTTCCGTCACCGCGTCGAGCGGCCTGCCGGTGTCCACCTCCCGCAGCTGCACCTGCACGCGGTGCACATGCGGGTCGGCGCGCCCGTTCCACAGCCGCGGTGATCCGATGTGGACCGGGAAGGTGCACTGTCGCCGCCCGCCAGCGGCAAGGGACACGGCAGGCGCGGATTCCTCCGCCACCACGCGACCATCGTCATCAGTGATCGTGGCGCGCACATCCACGTGTTGGGCCTGCTCGGAATCGTTGGCCAGTTTCGCCGTGACCTCCACCGTGGCCGCATCCGCGCGAACCTCGCGCTGCCGCAGGTAGACGCCCGGCCCGCCGTGATCGAGCAAGTCCAGGTGCACCGGCTCGGTCAGCTGCAGGCGAACACCTCGGTACAGCCCGCCGAAGAACGTGAAGTCCGCCGAAAGTGGCGCCACATCCGGATTTTCCCCGTTGTCCACGCGAACTAGCAAGTCGTTCGCACCGGGGCGCAGCACCTCGGTCACGTCGAACCGGAACCGCGTGTAGCCGCCGCTGTGCTGTCCCAAGTGAACACCGTTGAGCCACACGTCGGTGGTCGTGTTCGCACCGTCGAATTCCAGAAAGGCGCGCCTGCCGGCCGATTCCGCGCTCAACGGCAACTCGCGCCGATACCAACCGGCACCGCGCCGGTAATCGTCACCGCCGTCCTGACCGTCGCGGGCGTTCCAGCTGTGTGGCAACCGAATGCGCTGCCAATCGCCCCGCTCGCCGAAGCGGAACGACCAACCGGTGTCCAGCTCGACCTGTTCCCGCATAGGGGACGGTGCCGCGGAGACCGCGCGCGGCAAGACGGACCATGCCAGTGGTACCGCAGCGGCACCGAGGACGACCTGACGCCGGGAGAACCGCGCGTTGACCATGCTGCTCCTCCATCCGGACGGGCGCGCACGCCTAGCTGGCGCACGCCCTGAGCACTTCCACGGGCCGACCGGCCGAACGCCGCGACCCGGCGGTCGTGTGATCGTCATCGCGGAAACCGCCGGGAGCCAAGGAGTTGCCGCGAGTTGCCGACGCCGGCCGGCGCCGGATCCGCGCAGCCCACGCCCCGGCCGGAGCGAGGCAACTGTTGGCAACCGATTGCCGCGCGGTTGCGCGCTTGCCTAGCTTGTACGCGCTCGAAGTCGGCCTGCGGGCCGAGTCGCGCGGCGATCCCGCACAACGAGGTGGAAGCCGGAGAACGGAGCGAACCGTACCGGCGCCGGGAGAGGAATCGACATGCATCCGCTGGACTGGGCGGTCGTGGCAGGCTACCTGCTGGTCATGCTGGGCATCGGGGTCTGGGCGCACCGCCAGGTCGCAGACACCGCGGACTTCTTCACCGCAGGCGGGCGGATGCCGTGGTGGCTGGCCGGGATCTCGCACCACATGTCCGGCTACAGCGCGGTCGTGTTCGTCGCCTACGCCGGAGTGGCCTACGAGCAGGGCATCGTGTCCTACGTCGTGTTCATGTTCCCGCTCGCGATCGCCACCGGCATCGGCGCCTTCCTGTTCGCGCCGAAGTGGAACAGGCTGCGCCTGCACTACGGCATCGCCTCCCCGCTGGAGTACCTCGCGCGCCGGTTCAACGTCACCACGCAGCAGGTGCTGGCGTGGAGCGGGTCGCTGCTGAAGGTCTTCGACGTGGCGGCGAAGTGGTCGGCGATCGCCCTGCTGCTGCAGGAGTTCGTCGGCGTGCCGCTGGTACGGGGCATCGTCATCACCGCCGTGGTCACGCTCGTGTACTGCACCGCCGGGGGCCTGTGGGCGGACGCGCTGACCGAGCTCGGGCAGTTCGTCATCCAGGGCGTCGCGGCGTTCGCGATGATCGCGGCGGTCGGTATCGCGTTGGCGGACAAGGGGTTGAACTACGCGACGTTCTGGAGCGCGCTGCCGTCCGGGCACACCGACCCGACCACGAGCGACTACCCCGCCTACTTCCTGCTGGTGTACGTGATCGTGAAGACCTTCGAGTACAACGGCGGCATGTGGAACCTGGCGCAGCGCTACATCGCCACCCCCGATGCCCGCGCCGCCCGCCGCACCGCGCTGCTGTCCAGCGGCTTGTACCTGCTGTGGCCGGTAGTGCTGATGCTGCCGATGTTCGCCGGGCCGCTGCTGGTGCAGGTGTCCGACCCGGAGGACGTCTACGCCGAGATGGCCCTGCAATTCCTGCCCGCGGGCCTGCTCGGACTGGTGCTCGTCGGCGTCTTCTCGCACACGATGGCCATGGCCGCCTCCGACGCCACCGCCATCTCCGCGGTGATGACCCGCGACGTGCTGCCGAAGATCTGGCGCCGTGCCAAGGGATTCACCGACAAGCAGTTCCTGGCGGCGGGCCGGGTGCTGACCGTGGCGTTCGTGTTCCTCAGCGTCGTGATCGCCATCAACGCCGAAAACCTCGGCGGGGTGTTGGGCATCATCGTCGCATGGGTCGGTGCGCTGATCGGGCCGATCTCGATCCCGATGATGCTGGGGATGCTGCGCCCGTTCCGGCGCATCGGGCCGGCCGCGGCGCTGTCCTCGTGGGCAGGCGGGCTGATCACGTTCGCGGTCACCAAGTACGTGCTGCAACTGCAGGAAGCGATCACCGTGGTCTCGCCGGTGCTCGTGTCGCTGGCGCTGTTCGGACTCGTAGGAACGCTGCACCGGGACGCTCCCCCGGCCGCCGAGGAGATCACCGCCGCCCTTGCCGAGGACGAGCGCGAATCCGCGGCCCAGCCGACGGCTCCGTAACGCACCCTGTTCCCACCCGGACTCGGGAACTAGCGTGGCAACCGGTTGCTGCACGGTTGCAGGGAGGCTGCAAGCTCCGGGAATTTCAAGCCTCGTCAGCGGCGGAGCTGCTGAGCAGCGACCGTGCAAGCAACCGGCACCGCCACGCAAATCCTGCCGAAAGGACTACTCAGGTGGGCAGGCCGACGATCTACGACGTGGCGAAGCACTGCGGCTTGGCCGCCTCGACGGTCTCCCGCACCTACTCCCACCCGAGCCGGGTGAATCCGGCGACCAGGGAGAAGGTGCACTCCGCCGCGCAGCAGCTCGGCTACACCCCGCGCCCGCTGGCGCGCGCCGAAGCGCCGGGCCGGGCCAGGACGCTGACCCTGGTCGTCACCGACATCTCCAACCCGTACTACGCGAGCCTGATCAAGTCGGCCCAGCAGCAGGCGCTGGCGAACAACTACACGCTCGCGCTGGCCGACAGCGACGAGTCGCCGCGCGTCGAGGTGCGCAACCTGCGGCAACTGCTGGCGACCGCCAGCGGCGCCATCCTGGCCACCTCCAGGCTCTCCGACGAGGCCATCCGCCGGCTCGCCCGGTACCGGGCGCTGGTCATGGTCAACCGGGCCGTCGACGGCGTGCCCAGCCTGGTCGTGGACACCGCGGACGGGATGCGCAAGGCGGTTCGCCACCTCGCCGCCATCGGGCACCGCCGCATCGCCTACCTGTCGGGGCCGCACAACTCCTGGATCAACAGCGCCCGCTGGCGCGCGGTGCAGGAAGAGACCGGTGCGCTGGGTGTGGAAGCGGAGTTCCTCGGGCCGTACGCGCCGAACCGGCAGGGCGGTCAGGAAGCCGCCGACGCGCTGATGCTGCGGAACCCGACCGCTGCGCTGGCCTACAACGACCTCATCGCGATCGGGGCGCTGCAGCGCTTGCAAGCCGCCGGGGTGCGGGTTCCGGCCGAGTTCAGCCTCGTCGGCTGCGACGACATCTTCGGCGCCGACCTGATCGCACCGGCCCTGACCACGATCTCCGGGCCGACCGAGCGGGTCGGCAAGTACGCGGTGGACATCCTCGACGCGCAGCTGGGCAAGCCGTTGTCCGCACCGGAGTCGATGGTGTTCGAGGCGCACTTGGTCACCCGCGGTTCCACCGCGCCGCCCCGCCCGGCAACTGCTGGCAACTAGTTGTCGCGGCGATCGACCGGCGGCGAAGCTGTGCGGCATGGACGGCGGCAGCACCTCGAGCACCGGATCCGACCTCGCCGCCCGCTACGGCGGTCGCGCGCCCCTGCAGCCGCATCCCGATCGGCTGCTACCGCCCGATCCCGGGCAGCGCGGCATCGCCCGCCGCCTCTACGACAGCGTGCGGGAGCTTCCGCTGCTGAGCCCGCACGGGCACGTCGATCCGGAGTTGCTGGCCGCGGACCGCCCGTTCGGCGATCCCGCCGCCCTGCTGGTGACACCCGATCACTACGTGACCCGCCTGCTGCACGCGCACGGCGTGCCGATGCGGCGGCTCGGGCTGGCCGACCGCGACGGTTCCGCCCCCGCCGAGCCGCGCGAGGTGTGGCGGACGTTCTGCGCGCATTGGCCGCTGTTGCTGGGCACGGCCTCCAGGCAATGGCTGGAGGCGGAGCTGCACGACGTGCTGGGAGCGAGGCTGCAGCCCTCGGCCGAAACCGCCGACGAGCTGTTCGACGAACTGTCCGCCCGACTCCGCGAACCGGAGTTCCGCCCCCGCGCACTGTTCGAGTCCTTCGGCATCGAGGTGCTGGCCACCACCGACGATCCCGCCGACGAGCTGCGCCACCACCGCGCACTGGCCGCCGATCCCAGCTGGTCCGGGCGGGTGGTGCCGACGTTCCGCCCGGACGCCTACCTCGACGCCACCCGGGCGGACTGGCCGCAGTCCCTCGACCGCCTCGCTGCTGCCAGCGGCATCGACACCGGTGACTACGCGGGATTGATCCGCGCACTGGAAGAACGCCGGGAGTTCTTCCGGGCCAACGGCGCGACGGCCACCGACCACAGCGCGCCAGACGCGGGAATGGAGTTCCTGGACACCGACGAGGCATCCGGGTTGTTCCGCCGAGTCCGCGCCGGACGGGCCGACCCCGGCGAAGCGCGGCGGCTTTCCCGCCAACTGCTCGGCGAAATGGCCCGGATGTCCACCGAGGACGGTTTGGTGATGGCGCTGCACACCGGCAGCATGCGCAATCACCACCCGGAGACGTTCCGCCGGTTCGGCGCCGACACCGGCCACGACATCCCGATGCGCGCCGAGTACACCGAAGCGCTGCGACCGATGCTGTCCCGGTTCGGCACCCACCCCCGGTTCCGAACCGTGCTGTGCACCCTCGACGAGACCGTCTTCTCCCGCGAACTCGCGCCGCTGGCCGGCTTCTACCCATCGGTGTACCTGGGTGCACCGTGGTGGTTCCTGGACGCGCCGCGGGCGATGCGGCGGTTCCGCGACGCCGTCACCGAAACGGCCGGGTTCCACCGCAACGCCGGGTTCATCGACGACACCCGCGGGTTCTGCTCCATCCCGGCCCGGCACGACACCGCGCGCCGGGTCGACGCCGCGCACCTGGCCGGGCTCGTGGCCGAGCACGTGCTCAGCGAGCAGGATGCGGCCCGGATCATCCACGACCTCAACGACCGGCAGCCGCGCATCGCGTTCCGGCTCTGACCGCACCCGCTCGGCGAGCATGCCCGGCCGCCTGGACGGGTACAGCAGTTCCAGGACCGACCGCACGGGGTGAGCGACGATGGCGAACAACGCGCATTTCAACAACACCGGACCGACGCCGACGGTGACCGTCCGGGACGACCGGGGAAGCTCGGTCGTCGAGCTCGAGCTGTCCGCCGGGCAGCCCGGACCGGAACAGGCCGACGAACGGCTCCGCACCGCCGGGTGGACCCGCAGTGCCGACTGGACCGCGGCCTCGGACGGTTACGTGGCACCGGTCGTGCCTTCCTGACCCGATCGTCTACTTTGGATACACCCGGTGGCGCGGGTAGGTAGCGCGGTCGAAGCTCAACGCGGCAATGCGGTGCCTTCTCCGGGCGCGAACCGGTTCGCCGGGCGGGCCAGGCCGTAGTGCTCACGCAGGGTGCTTCCGCCGTAGTCGGAACGGAACAGGCCGCGCGCCCGCAGGATCGGCACGACGTGGTCCACGAACTCGTCCAATCCGGACGGCAGCACCGCGGGCATGATGTTGAACCCGTCGGCGGCGCCCGCGGTGAACCAGTGCTCGATGGTGTCCGCGACCTGCTCCGGCGTGCCGGTGAACGTGCGGTGCCCGCGCCCGCCGCCGAGGCGGTGGATGATCTGGCGCACGGTCAACTTCTCCCGGCGTGCCAGGTCGACGACGAGCGCGTAGCGGCTCTTGGCGGTCTCGATCCGCTCCTCGCCCGGCAGGTCGTCCGGCAGCGGCCGGTCCAGATCCCGCTCACCGAGTTCGATCCCCAGCGTGTCGGCCAGCCGTGCGAGGGCGTAGCCGTGCACGATGCGCTCGGTAAGCTCGGAATCCTTGCGCTGCGCCTCCGACTCGGTCGAACCGATCACCGGGACGATGCCGGGCAGGATCTTGATCTCGTCCGGTTCCCGGCCGCGCTCGGCGGCGCGTTGCTTCAAGTCCGCGTAGAAGGCCTTGCCGTCGTTCAACGTCTGCTGCGCGGTGAACACCGCCTCGGCGTAGCGGGCAGCGAGATCCTTGCCGTCCTCCGAGGATCCTGCCTGCACCAGCAGCGGACGGCCCTGCGGCGATCTCGGTGCGTTCAACGGTCCGTCGACGCCGAAGAACTCGCCGCGATGCCGGATCGGGTGCACCTTCGCGGCGTCCGCCCACACACCGTCCTTGTCCCCGACCTGCGCGTCGTCCTCCCAGCTGTCCCAGAGCTTGCTCGCGACCTCGACGAACTCCGCCGCGCGGCGGTAGCGCAGGTCGGGCGCGGGCAAGTCGTCGAAGCTGAAGTTCCGCGCCGCCTCGACCGTCGCGTTCGTGACGATGTTCCAGCCCGCGCGGCCACCGCTGAGGTGGTCCAGCGCCGAGAACCTCCGCGCGAGGTTGTACGGCTGTTCGTAGGTCGTCGACGCGGTGGCGATGAGCCCGATCCGGCTGGTGGCCGAGGCGAGCGCGGTCAGCAGCAGGGTCGGTTCCAGCGCGACCGCCGGGCGCTGGCCCACGTCGGCGCGCAGCACCGGGCTGTCGGCGAGGAACAGCGAGTCGAACGTGCCGCGCTCGGCGGCCTGCGCCAGGTGCACGTAATGGTCCAGGCGGGTCGCCGCGAATGGGTCGCTCTCCGGCAGGCGCCAGGCGGCTTCGTGGTGACCTGCGTTCATCAGGAAGGCGTTCAGGTGCAATCGGCGTTGCGACATCGGGATCCTTCGCGTCTCGCGGACCGGGCTCGGTCCTCAGTGGACTCCGGGAAGGCGGCGGCCTACGCCGCGCTGCCCGCGGAGTAGGCCGCAGCGTCGCCGCGGCGCGCCACGCTGCGCCCGTCCTCGACGTCCACCGGCACATCACCGGCGACGGTGACCCGGCTGACCTTGCGCGCCAGCTCGCCGTAGTCGTCGACCGCGTAGTGCTGGGTGGCGCGGTTGTCCCAGATCGCCACGTCGCCGGGAGCCCACCGCCACCGGACGGTGTTCTCCAGCTGGGTCACGTGCGATTGCAGCAGGTCGAACAGCCGCGCCGTGTCCGACTTGCCGAATCCGAGGAACCGCTGCACGAAATGCCCGAGCAGCAGCGAACGTTCTCCCGTTTCGGGGTGCACCCGCACCACCGGATGCTCGGTCTCGTAGACCGTCGAGACGAACTGCTTGTGCCGCTCCTGCTCGGCGTCGGTCGGGTTGGGGCGTTTCGCCGCGTAGTCGTAGGCGTTCGAGTGCAACGCCCGGAGTCGCCCCGCGAGCTCTTGCAACTCGGGGGTGAGCCCTTCGTAGGCCGCCACGGTGTTCGCCCACACCGTGTCCCCGCCGTAGGGAGGCACGGTAACGGCCCGCAACACCGAGAACGCGGGCGGATTCTCGACGAACGTGACGTCGGTGTGCCAGGAATTCGCCCGCGCGCCGCGGTCGGCGTCCAGCGGGAGTACGTGCGCGGCGTGCTCTTCGCCCGGGACCGTGGGGTGAGCGGTGGTCACGGTGCCGAGCCGCGCGGCGAACTCGACCTGCTCGTCGTCGGTGAGCCCGTGCTGCCCCCGGAAGAAGACGACTTTGTGCTGCAGCAGGGCGTTCCGGATGTGCGCGACGGTCTCTTCGGAAAGCCGGTCGGCCAGCTGCACACCGGTGATCTCGGCTCCGATGCGGCCTGCGACGCGCAGCACGTCCGACTTCAGGTTCTCGTTGGTCATGTTCAGCCTCCTGGCTGGAGATCCACAAAGGACTAAGAATTCCTTCAGAATGATTTGCGTAGCGGTGCGGGTAGCGGAACCTCAGCGGCTTCCTCGCTGCGGGATCAATTTCTGACGTATGCCCATACGCGGCGAAATCGCTGTCCTCGCGAGGAAGCCGCTGAGAACCCGCCGGTGGTCCGGTTGCTTGCATGGTCGCTGCTCAGCGGCTCCGCCGCTGACAAGACAAGACCAAAACCATACTGAAACGACCCCAAAAGCGCGCACGCACGGCACTGTCGGCTCGTGCGGCGAAGGTTCAGGCGAGCGGGCTCAGCCGCGGTGACAGACCGCGGACGCGACGCGCACCAGGTCGATGTGCTCGCGGAACACCAGCAACGGCCGCATGAGCTGGATGCAAGCACGTCCGCGACAGCCGGTCAATCACGCCCGGCGTCGTCCCGGCATTCGGAAACCTCCGGGTGGATTCGATCGCGAGCTTGACGCCCGCCGGGCGGAGCGGATTGCATCTCCGCCATGTCAGCAGGGCTCGTTCTGGTGCGGCGCCGTTGCGTGGACTGCTGCCGCGCGAACAGCGCCCGGTGTCGCCGCGGGAGCAGCGCGCCGTGTCACCGCGCCAACAGCGCCCAGTGTCACCGCGCGAACAGCGCCTCGTGTCACCGCACGCGCGTCCGCTGCCGCTGACCACCACCGCTGCCCCGCACTGACCGCCGTCCCGGCGGTCGTCTTCAGCTCGCTGCGGCCTGCGCCGTCCGCAGCACCTCCGCCCGCACCGCGCCCTGCCGCGAAGTGCCCGCGAAAGCGAGTTCACCGTGTCCAGCACGATCGATCGACGAGCCGTCCTGCGCGGCTTGTCCGGCCTCGCCACCACCTCCGTCCTCAGTGGATGCGCGCACAGCAGCGCTTCCCCGCGGACGAACGTGATCCGCTACCAAGGCTGGAGCGGCGAAGTCCTCTACCCGGAACTGGCCGAAGATCTCGGACTGCTCGGGGACGTCCGGCTGGAGTGGATCGGCAACACCACCAGCGGTCCGCAGGACATCCAGGCCACCGTCACCGGCGACACCGACATCGGCGGTGCCTTCAACGGAGCCATCGTGCGGCTCGCCGCCGCGGGGGCACCCGTCACCGCGGTCGTGGGTTACTACGGTGCCGACGCCCTCAGCTACGGCGGCTACTACGCCATGCAGCGCAGCCCGATCCGCGGGCCGCGCGATTTCATCGACAAGAAGGTCGGCGTGAACACGCTCGGAGCGCACTACGAGGACGTGCTCGCGATCTACCTGGAGCGCGGCGGCCTCACCCAGGACGAGGTCGACTCGGTGCAGCTGGTGGTGGTTCCGCCGGTGAGTGCCGAGCAGGCGTTGCGGTCCGGCCAGCTCGACGTTTCGTCGCTGTCCGACGTCAAGCGCGAGAAGGCGCTCGCGCACGGCGGCCTGCGGTCGGTGTTCAGCGACTTCGGCATGTTGGGCGCGTTCACGGCCGGTTGCTACGTCCTGCGGGACGAGTTCATCGAGCGGAACCCGGAAACCACTCGCCAACTGGTCACGGGCACCGCGAACGCGGTGCATTGGGCGCAGACCCGGCCGCGCGACGAGGTCGTGGCCCGCTACTCCGACATCATCCGCAGACGCGGCCGGAACGAGGACCTCAGCACCGTGTCCTACTGGCGTTCCCCTGGAGTTCCCAGCCCCGGGGGGCTGATCCAGGACCGCGAGTTCACCACGTGGCTGGATCGGCTGACCACCAGCGGGCGAGTCGCCCCGGGCGCGGTCGACGTCCGCGGGCTCTACACCAACGAATTCAACCCGTTCCGCGCGAGCGCGCAGAACTGAGGAGACCATGGCCGAGATCAGTTTCGAGGGCGTGTCCCGAACTTTCCCCGTGCGCGGGGGCAGAGGTGCGCCGGACGGCGAGCTCACCGCGCTGCAGGACGTGAACCTGCGGATCCGCTCCGGCGAACTAGCCGTGATCGTCGGGCCGAGCGGGTCCGGCAAATCGACGCTGCTGGACCTGCTGGGCGGGCTGGACGCACCGACTACCGGGCGGATCCTGCTGGACGGCACGCCGATCACCGGGCCGGGGCTCAACCGAGGTGTCGTGTTCCAGCAGTACGCGCTGCTGCCGTGGCGCACCGCCCAGTCCAATGTGGAATTCGGGTTGGAGGCGAAGAAGGTGCCCGCCGCGCAGCGCCGCGAACGCGCGCGGGAACACCTGGATCTGGTCGGCCTGTCCGGGTTCGCCGACCGCTACCCGCACGAGCTCTCCGGCGGGATGAAGCAGCGCGTCGCGATCGCGCGCAGCCTCGCCTTCGACCCGGACGTGCTGCTGATGGACGAGCCGTTCGCCGCCCTCGACGCGCAGACACGGGAAACGCTGCAGGACGAGCTGCTGCGGCTGTGGCAACGCACCGGCAAGACCATCGTGTTCATCACGCACGGCATCGACGAGGCGGTGCACCTCGGGCAGCGGGTGGCGGTGCTGACATCGCGGCCGGGCACGGTCAAGGACGTCGTCGACATCGATCTGGGCGAGCGCACCGCGGACGTCCGCTCCGCACCCGAGTTCGCGCACTACCGCCACCACGTGTGGAGCCTGCTGCGCTCCGAAGTGGACCGCGCGCAGCAAGCCGAGCGCGCGGCCGCCCGGGAATCGCAGGACGCGCCGTCGAACGACCAAGACCCTGAGGTAATCTCGATTGGCTAGCATCGCACCACCCGCCACTTCCGGTGCCACGTCGGCGATTCCGGCGCGGCACGTCGCCGAGCGCGTGCTGAAGTCCTCGGCGGCAATCGTGGTTTTCCTGCTGGTGTGGGAACTCGCGCCGCGCATCGGGCTGGCCGACAGCATCTTCCTGCCACCGTTCAGCGAAGTACTGGGACAGTGGGTGCAGCTCGCGGCGAACGGGCAGCTGTGGGAGAACCTCGGGGCGAGTCTGGGCCGTTCCGTCGCGGGCTTCGGCATCGCCATCGTCGTCGCGGTGCCGCTGGGCGTCGTGATCGGCTGGTACCGGCTGGTCGGCGAACTGCTCAACCCGCTGCTCGAACTGTTCCGCAACACCGCGGCACTCGCGCTGCTACCGGTGTTCGTGCTGCTGCTCGGCCTGGGCGAGTCCTCGAAGATCGCGCTGATCGTGTTCGCCTGCACCTGGCCGATCCTGCTCAACACCATCAGCGCGGTCCGCACGGTGGACCCGCTGCTGATCAAATCGGCGCGGTCGCTGGGATTCGGCTCGACGGCGGTGTTCACCAAGGTCGTACTGCCCGCCGCGGTCCCGATGGTGTTCACCGGGATCCGGCTCGCCGCGGCGAACTCGATCCTCGTGCTGGTCGCGGCCGAAATGGTCGGCGCCAAGGCGGGCATCGGCTACCTCATCAACACCTCGCAGTACAACTTCCAGGTCCCGCAGATGTACGCGGGCATCATCACGATCTCGCTGCTCGGGTTGGCGTTCAACCAGACCCTGGTGACCTTGGAACGCCGCCTCTCCCGCTGGCGGTCCTGAGCGGCGCGGCCTCAGTCGGCTGTGCCGCGTGCTGGAGTGATCTGCCGGACGTGGATGACGGCGTCGAAGGCTTGCCGCGGATCGATGTCGACCAGGAGGTTCTCCCCGGCCATGCAGGTGACCCCGGTGAACAGCTCCGCGGGTGCGCGCCGCAGGTCCACCAGGTGGTGCGGGAGGCCCGCGGTGTCCAGGATCGCGTCCAGCGAATGCGGTGGTGGAGTGATCCGTCCGGCCGGTGTGGCGAAGCGCTGCGACGGCTCGGCGTCGAGATCGACGTCCGGCACGATGCCCGGGCCGCGGGTCGTGCCGATCACGACCAGGTCCTCGCCGAGCTCGGCAGCCAGCAGGCCGCCGATGGCCGCGGTGCCGTCGAAGGCGGGCGTGCGTTGCAGGTGCACGTTGTGCGCTGCAACGACGATGCGCTCCTCGCGTTGCAGGATGCACCGCAGGTTCTCGGCCATCACCTCGTTGCGCAGGTTGCGCCCGGGTGCGGGATAAAGACCGCCACGGCGGAACTCGAGCACGCTGCGGGCGCCGCGGGCGCAGCGCAGCGCAAGCCGGTCGGCTGCCGACTCGGCCCGTTCGACGAGTTCGTCGATCCGCTGCTCCAGCCCGTCCGGGACTGTCGCCGTATCAGGTCCCGGCGCATCCGGGGCCGGTGCTTTACCGGGTGCACCCAGGTCGGCAGTGGCCAGCAGCTCGCCGTCGCCTGCCCGCGCGGGGATCCGGGCGAGACAACCGGCGACGCCGGGCGCGGGATTCAGGCACCAACCGGGCACGTCCATCCCGTAGAAGCGCACCGGCCTTGCGGCTCGGTTGCGCTCGCGCATCCAGCGCAACTGGTCGTGCATCTCGCTGCAACGGCCGAGCGACCAGGTGATCCCGGTGCGGGCGATCTCCGCGACGTCCCCGGCTCCGCCGCGCACCCAGTCGTCCACGGCCAAGCCTTCCGGCAGCCCGGATTCCAGCACGAACGCGGAGAAACCGAGTTCGCGGACCAGGAACCGCAGCACCCGGTCGTGCAGCAGGGCGAACTCGGTGGTGAAGTGCGCGCTCTCCCCGAGGCAGACGACGCGGGCGTCGCCGACCACCTCGCGCAACGCCTCGAGATCGGACGCATCGGGGGCGTCCGGATCGAGCATGTGCAACGGTGCAGCAACATCACGAATGGTGCGCACGTGCGGTCTCCTTCATCGGGGATTCATGGGCGTGAAGGACTCGCTCGACCGAATAGGTGGGGCGAACGGTCCCCCTATTCACTTCGTAGCAGTTGTCGCGGCGTCAGCTCATCGCCCGCGCCGGGTGGCTGAGCACGTGTTCGCGGAACCGCTCCGAGGCGGGCGGCAGCGCGCGGCCCGCGAGCCAGGCCAACCCGATGTCGCGGCTGCTTTCCACGTCGGTGACCTCCAAGTGCGGCGCCGGCGGCTCGGTCGTGGACGGCGGGTCCGTGGCCGTCTGCGGCAGCGGCAGCAGCGAAACGCCCAGACCGGCGGTGACCAGGCCGCGCAGGGTGTCGACCTCCTCGCCCTCGAAACCGATGCTGGGGGTGAAACCGACCTGCCCGCACAGGTCCTCGGTCCGCGCGCGCAGCCCGTACCCCTGACGCAGCAGGATGAACGTCTCCCCGGCGGCTTCGGCGAGCCGCACCCGCCTGCGCCGGGCCAGCCGGTGGTGCGGCGGGACGGCCAGCCGCAGCGGTTCCACCAGCAACCGCTGCCAGCGGATCAGCGGATCGCCCGGATCACCGCTGGTGATCACCAGGTCGGCGGTGCCGTCCAGCAGCTCGCGGCGCAGCGCCTCCTCGCCGTGCTGGCGCAGCTGGAAGCGGGTGCGCGGGTACTGCTCGCGGAAACCGCTCAGCAGCGGCGGAACCAGCCAGGTCCCCAAGGTGTGCAGGAACGCCAGCGGGATCACGCCCGCCTCGGGGTCGACGGTTTCGGCGACGGCTCGTCCGGCGCGGTCGTACTGCTCCAAGATGGTGTCCGCGTACTCCTTGAACACCCGGCCCGCGGTGGTCAGCCGCAGCGACCGGCCGACCCGCTGGAACAACGCCGCGCCGAGGTCGTGCTCCAGCCGGCCCAGCGCGCGGGACAACGCCGACTGCGTGAGGTGCGCGCGGGATGCGGTGCCGGTCACCGTCGCCCCGTCGGCGACCTCCTGGAAGTAGCGCAAGACCTGCAGTTCCATGGCACTCATGCTCCCACCGCATGAGGCTCAGGACATCCAGGCATTGGACGCATCAGGAGTACTGCGGCAGCCTGGAAGTGCAACCGGAAACGAGGGAGGTCGAACGTGACCACAGTGGCCGAGCAGCTGGTGCACACCTTGCGCAACGCAGGTGTCCGCCGGATCTACGGCATCGTCGGCGACAGCCTCAATCCGATCGTGGACGCGGTGCGCCGCACCGACGGGATCGAGTGGGTCCACGTTCGGCACGAGGAGACCGCGGCGTTCGCGGCCGCCGCCGAGGCCCAGGTCACCGGCGAGCTGGCGGTGTGCGCGGGCAGTTGCGGCCCGGGCAACCTGCACCTGATCAACGGCTTGTACGACGCGCACCGCAGCGGCGCCCCGGTGCTGGCCATCGCCTCGCACATCCCGTCCGCGCAGATCGGCACCGGGTTCTTCCAGGAGACCCACCCCGACCGGTTGTTCCAGGAGTGCAGCCACTTCAGCGAGCTGGTGTCGCAGTCCGGGCAGATGCCGCGGCTGCTGCGCACCGCGATGCGGACCGCGCTGGGGCGCGGTGGCGTGTCGGTGCTGACGCTGCCCGGCGACGTCTCCGAGCAGAAGGCCGCGCACCCCGATCAGGAGCAGGTCACGCTTCCCCCGTCGGCGCCCGTCGTTCCGCGCGAGGAGCAGCTCGACGAACTCGCCGGACTGCTCGACGACAGCAAGAAGGTCATGCTGTTCTGCGGCGCGGGCTGCGCCGACGCGCACGACGAGGTCATGCAGCTGGCCGGGCGGCTGAACGCCCCGGTCGGGCACTCGCTCGGCGGCAAGGAGTGGATCCAGCACGACAATCCTTACGACGTCGGCATGAGCGGGCTGCTCGGTTACGGCGCCTGCCACGACGCGATGCACGAAGCCGACCGGGTCGTGCTGCTGGGCACCGACTTCCCCTACGACGACTTCCTGCCGCAGGCCAGGACCGTGCAGGTGGACATCGATCCGGAGCGGCTGGGTCGGCGCACCACGCTGGACCTCGGCGTGCACGGCGACGTCAAGGCGACGATCGACGGCCTGCTGCCGAAGCTGGCGCAGCGCACCGACCGCGAGTTCCTGGACCGGACGCTGCACGAGCACGCCCGCGCCCTGGAGAAGGTCGTCGACGCCTACACCACCAGGATCGAGGACCACAAACCGATCCACCCGGAGTACGCGGCGTCCATATTGGACGACGTCGCCGCCGACGACACCGTGTTCACAGTGGACACCGGGATGGGCAACGTGTGGGCGTCCCGGTACTTCACTCCGAACGGCAAGCGCCGCGTCGTCGGTTCGTTCCGGCACGGCAGCATGGCCAACGCGCTGCCGCACGCGATCGGGGCGCAGCTGGCCGAGCCCGGCAGGCAGGTCGTCTCGGTCTCCGGCGACGGCGGGCTGGCCATGCTGATGGGCGATCTGCTCACGCTCGCCGCCTACGACCTGCCGGTGAAGGTGGTGCTGTTCAACAACGCCAGCCTCGGCATGGTCAAGCTGGAGATGATGGTCGACGGGCTGCCGGACTACGAGACCGACCACGCGCCGGTCGACTTCAGCGCCATCGCCGAAGCCTGCGGGATCCGCTCGCGGCGGGTGACCGAGCCCGGCGACGTCCGCGAGGCGCTGAGCAAGGCGCTGGCCGAGCCGGGCCCGGCGGTGGTCGAGCTGGTCACCGACCCGAACGCGCTGTCCATCCCGCCGAAGATCAGCCGTGAGATGGTGCGCGGATTCGCGCTGGCCGCGGGCAAAACCGTGCTCAGCGGCGGTGTCGGCAAGATGCTCGACCTGGCGCGCAGCAACCTGCGCAACATTCCGCGGCCGTGACCGGATGCGCCGCCCTCGCCCGCGACGCCGGGCGAGGGCGGCGGTTCGCCGCGCTCATCCGTCCTGTTCGGACAGTGACTGGTAATCGGTGCGCAGCTGCCGCTTGAGGATCTTGCCGCTGGGGTTCTTCGGCAGCGCATCGGTGAACACGACGTACTTCGGCCGCTTGAACCCGGCCAGCCTGCCGGAAAGGTGCGTGCGGACGTCCTCGCCGGTGAGCGCGACGCCGTCCTTGAGCACCACGACCGCGGTGACCGCCTCCACCCAACGCGGGTGGGCGATGCCGAACACCGCGACCTCGGCCACCCCGGCGAGTTCGTAGACGGCCTCCTCCACTTCGCGGCTGGCGACGTTCTCCCCGCCGGTTTTGATCATGTCCTTCTTCCGGTCGACCACCGAGAGGTAGCCGTCCGCGGTCAAGGTGCCGAGGTCGCCGGTGTGGAACCAGCCGTTGCGGAAGGCCTCCGCGGTCTTGTCCGGGTCGTTGTAGTAGCCCAGCGCGGCGTGGGGGCTGCGGTGCACGATCTCCCCGACCTCGCCGGGTGCGACGGGTTCGTCGCGCTCGTCGACGATCCGAGTCTCCACATTGGTCGCCGCGACACCCGCGCTGCCCGCCTGTTCCAGCTGCTCGTGCGGGCGCAGGATCGTGGCCAGCGGGGCCATCTCGGTCTGCCCGTAGAAGTTCCACAGCGCCACGCCGGGCAACCGCTCCCGCAGCTCCCGCAGGATCTCCACCGGCATCGGCGACGCACCGTAGTAACCCTTGCGCAGACTGGACAAATCCGTCTTGTCGAAATCCGGGTGGCGCAGCAGCGAAATCCACGCCGTAGGCGGGCAGAACAGCTTGGTGACCCGCTCCCGCTCGATCGTCGCCAGCAGCGCCGCCGGGTCGGGGCCGGGCAGGATGACGTTGGTCGCGCCGAGGTAGACGTCGGTGGAGAAGAAGCAGTCCAGCTGCGCGCAGTGGAACATCGGCAGCGCGTGCACCTCGACGTCGTCGGCGCTCATGCCGCCGTCGACGATGCAGCTGACGTACTGCGCGATCAGCGAGCGGCTGCTGAGCATCGCGCCCTTCGGCCGCGACTCGGTGCCCGAGGTATACATCAGGCGCAGCGGGTCGTCATCGGCGATGAGCACGTCGGGGGCGTGCGCCGGGCCGTCCTGCCACCAGGGGTCCACGCTTTCCCACCCGGGCGACGGGTCCTGGCCGCCGAGCGGGATCCAGCCGCGGACGCCACCGCGGACATCGGCCTGGTGCAGCGCCTGCTCGGCCGTGGTGCCCAGCGAATCCTCGACGATCACGCCGCCGGCCCCGGAATGGCCGAGGATGTAGGCGATCTCGTCGGCGGTGAGCATGAAGTTGATCGGCACCAGCACCACACCCAGCTTGGCGGTGGCGAACGCGATCACCGCGAACTGCCACGAATTGCGGCTCAGCAGCGCCAGCCGGTCGCCCTTGACCAGCCCGCGCTCGGCAAGCGCGTGCGCGGTCCGGTTCACCGCGGCGTCGAACTCCGCGTAGCTGAACCGCTGCGCACCGGCCACCACGGCGAGCTTGTGCGGGTTGCGCCGGGCGGTCCGGTGCAGGAGATCGCCGATCGCGTGCTGGCGTGCGCGCGCCACGGACTCGTCTTCGGCCATGCTGTCTCCGGCCATGCTGGGACCCCGCCTTCCCGCGACGCTGCGGCACCGATCGATGTCGCTGCCACTACATCGGACAGCGCCGCCCGGGGGCAAGGCAGTGGGGGTTCCGGCGTTACCCGGCTCGACAGGCCCTCCCACATCCCCGCCCGCACCTGTTGCATTGCCGGTGCCGCGCGCCGGGACCGGCGGCCGCGCTCCGCAGGGATCGAGCCTGCCGGGACACCGCGCCGGGCCGGTAATGACCGGACCGCGCAGCGGGTATGCCGCGCGGAAGGACTCTCGTTGGATTGGAAGAGCTGCAATGCGAGCGACTGTGATTCACGGTGCCGGTGACGTGCGAGTGGAACACGTGCCGGATCCGAAGCTGCACGAGCCCACCGACGCCGTCGTGCGGGTGCTGCGCTCCTGCATCTGCGGCAGCGACCTGTGGCCGTACGGGTCGATGGGACCTTCGCAGCAGGGCGAGCGCATCGGGCACGAATTCCTCGGCGTCGTCGAAGAGACCGGCTCGGACGTCACCGGGCTCAAGGCCGGAGACGTGGTCGTATCGCCGTTCGTGTGGGCGGACAACACCTGCGACTTCTGCGCCGAGGGCCTGCAAACCTCCTGCCGCCACGGCGGAATGTGGGGCGTGGGCGATGTGGACGGTTGCCAGGGCGAGGCCGTGCGCGTCCCGCAAGCTCAAGGCACGTTGGTGAAGCTGCCGGTCGGTGAGGATTCGGAGCTGCTGCCCTCGCTGCTGACGCTGTCCGATGTGTTCCCCACCGGCCACCACAGCGCCGTGACCGCGGGAGTCGGGCCGCGCACGTCGGTGACCGTGATCGGCGACGGCGCGGTCGGGCTCTGCGCGGTGCTGGCGGCCAAGCGGCTCGGCGCCGAGCGGATCGTGCTGATGGGCAGGCACACCGACCGCACCGACCTCGGCCGCGAGTTCGGCGCCACCGACGTCGTCGCGGAGCGGGGCGCGGAGGGCGCCGCGCGGGTGCGCGACCTGACCGGCGGCGACGGCACGCACACCGTGCTGGAATGCGTGGGCTTGGAACCGGCGCTGGAGACCGCGCTCGAGGTGGTCCGGGACGGCGGTGCGGTCAGCCGGGTCGGTGCGCCGCAGTACGAGCAGGTGCCGATGGGCGCGGGCACGTTCTTCCGCAACATCACGCTCACCGGCGGTGTCGCGCCGGCCCGCGCCTACGTGGAGGACCTGCTGCCCGACGTGCTCATCGGCAGGGTCCAGCCCGGCAAGGTGTTCGACCGGACCGTCGGTCTCGACGACGTCCCCGCGGGCTACCGGGCGATGGCCGACCGGGAGGCGCTGAAGGTCCTCGTGCAGCCCTGATCCGCCCGCGGCGCGGTGCCCGCTGCCACGTGGACATCGCGCCGCGAGAACACTCGCCGTAGCGGCGGGGTCCACATCGGACTGCGGTCGAGCGGTGCGCGTTCTCAGCGCTTGCCCGAATTCGGCTCTGCCGCCGGTTGTCTGCGCTGAACGAGCTCAACCACAGGCGCTCAGCCGTCTTTGATCTTCTTCATGGTCAGGTGCGACGTGATCCGCAGGACGCCGGACAGACCGCTGAGCTTGCCGGTCTGGAACGCCTCGTAGGCGGCGTGATCGGCCACCGCGACGCGGAGGAAGTAGTCGGGGCGGCCGAACAACTTGCGGAATTCGATGACCTCTTCGTAGCCGGACACGGTGTCCTCGAAAGCCTCGATGGTCTTCAGGTCGGTGGCGTAGACCTCGACCTCGATCAGCACTTCCAATCCGCGACCGAGGGCGTCCGGGTCGATGACCGCCCGGTACCCGCTGATCACCCCGGATTCTTCCAGCCGCTTGACCCGGCGCAGGCACGGCGGCGGGGTCAGCCCCACCCGCTTGGCCAGTTCGACGTTGGTCAGCCGACCGTCCTGACGCAGGTGGAACAAAATTTCACGGTCGGTCGGGTCCAGGTCGATAGCATTGCTCACAGGGCGAGTGTAGCGGCATATCAGGAAACCATATGACGCGGGTTTTCTCCTAAAATTCCCCGCATGAGCACTCCGGTCGTCATCAGGGACCCCGACCGCCCGTCGAGAACACCGGAAGCCTTGGCCGCGCTCAAGGATTCCGGCTCGGTCGGGCTCGGGCTCGTGCCGATCGGGCTCGCGTTCGGCGTGCTGCTGAGCCATTCGGGGCTGGCGTGGTGGTGGGCCACCGCGTGCGCCGCGCTCATCTACGCCGGATCGTTCGAGTTCCTGCTCGTCGGCCTGGTCACGGCCGCGGCGCCGCTGTCGTCGATCGCGCTGACCGCGTTGCTGGTCAACCTCCGGCACGTGTTCTACGCGTTGTCGTTCCCGCTGCACCGGGTCCGGGGCCGCCTCGGCAAGACCTACAGCACCTTCGCGCTGACCGACGAGGCGTATGCGCTGACCACGACCGAACACGCCCGCGACTGGACCGGTGCGCACATCCTGTGGCTGCAGGGGTTCACGCACCTGTATTGGGTGGGCGCAGCGACCGCGGGCGCACTGCTCGGCTCGTTCATCCCCGACGGCGTCACCGGGATGGACTTCGCGATGACCGCGCTGTTCGCCGTGCTCGCGATCGACGGCGTGCGCTCCAGCCGGGGCGACCTGCCGACTCCGCTGCTGGCCCTGCTCAGTGCACTCGTGGCCCGGCTGGTCACGCCCGGCCAGCTGCTGCCGGTCGCGTTCACCCTGTTCACCGCCGGGCTCGTGGCCCGCTACCTCGCCAGGACCCGCCATGCCTGACACCGGTTATCTGCTCGCCGCCGTGGCCGTTTCCGCCGCGGTCACCTGGGGTCTGCGCGCGCTGCCGTTCGCGGCGCTGTCCCAGCTGCGTGCCAGCCCGGTCGTGCACTTCCTGAGCACCAGGATGCCCGCCGGGGTCATGCTGATCCTGCTCGTCTACTCGCTGCCCGACCTCGCGCCGTCCGAGCCGTCTTCGCTGATCCCGCTGGTGGCGCTGGCGGTCACCATCGGCCTGCACCTGTGGCGCCGCAATCCGCTGCTGAGCATCCTCGCCGGAACCGTGGTGCACGTCGTCCTGGCCAGCACCCTCGGCTGATCACGCGCAGCCTCGATCACGGAGCGATCGGGCGGAAGCGGTAGGTCTCGCCGTGGCTGAGGTAGCGGAATTCCGCCGCTGTCGCGGATTCCGCCGCGGCTGCCTTGATGTCGTCCAGTCCGGACTGGAACACGGAGAAGTCGTTGTAATGGATGGGCACGGCGACCCGGGGTTCTACGATCTCCACGGCCCGGACGGCTTGTTCGCCGGTCATGGTGACCACGATGCCCAGCAGTGTGGTCCCGCCCGCGTGCACCAGCGCCAGGTCGATCCCGGGAAACCGCTGCGGGATGTCGTGCAGCCGATCGTGCAGCAACGTGTCCCCGCTGATGTAGAGCCGGAAATCCGCCGCGTCGCCGCGCCCGAAGTCCAGCACGCTGCCCATCGTGGGCGGCAGCATCCCGGCCACCGCATCCGGATCGTGCTTGGCGGGCATCGCGGTGACGCGCACTTGCGCATCCCCCTTCGTCACCAGCTGGGATTGCCAGGTGTCCAGCGCGTGGCCCGCGGTGAAGCCCTGCTCGGAAAGCAGGCCGACCGCGTGTCCGGTGCTGATGATGGGCGTGCCCGGGTCCAGTTCGGCAGCGGCCACATCGTCGAAATGATCGCCGTGGTGGTGCGAGAGCACGATGAAGTCCAGCTCCGGAAGATCGGCGATCTGGCAGGACGGTTCGACTTCGCGCCGGGCGTACATGCCGTGGCCGAGGTGCACGTGATCGCCTTGGTGCAGGAAGGCCGGGTCGGTGAGGATCGTGAACCCGCCGTAGCGGATCAGCGTGGTGGCGTTCCCGATGAAGTGGACGCTGCCCTCGCTGAAGTCGGCGGAACCTCCCACCGGCAACGCCAACGGTGCGTGCACGACTACACCCCTCACTCCGCGGAACCCTGCTGACTCGGCTCGGCCTACCCGGCCGGAACCGTCCCGCAAACAGCGCGCCGACGCCGCTGGTCGGATACGGAGTGAACGGGCCGGTCGCCGCTTCCTGCCGGGCCGGCGGCACGCTCGCTCAGGCCGATCCGCGCCCGACGAACCCGGGTGGCGATGCGGCACGCGATGTTGGCGCAACCGGCCCACGGCGCACTGCCTGATCGTTATGGTGTTCGCGAGGTGTGTCGTTGGCGGATCTCGCCGTGGAGATCGACCACCGCGATCTCGCGGGAGCGGTCGTCGGTGCAGGGCATCGGCTGACTGTGTCTCGCTGCGGGGTTGGTTGGTCGTAGGGGGTTTGCAGGCGTGGAGTGGGACATTCACCCGGAGCAGGTCCGGGGTGTGCTGGCGCGCACGGCGAACGTGGCCGGGGAGTTCGACTCGCATGTGACCGCGATGCGCTCGGAGATCGAGGGCGCGGCCGGGCAAGCCTCCTCCGGAATCATCGGACAAGCCCTGGCCGGGTTCGCCGAAGCCCGTGGCCCGGACATGCAGTTCGTGTTCTCCCGCATCCAGTCCGCCATCGGCGGCGCCTCGACCGCGGTCGGCGCCTATCTGCAGGGTGATCACGACATGGTCCTCAACGCCCAACGCGGCGTCGCCTCGGCTCCCGATCCACGGGCACACATGCCGGGAGGACGGCGGTGATCAACCCCGGCGCGATTCCACAGATCCCCGGCGACATGGACACCCTCGCCGCCCACGCGGCCGGTTTGCGCATGGCCGGGACGGGTTTCGCCGACACCGGCGCGGATGTGCATGCCACCTGGCAAGGCTTGGCACCCGCCTACCTGGCCCCGGAATCCGAGCAGCTGTTGCAGGCCACCCGGCCGGTCACCGAGACCGCCGGCAACATCGGCCGCGACGTCGAGGCCGTGGCCGGGGCGTTGCAGCGCTACGCCGACGAAGTCCGCCCGATCCAACAACGCCTCCGGGACTTGAGGGCGCAGGCCGAGCAGCTGGTCGCCGACATCCACGCCTACGAGAACCAGAAACCGTCGACCTCGGAGATGGCCGCGTCGGCCAAGACCGGCATAGTGCCGGACAAGGACTGGACCGACGACTCTAACCTCACCGACCGCGACAACCAGTTGATGGCCGCGGTCAACCAAGCCATCGCCGACTGGATGGCCGCCCAACGCCGCTGCGCGAATGCAATCACCGGGCTCTACGGCGGCCAGCACTACAGCCCCACCAACACCGACGGCCACCAGACCGCTGGTGAGTACGGCTACTCGACCGACCAACTTTCAGCCGCCGCAGGCAGCGACCACGGCCTGCCCTGGGGACGCGCCGAAGACACCAGCAACCCCCTCGCCGACCTCGGCCACACCGCCCTCGACCTCGGCGGCCTCATCCCCGGCATCGGCGAACTCGCAGACGGCGCCAACGCCGCCTGGTACGCCGCCGAAGGCGACCACCTCAACGCCGGCCTCTCAGCCGCCGCCATGATCCCCATCGGCGGCTGGGCCGCCACCGGCAGCAAGTTCGCCGGAAAAGGCGTCAAAGCCGTCACCGAAGGCACTGACGAAGCCGCCGAAGCAACCGCGAAGAACCTCGATGAGGCCGATGCGGTGACCGGGGTGCCGCTGCGTGAGGTGGATGGCCGGGCGCAGGAGTTGCAGAACAGCTTGCCGGAGAACACCCGGGGTCGTGTCACGATCGGGTTCGGCGTCGGCCGGGACGCCGACGGCAATGTTCGCAACGTGGTCGGCTCCAGCGAGCGCAACGGCTATCTGCGCAAACCGGTCGCGGAATCCCTCGGGGAGTCCGACGAAGTCGCGAGCGTGCGCGGTAACATGCACGCGGAACAACGAATCGTGTCCCATATGGAGCGAGAAGGCATCACGCCCGGCTCAGTAGGTGCTGGTCGCCCCATTTGCCACCAATGCGAACCGGTCATTCGTGACGCTGGCGCTTCGCCAGCAAGCCCACTCAAGGGAGCGCCGCCTCGTGGTCAATCGCCTTAGCCTCGTAGACGCCACCCTCGCAGACCGGATCAGCGCAGCTGGGCCGGAGGCGCAGCGGGCGGTCGCACGCAACGTGGCGCTCGCTGCGGCCGAGCACGTCGGCCTCGATGACGAGCGGTTGGCCTCGATCTTGGCCATTTTGCGGGCTGACGTGGCTGAGGTGCCCGATCTCACCAGGGCGAATGCAGCTGTGGAAGACCTCGACAACGCGGCCTTCGACGCACAAGACCGGGTCGAGGACGGCACTGGTTCCGACGACGACTATGCCCGCGCATTCGCCAAGGCTCGCGCCGCAACCGCGCTGGTCGCTGCCTTCGCTGACGATCCGGCAGAAGGTGCCGAAGACGCCATCTACGAGGCATACCACGCCACAGACGAGGACATGGGACCTCTTCGCGACACGATCGAGCAAGTACTTTCATAGATCGAAATTGCCGACCCCATCCCATAGAACAGGTTTCGAGCTGACCTGAACTTGTCGCTCGCACAACTACGAGCGGCGTGATCACGTGATCCGACGTTTTTCAGCCGAAGAGTTGGGCCAGGTGTTCGGTGCATATCTGAACCAGTACTTTATAGATGAATACGACGGTCCATGGGACGCGGTTCAGGACTTTTGCGCCGGGCACCCGCCCGAGTCGGTGGCGCACGCCGGAGGAACAGGTCCGGACACTTCTCGAAAGAGATAGCGCTGAGCACCGACTCGAAGCTGCTACGGAAGTTGGAGCTGGAGTACCACCCTCCCGCGGACGGCTGGAGCTACCGTGGGTGGCGGACCGAGCTAAGTGTCTTCCTGCGCGCACAGGCTTCCATACCGCGTGCATGAGCAGAACGCGCGCGCCTTGTCGCGTATCTCAGCTCCGATCGCTCGATCTTGGGAACCTGCGAATTTCGACTCCTGGCATCAGCAGATCTGGCAGCGGCTAGCCGGCAGGACCGACAGTCCGCCTATTTCAGCTTTCCTGACGGCCGACGAACGGAGGTGGCGGTGCGCAATATTGGAAGAACCAGGATGTGCGTCATGCAGTCGCTAGCAGCGACGAACACGTGCTGGATTTCATGACCTCGACGAAGGCATCCGCCGTGTGCACGGCACGGCTGAGCGGGGCAACACCGGCCCGCGCACGGAGCAGCAGGATGCTGCGCGGGGTCGCGTGCGAACCCTCGCTTGGTGCAAGATCTCACCTCCCAGCCGTGGTCCGCGGCCGGTGCTCGCATGTTCCGGGAGGTGCTGCCCATGACCCAGCGGTGCAAGCTCGCGCTCGCGAACAGTCCGCTGGTCACCGGCGCGTTGCGGCAGCTCACGACCGCCACCGGCCTGCCCGTCGTGTTCGGCGGGCCCGTGGGCGGTGACCGCGCGTTGCTGATCGACCAGCTCGGCGGCACCCGGACCCGCTCCTTGCAGCACCTGCGCGTGGACACGGGTGCGGGGCTGGGTGGCAAAGCCGTCGCGCTGGAGCGCCCGTCGACCGTCGTCGACTACCTGCACGCGCGCGGGATCACGCACAAGTACGACCGCGCCGTCGAGCCCGAGCAGCTGCGGGCGATGCTCGCCATCCCGGTCCGCGTCGATGCCGCCACACGCGCGGTGCTCTACGCGGCGACCCGGGAGCAGACCTTGCTCGGTGACCGCACGCTGCGGGCCGCCGCCGGGGTGGCCGCGCGGCTGGAGCGGGACATCGAGGTGGAGGAAGAGGTCCGCCGCCGCGTCGCGGCTCCGCAGCAGGTCGCGGGCTCGGGACGGGGCACGGCTGCGCGGCAGGTGCCCGGCGACTCCGACGACCTGCACGCCGAACTGCTCGACATCGCGGGCCGGACCAGCGACGAGGATTCCCGCAACCGCCTGCTGGAACTGTGCGATCGATGGCGCGGGCAGCACGCCGAGCCCGGCGTCGAGCTGACACCGCGCGAGGTCGACGTGCTGCGCTGCGTCGCCGACGGCCACACCAACGACGAAGCCGCGGCGCACCTGGAACTGCTGCCCAACACGGTCAAGTCCTACCTCAAGCACGCGATGCGCAAGCTCGGCGTCACCAACCGCATCCAGGCCGTGAACCGGGCGCGGTCGGCCGGCCTGCTGTGACGCCCACCCCCGTTGTGGGGTGGTACCGGAACCGGTCCCGGAGCACGATGCGCGCGTCGGGCAGAGCAGCCCGTGCTGACGAAGGGGCCAACATGTTCTACGACCTCGGCATCCGCGATTTCCTGGACCGCGCGGAGACGGTGTACCCGGACCGGGTCGCGGTGGTCGACGAACCCGACCAGCCCGCGCACTCGTGGGGATCGCTGACCTACCGCGAACTCGCCCGCCGGGCCAGGGCGCAGGCGGCGAACCTGGACGCGCTGGAGGTCCCCGCCGGTGGCCGTGTCGCGATCGTCTCGCACAACTCCGCCCGGCTGCTGACGTCGTTCTTCGGGGTCTCCGGCTGGGGCCGGGTGCTGGTGCCGGTGAACTTCCGGCTGGCCGCCGCCGAGGTGCAGTACATCGTGGAGCACTCCGGAGCGGAAGTGCTGCTGGTCGATCCCGAGCTCAGGCCGCTGCTCGAGGAGGTCACCGCGAAGCACGTGTTCGTGCTCGGTGAGGACGACGAGCACGTGTTCGGCGGTGATCGCCGGCCGCTTCCGTGGGCGGGCGACGAGAACGCGACCGCGACGCTGAACTACACATCCGGCACCACCGCACGACCCAAGGGCGTGCAGCTGACCCACCGCAACCTTTGGCTCAACGCCACCGTTTTCGGCCTGCACACCACATTGGACGACAACGACGTGCTGCTGCACACGCTGCCGATGTTCCACGCCAACGGCTGGGGGATGCCCTACGCCGTCACCGGTCTCGGCGGGCAGCACGTGGTGCTGCGCAAGGTCGACGGGCACGAGATCCTGCGCCGCATCGAGCAGCACGGCGTGACGATCATGTGCGCGGCTCCCGCCGTCGTTTCCGCGGCGCTCGACGCCGCGCAGAGCTGGGACGGCGAGGTGCCCGGGCGCGACAGGGTGCGGATCGTGGTCGCCGGTGCGCCGCCGCCGACGCGCACCATCGAGCGGATCCGCGCCGAGCTGGGCTGGGAGTTCATCCAGATCTACGGGCTCACCGAGACCTCTCCCCTGCTGACGGTCAATCGGATGCGCAGCGAGTGGGCCGAGCTGACGCCGAACGAGCAGGCCGCGCGGCTCGGCCGCGCAGGGACTCCGGCGCTGGGCGTGCGGGTCGGCATCGACTCCGAAGGCGAGGTGCTGACCCAATCGAACACGAACCTCGACGGCTACTGGGAGAACCCGGAGGAAACCGCCAGGGTGCAGGCCGGGGGCTGGTTCCACACCGGCGACGGCGGGACGTTCACCGAGGGCTACCTCACCATTTCCGACCGGAAGAAGGACGTGATCATCTCCGGTGGCGAGAACGTGTCGTCCATCGAGGTCGAGGACGCGCTGAACTCGCATCCGGGCGTCCGCGAAGCGGCGGTGATCGGGATCCCGGACGAGAAGTGGGGCGAGCTGGTCACCGCGCTGGTGGTGCGCTCCGCGGACGCAGCGGACACGGCGGACGCGGCCACGGCCGAGGAGCTCATCGCGCACTGCCGAAAGCACCTCGCCGGGTACAAGTGCCCGAAGCGGGTCGACTTCCTCGGCGAGCTGCCGCGCACGGCGACCGGCAAGGTGCAGAAGTTCAAGCTGCGCGAACCGTTCTGGCGCGACGCGGACCGGCAGATCAACTGATCCGGCCCGGGCGGCCGGGCGCGGGAGAGCGGTGCCCGGCACGCCCGGTCGCTCGGCGGGAACCGGTCAGCTGCCGGACCAGCGCGGTCGCCGCTTCTCGGCGAACGCCCGCAGGCCCTCCGCTGCGTCCTGCGAGGACAGCATCCGCTGGTAGCCCGGCAGTCCGCGCATCCGGGCGAAACCGGCCTCGACCCCGCAGTCCTCGGTGGCCGCGGTGATCTCCGCAACGGCGGCCACCGCCAGCGGAGCCGACGCCGCGACCCGCTCGCCCCACGCGCGCGCCTCGTCGAGCAGCTCGGAAGCCGGGACCGCGCGGTTCACCAGGCCCCAGTGCTCGGCTTCCCGGGCGCCCATCCGCCGCCCGGTCAGCAACATGTCCATGGCCACCGGCCGCGGCAGCCGCCGGGGCAGCCGCAACACCCCGCCGGAATCCGGCACGATTCCCAAGCCCGTCTCCGGCAGCGCGAATTCCGCGTGCTCCGCGGCGACGATCAGGTCGGCCGCCAGCGCCAGTTCGAAACCGCCGCCCACCGCGAGGCCGTTCACCGCCGCGATCACCGGTTTGCCGACGTCGAAGAACTCGGTGAGCCCGGCGAATCCGCCCGGCCCGTGATCCGCGTCCACCGCTTCCCCGCCCGCGGCGGCCTTCAGGTCCCAGCCGGCCGAGAAGAACCGGTCCCCGCCGCCAGTGATCACCGCGGCGCGCAGCTCGTCGTCGCGCCGAAGCCGGTCGAACGCGGCGTGCAGCTCGCGGCTGGTGGTCACGTCGATCGCGTTGGCCTTGGGCCGGTCCAAGGTCACCACCAGCACGGGGCCGGTCACGGCCACCCGGACCGGCGGTTCGTCGGTCTTTCCGCTCATCGCGCACCTTCCGTCGCGGTTCCGCCCAGCCTGACCAGCGCGTCCGCCGCCACCGCGCCACGGCCTGCGGGCAGCACCAGCAGGGGGTTGACGTCCATTTCCAGCAGCCGGTCGGCCTGCTCAGCGGCGAACCGGGCGATCGCGGCGACGGCCGAGACGACCGCGGGCACGTCGGCCGCCGGTGCGCCCCGGAATCCCGCCAGCAGCGGCCACACCCGCAGCGACCGCAGCGCGGTCTCGATGCGCTGCTCGGTCACCGGCGTCAGCAGCGTGACCGAGTCGCGCAGCACCTCCACCAGCACGCCACCGGTGCCGATGGTCAGCACCTGGCCGAACCAGCGGTCCTGGTGCACTCCGACGATCAGTTCCGCCACCGCATCCGGCACCACGCGCTCGATCAGGAACGTCCCGGACAGCTGCGCCATTTCGCGCACCGCCCCGACGACCTGCTCGCGCTCGCGCAACCCGAGCCGGACGCCGCCGGCTTCGCTCTTGTGCGCCAGGGTCGGCGAAAGCGCCTTCGCGACCACCGGAAATCCGAGTTCCGCGGCGGCATCCCCGGCTGCTTCCGAGGAGTCGACGACCCGGCCCGCCGGGATGGAGAGGCCGTGCTCCGCGAGCGCTCGCTTGCCCGAACGCTCGTCCAGCTGTCGCTGCGGTTCGTCCGGCGGAGGATTACCGGGCTGCAATGGCGCGACATCACCTGTCGACTCGTGCGCCTTCCGCAGTGCCCCGGCCGCGGTGATCGCCGTGACAGCGGCGCGCAGGCCCTGCATCGGTGCGATGCCCTCGGTGAGCAACCGCTGGCCCAATGGCTCCGGAATCCCTTCCGGTAATGAGCTGACCACGCAGGTGACGGCGGGAACCGCGCGGTGCGCCGCGATCAGAGCGTCCACAGTGGTCTCCCACTGCTCCGGTTCGCACCGGTCCTGCCGCGGAATGTCCAGCAACAGCAGGTGCGCGTCGTATCCGCCGCCGAGGAATGCGGTGAAGCACTCGGTCTGCTCCTCGGACCGGCCCCAGATGTAGGCGTTGTAGTCGAGCGGGTTGCGCACCGACACCCGGGAACCGAGCACTTCGCGCAGCCGCTGCGCCGATTCCTCCGGCAGCGGCGGCATTTCCGCACCGCCCGACTCGGCCAGGTCCGCCGCCAACGCGGCCTCGCCGCCGGAACAGCTCGCCGAAGCGATCCGCACACCCGGCAACGTGCCGTGCACGTGCAGGAATTTCAGGGTTTCCACGAGTTCGCCCGGATCGCGCACGCGTGCCATCCCGTAGCGCTCGAAGAAGGCGTCGCAGAGCACGTCCGGCCCGGCCAGCGAACCGGTGTGGCTCAGCGCCGCGGCCGCACCGAGCTCGGAACCGCCTGTTTTGAGCACCACGATCGGAATTCCGCGCCGCGCGGCCGCGCACGCGGCCCGGGAGAGCCCGGCAGCGTCCGAGATGTCCTCCAGGTGCAGCCCTATCGCGGTGATCCGCGGATCGTCCAATGCGGACTCGATCAGCTCGGCCACACCGATCACCGCGCTGTTGCCCACGGTGATCAGTTGCGCGATCGGCAGCGAGCGCCGGTGCATGGAGATGTTCTGCGCGATGTTGCCGCTCTGGGTGATCAGCGCGACGCCGTCCTGCACCTGGGCTCCACCGTGCTGGTCCGGCCACATCGCCACGCCGTCCAAGTAGTTCAGCACGCCGATGCAGTTCGGTCCGATTACCGGCATTTCCCCTGCTGCGGCGACGAATTCGCGCTGCAGCCGGGCACCGTCCGCGTCGTGTTCCCCGAACCCGGCGGCATGGCACACGGCACCACCCGCTCCCAGCTCGGCGAGTTCACCGAGCAGCGACACCGTGATTTCCGGCCGCACGGCGAGGAAAGCCGCATCCGGCGCCGCGGGCAACGCTGCGATGTCCGGGTAGGACGGTATGCCTTCGATGCTGGTTCTCGTCGGGTGCACCGGCCAGATCCGCCCGGTGTAACCGACCCGGCGGCACTGCCGGACGCACTCGGCGGCCGCTTGCCCACCGAAGACCGCAAGGTGCCGCGGCGCCAGCAGCCGCCGCAGGTCCCGCCGCCCCATCACGACCCCAGCGGGCGCAGCATGGAACGCGAAATGATGTGCCGCTGGATCTCGCTGGTGCCGTCCCAGATCCGCTCCACCCGGGCGTCCCGCCAGAAGCGCTCGATGGGCAGCTCGTCCATCAGCCCCATGCCGCCGAAGATCTGCACCGCCCGATCGGTGATCCGGGCCAGCGCCTCGCTCGCGTACAGCTTCGCCATCGCGGCATCGCGGTCGCTCATCCCGCCGTTGTCGAGGTTCGCCGCGGCGCGCAGCGTCAACAGCTCGGCCGCGTCCAGCTCGGTCGCCATGTCGGCGAGCTGGAAGCCCACCCCCTGCTTGCGTCCGATCGGCTCGCCGAACTGGTTGCGCTGCGCCGCCCACTCGGTGGCCAGCTCCAGCACCCGCCTGCCGCGTCCGACGCTCGTCGCCGCGACGCTCAGCCTGCTGGCGCCGAGCCACTCGTTCATCAGCTCGAAGCCACGCCCCTCGGCGCCGAGCCGCTGCGCCACCGGTACCCGGCAGTCCACGAAGGACAGTTCGCACTGGTGGTACCCGCGGTGCGACACGCACGAAGACCCGCGCCGCACTTCGACTCCAGGCGCGTCCAGATCTACCAGGAAAGCGGTGATCAGGTTGCGGCCGGGACGCTCGACTCCGGTTGCGGCGAACAGGATCACGAAATCCGCGGCGTCGGCGTGGCTGATGAAGTGCTTGGTGCCGTCGATGACGTAGTCGTCCCCGTCGCGCACCGCCTTGGTGGACATGGACCGCACGTCGGAACCGGCGCCGGGCTCGGTCATCGCCAGGCAGTCGTGGCGCTGCCCACGGATCGCGGGCAGCAGGTAGCGCTCGCGCTGCTCGCCTTCGCAAGCCTCCAAGATGTTGCTCGGGCGGGCGACCAGCGACTGCAACGCGTAGCTGGTCTTGCCGAGCTCGCGCTCGACCAGCGTCATGCTCACCGCGTCCAAGCCTGCGCCGCCCAGCTCCTCCGGCATGTTCGCGGCGTACAGACCGGCCTGCAAGGCTCGGTCGCGGATCCGCTCGGCCACCCCGTCCGGCACTCGGTCCAGGCGCTCCACCTGCTCCTCGTAGGGCTCCAACTCCGCGGCGGTGAACGAACGCACCGTGTCCACGATCATTCGTTGCTCGTCGGTGAGGCCGAAGTCCACGGCTACTCCTTAATCGTCCAGGGGATGCCGGATCAGTCCGGGGATTGCGGGTTCTTCCGGGGAATCCCGATCGGCCTTCCGGCGAGTTCGGGAACGGCGAGCGCCTGGTGCGCGCGGTGCACCGCGGCGAGGTGCTGCTGCAGGAACTCCGGCATGGCCCGGGATCGCCCGAGCGTCGCGTCCACATGCACCAGCAGCTGCTCCGCGGTCGCCAGCAGGGCGCCGTCGCCGCCGTGGCGCATCTCGTGGAACAGGTGCACGCGCTTGGCGTCGTGGTCGAGCAGCTGCACCGACAGCGCCAGCGGCTCGCCCTCGGCGACCTCTCGCAGGTTGTGCAGGTGGGATTGCACCGTGTACAGCGAGCGGCCCTGCTCCCGGTACTGCTCGTCGATGCCGATGTAGCGGAAGAAGGCATCCGAGTGATCACCGAACACGAGCAGGTAGCAGGACTCGCTCATGTGGCCGTTGTAGTCGACCCACCGCGGGCTGACCGGGGTCTCGTGCAGCCGCAGCGGAGCGGGGATCTCCGCATCGTCGTCCCACGGGCGGTGTCCCGTGCCTTCGTACGGGGTCACCACCCGTTGTCGGTGTTCGGTCATGCTCGCTCCGCATCGCGCGCCACTCGCGGTCGCTTCGGTTCCGGATCAGCCTTCAAGCTAGCGAAGCATTGCGATAATCGCAATAGCTGGTCGTCCGTTGCGATCCACCGACCGCTCGATCGCGCCCACCCGGACGCGATGTTCGAACTTTTCCGCACCGTTACTTGACCGCGTTGCACACTTCGGCGAAGGTGTCCACTCGTCCGAATGACTGACGTATCAACCGGATCGCAACGGTTGATCATGGTGCGTGCGCGCCGGACGACCGTCCGGGGCGCGGACCGGCGAAGGGTGGAGGTGCTTCCGTCATCGACGTGCCGAACACGAAAGTGCGGCTGGATAAACGGGTTTTCGGGTTCTCCCTGCTGCTGACCGCGGCGATCGTGGTTCCGGTCGCGGTCGCCCCGGAACGCGGCAAAGCGGCCCTGGACGGGGTGCTGGGCCTGCTCACCGGGCAGTTCGGTTGGTTGTACCTGTGGTTTGCCGCGGCGGTCGCCGCGATGCTGATCTGGCTGGCGGCCGGCCGCTACGGCCGGGTCACCTTCGGCGACCCCGGCGACAGGCCGGAGTTCTCCACGCTGAGCTGGATCTCGATGATCTTCACCGCGGGCATCGGCGGCGGGATCATGTACTGGGGCGTGATCGAGTGGGCGTACTACTACAACGAGCCGCCGATGGGCATGGCCCCGCGCAGCACCGAAGCCGCCGAGTGGTCGGCCGCTTACCCGATGTTCCACTGGGGCATCACCGCGTGGGCGCTGTTCTGCCTCCCGGCGCTGGCCCTCGCTTACGCCTACCACGTGCGCAAGCAGCGCACGTTGCGGTTGTCCGACGCGTGCCGCGGGGTGATCGGCGACCGGGCCGACGGCTGGCTCGGCGGGCTCATCGACGTGCTGTTCATCTTCGGGCTGGTCGGCGCGGCCGGAACCTCGCTCGGGCTCGAAGTCCCGATCGTCTCCGACGCGATCAGCTCGATCACGCCGCTGCGGCCGGGGCCGCTGCTCGACGTCGGGGTGATCGCGCTGTGGACCGCCATGTTCGGGGCGAGCGTTTTCCTCGGGCTGCGCAAGGGGCTCAAGCGGCTGGCCGACTTCAACGTGTGGCTCGCGGGCGCGCTCGGCGCGTTCATCCTGATCGCCGGACCGACCGTGTTCCTGATCGACACGTTCACCAACAGCATCGGGCTGATGGTGCAGAACGTGCTGCGGATGAGCTTCTACACCGACCCGGTCGGCGGGTCCGGGTTCGAGGAGCAGTGGACGATCTTCTACTGGGGCTGGTGGATCTCCTACGCCCCGTTCGTCGGGCTGTTCACCGCGAAGATCTCCAAGGGCCGCACCGTCCGCGGGATGATCGGTGCCATGTGCCTGGCAGGCAGCGCGGGCTGCTGGCTCGCGTTCGCGCTGCTGGGCAACACCGGGCTGTACTATCAGATCAAGAACCTGGTGCCGGTCGCCGACCTGGTCGCGCAACAGGGCGACACCGCCGGGATCATGGCCACCCTCCGGCAGTTGCCGCTCGGCGACCTCGTGCTCGGGGTGTTCGTGCTGCTGCTGGTGGTCTTCCTGGCCACGACGCTGGACTCCGCGGCTTACACGATGGCCACGGTCGCCTCAAAGGAACTGCCCAGGGACGCGGATCCGGCGCGCTGGCACCGGGTTTTCTGGGCTGTGGTGCTGGCGGTGGTCTCGATCGTGCTGATGTACGCGGGCGGGCTGGACACGTTGCAGACGCTGTCGGTCATCACCGCGTTCCCGCTGATCTTCGTGCTGGGCACGGTGATGCTGTCGTTCTACCGATGGCTCAGCACCGATCAGCAGGTGCGCGAACAGCTCAGCCGCACGACCTCGACCGCGGACGATTCCGCGCCCTCGAACGGGGATTCGCCGGAAGTCCCGGCGTCCGCCGCACCCGTCGCGGCGCAGTCGGAAAGCGGTGCACCGCAGGCAGGAACCTGACCTCGCGGGGTTTTCCGCGGGCGGCCGGCGTCCATTCCGGACTCAACTCCGAATGCGCCGGCCGCCGGCTCACCCTTAGCTCGCCAGGGCGCGGCCGATCAGGACGTGGCAGCTGATCGGGCCGCGTCGAGTCTGCGCTTGATCTCGGCGAAGTGCTTGCCCATCGCCGACGAAAGCCGCACCACCCGAGGCATCGCCGGGACCATCCCGGAAACCGGCGCGGCAGCCCGGTTTCCGGGGCCGGAGCGGTTCCGGCCGAATCAGCTCGCTTCGGCGAACCCGCCCGGCTCGCCCGCGGCCTCCGGACGCGACCCGGCGGGCAGCCGCCGCCGCTCCTGAGCGGTGGTGCCGCCGAAGACACCGAAGTCGAGGCCGTTCTCCACGGCGTGGTTCAAGCATTCGGCGCGCACCGGGCAGCGAGCGCACACCGACTTGGCGCGGCGCACCTGCTCGGCACCGGGCCCCATTTCGGAGATCGGGAAGAACAGTTCCGGATCCTCGTCCAGGCAAGCGGCCCGGTCCCGCCAATCCATCTGCGCCATCGTCATCGCACCTCCTTCCAGAGCTGGCTCGCGCATTCGGCGCCCCGCGGTGAACCCGATCGGCGGGTCGGCGGAACGCGGAGCGCGTGGAATCCGCAGTGCCAACGCGTCGCGGCCCGATCGATGTTCCTGATTGGATCGTGGTTCCCGTCATAACCGCGCGTGACGCGCACAATCGCGATCAGGACTTCTGCGGCCCCCAAGCCGCCACGAGCACTTGCACGCACACCAGCGCCACCACCGGCGAGAGCAGCAGCCACGGCGCGGTGGAGAGGTGTTCGACCGACTCGGCGATCATCGCTCCCCACTCGGGATTCGGCGGCGGCGGTCCCAGTCCCAGGAAGCCGAGCGCGGCAACGGTGTTGACCATCGCGGGCAGCCGCACACCGGCCAGCGCGCCGGTCGCGGGAGCCAGGAACGGCAGCATCGACCCCCGCCAGATCCGCACCCGGCCCGCCCCGAGCGCCCGGTGCGCGAGCACCCAGTTGCGGGTCCGCAGCTCGGCGACCAACGCGTCGGCCTGGCGGGCGAACGGCAGCCATCCCACCGCGATCAGCGCGAGCAGCAGCGCCGCGGTGCTCGGCCCGGCGACCAGCACGGTCACCAACGCGACGATCAACGGCGGCACCGCTACGGCCACGTCGACCAACGAGCGCACCAGCAGCGCCGCGCGACCCGCGCTCCACCCGGTGGCGATGCCGATGAGCACGCCGAGCAGCGCCGAGACCACCAGCGCGACACCCGCCGTCGCGAGCGTGCTCACCGCGCCGTGCGCGAGCCGCGCCAGCACGTCCCGGCCCAGGTCGTCGGTGCCCAGCGGATGCGCGGGCGATGGCGCCAGCAGCACCGAGCTCAGGTCGGTGCGCAACGGATCTCGGATGAGCCCGGTGCCGCAGGTCACGGCCAGCACGCAGCCCGCGGTCCAACCGCCGACCCGGCGCAGCGCGCTCATCCGCGCACCGCCCGGCGCGAACGCGGCTCCGCGAGCGTGCCCAGCAGGTCACCGGCCGCGCCCACGAACAACGCCCCGACCGCGGCGAAGACCAGCCCAGCGCCCACCACCGGAACGTCCTGCGAGCGCACCGCTTCGACCACGGTGCTGCCCAGGCCGGGGATGTCGAAGACCACCTCGATCGCGGCGGTGCCGGAGATCGCTCCGGCGGCGTTGTAGCTCAACAGAGACAGCGCGGCGGGCAGCGCCGGTCTGGACAGGTGCACCGACCACACGCGCAACTCGCGCAACCCGCGGGCGCGCGCCGCGGTCGCGAAGTTCTCGCCGCGCAGCGCGATCGCCTGCTCGCGGGTGACCGCGGCGATCGGCGCGGCCAGCGGTGGTACCAGCGCCAGCAGCGGCAGCACCGCGTACGCCGGTCCGCTCCACCCGGAACTCGGCAGCATCCGCAGCCCGACCGCGAAAAGCAGCACCAGCAGCGGAGCCAGTGCGAACTCCGGGACCGCCGAGAACACCCGCACCAGCGCGGAGATGACGCGGTCGGCCACCGATCCGGGTCGCCGCGCGGCGAACAGCCCGGCGACGTAACCGACCGCGAACGAGCCCGCGCAGGCGCCGGCCATGATGCTCAGCGAGATCTGCAGCGCGGGCCCGACCACCGACAGCACCGGCGCCCCCGAGACCCAGGAAGTGCCGAGGTCGCCCTGCACCCAGCCGCCGAGCCGTTCGGCGATCCGGTGCGGCCACGGCAGGTCGGTGCCCAGCTCGGCGCGCGTCGCGGCCAGCACCACCGGGTCGGGATCGCCGTCGGCGTAGCGGGTGGCGAGCACGGTGCGTGCTGCGTCCACTCCGGACAGTTCCGGCAGCGCCACCGCGAGCACCGCGAACGCGGCCACGACGACCGGTGCCAGCGCGAGCCGCAGCAGCAGCGCCCGTCCGGCCGTCAACGCCGCGGGGCGCGCGCGGTGAGCACGAAGAACCCGGGCGCGCTGGGGTACGGGACGTCGTCGAACACGGAGGTTCGGTCGGCGATGTCGACCAGCCCGGCCCGCGCCACGAGTTCCCGGCACGCCGCGAAGTCGTAACCCATCGGCAACTGCCCCGCGGTGTCCGAATAGGACTCGCGGAACCGCTCCTCGGCGGCGGCGTCGCTGCTGGCGGTCGAGTCCCACCGGGCATCGGTCAACAGCAGCAGCCCGCCGGGCCGCAGCAACCGCGCCCACGCGCTGACCGCCTGCCGGGCATCGGGCAGCGTCCACAGCACGTTGCGGCTGACCACGGCGTCGAACGGACCGCGCGGCGGCCGGTCCGATTGGCCCAGTTCCCACCTGATGCCGAGCCCTTCGGCCGCGCCGCGCTCGGCCGCGACCGCGAGCATCCCGGCCGAAACGTCCTGCCCGGTGAGCCGGTGCCCGTCCGCGGCGAACAGCCGCGCCAGGAATCCGGTCCCGCATCCGGAATCGAGCACTTCGGCACCGCGTCCGACCACATCGGACACCAGCGGTCCGACGCGTTCGGCCCACAGCGCGCGGGCCGGGTCCTGTCCGGGCTGGCTGTCGTAGCCGAGCCGCGCGCGGGCGTCCCAGTACTCGACGACCGCTTCTGGTGCCTCGGTCATCCCAGCGTGACCTCCCGGGTCAGGAACTCGTGCTCCAGCGGGTCGGCGGGGATGCCGCGCACTTCGGCGCGGTGCGCGAAGCGCTGCTGCTCGTGCACCAGCGGGATCCCCGCCACCTTCTCGGCCAGCAGGTCGTCGGCCCGGCGGAACACCTCGGCCCGGCGGGCCGGGTCGGTGAGCCGCGGCAGCTCGGCGAGCAGCGCCTCGAACTCCGGCGCGCAGAAGTGATCCAGGTTGAACCCGCCCCGGCAGCTGAAGTCGCTGGTCAGGTGCGTCGCGGCGTCCGGGGTGTCGACGAGCTGGTTGCGCGAGTACACGACGGCGTCCAACTCGCCCGACAACGCGCGGGCCTCGATCCGGTCGGGTGGCTGCTGCACGATCCGCACCTGGAAACCGGCTCGGCCCAGTTCGTCGGCCACCGCCGTGGCCAGCGCCGGCAGCTCCGGCCGGTCCGGGTAGGTGCCGATGGTGATCGGCACCGGCCGCCCGCCGGTCGCCGCGGCCAACGCCTGCCGCGCAGCGGGAACATCGCCCGGCGGTGGGGGTTTCTCGGCGCTGAACGGGACCGCGGGACCGAAGTAGCGGCTCGCGGGCTTGCCTTGTCCTCGAAGGACACCGGAGACGAGTTCGGCGCGGTCGATCGCCTCGGCCGCGGCGCCGCGAACCCGCGGATCGTCGAACGGCGGCCGCGAGGTGTTGAGGTGCAACGCGGTCGTGCGCGGCAGGTCCACGGTGGACAGCGCGAGCGATTCGTCGCCGCGCAGCGCATCCAGCTGCGTGATCGGAACCTTGTCGATCAGGTCGAACTCGCCGCTGCGCAACCCGCTGACCCGCGCAGCGGAATCCTCCACGAAACGCACCTGCGCCTGCGCGACCTTGGCCGGGCCTGCCCGGTGACCGTCGAAGCGGCGCAGCGACACGCTTTGCGCACCGTCCGCTCCGGTGATCTCGAACGGCCCGGTGCCCGGCCCCTTGAGCGGGTCGACCGAACCGTCCGGGCGGATCGCGGAGGGCGCCAGCACCGCCGTGTTCGCCGTGCTCATCCGCTGCGGCAGGATCGGATCGGGCGCAACCGTGCGGACCGAGAGGGTCCGGTCGTCCAGCGCGGCGGCCTGCTCGATCGTGCCGCGCAGCGCACGCGGCGGTGCGGGCGCGTGCACGACCCGGTTCACCGAGTCCGCGGCGGCCTGCGCGGTCAGCGGCTCACCGGACTGGAACCGGACGCCCTCGGCGAGCGTGAAACGCCACTCGGTCGGGCCGGTGCGCTGCCAGGACTCCGCCAAGCCCGGGCGGACCGTGCCGTCCGGTGAGCCGTCGAGCAGCGTCTCGGTGACGCCGAGCCGCATCAGCAGCAGCGCGTCGTCCGAGGCCGGGGACCAGTTCGCCCGCGGCGGGATCGCCATGGCGACCCGCAGCGCCGCCGGGTCCGCGGCACCACCGGTGAAGCCGCAGCCGGCTACGGCCAGCACTAGTCCGAAGACCAGCCAAGTGCACCTGATGCGCAACGACCAACTCCTTGCAAGAACAAACCCCGGAATCCTTGCACGGACAACGTGGCCGGGGCCAGGAATGGCCGTCGAATGTGGGCGCGATCGCTGGTTGTTACCGGTTCAGCGGGTGCGGCCCGGAGCGCGTGCGGCATCGAGCCGCGCCTGCGCGCAGGACTCCGGCGCGCTGCGCGGCCTCGGGCAAGCCGCGAGCGGGCCAGCGGCACGGCTGCTCACTGCGCCACCAAGCCGCTGCCCGGAAGCTTCGCCCCGGACGCGTAGTTCACGGCGCAATACACCACGTGCCGGTACTCGGATTGCCGCTCGTCCCACCGCTCCCTGGCGGGCGCCAACGCCGTGACCTCGACTTCGCGCTCCTGCAGCCACGGGTTGTTGCTGTAGGAGCCGAACCTGTCGCGGCACAGCGTCGCCGCGTCCGCCGGCGGCGGGTAGGCCTCGTCCTTGGCCAGCTGGATGCCGGCGAACACCTCCATGTCGTGCGCCGCATCGCAGCCGACCGGGTCCATCCGCCCGCCGGGCCGCGCGTCCCCGTCGGCGCACCAGGTGTTGCCGTAGGTGGTCTCGGTCAGATCCACGTCTTCCGGGTTCGGGGTGCCGTCGTGGATCTGGCTGTTCCAGGTCGTCGCAGACGTGCCGACGACCCGCGCGGGGATGGCGACGCCGGTATCGCCGGTGGCGGTGGCTCCGCCGATGGCGATGCCTCCCACCAGCGCGGCCGCGATCGCCAGCGCCGTCCCGGCGACGACCAGCGCCATCCGCCGCCGCGGTGCGCGCCGCCGCCTGACGGAGGTCGTGCGGTCCTGCGACCCGCTCCGCCCGTCGGGCGCGTACTGCTCCAGGACGCCCCGCACGTCGTCGGCATCCGGGCGCCGCTCGGCGCGCTTGTCCAGCAGCCCGGCCACGGTGGAGGCGAGCGGCTCGCCGCAGTCCAGCTTCGGCGGCGAATAGCTGACCACCGCGTACAACCCCGCCTGCTGTTCGGTGCGGCCGAACGGGGAATGCCCGGACAACATGCTGTAGAGCGTGACGCCGAGCTGCCACATGTCGGTCGCGGTGCTCACCGGGTCGCCGTTGACCTGTTCCGGGCTCAGGTAGGCGGGCGAACCCATGATCATGTCGGACCGGGTGAGCCGGGTGTCCTCCTGCATCCAGGCGAGCCCGAAATCCGCGAGTTTCGCGCGCGAACGGGCCGACGGCAGCAGGATGTTGCTGGGTTTGACATCGCGGTGCACGATTCCGATGCGGTGCGCGCTCTGCAGCGCGTCGAGCACTTCCAGCGCGATCGCCGCGGCCCATTCCGGCCGCATCGGCCCGAATCGGTCCAGCACTTCGGCGAGCGAAGAACCCTCGACGAATTCCATCACGATGTGGACGACACCGGCATCGCTGTCCCAGAGCACATCGTGGACGGTGACCGCGGCCGGATCGTTGATCCGCCCGGCCCCGCGGATTTCCCGCAGCAGCCGCCGGATGGACGAGTCCCGGTCCTGCGCGGTGAGATTGCGAGGCACCGAGATCTCCTTGATCGCGACCGGCCGCTGAATGAGCCGGTCCTCCCCGTGCCAGACGACCCCCATTCCGCCTCTGCCGACCTCTTCCAGCAGCGCATAGCGCCCGTCCCCGATCGTTCGTACTTCGGCCTGCGAACCCGGTCCACTCACCCGCGACACCCCTCCACCGTCATCATCGATCAGCCACGCGGCGACGGATACGTGATCCGGAATTTACCGCAGCACGGCGGCGGATCCGGAAATAGGTGGATTCATGGTCCGCGGTGTGCGACAACCGACCATCCCGGTTATCACGGGAATCAATAAACGAACTCCGCACCGGTGCGGAAACCGACGCCCCTTCGGAATGAATCGCGCAACAGGAGGGCCTCCGACACCCGCGGCCGACGCGCTCGTCGATTGTGCACAGCACCGGCGCACAGCGGTTCTCGCTGATCGGCGCCGTCGAACGCGAATTCGGTCAGGTCGCGCAGGCGATGCACGTCGCCGCGGCGGGCAGCGCCTCCAGCCGCTCGGCCCCGATGGCCGCCCCGCACCGCTCGCACACGCCGTAGCTGCCCGCGTCCACGCGGGCAGCCGCACGGTCCAGCGCTTCCAGCTCTCGGCGAGCATCGTCGAACAGCCCGCGCACCTGGGCGCGCTCGTACGCGATCGTCGCGCCTTCGGGGTCGTGCTCGTCGTCGGTGCCGGTCCAGGTCGAGGTCTCCCGGATCGCGGCGAGATCGCGCCGCAGCGACTCGATCCGGGCCAGCGCACCGGCGCGCGCCTCGGCCAGCCGCGCGCGGGTCTCCTCCTGCGGCTGCTGCATGGCGGGTGAACACCTGCTGTGCGCGCACCATTCCGTTCGCGCGACGACGTCCCGGCGGTTCGCCGACACCAAGGACGGCTGGGGCGCACCGGAAGGATTTATTTCACTCGAGACTGATCATAATGAGCCGCCCGATATACGGTCCGCTCCGCAGTCCGGCCGCGACGATCAGCACCGGACCGTCTCCTGCCCGGTCACGAAACGGCAGCCGCCACCGCCGCGACGGTTGCCCCGACACCCCGGGCGCGAGTACTGATGACGTCCGCCGATTGATCACCGACCGAACTCCGCCCGAACACCAGGTTCCGCCCGCGGGTCACCGCAGCACCGCCCCGCTACCGGCGAACCGCACGAAAAGGATCGCGCATGTCCCGTACCCGCGGGTTACCACCACTCGCCGCCCACCCGTCGCCGGCGAGCAACGCAGGCAGGCACTCGTGAACCGGCCGGGGTGGCAGCAGCTGCTGCGGCGCAAGCCGGTTCGCACGCTGCTCGCCGAGAGCGGCACCGAAGACGGCCGCGGCGAACTCAGCCGGTCGATCGGCGTGGTGCGGCTGACCATGATCGGAGTCGGCTCCACGGTCGGAACCGGGATCTTCATCGTGCTCAACGAGGCCGTGCCGGAGGCAGGGCCCGCGGTGATCCTCTCGTTCGTGATCGCCGGGATCACCGCCGCGCTGACCGCCCTGTGCTACGCCGAACTCGCCTCGACGATCCCGGTTTCCGGGGCTTCCTACACCTACGCCTACGCGACCCTCGGCGAGATCGTCGCCTACGCGGTCGGCGCCTGCCTGTTGTTGGAATACGGAGTGGCCGCGTCGGCCGTCGCGGTGGGCTGGGGCGAATACCTCAACGCGTTCCTCGCCGATACCGCCGGGTGGCAGATACCGGCCGCGTTGAGCGCGCCGCCCGGTGAGGGCGGGATCATCAACGTGCCCGCGGCCGTGCTCGTCGCGATGTGCGGCGTGCTGCTGATGCGCGGCACTCGCGAGTCCGCGACGATCAACGCCGTCACCGTGGGCATCAAGCTGGCGGTGCTGCTGCTGTTCAGCGCGATCGCGCTCACCGCGTTCTCCACGCAGAACGCGGCTCCGTTCGCACCGTTCGGCGTCGCGGGCATCGGCACGGCGGCGTCCACGGTGTTCTTCTCCTACATCGGCATGGACACCGTCTCCACCGGCGGCGAAGAGGTGCGCAATCCGCGCCGGACGCTGCCGCTGGCGATCTTCTGGACGGTCGTGATCGTCACGGTGATCTACGTGCTGGTGGCCGTGGCCGGGGTCGGCGCCCAGGCGTGGCAGCGGTTCGAGGGCCAGGACGCCGGACTCGTCGTGATCCTCGGCGACGTCACGGGGGCGGGCTGGCCCGCGATCGTGCTGGCGCTGGGCGGCGTGGTGTCGATCTTCGGCGTCACCCTCACCACGCTGTACGGGCAGACCCGCGTGCTGTTCTCGATGGGCCGCGACGGTCTGCTGCCCGAGGCGTTCCACAAGGTGCACCCGCGCACCGGCACGCCCACCCGCAACACGCTGATCGTTTCCGGGTGCGTCGGAGTGCTGGCCGCCGTGGTCCCGCTGAGCACCCTCGCGGATCTGACCAGCATGGGGACGCTGGTCGCCTTCACCGTGGTCTCCGCAGGGGTGATCGTGCTGCGGCGCAGCAGGCCCGACCTGACCCGCGGCTTCCGCGTTCCCGGTTATCCGGTCACGCCCGCGCTGAGCATCGCGGCCTGCCTGTACCTGATCTACAGCCTTCCCGCGGTGACCTACCTGCTGTTCCTGGTGTGGATCACGCTCGCGTTGATCTTCTACTTCAGCTACAGCGTGCGGCATTCGCGGCTGGCGGGGTCCAAGGACACGACCGACTCCCCCGGCTGAGGCCGGTTCACCCGAGCACGAGCGGGAGTTTCCCGGCCAGCTCCGCCAGCTCCGCATCCTCCGCAGCCGTCGGGGCGCGCCGCCCGGTCCCCACGAGCAGCGCATCGGCGTCCGAGAACGACGCGGGAAACGCCGCCCCGGCGATCTCCTCCAGCATCCGGCGGGAACGGGCCAGGCCTTCGGCGGGTGGTCCGTCCGCGGCCGGGAGGTGCGCGACGAGATCCAGGTGGTGCAACGTCCATTCGAGGACGTAGGCGGTGAGGTAGTCGCCCGCGGTGAGCACCTCGTCGCGCGTGCTCACCCGGGCCGCCGGGTCGGCGAGTCCAGCGGCGCGACCGGCGGCGGAACCGACGTCGTCGAGGTGGAAGCGCAGCAGCCACGGCTGCTCGTACGCGGCGGCCAGCCGAACGGTGAGCGCGTCCAGCGGATCGTCGCCGGCCGGTGGCGTCGCGGCGACGTGCCAATAGCTCAGCGCGTCGCGGGTCGGTTCCGTGTCGGCGGGTGTGACCAGGGTGATCAGGACGTCCTGCGCGTCGATGATCAGGTGGCACACCAGGTCCCGGACGAGCCATCCGGTACAGCCGGACGGTCGTGCGAAATCCTCGTCCGGCAGCTCGGCGACCGCGGTGCGCAGCGCTGCCCAAGAGCGCGAGAACAGGTCCACATCAGCAAGGTAGCCCGCCGCCCGCGCGGGCACGCCCGCCTCGCCCGAATCGTGCAGCACGCGACGGGCTCGCGGAGCATCTGCCGCTGCGGATTCAGCGCGCTTCGCAGGACGCGTGCTGCGAAACGTGCAGGGCGCTGCCGACGAGAAGCATCCGCAAGGCGCGGGCGGTGGCGCCGGCGATGAGCTCGGGAGCTTCGGCGATCGCCTCCCGGAGCAACACCGGTCCGGTCAGGATGCCGGTGAAAGCGTCGATTCCGGTGTCGTAGCTGCGCTCGGCGCCGGGCCCGATGGTGCCGCACACCGCGATCACCGGTTTGCCCCGGCGCTTGGCGCGGCGCGCGACCTCAGCGGGCATCTTGCCGAGCGCGGTGGACGCGTCGATCGCGCCCTCCGCGGTGATCACCAGGTCGGCGGCCTGCAACCGCGCGTCCAGATCCGCGTCGTCGAGGAACACGTCGAACCGGGACACGAGCCGGGCGCCGAGCACGCCGGCCAGCCCGGCGCCGAGCCCGCCCGAGGCACCCCCGCCGGGCCGGTCGCCCAGCTGCGCGCCGCCGTGTTCGCGCAACAGCTCCGCCCAGTGCTCCATGGCCGCGGCAAGCCGCTCGATCCGGGCGGGTGCTGCGCCCTTCTGCGGGCCGTAGACGCGGGCGACGCCGTTCGGCCCGCACAACACGTTCTTCGGGTTCACCGCCACCACGAGCTCCACTGCGGACAGTCGCGGATCCAGGGCACCGGCGTCGATTCGCACCGCGTCGGCCAACCGGCCGCCGCCCGGCCCGATCTCCCGTCCCGCACCGTCGAGCACTCGAACCCCGAGCGCTTGCAACGCGCCGGCCGCACCGTCGCCGACTCCGGAATCCCCGCAGCCGATGACGATCTTGGCGGGGCCGGTGTCCAAGGCCGCGGCGATCAGCTCGCCGACACCGCGGCTGGACGTGCGCGCCGGGTCGCGTTGTGCGTGCGGCACCAGCGAAAGTCCGGCGGCGGCGGCCACCTCCACGAACGCGGTGCGCGGACCGGCTCCGCCGAGCAGTGCGAAGCAGGCGTCCACCGGCTCACCTACCGGGCCGGTCACCCGAGCCGGGACCAGCTCGCCACCGGTCGACGCGGCCAGCTGCCGCGTCGATCCTTCACCGCCGTCGACCAGCCCGACGGTGTCGACGACGGCACCGGGAACCACCCGACGGATGCCGGTGCCGATCCCCGCGGCGACGTCTTCGGCATCGAGGCATTCCTTGAACCCGGCCGGGGCGACGAGGATTCGGAGCACGATGACCTCCATAGTGGACTGATCAGGTTAGGGGCAGGCCGAGCACCGGCCAGACGTACCGGGCGAACAGCAGGACCAGCGCGCCCAGCGCCGGCCCGAGCAGCGCCGAGAGCTTCAGCAGGTCGCGCGGCGCGAAGGTGGGCGCCTGCTCGATCCCGGCGAACATCGCGACCGGTTTCGCCGAGGAAGTCAGGGTGTGGCAGAAACCAGCCGCGGCCGTGGACGCGAACGCCAGCGCCACCGGGTTCAGCCCCGCGGCCGCTGCCGCGGGCACGACCACGGGAATCAGCACCGAGGACCGTGCCGAGCGGGATTGCACCAGCAAGTGCGCGGCGACGCTGAGCACGACGATGCCGAGCAGCACGTGCTCCGGACGGCTCCTGCCGAGCAACTCGCCCACCACCCACGCCGCCGCGCCCGATTCGGTCAATGCCGTACCGAGCCCGCTCGTGGCGGCCATGAACAGCAGCAGCGACCAGGGGATCCCCGCGAGCGCGGCGTTGATGCCCACCGTGCCGACGCGGGGTGAGGTGATCACCAACGCCCCGACCAGCGCGACCAGTGCGGGCGACAGACCGTGCACCGGCTCAGTGCTCCACAGCAGCACCACGCAGCCGAGCAACACCGCCGCGCGGACTTCGTTGCGCTGCAACCGTTCTGGAACATCGAGCTGTCGGCGCAACGTCCCCGCGTCGATCCGCAACGGGTCGCTGCGATCGCAGTGCCGGGTGAACAGCAGCAACACGATCTCGGCGGCGAGGTGCGAACTGACCGCCGCGAACGGCAATCCCCACAGCAACCAGCGCGCGAAGCCGATCTCCGCGTCGATGGTACTGTCCAGGATTTCGCTGGTGATCAAGTGAGCACCGGCGCCGAGCAGGCTCGCGATGGCCGACAGCAGCACCACCGCCGGGAAAAGGACTGCGAGCGCCCGCACCATCCGCTGCCTGGACGCGAACGTCGCGGCCAGCGCGAGGTAGAGCGGCAGCACGAGCGCGGCCCGGCCGCTGGTGCTGGGCACCAGCAGCGCGGTGCCCACGAGCGCGACCGTGATCAGGTGGAACAAGCCTCGCGGCCGGCGGGCGCGCGTCGCGAGCGCGACCGCCGAGCGGGCGGGCAGCCCGGTCCGCTCGATCCCGGCGGCCAGCACGAACGCCGCCACCAGCAGCCAGATCTGGTCCTGCCCCAACGACTCGAAAACGTCCTCGGACGGCATGACGCCGCAGACGACGAGCACCACGGCCGCGGCAAGCGCGACGAACGTGTCGTCCGAACGGCGGCTCATCCAGCCGGCTACGGCTGCGATGAACACCAGGATCGTGAGCGCCCCGTCCCGGCCGAGCTCTCCCGGCCCGGCCGGATCCGGCACGTTGTGCAGAAATGCGGCCACCACGCCGAAAACGGCGATAGCCCCGACAACAGCGGCACCGATCCGCACCCGGCGGGAACGCACCGGTCCGATGCGAACCGTCTCCGCTTCCCGCTGGGCGTCCATGGCGTAGACGATCTGCCACGTTGCTGAGCGTTGCGTGAACCTTCGATGAGGACAACCTCATGCACAGTGCCGCGCCACCCGGTCTCGGCGGCGCGGAACGTCAGGCCATGAACGACGCCAGTTCTTCGTTGAACCGGTCAGGTTCCTCGATGAACGGGCAGTGCGCGCTGTCGTCGAAGACCGTCAGCCGCGCATCGCCGATCGTCTCGGCGAGGTACGGGCCGTTGCCCGCTGGGATGACCCGGTCGTGGGCACCGGTGAGCACCAGCGTCGGCACCTGCACCTTGGCCAGCACGTCGGTGTAGTCCTGGTTGAGCACGTTCCAACACATCGCGGCGGAACCGGCCGGGTTCATGCTCGTGATCTCGGAGCGCAGCCACGCGAGCTGCTCGGCAGGACGCTCGTCGCGGAAGAACTGCGGCAGCACGAAATCCGCTGCTTCTTCCATGCTTTTGCGTTGCAGCGCAACCCAATCGAGAGCTTGCGGCACATCGACGAAGCCGAGCTCCCACTCCCCCGAGTTGATCAGCCGCGGACCACCGCAGACGAGCGCGATCCTGCGCAGCACGCCGCAGCCGAACACGTCCACATAGGACAGGACGGTCGAAACGCCGAGCGACCATCCGAGCAGCGTGATCTCGCGCAGGTCCAGCGCGGTGATCAGGTCGTGCAGGTCCTTCGCGACCCGTTCCATCCGCTGCCCGGCGTCGGTGCGCTCCGACTCCCCCTGCCCGCGCGGGTCGAAGCAGACCACCCTGAAGCGCCCGGAAAGCCCGCTGATCTGCTGCTCGAACCAGCGCGCCGAACCGCTCCAGCCGGGGACGATCAACAACACCGGGGCATCCCGAGGCCCCTCGTCGACGTAGTGCAGGCGGATGTCGTCGCTGGTCGTCAGAACGGGCATCGCGAGAAGCGCTCCTTGGGAACTCGGGGCAACGCGGCGAAACGCTGCGGGCCGACGCACCGCAGCGCCGCTACCGGCACCGGCGAAACCGCTTTTCCGCTCGACGGGCGAAATTCGCGCGCACTGCCGCCTGCCGGCACGGTCGCGATCGGCGTCACGAAGACTTTGCACGCGCTGCACCGGCGGAGTCAACGACTCCGATCAAATTGATTCTAATGATTACTCCGGACGGCAGGCGTCTCGAGAGCCGGTCAACGGAGGTGCACGACGCCCATCAAACGTTCAGCGGGCGCTGTCGGCACTGGGCGTAGGCGGGCTGCCACGGTTGGATCCGCTCCAGCGCGGCCGCCGCCGCTAGCACGCTGCGGTCGCCGTAACGCGGCCCGATGATCTGCAGCCCGACCGGCAGCGACTCCGACATGCCCGCCGGGACCGAGATCGCCGGATGGCCGGAGAAGTTCAGCGGGTAGGTCAAGCACCAGCCAATGAGCGGATTCACCTGCACGCCATCGACCCGGTGCGGGCCGAGGGTGTTCCCGTCAGCGGCGTTCGGCACCGGCGGGCAAGCCACGGTGGGCGTGACGAGCAGGTCGTGGTCGGCGAACACGGCCTGGATCGCGTCGTAGACCTCGGTGCGCTGCTGCTCGTCGTGGACCGCGTCGAGCGCGCTGCGCCCGCGCGAGGCGTCCAGGTAGCCGCGGAACTCCGCGGGGAAGTCCTCCGCGTGCTCGCCGAACACGTCGACCCCGAGGTTCGCGAAGGTCTCCACAACCTCCTGCCCGGACATCATCCGGCACCAAAGTTCGGCGAGATCCCGCTGATCGCACGGCATTCGCGGCGCCACTTCGTCCACAGTGGCCGTTCAGGAAACGTGCAAAAACGTTCCTGAGCTGTCGCCTCGCGGCGCAGCGTTGACCCCGGCTTCGGTCGGGGTCTTCCTGTGGCAATACCCGCCGCCACCTGGGGTGGTCTTACGTGGGTTTCCAGCGGGCTCGTTTTCCGTCGCCCCGCAACTCGGGGAGGACGCCAGGCCCGCGAGGTTGCGGGCCGCGTTGAGGTCGCGATCAGCACGGTATCCGCAGTGATCGCAGGTATAGGTCCGCTCGGACAGGCGCAGTTTGGCTTTCACCGCGCCACAGCCGTTGCAGGTCTTCGAACTCGGGTACCACCTGGACGCAACGTACGTGTGCACGCCGGACCAGGCTGCCTTGTACTCGATCTGACGTCGGAACTGGCCCATGCCGACCCCGGCAACGTGCCTGGCCAAGCGCCGGTTGGACATCATTCCTTTGACGTTGAGGTCTTCCAGCACGATCGCACCGTGCTCGCGCACGAGTCGGCTGGAGAGCTTGTGCAGCCCGTCTCGGCGAGCGTTCGCGATGAACGCGTGCAGCCTGTTGATGCAGACTTGGGTCTTGCGCCACCGGTTCGACGGCTTCTGGCGGGTACGCCGATTCGGACCGGTTCGGCGGGACGCCTGGCGTTGCAGTCGCCGTAGTTCCTTCTGCGCGGCTTCAAGGTGGCGCGGGTTCGGAACAACCTCGCCGGTCGAAAGCACCGCAAGGGAATTGATGCCCAGGTCAACACCCACGACGCGGTCCGGGTCGGCGGGTGCAGGATCGTTGCGGTCGATCTTCACTGAGAACGACACGAACCACCGGCCACCCCGGAAGCTCACCGTGGCGGACCGGATCGTCGCGGAACCGCGCTCCACGTGCCGGGCGAGTTTGCGGGTGGACTCGTGGGTGCGCACCGTGCCGATGCGCGGCAGTTTCACATGGCTACGGTCCGAGTCGGCGAGACCGAACGAGCCGGTGGTGAACCGGCACGACCAGGTGTGGCGCTTGCCCTTGAACCGGGGAAACTCGACCTTCGGCCCCTTGCGTTTGCCGTTCTTCGAGTGGTTCCAGTTCTTCAGCGCGGTCGCGAGGTTCGCCAGGCCAGACGCATACGCCTCCTTGGAGTTTTCGCTCCACCACGGCGCGACGTCGTCCTTTGCCTGGTTCCAGTCTTTGCGCAGCGAGTACGCCGACCACGACAGCGACGGCGTCAGCTCCTCGGCCGGGAGGTCGTAGGACGCTTCGGCCCTGCGCTGGTCCATGACCGCCTTCACGCGGGCGAGCCCCCAGTTGTAGGCGAATCGCTGAGCACCGCAGTGCGACCGCAGCTGGTCTTCCTGCTGCGAGTCCGGGTCGAGCGCAAACCGGTACGCCTGGATCACCTCGGTCACGATCGCGGCTCCGCAGCGCACGCGGCAAGACCGTTATCGGCGCGTTTCTTCGCCGACCGGCGCCCGTAGAGGCGGGCACACATGCTGGTCAGAACCTCGGTGATGTCGCGCACCACATCGTCGGCGACCTCTTCGTTGTTGAGCACGACGATGCTGCGCCCGGTCGCGGACAGTGCGGCTTCCAGGTGCTCGACACCGAATCGGGCCAGCCGGTCGCGGTGCTCGACCACGATGCAGGAGACGTCGGGATCGGCGAGGAGTTTCGCAAGTTTGGCGCGGCTGCCGTTCATGCCCGACCCGACTTCGGTGATGGTCGCGTTCAGTGTGATGCCGCGTTTGCTGCATTCCTCCGCAACACGACCGGCCTGCCGGTGCAGATCGTCTTTCTGGTCGGCGCCGGACACGCGGCAGTACGCGACAGTGCGGCCAGTCGATTCCTTTGGCGGCTCGACCAGGATCGTGCCGGTAGGAAGCTGACGAGCGGCAACCGGCAGAGTGCCCGCGTGGAACCAGTTCAGCGCGGTTCGGTACGAAACACCCTGCTCGCGCGCCCACTCCTTCAACTTCACACGTACAGTTTAACACATATTGACCCGTAATTACTCATAACCTGTAACAGCCGAAGGACCCCATACGGCGCGAGCGACAGCAAGTTCGGTCACCGTGCGCCGAAAAGCCACTGGCGCGCGCAAAAAGCACCGCCGCACGCTGGGCGCCGGAAGAATCGGCTCAGCGTGCGGCGGTGCTTCAGCGTCCGCTCGGTCTAGCTGCGCGCGCTCACTGGGGCGCGAGCGGGCCGACCGGGAGCAGGGTGCGCTTCCAGGTGGCATTGGCCACGGCCGCGAACGAGCCGTACCAGGCCAGCACCGCGGTGATCAGCCCGAGGTAGCCGCCGGCGTGCACAACGGTCTTCGCACCGGTGAAGTCGCCGTAGGCCAGCACCAGGAACGTCAGCGTCAGCGCGACGAACACCGCCAGCACCGAGACGTTCACCCGCAGCGCGGCGACGGTCATGTACGCGGTGAAGATGCCCCACGCGAGCAGGAACAGCGCGGTGGCCTTGTCCCCGTCCGGCCCGAGGCCCTCGGAGACGAACTTGACGTAGGCCGCGAACGAGAGCCAGAACGCGCCGTAGGAGGTGAACGCGACCGCGCCGAACGTGTTGGCCTTGCGGAACTCCCACATCCCGGCCAGCAGCTGCGCCAGCCCGCCGTAGAACAGGGCCAGCGGCAGCACCACCGGTTCGAGGTCCTCGCTGAGCAGACCCGCGTTAAACACGCTGAGCACGAACGTGGTCAGCGCGAAAGCGGCCAGCCCGAGGGGGCCGGGATCGGCGATCGACGAGGCGGCGTCTTGCGAGCTGTCCGGGCGCGGATCGGTTTCCTGCGCTTCGGTCCCGGTTGCCATTGCCGTACTTCCTTTTGCGGTTCGTGGATGCGGAGTGCGCCGATTCGGCCGGCCCGACGGGCGGCCCCGCATTACCGATGTGGATGAAGCTGAATCGACTACACGCTGCCAGAAGTCCGAAGTGGACGGGAATTCGCCACCGCTTGCGCCGATCCGGGAGTTTGCCCGGTTTTTCCGGCCCGCGACGGCCAGGTTCCCATTCGATCCCTTTCGGACTCGGCGTTGAGTGTGTCACACCCTCTGACAGCACCCTGCGAACGGTCAAGGACGCCGTGTGACCTGGCCCCCTCAGTTGAGGGGTTGGATACCGCGGACGCACCGCCTAGGCTTCGGCTCCGGATGCGGTGGGGAACGAAGGCGACGCGGGCGAACCGTCCGGATCCGCCTGCGGAGCGGGCGCTGCGGTTCGGCGAGCTGCTCGGTTCGCACGCGCAGGTGCTCGACCTGCTGGACCGGGCGGCGGCGCTGCGCGGGCTGGCGAAGCGGGTGCGCGAGGAGTGCGGTGTGCACATCGGACTCGCCGGGCTCGCGGAGTCCGAGGAACTGCTCGTGCTGCGGCAGTGGGACGGGCTGTGGCAGGGCGACGCAACGCCCGGCTCGACCCTGCACGACCTGCACGTGCCGATCGGTCTCGGGCTCGGCGGCCGGGTCTACGAGCAGCTCGAACCGGTCTGGGTCGACGATTACCGGCGCTCCGATCTGATCACGCACGACTTCGACGTCCCCATCTCGGCCGACGACGTCCGCAGCATGATGGCGGTGCCGATGATGCTCGACGGCCGCACGCAGGGCGTGCTGTACGCGGCGATGCGCGAGCCCGTCGGGTTCAGCGACCGGCAGCTGGACACCGCCTTGGAGATCGCGGGCACCGGCGCGCTGGCGCTGCAGACGGCGTCGGCGGCAGAGCGGCAGCGGCAGAACGCAGTTTCCGCGGAGCGCCGGAGAATGGCATCCGAGCTGCACGACTCGGTGGGCGCCCAGCTGTTCCGGATGGGCGCGGAATTGCGGGATCTGCGCAATTCGGTCGGCGGTGAGGCGGCGGATCTGCTCGCCCGCCTGGATTCGCTGCAGGACCAGCTGGCCGAAACGGCTTCCACGTTCCGCGAATCCGTGCACGCCCTGGACCACGACGAGCCGCCGGCGGGAAGGCTGGCCGCGGCGCTCACCCGCGATTGCGCGGAGTTCGGCAAGCGAACCGGAATCTCGGCGCAATCCGTCGAGATCGGACCGGTAGCCGAATGTGACCCGCAACGGGGCAGCGTGCTGCTCGCGGTCGCGCGCGAAGCACTGCTGAACGTGGAAAAGCACTCCAGCGCGTCCTCGGTGCTGATCAGTTCGGTGGCGCTGGACGGCGGCATGGCGGTGTCGGTGGCGGATGACGGCGACGGTGCGGGCGTGCGGGATTCCGGCGGCATCGGCTTGCGTTCGGCCGCCGACCGGGTCGGTGCGCTCGGCGGTACGTTGTCCACTGTGGTCAACGAGGATGGCGGGTTGACGGTGCGGGTATGGATGCCGACGCCGTGACCGCGAACACCGTCCGGGTCGCGGTCGTCGACGATCACCCCGTCGTGCTCGACGGAGTCCGCCTGCTGCTGCGCGACGATCCGGCGATCCGGGTGGTCGGCAGCGCGCCGGACGCCGCGGGCGGGCTCGCGCTCGCCGAACGCGAGCAGCCCGACATCGTGCTGCTGGACTTGCGGCTGCCGGACGCGCTGGCCAGCGAAGTCGTCGGCCGGTTCCGGAAAGTCGCCGCCGCCACCCGGATCCTGCTGTTCACCGCCTACCGCGAGCACGCGGCGCTGCAGGCGACGCTCGACGCGGGCGTCGACGGCTGCCTGCTCAAGGACGCCGGTGGCACCGATCTCGTCACGGCCGTGCGCAAAGCGGTGCACGGTGTCGGGATCTTCGATCCGCGGGTGGGCGAGCGGGCCTCATCGCATCTGAAGGCCCGGCTCTACGACACCGGACTGACCCGCCGCGAGTACGACGTGGTGCGCCAGGCCGCGGCCGGGCTGACCACCCCGGAGATCGCCGCGCAACTCGGCCTGACCCGGCACACCACCGCCGGTTACCTGCGCAACGCGATGCGCAAACTGGGCGCGCGCAACAGGATCCAGCTCATCACCAAGGCATCGCAGTCGGGTTTGCTGTGATGCGGAGCCGACACCGCGGCTAGCGGACCGCTGAGGGTCTCGTCGCGGGGCACCGCTATCGTCCCGAATGGACTCCTCACACCAACCGGACGTCCTCGATCAGCCAGCGGTCCGCGGGACGGCTCAGCGTCATCTGCATCCGGGTGCGGTCCACCCGCGGCTGCGGGTTGTTGGTGTTGGTGATGCTCTGGTCGACGAACAGCACGAGCACTGCGCGGTCCTCGTCGGCCTCGACCACGCCCTGGTTGAGCACGTTGCCGCGAGATGTCGCCTGGTACTGCTGGATGAGCTGGGTGAGCCCGTCGCTGACCTGCTTGTACTGGCGCGCGAAGGCCGGCGACGAATTGTCCGTGACGGTGCGGAAATTCCCCTCCAGGTCGCGGTGATCGTAGCTGGTCAGCGCCAGCGCGTACTGCCGCGCGGAAGCGATCGCGCTCTCCCGCGCCGAGTCCTGCGCGTCGCGCTGCCACAGTTGCGTTCCGGTGTAGGCGAGCCCGGCGGCCAGCAGCAGGACGACCAGCGTCGTCGCCAAGACCGGCGGTCTGCGCAGTGCCGAGAACAACCGGCGGAAACGGCCTTCGGTGGCTCGCGAGTCCATACTGGACCCCGCTACGCTTTCCGCGCTGCTCGACCGTTCTTCCGCTGCGGAGCTTGCGGCGGGCGCCGTTGCGACCTCCGATCCGGGATCGGACTCATCCACAGTGGTCACATCATCCGCCGCCGCGACGTGCACGGCCCCGCCTTCGGCAGCGTCCGCACGCGTCTCCGGCACCGATGGCCGTTGACCCGAAGCCGCCTCGTCCGGCCCGGAATCGTCCGCCGCGCGGCGCTTGCCATCGAGGTCCGCTCGGTCGCTGAGCATCATCGAACTCCTTGGGTGAACATCGAAGACCACGGTCGTGGCCCCAGAACTTGCCGTTGACCCGCGCCTGCCGGGGCGGGCTCCGGTGCGGGTGCGGAAGGCGATACCGCCGAGGTGGTCCCGCCCGTCGCCGAACCCGGACGCGGTGCGCTGTCGGCGCCGCGTTGTTGCAGTCCCGGCCCGGACGGGCAGTTCCAGCCGAGCTGCGGCTCGCGCGGCCCGGTCTCGGTCGGCATCCGGCGTTCGGTGCCGTAGTAGCAAACCGGGCCTTGTGCGGCCACGAGGTAGAAGTCCGCGACATCGCCGTGCACGATGCTGCCCAAGTCGCCGAGTCCCCGCGGCAGCGCGGTCATCGTCTCCTTCAGCGCCGGGACGTGTGCACCGAGGACTTGCGAAGTGCCGAGCAGGTTGCCGAGCAGCGCAGAACCCGCCTGCTGGTTCTGCGCCAGCAGCTTCGTCACCTCGGTGGCGGTGCCGGGCGCGGTATCGAGCAGATGCCGGATCCGCGGCTCCTGCGCGCCCGCTTGATCGGCGAGGTCGCGCATGGACGCGGCGAGTTCGGGCAGGTCCTCAGCGGGACCGAGCGCTTCCGGCCCGTGCTCGATCAGATTCGTGATCTTCGGTTCCTGCCGCGCGGCCAGCTGCGTGAGATCGCGAGTTCCGTCCAGGACGCGCTGCAGCTGCGGAGCAGTGCCGTTCAGCCCGGTGGAGGCAGCTTCGGAGAGGACTTGCACGTCGTGCGGATCGATGCTGTCGGCGAGCCGCATGGTGTGCACCAGCAGCGTCTCCAACGGCATCGGTGCACTGGTGCGTTCCGCGCGGATCTCGCCACCGTCCGAAAGGTACGGTGGGCCGTCGGTTTCCGGTTGCAGGTCGAGGTGCTGCACCGCCATCGGGGTGTCCATGCTGATCCGCGCGGTGGAATCGGCCGGAACGCGACTACCGGGATCCAGCAGCAGATCCAGCGTCACGCCCGCCCCTGCCCGGTCGATCCGAACGTCCCCGACGGTTCCGGTGCGCACACCCCGATAGGTCACCTGCGAGGTCTGAGCGAGCCCGGCCGCGTCGGGCAGGTGCACGGCCACCCGGATCGGCGCTCGCACGGCCTGCGGCCCGAGGACGGTGTTGAACACGAAACCCGCGCACACCAAAGCGATCACCACGAACATCGACAGCTGGACCAGCACCGCGCGGTTCATCGGGTACCTCCGCTCAACAGTCCGGTGGCATCACCGGGCGGTGTCGGTGCGGCGGGCGATCCGGGCGGCAACGGTGGATTCCGCCCCGTCAGCAACGGAACCAAGGTTCCTGCCACGTCGAGGGTGCCGTCCAGGTTCAGGTAGTCGCCGGGGATCGCTCCACCGAGGCGCTGCTGGAACAGCCGCAACTGGTCCAGCGTGCCCGCGACGTCGCCGTTGAACCCGGCCAGCGAATCCAGCACCGGACGCAACTGGTCGAGTTGCCTGGTGAACGCGGGCCCGGCTTCGCGGACCACGCCGTCGCTGCTGCGCCCGAGTTCGGTGACCTTGCTCAGCAGCTGCTCGAATTGACCGCGCTGGCTCAGCAAGGTCTGCACGGCCGGGTCGAGGTCGCGCAGCGCGGACTCCAGCAGCGGGGTGTTGGCCGCGGTCTCGGCGGAGAGCCGGTGCAGCGAGTCGATCGTGGTGTCGAACTCGGCGCGGTGCGAGTCCACTTCGGTCAGCAGCTCGTCGAGCCGGTGCAGCAGGTCGCACACCTTCCGCTCCCGGCCGCCGATGGCGGTGTTGAGCTCGGTGACCACGGTGCGGGCCTGGTCGAGACCGCTGCCGCCGAGCACGGTGCCCAGCGCGGCCAAGGTGTTCTCCAAGTCCGGGCCGCGCGAGGTCTCGGTCAACCGGTCGCCTTCGCCGAGCGGGTGCGGATCCGGTCCCGGTTCCAGCGCGACGAATTGCTCACCGAGCGCGGAAGTCAGCTCCAGGCGCGCCGCGGTGTCGCGGGGCAGCGGGACGTTCTTGTCCAGATCCAGCACCACGAACGCCTTGAAGTCCCTTGTGGACAACTGATTGACCTTGCCCACCGTGGCTTGGCCGACCCGGACCGCTCCCCCGATCGGAAGGTTCGACACGTCGTCGAACACCGCCGTCACGCGGTAGGAATCTCCCCCGGCTGCACGGCCGAGCGGCAGATTGTGCAGGCTCAGGCCGCACGAGCTCGTCAGCAGCACCGTGATCAGCACAGCGGAGGCCTTGACCGCCTTGCTCATCCGCCACCTCCCTGCTTGCCGGCCAGCGCGCGCAGCGGATCGAGGTCGGGCGGGAACGGAATCGGGTTCACGATGCCCGGTCCCGAGCACAACGGCACCGGAATCCGGTCGCAGAGCCGTGCCGTGGCGGGGAACTGCGAAAGGTTGCTGGAGATGTTCAGCCGGATCCGGAGCCGTTCGTCCTCGGTGACCGCGCGGCTGAAGTTGCCGAACACCAGCGGCAGCATCGTCATCACCTCGCCGAGCGCCTCCCGCTGCGCGGCGACCTGACCGGTGGTGCCCGCCAGGTCGTGCACGCTGCCGGTGATCTCATCGCCGTGCTCCCGGACCAGCTCGTCCACTTCGGTCAACGCCCTGGAAAGCCGTCCGATGGTGCGGTTGAGGTCGAGCCGTTGCGCGCCGTAGTCCTGGCCGGCCTGCTGCACGTTCGCGGACAACGAGTCCACTGTGCCGCGATGCTCGGTCAGGGTGCGCACCAGCACGTCCAAATCGCCGATCAGCCCGGCCAGCTCTTCCCGGTTCCCGGCGACCACGTCGGTCGCGCGGGCGAGCCGATCGATCGCTTCGCGCACCTGCGGGCCTTTGCCGTCCACCGCGGTGGCCGCCTGGTGCAGCGTCGAACCGAGGTCGCCACCCTTGTTGAGCCCGTCCGGGCCGAACGCGCCGACCACGGTGTCCAGTGAGGACATCAATTGGTCCCAGCGGATCGGCGAGTGCGTTCGCTGGGCCGGGATCACCGCGGCTTCGGGCAGCTTCGGCCCGCCGGTGTAGCCGGGACCGAGTTCCACGAACCGGTCGCTGATCAAAGCCGGACTCAGGATGTACGCCTGCGCGCCCGCCGGGATGCTGACTTCCGGCTCCACCTGCATGGTCACCCGGACGACCGGCCCGCGCGGCTGCAGCGATCTCACCACTCCGACCGGAACACCGAGCACCTGGACCTTGTTGCCCGGGTAGATTCCGTCCACAGTAGCGAAATCCGCCGATACGGTGTGCACCCGCTGCGGCCGCAGCAGCGTGTACCAGCCACCGGCGATCAGCAGTGCCACCACGCACGCCACGGCCACGATTCGCGATTTCCGGCTCATCGGCACCCCTCGACAAGTCCGGCCACGCACAACAGGTTGTCCGGCAACGGTCCCGCGGGCCCGGAGACGTCGCCCCAAGATCCGTTGCCGGTCGCGTTCGCCAGCGGCTTCCCGGCGGGGGCGAGCTTCGCGATGGTCTCCCCGATCGCCCGCTCATCGCGGCGCAGCGCCGCGGTGATCGCGTGCAGGTCGGTCAGCAGCGGGCCGAGCTTCGCGGAGTTGTCCGCCAGAAAACCATCCAGCTGGGAGGTCAGCGACTCCACGTCGGTGATCAGCTGTCGGATCGTGTCGCGTCGTTCGCTGAGCGTCCGCGTGATCACGTCCGCGTCACCGAGCAGCTGCACGAGCGTGTCCTGTTGGGACACCAGCGCCGATGTGGTCGACCGGGCGCCGTGCAGCAGCTGGTCGAGCTGCTGATCGTGCCGGCCCACCAGCTCGGCAGCGCCGCTGATGCCGGTGAGCGCCCGGCCGAGCAGTTCCGGATCCTCCGGAGTCGTCTGCTGCAACGTGCGCATCATTCCGCGCAGCGCACCGAGGTCGAGTTCTTCGGTGGTGCCGGTAGCGTCCGAGCCGAGCTCGTCCAAACTGTACGGAACTCGCGTCCTGTCACGCGGAATCACCGCCCCGGCGGGCAATTCGCCCATCCCCGCCGGCTCGATCGCCAAGTAGCGGGTGCCCATCACCGTGGCGAGCCGGACCGAGGCCGAGGTCGCCTCGCCGAGACGCTGCGACCGGTCCAGCCGGAACCGCACCCGCACCCGGTCACCGGCGAGCTCCATCGCACTAATCCGTCCCGCCGGGACACCCGCGACATGCACCTGCGCATCGGTGGTGAGCCCGGCCGCGTTCGCGAATTCCGCGGTGTACTCGCGGGTTCGCAGCCGGAACGACAGCTGCGGGACCGCCACCACCGTCCCGAGCAACAGCAGCAGGACGACGATTCCGGCCGTGCCCACCGCCAATGGGTTGTTCCGGAAGCGGTTGCGGCGGCTCATCGGCACACCTCCGAATGCGGCAGCGGCGCCGCACCGAGGTCGACGCGCGCACCACCGACGCTCAACCGCAGGTTGCAGACGTAGATGTTGACCCAGGTGCCGTAATCCATTGTCCGGTTCAGCTTCGTGACCAGTTCGGGAAGTCCCTGCACGGCGGCGTCGAAGCGCTGCTCGTTCGCCACCCACCCGCTCGTCATCTGCCGCAGCGCGTCCACATCGCGGGTCAGGTTCGGAGTGATCTGCTGCAACGATCCGTCCACCGAGTTCGCCAGCGCGCCGCCGGCGTCCAGGGCCTCGGCGATCTGTCCCCGGTCTTGGGCCACCGCGGAACTCAACTGTCCTAACCGGACGATGAGTTGCTCAAGGTCCGCGCGATGTTCGCTGGTCGTGGCGAGCACCGTGTTGAGATTGCCCAGCAACTGCCCGATGACCTGGTCGCGCTCGACCAGCCCGGAAGTCACCGAGATCACCCGCTGCAGCAGGGACGTCAAGGTGCCCGACTCGCCCTGGAACACCGCCACCAGCTCGTGCGCCAGCTGGTTCGCCTGCCCGGGGTCGATGGAATCGAACAGCGGCTTGAAGCCGTTGAGCAACGAGGTCAGCTCCAGCGCGGGCCGGGTGCGCGAGCTCGGAATCGTGCTGCCCTCCCGCAGTTCGCCGCCACCCGCACCCGGATCGAGCGCGATGTACCGGCCGCCGAGCAGGTCGGCGTAGCGGATCACGGCGCTCGACGTGGCGGGCAACGGCTGGTCGTCGAGCACGTCGAAGGTCACCAGCGCCCGGGCATCGCGCAGCCGCACGTCGGTGACCTTCCCGGCGCGCACCCCGGCGATGCGGATCTCGTTGCCCTCCTGCACGCCCTGGGCGTCGGTGAACACCGCCCGGTAGGTGCGCGTGCCGCCTTCGAGCGGATGGTTGAGCGTGTTCACCACGAGCACCGCAGCCAGCACGGAAACGACGACGAACACGGTGAACTTCACTGCGGGACCGGCGATGTTCACGGCGCCACCACCCGGGTTCCGCGCACGACCGGCCCGAACAGCAGGCCCGCCACATCGGTGTCGATGTCCGGTGTGGACGGTCCAGCCGTCGCAGGTGGCGGTACCAGATCGGCCAGCGCCCGCTTCTCCTGCTCAGTGCCGATCGGGCCGACGGTGCCGCCGAACCGCGGAGCCGGTGGCGTGGGCTGCGCGCAGTTCGGCCCGTCCAGGCCGGGATAGCGCGGGCAGTCCTGCGGGCCGTACGGCTGCGGGTCTTCGAGCGTGACCGGCGCGCGGATGTGGAAGCGGTCGTCTTTGAAGGTACGGCTGGCGTTGCCCGTGAAATCCCGCAGGTTGTGCAGCGTCGCGGTGAGCTGGTCCGCGTTCGCGCCCAGTACCTCGGAGGAGGGCTCCATGGTGTGCACGACCTCGATGGCCTTGGCGGCGTTGTCGTCGAGGAAGCGCTGCGACTCCGCGGTGAGCGCGGTCCCGGCGCTGAGCAGGTTCGCCAAGTCCTGGCGCTCGTCCACGATCGTGCGCGACAACGTCACGGCATCGTCCAAAGTGGCCAGCAGGTCCGGCGACGCGTCGGCGAGCTGCTTGCTCAGCCCGGCGATTTCGGACATGTTCCCGATCGTGCGCTGCGGATCGTAGCGTCCGGAGAGGTCGTGCAGCGTGTCGATCGTCCGGCCGATCTCCGCACCGCGGCCTCGCAACACGTCGGCCATGGTGGTCAACGCGGTCTGCAACTCCGCGGGCCGCAGCGCGGTCAACAGCCCGTACATCCTGGTGTAGGCCCGGTATATCTGCACCGTGCCGCGGGTGTCGTCGGCCGCCACTACCGACCCCGGTCGCAAACTGCCCTGTCCGGTCGACGAATCTCCCGCCAGATCGACGTATTGATCGCCGAACAGCGTTTTCGGCAGGATCCGCAACCGCACGCCTGCGGGCACGGAATCCAGTTCTGCCGGTTCCATGCGGAGCGTGAGGCGCGAACCGCGAGTCCCGGCCTCCACTTCGGACAGTTCGCCGACCACCACCCCGCGGTAGCGCACCGCGGAGTTCGCCCGCACCGGACCGGCCTCGGCGGGCACGGTCGAGGTCACCGTGGGGGCGCCGTTGAACAGCTCGGCACCGCCGGATGCGGACAGCACCACCGCCCCGAGCACCACGACCACGGCCAGTGCGCCGCGCACCGCCAGCGACCGCCTGCTCACCCCGCCGCGCATGAGGTCCGCCATCACTGCACCCCCAGCGCGGGCAGGCTCGGGCTCAGCCCCCAGAAAAGCAAGGTCAGCAGCATGTCGGTGAACGTGATCGCCACGATGCTGGTGCGCAACGCCCGCCCCGCCGCGCGCCCAACGCCTTCCGGCCCGCCGGTGGCGTAGTAGCCGTAGAAGCAGTGCACCAGCGTCACGACCATGGCGAACACGACGGCTTTCAGCAGCGACAAACCCACATCGGACGGGCTCAGCAGCAATTGGAAGTAGAAGTCGTAGGTGCCGCCCGACTGGCCCTGCAGGTGCACCACCGCCACCCGCGTGGCGATGTAGGACGCGAACAGGCCCACCAGGTACAGCGGCACCACCGAGATGAACGCCGCGGCCATCCGGGTGCTGACCAGGAACGGCAACGACCGCACCGCCATCGACTCCAACGCGTCCACCTCGTCGGCGATGCGCATCGCGCCGAGCTGCGCGGTGAACCCGGTGCCCACCTTGGCCGCCAGCGCGATGCTGGCCACCAGCGGCGCCAGCTCGCGCGTGTTGACCATGGCCGACATCAGCCCGGACATGGGGGTCAGCCCGATCAGGTCGAGCCCGCGGTAGCCCTCCAGGCCGACCTGCGTGCTGGCGACGAAGGACATCGCGAAGATCACGCCGATGGTGCCGCCACCGGCGAACAGCGAGGCCGCCCCGAAGCTGATCTCCGCGACCAGCCTGGCCACGTGCTTGCGGTAGTGCAGCAGCGCGCGCGGCAGCGCGACGATCGCCCGGAGGTAGAACGTGGCCTGCATCCCGAACCCGGCCAGCACGTCCACGAACTTGCGGACCGGTTGGGCGCTGCGCGGTTGCGGAGCGGCCATCAGTAATCGCCCTTCGGCGGCAGCAGCAGCGGATGCAGTTCGGTGAGCACCACGTTGGCCACGAACACCATCACGAACGCCATCACCACGGCTTCGTTGACCGCATCGCCGAGACCGCTCGGACCGCCCTTCGCCGTCAAGCCCTTGAACGCGGACACCAGCGCGGCCAGCACGCCGAACGCCGCGGCCTTGACCTCGGCCACCAGGAACGCGCCCGGATCGGAGTAGGCGGTCAGCGTCGCCAGGAACCCGCCCGCCGAACCACCCATCAGCACGTGCACGAACAACGTCGCGCTGATCCCGATCGCCATCACCACGCCGTCGAGCAGCACGGTCACCACGACCGCCGCCAGCACCCGGGGCACCACCAGACGCTCCACAGTGGATATACCCATGACCTCCATGGCGTCGGTCTCCTCGCGCAGCTTGCGCGCCCCGAGGTCGGCGCAGATCGCCGAGCCGCCGACACCGGAGATCATCAGCGCGCACACCAGCGGCGAAGCCTGCCCCACCACGACGAAGGCCACGACCGCGCCCGCATAGCCCTCGGCGCCGAGCTGCCCGGCCAGCGCCCCGATGTTGACCGCCACCAGCACGCCCAGCGGGATGGTCATCAGCACCGCGGGCAGCGTGCTCACCGAAGCCAGGAACCACCCCTGAGCCAGGCATTCCCGCCAGGACAGGCGACCGCGGACCAGCGCTCGCAGCCCTGCGAACAGGGTTGTGACAGCGAACTCCACCAGCAGCCCCGCCTGGGTCGCCGCGTCCGCGAACGCGCCCCGCGACGGCGGGATCTCCAGAGCCATCGGTGGCTCCCTTCGGCGGGCGGCGTTGCACCGGCTAGAACGAGTGTTGCGTAGCATGAGTTACGCAACAGTTGTTACGCGTGTTTCCCCGGGTCCCGCACCCTGTTGTGCAGTGGGTTCGCGAAGCGCGACCGCGTACCGGGGTTGCGCGACCGACACCCGCGCGAGGCGAGGACGAGAGGTGCGCCAGTGGCCAAGCGGATCCGCGATCCCCGATCGCGCCAGCACCTCGTGGAGACCACCCGGCGCCTGGTCGCCGCCCGCGGCGCGGCGGCCACCACGATGCGCGCGGTGGCCGCCGAGGCAGGGGTGACCACCGGTTCGGTCACGCACTACTTCGACGACAAGGCGGAGCTGATGACCGCGGTGCTCCGGCACAACGGCGAGGTCGCGGCGCAACGGGTCGTCAACTCCGTCGGCAATCGGCGCGGACTGGACGCGGTGCGCCGCGCGGTGCACGGACTGCTGCCGGTGGACGAGCAGCAGCTCACCTGCTGGCAGGTGTGGCTGGCGTTCTGGTCGCACGCACCGGAGGAGCGCGACGGCGGGTTCAGCGACGGCTACGAGGTCTGGCGGGCGCTGCTCAAGCAGCACTTGGCCGAAGCGGTCGAGGACGGCGACCTGCCCACCGGCCTGGACCTGCCGCACGAGGTCCGGGTGCTGGGCGCGCTCGTGGTCGGCACCGGACTGCTGGCGGGTTCGGACCCGGCCGCGCGCCGCCGGTTGCGGCGCCGCGCCCGCCGAGTGTTCAACGAGCACTTCGAGCGGCTCGCTCGTTCCTCCGGGGCGGAGTGAGCCCTACGTCCGAAGTGGACGGACGAAGGTCCGGTGCCGGAACATTCGCACGGTCGCAGGCCGCTTCAGTCACGCGGCAGCAGCGGGCCGAGCGGACCGAGGTCGAGGTTGAGCTCCTCGGGGCTGATGTCGAACCGCTCACGCAGCTCGGTCACCGCCTCTTCCAGCCGCAGCAGCGCCACCCCCAGGTCCTCCACCTGCTCGTCGCCGAGCTCACCGGTGTCCACCCGGCGCAGCGCCTGGCGCTCCATCAGCTGCCGCAGCAACTCGATGATGGTGAGCACGAGTTTGAACAGGTCGCGTTGCACCGACTCGGAATCCGACTCGATCCGGCGCGGCAACTCCCTGGCGTGCGGTTCCTGCTCAGCCATCACCGGACTCCACACGCGGCGCCAGGCCGGTCATGCCCTCGCTCTCCCGGACCGAGGTGATCAACGCCTGCAACGACACCCGCACCAGGTCGACGCCCGCCAGCGACAGCGTGATGTCCCCGGTGAGCACGACCCCACCGGCCAGCAACCGGTCCAGCAGGTCCACCAGCGCGATCTCCCGCGTGGCCCGCACCGGCGAGCCGCCCGCCTCGGCGAGCGTCCCGAGCTGCGGTTCCGGCCCGGTCACCGCGGGCCTCCGGCGTTCTCCTCGTCCTCGAGGGTGGCGAACGAGTACGGCGGCCACGGCCCGGTCAACTCGGCCCGCAGCCCCACCCGGTCGGCCGAGCCGGTCACCGCTCCGGCGAACTCGTCGCCGCGCTCGTCGTCGACCAGGTAAGCGCCGTTGAGCAGCATCCGGCCAGTGTAACCGGCCAGGTCGCGGTCCTGCGGCGGCAACACCCTGCTGGCACGCGCGAAGGCGGCCAAGTCCGCGTGCAACCGCTCGGCACGGTGCACCGCGTCGGCCCACGAGCGTTCGGAGAACTCGCGACGCCGCCGGGCCCGCTGCAGGTACGCCGCGCCCGGCCGCTCGGATTCCGGTTCCTGCGGCGGTGTTTCCTCGGCGGGCGGATCCGCGTACGCCTTAACGCCCCACTCGGTGCGGCCGGCGACGCGATCCAGCACCGCGCGGAAATGCGCACCGCGCTCGCGCAGCACTTCCCGGACGCGGTCATCGGACAGGTAGACCGTCGCCAGGCCCAGCGGCGCGATCGGTGTCCGGGCGGCGTCGACCACGCGGTTGTGGGCGCGCGCGGTCTCCTCCAGCCACCGCACGTCCTCCAGGTGCTCCCGCAGTCCCCGCTCGCCGAAGTCTGCCGCGTCGACCGTGCTCACCAGCGCCGTGATGCCCTCGCCCGGCACGACGCGCACGGGCTCGCCGCCGATGCCGCTGATGCCTTCCGGCGCGGGCGGCTCGCGGCTGATCGCGTAGAGGTAGGTCATCGGTTCAGTCACGGTCGTGCTCCTCGAGCGCGGCGTCCTCCCCGTCTCGCAGCTTGCGCACCTCGTCGCGCAGTTCGCGGTTTTCAGCCGCGAGCTCGCGGTGCTCCGCCGAGAGCGCCGGATCCGACTCCCACCAGTTGATGCCCATCTCCCTGGCCCGTTCCACCGAGGCCACCACCAGCCGCAGCTTGATCGTGAGCAGTTCGATGTCCAGCAGGTTCACCTGCACGTCCCCGGCGATCACGATGCCCTTGTCCAGCACCCGCTCCAGGATGTCGGCGAGGTTCGCGCCGTCCTGCTGCGCGGGCCTGCCGCCGCCGGAGTGCCAGGCCGGGGCACGAGCGCCGCCGCTGTCGGTCATCGCAGCCTCCGCTCACCGCACTTCGTCCGCGCCGCGGCACCTGCCGCCCGCGGTGGAGCCGCTCACCCTTGGCCCCGCGGATACCGGGCGGTGCGCCGATACCCGACCAGCTCGCCGTTCTCGTCCAGTTCCGCCTCGTAGACCGCGAGGATGTCCGCGGTGGCGGGCACCCGCCGGATCTCGACGACCTCGACGCCGACGAGCCAGCCGTGCTCGCCGCGCTGCACCGAGGTCGCGCCTTCGGGTTCCTTGCCGATCAGCTCCCCCAGCTGCGTCAAGGCCAGCCGGGCCGCTTTCGACGCGCGCAACCGTTGCGGCGCGGGGGACTCGTCCTGCGGCGGAGGCCGTCGCGGACGCCCGCCCCGCTGCTCGCCCGTGCCCGCCACCGCGGATCACCGCTGCCCCGCCTGCCTGCGCCGCTGCGCCTGGAACAACCGGGACAGGTAGGCGTCCTGCAGTTCGTCGCGCTCCTGCTCGGTTATCTCTCCGGCGGCCAGCAGCTCGTCGGCCCGCGCCATGCCGCGCTGGATGGCGCCGAGGTCGTAGTACTCGCGCTCGGCCTGTTCGCGGATGCGCTCGGCGATCCACGCCACGCCACGCACCGGGGCGATGGGCGCGGTGAGAATTCCGCTCAACAGACCCATGTCAGTCCTCCGGAAGGAAGTCGTACGGGGCCAACGGCCCCAGCAGCCGCAACCGGACTCGACCGGCGAAGTCCTCGCCGAGTTCGTCGACGGCGCGCTGGAAGTCCTCGATCCGATCGCGGTCGACCAGCAGCGCGACGCTCAGCGCATCGTCCTGCCCGCTGACCTCGCGCACCGAAGTGGCCGCCGAGTGCGGCGACAGCGCCGCCACCGCGGCTCCGACGGTCAGCTCCCGCTTGCGCTCCACCGCGGCGCTGACCAGCTCGCCCAACCGGACGCGCGCGGCGTGCCCGGAATCCTCCGGCACGCCCTGCAATTCCTCGCGCAGGCCGCGGATCTCCGGATCGTCCCCGACGATCTCACGCAGGTGGATCTGGTCGAGATAGCTGCCGTGCAAGGTGAATTCCACGAGACCGTCGAGTTCGGCGAGGATCGACTCGAAGTCGTCCTGGTTGCCCGCCAGCAGCTCGTTGCGCACCGCCGCCAAGTCCTGCACCACGCCGCCGAAACGCAGCGGCAGCACGGTGGAATCCGCCGCCACCGCATCCAGCACGCCTTCGTGCGCGAGCAGGTCGTCGCGCAGGCCCAGCGGCCGGTCCAAGTCGACCTCGCTGACCAGCGCCGCCAACGGGCCGGAACGCACCAGCTGCAAATCGGTTCCGCCCACGGTCGGCAGGTCGTCCGGCACCGGCACCTCGGCGCGCACGATGCCGTAGACGTAGATGCCCGCGGTGACCGAGGCGCTGCCGGTGTCCGAAGTTCGCTGCGCGGTCATCGCTCGCGCTCCCTGCCCCGTTCGCGCCGCGGCCGGGCCGGCTCGCGCTCCGGTTCCTGTTCGGTGCGGATCTCGTCGTACTTGTCCTTGGCCGCGTCCAGCACGCCCTTGGTCTTGCCCTGCGCGCCGCCCTGGGTCACGCCCTCGGACATGCTCTGCATCAGCTCCGGCAGGTCCTTGCCGCCCTTCTGATCCAGATCGAGGCGGTTGGTCGCCTCCGCGAACCGCAGGTAGGTGTCCACACTGGCCACCACGATCCGGGCGTCCACCGTGAGCAGTTCGATGCCCACCAGTGAGACGCGCACGAAAGCGTCGATCACCAAGCCCTTGTCCAGGATCAGTTCCACGACGTCGGCCAGGTTCCCCGCCGATCCCCGCTCGACGGATCCGCCTTGCGCGTTCGCCACCGTCACTTGTGATCACCTGCTTCGGCGCGTGCGCATCCGGGAACGGCGCGGCGTCGGCGCGGGCTCGTCCTCGTCGTCGCCGTACTCCTCGTCCGAGTAGCGGTCCGCGTAGTCCTCGTCGGTGCGCTCGCGGTACTCGCCGTCCCCGTACTCGCCACGCCGGTCTTCGTCGTCCCTGTACTCGTCGTCGCGGTATGCATCGTCTTCCGGGTATTCGTCCTCGTCCCGGTCCTCGTCGCGTCCCGCGCCCTCGGATTGCTCACCTTCGGCCGCCACCGCGTCGTCGTGGCTGCGAACCACCTCGCGGTCGCGGATCTCCCCGCGCCATCCCTCGATCTCGTCCTGCTCGAGGATGGTGCGCGTCATCATGTGCCGCTTGATGTGCTTGAAGTCCGAACGCACCCGGCGTCCCTGCGCACGCCACAGGTTCGCGGTCTTCTCGAAGAATCCCTGCGGGTGGTACTCGAGCACCAGCAGGATCCGGGTCAAGGTGGGCGTGAGCTCGTGGAAGGACACCGTGCCGTCCACCGAACCCTTCGAGCCGGTGGAGGTCCACACGATCCGCGAATCCGGGACCTGCTCCACGATCGTGGACTGCCAGCTGCGGTGCGACAGGAAGATCTGCGCGCGCCAGTTGACCTTCTCGTCGGATTCCTGCTCGACGCTTTCGACTTTGCGGGTGAAGCCGGGGAAATCCTCCAGCAGGGTCCACTGGTCGTAGACCACCCGCAGCGGCAGCCCGACGTCGTTCTGCTCGACGATGTTGACGACCTTGGCGCTGCCGCCCGACGATCCGCCGCCGCCAGCGCCACCGCCGGCGGCCTGCTTCACCGCCTCGGTGCCCGCGCCGAGCGCCGCCTTCAACGGCCCGCTGCCCTCGGCGAGCTTCTTGCCACCGGTCACCGCGGCCATCAGGCCCGGTCCACCGCCGTCGCCCGCGTAGTCGGTGAGCCGATCGGTCAGCTGCTCGACCTGCTTGCCCGCCGAGCCCGCGACTCGCTCCACCAGGGCGGTGAGCAGGTCCTGGGCGGCGCTTTTGAGGTGTTCCAGCGGCTGTGCCTCCGCCCCGGAGCCGGATTCCTGATCGCGCCGGTCAGCCATCATCGCCTCCCCGCCTGCTGCGCGGACGTGCCTCCGAAGGGCTCCGCGGTGCCTGTTCCGGGCGCGGGCGGTATTGCGCGCGGGAACGCGCCGCCTGCTCCGGCCGCGGGCGCGACGACCGCGCGCGCGGTCGTTCGGTGCCGGAATCGGGCGCCGACTCGGCAGCCGAGGAAGTCGGATCGGACTCGCGACGCCCGGACTCCTCGCCGGATTCTCCGCCACCGGTGCCGCGCAGCTTCGCCGCACGTTCGGTCAGGCTGTCGCCGAGCGAATCGATGCGACCGGACAGCGCCGCAGTGGCCGCTTCCTTCGCCGCGTCGGCCAGCCGGCCCCGCACGGTTTCGGTTACCGAACTCAGCCCCGGCGAGGACGACAGCACCTTCGCCCCCTGCCGCAACAGCTGTTGCGGGTCGGTGCCGAACCGACGCCCGGCCAGTACCCCGCCGATGGTGATGGCGAGCTTCATCTTCTTGGTACGCCCGAGGAAGTAGCCCAGCGCCACCGCTGCGGCAACCTGCGTCCGCATCACCGACCTCCTCCCGAATCACCGATTCCGCGTCGCGCGCGGCAGATCGTTATCATCCATTTTGGACAGTCACGGGGCCGGACCGCTGCGCGGACACCGGGTTCTTCTCGACGGTACTCCCAACGAAGCTCTTCGACATAGGGATCGAGAGCGAATTCCCCGGCACACCAAGCGGATCATCATCGGAAAACGATTCCCCCTGCTGCCGGCGGATATTCGAGCGGGTTTAGCGATCCCGCCTCGCGGCCAACGCCTGAACCGCACGCGTCCGATCGCCGAAGACGGGGGGATCCGATGACCCGCCAACAGACCAGCGTCCCCGCACAGCAGCAGCAACCGCCGGGAGCCACCGGCGAGATGACGCCGCTACCGCGCGACGAGATGCGCGACTACGAGGGACGCGGGCTGCTGCAGGACAAGCGCGCCCTGATCACCGGCGGCGACTCCGGGATCGGCCGGGCCGTCGCGGCCGCGTTCGCCAAGGAAGGAGCCGACGTCGCGATCGTCTACTTCGGTGACTCCGAGGACGACGACGCCCGGCACACCGCCAGACTCGTGACCGCGCAGCAGCGGCGTTGTTCGCTGCACAAAGGAGATCTGGGCTCGCGCTCGGAGTGCGAACATCTGGTGACCGAAGTGGCCGGAGAGCTCGGCGGGATCGATTTGCTGGTCAACCACGCCGGAACGCAAGCCGTGGAAAGCGATTTCACCGAGATCACCGACGAGCAGTTCGACCGCACTTTCAAGGTCAACGTCTACGCGCCGTTCTGGGTGATCCGCGCCGCGCTGCCGCACATGGGCGACGGCGGCTCGATCATCAACACCGGCTCGGTGAACGGACTTCGCGGCAACAAGTCGATGATGGACTACTCGGCCAGCAAGAGCGCGGTGCACACGCTCACCAAGTCGCTGGCGCAATCGTTCGCCGGACGCGGGATCCGGGTGAACTGCGTGGCACCCGGTCCGGTGTGGACACCGCTGATCCCGTCGACGATGCCCGCGGAGAAGGTCGAAGGGTTCGGCGAGCAAGCCCCGATGGGCAGGCGCGGTGAACCGGACGAGATCGCCCCGTCCTACGTGTTCTTCGCCGCGGACCGGCTTTCCAGCTACTACACCGGCGAGGTGTTCGCCCCGGTGGGCGGCGAAACCCACCCCGGCTGACCGGCCGAAAGCGGCGCGCAGCCAGGCATTCGGGGCGGGCGGCACAGCCACCCGCCCCGTGCGCTTCGGCCTCGTCTCACCGGCCGGAGCGGAAGGTGAAGCGGACCTTGCCCACCCAGATCTCGTCACCGTCGGAGAGTTCGGCCCGATCCACCACGTGCCGGTTCAGGTAGGTGCCGTTGAGCGAACCGGCATCGGCGACGACGAACTGGTCGCCAACGCGGTGGATCTCGGTGTGGTAGCGCGAAACCGTGACGTCACCGAGCACGATGTCGCAATCGCGGTGCCTGCCCAGCACGGTGCACGCGCCCGCCAGCGGGAACTCGGAGCCCTTGTCCGCCCCGCGGGCGACGACCAGCGCGGCCACCTCGCTGCGGGGCCCGCCCTGCTGCGCGGGCACCTCGGCGGTGCCCGGCCGATCGGCCCGCGGCGCGGGCACCTGGACCGTTCCCGCGGTGTGCTGCCGCTCAGCTTGGTCGAACGGGGTTTTCGGGGCGCCGTACGGGGTTCGGATCATCGTCGTTCTCCTTGCGCGGACCACTCGGATCGTGCAGTTCCAGAGTGGCCGCTCGAACGGATTGTTTCACCGGGTACTTGGTCCTGAGCCGGGTGTCATCGGACACACCAGGTCACTGGTCAAGCACGCAACGAATCCTCAACGGCGCCGACACCGTGCTTTTGAAGGCCGATCCCCAGCCCGTCACTCACATTTCGTGAGCGGTCGGCGCGAGCGGCAGGCCGCAGGCGCCTTGCAGTCCCCGGATTTCCGCCGCGGACGCGAAAATGGGGGCCGGTCTGCCGCCCCGACCACGGCAGACCGGCCCCCGACCGGCGCTTCCGACTCAACCCCCCTCGTCCGGGCTAAGCCGGATGCGCCTCGCTCACGTGCAGCGGGGTCCCCTGCATGCACGTGGTTGGCGCGCCGGGTTCCGGATGGCCACGCACCACCAGGTGCGCACCAGGTTTGACCACCGCCGGATCCCCTCCGAGCAACAGGTACGGCGAGCGGCCTTGCGCGGGGAGCACCATGCAGCGGGACTCGACCCCGGATTGGACCTTGCCGGTCACCGTGATCTCCCCGCCTGCTCCCGCCGGAGTCGTCGCCCCCAGCATTCCGGCCGTGCACACGAGCAGAAATCCTGTGGCTACCCACCGCGATGTCCTCATGCCGCTCATTGCACAGGCGCTGCGGCCGGTTCGCCACTTGACCAACCCCCGCCCGCGATGAACCGGGCGTCCGCTCGGATAATCGGGTGCATGACGCGCAACTCCGCCCCGGCGCAGCAGACCGCGACGGTGGCCGTCGAGCCGAGCTACCGGCGCTACGGCGCCTGGATCGGGCTGCCGGTGGCCGGCGGGCTGCTCGGCTGCCTGGTGACGTTGCTGGCCGGTTGGGTCGCCGGGCTGCCGTGGGCGCCGTTCCAAGGGCCGTTCGAGCTGGTGGCCTCGCTGCCGCAGCCGCACGGCACGCTCGCGGTGGCCGGTTTCGGGATGGTCGCCGGGCTCGGCTTCGCCTCCTACATGGCCACTGATCGGCTCGCGGTGTCGGTGACGGCCGAGGGCGTGGAGCTGCGCCGCGGGAGGCGGCCCGCGCAGACGATCGACGGGACCTGCGTCCGCACGGCGTTCGCGGGCGGCGCAACGCTGGTGCTGCTGGACGACGACGGGGACGAACTCGCCCACGAAGCCACCGCCATCCCGGTCCACACGCTGCGCGAGGCTTTCCGGGCGCACGGATACCGGTGGAGCCAAGGCGACCCGCACGCCGGTGAGTACCGGTTGTGGGCCGAGGACGACCCGGATGTAGGGGTGCGAGCGAACTCGCTGCTGCGGACCCGCAAGCACGCGCTCGCCAAGCGGCACGGAGCCGAGGCGGCGCAGCTGCGCGCCGAACTCGCCCGCGCCGGATACCTGGTGCACGACCGCAAGAAGCAGCAGTACTGGCGGCCGCGCCCGAACCGCGCGGACGGCTGAGGCGACCCCGAGCGCTACGCGGCGCGCGAGCGGACCGGCGACTGAGCCGCCGGCCGCTTCGGGCGGGCTCCCGGGATCAGTCCTCGAACAGCGGGCCGCGGTGCACCTTGTGCTGCGCGGCCTGCGCCACCGGACGCAGCACCAGGCGGTCAACGTTGACGTGCAGCGGCTGCGCCACCGTCATCTGGATCACCCCGGCGACGTCATCGGCGGTCAGCGGCCGGTCCACGTTCTCGTAGACCGCGTCGGCCTTGTCCTGGTCACCGCGGAAGCGGTTCACCGAGAACTCGTCGGTGTGCACCATCCCCGGCTGGATCTCGATCACCCGCACCGGGTCGCCCGCCAGCTCCAGCCGCAGCGTCTCGGTCAGCGCGTGCGCGCCGTGCTTGGCGGCGCTGTAACCGCCGCCGCCCTCGTAGTTCACGTACGCGGCGGTCGAGGTCAGGTTCACGATCGTGCCGCCGCCCCCGGCGCGCAGCAGCGGCAGCAGCGCCTGGGTCACGTGCAGCACGCCGAGCACGTTGACCGAGAACATCCGCTGCCAGTCCTCGGCGTGGCCCTCGGCGACCGACTCCGAACCCCACGCGCCACCGGCGTTGTTGATCAGCACGGCGCAGTCGTCCAGCTCGGCGGCGAACGCGGCCACGGAGTCCTTGTCGGTCACGTCCAGCGCCAGCGCGCGTCCGCCGATCTCGGCGGCCAGCGACTCCAGCCGGTCCTGGCGGCGGGCCGCCACCACCACGTCGTAACCATCCGCTGCCAGCCTGCGGGCGGTCGCCGCACCGATCCCACTGCTCGCTCCGGTCACCACGGCGGTCTGTGCCACGTGAACTCCCCTGCTCGACTACCTGCGCGATAACCCTAAGAAACCCGGTCGGCAGTGGGCCAACCTGGGGGCTCGCGGTCTCCGCGCACCGGTCATTTCGGTCCGAATCCTCCGAAACGCCCCACCCGGCACGCCCGATCCGCTAGCTTGATCGCAAGTCCTGACCAACGGCGATCCGCGCACCATCCGCAAACTCTTCCTAGGTGAGGCCCGCTGTGCTCTACGGCATCGACATCTCCCACCACCAAGGCGCGTTCGACCTGGCCCGCACCCGGGCGGAAGGGTTCGACTTCGCGTTCTTCAAGGCCACCGAGGGCAGCTCGTTCGTCGACTCCCGGTTCGGCGCCAACCTCGAAGCAGGACGCGCCGCCGGGCTGCTGGTGGCCGCGTACCACTACCAGCGCGGCGATTCCAGCGCCGAGGCGCAGACCGCGCACATCACCGCGACCGTGCCCGCCGACGTGCCGGTGATCCTCGACGTGGAGGACGGCGGAGGCGGGGCCGACCTGTCCCGCGACATCATCGGGCGGCTGGTGGCGGCCGGGTACCGCTCCCCGCTGCTGTACCTGCCGCGCTGGTACTGGGAGCAGATCGGCTCGCCGGACCTGACCGGGCTGCCCGCGCTGTGGTACTCGCGCTACGCGAGCAACGAAGGCGGCTACGCCAGCGAGATCTACGAGCGCTACCGCGACTTCTACGACGCGCAGTGGGGCGGCTACGGCGGCCTGGGTGTGGCCGTCCTGCAGTTCACCAGCTCCGCGACCGTGGCCGAGCAGTCCCCGGTGGACGCGAACGCCTTCCGCGGCACCCGCGAGGAGCTCGCGGCCCTGCTCGGCTGAGCCGAAGCCCTGGAGTGAACGGACTGTTGGTCCCAATAGACTGGACGAACAGGCCGTTCACTCGGACTGCGCGCGAGCGTCATCCGCCGGGAGCGATCGTCCGTGGAACGAACGGACCGTTCGCCCAATGCGGATGGGCGAACGGTCCTCTAGCTGCGATCAGTCCGCGCCCTCGCGCGCGGCGCTAGTTGTCGCTGCCGGTGCCCGCGTCCAGCGGCCGGATGTCGTTGCGGTCGTCGGAACTGGGCACGTCGCCGGGCAGCGAGACGGTCCGCGGCAGCGGGCCGGGCGTCCAGGTGCCCCAATGGGTTTCCTGGTGCGTGCGCATCGCCGCCTCCGCGGGCAGTGCGCTCGGTTCGTACGGGTCGACCGCGTACAGCGTGCCCCAATCGCGGTTGAGGTCGTCCTTCATGTACGTCGGCAGTTCCCGCATGCTCGCGGTGACGTTCATCCAGCCGAACGGCCCGCCCTTGTCCGGCGACGACCAGCCCTGGCCGATGGCGCGCACGCCCGCACCGCCCGCGACGCGGAACCGCGGCATCTCGGCGATGCCGTTGTTCAGACCGGACAGTTGCAGGCAGGGGTGCACGAACGCGGCCGACCAGTCCACGAACGTCGGGCTGTCGCCGACCACGTCGGTCATGTTCGTCAGCTGCGGCGCGCGGGGGGCGCTGACCGCCTGCCAGCCGCGCGGGGACACCGACTGGTCCACGGCGACGATGCGCATCTTCGTGGTGCCCTCGGCCTTGCCGTCCACGACCAGCCGCTTGTCCCGCCAGTTCGGCCCGCCGGGCTGCAGCAGGTAGCGCCGGTCGGTGATCTGGAAGCCCTCCGGGCTGTCCTTGCCGAACTCCACCGCCAGCGAGTTGGCCCCGCCTTCGATGCCGGCCATCGCCAGCACGATCGGCACTTCACCGCTGGCCGCGCGCTGCGGCACGTCGTACCACTGGGTGCGCAGTTCGCCGGTGCCGCGCTGGGTGTAGCTGCCCCACACCGGAGCGTTGTCCCCGCCGAACTGGTACGGCGGCTTCCAGTCCGGTTCTTCGGTGGTGGTGCCGTTGCCGGGCGGCAGGCCGGAGCGGTTGAAGCCGGTGAGCTTCGCGTTCAGGTAGTCCTCGGGCGATTCCTCGCCCTCCAGCCGGTTCGACGGCACCGGCACGTCCGGATCCACCGCCGGAGCCGCCTTCGCCGGCTGCTTGTCGGCGACCTTGAGCATCCCGGCCTGCGGGTTGGTCTCCGCGTAGACGTAGTCGGACAGCCCGCAGCTGCCGCCGGTCATCGCGTTGATGTTGTCCCCGCCGAGGCTGTAGCCACCGGCGCGCTTTTCGACCGCCGCGCCGAACGCGGCCAGCTCGCTGAGGATCAGCAACGCGCACAACAGCGACAACGGCGCGGTACCCAGGCGCAGCGCGCGGCTGCGGTGCTCCACGCCGCCCGGCGGCGCGAGCCGCTTGTCCGCCCGCACGTGCTCGACGAACGCGATGATCGCCGCGATCAGCGCCACCGCAAGCAGCAGCGTGCTGGCCTCGTAACCGCCGATCTTCGGCGTTTCCTCGGACCAGCGCACTCCCCACCCGGACACGTACCACCAGGCGTTCGGCCCGGTGGCCGAGAACGCGCAGATCACCATGAGCCCGGAGAAGAACGCCGCCCGGTTGCGCCGCGAGCGCAACACGGTGGTGCTCGTCGCCAACGCGGTCAGCGCGGCCAGCGCGCCACCGACGGCCGCGAAGATCCCGAAGTGGTGGGTGTGCTTGGTCTGCGTCATCGCCAGCGCCACGAACGACATGCCCGCCACCGCCAGCAGGCGGCGGCTCGGCCCGAGCGCGGCACCGCGGATCCGGTTGCGCCGCAGCAGCACCACCGCGCAGGTCACCAGGCACAGGATCACCAGCAGCACCGGGAACCGGCGGGTCAGCGAACCGTCCGGGATCGGGCTGAACAGCATGTTGTAGCGGTTCAGCTCCTGGTACCACTTCTCGCTCGGCCCGAGGTCGATCTTCAGCGAGGTCGCCTCGGAGATCGTCTGCCAGGTCTGGTCCCACACCAGCAGGTTCAGCACCACGAATCCGGCCGCCGAGATCGGCGCCAGCACCGGTAGCCAGCCGAACTCCTTCACCCGCCTGCCCAGCAGCTTCAGCAGCGGTTTCAGCGCGGCCACGAACGGCAGCACGGCGACGATCCCGTGCGGCCCAGCACCGACCGCGAGCGCTGCCACGACCAGCCCGAGGGCGGCGGGCATCAACCGGCTGGTGGCCACCGCGCGTTCGACCGCGCAGAGCGCGGCCAGCGAGAACACCACGATGACCGGCTCGGAGCGCAGGCCGTTGTTGTACGGCAGCCAGAACGCGAGGAACACCGCGGCCGCGGCCCAACCCGCGGCCTGGCTGCGGCGGACCTGCTGGCCGAGCCGGGGCAGCACTTCGCGGCTGATCAGCATCCAGCTCACCAGCGCCATCAGCAGCGCGGGCAGCCGCATCCACGGAATGGCCGTGGAGACCTTCACCCACAGCGCGTAGACCTCGTAGAACCAGCCCCACGGAGCTTCCGGGTTGGCGAACCAGCGGTAGTAGTTGCTGATGTAGCCCGCGCTCTCACGCGCTCGTGCGATCGCCATCGTGTAGCCGTCGTCGGAGCTCATCGCCCCGATCAGCCACCAGATCAGCAGCGAGCCGATCACCGCGATGTCCGGCAGCGTCGGTTTCCACCATCCCGGCTGCACCCAGCGCGGTGGTCGCCGCCCGGCGCGGGTGTCCAGCTTGCGCAGGCACACCACCGAAGCGACGAAGGCCACCAGCGCCAGCGCGATCACCGCGAGCTTCAGCGCGGTCGGCGAGCTCTCGAAGCGGTTGTCCACCTGGGCCTCGAACGAGAGCCCGTCGACCTGGTCGGTGCGCGCGTTGAGGTCCGAGTAGATCCCGGTCAACTGTGGACGGTGATCACCGGCGATGTTGGTGAGCACGTTGTCCCCGACGCGGGCTTTGAACCCGACGGCGTCGGAATGCAGGTCCAGCGCGCACCCGCCCGCCGGGATCGGCACCGTGTTGATCTGCTTGCCCTGGGTCAGCAGCGTGATCAGGCCGTTGTCGACCTGCAGCGTCAGCCCGGTGAGCCTGCCGTAGTCGGAGTCCGGCGGGTTGGTGCTCAGCAGCGTCGCCGGACCGTTGGTGCGCGCGTCGAGGTCCTGCGCGCTCGAGCACGGGATCTGGGCGTCCAGCCAGACCGGGGAGAACGTGACCAGCGGAGCCGACACCGGCGTGGTGCCGCTGGCGGTGGGCCAGCGCAGCGTGGTGATCTCGTGGGTCACCGGCAGGAACGGCACGGCCAGCGACAGCACGGTGCCGAGCAGGCCGAACAGCGTCGCCAGCAGCTTCAGCCGCCGCAGCGGCCGGCGCGGGCGGCTCTCGGCGGCGGCCTCCGAGGGCGGCGCGGAATCCGCCGTCGCCTGATCGGTGTCATCTTTCTCCGCATTGAGCACGCCCGGAGAATAGTCGCCGCCGTTGCGGGCTCGGCGGAGCATTGGCCGTCGTGTTGGAGGCGCCACACGGCTCGACGAAGCGGCCGCCGGAATCGACGAACGAACTCAGGTTCTTCTCAGTGTCCTGTGATCAACCGGTGACCGGAATGACGTCGCATCGCAGTTCGATTTCCGGTTTCGCCGGGCTCCGCCCGCGCCGCGGCCAGCCATGATCACCCGGTGTGATGCCGATGCGCGCGATCGGCACCGATATCTTCGCCGCGGCTTGTCGGCGTTGCCGCGGGAAAGTCCTGTTTCGCGGCAACACCGGCGATACCGGGCGCGGGGAAATGCCAGGGCGGCGTTCGTTCAGCCGCTCTCGGGCGTTTCCGCGGCGATCCGGGGTGGCCGGTCGTGGTTCAGCGGCGGTGGTTCTTCCTCGAACGGCTCCACCTGCACGCGGGTCTGCTGCCCGGCGCAGCCCTGCGACAGCGCCGAGGTCGGCCGGTCGGGGGTGAGCACGTTCGGATTGCCGTGCACGCACCAGGAGCCGCCGGGCTGCCCCGGGTGGTCCACGGGGTCGTACCAGGCCCCGGTCGCCAGCACCGCGACGCCGGGCAGCACGTCCTCGGTCAGCAGTGCTCCGGCCAGGCAAGCGCCGCGGTCGTTGAACACGCGCACCACGTCGCCGTCGGCGATGCCGCGTCCGCGCGCCTCGGCCGGGTGCAGGCGCAGCGGCTCGCGGCCCCGGATCTTCGACGAGCGGCTGAGCGCGCCGACGTCCCCTTGCCCGTGCAGCCGGGTACGCGGCTGGTGGGCGATCAGCCGCAGCGGCAGGCGCGCGTCGTGCAGACCGTCTGCCGGTTCGCGCCACACCGGGTGCCCGGGCACGTCCGGCAGGCCGAATCCGGCGATGGTCGCGGAGCGCAGTTCGATCCGGCCGCTGGGCGTGGCCAGCGGATGCGCTGACGGGTCCGCGCGGAATTCGGCCAGCGGGGTGGACCGGTCGCGTTGCGGCAGCACGTGTTCGCCCGCCGCCCAGAACTCGGCGAACGCCGGCGCCTCGTGGCCCTGCTCCAGCATCCGGTCCCGCCAGTCCGAATAGAGGTGTTCGAGCCATTCCTGCGACGTGCGGCCTTCGGTGAACGCCGCACCGGTACCGAGCCGCTCGGCCAGCGCGGCGAAGATGTCGTGGTCGTCGCGGGCCCGCCCGACCGGATCCAGCACCCGGTGCATGGCGATCAGCCTGGTGTCCCGCCTGCCAGCGCCGATGTCCGCGCGTTCCAGCGTGCTCGTCACCGGCAACACGACATCGGCGTGCCGCGCGGTGGCCGTCCAGTGCGGTTCGTGCACGATCACCGTGTCCGGCCGCTGGAACGCCCGCCGCAGCCGGTTGAGGTCCTGGTGGTGGTGGAACGGGTTGCCGCCCGCCCAGTACACCGCGCGGATGTCCGGGTAGGTCAGCCGCTGCCCGTCGTAGTCGTAGGTCTCGCCGGGGTGCAGCAGCATGTCGGCTATCCGCGCCACCGGGATGAACGTCTCGACCGGGTTGGTGCCCTGCGCCAACGTCGGCAGCGGCAGCAGCGGGCCGGGGTCGCCGACGTCGCCGCTGGAGCCGTAGCCGTGGCCGAATCCGCCGCCCGGCAGTCCGATTCCACCGAGCATCGCCGCCAGCGCCAGGCCCGCGTGCAGCGGCTGTTCGCCGTGCTCGATGCGCTGCAGCGACCAGCTCACCGTCACCAAGGTGCGCCCTGCGGCCATCCGGCGGGCCAGCGCCCGAATCTCGTCGGCGGGCACGTCGCACAGCCCGGCGGCCCACTCCGCGTCCCGCTCCGGACCGTCCGCGCCGCGCAGGTAGTCGGCGAACCGGTCGAAGCCGACCGTGCAGCGGGCGAGGAACTCCTCGTCGTGCAACCCCTCGGTGAGCAGCGTGTGCGCGATGCCGAGCATGAGCGCGACGTCGGTGGCCGGGCGCACCGGCAGCCACTCGGTCCGCGCCGAGTCCGGCAGGTCGCTGCGCAGCGGGCTGACCACCACCAGCTGCACGCCGCGGGAATCCCAATCGGCCAGCGTCCGCGACGTGCTGTGCTCGGTGACACCGCCCGGGCTGATCTGCACGTTCTTCGGCGGCATACCGCCGAATGCGACGACGAGGTCGGTGTGCTCGCGGATGGTCTGCCAGCTCTCGCCGCGGTGCAGGTACGTGCCCGCGTCTCCGACCAGGTGCGGCAGCAGCACCGATGAAGTCCCGAAGCTGTAGGTGTTCCGGGACGCGGTGTAGCCGCCGATGGTGTTCAGGAAGCGGTGCAGCTGGGACTGCGCGTGGTGGAAGCGCCCGGCGCTCGACCAGCCGTAGGAGCCGCCGTAGATCGCCTCGTTGCCGTGCCGTTCGCGGATCCGGCGCAGCTCGCCCGCGACGAGGTCGAGCGCGGTGTCCCAGTCCACGGAGACGAACTCCTCGCGACCGCGTCGATCCGAGGGACCGGCGCCGCCTTCGAGCCAACCGCGCCGGATCGCCGGGCGCTCGACCCTGGTGGCGTGGTGCACCGCGGTCGCGACGTTGCCCAGCAGCTCGGACGGGGCCGGATCGGCCGGGTGCGGGCCGATCTCCAGCGCGCCGTCCGGGTCGACGCGGGCGCGGTAGGCACCCCAGTGCGAGGTCGTGGACCGCCAGGAACTCATGCCGCCGAATCTAGTTGTGCTCGGTGCGGGGCCGGGCTGGGCCGCGGGTGCCGGTAGGCGCCGGGTCCGCGGCACGGGACCGGAGGAGCTGGTGCAGAGGCGCTGCCTCGGGCGCGCCGATTCCGGAGCGCCGGCTCGGGGCGCGTTCGATCTTCCGGCGGTTCCGGCGAGGCGGTGCGGTGACTTCCGGTGCGGCGCCGCGCGGCGCCGTCGCATCGTCAGCCGGTCACGCGCGGAGCGTCACGCCTGGTAGAGCCCGTCCAGCTGCTCGCGGTGGTGCTCGGTCAGCACCTTGCGGCGGATCTTGCGGGTCGGCGTGAGCTCACCGGCCTCCTCGGTCCACTCGTCCGCGGCCAGGCCCCAGGAGCGGACGTGCTCCACCCTGGCGAGCTTCGCGTTCGCCGCCCGCACGGCACCGGCGAACTCGGCGCGCAACCGCGGGTCGGTCAGCAGCTGCTCGCGCCCTGCCGCGGCGAGCCCGCGGGCGCCGGCCCAGCGCGCCAGCTCGTCCGGGTCCGGCATCAGCAGCGCCACCAGGTGCGGGCGGTCGTCGCCGTGCACCATCGCTTGCCCCACCAGCGGGTGCTCCACCAGCAGCGACTCCACCGCGACCGGGCTGATGTTCTTGCCGCCCGCGGTGACGATCACCTCCTTCTTCCGGCCGGTGATCTTGAGCTGGCCGTCCGCGGTGAGTCGCCCGAGGTCGCCGGTGCGCAACCAACCGTCCACAGTGAACAGATCGGCGGTCGCCTCCGGCAGGTTGCGGTAGCCGGACGTGCACAGCGGCCCGCGCAGCAGCACCTCGCCGTCCTCGGCCAGTTCCAGTTCCACGCCCGGCATCGCCGAGCCGACCGTTCCGGACCGGTCGGCGTCCGCCCGGTGCATCACCGCGGCGCCGCAGGTCTCCGAGAGCCCGTAAACCCCGGTCAACCCGAGCCCGATTCCCGCGAAGAACCGCTCCAGTCCCGGCGGCAACGGCGCCGCACCGACCGCGCGCACCGCGCACCGGTCCAGCCCCAACGCCGCCGGGATGCGGTGCAGCACCGCGCGATCCGCCAGGCGTGCCAACGCCTTCCGGCCTCGTGTCGCGTCCGGCTCGGCACCGGCGGTTCCTGCGCGCAACGCCCAGCGGCCGAGGCGAGCGCGCAATCCGCCCTGCTCGGCGAGCTTCGACTCGATGCCCGCGCGCAGCTTCTCCCAGACCTGCGGGACGCCGAAGAAGATCGTCGGGCGCACTTGCGGGAGCCGCTGCGGCAGTTCCTTGACGCTGGCGCAGAAGTGCGTACGCCCACCGCAACGCAGCGGCAGGTAGACCGACAGCACCCGCTCGGCCACGTGCGCCAGCGGGAGGTACGACAGGCTCACCACCTGGTCCGGCAATCCGGCCACCCGGGCCAGAGCCTCGACTTCGTAGAGCAGCGCGCGGTGGCTGAGCCGGACGCCCTTCGAGCGGCCGGTCGTGCCGGAGGTGTAGATCAGCACCGCGGTGTCCCCCGGGTCCGGCCGGTCGCCAGGTGCTTCGGGCTCCGCGCCGAGTTCCAGGAAGTCCTGCCAGTCCAGCACCCGGCCGCCGAAACCCGCCGGTGCCGGTGCGCCGGGGACGTCGAGCGCGACGAGCACGTCCAGCTCCGCCTGCTCCCCCGATTCGCCCTGCTCCCCCGATTCGCCCTGCTCCCCCGATTCGCCCTGCTCCCCCGACTCGCCCTGCTCCCCCGATTCGTCCCGCTCCGCCGACTCACCCAGCTCGGCAGGCTCGCCCAGCACCGCGCCCCACCGCCGCCAAGCGTCCTCGCCCTCCACGACCGCGAGCTTCGCGCCGGAATCCACCAGCACGTGCCGGATCTGCTCCGGCGCCAGCGTGGAATACAGCGTCGTGGTCGTCGCGCCCGCAGCCGAAGCGCCCAGGTCCGCCAGCACGTGTTCCGGCCGGTTGCTCGCCATCAGCGCCACCACGTCACCGGAGCCCACCCCCAGCGAACGCAGCGCCGCTGCCACGCCGAGCACCTGCCCGCGCGCCTGCGACCACGTCCACGTCTGCGACTCGGAGCAGAAGGCCCGCTCGTCCGGGCGATCGCGCGCCATGTCGGCGAGCAGGTCCGGCACCGTGCGGCCCGCGATCGCCGCCTCGATCTCCGCGCGTTCGGCCTGCACCGGCGTCATCGGCGCCTCCTCGCTCACATCCGATCTGTTCCGATCACGTTAAGCCGATCGGCCGTGCGGGCTATGACACCGGCGGTCAAGTGATTGATACTTCCGGCCATGCCGCAACGAAGCGACACCGCGCAACCCTCCGAGCAGAACACCCGTCCCGCGATCCCGGACCCGGTCGTGCGCGACTGGGACTTCCCGCGCAGCACGACCAGCGCCCAGCTGCTGACCCGGTTCGCCGCCGCCGAAGGGGTGCCGCCGGAGTCGCTGCTGTACGGCACCGGACTCACCGAGGCGGAGCTGGAGGACCCGAACGGGTCCGTGGACGCGCACCAGGAGCTGCGGATCGTGCGCAACCTGGTCGCGGCCCTGCCGGACGACCCGGACCTCGGGATGCGGGCGGGGTTGCAGTACCACCTGACCGCCTACGGCATCCTCGGGTTCGCGTTCATCAGCAGCCCGACCGTGCGGGACGGCATCGCGGTGGCGCTGCGCTACCTGGAGCTGAGCTTCGCGTTCTGCATCCCGCGCATCCGGATGCGCGACGGCGCGCTGCGGGTCGAGCTGGACACCGGAGCGATCCCCGCCGATGTGCGCGAGTTTCTGCTCGGGCGGGACCTCTCGGCGATCTACACGATCATCCGGGAGCTGCTGGACCAGCCGATCCCGCTGCGCGGCGTGCAGCTGTCGATGCCGGAACCGACCGACATCGCGGAGTACGAGCGGCTTTTCGGCACCGCCCCGCAGTTCGGCAGCTCCGCCGACGTGGTGCTGCTCGATCCGGCGCTGCTGGACCACCCGCTGCCGCAGGCCAACGCGCACACCTTGGCGATGTGCGAAGCGCAGTGCCGCGACCTGCTCGCCGAGCGCCGCGAGCGCGCCGGGTTCGCCAAGCACGTCCGCGAACAACTGCTCGCACCGGACGGGGTCCGGCTGAGCATGGAGGACGTGGCCCGCAGAATGCACACCACCGCCCGCACGTTGCACCGCCGGTTGCACGCGGAGGGAACGCATTTCCAGGCGGTGCGCGACGAAGTCCGCTCGGCGCTGGCCGAAGGGATGCTGCGGGACGGGACGCTGTCGGTCGACGACATCGCGATCCGGCTCGGCTACGCCGAAGCGGCCAGCTTCATCCACGCCTTCAAGCGGTGGACCGGCACCACCCCGATGGCCTACGCGCGCCGCCGGTCGTGAACCGGACCTCGCGGATCAGCGGTATTCCACCTCGGCACCGCGCAACACCGGCCCGACCAGCATCGAGCCCCATTGCGGAACCTCGCGCGCGGGCACGCCCATCGACGGCGCCAGGGTGCTCGACACGGCGTTGCGCTCCTGCGGCGAGTTGATCAGGCCGAGCCCGGAGTCCGGCGTCCCGCCTGCCGCGGGCGGCGTGGAACCGTCCTCGATCGGGCCGTCCGGCGGGTACTGCGGCCGGGTTCCGGGATAGTCGTAGCAACGCGGCCCGCGCTGGTCGGAGTACTGCGGCTCGTCCTCTCCCGGCTGGTACGCACCGCGGTTCGGCACGACTTCCAGTTTGATGTGCGCACCGGGCTCGTCGGTGCCCGCGCCGAAGACCTCGTTGACCCGCGGAACGATCCCGCTGACGCTCTGCAGCAGGCACGGGTACTGCGGCGAGTACTTGGACAGCACGTCCAGCGTGGGCCGGGAAGTCTCGCCGAACCGGATCAGGTTCTGCCCGTTGGCTTCGAAGAACTTCGTCGCATCCCCCGAAGTCGTGGTCAGCTGCGAGGTCAGCGTCCGCAGGTTCTGCTGCTGATCCACCAGCGTCCGCGCCGTGGTCGAGAGATTCCCCAACGCCTGCAGCACATCCGGCGCCGCCTGCTCGTAGGTCTCCGCGACCCCGACCACCTCGCGCAGATTCGCCTGCAGATCCGGCAACGACGGATTCAACTCAGACACGTAGGAGTTCAGCCGCGAAATCGTGTCGCCGATCGACCGGCCCCGGCCCTCCAGCGCGTGGTTCAGCGAGTTCAACGTCGTCGCCAGCTCGGCCGGATGGATCGCCTCCAGCACCGGCATCGTGTCCGACAGAACCTGCTCCAGCTCCACCGAAGCCCGCGTGCGGTCCTGCGAGATCACATCCCCCGCCTGCAACCGGCCCGCCGGATCCTCGGGCGTGTCCAGCGACACGTACCGCTCACCGAACAACGTCCGCGGCAGCAGCCGCGCCGAAACGTTGGCGGGCAACAACTTCGCCTTGTCCGGCTCCAATTCCAGGTGCACCGCCGAGCCGTTGCGGGTCGGCTCCACTTCGGACACCCGGCCCACGATCATGCCGTGGGTCTTCACGTCCGAGTCCGGCAGCAGCTGGTTCCCGGTCGAAGCCGCCTTCAACACCACATCCGTGCTGAAGGTGAACGCGCGCTGATACGTCGCCACCGTCAGGACGATGAACAGCGCCCCGCACAGCAGCAGCGCTAACCCCAGGATTCTCCGCCGCACCGTAGCGCGGCTGCTCGTGTTGCTCATCCGGACCGCCGTCAGCTCGTACCCCGTCGTACCGCGGACCTCGCAGCGGGCGTGCGAACGCCACCGCGCCAAGGGCCGCACCGGTCGTCCGCCTTGTGGAGCACGGCGCGACGCCGGACAGACGAGAACGCTAAGTCGTACGAGTGATCTAGGTCATGACATCGCCGGTCAGTCGATTGAGCTTTCCGGACAGATCAGCGTCGGCGAATCGTCCGGACGCGACGACCCCCGCGGCCGGACGGCTCGCGGACGGATGCGAGTCTCCGCCGCGGTCGAGGACCTGCTGCGGTCGAGCATCGGCCGCGGTCGGGTGCCGGTCGCGGTCGAGCGTAGGGCGCCGAACCGCACGCACGGCCGGTCTGCGCTCAGCGCCGCTCGTCGATTTCCGGGTCGCTGGACTCGGAGGTCGGCATCGGGGTGGCCGCCACGCACGTCACGCAGGGCATGCAACCGCCCTCCGGGACATCGGCGATGGATTCGGGCCGTAGCGCGAGCCCGCAAGCGGTCCGCGCCACCCCGGCGTCCCAGTCGACGGTGGTGATCGCGTGCGCCTCGCGCAGCGAGACGCGGACATGCCTGCGCAGCACCCAAACGCGCTGGTCGGACCCGGTAGCAGCGGGCGCGCGGCGAGGACGTGCGGAGCCTTCGGCAACGCTGGGCATCTTTGCTCCCTCCGTTGTTGAGATTAATCCTAGTGAACGATTAATCTTGTTGTCGAGTCGACCCAAGGAGGGCGCGAGGTGCACACCCCGAACGCGACAACGCACACCCCGGACTTCCCCCGGCACGGCTGGATCTCCGCCGGCCGCTGCGGCCCCAACGGCGGCAACTGCGTCGAGGTGAACGATCTCGGCGCCGGTCGCCCGATCGGAGTCCGGGACAGCAAGAACATCGACGACGGAGTCCTGGTCTTCGATGCCCGCCGGTGGCGGGCTTTCCTGTCGGCGGCCCGCACCGGGGCGTTCGACCTGCCGTGATCACCATCGTCCGGTTGCCCCGGGTCGATTATTCCCCTGAAGGGTGAATCTCGGGGCAATTCAGGCACCGGGCCGGGTGGGCGGTCCCGCCCACCGTCCTCGGCTACCATGATCTGCTTGTCGGGTCAGCGAACGAAGATCGGGGAGTCCGAGTGCCGAGCACGGTGACGTCGCGGCGCAGACAGCTCGGCAACGAGATCCGGCGGGCCCGGATCGCTGCGAGCATGACGCAGCAGGAGGTCGCCGAGCTGCTCGGGTGCCGCCAGGGCAAGGTCAACAAGATCGAATCCGGCACCGTCGCGGTCAAGCAGGCCGAGCTCAAGTCGATGCTGGAAGCGTTCCAGACCAGCGACACCGAAGCCGAAGTGATGCTGGAGCTGGCGCGCAGCAGTGCAGGCCAGCGCGGCCAGTGGTCCGGCTACCGCTCGGCGGTGCCGCACTGGTTCCGCACCTTCACCGACCTCGAACCGGCCGCCGGGGAGATCCTGAGCTGGCACGGCGAGCGCATTCCCGGTCCGCTGCAGTCCGAGCACTACATGCTCACGCAGTTCAGCGAGGACCGGGCCACCGACGTGACATCGCTGGTGCGCAACCGGCAGGACCGCAAGCAGGTCTTCGACCTGGACCGCCCGCCGTACTACCGGTTCGTGCTGGGCGAGGCAGCGTTCCGCCGGATCCCGGGCGGGCCGAACCCGCCGGTGGCGCTGGACCAGGTCGAGCACCTGCTGGAGCTCGGCGAGCGCTATCCGCGGGTGTTCATCCACGTGCTGCCGTTCGACGTGCGGCTGGCGTTCGTGCCGAACGACTTCACGATGATGCGCTTCTCCGACGCCACCAAGGACTTCGTGTTCATCGAGCACGCCGCGGGCGGGATCTACCTGGACGACGAGAGCGACTTCGAGCTGTTCGTCGACTCCTGGGACCGGCTGCGCGGCGCCGCGCTCGAGGTCAACGAGTCGGTGGAGTTCCTGCAGGGGCTGGCCGCGGAGTTCCGCTCGAAGATGTCCTTCTGACCTGGCGCATCACAGTTGGGATTAATTCCTCAGGGCGCCCGTCACAACCGGCGTCCGGAGGACTACTATGCGTCCCAAGATCACCCGGTCGTGAATGAAGGACCATGCGAATGAGCGATGTGGACGACGACCCGTTCCCCCCGCAGCAAGCGGACTTGAGCAAGCCCAGCGTCGCGCGGGTCTACGATTATTACCTCGGCGGCGACGCCAACTGGGCGATCGACCGCGCGTTCGGGGAAAGCGTCCTGGACAAGTACCCGTTGCTGCGCCCGATCGCCATCAACAACCGGCTCTTCCTGCACCGCGCGGTGCGGCGGCTGGTCTCGCAGGGCGTGCACCAGTTCATCGACATCGGCTCCGGGGTGCCCACGATGGGCAACACGCACTCGGTGGCCGACGAGGTCGAGCCGGGCTCGCGGGTCGTCTACGTCGACCACGAGCCGGTGGCCGTCGCGCATTCGCAGGTCCTGCTGGAGACCGACGGCGACACCGACCGGCACGCGGTAATCAACGCCGATTTCCGCAACCCGGACAAGCTCTGGCAGCGCGCCATCGAGACCGGCGTGCTGGACCTGGAGGAGCCGATCGCGGTGCTGCTGATCGCGGTGCTGCACGTCCAGCAACTCGGCCCCGAGGGCACCGACATCTCCCCGCAGGTGATGGCCCGCTACCGCGAGCTGCTGCCGCCCGGTTCCTTCCTGGCGATCTCGCAGGTCACCGATGACGGCGTGCTGCCGGAAATGGACGAGAAGCTGGTCGGCATCAAGGAGATGTACGACCGCTCCACCAGCCCGGTGATCTGGCGTTCGCAGGAGGAGATCCGGTCGTTCTTCGGCGACTTCGAGATGCTGGCGCCGGGCATGACCTGGACCTCGGAGTGGCACCCGGAGGATCGCAGCCCGAACTACACCCCGGACCTGGACCTCGCGGCGCCGGAAGAGGCCGCGATCTGGGCGGGCGTGGGCCGCAAGCCGCTGCGCTGATCCGCACCTGGGCCGGGGTTCGCAGCGCAGCGCCCCGGCCCCTCCGGCGAGCGGAGCGGGCGGGTCAGTAGAGCCCGGTGTCGACGTGTTCGGCGATCGTGAGGTGCTCGCGCAGCACGCCGAACCGCTCGTAGTTGTCGGCGATCTCCTGCAGCTGCCCGACGACCCGGCCGTCGACCGGTCCGCCGACGCGCTGCTGGCGCTGCGCGACGAGCCCGGCTACCTCCGGCCCGCGGTGGCTGACTTCGCCGTAAACCCGCGCGTTCGCCGCGGGATTCGCCCGCGCCCACTCCAGAGCCCGGTTGTAGCGGGCGATGAAATCGCGGATGGCCGCGCGGCGCGCCGGGTCGTCCAGCGCTTCTTGGTAGGCGTTGATGAAGCTGAGCCCGTAGGACAGCCCTCGCGCGTCACGCAGGATGGTGGCGCCTTGCTCCACCTGCGCCGCCGCGGTGTAGGGGTCCCATGTGGACCAAGCGTCGATCGCCCGGGAACTCAGCGCGGCACTGGCGTTGACCGGCTCGAGGAAGCTGATCCGCACGTCCCGCCCGGAAAGCCCGGCCTCGCGCAGCGCGTTGAGCAGCAGGTAGTGCCCGACGCTGCCGGGCGTCGTCGGGGACACGGTCCTGCCGCGCAGGTCGGCGACGGTGCTGATCGGCGAGCCGGGCGGCACCAGGATCGCCTGCCCGAACGAGCGCTGCGCCCGGGTCGCCGAAACGATCTTCAGGTCGGCGCCGGAGCCGAGCGCGTTCAGCGTCGGCGCGTCGCCTGCGAACCCGATGTCGACGGCGCCGCTGCGCAACGCCTCCAGCAGCGGCGAAGCGGCGGCGAACTGGGACCAGCGCAGCTGGTACGGCACGTCGCCCAGCACGCCCGCGGCGTCCACAAGGGACTGCTGGATCCCGGCTTGGTCGCCGACGGTCAGCGTGACCTTGCTGAGGTCGACGCTGCCGTCCGCGCGCACCGCCGGATCGCCGCCGCACGCCGCGAGGAACATCGGGCTCAGCGCGACCGGCGCGGCGGTCAGCGCGGACAGGAACGAGCGTCGCGAGGTGCTCATGCACTCCTCCGGGGATCGGGCGCGCACGCGCGCCGGCCGCGCCCGAACGGCGGAGCGCGGGATGAGGTGAAGCGGGACCGGGGCGTCAGCGCGGACAGCGCGGACAGCGCGCGGCGCAGACCCGGGAGAGGTCGACGTGCTCCCGAGTGGTGAGCATCGGCCGGTGCGGCATGCGAGGACCGTAGGTGCCGGAGATCCCGGGGTAAACCCGATCCAACGGGTTGGGAATCGGGTGCGCACGCCCGAACGTCCGCTCCCGGCTGGGCGCGGGTGCCGGGACGGCGCATATGGTGGCGCCATGGCTGAAACGATCACCGCTGAGTTCACCAGCGTCGGTTCCTCCCGCGTGTACCTCGCCCGGCCGGACGACGACGGCGGTGCGGGCATGCTGCTGCTGCCGATGGTCACCGGTGTCAGCGAGCAGGTGCGGGAGTTCGCCGCGGACCTGGTCGGCACCGGGGTCACCGCGCTGTCCTGGGACCCGTGGCAGGGCCCGAACGCCGACGACACCGCGCACGAGAAGCTGTTCGAGCTGATGGGCCGGCTCGACGACGAGACGGTGCTTGCCGAGCTGGAACGCCTGCTCACGCACATGTTCGACGAACTCGGCCTGTCCAGGGTCGGTGTCATCGGCTGGTGCATGGGAGGCCGCTTCGCGCTGCTGCTCGGCGGCCGGGACCAGCGGCTGGCGAACGTGGTGGCCTACCACCCGACGGTGCCGATCCCGCCGGCCGCGAACCACGCGCTGGACGCCGCCGAGCACGCCGCCCGGATCCAGGCGCCGGTGATGATGCTGTACCCGGGTGCGGACCACCTCGTGCCGCGGGAGAGCTTCGACGCGCTCGATTCCGCGCTCAACGGCCGGGAAACGGGGGCCAGCATCGTGCACAACTACCCGGGTGCCGATCACGGGTTCAGCGCCCGCGGCAGGCAGGACAAGGAGGTCAACGCGACCGCCTACAAGCTGTCCTGGCCGCAGGCCCTCGATTTCGTGCGCACCACGACGCGTCCCTGACTCGCGCACCGCTTCCGACAACGCCGTTTCCGAGTGAACGGACCGTTGGTCCCAATAGATCGGGCCAACGGTCCGTTCGCTCGGGAATTTCGGCGCGCGCGGGAAGAGAGCTCGTCAGCCCAGCAGGACGGCGACCACTCCGATCACGGGGGCGGCCAGGATCGTGGAGAGCAGGACCGACTCGCGGGCCAGCGTCATCGAAGTCTCGTAGCGCGCGGCGTAGGTGAACAGGTTCTGCGCGGCCGGCAGCGCAGAGGTCACCACGACGCCGAACAGCACCGCGCCGCTCAGGCCGAACACGAGCGCGCCGAGCAGCCACGCCACGGCGGGCTGGCCGACCGACTTCAACGCCACCGACAGGAACACCACGCCCCGCTCCGGGCTGCGGCCCGGCGGGTTGCTGCCGCGCAGCGAGATCCCGAAGGCCAGCAGCACCGCGGGCACCGCCATCCCGCCGAGCAGCGAGATCGGGTCGAACAGGCCGCCGGGCACCTGCCAGCCGGTCGCGGCGACCGCGACCCCGCCGAGCGACCCGATCACCACCGGATTACGCAGCGGAGCGGTCAGCCGGGACCACCACGGCCCGCGCGCGCCGGGGCGGGACAGGTCCAGCACCGCCAGCGCGATCGGCGTGATGACCAGTTGCTGCAGCAGCAGGACCGGCGCGACCAGCGACGCGTCCCCCAGCACGTACACCGCGATCGGAATGCCGAGGTTGCCGGAGTTGACGTAGCTGGAGCACAGCGCGCCGATCCGCCGTATCCGGCACTGTCGAATCGGACGTCATGGGATCTTCCTCCTCGTCGCCGCGGATCTTCTCACCCGGACGCAGGTGGATGGAAATCCTCCGCTTCGCTAACCTGGGTGAGAGTAACCGGACTGTTTCCCTCCACATAAGGAGCCGGGATGCCCGACCCCGCCGCCTCCCAAGCACCGTCCTTCCCGATGACCCGCGAGTGCCCGTTCCGCCAGCCCGCCGCCTACCAGCAGCTTCGCGAGCAGGGCCGCCTCGGCAGCGGCCGACTGCCGGACGGCCGCGGGGTCCGGGTGCTGACCAGGCACAAGGACGTCCGGACGATGCTCGCCGATCCGCGGTTCAGCTCGGACCGCCGCAATCCGGGTTTCCCGCTCCAGGTCGAACGGCCCAAGGGCGAGCAGTTCCCGAAATCGATGATCTCGATGGACGGAGCCGAGCACGCCGCCGCGCGCCGGGCGGTACTCGGCGAATTCACCGTCCGGCGGATCAACGCGCTGCTGCCGCGCGTCCAGCAGATCGTCGACGAGCACGTCGAGGCCATGCTGGCAGGGCCGCCACACGCGGACTTGGTGCGCGAGCTGTCGCTGCCGGTGCCCTCGCTGGTGATCTGCGAACTGCTGGGGGTTCCCTACGCGGACCACGACTTCTTCCAGTCCCGCAGCGCCACGCTGCTCAACCGGGACGCGACCCCGCAGCAGCGCGGTTCCGCGATCGGCGATCTGAAGTCCTATTTGGACACACTCGTCCGCGGCAAGGTCGCCCAGCCCACCGACGATCTGCTGGGCAGGCAGGTCGCCGCCCAGCGCGCGGCCGGCGAAGTCGACGTCGAGGCGCTGGTCGCGACGGCGGTGCTGCTGCTGATCGCGGGCCACGAGACCACCGCCAACATGATCTCGCTGGGCACCTTGATGCTGCTGGAGAACCCGGAACGGCTGGCGGCGATCACCGCGGATCCGGGCAAGACCCCAGGCGCCGTGGAGGAACTGCTGCGCTACTTCACGATCGCGGAGTTCGCGACCTCCCGGGTCGCGCTGGAGGACGTGGAGATCGGCGGCGGACTGATCCAGGCCGGCGAGGGCGTCATCGGCCTGGCGCTGTCCGGCAACCGGGACGCCGAGGTGTTCGACCGGCCCGAGGAGCTCGACGTCGAGCGGGGCGCGCGCAACCACCTGGCGTTCGGTTTCGGGCCGCACCAATGCCTCGGGCAGAACCTGGCCCGCGCGGAACTGCGGATCGTGTTCGACACGCTGTTCCGGCGAATTCCCGGGTTGCGGCTGGACGCCGCGGTGTCCGAGCTACCGTTCAAGAACGATGCGAACATCTTCGGGCTGCACCGGTTGCCGGTGGCCTGGTAGGAGGGAACATGCGGATCATCGCCGACACGGACCGGTGCGTCGGGGCCGGGCAGTGCGTGCTCACCGAGCCCGACGTGTTCGACCAGGACGAGGAAGAGGGCACGGTCCTGCTGCTGACCGAACGCACCACCGAGCAGACCGCGGAGGCGGTGCGCACGGCGGTCGACGTGTGTCCCGCGCAGGCGCTCTCGCTCGAGCAGGACTGAAGCGGCGGAGGCGGGCCGCGGTGCGGGATGCGTTCCGCACCGCGATTCACCGCTTCATGAGCCACTGTGGACAGTAATCCGGTTTTGCCGATGTGGCACGGCAAAAACCGGATGAGTCCACTGTGCACGAATCAGCGCCAGGACACCTGCGAGCGCGGCCAGCTGCGGGCGGCCCGCTCGATCGCGTCCCGGACGCGCAGCAGGTGCCGCACCGCTTCGCGCTCGAACTCCGGCGTCACCCGCGCGGTCGGCACCGAGCAACTGATCGCGTCCTGGGCGGGCTCGTCGTAGCGCAGCGCCACCCCGATGCAGTGCACCCCGAGGTTGCTTTCGCCGTCCTCCACCGCGTAGCCGCGCTCGCGGGTCGCGGCCAGGTCCGAGCGCAGTCCGTCGCGGTCCAGCGTGGCCTCGGTGAACATCGGCAGCGGATCCGGTAGCAGCGCGGCCACTTCCGCCGCGTCGCGCTCCGCCAGCAGCGCTTTGCCCAGCGACGTCGCGCTGGCGGGCAGGCGACGGCCGACGCGGCTGAACGGGCGCAGGTGGTGCTTGGACTCCCGGGTGGCCAGGTACACCACGTCCGCGCCGTCCAGCCGGGCGAAGTGCACCGTCTCGCCGAGTTCGGCGACCAGCTCGTCCAGGTACGGCTTGGTCTCGGCCACCAGCCGGTCACCGTCGATGTAGGACGTGCCGACCAGCAGCGCACGCATCCCGATGCCGTAGAGCGAGCCGGTGGCGTCGGTGCGCACCCAGCCGCGCGCCACCAAGGTCTGCAGCAGCGCGTAGAGGCTGCTGCGCGGAACACCGGTGCGCTCGGCGAGTTCGCGCAGGTTCACCGGCTCCCCTTCCAGGGCGCCGAGCACTTCCAGCACTTCCACGGTGCGCGCAGCCGACTTGACGTCGCGCACGCCCTTCTGGCCCTCCGCCATGCTCATCCCGCACTTCCCGGCGACCGCGAAAACGCCGCCACGGCGCCCTTTTTCCCGCGCCCGCTTTCCCGCTGCAACCGTACACATCGCCCGGTCCGGGCGGCGCCGACGGGCGCTGCGGCGGTCAACAACCGGCCGGGACGGCGGCGGCGCGATCGCGTCCCCGGCCGATCAGGGTGGCCGAACCCGCCGCGAGCAACGAAGCGACCGACAGCCCGTACAGCCCGATGGTCGTCGAGCCGGTCGACTGCTCCAGGAATCCGATGACCGTGGGCGCGACGAACCCGCCCAAATTGCCCAGCGAATTCACCAGCGCGATGCCCGGTGCGACGATCCGCCCGTCCAGGCCCTGCTGGGCGATCGGCCAGAAGATCGACGCCGAGCACTTGAACCCGACCGCGGCCACGCACATCGCCGCCACCCCGAACCACGGACTGCCCAGAGTGGTCAGGAACGTGCCGATGGCCGCGATGACCAGCGCCGCCGAGACGTACGGCTTGCGGACGCCGGTGCGGTCGGTGAACCGCCCCATGCCGTACATCGCGGCGATCGCGCACGCCCACGGGATCGCGCTCACCACCCCGACGCCGAAGTCGGGCAGCCCGCGGATGCCGTCGACCAGGCTCGGCAACCAGAACGTGATGGTGTAGCCGGTCAGCGAAATCGCGAAGAAGATGAAGCACAGCAGCAGAACCTGCGGTTCCAGCAGCAACCGCGCCTTGGACGTGCGCGCTCCGGCGGCTTGCCGGTTCGCGTCGTCGGCGGCCACCGCGGCCGACAGCGCCGATCTCTCCTGCGCCGAGAGCCACTTGGCCTCGGGGATCCGGGAGACCAGGAAGAACGCCGCGACGATGCCGATCAGCACCGACAGCGCGCCCTGGGACAGGAACATCCACTTCCAGCCCGCCAGCCCGGCGACCCCGTCCAGTTCCAGCAGGCCGCCGGTGACCGGCCCGGTGACGACGTAGGCCCCCGCCGAGCCTGCCAGGAAGATCGCCGTCGCCCGCCCGCGGTAGCGGTCCGGCAGCCAGCGGGTGAAGTAGTACATGACGCCGGGGAAGAAGCCGGCTTCGGCCACGCCCAGCAGGAACCGCATGAGGTAGAACGTGGCGGGGTTGGTGATGAACGACATCAGGAACACCACCACGCCCCAGCTGATCATGATCCGGGTCAGCCAGACCCGCGCGCCGAAGCGCTCCATGAGCATGTTGCTGGGCACTTCGAAGATGGCGTAGGCGACGAAGAACAGCCCGGCGCCGAGCCCGTAGGCGGCGGCCCCGATGCCCAGGTCGGCCTCCAGGTCCGCGCGCACGAACCCGATGTTCGTGCGGTCCATCTGGTTGATGATCAGCATCAGCACCACGAGCGGGATCATGCGGCGGAAGAACTTGCGCACCGCGCTGCGCAGCGCTGGGTCGTCCGCAGTGGACGAAGGCGGCACCGTCGTCATTGACGTCTCCGATTTTTCTTGTGCGGCGCGGCCAACCGGCCGCTGGCGTTACCAGACGGGGAAGCTCGGCGATGTCCATTCCGGATGGACGCGGCGCATCGCTGCGGCGTCGTCGCGGCCGCGCACGTCGCTGTCCAGCCAGCGCTGGTGCAGCCGCGCGAGCGAATCGCGGTCCAGCGCCACGCCGAGCCCCGGGGTGTCGGTGACCTCGACCGCACCGCCGGTGAAGGTGTGCGGGACGGTGATGACGTCCTCGGTCTGCCAAGGCCGGTGCGTGTCGCAGGCGTAGCCGAGTTCCGGGATCGTCGCGGCCACGTGGGTCATCGCGGCCAGGCTGATGCCGAGGTGCGTGTTGGAGTGCATGGACAGCTCGCGCCCGAAGGTCCGGCACACCGCCGCCAGGTCCTGGGTGGCGCGCAGCCCGCCCCAGTAGTGGTGGTCGGAGAGCACGACCTGCACCGCGTCGCGGGTGAACGCCTCGGCTACCTCTTCGACCGCGGTGACGCACATGTTCGTGGCCAGCGGCAGGCTGGTGCGCTCGGCGACCTCGGCCATCGACGTGGTCCCGGCGGTCGGGTCCTCCAGGTACTCCGCGACGCCTTCCAGCGCGGCGGCCACTTCCAGGCTCGTCGAGACCGACCACGCCCCGTTCGGGTCCAGCCGCAGCGGCGCGTCCGGGAACGCCTCGCGCAGCGCGTGGATCGCGGCGACCTCCTGCTTCGGCTCGAACACGCCGCCTTTGAGCTTGAACGAGCGGAACCCGTAGCGGTCGGCGAAGCGCTGCGCCTGCGCGACAACGCCCGCCGGGTCGAGCGCGGCGCCCCAGTCGTCGGACGGTTCTCCTTCGCCCGGATGCTCGGCCCAGCGGTAGAACAGGTAACCGCTGTATTCCACGCGGTCGCGCACCTTGCCGCCGAGCAGCGCGTGCACCGGCATCCCGGTCTCGTGCCCGAGCGCGTCCAGCATCGCCACCTCGAACGCGGAAACCACGCTGTGCACCAATTTGTGCTGCGTCCGCGAGCCGCGCAGGCCCTCGGCGACGACGGTGTTGTCCAGCTCGGCGGTCCGCACTTGCGCCGCCGCGGCCGAAACCAGCCGGAACAGGTCGTTGCGCGCGGTCAGCGGCGCGCCGACCAGCTCGGGCCCGAAGGCCTGGGCGATCTTGAGGTAGTCGGTGTCGCCGTAGGTCTCACCGATGCCGCTCGCTCCGGAGCCGGTGACGACTTCGACGATCGTGCGCGGCGTGTAGGGCTGGTGCACGCCCTGCACGTTCAGCAGCGGGGGGTCGCTGATCAGGATGGGGGTGACGCGGACTTCGGCGATGCGTGCCGGGTTCGACATGCTCGTGGAGTTCGACATGCGGGGCCTCCGGAGTTCAGGACACGAGCGCGAGGCCCGTTTCGATCAGGTCGCCGAGCTCGGCGAGGTCGTCGGTGCCGGGATCGGCCAGCGGTGCGCGCACCGGCCCGACGGACAAGCCGCGCAGCCGCGCGCCCGCCTTGACCAGCGAAACCGCGTATCCGGGCTGGCGGTCCCGCAGCTCCACCAGCGGGTGGTAGAACTCGCGCAGCAGTCGCTCGACGCGCTCGTGCTCACCGGCGTGCAACGCGCTCCAGAACGCTTTGGCGATCTCGGGCGCGAAGGCGTGCACGGCCGACGAGTACGGCCCGACACCGATGGCGGCGTAGGAACGCGCCTGCATCTCGGCGGTGGCCACACCGTTGAAGAACAGGAAGTCCTCCGGCGTGCGCAGCCGGATGCGCTGCAGCCCGTCCAGATCGCCGTGCCCGTCCTTGAGCCCGATCACGGTGGGGATCTCGGCGATCCGGGCCGCGCTGGCGGCGGTGAACCGGACGTAGTCGCGCTGGTATGCGATCAGCGGCAGCGAGGTGTGCTCGGCGACCTTGCGGACCTGCTCGACCAGGCCGTGCTGCGGGGCTTTGACCAGGTAGTGCGGCATCAGCAGGCCGCCGTCGGCGCCCGCGTCGACGGCGCGCTCGGCGAACTGCCGCGCCAGCGCCCAGCCGTAGCCGACACCGGCCAGCACCGGCACCCGGCCGTCGGCGACCTCGACCGCGGTGCGCAGCAGCGCGGAGTACTCGTCGAGGGTCAGCGAGAAGAACTCACCGGTGCCGCAGGCCACGAAGGCCGCAGCGGGGTCGGCTTCGAGCTGGCCCGCGAAGTACTCCCGGAAGGCGTCGAGGTCGAGTTCGCCGTCGGCGGTGAAGGGGGTCAGCGGGAAGCAGAGCACCCCGGCGCGCATCCGCGCGTCGAGATGTGCGACGAAGCGGGCGGTGTCGGGAGGCGGATCCGAAGTCGCGGTCATAACCACTCATCTTCATATGTAGATGCCGGTTTCTTATGTAGATGACATTAGAAACCGGCATCCCCCGTGTCAACGCCTCCCGCGGTCGCGCACCGGCGCGGCGCACCGTCTAGTCCTCAGTGGACAGAACGGGGCGGTCCGGAACGGCTCAGCGCTTCCGGAAGCGCGCCAGCCATGCCGGGACTTCGATGCGGTCGCCGTCGCGGACACCCAGCACGCGGGCCGGTTCCCCGTAGGCGATTCCGGCGTAGCGGCTCGGCTGCACGTAGTCCACATCCCAGCCATCGGCGAACGCATCGCGGATCTCGTCCTGGCGCACGCTCGGACCGAATTCCGCATTGGCCTCGCCCAGCGCGAGCACGTGGGCAACAGCGCCCGGCAGGCAGACCCGGTGCAGCGAACGCGCGTACCGACGCTGATCCGCCGGCCCGAAAACGTGGAACAGGGCGCTGTCGACGACGGTGTCGAAACGCGGCTCCGGCGGCAGTTCCAGAGCGTTCGCGAGCTCGAAGCGCGGCGTGCAGCCCGCTTCGGCCGCCTTCGCCCGCGCCCGCTCCAGCGCGTTCGCCGCCGTGTCGACGCCGACCACTTCGTAGCCGAGCAGCGCGAGATGTATCGCGTGCTCTCCCGTCCCGCAACCGGCGTCGAGTATGGTGCCGCCGAACGCGCCGGAGCGCGCCAGTTCGGCCACGACGGGCTGCGGTTCGCCGATCACCCAGGGCGGATCGCCCTCGGCGTAGCCGCGATCGAACTGCTCAGGCGGGATAGTTCGCTCCATGTCGCTCCTCGGCCAGGTGCGGAACGGGTGGCCGGCCGGCCGCCCGCCGGTGGGCACCGGACCGCCCGGACAGGGCGGATCGAGTCCGCGGCGACCCGGTGCCCACCGCCTACGACGCTAGAACTTTCAGTTCGCTCGAAGTCAACGACGCGATCCTGCCGCGAAATCCGGATCTCCGCCTGCCGCGCCCAGCTATCGCTGCGAATTTTCCCCTGACAGCAAGAAATACGGAGTACACGTGTGCGCACCACCCACCCGGATCGTCGTCACCGGCGGGCCGGGAGCCGGCAAGACCACGCTGCTCGACGCGCTCGCCGCGGCCGGTCATGCATGCTCGGCCGAGGCCGGTCGCGGCATCATCCGGGACCAGGCCGCTCTCGGCGGCCCCGGACTGCCGTGGCGTGATCGGGAGTTGTTCGCCGAGTTGATGCTGTGCTGGGAAATGCGTTCCCACCGCATGGCAACCGGAATCACGTTCTTCGACCACGGATTGCCCGACATCATCGGCTACCTGCGCGTCGAAGGACTTGCCGTGCCCGCGCACGTGCACGCCGCGGCGGGAGAATTCCGCTATGCCGCAAGGGTTTTCCTCGCCCCGCCGTGGCCGGCGATATACCGCACCGACGAGGAGCGCAAACAACCGGCCGAACTGGCCGAGCGGACCTGTGAGGCGGTCGCCGATGCCTACGCCGAGCACGGCTACGAGCTGGTGGAACTGCCGCGCCTGCCGGTTGCCGAGCGGGCTCGGTTCGTGCTCGACTCGGTCGAGCAGTGACCATTGCAATGGTAATAATGGTTCTGCTTTGCTGGTCGCAGTCGACCCGCAGGGCGGAGGAGTCCACGATGGCCGAACACCTGATGCTCGTCGTCAGCAACGCCAAACCGGACCGCGAGCAGGAGTTCAACGACTGGTACAGCGGCAAGCACGTGCTCGACGTGCTGGAGAAGCTCGAAGGGTTCGCCACCGCGCAGCGGTTCGTGCTCGCCGACGAACAGGTCGAGGGCGGTTGCCCGCACCGGTACCTGGCGCTGTACCGGATCCCGGAAGGCAGGCTCGCCGAAGCGCAGGAGTGGATCCGCTACCAGCGCACCGAGCGGGCGCAGGCGGAGTCCGAGGGGCGCGATCCGCTGGTCGACGTCGCCGAGGTCTTCGACGGCCCGACGCATTCGTGGTTCTTCACCGCGATCACCGACGAACTCACCAGCAGCCGCACTCCTCGCAGGTGACCAGCTACACTGCCGGATCCGCGAACACCACGGACTTGCACGAGCGGTCTGGCACGCGACGCGGGCCGGGACCGCGCAGGAACCGGGCTCGGGTCGCGGCGATGGTGGCGGACTCGGTGCGCACGGTTCGGATCCAGTGGGGGCACCGGTCCTGGGTTCGGTTCGTCATCGCTGCTCGCAATTCTTGGCGCGGAAACTCTTTCTACAGTGGACGATCAAGCGGCTGATGCGGGCTGTCCGGGCAACATCGCCGCCCGGGCCTCGCGCAAGTCGGCGAAGGTCGGCAGAGTGGCCGCCAGCCCGGCGGCCGCCAGTGCGTGCTCGACCGTTCGGGTGTTGTTGACGATGCCCAAGGCGATCCCCCGGTGCCAGGCATGGGCGTGGGCATCCGAAAGCAGTTCCAGGCCGGCGACGGCGAGGAAAGTCAGGTTGCTGAGATCGATCACGATCGCCGCCAACTTGGTTTGCAGCCGGGGCCAGAGCAACCCGGCCAAGCTCGGCGCCGTCGCGGCGTCCAGCTCTCCGAACGCGCTCAACACCGCCAGGTGCCGGTCCGAAAAATTCATCCGCAGCAGCAACGTCGGTCGTCTCGTGGCCGCTGTCGTCCCGTCGATGTCGACTTCGGGAGTGGTGACTGGAAGGTCGATGGCAGAACTGCGTGTCAGCACGCGCGTCTCCTGTTCGTCGCGATCACGACTTTTCGCGGTCGCCGGGCCGGTGAGGGGCCGAGAACGATCGAGCCACCGTTCTGAGGGGAAGGGCGGCGGGAGCAAGTAAGCGGCGTCCTCGTTCGGTGTGCCAGCTACTGCTCAACCAGCCACCATCGACGCTACGGGTCACACGTGCCACTGTCGACCCCGCAGTCCACCCGGTGGCGAGCGATATTCACCCAAGAACTGGCCACCGCACTGTCGATGCCGAGTGCGTACTCGCGACCCCGCCGCCGCTCCCGAACGCGGTCCGCGCTGCCGAGCGGATCTCATCGGCCGCCGTCCGCGCCGGGTTCACGGGTGAACGCGGGTGGCCTGATGCTTCGCATGGGCCTGTCGAAGCAGGCTCACCAGTTCCTGATCGTTCCGGAGCTTCTCGCGGTACTTCTCCGGCAGCGCGCTCAGCTGCCGTTCCCTGGCGAGCATCTTGTCGTAGATCTGCCTGCGAACGGCGGGATCGGTTTCGTAGCCCTCGTCGAGGTATTCCGCCGCGTGCCGCCGGGCGCCCGAGATGGCGTTCTGCGCGCGACCCTTTTTGCTGACCAGGGAGGCGACAGTGGTGACCACCAGCACGCCGAGGATCACGCTCAGCGACAACCCCGTGCTGATCTCGACCACGGGAACCGATCGGCCGCTGTTGATGAACGGCACGTTGTTCTCGTGCAACGCGTGCAAGACGAGTTTGACGCCGATGAAGGCGAGGACGGTGGCCAGCCCGTAGGACAGGTAGACCAGCCGGTCCAGCAGACCATCGATCAGGAAGTACAGCTGCCGCAGCCCGAGCAAGGAGAAGGCGGTGGCCGTCAGGACCAGGTAGACGTCCTGGGTCAACCCGAAGATGGCCGGAATGGAGTCCAGTGCGAACAGGACGTCGGTGGCTCCGATGGCGACCATCACCAGCAGCATCGGGGTCAGTACCCGCTTGCCGTCGACGGTGGTCAGCAGCTTGTCGCCGTCGAAGGAATCGGAGGTCCGCAGGAACCGCTTGGCCAGCCGGACCGGGAGGTTGTCGGCAGTGCGCTGCTCGGACGTCTGGGGCTTGACCAGGTTCCCCGCTGTGATCAGCAAGATCAGCCCGAACAGGTAGAACACCCACGCGAAGGTGTTGATCAGTGCGGCGCCGAGGAAGATGAACCCCGTCCGGGCCAGCAGCGAGAACACGATGCCGAACAGCAGGACCTTCTGCTGGTCCGCCCGCGGGACTTGGAAGCTGGCGAGGATGACCAGGAACACGAACAGGTTGTCGACCGACAACGCCTTCTCCGTGACGTAGCCGGCGAAGTACTCGGTGCCCATGACGACACCGCCGAAGATCCACACTCCCAGGCCGAACACGATCGCGATGCCGACGTAGACGGCCGACCACCCGGCGGCTTCCCGCAACGAGGGCGTGTGCGCCTTGCGCACGTGGAAGAAGTAGTCGAACAGCAGCAGCGCGACGATCCCCGCGATCGTCAGCGCCCAGACGTAGCCGGGTACGCCCACGAATCCACCTCGCTTCCTGTCCAGTGGCGGTCAGGTGCTGCGTGCCGTCCGTTTGTGGAGGCGCTGCCGTGTGGCCCACCGAACTTGGTGCGCCCAGCCGAGCTTCTCGAACACCCGGATCGCGCGGGCGGAGACGTCGAGTCGCCCGCGACCGACACCGTGGCGGGCGCAGGTCGGAACGCACGGTGGGTGAAGTGACGATCCAGACCGTTCCCCCAGGCGAAGGGGACCGCAGCGCCCAGCGCGAGCAAGGGGCCGACGGTGAACAACGTGATCAAGACGATGGCTCCTGACGAATGACGGCCCCCGATGGCCGGGGCCGGCGATTCTCCGGCGTGCGAGGAATCTGCGGGGTGCGGTCGTGGTCATGTCGTCCGTCTCGGTCGCTCTAGCGGTGGCTGGCGTGGAATACCCCTCAGCCAGGTGACTCACGCCTGCGGCACCCAGGCCGACGGTGCACGGCAAGGGGCGGGGGCTGAACGCGGGATCGCGAGTGGGCACCGACGTTGCGAGCCCGTCCCGGCGGCACCGGCGCCGGGCGTATCGGTCACCGGGATTCTTCGCTGCCGGACGCCTGTGCTGATGTCGCGGGGACCTGAGCCTCGTCGGTGTCGGTCGGGTCCGCTGCCACCGTTTCGCCGTGTTCCAGTACCAGGGAGCGAATCGCCGCGTTGAGAATGGCGGTGATCGGTACCGCCAGCACCGCGCCGACCGCCCCGGCAAGGATGAATCCGGCCGTGATACCGAGGACGATCGCCAGCGGATGCAGCCGTACGGCGTGACCGAGGATGAGCGGTTGCAGCACGTGCCCTTCGAGCTGCATCACGCCCACCACGATGGCCAGGACGACCAGCGCCGGGAAAGGTCCCGTGGTGACCAAGGCGACGAGGACCGCAACGGTCCCGGTGACCATCGACCCGACATAGGGCACGAAAGCGCCCAGGAACACCAAGGCCGCCAGGACAGCCGACAGGGGGACGCCGACGAACGCGGTGCCGATTCCGACACCGGCCGCATCCATCAGGGCCACGGCCGCGGTCGCTCGGATGTAGGCGACCAAGGACGCGAACGAACGCAATCCCGCGACGTCGACACGAGCCCTCACGGAACCCGGAACCGTCACCCGAAGCACGAAATCCCAGATCTTGCGCCCGTCTCGCAGGAAGAAGAAGAGGGTGAACAGCACGAGCAGCAGTCCGGTGAGGAACCCCAGCAAGGTACTCGCGGTACTGAGTGCGCCCGAGGTCAACGTGGCTTCGCTGTTGCGGATAGTGGTGGTGAGCCGTTCGAGCCCTTGGTCGAGCTGCCCCTGGCTCAGCTGCAGCGGCCCGTGTTGCAGCCATTGATGGGTGGCCTCGACGCTGTGGCCGATCTGTTCCTGCAGGCCCGGCAAGCCACGGATCACGGTGGTGACGACAAGGGTGAGCACACCGCCGACCGCGGCCAGCCCACCGACGAGCACCACCGCTGCTGCCAAGGTGCGCGGCAGGCCCTTACCCACGAGCCATTCCACGCCCGGCGCCAGCAACGCCGCCAGGAGCAACGCAACGGCCGTCGCTGTGACAACCGCGTAGAGCGTGACGGCCAGCCAGCACACCACCGCCACCACCGCGGCGATGGCCAGCAACCGCCAGCACACCGCGCCCGCGACACGTACTCCTCGCGGAACCTCTTCCGCGGCGACGCGCTTCTCGCCGCGCATCTCCATCTCGTTCACATCGCCACTGTCACCGAAACGAGCCGTGGCCAAACATCAACGTCGATGAAATCGTCTCATCCCGCCTCGTGCCCAGCTAACACGCTCGCGGCGCGGATCGCCCGCGCGGTGCGATATCACGAGCCTCTGTTGCCGGTTCCGGTTCGGCGCGGGTGTGCTTTCCAGGCATCCGGATCCGGTGCTCGGTAAGGCGATGCCTGTACTGCCTCCCGGCCGCGGGCTCATTCTTCGGCAGGATCGGCAAGGCGCTGGTTCTGCTGAATTTGCTCTTTGATCTGCCGGATGCGCTTGGCACCTTCGGGCAGTTCGGTCCGGTGCATGGCGTGCTGCATGGCGTTGAAGGCGTGTTCGATCTCGGAGGTGAATACGTGGTCGAGCGCGGTCGGCAGTACCCGTTGAAGGCGGTCGAAGGCGATGCGCTGGTTGCCGGGCTCCAGCTGGGGCAGTGCCCGGGACAGGACGGTGACGACGGCACCGCACGTTTGGTGTTGTCCGGACTGCCCGGAGGCGGCGATGACGCTGGTGAGCCCGTCAAGGATCTTCTCGATGACCGGGTCCTTATAGACCAGCGGCAGCTCGCCTCCGTGCGCACCGGCGGAGTGCCAGCGTTCCTGCTCTTGAAACGTGATGAGCAGGCTGTGCAGCGTCTCGACCGTGATCTGCGCACCTTCCGGGTCCGCGGAAGTGGCCGTGGCCGCCCAGGCCATGTTGGAGAGGTGATCGACGCTGTGGGCCGCGTCGCGGCCTAGGTCGCGCATGCGACCGAGCCACAGCGCATCGAGGACGGTCCCGGCGAGGCGGTTGCGTTCGGCTTGGTCCTCGGCGCGTACCTCGGCCAGCAGGCCGCCGCGCACCACGTGATCGCCCATGGACACTTGTAGCTCGACTTCGGCGGTGTCGCTGACCGGGCGCAGGGCCCGGTCCAAGAGGTCGCCGTTGATGTGCACGACATAGCCGGCCTGTCCCGAGGTGACCTCGGTGGCCGGCATGTCGGTGAGTTTTGCTTGCGCCCGGCAACGAGCGTGCAGTGGTTGCTGGCCTTTCTGTGCTTGCACCGCGAGCTGCTGCAACATCCACACCGTCGCACTCGGACGGATCTGGTCGACGGTGCTGTAGACGAACACCAGCAGGCACACGAGCGTGATCGCGGTCAGCAGCAGGGCCAGTGTTCCCGCCATGATCGCTCCTGCTGGAACCAGGGCCAAGGCCAGCAGGCAGAACACGGTCAGGCCGACGAAGACACCGAAGAAGACCTGGTTGAGTCTGCGCCGCAGGAACTGGTCCAGCACTACCGGACTGTAGGTCGCCGACTGGTGCTGCACCGCCATCAGCAGCACGAAGAAGATGATCGAGATGACTGTGAGCAGACCCGGAGTCACTGTGGACAGCAACGTGGTGGTCGCCTCTGCCGGTACCACCGTCGCCATAGCTTGATACGCCGGCATTGCCCATAGCTGCGCGTTGCGATCGAGCACGCTGGCGATTACCGCCAACAGGATTAACACGCCTGTCACCACTGAGGGCACCACCAAGAACTCACGCAGCGCGTAGGTCACCCGGTTGCGATGACGCGGGCGCGCTCCCGGATTTCCGCCCCGGCCACCGTTGCCAGCCATGTCACTCCCTTCATCATCGTTGGTCACTGCGCCTCACGGGACCGGCACGAGCTTTTTCCCGGGGGCGAGCAGCTCCATAGGCGCCGACACGGTGTATCAAGGCCGCACTCCGCAGGGACATGGCCATCGAATCCATGATCGAGCTGCGCGGCGAAACCAGCGGATCACCGAGTTTGCCGGGTATTCGGCGACATGAAAACGGCAACCGGGCGACCGCTCGGAAGCCGGACTCGCGCGGCTCGGTAGTACCGGCTCGCAAGTGCTCCTCCCAGGTCATCGCCTCACCGGTGGTCGGACCGGACGTGCCCCGACCGAGCACCCACGGGAAGCAGCCCGCCAGGCGCAACGCGGCTGTACGCCCTTGGCCCGTGCGGCGGTGGAACCGCCGCCTGTGCCGCATCTGCGGCAGGGTCCTTCTTTCACGCGTGATCTCTTGACGTCACCCGACTTACCCTCGATCACGGCTGTTCACACACCGCGGCGACGGACGCGGCCGTGCGTTGCGCCGAGTATCAGACGGTGAGCTAGGTAAAGTTCGGTCGCGGGGCCTTCCCGCCCGTCCCTGCTCCGGCGTGTCCTGCCGGAAACGCCGGTTCGTGGGCTCCCGCCCTGTTCGCGTGATCAACGTCGTTCGAGCACGCCGCCGAACTGCGTTGCGTCCCACGGTGCCGGAACACATCGGAAACGACGGCGGGATTCGCGCTCGGCCCGCCAGCTGGGGTCACGGGACCCAAATTGTCCGAAGTGGACTTACCGCGGGCAGTCGCTGTGTTTCGTCACCGGCGACGCCGTTCCAGCACCGCGTCCGGGAAATGCCCCGGCGAAGCCGCGGGCGGGTTCGGAATGGCGTTGGTGATCCGCCGGCTGGCCGCGTACGAACGGCCGCGACCGGGTTCATCGGTGCACGCGGCTTCGCCGGAGCGCGCGAGCGGAAGCCGGGAATCTACTCGGTCTCGAAACCAAGTGGCAGCGAGCCCTGCAGCACCTGGTCGAAGTCAGCGGGGCGGAGCCAGTACAACTGCATGGTCGCCCCGAAGTACTTGCTGGCCTCCCCCACCCATTCCAGCACCGCCGCCAGTGCCGCGGCTGCATCGTCGATTTTCCAGCTTCGCGGCACCGACCGATCCGTCACCAGACGTGCAGCCATACTCAGCAGCCTGGACAGGCTCCCGCACGGCAACAGTTCGTCGGATCGACGCCGAGACCAGCAGCAGCGCCCGGCTCATCGTGCGCCAAGACGGGCGTGCGCACCTCCAGCCGCCTTGCCCGTTTCACTCGACACGGCCGCCGGAAGACGGCCGCGCCTCACCCGAGGACCCCTCGGAACTCTCGTCCAAGTGCACATCGTTGACCGAAATGTTCACCTCCACCATCTCCATCCCGGTCATCTCCTCGACGCACGAGATGACGTTCCGGCGCACCGACCTCGCCAACTCCACGATCGAGACCCCGTACTCGACGCTGAGATCGAGGTCCACCGCCGCTTGCTTCTCACCGACCTCTACCCGCACGCCGGATGTCGACGAGGTCGAACCGCCACCGGGTATGCGCTCGCGCAACGCACCGACGGCGCGTGAGGTTCCACCACCCATGGAATGCACGCCGGACACCTCCCGCGTGGCCATCCCGGCGATCTTCTGGACCACCGACGCCGCGATGGTCGTCCTGCCTCGCTCCGATGCCTGCGCGGGCTGCGCGGACTCGCCGCTGCCGCGGCTCTGCGGAATCCGAGCCTCCTGCTCCTGCACCGACGGCCGAACGTCGGCGCGTCCCGAACTACCTTGCGCCACTGCAAATCACCTCTCCGCACACCTCGGCGACCAGGCACCGAATTGCTCGAACGCTGTTGCCACCGCCGAACCACGCCCACGCCACACCGGGCTCGCGGCACCGGCGCGAGCTATCCGCGGCCGCCGTGCGTGCCCGCGTTCTGGCTGCGCAACGCGAAACGTCGCCCGGCGATAGCAGCGCTTCCAGTCAGGTACCCGGCTCTTGGGCAGAGGATTCCTGGAGGAAACGGCTCGCCTGGACCGCACTGATCCTCCGGAGGGCGAGCTCGGCGGTAGCAGACGCCGGGTGCAGGTCGGAGCACAAGCAGGTCGGCTGCACCGGACAGCGGGCGCAGAGGTGTCTCGCCGGGGTTTGCGCCGCCGTCGGCTCGACCACCTCGACCGGTCGCGGGCGGCGTGGCGACGGCAAGATCGCGAACGAGGCGTAGTGTTCGTGGTGGTCGTTGTTTCTGGGTTCGTGTTTGCGCACGCTCGCAGGATGTTGATGCGGGCGAGCTGCTGTCTTTGGTGTTGCTGGAGTTGAGCCGCCGTCTGAGATCCCCGGCCCGGGATCGTCGCGCGGTGCGGCGGCCCGTGATACTTCCCATCTCTCGAACGGAGACAGCACATGACGAACGGAACCGTGAAGTGGTTCAACTCGGAGAAGGGCTTCGGCTTCATCGCCCCTGACGAGGGCGGGCCGGACGTGTTCGTGCACTACTCGGCCATCGACGGCACGGGCTTCCGCAGTCTCGAGGAGAACCAGCAGGTGAGCTTCGAGGTGACCCAAGGCCCCAAGGGCGCCCAGGCGGAAGTCGTCCGCGCGATCTGAAATCACGCTCGGTGCCCCGCTTTGCGGGGCACCAGGGCACCCCCCAACACTGCTCCCGCGTCGCGCGGTCGAGCCGTGTCGATCCCGGGGCAGCGCCTTCGCGCCGGAGCGCGCCACTCGTGCCGAACAGCCCACCACGGGCGCACGACATCCCGGCGAGTTTTCTCGCTCGCACACTTTTCCCGCCCGGTAGAGCCGAGTCCGTGACCGTCGCCCCGGCTCCCCGCGGACGTTCCCGAATCCAGCCACCTGCAGCCGCGACCGCTCGCGCCGGGTCGGCTGAGCCCTCTTATTGCATTGGAGTCCAATGCGGACAACAACCCCCTGTCCCACTTTCCCAGCCGCTTTCCCGGTAGACGGTGACATCACCGGATCCGGAACATCCGCACTGGCCGAGAGGCTGTGGCTGCACCTGTTGACAGCGCCCCCGAACACGGTCCTCGACCTCTCCGCGGCCGGTGACATCGACGACGCGGGCATCGATCTACTTGCCGCCGTGCGCACCTACGCGGCGCATCGCGGGCTGGCGTTCAGCGTGATCAATGCACGTTTACGGTTGCAGGACCCGTTGCTGGCCGCGGGAGTGCGCACATCGGCGCCGCAGGCCGCGTCCGCACCGGTACCGCTGCACACCGCGGCGAACGCATGAGCCGGCACACCAGGTACGTCTCCCGCACGCTGTCCGACGATGCGTGGCAGATCACCGATGCCGAAGGCCAGCACACCGCCCGGCTCACCGGCACCGAGAAAGACGCCATCGCACGCGCCCATCGCCAACTCGCCTCCCACGGCGGCGGCAACGTGCTGGTCACCGACCTCGAATGACAGCATGCCCGGGCACTACCGCGAGCGCATCGATGTTGTGCAAGACGGGGCCTGTCGGTCCACGACGGCTGACCAAGTTCCTTCGGAACTGCGCAGCAGCACGCCACGACGCGCCTCGATCAGAGAACCGCAGCATGGGCGCAGTCCGGTGCGGACGTTCGCCTGTACCTGCTGGAACGGGAATCAGCCATCGATGACGCGGAAATGGGTGCGGTCCCGGCCGCGGGACTAGCATCGGGGTCATGGCTAAGATCGACTTCAGTTCCCGCGTCGGCGTGTGGTGGACCAGCGACGCCTGGCCGGTCCGCGACGTCCAGGCGCACGCCCGCGAGATCGAGCAGCTGGGCTACGGCTCGCTGTTCTACGGCGAAGCGGCGGGCAAGGAATCGCTGACCCAGGCGGCGGCGCTGCTGGGCGCCACCGAACGGCTCGCGGTCGGCACCGGCATCGCCAACGTGCACGCCCGCGATGCGCTGGCGGCCGAGGCAGGCAGCCGGACGCTGAGCGCGCTGCACCCCGGCCGGTTCGTGCTCGGGCTCGGCGTCAGCCACGGCCCGCTGGTGGACAACACCTACGGCCGCTACGCCAAACCGCTGGCGACCATGCGGGACTACCTGCAGAAGATGGACTCGGTTTCGGACAAGATCGAGCCCGGTGCGCCGCGACCGGCGAAGCTGCTGGCCGCGCTCGGGCCGAAGATGATCGAGCTGTCCGGCTCCGCGGCCGACGGCGCGCACCCGTACCTGATCACCCCGGAGCAGACCGCGCGCACCCGCGAACTGCTCGGGCCGGACAAGTGGATCGTCAGCGAGCAGGCCGTTGCGCTGACCACCGACCGCGAGACCGGGCTGCGCCGCGCGCACAACCACCTGGACATGTACTCGCGGCTGCCGAACTACCGGAATTCCTGGCTGCGGCAAGGCTTCGACGAGTCGGACGTGGTGGTCGGCGGCTCGGACAAGCTCGCCGACGGGGTCGTGGCGATGGGCGACACCGCCGTCATCGCCGAACGGGTGCGGCAGCACTTCGAGGCCGGGGCCGACCACGTGGTGATCCAGGTGCTCGGCGACAGCCTCAGCGACGACCCGTTGCCCGCGCTGCGCGAACTCGCCCCGGCGCTGCTGGGCTGAGCGTCGAGCCGTGCCCGGCGCCGATCGCTCGAGCGGCCGGTTCGCCGGCAAGCGCGGGCTCTGCGCCGCAGCGCAGCCAGGTGCCGGATGCGGTCGGCGGCGCTGCGGCGGAGACTGCGTGCGCACTCGACCCCGACGACAGGAAGCCCGTTGCACACCGGTTCCGAACGACACCGGATCGGCCCGCGGGTCCCCCGCGAGTGGTCGGTCTCCGGCAGCGGTGGTCCGCGTCCGTTCACCTCGTGGGTCGCCTACCGGACGCCGGACCGGTCGAGATACCTGTGGGAGTCGCGGCACGGCCGCAAGGGGGCGGGGCCGGTCACCGCGACCGGCCGCGCCGCCCCGCACGTGCCGGTGGGCGCGCCGATCCCGAACCCGTGGCTGCGGTTCTGGGCCCCGCAGCGAATGGCCTGGTGGATCGCCGTCGCGTTCATGATCGGCTCGGTGTTGTTCGTCGCCGGGGCCGCCGGATCGCTGATGCCGGAGGTGTTCGGCGGCCAGCACGCGATGGCCATCTACGCCGAGTCCTGCTACTTCCTGGGCGCGCTGCTCTACACCGTCAGCATCTACGGGCAGCTGTTCGAGAGCCTCAACTCCGACGACGAGGTCGGCATCGACCGCACCACGCACGCCCCGAGCCGCTACCGGTGGTTCGGGTTCGAGCCGCGGCGGTTGTCGTTCTGGACACCGTTCGTGCTGCTGATCGGCTCGCTGGTGTTCAACTACGAGACGATCTTCGCACTGGGAGCGAAAGCCGAGCTGCTGCCCGCGGCCGGGTTGTGGTGGACGAGCCTGCTCGGCAGCGTGCTGTTCCTGGTGTCCAGCGTGCTGCAGCTCGCCGAGGCCGGGCACGGCTACCTGAGCTTCGAGCCGCGGGACGTGTCCTGGTGGGTCGGTGTGCTGTTCGTGCTCGGTTCCGTCGGGTTCATCGTGGGGTCGCTGCCCGGTTTCCCGGACGTCGGGCTGCCCACCGCGGAAGCGCCGCAAGGCGCGATCATCGTCAAGCTCGGCTTCCTGGCCGGGGGTGCGGCGTTCCTCGCCGGTAGCTACCTGATGCTGCCCGAGCTGTTCCTGCAGTTGCGCTCGCAGGGCCGTTCTCGGTGAAGTGTCGTGAACCTGCGCTGGATCTGCATCCACGTGATCGGTCACTGCGCGCACGCCGACCTCATCCGGGAGCGCATCGACGGCCGCACCGGGGATCACCACGGCACGGAGCTGCCGTCCCAGGAGAAGAACCGGCCCGTGGGGCCGTCCGCCGGTAGCCAAGCCAGCCGGACCGCCTCCGGCGCGACCTCCGCGGGGTCTCCGTCGGAACCGGCCGCCCTGGCGTTCAGGTCGGTCGCCCGCAGTCCCGGGGCGAGCGCGTTGACCTTGAACCCCTCCCCCGCCAGCGCCTGCGCGTAGAAGACGGTCAGCGCGTTGAGCGCGGCTTTCGACGAGCGGTATGCGGCCCCGTCGCCCCCGCTGACGCTGAACCCGTGATCGGGGTCGGTGCTCCAGGCCAACGATCCGGTCCCGCTGGAGATGTTGACGATGCGCGGCTGCGGCGACCGGCGCAGCGCGGGCAGGAAGGCGTTGGTGACGGCGAGGACGCCGTGCACGTTCGTCTCGTAGGTCCGCCGGAACTCCTCGATCCCGGTCTCCTGCGGCGGCGCGAGCGACGGCGCTATCCCCGCGTTGTTGACCAGCACGTCCAGCCGGTCGAGTTGCGCCGCGGCCCGGCCGATTGCGTCGCCGTCGGTCACGTCCAGCACCAGCGGGCGGGCTCCGCGGCCGATCTCCTCCGCGGCGCGCCGTCCGCGCTCGGCGTCCCGGGAGCCGACGTGCACCGCGCAGCCCTGCTGAGCGAGCAGCCGGGCGATTTCCTTGCCGATGCCCTTGTTGGCACCGGTGACGAGTGCTGTGCGATCGTTCATGCCCCGAGGGTTCCCCGGCAGCGAGCAGCCTGCCAGGGACGAGTCGTACCAGGGAGATCAGCTATGCCCCGGCGGGAACTGGCCCGCTTCCTGCGCGCCCGCCGCGAGCGGCTGCGCCCGCAGGAGTTCGGTCTGCCCGCGGTCGCGGACCGGCGGACACCCGGGCTGCGGCGCGAAGAGGTCGCCGAGCTCGCGCACATCTCGGTCGACCACTACGTCCGGCTGGAGCAGGCGCGCGGCTCCCGCCCGTCGGCGCGCGTGCTCGATGCGCTGGCGCATTCGCTGCGGCTGACGCAGGCCGAACGCAGCCACTTGTTCCGGCTCGCCGATATGAGCGCGCCGCCCGGCAGCAGCGTCGCGCGGCAGGTCCGTCCGCACGTGGCGCAGCTGCTGCGGCGGCTGCCGGAGACCGCCGCGATCGTCACCGACGCCGGTTACGGGGTCGTCAGCTGGAACCCGCTGGCGCGGGAACTGCTCGGCGGAGATCCCGGCGATGCGGCGAACCTGGCCCGGCGCCGCTTCCTCGGCGGCGGACGGCTGCACGAGAGTTCCGGCTCAGCGGAGTTCGGCGACATCGTGGTCGCCCGGCTGCGCCGGGCGGCGGACCGCTACCCGCACGACCCGTCCCTCGCCGCACTGCTGGCCGAGCTCGACGCGGGAAGCGAGGAGTTCCGGCGCATCTGGGAGACCCGCCCGGTGCATGCTCCCGGGCACCGGACCAAGATCGTCGACCACCCGGTGGCGGGTGAGCTGCGGTTGAACTGCGACGTGCTGCTCGTTCCCGAAGACGATCAGGAAGTCGTGCTGATCACGGCCGATCCCGGTTCGCGTTCGGCGCGGCGGCTGCGCGGTCTGGCATCGCGAGCTGCGTGAACCGCCCTGGGGTGGTTCGCGAGCGGCGACCAGCCGCTCCGCGAAACCGCCTCACCGGCCGGTTCCGGACAGTTCGAGCTCCTCGAGGCTGCGGTTCGTCGTCTCCCGCACGCACAAGACCGTGAACACGATTGCCACTGCCGCGAACCCGGCGAAGATCCCGAACACCGCGCCGGCGCCGAACACCAGCAGCACCGGGAACAGCTGCGAGACCGCGAGGTTCGCGGACCAGTTCACGAACGAACCCGCGCCGACGCCGACCGAGCGCACTCGCAGCGGGAACTGCTCGGGCAGCAGCACCCACATCAACGGGCCCCAGCTCAGCGAGTACGCGACCTTGAACACCGCCAGGCACAGCAGCGCACCGACCGATCCGGCGAGGCTTTCCAGCAGCGCGAAGCCGAACAGCACCGCCAGCACCGCCATGCTCAGCAGCATCACCGCGCCGCCGGCCAGCAGCAGGCGGCGTCGCCCGAACCGGTCCACCACCCGCACCGTCACCAGTGTGGTCACAATGGACAGTGCGCCGAGCCCGACGCTGTTGAGCAGCGAGGCGCTGTCGCCGAAACCGGCCGCGTGCAGGATCGTCGGCGCGTAGTAGACGATCGTGTTGATCCCGATGAGCTGCTGCAACAGCGCGAGCCCGACCGCGATCAGCAGCGGCTTGCGCATCGCGGGTGCGAACAGCTCGCGCCACCGTCCCGCGCGTTGTTCGCTCTTGCCGGATTCGACCGCGCGCTGCACGTCGGCGACGACCTCGTCGGCCTCGGCCGGGTCGAGCTGGCGGGCCAGCACCCTGCGTGCCTCGTCGATGCGGCCGCGCGAGACCAGCCAGCGCGGCGTTTCCGGTGAGCGCCAGACGCCGTAGAGCAGCAGCGCCGAGGGCAGCAGGGCGATGCCGACCATCCAGCGCCAGGCCGCCCACGGCGAGAGCAGGAAGCTCGCCAGGTACGCCGCGAAGATGCCGATCGCGATCATCAGCTGGTTCAGCGTGGCGATGCCGCCGCGGTTGCGCGTCGGCGCCAGTTCCGAGAGGTACGTCGGTACCACGACCGAGGCGATTCCCACCGCCAGTCCGCCCAGCACGCGCGCGCCGACCAGGACACCGACGTTCGGCGCGAAGGCCATGCCGAGCGCGGCGACGCCGAAGACCACCGCCGCCACCTGCAGCACGCCGCGCCGCCCCCAGCGCTCGGCCAAGCTGCCCGCGACGATGCTGCCCGCGATGGCGCCCAGCATCAGCGAGCTGACCACCAGCCCTTGCAGCCAGGGCGACAGATTCATCTCCCGCTTGATGAACAGCAGCGCGCCCGCTGCGATGCCCTGGTCGTACCCGGCGAGGATGCCGCCGAAGGCGCCGAAGAAGAACACCGAGCGCGCCGCGGCGCCGGACGAACTCGCGGAAGTGCTTGGGGAGGCCGACATTCCGTCATCTCCGCTCCGGGCAGGCGGGTGGGTTGCGAGGCAGCTTCGCAGCGGCCCCGAATTCCGTCAATGCTCCGTCAGAACCAGTGCGCATTAATGACGAGCCGTTGTCGTAATTCGCGCCGCCGGAGTAAGCTGCGCTGCCATGAGCGATGCCGCCACCCCGCCCACCGCGCTGCACCGGTTGCGCCAGAGCAACGCGGAGCGGGTGCTGGACTGCCTGCGCAGGCACGGGCGACTGAGCCGGGCGGAGATCGCCGAGCACAGCGGACTTTCCCGCACCACGCTGTCGACCATCCTCAGTGGACTCCTGCGGCGCGGTACCGTCGTGCAGGAGGAAGGGCGACCGCAGAACCGGCGCGGCCGCCCGACCGCGCTGCTGACGCTGAACCCGTCCGCCGGGCAGTACGCCGGAGTGGAACTCGGACGCCACCGGCTGCGCATGGTGATCGCCGACGCCGCGCACCAGGTGCAGGCTCGGGAGGAACTTCCCTACGGTGCGGCGCGCAGCGCGGGCGCGCGGCTGGCGCTGGCCGAACGCTCGCTGCGGGACCTGGCGGCTCGGCACGGCATCACGCTGGATGCGCTGACCGGCATCGGCGTGGGCTCCACCGGCCCGGGTGAGGCCGTTTCCGCCCCCGCGAGCGGACTCGCGGAAAGCGTCCGGGCCGGACGCGCGCGAGTCGCCGACCGGCTCGCGCGGGCGTTCGGGGTGCGGGTCGACGCGGACAACAACTCCCGGCTCACCGCGCTGGCCGAAGCTACCCGCTCCGGCGCGGGCGGGGATCTGCTCTACGTGCACTTCTCGCACGGCGTCGGGGGCGGCCTGATCATCGGCGGGCAACTGGTGCGCGGAGTCGGTGGCGTGGCCGCCGAGGTCGGGCACCTGTGCGTAGATCCCGGCGGGGCGGCCTGCTGGTGCGGCGGGCACGGCTGCCTGGAGCTGCACGCCTCGGTTCCCGCGCTGCTGCGCACGACCGGGCACCGGAATTGGGCGGTGCTGCGCGACGCGCTCGAACGGGGGCGCGCGGCGGAGCAGGAGGCGGTGCGCGCGGCAGGTGCGCACGCGGGCAATGCGCTCGCCGCGATGTGCACGGCGGTGAACCCGGGGCGCATCGTGCTGGGCGGCGAACTCACCGATCTCGGTGAGGCTTTTCAGCGCCCGTTGCGGGACGCCCTCGCCGGTCGCGGCATGCGGGCGCTGCGCCGGATCGACATCAGCACGTCGACCGTCGCGCCTTGGGGCGGCGCGCTGGGCGGGCTGGCGTTGGCACTGCGCGAATCCCCGCTGCTGGCGCGCTACCCGGTGCCCGCGGACGCCGACGGCGACCCCGATGCGGCCGCCGGAGCGCAGTGACCATTGCGGACCCATCGACCGTCCACTGCGGACCAACGATCGTCCGGACAGGAACCGATCGTCCGGCAAGGAACCAACGACCGCGAGGAGCCGGCGTGCCGCGCAACATGCTGTTCTTGATGACCGACCAGCACCGCACCGACACCTTGGGCTGCTACGGCAACCCGCGGGCGCACACCCCGAACCTGGACGCGCTGGCAGCCGACGGCACCCGGTTCGGCAACTTCTTCACCCCGACCGCGATCTGCACGCCCGCCCGCGCGAGCCTGCTGACCGGCTACGCGCCGTTCCGGCACAAGCTGCTGGCCAACTACGAGCGCAACGTGGGCTACCTGGAGGACCTCTCCCCCGGCCAGTTCACCTTCGCCGAACGGCTCGCCGAGCGCGGCTACAACCTGGGGCTGCTGGGCAAGTGGCACGGCGGGGTGCAGCGCTCGGCGGCGGACTACGGTTTCCAGGGGCCGGACCTGCAAGGCTGGCACAACCCCGTGGACCACCCGGACTACCTGTCCTATTTGGACGAGCACGGGCTCCCGCCCTACTCGATCCGCGACGAGGTGCGCGGCACCGCGCCCAACGGCAACCCCGGCAACCTGCTGGCCGCGCGGCTGGACCAGCCGGTGGAGGCGACGTTCGAGCACTACCTGGCGACCCGGACGATCGAGATGCTGCAGCGGTTCGCAGCCGCGGAGTCCCACGACGGCACACCGTTCTTCCTGGCCACGCACTTCTTCGGCCCGCACCTGCCGTACCTGCTGCCGGACTCCTACTACGACATGTTCGACCCGGACGAGATCGAACTGCCCGCATCGGTGCAGGAGACCTTCGAGGGCAAGCCGCCGGTGCAGCGCAACTACAGCGACCACTGGGCGTTCGACACGATGCCCGCCGAGGTCAGCCGCAAGCTCATCGCCGTGTACTGGGGCTACGTGACGCTCATCGACGAGCAGATCGGGCGGATCCGGCGGGCGCTGGACGAGCTGGGCCTCGCCGAGGAGACCTCGATCTTCTTCACCGCCGACCACGGCGAGTTCACCGGCTCGCACCGGCTGCACGACAAGGGCCCGGCGATGTACGACGACATCTACCGCATTCCGGGGCTGCTGCGGGTCCCCGGCGAGCCTGCCGGGCAGGTGCGCGACGAGTTCGCCGGGCTCACCGATCTCACCGCCACCATCCTCGACCTCGCCGGCGAGGATCCCGCGCCCGCGGTCGACGGCCGCAGCCTGCTGCCGCTGGTGCGCGGCGAGGACGTGGCGTGGCGGCAGGAGCTGGTGGCCGAGTACCACGGCCACCACTTCCCGTACCCGCAGCGGATGCTGCGGGACGAGCGCTACAAGCTGGTGGTCAACCCGGAATCCCGCAACGAGCTCTACGACCTGCGCACCGATCCGGACGAGCTGCACAACCGCTACGAGCAACCGGAGCTGCGCTCGGTGCGGGACGCGATGCTGCACCGCCTCTACGTGCTGCTGCGCGAGCGCGGCGACAACTTCTACCACTGGATGACCAGCATGTACCCGGTCGGCGAGCTGGACCACGACCCCACGCTGAGTTCGTTCTGACGGGCGTGACCTTCCGCCGGGCCGGGTAAGCGGGCGGCGGGGAGGAGGCGCCGATGGTGATGGCCGAACGGACCGTGGTCGCGGGCGTCGACGGTTCCGAAGCGTCCGCCCGCGCCGCGATGTGGGCGGCCGACGACGCAGCCCGCCAGCCCGCGTCGATGCAGCTGGTGCTGGCCTACCGCGCGGCCGGGCACCAGCGGGATGCCGAGCGGCTGGTGCGCGAGCTGGCCGGTCGCTGCCGGGCCGACCAGCCGGGCCTGCACGTCGGGAACGAGGCGGTGCCGCGCGACCCGGCCGACGAGCTGCTGGAGCGGTCGGCCACGGCTTCGACGGTGGTCGTGGGCTCGCGCGGGCACGGCGCCATCCGGGACGTGCTGCTCGGTTCGGTGAGCGCGGCGGTGGCCACGCAGGCCCGCTGCCCGGTGGTCGTGGTCCGCGGACAAGTGGTCTCCGGAGCCGTGGTGGTCGGCATCGGTCCGTTCAGGTCCAGCGCGCCTGCCGTGGAGTTCGCCTTCGCCGCGGCCCAGCGGCACGCGACGGAAGTCCTCGCGGTGCAGGCGATCCCGGACGCCTACCTGCTACCGGGCATCGCGCTCGACGAGCGCCGGCAAGAGGTCCAGGAGCAAGCCGAATCCCGGGTCGCCGAACTGCTCGACGACTGCGCCGGGCGCTATCCGGACGTGCCGGTTCGGCGGGTCACCACCGACCAGCACCCCGTGGAGGCGTTGTGCGAGCAGGCCCAGCACGGCCGGATGGTGGTCGTCGGGCGGCGCGAGCGGAGTTCGGCGGTCACGCGGCTCGGATCGACCGCGCTGGGCACGTTGCACCACTCGCCCTGCCCGGTCGCGGTGGTGCCGCAGGAAGTCGCGCAGTAGCGGGCGGGTGCGGTTCGGGGCGTCAGTCGTTGACGGGCGCAGGCTGCGCGGGCGGTGACTCGACGTACCGGCGAGCCGCGGCGACTGCACCGCCCGCGGCACCGGAGGTGTCCACCTCGACCGCTTCCGGCCAGTGTGCGAACCGGCTGCGCATCTCGTCGGCGACCGCCCCGGTGGCTTCCGACGGGTCGTCCCGGCGCGCGTCGATCCGCTGCCGCGCGAGGTCCGCGGGCGCAGCGCAGCGGATCTCGACGATGTCGGCGAACGTCTCGCGGGCGACCTCCCGCGCGTGCTCGCGCTCGCGTGCGCTGCTCCAGCTCGCGTCCAGCAGCACCAGTTCGCCGCGTTGCAGCAGGAGCTTCGCCCGGTGCGCCATCCGCCGGTACGTCTCGTGGACCTGCGAAGGCTCGTAGCGGCCGGTGCCGTAGCCGTCCGCGGGCTCTCCAGCGAGCTCGGCCCGAATCTCGTCGGTGCGCAGCAGCGAGGCGCCGAGCCGGTCGCCGAGCCCGCGCGCCAGCGTCGACTTGCCGGTCCCCGGCGGCCCGCCGACCAGCACCAGCCGCGACCGCGCGGCCAGCAGATGCCGTTGCGCGATGCCCGCTAGCCGCGCCGCCAGCTCGGCCTGATCCGCCACGCCCTGCTCGTGGCGCAGGCACGCGACCTTCGCCCGCACGAACGCCCGGTACGCGACGTAGTGCCGTGCCAGCGAGTCGGGGAACGCCCCGCCTGCGTACTCGCCGTAGCGGGCCAGGAAGAACTCGCCGAGCCCGGCGGCCCCGAGCCGTTCCAGGTCCATCGCCAGGAACGCCGCGTCGTCGAGCCCGTCGACGTGCCGCAGCTCGTCGTCGAACTCCAGGCAGTCCAGGATCCGCGGCCCGTCGTCGAGCAAGTACACGTCGTCGGCCTGCAGGTCGCCGTGACCGTCCACGACGGCACCGCGGCGCGCTCGGTCCGCGAACAGCTCCGCGCGGCCGTCCACGTAGCGCAACGCGAGCCGTTCGATGAGCTCCAGCTGCTCGGCGTCCAGCACGTCACCGGCGAACCGGCGCGCGCCGTCGAGGTTGTCCACCCAGCGCCGCCGCAGCGCATCCTTGCCGCCGGCCGCGGAGATCCGCGGCCCGGTATCGGCGCTGCTGTGGAACGACGCCAGCGCCCTGGCCAGCCGGGTGAGCCCGGGCCGCACCTCGGCACCGGCTGCGACCAGCGAGGACAAGCTGCTGCCCGCGGGCATCCGGCGCATCACGACCATCCAGTCGCAGGTTCGCCCGTCCTCGCCGCTGATCCGCAGCAGGTCCAGGTAGACGTCCGGAGCGAGCCGCCGGTTCAGCTCCACTTCGCGGCGGCAGGCGCGCTCCCGCTCCCGCACCGAGCGGAAGTCCAGGAACCCGAAGTCGACCGGCTTCTTGACCTTGTAGGCGCGGTCGCCGCAGAACACGACCACGGCGGTGTGACTCTCGGCCAGCTCCGCCATGCCCGCTCAGGTCCCGGCCGCGCGGCGCGGACCCGGCGGCTGCGGCGACCGGGGCGGTTCGGGTGGATATGCCGCCATGACACCTCCAACGGACCTTGCCGACCACGAACGGATACCCGCACCCTGGGGATCACATGCGCGGTGGGGCTTTGGCCTCTCACCACGGGATCCGCGCGGCAGGCAGGATGGAACCGGCATCCGGAGGAGGGAGGGACCAGTGCACAGCCACGAACGGCGGGAGCTCGCCGAGATCGAGAACCGGCTCGCCCTCGATGATCCGGAGTGGTTCCGGCAGTTCTCCGGAACACCACCGGTCCGCGGGGCGCAGCGGCTGCGCATCGCGGCCGCCCTGTTCACGAGCGTGCTCGCGGTCGCCGCCGTGCTGGTCGCGGACGCGGTCGGGTTCGCGTTGTGCTCGGTGCTTGCCGCCATGCTGTTCGCCTTCCGGAGTTGGCCGATCCACTCCGATTGAGCCTTCTCCGAGCCTTTTTCCCGGCGGTGTCGGCAGCGGGGCTGCACCGGCGCGCCCGGCTCACCCCTTGCTCGTCGGTCCGCGCCACCGCGGTCCGACCACTTCCCACTCCCGCTCCCAAGCGCGGCGGGCGCGGGCGTCGGTGAGGGCCCGCACCGCCAGCAGCGCCGCCCCGCACAGCACCACACCACCCCCGGCGAGCAGCACCGCGACGCTGATCGCCGAGGCCAGCGCCCGGTCGGTGCTCAACGGCGGTTGTACGGGCCGGGCCGTCTCGTCGATCCACACCGTCACGGAGTCGCCGGCCGCACGGGGCGAGTCGACGTCGATCAGCGCGGTCCGGGTGCCGCCGCCCGGGTCCTGCCAGCCCGCCATCGCCTCGAACCGGATGTCGCGCACCTGCGGGTGGCGGGCGAGCACCCGCATCCGCGGCGGTTCGAGCAGCTGCGCGGTGACCTCCCGCCGGGTCGCGGCCTGCTCGGCGGCGTCGGCGAGCAGCCGCTGGTGCGTTCCGTGGCCGATGGCGGCGGCGACCGGCAGCACTGCCAGCGCGAGCACCATGAGCCCGGCCATCAGCGCGGCCGCGCAGCGGTCGCCGCGCCGGCGCAGCGGGTTCGGCTCCCGGCTCAACGCCCGCGCGATCCACCGCAACTGCTCGGTAATCGGCCCGGTCGCCACCATGTTCACCATCTCGGCCCAAGGATCACCGCCCGCCGCGCTCGGGACAAAGAGCAGTTGTTCCCGAGCGCAGGGCACGACCTTGGCCGCGGGCGCGCGGAAGGGCTAGGTTCCGGCGGTCGGAACACCGCGATCTTGGGGAGTGCACATGTCGTCTCGGGTCGGGATCGTCAAGCTCGCCACCGCCGCCGCGCTCGGCGCGACGCTGGCAGGCGGGGCGGGCGCCCTGGGCGCGCAGCGGACCGCCGCGCCGGAGCCGGACAACCTCGGGCAGGCGAAGCAGGCCGTGCAGGAGTACTACGGCGACCGCGAGGACGCCGCGGGCGAGCACCACGCCTCCCCCGGCAGCGCCTGGGACGTCGACACCGACCGGGAGGTGACCGGCGCGCGGGCGTACCTGCAGCGCCGCCTCGCCGAAGGCGTGCCGAACCCGGCGATCGTGCTGGACGTGGACGACACCTCGGAGGTGACCTACGGCTGGGAGGCCGGGCGGGACTTCGGTTTCGACGAGGCCGCGCAGCGCGAAGCCATCGAGAAGGGCGTGTTCGAGCCGATCGGGCACACCCGCGAACTGGCGCAGTGGGCCGCGGGGCACGGCGTGCGGGTCTACTTCATCACCGGCCGCGGGGAGAGCCTCCAGGACGCTTCGCTGCGCAACCTCGCCGGGGAAGGGTTCCCGAGCCCGGCCGGGGCGTTCTTCAAACCGGAGACGCACGCCCCGGACTACCTGCCGTGCGGGCTGGACTGCAGCACCGTGGAGTACAAGTCGGGCACCCGCGCGCACCTGGAATCGCAGGGCGCGCACATCGTGCTCAACATCGGCGACCAGCACAGCGACCTGCAGGGCGGGCACGCCGACAAACCGGTGAAGCTGCCGAACCCGATGTACTACCTGCCCTGAGCGGGCGCGGATCAGGTTCTGTCGGATAAGCGGCGGCAGCCGCTTGCGGTCTCCCAGGACTTAGCCGGACCACCGGCGGGTTCTCAGACGTCTTCTGGCGAGGAAAGCTCCGACGCCGCGTGGGGACCTACGTCAGGAGGAGATCCCGGAGCCAGCAGACGTCTGAGGTTCCGCCACCCGACCAGCTACCCAGATCAATTCCTCAACAACTCCTGGTGCGCGGGGTGCCGGGCCAGGTAGACGACGTCCGGTTCACCCCGCGCGACCGGGGTTTCGTGCACCGCGACCTCCCGGAAGGCGTTGCGCAGCGCCGCCTCGAACGCGGCCGACCGGTTCGCGCTCCAGAACGCGACGGCACCCGGATCGCCGAGGCGTTCGCCGAGCCGCGCGAGCCGGGATCGGCCGTAGAGCGCGCCGTTCTCGGGCGTGGTGAGCCATTCCGGCCCGTTGTCGGTGTCCAGGCAGACCGCGTCCAGCGGCCCGTCGTCGCGGTCGAGCCATGCCGCGATGTCGCCGTGCACGATCCGGACGCGGGGATCGGCGGTGTTGCGCTCGGTGCGTTCCGGCAGGTAGGTGCGGTTCCATTCGATGACCTGGCGGTGGATCTCCACCACGATGATCTCGGCGGGAACCGGTGAGGCCACCGCCGCCGCCAACGAGAACCCGAAGCCGAGACCGCCGATGACCAAGCGCGCCCCGGGCGGCGCGACCGCGAGCACCCGCTCGACCATCGCCCGTTCCGAGCGGCCGTCGCGGGTGTCCATCAGGAACATGCCGCCGCTGATCAGTTCCAGTTCGGCGCCGCAGCGGCGCAGCACGAGCTCGCCGAGGCCGGTGCGGCTGCGTTCGAGCACCTGCGGTCGATCGTCGGGCTCGTCGTCGGTCATCCGGTCACCTCGTGCGGGTTCGGTCCACCTTCGGTTCGGGTGCGCGCCGCAGCGCGTTCACCGCCAGGTTACCGCCGCACGGGCTCGATGATCACCCGCGAATTCCGCACCGCGATCTTGCGGGCGATCAGAACGGTCGGAGAATCTGATCACTTTTCGCACCTCCCGCTTCCCGAACTGGGATCACCGGTTCCCCCGATCGGTGTTCCGACACTGCGCGAACCTCCACACATCGCGATTAGTATCGCTTCCGGATTTCTTTGATCGACCGATCGAATGATCGCAGTGCGCCAGTCGGAGGGATCTCATGCCGATTCCCGCGTCGCCTCGCCGCCGTGCCCGATTCATGCCGCTGCTCGCGGCGCTGATCGGCGTGCTGGTCCTCGCAGGTTGCAGTGCCACCGCACCGCCGAAGCGGGTTCCCGCGCCTGCGCTCACGATCGAACCGGCGAACGCCACCGCCATCAGCCCGCGGACTCCGATCACGGTCCGGGTCGCCCACGGCACGCTCACCGACGTCACCGTGACCAACACCGAAAAGGGCAGCGCCGTGCGCGGCGAACTCAGCCCGGACGGGAAGACCTGGCGCAGCACCGAACCGCTCGGTTACGCCGCGCACTACGACGTGCTCGCGCACGCGCGCGGCGCCGACGGCAAACCGGCCGAGCAGCGCGGCGCGGTCGGCACCGTCGAGCCGGCCGAGAAGTTCGAGGCCAACCTGATCCCGTCGCCGGACGCCGTGGGAGACGACGGCATCGGCGTCGGCCAGCCGATCGTCTTCCAGTTCACCAAGCCGGTGCAGGACAAGGCAGCGATCGAACGGACGCTGGAGGTGCACAGCGATCCGGTCCAGCCGGGAGCCTGGCACTGGATCGACGACGAGAACGTGCACTACCGCCCGAAGGAGTTCTGGAAGCCGGGAACCACGATCCACGCCAGCGCCAACGTCTACGGCGCGGATCTGGGCGGCGGCGTGCTCGGCGGCTCGGACACCGCGCACACCTACCGGGTGCACGACGCGATGATCGCCAGGGCGGACGGGAAGTCCAACCAGATGCAGATCTTCCGCAACGGCGCGCTGATCAACACGATGCCGATCTCGATGGGCAAGAAGTCCTCGCCGACGCACGCGGGCACGCACGTCGTCTCGGAGAAGCGCGAAAGCATGATCATGGACTCGTGCACCTACGGGGTGTGCGACAAGAGCGATCCGGACTATTACCGGATGCGCGAGCGCTGGTCGGTGCGGGTCTCCAACAGCGGCGAGTTCGTGCACGAGAACCCGGCGAGCGTGGGCAGCCAGGGCAGCTCGAACGTCTCGCACGGCTGTATCAACCTCAACGGCGAGAACGCCCGATGGTTCTTCCGCAACTTCGGGTACGGCGACGTGGTCGAGGTGACCAATTCCGGCGGGCCGGAGCTGCCGGTGTGGGACCGCTACGGCGACTGGTCGATGGACTGGCAGCAGTGGCAGCAGGGCAGCGCGCTGAAGTAGCGCGCAGCCGTGCAGACTTTCCTGCCTTACTCGGACTTCGCGGCGAGCGCGCGGGTGCTCGACCGGCGCAGGCTCGGCAAGCAGCGGGTGGAGGCGTTGCAGGTGCTGCGCGCCTTGACCGTCTCCGGCTACGGCTGGCGACGGCACCCGGCGGTGCTGATGTGGTGCGGCTACGAAGAAGCGCTGACCTGCTACGGGCTCGTGGTGTGCGGGGTGTGGCAGGCCGGTGGCCGCGGTGACACCTGCGAGCCGAGCCTGCGCGCGGACTTCGCGGTCGCCACGGGCCGCGATGCGGTGCGCACGCAGGCCGAACTCGCCGAGGCCGGTGAGCTGCCGCCGTGGCTCGGCCGGGCCGAGCTGCATCGCAGTCATCGATCCGCGCTGCTGCGCAAAGATCCCGAGCACTACGGCCGGTACTTCTCCGACGCCGATCCCGAGCTGCCTTACCTGTGGCCGTCATCGGACCGCCCGGAACGGCCCGAGGAGCAGCGCGTATCTCGGTGATTCGGGCGCCGTCTCGTCGGTTGGGAAGCTTGGCACCGCGCCCGCCGCACGGCCTACCGTGATCCGACCTGGCGATTTCCTTGGCACGATGGCGTTTTCCCGGGAGGGAGGCTGCGATGCGCGCGGCCGCGGGTTTCCGCGCCGTCCGGCGGCGCCACGTCGACCTGCTGCGGGTGATCAGCGCGCGGTGTCCGGGCACTCCCGCCACCGCCACGTTCCCGCAAGCAGGAGAGGAATTCCCATGCCCGGCACACACCTCGCCGTCGCGCTGGACGGCGCGGGCTGGCACCCGGCGGCTTGGCGCGATCCGAGCGCCACGCCGGAAAAGCTGTTCACCGCGCCCTATTGGGCCGCGCTGGCCCGCACCGCGGAGCGCGGGCTGCTCGATTTCGTCACCGTCGAGGACGGTCTCGGCTTGCAGTCCGAGGACCACCTCGAGCCCGGTGACCGGCGCACCGACCGGGTCCGCGGCAGGCTCGACGCGCAACTGATCGCTTCGTTCCTCGCGCCGCTGACCTCGCGGATCGGGCTGGTTCCGACGGTGACGAGCACGCACACCGAGCCGTTCCACGTGGCCTCGGCGATCGCCACGCTCGATCACGACAGCCTCGGCCGCGGCGGCTGGCGGGTGCAGACCTCGGCCCGCGCCGACGAGGCCGCGCACTTCGGGCGGCGCAGCCTGCCGCCGATCCGCCGCGAGGCGCTCGATTCGCCCGCGGTGCAGGAGGCCATTGCGGACCTGTTCGCCGAGGCCGCCGACGCGGTCGAGGTGGTGCGGCGGCTCTGGGACAGCTGGGAGGACGACGCGGAGATCCGCGACGCGGCCACGAACCGCTTTCTGGACCGGGAAAAGCTGCACCACATCGACTTCACCGGCCGGTTCTTCTCGGTGCGCGGGCCGGGGATCGTGCCGCGGCCGCCGCAGGGCCAGCCGCTGGTGGTCGCGCTCGCGCACCGCGAACTCGCCTACGAGTTCGCCGCGCGCTCGGCCGACGTCGTGTTCGTGACTCCGCAGGAAACCGCCGACATCGCGGGAATCCTGTCCGAAGTGCGCGCGGCGGAGCGAAAGGTCGGCCGCGACGGGGAACCGCTGCGGGTGCTGGCGGACGTGGTGGTCGCGCTCGACGCCGACGCCCCGGCCGCGCGGCGGCGGCTGGCGCGGCTCGACGAACTCGCCGGTGAGCCGTTGCGCTCGGACGCCGCGGTGTTCTCCGGCGATGCTCCGCAACTGGCGGATCTGCTGGAGGAATGGCGAATCGCGGGCATCGAAGGTTTCCGCCTGCGCCCCGCGGTGCTGCCGATCGACCTGGACGCGATCGTCGACCGGCTGGTGCCGGAGCTGCACCGGCGCGGGAGCTTCCGCACCGGCTACGGCGCGAAGAACCTGCGCGAACGCTTCGGCCTGCCCCGGCAGTCCAGCCGCTACGCCGTGGAGGTGGCGTGATGAGCAAGCAGATCATCCTGGGCGCGTACTTCCCGGGCGTCAACCACGACACGGTGTGGAGCGATCCGGCTTCCGGCAGCCACATCGACTTCGAGTCCTACGCGCACTGGGCCGAAACGGCCGAGCGCGGCAAGCTGGACCTGCTGTTCCTGGCCGAGGGGCTGCGGTTGCGCACCCGCGGCGGACAGGTCTTCGACCAGGACGTGGTGGGACGGCCGGACACGTTCACGGTGCTGTCCTCGCTGGCCGCGATCACCGAGCACATCGGACTCGCGGGCACCATCAACTCGACGTTCAACGAGCCCTACGAGCTGGCGCGCAAGTTCGCCACGCTGGACCTGCTCTCCGGCGGCCGGGCCGCGTGGAACGTGGTGACCAGCTTCGACGCCGACACCGGGGAGAACTTCCGGCGCGGCGGGTTCCTGCACCGCTCGCAGCGCTACGAGCGGGCCGGGGAAACGCTCGAAGCGGTGCGCAGGCTGTGGGACTCGTGGGGTTCGGAGGCCGTCGTCGCCGATCGGGACGCGGGGCGGTTCCTGCGCGACGAGCACGTGGGCGACTTCGAGTTCCGCGGCGAGCAGTTCGACATCGCCGGGCGGTTCTCCACTCCCCGCCCGCCGCAGGGTCATCCGGTCATCTTGCAGGCCGGGGAGTCGCCCGCCGGGCGGGATTTCGCCGCCCGGCACTCGGATGCGATCTTCTCGCGGTACCAGGAGTTCGACCAGGCGCGCGAGTTCTACGCCGACGTCAAGGCTCGGGTCGCCAAGGCGGGCCGGGAGCCTTCGCAGGTCAAGATCCTGCCATCGGCGGGCGTCATCCTCGGCGACACCGCAGCCGAGGCCCGCGACCGGCACGCCGATGTGCGCAGCCGCCAGGTCGACCCGTTCACCGCGATCGTGCTGGCCGAGACGATCTGGAACCGGGACCTGTCCGAGTTCGACCCGGACGGCCCGGTGCCGGATGTGGATCCGACGCCGGAAGCTCCCAAGTGGATTCGCGGCCGCGCACCGCTGTCGCAGGATCCGCAGGCCACCGCCGAGTCTTGGCGCGCGCTCGGCAAGGCCGAAGGATTGTCCCTGCGGGAGGTCGTCACGAAGGTCTTCGACCGCGCGGTGTTCGTCGGCACGCCCGATCACGTCGCCACCGAGATCGACCGCTACGTGCAGGCCGACGCGGTGGACGGTTTCATCCTCGGCTCGCACGTCAGCCCGTCCGGGCTGGACGAGGTCGTGGACCGCGTGGTCCCGCTGCTGCAGGAGCGCGGTGTGTTCCGCACCGAATACACCGGCACGACGCTGCGGGAGAACCTGGGCGCCGGAGCCCCCGGTCGGGTGGAGTGAGCGGTTCGCTTGGAGTGAACGGAACTTTCGCCCAATCTATTGGGACCAACGGTCCGTTCACTCCTTGAGTCCGCGCGGGTTCCGGCTAGGGGTGACCGGCCGGTGCCCTTGGGGGAGGGATCGGAGTGCAGGCACCGGCCGGTCGGTCCGCGCGGGGTCGGGGATACCGCCGCGCGGGTCACCGCCTCCGGGGGTGAGGCGGAGTCGAGGTGGGGCTTCGCGTCGACGTGAATTCGGCCGCGGCAGCGCGCTGATGTTCAGGGCGCTGACGTTCCGGGCGCCACCGTTCCGGGCGTCCCGTTCAGGGCACCGCCGTTCAGGGCGTCCGCGTTCGGCCGGGCCGCGGGTCGCCCGGGTTTTCGCGCGCTAGCTCGGCTTCGGCCGCCGCGCACAGCGAGCGGCCCAGTTCGCCCGCCGCGGGCTCGGTACGCCGCAGATGAACGGGACCGCGCACGTAGTGGCCGCAGAGGCATCGCAGGGATCCGAAAGCACACCGGACGACACAATGCCATTCCGCGTCTCGCGGTCCGGTGGCCCAAGCGCGCGGCTCGACGGGTGCGGCGGCACCGGGCCGTGCGAAATCCTCGCCATGGAGCATGATTTCTTCGCCCTCGCACACGTTGCGCACCGCCGTTCCGCAACACCGATCGACCCACGCGTGCACTGTCCACACAGGACACTTGCGGTGTCGGCGTCGACCTGCTGCTCCGCGCTTCTTCCGAACGCGACAGTGACCCGGTTGCTCACGCACAGCTCTTTCTCGGTACGTTCCGTAGTGATCTACACTGACCATCGCTGGATTGCGATTGCTAGCACGCTACTAGCCGCAGGTCGGATTGCGCGATCACTCGAACGGATGGAAGAGGTAGGGCCGGACATGGCGAACGCTCGACAGTTGAGGCTTGCGCGCCTCCTCCGCGAGTTCCGGGAGAAGGCCGGCGTCGATCAGCAGCAGGTGGCCAAGCATCTGGGCATTCATCGCAGTGCGATCGGCCACTGGGAAATGGCGCGGTCCCGGCCCAGCAAGGAGAAGCTGGAGCAGCTGCTCGACGCCTACGGCGTGGACGACGAAGAACGACTGCACGTCGAGCAGATGCGCGCGGACAGCAACAAGAGCGGCTGGTGGACGCTGCACAAGCTGCCGTCGACGTTCGAGCCGTACGTCGGCTTCGAGGCGGACGCGGTCGAGGCCTTCAACTTCGAGATCACCATGATCCCGGGACTGCTGCAAACCCGCGAATACTCCCGCGCACTACACCGAACGGCCCGGACGCCGTTGAGTCCGCTGGTCGTCGAGAACCACGTCGATGCCCGCGCGCGACGGCAGGAACGGCTCGACGAGGACGACCCGCTCGTCCTGCACGTGGTGATCGCAGAGGAAGCGTTCCTCCGCACCATGGGCAGCGAACGGGTCATGGCCGAACAGGTCGATCACTTGATCGCCATGTCGAAGCGGGAGAACATCCGCATCCATCTGTTGCCGCTGAACGCAGCCGACCATACGACGCTGCAATGCGGCTTCTCGGTGCTCCGGTTCCCGCAGCACGGCGACGTCGCGTTCGTCGATTCACCGCTGGCGGGTCACATCGTGGACGGCTCCGAACAGACGGGTGAGCTGAATCGGCTCTTCGGGCAGTTCCAGCAGGCTGCCTTGGGCGCAGCTGAAAGTCGTTCATATCTGGCTACACTCCGGTCGCGGTACGAGACCGATGCCTGAAGGAGACGACTGTGACCTACACATGGAAGAAATCTTCGCGCAGCGCCCCGTCCGAGCAGTGCGTGGAGACCTCGCCCGCGCCACAGGGTGCGGCGATCCGTGATTCCAAGCTCGGTGACGACTCGCCGATCCTCGCGCTGAGCGGCCGCCAGTTCATCGCCTTCACGAACGCGGTGAAGGACGACCGCTTCCGGGACTGACCGCAGTTCGAGCCCATCCGGAATCCCCGGCGCGTCGAGCGCCGGGGATCCTTTATGTGCAAGCTAGCGGCACATCACTCACGTGCTACTGTCTCGCGATCAGACTGCAAGGCGGGCCGATCCGGCAGTACGAACCGGCCCGCCTCCCGCGAGGAGGCGAGCATGGCCGGTCGGAACACACCCGCGATGGGAACTCCGACGACACCGCGGGCGTACGGCCTGCCGTGCATCTGGCACCACGACCCCGCGACTGATCTGACGTTCCGCTGGGGCCGCGGCGACGGTTGCATCACCGTACTGACCGGCCGCCACAACGGCCGGGAAACCGCAGCCGACGTGCTCGCCACCTTCCCCGCCCCCGCCTGCTGGCTGGAGCAGAACGAACTCACCACCCGAGCCCGCCACTGGCTCGCCCGCCGCAACGAAAGGCGTTGACACGAAGTAACTTCCGGCGATGAACAGACTTGCGGGATCTCGTCCAGCATTGACGAGCTGGTACTCGGACGCCCGCTAAGACGCCGGGCGAGCTCATCCCACCTTGACGTAGAGCTGCATCCCGACCTGGCGGTGGTTGCCGATCGGGCACCAGAAGTCGTAGGTGCCGCGCTGCAGGGTCACGGTCAGGTCGGCGAAGCGGCCGGACTGCACCGTCGGGGTGCGGGCGTTGAGCACGCCGGGTCCGTAGATCTGCAGGGAATGCGGCGCGATCCCCGCGTTGTAGGCGCGGAACGTGTAGCGGCCCGGCGGGAGGAATTCCGGTTGCAGCAGCGCGTAGTCGACCATCCGGACCGGCACCAGCCTCGGCGGTGCGTCGGAGTGGTGCGGGTCCGGTGGAGTGGCCGCGGCAGCGCCGGAGCTGATGGTGGCCGTCAGCGCGAGCACGCCGAGCAGCACGCCCAGCGTTCTGCGAACGGTGCCGGCTTTTCCGTTGTGCGGCTTGGACATGGCGCGAACCCCCGTGGCGATCCGCGGGCGGGCGGGCGGCCCGCCCGCTGGTTTCGCGTAGCTGGCCGGTTCACGGTAAACCCGCCCGCGCGCCCGGTTCTTGCCGAATGTTCCTGTTGTGACGGGGGAAAACATACGAGCGCGGGCTGCCGCGAGAGACGCGCGAGCGTCCGTACTCAGTGGACGGAAGTTGCGCTTTCGCCGCTGTTGCGAGGTTTTCCGGAGGCGCTACGCTTCACCGACCCGCTCGAACAGGGCCGCAAGTCCTTGGCCGCCGCCGATGCACATCGTCTCCAGGCCGTAGCGGACCTCGCGGCGCTGCATCTCGCGCAGCAGCGTCGCCAGGATCCGCCCGCCGGTGGCTCCCACCGGATGCCCGAGAGAGACCCCGGAACCGTTGACGTTGACCCGATCCAGGTCCGCGTCGGTGAGCCGCCACTCCCGCAGGCACGCGAGCACCTGCGCGGCGAACGCCTCGTTCAGCTCGATCAGGTCGACCTCGGACAGCGCCACCCCGGCCCGGTCCAGCGCGTTGGCGACCGCGGGCACCGGCCCGATGCCCATCGTCGCCGGCGGTACCCCGCCGATCCCCCACGAGACCAGCTTCGCCAGCGGCCGCAGCCCCAGCTGCGCGGCCCTCTGCGGCGTGGTCACCACGCAGATCGCCGCACCGTCGTTCTGCCCGGACGCGTTGCCCGCGGTGACGGTGGCCGCCGAGTCCTGCTTGCCCATGACCGGGCGCAGCTTCGCCAAGACCTCCGGCGTCGAGTCCGGGCGGATGTGCTCGTCCCGCTCGACGACGGTGTCCTGCTTGCGGCCGGGAACGGTGACCGGCACGACCTCGTCGGCGAATCGGCCCGCCTCCCACGCCGCGGCGGCGCGCCGGTGCGAGCGGGCGGCGAGTTCGTCCTGCTCCTCGCGTGCGATGGAGTAGTCGCGGCGCAGGTTCTCGGCCGTCTCCAGCATCCCGCCCGGCACCGGGTGGTTCTCGCCGCCCGCGGTGACCCGGCCCTTGGCCAGCGAGTCGTGCAGCATCACACCCGGCCCGCCCTTCTGCGGGCGGCGCATCGAGGTGGAGTAGTGCGGCGCGTTCGACATCGATTCGGCACCGCCGGCCAGCACCAGTTCGGACGCGCCGCTGCCCACCTGCATCGCGGCGTTGAGCACCGCCTGCAGCCCGGATCCGCAGCGCCGGTCCACCTGCGCGCCCGGCACCGTCACCGGCAACCCGGCGTCCAACGCGGCGACCCGGCCGATCGCCGGAGCGTCCATCGTCGGGTAGCAGTGGCCCAGCAGGACGTCGTCGATCGAGTCCGCGGGCAGCCCGGTGCGTTCCAGCAGCGCCCGGATCGTGGTGGCGGCGAGGGTGTGCGGCGGGACCTCCGCCAGCGACCCGCCGAAGCCGCCGACCGGGGTGCGCAGCGGTTCGCAGATCACGACATCAGCCATCAGCGTCCTCCTGGTAGTTCTCGGCCCACTCGCGCAGCTGGGCGGCGCGGATCTTGGCCCCGTTGGTGCCCGAGGTCGTGGGCATCTCGTCGATGATGTGCACCCGGGCGGGCACCTTGAACTTCGCCAGCGTCGCCGAGCACCATTCCCGCAGCTCGGCCGGAGTGGCCGCGGCGGGCTCGGTGAGCACGACGAAGGCGACGGCCCGCACGCCGTTCCCGGTCCGCGCGCCTACGACCTTGGCGGTGCTGACCGCTTCGTGCGCGGCCAGCCGGTGCTCGATCTCGGCGGGCGCGACGAGGAAACCGCTCAACCGCAGCACGTCACCCATCCGGCAGACGTATTCGATGCCGCCGTCTTCGCTGCGAACCGCGAGGTCGCCGGTGCGGAACCAGCCGTCCGCGGTGCGCGCCCCGGCGTCGCCCCCGCCGAGGTAGGCGTCCACGACGGTCGGCCCGGCGAACTGGAGCTCGCCCTGCTCACCGTCGGCCACCGGCCGGTCGTCGTGCGGGTCGGCGGTGCGCACCCGGATCTGCGGCGAGACCGGCAGTCCGCCGCCGGACCACCGGCGCGGCACGGGAGTCGACTCCGGCCACAGCAGCGCAAGCGCGAACACCTCGGACGAGCCGTAGACGCCGGTGGTGCTCGCCCCGAATTCGGCGGCCCAGGCGGCGACTTCCGCGCTGCGGCCGAGGAAATCGGCCAACCCGAGCCAGCGCAACGCGGGCAACTCCACCGGCCGCTCGCGCCACGCGTCCAGCAGCCGCCCGGCCATGTCGTCGCCGCCGACCAGGTGGGTCGCGCGCTGCTCGGCCATCGCGGCGACGGTCGCGGCCGGGTCGAAGACCGGTTCCAGCAGGCACGCCGCTCCGCCCGCGACCGCGGCCAGCGCGGCGCAGAAACCGAAAACCCCGGACAGCGGGAGCACGCAAGCGGCCACGTCGCCTTCGCCGAGCCCGAGCGCCGCAGCGTCGGCGCGGGCGTGCGCCACCACGGCATCTTCGCGGTGCGCGGCGAGTTTCGGCAGCCCGGTGGATCCGGAGGTGGTGAACGCGACCGCCAGGTCCGAGCCGTCGCGGTCCGCCGATTCCTGACCGTCGCGCTCGGCCAGGACCGCACCGTCGCCTTCGGCCAGGCCCGTGCCGTCGCGCTCGGCAGGCTGCGCGAGCGGGGCGACCACCGCCGCTCCCCCGCCGAGATCGAACGCGCCCGCATCCGGCTCGGACTTCCCGGGACCGCTGACCGGGACGACGAACGGTGCCGGGACCTGCGCGGTCCGCACCGCTTCGCCGAGCACGCCGATCAGGTCGAGCCCGTGGAACCCGGCGGCGACGGCCACGACGCGGGGCCGCGCCCGGTTCAGCACGTGGCCGACTTCCTCGACGTTGTAGCGGGTGTTGAGGCCGATGACGTGCGCACCGCGCGCGGCGGCGCCGAATTGCCAGCTCAACGCGTCCGACCAGTTCGGCAGCCACACCGCCACGCAGTCACCCGGACCGACCCCGGCCGCGGCCAGCCGAGCCTGCACCGCGCGCGCCCGCGCGTGCAGCTGCGCGCGGGAGACCGCACGGAATCCGTCCTCGACGCGGTCCAGCGCGATCGGCGCGTCCGGGTCGGCCTCGACGAGGTCGTTGAGCAGGCGGCGCAAGGTGCTCATGCCCGCACCTCCGCGAGCTCGGCGAGCCAGCCGGTCAAGGTCCGCGCGAAGTCCGGCAGCTCCTCCATCGGGTAGTGGCCGACGCCGGGCAGCAGCGTGAATCGGCCGTCCGGCAGCTCGCCCGCGGCCGCGCGGACCGCGTCGGGCTTGATCCAGAGGTCGTCCTCGCCCGCCACGAGGTGCACGGGGCAGCGGATCGAGCCCAGTTCGGCGCGCACGTCGTGCGTGCCCCAGCCGATGAGGTCCGAGTTCGACACCGCCGGGTCCTCGCGCCGGTGCATGGTGGCGATCAGCTCGGCACGTGCCGGATCGACTCCGGAACCGACCACGGCCAGCGTGCCGAGATGGGTGCGGTCGGTGCGGCTCGGTGCGGCGATGTCCTCCAGCTCGCGTTCCAGGCCCGAGACCTTCACCCGCCCGCGCCCGGCTTCGGCGGCCATCGCGACCACGCCGCGCACGTCACCGGACAGCGCCGCGATCTGCAACGCGATCTTGCCGCCGATCGAGCAGCCGACCACCAGCGGATCGGCCAGCCCGAGCCGGTCCAGCAGGTCCAGGCAGAACCGGGCGTACTCGGCGAGGTCGCGGACCGGCCCGTTCGCGGCGGGCTCCGACCTGCCGTGACCCGGCAGGTCGGGGACGACTACGCGGTAGCCCGCAGCGGCCAGCGCGGCCGTGGTGCGCCGCCACTGCACACCGCTCTGCCCAGCGGTGTGCAGGCACAGCACGACCGGGCCGGAACCGGCCAGCTCGGTGAACGCGAGGGTGCCTGCCGCCTCGACGTAGCGGGCCTCGATCATCGCTGCTCCTGACCGGCCCCGCGGGCCGCCTCGGCGATCAGCTGCAGCGCCTTGGTCAACCGCAGGTACTCGTAGGCGTTGCCGGAGACCTGGAAATCACCGTTCATGGCGCGCTGCATGAAGTCGTTGCGCTGCGCGGTGACCAGCTCGGTCCACACCAGCGGCGATGCCGCGAGGGTGAACGCGGGCCCGTGCGGAGTGCGCGTCGCGGCTTCCAGCACCCGGCCCCGGTAGATCCGCAGCTGCACCTCGTCGTCGCCGCTGCGCAGCCCGATCGCGCCGTCCCAGGTGGCGACCGCGGAGGCGAACCGTTCGTCGAGCCGTTCGGTGAGCGCTTCGGCCCAAGCCACCGTGCCGAACCTGCGACCCGCCGGGTCGGGGCCGGTGCCGCGGGCCGGGACCAGGAACGCGGTGGTCCCTTCCTGCACCGTCTCGTCGTCCTGGTTGAGCAGCCGCACGTGCCGGTCGACCACGCCTCGCGAACCATCTCCGGTGCGGTGGCAGCGGATGATCGTCATCGTCATGCGCAGCGCGTCACCGGGGAAGATCGGGCGCAGGTAGCGCCAGTTCGTGTCCAGCAGCGCGACCTCGGAGTCCGGGACCAGGCCGAGATCGTGGAACATGCCGAAGAACACCGCGATGCCGAACGGGCCGTGCAGCACCGGTTTCCCGAAGCGCGTGCGCGCGGCGAATTCGGCGTCGTGGTGCAGGGGGTGCTGATCACCGCTGATGGCGGCGAAGGCGGTCAGGTCGTGCTCGGTGACCTCGCGCGGACCTGCTTCGAAGCGGCGGCCGACGGTGAAATCCTCGTAGGCCCCGACGCTCCCGTGCGACCGATCGGCACCGGAGGACGCGGCGGTGCGCACCGGTTCGGATGTCATGAACGCCTCCCCGTCCGCCGCACACCGGCGAACGCTTTCACCGAACCACTGCAACGCCCTCGGCGTCAAAGTCCGCTGGTGCGGCGACATCGCGCAGCACGCTCAGTCCACTATGGACTCACGAGCACCAGGTGGCGGCTCGGGGGTTCCCTCCGCCGATCCGCCGACGTATTGTACGGCCAAATACCATTCGGACGAACTCGACGAACGCTGATCGCCGCCTGTCGCAACGCCGTTCCCGTTCCGCAGCACCGATCTGCGGACGCTGCCCGACCAGCGCAAACGGTCGCGCAATGGCCGCACCAACCTGGAGGTCCGCCGTGCCGCCTGCCACCGGCCCGCTGTCCGGTCTGCGCGTCGTCGAGATCTCGTCGTTCGTCGCCGCGCCGCTGGGCGGGATGACGCTGGCGCAGCTGGGCGCGGACGTGATCCGGGTCGATCCGCGCGGCGGGGCCGCCGACCGGCACCGCTGGCCGCTGGCCGATACCGGCACGAGCATCTACTGGGCCGGGCTGAACAAGGGCAAGCGCTCCGTGGTCGCCGACCTGCGCTCGGACGCGGGCAGGCAGGTGGTGCGCGACCTCGTCGCCGCGTTCCCCGCGGGCAGCGGAGTCGTGCTCACGAACTCGGCGGGCCGCGACTGGCTCTCGCACGAGAGGCTGTCCGAGGTGTGCCCGGACCTGATCCACGTGCTGATCGAAGGCCGCAGCGACGGATCGTCCGCAGTGGACTACACGGTCAACGCCGAGTCCGGATTCCCGCTCGCCACCGGCGATGGCGACCGGCCGGTGAACCACGTGCTACCCGCCTGGGACATCAGCTGCGGGCTCTACGCCGCCCTCGCGGTGAGTTCGGCGGCTCGCGAGCGCGAACGCACCGGGCAGGGCACCGGAGTGCGGCTCGCGCTCGCGGACATCGCGCTGGCGATGGCGGGCAACCTCGGGTTCCTGGGCGAAGCGGAGCTCAACGGCACCTCGCGGGAACCGATCGGCAACCACATCTACGGCACGTTCGGCAGGGACTTCCGCTGTTCGGACGGCGGCCGGTTCATGGTGGTGGCGCTCACCGGACGGCATTGGCGGGACCTGGTGTCGCTGACCGGCATGTCCGAAGCGGTGTCCGCGCTGGAAGGTGCGCTGGGCGCGGATTTCTCCGCCGAGGCCGAGCGGTACGAGTACCGCGAAGCCCTGGCGGGGTTGTTCCAGCGCTGGTTCGACTCGCGGACGAGCGAGCAGGCACGTGCGGCGCTGGCCGGGACTTCGTTGCTGTGGGCGCCTTATCGCAGCTTCGCCGCGACCGTGGACGCGCTGCGCAGCCCCGGCGGCGCGAATCCGCTGATGTCGACGCTGGACCAGCCCGGAATCGGGCCGCACTTGGCGCCGGGCTCTCCCATGCGGTTCGGCGGAGCGTACGAATCGGCGGAGGCCGCACCGATTCTCGGCCAGCACACCGCCCAGGTGCTCGCCGACGAGCTGGGCATGTCCGCCGAACGGATCGCCGCGCTGCGCACCGAATCCGCCGTCCAGCAAGCCGACGACCTCTGAACTCCCGGCATTCGCACGGTGCTCCATTGCGCACGGTGCGTATCGGGAGCCGCCGGACTGCGCCGGAGGGATGGCCGACTCCCCGCCGAGCACTGGCAGCCTGCGAATCCTCCGACTTGCCCCGCGACGACGCGACCTGAACCGCACTCGAAGTCCATTTCGGACTTTCCGGTCCGGCTTCGCCCGAGCACGCGCTGAAAAGGCTTGCCCCGGGCGGGTTTAGCATCCCCACGGCTCGTGGAAGCTCCCCTGGCGGCTCGTCGATCAGCGAGCCCGCCGACCCGGGAAGGAATGTGATCCGAGAGTGACCGCGCACGCGCGCAACGTGGCCGCTTCATGGGTGCTCGCGCTCACCGCACCGCTGGCCGCGTGCGGCGCAACACCCCCTGCACCGCCCGCCGAACCACCGCCCGCACCGGCGCTGCGGCCACCGCCACCGGAGCCGGAACTACCCGGAGGCGGCCGCACCGTGCTGCCCGAGCACCGGATGGTCGGCTTCTCCGGAGCGCCGGGCAGCGCCGCGCTCGGGCCACTGCACGGCGATCTGGACGCGGCCGGTCAGCAGATCGACCGGCAGGCGCAGGATTACACGCAGAACAAGCGGCCGCTGCCGGTCTTCGAGCTGATCGCCACCCGCGCCACGTCCAGCCCCGGCCAGGACGGGCAGTACCGCGCGCGGTCCTCGGACTCCACCATCGACGAGCACCTCGCCGCGGCCCGCAGGCACGGCGCGGTGCTGCTGCTGGGAATCCAGCCCGGTCGCGCGGATTTCCTCGACGAGGTGCGGCACTACGACCGCTGGCTCGCCGAACCGGACGTGGGTCTCGCGCTCGACCCGGAGTGGGCGGTCGGCCCGGACGAAACGCCCGGTGACGTGTTCGGCACGACCACCGGCGGCGAGCTCAACGCGGTGGCCGACCACGTCGCCGCGATCGCGCGGGAGCACTCGCTGCCGCAGAAACCGCTGATCTACCACCAGTTGTCGCCATCGGTGGTGCGCGACGAGCAGGATTTGGCGCCGCACCCGGAGCTCGCGCTGGTCAAGTCGATGGACGGGATCGGCTCGCCGGAGCTGAAGAAGCAGGCGTGGGACAAGCTGGTGACGACGAAACCGCCGCACGTCGCCACCGGGATCAAGCTGTTCTTCCAGGAGGACACCCGCAGCGGGCCGCTCATGACGCCCCCGGAAGTGCTGGGGCTTCAGCCCGCACCGGACTACGTGCTGTACGAGTGAGCGCCTTCCGCCGCGCGTCGAGAGTCCGTTGTGGACGGTAGTCACTGGCGTCCTCCGCCGGTGGAACATCCTTGTCCACACGACTCCCGCACCACCAGGCGGTCGGCGGCGAGCACCTCGTCCCAGGCGTTGCCGATCTCCTGCGGACTGTCGCAACGAATTCCGCCGTCCGCGTTCGTCATCAGCTCGTGACTGGCGGTGAGCCCAGCAGCGGATGAAATCGCGGTCCGGGCCATGGTGATCGGACTTTCGTCGTCTGCGGCGGTTCCGCTTCAGCGTGCGAGCGCCCCGTACGTACTGCAATCGCCACGCTCGTCATCGGTTTTCTCCCGGTGCGGCAGCGGTTTCCGTGCTTCGCGGGACGATCAGCGGGACGCTGCGGTGCCGCCGGTGCGGTACCTGTCCGCATCGGCCCATCGAACCTGCAACCCGAGCCCGCTGCGGCTGCGATCCGGGCACAGCGCACCACCGGACGGGTCGAGCATGCCGTCGAACAGTAGTGCCTCGATGCGGGTGTGGTCGTGGAAGTACTCCAGGTGCCGCATCCGCCGCACGGCGCAGAAAGCGTGCGCCGATACCGCCGGGGCGCAGTGCGCGGAGATGTCGACGTGGTGGCTCGCGGCCGCGCCCGCGACTTCCAGCAGCCCGGTGATTCCGCCGCAGCGCGTGACGTCCGCCTGCAGGCAGTCGACGGCCCCCGCATCGAGCAGATCGGCGAAATCTCCCAGAACGAACCCGTATTCGCCCGCGGCGACATCCATCCCCGGAGGCCCGAGGTCGCGCACCAACCGCAGTCCTTCGCGGTCGGCGGAACTCACCGGTTCCTCGAACCACGCCACGCCCCACTCCGCGCGGAACCGGTGCGCCCAGTGCACCGCCTGCTTGCGGCTCAGCGCGCCATTCGCGTCAGCGAACAAACCCACGTCTTCGCCCAGCGCGTCGCGCACGGCCGAAAGCCGCTGCGGGTCTCGCTCGGGATCGCGGGATGTTTTCAGCTTGACGCTGCCGATGCCCTGCTCGACCCACCCGGTGAGCTGGTCGACCAGCCGCTCGGTGGAGTAGTTGGTGAACCCGCCGCTGCCGTAGACGGGGATCTCGTCGTGAAAAGCGGGCAACACCAGGAAAAGCGGTGCGTCGAGCAGCCGCGCTTTGAGATCCCACAGCGCGATGTCGACGGCGGCCACCGCCATCGCACCGGCGCCGCTTCGGCCGGCGTTGCGGATCGCCGCGTTCATCCGTTCCCAGGCCGCGGCCGGGGACAGCGCGTCCTGCCCGAGCACGACGTCGGCGAGCTGGGATCGGATGAAGGTCGCGACGGACACGTCTCCGTAGGTGTAGCCGATGCCGGAGCGCCCGCCGCCGTGCGCTTGCACCAGCACGACCGTCGTGGAGCTCCACACGAGCGTCCCGTCCGATTCCTGCCCGTCCGGCCCGTCGGTGGGAATCCGGAAGGCGTGCACGTCCACGCGATCGACACTCGGCGCCACGACGGCCTCCATATCGGCTTCCGACCGTCCGGCTTTACCCCGCTTGCCCGCGCAGGAAAACGTCTCCGCTGCGGCCGAAGGAGTTTTTCCGCCGTGCTGCGGGTAGTCCGCTGTGGCGAGGTCCTGCGTCGGCGAGAAGGAGGACCATGCCAGCGAGCGAAGTCGTCGTGGTGACCGGTGCCAGCGCCGGCGTGGGACGGGCCGTGGCCCGCGCCTACGCGCGGCGGGGAGCCCGGATCGCGTTGTTCGCGCGCGGAGCGGGCGGGCTCGCGGCCGCTGCCGACGAAGTGCGCGAACTGGGCGGGACCGCGTTGCCGCGGCCGGTCGACGTGGCCGAGCACGACCAGCTCGACCGGGCCGCCGGCGAGGCCGAGGCGAACCTCGGTCCGATCGACGTGTGGATCAACGCCGCGTTCAGCACGGTCTTCGGCACTTTCGACGAGCTGAGCCCGGAAGAGTACGCCCGCGCCACGCAGGTCACCTACCTCGGCTTCGTGCACGGCACCATGGCCGCACTGCGCCGGATGCGGCCGCGGGACCGCGGTGTCGTGGTCCAGGTCGGTTCGGCGCTGGCATATCGCGGCGTCCCGCTGCAAACCGTCTACTGTGGAGCCAAGCATGCGATCCAGGGCTTCCACGAGTCGCTGCGCTGCGAGCTGCTGCACGAACGCAGCGGCGTGCAGGTGACCATGGTGCAGCTTCCCGGCTTGAACACGCCCCAGTTCTCGTGGGCGCGGTCCAAACTGCCGCACCACCCGCAGCCGGTGCCGCCGATCTACCAGCCCGAACTGGCCGCCGACGCGGTGCTGCGCGCGGCCGACCGGCCACGGCGCCGGGAGTACTGGGTGGGCGGTAGCACCGTCGGTACCCTGCTCGCCAACTCGGTGGCGCCCGGCCTGCTGGACCGCTACCTGGCGCGCACCGGTTTCTCGTCCCAGCAGAACTCCGATGTGGACGATTCCGCAAGAGCCGACAACCTCTTCGAGCCGGCAGACGCCGAGGGACGGGATTTCGGCGCACACGGCGCGTTCGACGGAACTGCGCACTCCCGAAGTCCACAGTGGTGGGTCGCGCGCAACCAGGCGCTCTTGGCGCTCGGTGGTGCCGTGCTGGCCGGTGCCGGTGCCGTGTTGGCGAGGTCCCGGCGTTGAGCGCCGACTGGCACCGCTTTCCCCCGCACGTCCTGCGGGAGTACTCTGTGCTGGCGGACGGGTACCGCGGTGCGTTGTGCGGGCCGCGCGGCGACATCGCCTGGATGTGCGCACCGAAGTGGCACGACAGCGCGGTTTTCTCGGCATTGCTCGGCGGCGCCGGGGTCTACGCGATCAACCCGGTCGAACCCTGCGTGTGGGGCGGTTCGTACGAGCCCCGGACGTTGATCTGGCGGAACCGGTGGATGACCACGTCGACAGTGGTCGAATGCCGGGAAGCGTTGGCGTACCCGGGGAATCCCGAACGAGTCGTGTTGCTGCGGCGGATCGAGGCGGCCGCTCGTACCGCGCGGGTGCGCGTCGAGCTCGATGTGCGGGCCGGCTTCGGCGAACACGCCATGCGCGAGCTGTCGCAGGACGCCAGCGGCCGGTGGTCCGGGCGCAGCGGAGACCTGGCGCTGCGCTGGAGCGGAGCCGCCGAAGCTGTCCCGGACCGGTACGGCGTGCTGCGCTGCGAACTCGAAGTCCCCGCCGGAGAGCACCGGGACATCGTGCTGGAGCTGTGCCGCGGATCGCCCGGCTCCCCGCCGGACCCCGTCGCGGCCTGGCGCACGACCGAAACGGCCTGGCGGGACAGCGTCCCGGATCTCGCCGAGGCGGCCGGAGTTCCGGACGCGACCCACGCCTACGCCGTGCTGCGCGGGCTGACCGCTCCCGGCGGCGGGATGGTCGCCGCCGCCACCACGTCCCTGCCGGAACGGGCCGAAGAAGGACGCAACTACGACTACCGCTTCTCCTGGGTCCGCGACCAGTGCTACGCGGGCATCGCCGCAGCGGCCGCAGGCGGTGCGCCCGTGCTCGATGACGCCACGGCGTTCCTCACCGCGCGCGTGCTCGAAGACGCCGACGCACTGCGCCCCGCCTACACCATCGACGGCGGCCCGGTCCCGGACGAGCGGCGCCTGGACCTGCCGGGATATCCGGGCGGGCAAACCGTGGTCAGCGGCAACCGCGCCACCCGGCAGTTCCAGCTCGACTCCTACGGCGAGGTGCTGCAACTGCTCGCGGCCGCCGAGCAGCACGAGCGCCTGGACGCCGACGGGCGCCGCGCCGTGCGGGTGGCCACGGACGCGATCGGAAAGCACTGGCGCGAACCGGAAGCGGGCGTGTGGGAACTCGACGAACGCTGGTGGACGCACTCGCGGCTGGCCTGCGTGGCCGGTTTGCGCGGTGCGTGCCGGGCCGCGCCCAGCGCCCGGGATTCGCGGGACATGCTCGAACTGGCCGACGCGATCATGGCCGAGACCGCGCGGCGCTGCCTGCACCGCCGCGGTCATTGGCAGCGCAGCGCGGATCTGAGCGAACCGGACGCGGCACTGCTGCTGCCGCTCATCCGCGGCGCCCTTCCCGCCGACGATCCGCGCACCGGCGACACGGTCGATGCGGTGCGCGCGACGTTGGCCCGGGACGGCTACGTGTACCGGTTCCCGCAGTCTCCCGACCCGTTGGGCACCGACGAGGGCGCGTTCCTGATGTGCGGGTTCGTGCTGGCCCTGGCCGAGCGGCGGCAAGGGCACCGCGCTTGGGCGCTGCGCCGCTTCGAACGCAACCGTGCGGCGTGCGGGCCGCCCGGGCTGTTCTCCGAGGAGTACGACGTGCGCCAGCGGCAACTGCGCGGCAACCTGCCGCAGGCGTTCGTGCACGCCCTGATGCTCGAATGCGCGGTGGGGGTCCTGCAGGAGTGATCGCTCGGACCGCCGGGCCTGCAGGCCCGGCCGGGAGAGGGGCGGGTGCCGGCCCGGGAACCCCCCGACGGTGACCGAGCCGGCACCCGCTTGCACTGCGGTCCAGCAACGCAGCACTACCTACAGTGTGTGCACAATCAGCCGATTCCATGGGCTGTCGAGCCCTGTTGTTTTCGTCACAATCCGGCACATCGTGCCTGGTCAGAACATCAACAGCGGCCGGCAGAGTCCAGCGCGCCATATCGCGCAGCTTCCGTCTCAGTCGTCACAGCGCGCAGCGCACGGTGGGCTCAGCGCCTGTCGGGGCGTCCGCGTCAGGCCGCCGCCGGTTCGGCTTCCGGCACGTCGCGCGCTTCCTCCCGCCCGAAGTCGGGCCGTTCGAGCAGCCAGGACACCGCGAGACCGGCCACCAGCCCCCAGAACGCCGCACCGATGTTGAGCAACTGCAGGTCGGAGACGGTGACGATGAACGTCACCAGCGCGCCGAAACTGAACCGGCCGTTGAACGCGGTGACGAACGAGTTCTGCAGTACCCGCAGCATCGCCAGCCCGCCCAGCACGGCGATGAACGAGGACGGCATCCCGAGCATGGTCCGGGTGAACAGCGGGGCGAACAACCCGAAGATCATCGCGAGCAGGCCGCAGGTCACGCCTGCGACGTAGTGCCGCGCGCGCTCACCGGAGGCGACCAGCAGCGCGTTGGTCGGGCCGGTCAGGCAGGTCGGCGCGGCCCCGACCGCGGCCGACAGCATCGACCAAGCACCGCACGCGAGGGTGCTGGTGTTGACCGGGGCGGTGTGCCCGGCGGAGCGCAGCACGGCCACGCCCTGCCCGTTCTGCACCACCAGCACGGTGATCGTCAGCGGCACGACGAGTTCCAGGATCGCCTGCCAGGACCACTGCGGAGCCTGCAGCACCGGTGCCGCGAGCACCTGCTGTCCGGGCAGCACACCGAACCGGCCGACGGCCAGCACCGCGAGCACACCGGCGATCAGCGCACCGAGCACCGGTGGGACGTACCGGTTCAGCACGCTGCTGCACGCCAGCACCAGGAACGCGGCCAGCATCGGGAGCGCGATCACGGCGTCGCGGGCCAGCGCGTGCACCAGGTCCAGGCCGAAGCTCAGGAACACCCCGGCCACCATGCCCATCACGATCGGCATCGGGATCGCCGCCATCACCCGCTTGACCCAGCCGGTCAAGCCCAGCAGCAGGATCAGCACGCCGGTGGCCAGGAACGCGCACACCACCTCCGGCCACTTCAGGTGGGTCAGCGCCGGCCCGACCAGCACCGTGCCGGGGATCGTCCAGAAGAACGACAGCGGCTGCCGGTACACCCAGCTGGCCAGCACCGTGAGGCTGCCGTTCAGGAAGAACACGCCGAACACCCAGGACGCCAGCTGAGCCTGGGTCAGCCCGCCCTGCTGCCCGACCGCGAGGATCACCGCGGTCGGGCCGGTGGCGGAGAAGACCAGCCCGACGAACCCGTTGATGGCGTAGCGGGGTTTCGCGTCCCCGAGGAATTCGCGCGCGTTCGGCGGCGGCCGCGGCGGCCGTTCCACGATGCCGCTTTTCATATTCCGCGAATCGGTTCTCATACGCGTCCCATCTCAATTCACCCCGAACGCGCGAGACCACCGCTGAACGAGCTGTTCAGGGTGGTCTCTCTGAGTAGCGCGCGTCGGCCGCACGCCGCCGTTGTCCGGTACCGGCACCGGTCGTAGCGGTGCTGGAGCGTGGTTTTTCCCGTTGCCGGTCGGTCTTTCTACCGAGCGCGATTCTCCGGATCCAGGACCGTGTAACCCGGATCACTCCTCGAAGAGGACTGCGCACGCGCTGCTGCACCGAAAAAGTCCCGGATCACGCCGATTCCGGCCGCGCGGGACATTCGGCGACCCGCCCCGGCCAACTACCTTTCACGTGTAGCGGCACCGGGGGCCGGGGCGAGCCGACGAGGCCGCGCCGCGTTCGCGCATCGAGCCGCCACTCCGCCCGGCATCACGGCCTGCGAGCCGGGGCCCGCGAGCCCCGGGAATAATCTTCCATGGAAGACTCTTCCAGGAGACGTAACGGCAGGGCGCGGGCGGCGGCGGTGCCCGCACCGGAGCGAACGGAGGCGCGCGATGCAGTTCGGCATCTTCACGGTCAGCGATGTCACCACCGACCCGACCACGGGCCGGACCCCGGACGACACCGAGCGGGTCCGCTCGATGCTCAAGATCGCCCAGCACGCCGACCAGGCCGGGCTGGACGTGTTCGCGACCGGCGAGCACCACAACCCGCCGTTCGTGGCCTCCTCCCCGACCACCCTGCTCGGCTACCTGGCGGGCACCACCGACAACCTCGTGCTGTCCACCTCGACGACGCTGATCACCACGAACGATCCGGTCAAGATCGCCGAGGACTACGCGATGCTGCAGGTCATCACCGATGGCCGGATGGACCTGATGATGGGGCGCGGCAACACCGGCCCGGTCTACCCGTGGTTCGGCTACGACATCCGGCAAGGCATGTCGCTGGCGCTGGAGCACTACGCGCTGCTGCGGCGGCTGTGGGAGGAAGAGGTCGTCGACTGGCAAGGCAAGTTCCGCACCCCGCTGCAAGGCTTCACCGCCACCCCGCGCCCGCTGGACGGCGTGCCGCCGTTCGTCTGGCACGGCTCCATCCGCAGCCCGGAGATCGCCGAGCAGGCCGCGTACTACGGCGACGGGTTCTTCCACAACAACATCTTCTGGCCCATGCACCACACCAAGCAGATGGTCCAGCACTACCGGCAGCGCTTCGAGCACTACGGGCACGGCGCCGCGGATCAGGCGATCGTCGGGCTCGGCGGGCAGGCGTTCATGCGCAAGAACTCGCAGGACGCCTGGAACGAGTTCCGCCCGTACTTCGACAACGCGCCGGTGTACGGCCACGGGCCGACCATGGAGGACTTCACCACCGCCACCCCGCTGACCGTGGGCAGCCCCCAGCAGGTCATCGAGCGCTACGCGGCCATGCGCGAGGAAGTCGGCGACTACCAGCGCCAGCTGTTCCTGATGGACCACGCCGGACTGCCGCTCAAGACCGTGCTGGAGCAGATCGACCACCTCGCCGAGGACGTGGTTCCGGTGCTGCGCAAGGAAATGGAGTCCAAGCGGCCCGCGCACGTGCCCTCCGACCCGCCGTCGCACGCCGACCGGGTCGCGCGGGCGAAGGCGGAGTCCGCACCGGAGCAGGTTCGGTGACGGACCGGGCCGGGCACCGGACGATCCGCGTTGCCCGGCTCACCGCACCAGCAACCACCCGACCGCCACGACGCCGATCACCACGACCGTCCAGCGCAGCACGGCAGGCGGGAGCCTGCGGCCGATCCTCGCGCCGATCAGCCCGCCGAGCGTGGAGCTGACCGCGAGCAAGCCGACCACCGGCCAGCTGATCGGCGCGACGAAGGCGTAGACCGCGCCCGCCACGATGTTGACCACCGCGGTCAGCGCGTTCTTGATGCCGTTGAGCCGCTGCAGCGAGTCCTCGACCAGCAACCCCATGACGCCGATGAGCATGATTCCCTGAGCCGCGGTGAAGTAGCCGCCGTAGGTCCCGACCAGGAAGATCCACACATACAGCAGCGGGCCTGCGCGGCGCGTGCCGGTGCCTGCGCGAAGATGTTTGGCCAGCAGCGGCTGGATCGCGACGAGCAGGACCGAAAGACCGACCAGCGCCGGTACCACCGTCTCGAAGGCGTCCTGCGGCAGGGAAAGCAGCAGCGCCGTGCCCGCGATGGCGCCGAACAGCGACGCCACGGCGTACCGGACCAGTCTGCGGCGCTGCCCGACCAGCTCGTGCCGGTATCCGTACGCGCCGGTGACGGCACCGGGGATCAGCCCGATCGCGTTGGACGTCGTCGCGGTGACCGGCGGATGCCCGAGCGCGACGAGCACCGGGAACGTCACCAGCGTCCCCGAGCCGACCACCGTGTTGATCGTGCCCGCCCACAAGCCCGCGAAGGCGATCAGCACGCCATGCCACCACGTCATGGCCGCGAGCCTATGTTCCGGGTGGCGCTTTCGGCCGGTCAGCTACCCGATGCGAGCTTCTCGGCCTCGCCGGTGGCGCTGCGCTGCCGCAGCAGCAGCACCGAAACCGCGGCCAGCAACGACGCCACCGCCAGGGCGTGGAGCCCGTAGGTCACCGTGCCGGTCTGGTCCTTGATGAAGCCGAAGCCGAACGGGGCGACGAACCCGCCCAGGTTCCCCAGCGAGTTGATCACCGCGATGGCCGGTGCGACGATCCGCGGGCTCAGGCTGCGCTGCGGGATGGACCAGAACAGCGGACTGGCGCTTTTGAAGCCCATCGCGGCCAGGCACAGGAAGACCAGCGCGGGCCACGGCGAGACCACCGCCGCCAGCCAGGTTCCGACCCCGGCGGTCAGCAGCGCGATCACCAGCAGCGGCCTGCGGTCGCCCGCGCGATCACCGGCCCGGCCCGCCAGGTACATCGCGATGACCGCGCAGATCCACGGCAGCGAGGACAGCAGTCCGACGGTGATGTCGTCGGTGCCGTCGATGCGGCGCACGATCGACGGCAGCCAGAAGGTGTTGGCGTAGATGGAAAGCTGGATGGCGAAGTAGATCCAGCAGAACAGCAGCAGTTTCGGCTGCAGCAGCAGCCGCCACCGCGATCCGGTTCCGCTATCCACTGTGGACTTGGCCGCGTCCTCCGCGGAAATCGCGTTCGTCAGCGCGGATTTCTCCGAGTCCGACAACCAGCGCGCATCGGCGATCTTCGAGTCCAGGAAGAAGAACGCGCCGATGCCGACCACGACCGACAGCGCGCCTTCCGCCCCGAACAACCACTGCCAGCCGTGCGCCCCGGCGACACCGTCCAACGACAGCAGCGGACCGGACAGCGGCCCGGAGATCGCCGCGGCGATGGACGAGCCCGCGACGAACAGCGCCGTCGCCCGGCCGCGGTGCGAATCCGGCAGCCAGCGGGTGAAGTAGAAGATCACCGCGGGGAAGAAGCCCGCTTCGGCCGCGCCGAGCAGGAACCGCAGCACGTAGAACATCGTCGGGCTGGACACGAACGCCGTCGCGGCCGAGACCAGCCCCCAGCTGACCATGATCCGGGTCAGCCAGACCTTGGCGCCGAAGCGCTCCATCAGCACGTTGCTGGGCAGCTCGAACAGCGCGTAGGCGATGAAGAACAACCCGGCGCCGAAACCGTAGGCCGTGGCGCCGATCCCGACGTCGACCTCCAGGTAGGTCTCGGCGTAGCCGATGTTCGAGCGGTTGAGCTGGTTGCAGATCAGCATCAGCACGAACAGCGGCACGACCCGGCGGAAAACCTTGCCGATCGCCGTGGCCAGCGCGGGATCCTGCTGCTGGGAGGGGAACTGCATCGGTCACTCCTCGACACGCCAAGAATCGGTGCCCTCGCGGGAATCCGTGGATCATGACCGTAGAAGTGCTCGCGGATCCCCGTCCAAACCCGATTCGGCAACGATGCATACCCGCGTTGAATCGGCGGGCGCCTATTCGTCCGCGGAACCCTTCGCGTTCACCTGCGCGCCCACCCGCGCGACGACCTCCCGCAACCATCGGTGCCGCGCGTCCTGGCGGTGCGTGGGGTGCCACCACATCGCTTCCTTGATCGGCACCGCGGCGAACGGGCATTCCAGCAATCGCACCCCGGCGGCCGGTGCGATCTTGCGCGCGAGGCGCTGCTGGATCAGCGCGATCCGGCCGGTGCCCGCCACCAGGAACGGCATCGACTGGAAGTTCTCCACGACCACCTCGATCCGGGGTTCGACACCCAGCATCGTCAGCTGCCGCAACGCGGGGGCGTAATCGGTGGGCCGGTGGTGCAGCACCACCCACGGCAGGCGGGCGAGGTCGTCCTGGCTGAGCCGTTCGCCGACGGTCGCGTTGTCCGCGGCGACCATGCACAGCCAGCGGTCCTCGTAGAGTTCCACGGCCGGGTAGTCCGCCAGGAAACCGTGCGGCATGAACAGGCCGTCGGTGCCTGCCAGCGTCGCCGCGATGTCGTCCACCGCGGGCACGGTGATCTGGTGGAACCGCAAGCGCACGCCGGGGGCTTCGGCGTGGATGGTGCGGGAGAGCGGCTCACCGATCACGGCCAGCGCGTAGTCCGAGGTCGTGAAGGTGAACTCGGTGTCGGCAGCGGCGGGGTCGAAGCGGTTGTGCGTGTCGAACAACCGCTCCAGCACGTCGTGCGCCGAGGACACCCGGTCCAGCAGGGTCGTTCCCAGCGGGGTGAGCCGGTAGCCGTTTCCCGCGCGGGACAGCAGCTCGTCGTCGAAGTGGCGGCGCAGCCTGCTCAGCGCCGCGCTGGTCGCGGGCTGGCTGAGCCCGACGCGCCGCCCGGCGCGGGTGACGTTGCGTTCCTCCAGCAGCGCCCGCAGCACGGGCACGAGGTTGAGGTCGAGTGCGTTCAGGTTCACGGGCCGGTGTTCACCTCACGAATGCCGATTCATGGCACGAATGCTGACCATATGGGAAATCGATTTTGTCGATGCCCGCTCGGCCCGTGAGAGTAGAGGGCGCGCCGGGTTCTTCGCGCGCCAGGCCGGATCGACGGCGTTCCCGCGGCGACCGCGAGCGCGCGCCCGAACGACCGAGCAAGGAGGAAAGATGACCGAAGTTCTGCTGTCGCAGCTGGCGCACGTCGAAGTGTTCAGCCCGCGCCCGGACGACACGGTGCGGTGGTTCACCGACGCCCTCGGGCTGGAGGAGACCACGCGCGACGGTCGTTCCGTCTACCTGCGCGGCTGGGGCGAATGGCTGCACCACAGCGTTCAGGTCACCGAAGGCGACCAGCCCGGGATGGGCCGCGCCGGGTGGCGCACCCAAGGGCCCGATGACGTCGCCACCATCGCCGAGCGAGTCGAGTCCTCCGGGATCCGGGGTGAGTGGTTCGACGACCTCGCGGGGCAGGGCCGCACGTTCCGGTTCCGCGCACCCGGCGGTCACCTGCAGGAGGTGTTCTGGGAGGCCGAGCGCTACCAGGCTCCGCCGCAGCTGCGCACGGACATGCCCGACCGCCCGCAGAAGTACCGGCCGCGCGGCGCCGCGGTGCGCTACATCGACCACGTCACGATCGGCACCGACGGGATCGACCGCGACGTGGAGTTCTACAAGAGCCACCTCGGGCACCGGCACACCGCGCGGGTGGTTCCGGAACTCGGTTCGGACATGACGGTGTTCTCCACGCTGACCACCAACCACAGTGGACACGACCTCGGCCTGGTGCCGGATTTCTCGGGCGTTGCCGGGCGGATCAACCACGTCGCGTTCTGGGTCGATCAGCGCTACGACGTGCTGCGCGCCGCCGACGTGTTCCTGGGCGACGACACGCTCATCGAGTTCGGTCCGGGCGTGCACGGCATCGGCGAGATCACCTATCTCTACGTGCGCGAGCCCGGCGGGTTGCGCATCGAGCTCAATTCCGGCGGATACCGCAACTTCCTACCGGACTGGGAGCCGGCCACCTGGACTCCGGACCTCGGTTCGGTCAGCTTCTACCGCAATCTGGGGATGCCGGAGTCCATGATGGAGTCCTTCCCGCCCGCGGCGATCAACATCGACGAGTTGAAGCGCACCAACCAGTTCGCCTGAACCCGATGCGCAGCGAGGACTCGATGCCGCTCCCAGCACCGTTCGCCCTGGGCACCTTTTCCGATCAGCAGCGGGAACCGTTCCCCGGCCTCGTCGTCGATGACCGGGTCCTGGACCTGCGCGGGGCCCTCGACCCGGGCCCGCATTCGGTGCAGGTCCTGTTGCAGAACTGGCGGCGCGTGCTGCCGGAACTGCGCGAACTCGCGCACGACGATGCGCGGGACTGGCGCGCGATCGGAGATCTGCGGGTGCACGCGCCGGTGCAGCCGCGGCAGATCTTCCAAACCGGGGCCAACTACCGCCGGCACGTCATCGATCTGGAGCTCGCGCACCGCTCCCCCGACGATCCGCGCCCGCCGGAACAGGCCCGCGCGGAGATCGCCGACGTGATGGACCGGCGTGCGGCCGATGGCGTGCCTTACGTGTTCATCGGCCTGCCCGGCGCGATCACCGGTCCGTACGACGACGTGGTTCTGCCGTCGTGGTGCGCGAAACCGGACTGGGAGCTGGAACTGGCCGCGGTGATCGGCGAGCCCGCGTACCGGATCACGCCCGCCCAGAGCCTCGCGCACGTGGCCGGGTACACGATCGCCAACGACCTCACCGACCGGGCGAGCGTGTTCCGCAGCGACATGCCTGCGATCGGCACGGACTGGCTGCGCGCCAAGAACGCTCCCGGGTTCACCCCGATCGGCCCCTACCTGGTGCCCGCGGAATTCGTCGACGACCGGTCGGACCTGCGGCTCACGTTGCGGCTCAACGGAGAGATCAAACAGGACGAGTCCACATCGGACATGCTGTTCGATCTGACGCGGGTGATCTCCTACGTCTCGCAGACCGCGCGGTTGCTGCCCGGAGACCTGGTGCTGACCGGCTCGCCCGCCGGGAACGGGATGCATTGGGGACGGTTGCTGCGCAGCGGCGATGTCATGGAATCCACCATCAGCGGGCTGGGCGCGCAACGAACCCGCTGCGTCGCGGAGGAGCAGCGGTGAACCGGCACGATCCCGAGTCCGAAGTGGCCGAAGCCGCCCGCCGCTGCCGCAACTGGGGGCGGTGGGGCCCCGACGACCGGCTGGGCACGCTGAACTTCCTGGACGCGGCGAACCGTCGCGGGGCTGCGCAACTGGTCCGCCGCGGCGTGAGCCTGTCGCTGTCGCTGCCGTTCGACATGGACGGTCCGCAGAAGGGCTGGCGCCGCCGCACGAACCCGGTGCACACCATGCTGGACACCGGAACCGACGCCGCGATGGGCAAGCAGGGATTCCCGCACGGAATCGGCGGCGCCGACGACGTGATCTCCATGCCGCTGCAGTGCTCCACGCAATGGGACGGGCTGGGCCACATCTTCGATCGCGGCAAGGCGTGGAACGGCCGCGACGCCGCGGAAACCGTCACTTCCGATGGCGACCTGGTAACCGGCGTGCAGCACATGGCCCCGCACGTCGCCGGGCGCGGCGTGCTGCTCGACGTCGGCCGAGTCATCGGTGACGGCGAACTCCCGGACGGCTTCGCCATCACCGAGCGGCAGCTGACCGACACCGCCGAATCGCACGGCGTGGTGCTCGACCGCGGCGACATCGTGCTGGTCCGCACCGGGCAGCTGGCCCGCGCCAAGCGGGACGGTTGGCACGACTACGCGGGCGGGCCGGCACCAGGATTGTCGTTCACCACCGCCGATTGGCTGCACCGCAGCGAAATCGCCGCGATCGCCACCGATACGTGGGGGTTCGAGGTCCGCCCCAACGAGTTCGAGCACGCTTTCCAACCGTTGCACCAGGTCGCCATCCCGAACATCGGCCTGCTGATCGGCGAGATGTGGGACCTGGAGGCGCTCGCCGCCGACTGCGCCGCGGACGGCGTGCATGAGTTCTGGCTCACCGCGGCTCCCCTGCCGATCACCGGTGCGGTCGGTTCTCCGGTGAACCCGATCGCCGTCAAGTAGTCCGCCGTTCCCACGGCAGGAGTCGTGGAAGGAGTCAGCATGTCCACCAGTCGAGCCGTCCTCGTCGTCGGCGGCGGTACCACGGGCAACGCCTTGGCGGTGCTGCTGCGCCGCGCGGGTGTGGCCGTCGACCTCGTCGAGTCCAAGCAGGACTGGGACGCGACCGCCGGTTCGGGGATCACGTTGCAGGGCAACGCGTTGCGGGTGCTGCGCGAGGTCGGAGTCTGGGACGAGTTGCGCACCCAGGGCTATCCGTTCGACTCGCTCGGCATCCGGGCACCGGACGGCTCGCTGCTGCACGTCGGCGACGATCTGCGCACCGGCGGGCCGGAGCTGCCCGCGACGCTGGGCACGGATCGCGCGCAGCTGCAACGGCTGCTCATCGACCGGGTGCGCGGCGCGGGCGTCGAAGTGCGGCTGGCGACCACGATCACGTCGCTGCAGCAGCACCCGGATCAGGTCGAAGCCGCCTTCTCCGACGGCACCGGCGGCCACTACGACTTGGTCGTCGGCGCGGACGGACTGCACTCGCGCACCCGGGAACTGATCGGCATACCGGATCGGCCCGCACCGACCGGAATGGACATCTGGCGGGCGGCCGTGCCACGTCCACCGGAGGTGACTCGAACCGAGATCGTCTACGGCGGGCGATGCTGCATCGCCGGGTACTGCCCGACCGGGCAACGCAGCATGTACGCCTACCTGGTCGAGCGCACCCGGGATGGCACGAACCTCCCGCGGAGTTCGTACGCTGCGGAAATGCGCTCGCTCGCGGAGGGCTACGGCGGGCCGTGGCGGGGTATCCGCGCGGCGCTCGCGGACTCGGCGCAGGTCAATCGCACCCGGTTCGACCACATGCTGATCGCCGGTCCCTGGCACCGCGGCCGGGTCGTGCTGGCCGGGGACGCGGCCCACTGCTGCCCGCCCACGCTGGCCCAGGGCGCGGCGATGTCCCTTGAGGACGCTTCCGTGCTGGCCGAACTGCTCACCACGCGAAACGCCTGGGACGAGCCGTTGTTGGCCGAATATCAGCAGCGCCGGTCGCGGCGGGTGCGCCCGGTGGTCGAAGCTTCCGTGCAGATCACCAAGAAATTGCTGGCCGGTGCGGACGGCGCGGCCATCCCGGAGATCATGGAACCCGCGATGTCCGCCCTCCAGGAGGCACCGTGATCATCGACGTGCACGCGCACGTGCTGCTGCCGCGCGTGGAGGAGGCGGTGGCCGGGCAGCCGGGACTCGACGTCGCCCGAGAACTCGACGCCCGCCGCAACGGACCCGAAGCGCTCGCCGTGAACGGGCCGATGGTGCGGGCACGCATTCCGCTGCTGACCGAACCATCACGTCGATTGTCCGCAATGGACCAGTCCGGAGTGGATGTTCAACTGGTGAGCCCGTCGCCGTCGCACTACCACTACTGGGCGGAGGCGGAACTCGCGCAACGGGCGCATCGGCTGGCCAACGAACTCACCGCCGAGCACTGCGCCGCCGCGCCCGACAGGCTCCGCGGACTCGGGCTCGTCCCGCTGCAACACCCCGATTCGGCGTCGGCGGTCCTCTCGCACGCGATGGAAGCCGGATTGCTGGGTGTGCAGATCTCCAGTCACGCCCCCGGACGCGAGCTGTCCGATCCGGCGTACGAGCCGTTCTGGGCGCGCGCCCAAGAAACCGACGCAGTGGTGTTCGTGCACCCGTTCGGCTGCACGCTCGACGAGCGGCTGAACCGCTGGTACCTGTCCAACACGGTCGGGCAGCCGGTCGAGAACGCGGTCGCGCTGTCCCACCTGATCTTCTCCGGTGTGCTGGACCGGCATCCCGGTCTGCGGATCATCGCCGCGCACGGCGGCGGATACCTGCCGACGCACCTCGGCCGCTCGGACCACGCGTGGCGCACTCGTCCCGATGCCGCCGGGTGCGAGCACCCGCCCAGCAGCTATCTGCGCAGGCTCTGGTTCGACTCGCTGGTGCACGATCCGCACGTGCTGCGCGAGCTGGTGCGCGCAGCCGGAGCGGATCGCGTGGTGCTCGGCTCCGACTTCCCGTTCGACATGGGCACTTCCGATCCGGTGGGCGCGCTGCGAGCCGCGGAACTGCCGGAACAGGAATTCCGCGCTGTCGGAGGAGAAAACGCCGCGGCTCTGCTGGGATTCTCGTCCTAATAGGAGGATCAACGGATGCGTTTCGCCACGTATGGACACAACGGCCGACAATCTTCCGGCATCGTCGGCGAAGACGGGACGCTGCACCCGCTGCGGGAGTCGTTGACCGAGCTGGTGCGTGCCGGAGCCGACCTCGGCACGGCCCCGCGGGAGGCGTCGCCGGGTCCGCACGTCACCGAAGTGCGGCTGCTTCCGCCGCTGGAGCCGCGCAGCATCCGGGATTTCGTCACTTTCGAGGAACACGTCGAAGGTGTCCGCCGCAGCGTCGACGGCAGCGGCGGAGTGCCCGAAGCCTGGTACGCCGCCCCCACGTTCTACTTCACCAACCCGCATTCGGTGCTCGGCGCGCACGACGAAGTCCCCGTCCCGCCGGGCTGCGCAGCCTTCGACTTCGAGCTCGAAGTGGCCGCTGTCGTGGGCCGCACCGGCACCGACCTGACGGCGGAGCAGGCCCGCGAGCACATCCTCGGCTACACCATCTTCAACGACTTCTCGGCTCGGGACCTGCAATCCGCCGAGATGAAAGTCGGGCTCGGCCCGTGCAAGGGGAAGGACTCGGCGAGCACCCTCGGTCCGTACCTGGTCACCGCGGACGAACTGGAACCGCACCGCGACGACGAGGGCTTCCTCCGCCTGCGACTCACCGCGGAGCTCAACGGCGAGGTGGTCGGCTCGGACCTGCTTTCCAACATGAGCTGGACGTTCGAGGAGATGCTCGGCTACGCCTCCCGCGGAACCCGGGTCCTGCCCGGCGACTTGCTCGGCTCGGGCACCTGCGGAAACGGCGGCTGCCTCGCCGAGCTCTGGGGGCGGCACGGGCGCGGAGAACCTCCGCCGTTGCGTCCCGGCGACGAGGTCACGCTCACCGCCGAAGGGATCGGCAGCGTTTCCAACACGGTCGTTCCAGGCGTGCCGGTGAAACCGTTGCCCCGGGCGCGGAAACGCTCCCGCGCGCGCCGCTGAGTGCACGCAGCGACTCCTTGCCCGCGGCTGATGACTCCGCGTAACGTCGCCAGCACGCTTGCGTCCCGCGACCGCGAGGTGCCCGATGTCCAACGCGACCCCGATGTCGAACGCGACTTCGCCGCTGCCACCAGGCCCATCGATTCCCCGCTCGCTGCAAACCGCGCGCGCCGTGCTCTCGCCGCGGCTCGGTCTGCCGCGGCTGCGCGCCCGGTACGGGGACACGTTCACCATCCAACTGGCGCTTTACGGCAAGGCGCTGGTCATCAGCGATCCATCCGAGGTCAAGCAGCTGTACCGGACCAGCCCGGAGATCGCCGACAACCTCGATGTGAACCTGGGCCGGGTGCTGGGTTCCGGATCGCTGTTCGCGATCACCGGTGCACAGCACCGCAAGCAGCGCAAGCTGCTCGTTCCGCCGTTCCACGGCCGCCGGCTCGCCCGCTACGAGCAGATCGTCGAGCAGGAGGCGAGCGCCGAATTCGCCTCGTGGCCGCAGGATCGGCGGTTCGCGACGCTGCCCTCGATGCGGCGCCTCACGCTCAACATCATCCTGCGCACGGTGTTCGGCGCGCGTGCCGCCGAGTCCGCCCGCCTGCGCGAGCTGCTGCCGCAGCTGGTGACGCTCGGCTCGAAGCTGGCCGTGCTCCCGGTGCCGGACAACGGTGTCGGACTGTGGAAACCGTGGCAGCGGTTCCGGCGGTTGCGGGCCGAATACGACCGGATCATCGCCGCGATGATCGATCGCGCGGAGCAGGACTCCGATGTGGACGGACGCGATGACGTGCTGGCGCTGCTGCTGCAAAGCCGTTACGACGGCGGTTCCCGGATGGACCGCGGCGAGATCGCCGACCAGCTGCTCACGCTGCTCTCGGCAGGTCACGAGACGACCGCGAACACGCTGGCGTGGGCGGTGGAGCGGCTGCGCAGGCATCCGGCGGTGCTGCGCGCACTCACCGAGGAAACCGATTCCGGCGGCAGCGCACTGCGCGCCGCCGCGATCACCGAGGTGCAGCGCACCCGGCCGGTGGTCGTGCTCACCGAGCGCAAGATCAAGGCAGACGGCCTGCAGCTGGGGCGCTGGTGGCTGCCGGCGGGGTCTATCGTGTTCACCAGCGTCGACCTGGTGCACCGGGACCCGGAGCTGTTCCCGGAGCCGGACACGTTCGATCCGCACCGGTTCCTGGGCGCGAAACCCGATACCTACCAATGGATTCCGTTCGGTGGCGGTAATCGGCGTTGCATCGGTGCGGCGTTCGCGACCATGGAGATGGACGTGGTGCTGCGCACGATGCTGCGCGATTTCACCTTGCTGCCGACCACGAAGCCCGGCGAGCGCTGGCGTTCCCGCGGAATCGCGCACGCGCCCGCGAAGGGCGGCCGCGCGGTGGTGCGGCGGCGAACCTCCAGTGGCGAAACCTGCGCAATACTGTGACGACATGCGCAGAACCGAACGGGCAGGAGTGCTGATGCCGCACAGCTCCCGCAAGATCTCCGGACGGCCGGTGGTGATCACGGGCGCCGCGTCCGGAATCGGCCGCAGCCTCGCCCAGCGGTTGTCCCGGACCGGCTCGCCGGTGGCCATCGCCGATGTGGACGAAGACGGCCTGAAAGCCACCGCTGAGTCGCTGCGCGCTCCGGTGCTCACCCGCGTGCTCGACGTGCGACACGCAGCCGACCAGCGGAGGTTCGCCGAGGAAGTACGGGGTTGGATTTCGGCGCCGCTGGCGGCGGTGTTCAACAACGCCGGTGTCGCGCTGAGTTCGACCGTGCGGGATGCGTTACCCGAAGACGAAGAGTGGCTGCACGGCATCAACTTCCACGGCGTGGTCAACGGAACCCGAGCGTTCCTGCCACTTCTGTCCGAACAGGACGAAGGAGTCGTGGTGAACACCTCCAGCGTGTTCGGGCTGCTCGGCATGCCGCATCAAAGTGCCTACTGCGCAGCAAAATTCGCCGTCCGGGGCTTCACCGAGTCGCTGCGCCACGAGCTGCGCGGCACCGGCGTGCGAGCGGTGACCGTCCACCCGGGAGGAATCACCACGAACATCGCCCGCAACGGGCGAATCCATCGGGATCCGCTCGGCATGGGCCGGACGCACGACCAGCTCGCCGACCAGTTCGAGTCGCTGACGATGACTTCACCGGACAAAGCCGCGCGGATCATCCACCACGGCGTCGAACGCGGCAAGGCGCGCATCCTGGTCGGCCCGGACGCCTACGCGTTGGACGCGCTCGTGCGGATCGCGCCGACGCAGTACTTGAACATCCTCGACGGACTCCGAGCCCGGCTACCGGAACGACTGAGGAAGGGCACGTGAGCGGTTTTCCAACGTGCTGTCCGCAGTGGACTGACATTGCAACGAGCGGACGACTCGCCGACCGCCTGGCGAGATTCTGCGCGGCGAAGCTCGGTGCGGTCCCGGCCACGCCGCTGTCCGGCCGGTTTCCCGCGCGGTCCGAATCGCCGACCTCCGTTGTACGGTAAAACCGATCCGGCCCGACATCGAAGGAGCGACGTGCAGCTGCGCGCGGTGGGCAAACGATACCGGCGAGGACCATGGGTGCTCTCCGGTGTCGATGCCGACCTACCGCCCGGTGAGCTCGTCGCGTTCCGCGGCGCCAACGGCTCCGGCAAGTCGACACTGCTGCGCATCGTGGCCGGAGCGAGCCGGCCCAGCAGCGGGCGGGTGCTGGGGCGCCCCGGCGAGATCGGGTACGTCCCGGAACGCTTCCCGGCCGACGACCGCATGTCCGCCCGCGGCTACCTCACGCGCATGGGCCGCATCCGCGGACTGCGCGGGAAATCCGCTGGCAGCCGCACCGACGAGCTGCTGACCCGGCTGGCTCTGACCGGCGGTGCGGACCGCTCGCTGAGCACGTTGTCGAAGGGCAACGCACGCAAGGTCGCACTCGCCCAGGCGCTGCTGGTACCGCCCCGGTTGCTGGTGCTGGACGAGCCGTGGTCCGGTCTGGACGCCTCCGCGCAGGCCGAACTGGCCGGGATCATGCGGGAGATCGCCGATTCGGGCGGAGCGGTCGTGTTCACCGACCACCGCGAGTCGGTCGTGCGGACCAACGCCGACATCGTCTACCAGGTGACCGGCGGTCGCGTCGCCCTCGACAGGGATGCTGGGCAGGAGGCTCCGGCCCCGACCCGGCTGGTGCTGCGCGCCCCGAGCGGTCTCGTGCGCAGCGCGGAGTGGGAAGCCCGCGATGGCGTGCTGGACGTACAAGCCGACTCCGACCGCATCGTGGTGCACGTGAGCGCGTCGCACGCCGACCGGGTCGTGCTATCGGCGCTGCACGACGGCTGGTCGCTGGTCACCGCAGCTCCGGCCGACCAAGGCGATCGGAGTACGCGATGATCGCGCTGGTCCGCTACATCACCGCCGTCGTGCTGCACTCGCAGCGGTTCCTGCCGCCGCTGATGCTCTTCGCAGGCGTCGCGATCATGTTCATCGCCGGAACCGGGACCAGTCCGGTCGTGGGCACCTACGGTGCCGTCGCCGGAGTGCTGTTCGCCTGCTCGACCTGGTTCACCCTCGTGCTGGTGGCCGCCGAGGACCCGGTCCGCCGCGAGATCACCGCGGTCAACGCGGGCGGTTTCCGCCGGGTTCTGATCGCGACCGTGCTGGTGGCACTCGCCGGTTGCCTGCTCGTCTCCGGGGTGCTGCTGGTGTCGGCACCGCTGTTCGCCGCGCATCCCATCGGGGCCGCAGAGCTCGCCGCGGGGTTCCTCGCCCAGTTCACCGCGGCCAGCACGGGTATCGCGGCCGGGCTGGTCAGTTCCCGGCTCGTCCTGCCCCGCGCCGGGCATTCGGTGCTCGCCGCGCTGGCGCTGGTGGCGATCTTCGCGCTCGGCACGGGGTTGCCTCCGGTCAACCCGACCATCCGGCTGCTGGCGAACACGTCCGACGCGCTCGATGCGCTGGCGGGTACCGCGGCCTACGCCGGTGTCGCACTGCTCCTGCTGATCGGCGGCACGGTTGTCGCGCACCTCGTGGCGACCCGGCGGGACTGAGTCCGCGCCGATCAACCCGCCAGCCATCGCCCCTCGCTGCCCATGGACCACGAGCACCCCGCGCGACCACTAAGGTTCCGCGCATGGACGCGCGGCGCCGGATTCCAGCCACCGACCGCATCCTGAACGACCCGCAGGTCGCGGACGCGGTCGACCGGCTCGGGCACGAGCCGGTCAAGACGATCGTCCACGACGCGCAGGAACGCGCCCGGCTCGGCGAGATCGAACCGGATGCGGTGCTCGACGCGACGCTGGCCGCGCTGCCGGCGGCCGCGACCGGCCTGCGCCGGGTTCGCAACGCCACCGGAGTTCTGCTGCACACCAACCTCGGCCGCGCCGCGCTGTCGGAGGCCGCGCTCGAAGCGGTCGGCGCTGCGGCGGGCACCAGCGACGTCGAGCTGGATCTCGACAGCGGTCGGCGCGGGCCGCGCGGCCGGTCCACGACCTCGGCGCTGACCGAGGCGGTGCCTGCGGCCGGAGCCGCGCACGTGGTCAACAACGGCGCGGCCGCGCTGGCGCTGGTGGCCACCGCGCTCGCGGCCGGGCGCGAGATCGTGCTCGCCCGCGGCGAGATGGTCGAGATCGGCGACGGTTTCCGGATCCCGGAGCTGCTGACCTCGACCGGGGCGCGGCTACGCGAGGTCGGCACCACCAACCGGGTCCGGCTGCGCGACTACGAAGCCGCGATCGGCCCGGACACCGGATTCGTGCTCAAGATCCACCCGTCGAACTTCCAGGTCACCGGGTTCACCTCCAGCGTGCCGGTGCCGGCGCTGGCGCAGCTGCCGGTGCCGGTGGTCGCCGACATCGGTTCCGGGCTGCTGCGGCCGCATCCGGTGCTGCCGGACGAGCCGGACGCGCAGACCACCCTGGCCGGTGGCGCGGATGTGGTGACCGCGAGCGGGGACAAGCTGCTCGGCGGACCGCAGGCCGGACTGGTCCTGGGTTCCGCGGAGCTGGTGCGGCGGCTGCGCGGGCACCCGCTGGCGCGGGCGCTGCGGGTGGACAAGCTGACGCTGGCCGCGCTGGAAGCCACCGTGCGCGGGCCGCGCACGCCGACCGCGCGCTCGCTGGAACGCGACTCCGCCGAGCTGCTGCGCCGGGCCGAACGCCTCGCCGCCGAGCTGCGGGAACGCGACGTGCCCGCCACCGCGCGGCCCAGCTCGGCGACCGTCGGCGGTGGCGGCGCCCCCGGGGTCGAGTTGCCCAGCGCGGCCGTGGCACTGCCGGAGCACTTCGCCAAGGCGCTGCGCACCGGCCGCGCCCCGGTCCTGGGCAGGCTGGAGCACGGCGAGTGCCTGCTGGACCTGCGCGCCATCGACCCCACCGACGACGCGGTGCTGCTCGAAGCGGTCGCGGCGGTGGCCGGATGAGGGTCATCGCAACGGCCGGACATGTGGATCACGGCAAGTCGACGCTGATCCGGCTGCTGACCGGGATGGAGCCGGACCGCTGGTCGCAGGAACGCAGCCGGGGCATGACGATCGATCTCGGTTTCGCCTGGACCGAACTCGCCGGGCGCACGTTGGCGTTCGTGGACGTGCCCGGGCACGAGCGGTTCGTGCCGAACATGCTCGCCGGGATCGGGCCGGTTCCGGCGGTGCTGTTCGTGGTCGCCGCCGATGAGGGCTGGCAGCAGCAGTCCACCGAACACCTCGACGCGCTGCACGCGCTGGGCGTGCGGCACGGGCTGCTCGCGGTGACCCGCTGCGATCTGGCGGATCCGGCCGAGGCGACCGAGCAGGCGCAGCAACGGCTCGCCGACTCGCGCCTGGGCAAGTTGCCCGTGGTGCACGTCAGCGGGCGCACCGGCGCGGGGCTCGGCGAGCTGGAGCAGGCGCTGGTGGCGTTGGCGGACGGTTTGCCGCAGCCCGATGCCGGAGCGGACGTGCGGCTGTGGGCGGACCGCGCCTTCACGATCAAGGGCGCGGGCACGGTGGTGACCGGAACGCTCGCGGCCGGCACATTGCGCACCGGCGACAAGTTGCTGCTGCATCCGGGCGGGCGGCAGGTGTCGGTGCGGGGATTGCAGGCGCTCGGCACCGACCGCGGCGAAGTGTCCGCGGTCGCGCGGGTGGCGGTGAACCTGCGCGGCGTGCCGTTGGAGGAAGTGCGGCGCGGCAACGCCCTGCTGACTCCGAGCCGGTGGTTGAGCACCGGCGTGCTCGACGTGCGGCTGGGCGATGCGACTGCGGAAGACCTTCCGCGGCATCTCACGCTGCACATCGGCTCGGCCGCGGTGCCTGCTCGGGTGCGGCCGCTGGGCGCGGACACCGCTCGCCTGTCGCTGCGTTCCGAACTGCCGTTGCGGATCGGCGATGTCGCGCTGCTGCGCGATCCGGGTTCGCACCGGATCAGCGCCGGAGTGATCGTGCTGGACGTGCGTCCGCCGCAGCTGCGCCGCCGCGGGGCGGCTCGCGAACGGGCTCGGACACTCGCGGAGATGAGCGGACGCGCGGACGGCTCGGCGGAGTTGCGCCGTCGGCGGCTGGTGCGCCGGGACGAACTCGGCGCGATGGGCGCGGTCGTGCCGGACGATGCCGCGGAAGGCGGTGGCTGGCTGCTCGATCCCGCGCATCGCGACGAACTCGCCGCGCGGCTGGTGGATCTGCTCGATCGGCACCGGCAGGAGGAGCCGCTGGCCGACGGGATGCCCGCCGAAGCCGCGCGCCGCGAACTCGGCCTGCCCGCCGCCGCGCTGCTGGAGACGGTGTTGCGGACCGAGACGGCGCGGGCGATCACCACCGGCTCCGGGCGGCTGCGGCTCGGCGCGGCGCAATGGCCGCCCGAGGTCGCCGCGGCGCTGGATCGGTTGCGGCGCAAGCTCGGCGAAGCGCCGTTCGACGCACCCACCGCCGATGAGCTGGCCGAACTCGGCCTCGGCGGCAAGCAGCTCGGCGCGGCCGTGCGCGCCGGTGAGCTGCTGCGGCTCGCGCCGGGGCTGGTGCTGCTGCCCGGCGCCGACCGCCGAGCCTTGGACCTGCTCGCCGAGCTGCCCGCACCTTTCACGCTCAGCCAAGCCCGCAAAGCGCTGGGCACATCCCGGCGAGTCGCGGTCCCGCTGCTGGAACACCTAGCCGCCCGAAACCACACCGAACACCTGCCCGACGGCACGCACCGCCTCCGCGCCTCCGAGTGAACGGACCGCTCCAAGGTGCGGGTCTGGGACTTTGCCGGTGTGTGTGCTTGGTGCGGTCGATCTGCGGGAGGACGTAGGCCACGTCATCGACCGCGCTCGTGGGTGTCACGTTCGCGCACCGCGTAGGGGTGCGTTGCTGCACGGCGGCCTCACGAGCCCCCGGAGTCGGCAGGAACAGTCGCTTGACCGGTCAGAACTTGCCGGGCCAGCTCGGACAGCGACAACTCGTGAGTCAGCGCGTGGGCCCGCAACCGCAGGGACGCCTCTTGCAGGCCCACCCCCAGTCGCACCGCCAGCATGCCGACGGCTTGGTGCACCTGGTCGCGCTCCGCGGCCGGGCCCGCAGGCGGGCGGGTTTCCGAGGTCAGCGGTTCGGCCGGGTCGCTGTGCAGCAACTCGACGGCCACCTCGGCGAAGGCGTGCGCCTCAGTCAGCGCCTGCGGGGTCAAACTCTGCGAGCGGAACCGGTGCACGGTCAGCACTCCCGCCAGCATTGAGGCGGTCTGCAACGGAAACGCGAAGACCGAGCCCACGTTCTGTGCCAGCGCGGCCGGCACGAACCCCGGCCAGCGACCCGTGGCATCGGCCAGATCCGGCACCAGAACTGGGCACGCGGAGGCGAACGCCTCGGTACTGGGCCCTTCGCCGACCGTGAGGTGCAATTCCTCCAGTCGCGTGCTGGTTCGGTCGCTGGTCGCCACCGGTTCCTGCAGCACTCCAGGAGATGCCGCCCGGTCGTCGGGTCGTGCGTGCGCCATCACCGTCACGCTGGCCCCGTCCACGTCCAAGTCCGGGCAGGCCATCCGGCACAGCACCCCGTTCGACAGCGGCTCGTGGCCGCGACGCGCTGCGTCGGCCAGTCGCGCATAAACGGGGCCGACGCGATTGCCTGTCATGGTCCCATGCTGACAGCCTCCGGCAGGCGCAACGCATTCACCGAGGCCGGCGACCCATTAATATGGCACTGATGCGCACTCACGGCACGGTCCCCACGGCGTCGGGCCACGTCCCTTACGGGCACCTGTGCTGGGCCTACACCGGCCGGTCCGAGTTCCGCACCCGCGCGGTGGAATACCTTTCCGACGGGGCGGCCGCCGGGCAATGGCTCGAATACGTCGGCACCGGCAGCCGGGAGGCGCTGCAGGCCGAACTCGCCGAGACCGATCGCCTCGCTCGGTTGCTCGACGACGGCGCTCTCGTCGTGACCCCCGTCGACGAGTTCTACGCCCTGCAACCCGGCAGCACGACCGTGGACCCGCACGCAGCGGTGACCGCGCGCGTCGGGGCCACCAAACAGGCCCTCGCGGACGGCTACACCGGTTTCCGCGCCGTCGTCGACGCCACCGCCATGGCCGCCACCCCTCATCAACGCGCGGCCTTCGTGCAGTTCGAGCACCTCATTGATCAGGTCATGGCCAGCCTGCCGGTCACCGCCCTGTGCGGCTACAACCGCACCGAACTCGGCCATGCCGCGGTGGCCGAGCTGGCCTGCCTGCATCCACTGTCCAATACGGACGGTTCCTTCCGGCTCTACGCCCAACCCGACGGCAGCCTCGCCCTGTCCGGGGACATCGATCATCGGTGCGCCGAGCTGTTCATCCACACCCTGGGCACCGCCGCCGACCTCGCGCCCGACCAGCTGCTCGAACTCGACCGCCTGGCCCGCGAACACGAACGCGTCATCGAGCTCCGTGCCATCCCGCCGGCGACTACTCGGCTGATCCACGAACTCCGGCTCACCCACCTCAGCACCACATCCGAGACCTCCTGACCCAGACCGCGATAGACCGCGAAGGCGTCCGGCATGCCGGACGCTCCCGCTCCGGTGTCACCGACGTGGTGTGTGATTACCCGTTCCGCGGGGAAACCTGGGGTGCCGTCGTCCCGCCCCGGTGTCGTGCGATCTGCGGGGCGGCGGCGCCTGGTCGTGTTGGGCCGGCGGTGAAGGAGGCAGGTCATGGCGCGCAAGATCTGGACCGGCTCGATCAACTTCGGGCTGGTGACCATCCCGGTCGGCCTCTACGCCGCCACCGAGGACCACGGCATCTCGTTCCACCAGTACGAACGCGGCACCTCGGACCGGGTGCGCTACAAGCGTGTCAACGAGCGCACCGGCGAGGAGGTCGACTACGGCGACATCGTCAAGGGCCGCGAGGTGGACGGGAAGCTGGTGACGGTGGAGCCGAAGGAGCTCGACGAGATCGCCCCCGGCCGCTCCCGCACGATCGACATCACCTCGTTCGTCGACCTCGACGAGATCGACCCGGTGTACTTCCAGCGGACCTATTGGCTCGCGCCGAACGCCAAGGAGAACCAGCGGCCCTACGACCTGCTGCGCCGCGCGATGGAGCAGACCAACCAGGTCGGGATCGCCACGTTCGTGCTGCGCGGCAAGGAGTACCTCAGCGCGGTCCGCGCCGACGAGACCGCGCTGGCGTTGAACACGCTGTACTTCGCCGACGAGATCCGCGATCCCGGCGACATAGTCGGCGAGATCGAGTCCGCGCCTTCGGACAAGGAACTGCAGATGGCCGAGTCGGTGATCGAGTCGATGACCGGCGACTGGCAGCCGGAGGACTACGAGGACACCTACACCGCCCGGGTGGAGGAGCTGGTCGAGGAGAAGGCCCGCGGCATCGAACCCGAGCCCGGCGAGGCGCCGCCGCAGGCGACCAACGTCACCGACCTCACCGAGGCGCTGCGGCGCAGCGTCGATGAGGCGCGCCAAGGGCGCAGCGTCGATCAGACGCACAAAGGGCGCAGCGTCGATCAGACGCGCAAAAAGCGCAGCCGGGGGCGCGGCAAGCGGGCGGAGCGGGACGAGCTCGGCGAGCTCAGCAAGGGCGAACTGGACAGCCGCGCGAAGGAACTCGGCGTGCGCGGGCGCTCGAAGATGAACCGCGCCGACCTGGAGTCCGCGGTGCGCGACGCGGAGAACGCGCCGCGCCGCGCCTCCTGATGCCCGGGCGGACGCCATGACCGCGCAGCGGGTGACCGTGCAGGTGCAGGACCAACGACTGGAACTGTCCAACCTGGACAAAGTGCTGTACCCGGCCGCGGATTTCCGCAAGCGCGACGTGATCGACTACTACCGGCAGGCGGGCCCGGCGATGCTTCCGCACCTGCGGGACCGGGCCGCCACGCTGATCCGGTTCCCGAACGGGGTGGACGGCGGATCCTTCTACGAGAAGGACGTCTCCCGGCACGCCCCGGACTGGGTGCCGACCGCCCGGCTGGTCAGCGGCGCGCAAGGCCGCGGCCGCGCGGTGAACCACCACGTCCTGATCGGCGAGCTGCCCACGCTGGTGTGGACGGCGAACCTGGCAGCGCTGGAACTGCACGTACCACAGTGGACGGTCGGGCCGGAGGATTCCCGGAACTGCCCGGATCTGCTGGTGTTCGACCTCGACCCGGGCGATCCCGCCACGATCGTCGAATGCTGCCGGGCCGCGGAGCTGCTGCGGGAGATCCTGACCGCCGAGGGCCTGCGCGCCTATCCGAAGACCAGCGGCTCCAAGGGATTGCAGCTGTACTGCCCGGTGCGCACCACCCGCGCGGAGCGGACTTCGGCCTACGCCAAGGAAATCGCCTTGCGCCTGGAAGCCGAGCACCCGGGCGAACTGCTCGCGAAGATGAATCGCTCGGCGCGCGCAGGCAAGGTTTTCCTGGATTGGAGCCAGAACAACCCGGCCAAGACCACGGTGGCGCCGTACTCGCTGCGCGCCCGTTCGCAGCCGACGGTGTCCACTCCGGTCACCTGGGACGAGGTGCGGGCGTGCCGCGAACCGGAGGATCTCAGGTTCACCAGCGATCAGGTGCTGCACCGCCTGGACCGCGACGGCGACCTGCTGGCCGACCTGCACGAGAACCCGCACCCGTTGTGAGCGGTGTGCGCACGACCACAGCGATCAGGAATTTCCGGCCGCGGGGGGCGTGTTTGGACGGATGACACCCGCGGGAAACACGGACTACGAGGAGTGCGCGAACGAGAGAGGTGGACATGACCGGCTTCTTCGGACCCGGTGGCGGTTTCGGTTCCAGCCCGTTCGACGATTTCCTGGCCCGCTTCATGGGCGGGGGCGGGGAAGGTCCACAGCAGCCGCAGCAGCCGCAGCGGGTCGACATCACGCGCCTGATGAGCAGGCACGCGCAGGAGATGGTCGCCGAGGCGGCCCGGCTGACCGCCGAGCACGGCGGGCGCGATCTGGACTCGCACCACCTGCTGTGGGCGGCGACCCGCTCCGAGACCGCGCGCGGCATGCTCGAGCGCGCCGGGACGGACCCGGCCACGCTGGCCCAACGCATCGAGCAGGAGCTGCCGGAGGGCACCGCCACCGAGCAGCCGCCCGCGCTGACCCCGGCGGCGAAGCGGGCCCTGCTGGATTCGCACCAGATCGCCCGCGCCGTCGGCTCGTCCTACATCGGCCCGGACCACCTGCTGCTGGCGCTGGCGGCCAATCCCGACTCGCACGCCGGGCGTCTGCTGTCGGCCTTCCACGTGACGCTGGAGTCGTTGCAGGCCGGACCGGCGGGCACCACCGGCGGAGGCGGCACCCGGACCGCGGAGTCCGGCGAGGCGGCCAAGACGCCCACGCTGGACCAGTACGGCCAGGACCTCACCGCCCGCGCCCGCGACGGCGGGCTGGACCCGGTGATCGGGCGCGACGACGAGATCGAGCAGACCGTCGAGGTGCTGTCCCGGCGCACCAAGAACAATCCGGTGCTCATCGGCGAGGCCGGGGTCGGCAAGACCTCGGTGGTCGAAGGCCTCGGACAGCGCATCATCGACGGCACGGTGCCGGACGCGCTCAAGGACAAGCGCGTGGTGCAGCTGGACCTGTCCGGCGTCGTCGCGGGCACCCGCTACCGCGGTGACTTCGAGGAGCGGATGAACAAGCTGCTCGAGGAGATCAGCAAGCACCGCGAAGAGCTGATCATCTTCATCGACGAGCTGCACACCGTGGTCGGCGCGGGCGGCTCGGAAGGCGCGGTCGACGCGGGCAACATGCTCAAGCCGAAGCTGGCCCGCGGCGAGCTGCACGTGGTCGGCGCGACCACACTGGACGAATACCGCAAGAACATCGAGAAGGACGCGGCGCTGGAACGCCGCTTCCAGCCGATCACCGTGGACGAGCCCAGCGTGGCCGACACCGAGCGCATCCTGTGCGGCCTGCGGGACCGCTACGAGGCGCACCACCAGGTCCGCTTCAGCGATGACGCGATCAACGCGGCCGCGCAACTGGCGGACCGCTACATCACCGACCGCTACCTGCCGGACAAGGCGATCGACCTGATCGACCAGGCGGGCGCGCGCAAGCGGCTGCGCACCGGCACCCCGGGCACCGACCTGCGGGAGCTGGAGAGCCGCGCGGACGCGCTGAACCGGGACAAGGCCCAGGCCGTCTCGGACGAGGACTACGAGCGCGCTTCGTCGCTGCGCGACGAGATCGCCGAGGTGCAGCGCCAGATCGCCGAGCAACGCGAAGGCGGGCCCAACGGCATCCCGGTGGTCGGCCGCGACGACATCGCCGAGGTGGTCTCGCGGGCGACCGGCATCCCGGCGACCCAGCTCACCGAGGAGGAGAAGTCCCGCCTGATGAAGCTGGAGGACCAGCTGCACCAGCGGGTGGTCGGCCAGGACGAGGCGGTGCACGCCATCGCCCGCGCGGTGCGGCGCTCCCGCACCGGCATGGGCGACCCGAATCGCCCGGTCGGCACGTTCCTGTTCCTCGGCCCGACCGGCGTCGGCAAGACCGAGCTGGCGCGGGCGCTGGCGGAATCGCTGTTCGGCGACCAGGACCGGATGGTCCGGCTGGACATGAGCGAGTTCCAGGAGGCGCACACCGCCAGCCGGATGGTCGGCGCCCCGCCCGGCTACGTCGGCTACGGCGAGGCCGGGCAGCTGACCGAGACGGTGCGGCGGCGGCCTTACTCGGTGGTGCTGCTCGACGAGATCGAGAAGGCGCACGCCGACGTGTTCAACACGCTGCTGCAAGTGCTGGAGGACGGGCGGCTGACCGACGGCCAGGGCCGCACGGTGGACTTCACCAACACGGTGATGATCATGACGAGCAACCTGGGCTCGGACATCATCTCGAACCGCTCCGGCGTGCTCGGCTTCTCCAGCCGGGGCGAGGAGCAGGCCGAGGAACCCGCCCGCGAACGGCTGATGAGCCGGCTGCGGGACTCCTTCCGGCCGGAGTTCCTCAACCGGATCGACGAGGTCGTGGTGTTCCGCCGCCTGGAGAGCGACCAGCTGCACCGGATCACCGAGCTGCTGCTGGAGGACACCAGGGAACGCCTGCACACCCAGGACATCGAGGTGGACTTCAGCAACGCGGCGGTGGACTGGATCACCGAGCACGGCCACCAGCCGGACTACGGTGCCCGGCCGCTGCGGCGCACCATCCAGCGCGAGGTCGACGACTCGATCTCCGAGCTGCTGCTGGAGGGCCAGCTGGCCGAGGGCCAGCGGGTCGAGGTGGACACCTCCGGTGACCAGTTGACCTTCGCGGTCCGCCCGGCGCTGGAGGCGGGCGCCGGAACGTCCTGATCCCGCTGCGCATCCCACTGCGCACTGCGCCCCGTGCCGGTCCGGCACGGGGCGCAGTCATGCAAAAAAGGACTTGACCGCTCACCGGACCGGACGGTGACGCAGCGGATCTCGTTGGTTATTCTGAGCATGCCGCCGCACCTCCCCCTCGTGCGGCGAAGGACGCCCAGGGCTTGAACCCCCAGCAAGCCCTGGGCGTCGTCCTTTTTCCGCTGTCGTGGGCCAGCCAACGACCGCCCGGGCGACCAGCTCGTGCATGAGGTCATGAGGTTGGTGACGCCTGAGCATGGCCCCTGAGCCCGGGCCCCGCCCTCATGCCTGCACCTCATCCGCCAGAGTTGCGGCAGCGTGCTGTCGAGTTGGCCCGCCTGCGAGAAACCGGTCGCCGAGGTGGCCCAGAGCCTGCGGATCAGCGAGTCCTGCCTGCGGAACTGGATGGCCCGGGCCGACGCAGATGAGCACGAGAACCAGCCCGGCTGAGCAGCGCCGAGAAGAAGGAGTTGGCCGAGCTGCCGATCACTCTGAAGCCACGCGCGTTCTCGGCTTTGGTCGCTCCGCATCGGCGCCGTTGAGAGCATAAATACTGCTCTATTTGGCTTAGTAACGATGCGCGAATTTGGTGCTTCCGGGCCAACTTTGAGAGTTTTCCGATGTTCGAAGGGTAAGACTCCCTATGATCCGCGCGGAAAAGCACAGATCAGCGTAAGGGTGCGACTGACCCGGCGGGCTCGATCTTCCCGGAAGTAGGGTTCTAGTGGCGCTTTCAGTTTTTGCACCCGCGGAGAAGAAAGGCTCTCGTGGTTCAACGCTACCTGCTTTTTGATTCAACCTGTTCCGTATGCAGTGGGCTTGCTCGCGATGTAGAGAACCATAGTGGCGGTCGACTGGTTGCACAAAGCCTGTATGATTCAAAGATTCAACAGCTGCTCGATAAGGCAACGCCGAATTGGCCGTGGGAACCTACGGTGCTAGAGGTAGAAGATGGTCAACCTAGAGCCTTCACTGGGCTGTTGATGCGCATTCGACTCCTCTACGTTCTCGGACCGCGTAGCTCATATCAAATCGCGCGTTTGATGGCGCGGACTCAAATTGTACAGATATCTGACTCGGACTCTGCGTCAAAGAAGTTCCTCAAGAAAGTGGGTGGAACCTTAGCTGGCGCTACTGGCTTGTCCTTATCGGGTACGAGGCCTGCAGCTGCCAGGGAAACCATCGCGGTCAAGTCGATCGAAGACTTGCCGCAACATGCTCGTCGGGAGGGCGTCAGGGCTATTAGCGACCTCCAGTCGGTAGATGAGGCTGGGGGCGGCTCTCACACGACCGGGAACATTAAGAGTGTCCAGTTTACTCACTCGACTCCTGACAGGTCGGGAAAGATTATCAGTGAGGTATCTGCTGCGCGCGACTCGTTTGAGCTGGTTCGAAACGGCAGCACCGTCTTAAAGGTTGCCATGGACAAGGCTGAGCGCGCGTTTGACATCGAAGATTATTCTGGGCGCAGCACCCACTTCATTTTCACAGCTGATGGAGTTGTTTCTGACGACGGGATTGCATCTGAATCCACTGAGATCGTACAGCGGAACCGTGATGATCTAACTTTGGCTGCGTCGGTGCAAGCGGATTTGGCAATGCTGGATGCGCCATCAAATCACCGCCGAGCAAGCAGGAGGTATCTGATAAGGTAAATTGCCAGTGTCGCCCCTCGCTTAATAGTCGCGGGTCGAGCTACGGGGCGAGCAAAAGTTCTGCATGTCAAGGTGCGCGCGATGATGCGAATACTAAGTGCTCGAACTGCTCCTGCCTCGGTTGCTGTGGCTGGTTGAGTCCTACTTGTGATTGCGCGTGCGGTGTTGGTGATTATATGTGCTCCTGTGGAATCACGGGATTTGCGTGCGACCCACACTGCCTTCCGCAGTGTCGTTGACATGTATCGGGGTCAGGTTTGAGCTTTGAGTAAGACTCTGGCGAGGCGAACTCGTTTTGGAGTCTCGCCTCGCCAGAGCATCGATCCTGGTGAACCATCGGGTGGCGCAGTCGTCTGCAGTGATGAAATCATTTGAAGCCTGTCCCGCGAATATATACACTGCGTGTACTTGATAAAATCTGCTGACCGCTGGGCACCTGTGGCGCTTTTTGGCGAAGTGATCGTATGATATTCAAATGTTTCATACTGGAGAGATTGCTATGAGTTTTGGTTTGAACCCTATGGAGGTCGTTCTACTGGGGGGTGTCGCGCTCGCCGTTGTCGGACTGATCGTCTTGCTGGTTATGGTCTTGGTAAAGTATTTCCGGTAGGTGTATCGGGAGCAGTGAAGGTCTGTGCCGCTTCCACGCGCGCCACGGGATACGGATTGGTTGCAATCTGAACCAAACCGATCCGTTCGGAGACGCAGGCTTCAGCGCTCAGCAAGGGCCGGGTGCCTGACGGGCGGCTCAGTCCTCGGCCAGGCGGGACGGGAAGCCGCCGGTGGCGATCGGGCCCCAGTCGTCGATGGTGACGCGGATCAGCGATTTGCCCTGCTTGCGCATCGCTTCCCGGTATTCGTCCCAGTCGGGGTGTTCGCCGGAGATGCTGCGGAAGTACTCGACCAGCGGTTCCACGCTCTCCGGCGGATCGATCACCTCGGCGCGGCCGTCGACCTGCACCCAGGCCCCGTTGAACTCGTCGGAGAGCACGCACACCGAAACCTGCTCGGAGCGCTTGGCGTTGCGGGTCTTCGCCCGCTCCGGGTAGGTGGAGATCGCGATGCGGCCCTGCGGATCCACTCCGCAGGTCACCGGCGAGAGCTGCGGCCTGCCGCCGGTGCGCTCGGTGACCAGCACGGCGCGGTGCCTGGGACGCAGGAATTCGAGCAGTTCCGCGCGGTCGACCCGGGTATTGGTGGCGATGGTGGCCACGGTGTTCCTTCCCGTCGGGGCTGTGCCTGCCGCCGAGTGGCGGCCCGGTGCGGAACTTACCCGAACGCTGCGCCCGCCGGCCGCCCGCAATTCGACGATCAACTGACGAAACAAAGTTCCTTGATCGCTTCGATCAGCAGGAAAAATCACCTGTACCGCACGGTCATGTGAGTGACGAAAGACTCTGCGATCTGACCGCGGCGGCCCGTAGGCTGCGCAGCGGGCCGAGCTGAGGGGCAGCGGAGCGGCCCGCACGGATCTGGGGAAGCCGGCCACGCGCCGCAGCACGCCGGGCGCGCCGGCTCGCAACACCGCATCGGGCGGACCGGGGAGGCGACGTTGCCGAGGACGGACACGATCGCGCGCGCGTTCCTGAACTACCTCTACGACGAGGACGACTTCCGCCCCGAGGTCGCCGGTTTCCTCGCGAGCGCGCACGCCGGGTCGGTGATCCCCCCGCCGCAGCGCGCGGAACTGGTCGAGGTGGTGCGGTTGCTGCAGACCCGCGAGCTGGTCGCCACCGGGCGGGAAAGCGCCGAAGGGCTGCCGCTGCGGGCCGGGCTCACCGGTTCCGGGTTGATCTGCGTCAGCGACCACGGCGGCGACGTCGCCTCCTGGGACGGTGCCGCGCCGGTCGCGGTCGCCGAACCGCCCGAGGTCGTGCCGCCGCGCTCCCCGGCCGAGCCCACGACCGTGCCGCGGGAGTCGCTGGAGGGCATCGCGCGAGTCGCCCGGGTCGCGTTGTTGGCGCTGCCAACCGTGCACGCCCGCTACGGCGAAGCCGAAGCGGTGCAGCGCGTCGCGAACGGCCTGTGGGAAGCAACCCGCGCGCCCCGGCCGGATCCGCGCCGGGTGCGCCTGCTGGCGGCGAAGCTGCGCTCGGAGCTGGGCACCGGTTCGATGGCGAACACGCTGGGTGTGGTGCTGATGGACAGCCTGGACGAGGCGCTCCGGGAAGCGCAGCTGCCGTGACTCCTCGCCCGGTGCGTCCGGGATCCGAATATCGGGGGCAATCCATCGCGGCCGCGACTACGAATGGAAGATGTGAGACCGGAACGACTTCCCCGTCCCCTGCCCGCAACCGTCGCCGCGCTGTGCGGAGTGCTCGCGGCCGCAGCCGCGATCGGCTCGGGACAGCTCGTGGCCGCGCTGGTCGAGCCGCGTTCCGCGCCGCTGCTGGCGGTCGGCAACACCGCCATCGACCTGACTCCGGAGCCGGTGAAGCAATTCGCCATCCGCGCGTTCGGCGAGTCGGACAAGACCGCGCTGCTGGCCGGGATGGGTGTCGTGCTGCTGGTGTTCGCGGTGCTCGCCGGTCTGGTGTCGCGCCGCGGCCCGCGCCCGGGCTCGGTCTTGGTCGCAGCGTTCGGCATCGTCGGGATCGCCGCGGTGCTCGCCCGGCCCGATGTGGGGGTGCTGGGCGTGCTGGCACCGGTGGTGGCGACCGCGGCGGGCGTGTGGGTGTTCCGCTGGCTGCACGGTGCGGCGGCAGACGCCGACGCGGAGCGCGATGCCTCCGGCGGCGCGCGATCCGGCGACGAGCCCGGATCCGACCGCGAAACGGAATCCGGCGGCGAGCGCGGACCCGGCAGGCGGCGATTCCTGGTGTCGTCGGTCGCGGTGGCCGCCGGTGCGGGTGTCGCGGGCGGACTCGGCTCGCTGACCACCGGCGGGCGCAGCGGCGGTTCACCGGCCGCGCAACAGGCGGTCGGCAGGGCGCTGAACGCGCCACCTGCGCAACCCGTACCGGCCGGAGCGGACTTCCGGGCCGACGGAACACCGACGTTCATCACGCCGAACCGGGACTTCTACCGGGTCGACACCGCGCTGAGCGTGCCGAGCGTCGACCTGGACTCCTGGCGGCTGCGGGTGCACGGCATGGTGGACCGCGAGCTCGACCTCGGTTTCGCCGACCTGGCGCGGTTCCCGCGGGTGACCCGCACGATCACGATGACCTGCGTTTCCAACGAGGTCGGCGGCCCCTACATCTCCACCGCCGAGTTCACCGGCGTACCGATCCGCGACGTGCTGCTGGCCGCCGGGGTCCGGCCCGGTGCCGAGCAGGTGTTCAGCACCAGCGCCGACGGCTTCACCGCGGGCACCCCGACCGACGCGCTGCTGGAGGCCGAACGCGGCGCGCTGCTGGCGTTCGGCATGAACGGCGAACCGCTGCCCGCGCAGCACGGCTACCCGGTGCGCATGGTCACGCCGGGCTTGTACGGCTACGTCTCGGCCACGAAGTGGCTCACCGACCTGGAGCTGACCACCTTCGCCAAACCGGCTTACTGGATCGAGCGCGGCTGGGGGCAGCGCGGGCCGATCAAGTTGCAGTCCCGCATCGACCGGCCGAGCGGTTTCGCCAAGGTGCCCGCCGGCCGCAACGCGGTCGCCGGAATCGCTTGGGCGCAGACCATCGGCATCGACGCGGTCGAGGTCCGCGTCGACGGCGGCCCGTGGCAGCCGGCCCAACTGTCCACAGAGGTCAACGACCAGACCTGGCGGATGTGGCGCGCCGACGTGGACCTGGCTCCCGGCGGGCATACCGTGGAATGCCGCGCCACCGACCGCAACGGGCAGGTGCAGACCCCGCGACGGGCATCGGTGCTGCCGGACGGTGCCACCGGGTGGCATTCGGTGTTCTGCACCGCCAACTGAAGCGTTTTCCCAACGAGCACGGAGGTCATGAGCTTGCACGTCCTGGTCACCGGAGGCGCGGGCTTCATCGGCTCGCACATCGCCGACCTGCTCGCCGAACGCGGGCACCGGGTCCGGCTGCTGGACGCGCTGCTTCCCGCGGCGCACGGATCGGGCGCGGCACCGGACTACCTCGGCGAGCACGAGCTGCACGTCGGGGACGTGCGCGACGAGCAGGTGCTGCGGCGCGCGCTGGACGGCGTCGACGTGGTCTGCCACCAGGCCGCGATGGTCGGGCTGGAAACCGGAATCGGCGACATGCCGGGATACGTGGCGCACAACGACCTCGGCACCGCGCAACTTCTGTCCACAATGGCCGATGAGGGCATCGGGAAGCTGGTGCTGGCCGGTTCGATGGTGGTCTACGGCGAAGGCCGCTACCGGTGTCCGAGCCACGACCTGGTCCGGCCCGGACCGCGCGCCGCCGAAGACCTCGAAGCCGGGATCTTCGAGCCGCGCTGCCCGGACTGCGGCGGACTTCTGGAACCCGGCACGGTTCCGGAGGATGCGCCGATCGATCCGCGCAACACCTACGCGACGACGAAACTCACCCAGGAACACCTCGCCGCGGTGTGGGCCCGCAACACCGGCGGCACTGCGGTGAGCCTGCGCTACCACAACGTCTACGGGCCGCGGATGCCGCGCAACACGCCCTATGCGGGGGTCGCGTCGCTGTTCCGGTCCGCGCTGGCGCGCGGGGAGGCTCCGCAGATCTTCGAAGACGGCGGCCAGCGGCGCGATTTCGTGCACGTGCACGACATCGCCGCGGCGAACGTCGCCGCGATGCACCGCGATCAGCCCGGCTTCGCCGCGTACAACGTGTGCTCCGGGCAGCCGCACACCATCGGGGACATGGCTCGCGCGCTGGCCGAGGCCGCGGGCGGGCCGGAGCCGGTGCTGACCGGGCGCTACCGGCTCGGCGACGTCCGGCACATCGTGGCCGACCCTTCCAAGGCCGCCGAAGAGCTCGATTTCCGCGCCACCGTGGGCTTTTCCCAAGGCATGAAGGAGTTCGGCACCGCCGGTCTGCGGGCGTGAGCACGGTCGGAACGAGCGGGCGGGCCGATCGGTCCCGCCCGCTTTTCCATGCGCCGACGGGATTCCGGCCGGCTCGGAACACCTGCGGCCGAAGAAATCCGGCAGAAAAGTCTTCATGGGACCAATCCGAAATCCCGGATGCACCGAACACCTGATGAGTCCGGGGATTCGCACCCAGCGAACCCCTCCATCCCCAGGAGGACACGTCCATGAGGATTCGTCGTCAAGCCGCCGCGCTCACCGGTTCCGCCGCAGTGCTCGCACTCGCGCTCTCCGCCTGCGGACAACCCGCGCAGGACAGCGCCGAATCGGCCGCGCCCGGGCAGCCCCCGGCCGGTCAGCCCGCTGCGCAACCGGCCGCGAACGGCGTTACCACCGCCGAGGACGTGTTCGGACCGGGCTGCTCCCAGGTGCCCACCGACCCGAACGACCCGGGCTCGGTGCAGGGCATGGTCGACGACCCGGTCGGCACCGCGGCGAGCAACAACCCGCTGCTGACCAAGCTCACCGCCGCGGTGCAGGCCGCCGGGCTGGTGGACACGCTGAACAAGCCGGACGCGCAGTACACCGTGTTCGCCCCGGCCGACCCGGCGTTCGAGGCGATCCCGCAGGATCAGCTGGAAGCGATGCTGACCGATCCGGCGCAGAAGCAGCAGCTGACCGATGTGCTGACCTACCACGTGGTGCCGCAGCGGATGGACGCCGAAGGACTCGCCGGGGCCGGGACGCTGCCGACCGCGCAGGGCGGGCAGCTGAAGGTGGAAGGCTCCGGCGAGAACTTGAAGGTCAACGGCGCGTCGGTGCTGTGCGGCAACGTGCCCACCGCCAACGCCACGGTGTTCGTCGTGGACAAGGTCCTGATGCCGCAGATGTGAGCCGTCGCCGCGGCACGCCCGGCCGAGCGCTCCGGGCGTGTCCCGGCCCACGGGCGGGCGGCGTTGCCGAGCGCCGCCCGCCCCGCATGTGCTTCGATCTCCTATGTGGACGTTGCGGGCGGATTCCGGCACCGCGGCGAGGATCCCTCGCCCGCGGCGCGGCGCGAACTCGACGCCGCGGGTATCCAGGACCCGGCGTTGCGCGCTGCGCACGCAGCGTGCCGGGCGTTGAACGCCGAGCACGGCCGCACCTACTTCCTCGCCACCAGCCTGCTGCCACCGGCGCGCAGACCCGCGGTGCACGCGCTGTACGGCTTCGCGCGCTGGGTCGACGACATCGTGGACGTCCTCGACGACCCAGCGGGAACCAGCCGCGCGGCCGAGCTCGGCAGGTTGGAGCACGACCTGCGCAGCGCACTGGCCGGGCACCGCGTCGAGCACCCGGTGCTGGCCGCGCTCGGCCACACCGCAGGCCGGTACCGGCTGGATCGCGCGCTGTTCACCGATTTCCTGCGCTCGATGCGGATGGATCTGCGGATCAGCGACTACCCGACGCGCGCCGCGCTGGACGAGTACGTGCACGGCTCGGCCGGTGTGATCGGGCTGCAGGTGCTGCCGGTGCTGGGCACGGTCACCCCGCGGGAGCAGGCCGCGCCGCACGCGGCCGCGCTCGGATTCGCCTTCCAGCTGACCAACTTCCTGCGCGACATCGGCGAGGACCTGGACCGCGGCCGGGTCTACCTGCCCGCCGACGAACTCGCCGCGTTCGGCGTCGACCGGGACCGGCTGCTGTGGTGCCAGCGGCGCGGCAGGCCGGATCGCGCGGTGCGGCGCGCGCTGGCCGACCAGATCTCGCGGACCCGCGCGATCTACCGCGACGCCGAGCCCGGTATCGCCATGCTCGACCCGATCTCCCGCCCGTGCGTGGCCACGGCGCACACGCTCTACGGCGAGATCCTGGACCGGATCGTCGAATCCGGGTATGAGATCTTCGGTGACCGGCTCGCGGTGTCCACCGGCAGGCGGCTCGGCGTCGCGCTGCCCGCGCTGAGTTCTGCCGTGGCGGCCCGCGCGCGGCGCCACCTCGGCCACGTGCTGCATGGGAGTTCCGGATGAGCCCGCAGGACCGGAACAGGGCGATCCCGGCCCTGTTCGACCAGGGCGGCCGCGACTACGACCGCCTGGTCGCCGCGAACCCCGGCTACCACCGCCACCTCGCGCTGTCCGCGCGGCGACTGGCGCTGCGCGGCGGCGGGCGGGGTCTGCGGCTGCTCGACGTCGGTTGCGGCACCGGGGCGTCCACCCGCGCGCTGCTGGACGCCGCGCCGCACGCCTCGATCGTCGCGGTGGACGGCTCGCAGCGGATGCTCGCCGAGGCCCGCGGCAAGGCGTGGCCGCAGTCCGTGCGGTTCGTGCACGCCGACGTGCGGTCGCTGAGCGAGGCCGGAGTGCACGGCCCGTTCGACGGCATCCTCGCCGCCTACCTGCTGCGCAACCTGCCGGACCCGAGCGCGGGCCTGCGGCTGCTGCACGACCTGTTGCGGCCGGGCGCACCGCTGGCCGTGCACGACTACTCGCTGCCGCTGCGCCTCGCCGACCGGCTGCTCTGGCACGCCGTGTGCCGGGCTGTGATCATGCCGCTGGCGCGGCTGAGCACCGGTGAGACCGAGCTGTACCGGCACCTGTGGCGCAGCGTGCTCGAATTCGACCACCCCGAGCGATTGCTGAACAGAATGCGCAAGACCGGTTTCGCCGCGGTGCGCGTCGAGCCCATGAGCGGCTGGCAGCGCACGATCACCCACACCTTCCTCGGCGTGCGCCCGGAGTCCGCCGATGCGTGACCGGCTCGCCGTGCGCCGTCCGGCCCGGCCCGGCGCCGCCCGCGCGAGCGATCCGCGCCCGCGCGCGGTCGTGGCCGGCGGTGGCATCGCCGGGCTCGCCGCCGCCACCTGCCTGGCCGAGCGCGGTGTCGAAGTGGACCTGCTCGAACGCGAGGACCAGCTGGGCGGGCGCGTCGCCGGCTGGACGACCACGCTCGCCGACGGCACGCAGGTGCCGATGAACCGCGGCTTCCACGCCTTCTTCCGGCAGTACTACAACCTCCGCGGCCTGCTGCGCCGCGTCGATCCGGCGCTGGACGGGCTGGTCGAGCTGCCCGAGTATCCGCTGCTGGACCGGCACGGCAGGCTCGACACCTTCGCCGGATTGCCGCGCACCCCGCCGTGGAACGCGCTCGGCTTCGTCGCCCGCAGCCCCACGTTCCGGTGGCGCGACGTGCCGCGGATGTCGATCCGGACGGCGCTGTCGCTGGCCGACGTGCGCGTGCCGCAGACCTACGAGCGGCTCGACGAACTCGACGCCGCGACGTACTTGCAGCGCATCGGTTTTCCCGAAGCGGCCCAGCACTTGGCGTTCGAGGTGTTCTCGCGCAGCTTCTTCGCACCGCCCGCCGAGCTGTCGGCCGCCGAGCTCGCGGTCATGTTCCACCTGTACTTCCTCGGCTCCAGCGAGGGCTTGCTGTTCGACGTCGCCGACTCCTTCCCGGCCCTGTGGAACCCGCTGGGCGAACACGTGGAGGGGCTCGGCGGGCGCGTGCACCTCGGCAGCAGCGTGCAGGGGGTAACGCACGACGGGCCGCGCGAGTACGTCGTGCACCTCGGCGGTGGCGAGCGGATTCCGGCCGACGCCGTGGTGCTCGCGGCGGACCTTCGCGGGCTGCAAGGAATCGTGCAGCGGTCCACCGGGCTCGGGAACGCCGACTGGCGCGAGAGCATCGCGCAACGGCGGACCGCTCCCCCGTTCCTGGTGTCGCGGTTCTGGCTGGACCGGCCGGTGCGCCGGGACCGGCACGCCTTCCTCGGCACCAGCGGCTTCGGACCGGTGGACAACATCAGCGTGCTGGAGCGCTACGAGCGCGGCGCCGCGGATTGGGCCCGCAGCAGCGGCGGCTCGGTCGTCGAACTGCACTGCTACGCGCTGCCGGGCGAGTCGACCGTCGAACAGCTGCGGCCGCGGGTGCTCGCCGAGCTGCACCGCGCCTATCCCGAGACCGAGCGCGCGCAGGTGCTCGACGAGCGCCACGAGCTGCGTTCGGACTGCCCGCTGTTCCCGCCGGGCGGGTTCGCGCAACGAGCCGCGATCAGCACGCCCGAGCCCGGCCTGGTCGTCGCCGGCGACCACGTGCGCATCGATATGCCGGTGGCGCTGATGGAACGAGCCGCAACCAGCGGTGTGGTGGCGGCGAACCGGCTGCTGGGGAACTGGGGCGTGCGCGGGCACGACGTGTGGACCGTCCCGGGCAGCGGCCGGAGCGCCCTACTGCGCACCGCGGCCCGAATCGCCTGAGCCGCCGCGAACGCGAGCCACCCCGCTTCTCGTCCGCCGCGATCCGTTGTGCGGCATCTCGGCCGGCCGGCTATCCGAGGAAAAATTTCACTCACCACTGAACTTGCAAAGCCGCTGCAAACTTCACATCGCGCTGGCTGGCGCCGTACGGCTCGGCGGAACCGCTCAGCGACCGGCCCTGCGCAGCGCGTACCTGCGCTCGGCGTAAGCGAGGTCGTCGCGCCACAGCCGCAGCGCCGCCCACCGCATCAACGGCCGCACCGCCCCGGCCACCGGCCGTGCCATCCGGAAGCCGGGCCGCGGCGAGTGCGCCACGACCGCCTCGATCACCGCGGTCGTGGGCTCGCCCCGCGAATTCGTGCCCAACGGCGTCGCATGCGTCTCCACCACGCTGCCCACGCCTTCGCCCTCGTCGATGCGCATGAGGATGGTGCGCGGCCCCGGTGCGCTGAAGCTCGCGCGCACCGGCACTCCGACACCGCGGGCCAGCTTGAACGTGACCGCCACGTCGAACGTGTCGTCGGCGTCCGAGGAGGCATCGGCCTCCGGCGCCCGCAGCACCGTCAGGTTCGCGAACGAGTAGGGGTGGAACCACGAGCCGTGCCACGGATCGAGCCGATTGGCCACGACGTCCTCCGGTTCGCACACGCCGATCGCCGTGGCCACCGCGTCGATGCTCTCCGGCGGCCGCGGACGGTGCGGCACGACCGGCTCGGGCAGCGGCTCCTCCCCGCCTTGCGCATCGAGCCGGACCCACGCCAGGACTCCGTCGTCGTGCGCGGGGAACGTGCGCCACCACCGGCCCGCGTCCTCGCCCAGCTCGAGCCCGTGCCACCGGCACACCAGCCGCCCGCAGTGCACCCGCGCCTCGCTCAACGGCGCGCCCATGTGCGGACACGCGCCAGGACCGGCGTGCAGCGCGCCGCTTTCGTCCCGCCACGCCACGATTTCCACGCCCGCAACGGTCCGGCCGAACGGGCGCGCGGAACCGATCTCCCTGCTGCCGGCGAGCACGAACCAGTTGCCCGATGGCCGGGACTGGGCGCGTTTGAGCGCAGCATCGATCAGCGCCGGCCGCGCCTCGCGCCACGTGCCGCGCTGCTCGGCCCATCGCGGGACGCGGATGCGGCGCAGCGGCAAACCGTTGCCTGTTCCAGTGCGAAAAGCCACGTCGTTCCCCTTCTCTCGGCTCGCCGCGAGTGAGCGTAGGGGTGCGCGGGCGGGTGCGCGCGATCTCCGTAGCGGCGTGCAGCTGCGAGCTCGCGGGTGGATCAATGGCCAGCATCGCCCCGCAAGCGCGAAGAGGCCATGCCTCAGCAGGGCTGGAACCGCAAGCACGAGCGGCAGTACGAGCACCTCGAGAAGCGCCGAGCAGCACGGCTGCGGCGAGGAATGGGCGACGGAGTCGGGCGCCGGCGCGCCAGTGACCGGCACGCCACGCGCTCAGCCGCGGCGGCCGGCCTCCGGTTCGTCGTCTTCGATCGCGTGGGCGGCGGCTTTCGCGCAGTTGCCGAGATCCTCGGCCGCGGCCGCCGCCTGGTCCAGCGCGACATGCGCGTCCGGCGGCCGTGCCCGGCCGGGAGTCGCGTAGCGGTAGGCGAGGCTGTCGAGCAGGTGCGCCAGCCGGTGTCCCCTCCCGGCGATGTCGAGCAGCGCGTCGCGGGCGGAGGTGATCTCGGATTCCGCGGGCGGTTCTCCTCGTGCGCCGGGGATCTCGGTGGGCGCGGCGGCCTGCGCCGCGCTGTCCGCGGCGATGGTCAGCTCGCGGTTCGCCCGGCGTGCCAGCGCCGCGGCGTCCTCCCGGGCACGTTGCTCACCGGGCCGGCCGGGAGCGGCCGATTGCCTGCCGGTATCGCCTTCCCCGGCGTCGTGTGCGTTCATCCGTAGCCGACCCCCCGAGCGGCCGCGCTCGAGACTCGTCAGCGCGGTCACCTGATGGTGCTCCGCCGGTTCAGCGCACCTGACCGGCCGCCTTCCGACTACCCGATTCGGGGGAACGACACACCTGAACACCCTTGCCACGACGGCAAAACGCGGGCGGACCGGAACCGTCCGGTCCGCCCGCGCCGCACTCCGGGTCAGGGCGCGTGCACGAGCCCCGTGCCCACGTCGGTGGCGGGAAGCGCCAGCCGCCGACCGCGCTGGGTCAACCGCGCCCACAGTCCCCAAGCGCGTTCGGGGAACTGCTGCGCGAACAACGCGGCGACCCCGGCGACGTGCGGGGTGGCCATGCTGGTTCCGCTGAGCTTGCGGTAGCGCTCCTGGCCGGGCCAGCTGGAGTACACGTCCACGCCGGGGCCGGCCAAGTCGACCTGCCCGATCTCGTCGACCGTGCCGGACGAGAAGTCGGCGATCTGGCCCTGCTCGTCGACGGCGCCGATGGCCATCACCGACGGGCAGTTCGCCGGATGCCCCACGGGCGCCACGACACCGGCGGAGCGCTGGCTCTCGTTGCCCGCAGCCGCGATGATCAGCGTGCCGCGCTGCATGGCCCGCTGCGCGACCCGCTCGAATGCGTCCGAGAACGGCTGGCCCGGCTGGGTCGGCGCGCCGAGCGACATGGACACCACCGGGCAGTTGTTGGCGATGGCCCATTGGATCCCGGACAGGATTCCGCCGTCACCGCCGGAACCTTCGTCGCTGAGCACCTTCCCGGCGTAGATCGAAGCTTCCGGGGCGATCCCGTAGCCCGGCCCGGCCTGCAACGTCCGCGGGCCGCACGAAGTGCCGATCACGTGCGTGCCGTGGCCGTGCCCGTCGTGCGCGTCCTGGCCCTCCACGAAGGACGCGGTCACCACGTCGCGGCCGGCGAAATCCGGGTGTTGCTGGTCGAAACCGGTGTCGAGCACCGCCACCCGGACACCGCTGCCGGTGGACGCGGCGCTGTCGGCGCCGACCGCTTTCAGGCCCCAGGTCGTTTCGGTGTCGTCCGGTGGCTGCGGAGAGCCGATCGCGAACACCCGGCGCTCCGGCTCCAGCGCGGCCAGCGCGGTACCGCGCTGCTGCATCGAGTTCCGCAGCGTGGCCACCTGGTCCTGGTCGGCGTCGATCAGCGCCACGCCGAGGTCGTGCAGCACGACGCCGCCCGCGCTGCTGAACAGCTCCCCCGGCGCGGCGCCTGCGGCGTCGGCGGTGCTGGCGGCGCGGATCCCGGCGACCCGGTTGAGCTCGCGGGCGCCGAGCACGGTGGCATCGTCCTGCAGCAGGACGAGGTAGCGGCCCGTGGTCGGGTTCTGCGCTGTGGTCATCGTTGCCCCCTACGCGGTCTGCGACGTATGGCCCCACAAGCAAACTCCCGTCCCGCCCGTACCGGCAAGACACCGGTCGAGTAACGATCACGTGCGGCGAATTCGCCTGGCATCACTGGAAAATCTCAACCCGCCGCTGAGCCGGGTGACCCCTGGACGAATGGTCGGGCACGCACCGTCGACGACTCGCCGCAACATCGTTGCCAGCCGGCGAAGCTCCGGCCGACACTGGAATCCGCTGCCGGAAGGCTACGGAGGTGCGACGTGGACACCGCAACGCAGAACGTCATCGTGGTCGGAGTGGACGGTTCGGAACCCTCCCGGTCCGCATTGCGCTGGGCGCTGGAACAGGCCGAACTCACCAACTCCCAAGTGCGCGCCGTGGTCGCCTGGGAGTACCCCGCCTTCTACAGCTGGGAGGGCGGGCCGATGCCGCCCGATGAATTCCAGGACACCGCGGCACGCAGCATGAACGAGGCCGTGGACGAGGTCGCCGCGGGCAGTCCGGTGCAGGTCCAGCGCGAGGTCGTGCACGGGCACTCGGCGCAAGCGCTGCTCGACGCCTCCGGCGACGCCCGGCTGCTGGTGGTCGGCAGCCGCGGGCACGGAAGTTTCTACGGTGCGTTGCTGGGTTCGACCAGCCAGCGGTGCGCGGTGCACTCGAACTGCCCGGTGGTCATCGTCCGGCAGTGATCCGCCGATGCCCCGGTGAAGGGCGCCGCCGATCACCTGCCGACGAGTTCGGTCGTGGCGCGCCGGAGCACGTCGTAGCAGTCCTGCGGGCTCAGGCCGCGCCGCTCGACGAGCACGGCGGTGGCGCGTTCGATGGCGACGGAACTGCGCACCGGCTCGGTGATGCTGCGCTGCGCCAGCTCGCCCGCGGTGACCGCATCGGTGGTGCCGAGCGCGGCCGCGACGAAGCAGGCCAGCACGAGCAGCCGGTCGGCCGCGGAGTCGTCGAACGTCCCCGGACTAGCCGAGTACGCCGTCAACGCACCGCGAACACCGCCACCCGCCGGGAACACACCGGCGGCGCCGAGACTGCGCAGACCGCACCGCGCCGCCGCAGCGGCGAACTCCGCCGGTTCGCCGGTCAGGTCCGGGCAGGCGAGCGCGCCGGGCCCGGATTGCCTGCTGACATCGTGGAACGGCCCTTGGACTGCGCCGCTCTGCACGTCGTCCAACGCCGCGGCCCGCTCGTCCGGGCCGCCTGCGGCGTTCCGGGTGCCGGCGGTGTGCAGCGGTTCGCCGGCCCGGGTGAGGGTCAGCGCGGCGAACTCCGCACCGGGAACGCTCCGGACCGCCACCGCGAGGACGGCATCGACGACACCGCGCAACGTCCGTTCGGCGAACACGTCGCGGCCGAGGTCGGCGAACCGGCCCGCCAGCGGCGACCAGATCTGCGCCCGCTGGTCGGCGAGTCCGCCGGTCCCGCCCGGCGCGCCGGAGCCGGCGAGTCCCGCGCCGGCTCCGACGCGCTCGGCGAAGCGGCGGCGGTCGGTCTCCCAGTCCGGGGTCAGCGCTGCCATCGGTGCCTCCTCTCGCCAGCAGGAGGTTTCCCAGCGCCGCGAACGGCTATTCGGACCACCACCGAGGGCGGTCCGGCAACGCCAGACGATCGGCTGCACCGGATCCGACGAACCCCGGCCCACAGCCAGGTGATCATCCGGCGTTGCTCTGTCCCGGGCGATGGCCTTGCGGTATCGATGAAGAGCAGCTTCAGCGCCGCGCGTCCGCCAGTCCGATTGCGAGGGAACCGTGCGTCCGACGATCGGATCGACCGAGGACGGTGACCGGGCGCTGCGCGAACGAGGCCTGATCGACTTCGTCACGCGCGCGGTCAATGCGCTTCCGCTGCTGCGCGCGGGTGCGCTGACCTGGTTGGCCTCCGCGGAGTCCGCGGATCCCGAATGGGCGCAGCGCTTCGGCGTGCGGACCTGCTCGCTGGAACATCAGCAGGGTTCGCGCAGGGATGTGCGGCGTTGCGGGATCAAGGCGATGAAGGCTTCGCTGACCCCGCCGGCGCGGGTGCGCGCGCATGGCCAACCGCCGCTGCTGTCCGCGACCAGGCCCGAGGTGCCGCGACATTGGGCATCGCTGGTCGCCCGGGAACCGGAGCGGACGGCACCCGCCGACCTCAACGACAAGACCCGGATGCGGGCCTGGTTCGCCGACCGCGGCCTGCCCGTCCCGGTCGGCGAGGTCGTCGCCGCGCAGTCGCTCTCACACCCGGCGCTGGTTCGCGGGCTGGGCTCGCCGTTCGTGGCACAACGCCCGGTCGGCTCGGGCGGCCTGGGGACCTACTTGGTGCGCACCGATGCGGAGCTGCGCGCGGCACGGGCGCGCGAACCGGCGGCAGGCGACTGGCTGATCAGCGAATTCCTCGACGGCACGGCGCTGAACTTCCACGGATTCGTCGGCATGGACGGCTCGGTCGGCGTGACCAGGCCCTCGGTGCAGTTCGCCGGCCTGCCCGAGGCGGGCTTCGAGTTCGGGGCCTACTGCGGCTGCGATTTCCAAGCGCCGCAACGCGTTTCCGCGATCGCCATGGAACGCGCGCGAGAAGCGGTCGAACGAGTGGGAGCCGGGTTGGCCGGACGCGGCTACCGCGGCGTGTTCGGGGTCGACCTGATCGTGCGCGGCGACTCGGTGGCCGTGTTGGAGCTCAACGCCCGGCCGCAGAGCTCGACGTGGTTGCTGGGCGAGATCGAACGAGCCCAAGGGCACGTCCCGCTGCTGAACCGGCACGCGCTGGAACGGCAAGGCAGGCGCACCAGCGGCGAGCACGACCCGGCTCCCGCGCCGGGCGTGCAGCTCGCCGTCCGGCACACCGGCCGCACCGCCGTGGTGACCACCGCTCCGCGCAGCGGGGTGTACGCGCTGGACGGGGATCGGCTGGTGTGGCGTCGTGCCGGTGCGGGTCTGCTGGAGTGCGCCGAAGGTGAGTGCGCGGCCGTGGGCCTGCCCACGCGCGGTGCCGAGCTGGAGACCGGCGCATCGCTGGGAATGCTGGTCACCGCCAGCGCGGCGACGGGTCCGGACGGGAAGGTGCTCAACGAGCACGGTGCCCGGCTGACCGCTGCTTTCCGCGAACTGTTCGCCCTCTCCGCCAAGGAAACCGAGGAGGCCGCCGGATGAATCCGCCCACGCTGCACGTGCGTACGGCCACTGTGGACGACATGGACCTGTTGCTGCGGTGGCGGGAGGAGGCCGCCGACTGGCTGCAGACCGAGCACGGCACCGACCAGTGGAACCGCCCGGCGGACCGGCAGCGCATGGTGGACTGGATCCACGAGGGGTCCACGTTCATGGCGGCACTGCAGCCGGATGGGGAGCCGGTGGCCACGGTCACCAGCACCCCGCACGGATCACCGGTGCTGTGGACCGAAGAGGAGCTGCGCACTCCCGCTCGCTACTTGCACAAGCTGGTGGTGCAACGTTCGCACGCGGGACGCGGCATCGGCACCTGCCTCGGGCGCTGGGCGGCTTCGCACGCGGCGCGGACGGGCGTCACGATCGTCCGCTACACCGCCTGGGCCACCAATGCGAAGTTGCTGGACTACTACGACCGGATCCGGGGCCGGTACGTGCGCACGGTTCCGGGGTTCCACAATGGAGCGCTGTTCGAGAATCCGGTCGTGCCGCGGGACGACCTGCCCGTGGTGGAGGCGGCCGACGTGCTGGTGTGAGCTGAGCCGCGGCGAAGCTGAGTCGCCGAAATCGGTTTCCTGGTCGCGCCCGGAGTCCGTAACGTCTGCGGGGTGCGTGCGGAACGGATTCTGGTGACCGGCAGCGCCGGGCACCTCGGGGAAGCATTGGTGCGCAGCGTCCGCGCCGAAGGACGCGACGTGGTCGGGCTCGACCTGGTGGAGTCCCGGTTCACCACGGTCACCGGCTCGATCACCGACCGGGCGTTGCTGCGGCGGTGCCTGCAGGGCGTGACGGGCGTGCTGCACGCGGCCACGCTGCACAAGCCGCACGTCAGCTCGCACGAGCGGCAGGACTTCGTGGACACCAACGTCACCGGCACGTTGGCGCTGCTGGAGGAATCCGCCGCCGCCGGGGTGGAAAGCTTCGTGTTCACCAGCAGCACCAGCGCGTTCGGCCGCGCGTTGACACCCGAGCCGGATCAGCCGGCGGCGTGGATCACCGAGGACGTCGAGCCGGTGCCGCGCAACATCTACGGCGTCACCAAGATCGCCGCCGAGAACGTGGCCGAGCTGCTGCACCGCGAACACGGCCTGCCGGTGGTGGTGCTGCGGACTTCCCGGTTCTTCCCGGAGGACGACGACCGCGACGAGGTGCGGGCCGCCTACGAGGGGATGAACACGAAGGTCAACGAGTACCTGTACCGCCGCGTCGACCTCCAGGACGTCGTCGACGCGCACCGCCTCGCGTTGGCCGAAGCTCCGCGCATCGGCTTCGGGCGCTACATCATCAGCGCCACTCCCCCGTTCAGCCGGGAGGATTCCGCGCAGCTGCGCACGGATGCGCAGGCTGTGGTGTCCCGGTTGTTCCCGGACCAGCCGGGCGAGTACGCCCGCCGCGGGTGGCGGATGTTCCCCGGGCTGGACCGGGTTTACGACAGTTCCCGCGCCCGCGCGGAACTCGGCTGGCGACCGCGGTACGACTTCCGCCACGTCCTGGATCTGCTGCAGGCCGACGAGGACGTGCGCAGTCCCGTCGCCCGCGCTGTCGGAACCAAGGGGTACCACCCGTATCCGCACGGGATCTACACGACGGGGCCCGAGTGAACCCGCTTCGGGTTCAGAGGCCGTTGAACGGATGTGACGTCAGTACGACCACAATGGACTCGCCGGGTGCGGCGACACCGCGCCCGCGCAACTCCTCCACCGCGGGCAACACGGTGGCGGACGTGCCTTCGCAGAGAATCCCCATGCGTGCCAAGCGGATCCGGGCATCCTCCACTTCGGAGGAGAGCACCACGGGCGATCCGCCGGTGTCGTCGAGGACTCGCAACGCCTGCACCGTCGTCGAATCCCCGCCGATCGACGGGGTTCCGGCGGCCGAGCCGGTGAAGCTGTCGTGCACGCCGGCTCCCGCGCGGACCGCGGCGAGCCTCGGGAACGGCTCGACCAGATGAACCCGTGGGCACGATTCTCCGTGCCTGCGCGCCATCTGCTGCAAGCCGAGGCACACGCCGTAGGCGAGGTCGCCGCGGGAAACGGGGATCACCACGTGTTCCGGCAGGCGTTGCAGGCCGGAGCGGATCTCCCAACCGATGGCCCGCATCGCGTCGATCCCGAACGGTGAACCGCCCGCTACCGGGCGCGTGTAGTTGGTGACCACGAGCGTGCCCGGATCACCGGTGCGGCCGCGCAGGAAGTCCCAGCGCTGCTCGGCACTGTCGAAAACGTGCAGCGTGGCACCGGTGTCCCGGACGGCCCCGGCGAGCACATCGGGGATGTCGGTGGTGACGGCGACCTCGCACGCCAAGCCGTACGCCGCGGAGTAAGCGGCCAGCGACAACGCGGCGTTGCCGGAGGAAGCAGCGGCGATGCCCGCGTACCCGGCAGCGGCGGCGCGGCCGACCGCGCCCCAGCTGAACCGGTCCTTGTGCGAACCGGTCGGGTTGGCCGCCTCGTTCTTCACCCACACGTCGAGACCGGCCACCTCGGCGGGCAGCGGGAACAGCGGCGTGCCGCCTTCGCCGAGGCTGCGCGCGCCCGTCAGCGACAGCCGCGGCCGGTCGTCGTCGTACTCGCAGCGCAGGTTCGCCGCGCTGCCTTGATCCCGGCAGTGCTCGCAGCCCGCCGGATGGTCCGCGACCGGATGCAACCGTCCACACTGGATGCATCGGAGCCCGGTGAGGTGCTCGTTCATCGCAGGCTGCATCGCTTCCCCCTCCGGGTGTCGGATCCGGAGGAAGCCTACTGTCCGAACCGGTCGCGGACACCGTCCGGGCCTCGCGGCCGGCACGAGCCCGCTCGCCGCGCCGTTTCCGCGGAGTGAAGGGACTCCTCGGCGGGAAAAGTCCCTTCACTCCAAGCGATCGGCTCTCAGCCCACCCGGGCAGGCGGCGAGGCGCCGAGCACGGCTCCCCCGGCGTCGAGGGCCTCCACGGACACGAACGGTTGCGCACCCGCGATGTCGACCCGGGTTTCGAACCCGGTCTTCGGCGCGTCCTGCACCGGAGCCAGGTTCGCCTCGTCCGGCCCGGCCAGCACCCGCCAGGTCACCACTTCGGTCGCCCCGTTCCAGCTCGCGTAAACGCTGGTCGAGCCGTTGCCCGGCAGCCCGGCAACGGCCGGGGCGTCCAGCGGCTTGCCCACCCACGCCGAGCGGAACGCGCGGTAGGACGTGATCGACTCGGTGAACCTGCCGTGGAACAGCACCTCGCCGTCCGCGCCGAACTCGGTGAAGTACGGCTCTCCGCCCCAGCCGACGAAGACGTGCCCGTTGGCCAGCACCTGCATGTTGCCCTGGTTCGGCGCCAGCAACCCTTCCGGGCTTTCGTTGCTGCGCACCACGTTCGCGGTGCGGGCGGTCTCGTCCACGGCCAGCGACAGCGCGCGGGAGCGGCCGCGACCTGGTGCGGCTTCGGCGTTGTCGAAGATGGTGATCGTCCCGTCCGGCTGGCGGCGCGCGTCGTGCTGCCAGGCGAACGCCGCGTCCGGACCCATGGCGAAGTCGCTCCGCTTGCCGCCGAGCCGCCACGTCACCTCGCCGCTGGCCCGGTCGATCCGGAACACCGAGTGCGTGCAGCGCGCGGAGACCAGCAGCGCGTCACCGTCCTCGCAGATCGCGTTGGGGTGGATGTAGTCGAACCACTGCTCCGGGTCCTTGGGCACCGCCAGCAGCGACTCGTCCAGCCCGACGTGTTGCAGGCTGCGCCACTCGAGCAGCAGCTGCCCGGAAGCGATGTCGATTTCCTGCAGGACGCCTTCCAGCACCTTCGAGTTCGGTTGCCCGCCGACCGGCGTGGTGTCCGCGCGCACCTCGGAGTAGATCAGCAGCAGCGCGGTTCCGCGCGGAGTGATCACGAACTCGTGCATGTCGCCTTGCAGGCCGTTGGCCGCGCGCACGGTCGCGATCCGCCGGTAGCTCTCGTCCAGCACGGCGTACTGCCCGTTGCCGAAACCGGGCGGCACCTCGATCGCGCCCTCCCAGAAGGTCAGCACCGGCCGGTCCTGGTAGCGCTGCACCTGGAGGTTGGCGATCACGCCCTCGGCGGGCGGGCTGAACCACACCGGTTGGCCGAGATCGTCCATGATCAGCGCACCGGGCTGTGTCGCCGCGCGCGGTGCGGCCGCCTCGGCGTTGAGCACGTTGGCTCCGGCCGGGGTCAGCAGCACGTGCCCGGGCTCGGTGTTCGCGGCCGGAGTGCTGATCTCCACCAGCGGCGGTTGCAGGTCGGGGCGGGTGATGAGGCCCTGCCCGGCGCGGGCGCCCGGGGACGCGGCGGCGCCGGCGGTGCCTGCGGTGCCGATCAGCGCGGGCACGGCGGGAGCCGCGGCCAGCATTCGCAGCACCGCGCGGCGGCCGATCGAGAAGGAGTCAGATGACATGGACATCTCCGGATCAAGCGCTGGTGAACGGGGACGGCACTTCGCCATCGGCGCTGACCTGCGCGGCCAGGTCGCGGATCGAGGCGGAATCGTTGACGTGCGGGAACTCCTCCTGCGGCACCGGCACGTCGAGGAAGTCGCACAGCCGCTGCCAGCCCTCGCCGACGCGGTAGACCAGCAGCCGGTCGGCGGGCACCACGCGCTGCACTTCGGCGTTGTGCCGTTCGAAGACGTCGATGGCGTGCGCGCGGTCTTCGAACCGGCCGTCGAACGTGCCGTTCCAGATCATCCGCTCGATGGTCGGGCGCAGCTTGGCGCTGAAGTCGTCGTCGCCGGGCGGGTCCTGCACGAACTGGTAGATCGTGCCGTAGGTGCTGTCGTACCAGCGTTCCGGGTCGCGCACGGTCAGCAACACCTTGGCGTCCGGGTAGAAATCCATCAGTTCGCGGTAGAACGCACAGCCCGGCCAGTCCACTGTGGACTCGAATCCGCCGAGCACCTGCTGCCAATCGGAGACCCGGCCGTCCATCGCCAGCTCCCAGTCCTGCGCCCGCTCGGGCTGCGCGATCACCTCGAACATGTGGTAGCAGGGGCCGTAGCCGAGGTGTTCCAGCGCCGCCTTCAGCGATGCGGTGCCGGTGCGGCCGAACCCGGCTCCGATGATCTTGACCATTGCGTTCAACTCCTTGTCGTAGCTGCCCGGCAGCACGCGCCGATCAACTGCGCGTACCGGGGTTCGCCTCGGTGATCAGGACGGCGCCCGCCGTGGCGTGCGTCGTCTCGTCGATGAGCACTCCGCCGCCGGTGAGCCGGTTGCGCTCGTAGGGGTCGCAGAAGATCGGCTGCGCCAGGCGCAGTCCGACCTCGCCGATGTCGTTGAGCCCGAGCTCGGCGGCCGGCTCCCGACTCAGCGTGGTGACGTCCAGCCGGTGCCGAACCTCGGTAACGACGGCTTTGACGGTGCGCGTGGTGTGCTTGAACAGCAGCCGCGTGCCGGGCCGCAGCGGTGCCGCCGCGGTCATCCAGCACACCGTCGCGGACAGCTCGTCCGCCGGTTCCGGGGCGTTCGCCGCGGCGCACAGCAGATCCCCGCGACCGACGTCGATGTCGTCGGCCAGTCGCAGCGATATCGACAGCGGAGCCTGCGCGCTGACCAGCGCGCCATCCGCGGTGTCCACCGAGGACACTCGGGATCGCATCCCGGAGGGCAGGTGCAGCACCTCATCGCCCGCTGCCACCGAGCCGCCGGAGATCTGGCCGGCGTAACCGCGGTAATCGCGCTCGGGCGCCCGGATGACGCACTGCACCGGCATCCGGAAGTCCATTGTGGAGTTGTCGTCCGCGATGCGGACCTGCTCGAGGTGCTCCAGCAGCGCCGGCCCGTCATACCAGGGCATGGCGGCCGAGCGTTCCACCACGTTGTCGCCGTGCAGTGCCGACAGCGGTATCGCGGTGCACCCGTGCCCGACGAACTCGGCGAATACGGCCGCGACGTCGCGGAAAACCTGCTCGTCGTAGTCGACCAGGTCCATCTTGTTCACCGCGAGCACGACCTCCGGAACCCGCAGCAGCCCGGCCAGCACGGCGTGCCTGCGACTCTGCTCGGTCAAGCCGTGCCGTGCGTCGACCAGCACGATCGCCAGGTCCGCAGTGGACGCCCCGGTGACCATGTTCCGGGTGTACTGGGCATGACCCGGGGTGTCGGCGATGATGAACGCGCGACGGGCGGTCTCGAAGTAGCGGTGCGCCACGTCGATGGTGATTCCCTGCTCGCGCTCGGCGCGCAGGCCGTCGGTGAGCATCGCCAGGTCCAGCACGTCGTCGCCGCGTTCCGCGCTGGCCTGCTCCAGCGCTTCGACCTGGTCGGCCAGCAGCGACTTCGAGTCGTGCAGCAACCGGCCGATCAGGGTGCTCTTGCCGTCGTCGACCGCGCCTGCGGTGGCGAACCGCAGCAGGCCGTCGGCCGGGGTGAAACCGTCCGCGTCCGCAGCGGTTCCGGGTAACGCGTCCGCGGGAACGGCCGGTCCGGCCGGAGAACTCGGGCTCATCAGAAGTATCCCTCCCGCTTGCGGTCCTCCATCGCGGCCGCGCTCGTGCGGTCGTCGGCGCGGGTCTGGCCGCGCTCGGTGACCCGGGTCGCGGCGATCTCGGCGAGCACTTCGGACACCGTGGACGCTTCCGATGCAACCGCGCCGGTGCAGGTCATGTCGCCGACCGTGCGGAACCGCACGGATCGCTCCACCAGCGGCTCGTCCGGGTCGCGGTGCAGGAACGGATTGTCCGCCAACAACATCCCGTCGCGCTCGAACACCTTGCGGGTGTGCGCGAAGTACAGCGGCGGCAGCTCGACACCGTCGCGTTCCACGTAGGTCCACACGTCGCGTTCGGTCCAGTTCGACAGCGGGAACGCGCGCACGCTCTCGCCGGGCCGGATCAGTCCGTTGTAGACGTTCCACAGCTCGGGGCGCTGGTTGCGCGGATCCCACTGCCCGAAGGAGTCCCGGAAGGACAGCATCCGCTCCTTGGCCCGCGCGCGTTCCTCGTCGCGGCGCGCGCCGCCGAACAGGGCGTCGAAGCGGTGCTCGGCGACGGCGTCCAGCAGCGTCACCGTCTGCGCCCGGTTGCGGCTGGGCCAGCGGCCCGTCGGCTCGGCCACCCGGCCCGCATCGATCGAGTCCTGCACGCCGGCCACCACCAAGCGCACTCCCAGCTCGGCGACGCGGCGATCCCGGAAGTCGAGCACTTCGTCGAAGTTGTGCCCGGTGTCCACGTGCAGCACCGGGAACGGGATCGGAGCGGGTGCGAACGCCTTCTCCGCCAGGCGCAGCAGGACCGCGGAGTCCTTGCCGCCGGAGAACAGCAGCGCGGGGCGGTCGAATTCGGCGGCCACTTCGCGGATCAGGTGCAGCGCCTCGGACTCCAGGACGTCCGATCGGGACGGTCCGGACGGCATCAGCGACTCCCCTCGGTCAGGTTCCCGGGCAGCGCGGCCAGCAGGTCCGCGGCCAGTTCCCGGCGGCACACCAGCAGATCCGGCAACCACGGGTCCGGCAGGTCGTAGTGCAGCGGCGAGCCGTCCACCCGACTGGTGTGCAGTCCGGCCGCCCGGGCCACGCCGACCGGCGCTGCGCTGTCCCATTCGTACTGCCCGCCCGCGTGCACGTAGGCGTCGACCTCGCCGAGCACCACCGCGCTGATCTTCGCGCCGGCGGAGCCCATCGGAACGGTCTCGGCGCCGAGCGATTCGGCGAGCTCGCGCACGAATTCCGGCGGGCGGCTGCGGCTGACCGCCAGCCGAGGGTGGGCGATGCCGTGGCTCGGCTGCTTCGGCGGCGCACCGGTGCCGAGAACCCGGCCGTGCGCGGGCAGCGCTACCGCGGACGCGGTGATCTGATGATCCTCGGCCAGTGCCACGTGCACGGCCCAGTCGGTGCGTCCGGCTTCGGAGAACTCGCGGGTCCCGTCCAGCGGGTCGATGATCCAGACCCGGTCGGCGGATTCCCGCGGTGGCCCGGAAACGCCGTGCTCGGACAGCACCGGATCCTGCGGGCGGGCTTGCGCGAGCGCGGCGACCAGCAGGTCGTGCGCCGTGCGGTCACCCTCCGCGCCGAGGGCTTTCGGGTCCGTTGTGGACGCCGTCCGCTCCCGCAGGTCCAGCAGGCTCTCGCCGGCTTCCCGCGCCAGTCGTGCGGCGAGTTCGTGATCGTCCGCGCTCACCCGGTACCTCCTCGTCCGACGTCAACTCTTCGTTCCGCGCGCCAGGGCGGGCACGGGAGAACACCCGGTGCGCGACCGGGGAGACCGCTGCCGCGAGCACCACCAGCACGCCCAACGACGCGCCGATGATCGCGTTCGCGCCCAGGAGCATGACTGCGGTGGTCGCCAGCATTCCGCCGAGCAGCACGCGGATCGGCCGGTCCGGGACGCGGGCCGAGATCAGCGCTCCGACCAGCACTCCGGGCAGCGAGCCCACCAGCAGCGAACCGACGATTCCGAAGTGGACTTCGCCGGTGAACAGGTGCCCGCAGGCGGCGACCAGCACCAGCGGCACGGCCTGCACCAGGTCGGTGCCGACCAGCCGCGCCGAGCTCAGCGAGCGGTTCGTCAGCAGCAGGCACACGATGATGATGGAACCGGAACCGACCGAGGTGGTGCCGACGATGAGCCCGGCCACGGCGCCGAGCAGCGCGGTCGGCAACGGCCGCACCGAGGCGGGGCCTGCCGCGGGTCTGCGTTTCGCCAGCAGCATCCGGGCGAACAGCATGATCGCGGCCAGCAGTACCGCCACACCGGTCAACGTCTTCAACGACGATTCCGCACCGTCGCCGAGCGAACCCGCGAACAGCGATCCGACCACCGCGCACGGCAGCGAGCCCAGGCACAGCCAGCCGACCAGCCGCGCGTCCGCGGTTTTCCGCCGCAGGTGCACCAGCGCCCCGACCGGCTTCATGACGGCGCTGGCGACCAGGTCGGAGGACACCGCTGCCAACGGCGGCACCCCGAACACCAGCGTGAGCAGGGGCATCGTCAACGCGCCGCCGCCCATCCCGGTCAGTCCCACCAGCAGCCCGGTCAGCAGGCCGGTGACCGCCACTCCCGGGTTCGGTGCGGCGAGCTCGGCTAATGCGGGTTCCACCGGCCCACCCAGCCTCGTCGCCGCAGCAGCGCGACGACCTCGTCGACGGCTTCGTCCTGCGACAGCCCGGAGGTGTCCAGCACCAGGTCCGCATCGGCGGGCACCTCGTACGGCGCGGAGACGCCGGTGAACTCGGGCAGCGTCCCGGCGCGGGCCTTGCGGTAGAGGCCCTTGCGGTCGCGGCGCTCGCACTCGCCCAACGGCGTCGCCACGTACACCAGCACGAATCCGCCCGATTCCTCGACCATGTCGCGCACCGCATCGCGGTCGGCGCGGTACGGCGCGATCGGCGCGCAGATCGCGGCGCCGCCGTGCCGGGTGACTTCGGAGGCCACGAACCCGATCCGGCGCACGTTGCGGCTGCGGTCCTCAGCGGAAAAGCCCAGTCCCGCGCACAACGTGCGGCGCACGACGTCCCCGTCGAGCAGCGTCACGGCCCGGTGGTCGTACTGCGTGAGCTCGTCCCGCAATGCACGCGCCATCGTGGACTTGCCCGCTCCGGAAAGTCCGGTGAACAGCACCGTGAAGCCGCGCCGGGACAGCGGTGGATGCAGCCGTTGCTGCTGCTCGGCGATGGCGGGCGTGGTGAACCAGCTCGGCAGCGGGTCGCCCCGGTCCAGGTGTGCGCGCAGTTCTTCAGCGCTGAGGCCGGGAAGCCGCCTGCTCGGCTCGACCTGCGCGGCCGGGCGCCAGCGGCCGGTGTCCTCGCGCACCACCTCGGGCGGCTCCAAGCCCGGAATCGGCGGCTGTTCCAGCGGATGCTCGCTGATCAGGTGGGTGGCTCCGTAGGCGGCGGCGACGTGCGCGGTCAGCAGCGCGTCCCGCTTCGGATCGGGCCGCTGCGCCAGCGGCACCGGCACGACCGTCGTGTCCGGCGGCAGTTCCGGGCGTGCGGCCAGCACTGCCTGCACCAGGACTTCCGGGCGCGGCCCGATCATCCGGGGCAGCAGCAGCAGGTGCGCCCCGTGCTCGGCGACCAGCTCGCGCAGCTGCGCGATCTCCTTGTGGTGCAAGGGTTTTTCCGGAAGCATCGCCAGAACGGGGCCGTGCGACAGGTTTTCCCGCACACTGGCGGCCGGCGGGCGCATTCTGCGCAGCGCGCCCGTAGGCGCCGCGGCGGCGCGTACCGGTCCGGCGGCATGGCTGCCGTCGGCGTCCGACCAGGCCGCGACGTTGCTGACCACGGCGACAGGTGCGCCTTCGGAGTCCTGCAGTTCGATCTCGTCCGCGGCGGCCACTTCCGCAGGCACGGTCAACGTGATCGGGGCGGGCCAAGGGGTCGCGTCGCACAGGCGTTGCCGGGTGCGCACGGACTCGACGTCGGCGGCATCGAGAAATCCGCTCAGCGCCGGGAAAGCACCGTCCAGCAGGAGTTCCACATCGGACAGTTCGGCGGCGCCGGGCACCCACGTGGCGCGCCGGACCGCACCGCGGCCGCGCGTACCCGGCCCCGGACACTCGGATTCCGCTCCGCTCACACGCACCTCTGTCCGCCCGATGAACTGGATCCATACGGTGACCGACCGCAGCCGCCGCGGAGAACCCCGGTGTCCATTTCTCGCCAGATCTCGTTTTTCCCACCTTGCACGGCGGATCTCGTTGCCACTGAGCGTGATTTCCGGCATTGCACGCGTACCGTACGGATCATTCCGGCTCCAGGTCGGACGTGAAGGTGTGGGTGCCCGGGCCCGCGGAGAAGACCGCACCGGCGGCGCTCTCCTCCGCGACACCTGGCGATCCCCTGCAGGAAACTCGCCCCGGCAGCTGGACCCGCGCCGATGCGTTCGGCGGAATGCGCACGGTGAGCGTGAAATCCGTCCCGTCGCGCCGCCATCGCGTCTCGATGCGCCCCGCGGGCGCGCGGTAGTGGCCTTCGGCCCACCGCAGATCGCCCACGGGCTTCGGCCGGATCAGCAGTCGCCGGAAGCCGACCGAGCCGGGTTCCTGGCGTATCCCGGCGATCCCGGTGTGGAACCACTCGTCGATCTGCGTGAGGATCATGTGGTTCAGCGAGTTCACCATGTCCCACTGCTCCGGGATCGTGGTCAGCCCACCGGGATTCTGCGGGTGATCCCGCAGGAACGCGCCATAACCCGGCACCTCGTCCCGGCGCAGCGCCGCCCACAGCACGTCGTCGCGGTCGGCGTCGCGCAACACCCGCACCACCGGGCCGAGTCCGATGTGGCCGGCGAGCAGCCGCGGACCGTCCCGATGGTGGATTCGGCCGAGCAGCGCATCCAGCACCCGCGGGCGTTCCGCTTCCGGCACCATGCCCGCGTCGAGCGGGAGCGCTTGCGCGGCCTGCGTCGCGCCGGAGGTGGCGCCGTCGCCGGTGTAGCAACCCAGCTCGGCGTCGAAGAAGCGGTCGTGGAACGCGCCCGCGATCGCCTCCGCGAGCGCGCAGAACTCGCGGAAATCCGTTGTGCGGCCGAGGATTCCGGCCATGTCGGCGAGCCGCCGGGTAGTCAGGTAATAACCCCAGGTCCCGGTAAGCTCACCCGAGGTGTCTTCCGCTCCGACCCAATCGCCGAGCGGCCCGGTCACCAGATGGCCGTTCGCTTTGCGCCGGCTCAGGTAATCCAGGTAAGCCGTCATGGCCGAGTAGTGCTGCGCCATCGTCCGGGTGTCGCCGTAGAGCCGGTGCAGCAGCCACGGCACCAGCACGATCGCGTTGCCCCAGTTGACCTCGTCGCCGAAATCCCCGGTGTAGCCCCAGTCGTAGACCGGGGCCTTCAACGCCACGTTGCCCGCCCGCGGACCGCGCCCCGCCTGACCTTCGACGAGGTGGCGCTGCATCGTGCGCAGGTACGCGGAGAGGTCGAAGTGCCGCGAGAGCACGCCGATCGGATGCGTGTAGTCCGCGCCGTAAGCCAGCTTCTCCCGGCCGGGGCAATCGGTGAGCACGGACATCAGGTTCGCCGCCACCGAGAAGTGCGCCATCCGGTGCAGCCGGTTGATCCGGCCGTCCGAAGTGCGCACTGCTCCGGCAGGCGCCGCATCGGCACGCAGTTGCAGTCCGCGCAGTCCGGGCCGGATCCCTTCCGGTGCGGCGACTTCGACGAACCGCATCGCGAAGTACTGGAACGCGGGCCGCCACCGCTCCCCCTCCGGTGAGCCCGCTGCGATGTAGGTGTGCAGCACGTCGGTGCCGCGGGTGGCGTCGCGGATCGAAGTCTGGTCCACGCGGCCGTCCTCGGTCAGCGCCTCCCCCGGCCGCAGGCTGATCGCGGTTCCCGCGGGTACCGGAGGCAGCCGCAACTCCGGCCACCCGGCGATGTTCTGCCCGAGGTCGAACACCTGGATCCCCGGCTCCGGTTCGCGCACCGTCACCGGCTCCCACTCGCGGACCACGCGCACCGGCGGGCCCGCGCGCCGCACCAGCTCGGTGGCCAGGTTCGGCGGCGCCGCGGGCATCGCGTCGATCCAGCCGGTCCTGCTCCCGTCGCGGCGCACAGCTTCGGCGGAGTGGTCGGCGCCCGGCTCGTCCCAGCCGGGCTGCTCCCGGCGGGCGTCGTGATCGGTGCCCGAGAACCAGTTGTCGGTGACCGCCGGGCCGAGCGCGGTGCGCCACTCCGGCCCGCTGACGATCGCCTCCTCGCGGCCGGCGGTGGTGAGCTCCAGCCTCGCCAGCATTCGCGGCGGCACCGCGGCACCGGCGCTCGGGTCGACATCCGCCACCGGGTCGCCGGACCCTGCGACAGGCGTGCCGGCGGGGTGCGCCCGCTCCAGCGGCGGCGCGAAGGTGATCGACTCGTCGCCGAGCGCGGTGATCCACCGGTCCTCCAGCTGCTCGCCCTCGCCGACGTGCACGGAACCGCCCACGAAGTAGCCGCTGGTGCCGGTGGCCCGGACCGAGTCGTCCCCTGCGCGGGCGTCCGCGCTCAGCACCCCCGAGGCGGTGTCGTGACTGGTCCACCACGAATACGCGTCGCGCAGACCGGAGTTCGTGCCGTCCCGGTGCACGTGCGCGGTGCCGTGGCCCAGCCGGACGCCGAGCGTGTTCGGCCCGCACCGCACCGACTCCGTGACGTCGTAGGTCCGGTACTCGGCGGATCGCTGGTAGTTCGAGTTCCCCGGGGCCAGCACCTCGTCGGTGACGGGGCGGCCGTTGAGCGTCACGACCTGCACGCCGAGCCCGCACACGTACAGCCGCGCGCGCCGGACCGGACCGCTCACCCGGAAAGCCCGCGCGAAGATCGGCAGCGGGTCGCCCGGCCCGCGCCGCGGATGCGCGATCCAGCGCGCCCCGCCCCAGTCCGCGCGCGTCAGCAGGCCGGTTTCCCAGCCGGCCCATTCGCTCCAAGGCGACCAGCGGTCGTCCTGGTCGCGCACCCGGACCCGCCACTCGACCCGGGTGCGCGCGGGCAGCCGCGGGCCGCCGTAGCCGAGTCCGGCGCAGCCGGATTCGACGACCCCGCTGTCCCACAGCTGTTCCCCGCGTTCGTCGAACACCTGGACTCGGCAGGCGCTCTGGTGGCCGGAGTCGCCCAGCAGCCGCCAGCTCAGGTCCGGAGCCGGATCGTCCACGCCGAGCAGTGGACCGTGCCTGCCGGCCCCCAACCCGCCGACCTGCAGCTCACCGACCCGCGGCCCCGCGACCCGGAGTCCGGTCACCGGCCACCCCCGCTCACGATCGCCAACGCCGAGGCTGTTTGTACGCAGCGCACCCCACCCCGTCAACACTCCACAGTGGACAGGTGCCGCGCCCCGGCGCGCACGCTTATCCTCGGCGAGTCGCCCGGACCCCGAACGAGGTACCCAGCGGAAGAGGCCAGCATGGAAGCTCCGTCAGCCCCGCCGACCGTGGCGCTCGGCGGCCGGGCAGGCCGCTGGATCATCGTGGCCACCATCCTCGGCTCCGGGGTCGCGTTCCTGGACGGTTCGGTGGTCAACGTGGCGCTGCCCGCCATCGGCCGGGACACCGGTGGCGGGTTCGCGGTGCTGCAATGGGTGCTGGACGCCTACCTGCTCACGCTCAGCGCGCTGCTGCTGCTCGGCGGGGCGCTGGGCGATCGCTACGGGCGGCGGCTGGTGTTCCAGATCGGGCTGGTGGTGTTCACGCTCGCCTCGCTGGGATGCGGGCTCGCGCCGGACGGCGCGGTGCTGATCATCGCCCGGCTGGTGCAGGGCGTCGGCGGGGCGCTGCTGGTGCCGGGCAGCCTCGCGCTGATCAACTCGACGATCCGGCCCGACGACCGGGGGCGGGCGGTGGGCACCTGGGCCGGGCTGACCGGGGTTTCCTCCGCGCTCGGCCCGTTCGTCGGCGGCTGGCTGGTGGACGCGGTGTCCTGGCGCTGGGTGTTCTTCATCAACCTCCCGATCGCCGCGGTGGCGCTGGTGGTCACCGCCCGGCACGTGCCGGAAACCCGCAGCACCGGCGTCACCGGAGCGCCGGACCTGGCCGGAGCCGCGGCCATCACCCTCGGGCTGGCCGGGGCGATCTACGCCCTGATCGAACTGCCCGTGCACGGCTGGAACGTGCTGACCGCCGTGGCGCTCGCCGCCGGAGTGGCCGGGCTGGTGGCGTTCCCCTTGGTGGAGTCGCGGACGAAGGGGCCGATCATGCCGCCGGCGCTGTTCGCGAACCGCCAGTTCACCGGTGCGAACCTGACCACGTTCACGGTGTACTCGGCGTTGAGCGGCGCGCTGTTCCTGCTGTCGCTGCAACTGCAGCAGACCCTCGGCTACTCGGCGCTGGAGGCCGGGATCGCCACCCTGCCGATCACCGTGATCATGCTGCTGCTGTCCGGCCGGATGGGTGCGCTGGCCCAGCGAACCGGCCCGCGGCTGCCGATGACGATCGGCCCGTTCGGCTGCGCGGCCGGGCTGGCGCTGATGACCTTGGCGGTGCCCGGATCGTCCTACCTGACCGGTGTGCTGCCCGGAGTGCTGGTGTTCGGGCTCGGCCTGGCGGTGACCGTGGCACCGCTGACCTCGGCGGTGCTGGCCGCGGTGGAACCGGCGCGGGCCGGGGTGGCTTCCGGGGTGAACAACGCGATCTCCCGGCTGGCCGGGCTGGTCGCCGTCGCGGTGCTGCCGCTGGTGGCGGGCATGACCGGCCCCGGTGCCACGGTGGGCAGCGGGTTCGGCAGGGCGATGGTGATCTCCGCGGCGGTGTGCGCGCTGGGCGGAGTGCTTTCCTGGTGCACCATCGACCGCCGCTGCCCCGTCGAGTCCGTCGCGGTCCCGGGCCTCAACCACGCCTGTCAGGACCCTTGCACCCAACACGGCTCCATCGAGGAGCGAACGGACCGTTCGTCCCGCTAGATCGGTCGAACGGTCCGTTCGCTCGGAACGACCGCGCTCACTGCGGCGAGCACTTCTCGAACGGCCACTGGTGCGGCGGGCGGGCGCTGAGCTCCTCCGGCGGCTCGGGCAGCCGCACCGGCTCGCCCGCGAAGTGCGCGATGACCACGACCCGGTCGGCCGAGCGGTACACCGCGAGGTCCTCCCCGCCGCTCGCGCGCAACGCGGGCACGCCGTGCGCGCGCACCCAGGCGAGCAGTTCGTCCCGCTTGCCCTCCGGCGCGCGTGCCTCCCACATCAGCGCGTTCATCAGCTCGTCCGGCGCAACGGCGGGATCGCGGGAACCTGCGGCGCCTCGTCGATGTCGGCCTGGGTCATCTTGAACGCGTCGGGATAGGACTCGCGCTTGGTGCGGCGGTCCGGTTCGGTGCTGCGCCAGGTGTAGAGGCAGCGTTCGCACTGCCAGACCTCCCACACCCCGGCGACCGGCGACACGGCCAGCCGCCGCAGTCCTTCAGCGGCGCAACGAGGACACATCGTCGGCTCCTCTCGTCTCACTTGCCCTGCAACGTGCGCAGCCGGGAAATCCACCGCTCGGTCTCCGGCAGGTCCCGCACCGGCTGGCTGTAGTGCCCGCGCGTGTCGGGCGCGACCGGGGTGGTCGCGTCGATCACGAGCTTGTTGCTGATCCCCGGCGGCTGCGAACCCGGGTCCAGCTCCAGCACCGACATGTTCGGCAGGTTCACCAGATCGCTGGCCGGGTTGACCTTCGTCGACAGCGCCCACATCACCTGCGGCAGGTCGAACGGGTCCACGTCCTCGTCGACCACGATCACGACCTTGGTGTAGCCGAGCCCGTGCGGCGTGGTCATGGTGCGCAACCCGACCGCGCGGGCGAAACCGCCGTAGCGCTTCTTGGTGGACACGATCGCCAGCAGCCCGTGCGTGTACATCGCGTTGACCGCCTGCACCTCGGGGAAGTCCGCGCGCAGCTGCTGGTACAGCGGCACGCAGGTGGCCGGGCCGATCAGGTAGTCGATCTCGGTCCACGGCTTGCCCAAGTACAGCGACTCGAACAGCGGCTTGCTGCGGTAGGAGATCCGGTCGATGCGCACCACGGTCATGTTCCGGCCGCCGGAGTAGTGCCCGGTGAACTCGCCGAACGGGCCCTCGATCTCCCGCTTGCGGCCCTCCACGACACCTTCCAGCAGGACTTCGCAGCCCCACGGCACGTCGAACCCGGTCAGCGGGGCCGTGGCGATCGGAGCGGGCGCGCCGCGCAGCGCACCGGCCATCTCGTACTCGGACTGCTCGTAGCCGAGCGGGGTGCCCGCCACGACCGTGATCAGCGGGTCGTTGCCGAGTGCGATGGCCACCGGCAGGTCCTCGCCCTTCTCCTCGGCTTTGCCCAGGTGCAGCGCGATGTCGTGCATCGGCACCGGCTGCATCCCGAGCCGGTTCGGGCCTTTCACCTCCAGCCGGTAGGTACCGACGTTCTGCTTGTCGAAGTTGTCCGGGTCGTCCGGGTCGCGCGAGACCACCGCGGCCTTGTCCAGGTAGAAGCCGCCGTCGCCGTCGTTGAGCCGGAACAGCGGCAGCACGTCGAACAGGTCCACGTCGTCGCTGGTGTTGGCCGCGAACGGCGGATCGTCGCGGCGCTGCGGGGCGACCGGGAAGTCTTCCCAGCGGCGGATGAACTCCTCGACCTGCTCCCGCGTGGACGTGGAAGGCGGCAGGCCCATCGCGATGGCGTGGTTGGCCCAGGAACCGTGCGCGTTGAGCACGATCCGGGGGTCGACGAACCCGTTGACGTCGTCGAAGTAAAGCGCGGGCGCGTTCTCGCCGAGCCGTGCGGCGGCGTTCGCGGCCGCGCCCAGGTCCGGTTCCGGTTCGACCCGTTCCGGCACCCGCAGCAGCTGCCCCTCCTTCTCCAATGCGTCCAAATAGGACCGCAGGTCGTCGTAGGCCAAGATCTCCTCCTCACCGCTCGCCGGATGCCCATCGGCGGCTCGTTCCCGGACGTACCGGCTCAGCGCTCGTCGTCCCGCCGCGCTTCGGCGAGCCCGTTCCACCGGCGGGCGGCGGGCGCGGGCAGGCCGAACTGGTCGAGCACCCTGGCGACCACGTGGTCGACCACGTCCCCGACCGACGACGGGTTGTTGTAGAAGGCGGGCATCGGCGGAACCATCACCGCGCCCATGCGCGAGAGCGCGAGCATGTTCTCCAGGTGGATCTCGCTGAGCGGCGTCTCCCGCGGCACGACCACGAGCTTGCGGCGTTCCTTGAGCACCACGTCGGCCGCCCGCCCCACCAGGCCGTCGGCGAACCCGGTGCGGATGCCCGCGAGGGTCTTCATGCTGCACGGCACGACGACCATCCCGTCGGTCCGGAAGGAGCCGGACGAGATCGAAGCGCCCTGATCACCCGAGCCGTGCACCACGTCGGCGAGCTTGCCGACCTCGCGGGCGCTGTAACCGGTTTCCAGCTCGATCGTGGTGCGCGCCCAGCGGCTCAGCACGAGGTGCGTTTCCACCTCGGGCTGCTCGTGCAGTTCTTCCAGCAGCCGGACGCCCAGCGGCGCCCCGGTCGCCCCGGTCATCCCGATGATCAGCCGCAACGCCGGACCTCCCGCCCACCGAGAATAATAGTTCGTATGCGAACGTTCGTCTACATACTAACACCTGGTGGCGCGAACTGCCCGCGGCCACCAGGCCACCGGGTACCCGGAACCGCCCGAACCGGACCGGCGTGCGCAACCGCGCAGCGGCCGGGATCTAGAATGGCGGGCCACCGATCAGCCGGGCCCGCGGCCGCCGGGGGCGAGCGAATACCGGGCAGAGCCAACGACGGGGGGGCGGCACACGGCGCCGGCGGGCGTAACGAGGTTCCCCACCCACTACGCAACCGTTCCGAGACACCCTCAGCGGGAGGAGCGCGCCAAGTGCAGCACCTGGAGCACGTCGTCTTCCACCTCATGCGCCGGGTCCTGCAGGACCACGGCGCGCGCTGGCAGTCCGAGCTGCCCCAGCTCACCAAACCGCAGTACGCCGCACTCACCGCCATCGACGAACATCCCGGCATCGAGCAGACCGCGCTGGGCCGCCGCGCGGCCATCGACAAGGCCACCCTCGCGGCCATGCTCGCCCGCCTCGAACAGCGCGCGCTGATCGAGCGCACCGTGGACAGCTACGACCGGCGGCGCCGCGTGCTGCACCTGACCGCGGACGGCAGGCGGGTGCTCGCGGACTCGCACCGGCTCGCCGAGAAGATCAACGGCGGGATGCTGCAGCGGCTCACCGCGACCGAGGCCGATCAGCTGCGCGAACTGCTGGCCAAGCTGGCCGCCGACGAGAGCGGCGAACTCGCCGCACCGCCCGAGAACGCCGCAACCACCGAGAACAGCGCACCCCCGGAAAGCGCCGGGTCGCCGGAGCGCGCACGCCCCCCGGAGGCCCCCGCCGAGAGCTGATCCGACACGCCCGCGCGCACCACCCCGGACCAGCGCGAATGGAGTAGCCGCGGCGCGTCCGGTCGGTCACACTCGCAGCACACGCGCGGCCCCGCGCCCACGCGCCACCGGCGACGGCCCCGGCCGTCACGACGCGCGCCGAGCGCGGCACACCGGAACGCACGCCGAGAGCGATGGACCAGCCGATGCCCGATGCCTCCTCGTCCGACCCGGTGAGCTCCCAGCTGCAGGGAGTCGCCTCCACGCTGGGCGACCTGCGACTCGACGAGCTGCTCGGCGAGTTGCAGGAACGCCTGGCCCGGGTGATCAGCACCCGCGACCGGATGCAGGACCTGCTGGACGCGGTGCTGGCGATCGGCACCGAACTCGAGCTGGACAGCACCCTGCACCGCATCGTCACCACCGCCACCGAGCTGGTGCAGGCCCGCTACGGCGCGCTCGGCGTGCTCGGCCCCGGCGGCGAGTTCACCCAGTTCGTGCACGCGGGCATGGACGCCGGGACCACCACGGCGATCGGCGGCCTGCCGAAGGGGCACGGGATGCTCGGCCAGGTCACCCGCGACCCGCGGCCGCTGCGGCTGGCCGACCTCACCGAACACCCGTCCGCGATCGGATTTCCGGCGCACCATCCGCCGATGCGCAGCTTCCTGGGCATCCCGATCCGGGTGCGCGACGAGGTGTTCGGCAACCTCTACCTGACCGAGAAGCTCGACGGCGGCGAGTTCAGCCAGGACGACGAGGTGGTGCTGCGCGCGCTGGCCGCCGCCGCCGGGGTGAGCGTGGAGAACGCGCAGCTGTTCGACCAGGTCCGGTTGCGGCACCGCTGGCTGCAGGCGTCGAGCGAGATCACCACGGAGCTGCTTTCCGGGGTCAGCACCGCCGACGGCCTGCGGCTGATCGCGCAGCGCGCGATGGAGATCTCCCGCGCGGACTGCGCGCTGATCGTGCTGGCGCGGGAGGGAACCGCGACCGGACTGGCGCGGGTGGAGGCGGTCGCGGGCGAGGCCGACATCGAGGTCGGCATCCCGGTGACCACCGACGGGCCGGTGCTGGCCAGCCTCACCGGGGACACCCCGGTGCTGGAGTCGGACGTGTCGGCCTCCCCGGTCAGCGGCTTGCAGCACGTGCTGCCCGGCTACGGCCCGGCGCTGGCGGTGCCGCTGCACTCCGGCGAGGCCGGGGCGGGCGCCGTGATCGCGTTGCGGCGCAAGGGGAATCCGCCGTTCGGGCCGGGGCAGGTGCCGATGCTGGCCTCGTTCGCCGACCAGACCGCGATCGCGCTGGAACTGGCCGCGAAGAACCGCGCGCAGCGCCAGCTGGACGTGTTCGGCGACCGCGAACGCATCGCCCGCGACCTGCACGACCACGTGATCCAGCGGCTGTTCGCCACCGGCCTGAGCCTGCAGGGCACGCTGCGCCGCGCAACCGACGCCGACGTGCGGCGGCGGTTGCAGCAGTCGGTGGAGCAGCTCGACGACACCGTGCGCGAGATCCGCACCGCGATCTTCGACCTGCATTCCGCGCCGGAAACCGACGAGCCGGTGAGCCTGCGCAGGCGGCTGCTGGACACCGTGGCCGACGCCAGCAGCGGCGCCGGCTTCGCACCATCGGTGCGGATGTCCGGGGCCGTCGACACCGCGGTGCCCGCCACCTACTTCGAGCACGCCGAAGCGGTCGTGCGGGAGGCGGTCACCAACGCGCTGCGGCACGGCGAGGCCACCGAGATCACGGTCTCCATCGACACCGGCGCGGAACTGACCATCGAGATCGTCGACAACGGGACCGGCATCGGCGAGAACCCCGCCCGCAGCGGGCTGGCGAACCTGCGCAAGCGCGCCACCCAGTGCTCGGGCGGCCTGGAGGTGCAGGCCGCTGCCACCGGCGGCACCCGGCTGTGCTGGCACGCCCCGCTCAACAGCAACGAGCCCTGACCGCGGGGGCCAGGGCTCGTCAGGACCGGGTTCTTCGTCCCACTTGTGTTTGCTGGAATGTTTCGTCTTTCCAAGCGGCGTCAGCCGCCTTCGCCACCTAAGCAACCGGCACCGCCGCGAGTTCTCAGGCGTCTGCTCGCGAGGACAGCGGCCCGGACCTGTAAAGACGCCGCGTAGGGAGCTACGTCAGGATGAGATCCCGCAGCGAGCAGGCGCCTGAGGTTCCGCCAAGCGACCACCTACGCAAAACGAGCTCAATGCAGATCCTGCTTCAGTGCTCGTCGTAGTGGTCCTCGTGCGCGGCGTGCCGGTGGCCGTCGTGCAGGTAGTCGACGTGGTCGCCGTGCGGGACCGCGACGTGCCCGCAACCGTCGCCGTGCCGGTGGGCGTGCTGTTCGTGCACGGTGTGACCGTTGGGCTCGCACTCGTCGTAGTGCCCGTCGTGCGCGGTGTGCAGGTGCCCGTCGTGGACGTAATCCACGTGGTCGCCGTGCGGGACCGCGACGTGCCCGCAACCGTCGCCGTGCCGGTGGGCGTGATCGGTGTGTTCCTGGTGCGCGGTGGTCATCGATCTCCTTCAGCGCTTAACGGGGTCCGGTTTGACCCGTTCAGCCTAGGAACACCGGCAGCCGAACACATGCCGAAGCACGCATGCGAACTCGTTCGAGGCGCCTGATCACTTGTCGTGGTGGCCCTGGCGCAGTTCGGTGGCCAGCACCGCTGCCTGGGTGCGGCGTTGCATCCCGAGCTTGGCCAGCAGCTGGGAGACGTAGTTCTTCACCGTCTTCTCGGCGAGGAACATCCGCTCGGCGATCTGCCGATTGGTCATGCCGACGCCGATCAGCTCCAGCACCGCGCGTTCCTGCTCGGTCAGCCGGTGCAGCGGGTCCTCCTGGGCCTGCTTGCGCCGCTGCCGCTCCAGCACGGCCGCGGTGGTGCGCGAGTCCAGCAGCGACCGGCCCGCGGCGACCTGCCGGATGGCCGAGCGCAGGTCGGAGCCGAGCACCTGCTTGAGCACGTAGCCGGAGGCACCCGCCATGATCGCGTCCAGCAGCGCCTCGTCGTCGGAGAAGGAGGTCAGCACCAGGCACCGCACGCCGGGCAGGATCGTCAGCAGTTCGCGGCACAGCTCGATGCCGTTGCCGTCCGGCAGCCGCACGTCCAGCACGGCGACGTCCGGATTCGCCCGCGGCAACCGCACGAGGGCTTCGCGCACCGAGCCGACATCGGCGACGATCTCGAAGTCGGTTTCGTCCTCCAGCAGATCGGCGATGCCCCGGCGCACCACCTCGTGATCGTCCACGAGTGCGATCCGGGTGCCGCGCGCGGCGCCGTCCGGTGCGCCCTCTTCCCGGACGCCGTCACCTGTGTCCATCTCGCAGCCCCGCTTCCACCCGCGGACCGCGGGCGACGCGCCAGATCTCGCCTTCCCCAGGCTAAGCGCAGCTCCCCCGGCCCACAGCAACAGCCGGATGCGCGCGCGGCCGCTCAGCTGATCCGCACTCCGGTTTCGATGTTCCGCCGCATCACGGTTCGTCCCATCTATTCGCCCGGCCGCCCACCGCGGCCGGATCCCCTCGCAGTCAAAGGTAGAAATCGGATACGCGGCGTCACACGGCCAAAGGTCCCCACCCACCCGGCCGGATGACGGGCGAGGTGATCGGTTCCGCCGCGTCGCCGGGCGTGGTGTGATCGGTCGTGCGGCTTCGAACACGGGGCGCGGACGCGAGCTGCGGAAGGGGCGGAATGCAGCGAGGACGCAGGGGCCACCCGTGCGAGGTGGACACCACCCGGCTCGGGCCGTACCAGTGCCCGGAGTGCGGGCAGCACTGGGAGGTCAACGGCATCGCCGGTTTCGAGCCGAAGGTGCGCCGGGTCAGCCGGGTGGCGTGGTTCTTCGCCAAGTGGTTCGGCTGAGGCCGATCGAGCGACCGGTCGCATCGGCACGGGCTATCGCAGGATCTTTCCCGCATCGACTCGCCCGACGGCAGCGCCCGCGCGAGAGCGCCCGCCCGGCTGGATCGCCGGACGGGCGCTGGTGCCACGGCATCGGGCTCAGGTGTACCAGGTGGGTTCCGGGATTTCGCCGAGCAACGCGTAGCGGCCGACTTCGACCCGCTTGTAGGCCACCGGGTCGTGCAGCGTGTGCGTGCGCAGATTGCGCCAGAAGATGTCCAGGCCCGCCTTGTTCGAGGTGGCCCGCGCACCGGTGACCTCGTAGATCTTGGTCGCGATCTCCAGGCCGGTGTCCACGATCCGCTGCTTCGCCGCCGCGATCAGCACGGCCGCCGAGCCGCGCTGCTGCGCGGTCACCGACTCGCGCTCGGCGTGCAGCAGTTGCTCCAGCTCGCCGCCCGCCCGGTCGATCAGCGCCTCCGCCGCCCACAGCTTGGCCTGCAGGTCGCCGTAGGCGTCGAGGACGTAGAACTCCTCGGTGGCGCTTTCCTTGTTGTCCCCGCCGTAGGGCCAGGCGCGGGTCTTCTCCCGGGTGTAAGAACTCGCCACGTCCAGCGCGCCCTGCGCGATGCCCAGGTAGAAGTTCGCGAACACCAGCTGGATGGTGGGCGTGTTCAGCGTGTTGTAGACCAGCGGCCGGAATTCCTTGTCCACGTAGCCCGCCGCCGATTCCCACGGCACCCGCACGTCGCGGATCTCGACGCTGCCGGACTCGGTGAGCCGCTGGCCCAGGTTGTCCCAGTCGTCGCCGAACACGATGCGGTCCTGGTCGGAGGGCACGATCGCGAAGATGTGCTTGTCGGTGCCCGCCAGCACGCCTTCCAGGACGGTCAGGTCGGAGACCTTGCCGCCGGTGGAGAACGACTTGCGGCCGTTGAACACGATTTCCGCGCCGTCGTCGGTGATCACCACGTCGGCGTCGCGGGGGTTGACCGCCCCGCCGAAGAACAGGACCTCGCCGGTGTAGAGCCGCTCGACCTGCTCGATCTGCTCGTCGGTGCCGACCAGCCGCACGGCCCAGGCCCACAGGTAGTGGTAGCCGAGCAGCTGGCCGATGGATCCGTCGCCCTTGGCGACCTCGCGGGTGACCTTGTACGCGGTGGACCAGGTCTGCCCGCCCCCGCCGTGCTCGGCGGGGCCGAGCAGGGTCACCAGCCCGGCGTCCTTGAGCAGCCGGACCTCGGCGTGCGGGGTCTCGCCCGCCCGGTCGCGGGCGACCGCGTCGGTGGCCAACAGCGCGGCGACGTCTTGCGCCCGCTCGATCCAGCCCTGCGCGGTGCTCGGGCGCTGCTGCCAGCGCGTCGCGGTGTCGTCGGTAACGCTCATTCTGTTGTCTCCAAGTCAGGTCAGGAGGTGTCCGCGCACCGGCCGTTGCGGCTGGCCCGGTGCGCGACCACCTGCGTGCGAAGAGTTCGAGGGCTCAGACAGCGGCGCCGACGGGATCGCCCTTGCGGTCCAGTTCGGCTTCCAGCTCGCGGACGATGGGCAGCACGTGCTGGCCGAAGTGCTCGACGTCTTCGAGGTAGTGCAGGAAACCCAGCAGGATCAGGTTCGCGCCGCGCTTCTTGTACTCGATGATCCGGTGCGCGATCTGCTCCGGGGTGCCGATCAGCCCGGTGCGGAAACCGTCGTTGTACTGCACCAGATCGGCGAACTCGGAGTCCGCCCACATGCCCTTTCCGTCCGATGTGGAGTTACCGGCCTGCTGCACGGACTTGCGGAAGCCCTCCACGGCCTCGGTGTCCGCCTTGTCCACGATCTCCCGCAGCACGGCCTTGGCCTCGGACTCGGTCTCGCGGGCGATCAGGAAGCCGTTGAGTCCGAATCGGACGGTGTGCCGGTTCGCCGCCGCGTGCTCGCGGACGTCGGCGACCTGCTCGGAGAAACCGTCGAAGTCCTTGCCGTTGCTGAAGTACCAGTCCGACACGCGCCCGGCCAGCCGCCGTGCGGCGGTGGAGTTGCCGCCCTGGAAGATCTCCGGGTGCGGCCGCCCGGGCACCTGGTACGGCTGCGGGCGCAGGCTGAAGTCGCGGATCCGGTAGAAGTCGCCTGCCAGCTCGAAGTTCGGCTGCGTCCACAATCCGCGCAGCACGCGGATGAACTCCTCGGTGCGCCGGTAGCGCTCGTCGTGCTCCAGCCACGGCTCGCCGAGGCCGGTGAACTCGCCCTTGAACCAGCCGCTGACGATGTTCACCGCGAACCGGCCCTGCGAGATGATGTCTGCGGTGATCCCGAACTTCGCCAGGATCGCCGGGTGCCACAGCCCGGGGTGCGCGGCCACGATCAGCTTCAGCCGCTCGGTCTCGGTGAGCAGGCCGAGGCTGAACGCCGCCGGATCGTGCTGCTCGGCGGCGCTGTAGCTGGAGGCGTAGCGGACCTGGCTGAGCGCGTACTCGAACCCGCTGCGCTCGGCGAGCACCGCGAGCCGCTTGTTGTAGTCGTAGCTGAACTCGGTGCGCTGTTCGATGGTGCTGGTGACCAGGCCGCCGCTGACGTTGGGCACCCAGTAGGCGAACTTCAGCGGTTCGGCGGGCTTGTCTTCGGACACGGTCGTCTCCCGTTGTGCGGTCGTGCTCGGGCGGCGGCGCGCGGACGCGCTGCAACGCGGTGCGAGAAAGGGATCGACCGGCGGGCCGCCGCGCGATTGACGCGCTGCGCGGCCGTCGCCGGGTACAGCGGAACTGCGCCTGCCTGGGAACTGAGCCGACCTGGAACCGGGCCGGTCTGGGAACTGAACCGACCCGGGAACCGGGTCTGCCTGGCAACCGGCCTGCCTGGGGAATCGGACCTGCCTGCTACAGGACGCGGAAAACGGCCGGAAGTTCGCGAGCGGCGGCGCTGGAGATCAGAATCGACAACCCTGCGCGCCGACGCGGACGAGGTCCACGTGGCGGCGTTTCGTCAGCTGCGCGGCGAACACGGGCTCATCCGACCAGGGCCGCCGAAGGACTGTCAACAGCGCCGAACGGCGTTCCACGCTGCGGACACCCGGACCATCCACAAAGGACCAATCGGCCCAGTGCGGCCCGCCGGGTGCTGGAGCCGCCCACCGGGCCCCGCGCGCGGCCGCGTTGCTGCGGGATTTCCGGGCGCACCGGCGGTAACCTGATCGGTTCGACAGCGGCCCGGCCGCCGGGGCTCGACGAAGGGATCTTGCGATGGCGAAGTTCTCCTGGCACACCCGCGCCGTGCCTGCCGAGCTGCCGGTCCGGCAGGTCTACGGATTCCTGTTCGCCCCCGACGGCCGCGTGCTCATCCGGGTCGACGGCGGCAAGCACTCGCTGCCCGGCGGACGACCCGAACCGGGCGAGTGCGGCTACGTCGAGGTGCTGCGCAGGGAGACCTTCGAGGAGGTCACGCTGGACATCACCGAGCCGCACTACCTCGGCTACCAGTGCGTGGACGACGGCGTCTCCCCGTACGCGCAGGTGCGCATGGCCGCGCGGATCAGCGGGGTGCACGCCCCGGAGCCGGACCCGGACAACGGGCGGACCTACCTGCGGCTGCTGGTGCACCCGGCGAAAGCCGGTGACCTGCTCAACTGGGGCGAAACCGGGCACCAGCAGGCCGTGGCCGCGGCGAACGCGGCGGTCGCCGTGCTGGGCCTGCCGCAGGACGGCCTGCCCGCCAGCGGATATCTCTAGGGCCTTGCGGAAGCGTCTGCGGAGCGGTTCCGCTCGAACTGCCGCGCGGGACCGGCCACCGGCGTAGCCACAGCCGCGGAAGGCCGCTCCCCGATCCGGCTTCATCGACCGGAAAGGCTCCCCGCCAGGACGCTCACGACAGCCGCGCCAGCTCCGGCAGTCGCCCGGCGAGTTCCTCCGGTGCGGGCATCGCGGCGATCTCGGCCGAGATCCTGCCCGCGACCTGCCGCGTGCGGTCGTCCGCCAGCAGGCCGCGAGCCGCGGCCCCGATCGCGGACGCATCGGCCTCGTCGGGCAGCAGCCGCGCACCGGCGCCCGAGTCGTGCACCGCGGCGGCGTTGACGAACTGGTCGGCACCGCGCGGCAGCACGAGCTGCGGCACACCGGTGCTCAACGCGCCGAGCGTCGTGCCGCTGCCGCCGTGGTGCACCAGCAGGTCGATGTGCGGCATTAGGCGCGCTTGCGGGACCCATCGCTCGACCAGCACGTTGCCCGGCACATCCCCGAGTTGCGCGACGTCCACCGCCGGACCGGCCGCGACCAGCACGTCGGCTTCCAACGGCGCCAGCGCGTCGATCCCCCGGCGCAACGTCTCGGCGGTGCCGAACCCGGTGCCGAACGTCAGGTACACGAGCTGCCTGTTCCGGCCCAGCTGCCTGTTCCGGCCCAACTCCCTGTTCCGGCGCAGCACCGGCTCGGGCAGCTCGCCTGCTTCGGCGAACGCCCGAGGACGCATTTCGATCCGCTCCGGCCGGGACCGGAACGCGGGGTCCTGCAGCGATGGCGGATAGATGTCGAGGTAAGGGGCCGCTTTCCCGACGGGAAGACCCACCTCGGCGGCGACCGCCGCCAGCTGCTCGCGGTGCTCCTCGAATCCCTTGTCGACCGCAGGGCCGACGCCGTGCGCGACGGCGGGCACCCCGGCGCGCCGGGCGGCGAGTTCCGCTCCGCCGGTGGCGGCCTCGAACACCACCAGGTCGGGCTCGAACCGGGCGAGCACCGGTTCCAGGTCTGCGAGGAAGCGCCACGGCAGCACCGTGCCGAACGCCGCGGCCCCGACCGCGGGCAACTGCTCCGGCGACAGCTCGCCGAGTTCGGTGCCGAACAGGTCCCTGGCGGCCTCCGCACCCGCTTCGCTGATCGACGCTCCGGCGTCGATCGGTTCGAAACCCGCGGCGCGCAGCGGATCGTGCATGACCCGGCCGGTCGCGAAAGCGACCTCGTGGCCTTGCTCGCGGGCGGCGACGGCCAGCGGCAGCAGCGGATGAACATGCCCGTACGCGGCGAGCGCGGTGAACAGGACGCGCATTCCGCTCAACTTAGCCGCCCGCGCTCGCGCACACGCGCGGTTTCCGGCGAAGGGTTCGGAATCAATGCAGTTCGTTTGTGGGCGAACGGGATCTCTTGACCGGCCATCCAGCCGCTCGCTATGTTCGTATTAAGCACATCTGTTCACTATGCGCACGATCGGAGCTGATCGGGGTGGCACGCATCCTGGCGCTGTCCGAAGCCATCGCGGAGCTGGTCGCCGACGGCGACGAGGTCGCCATGGAGGGCTTCACCCATCTCATCCCCGTCGCGGCCGGGCAGGAGATCATCCGGCAGGGCCGCGAGGACCTCACGCTGGTGCGGATGACGCCGGACATCGTCTACGACCAGCTGATCGGCGCCGGGTGCGCGCGCAAGCTGGTGTTCTCCTGGGGCGGCAACCCCGGTGTCGGCTCGCTGCACCGGTTCCGCGATGCCGTGCAGAACTCCTGGCCGGTACCGCTGGAGATCGAGGAGCACAGCCACGCGGGCATGGCCAACCGCTACGCCGCGGGCGCCTCCGGGCTGCCGTTCGCGGTGCTGCGCGGCTACACCGGCACCGACCTGGTCGAGCAGACCGAGAACATCAAGACCATCCGGTGCCCGTTCACCGGCGAGACGCTGGCCGCGGTGCCCGCGCTGAACCCGGACGTCGGCATCGTGCACGCCCAGCAGGCCGACCGGGCGGGCAACGTGCAGATGTGGGGCATCACCGGGGTGCAGAAGGAGACCGTGCTCGCCTCGAAGCGTTCCCTGGTGACCGTCGAGGAGATCGTCGACGAGCTCACCCCGCGCCCCGGCGGCGTGGTGCTGCCGAAGTGGGCGGTGACCGCGGTCGCCGAAGCGCCCGGCGGAGCGCGCCCCTCCTACGCGCAGGGCTTCTACGAGCGCGACAACGGCTACTACCAGAACTGGGACGCGATCTCCCGCAGCCGCGAGGAATTCGAGACCTGGATCGAGGCGAACGTGCGGACCACCGCCGAGAGGAGCGCGCGATGACGTTCACCGCCGACGAGATGATGAGCGTCGCCGCCGCGCGCACGCTGCACAACGGCGCCGCCTGCTTCGTGGGCATCGGCCTGCCCAGCACCGCAGCCAACCTCGCCCGCCGCACGCACGCCCCGGACCTGGTGCTGGTCTACGAGTCCGGCACGCTCGGGACCAAGCCGGACCAGCTGCCGCTGTCGATCGGCGACGGCATCCTCGCCGACACCGCGGACTCGGTGGTCAGCGTGCCGGAGATCTTCAACTACTGGTTGCAGCCGGGCCGGATCGACTTCGGCTTCCTCGGCGGCGCGCAGGTGGACAAGTTCGGCAACATCAACTCCACCGTGATCGGCGGGGACTACGCGAGTCCGAAGGTGCGGCTGCCCGGCGCGGGCGGTGCCCCGGAGATCGCGGCGAACTGCCGGGAAGTGCTCATCGTGATGCGCCAGAGCACCCGCAGCTTCGTCGAGCAGGTCGACTTCGTCAGCTCCGTCGGGTTCGGCCGCGGCAAGGGCGATCGGGAGAAGCTCGGGTTGCAGGGCCGCGGCCCGGTGAAGGTGATCACCGATCTGGGCGTCATGCAGCCCGATCCGGACACCTGCGAGCTCACCCTGACCACGCTGAGCCCCGGCGTCGAGGTCGGGCAGGTCAAGGAAGCCACCGGCTGGGACCTCAAGGTCGTCGACGAGCCGGGCGTGCAGGACCCGCCGACCGAAACGGAGCTCAGCGTGCTGCGGGAACTCAAAGCAACGATCGGGAAGGACTGAGAGCTTCCATGAGCAACGGGGCTTACGTCCTCGACGCGGTGCGCACCCCCATCGGCCGCTACGGAAAGGGCCTGGCCGCGGTGCGCCCGGACGACCTGGCCGCGCACGTGGTGCGCACGCTGGTCGAGCGCACTTCCGGGCTGGACCCGGCACGGATCGAGGACGTCGCGTTCGGCGACGCCAACGGCGCCGGAGAGGACAACCGCAACGTCGCGCGGATGGCGGCACTGCTGGCCGGGCTGCCCACCAGCGTGGCCGGATCGACGGTGAACCGGCTGTGCGGCTCCGGGCTGGAGGCCGCGATCGGCGCGAGCCGCGCGGTGCAGACCGGGGACAACGACCTGGTGATCGCCGGTGGCGTGGAGTCGATGAGCCGGGCGCCGTGGGTGTTGCAGAAGCCGGAGAAGGTTTATCCGAACGGCCACGAGACGCTGCACTCCACCACGCTCGGCTGGCGGATGGTCAACCCGGAGATGCCCGAGCGCTGGACCATCGCGCTCGGTGCCTCCGCCGAGCTGCTGGCGGACCGCTACAAGATCAGCCGCGCCGAGCAGGACGCCTTCGCGGTGCGCAGCCACCGGCGCGCGGCCGCGGCCTGGGAGGCGGGTCTGTTCGACGACGAGGTGGCGGCCGTGCCCGGCACCGAGCTGACCCGCGACGAGGGCATCCGCCCGGACAGCTCCACCGAGAAGCTGGCCGGTCTCAAGCCCGCGTTCCGCGCGGACGGCACGGTCACCGCGGGCAACTCCTCCCCGCTCAACGACGGCGCGTCGGCGCTGCTGATCGGCTCCGAGTCGGTGGCAGGTGACCTCGGCGCGCAGCCGCTCGCGCGGATCGCCGCCCGCGGCGTCGCAGGGGTGGATCCGGACGTGTTCGGCATCGGCCCGGTCGAGGCGGCCAACACCGCGCTGCGCCGCGCCGGCATCGGCTGGAGCGACCTGGCCGCGGTGGAACTCAACGAGGCTTTCGCCGCGCAATCGCTGGCCTGCCTGGCAGAGTGGCCGGAGCTGGATCCGGAGATCGTCAACGTGCAGGGCGGGGCGATCGCGATCGGGCACCCGCTGGGCGCGTCCGGGGCGCGGATCCTCGGCAGCCTGGCGCATCAGCTGCGGCGCAACGGCGGCGGCTGGGGCCTGGCGGCGATCTGCATCGGCGTCGGGCAGGGCCTGGCAGTGGTACTCGAAGCGTAGGAGTCGACGATGACCGCACAACACAGCTCCGGCCTGCTGGTGCCGAAGTACCGCCCGGACGGCGACTCGCACCCGCCGCTGGACACCCCGGAATACGGGTCTTCGGCGCTGCGGCACCCGAAGCGGCCGTTGCAGCTGCTGCCGCAGTACCTCACCGAGGTCACCGGCCCGCTGCTCGGGCACGACCGGGTCGGCGAGACCGACCACGACCTGACGGTGCAGCACGAGGGCGAACCGCTGGGCGAGCGGATCATCGTCAGCGGCCGGGTGCTGGACTCGGACGGCAAACCGGTTCCGGAGACGCTGCTGGAGCTGTGGCAGGCGAACGCGGCCGGTCGCTACCGCCACGCCGGGGACCGCCATCCCGCGCCGCTGGACCCGAACTTCACCGGTGTCGGGCGCGCGATGACCGACGCGGACGGCTGCTACCGGTTCGTCACCATCAAGCCCGGGGCGTATCCGTGGCGCAACCACGACAACGCGTGGCGGCCCGCGCACCTGCACTTCTCATTGTTCGGGCAGGCGTTCACGCAGCGGCTGATCACCCAGATGTACTTCCCGGGGGATCCGCTGTTCTACCAGGACCCGATCTTCAACTCGGTGCGCGACCCGGCCGCCCGCGAGCGGATGATCAGCACCTTCGACCTGGACACGACGGTGCCGGAGTGGGCGCTGAGCTACAAGTTCGACATCGTGCTGCGCGGCTCGGAAGCGACCGTGTTCGAGGAGGAGGACGACGACTGATGACGGACTCCACAGTGGACGAACTGGGCACCACGCCGTCGCAGACGGTCGGGCCGTTCTTCGCGCTGCCGGGCGGAATGATGTGGGACGACGGCCCGGCGATCGTGCCCGCGGGCACGCCCGGATCGATCGTCGTGCGCGGCACGGTGCTCGACGGCGACGGCACGCCGGTGCCGGACGCGGTGATCGAGCTCTGGGGCGCCGACGAGCAGGGCCGGTTCTCGCACCCCAACGATCCGCGCGGCGGGTCGGCCTCGTTCGAGAATTTCGGGCGCTGCGGCACCGATCCGCAGGGCGGGTTCTGGTTCCGCACCGTCAAACCGGGTCCGCTGCCCACTCCGGACGGTCGCACCGAGGCGCCGCACCTGGACGTCACGGTGCTGGCGCGCGGAATGCTCAACCGCGTGGTCACCCGGATCTACTTCCCCGATGAGCAGGCTGCCAACGCCACCGATCCGGTGCTGTCCGCAGTGGACGCCGAGCGGCGCGGCACCCTGATCGCGGTCGCCGACGAGCGCAGCGTGCGGTTCGACATCAGGCTGCAGGGCGATGACGAGACCGTTTTCTTCGACCTCTGAGCCCGGCTTGTTCGCGCCGATGTTCAGCACCCCCGATGCCGCGGCGGGCACCGGCCGCGGCGCTTGGGTGCAGGCCATGCTGGACTTCGAGGCCGCGCTGGCGCGCGCGCAAGCCCGCGCCGGGCTCGTTCCGGAATCCGCGGCCGCGCAGATCGCCCGGCACTGCCGCGCCGAGGAGTTCGACCTCGAATCGCTGGCGCAGCGCGCGGTTTCCTCGGCAACACCGGTGATCGGGCTGGTGGCGGACCTCGGCGAGCTGGTCCCGGCGGACGCGCGCCCGTATGTCCACAATGGTGCGACCAGCCAGGACGTGCTGGACACCGCCGCGATGCTGGTGGCACGCCGCACGTTGCGCGGGGTGCTCGCGGATTTGCGCAGCGCTGCCGGGCATTGCGCGCGGTTGGCCGGCGAACACCGCGGCACGGTGATGATCGGGCGCTCGCTGTTGCAGCAGGCGTTGCCGACGACGTTCGGGCGTCGCTGCGCCGCGTGGCTGACCGCGCTGTCCGAATCCACCGAGCAGCTAGAGCGGGTGTTCACCACGCGGCTCGCGGTGCAGCTCGGTGGTCCGGCCGGGACGCTGGACTCGCTGGGCGGTCGCGGCGTCGAGGTCTTGGGCCACCTCGCCGCGGAGCTGGAACTGGCCGAGCCGGTGCTGCCATGGCACACCGACCGCACCCGGATCGCCGAACTCGCGGGCGCGCTCGGCACCGTCGCGGGCGGCCTCGGCAAGATCGCGCTGGACGTCGAACTGCACGCGCAGACCGAAATCGGCGAGCTCACCGAAGGCAGCTCCGGCGGCTCCTCCGCGATGCCGCACAAGCAGAACCCGGCGGGATCGGTGCTGATCAGCGCCGCCGCGCACCGTGTTCCCGGCCTGGTGAGCAGCTTGCTGGCGGCGATGCCGCAGGCGCACGAACGCGCCGCCGGTGCGTGGCAGTCCGAATGGGAGCCGTTGAGCGAACTGCTGCGCCTGGTCGCGGCCGCGGCGGCGGGAACCGACCGGCTGCTGGCGAATCTCCGCGTGCACCCGGAGGGCATGGCGTCCAATGTGGACCTCACCGGCGGTCTGGTGCTGGCCGCGGCCGCTTCCTCGGCACTGCTCGGCTCAATGGGCCGCGGTGCGGCACAGCAACTCGTCAAGGAGTTGTGCGAGCGGGTCGTCGAGCGGGGCACTTCGCTGCGCGCGGAATTGATCGCCGACGAGCGGGTTCGCGAAGTACTGTCCGAACAGGAGATCATCCGCGCCACCGAGCCCGGCGACAACCTGGGTTCGGCGGGCGCGTTCATCGATCGTGCGCTGGCGCTGCACGAGGCGGGAGGGAATTCGCCGTGATGCCGCATTACGAACTCACCGGGCCCGAAGGGGCCGAGGTGGTCGTGCTGTCGAACTCGCTGGGCACCGATCTGTCCCTGTGGGACGACCAGGAGCCCGCACTGGCCGAGCGGTTCCGCGTGTTGCGCTACGACCAGCGCGGCCACGGCCGCAGCTCGGCTCCGCCCGGCCCGTACGGGCTGGCCGACCTCGGCGGGGACGTGCTGGAACTGCTGGATTCGCTCGGGATCGAGCGCGCGCACTTCGCCGGGGTGTCGCTGGGCGGCATGACCGGCATGTGGCTGGCCGAACGACACCCGGACCGGATCGGGCGGCTGGCGCTGCTGTGCACTTCGGCATCGCTGACCCCGGCCTCGGCGTGGCGCGAACGCGCTGCGCAGGCCCGCGAGCACGGAACCAAGTCCCTTGTGGACGGTTCGGTGAGCCGCTGGTTCACCCCTGCGACGGCGGCGAAGCCGGAGATCGCGGAGAAGTTCGGCAACATGGTCACCGAATGCAGCGACGAGGGCTACGCGGGATGCGCGGAGGCCATCGCGGAGATGGACCTGCTGCCGAAGCTCGGCGAGATCACCGCGCCGACGCTGGTGATCGCCGGGCGCGACGATCCGGCCACTCCCCCGCCGCACGCCGAACTCATCGGCGCCGAGATTCCCGGCGCGCAGGTGGAAATCCTCTCGGCCGCCTCGCACCTCGCCAACGCCGAACGGCCGGAGCCGGTCAACCGCCTGCTGCTGCACCACTTCACGCGGAGCATCCGATGAGCGAGGACGCACAGCGCCACGCCGAGGGCATGGAAGTGCGCCGCGCGGTGCTCGGCGACTCCCACGTGGACCGCGCGGAGGCGAAGAAGTCCGAGTTCACCGAGGGATTCCAGGACTTCATCACGCGCTACGCATGGGGCGAGGTGTGGACCGGGGACGGCGTGGACCGCCGGACCCGCAGCTGCCTGACCCTGGCCATCCTCGCCGCCACCGGCTGCGAGGAGGAGTTCGCGATGCACGTGCGCGCCGCCCGGCGCAACGGCGTAGCCCCGGAAGAGATCCGCGAGGTGCTCATGCACGTCGCGATCTACGCGGGCGTGCCGCGGGCGAACCGCGCGTTCGCGCTGGCCAAGGACGTGCTGGACGCCGAGGGCGAGTGAATTGGGGTCTCCGGCGACCTGGCCGGGCGAGCGAGGAGAACGATGGAATCGGAAACCGGCGGGTACGTGCAGTCCTTGGCGCGGGGGCTGGCGGTGATCCGCGCCTTCGACGAGTCCCGCCCGGAGATGACGCTGAGCGAGGTCGCCCGGGCCACCGACCTGTCCCGGGCGGCGGCGCGGCGGTTCCTGCACACCTTGGCGCAGCTCGGCTACGTCTGGAGCGACGGGCGGGTGTTCACGCTGACCCCGCGGGTGCTGGAGCTGGGTTTCGCCTACCTGTCCAGCGTTTCGCTGCCGGAGATCGCGCAGCCGCACCTGGAGCGGCTCGTCTCGCAGGTGCACGAGTCGGCTTCGGTGTCGGTGCTCGACGGCGACGACATCGTCTACATCGCCCGCGTGCCGACCAGCCGGATCATGACCGTCTCGATCAACATCGGCACCCGGTTCCCCGCCTACGCGACGTCGATGGGCCGGGTGCTGCTGGCGAACCTGCCTGCTGACGAGCTGGATCCGTTCCTGTCGCGGGTGCGCCTGGACCCGCTCGGCCCGCACACCCTGAGCAGCCCGGACGAGCTGCGCCAGGAACTCGCGCGCATCCGCGAACGGGGTTTCGCGCTGGTGGACCAGGAATTGGAAGCCGGCCTGCGGTCCATCGCCGCCCCCGTCCGCAACCGCGCGGGCCGGGTGATCGCAGCGGCGAACATCTCCTCGCACGCCAGCCGCACCACCGGAGCCGAAGCCCGGGAGAACCTGCTGCCACCGCTGCTGGAAACCACCGCGAACATCGAAGCCGACCTGCGCGTGGCACCGGGCTCGGCGGCGAGCACGCCGTGACCGTGCTGGAGTGAACGGACCGCCGTCCCGAGAATCGGGCGACCGGTCCGTTCACTCCGCACCAGCTTGCGCCGATCCGGCTATTCGCGGGCATGTCGTCCTGCCAAGCGCCGCGGCCTATCCGATTGCGCGGATCAGCAGGACTCCACCTTGTCGAGCTCGGGCGCCGTGCCGGCGCCGGACTTGTAGGAGCCCTTGTAGCCCGCCTTGACGGTGATGCAGTTGCTGTCCACCGCGCGCTGGATCACGAACTTGACGCGCTGCTGCGACGAGCAGGTGTTGTTGTAGTAGATCGTCACCGTGGCGTTCCCACCGCTGGCGCTGGTGTGGAAGCAGCTCGGCGCCAGGCCCTTCGCTTCCGGCTGCGCGGGCGCCGCATTGGCCACCCCTTGCGTCAACCCACCTGAAAGAATCGTCGCGGTCAAGAGACCGATGACGGCAGTGCGTCGCATCTTCACCCCACATGTTCGTCCGGACCCCGTTGGTCCGGAACCCCAGAGCCGCCCGGAGCGGGTCGGCAGGAACGAACATAGCGATCGGGCGACGGTTCCCGCCCTTGATCTATGTCCGGGGATTGTCCGGGGACAACTGCACCCGTCCGGACATTGACCACCTGCACCTCACCTGCGAGAACGGTCATTGACTTTTCGTCCGTTGTGGACACAAGACGGTCGGCCACCAACACGAGCACGGGCTCGAAGAGGCGACCGTCCGCGCGATCGCGAAGCGGGCCGGGGGCGATCGTCCGCTCGTGATCCAGCACCACGGCTCGAACAAGGATCTGACGCCATCGCGATCCGGGTGCCCCGTGACAACACCGATGACGATGTCGTCGAGCACCTCTTCGATGTCCGCCTCGGCGGGCGTTCGCCAGGACACCTGTGCTGGAATACGCCGTTCGCGAACATGCCGCTGCGCTACGCCACCGCGGACATCGACCTCGGTGCGGTCACGATCCCGTCCGGAGCGGCGATCCTCGCCGCGCAACTGCTGGCGCTGCCGAAGTTCACCGACGCGGCTACGGCGCACACCGCCGCCGACCTGTGGTACTCGCTGAGCAGGAGTCGCGCACCACCGCGACTACGAGCTGTCCCCGACCATCACCGAACTGCACAACTGGCACCGCAGCACCAGTGATGTCTGCGCCGCGCTGACCTCGCCCACACGCTGAAACCAGCGCAATCGCGGCGATAGCACTGCTTCTTCCCACAATCTCCGATGCTTCCTTCGGGTGATCTCGGTGGTTTGCCCAGTTGGCAACCCGCGAAGCTTGGCCCGCGAAGATCAGTGAAGGGGGCAACATGGGAACGCGCAACGGGGTTCCGGTGCACACCAGGCGGGCCAGCAGCAGGCTGCGCGAGCTACGGCAACGCAGCGGCTTCACCGAGAAGGACGTCTCGCGCGCACTGGGCATCTCGATGAGCAAGGTCAGCCGGATGGAATCCGGCCACCGAGCCTTGAAGGCCGACGACGTGGCCGCACTCCTCGGCCTCTACCGGATACCGGCACGGGAACGGCAGGAAGTTCTCAGCATCGTTCGGGACGGTTCGGAGACCAATTGGTGGACCAGCCGGAGTGTCCCGACCTCGCGGGTCTGGGATGACTTGAAATCGTTCGAAAGCGAAGCCGTCGTCCTGCGCAGCTACGAGACGATGCTCGTCCCCGGGTTGCTGCAAACGCCCGACTATGTGGAGGCGATCACCGCAGCATTGGCCCCGGCTTCACCGGCGATCGATATTGACGCACTGCAAACACAACGCGTGGAACGACAGTTGCTGCTGCATTCCGACCGCCGGTACGAGTTCCTCATCGAGCAAGCAGTCCTGGACCGGCATATCGGCAGCGCCGAGGTGATGTATCACCAGTATCAGCGGATGAGCGCCTTGGCGGATCGGAGCAACATAACCCTGCGCGTGGTCCCCACGAAGGCGGGCGCACACGCTGGGCTAACCGGTCCACTGCTCTACTTCGAGTTTCCGGAGCACGAAGACCTTCTGCTCAGTGAGAGCCGCAGCTCCGCCTCGTACGTGGAAGACCCGCGATGCCTTGCGGACGCGCGGGAAGCTCTCCAAATGCTGCGCAAGGTAGCGCTTTCCCCGGAAGAGTCGGCTAACCTGATCAAGCGTGTTTCCAACGGATTGGAAAGGCAGCCATGATCCACCACGACGCATCACGAGACGCGACGTCACCTGCACTCATGTGGCGCAAGAGCAGCTACAGCTCCGAGGTACGTCACTGCGTCGAGGTCGCCTCGGCCGACCGCGCTGTCGCCGCACGCGACTCGAAGAACCCGCAGGGCGCCGTCCTGCTGATGAGCCCGACGATCTGGTCAACATTCCTGCACGGCATCCGCGACGGCCGCTTCGACCACTGACCCGCACGGCCGACGATCAGACGGAGTGAGCGGACCGCTGGGCCGGTAAGGGTCGGCGAGCGGGACGTTCACTCCGCCCGCGTTGCGGCGGGCGCGCAACGGACAGTCTCACGCCCGCTTCGGCAGTACCTCGTCGGCGACGATGGCGCCCGGGTGGCGGATGACCGTGGCGGCGATTTTCTGGGCGTGCTGGGCGGAATCGGGCGGGGCGGTGCCGGTGAGGCGGGCTGCCAGGTAGGCGGCGTTGAAGGCGTCGCCTGCGGCGGTGGAGTCGACGACCTTCGGGACGTGCTCGGCGGGCAGGCGAAGGGTCCAGTCGCCGTCGAGCAGGACGCAGCCGTTGGCGCCGTCCTTGACCACGGCGTCCTCGACGCCCAGACCGCGCAGCCGGTCCACTGTGGCGGCAGCGTCCGGGTCGGCGAAAAGGGCTTGCTCGTCGGAGAACGTGGGCAACGCGATCGAGGTGAGCCGCCACAGCTCGCGGACCTGCTCGGCAGCTTCCGCGGCGTCCGGCCAGCCCGCTGGGCGGTAGTTGCTGTCGAAGGAGACGCGGCCACCGGAGGTGCGGAACTTCGCCAGCGCCTCCCGCAGACGTTCGCGGGCGGACGGACTGAGGATCTGCAGGGTGATCGCGGACAGGTGCACGACGTCGTAGTCGGCGAAGTCCACACCGTCCACATCGGTCTCGAACAGCTTCCGGGCCGCTGAAAGGGATCGGTAATAGGTGAAGCTGCGCTCGCCGTGTTCGTCGGTGCGCACCAGGTACAGCCCGGGCTGTTCGCCGGGAAGCTGCCGGATCCGCTCGGTGCCGATGCCTTCGCTGCGCATCGCGGTCAGGATCCGCTCGCTGTAGTGGTCGTCGCCGAGCAGCGTGAGGTAATCCACCTGCACTTGGTCCGGAGTGGTCAGACGCGCCAGGTACGCCGCGGTGTTGAACGTGTCTCCTGCGCAGCCCACGGCCAGCGTGTCCGCATCCCGGTGCGTGAGTTCGATCATGCACTCCCCGATCGCCAGCACCCGGATCACGCCCGGCCCTCCCCTGCTCGCACGACTCCTTGTTCAGCGGCCCAGGCACGCGCCCCCGCGGCGCCGAGCCCGCGCAGATTCTCCCGCAGCAGTGCGGTGAAACGGGAATCGGCTGCCAACTCGGCGTCGAGTTCGGACAACAGCCGATCGGCGCGAGCCAACAGCTCAGCCTCATCCGCGGCACGTACCCGGTCGGCCAGCGGGTCGGAGACCGCCAGCTCCGCACCACGATCGTCCACGCTCAGCGCGGTATAGCGCAGCCAAGCTGCCACCACCAGCGCCGTTCGCAGTGGAGATCGACCGGCGGCCATGTTCTGCCGGATCGCGCCGAGCAGGCGGACCGGGAGCTTTTGCGAGCCGTCGGAGGCGACCTGCGCGGTTCGGTGCTTCAGCGCGGGATTGGCGAATCGGCGCAGCACGGTGTCGGCGTAGGCGTGCAGGTCGATCTCCGGGGCGTCCACCGTGGGCAGCACCTCTTCGGTGAGCAGGCTGCGCACGAATCCCTCCAGCGCCTCGTCCTGCACGGCTTCGGCGATGGTTTCGTACCCGGCGAGCCCGCCGAGGTAGGCCAGCGCGGAGTGGCTGCCGTTGAGCACCCGCAGTTTGGCTTGCTCGTACGGAGCCGTGTCGGCGGTGAACACGACGCCGGAGCGCGCCCAATCCGGGCGCCCGCCCGGGAATTCGTCGGTGCTGACCCATTGCGAGTACGGTTCGGCCGCCACCGCGGCCCGATCGCGCACGCCCAGTTCCGCGGCGACCCGCGCCAGGTCTTCCTCGGTCGTGGCGGGCACGATGCGGTCGACCACCGAGGATGGGAATCCGGCTTCGCTTTCCAGGAACTCCACGAGCGGGCGCGCCTCGCCACCCGGCATGAGCGAGCAGAAATCGTGCAGCACCGAACGCAGCGCGGCACCGTTGCCCGGCAGGTTGTCGCAGCTCGCGAGCGCGATCGGCCCGGCATCGGCGGCGATGCGGCGCTGCAAACCGCGCACCAGGGCGCCGATGATCGTGCGCGGGGTGCCGCCGGCGGCTTCCGCGCGCAGTTCGTCGTCGACCAGCAGCCGACCTTCCGGACCCAGCCGGTATCCCTTCTCGGTGACCGTCAGCGTCACCGCCCGAGTCGCCGGAGAAGCCAGGGCATCGAGCACCTTCTCCTGCTGCGTGGGCAGATGAGCGGTGTCCACGATGGAACTCATGACGCGGGAAGAGCGGTGCGATCCTTCCTTCGACAGCACGGCGTAGTAGTGGTCCTGCGCGCGCAGCGACTCCAGCACGTCGGTGGATCGCGGACTCACCGCGAGAATTCCCCAGTCACCCGCGTCCTGGGTGTGGACGGCCTGGTGCGCGCGGTGGAACGCACCGAGTCCGATGTGGACGATACCGGGCGGACCCTGGCCGCGGGCGCCGGGCCGCGCGGCTGCGGGCAACCGATCCAGCCGGGAGGCGTTGAGCCGTGGCTCGGTCACGGGATGCTCCTTCCAGCAGGTCACCAGTCGTGCATCGAGCCGTCGCGCAACCGGTTCACCGGCAGGTACTTCGGCTCGTACGGGTATTTCGCGGCGGCCTCCTCGTCGATCTCCACGCCGAGACCGGGCGCCGTACCAGGGTGCATGAGCCCGTCCTCGAAGGAGTAGTTCGTCTTGAACACCTCACCGGCCGGGTCGAGATGACCCATGTACTCCTGAATTCCGAAGTTCGGCACCGTCAGGTCGAGGTGCAGCGCGGCGGCGAACGACACCGGCGAGAGGTCTCCGGCACCGTGCGAACCGGTGCGCACCCCGTACAGCGCCGCCAGGTCGAAAATCCTGCGCAGGTGCGTGATCCCACCGGCGTGCGAGACCGATGCGCGGATGTAGTCGATCAGCCGCTCGGTGATCAGGTGCTGGCAGTCCCAGATGGAGTTGAACACCTCGCCGACCGCGATCGGCGTGGTGGTGTGCTGCCGGATCGTGCGGAACGCCTCCTGGTCCTCGGCCGGAGTCGGGTCCTCGATCCAGAACATCCGGTACGGCTCCAACGACTTGCCCAGTTGCGCCGCCTCCAGCGGCGAGAGCCGGTGGTGCACGTCGTGCAGCAGGTGGAAGTCGTATCCGAAGCGTTCCCGCACCGCCCGCATCATCTCCGGCGCGAAGTCCAAATAGGCCGGTGTGTGCCAGACGTTGTCGGACGGCATCGCGGCGTCGGCCGGTTCGTACGTTTCACCGGTTCCCGGGTGGTGCAGCCCGTAGGTGCTGTCCAGTCCGGGGATCGCCGCTTGCACCCGGATCGCCTTGTAGCCGCGCTCGTGGAACGTCGCCACGTCGTCGAGGAGTTCGTCGATGCTCCGTCCGCTGGCGTGGCCGTAGATCGTGACGCCGTCGCGGGCGGCTCCGCCGAGCAGCTGGTGCACCGGTTTTCCGGTCTCCTTGCCCAGGATGTCCCACAGCGCGCAGTCCACGGCCGCGATCGAGGTCATCGTCACCGGCCCGCGACGCCAGTACGCACCCCGGTAAAGGTACTGCCAGATGTCGTTGATGTGCCCGGCATCCCGTCCGATCAACAGTGGACAGACGTGCTCGCGCAGGTACGCGGCCACGGCCAGCTCGCGGCCGTTGAGGGTGGCGTCGCCGAGCCCGGTGACCCCGTCCGCGGTAGTGATCTTCAGCGTGACGTAGTTGCGCCCCGGGCAGGTCACGATGACATCGGCGGCGGTGATCCTCATGCGTCCTCCTCGGACAGTACGGCGATCTTCAGGTGGTCGCGGTCGGTGAGCGCGGTGTGCAACGCCAACCCGGTCTGCTCCAGCGGGAACCGGCCCGTGACCATCCGGGCGAGGTCGACCCGGCCGGCGCGGACCATGCCGACAGCGGCCCGGAACGCGCCCGGCCCGTAGCGGAAGCAGCCGCGCACGTCGATCTCCCAGCGCTGCGCGGCGGCGAGCAATTCCGGCGACGGCGCGCGACCCGCGGGCACGCCGACCAGCGCCAGCACACCACCCGGCACGAGCGCGGCCGGCGCCAACGCCTCCGGCGCGCCGGAGCACTCGAGTTGGTGATCGAAGCCGGTCGGCAGCTGATCGGCGCTGGTGTCGAGCACCTCATCCGCCCCGGCACCGGCGGCCGACGCCAGCCGCCGCGGGTCCACGTCGGTGAGCACGATCCGCGCCGCACCCGCCGCACGAGCCGCGGCCACCGCCAGCTGCCCGATCGGCCCGGCGCCGGTGACCAGCACCGACGATCCACTGACGATGCCGGCACGGCGCGCGGCCCAGCACGCCACGGCCAGCGGCTCGACCAGCGCGGCTTCGGCGGGATCGACGTTCTGCGGCACCGCGTGGGCCAGCTCCGCATCCACGACCACGCTGGAACGGATCGTGCCGTGCGTGGGCGGCGAGCCGAAGCAGCGCCCGGCCGGGCAGAGGTTGTACCGGCCGGAGGCGCAGGTTTCGCAGCGACGGCATGGCCGCGCCGGCTCGGCTGCCACGAGACGGCCGAGCAGGTCCGGGTCCACGCCGTCGCCGATCTCGGTGATCGACCCGGCCGACTCGTGCCCGAGCACCGTCGGCGTGCGCAGCACGTTCGGCCCGTTCCGGCCGTCGGCGTAGTAGTGCAGGTCGCTGCCGCACAAGCCGGTCGCGGCCACCGCGATCCGCACCGCGCCGGGGCGCAACGGCTCCGGCTCGACCTCTTGCACGCGCACGTCCTCCGGCGCGTGCAGCACCGCGGCCCGTTCCAACGTTCCTCCTCGACTCATGCCGCCACTGGTTCCCGCACCGGCAGCGGCTCGACCCGCTTGATCAGCACCCCGTAGGAGAACGCGCCGAGCAGCCCGAGCGCGCCGGAAAGCACCAGCGGCGCCACGAACGACCCGCCGCTGACGGTCTGCAGCACACCGGTGACGATCGGCCCGATGAACCCGGCGAGGTTCGACGCGCAGTTCTGGATACCCGCCAGCGAGGAGACCTGCCCGGGCTGCGGGGCGACGTCGGCGGGCAGCGAAGCCACCGAGGCGGCGCTGAACGACAGGCTGGCGTAGGAGATCGACAGCAGCACCACCGCGCTCGCCGCGTTCGGCACGACCACCGCGAGCGCGATCACCGAGCTCAGCAGCATTCCCGGAATCAGGCAGATCTTGCGCGCCCGCGTCAGGCTCCACCCGCGCCGCACCAGCGAGTCGGACACCCAGCCGCCGAGCAGGCTGCCGCCGATCGCCACGATGCCGGGCAGCGCGCCGACCGTGCCCAGCTCCAGCAGGTCGAACCCGCGCGCCTGCACCAGGTAGCTGGGGAACCAGGTGATGAAGAAGTAGATGATGTAGTTCAGGCAGAAGAAGCCGAGCATCATCGCCCACACCGTGCGGTAGCGGAACAGGTCCCGCCAGCGCACCTTCGGGCTTTCGTCCGATGTGGACTCCCCCCGCGCGCCGCCTTCGTCGATGTAGGCGAGTTCCTGCTCGGTGACCTTCGGATGCTCCTCCGGCTCGCGGTAGGCGAACCACCACCACGCCACCCACAGCAGCGCGAGCACGCCGACGACCAGGAAGGCCGCGCGCCAGCCCTCCCAGGCGATGATCGCGGTCACCACCGGCAGCGCGATCGCGGTGCCCGCGCGGGCGCCGTTGTCCCAGATGCTGTTCGCGAAAGCCCGCTCGTGGCGCGGGAACCAGCGCGAGACGACCTTCGCCGAGCCCGGGTAGCCGGTGGATTCGCCGACGCCGAGCAGGAACCGGAACGCCAGCAACGCGATCAGCCCGGTCACCAACCCGGTGAGCATCGTGGCCAGGCCCCACACCAGCGCGCCCAGCGCGAAGGACTTCTTCACCCCGATCCGGTCGATCAGCACGCCCGCGGGCAGCTGGAACACCGCGTAGGCGAGGAAGAACGTGCCCAGGATCAGGCCCTGCACGCTCGGGTCGAAGCCGAGGTCGTGGTTCATCGAAGGCAGCGCCACGGAAAGCGCGGAGCGGTCGATGTAGTTCACCGACAACCCGACGAAGCACAGCAGCGCCATGCCCCAGCGCAGGTTGTTCGCCCGGCCTCGCGGACGCGCCGGGCGTTCCGGCGGGGTCTGCGTGGTCATCGCTCCTCCTTGAGCCACCACGTTCCGAAATACGGAATACCGTTTTGTTAGAGCGAACGGTAGCGTAGATCGGGACCGGGCCGGAAGCAATGAAGCGGGGGGAGCGGGGACGATGAGCGCCTCGGAAGGCAGCGCGCTGCGCACGCTGCGCGTCCTGGAAGCGGTCGCCGACCCGGGCGGCCCGCACCGGCTCGGCGAGATCGCCAAGGCCACCGGCATCGCCAAACCCAGCACGCACCGGCTGCTGAGCGGGCTGACCGCGGCCGGCTACGCGGTCAGCGACGGCGACGGCGGCTACTCGCTCGGGCCGCGCGCCTACGCGATGTCGGCGACGATCTCCGCGGCCGCGGGCTCCGGCGGCGAGACGCTGCTGGAGCGGTTCCAGGCCGAAGTGGGCCAGACCGTGCACGTCGCGCTGCTCAGCGGCGACCACGCGATCTACGTGCGCAAGGTGGACAGCGCCGGGCCGTACCGGATGGCTTCGCGGATCGGTGGCGTGCTGCCGCTGCACTGCACCGCGATCGGCAAGGCGATCCTGGCGAACCTGCCCGCCGAGGAGCGTTCCGCCGCGCTGGCCGCCGGACTGCCCGCGCAGACCGACCGCACCATCACCGGCACCGCGGAACTGGAAGGCGAACTCGAGCGGATCCGCGCCGCGGGCTGCGCGATCGACGACGAGGAGAACGAGGAGACCATCCGGTGCCTGGCCGCGCCGCTGCTGGACGGCACCGGACGTCCGGTGGGCGGGGTGAGCATCTCGACGATCACGTTCCAGCTCAGCCGCGACGAGCTGCTGGCGCACTCCGCCCGGCTGATCGAAACCGCCGGGCTGCTGGCTCCGCACTACACGTGAGGCCGAACGCCGCTCGGCGGTGATCCGCCGGGAGTACGCTCGGTGATCGAGTCTGCGAGCAGCGTGCTCCCAGCGGGCGGCTCCTTCCACCGTCCTTCCTGGACACCACGCCAGCAGCGACGGAACCGGTTCGTGGCGCACCACTCGATCCGGTGAGCGACGGAACCGGACGGCGGCCCGCGGAGTCCGACCCCGCGAACCGGCGAAGGGAGACCCACCAGTGGATCAGATTCGCGTCCGGCTGCGCGGCGGACCGGAGGACGGCCGCGAGATCACCGTCCCCGCCGACACGTCCGGGCATCCCGTTCCGCGCATCACCGTGCCCGTCCGCGGCCCGGAGCCGCCGCGCGCGGCGGCCGCTCCGCCGCTGTTGATCTACGAACGCGCCGAGCCGGGCCGGGCCGACACCTGGGAGTTCGACTACGTGGGCGCGCAGTCGCAGACCTAGCGTCCTCCCGGACTGGCTTCACCGGGCGGTGGGCCGCTTTCAGACCCGCTGCTTCCGATCGTCGACCGCCCCCGGGTGCGCACCCATCCCGATCCGGGCGTAAGTCCGGGGACGGCTGCGGCGCAACCGAAGGCCCCACGCGCCACCGCCGAGCGCGACCACCAGGTACAGCAGCGGCAGCGACCAGGCCGCCGGATCGCCGGGCGCGACTCCCAGCACGGTGCCGAACGAGCTCAGCGTCAGCACCAGGATCAGCCCGAGCAGCACCACCGCCGCCGCGGGCGCGAACAAGGTGCGCCACCTGCTGTGCCCGCCCGGACCGTTGCGCAGGAAGTAGCCGACCACGGCCAGCGAGGTCGCGGTCACCAGCAGCAGCACGCCGAGCGCTCCGACCGAGGCGCCCCAGAAGAACAGGTAGACGATCGGATCCCACCCGCCGATCGCGAAGACCACCACGAGCAGCAGCGCGATCGCGCTCTGCGTCGCCGATCCGGCGGTCGGCGCCGAGGTGCGCGGGCTGGTGCGCGCCCACCATCGCGGCCCGACGCCTTCCCGCCCGAGCGCGAAGAAGTAGCGGGCGCAGACGTGGTGGAACGAGAGCATCGCCGCGAACAGGCTCGTGACGTACAGCGCGGAGCCGATCGTGACCACCGCGGCGGGCAGCCGTTCGGCGGCGAGCACGAACAGCAGCTCGGTGGAGTGCTCCTCGGCCCGCGCGACGATCCGCTCCGGCCCGGTCGCCACGGTCATCGCCCAGGTGGAGAACCCGTAGAGCGCACCGATCAGCACCAGCGACGAGTAGGTCGCGATCACCACGGTGCGCCTGCCCCGCGCTTCCTCGGTCAGCACGGTGGAATTCTCGAACCCGATGAACCCGGTGAAGGCGATCACCAGGATCACCCCGGCGGTGCCGGTCAGCAGTTGCGCCGGGTTCAGCGTGTCCGCAACGACGCCCGCGGCGGCGGGCCGGGCCACGAACGCTGCGTCGTAGACCAGGATCACCAGCACCTCGGCGGCCAGCAGCACGCCGAGCACCCGCCCGTTGATGTCGATGCGCAGCACGCCCAGCACCGCCACGCCCGCCAGCCCGATCCCGGCGTAGAGCCACCAGGGGTGGGCGCCGCCGCCGAGCCCGCGGACCAGGTCGGCGGCGCCCACTCCGAAACCGCCGAGGAGGCTGACCTGGAGCACGTTGTAGGCCAGCAACGCCACCCCGCCCGCAGCGGTGCCGGAAACCCGGCCGAGACCTTTGGCGATGTAGGCGTAGAAGGCGCCCGCGTTCTCGACCTGGCGGGCCATCGTCACGTAACCGATCGCGAACAGGCCCAGCACCAGCGCGATCGCCAGGTAGCCGACGGGGATGCCGTTGACCCCGGAGACGGCGAAACCGCTGACCGCTCCCCCGGCGACGACCGTTTCCGGCGCCGCGGCGGCCACGGTGAAGAACACGATCGCGGGCACGCCCAGCCGGGATCCGGCCAGCGAACCGGTCTCCGCGCTCCCGTTCGACGACATCTCCACCCCGGATCGTCGCGGCCGAAGACGCCACCTGCGCGAGCGCCTCATGCACCGCCGGACAAGGTAACGGCTCGCCAGCCGCGGGAAGATCCTCCAGAAGCGCGATCTTGGCGGCCGAGCGCGCTCGACTTCCGAAGGGAACACCGGCCGCTTCGTTCGTGTTTGACTTCGAGTTAACCCGAAGTCGCAGCATCGGCTTCGGCGCGCGACACCACCGCGCGGCTGCTCCGCGACCCGGCCGACCCGAACCGGGCGGGCGCGGACGAACTCGACACGAGAGGACCACCACGATGACCTCTGGCGTCAGCTGGGAGACGATGCGCTCCTTCGCCGGTGACCAGTCGGTGACCCGGCAACGCCTGGCCCCCGGCCTCGCGCGGCGGATCACCCGTTACGCCCGCCCCTACGCCCGCGACATCGTCCCGTTCCTGCTGCTGGTCGCCGCGTCCGCGGTGATCGGGATCGTGACGCCGCTGCTGTTCAAGGCGATCATCGACAACGGCATCGTGCCGCGGAACCTGCACGTGGTGGCATGGCTCGCCGGGCTGGTCGCGCTGGTCGCGGTGCTGGAGGCGGTGCTGTCGCTGGCGCAGCGCTGGTACTCGGCGAAGCTGGGCGAAGGGCTCATCTACGACCTGCGGTCCGAGGTGTTCGACCACGTGCAGCGGATGCCGGTGGCGTTCTTCGTGCGCGCGCAGACCGGTTCGCTGGTCAGCAGGCTCAACAGCGACGTGATCGGGGCGCAGCGGGCGCTGACCAGCACGCTGTCCTCGGTGGTGTCGAACGTGCTGAGCCTGGTGCTGGTGCTGGCCACGATGTTCACGCTGTCCTGGCAGATCACGCTGATCGCGCTGGCGCTGCTGCCGCTGTTCCTGCTGCCGGTGCGCTGGGTCGGCCGCAAGCTGCAGACCGTCACCCGCGAGCAGATGAAGACCGACGCGCAGCTGAGCTCGCTGATGACCGAACGTTTCGGGGTCGGCGGCGCGATGCTGGCGAAGCTCTACGGCCGCACCGAGGACGAGGCGGGCATGTTCTCCTCGCGCGCGGCGCGGGTGCGCGACCTGGGCGTCGTATCGGCGATGTACAGCAGGGTGTTCTTCGTGGCGCTGACGCTGCTGGCGGCGCTGGCCACGGCCGTGGTCTACGGGCTCGGCGGTTCGCTGGTGATCTCCGGGGCGTTCCAGCTGGGCACGCTGGTGGCGCTGGCGACCCTGCTGAGCCGCCTGTACGGGCCGTTGACCGCGCTGTCGAACGTGCACGTGGACGTGATGACGGCGCTGGTGAGCTTCGACCGGGTCTTCGAGGTGCTCGACCTCAAGCCGATGATCGAGGAGAAGCCGGACGCCGTGCGCCTGCAGGTCCGCTCCGGCAGCGCCGACGTCGAGTTCGAGCACGTGTCGTTCCGCTACCCGGCCTCCAGCGAGATCTCGCTGGCCTCGCTGGAGTCGGTCGCCCGCAGCGAGCAGGCACCGGCGCACGAGGTGCTGCGCGACATCAGCTTCCGGGCCGAACCCGGGCAGACCGTTGCGCTGGTCGGGCATTCCGGCGCGGGCAAGACCACGCTCACCAACCTCGCGGGACGGCTCTACGACGTCGACTCCGGAACCGTGCGGGTGGCCGGGCACGACGTGCGGGACGTGACGCTGAAGTCGCTGTACGCGACGGTCGGCGTGGTCACGCAAGACCCGCACCTGTTCCACGATTCGATCCGCGCCAACCTCGCCTACGCCCGGCCCGGTGCTTCCGACGACGAGCTGTTCGAGGCGCTGCGCACCGCCCAGCTGCACGAGCTGATCGACGAACTGCCGGAGGGCTTGGACACCGTCGTCGGCGACCGCGGCTACCGGCTCTCCGGCGGGGAGAAGCAGCGGCTGGCCATCGCCCGGCTGCTGCTGAAGGCTCCGCCGGTGGTGGTGCTGGACGAGGCGACCGCGCACCTGGACTCGGAGTCGGAGGCCGCGGTGCAGCAAGCGCTGTCCACCGCGCTGTCGGGCCGGACGGCGCTGGTCATCGCGCACCGGCTGGCGACCATCCGGGAAGCGGACAAGATCCTGGTGATCTCCGGCGGCCACATCGCCGAACAGGGCACGCACGCCGACCTGCTCGCCCGCGGCGGGCTCTACTCGGAGCTGTACCGCACCCAGTTCGCCCAGCAGGAAACCGCACCGCCGGCCGGCAACGGCCACCTCCCGAGCCTTGTTTCCGAGTGAACGGCCTGTTGAACCAATCGAGTCGGACGAACGGTCCGTTCACTGGTGAAACAGGGAACGGTCACGCCTGACGCGCATAGCGCTCCCCGGCGATGCGGCCCACAAGCCGATCCAGCGCCGGGGAGCGAAGCGCAGGACGGTCCTCCCGTTCCGAGCGAACGGACTGTTCGACCGATCCAGCCGGACCAACGGTCCGCCCACCCGTGGTGAACCGGCTACGTGCCGAGCCGTCCGTCCGGGTCGATGCGGCGGAGCATCGCACCGCAGATCTCGCCGAGTTGCTGGACCTGGGTGCCGGTGAGGGCGTCGAACACCAGCGACCGCACCCGTTCCACGTGGCCGGGAGCGGATTCGACGACCTTGCGGTAGCCGGCTTCGGTGAGTTCGGCGAGGTTGCTGCGACCGTCGCAAGTGGACTTGGCGCGCCGCACCCACCCGTTGTTCTCCAGCCGCGCCACCACGTGCGAGACGCGGGATGGCGAAGCGGCGGCCTGCGCGGCGAGATCGCTCATCCGCAGCGTGCGGTCCGGGCGTTCGGACAGCATCGCCAGCACCCAGTAGCCGAAGTGCGTCAGATCCGAGTCCCGTTGCAACTGGGTGTCCAGCGCGGCGGGCAGCAGCGTCATGAGCATCGCGAGCTTGCGCCAGGCGTGCTGCTCGTCGTCGCTCAACCACGGGGGGTCGCTCGACCGCTGCAGCTCGTCCATCCGGCGAGTCTAACCGCCGTCCTGCGCCCCCTCGCCGATCGCCGGGGCGCCTTGAACCCGGTCCTGCCACGGCCTACGCTGTTAATTGAAGCTTCAATCAAGTGGAGGCCGGCGATGTCGCAGTCGATGCCCGCGATCTACCTCAGCCACGGAGCGCCACCGCTGGTCGACGACGCGCTGTGGACCGGCCAGCTCGCGGACTGGGCGGGGAACCTGCCGCGGCCGAAGGCGATTCTGGTGGTCTCGGCGCACTGGGAATCCGCGCCTTGCACGCTCGGGGCGACCGCGGACGGCGTGCCGCTGACCTACGACTTCTGGGGTTTCGCGCCGCGCTACTACGAAACCGTCTACCCGAGTCCTGGTGCTCCCGAGCTGGCCGCGAAGGTCGCCGCGCTGATGCCGGACGACGAACCGGTGGCCCACCAGCCGGACCGCGGGCTCGACCACGGTGCCTACGTGCCGTTGACCGTGATGTACCCGGACGCGGACGTGCCGGTGCTGCAGGTGTCGATGCCGACGTTGGATCCGGAGCGGTTGCTGCAGCTCGGGCGGCGGCTGCGGCCGTTGCGGGACGAAGGCGTGCTGATCATCGGCTCCGGTTTCACCACGCACGGCCTGCCGTTCCTCAGCGACATGCGCCCGAACGCCGCGGCTCCCGGCTGGTCCCGCGAGTTCGACGCGTGGGCAGGAGAAACGCTGGGGCGCGGGGACGTGGACGAACTCGCCGCCTACGCCGATCGCGCGCCCGGGATGCCCTACGCGCACCCGACGGCCGAGCACTTCGCGCCGATGTTCGTCACCCTCGGCGCGGCACGCGATCCGGGAACTGCGCCGGACCAGCTCATCGACGGCTATTGGATGGGGCTGGCGAAGCGGTCGTTCCAGGTGGGGTGAGCGGCTGCGACTCTCGGGCGGCCGGTCGCACGCGGTCCCTACCGCGGCGTGCCGGGATGGCAGCGGGGTCCTGCCGCGTCCTCGGGCCGCAGTGCCGACACCGCTCAGCGGCTGAGCAGCATCTCTGCGCCGCGTGTGTTGATCACCCGCTGCGGCGGGATGCCGCATTCCTCGGCCCGCGCGCAGCCGTGGGACTGCCAGGCGAGCTGGCCGGGGGCGTGCGCGTCGGAATCGATGGCGAACTCGCAGCCCAGCTCGAACGCGCGCCGCAGCAGCGCCCGCGGCGGATCCAGCCGCTCGGGACGCGAGTTGATCTCGACCGCGACGCCGTGCTCCCGGCAGGCCGCGAACACCTCGTCGGCGTCGAACTCGGACGGCGGGCGGCTCGACCGCAACCGCCCGGTGCAGTGCCCGAGCACGTCGACCCGCGGGTTCGCCACCGCCGCCAGCATCCGCCGGGTCATCGCCGCCGAATCCATCCGCAGCTTGGAATGCACGCTGGCCACCACGAACTCGAGCCCGGCCAGCACCTCGGGGTCCTGGTCCAGCGAGCCGTCGTCGAGGATGTCCACCTCGATGCCGGTCAGCACCCGGAACGGGCGCATCGCCGAGTTGAGCTCGGCGACCAGTTCGAGCTGGTGGTGCAGCCGCTCGGTGCTGAGCCCCCGCGCCACGGTCAGCCGCGGTGAGTGATCGGTCAGCACCATCCACTCGTGCCCGAGTTCCCGCGCCGTGGCGGCCATTTCCTCGATCGGGCTGCCGCCGTCGGACCAGTCGGAGTGGGTGTGGCAGTCACCGCGCAACGCCGCGCGCAACGGCCCGGCCCGCTCCGCGCCTTCTTCCCGAAGCCGGGCCAGGTAGTCCGGTGTCGCGCCGCGCTCGGCCTGCTCGATCACGCGCGCGGTGGTCTTGCCGATGCCCGCCAGGTCGGTCAGCCGCCCGGCCGCGGCGCGGTCGGCGAGGTCGTCGTGCGAGTCCGCGACCTGCGCCGCCCGCCGGAACGCCCGCACCCGGTAGGTCGGTTCGCCCGCGCGTTCCAACCAGAACGCGATCTCCCGCAAAGCCCGCGCAGAGTCCATGCAGCGTTGGTAACCCCGCGCGCGTCGGCGCGCACGTCCGGGCGTCACCGCAGCGAGCCCGACCACCGGTCCAATTCGGCCTGGGCAGCGGAGAGCTGTTGCGGCGAAGGGGACTCCGGACCGTTGGCGACGAGCGCGTAGTGCATCGTGCCGGGTTCGCCCGCAACCTCGAGCACGAGCCTTGAGTCCTTTGTGGAGGAAATCGCTTTTCCTGGCTCGTAATTCGGGATCCCGTGCACGCTGCCGATGTCGGAGACGACCGTGGTGTTGGTATCGCCGAAGGTTTCCGGCAAGTGCAGCTCGGTGGGCGCGTCCGATGCGCCTCCGCGCCACGCGAGGACTCCGTACTGTCCTTCGCCGACGAGTTCCCGCACGGCGGGCATGTCGGCGGGAATCTCGTTCCACGTCAACGTCTTGTCGCCGTCGCGGGATCGGTCCTCGTAGGTGAACGCCGCGGTCTCGCCGTCGACCGCGCGGGGATACAACCGGTCCAGCACGCGCGGGTCCGCGCGCAGCCGGAGCTTTCCGGTCTCGTCGCGGCTCACCACGGAATGGTCCTCGCCGTTCCAGGCGTCACCTTCGGTCTCGACCTTGTCCGGGTTGCCGTTCATCGGCTCGTGGTGCCGATCGTGGTAGATGTCCCACTGCCACTGGGTTCCGGACAGCACCGAGCCGGAGTGCGCCGCGCCGCGCCACCAGTCCGCGCCGGACAACCGGGAATCCATGGCCTGGTACAGGCCCTTCAGCACGGTCGGATACTTGTCCGCCGTGGACCCGCCGAGCGGATGCCCGAACTCGGAGACGAAGCCGGTCGTGCCGAGTTCGGCCGCACGATCGCGGATCTGGGCGAAATCGGCGACGTTCTCACCGTCCTTCGCCTTGCCGTAGAGCCCGGACTGCGCGAGCGCGTGGTAGAAGTGCGCGTTGAACACGAAGCGGTCGCCGAGGTGTGCCAGCTCGGGGAAGCCGCCCGGTTCCCGCACGAACGGCACGTTGTTGTTCCAGAACACCGTGGGTTCGACGTAAGCGGGCTTGTCCCGCCAGCCCGCCCTGTCCATGATGGACCGGAACCGTTCGAAGAACGGCCAGAGCTCGCCACGTTCCCAGCTCGCACCGTCCTGGCCCTCGTCGTAGTCGCCCGCCGACGGTTCGTTGAACGGGTCGAAGCCGATCATCCGCTGGAACTGCGCCGGAGTGAGGTGCTCGGCGAAGTAGCCGAGCGCGGCTTCGGCCTGCGCCAGGAAGGCGTCCTGGATGCCGACCTCACCGGCCGCGGTCGGAATCCGCCGGTTGTTCCAGAAGTCGGCCTTCGCCTGCTTGACCGCCTCGTTGTTCATCATGTTCTGTCCCCAGTGGAAGCAGACCCCGCAGTTCTCCGGCGGGTAGTCACCGCCTTCGACCACCCAGCGCGGCGCGCCGTCGCCGGTGTACCAGCTGTCCGGGCGGAACAGGTGCCGCGAGTATAGGTCCTGGTGGTAGTCCGGCAGCACCCAGAATCCGGCGTCGGCGAACGCGGCCATCTGCTCGGTCACGCGCCGCAGGTACTCCCGGTCGATCCGGTCCGGCGCGGGCTGCACCCGCTCCCAGGAAAGCAGGAACCGCACGGTGTTCGCACCGGTGGATTCCCGCATCGCGGCGGCGGATTCGCGGGCTTCGGCGGTCGTGGCGAACGGCAGGTTGCCGTTCTCGCCCAGCTTCACCTCGCCGGAGACGTTGAAGCCGCGCAACACCACCTCCCGGCCGTGACCGTCCCGATAGGACACTCCGGCGCCGGAACCGGCGAGGTCGAGCGAGCGGCTCGCCGCATCGTCGAACCAGGGCTCGCTCGCCGCCGCCGCGGGCTCGGCGGGCACCAGGGACAGCGGGACGAGCAGCAGGGCGAGCCCGGCGCCGAAGAAGCGGATCATGGACGACAAGCTACGAACCCGAGCACGACCCGGACAACAGCAAACGTGAACGGCGTTTACGTTTCACTCGTTCGGCGCAGTGCCGCAACCGTTCATCATCGCGCCGCACCGATTGACCTCGACCTCGGTCGAAGTAGCAACCTCCGGTAGCGGAAAGGCACGCCACGGGGACGGGATCGGGAGCCGGGATGACGCTGCGAGGCCGGATCGGAGTCACGTTGAGCTTCGGGGATTGGCGGGAATCGCTGGCAGCGGCGCCCGAATTGGAACAACTGGGCTATGCCGCGATCTGGATATCCGGTGGCCGGCTCGACGACTTGAGCCGCGTCGCCGCGACCTTGCGGGCCACACGGCACGTGCCCGTCGGGACGGGGATCATTCCGGTCGACGTGTTCTCCTCGGATTCCGTGGCCACGGCCTACACCGAGATCGAGGCGGATCACCCGGGCCGATTCCTCGTCGGTCTCGGCGGGGCGCACGGGCCGAACCCTCGGCAGACGTTGAGCGATTACCTGAACCGCATCGAACCGGCCGTGCCCGCCGACAGATGTCTCCTGGCAGCACTCGGACCCCGGATGCTCACGCTCGCCGGTGAGCGCACCGCCGGCGCTTTCCCGCTGCTGGCCACACCGGAATACACCGCCCGGGCACGTGCACGCTTGGGGCCGCAACCGACCCTGGTGGTGCAGCATCCAGTGGTCGTCGATACCGATGCTGCCCGCGCGCGTGCGGCGGGACGTTGGCTGCTCGACCAATTGGCCGGAGTCACCGGTTATCGGGCGCATTTCCACCGGATGGGGTTCACCGAGGAGGACGGAACGGGATCGGATCGGATCGTGGACGCGTTGGTGAGCTGGGGCGACCCCGACAGCATCGCCGTACGGGTGGGACAACACCTCGACGCCGGGGCCGATCAGGTCGCGGTGACCGTGCTTGCGACCGAGGCGGACGGACGCGCGCCGCTCAGGCAATGGCGCCGGCTCGCCGAGGTCCTGATCAGCCCCGAGCTCCGCTGACGTCCGGGCTCAGCACCGCGGTCACCGCGCTGAGCGCGATCACCGCGGCCAGGACGCCGAAAGATCCGATTGCCAGCGCGAACGTTTCTCCGGACGTGGCACCGACAAGCGCGCTGAGTCCGGTCTTGACGCCCGCGAAGGCCAGCAGCACCGATAACGCGACCTGCGGTCGAGTCGCCCGCGCGACCGCACGATCGACCAAGCCGAACACCCGAGGTGCGCCGAGCAGCGCCAGCAGGCTCGCAGCGAACGCGGCGGGCTGTTGCGCACCTGGAACCGTGGCTGCGCTGCAGGCGAACAGGACTCCGGTAGCCGCGGCACCGAACAGCAATCCGTTGCGCACCGGTGCGGGGACGGCTGGGAACGGTGGACGCTCGCGGCGGTGCGCCCACCAGCCGCCCGCCCCGACGAGCGCGGCACCCAAGATCACCGCGGCCGCTCGCCCGGCCGCGCCCGGCCCGGTGAACGACAGCACCGAGCGCGCGAGCAATGCGGCGCCGACGGCGACCGTTGCGGCATGGGGTACGACCACCGCCCTGGACAGCGCAGCCAGTGCGATCACCAGGTCCAGGCACACCGACCAGCCGACCACCCAGCCAAGGGCGAACTCCGCGCTCTGTCCCGCTCCCCCGCTCATCGCGAAGACCAGCGCGAGGGCGACCGCGCACAACACGTGCCCGGAGAACCACCGCGCGCCGCGCAGTCCCGGTCCGATCAGGACATCGCCGGCGAATGCGAGCAGTGCGAGTGCGGACAGCGCGACCCGCAGTGGAATGGCCGGATCCATCGTCGCCTCCGGGAGCTTCGCGCCGATTCGGCCGCGCGGGCGGCGCGGTCGTGCCGGAACTCAGCATCCGGTTGTAATCCCGCGGGAGAGCCGAGTCCAGCCACCCGGCGGTGATCCAGCCGATCGGCCTAGGACGGCTCCCGCCGACGACACCCGGACCGTCCACAGTAGAGCAGTCGCACCCGGGGCGACCGGCGTCGCGTGCACCGGCGCGCGAACCGAAACCGCGCCGGACGGTCTTCCGGATACTGTATGCTGCCGATGATCTGTCCCTGACCTGCCGGAACGCCGGGCGTTCCGGAGCGCGGAGCCGTCATGTCCGAGCCCTCCACATCCGCCGCGAACTCCGGGCGCCAGGTGGCGCGACCGGTGCCGCTGCGCGAGACCGTGTACGAGGCGATCCTGGAGATGATCGTCACCGGCGAGCTCGAACCGGGCAGGCACCTGGTGGAGAAGGAACTCGCCGAACTGCTCGGGGTGTCCCGCCAGCCGGTCCGGGAAGCGCTGCAATCGCTGCAGAAGGAGGAGTGGGTCGACCTGCGGCCGGGCTACGGCGCGTTCGTGCACTCCCCCACCGACGAGGAGGCCGACCAGCTGCTGAGCGTGCGCACCCTGCTGGAAGCCGAGTCCGCGAAGCTGGCAGCCGCCAACCGCACCGCGGACGGTGTGGCCGCGCTGCGGGAGATCCACGACGAGGGCGTGCGCGCACTGGACTCCGACGACATCGACACCGTCGTCGCCACCAACGCCCGGCTGCACGCCCGGATCACGCAGCTTTCCGAGAACCGCGTGCTGCAAGAACTCGCCGGCCAGGTCGCTCGCCGAGTGCGCTGGTACCACACTCCGGTCGCGCGCTCGCGGGGTGAGCAGTCCTGGCAGGAGCACGCCGCGCTGATCGACGCGATCGAGCGGGGCGACGGCAAACGCGCGGAGCGGTTGATGCGCGAGCACACCGAGCACACCCGCCTGACCTACCTCGGCCACGGCGAGCAGGACGGAACTCCCAAGCGGCGGCGCAAGAAGTCCTGATCGGCGCGCGGCTCCACCGGGCGCGCGAACTCCTGCGCGCGGCAAGCGGAACGCGCGCTGACTGCATTGTGGAGCCGTTTGTCCGAATTGACTGTTTTTGGGTTTCGTTGCTGCACAACGGGTTCTGCCGGAACCAGGGTCTCGCCGTCGCGCGACCGATCCAGCCTTTCCGTTCACTGAGCGGAAATCCGCGCGGCGCCAATGTGGATCTTGCGCTCGCCGGGGGCCGGGACACCGCCATCGAGGGGTAATGCCCGGGCCGGCTCTGGACAGCACGCGGACTCAGGAGTACTGCTACCTCATACGGTATGCAGTATGGAGCTGCGCTTACGAGTCCGCGTGCCGACCGGCTCCGCACCGCAGGGCGCGCGGGGAGGAGAACAGCGATGGCCGACTCCGCTTCCAACTCTCCGTTACCCGACGAGCACCGCACGATCTCCGGCGGCCACCTGGTCGCCAAAGCACTGCGCGCCGAAGGCGTGGACACCGTTTTCACCCTGTGCGGCGGGCACATCATCGACATCTACGACGGCTGCGCCGACGAAGGCATCGACGTCCTGGACGTGCGCCACGAGCAGGTGGCCGCACACGCAGCTGACGGCTACGCCCGGATCACCGGACGCCCCGGCTGCGCCGTGGTCACCGCAGGCCCCGGCACCACCGACGCGGTGACCGGCGTGGCGAACGCGTTCCGCGCGGAGAGCCCGATGCTGCTGATCGGCGGCCAAGGCGCGCTTTCGCAGCACAAGATGGGCTCGCTGCAGGACCTCCCGCACGTGGACATGATGTCGCCGATCACCAAGTTCGCCGCGACCGTGCCGCGCACCGAACGGGCCGCCGACATGGTCTCGATGGCGTTCCGCGAGTCGCACCACGGCGCCCCCGGACCGTCGTTCCTGGAGATCCCCCGCGACGTGCTCGACGCCAGCGTGCCGGTCGAGTCCGCCCGGGTGCCGGCCCGCTACCGCGCCTCCACCCGCTCGGCAGGAGACCCGGAATCGATCGAGCGGCTGGCGGATCTGCTGGCACACGCGGAAAAACCGTGCATCCTGCTGGGCAACCAGGTCTGGACCTGCCGGGCCACCGACTCGGCGGTGGAACTGGTGCGGTCGCTGGACGTGCCCGCGTTCATGAACGGCGCCGGCCGCGGCACCCTCGCCCCGGACGACCCGCTGCACTTCCAGCTCGCCCGCAGGCACGCCTTCGCCAACGCGGACCTGATCGTCATCGTCGGCACCCCGTTCGACTTCCGGATGGGTTACGGACGGCGGTTGTCGCAGCAGGCGACCGTCGTGCAGATCGACCTGGATTACCGGACGGTGGGCCGCAACCGGGACGTCGACCTGGGCATCGTCGGCGATGCGGATGCGGTGCTGTCCGCCGTCGCGCAAGCCGCCACCGGCCGCATCGACAACGGCAGCAGCGCGCGCAAGGAATGGTTGCGCGAGCTGCGCGAAGTCGAGCAGGCCGCCTACGACAAGCGGTTGCCGCGCCAGCTGTCCACCGCATCCCCCATCGATCCGTACCGGCTGGTGCACGAGATCAACGAATTCCTCACCGCGGACTCGATCTACATCGGCGACGGTGGCGACATCGTCACCTTCTCCGGGCAGGTGGTCCAGCCCAAGTCGCCGGGGCACTGGATGGACCCGGGCCCGCTCGGCACGCTCGGCGTCGGGGTGCCGTTCGCGATGGCCGCCAAGCACGCCCGCCCGGACAAGGAAGTGGTGTGCTTGTTCGGGGACGGCGCGTTCAGCCTCACCGGATGGGATTTCGAGACGATGGTGCGGTTCGGGCTGCCGTTCGTCGGCATCGTGGGAAACAACTCGTCCATGAACCAGATCCGCTACGGGCAGGCGCAGAAGTACGGCGCCGAACGGGATCGGATCGGCAACACGCTCGGCGACGTGCCCTTCAGCGAGTTCGCGAGAATGCTCGGCGGACACGGCGAAGAGGTCCGCGAGCCGGACCAGATCGGCCCCGCGCTGCGGCGCGCCCGCGACTCCGGCAAGCCGTCGCTGATCAACGTGTGGATCGACCCGGACGTCTACGCGCCGGGAACGATGAACCAGACGATGTACAAGTAGCGGCTGCCTGCGCAGGGGGCGCGCCGATCGCGCAGCGCGCCGAGCCGCCGAGGTTCCGCGAGCGGAACCGCTGCGCAGCAGCCGCCGAACGCGCTATTCAGTCCGTTGTGGATTCCATCGTCCCTGCGCGGAAGGGAATTCGAGCATGAGCACCGCACTGGAAGGTGTCCGGGTGCTGGACATGACCCACGTCCAATCCGGACCTTCGGCGACCCAGATCCTGGCCTGGCTGGGCGCCGAAGTCGTCAAGCTGGAATCGCCGACCGGCGACATCACCCGAACGCAGCTGCGCGACGTCCCGGACGCCGACAGCCTCTACTTCACGATGCTGAACTGCAACAAGCGCAGCATCACGCTGAACATGAAAAGCACCCGGGGCAAAGAGATCTTCTCCGATCTGGTGCGCGGTTGCGACGTGCTGGTGGAGAACTTCGGCCCCGGCACGGTGGACCGGATGGGGTTCGACTGGGACCGGCTGCGCGGCCTGAACCCGCAACTGATCTACGCCTCGATCAAGGGCTTCGGAGACGGCCCCTACACCCACTTCAAAGCCTACGAGGTCGTGGCGCAGGCGATGGGCGGATCGATGTCCACCACCGGGTTCGAGGACGGGCCGCCGACCGCGACCGGTGCGCAGATCGGTGACTCCGGTACCGGTATCCACACCGTCGCGGGCATTCTCGCCGCGCTGCTGCAACGCCAGCGCACCGGGCAGGGCCAGCGGGTTTCGGTGGCGATGCAGCACGCCGTGCTCAACCTGTGCCGGGTGAAGCTGCGCGATCAGCAGCGGCTCGCGCACGGCCCGCTGCGCGAGTACCCGAACGAGCAGTTCGGCACCGAGGTACCTCGCTCCGGCAACGCTTCCGGCGGCGGGCAGCCCGGCTCCGCGCTGCGGTGCGACCCCGGCGGCCCGAACGACTACGTCTACGTCATCGTCCAGCCCGCGGGCTGGGCGCCGATAGCGGAGCTGATCGGACGTCCGGAGCTGGCCGCGGATCCGGACTGGTCCACACCGGAAGCCCGGCTGTCCAAGTTGGACAAGATGTTCGGCCTGATCGAGCAGTGGACCAGGCAGCACGGCAAGTGGGAAGTGCTGGCGCGGCTGACCGAGCGGGGCATCCCGTGCGGTCCGATCCTGTCCACCCGCGAGCTCGTCGAGGACGCTTCGCTGGCCGACAACGGCATGATCGTCACCGTCGAACACCCGGAGCGCGGCCCGTTCCGCACCGTCGGCTGCCCGATCAAGCTGTCCGACTCGCCCGCCGACGTCACCAGATCGCCGCTGCTGGGCGAGCACAACGAGCAGGTCTACCGGGAATTGGGCGTTGGCGCGGAAGAACTCGCCGAGTTGAAGACGGACGGAGTGATCTGATGGGCCACGACGAGCAGACCGTGCGGCGAGTCCTGGACGCCGCGCTCGGAGAAGGGCGCATCGCACTGACCGCGCCGGAGGGCAGAGCGCTGTGCGGTGCCTACGGCATCCCGACCGCCGCCGAAGCCGTGGCCGACTCCGCCGAAGAGGCGGTGGCGCTGGCGGCGGAACTCGGCGGCCCGGTAGCGCTGAAGATCGTCTCGCCGGACATCCTGCACAAGACGGACGCAGGTTGCGTGCTCACCGATGTGCGGGGTGCTGCGCAGGTTCGCGAGGGTTATGCGCGGATTCTGGCCAATGCGCGGGAACACGATGCCGACGCGGAAATCGACGGCGTTCAGGTGCAGCAGATGCTCACCGGCGGGCACGAAGTGATCGTGGGCGCGACCACCGATCCCACGTTCGGCAAGGTCGTCGCCTTCGGACTCGGCGGCGTGCTCGTCGAGGCGCTCAGAGACGTGACGTTCCGGATGGCCCCGCTGGAGAAGTTCGAAGCGCGCGGAATGCTCGACGACATCGCCGCGGCCGATGTGCTGCGCGGAGCTCGGGGCGCGGAAGTGGCCGACGCCGATGCGCTCGCCGGCGTCGTGCAAGCGCTGTCCGAACTGGTCACCGATTTTCCGGAGATCAGCGAGTTCGACCTCAACCCGGTGTTCGCCTCGGCAGGCGGCGCGGTGGCGGCCGACGTCCGGGTGCTGCTCGATCCGGACGGCACCGCGCAGCCGCACCGCCATTCCCGGCAGGACATCCTGCACGCGATGAATCGGCTGATGCGGCCGCGCAGCGTCGCCGTCATCGGTGCGTCCAATGAGGACGGCAAAATCGGCAACTCGGTGATGCGCAACCTCACGGCCGGTGGCTACGGCGGCGAGATCCTGCCGGTGAACCCGAAGGCCGACGAAGTGCTCGGGCGCAAGGCATACCGCAGCGTGCAGGACGTTCCCGGCGAGGTGGACGTCGCGGTGTTCACCGTTCCCGCGAAGTTCGTCCCCGCCGCGCTGGAGGAATGCGGCGCCAAGGGCGTGGCCGCGGCCGTGCTGATCCCGTCCGGGTTCGCCGAGACCGGCAACGCCGAATTGCAGGACGAGGTCGTCGAGATCGCGCGCAAGCACGGGATCCGGCTGCTCGGCCCGAACATCTACGGCTACTACTACACCCCGCACGACCTGTGCGCGACGTTCTGCACGCCTTACGACGTGCGCGGCGGCGTCGCGCTGACGTCGCAGAGCGGTGGGATCGGGATGGCCATCCTCGGGTTCAGCCGCACCACCAGGACCGGGGTGTCGGCCATCGTCGGGCTCGGCAACAAGTCCGATGTGGACGAGGACGACCTGCTCACGTTCTTCGAGCAGGACGACAACACCAAGTGCGTGGCCATGCACCTGGAAGACCTCAAGGACGGCCGCGCGTTCGTGGAGGCTGCGCGCCGCATCACGGCGAAGAAGCCGGTGGTGGTGCTCAAAGCGGGCCGGACCGCGCTCGGCGCACGAGCGGCCGGCTCGCACACCGGCGCGCTCGCGGGCGATGACAAGGTCTACGACGACATCCTCCGGCAGTCGGGAGTCGTCCGTGCTCCCGGCCTCAACGACATGCTCGAATACGCCCGCGGTCTGCCGGTGCTTCCGACGCCGAAAGGCGAGAACGTCGTGATCATCACCGGCGCGGGCGGTTCGGGAGTGCTGCTCTCGGACGCGTGCGTGGCCAACGGGCTGCGCCTGATGGACATACCGTCCGATTTGGACGAGCAATTCCGGCACTACATCCCGCCTTTCGGCGCGGCGGGCAACCCGATCGACATCACCGGCGGCGAGCCGCCGAGCACCTACGAGGACACGATCCGGCTCGGGTTGCGGGATCCGCGGGTGCACGCGCTGATCCTCGGCTACTGGCACACCATCGTCACGCCGCCGATGGTCTTCGCCGAACTCACCGCCCGCGTGGTGGCCGAGGCCCGCGAACAGGGCATCGACAAACCGGTGGTCGCCTCGCTGGCCGGTGACACCGAAGTGGAACAGGCCGCCGAGCACCTCTTCGACCACGGGATCGCCGCTTTCCCTTACACGACGGAGAAACCGGTGGCGGTGCTGGGAGCCAAGTACCGGTGGGCGCGCTCCGCCGGGCTGCTCGGCTGAGGCCCGGTAGGAACTCTGAGCTGACAAGGAGGCGACCCGGAATGGAAGCCGACAAATCCGCGTCGTACGGCGAAGCGGAACAGGAGCCCGACTTAGCGCCCTCGGCGCGTGCCCGGCCCGGGGTGTGGCGGGCCGGGAAGCTGGAGGCGATGCCGATCCGGCCGCTGCCGGACGCACCGCCGTCGATCCACCTGCTCGGACCCACCGTGTTTCTGGTGGCACTGGGCGTCGGCATGGGCGAGTCCTACATGTGGCCGCGCCTGGTGCTGGTGTTCGGCCCGGAGATCCGCTGGCTGTTCCTGATCGGCGTCACCTTGCAGGCCGTGGTGATGCTGGAGATGGCGCGGTGGGCGATGGCCACCGGCGAGAGCATCTTCACCGGAGCGGCCCGGTTGGCGAAACCGCTGATGTGGTTCTTCTTCGTCACCGCGATCGCCGTCTACATCTGGCCGGGGCATCTCTCGGCCGGTGCCGCGGCACTGGAGAAGATCACCGGGCTGCCGTGGGTGGTTTCGGCCTGTGCCGGGCTGATCCTGGTGGGCGTGGTGTTCAGCCTGGCGAAGGTGATCTACTCGCTGCTGGAGAACGTGCTCAGCGTCCTCATCGGACTGCTGGTGGTCGGCACCACCGTGGTGGCCGCGATGGCGGGCAACCTCAGCGACCTGTCCAGCACGCTGACCGGGATGCTGCACTTCGGCTACTTCCCGCCGGAGGCGATGTCGGCGACCTGGTTCCCCATCGTGGTCGGCTCCGTCGCGTTCGCGGGACCGTCCGGAATGCAGCAGATGTGGTACACCCTGCACCTGCGGGACAAGGGCGCCGGAATGGGCGCGCACATCCCCCGGATCCGCGGTCTGCGGCACGCCGACGAGGAAGAGACGATGCCCTCGCGCGGGTTCATGTTCGACACCGGCGACCCCGCCGAGATGCGCAAGTGGAAGGGCTGGCGGCGGTGGGTCACCTTCGACGCGTTGCTGCTGTTCTGGGGCGTGACCATGCTGGTGACGATCGCGTTCACGGTGCTCGCCCAGTCCGCGGCGCGGCGCAACCCGAACGTCGCCGAGCTGATCGAGTCCGGTGACCGGGACGCCGCGCTGGGTGCCATGGCCGACTCGTTCTCCGCGGCGGGCGGATCCTGGATGGGCTCGGTGTTCCTCGGATTCATCGCGCTGATCGGGCTCAACGCCACGCTCGGGCTGTTCGACTCGTTCTCCCGCGGGCAGGCGGACATGACCCACCACTTCGTGCCGGGCGCACGCAGGTTCCGGATTTCGCACCTCTACGCCGGATTCCTGTGGGGCGTGATCGCCTTCGGCATCCTGGTCCTGCTGTTCGGGCCCGCGGACGGGCCTGCCGCGGTGCTCGACGTGCTGGCATTCCTGTCGACGTTCGCGATGGGCGCGTACTGCGTGGTGCTGCTGCTGGTGAACAACCGGTTGCTACCGCGGCCGATCCGGCCGCGGTGGTGGAGCAACCTGATCATCGGGTTCGGCGCGGTGTTCTACCTCGGCATGCTGTTCTACAGCCTGTTCCGCTTCGGCGTGGTCGTGAGCTGAGATGAGCGACGCCGGAACGAACCGAGCCGCGCGGATCGGGCGCACGGCCGAGATCGCGGTGCCTGGAGCGTTGATCGGGGTGCTTGCCGGTGGTTTCGCAGGGCCGCTCGCGGCGATGGCGCAGCAACCTCCGATGTGGACGGTGGTGACGACGCTGGCGCTGATGCTGCCGCTGGGCGTGCTCGGCGGCGGGCACGGCGTGCTGCTGGTGACCGGGCTGGCGCGGCCCGGGATGTTCGCACCGGTAGCGCTGTACTGGCTCGCCGGTTTCCCGCTGGCCCGCTTGGTGCACGAGGTGGCGACGCGCTGGGTGTTGGGCGGTTCCCCGGGATTGCCGGAGGCACCGCTGGGTTTCCTGCTCTACCAGGCGCTGCTCGGGACCGGGTTCGCGATCGGGTTCCTGTGGCTGCACGAACGGCTGGCGCCGCACTGGTTCCTGCGGATCGCCGCGCGCAACGAACTCGCGCGGTCGCTGCTGCAGCAGTACGTCCAGCAGGCCGAACGGGTTCGCAAGCGCTGATGCGGCGGCGGGTTCGGCGGATGTGCGCCGAACCCGCCGTCGTCACCGCTCACCCGCTCCCTGGCGCTGCCGGGGCAACGCCGGGTCCGGGTGCACCGGCAGGCCGACGGGCCGATCGTGCCGCCTGCGGCGGCTCGATTCGATCGCCGTGGCGGTGAGCATCCCGAGCATCCGCCCGTCGGCGCCGTGCCCGCGCGGCAGCTCGGCGACGGCGCGCAACAGATCCCGCAGTCTTCGCATGGTGGTTCGCCTCCTCCCGACAGTGCATACAGTATGCTAAACCATCGCGATCCACACCGCTTGTGAGTCGACCGACACCGGACGGAGCAACGCTGCGCACGCCAGTAGACTGGGGAATTCCGGCCTCGTCTGTCCCCCGAGCGAGGCCGGACTCCCGACCACAGGACCTTTTCGATGGCACGACAACCCGGGTTCCCCGAGCCGCAGCGGGATTCCCCGCACGGTGTGGACCACTACGACGCGACGTTCGCCCGTGACCTGCACTGGTTCCAGCGCCTGCGCGAACAGCTCGCCGAACTCCCGAGCACCGACGAACCGCGCGACGGCTGACGAGTTCGTGCAGCGAGCTTCGGCGGTTGCGGCCACGGCGACCCCCACGCCGTGGCAACTATTTCTGACCTGACGCCGCCCGCCGGACTCACTCGGCCCCCGGTTCGGGGACCGTTTCGGCCACCAGATGCGCGGCGAGCAGGTCCAGCAGGAAGCCGGAATCGACGGGCTTCGTGACGCATTCGGTCGCGCCGCAGGACAGGCTCTGCTCCCGGTCGCCCTTCATCGCCTTCGCGGTCACCGCGATGATCGGCAACTGCTGGTGCCGCGGCATCTGCCGGATGGTGCGGATCGTGGAATTGCCGTCCAGTTCCGGCATCATCACGTCCATCAGCACCACCGCCACGTCGTCGTGCTCCTGCAGGGCGTTGAGCCCGGCGATGCCGCTGTCGACGTAGACCACGCGCAGCCCGTGCTGCTCCAGCAGCGCGCTCAGCGCGTAGACGCTGCGCGGATCGTCGTCGACGACCAGCACCTTCTGCCCTTGGAAGCGCAACAGCGGCCGCTGCACGGCGGTTTCCGGCGGTGCGTCGCCGTCGGCGGCATCGGCGTCTTCGCCCGCACCGAACGCGCCCGGTTCCCAATCCAGCATCGGCGGGTCGATGCCTTCCGCGGTCACGTCGTAGTTGACCTCGGCGCTGGTCGGCGCCGCCGACCGGTCCGGTACCGGGACCGGACCGCGCTGTTCCGGCACGTCCCGCGGCTCCTGCGCACCGCCTTCCGGGGTTTCCGGCGGCAGGTAGAGCGTGAACTCGCTGCCGGCTCCGGATTCGCTGCTGACGCGCAGTTCCCCGCCCAGCAGCGCCGTCAGCTCCCGGCTGATCGACAGCCCCAGCCCGGTTCCGCCGTAGCGGCGCACGATGGTCCCGTCGCCCTGCTGGAACGCTTCGAAGATCCGCTCCAGTTTTCCCTCGGGCACGCCGATTCCGGTGTCGCGCACGGAAAAGGCCAGCACACCGGGAACTCCGTGCAGCGATCCGGGCGCGCCCGGCCCTGCCGGGGCGATCCGCAGCCGCACCGAACCCTGCTCGGTGAACTTCAGCGCGTTCGACAGCAGGTTGCGCAGGATCTGCTCCAGCCTGCTCTGGTCGGTGTGCAGCGTGCCGGGCAGCTCGTCGGCGAGTTCGACCGCGAACTGGAGCCCCTGCTCCTCGGCCAGCGGCCGGTACAACGACTCCAGATGCCCGGCCAGCGCGGCGATTTCGGTGTCCGCGGGCAGCACCGCCATGTGTCCGGCTTCCACTTTGGACAGATCGAGCACGTCGTTGATCAAGCCGAGCAGATCGGTGAGCGCGCCGTGCATGGTCCGGGCCAGGTCCACCTGCTGCTCGGTGAGATTGCCGTCGACGTTGTCGGCCAGCAGCCTGGCCAGCATCAGCGAACTGTTCAGCGGCGTGCGCAGCTCGTGCGACATGTTCGCCAGGAAGTCCGACTTGTAGGCCGACGCCTGGGAAAGCTCGCCCGCGCGTTCCTCCAGCTGCTGGCGGGCCTGCTCGATCTCGCTGTTCTTGATCTCGATGTCCCGGTTGCGCGCGGCCAGCTGCGCGGCGTTCTCCTCCAGCTCGGTGTTGGAGCGGCGCAGCTCCTCCTGCTGCTGCTCCAGTTGTTCGGAGCGGGCCTGCAGTTCGCTGGCCAGGTGCTGGGATTCGCTCAGCAGCTCCTCGGTGCGCGTGTTGGAGACGATCGTGTTCACCTCGACGCCCAGCGTCTCCTGCAACCGCTGCAACAGATCCAGGTGCAGTTCGCTGAACTCGTGCACCGAGGCCAGTTCCAGCACCGCGAGCACCTGGTTCTCGAACAGCACCGGCACCACGGCCACCGCCGCGGGCGCGGCCTCGCCGAGCCCGGAGCTGATCCGCAGGTACTCCGGCGGCGCGCCGCGCACCACGATCGTGCGGCCATCGATCGCCGCCTGGCCCACCAGCGACTCGCCCAGCTCGAACCGCTCCGGCACACCATCGGACGGCAAGCCGTAGGAACCGGCGCGCTCCAGCACCACCCCACCGGGCACGTCGTCGCCGGTCCGGGCCAGGTAGAACGCGCCGCACTGCGCGGAAACCAGCGGCACCAGCTCGCGCATGGTCAGCGAGGCCAGCGCGGAGAGCTCACCCAGCCCGCGCACCAGCCCGGACATCCGCGCCAGGTGCGTCTTGAGCCAGTCGGTGTCCTCGTTGGCGCGGGTGGTGGCCGCCAGGTTCGAGATCATCGCGTTGACGTCCTCGGTGAGCTCGGCGACCTCCCCGCGGGCTTCCAAGGTGATCTGCCGCGTCAGGTCGCCGGTGGTGACCGCGTTGGCCACCGACGCGATCGCGCGCACCTGGGTGGTCAGGTTCCCCGCGAGCCGGTTGACGCTGTCGGTGAGCTGCTGCCAGGTGCCGGAGACGTCGGTGACCTCGGCCTGGCCGCCGAGCCTGCCCTCGGTACCGACCTCGCGGGCCACCCGCGTCACCTCGGCGGCGAACCCGGACAGCCGGTCGACCATGGTGTTGATGGTGGTCTTGAGCTCCAGGATCTCGCCCTGCGCGGCCGCGTCGATCTTCTTGGACAGGTCGCCCTCGGCGACCGCGGTCGTCACCTGGGCGATGTTGCGCACCTGGTTGGTGAGGTTGCGCGCCATCAGGTTCACGTTGTCGGTGAGGTCCTTCCAGGTCCCGGCCACGCCCGGAACCCGCGCCTGCCCGCCGAGGATGCCTTCGGTGCCGACCTCGCGGGCGACCACGGTGACCTGGTCCGCGAACGCGCCGAGCGTCTCGACCATCCCGTTGATGGTCGCGGCCAGCTCCGCGACCTCGCCCTTGGTCTCCACGGTGATCTTCTTGGTCAGGTCGCCGCCCGCGACCGCCGCGGCGACCGCGGAAATGTTGCGCACCTGCGCGGTCAGGTTGTCGGCCATCAGGTTCACGTTGTCGGTGAGGTCCTTCCAGGTTCCCGCGACCCCGGCGGCCCGCGCCTGCCCGCCCAGCTTGCCCTCGGTGCCGACCTCGCGGGCCACCCGCGTGACCTCGTCGGCGAACGCGGAGAGCTGATCGACCATCGTGTTCAACGTGTCCTTCAACGCCAGGATCTCGCCGCGGGCGTCCACGTCGATCTTGCGGCTCAGGTCGCCGCGAGCCACGGCGGTGGCGATCTGCGAGATGTTGCGGACCTGCGCCGTGAGGTTGTCGGCCATCAGGTTCACCGAGTCGGTCAGCCCGCGCCAGGTCCCGGCGGCTCCCGGCACCTGCGCCTGCCCGCCCAGCCTGCCCTCGCTGCCGACCTCGCGGGCCACCCGCGTGACCTCGTCGGCGAACTCCGAGAGCTGATCGACCATCGTGTTGATGGTGCTCTTGAGCTCGCCCATCTCCCCGGAGACCGGCACCACGATGCGGCGGCTCAGGTCCCCGCGGGCGACCGCGGCGGCGACCTGCGAGATGTCCCGCACCTGGCCGGTGAGGTCGGCCGCCATCCGGTTCACCGAGTCGGAAAGGTCCCGCCAGGTCCCGAGCAGGCCGGGCACCTGCGCCTGCCCGCCCAGCCTGCCTTCGGTGCCGATCTCCGCGGCCAGCCTGCCGACCTCGGAGGCGAACATCGAGAGCTGGTCGAGCAGGTTGTTCACGGTGCCGGCGAGGTCGCCGAGCCTGCCAGGGGCGCGATCACCGGCCCGCCGGGACATCCGTTGCGTCAGGTCGCCCTCGGCGACCGCGCCGAGCACCCGCACGAGCTCGCCGGCCGGTCGCAGCAACGCGTCGGTCAGCTCGTTCATCGCCCGCTCGGCCTGCTGCCAGCCGCCCCCGCCGCCGACCTCGGCAGGATCGACCGGCCACTCGCCGCGCACGGCCTGCTCGGTCAGCCGGGACAACTCGGCGACCAAGCGCTGGTCCCGCTCGGCGAGCTCGTTGCACACCGCGGCGATTTCGGCGTCCGGCCCGGCCACCGGCAACCTGCGGCGGAAGTTGCCGTCGCGCAGGTCCCGCAACCCGGCGAGCAGCCGCGCCCGCCCGGGGTCCTCGGCGGCCACGTCAGTCCTTGCTCCGGCCGCCCCGGTCCAGGCGCAGCTCGGTGGCCAGCACCGCGGCCTCGCTGCGGTGCCGCATGGCCAGCTTCGCCAGCAGCTGCGAGACGTAGTTCTTGATCGTCTTCTCGGCGAGGTACATCCGCCCGGAGATCTCGCGGTTGGTCAGCCCCTCCCCGATCAGCTCCAGCACCTCGCGCTCGCGCGCCGTCAGCTCCCGCAGCGGATCGGCGCGTTCCTGCTCCTTGCGCAGCCAGGCCAGCATCGCCTCGGTCTTGCGCGGGCTCAGCAGCGACTTGCCCGCGCCGACCGTGCGCAACGCGCTGAGCAGCTCCTCGCTGACCACGCCTTTGAGCACGAAGCCGGAAGCACCGGCCAGGATCGCGTCCATCAACGCCTCGTGGTCGTCGAAGGACGTCAGCATCAGGCACCGCAGCTGCGGGTGCTGCGACCGCAGCTCGCGGCACAACTCGACCCCGTTGCCGTCGGGCAGCCGCACGTCCAGCACGGCCACGTCCGGTTCGGCCCGCTGGGCCAGGGCGACCGCCTCGGCGAACGAGGCGGCCTCACCGACCAGGTCCAGTTCGGGATCGGACTTCATCAGCACGGCCACGCCGCGCCGGATCACCTCGTGGTCGTCGACCACGAACACTCGTGTCGCCATCGCTCGCCGGCCCCCTGCAAGCTGGAAGACAAGGCACTGACGAGCATAAACACCCCAACGGGTTATGCGCTGGCGGCGCGGTGGCGGCGGGCGGGCAGCGGGCGGTCGTCTTCGCGGCGCCCCGCGTCGGTGTTGACCCTCCGGGAGTGCCAGTACCGCTGGCACTGCTCGCCGCAGAAGTCCTCGGAAGGTCCGGCCGGTGGGATCGGTTGACGGCAACTCGCGCAGATCGGCATGGCCGACACCGCCTTTGCGTGTCGTTCGACAGCGGCGCCCGCCATTGCACATCGCCCGCGTTGCATCAGGGTTGCGGCTCAGCTCATCTGGTAAACCCGCTCCACGAAGTGCGCCAGTTGCTCGTCGGTGATGCCGCGGGCCAGATCGGCCTCGCTGATCATCCCGGCCAGCCGGTGGTCGTGGATGACCGGGATGCGCCGGATCTGGTAGCGCTCCATCAGCGCCAGCACCTCGGACATGTCGGCGTCGGCGGCGACCCAGTGCGGCGTGCCCGCGGCCACCTCGCCTGCGGTGACCTCGGCGGCGTCGCGGCCTTCGGCGCAGCAGTGCAGCACGATGTCGCGGTCGGTGAGCATCCCGTGCAGGCGGTCGTCGCGGCCGCAGATCGGCAGCGAACCGACCCGCAGGTCCCGCATCATCTGCGCGGCGGTCTGCAAGGTCTCGTCCTCGCCGACGCAGCGGGCTCCGCTGTGCATGATCTCGCGTGCGGTGGTCATGGCCTTCTCCCTTCGGGCCCCGGCCTTCTCCCTTACGGGCCGGGGCGCCTGTCCGCTGGTCCTCCCGGTCTGCCGCGACCACCCGCGCGGGATCAGCCCTCCCGCATCAGGCGGTCGAAAGCGGCGTTGGCGTGCGCCCAGCCGGTGGTGATCACCTCGCTGGGCAGCTCCGGGCGCTGCGGGGAGTCCACGGTGACGACGAAACCCGGTTCGACGACCCGGCGGCGCATCAGCACCAGGTGCCCGGCCTGCGAACGGCCGATCCGCTCACCGTTGTCCCGCGCCGTGCTCTGCCCCGGTACGAGTGCGGAAGTGTCGGTATCGGACATGCTTCCAGTTGTAGTCACTCGTCCGGTGGGCCGCAGCACTCGCGGTGACAGGGGTGCGCCGATGTTGCTGCGGGAACGTCGAGGATCAGAGGTTGTGCACGGGTCAGGTGTGGACGCCCGCCGCGCGCGGGCACCCCTTGGCCGAAGTCCAGCAGCGAGCGAGGAGCGCGAATGGCAGCGGAAGACGTCGACGCGGTCGTGATCGGCATGGGCCCCGGCGGGGAGGACGCGGCGGGCAGGCTGGCCGCCGCCGGGCTGGACGTGGTCGCGGTCGAGGAGCGGCTGGTCGGCGGGGAATGCCCGTACTACGCCTGCATCCCGACGAAGATGATGGTGCGCGCGGCCGAATCGCTGGCCGAGGCCCGCCGGGTGCCCGCGCTGGCGGGCTCGTCGCAGGTGCGCCCGGACTACACCGAGGTCGCCGACCGCATCCGCGACGAGGCCACCTCCGGCTGGGACGACGGACCGGCCGTGAAGCGCTTCGAGTCCACCGGCGGCAAGCTGATCCGCGGCCGCGGCCGGATCACCGGCCCCGGTGAGGTGACCGTGTCGCTCACCGGCGGTGGTCAGCGAGTGCTGCGTGCCCGCCGCGCGATCGTGCTCAATCCGGGCACCGAGCCCGCGGTGCCGCCGATCGACGGCCTGGCGGACACGCCGTACTGGACCAACCGCGACGCGGTGCAGGCCCGGGAGGCGCCGGAGTCGGTGCTGGTGCTCGGCGCCGGCCCGGTCGGGCTGGAGTTCGCGCAGGTCTTCGCCCGGTTCGGCAGCGCGGTGACGGTGGCCGAGGCCGGTGAGCGCATCCTCGCTTCCGGCGAACCCGAGGCTTCCCGGAGCCTGGAGGGCGTGCTGCGCGGCGAAGGGATCGACGTGCGCACCGGCACCGGCTTGAGCCGGGTGTCGCATGACGGTTCGGTGTTCCACGCCGAGCTCGATTCCGGTGCGCAACTGCGGGTGCAGCGCCTGCTGGTGGCGACCGGCCGCCGCACCGACCTGGCCGGTCTGGGCGTCGGCGCGGTCGGCCTCGACGAGCGGGCGCGCACGATCCCCGTCGACGAGCGGCTGCGGGCCGCGGACGGGGTGTGGGCGATCGGGGACGTGACCGGGCACGGCGCGTTCACGCACACTTCGGTGTACCAGGCTCCGATCGCCGCGGCGGACATCCTGGGGCAGGACGGTTCGCCCGCGGACTACCGGGCGGTTCCGGCGGTCACGTTCACCGACCCGGAGGTCGCCACCGTCGGGCGGACCGAGTCCGCCGCCGCCGAACAGGGCGTCCGGGTGCGCACTGCCAGCACCGAGATCCCGTCGTCGCCGCGCGGCTGGATCCACAAGGAGGGCAACGAGGGCCTGATCAAGCTCGTCGCCGACGCCGACCGCGGGGTGCTGGTCGGTGCGACCGTGGTCGCGCCCTACGGCGGCGAGGTGGTCGGCGCGCTCGCCGTGGCGGTGCACGCGGAAGTGCCGGTGGCGAGCCTGCGGCGGATGATCTACGGCTACCCCACTTTCCACCGCGCGATCAGCGCCGCGCTGGAGGAGCTTGAGGTGTGAGGCGTCACCGGCTCGTTTCGGCTCCGCCTGCTGCTGGGAAGTCCCGGGCTCCGAACTGATTGCTGCGTGCGCGGCGGAGGCCGTTCGCGGTGCGCCGCGCCGACCACATGCGACTAGGAGGGCACCGTGACCTACGTGATCACCGAGCCCTGCGTGGACGTGCTCGACCGCGCGTGCGTGGACGAGTGCCCGGTGGATTGCATCTACGAAGGCGGGCGGATGCTCTACATCCACCCCGACGAATGCATCGACTGCGCGGCGTGCGAGCCGGTGTGCCCGGTGGACGCGATCTACTTCGAAGACGACGTGCCCACCGAGTACGAGCCGTACACGCAGGCGAACGCCGAGTTCTTCAGCGAACTCGGCTCCCCCGGCGGCGCTGCCGAGGTCGGCAAGGTCGACCGCGACGTCCCGCCGGTCACCGAACTGCCGCCGCAGGCCGAGTGAGCCGGCGGCCCGGTCACGCCCGCCCGGTCCGCGCTCGGTTGCACCGGAGTGCGCGGTCGAGCCCCGTACGATGATGCGCGCGGATCGGGCCGGGCCGGCCCGTGGTCAGGCGAGCGGGAACAGTGGGCGCAGTGGGCACGACGGGGTCAGTGAGCGATTCGGCGAGTGACGGCTCCGCGCGGGCGCGGAGTTCGGTGCACCGCGCGGTCGACGAGATCCGCCGGATGCTGCGCGACCAGGAACTGCTGCCCGGCCAGGCGTTGCGGCAGGAGGCGTTGGCCGAACGCCTCGGTGTCAGCCGCGTACCGGTGCGCGAAGCGTTGCAGGCGCTGGAGGCCGAAGGCGTGCTGCGGCACGAGCGCAACGTCGGCTACACGGTGACCCGCCTTTCCGCCGAGGAGCTGCGCCAGGCGTACCTGATGCGCGCTGCGTTGGAGGCGGTGGTGTTGCGGGAACTGCCCCGGCTCGGCGCCGAGCAGCTCGCCCGGCTCTCCGAGATCAACGACCGGATCGCCGAGGCGGGAGCGGGTCCGGACGTGCCGCGGATCATGGAGCTCAACCACGAGTTCCACTTCGCGGTGTTCCGCTGCTCCGGGCTGGACCTGGTCGTCGACGAGATCGAGCGGGTCTGGAAGCGCACCGAGGCGTACCGCACCGTCTACGTCTACGACGAGGCGGCGCGGCGGCGCATCGTCCGCGAGCACCGGCAGCTGATCACCGCGCTGCGCCGCGGCAACAATGAACGCGCCATCGAGCTGATGGACGCCCATCGGGAGGCCACCCGCACCCACCTGGGCCCGGCCTTGTCCCCCGCGCCGCGGTCCTGACAGCCGACTTCCGCCACCAGCGGTCCTTTCGTCCCGTCTGGCGGGACCACCTGTTCGCTCCGTCGTGAGTCCCCAGAGCTGGCGGCGCGCGCACGTGCTTCCCGACTCTCGAGCGAACGGACCGTTTGACCAATCTAGTGGGACGAACAGGCCGTTCACTCCTCTCCGAGATCGCTGGGGGCGGTGACGGTCGGGCGTGTCGGGCGGGGTGCTGCGCTCCGGTTCGGGCAGCGGCGAGCGAGGCTGGATTGCATTCAATTTTGCATGGACTTCCCCCGCTGTGAGGTGCTTTACTCCCGGGTGCGCAACGCGGCGCAGCGGCAGGGAGGCGCACAGCATGGCGGACCTGGAGTACCGAGTCTCCGAAGGCGTGGGCACGATCCTGCTCAACCGCCCGGCCAAGAAGAACGCGTTCACCCTGGACATGGTCGACGAGTGGGCCGCGGCGATCCGCCGGGCGCAGGCCGACCCGCAGGTGCGCGTCCTGGTCGTCACCGGCGCCGGGGACGCGTTCTGCTCCGGGGTCGACCTGGACGACTTCACCGGCGAGGACAAGTCCGTGCTGCAGGACAAGACCGTGCTCACCGACCGGGTGCACCAGGTCGCGCTCGCCCTGGAGGACATGGACAAACCGGTGATCGCCGCGGTCAACGGCGTGGCCGTGGGCGCGGGCATGGACATGGCGCTGATGTGCGACATCCGGCTGGTCGGCGAGTCCGCGCGGTTCTCCGAGGGCTACGTGCGGGTGGGGCTGGTGCCCGGCGACGGCGGTTGCTACTTCCTGCCACGGCTGGTCGGTACGGCCAAGGCGCTGGAGCTGCTGTGGACCGGTGACTTCATCGACTCCGCCACGGCGGTCGAGCTCGGCATCGCCAGCTACCGCCATCCCGACGACGAACTCTCCGAGAAGACCTACGAATTCGCCCGCAAGCTGGCCGCAGGGCCACCGGTGGCGATCCGGGCGATCAAGCGCGCGGTGTACCAGTCGGCGCGCACCGACCTGCGGACCTCGCTGGACCTGATCTCCTCGCACCAGGCGATCGTGCAGTCCACCGAGGACTCCGCGGAGGCGCTGGCGGCGTTCCGCGAGAAGCGCAGGCCGAACTTCCAGGGCCGGTGAGCACAGTGTCCGATGTGGACGCATTGTTCCGGCCGCGCGCGGTCGCGGTGGTCGGCGCCTCGGAACGCTCTGCGATGGCCGCGCGGCTGACGGACTTCCTGGTGCGCGACGGGTTCACCGGCACGGTCCACCCGGTGAACCCGCGGTACCGGGAACTGCACGGCCTGCCCTGCTACCCGTCCGTGGATCAGTTGCCGGGACCGATCGACCTGGTGCTGGTCATGGTGCCTGCCGAGCGGGTGCTCGACGTGGTGGCGCAGTCCGCCCATGCGGGCGCGAGCCTGGCTGTGGTGCTCTCGTCGGGGTTCGCCGAAGTCGACGACGCGGGCGCGGCGTTGCAGGCGCAGCTGACCGAACTGGCCCGCAGCAGCGGAATCCGCGTGCTCGGGCCGAACTGCCAAGGCTTCATCTACCGGCCGGGGGCGGTGACCGCATCGTTCAGCTCCGGCGCGGGAATCGGTTCCGCACCGCCGAGCGAAACCGGCGGCATCGCCTACATCGGACAGAGCGGCGCGCTCGGCGGCAGCGTGCTGGGCATGGCCGCCGACCGGGGCGTCGGGCTCACGGCGTGGGTCAGCGTCGGCAACCAGGCCGATCTGACCGCAGCGGAGTCCGCCGCGCTGCTGTTGGAAGATCCCGAAATCCGCGTGCTGGCCTGCTATTTCGAGCAGCTTCCCCGCGGTGCGCAGTGGTCCCGGCTGACCGCGCGGGCCGCAGAACTGGGCAAGCACGTCGTGGTGCTGCGATCCGGGCGGTCGGACACCGGTCGGCGCGCCGCCGCCTCGCACACCGGCGCACTGGTGCGCTCCGGTGCGGCGTTCGACCTGGTCACCGAGCGGTCCGGGGCGGTGCTGGTGGACGATGTGGACGAACTGATCGACACCGCGATCGCGCTCGGCGGGCCGCGGCCCGCGGGCGCGCGGCTGGGCGTGGTCACCAGTTCCGGTGGCGCGGGCAGCTTGGCCGCGGATCAGGCCGAGCCGCGCGGGCTGGGCATTCCCGAGCTCGGCCCGGCCACGCAGGACGCGCTGGCACCGCTGATCCCTCCGTTCGGCAGCCTGGTCAATCCGGTCGACGTGACCGCGCAGGTCATCAACGATGCCGGGCAGCTCGGGCAGGTCTGCGAGGCGGTGGCCGAAGACGGCGGCGTGGATGCGGTGCTGGTGCTGCTGACCACGCTCGGCGGACGCACCGCCGAGCAGATCGCCGAGTCGCTGCTGCGTGCCTCGCGCGCCACGGCGAAACCGTATGCGGTGGCTTGGCAGTACTCGCACGCCGAGATCGCGGAACCGGCCGCGATGCTGCGGCGAGCGGGCATCCCGGTGCTGCCTTCGACGAGTGCGGCGCTGACGCTGCTGTCCCGATTGGTCGCGCGGCCCGCACCGGCCGCGGAGGTGGCCGAGCTGTCGTGGCCGGACGTTCCGGCCGGTGAGCTCACGGAGTCGGCCGGGGCGGGCGTGCTCGACGCGATCGGCGTGGCCCGGCCACGCGGGCGACTCGCGGCCGATCCGGCCGAAGCCGGGATCATCGCCCGCGAGCTGGGCGGTGAGCTGGTGTTGAAGATCCAGTCGCCGGACGTGCCGCACAAGAGCGACGCAGGCGGCGTGCACGTCGGTGTATCAGCGACCGGCGCGGACCACGCGGCGCAGCGAATCCTCGACGCCGTCAAGGAGAACGTTCCCGACGCGCGGGTCAGCGGCGTGCTCGTGCAGGAACTCGTTCCCGCCGGGGTCGAACTCCTCGTGGGCGTTCAGGGGTCGAGGGACGGATACCCGCCGGTGCTCACGGTGGGCATGGGCGGAGTCACCACGGAGATCTACGGGGATGTGGTCGCGGAACTGGCCCCTGTGGACGTCAAGGGAGCTCACGACATGCTGCGGCGCCTTCGCGGGTGGCCGCTGCTGGACGGATTCCGCGGCAGCGAACGGTCTGATGTGGACGGTGCGGCGCAGGCCATCGCCGCGCTGTCGCAGCTGGCCGCGCAGCTCGGCGAACGGCTGGTGGAGCTCGAGGTGAACCCGCTGATCGTGCATCCGGAAGGCCGCGGTGCGACTGCGGCGGACCTGCTGCTGAAAGGCGTTCCCGGCGACTGAGCGGAGAATCGCGGTGCACAGCGGGTCGACGGCGCGGTCGCAACAGCGGGGCGGATCGTACGTGCGGGCCGTCATCGGCGGTTCGATCGGCAACCTCGTGGAGTGGTACGACTGGTTCGTCTACGCCAGCTTCGCGCTGTACTTCGCGGAAAGGTTCTTCCCCGAAGGCAGTCCCACGGCGCAGTTGATGAACACCGCGGCGGTGTTCGCGGTCGGCTTCCTCGCCCGGCCGCTGGGCGGCTGGCTGCTCGGCCGGGTCGCCGACCGGCGGGGCCGGAAGTTCGGGCTCACGCTGTCGGTCACGATGATGTCGGTCAGCGCGCTGTTGATCGCGGTGGCTCCGACCCACGACCAGGCCGGCTACCTCGGCGCGGCGATCCTGCTGGTCGCCCGGATCATGCAGGGACTCAGCGTCGGCGGGGAGTACGCGGCCAGCGCTTCCTACCTGACCGAGACTTCCCAGCGCGGGCACCGCGGACTCGGGTCCAGCTTCCAGTACGTCTCGGTGACGTTGGGGCAACTGTTCGGGCTGGCCGTGCTCATGGTGCTGCAGAGCCTGCTGACTCCGCAGCAGCTTTCCGCTTGGGGTTGGCGGATTCCCTTCGTCATCGGCGCCATCGCCGCGGTGGTGGTGTTCTACCTGCGGCGCCGGCTGCCGGAAACCGCGGCGTACCAGGAGGAAACGGCGAACGACTCCGGACGGCGCGGCACGCTGGCCGAAGTCTGGCGCAACAGGCGCGCGGCGCTGCTGGTGTTCGCCCTGACCATCGGCGGCAGCGTCGCCTTCTACACCTACACCACGTATCTAACGAAATACCTGGTGAACTCGGCCGGTTTGAGCAAGGGCACCGCCACCTCGGTGATGTTCCTGGCGCTGTGCGTGTTCGCCGTGCTGCTGCCAGTTGGTGGGGCGCTGTCGGACCGCATCGGACGCCGCCCGGTGCTCATGTTCTTCGGCGTGGGAACGACATTGGGCACCTACCCGATCATGACCGCGATCCAGCGCTGGCCCTCGTTCGGTGCGGCGCTCGCGCTCGCGGTGCTGGCGCTGACCATCGTTTGCGGCTATTCGTCGGTCAACGCCTGCGTGAAAGCGGAGTTGTTCCCCACTTCGGTCCGCACGGTCGGTGTCGCCGTGCCGTACTCGCTGGCGCAGGCGATCTTCGGCGGCACCGCGGAATACATCGCGCTGGCGTTCCGCAATGCCGGGCACGAGCACTACTTCTTCTTCTACGTCTCCGGTTGCGCGTTGTTCTCGCTGATCGTCTACCTCGCCATGCCGGAGACCCGCGCGGTCGCCCTCAGTCGCTCCGAGCGGGACGCGGTCGCCGAAGCGGGCCGCGAACCCGGTGCGGGAAAGGAAACGGTGTCATGACCGAGCTCGCCGAACTGCGCCGCGAAGTGCGCGAGGTGTGCCGCCGGTGGCGTGCCGACGGGCGCTACCGGCCGCGCCCGGACGCCTGGCTGCGCTCCTACGATCCCGCGTTCAGCAAGGAATTGGCCGAGCACGGCTGGATCGGCATGACCTGGCCGGAACGCGTCGGCGGCGGCGAGCGGTCCAATATGGACCGGCTGGTGGTGACCGAGGAACTGCTGCGCGCGGGCGCGCCGGTAGCCGCGCACTGGATCGGCGATCGGCAGATCGGACCGTCGATCCTGCGGCACGGAACGGCAGAGCTCCAAGACGAGATCCTGCCGGGGATCGCTTCCGGCGAGCACGTGCTGTGCCTGGGCATGAGCGAGCCGGAGGCGGGCTCTGACCTGGCTGCCGTGCGCACCACCGCGCAACGCGTCGACGGCGGTTTCCGGGTCAACGGCAGGAAGATCTGGACCAGCCACGCGCATCACGCCACGCACTCCTACCTGTTAGCGCGCACCGACAAGACCGAGAAGAAGCACGAGGGGCTCACCGAGTTCGTCGTGGACATGACCGCCGACGGCGTGAGCGTGACGCCGATCGTCGACATGGCCGGTTCGCACCACTTCAACGAGGTGGTCTTCGATGACGTGTTCGTGCCCGCGCGCAGGGTGATCGGCGTGGAGGGCAACGGCTGGCGGCAGGTGACCGAGCAGCTCGCCTACGAACGCGGCGGACCGGAGCGGGTGTTGTCGACGTACCCGGTGCTGGAGCAGCTGCTTTCCGGCGGCGTGGACCAGGATGACGGACTGCTCGCCGAACTCGGCGAGCTGGTGTCGCGGTTGGCCACGCTGCGCAGCCTGTGCGCACAGATCGCCGGCGCGCTCGACGCGGGCGAGGCGCCGATGCGCGCGGCAGCGACGTTGAAGTACCTCGGCACCGACTTCGAGCGCGAAGTGCTGGAATTCGCCCGCAGGGCAACGGGTTCCGGCGTGGTGCCACCGGACAGCCCGCTCGGTGAGGCGATCATGGCCGCGCCCGGTTTCAGCATCCGCGGTGGCTCCTCCGAGGTTCTGCTGTCCATTCTCGCCAAGCAGGAGGCGCAGTGAACAACCCGTTGATCGCCGAGGTCGCCGCGGACGTTCTCGGGTCCGCTTCCCCGGAACCGGCCGACGAAGCGCTTCCCGCGCTCTGGTCCACAGTGGTCGAACTGGACTGGCCCCTCGTCTCCATCGACGAGGATTCCGGCGGAGCGGGCGGAACTTTGGACGATCTGCTCACGCTGATCTCCGCGGTCGCCGAGAGCGGCATTTCGCTTCCGCTGGCCGAGGCCGCAGTCGCCCGCTGGGCACTCGTCGACAGCGGGCACGACCCGGCGGGCCTGGTCGTGCCCGCGTCCGCCGATGCCGAAGGCGCGCTGCACGATGTCCCGTGGGCCCGGCACGCGCAGCACTTGGTGGTGTGGCGGGAACAAAGCGCACCATTGCTCGTCGACCTGGCGGAGTCCCGGATCGAACGCAGCACGAACCTGGCCGGTGAACCGCGCGACACGGTCGTCCTTCCCGAGTCCGGTGGAGTCGCATTGCCGCAGGCGCCTTCCCGGCCGGAAATGCTGGCCAGAGCCGCACTGCTGAACGCGGCCGGAATCGTCGGCGCGGCACGCGGGGCGCACGAGATCACCCGCGCGCACGTCACGCAGCGCCACCAGTTCGGACGTCCGTTGATCGCGGTGAAATCGGTGGCCAGCGCGCTCGCCACGATGCGGACGGATCTGGTCTCGGCGGAAGCCGCGCTCGGCCGCGCCCGCGAGGCGCACGAACGCGACGATGCCGAGACGTTGCTGGCCGGTACCGCCACCGCCAAGATCCGTGCCGCACGCGCGGCGACCTCCATCGCACGCAACGCCCACCAGCTGCACGGCGCGATGGGCGTGACGCAGGAGCACTCATTGCACCACGTGACCCGGAAGCTGTGGGCGTGGCGTGACGAGCACGGCAGCGAACGCAGCTGGGCCATCTGGCTCGGGCGGGAAGCCCGCGCGCTCGGCGAAGATGCACTGTGGACGGATCTGACCGCCGGAGTGTGAGCCGCCTGCGAACCCAGCTCGCGGGGTCCTTCGACCGAGCGGCCGGGATCACACCTCCGATGGGCCTCGTGCTGCGACCGTCACCGGGTCACCGATCGCGAGCGTCCCGGTGCTGGTGACTGCGAACTTGGTGCCGAACGCGATACCACCGCAGGCGGCCCGCCGGTAGGTGGCCAGCGTCGCAAGCGGCTCCGGTCCGGACTTGGCGCCGAGAGCCTGGTCGACTGTGGTGACGACGCACCGGATCGCCGGTTTGGCATATCCGAGCTCGGCCCGGCCGATCCGGATCCGGCGCAGCGTGTCCTCCGCGTGCGGCCCGTCCCCGCCGGTGATGACGATGTTGGGGCGGAAACGGCTCATCGGCAGCGCCGGGGAATCCTTGGCGCGCAGTGTGCGGTTGAGTCCTTGCAAGGACGCCTCCGACAGGAGGTGTATCGGGCAGCTGTCGGCGTAGCCGGATGTGCCGGGGGTGTGCCCGTCGGTGATGCGATGGTGTTCGGGCGGCACACGCACCAATCTGCTCGCCGTTCCCAGCGCCTGCGACAGCCGCTGCGCCACCTCGTCGCCCTGGTCGATGCCCCGGTACGAGGCGCCGAACAGGTTCACATCCCCGCGTGGGCCGGTGTTGTCGACGTCGATGTCGATCGAGGCGGATTCCGGGAAGTGCAGGACGAGCCGGGTGCCGTCGGCGCTGATCTCCGGCTGGATCAGCGCCAGCTGCGGATGCGCGCGCTGCGTGCGGCAACGGCCTCGGTCATCGGTGACCATGAAGCTGCGGTCCTGGCGGAGTCCTGCTCTGGTCAGCACGGCTTCGGTCAGCACGACCGGGGCGCATCCCTTGAGCGGGTAGCAGTACAGCGCCGCCACCCGAAACGCCGGGTCATGGCGCTCGTGCCGGCTCGCGGTGGAGGAATCGGCAACGGAGGATTCGGAAAGCACAGGAGGCTCCTTCGTGTGAAGCGCCCTTCCTGATCTCGCTTTCGTCCGGTTCCCGGTTGAGCGTGGCGGACATGATCCGTTGCAGCGCTTCTCAACCCGGCGACACGTCATCGTGCCGGGCAAAGCATACGCGCTGCAGGACGTTTGCGGGCCGATCACCGGTGAGCGCGACTCCGTCGACGAACCATTGCGCCCCGTTTCGTGCGGTGTGCCGTGGCGATCGAAGCACCGGTCTCAGCCGAGTTCCTCGCGGAGGTCGCGTTTGAGCACTTTGCCGGTGGCGGTGCGGGGAAGCAGCTCGGTGCGGAACACGATGTGGTCCGGAATCTTGAACGATGCCAGGCGTTCGCGCACGTGCGCGCGCAGGTCCTCGGCGTCGGCGGACGCGCCGTCGTGCAGCCGCACCACGGCGGCGACCCGTTCGCCGAGCGCGGCGTCCGGCAGGCCGAGCACGGCGGCGTCGGCCACGTCCGGATGCTCGAACAGCGCCGCTTCCACTTCGGCGCAGTAGACGTTCTCGCCGCCGCGGATCACGACGTCCTTCATCCGGTCCACCACGTAAACCCAGCCGTCGTCGACCCGGCCCAGGTCTCCGGTGCGGAACCAGCCGTCGCCGAACGCCTCCGCGGTCGCGCCGGGGTTGTTCCAGTAGCCGCGCACGATCTGCGGGCCGCGGAACCACAATTCCCCGACCTCACCGGCACCGAGATCGTCTCCGGTCGCGGGATCTACGATGCGCAATTGCGAGCCCGGAACCGGGCGACCGACGCTGTCGGGGTGCCCGACGTACTCGTCGCCGGAGTTGCTCACCACCGCCGAGGTGGTTTCGGTGAGGCCGTAACCGTTGGCCGGAGCCACGTTCGCCGCGAGCGTCCGGTGCACCCGCCCGACCAGATCCGGCGGGATCGGCGCACCACCCATGCTCGCACCGTCCAACGTGGACAATTCGCCGGGTTCGGAATCCACCAGGTCCCGCAACACCGTGGGAACCCCTGCGATCGAGTTCAGCTGCTCATCGCGCACCAAGCGCGCGGCTTCCGCCGCGTCCCAGCGGTACATCGTGACGGTCTTCGCGCCTGCCAGCGTCGCGAAGCACAGCCCGGAAAGCCCGGCGATGTGGAAGATCGGGAACGTCAGCAGCACCCCTGGTCGGGCCGCTTGCTCCTGCTCGCCGGTCAGCGCGGCTCCGATCCGCCGGCCCAGCACCATGTTCCAGATGTTGGTGCAGTGGTTGCGGTGGCTGCCGACCGCTCCTTTCGGTTTCCCGGTCGTGCCGGAGGTGTAGAGGATCGTCGCGTCGTCGTCCGGATGCACCGCCACATCCGGAAGTTCCGCACTCGGATCCAGCTCCGCGATCAGTGACTCCCAAGTGCGCACGCCCTCCGGCGGAGCACCACCGCGCACCTGCACGACGCTGCGGTCGCCGAAGTCAGGGGCTAACGCGGCGACTCGTTCCTCGTCGGCGAACAGGATCCGGGCGCCCGAATCCTCCAGCCCGTAGCGCAGTTCCGGCTCGGTCCACCAGGCGTTCAGCGGCACCGCGATCAGCCCGGCGGCTTGGGTGGCCCAGAAGATCGGTGCCCACTCGGGATAGTTGCGCATCGCCACCGCGACACGATCTCCCGGAGCCAGGCCGAGTTCTCCCAGCAGCCGGTGCGCGAGCCCCGCGGCGAGGCGGAAGTGCTCGTCGAACGTACGCCGATCCCCGCCGTACACGGTGAATTCCGCATCGCCGTGCATCCGCGAAGCCAGCAGCACGTCCCGGAGCGTCTGCGGGCCGGTGCGGAAGACCCGCATCGGGACACCGCGGACCTCGCGGTCTTCGAGCGCGAACTCCCCGTCAGGGGCGGTGAACTCGGCCAGCAGGCGGTCCCGATCTGCCACGTCCCGGCTCCTCTCGCAAGGTTCGCGCTGCGCGCCTCAGTCTGCGCCCATCACCGGCCGGTTGACCACCCCGCGGGGCGACGGCTCGCAGCCGCGCGAACCTCCGCCCGCCGGACCGCTCATTCCGGACTTCCCGGCCACGGCGGGATGAACGACGGGTAGTCGGTGCTCACTTTGCCGGGGAACCGGGCCGGTCGCTTCTCCAGGAACGAAGCCACACCTTCGGCGGCGTCCGGGCTCTTGCCGAGGTCGTAGATCGCGCGCGAGTCCAGCTTGTGCGCCTCCATCGGGCTGTCCGCGCCCAACATGCTCCACAACATCTGCCGCGACGCCGCGACCGAGATGGCGGAGGTGTTCTCCACGATCTCCTGCGCGATTCCCCTTGCGGTGCTGAGCAATTCGGCGTCCTCGACGACCCGCGAGACGAGCCCGCCTTGCTTCGCCTCGGCCGCGTCGAAGATCCGGCCGGTGGAGACCCACTCCATCGCCTGCGAGATCCCGACCAACCGCGGCAGGAACCAGGTCGAACCGGCTTCGGGAACGAGACCGCGGCGGGCGAACACGAACCCGAACCGCGCCGAGGTGGCCGCGATGCGGATGTCGGTTGGCAGCAGCATCGTCGAGCCGACGCCGACCGCGGCGCCGTTGACCGCGGCGATCACCGGCTTCTTGGAGGCGGCGAACCGGAGCGCGCAGGTTCCGCCGCCGTCGCGGGGAACGCCGTCGATCGTGTCGATGTCCGGGATGTCCTTGCGCGACCCCGTTTCGTAGTTGAACGTGTCCGCGCCTTCGCTGAGGTCGGCGCCCGCGCAGAACCCGCGGCCCGCGCCCGTGAGCAGCACGACCCGCACGTCGTCGTCGGCATCGGTGCGGTCGAACGCGTCGATCAGTTCCCGGCGCATCCGATCCGTGAACGCGTTGAGCCGGTCCGGGCGGTTGAGCGTGATCGTGGCGATCCGCTCGTCCACCTGGTACGTGATCTGCTGGTATTCCAACGGAATTCCTTCCCGCCTCATGCCCCCATCAGGTCGGCCAGCCGCAGCCGCCGGGCGCGGTCCGATCCGAACAGGACCTCGGATGTCTTGGCGCGCTTGTAGAACAGGTGCGCGTCGTGCTCCCACGTATATCCGATCCCGCCGTGCAGCACGACCCCGTTGGCGGCCGCGTCGAAAGCGGCGGGCGAGCAATAGACCTGTGCCAGCGCGGCGGCCATCGGTAGTTCGGCGGGGTCGTGGTCAGCGGCCCACGCCGCGTACCGGACCAGGGACACCGCCTGCTCCTTCGCGCTGTACATGTCCGCGCAGGCGTGCTTGACGGCCTGGTACGAGCCGATGAGCCGCCCGAATTGCACCCGGGATTTCGCGTACTCCACGGTCATGTCCAGCACGCTGCGCATCCCGCCGACCTGCTCCGCCGCCAGCGCGACCGCCGCCAGATCGTCCGCCTGCGACTTGACCGCAGAAGAGTCCTTCGTGGACAGCGCACGGGCCGGAGCGCCCTGCAGGTCCAGCCGCGCCATCCGCCGAGTGGGATCGAGCGTGCGCAACGTCGTGCGCTGCACTCCGGAATCCGCGGTGCGGACCAAGAACCAGCCGGAATCGGCGCGCACCAGCACGATGTCGGCCACATCGCCGGACAGCACGGGGGTCAGACGCCCGTCGAGCACCCATCCGCCGTCGCGGGATACCGCCCGCGCACCTTCCGCGACGGTTCCGATGAGTTCGCCGGAAGCCAGTTGCGGCAACAATTCCCGTTGCGCCTGCTGGTCATCGAGCGCGTCGAGCACGTCGACCGCGAGCACCGCCGAAGCCAGGAACGGCGACGGCAGCAGCGTTCTGCCCAGTTCTTCGGACACGATGGACCGCTCCACGTGCCCGGCTCCCGCACCGCCGTGCTCGTCGGCGACGACCAGGCCGAGCACCCCCAGATCGCGCCCCATCCGCCGCCACAGGTCCCGGTCGAATCCCGCACCGGTCTCCATCGCCGCACGCACCTGCGCGGAACCGGCGTGGTCGGCGAGGAACTTCCCGACCCCGTCCCGCAGGTCGCGCTGCTGGCTGTCGAGCGTCAGTTCCACGGCCACCCTCCTAGGCGGTGTGTTGAAAGTGGTCCGATGTGGTCAGGAAGTCTCGCGCTGGGTTCCGACGCGGAGTTCGCGGAACGGCACGTCCTTGTCCACCTGCGGTTCCTTCGGCAACCCGAGCAGCCGGTCACCGATGATGTTGCGCTGCACCTGGTTGGTGCCGCCCGCGATGCTGGAGGCGGGCACCGAGTTGATCGCGGTGCTCAGCTCCTCGGCCGCCGCGTCCTCCGGATCCCAGGCCACTGCGTCGGTTCCGGCGATCTCCCCGGCCGCGTGCAGCGCATCCCACAGCAGGGTCGCGCCAGCGAGCTTGGCCACCGAGCCGCGCGCACCCGGCGGTGCGCCTGCCGCCGCCTCCTGGCTCAGCCGCGTGTTGAACAGCGCCAGCGCCCGTTCCTTCGCGTGCAGCGCGGCGAGCCCGGCGCGGACCGACGGGTCCGCGGAAATCCCCTTCGCCCGGGCGATTCCGGCGAGGTTCGCCGAGCCGAGCGGTTCGTCCCGGCGGCGGACCGAGCCGCCCAGCGACACCCGCTCGTGCCCGAGCATCGTCACCGCAGCGGCCCAGCCCTGGCCCACCTCTCCCAGCACCGCATCGGCGGGCAACCGGACCTCGTCGAAGTAGACCTCGTTGAACGGGGCACCGCCGGTCATGTCCCGCAACGGCCGCACCGCAACACCGGCGGCGTGCATGTCGATGACGAACATGGTCAGCCCGGCGTGCTTCGGCACGTCCGGATCGGTCCTCGCCAGCACCGCGCCGAAATCCGCGTGCTGCGCCCCGGAAGTCCACACCTTCTGCCCGCTGATGACCCATTCGCCGCCGTCGCGCACCGCTCTGGTCTGCAGGCTCGCCACGTCCGACCCGGCGCCGGGTTCGGAGAACAGCTGGCACCAGATCTCCTCGCCGCGCAGCAACGGGCGGACGTAGCGGTTCTTCTGCACCTCGGTGCCCAGGTCCAGCAGCGTCGGCCCGCACATGCCCATGCCGATCACGAACGGCCCGGTGGGCAGCTCGTACCCGGCAGTCTGCTCGCGGAAAGCCCGCTCCTGCGCGGCCGTTCCGCCCTGCCCGCCGTACTCCGCGGGCCAGGTGATGCCCGCCAAGCCCGCGTCGTGCAGCGCGGCCTGGAACCGCTTGGCCACCGGGATCAGCTCGTCCGGAGCGAGTTCGGGCCATCCCGCGGGAACTTCGCCTCGCAGGAAGTCCTCGGCACGCCGCCGGATTTCCGCATCGTCCGATTCGGACACCGCCATCTGCGCCACCTCTCCGAACTCCGTTCGACGCCCTACAACCGCTCCAGGATGGTCGCGTTGGCTTGTCCGCCGCCTTCGCACATGGTCTGCAACCCGTATTCGACTCCGGCGTCCCGCATGTGGTGCACCAGCGTGGTCATGATCCGCGCCCCGCTGGCACCGAGCGGGTGGCCGAGCGCGATCGCTCCGCCCAGCGGGTTGAGCGTCTTCCAGTCGGCGCCGATCTCGGCCTGCCACGCCAGCGGAACGGGCGCGAACGCCTCGTTGACCTCGTAGACCCCGATCCGGTCGACCGGCAATCCGCTGCGCCGCAAGGCTTTCTTCGTCGCCGGGATCGGCGCGGTGAGCATGATGACCGGATCGTCGCCCGCCAGCGTCGCGGTGTGCACCCGCGCCAGCGGCCGCAAACCGAGTTCGGCGGCCTTCTCGCTGGTGGTCATCAGCAGCGCGGCGGAACCGTCGCTGATCTGCGAGCTGTTGCCCGCGGTGATCACACCGTGCTCGTCGAACGCGTTCTTCAGCCCGGCGAGCTTGTCCACAGTGCCACCGCGGCGCACGCCCTCGTCCGCACCGACGACGGTGCCGTCCGGCAGCGTGATCGGCACGAGCTGCTCGTCGAACGCGCCGGAATCCTGCGCTGCGGCGGCCTTTTCGTGCGAGGCGATGCTGAACTCGTCGACCTGGGTGCGGCTCAGGCCCCACCGCCGCGCGATCATCTCGGCACCGACGCCCTGGTTCGGGCGCACCCCGTCGAGCCGCGCGGTGAGCTGTTCGCCCAACGGGTCCGCGCCCTGGGTGGTGCTGCCCATCGGCACCCGGCTCATCGATTCGACACCGCCCGCCACGACCACGTCGTAGTGCCCCGCGACGAGCCCGGCCGCGGCGAAGTGCACCGACTGCTGCGAAGAACCGCACTGGCGGTCCACCGTCACGCCGGTCACCGAGTTCGGCCAACCGGCCGCGAGCACCGCGTTGCGGCCGATGTCCAAGGTCTGCTCACCGGCCTGGCCGACGCAGCCCCACACCACGTCCTCGATCTCGGCCGGGTCGACCCCGCTGCGCTCGGCCACGGCGCCGAGCACCCGCGCCGAGAGGTCCACCGGGTGCACGCCCGAAAGCGCCCCGTTGCGCTTGCCCACCGGGGTTCGCACTGCTTCCACGATCACCGCGTCTCGCACGGTTCCTCCTCGGTTCGAAATGCGGCGCTGGAGACGGTTTCGGCCGCATAGCGGGATTTCAGGGTGCCTTTGACGAGCTTGCCGGTCGGTGTCCGCGGCAGCGCGTCCAGGAAGTCCACGCTGCGCGGGACCTTGTAGTTCGCGATGCGCGAGCGCACGTGCTCCAGCAGTTCCCGCTCCAGTTCCGGGCCGGGTTCGGCGTCTGCGGCGGGCTGCACGACCGCCTTCACCGACTCGCCCATCTCCGGGTCCGGCACGCCGATCACCGCCACGTCGGCGATCTTCGGGTGCAGCGCCAGCAGGTCCTCGATCTCCTGCGGGTAGATGTTCACCCCACCGGAGATGATCATGAAGGCTTTCCGGTCGGTGAGGAACAGGTAACCGTCCTCGTCCACGTAGCCCACATCGCCGACCGTCGCCCAGTTCTGGTGTCGCGGATGCCGCGCCGCGCGGGTCTTGGCCGGGTCGCCGAGGTACTGGAACGGCTGCTCGTCGCGTTCGAAGTAGACGGTGCCGACCTCGCCCGCGGGCAGCTCGGCTCCCTCGTCGTCGCAGATCCGCACGGTGCCGAGCCCGCCGACGCCGACCGAACCGGGTTTCTGCAGCCAGTTGTGCGAGTCGATGAAGGTCATGCCGATGCCCTCGGTCGAGGAGTAGTACTCGTAGAGCACCGGCCCCCACCACTCGATCATCTTCTGCTTGACCTCCACCGGGCACGGCGCCGCCGCGTGGATCGCGACCCGCTGGCTGGAGAGGTCGTGGCGCGCCCGCACCTCGGGCGGCAGTTTGAGCATCCGGACGAACATCGTCGGAACCCATTGGCTGTGCGTGACGCCGTAGCGCTCGATCGCGCGCAGCGCCTGCTCCGGTTCGAAGCGCTCCATCATCACCACGGTTCCGCCGAGCGCCTGCGTGGAGACGGAGTACCGCAGCGGCGCGGCGTGGTAGATCGGCGCGGGCGAGAGATACGTGGTGTCCGGGCCGAATCCGTAGAGCGCGGCCATCGCGTCGGCGAGGATGTCGCCCGGCTCGTGCACCTGGCGGTCCGGCAGGTCCGGCCGGATTCCCTTGGGGCGCCCGGTCGTTCCGGACGAGTAGAGCATGTCCGCGCCGCGCGGCTGGTCCTGCGGCGGCTCCGGCGAAGCGCCGGCCAGCGCGGTGTCGTAATCGCCGTAGCCGGCGACCTCGCCACCGAAGGCGAGCCGCAGCTCGGCCCCGGGAACCTGCTCGGCGACCTCGGTCGCGATCTCGGCCAGCGCCGCCGACACGATCAGCGCGGACGCGCCGGAATCGTTGACGATGTAGGAGATCTCGTCCGCGGTCAGGTGGTTGTTCACCGCCGTGATGTAGAGACCCGAACGCACCGCGGCCCAGTAGACCTCGAACGCGGGCAGCGCGTTGTCGGTCAGCAGCGCCACCACGTCACCGCGCTGCAGCCCGGATTCCCGCAGCACGTGCGCCAGCCGGATCGAGCGCTCCTCCAGCTCGCCGTAGCTCAGCCGAGCACCCGAACCGGCCATGATCACCGCAGGTCGCTGCGGATCGGTCGCGGCATGGGCACCTGGAAACATGCGGCTCCTCCTCGAACCCGGCGAAAATCCACCCGCAGGCGCTTCGAGAGTCGCACCGCCGCACACGAGCGGTCAATGCCGACTGTTCGCGGACGCGGAACCGGCCGGCGGCCGGGTAGGGTGTGCGAGTGGTCCAGTCCGAGACGACGCGCACCGATGGCGCGGGAGAATCCGCGGCGAAGGCCGACGGCGCGGCACCGCGCACCCGCCGGGAACGCAGCGCCGACAGCCGCGCGCTGATCCTCGACGCCGCCGTGGACTGCCTGATCGAGCACGGCTACGCCGGGGCTTCCACGCTGGTGATCCAAGCCAAGGCGGGGGTCTCGCGCGGGCGGCTGCTGCACCACTTCCCGTCCCGGGACGGGCTGCTGGTCGCGGCCGCGCAGCACCTGGCCAACACCCGGCTCGCGCAGACGCGGGAACGCGCCGAGAGCAAGCTCGCCGCCGAGCCGGAAGGGCCCGCGCGGGTAGAGCGCTGCATCGAACTGCTCTGGGAAACCTTCCAGGAACCGCACTTCTGGGCCGCGATCGAGCTGTGGACGGCCGCGCGCACCAACTCCGCGCTGGCCGCGGCGCTGCGCCCGGAGGAACGCGGGCTGCGCGCGGCGATCCGCGAAGTCACCGACGGCATCTGGGGTCCGGTGGTGTGCGCGCACCCGAATTACGAGCAGCTGCGGGGATTGCTGTTCACCAGCATGCGAGGCGCGGCGATGCCCTACGCCTTCGAGGACCGGCCGCCCGCCACGGATCCGCACCTGGCGCTGTGGAAGTCCATCGCGCACCGGCTGCTGGCCGACCCGGACCTTTCAGACTGATCCGCGTGGCGGAATGAGCCGTCCACCGCGGGAGATTTCCCCGCGGTGGACGGAGAACGACCTCAGCGCGGTGCCATCCGGATGGCACCGTCGAGGCGGATCACCTCGCCGTTGAGCATCGGGTTGGCCACGATGTGCGCGGCTAGCGTGCCGAACTCGTCCGGTTCGCCCAGCCGCGAAGGGTGCGGCACCTGCTCCCCCAGGGACTTCTTGACCTCTTCGGACGCCCCGGCCAACAGCGGGGTGTTGAACAGCCCCGGCGCGATGGTGACCACTCGGATCTGGTGCTCGGCGAGGTCGCGGGCGATCGGCAGCGTCATGCCCACGACGCCGCCCTTGGACGCGGAGTAGGCGGCCTGGCCGACCTGCCCGTCGTAGGCCGCTGCCGACGCGGTGTTGACGATGACGCCGCGTTCCTCCCCGACCGGCTCGTGCGCGAGCATCCGCTCGGCGCCCAGCCGCAGCACGTTGAACGTGCCGACCAGGTTGATGTTGATGATCTTGTGGAACTCGGCCAGCGGGAACGCGCCGCGCTTGCGGCTGACCACCCGCAGCGCGTTGCCGGTGCCCGCGCAGTTGATCACGGCGCGGATCGGGCCGAGCGAGTCGGCCACGTCCAGCGCGGCGGCGACCTGGTCCTCGTCGGTGACGTCGGCGGCGACGAACCGGGCCGTGGCACCGAGTTCGCCCGCGACCTGCTCGCCGTCGGAGCTCGGCAGGTCCAGCAGCACGACGTGACCGCCCGCTTCGGTCAGCCGCCGGGCGGTGGCCAGGCCGAGCCCGGACGCACCTCCGGTGATCACAGCGACGCCGCCTGCGATGTCCATGCGTTCCTCCGCTCCCGGGACGCCTTCGTCCCGCGCAGTCAGTGATGACCGGTTTCTACGGCACCGCCGAACGCACCCGCAAGACCAGTCTCACCGCCGTGCCGACGCGCGCGGCCGTCACCCGATCCCGCCGGACCGGCGGCGGAGCGAACGGACTGTCGGACCAATCTAGTGCGACGAAAGTTCCGTTCACTCGGAAAAACTCGCGTCGGAGGAGTGGCATGCGGGCGTGACGGCCGGTGGAGCCGGAGCGAGTGAGCGGACCGCCGGACCGGCCGGGTTCGCGAGCGCGTCGTTCCCTCCGTTTCGGGAAGCGGGCGCCACGCGGACGCCCGGTTCCTCGTTGTTCATGCGTCCCCGCCACTTCGACGCCGAGGATCGCCGATGCACACACCGGAACCGGCCCTCACCGGCCGCGGCATGACCAGCAGCGACCAGATCGCCCGGCACGCGCGCAAGATCCCCGAGGCGGTCGCGCTGCGCTCCGGCGAACGCGGACTCACCTACCGGCAGCTGGACGAGCGGTTGAGCAGGCTGGCCGATGCGCTCATCGAGCGCGGCGCGCGCCCCGGCGACCGGGTGGCCGTGCTCGGGCTCAACGACATCGAAGTAGTCGAGTCCTACCTCGCCTGCGGGCGGCTCGGCGCGATCTGCGTGCCGATCAACTTCCGGCTGGTCGCCGACGAGATCGCCTACGCGCTCTCGGACAGCGGCTCCGTGGCCGCGATCGTGGACGCCGCGCTGGCCCCGGCCATGGGCAAAGCCCGGGAGAAGGTTCCTGAAGTCGCCACCTGCCTGGTCATCGGCGACGACGTCACCGAAGCCGGGCCGGGCGCGCAGCGCTACGAGCAAGCCCTGGCGGAGGCGGCCGCGACGGCGCCGGACATCTCGGTCGACGAGCACTCCCCCGCGTTCATCATGTACACCTCCGGCACCACCGGGCGGCCGAAGGGCGCGGTGCTGAGCCACTACAACCTGATGTTGCACGCCTTCAGCATGATGGCCCACCTCGGCACCCCGGCGGGCGAGCGCGTGGGCATGTCCGGGGCGCCGCTGTTCCACATCGCCGGGGTCTCCACGATCCTGCCGAACATCCTGCTGGGCGGGAAAACGGTGCTCAGCCGCTCCGGACGGTTCGACCCCGCGGAGATCGTGGACACCTTGGAGCGGGAACGGGTCTCGGACTGCTTCTTCGTGCCCGCGCAGTGGCAGGCGATCTGCGCGGTGCCGGGCATCGCCGAACGCGATCTGTCCGCGCTGCACCGGATCTCCTGGGGCGCCGCGCCCGCGGCGACCTCGCTGCTGCGCACGATGATCGAGACGTTCCCGCAGGCAGAGGTGACGACCTCGTTCGGGCAGACCGAGTGCAGCCCGGTCACCACGTTGCTGCGCGGCGAGGACGCGCTGCGCAAGATCGGTTCGGTGGGCACCCCGATGCTCAACGTCGAAGTGCGCGTGGTCGACGACGACATGAACGACGTGCCGCGCGGCGAAGTCGGCGAGATCGTCTACCGCGGCCCGACGGTGATGCGGGAGTACTGGAACAAACCGGCCGAGACCGCCGAGGTGTTCCGCGGCGGCTGGTTCCACTCCGGCGATCTGGTGCGCGAGGACGAGGACGGCTACTACTACGTGGTCGACCGGAAGAAGGACATGATCATCTCGGGCGGGGAGAACATCTACTGCGCCGAAGTGGAGGACGCGCTGTCGGGCCACCCGAAGGTCGCCGACGTGGCGCTGATCGGCGTGGCCGACGAGCGGTGGGGCGAAACCCCGCTGGCGGTGCTCGTCCCGAGCGATCCGGCGGATCCGCCGACCGCGGCGGATGTCGAGTCGTACTGCCGCGAGCACCTCGCGGGGTACAAGCGGCCGCGGCACGTCTCGGTCGTGCCGGAACTGCCGCGCAACCCCAGCGGCAAGGTGCTCAAGACGCAGCTGCGCTCGGACCGGGAGGGCGGGAAGCTGCCGGACTCGGACTGAATTCCGCGCGGTGCAAGCGAATTCGCCGCCCCGTGCGAGGCGCGGGGCGGCGAATCGTCGCGGTGCAGGGCGAGGGATCGCCCCTGGAACATCGGCGGCTGTCCCGCCGGACGGCTCCCCGGCCTAATCCGGCGGCGGGTTGTCGCCGAAGATGCGGCGAGCTTGCTCGGCGGTCGGCGTCACGAACACGCCGAACGCCTCCACCAGCACGGTGTCCGGGTCGTCCTCGGTGGTGATGGTGGCCGCCGGACTCGTGCGCCGTCCGCTGACCGCGTCGTCGTCGACCCATGCCCGCAGCACCAGCGGTGTCTGCAACGGCACCGGTTTCCGGTAGCGCAGTTGCAGCTTCACCGTCATGCCGGGCCGTCCCGCGGCGGCGTTGGCGTGCCCGAGGATCTGGTCGATCAGCATCGCGCTGACCCCGCCGTGGGTGTAGCTGTGCGGTCCCTCGTAGGCCAGCCCGAGCGTGCAGGTGCCGATCGCGACGCCGTCTTCGACCCGCACCCGCATCGGCGGGGCGATCGGGTTGCCCGTCCCGACCGTCGGGTTGTACATCCGCCGCCCCGGCTTGGCCTGATCCACCGTCGGCGCGACGTGCCGGGTGCGGGTGGCCGCGGTCAGCGGTGCCACCAGCTCCCGAGCTTGATCGGCGACCTTGCGCATGGTGGCCGGGTCGGTCTCGGTGCTGACGCCGGCCTCGACGAGTTCGCGCAGCGCGGCGCCGAGTTCGCGGGCCGCGTCGGCGCGCTCCCGGTCGTGGTCCGGGACGGTGCCCTCCGGCTCCACCTCGGCGTCGGACTGGCGGTAGCGGGCGCCGCCGAGCATCGGCTCCTCGGCGCCCGGGTTCTGCGTGGCGTCGTTCTGCGCTGCGTTCCGGTCCGCTGCGTCACCCTGAACTGCGTCGGCCCGGACCGGGTCGCCCTGAACCGGATCGCCCTGAACCGGATCGCTCTGCGCCGCCTCGCCGTGCACCGGGCTCACTCGCCGCGCCAGACCGGGGCGCGCTTCTCGGCGAACGCGCGGGCGCCTTCCTGGGCGTCGGCGGAGTTGAACACCGGGCCCACGATCTCCGCCTGCTCGCGGAAGGCATCGGCATCGGTCCAGCGCAGCGCGCCGGACACGATCTCCTTGGTGGCCCGCACCGCCAGCGGCCCGTTGGCCGCCACGCGCCCGGCGAGTTCCTTGGCCGCTTCCAGCGCACCACCGGGCTCGGTGAGGCTGTTGATCAGCCCGTGCGCGTGCGCCTTCTCCGCGGTGAGCGGGTCGCCGGTCAGCGCCACCTCCATCGCCAGCTGGTACGGCAGCGCCTTCGGCAGCCGCAGCAGCCCGCCCGCGGCCGCCACCAGCCCGCGCTTGACCTCGGGCAGCCCGAACTTCGCCTCCCGCGAGGCCACGATCAAATCGGCCGACAGCGCCAGCTCGCAGCCGCCCGCCAGCGCCCAGCCCTCGACCGCGGCGATCAGCGGCTTCTGCGGCGGGCGCTCGGTGACGCCGCCGAAGCCGCGCCCCGGGATGGAGGGCCGCTCGCCGCGGGCGAAGCCCTTCAGGTCCATGCCCGCGCAGAACGTGCCGCCCGCGCCGGTGAGGATCGCGATGGTGAGGTCCTTGCGGGCCTCGAATTCGTCGACGGCCGCGGCGAGCCCCTCGGCGACGCTCTTGTCGACCGCGTTCTTCGCCTCCGGCCGGTCGATGGTGATCACGGCGATGCCGTCGCCGAAATCGGTGCGGACGCTCTCAGTCACGCGCGTGTCCCTCCGTTGCCGCCGCGTCGTCGGCGCGGCACCTGATGCACCACCCCGCTGCGAGTGGTACCCGTTCGCGAAAAAACGGTCAAGTTCGACCGTTCGCGGCGAACCATCGGGTGATCTTCTCATCCGAGGCCCGCAGCCGCCCGTGCGTTTCCAGCAGCACCAGGTGCGCCAGCGACTCGCGCAGCGCGTGCCGCTTGAGGAACTGCGAAAGCGTCTCGAACGGCCGCGACCAGTGCAGCCGGGTCGTCACGTCCCAGCCGGTGCTGCCCGGGTTCGCGGCCACCGCGCGTTCGACCTCCGCGAGCCGCTCGCCGTGGTGCTCCAGCAGCGAAGCGACCCGCGCGTCCAGGCCGCGGAAGCGGTATTCGTGCGCGGGCAGCACCTCGTCGGCGTCGATCTCGCCGACCGCGCGCAGCGAGTCCAGGTAGCGCCCCAGCGGATCGCCGAGCTGGCCCGGGTACAGCGAGATGTTCGGGCTGATCCGCGGCAGCACGTGATCACCGGACAGCAGCAGCCCGTGCTCGCGCTCGTGGAAGCACAGGTGCCCGGGCGTGTGCCCCGGCGTCCACACCGCGCGCAGGTCCCAGCCGGGCAGCTCGATGCGGTCGTGATCGGCGATGAGCACTTCCGCGCCGTCTTCGAGCAGGTGGGCGCGGGACAGGCCGTGCGGTTCACCGACCACGTCCCGGGGCGCGCCCGCGTCGGTCAGCTGCGCCGCTGCGCGGCGGGTGATCGAGTCGGTGAGCGCATCGTCCGGGCGCACCTGCGCGGCGTCGGCCTCGTGCATCCCGATCCAGGCTCCGGATGCCTCCCGCACCCGCCCGGCCAGCCCGAAGTGGTCCGGGTGCATGTGCGTGACCAGCACCGCCCGCACGTCCGCGGGTTCGTAACCGGCGGTGCGCAGCCCGGCGACCAGGGCCAGCCAGGAGTCCTCGGCGTCCCACCCGGCGTCGACCAGCGCGACGCCGTCGGGCAGCTCGAAGGCGTAGATGAGCGTGTAGCGCAGCGGGTTGTCCGGGATCGGCACCGGGATCGACCAGAGGCCGTCGCGGACCTTCTCCACCGGCGGCAGCACGCCGTCCTGCCACGCCTGGCGCTGCCGCGTCCCGGTCACTTGCACCGCGCTGTCCACGACCGGCCTCCTCGCTGCATCGCGGGTTCCTCCGCCGGACTTTAAGAGAGCGTTGTCGGGGGCGGGAGGCATGCTGCCCGCGACGATCATCACTGCGCGTTCCGGAGCGAGCCGGCCGCGGACGGCGAGGGGGTTTCCGTGCGGCAGCGTCAGATCGCCCTGCTGCGGGGCGTCAACCTGGGCAAACACAACCGCGTGCCGATGGCCGAGCTGCGCGGGGAAATGGCCGCGCTGGGGTTCGGCGAGGTCGCCACGCACCTGCAGAGCGGCAATGTTGTGTTCTCCGCCACGATCTCCGCGGATGCGGCCGAACAGGTCATCGCGGAGGGCATCGCGAACCGGTTCGGCATCGAGGTCCCGGTGCTGGTGCGCACCCGCGACGAAATGGCCGCGCTGATCACCGCCGATCCACTGGCCGGTATCGCGACCGACCCGGCCAAATACCTCGTCACGTTCCTGTCCGCGAAACCCGATCCGGACCGGTTCGCCGCGCTGGAGCCGCCGGAACCGGAACTCGTGCGGTTCGGCGAGCGCGAGCTGTTCGTGTGGTGCCCGGACGGGGTGCGCAACACGCGCGTTTCGCAATCCTGGCTGGAGCGGCGGCTCGGGGTTACCGCGACCTCCCGCAACTGGAGCACGGTCGAGCGCCTGCTGGCCATCGCTGAGGGTTAACCCGCAACCGTTTTCCCCACCGTGCCAGGACGTTCTGCCCTATCCGGCACCCGCGCGGGGCGCCGAGGCTGGGACGCGGAGCCACCAGCGGGCGCCGAGCAGCGGTGCTGCCCGCAGCCGATCCGGAGGGGGGCCGCAGATGGGCCGAGCGGTGGGCATCGATCTGGGCACGACGAACTCGGTCGTCGCCGTGCTCGAAGGCGGCGACGCGACGGTGATCGCGAACTCGGAGGGCTCGCGCACGACCCCGTCGGTGGTGGCCTTCGCCCGCAGCGGCGAGCTGCTGACCGGGCAGCCCGCGAAGAACCAGGCGGTGACCAACGTCGACCGCACCATCCGGTCGGTCAAGCGGCACATGGGCACCGACTGGAAGACCACGATCGACGACAAGGCCTACACCGCGCAGGAGATCAGCGCCCGGGTGCTGATGAAGCTCAAGCGCGACGCCGAGAACTACCTCGGCGAAGAGGTCACCGACGCCGTCGTGACCGTGCCGGCCTACTTCGACGACGCGCAGCGCCAGACCACCAAGGAAGCCGGGCAGATCGCCGGGCTCGAAGTGCTGCGCATCATCAACGAGCCGACCGCGGCCGCGCTCGCCTACGGCCTGGACAAGGGCGAGAAGGAGCAGACCATCCTGGTCTTCGACCTCGGTGGCGGCACCTTCGACGTGTCGCTGCTCGACGTCGGCGAAGGACTCGTCGAGGTGAAGGCGACGTCCGGGGACACCCACCTCGGCGGGGACGACTGGGACGAGCGGATCGTCGACTGGCTGGTCGAGAAGTTCAAGAGCTCGAACGGCATCGACCTGACCAAGGACAAGATGGCCCTGCAGCGGATCAAGGAAGCCGCGGAGAAGGCCAAGATCGAGCTGTCCAGCTCCTCCACCACCTCGATCAACCTGCCCTACATCACCGTGGACGCGGACAAGAATCCGCTGTTCCTGGACGAGACGCTGTCCCGCGCCGAGTTCCAGCGGATCACCTCCGACCTGCTCGAGCGCACCCGCACACCGTTCAACGCCGCCGTGCGCGACGCCGGGATCTCGGTGCAGGACATCGATCACGTGGTGCTGGTCGGCGGGGCGACGCGGATGCCCGCGGTCGGCGAGCTGATCCGGGAACTCACCGGCGGCAAGGAACCGCACAAGGGCGTCAACCCGGACGAGGTCGTGGCCGTCGGTGCCGCGCTGCAGGCCGGTGTGCTGCGCGGCGACGTCAAGGACGTGCTGCTGCTGGACGTGACCCCGCTGTCCCTGGGCATCGAGACCAAGGGCGGGATCATGACCAAGCTCATCGAGCGCAACACCACGATCCCGACCAAGCGCTCGGAGACCTTCACCACCGCCGACGACAACCAGCCCTCGGTGCAGATCCAGGTCTTCCAAGGGGAACGGGAGATCGCCGCGCACAACAACAAGCTCGGCAGCTTCGACCTGACCGGGCTGCCGCCCGCGCCGCGCGGCGTGCCGCAGATCGAGGTCTCGTTCGACATCGACGCCAACGGGATCGTGCACGTGGGCGCCAAGGACCACGGCACCGGCAAGGAACAGTCCATCCAGATCACCGGCGGTTCCGCGCTGCCGAAGGAGGACATCGACCAGATGGTCTCGGACGCCGAGGCGCACGCCGAGGAGGACCGGCAGCGCCGCGAGGAGGCCGAGACCCGCAACCAGGCGGAAACCCTGGTGTACCAGACGGAAAAGGTGCTCAGCGACAACGACGAGAAGCTGCCCGCCGACGTCAAGGACCGCGTGCGCGGCGCGATCGGCGAGACCAACGAGACGCTGCGCGGGCAGGACGTGGCGGCGATCCGCACGGCGTTGGACAAGCTCTCCGCCGAGTCGCAGTCGCTCGGGCAGGCGCTGTATTCGGATTCCGGTGGTTCGGAAGCAGGCGGCTCCGGGGGCGGTGGTTCGGGGTCCGCCGGTTCGGGGCCCTCGGGCGGTTCGGCCTCCTCCGACGATGACGTGGTGGATGCCGAGATCATCGACGACAACACCGGCCGGAAGGAGTGAGCCGGCGTGGCGCACGACGAACAGGACCCGCCGAACGCGCTGCCGATCCCGGCCGAACATCCCCGGCGGCGCCCGACCGTGGTGACCGATCTGATCGGCCCGCCGGAGTCGGCGCGCACCGACGCGCAGGCGTCCGCCGATCCGGCCGACCAGCTCGACCGGCTGCGCGGCGAACGCGATGAACATCTGGCCTCGCTGCAACGGCTCGCCGCCGAATTCGACAACTACCGCAAGCGGATGCTGCGGGAGCAGACCGCCAACCTCGATCGCGCGGCCGAAGGGCTGCTGCGGGAACTGCTGCCGGTGCTGGACGCCGTCGAACTCGGCGCCAAGCACAATCCGGAAGCACTGGGCGCGGTGCACAAGCAGTTGCAGCAGACCCTCGCCGCCGAGGGCCTGCACCGCATCGATCCGCTGGGCGAACCGTTCGACCCGGCCGAGCACGAGGCCGCTCCTTCCGACTCCAGCAACGTGATTCCGTTGCACGGCAACGATGTCCAGGCCAACGCCGTGGTCGCCGAGGTGCTGCGCCCCGGCTACCGCACGCACGGCCGGCTCATCCGGCCTGCGCTGGTGCGCGTCGCCTCCGGTGGTTGACGACCGGCTTCCGCGAAAGCGATCAACGCGCCGATCAATTCATCGGAAAATGCCCAACGAGGAGTCATTCCGAAAGCACGCTGCGCACATGAAAGCCTTCGTTAAACTTTATCGCAGCGTTACGTGACGGTAATCATCATGATCGGGTCTTGTGAGCTGTTTGCGGGCTACTAAAGTTCTCCACCCGGAAGGGCCGAAAAGGATTAACCCTTCCGCGGAGAACCCCGAAAAGGAGTTGCATGACCACGAAGCGCGCAGCGCGCTCGATCGGAATTTCGCTGCTCGGCCTGAGCACCTTGCTGGCGCCCGCGATCACGACCGGCCTCGCTCAGGCGCACGGTTTCACCGAGAGTCCGCCCAGCCGCCAAGCCGTGTGCGCCAACGGTGCAGCGGGTGACTGCGGGCCGATCCAGTGGGAGCCGCAGAGCGTGGAAGGCCCCGGGAACTTCCCGCAGCAAGGCCCGGCGGACGGGCATTTGTGCAGCGCGGACAACCCGACGTTCGGGCAGCTCGACGACCCGCGCGGCGGCGACTGGCCCGCCACGAACCTCGAGCCCGGGCAGAACGTCCAGTTCCACTGGAAGAACACCGCATCGCACCCCACCGAGGCGTACCGGTACTTCATCACCAAGGACGACTGGGATCCGAACAAGCCGTTGACCAGGGATCAGCTTGAGCCTGCCCCGTTCGCCACGGTGGACTACGGCGGCAAGACACCCGGCGACACCGAGGTCCACGACGTCCGGCTGCCCGCCGGCAAACACGGCAAGCACATGATCTTCGCAGCGTGGGAGATCGCCGACACCGACAACGCCTTCTACAGCTGCTCCGATGTGAACCTCGGCTGACCGGCGCCGGACGGCCGTGATTTGCACCGAATCCGGGGCAGCGGCCGATGCCCCGGATTCGGAACCCATTCCCCGAAAATCTGGCCCGCCCTGGTTTCGGGTTTTCCAGCCGGAAGTTCGCAAATGTTCCCGCGCCCGCTACCGCGCCCCATCACCTGCCGATGCCACTGCGGTCTCCACCCAGATCAAATGCATCTTGCGGCGGCGCCCCAGGCGTGCGCAGGCAGCTTCGACGGAACGGAAACGCACCCGTGCATCGTCCACGGTACTGATCACCTCCGCGCAGTCGTCGAAGGCCAAACCCCAGTAGCGCACGTACCCGTCTTCGCGCACACCTTCCTCTTCGCACAACGCGAACACCCTCGGCGCGTCGAACGCCACCACCTCACGCAACTCCCGCTGAAACTCCGCATCCGACGGCGCCGCCAAGATGCCCGACAGATCCACGTTCATGGCTCCTCCATCCATGCCTCTACACTGACCGCTAACACGTTACTGACTAACCGTTAGCTGCCCTAGATCACGATCGGGTGATCACTTCGGGGTAAGCCGAGGCGACAGGCACACTGGGGCGCGCGAGGAGGTTGGTTGCAGTGAGAAGCGATCCCGCGTCAACGCGTCGACGCATCGGAGCGGCCCTGCGGCAGTTCCGAAACGAGGCTGGGAAGACAGCCGAGCAGGCAGCCGAGGAGCTCGGGTGCTCACGCGGCAAGGTAAGCCAAATGGAAGCGGGCATGTACCGCCTCCAACACCGCGACGTGCGGGATCTGTTGCGCTTCTACCGGGTTCCCGAGACCGAGGTCGAAAACCTGGTAGCGCAGGCGAAGAGCTCGGCGGAACCGAGTTGGTGGGAACCGTACGCCGACATCGTCGAGGACTGGTTCGCCTTCTTCCTCGGTTCCGAAGGGGAAGCTGCCCGGGAGTTCAACTACGAACAACTCGTCATACCGGGACTTTTGCAGACCAGGGACTACGCCGAAGCTCTTACCGAGGCCAGTCGCAGCGTCGCTGCCCAGGACCGCCGAGCCGTCGCCGAGCTCCGCCTGGAGCGGCAGCGGCGGCTGCACGACTCGGCTCCGCTGCGACTTGACGCCGTTATCGAGGAGTCCGCGTTGCGCCGTCCGGTCGGCGGCGTAGAGATCCTGCGTGGCCAGCTCGCGCACCTCGTGAAGGTGGCCACCTTGCCGCATGTGCGCATCCAAGTGCTGCCGACTTCGGCAGGTGCCCACAGCGGCATGGATGGGAAGTTCATCGTTCTCGAATTCGCAAGCTTCAGCCCAGGCGTTTTCCTGGAGGGGCATCCGGTGCTGGGTGCGCGCTACGACGTCGGAGACCCACTGCTGGCGGAGACCTACCTCGCAGTTGCGAAAAGTCTTCGCAACGAGGCCCTGTCTGAGGAAGACTCACGGGAGTTCATCGAAGCAGTACTCACCGAACTCCCGTGACGAGGAGCAAGTCGTGGATCCGTTAAAAATCGACTGGAAGCGGTCGTCGCGGAGCATGAACCAGGGTGCGTGCGTCGAGGTGGCGGCGTTGCCCAGCGCAGTCCTCGCACGAGACTCGAAGGACCCGCACGGCCCGATCCTGCGATTCGACCGGCGCCGCTGGACGAGCTTCCTGACCCACCTGGCGGCCGCGGAGCAACCCGCTCGTTCAGAGTGAGCGGACCGTTCGTCCGGCTAGATTGGACGAACGGTCCGTTCACTCCTGGAAAGACCTCAGTGGATCAGCCGCCGAGGTGCGCCTCCAAGGCGTCGACACCCGCCGGGGCGCCGCCGGAGTTGCGGACGGCCTCGGACATCTTGTGCACGGCGGCGCGGATCTCGGAGGACTCGGCGACTTCCTGCACCGCATCGCGCAGCTGCGCGGCGGTGATCTCGTCGGAGTCCAGGTACCGCCCGAGTCCGAGTTCCTCCAGCCGCCGCGCGTTGGCCTGCTGCTCCTGCATCTGCGGCACCGCGATCGGCGGCACCCCGTAGTAGAGCGCCTCCATCGTCGAGTTCATGCCGGAATGCGTGAGGAACGCGCTGGCGTGCCGCAGCACCGCGGGCTGCGGGAAACTCGGGCGGACCTCGAAGTCGTCCGGGATCTCGCCGAGTTCGGCGGGCTCGACGACGTTGCCGATGGACATCGCGACCTGCCAGCCGCTGTCCCGGAACGCCTCGATGCAGGTGCGGAAGAAGTCCGCGCGCTGGTTGAAGATCGTGCCCAGCGAGATGAACAGCAGCGGCTTCACGGAGTCCGCGGGCCGCCAGTCCGACTCCGCGCGCCCGCCGACCGACGGGCCGATGAACCGGAACCGCTCGTCGAAGGTCTCCACCGCGATCTGGAACTCCGCGGGCAGGAACACCAGGTTCAACGAGGACGGGATGGTCTGCCCGAACCCGCCGGATTCGGTGGTCACCCCGAACTCGGTCTTGATCTCCGCCAGCCGCGCCTTGAAGTCCTGGAACACCGGGTGTTCCTCGTGGTCGAACGCATCGGCCGAGTGCTCCCGCAGCAGGTCGCGGAACGAGAAGCGCTCGTTGCCCGCGAAGTGCGGGACCAGCGCCACGTCCGGCACGCCCAGCTTCTCGGCCAGCATCGGCCCGGAGATCTCGCCGTCGTCGAAGCACACCGCGTCCGGCGGATCCTGCTGGAAGTGCTCGAGCAGCACGGGGAAGTTCTCCCGCAGGTCGGCGAGCCGGTGCTGCATGAACGGCGCCATCGCTTCCGGGTCGAACGTGCCGCCGAAGTTCGAGGGCAGCTTTGGCATCTCGCTGCCGGTGGGCACCGCGGTCGCGCCCGCCGCCTCGACCACCGGGGCGAACGCGGCGCCGACGCCGTAGCTGACCCGGTGGCCGCGCCGGACCAGCTCTTCAACGATCGGCAATGTGGGGTTGACGTGACCGTGCGCGGGCATGCTGACGAACGCGAAGTGCTTCATTTTCCCCTCAGAGCGAGTGAGTGCGCGGGCCGGCGGATGCCTGCCCGCCGCGCGGCCACCGGCGCTGGCGCCCGCACCTCCATGGTCGCGCAACAGCCGCCACCAATAAAGGTGTTTCTCGCAACTAAATGACTGGGCGACAGGCCGCCGCAAATCCGTCACCAGCAAAAAAGGCGCCACCGGGACCGCTCTGGTCCCGGTGGCGCCCAGGTGGATCACCGCCCCCGCGCCGAGCTGGCCAGCGCGGAGGCGGTGGCTCAGGTCAGCGGACGATCCGTCGGTGCGATCGGCGCGGGCAGCACGTCCCGGCCGGTCAGGTAGCGGTCCGCCCCGGCGGCCGCGGAACGGCCCTCCGAGATCGCCCACACGATCAGCGACTGCCCGCGGCCCATGTCGCCCGCGGTGAAGACCCCGTCCACGGAGGTCATGAAGTTCTCGTCGCGCGCGACGTTGCCGCGCTCGTCGAGATCCACCCCGAGCTCGTCGAGCAGGCCCTCCTTCTCCGGGCCGACGAAGCCCATCGCCAGGAACGCCAGCTGGCAGGGAATCTCCCGCTCGCTGCCCTCGACGGGCACGAACTTCCCGTCCTCGCGGCGCACCTCGACCAGCCGCAGCGCGCGCAGCTCGCCGTTCTCGTCGCCCAGGAACTCCTGGGTGTTGACCGAGAACAGCCGCTCGCCGCCCTCCTCGTGCGCCGAGGAGACCCGGTAGATCATCGGGTAGGTCGGCCAGGGCTGGGCGTCCGGCCGCGTGGACGGCGGCGTCGGCATGATCTCCAGCTGGGTGACCGACCGCGCGCCCTGCCGGTGCGCGGTGCCGACGCAGTCCGCGCCGGTGTCACCGCCGCCGATGACCACGACGTCCTTGCCCGCGGCGTCGATCGGCGAGGTCGCCAGGTCGCCTTCCTGCACCTTGTTCGACAGCGGCAGGTACTCCATCGCCTGGTGCACGCCGCGCACCTCGCGGCCGGTGATCGGCAGGTCGCGGGCGGCGGTGGAGCCTCCCGCCAGCACGACGGAGTCGTAATCGGACTTCAACTGCTGCACGGTCACGTCCACGCCGACGTTGACGCCGGTGCGGAATTCGGTGCCCTCGGCCCGCAGCTGCCCGAGCCGCCGGTCCAGCCGGTGCTTTTCCATCTTGAACTCGGGGATGCCGTAGCGCAGCAACCCGCCGAGGCGGTCGGCCCGCTCGAAGACCACCACGTCGTGCCCGGTGCGGGTCAGCTGCTGCGCGGCGGCCAGCCCGGACGGGCCGGAGCCGATCACCGCGACCTTCTTGCCGGTCTTGGCCGCGGGCGGCTGCGGGGTGACCCAGCCTTCGTCCCACGCCTTGTCGATGATCTCGATCTCGACCTGCTTGATGGTGACCGGATCGGAGTTGATGCCCACCACGCACGCCGCCTCGCACGGCGCCGGGCACAACGTCCCGGTGAACTCCGGGAAGTTGTTCGTGGCGTGCAGCCGCTGGATCGCGTCGGCCCAGTCGCCGCGCCAGGTCAGGTCGTTCCACTCCGGGATGAGGTTGCCCAGCGGACAGCCCTGGTGGCAGAACGGGATGCCGCAGTCCATGCAGCGCCCGGCCTGCTTCTGCACGTTGTCCTGCTCGAACTCGAGGTAGACCTCGCGCCAGTCCTTGATCCGGATGTCCACCGGCCTGCGCTGCGGCGTCTGGCGCTCGGTGGTGAGAAAGCCCTTCGGGTCAGCCATGAGCCGCCTCCATGATCGCGTCGTTGACGTCGCGCCCATCGCGTTCGGCGGCGCTCTGGGCTTCCAGCACCCGCTTGAAATCGCGCGGCATGACCTTGCCGAACCGGCGCAGCGCCAGGTCCCAGTCCGCCAGCAGCTCCGCGGCGACCTGCGATGCGGTCTGCTCGAAGTGCCTGCGCACCCGGTCGTGCAGGAACTCGGCGTCGGTGTCGTCGAGCGGGTCGAGGTCGACCATCTCCGGGTTGACCCGGTCGGCGCGCAGGTCCAGCACGTAGGCGATGCCGCCGGACATGCCCGCCGCGAAGTTGCGGCCGGTGTCGCCGAGGATCACCGCGCGCCCGCCGGTCATGTACTCGCAGCCGTGATCGCCGACGCCTTCGACGACGGCCACCGCGCCGGAGTTGCGCACGCAGAACCGCTCCCCGACCACGCCGCGCACGAACAGCTCACCGCCGGTCGCGCCGTAGAGCAGCACGTTGCCCGCGATGACGTTGTCCTCGGCGGTGTAGGAGGCGTTCTGCGGCGGGCGCACCACGATCCGCCCGCCGGACAGGCCCTTGCCGACGTAGTCGTTGCCGTCACCGAGCAGCCGCAGCGTGATGCCGCGCGGCACGAACGCGCCGAAGCTCTGCCCCGCCGAGCCGGTGAACGTCACGTCGATCGTGTCGTCCGGCAGCCCCGCACCGCCCCATTGCTTGGTCAGCTCGTGGCCGAGCATGGTCCCGACGGTGCGGTTGACGTTGCGCACCGGCAGTTCCAGGCGCACCGGAGAACCCTCCTTCAAGGCGCCCTCGCTGAGCTGGATCAGCGTGTTGTCCAGCGCCTTGTCCAGGCCGTGGTCCTGGGTGGTGGTGTTGTGCAGCGGCTTGCCCGCGGGAAGCTCCGGCACGTGGGTGATCGCCGAAAGATCCAGGTCGGCGGTCTTCCAGTGCCGCACCGCCTCGTCGGTGTCGAGCAGCTCGGCGTGCCCGATCGCCTCCTCGATGGAGCGGAAGCCCAGCTGCGCCAGGTATTCCCGGACCTCCTCGGCGATGAACTGGAAGAAGTTCACCACGTAGTCGGCCTTGCCGTTGAACTTCGCGCGCAGCTCCGGGTTCTGCGTGGCCACGCCCACCGGGCAGGTGTCGAGGTGGCAGACCCGCATCATGATGCAACCGGACACGACCAGCGGGGCGGTGGCGAAGCCGAACTCCTCCGCGCCCAGCAGCGCCGCGATCAGCACGTCCCGGCCGGTCTTGAGCTGGCCGTCGGTCTGCACCACGATCCGGTCGCGCAGGTCGTTGGTCAGCAGCGTCTGCTGCGTCTCGGCCAGGCCCAGCTCCCAGGGACCGCCCGCGTGCTTGATCGACGACAGCGGCGAGGCACCGGTGCCGCCGTCGTGCCCGGAGATGAGCACCACGTCGGCGTGCGCCTTCGACACCCCGGCCGCGACCGTGCCGACGCCGACCTCGCTGACCAGCTTCACGTGGATGCGAGCGGCCGGGTTGGCGTTCTTCAGGTCGTGGATGAGCTGCGCCAGGTCCTCGATCGAGTAGATGTCGTGGTGCGGCGGCGGGGAGATCAGCCCTACGCCCGGCGTGGAGTGCCGGGTCTTGCCGATCCACGGGTAGACCTTGTGGCCGGGCAGCTGGCCGCCCTCACCGGGCTTGGCACCTTGCGCCATCTTGATCTGGATGTCGTCGGAGTTGACCAGGTATTCGCTGGTCACGCCGAACCGGCCGGAGGCGACCTGCTTGATCGCCGAACGCCGCGAGTCGCCATCCGCATCGGCGGTGAACCGATCGGCGTCCTCGCCGCCCTCACCGGTGTTCGACTTGCCGCCGAGGCGGTTCATCGCGATGGCCAGCGTCTCGTGCATCTCCTGCGAGATGGAGCCGTAGGAGATCGCGCCGGTGGCGAACCGCTTGACGATCTCCGAGACCGGCTCGACCTCCTCGACCGGCACCGGCTCGCGGACGCCCTCGCGGAACTTGAACAGCCCGCGCAGCGTCATCAGGTCCCGCGACTGGTCGTCGACGGACTTGGTGTACTCCTTGAAGATCTCGTAGCGCCCGGCCCGCGTGGAGTGCTGCAGCTTGAACACGGTGCGCGGGTTGAACAGGTGCGGATCGCCCTCGCGCCGCCACTGGTACTCGCCGCCCACGTGCAGATCCCGGTGCGGGGCCTGCACGCCGTCGGCCGGGTACGCCTTGCGGTGCCGCTCGGCGACCTCGGTGGCCAGCCCGTCGAAACCGACTCCGCCGAGCCGCGAAGTGGTGCCCGCGAAGCAGCGCTCGACGACCTCTTCGCCGAGCCCGATCGCCTCGAAGATCTGCGCGCCGGTGTAGGAGGCCACCGTGGAGACCCCCATCTTGGACATGGTCTTGCGCACGCCCTTGCCCAGCGCCTTGATCAGGTTCGCGGTGGCCTGGTGGGTTTCAAGGCCCTGGAGCACGCCGTTGTGCACCAGGTCCTCGACACTGGCCATCGCCAGGTACGGGTTGACCGCGGCCGCGCCGTAGCCGATCAGCAGCGCCACGTGGTGCACCTCGCGCACGTCGCCGGCTTCGACGACCAGGCCGACCTGGGTGCGGTTCTTCTCCCGCACCAGGTGGTGGTGCACCGCGCCGGTGACCAGCAGCGAGGGGATCGGGGCGTGCTCGGCGTCGGCGGTGCGGTCGGACAGCACCAGCACGTGCGCGCCGTCGGCGACGGCGGCCGAGACCTCTTCGCAGATCTCGTCGAGGCGCTGCCGCAGCGCCTGCCCGCCACCGCCGACCTCGAAGGTGCTGCGGATGATCGCGGGCTTGAGCCCCGGGCGGTCGCCGTCGTCGTCGATGTGCACGATCTTGGCGAGCTGGTCGTTGTCCAGCACCGGGAACGGCAGCACCAGCTGCTTGCAGGCGTCCGGGTCGTGGTCGAGCAGGTTGTGCTCCGGGCCGACGTGGGTGGCCAGCGAAGTCACCAGCTCTTCCCGGATCGCGTCCAGCGGCGGGTTCGTGACCTGCGCGAACAGCTGGGTGAAGTAGTCGAACAGGTGCCGCGGGCGCTTCGAGAACGCCGCGAACGGCACGTCGTTGCCCATCGAGCCGATCGGCTCGGCACCACCGGCGGCCATCGGCCGCAGCAGCACGCCGAGCTCTTCCTCGGTGTAGCCGAAGACCTGCTGGCGATGCACCAGCGAGGCGTGCGAGGGCACTTCCCGGTCGCGTTCCGGCAGGTCGCCCAGGTGCACCACACCGGAGTCCAGCCACTCCTGGTAAGGGTGCTCGGCGGCGAGCCCGCCCTTGATCTCGTCGTCGTCGACGATCCGGCCCGCGCCGGTGTCCACCAGGAACATCCGGCCCGGCTGCAACCGGCCCTTGCGCACCACCCGCGCCGGGTCCAGCTCCAGCACGCCGACCTCGCTGGCCAGCACGACCATGCCGTCGTCGGTGACCCAGTAGCGCCCAGGGCGCAGGCCGTTGCGGTCGAGCACCGCGCCGATCTGGGTGCCGTCGGTGAACGCCACCAGCGCCGGGCCGTCCCACGGCTCCATCAAGTAGTTGTGGAACTCGTAGAAGGCGCGCCGCTGCGGATCCATCTCGGCGTGGTTCTCCCACGCCTCCGGGATCATCATCAGCACCGAGTGCGGCAGGCTCCGCCCGCCCAGGTGCAGCAGTTCCAGCACCTCGTCGAACGTCGCGGAGTCGCTGCCGTCCGGCGTGGCGATGGGGTAAAGCCGCTTGAGGTCGCCGGGGATGAGGTCGGTCGCGAGCATGCTCTCGCGGGTCCGCATCCAGTTCCGGTTGCCCTTCATCGTGTTGATCTCGCCGTTGTGCGCGATGAACCGGTACGGGTGCGCCAGCGGCCACGACGGGAACGTGTTCGTGGAGAACCGCGAGTGCACCAGGCCGATGGCGCTGGCGAACCGCTCGTCGCGCAGGTCCGGGTAGAACGCGTCGAGCTGGGTCTCGCTGAGCATCCCCTTGTAGACGAAGGTGCGCGCGGACAGGCTCGGGAAGTACACCTTCGCCTCGTGCTCGGCGCGCTTGCGCACGCAGAACGCGCGGCGCTCGAACTGCAGCGCCGACTCCTGCCCGGCACCGTCGCGGCCGTGCCCGAGGAACAACTGCCGGAAGCCCGGCATCACCTCGCGCGCCGAGCGGCCCGCGTTGTCCGGCACCACCGGAACGTCGCGCCAGCCGAGCAGGGCGAGCCCTTCCTCGGCCACGATCCGCTCGATGGTCTCGACGGCAGCGGCGGCTCCGGCCTCGTCGGCGGGCAGGAACGCGGTCCCGGCCGCGTAGCCGCCCGCCGCGGGCAGCTCGAAAGGCACGACGGCGCGGAAGAACTCGTCCGGGACCTGCGTCAGCAGGCCGACGCCGTCCCCGGTTTCCGGGTCGGCGCCCTTGGCACCTCGGTGCTCGAGGTTGCGCAGCGCGGTGAGCGCGTTGTCCACGAGGGCATGGCTGCGCCGCCCGTGCATGTCGGCCACGAACGCCACACCGCAGGCGTCGTGGTCGTGGGCGGGGTCGTAAAGGCCCTGCCCGGTGGCGCGGCGCTGCGCCTCGTTTCTCAGATACTGGGAATCCGGCATCGATCCTCCCGTCGCCAGGCCACGGACACGCGGGAGGTGTGGTCACTCGCCAGCGGGCCCGCGAAAACCTTCGGGCACTGACAAAAGGATGCGCCGTTGCAACCGCTGGTCAGTTTTCGGCACTGTACAGACCGATGCGGTGGAAAGCTACGGCGCAGTAACGCAGGTGAATGTCACATTCCGGCCGCGCGCTCGGCGCAGCCGCCTGCCGGGACCGGTCCCGCCGCAGGTCAAGACCGCCGCTGCGAACGCGCGCCAGCTCCGGTCACCGGCGCCGCACAGCTCGCCACCCAGCGTTCATCCGCGCTGCGCAGCGGCGCTGGCTCGGTCCAGCGGGAGCATTACGTGACCTAGCGCACACCGGAGTGACCCTTGCCTTAGCGCAGACCCGCCGGACGATCCCTTTTGGACTCCGCGGAAGTACGCTCGTGCCACCGAAATTCATCCGGATGCCGCAGTCCAGTTGTCGGGTTCGCCCGCACAGTCCCAAACCGGACTTACTCGCAGCACGGCCGGGCGCCGTCCCTGCTGGTACAGACCACCATCGGCCAGCGACTCGGCCGTTTCGAGTCCACAAAGGACATGCAGCATCCACGCCGCTCGCACCGGTCGAGCGATCCGCTCACGCGGGCCGGGATTCGCCGCGGAAACGATCGGGCGGTGCCGGGACAATGGTTCAGCGAACTGCGGCCGTGGTCTCGGCGAGGAAGCGCGGAGATCGCCGTCGCCGCCGGAGATCACGCTCCAGCAGCAACAGCATTGCGATTCCGAGCAGCAGATAGGAATTGCCGACCACGTGCTGTACCGCATTCCAGTCCCCGGCGGCGGGCAGCATCCGGAACGGCGCGATGTGCGCGGCGACCACGATGGCCGCGCCGGAGACCGCCCACCCGATGCTGCGCCTGCGCACCGCCGTCGCCAGCGCCACCAGCACTCCGGGCGCCGCCCAGACCCAGTGGTCCGACCAGGACGTGGGCGAGATCAGCAACGCCAGCAGACCGTTGGCCAGCAACGCCTGCGGCGCCTCCGCCGTGCGCAGCACCCGCGCGGTCACCACGAGCAACGCCAGCGCCAGCACCGCCCAGACCGCGTAGCGCACGCCGGTCGGCAGTTCCAGCCGCGCCAGTTCCCCCATGATCGATTGGTTGGTGTGGTACGCGGAGCCGCTCACCCCGGCCGCCGGACCGCGCCCGAACCAGTAGTCCATCGAGGCCGGAAAGCTCACCAGGAACCCGCAAGCCGTCCCGGCCGCGGCCGTGACCGCTGCGACCACCGCCGCCCGGAAATCCCGGCGAAACAAGAAGAACAGCACGAACGCCGCAGGAGTCAGCTTGATCGCGGCCGCGAGGCCCACCAGCAGCCCGCGCGGCCAGCGCGGGCGCGCGGTGAGGCAATCCGCGGCCACCAGCCCCATCAGCAGGATGTTCACCTGCCCCAGGCCGAACGAGGCGTAAACCGGCTCGAGCAGCAACGTGCCCGCCAACCCCAGCGAAGCCGCCGCGGCCGCTCCGCTCCGGCCCGCGACCGGCCACATGCTGCGGACCACGAGGTAGAGCACGCCGCCGAGCGCCGCCAGATCGGTCAGGTACAGCAACCACAAGCCGGGCACGAACGGCAGCACCGACGGAACCGCCAGCGGTAACAGCGCGAACGGCGGATACACCCAGGGCAACGGGCGGTCGGCGCTGGTCATCGCGGTGCCTTGGCTCGGGTCGCCACCGCCGAGCCAGGTGCGCACGGCCCACCGGTAGACCTGGTAGTCCACTCCGGCGCCGTGTCCGGTCCCGGCCAGGTGCAGCAGGAACATGCACGCCATCGCGGCGACCACGGCGACCGCCCCGGACGCGAGGACCGCTCGCGGCCGCGCGAGCACCAGCACGAGAACGCGGTCCCGCAGCCGCCGCGCGCCCGCGACCGGGCCGGCGGGGCGAGAGGGCTCGGACGGTGCGGGTTTCAACAGCGGGGTGGCCAACGAGATCCTTTCTTCACGCGGCCACCGGCATCGGCTGCTCGATCCCCGACGAGGAGCACGGCCGCAAGGTGCACCCTGCGCAGGCGCAGCACTCTATCCGACGGTTCGAGCGATCCCGCCGCCGACCCGACTCGTCCTTTTCGGACATTTCGGAAAATTAACGCTCCGGCGCGGAAATCTCGGGAAGCCCGCGAGAGCGGTGTCCGCCGCCGGCACCACCCAGCTCGTGCGAACGGAGCCTCAGAGCGGGTAGAGCCCGGGGAGGTTCACCACGATGGCTTCCTGGGTGCTGCGGGAGATCACCACGACCGCCTCCTCGTCGGGATCCGGATTCTCCTCCCGGTGCGGCACGTACGGCGGGACGAAGATGTAGTCACCGGGCTCGGTCTTGATGCGCACCTCGCCGGTGCCGTCGTGGAAGACGAACTCGGGATGCCCGTCGGCGACGTAGATCGAGGTCTCCGACTCGCCGTGGTGGTGATCGGCGGAGGCGGTGTCCGGGGCGACGTGGGTCTGGCCGGTCCAGATCTTCTCGGAACCCACCGACTCGCCGCTGATCGCGGCCAGCCGCTTCATGCCCTCGGTCTGCGCGGTGCCCTCGTCGAGGTCGGCGCCGCGCACGTGGTGCAGCCGGGAACGCAGCGACTTGCGCTGCTCGGGGTCGACCTCGGAGGTCAGGTCTGGGTGGAAGGCGTCGTGCTCGGTCATGGTCGCCGCTCCGGTCGTCTTGGGTGTTGCCAGCTGTCGGTGCCGGTCGTTCCGGCTCGTCCGCGTCGGTCGTCGGCGCGCCCGAGGATCGCTCATGCCGCGGCCGGCTGCGCGAGTTCGGCGACGCTGACCCGCGTCATGAACTCCGCCACCGTCCGCCCGAGCTGCTCCCACACCTCCGCGTGCGGGCCGTCTTCGTGGTGCGAGACCACTTCGCCCTCCACCGCGCGCACCACCTCGGCCAGCGTGATCTGCGCGGCAGGCCGGGCCAGCCAGTAACCGCCCTCGCAGCCGCGCCTGCTGCGCACCAGGCCGCCGCGGCGCAGCTCGACCATCAGGTTCACCAGCGAGTTCAGCGGAATGCCCTGGCTGCGGGCCATCGCCTCGCAGGTCTGCTGCTGCGGGCCGCGCGCCAGCTCGGTCAGCACCCGCAGCGAGTAGTCCACCCGCGCGGACACGTGCACCGGCGCGGCCCGGCGCGCGCGGGTGTTCCTGGCCGCGGGAACTTCGGGCAGCAGCACCGCGCCCTTGGCGATCTCTTCGCAGAACAGCACGATCCGCGCCGCGGCACTGCGGTGCGCCTTGTCGTTGAGGATGTCGTGCACGCCGTCCTTGAACGCGGCAACGGTCGCCTGCGAGTGTGCGGCGCCCAGCCGCGTCACCGGGTCGACGGGAGCGATCGGGTCGGACTCGCCGTGCAGCAGCAGCACCGGGATCTCCGGCAGCCGTTGCGGTGGTTCGCCGGTGGATCCGGTCAGCGCTCCCCATTCGAAATCCGGGTCGGCGCCGAGGTGTTCGCGATGGATCGGGCACGACGTGCGGGCGGTGATCTCGTCCTCCCGCCCGGCCGGTGGCTCCGCGGCGGCCAGCGGCGTTCCCGCCAGCACCAGCGCGTCTACCGGCTCGGCCAGCGCCGCCTCCCACGCCAGCAGCGCGCCGGTGTCCGAGCCCGCGAGCACGCGGGCGGCCTCGCCCGCACCGGCGAACCAGCTCTCCGGGGAGGCTTCGCGGTCCGGCGCCACGACGGTGTAGCCGTCGGCGGCCAGCCGCCGCCCGAGCCGCTCGTACACGCCGGGATGCTCGCCCCGCCCGTGCAGCACGACGACATGCCCCCGCGGAGCGTTCTCCGGCGCCCAGGTGCGCGTCATGACCCCTCCATTCCTTTCCCCCGGCATGATCCCCCGCCGCACTCCCACTCCGCCCGCACCCCGGAGTGAACGGACCGTTTGACCAATCTATTGGGACCAGCGGGCCGTTCACTCCCCCATGAGCACCCGGATCGAGTGGCGCTCCCACGTGTCGCCTGATCGCTAATCGCCGAGCGAACGGACCGTTTGACCAATCTATTGGGACCAGCGGGCCGTTCACTCAGGAAATCGCGGGTGCGGGGTTCGCCGCGCGGCGGGCGACGGTTTCGCGCACTCGCGGGAGGAGTTCGCGGCCGTAGTCGATGGCGTCGTCCAGCGGGTCGTAGCCGCGGATCAGCAGCGTGCTCACCCCGATGTCGACGTAGTCGGCCAGCGCCTCGGCCACCGTCTCGGCGGTGCCCACCAGCGCGGTGGAGTTCCCCGCCGCGTTCGTCGCGCGCGACGTGGGAGTCCACAGTGCACGGTCGTGCAGGTCTCGGCCCGCCGCGGCGGCGAGCAATCGCTGCGATCCGACGTTGGCGACCTCGGCGGAATTGCCGAGCGTCTTCGGCCCGGTGAACGAGCCGAATCCGCCGCGAGCCGCGTGGATCCGGTCCAGGATCCGGTGCGCCCGTTGCCACGCGAGTTCTTCGGTGGCACCGAGGATCGGCCGGAACGAGACGCTGATGCCCGGGAGGTCGCAGCGCCCGGCGGCCTTCGCGGCAGCCCGCACCGACGCGATCTGCTCGGCGGTCTCGGCCAGCGGCTCGCCCCACAGCGCGAACACGTCGGCGTGCTTGCCGCCGACCCGGTACGCCGCCTGCGACGATCCGCCGAAGTACAGCGGAATCCGGGGCTGCTGCACCGGTTTCACCCGGGTCTCGAATCCCTCGAACCGGTAATGCTCGCCCACGTGGTCGATCGGGCCCGGCTCGGTCCAGGCCCGTTTGAGCACTTCGAGGTATTCGTCGGTGCGCGCGTAGCGCTCGTCCTTGCCGAGGTAGTCGCCGTCGCGCCGCTGCTCGGCGTCGCTGCCGCCGCTGATGACGTGCACCGCGATCCGCCCGCGCGCCAACGTGTCCAATGTGGAGAACGTGCGGGCGGCCAGCGTCGGCGCGACGAAACCCGGCCGGTGCGCGACCAGGAAACCGAGTCGTTCGGTGTGCGCGGCCACGTGCGCGGCGAGCTGCGTGCCGTCCGGCGAACCCGAACCGTGTCCGATGAGGACGCGGTCGAACCCGCCGTCCTCGTGCGCGCGGGCGAACCGGCGCAGGAACTCCGGGTCGATCGCCGGGCCGCCGGCCGGATGGATCTCCGAGACGTGCTGCGCCCCGATCATGCCGACGATCTCGACCGACATGTCACCACTTCCTTCACGAATGTGCGTTGCGTTGCCGGAAAAGCTCACCGGTCCGGTTTCGGCTCAGGACCGCGCGTGCCGGAGCCGCGAACGGCCCGCAGCCCCTTCACAACGAAGTCCTCAGTGGACACCGAGCCAGGACAGCAGTTCCGCGCGCTGGGCCACGAAACCCGGCGCGGAAACGTCCCGCGGCCGTTCGTGCTCGACGAGCTGGTCGTGCGCGATGCCGCCGTCGCGCAGCACCAGCACTCGATCGGCCAGCAGCAGCGCCTCTTCGACGTCGTGGGTAACCAGCAGGATCGCGCAGCCGTGGCGCTGCCAGAGCTCGCCGACCAGGTTCTGCACCTTGATCCGGGTCAGCGCGTCGAGCGCGGAGAACGGCTCGTCCAGCAGCAACAGGTCCGGTTCCCGCACCAGCGCCCGCGCCAGCGAGGCGCGCTGCGCCTCACCGCCCGAGAGCACCTTGGGCCACACGTCGACCCGATGTCCCAGGCCGACCTCCTCCAGCGCCTCTATCGCCTTCGCCCGGTCCGGACGCCCGTCCAGGCCCAGGACCACGTTGCGCCACACCCGTTTCCACGGCATCAGCCGCGGGGACTGGAACGCCACCGCACGGCGCCGCGCGACCTGCACGTCCCCGCCGATCTCGCGGTCCAGGTCGGCCAGGATGCGCAGCAGCGTGCTCTTTCCGCAGCCGCTGGGGCCGAGCAGGGCAACGAACTGGCCCGGCCGGATGTCCAAGTCGAGTCCATTGAGGACGGTGTGCTCGTCGAAGCTCTTGGTGAGCCCGCGCACCGACGCGGGCAGCGCCGTCGTCTCGGGCGCGCGCTCGGCTACGCTCCGCGGAAGGCCGGTCGCCATGCCAGAACAGTCCTTTCCAGAAGTCGCACGATGAAATCGGCCACCAGGCCGAGCAGGGCGTAGAGCACCAGGCAGACCACGATCACGTCGGTCTGGAAGAACTCGCGCGCCATGTTCATCTCGTAGCCGATGCCCGCGGTGGCGTTGATCGTTTCGCCGAACACCAGCGCCAGCCACGCCGAACCGAGCGAGTACCGCAGGCCCACCAGGGCGTTGGGCATCGCAGCGGGCAGGATCACGTGGCGCACCTGGGCGAACCGGCCGAGCCCGAGCGTCCTGGACGCCTCCACCAGGCCGGCGTCGACGTTGCGGATGCCGCCGTAGATGTTCATGTACAGCGGGAAGGTCACTGCCAGCGCGATCAGGATGATCTTGGGTTCCTCGCCGATGCCGAACCAGATGATCAGCAGCGGGATCAGTCCGATCACCGGAACCGTGCGCAGCATCTGCATCGGCGCGTCGATCAGGTCCTCACCCCGGCGGAACAACCCCGACAGGGTCGCCAGCACCACGGCTGCGACCAGCCCGCACACGAGTCCGGCACCGACGCGTTGCACCGAGGTCAGCACGGCCGACTGGATCCGGCCCTCCTCCCACAGCTCGCCCGCGGTGGCCAGCACCGTGGCCGGGGAGGCCAGCGTGTCCTCGTCGAGCAGGCCGGTACCGCTGAGCACCTGCCACAGCACGATCAGCCCGACGGGACTGAAGGTTTTGAACAACCAGCGAGGAATCCGCGGGCGGTTCCTGGCTTTGCTGTTCCGGACGTTGGTGACCGCGATGGCATCCGGGTCGGCCCGGGCGCCGTTCGGGACGTGGTCGGGCAAGCTCATCAGCACGCTCCGCTGGGCAGCACGGCGCGCACCGCGCGGTGCCGCCGGGAGGAATCAGGAGGAAAGCGTCGACTCGACCGCGGTCGCCCGCGGGAGTTTTCAGGCGCTACAGAGCGCGGACGACACACGCGCGAAATCCACGTATCCGCGTGTGGTGAGAGTCGCCGTCCGGGCCATGTGGTGACGGTATCGACGCCCTGCCCGGCCGTAAACCCAACCCGGAGAGCCGAGATTCGATTCCCAGCCCGTGGGAGCCCGCCGCGGACTGTGAATTCCCCCAGAACCGCCCCGGGAAGCTCACCAGCACGGATACGATCGGCACATCATGAGCTCTACCCCAGGTGAACTGCTGGCCGTCAGCGATCTGCACGTCGCGATGGCCGAGAACAAGGACATCACCCGCAACCTGCGCCCGCGCACCGAGCACGACTGGCTGATCGTCGCCGGAGATGTCGGCGAGCTCTCCGACGAGATCTCCTGGGCGCTGGAGCTGCTCGCGGAACGGTTCGCCAAGGTCATCTGGGTGCCCGGCAACCACGAGCTGTGGACACCGAAGCAGGATTCGCTGCAACTGCGCGGCGAAGCGCGCTACCTGGAGCTGGTGCGCCGCTGCCGGGAACTCGGCGTGGTCACGCCCGAGGACGAGTTCCCGATCTGGACCGGCCGCGGCGGCCCGGTCACCGTCGCGCCGCTGTTCGTGCTCTACGACTACACGTTCCGCCCGGCGGGAACCGCCACCAAGGAAGAAGCGCTGGCCGTCGCGCACGAGTCCGGCGTGGTGTGCACCGACGAGTTCCTGCTGCACCCCGACCCCTACGAGACCCGCGACGACTGGTGCCGCGCCCGGCTGGCCTACACCGAGCAGCGGCTCGCCGAGTGCGACCCCGAACTTCCCACGGTGCTGGTGAACCACTACCCGCTGGTGCGCGAACCCACCGATGTCCTCTGGTACCCGCAGTTCGCGCAGTGGTGCGGAACCGTGCACACCGCGGATTGGCACCTGCGGCACCGGGCTTCGGTGGTGATCTACGGGCACCTGCACATTCCGCGGACCACTTGGCACGACGGGGTGCGCTTCCAGGAAGTCTCGGTCGGCTACCCGCGCGAGTGGAAGCGGCACGGCTTGCCCGCGGACTCGCTGCGGCCGGTGTTCGGCGAGGAGGCGGCGTGATCGAGCGGTTGCTGCCGGGCGAACTGGCCTGGGAGGAGACTTTCACCGACCCGCCGGAGGCGTGGCTGTTCGACGAGGAGTCGCAGGTGATCGCCCGCGCGGTGGACAAGCGCCGCCGCGAGTTCACCACCGTGCGGCACTGCGCGCGCAACGCGCTGGCCAAGATCGGCGTGCCCGCTGCTCCCCTGCTGCCGGGTGAACGCGGCGCACCCGGCTGGCCCGAAGGCGTGGCGGGCAGCATGACGCACTGCCTCGGCTACCGGGCCGCGGTGGTCGGCCGCCAGGAAACCGTGCTCACGGTGGGCATCGACGCCGAACCGCACGACGCACTTCCGGACGGGGTGCTGGAGGCGGTCACGCTGCCCGCCGAGCGCGGCCGGATCACTGAACTGTCCACATCGGACTCGTCGTTGCACTGGGACCGGATCCTGTTCAGCGCCAAGGAATCCGTGTACAAGGCGTGGTTCCCCGTGGCCCGGGAATGGCTCGGTTTCGAAGACGCCGAACTCACCATCGCCCGCGACGGCGCGTTCCACGCGCAGCTGCTCAAACGCGGACCGGACGTCGAGGGCGCACCGCTGGACTCGTTCACCGGCCGCTGGCTGGCCGCCGACGGCCTCATCATCACCGCGATCACCCGCTTGCGTACGACAGGATGAGCCGTCGGGGAACCGCGCTCACGAATCGGGCGGCTGCCCGAGTTCGGTAGCGGCGATGCCGCAGCGGATCGTGCTGCGGCATCGCCGTAACATCCGGTGGGTGCGCATCACGGTTCTCGGGGGTTGCGGCGCTTGGCCCGTTCCGGACCAGGGGTGCAGTGGCTACCTGGTCGAACACGGCGGTTTCCGGCTGCTGATCGATCCCGGTTACGGCACGTTCCAAGCGCTGCTGCGGACCACCGCTGCGGAGCGGGTCGACGCGGTGCTGGTCAGCCACGGTCATCCCGACCACTGCGCCGATTTGAACCCGCTGCTGCGCGCGCGTGCGCTCGGTCCGGACCCCTGCGCGCCGCTGCCCGTGCACTCGTTGCCGGGAGCATTGGGGCCGGTGCTCGCGCTGGACTCCCCGCACATGCTGGCGACGGCCTATCGCCTGGCCGAGTTCACGGCGGGACACCGGTTCGCCATCGGACCGTTCACAGTGGACGCACGGTGCACGCCGCACTTCGTGCCGAACGCGGCGGTTCGGCTGGCCGCGGGTGGCAGCACGCTCGTCTACACCGGCGACAGCGGTCCGAGCCCGGAGCTCGATGCACTCGCCGCGGGCGCCGACGTGCTGCTCGCGGAAGCGACCTTCGTCGAGCGGGTCGTGCCGGATTCCGACTCCCCGCACCTGTCCACGGCCTGGCAAGCGGGACGGTGCGCAACGCGCGCCGCGGTCGGGCGTCTCGTGCTCACCCACCTCTGGCCGGGCACCGACCGATCGGCGGCGCGCTCGGCGGCGCGGCGCGAGTACCGCGGTGCGATCGACGTCGCCGAACCGGGTTTGACCATCGAACCGGGCTGAGCGGGAGCCCTCAGCTCCGCGGACTGTCCACCGGCAACCCTCGTGCCAGCACGGCCGTGCACGCCAGGGCCGCGGCGGTGGCTCCGAGCACGCCTGCAGCGCCGACTCCGGCGGCGACGAGGCCGACCGCTCCGGGCACCACGACCTGACCGGCCCGATTCCCGGTCAGGCGCAACGACATGGCGCGCCCGCGCAGGCCCGGCGGGGTCGACTCGGCAAGCCACGACATCGTCAGCGGCTGGCCGACGCCCATCCCGAGCCCGGCCAGCACGACCGCGGGCACCAGCAGCCACACGGGTACGGGTGCGGCGACGACTCCGAGTCCGGCGGTGGCGGCCACGATGCTCATCACCAGCAGGCGCCGCCGCCCGAGCAGCCGCGTGCTGGAGCCGAGGAAGAACCGCGACACCATCGAAGCGACCGCGCGCAGCCCGAGCAGCACCCCCACCAGTCCGGAAGCGATGCCGCGTTCCGCGCCGAGCGCGGGCAGGTAGACCACCGAGATGTCCACCGCCGCCAGCACCACGCAGCTCGTGGTCAACGCCGGGATCAGGCCGGGCATCCGCAGCAGCGCGCCGACTCCGCCGGACTCGACGGCCGCCTTCCCGCTCGACGCGGTGCGGCCGCGGATCCCCAGCGAGCAGCAGAACAGCACGACCGCGATCGCCGTCGCACCCCAGAAGATCGGCGTGGTGTCCGGGATCGCCTGCGAACCGCCGAAGGCCACGATCAGCAGCGGGCCGGCCGCCTGCCCCAGCGAGGCGGCGAAGGTGTAGTAGCCGAAAGCCGCGTCCAGCCGGGCCGAACTCGCCGTGTTCGCGACCAGCGCCTGCTGGCCGATCACCGAGCACAGGTGCCCGGTGCCCAGCAGCACGTTGCCCGCGACCAAGCCCGCGACCGAATCGCCGAACACCAGGAACGCACCGCCCGCCGCGCACATCAGCGCCCCGCCGGCGATCATCACCCGGCGCTCCCCGATCCGGTCCACGATGTGCCCGGCGGGCAACGCCAGCACCAGCGGAACCAGCGCGAAGCTGCCCGAGAGGAAACCGAGCCAGGACGCGGGCACGTCCAGCTCCAGCGCGCGGTAGGACGTCGCGGGCCGCAGCACGAAGGTCACCAGCTGGGTGAGGGTGGCGTGCGCCAGCAGCACCCAGGTCTTCCGGTCGATGTTCACAGCGCGTTCACGCGCCGATTCCACCAGGCCCTAGTCGGCATCGCTGCGGCGATGTGCGGATGGTCACGACTCGCGGCTGCCTCGCTCCGCCGGGTGGCAGGTTTCCGCTCACAGCGAATTCGACAGCGGTCGCCGGAAGTGATCGGCAACGCTCGGCCGATGGGAAACAAGGCACCCCGAACGCTGATCGAAGTCAACGGCCGCGAGCTCTGCATCCGGCAGCGCGGCGCGGGTCCCGCCGTGGTGCTGGAAGCGGGCGGCGCGGGCAACGGCAGCGGCGCGGTCTGGGGCGAGTTCGCGGACCGCCTCGCCGCATCGGCGACCGTGCTCACCTACGACCGGGCGGGCAGCGGGCGCTCGGACGGGCCGCAGCACCGGACCGTCGCTGCCATGGCCGACGACCTCGCCGGACTGCTGCGGGCGACCGGGACGAGCACGCCGGTGGTCGTGGTCGGCTGGTCGTCCGGCGGGCTGGTGGCCCAGCTGTTCGCCGCGCGGTACCCGGAGCTGGTTTCCGGTGTGGTGCTGGCCGACCCGTCAGTACCGCTACCCGACACGAAGCTGCCCGCCGGGGTGCGGCTGGCGATCAGCGGTGCGCAGACCCGCGTGTTCGCGGTCGCCGCAAGGCTCGGGTTTTTCCGGACGGCCCGCGGCCAACGCCTCATCGAGCGGATGGCGGGCCCGGAGATCAGCCCGGCCGGGCTCCGATTCGCCAAGCGCCAGTGGAACGACTGGCGGGAGCTGTGGCGATCGGCGACGGTCCTGCGCCGCCTGACCTCCTGCACGCGCGAGGCTTCGGCGGCGTTGCGGGCGGACCCGCCTGATGTCCCGATGCGGCTCGTGGTGCCGCAACGGCGCCCCGGCGTGGCGCCCGAGTACCGCGCGCAGCTGGATGCGACGCACGCCGAGCTGGTGCGGCTGTTCCCGCGCGGCGAGCTGGTCACCGCGGCCGACGCCAGCCACGCGCTGCCGCTGGACCGGCCCCAGCTGCTCGCCGGGATCGTGCTCGACGTGCTGTGAGCCTGATCAGCGCCCGTTCACCGGCCCTGCAGCTCACCCGCCCTGCAACTCACCGGCCCTGCAGCGCGTCCAGCGCGACGGCCTGGGCGATCACCAGCCTGCGGTCCAGCCGCGGATCGTCGATCTTGATGACGTAGCGGTCGCGCAGCGCGAACTTCTTCGTGACCGCGAATCCCGCGCCGTCCTCGGCGGTGAAGTCGAAGTGGTACGGGATCATGAACGGGATGTTCTCCACGAACGGGACGATCTCCCAGAGCCGCCGCAGCAGCGCGACCGCCATGCTGCGCTCCTGCCCCTTCGCGGCGACCGAACCGGGCTGCTCCAGGTCCCAGGTGGAGCGCAGCAAGGACTTCCCGAACCGTTTGCGGAACACGCCCAGCGGCGCGCCGTCGGCGTCGGTGACGTCGTAACCGGCGGCGAGGTCGACGACGTTGCGCGCCCGGAAGCTCGCCAGCGCCCGCTGCTTGTCCTGGTCCGCGTAGAACGTGACCTGCTCCTTGAAGCTGACCCGCTTCTGCTGGGCGAAGGCCACCAGGTCACCTTCGCGGCCGGAGCCGTCGTCGAGCCGGAGCTCGTAGCGGTTGACCATGAACGTCACGCGCTGCCGCATGTGCAGCGTCTCCGCCGCCTGCAGCCGGTCGAGATCCATCGCTTCCTCTTCTGTCCGGGAACCTCCATTATCGCAGACCGGACAGCCGGATGATCTCGGCGTGCCGCCGGACAAGCCGTGCGCCGGGGAATCCCGCTCGGAACCCGCCACCGGCCGCGCAGCCGGACGGGCCGCCACCCCACCCGGCGGACGGCCCGTCCTTCCCCTCCCCGAACCGGCGAGGGCGTTTCCGCGGAGCTGCGCCTACCGCCCCGCGAGCCATTCGGCCGCGGCGTGCACGCCGGGCAGCGTGATCTGGTGACCGCCGTCGTGCCAGTGCTCGGTGACCTCCGCCGAGCGGGTGCGCAAGTCCGCGACCAGCCGGTCCGCCGACTCCAGCGGCGCCATCGGATCGATCCGCCCGTTGCCCAGGAACACCCGGGTGCCGGTCAGGTCGTGCACCGGCGGATCCGGAACCGGCTGCATCGCGGCGAACAGCACCGCCTCCTGGACCGACTCGGGCCGCAGCAGCGTCAGCGCGGCCGCGATGTTCGCGCCGTTGGAGAAGCCGACCGCGACCAGCCGGCGCCCGCCCAGTCCGTGTTCTTCGACGGCCGCGGCGAGGAAATCGGCGAGCTGGTGGGTGCGCCGCACGACGTCGTCGTGGTCGAAAACGCCCTCGGCGATCCGGCGGAACCAGCGCGCGGACCCCCCTTCGGACACCGGACCGGCCGGGGCCAGCAGCGGAGAACGCGGGCTGAGCTCCTGGGCGACGCCCAGCAGATCCTTCGGGCCACCGCCGGTGCCGTGCAGCAACAGCAGCACCGGCGCGTCCGGGTCGCCGTCGACGTGTTCGTACGTCAGCGACAGCTCGCTCAAGCCGCCACCCCCGGGTTGTTCTCGGCGGGCAGGTCGAGCTTCGGCAACGTCCGGGAGATCTGCTCGCGGTCCGGCTCCAGCCACGGCGGCAGCTTCAGTTCCCGGCCGAGCTCCAGCAGCGGTTCGTCGGCGGTGAATCCGGGCTCGTCGGTGGCGATCTCCAGCAGCGTGCCGCCGGGCTCGCGGAAGTAGATCGAGCGGAAGTACTGCCGGTCGAGGATGGAGGTCACCTGCAATCCGGCGTCGACCAGCTCCTCGCGCCAGTTGGCCTGCGCGGTCTCGTCGGGCGCGCGCCACGCCACGTGGTGCACGGTCCCGGCCGCGACCAGTCCTTCCGGTTCGTCCGGAGTGACCAGCACGTCGACGAACGCGCCCGGGCCGCCGTCACCCGCGGCGAAGCGGAACCGGTTGTCCTCCTGGGAGCTGAACGTGAGCCCGAGGTCGCCGAACATCCAGGCCGTGGCCTCCTCCTCGGTGACCGACAACGTCACCGAGTGCAGCCCGCGCACCCCGTGCTCAGCGGGCACGATCCCGTTGTCCCACGGCGCGCGCGGATCGCCCTGCGGGTGCGCGACCAGCGACAGCGCCAGTCCGTCCGGGTCGGTGAAGGTCAGCGCGTCCTCGCCGTCGCGGTTGTGCACCTCGCCGACCTCGACGCCCTGCTCGGTCAGGTGCCGGTGCCACCAGCCGATGGACTGCTCCGGCACGGAGAACGCGGTGGTGGTGGCCTGCCCGGTGCCGCGGCGGCCGCTCGGAGCGCCCTTCCACGGGAAGAACGTCAGCAACGAGCCGGGGCGGCCCGCCTCGTCGCCGTAGTAGAGGTGGTAGGTGCCCGGGTCGTCGAAGTTCACCGTGCTCTTCACCAGCCGCAGTCCCAGCGTGCGCAGGTAGAAGTCGGCGTTGCGCTGCGGATCACCGGCGATCGCGGTGACGTGGTGCAGGCCGCTCGTGGCGATGCTCATCGAAAAGCTCCGTCGTTCGGGAGGGTGAGTGCCGGTGGGGCGCGCGGCCCCACCGGCGTCCTGGGATCAGGCTGCCTGGCCGGCCTTGAGGGCCTGGGCGACCTTGACGACGCGGCGCGCCTGAACGCTGGCCGCGGTGCGGGTCTCGTCGTCGACCTTCAGCTGGCCCTGCGCGTCGACGTGGCTGGTGCCGTAGGGGTTGCCGTCGACGAACTTCGAGCCGTCGGTGTAGCCGGGGCTGACGATGATGCCGCCGAAGTGGTGGATGGTGTTGTACAGCGCCAGCAGCGTGGACTCCTGGCCGCCGTGCTTGGTGGCGCTGGAGGTGAACCCGCTGTAGACCTTGTCCGCCAGCAGGCCCTGCTGCCACTCGCCGCCGAGGGTGTCGATGAACTGCTTGAGCTGCGCGGCGATGTTGCCGTAGCGGGTCGGCGAACCGAAGATGACCGCGTCCGCCCACACCACGTCCTCGGCCGCGACGTCGGGCACCGAGCGGGTCGCCTCGAGGTTCGCCCGCCACGCCGGGTTCGCGTCGATCGCGGCGTCGGGGGCCAGCTCCGGCGCCTTGCGCAGGCGCACCTCGGCGCCGGCGGCTTCCGCCTCGGCCACCAGCGCGTTGGCGATCTCGGTGCCGGTGCCGGTCGACGAGTAGTAGATGACGCTGAGCTTGACGTTGCCCATGAACGGCTCCTTCGAGGCGGCCGGGCGACTGCCCGGCATTCGTGCGTTCCGGGAGCGCGCGGCTCCCTCGGCCGGGACATTACTGACCAACTCTCTTCCGCGCAAGAGATTTCATCGCGAGACGCCAGGCAGGTACACTTGCGTCCCGCTAATGGCGGTATCGAAAGGAGCTCAGGTGAGCGTTGGCAGCGCGACTGGCGCGGTGACACCCAACGGCGGCATCCACGGCGAAGACCTCCACGGCGGGGAACCGGCGACTGCCGCCGGACTCCCGGAGCCCGGTACCGACGGCCTCACCACCGACGACGACGAGATCGTCACCTGGTGGGGACTGGTGATCGAGGGATACCACCTCACCCAAGAGCGCCTGATGAGCGAGATCGCCGAGCGCTTCGGGCTCACACCAGGGCCCTTCGACATCCTGCTGCGGCTGGTGCGCTCCCCGGAGCACCGGATGCCGATGACCAAGCTGGCCAGGGAGGCCGCGCTCAGCAGCGGCGGGTTCACCAAGGTCGCCGACCGGCTCGCCGCGGCCGACCTGATCGTGCGGCAGCCCTGCGACACCGACCGGCGCGTGACCTACGCGGTGCTGACCGAGCACGGGCGGGAGATCGCCGAAGCCGCCCGCGAAGCGTGCGCGGAGATCCTGCGCCGCCGCGTGCTGGCGCCGCTGGGCGCGGACCGCTCGCACGCGCTGGCGGAGGCGATGCGCACGCTGCGCGCGGCCAACGGCGACAGCGACGGATTCTGACCGCGCAGGATCAGCTGCCGGTGCCGCGATGCGGCCGTCCCGCCAGCGGCAGTCGCGCCCGCACCGACCATTCGCCGTCGTAGCCGGTCACCCACGCTTGTTCGAGCACCGCAGGAGGCGGCAGGTGCCCGGCGATGCCCGCCGCGATGCTCCGCGCGTCCGAAGTGGACACATCCATCGCGACGGTCAGGTGCGGGTCCACGTCGTCGCCGTGCGAGCCGCCGTAGGGAACCAGGTGCGGCCAGCGGGACCGGACCGCGTCGGTGAGCTCGCGCAGCGGTTCGAGCGGTTCGGGCCGCAGCGCGACGAAGCCGTGGTCCGGCTCCGGCAGGGCGAACTCGACGCGCGGCGCGGGCTGACCCGCGAACAGCGCACGCAGCTCGGCCAGCACTGAATCGTCCACTTCGGACAGCGGCAGGAACGGGTAGAGCACGGTGATGTGCGCGGGCACGCCCGCCCGCGCCGCTGCGGGATGCTCGGCGGCCACCTTCCGCAGCAGCGCATCCGCGCCGGGAGCAGGCAGCAGCACCGCAGTCGCACCGTGTTCGGGCATGGTCCCGTTATACCGGGACCGCCCGCGGCGCGGCCGCTCCAGTGGCCGTCGCAGCTCGCCCCGTCCGCGGCGCAGTCACCGAAGCACCGCTACGCCGGTGCTTCCGGCCTACCGCGTGGCCGCATGGGTGCGCTGACCCGCCGCGGCGGGCAGCAGCAGCTCGATCGGCTCCCGGCGCGGGGTCGGCGGCACCGGTGAGCCGTAGCCGACGCGCAGCACGGCCCGCGGTTCCAGCGTCCCGTCGAGCAGCGACCGCAGCTGCGCGCGGGTCTCACCCACCTCGACCACCTGGGACAGGTAGGAGGCGGCCAGGCCCAGCGAGGTCGCGGTCAGCAGCAGCCGCTGCATCGCCTGCCCCGCCTCCAGATCCGCCTGCCTGCCCTGGCTGTAGGAACACAGCACCATGGTCAGCGGGTCGTCCTCGAAGTCCTTGCCCGGCACGCGCGGGCGGGCGTGCCCTCCGGAGAAGTCCCGCAGCACCCATTCGTCCTGGGCTTCCGGCGCCGGACCTGCCGAGGAGGCCTGCACCCCTTCCGGCGCGCCTTCGCGCAACCCGGTCCACGCCGCCATCTCGGCGCGGAACCGCTCATCGGCCATCTGCGCCTCGTGCGCGCGACGCACCAGGCCGAGCAGCTCGGCGCGCTGCGCCCGCTCCACCATGTGCACCCAGGCGTGCTCGGTGGCGACCGCGCCGATCAACGTGTTGCGGTGCACCTTCGGCACCGGGGTCGGCAAGAACGGGCGGCGGTTCGTGCGCCGGGTCGTGATCGCGCGCAGCAGCGCGGACTGCTCGGCGCCGACGTGCACCGAGCCGCCGCGGCGGATCTCGGCCAGCAGCCCGGGAATCCGGACCGACGGCTGCAAGGTCACCAGCGGCCGCACCCCGACGTGCGCGAGGGCCAGGCGGAGGTTGAACAGCGCGGCACCGCAGCCGAGGCGCAGCTCCCGGTCCTCCGGATCGGTTCCCGGCATCCGGCGGTCCTGATCCGCGTGCAACTCGATGACCTCGGGAGCGATCCGGAACCGCCAGGGCTGCCGGTTGTGCAGCGACGGGGCCCGCCCCGCCAGCCGCAGCACCTGCTCGACCTGCTCGGGCGCCAGGCCCAGCGCCGCGGGGAAGGTCGCCTGCATCTGCGGTGCCTCCTTCGTGCCACGCGGTCGTGCTCGGCCGACCGGTTCACGATGCCGGGTTCCGGCTGCACCCCCACACGGGACAAAGTCCCTCGTCAGCGCCTTGAAACAGCGAGGGCGCCGTCGTGGCTGCGAACAGCGGGACGGCGCCCTGGAAGAACCGGCGGTTCCGGGAGGAGGAGCGGATCAGGCCGGCTGCGGCAGCCGCCTGCCGCCCTGCACGGTGGCCTGGTAGCAGGGCCTGCACACCTCACCGGTCGAGGTCATGGTCAGTTGCGGCGCCAGCAGCCGCAGGCCGTGCTCCGGGGTCTCCTGGCAGATGCCGTGGTGGCCGGCCTGCCTGCACAAGCAGGTGCAGATCGCGTCCATGGTCTCCTCCTCGCGGGAATTCAGTTCCCCGCCGACCGGCCGTCCACAGTGGAGCGCAGGGGCGACCGGCCGGGCGGAGCGCTCAGTCCTTGATCGTGCACAGCGGCGCGCCCTGGTTCAGGGAATCGCCGGGCTGCGCGGCCAGCTCCGTGACGGTGCCGTCCTTGTGCGCGTTGACCGGGTTCTCCATCTTCATCGCCTCCAGCACGCCGATCAGCTCGCCCTTGGCGACCTGCTGGCCGTCCTCGACCGCCAGCTTGATCAGCGTGCCCTGCATCGGGGCGGTGACGGCGTCCCCGGAAACCGCGGCGCCGCCACCGCCCCCGGTGCGCTTGCGCGGCTTCTTCTTCGCCCCGCCGGCCGCGGGGGCCGCGGCGGCGCCGAACTCGGCGGGCAGCGAGACCTGCACGCGGCGACCGTCGACCTCGACGACGATGTTCTGCCGCGGTGCGCTTTCCTCCTCCGGCGGCGCGGAGTCGGTGAACGGCTCCAGCCGGTTGTCGAACTCGGTCTCGATCCAACGGGTGTGCACGGTGAAGGACTCGGCGCCGGACTCAGCGACGAACGCCGGGTCGGTCAGCACCGTGCGGTGGAACGGCAGCACCGTCGCGATGCCCTCGACCTGCATCTCCGCCAGCACCCGGCGGGCCCGCGCGATGGCCTGCAGCCGGTCGGAGCCGGTGACGATCACCTTCGCCAGCAGCGAGTCGAACTGCCCGCCGATCACGCTGCCGGACTCCACCCCGGCGTCCACCCGCACGCCCGGCCCGGCGGGCGGCACGAAGCTGGTCACCGTGCCCGGCGCGGGCAGGAAGTTGCGGCCCGGGTCCTCGCCGTTGATGCGGAACTCGATGGAATGGCCCACCGGAGTCGGGTCCTCGGTCAGCCGCAGCCGCTCACCGGCGGCGATGCGGAACTGCTCGTTGACCAGGTCCAGCCCGGTGGTCTCCTCCGAGACCGGGTGCTCGACCTGCAGCCGGGTGTTGACCTCCAGGAACGAGATCGTGCCGTCCTCGCCGACCAGGAACTCCACGGTGCCCGCGCCGTGGTAACCGGCCTGCGCGCAGATCCCGCGCGCGGCGGTGTGGATCTGCTCGCGCTGCGCGTCGGTGAGGAACGGCGCCGGGGCCTCCTCGACGAGCTTCTGGTGCCGCCGCTGCAACGAGCAGTCCCGGGTGCCGACCACGACGACGTTGCCGTGCTGGTCGGCCAGCACCTGGGCCTCCACGTGCCGCGGCCGGTCCAGGTAGCGCTCCACGAAGCACTCCCCGCGGCCGAACGCCGAGACCGCTTCGCGGACCGCGGAGTCGAACAGCTCCGGGATCTCCTCCAGCGTGCGGGCCACCTTCAGCCCGCGGCCACCGCCGCCGAACGCGGCCTTGATCGCCACCGGCAGCCCGTGCTCCTTGGCGAAGGCCACCACCTCGTCGGCGTCGGCGACCGGGTCCTTGGTGCCCGGCACCAGCGGCGCACCGGCCTGCAGCGCGATCCGCCGGGCGGTGACCTTGTCGCCGAGGTCGCGGATGGCCTGCGGGTTCGGCCCGATCCACACCAGGCCCGCGTCCTGCACGGCCTGGGCGAATTCCGCGTTCTCGGACAGGAATCCGTAGCCGGGGTGCACCGCGTCCGCGCCGGCGCGGTTCGCCGCCGAGATCACCTTCTCGAAGTCCAGGTAGCTGTCCGCGGCGGTCTGCCCGCCGAGGGCGAACGCCTCGTCGGCCAGTCGCACGAACACCGCGTCGGCGTCCGGTTCGGCGTACACGGCCACCGACGCGATGCCGGCATCGCGGCACGCGCGCACCACGCGCACCGCGATCTCACCGCGGTTGGCGACCAGAACCTTCTTCAACCCCATGGTGTGCACACCATCCCTGTCCGCAATGCTCGTCTTAGGCAGAGTTCTCGTTCTTGAAGATCTTTATGTCCGCGCGCTCAGCGCGGGCGGAGCGAATAGCGCCACGCGCCCGGCCCGGGTCGCGGGGCGGTCTGCGCCGGACCACGGCGCACCTGGTCGGATTTGTCGGCCCAGAACGACACCGGCTGCTGCGGTTCCGCCGCGCCGCTCGCGCCGCCGAGCGCGGTCAGCGTCGCGGTCAACGCGGCGAGTTCGGTGTCGGTCGGATGCCCGTGCAGGACGCGCAACACCGGCCGGTCGCCCGCACCGGTGCCGTCGTCCTCGCCCTGCACGACGCTGAGCTGCGGGCCCTGCCCTGGGCTGCTCATGGCTGCGGCTCCTTACGGATCATTTCAGTACGATTTTTGGTCTTCGTTTTGTCAGCGGCGTAGCCGCTGAGCGGCGACCATGTACGCAGCCGGACCACCGGCGGGTTCTCAGCGGCTTCCTCGCGAGGACAGCGATTTCGCCGCGTAGGGAGCTACGTCAGAAATCGATCCCACAGCGAGGAAGCCGCTGAGGTTCCGCTACCGGCACCGCTACGCAAATCATTCCGAAAGGACTCCTCGAGGTCGGTTGCTCACAGCGGGATGTTGCCGTGCTTCTTGGCGGGCAGGGACTCCCGCTTGTCGGCCAGCATCCGCAGCGACCGGGCCAGGTGGCCGCGGGTGTGCGACGGCGGGATGACCGAGTCGACGTAGCCGCGTTCGGCAGCGACGTAGGGGTTGCAGAGGGTGTCCTCGTACTCCTGCTGCAGCTGCGCCCGCAGCGCCTCGACGTCCTCGCCCTTCTCCTCGGCCTCGGCGAGCTGGCGCCGGTAGAGGATGTTCGCCGCGCCCTGCGCGCCCATCACCGCGATCTGCGCGGTCGGCCACGCCACGTTGATGTCCGCGCCGAGGTGCTTGGAGCCCATCACGTCGTAGGCGCCGCCGTAGGCCTTGCGCATGATCACGGTGACCAGCGGGACGGTCGCTTCCGCGTAGGCGTAGAGCAGTTTCGCGCCGCGCCGGATGATGCCGTTCCACTCCTGCCCGGTGCCCGGCAGGAACCCCGGCACGTCCACGAACGTCACGACCGGGATGTTGAAGGCGTCGCAGGTGCGCACGAACCGGGCGGCCTTCTCGCTGGCGTCGATGTCCAAGGTGCCGGCCAGCTGGGTCGGCTGGTTGGCGACCACGCCGACGCTGCGGCCCTCGACCCGGCCGAAGCCGACCACGATGTTCGGTGCGAACAGCGCCGAGACCTCCAGGAAGTCCCCGTCGTCGAGCACTCGGGAGAGCACTTCGTGCACGTCGTAGGGCTGGTTCGGCGAGTCCGGGACGAGCGTGTCCAGTTCCCGGTCCGCCTCGGTGACGCCCTCCGCGATCGAACCGGCCTCCGCCTCGGCGTCGAACACCGGCGGTTCGGCGAGGTTGTTCGCGGGCAGGTAGGACAGCAGTTCCTTGACGTAGTCGATGCCGTCCTGCTCGTCGGAGGCCAGGTAGTGCGCGTTGCCGGAGGTCGAGTTGTGCGTGCGCGCCCCGCCCAGCTCCTCGAAGCTGACCTCCTCACCGGTGACGGTCTTGATCACGTCCGGGCCGGTGATGAACATGTGCGAGGTCTGGTCGACCATCACGGTGAAGTCGGTGATCGCCGGGGAGTACACCGCGCCGCCCGCGCACGGGCCCACCACCAGCGAGATCTGCGGCACCACGCCGGAAGCGTGCGTGTTGCGCTTGAAGATCTCCGCGTACAGGCCCAGCGCGGCCACGCCTTCCTGGATGCGGGCGCCGCCGGAGTCGTTGATGCCGACCAGCGGGCAGCCGGTCTTGAGCGCCAGGTCCATCACCTTGACGATCTTCTCGCCGAAGACCTCGCCGAGCGATCCGCCGAAGACCGTGAAGTCCTGCGAGAAAACGCAGATCTTGCGCCCGTCGACGGTGCCGTAGCCGGTGACCACGCCGTCGCCGTAGGGCCGGTTCTCGTCCATGCCGAAGTTCGTCGAGCGGTGCCGCGCGTGCTCGTCGATCTCCACGAACGAACCCGGGTCCAGCAGCAGGTCGACGCGCTCACGGGCGGTGAGCTTGCCCTTGGCGTGCTGGCGCTCGATGGCGCGTTCCGAGCCCGCGTGCACCGCCTCGTGGTTGCGCCGGTACAGATCCGCCAGCCGGCCGGCGGTGGTGTGGATGTCCGGCTCCTCGGCCGGCGGCACGCCCACCGGTTCCGTCGCGCTGCTCATCGCTGATGCGACCCTGCCATTCCTTCGTCCTGGGCAGGCCCTGCCGCCGTGGGCAAGTCCTGCGCAACTTGCGCCGTCGTGGCCATTCGCCGCGGAACCTCTCCCCTGACGGGTGCGCGGTCGCGCCGCTGCCTGCGACGCGGTACCTGCGGGTCCCGATCGGGGAGGTTAGTGCGGCCGAATCTTCGGAGTCAACCGACAAGTGAGTACGGCATACCCTCGAAGCAGTACCAAAAGACCTCGAAAACAGGGGTGGCGCCCGCGAAAAGTGAACGCCCCCTAGCAGAGCGCGCTCAAGTTCCGGTAGTGAGCATCAGGGCGGCCCCGACCTGCCGGACCGCCTCCGGAGTGCGCACCGTCCCGGTGCGCGCCATGTCGTTGGCCAGCGTCAGCGTGGCCTGCACGAGGACGCGGGCGGTGGCCGCGTCCAGCTCAGGGCGGATCTCGCGCAGCAACGAGACCCATTCCGAGACGTATTCGCGCTGGGTCTGCCTGGCGCGGTGCCGCTCGTGATCGGGCAAGTGGCCCACCTCCCCCACCAGCAGCTCGATGAAGCCGCCGTGATCGAGCGCGAAGGTGATGTAGGACCACAGCAGCGCCCGCAGCGCCTCCTGCGGGTCCGGTTCGCGCACCAGGGTGCGGCCCAGGTCGATCTCCAGCCACGCCGAGCCGCGAGTGATCACCGCGGCCAGCAGCTCCTGCTTGCTGGCGAAGTGGTTGTACACGCTGGGCCCGGAGATGCCGACTTCCGCGCCGATCTCCTCGGTGGTCACCGCGTCGTAGCCGCGTTCGGCGAACAGCCTCGTCGCGGCCGAGAGCAGCTGGCGCCGCCGGGACGCTCCGCCGCGTTGCAGCAGCAGCGTGTCCGCGTCCGGGATGCCGCGGCGGCGCCCGGACACCAGCAGCGGCAGTCCGGTGATGGTGCGCACCACGTCCCGCAGCAGCACCTCGAACTGGCCGCGCGGCAACTCGGTGCTGTGGTACGAGGGGCTGGTCAGCGCGCTGAACAGGCACCAGCCGCGGAAGCGCGCGTCCTCCTCGGACAGATCGGGCCTGCTCGCCCGGGCCAGCTCCGCCAGCCCGCCCGCCACGACGCGCAGCTGGTCCTTGAGCTCGGCCCGTTCGCCCTCCGGCAGGTGCCGCGCCTCGCGCTGCCACAGCACGCCGAGTTCGCGGTGGTCCAGCGCGGTCGCGGCCAGTTCCCGCACCACCGCGTCCAGGTCGTCGGAACGCGCGCTCAGCACCCGCTCGAACGGGTGCAGGTGATCGAGCACCACCCGCCGCAGCAGCCGCTGCTTGCCCGCGAAGTGCCGGTACAGCGCGGACGGCCCGACGCCGACGGCCTCGGCGATGTCGCTGACGCTGACCCTGGTGTAGCCGCGCTCGTGGAACAGCCGGGAGGCCGCTGCGGTGATCAGCTCCCGGCGATTGCGCGGCCGGGTCCCACCGGTCCTCGTCTCCGCCACTGGCACGACCTCCCGGCTCGCCCGCCGCCGCGCCCGCCCTCACCGCGGGACGCCCGTCCGCATGGCGGCGCATCGCCGAACAGGATAGGCCGCCGGGCCCGCCGCCAGCGGCGGCGCGCGTGCGTCCCGAGTCACATCCGCCCTGGCAGGCGACGTCGGCGGGCGGTGCATCACGCATCGGCCGCCGGAGTCGTTGTCCGCTCGGAAATCGACCAGTGGGGAGCGAGTCGCTGATGTCTTCCTCCGCCGAAGGCGGCACCGGAATCCGGGTGCGCACCGAACGCGGCGTCCGGACCATCCACTTCGGACGCCCGGAGCGGCGCAACGCCATGGACGGTGTGATGTTCGCGGCCTACTACGCCGCGCTGGCCGACGCCGACGCGGACCCGGAAGTCCGGGCCATCGTGGTCACCGGCGACGGCGACTGGTTCTGCAGCGGCGCGGACGCCTCGACGCTGAACCTGCTCGCCGCGGGCGACAGCGCCGACGTGGTCGAAGCGCTCGGCTTCCCGCCGCACCACCCGATGACGTTGCGCAAACCGCTGATCGCCGCGCTCAACGGCGGCGCGGCCGGTCTCGGGCTGGCGCAGGCGCTGTTCGCCGACGTGCGGTTCATGGCCGACGGTGCGCGGCTGTCGACCGCGTTCAGCAAGCTCGGGCTGATCGGCGAGTACGGCACGGCGTGGCTGCTGCCGCGGCTGGTCGGGGTGGCCAACGCGATGGACCTGCTGCTGTCCGCGCGCAAGGTCGACGCGGCCGAAGCGCGGGAACTCGGCGTGGTGCAGTTCGTGCGGCCGAAGGAGGAAGTGCTCGCGGCCGCCCAGGACTACGCGCGCGAACTCGCGCAGAACTGCTCGCCCCGCTCGATGGCGGTGATCAAGCGGCAGGTCTGGCGCGGGGTGGACACCGGCGGTCCGGAGGCGGTCGCCGAGTCGGTGCGGCTGATGGTCGAGTCGCTCTCGGCCACCGACTTCCAGACCGCGGTGCAGACGCTCGGGCAGCGCACCCCCGTGGAATTCCCGCCGCTGCCGCCGGAAGGCGAGCCGTGAGCGGGCGGCTCACCCCGGTGTGATCCGGCCGCGCGTCCCGCCAGCGACACCGTTGCGCGGCGAGCTCCTGCCGACGCGACCGACCGCCGCGGAACGTTCCCACCGGGTCGCCCCTGCGAGCCGACCGGCTCCGGCCAGCGACCATTCGGGTGAATCCCCGGCGAAACGGGTACGCGGAGCGTCCCCTGGGCAAGCATGTTTCTGGATCACACATGCTGACCAGGGGGAGGAACATGAAAATCCGCAGGAAAGGCCTGGTGCGCAGTCCCCGCCGGACGACCGGCTCGCGGATACGGGGCCACGCGGCGCTCGCGGCGATGGCGCTGCTGCCCGCACTGCTCTGCGCACCCGCCACTGCGGTGGCGGCCGAGAACGCCGGACCGCAGGTCGACAAGGGCTTCGAGCTTCGCACGCCGAGCCGGGAGTACCTGGACATCGCGAACGAGATCCGGGACCAGCACACCAGGGTCGGGGTTCAGACCCTGCTGAAGGACGCCAACCGGACCGCCGGAACGGAAGGCGACAAGGGTTGCAACGCACCGGAAGGCGCCGCGCACACCTTCTGCTTCCAGCCCCAGGTCGACGGGCAGGGCGACGACCAGAACACCGAGGCCTGGTACCCGCAGGGCGTCACGACCGTCTCCGACGCGGTCGCCGACGAGCAGTGGGGCGCGCGGAAGCCGGTCGTGACCAGCTGGTACAGCAAGGGGGACCAAGGCGTCCGGTTGTCGTTCCTCGACCCGGCGACGAAGAAGTACCGGCACGTCCTGCTGATGATCCCCGACCGCGACGACCAGAACGACCCGACGTTGCGGCCGCTCACCAGCGGCGGGAAGAGCATCCACGCCGGCGGCATCGCGTGGTACGGCAAGAACCTCTACGTGGCCGACACCAACGGCGGTATCCGGGTGTTCAACACCGACTACATCCTCGACCTCGAGGGCAGCGGCGACCCCGCGGCCGGGGACTACCGGTACGTGATGCTCCAGGTGGACGCCTACGTCAAGGTGCAGGAGCCGGAGGGCACGTGCGGTACCGGACCGACCCGCTTCTCCTACATCGGCCTGGACCGCAGCACGAAGCCGGACCGGTTGATCACCGGCGAGTACTGCGGCGGTGGCAAGGGCGAGCCGAACGGCCGGGTCATGACCTGGAACCTGAAAGACGGCAAGATCGCGCCCACGTCCGGCGGCTCGGAACGATTCCGGCCGCAGGAGGCGCACACGCTGCCGACCGGGTACGTCCAAGGCGCTTCGGTGCACGACGGGAAGTGGTACTTCACGCACCGGGGCGAAGGCACCGGCGGCTACGACAAGGATGCCTACTACCTTTCGCGCGCCACCGAGAAGGACGGCGAGCTCGTGCTCGACGCGAAGGATGCGGTCGGAACGCCTGCGGAAGACGGCGGTCGGGGCCCATCCGAGGACCTGTCCTACTACAACAGCAGTGACCACCTCTGGACGCTGACGGAGGAACCGGGCAGCCGGGCGATCTACAGCGTGAAGCCGCCGAGCTGATCCCACCAGCGCAGCGGCTGCCGCGGGCGCCTCCCCCGGCCTCGGGTGGAGGCGCCCGCTTCCGCCGCTCGCACCAGGCGCGGCAACCGGACCGGCACCGCAGCCCGACTGGCAGCGCAGCCGGGCCGGCACCGCGGTCCCGCCGTCGTCACACCCCGGCCGACCGCGTCGTTGTACCGGCCGAGAGGCTCGGACCCGACCGTGCCGCGAGGAGGCTCCCGATGCCGCGGACTTGGTTGCACCGCATCGCCGCGCTCGATCCGGCGACCGACGACCAGGAGATCTACCGGATCTCGATCGGGCACGAGTTCCCGTTCGACTACCAGCGCGCGCTGGAGTTCGCGCTGTTCCGCACCTACTGCGTGCCGAGCATCTCGGCGCTGCTGGCCGCCACCGGCGAGTTCGAGAAGCGCCCGCAGCAGCGCTACGACGACACCGCGCTGCTGATGGCCGAACTCGCCGAGCACGGCTACGACTCGGAACGCGGCAAGCAGGCGCTGCGGGTGATCAACCGGGCGCACGGCCGCTACGTGATCAGCAACGACGACATGCTCTACGTGCTGTCGACGTTCGTCTACGACCCGATCGACTGGATCGAGCAGTTCGGCTGGCGGCCGCTGCACGCCAACGAGCGCGCGGCCGCGTTCCACTACTTCCAAGCCGTCGGCAACCGGATGGGGATCAAGGACATCCCGGAGACCTTCGAGGAATTCCGCCGGTTCAAGCTGGATTTCGAGGCCGAGCACTTCCGCTACACCGACACCAACCACGCCATCGGCCGCTACACGCTGGAGCTGTTCTGCTCCTGGTTCCCGAAACCGCTGCGGCCGGTGGTGTCGCTGGGCGTGCGCAGCCTGCTGGACGAGCGGATGCTGACCGCGTTCGGCTTCCGCGCCGCCCCGGCATGGGTGGGAGCGGTTTCCCGCGGCGCGTTGCGCGCGCGCTCGGCGGTGGTGCGGCGGTTGCCCGAGCGCAAGGTCTCGAAGGCCGCGCAAGACCCGGGCAACCGCAGCTACCCGAACTACCCGAACGGCTACACCCCGCAAGACCTGGGCGCCCCGGCTCCGGTCGGCATCGACCCGAGCTGGCTGCGCCGCAAGACCAGCTGAACCCGCGGCGGGGCCGGGAACCCGGCCCCGCCGCCCGGCTCAGCTCGCAGTGGCCAGCGTCAAGGCGAAATCGCCCGCTTCGTCGGTCCACCAACGGCTGAGCTCGAAACCGGCGGCGGCCAGCTCGCCCGCCACCCGCGCGCGCCGGAACTTCGCCGAGACCTCGGTGCGGATGTCCTCGCCCGCGGCGAATTCCACGGTCAGGTCGAGCCCGGTGATGTGCACCCGCATCGGGCGGGTGGCGCGCAGCCGGATCTCGATCCACTCCTGCTCGGCGTTCCACTGCGCGACGTGCTCGAACGCCGCCGGGTCGAACTCGGCGCCGAGTTCGCGGTTGAGCACCCGCAGCACGTTGCGGTTGAACTCGGCGGTCACGCCCTGGGCGTCGTCGTAGGCGCGCACCAGCCTTCCGGAGTCCTTGACCAGGTCGGTGCCCAGCAGCAGCCACTCCCCCGGCCGCAGCGCGGATCGCACCGCGGAGAGGAACTCCGCGCGCTCGGCGGGCAGCAGGTTGCCGATGGTGCCGCCGAGGAACGCCACCATCCGGCCGCGACCCGGCGGGACCGAAGCCAGCTCGGTGGTGAAGTCGCCGACGATGCCGCGCACCGCCAGGTCCGGGTAGTCCCGCGCGATGGCGTCGATCGCCGCGCGCAGCGCGGACTCCGAGACGTCCAGCGGCACGAACTCCTGCAACGTGCCGGTCTTGCGCAGTGCCTCCAGCAGCAGCCGGGTCTTCTCCGAGGAACCCGACCCCAGCTCCACCAGCGTTCCCGCGCCCGCCGCCTCGGCGATCTCGACCGCGTGCCGGGCGAGGATGTCGTGCTCGGCGCGGGTCTGGTAGTACTCCGGCAGTTCGGTGATCCGCTCGAACAGCTCGCTGCCCGCGGCGTCGTAGAACCACTTCGGCCGCAGCCACTTCGGCTCGTCGGTCAGTCCTTCGCGGACGTCGGCGCGCAGTTCCCGCGCCGCGTCGGCCTCGGTGAAGTGCACGGTCAGCTCGGGTTGGCTCACGGGTGTTCCCCCTCCGGAAGTGGTGTGACGCGCACGGTGCTGGAATCGGCCACCACGAGGTGGCGATCCGGCACCGGCTCCCATTCGCGGTCGTCGCCGAACGGTTCGGACGAGACCGTCACCGAGTCCTCGGTGCGGCGCAGTGCGAGCGCATGACTCCAAGTCGTGGCGTACACGGTGGAGCCGTCGGTCAGCAGCAGGTTCAGCCGGGAGTCCGGGCGCACGGCTGCGACCTGGTCGATCACCTCGCACACCGCCAGCGCCGGGTCCTGCCCGGCGTGCAGGCGTTGCCGCAGCAGCGCCCACAGCACCGCGGAGTCCGTGGGCGCCTCCAAGGTCATCAGGTCGATCACGTCGAGTTCCGCGGCGGCCTTGGCCAGCGAGTCCGGCCAGCCGGCGACCACTCCGTTGTGGCTGAACAGCCAGGTGCCGTCGGTGAACGGGGCGCAGGCGGTCTCGATCACCGGCATTCCCACCGTGGCCGAGCGCACCGCCGCGAGCACCGCGCTCGCCCGCTGCCTGCGCGCCAGCCCCGCGAACGCGGTGTCCGTCCACATCGGAACGGCGCTGCGGAACCGCTCCGGTGCACCCTGCTCGTACCAGCCGGCGCCGAAGCCGTCGACGTTCACGGTGCCGCCGCCGCGCATGTCGCGCGGCGACCAGGTCTGCTCCAGCAGCGAATGCCGCGGGCGCAGCAACAACTCCTCCAGCGTCACCGCCGGACCCAGGTAGGCCAGATGACGGCACATCCCGGGTCAGCCGAACTCGCCCGCGCGCGGCGTGCGCGCGCAGCGGAATCCGGTGAAGATCTGCCGACGGATCGGGAAGTCCCAGTTGCGGAACGTCCCGCGGCAGGCGGCCTCGTCGGTGCCGAACGAGCCGCCGCGCAGCACCTTGTAGTCCGGGCCGAAGAACACCTCGGAGTACTCCCGGTACGGGAAGGCGTTGAAACCCGGGTACGGCAGGAAGTCCGTCGCCGTCCACTCCCACACGTCGCCGATCAGCTGCCGCGCGCCGCAAGGCGCTTCGCCGCGCGGATACGCCCCGGCGGGTGCGGGCCGCAGGTGCCGCTGGTTGAGGTTGGCGTGCTCCGGCGACGGGTCCTCATCGCCCCACGGGTAGCGCAGCGAGCGGCCGCTGCGCGGGTCGTACCGGGCCGCCTTCTCCCACTCCTGCTCGGTCGGCAGCCGTTTGCCCGCCCAGCGCGCGTACGCCTCGGCTTCGTGGAAGCTGACGTGCATGACCGGCTCGTCACCCGGCACCGGTTCGACGTGCCCGAAGCGGCGGCGCATCCAGCGATCGCCGTCGCGCCGCCAGAACCGCGGCGCGGACAGCTCGGCGCGCTGCCGGTAGGCCCAGCCGTCCTCGCTCCACCAGCGCGGCTGCTCGTACCCGCCGGCTTCGATGAACCGCATGAACGCGGCGTTGGTGACCGGTGTGCTGTCGATGGCGAAGTCGTCCACGTGCACCCGGTGCGCGGGCCGCTCGTTGTCCAGCGCCCACGGCTCGGTGGAGGTGCCCATCACGAACGGTCCGCCGGGCACGAAGACCTCCGGCGCCAGACCGTCCACTTCGGACGCCGACGGCGGCTGCACGTCGGTGAGCACCGGGGCGCCCTTGCGCAGCTGATGAGTCGCCAGCATCGTCTCGTCGTGCTGCTGCTCGTGCTGCACGATCATGCCGAAGGCGAACGCCCGGTCCACCAGCCTGCGGCCCTCCAGCGGCGTGCTGTCGAGCAGGTCCAGCACCTTGTCCCGCACGGTTCCCACGTAGGAGCGCGCTTCGGACGGGCCGAGCAGCGGCAGCTGCGGGCGGTCCGAACGCGGGTGCTGGAACGCGTCGTAGAGGTCGTCGATGTCCGGGCGGACCGCCTCGCGCCCGCCGACGTCGCGCACCAGCCAGATCTCCTCCTGACTGCCGATGTGCGCGAGGTCCCACACCAGCGGCGACATCAGCGGCGAGTGCTGCTGGACGAGGTCGTCGTCGTCCACGCTGTCGGTGAGCACGGCGCTGCGCTCACGGGTGCGGACGAGGTCTTCGGCCGCGCGGGAACGCAGTCGCTCGATACCCAGCTCGGCCAGGTTTCCCCTGCTCGCAGGGCGTTCGGTCGGCGGCTCGGTGCTCACCGGATCACCTCCAGGGTTTCGCGGGAACGCGCCAAGGCCCTTCTGTTCGCTGCCCCGGCGCGCGGGATTCCAAACGCGCGGGTTCAGCTCGAAGCGCCGACCGCGGCCAGGCGGCCTGCCACGGTCTCGGCGAGGCGTCCCGCCAGCTGCGGGTGCGTCCCGTCGAGCCGGCGGGCGGCCAGCGCCAGCACGTCCGCGGCGGTGCGGGCCAGCACCGGATCCTGCAGCCCGCAACGGGCGGCGTCGACCCACCGGCCCGCGGCGGGAGCGGCCAGCTCCACCACCTCGTCCACCGTGGACTCGTCGGCGAACAGCGCGAACAGCGCGGCGGCGGGCAGCATCCAGCCGTCCCCGCCCTGCGTGTCCAGGTAGCGCACCTCGAAGTACCCGCGCGGGCGCACCGGCGGGAAGATCGTGGTCAGGTGGTAGTCCAGGTCGTCCGTCGTCGGCGGGCTGGGCAGCGCCCCGCCGATCCACTCGGCGAAGGTCACCCCGCCCGGCACCCGCCAGTCCTCCCCGTCGCGGCGCAGGCACAGCAGCGCGGTGTCGAGCACCCGCCGCGCCCAATCCGCGGCCGGATCGGCGGTGGCCGGACCGGGCCGCATCCGCGGCGCGTCGGTGCGCAGCAGCGACCGGGTCCGCGCCGAGGCCCACCCGGTCGGCTCGCCGAACAGCCGGGGCGAGTTCGCGAAGGCCGCGATGAACACCGGGCCGAGCGCGTGCAACGCGGCCCAGCGCGCCGCCACCCGGTGCGGCTCGCCGGCGTCCACGCACACCTGCACGCCCGCGGTGCTGCACATCATCAGCCGCCCGCCGATCCCGATGCGGTCGAACGCGCACTCCATCGCCGCGTAGCGCGGCACGTTCAGCAGCCGGTGCGGAGTGCGCCAAGGATCGGTGCCCTGTTCCCCCAGAACCAGGTCGGCGCCGGCGAGCCTGCGGCGGACGTGCTCCGCGTCGGCGGCGACGGTGTCGAACAGGGAATGCATCGAATGCGCGGGAAGGCTGGAGACCTCGACCTGGCCACCGGGTTCGACGGTGAGCGCGGAACCGTTCGGCAACGGGCGCTGCGGGGAGTCCGGGACCAGGGAGTTGGGAGCGTGCGGGCCGAGTGCGCGGATCAGCGCGTCGGCGTCGAGTGGCCTGCGCGGATCGTCGGCGTGGTGGACGGTCCATTCGAGCTCGACGCCGAGCAGTCGCGGAGGCCCGTGCTTGAAGCACACCGACGCGACGTAGGCCTCGGCGTCGGCCCGTGTCCGGATGCGGGAGTTGGGAACCTCGGCAGACGGATGAGCGCCGGTCTGCGGGTCGATCGACACGGTCATGCAGGTCACCACCTGTAGTGGGTCGGCCACCGACGCTACCGGCGCCCATGTCCGGCCGCACCCGTCCGCTGCCGAGCGGGTTCCGGCCAGCGCGGCGATCGGCCACGAGGGGCGTTCGCGCGGTGTCGTGCGGACGTGCGATGTCCGTGCGCGATACTTCCGCACCGGGGTGCGGCTTGCCAACAATACGTACGTACTGATTGCATTCCGCACCACCGAGCTGCCACGATCAATGGATGCCCAGGGTCAGTCAGGATCACCTCCAGGCCAGGCGCCGCCAGATCCTCGACGGCGCCCGGAGCTGCTTCGCGCGGCACGGCTACGAGGGTGCCACGGTGCGCCGGCTGGAAGACGCCACCGCGCTGTCCCGCGGCGCGATCTTCCACCACTTCAAGGACAAGGAGTCGCTGTTCCTGGCGCTGGCCGAGGACGACGCCTCCCGGATGGCCGACGTCGTCGCCGAGCAGGGCCTGGTGCAGGTGATGCGCGATCTGCTCGCCGACCGCACCCCCGGAGGCGGGGCCGAGCCGGAGGCCGAATGGCTCGGCACCCGGCTGGAGGTGTCCCGGCGGCTGCGCACCGACACCGATTTCCGCACCCGGTGGGCGCAGCGCTCGGAGCAGCTCACCGCGGCCACCAAGGCCCGGCTGCAGTGGCAGCGCGACTCCGGCAACCTGCGCGACGACGTCGACGTCGACGTGCTCACCGCCTACCTGGAACTGGTGCTGGAAGGGCTGGTCTCGCACCTGGCGATGGGGCTGCCCGCCGACGACCTGGGGCCGGTGCTGGACGTGGTCGAGGAGAGCGTGCGGCGGCACCGGGCGCACTGAGCCGTAGCGAGCGGCTGGCGACCTCGATCGACGGGCCGGCTCGACCGTTCGGCCACCTCGGTCGACGGGCCACCCCGGCGCCGCCGCCTGCGGCAAGCGGGCCGTTGGCACCGCGCGCGGCGTAAGGTCGCACCGGGAGCGGACGGAAAGGAGCGCGCGCGGGCATGATCAGCGAGTGGTGGAACCGCTTCCTCGCCTCCGATCCCGCGTTGCGCCGGTTGCGCAACGCCGTGCGCGTCACGGCCGCCACCGGACTCACCCTGCTGGTGGTGCTCCCGTTACTGCTGCTGTGGCAGCAGCCCATTCCGGTCGGGATGGTCTCCGCGGTGGTGGCGATCAACTCCTGCACCGCGGTCAACGACGACACCGAGGCCGAGCGCAAGCTGACCACGCTGCTCATGCCGATCCCCGCGATGATCTCGCTGGCGCTGGCGACCAGCACCACCAGCCTGCCGTTGCTGCACGTGGGGCTGTTCCTGCCCGTCGTGTTCGTCGCGACCTACATCCGGCGGTTCGGCTCGCGCTACTTCGCCTTCGGGATGGTCGCGTTCATGGGCTACTTCTTCGCCATGTTCGTGCGTCCGCAGCTGCCGCAGCTGCCCGCGCTGGCGCTGGCGGTGGTCTCCGGTGCGCTCAGCGCCTACCTGATGCGGTTCGTCGTGTTGCGCGACAACCCGCGCGGCGTGCTCGAACGGGGTCGGCGAACGTTGCGAGCGCAGGTGCACGGGCTGCTGCACGACGTCCGCGACGTGGCGCAGAACCCGGACGTGCAGCGGCACCGCAGGCGGTTGCAACACCGCTCGGTGCGGTTGAACGAGACGGCGCTGATGCTGGAGAACAACGTCGCCGAGCTGCCCGGGCTCGACGAGCAAGGCCGTGAGCTGCTGCGCCGGCGGGTGCTGGCGGTGGAACTCGCCGCGGAGAACACGCTCACACCGCTGATGCGCGTGCTGGACCACCCCAGCGGTGGTGGTGCTGTGTCGCACGCGATCGCGGGGCTGCTCGCGCTGGTGCAGAGCGATCCCTCCGAGGTTCGGGCGGCCGCGCGGAGCCTGGCCGACCGCATCGAGCGGGAAGGTGTCGGCACCGGCGGAGCCTGGTCGACCCGGCCCGCGGCGGCGCACTCCGGCGCGGGCTCCCCGGCGCACTCCGGCGCGGCTTACTCGTCGGATCAGGCCCCGGCGCCGATGACCCCGCACGACCCGCGCACGCGCGGACGGTCGCTGCTGCGGATCTCGGGATCGCTCGACTCGGCCGTCCCGGCCACGCGATCAACTCCGCCGCAGCAGCCGCCGGATCCTCCGGATGCAGCGGAAGCCGCTGCGGCCCGGCGACCCGGCGCCGCACAGCTGGCGATGGCGATCCGGCGGTTCGGCGCCGCGCTGGCCGATCTGACCGCAGCCAACGAAGACCTCGGCCGGGTCGGACCGCGCACCGGCGACGATGGCGAGAAGGACGAATCCAGCGCCGAAGAGCCGACCGAGACCGGCTTGCAACGGCCCGAGGTGCGCGCGGCCGTGCAGGCCACCTGCGCTGCCGGGATCGCGATCGTGGCGGGTCAGCTGATCTCCCCGAACCGCTGGTACTGGGCGGTGATCACCGCGTTCGTGGTGTTCATCAGCGCCCGCAGCCGCGGCGAGCTGCTGGTGCGGGCGTGGCAGCGCACCGCGGGCACGCTGCTGGGCGTGATCGCCGGGGTGCTGCTGGCCTCGCGGATCACCGGGGACACCACCGCCGAGCTGATCATGATCCTGTGCTGCGTCTTCCTCGCGTTCTACCTGGCGGGCGTGTCGTACGCGGGGCTGACCTTCTTCATCACCACGATGCTCGGCGCGCTCTACGGCATCCTCGGCACGTTCAACACCTCCACGCTGGGTCTGCGGCTGGCCGAGACCGCGGTCGGGGCGGTGGCCGGGGTGCTGGCCGCCGTGTTCGTGCTGCCCACCCGCACCCGTCGGCTGGTGCGCCAGAACGTGGACAAGTTCCTGCTGGCGCTGCGCGATTTCCTGCGCTCGGCAGGCACCGACGTCAGCAGCGGCAACGCCGGTGGCGTGCTGCGCGAAGACGTGCGGGAGGTCGACGACGCGCTGCACCAGGCGTTGTCGAGCGCTCGCCCGCTGGTCAACTACCGGGTGTCCACCCGGCGCAGCAGCCTGGACCGGTCGATGACGATGCTCAGCGGATGCGCGTACGCGGCCCGCAACCTCGCGGTGGCGCTGCCGCAGGCGGCCGAGATGGTCGACGAGGACACCCGGCAACGGCTGGCCGAGCTGCTGTGGGCGCTGGCCGAGACCGCCGAGGCGTTGACCGACGAGGCCGGGCAGTCGTTCGAAACCGCCCGCGAGTCGGCCCGCAAGTGGGCCGAGGACCTGCGGGACCTGGCGGAGTCGCTGCCGCAGGACCCGACATCGCTGCACCGCGCGCTGAGCGTGCTGGACCGGCTTGCCTCGCTGCTCGACGACGTGCGCGGCGAGATCAGCGCCCCGCAGGTCACCCGCGGCTGACGCCCCGGGGCCGCGCCGCTCACGACGCCGCGACGGGGCCAAGCTGCTGCGCCGTGAGCAGCAGCGGCGCTATCGGTTCGGGCCGCCATCGGTTGGGCCGCTGCCCGGGCAGCCGGCACCCGCGCCTGCTGAAGTGCCGGCTGCCCGAACCGCATCAACCGCTCCGGCCGCAGCCGATCACGGCACCCCGTGCATCATCCGGCGCACCCACGGCACCGACACCGCGAGCAAGCCGCCGCAGGCGATCGTGAGCACGCCGATCACGCCGAAGTACAGCGCCTGGTTCTCCGGCGAGTACAGCTTCACCACCTGCGCACCGAGCCCCTGGCCCAGCGCAGGCGCCAGGAAGTACAGCCCCAGCGTCTGCGAGGAGAACGCCGCGGGCGCCAGCTTCGTCGAGGCGGAGAGCCCGACCGGCGAGAGCATCAGCTCACCGATGGTGAGGATGACGAACACCAGCGCGACCATGATCGCCAGCTGCTGGCCGTCGGAGTTCACCACGAACCCGGACAGCACCACCCACAGGAACCCGAGCCCGACGAACACGACACCGCCGACGAACTTGGCGGGCGTGCTGGGCTGGCGCGAACCCAGCTTGAGCCACAGCGCGGCGAAGACCGGCGCCAGGATGATGATCGCCAGCGAGTTGATCGACTGGAACCAGGCGACCGGGAACTCCCAGCCGAGCACGGAGTGCGCGGTGTCCTCCTCCGTCACCCGCACCAGCGTGCTGGCCTGCTGCTCGAACAGCAGGAAGAACAGCGCGGTGGCCAGGAACAGCGGGATGTAGGCGATCAGCCGGTCCCGCTCCACCTTGGTGATCTGCTTGCTGCTGAGCATCACCGCGAAGTACACGACCGGCAGCACCGCGGAGATCACCGAGACCACGTTGACCAGCCCGCCCAGGCCGATCGAGCCGGTGGCCACCAGACCGCCCAGCACCACCACGAACAGCACCGCGATGCCGACGGCGCGGGTGAGCACGCGGCCCTTCTGCCCCTCGGGCAGCGGGTTGCCGGGGTGGTCGCTGACCGTGCCGAGGTTGCGCCTGCCGAGCACGTACTGGATCAGGCCCAGCGCCATGCCGACGGCCGCGGCGCCGAAGCCCCAGTGGAAGCCGATCTCGCTCTGCAGGAACCCGGCGATCAGCGGACCGAAGAAGCCGCCGAGGTTGATGCCCATGTAGAACACCGAGAACCCGGCGTCCCGGCGCTGGTCCTGCGCGCTGTAGAGGTCGCCGACCATCTTGGACACGTTCGGCTTCAGCAGCCCGGAGCCGGCGATGATCAGCACGATGCCGAGCCCGGCGCTGGTCAAGCCGCCGGGCAGCGCCATCCCGATGTGCCCGAACATGATCAGCACGCCGCCGTAGAACACCGAGTGCCGCGCGCCCAGCAACCGGTCGGCGAGCCAGCCGCCCGCGACGCCGGTGAGGTACACCGAGGCGCCGTAGGCCTGGACCGTCGAGGTGGCGGTCCCTTCCGGCAGCCCCAGACCGCCCTTGCTCACCTCGGTCATCAGGTACAGGGCGAGGATGCCCCGCATCCCGTAGTAGGAGAAGCGCTCCCACATCTCGGTGAAGAAGAGCGTGGACAACCCGCGCGGCTGGCCGAAGAAGCCGCGCTGCGGGGCATCCGCGACCGTGTTGTCAGCCACGATCACGTCCTTTCTGCCTGGGTCCGGTCTGCCTGGGTCCGGCTGCTGTGATTTTGCGGCAGGCTATACCTGCGCCGATTGGCGTGGACCAACCGAAACGTGAGTGAATTTTCACAAAAGTCCGGATGGCGCTCCCCGACCCGCCCATCGCCACCCGGGCACGCTAGGTCACGGGACACGCCGCCGATGGTTCAGCCCGCCCGGTGCGCCGCCGGTCGCGGCGCGGCCGGGACGTCGCCGTGATCACGAGGCGCTGCCTCCCGCTACTCCATCCGGATATACTGGCGTCGTATTTCTCCCGTTTCACCGACATCCGGCGAACACGCCTGATATTCGCGAGAGGTGACACCTTCGGTGCCCCAGGCTGAGTCCCCTGACGGCAGTACCGAGCCGGGTCGAAGTCCCGGCTCCCCGACCTGTTCCTGCGCAGCCGCACGGCCGCGCTCCGCGGAACCCCGCTCCCGCACATGGTTCGGCGGGCCGTCCGCATCCGGCGTCCGCGCCGCAGCGCCCCCCTTCGGCGGGGGTGAACCACGTTGAGCATTCTGCTCTCGATCCTCGGCCTGCTTTTCGTCGCCGTGCTCACCCTGGGCACCGCGCTGGCGGTCACGGCCGAGTTCTCGCTGACCTCGCTGGAGCGCAGCACCGTTGACGCGCACGTCAACGAGGTCGGCGACCGGCGGGCGAAGGCCGTGCAGCGCGCGCACCGCACGCTGTCGTTCCAGCTCTCCGGCGCCCAGGTCGCGATCACGCTGACCACGCTGATCACCGGTTACGTGGCCGAGCCGCTGATCGGTGAGCTGCTGCGCCCGCTGCTGCTGGCCACCGGCATGCCGGGCGCGGTTTCCACCGTGCTCTCGCTGGTCCTGGCGATCCTGCTGGCCACGACGCTGTCGATGGTCTTCGGCGAGATGGTGCCGAAGAACCTCGCGATCACCCGGCCGCTGTCGGCGGCGCGGGCGGTGTCCGGCTACCACCGCCGCTTCTCCCAGGTGTTCCGCTGGCTGATCGATGCGATGAACAACAGCGCGAACTGGGTGGTGCGCCGCTTCGGCATCGAACCCCAGGAGGAACTGCGCTCGGCGCGCTCCGCCGACGAGCTCGGTTCGATCGTGCGCACCAGCGCCGAGCACGGAACCCTCGACCAGTCCACCGCCACGCTGATGGACCGGTCGCTGCGCTTCGGCGACCGCACCGCCGAGGAGCTGATGACGCCTCGCGTGCAGGTGGAGTCGTTGCCTGCCGAGGCCGGCGTGCAGGAGCTGCTGGCGCTGGCGCGGCGCACCGGTTTCTCCCGCTTCCCCGTGCACGGCGGCGATCTGGACGACGTGCACGGCGTGGTGCACGTCAAGCAGGCGTTCGGAGTGCCCGTGGACAGGCGCGACACGACCCGGGTCGGCTCGCTGGCACGGCCGGTGCCGAGCGTTCCGGAGACGCTGGACGGCGACTCGCTGCTGAACCGGCTGCGCGGCTCCGGCCTGCAATTGGCGCTGGTGGTCGACGAGTACGGCGGAACCGCGGGCATGGTGAGCCTGGAGGACGTGATCGAAGAGATCATCGGCGACGTGCGCGACGAGCACGACCGCCGGGAGACCGCCGCGGTGCGGCCGCTGGACCGGGACAGCTGGATCGTCTCCGGCCTGCTGCGCGCCGACGAGCTCCTGGAGGCCACCGGCTTCGAGATGCCCGACGGCGAGTACGAGACCGTCGCCGGGCTGGTGCTGGAGAAGCTGGGCCGCATCCCGCAGGCCGGTGACCGCGTCGAGGTCGGCGACTGGTGCCTGACGGTCAACGGCATGGACCGCAACCGCATCGCCGAGCTGCGGCTGAGCCGGCCGCAGACCGCCGCAGGCGGCACCAGCGGGGTCGGCACCACCGCGGGAGGCGTCCGATGAGCGACACCGCGGCGATCCTGTTCGGAATCTTGTTGCTGCTGCTGAACTCGCTGTTCGTGGGCGCGGAGTTCGCGCTGCTGTCCTCGCGCCGGGACCGGTTGGAGGCGCTGCTGGACCAGGGCGTCAGCCGCGCCCGCACGGTGATCAAGGCGAGCCAGGAGGGCTCGCTGATGCTGACCAGCGCCCAGCTCGGCATCACGCTGTGCTCGCTGGGACTCGGGCGGTTGGGCGAACCGGCCGTGGCGCACCGCCTGGAGCTGCTGTTCGAGCCGTTCAACGTGCCCGCACCGGTGGTGCACGCGGTCGGGTTCACCATTGCGCTGGCGATCGTGGTGGTGCTGCACGTGCTGGTCGGCGAGATGGTGCCGAAGAACCTCGCGATCGCCGAGCCGGAACGACTGGCGCTGTGGCTGGTGCCCGCGCTGGTCGGGTTCGTCAAGCTGGCGCGGCCGCTGATCGCGCTGTTCAACATGATGGCGAACGCGGTGCTCAAGCTGCTGAAGGTGCAGCCGAAGGACGAGCTGGACACCGCCTACACCTCCGCCGAGCTGGCCGAGCTGCTGGTGGAGTCGCGCCGGGAGGGGCTGCTGGAGCAGTCCGAGCACCGCAGGCTCGCCCAGACGTTGTCCTCGGTGGAGAACACCGTGGCCGACGTGCTGGTGCCGCTGCCGGAGGTCACCAGCGTGCCGGGGAACCCGACGCTGGGCGATGTGGAGCAGGCGGTCGCCGCGACCGGCTTCTCCCGGTTCCCGGTGCGCGCGGCTTCGGGTGAGCTGCTGGGTTATCTGCACGTCAAGGACCTGCTCGACCAGGCGGGCTCGGACCCGGGCACGCCGGTCGCGCCGAGCCGGGTCCGGCAGCTGCCGAACGTGCCGGTGAGCGCGCGGCTGGACCAGGCACTGGCGTCGTTGCGCCGGGCGCGCAGCCACTTGGCCACCGCGGTCGACGCGGATGGCGTGCCGCGCGGGGTGGTCGCGCTCGAGGACCTGGTCGAGGAGTACGTGGGCACGGTCCGCGACGGCACCCACGTCACCGCCTGAGACCCGTTCCCCTCGGGGGCGGCCGCTACGTGCGGCCGCCCCTTTCTCGTTCGCGCCCGTTCGGGCGCTGGCACCCGGATTCGGCGGCGTCGGGGTAGTTGACACGCAGTCGGCGAAAAATCAGTATAACCATCATCACAGTGCAGTGAGTCCGGCCGCGCCCGCCGAGGCGGTGCGCGAAACGCGGGAGGCAGCGTGGCGGAACGCATGGCTGGCAGGGTCGCTTTCATCACCGGTGCGGCCAGGGGGCAGGGACGATCGCACGCCGTGCGCCTGGCCGCCGAGGGCGCCGACATCATCGCGGTCGATGCCTGCGCGGACGTCGCGACCGCGGCTTACGCGATGGCCACTGAGCAGGACCTGGAGGAGACCGCCCGGCTGATCGCCGAACAGGGCCGCCGGGTGGTGGCCCGCAAGGCGGACGTCCGCGATTTCGACGCCCTGCAGGCCGCCTTCGACGCCGGCGTGGCCGAGCTCGGTCCGGTGCACACCGTGCTGGCCAACGCGGGCATCGCGTCGTTCGCGCCGACCTGGGAGTTGACCGCCCAGCACTGGCAGGACATGATCGACATCAATCTGACCGGGGTCTTCCACACCGCGAAGGTCGCGATCCCCGGCATGATCGAGCACGGTGCGGGCGGCTGCCTGCTGTTCACCTCGTCGATCGGCGGTTTCAAGGGCTTGCAGAACGTCGGGCACTACGTCGCGGCCAAGCACGGCATCGTCGGGCTGATGCGCACGCTGGCCAACGAACTCGGCCCGCACGGCATCCGGGTGAACACCATCCATCCGACCAATGTGGACACTCCGATGATCCAGCACGAAGGCGCGATGGGGCTGTTCGTGCCCGAGGGGGTCGAACCCACCCGCGAGAACGCCATGCCCGGCTACCGCTCGCTCAACGCGATGCCGGTCCCGTGGGCCGAGGTCGGCGACATCAGCAACGCCGTGGCCTTCCTCGCCAGCGACGAGGCCCGCTACATCACCGGCGCGACCTTCCCGGTCGACGCGGGCGCCAACGTCAAATGAGCCAGGCAGTGGAAGGAGCGCCGATGTCCACCGGCACGGCACGCGGCGAGATCGAGGACGTGCTGAGCAGGTACGCGCTCGGTTACGACGAAGGCGACCTCGCACTGCTCGAGGAGGTCTTCACCGAGGACGCGGTGCTCACGATCCGCATCGCCGACGGTGATCTCATCGGCCCGTTCGAGGGCCGCGCGGCGATCATCGGGATGATGCGCGACACCGCGCAGACGCAGCAGGACAAGCGCAAGCACGTGATCAGCAACCTGGTGCTCGACGAGCGCGGCGACACCGCGACCGCCCGGACCTACCTGACGCTGTTCTCCGTCGCGGACGGGCAGCTGACGGCGTTGACCACGGGCCGGTACGAGACCGAGCTGCGCAGCACCGGTGACGGCTGGCGGCTCGACTCCGTGCACATCGCCCTGGACCTGCCCTACTGAGCCGGCCATGACGAGCAACCAGGGATTCATCCCGGCGAAGTGGGCCGCGCTCACCCCGGATGCACAAGCGATCTACGACGCGCCGAACGAGCGGCGGGTGAACTGGGCGGAGCTGGACGAGCGGGTGCGCCGCGCCGCGAACGGCCTGCGCGGGCTCGGGCTGCAGCACGGTGACCGGGTTGCGGTGCTGGCCCGCAACTGCGTGGAGTTCCAGGAGCTGTACTTCGCCTGCGGCCGCGTGGGGCTGGTGCTGCAACCGCTGAACTGGCGGCTGTCCACCGGCGAGCTCACCGAGCTCATCCGGGATGCCGCGCCGCGCGCCGTGGTGACCGCGGCCGAGTGGTCCGAGCAGGCCCAGCAGCTGCAGCGGGACTGCGACGTGCCGCACTGGCTGGAGTTCGGCGAGTCCGGTGACGGCAGCTACGAGCGGCTGCTGGCCGCGGCGGCCACCGACGAGCCCGAAGGCTCCGACCGCATCGGCGGCAACGACCCGTTCTTCATCCTCTACACCGGCGGCACCACCGGACGCAGCAAGGGCGCGCTGCACACCCACCACAGCGCGGCGACGGGCGGGCTGAACCAGACGGTGGCCGAGCGCATCGTGCCCGGTGACGTCTACCTGCTGACCGGGCAGATGTACCACATCCCGATCGTGCTCTCGATGAACTACCTGCGGCACGGGTGCCCGCTGGTGCTGATGAACTTCGAGGCCGAAAGCGCGCTGCGGATCATCGAGCAGGAGAAGGTCTCGGCGTTCCTGGGCATCACCACGATGCTCAACTGGATGATGGCGGTGCCCGGATTCTCCGGCTACGACCTCTCCAGCCTGCGCAACATCCAGTACGGCGGCGGGCCGATGCCCTCGTCGATCGTGCGGGCGGCGCTGGATTCGTTCCCGTGCACGCTGATCCAGGGCTACGGCCAGACCGAGGGCCCGGGCATGACGTTCCTGTCCCAGGAGGACCACGCCGAGGCGGCGGCCGGGCGAAACGAGCACCGGCTGCGCTCGTGCGGCCGGGAAGGTTTCGCCGGGATGTTGCGGGTGCTCGACGAGTACGGCGCCGAGGTGCCGCGCGACGGGCGCACGCCGGGGCAGATCGCGGTCCGCTCGGACGCGAACATGATCGGCTACTGGAACCGGCCGGAGCTGACCGCGCAGACCATCCGGAACGGCTGGATGTGGACCGGTGACGTGGCCACCTGGGACGAGCAGCACTACGTCTACATCGTCGACCGGGCCAAGGACATGATCATCTCCGGCGGCGAGAACATCTACAGCGTCCAGGTCGAGGAGGCCGTCGCCGCGCATCCGGCGGTGCTGGAGTGCGCGGTGATCGGGGTCCCGGACGACGAATGGGGCGAGAACGTCAAAGCCGTGGTGGTGCTCAAACCCGGCACCGAAGCCACCGAGCAGGACATCATCACCACCGCGAAGCAGCACCTCGCTTCCTACCAGAAGCCGAAGTCGGTGGACTTCGTCGCGAGCCTGCCGAAGGCGCCGACCGGCAAGGTGATGAAGCGCGACCTGCGCACCCCGTACTGGGCCGACCGGGAGCGTTCGGTTTGAGCCCGGACGAGGCCGAACTGGCGAGGCTGGTCGGCACCGAACTGCCCGGCGGCGAGTTCACCTTCGAACCGTGGTGGGTGCGACTGGTCAACGACTGCGCGCTCGCCGCACCCGAGGACGGCGCGGGCAGCCCGGTGTTCGTCTTCCTCGCCGGAACCGCCGCGATGGGCATGTCCTGGGAGCAGTTGTGGGCGATGTTCGGCGCCACCGAGTCGGACGGCCCGATGGCCGGCGAGACCAGCACCGAAATCCACGTCCCGCTGCGCGTCGGCGGCACCTACCGGGTCCGCGGCCGGATCGAGTCCGCGCGGCGCAAGCGCGGCTCGCGCACCGGTGTCTTCGACCTCGTCGAGTACCGGCTCGACCTGCACGAGGATTCCGGCGCGCTGGCGGCGAGCTGCACCAGCTCGATCATCTTCCCGAGGAGGGCGCAGTGACCGAGGCCGGCGAGCAACTGCCGGAGCACCGCATCGGCCCGGTCTCGGCGGAGAAGATGAAGACGATGTCGGCGCTGATGCGCGATGCCAACCCGATCCACTTCGACGAATCCGCGGTGCGCGCGCTCGGGCTCGGCGAGCGGGTGATCAACCAGGGTCCGCTGAACCAGGCGTACGTGCTGGACATGCTGAGCCGTTGGGCGGGCGGCGCGGACCGGGTGCGCGGCGTGCGGTTGCGCTACCTCGGCACCGTGTTCGCAGGTGACCACCTTTGCGCGCGGGGGACGGTGCGCGAGGTCGCCGATGAGGAGGGCTGCCGGGTCGCCACCTGCGATGTGCAGCTCGACGTGCTCGGCGGGCGGACCGTGCTGTCCGGCACCGCGACCGTGCTGCTGGAGGAGAACCGATGACGCCGCCGACGATGCAACGGTTCCAGCTCTCCTACGGGGATTGCGACTCGCTCGGCATCGCCTACTTCGCGATCTACTACCCGTGGATGGAGCGCACCTACAGCAGCTGGCTGCACCACCACGGGCTGCGCTCGGCGGAGCTGGCCGAACAGCTCGGTGCGGGAACGGTCGGCGTGCACTCGGACGCCACCTACCTGCGGCCGGTGCACGTGTTCGACGAACTCACCTGCGAGCTGGTGCGCAGCAAGGTCGGCACCACTTCGTACACCCTCGGCCACGAGTTCCGCCGCGGCGACGAGCTGGTCACCTTCGGCACCATGACCTTCGCCTGCCGCGCCCCGGACGGGACCAAAACCCCCATCCCGGCACGGCTCGGCGAACTCCTCGGCACGCTGCGACCGGCAGCGGACTGAGCCCACCGGGGCGCCGGACGGCCACCCGACCTCGCCTATCCTGGCCGCACTATGCAAGTGCTTGCCGAGCAGGAGTGGCGCGCACGCCGAGCCGCGCATCGGCAGCGGGTGCGGCAGTGGACCGAACCGCATCGCCGCAGGCGGCGCGAGGGCATCCCGCACCCGGTGATGGACTTCCTGTTCACCTACTACTCGCACCGCCCGTCACTGCTGGAGCGCTGGCAACCCGGCCTCGGCGTCGCGCTCGCGGGCGGCGAGGAGTTCCTGGACCGGCGCGGCTACGTCGCGCTGCCGCAAGGCGTCGCACTGTCCCCCGCGGCACGCACGGCGAAACGCCTGGACACCGCGCGTTTCGTGCGGGACCTGCTGACCGCGGTGCAAGACCGGCGGCCGTTCCTGGGCTGCTTCGGCCTGCACGAGTGGGCCATGCTGTACCGCACCACGCCGGAGGACGTGCGGCACGCTTCCTGGCCGTTGCGACTCGGGCACCGCGGCACCGATGAAGTCGTGGAGTCCATGCAGATCCGATGCAGCCACCACGACGCCTTCCGATTCTTCACCCCGCAGGCCCGGCCGCTGAATGCGCTGCAACCGACCCGCGCCGATCAGGTCGCGATGGAACAGCCGGGCTGCCTGCACAACAACATGGACCTGTTCAAGTGGGCCTACAAGCTCGACCCGCTGGTGCCGTCCGAGCTGATCGCCGACTGCTTCGACCTGGCCGCGCGCATCCGCGCGGTCGACATGCGCGCGAGCCCGTACGACCTGCGCGAACTCGGATACGAACCGATCGCGGTGGAAACGGCGGAAGGGCGCGCCGAATACGCGGCGCGGCAACGCGAATTCGCCGATGAGGCGGGCGGATTGCGCACCCGGCTGATCGAGGTCTGCGCGGGGCTGCTGGCGGCGGAAACGGCCGAGGCAGCTCGTTCCGAGTTGAGCGATTCCCAGCCCTGAAACGATTTCCGGCCCTAAAGCGGCTCCGGGTCCTAAAGGGGCTCCGGGTCCTAAAGGGGCTCCGGGCAGAAAGCGGCTTCGGTCCCTGAACAACTCCGGTTCCAAAGCGACTCCGCCCAGCGAGCCGCACTTCGATCCGAACGAAATCGGCCCGCCACCACGCGGCGGCGGGCCGATCAGCTCATTCCCGAACGGCCAGGCTCAGCTCACCGTTGTCGTCGCGCTCGGCGTCGAGGACCTTGTCCCCGAGCAGCGACGCGGCCTGCGGCTCGAGGAACACCCGGGCACCGGACTCCTCGACCACCTCGTCGTCGGCCTGCGGCTCGCTGGCGATGGCCGCCTGGAGCTCGCCCTCACCGGACGCGTTGGCGACCGGCGCGATCCGCAGCCCCGAGCTCTCGCCCGATTCACCACCGGCCAGCACGACCTTGATGACCTCGGCTGCGCTCTCGCTGATCGTGAGCATTGCTGCACTCCTCTCGGAGGCGGTCGGATGGAACCGCCCACCGTAGTGCATCCGGCCGGTCGCCCGCTCACCCCCGCGCGATCATGCCTCGTAGGCCGAAAGCGGAGGGCACGAGCACACGAGGTTGCGGTCACCGCGCGCGCCGTCGATGCGGCGAACGGCAGGCCACACCTTCGCCTCCGAGGTGCCCAGCGGGTAGGCGGCCTCGGCGCGCGTGTAGGCGTGCTCCCACGTACCGGCCAGCGCCGGGGCGGTGTGCGGCGCCTGCACCAGCGGGTTGTCGTCGGCGGGCCACTGCCCGGCGGCCACCTTGTCGATCTCCCCGCGGATGGCGATCATCGCCGCGCAGAACCGGTCGAGTTCGGCGAGGTTCTCGCTCTCGGTCGGCTCCACCATCAACGTGCCCGCGACCGGGAACGACATCGTCGGCGCGTGCAGCCCGTAGTCGGCGAGCCGCTTGGCCACGTCGTCCACGGTCACACCGCTGGACTTGGTGATCGGGCGCAGGTCCAGGATGCACTCGTGGGCGACGAACCCGCCGGAGCCGGTGTAGAGCACCGGGAAGTACTCGTCCAACCGCCGCGCCACGTAGTTGGCCGCGGCGACCGCGGTCAGCGTGGCCCGGCGCAGCCCGTCCGAACCCATCATCCGCACGTAGGCCCAGGAGATCGGCAGGATCGAGGCGCTGCCCCACGGCGCGGCGCTGATCGGGCCGACCCCGGTCTCGGGACCGGCCGCGGGCTGCAGCGGGTGGTTCGGCAGGAACGGCGCCAGGTGCGCGCGAACACCGATCGGCCCCACGCCGGGACCACCGCCGCCGTGCGGGATGCAGAACGTCTTGTGCAGGTTCAGGTGCGAGACGTCCGCGCCGAACCGGCCCATCCGGGCCAGCCCGATCAGCGCGTTGAGGTTCGCGCCGTCGACGTAGACCTGCCCGCCCGCGTCGTGCACCAGCCCGCACACCTGTTGCACGGTGTCCTCGTAGACGCCGTGCGTGGACGGGTAAGTGATCATGATCCCGGCCAGGTCGTCGCGGTGCTGCTCGACGACCTCGCGCAGGTGGTCCATCTCGATGTTGCCCTGGTCGTCGCAGCGCACCACGACCACGCGCAGCCCGGCCATCACGGCGCTGGCGGCGTTCGTGCCGTGCGCGCTGGCCGGGATCAGGCAGACGTCCCGCGCCGCCTCACCACGGCTGTGGTGGTAGGCGCGGATGGCCAGCAGACCGGCGAATTCGCCCTGGCTGCCCGCGTTCGGCTGCACGCTGACCGCGTCGTAGCCGGTGATCTCGGTCAGCCAGCGCTCCAGGTCGTGCACCACCTCGAGCAGCCCCGCCGCGTCCTGCCCGGGTGCGAACGGGTGCACCTCGGCGAACTCGGGCCAGGTCACCGGCTCCATCTCGGCGGTGGCGTTGAGCTTCATCGTGCACGAGCCCAGCGGGATCATGCTGCGGTCCAGCGCCAGGTCGGTGTCCGAGAGCTTGCGCAGGTAACGCAGCAGCGAGGTCTCCGAGCGGTGCGTGTGGAACACCGGGTGCGTCATGTAGTCGGAGGTGCGCAGCAGTGCGGTGGGCAGCGCGTCGGCCGTCTCCGCGTCCAGCTCGTCCACCCCGGTCAGCGTCTCGCCACCGAACCCGAACGCGCTGAGGACCTTCAGCAGCGTCTCCCGGGTGGTGGTCTCGTCGCAGCTGAGGCCCACGTGGTCGGCGTCGATGTGGCGCAGGTTGATCCCCTCGCCGCGAGCGGCGTCGACGACCTCCGCCGCCCGGCCCGGCACCCGCGTGACGATCGTGTCGAAGAACTCCGCGTGCACGACCTCGACCCCGCCGCGGCGCAGCCGCTCGGCCAGCACCGCCGCCATCCGGTGCGCCCGCTGCGCGATGGCGCGCAGCCCGCCCGGGCCGTGGTAGACCGCGTACATCGACGACATCACGGCCAGCAGGACCTGCGCGGTGCAGATGTTGCTGGTGGCCTTCTCGCGGCGGATGTGCTGCTCACGGGTCTGCAGCGCGAGTCGGTAAGCCTGATCCCCGTCGGCGTCCACGCTCACCCCGACCAGCCTGCCGGGCAACTGCCGCTCGATGCCCTTGCGCACCGCCATGTACCCGGCGTGCGGGCCGCCGAAGCCCATCGGCACGCCGAAGCGCTGCGTCGTGCCGACCACGACGTCGGCACCGATCTCCCCCGGCGCGCGCAGCAGCGTCAGCGCCAGCAGGTCGGCGCTGACCACGGCCATCGCGCCGCGCTCGTGCACCTCGGCGATGATCGCCTCGTGGTCGCGCAGCGCGCCCGATGCGCCCGGGTAGGCCAGCAGCGCACCGAAGAAGTCCCCCTCCGGCAGGCCCTGCGGACCGGCGGAGAGGTCGGCCTCGACGATCTCGATGCCCAGCGGCTCGGCACGGGTCTCGATCACCGAACGCGTCTGCGGCATGGTGTCGGCGTCCACGACGAACCGCGGCGACTTGTTCCGGCCCGCGCGGCGCACCAGGGTCATGCCCTCGGCCGCGGCGGTGGACTCGTCCAGCATCGAGGAGTTCGAGACCGGCACCCCGGTCAGGTCCGCGACCATGGTCTGGAAGTTCAGCAGCGCCTCCAGGCGGCCCTGCGAGATCTCCGGCTGGTACGGCGTGTAGGCGGTGTACCACGCCGGGTTCTCCAGCACGTTGCGGCGGATCACCGGCGGCGTGATCGTCGGGTGGTAGCCGAGCCCGATCATCTCGGTGTGCGGCCGGTTGCGGCTCGCGCGCTCGCGCAGCTCGGCGAGCGCCTCCGCCTCCGTCGCCGGTTCCGGCAGCGCCAAGTGCAGGTCGCGCTCGCGGATGCCGGACGGCACCGCGGACTGGGCGAGTTCCTCCAGCGAGCCGACGCCGATCACGTCCAGCATCCGGGCCAGTTCGGCGGGCAGCGGCCCGACGTGGCGGTCGGCGAACGGGGTTCCGTGTTCCAGGGCGGCCAGCGGGATCCGGTCTTCGGTCGTCATCGCCACACCTCATTCATCGCAGCGGACACAGGGCGGCAGCGTTGTGTGCTGCCCTCCCCCTCTGTCACTGTCCGCATCGCGAACGCCTGAGAGCTTCGCCCGGTCGGACCGGACTTGCACCGTCGGCGGGCGCCACCTCGTCCGGTGGCACCTCTTTCCAGAGGTATCTCGCCCGTGCGGTCCAGCCGCCTGAGAGGTTGTCGGGGAGGGTTTGCTCCTTCGGCGCCGCCGGCGACCGGATCACCGGCGGACTCTCCCGCACGGGGTCTGCGATGCCTCGCACCCTACCCGATCCAGTGAGCGCCGACCGGTGCGATCTTCGTCGCGTCCGAACGTCCCACGCACCGGACGCGCTGCGCACGCACCGTGTCCACGCGAAATCCCCGGGCCGGAGCCGCCGAACCGGTTCAGCCCGTTTGCCGGTCCCGACGCCTGCGGGACAGCTCGTCATCGACGGGCTCTTCGGGGTCGGCGGTGTCGGCTCTTTCCGCCGGGAACTCGTGGATGGTGCCGGTGATCTCCCGCATCGCACCGCTGACCGCGATGCCGAACACGCCCTGCCCGCCCTGCAGCAGGTCGACGACCTCTTCCGCGGAGGTGCACTCGTAGACCGTGGTGCCGTCGCTGAACAACGTGATCTTCGCCAGGTCGCGCACCCCGCGGCCGCGCAGGTGCTCCACCGCCAGCCGGATGTTGTGCAACGAGACCCCGGTGTCCAGCAGCCGCTTGACCACCTTGAGCACCAGGATGTCCTTGAACGAGTACAACCGCTGCGAGCCCGAACCGGCCGCGCTGCGGATGGACGGGCCGACCAGCTTGGTCCTGGCCCAGTAGTCGAGCTGCCGGTAGGTGATTCCGGCGATCTGGCAGGCCGCGGGTCCGCGGTAGCCGACGAGTTCATCCGGCAGCGCTGGATCCGGCAACGCGGGGTCGGCCATCGGTTCCGGCTGCTGCGCGAAATCTTCGCCGGGTGCTCGCTCCACCACGCCTGCCTCCCCTCGTCCGGCCACCGGGGCCGGCGAACCACCGGGAACCGCACCGGGCGGCTGCCGCCCCGGAGCTCCCGCGACCGGGCCGCGAGCGCCCGACCTGGAAAATCACATCGGAGCAATTCGCGTTGCAACGACGGTAAGCCCACCCCGTGGGCGGGTCAACGCGACGCGCGGACGCACCCCCGCCGGGCGGACACCCCACCGGGAATTCCCCGCCACCGGGCCGGAAATGCGAACGGCTCCCGTGCCTCTCGGCAGCGGGAGCCGTCGTGGCGCACCGGGGCGGTCAGGTATCCGCGCCCCGGAAGTCCTCCGGCGAGACCGAGTCCAGGAACTCCCGGAACTTCTCGACCTCGTCCTCCTGCTCGTCCGGGATGATCAGCCCAGCTTCGTCCAGCACCGATTCGTCGGCGTGGATCGGCACCCCGACCCGCAGCGCCAGCGCGACCGAGTCGCTCGGGCGGGCCGAGACCCGCACGTCCCCGTCGAAGATCAGCTCGGCGAAGAACGTGCCCTCCTGCAGATCGGTGATCCGCACCTGCTCCAGATCCCGCCCGAGGGCGCCGATGACGTCCTTGAGCAGATCGTGGGTCAGGGGTCTGGCCGGCCGCACACCCTGCTGCTCCAGCGCGATCGCGGTGGCCTCCACCGATCCGATCCAGATCGGCAAGTACCGCTCACCGTCGGTTTCGCGCAGCAGCAGAATCGGCTGGTTGGCTGGTAGTTCCACTCGCACGCCGACGACGCGCATCTCGCTGCTCATCGTCTCATCGCCTCCTCCAGCGCGCCGAAGCGTGACATCCTTGGTCGAGGATCGCGCACCGACGCCTCCGACGCTACCCGCGATACGGCGGACACGCCTACCACTGGCCATCGCCTCCGGCCGGATTTTCCGCTCGCTGAACGGCTTTTTCCGGTTCGTACCGCCTGCTCGCCGGACCGCGCGCGAACGCCGGTGCCGCCGGTGCAGGCCCTTGTTCGTCGACCGACTCCGGTTCCGCTCGCCGGTGCCGTTCGCGATGCTGCCGAGATCGTTCGCCCGCTGCGGGCTCCGGGCGAACGGGGAGTTCCCGCGCCCTGCCGGTTGCTGCAGCGCAACGACGCCCACAGCAACGATACACCGCAGCCCCAACGGCCAACCGCTGGTCAGAGCCTCGCGGAGGGCATCGGGCGAGGACGGACCGGCGGCTCCGCACCCGGCGATCGGATGATCGCCTCCGGTGCCGCGATCGGACGATCGCCTCGGATGCCGTCGGGGCGGCGCCCCGTCGCGGAACGGCCGCGGACCTTCAGCGTCCCTGGCCGCCGTCGATCGGCCCGGTCAGGAACACCAGCCGGAACTTGCCGATCTGCACCTCGTCGCCGTTGGCCAGCACCGAGGTGTCCACCGGTTCCCGGTTGACGTAGGTCCCGTTCAAGCTGCCCACGTCCACGACGACGAAGTCGCTGCCCTCGCGCCGGAACTCGGCGTGGCGACGGGAAACGGTGACGTCGTCGAGGAATATGTCGCTGTCGGGGTGCCGACCCGAGCTGGTGGTCTCCCGGTCGAGCAGGAATCGCGACCCCGCGTTCGGGCCGCGCTTGACCACCAGCAGGGCGGACCCGGCGGGCAGCGCGTCGACTCCGGAGGCCGCAGGCTCCGGAGCCGCACTCTCGGTGCTCTCCGATTCCGACAGGAACGGCCTGAAGACCGAGGTGGTCTCCGGTGACTGCTCCGGCGGAACGCCGCCGGGCCCGTCGTTCTGGCTCACCTGAGCTCTCCTCTGCGCGGATGGGTCGTGCAAGTGCGTTCCAACGTACCGCGCCGTTCCAGGTGGCAGACGCGGGAGTCCCACAACGATCCGGCCGCGGTGCGGAGATCGACGATCATGCCTGGTCGATGACGGCTTGGTAGTCCTCCGGGCCGAGCAGCGCGTCCGGCGCCGCCGGGTCGGCCAGCTTGATCTCGAGCATCCAGCCGTCGCCGAACGGCGCGGAGTTGACCAGCTCGGGCTGCTCGTCGAGCCGCTCGTTGCGGGCGACGACCTCGCCGGCGACCGGGGCGTAGATGTCCGAGACGCTCTTGGTCGACTCCACCTCGCCGATGCCGCCACCGGCCTGCACCGCCTCGCCCGCATCGGGCAGCTGGACGAACACCACGTCGCCGAGCTGCTGCTGGGCGTAGTCGGTGATGCCGACCCGGACGGTGTCCTCGCCGGTGCGCAGCACCCACTCGTGGTCTTCGGTGTACTTGATCCCTTCCGGGGCCACTTGGGTCCCGCCTTCCTGGTCGCTCGGCCGACGGGACTTCGCAGCGCCTCCGCCTCACCCGCGATGATCGCCGCGGGCGCCGCGAGCCTAGGTCGAGGTCGCAGCGGACCGCAAGGCAGCCGCGACGTGATCAACTCCGCAGCGCGGGTGACACCGGCAGCGCACGCGCACCGCGGCCGGGTGCGCCGCGGTCAGGTCCGGTTCGATCTGGCCAGCCGCACGGTCGCGAAGACCTGGATCAGGTACAGCACACCGGCCCACACGTACAGCACGCCGCCCCAGCCGGTGAAGGCGTACGCCAGCGGGCGCACGACCTGCTCGAACGCGAAGTCCTCCTGCACCAGCAGCAACAGCGGGAACGCGTACATCAGGCAGAAGGTCGCGGCCTTGCCGAGGTAGTGCACCTCGGGCGGCTCGAACCCGTGCCAGCGCAGCACCGGCAAGCACAGCGTCAGCACCACGTCGCGGCCGATCAGCGCCACCGCGGCCCACCACGGGATCACGTCCCGGAGCACGAAGGCGATCAGCGTCGCGACGATGTAGAGCCGGTCGGCACCCGGGTCGAGCAGCTCGCCGACGCGGCTGTACTGGTTCAGCCAGCGGGCGAGCTTGCCGTCGAGCCAGTCGGTGGCCCCGCTGATCACCAGCACCAGCAGGGCAAGCAGGTCCTGCTGCGGCCCCAGCAGCAGCCAGAGGAACAGCGGGACACCGGCCAGGCGCAGCACGCTGAGCAGGTTCGGCCAGGTCAGCCAGGGATCGTCCCAGACGTTCGCGGCGACCTCTTTGATGTGCGCGATGCCGGGATCGGGCGGGGCTGCGGTTTCGGCGTCATCCGGACCGGACGAATCCGCCGGTTGCTGCGCGGAGTCCTCCGGCGGTTGCTGCGCGGCTGCTTGCTCGCCTGGTTCGGGATGCTCGCGCGCTTCGGGGTGCTCGCTCGGTTCCGGTCGGTCCGGAGCCGGATGCCGGGACGGTTCCGGGGGCACGGAATCCTGCGCCCCACCCCGGCCACGCGGTCCGGCCGTGGTGCCGTCGGCGTCCTGCACCACAGCCCTCCCTGACACGGTTGTGCGATCCGCCGTACGGCGCTCACCTGCGCCTCCGGCCCGATGGACGCTCGGCGTCCACTCGCGTCAGGGTGCCACACGCCCCCGGCACCGGCCGTGGCGGCCGTGGCTGCGGCGAGCCGGGTGCGCGGGCGGCTCCGTTCAGCGACGGGCGTGGCTCCAGCCCCGCCGCTGCAGCTCGGCGTCGGTGAGGAAGCGGGCGCGGCCGCGGTCGTCGACACCGGCCCAGCGCGCCCGGCCGCCCACGCCTTCGAGGACGAACGAGTGGCCGCCGCTCCACACCACGCTGCTCGGCGTGGTCGGCAGTTCACCGGCCCGTCCGGAGCCGTCCGGCCCGGCTTCGCGCACCGTCGTATTCGCACTCATCACTACCTGGCACCTCCATCACGGTTGTCGGCCGCGCCGCACCCCGTGTTAGCTCCGCCGCCTCCCCTCCCGGCGAATTCTGTTCCATGGATCACCGGTCATTCGCGCAATTCCGGGCCTGCCGCGCCAAGCGGGCGGGCGAGGGCGCCGAGCTGCACGAGCCGGTCCGCGCGCCGGTTCGGCGCGGGCGAAGCGGGCGGACCGCTCGTCGCGAGGCCCGCTCGCCGCCGCAGTTCCGCGCACTCCGGAAGTCCGTTGTGGACGCTTGCCGGGAACGGCGGCACGGGTGCGGTGCCACCCGCGCAACACGGTGCACGGCGGCGGGTATTCCGGCCGGTGGCCGCAGGTTGTTGGCGCGAACGGGTGCCGTGCGGTAGGACTTCGGCACCTGAACAGCCGCACGTGGGAGGTCGTGGTCATGGGCGCCTACGCCGACGCGCACCGGCGCAGTCTGTCCGATCCGGACGGGTTCTGGCTCGATGCCGCCCGCGGCATCGAATGGGACCGGGCACCGGAGCGGGCGCTGGCGGATTCCGGGCGGTGGTTCGCCGACGGTGTGCTCAACACCTGCTTCAACGCGCTGGACCGGCACGTGCGGGACGGGCACGGCGCGCGGACCGCGGTGATCTGGGACTCCGCGATGGCAGGCGGGGCGATGGCCGGTGAGCAGCTCAGCTGGAGCTACCAGGAGATGCTGGACCGGGTCGCGCGGTTCGCAGGCGCGTTGCGCTCGCGCGGTGTCGGCAAGGGCGATCGGGTGATCATCTACCTGCCGATGGTCCCGGAGGCGCTGGTGGCGATGCTGGCCTGCGCGCGGATCGGCGCGGTGCACTCGGTGGTCTTCGGCGGATTCGCGCCCAAGGAGCTCGCCGCGCGCATCGACGATGCCCAGCCGGCGGTGATCGTGGCCGCCTCCTGCGGACTCGAGCCGAATCGGGTGGTGGAGTACAAGCCGATCGTCGACGAGGCGCTGCGGATGTCCGAGCACCGGCCCGCGGGCGGTGTGGTGATGTTGCAGCGGCCGCAGTCCCCCGCCGAGCTCGGCCCGGACGACGTCGATTGGGACGAACTAGTCGCGACGGCCGAACCTGCCGACTGCGTGCCGGTCGCGGCGACCGATCCCCTCTACGTGCTCTACACCTCCGGCACCACCGGCCGCCCCAAGGGCGTCGTGCGGGACAACGGCGGGCACGCGGTGGCGCTGCACTGGTCGATGGGCGCGATCTACGACATCGGGCCCGGCGACGTGTTCTGGACGGCCTCCGACGTGGGCTGGGTCGTCGGGCACACCTACATCGTGTACGCACCGCTGCTGGCCGGGGCGACCACGGTGGTCTACGAGGGCAAGCCGGTGGGCACGCCGGATGCCGGTGCGTTCTGGCGCGTGATCTCCGAGCACCGGGTGAAGGCGCTGTTCACCGCACCGACCGCGTTCCGCGCGATCAAGCGGGTCGATCCGGAGGCTCGGGAGCTCGACCGCTACGACGTCTCCAGCCTGCAGACCCTGTTCCTGGCAGGCGAGCGGCTGGATCCCGAGACGTACCAGTGGGCCGTGGACCGGCTGCGGATTCCGGTGATCGACCACTGGTGGCAGACCGAGACGGGCTGGCCGATCTGCGCGAACCTGCGCGGGCTGGAGCCGATGCCGGTCAAGCCGGGTTCGCCGACCGTGCCGGTGCCCGGTTTCGACGTCCGGGTGCTGGACCAGTCCGGGCAGCAGGCGCCTGCCGGGACCGAGGGCGCGATCTGCATCAAGCAGCCGCTGCCGCCGGGGATGCTGCCGACGTTGTGGAACGACGACGCGCGGTTCCACGAGTCGTACATGTCCCGCTACCCCGGCTACTACCGCACCGGCGACAGCGGCTACATCGACGAGGACGGCTACGTGTTCGTCATGGGACGCACCGACGACGTGATCAACGTGGCCGGGCACCGGTTGTCGACGGGTTCGATCGAGGCGGTGCTGGCGGGGCACCCGGCGGTGGCCGAATGCGCGGTGATCGGGGTGCACGACCCGCTGAAGGGCCAGGTGCCGCGCGGATTCGTGGTGCTCAAGTCCGGCGTGGAGATCGACGACGAGACGCTGCGCGCGGAGCTGGTCGCCGCGGTGCGCGAGCAGATCGGGCCGGTGGCGGCGTTCCGCGACGTCGACGTGGTGGACGGGCTGCCGAAGACGCGCTCCGGCAAGATCCTGCGCAAGTCGATGCGCGAGATCGCCGACACCGGCGACGCGAAGGTTCCCTCGACGATCGAGGACCCGGCGGTGCTGGACGGCTTGCGCGGAGCGCTGCGCGGTCGGCGGGAGTGAGCCTGCGCTGATCGTGCGGGCCGGCTCGGTGCCCGATACGTCCGTTCGGCCGCTCCCGGCGGCGGATCGTGGTCTATACCTTTGGTCTCCACGATCTTCCGAGCCGGGAGCGAGCCGATGAACCACTTCCCGATCGAGTTCCCGCGGCGTGCGGCGATGGCCCTGTTCGGCGGCGCCGTCGCGGCGGGCGCGCTGGGCGCCGCACCATCCGCACGTGCGGCGCAGGGATCTCGGATGCAGCAGGTGATCCCGGTGCCGGAGTCGGTGCGGGAGGCGCCGGGCGTGCGCTTCGAGCTGGGGCCGGACAGCGCGATCGGCGCGGACCCGGCGGCCGCAGGGGTCGCCGAGTACCTCGCGGGTGTGCTGCGCCCGGCGACCGGCTACGCCTTGCCGACCGGCGAACGGGGCGATCTCGTGCTGCGCCTCGATGACGCGGGGCTCGGCCAAGCCGGATACCGCCTCGAAGTCACCGCCGAAACCGTCACGTTGCGCGCGGGAACGCCCGAGGGGCTGTTCAACGGCGTGCAGACGCTGCGGCAGCTGCTGCCTCCGCAGATCGAGAGCGCGGACCCGCAGCCCGGGCCGTGGCCGATCCCGGGCGGTGCGATCGCCGACCGGCCCCGGTTCGGCCACCGCGCGGCGATGCTCGACGTGGCGCGGCACTTCTTCGGCGTCGAGCAGGTCAAGCGCTACATCGACCAGATCGCGCGCTACAAGATCAACTTTCTGCACCTGCACCTGAGCGACGACCAGGGCTGGCGCATCGAGATCGAGTCCTGGCCGCGGCTGACCGAGCACGGCGGCAGCACCGAGGTCGGCGGCGGCCCCGGCGGCTTCTACACCCAGCAGGACTACGCCGAGATCGTGCGCTACGCCGCTTCGCGGCACATCACGATCGTCCCCGAGATCGACGTTCCGGGGCACACCAACGCCGCGTTGTCGTCCTACGCGGAGCTCAACTGCGACGGTGTGGCGCCGCCGCTCTACACCGGCATCGAGGTCGGGTTCAGCTCGCTGTGCGTGGACAAGGACATCTCGTACCGGTTCCTGGACGAGGTGATCGGCGAGATCGCCGCGCTCACGCCCGGCCCCTACCTGCACATCGGCGGTGACGAGGCGGACGCGACGACCGACGAGCAGTACCGGGCGTTCATGCGCCGCGCGCTGCCGATCTTGCGCGCGCACGGCAAGACCGTCGTCGGCTGGCACGAGTACGCCAAGGCGACACCGCAGAATCCGGCGGTCGTGCAGTACTGGGGAACCGATCCCGCCGACCCGGAGGCGGCCGAGGTCGCGGCCGCCGCCGCGCGTGGCAGCAAGATCCTCATGTCGCCCGCGAACAGGTCCTACCTGGACATGAAGTACGACGAGTCGACCGAACTCGGCCTGAACTGGGCCGGCTACGTCGAAGTCGCCGACGCCTACGGCTGGGACCCGGCCGCGCACCTGCAGGGCGTCGGCGAGGAGTCCGTGCTCGGCGTGGAAGCACCGATCTGGACCGAGACGCTGGAGAACTCCGCGCACCTGGAGGTGATGGCGTTCCCCCGGCTGCCCGCGATCGCCGAACTCGGCTGGTCCCCTGCCGCGACGCACGACTGGGAGTCGTTCCGGGCGCGGCTGGCCGCGCAAGCACCGCGCTGGGAGGCGGCGGGCATCGGGTTCACCCGCTCCCCGCAGCTCCCGTGGCCGTGAGCGGGTGCGGCCGGGCGGGCCGCACCCGAGCAAACGGGTGGTTCAGTGCGAACCCAGCGCGGCCCATTCCTCGTCGGTGAACAGCCGCGAGCGGATCAGGAAGCGCACGCCTTCGGGCGCCTCCAGGGAGAAACCACTGCCCCGCCCCTGCACGACGTCGATGGTCAGGTGGGTGTGCTGCCAGTACTCGTATTGCGGGCCGGACATCCACACCGGGACCGGATTCGGCGCGCCGTCCTCGTCGTCCACGGCCAGATCGCCGAGATGCACGTCGGACGCTCCGGTGCGGAACTCGCCCTGCGGGTAGCACATCGGTGCGCTGCCGTCGCAGCAGCCGCCGCTCTGGTGGAACATCACCTGGCCGTGCTCGCCGCGGAGGCGGCGGATCAGCTCCGCCGCCTCCGGCGTCACGGCCACTCGGCCGGGCTCGTCCATCAGAACAGCCCTTGGGCGCTGTCCGAGTAGCTGACCAGCAGGTTCTTCGTCTGCTGGTAATGGTCGAGCATCATCTTGTGCGTCTCGCGGCCGATGCCGGACTGCTTGTAGCCGCCGAAGGCCGCGTGCGCCGGGTAGGCGTGGTAGTTGTTCACCCACACCCGGCCCGCCTGGATGTCCCGGCCCGCCTTGTAGGCGGTGTTGCCGTCCCGCGACCACACGCCCGCGCCGAGGCCGTAGAGGGTGTCGTTGGCGGTCTTGAGCGCGTCGTCGTAGTCGTCGAACGAGGCCACCGACACGACCGGGCCGAAGATCTCCTCCTGGAAGATCCGCTGCTTGTTGTGCCCCTCGAAGATCGTGGGCTGCACGTAGTAGCCGCCGGACAGCTCCCCGCCGAGGTCGACGCGCTCACCGCCGGTGCGGATCTTGGCGCCCTCCTGCTTGCCGATGTCGATGTAGGCGAGGATCTTCTCCAGCTGGTCGTTGCTGGCCTGCGCGCCCACCTGGGTTTCGGTGTCCAGCGGGTGACCCTGCTTGATGGTCTCGGTGCGCGCGACCGCGTCGGCGATGAAGTCCTGGTAGATGCCGCGCTGCACCAGCGCCCGGGACGGGCAGGTGCACACCTCGCCCTGGTTGAGCGCGAACATCGTGAAGCCCTCGATCGCCTTGTCGTAGAAGGCGTCGCGCTGCGCGGCGACGTCGTCGAAGAAGATGTTCGGGCTCTTGCCGCCCAGCTCCACGGTCACCGGGATGATGTTCTCGCTGGCGTACTGCAGGATCAGCCGCCCGGTGGTGGTCTCGCCGGTGAAGGCGACCTTGCGGATGCGGGAGTTCGACGCCAGCGGTTTGCCCGCTTCGACGCCGAAACCGTTGACCACGTTGAGCACGCCCGGCGGCAGCAGGTCCCCGATGACCTCCAGCAGCACGTGGATCGATGCGGGCGTCTGCTCGGCGGGCTTGAGCACGATCGCGTTGCCGCCCGCCAGCGCCGGGGCGATCTTCCACACCGCCATCAGGATCGGGAAGTTCCACGGGATGATCTGCCCGACCACGCCCAGCGGCTCGTGGAAGTGGTAGGCGACGGTGTTCTCGTCGATCTGCGAGAGCGACCCTTCCTGCGCGCGCAGCGCGCCCGCGAAGTAGCGGAAGTGGTCGATCGCCAGCGGGATGTCCGCGGCCAGGCACTCCCGGATCGGCTTGCCGTTCTCCCAGCTCTCGGCGACCGCGAGCTTCTGCAGGTTCTGCTCCATGCGGTCGGCGATCGCCAGCAGCGTCCCCGCTCGCTCGGTGGGTGCGGTGCGGCCCCACGCGGCGGCCGCGCCTTCGGCGGCGTCCACGGCTCGTTCCACGTCGTCGGCGGTGCCGCGGGCGATCTCGGTGAAGACCTGCCCGTTGACCGGCGTGGGGTTGTCGAAGTAACCACCCTTGGCCGGGGACACGTATTCGCCACCGATGAAGTGGTCGTAGCGCGACTTGTATTCGACGACCGATCCCTCGGTGCCCGGCGCTGCGAAGCGGGTCATCTGGTGCCTCCCGTACGACGTTGTGCGGTCTCGGGCGGGGAACCTACGGAGCGCGACGTTGCAGATGCGTTGCCGCGGCGAGCAGCATTGGGGTGAGGATGGTTGCTCGTAACGATCGTCACCGTTCAGGATGAGCCGAACGGGCGTGGTACGGCGCACCACCGGAGCAGCCCGCGAGCACCGCCCGCGCGAGACCGCGAGGACGGTTCCACGAGCAGGTGCGGCGCACCGGACCACCGGTGAAGATCCCGCGGCGTACAGGAGCCATGAACCACACCGACGACACCCCGGCCGACCCGCTGGAGCGGGCCCACCTGCTGCGGCGGGTGCACACCGCCGTGCTCTCCGGGCAGCCCGCACCGCGAGCGCCCCGCGCGGTGGTGTCCGAGTCGTGGCAGCGGTCGCTGGCGGCCAGCGTGGATCCGGAACGCTGGGAGCCCCCGGTCACCTTCGGCTCCGACCAGCTCTGCGACGTGCGGGCTGCGCATCCGCTGGCGGAGTGCGTGCCGCTGCTGCGCCGGACGTTGCTGGACGCCGCGGACGGCACCACGCACATCATGATCGTCACCGACGCGGACGGGAACATCCTGTGGCGGGAGGGCCACCGCGACGTCTGCCGCGACGCCGACCGGGTGTGGCTGGCGGAGGGCACCCGGTGGGCGGAGTCGTCGATCGGCACCAACGCGATGGGCACCACGCTCGCGACCGGGCTGCCGGTGCAGATCCACTCCGCCGAACACCTGGTGCGCCGCTACCACTCGTGGACCTGCGCGGCGTCGCCGGTGCACGACCCGGAGACCGGGCGGCTGCTCGGCGCCATCGACCTCAGCGGCCCGTTGCATACGATGCACCCGGCGCTGCCCGCGCTGGTATCGGCGGCCGCGACGCTGGTGGAAAGCGAGCTGCGGGAGCGGATGACGCGCCGCGACGAGCAGCTGCGGGAGCGGAACCTGCACGCGTTGCACGCGTTGCAGGGCGAACCGGCCGCGCTGCTGAGTTCCTCCGGCCGCGTGATCGCCGCCGAGCCCGGTGATCTGGCGCTGCCGGAACGGGTCGAGCTGGACCGGCCGGACGGGGCGCTGCTGCTGTCCGGCCGCGAGGCGCGGATCGAGCCGCTGGACGACGGCTACCTGCTGCGCGCACCGTCACCCGCGTCCAAGACGCGCGCGCCGACGTTGCGGCTCGACTTCCTCACTCCCCGTCCGACCGCGCGGCTGCGCGGCCGCGAAGTCGCGCTGAGCCCCCGCCGCGCGGAGCTGCTGGCCGTGCTGGCGCTGCGCCCGGACGGCGTCAACGCCGAGCAGCTCGCACTGGCGCTGCACGGCGAGCAGGGCAACCCGGTGACCGTGCGCGCGGAGATCCACCGGCTGCGCGCGCAGCTCGGGCACGACGTGGTGGGCACCAAGCCGTACCGGCTCGCCGCCGAGGTCGACGCGGATTTCCTGCGCCTGCGCAAGGCATTGCGCGCAGGCGAGGTCTCGGCCGCGCTCGAGCTGCACGGCCCGCTGCTGCCCGCTTCGGAAGCGCCGCTGATCCACGAGGAGCGCGAAGACCTGATCACCGGCGTGCGCGGTGCGGTGCTGGCCGCGCGGGACGCCGAGGCGCTGTGGCGGCTGGCCGACGCGGAAGTCGGCAAGCACGACATCGAGGTGCACGAGGTGCTGCTCGAAGCGCTGCCGGTGCACGACTGGCGGCGTGCCACGGTGGCCGCGCGGTTGAACCGGCTGCTGGTCGAGTGAATCGCCGAAGGCGTTGCGCCGGGCGGGGCTCGACCGACCCGCGGTCCGCGGTGCTCCCCGCTTATTCGCGCCGTTCAGCGCCGAATCGGGCCGATGGCGAAACCGCCCGCCGCGAACTCAGTCCTGCGCTTCGGCGACCTTCGGCTCCAGCACGCTCCACCAGTCCGCCAGGCTCGGACGTTCTGCCAGGTCCGCGAAGGTGATCTGCACGCCGAGCCTGCGCCACCGCTCCACCAGGCTCATGATCCGCACCGAATCCAGGCCCCAGTCCAGCAGGTTCTCGTCGTCGGCGAGCTCGGAAGGGTCCTCGTAGAGCAGTTCCGCCACGTCGGCCCGCACGTCGTCCAGGGTCAGCTTCGCGCTCATCGGTTCTCCACTCCCGTCACCGCGCTGCCCGCGAGATCCTTGACGAGCCGTTCGGCCGACTCGACCACCGCGCACCGCTTCGCCGCGTAGCGCAGCGCCATCGCGTGCTCCTCCGCGGAGAAGTCCGCGACCGCGTCGGCCACCAGGAACGCCTGCACCTCCTGCTGGAACGCCTCCGCCGCGGTCATCAGGCAGCCGATGTGCGCGTAGATGCCGGTGATCACCAGCTGGTCGCGTCCCCACTCGTGCAGCATCGAACGCAGCTCGGTGCGCTGGAAAGCGCTGTAGCGCCACTTCGTCATCCGCACGTCGCCGGGTTCGGGCGCGAGTTCCTCGATGATGGCTTCCTGCGCGGCGTCGGCCACGCCCGGCCCCCACCACTCCAGCTGCAGCCCGCGCTGCTGCGGGCTCTGCCCGCTGGGCTGGGCGCAGTAGACCACCGGCACCCCGGCCTGGCGCGCCTGCGCGCCCAGTGCGCGGATGTTCGGCACGACCTCGCTGAGCGGTTCGCCTTCCGGCGCGTACGCGCCCACGAAGTGGCGTTCCATGTCGTGCACCAGCAGCACCGCGCGCGCCGGATCCGCTCGCCAATCCACCCGGTTCGGCGGCAGGTCGTCCTGCCGCGGCACGGGATACGGCGCGATCGTCGGCAACCCCACCGGTGATTCCTCCTGTCCTCGCTGCGAAATCCGTTCAGCGCCGCTGGAGTCCGGGGACGAGGTCCCGCTCGATCGCCGCGCGCAGGTCGCGCTTGCTGACCTTGCCGACGCCGGTCTGCGGGAACCGGTCGACGAACTCGACGCGGTCGGGCACCTTGTAGCCGGCCAGCCCGCGCTGCCGGACGAACTTGATCAGCTCCCGCGGTTTCGGCGCTTCCCCGCGCGGCACCACGAAGGCGCAGGTGCGCTCGCCGAGGTACGGGTCCGGCATGGACACCACCGCGGCGTCGTGCACCGACGGGTGCGCCAGCAGGTGGTTCTCCACCTCTTCGGCGGCGACCTTCTCGCCACCGCGGTTGATCTGGTCCTTGGCGCGGCCCTCGACCACGATGTTGCCTTCCGGGGTGAATCGGACGACGTCGCCGGTGCGGTAGAAGCCTTCCGGCGTGAACGCCTTCGCGTTGTGCTCCTCGGCGTCGTAGTAGCCGCGGATGGTGTACGGACCGCGGGTGAGCAGGTGCCCGGTTTCCCCTGCTGCGACGGGGTTGTCGTCGTCATCGACCACCAGGACCTCGTCGTCCGGGGAGATCGGACGGCCCTGCGTGCCGACGATGACCTCTTCCGGATCGTCCAGCCGCGTGTAGTTCACCAAGCCCTCGGCCATGCCGAAGACCTGCTGCAGCGTCGCCCCCAGCACCGGCCGCACCCGGCGCGCGACCTCCTCGCTGCACTTCGCGCCGCCGATCTGCAGCACTCGCAGGCTGGAGAGGTCGTGCTCGGTGTGCTCGGCCGCGTCCAGCCACACCAGCGCCAGCGGCGGCACGGCCGCCACCAGCGTGGCCCGTTCGGTTTCGACGAGCGGGAAGACCTCGTCCGGGCTGGAGCGCCGCGCGAGCACCACCCGGCCTCCCGCGTGCAGCACGCCGAACGTTCCCGGGGAACTCATCGGGAAGTTGTGCGCGATCGGCAGCGCCGCCAGGTACACCGTGTCCGCGGTGACACCGCAGATGTCGTTGCTGGCGCGGAACGAGTACAGGTAGTCGTCGTGGGTACGCGGGATCAGCTTCGGAACACCGGTGCTACCGCCGGACAACTGCAGGAAGGCGATGTCGCCGGGATCCGGTCCGTCCAGTTCGGACGGCTCTGCGTCCACATCAGACAGCGCGGTGAAGCCGGTGTCGCCCGGATCGCCCGCGATGAGCACCCGCCCCAGCCCCGGCACCTTCCCCGCCACCTCGGCGGCCAGCGTGCGGTGGTCGAACCCGGCCTCCACGTCGCAGGTGATGTAGGCAGCGGCGGCGCTGAACTCGCAGAAGTAGGACACCTCGGTCAGCCGGTGCGACGGCAGCGCGAACACCGGCACCGCGCCCAGCCGGAACAGCGCGAAGCACACCTCGAAGAACTCCGCGATGTTCGGCAGCTGCACCACGACGCGGTCCTGCCGGGCAATCCCCAGCTCACGCAACCCGGCAGCCAGCCGGTCCGCGCGCTCGTCGAGCTCGGCGTAGGTGATCCGGCGCCGCTCATCGACGATCGCGACCCGATCGCCGCGCTCGGCCGCGCGGGCGCGCAGCAGCGCGCCGAAGGTCTCCCCGCGCCAGTAACCGGCTCGCCGGTAGCGGCGGGCGAAATCTTCGGGCCAAGTGGGACATCCGGGCAGCATCGTGCATTCCTCTTCGATCATTGGCCAAGAACGGGTGCGACTACAGCGCGCCGGACCACCCCATGGCCGACAACGCGGTGCGGAATTTGGCGGAGGTTTCGGCGAGCTCCTCGGCCGGATCGGAGCCCTCGACGATTCCCGCGCCCGCGTACAGCCGCAGCGCCGCATCTTCGATCTCCGCGCAGCGGATCGTCACGACCCACTCGCCGTCACCGGCCGCGTCGCACCAGCCGACCATCCCGGTGTAGAAGCCGCGCTCGAACGGCTCGGCCTCGGCGATGGCCTGCCGCGCGGGTTCCGGCGGAGTACCGCACACCGCGGGCGTCGGGTGCATCGCCACTGCCAGCTGCAGCGACGAGGTGGCGGGGTCGGCGAGCTCACCGGTCACCTCGGTCGCCAGGTGCCACATCGCGGCCGTGCTGCGCACCGACGGACGCTCCGGGACGACGAGTTCGGTGCAGTACGGGCGCAACGCGTCCGCGACCGCCTCCACGACGGCGGCGTGCTCGCGCAGGTCCTTGTCCGACTCCAGCAGCTCCGCGGCGCGGCGGCGGTCCTCGGCCGGGTCGTCGCTGCGCGGGCGGGAGCCGGCCATCGGGTTCGCCCGCACCTGGGTGCCGTGCCGCGACACCAGCAGCTCCGGGCTCGCGCCCAGCAGCGTGCGCGCGAGTTCGGGCTGCGGGCCGAAGTTGTCCCGCGAACCGTCGGCGCCGCGCCGCGGCAGGTCGACCGCGTAGGTGTAGCCGCCGGGATCGGCGGCGGCCAGGTTGCGCAGCATCCGCGCCGGATCGATTCGGTCCGCAGTGGACAGTTCCAGCGAGCGGGCCAGCACCACCTTGCTCAACTCGGCGCTGCGCAGCCGTTTGAGCACCCGCTCCACCGCCCGCTCGTACTCGCCCGGCGCAGGCACCTGGCGCAGTTCGTAGTCGCCGCCGGCCGATTCCGCCGCCGGGGCCACCACCGCCGACTCGCCCAGCGGTTGCGCGCGGACGACCTCGCTGGGCAGCACCAGGTGCGCGGGCAGATCCCCGTCGAACGGCACCGCACCCACCACGAGCGGATCGCGGCGGCCGAATTCCTCGGCGTGGCGCAGGAAATCCGCCACCCTCCGGGGAAGCCCGGAGCGTCCGTAGGCGCACGTCGTCTTGGGCACCGTGGCGTCCACCCCGCGGGCCAGCATCGAACCGCGCGGAGAGGCGAAGAAGAACGACGAGCCCGCCGCGTACTCCGCGAGCAGTTCGGCCGCGTCCGCGGTGTCCCGGAACATGCCGGTGCCGGTGTCGCTGTCAGTGGTCATGTGAGCCTTCCGTGCGAGGCGTTGCGGAGTGGGCCGGGCGCGCGGTCTCAGGCGCGCAGCGTGGCGCCACCGTCCACGTAGAGGTCGTGCATGGTGATGTGCCCGGCCTGCTCGGAGACCAGGAACACCACCGCCTCCGCGATGTCCTCCGCGGTGGCCAGCTTGCCCAGCGGGATGCCGGTTTTGAACGTTTCCGGCGAGCCGGCGATCACCGCGGCGGCACCCTGCTGGTCCCACAGGGCGTGCTGCATCGGGGTGTCGGTGGAGCCCGGCGAGACCACGTTGCAACGAATGCCGTGCTCGGCCAGCTCCAGGCCGAGGGATTTGGTGAACAGCGTGGCCGCTGCTTTGGACGCGCCGTAGGCGGCCATTCCCTGACGCGGGACGCCCGCCGCGTTGGAACCGACCGTGACGATGGCGCCGCGGCTGCGCGGGATCATCAGCTCTGCGGCCGCGCGGCACATGTGGAACACGCCGTTGGTGTTCACCGCGAAGGTCCGGTGCCAGTCGGCGTCGGAAAGCTCAGCGACCTTGCCGGGGTGCAGCACTCCGGCGACGTTGACCAGGATGTCGACCGGGCCTGCTTCGTCCTCCGCGCGGCGCACCGCGGCCCGTGCCGCGTCGGCATCGGCGACGTCGGCCGGGCAGGCCAGCATCCGGCGCTGCTTGGCTTGCGCGGCCGCGGCGAGCTCGTCGAGCCCTTCCGCGTCGACGTCCACAGCGGCCACGGTGGCCCCCAGCTCGCCCAGCGCGTGGGCGACCGTGGCACCGATCCCGCGGGCGGCTCCGGTCACCACGGCCGTTCGGCCGCTGATGCCAGTTCGGTCCATTGCGTCCTTTCCTCCCACAACGGCGCGCGGTGCGCTGCGGCGATGCCGCGAGCCTGTATGGTTAGGCTAACCTGACCGCTGACCAAACCGGTAGGGGATGACCGTCACATTTGCGATCGCCGCGCAATTTTCCCGTCGAATCGTCGGTGCGTGGCCAGCGGAAGAGGCATGACTCACTGCGGTCGCGGCTTTCGGCGAGCCGGGGCCGATTCGGGAGAAGTCCGCCCGGCGACGCACAGCGCGCGGGGAGATCCGGTGCGTTGATCCACCCGATCAAGCTATGGCGAACGACTGTTCGAGGCCGGATACTCGGGATCATGGATGAGCGAGCAGCAGAACAGCCGAACCCCACCCAGCACCGAGACCCCACCCAGCACCGAGACCCCGCCCAACGCCGGGAGCCCGCCCAGCCCCGGGACCCGGGCTCGGGCCACCTGCAGTCGGACGATTACCGAAGCGCGAGCGGCTGTCGGTTAGCGGCGCAGGGCGCGATCGTTCCGAACCGACCGTGCCGATCTCGGAAATCGACCGTTCCCGCGGTGCAGCGCGGTTCCATGCTTCGGCCTATCGCGGAAGCGACGTGGCTTCGCGGGGCAATGTGGCTTCGCGGGGGAATCGGGAAATCCGGCGATGTGCCGGTTTCCCGGCCGCCGCCTGTGGTGGGCGCTCCCGGCAGGAATTCCCGGGTACCGACGGGCATCGCGGGCCGCGCGCCGCCCGGTAGCGCACGGCGCGGTTTCACGCGGGTGGGACCACACCCCGCACGAAGCCGAGTTCGAGCAGGTCCTGCGGACGCAGCTTGAGCCGGTCGGCCAACTCCGGTGCCTCCTCCGGCGGCCGCTTCAGGATCGCCGCGCTCGATTCCGGGGCGATCACGGCGAAGTAGGCGTCCGCGGTGATCCAGGTGGACTCCGGCGCGGCCAGCGCGAGCGCTCCCCCGGAACCGCCCTCACCGATGACCAGCGTGGTGATCGGCACCCTGGCCTCGGCCACGGCGGTGAACAGCTCCGCGATGGCCGGGCCGACGCCGGTGCGCTCGGCCTCGGCGTCGTTGGCGGCACCGGGGGTGTCCACCAGCGTCAGCACCGGCAGGCCGAGCTGGTCGGCGAGGCGCACCAAGCGCGCGGCGGTCCGGAAACCCGCCGGGTTGTTGGCGGTGCCGTCCTGCGCGGCGTAAGCGACCGGACGCCCGTCGTGTTCGCCGATTCCGCACAACATCCCGGAGTCCGTGCCGCCGGCACGGTCTCCGCTCAACGAGAACCGGGAGGTGAAATACCGGTCGAGGTAGTCCTGCGCATGCGGCCGGTCGGCGGCGCGGGCGCGGCGAACGGCATCCCATCCGGTGCCGGGCTCGGGTCGCCGGGTGATCGGTTCCGGCAGGTCGGCGGGGGCCGGCGGGCGGACCAGGCGTTGCGGGTGCAGCAGCTCCACCAGCCGGGCCAGCACCTGCGGTAGCTCGGTGTCGTCGACGAGCCGGTCGACCTGACCGTCGGTGACCTTGCCCGCGGCGGTGAACGAAGCACTCTTCTCGTCAGGGGTGCGCACCCGGCTGCCGCCGAAGGCAACATCGGCTTCCGGGGAGGCGAGCACGATGTCGGCACCTGCGGCCAGGGACGCCCACATGCCGCCCGTCGTCGGGTTGCGCAGCACGGTGATGTGCGGGATCCGCGCCTGCCGGGTCAGCAGGCAGGCGCGGGCGATCGCCTGCAGCTGTGCGAGCGCGCGGATGCCCTCCTGCATCCGGCTGCCGCCGGATGCGACCAGGGAGATCACCGGCAGACGCAGCTCGCGCGCCCGCTCGAAGGCGTGCACCACGCGGGCTCCAGCGGTCTCCCCGACCGAACCGCCCAGGAAACCGAACTCGAACGCGATCAACACGGCCTGCCCGGCGCCGATGCGTCCCTGTCCGCACAGCACGGATTCGTCGGCGCCGGTGCGTTCGGCCGCGCGGCACCGCTGTTCGTCGTAGCCGGGCCAGCGCAGCGGGCCGTCCGCGGTGGAAACCGCGTCCGGGTTGCTCACATCCGGCGCCATCCGCTCGTCCGGGTCCGCATCCGCAACATGATCGAACGCGGCTGCCGCGGGCTCCGGTCCGCCCGCAGCCGTGCCGGTGTGCGGGACCTCGAACTCCTCGAAGTCCGCGCACAGCGACTCGATCAGGACGCGCACGCCGTTCCCGCGCTGGTCAACCATGCAGGGCCTTCTTCATGATCTTGCCCATCTCGTTGCGTGGCAACGAGTCCACGAACCGCACCTCGCGGGGCCGCTTGTGCGGGGTGAGCAGTCGGGCGACGTGTTCGGTGAGCTCGGCGGCCGTGCCGTCGCGGTCGGTCAACTCGCCTGCGGGCACGACCCAGGCGACGATGCGCTCGCCCAGGTCCGGATCCGGTGCGGCGGCGACCGCGACCTCGGCGACCAGCGAGTGCTCCAGCAGCGCGTTCTCGATCTCGCCGGCGCCGATCTTGTAACCGCCGCTTTTGATGATGTCGGTGGCCTTGCGCCCGACAATGCGCAGGTAGCCGTCGGCCGCCCGGGTTGCGACGTCACCGGTGCGGAACCAGCCGTCCGCGAACGCCTCCGCGGTGGCGTCCGGCCGGTTGAGGTAGCCGGTGAACAGGTTGCTCCCGCGAACCAGGATCTCCCCTACCGTCTCGTCGTCGCTGACTTCGATGTCCCGGCCCGCGTCGTCGACGAGTTTGATCTCCACCCCGTCGAAGGGCAGCCCGACGTAACCGGGTCTGCGGTCACCGGATGCCCGGACCCCGGAATTCATGATCGTTTCGCTCATGCCGTAGCGCTCCACCACGCGCTGCCCGGTCGATCGCGAGATCCGCTCGTGCTCCACGGCGGGCAGCGCGGCCGATCCGGACACCAGCAGTCGCGCCCGGCCGACCGCCTTCGCCAGGTCCGGATCGCGCTCGGCGTCGTCGGCGAGCCGGTGGTACATGGTCGGCACCCCGAACAACATGGTCGCCGACCCGGCCAGTTCATCGGCCGCCGCCTGCGGGGAGAACTTGCCGAGGTGGTGCACGGTGCCGCCGAGCCGCAGCGGTCCCAGCGTGCCGAGGATCAAGCCGTGCACGTGGAACAGCGGCAGCGCGTGCACCAGCACGTCTTCGGCGGTCCACTCCCACGCGTCGGCCAGCGCGTCCAGGTTCGCCCGGATGGCGCGGCGCGGAAGCACCACGCCCTTCGGCGGTCCGGTGGTGCCGGACGTGTAGACGACGAGCGCGGGCGATTCCTCGTCCGGTTTGGGCGGGAGCGCTCCGCTGCCCGGTGCCAGGTCGACCTCGTGCACCGGGATCTGCCGCAGCACCTCGGGCGGTTGGAACCCGGGCGCCGCCAGCAGCAATCCCGGCTCGCTGTCGCCGACGATGTGCTCGAGTTCCCGCTCGCCCACCTTCGGGTTGATCGGCACCACCGCTGCCCCGGCGGCCAGCGCGCCTGCCACGGCCACGCAGGTCTCCAGTTCGGCGGTCGCCCACACCGCGACCCGTTCGGCGCGCCCCACCCGCTCGGCGATGCCGCTCGCGGCCGCGGCCAGCTCCCGGTAGGTCAGCGCGCGGTCACCGAACCGCAACGCCTCCTCGTCGTCCGGGCGCCGCAGCTTCGGGAACAACTCCGTTGCGCGATCCATGGCGTACCTCCGAGCTCCGTTGCAATTTCACCCCAGACCGGGGACGACGAAAATGAGCCAGGCCACTGCCGGGCCCGCGGCGGCGACCGCTGCGCCGTAAACCAGCAGGCGCCGGAAGAACACTTCCCGATCGACGCCCTTCGCGTTGGCCAGCACGATCGCCCCGTTCGTGGAGAAGGGGCTGACGTCGACGAGCGTGGCGCTGACGGCCAGCGCGGTGACCATGCCGACCGCTCCGATCGCCCCGGTCTCCAGGAACGGCACGGCCAGCGGGATCAAGGCACCCATCAGTCCGACCGAACTGGCGAACGCCGAGACGATGCCGCCGATGTAGCACAGCAGCACCGCGGCCAGCAGCGGCAATCCGACCCCGGCCACGGCGTGGCCCACGTAGTCGATCGTGCCCATTTCCTTGAGCACGCCGACGTAGGTCAGCACACCGCAGATCAGCAGCACCGTGGGCCAGGTGACCTCCGCGGGAGCGTTCGCGGCCGCCTTCGGCGACATCACGGTCAGCACCACGGCCACGGTCATCGCCACCAGGCCGGCGTCCAGCTCGAACACCAACGTGCACACCACGAGCGAGACCAGCCCGAGCAACGTCAGCACCCGGTCTCTGGTGAGCCGCATGAACTCGGCCGATTCCTCTTGATCGGGTGCGACCGGCTGGCTGCGCGCCAGCCGCATGCCGCCGAGCACCACGAAGACCACGGCCGCGATCAGCAGGTTCGCCGCGAAGCTGCCGAGGAACAGCACCAGCGGACTGCCGGGCAGCTTGTTGTCGGCGACCACGCCGTTGACGATCACGCCGTACACGCTGATCGGCGAGAACCCGCCTGCCTGCGCTCCGTGCACGACCATCGCGCCCATCAGCAGCGGGTTGATGCCGTGCCGGGCCGCGAGGTTCAGCGCGATGGGCGCGACGATGGCGCACGCGGCCGGGCTGACCGCGCCGATCGCGGTGAGCACCGCACCGACACCGAACATCACCCAGGGAATGACCGCGAGCCGTCCGCCGACCAGCCGCACCGCCCAGTGCACCAGCCAGTCCGTGGTGCCGTTGGCCCGGGCGATCGCGAACAGGTAGGTCACGCCGACCAGCACCACGAAGATGTCGCCGGGGAAGCCGGCGAAGATGTCGTCGTCGGAGAGCCCGCCGGCGAGCTTGCCGACGGCGAACGCGGCGGCGAACGCCAGCACCCCCATGTTCACCGACATCGTCGTGGCCAACGCGAAGCAGGCCACCAGCGCGAAGATCGAGATCAACTCGGGCGACACCGTTGTCTCCCCTCGTCATCCCCGCGACCGCGAGGCCGCGGGGACATTGGTTCACTGGATGGACCACTTTGCGCCTCGGCCCGAACACCGTCAAGGCTGAATTGGTCGACTGGACGAACCTCTGACCGAGATCTCCGGTGCTAATCTGGGCGCTGTCGATCCGTCCGCTGGAGGCCGAAGGTGTCCGACGCGCTGCGCCCGCTGACCCGGCCGAAGCTCTACGAGCAGGTCGTGGTGCGGTTGCGCGAGCACGTCGCCGCTTCCGGGCTGGACGTCGGCGACCGCCTACCGCCGGAACGGGAGCTGGCCGACCGGCTAGGGGTGAGCCGCGCCTCGGTGCGCCAGGCGATCGTCGTCCTGGAAGTCCAGGGCCTCGTCGAGGTGCGCCACGGCGGCGGCACCTACCTGCGCGAGCGCGTGCTGGACAGCGAGCCGGTGGAAGAGCTGGTGGCGCGGCGCCGCAGGTTGCCGGACGTGCTCGACGCCCGGGAGGCGCTGGAGACGAAGCTTGCCGAACTCGCCGCCGAACGCCGCACCGAGCAGGACCTGACCGAGATCGACGCGGCGCTGGCCGACATGCGCGGCCAGGTGGAAGCCGGCGACCTCGGCGGCGACGGGGACCGCCGGTTCCACGCCGCGATCACCGCGGCCGCGCACAGCACGATGCTCGCGGACTTCATGCGCACGATCGCCGACGAGATCGCCGAGAGCCGCCAGGAGTCGCTGCGCCAGCCCAACCGCCCGCCGCAGTCGCTGCGCCAGCACGAGCGCATCGCCGAAGCGATCCGCGCGGGCAACGCCCGCACCGCGGTCACCGCGATGCGCCGCCACCTGCGCACCGTCAGCCGCGTCCGGTTGCTCAGCTGGGATCCGGACGCGGACTGAAACCGCGGCGAATCCCCCATCGCGGACACCCTCCGCCGAGCCTGGCCTGCCGCGATGGCACCGGGAACGGTGCGGTTAGGCTTCGTCTCGCCGTCCCGACCGCAGTGGAGCAATCCTTGATCCCCGCCCGCCCCCGGCCCGCAGGCCCCCAATGATCGGCTGGCTGCTGGCCACGGCGGGCACCGCCCTGCTGGGCAGCGTTTTCCCGCTGGCCAACATCGAGCTCTACCTGGTCGGTGTGCTCAGCACCGTCGAAGGCTTGAACTGGTGGGCGCTGGGCCTGGCCGCGGCGGTCGGGCAGATGCTGGGCAAGACGCTGTTCTTCTTGGCCGGTCGCGGCGGTTTCTCGCTCGGCAGGCGCCTCGGCAGGATGACCGAGGCCCGCGAGGGCGGCCGCTGGGCCGCTCTGCTGGAGAAGTTCCACTCCCGCACCGAGCAACACCCGTGGTGGGGGCTGGGCGTCCTGTTCGTCAGCGCGGTGCTGAGCTTTCCGCCGTTCACCGTGCTGTGCTTCCTGTCCGGCGCCGCCGGCCTGCCCCTGCTCGGTTTCCTCGCGGTGAGCCTCACCGGCCGCGCGATCCACTTCCTGATCGTCGCAGGCGCCCCCGAAGTGGTGCACCAGCTGCCGTTCTTCGGCTGAGCGCATAACGACCTCCGGGCGAGGGCACCCGCTGAGGGCAGGTTCCGGCCACCCGGAGGTAGGTAATGGCTTCCCACCACGGCGACAAGCAGGAGCAGCTCGACGGCGTCCGCAAGGACGTCGAAGACACCTACTTGACCACCCAGCAAGGCGTGCGAGTCGACCACACCGACGACTCGCTGACCGTCGGCGAGCGCGGTCCGACGTTGCTGGAGGACTTCCACGCGCGCGAGAAGATCACCCACTTCGACCACGAACGCATCCCGGAGCGGGTGGTGCACGCGCGCGGCGCGGGCGCCTACGGCTACTTCCAGCCCTACGACGGCTGGCTGGCGGACTACACGGTGGCGAAGTTCTTGACCGACCCGCAGGAGCAGACGCCGGTGTTCATCCGGTTCTCCACCGTCGCGGGTTCGCGGGGTTCCGCGGACACCGTCCGGGACGTGCGCGGTTTCGCGACCAAGTTCTACACCAGCCAGGGCAACTACGACCTGGTCGGCAACAACATGCCGGTGTTCTTCATCCACGACGGGATCAAGTTCCCCGACTTCGTGCACGCGGTGAAACCGGAGCCGGACAACGAGATCCCGCAGGCGCAGTCCGCGCACGACACGCTGTGGGACTTCGTTTCGCTGCAACCGGAAACGCTGCACATGATGATGTGGCTGATGTCGGATCGGGCGATCCCGCGCAGCTACCGGATGATGCAGGGCTTCGGCGTGCACACGTTCCGCCTGGTCGATGCGCAGGGCAGGGGCACCTTCGTGAAGTTCCACTGGAAGCCGATGCTCGGCACGCACTCGCTGGTCTGGGACGAGTGCCAGAAGGCGGGCGGCAAGGACCCGGATTTCAACCGCCGGGACCTGTGGGAGGCCATCGAGACCGGCCAATACCCGGAGTGGGAACTGGGCGTGCAGCTGGTCGACGAATCCTCCGAACACGACTTCGACTTCGACCTGCTGGACGCCACCAAGATCATCCCCGAGGAGGAGGTCCCGGTGCGTCCGGTGGGCAAGCTGGTGCTCAACCGCAACCCGGACAACTTCTTCGCCGAAACCGAGCAGGTCGCGTTCCACACCGCCAACGTGGTCCCGGGCATCGACTTCACCAACGACCCGCTGCTGCAGGCCCGCAACTTCTCCTACCTGGACACCCAGCTGATCCGGCTGGGCGGGCCGAACTTCGCGCACATCCCGGTGAACCGGCCGGTCGCCGAGGTCAGCAACAACCAGCGCGACGGCTTCCAGCAGCAGCGGATCCACCGGGGCCGCACCAGCTACACCAAGAACAGCCTCAGCGGCGGCTGCCCGGTGATCGCCGGGACCGACGAGGGAGCGTTCCACCACTACCAGGAGAAGGTGGAAGGCCAGAAGATCCGCAAGCGCAGCGAGAGCTTCAAGGACTACTACAGCCAGGCCACCCTGTTCTGGAACAGCATGGCGTCCTGGGAGAAGGCGCACATCATCGCCGCGTTCCGGTTCGAGCTGGGCAAGGTCGACCACCACCACGTGCGGGAGGCCGCGGTCGAGCAGCTCAACCACGTCGACCACGAGCTTGCCGTGCAGGTCGCCGAGGGCATCGGCGTCACGCCGCCGGAGTCCGCGGTCACCACCAACCACGGCCGCAGCTCCCCGGCGCTGAGCCAGTCGAACTCGGTGACCGGCACGATCGCCACCCGCAAGGTGGCCGTGCTCGTCGGCGACGGGGTCGACCCGACCGAGGTCGACCAGATCCGCCGCGGGTTGTCCGAACGCGGCGCGGTCGCCGAGGTGCTCGGGTTGCGGGACGGCACGGCGCGCGGCTCGGACGGCGACGATGTCCGCGTGGACCGCGCGATCAGCACGATGGCCTCGGTGGTCTACGACGCGGTGATCGTGCCGGGCGGTTCGGAAAGCGCGCGGGCGCTGTCGGCGGACGGCTACGCGGTGCACTTCGTCGCCGAGGCGTACAAGCACGCCAAACCGGTCGCGGCCAGCGATGAGGGGCTGGCCGTGCTGCAGCGTGCGGGCATCAACGACGTCCGGCAGGCCGGTGCGAGCGGCGGCGACGGCGTGGTCGCCGACCGGGGCGTCGTCACCGCCGCCGCGACCGGTGGCGCGCTGCCGGAGGGGTTCCTGGCGGAGTTCGCCAACGCGCTCGCCGGTCACCGGGTGTGGGATCGGGACACCGATTCCGTCGCGGCGTGAGACGGCGGGGCCGCTTCGGCGGCCCCGCCCCGTCAACCCCTTCCCGAATACTGGGCGCGCAGAATCGCGTGATCGTCGGCGATTCCGTGATTCGGCGCACCGCACCGCCGTGCCGCACTTTTCCCGCCGCCCCGGCACCGCCACCTGGAGCAAGCCCGTGCGCAGCGACGATGTCCGACCGGAGGATCCGGTGCAATTGGCCGGCGCGTCGATGTTCCGTTTCTCGCGGTCCGATACCGAAACAGTTACGCCGAGCCTGGAAATTCGCCATCGCGTTGGCGATCTCCTACGGTGCTAGCCCGTGAGTCTTCTCCGAACACTTCCCGTCGACGACGTGCTGACGCGCACCCAGCGCAGCGGCCTCGTGCGACGGCTGACCGGCCGGGACCTGGTCGGTTTCGGCATCGGCATCATCATCGGCACCGGCGTGTTCACCCTCGCCGGGATCGAGGCGAAGGACCACGCCGGACCGGCCGTGGTGCTGTCCTTCGTGATCGGCGGCGTGGTCGCCGCGCTGGCGGCGCTCTGTTACGCGGAGCTGGCTTCGGCGGTGCCGACAGCGGGCAGCGCCTACACCTACGCCTACTCCACGCTGGGCGAGATCTTCGCCTGGATCATCGGCTGGGACCTGCTGCTGGAGTTCGCGCTGGGCTCGGCGGTGGTATCGCGGAGCTGGTCGGGCTACATCGCCAGCCTGCTCGGGCTGCCGCAGGAATGGTTCGGCGAGGACGCCACCGTCAACCTCGGCGCCATCCTGATCATCGCGGTGCTCACCGTGGTGGCGGTTTCCGGCATCCGGGAGTCCTCCTGGGTGACCAACGCACTGGTCGTGATCAAGGTCGCGGTGTGCGTGCTGGTCATCGTGGCCGGGCTGTTCTTCTTCACCGGCGCCAACCTGACACCGTTCGTACCGCCCGCGGAGCTGAGCACATCGGGCGGCAGCGTGCTGGAGCAACCGCTGGTGTCCGCGCTGCTGGGCATGGAGCAGTCGAAGTACGGCTTCGGCGGGGTGCTCACCGCCGCGGCGATCGTGTTCTTCGCCTACACCGGGTTCGAGGCGCTGGCCAACCTCGGCGAGGAGACCAAGCGCCCGCGGCGCGACCTGCCGACCGGGCTGCTCGGCAGCCTGCTGATCTGCACGGGGCTGTACGTCGCGGTGGCGCTGGTGCTCACCGCGATGGTGCCGTATTCGCAGATCGACGAAGGCGCGCCGCTGGCCGCCGCGTTCCACCTGGTCGGTTCGCACTGGGTGGCCGCGCTGATCTCGCTCGGCGCCGTGACCGGGCTGACCTCGGTGATGATGGTGCAGCTGGTGACCATCGGGCGGATCGGCTTCGCGATGAGCCGGGACGGCCTGCTGCCGCCGAAGCTGTCCCAGGTGCACCCGAAGTGGGGCACGCCGCACCGGATGACCATCGGCGGCGCGATCGTGATCATGCTGCTGGGCGGGTTCGTGCCGATCTCCGAGCTCTCCGACATGGTCAGCATCGGCGCGCTGTCCGGGTTCATCATCGTCGCGATCGCGGTTCCGGTGCTGCGCTCGCGCAAACCGGACCTGCAGCGCCCGTTCCGCGTTCCGCTCTCCCCGGTGCTGCCGGTGCTGACCGCCGTCGCCTGCCTGTACCTGATGTCGAACCTGGACGTGCTGACCTGGCTGCGGTTCGCGGCCTGGCTCGCGGTGGGACTGGTGCTGTACCTGCTCTACGGCTACCGCAAGTCGCGGCTGGGCAAGGGGGAGCCGGTCACCGGCGGCGACGTGTGACCACGAGCTGCTCGGCGACCGCGATCAGCAGCGCCAGCGCGACGAATCCGACCGCCACCAGCAACCCGGTGGAGATCGCGGCGTCCCAACCGCCTTCGGTGACCGAAGAGAAGAACAGCCCGGAGGCGGTTGCGGTGCCGATCGCGGTGCCCAGCCGCTGTCCGGTCTGCTGCACACCGGCCGCGGTCCCGCCGCTGGCGCTGTCGACCTCGGAGAGCGTGACGGTCTGGTTCGGCGAGATCACGGCACCGCTGCCGATCCCGGCCAGCAGCAGGGCGGGCGCGGCCACCGCGCCCGCCATCCGGCCGAATCCGGCGCCGAGCAGCACGTCGGTCAGAACCAGCCCGGCCAGTGCCGCGACCAGGCCCAGCACGACCAGCGACCGGCCGAAGCGGTGCACGAGGCGGCCGCTGGCCGCCGACGACACGGCCGACCCGATGGCGAACGGGGTCATCGACAGCCCCGCCAGCAGCGGCGAGTACCCCAGCCCGTGCTGCAGGTACAGCGCCAGCACGAAGAAGATGCTGGTGAACCCGGCGAAGTACACCATCCCGAGGGCGCTGCCGAAGCTGTAGCTGCCGATGCCGAACAGCCGGATGTCGACCAACGGCTGGCGGCCCCGGTCCCGGTAACGACGCTCCCAAAGCACGAACAGCACCAGCAGCACCGGCGCGGCCAGCATGAACCACCACGGCGTCCCGCTGCTGCTCTCCCGCTCGACCAGCGGCAGCAGCACCGACAGCAGGGTGGCCGCCAGCAGCAGCACGCCGATCAGGTCGAGGCTTTGCGCCGGTCCGCTCGGCAAGTCCCGCGGCAGGTACTTCCGCGCGAACACCAGCGCCGCCAGCCCGATCGGCACGTTCACGAAGAACACCCAGCGCCAGCCGTCCTCGGCGCCCGCGACCTCGATGATCAGCCCGCCCAGCAGCGGGCCGATCGCGGTGGACAGCCCCACCACGGCGCCGAACAACCCGAACGCCTTGCCCCGCTCGGGACCGTGGAACAGCGCCTGGATCAGCCCGAGGATCTGCGGGTTCAGCATCCCGCCCGCGGCGCCCTGCACCAGCCGCGCGATCACCAGCCACAGCGGCCCTGTGGCGAACCCGGCGATAGCGCTAGCGGCGGTGAACAGCAGCAACGCGAGCACGAACATGCGGCTGCGGCCGCGGTCGTCGCCGAGCCGCCCGGACGGCACCAGCACCAGCCCGAAGGTCAGCGCGTAACCGGACACCACCCAGGCCAGCGCGATCGGCGGCGCCTGCAGTCCCTGCTGCATCGACGGCAGCGCGACGTTGACGATGCTGACGTCGAGCAGCGTCATGAATCCGGCCAGCAGGCAGATCACCAATGCCGGCCAGCGGTGCGCCGGCTGCTCGGTGCTGATGGTGCTCGTAGTCGTCACCCCCACATCCTGCCGGTCGTGCTGAAAGATGTTCGCGTTCAGGGCGCCCTGGGTCGACGCGGCCGTGCTCCAGCACACCGGAACCCGCCGCGACGCGCTTGGTAGCGTCCGAGCCCGTGCAGGAGCTGGCGGAGCTGGAGGCGTTGCGCGGCCGGGTGCGCGAGGTCCTCGCCGGCTACCCGGAAAGCCACCGCGCGTTCGCCGACCGCATCGGGCTGGACGCCACCAAGCTCTCCAAGTCGCTGACCGGCATCCGCCGGTTCACCCCGGTCGAGCTGACGCGCATCGCCGAAGTCGGCCAGGTCACGGTGAACTGGCTGATCAACGGCCGGGACGACGCCGAGACCGTCGCCGCTGCCCCGCGCCGCACCGCACGTCCACCGGAGCACCCCGGCGGCGACCGCTATCGGCAGATCCTGGACGCCGCGTGGGAGCTGATCGCCGAGCGCGGCTACCACTCGGTGCGCGTCGCCGACATCGCCGAGGCGTGCGGGGTCAGCGCGGCGACCATCCACTACCACTTCCCCGGCCGCGACGACCTGCTCACCGAGGCGCTGCGGCATTCGGTGCGGCAGGCGTTCGACCGCCAGGTCGCCGAACTGCACCGGATCGACGACGCCCGCGAACGGTTGCTGCGGCTGGTCGAGCTGCAATTGCCCGCATCCGCCCCGTTGCGCCGCGAGTGGTCGATCTGGCTGCAGGTGTGGAACGAGAGCGCGCTGCGCCCCGAGCTGCGCGGGCTGCACGGCGACTCCTACACCCGCTGGCACGACACGATCGCCCGCACCATCCGCGAAGGCCAGCAGCAGGGCGTGTTCGCCCCGGGCGATGCCGAGGACCTGGCGGTGCGGCTGACCGCGCTCATCGACGGGCTCGGCATCGGCGTGCTGACCGGGCGCCCGGGGCGTTCGGTCGACCGGATGCGCGGGGTGTTGCGCGAGTTCATCGAGCGGGACGTGGCAGCCGGTCGTGATCACCCGTAGTGGTCCGCGGATCGCCTGTTTGCGCGGTTGAGCCGTTGTGGTCGCTGCAATAGTTTGCGGGAGCGACCGCCCACGGAGGTGATCACGTGCCGGAGGACGACGAAGTACTGGTCGAGCACCACGACGCGGTGCTGCTGCTGACGTTCAACCGCCCGGAAAGCCTCAACGCCTGGACCCCGTCCATGCAGCGGCGGTACTTCGAACTGCTGGACAAGGCCGAGCACGACCCGGCGGTGCGCGCGGTGGTGGTCACCGGCTCCGGCCGCGGCTTCTGCGCGGGCACCGACCTGTCCGCGCTGTCCGGCGCGCCGGAGGTGGACGACGACGTGCCGCCGGTGTCGCAGCCGATCCGGATGCGCAAACCGGTGATCGCTGCGATCAACGGTCCGGTCGCGGGCATCGGGTTGATCGCCGCGCTGTTCGCCGACGTGCGGTTCGCCGCGGCGGAAGCGAAGTTCACCACCGCGTTCAGCCGCCGCGGGCTGGTCGCCGAGCACGGCATCTCGTGGATCCTGCCGAAGCTCGTGGGGGCCGGAACGGCGCTGGACCTGATGCTCTCGGCGCGCACCTTCCTCGGCGACGAGGCGCACCGGATCGGCTTGGCCGACCGCGTCATGCCCGCCGCCGAGGTGCTGCCCGCGGCGTTGGAGTACGCGCGCACGCTGGCCACCGAGTGCTCCCCTGCCTCGCTCGCCGAGATCAAGCAGCAGATCTACGCCGGCCTGGACAGCGGGTTGGAGACGGCGACCGCGGATGCGCACAGCCGGATGATCGCCGCGTTCGACCGCCCCGACGTGCGGGAAGGGGTGCGCAGCTTCCGCGAGGGCAGGCCCCCGGACTTCCCGCCGCTGAGCGGCTGAGCCGCAGTCACCGCCACGCTCAACGGTTCTGCCCGGGCCCCTTCGGCGACTCCGCCGCGGGACCGTTGGGCGGCTCCGCCGCGGAGGCGTTGGGCGGCTCCGCCGCGGAGGCGTTGGGCGGCTCCGCCGCGGGGCTACCCGATACGGTGGCCGCAAGCCCCGAGTCGAGGAAGGAGCGCGCGATGAACCCGGAGACCCCGGAAGCCGACGCGGTCGAGCAGGCCCAGCAGGACGAGGCGATCCCGGAGGAGGACGGCCCGACCGGCACCGAAGCCACCTGGGAAGCGGATCCGGCCGACCTCGCCGACCAGAAGCGCACCGAACCCACCGACGACGACTACGAGCGGGACTGACCAGGCAGATCCCCGGCCGGGTCGTCCGCATCGGGTAGCACCCGGCCGGGGTTGAGCACTCCCCTCGGATCCAGCGTCCGCTTGATGGCCCGCTGCGCCCACAGCGCCGCCGGGTCCAGCTCCCGGCCGAGCCAGCGCCGCTTCAGCGCGCCCACGCCGTGCTCGCCGGTGATCGTCCCGCCGAGCCGCAGGCCCAGGTCCATGATCGCGTCGAAGGCTCGCTCGGCGCGCGCGGTCTCGGCCGCGTCGTCGGCATCGAACACGACCACCGGATGCATGTTCCCGTCCCCGGCGTGCCCCGCGCACAGGATCTGCACCCGATGTTCGGCGGACAGTCCGGCGAGCCCTTCGACCAGGTCCACCAGCCGCCCGCGCGGCACGCACACGTCGTCGATGAGCAGTGATCCCAGCTTCTCGTGCGCGTCGCCGACCAGTCGCCGCGCCCGCATCAGCAGGTCGCCTTCGGCCGGATCGTCGGCGACGACCACGTCCGTTGCCGCGCACTCCCCGGCCGCCCGCGCGAACCCGTCCAGGTCCGCGCCCGCCAGCGGTCCGCGGTCGGACTGCGCGATGAGCATTCCGGCGGCCTGCTCCGGGAAGCCCAGGTCGGCGATGCCCGCGACGGCACGCATCGTGGGCGCGTCCATGAACTCCAGCGCCGACGGCCGGAACCCGGCGCCGAGGTAGCTCGCGACCGCGCGGCAGGCGTCGGCGACGGCGCCGAAGAACGCCACGGCGGTCAGCGGCCGCTCCTGCGCGGGCCGCAGCGCGAGCGTCGCCTCGGTGACCACGCCGAGCGTGCCTTCGGAGCCGACGAGCAGGCTGGTGAGGTCGTAGCCGGCCACGCCCTTGGCCGTTGCGCGCCCGGTCCGCAGCACCCGCCCGTCGGCCAGCACGACCTGCAACCCGCGCACGAAGTCCCCGGTCACGCCGTATTTCACGCAGCACATGCCACCCGCGTTGGTGGCGATGTTGCCGCCGATCGTGGAGATGGACCGCGACCCCGGGTCCGGTGGGTAGAACAGCCCGCGCTCGGCGGCGGCCTCCCCCAGCTCGCCGTTGACCACGCCCGGCTGCACGAGGGCAACCTGCTCCTCGGGGTCGATCCGCAGCACCCGGTTCATCTTCTCCAGCGACAGCAGCACGCATCCCGCCGACGCGTTCGCCGCTCCGGAAAGGCCGCTTCGGGCGCCCTGCGGCACGACCGGCACCCCGTGCTGATGAGCCCAGCCGAGCGTGGTCGATACGTCCTCGGTGCTGCGTGCACGCACCAGCACAGCGGGTTCGCCTGCCGGGCAGAAGGTGGCGCGGTCCCTGCTGTGCGCTCGCAGCACGTCGGGATCGTCGATGACGCTGCCCGCGGCGAGAAGTCCGGTCAGCGGGTGCGCGGCGGTCGTCGTCATGGAGCCCCTCGGCGTCGGTGCCGGATCCACGCTAGCCGTGCTCGAGCGTCCGGCCCACCGCCAGGAGGGTCGAGCCGCGGCGGACGCTGGGCCATCCGGCCGGTCGGTTCCGCACGAATGCCGTCGGCGAAATTTCTCTTCCGGGCAGCGCTGCGGGTTTTCCCGCAAATGCGACGCCGAACTTAAAAACGATAAGCCCGCCCCTGTTCGCCGACCGCGAAAGGATTCGGCGGACAACGCGCGCCTCAGCCCGGCCAGAGACCGAACAACGTTGCGAAACCTTCCCGCCAACTCGGCCACATCGGACGCCATCCCAGCGTTTCCCGCAGCCGGAAATTCGTGGCGCCACGCTGCTCGGTCAGCCGGTGCACCGTCAACCAGTCCAGCTGCGCCCGCGCCTGCTCCAGCGTCAACGACACCGGCGCCGGGCCACCGACCATCCGGGCGTAGGCAGGCAGCCATTCCGCGTATTCGGCAGGTTCGTTGTCCACCACGTTGTAGATGCCGGATTCGCCGGCGCTCAACACTTCGGCCACAGCGCTGGCGGCGTCGTCGACGTGCGTGAACGAGGTGAGCCCGACCCCGTCGTCGACCAACGGCAACGCGCTGCCGCGCACCTGCTCGTGGATCCGCCCGCCCGGGGCGTACCAGGTGTCGGGCCCGTACAGCGAGCCGTAGCGCAGCACCACGCCGTCGTGCTCGAGCACCGCGTCTTCCAGGTCGGCGACCGCGCGCACCAGCTCGCCCCACCGCCCGGGCGCGTCGGTCCACAGCGGGGAGTCCTCGTCCAGCACGTCGTGGCCGTTCGGGTAGTACGCCTCGACCGTGCTCTGCGCGACGACCCGGTTCACCCCGGCGTCCCGCGCGGCCCTCACGAGGTTGCGCGTGCCCAGCCCCCACAGCTGCGCCGTGCGGTCCAGGGCATCGTCGTAGTCCTCGGCGCGGAAACCCGAAACCTGCGCCACGACGACGTCCGGCGCACTGTCGCGCAGCACGCGGCGCAGCTGCGGCAGCTCGAGCACATCGGCGACCGCGACATCGTCCGCGCCGGTCGCCGCCTCCGCGTTCGCGGCGCGCAGCAGCGCCGTCACGTGGTGGCCGCGCTGCTGCAGGCTGGACAGCAACGTTCTTCCGACCACGCCGGTGGCACCGGCGATGAACACCCGCAGGGGCACTGAGAACCTCGCAGCGATCGACATCAGCGGGAGGGGGCAGCCTACCCCGGGGGCCCAGAGATGATCATCACTCCGCGCCGGGCGGGAACATGCGAGGGGCCCGCGCCTGGGCAGGCGCGGGCCCCTCGTAGCTCGCGGAACTCAGATGCTGCGGATTCCCGAAGCCTGCGGACCCTTCGGCCCCTGAGCGATCTCGAACTCCACCCGCTGGTTCTCGTCGAGCGTGCGGAAACCCGAGGCGTCAATCGCGGTGTAGTGGGCGAACACGTCAGAACCGCCCCCGTCAGGAGTGATGAAGCCGAAGCCCTTCTCGGCGTTGAACCACTTCACGGTACCGGTAGCCATTCTCTTTACTCCTACTTCAGATGGCCAGGGGCCGACACTTCGCCAACCCCGAAGTCGCCGAGATGATCACCTGGGCCGAACGGCCTACGGCACAACAAAGTGCCTGCGGCACGCTTGTTTCGCAGGCACTTTCAAGTACTTCTGGGAACCAAAACTGCAACCGGCGGCAACGCTAGCACCCGATCCACGGGTTGTCACACACTTGTCACCCGAAGTCGTGGCCGCCACAGATGGATGTAACACCGAAAGGCATTCCGACGATTTCCGCAAAACCTCGGCGCGCGCCACCGGCTATGGCGCGCGCCGAGCACCGCCGCTACGGAATGCTCACCAGCAGCCGGCCTTCCGCCTCGGCCACCCGGTTCTGCTCGGTCTGCCGGTCCGCCATGCCCAGCGCCGCGTCCCGCGGCGTCGTGCCGTCGGCGTCCCAGGCCGCCAGCAGCGGCGGGATCTTGGCCAGCATCTCCTCGCGCAGCACGCTGAACGACAGCACCGGGTCGGCGTCCACCCGCCCCAGCAGCAGCCACCAGGCCCAGGCGACGGCGCCGGAGTTCGCCACGAAGTCCGGGATCACCGGCACGCCCCGGGTCGCCAGCAGCTCCTCGGCCGCGGGCGTGATCGGCGTGTTCGCCGCCTCGATGATCACCTTGGCGCGCACCTGCGGCACCCGCTCCGGAGTGATCGCGTAGGACACCGCCGCCGGGATCAGCACGTCGACCTCCGCGGACAGCACCGCGTCCCTGGACAGCCGCTGCACGTCCGCGGGCACCTGATCGCGATCGATCTCGCCGAACCGGTCGCGGGCCTCCAGCAGCGCCGGGATGTCCAGCCCGTCCGGGTGGTACAGCGAGCCGGCCGCGTCGGCCACCGCGACCACCTTCAGCCCCGCCTCGTGCAGGTACCACGCCGCGCCGCCGCCCATGGTGCCCACACCCTGCACCGCCACGGTCGTGCGCTCGTGGTCCCAGCCGCGGGCCTGCACCACGCCCAGGCAGCTCTGCGCCACGCCGTAGCCGCCGACGACATCGCCCAGCAGGAGTCCGCCCGGCACCGGGGAGTTCAACCCGGCCCGGACGCGGCGCAGCGTGTGCTCGACGTCCGGCGCCCGCCGGATGGCCGCGTGGTAGGACTGCTGCAGGCCGGATTCCTCGAAGACCTCGTCGATCAGGTGCTGCGGCACGCCCAGGTCCTCCGCGGTCACCCAGTGCGCGTCGATCCACGGGCGCATTGCTTCGACGAAGCGGCGCAGCACGCCGCGCGCCTCGGGATCCTTCGGGTCGCAGTCGATCCCGCCCTTGGCGCCACCGACCGGCAGGTTGAACACGGCCGTCTTGCGGGCCATGCCGCGGGCCAGGTCCTCCACTTCGGACATCGTGCAGCCGGCGCGCATCCGGGTCCCGCCGGTGGCCAGGCCGGACACAAGACTGTGCACGACCAGGTAACCGCGGTTGCCCGTCACCGGATCTGTCCAGGTCACCCTCATCAGCGGGTCGCAGTCGACGAGTGCCACCGGCCGAACCTCCTTCCAAGAGCAGTGCATGAAATGGGCGCACGGGTAGGCGCCCATCAGAGTTACTTGCAGAAGGGGCGTGTTCCGGTCACACCTGTGCACGAACCTTCGGCGGATCGGATGTCCGCGTTGTCAGGTCCGTTGCGACCGGCCGCACGCGCTGCAGGTGATGACCACCGGCTTCGCGGTGGTCCACCTCAATGTCGCAGCCACAGCGATGAAGAGGACAGCCAGCGGAGGGGACGGGGAAGGCCGTACTCATCAGCCCGCATGGTCACCTCCGGGTCTCGCTGGCGATGAATCGAAGCTAAACCCCGCCTGGATTTATTGTCAACAATCCTCGCATTCGACATCAGGCTCTTCGTCGGAAGTTACCGGCGAAACCTGGGCGTGATCCACAGCGAGCCGCTGACCAGCGCATTCGGCGGTGGTTACGAGGTGGGCAGCTGGGTGGTGCCCATCCCTCGACCGGGGTCTTAAGCTCTGCACCCGGGCGGGCTTTCGCCACGCCCGGGTGCAGGAACGGCGGAGCACGGCCGCGGGGAGCCGGGCACGGAAACCCCGCGTGTGGCTGGGAGGATGCAGCTATGAGCCAACCGGGACCGCCCGAGCAGGGCCGCCCCAGAACCGACCCGCAGGAACCGCCGGGGACTCTCGACCAGACCGCTCAGCAGAACCTCATCCAGCAGCTCGGGCGGGCGCTGCTGCGCTCGGTCCCGCCGGCCTGGAACGAGGTCAGCGTCGAGTACCGCGCGGTCGGCGGGCACGCGGAGATCGCGGCGCAACTGGTGGCTCCGAACGGGACGCTGATTCCGCTGACCACGCCGGACGAGGTCCGTGCGCTGTTCTCCCGGCTGCGCCACGGAATGCACGAGTCGGAACGGGGCACTTGGCTCAGTGCCATCTACCGGCTGCGGCGCCCGAGCAGCTACAGCGTCGACTTCAACGGCGACTACGAACCCACCTGGCAGACCCCGCCGCCCAAGGACGCCTTCGCCGAGGAACTGCACCACTACCCCCGCACCGGCGAGAACATCCCCGGTTGGCTCGCCCAGCGCGCCGGGGTGCCGGATGCCAGCGGCAGCGCCACCCGCGCGCCCGCGTTGCGCACCGCGGAGGTCTTCGACGCGGTCGATCAGTCCGGGCGCCCGCAGACCAACCGGGCAGAGGTGAACGCCGCGGAACTCGACGGGCTGGCCAACTACCTGGACCAGGCGCCGCTAGTGCTCGCCGCCCGCAGCTACGACACCGATCAGCTCGACCCGGAACAGCCCGCCTCGGTGCCGCTGACCTTCCACACCGACGGGGCCTGGATCTGGCCCGGCGCGGTCGCGTACTACCTGCGCAAGCACGGGGTGCCGCCGGAGGATGAGCTGGTCGAGCACATCCGCAAGACCGGTTTCCGGGTGCCGGAGGTGGACGAGCACGTGCGCGAACTCGCGGTCACGGTGATCACCGGCGAGGAGCATCGCTGAGTTCCGCGGACCTGGCGTTCGTCGGCGGCCGGGTGCTCACCATGGACGCCGCGGGTTCGAGCGCGGACGCGCTGGCGGTCCGAGCGGGCCGCATCGTCGCCCTCGGGCAGGCGGACGTGCGCGCGATGACCGGTTCCCGTACGGAACTCGTGGACCTGCGCGGGCGGTTGTTGCTGCCCGGTTTCCAGGATGCGCACGCGCACCCGGTCTTCGGCGGGCTGCTGCGGTCGCGGTGCGACCTCACCGCCGCGTCCAGCGCCGCGGGATGCCTGCGGATCGTCGGTGAGCACGACGGGCGTGGATGGGTACTCGGCGGTGGTTGGGATCCCGCGCTCTTCCCGGGAGGTGCGCCGACCGCGACAGCCCTCGACGCTGTGACGGGAGGGCGTCCTGCGTATCTGGTGAACCGTGACCACCACAGCGTCTGGGTGAACACCGAAGCGCTCCGGCTCGCCGGAGTGGACCGGGGCACTCCCGACCCGGTTGACGGCTGGATCGAACGCGACGCCGACGACCGTCCTTCCGGGACGTTGCACGAGGGGGCCGCGGACCTCGTCGCGCGCGTCCTGCCGGAACCCGACCCGCCGGAGTACGCGGCGGCGCTGCTGGACGCTCAGCGGCTGATGCACGCGCACGGGGTCGTCGGGTGGCAGGACGCGATCGTCGGGGAATACCTCGGCTACGCGGACACCTTGGGCACCTATCGCGATCTCGACCGGCGCGGGATGCTCACTGCACGCGTCCAGGGAGCACTGTGGTGGGATCGCCGCCGCGGCATCGAGCAGGTTCCGGATCTCGTCGAGCGCCGCCGTCTTGGTCGGGGTGACCGTTTTCGCGCGGAACACGTCAAGATCATGGGTGACGGAGTCTGCGAGAACCTCACCGCGTCGCTGGTCCAGCCGTATGTGGGTGCGCACGGCTGCGGGCTGTCTTATCTGTCCGCAGAGGACCTGCGAAGCGCACTGGCGCATTTGGACGCTGCAGGGTTCTCCACGCATTTCCACGCTGTCGGCGACAGGGCCGTCCGCGACGCACTGGACGCCGTGGCGGCTGCACGTGCCGCGCACGGTCCCATGGGCCTGCGCCACCAGATCGCTCACGTGCAGGTGGTGCGCGATGAGGACATCGGCCGGTTCCGGGAGCTGGACGTCACCGCGAACCTCCAGGCCGCCTGGGCGATCAACGACGCGGCGATGACCGAGCTGACCATTCCGCGGCTCGGGGCGGCGCGTTCCGGGCGTCAATACCCGTTCCGGTCGCTGCTCGACTCCGGTGCGCCGCTGGCGGCGGGCAGCGACTGGCCGGTGTCCGAGATCGACCCGCTCGCGGCGGTGCACGCGGCGGTCAACCGGACCGTTCCGGCAGCGGCGGCCGAACCTTTCCAGCCGGAGCAGGCCATCGGGCTCACCGACGCGCTGGCGGCGCACACGCGCGGGGCCGCGCGCGCGAACGGATTCGCGCACGAGACCGGGTCGCTGGAGATCGGCAAGGCCGCCGACTTGGTCGTGCTCGACCGCGATCTGCTCCGCGTACCGCCGGATGAGATCGGACGCGCGCGCGTAGACCTCACCGCCGTGGACGGTGTCGTCGTGCACGATCGGCTCGGCTGAGCGCGCCGGCATCTCCCGTCGGCGTCATCGAGATCCGCGCTGTCCCACAAGATCAGCCGAGCGCTCGATACACCCGGACGCCGAGGTCGGCGAAGTGGTCGTAGACCGCGCTTCGCCCGCTGCCGCGGGAGGAGAACTCGTCGGTGAGCTCGTCGACGAGCACCGCGACCACCGCGCGCGGACGGTCGTCGCCGATCAACGCCACGTCGTGCCGCGCGCCCCTGATCTCGCCGGTCTTGTTCCAGCACCGCGCGGAGGCGGGCAGCAACGCCGGTAGCCGGTCCCGGACCTGCTGGCGGGCCAGCACTCCCAACGCGTGCCGGGTGAGCTCCGGCGGCAACGCGCGCTCGGTCGCCAGCCGGTCCAGAACGCGCGCTTGATCCAGCGCGCAGGTCGTGTTGCGGCCAGGGGCGTGCACGTCCATCAAGCGGCGTTCGACGCGAGTGCGCTCGCAGCCGAGTTCAGCGGTGCACTCGGCGATCGCGTCGAAACCGATGATGTCGATGACGGCGTTGGTCGCTGCGTTGTCGCTGACCACGATCATCAGCGTGATCAGGTCCGCCAGCGCTACGCGGTGCACGCTGGGCAGTTCGCGCAGCACTCCGAAGCCTCCGGTCCGCTCGGCGGGCAACGCGACCGAGGTGTCCAGCGCGACGCGGCCGGCGTGCGCCTCGCGGAGCGCGGTGATCATGATCAGCACCTTGATCGTGCTGGCCGGGTGCACCTCGCGGTTCGCGCCGAGCAGCACCGGTTCCCGCTCTTGCAGGTCCCACGCGGCGAAGTTGACTTGCCCGGGAAAGGTCTCCCACGCCTGCTGCAGCGACGCACCCAGCCGTTCCGCGAAAGTCACCTTCGGCCCCTTTCCGCTACAAGGTCCCCAGCACGGCGTGCGCGGCGGCCGCGTCCTGCACCGCGACTCCCACGCTGTTGTAGAAGATGACCTGTTCTTCGTCGGTGCGCCCGGCGCGGCGGCCGGTGAGCACGTCGCCGAGCGAATGCAGCTCCTCGACCGACATCGCGCCTTGCTCCAGCGCCGCTATGATCGGGCCGGCGTGCGCGGCGGCGGTTTCGACGTCGTCCACGACGACCGGTGCCGCCTGGCGCACCAGCGCGGGCGCGACTTCCCTGCGGTGCGGTTCGAAACCGCCTACCGAGATCACGGTGGTGCCGGGGTCGACCGGGCCGAGCACCGGATCGGTGCTGAGGGTGCAGGTCGCGACCAGCGCGGCGCCGCGCACGGCATCCTCCGGCGAGTCCGCGGGGCGCACGTCGACGTCCAGTTCGGCATCGAGCTCCCGCGCGGCGGCTTCCCGGCGACCCCGGTTGCGGCTGTAGAGCCGCACCGCGCGCAGCTCGCGGACTCGAGCGAACGCGCGGACGTGCGCCCGCGCCTGCACCCCCGAGCCCAGCACCGCCAACTCGTCGGCACCGCGCGGTGCGAGCGCGTCGACCGCGACGGCGCTGCCCGCGGCGGTGCGCAGCTCGGTGAGCGCGGTACCCGCGAGCGTCGCCCGCAGCCGACCGGTCGCTGCGTCCAAGACCAGCACGGTGGCGCTGATCGCGGGAAGCCCGAGCGAGCCGTTGCCGGGATGCACGGCGACGAGCTTGCTGACCGCGCCGTGGTCCGGTGACAGCGTGCTGAGGTAGCCGAGCGCGGTGTTCGCGCCGACGCCGAGCGCGACCTTCTCCGCCATCCGCGCTCGCCCGTCGCTGAGCGCCCGGAACGCGGTGCGCTGCGACGCGATCGCGGTGTCCGGGTCCAGAGCGGCCCGGACGTCTTCGTCGGTCCACGTCTCGGGCGGGTTCGTCATCCGGTCCTCCTCGCCGCGCACATCCGGAAACTGCCACAGCCGGAGCGGGTCGCGACAGCGGCCGGGAGCCGGACCAAGCAGCGCTGTCGCTCAGAAAGTTGGGAAATCACTCTTCTGGTGCTCGATGGTCGAACGCCTGAACGGTTACGGTGGGTATCGCGCTTGATCGCGCAGTGCGATCGTCCAGATCGAACAGCCAGGCCGATTCCCCGGATCGATCAGCCGAATCCGGCGGCCGATCGCGGAACCGAGCGGCCCGCGACCGCAGCACGCAACCCCGAGGAACACGCAACCCCGAGGAAGAGGTGGACCCGTGGAGTCGACGACCTTGAGTTCGGTGATCGGCACCGGCACCCGCGACGCGGCACCGGACCCGCAGGGCGAGGTGTACCGCTCGCGCAATCCCGCGCATCTGGACGACGTGGTGGCAGAGGTCCACCTCGGCGGTGCCTCCGCGCTGCACTCGGCTGCGCGGGCCGCGCGCACCGCGCAGCGGGAGTGGGGGCGCGTACCGGCGCCGGTGCGCGGCAGAGCGGTCGCGGAGCTGGGCAGGCTCGTGGAGGCCAACAAGGACTCGCTCGCCAGGCTGGTCACCAGGGAGATCGGCAAGCCCTACGCCGAAGCGCTCGGCGAGGTCCAGGAGATCGTGGACACCTGCGACTTCTTCCTCGGTGAGGGGCGCAGGCTCTACGGGCAGACGGTGCCATCGGAGATGCCGGACAAGCAGCTGTTCACCTTCCGGGTGCCGGTCGGCGTGGTCGCGGTGATCACCGCGGGCAACTTCCCGGTCGCGGTGCCGTCCTGGTACCTGGTCCCGGCGTTGCTCTGCGGCAACGCGGTGGTGTGGAAACCGGCCGAATACGCCGCTGCGGCGGCGCGCGCGGTGGCCGAGCTGGCGTGGCGCGCCGGTGTGCCGCAGGGCGTGCTCAACCTCGTCTACGCCGATGGCGAGTCGACCTTCGGCGGACTGGAATCGGCGTTGGAAGACGGCCTGGTGGACAAGGTGGGGTTCACCGGGTCCACCGCGGTCGGTTCCCGGGTCGGCGAACTGTGCGGGCGCCACCGGCAGAGCCCGTGCCTGGAACTCGGCGGCAAGAACCCGATGGTCGTCGCCGCGGACGCGGATCTGGACCTCGCGGTGGAGGGCGCGCTGTTCTCCGGCTGGGGAACCGCCGGGCAGCGCTGCACCTCGCTGGGCAATCTGATCGTGCACCGGGACGTGCACGAGGAGTTCGTCGGGCGGCTGGACCAAGCGCTGCGCGCGGCGGCGATCGGGGATCCCGGCGGGGACGTGCTCTACGGCCCGATGCTGGACGAGCGCTTCGCCGCGGGCTTCGAATCCGCGTTGGAGACGATCGCCGATCACCACGAGGTGCTCGGTTCGGACGCGGTCGGCCGGATCGGATCGTCCGCGCCCCGCACGGGCTTTCGCGGTGATCCGGAGTCCGGGCTGTACTACCACCCGGTGCTGCTGGACGGGTTGCGCCCGGACGACCACGTCTTCACCCACGAGACCTTCGGGCCGATCGTCGGGGTGAGCACCTTCAGCGACCTCGACGAGGCGATCGAACTCGGCGACGCACCCGGTTACGGGCTCTCCGCCGCCGTCTACACCAGCGATCCCGCCACGGCCTTCCGCTTCCGGCAGGGCACTCGCGCGGGCATGGTCAGCGTGAACAACTCGACCTCCGGCGCGGAAGCGCACCTGCCGTTCGGCGGCAACGGCCGGTCCGGCAACGGCAGTCGCCAATCCGGCATCTGGGTGCTGGACCAGTTCACCCGCTGGCAATCGCTCAACTGGGACTTCTCCGGGAAGCTGCAGAAGGCCCAGATGGACGTGGACACCATCGAGCCGGACCGCGGCTACCGGCTGCCGCCCGAGCTGGGCGGGACGCCGTGAACCCGCCCGCCACGGCCGACGTCGTGGTGATCGGTGGCGGGGCGATCGGCGCATCGGCGGCCTTCCACCTGGCCGAAGCCGGTGTGGACGTCGTCCTGCTGGACCGCGGCGAGCTCGGCGGTGGCAGCACCTGCAAGGCGGCGGGCGGAGTGCGGGCGCAGTTCTCCGACCCGGTCAACATCGCGCTCGGCGCGCGGAGCCTGCGGGCCTTCGAGCAGTTCGGCGAGCGTCCCGGAGCGGAGATCGACCTGCGCCAGCACGGCTATCTGTTCCTGCTTTCCGCACCTGCGGACGTCACGGCGTTCGAGGACGGCGTGCGGTTGCAGAACGAGCTAGGGGTGCCCAGCCGGATGCTCACCGCTGCCGAGGCGGCCGAGCTCACGCCCGTGGTGTCCGTGCAGGACGTGCTCGCCGCCGCCTACTCCCCCACCGACGGCCATTGCACGCCGGAGGCCGTGGTGCACGGCTACGCCGCCGGTATCCGCAGGCACGGCGGCACCGTGCTCCCGCACTGCGCGGTGACCGGCATCGACACCGCAGGCGATGCGGTCACCGGGGTGCGCACGGACTCCGGTGTCATCGCGACCTCCGCCGCGCTCTGCGCGGCCGGAGCGTGGTCTTCGGCGGTGGCCGCGATGGCGGGGGTCGAACTGCCGGTGCGGCCGCTGCGGCGGCAGATCGTGGTCACCGAGCCGATCCGGGACCTGCCGGGCCGGTTGCCGTTCACCATTGACTTCGGCACCGGTTTCTACTTCCACGAGGAGGGGCCCGGGCTGCTGATGGGGATGCCCGATCCCGCCGACAGCCCGGATCCGCATCCGGACGACAGCTGGCTGGAGCTGCTGGCCGAGGCCGTCGCGCACCGCGCGCCCCGGTTCTCGACCGCGGGCGCGGCGCACCGGTGGGCCGGCCTGTACGAGATCACGCCCGACCACAACGCCCTCGTCGGGCAGGCCGGCCAGGTGCGGGGCCTGTGGTACGCCACCGGTTTCTCCGGGCATGGCTTCCTGCAGAGCCCGGCGATCGGCGAAGTGCTGCGGGACCTCGTCCTCGGCCGCACACCGCCGGTCGACGTCGGTGCTCTCGACGTGGCGCGCTTCGAACGCGCCGGGCACCGCCCCGAACGGAACCTCGTCTGAACACCGAGCCGGACACCGGGCGACCGGTCGGCGGCGATGGAGGCAGTTGTGAACGACCTGTTGCAGTCCATGGACCAGTGGGGTCCGGAGAAGATCGTCTGCGTTTCCGATGCCCGCACCGGGATGCGCGGCGTGCTGGTGGTGGACAACACCGCGCGCGGCACCGGCAAGGGCGGCATCCGGATGAGTCCCGGTGTCACGGTCGGCGAGATCGCCAAGCTGGCCAGGGTGATGACGTGGAAGTGGGCCGCCGCCGACCTGTTCCACGGCGGTGCCAAGGCGGGCATCGCGGCCGATCCCGCCGCACCGGACAAGGAAAGGGTGGTGCGGGCGTTCGCGCGCAGGCTGGCCGACCAGGTTCCGGCCAGTTACGTCGCCGGTCTGGACATGGGCATGACCGAGCACGACGCGGCGATCATCCAGGACGAGCTCGGCGACCGCGGCGCGGCCGTCGGGGTGCCGGAGGAACTGGGCGGCGTCCCGTACGACGAGCTCGGCGTCACCGGCCACGGGGTGGCGGCCTCGATCGCAAGCGCGCTGGAACTGCGGGGTCGTTCGCTCGACGGGGTCCGCGTCGCGGTGCAGGGGTTCGGCGCTGTCGGCGCCGCCGCAGCCCGCCGGTTGCACGAGCTCGGGGCGCGGATCGTCGCGCTGTCCACGGCGCAGGGCGCCGTGCACGATCCGGCCGGCCTGGACGTGCCGTGGTGGCTCGCCGCGCGCGCCGAACAGGGCGATGCGTGCGTGCACGCCGCTCCCTCCGCGCAGCGGCTCGGCCGCGGGGACGAGCTGCTGGTGGACTGCGACGTGCTGCTGCCCGCTGCGCAGCAGGACGTGATCGGTGAACAGGTCGCAGCCGGAGTGCGCGCCGAGTTGATCGTCGAGGGCGCGAACCTGCCGACCACGACCGGCGCCCGCGCGTTGCTGGCCGCGCGGGGTGTCCAGGTGGTGCCGGATTTCATCGCGAACGCGGGCGGTGCGATCGCCGCCGGGTTCGCCATGGACGCGCGCCGCTCGGCGTTCCGGCCGGAACCGGCGCGAATACTGCACGAGGTCGCCGAGCGGTGCCGGGCGAACACCGCTCTCGTGCTGCGCACCGCTGCGCAGCGGCGGATCGAGCCGCACCACGCGGCGCTGGAACTGGCTCAGCACCGGGTGCGCACGGCGATGGAGCTGCGCGGACGACTGCCGCGGGTCGATGCCGAACCGGTCGGCGCCTGCGGGTGATCGGCGATGCTCAACCCCATCCACCTGCGAACCTTGCAGGAGTGCGTGCGCACCGGATCGTTCGCCGAAGCGGGCCGGACACTCGGCTACACCGCATCGGCGGTGTCCCAGCAGATGGCGCTGCTGGAACGTGCCGTCGGAGCACCGCTTTTCGAGCGCTCCGCGCGCAGCACCCGCAGCACCACGCTGGCGACGCGCTTGGCCGAACGCAGCCGTGACGCGCTGGGCGCGTTGGACGCCTTGGAACGTGAAGTCCACGCCATGGTCAGCGGCGACGAGGGCAGTCTGCGGCTGGCCGGGTTCGCCACCGCCAACGCGCGAATCCTGCCGTCCGTGCTGGCCGCGGTGATCGCGCGGCGCCCGAGCGCGGAGCTGCAGCTCGACGAGGGCGAGCCGGACGAAGTCTTGGACGGAGTGCTGGACGGAGTGCTGGATGCCGCGGTCGTCTTCGAGTACGACCTGGATCCCCGGAAATGGCCGTCGGACCTGCGCGCCGACGACGTGCTCGCCGAGCCGCTGCGGCTGGCGCTGCCCGCATCCCACCGGCTGGCCGATTCCCCGGAGGTCGCTCTGGAGGAACTGGCCGAGGAGTCCTGGATCTGCACCCGCAAGGACACCGCGGGTGCGCGGTCGCTGGTGCGGCTGGCCGCGGCCAGCGGGTTCGTCCCCCGGATCACCTTCCGCAGCAACGACTACTCGGTGATCCGCGATCTGGTGGCGCGCGGGCTCGGGGTCGCCGTGCTGCCGGGGCTCGCGCCCAGCGGTGGCGGAGTTCGGCTCGCCCGGATCGCCGGTCGGCAACCGTATCGGCGGGTGCGGACGCTGTATCGCAAGCAGAACACGAACCCGCTGCTGCCGATCGCACTGGACTGCTTGACGCGAGCCGGGTCGGAACTCGCGGTGCTGTGGAAATCGGACTTCGAGCACCCGCCCCGGGGCAGCAGGGAACGGGCATCCGGTTCCGGTCCGGGTCCGGCAGCACCCGCACCGCCGGCCCGCGAGAACGGCACCGAGCACGACGCGGTGCACACCGATCGAGGAATGACCTCGGACGAGAACGAGCCGGCGTCCGGGCGCATCGAAGCGGAGCGATCATGACCCAGCAACCCGCCAGGTCCGAGCCGATCGACGACCACTTCCGGTCCACTGTGGCCGGATGCGGCACCGCCGATTCCTCGACAACGGCCCGGTATCCGGCCGCGGCGCGCCAGGAACTGCTGGAGCTGTTCGACGCGCAGTGCGGCAGCAGGCACCTGGACTTCGCAGCTCGGGAACTGGGGCACCGCAAGCTCGGCTACTACAGCATCGGCTCGGCCGGGCACGAGTCGAACGCGGCGGTCGCCGCGTCGTTGCGCCCGACGGACCCCGCGCTGCTGCACTACCGGTCCGGCGCGTTCTACCTGCGGCGGGCGAGCCAAGTGCCGGGACAGGACCCGCTGCGGGACGTACTGCTCGGCGTGGTCGCTTCCGCCGAAGAGCCGATTTCCGCGGGACGGCACAAGGTCTTCGGTCACGGCGATCTCGGGATCATCCCGCAGACCTCGACGATCGCCTCGCACCTGCCGCGCGCGATGGGGCTGGCGTTCTCGCTGGCGCGCGCCGAACAACTCGGCGTCCGCGCCGAGTGGCCCGCGGATTCGGTGGTGCTGTGCAGCTTCGGCGATGCCTCGATGAACCACTCCACCGCCCTCGGGGCGATCAACTCGGCGCTGCACTGCGCACACCAAGGGCTACCGATGCCCTTGCTGCTGGTGTGCGAGGACAACGGGCTCGGCATCAGCGTCCGCACTCCGCACGACTGGGTGGAGTCCGCGCACTCCGGCAGACCGGGACTACGGTACTCCACAGTGGACGGTGACGATCCGGAGCAGTGCCTGCGGATCGCCGCCGAGACGGCGGATTGGGTGCGCGAACATCGCCGGCCCGCGTTGCTGCACCTGCGCACGGTGCGGCTGATGGGGCATGCGGGGTCCGATGTGGAGTCCGCCTACCGCTCCCGTGCCGAGATCGTGGCCGAGCACGCGCGGGACCCACTGCTCGCCACCGCGAAAACCTTGGTGCGGCAACAAGTTCTCTCCGCCGAGCAGGTGCTGGAGCGTTACGAGCAGAAGCGGGCCGAGGTGACGCGCATCGCCGAACAGGCGCTGTCCCGGCCGAAACTCGCCGACAGCCGGGACGTCATGGCAACGATCGCCTCCGAGCACCCGGAAGCCGTCCGGGCACGCGTCCGCCGTGGACCGACCGAGCAGGCGACGGTTCCGGACCGGGGGCTGACCCTCGCGGAGTCGATCAATCACGGGCTGGCGGCGGCGTTGGCGGGCGATCCCGGTGTGCTGGTGTTCGGTGAGGACGTCGCGGGCAAGGGCGGCGTGTACGGGGTGACCCGCGGTCTGCGCCGCAGGTTCGGGGGCCTGCGGGTGTTCGACACGGTGCTCGACGAGCAGAGCGTGCTGGGGACCGCGCTCGGGGCCGGAACGGCCGGCCTGCTGCCCATTCCGGAGATCCAATACCTGGCGTACCTGCACAACGCCGCCGATCAGCTCCGGGGTGAGGCCGCGACGCTGGGGTTCTTCTCGGACGGCCGCTTCCGGAACCCGATGGTGGTGCGCATCGCCGGGTACGCCTTCCAGAAAGGTTTCGGCGGGCACTTCCACAACGACAATTCCGTCGCCGCGCTGCGCGACATCCCCGGCCTGGTGGTCGCCTCCCCGGCCAGCCCGGACGATGCCGCCGCCATGCTGCGCACCTGCGTAGCAGCCGCCCGCGAGGACGGACGGGTGTGCGTGTTCCTGGAACCGATCGCGCTCTACCACGAGCGGGACCTGCACGAGACCGGGGACGAAGGATGGCTGGCGCGCTACCCCGATCCGGTCGGCGGACACGTACCGATCGGGCGGGCGCGCACCTACGGGAACGGGACCGACCTGACGCTGGTCACCTTCGGCAACGGGCTACCGCGTTGCCTCCGGGTCGCGCGGCGGTTGCAGCGCGAAGGGGCCGGGGTTCGCGTGCTGGACCTGCGGTGGCTGAGCCCGCTACCCACCGAGGACCTGCTGGCGGCGGCGCGTGCGACCGGGTCGGTGCTGGTGGCCGACGAGACGCGGCGCAGCGGCGGGGTGTCCGAACCGGTCGTGACCGCTCTCGCGGACGCGGGTTTCGCCGGCAGGATCGCGCGGGTCACCAGCGAGGACAGTTTCATCCCGCTCGGCGACGCCGCGTACCACGTGCTGTTGGACGAGCAGGACATCGAGGACACCGCGCGGAAGCTGCTGGCGGGAACGTCCGACGCCGCCACGGGAGCCGGCACCCGCCCGACCCGCGACGGCTGATCGCCGCGGCCCTGACCGAAGGTTCCGGCCCTCGGACCGCGGCGGAGGCCGTCCGGGCAAAAGGGCCGACGGCGCACTCCCCTGCGCCGCCGGCACCGCCATGCTAGGCGCGGAACCGCCTCGGGTTCATGTCGTTCATGAGCCGCTGAACTGCTAATTCTCCGATCACGAGGCAGCCGCCAAGGCCCTGGAGGCGCACATCGACGATCCCGCGCCGTGCGGTCTGCCCGGCCACGTGATCGTCTGCAGGCGTACCTGCGGCGCCCCGCGCACTTCACTGCTGCATGCACGAAGCGGAACCGGCACTCGGCACGGTTCAGATCGCCTCAGCCGTCGGGATCGCCGAAGACCTTGCCGGGGTTGAAGATGCCCGCCGGGTCGAGCGCGTTCTTCACCGCGTGGTGCATCCCGACCACCGTCGGCCCGAGTTCATCGTGCAAGCCGCGCCGTTTCAGCAGGCCCACGCCGTGCTCACCGGTGACGGTGCCGCCCAGCGCGATCGCATCGGCCACGATGTCGTCGAAAGCGCGCTGCGCACGCTCGCGCGCCGCTTCGTCCCCGGCGGGAGTGATGATCAGCGGGTGCAGGTTGCCGTCCCCGGCGTGCGCGATGTTCGCGATCTTCGTGTCGTGCCGCTGCGCGGCGGCTTCGACCTTGGCGAGCATGTCCGGCACCAGCGCGCGAGGCACGCACACATCCTCGGTCAACAGCGGACCCAGCCGTTCCAGCGCCGGATAGGCCAACCGGCGGGCGGCGAACAGCGCATCCGCCTCGTGCTGATCGGTGGAGGCCGCGCTGAACGTGGCCCCGCCCTTCTCGAAGCATTCGACGATGGCTTCGACTTCGCGATCCCCGGCTTCGCCCGGCGTGTCCGAGCGGCCCAGCAGCAGCACTTCGGCCTCGTCGCTGAGGCCCATGTTCTTCCACTCGTCCACGGCACGCAGGCAGTGCCGGTCGAGCAGTTCCAGCGCGGAAGGCGTCACCCCGGAGGCGGCCACCGCGGCCACCGCATCACCTGCCGCCACGAGCGAATCGAAGTAGCCGACCACGGTGCGCTCCGGCGCGCGCACCCCGGGCAGCAGCTTCACGGTGATCTCGGTGATGATCCCGAGCGTGCCCTCGGAACCGACGAACAGCCCGCACAGGTCGTAACCCGCGACGCCTTTGGCGGTGCGCCTGCCGAGCCGAACCACCTCGCCGTCGCCGACAACGGCTTCCAACCCGAGGACGTAATCCCTGGTCACGCCGTATTTGACGCAGCAGACGCCGCCCGCGTTGGTGGCGACGTTGCCGCCGATCGTGGACCAGGGCGAGCTCGCCGGGTCCGGTGGATACCAGGCGCCGTGCTCGCGGCAGGCGGCGCGGAAGTCGTCGTTGACCGCACCGGGCTGGACCACGGCGAGCTGTTCGCGCGGGTTGATCTCCAAGACCGAAGTCATCCGCTCGAACGAGATCAGCACGCAGCCGTCCAGCGCGTTGGCCCCGCCGGAGAGGCCGGTGCCGGCTCCCCGCGGCACCACCGGCACACCGAGTTGCGCGCACACTTTGACCACGGCGACGACGTCTTCGGTGCCGGTGGGGCGCACGACGGCGGCCGGGGTCCCGTGCGGCGCCCATTCGGCTTCGTCGTGGGCGTAGCGGGCGACGGAGTCCGGATCGGTGACCAGCTGTTCTTGCGGTAGCTCGGCCCGCAGCGCCGCGAGTGTGCTCTCCGTGTCCATCGACCCTCCGTTCACCCGTTCGCACCCACGCTAACCGTTCGGGTGCGGACGAGCCCACCTCCACCCGGCGGGACCGACCCTCGGTGATGCTTTCGGCAGCGACGTCCGCGCTGGTCACAGCGGCTTGCGCGGTTGAAACGCGGTGCTCGGCGGTTATCACATGCTGCGAAGGACCTGCGTCATTCCGCCGTTGCGGGCAGCTTCCGACGGTCGCAGCGCCCCGAACCGATCGAAGCCAGGAAGCCTCGCCACCGCTCCTTCGACACCCGCAGCAGCGCCCCGTGGGGTTCTTTGGAGTCCCGGATCAGCGTGGCCGTCCCCGTGCACGCGACCTCGACGCAGTTGCCCGTCGACCCGCTTCGAGTACTGCGGTGCCACTCCTCGGACATCACGACCCCCTCCTCAGATATCAGGACTCCTTTCATCTTCGGTGATCGGCCGATGGACTCAATTCAGCACTTGTCGCAACCGGCTTCCTCCGACACATCACGACTCGACATCCCAGTCGGTGGACCGCGCCGCCGCGGCCGAGCACCGGAGGCCGGGTCAGTCCGCGACGCCCCTGCTCTGATCGATGAAGGTCTGGCGCTCCGGGACGATCCAGATGGTCACGCGGTCGCTCTTGATCGCTTCCGGCGGGTAGTCCTTGCCGATGTACTTGTGCGCGAGTTCGTCCACCTGCCGCCGGGCGCGGTCGCCGGTGGTCGTGGCCGACACCCGGCCACGCACCTCCGCGTAGCGGTACGGGTCCTGCTCGTCCCTGATCAGCACGGTGATCCGGGGGTCCCGCTGCACGTTGAGGTACTTCGCGCGGTGCGTCTCGGTGTTGAGCACCAGCTGGTCGTCGTCCACGTCCACCCAGATCGTCTGGCTCTGGATCCGGCCGCTGGGCAGCACCGTGGACACGGCGGCGAAGTTCTTGCCGGTGGCCAACCGCTCGGTTTCGGGCATCAGCTGTGGTCCGTTCTCGGTCTTCGCCGGCATCGCGACTCCTCCCGGTCGGGCGAACCTTCTCGATTCCGCCCTACCCGGAGCCCACCGGCGCCAATCAGGCGCCGTTGCGGGAGATGACCTCGTTGATCAGGTCCGAGCCGGGGAAGTCCATCAGCACCACGCCGGTGCGCGGCACGTCGTTGCCACCGAGATGTTCCAGGGCGTGGTCGTTGACGCCGCGGGCCCCGCTCGCGCCGCAAGCGACGTCTTTCGGGTCGGCGCCGAGGCTGGAGCCGCTGGTGAAGTTCAGGAACATCTCCGCGGGATCGGCGGAGTTCGTCTTGTCCCAGTGCTCCCGCACGTGGTTCCACTTCTGCTCGATGTCGCCGACGGTGGGCACTTCGTACTCGTCCTGGACGTAGTCGCCCCAGTTGTCGTCGTTGAACTGCTCCAGCCCGTAGCCGCCGACCAAGCCGCCTTGGGCTTCCTGCAGTGCGGTGAGCACGATCTTGCCGCGGGCGGCACCCAGCGTGGGCGTCCCATCGGAAGCCGGGTTGTACAGGTAGTGCCCGTTGGGATCGTTCTGCTGGTAGCGGTCCACGATCTCCGCGGTGCTCAGGTCGCTGGACTCGTCGGTGCACGAGCCGACTTCGCCGGTGCACTCGGCTTTCAGCCGCAGCAGCACGGTCTCGCCGGGGTGGGCGGCGAGGAAGTCACCGGCCTTCGCCAGCACGTCGGCGAAGTTGGCGTGCTGGTAGAAGGTTCCGTGGTGGACGGTGAACTCGTTGTCCACCTTGCGCACCCGGATGTCGATGGCGCGGATGCCGGCGTCGAGCTGCGCGGTGAGGGTTTCGGCGCTGTCGCCGTGGTCCTCCTGGGTCTGCGTGATGTCGCCGCCGTGCAACGACAAGGTGTCGTGCGTGCCGGGAACGGACAGCGCCGCGAGGCCGGTGTCGTCGGGCAGCCCGCTCATCCACTCCTGGTTCGACGCGTCGGTGAGGCTTTCGCAGTAGGCGGTCGCCGCGTGCGCGGACCCGGCGGGAACGAGGGTCACCGCGAGCGCCGCAGCGAAGGTGAGCGCGGCCCGGGCGGTGGAAGTTGCGACTCCGGCCATGCGGGCATGATCACGCGTGCGGCGTACCGGGTGGCGGTACTGGCGACATCCCGCCATGGCGGGCTTTTACCGTGGGGACATGGAACTCGACGAGCCGCTGGTGCTCGACGGCGGGCTGGGCACGCAACTGGAGGCGCGCGGGGGTGATCTCTCCGGCGACTTGTGGTCGGCGCGGTTCCTGGCATCGGCACCGGAAGAGATAGTCGCCGCGCACGAGGCGTTCTTCGCGGCCGGTGCGGACATCGTGACCACGGCGAGCTACCAGGCGGGCTTCGCGGGTTTCGCCGCGCACGGCTTCGATCGCGAGCACGCGGCCGGGCTGATGCGTCGCAGCGTCGAGCTGGCCAAGCGGGCCGCGCAGCGAGATGCGGGCAAGCGGCGCTTGGTCGCGGCATCGGTGGGCCCGTACGGGGCGGTGCTGCCGGACGGTTCGGAGTTCCGCGGCCGCTACGGCCTGAGCCACCGCGAACTCGTCGGGTTCCACCGGCCACGGCTGGAAGTCCTCGCCGAAGCCGGGCCCGACCTGCTCGCGCTGGAGACGGTTCCGGACGTGGACGAGGCGGCCGCGCTGCTGGAAGTGCTCGGCGACGTCGACGTGCCCGCTTGGCTCTCGTACAACATCGATGGCGAGCGCACTCGCGCCGGACAGCCGCTGGAGGAGGCGTTCGCCGTAGCCGCCGGTCGGGACGACGTGCTCGCGGTCGGCATCAACTGCTGCACGCCCGCCGATGCCACGCGGGCGGTGCCGATCGCTCGCGAGATGACCGGAAAACCCGTCGTGGTCTATCCGAACAGCGGCGAAGGCTGGAACGCCGGACGGCAGGACTGGACGGGGCCGTCCCGGTTCGACGCGGCGCTGGTTCGCGATTGGGTCGCTGCGGGAGCCCGCATCGTCGGCGGTTGCTGCCGCGTCGCGCCCGCCGACATCAACGCCGTCGCGAACGTCCTGGCACGGCCGCGCGATTGAGCTGCAGGGGCGCGGAGTGAACGGACCGCCCGCCGGGCGGACGATCCGTTCACTTCCGGCGAACCGCTCGGGTATCGAAGGGAGGAGAGATCCCGCAGCGGGAGAGCGCCGGAAGGCGCACGCAACACGAGCTCAGCAACAGGCGATCAGGACGGTGTCGGGGACCAGTAGTCGAGCATCTCCGCGAACACGTCGAAGGCCGGCTTGGAGTAGCCGTACGGTGCCTCCAGGTGCAGGCTCAGCGGGAAGCCGAGGTCGGCCACCCCGTCGATGACGCTCTTGTACACGTCGAGATGCTTCTGCTTGCGCTGCTCGAAGCCGAGCTCGCTGATCGCGGCGACCCACTTCTGCTCGGCCTCGACGGCCGGGTTGCCGGGGTCCTGGATGAGCCAGTCGATCAGTCCGCGCTTGCCTTCGACGCTCGGCACGAAACCGAACGAGAGCAGGATCTCCGGGCGGTGCGGCGTCTTCTCCGCGAATTCCCGCAGGAATCCGACGATCGCGTCGGAGTACAGCAGCTGCGTCATGCCGTACGTCGCGCCGCGGTCGCACTTGAAGTTGAACCGGCCGTGCTCGCCCTCGCGGGTCGGGATGAGGATCGAGCCGCGGTTGGGCACGATGTCCTGGAACTGGGTTAAGGCGTCGGTCGGCGGGATCCCGCCGCCTTCGCCGTCGGCCATGGTGCGCGGCACGCCGACGAACGTGATGCCTTCCATCCCGGCGCTGCGCAGGTGCTTGAGCCGCTCGGTCAGCTGCGGCTTGTCCATGAACGCGGTGACCTGCGTGCACAGGCCCTTGACGTCGCCGATCTCCGGACGCACCGCGTTCCAGAAATCGATGACGTCCATCTTCGGCTTCATCTCGATCGGACGGTCGTCGTCCTCGGCGATGATGCCCGGGATCATGAGGTGCCCGATGCGGTCGGCGAGCCCGGCGGCGCGGCTGTTCTCGGCCACCTTGCGGCCTTCCTCCACGGCCCTCTCCTGTCCGCCGTCCAGGTCGGGCGGTGCCATTTCGAGTGCGATCGTGTGCATGTCGGCCTCAGGTTTTCCTTCCTAGCCGGTCACCGCGCACACCCGGCCGCGTCGCTGGAGCAGCCGCGCGAGCAGCAACCGTACTGCCGGAAAAATCGGAATTCGAGGGGGCGCGAAGTGTTCGGCGCCGCGGCCTCGACGGGAGTTGCTGGTTTTTCGGGGGCCGCCACCGCCCGAGGCTGCAAACCCCGGGCGGTGGCGGCGACCACCGGTCGCTCAGGCCGTAGCCGAACGAATCAGTAGCGGTAGTGTTCGGGCTTGTAGGGCCCGTTGACGTCGACGCCGATGTACTCGGCCTGGGCCTTGGTCATGCGGGTGAGGTTGACCCCGAGCGCGTCCAGGTGCAGCCGGGCGAC
>NZ_JADDUE010000006.1 GCF_016526145.1 Saccharopolyspora galaxeae
GCACTTGTGTGGGTGTGGGAGAGTAGGACACCGCCGACAATACTCGTAAATGGGGAAGGCCCCGGAACCACGGTTCCGGGGCCTTCTGCTGTCCGGGGCCGAGAAACCACAGCCACCGAGGACTATCCTCGGCGGGATGAGCAACCCAGCAGCGCACCAGGCGAACCTCAAACCCCGCAGCCACGAAGTCACCGACGGGATGGAGCGCGCGCCGGCGCGCGGGATGCTTCGGGCGTTGGGGATGCAGGACGACGACTTCGCGAAGCCGCAGATCGGTGTCGCGTCCTCGTGGAACGAGATCACGCCATGCAACCTGTCGCTGCAACGACTGGCGCAAGCCGGCAAGGAAGGCGTCGACGTTGCGGGCGGCTTCCCGATGGAATTCGGGACGATCTCCGTCTCGGACGGGATCTCGATGGGACACGTCGGGATGCACTATTCGCTGGTGTCCCGGGAGATCATCGCCGATTCGGTCGAGACGGTGATGCAGGCCGAGCGGCTGGACGGCTCGGTGCTGCTCGCGGGCTGCGACAAGAGCCTGCCGGGAATGCTGATGGCCGCCGCGCGCTTGGGCCTGGCGTCCGTCTTCGTCTACGCGGGGTCGATCATGCCCGGCAAGGTCGACAACCAAGAGGTCACCATCATCGACGCGTTCGAGGCGGTCGGTGCGTGTGCTCGCGGACTGATCGGCCAGGACCAGGTGGATCGCATCGAGCGCGCCATCTGCCCGGGCGAGGGCGCCTGCGGCGGGATGTACACCGCGAACACCATGGCGTGCGCCGCGGAGGCGCTGGGCATGTCGGTGCCGGGGTCGGCGAGCCCGCCGTCGGTGGACCGCAGGCGGGACGCCAGCGCGCGGGACGCGGGCCAGGCCGTGGTCGGCATGCTGCAAAAGGGGCTGACCAGCAGGGACATCATGACGAAGGAGGCGTTCGAGAACGCCATCGCGGTCGTGATGGCGTTCGGCGGATCGACCAACGCGGTGCTGCACCTGCTGGCGATCGCGCGGGAGGCCGATGTCGACCTGACGCTGGAGGACTTCAACCGGATCGGCGACCGGGTCCCGCACCTGGCCGACGTGAAGCCGTTCGGTCGGCACGTGATGCCCGCGGTGGACCGCATCGGCGGGGTTCCGGTGGTGATGAAGGCGCTGCTGGACGCGAGACTCGTGCACGGCGACTGCATGACCGTCACCGGCAAGACCGTGGCGGAGAACCTGGCCGAGCTGGACCCGCCGGAGCTCGACGGCGACGTGCTGCACTCGTTGTCGAACCCGCTGCACCCGACCGGGGGCGTGACGATCCTGCGCGGATCGCTGGCTCCGGAAGGCGCCGTGGTCAAAAGCGCCGGTTTCGACACCGCATCGTTCGAGGGCACTGCGCGGGTGTTCGACGGTGAGCAGGACGCGATGGACGCGGTGGGCAACGGGACCGTGCAGCCCGGCGACGTGGTGGTGATCCGCTACGAGGGGCCGCGCGGTGGTCCGGGGATGCGGGAAATGCTCGCGGTCACCGGAGCCATCAAGGGCGCTGGGCTGGGCAAGGACGTGCTGCTGCTGACCGATGGGCGGTTCTCCGGCGGCACGACCGGGCTGTGCATCGGGCACGTGGCGCCGGAAGCCACCGATGGTGGGCCGATCGCGCTGGTCCGCGACGGGGATCGCATCCACCTCGATCTCGCGGCCCGGACCTTGGACCTGGTCGTCGACGAAGACGAACTCGCCGTCCGGAGGCGGGAGTGGACCGCGCCGGAGCCGCGGTTCCGGCACGGCGTGCTGGGCAAGTACGCCCGCCTGGTCGGCTCCGCGGCCGAAGGCGCCGTGTGCTGACTCGCCGACCTGGCTGACTCGGAGAAGCGGCTGACTCGAGAGGCGGCTGACTCGGAGATGCCGGGACCGCAGAACGCCCCGCACTCCGCACCGAGAATCCGAGTGAAGGACCCGTTCGACCCGATGGGTCCGGGTCCTTCACTCGGGATCGGTCAGGTCGCCAGCGGCACGGTCATGATCGGCGGTGTGGTGGGTGCCGGAGAGCCGCCGTCCGGTTCGACGGTGACGCCGAGCGTGGCGGTTCCGGCGGGCATCGCGGCCATCATCGGCTCGGTGCCGTCGCCGCGACCCTGCTCCAGCAGCCCGGCCGGGGTCGCACCGTCCGCTCCGATGAACCAGAGCTGGTAGTCGTGCTCGCTCGGCGCCGGAGCCATCCCGCTGGTCATGAACATCGCCTTGCCCATCTGCTGGGAGACGATCGCGGTGGCCCGCGAGCCGGACGGACCGGCCGAGTTCAGCACCCGGGTGTCGGGTGCCTGCAACACCTGCGACATCTCGTCGCCGCGAGCGCCCGCGGCGATCATCCGGTCCTTGGTGTCGGCGAGTTCCTGCTGCGCGCGCAGCGCGAGCACGCCGAACGCGCCGGCCAGTGCGATCCCGAGGACCGCAGCGACCGCGGCCAGCCGGACGCCCCAGGGTTTGCGCCGCGCCCGCGCCTGAGCCAAGGGTGCCGGTGGCGGCGGGTCCTGCCGGGTCTGCGCGACCTCCGCGAGCACCCGCTGCTTGAGGCCGTCCGGAACACCCGATTGCTCGGTGGCGGCGAGCCGGGCCGCGGCTTCGCGCAGCTCGCGGACCTCCTGGCGGCAGTCCTCGCAGCCGGCCATGTGCAGCTCGAACTCGGCGCGTTCGTCGTCGGGCAACGCGTCCACGGCGTATGCGCCGGTCAGCGTGGCGAGGTCGGTGCTCATCGGCCCACCCCCAGGCAATCGCGCAGGCGGATCAACCCGTCCCGCAGTCGCGTTTTGATGGTGGAGGCCGGAGCTTCCAGCAGCCCGGCCGTTTCCCGGTAGGTGTAGCCGCGATAGTAGGTCAGCAGCACCGACTCGCGCTGCAGCTCGGTGAGCGTGCTCAGGCAGCGCCGCACCTGCCGCTGCTCCCACCGCGTGGTGACGGATTCGCTGACCTCGTCGAACGGCCTGCCCTGGTCGCGGGCTCCGACGCGGGCCTCGCGGTCCCGCCCGGCCTGCGCCGAACGCACCCGGTCCACGGCTTTGCGGTGCGCGACGGTCAGCACCCAGGTCAGCACGCTGCCGCGCTCCGGCCGGTAGTGCGTGGCGGTGCGCCACACCTCGACCAGCGCTTCCTGAGCGACTTCTTCGGACTGCGCGGCGTCGCGCACGATGCGCTGGACGAGCCCGAACAGCGAACCCGCGATCAGCTCGTAGAGCTGCTCGAAGGCGCGTTCATCGCCTTTGGCGACTTCGGCGATGAGCGCTTGCGCGTCCGGACCTCCGTCGTCGGCGGGTGGTGGCACCCGCCGGGGTCCGTGCTGCGGGAGTTCTGGCATCTGCTGGGTCCCTTCTTGGCCGCGGTCGCGACCGCCCGGTCATGGCAGTGTTCAGGCCGCCGGCGGTTTGCCGAAACCGAGCTGCCAGACGTCGAGGTAGCCGGAGCGGAATCCGGCTTCGCTGTAGGCGAGGTAGAACTCCCACATCCGCCGGAACCGTTCGCCGAAGCCGAGCTCGGCGATCCGCTCCCGGTTCTCGATGAACCGGTTGCGCCAAGTGTGCAGGGTCGTGGCGTAGCTCGGGCCGAAGGAGTGGCGTTCGATACCGCGCAGGCCGGTGTGCCGGCGCACGCATCGCTCGATCGCCTGCAGCGAGGGCAGTTCGCCGCCGGGGAAGATGTACTTGTGGATCCAGGTGCGGGAGCGGCGCGAGGCCAGCATCCGGTCGTGCGGCATGGTGATCGCCTGTAACCCGATGCGCCCGCCCGGCGCGAGCAGCCGGTCCAGGGCGCGGAAGTAGCCGGGCCAGTACTCGGCGCCGACTGCTTCGATCATCTCGACGCTGACGATCGCGTCGTAGCCGCCTTCGGCGTCGCGGTAGTCGCGCAGCTGCACGTCGACGCGGTCGGCGAGGCCCGCTTCGGCCAGCCGCTTCTGCGCGAGTTCGCGCTGCTCGGTGGACAGGGTCAGCGTCGTGACCTGCGCACCGCGCTCGGCCGCGCGCAGCGCGAGCGAGCCCCAGCCGGTGCCGATCTCCAGCAGCCGCGTGTCCGCACCGACCCCGGCGAGGTCCAGTACCGCGTCCAGCTTCGCCCGCTGGGCCGCTGCGAGGTCCCTGCCGGGCGCGAACAGGCCGGACGAGTAGGTCATCGTCTCGTCCAGGAACGCGGCGAACACGTCGTTGGACAGGTCGTAGTGCCGTTCGATGTTGCGCCGCGAACCCGCGGCGGTGTTGCGCTCCGCGGCGAGCTTCGGCGGGTCGACCCACCGGCGCAGGCCTTGCAGCGGTTTCGGCACCAGCCGCGGGAGCCGTTCGGCGAACGGGGTGAGCAGGTCGGCGGGTTCCGGGCTCTCCCATTCGCCCGCCATGTACGACTCGCCGAAACCGATCTTGGAGTCGGCGCCGAGCCGGTGGAAGAACGCGGCCGGATCGGTGATCCGCATCAGCGGGGATCCTGCGCCGCCGCTGCCGAGCCGTTCGCCGCCCGCCAGCGCGATCTGCACCGGCAGGTCGCGCACGGCGTGCCGGAACAGCTTCTCGGCCAGGTAGGCGCGGGCGGGCGAGTCCGGCGCGGCTTCGAGCGCTTCCCACGGTGGGGTGCTGGTGGGCTGGTGCAGGGCGGTGCTCATCGGATGCCTTCCTGGTGGACGTGCGGCTTTCGGGGCGCGATGCGAACTCCGCGCAGCCACAGCGCGATGCCGTGCCGCCGGATCAGCGCGGCGACGCGGTGCGGGAGCAGGGGGCGGCGCAGCAGCTCGCGCACGATCGCCGGCACGGTCGCGGGCCTTCGGCTTCCGGTGAGCACGGCCGTCAGGCGCGGGCCGGACTCGTCGCGGAATCGGATGCGCACGTGGACGCGCTCGCCGGGCGGAGGGATCCGCATCTCGTAGTGGCCGTTCTCGGGCAGGAACGGGGAGACGTAGAAGTGCTTGCCGGTCTCGGCGCGGCCCTCCGCGTCCGGGTGCAGCAGGTAGCAGTGCCGCTCGCCGTAGGTGTTGTGCACCTCGGCGACCACGCACGCCTGCTCGCCGTCCGGGCGGTGGCACCAGTACACGGTGATCGGGTTGAACACGTACCCGAGCACGCGGGCGTGCGCGAGCATCAGGATGCGGCCGCCGCGCAGGTCGATGCCCTGCAGCCCGAGCCAGTGGTCCACGTTCGCGCGGATGCTGCGGTCCGGATCGCCGAGGTGGTCGCGTGCGTCGAAGCGGGCGAACGGCCGCAGCCACCTGGGCAGCCGCGGCAGTTCGTCGAGGTCGACCAGCCAGGTGTGCAGCCGGTGCCGGAAGCGGTTCGGCACGTCGCCGTGCCGGGTGTGCGAGACGGTGACGTCGTAGAGCGCTGGGGCGTCGCAGCGCACCGGGGCGGTGGGCACGGTCACCACCCCGCTCCGAACGCTTCGGCGGCCCGGACGCCGCTGGCGCAGCCGTCTTCGTGGAAGCCCCAGCCGTGGTAGGCGCCCGCGAACCTCGTGCGGTCGTCCCCGAGCCCCGGAAGAAGGCGTTGCGCTGCAACGGAATCCGGCGTGTAGATGGGATGCCGGTAGTGCATCCGGGCGAGTGTCCGGTCCGGACGGACCCGGCCTGCCGGGTTGAGCGTGACCAGGTAGTCCGCCGGTTCGGCCAGCCGCATCAGGCGGTTCATGTCGTAGCTGACCAGCACGTGCCCCGGATCCGCCGCGCAGCTGGGCTTGTGGTGGTTCCAGGACGCCCGCGCGCCGCCGCTGCGCGGCAGCACTGCCGGGTCGGTGTGCAGCCAGGTCTCGTTCTCGGAGTAGCCGAAGGAGCCGAGGACCTTCCGCTCCGCCGGGGTCGCGTCGGCCAGCAGCGCCAGGGCCTGGTCGGCGTGCGTGGCCAGCACCACCCGGTCGGCCAGGTGCGTGCGGTCGGCTTCGTCGCGGATCTGCACGTGGTCCTCCGCGCGGCGCACCGCGCGGACCGGGGTGTGCACTGTGGACAAACCTGCGGCTGCGCGCTGAACGTACTCGCGCGAGCCGCCTTCGACGGTGCGCCAGGTGGGCGAGCCGGACACCGACAACATGCCGTGATGGCGCAGGAACTCGAAGAGGTACCGCGCCGGATAGCGCGCGCTGGTGGCGAAATCCGCCGACCACACCGCGGAAACCAGCGGCAGCGCGAAGTGGTCCACGAAGTAGCGGGAAAATCCCTGCGTGCTCAGGAAATCGCCGAGGGTGACCTCGTCCGCCTGCGCGCCGGGAGCGTCCAGCAGCCGGTTCGCCGACCGGTGGAAGCGCGGGACCTGGGCCAGCATCCGCAGGTAGCGGGCGCGGAAAGCGTTGCCGCGCTGGGCGAACAGCCCGCCTGCGCGCTTCGCGCCCGCGTACTCGAGCCCGCAGCCGTCGCAGGACACGCTCATCGACATCTCGGTTTCGCGGGTGCGCACCCCGAGTTCGCCGAACAACCGCAGCAGATTCGGGTAGGTCCGTTCGTTGTGCACGATGAACCCGCTGTCCACCGGCAGCACTCGGCCGTCCGAAGTGGTCAGACGGTGCGTGTGCGCGTGCCCGCCGAGCCGGTCGTCGGCCTCGAACAGCAGCACGTCGTAGCGCCGCCGCAGCAGGTGCGCGGCGGTGAGGCCGGAGACTCCGGCGCCGATCACGGCTACCGTCCCGGTCATCGCACCGGCTCCTCGCCCGCGAGCAGCGCGCGGACGAACCGCCTGGTCAGCGCGTCCCATTCGGGCCTGCGCCGGAGCATGGCGTGCCCCGAGCGGGGAACTCGCCGGTAGGTCACCGCTGGCGCGTCCGGTTGCCGCCGCGCGCGCACCGCGTAGTCGGCCGACGCGGCCGCGGAGGTCACCCGGTCCTCGTCGCCGTGCGCGATCAGCACCGGCTTTCCGCGCAACTGCTCGACCGGTTCGTCCTGCTCGACCCACGGAGCCAGCGCGCAGACCCCGCGCACACCGGGCTCGCCCGCGAGCCGCAGCGCGACCCGGCCGCCGAGGGAGTGCCCGACCAGCACGATCCCGGCCTGCGGGTGCTCCCGCTGGATCCGCTCCAGCGCCCAGCGCGCGTCCGCGACGGCGTCCAGGTCCGGTTCGTTCCAGCCCCGGAAGCGGTTGCGCAGCAGCCACACCTGCGCGGAGCAGCCGGCGCCTGCGCTGTGCAGCGACCGCGCCACGGCACGCATCCGCAGGTAGGCGAGCTGGTGGCCGCGTGCGGGGGCGTGGCTGGTGGCCCGCCCGCCGTGCAGCACCAGCACGATCGTGCCGGGGGTGTCCGCGCGGGAGCGCAGGACCCGCAGCTTGGGGGATTGCATACCCGTTGTTCGCAGCCGCCGGGCGTTCGGGCTGGTCGTTGTCGGATGGATCACAGCGAGCCGTCCGGGGCGCCGCGGGCTCCGAACCACCCGCGATCGAAACGCTCGGGGAAGGTGTGCGTGTTGCGTGCTCGGCAGGCTGCGGAACGGATCGAAGGCGTGCTGCGGGACCTCGTGGGAGTGCCGTTGCCGGTTGGCGTGGTGGCCTGGGACGGCAGCACCGCCGGTCCGCGCAGCGGGCCGCGGGTGGTGCTGCGCAGGCGGCGCGCGTTGCGGCATCTGCTGTTCAGCCCGGGTGAGCTCGGGCTGGCGCGGGCGTTCGTCTCCGGCGATCTCGACGTGGAAGGGGATCTCGCGGAAGGGTTGCGCCGTTGCTGGGCGGCGTTCCGCGAGCAGCGGGTGGCCAAGCCGCGGTTCGGGCCTTCGGCGTGGCGGCGGATGCTGGGCGAGGCCGTCGCGCTCGGCGCGATCGGCCCGCGGCCGAAGCCGCCCGCCAGCGAGGCCCGCCCGAGCGGTGCGCTGCACAGCCGCCGCCGGGACCGCTCGGTGATCGCGCACCACTACGACACCGGCAACGAGTTCTACGAGCTGCTGCTGGATCCGAGCATGGCCTACTCCTGCGGGTACTTCACCGGCGACGGCGGGCTCGCCGAGGCGCAGCGGGCCAAGCTCGATCTGATCTGCCGCAAGCTCGGGCTAACCGCGGGGATGCGGCTGCTGGACGTCGGTTGCGGCTGGGGTTCGCTGATCCTGCACGCCGCGCGGCACTACGGGGTGCACGCCACCGGCGTGACGCTCTCGGCGCAGCAGGCCGGGCACGTGCAGCAGCGCATCGAGGAATCGGGGCTGTGCGGCCAGGTTCACGTGCGGCTGCAGGACTACCGGGAGGTCCGGGATGTCGAGCCGTTCGACGCGGTGGCCTCGATCGAAATGGGCGAGCACGTCGGCACGGACCAGTACCCGATCTACGCGGCCGCGCTGCACCGGCTGGCGCGGCCCGGTGCGCGGGTGCTCGTCCAGCAGATGTCCCGCGCCGGGACCGCGCCCGGCGGCGGCGCGTTCATCGAGTCCTACATCGCGCCGGACATGAGCATGGTGCCGGTCGGGCGCACGCTGGGATTGCTGGAAGACGCGGGGCTGGAGATCCGGGACGTGGAGGCGATGCGGGAGCACTACGTGCGCACCGTCGAAGCGTGGGCGCGCACGCTGGACGAGAACTGGGACGCCGCAGTCGAGCTGGTCGGGCCGGAGCAGGCCAGGGTGTGGCGGCTGTACCTGGCGGGCGGCGGACTCGCGTTCGAGGAGAACCGCATGGGAGTCAACCAGATCCTCGCCGTTCGGCCCACTGTGGACGGACGCAGCGGGCTGCCCGTCGCCGGGCGCTCGACCGTGCTGGAGGGTGTGCGATGAGCCCGTTCGCCGCCGCACCGCTGGCCGCGCTGGCCACGGTCCTGGCCAGCTACGGCATCGCCCGCCTGCGCGGGCGCTGGGACACGATCGACAGCGTCTGGGGTGCCGGTTTCGCGGTGATCGCGCTGGTCACCGCGCCGTTCGGAGCCGGAAGCCCGGCCGGGTGGGCCGTCGTGGCGCTCACCGCCGTGTGGGGTGTGCGGCTGTCGGTGCACCTGCACACCCGCAACGCGGGGAAGCCGGAAGACCGCCGCTACCGGGAGATGGCGCAGCGCTACGGCGATCGCGTCGGGGTGCTGATGTTCGTGCGGGTCTACCTCGTGCAGGGCGTCGTGCTGTGGTTCGTTTCGCTGCCCGTGCAGGCCGCGGTGGCCGCCGAGCCCGCGCTGCCGGGCGCGGCGGTGTTCGCGGTGCTCGGCGGCTCGGTGTGGCTGATCGGCTTCGTCTTCGAGGCGGTCGGGGATCGGCAGCTGCGCAGGTTCAAAGCGGACCCCGCCAACGAGAACGCGGTGCTCGACACCGGGCTTTGGCGCTACACGCGGCATCCGAACTACTTCGGGGACGCCTGCGTGTGGTGGGGGCTGTACCTGCTGGCGTGCCAGAGCTTCCTCGGTGTGGCGACCGTGCTCTCACCGGTGCTGATGACGTGGCTGCTCGCGCGCGGCACCGGCAAGCCGATGCTGGAACGCGGCCTGGCCGAACGCCGTCCCGCCTACGCCGATTACGTCGCGCGCACCAGCGGTTTCCTCCCCCTCCCGCCGCGGCGGTGAGTCAGCCGCGCGGCGACTCCCGCAGCAACCGGGCGGCTTCGGCCTTGGAGATCGTGGCCGTCCGGGCGCAGCGGGTGCAGGTGAGCGTCCGGCGGACGCGGACCGGGAACAGCGGGATGAAGAACACCGTGAACTTCGTGACCACCCGGTCCAGCACGGCTGCGTACTGCCCGCCGCAGGCGTGGCACAGCAGCAGCGGCACGCCGAGTCGCCGCGCGGTCCGCCGAAGTCCGAAAAGGATGAACACGACACTAGCCTACTGCCCGGCCCGCACCGGTTCGCCGACGGTGAACGGCCCGTTCGACCAATCTAGTCGGACGAACAGGCCGTTCACTCGGATCGACTTGCTTGCGGAGGTCAGTTGCTGAGGTAGGACAGGGCTGCGGTGACCAAGGTGCGGACGCCGGTGTCGATCGTGGGGTGCAGGGTCGGGGCGAACTGGGCGGAGTGGTTCGACGGGACGTCGGGCCCGGGCGCTAGCGTGCCGTCCGCGGCGAACCGCGCCGGGTCGATGCCGCCGACGAACCAGAACACCGACGGCACTCCGGCGGCGCGCCCGAACTCGCCGAAGTCCTCGCTGCCGGTGATCAGCGGGCCGTCGCGCACCTGGTCCGGCCCGAACTCCTCGCGGAACCGCGCGGTCAGCGCCTCGGTCGCCGCTTCGTCGTTGACCGTCGGCGGGTAGGAGGCCGTGGCGGTGATCTCCGGTTCGCGCGGCGCCGCGGACGCCGTCGACTCCGCACGCACGATGCGCCGCACCGCCTCGTTGACCTTCTCCCGCACCGGTTCGGCGAACGAGCGGATGCTCAGCTGCAGCTCCGCCTCGTCCGGGATCACGTTCTCCTTGGCTCCCGCGTTCATCGCGCCGACGGTCACCACCGCCGCGTCGGTCGCCCCGATCTCCCTGGACACCACGGTCTGCAACCGCAGCACCGTCGAAGCCGCCAGCACCACCGGGTCGACCGTCGCCTCCGGCCGCGACCCGTGCCCGCCGCGGCCGAACAGCCGGACGTGCAGCGTGTCGCTGGCGGACATGGCCAGGCCGGAGCGGGTGAGCACGTGCCCGGCGGGCATCGGCGCGAGGTGCTGGCCGAGCGCCACGTCCGGGGTGCCGAAGCGGTCGAACAGCCCGTCCTCGACCATCGCGCGCGCACCGCCGCCGGCCTCCTCCGCGGGCTGGAGCACGAACAAGATCGTGCCGGACCAGGAATCCCGCCTCGCGGCAAGGCTTTCCGCCGCACCGAGCAGCCAGGTGACGTGCATGTCGTGCCCGCAGGCGTGCGCCACCGGAACCTCGATGCCCTGCGAATTCGTCGCGACCCGGGTGCTGGCGTAGGACAGCCCGGTCTCCTCCCGCACCGGCAGCGCGTCCATGTCGGCGCGCAGCAGCACGGTCGGCCCGGCACCGTTGCGCAGGACCCCGGCCACGCCGGTGCGGCCGATCCCGGTGGTGACTTCGCACCCGGCCGCGCGCAGGGCGTCCGCCCCGATGCCCGCGGTCCGGTGCTCCTCGAACGACAGCTCCGGGTTGCGGTGCAGGTCGACGTAGCGGCTTTCCAGGTCGCTCATGTTGCTCCTTCCGGCGGTACTGCCCGGAAGTCTCGGATCGCGTCGTGCTGCTTGCAACGTGCGCGAGAGCGACGCGACACGCGGCGGGGCCGAGCGGACGGTCGCAGGACGCGGTCGCCGGTGGAGGTCCGCTCCTCGCGGCCATCCGTCGTGGACCGCTCCGGCCGCAGCACTGCGCGAACCGGCCGGACCCGCGGCGGTACCGGCGGCAACGGTCCACCCGCGGTTTCAGTACTTCCTGCTGGTGAGCATCCTGGTCAAGCCGGACAGCTCCGCCGCCACCTCCGGTGCCGGGTCGGCCAGCCGCAGCTGCTCGTGCGCCTCCCGCTCGCACCGCTCGACGCGTTGCAGGCACCATTCCCGGCCGCCGGCCTCGGTCACCAGCTCGGCCGCCCGCACCGCGTCCTTTTCGGACAGTTCGGTGGCGCGCTCGTAGAGCTCGGCGAGTTCGCCGCCCGCCGCGGTGCCGGAGTTCAACGCGGCCACCACCGGCAGCGACTTCTTCCGGTTCCGCAGGTCCGAATGCACCGGTTTCCCGGTCACCTCCGGATCGCCCCAAATGCCCAGCAGGTCGTCCACCAGCTGGAACGCCAGGCCGAGCCGGGTGCCGAAGCGCCGCAACCGCTGCGCCCGCTCCGGCCCGGCACCGCCGAACGAAGCGCCGAGCGCGCAACTGCAACCCAGCAGCGAAGCCGTTTTCGCGCTCACCATCGTCAAGCACTCCGGCAGCGCCACATCGGAGCGGCGCTCGAACGACATGTCCGCGCTCTGCCCGTCCACCAGGTTCAGCACCGTGCTGTTGAGCTCCTGCAACCCGGACATCGCAGCCGGGTGCCCGCTGGCGGTGAGCACATCCGCGGCCAGCGTCAGCAGCGCGTCACCGGCGAGGATCGCCGCACCCGAACCGAACACCCGCCACGCCGTGGGCCGGTGCCTGCGGGTCAGGTCGCCGTCCATCACGTCGTCGTGCAGCAGTGAGAAGTTGTGCACCAGCTCCACCGCCACCGCCGCGGGCAGCGCCGCCTCGGCGTCCGCGCCGACGGCACGCGCCGAGAGCAGCACCAGGTTCGGCCGGATCGCCTTGCCCGCCGGAGCCTCCACCGGTGCGCCGTGCTCGTCCCACCAGCCGAAGTGGTGACCGACGATGCGGCTCATCGACTCCGGCAGCGTGCCCACGGCCGCACGCAGCGCGGGGTCCAGCAGGGCGCGCCCGGCCGCGAGGGTGTCGGGCACGCCGTCGACTCCCGTGCTCATCCGCGAAGTCCCTTCACCGCGTGGTCTCGACGTGTTCGAGCACCCCGAGCGCGTCCGGCACCAGCACCGCCGCCGAGTAGTAGGTGCTGACCAGGTAGGAGCTCACCGCGTGCTCGTCGAGGTTCATGAACCGCGCGTTCAGGCCCGGCTCGAGCTCGTCCGGGATGCCGGTCTGGTGCAGACCGATCACGCCGCTGTCCTCGGCGCCGGTGCGCATCGCAAGGATCGAGGTGCTCCCGGACTCGTCGATCGGAATCTTGTTGCACGGCAGCAGCGGAACTCCGCGCCAGCCGGTCAACCGCGCGCCGTCGGTTTCGACGGTGTCCGGCACCACGCCGCGCTTGTTGCACTCGCGGCCGAACGCCGCGATCGCCTTGGGATGCGCGGCGAACAGCTTCGTCCCGCGCCGCCGGGACAGCAGCTCGTCCAGGTCGTCCGGCGCGGGCGGGCCGGTGCGGGTGTGGATCCGCTGCGAGAGGTCGGCGTTGTGCAGCAGTCCGAAATCGCGGCTGTTGACCAGGTCGTTCTCCTGCCGTTCGCGCAGCGCCTGGATGGTCAGCCGCAGCTGCTGCTCGGTCTGGTCCATCGGCGTGCTGTAGAGGTCGGTGACCCGCGTGTGCACCCGCAGGATGCTTTGCGCGACGGCCAGTTCGTACTCGCGCGGCGCGGTCTCGTAGTCGACGAAGGTGCCGCCGAGCAGCTGTTCCCCGGAATGCCCCGAGTTGATGCCGATCTCGGCCTCGCCGTGCTTGTTCTGCGCCTTGCGCGGCCGCGACCCGACCTGCTCCAGATGTGCCCGCAGCGAATCCGTGCGGTCGCGGATCTCCTGCAGCACCGGGGAACGCAGCGCCAGCACCGTGCACGCGGTGACGGCTTTGAGATCGCACCGCCAGTTGCCGTCCTCGCCGGTCAGCACCTCGTCGCCGATGTGGTCGCCGTCGGCGATCATGCCGAGCACCGCGTCGTCGCCGTACTGGCCGCGGGCGAGCTTGTGCACCTTGCCGTGCGCGACCAGCAGCAGCCGGTCGATCGGCTGGCCCGCCTCGGCGATCACGTCGCCCGCGGCGTACTCGTGCTGGGTGAACCGGTCGGCCAGCGCGCCGAGCGCGCCGGAGTCGTCGAATCCGCGCAGCGCGGGCAGTTCCCGCAGCTCCTGCGGCACGACCTGCACGTGCGCGCCGGTGTTGACGAAGGTGATGCGCCCGTCGCCGAGCGTGTAGGTCAACCGCCGGTTCACCCGGTACGTGCCCGCGGTGGCCTCCACCCACGGCAGCTTGCGCAGCAGCCAGCGGGAACTGATGCCCTGCATCTGCGGCGGAGTCTTGGTGGTGGTCGCCAGGTTCCGCGCCGCGGCGGTGCCCAGGCTCAGCGCCGGGCGGTCGGTCTGCTGCCGGTCTGCGGTGTCGATCTCGCGGGTCATGCGGCTCCCGTCGGTTCCGAGCCTGTTCTGGATCATGTTGCGTAGGTGGTCGGGTAGCGGTGCCGGTCGCTCCGGTGCTGGGAGCGGCTGCGTGTTCGCAACGAGTGACCGCACCGTTCGCCCGAACTATTGGGGCGAAGCGGCCGTTCACTCCGGATGCCGCTTCCCGCCGACCACCGGCCACAGTGGACATCGCTGTACCAGTCCACAGTGGATAGATATCGGCCGGGGCCCGCGGCCGAGGCCGGTGGCCCCGGCCGCCCGGGTTTCAGCCGTCGCGTCCGACCTCGACGTTCTCCAGCACGCCGAGCGCGTCCGGGGTCAGCACCGCCGCCGAGTAGTAGGTGCTGACCAGGTAGGAGATCACCGCGCTCTCGTTGATCCCCATGAACCGCACCGACAGGCCCGGCTGGTACTCGTCCGGGATGCCGGTCTGGTGCAGGCCCACCACGCCCTGGTTCTGCTCGCCCGCGCGCAGCAGCATGATCGAGCTCGACCGCGTCTCGGACACGCCGATCTTGTTGCAGGGCAGCAGCGGCACACCGCGCCACGCCGGGAAGTGGTGCCCGCCGAACTCCACGTTCTGCGGGTACAGGCCGCGGTGGCTGCACTCGCGGCCGAACGCCGCGATCGCGCGCGGGTGCGCCAGGAAGAAGCTGGGTTCCTTCCACACCGTGGACAGCAGCTCGTCCATGTCGTCGGGCGTGGGCGGGCCGGTGCGGGTGTGGATGCGCTGCGCGAGGTCGGCGTTGTGCAGCAGCCCGAAGTCGCGGTTGTTGATCAGCTCCTGCTCCTGGCGCTCGCGCAGCGCCTCGATGGTCAGCCGCAGCTGCTGCTCGGTCTGGTTCATCGGCTGGTTGTAGAGGTCTGCGACGCGGCTGTGCACCCGCAGCACCGTCTGCGCGACGCTGAGCTCGTACTCCCGCGGCGAGAGCTCGTAATCCACGTAGGTGCCGGCGAGTTCGGTCTCGCCGACGTGCCCGGAGCTGATGTCGATCTCGGCCTCGCCGTGCTCGTTCTGCGGCTTCGGCCGGTCGCTCAGCGCCTGCTGGATGTGCGTGCGCAGCGACTCCGCCGCGTTCATCTCCTGCAGGCTCTGGTGCCGCAGGGTGAGCACGGTGCAGCCGGTCACGGCCTTGACGGTGTGCTTCCACGAGCCGTCCGCGGAGGCCAGCGCCTCCGCGCCGAAGTACTCCCCGCTGGCCATCACGCCGAGCACGGTGTCGTCGCCGTACTCCCCGCGGCCGATCTTGTTGGCCTTGCCGTGCGCGAGCAGGAACACCTGGTCCACCGGCTGCCCGGACTCGACGATCACGTCGCCGGGGCCGAACTCCTGCTGCACGAAGCGGTCCGCGAGCGCGCCCAGCGCCGACTCGTCGTCGAACCCGCGCAGCAGCGGCAGTTCGCGCAGCTCCTGCGGGATGACGCGGACTTCGCTGCCGGTGTTGGTGCAGGTGATCCGGCCGTCGCCGAGGGTGTAGGTGAGCCGGCGGTTGACCCGGTAGGTGCCGCCTGCGGCCTGCGTCCAGGGCAGCATCTTCAGCAGCCACCGCGAGGTGACGCCCTGCATCTGCGGCGGGGTCTTCGTCGTGGTCGCCAGGTTCCGCGCCGCTGCGGTGCCCAGGCTCAGCTGCGGCCGCTCGTTCTCATCGACACCCGTATCCGCCACGGTCACGAGGTACACCACCCAATCTTCGCTACGAGGTTGTTGCCTGGTCTTCGGGACGGGATCCCGGATTCCCGCGGTCGTCGGCCAGGAGCTCACCGGCCGAGCCGGCGAACCGCCGGCCACCGGGCGCGAGCCGGTGCCGGGACCACGTCCCGGGATGGTTTTCCGGGCGCGCGCATCGAGGGGTTGTGCGCACCCGCACCGGCCCGTGCCGAATCCGGCGCCGGGCAGCATTGCCCGCACGCCCGTCAATTGCACGGATCGTTCGCGTTGTTCGGTCGCGCTTGTGCTTTTCCAGCGGTGATTCCGGCGCGCGGTCGGCATTCGAGCCGACGATTCCGGCCGGGTCGAGTTCTCTCGATCAGTTGCTTGGCGGTGCAGACGCTAGCACCGCCGGATGGGCCCGTATAGTCACCCGAAGGAGCTAAGCGATGGGCCTCGATCGTTCCGCGACCGATTTCCCCGACGATCACTCGATCGGCCTGTTGCATCACATGAAGTAGTTGTTGGTGGAACGAATTCCTGGGCTTCGAGCTCTGCGCCGCGCGCCGCTACGATTAACGGGTCCGGTTTCTCGGCCGAATTGCATTCGGTGAATGCGCGCTCCTGCTCTGACCGGGGGATCGGGAGCGCGCTGCCGCCCGGCGGAGCCGGTTGCTGTCGCGGCGCATCGCTGCAGTAGCGTTCTGCGCGGGGAAAACGCGTCTCACCGACAAAATCTCAGGTTTCTCGAAATCGGCTCGGACGTGCGGGTTGTCGCGGGGACTGTTGGTAGCGGCGTGCGATCAGCGTGGGATGTTTCGCGATGGCGTCGCGTGCGGGCGGCGCCTACTGGGTCGGAGGAGGACGGCCACGATGCGGTGGAATCTGCGGCTGGCGGCGGCCAATCGCGGTATCTGGAAAGCGGGCGAACTGCAGCGCAGGCTGGCCGAGCGGGGACTGGTCGTCTCCGCGGGCAAGATGTCCGCGCTGTGGTCCGGGCAGCCCAGCAGCGTGAAGCTGGACGATTTGGACGTGCTGTGCGCGGTGCTCGGCTGCGAAGTCGGGGAACTGCTCATTCCGCAGCCGGAACGGGTGCCGCCGGCGAGCTCTTCCGCGGATCCCGGTGGTGCGGCCGGAACCGGCGAGTCCGGGCGGTCCGGTTCCGGATGAGCGTTTCCGGAGGACCGTGCGCGCGATACCTTTTCCGGTCGGCACGGCCAAGCGCCGAAGGGCGATCAATCGATAGTGATGGTGATCACTCGAATTCGTTTCGTGGTGAATGGGAGGTGGTACTGCTCCGAAGCGGTGATCGATGGTTATTCGGTCGGATGAACCCGACGGTGGCGCTCTTGTGCGGGATCCGCCGTGCTGGCTAGCTTGTCGATCGGCCGTTCGCACCTGAGATGAATCCCCGCGCGTCGACGGGTGGATCGAGTGCCGACGGCTCGGCTCCCGCGGTAATGCTCGCGGGAAATACGGCGCGAACGGCCGTGCGCGTTTTCGGTGTTTCCGCGCGCCCGTTCGCGCGCATCGGCGGTCGGAAAGGAATGCGATGCAGATCTACCTCGCCGGGGCCCTGTGGGTCGTCGGAGCGGCCGCGGTCGGTGCCTTGCTCGCCTGGGCCGTGCGGCGATTCGGCCTGGACGAAGGGCGGCCGGACAACAACGAGGCCACCGGCCAGGTCTTCGTCATCGTCAGCGGGCTGCACGCGGTGATCGTCGGATTCGTGCTGATCTCGCTGTTCGACGCCGTTTCCACCACCGGCGACGGGCTCGACGCCGAGGCCGAGGGCCTGGTCGCCGCATCTTGGGCGGCGGACTCGCTGCCCGGTCAGACGGGTGCCGAGGTGCGCAGCCTGGGCGACAGCTACGCCCGCAACGTCGTGGACTACGAGTGGCCGCAGCTGCGCGCCGGGCAGGACGTCACCGGGCCGGGCTGGCAGCAGCTCGACGCGATCCGCGGCGCCATCGCCGCGTCCGAACCGGTCGGGGAGTGGCAGGAGGACCGCAAGACCGAGGCGTTCAGCCGACTCTGGGAGGTCTACCACGAGCGCCAGGCGCGACTGGCCGCGGTCGAGGACAACCAGGTCGCCGAGGTGGTCTGGTTCGTGCTCATCATCGGCACCGTCGTGACGGTGCTGCTGCCGAACCTGTTCGGTGGCACCAAGTTGTGGCCGCAGGTCGTGCTCATGTCCACATTGGCCGGTGCGTTGACGTTGCTGCTGTTCGCGATCTACCAGCTGCAGAACCCGTTCAACGGAACCTCCGCGATCCAGCCGGACGCGCTGGAGTGGGCGATGGGGCGGCTGACGTGAGTCCGGCGGCGCGCAGGCTGGCGGGAGCTTCCGCGGCCTTCGCGGCGGTGGCGGTGTCCGTTCCGGTCCTCACGGCGGCGGATTCCCCCGGCAAGTGCGGCATTCTGCGCACGCAGACCACAGCGGACCCGTTTTCGTCCACTGTGGAGCGCGTGGACCCGGGCAGCGGGGAGCCGACGCAGGTCGCGGAGCTGGACGAGGTCGTGGACGCGCTGGGCTTCTCCTCGTCGCAGGGCGTGGCGTACGGGATGGCGGGCGACTTCGCGCACGACCACCCGGACGGTGCGCCACCCGGCAGGCGTGCAGTGACGATCTCGCCGGACGGAACGGTCACCGACGCGGGCAGGGTGCCGTGGGCGGTGTTGCGGGCCACCGCGGGCGAAGTCGTCGGCGACCGCTGGTACCTCGGGGCGCTGAACTTCCTGTACGTGGTGGACATCGACCCGGACAGCCCGTCGTACCTCGACATCACCGAAGCCACCGCGCTGCACGACCCGGCGCTGGCGGTCGGGATGCACGACTTCGCCGCTGATCCGGTGGACGGTGATCTCTACGGCGTTTCCTCGCTGCTGCCGGGTCCGGCGCGGGTGGTGCGCATCGACCCGGGCACCGGGGACGTGAACGTCGTACCGGGTGCCCGCTTGCCTGGCGAGACGGTTTACGGCTCGGTGAGCATCGGGCCGGATCGTTCGCTGTTCGCGTTGGCGCACGACGTGGACGGGGCGAGCAGGCTTTACCGCGTGGATCGGGACGGGGAGGTTCGCGAGCTGGCCAGCGGTCCGGTGGTGCTGAGTTCGGACTCCGCAGGCTGCGTCGGCGAACCCGGCCCGCCACCACCCGATCCCGCACCGCCCGAACCCGCGCCGCCGGAGCCGCCCCCACCGGACCCACCCCCGCCGGAGCCGCCCGCACCGCAGCCACCCGCACCAGCGCCGCCCGCTCCGGAACCCCCCGAGGCCGCGCAGCCCGCGCCCGAGCCGCCCGCTCCGGAACCGCCCTCGCCACCCCCGGACTCCGGCCGCGACCGTCCCGTGATGTTCCCCCCGGAGGAATCCGACGACGAACAGCCGACCCCCACCGAAGAGAAGCGCCGCTGGGGCCTCACGACGCTGCTGCTGATACTCGGCGGCGGCGCAGCAGCACGCTCGGTCGGCCGCCGCTGAGCAACCGATCCGGCAGGAATCACCCGATGCGGCCGGCCGCGATCGCGCAGCCGCCGTCCCGACGACCAGGAAGCGGACTTCGATGATCGGAATTCCCGGCTCGCCGGGTGTGCTGCGCGCCCGCGGCGTCCGCCTGCTGCTCGCGCTGTTCATGGTGCTCTCGGCAGGCATGCTGCCTGCGCTTCCGGCGCACGCGGAGCCGGAACCGTGCACGGGAGTCCACCAGGGCGACGAGCGGCTGGGGCCGGAGAACCTGCCTGCGGCTCGGCAGCGCCCGGTCGGGCCGCTGCTGGCCGGTTACTCGCGGACCGGTGAGCTCAGCACCGAGGACTTCCTCGACCGGTATTGGGATCCGGGCGCGGACAGCTGGCGCTACCCGCCGCAGGACGGTTTCGCCGTCGGCCCGGACGGAGCTGCCCGCAAGCACCCGCAGGTGTTGCGGGCCGGTACGGACCTGGACCGCTTCGGCTCCGAGTTCGGCTCGTTCCTGGCCCCGGCGGGCGATCACTACGCCGAACGTTCGCTGCCGCCGCAGAGCCTGCTCACCCGCGAACCGCGATTCCCGTGCGGTTACCACGAATACGAGGTGGCGCGGGACTTCACCGCGTGGCAGGGCGAGATCGCACCGTGGTTCGCGCAGCGCGGCGGCGGGCAGCAGATCCTGCTCGATCCCGCGTTCCTCGATCCCGGGCAGGGGCAGCGGTTGAACGTTCGGTGGCTGGTGGCGCACGGCTACCTCGAACCAGCAGGCTGATCCGGGGCCTGCGGTCACCGTGGCCGCACCGGGAGGAATCGACGTGGACCGCGAAGAACTGCTGAGCGTCCTGCGCCACCGCGGAGTCGCCGACGCCGAGATGTGGATCGAGGGCGTGCACCAGCCGCAGCCCCCGTCCCCGGAGTTCCTGTTCCTGCGCCGGGCGGGGAACGGTTGGGACACCGGTGTTTGCGAACGCGGCAGTTGGCACGTGGTGGCCTCGTTCCCGGACGAAGCGGCCGCCTGCGCCCACCTGCTGCGCCTGGCCGAGCCCTGACGCGCCGCACCCGCCCGGCGTGCCGATCACCTCGGGCAGCCGGCCTGGTGGACGGCGGACGCCTGTTCCGGCTCGGTACGTTCGCCTGCGGGAGGTCGGTGTGGACGAGTTCATCGCAGCGCTGCCCAAGGTCGAGCTGCACGTGCACTTGGTCGGTTCGGCATCGTTCGAGACCGTGCTGGACCTCGCGTCCCGGCACCCGGACGCCGGGGTGCCGACCACCAGGCGGGAACTCGCCGAGTTCTACCGGTTCCGGGACTTCGAGCACTTCATCCGCGTGTACGTGGCGGTGAACTCGCTGGTGCGCACTTCCGCGGACGTGACGCGGCTGGTGACCGGGCTGGCCACCGACCTCGCTGCGCAGCGCGTCCGCTACGCGGAGGTGACCGTGACGGTGTTCAGCCACCTGTTCGCCTGGCTCACCGACGACGAGATGCTCACCGGGCTCACCGAGGGCCGCGCGGCCGCGCGCGAGCAGGGTGTGGAACTGGCGTGGTGCTTCGATATCCCGGGCGGTCATCCGGCGGTCGGTGACGGCATGGACACCGTGCGGTTCGGGTTGGTGAACCGGCCGGAAGGGCTGGTCAGCCTCGGGCTGGGCGGCATCGAAGTGGACCGTGCGCGGTTCACCGGCGCTTTCGCGGCCGCTCGTGCCGCGGGGCTGCGCAGCGTCCCGCACGCGGGCGAGACGACCGGCCCCGAGTCGATCTGGACGGCGCTGCGCGAACTCGGCGCGGAACGAATCGGGCACGGCATCAGCGCGGTGCGAGATCACGCGCTCATCGAGCACTTGGCGGCCGAGCAGGTCCCGCTGGAGCTGTGCCCGACGTCGAACCTGCGAACCCGGCAGATCGCGGCGATCGGCGCGCATCCCGTCCGGCAGCTGCGGGACAACGGCGTGCTGGTGACGTTGAACACCGACGATCCGCCGATGTTCGGCACCGACCTCAACCGCGAGTACCGGGTCGTGGCGGAGAGCCTGGAGCTGGACCGCGCGGAGGTGGCCGACCTGGCGCGCAACGCGGTCACCGCCTCGTTCCTGGACGAGCCGGGGAAGGCGCGGATCCTCGGGGAGATCGACGACGTACTCGCCGCGCACGCCGATGGCCCGTGAACGGTCGGCCCGCACCGCCGCTCGCGGAGTACCGTGCCCGCAGGGAGAGCCCCAGTGGGAAGGCACCGATGAGCACGACGATCCGCAAGAAGACGGCCCGCGCCGCTACGGGCGCAATGCTGCTCGCCGGACTCGTCCTGCCGCTGCTCGGCTGCGCCGACACCGACCCGGGCGTGCAGCACTACGCGCCCAGCCAGTCGCGGCAGGACATCGCCACCAAGGTCGGTTTCATCAAGCACGACCTGTGCTTCCGCGAGGCCACGACGCACGGGACGCAGCGCTGCGACCGCTACCTGACCCAGGTCCGCAACATCGCGCTCAGCGCCACCGAGTCCACTGAGAACCCACCGGCGATCACCGGCCCCGCGCAGGTCTTGCAGCAGCGGGTGCAACAGCTGCAGGGGCAGGGTTGCCTGCCACCCTCCCCGGACACCGAGCAGCGTTGCACCGCGAGCCTGCAAGCGGTGAACAAGGCGCTCACCGACCTCGAAACCGCGCTCGCCACCGCACCGCCGCGCTGAGAGCTCCCGATCGGCACGTAGCGGAGCCGGTCAGCGGCACTCCCACGCACCGTGCTCCGGAGCCCGATCCCCGCATAGCGCCCAAAAAGGCGCGGGAGACCGCCCACCTCTCGGGCCGCACCGCGGCCGGGTTGATACTGCGGGGGTGACGAGATCGGTTCGCGTCGGAGTGGACATCCGCCCGTTCCGCGCATGGGTGCTCGCGCCGGAACGGCTGCGCGGCCTCGCCGACCGGCACGCCACCCCGTGGGACCGGTCGGGCGGCCACATCGCGGACTCGCTGCGGCTGCTGGACGAGTGGAAACGACTGCGGGTGCTGGCGCGGGAATCGCGGCCCGCGATGTACGTCTACGAGCAGACCGGCCCGCTCGGGGTGCAGCGCGGCGTGATCTCCGCGGTGCATCTGGACAGCAGGCTGCTGCCGCACGAGGACGTCCTGCCGCCGCACGCGGAGAACATGGCGGAGCTGATGCGCGCAGGCGGGATGAGCCTGCCGCCGATACTGCTGGGCTACACCGGCACCGACCACGTCGCGGCGCAACTGGACGCGGCGACCCGGCAGCCGCCGCTGACCGAGCTGTTCACCCCGGACGGCCAGGAGCACCGGGTGTGGCGGATGGCAGCGCGGGATTCCTGCTCGGAACTGATGGGCGCGCTGCACGAGCGCGCCGCGTTGATCGCCGATGGGCACCACCGGCACGTCGCCGCGCGCCGGTATCGGCGGGACGTGCACGCCGCCGGGCACGGCCGCGGGCCGTGGGACTACCTGCCCGCGCTGCTGGTGGACACCAAGCGCAGCCCGCTGCGGCTGCGGCCGGTGCACCGGGTGCTGCCGTTCGCCGACCCGTGGAAGGTGTTGGCGGAGGCGCAGAAGTGCTTCCGCATCACCGCGTTGAACGGGCCGCTGGAGGAATGGCTGGACGTGCTGCGCGCGCACGCCTATCGCGGCCCGGCGTTCGTCGTGGCCACGCGGGACCGGGCGTTCCTGCTGGACAGCCCGGATCCGGCGTTCTTGGAGCGCGGTCCGTGCGCGCGGTTCGCGGAGCCGCTGCGCAAGATGCACATCACGGTCGTGCAGGCGTTCCTCGACTCGCTGCCGCCGGGGCCGGACCTGGCGGTGCGCCACGAGTCCAGTGCGACCCGCGCGGTGCGGGAGGTGGCGGATCGGGGCGGCCTCGCGATGCTCGCGTTCCCGCCGAGCGTGCAGGATCTGCACTCGGCGGCGGCGACGGGCTGCCGGCTGCCCGTGCAGGCGACCGCCTTCGGCCCGAACCCGCATCCCGGGCTGGTGCTGCGCGACCTGCCCGCACCGCGGAGTGCGCCCGATCCACAGCTCCAGACGGACCCGCACCTGCCGCAGTGATCGCTGGTCCAACGTGGACGGTCGTCGGTGGTGCACCGCGCGGTGCCGACACGCCCGATCCGCACCCGATCACCACGGATCATCCTGAGTGAGCGGACCGCTCGCCCGGCCAGGTTGGTCGAGGGTCGGTTCACTCGAAGCGCCCGGTGCGTGGTGCGGTGTGCCGACACGCCCGTACGTCACCGGATACGGCTGGGCTCGGATCTGAGTTCGCTCGGAGAGCGCTGCGCGGAGTCAGGCCGGGATGTCGCTGCGGAAGCGGCGCAGGCGAAGGCTGTTGGCGACGACGAACGCGCTGGACAAGCCCATCGCGGCCCCGGCGATCATCGGGTTCAGCAGACCGGCCGCCGCCATCGGCAGCGCCGCCACGTTGTAGGCGAACGCCCAGAACAGGTTCTGCTTGATGGTCCCCAGCGTGCGCCGCGACAACCGGATCGCGTCCACCGCCGCGCGCAGATCACCGCGCACCAGCGTCAGGTCGGAGGCTTCGATCGCCACATCCGTCCCGGTTCCCATGGCCAGGCCGAGGTCGGCTTGCGCGAGCGCGGCGGCGTCGTTGATGCCGTCCCCGACCATCGCCACCGCGCGGCCCTCGCCCTGCAAGCGGCTGATCACGGCCGCCTTGTCCGCAGGCAGCACCTCGGAGATCACCTCGTCGATGCCCACCTCGGCGGCCACCGCGCGGGCCACGGTTTCGTTGTCCCCGGTCAGCAGCACGGGGGAGAGGCCGAGTTCGCGCAGCCGCCGGATCGCGTCCGCCGAGGTCGGTTTGACGGTGTCGGCGACCTCCAGCACGGCCCGGACGGCACCGTCCCAGGCGACCACCACCGCCGTGCGGCCGCGCCGCTGCGCTTCGAGCCGAGCGGTCCGCAGCGGCTCCGGCAGTTCCGCGTCCACCAGCGCGGGCCGTCCGACCCGGACCTCGTATCCGTCCACTTCGGACTCGACGCCGAGCCCTTCGACGTTGCGGAAGGCGTTCGCGGCAGGCAACGCGCCGACCCGGTCGGCCGCACCTTGCGCGATCGCCCGCGCGACGGGGTGTTCGGAGCCGTGTTCGGCGGCTCCGGCCAGCCGCAGCGCGGTCCGCTCGTCGGAGTCCGCGACGTGCACGCCCACCAGCGACATCCGCCCGCTGGTGACGGTGCCGGTCTTGTCCAGCACGACGGTGTCGATGCGCCGGGTCGACTCCAGCACCTCCGGCCCCTTGATCAGCACGCCGAGCTGGGCGCCGCGGCCGGTGCCGACGAGCAGCGCGGTCGGCGTGGCCAGGCCCAGCGCGCACGGGCAAGCGATGATCAGCACCGCGACCGCGGCGGTGAACGCGGCGCTCGCCCCGCCACCGGCGATCAGCCACCCGGCCAGGGTGAGCACCGCGAGCGCGATCACGATCGGCACGAAGACCGCCGAGATCCGGTCGGCGAGCCGCTGCACCGCGGCCTTGCCCGCCTGCGCGGCCTCCACCAGGCGCGCCATCTGCGCGAGCTGGGTGTCCGAGCCCACCCGGGTCGCGCGCACCACCAGCCGCCCGCCCGAGTTCACCGTTGCGCCCGCGACGGAATCGCCGACGCCGACTTCGACCGGTGCGGACTCGCCGGTGAGCATGCTGGCGTCCACCGCCGAACCGCCCTCCTCGACGGTGCCGTCGGTGGCGATCTTCTCGCCGGGCCGCACCACGAACAGGTCCCCGGTGGCGAGCTGCTCGGTCGGGATGCGCTGTTCGCGCCCGTCGCGCAACACCGCGACGTCCTTCGCGCCGAGTTCCAGCAGCGCCCGCAGCGCGGCACCGGCGCGGCGCTTGGAGCGGGCTTCGAAGTACCGCCCGGCGAGGATGAACGTGGTCACCCCGGCGGCCACTTCGAGGTAGATCGAGCCGGCGCCGTCGGCGGGCCGCACGCCGAACTCGAATCCGTGCGTCATGCCGGGCATTCCGGCGCTGCCGAACACCAGCGCGTAGATCGACCACAGGAACGCCGCCAGCGTGCCCATCGACACCAGCGTGTCCATCGTGACCGCGCCGTGGCGCAGGTTCGTCCACGCCGCGCGGTGGAACGGCGCACCGCCGGAGATCACCACCGGGGCGGCGAGCGCGAGGGAAATCCACTGCCAGTAGGTGAATTGCAGCGCCGGAACCATCGCGAGCACGATCACCGGCACGGACAGCACCAGTGCGGTGATCAACCGGTCGCGCAGCGCGCGGGTGCCGTCGTCCTGTTCGGACTCGCCCGCGCCGCCGGAGTCCGGCAGCTGCGCGGTGTAGCCTGCGGCCTCGACCTGTTCGACCAGCTGTTGCGGCGCGACGCCGTCCGGGAAGGTCACGGTCGCCTTCTCGGTGGCGTAGTTGACCGCGGCGGTCACCCCGTCCAGCTTGCCGAGCTTGCGCTCCACCCGGTTCGCGCACGAAGCGCAGGTCATGCCGCCGATGGCCAACTCGATCGACTGCCCTGCCGGTGCGGTGCTCATCGCGATCTCCCGATTCTTCGCCTGCTGCGTGCGGTGCCGGACGAGTTCCCCTCCGGTCGGAACCGGCGCCGGTCGAGCAGGACCGGCGCCGCCGATCGGGCCGCGGTGTCCGAGCGCGGGCTCAAGCCAGCGCGTAGCCCGCTTCTTCCACGGCGCCGCGCACGTCCGCGTCGGCGAGCGGCTGCGCGCTGGTCACCGTCACCGCGCCGGTCTGCACGTCGACCGCGACGTCGGAGACGCCGGCGAGCTCGCTGAGCTCCTCGGTCACCGAACGCGCGCAGTGCTCGCAGGTCATGCCGGTCACGGTGTAGGTCAACTCGGTCATCGGGGTCCTTTCGCGGAGTCGGCGGTTCAGGAGCGCACGAGCCGGGCGATCGCGTCGCCGGCTTCCCGCACCTTCTCGTCGGCGGCGTCGCCGCCCTCGGTCAGCGCCTCTGCCACGCAGTGGCGCAGGTGCTCGTCGAGCAGTCCGAGCGCCACCGATTGCAGGGCCTTGGTGGTCGCGCTGACCTGGGTGAGCACGTCGATGCAGTACTCGTCGTCCTCGATCATCCTGGCGAGGCCCCGCACCTGTCCCTCGATGCGGCGCAGTCGCTTCGCGTACGCCTCTTTGTCCGGCGTGTAACCGTGCACCGCTTCCTCCTCGCAGTCCGATGCGGAGCCTTCGCCACACATATACCCCTAGGGGGTAAGGGTGTCAACGCGCCAAGATTTCGGAGCGAACGGACCGTTCGTCCAATCTATTGGGACGAACAGGCCGTTCACTCCGGTCAGGACGCGGTGTTGACGGTCTCCAGGGGACGGCCGGTGGCGCGCGGGCCGAACAGGCCGATGTCCAGCGTCACAGCGATCATCGCCGCGGCCACGACCGCGAACAGCACCCCGGCGCCCTGCGCCTGCAGCAGCGGAACCAGCACGAACGGCATCGCGCCGGTGGTCAGCCGGGACAGCGAATACGTCCAGGACGCCGCGGTCGCGCGGATGTGCGTCGGGAAGATCTCCGCCTGGTAGATGTGGAAGGCGTTGGAGAACACGTTGCTGGCCGCGGTGTAGCCGAACCCGAGCAGCAGGATCAGCGCGGTCGAACCGGCCAGCCCGAACCCGAGCCCCAGCACGACCATCGCCATCGCCGAGCCCATCACCAGGTGCTTGCGCTCCACCCGCTCGACGAACGGCAGCGACAGCGCCGAGCCCACCGGGTAGCCGACGAACGTCAGCGCGCTGAACAGCAGCGAGTCGGTGACCTGGTAGCCCTTCGCGGCCAGCACCATCGGCACCATCGTGCCGAAGCCGTAGTAGCCCACCGTCTGCAGCACCTGGAAGACCGCCATCATCGCGGTGCGCTTGCCGTACGGTGCGGCGACCAGGTCGCGCAACCCGCTGGACGGGGCGGTGACCGCACGATCCGGCTCGGCAGGGTCCGGCTCCGGCAGCGCCGCCCCGGCGGCTCGGGCCTCCCGCTCGAAGTCGGTGACCAGCGCGTCGGCCTGTTCGGCGCGGCCGCTGGTGGCCAGCCAGCGCGGCGACTCCGGCAACCCGCGACGCAGCAGGAACACCACGACCGCGCCGAGCGCGCCGATCGCGAACATCCAGCGCCAGCCCGCGATGCCGAGCGGGCTCAGCGGCTCGAGCCAGTGCGCCAGGAACCCGGCCGCGGGCACGCCCAGGAACGACAGCGTGTAGGCCCAGGCGATGAACCGGCCGCGGCGCTTGGCGGGCAGCAGGTCGCTGAGGTAGGCATCCGCCAGCGGCGGTTCCGCACCGATCCCGATGCCTGCGACGAACCTGGTCGCGGCCAGCATGAACGGCCCGGTGCTGAACGCGCCGAGCAGCGAGAACAGCGAGTAGATCGCCAGGCTCACCAGGAACGCCCGGCGCCGCCCGATCCGGTCGGCGAGCCGCCCGAGCACCAGCGTGCCCACGAACATCCCGAGGAACGTCGAGGCCAGCACCAGCGGCAGCTCGGCCTTGCTCAGGTGGAACTCCTGCGTCAGCGCGACGCTGAGCACCGGCGTCAGGAAGATCTCGTACATGTCGAAGAACAGCCCGAGCCCCACCGCGACGGTGGCTTTGCGGTGCATCCCGATCAGCGGCAGGCGGTCCATGCGCGCCGCGATCGTCGGCTCGGGAGTCGTCACGTTCTGCTCCTTCACGCCCGTGCCGGGAGTCGATCTACCCGCCGGGGCACCTTATAGCGGCACGAGGAGGTTCGGAACCGTGTTCCGCGCCTGCTCGCGGCTTCGGTTCGGGAACCCCGCGGGGGTACCGGCGAGCACCGGATTTCTCCGCGCCGGTTGCCGGGTAGTCCGGTGGTGGCCCACGACCGGCGAACGAGAGGAGGCGCAGCGGTGACGTTCTCCGCTGACCGGCGGGACGAACCCGCAGAACCGGACCGGCCCGAGGTGCCACGGCCGGAGAGCCCGGAGCCCGCGCAGAGCCCGGAACCCCCGCAGATCCCGGAGCCCCCGGAGGTCCCGGACCGGCCGAGCGCTCCCGACCCGCCGGACATCCCGGACCCGGACCGCCCGGAGCCGCCCGAGCCCCCGGACAGCCCGATCAACCCGGACAGCCCGATCAACCCGGAACGGGAGTCCGACCGGTAACGCAGTCGGGGCGGAGGAACTCGCCCGGCCCGGCGAGTTCTCCTCCGCTCAGAACGGATACTGCGCGTGCTGTTCGCGGAAGGTGACCCAACGCGTGTCGGTGAACGCGTCGATGCCGTCGCGCCCGCCGAACCGCCCGTAGCCCGAGTCCTTCACCCCGCCGAACGGGGCCTGCGGCTCGTCGCCCACGGACTGGTCGTTGATGTGGAAGATCCCGGTCCGCACCCGCTGCGCGATGGCCCAGCCGCGGCGGGTGTCCTCGGTGATCACCCCGGCGGTCAACCCGTACGGCGTGTCGTTCATGACCTCGATCGCGGAGTCCACGTCGTCGTAGCCGTGCACGGTGGTGACCGGGCCGAAGATCTCCTCGGAGTGGATCCGCTGCTCGGGAGTCACGCCGCTGAGCACGGTCGGCCGGTACACCGCGCCGTCCGGGCGCCCGCCGCCGGTGTGCAGCACGGCGCCCTGCGCCACCGCGTCGTCGACGAGCGCGGCCACCCGCTGGGCGGAGCGTTCGCCGATCACCGGCCCGATCACGGTGTCCGGCTTTCCGGGGTCGCCGCAGGGCAGTTCGGCCACCTTGGCCGCGAACCGCCGGGAGAACTCCTGCTCCAGCGCGCGCGGCAGCAGCACGCGGTCCGCGGACATGCAGATCTGCCCGGCGTTCATGAACGCGCCGAAGGTGACCGCGTCGACCGCGTAGTCCAGGTCGGCGTCGTCGAGCACCAGGATCGAGTTCTTCCCGCCCAGCTCCAGCAGGGCCGGTTTGAGGTTCTCCGCGGCTTTGATTCCGACGCTGCGGCCGACGTTCGTCGAGCCGGTGAAGTTGACCCGGCGCACCCGCCGATCGGCGATCAGCGTCTCGACCACCTGCGCCGCGTCGTCGCGGGCGTTGGTGAGCACGTTGAGCACCCCGTCCGGCAGACCCGCCTCGCGCATGATCTCCGCGAGGAACAGGCCCGCGGTCAGCGGCGCGTCCTCGCTGGGTTTGAGCACGGCGGTGTTGCCCACTGCCAGCGCCACCGCGAAGGAGCGCACGCCGAGGATCAGCGGCGCGTTCCACGGTGCCAGCGCGGCGACCACTCCGGCGGGCTGGCGCAGCGCGAACCCCCACTCGCCGGGGCTGGAGCTGGACAGCACTTCCCCGCGCGGCGCGGTGATCGCCGCCGCGGCCTCCCGCAGCACGTCGGCGGCCAGCCCCGCGTTGAACATCGCCCACGGCCGGGTGCCACCGACTTCGCCGGCCATCAGCGCCACCGCGTCCTCGGTGCGCTGCTCCAGCAGGTCGGCCGCGCGCAGGAAGATCTTGCGGCGGGTGCCCACGTCGGTCGCCGCCCAGCCGGGGAAGGCCGCGGCGGCCGCGTCGACGGCCGCGGTGACGTCCTCGGGGGCGGCTGCCGCGACGGTGGCGAACACCTCGCCGGTGTAGGGGTTGAGGTCCTGCTCGGTGCGGCCGGTCCCGGCGGCGCGGTCGGCACCGCCGATCAGCAGTCCGCGTTGTCCAGCTGCTCCAGCTGCCATAGTTCCTCGCTCTCCAAGCTCGTCGCCGGTGCGCCGTGCCGACCGGCATCCGCCCGAGGGTGTCAGGAAACCTGTTCCCGCTGAATCTGTCACGTGACTAGCGGCCGGGTCCGGACGGCTCGATTCCGGGCTTCCACGAGGAATCCGCGGGTGCCCGCCACCGCGCGGCGGCTGGAAACGCGGCGAGCAGCGGATCGCCGGATCAGGCGGACGGCTGCTCCACCACGACCACGTTGTTGCCGTCCGGATCGCGCAGCATGAACATCAGCGGTGCGCCGGGGTTGCGCATCGGCTCCGGGTCCATGTCGATCCCGCCCAACGCCTGCAACCGGGTGTGCTCGCCGACCACGTCGGCGGTCTCCACTCCGAGCATCCCGCCACCGGGTTGCCCGCCCATCGGCGGATTGAGCGCGAGCCGCGCCGTCGAGCCCGGAGGGGCGACCTCCAGCCAGCGCATCTCGCCGTGCTCGCCGAACGGCGTGTCGGCACGCACCTCGAAACCCAGCTTCTCGGTGTAGAACGCACGTGCCGCGTCCTGGTCCGAGACGGTGAACATGACCACTGCGATACTCGACATCTGCATCTCGGCGTCCTCGCGATCGGCAACGGTGGGCGGGCCCGGACGTCGCTCGAGTTACCCGGGTCGCGAGATCGACAACCCCCGGATCACTTCGGCGAGGGGAGAAAGAGACCACTTCTGAAACGACGAAAAGCCCGCCACGAAGGGCGGGCTTTTCGTTCTTCCAGGTTATCGCTGTGCGCCAACAGGGACTCGAACCCCGAACCCACTGATTAAGAGTCAGTTGCTCTGCCTGTTGAGCTATTGGCGCTTGCTTGCCTGCCGGGGATTTTCCCGCTTGCGCTCGTTCCCTGGCGACGAAAGAAACACTAGCACGGCGCGCGGGGCACAGATCCGAGGGGGTGTCCGGCGGCGGTGCCGTTGCCGGACCGTGTCCGGTTGATCCGCTTCGGGCGAGCAACCGGCCGCGTCCTGGTGCGTCCACCGGGGTGGAAGATCAGCAGAAATATACGCAGCGTGCACGCCGGGTGCACTCCACGAGGTCGGTGGGCTCAGGCACACTGTGCTGTGGCGGATGTGGCGGATCGGAATCGAACGGACAGTGACAAATGAATGACTCGCTTCACTCCCTCGGGAGTGGTCGGGCTCGGTGGTCGCGGGTGTGGTCGCTCGTGCTCATCGGCCTCGTGGGGGTGCTGGTCGCCGGGTGCAGCGGCGGCGCCGGGGGACAGCAGAGCGCGCCACCTCCGCCGCCGACGGTGTTGTTCGACCCGGGCAACGGAGCCCAGGGGGTGTCGCCGACCGCGCCGATCACGGCGACCGCGCAGCACGGCCGGATCGTCGACGCGGTGCTCACGAATCCGGAAGGGGAGCGGGTCGAAGCGGCCGTCGCGCCGGACGGGGCGAGCTGGTCGGCAGCCGAACCGCTGGGCTACGGCAAGACCTACAAGGCGGCCATCACCGTGCAAGGCGCGGCTGGCGCGCCGGTGACGCAGGAGGCCTCGTTCACCACGGTCGATCCGGCGGATCAGACCTACGTCTCGATGAACCCGCTGGACGGCCAGACCGTCGGCGTCGGCCAGCCGCTGGCCTTCTACTTCTCCGAAGACGCGCCCGCGCCGGACAAGGCCAAGGCCGAACAGGCCATCCGGATCCGGACCGAACCCGCCGTGGAAGGCGCGTTCTACTGGATCGACAGCCGCGAGGTGCACTGGCGCCCCAAGGAGTACTGGCAGCCCGGCACCGAGATCACCGTCGACGCGGACGTCTACGGCAAGGACCTGGGCAACGGCGTCTGGGGTGAGGAGAACCGCACGGCCACCTTCCACATCGGCGACGCGGTGGTGCTCAAGGCCGACGGCGCCAGCCACCAGATGTCGATCAACGTCAACGGTGTCGAGCAGCGGACCATCCCGGTCTCGCTGGGCAAGCCCAGCTTCCCGTCGAACGACGGCACGCACGTGGTCACCGAGCACCACGCGACCAAGCTGATGGACTCATCGACCTACGGCCTGCCCGTCGACCAGGGCGGCTACCAGACCGAGGTGAAGTGGGCGGTGCGGATCTCCAACAGCGGCGAGTTCCTGCACGCCGCGCCGTGGTCGGTCGCCGACCAGGGCAAGCGCAACGTCAGCCACGGCTGCATCAACATGAGCAACGCCGACGCCAAGGCGGTCTACGACCTGCTCAAGAAGGGCGACGTCGTGGAGATCACCAATTCCGGCGGGCCGGAGCTGAAATCCACGAACGGTTTCGGGGATTGGCAGGTCCCGTGGGACGAATGGCTCAGCGGCAATCGCTGAGCCCGCCGCGCAATCGAAAGGCCCCGCTCCGATTCGGAGCGGGGCCTTCCTCGTGGGGTGAGTGACGGGATTCGAACCCGCGACTCCTGGGACCACAACCCAGTGCTCTACCGACTGAGCTACACCCACCACAGCAACGGTGCGCCGGTGAACCCGGCCGTCCGGAGCAACACGAATATCCTAGCGCGCGGTGTCGATCGCTTTCCCACCGGGCTCCGCACCCGGGTGACGGGCGAGGTCAACGGCTCACTCGGACGGTTTGACGGCCTTCTCGGTACCGCCTTCCACCGCCGCGCCGTCGAGCAGTTCGGCGGCCACCGTCTGCGCCTGCTCGCTGCTCGGGCCGGGCTGCGGCACGAACGCGGTGCGCCGGTAGTACGCCAGCTCCCGGATCGACTCCCGCACGTCGGCCAGCGCGCGGTGCGCCAGCCCCTTCTCCGGCTGCGCGTAGTAGATCCGCGGGAACCAGCGCCTGCACAACTCCTTGACCGAGGACACGTCCACCATGCGGTAGTGCAGGTGCGCGTCCAGCGCGGGCATGTCGCGCGCGATGAACCCGCGGTCGGTGGCGATCGAGTTGCCCGCCAGCGGCGCCGATACGTTCTCCGGCACGTGTTCGCGGATGTGCTCCAGCACGCGCTGCTCGGCTTCGGCGAGGGTGACCGAGGAGCGTCGCACCTCCTCGGTGAGCCCGGAGCGCTCGTGCATGTCCCGCACCACTTCGGGCATCGCCGACAAGACCTCGTCCGGGGCGTGGATCACGATGTCCACACCCTCGCCGAGGATGTTCAGGTCGGCATCGGTGACCAGGGCGGCGATCTCGATCAAGGCGTCCGAGGCCAGGTCGAGCCCGGTCATTTCACAGTCGATCCACACTAGACGGTCGTTCACCCGTGCGAGCCTAACGCGACGCCCGCGCCGGGCGGGATCGGACCGCGCGGGCGTCACTCGCCGCGCTCGCGCAGCTGGGCGGGCACGACCTTGCCGGTGGCGTTGCGCGGCAGCTCTTCCAGGAACACGACGTCCCTGGGCAGCGCGTACTTCGGCAGCGCGTCGCGGAGCCGGTCGCGCACCGCGTCGGCGTCCAGGTCCGCGCCGGGCGCGAGCACCACGTACGCGGCGAGGCGCTGGCCGAACTCCGCGTCGTCCACGCCGATCACCGCGGTCTCGTGCACCTCGGGAAGGGTGGCCAGGGCGTCCTCGGTCTCCTTGGGGTAGACGTTCTCCCCGCCCGAGACGATCATGTCGTCCTCCCGGCCGACGACCTGCAACCGCCCGGCCGAGTCGATGCGGCCGAGGTCACCGGTGGACATCAGCCCTTTCCGGGTCTCCTTGCCGCCGCCCCCGGTGTAGCCCTCGAACAGCATGTCGTTGCCGACGAAGATCCGCCCGGTTTCGCCGCGGCGCACCGGTTCACCGTCCTCGCCGACGATCATGATGGTGGTGCCGCGCGGTGCCCGCCCCGCCGTGCCCGGCGACGCCGCCAGGTCTTGCGGGTCGGCGATGCTCACCCAGGACGCCTCGGTGGAGCCGTAGAAGTTGTAGAGCACCCGCCCGAACACCCGCTGGAACCGGGTCGCCAGGTCGGCGGGCAGCGCCGATCCGCTGCACGCGACGATCCGCAGCGCGGAGCAGTCGAACGGCGCACGGGACTCGGCAGGCAGGTCCAGGATGCGCTGCAGCATCACCGGCACCATGAACATCGCGGTGCACCGGTGCCGCTGCACCGCCGCGAGCGCCTGCTGCGGCTCGAACTTGCGGCGCAGCACCAGCGTCGCGCCGATCGCGGAGCCGAGCTGGAAGGCCGCGAGGCCCCAGGTGTGGAAGATCGGCGCACCCACCAGGATCCGCTCGCCCTCGCGCAGCGGCACCCTGGACATGATCGTCGCGGCCGGGCCGACGCCGGGCGGCGCGGGCCTGCGGGCGCCCTTCGGCGTGCCGGTGGTGCCGGAGGTGAGCACGATCATCCGCGCGTGCCGCGGCCGCCGCGGCAGCCGGGTGGACGGCGAGCTGCCGATGAGGTGCTCCAGCGTGGGCCGCCGGGTGGTGCCCTCGGTCCAGGCGAGCACCACGTCCAGGTCTTCGGGCGGCTCCAGCTGCTCGACGAACTCGGTGTCGGCGATCAGCACGTCGGCCCGCTGCTCCGCCAGCACCGCGTGCAGCTGTTGCGGCCGCAGGCCGGTGTTCAGCAGCACCACGTCCACGCCGATCTTGCCGCAGGCCACGATGCTCTCCACCAGTCCGTGGTGGTTGCGGCACAGCACCGCGACGCGGCCGGTGTCCCGGACGCCGCGGGCGCGCAGCCCGTTGGCCAGCCGCGCGGTGCGCTGGTGCAGCTCCTGGAAGCTCAGCGCGCCGCGCTCGTCGATCACCGCGGGCCGGTCGGGGTGCCGGATCGCGGCGACCTCGTAGCCCAGCGCCGGGGTCACGCCCCAGCGGCGCCAGGCCCGCACGATGCGCCACAGCTTGTCCGGGCGCATCGGGCGGACCACGCCTTGCCGGATCAGCAGCCACAAGGTCTGCGCGCCGGGGGCGACGCGCTGCGCGGCTCGCCGGAGGCCACCCGCCGGTCCAGCCGCCGAGTCCCCCGGCGCACCCGCCAGGTTGCGGAGCAGTTCTTTCGGCCGTCGCCACATCGCCACGCGCGTCTCCTCGAGTCCCTTAACTACTCGCCAGTAGATAATGCCTGGGGGCGAGCGCGAGGGGAAGGGCTCAGCGCTCCGGAACCGCCGCCGCGGCCACCACCGCCTCCCGCAACGCCGCGCGAAGCCGGCCGGCCTCCAGTGGCGCGAGCACCGCCGTCTCCCCAGGCGGAGCCACCACCACCACACTGCCTTCGTTGACGAACACGGCCATGTTGCGCCGCCGCCCAGCCACGTCGCGGCAGTTGACCTGCCACTCCATGCTCTCTCCCACGCAGACCTCCTCGTCCGGGTGCGCACTCCACGGCGTGTGATGGTTCAGAATCACGGTTGTGACGGTGCTTCGCCCGATTAATCGCGCGGAAACCTCGCGGCGTCACACCATCGGCCGCACGGCGGCCTCGGATAGCGGGCCGTGCCCGGATCCGGCCGCCCTCGGGCGTGCGCGGTGATGCGGGAGACTGCTGATCGTGACTGGTTACGACGGGCTGGTGTGGCGGACGCTGCACCGGGTGCTGGCGGTGCTCGCGATCGGCGTGCTGGGCCTGCTGATCGGCCTCGGCTCCAGCGCGAGCAGATCGGACTCGCTGCTGGGCGTGCTGGTCGTGGCGCTGGTCGCGCTGCCGGTGGCGCTCACGCTGCGCCGGATGTCGCCGACCGCCCGCGGCAATCTGCGCCTGCTGCCCGGGCGCAGGCCGCTGATGACGGCGCAGGCGGTGCTGCTCGGCCTCGTCGCCGTGCTGGTGCTGTGCTGGTCGGCGGGCAACGCGATAGCGCCGGGCACGCTGGCGCCGCTGCCGCTGGCGCTGGTCGGGGTGTTGCTCGCCGCCGTGCTGGCGCTGCTCGGGTGGATAGGGCACCGGATGAGCCGCTGAGCCGCAGTGCCCGGGCGGTTGCCGAGGTGGCGAAAGCGGCTCACGCCGCTTCGAAGAAGACCGGCAACCATGCCGAGCTCGGGTTCCGAGCGGGCACTCAGCGGACCGGCAGCGGCTCGCCGTGCTCGGCCGCCGGCCGCGGCCCGAAGATCCGCCGCTCGGCCGGGCTGATCGGCACGTCGTTGATGCTGGCCTCGCGCCGTCGCATCAACCCGTCTCCGGTGAACTCCCACAGCTCGTTGCCGTAGCTGCGCCACCACTGGCCCGCGGCGTCGTGGCACTCGTACTGGAACCGCACGGCGATGCGGTCGCCCTGGAACGCCCAGAGTTCCTTGCGCAGCGCGTACTCCAGCTCGCGCGACCACTTCTCGCGCAGGAAGTCCGCGATCTCGGCCCGCCCGGTGATGAACCGGTCGCGATTGCGCCAGACCGAATCCGCGGTGTAAGCGGCGGCGACCTGCTCGGGGTCCTGGGTGTTCCAGGCGTCCTCGGCGGCCTGCACCTTCTGCCGGGCGGTCTCCTCGGTGAACGGCGGGAACGGCGGGCGTGCGGTCACGGTGCCTTCCTCTCGGCGTTGCCCTCTCGGCGCGGCGATTGCGGGAGATCCCGGCAGCGGCGGTGTCGCTGCGGACGCGGCAACGGCGGTGACCTGCGCGGGCCACCGCCGCGTGCCGGGAACCGCTCAGGCAGGCCGGACGACCAGGCCGCGCGGCTCGGATGCGAACGTCAGCGCGCCCTCGAACTCGGCGATCGGCAGTTCGTCGCGCACCAGCCGGTGCGGCCCCTCCGAGATCTCGATGCGCACCTCGGCGGCGGTGAAGGTCTGCTCGGCGAAGTCCGGCCCGGACAGCTGGATCTCCAGCGCCCCATCCTGCAGCGTGATGGCGACGGCGCCACCCGGGACCGACAACGGCTCGCCGCCGGTGGTGAGGGTGAGGCTGCCAGCGCCGCCGTGCTCGGGGCGGACCGCGACGTGCGAGAGCGCGACGTCGCGCCGTCCTTCGGCGCTGGTCACTCCGATGACGTCGCGCGCGTCCTCGACCGGCGAATCCCCGTCCTGCTGCGGCGCCAGCAGCGGCGCCCGCAGCTTCGCGGCCAACCGGTGCGGCTGCCAGGAACCGGCGCCGATCAGGTTCACCACGCTGGCGACCTCGGTGCCGTCGACCAGCCGCTCGCTGCCGGGCGCGGGCGTGATCTCGATCGCGGGGATGTCGCGTTCGTCCAGCAGCTCGCGCAGCGCCTTCGCGCGCTGCCTGCTGTTGCGGTCGAATCCGCGGGTGATGGCCACCGCCCCGGACGTCCCGGCCTGCGCCGCGGCGTCGGCGAGACCGGCCAGCGGTGCCCAGACCTGCGCCGGGTCCGGCCGGGAAGTGCGGCGGGACCGGGCGAACTGGGGGGAGTCGGTTGTGGTCTCCATTGCCCCAACCTTAATCCGCCGCACAGGGTTGCCTCACTAGGTGATCAGGGCTGCCCGGTGTGAGTTCGATCGCGCCGTCGGCACCGCGCGGGGTCGCGGCGGCGCTGCGTCAGGTGGAGATCCCCACTGCGAGGCGGCGTCCGACGTTCAACGGCAGCGCGCTCAGGAATCCCAATTGGTGATCATCAGCTCGTCGTCGCGCGCCAGTTCCTCGTCGACGCGCTGCTCGCAATCCGGGCAGCGCTCGGTGATCCGGCGGCTGCTGGGCTCCTTGCTGGCGGGCCAGGTCTCGTGCGGGAGCTTGATCGTCGTCGAGCACAGCGCGACCACCGGGTCCCCGGCCGGTCTCGCCCCCGGGCGCACCGTGATCGCGTGCCGGACGCGTTCGCCTGCGCCGACGATCCACCACACGTGCTCGCGATCGGGGAACACCGCTCCCACCCCCACATCTCCTCGGACGCTGCGCCGTCCTGCCGCGGCCTGTGGCCGATCTCGAACCTTAGACGGTGCGCTCAGCCGCCGGGTTGCATCCGCGTGGCAACCGGTGCGGTGCCGATGCGAGCCGCCCCGGAACGGATGCACCCTTCCGGATCATCTGTTCCGGCCGGGCGGTGGTGCCGGTCGTGGTCCGTTCGACCCAAGGTGATCAGCTACATCCTGTTTCACATGGTGATCATTATCACCGATGCGACAGCGGGGTCGAGCCGTCCGGCGGAACCCTCCGCGGCACGGCGCTTCGCCAGGTTGACCGTGCTTGCTAGCTTGAGAGCAGTGACGCGGGGTGCCCACCAGGGCTGAGAGCAAACCCGTCGAACCTGACCTAGTTCGAACTAGCGGAGGGACGTCACCGCCGTGACAACTCGCGCCGATGCACCGCAAGCCGCCGGGCGGCTCGACCTGTCCGTGTACCTGGTCACCGACACCGAACTGTGCGGTGCCAGAGGGGTGCCGCGGACGGTGCGCGAAGCCGTGGCCGGTGGCGCGACGGTTGTTCAGGTCCGCGATCCGCGCGCCACCGGCAGGCAGCTGTGCGAGCTGGTCACCGCGGTGCGCGCCGAACTCGCCGAGTTCCCGGCGGTCCCGCTGCTGGTCGACGACCGGCTCGACGTGGCGCTCGCGGCAGGCGCCGACGGCGTCCACTTGGGACAGAGCGACGTGCCGCCGGAGCAAGCGCGGCGGATCGCGCCCGAGCTGCTGATCGGCTGGTCGGTCTCGGACGCCGCGGAACTCGCCGAGACCGCCGCGTTCCCGCCCGGCACCGTCGACTACCTCGGCATCGGCCCGGTGTTCGGCACGCCGACCAAACCCGAAGCCGCGCCCGCGCTCGGCGTCACCGGGCTGCGCGAGCTCACCGCCGCGACCGAACTGCCCGCGGTCGCCATCGGCGGCGTGCACGCCGACAACGCCGCCGAGATCGCCGCGACCGGCGTGCGCGGGCTGTGCGTCGTCTCCGAGATCTGCGCGGCCGCCGATCCGGCATCGGCCGCGGCCCGCCTGCGAAAGGTGTACCGATGATTCCCAACGTGCTGACCATCGCCGGGACCGACCCCAGCGGCGGGGCCGGGGTCCAGGCCGACCTCAAGGCGTTCTCCGCCAACGGTGCTTACGGGATGTCGGTCATGACCGCGCTCGTCGCGCAGACCACCACCGGTGTCTCCCAGGTGCACGAGATCCCGCCGGAGTTCGTCACCGCCCAGCTCACCACGCTGCTCGACGACGTCCGGGTGGACGCGGTGAAGATCGGGATGCTCGCGAACGCCGAGGTGATCCGCGCCGTCGTGGCGGTGCTGGACCGCTACAACCCGCCGAACGTGGTGCTGGACCCGGTGATGGTGGCCAAGAGCGGTGATCGGCTGCTGGCCGCCGAAGCGGTCGAGGTGCTGCGCGACGAGCTGCTGCCGCGGGTCGAGCTGATCACCCCGAACCTGCCGGAGGCCGCGGACCTGCTGGGCGAGCGGGAGATCGCCGAGTCCGCCGGGATGCCGGGCGTCGCCGACCGCCTCGCCGGGCTCGGCGCCAAGCAGGTGCTGCTCAAAGGCGGCCATCTGCGCCAGGGCGCCAGCGTCGACCTGCTCCGCGGCGACGGCGCGGCGCAGTACCTGCGCGGCGAGCGGGTCGAAACGACCAACGACCACGGCACCGGTTGCACCCTGGCCGCCGCGATCGCCGCGCTGCGCCCGCAGCGGGCGAGCTGGGAGGAGGCCGTGCGGGAGGCCAAGGACTACCTGACCGAGTCGCTGCGCGCCGCCGGACGGCTGGACGTCGGCCGCGGGCACGGACCGGTGCACCACTTCCACCGCTGGTGGTGAGTTGAACCCCGCCTGCCACGGCGGAGAAATCCGGCCTCGCGAAGGAGTCGCCCGATGAGCAAGCTGCCCGATCCGCCCGCCGACGGCTTCTGCGCCGGTGCCTGGGAGCACACCGCCGAGTTGCAGCGGGCCACCGTCGAGCACCCGTTCAACGCCGCGCTCACCGACGGCACGCTGGACCGCGAGCGGTTCGCGTTCTACATCGTGCAGGACGCCCGCTACCTGGTCGGCTTCGCGCAGGCGCTGTCGGCAGCCGCGACCCGCGCGGACGGGCCGCAGGACGCGGCGTTCCTGGCTGGCAACGCGCAGGCGGCGCTGGTCGAGGAGCGCCGGCTGCACGCCGGATACGTCGAGGAGTTCGGGCTGACCGAAGCCGACATCGCCGGGGTGCCGACCTCGCCGTCCTGCCTGGCCTACACCTCGTTCCTGCGCGCGAACGCGCTCTCCGAGCCGTACCCGGTGCTGCTCGCGGCGATCTTGCCGTGCTTCTGGGTGTACCAGCACGTGGGCAGCGAGATCCTCGATGCGGTGGGCGACATCGCGGCGCACCCGTACCGGCGGTGGATCGAGACCTACGCCGACGACGAGTTCGCCGAATCTGTGCGCGGCGCCCGGGAACTCACCGACCGGGTCGCCGAAGCCGCCGACGAGCCGACGCGGCAGCGGATGCTCGAAGCGTTCACCCGCGCCAGCGAGTACGAGTGGCTGTTCTGGAACAGCGCGTGGATCCGGGAGGAGTGGCCGACCGCTCGCTGGTTGCCGTGATCTTCCGGTCTCGGGTGGTGCTCGTGACCGGACGCACGTGGTCCCGCTGCTAACGTATCCGGCCGTTCGCGACGATTACCGAACGTCACGTCCGGTCGGACGTGTTCCGGTGTGGGATGTCTTTTCCCACCGCGCAGTCTGGGATTCGGTGGGCCTTGAGCACAGGTTCGTCCATTTTGATCATGATGGCGGGGATGATGGTGCCGATCCTGGCGGCCGCCCCGTTCTACATCGCGGACCGACGGGCCGATTCGGAACAATCCACGCAGGATTCCGACGACTGACGCACCGGCGAGACCGGACCCGGTTGGCAACGGGGAAGAACCTCAGCCCGACGGCGGTGGTGGACCGGCAGGCGTACGAGCAGGGTGCTGGTGCGCCAGCCGCCGCGAACCCTGGAGGATCCCGATGTCGCCAACGCCGTCGGTGCGAGTGTCCCGCCGCGGAATCCTGCGCACCGCACTCGTGTCCGGGATCGCCGCAGGCGCGTTCGGGTCCGGGCGCGCCTTCGCGGTCCCGGGCACCGCGGCAGGCGGTGACCTCGCCGATCCGCGCAAGAAGGACATCGCGATGCAGCTCGTGTCCAGCGCGGAGAACTCCTCGTTGGATTGGCGCGCGCAGTTCGGCTACATCGAGGACATCGGCGACGGTCGTGGCTACACCGCCGGAATCATCGGTTTCTGCTCCGGCACCGGCGACATGCTCGAACTCGTCGAGTCCTACACCGGGGCCGAACCGGACAACGCGCTCGCGCCCTATCTGGAGGCGTTACGCGCGGTGAACGGTTCGGATTCGCACGAGGGTCTGGACGGCTACCCGGACGCCTGGGCCACTGCCGCCGAGGACCCCGACTTCCAGCGTGCGCAGGAGTCCGAACGGGACCGGGTGTACTTCGCGCCCGCGGTGCACCGGGCCAAGGAGGACGGGCTGGGTGCGCTCGGGCAGTTCGCCTATTACGACGCGATCGTCATGCACGGACCCGGTGAGTCGTGGCCGTCGTTCGGCGGCATCCGCCAGGCGGCGCTGCAGCAGGCGGCCCCGCCCGCGCAAGGCGGCGACGAGACCGGCTACCTCAGCGCCTTCCTGGACGCCCGGGTCAGCGCCATGCGGGAAGAGGACGCGCACAGCGACACCAGCCGGGTCGACACCGCGCAACGAGTCTTCCTCGACGCCGGGAACCTGGCTCTCGACCCACCGCTGAGCTGGCACGTCTACGGTCAGGAGTTCCGCATCGACGGCTGAGCGGCGGAAGCTCAGTGGCCGTACATCGACCAGGCGAGCTTGAACTTGGCGTCCTGCAGCGCTTTGAGCGTCTCGGCGTCGAATCCGCCTTCGGTCGGCTGCGGCGGGATCGCGAGCCCTTCGCTGATGCCCCAGCCGGAGCCGCGCTCGATCAGCGACCGGTGCTTGTTCGTGTAGTAGCCGGAATTGATCGACACCGCCACGCCGTGCGCTCCGGCCGCGGCGGCCATCAGGTGCATGTGGAACCGGCTGGACAACCACCGCTGCCCGGCCGCCGCGGGCAAGCCGGTCTCCATGATCTCGGAGAAGGCGTAGAACCGCGCCCCCGGCAGGTCGTGCTCGACCAGCGCGAACACCTCCCGGTCCACCCGCGGGATGCCTTCCACGATGCCGACCTGCTCCGGTCGCACGTCCCAGGCGCGCAGCGTGTCCAGCAGGAACCCGGCCAGCGCGGGCACGGTGACGTCCAGCAGGTCCGACTGCAGGCAGACCATCACCTCGCGCAGGTCGTCGGTGCGGTACTGGCCGGGCTCGATGCCGAAGAACATGTCGTCGCCGGTGGCGGTGAGCTGGCCCGCCGAGCTGAGCAGCTCCGCGGACGGCTCGTCGCGCACGTCGATCAGCTCGAACTGGGATGCCAGGTTGCGCAGCAGCGGCCGCGCCTCGTCCGGCACCGGCCACAGCCCTTGGCCGGTCATCACCGCGCGCCCGCCGGAGCGGCGGACCGCGGCGACCGCACCGGCCAGCAGCCCGAAGTGCCGCGGCCAGATGCCGTTGATGAACCCGCCGCCGATGACGTGCACCAGGTCTGCGCTCGCGGCGAGTTCGATCCCGGCCACCCAGTGCGGCGCCAGCCCGGGATTGATCATCGCGTGCTGCACGAACGAAGCGACCTCCCACGGCTCGTCGGAAGGCGCTTCCCAGGACAACCGCCAGAGCGTGTCGGTGAAGCGGGCGTGCGGGTGCAGGTGCCCGAGCAGCACCTCGCTCGGACCGGGGTTCGGGCAGTCCACCCACACCTCGCTGTGCGGTGCCACCTCGGCCAGGTACTTCAGCCAGGTCGCGGCGATCAGCTCGTCACCGTAGTTCGGGTGCCCGGTCGTGGCGACCAGGTACAGCTTGGGCGGTTGTTCGGGACTGGTCACAAGCTCTCCAGCGTTCGGGGTCGCGACTGCGCGCGGCAGGCGCCGAACCTAGCAACACCGTGCCCGACCCCCGGTCCGGAGGCATCTCCCGGGGCCGTGCGGAGGAACGCGGCAGGGCGTGCGGAGTCCTTCAGCCGTATTGCGTGGCGAAGCCGACCGCGTGCGTGGCCGCCGCCCGACGCAAAAAGCGGCGGCAACGACTCGGTGAGCCGTTGCCGCCGCCGGGGGCCGCTGATCAGTTGCGCTCGTGCAACTGGCTGCGGAGGCGTTCGATGCGGTCCTGGGTGCGGCGGAACTTCGCCGCGTGGTGTTCCTCGAACAGGGAGGTCGGCAGCGTCCCGACCGAGACCCCGATCTCCTGGTCGCTGGGCCGGATCCGGATCACTTCGGCGGAGCGGACCGGCTCGCCCGATTCCCGTTGCGGCTGCTGGTCCGGTTGCGGCTGCTCGGTTTCGGGTCGGTGCGGTGCGGCTTCGGCCGCTTCGGAGGTGTTCTCGGCGGTCTCCTCGCGGGCCGGCGCGGTCTCGCCGGACTCGGCCGCCGGCTTGCCGTCGCCGCCCGCGGCCTCTCCGGCCTGCGCGGAATGGGCCTGCTCCCGGGGCGCCGGACGCATGGCGTGCTTGCCGGTGGGGGCCGAGTCCGCGTCCGTGCGCCGGGCCCGCGCCAGCATCGGCCAGAAGATCAACGATGCCAGCAGGAAGCCGGCGGCGAAAATCATGATGGTGTTCACGAGGTGCTCCGATCAGTAGCGGGGAACGGCGCCGTCGGGTTCGCTGCTTGCCGCGGCCGGGACATCGCCGCCGCCGGTTCCGCCGAAGTCCTGGTCGGTCAGGGCGTCCAGCGGGACCAGGTAGCTCTGCGTGTCGTCGCGCGGCTCGGGCAGCCACACCTGGTGCGGCTCGGCGACGAGCTCCGCGTCGATGACGTCGTCGATCTGCTGCTCGCCGATCTCGTTGGTGGAGGCGCCGACCAGCCTGCCGACGTTCTCCAGCGAGGACAGGATCGCGCTGCGCAGCTCTTCCATCCTGGTCTGCTTGGTGTGCAGGTCCTGCAGGACCTGCAGCCGCAGGTGCTCGCTCTCGGCGTCGCGCTTGCCGCATTCCCACCGGGTGCTGGCGAGCAGCTCGTCGGCCTCTTCCTGCGCGGCTTCGATGGTGGCTTTGTACTCGTCCCGGATGGCGTGGCGCATCCGGCGCTCCCGTTCCCGGATGTCGGCGATCTTCTGCTCGTGCTCTTGGCGGATCTGCTTCTGCCGCTCGTCCATCTCGTCGACCAGCCTCGTGCATTCCGCTCGCATGGACTCGGCGGCCTGCTCGGCTTGGCTGATCAGCTGGTGCGCCTCGTACTCCGCGCTGCCGCGCACGGTCCGTGCTTGGCGCTGCGCCTGTTCGCGCAGCGTCTGCACTTCTTCCTCGGCCAGCGTGAGCATGTTCTGCACCCGCTGGGAGGCGTGCGGCAGTCCGGTGTCGGAAGCTTCGATGCGCTGCAGTCGTTGCTGGGTCTCGGCGAGCTCGTGCCGCGCGTCGTCGCAGAGGCGGCGCAGGTCGGAGTTCAGCGCCACCGCTTCGTTGCGGTCGATGCTGACCAGCCGGAGCTGGTCTTCCAGGAGCTCGATGTGCTCGATCACCTGGCGGCGGTTGAAACCCCGGACCTGGATGTCGAATCCGGGACGGAGCGGGACGACGGCTTGTGCGGAGTCCTCCACGTTGGACACTCCTCTCCACAGGCGAGGGTCGACTCGCGGTGGAGAGTAGGTCCGAATTGGACACCGCGCGCGGTGGACACCGGAGATCACCACCTGATCAGGTAGTGCGCAGCGGATTCGCGGGCGCGCTCAGCGGATCTCCGGCGGACTGATCTGGGATTCGCCGATGGCCGAGGGTTGCACGCCCCACTTGCGCAAGATCCGTTGGTATTCCCCGGTTTTGATCAGCTTGTGCACCGCGGCTTGCAGCGCGGGCGCGAGCGGGGAACCGGCGGGCAGCGCGAAACCGACGTCGAGCCTGCGGAATTCGTTGGAGAACCTGATCGCGGGCTGTTGCGCCGCGGCGTAGCGCAGGCCGTTCGTGGTGCTCATGACCGCGTCGACGCGGCCCTGGGTCAGCGCGGAGTACATCGCGCTGGACTCCGAGTACACCTGAACCTGGTAGGCGGGCCGGCCGATGCCGGTGCACCGGTGGCGTTGCGCGTTCAGCGTCGCCTCGAAGGTGGTTCCCTGGGCGGTTCCGACGGTTCGGCCGCACAGCGCGGTCACGTCGGTGATCGGCGGGGGCTCGGCGCCGCGGCGCACCGCGAAGCCCTGCCCGTCGCGGATGTAGGTCGCGAAGTCGATCGTGCGCTTGCGCTGCTCGGTGACGCCGAAGTTGCCCGTTCCGGCGTCGAACTTCCCGCTGCGCAGCGCGGGCAGGATCGCTTCGAAGGCGGCGTCCTGGGCGGCCACCCGCAGGCCGAGCGTGCGTGCGGCGGCCGCGGTGATGTCGATGTCCAAGCCGACCGCGGTGCTGTTGTCGTCCAGGTAGAACGAGGCAGGCGGCGAACCGCTGATGGAGCGGCCGATGCGCAGCGTGCCCGCGCGCCGGACCGGCTCCGGCAGCAGTGCGGCGGCGGTCTCGTCGCGTTGCACGCCGGAGACGACGTCGGCTTGCACGTCCAGCCCAGGCGCCACAGTGGACGGAGCCGTTCCGCACGAAGCGAGCAGCACTCCGATCAGCAGCGCGCACAGGGATTTCGTGGCGGCGCGCATGGTTCTCCTTCCCGCGCCCGGCGTCGGTCGGCGGCACCGGGAGCGGCCGGTGCCGTGGTTCGACGGCGGCGACAAGACGCGGACCACACGACTCCCAGATCGATGTGGACGCGCCTGCGCGGGCGGGGATGCACGGCACCGAGGCTTCGCCGCGGATCCGTGCGGTGTCAACGGCGGCCACCTGGTGGGAGTTCTTGACCGCGCGCGCAGCCGCACAAGAAGTTCGGTTCCGGCCCCATTCCCCGACTCGGGCAGGAGAACATGACGCATCCGCAGGTGGCGCCCGCGCTCGCGCGGGGTCCGGAGACAGCGCCGGAGGTCGTCCCGGCGCGCCACCCGCTGCGCTGGATCGCAGCTGTCCTGGTGCTCGCGGCGGTCTGCGCCGCGGTGTTCTCGGTGGCCACGAACGAGAACTTCCAGTGGAACGTGGTGGGTGCCTACTTCGGCACCGCGGCGGTGTTGCGCGGGTTGTGGCTGACGATCTGGCTGACCGCGGCGACCGTGCTGCTCGGTTTCGCGCTCGGCACCCTGCTCGCCGTGCTGCGGCTTTCCGGCAACCCGGTGCTTTCCGGGTTGAGCTGGGGATACGTGTGGTTGTTCCGGTCCATTCCGGTGCTGGTGCAGTTGTTGTTCTGGTTCAACATCGGCGCGCTGTACCCGGTGCTGGGCTTCGGCTCGTTCTCGGTGCAGACGGTGGATCTGCTCACCGGCACCGTCACGGCGGTGATCGGCCTGGTGCTGCACGAAGCCGCGTACGCCGCCGAAGTGGTGCGCGGCGGCATCCTTTCGGTCGACGGCGGCCAGCTGGAGTCCGCGCAGGCGCTGGGCATGACGCGATGGCGGGTGCTGCGCCGGATCGTGCTGCCGCAGGCGATGCGCGCGATCGTGCCGCCCGCGGCCAACATGCTGATCGGCACGCTGAAGGGCACCTCGATCGTCAGCGTCATCGCGGTGCACGACCTGCTGCATTCGGTGCAGCTCGTCTACAACCGCACGTACCAGGTGATTCCGCTGCTGCTGGTGGCGACGGTCTGGTACTTGATCCTCACGACGCTGCTGACGATCGTGCAGTACTACGTGGAGCGGTACTTTTCCCGTGGCGCGCAACGGGTTCCGACGCCGTGGCAGCGGTTGCGCGCGGCGCTTGCGGGAGGGATCGCCCGATGACTCCTCCGATGGTCAGCTTGCGCGGGGTCCGCAAGAGCTTCGGCACCACCGAGGTGCTGCGCGGGGTGGACCTGGCGGTGGCCGAGGGCGAGGTCAACTGCCTGATCGGCCCGTCGGGTTCCGGCAAGAGCACGTTGCTGCGGTGCGTGAACCACCTGGAGACGGTGGACGCGGGGCGCGTCGAGGTGGACGGCTCGCTGGTGGGCTACCGCGAGTCCGGCGGCAGGTTGCGCGAGCTGCCGGAACGCCTGATCGCCCGCAGGCGCGCGGAAATCGGCATGGTCTTCCAAGGCTTCCACCTGTTCGGCCACATGACCGCGATGCAGAACGTGGCAGAAGCCCTCATCGGCGTGCGCCGTCTGTCCAAAAAGGATGCACACGGGCGAGCGCTGGCCGCGCTGCAGCGCGTCGGGATGGCCGACCGGGCGGATTTCCACCCGAGCCGGCTCTCCGGCGGCCAGCAGCAGCGGGTCGCGATCGCGCGAGCGCTGGCGATGGAACCGAAGGTGCTGCTGTTCGACGAGCCGACCAGCGCGCTGGACCCGCAACTGGTCGGCGAGGTGCTCGACGTCCTCGGCGACCTCGCCGGGGCGGGACTGACCATGATCGTGGTCACGCACGAGATCGGATTCGCCCGGCAGGCCGCGGACTCCGTGGTGTTCCTGGACCAGGGGCTGGTGGTCGAATCGGGTGCCGCGCGCGAAGTCCTCCAACGGCCCGAGCGAAGCCGGACTCGGGAATTCCTTGACCGAGTGCTGTGAAAGCACTTGGGTGGGGCCGCCGAGTTTTGCCCGCAGCCGCGGGAAAGCACGCAGTGATCGGCGCGATACGGCGCGTGCCGGGCGCGCCCGCGGCCGATCCGCGCGCTTTGGTTAGGCTCGGCTTGCCAAGTCGGGGACGACAGAGGAGTGCGGTGTGACTGAACGGACCGATCCGCGGACCGCGGTGCTGTTGCGGCGCTGGCTGGCCGAGACGCACACGCCGGTCGCCGATGGGCCGCTGAAGGTCACCATCGGGCCGTTGCGGTTCAGCACCGAGATCACCTACCGCTCGCCCACGGGTGCGCACGGCTTCGGTCCGATCCGCGTCGCGGACTCCGGTGCGCTCGCCGAGTCCGCCCTGCTGGCAGCGGCCTGTTCGGCGGACGCGCGCGGGCGCGCCACCGCGGACGCCCCGATCAACGCCGAGAGCAGCGGCACGCTGGTGGACTGGCTGCTGCAGGCCGTCGGCAACGGGGCGGTGGATCCGCTGGCGGGCGACCACGAGGTCGACGTGCTCGCAGACGGTGTGTCCTCGGCCGACGAGGCACGTCGCTGGCTGGCCACGCACGTGGAGGGCACGCTGACCCCCGCATTGCGCAACGTCGACGGAAAGGCCGACCTGGCCGACGTCACCGCGCGCCTGCTCAGCGCCCGGTCGCTGGCCGCGATCGGACGGTTCGGGCTGCGCGGCGTCGCCGACGAGCAGGAGCTGCTGGAGCTGCTGACCGCGGCGCTGACCGCGATCCGCGACACCTACCCGGAGACCGAGCGGATCGTGCGGCACTGGCTCACCAGCACCACGCTCACCGACTTCGCGGTGCTCAACGGGTCCGGGCTGCGCTACCGCAACGGCGACAGGGTCGAGGTGCGGCCGGTGCACCACGAGGTGCCGAACCCGTTGCGCGCCAAGGTGAACGACACCGACGTGCCGGGCGTGCCGATCCCGGAGCTGGGCGAGGGCTGGTCGTTGCGGCCGGTTCGGCTGGACTCCGACGATCCGGCGCTGGTGCACCGCTGGATGAACGCCGAGCACGTGGCGACCAACTGGAACCAGGCGTGGTCGTTGCGCCGCTGGACCGACGAGCTCGGCACCCAGCTGGCCGGTGAGCATTCGATGCCGTGCCTGGTCAGCCGGGACGGCCGGGAGGTCGCTTACGTCGAGCTGTACCGGGTGCTGCGGGACAAGCTTTCGGCCTGCTACCCGTTCGAGCCGAACGACCTGGGCGTGCACATCGCGATCGGGGAGTCCGACGCCGTCGGCCGCGGGCTCGGTTCGTCGCTGCTGGCAGCGGTGGCGCAGGGGTTGCTCGGCGCCGATCAGGACTGCCGCCGGGTGGTCGCCGAGCCGAATGTCCACAATGGAGCTTCGGTGGCTGCGTTCGGCAAGGGCGGGTTCGGTCGCGCTCGCGAAGTCGGTCTGCCCGGCAAGAACTCCGCGCTGATGATCCACCCGCGCTGATCGGCGGCGAGCGCGACCTCCGTCCCAAGGGGCCGGTCGAAGTCGGCGCTCGCTCCTCGTGCGCCGGCGATTGGGCCGAATGGAGCAGGTGCTGCGGGCCGCGCCCGCGGGCGTTGCGTCTGCGCAGGACTGAGAGGTAAAGCACGAGCCATGCGTTCTGGTGCGCGGCGCGCGGGTGAAATAAGGTTAGCCTTACTTCGTCCGTGTGACCGTGGGGAGAACGATGCCGGAGATTCCTGGCGCGTCGCTGCCGCTGTCCGCCGCCCAGGCGGGAATCTGGTTCGCGCAAGCGCTCGATGGCGCGAACCCGATCTACAACACCAGCGAGTACGTCGAGATCCACGGCCCGATCGACCCGGAGCTGTTCCGCGCGGCGCTGCGCACCGTCCTCGCCGAGGCGGACGCGCTGCGCCTGCGCGTGATCGACGACGCGGACGCCCCGCAGCAGGTGATCGAGCCGGCCTGGGGCCCGCGGCTGCCGGTCGTCGACCTCACCGCGCAGGCCGGCCCGCGGGCGGCCGCGCTGCGCTGGATGCGCGCTGACCTGGCCGAACCGGTCGATCTCACGGTCGGCGGGCCGGACGGGCGGCTGTTCACCGCCGCGCTGTTCAAGCTCACCGACCAGCACTGGTTCTGGTACCAGCGGATTCACCACGTGGCCATCGACGGCTACGGCTTCTCGATCGTCATGCGCCGGGTCGCCGAGGTCTACAGCGCTCTTGCCGCTGGGCAGCCGGTCGGCGAGACCCCGTTCGAGCCGTTGAGCGCGCTGCTGGACGCCGAACGCGAATACCGCGAGTCGGCGAAGTTCGAGCGCGACGCCGAGTTCTGGCGCGAGCACCTCGCCGACGCCCCGGCCCCGGTCGGCCTCGCCGGCCGCAGCGGCCGCACCGCGCACACGTTCCTGCGGCGCAGCGCCGAACTGGACTCCGACGCCGCCGACGCGCTCGGCGCGGCCGCCGCGGACAGCCGCACGATCTGGCCGGATGCGCTGATCGCCGGGTTCGCCGCCTACCTGCACCGGGTCACCGGCGCGCGGGAGGTCGTGCTGGGGCTGCCGGTGATGGGGCGGCTCGGTTCCACCGCTTCCCGGGTGCCGGGCATGGTCGTGAACGTGCTGCCGCTGCGGGTCGCGGTCGACCCGGACACCACCCGCGACGAGCTGGTCGGCCGGGTCGCGCGGGAAGTGCGGCAGCTGCGCAAGCACCAGCAGTACCGCGGCGAGGACCTGCGCCGGGACCTGCGGCTGCTGGGCACCGACCGGCCGCTGTTCGGCCCGATGATCAACGTGAAGGCGTTCGACTACGAGCTGAGCTTCGCCGAACACCCGGCGACGGTGCACAACCTGGCCGCCGGGCCGGTCGACGACCTCACGGTGCTGGTCTACACCGAAGGCACCGGGATGCGGTTCGAGTTCGACGCGAATCCGCAGCTGTACTCCGCGGACGAGCTCGCGGCGCACCAGGACCGGTTCCTGCGCTTCCTGGACCGGTTCGCGCGCACCGGCGGACCCGTCGGGCAGGTGGACCTGCTCACCGCCGAGGAGCGCGAGCTGGTGCTGCGGGAGTACAACGGCGGGCCGGTCGGCGCCGACCGCGGTCCGGCGACGCTGCCCGAACTGTTCGAGGACCAGGTCCGGCGCACGCCCGAGGCGATCGCGCTGACCTGGGGAGACGAGCAGATCAGCTATACCGAGCTGGATTCCAGGGCGAACCGGCTGGCGCACTGCCTCATCGACCACGGCATCGGGCCGGAGCAGCTGGTGGCGCTGGCCCTGCCGCGTTCGGCCGAGTTGGTGGTCGCGGTGCTGGCGGTGCTGAAGTCCGGTGCGGCCTACCTGCCGCTGGATCCGGGCATTCCGGCGAGCCGGATCGCTTACATCGTCGCGGATTCCCAGCCGTCGATGCTGATCAGCGACTCGGCGCAGCACGGCGACCTGCCGATCCCGCGCCTGCTGCTGGACGATCCGGCGGCCGTGCGGGAGATCGGCGAGCACTCGCAGCGCGACCCGCGCGGTGGTGAGCGGGGGCCGCTGACGGCGGACCACGCCGCCTACGTGATTTACACCTCCGGCTCGACCGGCAAGCCGAAGGGCGTGGTGATCCCGCACCACAACGTGGTCCGGCTGTTCAGCGCCACCGAGCCGTGGTTCGGCTTCGGCACCGAGGACGTGTGGACGCTGTTCCACTCGTATTCCTTCGACTTCTCGGTGTGGGAGCTGTGGGGCGCGCTGCTGCACGGCGGGCGGCTCGTCGTGGTGCCGCACGAGGTCAGCCGGTCGCCGGAGGAGTTCCGCCGGCTGCTGGTGCGCGAGCGGGTCACCGTGCTCAACCAGACTCCTTCGGCGTTCTACCAGCTCATCGAGGCCGATCGGGAATTCCCGGAGTCCGCCGGGCGGTTGGCGCTGCGGCGCGTGGTGTTCGGCGGGGAAGCGCTCGATCTGTCCAGATTGGACGATTGGTACGCGCGGCACGCCGACGACGCGCCGAAGCTGATCAACATGTACGGGATCACCGAGACCACCGTGCACGTGTCCTACCTGGAGCTCGATCGCGAGCTGGTGTCCCGCCGGGACGGCAGCCTCATCGGGCGCGGCATCCCCGACCTGCGGGTCTACCTGCTGGACGAGAACCTGCAACCGGTCCCGCCCGGCGTGGTCGGGGAGCTCTACATCGCGGGCGCGGGGCTGGCGCGCGGCTACCTGGGGCGGCGTGGGCTGACCTCGTCCCGGTTCGTCGCCGATCCGTTCGGCACGCCGGGCACGCGGATGTACCGGTCCGGGGATTTGGCCCGGTGGCGCGGAAACGGGCTGCTGGAGTTCGTCGGGCGCGCCGATCACCAGGTGAAGGTTCGCGGTTTCCGCATCGAGCTCGGCGAGATCGAGGCGCGGCTGGCCGCGCAACCGCGCGTCTCGCAGGCGGCGGTGCTCACCCGCGAGGACCAGCCGGGAGACGTGCGGCTGGTCGGCTACGCGGTTTCGCAGGCCGAGCCCGCCGAGCTGCGCGCGGCGCTGGCGGCCGAACTGCCGGACTACATGATTCCGTCCACAGTGGTCATAGTCGACGAGTTCCCGTTGACGCCCAACGGAAAGCTCGACACCGATGCGCTGCCCGCGCCGGACTTCAGCGCGAACGCCGCCGGGCGGGCGCCGCGCGACCAGGTGGAGACCGCGCTGTGCCGGCTCTACGGCGAAGTCCTCGGCGTGGACGAGGTGGGCATCGACGACGGCTTCTTCGAGCTGGGCGGGCATTCGCTGCTCGCGACCAGGCTGCTGGCGCGGGTGCGCGCGGAACTCGGCGTCGAAGTCGCCATCCGCACGCTGTTCGACCACCCTTCGGTGGCCGGGTTGGCGAGCCGGCTCGGTCCGGGCGTGCGCGGCCGGCCGGAGCTGCGGCCGCTGCCGCGCCCGGACGAGGTGCCGCTTTCCTTTGCGCAGCAACGGCTTTGGTTCCTGCACCGGCTGGAAGGTCCCAGCGCGACCTACAACCTGCCGATCACGCTGCGGTTGTCCGGCGACCTCGACGTGCCCGCGCTGCGCGCCGCGCTCGGGGACGTGGTCGGGCGGCACGAGAGCCTGCGCACCGTCTTCCCGGACCGGCAGGGGCAGCCGCGGCAGCGCGTGCTGGAGCCGTCCCGGCCGGCGTTGACCTACGTGCGCACGACCGAGTCCGCATTGGACGAGGAACTGGCCGCGGCCGCCCGGTACGGTTTCGACCTCGCGCAGGAACCGCCGCTGCGCACCGTGCTGTTCCAGACGTCCGCGAACGAGCACGTGCTGCTGGTGCTGCTGCACCACATCGCCACCGACGAGTGGTCCATGGCTCCGCTGCTGCGCGACCTGGCCACCGCCTACTCCGCGCGCAGCATGAACGCCGAGCCGGACTGGAAACCGCTGCCGGTCCAGTACGCGGATTACACGCTGTGGCAACGGGAACTGCTCGGCGACGAGCAGGACGACAACAGCCTCGCCGCCCGCGAGCTGGCGTTCTGGATCGACGAGCTGGCGGGCCTGCCGGACGAGCTCGAACTGCCCGCCGACCACCCGCGCCCGGCCGTGCCGAGCCATCGCGGCGGCGCGATCCGGTTCGGTTTCGACGCGGAGCTGCACAGTGACCTGCGGGCGCTGGCCGCCGAGCACCAGGCGAGCCTGTTCATGGTGCTGCAAGCCGGGCTGGCCGCGCTGTTGACCAGGCTCGGCGCGGGAACCGACATCCCGATCGGCTCACCGGTGGCCGGGCGCGGAGACGACCGGCTGGACGAACTGGTCGGGTTCTTCGTCAACAGCCTGGTGCTGCGCACCGGAACCGGCGGCGATCCGACGTTCGCCGAGCTGGTCCAGCGGGTGCGGCGCACCGACCTGGCCGCCTACGACCACGCCGAGCTGCCGTTCGAGCGGCTGGCCGAAGTGCTCAACCCGTCCCGCTCGCTGGCCAGGCACCCGCTGTTCCAGGTGATGCTGGCGTACTGGGGCGAGGCGGACGCGGTGCACGCCGACTTCCCCGGACTGAAGTCCGATGTGGACACCGTGGACGCGGGTGCGGCGAAGTTCGACCTGGCGCTGAGCCTGCGTGCGGCAGGCGGCGGCGTGGAAGGCGTCGCGCAGTTCAGCACCGACCTGTTCGATGCGGGCACGGTCGAGGACCTCACCGACCGGCTGGTGCGGCTGCTGACCGACGCGGTTTCCCGGCCGGACGCGCCGATCAGCCGGCTCGCGGTGCTCGACGACGAGGAGCGGCAGCGGATCTTCTCCTGGGGTGACGCGGTCGCCGCGCAGGACGTCGACCCCGCCACCTTCCCGGACCTGCTGGACGCGCGGGCAAGGGCGAACCCGGACAAGCCGGCGCTGGTCTTCGAGGGCACCGAACTCAGCTACGCGGAACTGGGCGCACGCGTGAACGCGTTGGCACACCTGCTGATCGAGCGCGGCGCCGGTCCCGGCCGGATCGTCGGAGTGATGCTGCCGCGCTCACCCGAGCTGATCGTGGGGTTGCTCGCGGTGATGGCGTCCGGTGCGGCTTACTTGGCGCTGGACCCGGATTATCCCGAAGACCGGTTGCAGCACATGATCGACGATGCCGGGCCGGACCAGGTGCTCGCGCTGTCCGCGAACCGGCCGCGGAACGCGCGGACGCTGCTGCTCGACGACGACGGGACGCGCGCGGCGCTGCGCACCGCACCGGTCGCCGCACCGCCGCGGAAATCCACTGTGGACGACCCGGCGTACGTCATCTACACCTCCGGCTCCACCGGCAGACCCAAGGGCGTCGTGGTGCCGCACCGCGGTGTCGCCGGACTGCTGGCCACGCAGGCGCAGCGGGTCGGCATCACCGAGAGCAGCCGGGTGCTGCAGTTCGCCTCGCCGAGCTTCGACGTGGCGTTCTGGGAGATGTGCATGGGGCTGCTCTCCGGCGGCACGCTCGTCGTCGCGCCCGCGGACCGGCGGGTGCCTGGCGCGCCGCTGGTCGACTACGCCACCGAGCACGGCGTCACGCACCTGGCCATCGGGCCGTCGGTGATGGGCATGTTCCCGCCCGGCGTGGACCTGCCGCCGGACGCGACCTTGTTGTGCGGGGCCGAGAAGGTGCCCTCCGACCTGGTCCAGCGCTGGGCGCGCGGGCGGCGGATGCTGAACTGCTACGGCCCGACCGAGGCCACCGTCAACTCCACGCTGTGGTTGTGCGAACCCGACGCGGGCACGTCCGTGCCGATCGGCCTGCCCGACCCGGGAACCCGGCTGTACGTGCTGGACGAGGCGCTGCAGCCGGTGCCGCCGGGGGTCGTCGGCGAGCTGTACGTCGGCGGCACCGGGCTCGCGCACGGCTACCTGAACCGGCACGGGCTCACCGCCGAACGCTTCGTCGCCGACCCGCACGGCGAACCCGGCTCGCGGATGTACCGCACCGGCGACCTGGTGCGCTGGCGCGATGACGGGGCGCTGGACTTCGCCGGGCGGGCCGACGACCAGGTCAAGATCCGCGGATTCCGGATCGAACCGGGCGAGGTGGAGGCGGCGCTGACCCGCCACCCCGCGGTGTCCCAGGTCGCCGCGGTGGTGCGCGAGGACCGGCCCGGCGACAAGCGGCTGGTCGGCTACGTCGTCGCGCGCCAGGACGTCAGCCAAGCCGAACTCCGCGCGCACGCGGCGGAATCGCTGCCGGACTACATGGTCCCGGCGGCGATCGTGTTCCTCGGCGAACTGCCGCTGATGCCGAACGGGAAGCTGGACCGGGGCGCGCTGCCCGAGCCGGACCTGGCCGCATCCGTGGGCGACGCGGTACCGCGCGATCCGACCGAAGAGGTCCTGTGCGAGCTGTTCGCCGAAGTGCTGGAACTGCCGCGGGTCGGCGTGCACGACGGTTTCTTCGACCTCGGCGGGCACTCGCTGCTGGCCGCGAAGCTGATCGCGCGCATCGATGAGGCGCTGGGCGTGCAGCTCAACGTCGGCAGCCTGTTCGCGGCACCGTCGGTGTCGGGCCTGAGCTCCCGGATGCGCACCGGCGGCAAGGGCGACGCGCTCGGCATCCTGCTGCCGCTGCGCACCGAAGGCGACAAGGAACCGCTGTTCTGCGTGCACCCGGCGGCCGGTCTGGCGTGGCCGTTCTCCGGGCTGATGAAGCACATCGACCCGCGTCGCCCGCTGTACGGCTTGCAGTCGCGCGGTCTGGACGAACCGGCGCCGGTGATCGCGAACCTGCACGATCTGGCCGCCGAATACCTCGAGCACATCCGCTCGGTGCAGCCGCACGGGCCGTACCACTTCCTGGGCTGGTCGTTCGGCGGCGTGATCGCGCACGAGATGGGGACCCAGTTGCAGGCCCAGGGCGAGGAGGTCCGGTTCCTCGCGATGCTCGACTCCTACCCGAAGGACGTGTGGGACGAGCTGCCCACCGAGGAGGAAGCGCTCAAGGCGCTGCTCTACATGGCCGGCTACGACCTCGCCGAGCTGCGTGCTGACGGGATGGGCGTAGACCAGCTGCGCCGCGAGCACGTGATGGAGATCCTCTCCGCGGAGGGCAGCGCGCTGGCCAACCTCGAAGAGCACACGGTCGAAGCCATCATCGACAACTTCGCCAACTGCGCGGTGCTGGAGAACGAGGCCGAGCACGAGATCTACCGCGGTGACGTGCTGTTCTTCACCGCCACCGTGAATCCGGCGAAGGAGTCGCTGACCGCCCGGATGTGGGAGTCCTACGTGGACGGTGTGGTGGAGAACCACGACATCGCCTGCGAGCACAAGGACATGACCCAGCCGGGGCCGCTCGCCGAGATCGCCGAGCTGGTGCAGCGGCGGCTGACCGATTCGGAACGGCTGGCCGACCCGGAGCGGCTGGCCGACTCGGAACCGCCCGCCGCGCCGCCGCAGACCGATCCCGCCGGGCCGTGGCAAGGCGACGAGCCCGTTTCGCCGCAGCAAGGCGGCAACCCCGTCTCGCCGCGGCAACGCAACAACACCGCGTCGCAGCGGCAAGGCGGCGACCCCGCCCGGCCGCAGCGCAACGACCGTCCCGCCGCGCCGCAGCAAGACGCAGCAACGCCGCCGCAGCCAAGGAGTCCGCGCTGATGACCAACCCGTTCGACGACCCCGACGGAACCTTCTACGCCCTGGTCAACGACGAGGACCAGTACTCGCTGTGGCCCGCCCGCATCGAGATCCCGGCGGGCTGGTCGATCGCGCACGGACCGGCGCCCAGACCCGAATGCCTCGAACACATCGAGGTGCATTGGACCGACATCCGCCCAGCCCGCAACGGCGCGTGAACCAGGACCGGCAGTGCGCTTGAACGACCCGAAGATCGCGGTGTGCGTCGTCTACGTCGCGGCGATGTTCATGAACGGCATGGACGCCACCATCGTCAACGTGGCGTTGCCCGCGATCGGCGACGAGTTCGCCGTGGCGCCGAGCGCGACCAGCGCGATCAACGTGGGCTACCTCGTCAGCCTCGCGGTGTGCATTCCGATGTCCGGGTGGCTGGGGGACCGGTTCGGCACGAAGAAGGTCTTCCTCGGCGCGTTCGGCGCGTTCGTGCTGGCCTCCGCGCTGTGCGGGGCGGCGCAGGACATCACCCAGCTCACCGCGGCCCGCGTGCTGCAAGGCGCGGGCGGCGGGGTGCTGAGCCCGGTCGCGCTGACCATGCTGTTCCGCGCCTACCCGCCGCAGGAGCGGATCCGGTTGTCCGGCGTGCTCGTGATCCCGACCGCGATCGCGCCCGCGCTGGGGCCGGTGCTCGGCGGGTTGTTCGTGGAGCACTTGACCTGGCGGTGGGGCTTCTTCGTGAACGTGCCGGTCGGGGTGCTGGCGCTGATCTACGGCGCGGTCAAGCTGACCGAGCACGTGGAGTCGGTGCACAAGCGGTTCGACGTGCTCGGGTTCGCGCTGGCCGCGCCGGGCCTGGGGCTGCTGATGTACGCGCTGGACACGGTTTCCGCGCACGGTTTCACCTCGCCGCAATTCCTGGCCTGCGGCGTGGCCGGGCTGGTCTGCCTGCTGGTGCTGGTCCTGGCGCAGCTGCGCACCCGGCAACCGATGCTGGACGTGCGGCTGTTCGCCGACGCGTCGTTCCGCCGGGCGAGCCTGATCCTGGCGTTCTGCGTGGCCGGGTTCCTCGGCACGCTCTACGGCTTCACGTTGATGTACCAGTCCGGGATGGGTGCTTCGGCGCAGGAGACCGGGCTGGTCACGTTGCCGAAGGCGATCGGGCTGATGCTGGCTTCGCGGGCGGTGACCTGGGCGCACCCGAAGCTGGGGCCGCGGGTGCTGATCGCGCTGGCGATGCTCGGTGCCGCGGTGTCGTTCGCGGCGATGAACCTGGTGACCGGGCCGGTCTCGGCCTCGGTCGTGCAGTTCACCTCGGGTTTCTTCGTCGGGGCCGGTTCGATCGAACTCCAGGTGGTCGCGTTCGCCACGATCAGCGCGACCGCCACCGGCGGGGCTTCCACCTTGTTCAACGTGCAGCGCCAGGTCGGTTCGGCGCTGGGTGTGGCGGTGACCGCCGGGGTGCTGGCGATCGGCGGCGCAGGTGCGCACGGGTCGCTGGGCCCATACCATGCCGCGATGCTGGTGTCGGCGGGGTTTGCGCTGGTCGGAGTGCTGATCGCGCTGCGCATCAAGACCCCGTCCGAGCCGCGGTCCGACGCCGTGACCGGAGCCGGTTCGGGCAGCGGCGCGGGCCCGGTGCCCGCTGGCCGCAACTGATCGGCGCCACCCGGATGTGCGGCGAGGCGAGATCTGGCCCACCGGGGGGAGACATCATCGAAATCTGTAGTTAGGCTAGCCTTAACTAATTGATCCTTCTGGGAACGGTGAGGAAGGAACGCCAGGTCAGATGACGACAGCGGACCGAGCCCGACGCGGCGGCCACCCGCGTCCGCCCACCCGCACGCTGGAAGTGCTGCGGACCGCGGACCTGACGCCGTCGATGCGGCGGATCACCCTCGGCGGCGACGAGATCGCCGGGTTCCGGGACGAGCACACCGGCCCGAACATCAAGGTGTTCGTCCCCCAGCGCGGTCAGCGGCGGCCGGTCCTGCCCGTCTTCGACCACGACGCCGGTAGGCACGTCTGGCCCGAGGCGCACGAGCGCCCGACCATGCGCACCTACACGGTCCGCCGCTACGACGAGGCGCGCGGCGAGCTCGACGTCGATTTCGTGATGCACGGCGAGCACGGCGTGGCCTCCTCCTGGGCGCGCGGAGCCGCCCCGGGCGACTACCTCGGCGTGCAGGGCCCCGGCGGCCGGACGCCGCGCGCGGCCGACTGGTACCTGCTGATCGGCGACGAGACCGCGCTGCCAGCCATTTCGGCGATCATCGAGGGGCTGCCGCTGACCGCCAGCGGCGAGGCGTTCCTGGAGGTCTCCGACAGCGCCGAGCAGCAGCACATCGAATGCCCGCCGAACCTCAACCTGAACTGGCTGCACCGCGACGGCGTGCCCGCGGGCCGCTCGACCAAGCTCGGCGATGCCGTCCGCGAGCTGGACATCCCGCCGCAGCGGGACGTTTCCGCGTGGGTCTCCGGTGAATCCGGGGTGGTCCGCGGCATCCGCAGGCACCTGCGCCGGGACCGCGGGCTCGACGCCGCATCGGTGCTGGCGATCGGCTACTGGAAAGCCGGAATGGTGGAAACCGATTACCACGACCAGTACAACCACGACCGCGACTGAACGGTCTGCGGACCACTCCGTGCCCGCGCGCGAAACCCGCCGGGTACCGGCGAAGGGACAACCGTGTCAACGGCTTCGATCCACTTACAAGGCCCGGTCCACGACGTGCTGGGCGTCGGTTTCGGCCCGTCCAACCTGGCGCTGGCCGTCGCGGTCGAGGAGCACAACCGCCGGTGCGCCGAGCAGGAGCAGCTGACCGCAGGCTTCGTGGAACGCCAGCCGCGGTTCGGCTGGCACCGCGGGATGCTCATCGAGGGCACCACGATGCAGGTCTCGTTCCTCAAGGACCTGGTCACGATGCGGGATCCGGCCAGCGACTTCTCGTTCCTGTCCTACCTGCACGGCAAGGACCGGCTGGTCGACTTCATCAACCACAAGACGATGTTCCCCACCCGCGTCGAATACCACGACTACCTGGAGTGGGCCGCGGGCAGGCTCGAGCACCTGGTGCAGTACGACGCCGAAGTCATCGACGTGCGGCCGGTGCAGCAGGGCGAGCTGTTCGAGGTGCTGGTGCGGCACGGTTCCGGGCAGGTCACCGCGCGGCGGGCGCGCAACGTCGTGGTCGCGGTCGGGCTGGAGGCTAACCTGCCGCCCGGCGCGGAACGCGGCGACCGGGTCTGGCACAACCTCGAACTGCTGCACCGCATCGGCGAACTGGAGGGCGCCGATCCGAAGCGGTTCACCATCGTCGGCGCCGGGCAGAGCGCCGCCGAGGTCACCGATTACCTGCACCGCACTTTCACCGGCGCCGAGGTCTGCTCGGTGTTCGGCCGCTACGGGCACACACCTGCCGATGACAGCCCGTTCGCGAACCGGATCTTCGACCCGGAGGCGGTGGACCACTTCTACAGCTCGCCGACCGGGGTGAAGCAGCTGCTGATGGACTACCACCGGAACACGAACTACTCGGTGGTGGACCTGGAGCTGATCGAGCAGCTCTACGCCCGCGTCTACCAGGAGAAGGTGCAGGGCAAGGAACGGCTGCGGATGCTGAACGCCTCGCGCGTCGTGGACGTCGAGGAAGGCGCGGACGGCGTCGCGGTCACCGTGGAGTTCATGCCCACCGGCGAGCGGATGGTGCTGGACTCGGACGTGCTGGTGTACGCGACCGGCTGCCTGCCGGGCGATCCGGGGCGGGCGCTCGGGCGTACTTGGGACGAGTGCCTGCGCGACGCCGAGGGCCAGGTGCAGGTGGACCGCGACTACCGGGTGCGGACTTCGGACGAGGTGCGCGGCGGGATCTACCTGCAAGGCGGGACCGAGCACACGCACGGGATCACTTCGTCGCTGCTGTCCAACGGCGCGGTCCGCGCGGGCGACATCCGCGATTCGATCCTGCGCCACCGCAACGCGCCGCGTTCCGCGCCGCGGCGGGACTACGCCCTGTCCGGCGATCCCTGCTGATCGCTCGCGGAGCTGATCACTTGCGGGGCTGATCGCGTTGCGCTGGCTCAGCTGCCCGGGATCGGTGCGTGCGCGCGGAGGAAATCGAGCATCGTCGAGCGGCTGAAGGCTGCGCCGATCCCCCCGGCGTCGAAGGCGTGGTAGCCGAACGGGAACTCCCGATAGGTGACCGCGTTCCCATTCCCGCGCAGGCGATCGGCGACGGCGCTGACCCGCTCCGGCAGGATGAGGTGGTCGTTGCCGCCGGTCACCAGCAGCGTCGGCATCAGCCCTGGCCGCACCCGCTCGATCGGGGAGGCGTAGGCATAGCGCTGCGGGTACTCGGCCGGTCCGCCGCCGAGGTAGGCGCGCGCGACGCGCCGGGCGTAGCCGTAGAGCCCGTCGTCCTGCCAGTTGCCCACCAGGTCGGCGGCCGGGTAGAACCCGGCGACCGCGAGCGGCGGTGCCGGTGGCGGACCGCCGCAGCTGCTGGGCACCTCGCCCGAGCCGTAGGCGGCGTTGAGCGACAGGCTGCCGCCCGCGGACGCGCCGGAGAGCACCAGCCTGCCGGGGTCGATCCCGAGTCCCCGCCCGTGCTCGGTCAGCCACGACATCGCGCACACCACGTCGCTGCTGGCGTCCCGCCAGCGCACCGGCGGTGCCAGCCGGTAGTCGATGGAGATCACCGGGTAGCCGTGATCGGCCAGGTAGCGGAAGATGCCACGTTGTTCGTCGCGGTTGCCGCCGACGAACCCGCCGCCGTGGATCCAGACCACGGCAGGCCGTGCAGCGCCGGAATCGTTGCGCGGCAACCAGATTCCGGCGCGCAACGGCTCACCCTGCACGGTGCCGAAGGTGACCGTCCGATCCGGCGGGGGCATGGGCCTGCCGCCCTGCACGACGTCCGCGAATCCGACGTCCGCACCGTGCGAATGCGCGTAGCCGAGTTGCGCGCCGAGCACCGCCAGCGCCCCGAGCAGCGTGATAGAGCCGGTGGCCAGGCCGCAGATTGCGCTGCGGCGGGTCTGCGACCGCCACGCCATCCAGCTCAGCAGCACGACCAGCAGGCCGGTCAGCGCGAACTCGAACGGCCGCCGCCCGACGGCCGACCCGAACGAGCCGACCACCGGTAGCGCCGGGATGAGTGCGCCGAGCACGAGCACCGCGACGACGATCGAGGCGGCGACACCGAGTGCGCCGAACGCGCCGCGCAGCCTGCCGCCGTGATCGCCCGGTCGCAGCTTCGAGGACATGCCGTGCTCCGTTCGAGGCCGGGACTTAGGGGCACTTTCGGGATGATTTGCGCAGCGGTGCCGGTAGCGGAACCTCAGCGACTTCCTCGCCGCCCCTTGCCGGTGTGACCGCGATTTCTGACGTAGCACCCTACGCGGCGAAATCGCTGTCCTCGCGAGGAAGCCGCTGCGAACCCGCGGCGGTGCCGGTTGCTCGCATGATCGGCCGCTCAGCGGCTCCGCCGCTGACAAGACAATGACCAAAAATCACACTGAAACGATCCGTTGAAGTCAGGGGGCGCTGATCTCCGGCAAGCCCTGTGTGATCACTGGCACAGTCCGGTGCCGGGAACAAATCCGGGAAAAGGAGCGGTTGGAACCGGCGATGAGCACCTCGGCGAACTCCGACCGCGCACCGGCCAACGGCTCCGGCGCACCCGACGAGCCGGACCCGATCCGCGGGCGCGCGCACGGACGTTCGGCCGTTCCGCTTTCGATCCTCGACCTCGCGCCGGTCGGCGCGGCGACCACGCCGGGCGATGCGCTGGCGACCACGACCGAACTCGCCAAGTCCGCCGAGAACTGGGGATTCCACCGGCTGTGGGTGGCCGAGCACCACGGGATGCCCGGCATCGCCAGCTCCTCCCCGTCGGTCGTGATCGCGCACTTGGCTTCGGCGACCAGCACGCTGCGGCTCGGTTCCGGCGGCGTGATGCTGCCCAACCACGCGCCGCTGGTCGTCGCCGAGCAGTTCGGCACCCTCCAAGCCCTCCACCCTGGCCGCATCGACCTGGGCATCGGGCGCGCACCCGGCACCGACCAGGGCACCGCCCGCGCACTGCGCCGCACCAGCGGGCCGCTGTCGGCGGACGACTTCCCGCAGCAGCTCGGGGAGCTGATGGCGTTCATGGGCGACGGTTTCCCCGCCGATCACCCCTACGTGGAGGTGCAGTCGGTGCCGCACGGCCAGGCGCCGCCGGTGTGGCTGCTGGGTTCCAGCGGGTTCAGCGCGCAGGTCGCCGGAGCGCTCGGCTTGCCGTTCGCGTTCGCGCACCACTTCAGCGCCCGCAACACGATCCCGGCGATGGAGCTCTACCGCGAGTCCTTCCAGCCCTCGGCGGTGCTGGACGAGCCGTACGCGCTGATCGGTGTGCAGACCATCGCCGCGGACACCGACGAGGAAGCGCTGGACCTGACCCGGCCGATCGCGCTGAACATGCTCCGGCTGCGCCGCGGCAGCCCCGGCCCGATCCCGAGTCCCGAGGAAGCGCGCGAATACCCGTACTCCGAGGTGGAGCAAAGCTTCGTGGACAGCTGGCTGGCCGACGCCGTCTACGGCTCGCCGCAGCGCGTGCGCACCGAACTGGAGGAGCTGCGCGAACGCACCGGGGCGAACGAGCTCATGCTCACCGCGAACATGTACGACCGGGAGTCCAAGCTGCACTCCTACGAGTTGATCGCCCGCGAATACGGGCTGCCCGGCGTGGCCTGAACAGCGCCTCGAGCTGCGCAGCGTGGTCGGCGCCACTATCCCACCAGGTCACGCGCAGGCGTGGGAAAGCTGTGGCGTACGGTCGGACTGCTCGAAACGAAGCTGGCGAGCCGGCGGCGGGATTGAGGGGTCTGTGGTGAAGCCTGGCGTGCTGGTCGCGTACCGGGTCATGGCGTACGTGACCGCGGTGCTGCTGATCTTGCTGTGCGCGACGATGGTGCTGAAGTACCTGTGGCCGGAGGGGTCGGCGACCCAGCTCTTCGGTGACACCTGGACCACGACCATCGGCATCGGCCACGGCTACCTCTACATCATCTACTTGTTCGTCGCGCTGGTGACCACGGTGCAGCTGCGGATTCCCTACGGGCGGATGCTGCTGGTGCTGCTGGCCGGCACCATCCCGTTCGGCGCGTTCTTCGCCGAGCGCAAAGTGGTGCTGTGGCACCGGTTGCGCACCAGCGGTGAGCCGCTTCCGTTCGAGCGATCGAGCAGCGCGGCGGCTGCATCGGGGTCGACGAACTCATGACCTCAGTTCCCGAACGAGTCACCGACGAACCCACCACCTCCGCGGAGCCGAAGCGGCGCGGCGTGCTGGCGGCGTACCTGGCGCTGACCAAGCCGCGGGTCATCGAGCTGCTGCTGGTGACCACCATCCCGGCGATGTTCCTGGCCGAGCGCGGCATTCCCTCGCCGTGGCTGGTGCTGGTCACGCTGGCGGGCGGTGCCATGTCCGCGGGCAGCGCGAACGCGCTGAACTGCGTGGCCGACTCGGACATCGACGCGGTCATGCACCGCACCCGGAGCCGCCCGCTGGTCAGCTACGAGGTGCCGCGCAAGCACGCGCTGATCTTCGGGATCGTGCTGGGCGCGGCGTCGTTCGGCATCCTCGCGCTGGGCGCGAACCTGCTGGCCGCGGTGCTGTCGCTGGCGGCGATCCTGTTCTACGTCTTCGTCTACACGCTGGTGCTCAAGCGCCGCACCTCGCAGAACATCGTGTGGGGCGGGGCAGCGGGCTGCATGCCCGTGGTGATCGGCTGGGCCGCGGTGGCGGGCAAGGTCGAGTGGCCCGCGCTGGTGATGTTCGGGGTGGTGTTCCTGTGGACGCCGCCGCACTTCTGGTCGCTGGCGATGAAGTACCGCGACGACTACGCCAGCGCCGGGGTGCCGATGCTGCCGGTGGTGGCCACCCCGCGGCAGGTCTCGGCGCGGATCTTGGTCTACAGCTACGCCACGGTGGCCTGCACGCTGCTGCTGGTGCCCGCGACGAGCTGGATCTACGTCGCTTTCGCGGTGCTGGCGGGTACGGCGTTCCTGGTCGTGGCGCAGCGGCTGCACGGCGCGGTGCGGCGCAACGGGGTCGCCAATCCGATGGTGCTGTTCCACCTGTCGAACTCGTACCTGACGGTGCTCTCGGTGGCCATCGCGGTGGATGCGGCGGTCGGCCTGCCCAGCTTGGGCTGAGGCGTCCCGATCACAGGTTGAGATGGCGTCGCAGCGCGGCGTCGAGTGCTTCGAGCGATTTGCGGGGCAGCGCGCCGATCCGGCTCCGGACCCGCGTGTAGGAGACCGCGCGCAGTTGTTCGGCCTGGGCCTTGGAGTCGTTGTCCAAACCGCACTCGGTCGCCCTCAGCAGCACTTGGAACGGCAGCACGCGGGAGATGTTCGAGGTCACTGGAACCACGGTGACGACCCCGCGGCCGAGCCGCTGGATGCTGCGGTTCGCGGCGTCGTTGCTCACGACGACAGATGGACGGGTCTTGTTCGCTTCCGAGGCTCGGACCGGCTCCAGCTCGACCCAGAAGATCTCACCGCGCCGCATCGCCGATTCCGTCGGCGGTCGTGGAGTCCCAGAGCTCGGAATCGCCGGACTCGTCCCACTCCTGCCATGCCGCTGCGTAAGCGTCTTCCAGATCGGCGCTGCGCAGTAGTTCGACGGCCTGGTGGAGCACCGCGGATCGCGAGCTGACGCCGGCCTGTTCGGCGTAGGAGTCGATGAACGCGACATCGTCCTCCGGCAAGCTCACACTCATCTTCATACCTGTGATGCTACTGGCTTTGCCACCGCTTTCCCACCGCATTGAGCAACGCGGCCAGCAGCACTGCTACCCATGTGACGATCAGCGCCGTGCCCAGTCCGGCGAGGTAGTCGCCGTCGACCAGGCCGGGGTTGTGGTTCGGAGCGTACGCGCGCCACAGGAACGGCACGGCGATCGCCACCAGCACGGTGCTCACGACCAGCCCGGCCGCGACCGGAGCCCGCAGCGAGCTCGGCAGCAGCCTGGACAGCGCCCACCCGGCCGCCGCTGCCACCGGCATCAGCAACAGGTCGGTGAGCACCGGACCCGCTAGCAGCCATCCGGCCGTAGCGGTCGTGATCGACGGCTCGGCGAGCAACTGGTCGTACAGGAACCACCCGCCCAAGCCGATCATCGTCAGCCCGCCGAGCGCGAGGATCAGGCGCAACACGACGATCACAGGACCTCCACTCGCCGCAGCCACTTCGTCTGCATCACGCCCGGCCGGTTGGGAGCGATCAAGCGGCACGGGAAACCGTGATCGGGGTGCAGCGGTTCGCCGCCGAGCCGCAGCGCCAGCAATGTCAGCGGGTCGGCGGCGTGCGTGGGCGCGACCACGCTCGACGAGTACGGCCCGGCGGCTTCCAGCGACGACACGCGCACCTGCGCGTCCGCGGGGGCGCCGACCGCGCGCAGCACGTCGGCCAGCCGCACTCCGCTCCAGACCGCCTGCTGGCTCCAGCCCTCCACGCAAGCGATCGGCAGCTCTGCCGTGACCTGCGGAAATGACTTCAGGTCGGGGAGGCTGAAGGTGCGAACCCCGCGCGGACCGCGGACCTCCAGCCGCCAGCCGGTGTCCTGCGCGGAGTCGAGCACCCCGGCCGCGGCGGCGGTCCGGTTCACCGGCAGGCCCTGCGCTCCGAGCCGGGAGCGAGTGCCCAGCACCGCCACCTCGCGCAACCAGGGAACCGTCATTCCCGCGGTGACCGTGACCGCGGTGCCGACCGACAGCGCTGTCACCCCCAGAAAGCCCCTCCGGCTCACGAGCCGGCCCGGGCCGCGTTGCGCGGCGGGCTCGCGCGGTTCGCCCAGCGCCCGCCGGAACACCGGGATCTTCACCGCCGCGTGCAGCAGCAGCGATCCCACGGCGATCCAGCCCACGGCGAAGTGCACCTGCGGGAAGTAGAAGTTCCACGGGTAGTTCTGCGCGATGTTGAACAGGCCGGTCAGCAGCTCGAACGAAGCCGAAGTCACCAGCACCAGCAGCGACAGCCGCTCCAGCAGGTGCGGCAGCGAACGCACCACCGGGCGCTCGAACAACTTCGGCGCCACGCTCCACAGCTTCGCGGCCAGCAGCGGGATCGCCGCGATTCCGCTGATCACGTGCACGCCCTGGGTGACGCGGTATAGGTTGACCGGCCGCGACGGCCAGTGGAACCAGCCCGGCGGGTGCTGGATCCCGTGGCTGATCAGGCCGGTGATCATGCACAGGCCGAAGGTCACCGCCAGCCACATCCCCAGGTGGCCCGCGGTGACCGGTTCCCGTCCCGCTCTCGTCATGGCACCTTCCGCGATATCGGCCCGGCAGTTTCGGGCTCTCCTGGTTGTTCGGAGACCTCGCGGATTGCGATTGCGACAGAACGGCGTGCTCGCGGCTGGTGTCCACATCGGACGGACGGCGCGCTCGGGACGCCGATCACCGCATGACGCGCGCCATGTCCCGCACGGCCCGGGTGGTGCCCTTCACCGAGCCGGTCACCTTGGACCGGGTTCCGGCGGTGCGGGGCCGGTAGTCGATCGGCAGCTCGGCGACCCGCCAGCCCGCCTGCTGCGCGCGGAGCAGCAGCTCCAGCGGATAGCCGAACGCACGGTCCTGCACGCCCAGGTCCAGCAGCTCCTGCCGCCGGGCGCAGCGCACCGGGCCGATGTCGTGCACCGGCAGACCCCGGCGGCGCAACAGCCCGGCGAGCACGGCGTTGCCCGCTTGCGCGTGCCACGGCCAGGCTCCGCGGGTGGTCGGGACGCGGCGGCCCACGGACAGGTCGGCGGTGCCGGAACGCACGCGCTCCACCAGTTCGGGCAGCACCGCTGCGTCCATCGAGCCGTCCGCGTCCAGGAAGCACACGATCTCCGCATCGGCGGCTTCCAGGCCGGTGTGCACCGCGGCGCCGTAGCCGCGCCGCGTCTCGTGCAGGACTTGCGCGCCGTGATCCGCGGCGACTTCGGGCGATCCGTCGGCGGAGCCGTTGTCCACCACGATCGCCCGGTAGTCGCCGGGAATCGCGGCCAGCACGCCGGGCAGCGCGGCGGCCTCGTCCAGGCAGGGCAGGATCACGTTCACGGAACTCATGCCGACCAAGCTAGAGCCATCGGCGATCGTGAGTTACCGCGGGACGGTCCAGCCACCTTCGAGCGCGGCGCGGCGTGGCCCGCTGCGTCGCGTCGCGAGTGGCTGCCTGCCTCGTCCGATCGGCGTCGGCGCGGTCCGTTTCCGCGGTGAGCGTGCTCATCGCAGCACCGGGAACACCGGGCTGCCCGCGCGCCCGGTGGCGACGTCGATGAAGTTCACCGGATCCGCGATGCCCGCGAGCAGCGCGACGGTGTCCCGAACCGGGGCACCGGCCATCGGACCCGGCACGTCCAGCTCCAGCGCGGCGGCCATGTCGAAGTAGTGCACGACCGCCTCCATCAGCGCCAGCCGCAGCGCTTCGCCGATCTGCACGGTTCCGTGCCCGCCGTAGTCGAAGTTCCGGCTCAGGTCCCGGGTGCGCATGTCCGCGAGCACTTCGGGCGCCACGGTGGCGAACTGCTCGACCAAGTCGCCCATCGACCGGTCCTCGGTGCTGCGCACCGCGGCGTCGCGGATCGAATCGGCTCCGGTCTCGGCGATGCCGCCCGGTTGTTGGAGGTGACGCAGCAGCGATGCCGCGTCCGGGAAGCTCGGAGCCGCCGACGCGGTCTCGCTGCGGATCACCGCTGCGAGCGTCGCAGGCGCGTCGGCGTAGTGCGCGTAGACGTGCCGCACGTTCCAGCCGTCGAGCCTCGTCGGCGTGTCCCACCGAGCGTCCGGCAACGACTTGCCCAGTTCCGCCCAGCCGCGCCACGCCTGGCCCAACGCATCCAGGATCATGGTTCCCCCATTCCGTCCCGCCGTCATTGGAGCACGTCCGCGGCTTCGGCCGGGTGCGATTCGGTGGGAGAACCGGTGGCGAGCCACTGCACGGTCCCGGCGGCGCGCCATGCGCACGGGGGGCTTTCGGGGCTCGCCATTGCTCGGCGAGCCCCGCGGCAGCAAGCCCGAAGCGGTCAGGCCAGCGACGGCGCCACGCCGCCGTCGACGCGCAGTGCCGCGCCGCTGCTGGCCGAGCCCGCTTCGGAACCCGCGTACAGCACCAGGTTCGCGACCTCTTCCGGCCGGATCAGGCGGCCGAGCAGCGAACTCGGCCGCTCCTGCGCGATGAACCGCCGCTCGGCTTCCTCGAACGGCACGTCCGAGCCGATCCGGCTGCGGATGAACTCCTCCACGCCCGGAGTCAGCGTCGGGCCGGGCAGCACGCTGTTCACGGTGACGCCGCTGCCCGCGACCTCTTGCGCCATGCCGCGTGCGACGGACAGCTGGGCGGTCTTGGTCATCCCGTAGTGCACCATCTCGGTCGGGATGAAGATCGACGACTCGCTGCTGATGAAGATCACCCGGCCCCAGCCGCGCTGCACCATCCGCGGCGTGTAGTGCCGCGCGAGCCGCACCCCGGACAGCACGTTGACCTCGAAGAACCGGCTCCACTCCGCATCGCTGATCTCGAAGACGGGCTCGGCGCCGAAGATCCCGGCGTTGTTCACCAGCACGTCCACGTCGGGCAGTTCGGAGATCAGCGAGTCGGCGCCTTCCGCGGTACCGATGTCGGCGGCGATGCCCCGCACGGTGCCGCCGGTCTCCGCGCGGATCGTCGCCACGGTGTCGTCGACCCGTTGCTCGGAACGCCCGTTGACCACGACCTCGGCGCCCGCGCGGGCGAAGGTGGTGGCGATGGCTTGGCCGATGCCGCTGGTCGAGCCGGTGACCAGCGCGGTGCGCCCGGTCATGTCGGTGTTCATCGCTGCTCGCTTTCCTGGTGGCTGCTCGTCCGGCGGGGCTGCCGGAGACACCTTCGCCATACCCCGTGCTGAGTCCGGTGCATCGCGCGGTCGTGCATCCGGCAGTGCCGGTTCCGCAACGAGCAGCGAGCCGGACCACCGCTTTGTTCCGCGATGTGTCCGGGCGCACGGCCCGCGGGTCGCTCAGCCGGGCTTCTGCCAGGTCAGCGAGTAGCGCCACAGCAGGTGCCTGCGGAACCGGCTGCCCGGCAGCAGGTGTTCGGCCGCCCGCCGCACCTGGCCCCAGCTCATGTCCGGGTCCCGCACCGGCATTCCCGGTGCGTCGCCGCAGCCGCCGTGGCGCCGCGCGCGCACTTGGTGAGCGGGCAGACCTGCGAGCGCGGCCGCCCAGTCCAGCGGGGTCCGGTTGCGCGCGAGGCCCACGATCACGAGCCGACCGCCGGGGGCGAGCAGCCGCACCATGCTGCCGACGGCCGCGGCGAACTCCATGTGGTGGATCGCCGCGACGCTGCTGATGAAGTCGTACCCGGCGGCTCTGGACTCGTCGTGGAACTCCAGGAAATCGGCTTCCACGAAGGAAAGCCCGGGGGAGTCGGCGCGCTCCCGCGCCGCGCCGATCATGCCCGGGTCGCGGTCGATCCCGGTGACCCGCTGCGCGCGTCCCGCCAGCTCGCGCGCGAGCCTGCCGTCACCGCAGCCGACGTCCAGCGCTTCCGCGCAGCCTTCGGGCACTTCGTCGAGCACCAGCGGGTAGTAGTGCACGTTGTGGTTCCACTGATCAACCGCCACGGGCCCAAGCTACCGAGCCGAATGTGACCGTGGTGTTGCCGAACGCACTCGTTCGCGCAAGGCGAATCCGAGTCTTCGCCCCGGAGCGAAAAGCGGGGGCACGCCCGGGCGCTGGGCGTGCCCCCGCCGAAACGCCGGGGACGCGAGGCGGCGGTGGGAAGGGAAACCGCCCGCGCCACCGGCGATGGATCAGCTCAACGCCGGACGCACGGCTTCGGTTGCGCTGACCACGTTCTGCAACGCCGTCTCCACCTCGGCGTAGCCGCGGGTCTTGAGCCCGCAGTCCGGGTTCACCCACAGCCGCTCGGCGGGCACCGCCGACAGCGCCGCCCGCAACAGGTCGGAGACCTCGCCGGATTCCGGCACCCGCGGCGAGTGGATGTCGTAGACACCGGGCCCGACGCCGCGGCCGAACCCGACCTCGTTGAGGTCGTCCAGCACCTCCATCCGCGAACGGGCCGCTTCGATGCTGGTCACATCCGCGTCCAGGGCCACGATCGCGTTGATCACGTCACCGAACTCGGAGTAGCACAGGTGCGTGTGGATCTGGGTCGAATCCGAGATGCCGGAGGTGGCCAGCCGGAACGACTCCACCGCCCAGTCCAGGTACTCCTCGTGCTGCGCCGACCGCAGCGGCAGCAGCTCGCGCAACGCGGGCTCGTCGACCTGGATGGCCCGGATCCCGGCGTTCTCCAAGTCCTTGACCTCGTCCCGGACCGCGAGCCCCACCTGCCGGGCGGTCTTGGCCAGCGGCTGGTCGTCGCGCACGAACGACCACGCGAGGATGGTGACCGGGCCGGTCAGCATGCCCTTCACCGGCTTCTCGGTGAGCTGCTGGGCGTACTTCGCCCAGTCCACCGTGATCGGCGCGGGCCGGGACACGTCGCCGAACAGGATCGGCGGGCGCACGCAGCGGGAGCCGTAGGACTGCACCCAGCCGTTCTGCGTGCTGACGAATCCCTCCATGTGCTCGGAGAAGTACTGCACCATGTCGTTGCGCTCGGGCTCGCCGTGCACCAGCACGTCCAGGCCCAGTTCCTCCTGCAGCCGGATGACCCGCTCGATCTCGTCGCGCATCCGCTGCTTGTAGGTGGCCTGGTCGATGTTGCCCTTCTGCAGCGCGGCACGGGCCTTGCGGACGTCGGTGGTCTGCGGGAACGAGCCGATCGTGGTGGTCGGCAGCGGTGGCAGCCGCAGCGATTTCTGTTGCGCCGCACGGCGGTTCTCGTAGGCGCCGCGGCGCGCGTGCTCGGGTCTGAGCGAGTCCAGCCGCGCCTGCACCCGGTTGTTGCGCACGCGGTCGGCGTTGGCCCGGTCGGCGATCACCTGGCGCGCGGCGATCAGCTGCTCGCCGACCGCGTCGCGGCCCTCGTGCAGTGCCCGGCCGAGCACCACGACCTCGTCGACCTTCTGCGCCGCGAACGCCAGCCACGACTTGACCTGCGGGTCGATGCCGGTCTCCGCCTCGACGTCGTAGGGCGAGTGCAGCAGCGAGCAGGACGTGCTGACCGCGACCGAACCGGCCACGCCGAGCAGCGTCGCCGCCGTGGTCAGCGCCTTGTCCAGGTCGGTGCGCCAGATGTTGCGGCCGTCGACCAGGCCGGCGACCAGCGTCTTGTCCCGCAGCCCCTGGACAGCGGGCAGTTTGTCCACAGTGGAGGACCCGGCGATCAGGTCGACGCCCAGCGCCTCCACCTCGGCGGCGGCGAGCACGCCCAGCGCGTCGCCGAGATCGCCGAAGTAGGAGGACACGAAGATCTTCGGCCGCTCCCGCAGCTCGCCGAGCTTGCGGTAGGCGGCGCGCAACGCGTCCAGCTCGGCCTGCGAGCGATCCGCGACGAACGCGGGCTCGTCCAGCTGCACCCACTCCACACCGGCGCGGTGCAGCTCACCGAGCAGCTCGGTGTACGCGGTGAGCAGGTCGTCGAGCCGGTCCAGCGGGCGGAACGATTCCGGCGCGCCCTCCTCCGGCTTCGACAGCAGCAGGAACGTCAGCGGTCCGACCAGCACCGGACGGGTCTGCACGCCGAGTTCAGCCGCCTCGTTGTACTGGTCGACGGGAGTCTGGTCGGACAGCGCGAACGCCGTGTCCGGGCCGATCTCCGGCACCAGGTAGTGGTAGTTGGTGTCGAACCACTTCGTCATCTCCAGCGGCGGTGTCGATTCCACGCCGCGTGCCAACGCGAAGTAGGTGTCCAGCGGGCTCAGGCCCAGCTCCCGGAAGCGGCGCGGGACCGCGCCGAACGTGACGGCGGTGTCGAGCACCTGGTCGTAGTACGAGAACGTGTTGCCGGGCACCGAATCCAGCCCGGCGTCGCGCAGCGATCGCCAGGTGTCGGTGCGCAGGGTGCGTGCGACTTCGCGCAGTTCCGGCTCGGAGATCCGGGACTTCCAGTAGTTCTCCAGCGCACGCTTGAGTTCCCGGTTCGGGCCGATCCGGGGGTAGCCGAGTACGGTGGAGCCGATCTTGCTGGCCAACGCTCTCTCCTCGCGAGCTCGACGGCAGGTTCGCCGAGGTCGCGCCGGGACCGGCACACGCCACCGCGTGCGGTTCCTCCACCGGTCCTCCCGCGGGACCTCGGGCTCGCGTGCGCATCGCGGCGCACGCACCGGCGGCAGGTCTTCGGACTCGCGGGCGTTCCTCCGGCGGGTGCCGGGTCTTCCTACTGACCGTCGGCTTCCCGAGCGCGTGCTCAGTGCTGTGACCGGCCGGAACCGGTGACGGCGTTCGTTCCCACTCACCGCTGCGGGGCAGTCCCGGATTCGCACCGGGTTCCCTCTTGCCTCGCCCGCCGCGTGCCTGCTCGGGCCGGTGCGGGCGAACCACCAGCACGTCGGAGGTTACCCAGTTCTGCTCGGAAGACAAGGCCCGCGAACTCCGACATCGCGTCCACTGCATGGGAAAGCGCGATAGGTGACCTGGGATTTCGACCGATCTCGCGCAATTCGCGGGAGAAACCGGATCGGAGACGCGGATCACGTCCGAACGGCTGCGAAGCGGGGTCGCCGACCGTGCGGTGAGCGGGCGCGGCGGGGTCGAAGATCGCGGATCTGTCGATCGGCTTGCCGTTCTATACCGGCTCTGCAACGCCGCCCGCGTCGGTCCCACGGTCGGCGGAGCTGCCCGTTACCCTGCTCCGTGCAGCTCAGCAATGTGGTGAACAGGCCCTCGTAGCTCAGTCGGACAGAGCAAAGGACTTCTAATCCTTAGGTCGCAGGTTCGAGTCCTGCCGGGGGCGCTTTTCCCTGGTCGAGAGTTCGAACCACAGCATCTCAAGATCAATTGAGCGTACCTTAACCCACGTTCCGCGGAGGTGCCGAACGCCTCTCGGGCCGACTTCGTGGCGCGTACTCTCCGCAACTCCGCCGCGTCCGTACGTGTACAAATTGATCACTTTCGGTGTCGAACCTGATCACGTTTCGTGCTGATTGATCGTGGCTGCCGACGCTTGATCCGGCCGGTCCTGCTCAGTTGCGCGGTTCGCGTGCGTCGGCACCCGAAAACCGCAGGTCAGGACATGTCCGTTAGGCTCGGCGCGTGGCTTCTGAGACGGTTCCGGCCGGACGGCGCAGATCGAGTGCGGTGGGAGTGCTGGTCGGCACGGCCGGACTCCTGGCCGCGGTGGTGGCGATCGCGCTGACCGCGTTGTCCGCGAGCGACGCCTACGCCGCCTACGGCCTGCCGGACCCCGGCGCGGTCACCAGGTTCGGGCTGCCCGTGGCGCGGGTGCTGGCCGAATCCGGCGCGGTGGTGTGCATCGGTTCGCTGCTGCTGGCCTCGTTCGGCATCCCGGCGCGGCGATCCGGGCCGTTGACGGCCGACGGCTACGCGGCGGTGCGGGCCGCAGGCTGGGCGGCCGCGCTGTGGTGCGTCGGCGCTGTATTGCTGGTGCCGTTCACTGCCGCGGACGCCACCGGACGTCCGGTGAGCGAGGTGCTCGACAGCACCGTGCTGTTCGGCCTCGTGGACGCGTTGGAAGAGGCCAAGTCGTGGCTGATCACCGCGGTGATCGCGTTCGTGCTCGCCGTCGCCTGCCGGATCGTGCTGTCGTGGGGCTGGACGGTCGCGCTTTTCGCGCTGTCGCTGGCCGGGATGCTGCCGCTGATCGCCACCGGGCACTCCGCCAGCGGCGGTGCGCACGACATCGCCACGAACAGCCTGCTGTTCCACCTGTACTCCGCGACGATCTGGGTCGGCGGGCTGATCGCCGTGCTCGCGCACCTGGCGCGCAAGGGCGCGCACGCGGGGCTGGTGGCGCGGCGGTTCTCCAAGATCGCGCTGGTGTGCTGGATCGTGATGGCGGTCTCCGGCGTGCTCAACTCCTACGTGCGGGTGCCGCCGGAGCAGTTGTTCACGACCACCTACGGGGCGTTGGTCGTGGTCAAGGTGCTGTGCCTGGCGCTGCTCGGTGTCATCGCGTACTTCCAGCGGGAACGCGCGGTCAAGCGGATCGAGGAAGGTGCCGGGCGCAACGCGCTGCTGCGGCTGGGCGCGGTCGAGGTCCTCGCGATGTTCGCGACCATCGGTGTCGCCGTCGCGCTCGGACGTACGCCGCCGCCCGCGGAGCTCGGCCCGCTGCCCTCGCGGGTGGAGCTGCTGGTCGGGTACCCGATCGAACCGCCGACCGTGCTGCGGCTGCTGTTCGACTTCCGCTTCGACCTGGTCTTCGGGACGTTCTCGATCGCGTTGGCCGCGCTGTACGTGTGGGGCGTGGTCAAGCTGCGGCGGCGCGGCGACCGGTGGCCGGTGGGGCGCACCGCGGCGTGGCTGCTCGGGTGCGCGTCGATCCTGATCGCCACCTCGGCGGGCATCGGCCGGTACGCGCCCGCCATGTTCAGCGTCCACATGGGACAGCACATGGTGCTGTCGATGCTCTCGCCGGTGCTGCTGGTGCTGGCCGGGCCGACGTCGTTGGCGCTGCGGGTGCTCAAGCCGGCCTCGAAGGACCAGCCGCCGGGGCCGCGGGAGTGGTTGCTGGCCTTCCTGCATTCGCCGCTCACGCGGCTGCTGACCAACCCGCTGGTGGCGTTGGCGCTGTTCGTGGGGTCGTTCTGGGCGCTGTACTTCTCCGGGTTGTTCGACGCGGCGCTGTACGAGCATTGGGCGCACCTGGCGATGAACGCGCACTTCCTGCTGGTGGGCTACGTCTTCTACTGGCCGGTGATCGGCATCGATCCGGCGCCGCGGCAGCTGCCGCCGCTGGTGAAGGTCGGGCTGGTGTTCGCTTCGATGCCGTTCCACGCGTTCTTCGGCATCACGCTGATGATGTCCAAGACGGTGATCGGCTCGGACTTCTACCGCGGGCTGGCGCTGCCTTGGGTGCCGGACCTGCTGGCGGATCAGAACCTCGGCGGGGGCCTCGCGTGGGCGTCCGGAGAAGTGCCGTTGGTCGTGGTGATGCTGGCGCTGCTGATCCAGTGGTCGCGCGCGGACGATCGGGCCGCACGGCGGATCGACCGCAAGGCCGATGCGGACGGGGACGCGGACCTCAAGGCGTACAACGAAATGCTGCGCCGCCTGTCGGAGGGCGACACGTCCGGCAGCCGCTGAGTTGTCCACAACAGCCGCGTCCGTCCACAGATCGTGAAATCGAGGTGGCGGCGCGTGATCGGCGCACCGCAAGCTGGATTCAGGCCGAGATCCGGCCCGGCGCTTTCGTCCGAGGGGCGGGCGCCGCACGGGACAGCGAGGCGGTAGTGATGTTCGAAACCGGTGTGGCGGTCGTGGGAACGGTGCTGACCGAGCCGCGGACCCGCGAGGTGTCCGGCAGCAAGGTAGTCAGCTTCCGGGTGGGCAGCAGTGCCCGGCGCTTCGACAAGACCACCGAGCAGTGGGTGGACGGTGATCGGCTGGTCGCCACCGTGAACTGCTGGCGGCGGGTGGCGGACGGAGTGGACGGCGTGGTCGCGAAGAGCGCGCCGGTGGTCGTATCCGGCCGGTTGCGCACGCGGGAGTACGAGCTGCACGGGCAATGGCGAACCTCGGTCGAGATCGAGGCGAACGCGGTGGGGCTGGATCTGGCGCGCAGCAACCGTTTTCCGGAGCCGGAGGCGGCGCCCGCAGCGGTCGGCGGCACCGGCGGTTCGCGCGGATTCGACGCGGGAAAGGTCACCGCGGCCCGTCCCGGCTGATCTTGCAGCCGGTTGACCAGCGGTGATGATGTTGCCAGGGGTGTTCGTGAGCAGTCGGTGCACCGCTGTCGGGGCGGCAACCGACGGCGGTGCACGAGACGACACGGGCCGCATCTACGATTTGGGGTATGGCCGAGTTCGTTTACACCATGAAGAAGGTGCGGAAGGCGCACGGGGACAAGGTCATCCTCGAGGAAGCGACCCTCCAGTTCTACCCCGGTGCGAAGATCGGCGTCGTCGGTCCCAACGGCGCCGGCAAGTCGACCGTGCTCAAGATCATGGCTGGACTCGAGCAGCCGGACAACGGTGAGGCGTTCCTCTCGCCCGGTTTCACGGTCGGCATCATGCAGCAGGAGCCGCCGCTGAACGAGGAGAAGACCGTCCTCGGCAACGTCGAGGAAGGCGTCGGCGAGATCATCCAGAAGCTGCACCGCTTCAACACGATCGCCGAGCAGCTCGCCACCGACTACACCGACGAGCTGATGGAGGAGATGGGCCGGCTCCAGGAAGAGCTGGACCACGCCGACGCCTGGGAGATCGACTCCCACCTCGAGCAGGCGATGGACGCGCTGCGCTGCCCGCCGCCGGACGCCCCGGTCACCCAGCTCTCCGGTGGTGAGCGCCGCCGGGTCGCGTTGTGCAAGCTGCTGCTGAGCAAGCCGGACCTGTTGCTGCTGGACGAGCCCACCAACCACCTCGACGCCGAGAGCGTGCTGTGGCTGGAGCAGTTCCTGCAGAACTACGAGGGCGCCGTGCTGGCCGTGACGCACGACAGGTACTTCCTGGACAACGTGGCCGGCTGGATCCTGGAGCTGGACCGCGGCCGGACTTACCCGTACGAGGGCAACTACTCCACTTACCTGGAGAAGAAGCAGGAGCGGCTGGCCGTGCAGGGCAAGCGCGACCAGAAGCTGCAGAAGCGCCTCAAGGACGAGCTGGAGTGGGTCCGCTCCAACACCAAGGCGCGCCAGAGCAAGTCGCGTTCCCGGCTGGAGCGCTACGAAGAGATGGCCGCCGAGGCGGAGAAGACCCGCAAGCTCGACTTCGAGGAGATCCAGATCCCGCCGGGGCCGCGGCTGGGCAACCTGGTCGTGGAGACCGAGCACCTCAAGAAGGGCTTCGGCGACAACCTGCTGATCGACGATCTGTCGTTCAACCTGCCGCCCAACGGCATCGTCGGGGTCATCGGCCCCAACGGCGTCGGCAAGACGACCCTGTTCAAGACCATCGTCGGGCTCGAGGAGCCGGACGCGGGCAAGGTCCGGGTCGGCGACACCGTCAAGTTGTCCTACGTCGACCAGAACCGGGCCAGCATCGATCCGCAGAAGAACGTGTGGGAGGTGGTTTCCGAAGGTCTCGACCACATCCAGGTCGGGCAGGTCGAGATGCCCTCCCGCGCGTACGTGAGCGCGTTCGGCTTCAAAGGCGCCGACCAGCAGAAGCCCGCGGGGGTGCTCTCCGGCGGTGAGCGCAACCGGCTGAACCTCGCGTTGACCCTCAAAGAGGGCGGCAACCTGATCCTGCTGGACGAGCCGACCAACGACCTCGACGTCGAAACGCTCGGCTCGTTGGAGAACGCGCTGGAGAACTTCCCGGGCTGCGCCGTGGTGATCTCGCACGACAGGTGGTTCCTGGACCGGGTCGCCACGCACATCCTCGCGTGGGAAGGCGACGACGAGAACCCGGCCAAGTGGTTCTGGTTCGAGGGCAACTTCGAGGGCTACGAGAAGAACAAGATCGACAGACTGGGCCAGGAAGCTGCTCGCCCGCACCGTGTCACCCACCGGAAGTTGACCCGGGGCTGAACGGGGAGGCGTGTTGGCCAGCGTGCACGAGGCTCAGCCGAGCGGTGTGGCGCACGAGCTGTACGAACCCGCCTGGCAGATGCGATGGCGGGTACCCGAGCTTGCTCTGATGCTCGGTGATCAGGCCGTCGCGCAGGCCAGACGCCTCGGTGACCGTTCGTTGCGGCTGCGCGCCGAGGCGGTGGCGCTGTTCGCGTCGAACCGCCTCGGGCACGGCGTGGAGGTGACCGGTCGCGCGATCGCGGCCGTCCGCGACGCCGAGGCGGCCGACGACCACGAGCTCGCCACGGAGCTGCGGATCGAGCTCGCGTGCTGCGCGCGCAGCGCGGGCGGGCACGAGGTCGCGCTGCGGATCCTGCAACCGGTCGTCGAACGCGAACGGATCGAGCCGACGCTGCGCGCGCACGCCTTGATCGAACTCGCCGCGGCGCTGCCCGGCAAGCAGCAGGACGGCGAGCGCGCGGACGCGCTCGACGAAGCCGAACGCCTCTACTCCGCCACCTCCGAGCTCAACCGGGACACCAGCCGGGTGCTGCTGTCCCGGGTGCACACCGCGCGGGCCGGGAACCTGCGGCGCAACGGTGACTTCGAGGAGGCGGCGCGGGTCGCCGAGGCCGGGTTGTCGGACCTGGAGCGGCTCGGCGACCCGGCCGCGGAAAGCGGGGAGCTGCACGCACGCCTGGTGCTGGAGCGCGTGCACTCGTTGCTGGACCTGGGGCGTCGTGGTGCGGCCGTGGAGGCGGCCGCGCCGGTGGTCCGGGCTCCCGTACGAGCGGCCGCGGCCGGACCGTCCGGCTGGCTGCGGCTTGCGCTGGCCACCCGCGTGCACTTGCCGTCGGGAGAACTCGCCGCGGCGGTGCAGCTGCTCAACGACGCGGCGGCGAACGCCGAACGGCACAAGCTGGATTGCTTGCTCAGCGAGTCGCTGAGCATGTCCGCGCAGGTGCACGAACGATCCGAGGAGTTCGCCGAGGCGCTCACCTGCCTGCGCCGGGCCTACGCGGCCGACCGCAGGTGGCGTGCCGCGATGCACTCCGCACGGGTGCGGTTGCTGACGGAGTTTCCCGCGCTGGCCGAGGCGGGTGCCGCGCAAGGACGCGGTGCCAGAACCGCGCACCGGGCCGCCGAAGCACCGGCCCCTCGGCGCGCGGCGGATGCGCGTGAACAGTCCGATGGCCTTGCCGCTGCGGCGCCGCGGTCGCGGACGCACGCCGCGGAGGATCCCGCGCGCACCGCCGCGGACTCCGCGCATGCCGAGCACTTCGCCGCGGTGTTCCCCGGCGCAGTAGTGCCGGACGAGACGGCTTCTTCCGGTGGCGCGGGCGCGTCCGCTCCGGAGCGGACCGGCCGACCCGAGACGGCTGCACATCCGCACGAGCCCGCCGAACCGGAGGAGACGGCGGGACGCCGACGCGCCGACGGCACCGGCAGGAGCCGCGCGCACCGCGCCGCGGAGCCGCCGGCCGAAACCGAGTCGCCGTCATCGCGCAGACGGGACGCCGCTGAGTACGGTTCGCAGCATTCGACGCCCGCGCCGGAAAGTTTCGTCTCGCGGTGGGACGAACCGGCATTCGGGCGCGAGAGCGCCGCCTCCGCGGAGTCGGCCACGACGTTCGCGGCCGGACACGAGTTCCCGCAGCCGGAACCGCCGCAACCCGAGGCACCCGCCGAGCCCGAAGATCCGCTGGACGCGTACCGGCAGCCGGGCGAGGGCAGCGTCCGTGACGCCGCTCGCCGGTTGATGGAGACGCTGACCAGCAGGGTCGACGAGGATCGCAAACGGGCCCAGGACCCGCTGCGGCGCAACGCCGCGGACGAACCCTCCACCGGGCGAGGCGCGGACATGCCGGCTCCGCGGGCCCCGCAGCAACCGGCGACCGGCGGAGGCCGCCGCCGCGCTCCGGAACCGGACGACGAGGCCCCGGCCGGTCACGGCGGGGTGGACGTTCCGGTCGGCAACGTCACCTCGGCTCCGTTCAGCGAGGACTTCCCGGTCCGCGACTTCGGTTCGCGAGCGGACGATCCGCTGCGAGCCCAGTCCGACTCGGCGCCGGATTCCGCCCCGTTGAGCGGATTTCCGGCTCCGCGCAGGTACCGGGAGGAAACCGGCGACCCGGCCGCGCAGCAACCGCCGTGGGAAACCGCGCGCGCCGCGGACCGGTGGGACGAGCAGCCGCCCGCACCGGACGTCACCGCGATCATGCCGGTGATCGCGGTGCCGGAGGACGACGCGGAGTCGCACGGCGATGCCGTGCAGGTGGGTGCGGTGGAACCGGCAGGCGGTACCGAGCGCCCGGCTGCACCGCAGGCCGAGGACTCCGCCCCGCCGTACTCGGACTCGGCGGCTGGTCGGCTCGGTGCGCTGGACGAGTTCGCCGAGCCCTCGGACGGCGGCCGCCGTTCGCACGGGCGTTCGCTGGCCGAGATCCGCGAGAGCCTCGCCATGACGCAGGACCGCGAGAACGAGTCCCGCGGCGGGGCCCGGCACGCTCCCGCAGCTGACGACTACTTGCGTACCGATGCTGAACAGCTCGACGATCCACCGCGCTCCGGTGGTTCGTGGGCGGATCGCTACCTGAGCGCGTACGCGGGCGAGGACCACCGCGCGACCGGTCGCCGGGCGGCCAGGCACGCCGACCCGGACGAAGCGGCTGCGCCCGCGGCCTCCGACCCGGGTGCCTCGCTGTGGGATTCGGCGCCGTGGGAGCGCGGAACCGGCGATGCGGGCGACGGGTCGCAGGCTCCTGCCGACAACCTGCTGCCCGGCCCGGGAGTCCGCGGTCTGGGTGAATCCACCGGCGCGAACGCTGCGGAACCGGCGAGCAGGCACGCCGACCCCTCCTCCGAGCACGCGCGGTCCGCGGCGGAACTGCTCGCCAGGCACCGCGGTGCGGAACAACAGGCGCAGGACTCACCGCAAGGAGAAGTCGGCCTCGCGGACCTGCTCGCCGAGGCCCTGCTGGCCTACGAGAACGGCAGGCGCGGCGACGAGCACGACGACGGGCAACGCGCGAGCAGGCACTCGGACGCGGACGCGCGACCACCCCAAGAGTCCACTTCGGACTCCGCTGCGCCCGGTGCACGGCACCGCAGACCCGCGGATTCCCCTTCGCCGCACGATTCTTGGACGTCGCGCGGCTACTGAGACGTTGTGCCGAACGAGCCGGGAGCAACGGTGCTCCCTCCCCGCCGGTGAGCGGTCCAGCGGGCTTAGGGTGGAAACGTCCTGGCACAACGCGGTGCCGTCAAGCGTGGAGCAGCCTGAAGATGACCTCGAAATCCCGTTCCTCGACCACAGGTCCCGCCCCGGGCTACCCGGGCGCGCCGGAGAACCCGGAAGCCGCCAAGGCGTGGTTGCTCGACCGCGCCGCGGAAACCGCGGCCGATCTCGGTGAGCTGCTCAGAACCTACTACCGGCACGTGCCCGCCGAGGAGCTCGTCGGCGTCGAGCCGGACGAGCTGATCGCCGCGCTGCGCTCGCACTACGCCTTGGCCGCGGAGCGTCCCGCGGGCCGCCCGCTGGTGAAGGTGACCAACCCCAGCACCGACGAGGACGGCTGGGCGAACCCGGCCACCGTGCTGCAGCTGGTCACCGACGACATGCCGTACCTGGTGGACAGCGTGATCGCCGAGCTGACCCGCAACGGTGCGCAAACGCAGCGGATCATCCATCCGATCATCGTGGTGCACCGCGACGCCGCCGGCGCGCTGCTGGACGTGCGCCCGCAAGCCGATCCGGGCGCGCCGCCGCAGGACGCGCTGGCCGAGTCGTGGATGTTCGTCGAAGTGGACCGGATCACCGATCCGAGCCGGTTGGGCGAGCTGGAGCAGGGCCTGCTCACGGTGCTCAGCGATGTCCGGGAGGTCGTCGAGGACACCGAGCGGATGCTGCAGAAGGCCCGTTCGCTGGCCGACGCGCTGAACGAGCAACCGCCGCCGTTGCCCGCCGAGCAGGTGCACGACGGCGCGGAGCTGCTGCGCTGGCTCTCGGAGGGGCACTTCACCTTCCTCGGGTACCGGCACAACGAACTCGTCGAGCAGGACGGCGCGCAGCACCTGCAGCCGGTGCTCGCCTCCGGCCTCGGGGTGCTGCGCAGCGACGACGTCGCCGCCCGCGACCTGACCAGCGGCCCGGACGTGCTGGCGGGCGCCCGCGCGGGCGAGCTGCTGGTGCTCACCCAGGCCAGCGCACCGTCCACAGTGCACCGTTCGGTGCACCCGTTCTACGTCGGTGTGAAGACTTTCGGCGCCGACGGCGAAGTCACCGGGGAGCACCGCTTCCTCGGCCTGTTCACCACCACGGCGCTGCACGAGAACGTGCTCGACATCCCGTTCATCGAGCGGCGGGTGCGCAAAGCGATCCACAGCGCGGGATTCCCGATGGAGTCCTACTCCGGCCAGCGGATGCTGGAGGAGATCCAGAACTACCCGCGCACGGAGCTGTTCTCCACGGACCTGGAAACGCTGCGCGACACGGTGATCGGCGTGCTGGCGCTGGCCGAGCGCCGCAAGCTCAAGCCCTTCGTGCGCCGCGATCCCTACGGCCGGTTCTTCTCCTGCCTGGTCTACCTGCCGCGGGACCGCTACACGACGCGCTCCAGGCTGGCGATGCAGGAGGTGCTGCTCGACGAACTCGGCGGCGAAAGCCTCGAATACAGCACGCGGGTCGGTGAGTCGACGCTGGCGCGGGTGCACTTCGTGGTGCACACCAGGTCCGGCCCGCAGGCCGAGCCGGACCTGGCACGGATCCAGGAGCGGCTCTCCGACGCGATCCACACCTGGGAAGACCAGATGGTGGAGGAGCTCGACGTGACCCCGGAGGTCGCGGGACGACCGCGCCGGGTGCGCCGTTCGGAGGCCGCCAGCGAGGCCGCGCAGCGCTACGCCGCGTCGTTCCCGGAGGCGTACAAGGAGGACTTCGGCGCGGGCGAGGGCCTGCTGGACCTGCGCCGCCTGGAGTCGCTGTCCGACGAGCGCGACCTGCGCATGTCCTTCTACACGCCGCGCGATGCCACCCCGGGCGAGCGCCGGTTCAAGATCTACGTCGCCGGTGAGCGGGTGACGTTGTCGCGGGTGCTGCCGGTGCTGCAGAGCATGGGCGTCGAGGTGGTCGACGAGCGCCCGTACGAGGTCGTGCCGGAAACCGGCCACCGCTACTGGATCTACGACTTCGGCCTGCGCGTCGAGCCGGGCCTGCTGGAAAGCGGCGGCGCGGAACGCCTCGACACGCTGCGGGAACGCTTCGAGGACGCGTTCCGGGCGGCGTGGCTGGGCGACGCCGAGGTGGACCGGTTCAACTCGCTGGTGCTGCGCGCGGGGCTGAGCTGGCGGCAGGCTGCGGTGCTGCGCGCCTACGGCAAGTACCTGCGCCAGACCGGTGTGGCCTACGGCCAGGAGTTCATCGCCGACGTCATCCTCACCCACCGCGAGATCACGGTGGCGCTGACCGAGCTGTTCGAGGTGCGCTTCGATCCGAAGCTGGCCGCCGACGAGCGGGCGAGCCGCCAGGAGGAGCTGGCGGGCGCGGTGACCTCCCTGATCGACGACGTCACCAGCCTCAACGCCGACAAGATCCTGCGCAGCTACCTCAGCCTGGTCCGCGCGACGCTGCGCACCAACTACTTCGCGGGCGAAGGCACCCGGCCTTACCTGGCGATGAAGCTGGAGCCGAAGGAGATCCCTGGCCTGCCGGAGCCGCGCCCGCAGTACGAGATCTTCGTGTACTCGCCGCGGGTGGAGGGCGTGCACCTGCGGTTCGGCTCCGTCGCGCGCGGCGGGCTGCGCTGGTCGGACCGCCAGGAGGACTTCCGCACCGAGGTGCTGGGCCTGGTCAAGGCGCAGGCGGTGAAGAACGCCGTGATCGTGCCGGTCGGCGCGAAGGGCGGGTTCGTGGTCAAGCGGCCACCGCTGCCCACCGGCGATCCGGGCGCGGACCGGGAGGCGGGCCGCAACGAAGGCATCGCCTGCTACCGCATGTTCATCTCCGGCCTGCTGGACCTGACCGACAACCTCGTCGGCGGCGAGGTCGACCCGCCGCAGGACGTGGTGCGCCACGACGGCGATGACACCTACCTGGTGGTGGCCGCGGACAAGGGGACGGCGACGTTCTCCGACATCGCCAACGAGGTCGCCGGTTCCTACGGCTTCTGGCTGGGCGACGCGTTCGCCTCCGGCGGCTCGGTCGGCTACGACCACAAGGCGATGGGCATCACCGCGAAGGGCGCGTGGGAGAGCGTCAAGCGGCACTTCCGCGAACTCGACGTGGACACCCAGCGGGACGAGTTCAGCGTCGTGGGCATCGGCGACATGGCCGGTGACGTGTTCGGCAACGGGATGCTGCTGTCCGAGCACCTCAAGCTCGTCGCGGCGTTCAACCACATGCACGTGTTCATCGACCCGGATCCGGACCCGGCGAGTTCGTTCGCCGAGCGGCGGCGGTTGTTCGAGCTGCCGCGCTCCAGCTGGGACGACTACGACCGCGGCAAGATCAGCGAAGGCGGCGGGGTCTGGTCGCGCTCGCTGAAGTCGATCCCGCTGAACGACCGGGTGCGCACCGCGCTCGGCATCGACGACGCGGTGCGCGAGCTGCCGCCCGCCGAGCTGATCAAGCGGATCCTGCAGGCACCGGCCGATCTGCTGTGGAACGGCGGCATCGGCACCTACGTCAAGTCCGGCGCCGAGACCCACGCCGACGTCGGCGACAAGGCCAACGACGCGGTCCGGGTGGACGGCGACCAGCTGCGCGTCCGGGTCGTGGGGGAGGGCGGCAACCTCGGGCTCACCCAGCTCGGCCGCATCGAGTTCGCCCGCGCGGGCGGCATGGTCAACACCGATGCGCTGGACAACTCCGCCGGGGTGGACTGCTCCGACCACGAGGTCAACATCAAGGTGCTGCTGGACCACCTGGTCGCGGAAGGGCGCCTGGACGGTGCGCAGCGCAACGAGCTGCTGGCCGAGATGACCGACGAGGTCTCCGATCTGGTGCTGGCCGACAACTACCGGCAGAACGCGGTGCTGGGCGTTTCCCGCCAGCACGCCGCGCAGATGATGTCGGTGCACGCGCGGCAGATCAGCGCGCTGGAGGAGAGCGGCAAGCTGGACCGCGAGCTGGAGGCGCTGCCGACCAAGAAGGAGTGCCGGGAGCGGGAACGCGGCGGTGCCGGGCTCAGCTCGCCCGAGCTGGCCACGTTGCTCGCGCACGTCAAGCTCTCGCTTAAGGACCAGGTGCTGGCCAGCGACCTGCCGGACGCGGACGCGTTCAGCAGCAGGCTGCCGGACTACTTCCCGCAGCCGCTGCGCGAGCGCTACGGCGACGCGGTGCCCGCGCACCCGCTGCGCCGCGAGATCACCTCGACGCTGCTGGTCAACGAGGTCGTCGACGGCGGTGGCGTGTCGTACGCGTTCCGGCTCAACGAGGAGATCGCGGCCAGCTCCACCGACGCGGTGCGCGCGTTCGCCGTGGCCACCGACGTCTACGACCTGCCGCAGCTGTGGCGGCGGATCGAAGCGCTGGACAACGTGGTGCCCACCCGGGTCGCCGACGACATGGTGCTGGAGGTCCGCAGGCTGCTGGACCGCACGTCGCGCTGGCTGCTGCAGAACCGTCCGCAACCGCTGGCGATCGGCGCCGAGATCAGCCGGTTCCGGCCGGTGGTCGCCGACCTGTCCGGCAGCGTGCGCGGCCTGCTGTGCGGGCGTGCGGCGACCGGCGCGGACGAGAAGACGCGGCGGCTCATCGACGAGGGCGTTCCGGCCGACCTGGCCGAACGCATCGGCGTGCTGCTGGACACCTACGCGCTGCTGGACATCACCGAGGTGGCCGAGCTGGCCGAGCGGGACGCCGGGATCAGCGCGGAACGCAGTCCGCGGGAAAGCGCCGAGCTGTACTACCAGCTCTCCGAGCACCTGGACATCGAGCGGCTGCTGCTGGCGGTCAACGAGCTCGAACGCGGCAACCGCTGGCACTCGCTGGCCCGGCTGGCGCTGCGCGACGACCTCTACGCCTCGCTGCGGGCGCTGACGATCGACGTGCTGCGCACCAGCGACCCCGAGGAACCGGCCGCGGACAAGATCGCGCAGTGGGAGGCCACCAACGCCTCGCGCATCGGCCGGGCGCGGACCTCGCTGGAGGAGATCAAGCGTTCCGGCGGCTTGGACCTGGCAACGCTGTCGGTAGCGACTCGACAGCTGCGCAGCATGGTCCGCTGAGCAGCCCGGCCCGGACGCCCTTGGTGGGGTGTTGCCGGGCCGGGTGTCGGCGACGGGCGCACGGGGTGGGGCTGACCGGCGAGGGCGCCGCACACGGCCGACTACGATCTGGGGCAGCCCCCATTCGCCGACAAGGGAAGGACGCCGAGTAGTGGGCGCATTCGTCTCCGAAGTCCCCCTGCGCTGGTCCGACATGGATGCGTTCGGGCACCTCAACCACGCCAGGACGGTGACCTTGCTGGAAGAGGCCCGCGCCGAGCTGCTGTTCGGCGAGGCGGGCAGGCAGGGCATGCTCGGCATGGCCGAGGGCATGGTCGTGGCGCGGGTGGTCGTGGATTACCACACCCCGGTGTCCTACTCGGCGGGCACGTTGCAGGTGCGCATCTCGGTGCGGGAGCTGAAGGCCGCGTCGTTCGTGCTGGACTACTCCGCGTTCGCGCGCGGCTCGGAGGCGGTGGCCACCGCGGAGACGGTGCTGGTGCCGTACGACCTCAAGGCGGGCCGCCCGCGCAGGCTCACCGCCGACGAGACGGCGTTCCTCACCGAGTGGCAGCTCACCCCGGCCGCGGAGGAAGCGGGACTGCACCGTGCCTGAACTGCGGATGCCGGACCAGGTGGAGCGCGACGACCTCGGCGCCTTCGTGGCCCGGTCCGTGCGGCTGGACTCGCAGGCGGTGATCCGGCTGCGCAACCGCGGCGGGACCGGCCGCATCGACGTGTGGTCGGCGACCCCGTTCGACGCGTTGTGCACGCGCTCGGTCGAGGGCGAGGCCGATCCGGCCGATCTGAGCGTTTCCGGCAACGAGCTGCTGGCCGCGTTGACGGTCGCCGGTGGCCCGAAGATGGATCCCGGCCCGCCGCGGGACCTGCTGTGGCGGTCCGAGCTGCCGCCGGCCGAGGGCTGGCGCAAGGTCGACGACCTGCCCGCGAAACTGGTCGGCGAGGTCGCCGACCAGGGCGTCGGGGTGGCGAAGGAGAACGTGGGCCCGAAGGGCACGCCGCCCGCTTCGCTGATGGACCAGGAGGTGTTCACCGTCAGCGGCGGCGGCTTGGACGTGAAGGTGCCGTTGCGCTGCCTGTTCGTGGTCTCCGGGATGGGTTTCCTGCCGTCCGCGCCGCCGGAGTCGGAGATCGTGCGGGTCAGCGCCACCGATTCCTGGCTGCGCCTGGACTGCCGCTTCGGCGCCGTGGTCCGCCGCAGGCACGCCTTGCTGCCGCTGCTGATGTGAGAAGCTGTTTTTGATCTTGCTCTCGGCAGGTGTCCGGGTAGCGGAACCGCAGCGGCCGCGCCCCTGTCAGAACGGGCCGCGTCAGGCCGAGCGGGTGGTGCGGGCCATGAACGCGTCGACCGCCGAGCTCACCGCGCCCTCCAGCGGGCCGCGCCGGAAGAACTGCTTCCACAGCACCGCGAACCCGATGGAGAACAGCAGGAACAGTTCCGGCATGTACATGTTCAGGAACGCCACGAAGCCCACCGGCCGGTGCCCGTCCGGGGGGAACGCGGGGAAGTCCGGGATGCCGGACACGTCCTGGCCCATGCTCGCGAGATTCGCCAGCGTCTCCGGCACCCCGCTCAGCGGCCAGCCGCCGACGACGACCTGCCAGGCCATCACCAGCGCGTGCAGCGCGTACAGCGTCAACGCCATGGAGCCCGCCTTGACCAGCGGGGACACCGCGCGGCCCGCGCGGTCGGCGAGTTCCAGGCAGCCCGCCAGCACGGCGACCGCGACGCCCAGCGAACCCAGCAGCTCGAACGACGAGCCGCTGTGCGCGCGGGCGGCCAGCAGGAATTCGGGATGCCCGACCGGGACGGTGCCCTCCATCAGCACGTCCGGCAGGCGTCCGGCCAGCAGCGCCGAAACGGTGTAGGTCAGCGCCGCCAGGCCCGCACCGCCCAGCGCCAGCCGCAGCCGCACCGCGCCGGAGCGCAGGTCCAGCCTGCCGACCGCCAGCCCGGCCAGCACCAGCGCCAGGTAGGACGTCGCCGGGTAGAAGTCCAGCAGCAGCAGGTCCAGCACCCCGAGATCACCGATCAGGTGGCCGGGATCGATCGAGTTCACCGCTTCGACCATCATCGCCACCGGGCTGCCCTCGGTGACCGCGGCCCGCAGCAGGTACGAAACCTGCGGTCCGAGCGCGACCATCAGCACCGCCGAGATCGCCAGCCCGCGCGCCCGCATGCCGACGAACGGCAGCGCGAGCAGGAAGTACGCCCCGTAGAAGGGGATGATCACGGTGAGCAGGAACCCGGTCGCGTCGGTGCAGGTGGCCAGCAGCAGCCCGATCAGCACCAGCAGCACCGCGCGCACCGCGATGCGCTTCCGCGCGTCCCGCAACTTCTGCCCGGTCAACGGGGTGCGGCGACCCGTCAGCATCGCCAGCGACACCCCGGCGAGGAACGTGAACAACGCCGTCGCGCGGCCGCTGCACGCGCCAGCCAGCGCGAGCTCCACGGCGCCACCGCTGAACGGCGCACCGAAGTGGATCACGAACATGCCGAAGACGGCGACGAACCGGGCGAGATCCACGCCCAGCAGCCGCGGGGCGCGGCCGGTTCGGGGGCGCTGAACGCTCGGCTTGGCATCGTTGTGCGGTGCCGGGCTCGCTGCGGTCATGACGTCCTGCTGGAGACGGGAGGCGGAACTCGGGCGTACGACAACTTACCGGGCGGGTACTTCCGCCCCGGCCCATGGTCAGCAACGTGGAGGCCGCGATCACATCCGGCCTGGCCGGCGGCGTGTCGCGATCAAACGAGCCAGACCGCGGTGTTGCCCGGCAACCGGTCGCCGTCCAGTTCTCCGCTGGAGAGCAACACCTCTCCCGGAGGCAACGCCACCGGGTCCGGTGAGGCGTTCAACGCGCAGGTCAGGTTGCCCGGCTGCCTGCGGAACGCGAAGCAGCCCGACGGCGCGCCGAACCAGTCCACGCGATCTCCCCGCAGCGCCGAGTGCTCCTTGCGCAGTTCCAAAGCCCGCCGGTACAGCGACAGCGCCGATGCCGGGTTCTCCAGCTGGGCCTCGACGGTGTACTCCACCCACTTCTCGTCCATCGGCCACCAGCCGGCGGGCGCGGCGGAGAAACCGAACGGCGGCTCGGAGCCTTCCCACGGCATCGGGCTGCGCACCGGCGCGCCCGAAAGCCGGCCGGAGGCGCCGGGTGGCAGCACGAGTTCCTCACCGTTGTCCAACCCGACGACCCCCGGCAGCGCCAACGTGACCAACGCCAACGCGCGCGCTTGAGCTTGCGCGGTGGCACCGCCGCCGAACCGGGCCACCGGGTGCGTCCGGTCGTCGCTGGTGGCCACCCACACCGGCCGGACCCCGAGGCCCGCCGCCGACGCGAGCATCCGCGTGATCATCTCCTGCAGCGCGCCCGCGTTGAACGCGGTGCGCCCGAGGCGCAGGTCGATGCCGATGTCCCAGTCCGGCGGTTCGTCGTAGCGGTCGAACCAGGTTTCGTCGATCAGCACCCCAACCCCGCGGTCGGGGTAGTCCGACAACACCGGCCGCAGTGCCCGCAGCGCCTCCCGCACCGCTTCGCCTGCGGGTTCGGCGTTACCGGGGACCGCGCTGATGCGCAGGCCGTCGATGCCCCGGTCCAGCCAGAACCGCACCGCGTCCGCGAACTCCGGACGTCCGCTCAGCGCACCGGCCAGTGAGCGCTGCACCGCCACGTCCACGGCCACTCGCAGCCCGGCGTCGTGCGCCTCCTCGACGAGCAGCTCGAACGACCGCACGTCGCCCAGCACCGGGTCCACGCTGCGCCCGCGCTCATCGGTGAGCGGCGCCGCCAGCAGCGCGGTCAGCCACAGCGCGTCCACGCCGAGCAGCTCCAGGTACCCGAGCCGCCCGCGCGCACCGTCGAGATCACCGACGCCGTCCTCGCTGGAATCGGCGAACGAACGCAGATCGACCCGGTAGAAGACCGCATCGTGCCACCACGGGGTCAAGACCCCCTGCAGCGGTGCGAACGCATTCATCTCCGGGACAAGCTCTCATTCAGAACCAGGAGTTCATCATGCTGTGCGCTGCCATTTCCAGGTATTGCCACAGCCGCTCGCGGTGCTCCTGCGCCAGGCCGGCTTCGTCCACCGCGATGCGCATGCAGCGCAACCAGGCGTCGCGCTCGGTCGGTCCGACCTTGAACGGGGCGTGCCGCATCCGCAGCCTCGGGTGCCCGCGCTGCTCGGAGTAGGTGGTCGGGCCACCCCAGTACTGGATCAGGAACAGCCGCAGCCGCTCCTCGGCCGGACCGAGGTCCTCCTCCGGGTAGATCGGGCGGAGCAGTTCGTCCTTGGCCACTTCCTCGTAGAACCGCCGCACGATGAAGCGGAAGGTGGGTTCGCCGCCGACTTGCTCGTAGAAGGTCTCCGGTGCGCTCACGACTCCCATCCTCCCCTCCACCTGGTCGATGTCATACCTGGGCCGTTGAGTCGTACTGCGGTCGGCCGTTCGGGTAGGGCGGGTGGATGTCCTCGTCGTCGTAAGCGCGCTTGATCTCGGCGCGCAGCCTGCGCTGCACCGACCACTGGGTGCTCGGCCGGACCTTGACCGTCAGCCGCAGCGTGATCGTGTCCGAGGTGATCTGGTCCACGCCGAGCATCTCCGGCGGCTCGAGCACGTTCGTGGACAGCGGTTCGCGCGCGGCCGCCTCGGTCGCGACGTTCGTGGCGACCTCGATCGCCTTCTCCACGTCGCTGGAGTGCGAGACCGGGAAGTCCACCACAGCCACCGCGAAGCCCTGGCTGGAGTTGCCGACGCGCAGGATCTCGCCGTTGCGCACGTACCAGACCGTGCCGTTGAGGTCGCGCAGCGTGGTGACCCGCAGGCCCACGGCCTCGACCGTGCCGAGGGCCTCGCCGAGGTCGACGACGTCACCGACGCCGTACTGGTCCTCGACCATCATGAACATCCCGGACAGGAAGTCCCGCACCAGGTTCTGCGCGCCGAACGCGACCGCGACACCGACCACCCCGGCCGAGGCCAGGATCGGTCCGAGCTCGATGCCCAGCGACTTCAGGATGTAGACCAGCGCGAGGCCGAAGATCAGGAACGAGGTCAGCGACTTCAGCACCGAGCCGATCGTGCGGGCGCGCTGCGCCCGCCGCTCGGAAAGCAGCGCCGCACCGGCGGATTCGCTGCGGCGTTCCTTGAGCGGCTGCAGCAGCTTCGGTGTCTTGCCGCCGTTGCCGCGGGTCAACCGGGAGATCGTCCGGTGCACGAAGTAGCGCAGCACGAGCGCGACGAGCACGATCAGCAGGATGCTCAGCGGCTTGGCGATCAGCAGGTCCGAGTACATCGCCAGCCACTGGTTGTTCGTCAGGTCGAACACCGTCTGACACCAGCTGCCGTCGTCCTGGACGCAGCTGGGTTGGGTCAACAGCGGGGGTGTCATGGGTCGGGGGTCTCCATGCTCGGGGGCTTCGATCGACCTTATGGCTCGCCGAAGACCGGGCGGAACACCTGCGCGAGTGCCGGCGGAAGCGTTTCGGGGTTTGCGGACGCCCCGCCGTCCACAAACCCGTCGCTGTTCGCCGCCGCGCGGTGTCGCCCGTGCCTTCTGCGACGTTGTTCCGGGAAGCGACCGCTCAGGCGAGGGGGAGCCCGGTGGCCTCCGCTAGGAAGGCGATCTGGTCGGTCGCGAGCCCCACGGTACGCGACACCGATCGCGCGGAATGTCCCACCTCGGTCTCCCTGCGCAGCAAAACCGGCCGCTGCGCCGGATCCGAACTCGTCGCGTGCTGCAGCGCCGCGCACATCTTGCGCGCGTGGTTCGGATCCACCCGGGTGTCCGATTCGTAGACGGTCAGCAGCACGGCCGGGTAAGCGGTGCCTTCGGTGACCGCGTGGTACGGCGAGTAGGACAGCAGCCAGTCCAGCTCTTCCGGATCCTCGGCCGTGCCGTACTCGTCGTTCCAGGTGCGGCCCAGCAGGAACTTCTCGTAGCGCACCATGTCCAGCAGCGGCGCGGAGCACACCACCGCGCGGTACAGCTCCGGGCGCTGGGTCAGCGCGGCGCCCACCAGCAGACCGCCGTTGGAGCCGCCGGTGATCGCCAGTTGACCCGGCGTGGTCCAGCCGGTCTCGATCAGGTGCTCTGCCGCGGCGTGGAAGTCGTCGAAGACGTTCTGCTTGCTCTCCCGCATCCCGGCCCGGTGCCACTGCTGGCCTTCTTCGCCGCCGCCGCGCAGCGACGGCTCCGCCCACACGCCGCCCGCGGCGACCCAGGACAGGGCGATGGTGGAGTAGCCGGGCTCCATCGACAGCGAGAAGCCGCCGTAGCCGGTGAGCATCGCCGGGCGCGGGTGGTCCGGTTCGCGGGCGGGCGCGAGCACGAACATCCGCACCGCGGTGCCGTCCTTGGAGGTGTAGGTGACCTGCGAGGTGTGCACCTCCGGCAGGTCCACCGCGCCCGGAGCGCGTTCGGCGATCCGCGTGCGGCCCTCGGCCCGCGAGTACACGTGCACGCACGGCGGGGTCGCGAAGTCCGTCCAGCCGATCCACAACCGGTCCGCGTCGCCGTCGGTGTCCTCGTCGAGCGTGGTGAGCGCGGTGATCTGGCCGGTGCCCGGCAGCGGCACGTCCGCGGTGCGCTCACCGGTGACCGGGTCGTGCAGCGTCAGCTCGGAGACCGCGTGCCTGTTGCGCAGCACCACCAGCTTCGGGTCGTCGGTGCCGTCGTCGAACCAGCGCACCGCCTCCAGCACCGAGTCCGGTTCCTCCGGGATCAGTTCCGTCCAGTTCTGCGGCTCCGGCTCTTCCGGGTCGGCCACGCACAGCCGCCAGCGGTCCGCGCCCAGCGTCGTCAGCACGTACAGCCGCCCGTCCCGCTCCACCCAGGCCGAGACCTCGACGTCCGCGGAGATGTCCACGATCTGCCGAAGCTCGCCCCCGGTGGTCAGATCGGCGATCCACACCGAGTCGCGCGGGGCGGTGCCCGGACTCCCCCCGACCAGCAGCCAGCGGCCGTCCCGCGAGACGCCGGTGCCGTAGTAGAAGGTGTGGTCCAGGCCGTCGCCGTGGATCAGCTCGTCGTCGTCCGGGTGCCTGCCGATGAGGTGCCGCCACACCCTGCGGTGAAACTGCTCCTCGCCGTCCGGAACCGCTTCCGGCGGCAGCCTGCGCACGTAGAAGAACTCCGCGCCGCCGGGCAGCCAGGAGATCGACGAGTAGCGGCACCGGTCGATGGGGCCTTCGAGCTGCTCACCGGTGGTCACGTCCAGCACGTACAGCAGCGATTCCTCGTCGCCGCCGACCGAGATCTGGTACGCCAGCCGCTCGCCCTCCAAGCTCGGCGACCAGCTGTCCAGCGTCGTCAGCCCGCTCGGGTCGATGGTCGTCACGTCCAGCAACGGGCGTTCCGAGCCGTCGCTTTCCCGCAGGTACAGCACCGGGAATTCCTGCCCGGGATCGCGGCGGGTGAAGAACGCCCGGCCTGCCCGCCAAACCGGGGCGGAGACCGAACCGGCCGAGAGCAGCGAACGCAGCCGCTCGCCGGTTTCGGCGCGGCCGGGAAGCTCCTCCAGCCAGGCGCGAGCCAGCTCGTCCTGCGATTTGGACCAGGACTCGGTCCGCGGGTCCGCGGGGTCCTCGAGCCACCGGTACGGGTCGGCGACCCGCCTTCCGTGCAGCTCGTCGACGGTGTCAGCGCGTTCGGCGGGGGGATACGACATGGGCGGCGCAACCTTGCTCACGTCCGCCGACGATACGGGTGCGAAGCGTCGCCGCGGCGGCCTCGCCGCGGTGTCGGGCGAATTCACCCTGAACGATCAACATCCGAAGCAATACGATCGGCGTGGGTACCGGCGGTCGTGCCCGGCGTCCACGGGCGGGCCCGGTGTTCCCCGGCAGTCGTAGCGATCTCCGCATCGACACCGCGCCGCTAGCACGTGGCGAATCACACGTGCGTTCGGGGCAGCGTCTGTGGTCGACTGGTCCTGCCGAACGGTGGAGGTGGTCGCGTGCCCGACCGAAAACCGACTCCGACGGGCGCAGCCCACGGGCTGGCGCCCCGGACCGGGCTGTGCTCGGTTCCGTCCCGGACTGCCGGACCGTCGGGTGATCCTCCCGCGTCGTGGCGCAAGCGGCGGGTGCTGCTGCTGAACACGACCTTCGAGCCGCTGACCGCGCTTCCGCTGCGCCGGGCCATCGTGCTGCTGGTCTGCGGCAAGGCCGAGGTGGTGCACGGCGACTCCGCGGGGCTGATGCTGCATTCGGCCACCGCCAGCCACCAGGTGCCGTCCGTGATCCGGTTGAGCAACTTCGTGCGGGTGCCCTACCGCGGCCGGGTGCCGCTCACCCGCTCCGCGCTGATGCACCGCGACGGGCACCGCTGCGTGTACTGCGGAGTTCGCGCCGAGACGATCGACCACGTGGTACCGCGCAGCCGGGGTGGCCCGCACGCCTGGGAGAACTGCGTCGCCTGCTGCACCAAGTGCAACCACCGCAAAGCGGACAAGACGCTGAGCGAGCTGGGCTGGTCGTTGCCGGTGGCGCCGCGTGCGCCGCGCGGGCGGAACTGGCGGTTGATCGCGGGCCTGACGGAGACCGATCCGCAGTGGCTGCCGTACTTGGGTGAGGCCGCGGCGTAGCCGCCGCACTCAGGCCGCCGCACCGGCGAGCTCCGCACCGCCGCTGATCCGGACCCCGCGGTCCGCGCCGCTGATCCGGACCCCGCGGTTTTCGCCGCTGATGCGGACGCCGCGTTGCGCTTCGCCGGCCCGCAAGCCCGACTGCCCGCTGATGCGCACTCCGCGCTCGGTTCCGCTGATCCGGACACCGCGTTGCTCGCCGCTGATCCGCACACCGGCCGCAGCGCTGATCCGCACGCCATGCTGGCCGCTGATCCGCACGCCATGCTGCGCACCGCTGATCCGCACGCCGGCTTGCCCGCTGATGCGCACCCCGCGGTCTGCGCCGCTGATCCGCACACCGTGGGCCGCGCTGATCCGCACACCGTGGGCCGCGCTGGTCCGCACGCCGCTGTGCCCGCTGATCCGGACACCGCGCTGCTCGCCGCTGATCCGCACACCGGCCGCACCGCTGATCCGGACGCCGCTGCTGATGCGCACGCCGCTGCGCGCCTCGGCCGGGCTCACGCCTGCGCGCTCATCCAGGACACCGTTCCGGCCGCTGATCCGTACTCCGTGCCCGCTGATCCGCACGCCTTCGCGGCCGCTGCTCCGCACGCCGTGCAGCGCCTCGATCCGGCGCCTGCGCTTCTGGCCGCTGATGCGCACGCCCGCGGAGCTGATCCGAACTCCGCTGCGACCGCTGATCCGGACGCCGCGCTGCCCGCTGATGCGGACGCCACTGCGCGCGTCGACCCGGTTCCCGTCGGTGCCGCTGATGCGCACCCCGGTTCGCTGGTCAACGACGCTCGCCCGGTGCTCCTGACCGCTGATGCGCACGCCCGCCTGCCCCAGGATGCCGACGCCTGCCTGACCGCTGGTGCGCACCCCGCGCTGCGCACCGCTGATCCGGACGCCGTGCTGGCCGCTGATGCGCACCCCGCGCTCCGCGCTGCTGATGCGCACCCCGCGCTCGATCGCGCTGATGCGGACACCGCTGCGACCGCTGATTCGGACACCGCGCTGCTCACCGCTGATGCGCACGCCTGCCGCGGCGCTGATTCGGACCCCGGCCCGGCTGCTGATGCGCACGCCCCGCTCGGCGCCGCTGATGCGGACTCCGCGCTCGATCGCGCTGATGCGGACACCGGCCCGCGCGCTGATCCGCACGCCCCGCTCGGCGCTGATGCGGACACCGCGGTCGTCGCCGCTGATCCGAACACCCGACGCCGTGTGCACACCGTGTTCGGCAAGCGGCTGCGAGCTTGTCGAAAGAGTGAGAGTATTACGCTGAGCGGCGGTTTTGATGATCGACATGGTGTGCCTCCTGCGCTTGAATAGCCGAGTTATGGGCAAGTGATCAAATATGCAAGGCCCATACAGGTGAAAAACTAGAAGCGCGCAAGGGCTCGAACAAGCCGCCAACTCGCCGTCCACTGCAACCTTCTGGATGGGCTCCATTCGGCCGCGATCATTAGTCTGAAAGAGTTACCTTACGTGAGACATAACACGGTTGACTAGTGACGTTCAGTAGTTCAACTCCTGCTCACGCCCGTTGTGAACACTCGCTGTAGCTGAACTTTTGGCCACTGAATACATAAAGTGATAACGGCTGGAGGCGGTGCCGATCGCGGCAGGAGCGGTCAGCGGCGAACAACGGCGCGGCCGCCGCGACAAGCCCGCATGGACCCGTCCCATCGGACGAAGTGATCGGCTACCGTACGGCTCGTGACTGTCGTGGAGACCTTGCTCGTCCTGGTGGCGATCCCAGCGGCCGTGTACGGCCTCGCCACGCTGATCGCGCTGTGGCCGAAGCTGACCCGCAACCGCTACCGCGCCGGCCAGGACTGGAACTTCGACCCGGTCTTCTGGGTCGCCGACCCGGCGAGCACGAGCACTGCGCCGGAAGGCGCCGCTTCCGCGCGGCCTGCCAGCACCGATCGGGGAGGCGCACATGGGAACTGGTGAGATCGCTACGCCCGGGCACGACCCGGACGGGCAACCGTCGGAATCCGAACTCGCCACCGGTGAGGTGCTGACCGCCACCGGACGACTGTCGATCGCCCGCCGGGTCGAACCGCAGCGGCCGAAGCTGCCGTTCAGCCCGGCGCAGCTCGCCCGGATCGACGAGGCCCTGACGCTGTCCAGCCGCAGCACCGGGCTGGAGTTCGCGATCTACCTCGGCGACCTGGGCGAGGACACCCGGGAGTTCGCGGGCGGGCTGCACGCCAACCTCGGTGCGCGGGCCGCGGAAGGGGTGCTGGTCGCGGTGTCGCCGCAGCAGCGGCGCGTGGAGATCGTCACCGGCGAGGAGTCCAAGCGCCGGGTGCCGGACCGCAGCTGCCAGCTCGCCCTGATGAGCATGGTCGCGTCGTTCAAGGAAGGCGAACTGCTCGAAGGACTCATCAGCGCGTTGCGGATGCTGTCCGACGCCGCAGGAACGCAGCACTCCGCGGCGCACTGATCGCTTCCCGGCGAATCCCGTCGGGATCGTGGCGGTTGCGTACCCGGTCGGCCGCCGGGGACGACAGGGGATCGCGGCGTAGACGAGCACCAATGGAGCACGAGAAGGGCGGGCCTGATCAGGCCCGCCCTTCTGGCGTCCGGAGACCGGTCAGGACCGGTCGAACTCCCGCGCGGCCAGCGCCCGCACGATGCCCGCGCGCCCTTCCGATACCAGCCGCCGCAGCGCCGCCGGATGCTCCCCTTCGAGCCAGGCATCGGCCGCGTCCACGGTGGCCTGCGTTACCGCCCAGGACGGGAACAACCCGATCACCGTGGGCTGCGCGCGCTCACTGGAGCGGCGCTGCCACACCTCGTCGATCTCGGCGAAGTAGCGCTGCACGTACGGGGCGAGCAGCTCGCGCTGACCGGGGTGCTGGAAACCGGCAATGATCGCGTCGCTGACCGCGTTCGGCAGCTCGTCGTCGTGCACCGCCCGCTGCCACGCGCGTTCTTTAGAGTCCTCGGTGGGGATCAGCGAACGGGCGCGTTCGGCGCGGCGCCTGCCGGTCGCGGTCTGGTCCTTGGCCAGTTCCGCGTCGATCTCGGTCTCCGCGGCCGCGCCGTGCGCCACCAGGGCCTGCAGCAGGTTCCAGCGCAGGTCGGTGTCCACGGTCAGCCCCGGCAGCGGCGCGGAGTCGTCCAGCCAGCCCCGCAGCACCGTGACCTGCTCCGGGTCCAGCACCGAACCGGCCAGCGAATTCACGAACGCGAGCTGGTGGTCCGAGCCGGGTTCGGCGGCGCGGGCCAGCTCCAGCAGCCGGGTGGCGTAGCGCCGCCAGCCCTCGCGCTGCCACTCCGGGTCGGTGTAGGAGGCCAGCGCGGTCTGCGCCTGCAGCAGCACCCGCTGCACGACGCCGATCTCGCTTTCCGCGCCGATCCCGGAATCGGCGGAGCGGCCCAGCACCAGGCTGACGAAGTCGCGGGCCTTCAGCTCGGCCTCGCGGGTCATCTCCCATGCCGTGGACCAGCACAGCGCACGCGGCAGCGACTCGTCGAGATCGCCGATGCGGTCGATCAGGGTGGCCAGCGAATCCGGGTCCAGCCGCATCGTGCAGTAGGTCAGGTCGTCGTCGTTGACCAGCACCAGCTTGCCCCGGTGCACCCCGGTCAGGTCCGGCACCGCGGTGCGCTCGCCGGTCACGTCGAGTTCCACGCGGTGCGTGCGCACCAGCTTGCCGGTGGCCGGGTCGTCGTCGTAGACGCCGATCGCCAGCCGGTGCGTGCGCAGCTCACCGGCGCCGGGCCGGGCCCCGCCCTGCACCACCGTGAACTCGGTGAACCGGCCCTCGTCGTCGGTGGTGAACCGGGGGCGCAGCATGTTCAGCCCGGTGGTCTCCAGCCACTCCGCGCTCCACCAGGACAGGTCCCTGCCGGAGGCTTCCTCCAGCGCCTGCAGCAGGTCGCTCAGCGTGGCGTTGCCCCAGGCGTGCCGCTCGAAGTACACCCGCAGCCCGGCCAGGAAGTTGTCCAGCCCGACGTAGGCGACCAGCTGCTTGAGCACCGAGGCGCCCTTGGCGTAGGTGATGCCGTCGAAGTTGACCTCCACGGCCTGCAGGTCCGGGATGTCGGCGGCCACCGGGTGCGTGGACGGCATCTGGTCCTGCCGGTAGGCCCAGGACTTCTCCACGCTGGCGAAGGTCGTCCAGGCGTGCGCGTACTCGGTGCCGCCGACCTGCGAGAGCACGCTGGCCCAGGTCGCGAAGGACTCGTTGAGCCACAGGTCGTCCCACCAGCGCATGGTCACCAGGTCGCCGAACCACATGTGCGCCATCTCGTGCAGCACCGTCTCGGCGCGGCGCTCGTAGAGGTAGCTGGTGACCTTCGACCGGAACACGAAGTCCTCCAGGAAGGTCACGCACCCGGCGTTCTCCATCGCCCCGGCGTTGAACTCCGGCACGAAGCACTGGTCGTACTTGCCGAACGGGTAGGGAACCCCGAACGCCTTGTGGTAGAAGGCGAAACCCTGCTTGGTCTCGCGGAACAGCCGCTCGGCGTCGAGGTGCTCGGCCAGCGAGGCGCGGCAGTACAGCCCGAGCGGGATCGGGTCCTGGCCGGGTTCGCCGGGGAACTCGTCGCGCCACTCGGCGTACGGTCCGGCGACCAGTGCGACCAGGTAGGTCGACATCGGCCGGGTGGTCGCGAAAACGTGCGTGCGGCCCAGCTCGGAATCGGCGACCTCGGCCGCGGCGTTCGAGATGACCTTCCAAGACGCGGGCGCGTGCACCGTGATCTGGTAGGTCGCCTTCAGGTCCGGCTGGTCGAAGCAGGTGAACATCCGCTTCGCGTCGGCGGTCTCGAACTGGCTGTAGAGGTAGACCGCGCCGTCCACCGGGTCGATGAAGCGGTGCAGGCCCTCGCCGGTGTTGGTGTACTCGCAGTCGGCGTGCACGACGAGCTCGTTGTCCGCGGCCAGCTCCGGCAGCCGCAGCCCCTCCTGCTCCGAGTAGCCGGACACGTCCAGCTCGACGCCGTTCAACCGCGCGCCGCGCACCCGGCCCGCGATCAGGTCGATCCAGGTTTCCGCGCCGGCCTGCGCGCTGCGGAACCGGACCGTGGTGGTGGAGCCGAAGGTCCGCACGTCCGGCCCGCCCGCACCGTCGGAGAGGTCCAGTTCGATCACGTAGGACTCGACGTCCAGCAGTGCGGCGCGCTGCCGGGCCTGGTCCTGGGTGAGGTTCGGCGGGGCCAACGGATCACCTCGTCGCTCGTAGGGTCGGTCGGTCTCCGGCGCGCCGTGGCCGCGCCGGTTCACAGGGGATGCCGGGAATCCAATCACGTCGGAATGCCGTCCGGCCGCCGGACGCCTGGACGACTCGCCCCGGCGTGTCGGCGAACCGCCTCCACCGCTGGACTTTCGCTGGGCATGCGCCCGGAATCCGGGAAAACCGGGAGATTCCCACCCGATCGGCGCGCTGCGGGAAGATCGGGGGGCGGCGGGGAGTTGCTAGGAGCAGCGGGCCGCGAAATCCGCCCGCGCCTACCGACAAGCGCCCGTGATGGCACGGAGCACAGTGGAGGGTGAATCCATGAGCGTCGCCGAACGCCCCAAGGTCGACTTCTACTTCGACCCGGCCTGCCCGTTCGCGTGGGTCTCGTCGCGCTGGATCCTCGAGGTGGACAAGGTCCGCGACATCGACCTGAACTTCCGGGTGATGAGCCTGGCCGTGCTCAACGAGGGCCGCGACCTGCCCGAGGAATACCAGGATTTGATGGCCAAGGCGTGGAAGCCGGTGCGCGTCGCCATCGCCGCCGCCCAGCAGCACGGCGACGAGGTGCTCGGCCCGCTCTACACCGCCATGGGCACCCGGATCCACGAACGGGAGATCAAGGACTACGACCAGGTCATCAAGGAGTCCTTGGACGAGGTCGGGCTGCCCGGCTCGCTGGCCGAGGCCGCGAACGGCACCGACTACGACGAAGCGGTCCGCGCCAGCCACCACGAGGGCATGGACCCGGTGGGCGACGACGTGGGCACGCCCACCCTGCACGTGGACGGGGTGGCGTTCTTCGGCCCGATCACCACGCGGATCCCGCGCGGTGAACAGGCGGGCGAGCTGTTCGACGGCGCGTACAAGCTCGCGTCCTACCCGTACTTCTTCGAGCTCAAGCGCACCCGCACGGAGTCGCCGCAGTTTGACTGAGGTGACCGCCGAGGATGTCCTGATCACGCGGCCGAGCGGGCGTGCAACCGGGACGCTGCTGTGCCTGCCCGGCACGATGTCCGCCCCGGCCATCTTCGACGGACTGGCCGACCGGACCGGCGCGGACGTCGTGACCGCCCCGTGGCTGACGTGGCCCGGACCGCACGACATGGCAACGCTCGGTGCCCGAGTCGCCGAGCTGGTGGTCGAGCACGCGCCGGTGGTGCTCGTCGGGCACTCCACCGGTGGTGTGATCGCATTGCGCGCGGCCCTGCACCGGGTGCGTGGCTTGGCCGGTTTGGTGCTCAGCGACACCGGGGCGAACATGCGCGGGCACGGCGACGTGGACGCCATCATCGAGCACGTCCGCGCCGCCTGGGGCCCGGAGTTGTGGCGCGCCGTCGCACAGCGCGGGGTGCACCTCCCGGTGCCGGAGCGCATCGCGGATGCGCTGGAAACGTACCCGGCGACCTTGCGCCGCTCCGCCGTGATCGAGGCGTTGACCAGTCAGCGCGACACCGACCTGGCGCCGTTGCTCGGCGAGCTGGACCTGCCTGCCCTGGTCGTGCACGGGCGCTACGACCGCGCCCGCGAGCTCCGGCACGCGACCGAACTCGCCGAGCTGCTCGGCGCGCCCGCCCCGGTGGTGCTGGAGTGCGGGCACACGCCTGCCGCGGAGTGCCCGGAGTCGTTCGCGGCGCAGGTCCGCCGGTTCCTGGCGAACCTCGACTGATGGCGATCAAGGTCTGTGCACGCGTTCGCGGTTGTGCCAGTCTCGGTGTGCTGTTGCCGGTGTCACATATCGGGAGGAACGCATGGCGACCCCTACGGCAGTCCGGACCGAGCACGTGATCGACGGCGCGTACGTCGCCGGTTCCGGCGAGCGCATCGACGTGGTCGACCCGGCGACCGAGCAGGTGGTCGGCTCCGTCCCGGCAGGAACCGCCGCGGACGTGGACGCTGCGGTCGCGGCGGCGCGGGCGGCGTTCGACGGCTGGGCAGCGCGCCCGGTGGCGGAGCGCTCGGCGCTGGTGCGTGCGATTTCCGAAGGCATCGCCCGGCGCCGCGACGAGATCGCCGCGACGGTGACCGCCGAGATGGGCTCCCCGATCGGTTTCGCCACCCAGGTGCACGCGAGCGTGCCGGTCGCGACGTCCGCGGGCATCGCCGACGTGCTGGACCAGGGCTTCGACTGGACCGAGGAGCACGGCAACTCGCTGATCGTGCGCGAGCCAGTCGGCGTCGTCGGCGCGATCACGCCGTGGAACTACCCGCTGCACCAGATCGTGGCGAAGGTCGCGGCGGCGCTGGCCGCGGGCTGCACGGTGGTGCTCAAACCCAGCGAGCTCGCCCCGCTGACCGCTTCGATCTTCGCCGAGATCGCCGCGGAGGCGGGCGTCCCGGCGGGCGTGTTCAACCTGTTGCACGGCACCGGCCCGGTGGTGGGCGAGGCCATCGCGGGCCACCCGGACGTCGACATGGTCTCGTTCACCGGCTCGACCCGTGCCGGACGCCGGGTTTCCGAGGTGGCAGCGGGCACCGTCAAGCGGGTCGCGCTGGAACTCGGCGGCAAGTCGGCGAACGTGGTGCTCGACGACGCGGACCTGGCCAAGGCGGTGAAGCTCGGCGTCGCCGGTTGCTTCCCGAACGGCGGGCAGAGCTGCAACGCGCTGTCCCGGATGCTGGTGCCGGAATCCCGGCACGACGAAGCGGTGGAACTCGCGGTGGCCGCGGTCGCGAAGTACTCCGTCGGCGATCCGAGCGACGAGCGGACCCGCATCGGCCCGATGGCTTCGGACGTGCAGCGCGACCGCGTCGTCGACTACATCCGCAGCGGTGTGGCCGAGGGGGCTTCGGTGGTCACCGGCGGCCCGGAAGCTCCGGACGGGCTCGATCGGGGCTACTACGTGCGCCCGACGGTGTTCACCGGGGTGAGCCCGGACATGACCATCGCGCGCGAGGAGATCTTCGGCCCGGTGCTGTCGATCCTGCCGTACCGGGACGATGACGAGGCGGTCGCGATCGCCAACGACTCCGAGTACGGGCTCTCCGGCGCGGTTTTCGGTTCCGACGAGCGCGCGCTGGCGGTGGCCCGCCGGATCCGCACCGGCCAGGTCGCGGTCAACGGCGGGGCGTTCAACCCGAACGCGCCGTTCGGCGGCTACAAGCAGTCCGGCAACGGGCGCGAGTTCGGCAAGTTCGGGCTGGAGGAGTTCCTGGAGGTCAAGTCGATCCAGCGGTGAAGGCCGGGTCATCCGCATTCGGCCCGCGGTAGCGGCGGCAGCGCAGCGACGTCGTCGCCCGCGCCGTCGACTTCGTCCGAAGTGGACTTCGAGCCGCGTGCAGCCCGGAAATGGTCCGAAGTGGACACCGTTGCTCAGGCCGCGAGCGCTCTGCGCAATGCCCGGCCGGTGGTCTCCGCCGGGTAAGGGGAGGCCCGCAGTGCCTCGGCCTCGCTGATCGCGGCGGCGCGGAAGGAATCGCACAGCCCCGCCAGGGCTGCGAGCTCGGCGCGCTGGCCGCGGACGAACTCCGCATCGACCGGGTTTCCGTGCCCGGGCACGACGATCTCCGGTCGTAGCTGCAGCAGCGCAGCTAGCGCGGCAGGCCAGCTTTCCGGGAAAGCGTCCTCGAAGTCCGGTGGCGCACCCTGTTCGACCAGGTCGCCTGCGAAGACCACGCCGGCGTCCGGCACCTGCGCGACCAGGTCGTGGTCGGTGTGCCCGGCGCCGAGGTGGTGAAGCTGCACGATCCGGTCGCCGAGGTCGATCTCCGCGCGGTCGTGCACCAGCCGATCCGGTTGCGCCACGTCGGTGCGCGACAGTGCGGTGGCCAGTTCGTGGCGCCCCTCGGCGCGGTAGTGCTCGACCCATTCCGCGCGCTGCCGTTCGGCGTGCTCGTCCAGGTAGCGCGGGCAATTCGCGTGCGCCCGCACGGGCGCGGGCAGGAACGCCGCGGTGCCGAAGCAATGGTCGAAGTGACCGTGCGTCAGCACCACCTCCCACGGCTGCGACGTCACCTCGCGAACCGCCGCGGCCAGTTCCGCGCCTTGCTCGCGATCGCCCCGGGTGTCCACGACCAGCGCCCGAGCCGAACCGAGCACCAGTCCCGTGCTCAGGTCGAGCTCGGAGTGCCTGCGCACGAACACCCGGTCGGCCACCTCTCGCCACTGTTCCACGTCCCCAGGATGCCGTCGCCGACCGGCGTCGCGGCAGGGGTGCGAAGCCGCCGCGCGGTGTTTGGCACACTGCCTGCGTGCGCGTCTACCTTGGATCTGACCACGCAGGATTTGAACTCAAGAACCACCTGGCCAAGTGGCTGGGCGAGCGCGGTCACGAAGTGACCGACGTCGGCCCGGCGGTCTACGACGCCCAGGACGACTACCCGCCGTTCTGCGTCGAAGCCGCCCGCCGCGTCGTGGCCGACGAGGGCAGCCTCGGGCTGGTCATCGGCGGTTCCGGCAACGGCGAGCAGATCTCGGCCAACAAGGTTCCCGGCGCCCGCGCGGCGCTGACCTGGAACGTCGAGACCGCGAAACTGGCTCGCCAGCACAACAACGCACTGCTGGCGGGCATCGGTGCGCGGATGCACTCGGTCGAGGAGATCGAGGAGATCGTCGAGGCGTTCCTGGGCACCGAGTTCGAAAGCGGCCGCCACCAGCGCCGCATCGACCTGCTCGCCGACTACGAGCGGACCGGGAACCCGCCGGCGCTTCCCGCGGAGTGACCATGCCCGAAGCACGCCCGGTCGCGTTGTGGACACCGCTGGTCGCCTTCGGCGCCACCGCGGCCGGGGTGCTCGTCCTCTTCTTCGCCCAAACCGCGCTCTCGCCCGTGCTGCTGGGCGGTCCGGGCGCTACCTGCACCGCCCCGGATTGCGTGCTCGGCGTCGGGCTGTGGCTGATCGTCGGCGGTTTTCTGGCGCTGTGCCTGGCATTCCTCGCGGGAATGGTGGTGGCCTTCTGGCGCCGCGGTACGACCGGCGTGGTCCGCCGCGGCCTGATCGTGGCCGCTTGCTGCGTCGCCGCCTACCTGGCCGAGTCCGTCGTGCTGTGGGTGTTGTTCTGAGCGCCTGTCTCGGGCCTGCGCTCGGCTCGGGTGTCGGCTTTTTCGAGCGGCGTCAGCCGCTTCCGCCACGTGCACAACGTAACCACCGCTGAAGGACAGGCACTGACGCGATGCCCGAAGGTCACACGTTGCACCGGCTCGCGCGGCTGCACGATGCGCGGTTCGGCGGGCACCGGGTGCGAGTGCTCAGCCCGCAGGGCCGATTCGCCGCCAGTGCGTCCGAAGTGGACGGTGCGGTGCTGGAGCGCGCCGAGGCGCACGGCAAGCACCTCTTCCACTGCTACGGCCCCGGAATCGTGCACGTGCACCTCGGGTTGTACGGGAAGTTCACCGAAATCCCGCTGCCGCCGGAACAGCCGCGCGGCCAAGTTCGGATGCGGATCGTCGGCCCGGATTGCGCGACGGATCTGCGCGGCCCCACGGCCTGCGAACTGATCACGCCGGAGGAAGTCGCGGCGCTGCGCGCCCGCCTCGGCCCGGACCCGCTGCGCGCGGACGCCGAACCGGACCGCGCGTGGCAGCGGATCGAGCGCTCCCGCACGCCGATCGCCGCGTTGCTGCTGGATCAGAAGGTCATCGCGGGCGCGGGCAACGTCTACCGCGCCGAAGTCCTGTTCCGGCACGGCATCGCGCCCTACACGCCCGGCCGGGAATTGGGCGCGCGGCGGTGGAAGCTCGTCTGGCACGACCTGGTCGAGCTGATGGCCGGCGGCGTGCGGACCGGGCGGATCGACACGGTCCGGCCGGAGCACGAGCCGGAGGCGATGGGGCGCCCGCCGCGGCAGGACCGGCACGGTGGCGAGGTCTACGTCTACCGGCGAGCCGGTGCGCCTTGCCTGATCTGTGCGACACCGGTGGTCACCGCGGACCTCTCCGGCCGCAACCTCTACTGGTGCCCCACCTGCCAGGCCTGACCGGCGCCTCAGAAGTCGAAGCCGTCGAACCCGTCGAAGCCGTCGAAATCTCCGAAGTCGCCGCCGTCGCCGAAGCCGCCCGGGTCCGCGCCCTCGAACCCGTCGGCTCCTTGGAAACCGTCGGCGTAGGCGGCCTCGGGAACGCCGGACATGCCGCCGAACAGTGCGCTGGCCAGCATGAACGACCCCGCGCCCCAGGCTCCGGCGACCAGCGCGGGCTTCCACCACGGCTGGCTGTACCAGCCCTCCGGCACCGGACGGCCCGCGACTCGGCCGCCCGGGTAGTAGTGCGGCGTCTGCTCGCTCGGCTCCGGCGAGGCCACCTGCCGCTGCCCTTCGACCTCGACGTCGCGGTGCTCGGTCACCTTGCCCGCACCGTGCCGGTCCGCGAGGTCCGGAAGTTCCGGGCCGGGGTCCATGTCCATCGCGGTGCGCGCCGCGCGCACGTAGTACAGGCCTTCCATCGCCGTCCGGGTGGTGAGCCTGCACTGCTCGGCGGTGCTCGCCTGGTCGAGCTGGGACACCGCGGCCTGGTGCCGTTCGGCGGCGTCGGCAAGCGCCTGCTTGGCGGCCTCGTTCGTGCCGACGAGGTTGAGCACCTGCCCGCCCAGCCGCTCGGTCCAGCGCCGGGCGTCGGCCTTGGCGTCGTCGAGCTGGTTGCGCTGGTACTCGACGTTCTGCCTGCGCGACCACCACACCGCGACCACGAGGACGACGGCGGCGGCGATGATCAGGATGACTGCGGTGTCCACGGTGCCTCCGAGCTGGTCCGGTCGGACAATCCCGAGGCTACTCGCGGCGGGGGAGTGCTCGGGCGGGTCAGGCGCCGAGCGGTACCTCGGCCACGGTCTCCCACTCGGAGCAGGAGTGATCCCGGTTCAGCCGCACCAGCGAGACGGCGCCGGCTTTGGCCGTGGTCGGGTCGACGTCGGTGCCGCTGAGCGTGGCCACGGCGAAGATCGCGGGACCGTCCGTGGTGGAGTACGCGAGGCTGATGTGCCGGTCGACCTCTTCCGGTTCGCCCGGGAGCTGCTCGGCGCCGACCACTTCCGCGGTCGCCTCGCGCAGCGCCGCGCGCAGTTCCAGCAGCGTGGTCTGCGGCTCGGCGGGCAGCGACAGCGACTCGGGCAGCACCACGGCGCGGTGGAACGCCAGCGACAGCGGCGCGAAACCGGTGAGCCGCCTGCGCGCGGTGTCCACCAGCCCGTCCAGCCGTTCCTGCGGCACCTCGTCGGTGAAGCCGACCTCCTGCACCAGGATGTGCATCCATTCCAGCGGGACGAGGTCGAAACCCGGCAGGTCCCGCATGGCGTACTGGTACTGGTTCACCAGGTGGCGCAGCCCGGGCTGGTCGGCGAACGGCAGCAGCCACGCGTAGCTGGTGCGGCCGGAGTGCCATCCCGGCCGCCAGCGGGCGTGGTTGCGGACCTGGTCGGCGTGCGGCAAGTCGGTCACCCTTCAAATAGTGCACTGGCGCGGGCGGTTGTGGGGCGACCTTGAGCTATCTCACGGTCGTGGTGCCCGGGTGGGAATGATCACCGGACGGCGCCGACCGATCGCGCAGCGTGTCCGCCGCGTCCGCGTTGCGCACCCGCAACGACAGCAGCAATCCCAGCGCACCGAAGGCGATCGAGGCGAGGAACGCCCCGCGGTAGGCCGACATCTGCGCCTGCACCACCGCCGACGGCACCGAGACATCCACAGTGGACGTGTAGCTTTCGGTCAATGCCACCAGAATCGTCGCACCCACCGCGGTTCCGAGTGCGGTCGCCACCTGCCTGCTGGCGTTGAACAGCGAGCTGGCCCGGCCCATCGACGCGGCGGAGATCCGCGCGAACGCGGCGGTCTGCAACGGCGTCATCAGCAGTCCCATGCCGATCCCCAGCCACACCAGCAGCACCGTCAGCAGCCAGTACGGGGTCGCGGTGTCGAGCAGTTGCAGCAGCAGCCCGACACTGATCAACACGGTGAATCCGATGAGCAGCAGTGGCCGCGGCCCGACTCTTGTGTAGAGGCGGCTGACGAGCTGGGTGGTGGCGAGCATGCTCAGCGCCTGCGGCATCAGCACCAGTCCGGATCCGAGCGGGCCGAAGCCGTGCAGGTTCTGCAGGTACAGCGGGAGCAGGAACAGCGCGCCGAAGATCGCCCCGGTGGAGCACAGCAGCAGCCCGTTGCCGGTGCCGAACAGCCGATCGCCGAGCAGGCGCAGGTCCAGCATCGGTTCCGGGGTGCGCAGTTCGCGCGCGACCAGCCCGCTCAGCAGTACCGCGGCGACGATGAGCGTTCCCCACACCGAAGGCTTTCCCCAGCCGGTCTGGGCGCCTTGATCCAGCCCGACGAGGAGGGTGGCCAGGCCGCTGCCGGCCAGCACGAATCCGGGCAGGTCGAATCTGCCGGGCCGGGACTGCTGTTCCTCCTTCAGGAACAGCATCGCCGCGAGCAGCGCGAGCCCGCCCACCGGGACGTTGATGAAGAAGATCCATCGCCAGCTCGCGAATTCCACCAGCGCGCCGCCGATCAGCGGTCCGAGCATCGGCGCGATGGTGATCGGCACGGACAGCACGGCGGAGGCTTTGGCGCGTTCGTGCGCGGGGAAGGCGCGGAAGAGCATGGCTTGGCCGACGGGGACGAGCATCCCGCCGCCGACGCCTTGCAGGATCCGCGCGCCGATCAGCATCCAGATCTCGGTGGCGAGTCCGCAAAGCACGGAGGCGGCGGTGAACACGACGACGGCGAGCTGGAAGGTGCGTTTGCCGCCGTAGCGGTCGGCGATCCAGCCGGATGCGGGCACGAACACGGCGAGGCTGATCAGGTAGCCGGTGAGCACCCACTGCAGGGTTGCTTCGCCGACGTGGAATTCGCGGCCCAACGTCGCCAGCGCGACGTTGAGCACGGTCATGTCCAGGATCTGCATGATCAGGCCGAGCACGAAGGTGATGCCGACCAGCCACTTGTACTCGAGACGTCGCAAGCTGCGCTCCGTGTTCGCTCCGGCGGTTCCCCCAGGCCGGCCCCTCGCGCGGAGCTCCGACCTCACCCCTCCAGCATGCGCCACCCCAACGACAGCCCCAACGCGTTTATTTCCCAGCCCCAGGACCGCTCCGAAGCGCCCGGCTCACCAAGCCTTTCGCGCAACAACCACACCACCGGCAAAGCTGCCGCCGTCCGCATCCCGCGCAGACGCCTCCGCCAGCCGAACCGCCCTACTCACCGGCCCCGGCGGGTCTTCGTCTCCCAAGCCCCCAGCAACGCCAAGCCACCGCAAGAATCCCCACGCAACCACCGCACCGTGGGGGCTTACGGGGGCTCGGCCCCCGTATGAATATGCGAAGGAGGACCGGCCCAGGCCCCGACGAGTCGGGGCAGCGGCACAGTCCTCCCACCTCCGGAGCGGGCGACGGGAATCGAACCCGCGTAGCCAGTTTGGAAGACTGGGGCTCTACCATTGAGCTACGCCCGCATGCTCGGTCGGAACTTCCGTTTCCCGGAGCTTCGCCCGGATTCCGGTGCGTGAACCCGGTTGGTGCGTGAGTCCGGGTGTTCGCGACCTTGCGTGCCCCACTTTAACCGGTCGCGATAGGGTCTTTGCAACGCACCCGGGGGTTCCGGGGTGCGTCGCAGGTCGAACGGGGTGTGGCGCAGTTTGGTAGCGCACTCGCTTTGGGTGCGAGGGGTCGTGGGTTCAAATCCCGCCACCCCGACGTTCGAGGGAGGCGTGGTCGGTCCGGCCACGCCTCTTTGCCGTCGAGATCACGTTGCGTGATCTTTCCGGGTGACCTGTTCGACAGCTGGTAACGATGCCCGCCGGGCTCTCGATTCCGTTGGCGTGCGCTTTCACGTTGCTGCGTCGAGGGTTCTGCGTCGCGTCCGGCTGCCCGCCGTGCTGGTCGGCGCGCTGCTGGTGCTGGCGGTCGTGCTGCTGGTGGGGGTGTCGTTGTTCGTCGATGTCCCGGGGGCGCGGCCGGTTCCGCCGACGGTGGGGATCGGCACGGCGGCCACTCCGACGAACCTGGGTCCGGCGATGGTTCCGGCGTTGGGCGGCCGGTGACCCGGCGTGCGCCGGTTTTCGGGCGGTTCGGCAACCCCCGGCCCGTGCTCGGTCGCCGCGGGCAATAGACTCGGAGGTCAGCCCGGCGTGGCCGGAGCGTGCCCAGTCCCGGGCGGTGCTGCTGTCCTGGGCGTCGCTCGAGGCGTTCCGCCGGGGTCCGAAGCACGTTCGCACTAGGAGACCACGTGAAGAGCACCGTCGAGCACCTGAGCCCGACGCGCGTACGGATCAACGTCGAGGTGCCGTTCGACGAGCTCAAGCCGAACTTCGACCGCGCGTACAAGCAGTTGGCGAACCAGGTCCGGATTCCGGGCTTCCGTCCGGGCAAGGCACCGGCCCGGGTGCTGGAGAGCAGGGTGGGCCGCGCGCCCGTGCTCGACGAGGTCGTCAACGAGGCGGTCCCGGAGAAGTACCTGGAGGCCGTGAACGGCAGCGAGGTGCGCACCCTCGGCCGTCCGGAGATCGAGGTCACCAAGATCGAGGACGGCGAGCAGGTCGCGTTCACCGCCGAGGTCGACGTGCGCCCGGAGATCACCGTGCCCGCTTTCGGCGAGCTGTCGGTGACCGTGGACGACGTCGAGGCGTCCGAGGACGAGGTGCAGCAGCAGCTCGATGAGCTGCGCGCCCGCTTCGGCACGTTGACCGGCGTGGAGCGTCCGGCGCAGCAGGGCGACTTCGTCAGCATCGACCTCTCGGCCACCGTCGACGGCGAAGAGGTCGAGGACGCGCGCACCAGCGGGCTGTCCTACGAGATCGGTTCCGGCCAGCTCATCGACGGCATCGACGACGCGCTGATCGGCGCGTCCGATGGCGACACGAACACTTTCACCAGCCACCTGCTGGCGGGCGAGTACGCGGGCAAGGACGCCGAGGTGACGGTCACGCTGAACTCCGTCAAGGAGCGGCACCTGCCGGAGGCCGACGACGAGTTCGCGCAGATGGCCAGCGAGTTCGACACCGCGGACGAGCTGATGGCCGACCTGCGCGAGCGGGCGGCCCGGATGAAGCGGATGCAACAGGGGATGCAGGCCAGGGACAAGGTCCTGGACGCGCTGCTGGAGACCGTGGAGGTGCCGCTGCCGGAGAACCTCGTCAACTCCGAGGTCGAGGCCCGCGAGCACGACGCGGTGCACCCGTTCGACCACGACGAGGAGAAGTTCGGCGAGTGGCTGGCGCAGCAGGGCCAGACCCGCGAGCAGTTCGACGCCGAGACCCGGCAGGAAGCCGAGAAGGCGGTCCGCACCCAGCTGGTGCTGGACACGATCGCCGATGCCGAGGACGTGTCGGTTTCGGACAACGAGCTGACCGAGCGGATCATCTACCAGGCGCAGCGGTTCGGCGTGAGCCCGGACCAGTACGTGCAGCAGGCCCAGCAGTCCGGCCAGCTCGGCGCGATCTACGCCGACGTGCGGCGCAGCAAGGCGCTGTTCTCGGTGGTCCGGCAGGCGACCGTGCGCGACGAGTCCGGCGGGTCGCTGGATCTGGACGAGTTGTTCGGATCGGAGACCGACGAGTCGGGCCAGCCCGAGGTCGTGCCGGGTGAGGCCGAGCAGAAGTCGGCCGACGCGGAGGGCGACGGCGAGAACGCGGAGTCCACTGCGGGCGCGAAGTCCGAGTGAGCCTTTTCCGGCACGGCGATTTCGCTGTGCGCGAAAGGAATCCGCGCTTCGTCATGGCGGAACACAAGCTCTGAGCGAACGTGGGCGGTACCGGGAAGCTGGTGCCGCCCACGTTCGTTAGGGTCGGTCGTAAGCGGATCACCGGTAACCGAAAAGTACGGCGTCCCTGGGATTCGGCGGCCGAAAGCCCGCCCGGTCCATTGTGGAAGCCCCTCATCGTGGAAGAAGGCAGGGAGACGTGACGCAGCACCTGACTGTTCCGGCGTCGTCGGACTCGACGCCGCACATGCGGTCGACGAACGGGCTCTCGCTCAACGACTCGGTTTACGAGCGGTTGCTGCGGGAGCGGATCATCGTCCTGGGCTCCCAGGTCGAGGATTCCATCGCCAACCAGATCTGCTCGCAGCTCGTCCTGCTGGCGGCCGAGGACGCGGAGCGGGACATCTCGCTCTACATCAACTCGCCGGGTGGCTCGGTCACCGCCGGGATGGCGATCTACGACACGATGCAGTTGATCAAGCCCGATGTGGCGACGGTGGCGATGGGCTTCGCCGCGTCGATGGGCCAGTTCCTGCTCTCCGCGGGCGCCACCGGCAAGCGCTTCGCGCTGCCGCACTCGCGGATCATGATGCACCAGCCTTCGGCGGGCCTCGGTGGCACGGCTTCGGACATCGCGATCCAGGCCGACGTGTTCACCAAGCACAAGCGGGAGATGGCGGAGCTGATCGCGCACCACACCGGTCAGGACGTGGAGCGGATCATCGCCGATTCCGACCGGGACCGTTGGTTCACCGCCGACGAGGCGCGCGACTACGGGTTCGTGGACCACATCGCCACCGCCGCCAACCTGCCGAGCTGACCCGCGAACCCACAGCAACGAGGAGTCACCCGTCGTGAGCTCATTCCAGCTTCCGCAGTCCCGGTACGTGCTGCCTTCGTTCGTGGAGCGCACCGCGTACGGGGTGAAGGAGTCGAATCCGTACAACAAGCTGTTCGAGGAACGGATCGTGTTCCTCGGCGTCCAGGTCGACGACGCTTCGGCCAACGACGTGATGGCGCAGCTGCTGTACCTGGAGTCGGACGACCCGGACCGGCAGATCGACATCTACATCAACTCGCCGGGCGGTTCGTTCACCGCGTTGATGGCGATCTACGACACGATGCAGTACGTCCGCCCCAACATCCGCACGGTGTGCCTGGGGCAGGCCGCTTCGGCGGCGGCGGTGCTGCTGGCGGCGGGCACCAAGGGCCAGCGCCTGGCGCTGCCGAACGCCCGCATGCTGATCCACCAGCCTTCCACCGAGGGCATCTACGGCCAGGTCTCGGACTTGGAGATCCAGGCCAACGAGGTGCAGCGGATGCGGGACCTGATGGAGTCGACGCTGGCCACGCACACCGGCAACTCCAAGGAGCAGATCCGCCAGGACGTGGAGCGGGACAAGATCCTGACCGCGGACCAGGCCCAGCAGTACGGGCTGATCGACGAGATCATGCCGTACCGCAAGCTGGCCGGCCAGTCCTGAATCGCCGCGTGGACCGCGGCCCGTCCGGGTTCTTCCGGGGCGGGCCGCGATCTTCCGGGCGGCGGTGCGCGGCGGAGTTGCGACGCCGCGCGAACGGTGGTCGCGGGGACGTTCCGCGGGGTGGGATGCTTCGCCGGGCCGTTCGCGACACGCCCGGCACGTGCGGTCCCACCCGCCTCGCCCGGCGGGTGGCGGACACTGTGAGTCTCCCCGAAGGCGGGGAGCGGCAGGTACCGTCGAAACGAGCACATACGGTCAGGCACGTCACCGGACGGCGTGCCGGAGGGGACGGGGTCAGCGGTCATGGCACGTATCGGTGACGGCGGCGACCTGCTGAAGTGCTCCTTCTGCGGGAAGAGCCAGAAGCAGGTGAAGAAACTCATCGCCGGCCCCGGCGTGTACATCTGCGATGAGTGCATCGATCTCTGCAACGAGATCATCGAAGAGGAGCTGGCCGAGGCCGGCGAGGTCAAGCTCGACGAGCTGCCGAAGCCGACGGAGATCCACGAGTTCCTGGACCAGTACGTCATCGGGCAGGACGCGGCGAAGCGGAACCTCTCGGTCGCGGTCTACAACCACTACAAGCGCATCCAGGCTGGGGAGCGCACCCGGGACAGCCGCGAGGAGAACGTCGAACTCGCGAAGTCGAACATCCTGATGCTCGGCCCGACCGGCTGCGGCAAGACCTACCTGGCGCAGACGCTGGCGAAGATGCTCAACGTGCCGTTCGCCATCGCCGACGCGACCGCGCTGACCGAGGCGGGCTACGTCGGCGAAGACGTCGAGAACATCCTGCTGAAGCTGATCCAAGCCGCCGATTACGACGTCAAGCGCGCCGAGACCGGCATCATCTACATCGACGAGGTAGACAAGATCGCGCGCAAGAGCGAGAACCCGTCGATCACCCGCGACGTCTCCGGTGAGGGCGTGCAGCAGGCGCTGCTGAAGATCCTGGAGGGCACCACCGCGAGCGTGCCGCCGCAGGGCGGCCGCAAGCACCCGCACCAGGAGTTCATCCAGATCGACACCACGAACGTGCTGTTCATCGTGGCCGGCGCGTTCGCGGGCCTGGACCAGATCGTCGAGGAGCGGGTCGGCAAGGCCAGCGTCGGCTTCGGTGCGCAGCTGCGGTCGAAGACCGAGATCGACGCGACCGACCACTTCGCCGATGTGCTGCCCGAAGACCTCATCAAGTTCGGCCTGATCCCGGAGTTCATCGGCAGGCTGCCCACCGTGGCCAGCGTGACGAACCTGGACAAGCCGTCGCTGGTGCAGATCCTCACCGAACCCCGCAACGCGCTGATCAAGCAGTACAAGCGGCTGTTCGAGATGGACAACGTCGAGCTGGAGTTCACCAGGTCGGGGTTGGAGGCCATCGCGGATCAGGCGATCCTGCGCGGCACCGGTGCCCGCGGCCTGCGGGCGATCCTGGAAGAGGTGCTGCTGCCGGTGATGTACGACATCCCGAGCCGTTCCGACGTGGCCAAGGTCGTGATCACTGAGCAGACGGTGCGGGAGAACGTCAATCCGACGATCGTCGCCCGGCAGAACACCCGCCGCGAGCGCCGCGAGAAGTCGGCCTGATCGGCTGCCCGGTCCTGCCGAAGAACCTCTTCGAACCTCGGTTTCGCGCCGCCCGATGCGCACCGCCGCGCGCGGTGCGCATCGTCAGCTCTTGCGGCGCCGCGGCACGTAGCCGCCGATGAAGTCGACGACCTCCGGCAGCGCTTTGCGGTAGTAGCGGCTGTTGTGCCCGCCGGGCGAGGTCGAGGCCACCTCCGGGTCGGCGCGGGCGATGAACCGGCGGGTGCCTTTGATGAACCGGTCGCGGGTGCCGCACCACACGCCCAGCGGAACGTCCTCGAGCGCGTCGAGGTGGCGCATGGGGTCGATGGAGGCCCAGTCCTGCTCGTCGGCGAAGGCCCGTCGCCGCGCCATCTCCGGCCAGTTGGTGATCAGTGCCGGGGACACGATCGCCGTCGCGCGCACCTGGCTGCGCAGCTCGTTGCGGCGGCGGGTGTAGAGCAGCGCGCCGAACCCGCCCATCGAGATGCCCGCCACCGCGAACGGCTGGCCGTCGGCTCCGCCGAGGCCGCGCTCACCGAGCCAGCGGGGCACTTCCTCCAGCAACATCCACATCGGGTCGTCGCCGAAGCGCTGGTGCCAGTAGCTGTTCCCGCCGCCGTCGACGGCCAGGAACGCGAATGGCGGCACGGCGCCGCTGGCAACCGCGGAGGTGAGCCAGCTGGGCACGCCACCGGCGGATTTGCGGGCGTCGCCGTACCGCCCGTGCAGCAGCAGGCACACCGGCAGCCCCTCGCGGTGCACGCCGTCCGGGAACATCGTCACCAGGTCGACCTCGCGGTTGCGCGCCTGCGAGTGCACGGTCTCGACCAGCACGTTGTCCTGCTTGGCCAGCGGGACCGCCGCCGGTTGCACCTCGGTTCCGCCGGAGTCGGCGCTGAGTCCCAGTCCGGCCGCGCCGATCCCGAGCAGGCCGGATGTGAGCATGGTGCGACGGCTCGGCATCCTGACCGACCGCGGATTCCCGCGCATGACACCTCCGGCTTCGCCTCGCTCTGAGTGTCCATCGTGCCAATGGCGCGGATCGCTACCGATGCGGCCCCGGCGGTGTCCTCAGCGGACCGCGGCCGGTTCCGGTGCGGTGACCCGCTCGGCTCCGGTGTAGACGTTCATGGAGCTGCCACGCAGGAAGCCGACCAGCGTCATGCCCTGCTCGGCGGCCAGCTCGACGGCGAGCGAGGACGGCGCGGAGACCGCGGTGAGCATCGGCACACCCGCCATCGCGGCTTTCTGGACCAGCTCGAACGACGCCCGCCCGGAAACCATGAGCACGCTGGCGCCCAACGGCACGCGCCGTTGCAGCAGCGCCCAGCCGAGCACTTTGTCGACGGCGTTGTGCCTGCCCACGTCCTCCCGGCACACCAGGAGTTCGCCGTGCGCGTCGAAAAGGGCGGCGCCGTGCAATCCGCCGGTGCTGTCGAAGACCTGCTGCGCCGCGCGCAGCCGCTCCGGCAGTTCCGCGAGGGTTTCCGGACTGATCCGCAGCGGATCCTCGGCGGGTGAGTACCGGGTGCTCAGCCGGACCGAGTCGAGCGCGGCCTTGCCGCACACGCCGCAGGACGAGGTGGTGTAGAAGTTCCGCTCCACCGAGGTGTCCGGCGGGCTCACGCCGGGCGAGAGGCGGACGTCGAGCACGTTGTAGGTGTTGCGCCCGTCCGGACCGGGACTGTCGCAGTAGCGGGCGCTGTGCACGTCGTCCATGCCGCCGATGACGCTTTCGGTGAGCAGGAAGCCGTGCGCCAGCTCGACGTCGTTGCCGGGGGTGCGCATGGTGACCGTGAGCGCTCGGCCGTCGATCCGGATCTCCAGGGGTTCTTCGGCTGCGAGGGTGTCGGGCCGGGTGCGGGCGCCCTGCTCGGTGATCCGCAGCACGGGCCGCCGTACCGTGACACGTCCCATTGACGACCTCCTGCTCGTGCGACGCCGTTCCCGGCGATTCGACCGTCTCCTATGGTCGCAGGCCCGCGGGTGTGATCGCGCTGCTCGGGTCGCGGTCTCGCGCGCTGGTCCGTTCGGGCGTGCGGGCGGAGAAATGTGGTCGAAGCCGTGCTGTTCCGTCGTGGTTGATCGCTAGTGTTCGCTCGTAAGGCCCCAGCGAGCAAGGACCCGACATGCCCGAGAGCACCGCAACCGCCCGGCAGAACCTCCGATTCGTCGAGTCGGAGGCGCCGATCCGCGAGCCCGTCACCAAGTTCGGCGGCCAGCCCGTGTGGCTGGACGCGCCTGCCTGGCCGCTTTCGGCCAGCCAGGGGCGCCCGATGCGCTTCCTCGGGCAGATCCGGTTGCCGGGCGAGCAGGTGCGGCTGGCCTACCTGTTCCTGACCGAGGACTTCAGCGACGATCCGGACGACTTCGTCGACAACACCTTCGAGCCGGAGGGCGGGGAGAACGCGTTGTTCGCCCAGCCCGGCGAACCCGCGGACTTCTACCAGGTGGCGGGCATCGCGAAGGGGCCGACGTTCGGGCCGGACCACGCGGTGGAACTGACTCCGTTCGACGGCGAGACCTCGGTGGACGACTTCGCGAGCCGGCTGTTCGGCGAGCCGCGGTGGTTGCAGGACGAGGAAGCGCCCGACGGGCCGTTCCGCTTCCTGCTGCAGCTCGACAGCGCCGACGACCTGCCGTTCGAGGTGAACTTCGGCGATGCGGGCGTGGGGTACGGGTTCCTCGACGAGGGCAGTGGGCAGGGGCGGTTCCTCTGGCAGTGCGGCTGAGGAGGGGCGGGCTGAGGAGGGGCGGCTGAGGAGGTCCGGCAGTGCTCGACGCAGGCCGCATGAAGGTCACTGCTCGAGCAGCCGCCCTTCGGCCAGCCGCAGCCACCGATCGGCGCCGATCTCGGCGAGGAACCGTTCGTCGTGGCTGACCACCACGAACGCCCCTCGGTAGGCGTTCAGCGCGCTTTCCATCCGGCGCACACCGGCCAGGTCGAGGTTGTTGGTCGGCTCGTCCAGCAAGAGCAGCTGCGGCGCCGGTTCGGCGCTGAGCACGCACGCCAATGTCGCGCGCAGCCGCTCACCACCGGACAGAGCCCGCACCGGCAGGTGAATCCGGGAGCCCTGGAACAGGAACCGGGCCAGCAGGTGGATGCGCTGCTGCTCGAGCATCGCTGGCGCGAAGGCGGCCAGGTTCTGCGCCACGGTGCGGTCGACGTCCAGCAGCTCCAGCTTCTGCGACAGGTGAGCGATGCGTCCGTCCACCCGTTTGGTGGCGCCGGCGTCCGGTTCCACCTCGCCGCTGATCACGTGCAGCAACGTGGACTTGCCCGCACCGTTCGGGCCGGTGAGGGCGATCCGTTCGGGTCCGCGGATCGCCAGGTCCAGGCCCTCGCCCGTGAACAGCTCGCGCCCGTCCCGCCGAACCCGCAGGCGTTCTCCGAGGAACACGGTGCGACCGGCGGGGACGTTTGTGTCCGGCAGGTCGACCGCGATCTGCTGCTCTTCGCGCAAGCCGCGCTCGGCCTCGTCGAGCTTGGCCCGCGCAGCGTCGAGGCGGGCGGCGTGCACGTCGTCGGCTTTGCCCGCCGACTCCTGGGCGCGCCGCTTCATGGCGCCCGCGACGATCTTGGGCAGGCCCGCGTCGGCGACGTTGCGGGCAGCGCTCCCGGCGCGTCGCGCGGCGCGTTCGCGGGCCTGCTGCATCTCCCGCTTCTCCCGTTTGACCTGCTGCTCGGCGCTGCGGACGTGCTTTTCGGCGGCCTGCTGCTCTACGTGCAGCGCCTGCTCGTAGTCGGTGAAGTTGCCGCCGTGGGTGCGCATCTCGCCGCTTTCGAGCTCGGCGGTGCGGTCCATCCGGTCCAGCAACGCCCGGTCGTGGCTGACCACCAGCAAGCAGCCGGTGAAGTCGTCGAGCACGGCGTGCAGCCGGTGCCGCGCGTCGATGTCGAGGTTGTTGGTCGGTTCGTCGAGCAGCAGCACCTCGGGTCGTCGCAGCAGCTCGGCAGCCAGTCCGAGGGAGATGATCTGACCGCCGCTGAGGGTGTGCAGGCGCCGGTCGAACGCGATGTCCCCGAGGCCGAGGCGATCGAGCTGGGCGCGAGTGCGTTCCTCGATGTCCCAGTCGGTGCCGATGGTGGCGAAGTGCTCCTCGTCGGCGTCCCCGGACTCGACGGCGGCGAGCGCGCGGAGCACCTCGGCTATACCCAGCACTTCCGCCACGGTGCGAGCCCCGGGGAACGACAGGTGTTGCGGCAGGTGGCCGAGCGCTCCGCGGACCGACACTGCGCCGCCGCTGGGGCGCAGCTCTCCCGCGATCAGCTTGAGCAGGGTGCTCTTGCCTGCTCCGTTCGCCGCGACGAGGCCGGTGCGGCCGCCGCCGATGGTGCAGGAGAGGTCTCGGAAAACGGGGGTGTCGTCCGGCCAGGAGAACGACAGGCCGGAGCAGGTGATGAACGCATCGGACATGCGGAAGCCCTCACGTGTGCAGCGGGCGCGCACCGAGGCGGCCCGGGAACGAGTTCGGAGACGGCGGCGCGACGGCGCGGAGGGCAGGCGGCGGTTCGTCCGGGCAGCGCTCATCGCGCCAATCCGGACTTCACACAGCGGCGCAGGAAGAATCAGGCCGCACACCTGCGCTGGATCGGGCTTTCGCCCTCACTCCGCGATGTCGTCGTTCCCGAGCATGTCCGCATCTCCCTTGTCCGGGGCATTCCCTTCGCACAGTAGCAACGCGCGCAACGGCATTTTTCGGTGTCGGCGGCGCGCTCGCCGGGTATCGCTGCGGCATGGCGGAGCAAGAGCTCAGCACCTACCGGCAGAAGCGGGATCTGGAACGCTCCGGTGAGCCCGCTGGTGGTCGTCCGGGCGACCAGCCGCGCTTCGTGGTGCAGCGGCACGACGCCTCCAGCCTGCACTTCGACTTCCGGCTGGAGGTCTGCGGCGTGCTGAAGTCGTGGGCGGTGCCGAAGGGGCCGTCCACCGACCCGCGGCAGAAGCGGCTGGCAACGCCGACCGAGGACCACCCGCTGGATTACGCGGATTTCGAAGGCGACATCCCGGAGGGCTACGGCGCGGGCACCGTCGTCGTCTGGGACACCGGGCCGTACCGCAACCTCACCGAGCGCAAGGGTGAGTCCGTCGGAATGCCCGAGGGGCTGGAGAACGGGCATGTGAAGGTCTGGCTGCAGGGCGCGAAGCTCAGCGGTGCGTTCGCGCTCACGCGTATGGGCGGCAGGCAGCAATGGCTACTGGTCAAAGTGGACGATGAAGGTGCCGACCGGCGCCGCAACCCGGCCAAGACGCAGCCCGAATCGGTGCTTTCCGGCCGCACGAACGAAGATCTGGAGCGCTGATGGCCCGGACCGAGGACGCCGAACGGCTCGAGGTCGATGGCCGCCGGTTCGAGCTCACCCACCCGGACAAGGTGCTGTATCCGGCGGACGGCTGCACCAAGCGGGACGTGGCCGACTACCTCTGCTCGGTCGCCGCGGCGATGGTCCCGCACATGCGCGGGAAACCGTTGACGCTGCGGCGTTTTCCGGACGGCGTGCAGGCCGGCGGCTTCTTCCAGAAGGAGGCGTCCGGGCACTTCCCGGATTGGGTGCGGGTGGCGTCGGTGCCGCAGCGCGGCGAACCCGGCTCGGTGCACCACGTGGTTTGCGATGACGCGGCGACGTTGGTCTACCTGGCGACTCAGGCCACTCTGGAATTCCACATCGGACTATCCAAAGTGGAGGATTTGGACAAGCCGGTGCTGGTGGTGCTGGATCTGGACCCGCCACCGGACTGCGAACTCGGCGAACTGCGCAAGGCGGTGCGCGAGATCTGCCGCCGGTTCGACGCAACGGGGCTGAGCCCGTACGTGCAAGCCACCGGCGGCAAAGGCTTCCACGTCGTGGCCCCGCTGACCGGCGAGCAGGGTTTCGACGAGGTCCGCGCCGCCTCCCGCGAACTCGCCGACAACGCGGTGCGCGACCATCCCGACAGGTTCACCACCGAACACCGCAAGGACCGCCGCGGCGACCGGATTTTCTTGGACACCAACCGAAACGCCTACGGCCAGACGATGATCTGCCCGTACTCGCCGCGCGCCCGCGACGGAGCCCCGGCCGCTACACCGCTGGACTCGGGCGAACTTTCCAAAGCCACGCCGCAAGGCCACGGGCTGGCGAACATGACCCGCCGCTTGGCCCGCAAAACCGACCCGTGGGCCACCATGCACCGCTCCGCCGCCCACCGCGTCACCGAGTGAACGGCCTGTTCGTCCAATCTATTCGGACGAACGGTCCGTTCACTCCTGGTGAAACGGGGCATGCGGGACGTCACTGCTCGGAAAGCCGCTCCAGGCGGACCACGATGGCCTTGGAAACCGGGGTGTTCGACTTCTCCGCGACCGAACCGAGCGGCACCAGCGGATTCGCCTCCGGGTAGTAGGCGGCCGCGCAGCCCTGCGCGGTCGGGTAAGCGACGATGCGGAACCGCTCCGCGCGGCGCTCCTCCACGTTGCCATCGGCGTCCGGCCATTCGGAGACCAGATCCACCGCCTCGCCGTCGGAGAACCCGAGCGCGGCGATGTCCTTCTCGTTGAGCATCACCACGCGCCGGGCGTCCTCGATCCCGCGGTAGCGGTCGGAAAGGCCGTAGATCGTGGTGTTGTACTGGTCGTGGCTGCGCAGGGTCTGCAGCAGCAGCCGACCCTCCGGCACCCGCAGCGGTTCCGGCGTGTTGATGGTGAAGTTCGCCTTCCCCGTCGCGGTGGGGAACGAACGGCTGTCCCGCGGCGGGTGCGGCAGCACGAACCCGTCGGGCTCACGAACACGCGCGTTGTAGTCGTCGCATCCCGGTACCACGTTCGCGATGTGCCTGCGGATGCTGTCGTAGTCGCGCTCGAACTCCTCCCACTGCGCCGGGTGCTCGTCCCCGAGCAGCTTCCGCGCCAGCCGGCACAGGATCGCGACTTCGGACAGCAGGTTCTGCGAAGTCGGCGCGAGCCGCCCGCGCGAGGCGTGCACGACCGACATCGAGTCCTCGACGGTCACGAACTGCGCGCCGGATTCCTGCTCGTCGCGTTCGGTGCGGCCGAGCGTCGGCAGGATCAGCGCGGTGCGGCCGGGAACCACGTGCGAGCGGTTCAGCTTCGTCGAGACCTGCACCGTCAGGTCGCACCCGCGCAACGCCCGTTCGGTGCCCGCGGTGTCCGGCGTGGCCGCGACGAAGTTGCCGCCCACCGCGAGGAAAGCCTGCACCTTCCCACTCTTCATGGCCTGCAAGGTGTCCACGGTGTCGTAGCCGTGGCGGCGCGGCATCGGGATGCCGAACTCGGATTCCATGGCGGCGAGGAACTTCTCCGGCATCTTCTCCCAGATGCCCATCGTCCGGTCGCCTTGCACGTTGGAGTGCCCGCGCACCGGGCACACGCCCGCGCCCGGCTTGCCGATCATGCCGCGCATCAGCAGCAGGTTGGTGACCTCGCGGATCGTGGGCACGGCCTGCTTGTGCTGGGTCAGGCCCATCGCCCAGCAAGCGATGGTGCGCTCCGAGGAGATCAGCAGCTGCGCGATCTTCTCGATTTGCTCGCGGGACATCGCGGTCGCCTCGAGCGTGGCGTCCCAGTCGATTTCCCTTGCCTGCGCGGCGAATTCCTCGAAACCGTGCCCGTGCTGCTCGATGAACTCGCGATCCAGCACGGTTCCGGGCGCGGCCTCTTCGGCCTGCAGCAGCAGACCGGTGAGCGCCTTGAACAGCGCCAGGTCGCCGCCGAGGCGGATCTGGGCGAACTCGTCGGTCAGCGCGGTGCCACCACCGGCGACGCCGCGGGCGTTCTGCGGGTTCTTGAACCGCATCAGCCCGGCCTCGGGCAGCGGGTTGACCGCGACGATCTTGCCGCCGTTGCGCTTGACCTTCTCCAGCGAGGACAGCATCCGCGGGTGGTTGGTGCCCGGGTTCTGGCCCACCACCAGGATCAGGTCGGCGTTTTCCACGTCTTCCAGCGAAACCGAGCCCTTGCCGATGCCGATGGTCTCGCTCAGCGCCGACCCGGAGGACTCGTGGCACATGTTCGAGCAGTCCGGCAGGTTGTTCGTGCCGAAGCTGCGCACCATCAGCTGGTAGAGGAACGCGGCCTCGTTGCTGGTGCGGCCCGAGGTGTAGAACGCGGCCTGGTCCGCGCTGGGCAGCTCGCGCAGGCCGTCGGCGACCACGTCCAGCGCCGCGTCCCAGTCGATCGGCCGGTAGTGCGTGTCGCCGTCGCGCAGGATCATCGGCTGCGTCAGCCGCCCCTGCTGGCCGAGCCAGTAGTCGGTCTTGTCCGCGAGCTCGGCCACCGAGTGCGCGGCGAAGAACTCGGCGTCGACCTTGCGCGTCGTGGCCTCCTCGGCGACCGCCTTCGCGCCGTTCTCGCAGAACTCGGCGGGGCTGCGGTGCTTGTCCTCACCACGCGGGTCCGGCCACGCGCAGCCGGGGCAGTCGAAGCCGGAACGCTGGTTGAGCAGCGGCAACGTCTTGATGGTGCGCCCTGCGCCCATCTGCTCCCAGCTGCGCCGCAGCGACACCATGACCGCCTTGACACCGGCGGCGGCGTCCTTCGGCTCGTGGGTCGACAGCGCCGACTCGTCGATGTCCTGTTCAGGTGCTCTGCGCGACATACCGCCCAGAGTGCTCTCCCACGCGCGCGAGAGCACGGGTGGGGTGTCTTGGTTCACACGAGTGGCCCAGTTCTGCCTGTTGGTGGAAGCGCGTTGCAGCGGGAGGCCGGCCGGTGCGCTCGGGGGGACGCAACGGCCGGCCGGCACCCCGGCCCGGAACCGGGGGAGGCGGAAGTGTCCGGGCCGGGGCCGATACGCCACTCGCCGCGTCGGGAGAAACGAGCGGTGACGTAACCTCGAGAACGGTCCCTGCCAGGTAACGGCTGGCAGGGGCCTTCAGCAGTGGCCGATCGCGAACTTCGCGCTCATCGGGCCGAGTTCGTTTTCTCCCGCGCGGCCGTACAGCAATTCGCGCACGTCGGCCAGAGCCACGCCACATCGCTGTTGACGGCTATGACGTTCAAGCCGCACAGCGTCTTGACTTCGGTGCCGGTGGGGTAATCGCTGCCTTTCGACTTCGCGGCAGTGCTGGCGTGGCGCACCTGCTCAGCAGGCACCCACGCGACGGGATGGGGCATCCACGACCTCCTGCGTCAGACCGTGTTGACGATCGTTGTCAACGATGTGTCTACAGTGTCATCAGTTGGCTACGTTGAGCAATTACCCGACCGAGTGATCACCGAAAAACCCTTGTGTAGCAATAGGATCTGTTGCATGACTGTCAACACACGGACCCCGAAAGCTCGTGCTGTCGGAAGCGCACTGCGCAAGGCGCGACTAGACAACGGGATCAGCCTGCGCGGGTTGGCGACACAACTGGGCAAAGACCCGAGTCAGCTTTCCCGTTGGGAAACCGGGGAACGTGCGCCCAAGCCCACCGATGTCGCGCAGATCCTGGCTCATCTCGGGGTGACCGGCTCCGAGTACGACGAGATAGTCGAGGTTTCCGGCGGCACTCACGAACCGCGCTGGCTCGCGGTGACCCTGCCCGAGCAACGGCAGCAGCTCGCCGCGACTCTCGAAGTCGAGCGAGGGGCGACGGGAATCACCGAGGTGTCCCCGCTGCTGGTCCCCGGACTCCTGCAAACGCGCGAGTACGTGCACGCGATCATGTCGGCTGGTGGCGTGGACGCTGACGAAGTCGCGACACGTTCGGCGATCCGGCTCGGTCGCCGCGAGACGATCTTCGGCCAGGAGCCCGCGACGTTCACCGGTGTCATCGGTGAAGCAGCTTTGCGTCAGGTCATCGGCGGGCCGAAAGTGATGCTCGACCAGTTGAAGCACCTGCTGGAGAGCGGCGAACGCAGCAATGTGGAGATTCAGGTGGTCCCGTTCTCGACCGGCTGGCATCCGGCGCTGGAAGGCCTGTTCGCGCTTTATGAGACGGAGCAAGGGCCGGTCGTGCATCTGGAGAATCGGCGCTCCGGCTTGTTCCTGCATGAGCCCGCAGACGTGCAAACTTACCAGCAGGCGGTCGCTCGAGTCCGGGCAGTCGCCTTGAGTCCCGATGACTCTTCAGCGTTCGTGCACAGGCTCATCAACGAAATGGAGGGCGCGCGATGACAGCGGTCGAGCACCCGGTCAACTGGCGGAAGTCGAGCCGGAGTCAAAACACGATCACTTGTGTCGAGGTGGGCCGGTCGGCTCGCGGTGCGGCGGTGCGGGATACGAAGGATCGGGCTGCGGGTTACCTGACGGTGGATCGGCGGCAGTGGCGGTCGTTCCTGTCCGCGATCAAGACCGACCGCTTCTCCTGACGGCTGCGATGACCTGCGGCGTTGCCAGCGGAACCGGGGAGCGTCGCAGGCCGCGGGCAGATCGGCCCGGTGTGCGGCCGTCCTTCCGGTAACTGCCGCGAACGGTGGAGGTGAGGGCCGGGAAAGCCGTCGCGGGCGGTTCGTAGAATCGGTGTGTGACACAGACCAGCGCACCCGCACAGCCCCGTGAACTTCCGTCGAGCTGGAACCCGGCCGACGTAGAGGCCGAGCTGTACCAGCGCTGGGTAGCCGCCGAGTACTTCACCGCGGACCCGCACAGCGACAAGCCGCCGTTCTCGATCGTCATCCCGCCGCCGAACGTCACCGGCAGCCTGCACATCGGCCACGCCTTCGAGCACACCCTGATGGATCTGCTCACCCGCCGCCGCAGGATGCAGGGCTACGAGGCGCTGTGGTTGCCGGGCATGGACCACGCCAGCATCGCGGTGCAGGCACTGGTCGAGAACCAGCTGCGGGAAGAGGGCATCGACCACCGCGAACTCGGCCGGGAGCGCTTCCTGGAGCGGGTGTGGCAGTGGAAGGAGCAGCACGGCGGGGCGATCCTGTCGCAGATGTCGCGGCTCGGCGACAGCGTGGACTGGAGCCGGGAGCGGTTCACCATGGACGCCGGTCTCTCCCGCGCGGTGCAGACGATCTTCAAGCGGCTCTACGACGACGGCCTGATCTACCGGGCGGAGCGGCTGGTGAACTGGTCGCCCGCGATGCGCTCGGCGATCTCGGACATCGAGGTGGAGCACCGCGAGGTCGACGGCGAGCTGGTGTCGATGCGCTACGGCTCCGGCGACTCCGAAATCGTCGTGGCCACCACCCGCGTGGAGACGATGCTCGGCGACACCGCCGTCGCGGTGCACCCGGACGACGAGCGCTACCGGCACCTGGTCGGTACCGAGATCGAGCTGCCGCTGACCGGCCGCAAGATCGCGATTGTCGCCGACGAGCACGTGGACCCCGAGTTCGGCAGCGGCGCGGTGAAGGTCACCCCGGCGCACGACCCGAACGACTTCGAGATCGGGCAGCGCCACGACCTGCCGATGCCGACGATCATGGACGAGCAGGGCCGGATCGCGAACACCGGCACCGAATTCGACGGCATGGACCGGTTCGAGGCCCGCGTCGCGGTGCGCGAGGCGCTGCGCGCGCAGGACCGCATCGTCGCGGAGAAGCGGCCGTACGTGCACAGCGTCGGGCACAGCTCCCGCTCCAAGGAGCCGATCGAGCCGCGGCTGTCGCTGCAGTGGTTCGTCAAGGTCGGCCCGCTGGCCAAGGAAGCGGGCGACGCGGTGCGCGACGGCCGGGTCGCGGTGCATCCGCCGGAGATGGCGAAGCGCTATTTCGACTGGGTCGACAACCTGCACGACTGGGCCATCTCGCGGCAGATGTGGTGGGGCCACCGCATCCCGATCTGGTACGGCCCGAACGGCGAGGTCGTCTGCGTCGGACCGGACGAAGAACCGCCCACCGGCGAGGGCTGGCGCCAGGACGAGGACGTGCTCGACACCTGGTTCTCCTCGGGCCTGTGGCCGTTCTCCACGATGGGCTGGCCGGACGACACCGCGGATCTGCGGAAGTTCTACCCGACCAGCGTGCTCGTCACCGGCTACGACATCCTGTTCTTCTGGGTGGCCCGGATGATGATGCTCGGGCTCTACGCGATGGACGGCGTCGAGCCGTTCAAGGTGATCGCGCTGCACGGCATGGTCCGCGATCCGCACGGCAAGAAGATGTCCAAGTCGGCGGGCAACACCGTCGATCCGCTGGAGTGGATGAACAACTACGGCGCCGACGCGCTGCGGTTCACCTTGGCGCGCGGGGCGAACCCCGGTACGGACGCGCCGATCAGCGAGGAATGGGTCGCCGGGGCGCGCAGCTTCTGCACGAAGCTGTTCAACGCCACCAAGTTCGCGCTGATGAACGGCGCGCGGGTGCCCGCGGCGCTGCCCGCGCGGGCTGAGCTCACCGATGCGGACCGCTGGATCCTGGACCGCACCGACCAGCTCGTGTCCGAAGTGGACGAATTGCTGGAGGACTTCCAGTTCGCCAAGTCCACCGAGGCGCTCTACCACTTCACCTGGGACGAGTTCTGCGACTGGTACGTGGAGCTGTCCAAGGTGCAGATCGACGCGGGCGGCGACCGCGCGGAACGGACCCGCGACGTGCTCGGGCACGTGCTGGACGTGCTGCTGCGGCTGCTGCACCCGACGATCCCGTTCGTCACCGAGCTGCTGTGGACCACGCTGACCGGCCGGGAATCCGCGGTCGTCGCGGACTGGCCCGCAGCGACCGGCGAGCACGCCGACGAGGGCGCGGCGCAGCGGGTGCTCGCGGTGCAGAAGCTGATCACCGAGATCCGGCGGTTCCGCTCCGACCAGGGGCTCAAGCCGGGCCAGCGGGTGGCGGCGCGGCTCGGTGGACTCGACGCGCTCGGATTGGCCGAGCATTCGGCGGCGGTGCGTTCGCTGGCGAAGCTGAACGAGCCGGGGGAGGAGTTCACCTCCTCGGCCTCGCTGGAGGTCGGTCTCACCGGCGGGACCGTGCCGGTGGAGCTGGACCTGTCCGGCGCGGTCGACGTCGCCGCCGAGCGCAAGCGCTTGGAGAAGGACCTCGCCGCGGCGCGCAAGGAACTCGACGGCACGGAGAAGAAGCTCGCCAACCCGTCGTTCACGGACAAGGCGCCGGCAGAGGTCGTGGACAAGATCAAGGTTCGCCGGGACACCGCGCAGAGCGACATCGAGCGCATCGAATCCCGCTTGGCGGCGCTGCCTTCGGCCTAACGCTGCGGGCGACGGGCCGTTCGCGTGCTTCGGCAAGGCGGACGGCCCGTGAACCGCCCCGTCCGCCGCCGTGGCGCTGCTGTTCGCGCGATTGCTCGCCGAATTCCTCATGCATCCACCGTGGCCGGTACGCGGCCCGCCGGGCAGTCCCGATCCACGAATCTGTGGATGGATGCGGCGCCTGTGGACAACCTCGCCTGCTGCGCGGGATCAGCGCCGCGCCCGACCGATGATGACGAGGCGAATCGGTGGTCCCAGGGCCGTCGCGGAGGTACCCGCCTCCACCGAAGTAGACTTGAGCTGGACGTTTGCGTCGGGACTGTTGTAGTCGCGGATAGGCCATCGAGGTTAGGGGAGTGCCAGTGTCCGGCACCGAATCCGGTGCGCTGCACGAGCTGCGCGTGGTGGAGGCCGAGCTCAACGAGCGCTGGCCGGAGACGAAGATCGAGCCGTCCCTGGACCGCATCAGGAAGCTCACCGACCTGCTCGCCGAACCGCAGCGCAGCTACCAGGTGGTGCACATCGCGGGGACGAACGGCAAGTCGTCCACCTCGCGGATGGTCGATGCGCTGCTGTCCCGCATCGGGCTGCGCATCGGCCGCTACACCAGCCCGCACCTGCAGCTGGCCACCGAGCGGATCAGCATCGACGGGCACCCGATCAGCCCGGAAGGCTACGTCGAGGCGTACCGCGACGTAGCTCCCTATGTGTCCATCGTGGACGCGAACAGCGACGTGAAGATGTCCAAGTTCGAGGTGCTGACCGGCATGGCGTTCGCCGCGTTCGCGGACGCCCCGGTGGAGGCCGCGGTGCTGGAGGTCGGGCTCGGCGGTGGCTGGGACGCCACCAACGTCGCCGACGCGCACGTGGCGGTGATCTGCCCGGTGGCGCTCGATCACGCCGAATACCTCGGCACCGACATCGCGGGCATCGCCAGGGAGAAGGCCGGGATCATCAAACCCGGCTCGGTCGTGGTGCTGGCCGCGCAGACCGCCGAAGCGCAGACCGCGATCATGGAGCGGGTCGCCGAGGTCGACGCCACGGTCGCCCGCGAGGGCAACGAGTTCGGCGTGCTGTCCCGCACCGTCGCCGTCGGCGGTCAGATGCTGCGCCTGCAAGGGCTCGGCGGCGTCTACGACGAGGTCTTCCTGCCGCTGCACGGCGAACACCAGGCTCGCAACGCAGCTATCGCGCTGGCCACCGTCGAGGCGTTCTTCGGTGCGGGCGCGCAGCAGCAGCTCGACCTCGAAGCGGTCCGCGACGCGTTCGCCAGCGTCATCACCCCCGGCAGGCTGGAGCGGGTGCGGGCGGCCCCGGCGGTGCTCGTCGACGCGGCGCACAACCCGCACGGCGCTCGCGCGCTCGCCGACGCGCTGAGCTCCGAATTCTCCTTCCGCCGCCTGGTCGCGGTGATCAGCGTGCTCGGCGACAAGGACGTGCGCGGCGTGCTGCGCGAGATCGAACCCGTCGTGGAGGAGGTCGTGCTGACCAAGAACGCCTCACCGCGCGCGTTGGACCCGGACGAGCTGGCCGCCACCGCCAAGGACATCTTCGGACCGGACCGGATCGTCGTCGAACCCCGCCTGGACGACGCCGTGGAGACCGCGATCCGGATGGCCGAGGAGACCACCGACGACTCCGACACCGTCTCCGGCGGCGGCGTCGTGATCACCGGCTCGGTGGTCACGGCCGGCGAGGGGCGGGCACTGTTCGGCAAGGAGCCCGCGTGACCGACAGCAGTGGTTTCTGGTCGCTGCCCACCGCGCCGGAAGGCGTGCGCGACCCGTGGAAGGGCCTGCGCGGCGTCATGGCGGGCACGCTGGTGATGGAGTTCATCACCTTCGGCCTGGCGTTGCCGATCGTGTGGCGGTTCGGCGGCGGGGTCTCCGGCGCCGGGTTCGCCATCGTGGGCCTGCTGACGGTGTTGATGCTGGTCGGCGGGTTCGTGCAGCGGCGCGCGTGGGGGCTGCCGTTCGCGCTGGCGCTGCAAGTGGCGATGTCGGTGTGCTACCTGGTGCACCCCTCGGTCGGGATCATGGGGCTGCTGTTCGTGGCGGTCTGGGCCTACATCCTCTACCTGCGCCGGGACGTGGCGAAGCGGATGCGCGAAGGCCGCCTCTACGACCAGCTCGGCCACCCCGAGGGATATCCGCCGGAGCAGTGAACCTGGCCTGATCGTGTAGTGGTGCATCAAGATGCTTTGGCGGCATTCTTAGATGCATGAGAACAACGATTGCCATCGACGATGCGTTGCTCGATCAACTCAAGGTGCGTGCTGCCCGGGAGAACACGACCGTCAGCGCGCTGATCGAAGAAGATGTGCGACTCGGTGAGCTGCGACGGGCCCAGCAGAGCGACCCGGGTCGCGGACGTTTCCGGCTCCGCGCATTCGATCTTGGTCGCCCCAAACCGGGCGTGGACCTCAACAACAACGCGGCGCTGCTCGATCTCATGGACAACGAATGATCGCCTGCGACGTGAATGTCCTGGTGAATGCGCACAATGTTGCCATGCCGGAGTACGACGCCTATTCGGCATGGCTCGAGGAAGCGCTGAACGGGACGGTTCCGGTGGGTATCCCGTCGCTGGTTTTCAGTGGATACTTGCGTGTCATCACCCACCCGCGGATCTTTCCCCGGCCGTTTCGTCCGGAGCAGGCGCTGGAGGAGATCGCTGCGATTCGGGCAGCCCCGGCGTTCGTCGCTGTCGAGCCGGGTCCACGGCACTGGGAAATATTCACGGAACTGTGCCGGAAGGCCGACGCGATCGGCAACCACGTTCCCAATGCATATTTGGCCGCTATCGCCATCGAGCACGGTTGTGAGTGGATCACGGCCGACCGCGGGTTCGCGCGCTACCCCGGACTGCGCTGGCGGCACCCGCTCGACTGACCGTTGATCGAGGAGCACCTGATCGTGTTCTTGGCGACGGTGTTGATCATCGGTATTCCTGGCATGTGGAGATCAACAACGACATCGCGCCCGACCTGCCGCAGCTGGTGACCCGCACGTTCTCGCTGCCCGCGGTCGAAGCCGACGCCCGCCCGGGCGTCGACGTCTACGACGACAGCGCACTGCTGGAATGCCTGGACGGCGAAAGCTGGAACTAGCCGATGTTGATGACCGCGCGCCCCTGGATCTCGCGGCGGTTCAGCGCGTCGTAGGCGCCTTGCACGTCGTCGAACGAGTAGCGGCGGCTCACCGTGTCCTGCGGCCGCAACTGCCCGCGCGCGACCAGGTCCAGCAGCACCGGCATGTCCCGCTGCGGTTTCGCCCCGTAGGAACCCTTGATCTGCAATTTCCGCCGGGCGATGGTGGCCAGGTCGAACTCGCCGACGCTGCCCTTCGGGGCGATGCCGACGACCACGACCTGCCCGCCTTCGACGACCGAGTCCCGCGCCACGCCGAACGTGGCGACGTTGCCCAGCGCTTCGAAGGCCACGTCCACACCGCTGCCGCCGGTCAGGTCCCGGATCGCGGCGGGCGCATCGACCTCGGCGGAGTTCACGGTGTGCGTGGCGCCCAGCTTGCGCGCGGCGGCGAGCTTGTCGTCGCTGATGTCCACCGCGACGATCGTCGAGGCCCCGAACAGCGCGGCCAGCTGGATCAGCGAGCTACCCACGCCGCCGGAGGCGACCACGGCGACGGAGTCCCCGACCCGAACGTCCGCGGCGTGCCGCAGCGCGCCGTAGGCGGTCATCGTCGAGCAGCCGACCGAAGCCACATCGCTCAGTTCCACCTCGTCGGGAACCTTGTACACCGAGGTCGCAGGGGTCACCGAGCGTTCGGCCAGCCCGCCCATCGAATACATCCACACCGGCTCACCGCCGGGCCGGAACAGCCGGGTGTTGCCGTCGTAGAGCTGGCCCTTCGCCCGGTTGTAGCCGAAGAAGTCCAGGCAGATCTCCGAATTCCCGCGTGCGCACTGCGCGCATCGCCCGCACGGCATGATGAAGCTGGTGACCACCCGGTCGCCGACGCGCACACCTGTCACGTCCGGGCCCACTTCGGAGATCACGCCGGCGACCTCGTGCCCGAGCACGGACGGGGTCGGGAACGGCAGCTCGCCCTTCAGCACGTGCAGGTCCGAATGGCACGCGCCGCAGGACAGCACGTCGATCGCGACTTCACCGGCGTTGGGGTGCGGGTCGGCGATCTCCTCGATGCTCATCGGCTCGTTCACGGCGGTGTGCACGGCTGCGCGCATCCGGACCTCCTCGTTCGGACCGGCCGGTCGGTATGGCCGTCCCGAACCTAGCCCGCGGGATGCCTGGGTACCAAGGGGTCGCCGGGTGATCACTGGACGTGCCTGCTGCGTTCGGTTCCGCGGTCACCGCGCAGACTGCAGGAGCGTTCCCGGGCCCGGCAGCGCAACGGATTCGCGGAGCAACGCCCCGGACCCGATCGGTTCACCTGCGCCGATACGCTGAGCGCAACGAAGCGCAGCCGGGCCGCGCGCCCTGATGTGAAGGAGAAGCAACGTGAGCGAGCGCACCCTGGTCCTGGTCAAGCCCGACGGGGTCGAGCGCGGCCTGGTCGGCGAGGTCATCGGCCGGATCGAACGCAAGGGGCTCAAGCTGGTCGCGCTGGAGCTGCGCCAGGTCGGCGACGAGCTCGCCCAGCAGCACTACGCCGAGCACGACGGCAAGCCGTTCTTCGGCTCGCTGCTGGAGTTCATCAAGTCCGGTCCGGTGCTGGCCGCGGTCGTGGAAGGCCCGCGGGCGATCTCGGCGTTCCGCCAGCTCGCCGGGGGCACCGACCCGGTCGACAAGGCCGCGCCGGGCAGCATCCGCGGCGACTACGGCCTCGAAGTCCAGTACAACCTGGTGCACGGGTCCGACTCGCCGGAGTCGGCCGAGCGCGAGATCAAGCTGTGGTTCCCGGAGCTGTGAAGTGACTGAGGAGTTCATCAGCGGACCGCTGCGCGTCGACCAACCGCACCCGGAACTGCCGCAGGCCCTGACCGACCTGTTCGGGCGGGTCACCGTCGCAGGCGGCGCCACCGGTTTCACCGCGACCACCGAGCTGGACACGATCAGCGCGCTAGCCGGGCGGATCGTCGAAGACGTGGCGGCGCGGCCCAAGCGCAGGCACCTGTTGATCATGGGTCAGGAACGCGCGTTGGCAGGCGTCGCGGTGCTGCGACCCGCGACGTTGCCGATCCACGCGCACCGCGGCGAGATCGAGTGGTTGCTGGTCGACCCCGAGCTGCAGTCGCAGGGCCTCGGCTCCCGACTGCTGGACGCCGCGGTTTCGCACGCGCAAGCCCTCGGCATCGCGAAGCTGCAGCTGACGACCAGGTCCGGCCAGGGGCTGGAGGACTTCTACCGGCGGCGCGGCTGGACCGAATCCGGCCGCTGGCCTGCCTCGCTGCGCGTCGCCGAGGACGACCTCCGCGACCAGCTCTGGTTCACCCGCGACGTGTGAGCCGGCGGCCCCGGTCCACCGCGGACCGGGGCCGTCCCGCCCCGGGCGGACGCCCACTATCCTTGGCCGGGTGAGTGCGGAGTCCGTGTTCGACCGCTTGGAACCATTGCTGACGCAGGTCTCCAAGCCCGTGCAGTACGTCGGCGGCGAGCTCAACGCCACCGTCAAGGAGTGGGACGCAACCTCGGTGCGCTGGGCGTTGATGTACCCGGACGCCTACGAGGTCGGGCTGCCCAACCAGGGCGTGATGATCCTCTACGAGATCCTCAACGAGCAGCCCGACGTGCTCGCCGAACGCACCTATTCGGTGTGGCCGGATCTCGAAGAGCTGATGCGCGAGCACGGCATCCCGCAGTTCACCGTGGACGCGCATCGGCCGGTCGGCGCGTTCGACGTGCTCGGGGTCAGCTTCGCCACCGAACTCGGCTACACGAACCTGCTCGGCGCGCTGGACCTCGCGGGCATCCCGCTGCATGCCGCCGACCGCACCGACGAGCATCCGATCGTGCTGGCCGGTGGGCACGCGGCGTTCAACCCGGAACCGATCGCGGACTTCTTGGACGCGGTGGTGCTGGGCGACGGCGAGGAATCGGTGCTGGAGATCACCGAGGCGATCCGGCGCTGGAAGGCCGAGGGCGAGCCGGGCGGCCGCGAAGAGATCCTGCTGCGGCTGGCCGAAAGCGGCGGTGTCTACATCCCCCGCTTCTACGACGTCGGCTACGGCGCGGACGGCGCGATCACCGAGGTGGTGCCGAACCGCGAGCGGGCTCCGTATCGCGTCTTCAAGCGCACCACCATGGAACTCGACGAGTGGCCGTACCCGAAGCAGCCGCTGGTGCCGCTGGCCGAGAGCGTGCACGAGCGGATGAGCGTGGAGATCTTCCGCGGCTGCACCCGCGGCTGCCGGTTCTGCCAGGCGGGCATGATCACCCGGCCGGTGCGGGAGCGCTCGCCCGAAGGCATCGGCGACATGGTGCAGCAGGGCCTGGAGAACACCGGTTTCGAGGAGGTCGGGCTGCTGTCGCTGAGCTCGGCCGACCACTCCGAGATCGGCGAGGTCACCAAGAGCCTCGCGGACCGCTACGAAGGTTCCAACACGAGCCTGTCGCTGCCGTCCACGCGGGTCGACGCGTTCAACGTGGACCTGGCCAACGAGCTGTCCCGCAACGGCCGCCGCTCCGGGCTCACCTTCGCCCCGGAAGGCGGCAGCGAACGGATTCGCCGGGTCATCAACAAGATGGTCTCCGAGCAGGACCTCATCCGGACGGTGTCGACCGCTTACGCCAACGGCTGGCGGCAGGTGAAGCTGTACTTCATGTGCGGCCTGCCGACCGAGACCGACGAGGACGTGCTGCAGATCGCCGAGATGGCCAAGGAGGTCATCCGGCAGGGCCGCAAGGCCGCCGGGCGCAAGGACATCCGCTGCACGATCTCGATCGGCGGGTTCGTGCCGAAGCCGCACACCCCGTTCCAATGGGCGGCCCAGTGCGATCCGGACACCGTGGACGAACGGTTGCGGAAACTGCGGAAGGTGATCAACTCCGACCGCAGTGTCGGCCGCAACATCGGAATGCGCTACCACGACGGGAAGCCGTCGCTGATCGAAGGACTGCTCTCCCGCGGCGACCGCAGGCTGGGCCGGGTCGTCGAGCGCGTCTGGCGCGAGGGCGGCCGGTTCGACGGGTGGAACGAGCACTTCTCGTACCAGCGGTGGGTGGACTGCGCGGCCGAGGAACTCGCCGCTTTCGGTATCGACCTGGATTGGTACACCACCCGGGAGCGCGCCGAGGACGAAGTGCTGCCCTGGGACCACCTGGATTCCGGGCTGGACAAGGAATGGCTGTGGGCGGACTGGCAGGACTCGCTGGACGCCCGCGAACAGGACGACTGCCGCTGGACGCCGTGCTTCGACTGCGGGGTGTGCCCAACGATGGGCACCGACATCGAGGTCGGGCCGTCCGGTCGGCCGTTGCTGCCGATCAGCCCGGTCGGACAGGGTTCGCCGGTGCGGAACCCGGCGTTTAGCGAGTCCTAGCGCGCCTCCTGAACAGCTCTCAGTCGGCACCGGGCGGGTCGGCGACTGCCTTGCGGGCATCGACGAGGCCGTGCCCGTAGAAGCCGTTGTCGGCGGGGTCGCCGCGACACCGCGCATCCTGCGCGCCGTCGCGGTTGAGGTCGTAGGTACCGGGGCAGCCGATCGGATCCGCTCCCCCTAACAGCCTGCGGCGCAGCTCGGCGGGCCCCGCCTCCGGGTGCTGGGTCTTGATCAGCGCCGCCACCCCGGAGACGTGCGGCGCGGCCATGGAAGTGCCGCACGACGAGCCGTAACCGCCGGGCACGGTCGAGCGCACGCATTCGTCGGCGCCGGGCTCACCACCGGGCGCGGCGATGTCCACCGCGCCCAAGCCGTAGGAGCTGTAACCGGACTTCACCGAGTTCCGCCCGATCGCGGAGACGGAAACGACTCCGTCCAAGCCGGCAGGCACCGCCTCGCACACCGGTTTCTCGCGCCGCGGAACGGCCGTGAGGTCGATCCGCTCGTTGCCCGCGGCCGCCACGGTGAGCACGTCGTGCGCGGTCGCGTACCGGACCGCGCGCCGAACCGCCTCCCGCGGAACCGGCGAACCAGTGGAGCCGCAGCCGAGCTGAGCGGATTCGACCAGGAAGCTGGTGTTGGCGACGTCGATGTCGTGCTCGGCGGCCCACATGAATCCGCACACCGCGTACTCCGGATGCGCGTAGCCCTCCGGGTCGACCACGCGGATCGAGGCGAGGCCGGTTTCCGGGGCGACTCCGGTGACTCCTCGGCCGTCGTCGGCGGCGCCGACGATGCCTGCGACGTGGGTGCCGTGCCCTTCACCAACCGGCCGTTCGGCCAGCTGCGGGTGTTCGGGGGTGAGGCAGTTCGCCGATCGCTGGGTGTCCACGGCAGCGGCCAGTTCCGGGTGCGCGGCGTCGACACCGGAGTCGAGGACGCCGACGTGCACGTCCCGGCTGCCCCTGGTGATCGCGTGCGCCTGGTCGGCGCGGACTCGCTGCAGGTTCCACGGGTTCGAGCCGCGGACTTCGGCGGGAGCCCGCTGCGGCCCGAGCCGGTCGGCCCGGGCTCGGCGTTCGGCGCTGTAGGCGCGGTCCGGTCCGAGTCGTTCGGCGAAAGCCGGGTCCGGTGAGTCGACGATGCCCACCCCGATCTGGCGGTAGTAGGCGGCGATGTCGCCGCAGTGCGACTCGGATTCCGCGGCCGCCTCGGAATGCGGCGTTCCCGGGTTGAACAGCACGACGAAGCGCTGGTTCGGGCCCGCATCGCGGCAGTCCGGTTCCGCGTTGGCCATCGGCGCCACACCGGTCAGCAGGGTCATGGCCAGCAGGCTCGTGACTGTGGCGCGCAACAGCCGGACCAGGGGCACGGCGAACCTCCAGGACGGCCGGGCGCCGACACGAGCGACCGTAGCCACCCCGCGCGGCGCGGGACAAGCCGTCGGCCGCCGCGCACCCGGGGTGCGGAGGCGGCGCGGTACCGTCGGGGTGGGCGGCCGGTGCCGTCGCCCGATGCAAGTGCAGGACCGGCCGGTACGCGGCCACGCTCGGGAGGAGCACGGTGCGTCGCCGAGACCACCCCAATCCGTCGGCCCCGCCGGTGCAGAAGCTGCGGCTGCGCTACACCAAGCGCGGCCGCCTGCGATTCACCTCGCACCGCGACTTGGCCCGCGCGTTCGAGCGGGCGCTGCGCCGGGCCGGGGTGCCGATGGCGCAGTCCCAGGGCTTCAACCCGCGGCCGAAGATCTCGTGGGCCAACGCGGTACCGACCGGGGTGGCCAGCGAAGCCGAGTACGTGGAGCTGCAACTCGCGGAGCAGGTCGATCCAGCGGTGCTGTGCACCGAGCTGAACCGGGCGCTGCCAGCGGGAATGGACCTGGTCGAAGCCGTGGAAGCGGGGCCGGGCTCGTTGCCGGAACGGCTGGAGGCCGGTCGGTGGCTGACCGAGCTGCCGGGCGTGTCGCCCGCGGCGCTGCGCTCGGCGGTGGCGGAACTGCTGGTCGCCGAGCGGGTCGAGGTGCAGCGCACGACCAAGGACGGCACGCGGACCATGGATGCGCGGGCCGCGGTGCTCAGCGCGGAAGTGCTGGACAGTACCGATTTGGCTGCGCTGAGTGACCGTTTTCCCGCTTTCATCGCCCAAGTGGACGATTGGCCGAAGGGCCGGGAACCATATGGGATACTCGTAACGGTCGTGCGGCAGACAACACCCGCCGTGCGGCCCGACGACGTGCTGAACGCCCTGCGCGTCGTCGCCGACCTGGCCCCGGCGGCCGCGCGAGCGACTCGCTGGGAGCAAGGGCGGCTCGACGACGAGGGAGGGATCGCCGACCCGTTTGCCCTGGACAGGGCGGCGGCAGCCACCCAGCGGGGGGAACTCCCGACCGGGTGACGCTCGGCGGGGTGGACGTCGTCGCACCCGCCGTGGGACTTCCCCGCTCACCGAGAGCGGGGACGGAGGGGACCAACAGAATTGCCGTCGCTCGCGGGCGGCGGAAGACCGCAGAACGCACATGCTCCTGTGCGGCCGCGTCCACGGACGCGCCCGGGGGCGGAGGAGTTGAATGTCGAACAGTGCAGCACCCGCTGGGAACACCAGCGGGTCATCGACCACATCCAATCGGACCAGCGCATCGTCGGGGACTTTCGAACTTCCCGCCAAGCTGCGGGTACACGCGCTGGCGAAGCTGCTCGGCGGCAGCAGCAGGGAGATCATCACCACCCTGGAGTCGCTGGGTGAGCCGGTGCGCAGCGCGCAGTCCAACATCACGCGCGAAGTCGCCCTGCGGGTAGTGCGCCAGTTGCGGCCGGAGAGCATCGAACCGGAGGCTCAGGAGTCCGCCGCGGAGGGTCCGGCGGACGCGGGGTCGGCCCGAGCGTCCGCTGCCCAATCCGGGGCGACCAAGTCTGCGGCTCAGCCTTCAGCGGCCGAGTCCGCGGGGACGGGATCGGCTCCGGCGCAGCCTGCTCGAAGCGAAACGGCCCGGTCGTCGGCGGAGCAGGAGACGCACCAGGAGGAGTCCGCGTCGGAGGGCTCCGGGCAGGCCCGCCCCGAGTCCGCGCAGGCGGAATCCGCGCAGTCCGAGTCGGCCCAGTCCGGTTCGGCGCAGTCCGGGTCCGCCGGCCTGAACCCGGTGTTCGCGGCGCCGCAGGCCATGTTCCTGGCGCCGGAGGCAGCCCCGGCCCGCCAGGCGCCGAAGTCCGCCGAGCCCGCCGAGCCCGCCGAGCCCGCGGAGTCGGCCAAGCCCGCCAAGACCGCCAAGCCCGCCAAGACCGCAGAGCCTGCCAAGACCGCCGAGCAGCCTCCGGCCGAAGAACCGTCCGAGGAATACGGCGACGACTCCGCCGACACCGAGGACGGCACGGACGGCGACGACGAGCAGGGCGGCAGGCGCCGTCGCCGCCGCGGTCGCCGTGGCCGCGGCCGCGGCAAGGGCGGTGACGGCGAGCAGGCCGACTCCGGTGATGAGCAGGGCTCGAGCGCGGAGCGCGGCAACGGGGACAAGCAGTCCCGCAAGGACTCCGGCGGCAAGGACTCCGGGAGCAAGGACGCCGGGAGCAAGGACGCCGGGAGCAAGGACGCCCGCAAGGAAGAGGCCGCGCAGGACGGGGCCAAGGGCAAGTCCGCCGAGACCGATTCCGCCGACGGCGACTCCGACGGTGAGGGGAGCCGTCGTCGCAGGCGGCGGCGCCGTCGCAAGGGCTCCGGCGACGACGACGGCCCGAACAGGGACGACGATCCGCCGAACACCGTCGTGCACGTCCGCGAGGAACGCCAGGACGGCGGCAAGGACGGCGGCAAGGACAGCAGCAGCGACGACGAGGTCCGCGCGATCAAGGGCTCGACCCGGCTGGAGGCCAAGCGGCAGCGCCGCAGGGACGGCCGCGAGGCGGGCAAGCGCCGCGCACCGGTGCTGTCCGAGTCGGAGTTCCTGGCCCGGCGCGAGTCGGTGGACCGCCGGATGGTGGTGCGCGAGCACAACGAGCAGACCCAGATCGCGGTCCTCGAGGACAACGTGCTGGTGGAGAACTTCGTCACCTCCGCGGGCTCGGGATCGCTGGTCGGCAACGTCTACCTGGGCCGCGTGCAGAACGTGCTGCCCAGCATGGAGGCCGCGTTCGTCGACATCGGCCGGGGCCGCAACGCGGTGCTCTACGCCGGGGAGGTCGACTGGGACGCCGCCGGGCTGGCCGGCAAGGCGCGCCGCATCGAGCAGGCCCTGTCCACCGGCGACAGCGTTCTCGTGCAGGTCACCAAGGACCCCGTCGGGCACAAGGGCGCGCGGCTGACCACCCAGATCAGCCTGCCCGGCCGGTTCCTGGTCTACGTGCCGGGCGGCGGGGCGACCGGGATCAGCCGGAAGCTGCCGGACAACGAGCGCAAGCGGCTCAAGGAGATCCTCAAGCGGATCGTGCCGGACAACTCCGGGGTGATCATCCGCACCGCCTCCGAGGGCACCAGCGAGGAAGCCCTGGACCGGGACGTGCGCAGGCTGCAGGCGCAGTGGGAGGTCATCAAGGAGAAGTCGGAGACGCCGAAGGCGCAGGCCCCGCAGCTGCTCTACGAGGAGCCGGATCTGCTGATCAAGGTCGTGCGGGACCTGTTCACCGAGGACTTCTCGTCGCTGACCGTCCAGGGCTCCGGGGCCTGGGACACCATCGAGGCGTACGTGCAGCACGTGGCGCCGGACCTGATGGGCAGGCTCAGCAAGCACGTCGGCAAGAACGACGTGTTCACCGAGCAGCGGATCAGCGAGCAGATCGCGAAGGCGCTGGACCGCAAGGTGTGGCTGCCCTCCGGCGGCTACCTGGTGATCGACCGCACCGAGGCGATGACCGTCATCGACGTCAACACCGGCAAGTTCACCGGTTCCGGCGGGAACCTGGAGGAGACGGTCACCCGGAACAACCTGGAGGCGGCCGAGGAGATCGTGCGCCAGCTGCGGCTGCGCGACATCGGCGGCATCATCGTGATCGACTTCATCGACATGGTGCTGGAGTCGAACCGGGACCTGGTGCTGCGCCGGTTGACCGAGTGCCTGGGCCGGGACCGCACCAGGCACCAGGTTGCCGAGGTGACTTCGCTCGGGCTGGTGCAGATGACCCGCAAGCGGGTCGGTACCGGCTTGCTGGAGGCGTACAGCAGCACCTGCGAGCACTGCCGCGGGCGCGGGCTGCTGGTCTCGGCGGATCCGGTGGCGCACCAGCACGGCAAGGACCACGGGAACTCCGGTGGCAACGGCGGCAACGGCGGCGGGTCGCGGCGCAACCGCAACCGCGGCAAGCAGGACTCGAACGACTCGGAGCAGCAGGGCGAACGCAACGGCGTCGCCCAGGCGGCGAAGCAGGAGCAGGCGGCGAAGCAGGAGCAGTCCGCGGAGGCCAAGCAGGAGAAGGCGAAACCGGACTCGCCGGAACCGAAGAAGGCCAAGTCGGGCGGGCCGAAACAGGACGGCGGGAAGCCGGACGCCGAGCGGCGCGAGAGCGGCAAGCCGGAGGCCGCCAAGCCGGAACCCGCGAAATCGGATTCGGCGGAGCCTGCCAAGCAGGACGGCGCCAAGTCCGAAGGCGCGCAGCAGGCGGCGAAGCCTGCCGAGCCCGCCACCGCGGACAAGCCCGCGGAGCCGAAGCCGGCCGAACCGGCCAAGACCGGCGACTCCGGGTCGAACGGCCGCTCGCGCAGGCGGAAGGTCAGCCGCCCGGCCGGTAGCGCCGGAGAACCGGCCGAGCCGGTGGTGATGGCGGTGCCGGAGAAGTCCGCGCAGCCGGAGACCGATGGGGCGCCGGAGGTGCCCGCGCCGGCGACGGAGACGGTCACCCGGCGGCCCCGCCGCCGCACCGCTTCTCGCGCGGCCGGTCCGCCGCCGGACTCCCCGGAGGCGGCCGAGGCGGACGTCTCCGCAGGTGCGACCTCCGAGAACTGACCGTAGTGCTGAAAAAGGTGGGGCCGGGATTCTCGGCCCCACCTTTTTCTTCGACCGCGCCGAGCGCAGGTCCGATTCGTTCAAGAAGCCGCGCGCCGCGCGGGCTTAACGTCCGGGCATGACTGCAGATGCCAAGGAGCGCACCGCGCCGGATCGGCTCGCTGCGGCGGAAGGGTTCATCTGGCTGACGGCCCGCGTGCTGGAGCAACGCCGGTTCGAGCACCTGTTCCGCGCGGGTTCGCCGGACGCGGTGGCCACTGCTCTGGACGCCTACCGCAGCGCCGACGGTGGCTACGCCTACGCGCTGGACCCGGACGTGCGCGGCCCGGTGAGCCAGCCGCTCTGCGCGCACGCGGCGTTGACCACGTTGGACGAGATCGGACGCTGTTCCGGCGCGGCCGCGGACGGCATCGTCGATCAGCTCGCCACGATCACCCTCCCGGACGGCGGGATCCCGGCGGTGGATCCGGCCGGGCGGGACTATCCGCACCCGCCGTTCATGCCGATCGACGAGGACCCGCCCGGCGCGCTGTTGACGACGGCGCTGGTGGCAGGCGTGCTGCACAAGAACTCATCGACGCACCCGTGGCTGGCCCCAGCGACCGAGTTCTGCTGGCAGCGGATCGACGCGTTGACCGAGTCCCATCCGTACGAGGTGCACGCGGCCGTGGCATTCCTCGATCACGTGCCGGACCGGGAACGCGCCGCCGCGGCGGCGGCACGACTCGGCCGCATGGTGCGTGCGCAGGGCATCGTGGTGCTCGATCCGCAGCGCCCGGAGGATTCGCACCTCGTGCCGGGCTACGCGCCGGGGGAGTGGCACTTCGTTCCGGACTACGCCCGCGACCCGGGCAGCTTGGCCCGCGAATGGTTCTCCGAAGCGGAGATCACCGCCGGATTGGACGCCCTCGCCCAAGACCAGTGCGAAGACGGCGGCTGGCCGATCAGGTGGCGGCAGTGGGCACCGGGGACGGCGCTGGAGTCCCGTCCGCGGGTGACGATCGATGCCTTGCGCAAGCTTCAGGCGTACGGCCGGTGAGCAGTTCGGCGGCGGTGAGTCCGGACAGCCGCCGCACTTCCCGGCTCAAGTGGGCCTGGTCGGCGTACCCGGCTGCGAGCGCGCGGTCGGCGAGCGGGCCTTCCAGCTCGATCGAACGCCGGAACCGCAGGATGCTGTGCAGGGTTTTCGGGCTGTAGCCGACGGCCGCGGTGAACCGCCTCCGGAAGTGCCTTGCGGACCATCCGAGGTGCTGGGCGATTTCCGGTACGCCCGGCGCTCGGGGGCCGCTGAGCAGGCGGATCGCTTCCGCGACAGCAGGGTCCTGGTGATGCTCGGGCAGCCGTGCCACGGCGAGTTCTTCCAGCAGCCGCGCGGCTTCGTCCGCGTCGTCGGCCGCGGCGAGCCGGTCCGCCACCTGCTGCGCTCGCGACCCCCACAGCTCGCTGAGCGGCACCTGGAGGTCCCGCAACGCAGCAGCGGGCACGTCGCCGAGCAGCAATCCCGCCGCTCCGGGCCGAAGCCGCACGCCCGCCACGCTGCCCGCGGCGAGCGGGAGCACGCGCGGTCCGGTGTCCGGGCCGACCATCTCCAGCACGCCGTCCCGCCAGATCAGATCCAGGCAGCCGTCCGGCATGATGCGTTGCAAGTACCCGTCTTCCGGCACTTGCTGCGTCCATGCGCACGCCACCCGGCTTGCGAGCGCGGGCGGTGCAGGACGTTCGCGGTATCGGCGCACCACCCCATGCTGCTCCTTCACTCCACGTGCGAGCTCGCGGTGTCGTCGGCGACGAGCACGCTCACGTCCGCGTCCCGCCCGGTCCGGTGCAGCACCAGCTCGGCCAGCAGTCCCGTGGAGATCATCTGCACCGAGAAGATCTCCAGCAGGATTCCCAGGGTCAGCAGTGGCCGAGTCCCGATCGACTGCTCGGTGAACATCCAAATCCCGGTGAGGTACAGCAGGATCAGCGTCCCCAGCGCGCCCGCGACCACGCCGAGACCGCCGAACAAGTGCGCCGGTCGGCGCCCGTAGCGGGTCAGCGCCACGACGGTTAGCAGGTCCAGCGCACCGCGCACGTACCGCTCCAGCCCGTAGTTCGACTTGCCGTGCGCACGCGGCCGGTGGTGCACCGGAAGCTCGCAGACCCGGTATCCGAGCTGGTGCGCGAGCGCCGGGATGTAGCGGTGCAGTTCCCCGTAGAGCGGGACTCGCCGGTAGACCTCGGTGCGCGCGGCCTTGAGCCCGCAGTTGTGGTCGGACAGCCGCAGCCCGGTGATCACTCCGGTCATCCAGTTGAACAACCTTGACGGCAGGCGCTTGCCCAGCGGGTCCTTGCGCTGCGCCTTGTGCCCGCTGACCAGGTCCGCGTTCGCGTCCAGCGCGGCCAGCAGCCGCGGCACCTCCGCCGGGTCGTCCTGCAAATCGGCGTCCAGGGTGACCAGCAGCCGCCCGCGCACCTCGGCCACACCGGCGGCCAGCGCGGCGGCCTTGCCGAAGTTCCGGCGCAGCCGCAAGCCGCGCAAGTGCGGGTCGGCCGCGGCGTGCTCGCCGATGATCCGCCAGCTCTCGTCGGTGCTGCCGTCGTCGACCACGAGCAGCTCCCAGCTCAGCGGCTGGGCGTTCATCGCAGCGCTGACCTGGGCGAACAACTCGGGGAGGTTGGCGGCTTCGTTCTTGGCCGGGGTCAGCAGGGACACCTCGGGCAGCACGCCTGCGGAGGTCATGACACCGCCTGCGGGTGTTCGGTCAGCGGGCGTACCCACCAGCCGTCCGGGAAGGCGAACGCGATGCGCAGCGGCCCGGTGCCCGCGGGAGCGACCGCGCGGTAGCCGAGGCCGATCTCGGTGCCGACCGTCTGACCCTCGGCATCGGCGCGCGGGATGTCGACCACGCCGCCGCCGACGACCTCGCCGGTCCGGTCCAGCACGGCGACGCAGCGCGCACGTTCGATGCCGGAGATCGCCCAGCCCTTCAGCATCCGCGCGCCGCCCCGGATCTGGTCGGTCTCGACGTTGAGCAGCACGTCCCAGCCTGCGGGTCGGGGTTCGCGATAGCTGCCGACGCTGGGCGTGCGCCATCGCGAGGTGTTCTGCCGCGAACCGATTTCCGTGCCGTCCCCGCAACCCAGCGTGAATTCCGCGGAGAAGGGGTAGTGCCCGAGCGCGCGCATCCGGGGCAGCAGCTGCTCGGGTGCGGGGAATCGGTCGGCGAACGCATCGGTCGCGCCGACGCGCGCGGCCACCGCCAGCATTCGCTGGTTCGGCGCGTCGTCCCGCACGGCCTGCGCCATCGGAGCGCCGAGCGCGACCGTCGCCAGCGCGGTGGTGAACACCGCGACCGCCCGCGCACCCGGCCACCGCGGCCAGGTGACGGCGATGACGAGCACGGCGATCCACAGCGCGGCGGACATGCTGTTGTAGCGGCTCTGCAAACCTGCGGACTCGCCGAATGCCGCCCGCGAACCCGAGATCATCACCGCGCAGCCGATCGCGTACACCGCCAGGCCCCACCAGGCGGCACTGGCCGCGCGGGCCTGCGGGCGCAGGCACCCCGGCAGGTGCAGCGCCAGCACCGCCAGCCCGGCAACGCCCGCGACCAGGGCCAACGCCGGTTCCGTGCCGGTCCACACCATGCCGATCATGCTCAGCCCCGCCAGCATGGCCTGCGCCGGATCATCGGTGGGCGAGGCGCCGCCCCCGCCTTGGGGACCGCGCAACACCAGCCAGGCGGCCACGACGACCACTCCGATGACCATCGGGGCGGCGACTCGCCGCCTGCGCTCCCCGCGCATCCAGGCCAGCACCGACAGCGCCGGCCACACCGCGAACGACGTGCCGTAGCTGATCGAAGCCAACAAGCCGAGCAGCACCGCCGGGACGGGACGTCCGCGCTGCATCGCCAGCAGCGCGCTCAGCACCAGCAGCATCGCCAGCACCCACGAAGCACCGCTCATGGAACGCACGAAGTTGTGGATGCCGTGCGGGTTGAACACCAGCGCCGAGGTCGCCACCACGAGCCCCGCGCGCTGCCAGCGCCCCAGGTCCGCGGGCAGCATCGCCCACACCAGCAGCACGCATCCGACGCCGAACGCCAGCACCAGCAGGCCCAACGGGTGGTTCGAGCCGCCGCCGAACCGGGCGCTCAACCAGAACAACAGGCTCGGCAGGACGAACGGGTGCTCGTTGCGAAAACCGAGCAGCGCCTCCGGACGCAGCGAACCGTCCGGGTTCGTGATGTCCAGCAGCACCCACCAGTAGTCGTAGAAGTGCATCTGCGGGTACCGCAGCACCTCGCGCAGCATCATCAGCGGTGGCAGCGCGGCCATCAGCAGCAGTGACCGAGGCCCTGCCGCGCTTTCGCGCAACCGCTGCAGGTGGTCGGCGGGCGCAGGCTCTTCGTGCTCGGTCCGCCGTGGTCCGGATGCGGTCTCGGTCACGCTGAATCCCCATGTGAAGGTCGAACGGCGACTCACAGTAGCAAGGTAAGATCGAACCGCAGGGAGATCGCGCGGAAAACCCGGTTCCTTCCCCGGGAGTCAAGCCCGGAGTAAGGCCGCCGCGAGCGGTCTGTATGCTGTGAGGGCACTTCTCGCCGCCGGACGGGCGGAGAGCTTAAACGCCTGTGGAACCCGGTGCGCCCCTCGCGGGTCGAGGGTCGTGACACAGGAACCCACCGAAACCCGGCACTGCCGGGTGGATCTCCGGCCCCGCCGGAGTGGGCGTCAACGGGTGAACCAAGCGAACCGAGCAGCAGGAGACTTCCGACTCATGTACGCGATCGTCAAGACCGGCGGCAAGCAGTACAAGGTGGCGGTCGGGGACGTCGTCGAGGTCGAGAAGCTCGAAGGCGAATCCGGTACCGAGGTCACCTTCCCGGCTGTACTGGTCGTCGACGGCTCCGACGTCACCGCCGACGCCGACGCGCTGGCGAAGGTCTCGGTGACCGGCAAGCTGGTCGAGCAGACCAAGGGTCCCAAGATCCGCATCCACAAGTTCAAGAACAAGACCGGCTACCAGAAGCGCCAGGGTCACCGGCAGAAGCTGACCCGCGTCGAGGTCACTGGCATCTCCAAGTGAGGACCTGATCATGTCCACCAAGAAGGGCGCATCCAACTCCCGCAACGGCCGCGATTCGAACCCGAAGTACCTCGGGGTGAAGCGGTTCGGCGGCCAGCTCGTCAGCGCCGGTGAGATCCTGATCCGGCAGCGCGGCACCAAGTTCCACCCCGGCTTCAACGTGGGCCGCGGCAAGGACGACACGCTGTTCGCGCTCTCCACCGGCGAGGTCGAGTTCGGCAGCAAGCGCGGTCGCAAGACCGTCAACATCGTGCCGGCCGAGGACTGACCCGGCTCTCGGCACAAACTCCCGAACGAGGGGCGGGTCCGGTTCGCACACCGGCCCCGCCCCTCGTTCGCGTTCGCCGCCCGCTCCGCGCGGTTGGCGGCATTCTTCGCACCTGGAGGGACTCGTGTCGCGGTTCGTTGACCGCGTGACCATCCACGTCGCCGCCGGCGACGGTGGGAATGGCTGCGCCTCGGTGCACCGGGAGAAGTTCAAGCCGCTCGGCGGCCCGGACGGGGGCAACGGCGGGCGCGGCGGAGACGTCCGGCTCGTCGTCGACCCCGGGGTGCACACGCTGCTGGACTTCCACCACCGCCCGCACGCCCGCGGCTCCAACGGCAAGCAGGGCCGCGGCAGCCTGCGCAACGGTGCGATCGGCGAGGACGTCGTGCTGCCGGTGCCGGACGGCACGGTGGTGCTGGATTCGGACGGCGAGGTGATCGCCGACCTGGTCGGACCGGGAACCACGTTCGTCGCCGGGCAGGGCGGCCGCGGCGGGCTGGGCAACGCGGCGCTGGCGACGAAGGCCCGCAAGGCGCCGGGTTTCGCGCTGCTCGGCGAGCCCGGTGAGCAGCTGGACCTGGTGCTCGAGCTGAAATCGGTCGCCGACGTGGGGCTGGTCGGGTACCCGTCGGCGGGCAAGTCCTCGCTGATCTCGGTGCTCTCGGCGGCGAAACCGAAGATCGCGGACTACCCGTTCACCACGCTGGCGCCGAACCTGGGCGTGATCACCGCAGGGGACACCGTGTTCACCATGGCCGACGTGCCCGGGCTCATCCCGGGTGCCAGCGAAGGCCGCGGCCTCGGGCTGGAGTTCCTGCGCCACATCGAGCGCTGCGCGGTGCTGGTGCACGTCGTGGACTGCGCCACCTTGGAACCGGGCCGCGACCCGATGTCCGATGTGGACGCCTTGGAGGCGGAGCTGGCGCGCTACGCACCGGCGTTGGCCGCCGAGCACGGCGATCTCGCCGACCGGCCGCGGCTGCTGGTGCTGAACAAGCTGGACGTGCCGGAGGCGCGGGAGCTCGCCGAACTGGTCCGGCCGGATCTCGAAGAGCGCGGCTGGCGGGTGTTCGAGGTGTCCACGGCCAGCCACGAGGGGCTGCGGGAGCTGTCGTTCGCGCTGGCCGGTGAAGTCGAGAACTACCGCGCCGCGCAGCCCGAGCCGGAGCCCGCGCGGGTCGTGGTGCGCCCGGCCGGGGTCGGCGAAGGCGAATTCACCGTCGAACGGGATCCCGAGGAGCCGGACGCCTTCATCGTCCGCGGCGAGAAGCCGCAGCGGTGGGTGCGCCAGACGCAGTTCGACAACGACGAGGCGGTGGGCTTCCTCGGCGACCGGCTCGCCAAGCTCGGCGTGGAGGAAGCGCTGGCCAAGCAGGGCGCGGAGCCGGGCAGCCAGGTCACCATCGGCTCGGTCACCTTCGACTGGGAACCGTCCACGCCCGCGGGCGTGGCGACCATGCTCAGCGGTCGCGGCACGGACATGCGCCTGGAAGACCAAGATCGCATCTCGGCCGCCGACCGGAAGGCTGCGAAGAACGCCCGCCGGTCCAACCTGGACGCGCAGGGAAGTTACGTCGGCGAGGACGACGAGGAGGATCGGTGACCGACCAGGTGCAGCTGTCGCCGACCCGCAAGGCGATCGGGGCAGCGCACCGGTTGGTGGTGAAGGTCGGCTCGTCCTCGCTCACCACGTCCAAGGGCGCGCTGGACCACGCGCGGCTGGCGGCTCTGGTGGACGCCGTGGCGAACCGGGTGGACAACGGGGGACAGGTGGTTCTGGTGTCGTCCGGCGCCATCGCCGCCGGGATGGCTCCGCTGGGGTTGCGCCGCCGTCCGCGCGACCTGGCGACCAAGCAGGCGTCGGCCAGCGTCGGGCAGCAAGCCCTCGCGCACGCCTACGCGGAATCGTTCGCCCGGTATCAGCGCACGGTGGGGCAGGTGCTGCTGACCGCCGACGACGTCGTCCGGCGCGCGCAGTACCGCAACGCGCAGCGCACGCTCAAGCGGTTGCTCACCCTGGGCGCGGTGCCGGTGGTCAACGAGAACGACACGGTCGCCACCACCGAGATCCGCTTCGGCGACAACGACCGGCTGGCGGCGCTGGTGGCGCACCTGGTCGGCGCGGACGCGCTGCTGCTGCTGTCCGATGTGGACGCGTTGTACGACGGTGATCCGCGCAGCGGCCGGGCGTCGGTGATCCGGGACGTGCACGGGCCCGCCGACCTGGAAGGTGTGGAAGCCGGCGATACCGGGTCCGGTGTGGGAACCGGCGGCATGGCCTCGAAAGTGCAGGCCGCGCGGGTGGCGGCGCGCGCGGGGATTCCGGTGCTGCTGGCTTCGGCATCCGAGGCCCAGGGGGCCCTGGCCACCGCCGACGTGGGAACGGCGTTCGCCACCACGGGTTCGCGGCTGACGGCGCGGCGCTTCTGGCTCGCGCACGCCGCCGGGTCGAGCGGCCGGTTGTGGATCGACGACGGAGCCGTCGCCGCCGTCGCGCGGCGACGCCGGTCCTTGCTGGCGGCCGGGATCACCGGCGTGGAAGGCGATTTCCACGGTGGGGACGTGGTGGACCTGGCCGATCCGGCAGGTGCCGTGGTCGCTCGCGGAGTGGTCGCTTACGACGCCGGTGAGCTGCCGGACCTCATCGGCCGCTCCACGCACGAACTACCGCCGGAGCAACGCCGGGAAGTCATCCACGCCGACGACCTGGTCCCGCTGCGCTGACGACATCCACTGCTCCCGAACGGCTCAGGCCGTGGTGGCCAGGGTGAACGGCAGCACCGCCGGAGCGCCCGCGAGCCGCAGGGTGCGCGCCACGATCGTGATCGTCCAGCCCGTGTCGGCGTAGTCGTCCACCAGCAGCACCGGCCCGTCGAGCCCGGCCAGCTTCGCCGAGACGTCCTCCGGAACCTTGAACTGCCCCCGCAGCGCCGCGACCCGCTGCGCGCTGTTGGTGCCGTGCACCGGCGTCGTCTCCGGGTTCGTGGCTACCTCGCCGAGCAGCGGCAACCGCCCCACGGTGGAGAGCCGCTCGGCCAGGCTGCGCACCAGTCGCGGCCGGGTCCGCGAGCCCAGCGCGAGCACCCCCGCCGGTCGCCGCTCCCACTCCCAGGCGGCCAGCACCTGCACGCACGCCTGGAACAGGTCGTCCGGCAAGTCCTGGTCCGGGCTGTTCGCGCCGAGCAGCTCGCGGAGCCGGTTGCCCCAGCCGATGTCGGTCAGCCGCCCCACCGCGCGGCCCTGCTCGGCGCGTTCGCCCGCCGGGAACCTGCCGGAGACGGGGATGCCGAGCACGTCCATCCCGGTCGGCCACATCTTGCGCGGGTTCAGCTCCACGCCCGGCCGGTTCAGGCGTTCCTGCGCGCGCTGCACCGACGACTCGTCGACCTCGGCGGAACGGCCCGAGCCGGTGCAGTTGTCGCAGCGCCCGCACGGTTCGGCGTGCGGGTCGTCGAGCTGCTTGCGCAGGAACTCCATCCGGCAGCCGGTGGTGTCCAGGTAATCCAGCATCGCCTGCTGCTCGGTGGCGCGTTCCGCGGCGATGCGCTCGTAGCGTTCCGCGTCGTAGTCCCACGGCTCGCCGGTGGCTTCCCAGCCGCTCTTCACCCGGCGCACCGCGCCGTCCACGTCCAGGACCTTGAGCACCATTTCCAGCCGCGAGCGGCCGAGCTCCACGCGCGGCTCCAGCGCGGCAGTGGACAAGGTGCCCGCTTCCGAGAGCGCGTCGAGGATCCTGCGCACCGTCGACTCCGGCGGGAAGGCCAGCGAAGCGAAGTACTTCCAGATGTCCTGGTCTTCCGGGCCGGGCAGCAGCAGCGCCTCGGCCCGCCGCACGCCGCGACCGGCGCGGCCGATCTGCTGGTAGTAGGCGATCGGCGAGGACGGTGCCCCCATGTGCACGACGAACCCGAGATCGGGCTTGTCGAAGCCCATGCCCAGCGCGGACGTCGCCACCAGCGCCTTGACCCGGTTCGCCAGCAGATCGTCCTCGGCGCGTTGCCGCTCCTCCGGATCGGTGCGCCCGGAATAGGACGTCACCTCGAAGCCCTGGTCGCGCAGGAACGCCGACACCTCGTCGGTCGCGGCGACGGTGAGCGTGTAGATGATCCCGGACCCCGGCAGCTCACCGAGGTTGCCCGCCAGCCAGCCCAGCCGCGCCTGCGCGGTCGGCAACCGGACCACGCCCAGCCGCAGGCTTTCCCGGTCGAGCGTGCCGCGCAGCACCAGCGTCTGCTGCGGGTCGCTGAATTCGCCGCCCACGCCGAGCTGGTCGGCGACGTCCTGCACGACGCGGTCGTTGGCGGTGGCCGTGGTCGCCAGCACCGGGACGCCTTCGGGCAGTTCGCGCAACAGCGTGCGCAGCCTGCGGTAGTCCGGGCGGAAGTCGTGGCCCCAGTCGGAGATGCAGTGCGCTTCGTCCACCACCAGCAGGCCCGCGCTGTGGGTGAGCTCGGGCAGCACGTTGTCCCGGAAGTCCGGGTTGTTCAACCGCTCCGGGCTCACCAGCAGCACGTCGACGTCGCCCACGGCGACCTGCTCCTCGATGTCGGCCCACTGCTGCTGATTCGCGGAGTTGATCGAGGCCGCGCGGACTCCGGCGGCTTCGGCGGCCGCCACCTGGTTGCGCATCAGCGCCAGCAGCGGCGAGACGATCACGGTCGGACCTTCGCCGAGCTCCCGCAGCAGCGCGGTCGCCAGGAAGTAGACCGCCGACTTGCCCCAGCCGGTGCGCTGCACGACGAGCGCGCGGCGCCGTTCCAGCACCAGCGCGTGGATCGCGTGCCATTGGTCGTCGCGCAGTTCGGCGTCCGGACCGGCCAGTGCGCGCAGCCGCTCGTCGGCGAGTTCCCGCAGGGCGTGTTCGTCCACGACCCGATTCCTACCGGATCGCCAGGACACGGCGTCGCCGCACCCCGCAAACCCGGTTGCAGGAGCCGATTAGGCTGGTGTCGTGACGACGAGCATCGAACCTTCCCATTCCGCGGAAACCGGCGAGGACCTGCGCGAACAGGTGCGCGCGGCGGCGCGGCGGGCGCAGGCCGCGGCGGGCGAGCTGGCGCTGGCTTCGCGGGCGGTCAAGGACGAACTCCTGCACGCGATGGCCGCGGCGCTGGTCGAACGCGCGCCGGAGGTGCTGGAGGCCAACCTGCGAGACGTCGCTCGCGCGCGGGAGAACGGCACCCCCGACGGACTGGTCGACCGGCTGAAGCTGAGCCGGGAGCGCATCGACGGCATCGCCGACGGGCTGCGCACCGTGGCCGGTCTGCCGGACCCGGTCGGTGAAGTGGTGCGCGGCAACGTGCTGCCGAACGGCTTGCAGCTGCAGCAGGTCCGGGTTCCGCTCGGCGTGGTCGGCATCGTCTACGAGGGCAGGCCCAACGTCACCGTCGATGCCGCCGGGCTCACCTTGAAGTCGGGCAACGCGGTGCTGCTGCGCGGCTCGTCGTCGGCCGCCGAATCCAACGCCGCGCTCGTCGCGATCCTGTCCGAGGTGCTGGTCAAGCACGATCTTCCTGCCGCGGCGGTGCAGCTGCTGCCCAGCAGCGATCGTGCTTCGGTGCAGCACTTGATCACCGCACGCGGGCTGGTCGACATCGTCATCCCCCGCGGTGGCGCGGGCCTGATCTCCGCGGTCGTCGAGAACGCCACCGTGCCCACCATCGAAACCGGGGTCGGCAACTGCCACGTCTACGTCGACGAGCACGCCGACGCCGACACCGCGCTGCGCATCCTGCTGAACTCCAAGGCCCGCCGCCCGAGCGTGTGCAACGCGGCGGAAACCCTGCTGGTCCACCAGGACATCGCCGAGGACTTCGTGCCGCGCGCGGTCGCCGAGCTGCGCGCGGGCGGGATCGCCGTGCACGGCGACGAACAGGTCGTGCGGCTCGGCGGGACCGGCGTGCTGGAAGCCACCGAGCAGGACTGGGACACCGAGTACGGCTCGCTGGACATCGCAGCGGCCGTCGTCGAGTCGCTGCCCGCGGCCGTCGAGCACATCCGCGAGCACGGCTCCGGGCACACCGAGGCCATCGTGACCGACAACGTCCGGTCCGCCCGCCAGTTCACCGCCCGGGTGGACGCTGCGGCCGTGATGGTCAACGCTTCGACCGCGTTCACCGACGGCGGCGAATTCGGCATGGGTGCCGAAATCGGCATCTCCACCCAGAAGCTGCACGCCCGCGGCCCGATGGCACTGCCCGAGCTGACCTCGACGAAGTGGCTCGTGTTCGGCGACGGGCAGGTCCGCCCGGCGAACTGATCGCGGCCGCACCGTGTGATCGCTCACCACGCGGGCGCGGGCGGAACCGCGCCCGCGGGTACTCGTTTAGGCTCTGCATTCATGTCTCGTCGGCGCATCGGGGTCATGGGGGGCACCTTCGACCCCATCCACCACGGCCACCTCGTCGCGGCCAGTGAGGTCCAGGCCCAGTTCGGTCTGGAGCAGGTGATCTTCGTGCCGACCGGCCAGCCGTGGCAGAAGGGCCACGAGGTGGTCAGCCCGGCCGAAGACCGCTACCTGATGACGGTGGTCGCCACCGCGTCCAACCCGCGGTTCCTGGTCAGCCGGGTGGACGTGGACCGCAGCGGCCCGACCTACACCGCCGACACGCTCAACGACCTGCGCGCCCACTACCCGGACGCGGAGCTGTACTTCATCACCGGCGCGGACGCGCTGGAGCAGATCCTTTCCTGGCACCGGGTCAACGAGCTGTTCGACCTCGCGCACTTCATCGGCGTCACGCGCCCCGGCTATTCGCTCAACGGCGCGCACCTGCCGAAGGGATCGGTCTCGCTGGTGGAGATCCCGGCGATGGCGATCTCGTCGACCGGTTGCCGGGAACGCGTCCGCGCCGGGTTGCCCGTCTGGTACCTGGTCCCGGACGGCATCGTGCAGTACATCACCAAGCGCGGGCTGTACCGGTCGGACGGCGTCTCACCTGCACCGGAGTGGGGTCCATGAGCATCCGGTACGAACTCGGCAGTTGATCGCGGGCCGGCCATTGGTTCGGCTCGGCGCCCGGACCGGGCGCGGACTACCGGTGCCGAATCGGGCAACCCGGCGTTCTCGCCGGTGCAACCGGCCTGGCTATCCTTGTGCGGGGTGGGCGGCACCGTGCCCGCCCGGGAGGAGTGACGTGGCAGCCACCGAGGAGGCCCGCAAGCTGGCGCTGGTCGCGGCGCAGGCAGCGGCGGACAAGAAGGCGAACGACCTCGTGCTGCTCGACGTCTCCGAGCAGCTCGTGATCACCGACTGCTTCGTGATCGCCTCCGCGCCGAACGAGCGGCAGGTCGAAGCGATCGTGGAAGCCGTCGAAGAGAAGATGCGCAAGATCGGCACGAAACCGGTGCGGCGCGAAGGCACCCGCGAAGGCCGCTGGGTCCTGCTGGACTACGTCGACGTCGTGGTGCACGTGCAGCACACCGAGGAGCGTGCGGTCTACGAGCTCGAGCGGCTGTGGAAGGACTGCCCGCGGATCGAGTTCGAGGACCGCGCGGTTCCCGCCGAGCAGCAGGGCGGCGCCGAGTGACACTCGATCGCCTGGTGCTGTGGCGGCACGGTGAGACCGACTTCAACGCCGCGGGCCGCATCCAGGGACATCTCGACACCGCGCTCACCGAAACCGGTCGCGAACAGGCGGAGCGTGCCGCACCGGTGATCGCTTCGTTCGAGCCGCAGGTAGCGGTCGGATCGGATCTGCGCCGGGCCGCTGCGACCGCAATGGCGTTCACCGAGCTGTCCGGCATGGCCGTGCCGCAGGACAAGCGCTTGCGCGAGACGCATCTCGGCGAGTGGCAGGGCCTCAGCGGCGCCGAGGTGGAGCACGGCTGGCCGGGTGCGATGGGTACGTGGCGAGCGGATCCGACGTGGGCTCCGCCGGGTGGCGAGTCGCGCGTCGAGGTCGCCGAGCGCGGGTTCGAGGTCGTGTCCGAACTCGACGCCACTTACTCGGCCACCGCGTTGGTGTGCGCGCACGGCGGCCTGATCACCGGGCTGACCGCGCGGCTGCTGGGGTGGCCGCACGAGCTCTGGCCCGGTCTCGGCGGTGTCGCCAACTGCCACTGGGTGGTGCTGAGCCGCCGCGGCGGTTCCCGGCAGTGGCGTTTGATCACCTACAACGGCGGAGTTCCGGGCTGATCGGCCGTCCGCGGCGCCCGGCGGTGGTTTTGGGGTTTCTCGCGTGTCCGTAGCCGTCGTCACCGATTCCACCGCGTACCTGCCGGACGGATTCGCGGATCGATTCTCGGTGCGCGTGGTGCCGCTGCACGTCAGCGTGCAAGGGGGGACGCCCGTACCGGAGTTCGAGTTCGGCTCGGATCGATTGGTTTCCGCGTTCGAGCACAAGCAGCGGGTGACGACGTCGGGCGCGACCGCGGCGGAACTCGCACGGGTGTACCGGGACGCCCTGGCGGACGGGGCCGACGGCGTCGTCTCGGTGCATTTGTCCCGGCGCTTGTCGGCGACTTGGGACGCCGCCCGGCTGGCCGCGCAAGAAGTGGGCCCGGAGCTGGTGCGGGTGGTCGATTCCCGTTCGGCCGCGATGGGCTTGGGATTCGCCGCATTAGGCGCCGCGGATCTGGCCTGCGCGGGGGCGGGACTGTCCGCTGTGGAGAGCCGTGCTGCGCTGATCGCGCAGCGGACCACGACCTTGTTCTCGGTGCAGACGTTGGAGCATCTGCGCCGGGGCGGCCGGATCGGAACCGCTGCCGCGGTGCTCGGTACCGCGCTGGCGATCAAGCCGTTGCTGCATGTCCACGAGGGACGCGTCGAAGCGTTGGAGAAGGTGCGCACGACCGCCCGCGCCCACACCAGGTTGCTGGAGATCGTGGGGCGCGCGGTGGCCTCGGAGCCGGCGGCGGTGGCGATCCACCACCTCGCTGCTCCCGAATGGGCGGATCGGCTCGCGCAGCGGCTGGAGGAGATGACTTCCGGGCAGATCGAGTGCTTGGTCGCTGAGGTCGGGCCGGTGGTGGGTGCGCACATAGGCCCCGGAGCTCTCGGTGCGGTCATGCTGCCCGGGGGTTGGCGGAGATGATCCGCGCTCCCTGCGGCGGCGAACCTCGGTGAGCCGGAGCGGGTGCTCAGCGCCCGAATACATCTGCTTTCGAGTGAATTCCTACGGATTGTTCGTGCTGGTTCATCCACAGCCCGACAAGTTGTCCACAGATTGCAGAATTGAGTCTGGGCGGCGGTTCGCGGATTCCTTAACGTCGATGGCATGGCTGCTGTAACCCGATTCCACGGTTCGCTCGACGATTCTCCGGACACCGCGTCGAGTCCGCGTACCCGCCTGCGCGCACTGATGCGCCAGGCCGAGCGCGAGCGCACGCAGCAGGAACGCGAGGACGGGCCGACGCCGACCGGCCGGGATCCCGGAACGGAAGAATTGCCACCGGAACCCGAGGGTGGGTCCCGCGCCGGTCCCTCGAATGCGGACCCGCCCACGACGTCGACGCCAGTGCGGCGAGCTTTGCGCAGATGGCTGCCCGAATCGTGGTCGCGTGCCCGGGTCGATCCTGGCAGGTACGGGCGGCTCGGGATCGTGCTCGCCGCGGTCGTCGCGCTGGCCGTGGTCGGAGTCGTCACGTGGCTGGACCGGCCGGTTCCCGAACCGGCGCCGGCCGCTCCCGTCCCGGAACAGGTCGCCGCACCACCGGTTCAGCAGGCCGCCGCGCCGCCGCCCGCGGACTTGGTGGTGAGCGTGGTCGGTGAGGTGTCGCGTCCCGGCCTGGTCACGCTGCGCCCCGGCGGGCGGGTAGCCGATGCGCTCGATGCGGCGGGCGGCGCGTTGCCCGGAACCGACATCACCACGTTGAACCTGGCCCGCAGGCTCGTCGACGGGGAACAGCTCTACGTCGCAGTGCCGGTACCTCCCGGCGCCCAACCGGGAGGCCGGCAGGCCTCGACGCCCGAGCCGGGTGGAGCGGGCAGCAAAGTCGATCTCAACACCGCCACGGAGGAACAGCTCGATGCGCTACCAGGAATCGGTCAAGTCACGGCCGAACGGATCGTGCAATGGCGGGAGCAGCACGGCCGGTTCGGCTCGGTCGACCAGCTCGGAGACGTCGAAGGGATCGGGGACACCCGGATGGAGCGGCTGCGGGAGCTGGTCCGGGCGTGAGGGCCAAGTCCTTCGCGCTAGGGTCCACATTGGACTTGCGGTTGCTGCCCGCTGCGCTGGTCACGTGGTCGATCACCTTGGCCGGTTTGCACGGCGGGTGGCCGACCGCGGCGGCGCTCTCGTGCGCGACGCTGCTCCTGCTGCCGATGGCTTGGAGGTTCGGGCGCGGGCGCGCTTGGCGCAACGGCGTGCTGGCCGTGCTGATCATCTCCAGCGCCGCGGCCACCGGGATCGCCGTTCGGACCCACGCGGTGGCCGCGCATCCGTTGCGCTCGGCCGCACGGCAGGCCGAGCAGGCGGAACTGCGTGGCACATTGGTGGAATCGCCGCGGCCGTTGCAGGGTGCCTCCTACGGTGCTCGCCGGGCGCAAGATCGCTCGGTGGCCAGGCTGCGATTGGACTCCGTCGAGGTCGACGACCGCCGGACGCTGGTGGGCGGGCAAGTTCTGCTGCTGGCCCCTACCGAGCAGTGGGGCGCGCTGACGGCCGGCCAGCAGGTCACCGTGCACGGCAAGGTCCTGCCGCCGCGGAATGGGGAATTGCTCGTCGCGGCCGTTGCGACCTACGAAGCGCCCGAAGGCGTATCGCCCGCGCCGAGCTGGCAGCGTGCAGCGGAGGATCTGCGCGAGGGACTGCGCGAGACTTCACGCGCGATGCTCGGCCCAGCCGCAGCCGGACTGCTGCCGGGCCTCGTGGTCGGGGACACCGGCAAGCTCCCGCCGGAAGTCGTCGAGCAGTTCAACACGGCCGGACTCACCCACCTAACCGCGGTTTCCGGCTCGAACCTCGCGATCGTCTGCGGGGCGGTGTTGCTCGTGCTGCGCCTGATCGGCGCAGGCCCTGCCGTGTCGGCCGTGGGGGCGGCGCTGGCGATGATCGGCTTCGTGGTGCTCGCCGGACCGGAACCGAGCGTGCTCCGGGCAGCGGTGATGGGCTCGATCGGGCTGCTCGCCCTCGTCCTCGGCCGCGAACGGTCGGCGCTGCCGATCCTCTCGGCGAGCGTCGTCGGCCTGTTGCTGCTGGCGCCGGGCTTGGCCACGGCCGCGGGGTTCGCGCTATCGGTGGCCGCGACGGCCGGGCTGATCGTGCTCGCGCCGGTGTGGGCGGACGCGCTGCACTCGCGCGGGGTGCCGGTGGGTGTCGCCGAGGCCCTGGCGGTTCCGGCGGCGGCGCATCTGCTCACGGCGCCACTGGTGGCAGCCGTTTCCGGCGAGGTCAGCGTGGTCGCAGTGCTGGCGAACCTGCTGGCCGGGCCGGTGGTGGGGCCGGCCACCGTGCTGGGAGTGTGCGCGACGCTGCTCGCGCCCGTTTCCGGAACGCTGGCGAGCGCTCTGGTGTGGCTGGCGGGGCCGGAGCTGGAGTGGGTGCTGGCCGTCGCCCGCCATTCGGCCGCGGTTCCGGGCGCGTCGTTCGACTGGCCTTCCGGCGCTGGAGGCGGCCTGCTGCTGGCCGTGCTGGCGTTGATGTTGCTGGTGGTTCTGCGCGGCCGGATTTCGCGGATGGTGCTCGCAGCCGTGGTCCTGCTGTTCGTCGTCGTGGTGATCCCGGTACGGCATCGGGTAGCTCCGTGGCCGGTTCCCGGCTGGACCGTGGTCGCCTGCGATGTCGGGCAAGGCGACGGCCTGGTGCTGGCCACCGGGCGTCCGCACGAGGCCGTGGTGATCGACACCGGGCCGGACCCCGTGCTGATGAGCGATTGCCTGCAACGCCTGGAGATCCGCCGCATACCACTGTTGTTGCTGACGCATCTGCACGCGGACCACGTCAGCGGAGCGCCCGCGGTGCTGTCCGGCCGAGCGGTCGGCGCACTCGCCGTCGGATCGCTGCGAGAACCCGCTTGGGCTTTCCGGGAGGTGACCGCGGCGGCCCGCGCCAACCGCGTACCGGTGATGCGGCTGAGCGCCGGTCAACGAGTGCGGTGGCCGGGCCTGGTGCTCGACGTGCTCGGACCTCGCGGCGAGCTGGCGCGAACCCGCTCGAGCGAGGACGCCAACGACGCTTCGCTCGTGGTGAAGGCGACCACGCCGCACGGGCGGATCCTGCTCACCGGCGACGTGGAACTACCCGGCCAGGGGGAACTGCTGGATTCGAGGGCGAACCTGCGTGCCGAAGTGCTCAAGGTCCCGCACCACGGCTCGCGCTACACCACGCCTCGTTTCCTCGCGGCCGTAAGACCGCGGCTGGCTGTGGTCAGCGTCGGCGCGGGCAACAGCTACGGACATCCGAGCCCGCTGGTGCTCGGCGAACTGACCCGAATGGGCACCCGAGTGTTGCGCACCGACCAGTCCGGCGACGTCGCGATCGTGCAGGACGAGCAGGGCAGGCGAGCGGTCGAGTGCGGCGATCCGGTCCGCCCGGAGAACTGAGCCGAGCACCTGGACCACCGCGGCTTGCGCTCCGCGAGCCGCGCACGCGCGCGGCCCGCGGCGGACGGTCACAGACCCAGCGCCTGGTTCACCGAGTCGGTGTTCGGGGCGACGGTCGCCTTCGGGCCGACCTGGTCCTGCACGGCGTCGAGCGTCTTGAGGCCGTCGCCGGTGATCAGCAGCACCGTCTCCTCGTCCGGATCGATCTTGCCCGCCTCGATGAGCTTCTTCGCGGTCGCGACGGTGACCCCGCCCGCGGTCTCGGCGAAGATGCCCTCGGTCCGGGCCAGCAGCCGGATGCCGTCGACGACCTCCTGGTCGGTGACGTCCTCGATGGCTCCGCCGGTGCGGCGCACCGTGTCGAGCACGTACGGCCCGTCGGCCGGGGCGCCGATCGCCAGCGAGCGGGCGATGGTGTCCGGGCGCACCGGCTGCACCACGTCCTGCTGGCTCTTGAACGCGGTGGAAACCGGGGAGCACCCGGCGGCCTGCGCGCCGAAGATCTTGTACGGGCTCTCCTCGACAAGGCCGGTGTGCTGCAGCTCGCGGAAGCCCTTGTCCACCTTGGTCAGCTGCGAGCCGGAGGCGATGGGCACCACGATCTGCTCCGGCAGCCGCCAGCCGAGCTGCTCGGCGACCTCGAAGCCCAGCGTCTTGGAACCCTCGGAGTAGTACGGGCGGACGTTGACGTTGACGAACGCCCAGTCCTCGTGCTCCCCGGCCAGCTCGGTGGCCAGCCGGTTCACGTCGTCGTAGTTCCCGTCGACCGCGAGCAGCGAGCCGTCGTAGACCGCGCTCATCAGGATCTTCGCGCGCTCCAGCGTGGACGGGACCAGCACCACCGAGTCCCAGCCCGCGCGGGCCGCCGCGGAGGCGACCGCGTTCGCGAGGTTGCCGGTGGAGGGGCAGGCCAGCACCCGGAAGCCGAATTCGCGGGCGGCGGCCAACGCGACCGCGACCACGCGGTCCTTGAAAGAATGGGTGGGGTTGCCGGTGTCGTCCTTGACCCAGATCCGCTTGACGCCGAGCGCCTTGGCGAGGTTGTCGGCACGCACCAGCCTGGTACAGCCGGGTTCGGTGTTCGGGTGCTCCTCGACGTTGCTCGGCACCGGCAGCAGGTGCTTGTAGCGCCAGATCGAGCGGGGGCCTGCCTCGATGTCCTCGCGGCGCACGCGGCCGAAGTCGTAGGCGACCTCCAGCGGCGAGAAGTCCTCCAGCGACACGAATTCCGGGGCCAGCGGCTGGCGATGTCCCTCTTCCTTGGACACCAATTCGACGGCCGGACCGAGGTCGTAGGCCGTCTTGGCGGTGGAGTTCGTGTGTTGGGCGGCAGCGGTCATCGCGAGGTCCTTTCCTCATCTATCCCGCGGGCGGGTCGGAATTGGCACCGAATTCTTCGACTGCCTCGCGCGAGCCGCGAATGGTCGAGATGGTTGCCGGGGCTTCTACGGGCCGTTCCCTCTGCCCCTCTGGATGAGCTATTCGGTTGTACCGGCAACGTTACGGGACGGCGCCGCACCATGGCCAGGGGCGCCCGCGCAGCGGGAACGCCCGGCAGTGCCGGACGGTCATGCGACGATGCCCCTATGAGTTCTCCGTCGGTGGTCCGCGACCCGCTGCACTTGATCCTCGGTGACGAAGAACTGCTGGTGGAGCGGGCTTTGCACGAGACGGTGGGCGCGGCGCGGGCGGCCGACCCGGAAACCGAGCTGCGCCGGATCAAGGTGAGTGAACTCACCCCCCCAGAACTGGATGAACTGCTCAGCCCATCGCTTTTCGCGGAGAGCCGGGTAGTGGCCTTGGAGGCGGCGCAGGACGCGGGCAAGGAGATCGCCGAAGCGGTTCTTTCGCACGCTCGGCAACCCGCCGAAGGGGTCGTGCTCGTCGTCGTGCACAACGGGGGTGGGCGCGGCAAGAACGCCAAGGAACTGCCCGGCGCGCTGCGCAAGCTCGACGCCCGGGTGACCGAATGCCAGAAGATCACCAAACCCGCGCAGCGGGAAGCGTTCGTGAAGGACGAGGTGCGCCGCGCCGGCGGCCGCATCGACGCCGCCGGAGTCAGCGCGCTGATCGAGACCGTCGGCTTCGACCTCCGCGAGCTGTCGTCCTCGGCTTCCCAGTTGGTGGCCGACACCGGCGGCAAGGTCGACGAGAACGCCGTGCGCCGCTACCACCGCGGCCGCGCCGAGGTCACCGGGTTCGTCGTGGCGGAGAAGGCGGTCACCGGCGACCGCGCGGGCGCGTTGGAGGCGCTGCGCTGGGCGCTGCAACTCGGTGTGGCGCACGTGCTGATCGCGGACGCGCTGGCGGATTCGGTGCGCACCATCGGACGCGTCGCCGCTTACGGCCGCGGGGATCCGTTCCGGCTGGCCGGTGAACTCGGTATGCCCGCATGGAAGGTGAAGAAGGCGCAGGCGCAGTCGCGGGGCTGGAGCAGCACGACGGTGGCCGATGCGTTGCAAGTCGTCGCCGCGCTCAACGGCGAGGTCAAGGGGATGGCCGCGGACGCCGACTACGCGTTGGAGCGCGCAGTGCGCAGGCTCGTCGACCTGCATTCCACCCGGACCTGAGACACGAAAACGGGGCCCGCTCCCGTTGGGAACGGACCCCGTTCTCGGATCGGCCTGCGAGCTGGGCCGCTCAGAGCACGTTGGCGCGCTTGGCCATCGCGGACTTCTTGTTGGCCGCCTGGTTGGCGTGGATGACGCCCTTGCTGGCGGCCTTGTCCAGGGTGCGCGCGGCGACGCGCTGCAGCTCGACGGCCTTGTCCTTGTCGCCGGCGGCAGCGGCCTCGCGGAACTTGCGGATGGCGGTCTTGACCTCGGACTTGACCGACTTGTTCCGCAGCCGGTTCTGCTCGTTGGTCCTGATGCGCTTCATCGCGGACTTGATGTTGGCCACTGCTGGCGCCTCTTTCCTCGCTCGGACTTGTCGTGCCGCACTTGTACGGCGCTGCTTCCTCCGGTGCTCGAGCACCCGGCGAACGCAGCCTTCCTCCCTGGCGGAACGCCGCACGGCACGGCTGTCCATGCTAGCAACGCCGTGTCGCAGACCCGGCTGCGGCTCGGTCTTCGGCGCCTCGAGCCCGCCCGTGGCTCCCCGGGGCGGTCGGCCCTGCTGGAGGCCGGTGAAATGAGACCCACACCACCGGCGGGTCGCGGGAATGATCGGGGCGGCGGTGTGGTTGTATGAGTCGGCCGATTTTTGTGTTCGTGTTCGACACGCTCGCGAAAGTTGCGGGCGCGACTCTAGTCCCTGCGCAAGCTGGAGAGTTCGCCGTCTGGACTAGGCCCCGGTGGTCGCAGAGTGCGGCGCCGGTACTCATCCGCTGTGAGGAGACAGAGATGGCACAGGGCACCGTGAAGTGGTTCAACTCGGAGAAGGGCTACGGCTTCATCTCCCCCGACGGTGGCGGCCCGGACGTGTTCGTGCACTACTCCGCGATCGACGGCACCGGTTTCCGGACCCTCGAGGAGAACCAGACCGTGACCTTCGAGATCACCCAGGGTCAGAAGGGTCCGCAGGCCAGCGGCGTGCGCGCCGTCTGAGACCGCTGATCAACGCATCGAGCCCCGCACCGTCCGGTGCGGGGCTCGATGTCGTTCAGGGCCCGGACCGCCGCTACGGGGTACAACGGTGCGCATGGAGATCCTGAACAGCCGCATGATCCTGCGCCCGCTGGACCCGGAGCGTTCGCTGCGCTTCTACCGGGACGTGCTCGGGTTGGCGATCTCCCGGGAGTTCCCCGGTGGCACCGTCTTCTTCCTCGGCCAAGGTTTCCTGGAACTGTCCGGCCAGGGCGAGCGCGGTCCGAGCCCGGACCAAGTCCTGTGGTTGCAGGTGCGGGACGTGCGCGCCGAGTACGAGCGGCTCACGCGCTTCGAGGTGCCGGTGGTGTCCGAACCCGCCCGGCAGCCCTGGGGCTTGGTGGAAGCGTGGATCACCGACCCCGACGGGATGCGGATCGCGCTGATCGAAGTTCCCGAGGACCACCCGATCCGCGCCGACCAGCGGGACACCTGAACCCCCGGGCATCCTCCGCGGAGTTGGGCATCGGCCACCGGTCGTGGCGTGGGACGATGTGCGGTGAAACCGCGCGCCCCCGAGATCCCGAGGAACACCGAGTGAGCAGCTTCGCCGATACCACCTTCACGGACCCGGAGCGCATCCGGAACTTCTGCATCATCGCGCACATCGACCACGGCAAGTCGACGCTGGCGGACCGGATGCTGCAGCTGACCGGGGTGCTCGGCGAGCGCGCGTACCGGGCGCAGTACCTCGACCGGATGGAGATCGAGCGCGAGCGGGGCATCACGATCAAGGCGCAGAACGTGCGGATGCCGTGGAACGTCGACGGCCTCGACCACGTGCTGCACATGATCGACACACCTGGGCACGTCGACTTCACCTACGAGGTGAGCCGTTCGCTGGCGGCTTGCGAGGGCGCGATCCTGCTGGTCGACGCCGCGCAGGGCATCGAGGCGCAGACGCTGGCGAACCTCTACCTGGCGATGGAGCACGACCTGCAGATCATCCCGGTGCTGAACAAGATCGACCTGCCCGCGGCCGAACCGGACAAGTACGCCGCCGAGCTCGCGCACATCATCGGCTGCGAAGCCGACGACGTACTGCGGGTTTCGGCCAAGACCGGGGACGGCGTCGGCGCGGTGCTCGACGAGGTGGTGCGCCAGGTCCCCGGCCCGGTGGGCGTGCACGATTCGCCGCCGCGCGCGATGATCTTCGACTCGATCTACGACACCTACCGCGGCGTGGTCACCTACATCCGGGTGGTCGACGGCAAGATCACCCCGCGGCAGCGGATCCGGATGATGTCCACCGGCGCCACGCACGAGCTGCTGGAGGTCGGCGTCATCTCGCCCGAGCCGAAGCCGTCCGAAGGGCTGGGCGTCGGCGAGGTCGGCTACCTGATCACCGGGGTGAAGGACGTCCGGCAGTCCAAGGTCGGCGACACGATCACCACCGAGCGCAAGGGCGCGCCGGAGCCGCTCAGCGGCTACCGGGAGCCGCTGCCGATGGTGTACTCCGGCCTGTACCCGATCGACGGTTCGGACTACCCGCTGCTGCGGGACGCGCTGGACAAGCTCCAGCTCAACGACGCAGCGCTCACCTACGAGCCGGAAACCTCCGGTGCGCTCGGATTCGGTTTCCGCTGCGGTTTCCTCGGGCTGCTGCACCTGGAGATCACCCGGCTGCGGCTGGAGCGCGAGTTCGGCCTGAACCTGATCTCGACCGCGCCGAACGTCGTCTACGAGGTAGAGCTGGAGGACGGCACCCAGCAGGAGGTCACGAATCCCTCCGACTGGCCCGAGGCCAAGATCGGGCAGGTGCAGGAGCCGATCGCCAAGTGCACCGTGATCACACCGTCCGAGTTCGTGGGCACGGTGATGGACCTGTGCCAGAGCAGGCGCGGCCGGATGGACGGCATGGACTACCTGTCCGAGAGCCGGGTCGAGCTGCGCTACACGCTGCCGTTGGCCGAGATCGTCTTCGATTTCTTCGACCACCTCAAGTCCCGCACCCGCGGCTACGCCTCGATGGACTACGAGGAGGCGGGGATGCAGAGCTCGGACTTGGTCAAGGTGGACATCCTGCTGCAGGGCGAGGCCGTGGACGCGTTCAGCGCGATCGTGCACAAGGACTTCGCCTACTCCTACGGCACGAAGATGGCGACGAAGCTGCGCGAGCTCATCCCGCGCCAGCAGTTCGAGGTGCCGATCCAGGCTGCGGTCGGCTCGCGGATCATCGCCCGCGAGACGATCCGCGCGATCCGCAAGGACGTGCTGGCCAAGTGCTACGGCGGCGACATCAGCCGCAAGCGCAAGCTGCTGGAGAAGCAGAAGGAAGGCAAGAAGCGGATGAAGACCATCGGCCGGGTCGAGGTCCCGCAGGAGGCGTTCGTCGCCGCGCTGTCCACTGACGAGTCCGCGGGCAAGGACGACAAGACCAAGTCGAAGAAGTGACTCCATAGCCGTCGCCTATGGCGCGCATGGCGAAGTGGTCTGGCCGTCCGGGTGCCGCCGCCTCGCCAGCGCGGACGCCGCCGGGTTGTGCGCCGGACCTCCCGTCCGGCCGCGCCCGGAGCGTGGAAGCGCTTGCCCGGCGCGCTGCGGCGACTAGCATTCGCCGCGGCGTCGAGCGCGAAAATCCTTGCCTCGCTTGGGTTTTCGTCTTCGTCGGGGCATGTCGAGAAACAGACCGGAGGTAGAGCATGAGCGCATCCGAACCGTCGCGGGAACACCTGCCGATAGCGGATGCGCCGAGACCTTCCGCCACTTCGCTCGATGCCCGCGACCAGGAGCCGGCGTTCAACCCGGTGCAGCCGCTGAACGCTCCGGCGGGGGCACCGAATGTGGTGCTGGTGCTGCTCGACGACATGGGCTTCGGCGCGTCCAGTTCGTTCGGCGGTCCTTGCCGGATGCCCGCCGCGGAACGGTTGGCCGATGGCGGGCTGCGGTATTCGCAGTTCCACGTCACCGCGATCTGCTCGCCGACCCGGCAGGCCCTGCTCACCGGGCGCAACCACCACTCCGTGGGGATGGGTGTGACCACGGAGATGGCCAGTGCGGCGCCGGGCTACACCGGCATCCGGCCGCGCAGCGCGGCCACGATCGGCCAAGTCCTCAACGGAAACGGCTACAACACCGCCGCGTTCGGCAAGTGGCACCAGACGCCCGCACGCGACGTCAGCGCCGCCGGGCCGTTCGACCGGTGGCCCACCGGTGAGGGATTCGAGAAGTTCTACGGCTTCCTGTGCGCTGAGATGAACCACTGGTACCCGGTGCTGTTCGACGGGACGAACCCCGTGGAACCGAAGCAGCGGCCGGAGGACGGCTACCACCTGTCCGAGGACCTGGTGGACCAGGCGATCGACTGGGTGCGCACGCAGAACACGCTCAAGCCGGACAGTCCGTTCTTCGCGTACCTGCCGTTCGGCGCGACGCACGCGCCTTACCACGTGCCCCAGGAGTACCGGGACAAGTACCGGGGCGCGTTCGACCACGGCTGGGACCGGCAGCGGGAAATCACGTTGCAGCGCCAGAAAGAACTCGGCGTCGTCCCACCGGACACGGAACTCGCGCCGTGGGCCGAAGGTGTGCCGCACTGGGACGAACTGTCCGAAGAGGAACGCGCTGCCGCGGCTTCGCTGATGGAGCTGTACGCGGGCTTCGCCGAGCACACCGACGATCAGGTCGGCCGCCTCGTCGACGCGCTGGACGAGATCGGCGAGCTGGACAACACGATGTTCGTCTACATCCTCGGCGACAACGGCGCTTCCGCGGAAGGCGGGCTCGGCGGCACGTTGAACGAGCACCGGTTCGCCACCGGCATCCCGGACAGCGCCGAGTTCATCAACGCGAACCGCGACGCGCTGGGTGACGCGACGACGCACGCGCACTACCCGGTGGGCTGGGCGCTGGCGATGAACACGCCCTACCAGTGGACCAAGCAGGTCGCCTCGCACCTCGGTGGCACCCGGGACGGCATGATCGTGCACTGGCCGCGCGGCATCCAGGAGCGCGGCGGAATCCGCAACCAGTGGCACCACGTCATCGACATCATGCCGACGGTGCTGGAAGCGGCGGGCATCCCGCATCCGGCTTCAGTGCAGGGCGTGCCGCAGCAGCCGATCGAAGGCACCAGCATGTGCTACAGCTTCAACGATGCCGAGGCGCCGGATCAGCACCGCGTGCAGTACTTCGAGATGGTCGGCAACCGCGGCATCTACCGCGACGGCTGGATGGCGGTGACCAGGCACGGAACCCCGTGGGAGATGGTGCAGGACGGCACTCGCCGGTCCTTCGACGACGACCGCTGGGAGCTCTACGACACCAATGTGGACTGGAGCCAGGCGCACGACATCTCCGCCGAACATCCCGAGAAGCTGCGCGAGCTGCAGCAGCTGTTCCTCGTGGAAGCGGCCAAGCACAACGTCTTCCCGCTCGACGACCGGATGACCGAACGGGAGAACCCGAAGGAGGCCGGTCGGCTCGACCTTCTCGGCGACCGGCGCACGATCACCTTCCACGCCGGGGCGAAGCGGCTCACCGAGGAGACCGCGCCGAACGTCAAGAACCGCTCGCACGTCATCACCGCCGACCTGGAGATTCCCGAAGCGGGAGCGGACGGCGTCGTGGTGGCGCAGGGCGGCCGGTTCGGCGGCTGGTCCCTGTACCTGCACGGAGGGCGGCCGCACTACGCCTACAACTACTTCGGCACCGATCTCTACAAGCTCGCCGGCGAGCCGCTGGCGCCGGGCGAGCACGTCGTGCGGCTCGAGTTCACCTACGACGGCGGCGGAGTCGGCAACGGCGGCAAGGCGGTGCTCAGCGTCGACGACGTGAACGTCGCCGAAGGACGGGTGGGAGCGACGATCCCGTACTACTTCGCCTTCGACGAGACCTTCGACGTCGGGGTGGACCGGGCTTCCCCGGTGGTCGACGACTACCCGCCGGTGGACAACGCCTTCACCGGTCGGCTGCGGTCGGTCCGCTTCGACCTGGCCGACGACCAGATCAGCGATGTCGCCGACGAGCAAGCCCGGGAACGGTTCCGGGCGGCGCACGACTGACCCGGGGCGAGCACCGGTCGTCGTTACGGTGACTCGTGTCGCCGGTGCTGGGAGGTCGGTGTGGAACGCCGCGAGGTGGAGTACTTCCTGGCCGTGGCCGAGAACGGCAGCTTCACGGCCGCGGCCAGAGCGTTGCGGATCGCCCAGCCGTCGCTGTCGGCCGCGATCGGGCAGTTGGAGAACCGGTTGGGCGGCAAGCTGTTCCACCGCCTCCCGCACGGCGTTCGGCTGACCCAAGCCGGTGAGGCGCTGCTGGAACCGGCACGTCAGGTGGTGCGCGATCTGAGCACCGCGCGCGATTCGGTGCGCCAGGTGCTCGGCCTCACCGCCGGGCGCCTGGACATCGTCGCGCAGACGACGCTGGCGGTGGATCCGCTGGCCGGTTTGCTCGGCGAGTTCCTGCACCACCACCCGAAGGTCGATGTCCGGGTGCTCGACCCTGAGTTGGGTGCGGCCGTGACCAGCAGCGTCCGCGCGGGCGAGTGCGAACTGGGGATGGTCGACACGACTTCGGACCCGGATGATCTGGAAGGCTTGCGGCTGCCGGGCCGGGAGGTCTACGCGGTGCTGCCGCCCGGTGGGCACGATCGCAAGCGGATCGGGCTTTCGGAGCTTGCGGCGTTGGATTTCGTCGCGACTCCGCCGGGCACTGCGACCCGCGCGGTCATCGAAGACGTCGTCGCCGCTCGTGATGCGCGTCCGCGGGTGGCGGTGGAGACCGCGCACCAGGCGATGATCGTGCCGCTGGTACTGGCCGGAGCGGGCGCCACGCTGTTGCCCGAATCGATGGCCGCGGGGGCGGCCCGCGAGGGCGCGACCGTGCTGCCGCTGCGCCCGAAGGTCGTCCGCGGCGGCCGGTTGTTCTGGCGGCCCGGCCCGCTGGCGCCGGCTGCTGCCCGCTTCGTCGAACTCGCCTCCGGACTCGCTCGAAGAAGTCGCACTGAGTAGTCGAGTGATTACGAACTGTCGATGCCGTGTGCTTCACTGTCGTCGATCAAGAAAGGAGGGCAAGATGGCTCTTATGGCTGACATGACCGGTCCGCACGTGTTCGAGCAGGTCGAAGAGCGCCCCCTCACCGTGGACGACTTGGAGACGATGCCCGATGACGGTCGCCGGTACGAATTGCTCGACGGGAGCTTGCTCGTGACCCCGGCGCCGGGGTACCGGCACCAAAGGGTCGTTCTGCTGCTCGGGATGCTGCTCGAAGAAAAGTGCCCGGAGGGATTCTCAGTTCTCCCGGCACCGTTCGCGCTGCGGACGTCCAGTACCAGTGAGCTGCAACCGGACGTGCTGGTCGCCCCTGACGAGGACTTCACCGAGACGCACCTGCCGGTGCCGCCGACGCTGGTGGTCGAGGTCCTTTCCCGCAGCACCGCGCTGCACGACCGGAACTCGAAGAAGGCGCTGTACGAGGAACTGGGCGTCGAGTGCTACTGGGTCATCGACCCGGCCATCCCCAGCGTGGAAGTGCACGAGCTGGACGATGAAGGCCACTATCAGCAGATCGCCGAGGTCAAGGGCTCGGACGCATTCGAAGCGGAGCGGCCGTTCCCCGTCCGCGTGGTGCCCGCCGAGCTGAGCAAGCGGCGGGGCGATGAATGACCACCGGCCCCGGCTCGTCACCGCCGGCGAGCCGGGACCGGCTGATCTGTCCGACCGCTGTTCTGCATGGTGCTTCTGATCGCCTGCCCATCGGCTCGGCGAACTCAGCGTCCAACCGTTCTCGCGCTCCAACCCGGTAAGGCAGCGCTACCCGTGCCATGCAGTAGCGCCAACCGGTCTCGATCCGCAACTCGTGGTCGTGATCCCGCCGCGGCTACTGCTGACCGCTGACCGCCGTAGCAGTGCTAGTGCGATTCCAGGAACGCGTACACGTCGGCTTCGTCCACGCCGGGGAAGGTGTCCGACGGCAGCGCGGAGAGCACGTGCGAGTGCGCCCGCGCGGACGGCCACACCATGCCCTGCCACCGGTTGGCGAGTTCGGTCGGTGGCCGCTGGCAGCATTCGCCGTTCGGGCAGCCGGACTTCGAGTGGTTCGTCGTCTCCCGCCCCCGGAACCAGCGCGACTCGGTGTACGGCACGCCCAGCGTGATCGCGAAATCCCGCCCGCGGTTCGGGTCGACGTGCGCGACGCACCAGTGCGTGGCACCTGGTTTGTCCGTGTACTGGTAGTAGGTCGAATAGCGGTCCGGCGAGGCGAAAACCATCCGGCCAGCCCAGTGCCGGCACATCCGCTGCCCTTCGATGGCGCCCGCCGGGTCGGTGGGGAAAACCAGCCCGTCGTTCTCGTACGCCTTGTAGATGATGCCCGTCTCGTCGTTGCGCACGAAGTGGCACACCAGGTCCAGGTACTGCGTGGCGAGGTTGGTGAACCGGTGCGCGGCCATCTCGTAGGACACCGAGAACACGTCCCGCAGGTCCTCCACCGCCAGGTCGCGGTCCGCCTTGGCCTGCTGGAGGAAGCTGACCGCGGCCCGTTCCGGCACCAGCACCGCGGCCGCGAAGTAGTTCGCTTCCACCCGCTGGCGCAGGAAGTCGGCGAAGTCCCGCGGCTGCTCGTGCCCGAGGGTGAGGTGGCCGAGCGTCTGCAGCAGGATCGTGCGCGGACTGTGCATCCCCAGTGATTCCCGCCGCAGGAAGATCCGGTTGTGCCGCAGGTCCGTGATGGAGCGGACCGAGCGAGGCAGGTCGGCGACGAACCGCAGGCCGTAGCCCATATGCGTGGCGATGGACTGGATGACCCCTTCGGACAGCGCGCCGCCGTGGTAGCCGACCCGGTCCAGGACTCCGGACGCGGCCTTCTCGATCTCCGGGAAGTAGTTGCCGTGCTCGCGCATCATCTGCCGCAGCGAGGCGTTCGCCTTGCGGGCCTCCTCGGGAGTGGCGACCTGCTTGGTCTCCCGCCGCTTCAGCTCGTCGTAGAGCGCCAGCACGTGTTCGAGGGCCTCGGTGGGCACCCGCTTGCCCACCTTCAGCGGCGGCACGTCCAGCCGCTGGTAGGTCGGGTCGAGCTGCGCCTGCTCGACGGCGATCTCCAGCTCCGCCCGCCGGTTCGGCGCTTTTTTCGACAGCAGCTCGTCCACCGAGCTGCCCAGCGCGTCGGCCAGCGAGCGCAGCAGCGACAGCTTCGGCTCGCGGTGTCCGTTCTCCAGCAGGGAGAGCTGCGAGGGCGCGCGCCCCACGCGTTCGCCCAGCTCAACGAGGGTGAGACCGGCAGCGCGGCGCAGGTGCCGCAGCCGCTGACCGAAGACCAGGAGGTCTTGGTCGGTAGAAAAATTACGGTCTTCTTCGGCGGCGAAGTCGGGCATGGCTTGATGCTAGCAGAAAAACCGCCGAAATTTCTACGATTTTCTTCTCGATCGGACCGGGGTCGTCGGCCAACACTAGGGGCAGCAACGGCACGAACCGTCCCGGAAGGGGAAGACCATGAGCCTCCAGCCTGGAACCCGCCAGCAGGCGATCAAGGCCGCCGAGGAACTCCAGCGGGAGTGGGACAACGACCCCCGCTGGAAGGGCATCGAGCGCACTCACACCGCCGCGGACGTCGTCCGCCTGCGCGGTTCCGTGCAGGAGGAGCACACCCTGGCCCGGCTCGGCTCCGAGCGGCTGTGGAACCTGCTCAACGACAACGACTACATCAACTCGCTGGGCGCGCTGACCGGCAACCAGGCGGTCCAGCAGGTCCGCGCCGGGCTCAAGGCCATCTACCTGTCCGGCTGGCAGGTCGCCGCGGACGCCAACCTGGCCGGTGAGACCTACCCGGACCAGAGCCTCTACCCGGCGAACTCGGTCCCGCAGGTGGTCCGCCGGATCAACAACGCCCTCAAGCGCGCCGACCAGATCAGCTGGTCCGAGGCGCTGGACCCGGAGGCCGAGGAGACCGAGTCGGAGCCGACGAACTGGCTGGCGCCGATCGTCGCCGACGCCGAGGCCGGTTTCGGCGGCGTGCTCAACGCCTACGAGCTGATGAAGGGCATGATCTCCGCGGGTGCCGCGGGTGTGCACTGGGAGGACCAGCTGGCCTCCGAGAAGAAGTGCGGCCACCTGGGCGGCAAGGTGCTCATCCCCACCAGCCAGCACGTCAAGACGCTGAACGCGGCGCGCCTGGCCGCGGACGTGGCCGGCACCCCCTCGCTGGTCATCGCCCGCACCGACGCGCAGGCCGCGACGCTGCTGACCAGCGACGTGGACGAGCGCGACGAGCCGTTCCTGACCGGTGAGCGCACCTCGGAGGGCTTCTTCAAGGTCCGCAACGGCATCGAGCCCTGCATCAGCCGCGGCCTGGCCTACGCGCCGCACGCGGACCTGATCTGGATGGAGACCTCGAAGCCGGACCTGGAGGTCGCCAAGCAGTTCGCCGAGGCGATCAAGGCCAAGTACCCGGACCAGATGCTGGCCTACAACTGCTCGCCGTCGTTCAACTGGCGCAAGAACCTGGACGACAGCACCATCGCCAAGTTCCAGCGCGAACTCGGCCACATGGGCTACAAGTTCCAGTTCATCACGCTGGCCGGGTTCCACGCGCTGAACCACAGCATGTTCGACCTGGCCAAGGGCTACGCCGCCGACGGCATGACCTCGTACGTGGACCTGCAGGAGCGGGAGTTCGCCGCGGAGGCGCAGGGCTACACCGCCACTCGCCACCAGCGCGAGGCGGGCACCGGCTACTTCGACCTGATCAGCACCGCGGTGAACCCGGACTCGTCCACCACCGCGCTGGCCGGCTCGACCGAGACCGCCCAGTTCTGATCGAAAGCTCGCCCGGTGTCGGACCCGGGTGGCCGGGCCGAGGCGTCTGATCCGGACTCCTCGGCTCGGCACCAGAGTTGAGCGCTCGTCGCGGGAGCGCTCATCCGGAACGCACCAGAGGCCCTGTGGCGGGGTGTGCGAGATCGCAATGGTGCGAGTGGGCGGGGACCCTCCGGGGTTCCCGCCCACTTTTTCATGCTCACACGTTCCGGTGACGGCTGTATCAGATCGAACGCTTCGCGCCTCTTCATCGCAGAACCATCTTTGCGGCACCGAGAGCGAAGGGAATTCGACGATGCGGATCGAGGCAGGAGTGGGACGTCCGTTCAGCGTGCACGACCTGGAGGGACTGCCCGAGGACGGCAGGCGCTACGAGCTGATCGACGGTGAGCTGCTGGCGAGCGCGGTGCCGGGATGGCCGCACCAGGGCGCGGTGGTCGAACTGGCCTCGCAGCTGCACATCGCGTGCACGTCGCCGTACCGGGTGCTCGCCGCGCCGTTCGCGGTGCGGCCGGACCCGTTCACCGAGCTGCGACCGGACATCCTGGTGGCGCGGCACGACGACCTGACGTTGCGGAACCTGCCGTCCGCGCCGGTGGTCGCGGTGGAGGTGGTGTCGCCGAGCAGCCGGATCAAGGACGAGAGCTTGAAGAAGGCCGTCTACGCGCGGCTGGGCACGCGGTTCTTCTGGCTCGTCGACCCCGATCTGGAGCAGCCGACGATCACCGCGTGGGAGTTGGTGGGTGGTTCGCGGTATCAGCGGATCGCGCGGGTTCGTGACGACGAGGTCTTCGAGAGCACCGAGCCGTTCGCGGTCAAGCTCGCCCCGGCGGATCTCGTGGCGGGACTGCGCCCGTGACCGGCTTGGTGTGTCCGTTGTGGACTGAACAGGTGGTTTCGGCAGGGGAGGTCGCTTGCCGGAACGTGGGGCGGAAATCTCGTAGCGGAACTTCCGCCCCACGCGGCCTCATCCAGGGGCGGCCGCCGGCATGGCGGCGGCCGCCGGGGGAGTCGGTCAGGCCGCCAGGCCGAGGGCGTCCAGTGCGCCGCCGACCGACGAGAGTGTGTCGGCGACGGTCGTGTCCAGCGCCTCCGCGATCGGCGTCAGTTCCGCGGCGTTGGCCGGTAGCGCCAGACCGATCATCAGCGCGGGCACCGCCGTTGCGGCGAACGCGATGCGCTTGACCCGCGACCCGGCTTCGGCCTCGGTGGTCTGCTTGGCGGTTGTACTCATCGGGTTCTCCCGTTCTCGCGTGGTTTGCGGTGCCAAGAGATTCGTGGAGCGAGGTATTCGGAACAAGGCGATTAACAATTCGTTTTCCAGCTCGGTACACCCGCGCATCAGAGGTGGCGCGGCGCACAGACGAAGGGAGGTGGGGCCATCGGCCCAGGAGCTGGTTGGCCATCGGCTCAACGGGTTTCGGATGATCGGCTGCGGGGTGTGCGGGAGCGGATCACCGGCTTCCAGTGGGAGCGCCTCGCGGACGGAGCTGAAGCCGTTTGCCGCCGCGTCCGAGAAAGCATTGTCGCGCAAGCGTTTTCGGCGTCGAACCGGTGTGGTGCTCGCGATGTCGCGGGCAGGCGGCGCGACAACTAATGTGCCGGGCATGATCGAGCAGCGGACGGTGCCGGTGATCGCGGCGCCGATGGCGGGCGGGATCAGCACCCCGGAGCTGACCGCGACGGTCAGCGGCATGGGCGGGTTCGGCTTCCTGGCCGCGGGCTACCTCACCGAAGAGGCGCTGAACGGGCAGATCGCCAGAGCGCGCGAGCTGACCGCGGAACCGTTCGGGGTGAACCTGTTCGTTCCCGGCCATCGGCGCAACATCGAGCTGGCGGCCTACCGCAGCCGCGTCCAAGCCCAGGCGCAGCACTACGGCGTCGAACCGGGGACAGCGCACTGGGACGACGACCTGTACCAGGCCAAGGTGGAACTGGTGATCGCCCAGCGGATCCCGGTGGTGTCGTTCACCTTCGGCTGCCCGGAATCGTCCACTGTGGAGCGGTTGCACTCGGTGGGGGCGGAAGTGGTCGCCACCGTGACCACGCCCTCGGAAGCACGGCAGGCTGCGGAATCCGGGGTCGACCTGCTCTGCGTGCAAGGTTCCGAAGCCGGCGGTCACCGGGCGGTCTTCGACGACGATGAGGCGACGCGGGCCGGTGGTGAGTTGATCGGCCTGCTGGGCGCGCTGCGGTTGATCTCGGCAGAGGTCGAGCTGCCGCTGATCGCCGCGGGCGGGATCGTCACCGGTGCCGACGTGGCCGCGGTGCTCGCGTCCGGTGCGGTCGCGGCGCAGCTGGGCACGGCCTTCATGATCACGGATGAGGCGGGTACCGCGGCGGCCCAGCGTGCGGAGATCGCCGAGGGCACCCGGGCCACGGAGTTCACCAGAGCGTTCAGCGGACGTCCCGCGCGCGGGCTGGTGAACCGCTTCATGCGGGAGAACGGCCCGCACGCGCCCGCCGCCTACCCGCAACTGCACCACCTCACCAAGCCGGTGCGGGTAGCGGCCGGGAAAGCCGGAGACCCGGAAGCCATGTCGCTGTGGGCGGGGCAGACCTACTCGCAGGCCGCTGCTCGGCCCGCCGCGGAACTGGTCCAGGATCTCGTGGACGGTGCGCGGCGAGCGTTCGACTCCGGACGCGGCAAGCTGCCCTGAACCGCCGGTATTCGCGGAACACCGCGCTGTGGACGGTCTTCGTGCTCGCTGACCGTTGAAGGACCGCGAAAACACCTGGATGCGCGGGCGGAGCAGCGCATAGGTTGGCGCGGTGGGTTATGTGCGGTCGGTGAACGTGGCGGTGCTGCGTACCGGTGAGTGGACCGGGCGGATGGGGCGAACAGGGATCGACAAGCGTCCGGTGGACGATCCGGTCGAGTTCACCCCGGGCGGAGTGCGCGGTGATCAGGTGATCGACACCAAGCACCACGGAGCCTGGTACCAGGCGGCCTACGCCTTCGACACCGAGGATCTGCGGTTCTGGTCCGCGGAGCTGGGCCGGGAGCTGGTGCCGGGCAACGCGGGGGAGAACCTGAGCCTTCTCGGCTGCGAGAGCAGCTTCGCGGTGATAGGCGAGCGCTGGCGCATCGGCTCCGCCGTGCTGCGGGTGACCGGACCGCGCAACCCGTGCCGGGTCTTCGCCGGCTTCTGGCAGCACAAGGGCCTGGTGAAGCGGTTCGCCGAAATCGGCAGGCCGGGGGTTTACCTCGCGGTGGAGGAATCCGGCGACATCCGCGCCGGGGACGAGGTCCGGATGCTGAGCAAGCCCGGCCACGCGGTCACGGTGGCGGATGTTTTCGCGCTCGCCATGGGGGACCGGGATCGCCGCGAGCAGGTGGCGCCCGCGGCGCAGGACCTGCCGCCGAAGTGGCGTCGTCAGCTGCGGCTAGAAGAGCTCACCGGTCGGGCAGACACTCGATGATGCCGTAACCCCCCGACACGCGGGTGACCGCCGCGACGAACAGCCCGGCGGCCGAGGCGACCCGGTCGGTCCGGTCCAGATCCCGCATCCGGCCGCCCACGTAGATCATCATCCGCAGGTCCATCTCGGTGAACGCTTCCGGGGCGCCGGGCAGCAGCTCGATGATCAGCACGCTGCCGTCCGCGCCCGCGGCCTCCGCGCAGCGGGCGAGTATGCGGATCGCGTCCTCGTCGTCCCAGTCGCCGAGGACGTCGCTCAGCACGTAGGCGTCCGCCGAGTCCGGCAGCGGGTCGAAGAAGCTCCCGGTGACCACTTCGACGCGGTCTCGCAGACCGCGCGAACGCAGGTACTCGTCGGCGTTGCGGGCCGGTCCGGCCAGGTCGACGACCATGCCGCGAACGTCCGGGTACCGCTGCAGGATCGCGTCGATCAGCACGCCCTTGCCGCCGCCGATGTCGGCGACCCGGCCGAACCGGTCCCAGTCCAGTTCGTCGGCCACCACCGGAGCGAGGGTGCTCGACTTCGTCTCCATCAGGTCGTCGAAGGAGTCCGACAGTTGCGCGCTGTGCGCGAGGTCTTCCCAGAACGAGCGGCCGAACGCAGCCCGGTACGCCGGGTGGTGCCCGCGCACCTGCTCGATCAGCTCCACGAAGGCCAGATCCGCGCGTCCGACCGCGCCGTCCAGATCGAGCCACTCCCTGGTGCCGCTCGGCGAGTCGCTCTCCAGCTCGCGCGAAGCGGCGTTCGGACCGAACACGTCGGGTTCCGGTTCGGTGAACATGCCGTGCTGCACCAGGTACCGCAACAGCCTGCCGAGCGGGTCGGCCTGCGCCTCGCTCCTCTTGGCGATCTCCTCCAGCGCGACCGGCCGGTCCCGGACGATGTCGGCCACGCGCAACGTCGCGACCGTTCGCACGGCGAACGGCTTCACCAGGTCTGCCATTGCCCAGATGTCCACCGGCTCCGGGGCCATGCGCCGCAGCATAGGCGCCGTAAGTGACCTGGGCAGAGCCGTCGGCGGGGCTGGGGAGTGCGTGAAAGCGGGTCAGTTGGCGGAACCACGGGCGTCTTCTGGCTGCGGCTGACGCCGCTTGTGCAGCTGCCCTAGTCGCCGAGCACGGCGACGATCCGCTCGGTGGTTTCGCTCATGTGCTCGCGCACCACCTCGCGCGCCCGCGCGGCTTCGCCCGCCTCGATCGCGTCGACGATCGGGGTGTGCCGCTGCCAGGCCATGTTGCGCACCGCCAGCTCCGGGCCGGAACGCACGATGGTCGCGCGGGTCAGCCCGGAGATGTTCTGCCAGGACTGCACGAGCGCGGCGTTGCCGGTCAGTTCGCACAGCAGCCGGTGGAACGCCAGGTCGTTCTCCACCAGTTCCGCCATGCCCTGCTGCTCGTCGCGGAGCCGGTCCACGGCCGCGCGCAGCGTGCTGATGATCTCGTCCCGCTCCGGCGCGCCGCATAGCAGCTCCACTGCGAGGACTTCCAGCGCCGCACGTACCGCGAAGATGTCGCGCACTTCGGCTTTCGTCAGCGCGCGCACCAGCAGCTTGCCGCGTTCGTCGGCGACGACGAGCCCTTCCTGCACCAGGTGCCGGAGTGCTTCGCGCAAGGTTCCGCGAGAGACCGAGAGCGCTTCGCTGAGCTCGGTCTCGATCAGCCGCCGCCCTGGTTCGAGCTGCCCGCTGCTGATCGCTTCCCGCAGCTTGTGCAGGGACTGCTCGCGCAACGTCTGCCGGTCGACGCCGCCCAGCGCCGGGACATCCAGGGACACGTGTGGATCGCCTCTCTGCTCGGGTCCGGGCTCATCGTAGTCCAAGACCCGGTCGTCCAGTGACAGTCGACTGTTGACAGTCGACGCGAGTTGGACGTTAACTGTGCGCCACCTAACGCACGAAGGAGTGACGGTCATGGTGCTGCGCGGGGATCCGGAGCCGAGCTGCCTGCCCGAACTGGGCTGCTCGACGATCTCGTTCCGCCACCGCCGGCTGACCGAGGCGCTGACGACGATCCGCGAGCTCGGTTTCGACGGCATCGACCTCGGTGGACTCCCCGGAGTCTGCGAGCACATCCCGCACCCGTTGGGCGAGGACACCGCAGGCATCGTGCGCTCAGTCGAGGAATCGGGCTTGCGCACCTGGGCGATCAACGTCGACCCGGGGCCGCTGAACGATCCCGCGCTGTCCGAGCACGACCTGCTCGAATCCGGGCGGCGGCTGGTGCGGCTGGCCGCTCGCCTGAACGCCGCCATGATCGTGCCCTGCGGAGCGCAGACCCGGACGCCGTTCGTGGCCGAAGACGCCGATCTGGACCGGCTCGCGCGCGGCCTGCGCGCACTCGGCGAGCTCGCCGCGAGCAACGGGGTGCGGTTGCTGGTGGAGGGCCTGCACCACTTCCGGTTCTGCCACACCACCGAGCGCGCGATCGCGCTGCTGGAGCGGGTTCCTGCCGAAGCAGCCGGGCTCGTTTACGACGTCAGCCACGTCGTCGCGGGTGGCATCGACGAGGTGGCGCTGGCGCGGGAACTCGCTACCCGCGTCGAGCACGTGCACTACCGGGACGCCGCGCCCGGCGAGATCAACCTCAGCATCGGCCGCGGCCGCGCGGACTTCGCCGGAGTGATCGCGGCGCTGGCCGAGAACCCCGGCAACCGCCGCCACGTGCTCGAACTCGAAACCCACGACGTGGCCGAAACCGACCGTCCCGCCGCGGCCGCCGCCGCTCGCGACGACGTCCGCGCACTGCTGGCCGGCTGACCCGGCCGGTTCCCGACGACCGAGATCTGGAGGACCCGCATGTCCGAAACCGCACGTACCGCAGTCATCACCGGAGCCGGATCCGAGCGCGGCATCGGGCGGGAGACCGCCCGGCAGCTGGCCGCGGCCGGTTTCGACATCGCGGTGCTGGACGTCGACGGCGACGCCGCCGAGCGCACCGCCGGTGTCGTCGCCGAGGAACACGGGGTCCGCGCACTCGGCGTGCGCGCCGACGTCACCGACGAGTCCTCGGTGGACTCCGCGGTCTCCGCCGTCGAATCCGCCGATCTGCCGCCGATCGCGACGCTGGTCAACAACGCGGGAATCACCCGCCCGACCCGCTTCCTGGACATCGAGCAGGACGAGTGGGAGCTGGTGTTCCGGGTCAACGTCACCGGGACGTACCTGGTCACGCGGCGAGTGCTGCCCGGGATGGTCGAGCGCGGCTACGGGCGCATCGTCAACGTCTCCTCGGTCAGCGCGCAGCGCGGCGGCGGGGTGTTCGGCGGGTCGCACTACTCGGCGGCCAAGGCGGCCGTGCTCGGGCTGACCAGGGCGCTGGCGCGGGAGGTCGGACCGAACGGAGTGGTGGTCAACGCGGTCGCCCCGGGCCTGGTGGACACCGACATCACCGGCGGACTGCTCAGCGGTGAACGCAAGGAAGAACTGATCTCCGGGGTCCCGGTGGGGCGCAACGGCCGGACCACCGACGTGGCGAGCACGATCACCTTCCTCGCCGGCGAATCCGTCGGCTACATCACCGGCGCCACCTTCGACATCAACGGCGGCTCGCACATCAACTGACCGCCTGGCCCGCCCGGCCGCGCCGGGCACGCCGCAATGGCGAGGACCACGGAAAGAGCGACAAGGATGTCCAACTCCCTCCTCCTGCTGCACACCGCGATCACGGTGCTCGGAATCGTGGGCTTGATCGTGGGTGCGCGGCTGAACCCGGTGATCGTGCTGGTGCTGGGTTCGCTGTACCTCGGCCTGGCCACCGGGCTCGGTTTCGAAGGCACCGCGAAGGCCGTCACGACCGGGTTCGGCGATTTGATGGCCGAGGTCGGGCTCATCATCGGGTTCGGCGTGCTGCTCGGTTCGCTGCTGTCGGCGACCGGGACGTTGCAGCGGATCGTCGAGCTGTTCCTGAAGGCGTTCGGGAAGGACCGGTCGCCGTACGCGCTGGGCTTGTCCGCGGGCGTGGTGTTCCCGGCGATCTACTTCGACGTGGCCCTGGTGATGCTGGCGCCGATCGCGCGCTCGGTGGCCGCCCGCACCGGTGCGAGCGTGGCGGCCGTCGGCGGCGCGCTGGCGATCGGCTTGGAGGTCGGGCTGCTGATGGTGCTGCCGGGTGCGGCGGCATTGGCGATCAGCGGTTCGCTCGGCGTCGGCCTCGGCATGATGCTGCTGTTCGGCATCGGGATCGGCGTGGCATCGATCGTCATCGCGGTGTTCCTGCACGGCAGGCTCATGCGCCGCACCTGGAACCCGGCCAAGGACGAAGCGCACGTCGATGACGGCATCGAAGGCATGGCCGTGGGCTCCGCGGAAATTCCGAAGCGCACCTTGCCGCTGATCGTGCTCGTGCTGCCGGTGCTGGTGCCGTTGCTGCTGATCGTGCTGGGCACGGTGACCGAGACCGCGGGTGCGCGGATCGGCTGGATCGCGTTCCTGGCCGACCCGGTGGTGGCATTGCTGATCGGTCTCGTGCTCGGCTGCGCGATCACGGTGTGGACGTTGTCCAGGGACGCCGTCGAGCGGGCGTTGAACAAGGGCGCGGCCACCAGCGGCACGATCCTGCTGTTCACCGGCGTGGCAGGTTCGCTCGGCGAGGTGATCAGCCGGACCGGCGTCGGCGACGTGGTGAGCGGGCTGTTCCACGCGGGCAGTGCGTCACCGCTGCTGCTCGCGTGGCTGGTGGCGGCGTTGCTGCGGCTGGCGCAGGGCTCGGGCTCGGTCGCGGCGATCACCGCGGCGACGCTGCTGGCGCCCGTCGTCGGTGGCCTGGGCACGGCGCCGGTGCTGGTCGCGCTGGCCGCGGCGGCAGGGGCGAGCTTCGGCGGCCACGTCAGCGACAACACGTTCTGGATGTTCCGCACGCTGCTGAGCCTGTCCACCCGCGGCGCGTTCCAGGTCTACACGGTCGCCCAGTCGATCATGTCGGTGGTGGCGCTGGCTCTCGTGCTCGTCGCGGACCTGGTCAGCTGAGGCCCCGCCACGCACCAAAGCCCCCCGAGCGGGGGCTTTCGTGCTGTTCGGGGACGTTTCGCAGCGGGCCGTACCCGATCGGTTCAGGTAGATGTGACGTGCGGCACCTGTTGCGGTGGCAGGCCCCGGCGCAATGATTGGGTGGCCAAAGGTTGGAAGGCCGAGTAATCGGCCCGTTCGGCGGCGGGCATCAACGGCGAGATCGGTGAAAGGTTCGGTGCGGTATGTCCCAGGAGTTGACGCACTTCATCGGCGGCGAGCGGGTCGCCGGGACCTCCGGGAACTTCGGTGACGTGTTCGATCCGAACACCGGGCAGGTGCAGGCAGCGGTGCCGTTGGCCTCGACCGGCGAGGTCTCCGCCGCCGTCGCCGACGCGGCCGCGGCGCAACCGGCGTGGGCGGCGCAGAACCCGCAGAAGCGGGCCCGGGTGCTGATGCGCTTCCTGCAACTGGTCAACGACGAGATGGACTCGCTGGCCCGGCTGCTGGCCGCCGAGCACGGCAAGACCGTCCCGGACGCCAAGGGCGACATCCAGCGCGGCCTGGAGGTCGTCGAGTTCGCCGTCGGCATCCCGCACCTGCTCAAGGGCGAGTACAGCGAGAACGCGGGAACCGGCATCGACGTCTACTCGATGCGCCAGCCGCTGGGCGTGGTCGCGGGCATCACCCCGTTCAACTTCCCGGCGATGATCCCGCTGTGGAAGGCCGCACCTGCCATCGCGGCGGGCAACTCCTTCGTGCTCAAGCCCTCCGAACGGGACCCGTCGGTGCCGCTGCGGCTGGCGGAGCTGTTCGTCGAAGCGGGCCTGCCGCCGGGCGTGCTCAACGTGGTCAACGGCGACAAGACCGCGGTGGACGCGGTGCTGACCGACCCGCGGATCGAGGCGGTCGGGTTCGTCGGCTCCTCGTCGATCGCGGAGTACATCTATTCGACCGCGGCCGCGCACGGCAAGCGCGCGCAATGCTTCGGCGGCGCGAAGAACCACATGATCGTGATGCCGGATGCGGATCTGGACCAGGCGGTGGAGGCGCTGGTCGGCGCCGGCTACGGCTCGGCGGGTGAGCGGTGCATGGCGATCTCGGTGGCGGTGCCGGTCGGCCAGGCCACCGCGGACGCGTTGGTGGAGAAGCTCACCGAGCGGGTGCGCAAGCTCAAGATCGGCACCAGCTTCACCGAGGATGCCGACTTCGGGCCGCTGGTGACCAGGCAGGCGAAGCAGCGGGCGGACGACCTGGTCACCGCAGGTGTCGACGAAGGGGCGGAGCTGCTGGTCGACGGTCGCGGGTTCGAGATGGCAGGCCACGAGGGCGGCTTCTTCGCGGGTGCCTCGCTGTTCGACCACGTCACGCCGGACATGCGGATCTACCGGGAGGAGATCTTCGGTCCCGTGCTGTCGGTGGTGCGCGCGGCCGATTACGAGGAGGCGCTGCGGCTGCCGAGCGAGAACGAGTACGGCAACGGGGTCGCCATCTTCACCAGGGACGGCGACGCGGCGCGCGAGTTCGTCAGCCGCGTCGACACCGGGATGATCGGGGTGAACGTGCCGATCCCGGTGCCGATCGCGTACCACACCTTCGGCGGCTGGAAGCGCTCCGGCTACGGCGACCTGAACCAGCACGGCCCGGACTCGATCAAGTTCTACACCAAGACCAAGACGGTCACCTCGCGCTGGCCGTCCGGGCTCAAGGAAGGCGCCAGCTTCACCATTCCGACCATGAACTGAGCTCGGTGAGCCTGCCCCACAGGTGAGGAGTCAGACGTGTCCGTTGCAGCGGTAACCGGCCCCACCGGCGCGGCGTCGCCGTTCGAGCTGTCCGAGGACCAGCGCGCGATCCAGCAGACCGCCCGCGAGTTCGCCGCCGAACAGCTCGCCCCGCACGCGGTGCAGTGGGACCAGGACAAGCACTTCCCGGTGGAGGTGCTGCGCACCGCCGGGGAACTGGGCATCGGCGGGATCTACGTCGACGACGCCTACGGCGGCACCGGGCTGAGCCGGTTCGACTCGGTGCTCATCTTCGAGGCGCTGGCCTCCGGTGACCCTTCGGTGGCGGCGTACCTGTCGATCCACAACATGGTCGCCGGGATGATCGACCGGTTCGGCGACGCCGAGCAGAAAGCCCAGTGGCTGCCCGGGTTGTGCTCGCTGCAGCAGCGGGCGAGCTACTGCCTGACCGAACCGGAGGCGGGCTCGGACGCGGCCGCGCTGCAGACCCGCGCGGTGCGCGACGGGGACGACTACCTGCTCACCGGGGTCAAGCAGTTCATCTCCGGCGGCGGCAGCTCGGACGTCTACGCGGTGATGGCGCGCACCGGGGACACCGGGTCCGGCGGCATCTCCACGTTCCTGGTCGAAGCCGGTGCGCAAGGGCTCTCGTTCGGGCCGAACGAGCGCAAGATGGGCTGGAACGCCCAGCCCACCCGGCAGGTGCTGTTCGACGAGGTCCGGGTGCCCGCGAGCAGGCGGCTGGGGCCGGAGGGCATCGGGTTCAAGATCGCCATGGCGGGGCTGGACGGCGGCCGGCTCAGCATCGCGGCCTGCTCGCTCGGGGGCGCGCAGGCCGCGTTGGACAAGAGCCTTGCCTATGTCCGGGAGCGCAGCGCGTTCGGATCGAAGCTCAGCGAGTTCCAGGTGCTGCAGTTCAAGCTCGCCGACATGGCGACCGATCTGGAGGCCGCGCGGATGCTGCTGTGGCGCGCGGCGTGGGCGCTGGACACCCGCGATCCGGACGCCACCCGGCTGTGCGCGATGGCCAAGCGGCTGGCCACCGACGCGGGCTTCGCCGTGGCGAACGAGGCACTTCAGATCCACGGTGGTTACGGATACCTTGCCGAGTACGGCCTGGAGAAGATCGTTCGCGACCTGCGCGTGCACCAGATCCTCGAAGGCACCAACGAGATCATGCGCTTGATCATTTCCCGTGGATTGCTGGAGTCGGCATCATGACATCAACCGCCCCGGAAGTTCTGCTCAACGTAGAGGGCGCGCTCGGACGGATCACGCTCAACCGCCCCAAGGCGATCAACTCGCTCACCTTGGAGATGGTGCGGTCGATCACCGAGGCACTTGAGCAGTGGCGTTCCGACGACCGGGTGCGCGCGGTGCTCATCGAGGGCGCCGGGGAACGCGGCCTGTGCGCGGGCGGGGACATCCGCGCGCTCTACGACGCGGCCAAGGCCGACGACGACTCGCTGCCGAAGGCGTTCTGGAGCGAGGAGTACCGGCTCAACGCGGCGCTGTCGCACTACCCGAAGCCCGTGGTCGGGCTGATGGACGGCGTGTGCATGGGCGGCGGCGTGGGCATCACCGCGCACGGTTCGCACCGGGTGGTCACCGAACGTTCCAAGGTCGGGATGCCGGAGACCGGAATCGGGTTCGTGCCCGACGTGGGCGGCACCTACCTGCTCTCGCGCGCGCCGGGTGAGTTCGGCACGCACCTGGCGCTGACCGGTACTCCGGTCGGCGGCGCGGACGCGATCGCGCTGGGCCTGGCCGACGATTTCGTGCCCAGCGACCGGCTCGAAGAGCTGGTCGCGGCGTTGACCGATGGCGAGGTGGACGCGGCGCTGGCCAGGTTCGCCACCGAGCGCCCGCCCGCACCGCTGGCGGCGCAGCGGGAATGGATCGAAGCGGCCTATTCCGCCGACCGCGTGGAAGACGTCCTCACCAGGCTGCGCGCGCGCCCGGAAGAAGCCGCGCAGCAGGCCGCCGACGCCATCGAGACCAAGTCGCCGACCTCGCTGAAGATCACGCTGCGCGCCCTGCGGTCGCGCCCGGACACCTTGGAGCAGGCGCTCGACCAGGAATACCGGCTGGCGCTGGCCACCGTTTCGGTCGGCGATTTCGTGGAGGGCGTGCGCGCCACGCTCGTCGACAAGGACAAGGACCCGAAGTGGTCGCCGGAGCGCCTGGACGAGGTGACCGACGAGTTCGTCGAGCGGTTCTTCGCCCCGCTCGGCGCCGCGGAATTGGGACTCGCAGCGGACTGATCCCGCTGCAGCCGGGGCCGTCCCGGCCGATCGGCAGAAGGGAACGTGACAATGGCTGTCATCGCTTTCATCGGGCTGGGCCACATGGGCGGGCCCATGTCGGCGAACCTGGTCAAGGCCGGGCACGCGGTGCGCGGGTTCGACCTGGCCCCTGCGGCGCTGGCGCAGGCGCGGGCGAACGGCGTGACCACCGCGGACTCGGCGGCCGATGCGGTGGCCGGGGCGGATGCGGTGATCACCATGCTGCCCAGCGGCAAGCACCTGCTGGACTGCTACCGGGAGGTGCTCGGTTCGGTGCAGCCGGGTGCGCTGCTGATCGACTGCTCCACGGTCGACGTCGCCGACGCGCGGGCGGCGCACGAGGCGGCGGGCGCGGCCGGGTTCGGTTCGCTGGACGCCCCGGTCTCCGGCGGTACCGCGGGCGCAGAGGCGGGCACGCTGACGTTCATGGCGGGCGGTGCCGCCGACGTGTTCCAGCGCGCGGAGGCGGTGCTGGAACCGATGGCGCGCAAGGTGATCCACTGCGGCGGCGCCGGGCACGGGCAGGTCACCAAGATGTGCAACAACCTCATCCTTGGCGCGTCGATGATCGCGGTCAGCGAGGCTTTCGTGCTGGGCGAGCGGCTCGGGCTGAGCAACCAGGCGCTCTACGACGTCGCCTCGATCTCCACCGGGCAGTGCTGGTCGCTGACCACGAACTGCCCGGTGCCGGATCTGGTGGAGACCAGCCGCGCGAATCACGACTACGAGCCGGGGTTCTCCGCGGCGCTGATGCTCAAGGACCTGCGGCTGGCCGAGTCCGCGGCCGAGCAGAGCGGCACCGACACCGCGATCGGGCAGCTGGCCACGGAGCTGTACCAGCGGTTCAACGCCGAGGGCGGCGGCGAGTACGACTTCGGCGCGATCATCCGCTCCATCCGGGAGCACTCCGGTGCCGAGGGCACGGTGACGCCGTCCGGATCGGCGGAGGCCACCGGCACGGCGTGAGCTCCGGCCCGGGTTCATCGGGTTGCAACCCGGGCGTAGGCTCCGCGCCGTGATGGACTGGCTGTTCGAGTTGTGGGACGCCGTCGAGCTGTGGCTCGTGCAGCTGTGGTACCCGCTGCAGGTGACGCTGGTGCTGGCGGTGCTGCTGCCGGTGTGCTTCGGCTTGGCGAAGGTGCTCGACCGGGGCATCGACGGGCTCGGCGCGAAGCTGACGCGGCTGCGCGATGCCGAGCCGCCGGTGCGTTCCCGCCCGAAGGCGCAGCGGTAGTGAACCGCGTGTCCTCCCGCAAGCGGATCACGATCGCCCTGGTCGGGCTGATCGTGCTGGTGGTGGTCGGCTGGTTCGTGCAGCAGCGCTCGGCCGACCCGTCCGCTCCCGCGGGCATGTCCCGGCCCGCGGTGAGCTCGCCGATGCCGGTTTCCTACGATTCGTGGCCGATCCGGAGTTCGTCCGGATCGGCTTTCGAGGTTGTGCGGGCCCGGGGCCTCCCGGTGCCCGGTGGCGGGCCGTGGGGCTGAGTCCCTTCCGGTCGCGGAATGGCCCCGCACAGCGGGAAAAGTGACGTTTTCGTGGTTGTCGACTTGCGCGGTTGAGTGGGATGTTTGCGACGAAGCTGCTGGCGGCTAAACGGCCCGGCAAGGTCTTCCGGAAGGAGTCTGCGGTGGGCGAGCAGGAGCAGCCTGAGCAGAGCGCGGTGAGCGCCCGCGAGGCCGCTGCGGCGGCCGAGCAGCGGGGCGCGGTACCGCACGTCCTCGACGGCCGGGAGCTGGTGAACAAGCGCACCACGCTGGAGGGCATCGCGGCGGCGCTGTCCTTCCCGGAGTGGGCGGGCCGCAATCTGGACGCGCTCTACGACTGCCTCACCGACCTGTCCTGGCTGCCCGAGGGCGAGCACGTGCTGATCTGGTCCGGCTCCACCTCGCTGGCCCAGCACGACCCGAGGGCCTACGAGAAGATCAACTCGGTGTTGCGGGACGCGGCCCGCAACACCGTCTGCGGCCGCTCCTTCGAACCGGTGCTCACCCGCGACTGAGCGGACGCCGAGCTGCGGGTGGACCGGTCCATCCTTCGGGCCGTGTTCAGGATTCCTGTTCGGGTACCCAAGAAGCCGGGCGCTTCTCCTTGAAGGCGCGCATTCCCTCCTGGCCCTCTTCCGAGGCGAAGTGGTGGGCGGAGAGGTCGAGCATGGCGTCGAAGTCCTCGTTGAGGGTGCTCGCCCGCGGGCGGCGCAGCATCGCCTTGGTGGCGGCCAGGGCGTTCGGGGCGCCGCGGGTGAGTAGGTCGGCGTAGCGGCGCGTTCGGGTGTCGAGTTCTTCGGCGGGAACGGCGGAGTTGAGCAGGCCGATCTCGACGGCCCGGTGGGCGTCGAAGGTCTCGCCGGTCAGGAACAGTTCGTGCGCGGCGCGCGGTTGCAGGCGCGGCAGCACGGTCAGCGAGATCACCGCGGGCACGACGCCGATTCGGACTTCGGAGAAGGCGAAGGTCGCGGTCTCGGCGGCGACGGCGAGGTCGCAGGCGGCGACGATGCCGACTCCGCCGGCGCGGGCGGGGCCCGCGAGTTTCGCCACGACCGGTTTCGGGCTGGTCCACAGCGTTTCCAGGATGTCGGGCAGTTCCCGCACGCCCTGGTCCTGCGAACCGGCGCCGCTGGATTCCTTCAGGTCCATGCCCGAGCAGAACACCGGCCCGGTGTGGTCCAGGATGACGACCCGCACCGCTTCGTCGGCCAACGCGGCGGCCAACTGCTCGCGGAGTTCGCGGCGCAACTGCGCGGACAGCGCGTTGCGGTTGTGCGGGAAGTCCAGCGTGATCGTCGCGATGCCCGCTTCGACGTTGCGGTGCACGAGTTCTTCGCCCATGCGGCGAACCGTAGCCGCCTGGGCAGCCGGGGAGCCAGGACTCAGGTCGGCGGGTAGCGGGTGAACCACTCCGCGGTATCCGGTGGTCGCGGGCCGAACTCCAACGCCGCGTCGTGCGCGAGCCGTTCGATCACGTCGTGCAGTTCCAGCTCGGCGCGCCACCGCTGCGGGATGGTCGCGGCGCCGCGCTGCGCGCCGACGAGGCTGCCGCACACCGCCCCGGTCGTCGCGCTGTTGCCGGAATGGTTCACCGCCAGCGGCAGCGCGGCGTCGAAGTCGCCGTCCGCGACCAGCGCCGCGTACAGCCCGATGCCGAGCGCGTCCGCCGCGGTCCAGCCGGTTCCGATGCCGGTTTCCAAGTGCGTCGGCGTGGTTCCCGCGGAGCGGGCGTAGTGCACCGCCGCCGACAACCGGGCGGCGACTTCTTCGTGCCCGGGGTGGTTCCGCAGTTCCGCGGACGCCTCCTCCACGGCGGTGTTGAGGTCCTGACCGGCCATCAGGCGCGAAACCAGGAATGCGAGCGTCCCGGCGCTCAGGTGCGCCACGGGGTCGCCGTGGGTCAGCGCCGCGGTGTTCTGCCCGACGCGGAACACTTCGGACGGGTTCTCGCTCCACAGCGCGGCGGGCACCGCGCGCATCACCGCTGTGCTGCCCTTCGAGTCGCTGACCGGGTGCTGCGGCGTGCCCATCCGTTGCTGTCCCTTGGCGAAGGCGATGAGCGTGCGCATCATCGTGCGCCCGGGGTTGCGGGTCTGGAACAGCGCGCGGTGCCCGACCAGCCACCCGTCCGGTTCGCCGGTGCGCTCGAGGAATTCGCCCGCGGCGCGGCTCCAGCTCAGGTGCTGGGTGTGCAGCCAGCGCTGGTAGGCGTGCTGGATGTGCCGGGACGGGTCGGCGATGTCGTGGTCGCGGCGGCGCACACCGGCGCGGATGGTGCCTTCCAGGGAGAACAGCAGCAGTTGCGTGTCGCTGCCGAGCCGCCCGGCCGGGTGCCCGGCGGGCACGTAATCGCGCAGACCGCGTTCGCCGTGCCGGTCTTGGATCTGGTCCCAGCTCTCGCCCGCGACGGGGCCGCCGAGCGCTTCGCCGATCGCGCAGCCCAGCACCGCGCCGAGGAACCGGTCGCGCGAGGCGGCCAGCCTGGGCACTGCGGTGATGCTGTTGCGCTGATCAGGTCGGCCGTCGGGGTCGCCGACCGGGTAGCGGGCGAACCAGTCGTCGGACTCGTCCGGGTAGGGCCCGAACTCCGCGGCGGCGTCCTCGGCGAGCTGCTCGAGCACCGTCCACGCGGGCGATTCCGCGGCCAGCTCCGGAGGAATCGCGGTCGGTCCGTGCGCGGCGCCGAGCAGCTGACCGCACAACACGGCGGTCGTGCCGACGTCCCCGGAGTGCTCGCTCGCTGACTCGATGGCCTTGGTGAAGTCGTCGGGGCAGGCCGCGCAGATGCGCAACGCGACCGCGAGCGCTTGCACGCCGCTGCGTCCGCCGCTCATCGCGTCCAGCTGGTCCCGCCGGGCGACGAAACCGATCGGGCTGGTCGAGCCGAGGTGCAGCGCGCGGTCCAGCAGCGCGGGCCGGGATTCGGCGGGCTGCCAGCGGGCCAGCGCACCGGGCAGCGCTTCGGCGAGCGGAACTCCCCGCAACAGCAGGGAAATCGCCGCGCCCGTCGCACCGGCCGGGCGGTTCCCGTCGGGGTGGCCGTGGGATAACGCCGCCAGTTCTCTGCCGAGGTCGAACCCGTCATCGGCCGACCACAGCGCCGCGACCGCTCCGATCGGCACCGCGGTGGCGCCCGCTGCGTGCGGCGAAGGTTTGCTCCCGGCGGCGATGCGGGTCAGCGCGGTCAGCAGCGCGGGCTCGTCGACGGCGGCGGAATGCAGCTCCGGCCTGCCCACCAGCCAGCCGTCCGGTTCGCCGCCGGGCGCGGGAACGCAGTCCTGCCAGGCGATTCCGCGAGTGTGCAGCCACCGTTGCAGTCCACTGAGGACGGAAGAGGTGGGGGAGGCGGTGCCGTGCACGCGCAACGCGGTGTGCGCGCGGATCAGCCCTTCCAACGCGAACAGCACCGAGGTGGTGCGCTCACCGAGTCTGCCGAGCACGGTGTGTTCGGCCGCGGCCGCGCCGAGCAGCATCCCGGCGAACCGGCTCGCGGCCTCCGGCAGGTAGCCGTCCGGGCCGGACAGCCCGGTAGCGGGCGTGGGCGGCTCGGGTTCGACGATCCGCTGGCGCAGCGCGGCGAACCACGGTGGCCGGGACAGCGGCCGGTCCCGCCACCAGCTCCACCGCTGGAGCAGCAGCCGCTCGTCGGCGTCGGGCGGGGCGGTTCCGGAGGCTGGGCTCGTTCCGGAAGGCGGGGCGGTCCGGCGCCGTTGCCGGTACGCGGCCAGCAACGCCCGTTCCGCATCGGTGAGCCCGCCAGAGCCCCTCGCGTCCGTCACCTGTGCAACGCTATCCGGTGTACCGCTGCGCCCATTCCGGTACCGGCCCGCCCTCGACGAGTTCTTCCTCGGCGCGCCGGGCGTCGGCGAGCAGTTCCGCCAGCAGATCGCCGAGCTCGAGCTCGTCCAGCCATCGCTGCGGTACCGCATCGGCTCCGCGCGCCGCGCCGAGCAGGCTGCCGCACAGAGCCGCGGTCGCCGCGCTGTCGCCGGAGTGCGTTGCCGCCAGGGCGACCGCGTCGGCGAACGACTCGGGGTGCGCCAGTGCCGCGGCCACCGCGCTGCCCAGCGTGGACGGCCCGGTTCTGGCGCTGCCCAGCGACTCCAGCGCCCGCGCTGGAATCGGGCCCCGTTCGGCCAGCTCCAGCGCCTGCTGCAGCGCTTCTACCGTGTTCTCGGAGCCCTCCCACGCCTTCAGCTCGGTGAGGGCGGATTGCACGCTCTCGGCAAGCGTCTGCCCGTCGCCCAGCGCGGCGACCATCGCGGCCGCCGCCGCGGCGGGCAGGTAACCGTCCGGGTGGCCGTGCGTGAGAACGCCGATCGAGATGCCGAGCTCCGCGGCCGCGGCCGGGGTGTCGGCGTGCAGGCCGACGAGCGCCGCGCGGGCCGCGGCCACCGCGCCGGTGGCCTGGTTCGGTGCAGCGGCCGGAGTCGGCAGACCGGCCTGGCCGTCCCAAGTGCCCAGCGCCGTCAGCGTCGCCTCGTCCGGGAAGCGCTGGGTGCGCAGCCGCGCGTCGGCGGCCAGCGGATCGGGGCGGACAACCGGCTCGGTGGCGCCCTGCGCCACGACCCACTGCTGCAGGGCGCCGCGCACCGACTCGGCCTCCGAAGCGGAACCGTGGAGTCTGCTGTGGACGGTCGCGCGCAGGAGGCCGTTCAGCACGAACACCGACTGCTGGCCGATCGCGCTCGCGTTGCCGATCGCGCCGAGGTGCTCGGTCAGCTCCCGAACCCCGTCCGGTTGCTTGCGCAGGATCATCCGCTGCGCGGTGTAGGTCCACGGGGCGCCGAGCGCGTCACCCGCGGCGCAGCCGAGCACGCAGCCCGCGAGCCGGTCGAGCCGGGTGAGCGGTTGCGGAGTTTCCTCGGGGAGTTCGCCGTCCTCGTCGCCGGAGGCGACCAGTTGCGCGGCGCGTTCGGCGCCGAACGCCTCTTGCAGCAGCTTGTGCAGGCCCTCGGAGAGGTCGTTGGGGGTGTCGTCCTCGCCGTCGCGGAACTTGCGCCAGGCGGCCAGGAGGCGGAGTTCCTCGTGGGAGAGACCGTCGCCGTCATCGGAGGACGACTCCTGCGACGTCTCCGCGGCCGGAGCCTCGGTCGCTGGGGTCTCGGCCGCTGAAGTCTCGGTCGTTGAAGTCTGGGCGCCTGGGACCCGGGCGGCTGCCGGGCTCCGGGCCGGTTCGGGGTCCTGGGCTGCCGGTTGCTGTTGAACCGGTTCGGACTCTGCGGGATCCGCGGTCGTTGCAGGTTGCCCGTTCGCTGCCGGTTGTTCGGTCGCAGCGAATTGCCGGGTTGTTGCGAAGTCCTGAGCCGCTGCGGGCTCCTGAGCCGCTGCGGACCCCCGGGCTGCCTGCGATGTGGCCGCGGGCTCGTGCGCGAGCGCCGATGCAGTCGTCACCGGAGGCTGCTGCGCGGCCGCGGATTCTTGGGCGATCGGTTCGGCGGTCGGCGGCTCGGTCGCGGTTCGCTCGGATCGCGCCTGCGTCCGCGCTTCCGTGGCCTGCTGATCAGCTGCCGGCTGTGCGGGCGCGGACTCGGCCGGTCGTTCGGCTGCCGAGATTTCCGCGGCGGCTTGGGCCGCGGAATGCTGCTCAGCCGCGTCATGCCGCTCGGCGTCGGGTTGTCCGGCCTGGTCTTGCCGGTCGGAATCCCGTTCCTCGGCCATCGAGCCCTCGCCGGTCCCGAAATGCGGGCCAGACATCGCGCCCTGGCCGATCCCCGGTGTCGATCCGGGACCTTGGTCGGAGCCGGGCCTTCGGCCAGAAGCGGCGTCCGGACCGGAACCGGGCCGCTGAGCGGTGTCCTGCTCGCCGGAGCTGTCGTCGGTTCCGTTTCCGGCGGCGAGCTGGGTGGCGGCGAGCTGGGCGGCCGTTCCTCCGGAAGCGGCACCGGTAGCGGTCTCGTCGCGCTTCGCATCTCCTGCCGGAGAATCGGCCGCGGTCTGCGCGGCAGCGGACGTGGAAACCGAGGCGGCATCCGCGGAACCGGTCGACGGAGCCGCCGACTCGGAGCCCGTTGCCGGGTCCGTTTCCGAGTCAGAGGACGTTGCTGCATCCGCCGATGGACCGGCATCGGACGATCGTCCGGTACCGGTTGCCGAGTCTGCAGCGGATGCCGAACCGGCGGTGGGTGCCGACGCGGCAGCGGACACCGAACCGGCGACCGACGCGGCATCGGCGACCGAGCTCGCACCCGCCGCAGAGCCCGAACCGGCCGCAGAGCTCGCACCGGCCGCAGGGCCCGCACCGGCCGCAGGGCCCGAACCGGCGTCCGTCGCGGCACCGGCACCCGACTCCGCACCGGAAGCCGACTCACCGGACTGCTCCGCAGCGGCCACCCGCGCCGAAACCGGGCTCGCGATCGGCGCGGCCGGGCCCGCCGGGTAGCGGCTCAGCCACTCGGGAACGGCCGGCGGGTTCGCGCCGAACTCCTCGACCGCGTCCCGCGCCAGCTGCTCGACGACATCGCCCAGCTCGACCTTCCGCCGCCAGCTCTGCGGCACCGCTTCCGCCGAGTGCGCCGCGCCCATGATCGAGCCGCACACGGCGGCCGTCGCGGCGCTGTCGCCGGAGTGGTTCGCCGCCAGCACCACCGCGTCGGCGAACGACGACGGCCGTGCCAGCGCTGCGCACACCGCGATGGCCAGCGCCTGCTCACCGACCCGCCCCGCACCGAGCCGGTGCTGGATCTGCTCCGGCGTCGGGGTGCCCTCGGTGGCCAGCTCGATGGCGCGGCGCAACGTCGCGGAGGTCTCCTCGTGACCCTCCCAAGTGGACAGTTCGGTGAGCGCGCGGTCCACCGACTCCGGCAGCGAGCGGCCCGCGAGCAGCTGGCTCACCACCACCGCCAGCGCGCCCGCGGGCAGGAAACCGCTCGGGTGCCCGTGGGTGAGCGCGGCGATGGCCGCGCCGGTCTGGAACGTCTCGGCCGGGTCGCCGGTGCGGAAGCCAGCCGGTGCCGCGCGAACCACTCCGCCGCTGCCTTTGGCGTCGTTGAGCCGGTTGGTCAGCGTGCCGAGCGCCGTACCGCCCGCGTAACCGCGCAGCGCCTGCAGGCAGGTGTCGTCGGGGGAGCGGCGTGCGAACAGGCCCTTCTCCCGGATCAGCCAGCCGTTCGGCGGGATGTCCGCGATCGGGCCGCCCGCGTCCGCCCAGTCGACGCCTTGGGTGTGCAGCCAGCGCTGGTACGCGTGCTGCACCGGCTGCGCCGGGTCGGTGTCGCCGTGCAGGCGGTTGCGGATGCCCGCGCGGATCAGCCCTTCGGCGGTGAACAAGCTGAGCTGGGTGTTCGCGCTGATGGCATGGCCGACCAGGTCGGCCACCCCGGCGCCGCCGTAGTTGCGGCGGATCACTTCGATGGACTCGTCGGCCACCGGGTAGCCGAGCGCGTCCCCGATCGCCGTGCCGAGCAGGCAGCCCAGGATGCGTTCGCCGCCCGGTTCGGCGCGTTCGGTGTCGTGCGCGGGTTTCTGTTCGCGGGCGGGTGCGGTCTTGGACGGGGCGGGCCAGGAACCCATGGTCGGCACGATCGGCTCGGCCGCGGACTCGGCGTCCTCCGAGGCCGCGTCGTCCGATGCGGCAGTGCCCGACGACGCCGCGCCCGATGCCGCGGCGGGCTGCGGCTCAGCGGCACCGTCCGCAGTGGACGGTCCAGCGGCCGGGGTCGTTGCCTGCTCGGGGGTCGTGGCCGGATCGGGGGGCTCGGAAGAGGCCTGCTGCGCGGAGTCCGTCTCCTCCGAACTCCGGTCTGCCGTTTCCCCTTGCTGCGTGGCGGATTCCGCACTGCCGGAATCCGCCGGGGACGCATCCCGCTGCTCGGCGGAAGCAGCGCCGGTCTCCGAGGGCTGCGCACCGGGAACCGACAGCCGAGCCACCGGAATGGCATCCTGCTCGGCCGTCTGCTCTTCGGCGGTGTCCGGAGCGGAATCCTGCGCGGCGGTCTCGTCCTGCCCGGCCGGTTCCTCGGCATCCTGCCCGGCCACCCGCGGCAGCTCGGACCCGAACTCGAGCCCGATGACGTCGCGCTCACCCGGATACCGCTGCGACCAGGTCTCGTCGCCGCGCGGCTGCGGCCCGAACTCCACCAGCGCGTCCGCGGCCAGCGACTGAACCGTCTCCCGCAGCCGCAGATCACGCAGCCACACCCCGGGAACCGCCGAAACCCCGTGCTGCGCGCCGACGATCGCGCCGCAGATCGCCGCGGTGGAGTCGCTGTCGCCGGAGTGGTTCACCGCGGCCATCACCGCCGGTCCGACACCGTCGCTGCTCAGCGCCGCGCACACCGCGATCGCCAGCGCCTCGTGCCCGCTCCAGCCGTCACCGAGCAGGTCCTTGACCTGTTCCGGAGTCGGTTCGCCCCGCGCGGCGAGGTCTTCGGCGACCAGCAAAAGGCGTTCGGTCTGCTGGTGCCCGGTGCACTCGGTGAGCAGCTTGTGCGCGTGCGCCAGCGCATCGGTGAGCGACTCGCCGCGCAGCAGCCGGTGCACCAGCACCGCGAGCACCCCGGCGGGCAGGTAGCCGCTGGGCTTCGAGCAGGTCAGCGCGGCGGCCGCGGCGGCGAGCCGGAACACCTCGCGCGGCTCGTCCGACCACAGCGCGATCGGCGCCGCCCGCACCACGCCCGTGTTGTCGTCGGAGTCGTTGATCGCCCGCTCGAACGTGCCGGGTACGCCCGTCGAGGCGAACCCGCGCAACGCGGTGATGCAGTCGCTGTTCGGCGAGCGGACCGCGAACAGCTCGCGCACCCCGGCGAGCAGGCCGTCCGGCTCCGGGTGGGACTGCGCGTACGGCCCGGCCGCGCGCGACCACGCGTAGCCCTGGGTGTGCAGCCAGCGCTGGTAGGCCAGCTGGATCGCGGCCAGCGGCCCGCTTCCCGCGCCACCGCGGGCCGCGATGTGCCCGCGGATCAGCCCCTCCAGCGTGAACATCGCCAGCTGGGTGTCGTCGGTGAACTCGCCCGGGTGCGAACCGCTGCGGTCGTAGTCGGTGACGCCGTGTTCGCCGAAGCGGTTGCGGATCTGCTCGACCGGGTAGAACTCGACCGGCGCGCCCAGCGCGTCGCCCGCCGCGGCGGCCAGCACGCTGCCGATGAAGCGCTGGCCGAAGTCGCTGCTGATCGGATCGGGCGCCTGCTGCTGTCCGCCGGTCGCTTGGCCGCCGGGCACCTGCGCGGGCTGGGTCTCCTCCGGCTGCGCGGCGGGCGCCACCCGCACCCCCGCGGTCTTGATCAGGTCTTCGGCGGGCAGCCGCGCTTTGACCGCGCTGGTCGGGTTGATCTGCAGGTCCATCCCGACCGGGTTGCGCTCGACGAGCTGCCTGCCGGTCAGCCGCTGCCAGCTCGTCCAGTTCGCGGGCAGGAAGCTCTCCGAGGTGAACAGCTGCAGCTGCCGCCTGCCGGAGTCGTGGTCCACCGTGAACAGTCCGCTGCCCTGCGGCTGCGCGAACAGGATCAGCTCCGCGTCCAGCAGCGCGGACAGCAGCGTGGCCGCCTGCGCGTAGCCGGTCGTGGTCAGCTGCAGCGCGCGTTCGACGTCGTTGGTCGGCGCGGGCAGCCGCAGCGCGACCGGTGATGGGCGGTAGTTCGGGTTCGGGGAGAAGTCGTCGGTGAGCTCGCCGCGCTCGTCGACCCGGTATCCGCCGATGAAGCCCCACGGCGGTACTTCCGCGCTCGGGTCGCTGAAGATCGGGTCGACCACGTACAGCCAGGTGTTCGGCTGCTTGCTGGCCTGTTCCCGCATGGCCGGTGTGATCACCGGCCGACTCGGCTGCTGCGTGTTCATCTCCCGCGCTCGCCCCCGACTTGTCGTTCCACCCTGATTCTGCCGCCGAGGTCCACGGTTACTCGCCCGAACGGGGGAGACCGTGCGGCGAGGTCGCTCGGCGAACTGCGGAGCACCACCGCCGTGTGGTTGAACCGCACTCTCTCATGACCACTTGGGGTGAAGTTTAGTGTTCCGGAAAAACACCCTGCGTCAGCGCTGGGGGTCTTTCAGAAGCGGCGGCAGCCGCTTGCGGCGCGGGCCTCCCGGATGTGCGGAATGCCGGAATCCGCCGCGGTGTCCGGCGGCGGCCGGCTGTCGGGGTCGTCGGCCACCGCCGGACTTTCGTGCGCCGCGACTCGTCCGGTCGCACGGGCGGAAATCCTGCCCCGATGTCCGGCGGTGCGGGGATGTTCGCCGGAATTTCGCAAGAACGGCGCAACCCGTGGTGGCAAGCGGTGGTCCGGCGATTGCGCCGGATTCCGCACGACCGGGAAAATCTGGTAATTCTGCTGGAGTTGCGCAGCTTCAGGCCGTGGCCGCGCCGCTCGGCCGGAGCGCTTCGGCGTAGCGGGCGAGGACCAGCTCGGCGACTTCCGGCGCGTCCGCCATCGGCTCCGCGATCAGCGGATCCCGCGCGTGCTCGCGCGCGCTGGTGACCACGCGATCGGTCAGCAAACCCGGCGCCAGGAACCAGAACGCGACCGCGATGCGCCGGGCGCCGCGGGCGTGCAGGTCCGCGACGGCCGTCGGGACGTCCGGGTCGGCCGCGGTCGCGAACGCGGCGCGCGCACCCGCCCACGAAGTCCGCTCCGCGCGGCGCTCGGCGACCTGCGCGACCAGCCGGTTCGCCGGGGCGTGCGCCGAGCCGACCCCGGCCAGGACCACGCCGAGCCCGGAATCCTCCGCATCCGCACCGGTTTCGGCCAACCGCCGCCAAGCGGCCGCATCCAGCCGGTGGTCCGGCCCGAGCACGTCGGCGGTGTGCACCCGCAACTTCGGGAACCGCTGCGCCGCTTCGGTCACCGTCGCCGGGACGTCGACCCTGGCGTGGAAGGCGCTGCCCAGCAGCAGCGGCACCAGCACGGCCTGCTGGTGACCGTCGGCGTGCACCGAAGCGAGCACGTCGCCGACGCGCGGCGCCGACAGGTCCAGGAAAGCGGTGCGCACGTCCAAGTCCGGCCGCTGGGCGCGCACCACGTCCAGCAGGGCGTGCACGGTGCGCGCCGAGCGCGGGTCCCGGCTGCCGTGCGCCACGGCGACCAGCGCGGGGGCTTCGCCTGCGCTGGACAGGTTCGGTTCGGTGCCGAACGCGCCGGGCTCGAAGGCCCCGGGCCCGAACGCGCCGGGCCCGAACGTGCCGGAACCGAACGCGCCGGGGCTCATGTCGCCACCACCCGCGTCACGCCGCGACGGCCGCGGCCAGCGGAGCGAGCGGCAGGCCGATCAGCCCGGCGGCCAGCGTCGTCCCGTCCGACGGGTCGATCACCAGGAACGAGCCGGTGCGGCGGGAATCGGCGTAGTCGTCCACCGGCAGCGCCTCCGCCGTGCGGAACTGCACCCGGCCGATCTCGTTGAGCTGCAACGCATCCGGAGTGTCCACACTGGCCAGCCGCTGCTCGTCGAAGCGGGCCGACAGCTCGGTGACCATCGCCTGCACGGTCCGGGTGCCGTGCTTGACCAGCACCCGCGCGCCCGGCTGCAGCGCCTTCTCCGCCAGCCAGCACACCGTGGCGTCCAGCTCGTCGGTGACCCGCGGTGCGGGCTCGGCCGAAGCGATCAGGTCTCCGCGGGCCAGGTCCACGTCGTCTTCCAGCAGCAGCGTCACCCCGCGGCCGGCGGCCGCGCGCGGCGCGGGCCCGTCCGGTGTGTCCACCTTGGACACCCGGGTGCGGATGCCCGCGGGCAGCACCACGACCTCGTCGCCCTCGGCGATCACTCCGGCGGCGATCTGGCCCGCGTAGCCGCGGTAGTCCGGGTACTCGGTGGTGCGCGGCCGGATCACCGTCTGCACCGGCATCCGGAACGGCGCGTCGAACGGGTCCGGCGCGACCGGCACGCTCTCCAGGTGCTCCAGCAGCGACGGCCCGGAGTACCAGGGCGTGCGCTCGGAGCGCTCCACGACGTTGTCCCCGTGCAGCGCGGAAACCGGGATCGTCACCACGGCGTCGTCGGTGTAGCCGAGCGCGCGGGCGTGCTCGGCGAACTCGGCGGCGATGCGCTCGTGCACCGCGCCGTCGAAGTCCACCATGTCGATCTTGTTGATCGCCAGCACCAGCCGCGGCACGCCCAGCAGCGCCAGCACCGCGGCGTGCCTGCGGGTCTGCTCGATCACGCCCTTGCGCGCGTCCACCAGCAGGATCGCCAGCTGCGCCGTGGACGCGCCGGTGACGGTGTTGCGGGTGTACTGCACGTGCCCCGGCGTGTCGGCCAGCACGAAGGAGCGCTTCGGAGTGGCGAAGTAGCGGTAGGCCACGTCGATCGTGATGCCCTGCTCGCGCTCCGCGCGCAGCCCGTCCACCAGCAGCGACAGGTCCGGGGTCTGCAGACCGCGGTCCGCGCTGGCGCGGTGCACCGCGTCCAGCTGGTCGGCCAGCACCGACTTCGTGTCGTGCAGCAGCCTGCCCACCAGCGTCGACTTGCCGTCGTCCACCGAACCGGCGGTGGCCAGCCGCAGCAGATCGGTGTGCACCGGCAGCTCCACCTGCGTACCGGAGTCCGGCGCGGTGCGCGTGGTCGTCTCGGTCATCAGAAGTCTCTTCCTGGGATCGTTCCTGCGTAGCTGGTGGAGTTGGGGACCGGGCCGCCGGTGCGCTGCCGGCTCGACCCGCGGTTCTGCCGAAGCGGTGCGCACTCGATGGAGCGGTCAGGCGGCGCGTGGTGCGGACGCCGAGATCAGAAGTAGCCCTCGCGCTTGCGGTCCTCCATCGCGGCCTCGGACATCCGGTCGTCCGCGCGCGTCGCGCCGCGCTCGGTGAGCCTGCTGGCGGCCACCTCCGCGATCACGTCGTCCACGGTGTAGGCCTCGGACTCAACCGCGCCGGTGCAGGAGCCGTCGCCGACGGTGCGGTAGCGCACCGTCTTCTCCGCGACCTCCTCACCGTCCTGCGGACCGCCCCACGGACCGGAGGTCAGCCACATGCCGTCCCGCAGGAACACCTCGCGCCGGTGCGCGTAGTACATCTGCGGCAGCTCGATCTTCTCCCGCTGGATGTAGCGCCACACGTCCAGCTCGGTCCAGTTCGACAGCGGGAAGACCCGCACGTGCTCACCGGCGCGGTGCCTGCCGTTGTAGAGGTTCCACAGCTCCGGGCGCTGCCTGCGCGGGTCCCACTGCCCGAACGCGTTGCGCAGGCTGAAGATCCGCTCCTTCGCCCGGGCCCGCTCCTCGTCCCGGCGACCGCCGCCGAAGACCGCGTCGAACTTGTTCTCCGTGATCGAGTCCAGCAGCGGGGTGGTCTGCAACGGGTTGCGGGTGCCGTCCGGGCGTTCGGACAGCCGTCCGTCGTCGATGTAGTCCTGCACCGAAGCCACCACGAGCCGCAGGTCGTGCCGGGAAACCAGCTGGTCCCGGAACGCGATCACCTCGTCGAAGTTGTGCCCGGTGTCCACGTGCAGCAGCGGGAACGGCACCGGCGCGGGGCGGAACGCCTTCAGCGCCAGGTGCACCAGCACCGTCGAGTCCTTGCCGCCGGAGAACAGGATCACCGGCTTGTCGAACTCCCCGGCCACCTCGCGGAAGATGTGGATGGCCTCGGACTCCAGGGCGTCCAGGTTGTCGACCTGCGGCGGCGCTTCCGCCGCCCCCGCCGGGTCCTCCGGCAGTTCGATCTGTTGCTCGGCGGTCATACCCGTCCTTTGCGCGTCAGGTGGTCGGTGGGCGGCCCGCCGCTTCAGGCGTGCAGCCCGCATTCGGTCTTCGAGCTCCCCGCCCAGCGGCCGCTGCGCGGGTCGGCGCCCGGCGCGGGCTTGGCCGTGCACGGCGCGCACCCGATCGACGGGTAACCGGCGGGCACCAGCGGGTTCACCAGCACGCCGTGCTCGGCGATGTAGGCGTCCACATCGGCATCGCTCCACGCCGCGATCGGATTGATCTTCACGATGTTGTTGCGATCATCCCAGGTCACGATCGGCGTGTTCGCGCGCGTCGGCGCCTCCACCCGGCGCACGCCGGTCACCCACGCCTCGTAGCGGGCGAGCGTGTTGCGCAGCGGCACCACCTTGCGCAGGAAGCAGCACCGGCCGGGATCGCGGTCGTGCAGCTTCGGCCCCTCGGTGGCGTCCTGCTCGGCCACCGACTGCTCGGCCTGGGCGTTGACGATGTTCACGTCGTAGATCTGCTGCACCGCGTCGCGGGTGCCGAGGGTCTCGGCGAAGTGGTAGCCGGTCTCCAGGAACAGCACGTCCACCCCCGGCTTGGCCTTCGCGGCCAGGTCCACCAGCAGGGCGTCCTGCATGTTCGACGCGACGATCAGGCCGTCGCCGAACGTCTCCGCCGCCCAGCGCAGCGCCTGCTCGGCACTGGCCTCGGCGAGGCGCGGCGCGGCTTCGTCGACCAGTGCGCGCAGCTCGGCATCGCTGCGGCGAACTCCGATGTCCGTGGTTTCGACAGTCATGAGTCTCCGTCTCCTCAGCCGCTCGCCAACCCGACGAGCCGTACGGTGAACACCCGCAGGCACGCCTGGCATTTCCAGGCGCCCGCCGGTTCGGCTTCCGGGATCAGTTCCTCGTCCCCGCAGTACGGGCAGTAGAACGGGACCGCCCGGCCTTCCGGGGCGGCTTGCGCGCTCACTTCAGGTCGTCCTCTTCGGCGCGCCCGACCCACTGGGCGAACCGCTCGCCGTCGGTGCGCTGGGCGAGGTAGTTGCGCACCAGGCGCTCCACGTAGTCACCCAGCTTGTCCGAGGTGACCTTGTGCCCGCGGATCTTGCGGCCGAACCCGGCGTCCAGCCCGAGCCCGCCGCCGAGGTGCACCTGGAAGCCCTCGACCTGGTTGCCCTCCTCGTCGCGCACCATCTGGCCCTTCAGGCCGATGTCCGAGGTCTGGGTGCGGGCGCAGGCGTTCGGGCAGCCGTTCAGGTTGATCGTCACCGGGTCGCGCACGTCGCCCTGGATGTCCTCGAGCCGCTGCTCCAGCTCGTTGATGAGGTCGATGGCGCGCTGCTTGGTCTCGACGATCGCCAGCTTGCAGAACTCGATGCCGGTGCAGGCCATCACGTTGCGCCGCCACGGCGTCGGCGTGGTGTGCAGGCCCAGCTGCGCCATGTCCGCGACCAGGCCCTCCACCTGCTGCTGCGGCACGTCCAGCACCAGCAGGTTCTGCTCCACGGTGGTGCGCACCCGGCTGGAACCGACCCGCTCGGCGGCCTTGGCGGCCTCCATCAGCGTGGCGCCGCTGACCCGCCCGGCCTGCGACTTCACCCCGACGTAGAAGTTGCCGTCCTGCTGCGGGTTCACGCCGAGGTGGTCGCGGTGCCCGCCCGGGGTCTCCGGCGCCGGGCCGTCGATGAGCTTGCGGCCGAGGTACTCGTCCTCGATGACCTGCCGCGTCTTCTCCGCGCCCCAGTCGTCGACCAGGAACTTCATCCGCGCCCGGTTGCGCAGCCTGCGGTAGCCGTAGTCGCGGAACACGCTGGTCACCGCGTGCCAGACCTCGGCGGCCTCCTCGATCGGCACCCAGGCGCCCAGCCGCACCGCCAGCTTCGGGTTGGTCGACAGGCCGCCGCCGACCCACAGGTCGAAGCCGGGGCCGTGCTCCGGGTGCTCGACGCCGACCAGCGAGATGTCGTTGATCTCCGGCACGGTGTCCCAGCGCGGTGAGCCGCTGATCGCGGTCTTGAACTTGCGCGGCAGGTTCGACAGCGACTGGTCGCCGATGTAGCGGTCGGTGATCTCCTTGATCGCGGGCGTCGCGTCGATGATCTCGTCCGCGGCGACCCCGGCGACCGGCGAGCCCAGCAGCACGCGCGGGCAGTCGCCGCACGCCTCGGTGGTGTAGAGCCCGACGGCTTCCAGCTTCTGCCAGATCGTGGGCATGTCCTCGATGCGGATCCAGTGCAGCTGGATGTTCTGCCGATCGGTGATGTCGGCGGTGTCGCGGGCGTAGGTCTGCGAGATCTCGCCGACGACCCGCAGCTGCTCGGTGGTCATCGCGCCGCCGTCGACGCGCACCCGCAGCATGAAGTACGAGGCGTCGAGCTCTTCCGGCTGGATCGTGCCGGTGCGGGCACCGGGGATGCCTTCGGCCCGCTGGGTGTAGAGACCCATCCAGCGGAACCGCCCGCGCAGGTCGGCGGGGTCGATGGAGTCGAAGCCGCGGTGGGCGTAGATGTTCTCGATGCGCTGGCGCACGTTGAGCGGGTTGTCGTCCTTCTTGGACCGCTCATTGCCGTTCAGCGGCTCGCGGTAGCCGAGAGCCCACTGCCCCTCACCACGTGTTTTGCCCTTGCGGGCCGGGGTGCGGCGTTCGGTGCGGCTCGGAGCTTCCGTCGAAGGGGCCATGGCCGGACCTCCGTGGTGGTGGACTTCAGGCGCGGTTCGACGCCGTGCGGGTCCAACGGAGGTGTCCGCAGTCGGCGTCTCCCCGGCGCCGACTGGACAGTTCGAAAACGCGGCGGCGGGTTCAGCCCTGGCGACGGCAAAGCGCGCTGGACACCCGCCGCAGGTCCACGTAGCGGCGGGCGACCAGCAGAAGCCTAGTTGCGGGCGCACCCATACAGGTCAGCGTGCCACGGGTCCATCCTGTGGTCCATGATCAGCCGAATAGTGAGACGAGGGTCAAACTCGGGCGCACCCCGGCGCCGGGATCCGGCTTTGGGACACTGGAAGGGTGCCTTCGCAGCCACCACCAGGTGAACCGGCCCCGACCGACGGTGCACTGCCCGTCGGCGCGCTGACCGATCTCGGGCAGCGGCCGTTCGGCGTGTACGTGCACGTCCCGTTCTGCGCCACCCGCTGCGGGTACTGCGATTTCAACACCTACACCGCCGACGAGCTGGGGTCCGCGGCGGGATTCGCGGACTGGCTGGACGGGCTGCGCGCCGAACTCGACCTCGGTGCCCGAGTGCTGGACGCGGGCGACTCGGCCGTCCCGAGTGCTGAGACGGTGTTCGTCGGCGGCGGTACCCCCTCGCTGCTCGGGGCCGAACGGCTCGGCGCCGTGCTCGATGCGATCCGGTCGTCCTTCGGCCTCCGCGCCGACGCCGAGGTCACCACCGAATCCAACCCGGAATCGACCTCGCCGGAGTTCTTCGCGGGCCTGCGCGAAGCCGGCTACACGCGGATCTCGCTGGGAATGCAGTCGGCGGCCGAACACGTCCTGCGCGTGCTGGAACGCCGCCACACCCCCGGCCGGGCGGTCGCGGCTGCGCAGGAGGCGCGGGCGGCCGGGTTCGGCCACGTCAACCTCGACCTGATCTACGGCACGCCGGGGGAGACCGACCAGGACCTGCGGGACTCGTTGGACGCGGTGCTCGAAGCGGGCGTGGACCACGTCTCGGCGTACTCGCTGATCGTCGAGGACGGCACCGCGATGGCCCGCAAGGTCCGCCGCGGGGATCTGCCGATGCCGGACGAGGACGTGCTGGCCGACCGCTACGAGATCCTCGACTCCAAGCTGGCCGAGGCCGGTTTGCGCTGGTACGAGGTCTCGAACTGGGCGTCCGATGACGACGCCCGCTGCAGGCACAACCTGGGCTACTGGCAGGGCGGCGACTGGTGGGGCGCCGGACCCGGCGCGCACAGCCACGTCGGTGGGGTGCGCTGGTGGAACGTCAAGCACCCCGCGCGCTACTCGGCGCTGCTGGCCGACGGCGCCTCGCCTGCGCAGGCGCGGGAAGTGCTCGATGCCGAGGACCAGCGGGTGGAGCGGATCATGCTCGAACTCCGCGTCGCCGAAGGGCTTCCGGTCGCAGCGCTGGACGCCGACGGGGCGGTCGCCGCCAAGCAGGCCGCCGAGGACGGCCTGCTGCTGCCGGACGCGCTGCGCGCGGGCCGTTGCGTGCTCACCGACCGCGGCCGCCTGCTTGCCGACGCGGTCGTGCAGCGGTTGTTGTGAGCGGGCGGACGCAGTGGACGGAACGGGCGCTGCTCAAGAAGGAGCGCTGACCGGTATGCCGTTCGCATCGGCGGCTTCGGCCAGCCGAGCGGCATAGGTGATCATCAAGTCGGCGTCGACCGCGATCGCGGCCGCCAAATGGATCGCGTCAAGCGAACGGAGCTGGTTCGGTTCGATCCGGCGGGACAGATTCATGATCTCGGCGTCCAACGGGTGCTCGGCAATGCCCAGCATGGCCTGTCGCAGGTCCTCGGCCATCTCCTGGTACGAGGCAGCGGCACGAGTGCGCAGTGCGCGAGCAACCTCGGTCCATGCCAGCGAAGCGGAAAGCAGCAGTGTGCCGTCCCGGTGGAGCCGATCGATCTCCTCGGCGAGCGGTTCGGACTCGGCTTCTTTGATCGCTCGTTTGAGCAGCGCGCTGCTGTCCACGTAAACGCGCATCAGAGCCGGTCGTCTCGGTCGAGCAGGTCGATGCTGCGCTGACCTTCCGGAAGTGTCTTCGTCGGGATGACTTTGCGATATGCACCGCGCGGCGGGAGCACCTTGCCGGAGGCGATCAAGTGCTCCCACTCGTGGTGCGGGGTTTCGGGCTGGGACAAACCGAGAAACTCATCGAGCGCCGCGCGCAGCAGCTCCTGCTGCGAGCGTCCGGTTCGTTCTGCTTCCTCGCGAAGTGCCTGCTCAGCCTCGGGACGAAGGCGCAAGTTGAGAGCCATGTGATGATGGTACCGAGAATGGTGCGGGCATTGGTACCACTTTCGGGCGGGCTCGCCCGCAAGGGCCTTGGTGCCCTGGTGGAAGGTGTTGCGAACGTGCGCGGCTTTCGGATCAAGGGCTCCGGGACCGTAAACTCGATGGCGGCGGGTGCGAACCGGGCGACGAGGAGGTGACTGGGTGAACGCCGATCAACGCCGGATCGAGATCCTGCGGGCCATCGTGGCCGACTACGTGTCGACGAACGAACCCGTGGGCTCGAAGGCGCTGGTCGACCGGCACAACCTCGGAGTGTCCAGCGCCACCGTGCGCAACGACATGGCCGCCCTCGAAGAGGAAGGCCTCATCGTCCAGCCGCACACCAGCGCGGGCCGGATCCCGACCGATGCGGGCTACCGGCTGTTCGTGGACCGGCTGCACGAGATCAAGCCGCTCACCACCGCCGAACGCCGTGCGATCCAGGCGTTCCTGGAAGGCGCGCTGGACCTGGACGACGTGATGCGCCGCAGCGTGCGGCTGCTGGCCCAGCTCACCCAGCAGGTCGCGGTCGTGCAGTACCCGACGCTGGCGCGCTCCACCGTGCGGCACGTCGAGGTGGTCACGATCACCCCGGCGCGGCTGATGCTGGTGCTGATCACCGACACCGGCCGGGTGGACCAGCGGATGGTCGACCTCGGCGATGTGATCGGCGACGAGGACGTGTCCCGGCTGCGCGGGGTGCTGAACCACGCGATGGCCGAGAAGCGGCTCGCGGACGCCTCGGCGGCCGTGGCCGAGTTGCCCGAGCAGTCCCCGCCCGAACTGCGCGACACCATGACGCGGGTCAGCAGCGTGCTCATCGAGTCGCTGGTGGAGCACCCCGAAGAACGCATGGTGCTCGGCGGCACGCCGAACCTGACCCGCAACGTCGCCGACTTCCCGAACTCGCTGCGGCAGGTGATGGAGGCGTTGGAGGAGCAGGTCGTGGTGCTCAAGCTGCTGGCGGCCTCCCGCGACGCGAGCACGGTGACCGTGCGCATCGGGATGGAGAACGAAGCCGAGGAGATGCAGACGACGTCGGTGGTGTCCACCGGTTACGGCACGCATGGGATGGTGCTGGGAGGCATGGGGGTCGTCGGCCCGACCCGGATGGACTATCCGGGAACGATGGCGGCGGTCCGTGCCGTTGCAGCTTACGTGGGTGAGATCCTGGCGGGCCGGTGACGCAGCCGGCGCGGATCGCCCGCGCGAACTCGTAGACCGAGCAGAGGAAGACGTACAAGGTGGCCAGGGACTATTACGGGACCCTCGGGGTGGCCAAGGACGCTACGCCGGAGCAGATCAAGCGGGCTTACCGCAAGCTCGCCAGGGAATTGCACCCCGACGTCAACCAGGAAGCCGGCTCCCAGGAGCGCTTCCGCGAGGTGACCACCGCGTACGAGGTGCTCTCCGACCCGAAGAAGAAGCAGGTAGTCGACCTGGGCGGCGACCCGATGGCCAGCGGCGCGGAGGCCGGTGGCGGCATGGGCGGCGATCCGTTCGCCGGGTTCGGCGGCCTGGGCGACATCATGGACGCCTTCTTCGGCGGCTCCGGTGGTGGCGGAGGCGGCGGCCGCGGCCCGCGCAGCAGGGTGCAGCCCGGCTCGGACGCGCTGCTGCGGCTGGAGCTCACGCTGGAGGAGTGCGCCAGCGGCGTGAACCGGGACATCACCGTGGACACCGCGGTGCTGTGCGACTCCTGCGACGGCGGCGGGTCGCGCGCGGGCAGCGCGCCCTCCACCTGCGACACCTGCGGTGGCCGCGGCGAGGTGCAGTCGGTGCAGCGCTCGTTCCTTGGCCAGGTCATGACGTCCCGGCCGTGCCCGGTCTGCCGTGGTTTCGGCGAGGTCATCACCGATCCGTGCCAGCAGTGCGGCGGTGACGGCCGGGTGCGCGAGCGGCGCACCATCACCGTCAAGATCCCCGCGGGCGTCGGCGACGGGATGCGGGTGCGGCTGGCAGGCGAAGGCGAGGTCGGGCCCGGCGGCGGTCCGGCGGGCGACCTGTTCGTCGAGGTCGAGGAACTCCCGCACGAGCGGTTCGTGCGCGACGGTGCGGACCTGCACTGCAACGTCGAAGTCCCGATGACGGCGGCCGCGCTGGGCACCGTGATCACGCTGGACACGCTCGACGACAGCGAGGAGATCACCGTCGAGCCGGGCACCCAGCCGGGCACCGAGCGGGTGCTGTCCGGGCGCGGACTGCCGAAGCTGCGTTCCAACGGCCGGGTCAGCGGGCACGGTGACCTGCACGTCCACCTCGATGTGCAGGTGCCGACCAAGCTGGACGACGAGCAGGGGGAGCTGTTGCGCAAGCTGGCCTCGCTGCGCGGTGAGGAGCAGCCGGAGCCGACCGTGAGCGCGAGCGGCAACGGACAGCGGCAAGGGCTGTTCTCCCGGTTCAAGTCCTTCGGCCACCGCTGATCGACAAGATCGAGACGGTTTTCCGGGTTTTGTAGCGCGGACGGGTGACGCAGGGCTACCGTGTGTGCCTGCGACGTGCACGGGGGTTGGGGACCCGTCCACCGCATGGCTCGTGCAGCGAGCCTCCGCAGGGACGCTCGCCGGACAACCTCCCCCCTCGGTCCGGCGAGGCTGCGCCGCAGTCGGCCACCCCCAGCCTCGCTGCGGCGCAGCACCCCCGGGATGAGCAGCGGCCTGGTCCTGGGTTCCCGGGGGTCTGCGCGGTGCGCAGGGTGCCCGCGGGGTCGCCGTGGTCGCGCGGATAGCCTGGCGAGCATGAGCGACGACGACCAGGACTCCCTGTTCCTGCGCATGATGGCCGGCGAGATCCCGGCCGATGTGGTGCATGACAGCGAGCGCGTGTACGCGATCCGCGACATCAACCCGCAGGCGCCGACGCACGTGCTGGTCGTGCCGAAGACGAAGTACCGCAACGCCGCCGAACTCGCCACGGCCGATCCGGACCTGCTGGCCGAGCTGGTGCGGGTCGCGGGCGGTATCGCCGAGCGGGAGGGCATCGCCGAAGCCGGCTACCGGCTGCTGTTCAACACCAACGCCGACGCGGGCCAGACGATCTTCCACGTGCACCTGCACCTGCTCGGCGGGGAGAACCTGGGCGGGCTCACCGGCGGCCCGCTCAAGGGCTGACCACCGGAACACCCGTGATCGGCGGCGGAACCGCGTTGCCGATTGCTCTACCATCGGTGTCGGGAAGAACCGACCGACTCGCGCGCCAGCGCAGAAAGCAGGCCCGAACACTAGTGGCCGGAATCGCAGCGGATGGACCCGCCCAGTCCGGACAGCAGCAGTCCAGGGACGTCGAAAACCACCAGGCCCCGGCACCGCAGGCTCGAGCACCGCAGGCGGAGCCACCGCAGGAGACCGCCCCGGACGGCAGCGGCGCCCCGGACCGCAACGGCGAAGCGCCGCAGGCGGCGATGTCCGCCCAGCGACTCTCCGCGCAGAACCGGCCGGAAGCGCGGTCGGTGCAGTCCAAGGTCACCGTCCCGGACAGCGCGGTGCTCGCCCTGCTCGGCAGCCGGGACGCGAACCTGCGGGTGGCCGAGGAACTGCTCACCGCCGACGTGCACGCGCGCGGCAACGAGATCACGTTGTCTGGTGAACCGGCCGAGGTCGCCTTCGCCGAGCGGGTGTTCGGCGAACTCGTCGAGATCGTGTCGAAGGACGACCAGCTCACTCCGGACGCGGTCCGCCGGGTGGTCGGGATGCTCTCGGCCGACGACAACGAGTCGCCCGCCGAGGTGCTCAACCTGGACATTCTGTCCAAGCGCGGCCGCACGATCCGTCCCAAGACGCTGAACCAGAAGCGCTACGTGGATGCGATCGACGAGCACACCGTGGTCTTCGGCATCGGTCCCGCGGGCACCGGCAAGACCTACCTGGCGATGGCCAAGGCCGTGCAGGCGCTGCAGACCAAGCAGGTCAACCGGATCATCCTCACCCGTCCCGCCGTGGAGGCCGGTGAGCGGCTGGGCCACCTGCCGGGCACGCTCTACGAGAAGATCGACCCGTACCTGCGGCCGCTGTACGACGCGCTGCACGACATGATCGACCCGGAGTCGGTGCCGCGGCTGACCCAGGCCGGGACGATCGAGGTGGCGCCGCTGGCCTACATGCGCGGGCGCACCCTCAACGACGCCTTCATCATCCTCGACGAGGCGCAGAACACCACGCCCGAGCAGATGAAGATGTTCCTGACCCGCCTCGGGTTCGGCTCCCGCATCGTGGTCACCGGGGACATCACCCAGGTCGATCTGCCCGGCGGGCAGCGCAGCGGCCTGCGCGTGGTCCGGGAGATCCTGGAAGGCGTGCAGGACGTGCACTTCGCCAACTTGGACAGCTCGGACGTGGTCCGGCACCAGCTGGTCACCGACATCGTCAACGCCTACGACCGCTGGCAGGCCCGCCAGGACGCCGAGGCCGAGCAGCAGTTCGCCCGCCACGGCCGCTCCGGCCGCGGCGGCCAGTTCCGGGAACGAGCATGAGCATCGAAATCGCCAACGAATCCGGTGTCGAGGTCGACGAGGGCACCATCGTCTCGGTCGCCCGCTACGCGCTGGACCGGATGAGCGTGAGCCAGCTCGCCGAGCTGTCCATCGTGCTCGTCGAGCTGAACGTGATGTCCGACCTGCACGAGCGCTGGATGGACCTGCCCGGTCCGACCGACGTGATGGCCTTCCCCATGGACGAGTACGACTCGTCGCGGCGCCCGGACTCGGCGGGTTCCGGGCCCGCGCTGCTCGGGGATCTCGTGCTGTGCCCAGCGTTCGCCCGCGATCAGGCGCGCAAGGCCGGGCACGGGCTGCTGGACGAGCTGCACCTGCTGACCGTGCACGGCGTGCTGCACCTGCTGGGCTACGACCACGCGGAGCCGGAGGAGGAGCGGGAGATGTTCGCGCTGCAGAACCGCATCCTCGCCGACTACCGCACGGCGCGCGCCGAGGCCGACCGGGAAGCGGCGCAGCGGGACGCGGACTCCCGCGTGCTCGGCGCGGTGGGGCTGGACCAGGGCTCCTCGCCCGAGGTCCCGCGCGACTGAGAAGGCTGGGACCGTGTTCACGAGTTCGACCGTTCTGCTGATCTGGGCGGTTGTCCTGGTGCTGGCGGCGGGGTTGTTCGCCGCCGCCGATTCCGCGGTCGGTGCGGCTTCGCGCGCCCGCGTGGACGAGCTGGTGCGGGAGGGCCGCGGCGGGGCCGAGCGGCTGGCCGTGGTGCTGGAGGACCGGCCGCGGCACGTGAACCTGCTGATCCTGCTGCGGCTGGCCTGCGAAATGGGCGCGACGGTGCTGGTCACGGTCGTGATCCTGCGGCTGGAGATCGCCGACGGGCTCGGCGCGCTGATCGCCATCGCGATCATGCTGGTGGTGTCCTACGTGCTGGTCGGGGTCGGCCCGCGGACCATCGGCAGGCAGCACCCCTACGGTGTCGGGCTGCTGGTCGCGGCGCCGGTGCGGGTGCTGGCGCGGCTGCTGAACCCGCTGACGCGATTGCTGATCCTGGTCGGCAACGGGATCACGCCCGGCCGCGGTTTCCGGGAAGGCCCGTTCTCCTCCGAGGTGGAGCTGCGGGAACTGGTCGACCTGGCCGGTGAGCGCGGCGTGGTCGCCGCGGGCGAGCGCGAGATGATCCACTCGGTGTTCGAGCTCGGCGACACCATCGCCCGCGAGGTGATGGTGCCGCGCACCGAGATCATCTGGATCGAGCGCACCAAGTCCGCGCGGCAGGCGCTGGCGCTGTGCCTGCGTTCCGGGTTCTCGCGGGTGCCGGTGATCGGGGACAGCGTCGACGACATCGTCGGCATCGTGACGTTGAAGGACCTCACCGGGGCGATCGTGGAACGCGGCGAGCTCAGCCAGGCAGGTCCGGGCGTGGGCGAACTGATGCGCTCGACGAGCTTCGTGCCGGACACCAAGCGGCTGGACGAACTGCTCAAGGAGATGCAGCTCTCGCGCAGCCACCTGGCGATCGCCGTCGACGAGTACGGCGGTACCGCGGGCCTGCTGACCATCGAGGACATCCTGGAGGAGATCGTCGGGGAGATCACCGACGAGTCCGACCGCGAGGAGCACCGGCCGATCGAGCACCTCGACGACGGCACGGTCCGGGTGTCCTCCCGGCTGCCGGTGGAGGACCTCGGCGAACTGTTCGGCGTGGAACTGGACGGTTCCGAGGTGGAGACCGTCGGCGGTCTGCTCGCCCAGCGCCTCGGGCGGGTCCCCCTGCCGGGCGCGGAAGCCGAGCTGGAAGGCTTGCGGCTGCGCGCCGAGGGCGGCAAGGACCACCGCGGCCGCATCCGGATCAACGCTCTGCTCGTTCGCCGCGCGAACGGGGAGACCGCACCGCAGCGCGCGGGCCAGGCGGCCGAGCAGGACGGCGACAGCGGTGCCGACCAGGAAGGAAGCAGTGCCCGTGGCTGAGCAGGAGACCGCGGCCCCGGCGGAGCTGGACGCGGAGGACGCCAAGATCGTCACGCTGGCCCGTTCGGCGCGTGCCCGCACCGGTGCCGCCGAAGGAGCCGCGGTGCGCGACACCGACGGCCGCACCTACGCCGCGTGCACCGTAGCCCTCCCGTCGTTGCAGCTCACCGCGTTGCAGGCGGCGGTGGCCGCGGCGGTCGCCAGCGGTGCCGAAGGACTGGAGGCGGCCGCGGTCGTCACCGACGCCGCCGAGATCTCCGCCGAATCCGCCGCCGCGCTGCGCGACCTGTCCGCTTCCGCGCCGCTGCTGCGCGCGGACGGCCGCGGCGAGGTCGCCGGAGTGCTGCGCTGAGCAGGGCCGCTTCGGCCGCGGCATCCGGCGGTCGGGACAATGAGCGGGTGACCAGCACTCCAGACGCGCACCGCTCCGGGTTCGCCTGCTTCGTCGGCCGCCCCAACGCGGGCAAGTCCACCCTGACGAACAACCTCGTCGGCTCGAAGGTGGCGATCACCTCCAGCAAGCCGCAGACCACCCGGCACGCCATCCGCGGCATCGTGCACCGCGAGGACGCGCAGCTGATCATCGTCGACACCCCGGGGCTGCACCGGCCGCGCACGCTGCTCGGTCAGCGGCTCAACGACCTGGTGTACGAGACCTGGGCCGAGGTGGACGTCGTCGGCTTCTGCGTGCCCGCCGATCAGAAGGTCGGCCCCGGCGATCGCTACATCGCGGAGCAGCTGGCAAAGGTCGCCAAGCGGACACCGGTGCTGGGCGTGGTCACCAAGACCGACCTGGCGACCAAGCAGCAGGTCGCCGAGCAGCTGGTGGCGCTGCAGGAGGTGCTGGAGTTCGCCGACCTGGTGCCGGTATCGGCGGTGGACTCCTACCAGATGGACACGCTCAGCGACCTGCTCGTCGGCCACCTGCCGGAGGGGCCGCAGCTGTACCCGGACGGCGATCTCACCGACGAGCCGGAGACGACGCTGATCGCCGAGCTGATCCGGGAAGCGGCGCTGGAAGGCGTGCGCGACGAGCTGCCGCACTCGCTGGCGGTCGGCATCGAGGAGATGAACGAGCGGGAAGATCGCGACGACCTGCTCGACGTGCACGCGATCGTCTACGTGGAGCGGCAGAGCCAGAAGTCGATCGTCATCGGCCGCGGCGGGGAACGGCTGCGCGAGGTGGGTTCCCGCGCGCGCAAGCACATCCAGGCGCTGCTGGGCAGCAAGATCTACCTGGACCTGCACGTCAAGGTCGCCAAGGACTGGCAGCGCGACCCGAAGCAGCTGCGGCGGCTGGGCTTCTGATCGGTGATTCCGCTGGTCGAGGGGTCGGCTCGGGCAGGTCGGGCGATTTGCTCGAACACCCGCGGCTGGAGCACTCGTTCGGGTAGTTTTCCGATCAACCGCCGCGGCGGCTGCCGCGTTTGATCTCTTGACCGAAGGAATTGCAGTGACGAACCCGCATGGCGGTCCGCCGTCCGGTCCGCAGCCCCAACAGCCCTACGGGCAGCAGCCATATCCGCAGTCGGGTCCGCAGCCTCAGCAGCACCCGCAGTCCGGGCCGATGCCGCAGCCGGGTGCGCCCGCGCCTTACGGCCAAGCTCCCTACGGGGCGCCCGGCGGGTACGGGCAGCCGAATCCGGAGAACTACGCCCACTGGGGACAGCGGGCGCTCGGGTACCTCATCGACGCCTTGGTTCCCGGCCTGATCGTCGGCGTGATCAGCGGGGTCACCATGAGCGTGGCCGTTGGCGCGGCTCTGTCCGGCGACCAGGGGACCGCCACGACCATGCAGGTCATCAACCTCGTCGCGTCGCTGGCGTTGACCGCGTTCGTCATCTGGAACAGCTGCTATCGCCGCGGCACCACCGGGCAGTCGCTCGGCCAGCAGGTCGCCAAGATCACGACGCTCAGCGAGCAGACCGGGCGGCCGTTGGGGTTCGGCTACGCTTTCTTGCGCCAGCTGGCCCATGTCCTGGACGCAATCGCCTGCTACATCGGTTTCCTCTGGCCGCTGTGGGACGAGAAGCGGCAGACATTCGCTGACAAGATCGTCGGTTCCGTCGTGGTTCCGGCGCCGGGGACGGGCGGTCCGGCACAGCCGGGCTACCCGCAGGCCGGTTACCAGCAGCCGGGGTATCCGCAGCAGCCCGGCGGCTACCCGCAGCAGGGTGGTTACCCGCAGCAGGGCGGCTACCCGCAACCCGGCGGTTATCCGCAGCAGGGCGGCTACCCACCGCAGACCGGTGGCCACCCGCAGCAGGGCTACGGACAGCCGCCGCAGCAGTGGTGATCATCGACACGTTTCGCAGGATGCCCCGGACGACCGGCCTGATCGCCGGTGCCGGGGCGTCCGCGCTCGTGCTCGGAACCACCGGGCTGCCGTTGCCCTGCCCGTTGCTCGCGCTGACCGGCTTGGACTGCCCCTTCTGCGGCGGCAGCCGGATGATCGGCGCGCTGTTGCAGGGCGACGTGGCGCTGGCCGCGGATTTGAACCTCTTCGCACTCGTCGTGGTCCTGCCGTTGGCGGGTGCCGTCCTGATCGCGATGGCCCGGGAAGAACTCGGCCGGGCATCGCGACATTGGCCTGCCGGACGGACCGGCCGATTCCTCACCTACGCCCTGGCCGGGACGGTTCTCGCGTGGGGTGTCGTGCGGAACCTTCCCGGGTTCGAGGCGTTGCGCGCCTAGCGCGCCGTCACGACCAGAATTCTCGCTGGACTTCGGGGCCGAAATAGCCGGCTGATGCCCCGTAGAGCCCGAGGGCGAGCAACACCCAGAGGACGATGACGACCCAGCCGATGATCACCCCGGCCAACGCCATCCCACGACCCCGCAGCATCGGGTTCCTCTTGTGCTGGCCCAGCGCGACGTGACCCAGGATCACGCCGAGCGGCCCGAGGACGATTCCCAGCGAGCAGACCAGCCCGACCAGCGAGACGACCATCGAGGCGATCGACAGCCCGTTGTTCGAGGGCTGTTGGTGCGGATTCTGCTGGAACCCTTGGGGATGGTTCTGGTACGGGTTCTGCGGGTTGTACGGATTTTGCGGGTCGTACGGGTTGGACATGCTTTCCTCTCGCCAGCTCCGGCCGGGCTCGTGCCCCGATGCGCGGGACGGACCTGTTCTTATCAGCCGGTTGCGCGATCACGGGACGGGATCGTTCAAATCGGGTGTTGCACCGGCCCCGCGGCCGGACGCCCGCAGCCGCCGCGTAGCCCAGTAGTGCGACGATTGGGTAGTGAGCCTTTACCGGGATACCGGCGTCGTGCTGCGGGTGCACAAGCTGGGTGAGGCCGACCGGATCATCACCCTGCTCACCCGCCGCAACGGCAAGGTGCGCGCGGTCGCGAAGGGCGTGCGGCGCACGACCTCGCGCTTCGGTGCCCGCGTGGAGCCGTTCTGCCACGTCGACGTGCAGCTGCACACCGGGCGCACGCTGGACGTGATCACGCAGGTGCAGACGCTCGACGCGTTCGGCGTGCACATCGTCGACGACTACCAGCGCTACACCGCGGGCTGCGCGGTGCTGGAGACGGTCGACCGGCTCGCCGCGGAGGAAGGGGAGCCGGTGCTGCGGCTGTACCTGCTGGTCGTCGGCGCGCTGCGGGCGCTGTCCGGCAGGGAACGCGATCCTTCGCTGGTGCTGGACGCGTTCTTGCTGCGCGCCATGTCCTATGCGGGCTGGGCGCCTGCGCTGTCCGAATGCGCCCGCTGCGGCGAGTCCGGGCCGCACTCCGCGTTCAACGTGCAGGGCGGTGGCGCGATGTGCGTGCACTGCCGACCCGCCGGTTCCGCGCGTCCGGCGCAGCAGACGTTGCCGCTGCTGGAGGCGCTGCTGCACGGCGACTGGCCCGCCGCCGAGGAGGCCGCGAACCCGGTGCGGCGCGAAGGCAGCGGCCTCGTCGCGGCCCACCTGCAGTGGCACATGGAGCGGCAGTTGCGCTCGTTGCCGCTGGTGGAGCGCCAGGAGCACGTTCCGGAGCTGATCCGCGAACGAGCCGCCGCGCTGGGCGGGACCGCAGACGTCGCCGATGCGGAAACCGCCGACGGGACCAGCGGTTGATCGTGCGCAGCTGGCGTCCGTGCGACGCCCAGGCGGTGCACCGGATCTGCGTCGCCACCGGTGACGCGGGTGAGCCCGCACAGCAGATCCTCCAGGACCCGGATCTGGTCGCTTACGTCTTCGCCGACCCGTACGTGCTGCTGCACCCGGAGCTGGCGTTCGTCGCCGAATCCGGTGGCCGGGTCCTCGGCTACGTCGTGGCGGCATTGCACACCGAGGAGTTCTACGCGCGCTGGCAGCTCGAATGGTCACCGCGCTTCGCCGCCACGCATCCCGCGAGCCGCAACATCGACAGCCGCAACGCCGACAGCCAGTTGCGGGCGTTCCTGCACCGGCCGCGACTGATGCTTCCCGCGGATCTGGACCGCTATCCCTCGCACCTGCACATCAACCTGCTCGCGCACGCCCGCGGGCGCGGTGCGGGCAAGCAGCTGCTGCACGCGGTGTTCCACCAGCTCGCGTGGGCCGGTTCGCCCGGTGTGCAGCTCGGAGTGCGCACCAGCAACACCGGTGCGCAGGCGTTCTACCGGCGGACCGGGATGGTGCGGTTGCCTTCGGACGACCGGGTCGAGGTCCGCTACGGGAGACCACTGAACGGGTGACGCGGGCGTCCGGGAGAATGGACGACCGCCGCAGACACGAAGGAGAAGGCACCATGCTGCGACGCCGAGGGCGCGGATCCGACGACCCCAGCGTGAAGCCGCCGGACCCGCACGCCTCCGGGGCGGAGCCGCCGGACCTGCCCGCCGATCTCGTACCCCGGCACATCGCCGTGGTGATGGACGGCAACGGCCGCTGGGCCAACGAGCGCGGGCTGCCGCGCATCGAAGGGCACAAGCAGGGCGAACGGGTGGTGATCGAACTCGCCAAGGGGGCCATCGAGCTCGGCGTGAAGTGGCTGTCGCTGTACGCCTTCTCCACCGAGAACTGGAAGCGCAGCCCGGAAGAGGTGCGGTTCCTGATGGGCTTCAACCGGGACGTGATCGCCCGCCGGGTGGACGAGCTCGACGACCTGGGCGTGCGGGTCCGCTGGTCCGGCCGTAAGCCGAAGCTGTGGCGCAGCGTGGTCAACCAGCTGCAGTCCGCCGAGGAGCGCACCCGCGGCAACGAGGTGCTGAACCTGACCATGTGCGTGAACTATGGTGGCCGGGCCGAGGTCGGCGACGCCGCGCGCGAGATCGCCCGGTTGGCCGCCGCGGGCAAGATCAATCCAGAGAAGGTGGACGAGCGGACCGTGGCCCGGCATCTCTACCAGCCGGAGATGCCCGACGTTGATCTGTTCATCCGGCCGTCCGGGGAGCAGCGCACCTCCAACTTCCTGCTCTGGGAGTCCGCTTACGCCGAGTTGGTGTTCCAAGACACGTTGTTCCCCGATGTGGACCGCCGCCACCTGTGGCGCGCGTGCGAGCAGTACGCGGGCCGGGACCGGCGTTTCGGCGGTGCCATCGACCGTGCTGCGCAGGAGGAGGGCAGCACCGCTACCGCCCAGGAGGGCATCTCATGACCCAGGAGGCCGCCACTACCGCCGAGCTGCTGACCGCGGCCAAGGAGGCGCTGGAGACCTATCACGAGGTGAGCGTCGACGACGACGGCGCGTTGACCTTGCGCCACGGTGACGTGCCGTGCGCGGTGCAGGCCATGCAGCTCGCCGATGGGCTGACGGTGCTCAGCCTGACCTGCGTGGTGGCGTGGGACTTGCCGTTGAGCGAGAAGCTCGCGCAATCGGCGGCGGAGCGGGCCGGACAGGGGTTGTTCGGCACGCTCGGCGTGGTCCGCACCGAGCGCGGCATGGACGTGACCTTGCGCTACGCCTTCCCCGCGGAGGGCATGGAAGCGCAGCCGCTGGGCACGCTGCTGATGCTGGTGGTGTCGACGGCTTCGCAGCTGCGCGGGGAATTGCTCACCGAGGTCGAAGAGGACACCCCGGTGGACTGAGCCGGTCTCCCATCCGCTGAGCTGCGGGAATTCGCCGCGCGCAGCGAGATTCGCCGGATGCGTCCGACACACGCGGGCGTGTCGGATCGATCAGATTCGGACTCACCGGGTTCAGGGGTGCGTGCGGCCGGATGGGCGAGCTGGACAACGATCTCAGCGCACTCCGAGTGCCCGATGATCGGCCGAACGGGAGGCACGTGAACTCGATCAAGTGATCATCGGTGCGGCCGGTCGGCGCCAGGTGCGAACGATTATCAGTTCTCGCTGGCACGATGAGCCGGTGACCACGACCTCCCGCTCGGCCGGCCGCGTGCCGGAGCGAGCTCGCCGCCGCATCACCTCGCTGGAGGTGCTCTGCGCCCTGCTGTTGGCGTCCCTGCTGTTCCAGGGGCCGATCAGCGGACTGCTCGATGTGCCGGGGCTGCGCACCGGATCCACCGTGTTCGTCGCGGTGTGCGTGCAGGCATTGCCGTTCCTGGTGCTCGGAGTGCTGATCAGCGGAGCCATCGCGGCGTTCGTGCCGCCGAGCGCCATGCGCAGGCTGTTGCCCGGCAACTCCGCTGCTGCGGTTCCGGTTGCCGGATTCGCGGGCATCGCGTTGCCCGGCTGCGAATGCGCTTCCGTGCCGGTGGCGCGGCGGTTGATGCAGCAGGGCATCGCACCGGCCGCGGCGCTGGCGTTCCTGCTGGCGGCACCCGCGGTCAATCCGATCGTGCTGGTCTCCACCGCGGTCGCGTTCCCCGGCGAGCCGGTGATGGTGCTGGCGCGCTTCCTCGGATCGCTGCTGACCGCCTGCGTGATGGGCTGGTTGTGGTTGCGCGTCGGCAAGGGCGAGTGGATCGCCGAACGAGCTCTGAGGCGCGCCGAGGTCCGCGAGCCGAGCGGTGGGCGGTGGGCGGTGTTCACCGAGACCGCGCGGCACGACCTGGTCGAGGCCGGCGGGTTCCTGGTGCTCGGCGGGCTCACCTCGGCGGTGTTCAACGTGCTGGTGCCCGCGGAGTGGATGCGCTCGCTGGGCGGGCAGCTCGTGCTGGGCGTGCTGGTGATGGCGCTGCTGGCGGTGGTGCTCGCGCTGTGCAGCGAAGCCGACGCGTTCGTGGCGGCCTCGATGGCCGGTTTGCCGCTGCTGCCGAAACTGGTGTTCCTGGTGGTCGGCCCCGCGGTGGACATCAAGCTCATCGCCTTGCAGGCGGGCACGTTCGGGCGCGCGTTCGCCGCGCGCTTCGCGCCTGCCACGTTGCTGGTCGCGATCGCCTGCTCGGTGCTGGTGGGCGCGCTGTTGCTGGGAGGTGCGTGATGCGCAGGGAGACACAGAACCTGCTGCTGGTGCTGCTCGGCGGCGCGTTGCTGAAAATCGCGTTCACCGGCGTGTACCTGCGCTACGTGAAGCCGTCACTGCTGCCCTGGCTGGTGCTGGCCGGGGTGGTCATGGTGGCGCTGGCGGGCACCGCGATCTGGCGGGACATCCGGGCCGGGGCGGCCGAATCCGCTCCGCCGAGACGGCAATCGAGCGGAGAGTCGACGCCACAGGTCTGCACCCGAGCCGCCGACGGCTCGGCCGGATCAGGCGCGGTGGTGCACGCGGACGCGGCCGGTCGTTCCGAGGAGAGCGCGGAGTCCCCGAGCGGGCACGCCGCCGCTTTCGCTGCTGGTGCGACGGCGGAAGGAACAGTCGGCGTCGAGCCCGCTGGTGGTTCTGTCGGCGACCGCGCGGCTGTCGCGGCGGAACCCGGCCACGTGAGCGCCGGCCATGAGCACCGTTCCCGCAGCCCGTGGATGCTGCTGCTACCGGTGCTCGCGATCTTCCTGGTCGGCCCGCCCGCGCTCGGCTCCGATTCGATAGGCCGCGCCGGGCAGCCCGCAGCCGTCCCGCAGCGGCCGAGCGGCACCGGCTCGTTGTTCGGGCCGCTGCCCCCGGGCGAAGCCCCGCTGCTGACCGTCTCGGAATTCCAAACCCGCGTCGTGTGGGACACCAGCGGTTCGCTCGACGACCGGGCTGTTCGCCTGCAGGGGTTCGTGGTGCACCCGGATGACGACTTCGGACGCACCCGGCTGGCCAGAATGCGGATCAGCTGCTGCGCCGCGGACGCCGCACCGGTGCTCGTCGACCTGTCCGGGCCCGCCGCCGCGGCGCTGGCGAACACCCCGGCCGACACCTGGATCGAGGTGACCGGCGCGTTGCGGACCGGCAGCGCGACCGAGGCCAACGGTCAGGTGCCGACCGTCGACATCACCGCAGTGCACGGAATACCGACTCCGCCCAACCCCTACGAGTACTGATCTCCACGGCACGGCGAGGCGCGAACGGAGGTGATCGCGATGCACAGCACGCCGACCTGGTTCAGCGCGGAAGGCGCCGTCGGCCTACCGGGTTCACTCGGCCGAAGCGCAGTTCGGGCAGATGCCGATGATCTCCACGGTGTGCCCCACGTCGGTGAAGCCGTGCTCGCGGGCGATCCGCTCCGCCCAGTCCTCCACCGGAGGATCGGAGACCTCGACGGCGCGGCCGCAATGCCTGCACACCAAGTGGTGATGGTGCTCGGTCGAGCACCGGCGGTAGATGGCCTCGCCGGAGTCGGTGCGCAGCACGTCGATCTCCCCGGCGTCGGCCAGCGTCTGCAGCGTGCGGTACACGGTGGTCAGGCCGATGCCCTCGCCCTGCCTGCGCAGCTGCTCGTGCAGGTCCTGCGCGGAGCGGAAGTCGTCGACCTCGCTGAGCAGCCGGGAAACCGCCGCCCGTTGTCTGGTGGCCCGCAGTCCCGGCACACCGGCCGCGGAGCGCTCGCCGATGGTCACGCTGTCTCCGTATCCTGTCGGGTCTCTGGTGGCGGAGGCGTCCCGCGTCCCCGGGGGCGCGCCCCGGAGAGCTCCTCGGCGTGCGTGGCCGCGTCCGCGACGATGTGCGCGAGGTGCTCGTCGACGAGCCGGTACACCACTTCCCGGCCGTGCCGTTGCCCGTACACCACACCCGCCGACTTCAGCACCCGCAGGTGCTGGCTGATCAGCGGCTGCGTGACACCGAGTACGTCGACCAGTTCGTGCACGCAGCGCTCGGCCGTGCGCAACTGCAGCACGATCGCGATTCGCACCGGCGCGGCCAGTGCGCGCAGCAGCTCGCCGGCCTCGACCAGGGTCTGCTGGTCCTCGACCGGCGCGAGCCGGGGAGCTTCCCGCTCCGGGGAGTGGACGTGGTCCTCGGCGTGGTCCGGGTGGCCGGTGTCCGCCGCCGGGGCCGCGTCCGGCGCGGCCGCGCCCTCCGACGTGCACCCGGCCGCGTCGGCTCCGGCCGGTTCGGCGAGGGGGTCCGGGCTGGCGGGCATGACGTCCTTTCCGGCTGGCCCGGGTGGTGCGTCCCGGCCGGCGATCTCCGGCCTGTGGGCGTCCCGGTCCGGGGTGGCCTGGGAACAGCGGTGCTCTCCTTGCGCCATTCTACGGGGCACCGGAAACCCGTCGGCACCTCGCGGGAGGCTGCCGCTGCGGACGGCTGTGCAGGTGCGCGGGCGAGTTCGCGGCCGCGCGCACGAGCACATCGACGGTGCCAGGGTCCGTGGCGAAAGCGCACCGCAACGGCCATCCGGCAGGTTCCCGGACGATGCCCGATCGGGTGGCCTCGTAGATCCGGGTGGGCCCACCGATGCGGCAGGCCGCATCGGTACGCTGGAAAACCCCAGGACGCCACCGCTGCCCGCGGTGCGGTCGGCGGGAAAGCCGGAGATCACCTTCGCGGCTTCCCGGCCGGACCGGCCGAGGCGGTACCGCTGGGCCCGGGACCCCCGGGCGTTCGACCTGGAACGACCCCCGAAACCCCGCAGCAGACCGTCGAAATCTTCGACCCGAGATTCCGGAGTGACCGTGCCCGCCGACCAGATCGACACGATCGTCAACCTCTGCAAGCGCCGTGGCTTCGTCTTCCCGTCCGGGGAGATCTACGGCGGTACCAGGTCGGCGTGGGACTACGGACCCCTCGGCGTCGAGCTGAAGGACAACATCAAGCGCCAGTGGTGGAAGGCGATGGTGCAGGGCCGCGAGGACGTGGTGGGCCTGGACTCCTCGGTGATCCTGCCCCGCGACGTCTGGGTGGCCTCCGGGCACGTCGGCGCCTTCCACGACCCGCTGGTGGAGTGCACTTCCTGCCACCACCGGTTCCGCGGCGATCACCTGGTCGAGGAATACGCCGAGCGCACCGGAAAGGACATCGCCGAAGGCGACCTGTCCGATGTGCCGTGCCCGAACTGCGGCAACCGCGGCCAGTACACCGAGCCGCGCGAGTTCAACATGATGCTCAAGACCTACCTCGGTCCGGTCGAGAGCGACGAGGGAATGCACTACCTGCGCCCGGAGACGGCGCAGGGCATCTTCGTGAACTTCGCGAACGTGGTGACCACCGCGCGCAAGAAGCCGCCGTTCGGGATCGGCCAGATCGGCAAGTCGTTCCGCAACGAGATCACCCCCGGCAACTTCGTGTTCCGCACCCGCGAGTTCGAGCAGATGGAGATGGAGTACTTCGTCGAACCGGGCGATGACGAGCAGTGGCACCAGTACTGGATCGACACCCGGACGAAGTGGTACACGGACCTCGGCGTCAACCCGGACAACCTGCGCCACTACGAGCATCCCAAGGACAAGCTCTCGCACTACGCCAAGCGCACCGTCGACATCGAGTACCGGTTCCGCTTCGCGGGCAACGAGTGGGGTGAGCTGGAAGGCATCGCGAACCGCACCGACTTCGACCTCACCACGCACTCGAACCACTCCGGCGTGGACCTGTCCTACTTCGACCAGGCCAGCAATTCCCGCTACCGGCCGTACGTGATCGAGCCCGCCGCGGGTGTCGGGCGCCCGATGATGGCGTTCCTGACCGACGCCTACCACGAGGACGAGGCGCCGAACGCCAAGGGCGGCGTGGACAAGCGCGCCGTGCTCAAGCTGGATCGCAGGCTTTCGCCGGTGAAGGCGGCGGTGCTGCCGCTGTCGCGCAATTCCGACCTCTCGCCGAAGGCCCGCGACCTCGCCGCGAAGCTGCGGACGAACTGGAACATCGAGTTCGACGACGCGGGCGCGATCGGCCGCCGGTACCGCAGGCACGACGAGATCGGCACTCCGTTCTGCGTGACGGTCGACTTCGATTCGCTGTCCGACCACGCGGTCACCGTGCGCGAGCGGGACACGATGGCGCAGGAGCGGGTGGCGATGGACAAGCTGGAGGAGTATCTCGCCGTCCGCCTCGTCGGCTGCTGACGCCGCCCACCCGGGGAAGTTCGATGTCTGATGTGCGTGCGGGCCGCTCAGGTCCCGGTCCCGGCCGGGTCCTGCGGCGCGCCTTGTTCGGTGCCGTCCTGGTGGCGTTGCTGGTGCTCATCGGTGCCGGTGTCCGCGTTTGGCAGGTCGCGCGCACGGACGACCGCAGACCGGTCGACATGATCGTGGTGCTGGGCGCCGCCCAATACCACGGCAAGCCGACCCCGGTGCTGCGCGCGCGGCTGGACCAGGCGCTGGAGCTCTACCGGCAGGGCCTCACCGAGCACGTGGTCACGGTCGGCGGCAGGCAGGAAGGCGACGAGTACACCGAGGCGCAGGCCGGTCGGATGTGGCTGGCCGAGCACGGCGTGCCGGATTCGAAGCTCACCGACGTGGAGACCGGCAGCGACACGCTCGGCAGCGTTCGCGCCGTGGCGGGCATCGCCGAGCGCCGCGGCTGGGATTCCACGCTGATCGTCAGCGACCCGTGGCACTCGATGCGAGCCAGGACGATGGCCTCCGATGCCGGGCTGAAGGCTTGGGCCTCGCCCACCAGGAGCGGGCCCATGGTGCAGACCCGCGAGACCCAGTTCCAGTACATCGTGCGGGAGACCGGCGGGTTGCTGTACTACCGGCTCACCCACGCCCCGTCCGATGTGGCGGGCACGCAGCTCGGCTGACTGATCGCGGCTGCTCGTCGGTGCCGCGCACTACGCTGGGCGCGATGAACCCCCTTCCACCCGGCTACGACGAGCACGACGTGGCGCGGCTGCTGCCCGAACCGCCGAAGCGCGCGGCGCTGCCGGGCTCGCGGCCGGAGACCCGAGCACCGTTCGCGCGGGACCGCGCCCGCGTGCTGCACTCCGCGGCGCTGCGTCGACTCGCCGGGAAGACGCAGGTCATGGGTCCGGAGGAAGGCGACGTCCCGCGAACCCGGCTGACCCATTCGCTGGAGGTCGCCCAGATCGGCAGGGGCATCGCCACGACGCTCGGCGCGGACCCGGACCTGGTGGACACCGCAGGGCTCGCGCACGACATCGGGCACCCTCCGTTCGGGCACAACGGCGAACAGGCGCTGAACGCGCTGGCCGATTCCTGCGGCGGTTTCGAGGGCAACGCGCAGACCTTGCGGATCCTGACCCGCCTGGAGCCGAAGCTGCTCGGGGAGTCGGGTGAGGGCAGCGGCCTGAACCTCACGCGCGCCGTATTGGACGCGGCCACGAAGTACCCGTGGCCGCGACGCCCCGGGATGGTCAAGTTCGGCGTCTACCCGGACGACTTCGACGTGTTCAGCTGGCTGCGGCAGGCTTCGGTCCCGCAGCAGCGCTGCCTGGAAGCGCAGATCATGGACTGGGCCGACGACGTCGCGTACTCGGTGCACGACGTGGAGGACGGCGTGCACTCGGGCCGAATCTCGCTGCGCGAACTGTCCGGCGCGGATGATCGCGCGGAGATCGTGCGGCTGGCCGCGAAGCACTTCTGGCCGGACGGCGACGCCGGTGAGCTGGACGAGGCCGCCGGTGAACTGGCCAGGCTGCCTGCGGTGGCGGCGGTGGCGGACTACGACGCGACGCTGCCCGCGCAGGCCGGGCTGAAGCGGCTGACCAGCGAACTGGTCGGACGGTTCACCTCGGCCGCGGTGACCGGCACCGTCGAGTCGTTCGGGCCGGGACCGTTGACCCGGTACGCGGCCGAACTCGTGGTGCCGCGGCAGGTGGTTGCCGAGGTCGCGGTGCTCAAGGCGGTGGCGGTGCACTACGTGCTGAGCGATCCGCAGCGGTTGCGGATGCAGGCTCGGCAGCGGGAGCTGCTGGCCGAGCTGGTGCCGGCGCTGGCCGACCGGGCACCGGAGGCGTTGGACCCGGCGTTCGCCCCGGCGTGGCGCGCCGCTGCGGGCCACGCCGCCGGATTGCGGGTGGTGCTGGATCAGGTGGCTTCGCTGACGGATGCGCAGGCGGTGTCTTGGCATGCACGTCATGTACGCAGCGAAACCAGTCTGGTGTGAAGTACGCCCGAACGGGCGGTATCCACTTGCCAGGTACGGCATACTCTTCACCCGGTGTGTCGGCCGTTCGGGCCCCCCGACCCGAACGGCCGGCTGCTGTGTGTGCGGCGCGGTCCCCCGAACCGTCCCCGTGCCGCAAGGAGATCCCCGATGCCGAACCGGCACTACATCCAGAAGCTCGTCGTCGACGGCGAGCCGTACGTGAATGCCGACGACCTCGCGGACTGGGTGAAGGACCTGCGCTGGCGCAATCCCGAAGCGCGGCGCGCGGCCGAGTACATCGCCCAGGAACTGCGCTTGATGGGTCTGTCCGACATCGAGGAATCCGTGCGGTGAGCACCGGCGGGCCGGACCGCACCCCGAACGGCCCGGCCCGCCGGATGTGCAGCGGCATGGCCTTGCACCGGCTGAAATGAGATCACCGACCGGAGCGCGCGACCGCGCGGGCCGCGGAAGTGGCAGACTCGGCGTTCCGCAGTGAAGCCGACACGCCGAACGGAGCCGGCCGTGCGCGAACACCTCGATTTCAGCCTGTCCCTGCACCACGGCCTGGCTCCGCCACCGGACCGAGCGTTCTGCTGGTCGCCTTACTCGGTCGCCAGCGCGCTCGGCCTGGTCGCTTCGGCCGCGGGCGGCGAAACCCGCGCTGAGGTGCTCACGGCGTTGCGCGCGGGCGATGAGCCGACCGGCCTGCGGCGGCTGCTGTCCGGGGCGGCCGAACTCACCGCCTCCGGCCCCGGCGAAGATCCGGTGCTGGCGGTCGCGAACACGCTGTGGGCGCACGACGAGCTGCTGGTGCGCGAGTCCTTCCTCGAGACCCTGAAGGAATGGCCGGGCAACGCCGTGCGCACCGCGCCGTTCCGCGTCGATCCCGAGCAGGCCCGGCAGCGGATCAACAGCGACGTCGCCGAGACGACGAGGGATCTGATCCCGGAGCTGCTGGATCCCGGAACCGTCGATGCCGAAACGGTCGCGGCGCTGGTCAACGCGCTGTACTTGAAGGTGGCCTGGCACGAGGCGTTCGACACCCAGGCGACCTCCGAGCAGCCGTTCCATGCCCCGGCAGGGGACCGCGACGTCCCGACCATGACCGCCACCCGCCGAATGAGGTATGCAGCAGCGGACGGCTGGCAGGCGCTGACGCTGCCCGCCGCGGGCGATGTCGAGGTCGTGGTCTTGTTGCCGGACGGCGAGCTCGGCCCGGTCGAGCCGCAGCTGACCGCGGACGCGCTCGATTCGCTCTTGGCCGCGAGCCGGCAACAGCGGGTGGAGCTGCACCTGCCGCGGTTCTCCGTCACCGGCGAGGCCGAGCTCAGCGGCCCGCTGGGTGAGCTGGGGGTGCGCCGGTTGTTCACGCCGGCCGCCGACTTCACCCCGCTCACCGACGAGCCGCTGAAGGTTTCGACGGTCGTGCACCAGGCGGTCTTGCGCGTCGACGAAGCGGGCTTCGAGGGCGCGGCGGCGACCGCGGCGATGATGCGGCTGACCGCGATCGTGCGGGAGGAGGACCCGATCCGGGTCCGGGTGGACCGCCCGTTCCTGTTCCTGGTCCGGCACCGCGAGACCGGCGCGATCTACTTCCTGTCCCGCGTGGTCGACCCGTGCTGAAGCGGCGCTGTCACGTCCGGCCGGGCTGTCCCGTCCCGGTGACGAGTTCCCGCACCGGGCGGGACACCAGCACAGGAGTGCTCATGCCGCGCATCGAACCATTGCCCGCGCAGCGGGCGGGCTGGCTGACCAAGCTGCTGTACCGGGCCGCGAAGTGGCGGTTCGGCGCCGTGCCGGAGCCGCTTGCGGTCGCCGCGCACCACCCGAAGCTGCTGATGTCCATGGGCTGCGCCGAGTTCGCCGTGGACCGGACTGCCCGCAGACTCCCCGCGAACCTGCGGGAGCTGGCGACCTACCGCGCCGCGACCCGGATCGGCTGCTCGTGGTGCGTCGACTTCGGCACGATGGTGCAGCGCAACGAGGGGTTGGACATCGACCGGCTGAAGGAGATCGACGACTACCCGACCTCGCCGAAGTTCACCGCTCGGGAACGAACGGTGCTGGCCTACGCGGACGCGATGACCGACCAGCCGATGCGGGTCACCGACGACCAGGTCGCCGAGCTCGACCGGGAGCTCGGGCACGACGGGCTGGTGGAGCTGACCTACATGATCGCGTTGGAGAACGAGCGCAGCCGGTTCAACCACGCCCTCGGCCTCACCGCGCAGGGATTCACCTCCGGCGAGGCGTGCCGCGTTCCGGTTCCGTGAGCGAGAAGTCGACCCGGCCGAGCTTCTCCGGGTTGACCACGTCGTAGATCTCCGCGATGAGTCCGTCCCGCCAGGCGAAACCGACCACGCGGGGCGCGACGCGGCGAGTACCGGTGCCTTCCGGCTCGCCGGGAGTGATCAGCCCGCGCTCGCCGTTGACCAGCACCGGCCGAGCGCTCGACCACAGCCGGTCGCCGTACTTCGCGGCCAGGCCGAGCGCGAAGCGGGCGATCTTCTCCCCGCCGAGCACGGGCCGCCGCGCGGTCGGTGCTTTGCCGTCGCTGTCGCCGAACAAGGTGGCACGCGGATGCAGCAGCCTGGTGAGTTCGTCGAGATCGCCGCCGGCCACGGCGGCGAGGAAGCGTTCCAGCATCTCCTGTTGCTGCGGTGCCGGTACTCGCGGCGGTGCCTCGGCCATCGCGCGCCGCGCGCGGGAGGCGTGCTGGCGCGCGGTCGGGACCGGGCAGTCCAGCAGCTCGGCGATCTCGGCGAACGGCACGTCGAACCCGTCGTGCAGCACGAACGCCACGCGCTGGTCGGGGCTGAGCTCGTGCAGCACCCGCAGCGCCGCCATCCGCAGCTCGTCCCGATCGACCACGAGCTCCAGCGGATCTCGGGCGTCCACGTCCGTGACCACCGGCTCCGGCAGCCATGGCCCGGCGTAGCGTTCCCGCCGCGCGCTCGCCGAGCGGACCCGGTCCAGGCAGATCCGACCGACCACCGTGCTCAGCCACGGGCCGAGATCGCGGATCTCGGAGCGTTCGGCGTCCAGCCGCAGCCACGCCTCCTGCACCGCGTCCTCGGCGTCGGCGAGCCGCCCGGTCAGCCGGTAGGCGAGCGCGGTCAGCCGGGGACGGTGCTGCTCGAACTCGGCGGCGGTGGTCATGCGAGCGATTGTGCCGCTCGTCGGCGTTTCGTTCGCGGCGCCTAGACTGGACGCGTGGCTGGAAGGATCCGGGAAAGCGACGTCGCCGAGGTACGTGATCGCAACCGGATCGACGACGTCGTCGGTGACTACGTGGCACTGCGCAACGCAGGTGGCGGCGCGTTGAAGGGCCTGTGCCCGTTCCACGACGAGAAGACCCCGTCGTTCAACGTGCGCCCGAGCCACGGCACCTTCCACTGCTTCGGTTGCGGTGAAGGCGGGGACGCCATCGCGTTCCTGATGAAGTCCGAGCACCTCGGCTTCGTCGAGTCGGTCGAGCGGCTGGCCGACCGGGCCGGTGTGGAGCTGCACTACGAAGGCGGCACTCCCGGCGAGAAGCGCGACCGCGGCACGCGGGCGCGGATGGTGGAGGCGCACCGGCTGGCCGCAGAGTTCTACGCCGAACAGCTGCGCTCCCCGGACGCGCTGGCCGCACGGAACTACCTGGCCGAGCGCGGGTTCGACGAGGCGGCGGCGACCAAGTTCGGCTGCGGTTTCGCCCCGGCGGGCTGGGACAAGCTCACCAAGCACCTCATCGGCAAGGGGTTCCAGCTCGACGAGCTCTACAAGTGCGGGCTGGCCAAGGAGGGCAGGCGCGGGCCGCTGGACCGGTTCCACCGCCGCCTGCTGTGGCCGCTGAAGGACCTGGCCGGGGACGTGGTCGGGTTCGGCGCCCGGCGCATCTTCGACGACGACCCGATCGAGGCCAAGTACGTCAACACCTCGGCGACGCCGATCTTCAACAAGTCGCAGGTGCTGTTCGGCATCGAGCACGCCAAGCGGGAGATCGCCAAGCGGCACCAGGCGGTCGTGGTGGAGGGCTACACCGACGTGATGGCGATGCACCTGGCCGGGGTGCCGACCGCGATCGCCTCCTGCGGAACGGCTTTCGGCGACGATCACATCGCGGTGCTGCGGCGGCTGATGATGGACGACAACGCTTTCCGCGGTGAGGTCATCTTCACCTTCGACGGCGACGAGGCCGGGCAGAAGGCGGCGCTGAAGGCGTTCGACGGTGAGCAGCAGTTCGCCACCCAGACCTATGTGGCGATCACCCCGGATGGCCAGGACCCGTGCGAACTCCGGCAGCACAGCGGCGACACCGCGGTGCGGGACCTGGTGGCGCGCCGGAAACCGCTGTTCGAGTTCGCCATCCGCAGCCTGCTGGGCGAGTACGACCTGGATTCGGTCGACGGCCGGGTGGAAGCGCTGAAGCGAACGGTCCCGCTGGTCGCGCAGATCAAGGACGTGGAGCGCCGTGACGGCTACGCGGTCCAGTTGGCCGGCTGGACCGGCTGGAACGACGAGAACCAGGTCGTGCGTCGCGTCCGGGAGTCGGCAGGTGCGCCGGTCAAGAAGCCGCGCCGCCGGTCCCCGCGCAATCCGGACCAGGATTCGCTGGGCATGGACGTGGAACTGCCGCAACGTCCGAGCCGGGACGACCCGCGTTGGTGCCAGCGGGAGACCTTGAAGCTGGCGCTGCAGGTGCCGGCGCTGGCCGGGCCGGTTTACGACTCGCTGCCGGGAGAGGCGTTCACCGAGGACGCCTACGGCAAGCTGCACCAGGCGATTGTGGCCGCGGGCGGCACGATGTCCGGGCTATCCGGTGCTTTGCTGGTCGACGCGGTCGGCAAGGAGTGCTCGGACGAGGTGACCCGGCGGCTGCTGACGACCTTGGCGGTGGAGACCCCGGACACCAAGTCCGAGGAGGACCCGCGGTACGCGACGGCGGTGATCGCCCGCCTGCAGGAGATCATGGTCGGCAGGCAGATCGCGGACATCAAGTCGCGGGTGCAGCGCACTTCGCCCACCGAGAACCCGGACGAGTACAACTCGCTGTTCGGCGACATGCTGGCGCTGGAGCAATACCGGCAGTCGTTGCTGAAGCAGGCGATGGGTGCGTTGTGATCTCCTGGCTTCGCCGGTTCGCCGCCCGCCTGTCGGGAACGGCCGAGGTGCCCGCGGACTTCGCGGGCCGGCTCACCGAGGACGAGGTGGTGCTGGCCGTGGCGCACGCGCCGGAAGGGCCGCTGGTGGCCACGCACCTGGGGCTGTGGTTGCCGGAGGGCCGTCGCGTGGGTTGGCACCTGCTGAGCAAGGCGACGTGGAACGAAGGCGCACTCGCGCTGGTCGAAGCCGAGGAGTCCGGTGCCGCGGGCGCGGCCGTGCTGCTGCGCGATCTGCCGCCGCGACGGTTGCGCCTCACCGCCGCCGGCCGGTTGCCGGAGGTCGTGCACTCGCGCATCACCGGTTCCATCCGCAACACCCAGCACCGCGACCTGCCGGTCGGCGGCGCGCGCTTCGTGCAGCGCAAAGTGCCGGGCCGGGACGGCGTCGTGCTGCAGGTCCGCGCCGATCCGGGCACCGACGAGCAGCAGCTGGCACCGCTCGCGGCCGAGGTCGCGGAGCGGTTGCGCGGCGGTGGACGCAGCTAGCAGTACGGCCGTACTGTGAATGTCGTGTGGGATCCCGCCAAGTACCTGTCGTTCCGAGCGCACCGTGACCGCCCGGCGCACGACCTGCTCGCCCGCGTTCCGGAACGCAGCGCGCGCCGAGTGGTCGACCTCGGCTGCGGTGCCGGGAACTTGACCTCGCTGCTCACCGCTCGCTGGCCGGACGCTGCCGTGGAGGCGACCGACTCGTCCCCGGAGATGGTCGAGGCTGCCCGTGCGCGCGGCGTCGACGCGCAGGTGGAGGACGTGCGGGACTGGAAGCCGAGCCCGGACACCGACGTCGTGCTGTGCAACGCGGTGTTGCAGTGGGTGCCGGAGCATCCCGAGCTGCTGCGGAGCTGGCTGCCCGAGCTGCCGCAGGGCGCGAGCTTCGCGTTCCAGGTCCCCGGCAACTTCGACTCCCCGTCCTACGCGGCGATCCGCGAGCTGGTCGCGCAGCCGCAGTGGGCCGCCGAAGGACTGCTGCGCGCCGACTCGGTGCTGGGTCCGCAGGGCTACGCCGAGCTGATCGCCGATCTCGGACTGGGCGTGGACGCCTGGGAGACGACCTACGCGCAGCGCCTCGAGGGCCCGGACCCGGTGCTGGAGTGGCTCAGCGGCACGGCCCTGCGTCCCGTGCGGGCGAGCCTCGACGAGCAGGGATGGGCGGAGTTCCGCGCCGAACTCGGCGCACGCCTGCGAGCCGCCTACCCGCGGCGCTCGGATGGCACGACGTGGTTCCCGTTCCGCCGCGTGTTCGCCGTCGCGCATCGCCTGTGACCTGAGCGGATGCCGGTGGGGAGGGGGGTGTGAGACCTCCCCGCCGGATGCGCTAAAGTAGACGACGTCAGCGCAACGGGGCTGGCGCCCAAATAGATATTCCTCCGTAGCTCAATGGCAGAGCATTCGGCTGTTAACCGAAAGGTTACTGGTTCGAGTCCAGTCGGAGGAGCACAGCGCAAAGGGGCACCGTTCCGGTGCCCCTTTTTGCAGATCCGCAAACCTCGTTCCACCTCTTCGGGCGAACAGGTGTCGAGGCGATCAGAGTCGGGTAACGATCCTGGTCGGCCGCGCGATCTGATTCGTGCAGCGACGCGACGTCCCGCGCTGTACGAAGGCTTCCGTGCAGGTCACGGCCGGTTTCCGTGATCATGATCGGGCGGCCGACCGGCCTCGGCCGGTGAGCCGGATCGATTCACGGTGCGTTAGAACCAACGAGACTCCCATTGCCCTACGTCCTCGGGGCAGTGGTGCACGCAAACGGGGACGAAAACCAGGACGGGGGAAGTCAGGATGTCTGCTCCAGGGATCGGCAAGGACCACTTCGCGCTGCCCGACATGGCCACGCTGAACCAGCTGCCGAAGCCGGTCAAAGCACTGGTCTATCTGGTCATGCTCTCGGTGCTGACCGTGGCCGCGGTCAGCGCGCTGCTCGCAGCGATCGTGATCATCGGACAGCTGACCGGCGCTTTCGACGTCACCGCCTTCATGTGACAACGCCGCGAACCGGGCCGGCACCCCGCGGGGTGCCGGCCCTTACTGCGTCCGGCCCCCGACCGTTTCGCCCGGTCGTGCAAGCAACCCGCTGCGCCACCCACCGCCACCCCTCGCTACGATCACGCTGGGGAGCGTTTCATCACGCCATCGGGGGCAGTAGCTCAGCAGGTTAGAGCAGCGGACTCATAATCCGTCAGCCGTGGGTTCAAGTCCCACCTGCCCCACCGCCTGACCAGCATCAACGCTGAAACCAAGATCTAATCGCTGCGTTTGGGTGCGAGACTGGGTGCGAGTAGCTTCCAGAGGCATGGGCAGTGCGAGCAGCGACGGACGCCAGCGCGGCCGGATCGAGGAGCACGGCAGGACACTGCGCGTGATCGTCTACGCCGGTCGCGATCCGGTTACCGGCAAACGGATGTACCTGCGCGAATCGGTGCGCGGAACCGACAAGAACGCCCGGAAGCGTGCCGAGCGTGCTCTGAACAAGTTGCTCTCCCAGATCGATGGGCAACGCTCCGCACCGTCGTCCGCGACGCTCTCCTACGCGCTCGGCGAGTGGCTGCGGACGAACGAGATCGAGCAGAGCACGCGCGAGACTTACGAGGGCTACATCTCCCGCGTCATCCGCCCAGCGCTGGGGGAGACGGCCGTCAACAAGATCACCGCGCGGACCCTGGAGAAGTTCTACTCGGATCTTCGGCGCTGCCGCGCTCGGTGCGACGGCAAGCCGTTCATCGAGCGCCACGCGAAAGACGGCGATCACGACTGCGTGGCTGCGAAGTGCAAGCCCCACGTCTGCAAGCCGATGGCGGCCTCTACCGTCCGGCAGATCCACTTCATCCTGAGCGGCACGCTCGACGCCGCGGAGCGCTGGGACTGGATCAGTACTAACCCCGCCCGCGTGGTGCGCAAGCCGAAGCAGAAGCCGCCGGAGCCGGACCCGCCGACTCCTGACGAAGCCGCGCGCCTATCGGAGACGGCGTTCCGGCTGGACGAAGACTGGGGCACGCTCGTGTGGCTAGCGATGACCACCGGAATGCGCCGCGGCGAGCTGGTCGCACTGCGCTTCTCACGGCTGGATCTGGAGAACGGCGTGATCGACCTGCGCCGGAACTGGGTCGGCGGCCAGGAGAAGGACACGAAGACCCACCAGAACCGCCGCATCGCCCTCGACACCGAGACGATCGTTCTCCTCACCGAGCACAAGCGCCGCGTCCAGGAGCGCACCGAAGCACTCGGGATCGAGTTCACCGACGACCTGTTCGTCTTCACCGGCGCCAAGAGCCCAGACCACAGCCACCCGTACCCGCCGGACGCCCTCAGCTCCCGCTACACGAACATGGCGAAGCGCCTCGGCATCCGAACCCACCTCCACGCCCTACGGCACTACTCCGCGACCGAACTCCTCACCGCCGGAGTAGATCTCCCGACTGTCTCCGGCCGCCTCGGCCACGGCGGCGGAGGTGCGACCACGCTTCGCGTGTACGCGGCGTGGGTCGCGGCATCCGACCGCAAAGCCGCCGAAATCCTTGGGTCCCGGATGCCTAAACGGCGTGACAAGTGACTAGCTGATTTCAGCGCTCAAGTGCGATGAAATCACCCGCTTTGTGACTCTTCCGTTTTTTCGGTACTACGAGGCCGTCGAATAAGGCACGATTCCTCCCGCAGACACCAAGCCTCCCACTGTGAGGAAGGCAGAGGATCAGAGTGCGCAGCGACGACATATTCGGCGAGCCCTCCGGGCAGGCGGCGCCGCCCGTACTTGGCGCGGCCGACGCCGAAGATGAGACAAATTTGGACGAGTTGTCGGATTCGTCCGTTTTTGTGCCCGCTCACCCCGGGATGGACAACGGGGAAGACACCATCCGCTTCGAAATGCGCCACATGGGTGACGGACGGGCCGCTGTGCTGGCATTTTCGAGCGCTGAACGTCTTGTCGGCGAACTCGGTAATGCTCAGCCCTGGATTTCGATGAGGCTGGATCGACTGCGAACTCTTTCCAGCATGATGGGCGTCGAAACGGTTTGCGTGAACCCGGTGGTCGCCCCGGACAGCGGCAGGTGGACCGAAGAAGATTTGCGATCATTCTCGGAGTGATGGACTGTGGCCGATCAATACCAAGCCGTTCTGGCTGATCTGCAAGACATGGCGAGCACGTTCGCACGTGAAGCCGACGAATACCAGAAGATCAGGCCCAAGCTCACGCCACCCGTTGCTGACACGGGCGATGGCCGATTGAACGAGACCACGGCCGCCGTCATGAAAACGTTGGAAGTCCTGCACGCCAAGATGATCGCACTGATCGAAGATCACGGAACAAGCGTGCGTGCGGCGCACGACAGCTACCAGAAGCAGGACATCGACAACCGCGAGCTTTTCGAAGATCTCGTGCCGAAGACATGGGGTTGGTGACAATGCCAGAGGAAACCTGGGTCGGTGGTGACATCGGCGGTATGCACTCGATGGCGCAGTCACTCACGGCCGCACCGGACGAGATGCACGGCATCGTGACCGCTCTTAGTTCGAAGGTTCAGGCGCTCATCGACGATGCCGGCTGGCAAGGTGACGCCGCCACGAAGTTCGCAAAGAAGTGGTCGGCGGACTCCGTGACCGGCGGAGCGCTGGCCGAGGCGACCAAAGCGCTCGGCGACGCGATCGAAGAGCTCGCGTCAACGCTTGAAGCAATTGACAAAGCGCTGTACAACAGGGCGCACGAAGCGCGGGCGAAAGGGGTTCCGATCGGCGCGGACGGTCGTCCTCCGACAGTCGCCACTTCGCCCAATCCTTCCCCGGACGACCGCCAGATGCTCACCGCGCTCGATGGTTACTCCGAGGACTACCGCCTGGCTGTGGAGGAAGCGAAGGCCGCGCGCCTCGTAGCTGAGGAAAAGATCCGTGATGTGTACGACTCGATCGGACCCGACGGCGACGGTGGCAGCCTCACTTCCAGTCAAGGGCTGACAGTCGGCGGCTACATCAGATCGCTGTACGCGATCCCCGCCAGTCGGACTCGCGAAATCCTCAAGAACGCCGACAGCGAGCTGACGACAGCGCAGGCGGCGATGAAGGACACCAGGGCCGATTACAAGGCAGCGAAAAAGACGTACGAGGCCAAGGGCATGAACCTGCCCAAAGGGGATCCGGCCAGGGTCGCACACAGCAGCGCCGCGAAAGAGCTTGATGCGATCAGGGGAAAGATCAAGGCTGCCGAAAGAGGCGCCCTCACCAACCCGGTGAGCAAGGCATTCGATACCCAAGTCGGAGACCTGGGCAAAGCCGCGGGAACAGCCGGGCGCCTGCCCAAGTTCCTGGGGTTCGCGAAGAGCCTCCCCGTTCTCGGCATCCTGACGACCGGCGCCGGAGCGGCACTCGACACCAAGGCCGACGTGGACAAGGGCGATTCCCCAGAACGCGCGGCAGGGGTCAACTACACGGCTGGCTACGGCGGTCTTGCAGCGGGTGCTGGCGCGGCGGCCGCCATAGCACTGGCCCCCGTGGAGGCTCCGGCGGTGGCGGTGGTCTCCGCCAGTACTGCCGTGGCAGTCGGCGCTGGGAGCCTGATCAAGGAAGGTTTCAACGAGCACTGGTCTGAGGACATCGACAAGCACGGCGTCGTAGGCGGAATCGCAACCGGTGTGGGCAACATGGGCACCAATACGGCCAAAGACATGAGCAGCTTGGCTGCGGGCATCTGGCATACAGTGGCAGGATAATGAGTAAAACGGACAACAAGGTGCACGTGCCGATCGAAAAGATCCCGTTCCTAGGTGCCACGTGGTACACGCGCGGCCCCGACTACTGGTTCCGGCGTGTGCTGGCCTCCATTCTGATGTTCATCGGGCTCATGGTCACTACTGCGATCACAGGCGGCCTTATCGGTGCCATCGTGACTTCCAGCGTCGCCCTTCCGGTCAAGGTAGTTGCGCTGCTTGTCATTGCTAGCGCTATCGGCTACAGCTTGGTTCGTGCGTTCGCCGCGTTCATACGGGTTGAAAAGGACCGAAGTGCCGGTAAGCTACTCCGTCCTGGTCTCGATTCGAGCAAGGCGATCGCCAGGAATCGACGATATGGCGGAGCTGGCATCGTGGTGGCGGCGCTCGCACGGGTTGGATCTTTTCTTGCGGGGGCCTTGCTCGTGGTGAGCGTCGTGTTCTGCTTCGGCTGGTTCGTTGTGCTCTTCATCTGGACCTTTCAGAAGGAACTAGGGGTTGAGCACGATGCTCGGGTTCGGCACGAGCAGAAGATGAAAGGACGAGCCTGACCGAGTCGACGGACAAGAACCCTGATTTGCCGAACTTCATGAACCCCACACTCGGCTGGGTTGGTTCTGCTAGGTTCGCTCTATGCGACATAAGGGAATACTTCAACCCGCGCCATCGCACGACAAAAGAGGGCGTCCCCGGCACGTAGCTCGCGACTTCGTCTCTGCCCTACTGTTCACCTGCCTCGCAGTATTCTTTCTAGACGTATCCGTAGCAAGAATCGGACGCGACCTCCATTTGATAGACCCTGCTTGGCAATGGGGCCTGCAAATGGTTGGCGTAGTCGCCCTAATGCTGACGGCAATCTGCCTGGCGAGCCACGGATTCTTTCACGCCGCCACCGTCAACTCCCCCTCCAGTGGGAACCATGCAAGAAAGAGCTCTAAGTGATTCTCAACTTACTCTACGCCACAGCGTCCGTAATATCGTTTTGGTACTCACTCCGCTTGTGGAGAAGGTGGCACACCACCAGAAAGAGCCCTATACTAGGACAAACCGCAAGAGCAACTTTGAGGCTTGTCTCGCCGACACTGGCTTACGATCGACCGTGTGCACCACGAAGTGGCAGGTGGCCGGAGTTCAGGGACATCCGGTCGACAGACGAGGCGGATGCCTACCAACGCATCGCATTGTCCCGAAGCAAATCTTACACAGTATTTGGCGATATATTTGCCGCCTTCGGTGGCGCGCTGGCCGGGTCTGTTGCTTTTGACGTCGTCACCCAAGGCCCATCGACACCAACCTTGAAAGCAATCGTATTTTACGCAGCCCTTACGATCATCGTCGTTGGAGTCTTCCTATCTCGGGTGTGGAGCGAAATATGGAAAAATACTGCGCTCCGCTACGGAACATGCGCGAAGAAATCCAGTATCGCACAGCGAAAGCACACACCCATTAAAGCAAAGAATCGCTACTTCGCCGGGAGAAAGTACCTGTCACGACGCGACGTACCTGACATTAGGGGATGAGTTGGTACTTCCGTACCCTGAATGGCGTGGCTGACGAGCGTGGAGCATGGCAGGTGCACGGGGAGCGGACGATCTATGACAACCGGTATGTCCGGTTGGGGCTGGTTGATGTCGAGCCGCCGGACGGGCGGCGGTTCGAGCACCACGTGGTGCACCTAGATCGGGTCGCGGTGGCGCTGATCGTCAATGAGCGCGACGAGGTGTTGATGCTGTGGCGGTACCGGTTCGCCACGGATGAGTGGGGCTATGAGCTGTTGGGCGGCATCGTGGATGGGGACGAGGAGTCCACGGCGACGGCGTTGCGTGAGACGAGCGAGGAGAGCGGTTGGGAGCCGCTCGGCGAGCCGGAGCACCTGGTGAGCTTCGAGCCGATTCCGGGCATGGTCACGGCTCAGTTCGATGTCTACCTGTGGCGCGGCGCGAAGCGCGTCGGCGACCCGACCGACGAAGAGGAAGCCGGAATCGTCGAGTGGGTTCCGCTGGATCGGGTCATCGAGTTGACGCAGCAGCGCAAGCTGCTCGGATCGGGGACGTTGGTCGCGTTGCTGTACTACCTGGCTTCACGTGGAGCCGCCGGGCAGGATCAGGCCGCTGAGTCGTCGTAGCTGGCGGTCGGACTTGATCTGTGAGGCCAGGCGCCGTGCTTGCCGGGAGTGTTCGAGCGCGGCGTCTCGGTCTCCGGCTGCGGCGTGGGCGTACGCGAGGTCGACCAGGATTCCAGTGCGGGCGCGGGTGAACGCCTCGGGTAGCCGCGGGAGTGCGTCGGTGAGTTGGTCGATCGCTTCCGGTTCGCCGAGCTTGCTCAAGGCGTTGCCGCGCCACCGGTCGAGGTGTGCGCCAGCGAGGAATAGGAACGGCAGCGCGGGGTCTGTCGCTTCGGCGGGCAAGAGCTGGTCGGCTTCGTCGAACGCGCGCAGCGCCTCGTCTCGGTGTCCGAGTGCGGAGAGTCCTTCGCCGTGCGCGGCGGCGAGCCAAGCACGCAGCAAGGGCGGCGCAGCTTCCGCGGCCAACTCGCGGGCGGCAGCGAGCTGTTCGGCGGCCGCGCCAGTCTCGCCAATGTCGATGAGCACGAACGCCTGTTCCGCGGTCGCGTGTGCGACCAGTGGAGCGGAAAGCGCTTCGCGGGCGGCGGTTTTGGCGCGCTCGTAGTGCTCCCACGCCTGCCCGTGCGCGCTGCGGTCGAGTGCTTCCCACCCGGCCAATGTGGACGCTTCGGTGAGCACGCCCGCGAGCGTTTCGCGGTGCCCGGTTAGGGTGCTGTACCCGAGCAGGCTCCCGACGTGATCGATGTTGCTTCGGAGCTGGTCGAGCATCGTGACGCCGCCGAAGCGCCGATCGATCTGCCGGGCGTGGTCGACCTGTTGGCGGAAGACCTCGACCATCTCCGGGTCGACCCGGCGCGCGACGGCGATCCGGTTGCGCAGCTCGGCTAGATCTTCGTCGTCCGGTTCGGACGGGAACCCCATCTCTTCGTCGGTGCGCCCGTAGACCTCGCGGAACAACCGCCGGTAGGGCTCGCTGACCGACTCGTGCCCGTTCTCCCACCGGGAGAGCTTCGTTTTCAGGCTCGCCGGTTGCATGACCGATACGCCGAGCCGTTCCGCACGCCGAAGCAGCATCTCGATCACGCCGTCCGCGGAGTAGCCGAGCTGTCTGCGCACGGCTTGCAAGCGGGTTTTCGAGCTCATCGCACCATCCCCCGATATGCGACCTGACCTGCGAAGTTAATTGTGGTTAATGGGCTCGTGGTTAACCGGCGCCATCTGTGAAAACGCGCTCGACTGCCGTTTCTTGGAGGCATGGACAGCGCACACGGAACGGCCCACCGGGGCAGGCCGGTTGATCGCCGAAGCGGTCGGCTACCCGCCTTGCCCGCTGCCACGGCCGGTCTCCGCGGGGAGTCGCGAGTTCAGTTCGTCGAGTTTCTCGGTGATCTGGCGAAGGTGGTGCTCGATGGCGGTCAGCCGGCTGGGTACGTCGTCTTCGCTGGACAGCGGTTCGCCGGCCTCGGGTGGAGTGCGCCCGTCCAGCACTGCGGAGAGGTGCTCCGCGTGCCATCCGAGGGCCAGCGACAACGCTTCGAGCGTGCGCGCGCTCCGCCGTCGCTCGACGGTGTTGTGCTGCAACTCGCGCACGATCGCTTGCGACACGTGCGAGCGCTCGGCCAGCTCGCGTTGCCGCATACCGAGTTCGCTTACGCGCTGGTTGATCGCGTGAGCGACCGCAGTCCAGTCCTCCGTCACGTATTCCTCCGCGTTCCGCCTCAGCGCCGAGATTAGCGCGGAGTTCATTCGACACAGCAACCCCACGCGAAAGACGAGGCACTTCGCGCTCATCGAAAGCTGATATCAGCTTTTCATTCCGCCGAAATCCTTGCATTTCGCGATTCTCTGGAGATCCCGCAATGGAACAAAACTCCGAGAACGCCGGGCGACCGACGTTCTACACAGTTCGGGAAGCGGCGCGGATCATGCGCTGCAACCCCTCGACGCTGTACCGGGCGATCCGGGAGAACGCCTTCCCCGCCGTCCGGGTCCGCACCCGCTACGTCGTGCCCAGTGCCGCCGTGGACCAGCTCGCCGCCGAGGCGAGCGAGTCCGGGGCTCGCGTGGACGTGGCGCAGATGGCCGCCGAACGCCGGACCGCTCGCGATGTGGCGCGGCTGAACGGGGGTGCGCCGTGGTGAACCCCGAGGAGAACGAACGGCTCGCGCGGCTGGACCTGCTGCGGTCCCTGCCGCTGGATGCACTCACCGACGTGGTCACGCAGAACGGCCGCTGCCTGTGGGAGTTCACCGAGGGCGACCCGCCCGACGTGTCCGGCAGCGCCGAGCCGGACCGGGAATTGGCCGCGCGGCTGTGCGCGGGCTGCCCGGTTCGTGACGAGTGCTTGGAACTGGAATTTCGCTCCGCAGGGGCCGAAACGGTCGGCGTGTGGGGCGCACTGTCCGAAGAGGACCGCCGTGCGCTCTACCCGATGTGGCGGGCTCGCCGCGAAGCCGAAAGGGGTGACTGGGAATGACGCTGCAACTGACTCCGGTCCAAGTGCTCGCGGTGGTCGGTGCGCTGCTCGTCCTGGTCGGCGTGTGGCGCGCGAGCGCACGCGCCTCGCGGAAGGCTGCGGAAACCGCACGAACCGGGGCGCGGCTGGTCTCGCTCACCGGGCGGGTTGTGGCGACGGCAGGCGCGATCGTGCTCGTGCAGTGGTTAGTGATCACGCACTCCGGCGGAGGAACGGCACTGTTCACAGTGCTGGGCATTCCGGCCGTGCTGGCGTCCTACACGCTCACCAAGGCACTCACGGTCACCACGCCGGAGCCTCCGCACCACCGGAGCCGGAAGCGATGAGCGGCCAAACATCGCGGGGCGGGCGGCACGCGCCGCCCGCCCCCTCCGGGGCCGAACCGGTCGAGCACGTGCGGCGACAGGTGGACCGGTTGTGCTGGACGGGAATCCTGCTCGGGCTCGCGTTCACGATGACCAACGTCCAGAGCTTCGCGGCCGGAGACGCCGCGGTGTGGTCGCTGCGGTGGTCGGCAGCTTGGCTGCTCGATCCGATGGTGTCGCTGGTCCTGCTGGCGATCCTTCGAGCCGAGCAGATCACCGCTCGCTACGGCGTGCACACCGGCGGATGGGTCCGCGGCGCGAAGTGGTTCACGCTCGCGGCCACCTACGTCATGAACACGTGGGAAGCGTTCGCGGACGCCTCCGCCGCGATGGTCGTGCTGCATTCCGTGCCGCCCCTGGTGGTGTTCGTCGCCGCCGAGGCGGTCACCGACCTACGCGACAAGCTCGGCGAAGTCGCCGCACTGGCCGCGATGAAAGCACCGGAAGCGCCCAAGGAACCGGAACCCGTGCAACGCGCCCAACAGGCCGCACGGCGCACTTCAGCCGACGAGTACCTGAACCGCGCGCGGCAGGCGTGGCAGCCCGACGTGACCGTGACTCCCGCCTGGGTTCGCGAGGTCACCGGCTGCTCGCGCGGCCTGTCCTCCCGGCTGGCCGCCGCGCTCGCGGAGGAAGTGAACACCGAACGGGGCAACTCATGAACCCATCGGACGAGACGCACCGCGATCCCGTGAACGAGGTGGAACGGAAGGTGTTCGACGCCGAGATAGTGGACGAACCGCGCCGTGAACGGGCACGGCGGTTCGCGAAGTGGTGGCTGAACTCTCCGCGCGTGCCCTCCTGGTTGAAGTCCTGGCCGCTGCTGCGGCAAGCGCTCCTCGACGCCGCGGCGTGGGTGCTGCGTTCACCGTGGACGTTCCTGCGGGCCGTGGTGCGCGGTGCGGTGTTGGTCGTGCGCCAGTGGCGGCGGTGGCTGCGGGTGCACGACTACCGCGAGGCCGCCGAGGAGTCCGAGAAGCTGGCGGACAAGTTCCTGGAAATCCGCTCGCTGACGCTGTTCCGCTGGAAGGTCACCGGGAGTGTCGCACTCGCCGCGATCGGGGCAGGCGTCGTTCTGAGTGTCCTTTTCGGACTATCGGCACTGTGGGCAGTGTCGGCTGCTGTCGCTGTGGTGCTCGCGGTGACCGGCCGTCGCAAGGAAGGCGCTCCGGGCCGGAAGCCGGTTCTCGCGGGTCCGCGGTCGCTGACGTGGACGATGGACCCGCAAGTCTTGGTCGACGCCTTCCGGGACGCGAAGCTGACCGGCAAGGACGAATCGCTGCGCCTCGTCGAACGAGCCGCGCGTTCCGGCGAAGGTTGGGCGATCACGGTCGACCTGCCAGCCACCCGCAAGGCCGCGGACGTGGTCAAGAACCGCGAAGCCCTCGCCTCCGCTCTCGCCGTGGACGAAGTGCAGCTCATCGCCGAACGAGTCCGCGGCAAGGGCGGGCACGCAGGACGGGTGTTCCTGTGGGTGGCCGACGACGACCCCTACTCCGGGCCACCGCCGAAGTGCCCGCTGCTCGATGTGGACTCGTGGGATGCGTGGCGACCGATCCCGTTCGGACGCGACGCACGGAACCGGCGGATCGACCTGCCGTTGGTGTGGACATCCCTGGTCGTCGGCGCGATCCCTCGGCAGGGGAAAACGTTCGCTACCCGGCTCGCGGTCGCCGGGCTGGTCCTGGATCCGTACGTGCGGCTGTACGTGTTCGACGGCAAGGGTGGGAAGGACTGGGAAGCCGCCGAGGAAGTCGCACACCGCTTCGTCTGTGGTGACGAGGACAGGCACGTAGCGGCGGTTCGAGACTTCCTCATCGAGCTGGTCGGCGAAGTGCAGCAGCGCTACACGCGCATGTCCAAGTTGGACGATGAGCTGTGCCCGGAGTCGAAGATCACCCGAACCATCTCGCGGGATGGCGACCTCGGGATGCCCGTCACCACAGTGGTACTGGACGAGGTGCAAGTCTTCCTCGACGACCCGTCACCCGAGGAAGTCGGCGGCAAGAAAACGACCCGCGGCGCCTACATCGCCGACCTGCTGGCCTACCTCGCCCGGAAGGGACCAGCCGCCGGGATCGTCGTCATCCTGGCCACCCAGCGGCCGGACTCCAACACGATCCCGTCCCGTCTCCGGTCGGTGCTCGGGTCGCGCTTCGCCCTGCGGGTGATGGACTGGCGGGACTCGAACATCGTACTCGGCGAGCAGATGAACACCCGCGGCTACGACGCCTCCACACTGCTCCCGAGCCACAAAGGGGTAGGCATCCTGCGCCCGGATGGCGAGGCGGACGGCAGCGGCGACGTGCTCGCGATGACCGTGCGGACGTACTACCTGCCCAACCCCGAATGGCGAACGATCTGCAACCAAGGCCGGAAGCTACGCGAGGCAGCGGGCACCCTCACCGGTCACGCAGCGGGCGACACCACAAGCGGTTCGATCGACTCATCCGCGGTCGCACACGCGCTCGGCGCGGTCCCCTCCGAACCGACCGAGCTGCCCGACCCGCTCGGCGCGATCCTCAAGTACCTCGGCGACGACTTGGAGACCCGAGAGTTCGTGCCGACCGCCGAACTCACCGACGCACTCGGCATGGAACCGACCGCATTTGGCCGTCGGATGGGCGATCTCGGGTGCCAGCCACGCCGAGGCCGACTCGTCGGTGAAGACGGCACCGCCCGGCAGGTGCGCGGCTACTACAGCGCCGATCTCCGAGCAGCCATCGAGGAACACCGGACCGGGACCGACGAGGGCCGGACATAGCCGTCACGTACCTGTCCCCGGCGGGACAACCCGTCACGGGATGCGGGACAGGCAGAGACCGGCGCTGACGTGGCCAAACAATGAAAAAGACGGGTGGGACGGGTCCAAGCGACCTGTCCCACCCGTCCATTTTCACCGGCCAGCGTCCCGCTCCGAGGCAGCGCGCTGAGCCTGTCTCGGCGTCTACAACTTCCGCAGCCTGTCCAGTACCCACCTGAGCAAAGCGGGCGAAGGACCGGCGTCTACAGCCTTCGGCGGTTCAGGTTCCGGGCAGGGGCGGACGAAGGTGATCGTCGGAAGGTCCGCGTTCAGATCACCGCACCACGCAGTGACGTACCCACCCCGCTCGCGCGAGTGCTGGCCGCCGGACATGCTCAACCACTCGGCTGCTCTATCACGGTGCACCGGTCCGCTCGCGACCGCAGAACCGTCGCAAGGCGCTCCAGCGCTTCGGCAAGCTCGTGGTGCGCTTCGCCGTCGAGCCGATCTTCCGGTATCCGGTGGGCGGCATCATCGAGCGCCCACTGCGCTTGCCGGAGCAACACAGCCACCGCGGCAGCGTCATCAGCGCCCATACGGCTCCACCTCCTGAAGACAAGCGGTCGGTCTCGTGGGTGCCCAGCTATGGATCACGGTCGGAGCCGACGTTCGGGGGACCGCCGACCCCGACCGTGACCGGGCGCCTGGCGACGGCTGAGAGGCGGAACGCAGTCGCCAGGCGGTTCGGATGACCGCCCGCAAGCGGTCCATGTCAGACTGAAACCAGCTTGACGAACCGCCGACATCAGCGGAACGACACAAGCACGACATGAACACGACTTCCGCACGGGGGACGGGAGGACACAGTGCGCCCCTACCGCACAGTGCTCGAACAGAAGATCAGAGAACGCCGGATGACCCTGGAGGAGTTCGCCGCCTACGCCGAGAACTTCGCCCGCGAACACGGCGAACCAGGAACCCTCAGCCTCCGCCACCTGCAACGCCTGGTCGCAGGCAAAGGCCCGAAAGGCCAATCCCTCGGCCCGATCCGCCCAGCCACTGCGCGCCTGCTGGAACGCATCTTCGAGACGGACAGCAGCAAACTGCTGTCATCACCTGCGCAGAACGTTGCTACACCCGAGGGCGAAGCCGCCGAGCTCCGCGAGCGCATCCAAAAGGCACGCCGCGTCGATGTAGTTATGCTGCAAGGTCTTCGCGACCAGTTGAATAGTATTCGTCGTATAGACCGTCAGTACGGGGCGGTCGTCACCCACAGCGAACTCTTGACGAAGATCGACCAGGTCCACGACCTGCTCACGTACAGCCTCAGTGGCAGCATCCGGAAAGATCTAGCGATCATACTTTCAGAAATGCACACGTTGGCCGGGTGGCAGTCTCTCGACATGGGCCGATGCACAGCGTCATGGCAACACTACGAACAAGCCAAGCAGGCGGCCCTCGAGACAGAAAACGTCGCATACTACGCTCACGCAACCGCCGAGCAAGCCTTCACATTGCTCGATCTTGGTGAATCTGCCACAGCGGTCGAACTACTCGGATCGACTCGACGGTCAGCACAACACCGCTGCCCGCAACTACTACGCGTCTGGCTTACCGCCGCATATGGCGAGGCTTTGGCAGCCGCTGGCCGCTCTGCCGAGTCTCTACAGCATTTCGACGAGGCAGAACGCTGCCTACCGCACGAGGAAGTCAACTCTGAGGGGCCATATATCGTCCTCGACGCAAATCATCTCGCACGCTGGCGCGGACATTCCGCAGTCCGATCAGGTCGTGACGACTCTATCGCCATCCTAACAAGTGCATTGAATGCACTAGATTCGACCTTTTCCCGTGCCGAATCCGCACTTAGGGCAGACCTAGCTACTGCCCTGTTTACGCTCGGGGAAAACAGGAGTGCCAGTGAAGAACTTAGCCAATCTAGGCGCATAGCTCGGAGAATTGGTTCGGCGAGGCAAATGAAGCGACTTCAAATAGTAACGGAATTAGACTCCTCTCGCTGCTAAGATCGACCCCCTCCTGCGGTCAGAATGTTTTAGGCAACCTTTCGCGCAGAGCTGCGGTGAAGGCGATAAGCTGCTCAAGAGTCCCGATTTCAGAAATCCTACGAACTGCATACCCAATGGCATCTGATCGGTAATTCTCTCTGGCGACCCAACTCAACATTGCGTCGACCTCAACGCTTCCGAGGTGGTGTTGGTCACCGGTTTTCTGCTCGTGAATGGTATCGAGGTTAAACAAGTTGGGTTCCATAGCTTGTATATGCTGAGAGCCAACGTCGATGTCAGTCTGGAGTAGATTATGCACGGCGTTATCGTAACGGCGGCTTTCCCATGAAGGACGGACTGGCCACGCCCCCTCAGGTAATCTACCCGGGAAGGCGCGTCGTTTGAGTAAGAACGAAGCACCGAAATCGCACTTCATCCACTGCCACGCTGTCTCGCTCGAATAAAGTGCTTGATTTTGCCGTACAGGAGTCAGGTAGCCCAAGCCAGCTAGCGCCAAATCGTCCCCGATTGCACCTACAGCGTCCAATTGCTTACGTGGAGGCTGCCAGTGCAGCAGATCGGGGTAGGAAAAACGCTCGACCTCTTCGTGTCGAGAGATACTTGCCAATCGATGTGCTTGTTCCGACAAATAACTTCTGTCGAGAATCGGGTCTGGATCGGCAGGGGCGCCGTTAGCTGCTCCAACAAGTGCAGCCGCCATTGTGGCGATAGTATCGGTGTCAGTCCCGACAGCACGGGCAGCAAGTACGGCGCAATCCTGCGGATTCTTGGGGAATCCAGCTGCGAGTGCCAGTGAGGCCAGTACCGTCGTGGTCCCACTTCCACGGAAGTCGGGATCAGACAAACCTAGTGATTCAATCAATCTGTTGTAGGCGGCCTGTCGTAGGTCAGCGTTCGCTGCAGGACTGTTGCTCAGTTCATCGGCGATGGTAGACACGGTGGGCAGCAAGGCGCGGCATTCATCGACAGTTTCTCGCCAAGTAGATGAAAACGATGATTCTGTTTCCTTTTCCCAGGTAGCCCGCCATATTGTGGCTAGCTGAGGGTGATCATCGAAAAGCTTTATTGCTTGTTCCGCAAGGTCGAGTATTCGTGGCCATGACTCAGGGCTAGGTACCTCGCCCGCTTCTAGGATCGAGCCGAGTGCCAGAGCATGTACGACCGCCCCTACAAGTGCGCGCGGGTGTCCATGAGTCGTAACGGCGTTGGTTAGTACGTCAGTTAGGTGGGGTCCAAGCGATGCAGGTTCCGACGCTGCCCAAACGTGAGGCTGGATACGCATAGCTGCACCATTTCCTCCTGCAGCGGTCCAGCCATCGAAGAAATTGCCGAACCAAGCCATCCCGGGCTTGGCGAGGTTGCGCGCCGCTGCCTTGCTTGCGCGTCCTCCGCCGAGAGCATAGGCGGGCCAGACCGCCAACTCGACGTTAGCGAATGATTCGACGTCGAAGCCGCGATGGGAGATCGCTCGGGCAGTGGCTAGCCGGAGTTGTGTGTCGTCCGAATAACACCCTGCGGGCAATGCGACCTTAACTCCGGCTCGGCCACCGATGCGACGCTGCCAAGCTACAGGCTTGTTGAGTGGCATGTGACCGAGCCGTCTGCGCAATCCAGCATCGTCAGTAAGTTCACTAATAAAACCCAGTGCGTCCGCCCATGCGGACCACAGCATCGAGCTGATTACACGACTGGATCGATCTTCTCGGCTTGGATCCGGGCTCATTGGAACACCTCCGGTTTGTGTTCCACCGGAACCCGGGAAACCTGAAGCAGCGGAAATAAGCTGTTAACCCAATCAATGTGCTCAGGCTCGCGTACGTAAATACGCCTTAGATAATCAAGCGGAACTTGCTTGGGATAGAGCACCTCCGCTTGTGGGTCCGTCGGGAACGAGGTGGGCATCGTCGGCTTGCGCTCGATTTTAGTCTTATAGTACCCCCATTCGATCACCCGGTCGTACAGAGCAGCAAGCCCTGAGGCGCCCGTGTCGCGCTTAACACACGGGTAGATGTTATTTGTAGTCGCAAAGTATACATTGCGGTGCGCGAGTAATTCTGCATCGAAGGCGAGAACTACCCAGTAGACATCATCAATCGTGTGCCAGCGTTCGGATTTCTTGAAAAGCTGCGTATTGACTCGTCCGATAGACAGGTTTACGTAGCCGGTCCAATCGGCGTCTTTGAGTCTCTCGGCGCAGTTCGGGGTATAGATGTGTTCGATATAGTCATCGGTGTAAAGTAAGTCACGGGCGGAAACGCCGCCCGTTGCAAAGATCCCGAGCAAGCCGCGATTAGTCGTAAAGTGTAAGACCTCGTGGATGCCGCGTAGAGCGGCCATGGTGGCGATTGCCGGGTCGGATTCGGTCATACCGTAACCAATTCGTAGGTGTCGGGATCGAGCAAGTTCACCACAGTCGAAGGATCTTCACGGCTGAAGCCGAGGCAGATCGACTCACGGGCTCGCCCGACACCCATGGCGATCAAACGACGCAGAGTGTCGAGGTGCACGTCGCCGTCTTCGTGGCCGTGAGGGGTCACCTCGCGGTTGAGTCCCGGTAATATGACGTGATCGAACTCTAGCCCCTTCGCTGAGTGCAAAGTGCATAGCGCTACACCGCCGAGCTTTTTGGGCCACTTGCTCTCGCGAGTAAGCTCTACAAACGGGATGTTGCGGTGTTTAAGCTCCGCCCGGAGAAACGAAAACCACTGCCCGCCGCGTGGTTGCAAAAATGCAACCGACTCTGTCGTTAAATCGACCGTCCTCAAAGTTCTGTTGATTATGTATTCGATCTGTGCACGGTACGACCCTGCGACCATGATTGGTAGAGTGCCCTCCTTAGTGCACGCTGTGAAATCCGGCATGGCTCCATCGCCGTCGAGTGGCAGACCCTCGACTAGTGGCCTGGCAAACGCAGCGATTTGCTTGGTGTTGCGATAGTTCTGCTTGAGGGAATACGTTTTGGAAAAGGCTGTAACTCCTGCTTCCTTCCATGTAAAGAATCGCGGGTATATACGCTGGGCAGCGTCCATAACGAACGTTACGCTGAAAGTCTCTGCTAGGTGTCTCAGCACTGCGCGGACCTGGTTAGCGGAGAAATCCTGTGTCTCATCGATGATGACCACATCCCAAGGAAGTACTTCGTTTACGTTGCTGGCTGCAACGGCGACGTCATTCCAGTCGTACACACCGCGACTTCCCTTTAATGCCATGTACGGCGCGATTACCTCGTCGAGGAGGCGGCGCTTCAGCCGCTGGTCCATGCGCGGGTTTGTGCCCCGACCATCCCGACGTTTGGTCAGGTAGAGCTCGAGGTCATCCGGTCGGAAGCGGCTGAGCACGTAACCCGCCTCTTCGATCACGAAGTCGCTATCGAGAGGAAGCCGATTAGCTAAGGGACGCAGAAAGCTCGCAGCTTGATTATGGTTCAGGACCTCGGTCTCTCCGATCGCCTCCAATGCCCACTTGCTGAAGGTGCTTACCTGTAGGTTTAAAGCGTCGCTTTTGCTTACCTGCTGACGGGCAAGCTCGCCGATGTAACCTTCAAGTGTTCGATTGTATGTAAGTACGAGGACCCGCACTTGGTCGGCCAGCCCTAGGCGGTCCCTCCGCGAAAGCCAATTTAAACAGAGCTGATGCAATCGGAGTAGGGCAGTGGTTGTCTTTCCGCTCCCTGCGGCCCCTTTGATGAGGAAATATCCAGGCTTGTTCTCGGCAAGGATCTTCAGCTGCTCGGGCGTGGGCGCCACAGGGGAGAGACTCCACATATCCACCTCGACAGGTATGGGCAAGGTACAGCCTTACGAGATCAAAATACTCTCAGTGTCCACTTCAGTGCTACGGGCCACGTGAGGAAGCGTGTGGTGTGGAGGTCAGGGCGAGTCTGGTGTACTCGACTGGTGCCTAAGGAGACTGCTTGCGAGACAAGCGGGCGCCGTGGGTGCGAGTTTGGGTGCGAACTGGTGCGGATGACGCACCCAGAGCGATGCCAGCAGCAACGGCACACGGTGTTTGCCCAGGTGAGCCGCCAGAGCCACACGTGACGTTGGTCTCATAATCCGTCAGCCGTGGGTTCAAGTCCCACCTGCCCCACCGCATGACCTGCGTCGACACTGAAGCCGAGATCGAATCGCGGCGCTCCGGTGCGAGACCGGGTGCGAGTAGTTCCCCGAACCTGCCTGCACGCCCTCAGCGGCGGCCGCGTGGTTCGAGGTGCGCGCCTGCGGATGCAGGGTCTGTCCGATCAACGGTGTTTCCGGCGGTTCGGTCAGTAGGTTTCAGCGGCCGGCCAGCGGTCGCTGAAGGTGATGGCGAATGCGTTGATCACGGGCTTCCAGCGTTGCGTCCATCGTGCCCGGCCGGTGCCGGTGGGGTCCAGGCTACGGGTGACGAGGTACAGGCACTTCATCGCGGCCTGCTCGGTGGGGAAATGGCCTCGTGCTCGTACGGCTCGCCGATAGCGGGCATTGAGTGATTCGATCGCGTTCGTCGAACAGATCATCCGTCGTATCTCGACGTCGTAGTCGAGGAACGGGATGAACTCCTGCCAAGCGTTGCGCCACAAACGAATCACCGCGGCATGGCGCGCGCCCCATTTATCGTCGAGTTCGTCGAGTGCGACCGCTGCGGCCTCCGGCGACGACGCGGTGTAGATCGGGATAAGGTCGCGTTTGAGCTCTTCCCAGTATTTCCGCGATACCAGCCGGAACGAGTTGCGGATCAGGTGAATGATGCAGGTTTGCACGATCGTCTGGGGCCAGACGTTCGCGACGACCTCGGGTAGCCCTTTCAGACCGTCGCAGACGAGGAAGAAAACGTCTTTGACGCCGCGGTTTTTCAGGCCGATCAGGAAACTCATCCAGAACTTCGCGCCCTCGCCGCCCCCGGTGCCCATGGACAGGGCCAGGACGTCCTTGCGGCCGTCGAGCGTGACGCCGATGGCGGCGTAGACGGGCCGGTTGGCCACCTGCCCGTCTCGGACCTTCACGTAGATGGCGTCGATGAACACCGCCGCGTAGATCGAGTCCAGGGGTCGGTCGGACCAGTCGTCCATCTCCGCGACGACCTTGTCGGTGATGGTTGAGATCGTGTCCTTGGACACCGAGGTGCCGTAGATGTCGGCGAAATGCGATGCGATTTCGCCGGTGGTGAGGCCTTTCGCATACAACGACAGCACGATCTCGTCAACACTGCCCAGACGGCGCTGCCGCTTTTTCACGATCTGCGGAGTAAACGTGCCTGAGCGATCCCGCGGGACCGCGATCTCCACATCGCCGGCCGCATCCGAGATCACCGTCTTGGCCCGTGTCCCATTCCGGACATTATCCGATTCCCGCTCGGCGTCGGCCTGATGTTTCTCATGGCCGAGATGCTCGGTCATTTCTTCGTTCAAGGCTGTTTCCAGAACGTTTTTGGTGAACATCTTCAACAGTCCACCCGGACCGGTCAGATCCAGCCCTTGCTCACGGGCCTGGGAGATCATCTCCGCCGCTGCGGCCTGCTCCGGCGACAGCTGTCGCCCTGAATTCTTCTCACTTTTCGATGTGCTCACAGCATCGGATGCCATCAGTCACGGCGCCCTTCCCACCGGACCTTCGTCCGGCGCGTCAGACCGGAAACACCGTTCGACCGACACTCCCCGGATGCACGAACGCCCCGCGGTCCCGCCGGCCGTTGGGCCAGTCGGGAAAGCGGGGCGCGAGACGAGTGTGTGCAGCCCGGGTTCAGATGACGCCGAGGTCCAGCATCGTGTCGGCGACCTTGGTGAAGCCGGCGATGTTGGCGCCGAGGACGTAGTTGCCGGGGGCGTCGAAGGTTTCCGCGGTTTCCTGGCAGGCGTGGTGGATGTCGGCCATGATCTCGGACAGCCGCGTGTCGGTGTACTCGAAATGCCAGGAGTCGCGGGAAGCGTTCTGCTGCATTTCCAGGCCCGAGGTGGCGACACCGCCGGCGTTGGCGGCCTTGCCGGGTCCGAACGCGATACCGGCGTCCTGGAAGACCTTGATGCCCTCCGGCGTGGTCGGCATGTTCGCGCCTTCGCCGACCCCGACGACGCCGTTTCGCACCAGCGTCGTGGCCGCGTCGCCGCCGAGTTCGTTCTGCGTAGCGCACGGCAGCGCAATTGCGCACGGCACGTCCCAGATCGAGCCGCCGTCCACGTACTCGGCGCGGGACTGCCGGTCGGCGTACTCCTTGATCCGGTCCGAGCGGATCTCCTTGATGTCCCGGATCAGTTCCAGGTCGATGCCGGACTCGTCGACGACGTAACCGGCGGAGTCGGACATCGCGACCACGGTGCCGCCGAGTTCGTGCACCTTCTTCGCCGCGTAGATGGCGACGTTGCCGGAGCCGGACACCACGACCCGGTTGCCGTCGAACCCGCTGCCGCGGGCGCGCAGCATCTCCTGCACGAAGTACACCGTGCCGTAGCCGGTGGCCTCGGTGCGCACCTGCGAGCCGCCCCAGTTGAGGCCCTTGCCGGTGAGCGCCCCGGACTCGTAACGGTTCGTGATGCGCTTGTACTGGCCGAACAGGTAGCCGATCTCGCGGCGGCCGACGCCGATGTCCCCGGCGGGCACGTCGGTGTACTCACCGAGGTGCCGGTGCAGCTCGGTCATGAACGACTGGCAGAACCGCATGACCTCGGCGTCCGACTTGCCCTTCGGGTCGAAGTCCGAACCGCCCTTGCCGCCGCCGAGCGGCAGGCCGGTGAGCGCATTCTTGAAGATCTGCTCGAAACCGAGGAACTTGACGACGCCGAGATCCACCGACGGGTGGAACCGCAGCCCGCCCTTGTACGGGCCGAGCGCCGAGTTGAACTCCACCCGGAAACCGCGGTTGACGCGCACCTCGCCCGAGTCGTCCTGCCACGGCACCCGGAAGATCAGCTGCCGTTCCGGTTCACACAACCGTTCGAGAACCCGGGCGTCCAAGTAGTCCTGGTGCCGCTTCAGCGCTGGTTCCAGCGATTCCAGCACCTCGTGCACCGCCTGGCTGAACTCCGGCTGGTGGCCGTCGCGGTCCTGAATGGAGCCGAAGATCTCGGCGGTCAGGCGCAGGCCGTTCACGTCAGGGCTGGTCACTGTTCGCACCTCCGTCGGTGAGTGCGCGCACGCGTCGTTGCAGAACGCTCGTACTGTTGAGCGTTCGCCATCCTTTCACTCCTGGTGAGGCGCTGGCCAGTCGCCCGGGTCGGAGCTGCTCGCGACACCGCGACATGATCATTATCATGAATATAATCAAAATCCTTGACCTGCCGTGTGGTCGCGGTCACGCTTGCTCCCGTCAACGGCGACGAAGGAGTCCGAATGAAGACCGAAGGAGCCCTGCTCTGGGAACCGGGCACCCGATCCGGCTGGAGCGTCGAGGAGATCGAGCTCGACCCGCCGAAGGAACGGGAAGTGCTGGTCAAGCTGGCCGCCTCCGGAATCTGCCACAGTGACGACCACCTCGACACCGGCGACCTGCCGCTGGACTGGAAGCCGATCCTCGGCGGGCACGAAGGCGCGGGCGTGGTGCAGGAGGTCGGGCCCGGCGTCACCGAACTCGAAGTCGGCGACCACGTCGTGCTGTCCTTCCTGCCGTCCTGCGGGCACTGCGACATGTGCGTCAAAGGCAAGGCGAACATGTGCGCGCTCGGCGCCGGAGTGCTCGCCGGTTACGCGCCGGACGGCACCAAACGCGTCCACGCGCGCGGGCAAGGCGTCGGGGCGATGTCGTACCTGGGCACCTTCAGCCCCTACGTCGTGGCTCCGCTGGACGCCGCGGTGCGCATCGACGAGGACATCCCGCTGGACAAGGCGGCGCTGATCGGTTGCGGCGTGCCGACCGGCTGGGGTTCCTCGGTGTACGCCGCGGAGATCGAACTCGGCGACACGGTCGTCGTCTTCGGCGTCGGCGGAGTCGGCATGAACGCGGTGCAGGGCGCGGTGCACCGCGGCGCGAAGAACATCGTCGCCGTCGACCCGGTCTCCTACAAGCGCGACCAGGCCGCACTGTTCGGAGCCACGCACACCGCCGCCGACGCGGCCGAAGCCACCTCGATCGTCGAAGGCCTGACCAACGGGCAGATGGCCGACCGGGTGATCGTCACCGTGGGGGTTTGCTACTCGGACGTGCTCGCGCCCGCGGAAGTGCTGACCAAACGCGGTGGCGTGCTGGTGCTGACCTCCGCCGCCCCGGTCGCCCAGACCAGTACCGAGATCAACCTGTTCACCCTCGCGATGTCCGGCAAGCGGTTGCAGGGCTCGCTCTACGGCACGACCAACGCGCGCACGGACATCCCGCTGATCGCCGACATGTACCGCAACGGGCGGTTCAAGCTCGACGAGCTGATCACCCGCACCTACGACCTGCACGACATCAACCGCGCGTTCGCGGACATGCGGGAAGGCAAGAACATCCGCGGCGTGATCATGTTCGATTGATCCGCCGGCGCCGAGGGAAGGAGTCCGGATGGGGATCGAAGACGGTGCGCAGGTCGTGCGCCGCTACCTCGACGCGGTCGGGGAGCTGGACCACGAAGCCCTCACCGCCACGTTCCATCCGCAAGTCGTCATGCTCCTGCCGTTCGCCCCGGAGGGCATTCCGCAGGAGATCTCCGGCAAGGACGCGGTGTCCGAGGCCATGAGCGGGATGTTCTCGCTCGTGACGCCGCTGAACTTCCGGGACTACCGGATCACCAGGCTGGAGGGGGAGCCGACCTACCTCGCGACCTACACCAGCGACTCCACGATCAGGTCGACCGGGCTGCCGTACCGGAACAACTACATCTCGTGGTTCACCGTGCAGGACGGCCTGATCTCGCGCTTCGCCGAGTACTTCGACCCGATGGTCTTCGCCAAGGCCATGGGCGCCACGGTGCAGATGCCCGGTTGAGCGCGCGGCGCATTTTCCGGGAAGCCGCCGGAATCGATGTTGTGAGCCGGTTCATCGCCGAGATCGTTGTACCGGCGAACCCGCCTTGGCACCGTGATGTCCGAGGAGGCGGGAATGAGTCGATACGCGCGCGTGGCGTTCACCGACGCGGTCCGGGACATGCAGGTGGAGCAGGGCAGCCGCCCACCGCACCGCAGGGACCTGGGCTCGGCGGTGGGCGCCGACCCGGATCCGCTGGGTGAGCGGGAGACCGCGTTCATCAGCGAGCGGGACGGCTGCTACCTCGCGACCGTCGGTGCGACCGGCTGGCCGTACGTGCAGTTCCGCGGCGGTCCGCCCGGGTTCCTGCACGTGCTTGACCCCCGCACGCTCGGGTACGCGGACGTGCGGGGGAATCGGCAGTACATCACCGACGGGAACGTGCGCGGCGACGACCGGGTCGCCATGTTCTTCATGGACTACGCGCACCGCACCAGGCTCAAGCTGTTCGGGCGCGCGCAGGTGCGCGGCCTCGACGACGACCCGGCGTTGACCGCCGAGCTGAGCGAGCCGCGCACCGACGGCCGGGTGGAACGGTTGGTGCTGATCAACGTCGAGGGCTACGACTGGAACTGCCCGAAGCACATCCCGCACCGCTACTCCGCGGCAGACCTGGCCAAGCTGAACCACCGCGTGGACCAGCTCGAAGCGGAGAACGCAGCGCTGCGGGCCCGGCTCGGGGAGTGATCAGGCGGTGCCTTCGTAGGCTTTGCGCAGGGCCTTCACGTCGAGCTTGTGCATGGTGTACATCGCCTGCTTGAGGCGGTCGGTGCGCGCCTGGTCCGGGTCGCGCAGCATCTCGAACAGCTCCTGCGGCGCGACCTGCCAGGAGAGCCCGAAGCGGTCCTTGAGCCAGCCGCACGGTCCCTGCTCACCGCCGCCCGTGAGCAGCTGCTCGGTGCGCCGGTCCACCTCTTCCTGCGACTCGCAGTCCACCATCAGCGAGATGGCTTCGGTGAAGTGGAACAGCGGGCCGCCGTTGAGCCCGACGAATCGCCGCCCGAACAGCTCGAACTCGACGGTCAGCACGCTGCCCGCCGGTCCTGGCCCGGATTCGCCGTTGCGCATGACTTCGACGATCCGGGCGTCCTCGAATATCGAGGTGTAGAACTCCGCGGCTTCCTCGGCCTGACCGTCGAACCACAGGCACGCGGTGATCTTGTTCATGGGCTTGCCTCCCGTAGCTGCGTTGTCCCGATGAGGACTCCGCGGGCCGGGGAAACTCATCGCGAACGACAGCGGTACCGGTCGGGGCGGTACCGCGAGAGCAGGGCAACGTTACGAGCAGCGGCCGGCCGAGGAAGATGCCGTTGCGAATGATCAGCACCACCCGAGCTGAGCCGTGACCGGGCGAAGCGGGAACAGCGCCGCACGGAGGAACGGGGTCCCTTCAGCAGCAGCGCGAACCGGGATTCGTGTCGCCGCGATCGACGTGCCGCCGCCAGAACTCCCGCTCGCCGAGCGGAGTGCCGGCAGGGTGGTGCGCGCGGTGGTGCTCCAAGTACCGCTCGTAGGCCGTTTCGCCGACGATGCCGCGCAGGATCTGCCAGCCCGAGCGCACTGCGCTGCGGAACCGGGCCCAAGCCGCCCGGGACGCGGAACCCCGCGCCCCGGGTGCGCCTGCTGGCGAACTCATGTGCCCGCCCCGATTTCCGCGCGCTCGCGCTGCTGCTGCCGTTCCTCGGCGGTGGGGATCAGCCCGGACGGCGCCCACAGCTGCGACTCGGTGTGCGGCACCTCGGTGTCCGGAAGCGGCTCGGTCGTGCGCAGCGCCTTGATCCACACCCGGATCGCGTCCACCAGCACGATGATGATCAGCACCGCGAACAGCACGCTGAGCACACCGTCCACAGTGGAGTTGGTGACCACCTTGTGCATCTCGTCGACGGTGCTCGCCGATCCCTTGCTGGTCTGGCCCGCATCGATCGCCGCCTGGTACGAGGCGCGCTGGGCGAAGAAGCCGAGCTTCGGGTCGGGGGAGAAGACCTTCTGCCAGCTCGCGGTCAGCGTCACCACCGCGTCCCAGGCCAGCGGCACGATCGTCACCCAGGCGTACTTAGCCCGCCCGCGCTTGATCAGGATCGTGGTGGCCACCGCCAGCGCCACCGCCGCGAGCAACTGGTTGGCGATGCCGAACAGGGGGAACAGCTGGTTGATCCCGCCCAGCGGGTCGTTGACCCCGGCCCACAGGAAGTAGCCCCAGCCGCCGACGATCGCCGCGCTGGACAGCCAGATGCCCGGCTTCCAGGTCACGTCCCCGAAGCGCTTCCACACGTTGCCGACCGTGTCCTGCAGCATGAACCGGCCGACCCGGGTGCCCGCGTCCACCGTGGTCAGGATGAACAGTGCCTCGAACATGACCGCGAAGTGGTACCAGAACGCCCGCATCGCGTCGCCGCCCATGACCTGCGAGAACACATCGGACAGGCCGAGCGCGAGAGTCGGTGCGCCGCCGCTGCGCCCGACCAGGGTCTGCTCCTCGACCGCGGCGGCCGCTGCCGCGAGCTGCTCCGGGCTGATCTGGAACCCGACCCCGGCCACGGCTTGCGAGGCGGATTGCACGGAGTCGCCGAGCGCCGAGCTGGGCATGTTCATCGCGTAGTACATGCCGGGGTCGATGATGCAGGCCGCGGCCAGCGCCATGATCGCCACGAAGGACTCGGTGAGCATCCCGCCGTAGCCGATGACCCGGACCTGCGACTCCTTCTCGATCAGCTTCGGCGTGGTGCCGGAGGACACCAGCGCGTGGAAGCCGGACAGCGCGCCGCAGGCGATCTGGATGAACACGAACGGGAACAGCGCGCCCGCGAACACCGGCCCCTGGCCGTTCCAGGCGAACTCGGTGACCGCCTCGGTCTTCATGGCGGGCATCGCGATCACGATCGAGATCGCCAGCATCACGATGACGCCGACCTTCATGAACGTGCTCAGGTAGTCCCGCGGTGCCAGCAGCATCCACACCGGCAGCACCGAGGCGACGAACCCGTAGACGATCAGCGCGAACACGACCTCGTTGCCGGTGAGCGTGAACGTCTCGGCCAGCGCGGAGTCGGCGACCCAGCTGCCGCCGACGATGCTCAGCAGCAGCAGGACGATGCCGATGATCGAGGTCTCGATGATCCGGCCGGGCCGCACGTAGCGCAGGTAGAAACCCATGAACAGCGCGATCGGGATCGTCATGCCGATCGAGAAGCTGCCCCACGGCGAGCCCTTCAGCGCGCCGACCACGACCAGCGCCAGCACCGCCAGCAGGATGATCATGATGGCGAGCACCGCGACCAGCGCCGCCGCACCGCCGACCGGGCCGATCTCCTCGCGGGCCATCTGCCCGAGGCTGCGCCCGTTGCGCCGGGTGGAGAAGAACAGCACCACCATGTCCTGCACCGCACCGGCGAACACGACTCCGACGATGATCCAGATCGTGCCGGGCAGGTAACCCATCTGCGCGGCCAGCACCGGGCCGACCAGCGGCCCGGCACCGGCGATCGCGGCGAAGTGGTGGCCGAACAGCACCCGGCGGTCGGTCGGCTGGAAGTCGGTCGCGTTGTTCAGCCGTTCCGCGGGGGTCGCGCGGGTGTCGTCCACCCGCAGCACCCGTTTCGCGATGAACCGGGCGTAGAAGCGGTAGGCGATCGCGTACGAGGCCAGCGCGGCGAACACCAGCCAGGCGGCGGAGATCTCCTCGCCGCGGCTGATCGCGATGACCCCCCAAGCGACGGCGCCGACCGCCGCCACCAGCACCCACGTGATGATCTGCGCAGGGCTCCACTTGCGTCGCTGCGGTGACCCGCCGCTTGGGGTCGCCGTTGTCGTCGTGCTCGCCACCGTCCCCGGACTCCGTTCTGCGATCGCGATCTTCGCGGGCGCATCGTGCTGATCTGATCGCACTGATGTGCAAAGCAGTCGCAAGGATCTGCCTGCGATGTCCTCGATGTCCAGTGGAAGACCGGGAAGTAATCGGGATGTAAGAGACTTCGCCGGTCGCCCGCACATTTGCGGCCGGGGATGTTGCGCCGGGGCCACCGCCGCACCGGTGGCCCCGCCCCGGCTCAGCCGTTGTGCTTGGCCACCACGGACGCGAACTGGTCCAGCCGCGCCAGCGACTCGTCGCGCGGCTCCGTCGGCAGGTAGAACAGCAACCGGTCCACCCCGGCCTGCTCGTACTCCTCCACGACCGCCTCGCGCGGCGCGGCGTACAGCGAAACCGGAACCCGCCAGCCCGCCTGGTCGCGGACCTTGCTGATCAGGTCGCCGAGGTTCTCGACACCTGCGCGGGGGAGCCAGCCGCCGCCGTACTCGGCCACCCGCCGGAACGCGCGGTCGCTCTCGCCGCCGATGTAGATCGGCGGGTGCGGGCGCTGCACCGGCTTCGGCCACGCGTAGATCGGGTCGAAGTCGACGTGCTCGCCGTGGAACTCGGCCTCGTCCTTCGTCCAGATCTCCCGCATGGCCCGGATCCGCTCGTCCATCAGCGCGCCGCGGGTGCGCGGGTCGGTGCCGTGGTTGCGCATCTCCTCGCGGTTCCAGCCCGCGCCGATGCCGAACAGCGCCCGCCCGCCGGAGACCAGGTCGAGGCTGGCGACCTCCTTGGCGGTGGTGATCGGGTCCCGCTCGATCATCAGCGCGATCCCGGTCCCGAGCAGCAGGTTGTCGGTGACCGCCGCGGCCGCGGTGAGGCTCACGAACGGGTCCAGCGTGCGGTAGTACATCCGCGGCAGGTCGCCGCCGCCCGGGTACGGGGTCTCCCGGCTGACCGGGATGTGCGTGTGCTCGGCGAGGAACATCGCGTCGAACCCGCGCTGCTCCAGCGCGCGACCGAGTTCCGCCGGGCCGATGCCCTCGTCGGTGTTGAACGTCGAGATGCCGAATTTCATGGCCGTTGAGGCGGCCGGGAGGCCGCCTATCCTCCCATCCGATCGCGCCGGTTGCTTCGCCGACGGTAGTCGACCGCCACCGCCGCGGCATCGGGTGCGTCGGTGGTGCCGCGGTGGTCCCGGAGATCGTCGATCTCCAGCGCGCGCAACCGGAGTCACGTATGTCCAATTCGGACAGATCGATGCGGGTGGGACAGTGCGCAACCGCCGGGCGGTGCCGTTCGGCCTGCCGCGACCGGCCGAACAGGATCCGTCCATCCGGCACCCGCGGTGTCCCAGGCGATCCACTCCGTAATCGCGCGTTCGGCGGGCGATAAGCTGACCTCCTCCACCGGTCGGCGTCTCGGCTGCGAAACCGGTATGCGTCGGCTGCCAACCGCCAAGGAGGTCTGGGCGTCATGGACAGATGTGACGGTTTCGATCGCATTGCCCGTGACCGCCCGGCCGGGCGACGGGCTGGCGGCCATGGATGAACTGACGACCAAGCTGACCGAGCTCTACCAGGACAACTACCGGCAACTGCTGCGGATCGCGGTGCTGCTCGTGGACGATCGGGCTGCCGCGGAGGACATCGTGCAGGACGCCTTCGTGCGGGTCTACGACTCCCGCGCGCGGCTGCGCGACCCGGACAAGGCGCTGGCGTTCCTGCGCCAAGCGGTGCTCAACCGCGCTCGGTCGGTGCTGCGGCGCCGGAAGGTCGCCAAGCGCTACCAGCCCCGGATCGCCACCGAGGACTCCCGCCCGGACGACACCGGCCGCGGCTTGGACCGGGCGGTGCTGGCCGACGCGCTCACGCAGTTACCCCGCAGGCAGCGGGAAGCGGTCGTGCTGCGCTACTACGCGGACTTCAGCGAAGCGCGCACCGCGGAGTTGATGGGCGTCAGCCAGGGCGCGGTGAAGTCGTACTGCTCGCGCGGGGTGGCGCGGCTGTCGGATCTGCTGCGGGAGCGGGTGTGAACGAACGAGAAGGCGCGCCGGAGGCCGCCGAACTGCGCAGCGGCCTGCACGCGCTGGTGGACGACGTCGAACCGCGCGGCGATGCGCTGGCGAAGCTGCTCGCCGCGCGGCGGCGCCATACCCGGAAGGCCCCGCGGCGCCCGCTGTTCGCGGTCGGCGGTGCCGCGGTCGCGGCCACGGCCGTGTTCCTGGTCGCGCTGGTGGCGTTGCCCGGCGCGCCGCACCGTCCGGAGCCGGTCAGCGTCGCGCCGAACAGCTACGTGGCCGCTTCCGCGGACGGGGAGCTGGCTTCGTACGACGTGCTCTCCGGCCGGCAAGTGCGCCCGCTGGCGCAGCTCGGTGCGCCCGTGCGGGGTGCGCCGGCCGCGGACGGCGTGCGGATTTTCGCGCGGATTCCGGCAGGCGGAGGCGAGGACGTCGTCGGCGTCGCCGCGGACGGAACGCGGTGGCGGGTCGCGCACGCAACCCGCCCGGGCTCGGTGCTCGCGGCCGGTGGCGGCCGGGTCGCGCACGTCGACGCCGATCAGGTCGTGCTGTCCGGAAGCGGTGCGGGGCAACGGATCCCGGTGCCCGCGGGCCAGCGGGTGACCGACCTCGCGCTCGGCGGTGACGGCCGGTTGGCGGTGTTGACCTCGTCCGGTGCGGACAGTCAGCTGGGAGTCGTGCCGCCGGGCGCCACCACCATGCGGCCGCTCGCGCTGCCTGCGGGGACCTGCGGCCCGTTGGCGGTGACCTGGTCCGGCGGCAAGATCGCCGCGTTGAGCCCGGCCGCGTGCGACGGCTCATCTGGGCGGGTGCGGATCACCACCGTCGACGAGAACGGGGAGATGATCGGCGCGGGTGCGCCGGTCGACCTCGGTGCGTTGCCCGGTCCGGAGCGGTTGCAGCTGTCCACCGACCCGCTCGGGCGGTTCCTGATCTCGGTCACCGGAGGAGGACAGTGGCTCGTCGACGGGTCCGCGGTGCGGCCGGTGCCGCGCGCGTGCGCGCCGTCCGGGGAGTGCGCGGCCGAACCCGGGACGTTCTGGGGCTGACTCCCCGGCCTGCGGCCGTCACTCGGCCCGCCGCCCGCCGAACGTGCCGGTGCTGCTCTGAACGGGCGAACCCCGTCCGCCGCAGGACTCGGAGCCACCTGTTCGGACCCGGCGACGCAGGCGCGTGTCGGCCAAGATCCCTCTCAGCCGGACTCATCTTCTGGTCGGACCCCATCCGTTGGTCGGAACCGACGGCCGAATTTCGCCAGAGGTGAGGAGATCGTCGCCCGTTCCTGCCCGCTCGTTCTCAGCGATTCGTTGGTACGTGCACGCCGTCGAGCTGCTGGACCAGGCTGTTCTGCGCGCTACCGCCGCCTGCGAACACGAGCAGCACGACGGCCACGAGCACCACCGCGGCCGCCGCGCCGACCGCGAGCCAGCGGTTGCGGGTGGGCGATGCCGAAAGCCGGGCGAGGTGGCCGCGCGGTTTCCCGGGCGCGGGCTCCTGCGCGATCTTCGGGATCAGCATCGTGTTCGCCGAAGCCATGTCTGGCGCCACCGCGTCCGGGAACCCCTCGGTGGTCAACTCGGACACCGAGCGCCCGCCCGCTCGCGCATCGACGGCCTCGAGCAACCGCCGCGCGGGCTCGACGCCGCAGGCCCGCTGGTAGGTCGTCAACTCGCGAACCGCCGCCAGCATCGTCGTCGTCGACGGATGCACCACCCGCACTCCGCGGTGCAGATCGCTGGTCGGCTGGGTGATCCGCTCGACGTAGGGGCCCACGGCGACGATCGCGCTGACCGGCAGCGGCTCGGCTCCGCGCGACTGCAAGCCCCGGGCCAGCGCGGAGGCCGATTCCAGCGCCTCCACCGCCGGGTTGATCGCGCCGTGCGACCGCAGCAGCGGCCAGCCGTCGACCGTCCACGGCGTCCGCACCGGCGCTTCCAGGCGAAGCGCGGCCGCAGGCAGGTCGGCGCCGACGACGACCACGATCCCGTGCGGCAGCACCAGCACGGCATCGAGTTCGCGCGGCCCGCCCGGCGGCCGGACGCCGAACAGCGCGATCCCGCCGAGCACGCCGTCGCCCGCGCCCCAAGCCGAAATGGCCGCGCGGACGTCCGCGCCGATCTCGCTGGGCTCCTTGCCGAGCCGCACCACGCGCATCGCTGTCTCCGTTCGGCGAATCCGGTCCCCTACCGGCGCCCGGCCCAGCAGCGCGGCCGGGGCAGCACCGCATTCTCGCGCACCCTAGCCCGAAAGAGTGGTAATGCCCCCGGCCGGAGTACCGCCGCGATTGCTCCTTCCGAGCGCGCAAGATCCGCCGCGCAGCGTCTCGATCTGCGATGATCCCGCGCCGCCGAGACCAGGCGGGGTGGTGCCCCGGCCGGTGCGGGCGGTTCCCCGGTCGGGGCCTTCATCAACTTCGTCTGGCGCCCGCGCTCATCGCACGTGCAGAATGACGCCGCACGCTGTGGGTCACCCGCTTGCGCAGCGGTGACCGGGCAACGCCGGTGGCGAGGTCGTAGGGGAAGACGTCCCTCGTCGAACAGCGGAGGTCAGCAGTGAGCACCCGTGGCAGCACAAGTGGCGTGGTCTACGTCCACTCGTCGCCGTCTGCGGTCTGTCCGCACGTCGAGTGGGCTGTGTCCAGCGCACTCGGGATCCGGGCGGAACTCCGCTGGACGGCACAACCGGCCGCGGCCGGGCAGTTGCGTGCCGAACTCACCTGGAGCGGCGCACCCGGCACCGGTTCGCGCTTGGTCACCGCGCTGCGCGCCTGGCCGATGCTGCGTTTCGAGATCACCGAGGATCCCAGTCCAGGGGTGGACGGGCAGCGGTTCTGCCACGTGCCCGGGCTGGGGCTGTGGTGGGCTTGCACCAGCGCCAACGGCGACATCGTGGTCAGCGAGGACCAGCTGCGCACGCTCGCGGCCAACAGCCGCGGGCCGGACTCGTTCACCCACCGCGTCGACCAGTTGCTCGGCTCGGCCTGGGACGAAGAGCTGGAAGCGTTCCGCGGTGCGGGCGATGGCGCACCGGTCAGCTGGCTGCACCGGGTGGGCTGAACGGCGGTTCGCATCCGGGTGTGCCCCGGGCTGCCGGTGCGTTGTGGGAGCCTGATCGGCGTGCAGTCGAGATCTCCCGCCCGGTTGTCCTGGTTGAAGTGGGGCGCGCCCCTCGCGATCGTCGTGCTGCTCGGCGCGGTGGTCGGCGGGCTGCTGCTGGACCGCGCGACGGCGCGTCCGAGCGCCGCTTCGGCCGGGCAGGTGCCCAAGCCGCAGCCGCAGAACTCCGGGCTCACCGAGATCGAGTTCTCCCCGGACGCGCAGGCCCACCCGGACAGCAGCAAGATCCACTGGACGCTGCAGCTGCACTTCAACGCGATCAACATGCGCCAGTACGACACCTGGAAGAACACCGTCGTGCAGGCCAAGCAGCGGCAGATGCCGGAAGCGAAGTGGAAGCGCGAGTACGAGAGCACCCGGGATTCGGCGATCAAGGTGCACCGGATCGAACCAGGGCCGAACGACTCGCTGCGGCTGCTGCTGAGCTTCGTCAGCACCCAGAAACCCAGCGACGCTCCTTCCGGGATGAACGAGCCCTGCCTGAACTGGTCGGTGGTGTATCCGGTGGTGCTGGACTCCGGGGCGTTCCGGGTGGACGTCACGCCACCCGGGGCGGCGGTCGCCCGACCGTGCTGAGAGGCCCGATCAGAACCGCGCGGCGATCCGGCGGGTTGCTTCGTGGGCTTCGGGTAGTTCCTGCAGGATCCAGCCGTGGAACATTCCCGGGTATTCTTCGTAATCGAGCTCGACGCCGCGTTGCGCGGCAAGCGCCCGCAGCCGCCGGGAATCCGCTAGCAGCACATCACGGGTGCCGATGAACACGCTCAGCGGCGCCAATCCGGTGAGCTCGCCGTAAATGGGGCTCACCCGCGGATCGTGCGGATTCAGCCCGTCCGAATACAGGCGGCCGGCTTCGCGAAGGCCCTCGATGCCGAGGAACGGGTCGTGCCGGTCCAGCGCCGGCATCGTGGGGTGGGTGACCGTGATGTCCAGCCACGGCGAGATCAGCACGATGCGCCGCGGCTGCGGACGGCCCTGCGATTTCCGCCGCTGCGCGAGGAAAAGGCTCAGCCCGCCGCCCGCGGAATCGCCCATGATCACCTGGTCGTCGGGGGCCACGTCGCGCAGCGCTGATTCGTGCGCTTCCCACACCATCGCGAGCGTTTCGTCGTACTGGTGCCTGGGAGCCAGCGGGTACAGCGGAATCGTCACCGTCGCCGAAGTCTCGTCCACCAGGCGGCTGAAGAATCGCCAGTGCGCCGCTTCCACCTGGTGCACGTAAGCGCCGCCGTGCAGGTAGAAGATGTGCCGCGAGCTCTGCGGCCGGTGCGGGCGGATCGTGAAGCAGCGGTGGCCGCGCACGTCGCTTCCGGTCACCACGTGCCGTTCGCGCAGCCAATCCGGCAATTGCGCCGCTTCGGACTGGTTGTCCTCGGCGCTTCGGCGCAAGTTTCCGGCGGTGCGGAAAATGCGTTTCTGCCCGGTGAGCCAGTACTTCGCGATGACGGCCTTGCTGTGCAGGCTCACCATTTCCGCGCCACCTCCTCGGGTCGCATCAACGGCATCGCGCGCAGCTGGAATACCCGAATTCGGCAGCGCACAAACTGCGCCGTGGAAATGACGAAGGCCCACCCGCAAGAACCGGGTGGGCCGTTGTCGTGCTCGCGATCAGAGCGGGATGTTGCCGTGCCTGCCGCGCCCAGCGGGTGCACCGGCGAGCTCTTCGGCGACGCGGCGGCGGGTGTCCTTGGGCTCGATGACGTCGTCGACGACACCGATGGACACGGCCCGGTCGACACCGCCCGCGACGCGCTCGTGCTCTTCTGCGAGCTTGTCCTGCAGCGCTTCGCGTTCTTCCGCGGGTGCGGCCGCCAGCGCCTTGCGGTGCAGGATGCCGACGGCGGCCTTGGCGCCCATGACCGCGACCTCCGCCTCGGGCCAGGCGAACACGGTGGTCGCGCCGAGCGAGCGGGCGTTCATCGCGATGTACGCACCGCCGTAGGACTTGCGCAGCACCAGCGTCACCCGCGGCACGACTGCCTCGCCGAAGGCGTGCAGCAGCTTCGCGCCACGTCGAACCACGCCACCCCACTCCTGCCCGAGGCCGGGCAGGTAGCCCGGGGTGTCGACCATGACCAGCAGCGGGATGCCGAACGAGTCGCACAGCCGCACGAACCTGGCCGCCTTCTCGGCCGACAGCGAGTCCAGGCAACCGCCCTTGCGCAACGGGTTGTTCGCCATGACGCCGACCGCGCGGCCGCCGAGGCGGCCCAGGCCGACGACCATGTTCGGCGCCCACTTGGCCTGCAGCTCCTCGAATTCCGCGGAGCCGTCCTCGCGTTCGTCCAGGATGCCGCGGATGACCGGCTTGACGTCGTAGGCACGCTGCGGCCGGTCCGGCAGCAGCGCCCGCAGGTCCTCGCCATCCTGCACCGAAGCGGGGTCGAACACGCCGGGTGCGGCGAACAGGCCGGTGAACCGGCGGGCGCGGTCGTAGGCGTCGTTCTCGCTGTTCGCGACGACGTGCACGACGCCGGACTTGGTGCCGTGCGCCTCGCCGCCGCCGAGCCCCTCCTGGTCGATCTGCTCACCGGTGACGCTGCGCACCACGTCGGGTCCGGTGACGAACACCCGCCCGTCCGGCGCCATGATCACCAGGTCGGTCAGCGCAGGCCCGTAGGCGGCACCGCCCGCGGCGGGACCGACCACCACGGAGATCTGCGGCACCTGCCCGGAAGCGCGGATGATCGCGGCGAACACCTGGCCCATGCCGTCCAGCGCCTCCACGCCTTCGGGCAGCCGGGCGCCACCGGAGTGCCACACCCCGAGCACCGGGCACCGGTCCCGCACCGCGGCATCGATGGCGTCCACGATGCGCAGGCACCCGTCGATGCCCATCGCACCGCCCATCTTGGTGCCGTCGGTGCAGTAGACGATCACCTTGACGCCGGAGATGCGCCCGCGCACCGCCAGCACGCCGCTGCTGTCGGGCTCGTGCAGCGGCTCGATCGAACCCGCGTCCAGCAGCTGCGCGAGCCGCAGCTGCGGGTCGCGGGAGTCGGCCGGAGCGGGCTCGGGCGCCTCGGCGGTACTCGGTCGGTCGTCCAATGCGGTCATCGGTTCCCCCTGGTCGGTGTGGCGGATCGGGTGCTCAGGCCTTGGTGAACGCGAGCGCGACGTTGTGCCCGCCGAAACCGAAGGAGTTGTTGACCGCGGTGGACAGCGCGACCTGCCGGGGCTTGTCGGTGACCACGTCCAGCTCGACCTTCGGGTCCTGCTCCTCGAGGTTCAGCGTGTGCGGGATCTGTCCGGTGTGGATGGACAGCAGCGTCGCGATGCTCTCCACCGCGCCCGCACCGCCGACCAGGTGCCCCAGCGCGCTCTTCGGCGCGGTCAGGGTGACGCCGTCGCCGACGGCCTTGCGGATCGCCGCGGCCTCGCCCACGTCACCGACCACCGTGGAGGTGGCGTGCGCGTTGACGTGCTCGACCTCCGAAGGCGACAACCCTGCCGTGTGCGCGGCCTGGACCATGGCGTTGATCTGGCCGATGCCGTCCGGGTGGTTGCCGGTGATGTGGTGCGCGTCGGAGGTGATGCCCACCCCGGCGAGCTGCCCGTAGATCCGCGCACCGCGGGCCTTGGCGTGCTCGGCGCTTTCCAGCACCACCACGCCGGCGCCTTCGCCGAGCACGAACCCGTCGCGGCCGGTGTCGAACGGGCGGGAAGCGTGTTCCGGATCGTCGTTGCGGGTGCTCAAGGTCCGGGCCTGGCAGAACCCGGCGACGGTGATCTGATGGATGCAGGCTTCCGCACCGCCTGCCACCACCACGTCGGCCTGCCCGTTGCGGATCATCTCCCAGCCCCGCGCCAGACCTTCCGCGCCGGACGCGCAGGCCGAGGCGGGCGAGTGCACGCCCGCGCGCGCCCGCAGTTCGATGCTGACGTGCGCGGCCGGGCCGTTCGGCATCAGCATCGGCACGGTCAGCGGGGAGATCTTGCGCAGCCCCTGGTTCTCCAGCAGATCGTCCTGCTCCAGCAGCGTCATCGGGCCGCCGATGCCGGTGCCCAGCGCGACGCCGAGGCGCTCCGGCTGGACCGGCTCGTGCTCGTCGGTCGGCATCTCGTAGCCCGCGTCGCTCCACGCCTGCCGCGCCGCGATCATCGCGACCGCCTCGCAGCGGTCCAGCCGGCGCAGCTGCACCCGCGGCAGCACCTCGGATGGATCGACCGCCAGCGGAGCCCCGATCTTGGCGGGCAGGTCGTAGGTCTCGACCCACTCCGCTTCGAGCCTGCGCGTCCCGCTGCGCCCGTTGAGCAGTCCGTCCCAGGTGGACGCGACGTCGCCGCCCAGCGGCGTCGTCGCGCCCAGCCCGGTGACGACGACCTCGGTCGCCGTCATGCGTTCTTGGTGATGTAGTCCACCGCATCACCCACGGTCTTCAGGTTCGCCAGCTCGTCGTCGGGGATCTTGACGCCGAACTTGTCCTCGGCCTGGACGGCGATCTCCACCATCGACAGCGAGTCGATGTCCAGGTCGTCGACGAACGACTTCTCGACGGCCACGTCCTCGGCGTCTACCCCGGCGACCTCTTCGACGATCCCGGCGAGTCCCTTGGTGATTTCCTCGTTCGCCACGGTGGTTCCTTCCTTGTTGGTGCACCGCGGAGCTGCGCCCGCGGCGGTACTGGTGAGCGCGATCGCGCTATGGGCAGATGACGACCTGGCCGCCGTAGGACAGTCCGGCCCCGAAGCCGACCAGGAGCAGCACGTCCCCGCTGGAGATCTCGCCTGCCGACCGCATGTGGTCGATGGCGAGCGGGATCGAAGCGGCGGAGGTGTTGCCGGAATGCACGATGTCACGGGCGATCACCAGGTCGTCGCGGGCACCCTGGCTCTGCAGCTTCTTGGCGATCGCTTCCACGATGCGCAGGTTCGCCTGGTGCGCGACCAGTGCGTCCACATCGGACAGTTCGAGTCCGGCGAGTTCGACGGCGTGCTTGGCGACCGGCGCGATCTGCGTGGTCGCCCACCGGAAGACCGACTGGCCTTCCTGGTAGATGTACTTGCCATCGCGCAGGTAGATGGTGTCCACCAGATCGCCCGCGCTGCCCAGCGAGGCCGGCCCGATGCCGGGTTCGTCGGCCGGTCCGACCACGGCCGCGCCCGCGCCGTCGGCGAAGATGATGCAGTTCGCGCGGTCCTCCCAGTCCAGCCATTCCTGGAACCGCTCGGCGCCGATCACCAGCACCCGGCCCGCCGAACCGGCCCGCACCAGGTCCGATGCGGTGTTCAGCGCGTAGCAGAACCCGGCGCAGGCGGCGTTGAGGTCGAACGCGGCCGATGCGGTGATCCCGATCTGATCGGCGACCTGCGCCGCGGCGTTCGGGATGCCGCCGGGCATCGTGCAGGTGGCGATGATCACCTGGTCCACATCGGCCGGGGTCAGGCCCGCGTTCGCGATCGCCTTGGAACCGGCCTCGATGGACATCGTGACGACGTTCTGGTCGTCATCGCCGAGGCGGCGGCTGACGATGCCGACGCGCTGCTGGATCCACTCGTCGTTGGTGTCGACGACCTCGGCCAGGTCGTGGTTGGTCACCACCCGGTTGCCCTGGGTGCTGCCGAAGCCGAGCAGCTTGGTCGCCGCCGGGCCGGCGGACTGGCGCAGGGTGGGTGTGCTCACGCATCGCTCCCGGAGGTGTCGGCGCCGGTGCGGTCCGCGTCCAGCAGTTCGGCGACTTTGTCGAGGTCTTCGGGCTTTTTCAGCGCGACCGTCTTGGTGCCCTTGAGCTCGCGGCGCACCAGCCCGGTCAGGGTGCCCGCCGGGGGGAGTTCGACGACGGCTCCGACGCCGCGCTCGGCGAGGGTGCTCATGCAGGAGTCCCAGCGCACCGGGCGGGTGATCTGCTCGACCAGGCGGCGCACGATCTCGTCGGCGTCTTCCACGACCGCGCCGTCGGCGTTGGACAGCAGCGGCAGCTTGGGCGGCGCGGCCGCCGCGTCGTCGGCCTGCTTGCCGAAGGCGTCCCTGGCGGGGGCCATGAACCGGGTGTGGAAAGCCCCGGCCACCGGCAGCGGGCGGATCTTGGTGCCCGCCGGCGGTTCTTCGCCGAGCGCTTCCAGCGCGGGTTTGCGGCCTGCGGCGACGATCTGACCGGCACCGTTGCGGTTGGCCGGGTCCAGCCCGAGGCTCGTCAGGTGCTCCACCACGGCTTCCGGGTCGCCGCCCATCACCGCGGACATCGCGGTGGGCTCCAGCGCGCACGCGGCCGCCATCTCCCGGCCGCGCACCGCGGCCAGCGCGACCGCGTCGTCCGGGGAGAGCACCCCGGCGATGGCGGCGGCGGCCAGCTCACCCACCGAGTGCCCGGTGACCGGAGTGTTGGCGGGGATGTCGTGGCGGCTGGTGAGATCCTGGGCTGCCAGCAGGGACAGCGCCACCACCAGCGGCTGGGTGACGGCGGTGTCCTTGATCTCGTCGGCGTCCGCGGTGGTGCCCAGCCGCTCCAGGTCCAGCCCGGCGCGCTCGGACCAGGCCTGCACGCGAGCGCGGGCGCCGTCGAGTTCGAGCCACGGCGCGAGCATTCCGGGCGACTGCGCGCCCTGTCCGGGGGCGAGAAGTGCGATCACACCTGCCACTACACATGTCGCGGCGAGATCGGCGTGATGTCGCCACGGACGAAGTCCGGAGCGCAATCTTGTGGAGTGTCTACAACGACAGCCCCGATTCGGGCATCCTGGAACGCGAATCGTTGTTGAGGATGTCGGTCCGGTGACAGCTGGTTCAACAGCGGGAGAATCACCAGAGCCCGCGGGCGCGGGCGAGCCTGCCCACCGACAACGCCACTCGCAGCACCAATCCGTCGCGGGCGTTCGACGGGGTGCGCCCGGTCAGCTCCGCCACTCGCCGCAGCCGGTAGCGCACGGTGTTCGGATGCACGTACAGCTGGCGCGCGCAGCTCTCCAGCACGCCGCCGAGTTCCAGGTAGGTGTCCACGGTCTCCATCAGCGCGCCGCCCGCGTCGACCAGCGGCAGCACGATGCCCTCCACCAGCTGCCGCTCCGCCTCCGGATCACCGGCCAGCGCGCGTTCCGGCAGCAGGTCCTCCGCCAGCACCGGGCGCGGCGCGGTCGGCCAGGCCACCACCGCGCGCAGGCCGGACATCGCGTCGGCCGCGGAGCGGTGCGCCTCGGACAGGGTGGACACGGTCGGGCCGACCACGACCGGGCCCTCGTCGAACGCCTCGGTGAGCTTGGCCGCGGCTTCCTGCGTGGCCCGCTCACCGGAGGAACCGCCGAACACCACCACCAGGCGGGTGCCCTGCACGCCCAGCAGCACCGGGCGTCCGGCTCGGGCCGCGCGGCTGCGCACCTGGTAGACGATCGTCGGCGGGTCGTCGGAGGGAGCGGTGCCGACGACCACGGTGGCTTCCGAGCCCTGCTCCCAGCCGAGGGCGGCGGCGCGCGAGAGCAGCGACTCCTCCGGGTCGCCGCGCACGATGCCGTCCACGACCAGCGCTTCCAGCCGCGCGTCCCAGGCGCCGCGGGCTTCCGCGGCCGCCGCGTAGGAGGTCGCGGCCGCGAACGCGATCTCCCGCGTGTAGCGCAGGATCGACTCGGTGAGCGCGGTGCGCTCGGCGTCGTGCGCGGCCAGTTCCGGCAGGCGCTGCTCGAACACGTCGATCGCGGCCCGCACCAGGTCCAGCGTCTGGCGCAGGCTCACCCAGCGGGACAGGTCCTTCGGCGCGGCGCGGAAGGCTTCGGCGGTCAGCCGGATCGCCTCGGTCGGGTCCTGCAGCCAGGCGACGAAGTTGGACACTCCGGTCTGGGTCACCAGCAGCACGCTCGCGCGTTGATCGGCGGGCAACCGCCGGAACCACGGCAGCCGCTGCTCCATCGCGCCGATGCTCGCGGTGGCCAGGTCCCCGGAGGCCCGCTCCAGGGCGCGCAGCGTGCTCGCGGAGACCCGCTCGCCTGGATCACCTGCGCTTTCGGATTCCATGCGGCACAGAATCGCACGTCGGCCGAGCCCGTCGGCGAGGGTGCGGCGGGATGCGCTCGCGCTCGCCGGGCCGACGGCTACCGCGGCGTCGTGCAGGCTCCGTTCGCTGGTATTTCATCCGGTCGGGCGTGGTCAACGCGGCCGAAGGCGGGACAGGATGGCACGCACAGCACGCGCACGCGCGGGGGAGTGATCGACATGGCGTTGCCGCTGGTGTGGCTCGCGGATGTGTTGCGGGCGGCCGGACTGACCGTCCAGGAGACGCCCGGCTGGCAGCAGCGCGCCGCCGACTCCGGTGATCCGCCGGAACCGGTGGGCGTGCTGGAGCACCACACGGCCACCGAAGCCTCCTACGAGAACCCGGCGCCCAGCCTGGACCTGGTCGTGGAGGGACGCGAGGACCTGGCCGGTCCGCTGTGCCACGGGCTGATCGGGTTCGACGGGGTGGTGCACCTGATCGCCGCGGGCCGCGCCAACCACGCCGGACGGGCCAAGGAATCCGGGCCGGTGCCCGCGGGTGACGGCAACGTGCTCTACGTCGGCTTCGAGTGGGACTACCAGGGCGTCGAGCAGGGGCCCAGCCCGGAGCAGTGCTCGGCAGCGCTGACCGCGACCCGGGCCGTGCTGGAGCACCTCGGCGCACCGCCCGATGCGGCGCGCGGCCACAAGGAGACCAGCATCACCGGCAAGATCGACCCCGGGCACGTGGATCTGGAACGCTTCCGCGCCGAACTGGCCAACACCCGACAGGAGGACGCCGAGATGACCCCTGAACAGGACGCGATCCTGCGCCGCATCGAGAACGAGCTGCTCGGGCCGCGCGGACCGGAGGGTCAGATCACCGGGTGGAACACCATGCTCGGGCCGCGCACGCCGGTGGCGATGCTGGTGGACCTGGTCAACGTGCTGGTCGCGCGGGAAACGCCCGCTCCGCAGCAGAGCCCTCCCCAGCAGCAGGACGGGCAGGCCGCTCCCGCCGGTGCGGTGCCGCAGCAAGCGCCCGCGCAGGACCCGGAGGCGATCAAGGCCGCGTTCACCGCGCTGCCGCCGGAGCAGGCGGCACCGCTGCTGGCCGAACTCGTGCGCATCCAGGAATCCCGCCAGCTCTCCCCGGAGCAGCAGGCCCGCGCCACCAACCCCTGATCGCGGTGCCGCACGAGCCGACCGCGCACGCACGAGAAACGACGGACCCATGACCGAACCGACCACCGGACGTCCCTCGGCCCTGTTCGACGAACAGCGCTCTGCCGAGATCGTCGCGGGCAGCTTCGCGAACACCCCCGATCCCCGGCTGCGCGCGGTGCTGACGAAGCTGGTCGAGCACCTGCACGGCTTCGTCAAGGACGTCGAGCCGACCCCGCAGGAGTGGCAGGCGGCGATCGGTTTCCTCACCGAGACCGGCCAGACCTGCACCGACACCCGGCAGGAGTTCGTCCTGCTCTCCGATGTGCTCGGGGTGTCGATGCTGGTCGACACGCTGAACCAGCGCAGCGGCGCGGAGCTCACCGAATCCACTGTGGAGGGACCGTTCCACGTGGTGGATTCACCGCCGCGCGAACTCGGGGACGACATCGACCAGCAGGGCAAGGGAGAGCCCTGCCTGGTCACCGGCCGCGTGCTCGACCCGGCGGGCGAACCCGTCGGGGGCGCGAGCGTCGACGTGTGGCAGGCGAACGACGAAGGCTTCTACGACGTCCAGCGGCCCGGCGAGCTGCCCGAGCACAACCTGCGCGGGCTGTTCACCACCGACGAGGACGGCCGGTTCTGGTTCCGCAGCATCGTGCCGAGGCACTACCCGATCCCGGACGACGGCCCGGTCGGCGGGATGCTGCAGGCCACCGCGCGGCACCCGAACCGCCCGGCGCACATCCACTTCGAGGTCTCTGCGCCGGGGATGCGGACGTTGACCACCCACATGTTCGTGGCGGGGACGCCGTACCTGGATTCGGACGCGGTGTTCGGCGTCAAGCCCAGCCTGATCCACGAGTTCGCCACGGTCGACGACCCGCAGCGGGCCGCCGAAGCCGGCCTGCCGGTCCCGTTCCGGTGGGTCGACTTCCCCGTCACGATCGACCGGCTCGAACCCGGCGCGCAAGAATGAGCGCGGAGGCCGGCGCCGTCGACGTGCCTGCCGCCGGCAGCAGTGCCCGGGCCGGGGAAGACGCTGAACGAGGAGACGATGGCAGACCGCGCCACTGACGAGGCGGCCGCAGTAGCCGTGCACGAAACCCTCGCGACCCGGGTGCTGCTCGGCCGAGGATCCAGCGAGCGCATCGCCGACGAAGCCGCGCGGCTCGGCGCGCGCCGGGCGCTGCTGGTGGCGGCACCGTCCGCCGCGGATTCCGCGGACCGGGCGGCCGAAGCGCTCGGGCAGCGGCTCGCGGCGCGTTTCGATCGCCCGGCCCCGCACACGCCGGTGGCGGTGACCGCGGAAGTCATGCAGCTCATCGGAGCCGGCGGTGCGGACTGCGTGGTCGGGATCGGCGGCGGCTCGGCGATCGGCCTGGCCAAGGCCGTCTCGGCGCGGACCGGGGCGTCCCAGATCGCGGTGCCGACCACCTACTCGGGCTCGGAGGCCACGCCGGTGCTGGGCGAGACCGAGCAGGGCGTGAAGACGACTCGCCGCGATCCCGCGCTCGCCCCGGGCACGATCGTCTACGACCCCGATCTCACGCTCGCGATGCCGGTCGGCCTGACCCGCACCAGCGCCGTCAACGCGCTCGCGCACGCCGTCGAGGCGTTGTGGGCACCGGAAACCACCCCGGTCACCCGCGCGCTGGCCACCGAGGCCGCGAACGGAATCCTCGAAGCGCTGCCGGACGTGCTCGTCGCCCCGGAGGACCCTCAGGCCCGGGAACGCCTGCAATCGGCGGCTTGGCTGGCGGGCAGCTGCCTGGCGCAGGCCCGGATGGGGCTGCACCACCAGCTCGCGCACGCACTCGGCGGAACCTTCGACCTGCCGCACGCCGAGCTGCACACGATGTTGCTCCCGCACGTCATGGCGTTCAACCGGCGGTCCGCTCCGGCCGCGTTCGACCGGTTGGCCCGGTCTGCCGGTCCGGATCCGGTCGTGGCGGTCGCCGACCTGGCCCGCGGGTACGACGGGCCGAGGTCGCTGGCCGAGCTGGGCGTCGCGCGGGAGCAGCTGCGCGGGATCGCGGAACGGGTGGTGGCCGGTCCCTACCCGAACCCGCGGCCGCTGACCGTGGACGCGGTCGCCGAACTGCTCGACGAGCTGTGGCAGGGCAAGTTCCCCACCGGTGTCCGGTAAGGCGCGCCGGTCGTCTCGTGGCGCGCCGTCGCGCGACCGCGCGATGTCGAGCCGCGATCAGGCTCGGCCGAGCACCTGCGCCACGACGTCGGCCAGCACCGATCCCGCATCCGCGGGCAGCCCGGTCGTGCGGTAGCAGACGAAGTTGTCCGGTCGCACCAGAAGCGCGCCGGGCTCACCGAGCCCGTCGTCCTCCAGGATCCGTGCCCAGTCGCCGTACGGGTCCTCGTACCTGCATCCCGGTCCGATCACGGCTACTTCGATCCGCACGCCGAGCCGTTCCGCGACGGTTTCGGCCGCGTCCTGCCAAAGTTCCCCGCCGAGCCCGGTGAGCAGGGCGAACCGGCCGCTGCCGCCGATGTCCAGAGTGGACATTTCGCGGCCGGCCGCGGTGAGCCAGGCGTGCGGCAAGTGCGCCCCGGGCGCGGTGCAGGGCAGGTGGTGCAACTCGGTGTCCGAGGCGGAATCCAGCGGGTCGGCCCCGCCCTGCTCGTCGGGGACCACCGCGTTCGAGCGGTACCGCTGGTTGAGCTCCACGCCGTGCGCGTTGAACTCGTAGGTCTTGAAGGCGATCGCCTCGCGCAGCTCGCGGCGCCGCTTCTCGGCTTCCGGCGTGGTCTCCCGCAGGCTTTCGATCGCGGAGCGCACCTGGTCCGCGTCGGTCGCCGCGCCGGCCTGCAGCGCCTCGAAGATCCACGAGGTGTCCGCGATCGACTGGTTCGCGCGATCCACCACCTGCCTGCCGATCGGCGCGCGTTCGGCCGTGTAGCTCTCCAGCAGCGCCGGGCTCGCCGTGCCGCGCAGCACGTGCGCGAACTTCCAGGCCAGGTTGTAGGAGTCCTGGACCGAGGTGTTCGACCCGAGCCCGTTCGACGGCGGATGCCGGTGCACCGCGTCGCCGCCGCAGAACACCCGGCCCGCCGAGTACACGTCGGCGGACTCGTGGTTCACCGTCCACGCCGAGCTCTGCACGATCTCGACGTCCAGCTCCGGGTCGCCGACGAGGTCGCGCACGATCTCGCGGGTGTAGGACTCGGACAGCTCCGGCGCGCCCTGCTCGATGTCGTAGCCCCACATCGCCATCCACAAGTTCCACGGCCGCACCATGCGGATGGTGCCCATGCCGAGGCCGCCGACGGTGGAACCGGGCTGCAACATCCAGTACAGGACGCTCGGGCGGTGCGCGACGTACTGCGACAGGTCGGCGCGGAAGACGATGTTCATGCTCCCGGCGACGCCGGAGCGGCCGGTCATCGGCAGCTGCGAGTTCTTCGCGACCAGGCTGCGCCCGCCGTCCGCGCCGTAGAGGTAGCGGGCGCGGATGGTGTACTCGTCGCCGCGCAGCCGGTCCCGCACGCGGACCTCGACGCCGTCGGAATCCTGGGTGTGGCCGAGGTATTCGGTTTCCATCCGGACTTTGCTGCCGCCCGCGACGGCCGCGTCGACCAGCACCGGCTCCAGCAGGTACTGCGGCATGTCGCAGATCCGCGACGGGCTGGCCAGTTCGTGCGCGGCCTGCACGAGCGGTTCGTTGCCCCAGGAGCGCACCCGGCCGAGTTCCGCACCGGCCAGCGAGGTGCAGTAGGTCGTGGTGCCGATCAGGTGCTGCGGGGTGGCCTGGGCGCGGACCTGCTGCTCCACGCCGAGGTCGCGGAAGATCTCCATCGTGCGCTGGTTGGTGATGTGCGCGCGTGGTTCGGCCGCCAGGTTGCCGTAGCGGGTGATGACGATGTTGTCGATGCCGTACCGGCTCAACGCCAGCGCCATGGACGCGCCCGCCGGGCCGCTGCCGACCACCAGGACGTCCGTTTCGACCGTGGCCACGCCGACTCCTTCCGCCGCGGTGCCGGGATGGTCCCGGCGACGTGGCGGACATCTTGTCCCAAGATCAACTTCCGCGCTAGAGGTTCGCGGTGAGACTTCCGCGACGAATTTCCGGATTGCCGGAAGTGCCTGGGATGTGGTCGGCGTACGGCGGCGACGCCTCGCGCACCGCCCGAACCGGCATCCGGGCCTAGCTCGCGCGCGGCGGAGTGGAAGTGCGGCCCTGCGCGCGCTCGGCTCGCCTGCGTAACAGGCGGTTGACCAGCACCGGGTACTGGGCGAGCGCCTCCGGCTCGTCCAATAAGCGATTCAGCCGCTGGTAATAGCGAGCGGGCGACATCCCGAACTTCTCCTGGATGAGCCGCTCCTTGCTGCCGCGGTGCCGCCAGAACTCGCCCTCGAAGATCAGGATGGCGCGATCGGTGTCGTTCATCCCGGGCGCCCCCTCCGGTCGAGTCTGCGGCTTGTCGAGTCTGCGGCTTGTTCGATCGCCGGCCGAGGTCAAGTCTAACCGCAAGCGCACGAGTGTTCGATCAGCCGATCGGAGTCTGTGATCCGAACCACCCGAATCCGCCGGAACAGCCGTGCGGGCGGACGATGTTGAGCACGGCAGGAAACGCGCGCTCCGGGGCGCGGTGCGAATCCGAACCGGCGGATCGGCGAAACCGATCGTCCGAATAGGACGGACCCGGTGGAACTCCGGGACCGGCGGTGCGAGTGCGGCCGGGAGGCGGCGCACGGGCGCGGCGGCGGGTGCGTCCCGCAGCGCCCGCCGCGTTCCGCGCCGTGTGGAGGGAGCAGGTCGTGCGGGTCGTCGCGGAATGGTTGCTGGACAACGGGATCACCGTGCTGGGCCAGCAGATCTCCTGGGCCGAGCTGGTCGGTCAGCTGTGCGCGCTCGCGGTCGTGTTCCTCGCGCAACGGCGCACGTTGGCGACGTGGCCGGTGCAGGTGGCCGCGACCGTGCTGCTGTTCGCCGTCTACGCGAGCGCGCACCTCGGTGGGCTGGCGATCCGGCAGGTCGTCATCCTGCTGATCTCCGTCTACGGCTGGTGGGCCTGGACGCGGCGCAGCGACCCGGTCTACGGCGTGGTGGTCCGCAAGGGCACCGCACGCGAGCGCTGGCTCCTGCTCGGCGCGCTGGCGCTGGCCACGACCGGTTTCGCGCTGCTGCTGAGCGCGCTGGACGCGTCGTGGGCGCCGTGGCCGGATGCCTGGATCTTCGTCGGCACCGCGGTCGCGTTCTGGGCGCAGGGCCGCGGGCTGGTCGAGTTCTGGCTGGTGTGGCTGGCGGTGGACGCCGTCGGCGTGCCGCTGCAGATGGCTTCCGGGCTGTGGTTCAGCGCGGCCATCTACGTGGTGTTCGCCGCGCTGGTGATCCACGGCTGGTGGAGCTGGAACCGCACCGCGAGGGTGCAGCGCGCGGCGCCTGCCCGTGCATGACCCAGCGAGGTTGATCGGAGTGAACGGCCTGCTCATCCAAACTGGTCGGACGAACAGGCCGGTCACTCACGGCCGCGCAATGGCCCGCGCCGACACGCCACGGACGAATCGAGCCGAGTGAACGGCGCCCATGCCGGGCGAAGGTCCGTTCACTCCGAAACGCCCGTGAGTGCTCGAGCGGGCTCGCGCCGAGCACCCGTGCGAACGGCCGTCAGGCGTCCCCGGACTCCGAAGTCTGCGGACCGGCAGCCTGCGCGTCGTGCAGCCGGTACTTCCGCACCGCCTCCGCGACCGTGGACTGCTCGACCTCGCCCCGCCGGGCCAGCGCGGACAGCGTGGCGACCACGGTGGACTCGGCGTCGACCAGGAACACCCGCCGCGCCGCTGGCCGGGTGTCGGAGAACCCGAACCCGTCCGCGCCCAGGCTCACCAGCTCGCCCGGCACCCACGAGCGGATCAGATCCGGCACCGCCCGCATCCAGTCGCTGACCGCCACGATCGGGCCTTCGGCGTCCTGCAGCGCCCGCGTCACGTACGGCACCCGCTGCTCGCCCTCCGGGTTGAGCATGTTGTGCCGGTCGACGTCCTCGGCTTCCCGCCGCAGCTCCGACCACGAGGTCGCCGACCACACGTCGGCCCGCACGTCCCACTCGTCGGCCAGCAGCTGCTGCGCCCGCACCGCCTCGGGCAGCGCCACACCGGAGGCGAGGATCTGGGCGGGCTTCGACCCGCTCTCGCCCTGGCGGTACCGGTACAGGCCCTGCAGCAGGCCGTCCACGTCGACGCCCTCCGGCTCGGCGGGCTGCTGGTACGGGTCGTTGTAAACGGTGAGGTAGTAGAAGACGTTCTCCGCCTCCTCGCCGTACATCCGCCGCAGCCCGTCCTTGACGATGTGCGCGACCTCGAACGCGTACGCCGGGTCGTAGGCCACCACCGCCGGGTTCGTCGCGGCCAGCAGCATCGAATGCCCGTCGGCGTGCTGCAGCCCCTCACCGGTCAGCGTGGTGCGTCCCGCCGTGGCGCCGAGGATGAACCCGCGGGCCATCTGGTCCCCGGCGGCCCACAGGTTGTCGCCGGTGCGCTGGAACCCGAACATCGAGTAGAAGATGTAGATCGGGATCATCGGCTCGCCGTGCGTGGCGTAGGACGTGCCCGCGGCGATGAACGAAGCGCTGGAGCCGGCCTCGTTGATGCCTTCGTGCAGGATCTGCCCCTGCTCGCTTTCCCGGTAGGCCAGCATCAGCCGGTAGTCCACCGGCGTGTAGGACTGCCCGAGCGGGTTGTAGATCTTCTGCGACGGGAACATCGAGTCCATGCCGAACGTCCGCGCCTCGTCCGGGATGATCGGCACGATCCGCGGACCCACCTCGGAGTCCTTGGCGAGGTCCTTGAGCAGCCGGACGAAGGCCATCGTGGTGGCGACCTCCTGCTTGCCGGAGCCGCGGCGGACCCCGTCGTAGACCTGGTCGCCCGGCAGCACCAGCGCCTTCGACTTCACCCGCCGCTCCGGCAGGTAACCGCCGAGCTTGCTGCGGCGTTCCCGCAGGTACTGGATCTCGGGGGCGTCCTCGCCCGGGTGGTAGTACGGCGGCAGGTAAGGATCGGCGTCGAGCTGCTCGTCGGAGATCGGGATGCGCAGGCTGTCCCGGAACAGCTTCAGGTCGTCCAGCGTCATCTTCTTCATCTGGTGCGTGGCGTTGCGGCCCTCGAAGTGCGCACCCAGGCCGTAGCCCTTGATGGTCTTGGCGAGGATGACCGTCGGCTGCCCGTGGTGCTCGGTCGCGGCCTTGTACGCCGCGTAGACCTTGCGGTAGTCGTGCCCACCGCGGCGCAGCGCCCACACCTCGTCGTCGGTGAGGTCCTTGACCATGTCCTTGGTCCGCGGGTCGCGGCCGAAGAAGTGCTCGCGCACGAAAGCGCCGTCGTTGGCCTTGTAGGTCTGGTAATCGCCGTCCGGGGTGGTGTTCATCAGGTTCACCAGCGCGCCGTCCCGGTCGGCGTGCAGCAGCGGGTCCCACTCGCGGCCCCAGATCACCTTGATGACGTTCCAGCCCGCGCCGCGGAAGAACGACTCCAGCTCCTGGACGATCTTGCCGTTGCCGCGCACCGGCCCGTCCAGCTGCTGCAGGTTGCAGTTGACCACGAAGGTCAGGTTGTCCAGGCCTTCGTTGGCCGCCACGTGCAGCAGCCCGCGGGACTCCGGCTCGTTCATCTCGCCGTCGCCGAGGAACGCCCACACCCGCTGCCTGCTGGTGTCCTTGATGCCGCGGTCGTGCAGGTAGCGGTTGAACCGGGCCTGGAAGATCGCGTTCATCGGGCCGAGGCCCATGGAAACGGTGGGGAACTCCCAGAAGTCCGGCATCAGCCGCGGATGCGGGTAGGACGGCAGCCCGCCGCCGGGACCGGCGTGCGAGTACTCCTGGCGGAACCCGTCCAGCCGGTCCTCGGTCAACCGGCCTTCCAGGTAGGCGCGCGCGTAGATGCCGGGGGAGGCGTGGCCCTGGATGTAGAGGTGGTCGCCGCCGCCCGGGTCGTTCTTGCCGCGGAAGAACCAGTTGAAGCCGACCTCGTAGAGGCTGGCCGAGGAGGCGAACGACGAGATGTGCCCGCCGACCCCGATCCCGGGCCGCTGCGCGCGGTGCACCATGACCGCCGCGTTCCAGCGCATCCACGCCCGGTAGCGGCGTTCGGTCTCCTCGTCGCCGGGGAACCACGGTTCCTGCTCGGTGGCGATCGAGTTGATGTAGTCGGTGCTGGTCAGCGACGGCACACCGACACCGCCCTCACGGGCGCGCTGCAACAGCCGGAGCATCAGGTAGCGGGCGCGCTGCCGGCCGGAATCGCCGAGCATCGCGTCGAAGGACTCCAGCCACTCCTGCGTCTCCTCCGGATCGATGTCCGGCAGGTGCGAGGCGAGGCCGTCGCGGATGACCCGGACCCGTTGCGGGGTGCCGTCGTTGCGTTGCGCGGACAAAGGAAGCTCCTCGACTTGCGTGCGTTCGCGGGCCGTGTGGTGCCCGCCACCGCCATCGTCCCCCATATTCGTGGCCGGTGCGCACACCGTCACCGGGCGGACCCGGCACCGTGCTGGCCTGACCTGGACGGGTGCGCCTACAGTCGAGTTTTCACGCCACGCTCCGGCGTGTCGTGCGCCCAGCAGTTGCGCCGGAAGCGGTCGGCAGTGTTCGCTATCGGCCAGATCTGCCAAACCGGGTGCGGTGCTCGCATCGCACCGCCTGCATTGGAGGAGTGAGAACGCCGTGGTGGCCGCGGGAGACGCCGGCAAGAGCGAAGTCGACGTCGCCGAAAGGCTCGACATCGAGCCGGAGATGGTCGTTCAGGAGATCGGTTGGGACGAGGACGTCGATGACGCCATTCGTGCCTCCATCGAGGAACGTTGCGGGAGCGAACTGCTCGATGAGGACGCCGACGAGGTCGTCGACGTCGTGCTGCTGTGGTGGCGCGACGGTGACGGCGACCTGACGGACACGCTCCTCGACGTCATGACGCCCCTGGCCGACGAGGGGGTGATCTGGGTGCTCACGCCGAAGACCGGCCGGGAAGGCTACGTCGAGCCCAGCGACATCGCCGAGGCCGCGTCCACGTCGAACCTGGCCCAGACCTCCAACGCGAATCTGGGAGACGCCTGGATGGGCACCAGGCTCGGCTATCGAAAAGCCAAGTCCAAGCGCTGAGGACGGGCGCAACATCCGAACCGGGGCACCGGTGGCCGCTGTGCCACCGGTGCCCCGGTGCGTCCGGCCGGTGTAGGTTCGGCGGCGTACGTGCTCACGGCCGAACAGAAGGGTGCGCGCATGACGGTCGAGGTCGGCGCCGAGGCTCCGGACTTCACGCTGCCGGACTACAACAAGGAGCAGGTCTCGCTGTCCGGTTTCCGGGGCGGCAAGAACGTGCTGCTGGTGTTCTACCCGTTCGCCTTCAGCGGGGTGTGCCAGGGCGAACTGTGCCAGGTCCGGGACGATCTGGCCGAGTTCCAGAACGACCAGGTGCAGGTGATCGGCGTGTCCGTGGACACCCCGTTCGCGCTCAAGGCGTGGTCGGAGCAGCAGGGCTACACCTTCCCGCTGCTGTCGGACTTCTGGCCGCACGGCGAGGTGGCGAAGTCCTACGGCGTGTTCAACGAGCAGGCGGGCATGGCGCTGCGCGGCACGTTCCTGATCGACACGGCGGGCAAGGTCCGCTTCGCCGAGGTCAACCAGCCCGGCGAGGCCCGCGACCAGAACGTCTGGAAGAAGGCCCTGGCCGAACTGGCCGACTGACTCGGCGCGGTGGCCGACCGGTACGGTGATCCGGCCGAACGGCCGGACGCGGGCCGGCCACCGTTCGGGGCGCATAGCTCAGCGGAAGAGCACTTGCCTTACAAGCAAGGGGTCGCTGGTTCGAGCCCAGCTGCGCCCACTGCCCTCGAATGCTTCGCGTGGCCGGCTGACCCGGCAGCGTGGGAGATCGGCTCGGGTGCCGATCCGGGTTTCTGGCCTGGTTGGTCAAGAACCCGTATCATCGCGGCGTGCCACGCCCCCGGGAATTCGACGAGGACTGCGTCGTCGCTGCGATCCGCCAGGTGTTCTGGGACAAGGGCTACGCGGCGACGTCGGTGGACGATCTGATGCGCGCCAGCGGACTCGGCAAGGGCAGCCTGTACGGAGCTTTCGGCGACAAGCACAACTTGTTCCTGCGGGTGCTGCGCGAATACAACGACGCGAACGACCGAATGCTGCACGAGCGGCTGGCGTCCGTGCCGCGGGGCATCGACCTCGTGCGCGAGTTCGTGCGAGGTCCGAGCTGTGACTCGGAATCCGCCCGGCGCGGGTGCCTGTTGGCCAACACCACAGCCGAGCTGGCGGCGAGCATGCCGGATGTTGCGGCCGAGGCCCGGCGCAGCTACGACGCGACCGCCAAGGTCCTGACGGAGGCGGTCGAGCGAGCCCAGCGCGAAGGCGACGTGGATCCCGATGCGGATCCCGGCCAGATCGCCCATGCGGTTCTTGCCGCCCAGCTCGGAGTGGTCGCGCTCGGGCGGACGGGCATGGGAGTCGACGCGCTCTCCGCTGTGGCCGAGTCCGCCCTGGGGCGACTGCTGTAGTGCACCGAGGAGCCACCTCACGGCGCCAAGTCGCCCGCAGGGCGGGTGACGGGCATCAGATCTGCGCGACGCCGCCATCGACGGCGAGCTCGGAGCCGTTGACGTAGCTCGAGGCGTCCGAGGCCAGGAAGGTGGCGGCCGCGGCGATCTCCTCGGGTGCGCCGAGCCGCCCCAGCGGGGTCATTTCCTTGGTCTGTTCCCGAGCTTCCGCGGGGAGGAGATCGAGCAGGCCCGGAGTGGGGACCGTGCCCGGCGAGAGCACGTTGACGCGGAAGCCGTACCGGCGCGAGCTGTGGGCCCAGCCGCGGGCCAGGTTGCGCACCGCAGCCTTCGTCGCGGCGTAGATCTCCAGACCGTATGGAGGGCGCGTCGCGGCGCTCGACCCGGTCAAGATGATGGATGCCCCCGAGCGGAGCAGCGGCAATGCCTTTTGGACGGTGAAGATCGTTCCCTTCACGTTGGTGGCGAACTGGGCGTCGACCTGCTCCTCGGTGACTCCGCCGAATTCGGTCTCGATGCCGATACCGGCGTTGGCGACCACGACGTCGAGGTGCCCGGCCTGCTCGCGGACGGTTTCGTAGAGCGCGTCGAGATCGGCGGGCACGGCGGAGTCGCAGACGACGGCGGTCACGTTCGCGCCGAGCTCGGCGATCGCCTTGTCGAGCGTTTCCTTGCGGCGGCCGGTGATGAACACCTTCGCGCCCTCGTCGCGGAACGCCCGCGCGATCTCGAGCCCGATGCCGCTGCTGCCGCCGGTGATCACCGCGGTCTTGCCGGTCAGGACGGCCACGCCGCCCACCTCCCTCATTTATGGACCATTGCGTCCATAACTCTGCCCGATCTGGACTGAGCGGTCAATAAAGGTGGCGCGCGCCACCATGCACCGGGCGGCGGGCTCTGGGCGGATCGATATTGACCGGAGCGGTTCCGGGAGTAGCATCCGGCCATCGGCTTTGCCGTGGTGTGCCGGGAAGTCTGGTCGGCGTGTTGAGACGTGATCGCCGTACGAGACGGGAGCCGCGCGATGGCGACCGGCAATGATTCCCAAGTGATCGAACTCGCGCAGATCGACGCGAGCATGCTCGGGCTGGTCGGTGGGAAAGCCGCCGGCCTGGGTGAGTTGATCAAGGCCGGCTTCCGGGTGCCGCAAGGGTTCTGCTTGACCACGCGAGCGCACGTGACCGGTGAGATCCCGGAAGGGGAAGTCCTCGACGCCTACGCCCGAATCGGCGGCGGACGGGTGGCGGTGCGTTCCAGCGCCACCGCCGAGGACCTGCCCGATGCCAGTTTCGCGGGGCAGCAGGAGAGCTTTCTCGACGTCAGCGGTGCCAGTGAGCTGCTCAACGCGATCCGCCGCTGCTGGGATTCGTTGCACTCGGATCGGGCGGTCGCCTACCGCGAGGCCAACGGTGTCGGCCCCGACGTGCACATGGCCGTGGTCGTGCAGCGAATGGTCGATGCGAAGGCCGGCGGGGTGTTGTTCACCGCGAACCCGCTCACCGGGACGCGGACGGACATGGTCGTGGACGCGGTTTCCGGATCGGGCGAGGCGGTCGTCGACGGGTCCGCCATCGCCGATCACTACGTCCTCGACGGCACCCCGCCGCGGGCGGACGGTTGCCTGGACCGCGACCAGCTGGAGCTGCTGCGCGAAGCCGGGGCCGCGGTGCAGGAGAGCTTCGGCTGCCCGCAGGACATCGAGTGGGCCATCGCCCGGGACGGCGGGCTGTGGCTGCTGCAATCCCGTGCCATCACAACACTTTTCCCGCTGCCGCCGGAAACCGATGACTTGCGGGTCTACTTCGAGATGGGCCACATGCAGGGAATGCTGCGGCCCTTCACCCCGGCGGGGATGTCGGCGCTGACCCGTGGCGCGAAGCTGTGGATGGACTCCGCCGGGCTCTCGGGCGGTGCGTTCGGCGATGCCATGGGGATCGTCCCGGTCGGCGATCGGTTGTTCATGGACTTCTCGGACCTGTTGCGCAACAAGCGAATCCGGTCGCGACTGCCGCGGATGATGGAGGTCTACGGGCCGCGCAACGTCGAGATCGTGCGGCGGCTGCTGAAAGATCCGCGTTTCGCGCCGACCACCGGTGGTCTGCCCTTCCCCGTTGCGCCGCTGCTCAAGAAGGGGCTGCGGGTGCTGCCGAAGGCGAAGTTCGAGTTCATCCGGATCATCGCCTTCCCCGCAGCCGCGCGCGAACGCGCTTTCCGGACCACCGAGAAGCTCAAGCGCCGGGCCGTGGCACCGGAATCCGCGAGCACCGCCGAGCGGCTGCGTTTCGCCGAGCAGGTGCAGCGGGACTTCATGACGGCGTCCGAGGTGATCTGGCCGCTGTTCATCGGAATCGTCGTCAGCCAGTTCCCGAACGCGCTGCTCAAGGGCATCGCCACGGACGCCGAGCTGGACACCGTCCTGGGCGGGTTGCCGCACAACGTCACCACCGAAATGGACCTCGCGCTGTGGCGGCTGGCCGCCGACCTCGACGAGCCGGAGCGGGAACTGCTGCGGTTCACACCGCCCGCGGAGCTCGCCACCCGCTATCAGGCAGGCGAACTCCCCGACATCGGGCTGGACGACTTCCTGTCCCGCTACGGCCACCGCGCTGCGTCGGAAGTCGACATCGGGGTGCCTCGCTGGTCGGAGGATCCGACGCAGATCTTGTCGACCATCGCCGGCTACCTGCGGATCACCGATCCCGAGCAGGCTCCGGACCGCCGGTTCGCCCAAGCCGCGGAACGCGCGGAGGCCATGATCGACGAGCTCCACGAGCGCGCCCGTCGCAAGCGCCCGATCCGCGCCCGCCTCGCCCGGTTCTGCATGCGCCGGGCCCGCCGGCTCACCGGCCTGCGCGAACTGGGCAAGTTCGCCTGGCTGTACTCGCTGAGCTCGATGCGCGCGCAGCTGTTGCGCGTCGGCGAGGATCTCAGCGGGCAGGGACGCTTGGAGCAAGCCGGCGACGTGATGTTCCTGGACCTCGACGAGATCCGAGCGGCGGTGCGCGGAACCGACCAGCGGGCCCTCGCCGTTGAAAGAAAGTCCCGCCACACCAGGGAAATGCGCCGACGCGCGGTCCCGATCGCGGTGCTTTCCGACGGCACGGACCTGGAGGCGACGGGCGCGCCCGAGGCCGTCGCCGATGGCGCGATGACCGGTCTGGGCGCCTCCCCGGGCAAGGTGACCGGGCGTGCGCGCGTCGTCCGCGATCCGGCCGACGCGCGGCTCGAACCCGGCGAGATCCTGGTGGCCAGCACGACCGATCCCGGCTGGACTCCGCTGTTCATGACCGCGGCCGGGCTCGTCACCGAAACCGGCTCGCCCATGGCGCACGGTCCTACGGTCGCCCGCGAGTACGGGATTCCGGCGGTGATCTGCGTCCGGAACGCCACTGCGGAAATCGAGACGGGTCAGGTCATCACCGTGGATGCGACCTCGGGCACGGTCACTCCGGAATGAGGCCGTGCGCCCGGGATTACCCTGCTGGGCCGCGGCGTGTTCTTGCCCCGTCGGGAGCGGCGGCGTTCGTGCGAGCCCGACCGGGAATCGGCGCGTGCTGCGGAACGGTCGCCGGGCCTCAGACGTGGTCCGTCGGCCGGATCAGCACTTCGTTGACGGATACGTGCGGTGGTGCGAGCACGGCGTGACGGACCGAGTCAGCGACATCTTCGGGGGAGAGCTGGCGCATCGACGCCGCCCACTCGTTCGCGGAGCGGCGCGTGGCCGCGTGGGTGATGTGATCGCGCAGCTCAGTGTCGACCATTCCCGGCTCGATCACGATGACCCGCACGCCCCGGGCCGTGACCTCTTGACGCAGCGATTCGCTGAAGGCGTTGACCGCGAACTTGGTCGCGTTGTAACCGGCGAACCCGTTGCGTACGACCCGCCCGGCCAGCGAGGAGACCTGCACGAGCGTTCCGCGCGCCGCCAGTAGGTGTGGCAATGCAGCGTGCGTCAAGTACATCAGGCCGAGCACGTTGGTGTTGACCATCCGCGTCCAGTCCGAGGTGTCGGCATCCTCCACCGGACCGAGCAACATCACCCCGGCGTTGTTGACCAGGACGTCGAGCCCGCCGAGCGTGTCCACAGTGGATTCCACGGCGGCGCGGCAGGCGTCCTCATCGCTCACGTCGAGTGCGATGGGGTGGACGGTCGCACCGCTTGCGGTGAGCTCGTCGGCCATCGCCGTCAGCCGCTCGTACCTGCGCGCGGCGATAGCGACGGCGGCTCCTTCGCGGGCCAGGCCGCGGGCGATCGCGGCTCCGATGCCGGAGCTCGCACCCGTCACGAGCGCGACCTTGCCGTTCAGCTGTCCAGACACCGCAGAAATCCTTTCGCTGGGGAAATGCTGTGCGGAATGCGATCGTTCGGCGTGCGGCAGTGTCAGTCCGGCACCGGAGCCGGATCGGAGGTGGCGGCACCCGTGGTGCCGTCGTGCGGCGCTTCCACGGGAGGCGTGCCGTAGGTGAAGTACGTTTCCCAAGGCAGTTGTGCTCCGCCGATGGCCATGCCCACATCGATCTCGTCCATCGTCCAAGTCCTGGTTCGGAAATCCGGCTCCAGCACGAGCACCCCCGGGTCTCCGAACAGTTCCACCCGGTTGCCACCCGGCTCGAAGACGTACAGGAACGCTCCTTGGGAGATCCCGTGCCGATCGGGGCCGGCTTCGATGGGCACGCCCTGCTCCCGGAACATCTCGGCGGCGTCGGCGTTGTGCTGCGCGACGCCGTAGTAGAAGGCGACGTGGTGGAAGCGACCGAGCGCACCCCGCGCGTCCCGCATGACCGCCACCTCATGCCCGAGGTTGTTGCTGCTCATCCAGGTACCGACCTCGGCGTCGCCGTCGACGAGCCGTTCGCGGGTGCGCATCCCGAGCAGGTCCTCACAGGTGCGCCGGACGGCGCTGACGTCGGCGGCCATGAGGTTCAAATGGTCGATGCGCCGGACCGGAACCCCGTGCAACGGCTTCTTCGACGGCCGGGTCAAGATTTTGCTGCGCAGATCAGGAGGAGCGAGGTACTGCTCGGCCTCCCACAGCAGGCGGAGCTCGTGGCCGTCCGGGGTGTGGAAGCGGTATGCCGGACCGTGGCCGAAGTCGCCGTCGATCCACCCGTCGCCGAGTCCCGCGGCCGCGACGGCTCGGACCCGTCGGTGCAACGCGTCCGCGGACGAGGTCCGCAAGCTCGCGTGCACCATCCGCGGCGTCGGGCCTTCGGTGATCTTCAGGCTCCACGGATACGGGTCTTCGTAACCGCGCAGGTAGACCGATTGGCCGCGGCGTTCGGTCACGTACATGCCGAGCAGTTGCGTGAAGAACCACTCGCTGCCCGCCGGGTCCGGGGAGCACAGCTCGATGCAGGCCAGATGGGCGATCTCGTGGTGCGGACGGGTTTCGTGCATGGTCGGTTCCCTCGGGGTTGGTGGGGACCTTGCAGGGACTTCTGCGGACACGAGCCGCGGGCGCCCGCGGCAGCGACCCGCTCAGCGGCGTGGTCGCGGCGTTCGTCCGGGTGGCGCTGACCAGGTTCAACGCGCTGCTCGGTCGGCGGGGCCGAACAGATCTGGCCGGGTCCATCCATCGAGGTCGTACTCGGACATGCACCGCTCGGCGAAACCTTTCAGCTCGCCGTCCCTGCCGGATTTCTGGTAAGCGAACAGGGTTTGGGCGCGCACGCTGTCGTGGTCTCCGCCGTAGTTGCGCTCGTACAATTCGTGCCTGCCGGCGAATTCGGTGCCGACCGCGTCCCAGAGGAGTTTGAGCAGCTGCACCCGGTCGACCGCCTCGATGCCGTGCGAGCCGCGCACGTACTTGTCCAGGTAGGGCCGGATGTCCGGGTGCTGCCAGTCGGCGGCGTGCGAGTTGAGGTAAATCAGCGCGCTGCCCAAGGTCTGCTGGATGATCTCCTTGACCCGCGGGTAGCCGGTGCCCATGAAGGTGCGATAGGCGAGCCCGTAGTGCAGGTTGGGTTGCACGCTGCCGCCCGTCCACGGTTCCGGGAAGCCGGCCATCGCGTCGGAGAGGGCCCAGAACAGGTCCCGCCAGTTGAGGATCTCGCCCACCCGGGACTGCACGGACCGGGTTTCGCCGGTGCCGGTCATCTCCACCCCTTTGAGCACGCAGCCGGCGATGAAGTCGAGTTTGACGGCGAGCCTGGTGCATCCGTGGAAGGTGAACCGCTCCAGGAACCCGGTGCTGGAAGCGAACGAGTTGGCCGCGTCCGCGTCGTACATCAGGACGTTCTCCCACGGAACCAGCACGCGATCCAGGACCAGGATCGCGTCGTTCTCGTCCATCCTGCTCGACAGCGGGTAGTCGAACGGGCTACCGGTGGCCGCGGCGATCCGCTCGTAGGACGTGCGGCAGAACAACTTCATCCCGCTGGTGTCCGCGGGCAGGATGAACACCAGCCCGAACCGCTTGTCCCGCACCGGAATCCCGTAGTGCGCCACGAACGTCGCGTTCGTCAGCGCCGCGCCGGTCGCGACGACCTTCGCCCCCGAAACGATGAGCCCTGCGTCGGTTTCCCGCTCGACGTGTACGCAGACGTCCGCGATCTCGTCCGCGGGCCGGTCTCGATCGATCGGCGGGTGCACGAGCGCGTGGCTCAGGTGCAGCACGCGCTCCTGCGCGTCTTTGTACCAGCGGCGCGCGTTGTCCCGGAATTCCCCGTAGAACTCCGCGTTCGGGCCCAGCGTTCCGAGGAAGGACGCCTTGTAGTCCGGTGTGCGCCCCATCCACCCGTAGACCAGGCGTTGCCAGGCAGCGATCGCGTCCCGGGCCTGCAGGAGGTCGTCGGCGCTGTGGGCGGTGCGGAAGAACGGATGGGTGAACCCGCCGTTCCCGGTGTCGGTGGGAACGCGCAGCACGCCTTCTGCGGCAGGTTCGTGCATCGCGTCGTAGAGCTGCGCCAAGGAACGCGCGCTGTTGCGGAACGCCGCATGGCCCGTCACGTCACCGACGCGCTCGCCGTAGATGTAGACCTCGCGGTCGTCGCGGAGCGAATCCAGGAATTGCGTGCCGGTGAACGGGCGGACCTCGTTGCGGGTGGCGGAATCAGTGGTCGCTTCAACTGCCATCTGTGGTCCTCTGCGAAGTCGGGGAAGGCATGCTGGTCGCAGCAGCAGGCGTGGGTGCGATGAAGGCTTCGATCAGCTGCGGTCCGGGCTCGGACACCGCTCGCCGGAGCGCGGTGGTGAGCTCTTCGGCCGTGCGGACGCGCACGGCCTGGACACCGGTGCCCGCTGCGAGCGCGGTGAAATCCAGTCCTGGGCGCTGCAGGGCGAGCATTTCCCGGGCGCGGCGGCCCGGCCGACCAACACCGTCCAATTCGGACTGGAGTACTGCGTAGGCGCCGTTGTTGATCACTACCGTCGTGACGTCGAGCCCTTCACGGGCCTGCGTCCACAAGGCTTGGATGGTGTACATCGCGCTGCCGTCGGCTTCCAGCAGCACCACGGGCCGGTCCGGTGCGGCCAGCGCGGCGCCGGTGGCCACCGGCAGCCCCTGTCCGATAGCGCCGCCGGTGACGGTCAGCAGGTCGTGTGCCGGACCCCGCGCGAACGCCTGCGGGAGGCCGGAACCCGCCGTGTTGGCCTCGTCGACCACGATGGCGTTTTCCGGCAGGGCAGCCGCGACCGCACCGGCGAAGTTCGCGACGCCGAGCAGGCCGCTCGTCGGCATCGGTCGCGCGGACCATGCCGCTCCGACCGGGCGGTGACCCGGCGCGAGCCGGTCGGCGAGGGTTTCCAGCGCGGCAACGACGTCCTGGTCCGGCTCGGCCAGGACGTCGACCTCGCAATCCGGTGGTACCAGGTCGCCCGGATGCTCGGGGTAGGCGAAGAAGGTCACCGGCCAATCGGCTCCGGCGAGCACGATCCGGTCGTGTCCGGTGAGTTGCTGCGCGGCGGCCGCAGGCGGGTAGGCCACCCGCGGAAACGCCGGCACGTCCGCGCCGCCGCGCATCCGTGCGGGGAAGCGCTCGACGAGCACCGTCGCACCGGTCGCCGAGCGCAGCCGGCCCGCCGCGCGGAGTCCCCGCTCGCCCAGGGCAGCACCGCCGAGTAGTAGCAACGGCCGTTCCGCGTCATCCCGAAGCGTCGTGGTGACCGCTTCCAGCCCCGCTTCCCGGACGGGCTCGGGAGTCCGCGCTTCCCGCGGCGGCGCCGACACCACCCCTTCGGACCAGGCGACGTCGGCGGGCACGACCAGCGTCGCGATCCGACCGGCCGGTCCGCGCGCCGCGGCCACCGCCGATGCGGCATCTCGCGCCAGGTCGCGCGGGTGACCGGTGGTGCGCATCCAGCCGGACACCGTGCCCGCGATCGGCCGGATGTCGGACTGCAGCGGGGCGTCGTAGCGCTCGTGCCAGGTCGCATGGGTACCGACGAGCGCGACCATCGGCGTGCCCGCCCGCCAGGCGTTGTGCAGGTTCGCCAAACCGTTGCCGAGCCCGGGGCCCAAGTGCAGCAGGACCGATGCGGGCCGCTGCGCGATCCGCGCGTAGCCGTCCGCCGCGCCGGTGGCCACTCCCTCGAACAACGTCAGCACGCCGCGGAGCTCAGGCACGGCGTCCAGCGCGTGCACGAAGTGGATCTCCGAGGTGCCCGGGTTCATGAAGCACACGTCGACGCCGGAGTCGACCAGCGTGCGCAACAGGGCATGTGCTCCGTTCACGCCGTCCTCCACGTGTTCGGGGGCGTCAGCACGCGCCGGGGCGCGCCATTTCTGCGCACGGGGCTCACTCCTCGAACATGTCCGGTTGTTCCGCGGTGATCTCGTCGTAGAGCAGCTGGAAGCTGAACCAGCCGAGCTGCGAGTCGCCGAACCCCGCCTTGGCGCTCACCGCCTGTTCGTGGGTCATGGGCAGTGGCTGCCCCGCTGCCGCGGCCAGCAGCTGCACCCGCGCGCACCCGTCGAAGGTGACGAACCGGTGCACCGCCTCGTCGAGCGAAGCACCGACGGTGATCAGCCCGTGGTGGCGCAGCAGGATGGCCCGGCTCCCGCCGAGCTTCTCCGCGATGTCGCGGCCCTGGTCGATCGTGATGGACGGTCCCTCGTAGGCGTCGTAGAGCACCTGGTCTTGGTAGAAGGCGGCGGATTCCTGGTCGAGCGGTTCGAGCAATCGCCCCAGCGCGCCCAGTGCGCGGGAGGATTCGGTGTGCGCATGTGCCGCGGCGACCGCGTCCGGGCACAGTTCGTGGATCTTGGAGTGGATGACGAACGCGCTCGGGTTGATCTTGTGCATGCCTTCGACGACGTTGCCCGCCGCGTCCACCCGCACCAGATCCCGGACCTTCACCTGCTGAAAGGACACGCCGAACGGGTTGGCCCAGAAGTGTTCCGGATGTTCGGGGTCGCGCACCGACAGGTGCCCGGAAATGCCTTCTCCGTATTCGTACTTGCCGAACAGCCGGATGGCCGCGACGAGCCGGCGTTTCCGGTCCCGGCGCTCGTCCTGCGCGGAGTCGAAGACGGGACCGCCGGGCAGTGGCAGGCCGGTGCGCGTGTCAGCGAGGTGCTGTTGCTCTTGCTGGGGTGCGGCGTTCATGTGCTTCCTTCCTGTGTTTCCCGCTCAAGCGGTCGGCACCCGGGTCATCGAGGATTGCGACCGCAGGTGCTCGAGAAGTGCGTTGCTGATGTCGCGGGCGCGGTCGACCAGGGACGGGACTCCGAACGTGAAGAACAGCGAGCCGCCGGCCAGGTCGCCGAGCGCGTACCACCGCGGATCAGCGGTGCCGCCGACGACGAACCGGCTGGTGAACGGGTCGACGCGCACACCGCCGCGGGGATGGAGTTCGGCGATTCCACGGCGGGCCAGCGACTTGATCAGCGGTTGGTCCGCCGCGGCGGCCCGGTGCGGCGGCACCGCGTTGATCACGGTGGTCGCCCGGTACCGGCCGCCCGAGGCGCTGATCCGGAACGGTTCGCCGGAAGGCTTGGCCACACCGCGCACTCCATGGACGAACCGCAGCTGTCCCGACTCGGCCAGCTCGACAAGACCGGCCGCGCTCGTCGGCGGCATCGGACAGCAAAGGCTCATCACCGTCCGCAGCCACGAGTGCGTCAAGGCCGACTTCTCGTGTTCGGGCAGCAGCGTCCAGACGTCCGGGCCCGCCTCGGGCACCGCCCGCTGAACGATGCGCAGGGCCAGGCTCGGGGAATCGACGCCCGCGAGGGCACGTCGCAGCCGCGATACGGGAGTGCCCGCGGTCAACGAGCGCACGGCGTCGGCCACCGCTTCCAGCGCCTCGCCCGCGGAGGCCAGTTCGGCCCGCATCACCTCGGTCAGCTGCCCCACGGTCATGGTCTCGTTGCGCCTGGCGGCAGCGTTCAGGCGCTCCCGGGTGAACAACCGCAGCGGGTGCTCGACCGGGCGCTGGCGGACCGCCGGGAGCGCACCGGTGCGCGAGACGAGGTGAATGCGGCCGCGATGGCCCCGCGCTGCCAGCGCGAGCACCGCGTCCACACCGGTCAGTCCGCTGCCGAGCACCGCCACATCGGTGTCTGGCGCCACCGATTCGAACCGGTGCGCGATCGGGTAAGGATCCGCGACGAACCCCGGTCGCCCGGTCAAGCCGTATGGATCAGCGGGCCGCCCGCCGCCGACGCAGAGCACGACGTGGCTGGCCCACACCTGCTGTCCGTTGCTGGTCTGCAACCGCACGCCCCCGTGGCAGGCGACCGCCGAATTCACGCGCTCGCCGAGCAGCCGAACCGACCATCCTCGCTCGGCCAGCCGCCGCAGCGCCGTCCGCGCCGATTCCTCCAGGTACTCGCCGAAAACGCTGCGCGGGCAGTAAGGCGTGCCGGTGAACGGATCTTCGTGCCAGGCCGCTCCGCGCACGGCGAGCCAGCGGGCGAAATGACCGGTGTCCCCGTCGCGCACGGACATGTCCTGCGGTGGTGCGTTCACCCGCAGCACGGCGTCGTCGTCCTGGAACGGGCGGCCCCGCCACCAGCTCTCGGCTGACTCGAACAGCGTGATCGATCCCGGCTCGCAATCAGCCTGCGCGAGCGCGTCGAGCAGGCACACCGCGGAGGCACCGCTGCCCACCACGCCGATCCGCAATCCCTCACCCATCGGTGGGTTCCTGCTGCGCGGAGCCGTGCATTTCGTCGGCGACTCGCCTGATGACGTGCATCGCGTCGATCCCCGACGGGATCCCGGCGTAGACCGCGCCCTGCAAGGCCACTTCCGCCAGTTCCTCGACAGTGCACCCGTTGCGCAGGGCACCCCCGACGTGCAGTTCGAGCTCCCGCGGCCGGTTGAGGGCGACCAGCAGCGCTACTGTGATCAGGCTTCGGGCGCGCCGGTCCACCGCATCGCGGTTCCACAGGTAGCCCCAGGAGTACTCCGTGATGAGTTCCAGCAGCGGGGCTGCGGGACTCCATCCGCGCAGCATGTTGTTGACGTACTCGTCGCCGAGCACTTCTCGCCGGGCGCGATCACCGGCGCGGTAGCGGTCATCGGTGTCCACGTTCTGCCTCCTCGTCGTTGCGGTTCCTGCCGGTAACGGCGGCGGTTGCGGGGATGCCGCAGTAGTGGTGGAAGTTCGCGGGTGCAGCGGTCGGCGCGTGCTCGGCGCGCGGATCACGCCGGTGCGCTGGTCGCGGGGCCTGCCTCGGCAGTCCTCCGGGTGTCGGCGGCGCTCAGCGCGCCGCGCGCGACGGCATCGGCGTCGGACAGCGACACCGAGTTCACACCGGGCCGCGCGCCTGCTGCGGTCACCCAGTTCACGGCTTCGATCGGCACCCCGAAGGCGAAGCGTGCGGGGTGCCCCTGCCCGTGCGCGTTCTGGAGGAAGAACGGCCGTCCGGAAACCGCCAGGCCGTTGCTGAGATACGGTTCCGACGGGTCGCCGATCTCGTAGCGGCGGCATTGGCCGGTTTCCGCCAAGTGCCGCAGGAGCGGGTCCGCCGTCCCCCGCAATCCGGGTTCCGGCAGCCGTGCCTCGATGAGGTTCCGGCCGCGCACGATGTCCTCGGGTGCGTGCGCCGAAGACATCCGAAACGCCCCGGAGTCCTCGTCCACCCGCACGCCGGGCGGCAACACCTCCAGGACACCGGCCTCGATCAGCGCGATCATCTCCTGGATGCGGCGCATCGGCGGGCCGATCGAGACGAACGCCGTCAGCGGAGTGAACCAGGGCTTGAGTTCGTCCCGGTAGGAGGTGCCGCTGATGCCGCCGTGATCGACGATCAGCCGGATCTCGTTGCGCAGGTCGCGCATGGCGTCCAGTGCCGCCTTCAACGGCCCGGAAACATTGCCCTTGGCCGCCTCCGCAACGTCCGCGCGCAGGTAGCCCAGCAACCAGTCGCGGAACTCCGACCGCCCGGAGAACACGCGGTCCCCGTACGGTTTGGCGATCCAGTCCCAGCTCCAGCGCTGCCCTCGCGCAATGCCGAACTGGTAGAGCAGCTCCTGCTCGGATTGCCACACGTCGTGCAGGAAGCGCTTCTCGAACAGCACGGCCGCGTGCTCGCCGGCGCGTTCCCGCAGCAGGGTGGTGTAGTAGAGGAGCTTGATCTCCTTGTCGACCAGCGGCCACACGTCCGTGCGGAAGTGCGGCGGATCGCCGCCGTCCGCCCGTCGCCGGAAGTCCGCGATCACCTCGTCGGTGAGCAACCGCGGGAAGTACCGGCCGTGCGCGCCCTTCTGGTTCGCCGCCCGCGCGTGGTACGGCACACCTCGGCGAGTCCCGGCGACCAGGTGCGGCTCGTTGCCGCTGGGCCGGTAACGAAGTCCATCGCCATCCGGTTCGAAGCGGCCACCACGCCCTGCGGTGAACAAGGCCATGTGGTCGAAGAAGTTGAGGCCCATCCCGCGCAGCAGCACCGTTTCGGAAGCTGGGATGTCGTCCAGGTGCAGATCGGCCGGGTTGGCCGGGGACAGGTAGGTCAGCCCGTGCTCGTCGGCGAAGCTGCGCAGCTGCTGCTCCTGAGCGGTCGGCTCGGCCGGGCGGTGGCCCTGTGCCAGGACGACGGCATCGAGCCCGCGCAACCGTTCGTCATTGGAAAGCAGGACGGTCTGCGAACCGTCGGGCTCGTCGTCGAGTTCCCGCGCCTCGGCCTGGTGGACCTGAACGCGCAGGTTCGGCGGGGCAGAGGCGATGGCCCGCTCGAAGAACCAGCGCAGGTAGCGCCCGTATAATCGTCGGGTCGGGTAGTCGTCCGGGCCGAGCTCGGCGATTTCCCGGCGATTTTGCTCGTCGTGCTGGTCGTGGTGGGCAGCTTGCGCCCACTCGTACAGGCTCGGCCCGGGCCTGATCGGCCCGTCGCACACCACGCTGTCGTCGGTGAACAACGTGACCTGCGAACTCACGGTGTTCATGAGGAGTTCACCGGACTGATCGACGCGCCACACCTTTCCAGGACCCGGCGGGAATGCGTCTACTGCGTGGACGGTGATCGACGCTTCGATTTCGAGAGCGACCGCGTTCGCGGCCATTCTTTCCAGCACTGCGGTGCCGCGCGGACCGCAGCCGACGATGCACAATTCGATATGACGGCGCACAGAAACCCCCAAGTTTCCATTTATCAGCGTGCGCTACGGCTTTATTTGAGAACTGCGGTTAGCTTCAATCGGCCAGATCGGATTGAAATGTTCCGCCCCGGAAGAAATGTGTGCGGGGCACGTCGACGAAATGGACCTGAACGTCTGTGGCGGACGCGCGCAAGTGCTGCTGCGCAGCGTCCGCGACGGCGCGGGCGAATTTCCGGCGCTGCTCGGCATCGCGGCCTTCGAGCATGCGGACGACGATGAACGGCAAGTTGACCCCCAGAGTCGGTGCCGAATGGCGGCGTGAAACAGCCGGTAGCAGGAGCGGCCCGGTCAGCCGGGCGACGGCCTCCTCCTGGTCAGCGAAGCGGCCAGCAGCACGATCAGCGCAGCCGCCAGCACCAGCCCGCCCGCGAGCCATAGCGCGGGCAGGAGCGAACCACCCGTCGACATGGCCTCCGCGGCAGGCGGCCCGAGCACCTGACCGAGTCCGTAGCTGGTGATCAGGACAGGTGCGCTGGCCGCGGCGCTACGCCCGGCCCACTGCCTGCCCAAGGGCATGATCAGCGTGACGATGGCCATGAACGTGCCGCCGAAGATCAGCGAGGAGATCACCACCGACACCGGATGCGGATTCCAGGCGGGCAACGCGAGCCCCACAGCTTGCAGCAGCAGGGACCCCAGCAGCGTCGACGTCTGCCCGAAGCGCTGCGCGGCCCACGCCCACAACGGGCAGGAGGGGATGGCGGCGAGCCCGACCAGCACCCACGCGGACGCGCTCAGCCAAGCCGGGCCGAATTCGCCCACGATGGTCACCAGGTAGGTCCCGGTGATGATGTAACCGGCGCCTTCCAACAGGTAGGCGATGACGAGCAGCGCGAACGGCAGCCGCATCGGGTCCGGCCCGGCCGGTGCCGCTTCGGCCGCGTGTCGATGCCGGGCGCCACCGGGGCTTTTCAGCAGCACGAACGGGATCACGAGCGCGATCAGCACCGCGCCGGCCAGCCACGGGCCGCGCCAGCCGGCGAAATCCACGGACGGCGGCGTGATCAGTCCGGACAGGGCGATCCCGGTGCCGACGCCGCCGTAGAACCAGCCGACCGCGTAGCGTCGTCCGGGCTGCACCGAGTCGAGCACGAAATCAGTGGCGGCCACGAACACCAGCGCGCTCGCCACCCCGCTGCCGAAGCGCATGAACAGCCACGGCGCCGCGGAAGTCGTGGCGGCCATGCTCGCGGTCAATCCGGCGCTGCCGATCAGCCCCGCCACCAGCAGCGGCCGGCGCAGCTTGGCGACGTCGAGGAACACCGTGACCAGCGCCCCGACCAGGTAGCCGAGGTAGTTCGCGGTCGCCAGCGAGCCGGCCACGTGTGCGGACAACCCGGCGGCGCGCTGCATCTCGGGCATGACCGGTGTGTAGAGGAAGCGTCCGATCCCCATCACGGCCGCCAACGCCAGCGCACCCGCGGTGATCAAGCCCTGCGGGGACGGCGTCACCGCTCCCTCGGAAATCCGGGCCCCCAGTTTGTCGGTCATCGCCAGGTCACTGCCCTCGGTCGGACTGCGTGGCGAGTCGGTCCGCGACCGCGGCCACGATTTCCCCGGCGGGACGGGCTTCGGCCAGCTCGTGGCGGGTCCCCGCCCACAGGTTCAATCGGTCGATGTCCCCGGCCTTGCCCGCCGCGGCGCGCAGGGGTGCGGTCAGGTAGTGCACGTGCGGGTAGTTGGCGGGTGCCTGGGCGTCGTGCTCCCGCATGAACGAGTTGACCAGGCCGCGGGCGCGCCGGCCGCTGAACGCGCGGGTCACCGCGGTTTCGCTGTAGCGGGGATCGACCAAAGCGTCTTTGTGCCCGGGGTTCGCGCCGGACTCCGCCGCGCGCAGGAACGCGGTGCCCAGCTGCGCGGCCACGGCACCGGCGTCGAGGACTGCCCGGACGTGCTCGGCGTTCATCACGCCGCCGGCACCGATCAGCGGCAACGAACTCCGCCTCCGCACGGCGGTGAGCAGGTCCACCAGCGGCGTCGTGCGCTCCTCGGCGTCGTTGAACGATGCTTGGTGCCCGCCCGCCTCGCTGCCCTGCACGCACAGCGCGTCGACTCCGGCGGCTTGCGCTTGCTCGGCCTCGGCGACGCCGGTGACCGTGCCCACCACGGCGCTGCCGACGTCGTGCAAGCTGGACACGACGTCGGCGGGTGGGCAGCCGAAGGTGAAGCTCACCACCGGCACCGGGTCGGCGAGCAGCAGCGCGACCTTGGCCTCCCAGTCGTCATCGGTCCACAACGGATCACCCGGTTCGGCGCCCAGTTCGTGCGCTGTGGTGGAAATCCGTTCCCGATAGGCGCGCACGCCGGCTGGATCAGGCTCGTCGATTTCCGGAACGAAAAGGTTCACCCCGAAGTCGGCCGAGGTGAGTTGGCGCAACTGGTCGATCTGTTCGCCGAGCTTCGCGGCATTCTTGTAGCCCGCTGCGAGGAATCCCAGTCCGCCCGCATTGGAGACTGCCGCGGCCAGCGCGGGCGTTCCCGCGCCTCCTGCCATTGGTCCGAGTATCACCGGAACCCGCGGTAGCGGAAACTCAGCACGTGACAATGTCGACTCCTCATTCGGTGAGCTCGCGGCCACAGACTAGGCGGTTAGGTTAAACGAGACAAATGCGTTCCGGTAATGCTCTATGCTCTGGCGGTATGGACGACGTCGACCTGCAGCAGCTGCGGGCTTTCGAAGAGCTCTGCAAAGACCTGCACTTCACCCGCGCGGCAGGCCGGTTGGAGGTGACGCAGCCGACGCTGACGAGAATGATCCGGAAACTGGAGGATGCCCTCGGGGTGCATCTGGTGGATCGCACTACGCGGAACGTGCACCTCACACCGGCCGGGCAACGGTTGCACGGCGGTTTGCGCCGGGTGCTGCCCAGTCTGGACAGTGTCCTTCAGCACACGATGGAAGGCGCCGTGCTGCGCCTCGGGTTCGCGTGGGTGCTCCCGAGCGGCTGGGCACAGCAGGTCACCCAGCGCTTCGAAGCCGAGACCAGCGCCCAGGTCCAGCTGGTTCGCATCGATGATCGCACCGCTGGTCTCGATCACGGCGGGGTCGATGTCGCGGTGATCCGGGGCGAGGTCGACGACCTCGGGTTGCGCACGACCACGTTGACGCACGAAACCCGGGTCGCGGTGGTGGCGCTGTCGCACCCGCTCGCGGCGGAACCCGCGGTCCGATGGGCCGAATTGGCCGCGCATCCACTGGTGATGAACACGGTGAGCGGTACGACCACCCCGGATTTGTGGCCGGGAGATGGCCCAGCGGTGGCGGTGCGGTGCGGCAACTTCGACGAATGGCTCGAAGCCGTGGCCGCCGGGCAAGGGGTGGGGGTCGTTCCGGTTTCGGCCAAGCTGCACCACCCGCACCCGCAGGTGCGCTACATCCCGATCGAAGGCGCTCCGCCGGTCCGGCTTTCCATCGCGAGCGCGGCGGAGCGGGAGCTGCCGTTGGTCGAGGCGTTCCACCGGATCGCCGCGGAATCCGAGATCGACCGGAACGACCGGCCGGATCGAACTTGATGTCCGGTGCGAGTGAACTCGACCGCAACAGGAACTGCGTGTCCACAGCAGCGCTGTTCAGGCGCTGTTCGCCCGGCTGCCGTGATCACCCGGGTCAGCGTGATCGTACGGTCGGTGGTTCCGCCACGAAGCGCCGTCATGCCAGGCACCCTCACTTCCGGCGTTGGACGTAGATCCGGTCGCGGCCCGGGCCGGTCCACTCCATTCGGACCACGCCGGGCACGGCGGCGTCCTCGACCCGTGACGGGTCGGCCCAGTAGCCGGCGACCGGGTTGCGGAAGAACGTCGCCCACAGCCGGCCGTCGGCGTCCACGAAGAGGTTGTTGTGGCCGGCGCCGACACCCGCGGTCCAGCGCTTCGAGTACGGACCTTCGAACGTGTCCGAGACGGCGATGATCGCGTCGTACTGGTACTGCTCGCTCTCGTTTTCGGGCGTGTTGTAGGCGTAGCGCTTGCTGCCGTCGGGTTCGGTCGACGTCCGATTCCAGGCGGCGTGCATCATGTAGTACTTCTCTTCGTATTTGAGCACGAACGCGCCTTCGAGGTACGGCTCCGGTGCGTACCGCGTCTGCTCGAACTCCGGGAGGTTCGTTTTCGGGACGATGTCCTCCATGTCGTCCCGGAATTCCGCGTACAGGTCGTTGTGCAGCACGAGCCACGCTTTGCCGTCTTCGGTGTAGAGCCCGCCGTCGATGTGGTGGTAGATCTCCGGGTCGACGAAATCCGGCCCGTCGGGGGCCAGGTCGCCGAACGGTTTTTCGAGGTTGCCCTCGACGACCCGGTACGGGCCCTGCACGCCGCCCTCGCTCTTGAGCATGAACGACCCGACCTTCCTGGAGTGATCGCCCATGCACGCGACGAGGTACCAGGTGCCGCGGAAGTAGTGCAGCTCCGGTGCCCAAACGTTGCCGCGCTTGCCGTATTCCTCGTCGTGCCAGTACTCCTGCCACGGGGCGACGACGGTGCGTCCGGGCTCGTTCTCGCCGACGAACTCCGGTGACCACACCTTGCCCTTGTCCGCATCGGGCCGGATGCCGGTCGTGTCCACCAGCTTCCACGGGCCGTCCAAGGAGTCGGCGACCCACACGAAGATGCCGTCGTTCCACGGCGATGCCGCGTCGAGATCACCGGCGCGGGTGGTGCCCGTGGCGACGTAGAGCGCCTTCCCGTCGACCGTGAAGCAGTTGACGTAGGTGTCCCGGATCCAGATCCTGCCGAGCTCCTCGTCCCGAGGGCGCAGCTCGAGATCGAGAATGCGCGAGTTGTCGTCCCTCGGCCACAGGTCCTTCCGGGTGTCCGCGGTGCCGTAGGGTTTCTTTTCCGGCCAGTTCGGCGGGTATTCCTGCTTCGGCGCGGCGCCCTTGGCCGATGCGACGGCGGGCAGCACGGTCGCCAGTCCCACGGTGCCCGCGGTACCCAGCAGCAGGGACCGCCGGTTCAGCGGCGAGCCGGATTCGTAGGTGGACATCGGTTGCTCCCGATCGTGTCGACTCGAATGGCGGGTCGAGACCGGCCAACCGCTCGGTCCCGTGATCGAGATTACATCGGCTCGGTTGCGCGGGGATCGACGACGAAACCACTTCGCGAATCCACAAAACGCCGCTGTGTAGGCATGATCGCCGTCGGCGGTGCACGTCCGCGGCAGTCCGCGGGCTGCTGCTGCGAGGACGCACGCGGTGCTGCGACAGGGAAACCCTTCGCGAAGGTGGTGGCGGGCCGTCCCGCGGATTCCTCCTGACCGATCCGGGCGTTCTGTCCACTGTGGTCACCGGGGTTGGTCGTTCGTAGCTCCGGGGTGCGCTGTGCGATGCTGATCAAGTTGGTTGCACGAGTGCTTTGATCGGGGAGAGCACGATGAGCGATGGGATTCCGCGGCCTGCCGCGGACCTCCGGACGGACCGGGCGCACGGTGCGCGGATCTACGACTACATACTCGGCGGCAAGGACAACTACGCCGTCGACAGAGCCGCTGCGGACGCCACCGTGCAGGTCTGGCCCGCGTTGCCGGTGCACATGCGGGCCAACCGGGAGTTCCTGCACCGGGCCGCCCGCTACTTGGTCACCGAGTGCGGTGTGGACCAGTTCCTGGACATCGGCACCGGCATCCCCACCTCGCCGAACTTGCACGAGGTCGTGCAGGAGGTGCGCCCGCAGTCCCGTGTCGTCTACACCGACAACGATCCCATCGTGCTCGCGCACGCCCGCGCGCTGCTGACCAGCGGCGAGCGCGGTCGCACCGCCTACCTGGACGCGGACCTGCGCGATCCGGAGGCGATCCTGTCCGCGCCCGAGCTGCGCGACACGCTCGACCCGGACAAGCCGATCGGGCTGATGCTCATCGCCGTCGTGCACTTCATCGAGGATGACGACGAAGCGCTTGCGGTCACCCGGCGGATCATCGATGCGCTGCCGTCCGGAAGTTACGTGGCCGCCACGATCGCCACCGACGACTTCGCCCCGGAGATGCTGGCCAAGGTGCGCCAGACCTACCACGATCACGGCGAGACGCTGCGCTGGCGCGACCGCGAGCAGTCCGCACGTTTCCTGGAAGGCCTGGAACTGGTCGAACCCGGCATCGTGCAGATGCACAAGTGGAAGCCGGACAGCGACACCTACGAAGCGGTTCCGGACGCGGACATCGCGATGTACGGGGCGGTCGGGCGCAAGCCGTGACGCCGTCGTCCTAGCCGGAACGATTAGGCCGATCACGTACTTCGTCGCTTGCGCGTGCCCGATGCCATCCCGGCTGTCGAGCGGCTTTCAACGAGCCGTTCCGGCGCCGCCGTTGACGTTGATGACTCGGCCGGTGATGAAACGGGCACGAGGCGTTTCGCACGTAGGTGAGACCGGCTTGCCCTGGACCGTCCACTTCGGACTTGTTCGCGCTCCCGGCGCCTCGTTCGGCTCCATCGGATCAGCGGCGGGCGAGCCCGCGCTGCGAATCCTCCTGGTCGTGCGGGCGGGCGGCTGCGTCGTCCGGGAATTCTGATGGGAGTCCGGGAGCCAGTACGAGCAGCGCGTCCAGTACGACGTCCTTGCCCTGTCGTTGCACGATGCGGTCGAAAGCGGCGATCGCGCTGTGCTCGTCCGTGCCGGCCAGCGCGAGGAGCCGGCGCAGCTGATCGACCAGCTCCAGCGGCGCGGAGGACTCATGTCCGGATTGGCAAAGGCTCATGCCGGCACCCCACACCATGATCCCGAGACCGCCCAACACACGTGGAGCAGGACGGTCCGAACGAGTGACCGATGGACAGGCCGGGTTCACCGTCTGCACTTAAAGGTCGGTGGCGCCCGACGGACGCTGAACCGTGCGGCCGTCAGCCGCGTTCCGACCCGATATCCGAGTGCGCGCACGACCGGGACCGCGATGTGGTCGGCGGCGACAGACCCGGCTAATCGAGCGGACGCGCTCCTCGCAGGAATTGGTCGATCGCGGTGTGGACGATCCCGTCGAGCAGTTCCGCTTCGACGAGGTTGCCGTTGATGATCGTCGTGATGCCCTGGACGGTCGCGTACAGCACCATGCCGAGCTGCTGGGGATCGCCCGCCTCGAGCGCGCCCTGCTCTTGGCCTTCCGCGATCAGGCCGATCATCAGGCCGAACGGCGCTTCGGCCGCCTCGAGGATCCGCGTCGCACCCGGCCGGTGCTTGCTGGTGTGCATCAGCTCGAGCAGTGCGGCGTTCTCGGTGGCGAAGCGGGTGTAGGCGACCATCGTGGCCCGCAGGCGCGCCGGGAAGTCGTCGTCGGCGGCCGTCAGCGCGGTGCGCAGCGCGGTGTCCAGCCGGGCGAAGCCGGTTTCGGCGAGCGCGTCGAGCAGCGCCTGACGATCCGGGAAATGCCGTCGCGGCGCGGCATGGCTCACGCCGATCTCCCTGGCCAGGTCGCGCAGCGACAGCTGGTCGGCGCCGTGCTCGCGCAGGCCCCGCTCTGCTGCGTCGAGCAGTGCGCAGCGGAGGTTCCCGTGGTGGTAGCGGCCGTCGTCGGTCATGGCTGGCACGGGCCGACGATAGCGCGCGGAGTTGTCGTTGACGACATTGTTGTCACTGGCTACTTTGTGGTCAATGGCCCGCTGCTGCCGACGTTCCCGTGCGTTCGCGGACAAGGGAGCACGCGTCGTGCCCGCCGCGCGCAACGTGGCCAACGACCTCGAAGGCCATCGTGATCGGCGATCGCGTCGAGATCCGGCAGCAGGCGATGACTTCTGGCGGCAGGATCGCCACGAGGGCCAACCGGCAGCAGCACACCATCCACGCATCCAGAGGAGCTCGGTCCATGCGCCTAGGTATCCACTTCGCGAACTTCACCCTGCCCGGCGGCTCGGAAGCCATCGCCGGGACCCTGTCGGCCACCGCCGCCGCGGCCGAGGAGGTCGGCGTCAGCCGGTTCAGCCTGATGGACCACTGGTTCCAGATGGAGCAGCTCGCCACCGCGCAGGATCCGATGCTGGAGGGCTACACCTCGCTGGGCTACCTGGCGGGCAAGACGTCCACGATGGACCTGGGGCTGCTGGCCACCGGGATCACCTACCGGCATCCGGGGCTGCTCGCCAAGATCGCGACCACGCTGGACGTGCTCTCCGGCGGCCGGGCGCTGTTCGCCGTCGGCGCCGCCTGGTACGAGCGCGAGCACAAGGCGCTGGGCGTGCCGTTCCCGCCGCTGAAGGAGCGCTTCGAGCGGCTCGAGGAAACCGTCCGGATCGCGCGCCAGATGTGGAGCGACGACGACGGGCCGTTCCACGGCGAGCACTACCAGCTGGCCGAGACGATCTGCCGGCCAGGGCCGATCCAGCAGCCCGGCCCGCCGGTGCTCATCGCGGGCAGCGGCGAGCGCAAGACGCTCAAGCTGGTCGCCCGCTACGGGGACGCCTGCAACCTGTTCGGCTTCGACCCGGACGACGTCGCGCGCAAGCTCGACGTGCTCAAGCGGCACTGCGACGACGAGGGCACGGACTACTCCCGGATCGAGAAGACCATCATCGTGCCCTCCTGGGAAGCCAACAACGACCCCGACGCGTTCCTGTCCGCGATGGAGCCGTACGCCAAGCTCGGCATCGAGCTGGCCGAGGTCGTGCCCGGCAGCGACGACCCGGCCCGGGAAGTCGCCTCGTTCGGCGGCCGCGTGGTGCCGCGCCTGGCCGAAATGGGCTGAGGCCATCGGGCGAACCCCGCCCGTGCTCGCAACGGGCGGGGATTTCCCGTTCCGGCGGGACATCCGGAATCGGCGCGGCCGGGGCGATGGCTTCCTGATCGCCGACCTGCGCGACCACGTGTTGCGCAGCAGCGCTCAGGAAGCCGCGCCTTCCGCCGAGCGGGACTCGCCGGTGCCGGGATCGCGCGCGAGCCAGGCGAGCGCGGCGGTGGTGAGGGCCCGGATGCCGGTGTCCAGGGTCGGCTGCGGCACGGGAGCGAAGTGCGGGCTGTGGTTGCTCGGGATGTCCTGCGCCGCGGTGCCCCGTCGCTGAGCCCGCGCGTACTCGGCGGGGTCCGTTCCGCCGATGCCCCAGTAGGTGTAGGGGATGCCGAACGCCTGCGGGATTTCGCTCATGTCCTCGCTGGCGGTTTGCAGGTCGATGGTGTGCGCGTCGTCGCCGAAGTGCGCGGCGAACGCGCGGGCGACGGTTTCGGTGGTGGCCGCGTCGTTGACGGTGGCGGGGAAGTCGGCGAGCCGCTCGAACTCCGGTTCCGCGGGTGCGCCGGAGGCTTCGGCTTCGGCCCGCACGATCCGCTCGATCGATGCCAGCACCTGCTCGCGCACCGCCGGGTCGTAGGTGCGCACGCTCAGCTGCATCGTGGCGCGGTCGGGGATGACGTTCGAGCTCTGCCCGGCTTGAATGCTGCCGACGGTGAGCACCGCCGGTGTCGTGGCCGCGATCTCCCGCGACACGACGGTTTGCAGCCGGACCGCGGTCATCGCCGCCATGATCACCGGGTCGATGCCGGACTGCGGCGCGGAGCCGTGCGCACCGCGGCCGTGGAAGGTGACGCGCAGGCTGTCGGCGGCGGACAGGAAGGATCCGCTGCGGGTGCCCACGTAGCCGGCGGGGTAGGGCAGCACGTGCTGCGCGAGCGCCACATCCGGTTTCGGGATCTTGCCCGCCAGGTCGTCGGCGAGCATGGCGCGTGCGCCGCCGCCGGTCTCCTCGGACGGCTGGAACAGCGCGATCACGGTACCCGACCACGCGTCGGTGGCTCGTGCCATGAGCTGCGCGAACCCGAGCAGGCAGGCGACGTGCACGTCGTGTCCGCAGGCGTGCATGACCGGTTGTTCGGCGCCTTCGGCGTCGGTCGCGGTGACTTCGGAGCTGTAGGGCAGTCCGGTGTCCTCACGCAGCGGCAAGGCGTCCATGTCCGCGCGCAGCAGCACCGCCGGGCCCCGGCCGCGGGAGAGGACGCCGACGACTCCGGTGCCGCCGATGCCTTCGGTGACCTCGCAGCCGGTCCGGCGCAGCGCCTCGGCGACCTTCGCCGCGGTGCGGTGTTCTTGGAAGCCGAGTTCGGGGTTGGCGTGCAGGTCCCGGTAGAAGTCTTCGACGCCGCCGCGGATTCCGTCCAGTCCGGCGAGCACCGCCGTCCCGCTGTCGTCCACTGTGATCAGTCCTTTCCGTGCGGAGCACGCCACCAAGTTAGGCCAGCACGCCGCGCGCGGACAGCTCGCCGCGGAACGAGCCGTGCCGCCCGGAACCGGAGCGCGTTGCGCGGCGGCCCGGGCGGCACGGCTCGGTGGAACTCAGGTGAACAGCTTGGACGCCTTCACCACCAGCTCGTAGACGCCGATGGCGAATGGAATCCCCACCCACGCCCAGGAAAAGACCAGCAGGACCCGGGTCTTGGCGTCCGGAGCCTGCTCGTCGTGCTGCTCGGTCATCTTCGCCCAGCTCCTCTTAGGTGGTCTGCTTGTCGGAGGCGTCGTCGTGCCCGGCGTCGCCGTTGCCGGTCGGGTCGGCGCCGGTGGCGCTGTCACCGGTGGTGCTGTTCTCGGAACCGCTTTCATCGGAACCGGTTTCCTCGGTCTCGGCGGCTGCGCCGCCATCCGCCGTAGCGCTGTGGGCGGTGCCGCTGTCCGCGCCCGCGTGCGCCGCTGCTCCCGCGGGCTCGTGGAACCGGCTGTGCACCGGCCGGATCAGCTCATTGGCCACGAAACCGACGATCAGGAACCCGGTCATCAGGTAGAACGAGGTGGTGTAGAGCGCGGCACCGGACGCACCAGAGCTCTCGCCCGCGTCGGCCAGCGCGTCGACGATCAGCGGCCCGAGCACCCCGGCCACCGACCACGCGGTCAGCAGCCTGCCGTGGATCGCGCCGACCTCGAACGTTCCGAACAGGTCCTTGAGATAGGCCGGGATGGTGGAGAAACCCGCGCCGTAGAACGACATGAGCAGCATCGCGGCGACCACGAACAGCGCCACGCTGCTGTCCCCGGCGAACAGCAGCACCAGGTAGGCCGCCGCACCGACACCGAGGTAGAGCCGGTAGATGTTCTTGCGCCCGGTGCGGTCGGACAGCGCCGACCACACGAACCGGCCGAGCATGTTCGCCAGCGACAGCAGCGAGACGAACCCGGTCGCCGCGGCGGCCACCACCGGGGTGCTGGTGCCGGAGAAGAAGTCCTGGATCATCGGCGAAGCCTTCTGCAGGATGCCGATGCCCGCGGTGACGTTCAGGCACAGCACGATCCACAGCAGCCAGAACTGCGGGGTGCGCAGCGCGTTGTTCGCCGACACGCGGATCGACCCGGTGCTCTCGGCGACCGCGGCCGGCGTCCAGCCCGCCGGTGCCCAGCCGGGCGGCGGAACCCGCACGAGCAGCACGCCCAGCGTCATGAACACCGCGTAGACGATGCCGTGCACCAGGAACGTCGTGGCGATGCCGTCGGTGCCCTTGCCGAACGCGGACAGCATCGCGCTCGACCACGGCGAGGCGATGATCGCACCGCCGCCGAATCCCATGATGGCGATGCCGGTCGCCAGGCCCGGCCGGTCCGGGAACCACTTCATCAGCGTCGAAACCGGCGCGATGTAGCCGATTCCGAGCCCGATGCCGCCGACCACGCCGTAACCGACGACCACCAGCCAGTACTGCCCGATCGCCATGCCCAGCGCGGAGATCAGGAATCCGGCCGCGAAGCTGACGGTGGACACCGCCATCGCCCAGCGCGGGCCGCGCGCCTCCACGAACTTGCCGCCGAACGCCGCGGACAACCCGAGGAAGAAGATCGCCACCTGGAACGGCAACGCGCTGCCGGTTCCGGAGATCTGCAGGCTCGACTCGAGCGGGCTTTTGAAAACGCTCCACGCGTACGCCTGGCCGATGGACAGGTGGATGGCCAGCGCGGCGGGTGGTACCAGCCAACGGTTCCAGGTCGGCGGCGCAACGACCGAGAATCCGTTACGCACGGTCACTAGTTACCTCCTCGTTCACGGCAGCCGAGACTGCCGCCAGAAATGAGTTCGCGCCTCGGCGCGCATGGATCTGGGATGCTACCGGCGGGGTCAATCCGGCATCGCGGTGCAACCTCCGGAATCTTGGTGCATCGATTCCGAGGGAATTCCCTGGAGTTCGGCCGAGATCGTACCGGGCGGGTTGCGCGGATCGTTCCGCGGACTCGCGCTGCGCTGCGACGACGCTGAGTTCGCCAGGCTAACCGACGGTTGATCAAGTTCTCCGGTGGCCGCGGTGAACCCTTTTCGTGATCGCGCCGATGCCGATTCTTTGCCGGTGTTTAGTGGATCGACCAGTGTGTTGAACCGCCGGGTTTTCCCTGCGCACCGAGTCCCTACACTCCTCAATCCGCAAGCCGGGCGATCCGCGAACCGGCGCAGCGAGAAGGGCGCGCAGCATGACTCGACCACCGGACCCGCGGGTCCGCCCGCACCCCGGCGCGGTAGAGCCGCAGTTCGGAAACATCGCCAAGCACAGCTGGCGGCCCCGCGGTCCCGTCGAAACCGACTACGAGCAGATCCGGCACAGCGCCGACTTCCGGTTGCTGCGCCGCCGGTTCCGCGGCTTCGTGTTCCCGATGACGCTGCTCGCGCTCGCTTGGTACTTCACCTACGCCGCCTTGGGCGCGTTCGCCGAGGAATTCATGAGCCGGCCGCTTTACGGCTCGATCAACGTGGGAATCCTGATGGGATTCCTGCAATTCGTCTCGACGGCCGTGCTGACCGTGTTGTACGGGCGATACGTGCGCAAGCGCATCGATCCGCTCGTGGACGACCTCCGCAACCAGGAAAGGGCTGCGCGCTGATGGACTCGACGTTGGCCGCGGGCAGCGGCCCGGTCGGCGAGCCGGTGATCACGATCAGCGTTTTCGCGCTGTTCGTGCTGCTGACGCTCTACATCGTTTACCGGGTTTCCACCCGGAACACCACCGCCGCCGACTACTACGTCGCGGGCGGCAACATCACCGGTGCGCAGAACGGCGTCGCGCTCGCGGGCGACTGGCTGTCGGCGGCCTCGTTCCTCGGGGTGGCCGGTGCGATCGCGGTGCACGGCTACGACGGATTCCTCTACTCGGTGGGATTCCTGGTGGCGTGGCTGCTCGAGCTGATGCTCATCGCCGAACTCGTGCGCAACACCGGGCGGTTCACGATGGGCGATGTGCTGGCCTACCGGATGCGCCCGCGCCCGGTCCGGGCCGCCGCGGCCAACAGCACGCTGGTCATCTCGTTCTTCTACATGGTCGCGCAGATGGCGGGCGCCGGTGGCCTGGTCGCGTTGCTGCTGGACGTGCAGAGCAAGTTCGGCCAAGCGCTGGTCATCGGGTTCGTCGGCATCGTGATGATCCTGTACGTGCTCATCGGCGGGATGAAGGGCACCACCTGGGTGCAGATCATCAAAGCGACGTTGCTGATGGTCTGCGTGTCGCTGATGGCCGTGTTCCTGATCGGAAGGTTCTCCTACGACCTGCCGCGGTTGCTGGACACGGCCAGCGCGAACAGCCCGCTGGGCGCGGGCCTGCTCGAACCGGGCGCGCAGTACGGGCACGACCTGCTCTCCCGGATCGATTTCCTCTCGCTGGCGATGGCGATCGTGTTCGGCATTTCCTGCCTGCCGCACATCATGATGCGCTTCTACACGGTGCCGAGTGCGCGGGAAGCGCGGCGATCGGTCGTCTGGATCACGTGGATGATGGTCGTGTTCTACCTGGCGACGATGGTGCTCGGGTTCGGTGCGACCGCGCTGGTCGGCTCGGACGCGATCATCGCAGCGCCGGGCAAGGAGAATTCCGCCGCGCTGCTGCTGGCGCACCGGGTCGGTGGTTCACCGCTGCTGGGCATCGTCGCGGCGATCGCGTTCGCCACCATCCTCGCGGTGGTCGCCGGTCTGACCCTGACGTCTTCGGCCGCGTTCGCGCACGACGTGTACGCGAACGTCATCAAGCGCGGCCGGGCGAAACCGGGAGCGGAGATCAAGGTCGCGCGCATCACCGCGTTGGTGATCGGAGTGCTTTCCACCGCGGGCGGTATCGCCGCGATCGGGCAGAACGCGGCGTTTATGGTTTCGCTGGCCTTGGCGTTGGCGGCCTCGGCGAACCTGCCGACGGTGCTGTACACGCTGTTCTGGCGGCGGTTCAACACGGCGGGGACGTTGTGGTCGATGTATTCCGGACTGGTCTCGTGCATCGTGCTGATCGCGTTCTCGCCCGCGGTCTCCGGCCGTCCCACGTCGATGTTCCCGCAGGTGGACTTCCACTTCTTCCCGCTGACGAACCCGGGCATCGTGTCGATCCCGCTGGCGTTCCTGGCGGGCATCTTCGGGACCTTCGTGGGCCGCGCGGACCAGGATCCGGCCAAGCAGGCGGAGATGGAGGTGCGCTCGCTGACCGGCATCGGCTCCGGGCTGGTGGAACCGCAGCGCAGTTGACGTCCTCCGGCGGAACATCGGTTCCGCGCCGGTCGGTGCGCCAGGGAGAGGTGACGCACCGACCGGCTGTGCGGTCCGGCGCCGGGACGGGGGAGGGAGCGCCGGACCGGGCTTTTCGAGTTCTCCAAGGGGCGCCGATCGTCCCTCTGGCGCACTACAGCTCCGCCGTATTTCTGCACGAGTCGGCCGACACTGCTGCTTATCGGTCGGCTACCGATGCCCTGCGCTCGCTGGCGATGACCCCGGGAGAGTCAGTAGGGCTCATCGCTCGTGCCGTCGAGGAGATGGAGAGCGAGGGATGATGGTGCAGCCGATCGGCTGGAGGAAATCCAGTTAAACGCACCAGCAGACTGAGTGCGTCGAAGTCGGGCGTCTTGGCTCGGGTGCCGCGGTTCGCGACTCGAAGAATCGCCCCGCGGGCTATGTCGAAGTGCCCGCGCAGGCATGGCGCTCGTTCATGACCGCGCTCAAGACCGGCCGCTACGACCGCTGACCGGTCGCGCCCGGTCTGTTGGCCGGGCGGCCGGGCGCGGCACGCGAATCGCGACCGCCCGCTGTGATCGTTGCTTGAGCACATTTCCGTCATGGCGGCCCGCCCGCCGCGTCTCGACCCGCGCATCCGCACCCGCGGAGCAAGACGGAAGTCGAGAGTGGAGGGCCGAAGCATCCGGCTCGGAAGTACGGCCGCAACGCGGCCCGGTGTACCGGATTGGTACGCGTCCGCCCTGTGCGCTCAGGCGGATCCGGAGGCGTTCTTCCCGGAGAAGGGCGAGTCCGCGAACATCGCGAAGCGCATCTGCGGTGGCTGCGAGGTGCGGGACGACTGCCTCGCGCACGCGCTCGGACACGGCGAGCACCATGGGATTTGGGGCGGGTTGAGCGAGACCGAGCGCCGCGAGCTGCGGTCGGCCGCGGCGCGGCGCGGTCCGTCCGATGCGGATTCGATCGAAGCGGTCTACCGGCGGTCCCGGGCGGGGTAGGGTCTGCGCGCCTGGCTCAGCCAGGGGGAGACCGTCGCAGTGGGGGAGAACGTGACCCAGCCCGGGCAGGACCGCGCCGCGCTCGAAGCGCGCAACGCGGCAATGCGCGAACAGGTGGACGGTCTGCTGGACAAGTTCCACCAGCAGACCGCGCAGCTGCAGCAGGCGCAGGTCGCCGCCGAGCAGGTGAGCGCCACGATCACTTCGGACGACGGTTTGGTGACCGCCACCGTCGATTCCGCGGGTTCGCTGGTGAGCATGGCGTTCGCCGCGTCGTCGTTCCAGCGCAGCGACCCGAAGCGGCTCGCAAGCACCGCCACCGAGACGGTGCGCCGCGCCACCGCGGAGGTGCAGCGGCAGAAGACCGAGCTGATGGCCCCGATCACCGAGGGCCTGCCGGACCTGGCCGACATCGTCGAAGGCGCGCCCTCGCTGCAAGGACTCATGCCGAAGGTGCCGGGCGAGGAATCCGCGCAACAGCAGGCTCCCGCCCGGGAAGCCGGGCCGGACACGACCCGCCCGGAAACGGCACCGCCGAACCCGCGGCCGCGCGCCAGGCGCCGTCCGGACGACGACGATGACGACGGCATGCAGCAGAGCTGGCTGCTGCCGGGAGGCCGCTGATGAGCGGTCCCGGCGGCGCGCACATCGACCCGGACCGGGTGCGCGCCGGCGCCACGAAGTTCGACGTGGCCGCCGACCGGCTCGAACAGGTCCACCAAGACCTTCAGCGGCAGTTGCAGGAGCAGGGGCCGTGCTGGGGTGCGGACGAGTCCGGTCAGGCGTTCGCGAAGGACTACGAGCCCGGTGCGGACGGGATGGAGCAGGCGCTGCAGTCGCTCACCGGTGCGCTGCGGTCGATGCGCGAGCAGGTGCAGGGCGTGGCCGACGACTCGCAGGCCACCGACCAGCGCAATGCCGAGGTTATCGGCGGGGCGGGGAACTGACGCATGGGCTTGGAGATTCCCGACGAGCTCAAGTGGCTGACTTGGCTGGTCGGGGAGAGCTGGCCGGAAGGCGACGAGGACAAGCTGCGCGCGCTGCGCGACGCCTGGACGCAGACCGGGCAGGCCATCCCCGACGTGGTCGACGCGGGCGACGCCGCCGCGCGCGAAGTGCTGGGCAGCTGGCAGGGGGAGTCCGCGGACGCCTTCGAGCGGCAGTGGAAGAACCTCACCGAAGGCGAGCAGGCGGCCTTTCAGCACATCCAGGAGATGTGCGAGCAGCTGGCGCAGTCCTGCGACCAGACCGCGCTGGACGTCGAATACACCAAATACATGATCATCGCGTCGCTGGTGCTGCTGGCGATCCAGATCGCCGCGATGATCGCCGCCGCGTTCGTCAGCGCCGGTGCTTCCACCGCCGCGATCGTGCCCGCCCAGCTCGCGACCCGGGCGGCCGTGCAGATGGCGTTCCGCCAGCTCGTGCAGAAGCTGATGCAGCAGGGCGTCAAGCAGGTCGCCAAGGAAGCCCTGGAGAAGGTTCTCCGAGAGGGGCTGGAGAAGCTCGGCAAGCAGGGGATGAAGAACCTCGCGGGCATGGCGGCGAAGAACGCCGGCGCGCAGGTGGCGCTGGACGCCGGGATCCAAGGTGCGCAGGTCGCCGCGGGGGATCGGAAGTCGTGGGACTGGGACAAGACCGGCGATGCCGCCGCCAGCGGGGCGGGCGAAGGACTCGCCGGGCACTTGGTCAACGGTCCCGGCGCCGGTGCGGGCAGCGTGCTCGGGCACGCGGTGAAAGGCGGGGCGGAAGGCGCGCTCGGCAGCGTCGCCGGGGCGGCGGCTACCGGTGATCTCGGCAGTCTTTCCGCCGGGGACGTGTTCTCGGGCGCGCTCGGTGGGTCGGTCGACGGCGGTGTCGGTGGGGCGAAGGACGGCTTCAGCGGGGCTGCGGATGCGGCGGCTGCGCGGCAGGCGGCGGATGCGGCCGATTCGGTGCGCGGGGCGGATTCGGGTGCGGACGTTGGTGGTTCGCACACCGGTGGTTCGGGGCCGGGTGATTCCGGTGGCGCCGATGGCTCTGGCGGCACCGATGGCTCTGGCGGAGCGGACGGCTCCGGCGGACCTGGTAGTTCGAGCGGAGCCAGTGGTCCAGGGGGCGCCGATGGCCCGAACAGTGCGGATGGTTCGGGCGGCGCGGTCGGCTCGGGCAGTGCCGCTGGCGCGGACGCCTCGTCGGGTTCGTCCGGTGGCTCGGGCGGTTCTGGAAATGGCGGTGTCGCGGCGAATTTCGGCGACTCGGCGGGTGCGGGTTCCGGCACCGCTGCCTCGGGCGGTTCCGGCGAAACGGGAAATCCCGCGGATTCCGGGACGCAGTCCGGTTCGGGCGCGGGCGGCGGCGAGCCCGGCGGCCGGGGTTCGGTAGCGGGTTCCTCGGGTTCGGGCAACGGTGTTCCGGACGCGCCGGCGGCAACCGCCGCGTCTTCGGCCGTTCCGCCGGAAGCTCCGGCAGGCGCCTATGGCAGCGGAGCCCCGGGTATGGGCGGGATGCCACCGGCGGCCGCGCACCATCCCGGCAACCAAGGTGGTGGGCCGGGCGGGCCACCTGGTCAGGGCGTTCCGGGTGCTCCTTCTGGCGGGATGCCGGGCGGGGCACCGGCAGGCGGTGGATTCGCCGCACCGGGAGGCCGCGGCGGGCCCTACGCGCAGCAGCCGCCCGCGAACCCGCAACAGTCCACAATGGACCATTCGGGCCGGGGTGCTCCTTCGCAGCAAGGTGGTTTCCGCGGCACCACCGGCTTTCCGCAAGGGCAGCACCCGGCGCATCCCAACGCCAATCCCGCGCACCCGAATCCCGGTCAGTTCAACGGTCCTGCGAACCGTCCGGGCACACCCGCAGGACCGGCGCAATCTCCCGGGGCGCCGCATCCTGGTGCGGCGCAAGGCCGTCCGGGGATGCCCGGAGGTCCGAACCCGGCGGGAGCTCCCGGCCACCCGAACTCCCCGACACCGCAGAGTTCTCCAGCACCGCAGAGTTTCCCAGCGCCGCAGAACTCGCCAGCGCCGCAGAACTCGTCAGCGCCGCAGGGAAGCCCCAACCAGGGAATGCCGGGAGGTGGTCAGCACCCCGGCGCGTCGCAGGGCGGCCATCCCGGTCGCGGTATGCCGCAGGGTGGCCAGCCGGGTGCACCGCAGGGCGGTCAGCCGAATCCCGTTGGGCCGCACGCTCAACCCGATCGCGGTGCGCCGCAGGGCGGTCAGCCGGATCGCGGCGCGGCAAACCCGAACCACGCCCAGCACGGCGGCCATCCCGCCCGGCCCCCGCTCGGCCCGCCGCCCAACAACGCGCCGCAGAACTTCGCTCAGCCGAACGCACCACAGCGCCCGCAACCGGCTCCGGGACAAGGACCGCCGCAGGGCGGTTACGCCCCGCCGCAAGGGTTCCAGCAGCAAGGCCCGCCGGCTCCGCCCGCGCGCCCCGGCGGACCGCAGCCGCCGAACGCCTTCCAGCAAGGACCTCCCCAGCAAGGCCGCCCCCAGCACCCGGGTCGGCCGAACGGCGGACGACCGGAAAGCCCGCAGCAGGGCGGAAACGACCTCGGCCGCGTCCAGCAGGGCCGTCCGCAGCAGCCCGCGTCCCAGCCGGGCCACGATCCGCGACAGCCCGGCCGGCCACAACAACCCGGTACACCGCAGCAGGCCAATCCACCGCAGCAGCCCGTCCAGCAGCAAGCCGGCCCGGACCGCTCCACGACGGAGGCACGGGCGACTCACCAATCTCCACCAGCGGGTGTGCAGGATCGGCCGGCTACACGCCACGACCCGCAAACCCCGGAACACACACCGAAAACCGACCAACCCACAGCGGAATCGCCGCCGCACACCGCCGAACATCCGCAGACCAAGGATTCGCAGGCAGACGAGTCCACAACGGACACCACCGGTGACACCGCACGGGACGGAGCCCCCGACCCGGATGCTGGGCACCGAACCGACACGCACACCTCCCACGATCAGCCCCGACACGACGATTCGACAGCCGCACAGGAAGCCGCAGCGCCGGACGCGACCAACGAGGCCCCGGACCACACCGAGAACCCGCAGGACGACCAGGAGCCGCCGCTGAGCCCCGAGGAGAACGCCCGCCGCCTCCTCGAATTCAGCACCGACCCCGATCACCGCGCGCGCACGGAAGATTTCGAGGCACTCGAGCGGCATCTCGGGGCGGAAAGCCAAGAGCCCCACGGGCGGGATCGCTACGAATTCCTCCAGCAGCGCACCGCCGAACGGCTCGCCGAGCACCCGAACGCCGACGCGCTCTCGCCGCGCAACGCCTTCGCCGCGCACTGTTACAGCGCGCACGACGTGTACAAGGAACTCAACGCCGCAGGCCGACACGGTGAGCTCACCGAGACCCAGCTGCACCAGACTCGCGCCATCCTCTCCGGGCTCAACGAGCTGCCCAAGCAGGACGGCTTGATGATCCGGACGCTGGCGTTCCACGGCGATCCGCTCGGCCCGGAACTGGCGGCCGCGCATTACGAGCCCGGTCGGATCACCGTCGAGCCGACGTTCAGCAGCCTCGCGATGACCTCGCCGGACAACAACGCACCGTTGTTCGACGGCGATGTCGACCTGCGCGTTGAGGCGAAAACCGCGCGGCGCCTCATGGAGCTGGCCAGCAACCCCGCCGAGCGGGAAGCGGTGCTCCCACCCGGTTCGCAACTTCTGGTGCACAGCAAGGAATACGTCAGCTACACGAACGAGAACGGCGACGTCCGGCACAAGTGGGTGATCGAAGCCGAGGAGATCACCCCGGACGATCCGCGCCACCTCGGGCAGCAAGACGCGCACCAGCGAATGGTCGAGCGCTTCGAGCGCTCACGTGCCGATGCGGAGCTGGCCGCGGCCCACCGCCCGTCGATTCAGCAGATGCTTTCGGGTGAGCCGCTGCACGGAGCCGACACCGGGCAACCGCACCCGGGCACGTCCGCGGACCAGGTGGCGGACTCCCAGCACGATGCCGGTGAACCGGATTCGCCGCGGCAGCCGAACGAGCCGGAAACCGGCGACCGCCCTGAGCAGCCGGAATCCGGCGGCACCAGCAAGATCGAGCAGTGCTTGGCACCGGACGATGCCGTCTATTCCGGCGCGCACGGTGCCGCGGACTCGACACCCGCCGACCCCTACGGCGCCCCGCCGCTGCCGCTGGACGCCGACGGCAACCCCGACTGGAGCACGCTCGGCAGTGGCCACCCGCCTGCGCACCAGCTGCCCGCGATCCACGGGGGCACCGCGCACCCGGAGCATCAGAACGCCTATGTCGGACAGCGCCATCCCGAGCTGACCGAGGTCAACCCGAACTTCACCGAGCCGAACGCCTACCGCGACGGTTATCAGACCAACTGCACCCGCTGCGTGGTCTCGTACGCGCACCGGCTGATCGGCGAGGACTCACGAGCCGATCCGGTGTTGCCCGAGGAACTGGCCGCCAAGGGCACGTTGCCATGGGTGCAGGAGCAGCTCGGCGGCCAGTGGGAGCGACACGGCAGCTACGACGACGTGATCCGGCGGATGAGCGAGCAGCCCGCCGGTGCGCACGCCGTCCTCGGCGTGCTCTACCCGGACCAGCTGGACAGGCCCGTGGGGCACGTGGCGATGGTGACCAACACGCCCGAAGGCGTCGCGTTCATCGACCCGCAGACGGGTGGGCTGATGACATTGCCGCAGCCTGCGTTGCAGCTCGACTTGCTGCCGTTCGGCTCGCTGGACGAGCAGGTCACCGGTTCCGGGAGTGCGGCATCCGATGTGGACGGTGCTGGTGCGGAGGCCGCGCAGGTGCTCGAACCCGCTGCGGACGAGGCCCCTGGCGCGGACCGCGAGGCCCGCGTCCCGGGGGCCGGCCCGGGTACGGACCGGGTCGAGCTTCCGGGCAGCGAGCGCGCCGAAGAGTCCACTTCGGATAGTTCGCGGCGAGACGCGGATCGTGTCGATGAACCGGAACAACGCGAGGCCTCGACCCGCCACGGCGGTCCGTGGTTCGGGCAGCACACCAACCCGTTCCGGCCTTCTTTCCCCGAAGAGGACGAGGACGAGCCCGGTCTGCCGCAGCCGCCGGATCCGGTTTCCGCTGCGCAGGATTCCCTGCCGACAGCGCCCCCGGCAGGCACAGCGCCTCCTGGCGGTGCGGCGACGCAAACTCCGGGTGCGGCACCACCGGAAACTCGGAACGCGACACCACCGGCCGCTGCTGAGCCCGCAGCGGTTCCATCCGCGGTTCCCACCGGGTCGTCGGAGCCGTCACCGCCCGGGCTGAACAGATCGCTCAGCGGCACATTGGACCCGGAACCACCCACGGCAGCGGACAGTCCGCGGCGTGCGGACTCCGGATCGGCGCCGGAAGCGGCGACTCCCAGCTCGATCGACCCCGGCAGCCCGATGCACCCGGGCGCGTCGACCGGTGCGGGGGGAGCGCTCCCCGGTTCCGCACCGGCCCCACCCGAGCATCAGACGCCCCAAGCCGGGCCAGGCCCAGGTGCGGCGCCTCCCGGACAACCCGCCGCGCCGATGGGCGCAGGTGCCCCGGCGACGGGCGGCAACGGCGCCGAGTCCCGGGATCGCCAGCCGTGGCGCCCCGGCGACACCGGGTCGATCACGCACCATAGGGAGCGGACGATCCCGCCGGACCTGGCCGCCCGGTACCTCGGCAATCAGGATCCCGGCCCGGTCGCGACGCACGACGGGAGGCAGGCCATGTTCCGCAAGGACGCGCTGGTCGACCTCGGTTCCGGCGGCTTCGACGATGCGGCGGGCGTGAAGCTGCGCTTCGAGACACCGGACCAGGAGGGCGTCTTGGATGGGCCAGGCGGCGCGGAGTTCGGCGGCCCCGCCGAGCTCGTCGCGGAAGACCCCACCGGCGCCGAGGAAGTGCTCGGCACCTACCGGCCGGAAACCCAGAGCTGGACCCCCACCTCGGCCGGGCAGCGGTGGTTGCATGAGGCTGGAGCGGGCATGCCCGGACAGGATCGAGGAAGGACCCCGTGACCGTGGAGAAGGCCGACGCGATCGCGCTCGCGCAACGGTGGATGAGCGCCGTCGGGATGTCCCTCGACACTCCGGACGGCGTCCGGGTCGATCACGACAACGTGCGGCGCGGCCCGGAGGGCTGGGAAGTGCCGTGGGACAACGTGGCCTTCCTCGACGGCGGCGACTCCATGCAGCGGATCTTCCCGCCGCCGCGGCTGATCGTCACCGAGCCGGAGGGCGAGCTGCGGTCCGCGAACACCACGCCGCACCCGGGTTTCTCCGCTCCGGTGGACTGGCCGGGGCAGCCGAGATACCTCGAGATCATCGACCCGGAGTACCGGGAGGCGGGTTTCCACGCTCTGGGCGTGCCGCGGCACGCGGTGGCGGGCTGGCAGGTCGAGCACCCGGACGGCAGCCGGGAAGAGCGGCCGAACCCCGATTACCGGGTCGGCCCGGAGCGTGCCGGATTCCCCCGGTCGCAGAATCCGCTCGAGGCGTTGCTGAATTATCAGGCGATCCGGCTCCAACGGGCTCAGTTCCTGGTGGGGCTGCTGAAAACTGTCGTGCTCGTGCCAGTGGGTAACAGCGGTGATGACGTCACCGTCGACACTGCGGGTGGCAGGCGCAAACTCGACGTGTACAGCTCACCGCGCAAGATCCCGCAGGCGCTCCGATGGCTGCGGATGACCGTGCCGACCTTCGCCGAGCGGTTTCCCGGGACCGCGATGGTGCTCAACCCGCAGAGCTATCCGAGCACCGAGGTCACCGCCGAGGAACTCGCCCGCACCTGCGCCGACTATCCCGGTTTCCGGCCGGAGGAGCCGCAGCTGGTCACCGAGATCGGACCGGACGGTTCGCTGGATCAGGGCGCGGAGGAAATCCGGCAGCGGTTCGGCCTTGACTCGAAGCTGGGTGTCCCGGAAAGCGCGATCCGCCAGGCGCGGGAGAGCGGCTACGACCTGACCGGGCAGGAGCGGCAGCGCATGATCCTCGGGCAGGCGTGGCACGCGGCCAACGCCAGGGCGACCGTGCGCGTGAACCGATTCGGCGGGCTCGCGGACTCCGGCGACGACATCAGCGGGCAGAGCTGGCCATCGGACCTGCACGCCAACGGCCTCCTGGCGCGACACGACGACGCCGGCCGGTTGCGCCCGGATGTGGCGAACTTCGGGAAGTTCCCGAACGTCGGCGGATCCGACCTGCACCGTTCCTGGCATGCGGTAGTGGGTGCATACGCCGGTTTCGCGCTCGGCGACGCGCTGGGGGCCGCGGTGGACGGTTGGTCCTGGCAGGAGATCCAGGACCGGTTCGGCGCGCGGGGCGTGCAGGACATGGAGCCCGCTTTCGACCGTTCCGGCCAGGTGAGCTGGCGTACTCAACTGCTGCTGTTCCTGACCGAGGGCGCCATCCGCTGCATGGACTTCAAGGGACCGCAGCATCCATCCGACGTCACCGCCGCGATCGCTTCCGCGCACGCCCGGTGGTTGTCCGCGCAAGGCGTGCCGTGGCAGCAGGCGGCGGGACCGCTCGCCCCGCGGCATCCCGAACCGGACGGTTTCTTGAGCCGGGTGCCGGAGGTGCGATTCCGCCGCGGCGTTCCGGACGGGCTGTTGGCGGCGGTTCAGCGGGCAGTGGCCGATCCGTCGAACGACACCGGGCTGCACGGGCCGATGATGCTGATGTGGTCGTTGCCGGAAGCGGTCTCGTCGCACGGTGCCGGCTCGTTGGCTTACGGCTGGCACCGCGCGTCCGTCGACGCGGCCGCTGCGGATGCGTTGAGCGGTATCTTCTTCCGGCTCATCACCTCGGCGAAGTTCGTGAACCCGACTTGGATGCAGCTGCTCGAGCTGTTGGACCAGGAGTTCCGCGAGCCGGCCGGGCAGGCCGGCGAGCAGGTCGCGGGAACCCTCCGGCACGTGGCCGATCGCAGGCACGAATACCTCGCCGACGATGTCGATGAGCTCGAAGCCATCGGTACCGGGCAGGACACGACCTCGGTGCTCGGCCGCGCGCTGCTGGCGGCGGCCAAACGCGAAGCCCATCCCCGCGTCGCGCTGCTCAGCGCGGTCAACCACTCCGGCCGCAGCGCCCTAACCGGAGCGCTCGCGGGAGCCCTCATCGGTGCCCGCACCGGCGTCGCCGGATTGCCGCAGGACTGGCTCGAAGCCCTCGACCTCACCGACCTCGTCCAGGAAGTCGCCGACGACGCCTACTGGAACTTCGGTCGCCGCAACCCGTACCACGACGACTTCACCCGAGACGGCTGGCTGCGGCGATATCCGAGGTGGTGAGGTTGACGGGGTTCTCGCGGCCCTGTGCCCTCGACGCTTGCTGAACCGCGAAGAGCCCTAGCTCGTTGCGCGGTGATACGCCAGCTGTTCAAAGGAAGGATGACACTCCTTAACAACATGCAGTTTGCCGGCCGGTTCACCGTTTCGGCTTAGGTTCAGCTCGTCATCGACAGTTATTGCACCCGCATCGAACTGCGCGTGGCAATTGGGGCACAGGCAGAGCATGTTCTCGGCTACGTCTGGTCCATTGTGCGGGTACCCGACAGCGCGTATGTGCGCACCCTCCGCGTATGGCTGATCTTTTATCATGAGCCGGACTTCGCACGCTTGGCAGGTGAACCGGTAACTCTTCAAAACCTGCTTGCGCACCTCGGCTAGACGCTTGACCTGGCTTACGGTGCGGCGTGTCCGTTGTGGGTGTGAATTTCCCGCCGGGCTTTCTGATGATGGCTCTGCGACCTGGTCTGCGTCCTCCGTCAGCTGTGTCAAAAGAAACCGGCAGACCATATTTCCGCTCTTTCCCGGTTCACTCCAAGAGTCTTCTACTAGGTAGAGACCATCGTACCGCAGGCCCGTTTTGGGGAGGTGCTGGTTTTGACTTTTCGGGTTCGCTCCCCGGATTACTCTGACTGGTGATCCGGTCAGCTGGCTGAAGCGCAGGGCGGCATTTCCAGGTGCGCCGAAGCTTTGGTCGCCGAACTGGTGTCCGGTACCACCTCTGCCGCCATGACCGGTGTAGATCAGCCACGTCTTGTAGTCTTCATCGTCTTCGTATCCGTCGGAGGCGACGATGGACTCGGCGCCGTGCTCTCGGTTTCCGGTGATCCCCGCCTGAAGGGCTCGATGGGCGCCCAGCACGTGCGCCTCCCGTCGAGAACGGAAACGGTGGCCGGTCGTGATTCTGGGTATATCCCCAATTACCTTAGCGGGCTTCTCAGGCGTGCGCACCACCACATTTCCCATGGTTTCCAGGTGTGCAGCGAGGTGTGTTTCCGCTGAGGACAGTTCTACAGCTAGGCCGGTTTCTTCTTGGAGGATGCTTGCGATGGCGCGAAGTTCGTAATGCTTCCTGTCGCGTATAAGGAAGGATTGCCCTCCTGCTGGCGCTTGATGCGTGCGCCTAACCTGGTCAGGCTTAAGCTGGTCGTACTTTTGCAAGGTGCGTTGCAAATCGCTCTCAGCGAGGTTCGCCAGATCCACGTCGTCACTCTACGGGGTAACACCTGTCCGCGAGGTCGTTTTGTGGCGCTCTTCGTTTTGCCTGGTGAGAGCCGCGAGTCGAGCGAGTGACGCGCGCGGCCGTCACTCTGAAGGATCGCGGCATCGGAAGGAGGTACGCCATGCGGATCACTTGGACAGTGGATGGCACGGAGCGTGAGCTGGACGTGGAGCCGCGGGTCACGGTGCTCGACGCGCTGCGGGACCGGCTGGGGGTGGTGTCGCCCAAGAAGGGGTGCGATCACGGCCAGTGCGGTGCCTGCACGGTGCTGGTGGACGGGTGGCGGGTGACGACCTGCCTGTCGCTCGCCGTGGCGCAGGACGGGGCGGAGATCACCACGGCGGCGGGGCTGGCCGACGACGGTGAGCTGCACCCGGTCGCTCGCGCGTTCGTGCAGCACGACGGGTTCCAGTGCGGTTATTGCACGCCGGGACAGGTTTGTTCCGCGGTGGGAATGCTGGACGAGGCAGAGCAGGGCTGGCCGAGCCACGCCACCGCGGACGTGGCCGCCGAACCCGCGCTCACCGACGACGAGATCCGCGAGCGGATGAGCGGGAACCTGTGCCGCTGCGGGGCTTACGTGAACATCCTGGCCGCGATCCGCGAGGTGGCGACATGATCCCGTTCGACTACGAGCGCGCCACGGACGCCGCGGGCGCGGTTGCGACGGTGGCGCGGAACCCGAACGCGCGGTTCCTCGCCGGGGGCACGAACCTGGTGGATCACTTGAAGCTGGGGGTGAGCGAACCGGAGCTGCTGGTCGACGTGTCGCGGCTGCCGTTCGGCGAGGTCCAGGAGCAGGACGGCGTGGTCCGGGCGGGCGCGTCGGTGCGCAACAGCGAGCTCGCCGCGCACCCGCTGATCCGGCAGCGGTTCCCGGTGCTCGCGCAGGCATTGCTGGCCGGCGCCTCCGGGCAGCTGCGCAACCTCGCCACGACCGGCGGGAACCTGCTGCAGCGCACCCGCTGCCCGTACTTCCAGGACGTCACGACACCGTGCAACAAGCGGGAACCCGGCTCCGGATGTTCGGCGATCAGCGGGCACAACCGCGACATGGCGATCCTCGGGTCGTCCGAGCAGTGCGTGGCCACGCACCCGTCGGACATGGCGGTGGCGATGACGGCGCTGGACGCGGTGGTGCGGATACAGGGCGTCGATGGCGAACGAACCGTCCCGGTCGCGGAGTTCCACCGGTTGCCCGGGGATTCACCGGAGCGCGACACGGTGCTGCAGCACGGCGAGCTCATAACCGCGGTCGATATCCCTGGAGCCGCGCCGATTTCCGCTTACCGCAAAGTGCGGGACCGCGCTTCGTACGCGTTCGCGCTCGTTTCGGTGGCCGCGGTCGCCGACGTGGCCGGCGGCGTGGTGCAGGACGTGCGGCTCGCGCTGGGCGGTGTGGCGCACAAGCCGTGGCGGGCGCGGCGCGCCGAAGCCGCGCTGCGCGGAAGCCGCGCCACCGAGCAAGCGTTCCGGGAGGCCGCCGAGGCCGAACTGGCCGACGCGGGCCCGCTCGCGGGCAACGCCTTCAAAGTTCCGATGGCCAAGAACACGATCGTCGCCGCGCTGCGCGACCTGACCGGGGAGCAGCTATGACCGAGCAGCTGGAGCGCAACGCCATCGGGACGTCGCTGGAACGCCTCGACGGCCACGCCAAGGTGACCGGCACGGCGGCCTACGCCTACGAACAACCGGTCCGCGAACCGCTCTACGTGCACCCCGTGCAGGCCACGGTCGCGCGCGGGCGCATCCGCCACATCGATACCGACGCAGCCGAGGACCTCGAAGGCGTCGCCGCTGTCCTCACCCACCTCAACGCACCGCGCCTGACCACCGGCGACGACCTGGAGATGTGGGTGCTGCAGTCCGATCGCATCGCGTTCCGCGGCCAGCTGATCGGCGCGGTGCTCGCCGAAACACCGGAGGTCGCCAGGCAGGCGGCCGGTCTGGTGCGGACCGACTACGAGCAGGAACAGCACGACGTGGTGCTGCGCAGCAACTACGAACGGTTCTACACGCCGGAGATCGTCAACGGGGGCTTCGGCACCGACACGCACTCCGGCGAGGTCGAAAGCGTCGAGCCGGACGTGCTGGTCGACCGGACCTACACGACACCGATGGAGCACAACAACCCGATGGAGCCGCACACCAGCGTCGCCATCTGGCGGGACGGCTCGTTGACGCTCTACGACTCCACGCAGGGCGTGTTCGCCACGAGGTCCCGGCTCGCACCCGTGCTCGGTCTGGAAGAGCAACGCGTGCGCGTGATCTCGCCGTACGTCGGAGGCGGTTTCGGCTCGAAGGGCACCGCGCACGCGCACAACGTCCTCGCCGCGCTGGCGGCCCGCGTGGCCGGGGGCAGGCCGGTGAAGCTGGCCCTGACCCGGCAGCAGATGTTCGACCTGGTCGGGCACCGCACGCCGACGATCCAGCACGTGCGGCTCGGCGCCGGCCGCGACGGCACGCTGTCGCTGGTGACCCACGACGTCGTCGAGCACACCTCGACGGTGCAGGAGTTCGCCGAACAGACCGCGGTGGCCACCAGGACCATGTATCCCGCGCCGAACCGCCGCACCACGCACCGGCTGGCCGCGCTGGACGTGCCGGTGCCGTTCTGGATGCGCGCTCCCGGGGAGGCTCCGGGCATGTTCGCGACCGAGGTCGCGATGGACGAATTGGCCGAGGCTTGCGGACTCGATCCGATCGAGCTGCGCCTGCGCAACGAGCCCGACGTCGACCCGGAATCCGGCCTGCCGTATTCGGCGCGGAACCTGGCGCGCTGCCTGCGGGAGGGCGCCGAGCGGTTCGGCTGGCCCGGCCGGGATCCCCGCCCGCGTGCCCGGCGGGACGGGAACTGGCTGATCGGTACCGGCGTCGCGAGTTCGACGTATCCGCGGTTCACCTTCCCCGGTTCGGTCGCCGACATCCGGTTCAGCGGCGGGCGCTACGAGGTCCGCATCGGCGCCGCGGACATCGGCACCGGGACTTGGACGGCGTTGACGCAGGTCGCAGCGGACGCGCTCGGCTGCCCGGTGGAATCGGTGCGGTTGCAGCTCGGCGACACCGACCTGCCGGTGGCGACCGTGGAAGGTGGTTCCTCGGGGCTGTCGTCCTGGGGTGCGACGATCGTCGACGCCGCCCGCCGGTTCCGGGAGAAGTTCGGCACCGACCCTTCCGATGGGGACGAGGCGGACGGCATGACGCCGGACAACCCGGATGACGACCGGTTCTCCATGCATTCGTTCGGCGCGATCTTCGCCGAGGCCCGGGTCAACGCCGACACCGGTGAAGTCCGGGTGCCGCGAATGCTCGGCGTGTTCTCGGTGGGGCAGGTGATCAATCCGACCACGGCGCGTTCGCAGCTGCTCGGCGGTATGACGATGGGGCTGTCGATGGCGCTGCACGAGGAAAGCGTGCTGGACCCGCGGTTCGGCCACGTCATCAACCGCGACTTCGCGCAGTACCACGTGCCGGTGCACGCCGACATCGCCGACATGCAGGCGACGTGGCTGGACGAGCACGACGCGCACGCGAATCCGATGGGCGCGCGCGGGATCGGCGAGATCGGCATTGTCGGGTCGCCTGCGGCGGTCGCCAACGCCGTGCACCACGCCACCGGGGTCCGCGCACGCGACCTGCCGATCACTCCGGACAAGTTGTTCCGCGAATGACCGGAAACCGTTATCCCGCGCAGGGGTGAGCGATTACCACCGGAAAGTAATGGTCGACGCGCGCATTTCCCCTGTTCGGCAGGTTTGGTGCCTTGTTTGTCACCCGGCTGAGGAGCACGCTGGGTGTTCAGGCAAGGGGGTACCAGGTGCGGAGAACGTTCAGCTCGGTCGTGCGCGCGTTCGCGGTGCTGGTCGCCGTGTTCGTGGTCGGTCTGGCCTGCCAGCCGACCCGCACCCAGCCCGCGCCGCCGCCTCCGCAGCCTGCCCCGCCGCAACAGCCCGCGCCCGCGCCGCCGGGGCCGCCCGCGCCCGGCCCGCCGGTGCTCGCCGTGAAGATCGACAACGTCCCGGAGGCGCGTCCTGCGGTGGGCATCGGTTCGGCCGATCTCGTGGTGGTCGAACCGGTGGAGGGCGGGCTGAGCAGGCTCGTCGCCGTGTTCGGCGGAGATCGCCCGCCGGTGGTCGGGCCGGTGCGCAGCGCGCGGGAGACGGACATGGAGCTGCTGGCGCAGTTCGGCAGGCCGACGCTGGTCTTCTCCGGCGCCGCCCCGCAACTGCTGCCGAGGCTTTCCGGCGCTGCGCTGGACCCGGTCCCGCCGGAGCGCGACCCGAGCGCGTTCTTCCGCGGCACCGACCGGGAATCTCCGCACAACCTGTTCGTGCGGCCTTCGGCCGTGCCGGCAGGCGCGCCGTGGTCCCCGAAGGCTCCGATGGTGTTCGGTCCCGCCCCGGCGGGCGGGCAGCCCCGCGAGTCCGCGCAGGTCGCCTACAAGTCAGCGTCGACGAGTTTCACCTGGTCACCGCAGCAGCAGCGGTATCTCGTCGGGATGGACGGGAAACCGGCCGCGGCTGCGGATTCGGGCCGGCTCGGTGCGGGAACCGTGGTGCTCCAAGAGGTCGCCATCCACCAGTCGTCCGTGAGCGATGTCGCCGGCAGCGCCTCGCCGTACGCGGAGTCCGTGGGCAGCGGACGCGCCTTGGTGCTGCGGGACGGCATGGCTTTCGATGCGCGGTGGAACCGGCCGAACCCGGACGTGGGGACGACCTACACGACGGAGTCGGGAGATCCGCTGCCGTTCGCGCCCGGACCGGTGTGGGTCGCGCTGACCGGCAAGCTGTGAGCGTCCGCCGTCGAATTCGCGCAGCAACCGCTGATCCGCATCGCTGATTTCGGCCTCGGCTTGACACGCCCGCAAGAATGGAGAATTGCGCTCAAGCGCGCGCGAAGAACGCTTTTCTTTATTCTAGCAGGGGTGGGACGGAATTGTCAAAGCGGCCGAAGAACGAGGAATTGTTCGCCGAACGCACCTACGTGGCGGGGTTGTACGAGCGGCTCGACGCCGCGCGGCGGGCGGCGTCCGCCGCGCTCACCGCCTCGCTGCCGGCGAGCAGCACGCTGGAAACGGCCTGGCAGCGCGACGTCGAGGTCGCGCACAACCGAGCGCGGCTCGCGCGGACGCGGATCGCTGACGCCGGGTTGTGCTTCGGCCGCATCGACGACGCGGACGGGCCCGGCTACATCGGCCGGATCGGTCTGTTCGACTCCGATAACGAATACGAGCCGCTGCTGCTGGATTGGCGGGCGCCAGCGGCCCGCCCGTTCTACTGCGCGACCGGTGCGAATCCGGAGGGTCTGTTGCGCAGGCGGCACTTCCGCACTTCCGGACGGTTGATCGAGGACTTCCAGGACGAGGTCTTCGACGGCGTCGGCGAGGAGGAGCCCGGCGGCGCGAGCACCGCGCTGATGGACGCGCTGAACGCCCCTCGCGAGTCGGTGATGCGCGACATCGTCACGACCATCCAGGCCGAGCAGGACGAGATCATCCGGCTGGAGCGGCCGGGCGTGCTCGTCGTCGAGGGCGGCCCCGGCACCGGCAAGACGGCCGTGGCGCTGCACCGCGTCGCCTACCTGCTCTACACCCGGCGCGAGCGGTTGTCGCGGCGCGGTGCGCTGGTGCTCGGCCCGAACCCGGAGTTTCTCAGCTACATCGGTCAGGTGCTGCCGTCGCTCGGGGAGTCCGGCGTCGTGTTCGCCACCACCGGTGAGCTGTTCCCCGGCGTGTACACCGAGATGGAGGATTCGCCTGCGGCGCAACGGGTCAAAGGCGGTGCCGAGATGGTGCAGGTGCTCGCCGCCGCCGTCGCGGACCGGCAGGAGCTGCCGGACGAGCCGATCGGCATCGAGCTCTCGGACGTCACGGTGCCGCTGGACCGCGGGATGGCGGCTCGCGTGCGGGAGCGGGCGCGGGCGAGCGGCTTGCCGCACAACCCGGCCCGGCGGGTGTTCCGCGAGGAGCTGGTCGACGAACTGGTCGAGCGGGCCGTCGAGCTCATCGGGGAGGGGTGGCTGGATGCCGGGGACGTCGGGCTGCGGGCGGATTTCGCCGCGGACGTGCGCTACGAGCTGTCCGCGCACGCCGGTCTGCGGGATGTGCTGGATCGGTTGTGGCCGTTGCTGACTCCGCAGCGGTTGCTCGCCGAGCTGTTCTGCGCACCGCAGCGGCTGGCGGCCGCCTGCGGTGTTCTGTCCACATCGGATCGAGATGCGCTGCTGCGCGCGGACGGTTCTGCGTGGACGGTCGCCGATGTCGCGTTGCTGGACGAATCCGTGGAGTTCCTCGGGACATTTCCCCGCGATGCGCAGGAGCGACGGGCGCGGCGCAGCCGGGAGCACGATGCGGAACGCGTGTTGTCCACTTTGGACTACGACGACGATGACGGGGAGACGCTGCGAGCGGCGGACGTGCTAGACGCGGCGGAGCTGGCCGAGCGGTACGAGAAGCGCGACGAGCGCCCGCTGGCCGAACGCGCCGCCGCGGACCGCGACTGGACCTACGGGCACGTCGTGGCCGACGAAGCCCAGGAACTGTCCGCAATGGACTGGCGGCTGCTGATGCGGCGCTGTCCGAGCAAGGAGTTCACCGTGGTCGGCGACCTGGCGCAGCGCCGCTCGCCGGCCGGTGCGCACTCCTGGAGCGAGGTGTTCGAGCCGCACGTGCGGGACCGCTGGACCTACCGCGAGCTGCGCACGAACTACCGCACGCCTGCCGAGATCATGGACGTTGCCGGACGAGTCCTCGCAGCGCACGACCCCGCGTTGCGGCCGCCGACCTCGGTGCGCCGCACCGGAGTGCTGCCGTGGGCGCGCCGGGTTCCAGCGGGCGAGCTGGCCGCGGCGGTACTGGCGGTGGCCGCCGACGAAGCCGCGCGCACCGGGACCTTCGCGGTGCTGAGCGAAGCCGATCTCGACCTGCCGCCGGACGTGCCGATCCTCGCCCCGGCCGCGGCCAAGGGCCGTGAGTTCGACTCCGTGCTGCTGGTCGAGCCGGAGCTGATCCGGCGCGGACCGTGCGGCGGGGCGCAGCTCTACGTCGCGCTGACCCGCGCGACCCAGCGGCTCGGGATCGTGCACACCGAACCGCTGTCCGCGGACCTCGTCGAAGGAGTGCGCGCAGCTGTTCCGAGCCGGCCGGTGTGACGGTGCTCGAACCGCGCACACCGGCCCCACCCGGGTCTCTATCCTCGAAAGCATGAGCGATCGACGGTTGCTGCTGGTGCACGCCCATCCGGATGACGAGTCCACGGTCACAGGCGCGACGATGGCCCGCTACGCCGCGGAAGGCGCCACGGTCACGCTCGTGACCTGCACCAGCGGGGAACTCGGCGAGGTCGTGGCGCCGGAGCTCGCGCACCTGCGGGACTCCCCGGAGGCGCTCGGCGAGCACCGCCGCCGGGAACTCGACGGCGCGCTCGCCGAGTTCGGCGACATCCGGCAGCACTGGCTCGGCGGACCCGGCAGGTGGCGCGACAGCGGCATGGCCGGGCTGACCAGCAACAGCGCCGAAGGCGTGTTCGCCGCCGCCGACCCGGGCGAGGTGACCCGCGAAGTGGTTCGGCTGCTGCGCGCCGAACGCCCGCACGTCGTGGTCACCTACGACGACTACGGCGGCTACGGCCACCCCGACCACATCGCCGCGAACCGCGCGGTGATGAACGCGCTGGACCCGGCAGCGGACGCGGACTGGGAGCCGCAGCTCGGCGAAGCTTGGACGGTGCCGAAGGTCTACTGGATCACGCTGCCCACCTCGTTCGTCGAACGGATGCACGCCGCCGGGGCCACCGACTTCAACCCGGGCGCCGTACCGGACGCGAAGATCACCGCCGTGCTCGACGGCACCGCGCAGCACCCGCGCAAACTCGCCGCGCTGCGGCACTACCGCAGCCAGGTCGACGTCGATGACGACGGCTTCTTCGCCCGGATGGTGCGCCAACCCGAGTTCGTCCAGGAGCACTTCCTGCTGGTCCGCGGCGAACGCGGGCCCGGCGCGGGCGAGCACGACCAGGAAACCGACTTGTTCGCGGGGCTGTGAGCGCAGGCCCCGACGAAGACCAGCACCGACGCTGCGCACCAGGCGGAAAACCCCGGGAAAAGACGTACGGTTGACGGCGGAATCCCGTAGACCGGCTGGGGGAGCGCATGACCACGAGGGACCGCGCGGCCGGGCGCGCAGGGGCGGAGGCGACGACCGTCCCCGCGCTCGCGCTGCGCGGTGTGGTCAAGCGATACGGCGAGATCACCGCGGTGGACGGGCTGGACCTGACCGTGCCCGCCGGGACCTGCCTCGGGCTGCTCGGGCCGAACGGCGCGGGCAAGTCCACCACCATGCGGATGATCACCGCGCAGACCCGGGCGGACTCCGGCGAGATCGACGTGCTCGGTTTCGCGGTGCCGCGGCAGTCGAAGCGCGCGCGGGCCGTGATGGGCGTGGTGCCGCAGCTGGACAACCTGGACGAAGAGCTCACAGCTCGGCAGAACCTGGAGGTGTTCGCGCAGCTCTACCGGATTCCGCGCGGGCGGCGGGCGCAGGCGGTGCACCGGGCGCTGCGGCTGGCCCAGCTCGACAGGCGCGCCGAGACCAAGACCGACGAACTCTCCGGCGGGATGCGGCGCAGGCTGCTGATCGCGCGCGGGCTGGTGCACTCGCCGCGGCTGATGCTGCTGGACGAGCCGACCGTCGGGCTGGACCCGCAGGTGCGGCAGGAGCTCTGGGCGCTGATCGACGCGTTGCGCGCGGAAGGCGTGACCGTGCTGATGTCCACACACTACATCGAGGAGGCCGAACGCCTCGCCGACGACGTGGCGGTGATGTCCCGCGGCCGGGTCGTCGCCCACGGCAAACCCGATGACCTGCGCGATGAGCACGCCGGTCGGGAAGTGCTGGAGTACTACGGCCCGCCGCACCGGCTCAGCGAGGTGGAGACGATCGCGGTGGACGCGGGCCTGGTGACCCGGCGGACCGGGCCTTCGGTTTCGGTGCTGCGCGCCGAGCTCATGCCCGAAGCCACGGCCGCGCGGCTCGGCGGCGGGCACCGCAGGGTCAGCAACCTGGAGGACGTGTTCGTGTCGCTGACCGGGGAGGTCGTGGAATGACCGCGCACGCGCCCGGACAGGCTCCGCAGCGGTTGCGGCGTTTCGAACTCGCCGCGTTCGCCGGGGTCTGGAAGCGGGAGATGACCCTGTTCCGCCGGTACTGGATCTCCAGCACGTTCTCCTCGGTGGTGGAGCCGACGATCTACCTGCTGGCGTTCGGGTTCGGTTTCGGCACGCTGATCGCCACGATCGGCGGACTGCCCTACATCGAGTTCCTCGGCACCGGTGTGGTGGCCACGTCGGTGCTGTTCACCAGCGCCTTCGGCGGCATGTTCACCACGTTCGTGCGGCGCAAGTTCCAGCACTCCTACGACGCGATGCTGGCCGCGCCGGTGGACGTGCACGAACTCGTCACCGCCGAGGCGCTGTGGCTGGGGGTCAAGGCCGGTGTGTACGGCTGCGCGCCGCTGCTGGTGGCGATGGTGTTCGGGCTGGATCCGGCGCCGGGCATGCTGCTGGTGCCGCCGACCGGGGTGATCACCGGTCTCGGCTTCGCGTTGTTCGGCATCTGGTGCTCGGCGATCGTGCCCGCGATCGACTCGTTCAACTACATCGTCAGCGCGGTGATCACACCGCTGTTCCTGGTGGCGGGCACGTTCTTCCCGATCTCGCAGTTGCCGGGCTGGGCGGGGACCGCAGCGGCGTTCAACCCGCTGTACCACTGCGTCGAGCTGGTCCGGCACGCCGCGTTCGGGCCGCAGCCCGCGGTGGACGTCCTGCACGTGCTGGCGCTGGCCGGGTTCGCTGGACTGATGTGGTTGCTCGCCTACACCGCGATGCGCCGCAGGCTGATCGACTGAGCGACGGCATGGTTGACCATGCTGGTTTCCTGGTGTGGCTGGGAGAACACTGGGGGTAGTCGATGCACGATTCCGTACCGGCGCGGATCGGCAGACGGACGGCGCTGGCAGGCGCCGTGGGCGCTTCGATCAGCACCGCGATCACCGCGCCCGCCGCCGCATCCGGGCCGACGTTCGCGATAGCAGGTGCCGCCGTCTTCGACGGCAGGCGATCGCTCGGCCCCGGCGCCGTCGTCGTGCGGGGCGCGCGCATCCTCGCGGTCGGTCCGGAAACCTCGTTGCCACGCGGCATCGACATCGTCGACGGGCGCGGGAAGACGGTGCTGCCGGGTCTGATCGATGCGCACGTGCACGCGTTCGGCCTCGACGCCGACCCGGTCCGCTTCGGCGTCACCACCGAACTGGACATGTTCGCGTTCCTGGACCGGCTCGGGCCGTACCGCGAGCAGCGCGAATCCACGGCACCGACCCGGTTCTCCGATCTGTGGACGGCGGGCACGCTGCTGACCGTTCCCGGCGGGCACGGCACGGAGTACGGCCCGATCCCCACGGTCGCCCCGGACGCCGGGCGCGCGGAGATCGCGCGATTCGTCGGTGCGCGCCTGGCCGAAGGTTCGGACTACATCAAGGTGATCAAGGACGACGGCACCTTGTTCGGCGGGCGGACTCCCACCCTCAGCGACCGGCAAGTGGGGTATGCGATCGAAGCCGCGCACGCGCGCGGAGCCCGATGCGTCGTGCACGTGGTCCAGCAGCGCGACGCGCTGACCGCGTTGGAAGCCGGAGCGGACGGGCTCGCGCACGTGCCGGCGGACCCGATGCCGCCCGAGGTCGTCGAGCTGGCGCGCCGCAGCGGGGCGTTCGTGACCGCGACGTTGAGCGTGTTCAACGCGTTGAGCTGCGCGGGCGAAGCGGACCGGGTGCTGCGCGACCCGTCGCTGGCCCCGTACCTGTCGCAGCGGCAACGCGACGGGCTGAGCGCGCGGTACAGGTGCAAGCCGGGACTTTTCGCCGCGGCGCGGGACAACGTTCGCGCCCTGCATGCGGCAGGTGTCCCGATACTCGCCGGAACCGATGTTCCGAACTCGGGAACCGCGCGCGGTGTCAGCGTGCTGTCCGAACTCGGGTTGCTGGTCGACGCGGGCATGAGTCCGCTCGAGGCGCTGCGCTCGGCCACCGGACTCCCGGCGCAGCGGTTCGGCCTGGAAGGCAGGGGCGTGCTCGAACCCGGCGCCCGAGCCGACCTGTTGCTCGCCGACGGCGACCCGACCAGCGACATCAATGCCATTCGTGACATAGCCGCCATTTGGCGCAACGGACGCCGGGTGGATCGAGCCGCCTAGGTAGTGTTCGAATTCGCAACCTGCACCGCCGGACGGCGTACCGAATTCGTCGAGGACGGCTGCCCGGACAATGATGACCAGGGCTGACAGTGGCGGTATTCCGATTCCGCGCCGCTACCGCTGCCCGGTCGATGCTGCAACGGCACCTTGCGATGTCCAACTACGACGCGGTCAAACTCGCGGCCGAAGCCGCACGCAACACGTCATCGGTGACGAGGAACCTCAAGGAGGTGGCGGGCACGATCAAGCATACGACCACATGCGCCAGGCCGTTTTACGGCGCCACCGGCATGATCGCGTTCAGCCCGGAGAGTCACGGAAACCCGATCAACAAGGCCATGCCGATCATGCAGATCGATGCTGACGGGAAAACAAAGCAGGTGGACCTCGTGTGGTCGGACGGGGGCCTTTCAACGAGGAAAACCGCAAATCGAGCAGCAGCGGACAAGGATAGTGAACGCGGGCTCAGGGTTTGCGGCCGATGGCGCCCATGATGCAGCGCTGCACGACGCCCGGTTCGACGACCGTCGGTCCGTCCGGCCACCACTCCAGCAGCGGCACCAGACCCTCGGCGGTCGCCGGGCCGGACGGGACGAGCTCCAGCCCGGGCAGCATCTCCGAGATCTGCTCGCGGGAGCGGAAGTGCTCACCGTCGAGGCCCTGCTCCAGCATGACCTCGCGGATGCGCCGCACCATGGCGCCCGCTTCGCCGCCCGGATCCCAGAAGTGGCTCAACGCCACGTACGAACCGGGCGCCAGCGCCGCCACGTAGTCGCGCATGATCCCGACCAGGTCCAGGTCGTCGGGCTGGTGGTGCAGGGTCGCGCTCTGGTACAGCGCGATCGGCTGCGACAGGTCCAGATGATCGCGCACCACCGGATCGCCGAAGATCTCTTCCGGCTTGGTGAGGTCGCCTTCGATGTAGCGCACCGAGGCGTCGTCGTCGAGCAGCACGCGGCCGTGCGCGGCCGCCGACGGATCGTTGTCCACGTAGACCACGCGGGCCTCGCGGTCCATCCGGTGCACGACCTCGTGGGTGTTCTCCGCGGTCGGCAGCCCCGCGCCCAGGTCCAGGTACTGCTTGATGCCCGCCCGCTCGGACAGGAACCGGGTGGCCCGGATGTGCCACGAGCGGTTCACCTTCGCCAGCACCCCGGCTTCCGGCACCAGCTCTTCGGTGGCGGCAACCGCGGCCCGGTCGACCTCGAAGTTGTCCTTGCCGCCGAGCGCGTAGTCGTAGCAGCGCGCCACGCTGGGCACGCTCACGTCCACGCGCGGCGGAACCTGGTAACTCTCCCCGACCACAGGTACCTCCCCGGTGTGCTGCGAACGCAGATGATCATAACCGGCCGTCCGGAGCAGCAGAACCGGCTGTCAGCGGTGGGATTCGTACGCCTGGATCAGGTGGTCCTCCGCGTCGGAGAGGTAGCCGGCCAGGTCGGTGGCGGCGGATTCCAGCTCGTCGCGCGCGACCTTGTCGGCGATGACCCGGTTGCGTTCCACGTATTTCTCGTAGAAGCCGCGGGTGCGTTCCGGGTCGAGGTTGCCGTCCTCGTCGGTCGACATCACGTGGAACGCCAGCCGCAGCTCGGCCAGCAGCCCGGCCATGGCGTCGTTGATCCGGGGGCTGTCGGCGAGCCCGACCAGTGCTTCGTGGAAGCGCATGTTCGCGGTGCCGACCTCCACCCAGTCGGCGTCGCCGGTGGCCCGCTCACCTGCCGCGACCGCCCGGTCCACGGCCTCCACCAGCGACTTCTTGGTGGTCTCGGCGTAGCGGACGGCGCCGACCTCGATGATCCGCCGCAGCCGGTACAGGTCGGTGACATCGGCGGTGGTGGGTTTGCGCACCGAGACGCCCTTGTGCATCTCGTGCACCAGCAGCCGCTCGTGCCCGAGCAGCCGGAACGCCTCGCGCAGGGTGTTGCGCGAAACCCCGAGCGCGTCCTTGGCGCTGACCTCGGAGAGCTGGGTGCCCGGCGGCAGCTCGCCCTGGATGATGCGCTGCCGCAGCAGGTCGGTGACGCGCTCGACGGTGCTGGTCCGTTCGAGCAGGACGCGGTCGGCGGCCAACCGGTCGACCCACTGGGTCATGTGCGCTCCAGACTCGGGCTTGATCGGGAACCGAAAGTTTAACGACGGCGCCGCGGAACGTAGGGACGTCCGACGACCGAACGATACGCGCAGCTCAAGCCGCACCCCGACCGCCTCCGTGGGATTGTTGAACGATCGAACGTTCTACATGGGAAACGTGGATACGTTCTCAAGTCCTATTGATCCCGAGGTGAACGAGCCCTATCGTGTTCCCACCGCCGGGACGGCGGCACACCACGCCGGGGAAAGCCCAGCGCACGGCATTTGGGCAGGGTCCGCCCGGGCAGGGAACCCGCAGTGCAGCGGGAGGGGAGCGCAATGAGCGACACCAAGACGACCGGCGTCAACCGCGGCGCGCTGATCGGGGCGGTCTTCCTGATGGCCACCAGCGCCATCGGCCCCGGTTTCATCACTCAGACCACCGAGTTCACCGTGCAGCTCGGCGCCGCGTTCGCGTTCGCCATCCTGCTGTCGGTGCTGATCGACGTGGCCGTGCAGCTCAACGTGTGGCGGGTCATCGGGGTCTCCGGGATGCGGGCGCAGGACCTCGGCAACCGGGTGCTGCCCGGGCTCGGTTACGCGATGGCGGCGCTGGTGGTCTTCGGCGGGCTGGTGTTCAACGTCGCCAACGTCGCGGGCACCTCGCTCGGGCTCGATGCGCTGTTCGGACTGGACGCCAAGATCGGCGGCGCGCTCTCCGCGCTGGTCGCCATCGGCATCTTCCTGAGCAAGCGGGCCGGTGTGGCGATGGACCGGATCGTGGTCGTGCTCGGCGTGGTCATGATCGGGCTGACCAGCTACGTCGCCGTCGTGTCCGGGCCGCCGGTGGGGCAGGCGCTGCGGCAGGCGGTGCTGCCGGACACCGTCGACTTCCTGTCCATCACCACGCTCATCGGCGGGACCGTCGGCGGCTACATCACCTATGCGGGCGCGCACCGGCTGGTCGACGCCGGGGTTACCGGACCGGAGCGCATCGTCGAGGTCAGCCGCAGTTCGGTGTGGTCGCTGCTGGTCACCGGGCTGATGCGGGCGGTGCTGTTCCTCGCGGTGCTCGGCGTCGTGGCCTCCGGGGTGTCGTTGAGCGCCGCGGGCAACCCGACCGCGGCGGCGTTCGGGCACGCCGCGGGCGAGGTCGGCGTGCGGATGTTCGGCATGATCCTGTGGGCGGCCTCGATCACCTCGGTCGTCGGTGCGGCCTACACCTCGGTGTCGTTCCTGGTGACCTTCTCGCCCGCGCTGCAACGCCGCCGCACCTGGCTGGTCGTCGCGTTCATCGCGGTGTCCACGGCGGTGTTCCTGCTGCTGAACCAGGCACCGACGACCCTGCTGGTGCTGGCCGGTGCGCTGAACGGGCTGATCCTGCCGGTCGGGTTCGGCGTGCTGCTGTGGGTGGGCGCGCGGCGCCGCGACCTGCTCGGCGGGTACCGCTACCCGCGCTGGCTGCTGGTGATCGGGGTGCTGGCCTGGCTGCTGTCGCTGTACTTGGGCATCAACTCGCTCAGCGGCATCGCCGGGCTCTGGCAGTGAGCGGGCGTCCCGGGAGAGGAGCGGACATGCGGATCGACTTGAACTCCGACCTGGCCGAGGGCTTCGGCCGTTGGGAACTCGGCGACGACGCGGCGCTGCTGGCCGTGGTCACCAGCGCGAACGTGGCCTGCGGGTTCCACGCCGGGGATCCTTCGGTGATCCGGCGGGCGTGCGCGGAGGCCGCCGCGCGCGAGGTCGCCGTGGGGGCGCAGGTCGGCTACCGGGATCTGGCCGGGTTCGGCAGGCGGTTCATCGACGTGCCGCCGCGGGAACTCACCGACGAGGTGCTCTACCAGCTGGCCGCGCTGGACGGCCTCGCCCGCGTCGAAGGCACCGAGGTCACCTACGTCAAACCGCACGGCGCGCTCTACAACGCGATCGTGCGGGACGAGCAGCAGGCCGCCGCGGTGGTCGACGCGGTGACCGCCTACGACCGGAACCTCGCCGTCCTCGGGCTGCCCGGCTCGAAGTGGCTGGAACTGGCGGAGTCGGCGGGTCTGCGCACCGTGCGCGAAGCCTTCGCCGACCGCGCCTACACCCCGCAGGCCACGCTGGTGTCCCGCCGCGAACCCGGTGCCGTGCTGCACGATCCGGACGCCATCGCGCAGCGCTGCCTGCGGCTGGCGAACGGCGAACCGATCGAGGCGGTCGACGGCAGCGAGGTCGCCGTGCACGCGCAGTCGATCTGCGTGCACGGCGACAGCCCCGGCGCGGTGGTGATCGCCGAAACCCTGCGGGACCGGCTGCTGGCCCAAGGCGTCGAGCTGGCGCCGTTCGCCCCGACCAGGGTCGGGTGAGCCGATGCGGACGATGCGCTGCGCGGACTCCGGTCTGCTCGTCGAACTCGACGGCCTGCGCGAGGTGCAGGCGCTCTACGGCGCGCTGACCCGGGCCGCCCCGGAAGGCGTGCTCGACGTCGTGCCCGCCGCGCGGACGCTGCTGCTGCACTTGGAGGCCGGCGCGGACATCGCCGAGGTCGAACGCGCCGTGCGGGAGACGCGACCGGCGGATTCCCAGCCCGACGACGGCGGCCTGCTGCGCGTTCCGGTGGTCTACGACGGCGAAGACCTGGCCGAGGTGGCGAAGCTGACCGGCCTCACCGAGCGCGAGGTGGTCGAGGCGCACACCGACTTCCCGTGGACGGTCGCGTTCGGCGGCTTCGCCCCGGGGTTCGGCTACCTCACGGGCGGCTCGCCGAAGCTGGCGGTGCCACGGCGCACCGAGTCGCGCACCTGCGTGCCCGCGGGTGCGGTCGGGCTCGCGGGCGAGTTCAGCGGCATCTACCCGCGCGAATCCCCCGGTGGCTGGCAGCTGATCGGCCGCACCGACGTGGAGATCTGGCGGCTCGACCGGGATCCGCCCGCGCTGCTGCGGCCCGGTGTGCGGGTGCGGTTCGAGGAGGCCGGATGATCGAGATCGAGCGGACCGGTCCGCTGGCCACGGTGCAGGACCTGGGCAGGCCCGGTCACGGCGGGATCGGAGTCGGCGTTTCCGGAGCCGCCGATCGGGGTTCGCTGAAGCTGGCGAACCGGCTGGTCGGCAACGACGAGGCCGCGGCGGCGCTGGAGATCACCTTCGGCGGCTTCCAGCTGCGCGCGCACCACGCCATGACGCTGGCGGTCACCGGAGCATCTTGTCCGGTCGTGGTGGACGGCAGGCCCGAACCGGTGAACGCGGTGCTGCGGGTGCGCGCCGGGCAGCGCGTCCGGCTCGACGCACCGGAAGCCGGATTGCGCAGCTACCTCGCGGTGCGCGGCGGGATCGCCGTGGAGCCGGTGCTGGGGTCGCGGTCCACCGACCTGCTCTCCGGGCTCGGGCCTGCCCGGCTCACCGAGGGCACGACGCTGGCCATCGGGCACGCGCACTGCCGGATCCCGCAGGTCGACGTGGCGCCGATGCCCGCCGAACCGGCCGGGGACCTGGAGCTGGCGGTCTCGCTCGGGCCGCGCGCGGACTGGTTCACCGACACCGCGGTCGAGGCGCTGCTCGGCGAACCGTTCGAGGTGGCCCCGCAGAGCAACCGGGTCGGGATGCGCCTGAACGGCCCGGAGCTGACCCGCGCGCGCACCGACGAACTGCCCAGCGAAGGCATGGTGGTGGGGTCGTTGCAGGTCCCGCCGTCCGGGCGGCCCACGCTGTTCCTCGCCGACCACCCCGTGACCGGCGGCTACCCGGTGATCGCGGTGTTGCCCGCGGCCGAGGTCGATCGCGCGGCGCAGGCCCGGCCGGGCCGCAAGCTGCGCTTCCGCCGGATTCGTTGAGAGGAGACGACGGTTGCGGACCGAATCGAAGGAGCTGAGCCCGCAGCAGGCGAGAGCGCAGTTCCGCGCCGGCCTGCGGGTGCCCACGTCGGGGTTCTGCGCGGGCTGGACGCAGGCGAACCTGATCACGCTGCCGCGCGAGCACGCCTACGACTTCCTGCTGTTCGCCCAGCGCAACCCGAAGTCGTGCCCGGTGCTGGACGTGACCGAGCCGGGCGGGACCGCGGCGCGGCTCTTCGACGGCGACCTGCGCACCGACCTGCCCGCCTACCGGATCTACCGGGACGGCGAACTGGTCGAGGAACGCGACGAGGTCACCGGGCTGTGGCGGGACGACCTGGTGTCGTTCCTGGTCGGCTGCAGCTTCACCTTCGAGGCCGCGCTGATCGAGGCGGGCGTCCCGGTCCGGCACCTGGACCAGGACCGCAACGTGCCGATGTACCGCACCGATCAGGAATGCCGCCCGGCGGGTGCGCTGTCCGGGCCGCTGGTGGTGTCGATGCGGCCGATGCCCGCCGATCAAGTGGCCACGGCGGTGCGGATCACGTCGCGCTACCCGGCAGTGCACGGCGCGCCGGTGCACATCGGCTCGCCCGCGGACATCGGCGTGCGCGACTTGGACGCGCCGGACTTCGGGGAGCCGGTGGAAGTTCGGCCCGGCGAGGTGGCGGTGTTCTGGGCGTGCGGCGTGACGCCGCAGGCGGCGGTGATGCGGTCCAAGCCGTCGCTGGCGATCGGGCACGCGCCAGGGCACATGGCGATCACCGATGCGCGGGACGGCGAATACCTGGTGCCTTGAGGCGGTGCCGGGACATCGCGGCGCGGATGCCCGCCTTCCCGATGCGGGAACTCGTTTTTCCCGGTTTTCGCTGTCCACGATCGTCGCGGCGATCTACGCTGGGGGCTCGCCGATTCTGGGGGCGTTGATGCAAGGATCCGACGCGGGCGGTGCGCTCGCCGGAGCGGAGCTTCCGCAGCGGCCGTCGATCGCGCGGATCTTCGACTACTACCTCGGCGGCAGCAGCCACTTCGAGGTCGACCGGGGCACCGCCGAAGACCTCACCGCCGTGCTGCCGAACCTGCGCGGGCACGTGCTTGCGGTGCACGGCTTCCTGCGGCGGGCGGTGCGCTACCTGGTGTCCAGCGGTATCGACCAGTTTCTCGACCTCGGAACCGGGCTGTCGACGACCGGGGACGTGCACGGCGCCGCGCAGCGGGCCGATCCTTGCGCGCGAGTGGCCTACGTCGACGCGGATCCGGTGACCGTGCGGCTCGCCGAACGGCAGCTGCACGACGTGCGCGGGGTGACCGTGACCGAGGCGGACCTGCGCCAACCGGCCAGCGTGCTCACCGCTCCCGGAGTGACCTCGGTGCTGGACTTCACCCGGCCGGTCGGGGTGCTCGCGGTGGCCGCGCTGCCGTTCATCACCGACGACGCCGAGCTGACCGGGGTGGTCGCCGCTTACCGGGACGCCTGCCCGGTGCACAGCGCGCTGGTGCTCTCGCACCTCTCGCCGGTGACCGCCACCCCGGCGCAGATCTCCGCGTTCGGACCCGTCGCCGCGCGGGTCGGGGCCACCCCGGCGTGGCGGTCGCCGGAGGATTTCCGCTCCTTGCTGGACGGATACGAGATCGTGGAACCGGGGCTGGTGCACACGACGAAATGGCGTCCCGAATTGGATGACGCGGCGGGTTTTCCGGTGGAAGCGGGCGCGGACACCTATTCGGCGGTGGGGCAGCTCGCTTCCCGGGAATCCACCGGGCCGCTCCGGCTCACCCTTCCGTGATCCCGGCCGACACGCCGACGAATGTTGTCCCGTTGACGGCGGTGTTCCGCTTCTAACGTCGTCGGCATGGATTTTCACGACGAACAGCGAGTGGGTGCGCACACCTACGGGATAACTGCGGGCACCGTGGCGGCGGAAAGCGGCCGTGCTCCAGCGGTGCGGATGCGGTTCACGGGATCGGACGCGGACGGCGTGGTCGTGTCCGAAGGCGACTTGACGATCACGGTCGACGAGCTGGCCGATGCCGGCGCGTTCCTGGGGCGGACGCTGGCCGGGTTGGCCGCGTTCCACGGGCGGCGGCCGCGAAAGCCGCGGGGAGCTGCGATGCACGCGGGCAGGCCTTGGTCGTCCGAGCACGGTGCGCGGTTGCGGTCGCGATGGCTGGACGGTGCGGCGGGGACTCCGGCGAGCACCGTGCTGGCCGAGCTGGCCGCCGAGCTGGGGCGCACCAGCAGCGCGGTGCGCGCCCAGCTGCCGCGCGTCGGCTGCGACCCCGACGTGCCGGGCAGGGAATTGCCGAACGGACCGTAGCAAGCCGTTCGGATCACCTGGAAATTGCGTCTGGGATTGCCGAAAAAGCACGTTGCGGCACGGCGAAAGAGCCGTTTGGGGATGAGGTGGTAATTGATTCGACGACTCGAGTTGGGTTGCACGCCTTGATTGTTCCGCGTGCGCCGGTAACCTCGTGGGCAGAAGGGGAGTAGCCCTCAATTCCGTGGTCGACACACTGGCGGCGAAGACGCGCCCGGGCACGGAGCCTCGCCGAATTCGGGCGGGCGGGCGAGACCTTCGATCCGGTACACGCCGGGTCGAAGGCTGCGCGCCTCCGGTCCGGCCGAGCAAGAGGGGTACGACGTGTTCACGAGCCTCGCGGTGAGTTCCGCGGCGATCTTCGTCGCCGAACTCGGGGACAAGTCCCAGCTGATGGCCATGACCTTCGCCACCAGGTTCCGCGCATGGCAGGTGCTGGTGGGCATCAGCCTGGCCACCGCGATCGTGCACCTGGCCTCGGTGGGGCTCGGCTTCGGCATGGGCGAACTGCTGCCGACCGAGTGGATCGGCCTGGTCGCCGGTGTCGCCTTCCTCGGTTTCGCGGCGTGGACGGTGCGCGGCGACCACCTCACCGAGCAGGACAAGAGCCGCGCGTCGCGCACCGCCCGATCCGCGGTCGTCGCGGTCACCGTGGCGTTCCTGCTGGCCGAGCTCGGCGACAAGACGATGCTCGCCACGGTCACCCTCGCCTCGCAGCACGACTGGCTCGGCACCTGGATCGGCTCGACGGTCGGCATGGTGCTGGCCGACGCGCTGGCCATCGGCGTCGGCCTGCTGCTGGGCAGGCACCTGCCGGACCGCGTCATCCGCTACGGCGCGGCGGCGCTGTTCGTGCTGTTCGGCGGCTGGCTCATCGTCGAATCCGCGCTCGCGCTGGCGTGACCGTCCGGCTGCGCGGCCGGTGAGTTCGCCTGCGACGGCCGCCGCCGGGAACTGCGCAGCGCGGCGGGTGAGCCAGGCAACCCGTTACGGGTGCGCGACGTGTTCGTTGGTCGGGCAGTAGCGGTGCTAGGAGGCTGCGTGACCTGGATGATCTACGGCGCTACCGGCTACACGGGCCAGCTCGTGGCGCAGCGCGCGATCGAGCGCGGGCAGCGGCCGCTGCTGGCCGGGCGGGACGCCGAGAAGGTCGCCAAGGTGGCCACCCCGCTGGGGCTGCCGCACCGGGTGTTCGACTTGCGCGACGGCGCGGGCGTGGCCGAGGCGCTCGGCGACGTCGACGTGGTCGCGCACTGCGCGGGACCGTTCTCGGCGACCTCGGCGCCGATGGTCGACGGGTGCCTGCGCACCGGGACGCACTACCTGGACGTCACCGGTGAGGTCGATGTCTTCGAGTCGGTGTTCGCGCGTCACGACGAGGCGCGGCGGGCGGGCGTGGTGCTGCTGCCGGGCTCCGGTTTCGACGTGGTGCCGACCGATTGCCTGGCCGCGCTGGTCGCCGCCGAGCTGCCCGCAGCGACCGAGCTGGACCTGGCGTTCCAGGCCAGCGGCGGGATCAGCGGCGGCACCATGAAGAGCGCGCTGGAAGGCGCGGCGATGGGCGGCCGGGCGCGGGTGGGCGGTTCGCTGCGGACCGTGCCGATGGGCTGGCGGCGCCGCGAAGTCCCGTTCCCGTCCGGGCACCGCACGGTGACCTCGCTACCGTGGGGCGACGTGAGCACCGCTTTCCGCAGCACGGGGATCGGCGACATCACCACGTTCGCGCGGTTGCCGGGGCTGGACCGGGTCGGGCCGCGCGCCTCCGCGTTCGGGCGGGTCGTGCTGGGCAAGCCGGTGGCGCAACGCATCGGCAAGGCCGTGATCGGTTCGCTGGTGCGCGGACCGGGCACTGCGCAACGCAGCAAGAGCTGGGTGGAGGTCTACGCGGAGGCCCGCGACGGGCAGGGGCGCAGCGCGTCCGCCGCGTTGATCGGGCCGGACACCTACGACTTCACCGCGGACTCGGTGCTGCGCACGGTCGACGGGTTGCTCGCGGGCGGCGTCGAGGCCGGTGCGCACACCCCGTCGACCGCGTTCGGTGCCGAGTTCGTCCGCCGGCTGCACGGAATCCGGGTCATCGGACCCTGATCTTCAGAGTTCCGGCAGCACCCGCAGCATTCCGGTGGTGGGACCGCCGAGCTTGAACTCCAGGTACGGGCCCGTCCGCGCCGTCGAGTGCAGTGCGATCAGGGCGGGGTCGCGCCGGACGACCTGCAATCCGGCGGAGACCCACCGCGCGGAGTCGGCCGAAGGGTCGGACGAGCCCACCACCACCGAAGCCACCGGCCCGGTGTCCACATCGGACTGCCTGGGTTCGAGCAGGCGGAGTTCGTTGCCCGCCGGGTCGGTCATCTCCTGCCACGGGACGTCTTCGCCCTCATCGGTGAACCGCGCTCCGGCGTTGAACAACCGCAGCAGCGTGTCGCGCTGGTGCTCGTAGGATTCGCTGCGCAGCTCCAGGTGCACGGCGTTCTTGCCCGCCTTGTCCGCCTCCGAGGCCGCGAACCGCAGCTCGACGCCGGGGCCGGTGGGCCGCACGACGTCGTCCGGGCCGACCGTCCACCGCAGCACGTGCGCCCACCAGTGCGCCAGCCGCTGCGGCTCGGGCGCGGCGAACTCGACGGTGAACCCGGTGCCGGTCATGAGCCCGGAGGTTAAGCCCTGCTGTTGAACTTGTCTTGCGGGAGAGGCCGGTCGTCAGGCCGCGGAGGCCACCTGCCGCGGCCCGGTCACGGCAGCACCGAGGGCGCTCCGCAGCGCGCGAGCGGCCAGCTGGCGGCGCACCGAACGCGGCGAGAGCTCCGCGAGCAGCCAGCCCACCGCAGCGGGCAGCACCCGCGGCAACCGTTCCGCAGCGCAATGCCCGGCATCGGCGACCAGCCACACCACCGCCTCCGGCCGGTCGCCCAGCGCCGTGGTGTCCCGCAACGGGATGTAGGGGTCGTTGCTGCCGTTGATCGCCAGCAGCGGGCAGCGCCCGATCGAATTCAGCAGGCCCTGCCTGCGCAGCGAGAACTCCTGCGAGAACCGGTTCGACTCGGCGCGGTGCGGCAACTGGTCCAGCCCGAGCGCGTTGCCGATGATCCCGGCCATCCCGCCGGGCAACCCGAGCACGTCCACCGCCGAACCGTTCGCGCCCACCGGCCCGCCGACCTCGATCGCCGCGTCCACCCGCCCGGTCAGTGCGAGCTTCGCGGCCCAGTGCCCGCCGAAGCTCAACCCGAGCATCGCCGTTCGCACGCAACCGGTGCGTTCCGCGAGCCGCCGAGCAGCCCCGGCCAGCACCAGATCCGAGTCCGCGGCCAGCGGTACCCGCGACTCACCGGTCCCCGGCATGTCGACCGCGGCCACGGTCAACCCGGTGCACAGCGAGATCGCCAGCGCGATGCGATGCAGCTCGATCTTCCAGGTGTCCACCCCGCCGCACAGCAGCAGCAACTGGTCGCTGACCGCGCGGGGGCGCCGGTACACGTGCGCGACCACGCTGGTGGGCTCGCCGCGGTACGGCACCTCCACCGCGTAGCGGCGGAACGTCACCGGGAGGCACGCCGAGGCGTGCCGGAAGCACTCCAACTGCCGCTGGTAGGCGTCGTGCCGATCCGAGGTGGCCAGGCAGGGGAAACGAGCCGCGCCCCAGCACGCCGCGGCGCGCGCCCACTCCTTCGCGGACTCGGCGTGCCTGGCCTCGGAGGCCCACACCGGGACCCAGCCGCTGCGTCCGCGGCCCCACACGTCGTCGATCCGCTCGCTCGCGCGTGCGATCACGTGCGCGGGGACTCCCCAAGCGCGGAACTGGCGGGCTCGTTCGGCGAACAGCTCCGTCGCCTGCACGGGAAAGGTGAACATGCCGCCTCGCCTCCCTGGTTCGGCCGCGGATACGGCGTGCGCAGGGAAAAACCGCCCGCGGTGAGCCCGATGGTGACGCACCGCGCCGCACCGGCCAAGGATCAGCCGCGCACGCAACCCCAATGTACGTGCGCATTCGTGCGTTGATCTCGCACTGTGCCTCCGTGCGGGTGGCTCAGCCCTCGGCCGGGTAGTGCCAGTTCGCCCCGCTGCCGCGGTACTGCTCGACCGGGATCGGGTGCACCTCCGGCAGCAGGTGGTCCCGGCACAGCACGCCGCAGAGGTGGTCCACCTCGTGCGCGACCAGCCGCGCGATGCCGCGCTCGAAGATGGTGATCCGCCGCTCGCCGCTGATGTCCTGGTGCTCCACGTGCACCACCAGCGGCCGCGGGACCAGGCAGCGCACGTCGAAGAAGCTCAGGCAGCCCTCGTACTGCTCGTCGCCCTGCTCGCTCGACTCGATGATCCGCGGGTTCAGCAGCGTGATCAGGTCGTCGCTGCCGGGCGGGCGCACGATCGCGGCGGCCCGCTCGATGCCGATCTGCGGCGCGGCGATCCCCATTCCTTTGCCGAAGGTGTGCGCCTTGGCGATCCGCTGCGTCGCCGCGTGCAGCTCGTTGATCACCCGGCGGGCGTCCTCGGCCTCCGCGGGCAGCGTGAACGGCCGGGAGGGCCTGCGCAGCATCGGGTCGCCTTCCTGCACGATGCCCAGCGCCGTCATCGTCTCGCTCGGTTTCGGTGGCCCGGAGCGCGCCGCGCGCACGTGATTGCGGAAATGCCATTCCAGCCGGTAGCGGGCGTGCATCGGCGGATCTTCGGTGGACCACGAGTAGATCGTGCGGTCGTCGTCGTGCCGGGTCTCGACCGCGGTCTGGAACGGCATGGACTCCGCGGTCATCGAGGTGTGCAGCCCCCACACCGCCGGGTCCAGATCGGTCGGGAAGTCCAAGGTCACCGATAATCGCCGGGTCGGCAGTCGCACCGCGCGCCGGAACCAGTGGCCCCACTTGTCGTCGCTGACCGTGTAGGTGTACTCGATCCACGCGCTTTCGCCGGGATACAGCGGAAATCGGCCGGAGTCGTTGGCGAACAGCAGCCACACCTCCTTGAAGGCGTCCCGGTCGTGCTGCACGCTCCAGCGCATCGGTTCCTGGCGCTGGTCCCCGTACCACGCCTGAAGATCGACTTCTTCCCAGGTCAGCGGGTTGTCCCGGTAGAGCTGGTTGGAGCGCTCCGGATCGCCGGGAAAGCGGTCCACCGAGATCCGGATCAGGTAGCGGGTGATCGGCTGCTGACCGTTGTTGACCAGAAGTCGCCGCATGGTGGCGCGGTAGGAACCGTTGTCGTAGAACAGTTCGGCGTGATCGTGCTCGACCACCAGACCGCCGGCGGGTTCCACCGGTGCCGGGGGAGCGGGTGGCGGCTTGCGCGGCGCCGGAACCGCGTTCTGCTCCCGCCAGGCCCGGCGCAGCGAGCCACCGGCGTTCAGGGCGCCGTCGGCGGCCTGGGCGAACTCCCGGGAAGCGTGCTCGCCGCCGCTCTCCACCTTCGACACGTACGACCGGCTGTAGCCCATCTCCCGCGCCAGCGCCGAGCGCGAGAGTCCCCGCACATCCCGCCACCTGCGGAATTCGGCCACGAACACGTCCTGCTGCGGCGCCGCGTCGAAGTCCGCTTTCGGTTGGCCGGTCATGAGGACCCCATCGCCGTCGCGTCCGGGCGTGCGTGTGCGTGAACGCACCGTGAGCAGTTGCTCAGACTACGCGCACACCGGGGGTCCGAGGTTCGCTCGAACTCGGGTTCCAGAACGTCGGCGGCAATTTCACGCAGATGGCGGGTAGCTGATCGGACCATGTCAACCGAAGTCTTTGTTTGCACAACGAGTGCGTGTTCATCGGACGCGTCCCGGTGGCGCCGCGCGGAAGGGGCTGATCACGTGAGCAGCCCGCTGGCCATCCACGGTGGGCCTCCGGTGCTGCGGACCATGGCGCCGCAGGTGCCGTGGCCGCCGATCGACATCAACACCGCCGTCGCGGTCACCGCCCAGCTCTACAACGCGGTGTCGCTGCCTGGCCGCACCGGTGTGGTCGCCGAGCTGGAGAGCAGACTCGCGGAGTTCTTCGGCGTGCGCCACGCGGTCGTCACCTCGTCCGGCACCGCGGCGCTGCACTCCGCCTACGCGGCGCTCGGCCTCGCCGACGGTGACGAGGTGATCGTGCCCGCCTACACCTCGCACGCCACCGCCACGCCACTGCTGCACCTGCGGGCGAAACCGGTGCTGGTCGACTGCGACGAGCTCGGCAACCTCGACCCGGAACGGGTGCGAGCGGCGATCACTCCGTTCACCAAGGCCATCGTCGCCACGCACATGTGGGGCGTGCCCGCGCGCATCGAAGCGCTCGCCGACCTCGCCCGGCAGCACGGCATCGCGCTCGTGGAGGACGGTTCGCACGCGCACGGTGCGGCGATCGGCGGCCAGCGGATCGGCACGTTCGGCAGCATCGCCGCGTTCAGCACGGGCGGGTCGAAACCGCTTTCCGGTGGGGAGGGCGGTTTCGTGCTCACCGATGATGATGATTTGTACTACCGGGTGCTGTTGCACGGCCAGGACGGCAGCCGCTGCCGCAGCGAGATCCCGATCGACCACCCGCTGCGCAGGTACGCCCTCACCGGCACCGGCCTCGCGCACCGGATGCATCCGCTGGCCGCGGCGCTGACGCTCGGCCAGCTCGGCGAACTGGACCGGCGGCTCGGCGGCCGCAGGCAGATCGCCGCCCGCGTGATCACCGAGCTGCGCGAACTGCCCGGGATCTCGGTGCCCGAGGTGCCCGGCCGCTACGCGCCGTCCTGGTACGCCGTGCCGCTGCTGCACCGGCCGGAGGAACTGGGCGGATTGCCGGTGGACGCGCTGGTCGCCGCGTTGCGCGCGGAAGGCTGCTTGGAAGTGGACCATCCGCGGGCACCGCGGCCGCTGAACGAGCACCCGCTGTTCGACGCGCCGAACCGGTTGTTCCCGAACCTCCCGGAGGGCTGGCCGCGCTACCGGCCGGGGCAGTATCCGCGGGCGGAGCGCAGGCATCGCAACACGCTCACGCTGAAGGTGCCGCACAACGACCCGGAACTGGCCGACGGCTACATCCGCGCGTTCCGCAAGGTGATCACCCACCACCGCACGCTGATCGGCCCGGACTAGCCTCGATCGCCCAGCCGCCCGTCACGAGCGGGCACCCGCTGCTGTTGAGATGCCTGCTGCTCGGATCCACTGAGGACAGTCGCGCGCTCTGCCGGTTCGCTTCGTCGACGGCCCAGCGGCGCGCGGGAGGCTAGAGCCAGTCGTGTTCGCGGGCGTAGCGGGCGGCTTCGTGGCGGGTGCGGGTCTGGGTTTTCTGCATCGCGTTCGAGAGGTAGTTGCGGACCGTTCCCTCCGCGAGGTGCAGCCGAGCGGCGGTGTCGGCGGCGGAGAACCCGTCGCGGGTGGCGCGCAGGACGTCGAGCTCGCGGTCGGTGAGCGGGCAGTCGTCGACGACGGCGAGCGCGGAGACCTCCGAGTCGATCCAGCGCTTGCCCGCGTGCAGCGTCTTGATCACCGAGGTGATGTGCGCGGGTTCGGCCGACTTGCTGACGAAGCCCTGCACGCCGAGCTTCAGCGCCTTGCGCAGCACGCCGGGCCGGGCGTGGCGGGTGAGCATGAGGACCACCTGCTGCGGCCGCGCCCTGCGGATCTCGGCGACGGCGCCGAGCCCGTCCACCCGCGGCATCTCCAGATCGATCACCAGCACGTCCGGCTCGTGCCGCAGCGTGGCGGCCACCGCGGATTCGCCGTCCTCGGCCTCGGCGAGCACGGTGATCTCGCCCTCCAGCGGTAGCAGGGCCGCCAATGCCTTGCGCAGCAAGGCTTCGTCGTCGGCTAGCACCACCGTGGTCATCGGTTCTCCTTCCGAGCAGGCCGGGCGGGGAAGGTCGCCGTGGTCCGGAACCGGCCGTCCCGCCGGGAGACCTCCAGCTCGCCGCCGTTGTCCGCGAGGCGTTGGCGCAGCGTGGAAAGCCCGCTCAGTTCCGGCGGCCCGGTCTCGTGCGCGCCGTCGTTGACGATGGTGATCCCGGAGGCCGACAGCGTGATCCGCACCTGGCGCGCTTGGGCGTGGCGCAGGATGTTGGTCGTCGTCTCGCGCAGGACCTGGCCGAGCAGTTCCCCCGCGTGCGGATCGGCGTCGGCTTCGCGGTCGATGTGCACGAAGATTCCCGCGGCCTCGAAGAGGTTCTTCGCGTTCTCCAGCTCCGCGGACAGGTTCAGCTGCCGCTGGGCGTGGGCGAGTTCCTTGGTCTGCGCAATGGTGTCGCCGACCAGGGCGTGCACCTCGCCCAGTTCCTCGCGTGCCCGGCCGGGATCGCGGTCGAGCAGCTTCTCGGCGAGCGCGACCTTCAGCTTGACCACGTGCAGGGTGTGGCCCTGGATGTCGTGCAGGTCGCTGGCGAACCGCATCCGCTCCCGCATGACCGCCAGCTCCGCCTCGCGCTGCCTGGACTGCTCACGCTCGACGATCAGGTCGGAGAACTTCTGGTTGAGCAACGCGAACACGGTCGCCACCGGGACGGTGAGCAGCGGCACCACGACGTAATGGAAGGCGCGTCCGCCCGGGTCGTCGCCGAACACGAGCAGATTCGTCGAGCCCAGCGCGGCGATGAACACGCACAGCGCGGAAAGGGTCGCGAGCCGACGGCGGGGCAGCTGCGGGATCAGCAACGACACCACGACGCAGATGCCGTAGACCGCGGCGGAGCTGTCCGTCAGCGCCCCGGCCAGCCAGGTGGCCGCGGTCACGACCAGGCAAGGCCGGGCGACGCGGCGGGAATCGTCCGCAGTCCAGCGCTCGGCCAGCACCAACGCGGCCGCCATTCCCACGAGCTGGAGGAGGACGTGTCCCCACGAGCGTGCGGTGAACGCCAGGAACACGCCGACGACGATCAGCGGCGGGAGCGTCGAGAACAGGTTCAGCGAGCGCACCCGGTCCTGCACGGCACGGCCGGTCCAGGTCCGGCGGTCCACCGGCAGCGCGGTTGGCATGGTCCTCCGAGGTCGGACGGTTCCCTGCCGATCATCTCTGCCGCGCCGGGTCGCCACCAGTGACGTCACGTCAGGTCTCGGTGGCCAGGAACGTCACGGCGCACCGGTGACGCCGCCGCACTACTGCGCGGGCGCGGATCTCGCTGGAATCGGGCAGCACGACGAGATCGACGACCTGGCGGTGGTTCTCCCACCGCGGAAAGGAAATCCGATGCGAAAACTTGCGCTGCCGGTGGCCTTCGCCGCCGTCGCCGCGGCGACCGCGGTGCTGGTCCCGGCGGTGTCCGCCGCGCCTGCGGCTCCGGAGGAGCTGAACTGGGGGCCGTGCCCGGACACCGGCATCCCGACGCCGGACCTGGAATGCACGACGGTGCAAGTGCCCCTGGACTACGCGGATCCGGACGGCCGCAAGATCGACCTCGCGATCTCGCGGCTGCCGAGCAAGAACCCGGACAAGCGACGCGGCGTGCTGCTGACCAATCCGGGCGGTCCCGGCGGTGCGGGCCTGAACTACCCGCAGCTGCTGACGAACCCGGCTTTCCCGGCGCCGCTGCCGCAAGGCGTGCGCGAGCAGTACGACGTGATCGGCATCGACCCGCGCGGCGTCGGGCACAGCGACCCGGTGACCTGCGACCTGACACCGGAGCAGCTGGCGATCGGCAACCTGCCGTACGCGAACGGCCCGGCGGACGTCGTGCGGCAGGCGGAGGTCGCGAAGGCGGAAGCCAGGCAGTGCGCGGACTCCGCGACCGGATCGATGCTGCCGCACATGACCACGGCGAACACCGCGCGGGACATGGACCGGGTCCGCGCGGCGCTCGGTGAGTCCAAGGTGTCCTACCTCGGCGCGTCGTACGGGACGTACCTGGGCGCGGTCTACACGACGATGTTCCCGCAGCGCAGCGACCGGTTCGTGCTGGACAGCAACCTCGGCCCGGGCGGCTACGACATCGAAGCGATGCGCGGCTTCGGCCGCGGCATGCAGGACCGGTTCCCGGACTTCGCGAAGTTCGCCGCCGCGCACCCGGAGCACGGGCTGGGCACGACTCCTGCCGAGGTGACCGCCAAGTACCACGAGCTGGCCGACCGGCTGGACCGGAATCCTGTCGCGGGCTACGACGGATCGATCTTCCGCGGCATGACGTTCACCTTGTTGTACAACGACGATCTGGGCACGTTGGCGCAGGGGTGGCGCGCCCTCGATCACGGCGAGGACCCGAAGCTGCCGGGTGGCGTCCCGACCGCGACGGACAACGTCATGGCCGCGCGGTTCGCCGTGGTCTGCGGCGAGTCGGATTGGCCGCGGTCGGTGCAGAGCTACCAGCGGGACGTGGCGGTCGACCGGAAGCGGTACCCGCTGATCGGCGCGGCCGCCGCGAACATCTCGGCGTGCGCGTACTGGTCGAAACCGGCGGCAGAGCCCCAGGTGCGGATCACCGACCGCGGCCCGTCGAACGTCCTCATGGTGCAGAACGAGCGGGACCCGGGAACACCGCTGGCCGGCGCCCGCGAGCTGCGCTCGGCGCTCGGCGACCGCGCCCGGATGGTGACGGCCGATCAGGGCGGGCACGGCGTCTACGTGTTCGGGGCCAACCAGTGCGCGAACAACGCGGTGAACGACTTCCTGGTCACCGGTGCGCGACCCGAGCAGGATTCCTCCTGCGCGGCGGAATCCCGCTGAACGAGCTCGGACGAAACCCGGCCGATCGCCATCCGCGGTCGGCCGGGTTCGCGTTCGGCGGCGAGTCCGCACGCGGAACCGGAGCCTGTCGGGCGGGGCGTGCACACCATCGGCATTCGATAGGCCCGCGCATCAGGTGTAGAAGTGGATGCCGAGATCAGGACGCACCGGCGGGAGGACGCGGGTGGAGAGCGAGGATTCGCGGAACGAGCCGGAAGACGTCGTGCTGAACTCGGTCGGTGGCGGAGTCAACGGCCCGGTGGTTAAGGCGAGCCGTATCCGGGACGTGATCATCCACCAGCACGCCGGTCCGCGGCCGAATCTGCCGCACCGCATCGGCGCGGTGCCTGCTCGCGTGGGGTGCTTTCAACAGCGCCGGCCGGTCGACGCGGGCGAGTTCGTGCCCGCGGGAACGGGACGAGTGCTCTCCGGCCTCGGCGGGGTGGGCAAGACGCAGCTCGCGGCCGAGCTGGCCGAACACTTGTGGTTCGAAGGCGAGATCGAGCTGCTGGTCTGGGTCGCGGCGAGCTCCCGAGAGGCGATCACCTCGGCCTACGCCGCCGCTGCCGCCGAACTCGGCTGGGACCCGGACGGGAACCCGGAGCGCGGGCCGGAACGGTTCCTGGCCGGACTCGCCTCGTCCTCGTGGCGTTGGCTGGTGGTGCTCGACGACCTGCGCAGTCCCGGCGACGCCACCGGTCTGTGGCCGCCGGACCGGCCGCAGGGCCGGACGCTCGCCACGACGCGGCGTCGCGACGCCGCGTTGGTGCACGATCGGCGCGAGCTGGTCGACATCGGCGTGTTCACCGCGGAACAGTCGCTCGCCTACCTGACGGCTCGGCTGGCCAACCGGCCGCAGGGTGCTGAAAGCGCCGCCGAGCTCACCGGTGCCGAAGGCGCCGCCGACTTCGCCGGTGCCGAAGGTGCCGCCGAGCTCGCCGCCGACCTCGGCCACCTCCCGCTGGCGCTGGCGCAGGCCGCCGCCTACCTGCTCGATGAGGATCTGGATTGCCACGAGTACCGGGCGCTGCTGGCCGATCGGAGCCGCAGGCTCGCCGACGTGCTTCCCGAGCAGGAGGCGCTGCCGGACGAGCAGGTCGATCCGGTGACCGCGACCTTGGCGCTGTCGGTCGAGCTGGCGGGGCGGCTGCGACCAGTGGGCTTGGCGCCGAAGGTGCTGGAAGTCGCCGCGATGCTCGACCCGCAAGGCATCCCCGCGGAAGTGTTCACCAGCACGGCGGTCCGCGCGTACCTGGAGCGGGTCACCGGTGACGCCGTGGATCAGCACGCAGTGCGCAGCGCGCTGCGGTGCCTGCATCGGCTGAACCTGATCACCGAGGACAGCGGCGCGAACTCGCGGCGAGTGCGGGTGCACGCACTGGTGCAGCGCGCGGCTCGGGACCAGCTCACAGCAGACCAGCTCGGTGCACTGGTGCACTCCGCAGCGGACGGGCTGTACGAGACGTGGCCGCGGGAACGTTCCGGGGACCTGATCCCTACCTTGCGCACGAACACCGAAGCGCTGCACCCGCATGCACCGGGTCATCTCTACGAGTGTTGCTGCCACCCCTTGCTGTTCCTGGTCGGGGCGAGCCTGGGCCGCAGCGGAGCGGTGACCGCCGCGGTCGAGCACTTCCAGCGGATGCGCGAGACCGCGGCGCGCTACTCCGATCCGGAACAGCACGGAGTGCTGACCATTCGCCTGGAACTCGCGTGGTGGCGCGGGGTGGCGGGCGACCTCGATGCCGCCGTCGCCGACACGGAGCAGGTGGCCGACGTCCGTGCGCAGGCGTTCGGGCCGGACAGCCCTGCGGCGTTGGAGGCCCGCGTCAACCTCGCCCGGCTGCGTTCCGAAAGCGGTGATGTGGCCGGTGGCCTGGCCGAGTTGAACAGCGTGGTGCCCGTCCTGATCCGGGTGCTCGGTGCCGATCACGATGACACGCTGAGTGCGCGGGTGTGCCTGGCCAACGATCAGGCCTCCCTCGGCGATATCGCGGGGTCCGTGACCGCGATGGAGGTGTTGCTGGCCGACATGCTGCGCACCCGCGAGAAGCAGGATCCGGGGGTGCTGAGCGTCCGGCACAGCCTGGCGCTGCGGCATGGTGAGGCCGGGCATGTCCAGCAGGCGGCAGCCGAATTCGGCGAGCTGCTCGAGGATCGGTTGCAGGTGCACGGACCGGACCACCCGAACACCTTGCAGACCCGCGGGTTGCTGGCCACCTATCGAGCGCGCGCGGGCGAGCCCGAGCACGCGGTGGAGGAGCTGGAGATCCTGGTGCAGGACCGGCTGCGGGTGCAGGGACCCGATCACCCGGACACGCTGTCCACCCGGGACGAGCTGGCCACGCAGCGCGCGGCCGCGGGCGATGCGCGGGGCGCGCTGGAGGAGATGGAAGGGCTGTTGCCCGATGCGCTGCGGGCATTGGGACGTTTGCACCCGACGACGTTGAGCATCCGGCAGGCTCTCGCCATCCGGCGCGGCGAGGCGGGCGACCCGCACGGGGCGGTCGAGTTGTTCGCCGATCTCGTTCCCGACACGCAGCGGGTGCTCGATCCACGTGCCCCCAATGCGCTGGCCGCCAGGCACAACTTCGCGTTCTGGCAGGCGGAGGCAGGCGACACCGCGCAGGCGCTGGCCGAGTTGGAGAGCCTGCTGCCCGAGATGCTCCAGGTGCTGGGCGAGGATCATCCGCACACCCGCGCGACCCGGCTCAACATCGACCGGCTGCGGGGCGAGGACTGACGGTTCAGCCGGGGCGCAGGTCGTTCAGCAGGGTGGACAGGACGATCTCCTCCTCGACCGCGCGGGAGGCCGTGGACATCAGCTCGGCCAGGTCCGGGTCCCACGGCGTCTCGACCGGGGAGCCGACGAGCTGCGGCAGGTCGAGGCGGTCGGCCGCGGCGAGGTTGACTGCTTCCCGGTAGTCGGCCGCCGACATCCGCCACAGCCCCACCTCGTGCGCGGACCACAACTGCCGGGCGATCGAGACGCCCGCCCAGTCGAAATCCCCGTGGTAGCGCAGCGCAGCCCCGTCCGCGCGCAGCCGCGAGAGCAGCGACAACGCCACCGTCGTCGGCTGCCCCGACACGCACACGACCGGATGCCGGATCTCTTCCTGCGCGGCGGCTTCCAGCACCCGCGGGTTCTCGCAGACGGCGACGACCGTGCCCGGCGCGACCAGATTCCCCGGCGCCGCGGCCAAATCCCGATGCGTCAGATGCGTCGGCAGACCCAGCTCACCGCGCCGCAGCACCATCCGGGACCACTCGTCGTCACCGGTCAGCGGCAGTGCCCAGCACAGCACCGTGGCGGAAACCTCGTCGAGCGCGACGCCGCAGCGCTCCCACAACGCCCGCCGGTCGCGTTCGTTCGCCGGGGGATCGATGCCGTGCGCGAGCGCCGCCGCGCGCAGCACGACGCGGCTCAGCGTCGTTCCGCTGTCGAGTTCGTGCGCGCGACCGACGCGGCTTGCGAGGTCGGCGCGCGAGGTGAACGACTCCGGTTCACCGGCCGCCGGATCCAGCACCATCGCGGAGAGCGCACCGGCCGCGTGCCGCAGCACCACGTCGAGCTCTTCCTCGGCGACCCGCCCGTACTGGTGCAGCCACTGCACCCACGGCTGCGCCCACTCGCGTTCGGCGAGGCCGTGCTCGGCGAGCGCGGCGAGGGCGGTTTCGGTGGTGCGGTCCCGCTTCTCGGCGCGCGCCGCGGTCGGCGACTCGCGCGGTTCGACGGGCCGCTCGTGCAGGATCTCCAGCACCTGCGCCAAACCGAGGCCGAAGCGGGTGTCCTCGCGCAGCACCTTGTCCAATTTGGACACCATGATGCGGGAGTGGCCGAGGTACAGCGACCGGCCGTAGACCTCGCTGACCGCCTGCCGGGTCTGCTCGTCCGGCAGCGCGACGCTGAACCTGTCCGGGTTCCGCGGTGACTCCAGCGCTTCCCGCGCAGCCGCCCAGAAATCCCGCAGCTGCTCGCCGCCCCACACCGCGCGGACGTCCGCGCGCACCTCGTCCGATCCGGGGTCGTCGCCCACTGCTTCCCACCTCTGCCGCGAGTTCGTACAAGTCACCACCGGCGGGGGCTGCTCGGCCTGCCGCCGTTCTCGGCGCAGCGCACCAGCGTAGTCGGCGCCGAAGTTTCGATCACTCGGGAAGCGCTCCGCGAGTTCGGCCGGACCGGGCAGCGGCCCACGTGCGTGGAGCGGAGGACGGCGTACGTCCGCCGCACCCGAGTCCGGAACAGTCGTGACAAGGCATGCCTTCCCCGCAGCGGCCCGGAGATCCCGCAGCTGCGCGACCGCATACGCGGGGACGTCCGCTTCGTTCGCCGGATCAGGTCTCGGCGCGCTCCATGTCGCGGCCGTCCCACGTGGTGTGCGTGCAGGCGATGCCGTGGCCGCTGCGGGGGCGCAGCACGTCGTAGATGTGCATCTTCGGGATCTTCGGCGACACGCCCCAACCGCTGGGCCAGGTGATCAACCAGTCCATGTCCAGGTCCACCAGCAGGCCCAGCATCCGCGCGATCGTCGGATCGTCGAGCCGCTCGAAGGCCTCGTCCAGCAGCACCAGCCGCAGCGGCCCGCGATCACCGGAGGCGACGCTGACCGCGTCGTAGAACGCCGCCGCCGCGGCGAACAGGGTGACGTAGGAGATCAGCCGCGTCTCGCCGGAGGAGAGCTGTCGCAGCCGCCGCACCCGGGGCTTGCCCTCCGGCCCGACATCGCGCACCCGCACGGTGAACGCGAACCACGAGCGGTAGTCCAGCGCCCGCGCAAGGATCTCCGCGTAGCCGCCGGTGGCGCTGTCCCGCTCGGCCTCGATCAGATCGGTGAACACGCGCCGCAGCAGCGCGTCCTGCTCCTCGCTGCGGTTGGCGAACGGGGTGCGCACCAGCTCGATGGCCTGCTTGATGTCGTCGCCCAGCGACGGCGCCGGTTCCCACTCCAGCTGCACGTGCACGCCTTGGCTGGAGCGGGCGCCGTCGAGCACCTCGTTCATCCGCTTGCACAGGTTCTCGGCCACCCGCATCTGCCCGCGCAGCCGCTCCGCGAGGTCGCGGATCAGGTAGTCGGCGAAGATCGAGCGGTAGCGCTCACCCAGATAGCTGCGCTGCTCGGCGAGCCGCTCGGCGACCCGGCGGGCGGCGTCGGCCACCGGCTGCGGACCTTCCTCGCCGGTCACCGTCACCGTGAGCACGCCGTGCTGGTCGCCCGCGCTGATGTCGTAGCCGCCGCTGAGCGACTGCTGCAACGCCTGGAACCGGTTGAGCACGGCGGTTTCGCCCGCGGTCTTGCGCTCGCCTGCGGCCGCCAGCAGCTCGGCGGCTCTGTCGAGTTCGGACGGAGCTTCGGCCTGCGGCGCGTCGTCGGCGTCCTCTTCGCCGACGACCTGCGCGGCCGCCCACAGCCCCGGGATGCGCAGCGCGGCGTCGAAGGCCTCCGCGGCGGAATCCGCCTCGGACTCGCGGCCTTCGAGCTGACCGTGCTTGGTCTCCCACTGCGTCTCCAGCCGGACCACCTGCTCGCGCGCGGTGCTGATCCGCTCCCGAGCGGCAGGCAGGTCCTCGCGCAGCTGCGCGCGCTCGCGGTCCAGCGCACCGACCTTGTCGGCGATCTCACGGGCTTCACCGCCGACGGCCTCGTTCAGCTCGGCCAGTCCGGCGGCCTGCTCGGCGAACTCGGAGCAGCGCTGCTCGGCCTGCGACTCGGCCTCCATCCGGTCGGCCACCGCCGCGTCGTGGTGCAGCGAGATGTCCCGCAGGTCGGCCAGCGTGGCCAGGCAGCGGGACTCGATCGCCTCGTGCAGCGCGTCGATCGCGGAGCGGGCGTCGGTGGCCGCGCGGTTGGCGTGCTCCAGCGCCTGCGTCTCCGGCGGCAGGTCGGCTTCACCGGCCGCGCGCACCAGTTCCGAGCGGGCGGCCTGCCACCGCTGATCGGCCTGGTCGTGCTGTTCGCGGGCTTGCGCGGCGTGCCGTTGGGCGTCCTCGGCGGCTTCGTTGGCGCTGGTGAGCTTGGCGTGCGCGGTGAGCAGGTCGCCGTCGTCGGGGTAGGACTCCAGGTGCTTGTCCAGTGCCTCGGCCTGCTCGGTCGCTTCGCGGTGGCGCCGCTCGACGTCGCCGATCCGCTCGCGCAGCGCGGCCAGTTCCTCTTCGAGCTCGGCGATCCGCCGCGCGCGTGATGCTTCCCGCGCGCCGGCGCCGACGTACTCCGCGGCGTCCTTGTGCCAGCGGCCCGCGAGCACGCCCGCCCGCCAGCGGCCGTCCACCGCGACGCCCAGCCCCCGCTCGTCCGAAGCGGCCGCCGCGTCCGAAGTGGACACCGACGCGAGCAGTGCGGCGACCCGCTCGGCGGGCACCGGCGAATCCGGCTCGGCGGCCGGAGTCAGCAGGTCGGCCAGCGTGCCGCCGGTCGCTGCGGCTGCGGGCACCGCCAGCAGGTCGGCAGGCTCGGCGAGCTCGCCGCGTTCCGTGACCCAGGCGTTGAGCAGCCCGCTGGCCTGCAACGCCGCCTCGAGACCGGCCTGCTCGTCCGCGCCGAGCGACGGCTGGAAGTCGACCAGCCGGTAGAAGGCGCGCCCGGCGGCGGAATCCCGCTCGGCCGTGGCCCAAGCCGGGCGATCCGGGACGCGCTCGTGCCCCGCCCGCAGCTCGGCGAGTTCCTGCTCGCCGGTGCGCGCACGGGTGCGCAGCTCGTCGAGCTCGCGGTCCACCTCGGAGATCCGCTGCCGCGCCTCCTGCAGTTTCGGCCGCGCCCAGCGGCGGGTGAGTTCCCGCGCCTGGCGCGTCGCCGCGCGGTCCGCCAGCAGCGCTTCGGCCTCCGGCGGCTCCGGCACCGGATCGTCCGAAGTGGACAGCGGCCAGTCGGCTGCCCAGCGCCGGACGTTGTCCCGCCACGTGCTCGCGGCCTCGGAGAGCCCCTGGTGCGCTTCGTTGCGCCGCCCGGCGGCTTCGGTGGCGATCAGCTGCGCTTGGCGCGCCTGCTGCTGCAGCTTGGCGACCTGCTCCTGCTGGCCGTCCAGTTCCACGGCCTGCTGGTGCAGCGCCAGCGTCAACGCGCCGCGCTGCTGCGCGACCGTGCCCGCGTGCGCGGCGCGATCGGCCGCGGCGCGGTACTGCTCGGCCAGCGCGTCGGTGCCGACCTCGGGGGCGCTGCGGCGTTCGATCTCCAGCGGCTCGGCGTCGGCCTCCGGCGCCGCACGCACCCGGTCCGGAGTGCTCACCGGCTCCGCCTTCGGCACCTCCGGCGGGCGCGGCACCAGGCCGCCGTCCAGCCCGGCCGCGGACAACTGCCGGTTCGCCCGCTGCGCCGCCTGCTCGGCCGACTCGCCGTCGCCGACCAGCCGCCGCAGCGTGCCCAGCACCGACTCCAGCGAGCGGTCCTCCTGCCCGCGCTGCCGCGCTGCGGTGTCCAGCGCCGACGCGGCCGCCGAGCGGGCGCCTTCCACGACCCGCTCGCGGTCGCGGAGGTTCTGCAGTTCGGCGTAGGCCGGGTGCGAGCGCAGCGCCTCGACACTCGATTCCAGGCGGCCTTCGCGCTGCTCCAGCTCGGTCACCGACTGCTGCGCGGCGTCCCGGTCCGCGCGGTGCGCGGTGAGCTGCTTCTCCAGCTTCGCCAGCTCGTTGCGCAGCGAGCGCAGCTTGTCGCGGGCGGTCCGCATCGCCTCCGCGCGCTCGCGCAGCGCTCCCAGCGCGTAACCGGAATAGGCGGACAGGAACGCGCCCAGCGCCTTGTCCGCGCCGGTGAGCCGGACGATGTTCTCCCGGATCGACTCCAGGTCGTCGAACGAGGTCGCCAGCCGCTCGATCAGCGCGGGCTCCAGCGGCGGCAGCGCATCGGAGAGGATCTGCTCCAGCTGTCCTTCCAGTACCTTCAGGCCGACGTCCGGGTTGCGCAGCGTCCGCTGCAGGTGCAGCAGATCGCCGTAGCGCGCCGCGGGCACGCCGTAGACCTGCGCGGCGATCTTCGCGCGGAACGCCTGGTCGTCGAGCACGCAGTCGGCGCCGAGCACGTCGCGCAGCTGCGCCGGGCCGAGCGGCACCCGCTCCGGGCCGATCAGGTGCAGCGTGTGGCCCACCCGGCGGGTGGTGATGAAGCGCCACGAGTCACTGACCGCCTGCGAGGTCTTCGACGCCTTCACGCCGACCCCGCAGGTCAGGAACTCCTCGCCGCCGTCGGGGCGATCGCGGCGCAGCTCCACCCACGCGTAGCCGATGCGGTTCGGGCCGCCGGGGTACTCGTCGAGCATCAGGCGGCGGATGCTGACCGTGTCGAAGCCCTTGGAACCGAGCTGGCGCAGGTCGCCGTCCAGGCACAGCGGCAGCAGCAGCTCCAGGGTGCGGGACTTGCCGGAGCCGTTGGTGCCCTGGAAGATCGCGCGGCCGCCGGAGAGGTCGAAGGTGTTCTCGGCGTACTGCCAGATGTTCACGATGCCGCCGCGGTGCAGGCGCCAGCGGTGCACCCCGGGCGCCGCGGGGTCGTCGGCGGCGAACTCGTGCGAGCCGTCCGCGGCGGAGTTCGCAGCCGGGAGATCCGGCGCCCGCATCGCATCGGTGGCCGAAGAGCTCGCGGGCGGGGCCGCACCACCGGCGCCATCGTCCGAGGTCGCGCCGTTCGACAGTGCGCCGTCGGAGATCGCGCCGTCCGGGTTCGCCGGGTTCGCCTCGTCGGGGGTCACCGTGGACCGTCCTCTTCCAAGTCGTCGAACAGGGACAAGCCGGGCGGTTCCGGCGCGGGAGCGGGCTCCGGTTCGCGGCCCGGTGCCGGAGTCGCGTCCGGCTCCGGCAGCCAGCGGTGCGCGGCCGGGCTCAGCCACCAGGTCTCGCCGTCGGCGGCCGAGCCTTGCGAGTCGGCTGCCGGGTCTCCGCCGCCCGGCTCCGCGGTGTCCGGCGCGCGCAGCAGCCCCAGCCGCTGCAGCAGTCCTGCGACGTCGCCGACCAGTTCCTCCTGGTCCTCGGTCGCCTGCCGGGACCACGCCGCCGGGTAGGACTCGACCAGCTCGCCGCAGACCTCCCGGAGATCCTGCCAGGTCACCGGATGCGCCCCGGTGCCCTCCCGCGGTTCGCCGCGGGCCAGCAGCTCCGGCAGCGCCAGCAGTGCGATACGCGCGACCGTGCCGGGGCCGGGGAACAGCGTGTCGGTCAGGTAGTCCTCCGGGTCGCTGACCACGACGCCTTCCGAGCGGACCTCGGTGACCAGCCCGAAGAACCGCTCCAGCAGCCGGGCTTCGGTCCCGAAGTGCTTGAGCAGCCATTCCCGCTGCTGCGCGGGCAGATCCTCGTAGAGCACCACGGGGTCCTCCACGAGCCTGCGCCGCACCGCGTGCTCCACGCTGCGCGGACCGGCCTGCGCGGCGGTCGCGACGAGGTCCTCCGGACCGTCGGCCTCGGCGATCGGTCCGGCCGGGAGCCTGCCCAGCAGGTCGGTGTCGATGGTGATCAGCGCCTCCGCCGAGGAGTCCGCGGCGTTCACGGTGCCCTCGGTCTCGGTGATCACTCCGAGGCTGACCAGGTGCCGCAGCGCGGCGGTGAGCGCGCGCCGATCGCCGGTGTCGTCGGCCACCGGCACCCCGGCCTCCACGGCCGCCGCGCGCACGTCGACGACCAGGCGGGACAGCAGCACCTGCCGGCCGATGCCGGTGAGCGTGGCCAGCGTCAACGCCAGGTACGCGTACCCGCGCGGGGACAGCGACGGTTCGCCGCGGGTGGCGTCCTCGCCGGGACCGGCCTTGTAGAGCCGCGCGAACCTGCGTTCCACCACGAGCCGGTAGCCCAGCAGCGAGGAGAACAACTCGTGCAGCGCCGCGCGCTGGCGGTAGATCATCGGCAGCAGGTCGCCGTCCGGCGAGCCGGGCCGCAGCAGCGGCCTGCGCAGCAGCGCACGCGCGCAGCGGACGACGTTGCCCGCGTCGATCTCGGAGAGTTCGTCGAAGACCTTGGTCGCGTTCACCGGGCGGCTCCGGTCGTTTCCGTCGCCTGCTCGGTGAACGCGCCGTCGTGGCGCTCCTCGGGCACCGCGTCGTCCCGGCGCTCATCGGACACCGTGCCGTCCGGGCGCCCATCGGACACCGCGCCGTCCCGGCGCTCATCCGAAGTCGCGTCGTCCCCGCCCGCGTCCGGCAGCGCGCCGTCGCCGCGCACGTCCACCACCGCGTGGTCGAGCGTGAGCGTGCCTCCGACGCTGCCGATCCTGGTGTGCTGCCCGTCCTCCGGCCGCACCGTCACCCGCAGCCGGTGCACCGGGTCCAGCGCCGAACCGGTGTCCTCGGAGCTGTCCCGCTGCGCCATCGCCAGCGTCAGCAGCTCGCACAGCACGCCGAGGGCGTCCCCGGACAGCCTGGTGCCCTGCAGGTCCGGCCCGGCGGCGGCCAGCTCCGAGATCGCCGCGCTGCGCCGCGCGTCCTCCTCGCGCGCCTCGGCCAGCAGCGTCTCCTCGGTCATCGGGTCGTCCAGCACCCGCGACGTGCGCCCGCGCGCGCCGCGATCGCCGCGGCTGCGCACGCTCACCGTCACGTCCTGCACCGGGCCGTCGCGCCACGGCACTTCGTGGTTGTCGCTGTCGTAGTCCGGGGCCGGCAGCAGGTGCCGGGCCGAGTACAGGCCGAACGCGGCCGCGTAGAGCCGGTGCGCCTGCTGCGGCTGCGACTCGTCGAACCAGCGGGCGAGCTTCAACAGCTCACCGCGCCTGCCCGGCAGCAGCCCGCCGCCCGAGGTCGCGCGCTTCACGCTGGCCAGCAGCGAACCGATGGCCCGCGCGGTGGCCTCCCGCAGCGCCGCCACCTGGCTGGGCCTGCCCGGCGCGTCCACGAACCAATCGGTGAGTTCCTGCCAGTCCGCCGCGGTGCGCCCGCGCGCCCGTTCCACCTCGGTGCCGAGCTGATCGGCCGGACCGAGCAGCCGCAGCAGCTCAGCGCGGTCGGCGGCCAGCCCGGCCAGCGAGGTCGCGATCGTCTCGGTGTGCCGCAGCACGTCCTCCACGACCATCTGGATGTACTCGACCAGCAGGTTGCGGAACCCGGAGATCTCCTCCGGCGCCAAGTGGTGGCGGGTGACGACCTCGCCGAGGTAGGCGTAGAAATCCCGCACCGTTGCGGCGAGTTCGGCGTGCTGCAGGAAGACGGTGGTGACCTGCTCGGCCAGCCGCTCGCGGGTCTGCTTGGCGCGCTGAGAGCGCGGTTCCGCGCTCTCCGACGGCGCTGAGCGCGGTTGCGTACTTTCCGACGGCGCTGAGCGCGGTTGCGTATTTTCCGACGACGCTGAGCGCGGTTCCGCACTTTCCGCGGCCAGCGCGTCGGACAGCAGCGAGCCGATCTGGCCGAGGCCGCGCTCGATCGCGGGCAGCAGCTCGCGGGACACCTCGCGGGCGCCTTCGGGCACCCGCAGCAGCGCGTCCACGTCCCGCTGGACCCGCACGGCGAGCTTGCTGACCTGGTAGCGGACGCTGCCGTGCTGGAACTCGGCGATGCTGGCGGCGATCGTCTCGCGGCGGCCGAGCACCAGGTTGCCCCAGCGGCGCAGCTGCTTCAGCCGGTCCACCACGGTGTCCACATCGGACTCACCGGGGTCGATGCGGCCGTCCCGCTCGGCGGCGGCCAGCGCCGCGGTCACCTCGCCGACCGACAGGTCAGCCAGCAGCGTCGAGGTGAACAACCGCATGATCGCCAGGTAGGTGCGGTGCTTCGGCTCGCCGAGGTAGGTGAACAGCGCGAGCCGCCGCTCATCGGCGCGCGCGTCCGAGGTGGCGTGCCCGGGCGCGGTGGCCTCGGTGCCCGCCACCCCCGCGCGCAGCACGTCGGCTTCATGATCCGGGGCGGTCACGGTCGGCCACGATAACCCGCCCACCCGACACGGCCGGTCACCTGTGCCTTTTCGGAGAGGCCGGGAAGGGTTCTGCGTAGGTGGTCGCTCGGCGGAACCGCAGGCGTCGGAGAACCCGCGGCGGTCCCGGTTGCCGAGGTGGCCGGCGCAAGCGGCTTCGCCGCTCCGGAGCAGAACCTGGTGCGGGTGCCCGCTTCGGGCGGGTGGCGCGGCGGTAGCGTGCTGCTGCCTGGACGGGTGAACGCTGTGGGTTGAACGAGGGGAGCGGGGCACCGGTGAGCGCGGGACGAGCGGTCGGGCTGCTACTCGGAGTGGCGGCCGATGCCGCGTTCGGCGACCCGCGGCGGTGCCATCCGGTGGCTGCTTTCGGGCGCGCTGCCCAGGCGGCGGAGCGGAGGCTGCACCGCGATCGCCGCAGCACCGGGATCGCCTACGCGGGCCTGCTCATCGGCGGTACCGCGGTGCTCGGCGCCACCGCCGAACGCGCGACCCGCCGCAGCCCCGTGCTGCAAGCCGCCTGCACCGGCCTCACCACCTGGATCGTGCTCGGCGGTGCTTCGCTGGCGGACGAAGGAACGGCGATGGGCCGCCTGCTCGACGCGGGCGACCTGGACGGCGCTCGGGAGCGGTTGGCGCACCTGTGCGGCCGGGAAGCCGAGCACCTCGACGAGCAGGGGCTGGCGCGGGCCACCGTCGAATCGATCGCGGAGAACACCAGCGACGCAGTGGTGGCGCCGCTGGTCTGGGGCGCCGTCGGGGGCATGCCCGGCCTGCTGGCCTACCGAGCGGCGAACACGCTCGACGCGATGGTCGGGCACCGCTCGCCGCGGTACGCGAAGTTCGGCTGGGCCGCCGCGCGGACCGACGACCTGCTGAACCTGGCACCGGCTCGGCTGGGCGCGCTGCTGACCGCGCTGTGCGCGCCGGTCGTCGGAGGTTCGGCGAGCGGGGCGTGGCGCACCCGGCGGCAGGACGCCGCAGCGCACCCGAGCCCGAACGCCGGGCAGATCGAGGCGGCGTTCGCCGGGGCGTTGCAGGTCCGGCTGGGCGGCCGGACCGTCTACGGGCAGGCCGTGGAGCACCGGCCGGTGATGGGCGAGGGGCGCACCGCGGACGCGGGCGACGTGACCCGCAGCGTCGAGTTGTCCCGCGTGATCGGCTCGGTCACCGGGCTGCTCGCCGCCGCTGCCGCACTGGCGCGCGGCCGCTGAGCGCATCGCTGCGCCTGCCGGAATGCCACCGCAGCGGCCAGCGGGAATGCTGGGGCGCGGCAGCGTTGCAGCGACGCGGGATGCCGGGCCATTGGGCCCTGTGCGCTGCGACGAAACCGCCCTTCACTGGCTTGTGACCCGCCGTGGGCGAGCGGCGATCAGCCGGGTGCGCGGGTAGGACTGGAGGCAGTGGAGGTGGTCGGAATGACCGATTTCCTGGCGATCGTGCCGTCGCTGATCGTGCTGTTCGCGGTGCTGGCGGTGGTGTGGCTGCTGACCTTCAGCTACCGGCGCCCGCCCGGCAAGCACTGAGCGCCGGGCGCGGTCAGCGCCCCTTCGTGGCGTCCTGCTGCGCGTCCTGCTGCTGTTCGCCCTGCTGCTCGCGCTGTTCCTGTTCGCGCCGCTCGTCCTCGGCGACCGCCTCCGCGACCGACATCTTGCGCGATTTGCGCACCGAGCCGACCCGCTCCTCCGGCCGCGTCTCCGCGTAGATCAGGTAGCCCACCCCGGCCACCGCCATGATCCCGAACGAGATCCACTGCAACGCGTACGAGAAGAACGGGCCCGACTCCAGCTGCGGCAGGGGCAGCGGCCCCAGCACTCCGGGCTGGCCGTCGACCAGCGCGAAGTAGCCCGGCCGCAACTGCATGCCGGTGCCCTGCGAGAGCACGCTCGAGTCGATCGAGTACGTCCAGCGATGCCCTTCCCGCTGGAAAGTCGGCCGGTTCTCGTCGTCGTGCTCGTCCACCCGGACCCGCGCGGTCAGCGTGACCCGGCCGGCGGGCGGCGCGTCGAAGTCCGGCGCGTGGGTGCCCCGCTGGCGCAGGAACCCGCGGTCGACCAGCAGCGTCTCGCCGGAGTCGGTGCGGAACGGGGTGAGCACCTCGAGCGCCGGTTCGCCCTGCACCGAACGCAGCCAGGCCAGCGTCTCGCCCGCGGGCAGGTAGTTCCCGGAGAAGGTGACCTTCGCCCACTCGTGCCGCTGGTCCGGCGCCCGGCCCGCGGGCAGCACCTCGGCCAGCGGTTTCGGGGCGGCGTGCAGCGATTCGGCGATGGCTTCGTTGCGCACCTTCCGCTCGTCGTTCCGGCCGAACTGCCACGGCGCGAGGAACGTGAAGCACAACGTGGTGAACGCCGCGACCAGCAAGATCAACGCGATCCAGCCGGGCTGCAGCAAGAACTTCAGGCGCACGCCCCCACGGTAGGCCGACGGTGCGCCGAGGTCCCTGGCGACCCCGTCACACCGCGCTCAGGCCGCGGAGCGCGCCGCGGCCACCGCTTGCCGCGCGTAACCGCCGCCGAACAGCACGGTGTGCACCAGCAGCGGGAACAGCTGGTGCAGGCCCACCCGCTGCCGCCAGCCGTCGGCCAGCGGGCTGACCTCCTCGTACGCCGCCAGCACCCGCTCCAGGTGGGGGCAGCCGAACAGCGCCAGCATCGCCAGGTCGGTCTCGCGGTGGCCGCCGTGCGCGGCAGGGTCGATGAGCCAGGCGCCGCTCGCGCCCCAGTGCACGTTCCCGGTCCACAGGTCGCCGTGCAGCCGGGACGGCGGCTCGGCGGAACCTTCGAGCTCGGGCAGCCCGTCGCAGGCGCGCTCGAAGATCTGCGCCTCGGAATCGCCGATCAGACCGGCGTCGACGGCTTGCCGCAGGTACGGGCGCACGCGGTGCTCGGCGTAGAACGACGGCCAGTCCGCGCACGGCTCGTTGCGCATCGGGGCGAGCCCGATCCAGGCGTCGGCCGGACCGCCGGGCGGCGGGGCGCCGTGCGCGGGCGCTCCGGCGGCGTGCAGCCGGGCGAGTCCGCGGCCCAGTTCTTCGGCGGCGGCCGCGGTGGGGCTGCCTGCATCGAGGTGTTCGGTGACCAGGTCCCGGTCGTTGTTGCCGTGCACAGCGGGAACCGGGATCACGCCCGGCTCGGCCAGCCAGCGCAGCGAGGCGGCCTCGGCTTCGGTGGCGCCCGGCAGTCCCGGCGGGTTCGTCTTGACGAACACGTCGCGGCCGTCGTCGAGCCGCACGCTGTAGGACGCGCCGGCGTCTCCGCCGCCCAGCGTGCGCACCTGCACGGCCGCGGACCCGGTGTAGTGCTCCGCGACCTCCGCGGTCCGTCCCATCCTGACCTCACCTCCGGCTTTGCTTGCGGCTTCCCCAGCCCTGCACAGCGCGCAGGAACCCGGCGCTCATTCCGATGCCCCCGCGCCTCGCGGCGGACCGGACACGCCCGCACATCACCCGTCGGCGAGCGCTCCGATCAGAGTGAACGGCCTGTTGGTCCGAATAGATTGGGCGACCGGTCCGTTCACTCCGAGAAGTTCTGCGCTGATCGTGTGGGACACGGGCGTGTCGGCTCGGAAGGTCACTCGTCGTGCAGGTGGGCGCGGACCCAGTCGAGCAGGGCGGGCATCGCCGCTTCGATCATCGCCAGCGAGTCCTCGAAGCCGCGGTCGCCGCCGAAGTACGGATCGGGCACCTCCGCCCACTCGTCCGCGGCCGGGTCGAAGGAGCGCAGCAGCCGCACCCGCGCCGGATCGTCCGCCTCGTCCCGCGCCACCCGCAGGTGCCCGGCGTCCATCGCCAGCAGCAGATCGGCGCCCGCGTGCTGCTCATCGAACTGCGCGGCGACGTGCTCGGTGGGGTAGCCGTGGTCGGCGAGGACCTTCGCGGTGCGCGGATCGGCGCCTTCCCCGACGTGCCACGGGCCGGTGCCCGCGCTGGTCACTTCGACCTGCCCGGCGAGCCCTTCCCGGCGCAGGTGCTCGCCGAACACCAGCGCCGCCATCGGCGAGCGGCAGATGTTCCCGGTGCAGACGAAGGAGATGTGCAAGGCGGTGCTCCCGCTCTGTCGTGGGTGCTCTCGTTGCGGCCGTCGTGTCGACGCGGCGGCGGAACCTCGGCTTCCACCGGGCTTCGACGGTACGTGCCGGAGCCGGAGCCGTTCCCGGCACCTGTCCCGCGCGCGCCGGTGGCTAAACTGCCCGGGATGACCAGCCGGGGGGACGACGAATCGCTGCGCCACCACGGCGACGTGGATGCCGAACCCGGCCTGCTCGACTTCGCGGTGAACGTGCGCCTGCAACAGCCGCCGCGATGGTTGCGGGACCGGCTCGCGGCTGCGCTGGACGATCTGGGCCGCTATCCCTCCGCCGCGGACGACCTGGCCGCGCGCACGGCGGTCGCCGAACGGCACGGCCGCGATCCCGGTGAGGTGCTGCTGCTGGCGGGCGCGGCCGAGTGCTTCGCGCTGCTGCCGCAGCTGAACCCGCGTTCGGCGGCCGTGGTGCACCCCTCGTTCACCGAACCGGAGTTCGCGCTGCGCTCCGCCGGTGTGCCGGTGACCAGGGTGCTGCTCGGCGAGGACTACCGGCTCGATCCCGCGCTGGTGCCCGAGGACGCCGACCTCGTCGTCCTCGGCAACCCCACGAACCCCACTTCGCTGCTGCACCCGGCCGACGCGATCCGGGAGCTGATCCGCCCCGGCAGGCTGGTGGTGGTGGACGAAGCGTTCCTGGACGCGGTGCCGGGGGAGCCGGAGGGACTGGCGAGCTCGCCGATCCCGGGCCTGCTGGTGGTCCGCAGCCTCACCAAGATGTGGGGGTTGCCCGGGCTGCGCGCCGGTTACGCCCTCGGCGAACCGGAGCTGCTGAGCAGCCTGGCCGCGCCCCGCCCGCACTGGCCGCTGGGCACCCTCGCGCTCGAGGCGATCAACGCGTGCTGCGCGCCGGAGGCGCTGGCCGAGTCCGCAGCGGCCGCCCGCGAACTCGACGCGCTGCGCGCCGGGCAGGCGGCCGATTTGGCAGCCGTGCCGGGGGTTTCGGTGATCGGCCCGGCCCGTGCACCGTTCCTGCTGCTGGACGTCCACAATGGCGCCAAGGTGCGATCGGCGCTGCGGGACCGCGGCATCGCGGTCCGGCGCGGGGACACCTTCCCCGGTCTGGGCCCGGACCACCTGCGGGTGGCGGTGCGGGACGCCGGGCGCAACGCCACGTTGGTCCGGGCGATGCGCGAACTGCTCGGATAGTGCGAGAACGGCAGCGAGGGGTGCGAATCGGATGACCGTGCGGATTCGGGACGTCGTGGAGTCGCTGGAGGCGGCGTACCCGCCGGAGCTGGCCGAGCAGTGGGACGCGGTCGGCCTGGTCTGCGGCGATCCGGCGGCCGCGGTGCAGCGGGTGCTGTTCTGCGTCGACCCGGTGGAGGCCACTGTGGACGAAGCCGCGGACTTCGGCGCACAACTGCTGGTCGCGCACCACCCGCTGCTGCTGCGCGGCGTGCACGGGGTGCCCGCCGACGACCCCAAGGGGCACCTGGTGCACCGGCTGATCCGCTCCGGGATCGGCCTGTACTGCGCGCACACCAACGCCGACACCGCCGCAGTCGGAGTCTCGGACGCGCTGGCCGACGCGCTCGGACTGACCGTCAGCGCGCCGCTGGCGCCGCACCAGGAGGGCGCGAGCACCGGCCTCGGCCGGATCGGTTCGCTGCCGCAGCCGGAACCGTTCGCGCGCTTCGTCGAGCGGGTGGCCACGAACCTGCCCAGCACCGCATGGGGCGTGCGCGGCGCGGGCGATCCGGAACGGGAGATCAAGACCGTCGCGGTCTGCGGCGGCGCGGGCGACTCGCAGCTGGACACCGCGCTGGCCGCCGAGGTGGACGCCTACGTGACCGCCGATCTGCGCCACCACCCGGCGGGCGAGCACATCGCTCGCGGCGACCTCCCCGGCAAGCAGGTGCCCGCGCTGGTGGACGTGGCGCACTGGGCCAGCGAGTGGCCGTGGTGCCAGCAGGCGGCCGACGTGGTCGGCGCGGCGCTGCCGGATACTGTCGAGGTTCTTGTCTCCACTCGCCGCACCGATCCGTGGACCACCCATGCCTCCGGTGCGGCCCCCGACGCAGGGAGGACGCTCGCGTGAAAGCCGACCCCGCCGTGCAGCACCGGTTGCTCGACCTCGCGGAGGTGGACGCCGAACTGAACCGGGTCAACCACCGGCGCCGGACGCTGCCCGAACTGGAGGAGATCGGCGGCGCCGAACGCGACGCGCAGGCGAAGCGGGACGCGCTGGTCGCCGCGCAGACCTCGTTCGGCGACATCGACCGGGACGCCAAGCGGCTGGAGACCGAGATCGAGCAGGTCCGCAAGCGCGAGCAGCGGGACCGGCAGCTGATGGATTCCGGCGGCTCGTCCAAGCAGCTGGAGGAGTTGCAGCACGAGCTGCAGACCCTCGCCCGCCGCCAGGGCAACCTGGAGGACGAGCTGCTGGAGGTCATGGAGCAGCGCGAGGCCGTGGAGACCGACGTCGAGCACGCCCGCGGCGAGGTCACCGCCGCCGAGGACAAGCTCGCCGACGCCCAGCACCGCCGGGACGAGGCGCTGGCCGACCTGGACAGCACCGAGGTCAAGCGCAAGTCCGAGCGCGAGGTGCTGACCGCGGACCTGCCGGAGCAGCTGCTGGCCACCTACGACCGGATCCGCGAGGCCAAGGGCGTCGGGGCCGGGCTGCTGCAGGGCAACCGCTGCGGCGCGTGCCGGATCGAGCTGGACCGCGCCAAGCTCACCGACCTGCGCGACGCCGCCGCCGATGACGTGGTCCGCTGCGAGGAGTGCGGCGCGATCCTGGTCCGCAAGGGCTCCTGATGCGGGTGGTCGTCGAAGCCGACGGCGGTTCGCGGGGCAACCCGGGACCGGCCGGCTGCGGTGCGGTGGTGCGCGACGCCGACGGGGCGGTGCTGGCCGAGCGCTCGCTCGGGCTCGGGGTCGCCACGAACAACGTGGCCGAGTACGAGGGGCTGCTGGCCGGATTGCGGGCCGCTGCCGAGCTCGGGGCGGACGAGGTCGACGTCCGGATGGACTCGAAGCTGGTCGTCGAGCAGCTCAGCGGGCGTTGGCGGATCAAGCACGCGGCGCTGCAACCCCTTGCGGCGCAGGCGAAGGATCTGGTGGCCGCGTTCGCCGCGGTGCGGTTCGAGTGGATCCCGCGGGAGCGCAACGCGCACGCGGACCGGCTGGCCAACGCGGCGATGGACAGCCAGGCCGGGATCGAGCGCACACCCGCTGCCGGGGCTGCGGACAGCGCTGCCGCGGACGATTTCGCCGGGTCGGAGGCGGATGTTTCGGCCGGTAGGGCTGCGGACGCTGCTGCCGGATCGGCTGCGGATGTTGCTGCGAAACCGGCGAAGGCCGAGTCCCGCACGCAGCCCGCGGGCTGGACCGGCGCCACCGGTTCCCCGACGAAGCTGCTGCTGCTGCGGCACGGGCAGACCGAGATGTCGGTGGACCGCCGCTACTCGGGGCGCGGCGACGTGCCGCTGACCGATCTCGGGCAGCGGCAGGCCGTGGCCGCGGCGAAACGCCTGGCCGGGATGGACGGCGTGCGCACCGAAGCGGGTGCGGCGCCGATCGTGGCCTCCCCGCTGACCCGCACCCGGCAGACCGCCGAGGCCGTGGCCGCGGCCACCGGCGGCGAGCCGTCGTACCTGGACGGCCTGCTGGAGACCGATTTCGGCGCGTGGGAAGGGCTGACGTTCTCGGAGGCCGCGGAGAAGTACGCCCAGCTGCACCGCCGCTGGCTCGGCGACTCCACCGTGGAACCGCCGGATGGCGAGAGCCTGGACGCCGCGTTCCGTCGGGTCACCGCGGCCCGCGACGAGATCCTGGACCGGCACGCGGGCAGCACGGTGATCGTGGTCAGCCACGTGACCCCGATCAAGGCGCTGCTGCGACTCGGACTCGGCGTCGGCCCGGAGATCTTCTACCGGCTGCACCTGGACCTCGCGTCGCTGTCGATCGTCGAGTTCTACCCCGACGCGAACGCTTCGGTCCGCCTGGTCAACGACATCTCCCACCTGCCCTGACCCGGCGGCCGTTTCCGAGTGAACGGCCTGTTCGTCCAATCTAGCCGGACCAACGGTCCGTTCACTCCGGGAAGTTCGCCCTGGATCGAGCGGTGTGCGCGCGTGTCGGCCAGTGCCCGAACAGCGCGGGGTTCACTCCGGACTCCGTTGCCGCCGCGGCGAGGTGAGGTGCGGGCGTCTCGGGCGGGCCGGCTTCGAGGAGTCAACGGATCCGGTCGATCGGGCCGCTCGTTCTTCCGGTTAGTGCGCGGATGAGCCGACCTGTAAGCCGGATCCTGTTCCCGGGGGCCTTGCGGCCGTCCCGTTCGGCGGTCATCCATCTCGGCCTGCCGTCGCCGGCAGGCTCCAGCGGCCTACCCGCAGGCTCGGGCGGGCAGCCCTCGAGCACCTGCGCAGGCACCTCGCGGTGCCCTCTTGGCCTTGCTCCGGGTGGGGTTTACCGAGCCGTCCCGGTCACCCGGGACGCTGGTGGTCTCTTACACCACCTTTTCACCCTTACCCGGCCCGAATCGGGCCGGGCGGTCTGGTTTCTGTGGCACTTTCCCGCGGGTCACCCCGGGTTGCCGTTAGCAACCACCCTGCCCTGTGGAGTCCGGACTTTCCTCGACGCGGGTCGCGCCCGCGCCGCGACCGCCCGGTCGACTCATCCGCGCCGGTCCATTCTAGTCGCCGCCTCCCGGTACCCCGGCACCCAGCGTCCCGGCACCCAGCGCCCCGGCGGCCGGCGTTCCCGGCACCCGGCGTTCCGATGCGCGGACGTCGTTGCCCGGGCCGCCGCGGCCGGTTCTACTGGCGCCATGACCGCCGCCGCGTTGACCCGTCGCCGCTACGTGGACTTCGCGCGCGTCAACGGTGCTCGTTGTTCTTCCTGCTGAACCCGTCGCGCCCGTGCACACCGAGCAGGAAGTCCGGTCATGTCACCGATCATCACCGTCGTCGCCGCCGCACGTCCCGGTTCGAAACTCGAAGAGCTGGCGCGGGTCAGCACCGAAGCGTTGCACGGCAACGGTTTCCGGATGCGCGCCGTCCCGCTGCACCAGCTGCCGGAGTCCGCGCTGCTGGCGGGCGACGCCGATGCGCCCGCGCTGCGCTGGACCCGGCGGCTGCTCACCGGCTCCGCAGGAGTCGTGTTGATCACGCCGTGTTACGAGGCGCCGATGAGCCGCCTGGTCCGGACCTGGCTGGAACTGATGCCCCCGCTGCGGGGAACGGTGCAGGTCGTGGGCCTGGGTGCGACGCAGGCTCAAGCATCGGGGGTGGATTACGCCGCGCGGCGGCTCCTGCGCGAGCACGGTGCGCAGCGGATCGCGCCCGCGTGCTTCGTGCGCGACCGGTCGCTGGAGTCCACCGTGGACGGATGGAGCCTCGGCGGGTCGGCGCAGGAGCACCTCGCTGCCGCCCTCGGTGTGTTCCGGGAGGAACTCGCGTCCGCGGCGTGATTTCCGCGGGGTGGCGCCACGGCTGGTGGTCCTCGAAGGGCGGATCGGGCGAAACCGGCGCCGCCTTAGCCGTCCTGAGTGGACGTTCAACGGCGCCGTCCGGCGGTGTTCGACCGCTCCCGCGTTCCGCCCACCGGGAGCCCGCTGGTCACCGCCCGTGCCGCGACCTGCGCGGCAGCGTGGCGGGCCGGAACGCTACGCTGGATGCAGTCAAGATCACCGCCGGACGGGTCCCGGAAGGGGCCGCAGGCGGCGGTCCGGCACGGCGGCGTGGTGTGCGCAATTCCACTGACCGGCCGTTTCGTGCACGGTGCGTGTGGAAGGGATTCGCAACAGGGTGAACGAGCAGGGATTCGCGATCCGGCACCGCGACCGGCCTCGCCCTTACCCGCCCGCTGCTCCGAACGAGCCAACCCCGAATGGACCAGCGGAGTGGTGATCCGCGGTCCGGGACGCCGAGCCCGCCCGGCCGAACACTACTGCTGGTGACCATGTCATGTTCTACTCGTACCGGCGTGCCGGGAAGATCCGGCGGGCCGCAGCACCTACCCGACGACCCTTCACGCACTCAGGGGTAACAAGATGACCGCCATGCCGCTGGAAACGTTGGCGCACGTGCAAGCTGCGATGGATCCGCTGGCGCAGCAGACAGGTCTCGGCACAGAAGGCATCCGCGGGTGGATCATCAACAATCTGTTGCCGCTGCTGCTGCTGACCGTTGCGCTGCTGCTGCTGTGGCTCGGCGGCGGCAAGGGCGACAACGCCGGAGTGATGCGCCGCGTCGTCGGCGTCTTCGTCGCGCTGGCGCTGATCGGCTTCGCGGTCACCGGGGCGGGCGTGGACATCGGCACCTTTATCGCCGGCCTGTTCAGCACCAGCGGGTGATCGGCCGTGCGGATCCGCACCGACGACGAGGTCTACCGGGTCGACGCCGTCTGGCTCGGCCCGCCGAAGGCGACCTTCCCGTGGCGAGCCCGCTACGTGGCATGGGGCGTGGGAACCGTGGTGTTCCTGGCCGTGCTCGCGGTGGAACGCCGGATGAACATCGGCTTCGGGTTCTTCTCCACCGCGTGGGCGGTGATCATCACGATCGTGGTTACGCGGATCGTGTGTTCCCGGATCACCCACGAACGGCCGCTAGGGGCGGTGCTGACCATGTGGTTGCGTGAGCTGACCGCGCCACGGGAGAGCACCGCGGGACGCGGCGGAGCGGCAGGCGCGGCCAAGCTGCGGGTGCGCGCCGAACGTCCCAGGCCCAAGCCCAAGCAGACCAGCAAGCGCACCGGCCCGGCCGAGCAGCAGGGCGCGGCCGGGCGGGGCGGGCGGCCCGCCCGATCCCAGCGCAGCACCGGGACGGGGCAGCAGCCCGTCCGCCGCCCCAGGAGGTCCGCGGGCCAAGGCAGGCCCACCCGCGGGCGAGCGCGTAGCAAGGAGGTTCGCGGTGTTCGGTCGCCGTCGCGGCGGTGAGCGCCAGGCTCAGGTTCCCGGCACGCCCCAGCGCGCCCGCGGCGCGGGGGCGAAGGGCGCCGGATCGAAGGGCAAGCGCAAGGACCGCAGGCTGCCCGACGAGCAGAGCCTGCCCAGCTACACGCCGTCGATCGCCGCCCGCTCCATCGACGGGCACCTGCTGCGCACCGGGCAGGACGTGTTCGCCTGGTACCGGTTGTCCTCGCAGCGCTGGTCGTTCCGCTCGGACTCGCAGCGCCAGGACCTGATCGCGGCGATCGCCGGGCAGTACGCGGAGCTGCAGGGCCGCTGGATGCACCTGCGGGTCACCAGCCGCCCGTACCCGATCCGGATGTGGGCCGAGGCGCACGTGCACAACGCCCGCGGTGCGCTGCCGGACAGCCCGGGTGCGCTGAGCTTCGACGACTACATGGTCGGCGAGCAGCAGCAGCTGATGGGCCGGTCGATGGCCGAGAAGGAGGTCTACCTCGGCGTCCAGGTACAGACCCGCAACGTGGTGGACCGCGCGGTCGAGCGCGCCGCGCCGCTGCTGCGCAGGGTGTTCCCGGAGGCCGTGGACGCCGAACTCGTCGCCCTGGACAGCGAGATCGAGCACCTGGACCAGGTGATCGGATCCGCCGGGCTGGACGGCCGCCCGGTCACCGCCGAGGAGATGTCCTGGCTGATGCACCGGTCCTGCTCGCTGGGCCTGCCCGCGCCGCGCAACATGCCCGCGGTGCCCGGCGCGGCGTGGGAGCCCGAGGACCTGGCCTCGTTCACCGATGCGGCCGACCTGCACCAGGAGCCGTACGCGCCGACCGCCACGGTGCGCGGCCGCACCGGCTCCAACGCCGGTGTCAGCAGGCACGTCGCGGTGCTGACCGTGGGCCAGACGCACGGCCTGCAGGTCCCGGAGGTCGACGACCCGTGGTTGCAGCACTCCGACCGGCTGCCCGCCCCGGTGGAGTGGTCCGCGCGGATTTACGTGCGCCGCCCGGAGGACGTCGGCGGCGAGCTGCAGCGCCAGATGAACAAGGTGCGCTCGCAGGTTCGCCACTACACCGAGGAACACGGCCTGGAGCCGCCGACCTCGCTGTCCCGCCAGGCGGGCCGGGTGCTGGAGATCGACGACGAGATGACCACCGGTTTCACCGCGCTCGCCACCCGCGTGCGCTCGTGGTGGCGGCTGGCGGTCTCCGGCCCCACCGAGCGCGACGCGCTCAAGCTGGCCCAGCAGATCCTTGACCTGTACAAGCCGAAGGTCGCCATCGAGCACCCCGAGGCGCAGTACGCGATGGCCCGCGAGTTCATCCCGGGCGAGCAGCTGGCCTCCGGTGCCTACCTGCGCCGCGGTTCGGTGGTGTGGGCGGCCGCGGCGGTGCCGCAGGCGACCGCGGAGGTCGGTGACCGGCGCGGCGTGATGCTCGGTGAGACCTGCACCGCGACTCGGCGGCCGGTGGCGTGGGACCCGTGGATGGCGCAGGAGATCCGCGACGCATCCGGGCTCACGGCCATGGTCGCCGGACTCGGTGGCGGCAAGTCGTTCCTCGGCGGCGGACTCGTCTACAAGACGTTGCGCGCCGGGGCGCACTGGACGCTGCTGGACCCGTCCGGGCCGCTGGCGGAACTGTGCAAGCTGCCCGAGCTGCGGCCGTACGCGCGCCCGATCAACCTGCTCAACGCCCAGCCGGGCATCCTCAACCCGTACCGGGTGGTGGCCGAGCCGCAGCTGGATCACTTCGTCGACGAGGAAGACCCCGAGCGCGGCTGGCGGCGCGAACGCGCGCTCGCCGCGGCGACCCGGCGGCGCCTGGTGCTGGACGTGCTCACCGGGCTGCTGCCCTACGAGGTGGCGCGGCTGCCGCAGACCAGGATCGTGCTGCTGCGCGCGGTGCGGGCGGTCGGCGGCCGCCCGGACGCGCACCCCGGCATGGTCTTCGAGGCGCTGCGCCGGGACGCGTCCGAACACCACGAGCACGCCGTGGTGGTGGCCGACTTCCTGGACGAGCTCCGCGAGCGGATGTCGCTGCTGATCCCGGAGGCCGACGCCGACCCGTACTCGGAGACCCGCGAGGACCGGCTCACGGTGCTGACCATGGCCGGGCTGACGCTGCCGAAGGACGGCGTCGGGCGCGAGCACTGGACCGACGCCGAAGCGCTCGGCGTGGAGATGCTGAACCTGGCGGCGTGGCTGACCCAGCGCTCGGTCTACGAGCGGCCGAAGAACGAGCGCAAGGGCGTCTGGATCGACGAGGCGTTCTTCCTGTCCGAGGTGCCGACCGGGCGGGTGCTGATGAACCGCTTCGCCCGCGACTCCCGCAAGTGGAACGTGCGGGTGCTGCTGTCCAGCCAGATCCCCGCGGACTTCCTGCGGATCCAGGGCTTCGTGTCCCTTTTGGACTCGGTGTTCGTGGGCAGGCTGGACGACGAGCAGGCCCAGGCCGACGCGCTGCGGCTGCTGAAGGTGCCGGTCGACGCGGGCTACGAGCAGGTGGTCTCGGCGCTGGGCCGCAGGCCGGGGCCGGCGCGCAACAACAGCGAGCGGGACCGCTCGCCGCGCCAGTTCATCTTCGGCGACGGCGCGGGCGGGGTGGAGCGCATCCGCATCGACTTCGGCGGCCCGCACCTGGAGCACCTGCGCAACGCGCTGGACACCACGCCGGTCGGCGAGGACGAGAGCTCCGAGCGGCTGTCGCTGCCCGGCGGCGAGGGTGCGGCGAACTCGGACAGGCCACCGCCACCGTCCGCGCCGCCCGAGGACGACTACGACGAAGAGCTCGAAGGCTTCGACGAGCTCGAACTGGAAACCGTCGGCATCGGGCAGGGTGAACAGCACGGCAACGGCACCGACCCGCAGCAGCGGTCCGGTCGAGGCGGAGAAGAGCAGCGGTGAGTTCGCTGGTCGCGCCCACGATCATGGCGGCGCTGATCGTGGCCGTGGCGCTGCTCGTCCGCCGCCGCACCCGCGGTCGCGCGAGCCGGTCGACGCTGCTGGTGCTGGCCGTGCTGGTCGGCATCCAGGCGCTGATCGGCGCACCCGCCTCCGCGCAGGGCTTCGACTGCAAGGAGGCGCCGAACCCGGAGCGGCCGGGGTCCGGGATGGTCGGCGAGCTCGACCGGGCGCCGTTGGGCGTGGGCACGCCCGGCAGCGCCTACGACGAGGTCGGTTACGCCGGTCTGGTGTGGAACACCTACGACCTCGGTTGCGGTCCGCAGGGCGTGACCAACCCGAACGCGCTGGTGGACACCTGGCTCGGCAACGAGCTGTTCAACCTCGCCAAGAACGTCGTCGGCATCACCAACGGGCTGCACTACTCGCTGCTCGGGACCGGGCTGGTCGCTCCGCTGGACGACCTGATCTCCACCGGCACCGTGGCGCTCTACGACAGCGTCTTCACGCCGTGGTTCGGGGTCGCCGCGCTGATCCTGGCGGTGCTGCTGTTCCGCTACATCTGGCAGGGCGACCTGGCCACGATCGGCAAGCGCACGATGTGGGCGCTCGCGGGGCTGTGGCTGGCTTCGGCGACCTACTTGACGCCGTTGCTCTACACCCACGCCCTGGACGAGGTCGTGATCAAGGGAACTTCGGCGGTGCAGGCCGGGTTCCTGCAGAACGTCGGCGTCGATCGGGTCAACGCGCTGCCGACGCTGCTGCACGACCAGGTCGTCTACCAGAACTGGCTGCGCGGCGAGTTCGGTGATCCGGAGGGGCCGCAGGCCCAGCAGCTCGGCCGGGAACTGCTGCGCGCGCAAGCCTGGACCAAGCAAGAGGTCCGGGCCGGATTGGACGCCGGTTCGCCGGAGCCGAAGAAGCAGGCGTTCGAGAACGTCGCGGGCCGGATGGGCAGCGCCTACGGCACCTTCCAAGGGGTGGAGGGCAGCCGCGTCGGCGCGTCGGTGCTCGCGCTGCTGCAGAGCTTCGCGTTCGCCTCGTTCCAGTTGATCGCCAAGGTCGCGATCCTGCTGGCGCAGGTGCTGCTGCGGGTGATCGTGCTGGCCGGTCCGCTGATCGGCCTGGTAGCGCTGCTCAACCAGCAGATCCTGCGGGCGGTCGGCCGGGTCGCGGGCGCGGCGATGCTCAACGTGCTGGTGATCTCCGCGATGGCCGGGCTGCACACCTGGGTGCTGGCGTGGATCTTCAACCCGCTGCGCGGATTCCAGCCGCTGGCGCAGATCCTGCTGGCCGGGCTGGTGACGGTCGTGTTCCTGATGGTCGGCAAACCGGTGCAGCGGATGGGCCAGATGGTGCAGCTCTCGGTCGGCGGCTCGGGCGGCGTCGCGCAGGCTTCCCGCGGCGTGTTCTCCCGGTTCCGCGGCCGTTCCGGCAGGCGCGACGATCCGAGCGGGGATTTCTGGGACCAGGTGCGGGAATCCGATCCGGACGCGCCGCCGCCCGACCCGGCCGCGCAGCGCGGCAGGCGCCAGGGCAGGCCGGAGGCCGAGCACCAGTCGGTTTCGGCCACTGCGCAACGCCTGGACCAGCAGGGTTCCCCGTGGACCGCGCTGCCGGGTGCCTCTGCCGCGACCGGGGGCGGCTCCTCCGGTCAGGCGTTGCCCGCGTCCGGACCGGCGGCGCCACGCCGGCCGGGTGGCGCCGCGGCGCTGCCGGAGGGCCGGGTCAGCCGGGTCGTGGACACCGCACCGGTGGCCGATGCCTCGTGGGACCGGCGCCACGACGAGGATCCGGTGCTCGTCCCGTCCCGTGTGGACAGCGGGGTGACTCCGGTGGTGCCGGAGCCCGCGACGTCGCGGCGGTCCGACATGGAAGTGGTCTCCGGCAGGTCGATGCACGTGGTGTACCGGCCATCGCGCGGCCTGGAGGTCGCCGATGAGGATTGAGCAGCAACGACCCGGGCGGGCGCGCACCCGCCCGGTGGTGTGAAGGGGAACGCGCGATGCCGATCCGAACGCACCGCGGGCGCGCCGCGGTCTACCGGAGGCTGTGGGGCTGGCCGCTGCGCTCGCCGAAGCACCTGGTGGGCACGGTGATCGTGCTGGCGGCGCTGGCCACGACCATCGGGATCCTGCTGCCCGATCCGCTGCCGGTGAGCCGCACCCCGCGGCCGGACACGACGGGCCAGCGCCAGGAAGTCCCGGCCGCGCCGAGCACGCCGGTCGCCGCGCCGCCGACGTTCCGGGTGCCGAACACCCCAGCCCCGCCCGCGCCGCCGAGCCCGCAGGGCTTATCGGTGGTCGAGGCGTGGGGCAAGCAGTGGGTGAACCACCCGCCGGGCACGGCCGCGCCGGAGTGGGTGCAGCGCCTCGCGCCGTACACCACCGAAGAGTTCATCACCGAGATGGCCACGATCGACCCGGCGAACGTGCCCGCCACGGCGGTGACCGGCCCGCCCGCGGCGCAGCGTTCCACCGCGAACTCGATGGACGTGCGGCTGCCCACCGACGGCGGGGACGTCCAGGTAGAAGTGATCAACACACCGCAGGGATGGCGCGTCTCCGGCTACGACAAGGTGAGCTGACATGCGAAAACTCCTGGTGGCGATCGTCGTGCTGGCCGGTTTCGCCGGGCTGGTCGGGGTCGGTGCGCTCAGCGTGCTGCTCACGGCCGGGCGCGGTGCGCAGAGCTGGGGGGATTGCAGCGCGAGCCTCGGCCCGTGGGGCGACGGCAAGGGGCGCGGAGAGCGCGACGCCGCCGCGCTGCAGCAGGAGTCGGTCGGCATCGCGCAGCGCATCATCGAGATCGGCCAGCAGCGCGGCATGTCGCCGCGGGCCATGCAGATCGCCATCCAGGCGGGCAAGACCGAGTCGAACCTGGCGAACCTGACCCACGGCGACCGGGATTCGCTGGGCATCTTCCAGATGCGGCCGTCGATGGGCTGGGGCAGCGTCGCCCAGATCACCGACGTGAACTACCAGATCAACAAGTTCTACGACACGTTGCTGGAGGTGCCGGGCTGGGAGGAGATGCGGCCCGGCGCCGCGGCCCAGCGGGTGGAGCGATCCGCCTACCCGATGCGCTACCACCAGTGGGAGCCGATGGCCGCGCACCTGGTCAGCACCAAGGGCCAGGTTCCCGGGTTCAGCGGTTGCGAGGACATGGCCTCGTCGAACGTGCTGGCCGGCAAGGCGATCGACTACGCCGACGACCAGGTCGGCAAGCCGTACGTGTGGGGCGCGGCCGGACCGACGGCGTTCGACTGCTCGGGGCTGACCCAGATGGCCTGGAAAGCGTCCGGTGTGGACATTCCGAAGTATTCGCAGTCCCAGTACACCCAGGGCGGCGCGCACATCGCGCTGGAGCAGGCGCAGCCGGGGGACCTGGTGTTCTGGGGCCACGGCCGGGAACCCGCGGCGATCCACCACGTGGCGCTCTACTTGGGCAACAACGAGGTGCTGCACGCGCCGCAGCCCGGTGAGTCGGTGGAGCGGACGAAGATGTGGGACGGCGGCGAGCTGCTTCCGACGGTGGTGCGCCCGGCCGCGGACACCCCCGCGCAGGCGGCCGGTTGATACCGACACGGGTGGTTCGGACCGGCTGATCGCGATCGCCAGGTGTGGCAACCTTGATCCGGGGCCGCGCCCCACGGCGTCCTACACCGGGAGGAAGCATGTTCACCCCTGACCCCATTCCGCGGCGTTCCGCACCCCCGGCCTCGAGCACGCCCCTGGGTGACTACTTGTCCCGGTCCGGGCACGGGGTCGACGGCAACTACGCGGTGCTGCCGCGTTCGCTGGCGGAGTCGATGCCGTTGCCGTGGCAGCAGCACATGCGCCACCTGCTGGCGGAGCTGCACCAGGCGTTCGGGCACCTGCAGTGGCCGGTGTACCGGGTGGTTCCCTCGCGCTACGAGCGGCTCTCGGACCTGGACGACGACCAGCTGGCCGAGGTCGGCTGCACCGTGGAGGTCGGTGACGACGGCGAGCTGGAGTACCGGATGCGCGACGGCAGGCGCGTCGACGACCCGGCCAACCACCACGTCCTGGTGTCCTGCCTCGACCCGATCCCGGGCAGGCCGCCGGGCGGATCGCAGCCCGCCCCAGGCGCCCCACCGCCTCCTGCGTGGTGATCGGCGCCCGATCGCTCGAGACGCGATGCGGCTTGGCGCGCTCAAGGCGTGACACGTGACGCCCCCGCGTGCGAGGCTCGGACCATGGCCGCCAAAGGTTGGTACTTCTGCCTGAAGCACCAGCAGGTCGAGCCCACCGCGGGATGCCGCGCAGCCGACCGGCTGGGGCCGTATGCCGACCGCGAGTCCGCCGAGCACGCCCTGGAGATAGCCCGGGAGCGCACGAAAGCCGCGGACGATGCCGAGCGCCGCTGGTCCGAGGGCGAGGACTGAGCCGCGATGGCGACGGCACAGGTTCCACGTGGTGGTACCGATGTCGTCGCCGGTCCGCCGGGCCGCACCCCGCGCCAGCGCCGTTCGCCCGATCGCGATTTCGCCGCCGTTCGCGCGGATTTCGGTTTGCCGGTGGAGTTCCCGGCAGCCGTGCTCAGCGAGGTGGAGCGCACCGTCGCCCAGCCGGAATCGACGGGTGAGCGCTTCGACGCCACGGACCTGCCGCTGGTGACGGTGGATCCGCCCGGGGCGAAGGACTTGGATCAGGCGGTGTTGCTGCGCCGTCGCCGCGGCGGGTTCCGGATCCATTACGCGATCGCGGACGTCGCCGCCTACCTGCCGGCCGGGGGAGCGCTGGACGCCGAGGTGCGGCGCCGGGGTCAGACGCTGTACCTGCCGGACGGCAACGTGCCGCTGCATCCGACGCTGCTGTCCGAAGGGGCCGCGAGCTTGCTCCCGGACCAGGTGCGCCCGGCTGCGCTCTGGACGATCGACCTGGACTCCGATGGCGTCGCGCAGCGGTGGGACGTGCGCCGCGCGCTGGTGCGCTCGGTGGCGCAGCTGGACTACGAGGGCGTGCAGCGGTCGCTGCGGGCCGGCCGCGCGCACCCGTCGATCGAGCTGTTGCCGCAGGTCGGCAAGCTGCGCCGCGCGCAGGCGTTAGCGCGCGGCGCGATCGAGCTGGGCGTGCCGGAGCAGCAGGTCGAGGCGGACAGCACCGGCGGCTGGCGGCTGGCGCTGCGGCCGCGGCTGGTGGTCGAGGAGTGGAACGCGGAGATCTCGCTGCTCACCGGCATGTGCGCGGCGGAGATGATGCTCGGTTCCGGCCTCGGCATCCTGCGCACGGTGCCCGACCCGGAGCCCGCGACGGTGGCTGCGCTGCGCCGCTCGGCGGCCGAGCTGGGCGTGGAGTGGCCGGAGGATCTGCCGCCCGCGGAGGCGCTGGCCGGGCTGGACCCGGTGCGTCCCGAGGCGCTGGCGGTGCACGTGGCCGCGACCCGGCTGCTGCGCGGTGCCGGTTACACCTCGTTCGAGCGCGGCGCACCGTCGAAACCGCGGCACGCCGGCATCGGAGCTCCTTACGCGCACGTCACCGCCCCGCTGCGGCGCCTGGTCGACCGCTACGGCGCGGAGGTCTGCCTCGCGGTCGACGCGGGCCGCGAGGTTCCGGAGTGGGTGCGTACGGCGCTGACCGCGCTGCCTTCGGCGATGGGCACTTCGGACCGGGTCGCCACCCAGGTGGACCGCGCGTGCCTGGCCCAGGCGCAGGCGTGGGCGTTGTCCGGCCGGGTCGGCGCTGTGTTCCCGGCGACGGTGCTGCGCAGCGGTTCCGGTGATGCCGAGGTGTTCGTGCCGGATCCGCCGGTGATCGCGCGTTGCACGGGCGACGGGCTCGCGGAGGGCAAGCGGGTGCGGGTGCGCCTCACCGACGCCGATCCGGTGCGCCGCTCGGTCGCCTTCTCCGCGGCCTGAACCCTTCCCCGGAAGCCCCGCGTTGGTCGCGAAGTCCCGGCTCACACTGCTGAAAGTCGCACTGCCCGATCTTGCGGCGGGCCTGCGGCTCAGGGTTCGAGTCGCCCGGCGTACATCGCGGCGAGCTGATCGGTTCGGTCCGCAGGCCAGCAGCGAGCCGTGCCGTTCAGCGTCGCGAAGAGCAATTCGAGGTGCGTTTGCCACGCCGCGAGGGCGGTGGGGACGAGCTCGGCCGATTCGGCGGGCAGCGCCTGGGTGACCACGAGGCGGCAGCCGAGCGGCTGCTGGCGGTTCAGTTCGAAGCGCACGTGGCCTGCCGTGGATCCACCCCGGATCCACACGTATTCGAGGGCGTGCGGTGCATCGGATGTCGTGACCGCACCGGCGTCGAAGTAGCCGTGCGTGAACCGGAGCGGGGGTACCTCGCCGGTGACCGGCTGGCGGCCGTCGATCAACACCGCCCACACCTGTTCGACCGACTGCGTCAGATCGCGCTCGAAGCGCACGAGGTACCCATCTCTTGCATCGCGGAGTTCGCCCTCACCCAGGCCGAACTCCTCGACGTAGCGCTCGGCGCGGTCGAGGAACCAGGCATCGTCCGGTTGGGGTGCAGGACCGCCATCCAGCCGTGCCGCCAGGAACGCGAGGCAGATGTCCCACCCCGGTCCGGTGCGCGCCACGGACGGCCGGTCGTTGGTGGTGTCCGTACCGCCCATGGTGTAGGTGAACACGAGCCGACATCCCGCACCGTCCGCGATGATCTCGAAGCACAGCACGTCGTCGACCCAGCGGAACGCGAAGACCTTCGGTGGGTCGAACTCGAGGACCTCGCCGTGCGCGTACTGCCCGCCACCGTCCAGCGCGTCGTCGCCGAAGCTGAACCGCATCGCTGCGCCGATCGCCGGTTCGGATTCGATGTTCGCCGGGAACCAGTGCGCCAGCTCGGCGGGGTCGGTGACGGCTTTCCAGACCTTCTCCGGCGGGTGGGCGAGTTCGCGTTCGAACCGCAGCACCGGCCGCCCGTCGACGGTGCGCAGGTTTCCGAGATGGTGCTCCATCTGTCCGGCCTCCTCGAGAAGTTCGCGCTGGTGGCGCCTCGGTGCTCAGTCCGTCGGGTCGGTGTCGGCCATCGTTTCCAGGTGTCGTTCGAGCGCGTCGAGGCGGTCCTCCCAGAGCTCGCGGTACGGGTTCAGCCACCGGTCGACTTCCGCGAGCGGTTCGGGTCGCAGTTCGTACCACCGGCGCTGGCCGTCCTGGCGGACCCGCACCAGACCGGCCTCGCGCAGCATCCGGAGGTGCTTGGACGTCCCGGGCTGGGTCAAGCCGGTTTGTTCGGTGAGGTCGCCGACCAGCCGCGGCCGTTCGAGCAGCAGGTCGAGGATTCGTCGGCGGTGAGGTTCCGCGAGCACCTCGAACGGGCTGGTCATGGGGTCAATATAACCAAACCGGTATATGACTGCAAGGGCATATGAACGTTGCGAGCGCCGGGGCAGTTGATCTTTCCGGCGGTGCGGATGGGACATTCATCCGCACCGGATCAGCGGCCCGCCGATGTGCGGTTCAGTGTCGCGAAGCACAGCGGGCCGCTCTGGCGCTGCCGCGCCGGGGTGCGGATGGTGGGAGTGCAGCGTTGCGAGTTGATGACGAGGAGGCCCGTCGTGGCTGAGGAGTTGACCATCGGGGTGCTCGGCGGCACCGGCGCGCAGGGCAAGGGCCTGGCGATCCGCTGGGCGAGCGAGGGCAGGCGGGTCGTCATCGGTTCCCGCAAGGCGGAGCGGGCGCAGGAGGCCGCCGCGGAGATCGCCGAGACCTCCGGCGGTTCGGTGACCGGTGCGGACAACGCGACCTGCGCCGCCGACGCGGACATCGTCATCGCGGCGCTGCCGTGGGACGGCCACGAGGACACGCTGCGGTCGGTGCGGGAGCAGCTCGCAGGCAAGATCGTCGTCGATTGCGCGAACCCGCTCGGTTTCGACAAGAAGGGGCCGTACGCGCTGGACGTGCCCGAGGGCTCCGCTGCCCAGCAGGCGGAGGCGCTGCTGCCGGACTCGCGGGTCACCGCGGCGTTCCACCACGTTTCGGCGGTCACCCTGGCGGACCTGTCGGTCACGCATGTCGACCTGGACGTGCTGGTGCTCGGCGACGACCGGGAGGCGACCGACGTGGTGCGCGGTCTCGCGGACGCGATCCCCGGAGTGCGCGGCATCTACGGCGGCCGGTTGCGCAACGCGCGCCAGGTGGAGGCACTGACCGCCAACATCATCGCGATCAACCGCCGCTACAAGGCGCACGCCGGGCTGCGCATCACCGACGTGTGAGCCGCGGCAGCCGCCGGGCATCCTGCGGCCGGGAGGTGGTGGACATGGCCAAGAAGGTCGAGCAGTTGCCCGCGGAGGCCGATCGCTGGACCGACGACGAGCGGGAACGCGCCGAGCAGCTGCTCGACGGCCACGCGGTCGTGGTCAACGTCCGCAAGAGCGGCCCGCACAAGCACCTGGTGCCTTGGTTGCAGGACGAGGACCTGCTCAGCTACGTCGGCCATTCCGGCAACCGGCATTCCTGGCCCGCTTCGGACTTCGCCAGCCCGTTCATCAAGGAGGCGAAGTCGGACCGCGAGGCGATGGTGCGCCACTACGACCAGTGGCTGGACGAACAGCCGAACCTGCTCGAGCGCATCCGCAAGGGCGAACTCTCCGGCCGCGCCCTCGGCTGCTGGTGCGCCCCCAAGCCCTGCCACGCCGACGTCCTGGCCCACCGCGCCGGCTGATCCTTCTTCGCGCCACAGGCGACCGCTCCCGGCGGATGACGTCCGCGCGTGTCGGGCCAACCCCGGCGGTTCCGGGTGAGCGGAACCTTCGCCTGATCTATCGGGACGAACGGTCCGTTCGCTCGGTACGTCCCCTCCGGGGAGTGGGAAAGGTCGTCGCGAAGCGGGGTCGGCTCCTAGGCTGGCGGTATGGCGACCGCGCAGTTCGGCAGTGAAACCTCCCGCGGCGGCGCGTGGGTGCGGCAGGCGAACCGGTTCACCGACCGCATCACCGCCGACGGCTCCTCCGGCAGGCCGGTGCAACCGGGCCGCTATCGGCTGATCGTGAGCCTGGCGTGCCCGTGGGCGCACCGCTCGGTGATCGTGCGCAGGTTGCTCGGCCTGCAGGACGCGATCTCGCTCGGCGTCGTCGATCCGCTGCGCGACGAGCGCGGCTGGCGGTTCACCCTCGACCCGCAGGGGCGCGACCCGGTCACCGGCCTGTCGTTCCTGTCCGAGGCGTACCTGGCGACCGACCCCGAGTTCAGCGGCCGCTACACCGTGCCCGCGATCGTCGACGTCGAATCCGGGCAGGTGGTCACCAACGACTACCCGCAGATCACGCTGGACTTCGCCACCGAGTGGGCCGAGCTGCACCAGCCCGGCGCTCCGGACCTCTACCCCGCGCACCTGCGCACGGAGATCGACGAGATCAACGCGGCGGTGTACCAGGACGTGAACAACGGCGTCTACCGATGCGGTTTCGCCACTTCGCAGCAGGCGTACGAGGAAGCTTTCGAGAAGCTGTTCAACCGCCTCGACGAGCTGTCCGACCGCCTGCAGAACCGCCGCTACCTGGTCGGCGAGCACATCACCGAGGCCGACGTGCGGCTGTTCACCACGCTGGTCCGCTTCGACGCCGTCTACCACGGGCACTTCAAGTGCAACCGGCACAAGCTCACCGAGCTTCCGGTGCTGTGGGCCTACGCGCGCGACCTGTTCCAGACGCCCGGGTTCGGCGAGACCGTGGACTTCGAGCACATCAAGCGGCACTACTACGGCACGCACGCGCAGATCAACCCGACCGGCATCATCCCCGCGGGCCCGGACCTGTCCGGCTGGCACACCCCGCACGGGCGCGAAGCCCTCGGCGGCTCGCCCTTCGGCTGATCACGGCAGCGCCGCGGGCGTCGCGGTGCTCGCGTGGCGCGTTCGGCGTGCACGGCTGGAAGTTCGTCCTCGCCGCTGCACGAACGAGCAGCGGACCCGCACTTGGATCACGTCCTCGCGGGGTGGCTATGATTACGTACCGCATGTTTTCGATCACGCTGCGGAATCGTGCGATAGCGGCCACGTGCGTTGCCACATGTCCCCGGAAGGCTGATCTTCGAGATGGGCAGAACCCGCGCCACCCTCGAGCGCCGGCAGCTCGGCGCCGAACTCCGCAGGCTCCGCGAAGCCGCCGAGAAGCAGCAGCAGGAGGTCGCGCGCGTCCTCGAATGCGACGTGAGCCAGGTCAGCCGCGTGGAAAGCGGCGACCGCTCGTTCAAGGTCCGCGAGATCGAAGCGCTGCTGGACCTCTACAGGGTGCCCGCCGCCGAGCGCGCGCAGATCACCGCGCTCGCCAGGATCGCGCGGCAGCGCCAGCCGCGCCGGATGTACTCCGATGCGATGCCCGGCGCGTTCCGGCGCCTCAGCGACCACGAACAGGACGCGACCGAGATCCTGTGCTCCGAGGGCGAACTCATCCCGGGGTTGTTGCAGACCGAGGATTATGCGCGAGCGGTGGTCGAGTTCGGCAGGCCGAGTGCTTTCAAACCGCACCAGGACGACGTCGAAGCCCGCGTCCAGTTCCGGATGGAGCGCAGCGAACTTCTCGCCAAGGCCGAACCGCCGCGGATGTGGTTCGTGATCGGCGAGGCGGCTCTGCGTCGCCCGGTCGGCGGAGAATCCGTACTCCGCGGCCAGCTCGCGCACCTGCTGGATTTGATCGAAGGGCACTCGCACGTCTTCGTGCAGGTTGCGCCATTGGCAGCAACGGACCATCCGCTGCTCGGATGCAATATCGAGATTCTTCGTTTCGGCGGGGTTGCCGCTGATGTCGCGCACCAGTCAACCTTCCTCGGAGGCGGCGCCTATCTCGTCGACGCTTCGGACGTGGACATGTGCTCGCACGCATTCGAAAAGCTGCGTGCCGTCGCGCTCGGCCTCGACGAATCTCGCGCCTTCGTCGCCCGGCAGGCAGAGGAGTTGGCAGATGCCCGCGTATGAGCGTGTGCAGGGCTGGTTCAAGAGCAGCTACAGCGGCACCTACAACAACAGCTGCGTGGAAGCTCGCCGCACCCCGCGCGGCATGGACGTCCGCGATTCCAAGGATCCGTCCGGCCCGCGGCTGAGCTTCGATTCCGCCGCATGGCGGCACTTTCTGGACCGGTTCATGCGCTGAGCCGGTCCGGATGTCCGATAGCGTGCCCACCGGCCGCGGCCGCGGCCGGAGGGGAGGTGCGCCATGGGTTGGCGGAAAGCCGTGTTCGGCGCGGCGCTGAGCGCGGTGCTCGCGATCGGCGGATGCAGTGTCCCTGCGGGCGGGCGCCCGGCGGGCGGGCGCGAGGACGCGGCGCCGCCGGAACGCGCAGCGGGCCAACCGAACGATGCAACAGGGCAACCGGACGATGCAACGGTGCAGCCGAACGGCCCCACTGCGGGAAATCCCGCTCCGTCCAGATTGGACGAAGTGATCCGCCGCGGGGAGCTGCGGGTGTGCAGCACCGGCGACTACCGGCCCTTCACCTACCGCGCCCCGGACGGCACGTGGAGCGGGATCGACATCGACATGTCGCGCGACTTGGCGCAAGAACTGGGTGTGCGCGCAACTATTGTGCCGACAACTTGGTCCGGTCTGAGTCGCGATTTCCAGCAGAACTGCGACATCGCCGCGGGCGGCGTGTCGGTGACCCTGAAGCGGGCGCGGGAGGCGTTCTTCAGCGAGCCCTACCTCGTCGACGGCAAGGCGCCGATCACGTTGTGCGCCAACGCATCCAGGTTCGGCGCGCTGGAGCGGATCGACCGGCCGGGTGTCCGCGCCGTGGTCAATCCCGGCGGCACCAACGAACAGTTCGCGCGGAAACATCTGCACCGCGCCGAGATCCGGCTGAACCCGGACAACAACCGGATCTTCGACGACATCCGCAGCGGCCGCGCCGATGTCATGCTCACCGACGCGACCGAGACGAAATGGCAGGCCAAGCAGCATCCGGAACTGTGCGCGGTGCACCCGGAGCGGCCGCTGAGCTTCAGCGAGAAGGCGTATCTGCTGCCGCGCGGCGACGTGGTCTTCCAGCAATTCGTGAACCAATGGCTGCACCTGCGCACGCACGACGGAACCTACGACCGCATCACCACGCCCTGGATCGGATGACCACCCGGTAACGATCCGCCAACCGAACCGTCCACATGGCACAACAATCTTCGGAACGCTCGCCGGCACACCTAGAATCACCCGCCGGTGTTCCCGCAGATCCGTTATTGAGTAGCATCGGCGAACCCGAGGGGTTGCCCGCGTGGTTCCGCTGTGGACGGTGCGCCGGAACAGGGGTCAGCCGGCTGACACCACCCACGCCCGGAACCCCTCGGCGCACCGCTAGCGCCAGCGGTGCGCCGGCCAGAGCCACCGACCGCGACGAGGACCTGATTCGATGTCCCCAACCACCCCCACCCAATCCGCGGCGAAACGCCGACATGCGGCTCGAACGCTGCTGGTAGTGCTGGTCTCCGCGGTCGTCACCGCCGGACTGTGCACCTGGGCCGCGTTAGCCGTGCCCGACTCGGCGAGCGTGCTGGTCGCGTGGAGCACCGGCGTCGCCGCCGTGCTGCTGACCGCCGCCGCCGGGCTCGCCGCATGGGGCCTGCAGACGGCTTCCTACTACCGCACCCGGGCCGAGAAGGCCGACGGTGCCGCGGGCAAGCTCGCCGACGAAACGCTGCCCGCGCTGGTCACCCGGCTCCGGTCCGGGTCCTCTGTGGACACTGCGCTCGCGGAGATCGAACACCCGCGCAATCCCGCCTTCCAGCGCATCCTGCGCACCCTCGGCCAGGAGATCGGGCACGGTGAACGCGCCCGTGCCGCGGCCATGCTCGCCTGCGCGAACGCCGCGGGCCGGATGCAGGCGCTGTCCACCGGGATGCTCGCCAGCCTGCGCGAGATGGAGGACCGGCACGAAGAATCCGTGCTCGGCGACCTGCTCGAACTCGACCACACCACCGCCCAGGCCGGCCGCCTCGCGGACAGCATCGCCGTGCTCACCGGTGCCCGCTCCGGGCGTCGCTGGACCAAACCGATCGTCATGGAAAGCGTGCTGCGCGGCGCTGTCGGCCGGATCGCCGCGTACAAGCGGGTGCGGCTGCACTCCACCAGCACCGCCGCGATCGTCGGCTACGCCGCGGAAGGCGTGATGCACGCGCTGGCCGAGGTGATGGACAACGCCACCAGCTTCTCGCCGCCGTCCGAGCTCGCGCACGTCTACGTCGAAGAAGTGCACTCCGGCATCGTCGTCACCGTCGAGGACGGCGGCCTGGTGATGAGCGAGGCCGCGATGAACCGCGCGGTGCACGCCGTCGGGCCCGAACCGCTGGACCTCACCACGCTCAACGGCACCCGGCTCGGGCTGGCCGTGGTCGGCTGCCTGGCGCGCAAGCACGGGCTCACCGTCTCGTTCCGGCCGTCCTCGCGCGGCGGGACCGGCGTGATCGTGATGATCCCGCGGAAACTGGTCACCCAGCCGCGCAAGCAGGACGAGCTGACCGTGCCGACCCGCTCGGTCGGCGCCGTCGGCAACCCGCAGCAGGCGGCGCAGGCCGCGCAATCCGCGCAGCCCGCAGCCGCAGGTTCCCGGCCGCCCGCCGCGACCGGCACCCTCACCCGCGACGAACGGCCCACCACCGAGCAACCCGCGGCCGAAGGCACGGAGGCGAACGTGCACGACCTGCCGAAACGGCGTCGCGGCGAAACCCTCGCCGCGACCTCGCCTGCGTTGTTGAACGACGAGACCGAATCCGCCGGCGACGCGTCATCCGAGCTGCCCAAGCGGCCCCGCCCCAACCCCGGCGACCGCTTCGGTGCGTTCCGCCAGGCCAGCAACCGCCAGCCCGGCGACTCCGACGACGCGCGCTAGGGGATGAAGTTGATTGAGAGTGGTTTGCTTAGTGGGTTGCGTAGCGGAACCTCAGACGCCTTCTGGCTCCGGGATCTCATCCTTAAGTAGCTCCCTACTCGGCGTCTGAGCTGTCCTCGCCAGAAGACGTCTGAGAACCCGCGGCGGTGCCGGCTGAGTCCCCCACCGCAAGCGGCTTCGCCGCTTACAAGACAACGGCTAGACCCCCACGAGCACACGAAGATTGGAGGTAGGGGCCGCCACCGCAGCGCCGGCTCCGACACTCATGACCGACCGCAATCTCGACTGGTTGCTGGAGAACCTCTTGGGGCGCACTCCGGGGACCAAGCACGCGCTGGTGCTGTCCAAGGACGGCCTGAAGGTCTGCCACTCGCCGGGCCTGTCCGTCGACCAGGCCGACCAGCTCGCCGCCATCGCCTCCGGCATCCAGAGCCTGTCCTACGGCGCATCCGTCGAATTCGGCGACGGCAGCGGCGGCGTCCGCCAGTCCATGAACGAGTTCCACGGCGGGCTGCTGTTCATCGTCGAGGCCGGTGAAGGCGCCCACCTGGCGGTGCTCGCCGAGGAGGACGCCGACGTCGGCGTGATCGGGCACAACATGAACGAACTGGTCGAGCAGATCGGGGAGTACCTCAGCGCGCCGCCCCGGCAAGCCCAGCCGAGCGGGTTGTCATGAGCCCGCGGCCCCTCGACAACGAAGACCCGGACCGGCTCTACACCGTCACCCAGGGCCGCAGCAGCGTCGACGAGGACTCGCTGGACCTGGTCACGCTGATCGTCAGCGAGTGCGACCCGTCCCCGGGGATGCAGTCCGAGCACGTCCGCATCCTGCAGCTGTGCCAGCAGCCGATGGCGGTCGTGGAGGTCTCCTCGCACCTGGGAATGCCGGTCGGCGTGGTGAAGATCCTGCTGTGCGACCTGCTGGACACCAACCGGATCACCGCCCGGCACCCGTCGTCCGCGTCGAAGAAGAAGGCGCAACTGCCCGATCCCGACATCTTGAAGCAGGTTCTCGTTGGACTCCACAACCTCTGAGCACACCCGCGCACCGCTGCGCAGCACCGCCAACGACGGCCTGAAGATCGTCATCGTCGGCGGTTTCGGGGTCGGCAAGACCACCATGGTCCGGTCGGTGAGCGAAATCCGGCCGCTGAGCACCGAAGAGACCATGACCCAGGCCAGCCTCGGCATCGACGACGCCAGCGGGGTGCAGGACAAGACCACCACCACCGTGGCGTTCGACTTCGGCCGGATCAGCCTGGACGCCAAGCGGGTGCTGTACCTGTTCGGCGCCCCCGGCCAGCAGCGGTTCTGGTTCCTGTGGGACCGGTTGTTCTCCGGCACGCTCGGCGCGGTCGTGCTGGTCGACACCCGCAGGCTGGAGGACTCCTGGTACGCGATCGACCGGCTGGAGCACCACGGGATGCCGTTCATCGTGGCGCGCAACAAGTTCGGCGATCAGGAGCACAGCCTGGACAGCGTGCGCGACGCGCTGTCGCTGCCCGAAGGCGTGCCGCTGATCGACTGCGACGCGCGGGCCCGCGACTCCAGCAAGCAGGTGCTGATCACGCTGGTCAACCACCTGTACGCGTTGTCGACGGCCACCCAGGAGGCCATGTCATGACCGAGCCCGTCGCCCGGCAGGCCCACCGCCGAGGACGGGGCGGGCCGGCCGGGCGAGGACGGCACCGCGGCCGGCGCGGATGCGCGGGCCGACCGCTCGAGTTCAGCTCGGGTTGAGCGCGCGGCGGATGCCGACTCCCGTCGCCGGCGGCAGCGGCGGCGCTCCGGCCTGTCTGCCGGGCACCGTCGAGCCGGCGTCGCCTGCCGACATCCGAACGCGCAGGCCCTCCGCAGCACCGGACCCCGACAGCACGGTGTTGCGAACCGGGCACGGCACGCCCTTCCAGTCCACGGAAATCCGGGAGTTCCCACCCCCATGACGAACCCTTCGGCCGACGAACAGATCTGGCCTCCGGCCACCGGCACCGACCCCGAACAGTGCCCGGTGCAAAACGGTTCCATCCCCCTCTACGGGCCGCGGTTCCAGCAGGACCCGGCCAGGCTCTACCGCGAAATGCGCAACCAGTACGGCCCGGTGGCGCCGATCGAGCTGGAAGGCGGGCTGCCCGCCTGGCTGGTGCTCGGCTACCGCGAGATCCACCAGGTCGAGACGAACCCCGAGTTGTTCGCCCGGGACACCCGGCGCTGGAACAGCTGGGACCGGGTCCCGGACAACTGGTCGCTGCTGCCGTTCGTCGGCTACCAGCCGTCGCTGATGTTCACCGAAGGCGCCGAGCACCAGCGCCGCACCGGCGCGATCGGGGAAGCGCTGGACGCGATGGACCAGTTCGAGCTGCGCCAGCTGTGCGAAGGGGTCGCCGACCGGCTGATCGACGGTTTCGCGGGCAGCGGCTCGGCGGACCTGATGAGCCAGTTCGCCCACCCGATGCCGCTGTACGTGATGGCGCGGCTGTTCGGGCTGTCCGAGGCCGAGGCCGCGCCGCTGATGCAGGACCTCACCGACACCGTCGCCAGCGATGACGGCGTCGCCGCGCACCAGCGCATCAACGACCGCATGGTGCGGCTGGTCGAGCGCAAGCGGGAGTGGCCCGGCCCGGACGTGCCGTCCCGCCTGCTGGCGCACTCCGCGGGGATGACCGCCGACGAGATCGTGCAGGACCTGCTGGTGGTGCTCACCGCCGCGCAGCAGCCGGTGGCGTACTGGATCGGCAACGCGCTGCGGCTGATGCTCACCGAGGAACGGTTCGCGATCACCCTGGCGGGCGGGCGCCGCAGTGTTGGCCAGGCGCTCAACGAGGTGCTGTGGGAGGACACCCCCACGCAGAACTTCATCGGCCGGTTCGCCAGCCGCGACACCCAGCTCGGCGGCCACCGCATCCAGACCGGCGACATGCTGGTGCTCGGTTTCGCCGGTGCCAACACCGACCCGCAGGTGCGCCCGGACGCCTACTCCGACTCGGTGGGCAACCACGCGCACATGTCGTTCGGGCACGGTGAGCACGGCTGCCCGCACCCGGGGCCGGAGATCGGTGCGGAGATCGCCCGCACCGCCATCGAGGTGCTGCTGGACCGGCTGCCCGACGTCGACCTGGCGGTCGAGCCGGAAGATCTGATGTGGCTGCCTTCGGTGTGGATGCGCGGGCTGGCGGCGCTGCCGGTCGAGTTCAGCGCGGGCAACGTCGCCGGGTGAGGCGCCGGCCGCGTCCGGCGCCTGCGCTCCCTCGGCCCAGCGTTATGCGGGCGTGAATCGGACCGGGACGGACACCGGGCCGCGGGTGAACACCCCGTGGTCCGCCGGTTCGTGGTCCGGTTCCAGTTCGGCGTTCGGCATCGCGTCCAGCAGGTGGTTGATCCCGACGTCGATCTCGGTCTTGGCCAGCAGCGCGCCGACGCAGAAGTGCCTGCCGAGCGCGAACGCCAGGTGGTCGGCGGCGGCGGTGAACGCGGTGCGCGCGGGCAGGTCCTCGCGGAAGATGTTGAAGCTCTCCGGCTCGGTGTAGTGCCGGTCGTCCCGGTTCGCCGCCCCGATCAGGCAGGTGAGGGTGCTGCCCGCGGGCACGACGCCGCCGGAGAGCTCCACGTCCTCGGCGGGCTGGCGCATGATCATGTGCACCGGCGGGGAGAACCGCAGCGACTCGGCGAACGCCTGCGGGATCAGCTCGCGGTCTCGCTGCACCGCCGCGTACTGCTCCGGGTTCTGCAGCAGGTCCCGGAACATGCTGGCGATGGCCTTGTCCGTGGTCTCCCCACCGGCGGCCAGCAGCAGGCTGCAGAACGCCTTGATGTCCTCGTCGCTCATCCGCGTGCCGTCGATCTCGGCGGTGCACAGCGTGGACAGCAGGTCGTCGCCCAGGTTCTCCCTGCGGTGCTGGATCATCGGGATCATGTACTCGGCGAATTCCTCGCGGGTGCGCAGGCCCGCCGCGGCGACCTCTTCGTCCTGGCTGAGGTTGCCGAGGAACGCGATGATCGAGGTGTACCAGCCGCGGAACCGGACGCGATCTTCCTCCGGCAGGCCCAGCATGTCCGCGATCACGTTGATCGGGAAGCGGGTCGCGTACTGGCTGACCAGGTCGACCCGGCCGGTCCCGCGGAATTCGTCGACCAGCGCGCGGGAATTGCGCTCGATCACCGGCAGGAACTTCTGCTGCAACTCGCTGCCGCGGAACGCGGGCGCGACCAGCGCGCGGCGCACGGCGTGCTCGCGCCCGTCCAGTTGCAGGATCGTGCGGCCGTGCACCGGTTCGAGCTGCCAGTCGTAGTTCTGCGTGGTGAACACGGGTTCGCGGAAAGCGCGTTTCACGTCGTCGTAGCGGGAGACGATGTAGCTCTGCGTCGGCTCGTGCCAAAGAAGCGGATATTCGTCCCGCAGGATCTGATACGACGGGTACGGGCAGGCGTGGAACTCCGGCGAAAGGATGTCCGGGGCTTCGCTGGGCGGGGCCGTCATGCTGCTCCCTCTATGGTGCGGTGCGAAACCTGATCAGGCTAAGCAGGCTCGCAGAACAGCGTCCAGTAGTGGATCTTGAAATGGCCCGGAGGGCGCAGCGCACTGCGCCGATCGGGATCCTGATACCCCTCCTTCGCTGCGCGCGGTCACCGCCGGATGGGCCCGCTGATGATCAGCTCCGCGCGCGGGCCCGACCCGAACCGGTTCACCGGCGCCCCGCGCTGCGGCCGCCCGGCGGCTGCCACCGCCCAGCGCTGTGACTTCCGTCGTCGAGCCCTCCGGATGCCGCGTGGACCGTGCGACGCTGGCGGTGCAAGACGTTCTCCAACGCCCAGGGACCCGCTCGGCGGGCCTTGAGGAAAAAGGACGGTCGACGATGACTGCTGCACATTCGCCCGGTGAGACCGCGGCGCCCTACGGCACCGGCCCGGCGCGCCGCCGTACCCGGATCCACCACCTGCAACAGCTCAAGGAGCGCGGCGAGAACTGGCCGATGCTCACTTCCTACGACATGTACACGGCGCGGATCTTCGATCAGGCCGGGATTCCGGTGCTGCTGGTCGGCGACTCGGCGGCGAACAACGTCTACGGCTACGAGTCCTCGCTACCGGTGACCGTGGACGAACTGCTGCCGCTGGTCCGCGCGGTGACCGGAGCCGCCGAGCACGCGCTGGTCGTGGCCGACCTGCCGTTCGGCTCCTACCAGGCATCGCCGGAGCAGGCGCTGGCCACCGCGAGCCGGTTCATGAAGGAAGGCCGCGCGCACGCGGTCAAGCTCGAAGGCGGCAGGCGCTACGCGCCGCAGGTCGAAGCGCTGGTCGCGGCCGGCATCCCGGTGATGGGCCACCTCGGGTTCACCCCGCAGAGCGAGCACGGGCTCGGCGGGTACCGGGTGCAGGGCCGCGGCGACCAGGCGGACGAACTGCTCGCGGACGCCGAGGCGCTGCAGGAGGCGGGCGCGTTCGCGGTGGTGCTGGAGATGGTTCCCGCCGAGTCGGCCAAGCGGCTCACCGCCGAGCTGCGGGTGCCGACCGTGGGCATCGGAGCCGGCCCGGACACCGACGCGCAGGTGCTGGTGTGGACCGACATGGCCGGGATGAACACCGGGCGCACCGCCCGGTTCGTGAAGCGCTACGCCGACATCGGCGGCCAGCTCGCCGACGCCGCGTCCCGCTACGCCGACGACGTCCGCAACGGCTCCTTCCCGGCCCCGGAGCACTCCTTCCACTGACCGGCACGGCTGCACAAGCCGTTGCCGACACGCCCGCACACCACCCGAACGCACCGCTCCCGATCGGAGTGAGCGGACCGTTCGCCGCAAGAACGGTCGTGCCGTCTCGGCTGAGCCGAGGCGGCCTCGGGTGGTGTGTTCCGGGTTCAAGCGCCGTGGTTGCCGAGCCGCGCTCGACGGCGGGATCGAAACCCATCGGCGCAGTGCTCGAAAGCATCGAGTTCGAGTGCTCGATAGCAAACTGTTTCCGCAGGCCAGCGCTGCGGGGAAGGATCACGAAAGGTCGCCGTCGGCGCCGCCGCGTCCTTAAAGTCGAGGAATGGCAACCGATCCCACCACGCCGGACGCCGCTGCTGGGCTGGGCCCGAGCGTCATCGCGAACGAGTCGACCACACCGATCCTGCCGTGCGTGTCCGTGGAAGAAACGAAGAACTTCTACGAGTGCCTGGGATTTCGCACCACCTACGAGCAGCACCGGCCGTACCGCTACCTGGTCGTCGCCTTCAGCGGATTCGAACTGCACTTCCGGAAGGCCCCGCGCGGCATCGACCCGGCCGATGAGGACGGCGGCGCGGCCATCGTGTTCGTGGACGCCGTCGCCCCGTACTACGCCGCCTTCGTGGCGGCGATGCAGGCCGCGCACGGCAAGATCCTCGCGAAGGGCCTGCCCAGGATCACCAGGCTGCGTCCCGGAGCCTCCAGGTTCAGCCTCTTCGACCCGTCGGGCAACAACATCGTCCTCGTCCGGCGCGACGAGCCTGTTGAACTGGAGTACGGCGGGTCTGCGACATTGACGGGCCTGGCCAAGGCACTGGACAACGCGCGCATCTACAGCGAGTTCAAAAGCGACGACCGCGCCGCCTTCCGGCATCTCAAATCCGCATTGCGCAGGCATCGCGACGATGCCCCGGCCGTGGACCGAGCACTCGCCATCGCAACACTGCTGACGCTCGCGGTCGCACTCGACGACGAGCGCGAAGCTCCTGCGCTGCGCCACGAGCTGGCCGGCATCTCGCTCACCCGGGCCGAACAGCAGCGGGTCGACGCCGCGCTCGCCGAGGTCGACGATGCTCGCGCGTTCGGGGACGAGCCCGCGCCGGGATGAGCTGCCGCGGTCCGCGCCCGACACACCCGGAGCTCACCGCACCGGGGATCGGAGTCGGCCACGTAGTCGTGCGGACTCCCGCAGCGAACGTCAGGGGCGGCTCTCCCGCCAGCGGTTGGTCATCGGCAGGCGGCGGTCCCGGCCGAACGCCTTCAACGTGATCTTCGTGCCTGGCGGGTACTGCCGCCGCTTGTACTCGGCCCGGTCCACGAGCTGGATCACCCGCTCCACCAGCTCCGCGTCGAACCCCTCGGAAACCAGGTCCGCGTACCCCAGATCGCCTTCCACGTAGCCGCTGAGCACCACGTCCAGCACCTCGTACGGCGGCAGCGAGTCCTGATCGACCTGGCCCGGCCGCAGCTCCGCCGACGGCTCCTTGCTGATCGAGTTCTCCGGGATCGGCGGCACCTCGCCGAGCTTTTCCGCCTCCGCGTTGCGCCACCGCGCCAGCTCCCACACCAGCGTCTTCGGCACGTCCTTGATCGGCGCGAAACCGCCGACCGCGTCGCCGTAGATGGTGGAGTAGCCGACCGCGAGCTCGGTCTTGTTGCCCGGCGCCAGCACCAGGTGCCCGTGCTGGTTCGACATCGCCATCAACGTCACGCCGCGGGCGCGGGCCTGCACGTTCTCCTCGGCCAGCCCGGTCAGCCCGAGCGGCTGCACGAAGGCCGTCACCTTGTCGGCGACCGGCACCTCCTCGAAGTGGCAGCCCAGCCGCCGCGCCAGGTCCGCGGCGTCCGACTTGGAGTGCTCCGAGGAGTAGTGCGAAGGCATCGAAACGCCGTAGAGCCGGTCCGGCCCGATCGCGTCCGCGGCCAAGGCCGCGCACAGCGCCGAGTCGATCCCGCCGGAGAACCCGAACGTCACCGACCGGAAACCGTTCTTGTGCGCGTAGTCCCGCAGCCCGGTCACCAGCGCCGCCCACACCTCGGCCGCGTCGGACAGCGGCTCGGCGGGCCGCGGAGCGGGCAGCGGCTCGTAGGCGGGCAGCGGATCCGGCGCCAGCACCGTGCGGCTCACGTCGAACGCGGGCATCCGGATCGGTCCCGGCTCGTCGGGGACCGTCGTCGAGGTGTGGCCGCCCGCGGCCAGGTCCACGTCCAGCACCGTCAAGTGCTCGGTGAACTGCGGCGCCCGCGTCAGCACCTCGCCGGCGGCGTCCACCACGATCGAATCGCCGTCGAAGACCAGCTCGTCCTGCGCGCCCACCATGTTCACGTAGGCGACCGGCGCGTCCGCCTCCGCGGCCCGGCGGGCCACCAGCGGCAGCCGCACGTCGTCCTTCGCGCGCTCGTACGGCGAGGCGTTCACGCACACCACCAGATCCACGCCCACCTGGCCCAGCGCGGCCACCGGCCCGCCGTTCTGCCAGATGTCCTCGCAGATCACCACGCCGACGTCCAGGCCGTGCAGCTTCACGATCGGCAGGTCGAAGCCCGGCGCGAAGTACCGCGCCTCGTCGAAAACGCCGTAGTTCGGCAGGTGGTACTTGTCGTAGGTCGCCACGACCTCGCCGCCGTGCAGCAGCGACGCGGAGTTGCGCACCCCTTCGTCGTCGCGGTCCAGGTGCCCGACCACGACCAGCGCGTCACCGCACCCGGCTTCGCGCAGCCGCACCGCCAGCGCCTCCACCTCGGCGCGGTTCGCCGCGGCGAAGGATTTGCGCAGCGCCAGGTCCTCCACCGGGTAGCCGGCCAGCACCGTCTCCGGGAAGGCCACCACGTGGGCGCCTTCCTGCACGGCCTTGCGGGTCCACTCCAGGACCATCGCGCTGTTCCCGGAAATGTCCCCGACCGTCGCGTTGACCTGGGCGAGAGCGAGTCGCAACTGCGGCATGGCGCAATCTTCGCGCACCAGCTCCGCGCTGGCCCACCGCCCGTGACGAACTCGACGCCGTGCGCGTGACACCATCCCCCGGATGAGTCGCCTGCTGCCCGCCATTTGCGCACTGCTGCTGCTCAGCGGCGCCGCCGCCTGTGGACCTTCCGAGGGACCCGAACTAGCGCCGCGGACGCAGCACAGCGGTCCGGCCGGGCCGGTGCCCGCCGGGCTGGAGCAGTACTACGGCCAGGAACTCGCCTGGGGGCCCTGCACCGAGTACGCCACCAGCAGCAGCGACCGCAGCGCCTACCAGGACCGCACGCTCGAATGCGCGCGCCTGCGCGTGCCGCTGGACTACAAGCAACCGCAGGGCAAGCAGGTCACCATCGGCGTGCTGCGCAAACCGGCCACCGACCAGGACTCCCGGATCGGCTCGCTCATGGTCAACCCGGGCGGGCCCGGTGCCTCCGGGATGAGCTCGGCCGCCAGCCTGGCCGGCACCGTGCGCAGCAACGACCTCGGCGAGCGGTTCGACCTCGTCGGTTTCGACCCGCGCGGCATCGGCGCCAGCGAGCCCGACGTCCAGTGCCTCAACGGCCCGGAGCAGGACGCCGACCGCCTGGGTTCCGGCTCCGACGGCTCCGGCTCCGGCGTGGCGCAGACCGCGCAGGAAGTGCGCGACTACACCGACAAGTGCGTGCAGCGCACCGGCGCGGACGTGCTCGCGCACGTCGGCACCCGCGACGTGGTCAAGGACATGGACGTGCTGCGCTCCGCGCTCGGCGACCCGAAGCTGAACTACCTCGGCTACTCCTACGGCACCCGCATCGGCTCCGAATACGCCGAGCAGTTCCCCGCGAACGTGCGCTCGATGATCCTGGACGGCGCGATCGACCCGACCCAGAACCCGATCGACTCGCAGGTCGCCCAAGGCGACGGTTTCCAGCGCGCGTTCGACTCGTTCGCGCGCTGGTGCGCCGGGGAGGACGACTGCGCGCTGGGCACCGACCCGGCGCAGGCGGTCGGCGAGTTCCAACGCCTCACCCGCCCGCTGCTGGAAAACCCCGCGCCGTCCGGTGACCGGCAGCTGTCCTACAGCGACGCCACCACCGCCACGATCCAGGCGCTGTACGCGCAGAGCCTCTGGCCCGCGCTGAACACCGGGCTCCAGCAGCTGAAGCAGGGCAACGGGAGCCTGCTGCTGTCGCTGGCCGACTCCTACTACGGGCGCGAACCGGACGGCTCCTACACCAACGTCACCGATGCGTTCAACGCCGTGCGCTGCGTCGACGACCAGCGGATCACCGATCCCGCGGTGCTGCGCGAAGCCGACCGCCGCTACCGCGAGGCGGCACCGTTCCTGGACGACGGCCGTCCGGCGGGCAGCGACACCGACAGCTGCGCGTTCTGGCCGGTGCCGGTGACCGGCGAGGCGGAGCAGCCGAAGGTGCAGGGCCTGCCGCCGACCCTGACGATCTCCACCACCGGCGATCCGGCCACGCCGTACCAGGCCGGGGTGAACCTGGCCAAGGCGCTGCACGGGCGGCTGCTGACCTACGAAGGCACCCAGCACACCGCCTTCCTGCAGGGCGACAGCTGCGTCGACGAGGCCGGGATCGACTACCTCACCGAACTCGAACTGCCCGCGGAAGGCACCCGGTGCGGCTGACCCCCGCGAGCAACATCCGGTCACGCCGCGTGCACGAATCCCGCGGTGACCCGGCCGCAACACGCACGGCCGGACGCTGCGCCGGGGCCAGGATTTAGGCTGCCAGCATGAACCGGCAGCAGGAGTTCGTGCTCCGCACCCTGGAGGAACGTGACATCCGCTTCGTGCGGCTGTGGTTCACCGACGTCCTCGGCATCCTGAAATCGGTGGCGATCTCGCCCGCCGAGCTGGAAGGGGCCTTCAACGAGGGCATCGGGTTCGACGGCTCGGCCGTCGAAGGGTTCTCGCGCATCTACGAGTCGGACATGGTCGCCAAACCCGACCCGACGACCTTCCAGGTGCTGCCCTGGGAAACCCCGGACGGCGAGCACTACTCGGCGCGGATGTTCTGCGACATCGCGATGCCCGACGGGTCGCCGTGCTGGGCCGACCCGCGGCACGTGCTGCGCCGGACCCTGTCCAAGGCCACCGAAGCCGGGTTCACCTGCTACGTGCACCCGGAGATCGAGTTCTTCCTGCTGAAGAACAAGCCGACCGACGGTTCCGAACCGCTGCCCGCCGACTCGGGCGGCTACTTCGACCAGGCCAGCCACGACGCGGCCCCGCACTTCCGGCGCAACGCCATCGAGACGCTGGAGCAGATGGGCATCTCGGTGGAGTTCAGCCACCACGAGGGCGCGCCCGGCCAGCAGGAGATCGACCTGCGCTACGCCGACGCGCTGACCATGGCCGACAACGTGATGACCTTCCGGTACACGGTCAAGGAGGTCGCGCTGACCCAGGGCGTGCAGGCGTCGTTCATGCCCAAGCCGTTCAGCGCGCAGCCCGGTTCCGGGATGCACACCCACTTCAGCCTGTTCGAAGGCGACCAGAACGCCTTCTACCACGCGGAGAACCCGTACGAGCTGTCCGACACCGGCCGCGCGTTCGTGGCCGGGATCCTCACGCACGCCCGCGAGATCAGCGCCGTGACGAACCAGTGGGTCAACTCCTACAAGCGGCTGATCGTCGGCGGTGAGGCGCCGACCGCGGTCTGCTGGGGGCACGCGAACCGCTCCGCGCTGGTGCGGGTGCCGATGTACTCGCCGGGCAAGTCCTCTTCGCGCCGGGTGGAGGTGCGCAGCCTCGACACGGCGTGCAACCCGTACCTGGCGTACGCGGTGACTCTCGCCGCCGGCCTGCAGGGCGTGCAGAAGGGTTACGAGCTCTCGCCCGCCACCGAGGACGACGTGTGGTCGCTGACCGAGGGCGAGCGCAAGGCCGCCGGGTACGACAGCCTGCCGCAGAACCTCAACGAGGCCCTGGCCGAGATGGAGAACTCCGAGCTGGTCGCCGAAGCCCTCGGCGAGCACGTCTTCGACTTCTTCCTGCGCAACAAGCGCGAGGAGTGGAACAACTACCGCAGCCGCGTCACGCCGTACGAGCTGCAGAGCCTCATGCCGATGCTGTGATCGTCCGGTGCGTGCGCCATCCCGCGCCCGGGGTATCCCGCCCGGCACCACGCCGCCGGGGATCACGCTGTCGGCGCACGCACCGCGGGGCGATAGGTTCGGCCCGTGACTGATTCGCAGGCGCACCCCGAGCCCTCCGGTGGTCCCGACCCCGAAGCAACGTCCGACCTGCTGGAGCACCGGTCGGACGAGCCGCAGTGGCCCGCCGAGAACCCCGACGAGGCCGAAGCGTCCGCAGGCGGCTTCGCAGAACCCGCGGGCGACGCCGAGCAGGCACTCCTGGTCGGATGCACGGTCGCAGGCCCGAGCCAGCTGCCCGCCGCCCGCGTGCTCGGGCAGTCCTTCTTGCGCAACCACCCGGGTGCGCGGTTCGTCGTGCTGGCCCTCGAGGACTCGGCGGACATGCCCGGCGAGGTCGTCCCGCCGCACCGGGTCGGGATCGCCGCGGACGAGTTCGCCCGGCTCGCCATGGCGTGCACGGCCGAGCAGCTGCGCGCGGTGCTGCGCCCGAGGTTGCTGCAGCACCTGCTCGCCTCCGGTGCGACCGTGCTGTACCTGGAACCGTCGGTGCAGGTCTTCAACGAATTCGACGACCTGCTGCGGGAACTGACCCCGGACCGCCCGGTCGCGCTGGTGCCGCGGGTGCTGCGCACGCTCTACGCGGACGGGTTCCGCCCGAGCGCCACGGATCTCGCCGAGTGCGGTCCGTTCGATCCCGGCGTGCTCGCGGTTCGCCCCGGCGCCGAGGACTTCCTCAACGCTTGGTCCGACCAGGTCCGCGCCGACCCGACCGTCGGGATGCTGCTGGACAGCGCCCCGGCGCTGGTCGACCACCTGGTGCTGCGCGATCCGGGCGTGGGCCTGTCGGTGTGGAACGCGGCGCAGCGCGAACTGATCACCACGGGCGACGGGGATCACGCGGTGGACGGCTCGCTGCTGCGCAGCGTGCACTTCGACGGCTTCCAGCCGCAGCGGCCGTGGCTGCTGTCGACGCACTACGCGGATCGACCGCGGGTGCTGCTGTCCGAGCATCCGGTGCTGGCGGGGCTCTGCGCGAGCTACCGCAACGCGCTGGTCGAAGCCGGCTACACCCGGGAACAGCCACATCCTTACGACGCGCTGCCGGACGGCACACCGCTGCCGGACGCGCTGCGCCACGACTACCTCGACGCTTGGCAGCGCGATGCGGCACCGGCCAGCCCCTTCCAGTCCGGCGACGCCGCGCGGGAATTCCTCGGCTGGGCCTGCGAACCGGCTGACGAGCAGCAGCGCGGGCACGGCGGCTCGCGCTGGACGGCCGCGGTGTGGCGCGACGATCCGGTGTTGCGCAAGGACTACCCGGACCCGTTCGGCGCGGACGCGGACGCGTTCCACGACTGGTGCGCGGGTGTCGGGGTGGCCAGCGGTCGCGTACCGGAAGCCGCCGTCCGGCGGCTCGGCGACACCGAGCGCTCCGCACTGGTCGACCAGCTCGGAGTCGCCGTGCTCGGCTCCGGGCGCACCGCGGAACTGGTGCGCGCCGCGGTGCGCGCCTCCGGCCTGCCCTCCGCCGACACGCCGTACTACCCGGTCGTGCTCCGCTGCGAACCCGGCCTCGCGGTGCCCGCCGGGCGCCACCTGATCGACGTGCACCCCGACACGGCCACCGAATCGGTCGAAACCTGGGTGCTTTCCGAGGCCACCCGGCAGGAGGCGCGACGGGCAGGCGGTCCGGCCGCGCGGGTCGTGTCGCTACCGGTGCTCGATCCCGGCCCGGTCGACCTGCCGACCCGCAAGGGCGCCCGCGCCCGCTACGGGCTCTCCGAGGAGTTCGTGATCGGCGCGTTCGCCGATCACGCCGACGAGCACCGCGACAACGTGCTCGGCCTGGTGACCGCGTTCCTCGCGGCTTTCCCGGACCGCGACGACAGCTGCCTGCTGATCGCCGTCACCGGCGCGGCCGAGCACCCCGAGGCAGCCGAGCGCCTCCGGCTGGCGACCGTGTCCGATCCCCGCATCCGGCTGGTGGAGGACGAGATCGGTGCCGGAGTGCTGCTCGCCGCCTCCGACTGCGTCTGCTCGCTGCACCGCGCCGAGGGCGGCGACGCTTACGCGATGCGGTTGCTCGACGTGGCCGCGCACGGCGTGCCGGTGATCAGCGGCGATTACGGCGCGGTCAGCGAACTCCTAGGCGCCCGCGGCGCCAAACTGGTGCCTTGCCGAGACCAGGGCGAGCCGGACATCGACGCCGCGTCCGCGATGCTCCGCGCGGCCGCGGACGACCCGGAAGGCACCGCCGAGTTCGGGCTCTCCGCCCGAGACCACCTGTTGGCCGAGCACAACGTCGGCGATGCCGCCGCGCGGCTCCGCGAACACGTCGAGCACGCCTACCGCAACTGGCGCACCAAGTGGGCCAAGGACCGCCACGGCGACCTCGACGACCCGCTGCACCCGCTGCTGGCGGCTCGGCACGCGCTGCACCGCGCACCCGATGTCGGCGCGGGCGGTGGACGCAACGCCGTCGCTCCGGCGCTGCGCAAAGCCGTGCTGCGGATGCTCAGCCACTACGACGAGCACATCCGGGACGTGATGCGCTCACTGGTCGACGGCGTCGAGAAGACCGCCGCCGAGCTGCTGCGCCGCCAGTACGACGCCGACGGGGGAGGGGCCGAGCTCGACCTGCTGCGCGCCGACCTCGGCCGCATCGACCAGCGCCACGACCGCCTCGACGAACGCTTGACCAGCATCGACGACGGGATGGTCCGTGCGCGGGCGGACCTCGCCGACCAGCACCGCAGGCTGCGCGAGCTGGAAGGCGCCGGTTCCGCGGATGCCGGCTCGGACCGCACCGAGAACCTGGCGCAACGTCTGGACACCCTCACGGGTGCGGTGGAACGAACCCTCGACCGCATCGACGCGCTGGAACGCGACCGCGCCGAACCGGCCCGCGACCAGGAGCTCGAAACCGGCCTGCGCTCTGCTTCGCACGACGCCGCCTACGCTTTGCACCGCACTGACGTGCTGCAACGCATCCTGCTGCGCGAGCACGAACGCAACACGGGAACCGGGGACGGCAGCAGCGCCCCGGTCCTCTGCGACGCCGGCCTGCTGCGCCTGCCCGCCGACGACAGCTTGATGTTGCCCTGGCTGTCCTCGCACGCGACTTGGGACGCCGAGGTCTCCGGCCTGATCGATTCCCTGCTGGAACCCGACGGGATCTTCGTCGACATCGGCGCGTACGTCGGCTACCAGACCGTCCGGGTGCTCAGCAGGCTCGGCAACAGCGGCGCCGTGGTCGCCGTCGAACCCTCCGCGGCCGGCCGCGAGCTGCTGCAGCACAACGTCGAGATGAACGTGCCGACCGCGACGGGACACCGCCTGGTCACCATCGCGGACGCGGCCTGGGACGCCCCGGGTGACCTGGTGGCCGAAGAGTCCTTGGCCGGCGGCATCGCGGTCCGCCCGCCCGGGGAGTCCGATCCGGCGGAAGTGCAGACCGTCCCGGGCGTCCGCCTGGACCGCGAACTGGAGAACAACGCCGAACTGGAAGGCCGCAAGCTTTCCGTCGTGCACGTCGACGTCGGCGCCCGGGCGCACCGGGTGCTCGGCGGACTGGTCCGCCTGCTGCGCCGGGACCGCCCCTCGATCGTGTGCACGTTCACGCCCTCCGGCATCCAGGAACTCGGCGACGACCCGGCGACCGCCCTGCGGGAGTTCGGCACCTGGGGCTACGAGCTGGTCCCGGTAGGCCGTACCCAGCCCGTCTCCGCCGCGGAGCTGCTGGAGGCGATCGACGCGGCTGGCGCCACCAGCACGGTCAAGCTCTGGCTCCGACCCAAGAGCAAACCCCAAGCCGGATGAGCACCCACGCTGTCAAGCGTCCGACCAGGCGATTTGACTTTCACGGAGGGTGTGCGTAACTTCTTCCGGGTCGTACGGAGCGCCGGACGGAACAGGACGCAAGAGCCTGGCGAGGACGGCGGAAGACGGCAGCATCCGGGATCTGATCCCGGACGCGCCGACCGGGACGCGCGGGTTTGACACCGCGAAGCGCACCGGGTAACGTACACAAGTCGCCAAGTTGCGGAGACGCTCAACAGCGGTCTCAGTGCTTGGCAGTGGACAACTCCAGACGGGTCGAAGGATCGGCCGGCCAGGGCGCGGGTGACCGTGAGGTGACCCCCCTGAAAACGGCGGGGTTCGGGCCTGCTAGAGTTTGAAACATCAGCAAGACGAAGAGATGACTCCCCGGGGTTTTGGTGCCTGGTTGGTGCTGGGGTTCTGGTGTGGGTGTGTTCTTTGAGAACTCAACAGCGTGCCGATGATGGTGAGTGGTAGTACT
>NZ_JADDUE010000007.1 GCF_016526145.1 Saccharopolyspora galaxeae
GTGGGTATAGCGGAGCGGGGTACGCCCGGTCCCATTCCGAACCCGGAAGCTAAGCCCTCCAGCGCCGATGGTACTGCACTTGTGTGGGTGTGGGAGAGTAGGACACCGCCGACAATACTCGTAAATGGGGAAGGCCCCGGAACCACGGTTCCGGGGCCTTCTGCTGTCCGGGGCCGAGAAACCACAGCCACCGAGGTGGTTTTCGGGGCCTTCGAGGTCGTTCTACCGGGCGGGTTGCTGATCTCGTAGTGTCGCGGCATGGAGCGCGTGCGTTTGCTGGTCGTGCAGCCCTCGGAGATCGACCCCGTCGGGCGGCTCGGCAAGTGGCTCGAAGATGCCGGGGCCGAACTCGACGTGGTGCGGCCGCCGCGGGTCCCGGCGGCAGAGGAACTCGAGCAGTACCAGGGGCTGGTCGTGCTCGGTGGCGAGATGGGAGCCCTCGACGACCCGGATCATCCGTGGTTGGCGGACGTTCGTGCTCTGCTCAGCTCGGCTGTGAGTCGGCGGACCGCGGTGTTGGGAATCTGCCTCGGGGCGCAACTGCTCGCGGTGGCCACCGGTGGACGGGTCGCGGCGCGGCGGGACGGTGCGGAGGTCGGGACCTTGCTGGTCGCGAAACGCGACGCGGCGGCCGACGACTCGTTGCTCGGTGACTTGCCGTTGACGCCGGACGTCCTGCAGTTCCACAACGACGAGGTTGTGCGGTTGCCGCCGTCCGCGCAGTTGCTGGCGTCTTCGCCGAGTTCGGACAACCAGGCGTTCCGGGTCGGCCCGTGCGCTTACGGCTTTCAATTCCACATCGAGACCGAGCCCGATACCGTGCTGGACTGGGCGCGGCGGATGCCGGAAGCTGCCGAGCGCGCGCGTGCGGGGCAGTTGGATCCGGAGCACTTGGCGGCGTTCCACGATGATCTCGCGGAAAGCTGGGCGCCGGTGGCCGAGCGGTTCGTGCAATTGGCCGCGGCTCCGCCGGAGCAGCGCAATCCGACCCGCTCGTTGCCGTTGGCGTGATCTTCGAGTCGGTCGGGTGCCTGCTTTTCGCCGGGTCGGGCTACGGTGCGAAGTATGAGCAACGGCAGCTCGTCCCGGTCCGGTTCGGCTCCATCCCCGGCTCGGTACGGCTTCAGCGATGCCGTCCGGGCCGAAGAGCAGCTGCGCGCGATCGGCTGGTGGACGGACTCCGGGCCGGTCGCAACCTACGAGCGAGCCGTAGCGGCGCTGTCCCGTGCGGCTGATCCGGACCTGGCGCTGCATTCAATCGACCGCTTCCGAGAAGCCGCCGAATCCGAGTGGGCGCAGCTCGGCGACGAACTCGCGTCCGACGTGCGGCTGCGCGGTGGATTGCTCGGCGTGCTCGGAACGTCGGCGGCGTTCGCCGATCACCTCGTCGCGCACCCGGAGGATTGGCGGCGGCTGCGCAGTTCCGCCAATACAGCGGCACGCGAAGTGGAGGCGTGCACTGCGGAACTCCTCGCGCCGGTCCGGTTCGGGGACAGCACGCTGACCGGCCGGGACGCGGTCATCGCTCTGGGAGCCGGCTATCGCGGGCTGTTGTTGGAAATCGCCGCGCGGGACCTGGCGGGCGCCGTGGAACCGGAGCTCGAGTCGGCCGCGTTCGAGCAGGTCGCTGCGTCGTTGTCGGATGTCGCAGTGGCCGCGTTGCGGGCGGCGCTGGTGGTCGCCGAGGCCGAACTCGCCGGAGGAGAAGGCAGCGACGCCGCGGAGCGCCTCGCCGTGATCGCGATGGGCAAGACCGGTGGGCACGAGCTGAACTACGTCAGCGACGTCGACGTGGTGTTCGTGGCCGAATCCGAAGCCGACCTGGCGGGCGCGGGCAAGCTCGCGAGCATGATGATGCGGGTGGCCGGATCGGCGTTCTTCGAAGTCGACGCGGCACTTCGGCCGGAGGGCAAGGCGGGTGCGCTGGTGCGCACGCTCGACGGTCACGTGAACTACTACCGGCGCTGGGCGCGGACCTGGGAGTTCCAGGCGCTGCTGAAAGCCCGCCCGGTGGCAGGCAATGCCGACCTCGGCAGGCGCTATCTCGAGGCGGTGCGGCCGTTCGTGTGGACCGCCGCCGAGCGCGAAGACTTCGTCGCGGACGTTCGCTCGATGCGCCGGCGGGTGGAGGACCACGTTCCCGCGGAGTTGTCCGAGCGCGAACTCAAACTGGGACCCGGTGGTTTGCGCGATGTCGAGTTCGCCGTGCAGCTGCTGCAGATGGTGCACGGGCGCAGCGACGAGGACCTGCGCAGTCCGATCACCGTGGAAGCCTTGCGCGATCTTGGCGAGGGCGGCTACGTGGCCCGCGCCGACGCGGCGGACCTCGTCGAGTCCTACGGCTTCCTGCGCACGTTGGAGCACCGGTTGCAGTTGCGCAGGCTCCGGCGCACGCACCTGTTCCCGGCGATGGACGACAAGGACGAGCTGCACTTCCTCGCGCGCTCGGCGGGGTTGCGCTCCAGCGGCAGGCGCAGTGCCGGTGACGTCCTGGTCGCCGAGTACCGCAGGCACAGCAACCGGGTCCGCCGACTGCACGAGAAGCTGTTCTACCGCCCGCTGCTGGAGGCGGTGGCGAAGGTCCCGACGGACATGCTGCGGCTGACCACCGGCGCGGCAGTGCAACGGCTGGCCGCGCTCGGCTACACCTCGCCGGAAGGGGCGCTGCGGCACATCGAGGCGTTGACCGCTGGGGTTTCCCGCCGGGCGCACATCCAGGGTGCGCTGCTGCCGATGTTGCTGGACCTGCTCGCGGGGACCCCGGATCCGGACGGTGGTCTGCTGGCATACCGGAAGGTGTCCGAGGCGCTGGCCGAAACGCCCTGGTATCTGCGGCTGCTGCGGGATGAGGGCGTGGTCGTGGAACGGCTCGCGCTGCTGCTGGGCACGTCCAAGCTGGTGCCGGAGCTGCTGGTGCGCGCGCCGGAGGTGCTGCGGCTGCTTTCGGACACCCCGGCGCTGGCCGAGCGCGATCCGAAGGCGGTCGCGGTTTCGCTGCGCAGTGCGGTCGGGCGGCATGCCGAACCGGAGCGAGCGGTCTCCGCGGCACGCTCCCTGCGCAGGCACGAGCTGCTGCGCATCGCGTGCGCTGACCTGCTAGGGCTGATGCCGCCGACCGATGTCTTCCGGGCCTTGTCCAGCGTGTGGGTCGCGGTGCTGGAAGCCGCACTGGACACCTCCATCCGCGAGATCGGAGGACGCGCGGAGTGGCAGACAGTGCCCGCGCGGATCGCGGTGATCGGCATGGGGCGGCTGGGCGGTGCCGAACTCGGGTACGGCTCGGACGCGGACGTGATGTTCGTGTGCGAACCGGTCGAGGGTGTGCAGGACACGACCGCGGTGCGGTTCGCGACCGCGGTCGTGGAGCACGTGCGGCGGCTGCTGGGCGCACCCAGCCAGGACCCGCCGCTGGAGGTGGACATCGACCTGCGTCCGGAGGGGCGCAGCGGCGCGCTGGTGCGGACGTTGGATTCCTACCTGACCTACTACCGGCGCTGGGCACAGGCTTGGGAGGCGCAAGCGCTGCTGCGCGCCCGGCCGGTGGCCGGCGATCCGCAACTCGGCGAGGCGTTCTGCGGCGCGATCGACCCGATCCGCTATCCGGAGGGCGGCCTGGACGATGCGAAGGTCCGGGAAATCCGCCGGATCAAGGCCCGGGTGGATTCGGAGCGATTGCCGCGCGGGGCGGATCCGGCCACGCACACCAAACTCGGCCGCGGCGGCCTCGCCGACGTGGAGTGGACGGTGCAGCTGTTGCAGCTGCGGCACGCCCACCAGCACCCGGAGCTGCGCACGACTTCCACTGTGGACGGAATCGCGGCTGCGGTGAAGGCCGGGGTGCTGTCCGGGGACGACGCGGAGCAGCTGATCGAAGCGTGGACGCTGGCGATGCGCTCGCGCAACGCGGTGATGCTGGTGCGCGGCAAACCCGGGGACCAGCTTCCCAAGCAGGCCAGGGAACTGGCCGCGTTGGCGGCGGCGCTGGGCTACCCGGCGAGCGTGGACACCGGTGAAGTGCTCGACGACTACCTGCGGGTCACCCGGCACGCCCGTGCCGTCGTGGAGCGGGTGTTCTACGAGGACTGAGCCCGGTGTGCCGCTGCTGCCCGAGGGGTAGTCCGTGGGCCGGAATGCCGACTGATCAACTGTCGTTGGACGAGGTATGAAGGCTGTTTCGCTCACCGAGTTCGGTGACCCCGACGTGCTGTCCGTGCAAGAGCTTCCCGACCCGCTGGTGGGCCCCGATTTCGTGCTGGTGCAGGTGCGTGCGGCCGGGGTGAACCCGGTCGACTGGAAGATCCGCCGCGGCTATCTGCAGGGCGTGCTGCCGCATCACACGCCGTTGATCCCCGGTTGGGACGTGGCCGGTGTGGTCAAAGCGGTCGGCCCTGCCGTGACGGGCTACCAAGTCGGTGACGAGGTCGTCGCCTACGCCCGCGAGGACCACGTGCAGAACGGCACCTACGCCGAGCTGGTCGCGGTGCCGGAGCGTGCGCTGGCGCGCAAGTCCCGCGCGCAGTCCTTCGAGCAGGCTGCCGGGCTTCCGCTGGCCGGGCTGACGGCGTTGCAACTGCTCAACGCGGTCGAGGTGGGTGAAGGCGACACCGTGCTGGTGCACGCCGCGTCCGGCGGCGTCGGGCACTTGGCCGTGCAGATCGCACAGGCACTGGGTGCGGCTCGCGTGCTCGGTACCGCGTCCGAACGCAACCACGACTACCTGCGTGAACTCGGCGCCGAGCCGGTGACCTACGGCGAGGGGCTTCCCGAGCGGGTCGCCGAGCTGGTCGGCGGGGACGGAACCGTCGACGCCGCGGTGGACTTCATCGGCGGTGCGGCCCTGGAGGTTTCGCCGCGGCTGGTGCGCGACCCGGCGCGGCACGGTTCGGTCGTGGACACCGAGGTGCTGAACCAGGGCGGGCGTTACGTGTTCGTGCGCCCGGACACGAGTCAGCTCAATTGGCTCGGCGAGCTGGTCGACACCGGGCGGCTGCGGGTGGACCTGCAGCAGACCTTCCCGCTGGAGCAGGCCGTTAAGGCGCACGAGCTGCTGGAGGAAGGGCACGTGCGCGGCAAGCTCGTGCTCACCGTCGGCTGAGCTCCGGTTGCGCGGCAGGCCGCCGGAGTTTCGCGGTCGATGCCGCGCGGCTGATCTCCGCAGGCCTCCGGTCGGGCGATGATCTCCCGGTTGGTCGCGCTGTCGCCGACCGACCGGGAGATCATCGCTGGGGGTCGATTCACCGTGCGAACGGGTCGCTGCCCGATATTCGCGTCCACAATGGGCAGTTGTGCGGCTTTCGCCGTGCTCGGTGCCGGTGTTTCCGGTGGCGGTCTGTTCGGCGAGTCTCGCCGGTTCTGGATTTCGGCTGCCGCGCCGCCCGTTCGGCAGCGGTTCGCCGCATATTCGCGATTATTCTCAGCGGGTGTCGCCGCAGCCGCGGCTGAATTCGTCCGCGGTGCGAAGGCTCCGCAATTCACACGGCCGATGCCCTTGCTGCACGTGCAAATGCATTGTTGTGCGTTTTGCACAACGCTGCGCACGCCCGGCGCCGACGAATTTCGCCGAACCGGCGGGCCGCCGGTCCGGTTCGTGGTATGCGCACTGCAGACCGCCGCTCGGCGGCCGGCGCGCGGGAAAGTGGCGAATCGGTTGCTCCGTGGAGACCACCGCGAAAGTCCAATGCTCCCGGCGATTGGCAATCACCGCGGGTTTTCCGCGAATACTGCCCGTTCGGAGGTCTGCTCGCCGCTATCCTGGCGGTAACCTGCTGCGCACCGCGAAAGGGTGCGCGCACGAACCGGCGGCCGCGCGGTCCGAATAGGAGTGCATGGTGTCCGAGGACTTCGAATTACTCGTCGATCGGCAGGCGCTTTCCGGCGCCGGCCCGCTGTGGATGCCCACGTTGAATTGCCTGTACTGGGTGGACGTCCTGCGCAGAGAACTGCACACCTACCACCGGGATTCCGAGGTGGACGAGGTGCAAGTCCTGCCGGGAGTCGTCACGGCGCTGGCCGCCACCCGCAACGGCCAGCTCATCGCGGCCGCCGATCGCGGGTTCGCCCGGTTGTTCCCGGGCCGGGCGGCGCTGGAACCCATCGCGGGCGTGCAGGCGGGCGACCGGATGAGCGCAGGCGCCTGCGATCCGGCGGGCAGATTCGTGGCGGGCACGCTCACGCACAGCCGGGAGGCCAAGCGCAGCGCGCTGTACGTGCTGGACGGCACCCGGGCCAGAGTGCTCGTCGACGGCCTCACCCGCTCCGGCGGCATCGGCTGGAGCCCGAGCGGGACGACGATGTACGTCGTCGACACGGTCGCCCGCGTGATCTGGGCGTTCGACTACGACGTGGAAGGCGGCCGGGCAGGCCGGGGCCGCCGCTGGGTGGTGTGCGCCGAGTCCGAAGGCCATCCGGACGGGCTGGCGATGGACAGCGCGGGCGGCGTCTGGGTCGCCATGCGCGGCAGCGGGCGCATCCACCGCTACGCGTCGAGCGGTGATCTGGAGACCGTGCTGTGGGCACCGACGCGGCGCATCACCGGCTTGGCGTTCGGCGGGCGGCGGCTGGACGAGATGTACGTGACCTCGGCGTGTTCCGGCTACGACGAACGCGCGCTGGTGGCGGACCCGTACGCGGGCGCGCTGTTCCGCTTCCGCCCCGGATCGGCGGGCGGCCAGCCGGTGCCGTGGAACGGCACGTGAGCGGGGAAGCCCGCAGACGAGCCGCGAGGCCCGGAACGCGAAACGGGCCGGGAAGGACTCGGTCCCTCCCGGCCCGCGGCAGCGGTGGTTCGATCACACGTCGAAGTAGAGCGCGAACTCGTGCGGGTGCGGACGCAGCCGGATCGGGTCGATCTCGGTCTCGCGCTTCAGCGAGATCCAGGTCTCGATCAGGTCCGGGGTGAACACACCGCCTTCGAGCAGGTACTCGTGGTCGGCCTCGAGGTTGTCGATGACCTGCGCCAGGTTGTCCGGCACCTGCGGGACGCCCTTGGCCTCCTCGGGCGGCAGCTCGTAGAGGTCCTTGTCGATGGGCTCGGCGGGCTCGATCTTGTTCTTGATGCCGTCCAGCCCGGCCATCATCATCGCCGCGAACGCCAGGTACGGGTTGCCGGACGGGTCCGGGCAGCGGAACTCGACGCGCTTGGCCTTCGGGTTGTTGCCGGTGATCGGGATGCGCATGCAGGCGGAGCGGTTGCGCTGCGAGTACACCAGGTTGACCGGCGCCTCGTAGCCCGGCACCAGCCGGTGGTACGAGTTGATCGTCGGGTTGGTGAACGCCAGCAGGCTCGGCGCGTGGTGCAGGATGCCGCCGATGTAGTACCGCGCGGTGTCCGAGAGCCCGGCGTAGCCGGCCTCGTCGTGGAACAGCGGCGCGCCGTCCTTCCACAGCGACATGTGGCTGTGCATCCCGGAGCCGTTGTCACCGAACAGCGGCTTGGGCATGAACGTCGCGGTGCGGCCGTCCTCCCAGGTGGTGTTCTTCACGATGTACTTGAACAGCTGCAGGTCGTCCGCGGCGTGCAGCATCGTGTTGAACTTGTAGTTGATCTCGGCCTGGCCGCCGGTGCCGACCTCGTGGTGCGCCCGCTCGACGGTGAAGCCCGAGTTGGTCAGCTGGGTGGAGATCCGGTCGCGCAGGTCCGCGAAGTGGTCGTACGGCGCGACCGGGAAGTAGCCGCCCTTCATGCGGGTCTTGTAGCCGCGGTTGCCGCCTTCCTCCTCGCGCCCGGTGTTCCACCAGCCCTCGACGGAGTCGACCTCGGCGAAGGTCTTGTTCGGGCCTTCGCCGAACTTCACCGAGTCGAAGATGTAGAACTCGGCCTCGGCGCCGAAGAACGCGGTGTCGGCGATGCCGGACTCGGCCAGGTACTGCTCGGCCTTGCGCGCGATGTTGCGCGGGTCGCGGCTGTAGGGCTCCAGCGTGAACGGGTCGTGCACGAAGAAGTTCAGGATCAGCGTCTTCTCCGCGCGGTACGGGTCGACGCGGGCGGTGTACGGGTCGGGCAGCAGCAACATGTCCGACTCGTGGATCGACTGAAAACCTCGGACCGAGGAGCCGTCGAAGGCCAGCCCTTCGGTGAAGGTGTCCTGGTCGAAGGCCGCGGCGGGGACCGTGAAGTGCTGCATGACGCCCGGCAGGTCGCAGAACCGGACATCGATGTACTTCACGTCCTCGTCGGAGATGAAGCGCAGGACCTCGTCTGGATTCTTGAACACCCTCGATGGCTCCTTAACGCATCTGGTGAACTGCTCACCGGCGGGCGTTCGTCGAGCTCACCGGCTCGATGCCCACGTTATGCCGCCGGTGTTGCCCGGTCATCACCCCGATGTTTCGCGGCTGTTAACGACCCGCCGAACGGGTGAGCGCGACTGCGGAGGGCGGCCGCCGACCGGCTCCGTGCGGGCGGCCGTAGGCTTGCGGGGTGACCGAAGAGACCGCATCCGGACCCGGAGTGAGCAGCGTGGACGACGAGCGCGGCCCGGACTCGACGCAGCAGCGGCGCTGGCCGGGCGAGCGGCTGGGCCTGCCGGAGAGCGGGACCGGCTCGGTCGCCGGTGGTGGCCGCAGGCTGCTCGGCTTCCTCGTGGACATCGTGCTGGCCGCGCTGGTCGCGGGCCTGTTCACCGTTCCCGAACCGCCCGGCAACTGGAGTCTGCTGACCTGGTTCGTGATCACGGCGCTGCCGGTGGCGGTCTTCGGCTTCACGCCGGGGATGTTGCTGGCCGGTATCTGGGTGGCGCGGCTGGGCGGCGCGAACTCGGTGGGGTTGTGGCGCGCGATCGTGCGGTGCGCGTTGACGGCGTTCCTGGTTCCCGCGGTGATCCGCAACCGGGACGGGCGGACGTGGCTGGATCGGCTCACCGGGACGGTCGTGGTGCGCCGCTGAGCGCTGTTCGCGCGGTTCCGTCCGGAGCGAACGGACCGTTGGTCCGAAAAGATCGAGCGAACGGACCGTTCACTCGGAGCTCCGAGCACGCGCGGACATCATCCGCCGGGAGCGCCCGGCCGTGGAGCGAGCGGGCCACTCGACCGGTCTGTCGGGGCGAACCGGTCCGCTCACCCGGGTCGGGTCAGCGGCGGCGCGAGGCGCGCTGCACGTTGCGCATCTTGGCGCCCTGCGGCATCGGGCCCTTCGGCATCGAATTGCCCCGGCTCGCCAGCGCGGAGAGCCGGTTCTCCAGCGAGTCGACCTGGCCGGAGTTGATGTTGCGCGGCAGCTTCATCAGGTGCGTCTGCAGCTTGCGCAGCGGGACCTGGCCCTCCTCGGTGCCGATGACGACCTCGTAGATCGGCGTTTCCCCGACCAGCCGGGACACCCGCTTCTTCTCCTGCGCCAGCAGCGACTTCACCCGGTGCTGCGCGCCCTCGCCGACCAGCACGATGCCGGGGCGGCCGATCACCCGGTGCACCGCGTCCAGCTGCGCGGTGCCCGCCACCGCCTGCGACACCTTCCAGTTGCCGCGCAGGTTGTCCAGCGCCCACCCGGCCGCGCCGGGCTGGCCGTCGGCCTTGCGGTAGACGGTCGCCTGCACCCGGCGGCCGAACACGATCACGGCCGCGAGCACGCCGAGCGCGATGCCGACCGGCAGGAACGCCCACTGCATCCCAAAGAAGAAGCCGATCACGAACACCACGACCGCGATCGCCAGGAAGACGCCGATCATCAGCGGCAGCAGCAGCTTGTCCTCGCGGCGCTGCATCTGGAACGCCTGGAAGATCTGCGAGATGCGTCCGCGCAGCGCGTTGCGCCGTTCCTTCGCCGCCGCCTTCTTGGCTGCCTTGTCCTGGTTGGCCATGCGCCCCAGGATACGGCCGCCGTTCAACGCCCGACCAGGGACGTCCGCTGCGGTTCGCGGACGAATTCGCCGTCCGCCCCGCAGGACCGGGACGGACGGCGAGTGCGCTGGTCAGCGGGCCGATCAGCGGGCGAGCAGGGAGCTGGCCTCCTGCGCGGCGGGCTGCGCCTGCGCCAGGTGGGCGAGGTTGTCCGGCAGCGGCATGCCGCGGTGCTGGGTCGCCTTCGCGTACAACCTGCCCGCGCGGTAACTGGAACGCACCAGCGGACCGGCCATCACGCCGGGGAAGCCGATCTCCTCGGCGGCCTTGGTGTGCTCGACGAACTCCTCCGGCTTGACCCAGCGGTCCACCGGGTGGTGCCGGGCGCTGGGCCGCAGGTATTGCGTGATCGTGATGATGTCGCAACCCGCGTCGTGCAGGTCCTGCAGCGCCGGGCGCACCTCCTCCGGCGACTCGCCCATGCCGAGGATGAGGTTCGACTTGGTCACCAGCCCGGCCTCGCGGGCCAGCGTGAGCACCTTCAGCGAACGGTCGTAGCGGAACGCCGGGCGCATCCGCTTGAACACGCTGGGCACCGTCTCCAGGTTGTGCGCGAGCACCTCCGGGCGCGAGGAGAAGACCTCGGCGAGCTGGTCCGGTTCCGCGTTGAAGTCCGGGATCAGCAGCTCGACGCCGGTGCCCGGGTTCAGGTCGTGGATCCGCCGGACCGTCTCGGCGTAGAGCCAGGCCCCGCCGTCGTCGAGATCATCGCGGGCCACCCCGGTCACCGTGGAGTAGCGCAGGCCCATCGCCTGCACCGACTCGGCGACCTTGCGCGGCTCGGTGGTGTCCAGCTCGGCGGGCTTGCCGGTGTCGATCTGGCAGAAGTCGCAACGCCGGGTGCACTGGTCACCGCCGATGAGGAAGGTCGCCTCGCGGTCCTCCCAGCACTCGAAGATGTTGGGGCAGCCCGCCTCCTCGCAGACGGTGTTCAGGCCCTCGCGCTTCACCAGGCCCTTGAGCTCCTGGTACTCCGGACCCATCCGGGCGCGGGTCTTGATCCACGATGGCTTCTTCTCGATGGGAGTCTGGCTGTTGCGCACTTCCAGCCGCAGCAGCTTCCGTCCCTCTGGCGCCACACTCACGGCCGCAAGGATACGCCCTCACCCGTCCGAGACCGAACCCGTCAGCAGTGATCCCGCTCGCCGCGGCTCAGCGCGGGTCGGCGTCGACGCCGGTCAGCTGCTCGGTGGCGGTCCACAAGCGCTCGGCCAGACGGGTGTCCTGCGCCGTCGAAGTGGTCTTCGCGCGGGTGGGGTAGCCGCGGATCTCGGCGAACCCGTCCGGGCCGTAGTAGCTGCCGCTGGTGGCCGCCGGGTCGGTCGCGGCGAACAGCTGGGGCAGCGCCCCCTGCGCGACCGACTGGGTGATCAGGTCGTTGAACGGACGGGCGATGCTGGTCAGCGCATCCGGCAGCGACCGGGCGCGCAGCGAGTTCAACGCCAGTTCGGAACCGCTCATGCCGGGGTGCGCGGCGATGCTGCGCAGGTCCAGTCCCGCGCGCCGGGCCCGGCGGTCGAGCTCGAAGGCGAACAGCAGGTTCGCCAGCTTCGACTGCGAGTAGCCGCGGCTCGGCGAGTAGCGCCTGCGCTGGAAGTTCAGGTCGTCGATGTCCAGCGAGCCGCCACGGTGGGCGATGCTGGACAGCGTCACCACGCGGGCGCCCGGGCGGGCGCGCAGCGCGGGCATCAGCTGCCAGGTCAGCGCCGCGTGCGCGAGGTGGTTGGTGCCGATCTGCAGCTCGAAGCCGTCCTCGGTGCTGCCGCGCGGCGGAGCCATCACGCCGGCGTTGTTCATCAGCACGTCGAGTTCATCACCGGTGCGCTTGCGGATGTCCTCGGCGGCGCGCTGCACGGAGCCGAGATCCGCGAGGTCCAGTTCCACCAGCTCGGGTTCGGCGATGGCGTGCGCGGCGACCAGCCGCTGGGCTTCGCGGCCCTTCTCGGCGTTCCGGCAGGCCATCAGCACGCGGGCGCCGCGGGCGGCGAGAACCTGCGCGCTCTGCAGGCCGAGCCCGGAGTTCGCGCCGGTGACCAGCACCGTCCGGCCGGTCTGCTCGGGGATGTCGGTCGTCGTCCATCGCGCCATGCCCCACTCCTACCCGCCCGGGGCAGTGCTTGAAAGGTGCACCGAGACACGATCTGATCACTCGACGCGACCGCTGCGGCCCGGCTGCTGGTCTTTCAGGGTGGCGGGGCAGTGGTCGCAGCGGCGGGACTCGCCACGCTCCGAACAAGAGGGTGTCCGGCTTCGCGGTGGGCGGCGGATCTCAGAAGCTCGGGATGAGCTTGCGCAGTTGAGAGAGCGGGCGGCGGGACTTGCCCGAAGGTGCGCTGGGCTCGGCGCGCAGCAGGCTCCGGAACGCCTTGCCGACGCGGTTCGTCTCGGAGGCCGGTTCGTGCTGCTCGGCGAGGCCGGCCGACAACGCGAGCATCCGCTGCTCCTGCAGCGCGGCCTGCGCCAGCGCCGGCTCGCCCGCGTGCGCGTCCAGGATCGCCCGCAGCGCGGGGTTGTCCGCGGCGGCGCGCCGCCAGGCGTTCGCGACCGCTTCCACGCGGTCGCCGTGCGGTTCCGCGTCGGCGTCCTGCACGCCCACGTCGATCCGCCCGGTCAGCACCTGCGTCCACTTGTAGTGCAGCGCGCGCAGCAAGTCGGCGCGATCGGCGAAGACCTCATCGGCGCCGGGTACCGCCGTGAGCTCCAGCGGTGCGGACGGGTGCCGCGCGGTGTGCTCGAGGATCGCCCGAATCGTGCGTTGCCGCTGGTGGAAGTCGTCCCAAGTCATGGTTCCTCCAGACCGGATCGCTGTCGTACTCCCGGTGTGCGGCATACCGGGAGTATGTGCCGTCGAAGCTACCAGCGCGGCCATACCGCGGGTATGTTTTATGATTGTGAGTATGGCTACAGCGCGGCCCCGCAGGCTCGAGCACACCGAGAGCACCCGGCAGGCCCTGGTGAATTCCGCCGTCGCGCTGTTCACGAAGAAGGGCTACGGCGGTACCTCGCTGGACGAGATCGCCAAGCGCGCCCGCGTCACCAAGGGCGCGCTCTACCACCACTTCAGCGGCAAGCAGGCGCTGTTCGAGGCGGCCTTCGAGGAGGTCGAGCAGCGCGTCGTGCGGCGGCTGTCGAAGGTGCTGTTCGGCTCCGGCTCCACCTGGGACGCCGTGCGCGCCGGGTTGGACGACTTCATCCAGGTCTGCCTGGAACCCTCGTACCAGCGGATCGTGGTGCACGAGGCGCCCGCGGTGATGGGCTGGGAACGCTGGCGGGAGGCCGAGGAGCGCTACACCTTCGGCGTCATCCGGCAGGCCGTGCAGGCGCTGGTCGAGGCCGGGGAGATCACCCCGCTGCCGGTGGACGCGCTGGCGCACGTGGTGTTCGGGGCGTTGTCGGCGGGCGCGAGCACCATCGCCGGTTCCGCGAAGCAGAAGCAGACCAGCACCGAGGTCGGCCAGGTCGTCGACCGGGTCCTGCGGGGGTTGCGCACGCAGTGACGGTTAGCCTCGGCAGACGTGACCGAATCATTCAAGCTGCGAATCTTCACCGAGCCCCAGCAGGGGGCGAGCTACGACGACCTGCTGCGGGTGGCCCAGGCCACCGAGGCGGCGGGATACGACGCCTTCTTCCGCTCCGACCACTACTTGAAGATGGGGTCGGTCAGCGGTGACCCGGGCCCGACCGACGCATGGGTGACGCTCGGCGCGCTGGCCCGCGAGACTTCTCGGGTGCGGCTGGGCACGCTGATGTCGGCGGGCACGTTCCGGCTGCCGGGGCCGCTGGCGATCGCGGCCGCGCAGGTCGACCAGATGTCCGGTGGCCGGGTCGAGTTCGGCCTCGGCAGCGGCTGGTACGAGCAGGAGCACGCCGCCTACGGCATCCCGTTCCCGGCGCTGCGGGAGCGGTTCGACCGCTACGCCGAGCAGCTGGAGATCATCACCGGGCTGTGGGGCACCCCGGCGGGCGAGACGTTCGACTTCGCCGGGCGGTACTACGAGCTCAGCGACTCGCCTGCGTTGCCGAAGCCGGTGCAGAGCCCGCGGCCGCCGGTGCTCATCGGCGGCGGGGGCAAGAAGCGCACTCCGGAGTTGGCGGCCCGGTTCGCCGACGAGTTCAACCTGCCGTTCGTGGACGTCGACACGGCCGCCGCGCAGTACGAGCGGGTCGACGCGGCCTGCCGCGCGATCGGCCGGGACCCGGGCGAGATCGCGCGCTCCTGCGCGCTGGTGCTCTGCGTCGGCAAGGACGAGGCGGAGATCGCGCGGCGGGCCGCGGCCATCGGCCGGGACGTGGCCGAACTGCGCACCAACGGGCTGGCGGGCACGCCCGCGGAGGCGGTCGACAAGATCGGCGCCTGGCGGGAGCGCACCGGCATCACCCGGCTGTATCTGCAGGTACTCGACCTGACCGACCTGGGCCACATCGACCTGGTCGCCGCCGAGGTCGCCCGGCAGCTGGGCTGAGTCCCCGGTCCGCGGCGGGCGTCGGCCGCGGAGCCGACCGGAGACGTCGGAAGCGGCGGTGAGCAGGACCAGCGCGGGAACCGCGGCCCGCGGGTACGAGCCGCGCTTGTCCTGCTCCACCAAGCCGCAGCCGGTCAGCTTGGTAGAGCTGCCTGGGCGAGCCGAGGCCGACTGCCTCCGGCAACGACGCCGCGGCGCACGCCCCTCCGCGGCGAGCGGTCGCACGACGGCCGCGCGCCGGGTGCCAGCCCTGCGGCCTGGCGAGGTCGGTTCGGCTACCGAAACGGCGGCGCAGGCCGGGGCGGCGGAATCCGCCGACGCCGCTGCGGTGCCGAGCGGGGTGCGCCGGGACGGCGGCATGACCCCACTCCTCCAGTGGTCCGCAATCGCGGAAAACCCGAGGAGTGGAGCGCCGTGTCAGCGCAACGTCGGATCCAGCGCGAGCGTCACCCCGGCCGCGCTCGGCTCGGCGCGCTCGATGTCGCAGTCCACCACCGGCAGCTCGCCGTTCACCGCGGCCAGCACGTCCTGCCGGACCCACGGCAGCGCCTCGTCGACGGGCACGTCCCGGCCGGCCTCGGCCGCCAGCGAAGTCACCCCGGCATCGCGGATGCCGCAGGGCACGATCCGGCCGAACGCGCCCATGTCGGCGTTGCAGTTCAGCTCCAGGCCGTGCATGGTCACGCCCTTCTGCACCCGGATGCCGATCGCGGCGATCTTGCGCTCCGGGAGGCCGTCCGCGGCGGGCAGCCACACCCCGCTGCGGCCCTCCACTCGGCCGGTGCGCACGCCGAAGCGCTCGCAGGTGCGGATCAGGCCCTGCTCCAGGCGCCGCACGTAATCCACCACGTCGATCGGATCGGCCAGGCCGAGGATCGGATAGCCCACCAGCTGGCCGGGACCGTGCCAGGTGATCTTGCCGCCGCGGTCCACGTCGATCACCGGCGTGCCGTCCTGCGGCCGGTCCTCCGGGGCGGTGCGCTTGCCCGCGGTGTAGACCGACGGATGCTCCAGCAGCAGCAAGGTGTCCGGACCGGACTCCGCGGCGCGCGCTGCGGACAGCTGCCGCTGCAGGTCCCAAGCTTCCAGGTAGTCGATTCTTCCCAGCTCGCGCACCTCGACCGGCTCGGCCGAAGCGCGGCATGACATCTCCGCACGACTCACGGCAGCCAGGCTACGCCCGGTGCGCGAGACGTCCGGGCGAACGCCCCGCGCACGTGTCGTGCGGCACGGGTCAGGCGATGGTCGACAGCGCGGCGCCGAGCGTCGGATGCGCGAAGGAGTAGCCGTGCTTTTCCAGCATCTCCGGCACCGCGCGCTGACCGGCGAGGATCGCCTCGTCGGCGACCTGCCCGAGCGCCGCGCGCAGCGCGAACCCGGGCACCACCCACGGCGCGGGCCGGCCCAGCGCGGCCGCCAGCGCGCGGGTGAACTCCGCGTTCGGCACCGGATCCGGCCCCGTCAGGTTCACCGGTCCGGAAACCTCGCGATTCTCGGCGGCGAACCGCAACGCGCCCACCTCGTCGTCCAGCGAGATCCACGGCATGTACTGCGAACCGTCGCCCAACCTGCCTCCCAGGAACAGCGAGAACAGCGGCTTGAGCTGGCCCAGCAGCCCACCCGACGGCGCGATGACCAGGCCGGTGCGCAGCAGCACCACCCGCGCGCCAGCGTCCAGCGCCGGACCGGTCGCGGCCTCCCACTGGCGGCACAGGTCGGCCAGGAAACCCGAGCCCGGCGGCGTCGACTCGGTCACCACCCGCTGCCCGGTGTCCCCGTAGTAGCCCACCGCGGAGCCGTTGAGCAGCGCCGGGACGCCCTGGCGGGCGACGGCCTCGGCGAGCACGGCGGTCGGGCGCACCCTGGAGGACACCAGCAGCTCCTTGCGCTCCGGAGTCCAGCGACGATCCGCCAAGCCGGCGCCGCAAAGGTTCACCACCGCGTCCGCGCCCGCCAGCGCACCGTCGTCCAACCGGCCTGCCGCCGGGTCCCAGCCGCGCTCGTCCGGGGCCTCCGGGGCTCGCCGGACTAGACGGACCACCTCGTGCCCACCCTGCCGCAGCGCCGCCACTAGGCTCGTGCCGATCAACCCGGACGAACCGGCGATTACCACTCGCATGGCCCGATCGTCCCGCAATGATCTCTCCCGCGCGAGGCGCTTTCCTGCGCCTGACGCGAAACGGGCCGCCCACCCGCAGGTGAGCGGCCCGCCGCCGGATCGATCACAATCCCGGCATCAGATGCCCAGATCGGCCTCGAACGCGCCGTCCTCCAGCCGCTGCTTGATCGTGTTGAGGAACCGCGCGGCGTCCGCACCGTCGACCAGCCGGTGGTCGTAGGACAGCGCCAGGTACACCATCGAACGGATCGCGATGGTGTCCCCGCCGTTCTCGTCGGAGACCACCACGGGCCGCTTCACGACCGTCCCGGTGCCCAGCATGCCCACCTGCGGCGGGTTCAGGATCGGGGTGTCGAACAGCGCGCCGCGGCTGCCGGTGTTGGTCAGCGTGAACGTGCCGCCGGAGAGCTCGTCCGGCTTGATCTTGTTGCTCCGGGTGCGCTCGGCGACGTCGGAGATCTTGCGGGCCAGCCCGCCCAGGTTCAGATCACCGGCGTCGTGGATCACCGGCGAGAGCAGCCCGCGCGAGGTGTCCACGGCGATCGAAAGGTGCTCCGAGCCGTGGTAGGTGATCTCCTTGTTCTCCTCGTCGATGGAGGCGTTCAGCTTCGGGTGCAGCTTCAGCGCTTCCACCGACGCCTTCGCGAAGAACGGCAGGAAGGACAGCTTGATCCCTTCGGAAGCCTCGAAGGAGTCCTTGGCCTTCTGCCGCAGCCGCGCGATGCGGGTCACGTCGACCTCGATCACCGTGGTCAGCTGCGCGGCCGTCTGCAGCGACTCGACCATGCGGCTGGCCAGCACCTGGCGCAGCCGGGACATCTTCTGCGTCGTGCCGCGCAGCGCCTGAGCCTCCTCGGACGGCTCGGTGCGCGGGGCCGGAGCGCTCGGCGCGGCCGCTGCCGGGGCCTGCTCGGCGGCCGGGGCGCCGTTGCGCGACTTCGCGGCGTCCACCGCGGCCTGCACGTCCTGCTTGCGGATGCGGCCGCCGACCCCGCTGCCCTGGATCGTGGACAGGTCGATGCCGTGCTGGTTGGCCAGCTTGCGCACCAGCGGGGTCACGTACGGCGTGCTGCCGGACGGGGCCTGACCGGCTGGCTGTTGCTGAGCGGGCTGCTGCTGCGCGGCTGGCTGCTGGGCCGCGGGCTGGGCCTGCTGCGGCTGGGCCTGCTGCTGGGCGGGCGCGGCTTGCTGGGCCTGCGGCGCGGGCTCCGGCTCCGGCTCCGGCTGCGGCTCCGGGGCCTGCTGCTGAGCGGGCACCGACGCTTCCGCGGCCGGCGCGGGAGTCGGCTCCGGCTGCGTGGCGGCCGCGGGCTGCGCCGGGGCGGCGCCCTGCTCACCGACCACGGCCAGCTTCGCGCCGACCTCGACCGTGTCGTCCTCGCCCGCCGCGATCTCCAGCAGCGTGCCTGCCACCGGCGACGGGATCTCGGTGTCGACCTTGTCGGTGGAGACTTCCAGCAGCGGTTCGTCGACCTCGACGGTGTCGCCGATCTGCTTGAGCCACCGGGTGATCGTGCCCTCGCTGACGCTCTCGCCGAGAGCGGGCATCGGCACGTCGGTGCCCTGCGCCGAACCGCCCGAGGACGGCGCGGCGGGCTGCTCCTGCTGCGCGGACGGCTGCGCTGCTTCCTGCTGCGGCGCTTGTTGCTGCGGCGCTGCCTGCTGGGGAGCTTCCTGCTGGGGTGCCTCCTGCGCCGGGGCGGACTCCCCGCCCGCAGCGCTGTCACCGATCACGGCGAGCTGGGCGCCGACCTCGACCGTGTCGTCCTCCTGCGCGACGATCTGCTGCAACACGCCTGCGCTCGGGGACGGGATCTCGGTGTCGACCTTGTCGGTGGAGACTTCCAGCAGCGGTTCGTCGACCTCGACGGTGTCGCCGATCTGCTTGAGCCACCGGGTGATCGTGCCCTCGCTGACGCTCTCTCCTAGCGCGGGCATCTGGACGGAGAAGGACATCGGTCGCTGACTCCTAGTGCGGTGTGGCGGGGTGTGGTGCGGGTGCGGGACCGGGCGCGGCTCAGCCGTGCACGTGCAGCGGCTTGCCTGCCAGCGCCAGGTGGGCCTCGCCGAGCGCCTCGGTCTGCGTGGGGTGGGCGTGCACCAGCGGTGCCACGTCCTCCGGCAGCGCCTCCCAGTTGTAGATCAGCTGGGCTTCACCGATGAGCTCGCCGACCCGGTCGCCGACCAGGTGCAGGCCCAGCACCGGACCGTCGGCGGCGCGGACCAGCTTGACCGCCCCGGCCGTCTTCAGGATCTGGCTCTTGCCGTTGCCCGCGAGGTCGTAGGTGAACGTCTGCACCTCGCCGTACTGTTCCTTGGCCGCGGCTTCGGTCAGCCCGACCGAGGCGACCTCCGGGTGGCTGTAGGTGACCCGCGGGATGCCCGCCTCGTCGATCGGGGCCGGGTTCAGCCCGGCGATCTCCTCGGCGATGAACACGCCCTGCTGGAACCCGCGGTGCGCCAGCTGCAGCCCCGGCACGATGTCACCGACCGCGTACACCCCGTCGAGGCTGGTGCGCAGCCGGTCGTCGGTGGTGACGAAGCCGCGCTCCATCGCGACCCCGGCCTCCTCGTAACCGAGGCCCGCGGTGCTCGGCCCGCGCCCGACCGCCACCAGCAGCAGGTCCGCGTCGAGCTGGTCGCCGCTTTCCAGGCTCACCGAAACGCCGGAGTCGGTCTGCTGCGCGCCGGTGAACTTCACGCCGGTCTTGAACTTGATGCCGCGCTTGCGGAACGACCGCTCGAGCTGCTTGGAGGCGAACTCGTCCTCGTTCGGCACCAGGTGCGGCAGCGCCTCGACGATCGTGACCTCGGCGCCGAAGGAGCGCCACACGCTGGCGAACTCCACGCCGATCACACCGCCGCCGAGCACCACGACCTTGTCCGGCACGTAGTCCAGGTTCAGCGCTTCCTCGCTGGCGATGACCCGCCCGCCCAGCTCCAGGCCCGGCAGCGACTTGGAGTACGAGCCGGTGGCCAGCACGACGTTCTTGCCGGTGTAGCGGGTGCCGCCGACATCGACGGTGTTGCGGTCCACCAGCTTGCCCGCACCCTCGACCAGCTGGACCTGGTGCGCCTTGGCCAAGCCCTGCAGGCCCTTGTGCAGCTTGGTGACGACGCCGTCCTTGTAGGAGTTGACCCCGTTGATGTCGATGCCCTCGAGCGAGGTCTTGACGCCGAACTGATCGCCGTCGCGGGCCGAATCGGCCACCTCCGCGGCGTGCAGCAGAGCCTTGGTGGGAATGCACCCGCGGTGCAAGCAGGTCCCACCGAGCTTGTCCTTTTCGATGAGGACGACGGACAGGCCCAGCTCAGCCGCGCGGAAAGCGCAGGCGTAGCCGCCCGAACCGCCGCCGAGAATGACCAGATCGGCGGACGTGTCGGTCACTTCGCACTCCTCGACAGCCATCGTTGACTCGCTTCGGTGCCGCCCGGCCCGGCTGTCGCACGAGGCGCGGAACACCCGGGAGACATCTTGTCACCACCCGAAGGAACGATGCGACGTGGGCTCGCCGGGGATCAGCGGAACGTGCCGGATGCCACTGGATCGTTTTCGGCGCATTCTCAGCCTCCGCTCAGCGTCGCGGTGGCATCATCGCGAACAGGAGTTGCACGAGTCGGCGGAACGCCGTCCGGCCTGGTACCCGGCGGCCCGCGACGCTCGCGGGAAGGCGAATGCGGTGGGACTGTTCGATCGTTTCCGGCGACGGCGGCGCCCGGCCGGATCGGCCACTTCCCGCGATTCCGAGCACCTGCGTGCGTGGGCGGAAGGTCATTACGGCGTCGAGGCTTTCCTGGAGCCGCGAACCAACGTCACCGAAACCACGTTATTGCTGGTCGCGCATGACGGGGAATGGACCAGGCGGCGAGTGGACGGGCCGCGCGCGGCGTTCCGGTTCGCCCACCGGCTCGGGATGCCCTGCTACGAGGTCGCCAAGCTCGGCTACCCGCAGCGGATGCGGGATTACCAGGCGCGGCAACGGATCCTGCGGCGGCGCGAACAACGCCGCAGAGACCTCGGGGACATCGGCTAGGAATGTGCGTGCTCGGCGGCGCCACTGCGAAGAGTTCCGCAACGCGCGTGCGCGCGCCGTCGCGACTGGGTCGCTAGTTCGCGACTCGCGTGGACGGGACCAGGCGCACCGGGAAGTTCACCGATTTCGCGACGTAGCACAGCTCGTGCGCCCGCCGGTGCAGCGCCTCGGCCGCATCGACGCTGGCCAGGTCCTCGACGGCGACCTCCGGGTTGAGCACCACTTCGCTGAACTGCCCGGAACCGTCGGAGTTCTCCGCCAGCGTGCCGCGCGCCCGGTCGTGGTAGCCGATCACGACGACGCCGTGCTCGGCCGCCAAGTGCAGGAACCACAGCATGTGGCACTGCGACAGCGAGGCGACCAGCAGTTCCTCCGGGTTGTAGCGGTCCGGATCGCCGAGGAAGGCGGGGTCCGCGGATGCCTCGATGGAGTTCTTGCCGGGGGAGCGGACCTCGTGGGTGCGCTCGTAGCTGTGATAACTGCTGGTCCCGGCGCCGGTGTTGCCGGTCCACACCACCTCGACCGCGAAACCGTGCCGAGTCGGTGCGGTGCCGTCCGGTCTGCTGCGCCCGCTGGGTTCGCTCACCCGGCCATCCTGGCATCGCCCGGGGCCGGTGTGGACTCCTTTCGCGGATGAGTTCACACCGGCCCCGGGCGGAGCCACGTCAGAAATCGCGGTCACACCGGCAAGGGGCAGCGAGAAGGCCGCCGAGGTAGGTGTGTCAGCCGTTCTCGGCGATGTCGGCCAGCACGGCCGCGATCGTGCGAACCGGCACGCCGGTGCCGCCCTTCGGGGTGTAGCCCCACGGCGAGTTCGAGTTGTACGCCGGGCCCGCCACGTCGAGGTGCGCCCACGGCAGCTCGCCTGCCACGAACTCCTGCAGGAAATGGCCCGCCGCGAGCATCCCGCCCCAGCGGTGCCCCGGGACGTTGGCGATGTCGGCGAGCTTGGAGTCCAGGTCGCCACGCAGCTCGTCCGGCAGCGGCATCGGCCACGCGCCCTCGCCGGAAGCCTGCGAGAGCCGGGCGACCCGGTCCCGGAAGTCCTCGCTGCCCATCACCGCCGGGGTGCGCTTGCCCAGCGCGACGACCTGCGCACCGGTGAGCGTCGAGGTCTCGATCAGGTAGTCCGGCTCGTCCTCGGCGGCGCGCACCATCGCGTCGGCCAGGATCAGCCGGCCTTCCGCGTCGGTGTTGAGCACCTCGACGGTCTTGCCGCCGTACATCGTCAGCACGTCGCCGGGCCGGTAGGCGTTGCCGGAGGGCATGTTCTCCACCATCGGCACCGTGGCGGTGACCTCCAGCGGATAGTTCAGCTTCGCGACCAGCACCATCGTGGCGATCACCGCGGCGGCCCCGGACATGTCCGAGGTCATCTCGTCCATCGTGGCGGCGGGCTTGAGCGAGATGCCGCCGGTGTCGAAGGTGACGCCCTTGCCGACCAGCGCGACCTTCTTCGCCGCCTTCGGCCCCTTGTGCCGCAGCCGCACCAGCCGCGGCGGGCGGGTCGACCCGGCGCCGACGCCGAGGATTCCGCCGTAACCGGCCTTGCGCAGCGCCGCGTCGTCGAGCACCTCGACCTCCAGCCCGGCCGAGCGGGCCAGTTCCGCGGCGCGGTCGGCGAACGAGGCCGGGTACAGGTCGTTCGGCGGGGTGTTGATCAGGTCGCGGGCCGCGCCGACCGACTCGCCGATCACCGAGCCGCCCTTGAGCGCGGACTTGGCCGCCTCGTCCTTGGCGTCCGGCACCACCACGTCGACCTTGGCCACCGGGTCGTCGCCGCGTTCGGACTTGTACTGCCGGAACGAGTAGGCGCCGAGCACGGTGCCCTGCACCGCCGCGGACAGGTCGAGCGCACCGAGGGTGGTCGCCGCGTGCGAGAAACCGGCCAGCGCGCGGGCCGCGGCACCGGAGGCGCGGCGCACCGTCTCCCCGGTCGGTGCTTCGCCGGTGACCTTGCCGAGCCCGGTGGCCAGCAGCACGTCCGCGCGCAGGCCGTTGCCCGCCGGGAGCTTGACCACCTCGTCGGCCTTGCCGGTCGCGCCGAGCGTGCCGAGCACCTTCGCCAGATCACCGTCGAACCCGGCCGCTACCTGCTCCGAGCCCGCGGCCAGCTCCGGTCCGTCGGCCCCGGCGACGATTCCGATGACCAGGGCCTCGACGGTCAGCTTCGCGGCGCTGGTGTCGGTGAGGGCGAGTTTCGGCGTGCTCACGTGTGCTTCCTCCGGGAGGTTCGCCTTCGATGGCGGGTTGAACGCTGCAGGACGGGCCTGACCTGGTCGGTCGCCCTTCCGCCACTCTAGAACGCCGCTGGGATCCGGTCGGCGGCAGCGGGTGGCTCGCCTCGCGGCCGCGGGAGGTCCGTGCCCTGCCGCGAACTTGCGGCATTCGGCGAGCTTAGCGCCCTCGCGATCATCGGGCAGCCGCATTGCGCCAAGAGGCCGCCGAGCGCGCATCAGCGGCATCCGCTCGTGCGTAGGCTTTCGGCGCAGGGCTCCGACGGCCGGAGCCGTCGGGTGCGGTGGGTTTTGCGAAGGTGGTCGCGTGGCGGAACGGTTCGCACGGACAACGGCGGCTCCGCCCGCTGCGGCGCGGACCGGGCCGCAGGCGGCCGAGGCGCTCCCGGTGGTGCTCGGCGGAATGCTGGGCGCGGGCCTGCTGACCGGTCTCGCGCCCGCGGCGCTGGCCGCGGGGCGGTTCCTGCCGCTGGCCATCCCGGTCGCCTTGGTCACGGCGGCGTGCTGCGCGCTCGCCTCGGCGCACCAGTCCGGCAGCTATCGGGGACCGGGAGCGGCGATCGCCTGCACTCGCGCGCGGCTGGGCGTGCTGCCCGGCCGGATCGGGGCGAGCACCGCGCTCGCCGGGCAGCTGGCCGGGCTGGCGGCGGTGGCCCGCGTCGCCGCGGAGCACGCGGTGCCCGCTGCTCCGCCGGGGTCATCCGCGGTGGTCGTGCTGCTGGTGGTGCTGGCCGCGACCGCAGGACTGCGCATCCGCGGCACTGCGGCGTGGCTGTGGCTCGGGCTCACCTGCGCCGTGCTCGGTGTGGTGATCGCGGCCTGCTTCGCGATCGAGCCGGCCGCCGCGCCCGCGGCCGGGATGCCGCAGGGCGACGCCGGTATCGGGATCACCGGAGCGGCCGCGTTGCTGTTCTTCGGCTTCCTCGGATTCGAGCGCCTCACCGCACCCTCCGAGGACCGGGACCGGCAACGCGGCGTCGTCGTCCGATGGGGGACGTCGGCGGCGTTGATCGTTGCCGCGGTGCTGATGTGCGTGCTGGCCTTGGCGCTGCTGCACCAGCTCGGCCCCGCGCGGCTGGCGCTTTCGGACCGGCCGCTGCTGGACGCGCTGGACGCCGCGGGTGCGAGTGACCTGCGGCGACCGGTCGGGCTCGGCGCCGGCCTCGCGATGCTTCCGGTGCTGCTGGCGCTGTTGGAATCGCTGCGTTCCACCGCGCTGTCGGTGCAACGCGAAGGCGACCTGCCGCGGGTGCTGGCCCGCGACGGCCGCTACGGCACGCCCTACCTGCTGGACCTGGGCTGCGGGCTGCTCGCCGCGGCGGTGTCGGTGCTGGTGCAGCCAGCGGCGGCGATGGCGTTCGCGGCGTGCTGCCTGCTGGTGCACCATGCGCTGGCCAACGCCGCGGCCCGGGTGCTGCTGGCGAGCGATCAGGTGTGGCGGATGCGCTCGGCCTGCCTCGGCATGGGGTTGGCGGTGATCCTGGCCATGAGCATGTCGATCCATGCCATGCTCGCAACGTTGGTGGTGGTCATCGCGGGTCCGCTGGCCGCGGGCCCGATCGCACGGCGCTGGAGATGACGAATGCTCGAAGGCAGTCCGGAACGCGGGAAGTCCGGCATCGCGCAGGCGGAGTGGCCGCCCGGCGCGGAGATCCTCTACCGCTTCTGGCGCCTCGACGGGTCGCTCGGGACCGTGCACCCCGCGCGGGTCGTCGAGGACGCGCCGGACCGGACGCTGTGCTGGGTTCCCGCGGGCACCCCGATCCGCATCACGACCTCGCCGGACGGGCGCAAACCCCGGGAGCTGCCGATGCACGAGCGGTTCTCCGGCGTGCGCGTCCCAGCGCTGTCGGTCTGGCACGGCACGCCCACGCTGCGGATGGTCTCCGCGTGGCACTGGTCGTCGGTGTGGTGGTTCTTCGAGCCGGACGGGGAGTTCCGCAACTGGTACGTGAACCTGGAGGTCCCGCTGGGCCGGGACGACACCGGTGTGGACCGCGTGGACGGGGTGCTGGACCTGGAGGTCTTCCCCGGCGGCCGCTGGGCGTGGAAGGACGAGGACGAGCTGGCGCCCGCGCTGGCCGCAGGCCGCATCGACGAGGCGCACCTGCGCCGGTTGCGCTCCGAAGGGGAGCGGATGGCGGGACTCGCCGAAGCGGGCCGGTTCCCGTTCGACGGCAGCTATTGCGACGCCCGGCCCGACCCGTCCTGGCCGCTGCCCACGCTGCCCGCCGAACTCGTGCGGTGATCGGAGCCGGTCGGCGATTCCATCGCGGGTCCGGTTTCACCGCGACGTACGGGTGACAGTTACAGCGCGAGGAAGAAGAACAACCCGAACAGCGCCGTGAGCGCGGCGATCCCGCCGACGCTGCCGCCGCGCAGATCCTTCGGGAAGAACGAGTGGTGCTTGCCGTACCACCAGAAACCCCAGAACGCGACGGCCGCCACGCCGACGACCGCGCCGAACACTCCCAGCCACGCGTAGCCCCACAGCACCAGGAGCCCGCCGCCCAACGGCATCAGCAGTCCGAGCGCGGCGGCCAGCGCGTCCTGCTGCACCGTCGTCGGCCCGGTCGTCGCGGGCACGTCGTTCTGATGGGTCATGCCGACATCATAGAGCGTCGCCGTGAAGGGTTGGCGCGGATTCTTCCGGACAGTTCTGCGGCACCGCCGCGGATCGATTCGCCACGGGGGCGGCACGTCCGATCGCGGTCCGTTCCCGGGCCAGGAAACTCTGCTGCTGCTGCGGGAAAACTCGGAGGCCCGACCGCTGCAGTCCCGGTATCCACTGCTCGGAGGCGCGCGATACGGTTGCGCCATGAGCGAAGACCTCTCGTTTTCCCGGTTCCCCAGTTCGCGTCCGGCCACCGATGGGCAACGGGCCGAGGTACTGGCTAACCCGGGTTTCGGGAAGTTCTTCACCGACCACATGGCGACCGCGCGCTACTCCGCCGAGCGGGGCTGGCACGACGCGCAGGTCGAGGCGTACCACTCGCTGGAGCTGGACCCGGCGACCACCGTGCTGCACTACGCGCAGGCGATCTTCGAGGGCCTGAAGGCGTACCAGCAGCCCGACGGCTCGGTCGCTGCGTTCCGCCCGGACGAGAACGCCCGCCGCTTCCAGCGCTCCGCGCGGCGGCTGGCGATGCCGGAGCTGCCGGAGCAGGTGTTCCTGGACTCGCTGCGCGAACTCGTCGCCATCGATCGGCAGTGGGTGCCGGAGGCGGGCGAGAGTTCGCTGTACCTGCGGCCGTTCATGATCTCCACCGAGGTCAGCCTCGGGGTGAACCGCCCGGCCAGTGAATACCTTTACGCGTTGATCGCCTCACCGGCCGGTTCGTACTTCGCGGGCGGGATCAAGCCGGTGACGGTGTGGCTCAGCCACGAGTACGTGCGGGCCGCGCCCGGCGGCACCGGCGCCGCGAAGTTCGCCGGCAACTACGCGGCCTCGTTCGCCGCGCAGGCCGAGGCCGTGGAAAACGGCTGCGACCAGGTCGTCTGGCTGGACGCGGTGGAGCGCCGCGCGGTCGAGGAGATGGGCGGGATGAACCTGTTCTTCGTGCTCGGCTCGGGCCATGGCGCGCGGCTGGTCACCCCGGAGCTGTCCGGCAGCCTGCTGCCCGGCGTGACCCGGTCGTCGCTGCTGGAGCTCGGCGCGGATCTGGGCTTGCAGGTCGAACAGCGGCGGATCACCACCGACGAGTGGGAGAAGAAGGCCCGCTCCGGCGAGCTGACCGAGGTCTTCGCCTGCGGCACCGCCGCGGTGATCACGCCGGTCGGACACGTCAAGCACCAGGAAGGCGAGTTCACCATCGCCGACGGCGAGCCCGGCCCGGTCACGATGCGGCTGCGCGAGCGCCTCACCAAGATCCAGCAGGGCGCCGAGCCCGACGAGCACGGCTGGATGACCAAGCTCGCCTGAGCGGCTCCGGAACGTCCCACGGCGCCTTTCCGCTGGTCGGAGAGGCGCCGTTGCTTTCGTCCCGGGTCGTTGTCGGGGGCGCGGAGTAGCTTCTCCCGGTGAGGCACATCACTCACTGGGGAGCAACCATGCCGAACGCACTACTGATGATCGGAACCCGCAAGGGACTTTGGCTGGCGCGGCGCACCGGATCGGGCTGGGACGTGACCGGACCGCACCTGCCGATGGCCGAGATCTACGCGGTGGCCGTGGACACCCGGCGGCGCGCGCCGCGGCTGCTGGTCGGCGCGTCCAGCACGCACTACGGGCCGAGCGTGGTCACCAGCGACGACCTCGGTGCCAGCTGGCAGGAACCGGACGCGGCGCCGATCGCGTTCCCCGCCGACACCGGCGCGGCGCTGGAGCGGGTGTGGCAGCTCGCGCCCGGGCCGGTGGACCAGCCCGAGGTCGTCTACGCGGGCACCGAACCCTCCGCGCTGTTCCGCTCGGAAGACCACGGCCGGACCTACGAGCTGGTCCGCGGGTTGTGGGACAACCCGGACCGGGAGCACTGGACGCCGGGTTTCGGCGGGATGGCCGTGCATTCGGTGCTGCCGCATCCGCACGACCACCGGCGGGTGGTGGTCGCGATGTCCACCGGCGGCGTCTACCGCACCACCGACGGCGGCGGGAACTGGGAGGCGAGCAACCGCGGCGTGCGGGCGTACTTCTTCCCGGAGGACGAATACCCGCGGTTCGGCCAATGCGTGCACAAGGTCGCGCAGCACCCGGCCAAACCGGAGCGCTATTTCCTGCAGAACCACCACGGCGTGTACCGCAGCGATGACGCGGCCGAGTCCTGGCAATCCATCGCCGACGGCCTGCCCAGCGACTTCGGGTTCCCGATCGTGACGCACCCGCACCGGCCGGACGTGATCTACGGCTTCCCGCTGACCGCCGACGCAACGCGCTACCCACCGGAAGGCCGGTGCCGCGTGTACCGCAGCGAGGACGCGGGTGATTCGTGGACCGCGCTGTCCGAGGGCTTGCCGGAGCGGTTCTGGTCCGCGGTGATGCGCGATGCGCTGTGCGTGGACGACGCCGACCCGGCAGGCGTGTACTTCGGTTCCCGTTCCGGTGAGGTCTTCGCCAGCGCCGACGACGGGGACAGCTGGGAACGGGTGGCGGACCACTTGCCGGACGTGATGTCGCTGCGCGCGGCGGTGTTGTGAGTCCTCGCAGGCGTTTCGCCGACCTGGTCGATCGCGGCCGACGGGGCATACGTCAGAAAGCGCGGTCACACCGGCAAGGGGCAGCGAGGAAGCCGCTGAGATTCCGCTACCGGCACCGCTACGCAAATCATCCTGAAAGAACTTCTTAGAGATCCGGAACCTTCTCGAGGTGATCACGATGCAGGTGACGTTGGTGTTGCCGCGGATGTTGCAGGACAAGGCAGGGGGAGTCGCGCGGCTGGACCTCGACCTGGACGGCGACCCGACGCTGGACGGGGCGCTGGACGTGGTCGCGGCGCGGCATCCGGCGTTGGAGCGGCGGCTGCGGGACGAGAGCCGCGCGCTGCGCCGTTACGTCAACTTCTACCTGGACGGGCAGGAGTGCCGCGGGCTCGCCGGGGCGGGTTCGCGGCTGCGGGAAGGCGCCGAGATCCAGGTCGTGGCCTCGGTCGCGGGCGGTTGATCGGCGCTGCTCAGCCCAGCGCGGTCACCGCGAGCACGACGGTGCAGCCCAGCTCGGCGGCGGCGCCGAGCACGTCGCCGGTGATCCCGCCGAACCTGCGGCGGGTGTGCGCGCTGAACGCGGCGAGCGCCGCTGCCGCCAGGACGACCGCGAGCGGGCCGAGCCATCCGAGGCCGTGCCACCCGGTTCCGGGCAGCCAGAACGCGGCCGCGGCGAGCAACAGCCACCAGGCGACCACGGTGCCGATCGGCTGCGAGGACGCGACGAGCGCTCCCATCCCTTCCGGCCGCGCCGCGGGAATGCCGCGCCGGCAGCAGAGCACGAAACCGGCGCGGCCGACCGCGCAGGCCAGCACCACCGCGGCCCACCGGCCGGACGCGGCGATCTCCGCGAACGCGGTCGCCTGCACGCCGATCACCACGATCAGCGCGACCACGGCGAACGGGCCGGTTCCGCCGTCGCGCATCACGCTCAGCGCGCGTTCCGGCGGGCCGTAGCAGCCGAGGCCGTCCACCGCGTCGGCCAGCCCGTCGACGTGCATTCCTCGGGTGACCAGCACCAGCGTCGCCACGGTGAGCAACCCGGCCAGCAGCGGCGGCGCGCCGAGCGCGGTCAGCGCCCACAGCACGGCCGCGCCGCACACTCCCACGAGCACGCCGACCAGCGGAGCGAGCGTGATCGCCCGGCGGCAGGCGTGTTCGTCGACGGTGCGGGCGGGCAGGGGGAGCACGGTCAGCCACGACACCGCGAGCCGCAGGCCGTTCACTGCGTCCTCGCGTGCGTGATTGCTGCGCTCACCGCGGATACTGCCGTGCTCGGCTGACCGGTACGGAGCCGACCGCGGCTGGGGTGATCAGTGCAGCGCTGATCGGTGCGGGACCGACCAGCGCCGGGCTGCCCGGTACCGCGCTGACCGCTGCGGGGCTGACCGGTGCAGCGCTGACCAGTTCCCGGACCGGATCTACGCTGATCAGCAAGCCGCCGACCGGCGCAGGGAAGAACACCCCGCACCTCAGAGTTCCTGCTCGGCCGGATCCGGGCCGGCGGCTTCCGCGGCGGTGGGGCCGCCCACTCCGGCCTCGCCGAACGTCGCCATCTCCGCCAGCACCCGCACCGCCGAGGTGAGCACCGGCAGCGCGGTCAGCGCCCCGGCGCCTTCGCCGAGCCGCATCTCCAGGTCCAGCACCGGGCTCAGGTCCAGGTGCTCCAGCACCGTCGAACCGCCCGGCTCCGCGGAGCGGTGCCCGGCCAGCCACCACTGCCGCGCTCCGGGCGCGAGTTCTTCGGCGACCATGGCCGCCGCGCCGACCACGACCCCGTCCAGCAGCACCGGCGTGCGGCGCACCGCCGCCTGCGCGAGGAATCCGGCGAGCGCGGCGATGTCGGCCCCGCCGGAAGTGCGCAGCAACGCCTCCGGGTCGTCGATGACCTTGCGGGCGCGGCGCAGCGCGTCCCGGATCGCGGCGGTCTTGCGCATCCACGCGCGGTCGTCGATGCCGGTGCCGCGGCCGACGACCGCGACCGGCTCGATGCCGGTGAGCGCGGCGATCAGCACCGCGGCCGGGGTGGTGTTGCCGATGCCCATGTCACCGGCGATGAGCAGGTCCGCGCCCGAGTCGACCTCTTCGTCGGCGACGTCGCGCCCCGCCTGGATCGCGGCGCGGGCCTGCTCCGGGGTCAGCGCGTCCTCGCAGTCGATCGCGCCGGAGCTGCGCCGGACCTTGCGCGCCGCGACCACGTCCGGGGTGTCCGCGTCCACCGCCAGGTCCAGCACCCGAACCGTCGCGCCCGCCCCGCGGGCGAGCGCGTTCACCGCGGCCCCGCCGTCGAGGAAGTTGCGCACCATCTGCCCGGTGACCGCGCTCGGGTAGGCCGACACGCCCTGCCGGGCGACCCCGTGGTCGCCGGCGAAGACCACCACGCGGGGCCGGGTGAACTGCCGCGGCGGGCAGCTTCCCTGGCGGGCCGCGGCCCACACGCCGAGCTCTTCCAGCCGCCCCAGCGACCCGGCCGGTTTGGTGAGCTGCTCCTGCCGGGCCACCGCCTGCCGCCGCGCCTGCTCGTCCGGGGCCTGCACGGCGCCGAAGCGGATCGGGGTGTTCTCGGTGGACAAGCGTTACCTCCGTTGTTGCGGGCGAGCGTTGTCGCTGGTCAGCGCAGGGTCAAGGGGACGCCGGCCACCAGCAGCAGCACCGCGTCGCAGTCCTCGGCGAGCCGGGCGTTGAGGGCGCCCAGGCGGTCGCGGAAAAGTCTTCCAGACCTGGTGGCGGGCACGATCCCGAGCCCGACCTCGGCCGAGACCAGCACCAGCCGCGCCGCGCACTCGGCCACCGCGGCCGCCAGCGCGTCGCAGTGCGCGTCGACCGCGCGCATCGCCGCGGGGTCGCGGTCCCAGGCCGAGGCGTCGTCGAGCACCCCGGTCAGCCAGGTCGCGAGGTCGTCCACCAGCAGCGTCGGGCCGTGCTCGGTGGCGGTGCGCAGGGCTTGCACCAGCACTTCGGGGTCGCCGGCTTCGACGGTGCGCCACGCTGCCGGGCGGCGGGCGACGTGCGCGGCGATGCGTTCGGTCCACTCCGCGTCGGACGGGTCCTGCCGGGACGTCGCGAGGTAGCTGACGTCCTCGGCGGCCACCAGCCCCTCGGCGTGCGCGGACTTGCCCGACCTGGCGCCGCCGAGCACCAGCGTCCGCCGCGCGGGCTCGCCTGCGGGCACGGGCGGACCTCCTGCGATCGTGCGGACAACCGCACGGCACGCTACCTGCCCGCCCCTCGGCCGGGTGAGCGGAGGCGTTCGCCGCGGAGCTTCCGGGCGGCGGACTCAGTGCGAGCTGGTCCGCCGCGGGTCGCTGGTGACGAGATCGCCCAGCACCTCGTCGATCCGGTCCAGCACGTCCTCGCCGAGCTGCACGCCACTGGCGGCCGCGTTGTCCCGGACCTGCTCCGGCCGGGACGCGCCGATGATCGCCGCGGAGACGTTCGGGTTCTGCAGCACCCACGCCACGGCGAGCTGCGCCTGCGACAGGCCCAGATCCGCGGCGATCGGCTTGAGCTGCTGCACCGCGTTCAGCACCTCGTCCCGCAGCCAACGCGAGATCATCGTGGAACCGCCGCCCTCGTCGGTGGCCCGCGACCCGGCGGGAGGCTGCTGACCGGGCAGGTACTTGCCGGTGAGCACGCCCTGCGCGATCGGCGACCACACGATCTGCCCGAGCCCTTCGCGCTCGCTGGCCGGGACCACCTGCGGCTCGATGACCCGCCACAGCATCGAGTACTGCGGCTGGTTCGAGATCAGCGGCACCGACAGCTCGCGCGCCAGCTCGGCACCGCGGGTGATCTGCTCGGCGGTCCACTCCGAAACGCCGATGTAGAGCGCTTTGCCCTGGCGGACCAGGTCGGCGAACGCGCTCATCGTCTCTTCCAGCGGCACCGTGTGGTCGAAGCGGTGCGCTTGGTAGAGGTCGACGTAGTCGGTCTGCAACCGCCGCAGCGAGGCGTTGCACGACTCGATGACGTGCTTGCGCCCGAGGCCGCGGTCGTTCGGTCCTTCACCGGTGGGGAAGTAGACCTTGGTGCAGATCTCCAGGCCCTCCCGGCGCTGCCCGGACAGCGCCCGGCCGAGCACCGATTCGGCCTTCGTCCGCGCGTACACGTCGGCCGTGTCGAACGTGGTGATCCCGGCGTCGAGCGCGGCCTGCACGCAGTCGCGCGCGGCGTCCTCCTCGACCTGCGATCCGTGCGTGAGCCAGTTGCCGTAGGCGATCTCGCTGATGGAAAGTCCGCTGTCGCCGAGCCGTCGAAACTCCATGGATCCGACCCTATGCCGCGGCCGCGGGGTCCAACATCCGCGGAAATCCGGGTCCGGCCGCGGGGATCGCCCAGCCGCCGGAGAGCTCAGCCGCCGGAGAACTCAGCCGCGGGAGAACTCAGCCGCGCGAGAGCTGGGACACCCGCTGCGGGCTCAGCCCGAGAACGGTTGCCACGTCCCGCCCGGTCATGCCGGATTCCTTCAGGTCCAGCACGGCCCGGCGGGAGAGCTTCGCGGCCTTCTCCTGCGCCTCCTGCGCTTCCCTGGCGGCCCGCCGGGCGGCCAGGATCTCCCGCTCCAGCTCGCTGTCCAGCGCGAAGTGCACGTCGACGGCGATCTCCGCGGCAGGCACCTGCAGCGCGGCCGCGACCATGTCCGCGGCCAGGTCGCGGGCCTCGGAGGCGGTCCGGCCCCGCGTCGCGCCGATGCCGTCCACTTCGACGACCCAACGAGGACCGGGCCCCTGCGGTCGCACCGTCGCCTCGTACCGATTCACTTCTGTCACCTCTCCGGCGAGCCCCCGAGCTCGTTGCACGCTGGTCTTGGGGCGCGGCGGAAGCGGCGGCGCCCGCGCGGACTCAGCCGATCTTCTGGAAGTCCTTCGGCGTGTACCGCGGGCGCGGCACCCGCAGCCTGCGCAGCTGCATGGCCCGGGTGAACGCGTACCAGCCCAGCGCCAGCGGCCGGTCGGTGTGGTCCGGGAACTTCTCCCGCACCCGCTTGTTCACCGCACGGCCCAGCAACGTGCCCTCGAACAGCATCACCAGCAGCAGCACCAGGCACACCAGCGTGGCGTACTGCTGCACCAGCATGTTCTGCACCAGCGTGGTGGCGAACACGACCAGCACCAGCGGCATGAACGCGCCCATCACGTGCCGCCGGGTGTCGACGATGTCGCGCACGTGCTGGCGCACCGGGCCCTTGTCCCGCGGCATGAGGTAGCGGTCGTCGCCGGCCATCATGCGCTCGCGGCGTTCCTTCGCGGCCTTGCGGCGCTCGTCCTTGTTGCCGCGGTTGCGCCGCATCGCCTCCCGCTGGTTCTTCGGCGGCGGGGCGACGGGACCGCGCTTGCGGGTCTCGGCGTCGCGCCGCTTCGGCGTGGGGCGGCCCTTGCCGGGGGTGTGGTCGCGGGCGGTCTCCCCGGTGACCTCGCCGTCCTGCGTCGAGGGGTCGGCGGTCGCGGTCTGCTCAGCGCTGTTTCGGCGAAGGAACCTCACCCCTACAGGGTATTCGACGGGCTGTCGCGCCAGGCACGGCACGGGCGCGGTCCGTGCCGGGATCGTGATCGAGATTCGGCCCGCCGGGTGCCGCAGGCCCGGTGCGGGGACGTTCACACCAGCACCGGCGCGTTCTGTGCCACCATGGGAGGCAGGTAATCCGATACGGACTCGCCCCCGAGCTGATCAGCCGAGCGGAGCGCCCGCGGCGGAATAGCTCGGGTCGGCGTCGACGTTGCACGTCAGGCCGGAAGCGGACGAGCGAGACCCCTAGGGAGAGTCATGACGACCGCCCAGACCATTGAGAGCGAGGCTCCCTCGCACGGTGTCACCCTCACCGACTCCGCGGCGCAGAAGGCGAAGGCGCTGCTGGAGCAGGAGGGCCGCGACGACATGCACCTGCGCATCGCCGTCCAGCCCGGCGGCTGCGCCGGCCTGCGGTACCAGCTGTTCTTCGACGAGCGCGCACTGGACGGCGACGCGCGGCGCGGGTTCGACGGGCTCGACGTGGTCGTCGACCGGATGAGCGCCCCGTACGTGCAGGGTGCGGTCATCGACTTCGTCGACACCATCGAGAAGCAGGGCTTCACGATCGACAACCCGAACGCGGGCGGCTCCTGCGCCTGCGGCGACTCGTTCCACTGACGCACCCGCGCGCACGACGGGCCGGTCCTCCTGGCGGAGGGCCGGCCCGTTTCGCGTTCGGCTCGGCGTGCGCCGGGCTTGGTGCGTCCGGCCGGGAGGGTCAGGCCGCGACCACCCGCACGGTCTCGTCGCCGAGGGTCACCAGGTCGCCATCGCCGAGCTGACGTCCGCGCCGGACCTCCACCTCGTCGTTGACCAGCACCTCGGCGTCCTCCAGCAGGGCTTTCGCCTCCGCCCCGTGCTCGGCGAGGCCGGCCAGCTTCAGCAGCTGACCCAGCCGGATGGTGCCGTCCCGGATCTCGACGTCGCGCATGGCGCACATTCTCCCGCCCGCCTCGCGGACCGCTCCGGCGGCCCGCGGGAAATTCGCTGCGCAGACACGTTCCCTGTTTACGGAGACGGCTGATCGGCGCATTGCGGGTCGGCCCCGGAGCTAATGGAATCGCATTCGGAATCGATTAGGAGGATTTCGTTGCGATTATCAGCTCTGGCGCTGGCCGCTGGAATGGCGGCGGTAGCAGCGCTACCTGCGTGCGCCGCACCTGAGCCGCCCAGCGTTCTCGGGCAGGCGAGCGCTGTCGGGCAGACCAGTGCTCTCGGACGGACCAGCGCTCTCGGACAGGCCGGAACTCCCGGACCGGGCACCGCTGCTGCGCAGTCCGGTGCTCCCGCGCAGGCTCCCGCACCGGCAGTGGCCCCGGCGAACGGGCCGATCATCCAGATGTTCCAGTGGCCCTGGGAATCGGTCGCGCAGGAATGCACCAGCAACCTCGGGCCGTCGGGCATCGGCGCCGTGCAGGTCTCGCCACCGCAGGAGCACGTGCAGCTCGCCGACCAGGCGCACCCCTGGTACCAGGACTACCAGCCGGTCAGCTACCAGCTGCAGAGCCGCCGCGGCGACCGCGAGCAGTTCGCGGCGATGGTCCGCACCTGCAACTCGGCCGGTGTGCAGATCTACGCGGACGCGGTGCTCAACCACATGACCGCGGGCAGCTCGGACGAGCACGGACCGGGCAGCGCCGGGTCGACTTACTCGAAGTACGACTACCCGGGTGTCTACCAGGACGGCGATTTCCACGGGTGCCGCCGCAACATCGAGGACTACAACAACGCCGAAGAGGTCCGGACCTGCGAGCTGGAAGGGCTCTCCGATCTCAAAACGGAGTCCGACGCGGTCCGCTCGAAAGCGGTGGCCTACCTCAACGACCTGATCAGCCTCGGCGTCACCGGCTTCCGCATGGACGGCGCCAAGCACATGGCGCCGGAAGACGTCGGCGCGATCGCCGGTGCGGTGGACAACCTGCCGGGCACCGACCGCAAGCCGTACGTCTACCAGGAGGTCATCGCGGATCAGGCCGCGCCGACCAGCAATTACACCGGTAACGGCGACGTCACCGAGTTCGCCTACCACCACAAGATCAGCGACGCGTTCAAGAACGGCGACATCGCCGGGCTGCGCAACACGCCGGACGAGATGCCCACGCCCTCGGACCAGGCCGTCGTGTTCGTGGACAACCACGACACCCAGCGCAGCGAGCCGACGCTGACCTACAAGGACGGCGCGGCCTACGACCTGGCGAACGCGTTCATGCTCGCCTACCCGTACGGCACGCCGAAGCTGCTGTCCGGGTTCGGCTTCGACAACAGCGATGCCGGTCCGCCCGCCGACCAGAACGGGACCACCAGCCCGGCCTCCTGCGACGACCAGGCGTGGGTCTGCTCGCACCGCAGCCCGCTGATCACCGGGATGCTCGGGTTCTACAAGTCCGTGCAGGGCAAGGACCTGGTGAACTGGTGGGACGACGGTTCCGGGAAGGTCGCGTTCGGCCGCGGCGACGCCGGGTTCCTCGCGATCAACCGCGGGGGCGAGCAGTGGCAGCAGAGCCTGCAGACCTCGCTGCCGCCCGGCACCTACTGCGATGTCGCGCACGGCTCGTTGCAGGACGGTCAGTGCACCGGAGGCACCGTGGAGGTCTACCAGGACGGCAAGATCAACGTCACCGTCCGGCCCGACGAGGCGGTCGCCCTGCACGCGGGGCAGAAGCTGAGCTGAGGCAGCGGCGGGGGTGCTCGTCCGGGCACCCCCGCCATCCACCCGGCACGATCGCGCAAGAGCTGAGCCCGGCGGATCCCCGGTAGGACGAATGGCTCGGCGGTGGTGGCGCGACGCCGTGGTGTACCAGCCCGCGGCAGCCCGACCTGAACTGGCGGAACCCGCAGGTGCGCGCGGATTCCGGGAAACGCTGCGGTTCTGGCTGGACCGCGGGGTGGACGGTTTCCGGTTCGACGTGGCGCACGGGATGATCAAGCACCCGGAGCTGCCCGACCTGGGTTCCGCCGCGTGCTGGCGTTCCTGCGGCCTCCGCATTTCGCGTGCGCGGTGAACTTCGGCGCCGAGCCGGTCGAGCTGCCGGGCCGGACGCTATTGCGCAGCGGCGGATTCCGCGGCGACGGGGAAGCCGAGTCCGCCGTTCTCCCCGGCGACACGGCCGTGTGGCAGCAGCGCTGAGCATCCGTCAAAGATTTTCGATGAGCACTGCCGAAATGGTCTGTTCTTGCCAAGATCTTTCGTGATCTGATCTCCTCGATCGGCCGTGATCGCCGCGGCGCGGTGCGTCCAGGCGCGGCCGAATCCGCCGGTAGGCGCTGGTCAGCTGCCGGAAACGCAACGAGGCCGCCCCGGCCTGGGGGCGGGGCGGCCTCGCGGTGCTCGTGATCCGCACTTGCGGCGATCGGCGCCTGCTCGCGGGCAGGCGCCGGCCGCTCAGAGCTTGACGGGGTAGTGCGGCTCGGGAACCTCCGGCGCCAGCCGGCCCTCCACGAAGATCCCGTGCCAGAGCATGAACACCAGCAGTGCCCACAACCGGCGGCTGTGGTCGAGCACCCCGGAGCGGTGCTCCTCCAGCAGTTGCAGGATCGCGGTCTTGTTCAGCAACCGCTCGGTCTGCGACTGCTGGATGATGTTGCGCGCCCAGTCGTGCATCTCGTCGCGCAGCCAGTGCCGGATCGGCACCGGGAAGCCGAGCTTGCGGCGGTTGAGCACGTGCGCCGGAACGACCTGCTGCAACGCCTGCCGCAGCGCGTACTTCGTGGTCTCGCTGGTGATCTTCTGCTCCAGCGGGATGCCGCTGGCCACCCGGAACACCTCGGAGTCCAGGAACGGCACCCGCAGCTCCAGCGAGTTCGCCATCGTCACCTTATCCGCCTTGACCAGGATGTCCCCGCGCAGCCAGGTGAACAGGTCCACGTGCTGCATCCGGGTCACCGGGTCCCAGCCCGCCGATGCCCGGTACGGCGCCGCGGTGATGTCCCGGTGCGACACCCCGGGATCGAACCCTTCCATGATCGCGGCCAGCTGGTCGTCCCGGAAGATCCGCGCGTTGCCGTAGTAGCGGTCCTCCAGCGACAGCGCCCCGCGGCGCAGCAGGTCCTTGCCCCGCACGCCCTCCGGCAGCGCGGTCGAGACCCGGCCCATCGCCTTGCGCAGCGTGCCCGGCACCTTCTCGAACGGCGCCAGCGACAGCGGCTCGCGGTAGATCGAGTAGCCGCCGAACAGCTCGTCCGCGCCCTCGCCGGAGAGCACGACCTTGACGTGCTGGCGCGCCTCGCGGGCGATGAACCACAGCGGCACCAGCGCCGGGTCGGCCACCGGATCATCCAGGTACCAGATGATCAGCGGTAACGTCTCCATCATCTCCTCGGCGGAGACGGTGCGGATGACGTGCTTGACCCCGATCGCCGCGGCCGACTCGGCGGCCACGTCCACCTCCGAGTAGCCCTGCCGCTCGAACCCGGTGGTGAAGGTGATCAGGTTCGGGTTGTGCTCCTTGGCCAGGCAGGCGATCGCGGTCGAGTCGATCCCGCCGGACAGGAACGCCCCGACGGTCACGTCGGCGCGCATGTGCTTGGCCACCGAATCCCGCATCACGTCGACGATGTCGTCGTGCAGCCGCCGCGCGTCGGCGTCGGTGTTCATCGTGCGGCTGTGGAAGTTCGGCACGAAGTACCGCTCGGTGACCAGCTTGCCGCCGGGGGAGATGGTGAACGAGGTGCCGGACTCGATGCGGCGGATGTTGCGGTGCAGCGTCTCCGGCTCCGGGACGTACTGCATCGTCAGGTAGTGCTGCACCGCCTTGTGGTCGATGTCCTCGTCCAGGCCGAGCGTGGTCGACAGGTGCAGCAGGCTCTTCTTCTCGCTGGCGAAGGCCGTGCCGCCGGGCCCGGTCGCGCAGAACAGCGGCTTGATCCCGAACGGGTCGCGGGCGCCGAACACCACGCGCCGCTCGCTGTCCCAGATCAGGAACGCGAACATGCCGCGCAGCCTGCCCACCATCGAGGTGCCCAGGTAGTGGTAGGCCGCGATGATCGATTCGCTGTCGCCGTCGGTGCCGAACCGGGCGCCGTACTGCTCGGACAGCTCCGCGCGCAGCTCCAGGTAGTTGTAGATCTCGCCGTTGAACAGGATCGTGTAGCGGCCGGGGTTCTCCGGCGGACCCCAGCTCAGCGGCTGGTGCGAGTGCTCCAGGTCGATGATGGACAGCCGGTTGAACCCGAAGACGGCTTCACCGCCGTGCCAGGTGTCGCTCTCGTCCGGTCCTCGGTGCCGCTGGCAGGGCAGCGCTTTGGCCACGGCGTCGACGGCGAAACCGGCGTTCTCTTCAGTGGGACTGACTAGTCCAAGCAGGCCGCACACGCTCTCGTGCACCTCTCGCGTCGGCGATGGATAGGCTCCGCGCCGCCGGCGGGTGCTCGGCGGGCGGAAGCCCCAAGTATGCCGGGTGCTCCGTCGCCGCCTGCACGCGCGTGCTCGTAGCCGCGCCTCCGGTGATCGGTCCGGCGCAGCTCCGCGATCACCCGGTCGTGCTGTGCGGATCTCGGTGATGTGCAGCTCACCCCGCCACCCCGAAGGAGTATCGCGGCTACTGCTGGGCTAGGCTCCCCGCAGCATTCCGGCCGCGGGGCCGCGCGGTGCGCAGCGCGCCCCGGCATCCCGGCGGCACGGGTTGGATCACGCAGCGAGGAGGCGTCGCGCAGTGGGCTTGCGGCAGCAGCACGGGCGCCTGAAGGAGGGGACCCGAGTGCCACGGCTGGTCAAAGTCGCCGGGCTGGTGGGCCTGGTCGCGGTCGCGGCCACGGGCTGTTCGGCCGATGAGGTCCTGCGGTTCGGCTGGCCGCAAGGGGTCACCCCGCAGGCGGAGTCGATGCGCCAGCTGTGGACCTGGTCGGTGATCGCTGCGCTGGCGGTCGGTGTCCTGGTGTGGGGCCTGATCTTCTGGTCGGTGGCCTTCCACCGCAAGAAGAGCGAGGAGCTCCCGCGGCAGTTCCAGTACAACGTGCCGCTGGAGGTCATCTACACCGCCGTCCCGTTCGTCATGGTCGTGGTGCTGTTCTACTTCACCGCGGTCACCCAGAACTACGTGATGGCCAAGCCCGCGAACCCGGACCAGCGGGTCAACGTGGTGTCGTTCCAGTGGAACTGGGAGTTCAACTACCCCGGCCACAAGACCCCGGACGGCCAGCCGGTCCGCACCGTCGGCAGCAGCAGCGAGATCCCGCTGCTGGTGCTGCCGACCAACGAGCGGATCGAGTACAACCTCAGCTCGACCGACGTGATCCACTCGTTCTTCGTGCCGGAGTTCAACTTCAAGCGGGACACCTTCCCGCACCCGGACAAGAACGACCAGGACAGCAGCTTCCAGAACACGATCCAGCGCGAAGGCTCGTTCGTCGGGCGCTGCGCGGAGCTGTGCGGCACCTACCACTCGATGATGAACTTCGAGGTCCGCGCGCTGTCCCCGGACAAGTTCGACAGGTACATGGACTTGCGGAAACAGACCAACCCGGCCACCGGCGAGTACTACACCGCGGCCGAGGCGTTGGGTGCGATGAACTGCGGTGAGCTGTGCTCGCCGCGGGCGGTGACCTCGGTGCCGTTCGACACCGACCGCACCTCCGGTGAGGCATCCACCATCGGCGGCAGGTCGGCAGGCAACTGAGGCCGTCGCACGGCGCGAGAGTGAGGACTCCATGAAGGTCGAAGCGAAGATCTTCAACATCATCACGCTGTTCTTCTTCCTGTCCGCGGTGGTCTACGGGCTCTGGTCCAAGGAGCCGGTGGGCACGGTGGCGCTGGTCCTGGTCGGCGGGTTGTCGCTGCTGATCGGCAGCTACTTCAACTTCGTGGCGCGGCGCATCGAGACCCGGCCGGAGGACAACCCGGACGCGGAGATCAGCGACGGCGCCGGCGAGCTGGGCTTCTTCAGCCCCGGCAGCTACTGGCCGGTGGGCGTGGCCGCCTCGGCGGCGTTCGCCGGTGTCGCGCTGGCGTTCTTCCACACCTGGATGATCGTGATAGCCGTCGGAACGATCTTGATCACGGTCGCCGGCCTGGTCTTCGAGTACCACACCGGGCCGAACCACGAGTGAGTTCCGCGAACTCCGCGCCCCCTGGACCTCGCCGGTCCGGGGGGCGTTTCGCCGTTCGGCGGGGGTTTCGAGCCGCTCGGCGGGCTCGCACCGCCGAGCGGCGGACTCGCCGGAGGACGAGACCGCTCGGGGACCGCGTCCGAGCGCTTAGGATTTCCCCGGCCGGGCGCCGCGTCCGGCGGATGCCTTGGAGGTTGTTCTCGTGATCACCGCGATCGTGCTGATCCAGACCGTCGCCGACCGCCTGCCCGAGGCGGCGCAGGAGATCGCCGACATCGACGGCGTCGCCGAGGTCTACTCCTGCGCGGGCGACGTCGACCTGATCGCGATCGTGCGGGTGCCCGACCACGAGAAGATCGCCGAGATCGTGCCCGGCGGGATCAACAAGGTCAGCGGCGTGCTCGACACCGACACGCACATCGCCTTCCGCTCCTACTCGCGCCAGGACACCGAAGCCGCCTTCTCCATCGGCCTGGAGGACTAGGTTCAGGAATTGGTTCGCGAGCTGGTCGGGTGGCGGAACCTCAGCCAGGCGTCTTCTGGCTCCGGGCTCTCGCGTGAACGGACCGCCGGACCAACCGGTGGGTCAGTGCGCGGCCCAGCGGGCCAGCAGCGCGGCCGCGGCGCCGGAATCCAGCGCCTGCCTGGCGCGCTCGATGCCGTCGCGCAACTGCCCGGTCAGGTCCTCGGCGATCCCGTCGTGCGCGGCCAGCGCCCCCGCCACGTTGAGCACCACCGCGTCGCGCACCGGCCCGGACTCGCCCGCCAGCAGGTCCCGTACCGCTCGGGCGTTGACCGTGGCGTCCCCGCCGCGCAGCGCATCCGGCGAGCTGAGCGGGATGCCCAGCTCCGCAGGCTCGATCCGGGTCTGCCGGACCTGACCGCCGCCGACCGCCCAGACCGTGCTGCCCGCCGCGGTGGTGATCTCGTCCATGCCGTCGTCGCCGCGCACCAGCAGCACCGAGTTGCCGCGTGCGGCGAACACCTCGGCCATCACCGGCGCCAGCCGCGGGTCCGCGCAACCGATCAGGCCCGCCGACGGACGTGCCGGGTTGGTCAGCGGGCCGAGGATGTTGAACGCGGTGGGGATGCCGATCTCCCGGCGCGGTCCGGCCGTGTACTTGAACGCGGGGTGGAACACCGGGGCGAAGCAGAACCCGATGCCGACGTCGCGCACGCACTCCCGCACGCCCTCCGGCGGCAGATCGATGGTTACGCCCAGCTCCTCCAGCACGTCCGCGGTGCCGCACTTCGACGACGCCGCGCGGTTGCCGTGCTTGACGACCGTCGCGCCGCAGGAGGCGAGCACGATCGCGGTCATCGTGGAAATGTTCACACTGCCGCTGCGGTCACCGCCGGTGCCGACCACGTCGACCGCGCGGCGGTCGATCTCCAGCGGCAGCGAGTGCGCGAGCATCGTGTCGGCCATCCCGCGGACTTCCGCCGGCGTCTCGCCCTTGGCGCGCAGCGCCACCACGAACGCCGCGACCCTGGCGGGAGTGGCCTCGCCGGTCATCACCAGATCCATCGCCCAGGCGGTGTCCTGCGCGGAAAGGTCGTTGCCCGCGACTAGGTGCCCGAGCAGTGCAGGCCAGCTGCCCGACATGGTGCCCACGATCGTTCTCCGGTTCGGTCAATGGCGTGTCGTCGAACCTGCGCCGCGCGGCTGGCTCGACCGAGTTCCGCGGTCGCGCCTGCGCGGACGTGCTCCCCGCGCACCGGACGCCAGGTCCGAGGACAGCGTCTCAGGCGCGAACCGCGGCCTGCGCGTTGGCGCGCAGCACCTCGGCGACCGTTTCGGCCGCGGTCAGCGGGTCCAGCGGGTGCACCAGCACCGCGTCGGCCTGCGACCAGGTCGCCAGCCAGCGGTCGTCGCGGCGGCGCACCGTGACCGCGATCGGCGGGCAGTTCGGGATCTCGTTCTTGAGCTGGCGGGACACGCCCATGCCGCCGGTGGGCTGCGCCTCGCCGTCGAGCACCACCAGGTCCGCGCGACCGGCGTCGAGCTCGGTGAGCACGTCGGCGACCCCGGCGGCCTCGGTGAACCGCACCCGCGCCAGGTCCGGCGCCGGCCGCCTGCCGATGGCGTTGATGATGGCCTCGCGGACCTCCTGCCGATGGCTGAACACGAGAACGGTCGTGGTCGGGGTGCTCATCAGCGTGCTCCTCGCTGCTCGACGATCGGCTCACGGCGCTGTGGTGATGTCGCTGCCGGTGATGTTAGCCGCCGCGCGCCGCCGAACAGTAGATGCGTCCGTTCCGGCCTGCTAAGACCCGTCGTGCCCGGCGGGTTGCAAGGCTTCCCAGCCGAGCGCGCGGCCGCGCAGCCGTTGCGCCAGGCTCGCCATCCGCGAGCTCTCCTGTGAGCAATGCAACGCATCGAGTTTCTGCGCACGCTCCGCGAACAAGGCGACCGTGCCCGCCGTTGCATCCCCGTCGGATGCGCTCTCGTCCGCGGCCGGTGCGTGCCGGAGCCGCCAGCCGTCCTGTTCCAGCAGCTCACCGGCTTGGTCCACGGATTCCTGCGGCAGCCGCAAGTGGTGGCGCAGCACCGCGGGACGTTCCGCGGTCCACCGCTCGGAACGGGCGAGCACCGCCGATGCGGCCTCCGTGTCGTCGAACGCCCGCACCACGATGACCAGGCTCGGATCGTCCAGTGCGGGTGCGGCGGGCTCCTGCGACCGCCGCCAAAAGGCCAGCCGGGGCAGAAAACGCCCGAAATTCATCACAGCGGGTCACCTCCAGGTCGCGATCTGATCACCCGGACGGCACGCCCCGGACCCGAGGGCGCACGCGAAAATCGCGGGAGACATAATGCGTCGCGTGACAACGGCAGCGCCCTCAATCAGTTCACGTGTGCACTCGCTGAACCGGCCGAACATGGTCAGCGTGGGCACCATCGTTTGGTTGGCCAGCGAGCTGATGTTCTTCGCTGGGCTCTTCGCCATGTTCTTCACGGTGAAGGCGCAGAACGAGGGCGAGTGGCCCCCGCCGCCCAGCGAGCTCAACCTCGCCTACGCCCTCCCGTTCACCGTGATCCTCGTGGCCTCCTCGTTCACCTGCCAGTGGGGGGTGTTCGCGGCCGAGCGCGGGGACGTGTTCGGCCTCCGCCGCTGGTACGTGGTGACCCTGATCATGGGCGCGATCTTCGTGCTCGGACAGGCCGGGGAGTACTACACGCTGGTCACCTCCCACCACACGACGATGGCTTCGTCGGCCTTCGGCACGGTCTTCTTCATGACGACCGGCTTCCACGGCTTGCACGTCATCGGCGGGTTGATCGCGTTCGTGTTCCTGATCATGCGGACGCGGCTGAGCAAGTTCACCCCCGCGCAGGCCATCGCCGCGATCGTCGTGTCCTACTACTGGCACTTCGTGGACATCGTGTGGATCGGACTGTTCGCCGTGATCTACCTCGTTCCGTGACCCGACGGCCGCATCGGCCGCCACGTAACACCCGAACCTGACAGCAAGGGTTGCCGCACTCATGACCACCATCAAGAAACGGAAGCGCGCGGGGTCGAAGTTCCGGCGCAGGCTTTCCGGTGCTCTCGCGCTCGGGATCGCGCTGGTCGGCGCGGGCGGGCTGTACACGGTCCTGACCCCCGAGCCGCAGACCGCGCACGCGGCGGCGGACCCGGCACTGGTCAGGCAGGGCGAGCAGCTCTACAACAACGCCTGCATCAGCTGCCACGGCGCGAACCTGGGCGGGGTCAAGGACCGCGGGCCGAGCCTGGTCGGCGTCGGCGAGGCAGCCACGCACTTCCAGGTCTCCTCCGGCCGGATGCCGATGGTGCGGCAGGAAGCGCAGGCGACGCGCAAGCCGCCGAAGTTCGACCCGGAGCAGATCGACGCGCTGGCCGCCTACGTGCAGACCTACGGCGGCGGGCCGCAGAGCCCGGACCTGGCCAACGCCTCGGCGACCGGTGACTCGGCGCGCGGCGGCGAGCTGTTCCGGCTCAACTGCGCCTCCTGCCACAACTTCACCGGCCGCGGCATCGCGATGTCGTCCGGGAAGTTCGCGCCGAACCTCGACCCGGCCAGCGAGCAGCAGATCTACGAGGCCATGCTCACCGGCCCGCAGAACATGCCCAAGTTCTCCGACCGGCAGCTCACGCCGGAGGAGAAGAAGGACATCATCGCCTACGTCAAGTCCGTGACCGAAAGCAACAACAGCCCCGGCGGCAACTCCCTCGGCGGCTGGGGTCCCGCCTCGGAGTTCATCATCGCCTGGGTCGTCGGCCTCGGTGCGCTGATCGGCATCACGCTGTGGATCGGAGCCAGGGCATGAGCGAGAACGAGAGCCCGCAGGGAGAAGGCGGGCACACCCCCAAGCGGGAGTACACCGAAGCCGAGCTGGCCGAGATGAGCCGCGACGAGAAGATGCGGCTCGGGCTGGCCCTCGACGACGTCGAGCTGGTCAGCTACCAGGACCCGTGGCCGGTGCAGGACACCCGGGCCGAGCGCCGCGCCGAGCGCGCCGTCGCCGCCTGGTTCGCCCTCGCCGGGTTCTCCGCGCTGGCGTTCATCGTGGTGTTCATCTGGTGGCCGTGGGAGTACGTCAGCCCGCAGGAGGGCGGCGCGGCCTACCTGCTCTACCACCTGTACAACCCGCTGGTCGGCCTGTTCCTCGGATTGTCGATCTTCGCGGTCGGCGCCGGTGTGGTGATGTACACCAAGAAGTTCATCCCGCACGAGGTCGCCGTCCAGCAGCGCCACGACGGGCACGGCTCGGATGAGGTGGACCGGCAGACCGCGACCGCGATCCTGGCCGACGCCGGCGACCGCAGCGGTTTCGCGCGGCGTTCGCTGATCCGCCGCTCGCTGGGCTTCGGCGCCGGGGCGCTCGGGCTGGGCACCGGCGTGATCGCGATCGGCGGGTTCATCAAGGACCCGTGGGCCACCGCGGGCCCGGACAACCTCGAGCACACCGCGTGGTTGCAGCACAAGCCCGGCGAGAAGGTCTACCTGCGGCGCGACACCGGCGATCCGCACGACGTGTCGCTGCTGCGCCCGGAGGACATCGACGCGGGCGGGTTCGAGACGGTCTTCCCGTTCCGCGAGGCCGACCGGCACAACGAGGAAGAGCTGGCCTCGGTGCTGCGGCGCTCCGACGCCCCGGTGATGCTCATCCGGCTGCGGCCCGGCAGCGCCCCGGTCCGGCGCAAGGGCCAGGAGGACTTCAACTACGGCGACTACTACGCGTACTCGAAGGTGTGCACGCACGTCGGCTGCCCGACCTCGCTGTTCGAGCAGCAGACCGGCCGGCTGCTGTGCCCCTGCCACCAGTCGCAGTTCGACGTGGTCAACACCTACGCCAAGCCGGTGTTCGGTCCGGCCACCCGCCCGCTGCCGCAACTGCCGATCACGGTTGACGAGCAGGGATACTTCGTGGCCAAGCACGACTTCATCGAGCCGGTCGGGCCAGCGTACTGGGAGCGAAACGCATGAGTTCGATCACGACGCCCACGAAGCCGGAGAGCAAGCTCTACCGGCAGGCGGCGGACGCGGCCGACCAGGCCGACCTGCGCTACAACATGGCGCCGGGCATCCGCCGCCAGCTCAACAAGGTCTTCCCGACGCACTGGTCGTTCCTGCTCGGCGAGATCGCGTTGTACACCTTCATCATCCTGATCCTCACCGGGATCTACCTGACGTTGTTCTTCGACCCCTCCATGGAGGAGGTCACCTACCACGGGGTGTTCCGGAACCTGCAGGACGTGGAGATGTCCAAGGCGTTCGCCAGCACGCTGGACATCTCGTTCGAGGTGCGCGGTGGCCTGTTCATCCGGCAGCTGCACCACTGGGCGGCGCTGCTGTTCGTCGCCGGGATGATGGCGCACATGTTCCGGATCTTCTTCACCGGTGCGTTCCGGCGCCCGCGTGAGGGGAACTGGACGATCGGCGCGCTGCTGCTGATCCTGGGCATGTTCGAGGGCTTCTTCGGCTACTCGCTGCCGGACGACCTGCTCTCCGGCACCGGCGTCCGCGCGACCATGTCCGGCATCGTGCTGTCCGTGCCGGTGATCGGCACCTGGGTGCACTGGGCGCTGTTCGGCGGCGAATTCCCCGGCATGGTGATCATCCCGCGGCTCTACATCCTGCACGTGCTGGTGCTGCCCGGGATCATGCTCGGCTTGATCGCGGTGCACCTGGCGCTGGTCTGGTACCAGAAGCACACCCAGTTCCCGGGGGTGCGGCGCAAGGAGAGCAACGTCGTCGGCATCCGCATCCTGCCGACCTTCGCGCTCAAGAGCGGCGCGTTCTTCGCGCTGACCACCGGCGTGCTGGCGATCATGGGCGGGGTCTTCCAGATCAACCCGATCTGGAACCTCGGGCCGTACATCGCCTCGCAGGTCTCCGCGGCCTCGCAGCCGGACTGGTACCTGATGTGGGCGGACGGGATCTTGCGGATCTGGCCCGCGTGGGAGCTCTACATCGGGCCGTACACGGTGCCGCCGGTGTTCTTCTGCGGCGCCCTCGGCATGGGGATCCTGTTCACGCTGCTGATCAGCTACCCGATGATCGAGCGCAAGCTGAACAAGGACGACGCGCACCACAACCTGCTGCAGCGGCCGCGGGACGTTCCGGTGCGCACCAGCCTCGGCATGATGGCGCTGTCGTTCTTCCTGGTGCTGCAGCTGTCCGGGATGAACGACGTGATCGCGTTCGAGCTGAACATCTCGCTGAACGCGATGACCTGGATGGGCCGCATCGGGCTGCTGCTGTTGCCGCCGATCACCTACTTCTTCACCTACCGGATCTGCCTGGGCTTGCAGCGGGCCGACCACGAGGTGCTGGAGCACGGTGTGGAGACCGGCATCATCAAGCGGTTGCCGCACGGCGAGTTCATCGAGGTGCACCAGCCGCTGGGGCCGGTGGACTCGCACGGCCACCCGGAGGAGCTGCCGTACCAGGGCGCTCCGGTGCCGAAGAAGATGAACAAGCTCGGCGCCGCGGGCACTCCGGTCGCGGGCAGCTTGCTCAAGCCGGACCCGGCCGAGGAGACCGAGGCGCTGGAGCGAGCGCACGCGGAGAACGAGCGCCGCGAGCGCGAGGAGCTCGAGCAACGCGAACTCGTCTCGGGCAGGCAGCAGCAGCCGACCGAGTAAGCCGATCGCGCACTCGCGGCCCGGCATCCCGAAACGGGGTGCCGGGCCGCACTGCGTTCGACCCCCAAGCGTCCGGAGTGAACGGACCGTTCGACCAATCCAGTGGGGCGAAGAGGCCGTGCACTCCGAACGGCGGGGATCAGTTGGTGGCGGGGTAGGGGTTGCGGGCCTGGGTGGCGCGGTCGAGCCAGTCGCGCCAGGACGCGGCCGAACCCGCGGGCTCCGCCCACTGCTGCGAACAGCGGACCATGCGGGTGCCTCCGGTGGTGAGCCAGCGGTGCACCGCCCGCACCTCGTCCGCCGGTGCACCGCGCAGCGGGCCGGCTCCCGGTCGCACCGTTTCGGCCGCGGCCTGCAAGCCGTCCACCACGGGCATCGGTGGCGTCCCGCGCCGCGCGTGGCCCGCCGCGGCGAGCCTGCCGTGCCGGATCACGGCCAGGTGCCAGCCACCTGATCCGTCCGGGCGCGCGCCGATCAGCTCGGCGACCGCTGCCAGCGCCGCCCAGCGTTGTGCCTGGTCCAGCGCGCGCACCAGCCCGGCCAGCCGGTCCCGCGCGCCTGCCGCGTCTTCGAAGCGCTGCTCGACCGAGAGCCGGGTGAGCTCGTCGCGCAACCGCTCCAGGACGCCGTCGCCGCGGCCCTCGACGACCTCGCGCACCGAGATCACTTCCGGCGCGTACTCGTCGACGCTCTGGTATCCCGCGCACGGTGCGGCGCAGCGGCCGAGCTCGTGAACGGCGCAGGGCCGCCCGCTCGGGTTCCTCGCCGGAATGCGGTCGGTGCAGCGGCGCAGCATCGTCGCCGACTGCAACGCTTCCACGGCCTCGCCCGCCGCTGCCCGGGAGCGGAACGGCCCCAGGGCACCTTCGCGAGCGATGCGCACGATCGACAACCGGGGGAACGGCTCGTCCGTGAGCACCACCCACCAGGCGCGTTTGGGAAACTTCGAGCGCCGGTTGTAGCGCGGCTGGTGCGCGCCGAGCAGCCGCTGCTCCCGCACCTCCGCTTCCAGCGGGTGCGCGCAGGTGACGTGATCGACCCGGTCGGCGAGCCCGACCATCTCCTTGATCCGCCCGCGGCGTTCGCCCGCGGTGAAGTACTGGCGCACCCGGCGGCGCAGATCGGTTGCCGTGCCGATGTAGAGCACTTCGTCGTTCGGGCCCCGGAACAGGTACACGCCGGGCGCGTTCGGCAGCTCGTCGGCGAGCCCGCGCTTGCGCCGCTGCTGCGGCGTCACGTCCGGCAAGTGCTCCAGCAACTCCCGGACCGAGCGGACGCCGAACGGTCCGAGCCGTTCCAGCAGCGAGTGCAGCACGTCCACGGTGGCGCGAGCGTCGTCCAACGCCCGGTGCACCGGTGTGGTGCGGGCGTGCAGCACGCGGGCGAGGGTGCCGAGCTTGTGGTTCGGCGTCTCGTCCTTGGTCAGCACCCGGCGGGCGAGCTTGGCGGTGCACAGCACCTGCGGTTTCGGCCAGTCCAGGCCGAGCTGGGCGCATTGCGCCTTGAGGAACCCCACGTCGAACGGGGCGTTGTGCGCGACCAGGACCGCGCCGTTGCTGAATTCCAGGAATGCGGGCAGCACCGAGTCGAAGCGCGGCGCGCCGTGCACCATCGCGTCGGTGATGCCGGTGATCGAGACCACCGCGGGCGGGATCTCCTGGCCGGGATCCACCAGCGTGCTGAACTCGCCGAGCACTTCGCCGCCGCGGACCTTCACCGCGCCGATCTCGGTGACCGCGTCCCGCTGGGCGCTGCCGCCGGTGGTCTCCAGGTCGACGATCACGAACGTCGCCAGGTGCAGCGGGAGATCGTCGTCGAGCTCGTCGAAGGTCAGCTGGCCGGTCATCGGCGGGCACGCTACGGGCGGCCACCGACAACCGCCGGATCGGGTGATCGTGGGGCGGCCGACTAGCCTGGGAGCGTGGTTTCGCCTTCGCCGGGTGCCGATGATCCGCGCCCTGATGAGTCCGCAGTGGACGGTCCGCTGCAGGATGCCGACGACGCGCGGGAGGCGGCGGAGTCCTGTCCCGGTGAGCAGCCGGAACTGCCCGCTCCGGTGCGCTCGCGGCTGGCGGAGATCGCCGGGGAAGCCCTCGACGGCATCCGGCCCGCGGACGTGCCCGCCCCGGTGCGCCCGGTGATGCGGTTCGCGCCTGCCAAGCGCGCCCGGCTCGGCCAGGCCCCGCTGGTCGATGCGCTCCGGGGGTCGACGGTGTTCCGCACCGCGGTCGTCGACTGGTGCCGGGAGCACCGCCCGGCGGCGCTGGAGTTGGCCGACTCCGATCCGGTCGTGGTCGCCGCGGCCGGTCTGCTGCTCGCCGCGCCGGCCACGCCGCACTACTTGGAGCTGGTCGCGTTCCGCGTCGAGCAGGGCAAGCTGCGCGGGGAACGGGATTCCGCGGTGGCCCGCGCGCAGCGGCTCAGCGCCGAGGCCGAACGGCTCAGGGGCGAGCTCGCCGAGGCCCGGCGGGCCGCCGACCAGGTCGGCAACGAGACCAGCACGGAGGCCGACCGGCTGCGCAAGCGGTTGCGGGAGCAGGGGCAGCGGCTCCGCGACGCCAAGGACGATGCGGAGTCCGCGCGCACCGAACTGGCCTCGGCCCGCGAACAGATCGAGTCGGAACTCGCCGAGCTGCGCGAGCAACGCGACCGGGAACGCGCCAAGGCGGCCGAGGAGCGCGAGCGCGCCCGCCGGGCGGAGTCCGACGCGGAAGTCGCACGGCACTCCGCGCGGGAAGCCCGGCAGGGCGACGAGGTCCGGCTGGCCCTGCTGCTGGAGACCATGGAGGGCGCGCTCGGCGGCCTGCGCCGCGAGCTGCGCGCGGGCGGCAGCGGACCGCGCCCGGCCGACGTGGTGCAGCGGGTGCGCTCGGACACCGGGGCCACCGGGCAGGTCGGCGATGCCGCCGAGCTGGACAAGCTGCTGGCGCTGCCCGCGGTGCACCTGATCGTCGACGGCTACAACGTCACCAAGACCGGCTATCCGGACCTGCCGCTGGCCGATCAGCGCAACCGGCTGGCGCACCAGCTGGCCGCGCTGGCCGCGCGCACCGGCGCGGAGGTCACGGTGGTGTTCGACGGCGCGGACGTGCTGGCGGTGCCCACGGCGGGCCCGCGCGGGGTGCGGGTGCTGTTCAGCGATCCCGGGGTGATCGCCGACGACGTGATCCGCGCGCTCGTGGAGGCCGAGCCGCAGGGGCGCCAGCTGGTGGTGGCGACTTCGGACCGGGCGGTGGTGACGTCGGTGCGGCGCGCCGGGGCGTACGCGGTGTCGTCCCCGTTGCTGCTGGAGCGGATCAACCGGGTCTGAGCGGGCTGCTCGTGGCGGAGGTCATAGCGGTCCCGTTGCTTCCGGTCGCGGTGTCCGGCGCTGTGGTGGTCGGCTGACGCGCAGGTGAGCCGATGCCTCACTGGTCACTGTCTGCACATACAAGTAATCCTATCGTGGGATTGTGTAGTGCACAGAAGAATTAACCCCCCTCGTATAGACGTCACGCATGACCTTTCGTAGCCTTAGCGCGTCCGCGCGGCGATCAGCGGCCCACTCCGGGTCCTCCGCGCGGCGCCGCCGAATCGGCTTCGGGGAGTCGAACCGGGAACCTGCCCCCGTGGGGTGCGTGGGCGCCGTCCTGGTGCCCGGAGTCCGGGACTGCCCCGGACCGCCGCTGCATCCTCGGTGGGTGGTCTCGGTGGGCGGTCGAGAGACGAAGGAGCAGTGCGCGACGTGGCGTCGCACCGATTGAAGCGCACGATGCGCGGAGCCTTGGCGGCCTCGGCGGTCGCCGCCGCCGTCAGCATGACCTCCGCGCCGGCTGTCGCAGACCCCAAGCCCCCCGAGAGCGCCTCGGAGGCGGCCAAGCAGGTGCGGGAGCTCTCGCACCAGGCCGAAGCCCTCACCGAGGACTACAAGAAGGCCGAGGACGACCACAACGCGAAGAAGGCCGAGCTGGACCGGTCCACCGCCGAGGCGGGCCAGGCCGAGCAGGTCGCGAACCAGGCGCGCGCCGAGGAGGAGCGCTTCCGCGGCCAGGTCGACAAGATGACCGCCGCCTCCTACCAGGGCGCCCGGTTGAACAAGCTCTCCGCGTTATTGGTCAGCAAATCCCCGAACGACTTCCTGGACCGCGCGTCCGCGCTGGACGTGCTGGCCAAGGACAACAACGACGCGATCAAGCAGCTCTCCGCCGCGGTGCACCAGGCGGAGAGCGCGCAGCAGCGCGCCCAGGACGCCCGCGGCCGGGCCGCCCAGGCCGAGGCCGACGCCGCCCGCATCCAGGGCGAGATCGGCAAGAAGAAGGCCGATATGGACGCGCAGATCGCCAAGGTCAAGCAGCAGTACTCGCAGCTGAGCTCCGCCGATCAGGACTCGCTGACCGGCGGCGGGCAGACCGACTACGTCGGCCCCGGCGGTTCCGGCAAGGCCGCGGAGGCGGTCACCGCGGCGCTGAGCAAGCAGGGCTCGTCCTACGTCTACGGCGCCAAGGGGCCGAGCACGTTCGACTGCTCCGGGCTGATGCAGTGGGCCTACAAGCAGGCCGGGATCAGCATCGGCGGCTCCACCAAGTCGCAGGTCTCCGAGGGCAAGAGCGTCTCGGCGAGCGAGCTCAAACCCGGTGACCTGATCTTCTACTACAGCCCGGTCAGCCACGTGTCGATGTACGTCGGCAACGGCAAGGCGGTGCACGCGCCGACCGAGGGCGACGTGGTGAAGGTCGACGACTACCAGGACATCGCGGACGTGAGCTCGATGCGCCGCATCGCGGGCTGAGACCCGGCGAGGCGTCCGGCGGGCCGTTACCCACAGGGGTAGCGGCCCGTTCCGCGTTCGGGATCCGCCTCGCCGCGCGGTGCTGCCCGGCCTACGATCCGCCTCGTGCCTGGGTTTTCGCGGGGATGGCCGGCGGCGTTGGCGGCTGCGGCCGCGCTCGCGGTGGGCGCATTGCTCCCGTTGCCCGCGCAGGCCCCGCCCGCTCCGAGCATCGCGGCCCGTGCCGAGACGACCCACTGGCGGCAGGCGCAGGAGACCGTGTTGCGGCAGCGCTCGCAGGCGGTGTTGCAGCGCGACGAGGCGGCGTTCATGGCCTCGGTGGATCCGGCGGCGTCCGGCGAGTTCCGGCGGCGGCAGCGGGAACTGTTCGGCGATCTCGCCGAGCTGCCGCTGGCATCGTGGGACTACCAGGTCGAGCAGCTTCCCGGCGGGGACCCGGCTCGCCCGCGGGTGGAACTCAGCTACGCCCTGGCCGGGGTGGACGCGGTGCCCACCCGGCGGCCGATGAACTTCACCTTCACCGCGCGGGGCGGGCGTTGGTTCATCAGCGCTGATGCGCGGCCGCCGCACGAACCGTGGGACTTCGGCCGATCCCGGGTGCTGCGCACCGAGCACGGCGTGATCGTCGGCCACGACGGCGCCGACGGCCTCGCCGAGCGGCTGACCGGAGAGCTCGACGGCGCCGTCGCTTCCGTCACCGACGTCTGGGGCCCGGACTGGAGCCGCCAGGTGGGCGTGCTGCTGCCGCGGTCCCGCGAGGAATTGCGCGCCCTGGTGGGCGCCGAGTTCGCCGTGGACGGCATCGCGGCGGTCGCCGTGGCCGACAAGGTCGACGTGTCGTCCGGACGCGTCGAAGGCCCCCGAGTCGTGCTGAACACCGAAACCGCGAGCCGGTTGTCCGACACGTCCCTGCGCGTCGTGCTCCGGCACGAGATCGCGCACGTCGCGGCGCGGGCCGACACCGCAGAGGGCGCGCCGATGTGGCTGCTGGAAGGGTTCGCGGACTACATCGGGTACCGGGACAGCGGGCTGCCGCCGGAACGGATCGCCCCGGACCTGCGCGCCCAGGCGCGGACCGGTGCGCTGCCCGCCGCCCCGCCCGGCGAAGCGGACTTCCACCAGGCGGGGCGGCGGCTGGACCTGGCCTACCAGCAGTCGTGGTCGCTGATCGAGCACCTGGTGCGGCGGGTGGGCGAGCCGAAGGTCGTCGAGCTGTACCGGCGCATCGCGCGGGCAGGCACACCGGACGCGGTCGACCCTGCCCTGCGCGAACTCGCCGGGATCAGCACCGACGAGCTGTTGCGCGGGTGGCACGAGGAACTCACCAACCGCTTCCGCTGACGGCAGCGGCTGCGCCGTTGCAGGACTGGGTTCCCGGCCGGTTGCGCAGCGACCGGCGCTTACGAGTAGATCGCTTCGATGTCCTCCGCGTGGTTCTCGGCGACCTTGTTGCGCTTGAGCTTCAGGCTCGGCGTCATCTCACCGGTGGCCTCGGTGAAGTCCTTCGCCAGGATGCGGAAGGACTTGATCTGCTCGGCGCGGGAGACCGCCTGGTTCGCGTGATCGATCGCGGACTGGACCTCGGCGCGCACTTCCGAGTCCTCGGCCAGCTCGCTCAGCGGGGTGTCCTGCGAGCGGCCGTGGTTGCTCAGCCACGACGGCAGGAACTCCGGGTCCAGGGTGACCAGCGCGCCGATGAACGGCTTCTTGTCCCCGACCACCATGCACTGGCTGATCAGCGGGTGCGCGCGCAGGTTGTCCTCGAGCACGGCCGGGGCGACGTTCTTGCCGCCCGCGGTCACGATGATCTCCTTCTTGCGCCCGGTGATCCGCAGGAAACCGTCCTCGTCCAGGGAGCCGAGGTCGCCGGTGTGGAACCAGCCGTCCTCCAGCGACTCCTTGGTGGCGGTCTCGTTGTTCCAGTACTTCCGGAACACCACGTCACCCTTGATCATCACTTCGCCGTCCTCGGCGATCCGGATGCTGGTGCCCGCGAGCGGCTTGCCGACGGTGCCGATCTTGGCCGCCTCCTGCACGTTGACCGCGGCCGCTGCGGTGGTCTCGGTGAGCCCGTAGCCCTCCAGCACCGGCACGCCGACGCCGCGGTAGAAGTGCGCGAGCCGGTCGCCCAGCGGAGCACCGCCGGAGACCGCGCCGCTGCAGCGACCGCCCAGTGCCGCGCGCAGCTTGCCGTAGACCAGCTTGTCGAACAGCAGGTGCTTGGCCCGCAGCCCCAGGCCCGGCCCGCCCTGGTCCAGCGCCTTGCTGTAGGCGACGGCGGTGTCCTCGGCGGCGTCGAAGATGCGGCCCTTGCCCTCGCCGTGCGCCTTCTGCTTCGCGGTGTTGTAGACCTTCTCGAACACCCGCGGGACCGCCAGCACCAGCGTGGGGCGGAACGAGCCGAGGTCGGTGACCAGTTCCTTGACGTCGCCGGTGTGGCCCAGCGTGGTGCGCGAGTAGACGCAGGCGGTGGCGATGGCGCGGGCCAGCACGTGCGCCATCGGCAGGAACATCAGCATCGAGTTGCCCTGCCGCATCAGGTGCGGGAACGCCTCGACGTCCGCGCGCACCTCGGCCAGCAGGTTGCGGTGGGTCAGTTCGCAGCCCTTGGGGCGGCCGGTGGTTCCGGAGGTGTAGATCAGCGTCGCGATCTCGTCCGCGCGCACCTCGCGGCGGCGCTCGTGCGCGGTCTGGTCGGAGACCTCGGCGCCGAGCGCGGTCAGTTCCGCCACGGCCCCGGAGGCGTCGCCGGCCGGGTCGATCTGCCAGACCTGCGCGACGTCGCTCAGCCGGTCCTGCACGCTGTCGATTTCCGCGCGGTGCGCCTCGGTCTCGACGATGACCGCCCGCGCGCCGGAGTCGGTGAGGATCCACTCGGCCTGGTCGGCCGCGGAGGTCTCGTAGATCGGCACCGTCACGCAGCCCGCGGCCCAGATCGAGAAGTCCAGCAGGCTCCATTCGTAGCGGGTGCGCGACATCAGCCCGATGCGGTCGCCGTGCCGCATTCCCGCGGCGATGAGCCCTTTCGCCACGGCCAGCACCTGAGTCGCGAATTCGGCCGCGGTGACGTCGATCCAGGTGCCCTCCACCCGGCGGCGGAAGCTCACGGTGCCACCGAAGCGTTCCGCGTTGGCCCACACCATGTCGGTGAGGTTCTCGTCGTCGGCCACGGTGTTGGTGGCGGGGACGCTGAACTCTCGCACCTTGGAAACCTCCGATAAACGTCCTAATTGTGGGCACAACCTAACGCCGATGGTTACTCGGCGGTAGTCCCGTGTTATTGATGCGAAACTTTTCGGGCTCGATTAGTCGTGCGGTGGCAGCCTGCCATGCCCGCGCGCGAGCAGCGGCGCCGCCCGCCGCGCAAGTGGCTGCCGCCGCGGCTGCGAGGTTCCCGCCGGTGGCGCCGCTCGTGGCAGGCTGGTCCGCATGTCCGCGATCGACCTCGCCGAGGAGGTCTTCCTGGCCGTGGCGCCCGCCGCGCTGGCCCCGCACTTCGCCGACCCGGACCGCTGGCCGCGGCAATGGCCCGGGCTGGCGCCGGTCGCCGAGGCCGACCGCGGCATCGAGGGGATGCGCTGGCGGCTCACCGGTGACCTGCGCGGCAGCATGGAGGTGTGGTTGCAGCCGGTGCTGGACGGCACCGTGCTGCACTACTTCCTGCGCGCCGACCCGCCCGGTCCGCGACGTGGGCGGTGGGTGACAGCCGAGCTGCGGCGGCGCAGGCTGGCCGTGCGGGAGCTGGTGTTCGAGCTCAAGTCCCGGTTGGAGGCCGGCCGGGCACCGGGCTGCCCACCCCCGTCGCGGTGATCGTCGAGCCAACGGTGATTGAGGAGAGAGTGTGCGGGTGCACGTGGTGTCCGACGTCCATGGCAACGCCGAGGCGTTGAAGCGGGCCGGTGACGGGGCGGACGCGCTGGTCGTGCTCGGCGACCTGATCGACTTCGTGGACTACCACGACCACGGGCGCGGGATCCTGGGCGCGGTGTTCGGCGCGGAGAAGGTGGCGCACTTCGCGGAGCTGCGCCGCAACCACCGCGGCCCGGAGATCGGCGCCTACGCGCGCTCGCTGTGGGAGTCGTTGGACGATCCGCGCGCAGTGGTGCAGGACGCGGTGCGCGACCAGTACTCGCAGCTGTTCGCCGCGATGACCGCGCCGACCTACGCGATCGCGGGCAACGTGGACGAGCCGGGCCTGTGGCCGGAGTTCGCCCGCGAAGGCGTGCACTTCGTGGAAGGCGAGACGGTGGAGATCGGCGGGCTGAGTTTCGGCTTCGTCGGCGGCACGATCCTGGCTCCGGGCGGGAAGCTGCGCCGGGACGCGGCTTGGGTGCCGCACCTGCGCCCGGAGGAGGAGTTCGACGCCGCGGTCGCCGGGCTCGGCGAGGTCGACGTGTTGTGCTCGCACCTGCCGCCCAAGGTCCCGGATCTGGTCTACGACGTCATCGCACGTCGCGCCGAGCACGGCTCGGCCGCGCTGCTGGAGCGGATCCACCGCGACCGCCCGCGCTGGTCGCTGTTCGGCCACGTGCACCAGCCGCTGGCGCAGCGGGTCCGGATCGGGCGCACCGAATGCGTCAACGTCGGGCATTTCAAGCGCACCGAACAGCCCTACGTGCTGCGTTGGTGAGCAGGCGCGTTGCGCTGCGGTTCGGCCGCGGCGCAGCGCGGGCGGGCGCACCCGCCGGTGCCGCGGGAGGTGGCCGCGAACCTGTAATCTGCGCGGCATGGTCGATCAGTCCACCCAATCCATCGTGATCCAGGCTCCCGCCGCCGAGATCATGGCGGTGATCTCGGACTTCGCCGCCTACCCGGAGTGGGCGGAGGCGGTCAAGGAGACCGAGGTGCTCTCGACGACCAGCTCGGGCCTGGCCGAGAAGGTGCGGTTCGTGCTCGACGCCGGGGTGGTCAAGGACACCTACGTCAACGTCTACGAGTGGGCCGACGACGGGCTGTCGGTGAGCTGGACGCTGTCCGAGGGGCAGGTGCAGAAGGCGCAGCAAGGCACGTATTCGCTGCGGCCGCAGCCGGAAGGCGGCACCGAGGTCACCTACAGCCTGGCGGTGGACCTGGCGATCCCGATGATCGGCATGTTCAAGCGCAAGGCCGAGAAAATGATCATGAATACGGCGCTGAAAGAGCTCAAACGCCGCGTCGAATCGGGGACTTGAGCCGCGCGGGCGCGTTTTCCGCCGCGCGCTCCGAGTAGCGGATGCGGCCGCGTTGATCGACAGTGTTTCCGGGCGGCGCGCTTTCCCGCCCGCGTCGCCGGTTTCCGGGCGGAAGTGGCACGACCGGATCACGTGGCGCTTCCTGCGGCGCGGCTGCGATGCGGCCGCAACGAAGATCGAGTATCAACGGCATTCGACGTTCCTGTCCCGACTCCGCACTGAGACCGCCCTTGCGCATCCTGTTGTTCACCGGAAAGGGCGGCGTGGGAAAAACGACCCTCGCCGCCGCCACGGCCGCGCGCCTGGCCGAGCGCGGCCGGAAGGTCCTGGTGGTCTCCACCGACCCGGCGCACTCCCTCGGCGACGCCTTCGGCGCCGCGCTCGGTGCTGAACCGCGCGAAGTGGAACTGCACGAACAGCGGCGCGACGTCCGGCTGCACGCCGCCGAGGTGCAGACCCGCGGGCTGCTCGACCAGGCGTGGTCGGAGCTGCGCGAGCACTTGCGCACCCTGCTGCTCGGGGCGGGCGTGAGCGAACTCGACGCGGAGGAGCTCACCCACCTGCCCGGGGTGGAGGACCTGCTCGGGCTGGCCGAAGTGTTCCGGTTCGCCGAGAGCGGGGTGTGGGACACGGTGCTCGTCGACTGCGGCCCGACCGCCGAAACGCTGCGGCTGCTGTCGCTGCCGGAGTCGATCGCCGGATACCTGGAGCGGCTGTTCCCGGCGCACCGGCGGATGGTCCGCGGCGTGCTGGCGGGCCTGGCGGGCAGCGACAACGTCGAACGCTGGGATGCGGTGGCCGATGCCGTGAGCCGCCTGGCGGAGCGGCTGCTCGGGCTGCGGCGCACGCTCACCTCCGAGCACACCAGCGTCCGGCTGGTGCTGACCCCGGAGGCGGTGGTGGCGGCCGAGACGCGCCGGACGCTGACCGCACTGGCGTTGCAGCAGATCCGGGTCGACGGGCTGGTCGCCAACCGGCTCGTGCCGGATCCCGGTTCGGCGCGCGGGAACGCGGCGGCCTGGATGCGAACCCGGCGCAGGGAGCAGGACGCGGTGCTCGGGCAGGTGCGCTCGGCGACGGAACTGCCGCTGCGCACGGTGGCTCATCGAGCCGCCGAACCGGTCGGCCCCGGCGCGTTGCTGGAACTCGCCGACGAGCTCTACGACGGCGACGACCCGCTGGAGGGCGCCGCGTTCGCGCCGGAGATGGAGCTCGGCGGTGGCGGGCGCGCGCTGGACTCCGAATACACGCTGCGGATCGCGCTGCCGCTGCACGACGACGCCGAGCTGGACCTGGCGCGGATCGGTGACGAGCTGGCCGTCACCATCGACGGCAGGAGGCGGCTCATCGCGCTGCCCGCGGTGCTGCGCCGTTGCGCGGTGACCGCCGCGGTCGCCGCCGACGACGGGATCACCGTGTCGTTCCGGCCCGATCCCGAGCAGTGGATGCGCTGAGGCTGTGACCAATGTGGACCAGTGGATGTGGTGAGCGGATGCGTGCTGAACACCCCGATCCCGAGGTGACGTCGGGAACGGGCGAAGAGCCGGACAGCGGTGGCTCCAGCGGTCGCGGAACGGGTTCCGAGCAGGACGGGGGCGGTCGCGACCGGATGGCCGAAGAGCTCCGGCTGCTGCTGGACGCGGCGGCGCAGCGCGCCGAGGAGTACCTGCGCGGCGCAGGCGGTGCTGAGCGGACTCGCGATCGCGGCGCTGGGCCGTCCGGCGCTGGGCCGTCCGGCGAAACCGGCTCGGGTGGCGCTTCCTGCGGCTGGTGCCCGATCTGCGCGGTGGCCGCGCTGGTGCGCGGTGATCAACCGGAGCTGACCGCGAAGCTGGCCGACCAGCTGTCCGGGCTCGTGGAATTGCTGCGGGGCACCCTCGCCGAACACCGGCACACCGATCCGGCCGGTCCGGCTGCGGAAACCGCCGAACCGGCCGCCGAACCCGCGAGCAAGGTGCAGCGGATCGAGGTTCGCCGGGTGCGCGGCAAGACCGCCGCAGCGGCCGGGAAGGGCGCTTCGATGGGAGAGCGCGATTGCTGACCGTCGGCGTGGATGTGGGCGGCACCAGCGTCCGTGCCAGCGTGGTCGACCCGCAGGGCACCGTGCTGGAGACGCTGCGGGTGCCGTCGGCGGGCACCGGACCTGAACTCGACTCCGCCATCGCGGGCACCGTGCTGGCCCTCGCCGCCGACTACCCGGTGGCCGGAGTGGGCCTGGCCGTGGCGGGTTTCGTCAGCGAGGACCGCAGGGTCGTGCGGTTCGCACCGCACCTGCCGTGGCGGCACGTGGCCGTGGCCGACAACATCGCCGCCCGAGTGGGGTTGCCGGTGGTGCTCGAGCACGACGCCAACGCGGCCGCGATCGCCGAGCAGCGGTTCGGTGCCGCGGTCGGCGCGCGGGTCGCGGCGCTGGTGGCGTTGGGGACCGGCATCGGCGGGGCGCTGGTGCTCGGCGGTGACGTGTTCCGCGGGGCGCACGGAGTGGCGCCGGAGCTCGGCCACCTGCGGCTGGTTCCGGACGGGCGGGAATGCCCGTGCGGGAAGCGCGGCTGCTGGGAGCGCTACTGCAGCGGAACCGCCCTGGCCCGGACCGCGCTGGAACTGCTGGCCGAGGACGCGTCCTCGCCGCTGGCCGCGCAGGCCGCCGCCGACCCCGGCGAGATCACCGGGGAGCGCGTCGCGCACGCTGCCGAGGACGGCGACCCGGTCGCGCGCCGCGCGGTGGGCGAGCTGGCGCGCTGGCTCGGTGAGGGACTGGCGCTGGTCGCCGACGTCTACGACCCGGAGGTCGTGGTGCTCGCAGGCGGCGTGTCCGGTTCGGCGCACCTGTTCCTGCGGCAAGCCCGGCAGCACTACGCGGATGCGATGACCGGCGCCGGGCATCGCCCGTTGGCAAAGGTCCGGGTGGCCAAGCACGCGGACGAGGCGGGCATCGTCGGCGCCGCGACGCTGGCCCGCGAACACGTCGCCGCGCACGCCCGGACCTGCTGAACCTTCGTCGTCGAACCCGGCTGCGAAGTCCCTGCAGAACGACTTGCGCAACGGTGCCGGTGGCGGACCGCGGCGGCTTCCTGGCTGCGGAACGCTGAATGGGCGAAGCGGACCGCTCGGAGAAGGCGACATGGCAGCGCTCGTCCCGAACAGGCGCTGAGCCCGTCGCCGGCTCGGCGAGGCGAGCACGCCGCGGGGCCCGGAAGTTCACCGGCCGGTCGGCTCCACCGCGCCGCCGATGCCGTATCCGGGCAGCTGCTCAGAGCCGCGCGCCGTCGTCACCGGATCCCGGCGGGTTGCTCCGCAACCGCAGCAGCAACCAGCCGATCCCGCCGCTGATCGCGATCAGCCCGGCGGGCAGCGCCACGCTGCCGCCGAGCCCCGCGAGCCCCGGCACCACCAGCAGCAGCACGCCCAGCACGATCGTCGAGATCCCGCCGATCGTGGCCGCGGTCGGTCGCGGCATCGGCGGTGGTTCCGGTGGCTCGTAGTGGCCTTCGTCGTCCGCTTCAGCGGGCGGTGTCCAGTCCCGCGGCCCCGCAGGCTCCACCGGGGCCGGGCTCAGCTCCTCGTCCGCTCGGCCCGGCGGATCCGGTGCCCGTCCCTGCCCGTCGGCGTCGTCCGCGGTCGTGCGCGGCCCGTCCTCCTGCGGCCAGCGCGCCAGCGGCTCGTCGCGTTCCAAGCCCGCGACGATCTCGGCGAAGGCCGCGTCGATGTCCTCGGGTCCGTCGGCATTGTCGTGGCGGGTGCTCATGCGGTTTCTCCGACGCGCTCGCGGTGGATCCGGCGGATGAACTCGACGCTACCGGCGAACACCGTCGGCGCGTCGTGATCGAGCGTTGCGACGTGGTAGCTGTCCGGCAGCACGACCTCGGTGACGTCGTCGCCGCCCACGCCGTCGAGCACGACCTTCGCGTTGAGCGGTTCGACGACGTGGTCGGTCGCCGAGCGCAGCAGCAGCACCGGCGCGCGCACCCTGCCGAGGTCGCGCCGCACGATCCGCCACAACCGCCGAAGGCTCGCCATGGCGCGCAGCGGCGCCCGCCCGTAGGCGAGCTCGGTGCTACCGGCCTTCGCGATGTCCCCGCTGAGCCCGCGCACCGAAGGCAGCACCCGGCACAGCACCGGCAGCAGCGCGGCTTCCCGCCGCAGCGTCAGCACCGACGGGTTCACCAGCACGACCCCGGAGATGTCGGGATGTTCCTGGGCCAGCCGCAACGCCAGCGTGCCGCCCATCGACTGGCCGAACACGAACACCGAACCGCACCGGGCGCGCAGCGATTCCAGTTCGGTCCGCACCGCCGAATACCACTCGTCCCAGCCGGTGCGGTTCAACTCGCGCCACGTGGTGCCGTGCCCGGGAAGGCGCGGGCAGCGGACCGTGTACCCCTCGGCGGCCAAGTGCTCTCCCCAGCTGCGCATGCTCTGCGGAGTGCTGGTGAATCCGTGGCACAGCAACACGCCGACGTCGTCGGCACCCTCGTGCACGAACGGCTCGGCGCCGGCGAGCACGGGTGACTCCGATGGCACCGGCAACCCCGGTGGGATGGGCAACCCCCGTGGGATGGGCAACACAGCCTCCCTACCGCTCACCTCGACCCGGGTACCGGTTCATCGTCGCATGGCTGTGGCCGGTGCGGGGCGATCTTCCGGGGCTGATCCGATACCGCAGGGGCCGCATTGTGCGGCGTGCGGGCGCTCCGTAACCTGAACTAGGTATTCCGGGTGTTCAGAAAGGCAGCGGCGCGTGCTGTACTGGGTGATGAAGCACTTCTTGCTCGGTCCCCTCATGAAGCTGTTCTGCCGCCCGAGCATCGACGGTGCCGAGCACGTGCCGCAGTCCGGTGCGGCGATCCTGGTCAGCAACCACGTCGCGGTCGCCGACTCGTTCTTCATGCCGCTGATGATGCCGCGCCGGGTGACCTTCCTGGCCAAGCGCGAGTACTTCACCGGAACCGGGATCAAGGGCAAGTTCCAGAAGTTCTTCTTCTCCGGGGTCGGCCAGGTCCCGATCGACCGCTCCAGCGGCGCGGCAGCGCAGGCCGCGCTGGACACCGGCGTTCGGTTGCTGCGCGAAGGCAAGCTGCTCGGCGTCTACCCCGAAGGCACCCGCTCCCCGGACGGCCGGCTCTACAAGGGCAAGACCGGGGTCGCGCGGATGGCGCTGGAGGCAGGTGTGCCGGTGATCCCGATCGCGATGTACGGCACCGACAAGGTCAATCCGCTCGGCTCCAAGATGTGGTACCCGCACAAGGTGCGGGTCAAGGTCGGCGAGCCGCTGGACTTCTCCCGCTACGAGGGGCTGGCCGGGGACCGGTTCGTGGAGCGCTCGATCACCGACGAGATCATGTACGCGCTGATGGAGCTGTCCGGCCAGGAGTACGTCGACATCTACGCCGCGAAGGCCAAGGACGAGCTGACCGCGCAGGGCAAGGACGTCGCGGGCTGGACCGACCGGATGCCCCGCTCCAAGGCGAGCTGAGCGGGTCCGACGGGGCCGGGCGTTCGCCCGCACCGCCCTCTTTACGCTGGTTCGGTGCGGTTCTTCTACGACTGTGAGTTCATCGAGGACGGGCAGACGATCGACCTGGTCTCGATCGGCATGGTGGACGAGACCGGCCGCGAGTTCTACGCGGTCTCCACCGACTTCGACGCGGGCCGGGCGGGCCAATGGGTGCGCCGCAACGTGCTCCCGCAGTTGCCCCCGCCCGCGGACGGCGCTTGGCGCCCGCGAGCGCGCATCCGCGAAGAGCTGTACGAGTTCCTGACCGCACGCCACGACAACATCGAACTCTGGGCCTGGTACGCGGCCTACGACCACGTCGCGCTCGCCCAGCTGTGGGGCGCGATGCCCGCGCTGCCCTCGCGGATTCCGAAGTTCACCCGGGATCTGCGGCAGCGCTGGGAGGACGTGGGCAAGCCGAAGCTCCCCTCGGCACCGGCGAACGCGCACGACGCGCTCGCCGACGCGCGGCACAACCTGCAGCGCTGGAAGGTGATCGAGGACGTGCAGCGCAAGCGCGGCTACCCGCTCTGAGCCAGCTTCGCGCTCGTCTTGCGCGGGTGGCGAAAGCAGCCGGCGCCGCTCGGAGAAGGCCAGCACCTGAGCCGGACGCAGGTTCCACGGGCGCCGTTCCACCACCGGAGTACTTGCTGCACCGATACAGGCCGTGCCAGGCTGCTGCCCGGGGAGATCCAGATCACCCCGCTCGGTGCCGAGCGAGCGCGGCGCGAGCGAGTGCAGGCGAGCAGAGGAGGCGGCGAGGATGCCGGCTGGAACGCGGATCGGGGTGTTGACCGGTGGCGGCGACTGCCCCGGTCTGAACGCCGTGCTGCGGGCGATCACGCGCAAGGGGATCGCGGTGCACGGGCACGAGGTCGTCGGTTTCCGCAGCGGCTGGAAAGGTCCGCTGGAGGGCGCCACCATGCCGCTCGGGCTGGACGAGGTGGAGGACATCCTCAGCCGCGGCGGCACCATCCTCGGTTCGTCGCGCACCAACCCGTACCAGCACGACGACGGGGTGCAGCGGATCAAGGCGACGATGGCCGAGCACGGGGTCGAAGCGCTGATCGCGATCGGCGGCGAGGACACCCTCGGGGTCGCCGAACGCCTCACCCGCGACGGGGTGCCGGTGGTCGGAGTGCCGAAGACGATCGACAACGACCTCGACGCCACCGACTACACCTTCGGCTTCGACACCGCCGTGCACATCGCCACCGAGGCGATCGACCGGCTGCGGACCACCGCCGAGTCGCACCACCGCGCGCTGGTGGTGGAGGTGATGGGCAGGCACGCGGGCTGGATCGCGCTGCACTCCGGGCTGGCCGGCGGCGCGAACGTGATCCTCGGGCCGGAGAAGCGGTTCAGCGTGGAGCAGGTCTGCGACTGGGTGCAGCAGCGGTTCGAGCGGCAGTACGCGCCGATCATCGTGGTCGCCGAGGGCGCGATCCCGCAGGACGGCGAGGAGGTGCTGCAGACCGGCGAGACCGACGCCTTCGGGCACGTCCGGCTCGGCGGGGTCGGCACCTGGCTGGCCGACGAGATCGCGCAGCGCACCGGCAAGGAATCCCGCGCGGTCGTGCTCGGGCACACCCAGCGCGGCGGCACTCCGACCGCTTACGACCGGGTGCTGGCGACCCGGTTCGGGCTGCACGCGGTGGATGCGGTCAGCGAGGGCGCCTTCGGCAAGATGGTCGCGCTGCGCGGCACCGACGTCGTGCGGGTGCCGCTGGGCGAGGCGACCGCGAAGCTCAAGACGGTGCCGTTGTCCCGCTACGCCGAGGCCGAAGCGCTGTTCGGTTGATCGCCGACCAGCCCCGGCGGTTCCGGTGCCGGGAGGTTCCGGAAATCGCGGCGGGAACCTAGGGTCGGGCCGGTACCGACGGCGGTAGGGGAGCGCGGATGTCCCGACGCGGGCTGATCTCGATGACCGATGGCGAAGTCGCCGACTTCCTCGAACAGCGGCGCACGATCGTGCTCGGCACGGTGAAACCGGACGGGCGGCCGCACCTGGTGCCGATGTGGTTCGTCCCGGGAAGCGTCGTGCCCGGTGGCACGGTGGTCGAGCTGTGGACGTTCGCCAAGGCGCAGAAGACGCTGAACCTGCGCCGCGACCCCCGCGCCACGCTGATGGCCGAGACCGGCAGCAGCTACGACCAGCTGCGCGGGGTCTCGCTGGAGTGCGACGTCGAGGCGCTGGAGGTGCCCGGGGACATCGAGCGCATCGGTACCGCGCTGGGCAGGCGCTACGGCACTTGGGAGCCCGCGGACGAACCCGCCGCGCTGGAGGCGGTGCGCGCCCAGGTGCCCAAGCGCGTCGGGTTCCGCTTCACCCCGACCCGCACGATCAGCTGGGACCACCGCAAACTCGGCGGCGGCTACTAGGCCTGAGAACCCGCCGGTGGTCCGGCTGAGTCCTCGGGCACCGCAGCGGCCGGCGCCGCTTATGAAACAGCCCCTAGATCGCGGGCGCCGGCCGCCGCGGGAGCTCCGGCGAGCCACCTCCGGGCCCCGGCGGGTGGAGCTGAATCGACGCGACTGGGCAAGATCGGCGGCGCTGCGCCGCCGCCCACATGAAAACAGGTGGCCAGCACGCCCTATCCTGGTCACGTGAATTGGACCGTCGATGTTCCGGTCGATGAACTGCCGGAACTGCCGCCGCTGCCCCCCGAGATGCGCGCCCGCCTGGATGCGGCGCTGAAGCTGCCCGCCACCCAGCAGCCCGAGTGGCCCGAGGACGAGGTCGCCGGCGTGCGCAAGGTGCTGGAGAGCGTCCCGCCGGTGACCGTGCCCTCCGAAGTGGACCGGTTGCGCGGGCAGCTCGCGGCGGTCGCGCGGGGCGAGGCCTTTCTGCTGCAGGGCGGGGACTGCGCGGAGACGTTCGCGGACAACACCGAACCGCACATCCGCGGCAACATCCGCACGCTGCTGCAGATGGCGGTGGTGCTGACCTACGGCGCGAGCATGCCGGTGGTCAAGCTCGGCAGGCTCGCCGGGCAGTACGCCAAGCCGCGGTCCAACTCCACCGACGCGCTGGGGCTGCCCAGCTACCGCGGGGACATGGTCAACTCGCTGGCCGCCAGCGAGGAGGCCCGCAGGCACGACCCGTCCCGGCTGATCCGCGCATACGCCAACGCCAGCGCCACGATGAACCTCTCCCGCGCGCTGACCAGCGGCGGGATGGCCGCGCTCGCGCAGGTGCACGACTGGAACAAGGACTTCGTGCTCAACTCCCCGGCCGGGGAGCGGTACGAGTCGGTGGCCGCCGAGATCGACCGCGGCCTGCGGTTCATGGCCGCCTGCGGCGTGGACGACAGCAGCCTGCACGCGGTGGACCTGTTCGCCAGCCACGAAGCGCTGGTGCTGGACTACGAGCGGGCGATGCTGCGGCTGGACACCTCGCACGGCACGCCGCGGCTCTACGACCTGTCCGGGCACTACGTGTGGGTCGGGGACCGCACCAGGCAGCTCGACCACGCGCACATCGCGTTCGCCGAGCTGATCTCCAACCCGATCGGGCTCAAGATCGGCCCGAGCACCACCCCGGAGATGGCGCTGGAGTACGTCGAGCGGCTGGACCCGAACCGGGAGCCGGGCCGGTTGACGCTGATCAGCCGGATGGGCAACGGCAAGGTCCGGGATCTGCTGCCGCCGATCGTGGAGAAGGTCACCGCCGCCGGGCACCAGGTGGTCTGGCAGTGCGACCCGATGCACGGCAACACCCACGAGTCCAGCACCGGCTACAAGACCCGCCACTTCGACCGCGTGGTGGACGAGGTGCAGGGCTTCTTCGAGGTGCACCACCGGCTGGGCACCCACCCCGGCGGCATCCACATCGAGCTGACCGGCGAGCACGTCACCGAATGCCTCGGCGGCGCGCAGGACATCTCGGACACCGACCTGGCGGGCCGCTACGAGACGGCCTGCGATCCGCGGCTCAACACCCAGCAGTCGCTGGAGCTGGCGTTCCTGGTCGCGGAGATGCTGCGCAGCTGACCGGGATCGAGCGCACGCGCGGGCCGGGGTGGGATCACCCCGGCCCGTTCTCGTGCGCCGGGTGTTTCCGGGTGCACCCGCTTTTTGCGTGGCTCGTGGTGACTCTCCGGGATCGTCCCGGGAATTCCGCGGCTGATCCTGGTCATGTCCTTAGCCGTGCGCCCTTGACGGTGACTGCGCTCACCGGATAAACAAACTCGGTCAGATTGAAGCGGACCGATCCGGGCATCGAACCGGGTCCTGGGAATCGGGTCCAGACCGGAGGCCGACCGGGTGTACGCGCGTGAACGCCAGCAGCTCATCGTCGAGCGTGCCAGGCAGGAGGGCCGAGTCGACGTGACCGGGCTCGCGGGGCAGCTGCAAGTGACCCCCGAGACGATCCGGCGCGATCTGACCGTGCTGGAGGAGCACGGATTCCTGCACCGCGTGCACGGCGGTGCGATCCCGGTGGAGCGGTGGAGCTTCGACCCGCAGCTGTCCGCCCGGGAGAACGTGATGGTCGCCGAGAAGACCCGGATCTGCCGGGCCGCGCTCGACGAGGTGCCCGCGGAGGGCGCCGTGCTCATCGAGTCCGGCACGACCTGCGCCAGGTTCGCCGAGCTGCTGCCGACCGACCGGCCGCTGACGGTGATTACCGACAGCCTCAGCATCGCCGTCTCGCTGGCGTCCAGGCCGAACCTGTCGGTGCTCACGCCCGGCGGCCGGGTGCGCGCGACCACCAACGGCGGCGTCGGTGCCTGGGCAGCGCAGCGGTGGCGCGAAGTGTTCGCGGACGTGGCTTTCCTGGGCACCGACGGGGTTTCGCTGCACCGCGGGCTGACCACCCCGGATCAGAACTCGGCCGAGATCAAGACGTTGCTGTTGCGCGGGGCGCGGCGACGGGTCCTGCTCGCCGACCACACCAAGATCGGCCCGGTTTCGCTGCACCGGTACGGCGAGATCGCCGAGGTCGACGTGCTGATCACCGACACCGGGCTGGACGGGGACATCGCGACCGACATCGAGGCCGCGGGCCCCAAGGTGGTGCGAGTGTGAGCACACAGCAGAAAGGGATGCCGATGCGACTCGGCCGGAGATGGTGGGCGCTGGTCGCCCTGTTCGCGTCAGTGCTGCTCACCGCCGGTTGCACGGGGGCGGGGGCGATCGGTTCCGGCGACGGGCGCCGGGTGCTGCGGGTGGCCGTGGTGTCCAACCCGCAGATGGAGGACATGCAGGAGCTCGCCGGGGAGTTCGAGCGCCTGCACCCGGAGCTGCGGCTGCGGTTCATCTCGCTGCCGGAGAACCAGGCACGCGACAAGATCACCCAGTCGGTGGCCACCGGCAGCGGCCAGTTCGACGTCGTCATGGTCAGCAACTACGAGACGCCGATCTGGGCGGCCAACGGCTGGCTGCACGACCTGGAGCCGCGGATGGACGCGACTGCGGGCTACGACAAGGACGACTTCATCCCGTCCATCCGGGACTCGCTGTCCTACCGGGGGCACATGTACGCGGCCCCGTTCTACGGCGAGACGGCGCTGCTGAACTACCGCAAGGACCTGTTCGCCCAAGCCGGGCTGAGGATGCCGGAGAATCCGACCTGGCAGCAGGTCCGCGACATGGCGGCCAAGCTCGATCAGGGCGAAGGCGGGCGCGCCGGGATCTGCCTGCGCGGGCTGCCCGGCTGGGGCGAGGTGATGGCCCCGCTGAACACCATGATCAACTCCTTCGGCGGTCGCTGGTTCGACCCGCAGTTCAACGCCCAGCTGACCTCGCCGCAGGTGCGCGATGCGGCGCACTTCTACACCGACCTGGTGCGCGACTACGGCGAGCCCGGCGCGTCCAGCACCGGCTTCTCCGAATGCCTCACCGAGTTCGGCCAGGGCAACGCGGCGATGATGTTCGACTCGACGTCGTCGGCGGGCACCTTGGAGGACCCGCAGGAGAGCAACGTGCCCGGCAAGGTCGGCTACGCCAACGCCCCCACCGGCCCCGGCGGCAAGCGGGCGAGCTGGCTCTACACCTGGTCGCTGGCGGTCCCGAAGACGGCCGAACGACCCGACGACGCCTGGAACTTCATCTCCTGGGCGACGTCGAAGCAGTACCTCAAGACCGTCGGTGAACGCCTCGGCTGGCAGAACCTGCCGCCCGGCAGCCGCCGCTCGACCTACCAGATGCCGCAGTACCAGCAGGCCGCGGCCGCCTTCGCGCAGCCGACGCTGCGCGGCATCAGCCAGGCCGACCAGACCCGGCCGAGCTCGCAGCCCACGCCGTACCAGGGCTTGCAGTTCGTGCGCATCCCCGAGTTCGTCGACCTGGGCACCCGCGTGAGCCAGCAGATGTCCGCGGCCATCGCCGGGAGCAAGTCCGTGGACGAAGCGCTGGAGCAATCCCAGGGCTACGCCGAGACCGTGGGGGAGAGCTACCGGCCATGACCACTGCTGAACCGACCGCGGCGAAGGGGATCACCCTCGGCCGCAAGGAGAAGTGGGCGCGCCGCGGACCGCTGCTGCCCGCGCTGATCTTCACCATCATCATCACGCAGGCCCCGTTCCTGGCGACGATCTTCTACTCGCTGCACTCGTGGAACCTGCTGCGCCCCGGCTCGTGGGGCTTCATCGGGCTGTCCAACTACGTCGACGTGTTCACCGACAGCGAGTTCTACACCGCCGCGCTGAACACGATCATCGTGACCGTGGGCTGCGTGCTGGTTTCGCTGGCCCTCGGGGTCGGGCTCGCGCTGCTGCTGGACCGGCCGTTCTTCGGTCGCGGCGTGGTGCGCACCATGCTGATCACGCCGTTCCTGATCATGCCGGTGGCTTCCGCGCTGCTGTGGAAGACCAGCATGTTGAACCCGACCTACGGGCTGGTGGACGCCGTGCTCGGGCCGATCGGGCTCGGCGGCATCGACTGGGTCGGCGAGCACCCGATGGTCTCGGTGCTGGCCGCGCTGGTGTGGCGGTGGACGCCGTTCATGATGCTGATCGTGCTCGCCGGGCTGCAGAGCCAGCCGCGGGACGTGCTCGAGGCCGCGCGGATGGACGGCGCCAGCGGCTGGCAGACGTTCCGGTTCATGACGCTGCCGTTCCTGCGCCGCTACATCCAGCTGGCCGGGCTGCTGGGTTCGATCTACGTGGTGAACACCTTCGACGAGATCTTCATGATGACCCAGGGCGGTCCGGGCATCGCCACCACCAACCTGCCGTACTACCTCTACCAGCGGGTCTTCCAGGGCTTCGACGTCGGTCAGGCCGCTGCGCTCGGTGTCGTCGTGGTGGTGCTGACGATCATCGTCGCGACCTTCGCGCTGCGCGCGATCTTCACCGCCATTTCCGGCAAGGAGGCTGCGGAATGAAACGCCGATCGGCCGGTGGGGCCGCGCTGACGGTCCTCGCGTGGGCGCTGGGGATCCTGTTCGTGTTCCCGGTGTTCTGGATGGTGCTCACCTCGTTCAAGCAGGAGGGCGACGCCTACACCGACGACCCGAAGTTCTTGTTCGCCCCCACCCTCGACCAGTACAAGCTGGTCTTCGACGGCGGGCTCGGGCCGTACCTGGTGAACTCGCTGATCGCCACGGTGATCTCGTGCCTGCTGGTGGTGGCGCTGGCCGTGCCCGCGGCCTACGCGCTGTCCATCCGGCCGGTGAAGGGCACCAAGGACGCGTTGTTCTTCTTCATCTCCACCAAGATGCTGCCGGTCGTCGCGGCGATCGTGCCGATCTTCGTGGCCGCTCAGCAGCTGCACCTGCTGGACAACGTGTGGGCGCTGGTGCTGCTGTACTCCGGCATGAACCTGCCCATCGCGGTGTGGATGATGCGCTCGTTCTTCCAGGAAGTGCCCGGCGAGGTGTTGGAGGCCGCGAAGGTCGACGGCGCCGGGCTGCGCACCGAGCTCACCAAGGTGCTGCTGCCGATGGTGGCCCCCGGCATCGCCGCGACCGCGCTGATCTGCGCGATCTTCGCGTGGAACGAGTTCTTCTTCGCGGTGAACCTCACCGCGATCAACGCGCCGACGGTGCCGGTGTTCCTGGTCGGGTTCATCACCAGCGAGGGCCTGTACTGGGCGCGGCTGTCGGCGGCGGCGACGCTGGCGGTGCTGCCGGTGGTCATCGTCGGTTGGATCGCGCAGCGGCAGCTGGTGCGCGGCCTGTCCATGGGCGCGCTGAAATGATCGAAGCCCTGCGCAGCGTCGCAGTCGTCCGCGCGAGAGGACGCTTCGCAGGACGGCGCTCGCAGAGCCCCGCATCCGCGGCACGCGCAGCTGCCAGGACAGGCATCGACACTTCGGTCCCGGCCCCAGCCCGGTGATCGATTTCCGAGCGGACCGCTCGGCCGCGCACGGCCCGGCGGTCCGCTCACCTGCGCGCCGATTCGGGCGCGGACGTGAGCGGACGGGCGGCACGACGCCCGTCCGGGGAGAGGCAACAGGAAAGGATGGCCGGGATGCGTGCGGTCGTCGTGGAAGGTCCCGGTCAGCCGACCGTGACCGAGGTGCCGGATCCGGCACCGGGCCCCAACGATGTCGTGGTGGCGGTGGACGCCTGCGGCCTGTGCGGAACCGATCTGCACCTGGTCGACGGGGAACTGCCGGTGGTGAGCTACCCGATCACGCCCGGTCATGAGCTGGCCGGGCGCGTGGTGGCCGCGGGCGGCGAGGTCACCAGGCTCGCCGAGGGCGATCTGGTGGCGGTCGAGCCGTCGCTGCCGTGCGGGGAATGCCGGTACTGCCGGGCGGGCAAGGGCAACCTTTGCGAGCCGTGGCGGGCGGTGGGCATCACCTCGCCGGGGGGCGCCGCCGAGTACGTGCAGGTGCAGGCCAAGAAGTGCTACCCGCTGCCGGAGGGCACTCCGGCGACCTCTGCGGCGCTGATCGAGCCGCTGTCCTGCGCGGTGCACGGGCTGGACAAGGTCCCGCACGACCTCACCGACGAGGTGCTCGTCTACGGCGCGGGCACGATGGGGCTGCTGCTGGCGCAGCTGCTCAAGCGGGCCGGGGTGCGGTCGCTGTCCATGGTGGACCGCAGGCAGGACCGGTTGACCGTGGCCGAGTCGATGGGCGCCGACGCGGTGGCCACCGAAGCGGAGCAGCTGGGCAACCCGGACGGCTGGGACCTGGTCGTGGACGCCACCGGTGTGATCGCCGCGATCGAGGACGGGCTCACGCGGGTTCGCAAGGCGGGCACGTTCCTGCAGTTCGGCGTGGCCGATGCGAAGGCGAGCGCGCAGTTCTCCCCGTTCCGGGTCTACAACGAGGAGATCACCATCGTCGGGTCGATGGCCGTGCACAACAGCTTCGACCGCGCGCGGGATCTGCTGGTGGCCGGGGCGGTCGATGCCGGTTCGCTGGTCACCACGACCGCCGGGCTGGCGGACTACTCGACCGCGTTGGAGGAGTTCCGCTCCGGAACCGGGCTCAAGACGCAGGTGCTGCCCTCGGCGTGATCTGCCGCCGCCCGGTCCCCGCGGCCGGGCGGCCCGGCGCGCCCGCCCGGCACAGTCCGGCACCGGCCGAGCCCGAGCGGGTCGAACCGCTGCAGCGACAGCGCCGCGAGCAAGGCCGCACCCACACCGACCGCCACGAACGGCAAGTTGTACATCGCCTGCTCGCCGTCCGGGTAGTAGGCCAGCACCAGCGCCACCGACGCCCCCACCACGTACGACAGCGCACGCGGGCTCCACGGCAATGCGCAGCCCAACGCCAAGCCCCAGGTCAAGTACCACGGAAGCACCACGGGTGAGAGCGCGGCCGCGGCCAGCAGCGCGAGCGCGGCGCAGCGGACCGCGTTCGTGCCGCCGTCGCGGGCCCGCCACCACAACCGGGCCAGCAGCGCCGCCAGCACCAGCGAACCCAGCGTGCGCCCGGTCTCGACGAACGGTCCCCGGTCCACCTCGGCGAACATCGCGACGACGCCGTGCACGGCCTGGCCCAGCCCGGTCGGTGCGGACAGGTAGTTCACGATCATGCCGGGTGCCGACAGCGCGGGCAGCCACCCGAAACCGACCTTGGCCAGCGCCATCGTCGCGGCGAACACCGGCACGAACACCGCGACCGAAGCCGCACCGGCCCGCACCAAGCGCTGCCTGCGATTCCCCGGCAGCCGCGCCGCCCAGATCCACACCAGGAACGGCAACGCCACACCGGCCGTCGCTTTGATCGACATCGCCAACGTCAGCAGCGCAACGCCTGCGGCGTGCCGCCCGCGCAGCGCCAGCAGCACGCCCAGCGCCAGCAGCCCGATCATCAGCATGTCGTTGTGCGGGCCGCCGACCAGGTGCACCACCGTCATCGGGCTGGCCGCCACGAGCCACAGCGCGACCGGCAGCCTGCCCCCGAGCTCGGCCACCAACCCGGGCAACGCGAAGATCAACATCGCCAGGCCGCACAGCAGCACCAGCCGCATCACGATGACGCTGGAGATCATGCCTTCGCCCGCGAGCAGGATGACGCCCTTGGCGATGCCCATGAACAGCGGTCCGTACGGCGCCGGCGTGGTCTGCCAGGTGGGGTGCACGTTGTCCGGGATCGGACCGATCAGCGCCGAAGGCCCCACGCCGTAGGGGTCCATGCCGTGCAGCGCCAGCAAACCCTGGCCGAGGTAGCTGTAGACGTCCCTGGTGAACAGCGGCGGCGCGATGAGCATCGGCGCGATCCACGCTGCGGTCGCCAGCAGCACTCCGCGCGAACCGACCAGTCCCGCGAGCACTCCGCGCCCCAGCCGCACCCACGCCCACACCAGCACGCCGAAACCGCTGTAGAGGACCGCCAGCGCCATGTCCCGGCCGTGCCCGTAGCGCATCGCCGAGAGCGGCCCGGAGCTGAGCACCGGATCGTGCACCAGCACCCCGGCACCGCCGAACGAGCCTGCCAGCAGCAACAACGAACCGAGCGCGCCCAGCAGCACCGTGCGCACCGGTAACCGTCGAGTGCTCGCATCCGCGTGCCCGGCACCGCCGGTGCGTCGATCACCGGAGGGATCTCGGGGTGCGGCACCCGGCTCACCCGTGCTGGGCTCGTCCGCGGTGCCCGCTCGGGTCGGAGGGCTCGAGGGCATCGTGCGCACCATGTTTGCACACGGTGCCGGAACCGCTGCCGCGGCCACGCCGGGCCGACCGGGCAGTGATCAGAAACGCACCGCCGGTCAGCGGCTCACAGCGCGGTCGCGCGCACCGTGGAGCCCGGTTCGACCTTGCTGCCCGCCAGCGGGAACTGGCCCAGGATCAGCGCGTTCGGGCGTTGGAAGAACGACTGCACCTGCAATTGCAGGCCCATCGACGCCAGCTGCTGCTGGGCCTGCTCGGCCTGCGTGCCGTTGAGGTCGGGCACGGTCACCGCGTTCGAGACGACCACGCCGATCCGCGGCTTGCCGGACAGTTCCACGGTCGTGCCCGCGGACGGGTCGGTGGTGATCACGTGGTCGGCTTCCACGTTCGGGTCGAACTGCTTGCCCGCCTCGTACGGCTCGAAGCCCGCGGCTTGCAGCGCGGCGAACGCTTCGTCCTTGCCCGCGCCGGTCACGTCCGGCACCTGCACCGGCTGCGGCCCCTTGCTCACCACCAGCCGCACTTCGGAGCTGATGGGCAGCTGGGTGCCCGCGGCCGGGTCGACGCGGATCACCGAGCCCTCGGGGATCGACGGGTGGTACTCGTCGGCCGAGGTGTCGTGCACCGGCCGCAACTTGGCCTCGCGCACCGCGCTCTGCGCCTGCTCCAGCCCGGTGCCCGCGGCGATCTCCGGCACCTTCGGCTTCCCGAGCGAGACCACCAGCTGCACCGAGTCGCCGCTGAGGATCTGCGCGCCCTGCTCCGGCGTGGAGCTGATCACCGTGCCAGCCGGGGCGTTGTCGTCGAGCTGCCTGGTGACTTCGGCGGTGAGGTCGGCGCCGCGCAGCACCTGCGTCGCGACCTGCTCGGTCTCACCGGTCACCCGCGGCACCTGGATGTAGCGGCCGTTGCCGAGCCACCACGCCGTGCCGCCGAGCAGCCCGGCGATCACCAGGATCGTCAGCGTCCACAGCGCGAAGGCCCGGCCGCCCCGGCGCCTGCGAGCTTCGTGCCGTTCGGCGGGTGATGGGCCGATCGCGGCGAGTTCGCTGGTCTGCTCCTCGTCGGACGGGCGCGCCAGCGCGCGCGTGCCGCGCGGACCGGCGTCCTGGGCGGCTGCGTGCGGAACCGGGAACGCCGGGTCCGGCACGGACGCCTCGGTGATCGGCGCGATCCGGTCGGTCGGCGGGCCGCCGTCACCCGGACCGTCCTCGGCCGCCATCTGCTGCGTGCGCTGCTGCGAACTCGGCACCGGGACCGGGACCTGCGCCAGCCCCAGCTCGGAGCTGATCCGGTCCAGCTCGGCCAGGAACGCAGCGGCGTCCGGCGGGCGGCCCGCCGGGTCCCGCCGGGTCGCGCGCAGCACCAGGTCGTCGATCGCCGGCGGCAGCTCCGGCGCCAGCTCACCGGGCGGCGGGACGTCGGAGTTCACGTGGCTGTAGGCCACCGAAAGCGCGGTGTCGCCGGTGTACGGCGGCTGGCCGGTGAGCAGCTCGTAGAGCACGACCCCGGCCGAATACACGTCGGTGCGCGCGTCGGCGTCGCCGGTGGTGACCGCCTCCGGCGACAGGTAGGCCACGGTGCCGAGGATGACGTTGCCCGTGGTGGTGCCCGCCGAAGCGGTCGCCCGCACCAGCCCGAAGTCGGCGACCTTGACCGAGCCGTCCAGCCCGATCAGCACGTTCTCCGGCTTGATGTCGCGGTGCACCATGCCCTCGCGGTGCGCGGCGGCCAGCGCCGACAGCGCCGGGCGCAGCACGCTCACCGCCAGCGGCAGCGGCAGGGCGCCGCGGTCCTGCAGCAGGTCCCGCAGCGTGCAGCCCTCAACCAGCTGCATCACCAGGTAGACGTGGTCGCCGTCGATCTCGTGGTCCACGCCCTGGTCGTAGACGGCGACGACGTCGGGGTGGTGCAGCTTGGCCGCCGAGCGGGCCTCCAGCTCGAAGCGGTGCACGAACGACGGGTTCGCCGAGTAGTGCGAGTCCATCACCTTCAGCGCCACCGGCCGGTCCAGCCGGGTGTCCAGCCCGCGGTAGACCACCGACATGCCGCCGTGCGCGATGACCGAGTCGACCCGGTAGCGGCGCTCCAGCATGGCCCCGAGCAGCTCGGAGCCGCGCTCGGGTCGTGTTCCAGGAGTCATGGCCTCCGCCAACCGCCGGTCGTGTCGCACTTTCCCGCGACGATTGTTCCAGGGCGCATCGGCGCCACCGCCGACCGGTGCCGAGGGCCGCCCGCGGTACGGCCGCGGCGGCCCGCTACCATGCGCTCAAGACCCAGATTGACCCTTCCGGGGCACGCCTGTGCCGCCTCGCCTGTGGCATCGTGGGCCAGGTGAGTGCTATCCCTGCTGCCCCGGATGTGCTTGCTCCCGATGTGGAGATGACCCCGCTGCCCGATGTCGCAGAGCGACTGGGGCTGCCGGAGACCCGGGTGCACCAAATGATCCGTGACGGACACCTGCTCGCCATGCGCCGCGAGGGCGTGCTCGGCGTGCCGGAGGCGTTCCTCGCCGAAACCGCGGTCGTGAAGGGGCTGGGTGGAACGATCACCCTGCTCCGCGACGCCGGCTACAACGAGGACGAGATTCTGCGCTGGCTGTTCACCGCCGACGACACGTTGCCGGGAACCCCGATCGACTCGTTGCGCGGTGATCGGGGGCGCGAGGTCAAGCGGAGGGCGCAGGCGATGGGCTTCTAGTACCCCTCCGGTCGGCGGCCCGACCGAGTGGCCCAGGTCTCCGCGCGGGACGGGCTCGGGCGCAGCGCGGCGACCGGAGAGCAACGACACAGCAGGAAATCGTTCAACCCGGTGCCGGGTCGCCCAGCGGCGGCCCGGCACCGTCGTATTCGCAGGGCAGTCGCCGTGTTCGGGGAGCTCTCCCTGCGGCCGCGTCGGGGCGCTGCGCGGTCCGATTTCGGGCTCGGTTCACCTGCTGCGCCCCGAGATTGAAACGTGATGTCACTCGGACCTGTTTCAATGTGGGTCGAACTGGTTCCGCATCGCTGCGCCCGCTTCTGCGTGTCGCGTAGTGATCGGGCGCGGCCGCAAGGGGGTTTGAAAACGGTGCGCCCGATCGCCACGGTTTGGCAGGCACTCGTCCCGGCAGCGTCGTTCTACCTGGTTCTCGCTGTTGTCGGCACGGTGTTCGCCGTGATAATGCGCAGCCGTCGTTTCACCGTCGTTCCCGCATTGTTCGTGTCGGTCGCGGACGCTGTTCTGCTGTACTCGGTGTTCCTGGTGGGATTCCTGGTCGCCGCCCCGCAGCCCGCCGCCGGGGTCGAGGTGCGGGTGGTGCCGGGCAACGACCTCGGCGTCGCGCTGCAGGCCAGCCCGGGTGATGTGCTGCCGTGGCTGCAACTGCTGGGGAATCTGCTGCTGCTGGCGCCGTTCGGTGCGCTGGCGCCGGTCCGCTTCGCCGGGTTCGGCGGCTGGGGCCGGGTGCTGGCCGGTGCGCTGGCGGTGACCTGCGGGATCGAGTTCTTGCAGTACACCGTGCTCACCGGGCGGGTCGTCTCGGCGGACGACGTGCTGCTGAACACCGCAGGCGCCGTGCTCGGTGCGGTGCTGACCCGCCCGTGGTGGGGCGAGCTCCCGCGCGCCCTCGCCGCCGCCCGGCCTGAGATGCGGAGTCGTCCGCGGCACGCGCTGCGCCCGCAATACGCCCGCTGAGCTCGAATTCGCGGAATGCGTCCCGCGCCGCTCCCGCGGTTTCCCGGCGTTGCCGTTTTCAACAGATGCCCGACAGTTCATCCATTCGCTTTCCCCACGGTGCGTCGCGCGCCGTGCACTCAACGCATCGGTCGCAATTCGCCGCGGCCGGAGCAGAAAACCAGGGAAATCCGTGAAAGTCCTGTGATAGGCCGCGGCGCCAACTGCGGAATGGTGTCCGAGTTCACCCGGTGATGCGCCGCGCGGCCAGTTTCCCGGAAACCAGCACCGGCGGAACCCCCACGCCCGGTGTCGTGCCCGACCCGGCCAGCACCACGTTCTCCGGATCCCGCAGCAGGTTGCGCGGCCGGAACGGCCCGGTCTGCGCGAAGGTGTGCGCGGCGGAGAACGGCGTGCCCGCGGCGTGCCCCTGGGCCGCCCAATCCAGCGGCGTCACCACCCGGTGCGCCTCGACCGAGTCGGCGAACCCGGTGAAGCCGCGGGCCTGCAAGGTCGCGAACAGCTCGTCCCGGTAGGCGGGCCCGATCCGTTCCCAGTCGAAGCCGGACGTGCTCAGGTTCGGACACGGCGCGAGCACGTAGTGCAGTTCGCGCCCTTCGGGAGCCAGCCCCGGATCGCTCGCGGTCGGGCGCGTGACCAGCAACGACGGATCGCTCATCAGCCTGCCGCGCCGGATGATCTCGGTGAAGGTGCCCTCCCAGGCGCCGCCGAACGAGATCGTGTGGTGCGCGGTTCCCGGCCAGCTCCGCGTCGTGCCCGCGTGCACCACGACCGCCGATGGCGACCACCGCAACCGCCGCGGCCGGGACCCGAGCAGCCGGTGCGCGACCGGCGGATCCGTGGTCAGCACCACCGCGTCCGCGTCGAGCCGCTGCCCACCGGCGTGCACCGCGGCCACCCGGCCACCGCGCCGCTCCAGCGCGTCCACCTCGGCGCCGTAGCGGAACTCCACGCCGGCGTCGGCGGCGGCCGCGGCCAGCGCCGAGGGCAGCGCGTGCATCCCGCCGCGCGGGAACCACACCCCGCCGACGGTATCCATGTAGGAGATCACCGCGTACAGCGCCAACGCCCGGCGCGGGTCCAGCCCGGCGTACAACGCCTGGAAGGAGAACACCCGGCGCAGCCGCTCGTCGCGCAGGAACCGGCCGATCGCGGGCCCCAGCCGCCCGAAGCCGCCGAGCGCGGCGAGCTTGGCCAGCTCCGGGGTGGCCAGGCTCAGCGGGGAGTCGAAGTTCGCGTCGATGAACCGGCCCATCTCGGCCTCGTACACCTCGGTCAACCACCGCCGCAGCCGCCGGTATCCGGCAGCTTCCCGCGCACCGGCGAAGTCGCGGACCTCCTGCTCCATCGCCGCGCCGTCGGTGTGCACGTCCAAGGCCGAACCGTCGGCGAACAGCGCCCGGTACGCCGGATGCAGCGGGAGCAGTTCGAGCCGCTCGTGCAGGGAGTCGCCGACCGCGGAGAGCGCCTCGTCGGCCAGCTCCGGCATGGTCAGCACCGTCGGACCGGTGTCGACGCGGTAGCCGTCGAACTCCAGCAGCCCGGCGCGGCCACCCGGCACCTGCTCGCGTTCCACGACGGTGACCGCGCGTCCCGCACCGGCCAGGTGCAGCGCGGCGGACAACCCGGCCAGGCCCGCACCGACCACGACGACGCGGTCGGTGGCGCCCGGCACGCGGTGCATCAGTGCGTCCGGTCCGTCACGGCCACGGCGAGATCGCCCAGCCGCGTCGCCGCCGGTTCGGCCAGTTCCACCGAGCGCAGCGTCGAGATCGCCGAGGTGGTCAGCTTCGAGATCCGGTGCTCCACGGCCGTCACCGCATCGAGCCGCCGCAGCACCGCCCGCGCCGCGTCGATCTCCTCCTCGCCCGCGTCCGGGTCGCCGAGCACCGAGCGCAGCCGCCGGATCGCCCGCTCGTCGTTCTGCGCGCGGGCCGCCTCCAAGGCTTCCGCGATCAGCAGGGTGCGCTTGCCCTCGCGCAGGTCGTCCCCGGCGGGCTTGCCGGTGACCTCCGGGTCGCCGAACACGCCGAGCAGATCGTCGCGCAGCTGGAACGCCACCCCGACGTCGTGGCCGAAGCTCTCCAGCGCGGCCAGCGTCGCCTCGTCGGCGCCCGCGATCTCCGCGCCGAGCTGCAACGGGCGCGCCACCGTGTAGGAGGCGGACTTCAGCTCCGCGACCTGCAACGCGGCCTCGGCCGATTCGTCGCCGCGGACCTGGCTGAACACGTCGAGGTACTGCCCGGCCAGCATCTCGGTGCGCATCGCGCGCCACGGCCGCATCGCCCGCTGCAGCGAGTCGGTGGGCAGGCCGGAGGCGTGCAGCATGTCGTCGGCCCACGCCAGCGCGAGGTCGCCGAGCAGCACCGCCGCGCTCATGCCGAACTGCCCGGACCCGCCGCGCCAGCCCTTTTCGTCGTGCGCATCGGAGAACCGGCGGTGCACCGTCGGGTTGCCGCGGCGCGTGTCGGACTCGTCGATCAGGTCGTCGTGCACCAGCGCGCAACCCTGGATGAGTTCCAGCGCGCTCGCGGCGCGCAGCACGGCGTCGGCTTCCGGCCCGTCCGGGTCGCCGCCCGCTGCCTGCCACGCCCACCACGCGAACGTCGGCCGAATGCGCTTGCCGCCGCCCAGCACGAACCTGCGCAGCTCACCGGCGGCCTCGGCGAATCCGGGGTCGAGCCGGGCGCATTCTTCCTGGCGGCCCGCCAGGTAGTCGGCCAAGGTGTCCCGCACCCGTCCGGGGAAGTCGGCGTCCACGGTGTCCTCGATCGTCGTGTCCTCGCTGCGGGAGCGGTCCGCCTCCTCGGCGGTGACTTCTTCGACGTTGCCGGGATGTTCCTGCGTGGTGGGTTCCTTGATGGGCACGGCCCCATCTTCCGTGACGGCCGCGCACGCACCGCGAACGGGTCCGGGCTCCGGCCGATCACCTACGCGCTGGTCCCGGCCGTCTCGTGCTCGTGCTCGCGCTGCGCGAGCCGGGTGATCACCAGCACGGCGCCGAGCGCCAGCGCGCCCATGACCAGCGCCCACACCGTCCACGCGCCGGCGCCCGAGCCCGCGTACTGGAAGGTCGCGTTGAGCTGGGTGACCTCACCGGGCTCCGGTGACCAGGTGACGACCCCGGAACTCTCCCTGCCGTTGGTGGTGGTGACCTCGCCGGGCGCGGTCAGCTCGATGCGCACCGACGAGTCGGTGTCGGCCAGCGGGGTCAGGTCCAGCGAGCCGCTGAGCTCGACCAGCGAACCGGTCCGCTCCAGGTGCAGCCGGTAGCGCGACTCCGACGGGCTCAGCGCGTTGCTGAGCTCCTGGAGCTCGTCGAAATCCAGATCCTTGAACGTCAACCGGGATCCGACCCGGTTCCCCTCGTTGTACGGCGCCACCTGCACCCGGTCGGCCATGTGTTCCGGCGGGCGCAGGTCGAACGGCACCTTCCCGTCCGCCGTTTCGGTGGTGAGCAGCAGTTCGCCGGAGGCGGTGTCGTCCTCGGACAGCGAGATCGAGGTGTCGGCGTGCAAGCAGCCGCCGAGCAGTGCGGCGACCAGCGCGATCAGGGCGGCGAGTGCGGCGCGGGAACCGTGGCAGGGCTTCACCCCGGCGATGCTGGCACCGCTTCGCGCGGCTCGCCGATTGCGCGCGGCGGAGGTGATCGTCGCTGGTCACGAAAGGTGGTGCTGGGCCCGTCGCGGACGCGATAACCTGCGCCGCATGGCATCCGAGCGCAGTGGCGTGCACCAGATCAGCGACCGGTACGTGGAGGAACTCGCCGCGTTGGACCCGATCGAGGCCACCGCGCTCGGCCTTCCGGGTGGTGATGAGCTGCTGACCGACTACTCGCCCGCCGGCCACCGCGCTCGCGGCGAACTGGCCCGCCGGGCGCTGGCCGAGATGCGCGCGGCCGAGCCCGCCGACGCAGGGGAGCGCGCGGCGAAGGCGGTGTTCGAGGAGCGGGTCGGACTGGACGTCGAGCTGCACGACGCGGGTGAGGACATGGCGGCGCTGAACGTCATCGCCAGCCCGGTGCAGAACCTGCGCCAGATCTTCGACCTGATGCCGGCGGAGACGCCGGAGCAGTGGCGCACCATCGCCCGCAGGCTGGAGAAGATGCCGGAGGCGCTGGCGAACCTCAGCGAGGGCCTGCGCGAAGCCGCCGCGCAGGGCAACGTCTCCGCCGCCCGCCAGGTGCGGCGGGTCGCCGAGCAGTGCGAGACCTGGGCCGGTTCGCGCGGCGGTGACTCCTTCTTCGCCGGGATGGTCGGCCGGGCCGAAGGCGTCGGCGCGTTGCGCGGCGAGCTGGACGCGGCCGCCGAAGCCGCCGCCGGTGCCTACGCGGAGTTCGCCGCTTTCCTGCGCGACGAGCTGCTGGCGAAGGCCCCGGAAGCCGACGCGGTCGGCGAGCGGCGGTACCGGTTGTGGTCGCGCTTTTTCACCGGCGCGGAACTGGACCTGCGCGAGACCTACGAGTGGGGCTGGACCGAATTCGCCGCCATCGAAGCGGAGATGAAGGAGGTCGCCCACCGCATCCACCCCGGCGCCACCCTCGCCGAAGCCGCCGCCGAGCTGGACAACGACCCGCGCTACCGCGTGCGCGGCCAGGAAGTGCTGCGCCAGTGGGCGCAGGGGTTGTCCGACCAAGCGCTGCACGACCTGCGCGGCACGCACTTCGACATCCCCGACGAGCTGATGGCGCTGGAATGCCGCATCGCGCCGCCGGGCGGCGGGGTCGGCGCCTACTACACCGGCCCGACCGACGGCTTCACCCGGCCCGGCCGGATGTGGTGGTCGGTGCCCTCCGACCGCGAGGATTTCCCGACCTGGCGGGAAACCACCGTCGTCTACCACGAGGGCGTGCCCGGTCATCACCTGCAGGTCGCCACGGCGGTGTACCAGTCGCACCTGCTGAACAAGTTCCAGCGGCTGGCGTGCATCGTCTCCGGGCACGCCGAGGGCTGGGCGCTGTACGCGGAGCGGCTGATGCGCGAACTCGGCTACATCACCGACGACGGGGACCTGTTCGGGATGCTCAACGACCAGCTGTTCCGGGCCGCGCGCGTGGTGGTGGACATCGGGATGCACCTGGAGCTGGAGCTGCCCGCGGGCTGCGGGTTCCACGAGGGGGAGCGCTGGACTCCGGAGCTGGGTTCGGAATTCCTGCTCACCCGCACCGTCGCCGACCCCGCGCACGTGCACGACGAGATCGACCGCTACCTGGGCTGGCCGGGGCAGGCGCCGTCGTACAAGGTCGGGGAGCGGTTGTGGCGCGCGGCGCGGGACGAGGCGCGGGCGCGCTACGGAGCGGCGTTCGACGCCAAGGATTTCCACCGGCGGGCGTTGCAGCTGGGTTCGATGGGCCTCGACACCCTGCGCGAACAACTCGCCGAACTCTGATCACTTGTCTTTGATCTTGTTTTGCGAGGGTTCAGCGGCGGAACCTCAGCGGCTCCGCCGCTGACAAGACAGAGCTCCTGGCACACTCGGGTCGCCAGGTTGGAAGACGGTCTCTGAGGATCTTCAGCCCTCCAGCGGAAGGCCGCGGCCGAGGACCGCGAACGGTCGTGGGTCGCCGGTGAACCGGTAGTGCCGCAGCAGGTCGGCGAATCCGACGCGGCGGTACAAGGTCCAGGCCCGCGTCGGACCTTCCGGGGTGGACAGCAGCACCGCCCGGCCGGGCGCGCCGTCCAGCAGCCGCCGCAGGATCGTTTCGCCGAGGCCGCCGCCCTGGCTGTCCGGGCGCACGTGCAGCTCGGTGAGCTCGAAGTAGTCGTGCATCCAGTGCTCGGCCTCGGCCTGCGAGTGGGTGCTGAGCATGCCGCGGAAGACCTGCTCGTGCCACCACTGGCCGGGCACGCCGAGATAGCCGTAGCCGATGCCGATCAGCTCGTCCGCGGTGTTGAACGCCCCGATGCAGCGCCATCCCGCGCGCAGCATGTGCGCCGACCACATGGGAGCGCGTTGCTGCGCGGTCAGCGGCGGGTAGTTCATCGCCTCCACGTACACCTGCAGGGCTTCGGCCAGGCGGGCTCTGAGCTCGTCGGTGGTGAGCTCGACGAGGCGGTCGAAGCGGGGGGCGGGCGCGGCTGTCACGAGCTGAACACTAGAGGGTGCGGCAAGGGGCCGTGCGTCCCGGCCTTGATCAATTCCGCTGCCGGTGTCGGCGCTGGTGATCGCATCGGAGCGGGCATTACTCGAACAGGTGATCTATTGCTCAAGTGTTGAGTCCGGGCTCCGATCGGTCTACTCTGGAGCTTGTCGAACTGAGGTTCGATCGCCCGAGTGGAGTGCTCGAGTTCGATCGCTCGAGTTTCGATCGCTCTGTCGGTGGCTTGTCATCGCTTGTCGATCTGCCATCGATCGGCTGTCGATCCAGTGCGGTCGACTTCGGTTCGCACGCACGTCCGGCGGTGGGGTGGGGGAAGCACCCCGCCGCCGGACGACCGGCTTCCCCCCGGTTCGAGCACCTGACCGGCAACTCCGCGGATTCGCGGAGCCCGTCGTGACCGAGAGGAGAAAGCTGATGTCCCTGCCGGTGTCCATTCCCGTCCCGCGCAGCCCGGGCGACGGATCGCCCGTATCGCCAGGATCGTCCGGACCGGCCGGTCCGCCACCGCCGCCGGGGGCGGCGTCCCTGCTGGAGCAGGGGCGGGCTTGCCTGCGCGATGCCGAACAATCGGCGAAACCGGCCGACCGCTACGTGTTGGCGCACCTCGCCGCGTTGCGGGCCGCGACGGCGGTGCTGGTTTCCCGCTCCTGGCGCCGAACCCGGGGCAGACCCTGCCGCGGGCGGTCGGGCGGCGTGTGGAGCCAGCTCACCGAAGTCGCACCGGAACTGCGCGAATGGTCGGCGCACTTCGCGGACCGATCGGTCCGGCGCGCCGCGGCCGAGGCCGGTAGCCCGGGCGTGACGCCGGGGGAGGCGGACATCTCGTTGCGGCACGCGGGCGAGTTCGTCGCGGTGGTTCAGCGCAGCCTGTCGGGGTCGGTGCGATGAGCCGGAGCGTTCCCGAGGAACCCGAATCGGGCTGCGCGGCGCCTCCGGAGCTGTCCATCGACCACGGCCGGATGCTCGACCTGATCGGCGTCGAGGGGCAGTTGCTCACCGCCGCCACGCACGACGTGCACCCGGACGCTCCGGTCGGCGGGGCGTCCGGCCGCACCGCCACCGAAACCGTCCGCTACCTCAGCGGGGTCTGCGAGGACGCGCTGACCTGGATGGGCGCCGCCGAGCAGGCGCGTTCCGCGGCGGTTCCGGAGCCGGCGACGCTGCGGGCGGTGACCCGGCAATGCACTGCCCGGCTGGCCGAACTGCTCGCCGAGTTCGGCACCCGCGCGCCGGACGAGGCGTGCCCGACGTGGTGGCCGGAGGAGCACACCGTGCGGTTCTGGGTCCGCAGGCTGCTGCACGCCGCAACGGTGCACCGGGTGGACGTGCAGACAGCGGCCGCGGTGGAGATGACCCCGATCGACGCCGATGTCGCGCTGGACGGGATCGACGAGGTGCTGCGGTTGTGGCTGGGCTATCGCCTGCACGCCGTCGGCATCACCTCGACCAGACCCTGCTCGGTCGGCCTGTCCACGGCCGGGGCGGAGTGGCTGGTGTACGCCGATCAGCGGCGCACCGTCGTGCGGCGGACCACCGACGGCAAGTCGGTCTCCGCCGACGGGCTGGTCACCGGTGACCCGGCGGCGGTGTACCTCTGGTTGTGGGGTCGGCTGCCGGACCGCGCGGTGCGGACGGCCGGTGATCGGGACGCCATCGCCCAGCTCTGGGGACTGCTCCGGCTCGCGACTCGTTGAAGGGGGCGCGCTGAAAGGCTGTGCGGCTGTGGAAATCAACGTGCGCTCGGCACGATGACGGGCCTACCGTGCGGCCGTGACGATCTTGCTCGTGCCCTACCACCAGGACGAGAGGTTGCCGGAGCGGACGATCCCGCTTGCTGCGCCGCTGGGCGCCGAGACGGTCGAGGCCATGTTGCCGGACGGCGATGTCTGGCCTCGCCTGGTCGCCCTGTACGAGAGGGTGGCGAACCGCGTCGCCGAGCGGCTAGCGGCCGACGACGTGCCCGCGGTCGTGTCCGGGGACTGCCTCGTCGCTGCCGCCACGATCACCGGCGCGCAGCGCGCGGGATCGGACCCCGCCGTCGTCTGGTTCGACGCGCACGGCGACGTGCACACCTCGCACACCTCGGCCTCCGGCTACCTCGGCGGCATGGCGTTGCGGCTGGTGCTGGGCGCACATCCGGAACGGCTCGCCGAGCCGCTCGGACTGCGGTCGCCTGCCGAACGGCGCGCGTTGCTGGTCGACGCCCGCGACCTCGACCCGCCCGAGGTCGACTACCTGTCCCGGAGCGACCTGCGCCGGTGCGGTGTCGAGGAACTGCAGGAGGCGCTGCCTGCCGGGCCGATCGTCCTGCACATCGATGTCGACGTGATCGACTGCGGCGAGTTGGCCGGGTTGCGCTTCCCGGTGCCGAACGGCCCCTCGCGCAGCACGGTGGTCGACGCCGCTCGCCGAGTGCTGGCCACCGGACGCGTGGTCGCCGTCGACATCGCGTGCCCCTGGTATCCGGCACGCGACGAGCACGAGATCGCCACCAGGGCACGGTTGCTCGACGAACTCGTGGACGCCGTGCGCAACAGCGGGTGAAGCCGTGCCGAGGCTCGCATCAGCGCCGAAATTCGATTGCCGCCCGCCGGGCGGGTTGGCACGGTTCGATGATGCTGCTCAGGCGAGAACTGCCCTCCGACGTCGACGCGATCCGCGCCGTGCACACCGACGCCTTCGCCGACGGCGACGCGACGCCCGCGGAACCGGGACTTGTGGAGGCGTTGCGCGCGGACGAGGGCTGGATCCCGGAACTGTCCATCGTCGCCGTCGACGACAGCGCCGCCGTCGTCGGCCACGTCGTTGCGACCAGGGGATACGTCGGCGACCGCCCGGCGCTGGGACTCGGCCCGATCGGCGTGCTCCGCGCAGTCCAGCGCAGCGGCATCGGCACCGGGCTGATGCACGCGGTGCTCGCCGCCGCCGACGCGCGGGGCGAACCGCTCGTCGCGCTGCTCGGCCACGTCGACTACTACCCGCGCTTCGGTTTCCGGCCCGCGCAGCAGGACGGCATCGCACCACCCGACCCGAGCTGGGCCGAGCACTTCCAGACCCGCCCGCTCACGACGCACACCCCGGACCTCACCGGAACATTCCGCTATGCGGCGCCGTTCGACGAGCTGTGATCACGCGCGCAGCCGCAAACCCTTCGGTGTGGCGCGGAAACCCGCCTCGGTGAGGATGTCGGCCATCCGCGACCCCAACGCGCCCTCGCCGTCGGTGCGCTGCACCGCCAACTGCTCCAGCCAGCCTTCCCGCACGGCACGGGCCAACCCCTCGGCCGCGCTGCGCAACACCGACTCGTCCGCGGTGAACGACAGCAGCGACTTCCCGCCGCGTTCCACGTAAAGCGCCGCCGAGCCGGACACCAGCACCACCAGCGCACCAGCCTTGCGGCCGGGCCGGTGCCGGGTGTCACCCACCGCGTCCGGCCACGGCAACGCAGCACCGTAAGGCTGCGCCGGATCGGCGGCGGCGAGCACCACGGCCTCGCCGGATTCCGCTTCGCCCGCCTGCCGCGACATCGCCCGCACCCGGTCGATCGCGCCCGGCACCGCGAACTGCGCCGCGCCGAGGCCCTCGACCACGTAGCCGCGGCGGCAACGCCCGGACTCCTCCATCGCCCGCAACACCTTGTACACCGCGGAGAAACCGCCGCTGACCCGCTCGGTCTCCAACGCGCCCCGGGTCAGCACGCCGTGCCGCTCCAAGAACGACTCCGCCCGCGCGTGCGCCCGCTTCGTCGGCTCCGCCGCCGGGGAAGGAGCCAGCGACCACCGGCCGGAGACCGTGGGCGGACCGCTGCGGCTGGGCATCGACGGCCGACCCGCACGCAACCGCGCATATCGTCCGCGCGGCGCGTTGCGCCGCGGCTTGTGCGCCGCGCCCTTCCCGGACACCACCGCGCGCAACGGAGCCAACGTGTCGTTGGTGGCCGCACCCGACCACACCAGGTCCCACAACGCCGTGATCACAGCGTCGTCGGCCGGAGCCTCCTCCCCGCGCTCCACCAGCAGCGCCGCCGCCCGATCGGCCAGCGCGCGGAAGAACTGCGCGCCACCCTCCAAAGTGGACAACAACGCTTCGTGCAGCGGAGTGCGCTGCGCGTCCTCCGGCAGATCCGGCAACAACAGATCCGCGACATCCGTCGGCGCCAGCGCGATCCATCCGTCACCCCCGGCCAACGCGCCGGAACCGACCCACGTGACCTCACCGGTCGAAGTGAGTTCATCCAGCAACGCGGGTGAATAACCCGGCAACCGAGCAGGCAGCACCAACGACTCCAGCGCACTGGCCGGAACCGGCGCACCCTCGAGCTGCTCCACCACCGAGTACACGTCATCCACCGTCGGCGCGGAACGTAGCCGGGCACCGACCCCGTGCCATGCGGGCAGAAACCGCCCCAGCGCCGCCGGCTCGACCGGCTCCACCTCGGCCCGCAACCGTGCCAGCGATGCCCGCCGCAGCCGCCGCAAGACCTCCGCGTCGCAGTACTCGACACCGCGCCCGCCGCCGGCTTCCAACGGCCGCAGCTCACCGCTGACCAACCGTCCGGAACCGGTCAGCCGGTCCAGCACGCCGTGCACCACCGCGACACCGAGGCCGAATCGCCGCGCCGCCGACTCCGCGGTGAACGGGCCGCGGCACCGCGCGTACCGGATCAGCAGCTCCCCCAACGGATCCGCGACCGGCTCGGTGAACGCCTCCGGTACCCCGACCGGCAACGCCACGCCCAGCGCGTCGCGCACCTTGCCCGCGTCCTCGATCGCGATCCACCGCTGCTCACCGGCGATCCGCACCGCCAGCACCCGGCGCTGCGCCCGCAGCTGTTCCAGCCACTCCGGCTGGACACCGCGCTCCTGAGCCTCCGCAGTGGACAGATCACCCAGGAACCGCAGTAGGTCCGCAGCGGACTCGACGTCCTTGGCGCGGCGCTCCGGATCGAGCCGCTGCAGCTGCGACTCGACCTCCACGACCACGTCCGGATCCAGCAGCTCCCGCAGCGCCTCCGAACCCAGCAGCTCCGCCAGCAACGTCGAATCCAGGCTCAACGCCGCCGACCGCCGCTCCGCCAACGGCGCATCCGTCTCGTACAGGAACATGCCGATGTAGCCGAACAGCAGATTGCGCGCGAACGGCGACGGCGACTGCGTCTCCACCTCCACCACCCGCACCTTGCGGGCGGCGACCTGCGACATCAGCTCCGTGAGCCCCGGCACGTCGTAAACGTCCTGCAAGCACTCCCGCATCGCCTCCAGCACGATGGGAAATTGCTCGTACTGCGCGGCCACCGACAGCAGCTGCGCCGCCCGCTGCCGCTGCTGCCACAACGGCGAGCGCTTGCGCGGATCCCGCCGCGGCAACAACAACGCCCGCGCCGCGCACTCGCGGAACCGCGCCGCGAACAACGCCGAGCCACCGACCTCGTCGGTCACCACCTGCTGCACCTCGTCCGGGGACAGCAGCACGTCCTCCGCGCTCGGCAGCACGTCCGCCCCGGACTCGTCCAGCGCGTCCGCCAGCCGCACCACGATTCCGTCGTCCGAGGACGCAACCTGCGGATCGATGCCCCGCCGCTCGCGCAACCGCGCGCCGACCGCCAGCGCCCACGGGCCGTTCACCTGCGCGCCGAACGGCGAGTGCACCACCATCCGCCAGTCGCCCAGCTCGTCGCGGAACCGCTCCACCACGATCGTCCGGTCGTCCGGCACGTGCCGCGTCGCCTGCCGCTGCTCGGCCAGGTAGGCCAGCAGGTTGTCCCGCGCCCAGTCGTCCAGCCCGGCCTGCCGGACCCGGGCGCTCGCCGTCTCCCGATCCGCGGCCGAAACCTCGCGCACGAACGCGCCCAGCGCGCGGCCCAGCTCCAGCGGCCGCCCCGGCGAATCGCCCTTCCAGAACGGCATCCGCGCGGGCTGACCCGGCGCGGGCACCACCACGACCCGGTCGTGCGTGATGTCCTCGACCCGCCACGACGAGGTGCCCAGCAGGAACGTGTCGCCCACCCGCGACTCGTAGACCATCTCCTCGTCCAGCTCACCGACCCGCACGCCGCCGCGGCCAGCCTCCTCGTCGCCCGGCGTGGTCACGGTGAACAACCCGCGATCCGGGATCGTGCCGCCCGAAGTCGCCGCGAGCCGCTGCGCACCCGGGCGCGCGCGCAGTTCGTCCTGCACCCGGTCCCACACGATGCGCGCCCGCAGCTCCCCGAACTCCTCGCTCGGGTAGCGCCCGGCGAGCATGTCCAGCACCGCGTGCAACGCCGAATCCGGCAATCCCGCGAACGGCGCGGACCGACGCACCACCCGCGCCAGCGACTCCAGCGGCCAGGCGTCCATCGCCACCATCGACACCACGTGCTGGGCCAGCACGTCCAGCGGATTGCGCGGAAACGCCAGCGCCTCGATCAGGCCGTCGGCCATCCGCTCCGCGACCACCGCGCAGCCCACCAGGTCACCGCGGAACTTCGGGAACACCACCCCGCGCGAAACCGCGCCCACCTGGTGCCCGCCGCGGCCGACCCGCTGCAACCCGGAAGCGACGCTCGGCGGCGTCTCGACCTGCACCACCAGGTCCACCGCGCCCATGTCGATGCCCAGCTCCAGCGAGGAGGTCGCCACCACGCACGGCAGCTCGCCGGACTTGAGCTCCTCCTCCACCGAGGAGCGCTGCTCCTTCGACATCGAGCCGTGGTGCGCCCGGGCCACCGTCACCGCCGCACCGGTGGTGATCCCCGAACCGCCGACCGCCTCCGCGGGGAACCGCTCGGGCTCGGCCGACTCGCCCGCGCGCTCGGTGGCCAGCTCGTTGATCCCCGCGGTCAGCCGCTCGGCCAGCCGCCGCGAGTTCGCGAACACGATCGTCGAGCGGTGCGCCTCGATCAGCTCCAGCACCCGTTGCTGCACCGACGGCCAGATGGAGGTGTGCTGCTCGGCGCCCGCCGCCGGGCCCTCCACCTCGCCGGTCGGCTGCCCGAGTTCGGCCATGTCCGGCACCGGCACCTCGACGCTGACCTGCACCTGCTTGGGATGCTCTGGCTGCACCACGCGCACCGGGCGCCCACCGGTGAGGTAGGTGCCCACCTCGTCCACCGGCCGCACCGTCGCCGAGAGCCCGATGCGCTGCGCCGGGGTGGCCAGCAGCTCGTCCAGCCGCTCCAGGGACAACGCCAGGTGCGCCCCGCGCTTGGTGCCCGCCACGGCGTGCACCTCGTCCACGATCACCGTCTCCACCCCGCGCAGCGAGTCCCGCGCGGCCGAGGTGAGCAGCAAGAACAGTGACTCCGGAGTGGTCACCAGCACGTCCGGCGGCGTCCGCGCGAACGCGCGCCGCTGATCGGCCGGAGTGTCGCCGGTGCGCATCCCCACGCGGATCTCGGGCATCGCGCCGCCACGGCGCTGCGTCGCCTGCCGGATGCCGGTCAGCGGCGCCCGCAGGTTCCGCTCCACGTCCACCGCCAGCGCTTTCAGCGGCGAGACGTACAGCACCCGGCACCGCTGCTTCGGGTCCTGCGGCGGCCCCGCGGCGGCCAACCCGTCCAGCGCGGACAGGAACGCCGCCAGCGTCTTGCCCGAACCGGTCGGCGCCACCACCAGGGCGTGCTCGCCCTCGTTGATCGCCTGCCACGCACCGGCCTGGGCCTGCGTCGGCGCGTGGAACGCGCCCCGGAACCATTCGCGGGTTTCGGGGGAGAATCCGTCCAGCACGTCGCTCACCCCTCCATGCTGGACCACGGGACCGACAGTCCGGCGATTCCCGGCGGGCGCGGGCCGGATGGTCTCGAAGGCGCCGTCGTGCGGCGGGCGGGAGCGGGGCTCAGCGGTTGCGCCGGTCCCAGAACCAGCGCAGCGCGACGATGATCGCGACCAGCAGCATCGCCGCGATCACCAACTGCCCGAGCGGGCCGGACAGGCCGGTCGGGTCGGCTTGCAGCAGCACACCACGACCGTACGCCGCCGGCGGGCGCCAGTAGGCTGGCCGGCGATGCGACACACCGATTTCCGTCGGCGCATGGCCGAGGAGTTCGGCCGGATCCGCGCCGAAATGCTCGCCCAGGACCACGTGATGTCCCAGCTCGGCGGGCGCACGGCCGATGAGGCGCTGGAGTCCGGGATGTCGCCGAAGCAGGTGTGGGAGACGTTGTGCGAGGTCTTCGAGGTGCCCGCGGCGCGGCGTTGAACCGGTGCCTCCGGCGCGGCGTTGGATCGGTGCCTCCGGCACGGCGCTGGATCGGTGCCTCCGGCACGGCGCTGACCGGGTGCCCGGCACGGCGTTGATCTCGTCCGGCGCTGATTCTTCACACGCCCGGGTGGCGGAACCGGCGTGTCGGCTCGATGATCGAACATCCGTTCGTCTAAGATCGCAAGTGCGGATCGAACCCCGATGTTCGCCGCCTCCCGGCCGCCCGGTGCTCGTCGCGCGGTAGGTCGGCCAGGCGGCCGGAGTGTCGGTCCCACCCCGTAGCGTCGGTTCCGATCCGACGAAGTTCGACGTGACCAAGGTGGACCCCGATGGCATCGACACCGGACAAGGGCCAGGACAAGGGCAAGGCGCTCGAACTCGCCCTGGCCCAGATCGACAAGCAGTACGGCAAGGGATCGGTGATGCGGCTCGGCGAGGAGTCGCGGGCACCGGTCGAGGTCATCCCGACCGGATCCATCTCGCTAGACGTGGCACTGGGTATCGGCGGTCTGCCGCGTGGGCGCATCGTCGAGGTCTACGGCCCGGAGAGCAGCGGTAAGACCTCGGTCGCGCTGCACGCGGTGGCGGGCGCCCAGCAACTCGGCGGCACCGCGGCGTTCATCGATGCCGAGCACGCGCTGGATCCCGAGTACGCCAAGGCGATCGGCGTGGACACCGACGCGCTGCTGGTGGCCCAGCCGGACACCGGGGAGCAGGCGCTGGAGATCGCGGACATGCTGATCCGCTCCGGCGCGCTGGACTGCATCGTCATCGACTCGGTCGCCGCGCTGGTGCCGCGCGCCGAGATCGAGGGCGAAATGGGCGACAGCCACGTCGGCCTGCAGGCCCGCCTGATGAGCCAGGCCCTGCGCAAGCTCACCTCGGCCCTCTACAACGCCAAGACCACCGCCATCTTCATCAACCAGCTCCGCGAAAAAGTCGGCGTCATGTTCGGCTGCATGCACTATTCGACGCGCGTGACGCTGGCGGACGGGTCGCAGGAGAAGATCGGCAAGATCGTCAACCAGCGGCTCGACGTCGAGGTGCTCTCCTACGACCCGGAGAAGAACCAGGTCGTGCCGCGCCGGATCGTGAACTGGTTCGACAACGGGCCGACGGACGAATTCCTCCAGTTCACGGTGGAGCGCTCCGGCGGCAACGGTCGTTCCCAGTTCGCCGCGACCGCGAATCACCTGATCCGCACCCCCGGCGGATGGCGCGAGGCGGGCGAACTGATCGCGGGCGACCGCGTGCTGACCTCCGAAGAACACTTGCTCAGCGATCAGCAGCTGCAGATGGTGCTCGGTGCGGTGATGGGTGATGGCAACCTCTCGCCGAACCGCAGGGACCGCAACGGCGTGCGGTTCCGCATGGGCCACGGCGCAGCGCAGGCGGCCTACCTGGACTGGAAGGCCGAGCTACTGGGCAACGTCGGGCACAGCCGGACCGAAGATTCCCGGGGCGCCGCGTTCGCCGACTTCCGCCCGCTTCCGGAGCTGCGCGAACTGCACGAGGCGGTGTACTTCGGCGATGGCAAGAAGCACCTGTCCTGGGACTACCTCAAGGCATTGACCCCGCTGGCCCTGGCGGTCTGGTACATGGACGACGGCTGCTTCACGCTCCGTTCCAAGGGAGTGCAACAGCGCACCCAGGGTGGCAGTGGCCGTGCCGAGATCTGCGTCGAGGCGATGAGCCCGGGCAGCCGCGAGCGGCTGGTCGCGTACCTGCACGACACGTACGGCTTGAACGTGAAGCTGACCAGCCGCGGCCAGCGCCGGATCGCGGTGTTGCAGTTCTCCACGGCGGCCACCGCCGAGTTCCAGGAGCTGATCGCGCCGTACGTGCACCCGTCCATGCAGTACAAGCTGCTGCCGCGCTACCAGGGCAAGTTCTCGGTGACGCCGCAGTTCGGCGAGCCCGAGCAGCGGCTGGTCCCGTCCCGGGTGCTCGACGTCCACGTCAAACCGCAGACGCGGAGCACGCATCGGTTCGACATCGAGGTCGAGGGCAACCACAACTACTTCGTCGACGGCGTCATGGTGCACAACTCGCCGGAGACCACGACCGGTGGCAAGGCGTTGAAGTTCTACTCGTCGGTGCGGTTGGACGTGCGGCGGATCGAGACGTTGAAGGACGGTTCGGACGCGGTGGGCAACCGGACGCGGGTGAAGGTGGTGAAGAACAAGACCGCGCCGCCGTTCAAGCAGGCCGAGTTCGACATCATTTACGGCGTCGGGATCAGCCGGGAGGGCTCGCTGATCGACATGGGCGTGGAGCAGGGCATCATCCGCAAGTCCGGTGCCTGGTACACCTACGAAGGCGATCAGCTCGGCCAGGGCAAGGAGAACGCCCGCAAGTTCATGCGGGACAACCCGGACGTGGCCAACGAGATCGAGAAGCGGATCAAGGAGAAGCTGGGCATCGGGGCCAAGGTGGACGAGGAAGAAGGCGACCCCGCTCCCGTCGAGTTCTGATCGCGCGGATCATGCGCGAGCAGGATTTCGCTCAACCCGAGCCCGAGTCCCCGGACGGCGAAGGCGCCGAGTCCTGGTCGTGGCCGGAACCTTCGCCGTGGCCGGACTTCCCGGCCGGGTCGGAGGAGCCGCCACGCACCAGGCCGGGCCCGCGACCGCGGCGCGGCACGCCGTCCGGTGGCGTGTGGCGGAGCACGGAGCCGGACGCGTCGCCGTCGACTTCCACCGAGGCGAGCGATCCGGCGGAACGGCACCCGGGAGTCGCCGCACGCGATGAGCTGGCGGGCGCCGACCGGCTGGCCGGTGCCCGCTCCCGTCGCGATTCGGTCTCCTCGTCAGGGGAAACGTTGCCGCGCGAGCAGCGGGAATCGCGGCGAGGCCGCACTGGCGGAGGTCGCGGCACCTCCGGCGGCGACCCCGATTCCGGCGATCCCGATTCCGGCGACCGATCGCCCGAGCCCGACGCATCCGCGGAGCACCCGCCGGACCGTGCGTCCACGGGGAGCGGCAGCTCGCGAAAAAACAAGCGGAATGAGCGTGCGCACCGGCCCGCGCAGGAGGAACGATCCTCGCGGCGGGAGCGCACCGGCAAGAAGGCAGCGCCCGCGGAGGAAGAGCAGTCCCCGGAGGCGCAGGCCAGGGACGTCGTCTATCGCCTGCTGGCGGTGCGTGCCCGCAGCCGTTCCGAACTCCGGCAGGCATTGCTGCGCAAGGAGATCGACGAAGACATCGCCGATGCGGTGCTGCAGAAGTTCATCGACGCCGGCTTGGTCGACGACGCGGAGTTCGCCGCAGCGTGGGTGCAGGAACGCCAGCGCAACCAAGGTCTGGGGCGCAAGGCTCTCGGCTACGAACTGCGCCGCAAGGGCGTCGGCGAGGAGCTGGTGAACGAAGCTCTGTCCAGTGTGGACTCCGAAGCGGAGGAGGAACGTGCGCGTGAGCTGGTCCGCCGCAAGCTGCGCACCTCCCGCGCCGACGATTCGACGAAACTGCTGCGCCGCATGGTCGCCATGCTCGCCCGCAAGGGATACCCGGAGGGCCTGGCTTTCCGGGTGTGCAAGGAAGAACTCGAAAATGCCGGGTTGAACGGCGGTTCCGGCGAGCTCGACACACCCTGACCGTCCGGGCGCTCCCGCCTCGCCCGGACGTCACGACCGAGGCGCACCCACCGGCCGTCCCATGAAAACCAGATCCCGCACCACGCCGCCCAGATCGGCCACTTCCGGCAGCAATCCCCATCGCTGAAAGCCGTGCCGTAGGAAGAGCCGGATGCTGGCCTCGTTGCTGGCGAAGATGCTCGCGGCCAGGTTCCGCACGCCGAGCTCGGGCGCGTGCTGGACCGCTTCGCCCAGCAGGTGGCTGCCCTGCCCGCCGCTGCGGTGTTCCGGATGCAGGTACACCGCGATGTCTGCGGTCACGTCGTACCCGGGCCGACCGTTCAAGAACCGGTCGAAAGACAGGTAACCGGTCACCACCTGCGGTGCGTCCGATTCGTAGCCGACCCAGATCGGCCGGATTCGCGGGTCCGAGGCGTCGAACCACGGGGTCCGGTCGGCGACCGTGACCGGCTCCAAATCGCACGTGCTGGTCTTGTCCGGGATCGAGCTGTTGTAGATGTCGACGATCGCCGGTAGATCGTCACGGGTCGCCAGGCGGTGTCCGTAGCTCAACGATCGGCTCCTGTCCGCGCTCGCCCAGTCCGTGGCTCGCCCAGTCCGTGGCTCGCCCGGTCCGTGGCTTGTCCGGTGTGGCTGGTCTCGGTACCGCTGGCGGATCGCGGTCCTTCGGTAGGGTGCACGAACGTTGCCGGTCGATCTTTACGGGGGAGCTATGCGCGCGCAGTCGGCGCCGCACATCGTGTGGGACTGGAACGGCACGCTGCTCGACGACAACGACGCCGTGGTAGCGGCGGTGAACGAGGTGTGCACGGCGTTCGGCCGGGAGCGCATCGATCTGGAGCACTGGCGGTCCATCTTCAGCCGCCCGCTGGTGCACTGCTACGAGCGGCTGCTCGATCGCACGCTCACCGATGCCGAATGGACGCATCTCGAGGAGCTTTACCACGGGTCCTATCGGGAGCTGCTGCACACCGCTCGACTCGCTTCCGGCGTGCCGGACGTCCTCGCGGAGTGGGGCGAAGCCGGACGTACCCAGTCCTTGCTGTCGATGTGGTTCCACGACGAGCTCGTCGCGCTGGTCACCGAACTCGACCTGCACTCGCTGTTCGAGCGCGTGGACGGGCTGCGCGACGAGGTCGGCGGCGGCGCCAAGGCCGCTCATCTGAAGCGCCACCTCGCCGAACTCGCCCGTGACCCGGCGGAAGTGGTGCTCGTCGGCGACGTGCTCGACGATGCTCAGGCCGCCGCGGAAGCCGGCACCGGCTGCGTGCTGGTCGCGACCGGCGTCATGAGCCGCCGTTCCCTCGAGACGGCCGGAGTCCCGGTCGCCGCGGACATCGCCGAAGCCGTCGCCCGCATCACCGCCGAGACGAACCACCTGACGGATCTTGCGGTTGAGCACTCGGCCGACGCCGGATGAGCAGGTCACGGCGTAGAGCAGCGACCCGCAATCGCCGGTACGTGCTCGCACAATCCGGAACGGCTCAGCGGCGGAGCGCCGTCCGCCGCTGAGCCCCGTGCACCACGCTGTGCACTGTCCCTGTCAGGCCGGTCCCAGCGCGGCCGCCTGCCGCGCCAGCGCCTCGACCTGGCCCCACTGGCCCGCGGCCAGCAGTGATTTCGGGGCGAGCCACGATCCGCCGACGCAGCCGACGTTGGGCAGTGCGAGGTAGCGCGCGGCGTTGTCGGCGTCGATCCCGCCGGTGGGGCAGAACCGCAGGTGCGGCAGCGGTCCGGCGATGGACTTCAGGTATGGCACGCCGCCGCTGGGTTCTGCGGGGAAGAACTTCATCGCCGTCGCACCCCGTGCGGCCAGCCGCATCGCCTCGGACACGGTGCTGATCCCGGCGAGGTAGGGCAGGCCGGTGGCTTCGATGTCGTCGAGCAGTTCGTCGGTCGCCCCGGGAGTGACGATGTAGCGGGCCCCGGCTTGGCGCGCCTTGTCGGCCTGCCCGGGTTCGGTGATGGTGCCCGCGCCGATGACGATCTCCGGGACTTCCGCCGCGAGCCGTTCGATGGCGGGCAACCCGGCGGGGGTGCGCAGGGTGATTTCGATGGTTTTGATGCCGCCGCGCAGCAACGCTTGGCCCAGCGGCGCCGCGTGCGCGGCGTCGTCCAGCGCAACGACGGGGACCACGGGGCTGAGGTCGAGCACCTCGGAGGCGGTGTTCACGGGATCACTTCCGCTCGGGTTCAACGGGATCACTTCCGTTCAGGCGTGCAGATCGCTGGGCGCCGTGCGGCGGTGCGACCCGAACACGCTAGCGCCCTGGTCGGCGCGGCCGACCGAGCCGCGGAACGCCGTGAACAACTCGCGACCCGTGCCGTGCTGCATCGCAGGCACCCCGGCCGCGGGTTCGCGGGCGGCGAGCTCGGCGTCGGGAACCAGCACTTCCAAGGTTCCGTGCTCGGCATCGAGCCGGACCATGTCGCCGTCGCGCACCCGGGCGAGCGGCCCGCCCGCGGTGGCTTCCGGGGTGAGCTGGATGGCCGCGGGGATCTTGCCGGAGGCTCCCGACATCCGCCCGTCGGTGACCAGCGCGACCTGGTGCCCGCGGTCCATCAGCACGCCAAGCGAGGGGGTGAGCCCGTGCAGCTCGGGCATCCCGTTGGCCTGCGGTCCCTGGTTGCGGATGACGACCACGACGTCCTGGTCCAGCTCGCCGGATTTGAACAGCGCGGTGAAATCGTGCTGGTCGTCGAAGACCCGCGCGGGTGCGGTGACCACGCGGTGCTCGGGCTTCACCGCGGAGACCTTGATGACCGAGCGGCCGAGGTTGCCGTCCAGCACCCGCAGCCCGCCGTCCGGCGCGAACGGTTCGTGCACGCCGCGCAGCACCTCGGGGTCGAGGCTTTCGACCGGGGCGTCGCGCCACACCAGTTCACCGTCTTCGAGGAACGGCTGCTGCCGGTAGCGGTCCAAGCCGAACCCGGCGACGGTGCGCACGTCCGGGTGCAGCAAGCCCGCGTCGAGCAGCTGGCCGACCAGGGTCTGCACGCCTCCGGCGGCGGCGAAGTGGTTGATGTCCGCCGAACCGTTCGGGTAGACCTTCGACAGCGAGGGCACCACCGCGGACAGCTCGGCGAAGTCGTCCCAGGTCAGTTCGATGCCCGCGGCCGCGGCGATGGCCACCAGGTGCAGCGTGTGGTTCGTCGAACCGCCCGTGGCCAGCAGCGCGATGACTCCGTTGACCAGTGCTTTCTCGTCGAGCAGTTCGCCGATCGCGGTGCGTTCGGGACCACTCGAAATCTCCACGACCCGCTGCGAAGCCTTTTCGGTTAGGGCCTGCCGCAGCGGTGTGCCGGGTGCGACGAAGCTGGAACCCGGCAGGTGCAGGCCCATCACCTCGACGACCAGCTGGTTCGAGTTGGCGGTGCCGTAGAAGGTGCAGGTGCCGGGGGAGTGGTACGAGGCCGACTCGGCTTCCAGCAGGTCCTCGCGGGTGGCCTTGCCCTCGGCGAACAGCTGGCGGATGCGGCTCTTCTCGGCGTTCGGCAGACCGGACGGCATCGGGCCCGCGGGCACCAGGATCGTGGGCAGGTGGCCGAAGGCCAACGCTCCGATCAGCAGCCCGGGCACGATCTTGTCGCACACCCCGAGCAGCAGCGCGCCGTCGAACATCTCGTGCGAGAGCGCGACGCCGGTGGCCATCGCGATCACGTCGCGGGAGAACAGCGACAGCTCCATGCCGGTGCGGCCCTGGGTGATCCCGTCGCACATCGCGGGCACGCCACCGGCGAACTGCGCGACGCCGCCCGCCTGCCGCACCGCGTCCTTGATCCACTCCGGGAACTCCGCGTACGGCTGGTGCGCGGAGAGCATGTCGTTGTAGGCGGACACGATCGCCACGCCGGGTTTGCGCTCGCCGCGCACGGCGATGCGGTCGGCGCCGCTGCAGCCTGCGAAACCGTGCGCGAGGTTGCTGCACGGCATTCCGGCGCGCACCGGCCCGTCGGCGGCGGCGTTGCCGATGCGTTCGAGGTAGGCGCGGCGGGTGGTCTCGCTGCGGTTCGCGATGCGTTCGGTCACCTGCCGCACGACGGGATGGATGGGCGTTCGCGTCGCCATTCCTCGCCTCCTGACGCAAATGGTGCTGGCTGCGCACGAGGGCGACGACGCTGGCGCCTCTGATCTCCGTGACGGCAGCCACAGTAGCGGCTGTGACGCGGAAATCAAAACCGATACAGAACCCGATTGCGAGTGTTAACGGCGGATGTACGGCCGATGACGTGCCGCCGTACGGTGCGCGGCCAATGGCCTGACCAGCGAAGACCGGATGGCGGTGGGGAGTGTCCGGACGTCGTGTGCGGATCAGCGGAGTCGGCAGACCGTTGCTCGTGTTCGCAGCCGAAGGCCGCGGCGCGCGGCAACGGCCGCGGACGTCGAACGGTTGCCGCCGGTTGACCCTGACCGCGCTGAGACGGTCCCAGTGGTCTCGGGAACCACTTGGACATGTTCCGCGAGACGTTCGGCATCGCCAATTCTTGATGCTGACAGGAAACCGTCGAGAGGCAGTTTTTCGCCCATTCCGCGACGGCCGGTGAACCGCGCCTGACCGAACCGCCGGGGCGTGCTGGCAGGATGGGGCGCATGCGCACGGGTGTGGCGGTGTTGGTGTTGGCGATCGGAATGCTCGCCGGATGCTCCGGGCAAGGCGGCGGCGTCAATCAGGGAACTGGGCACGATCAGGGCGAAACCGGTCAGGCGAGTGCACCGCCCCCGGCGGCGCGTCCGTCGCCGCAAGCCCCCGCCCCCGTCCCTTCGCCCGGCGGCGTCCAGCTGGACACCTCGCCGACGCTGGAGCAGATCCGGACGCGCGGCAAACTCCTCGTGGGCCTGCGCGCGGACGCTCGGCAGTTCGCCGCGCGCGACGGTGCGGGCGGATACCGCGGCTTCGACGTGGAGATCGCGCGCCGCATCGCACAAGAGCTCGGACTGGACCCCGCCACCCAGGTCTCCTTCCGCATGCTGCCGGCCACCCTGCAATCCGAGGCGCTCGCAGGCGGCAGCGTGGACCTGCAGATCGGCGGCGTCGACCCGGCCCGGCAGGGCGTCTCCGCGGTCGGTCCGTACGCGGTCACCGACGGCGGACAGCAGTTCGTCGGCCTCAAGTCCGGCGACGACGTGCTGCGCGACCAGATCGACGCGGCCCTGCGCACCGCGGTAGCGGACGGCAGCTGGCAGCGCGCCTACGACGCGACGCTCGCGCCCGAAGGGGTGCAGGCGACTCCGGGCTGAGCCGGCTCACTCGACGCCTTCGACCACCGGGGCGCCCTTGCGGCCGCGGCCGACGCGTCGCTCGGTGGCCACCGCGACTCGGCTCAGCGCGTAGTTGATCAGCACGAACACCACTCCGATCACGAAGTAGGTCTGGATCGGATTGTTCAGGTTCTGGATCACGATCTGGCCCTGCCGCACCAGATCGACGTAGGAGATGATGAAGCCCAGCGAGGTGTCCTTCAGGATCACCACCAGCTGGCTGATCAGCGCCGGAAGCATCGCCCGGAAAGCTTGCGGCAGCAGCACCGTGGTGAGCACCTGCGATCTCCGCAGTCCGATCGCATAAGCGGCTTCGCTCTGCCCGCGCGGCAGCGCGAGGATCCCGGCCCGCACGATCTCGGCGATGATCACCGAGTTGTACGCGGTCAACCCGATCACCAGGTACCACAGCAGCGGCAGGTCCACGCCGAGCGAAGGCAGCACGCGGCTGGCGTAGTAGATCGCGATGACCACCGGAACGCCGCGCAGCAGTTCCACCACGCCGACCACGGCCCACCGGTACCAAGCCGCCGCGGTCAACCGCGTCACGGCCAGCAGCGTCCCGATGATCAGTGCGAACAGCATGGCCAGCACCGCGGCCAGCAAGGTGTTGGCCAGTCCCGCGCCGAGCAGGCTCCACAACGGCGCGAACGTGTCGTTCGTGGGGTCGATCAGCGGACCCCACTTCTGCACGGTCAACTGCCCGCGCGTGCCCAGCGCCACCAGCACCCAGACCAGCACCGCCAGCAGCAGCACGCCGACTCCTGCGCTGGCCAGCATGCTCCGCCGCCGCGCCACCGGGCCCGGTGCCTCGTAGAGCACGGAGTTCGTCATCGCGCGATCGCCACCTTCCGCTCCAGGGCACCCAGCAGCAGCCCGGCCGGGATCGTGATCACCAGGTAGCCGATGACGACACCGGTCAGCACCGGCAGCGCCGCCTCACCCCGCGCGGAGGTCAGGGTGTCGCCGACCGCGAACAGGTCGCCGCCGACGCCGAAAGCACCCACGATCGCCGAGTTCTTGATCATCGCGATGAGCACGTTGCCCAGCGGCGGCACCACGGTGCGCACCGCCTGCGGCAGCACCACCAGCTGCAGCACCTGTCCGAACCCGAGCCCGACCGCTCGCGCGGCTTCCGCCTGCCCCGGCGGCACCGCGTTGATGCCGCTGCGGATCGCCTCGCACACGAACGCCGAGGTGTACAGCGCCAGCCCGGCGGTGCCGAACCAGAAGTACGAGCCGTTCAACCCCAGCTCGGGCAGCCCGAACGCCATGAAAAACAGCACCACGGTCAGCGGGCAGTTGCGGAACACGTTGACCCACGAGGTCCCGGCGGCGCGCAGCGGCGGCAGCGGTGCGACCCGGAAACCGGCGATCACGGTGCCCAGCACGAGCGCCAGCACGCCCGCGTACGCGCAGATCTGCAGGGTGCGCAGCAGGCCGCTGAGGTAGAGGGGCAGGTTGTCGATGAGGACGTGCACGAGGCCCTCCGGCGCAGAGTGCGTGGCGGAGGGACGCACGCCCCTCCCGGATTCCGATCAGCCGCAGGCGTCGAACTGCGGAAGCGGCGGCACCTGCGGTGAGACCTTGCCCGCGGTGGTCTGCCACGCCTTCTGGTAGCTGCCATCGGCCTGAGCCTCGGTCAGCGCGTCGTCGATGAACCGGCAGAACGCCACGTCGCCCTTCTTGATCCCGATGCCGTAGGGCTCCGCGGTGAACGGCTTGCCGACCAGCTTGAACCGGCCGCCGCCGTTCTCCACCAGGCCCATCAGGATCACGTTGTCCGTGGTCACCGCCTGCACCTGCCCGGTGCGCAGCGCGTCGGAGCACTTCGAGTAGACGTCGAAGAGCACCAGGTTCTGCGGATCGACGTACTTCTTGATCTCCTCGGCCGGGGTGGAACCGGTGACCGAGCAGACCTTCGCCCCGGTCGGGCGCAGCGACTCCGGGCCGGTGATGCCGGTGTTGTCGCGGGCCACCATCAGGTCCTGACCGGCCTGGTAGTACGGGCCGGCGAAACTGATCCGCTCCTTGCGGTTGTCGTTGATCGTGTAGGTCGCCACGACCATGTCGACCTTCTGCTGCTCGATGACCTCTTCGCGGGTCTTGCTCGGGGTCTCCACCCACTCGATCTGCTCCGGCGACAGGCCCATCTTCGCCGCGACGATCTTGGCGATCTGCACGTCGAAACCCTGCGGTTTGCCGTCGAGTCCCTGCAGGCCGAACAGCGGCTGGTCGAACTTGGCGCCGATGCGGATCTTGCCCGCCTGCTGCAGGTTCGCCATCGTGCTGCCCGGCTCGAACTTGGCGCCGCGGTCCACGGCGACCTCGTTGCCACCCCCGGCGAGTTGATTGCCCCCTCCGCCGCCACAGGCGGTCAGGGCCAGCGCCAGCGACGCCACCAGCACGCCCCAGCGCACGTTCCGCGCTTTCATCTCGGCAATCCCCTCTCTGCGGTGAACCGGATTTTCGCGGCCGGAGCCGCCGTCAGTGGGTGAGGATCTTGCTCAGGAAGTCCTGCGCCCGCGGACTCTCGGCGCCCTGGAAGAAGCGGTCCGGAGTGGAATCCTCGACGATCCGCCCGTCGTCCATGAACAACACGCGGTGCGCGGCGCGGCGCGCGAAACCCATCTCGTGCGTGACCACCAGCATCGTCATGCCCTCGGCGGCCAGCCCCGCCATGACGTCGAGCACCTCGTTGACCATTTCCGGGTCCAGCGCGGAGGTCGGCTCGTCGAACATCATCACTTTCGGCTTCATCGCCAGCGCGCGGGCGATCGCGGCGCGCTGCTGCTGCCCGCCGGACAGCTGCGCGGGATGCTTGGCCGCCTGATCCGCGATCCCGACCCGGTCCAGCAGCGCGGTCGCCTCCTGCTCGGCGGTGGCCTTGTCCGAGCGCCGCACCTTGATCGGCCCGAGGGTGACGTTGTCCAGGATCGTCTTGTGCGCGAACAGGTTGAACTGCTGGAAGACCATGCCGACGTCGGCGCGCACCCCGGCCAGCGCGCGGCCCTCCGCGGGCAGCGGCGTGCCGTCGATCTCGATCGTCCCGGAGTCGACGGGTTCCAGGCGGTTGATCGCGCGGCACAGCGTGGACTTGCCGGAACCGGACGGGCCGAGCACGACCACGACCTGACCGCGGGGCACGGTCAGCTCGATGTCCCGCAGCACGTGCACCGGTCCGAAGTGCTTGTCGACCGCGGACATGCGGATCATCGGCGATTCCGGGGTCATGCGCGCTCCTTGCCGAAGAATCCGGTTCTGCTGGCGAAAACCTAGGCCGACCAGGCCGGTTAGTCCATATGGTGCGGATGCTCCGGATGGAGCAATTCTGCTCGCTTCGTGCCCGAAAGGCGAAACGAACGGAATGGCTCCGGTGCGGCGGTTCCCGCGCATCCACCGGGATCGCATTCCATGCGTGCACGAACCGAACTCGTCGAATCGTTGTGGGCCGCTGCCCGCGATGCTGGGCAGGGTGCTTCCATTCGGCCTCTGACCAGGAGATACCGTTGAGGCATGGCTGAGCGGGACGCCGCGCGATCCTTCGAGGTGCGCACGTACGGATGTCAGATGAACGTGCACGACTCCGAACGGCTCTCCGGGATGCTGGAAGAAGCCGGGTACGTGCGCGCGCCCAAGGACACCGAGGCGGACGTGGTCGTGTTCAACACCTGCGCGGTCCGCGAGAACGCCGACAACCGGCTCTACGGCAACCTCGGCCACCTGCGTCCGGTGAAGCAGAACCACCCCGGTATGCAGATCGCCGTCGGCGGCTGCCTGGCGCAGAAGGACCGCAGCGAGATCGTGCGCCGCGCGCCCTGGGTGGACGTCGTGTTCGGCACGCACAACCTCGGTTCGCTGCCGACGCTGCTGGAGCGCGCCCGGCACAACGAGGAGGCCGAGGTCGAGATCCTCGAATCCCTCGACGTGTTCCCCTCCACGCTGCCCGCGCGCCGCGAATCCGCCTATTCCGGCTGGGTGTCCGTCTCGGTGGGCTGCAACAACACCTGCACCTTCTGCATCGTGCCCGCGCTGCGCGGCAAGGAGAAGGACCGCCGCCCCGGCGACGTGCTGGCCGAAGTCCAGGCCCTGGTCGACGAGGGCGTGCTCGAAGTGACGTTGCTCGGGCAGAACGTCAACGCCTACGGCGTCGAATTCGGCGACCGGCTCGCGTTCGGCAAGTTGCTGCGCTCCTGCGGGGAGATCGACGGGCTGGAGCGGGTGCGGTTCACCTCGCCGCACCCGAGGGACTTCACCGACGACGTGATCGAGGCGATGGCCGAGACCCCCAACGTCTGCCACCAGCTGCACATGCCGCTGCAATCCGGCTCCGACCGGGTGCTCAAGGCGATGCGCCGCTCCTACCGCTCCGAGCGGTACCTGAACATTCTGCGCAAGGTCCGGGAAGCGATGCCGGACGCGGCGATCACCACCGACATCATCGTCGGTTTCCCCGGTGAGACCGAAGAGGACTTCGAGCAGACCCTGGAAGTCGTGCGCGAAGCCCGGTTCAGCAGCGCGTTCACCTTCCAGTACTCCAAGCGGCCCGGCACGCCCGCCGCCGACCTGCCGGGCCAGCTGCCGAAGGAGGTCGTGCAGCAGCGCTACGAACGGCTGGTCGCGCTGCAGAACGAGATGTCCTGGGAACTGAACAAGGAACTCGTCGGCACGGAGGTCGAACTGCTCGTCGCCGAAGGCGAAGGCCGCAAGGACAGCGAGACCCGCAGGCTGTCCGGCCGCGCCCGCGACGGACGGCTGGTGCACTTCGCCCCGGACGGAGCCATCGACCGGGAGATCCGCCCCGGCGACGTCGTGCACACCGCGGTCACCCGCGCCGCGCCGCACCACCTGGTCGCCGACGGGGAGATCACCGCGCACCGCCGAACCCGCGCCGGGGACCACTGGGAGGTGGGCGAACGGCCCAAGACCTCCGGGGTCAGCCTCGGACTCCCGTCCTTCGGCGCACCACAACCGCAGCCGGCCGCCGAACAGGGATGTGCGTGTTGAGCGACGATGCCAAGGAACCGAAGCACGACGGCGGGCAGCGGGACGAGCCGGTGGCAGGTGCGAATCCGGCCGCAGCCGCGGACGAGCAGGGTCGCAAAGAACTCTCCAAGGCCGAGCGCGACCTGCTGCGCCGCATCGATCCCGGCACCACGGCGCTGACCATCGCCGGGGTGATGCTCGTGCTGGTGTTGTGCTCGATCCTGCCGTGGATCGGCGACGCCACCGGGTGGCAGGTGCTGTTCGGCCAGGCCGATCCCGCGCTGAAGATCACGCTGCTGCCGCGGCTGTTCGCGATCAACTCCACCATCGCGGGGGTCCTGCTCAGCGCGCTCGCGCTGGCCACCCGGCGCTGGGCGCTGGCGTGGGTCGCCGGAATGGCCTGCATCATCGTGTCGTTCGAGGGGGTCACCGCGATCTGGTCCCGGCAGACGGTGCCCGAAGGCGGGCCGTCGCTGGGACTGGTGCTGGCCGTGGTGTGCATCGTGGTGCTGGCCGTGCAGTGGCTTCGGGTGGTGCTCAGGCGGCCCTGACGTGGTGCTGAGCGCCCAGCGAAGCCTGTTGAGGCTGGTTGAACAGCAGTCGCGGACTGCGGCACGCATCGAGGCGCAAACCCCGTGGAACTCGGCGAGGCGTCGCCTCAAGCGGTCGTCAACGCGGCGGCCTGGGATGCCCGCTCAGCGGTCTTCGAGTGCCTGCTCCGCCGCCGACAGCCAGACCCGCCACTGCTCGGCCTGCTCATCGGCCTGTTTGGCCCGCTTCGCGTCCCCGGCGGCCCGCGCCTTCTCCGCCTGCGCCTCGAACTGCTCGACGCGCTCCCGGAACTGCTCGACGCGCGCCTGCGCCTCCGGGTCGGTGCGCCGCCACTGCGTCTCCGAAGCCGTGCGTACCCGGTCGGCAACCGTCCGCAGCCTGCCCTCCAGCTCCCGCATCCGCTCGCGCGGCACCTTGCCGATCTCGTCCCAGCGTTGCTGGATGCGGTGCAGGTGCTGCTGCGCGGCTTGCAGGTCCGCCTTCGGGTCGATCGTCTCGGCCTCGGCCAGCAGCTCCTCCTTCGCCGTCGCGTTCTGCGCGAATTCCGCGTCGCGCTCCGAGAACGCCGCGGAGCGCCGTGCGAAGAACGTGTCCTGCGCGGCCCGGAACCGCCGCCACAGCGCCTCATCGCTGTCCTTCGGGGCGCGCCCGGTCGCCTTCCAATCCGCCATCAACTGCTTGTAGCGGGTGGCGGTGGCGCCCCAGTCGGTGGACTCGGTCAGCGACTCGGCCTCCTCCACCAGCTCCTGCTTGTGCGCCTTGGACGTCGCGCGCTGGCGGTCCAGTTCGGCGAAGTGCGAGCCGCGCCTGCGGTTGAACGCGTCCCGGGCCTTGGAGAACCGGCGCCAGAGCTGCTCATCGGTCTTGCGGTCCACGCCCCGGACGGTCTTCCACTCGTCCAGGATCGCCCGGAGCCGGTCGCCCGCCGACTTCCAATGCGTGGCCTCCGCGGCGATCTGCTCCGCCTCGGCTGCCAGCGCTTCCTTGCGCGCCACCGCGTCCGCCCGGACCTGGTCCTTGTGCGCCTTCGCGTCCTGCACGGCCTGTTCGGCGCGTGCCACGAGGTGCTCGACACGAGCGCGCAGCGAATCCAGGTCGCCCACGACGGCCGCCTCGGCCAGCCCGTCGCGCAGATGGCGTGCGCTGGTCAGCGCTTGCTTCGGATCGCCGGAGTGCCCGCTGATCCGGGTCTCCAGCAGCTCGACCTCGGTGCGCACGTCGTCGAACTTCCGCGCGTAGTGCGCCAGCCCCTCGGCCGCGGCGCCCGCCTGCCACGATCCGACCGCCCGCTCGCCGCCGGAGGTGCGCACGTAAACCGTGCCGTCGTCGGCCACCCGGCCCCAGCGATCCGGGTCGGTGGAGGCGGCAGGCACCGCGGGCGCGGAAAGGTGAGCCCCGGTTGCAGCGTTCGCCGCAGTCGTGCCCGGTGCTGTTCTCGCGGCGGTTTCGGGGGTCGTGTCCTGGTGCGTCATGACCGGAATCCTCCTCGCGTACCCGCTTCGATGCCCGTGCCGGGCACGGGCGCCCCGCCGTGGCGGAGCCGGTGCGCGGCGATCCGGACCCGCAGGTCGAGTCCGATCTCCGCTGGCGCATTCAAACAGGTCCGCCCCGGCCCCGGTATTCCGGCGCGCCCTCCGGAGGCGTCGGCGGTCCGGTGCGGGTCATGCGAACGGGCCGCGCGGGCGGGTGCCGCCGCGCGCGGCGATCGGGTCCCTGCTCCGTTCACCGCCGACCGTGACCTCTACCGTGCACGGGTGTGCTCATCCGCATCGCTGTGGTGCCGTACCCGCCGCTGCTCGTCCCCGAACTGACCGTGCGGACCGGTCCGCGGACCGAGCCGGTGCGGGGCGCGTGCCTGCGCGCCACCACCAGTTTGACGGACTCGGCCGCCGAATGGGTCGCCGTCGGCGTAGATCGTCGCGGGCCGACCGTGCTGGAACCGGACACCGCCGGGACTTTCGCAGGGTACGGAGTTGATGTGCCGGTGAGCCTGGGCGGCGATCGGCCGGCGTGGGACCCGGAGCTGCCGTTGCCCGCCCTGGTCGCGGGTTGGTTGCGGCAGCAGGCGGGAGCCGAGCGCGTGACCGTGCGATTGCTGGCCGCCGACACTCCGACCGAGCAGGCGGCCGAGCTGGGCCGGCAGCTCGGGTCCGCTGCGGCGGAGTTCGGCCTGCTGGTGCTCGCCGAGGGCACCAACCGGCAAGACGAGCGCTCGCCGCACCCGCCGGACCCCCGGGCGCGCCGGCTGGACGAGCGACTGCGGTCGGCCGTGCGTGATGTCGACCGGCGGGAGCTGCTCGACCTCGATCCGCAGCTCTGCGCCGAACTCGGTGTTGCCTCTCGTGCCGCCTGGCAGTGCGCGGCGGGTGCGGCAGGCACCGGGAACTGGGCCGGGCGGCTGGTGTACTCGGACACCCCGCACGGCGTGACCTACCACGTCGGAACCTGGTCGCGCGCCGCTTGACCTGCCCTTTCAGTGCCCGCACTGCGGGGATCCGCACGCTCGTGCGGTTGTTCGCGGGATTTAGGGTGGCCGGGTGTCCGCTGCACCTGCGCAACGACTCGTGGCGATCGTCGGCCCGACCGCGACCGGCAAGTCCGACCTCGCAGTCGAGCTCGCCGACGAACTCGGCGGAGAAGTGATCAACGCCGACGCCATGCAGCTCTACCGGGGGATGGACGTAGGCACCGCCAAGCTCACCACCGAGCAGCGCCGCGGCGTCCCGCACCACCTGCTCGACGTGCTGGATGTGACCGAGACGGCGTCGGTGGCGGCCTACCAGCGCGACGCGCGCGCCGCCGTCGAAGATGTCCTGGCGCGTGGCCGGACGCCGCTGCTGGTCGGCGGCTCCGGGCTCTACGTGCAAGCGGTGCTCGACGATCTGCGGTTCCCGGGAACCGATCCGCAAGTGCGCGCCCGCTGGGACGAGCAGCTCCGGCAGCGCGGCGCCGCCGATCTGCACCGGCAGCTCTCGGAGGTGGACCCGACCGCCGCGGAGTCGATTCTGCCCAGCAATGGTCGCAGGCTCGTGCGCGCTCTCGAGGTCGTCGAGATCACCGGGGCCCCGTTCTCCGCGAACCTGCCCAAGCCGGGCCCGCCGCGTTACGACGCGGTGCTGTTCGGCCTGGACCGGCCGGTCGCGGAACTCGACGACCGGGTGGACCTGCGTGTCACCAGCATGTTCGACGCGGGCTTGGTCGCCGAGGTGCGTGAGCTGGTGCACCACGGTCTGCGGCACGGCCGCACCGCCTCGCGCGCACTGGGCTACCAGCAGGTCCTCGACGAACTCGACGGTTCGGGCGACATGGCCGCCGCGGCCGCCGAGACCGCCCGGTTCACTCGCCGGTTCGTGCGCAAACAGCGTTCGTGGTTCCGCCGCGACAAGCGCGTCAACTGGCTCGACGCAACAGCTGAGCAGGCGACGCCGGACCGCCTCCGGGCGCTGCTGCGCACGTAGACTTGCCGGGTGCGGTTTTCCGAAGGACCAGAGTTCGTCAAAGGCCACGGCACGCAGAACGATTTCGTCGTGCTGCCCGACCCGGAAGGCGAGCTGAAGCTGACCGAGGCCCACGTGCGCGCGCTTTGCGACCGGCAGCGCGGACTCGGCGCGGACGGTGTTCTCCGCGTCGTGCCCGCCGCCGCGGTGCCCGATGCGCCGGCGTCGGTTTCTCCGGACGTCTGGTTCATGGATTACCGCAATGCCGACGGCTCCCTCGCGGAGATGTGCGGCAACGGCGTCCGCGTTTTCGCCCGTTACCTCGTCGAGGCCGGTCTGGCCGCCGAAGGCGCCTTCGACGTCGGAACCCGGGGCGGCACCAAACCCGTCGTGACGCACCCGGACGGCAGCAGCACGGTGGAAATGGGACCGGCACGCATCTTCGGCGAATCCGGGACCACCGTCGGGCAGCAGCGATTCCGGGGACTCGCGGTGGACCTGGGCAACCCGCATCTCGCCTGCGTCACCGACCAGGACATAGCCGGGCTGGACCTGACCGAGGTCCCGCCGCACGACCCCGAACTCTTCCCGGCCGGCGTGAACGTCGAGTTCGTCCGCCGCCTCGGCCCGGACGCGGTGGGCGGGGCCGATCGCATCCGGATGCGGGTGCACGAGCGCGGCGTCGGCGAAACCCGCTCGTGCGGAACGGGCACGGTCGCGGCCGCGGTCGCCGCGTTGCACGCCGACGGCGCACGAACCGGGCAACGCCTCGTCGAGGTCCTGGGCGGCAGCGTTCAGGTCGAGGTCACGGAGCGGACCACGCTGCTCACCGGCCCGGCGGTTCTCGTCGGCGGGGGCAGGCTCGGCGTGGAGTGGTGGCGTCAAGCCGAGATCGGCTGACCGCGCGGAGTGCCCGGCCCGGGCCGATTTTCGAGGGTGAAAACCGGTCGCGAAGCGTGGGACAATGGAACCGATATGAAGAAATCCGCACTGTGGTCATCCGAGGCGAGCCTCGACCCGGAGGTCGCCCGCGCAGCAGCCGGCACGGACGAGCCCGGCGGTCAGCCGCTCGACGCCGACGAGTTTTCCGTTCATGATCCGGCCCTTGACTTCGCCGCCTCCAGAGCCGCGGACACCGCCCCTTCAAGCGGTGAGATGCAGCGGGACGAACGCGCCTCGCTGCGCCGCGTGGCGGGGCTGTCCACCGAGCTCTCCGACATCACCGAAGTCGAGTACCGGCAGTTGCGGCTGGAGCGCGTCGTGCTCGTCGGGGTCTGGACCGAGGGTGACGCGGTGCACGCCGAAGCCTCGCTGGCCGAGCTGGCCCGGCTCGCCGAAACAGCCGGTTCCGAGGTGCTCGAGGGACTCGTGCAGCGCAGGCAGCGGCCCGACCCGGCGACCTATGTCGGTGCGGGCAAGGTCAAGGAACTGCGCGACGTCGTGGTCGCTACCGGCGCGGACACCGTCGTCTGCGACGGCGAGCTGGCGCCCGGCCAACTCCGGCAGCTCGAGGACAAGCTCAAGGTCAAGGTCATCGACCGGACCGCGTTGATCCTGGACATCTTCGCCCAGCACGCCAGCTCCAAGGAGGGCAAGGCGCAGATCGAGCTTGCCCAGCTGCAGTACTACATCACCCGCCTGCGCGGCTGGGGCGAGAAGATGTCCCGGCAGGCCGGTGGCGCCACCGGCGGCGTCGGCACCCGCGGTCCCGGTGAGACCAAGCTGGAGACCGACCGCAGGCGGATCCACAAGCGGATCAGCAAGCTCCGCAAGGAACTGGCCGCGATGCGCACCGTCCGCAACACCAAGCGCGGCAGGCGCGAGGCCAGGCAGGTCGCCGGAGTGGCCATCGCCGGCTACACCAACGCGGGCAAGTCCAGCCTGCTCAATGCGCTCACCGACGCAGGCGTGCTGGTGGAGGACGCGTTGTTCGCCACCTTGGACCCGACCACCCGCCGCGCGGAGACCCCGGACGGACGGGCTTACACGCTCACCGACACCGTCGGCTTCGTCCGGCACCTGCCGCACCAGCTCGTGGAGGCGTTCCGCTCCACGCTGGAGGAGGTCACCGGCGCTGACCTGCTGGTGCACGTGGTGGACGGTTCGGAGCCCGAACCGCACGACCAGGTCGCCGCGGTGCGCCAGGTGGTCTCCGACATCGCCGCGGAGCACGGCGCGCCGGTTCCGGAGGAACTCCTGGTGGTGAACAAGACCGACCAGGTCGACGCCACCCGGATCGCCGAGCTGCGCAGGCTGCTGCCCGGCGCGATGTTCGTCTCCGCGCACACCGGTGCGGGAACCGCCGCGCTGCGCGAGCTCATCGCGGACCGGCTGCCGCGCCCCGGCGTGTTCGTCGACGCCTTGGTGCCCTACACCCGGGGCGAGCTCGTTTCCCGGGTGCACGCCGAAGGGGAGCTCGTCGACGAGGAGCACACCGCCGAAGGCACCAGGGTGCGGGCCAAGGTCCGTTCCGACCTCGCCGGTGCGCTGCAACCTTTCGCAGGCGCGGGATGAGCCGCCGGACCGGTGTTCCGGGTAGGGCGGCCCGCTGACGGTGACCACGAAGCCGTCGTGCGGGCCGCGAATCGCGAACCGGCCGATGATCGGCCCTCACAGGGCTGGAGAAACGTCAGGGAGGCCGCCCGGCGATTCGCGCCCCGGAACGTCGCTGCTGGGATTCTTCCTGCGGTGGCCCCGCTTCTGTCCGCTATACCCGGCGCTGGTGGTAGGGGCGATGCTGGCCGTGCCGCCCGCTGCCGCCGATGCGTCGCAGCACCACGCGCAGTCGTCTTCGCAGGCTGAGCGTTGCCGGATCACCGATCCCGGCCTGGCCGAACTCTCCGGCCTGGCTTCGGACGGGCGCAGCTGGTACGCGGTCGCCGACAGCGGCAGTTCGCTGCGCGTGCCGGTGCTCAACCCCGCCGATTGCTCCGTGCGGGACGTGTGGACGTCCGCCACCGACCCGTACGACGTCGAGGACTTGGCGCTCGCTCCGGGCGGTGCGGTCTGGCTCGCAGATACCGGCGACAACCAACGCCGCCGCGAAACGGTCGCGCTGCACGTGCTGACGGGGAACGGCAACTCGGCGCTCTACCGGCTCTCCTATCCCGACGGACCGCACGACGCCGAGGCGCTGCTGCTGGACAAGTCCGGAATTCCCTATGTAGTTACCAAAGAGCCGCTCGGCATGGCGCAGATCTACCGCCCTGCCGCTCCCCTGCAAGAGGGGAAAACCGTTCCATGGGCGCCCGTCGGCACCGTCACGCTGCCCACCACCGACACACCCGGCGGCCCGATAGCGGGAGTCGGCACCAGATTGGTGACCGGTGGTTCGGTCAGCCCGGACGGCACGATGGTCGCGTTGCGGACCTACACCGAGGCGTACTTGTTCGAGGCCCCGGACGGCGACGTGGTTGCGGCTTTGCGGCGGCCACCGATCCGTATTCCGCTGCCGAACGAGGTGCAGGGTGAAGCCATCGCCTGGGAACCGGATGGCACATTGCTGTCGGCATCCGAAGGTCAGCAACCTGTGCGGGCGTTGTCCGGTGCGGCAGCGTTGCTGCGCCCCGAGCCCGCGCCCTCGCCGGGGCGTCCCGACGCCGGCGGAACCGACTCCGAGAACGGTGGAACCACTGCATCGGAAGAGCCGAGCGGGCCCGAGAAGAACAGCGGAGTCCCGATAGCACCTGCTGTGGTCGTGGCCCTCGGCCTGGCGGCGCTTTTGCTGTTCTTCCTGAGCCGGCTTCGCCGCCGATGAATCGCCGCTGTTTCCAAGACCGGGTTGCTACCGCCGCACACCGAGAACGGACGTGCCCGCCGCGCACGGTTCATGCGGTGCCGATGCACGGATCAAGCCCGCAAGCGGTTCTCAGAGTCGGCGCAGCACGGCGACCACCTTCCCCAACACCGTCGCGTCGTCACCCAGGATGGGCTGGTAAGCCTCGTTGTGCGGCATCAACCAGACGTGCTCGTCGGTGCGCTTGAAGGTCTTCACCGTCGCCTCGCCTTCGATCATCGCCGCGACGACGTCACCGTTGTCCGCGTCCGGCTGCTGCCGGACCGCTACCCAGTCCCCGTCGGTTATGGCCAGGTCGACCATGGAGTCGCCGACGACCTGCAGCAGGAACAACGCTCCTTCGCCGACGATCTCCTTCGGCAGCGGGAAGACGTCCTCCACCGACTCCTCGGCCAGGATCGGCCCGCCCGCTGCGATCCGGCCCACCACCGGGACGTACGCGGGTTTCGGCTGCCCGGCGAGATCGCCCTGCTCGGAATCGGCGACGAGCACGCCCACCGTGCGCGGCCGGTGCGGGTCGCGGCGCAGGTAGCCCTTCCGCTCCAGCACGCGCAGCTGGTAAGCGACCGACGAGGTCGACGTCAGGCCGACGGCGTCGCCGATCTCGCGCACGCTCGGTGGGTAGCCGTGCTCGCGCATCCATTCGCGGATCGCTTCGAGCACCTTGAGCTGTCGATCGCTCAGCTCCGCTGTGCCGGGTTGCTCGGGAACGGCGGGCTGTTCCTGGACGGTCTCGGCCGGTTCGCCGCGTCCGTGGAGTTCGGTCACCACTCCGCCTGCGCCGCCCTGCCCGTTGCCGTCGCGCACCTCGTCGCGGTCGCCGATCGATTCGGTCGTGTTGCTGACCACCACTGCCTCCTGCCCTCGTGAACGGGACTGCTCGTGACTCCGATTTCCACAGTAGACCGGGCAGCAGGGAAGATCAAACACCTGTTCGAGTTAATTTCGCCCCAGGTCTGGCGCTGTCGAGCACTGCTGGTACACAATCGCACGGAGGTTCGATCGAACAACCATTCGATCTTGATTGCGATCTGCCGTTGTGGGCCGCGGGCGGTCCCGGTGCAGGAGGTGCTCATGGTGACGGTGCTCGGTCCGGCGGCGCGGCCGCGGACGTCCGGTGGTGCGGTGTTGCGAACGCCTGCGCAGGAGGCCGCCGACCCGCCGGTGCCGGCGGAATCGATCGCCGCGGAGCCGGTGGGCGCGGTGTTCCGGTGGCGCCACGCGTTGGTCGAGTCCGCCTGGCTCGCCGGCGTCGGTCTCTGCGCCTTCGCGGTGGTCTTAGCGTTCGGCCTGCTCGCGGCCGAACCGGCGGAGCCGGTGCCGAATGCTACTGAACTGGTCTCCGTCGGCAGCGGCGACACGCTGCCCGGACTGGCTGCTCGCTTCGCGCCGGACAGCGATCAGGGTGCGGTGATCCGCCGCATCGTCGAGCTGAACCATCTCGACGCTGCTGAGCCTGCGACCGGGCGGAGTTTGATCGTGCCCGTCCGGCGCGGCTGAATCTTCGCGGGGCGGTCACCTGCTGTTCGCGCGCGCTGCTCCGTCCGGTATCACTCGTCCGGGGAGCACCGGGGCGGGTCGGTTTGCTTCCCGATGTGCGGCCGATTAGAGTTCGCCACAACATCTAGTAGTTACGCCGGTGTAGTTACTCCACAGCTTGTGCTCGAGGAGTACTCTGGTTCCCACGCACGGTGAGTGCGCCGGTTGCTGCGGAGGTGTGGCTGATGACGGCCGAAAGGGGGTGAGTCCGATGCGGTGCCCATTCTGCCGGGGCGATGACTCCCGGGTGATCGACTCGCGCGAGGTGGAGGAAGGGCAGGCGATCCGGCGCAGGCGCTCTTGCTCCGGTTGCGGTCGCCGGTTCACGACAGTGGAAGAACTAGTGCTGTCGGTGGTCAAGCGCTCTGGGGTTACCGAGCCGTTCAGCCGCGAAAAGGTCGTCCGGGGGGTGTTGCGCGCCTGCCAAGGGCGGCCGGTGCAGGAGGACGCGCTGCAGCAGCTCGCCCATCGGGTCGAGGACGCGGTCCGCTCGCGGGGCGTGTCGGAGTTGCCCAGCCACGAGGTGGGGTTGGCGATCCTGGGGCCGTTGCGCGAACTGGACGAGGTCGCGTACCTGCGGTTCGCCAGCGTCTACCGGGCCTTCTCCTCGGTAGCCGACTTCGAAAAGGAGATCGTCGATCTCCGCGCGGCCCGCGGCAGTGGGGACGGGGCGCGAACGGGGGAGAGCGGCAGTGGCTAAACCGAAGCGGCGATCGGCGCGGCGTGGGCCGGCGAACGCGGGTGGGACGCGACCGACCCGGACGGGGAGACCGGACGGCGGCGGGAATGCACGAGCGAGCAACAGGGAAGAGGGACAGGTCATGACAGAGACCGTGGACGGCCCGGTCGGTGCAACGGGGGAGCCGGAGACAGGTGCCCACACCGAGGGCATCCGGGTGCAGCGGGTCTACACCACCGAGGGGGTGCACCCCTACGACGAGGTTGCCTGGGAACGCCGCGACGTGGTGATGACCAACTGGCGGGACGGCTCGGTCAACTTCGAACAGCGCGGAGTCGAGTTCCCCGAGTTCTGGTCGCTGAACTCGGTCAACATCGTGACCAGCAAGTACTTCCGGGGGGCGCAGGGCACCGAGCAGCGTGAGCACAGCCTCAAGCAGCTCATCGACCGGGTCGTGAAGACGTACGTGCGCAGCGGCGTGCAGCACGGCTACTTCGCGACCGAGGTGGACGCGGAGATCTTCGAGCACGAGCTGACCTGGATGCTGCTGCACCAGGTGTTCAGCTTCAACTCGCCGGTGTGGTTCAACGTGGGCACCAGCTCGCGCCAGCAGGTCTCGGCCTGCTTCATCCTGTCCGTCGACGACACGATGGAGTCGATCCTCGACTGGTACAAGGAAGAGGGCCTGATCTTCAAGGGCGGCTCGGGGGCCGGCCTGAACCTCTCCCGCATCCGTTCGTCCAAGGAGCTGCTGTCCTCCGGCGGCACCGCCTCCGGGCCGGTGTCGTTCATGCGCGGCGCGGACGCTTCCGCGGGCACGATCAAGTCCGGTGGGGCCACCCGGCGTGCGGCGAAGATGGTCATCCTGGACGTCGACCACCCCGACGTCGAGGAGTTCATCGAGACCAAGTCCAAGGAGGAGCACAAGATCCGGGCGCTGCGCGACGCCGGGTTCGACGTGGACCTCGGGGGCGCGGACATGTCCTCGGTGCAGTACCAGAACGCGAACAACTCGGTCCGGGTCACCGACGAGTTCATGCGTGCGGTGGAAAGCGACGGTCGGTTCGGGCTGCGTGCCCGCACCGACGGCTCGGTCGTCGAAGACGTCCGCAGTCGTGACGTGTTCCGCAAGATGGCGCACGCCGCGTGGGAGAGCGCCGACCCGGGCATCCAGTACGACGGCACGATCCAGGACTGGCACACCGCGCCCGAGAGCGGCCGGATCTCGGCGTCGAACCCGTGCTCGGAGTACATGCACCTGGACAACTCCAGCTGCAACCTGGCTTCGCTGAACCTGATGAAGTTCTTGCGCGAGGACCTGACCTTCGACGCGGAGCTGTTCGAGAAGGCCGTCGAGTTCGTCATCACCGCGATGGACATCTCGATCGGTTTCGCGGACTTCCCGACCGAGTCGATCGGCGACACCACCCGCAAGTTCCGGCAGCTCGGCATCGGCTACGCGAACCTGGGCGCGCTGCTGATGGCCACCGGCCACGCCTACGACTCCGACGGCGGGCGAGCGCTGGCTGCGTCGATCACCTCGTTGATGACCGGTACCGCCTACAAGCGTTCCGCGGAGCTGGCCGGTGCGGTCGGACCGTACGAGGGCTACGCGCGCAACGCGGAGGCGCACCAGCGGGTGATGCGCAAGCACGCGGCGGCCAACGACCTTGTACGCACCTACCACCAGAACGACGTGGCGGTGCACAAGCTGGCGACGAAGGTGTGGCAGGACGGCCTGGCGATCGGCGCCCGGCACGGCTGGCGAAACGCCCAGGCGTCGCTGCTGGCTCCGACCGGCACGATCGGCCTGATGATGGACTGCGACACCACCGGGGTCGAGCCGGACCTGGCGCTGGTGAAGTTCAAGAAGCTGGTCGGCGGCGGCTCCATGCAGATCGTCAACCAGACGGTGCCGCGCGCGCTGAAGGCGCTGGGCTACCAGGAAGAGCAGATCGAGGCGATCGTCGAGTACATCGCCGAGCACGGCCACGTGATCGACGCCCCCGGGCTGCGCCCGGATCACTACGAGGTGTTCGACTGCGCCATGGGCCAGCGGGCGATCGCACCGATGGGGCACGTGCGGATGATGGCCGCGGTGCAGCCGTTCCTGTCCGGCGCCATCTCGAAGACGGTGAACATGCCGGAGCAGGCCAGCGTCGCCGATGTGGAGGAGATCTACTTCGAGGGCTGGCGGCTGGGCCTGAAGGCGCTGGCGATCTACCGGGACAACTGCAAGGTCGGCCAGCCCCTCTCGGCGGGCAAGGGCGAGCAGGGCGAGTCGGACAAGGCCGTCGAGAAGCAGATCGAGTACCGCCCGGTCCGCAAGCGGCTGCCGAAGAAGCGTCCGAGCCAGACCGTGTCGTTCACCGTCGGCGGTGCCGAGGGCTACCTGCACGCCGGGTCCTACCCGGACGACGGGCTCGGCGAGATCTTCGTCAAGCTCGGCAAGCAGGGCTCCACGTTGTCCGGCGTGATGGACGCCTTCTCGATGTCGATCTCGGTGGGTCTGCAGTACGGCATCCCGCTGGAGTTCTACATCTCGAAGTTCCAGAACCTGCGCTTCGAGCCGGCGGGCATGACCGATGACCCGGACGTGCGGATGGCCAGCAGCGTGCTGGACTACCTGTTCCGCAGGCTGGCGCTGGACTACCTGCCGTACGAGAAGCGGGCGCAGCTGGGCATCTTCACCAACGAGGAGCGCACGGCGCAGACTTCGGACTACGACTCGGAGCCGGGCGGTGGTTCGGTCGACCTGGACACGATGCGTTCCACCGTCGACTACCCGGCGGCGCAGGCGCAGGAACCCGCGCAGGAGGACGACCACCGCGCGGGCAGCTCGACCGAGCTGCTGGAGCTGCGCTTGGGCAAGGCCGCTGATGCGCCGCTGTGCATGACCTGCGGCACGAAGATGCGCCCGTCCGGGTCCTGCTACCTGTGCGAGGGCTGCGGCTCCACCTCCGGCTGCAGCTGAGGCCGGAATCGCAGCGTCCAACGCGAGATCGAGCACCGGCGCCGATACGTCCCGGTGCTGATGGGGGAGTCGGCCGTCGCGGCCGACTCCCCCATGCGCGTTTCGGCCCGTCGCGCGTTTCGGCATGATCAGCAGTCCGTGCAACAGCGCCGAGTGATCGGCATCGGCTGTTCGGGTGTAGTTCAGCTGTTCGCTCGCTGTCGGCCGCCGTCCTGCGATCTGCTGGTGCGCCGGTGTTCCGGCGTCGGGAGGGCGGATTGCGGTCTTTCGCAGTGGTGCTGTCGGGAGTCGTGCTGGCCGGTGGGCTCAGCGTGCCGAACGCTTCGGCCGCGGTGCCGACTCCGCCGGTGGAGGACGGTCCTGCCGCCTCGGTGCTGGAGAAGGGCCCGGTCAGCGTCCGCGCCGGCGGCCGAGATCGGTCCGAGGGAGTCGAGACGGCGCGCAACACCTCACCGGTAGCGCCCGGGCTGAGCCTGACGGAGTTCGAGCGCTATGGGCCGGACGGCTGGCTGCGCGGCGACGTGCTGACGGCCGAGCTCTCCGAACCCGGCTTGCGTCCCGAGTACTTGAGCCCTGGTAGTGCTTCGATGCGCAGCCCGCTGACCGAGCAAGCCGCGCGTTCGGGCGCTGTTGCCGGCGTCAACGGTGACTTCTTCGACATCGACGCCTCCGGTGCGCCGCTGGGTCCTGCCATGTCCGATGGTGAGCTGCTCAGCGCCCCCGAGGCCGGGAACAACGACGTCGCCGCAGTCGGCGGGCGGCAGCGCGCGGGGCGGCTGATGCAGCTCTTCCTCGAGGCGGAGCTGACTCGCGCGGACGGTGGGCGCACGCGGGTGACCGACTTGAACGTCCCGAAGGTCTCCGACGACGGCATTGCGCTGTACACGCCGCGTTGGGGCGACGCATCCCGCCGGTCCGCTGTGGACGGAGCGCACCGGGTGACCGAGGTGGAGGTCGCAGGTGACCAGGTCACGCGGGTGAGCCCTGCCCCGGCCGAAGGGCCGGTACCGCGCGGTTCGGTCCGTCTGCTCGGGGTGGGAGCCGGCGCCGATCAACTGGCGACCGTGCGCGTCGGCGAACGGGTGGGCGTGCACTACCGGCCCCGCACGTCGGGTGATGAACCGGATGTCGCCGTGGGCGGCAACAAGGTTCTGCTGCGCGACGGCGCGGTGCAGCAGGTCGACGACACCGCGCTGCACCCGCGGACCGCGGCCGGGTTCTCGGCCGATGGACAACGGATGTGGCTGGTCACGATCGATGGTCGGCAGGCCGCCAGCCGCGGGATGACCGAACTCGAACTCGCCGAGCAGTTGCGACGGCTCGGCGCGGACGACGCCATCAACCTGGATGGCGGGGGTTCGTCGACGCTGTTGGCGCGCCCGGAGGGCGGCAGCGCTCCGGGCGTTCGCAACTCGCCGTCGGAGGGCGAGTTGCGCCCGGTGCCCAATGGGCTCGGCTTCTCGACAGCACCCGGAAGCGGCCGGTTGCGCGGTTTCCGCGTGGAGCCCGGTGGTGGGCGGGTGTTGTCCGGGTTGAGCCGTCGCTTCGCTGCGCACGGGCACGACGAAACCGGTGCGCCGGTTCCCGCCGGTCCGGAGTGGTCGGTGACTCCGGGAAGAGGGCGGATCGACAACGGTGTCCTGCGGGGTGGGCTGCCCGGGACCGCGGAGGTGACCGCGCACAGTGCAGCCGCCTCCGGGTCCGCCGAATTGACGGTGTTGGGCCCGCCCGTGCGGCTGTCTCCGAGCGTCGGGCGTGTCCGGCTGGCCGGGGAAGGTGCTCGCGACCGGTTCCAGATTCTCGGGCACGATGCGGACGGCTTCGGAACGTGGGTGGAACCCGCCGACGTGCGCCTCGAATACGACTCGAATGCGGTGCGGATCGAGCCGGACCGGGACGGTTTCGCGGTGACTGCGCTGTCACCTTCGGCTTCTGCGGTGGTGACCGCGCGCGTCGGCGACAAGGTTACCCACTTGGGCGTGACGACGGGTGCGCAACCCCAGTCGCTGTCCACTATGGACGATGTCGGTGGGTGGCGGCCGAGCGGGTTCCCGCAGCCGGTAGGTGCTTCGCTGACGCAAGGCGAAGGCCGGGCGGGCACTCCTGGGCTGGCGTTGGACTACTCGCTGACCGGCAGTACCTCGACCAGGGCCGCCTACGTCAACGCCGAGTCGGCCTTGCCGCTGCCGGACGGCACGCAGCAGGTCGGCGTGTGGGTCAACGGTGACGGCCGGGGTGCGCGGCTGCGTGGCACGCTGCTCGATCCTGCGGGCGTTGCGACCACGGTGGACCTGACGGAGAAGGTCGACTGGACCGGTTGGCGGTACGTGCAGGCGCCGATTCCGGCCGGCGCGTCCGGACCGCTGCGCTTGCAGCGCTTGTACGCGGTCGAGACGGACGACGCCCGGCAGTACGGTGGGCGGTTGGTCTTCGACGACCTGACCGCTTCGGTCGCGCCCGAAGTGGACGTTCCGGTCACTCCCCAGCCGCAGGATCGTTCCGTCGTGCAGGACGGGACGTTGCGGCCGGCTCCGGGCGCTGCCCGGATCGCCGTGGTCAGCGATGCCCAGTTCACCGCGGACGACCCGGCGGGCCCGCTGGTCGAGCAGGCTCGCCGCGCGTTGCGGGAGGCGGTGGCGACTCGGCCGGATGCGCTGGTAATCAACGGTGACTTCGTCGATCGGGGCACTGCTGCCGACTTCGACCTGGCGCGGCGGCTCATCGACTCCGAGGTCGGTGATCGTGTCCCGTGGTTCTACGTGCCGGGCAACCACGAAGCGAACGGACCGGGCGATCTGCGCGAGTTCACCGCGGAATTCGGGGCACCGCAGCGGGTTGCCGACGTCGCCGGGACTCGGATGGTGTCGCTGGATTCCTCCTCCGGCGCGCTGCTCGGCGGCGGCTTCGAGCAAGTGCGGATGCTGCGTGCTGCGCTCGACCAAGCGCGGCGAGACCCACGGATTCGTTCGGTGGCGGTGTTTCTGCATCATCCGTTGGACGACCCGGGTGCCGGTGACGCTTCGCGGCTCGCGGACCCGAAGGAAGCTGCGCTGCTGAACCGCTGGCTCGCCGATTTCGAAGGTTCCTCCGGGAAATCGGCGGCATTGGTCGCCGCGCACGCAGGTACCTTCCATTCGTCCACAGTGGATGGCGTGTCGCTGGAAGTGAACGGAAATTCCGGCAAAGCCCCGGCGACCGCACCCGAGTCGGGCGGCTTCACCGGTTGGAGTCTGTTGCGAACGGGACCGCGCGGTGTGCGATGGGAAACGAAGCCGAACGTGGACCGGCTTGAGCTCGCTGCGCCCGCGAACGTCGAGGTCGGTGCTTCGGTGCCCACAACGGCCGAACTTTTCCAAGGTGATCGGGCCGTTCCGGTGCGGTACCCGGTGAGCGCCGATTGGCAGGGTAGCCCGGAAGTGTTCATCGGGCCGCCGGAGCAGGCATTTCCTGGAGCCGTGGCGGCGTTCGACCCGGACTCGGGACGGCTCACCGGGCTCCGGCCGGGACGTGGTGCACTCAGCGTGCACGTCAACGGGGCTAGGCAGGTAGCCGGATTCACTGTCACCCGTCGGTGAGTTTTCCGTTCTTGTTCGGCGATTCCGTCCACAGGGTCTCGATCCATCCACAGATCTCGGAATCGACCCTGCGCCGCATCCAGTTCGGGCACCGATGTTCTGGGCATGACCACTTCAACGCATTCCGTTCGGCTCGGCGACCCCGCGGACGTGCTGGCCGCCGTGCCGCACCTGCTCGGTTTCACCCCTTCCCAGTCGCTGGTGCTGGTAGCGCTGCACGAAACGAGCGACACCTCGGCCGCCTGCGGCGTCACGCTGCGAATCGACCTGCCGGAATCGGAGAACCACTCCGCGCTGGCCGAATACTTGGTGAAAGGGCCGTTGGCCAGGCAGGACGCGACCGCGGTCCTGCTGGTGATCGTCGGTACCGACGGCCGGGAACCGGACGACGCGGACGGGCAACCGGGAGCCGCGCCGCCGACGGATCACGCGGCGGGCGAGGCCGGGTCGCTGCCGTACAGCGGCCTGGCCGGGGTCCTGGCAGGAGCCTTCCGCGAGGCCGGGTTCTCGATCTGGCACCTGCTGTGGACGCCGCGGTTGCGGGCGGGCGGATCGTGGCAGTGCTACGACGACCCGACCTGCGGCGGCAAGATTCCCGACCCGAAAAGCTCGGCCATGGGCGCTGCGCTGGCCGCGTCCGGCGCGGTCACGTTCGAGAGCAGAAGCGAGTTGGAGCGGCTCGTCGCGCCGGAATCCGAGGAGTTGTCGGCGCGCTGGTCGGCGAAGCTCAACGAGCTGATCGAGGAATCCGCGCGGGAACCCGCCGGAGCTCGCAAGGACGTCGAGCTCGTACTCGGCGCGGTCGCCCGCACAGCGGCGAACGAGGCACTCACCGAGCTTGATCAGCTCCGGGTGCTGCTGGCGTTGTCCGACAGCCGCGTCCGCGACCTGTGCTTGAGCGCGGCGCTCGGGGACAACGCGATGGCCGCCGAGCAGCTCTGGCTGACCTTGGTGCGCAAAGCTCCCGCTCCCGAGGTCGCGGAGGTGGCCGCCATGCTGGCCTTCTCGGCGTACCTGCGCGGGGAGGGCGCGCTTGCCGGTGTCGCACTGGAACGCATCGAGTCCTGCAGGCCTGAGCACCCGTTGGGTTGCTTGCTGCGGGGTGCGTTGGACGCCGGGGTGCCGCCGAAGCACTTGGAGTCGCTCACCCGGGACGCTATCCAGGACGCCAAGCTCACGATCGACGAGGACGAACTCTCATGAGCCGCTACCACCACGGCGGCGTCGGGTGCCGGCCCGACCGAGCCGGGATCGGGCCGATCCGCTCAGCCCGCGTTCCGACCGCGGGCGAACTCCCACGCGTCCCGCACGATCACGCCCAGATCCGCGTGCTTCGGCTGCCAGGAGAGTTCGCTGCGGGCGCGGTCGCTGGAAGCCACCAGCGTCGCGGGATCACCCGCCCGGCGCGGCGCCACCGCCGCCGGGATCGGGTGGCCGGTCACCTCCCGGCAGGTCTCGACCACCTGCTGCACCGAGAAGCCCGTCCCGTTGCCCAGGTTGTAGACCCGGTGCTCTCCCGGGCGGGTGTGCTCCAGCGCGAGCAGGTGCGCGTCGGCCAGGTCGGTGACGTGGATGTAGTCGCGGACGCAGGTGCCGTCCGCGGTCGGCCAGTCGTCGCCGAACATCTGGACCTGCTCGCGCAGGCTGAGCGCGACCTGCAGCACGATGGGAATCAGGTGCGTCTCGGTGGTGTGCCGCTCGCCGAACGCGCCATGGGCGCCTGCGACGTTGAAGTAGCGCAGGCTCGTCGCGCCCAGCCCGTGCGCGGTGGCGTACGAGCTGATGGCGTGGTCGATCGCCAGTTTCGTCGCCCCGTAGGTATTCGTGGGGCGGGTTGGCGCGTCCTCCGGGATCGGCACGCTTTCCGGCTCGCCGTAGGTCGCAGCGGTGGAGGAGAAAACCAGCCGCGGAGTGCCGTGTTCGCGGATCGCTTCCAGCAGTCGCAACGAGGTGACCACGTTGCCCTGCCAGTATTTGTCCGGATCCTGCATCGACTCGCCGACCAGCGACTTCGCCGCGAAGTGCAGAACCCCGTCGTAGCCGTCGGCGAGCAGCTGCCCGGCGGTGTCGGCGAGGTCGGCCTGCACGAACTCGGCGCCGGCGGGCACCGCGTCCGCGTGCCCGGTGGAGAGGTCGTCCACCACGGTCACGTCGTGGCCGTTCTCCAGCAGCCGGGCGGCGCACACGCTGCCTACGTATCCCGCACCACCGGTGACGAGGAGCTTCACGGGGTTTCTGCCTTTCCGACGAAGGTGAACTCGCCCCGCCTGCCGCGGGGCGGGCGGGAGCGGGCGAGGCTACCGGTCGTGGCCGGCGCCGGCCGCCGGGGTCGCGGTGAACAACCGGGGCCTCTGCAACCGGTGCTCGGCGAAGGAGTCCAACACGGACTGGCCGATTCGCTCCCGCTCGGTGGCAGCTACCAGCGCGATCGCGGATCCGCCGAATCCCCCGCCGGTCATTCGCGCTCCCAAGGCACCGGCGTTCAGCGCGGCGTCCACTGCGATGTCCAGTTCCGGGCAGGAGATCCGGTAGTCGTCGCGCATGCTCACGTGCGATGCGGTCAGCAGCGGCCCGATGGCGGCCAGGTTTCCGGCCTTGAGCTCGGTGACGGTTGCCAGCACCCGGTCGTTTTCGGTGACCACGTGCCGTACCAGCGGCCGCAGCTGCTCGGGAAGACCGGGCAGGGTGTCGTCCAGCTCGCCGGAGGAGACGTCGCGCAGTGCTTTGACGTCGAGCAATTCCGCAGCGCGCTCGCAGCCTCGCCTGCGCTCGCCATAGCCCGAGTCGCTGTGCGAATGCTTCGCACGCGTGTCGATCACGAGCAGTTCCAAGCCGGCCGAATCGGTGTCGAACGGGATCTGCGTGGTCTCCCCGGAACGAACGTCGAAGAACAGCGCGTGCGCTTCGGTGCAGGACAACGACGCGGTCTGGTCCAGCAGGCCGGTGGGGGCGCCGACGAAGTCGTTCTCCGAGATCTGCACCCACCGGGCGATCTCGGCTGTCGACGGGGAGCCCGGCGCCCCGGCGGGCCGACCGGCGATGTCGAGCAGCGCCAGCGCTACGGCGCATTCCAGAGCGTGCGAAGAGGACAGTCCGGCGCCCGCGGGCACGTCACCGGCGATGACCAGGTCCGCACCGGGAACGTCGATGCCTTGGCCGTGCAGCGCGTATGCGACGCCGGCGGGGTAAGCGGCCCAGCCCGCCGGCGAGCCGGGAGCGAGGTCGGGCACGCGCATCGGCCCGGCGCGGTGCAGCACACCGTCGTCACCCAGCGAGGCGACCGACAGCGCGCCGTCGGAACGCGCCGACGCTGCGACCGCGATCCGGTGCGGCAGCGCGATGGGCAGCACGAAGCCGTCGTTGTAGTCGGTGTGCTCACCGATCAGGTTGACCCGGCCCGGTGCCGACCAGACCCGTTCCGGGGCGCGTCCGTGCTCGCCGCCGAAGGCGTCGGCGGCGTGTTCGGCCGGGCTCACCTGGCGCGGACCAGGACGGCGTGCGCGATGCCCGGAGTCAGCTTGGTGCCGCCCTTGGCGCCCTTGACCTCGATCGGCTTGTTCACGCCGGTGACCGGCACGATCTCGATCTCGTGCGAAGGCATCAGCCCGACCTCCTTGAGCTCGCTCATCAGGTCGGGGTCGAGCTGCACGTGCTCGGCGATGCGGCACACCAGCGCCCGCCCGCCACCGCGGCGGGCGATCTCGTCGACGCGCTGCAGATCGGTTTCGGCGGACGGTGCCGACACGGCCATGCCGAGTTCGTCGAGGCCGGGGATGGGGTTGCCGTACGGGGAGGTCGCCGGGTTGCCGAGCAGGGTGACGAGCTTGCGTTCCACCGCCTCGCTCATCACGTGCTCCCAGCGGCACGCCTCGTCGTGCACGTGTTCCCATTCCAGGCCGATGACGTCCACCAGCAGGCGTTCGGCCAGGCGGTGCTTGCGCATCACGCGGATCGCCCGGCTCCGCCCGGCTTCGGTGAGCTCGAGGTGCCGGTCCTCGGCGACGGCGAGCAACCCGTCGCGTTCCATGCGCGCCACGGTCTGGCTCACCGTCGGCCCGCTCTGCTCCAGGCGTTCGGCGATCCGGGCGCGCAGTGGGACGACCCCTTCCTCTTCGAGGTCGTAGATGGTGCGAAGGTACATCTCGGTGGTATCGATGAGATCGTTCACGCTGGCTCCCCGTTGCAGTCCCACCACGATTCTAGTCCCGTGGCACTACCGCGGGTCGGTGGCTTCGGGTCGGCCGTTTCTGCTGTTCGACTGGTTCTTCTGCGCAGCTGTCCGCATTCGGATTGAGGGAGCCGCATGCACCCGTTGATCACCGTCGACGAGCTCGCCGCGAGGCTGGGCGAGCCCGGCGGCCCGGTAGTGCTCGACGTCCGCTGGAGTCTGCTCGGGCCGCCCGGCAGGCAGGACTACGAGCGCGGCCACCTACCCGGCGCGGTCTTCGTCGACCTCGACACCGAGCTGGCCGCGCCACCGGGACCGGGCGGCAGGCACCCGTTGCCCGGAGCCGGGGAACTGCAACGGGTGTTGCGACGCGCCGGTGTGCGGTCCGATCGCACCGTGGTCGCCTACGACGCGAACGACGGTTCCGCGGCCGCGCGGGCGTGGTGGTTGCTGCGTTGGGCCGGTCACCGGGACGTGCGGGTGCTCGACGGTGGCTACGACGCCTGGGTCGAGCAGGGCGAGCCCGTGACCACCGAGGTGCCCGAGCCGACGGAGACCGGTTTCGATGTCGTACCGGGGTCGATGCCGGTGGTCGACGAGCAGGGTGCCGCGTGGCTCGCGCGCGAGGGGAGGTTGCTCGACGCCCGCGCACCGCAGCGGTACCGAGGAGAGACCGAACCGGTCGATCCGCGTGCCGGGCACATCCCGGGCGCGGTGAACGTGCCGTTCGCGCACAACGTGACCGCCGGAGGGAGGTGGAAATCCCCGGCGGAATTGGCTGAGCGGTTCCGGAACTCCGGGGTGGACGCGGACTCGGCGGTAGGTGTCTATTGCGGTTCCGGCGTGACCGCCTGCTCGAATCTGCTCGCGCTGGAACACGCGGGGCTGAGCGGACCTGACAACCCCGCTGCGCTGTACTCGGGTTCCTGGTCGCACTGGTCAGCCGACCCGGAGCGGCCCGCAGCGACCGGTCCGGAGCCGGGCTGAGCGGCTACCCGAACCGGTCGTCGCAACGAGCGGCGGCGCCGAGGGCCGCGGTAGTGCGCAGTGCAGGGACACCGGAGATCGCTTGTGCCCTTCGCCACTGTGGGGCCGCACACACGGCAGGTAGCGTCGGCCGCCATGGGCAACGACTGCGCGGTGGTCTGGGACGACTCGGTCCTGGACTACGACCTCGGCGGGCAGCACCCGCTGCATCCCGTCCGGCTCGACCTGACGATGCGGCTGGCGCGCGAACTCGGCGTGCTCGACGGGGTCGAGCCCCTGCGACCGCGTCCTGCCACGGACGAGGAGTTGCAACGCGTGCACCGGCCGGACTACTTGGCGGCGGTGCGGTCCGCTCCGACCTCGGGTTGGGACGTCGGACACGGGCTGGGTACCGACGACAACCCGATCTTCGATCGGATGCACGAGGCCGCGGCGCTCATCGCGGGCGGTTCGCTGACCGCTGCCGAGCAGGTCGTCTCCGGCAAGGTCGATCGTGCGGTGAGCATCTCCGGCGGGCTGCACCACGCGATGGCCGAGCGGGCTGCGGGGTTCTGCGTCTACAACGACTGCTCGGTGGCCATCGCCGGAATGCTCGAGATGGGGGTGGAACGGGTCGCCTACATCGACGTCGACGTCCATCACGGCGATGGTGTGCAGGCCGCGTTCTACGACGACCCGAGGGTGTTGACCGTGTCGATGCACCAGCACCCGGTCACGCTGTGGCCGGGCACCGGGTTCCCCAGCGAGACCGGCGGTGCGGGTGCCGAAGGCACGGCGGTGAACATCCCGCTGCCGCCGGGCACGGACGACGCCGGTTGGCAACGCGCTTTCCACGCGGTGGTTCCTTCCGTGCTCGAAGCGTTCCGCCCGCAGGTGCTGGTGACGCAGTGCGGTGCCGACGCGCACCGGGAAGACCCGTTGGCCGATCTGTCGATGTCCGTGGACGGTCAGCGCGCGACCTATCGCAGCCTGCGTGACTACGCCGAGCGTTATGCGGGCGGCAAGTGGGTGGCGTTGGGCGGCGGCGGGTATTCGCTGTACCGCGTCGTGCCCCGCGCGTGGACGCACCTGCTGGCCACCGTCCTGGACAGGGACCTCGATCCGGCCACGACGTTGCCGCAGGACTGGCTGGCGCACGCGCTGCGGGTTGCCGGGAACGTACCGCTGCCGACGACGTTGACCGACAACGTGGATCCGTCGTTCGCGCCGTGGAGCGGTATCACCGACACCACGGTGGACACCGCGATCCGGGACACCCGGCACGAGGTGTTCCCGTTGCACGGTTTGAGTCCTGCGGATGTCCGGGACTGAGTCGGCCTTACCTACCTGGTTGGTGTCGACGGTGGTGGCGAGGGACCGCTCACCAGGACGGCTGGAAGGGTGATCGTTGGATGGGCAGCGGCCCGACGGAGCAGGACCCGGCCGATGCCGGGCAGGTGCAAGGACCGGTCAGCGCTGCCGGGATCCCGCCCGGGGACGCATTCTCCGGTGCGCAAGCGCGGTCGGACGCGCAGCAGGAATATCCGCGGCATTGGGAAGCCGACGTGGTCCTGTCCGACGGCGGCACCGTGCATCTTCGTCCGATCATCCCGGCCGATGCCGACCAGCTGGTCTCCTTCCACGGCAGGCTAAGCGACCGGACCCGCTACTTCCGCTACTTCGGCCCGTACCCGCGGATGCCCAAGCGCGATGTGGAGCGCTTCAGCAACGTCGACTACGCCAACCGGGTCGCCTTCGTGGCGCTGCTCGGCGACGACATCGTCGCGGTGGGGCGGTTCGACCGGCTCGGCGAGCGGGACTCGGCCGAGGTGGCCTTCGTCGTGCAGGACGAGCACCAGGGCCGCGGGTTGGGGTCGATCTTGCTCGAACACCTGGCGGCGGCCGCGCGGGATTGCGGGTTGCGGCGGTTCGTCGCCGAAGTGCTCGCGGAGAACTCGGCCATGGTGCGGGTCTTCCGCGACGCCGGTTACCAGGTCCGGCGCGCGATGGAGGAAGGCGTCGTGCACCTGGAGTTCGACATCGACCCCACCGAGGAGTCGCTGGCGGTGGCCCGCGCCCGCGAGCAGGCCGCCGAAGCCCGCAGCGTGCACAACCTGCTGCATCCGCGTTCGGTAGCGGTGATCGGCGCCTCCACCGACCATCGCAAGATCGGGCACGCGGTGCTGGTCAACCTGCTCACCGCGGACTTCGCCGGCCCGGTGTACCCGGTGAATTCGGAGCACCGCTCGGTGCGCGGCGTGCGCGCCTACGCGTCGGTGCTCGACATCCCGGACGACGTGGATCTCGCGGTGGTGGCGATCCCCGCGCCCGGCATCGACGAGGTGCTCGACGCCTGCCTGGCCAAAGGCGTGAAAGCGCTGGTGATCGTGAGTTCCGGGTTCAGCGAATCCGGCCCGGACGGCCGCGAGATCGAGCGCCGCATGGTGCGTTCCGCCCGCGTGCACGGGATGCGCGTGGTCGGGCCGAACGCGCTCGGCGTGGTCAACACCGACCAGGGCAACCGGCTCAACGCGACGCTCGCGCCGCGACTGCCGGGAAGCGGCCGGACCGGGTTCTTCTGCCAGTCCGGTGCGCTGGGCGTGGCGATCCTGGCGACGGCGACCGAACGCGGCCTCGGGCTGTCCACGTTCGTTTCGGCGGGCAACCGGGCCGACGTGTCCGGCAACGACATGCTCCAGTACTGGCAGACCGACCCGGCCACGGACGTGGTGCTGCTGTACCTCGAGTCGTTCGGCAATCCGCGGAAGTTCGCCCGGCTGGCTCGGCGACTGGCGCGCAGCAAGCCGATCGTGGTGGTCAAGTCGGGCCGCAACGCGGTTCGCGCCGGGCTGGCCGCCACTTCGGTGCAGGTCGACGAGACCAGCGTGCAGACCTTGTTCGAGCAAGCCGGGGTGATCCGGGTCGAGTCGGTGGCGCAGATGTTCGACACCGCGCTGCTGCTGGCGCACCAGCCGTTGCCCGCGGGGGAGCGCATCGCGGTCGTCGGCAACTCCTCGGCGCTGGGCATGTTGGCCGCGGATGTCGCGCAGGCCGAGGGGTTGCGGTTGTCCTGCGAACCGGTCGACGTGGGTGCCGCTGCCGAGCCGGAGGAGTTCGCGGCCGCCGTTCGCGAGGCCGCGTTGCGGGACGACGTGGACGCCTTGGTTGCGGTGTTCGCTCCGCCGGTCGCGGTGCCCGGCACCGCCTACGCGCGCGCGTTGCGAGAAGCGCTGCAGGAAGCGGGTACGACCGCGACCAAGCCGGTCGTCACCACGTTCCTCGCCGCCGAGGGGGTGCCGGACGAGCTCGCGGTTCCCGGCTCGGACGGTTCCGCGGCGTGGGGTTCGATCCCGTCCTACCCGAGCCCGGAGCGGGCGGTGCTCTCGCTGGCGCGCGCCACCCGCTATGCGCGCTGGCGGGCCGCTCCGCAGGGCCATTTCGTACGGCCCGAGGGCATCGCCGAGGATCGCGCGCGGGATGTGGTCGAGCGGTTGCTGACCGACGGCGAGCATCGGCTCACCGACGACGAGGCGGTGGAGCTGCTCGGCTGCTACGGCATCGAGCTGGTCCCGTTCCGTCGAGTGCGCGGTGCGGACGAGGCCGCAGCGGCCGCCGATGAACTCGGTTACCCGGTGGCGGTGAAGTCGGCGGGCGAACACCTGCGGCATCGCAGCGACCTCGTGGGCGTGCGGCTGGACCTGATCAACGCGGAGGCCGTGCGTGCAGCCTGCCAGGACCTCGCGCGAATGTCCGAAGTGGACGATGTCTACGTGCAGCGGATGGCGGATCGCGGCAATTCCTGCGTGATCGATCTGATGGACGACCCGTCGTTCGGCACGTTGGTCTCCTTCGGACTGTCCGGTGTGGCCAGTGAACTGCTCGGGGACAAGGCTTACCGGGCGGTGCCGATGACCGATGCGGACGTCGCTGCGCTGGTCCGGGCGCCACGGGCTGCTCCGCTGCTGGCCGGTTACCGCGGGGATGAGCCGGCGGACCTCGCGGCCGTGGAGGACCTGGTGTTGCGGGTCGCGACGCTGGTGGAGGACCTGCCGGAGGTCTGCGAGCTGACCTTGCAGCCGGTGCTTGCCTCGGCCCGTGGCGCGCAGGTGACCGGTGCGCGGGTGTCGGTGCGCCGCTCGTCGGCCGCGCCGGACACCGGCCCGCGCCGGCTCCGTTGAGAGCGACCTCCACTACGAGACCGACGCGTTCCGGTTATGGTGTGCCGGTCGATGAAGGGAGATCCGCCGTGCACGACCTGGAACTCGTGGAGCTGGGCACCGTCGAGGCCGGCGAACATCAGCTGACGATCCGCGCGCACCGCGGCGCGGATCCCGCTTCGCCGGTGATGATCGTGCTGCCCGCGATGGGTGTGCCCGCCCGCTACTACCAGCCGTTCCTGCGCTCGCTGGCCGCCCGCGGCCGGACGGTGGTCAGCTTCGACCTGCGCGGGCAGGGGGAGGCGCTGCCCCGCGCGCGGCGCGGCACCCGCTTCGGGTACCAGGACCTGATCGACGACACCGGCGCCGTCGTGGACCTCGTCGCGCGCAACTTCCCGCAGGCGCCGCGTTTCCTGCTCGGTCACAGCCTCGGCGGGCAGGTCGCGCTGCTGTACTCCGCGAGCCATCCGGATCGGGTGAGCGGCGTGACGCTGCTGGGTTCCGGTTCGGTGTGGTTCCGCAGCTTCCAGGGCAGCCGCGCGTGGAAGAACCTGGCCGGCACGCAGGTGGTCGCCGCGTTGTCCGCGGTGCTGGGCTGCTGGCCGGGCGAGCGGCTCGGCTTCGGCGGCAGGCAGCCGGCCGGGGTGATGCGCGACTGGGCCAGGCAGGGACGTTCCGGCCGCTACCGCCTCGGTGGCTCGGACACCGACTACGAAGCCGCGCTGGCCGCATCGGACGTTCCGCTGCTGACGGTCACCATGGACGGTGACGAACTCGCCCCGGAGTCCTCAGTGGACCACTTGGCGGGCAAGGCCGCGCGGTCCGCGCGCACCAGGCGGCACTACTCGTGCGAGATCGCGGGCGCGGCGAAGCTGGGGCACTACGCCTGGGTGCACAACAGCGACGAACTGGCCCGCTGGATCGGGGAGTGGGCGGCGGCCGCCGCTGTCGAGCCGGCGGCCGAAAGCGGCTGACCGGCGGGACTGCTCGACCTGCGGATGCGTTGATCATGGGTCGTGGTCCACAGTGCGCGTCCGGAGAATCCGATTTCCGAGCAACCTCGATGCGGCCCGGTCCCGTCTTCGGGGCATGAGACCGCTACACACCACAGTGGGCGCAGGCGCCCTGCTTCTAGCGCTTTCCGCCTGCGCCGGACAGCAAGGAGACGTCGGTTTCGGTGGGCAGCCGCCCGCACCGCAGGAACCTCCGGCACCGGTGCAGCCGAAACCTCAGCAAGAACGCACACCGGTACCGGCGAACCTGATCAAGGCCAACATACCCGGGCAGTCCGGAACGCCGCGGGTGTGGACCCAGGACGGTGGCAACGTCGTCGTCACCACCGGTCAAGAAGGCGGCTGCAGCAAGGTGCACGCCGAGGTCGCCGACCAGAACGCCCAGCAGGTGAAGGTCCTGCTGGTCAACGAGACCCCGGAACCGCCGGGGATCTGCACGATGGACCTGCGCCACCCGCCGGTCGCGGTCCAACTGGACCAGCCGCTGGACCAGCGCACCGTGGTGCTGGAAGAGCGCGACGTGCAGGTACCGCGCCGCTGACGTGCGGACCTGCGCGCCGCAGGCACTTCTCCCGCAGGAGGTGGGGCTCCTGCGGGAGAAGTGCGTTCGCGCGTGAGTGGTGTGTAGCGAGGGCCGGGAGGTGCCGGACGGGCGCCTCCCGGCCCGTCTCATCGCGCGAACGACTCCTGCGGGCCGGGAATCGCGCGAACAAGCCCGCCGACCACGCCGAACGCACTGCTGAACCGCTGTGCCGGGTCGGGTCTGTCGCCGGTCCTGCCCACCTGCGACGCTGTTCGTCGGAGACGATCGATGGGAGGGACTCGGGTGTCCATGACGGATCCGGCGGTGGGCGCGCTCGACGGGCTGGTGAACCTGCGGGACCTCGGCGGCGTCCCCGCCGAGGACGGCGTGCTCACACGTTCGGGAGTGGTGCTGCGCAGCGACGCACCCAGGAACGGCGACCGCGCGCCGGAGGAGCACGCGTGGCCACCGCGAGTGGTGCTCGACCTGCGTGATGCCGCCGAACTCAACGGGGTCGCGCACCCGCTCGCCGCGGAGGCGCAGGTGCACCAGATCGAGCTGCTGGCGGGCATCCACTCGGCGGAGGTGAACCATCCGCTGCCGGTGCTCTACGAGTTGATGCTGGACAAGGCCGCGCACAAGCTGGTGCGGGTGTTCCGGCTCGCGCTGGAAGCGGACGGGCCGGTGCTGGTGCACTGCGCCGCGGGCAAGGACCGCACCGGGGTCGTCTCGGCGATGCTGCTCAGCGCGGTGGGCGTGCGCCGGGACGCGATCATCGCGGATTACGTGCGGACCGATCGGAACATGTTCCGCGTGCTGCAACGCCTGGAGATGGCGCCCGCGTTGCCGCCCGGGGTCACCGAGGAGGACGTGCGGGACCTGATCTCCACGCCGGTGGAGGCCATCGAAGGTGTGCTGTCGCGGTTCGAGGAGCACGAAGGTGCCGCGGCGGGCTGGCTGGCCGAGCACGGGGTCACCGAGGACGAGTTGTCGCGCTGGCGGCGGCGCTTCCTGGACGAGACGGGCGCTGAATCCTGAGTCCGGCCAGCGCTGTGTGCGGCTAGCGCTGGGCTCGGCGAGCACAACCTCGAGCAGCGCTGCAAGCGCTGAACCACCGGGCGAGCATGCGAAAGGCCGGACCCGCCCTTGCGGCGAGTCCGGCCTTCCGGGGTGAGCGACCGGAAAACCGGTCGCGAACGTTCACTGCCGAATGCTTCCGTGACGAAAGTCACGTGTCAACGGCGCTGTCCTCAGCTGGCGTAGGCGCGCAGCCGGTCGGCCCGGTCGCCCTGGCGCAGCTTGGACATCACCTCGCGCTCGATCTGGCGCACCCGCTCGCGGGAGAGCCCGAACGCCTTGCCGATCTGGTCCAGCGTGCGCGGCTGGCCGTCCTCGAGGCCGTAGCGCATCCGGATCACCGCCGTCTCCCGCTCCTCCAGGGTCGACAGCACCCGGCGCAGGTCGTCCTGCAGGAAGCCGGAGATCACCGCGTTCTCCGCGTCGGCGGACTCGGCGTCCTCGATGAAGTCGCCGAGCGGCGCGTCCTCCTCCGCACCGACCGGCATGTCCAGGCTCACCGGGTCGCGGGAGTGGTCGAGCAGGTCCACGACCTTCTCCGTCGCCAGCCCGCTCTCGGCGGCCAGTTCGTCGTCGGTGGCCTCCCGGCCGAGCTTCTGGTGCAGGTCGCGCTTGATCCGGGCCAGCTTGTTGACCTGTTCCACCAGGTGCACGGGCAGCCGGATGGTGCGGGACTGGTCGGCCATGCCGCGGGTGATGGCCTGGCGGATCCACCAGGTCGCGTAGGTCGAGAACTTGAAGCCCTTGGTGTAGTCGAACTTCTCCACCGCGCGGATGAGCCCGAGGTTGCCCTCCTGGATCAGGTCCAGCAGCGGCATGCCGCGGCCGGTGTAGCGCTTGGCGAGGCTGACCACGAGGCGCAGGTTGGCCTCCATCAAGTGGTTCTTGGCCGTGCGGCCGTCGCGCACCACCGCCCGCAGGTCGCTGCGGCGTTCGGGCGCGACGTTGCTTTCCGTGTCCAGCACGTGCTTGGCGAAGACGCCGGCCTCGATCCGCTTGGCGAGGTCGACCTCCTCCTGCGCGGACAGCAGCGCGGTGCGCCCGATGCCGTTGAGGTAGACCCGGACCAGGTCGGCCGACGGCCCCTGGCCGTCGAGGTCCGCCTCGACGGAGACATCGGTGGGGTGGTTGGTCTGCGGGACGGTCATTGAGCTCCCTCCCTGACGGGCTGGCTTGCGGGCGTGCTCACGGCGCTGGCTGCGCGGTGCCGAGTCCGCGTACGCTCGGTGTTGCGGGCCGATCGGGCACGCCTTCCGTATGTGGACGGTTGTGCTTGTCTGCTGGTCGGTGCGGTGCCGTTGTGGTGAGCGGTGCCGCTTTGGTCTCGTCCGGGCTGTCAGTTCGGAGTGGTGCGCCGTGTTGGGTGTTGTGGCTCCACTCCGCGCCCGGCCGAGCCGCGCCGCACGCCTTCGCTCGGTGCGGCGGTGTGCGGCCGTGGGCCGGACTGTCGAAGCTGGATACCTGTAAAACGAACGTGACCTCGAATTCGTTCCCGGACTTCTCCACCGGCAGACGTCGCGGCCGTCACATCCGTTGCTCCGCGCAGTCTGAGGATCTGCTGAGAACCGGCGTTACATTCAAGCGTCGATCAACAACGTGAATGGTCCGTCGTTGACGCTGTCCACCGCCATCTCCGCACCGAAAACCCCGGTCGCCACCCGCGCACCGCGTTCGCGGAGACGCTCGACGACTTCGTCGACCACCGGTTCGGCCTGCTCAGGGCGGGCGGCCTCGGTCCACGACGGGCGCCGACCCTTGCGCGTCGAGCCGTACAGCGTGAACTGGCTCACCACCAGCATCGGGGCGCCGGTGGTGGCGCAGGACTCCTCGTCGCGCAACGCCCGAATCTCGTGCAGTTTGCGGGCCATTCTGGCGGCCTGTTCGGCGCCGTCGGAATGTGTCACACCCAAAAGCACCAGGAGCCCGGGTTCTTCGATCTTGCCGACCGCCGCGCCGTCGACGGTCACCGATGCCCGCGCGACGCGACTGACCACTGCCCGCATTACTCGTCGTCCGCCCATTCCGCCGGGATCACCATTCCGTGCCGGACGAGTTCGCGGAACATCGGCACCGCGGCTTCGGCGAGTTGTTCCGGATCTTCCCCGGAACCGATCGCCAGCAGCTCGACCAGATCCCGCAGCGGCATCGCGCCGTGGCAGCCGGCGAGCAGCCGCACACCGAGCTCGTCGATCTCGTGCTGCCAGCCGGGACCGTCGGTGCGGTGCAGCCGGTGCAGGAACCGCTCCCAGCCCTCGTCGCCGCGGGAGGCGAACTCCTCCAGCACGGTGGAGGACGCGGTCATCAACCGCGCCGAGAGCAATCCTTCCGCGGAGCCGTGTTCGCGCAGCCAGTCGACCCGGCGCAGCCACGCATCGCTCTCCGGCCCCAGCGGATCGTCGAACGCCTGCCGCAGGTCCTCGCAGACGACTTCGCCGCGTTCGGACCCGGCACGGCGCAACGTGACGAAACCGAACCCGACGCCTTCGACGTCGTTCGCCGCGAACCAGTCCAGCCATTCCGCGGCTTTGCGGCGCCCGAGGGCAGAACGCGGATCGAACCCCGCATCGCGCAACCAGGTCCCGACGTAGAGCGCCGGGTCCGCGACGTCGCGCTGCACGAACCAGGCGTCCACGCCGCCGGGCGGCAGCCAGCCGGCGACCCGGTCCTGCCAGTCCTCGCCCTTGCGGTGCAGCCAGGAGGCGAGCAACTGCCCGGTACCGCCTTCGTTCAGGAACGACGGCAGCTGCCGCACCATCAGCGCACTCGCGTCGTCGCCTGCGAGCCCGGAGTCGCGGTAGACGTAGTCGGTGCGCGCCGGGCCGACGACGAACGGCGGATTGCAGACGACCTGGTCGAACCGCTGCCCGCGCACCGGCTCGAACCACTCGCCCGTGGCGAGTTCCACGTCGATGCGGTTGAGCCGGAACGTCGCCGCGGCCAGTGCCAGCGCGCGCTGCGACACGTCCGTGGCGGTGACCCGCTGCGCGTGCGTGCTCGCGTGCAGCGCCTGCACACCGCAGCCGGTGCCCAGGTCCAGCACCGAGCCGACCTGGCGGCGGGAGGTGGCCCGGACAAGGCTCAGCGACGCTTGTCCGACGCCGAGCACGTGGTCGGCGCTGGTCGCCCAGCCGTCCGGCCGGGTGTCGGCGTCCAGGTCCGAGACCACCCACCACGAGTCCTCGCCAGCGCTGTGCGGCCGGATGTCCAGCGCGGCGCGCACCCGGTCGCCTTCGGCCGCCAGCAGGCCGCCCGCGATCGCCTCGGAGAGCGGCAGCGGGTGCAGCGCCTGCTCGACGTCCCCGGCCTGCTCGGCCTCGCCGAGCAGGAACATCCGGATCGCGGTGCCCAGCGGTCCGCCGCCTTCGGTGGCGCGCAGCGCCGGCTCCGGTTCGCCGCGGCTGAGCGCGGCATGCGCCTGCGCGCCGAGCAGGTCGACGACGCCGTCCGTGCCGTAGCCGATCCGCAGGAACGCCTCGCGGAGGCGGTCGAGTCGATCGTTCGTCAAGTCTGGGATCACGAGTTCGATCCTCACACGCCCCCGGGGCACCCGCACCGACCGAGGTGCCGCCACGCACCGGCGCGAGCTCCGCCCGGGCCCATCGCCCGGGCACCCGTGAGAACCTGGGCGCATGAGCCGGACGCTGCACCTGACCCAGGACGCCGAAGCCGACGAACTGCTCTCGCGCGACCCGCTGGCCCTGCTGCTGGGCATGCTGCTCGACCAGCAGATCCCGATGGAGAAGGCGTTCGCCGGCCCGAAGGTGCTCGTCGAGCGGCTCGGCGAACTGGACGCGCACCGCATCGCGGGGATGGACCCGGAGGAGTTCGCGCAGCTGTGCTCCACGCCGCCGGCGATCCACCGGTTCCCTGGCTCGATGGCCAAGCGGATCCAGACGTTGTGCCGGTACCTGGTCGACACCTTCGACGGCGACGTGCGCGGGATCTGGACCGGCGAGGACCCGGACGGGACCGCGGTGCTCAAGCGGCTCAAGGCGCTGCCCGGTTTCGGTGACCAGAAGGCGCGGATCTTCCTCGCGCTGCTCGGCAAGCAGTGGGGCGTGCAGCCCGCGGGCTGGCGGGAGGCCGCCGGTGCCTACGGCGATCCGGAGGCGCGGCGCTCCATCGCCGACGTGCTCGACCAGCAGACGCTGGAAGAGGTCCGGGCCTGGAAGAAGCAGCAGAAGGCCGCCGCGAAGAAGTGACTCAGGCCGCGGCCGACGACTGGTAGCGGTCCACGTATTCCTGCTCGGACAGCTCCGAGATCGCGTACATGATCTCGTCGGTGATCGACCGCAGGATCGGCAGCGCACTCTCCATGCCGTCGTAGCGGGAGAAGTGCAGCGCCTCGCCGAAACGAACCGTCACGCGGGTGGGCCGGGGGAATTTGGCGCCCTTCGGCAGCAGGTCGGCGGTGCCGCTGAGCGCCACCGGGACGACCGGCGAGCGCCCGCTCAACGCCAGCCGCGCCACACCGGTGCGGCCGCGGTACAACCGCCCGTCCGGGGAGCGCGTGCCCTCGGGGTGGATGCCGAACGCACCGCCTTCGGACAGCACCCGCTGAGCGGTGCCCAGCGCTTCCTTCGCCGCCCGGCCGCGGCCGCGCTGCACCGGGATCGCGCCGAGCGCGCCGAACGCGTTGCGGGTGAGCCGGTTCTTCAGCCCGCCGCCCTCGAAGTACTCGGCCTTGGCCAGGAACGACACCGGCCGCGGCACCACCAGCGGCACGATGAAGCTGTCGGCCACGGACAGGTGGTTGATCGCGAAGATCACCGGTCCGTCCGCGGGCACGTGCTCCAGGCCGTGCACCCGCGGCCGGTACACCGCGCGGGCGACCGAGCCGACGATCCGCTTGGTCAGTGTGTAGAACATTCGAACCTCCCCGCCGCGTCCCGGCACCGCCTCCGGGAATCTATCCGGACCGTGGTGCGGGCTCGTGGCGGCCATGTGAACTCCTAGAGCCGATCCCGTGTAGCGGGATGGCGCATCGCGCAGCCCCGAGGGTGTCCACCGTTCCACCGGAGTGGGACGATGGCGGACGTGGAGGTGGTGTCGTGAGCAGTTCCGAGCATGGCGACGACACCCCGGTGCTGATCACCGAGGCGGAGCCGTCCTACGACGATCAGCAGGCGGCGCGGCGCCGCAAGTACGCCATCATGATGTCCTTGCGGATCCCCTGCCTGGTGGCGGCGGCCGCCTGCTACCAGATCTGGTGGCTGGCGCTGATCATCCTGGCGATCTCGATCCCGCTGCCGTGGATGGCGGTGCTGATCGCGAACGACCGGCCGCCGCGCAAGACCGAGCACGTCAACCGGTACCAGCACGAATCGCGCGCGCTGGAGTCCCGCGAGCATCGCGTGATCGAGAACCCCTGAACCCGCCAGGTGATCCGCGCAGCGGCGGCCCGGTGCGGCATCATGGACGCATGAGCACCATGACGCTTCCGGAAACCGACGTCCGGCCGGACACCACGGAACAGACCGAGGACGACCGGCCCGAGGTCTTCCACTACGTGCAGAAGGACAAGATCGCCGAGAGCGCGGTCATGGGCACGTACGTGGTGGCGCTGTGCGGCGAGGTCTTCCCGGTGACGAAGTCCGCGAAGCCGGGCTCGCCGGTGTGCCCCGACTGCAAGAAGGTCTTCGAGAAGTTGCCGCCCGGCGGTGGCGACGACGAATGAGCTGAGCACCACCGGCCGCGGCGGCGGGGCGCCCGCTCAGCCGCGGTCCCGGCGCGCCCGAGGTTCTTGCCCGAAGCGCGCGGGCACGGCCGTGCGCCCGAAGCCGGTCGGCGGCTTCGCTCCCGAGTCCTCCCGATCGCCTTCCCGCCAGGCCCGGTAGCCCTCCTCGGTGCGTAGCCGCTGCTCCGCGCGCCGCATCTCCAGCCGCCGCCAGCGCCGCCGCTCCTTGCGCGTCATCTTCGCGGGCCACAGCTCCTGTATCGCGTTGTTGAACTGCGCACCGATGATGATCGCCAGCCCGATAAAGAACGCGAACAGCAGGAACGCGATCGGTGTGGCCAGCGCCCCGTAGGTGTAGCCGGTGCTGGTGACCCAGGTGATGTAGAGCCGCAGGCCGACGCTGGAGCACAGGAAGACCACCATGGCCAGCAGCGCCCCAGGCAGCCCGCGGTGCCACGGTAGCTTCCGCGGCAGCGCCACCTTGTAGAGCGCGGCCAGCGCCAGCACCAGCAGCACTCCGGTGGCCGGGTAGTAGAACACCCGGATCAGCCAGGCGATGTCGTCCTGCCATTGCGGCGGGAAGACCGTGGGCAGCCAGTCCGGGCCGAGTGCTATGACCGGCAGCCCGACCACGGCGAGCAGCAGGCCCACCAGGTACAGCAGCAGCGCGAAGATCCGCTGCCAGACGCTGTGCCGCACGGTGTACTGGTCGTAGGCGAGGGTGATCGAGTCGACCAGCGAGGCCAGCGCGGACGAGCCCGCCCACAACGACAGCAGGAAGCCCACCGACATGATCTCGGTGCGTCCCTTGGTCAGGATGTCCTCCACCGTCGGCCCGATGATCTGGTCCACGACGTTGGCGCTGAACACGGTGTGCGCGAACGACAGGATCTTGCTGTGCACCGTGTCGACCACCACGGGACCGAACCAGTCGCCGACGAAGCCCAGGCTGCCGAGGAACCCCAGCAGCAGCGGCGGCAGCGACAGCGTCTGCCAGAAGGCGGCGGCCGCGGACTCCGAGAAGATGTTGTCCCACCACGCCTTGTGCACCGTGCGCCACACCAGCCGCAACGGCCCCCAGCGGACCGGGTCCGCGCGGGTCGCCGCGGTGGTGACCGAGCCGATCTCCGGGGACTGGATCACGGGAGCCTGATCGTCGAGCGGGTCGGCGGCCGGTCCGGCCCGCGCAGCTGGCGGCTCCGGCTCGCGGCCGTGCTGGCCGGGCCGTTGGCTGTTACCGGTCGGACCTGTGGAACCCATCGCATCTACCAGGATGCTGCATAGGGCTCACCAACGAGCGTGCACCCGGTCAACCGGGGGTGTCGGAGTGATCTCAATCCGATCCGCGGGGTGATCTGAATCCGATCCGCGGGTCGGTGCGACCGGACGGCCGGAGCGGGACGGTAAGCTGCCGGGGCGCCATCGGCGGATCGCCCGGCTGGACGCGACGACGCGCGGCCGAGGGTGCTGATCAGGTCCCGCGGTCCGCCGCGGGCCTGCCGACCGGAGTCGATCCGGCCCGGTCGATCGCAGCCCGGTCGCTCGCGGGAATCCACCGCGACGCCGGGTCGCCCGAGCGGCGCCCGCGATCCGCGCCAGGAACGTTCGGGGAAAGGCACAGGAAGGAGCGGCGAGCAGGCTTGTCCGAGTCGCAACTCGACCATCCCGTCCGATCCGTTCTCAGCGACCCCGCCGACACCGCCGGACGCCCGCTGCGGGCGTGGCAGCGGCGGGCGTTGACCCGGTACCTCGCGAAGAAGCCGCGGGACTTCATGGCGGTCGCCACGCCGGGTGCAGGCAAGACGACCTTCGGGTTGCGAGTGGCCGCGGAACTGCTGGGGGACCGGACCGTCGAGGCGGTCACGGTGATCACTCCCACCGAGCACCTCAAGCACCAGTGGGCGCTGGCCGCCAACGCCGCGGGCATCCCGCTGGACCCGGACTTCCGCAACGGCGACGGCATGACTTCCAGCGACTACGTCGGAGTGGCCGTCACCTACGCGCAGATCGCCGCACATCCGACGCTGCACCGGGTGCGCACCGAGCGCCGCAAGACCCTGGTGATCCTCGACGAGATCCACCACGCCGGTGACGCGAAGTCCTGGGGCGATGCGGTGCGCGAGGCGTGCACTCCGGCGACTCGGCGCCTCGGGTTGACCGGTACGCCGTTCCGCAGTGACGACACGCCGATCCCGTTCGTGAACTACGAACCGGACGCGGACGGTTCGATGCGCAGCGCCGCCGACAGCTCCTACGGCTATTCCGAGGCGTTGCAGGACGGCGTGGTCCGCCCGGTGATCTTCCTGGCTTATTCGGGCGAAACGCGCTGGCGCACCAACGCGGGCGACGAGTTCTCCGCGCGCCTCGGGGAGCCGCTGACCGCCGAGCAGACCGCGCGGGCCTGGCGCACCGCGCTGGACCCGGCGGGGGAGTGGATCCCGTCGGTGCTGCGGGCCGCCGACACCCGGCTCAACCAGCTCCGGCAGAACGGGATGCCGGACGCGGGCGGGCTGATCATCGCCTCCGACCAGGCCAGTGCCAAGGCGTACGCGAAAACGCTGCAACGGATGACCGGTGAGGAACCGGTCGTGGTGCTGTCCGACGATCCGAAGGCGTCCGGCCGGATCGCCGAATTCGCCGACTCCGACGACCGCTGGATGATCGCGGTGCGGATGGTCAGCGAAGGCGTCGACGTCCCCCGGCTGGCGGTCGGCGTCTACGCCACCAGCGCCTCCACCCCGCTGTTCTTCGCGCAGGCCGTGGGCCGGTTCGTGCGCGCCCGCCGGGAGGGCGAGACCGCGAGCATCTTCCTTCCCAGCGTGCCGGTGCTGCTGGGCCTGGCCAGCGAGCTCGAAGCCGAGCGCGATCACGTGCTGGGCAAGCCGCACCGGGAGAAGGAGGGATGGGACGAGGAACTGCTCGCCGAGGCCAACCGCACCAAGGACGAACCCGGCGAGGAGGAGAAGGCGTTCACCTCGCTGGGCGCCGATGCCGAGCTGGACCAGGTGATCTACGACGGTTCCTCGTTCGGCACCGCCGCGTTCGGCACCACCGAGGACGAGCAGGACTACCTGGGCCTGCCCGGGCTGCTCGAGCCGGACCAGGTGCGCGCGCTGCTGCGGCAGCGCCAGGAGCAGCAGCTGCACGAGGTCGGCAAGCGCGAAGCCGAGGACAAGGCGCAGAAGGCCGCGGAGCGCGCGGAGGAGGCCAAGCAGCCCAGCCGTCCGCAGAGCGTGCAGGAGCGGTTGCAGGGTCTGCGCAAGGAGCTCAACACGCTCGTCTCGTTGCACCACCACCGGACCCGCAAACCGCACGGCAAGATCCACAACGAGCTGCGCCGAGTGTGCGGCGGTCCGCCCACGGCGATGGCGACCGTGGAGCAGCTGGAGGAGCGCATCGCGACGCTGCGGTCGTGGTGATCTACTCGTCCGGGTGAACGGATCTTCGATCCGTCCCGGCGCGACCTGGGTGTGACCGCCCGTGCTTACGCTCGCACGCATGGTTTTAGACGTGGAGCAGGTGCGGGGGCAGTACCCGGCGCTGGCCGACGGCCGGGCCTGGCTGGACGCCGCAGCCGGTACGCAGGTTCCGCAGCAGGTGATCGACGCGATGTCCGAAGTGATGGCGGCGGGCGTGTCGAACGTAGGAGGAGCGTTCGAATCCAGCCGTCGCGCGGCGCGGGTCGTGGCCGAAGCGCGTTCGGCGGTGGCCGACCTCACCGGCGCGCCCGACCCGGAGTGCGTCGTGTTCGGTCCGAGCTCGACCGCGCTCACCTACCGGTTCGCCGCGGTGCTGGCGGACGCCTGGCAGCCCGGTGACGAGGTCGTGGTGACCCGGTTGGACCACGACGCGAACGTGCGGCCGTGGGTGCAGCACGCCCAGCGGGCGGGAGCGACGGTGCGGTTCGCCGACTTCGACCCGGCGACCGGTGAGCTGCCCGCCGAGCGGGTCGCCGAACTCATCGGGGAGCGCACCCGGCTGGTCGCGGTCACCGCGGCATCGAATCTGCTGGGAACCGTGCCCGATGTCGCCGCGATCGCGCGGCGGGCGCGGGAGGTCGGCGCGGTCAGCTTCGTCGACGGGGTGCAGCACTGCCCGCACGCCGCCGTCCGGGTCGGCGAGCTCGGCGCCGACTTCTACACGACCAGCGCCTACAAGTGGTCCGGTCCGCACGTCGGGGCGGTCGTGGCGTCGGATCCGTGGGCGCTGGAGACGCTGCACCCCGACAAGCTCGTGCCCGCGCCGGACGCCGTCCCCGCGCGGTTCGAGCTGGGCACCGCATCGTTCGAGGCCCTGGCCGGGGTCACCGCGGCGGTCGAGCACTTGGCCGGGCTCGACCCCGCGGCGACGGGGGAGCGCCGGGAACGGCTCGCGGCCGCCCGCAAGGCGGTCCTGGCCCATGAGGAGAACCTCGCCGCCGCGCTGTTCGCAGGGGTGGCGCAGCTGCCGCACGTCACCCGCATCGGAGCGCCGCAGGGGCAGTGCACGCCGCTGGCCCTGTTCAGCGTCGACGGCCACACGCCGGAGGCCGTGGCCACGCACCTGGGCGAGCGCGGCGTGAACGTCTCGCACGGGCATTCCTACGCATGGGAAGCCCTGCCGCAGCTCGGGCTCGGACCGGAAGGTGCGGTGCGGGCCAGTCTGTGCCACTACACCTCGGAAAGCGACGTGCAGCGCCTGCTCGACGCCCTGGCCGAACTGGGCTGACCCGCCCCTGGAACATCGAAGGCCCCCGGTGGAAAACCACCGGGGGCCTTCGTGTCGAGGTTCGCGTTACTGCTCGTCCTGCTGGAGTTCGGCGTCCATCTCCTTCAGACGCGGTTCGAACTCCCGGCCGTGGTGCCCGCAGAACAGCAGCTCCCCGCCGGATGGAAGTACGGCGCGAAGCTTCGCAGCGGCCCCGCAGCGGTCGCAGCGGTCGGCGGCGGTCAGCTCGGGGCGGGTGAGCGTTCCAGGCATCGTGATCTCCCTCCGTCCCGGCGCCGGAATTCCCCGGCGCCCTCGATCCTGCTGCGACCACCGGTGGCCCACTGGCGGCGGGGCCGGTGCTCGCTGGCTCCACTCTTGCAGACGCACAGCCGTACGTCAGTGTTCCCGCGCCGGGGGTTGAGCGTCGTCACGTCGAAGTACCCGCTTGCCGCAGTCCCGGTAGCGCAGCGTGGCAATCGCACGTCCAGGGCCGGTTTCGGTCGCCTGGCCAGGGAAAACGCGTCGGCTCGCGTTGCGCCGCGAGGTGATCCGTGGGTGCGCGCGGTGCGCGAGGGCGCCTCATCCCGTCCGGCGTTCTGCTGCAAGCGAACTAAGGCGGCTTCCTGGAACGCGAGAAAACCGATCTGCGAATGTGCGGTGAATCACCGGTGATCGCGCCGACCCGGCGCGGGACTCGCGGAAAGATCGCGCTCGCGCAGCGATCGTCGAACGCCATGTGGCGCTCCGCGATGAAGGAGGGGGCGATGAAGGAGGGGGCGATGAAGGAGGGGGCGATGAAGGAGGGGGCGATGAAGGAGGAGGCGAGGAACCCGCGGCGTCGGATGATCGGCGACCGCCTCGCCGACCGGGCGGCGCGCGACCACCAAGCCGCAGCGAACTCCGCATGGCAGGCGAAACGGATTTCGACCTGATCTTGCGACGCTGTCGCGGGAGTTCGCCGGGTGCGCGCTCGGGTCCGTGGCCGGTCTCGCGGCCACGTGACCGCCTAGTCGCGTGGAGTTTCGCGTGAACCGCAGCTGTGGACCGCAGCGTTCACCCGGCGTCCCCGCACAGAGCAAGAGATGCCCGCCATGAGGCGATTTGGGTGAAAGGTCTTCATGGTCCGTCTCCAACCCGGTTCGCCGCGGCAACACGCTGTGCCGCAGGAAAGGGCGAGTCTGCCAGTGCTTTCCGGGCGCTCGGTAGATCGCTAACCCGAATGTACGAGCCGGGCCCAGTCCGGCCGCTCCGGGTCCGGCTCCTCGGCCCAGTCCGCGGGCCACTTGCGCCGCGTGCCGTTGTGCACCGCCCGCGTGGTCGCACCGGTGAGCGCGGCCGAGGTGTGCGTGCCGAAGTCGACCTCGGCCTCGAACGTCGCCCCGCGGAAGTTCGCCCCCTCCCCGTCGAACGAGACCCGGCGGAAATCGGCGAGGCCGGTGAAGCGCACGGACCGGAAATCGCCCTGCCGCTCGAAGGTGCAGCCGCGGAAGACGGCGGGCCCCACGAACCGGGCTCCGGCGAAGGTGGCCGTCTGCACGCGGCAACGGGTGAACGTGAAGGTGCTCAACGTCGCGCCCGCCAGGTTCAGCCGGATGCCGGACCAGAACAGCGCCTCGTCGTCCTCGTCGCGCAGGTGCGAAGTCAGCACGCCCTGCGCGGTCTCGCGGACCTCCTGCTCCTGCACCGGATCCGCCCCGGTCTGGTCGAAGGGCATCCGCAGGTAGGCGCAGAGCAGGTCGACGATCGTCTGGCGGTGCTCCGCGTGGTTCTGCCCGAGCCGCTCCAGCGCGAACACGCCCGCCAACCGCACGGGAGCCTGGTCACTGCCGAGCTGGTCGGCGGCCTTGCCGTAAAGCTCCGTCACCCGCGTCTCGGTGGCGTCGTGGTCGCGCTGCACCAGATCGAGCTCGGTGGCGCGCTGCCGCCGCGCGGTCAGCAGCAACCCGGCCGCACCGCCACCGCCCACGACGATGCTGAACGCGGTGCGGATGATGTTGACCTGCACCGCCGCTTGCTGGACCGAGCCGCGCAGCACGAACCACAGCACGGTCAGCGACGTGATCGCCAGCAGCCCCAGACCGCCCGCCCACCAGAGAATGGTCCGGGTGGACAGCACACCGTCCGCTCGCGTGCCCCCAGTTCGACTCACGGAAGGGGATCTTGCCGCGCGGAGCGGCTCCGTGTGTTCCACCTTTCGTGGGCCGATGCGAAAAGGCGCCCGGCCGGAGAAACCGACCGGGCGCCCGCGGAGCTGATGCGGCTCAGTCCAGGTAGTCGCGCAGCACCTGCGAACGCGACGGGTGCCGCAGCTTCGACATCGTCTTGGACTCGATCTGCCGGATGCGTTCCCGGGTCACGCCGTAGACCTGGCCGATCTCGTCCAACGTGCGCGGCTGGCCGTCGGTGAGGCCGAAGCGCAGCCGCACCACGCCCGCCTCCCGCTCGGACAGCGTCGCCAGCACCGACTGCAGCTGGTCCTGCAGCAGCGTGAACGACACGGCGTCGACCGCGACGACCGCCTCGGAGTCCTCGATGAAGTCGCCGAGCTGGCTGTCGCCCTCGTCGCCGATCGTCTGGTCCAGCGAAATGGGCTCCCGGGCGTACTGCTGGATCTCCAGCACCTTCTCCGGGGTGATGTCCATTTCCTTGGCGAGCTCCTCGGGCGTGGGCTCGCGGCCCAGGTCCTGCAGCAGCTCGCGCTGGATGCGGCCCAGCTTGTTGATGACCTCGACCATGTGCACCGGGATGCGGATGGTGCGGGCCTGGTCGGCCATCGCGCGGGTGATGGCCTGGCGGATCCACCAGGTCGCGTAGGTGGAGAACTTGTAGCCCTTGGTGTAGTCGAACTTCTCCACCGCGCGGATGAGCCCGAGGTTGCCCTCCTGGATCAGGTCCAGGAACGCCATGCCGCGGCCGGTGTAGCGCTTGGCGAGGCTGACCACCAGGCGGAGGTTCGCCTCCAGCAGGTGGTTCTTGGCCCGCTCACCGTCCCGGACGATCCAGCGCAGGTCGCGCTTCATCTGGAAGGCGAGCTTCTCCTCGGCTTCCTCGGCCTGGCGCAGCCGCTCGGCGCCGTAGAGGCCGGCCTCGATGCGCTTGGCGAGTTCGACCTCCTCCTCGGCGTTGAGCAGCGCCACCTTGCCGATCTGCTTGAGGTAGGCGCGCACCGAGTCGGCCGAGGCGGTCAGCTCGGCGTCCTTGCGCGCCTGCCGCAGCGCCTCGGATTCCTCCTCGTCCCACACGAAGTCGGAGTCCGGCTTGCCGTCCTCGTCCTCCGGGACGGTCGGCTCCTCCGGGATCTCCACTTCGACGTCGGCGAGATCGCCCACGTCCGGGGAGGTCAGGTCGGTTTCGATCGGTTCGTCGATCTCCAGGCCCTCGGCCTTGCCCGCGGTGCCAGCCGCGTCGGTCTTGGCCGCGGACTTCGCGGTCTTGGCCGAGGCGGACTTGGTGCCCTTCTTGGCCGCCGACTTGGTGGCGGTCTTGCGGCCCGCCGACTTGGTGCCCGCCGCGCTCTTGGCGGACGAGTCCTGGCCCGCGTCGGTTCCGGCCTGCTCGGCCGTTTCCTGCGCGGCGGTCTCTGCCTGGGGCTGGGATCCGGACTGGGCCGACGGGGACTGAGCACCGCCGGCGGTTGCAGCGGAGCTGGAGCGTCGGGTTGCGGTTTCTGCGGCTGCCACGTACGCCCTTTCGCGACGGTCGATCAGAGCAGGCCGGAGGACGCGAAACCTCGGCCGCCAGAGGTCGGGGAACAACCCACCCACCGGAACTTCCGAAGCGGCATCGATGCCGGCGAAACGCCTGCTCGGCACCGGATCGGAGGCCCCGGATCAGGTTGGCCGTGTTCCATTGTAACTGCGCTCGCCGAGTGCGGTTCCGCTGCAAGGTGGAGATCCGTCCCGTCGCAGCGCAAATACGGCGCTCGCCGGGTCCGGCGAATGGCGCACCGGGGAAATGCCGCCGCATCGCCCCGGTCGGCCGTGCGGCTCAGTTCCCGGCGCCCGCCGCGGCCGCCGCGGCGGCGCCCACGATCCCGGCGTCGTTCTTCAGCGAGGCCGGCACGATCGGGGTCCGGGTCTCCAGCAGCGGCAGCCACTTGTGCTGCTTCTTGCTGACCCCGCCGCCCGCGATGATCAGGTCCGGCCACAGGAAGGATTCCAGCGCCTGGATGTAGCGGCTCACCCGCGGCGCCCACTCCGGGTAGGACAGGTCGAGGTCGTCCTTGACCGACGCGGCCGCCTGCTTCTCCGCGTCGTGCCCGTCGACCTCGATGTGCCCGAACTCGGTGTTCGGCACCAGCTTGCCGTCCACGAACATCGCGCTGCCGATGCCGGTGCCGAAGGTCAGCACCACCACCAGGCCGGAAGCGCCTGCGCCCGCACCGGAGCGCATCTCGGCCAGCCCGGCGGCGTCGGCGTCGTTGAGCACGACCACCTCCGACCGGTCCTGGCCCAGCCGCTCGGCGAACAACCCCTGCGCGTCGGTGCCGATCCAGCTCTTGTCGATGTTCGCGGCGGTGTGCGCGGTGCCCTGCTTGACCACGCAGGGCAGCGTGACCCCGACGGGCCCGCTCCAGCCGAACTTCTCGACGATCTCGGCGACCGCGTCCGCGACCGCCTCCGGTGTCGAAGGGTGCGGCGTGGGAATCCGCATACGCTCTTCGGCCAGCACCCCACCGTCGATGTCCACCGGACATCCTTTGATGCCGGACCCGCCGACGTCCACGCCGAAACCGCGGGCAGTGCCCATGCCCGATCCTTCCTATTCGATTCAGACCAAGGTGTGCAGACCTTAACCGCGCTGTGTTGCGATGTGAATGTGGGATTGACAGCCAACGTGCATACCGAAACTCTGCGCACCGCCGCGGTGCAGGTCGCAGAAGAGGCCGCCGAGCTGGCGCGCAGCATCCGCGACGAGTCGGTGACCGGCGCCGCGGTGCACACCAAGAGCACCGAAACCGACGTCGTGACCGCAGCGGACCGCGCAGCCGAGCGGCTGGTGCGGGACCGGCTCGCCGAACTGCGGCCGGGTGAGTCGGTCCTCGGCGAGGAGGAAGGCGGCGCGGCCGCGCTGGAAGGCCTGCGCTGGGTCGTCGACCCGATCGACGGCACCGTCAACTACCTGTACGGCTTCCCCTGGTACGCGGTGTCCCTGGCCGCCCAGATCGACGGCCGTTCGGTGGCGGGAGCGGTCGTGGAGCCGGTGTCCGGGCGCGTGTGGAGCGCGGCAGAGGGCGCCGGTGCGCACTGCGACGGCGTGCGGTTGAGCGTTTCCGCGGCGGACCGGCTGGACCTGGCGCTGGTCGGCACCGGCTTCGCCTACGACCCCCGCCGCAGGCGCGCGCAGGCGGCGGCGACGGCGGAACTGCTCGGCGAGGTCCGCGACATCCGCCGGTCGGGCGCGGCTTCGCTGGACCTGTGCGCGGTCGCGGCCGGCTGGATCGACGCCTACTTCGAGGTCGGGCTCAAGCGCTGGGACTGGGCTGCCGGCGCGTTGATCGCGCAGGAAGCGGGCGCGCAGCTGCGGCTGCCGGGCGGAGATTCCGCCGACGGGCTCGGCGACGAGGCGCTGCTGTGCGCGGCGCCGGGAGTGGCCGACGAGCTGACCGGTGCTTTGGTGCGCGCGGGAGCGGGCGCGGTGTGATCAGCGCGAAACCGCCCCGCCGAGCGGATCGGCGGGGCGGTCGGTGCGGTTTCAGCAGGAGACGTCGCGGGCGGCGGTCATCAGCTCGTTGCTGATCTGCGGTGGCCGCGCCTCCTGCGCTGCGCCGCCCTGCGGCGCCCAGTTCTTCAGCTCCTGCAGCACCTGCCGCGCCTGGGGAGTGCTCTTGATGTCGTCGAATTCCGCGCCCAGCGCCAGGTCCAGCGACGCGTCCGGACGGTCGTCGCGCACCAGCTGCGCGCACGGCACCATCAGGCTCAGCGTGCGGGCGGACGGGGCTCCGGCGCCGCCGAAGCGGATCTGCCCGTGGCAGTTGAGGTCGTAGGCCGGGTAGACCGAGTCGTTGTCCGGCTCGCCGCCCGGCGCGAACCCGAGGTTGGTCAGCTCCTGGCTGATCAACGACGCCTGGTTCGCCTCCCCGTTGCCGTTGAGCACCCGCACCCGGATGTCCTGCGGTGGCGCCGGGCTGGTCTGGTCCAGCGCGGTGCGGCCGAGCATCTGCCCCACCGGAACCTGCTGCTCGCCGGGTGGTGATGCGGCGGTCGGCGGCCCGGGCATGTTGCACCGGGTCGCGGTCTCAGTGGTCTCGGCGGTCTCGAACACCCGGGTCCACACGAAGCCGGACAGCACCACGAGCAGCCCCAGCACCAGCAGGGCGGGCAGTGGCCGGCGTCGCCGGTATCGCGGACCCTGACGGCCCCACCGTGAACTCGCGGCAGACACGTCCTGCCACCCTCCTTGCCGTTGCCGTGACCGGATCGGACGTTCGCCGATCAGCCTATGCGTTAGCGGTTCGTTCCGCGCCGCCGGACGGCCTCTCGTGTCGTGCCCTGCGGACGGCGGTGCGGGTGCCCAGGTGAGCCGCGCGGAGATGCCGACCGCACGGTGGTGCTACACACGCCACACCTATGGGTGACCTGGTGCGTCTTTTGCGTTGCGATGGGCTACCCTCTCGGCGCCTCGGGCAGTGACGGCGAGCGGGAACGGCTCGTTTCGGGGGTACTTGGGGCGCAGCAGCGAGATCACCGTCACGCAAGCCCTCGGGCACAAATGAGGGCCCTGGAACGTTTACCAGCGGCACACCATTGCAGTCTCCACTATCGCAGGGGTGAATCACGATGGCGACCGACTACGACGCTCCGCGCCGCAGCGAGTCCGAGGAAATGACCGAGGACTCGCTGGAAGAACTCAAGGCGCGGCGCAACGACGCGCAATCCGGCGTCGTCGACGCCGATGAATCGGAGATCGCGGAGAACTTCGAGCTGCCGGGCGCCGACCTGTCCGGTGAGGAGATGACCGTCAAGGTCCTGCCCAAGCAGGCCGACGAGTTCACCTGCGCCAGCTGCTTCCTGGTGCACCACCGCAGCAGGCTGGCCGAGGAGCGCAACGGCGGGCTGATCTGCCGCGATTGCGCTGCTTGAGCCGGGCGCGGCGGACGCCGGGCGCGCCGGATCCGGCTAGCAGGCGCCGTCGTCGGTCCGGCCGCGGGCGGGCTCGGCGGCGTGCGAGCACGGAGCCGGGGAAAGCAAGTGCGGACGCGGACGGGATCGGCCGGGGCTCGCCCCGACGGCCGAACACGAACCTGGGCACACGCAGGGGGCGTGGGCCCAGGTTCGTCGTATCTGCGGGTGCTTTCGGGTACCGCGCTCGCCCGGTGAAAACAACCGGGACCCAATTCGGCGAGGGAAATCCCTTTCCCGGCAAATTTGTTCAGCGGCGCAGCGCGGCGGCCAAACGTTCCGGTCGCCTGCTGCTGATGACCCAGTACGGCGTCGGGTCATCAGGGTCGTCGAGCCACACCCGAACCGAGGATTTCACCCAGGGCCGGTGCACCACGAAAGCGGCCGGGTCCAGTTCCGGGCCGAGCGCGCGCCGCTTGTCCGCGGCGGGCACCACCTCGGCCCCTTCGATGAACCGCAGCGGCAGGTGCGCATCGCCGACCCAGAGCTCCCCGCCGGAGATCTCGACCCTGGTGCGGCCCAGCCACAGCGGCACCGCGATCGCGGCCGGGATCAGCACCACGTAGGGCAGCCACGCCCGCACGCCCGGGTGGCCCATGTGCACCTCTGCGGCCAGCAGCACGGCGATGATCAGCGGTAGCGGCCAGGTCCACCAGGACGCGAACAGCCGCTCCCGATACTCCGCCGGCTCGCCGCCGCTGCCCCGCTCGGCGTTTTCCCGTTCGGTGCTCCCCGCCTCGGCATTTCCACCCTCGGGATTCCCCTGACCGGGGGTGTCCTGGCGGGGGGTGGCTGCTTCTGCGCTTTCCGACACGCCTCCAGGGTAGTCTCGCGGCCCGTGCCGAACGTGAAGGTCCTGTTGACCCGTCTCGACCCCGATCTCCCGCCGCCGTCCTACGCCCGCTCCGGTGATGCCGGGGCGGATCTGGTGACGACCAGCGACGTGCTGCTGCAGCCCGGTGAGCGCGCGCTCGTCGGCACCGGTGTCGCGCTGGCGCTGCCGGAGGGCTACGCCGGTTTCGTGCATCCGCGCTCCGGGCTCGCCGCGCGGGCCGGGCTCGGCGTGGTGAACGCGCCGGGGACGGTGGATGCGGGATACCGGGGTGAGATCCGGGTATGCCTGATCAATCATGACCGCGCGGAGCCGCTGTCGCTGCGCCGCGGCGACCGCATCGCGCAACTCGTCGTGCAGCGCGTGGAGCACGCGGTGTTCGAGGAGGTCGACGAGCTGCCCGAGTCGCAGCGGGGTGCCGGTGGCCACGGGTCCACCGGTGGCCACGAGGTGCTGACGGCCCCGGCAGGGGCCGAACACAGGACGGAGGTCTGAGGGGATGTTCGGATTGGGCCGCCGCGGGCGAGGCCCGCAGGCCGAGGACGCCGCGCAGCCCGGGGAAGCCGACGGGTACGAGTTCGGTGCCGGTGCCGAGTCGGGCATCGGGCCGTACGACCTCACCGAACTGCCGGATTCCGATTCGGTGCAGCGGCTCGACCTGGGATCGGTCCGGCTACCGGTGCCGGAGGGCAGTCAGCTGCAGGTCGAAGTCGACCCCACCGGGCCGGTGCGCGCGGTGCACCTGGTGACCCAGGTGGGCCGGTTGACGGTGAGCGCGTTCGCCGCACCGCGCAGCGCCGGGCTCTGGCCCGAGGTCCGCATGGAACTGGCCGACCAGTTGCGCAAGGACGGCGCGAAGGTCGGGCAGCAGGACGGCGAGTGGGGACCGGAGCTGATCGCCGACTCGCAGCAGGCCGTGCTGCGGTTCGTCGGGGTGGACGGGCCGCGCTGGATGGTGCGGGGCGTCGCCGCCGGGCCCGCCGAGCACGCCGAAGCGTGCACGAAGCTGCTGTACTCGGTGCTCGACGACACCGTCGTCGTTCGCGGTGAGGACCCGTTGCCGGTGCGCACGCCGCTGCCGATCGAGCTGCCGGACAGCATCGCGCGGCACATCCAGCAGGCCCAGGGCGGCCAGCAAGAGGCCTGATCGGTCACGGCCGGAAGCTCCTGGCGGAGCTCCGCGCGCTCGTTGCGAGCGCCGGTGGGGATCTCGATCGAGTGATCAATTTCCAAATGCCGCCAGGGTGGCGACCGGCCGCCGCGCGCGGGCTACGCTGGTGTTCGGGCGCAGCCCGGCGGACCCCCGGCGAGACCGGAACCCCCGGCGAAACCGGAGCCTGCTGCGAAACCGGAGCCCGCCGAACGATTCGCGGATCGGTGGCGGGTTCCGCGCGGACCCGGACCGGCCCGGCAAGATCCAACCCTTCGAAGTCGAGTGCCCAGGCGCACGGGAGCGCTAGCGATGAGCAACACCGGGGGCGGCTACTGGCGCCGCCTCGTACGCCGGTTGACCAGCGATGTCGCCGAGCTCGACGCCGACGACCTCTCGGAGCGCTCGCAGGCGAGCGGGGCCCAGCGGGCCTGCGACTGCGAGTGCGGGCAGGAAGCCGTGGTGCTGGGCAGGCTGCGCAGCGTCGACATGTCGCCGAAGGCTTCGGCTCCGACGCTGGAGGCCGAACTCTTCGACGGCACCGAGGGCGTCACGCTCGTCTGGCTCGGCCGCCGCCGGATCACCGGCATCGAACCCGGCCGCACCATCAAGGCCCGCGGCCGCATCGCGGTCCGCGACGGCCGCAAAGTGCTTTACAACCCCTACTACGAGTTGCAGAACACCGCATGAGCGAACGCGACATCCCGGACCCGGACGCACGGCCCGCCACGCCCGAATCCGCTCCGGAAGCATCCGGCACGGCGTCCGCGGGCGGGACGGCCGCGCCGGAGCAGACCTTGCTGGAGCAGATGGGCGGGGTCGCCGGCCTCGCCTACTCGGCGGTGCCCATCGTGGTGTTCGTCGTGGTCAACGCGTTGACCGGGCTGATGCCCGCGATCTGGTCGGCGATCGGGGTGGCGGTGGCCATCGCGGTGTACCGCCTGGTGCGCAGGGAGCCGCTGCAGCCGGCGATCTCCGGTCTGCTCGGGGTCGCGGTGTGCTCCTACATCGCTTACCGCTCCGGTGATGCCAAGGGCTTCTTCCTGCTCGGGATCTACACGAGCCTGGTCTACGGCGGCGCGTTCCTGGTGTCGGTGCTGGTGCGCTGGCCGCTGGTCGGGGTGGCGTGGTCGCTGCTCAACGGGCTCGGCATGGATTGGCGCAACCAGCGGCGGGCGATGACGGGCTACGACCTGGCGACGATGGCGTGGGTCGTGGTGTTCGGCGCGAAGTACATCGTCCAGCAGTGGCTCTACAACGAGGACGCGACGGGATGGCTGGCGTTCGCCCGGATCGCGATGGGCTATCCGCTGACCGGACTGGCGCTGATCGTGACGGTGTGGGCGGTGCGCCGCGCGGGCAAGGTCGCGGAGGAGGTCGCCGAGCAGGAGGCGGCCGCCGACCGGGCTGCGTACGCGCGCTACGCGGGTGGCTCGATCGCGCCTGAGACGGGCGGTTCCGGCGCGGCGCAGTGATCGCCGGGATGATGACCCGCACGGCCTGAGTTCCGCGGTCGTGGGCGCGCGGCGACGCCGTCGTCACGATCGCGGTGCGGTCAGTTCTGCAAGCCCTCGCCGACGTGCACCGCGTCCCGGATCTTGTGCTCCACGTCCGCGGTTGCCACGAACAGCATCTCGTCCCCGGCTTCCACCGGGTCGTCCGGCTGCGGGACGATCACCCGCCCGCCGCGGAGGATCGTCACCAGCGCGGCGTCCGAGGGCAGTGCCAGGTCCCGCACGCGGCGGCCTGCCAGCGGCGTGCTGTCCGGCAGCGTGATCTCCACCAGGTTCGCCTGGCCCTGCCGCAGGGTCATCAGCCGCACCAGGTCGCCGACGTTGACCGCTTCCTCGACCATCGCCGCGAGCATCCGCGGCGTGGAAACCGCGACGTCCACGCCCCAGGCCTCGGTGAACAGCCACTCGTTGCGCGGGTCGTTGACCCGGGCGACCACGCGGCGGACCGCGAACTCGGTCTTGGCCAGCAGCGAGACCACGAGGTTGACCTTGTCGTCGCCGGTGGCGGCGATGACCACGTCGCAGGACTGCAGCCCGGACTCCTCCAGCGAGGCCAGTTCGCAGGCGTCGGCGAGCACCCACTCCGCGTCCGGGATGTCCCGCGGCAGGTAGTTGCGGGAGCTGCGTTCGAGCAGCATCACCCGGTGGTCGCCTTCGAGCAGCTCGCGGGCGATGGACTGGCCGACCGCGCCCGCGCCTGCGATCGCGATGCGCATCAGTGGCCCTCCTCGTCGGGTGCGCGCAGTGCGGCGGCGGTGACGTCGGTGACGGTCCCGGACAGCGCCGCGACGTAGATCGTGTCGTCGGCCTGGATGACCGTGCGCGGCTCCGGCAGCACGCCGTTGCCGAAGCGCATGACGAATGCCACGCGAGCGCCGATGGTGTTCTCCAGCTCCGGGATCCGGTGGCCCACCCAGTCTTCGTGCAGCGGTAGTTGCAGCACCGCGACCGTGCCGGACGGTTCGCGCCACGCCGTGGCCACGCCCTCCGGCAGCAGCATCCGCAGGAACCGGTCGGTCGTCCACGGCACGGTGGCCACGGTGGGGATGCCCAGGCGCTGGTAGACCTCGGCGCGCTTGGGGTCGTAGATGCGGGCCACGACGTGCTCCACGCCGAAGGTCTCCCGCGCCACCCGGGCGGCCACGATGTTGGAGTTGTCGCCGTTGGAGACTGCGGCGAATGCCGCCGCCCCCTCGATGCCCGCCTCGATCAGCACGTCCCGGTCGAAACCGTTGCCGGTGACCTGCAAGCCGGTGAAGTCCTTGCCCAGCCGGTGGAACGACTGGTCGTCCTTGTCCACCACCGCGACGGTGTGGTCGAGCCGCTGCAGGGCCGTGGCCAGGGAAGACCCGACCCGGCCGCAGCCCAGGATCACGACGTGCACGGCCTGTCTCCTTGTCCTGCTCGTGCGGCACGACGTGCCGCCGCGTCGCGCCTGCGTGACGGTACCCCGGCAGGAAAGGGCGCGGTGTCCCGCGCACGCCGCGGCCGGGACCGCCGCTTTCGGCGGATGCACCGTATCCGAGCGCACGCCGCGGTGGTGCCGGGGCCGCGCCCGCGGGCGCACGGGCGCGGCAACGTGCGAAAAGCGAGCGCTTACGCTCATGGCCGTGTTCAAGCTCGCGACCGCGACGAAACGCCTGCTGGTGGGGCAACCGTTCCGCAGCGACCGGTTGTCGCACACGCTGCTGCCCAAGCGGCTGGCGCTGCCGGTGTTCGCCTCCGACGCGATGTCGTCGGTGGCCTACGCGCCGGAGGAACTGTTCCTGGTGCTGTCGGTGGCGGGACTGTCGGCCTACGCGCTGACGCCGTGGTTGGGTGCGCTGGTCGCGCTGGTGATGCTCACCGTGGTGGCCAGCTACCGGCAGAACGTGCGCGCCTACCCGTCCGGTGGCGGGGACTACGAGGTCGCCACCAAGAACCTGGGGCGGCGCGCGGGATTGACGGTGGGCAGCGCGCTGCTGGTGGACTACGTGCTCACGGTTGCCGTGTCGATCTCGTCGGCGGCCGCGAACATCGGTGCGCTGATCCCGTTCGTGGGCACGCACAAGGTGTGGTTCGCGGTGGCCGCGATCGTCGTGCTGACCGCGATCAACCTGCGCGGGCTGCGCGAGTCCGGGGGATTCCTGGCGGTGCCGGTGTACGCCTTCCTGCTCGGCGTGCTCGGCATGATCGCGTTCGGGCTGTTCCGCGCGCTCGTGCTCGGCCACGAGATGCGCGCCGAGAGCGCTTCGGTGCAGATCGCCCCGGACGAGACGCAGGTGGCCGGGCTGGCGTTCGTGTTCCTGGTGATGCGGGCGTTCTCGCAGGGTGCCGCGGCGCTGACCGGCGTGGAAGCGATCAGCAACGGGGTGCCCGCGTTCCGCAAGCCGAAGTCCCGGAACGCGGCGACGACGCTGCTGATGATGGGCGCGATCTCGGTCATCATGCTGATGGGGCTGATCTCCCTGGCGCAGTACACCGGGGTGCGCATCGCGGAGGACCCGGTGCACCAGATCATCGGCGCACCGCCCGGCTACGTGCAGCAGACGATGATCGCCCAGATCGCCGCCGCGGTGTTCAACGTCTTCCCGCCCGGCGTCTACTACGTCACCGCCTGCACCGCGATCATCCTGGTGCTGGCGGCGAACACCGCGTTCAACGGCTTCCCCGTGCTGGGGTCGATCCTGGCGCAGGACCGCTACCTGCCGCGGCAGTTCCACACCCGCGGCGACCGGCTGGCGTTCTCCAACGGCATCGTGTTCCTGGCGGTGTTCGCGGCGGTGCTGGTGATGGCCTTCGACGCCGAGGTCACCCAGCTCGTGCAGCTCTACGTGGTGGGCGTGTTCGTGTCGTTCACGGTGAGCCAGACCGGGATGGTGCGGCACTGGAACCGGTTGCTGCGCACGGAGAAGGACGTCTCGCAGCGGCGGCGGATGCGCCGCTCGCAGGCGATCAACGCCTTCGGGCTGGTGATGACCGGCTCGGTGCTGGTGATCGTGCTGGCCACGAAGCTGGCCAAGGGCGCGTGGATCGCACTGGCGGCGATGGCGGCGATCTACCTGCTGATGACCGCGATCCGGCGGCACTACGACTCGGTGCAGGAGGAGCTGGCCCAGTACGACGAGCCGGCCGTGCTGCCGTCGCGGAACTACGCGCTGGTGCTGGTGTCCCAGGTGCACCTGCCGACGCTGCGCGCGTTGGCCTACGCGCGGGCGACCCGCCCGGACACGCTGGAGGCGATCACGGTCAACGTGGACGACGCGGGCACCAGGGAACTCACCTCCGCCTGGGAGTCGAAGGACCTGCCGGTGCCGTTGAAGGTCATCGAGTCGCCGTACCGCGAGGTGACCCGGCCGCTGATCGAATACGTCAAGCGGATCCGCCGCAACAGCCCCCGCGACGTGGTCACCGTGTTCATCCCGGAGTACGTCGTCGGACACTGGTGGGAGCAGCTGCTGCACAACCAGAGCGCGCTGCGGCTCAAGGGCCGGTTGCTGTTCGAGCCGGGCGTGATGGTGACCAGCGTGCCGTGGCAGCTCGCGTCGTCGACGCGGGCCAAGCAGCGCGCCAAGCAACGGGTGATGCCGGGCGCGCTGCGGCGCGGCCTGGGTGAGACGAAGGGGAACGAACGCCGGTGACCGGCAAACTCGACTGGACCGGCAAGCGTCTGAAACTCGACGTGGGACCGGTCGCCCACGGCGGGCACTGCGTGGCCCGCCACGAAGGCCGGGTGGTGTTCGTGCGGCACGCGCTACCCGGTGAGGTGGTGCTGGCGGAGGTCACCGAGGACCCCGGCAAGGGGTTCTGCCGGGCCGACGCGGTGGAGGTGTTCACCGCGGCCGAGGGCCGGGTGCAGCCGCCCTGCCCGCTGGCGGACATGTCGCGGGGCCGGGACCGCTGCGGCGGCTGCGACTGGCAGCACGCGGATCCGGTCACGCAGCGCGAGCTGAAGGCGGCGGTGGTCCGCGAGCAGCTGCAGCGCATCGCCGGTCTGGATCGCGAGGTCGTGGTCCGGGAACTGCCGGGCGGTCCGCTGCGCTGGCGCACCCGCGTCCGGCTGGCGGTGGACCGGGTGGGGCGTCCCGGTTTCCATCCGCACCGCAGCCACCGGGTGCTGCCGGTCGCGGACTGCCCGATCACGGTGCCGGGCGCGCTGGACGGCGTCACCGACCGGGAGTGGCCGAGCGGCGCGGAGCTCGAGGTCGTGGCCGACGCGCAGGGCGAAGTGCACGTCGCGCAGCGGGAGAAGGCGCCGCAGCGCCGCAGGGGCAAGCGCGGCGCGGTGATCTCCACGCAGGTCGAGGGATCGGGCGTGGCGCGCGAGCAGGCCGCCGGGCGGAACTGGGAACTCGCCGCGGACGGCTTCTGGCAGGTGCACCCGGCCGCAGCGGACACCTTCGCCGAGACGGTCCGCCGGATGGCTGCGGTGCCCGGCGGTGGTGTGGCCTGGGATCTCTACGGCGGAGTCGGCTTGTTCGCCGCGGTGCTGGCCGAGCAGACCGGACCGGCCGGTTCGGTGCTCGTGGTCGAGTCCTCCCGCCGCGCCACCGAGGACGCGGTCGCGAACCTGCGGGACCTTCCGCAGGTGTCGTTCCGGGCCGGAGCGGTCGAGGACGTGCTCGCCGACGAATCCTTGCCGCGGCCGGACGTGGCAGTGCTCGACCCGCCGCGCAAGGGCGCGGGCCGGGCGGTGGTCGAGGCCGTGTGCGCGCGGCGGCCGGCGCGAGTGGTGCACGTGGCCTGCGACCCGGCTGCCCTGGCGCGCGACGTCGGCCTGTTCGCCGAGCACGGATACCGGCTCGCTGAGCTCGAGGCGTTCGACGCCTTCCCGATGACGCACCACGTGGAGTGCATCGCGCTGCTCGAACCCGTGGCGCCCGGCCGGCCGCGAGAAGCGTGATCGAGCTGCCCGGAAAGTGTGGTAGTCGGTCCACCCGTCCGAGGGATGTACCTGCGAATCCGCGGCGTTCGGGGCCGTTTCCGTTACCTGTGCAGCGTGTTCACGCGTTGCCGGATTCCCGCGGACCGGTGATCCGGAGCGGGCGCAGGCCTGCGTACCTTGTCCGGGGCGGGTGGCCGCGCTCCGTAGACTGGTCGGGGCCGCCTGCGGCGGAGAGCACTCCCGGAACCCGTGCGAACCGGGTTGAGCACAAGCATTGCTGGATGACGAGCGAGGTGGAGCGGTGACGCTGCTGGAATCCGTGCAAGGTCCGGCCGACCTGAAACGACTCGAGCACGGTGAGCTGGTGGAGCTGGCCGCCGAGATCCGGTCGTTCCTGGTCGAGAAGGTCTCCCGCACCGGCGGCCACCTCGGCCCCAACCTCGGCGCGGTGGAGCTGACGCTGTCGCTGCACCGGGTTTTCGACTCGCCGCGGGACGCGCTCGTGTTCGACACCGGGCACCAGTCCTACGTGCACAAGATGGTCACCGGCCGGCAGCAGGGCTTCGACCGGCTGCGCAAGAAGGACGGGCTGGCGCCCTACCCGTCGCGGGCGGAGAGCGAGCACGACCTGGTGGAGAACTCGCACGCCTCCACCTCGTTGTCCTACGCCGACGGGCTGGCGCGCTCGTTCCAGCTCACCGGCGGCGGCAGGCACGCCGTCGCGGTCGTCGGCGACGGCGCGCTGACCGGCGGGATGTGCTGGGAGGCGCTGAACAACATCGCCGCCGACCAGGAACGCCCGCTGGTGATCGTGGTCAACGACAACGGCCGGTCCTACGCCCCGACGATCGGCGGGCTGGCCGAGCACCTGGCGGCGCTGCGGCTCAACCCCGGCTACGAGAAGGCGCTGGAAAGCGGCAGGCGCACGCTGCGCAACCTGCCGGTGGTGGGGCGCCCGCTCTACACCGGGCTGCACGCGGCGAAGTCCGGGCTCAAGGACGCCTTCAGCCCGCAGGTGATGTTCTCCGACCTCGGCATCAAATACCTCGGTCCGGTCGACGGGCACGACATGCGCGCCATGGAGCAGGCGCTGCAGATGGCCCGCTCGTTCGGCGGCCCGGTGATCGTGCACGCGGTGACCCGCAAGGGCAACGGTTTCGCGCCCGCCGAGAACCACGAGGCCGACCAGATGCACCAGGTCAAGGTGATCGATCCGGAGACCGGGGCGCCCACCAAGCCCGCGCCGACGAGCTGGACGAACGTCTACTCCGACGAGCTGGTGCGCATCGGCGCCGAACGCTCCGACGTGGTGGCGCTGACCGCGGCGATGCTCGGGCCGACCGGACTGGACAAGTTCGCCAAGGCGTACCCGGAGCGCTGCTTCGACGTGGGCATCGCCGAGCAGCACGCGATGACCTCGGCCGCGGGCATGGCGATGGGCGGGCTGCACCCGGTGTTCGCGGTGTACTCGACGTTCCTGAACCGGGCCTTCGACCAGCTGCTGCTGGACGTGGCGCTGCACCGGCAGCCGGTCACGGTGACCTTGGACCGCTCCGGGATCACCGGTGACGACGGTCCGAGCCACAACGGCATGTGGGACCTGTCGATCCTCGGCGTGATCCCCGGCATCCGGGTGGCCGCGCCGCGCGACGCGGTCACGTTGCGGGAGGAACTGCGGGAGGCCGTGGCCGTCGACGACGGGCCCACGGTGGTGCGGTTCTCGAAGGGCTCGGTCATCGAAGAGGTCCCCGCCGTGGAGCGGGTCGGCGGTGTGGACGTGCTGCACCGGCCTGATCGCGGTGAGCGCAGCGATGTGCTGCTGGCCGTGGTCGGCGCGTTCGGCGAGGCGGCGGTCGCCGCGGCCCGGCGGCTGTCCGCGCAGGGCATCGGCGTCACCGTCGTGGACCCGCGCTGGGTGCTGCCGGTGCCGGAGCAGGTCGTGACCATGGTCGGCGAGCACGAGCTGGTGGTCACGCTGGAGGACTGCGGCAGGCACGGCGGCTTCGGCTGGTCGCTGGCGGCGGCGCTGCGGGACGCGGGGATCGACGTGCCGTTGCGGGACCTGGCGGTGCCGAACGAATTCCCGGAGCACGCCTCGCGCGAGGAGGTGCTCGCCGAACTCGGCCTGACCGAGCAGCAGGTGGCCCGGCAGATCACCGAGTGGGTCGCCGACCGGTTGCGTGCCGCGCAGCGCGAGTCCATCGGCGACACGCTCAGCCGCGAGGCCTGACCGCTGATCTTCCCGGGCGGTGGTTCCCGGACGGCCGCGGCAGCACCGCGACCCGCGGTCCCGCCCAGCACGCGACCCGTCTCCGCGTTGAGGTGGGGACACCACGTCGTTCGTTCGGATGGACGTTGGTTTCCCCGCCTCGGTGCGGCAGCATCGAGCCCAGCGGTCCCACGGTGCGGGAGGCGAGATGGGCGGCGGGCGAACGGATTCCGATGACCGGTCCGGTGCCGACGTCCCGACGTCCGCGCAGGTGTGGAACTACTGGCAGGGCGGTTCGGAACACGGCTCGGCCGGCCGCGAAGCGGGCGAGCGGGGGCGGCTGGCGTTTCCCGGCGTGGTCGACGTGGCCCGCTCCAGCCGGGCGTTCATCACCCGCTCCGTGCGCTTCCTCGTCGGCGAGGCCGGTGTCGACCAGGTGCTGGACGTCGGCCCCGGCCTGCCGACGGCGAACCCGACGCACGAGATCGTCGAACGGATCAGCCGACACGCCCGGGTCGGCTACGTCGACGTCGACCCGCAGGTCCGGCAGCGCTACCAGGAGCTGCTCGGCGAGCAGCCGCGGCACGCCGTCCTCGACGCCGACATGTGCGATCCGCGGTCGACCCTGCTTCGCGTCGCGGAGTCCTTCGATCTGAACCGCCCGGTCGGGCTCATGCTGATGGGCGTGCTCGGGCACGCGGGCGACGATGAACAGGTGCTGCGGGTGGTGCACGGCCTGGTCGGCGGCCTCGCCTCCGGCAGCTACCTCGCCGTTCACGAGACGCTCGACACCGACCCCGAGGCAGCGCGAGCGGCCGCGGAGTACGCCGCGACCGGTGCGCCGCAGTACCTCCTGCGCAGTCCGGAGGTGGTGGCGGACTACTTCCGCGGCCTGGACCTCGTCGATCCCGGGCTGGTGCCCTGCCACCAGTGGCGACCCGACGGCGCGGAGCCCGCTGCGGAGCACTTCTCCCGCTGCGCCGTGGGCCGCAAACCGTAGATCCCGTCTGTTGCGCGGTCTGCGTCCACACCCGCGTGTCCTGGCCCGACCCGCGAACCTGCTCCGCGGCGATACGCGAATCCGGAGTATCCGCCGAGCGCCCGCCGGGCGCTGATCCGGACCGGCACGGCTGTGGCACGGTGAACAGGTGCGAATCCTTGTCGTGGAGGACGAGCAGCCGCTGGCGGACGCCGTCGCTCGCGGGCTGCGCCGAGAGGGCATGGCCGTGGACGTCGCCTACGACGGCGCCGACGGCCAGGAGAAGGCCGCGATCACCCGCTACGACGTGATCGTGCTGGACCGGGACCTGCCGGTGCTGTCCGGGGACCAGTTGTGCCGCGAGGTGGTGGCTTCCGGCGAGCTGACCCGTGTGCTCATGCTGACGGCCAGCGCCGCGGTGCAGGACCGGGTGGACGGGCTGTCGCTCGGTGCCGACGACTACTTGGCCAAACCGTTCGCGTTCCCGGAGTTGACCGCGCGGGTGCGCGCGCTGGGCAGGCGCGCCACACCGGCCGTCCCGCCGCTGCTGACCGCACGGGAGCTGTCGCTGGACCCGGCGCGGCGGGTGGTCTCCCGCGACGGCGCCGAGGTCGACCTGACGCGCAAGGAGTTCGGGGTCCTGGAAGTGCTGCTCGCCGCGGGCGGCGCCGTGGTCAGTTCCGAGGAGCTGCTGGAACGGGTGTGGGACGAGAACGCCGACCCGTTCACCACCACGGTGCGGGTCACGGTGATGACGTTGCGCAAGAAGCTCGGCGAGCCCGGCGTGATCGAAACCGTCGTCGGCTCCGGCTACCAGGTGCCCACGGCGGCCCGCACCGAGTACGAGTGAGCGCCGGCCAACGAGTGAGCGCCGGGCGCCGGCTGATCCGCCGCGGTCCCGGCCTGCGGGTGCGGTTGACGCTGCTGGCGACCGGGCTGGTCGCCGCGGTGAGCGGATTGCTGCTGTGGCTGGGATGGATGCTGGCGGGCAACGTCGTCGCCGCGGTTCCGCGATTGCCACCGGGCAGCCGGGTGCGGGTGGCCGGGGCGGAGGTGCCCGCGGAGAACCTGGGCGCCGCGTTGCGCAGCGCCGCACGCGATCAGGTGCTGACCATCGGCGGGATCGCGTTCGTCGCGGTGGTCGCGGCGGCCGCGGTGCTGGCGTGGACCGTCACCGGACGCGTGCTGCGGCCGTTGCAAGAGGTCACCGGCTCGGCGCGGCGGCTGTCCGCGGAGTCGCTGGACGAGCGGATCGAGCTGACCGGTCCGCGCGACGAGGTGGCCGAGCTGGCGGACACCTTCGACGCGATGCTGGACCGGTTGCAGGCCGCGTTCGATTCGCAGCGGCGGTTCGTCGCCAACGCCAGCCACGAGCTGCGCACTCCGCTGTCGGTGCTGCGCACCGAGCTGGACGTGACGCTGTCCGACCCGGACGCCGACGCCGCGGAGCTGCGCCGGATGGCGACCGTGGTGCGCGAGGCCACCACCCGCGCGGAACGCTTGGTCGAGGCGCTGCTGCTGCTCGCCCGCACGGAGGGGGCCGAGCTCGCCACCCGCGAGCCGGTGGACTTGGACGAGGTGGTCACCCGCGCCTGGAACGGCGTGCGCGACGAGGCAGCGGCCCGCTCGCTGCAGCTGACCCGCACGGCCGGGCGGTCGCTGGTGCAGGGTGATCCGGCACTGCTGGAGCGGGTGGCGGGCAACCTGCTGGAGAACGCGGTGCGGCACAACGTCGACGGCGGCTGGGTCGAGGTCAGTACCGGGGAGGGAACGCTCCGGGTCGCTTCCTCCGGGCCGGTGATCGACGCGGATCAGGTCGACGCCCTGTTCGATCCGTTCCGCCGCGCCGGCATCCAGCGAACCGCCCGCACCGGGGCCGGGCTCGGCCTGTCCATCGTCCGAGCCGCCGTCACCGCCCACGAAGGTCACCTGCACGCCAGTCCTGTCAACACCGGCGGCCTCGCCATCACCGTCTCCTTTCCACCTCGCCAGTAGGCGAAAAGGTGGTGCGGGCCGAACTACGCTGACGGACATGAGCGCTTCTGAGGCCTGAACGGCGCCGGTGTTGATCGGGAGAGCTACCGCCGCGGATACCGCAAATGCGCGAGGTCGAGCTCGACGGGTACCGGACCAGCCGTCATCGTCTGGGGACCGTCGCCGAGCTTGATGTGGTCCTCCAGCTCGTAGCGACGCCCGATCAATCGGTAGGTGACCAGCTCGGTCGGCCCGATCTCGTCCTGGGCGATGCTCCAGAAGAACGGGATCTTCTTGCGCTCGCAGCCGTCGAACTTGCCACGTTGCTCGATGGACGTGTTGCCGGGGGACCAGATCTCGCCAACGAGCAGCACATCCGAGGCGGCGAACTTCGTGCCGATCGGCGCTACGCCGAGCACCGCGAAGTCCGGGTTGATGGCGGTGCGGTAGGGCGTGCTGACTTCCACTCCGATGCCGCTCAGCGCGGTCAGGTCCGATCTCTCCGCGGCAGCGATCGCCGCATCGAACGCGTTGAGGATGCGCTTTTCCGCGAACTGGTGCTGTCCGGTGGGGGCGGGTGTCACGAGCCAGTAGCCCTCGATCAGCTCCAGGCGCGAACCGTCTTCGCGAGGGGGCAGCACACGCCAGTCCTCGACCGTGAAAGGTCCGAGTTCGTGCTGCACCAGCGCGACCACTGGTCATCACCTCGTCTCGTCCGGGACGCGGCCATCGTGACAGTCCAAGCTTAGGCACGAACGAGTCCGATGCCTACATCACGGACGGTGAAATGGCTCGTCGTGGGCCGATGAAGAAGTCACGAGATCGTGTTCGGAGATCCACTTCCGGACGACGAAGGGCCGGGGCGAACGGATCGCCCCGGCCCCGCGTGGTCCCGCTGATCAGGCGGTCGGCACCGAGGCCACGCCCCGCGGCAGGAACCGCTTGCCGTTGACCTGCTCGGCGTGCCCAGCGCGGTCCAGGTACGGCGTGATGCCGCCCAGCCAGAACGGCCAGCCCGCGCCGAGGATCATGCACAGGTCGAGGTCGTGCGGCTCGGCGACGACCTCCTCGTCGAGCATCAGCTGCGCTTCCTCGGCCAGCGCCCGCAGCGCCCGCTCCCGCACCTGCTCCTCGGTGGACGGGTTCGAGCCCTGCACCCACAGCTCGGCGACCTCGGGGTCGAGAACCTGGTTGCCCGCTTCGTCGGACTGCCACACGGCGGTCTTGCCCGCCTTGACGAACCGGTCCAGGTTGTCGCTGAGCCCGAAGCGGTCCGGGTAGGCGGCGTGCATCGTCTCGTTGACGTGCTGCGCCACCGCCGGGCCGACCAGTTGCAGCAGCACCAGCGGGCTCATCGGCAGCCCCAGCGGGGTCAGCGCGCGATCGGCCACGTCGAACGGGGTGCCTTCGTCGACCGTCGCGATGATCTCGCCCATGAACCGCGTCAGCAGCCGGTTCACCACGAACGCCGGGGCGTCGGAGACCAGCACGCTGGACTTCTTCAGCTGCTTGCTCACCGAGAACGCGGTGGCCAGCGCGCCGTCATCGGTCTTGGCGCCGCGCACGACCTCCAGCAGCGGCAGCACCGCGACCGGGTTGAAGAAGTGGAAGCCCACGACCCGCTCGGGGTTGTTCAGCTGCGCGGCCATCTCGCTGATCGACAGCGAGGAGGTGTTGGTGGCCAGGATCGCCTCGGGGGAGACGTGCTGCTCCAGCTCGCCGAACACCTTCTGCTTGACCGACATCTCCTCGAAGACCGCTTCGATGACGAAGTCGGCGTCGGCGAACGCCGCCTTGTCCAGCGAGCCGGTGACCAGCGCCTTGAGCCGGTTGGTCGCGTCCGGCGACAACCGCCCCTTGCCCGCCAGCTTGTCGATCTCGCCGTGGATGTAGGCCACGCCCTTGTCGATGCGCCCCTGGTCCACGTCGGTGATCACCACCGGCACCTGCAGCCGCCGCACGAACAGCAGCGCGAGCTGCCCGGCCATCAGCCCGGCGCCGACCACGCCGACCTTGTTGACCTCGCGGGCCAGCGACTTGTCCGGGGCCCCGGCCGGTTTCTTGGCGCGCTTCTGGGTCAGGTCGAACGAGTACAGCCCGGCGCGCAGCTCGTCCGACATCAGCGCGTCGGCAAGCGCCTCGGTCTCGGCGGCGTAGCCGGCGTCGAGGTCGTTGCCGCGGGCCAGCTCGATCAGCTCGACGGCCCTGGTCACCGCGGGCGAGGCGCCCTGGGTGCGGGCCTGCACGATCCCCTTGGCGCGCTCGACGGCGTCATCCCACGCCTGGCCGCGGTCGACCTCCGGACGCTGGACGGTCTGCTCGCCGTTCGCGACGCGCACCGCCCAGCGCACCGACTCCTCCAGGAAGTCGGCGCTGCCCAGCAGCTCGTCGAAGATGCCCAGGCCGGTGGCCTTCTTCGCGTCGAGCATCTTGTTCTGGTTCAGCGAGTTCTCGATGATCACGCTGACCGCGGAGTCGGCGCCGATCAGGTTCGGCAGCAGCTGCGTGCCGCCCCAGCCGGGGAACAACCCGAGGAAGCACTCCGGGAACGCGACCGCCGAGACGCCCTCGGACACGGTCCGGTAGTGGCAGGACAGCGCGAGTTCCAGCCCGCCGCCCAGCGTCGCCCCGTTGACGAACGCGAAGGTCGGGATCGTCGACTCGGTCAGCCGCCGGAACACGTCGTGCCCGGTCTTGGCCACTTGGTGCGCGTGCTCGCGCTGGGAGATCTGCCCGATCCCGGACAGGTCCGCGCCCACGGCGAACACGAACGGCTTGCCGGTGACCGCGATCGCGGCGGGCTCGGCGGCGAACGCCTCGTCCAGCGCGGTGTTCAGCGAAGTCAGCCCGCCAGGGCCGAACGTGGACGGCTTGGTGTGGTCGTGGCCGTTGTCGATGGTGATCAGCGCTAGTTTGCCGCGCAGTCCCGGCACGTCCAGCAGCCGGGTGCGGGCCTCGGTGACGACCTCGTCCGGGAACAGCGCTGCGAAGTCGGTCTGCGTGCTCACTCCGCGCCCCCTGCGGTGTCGAAGTTCGGGTTCTCCCAGATGACCGTGCCGCCCATGCCGAAACCGATGCACATGGTGGTCAGGCCGTAGCGCACCTCGGGGTGCTCGGCGAAGTGCCGGGACAGCTGCGTCATCAGCCGCACCCCGGAGGAGGCCAGCGGATGGCCGCAGGCGATCGCCCCGCCCCACGGGTTCACCCGCGCGTCGTCGTCGGCGATGCCGAAGTGCTCCAGGAACGCCAGCACCTGCACCGCGAACGCCTCGTTGATCTCGAACAGGCCGATGTCGTCGATGCTCAGGCCCGCGCGCTGCAGCGCCTTCTCGGTGGCCGGGACCGGCCCGACACCCATCACCTCGGGTTCCACCCCGGCGAAGGAGTAGCCGACCAGCTTCATCCCGATCGGCAGGCCCAGCGAGCGGGCGGTGTCGCCGTCGGCGACCAGGCAGCCGGTGGCGCCGTCGTTGAGCCCGGCGGCGTTGCCCGGGGTGACCCGGCCGTGCGGGCGGAACGGCGTCTTCAGCCCGGACAGCGAATCCGCGGTGGTGCCCGGCCGCGGCGGCTCGTCCGCGGCGGCCAGGCCCCAGCCCTGCTCGGCGGAGCGGGTGGAGACCGGCACCAGGTCGGCGGAGATCTTGCCCGCCAGCGCGGCCTGCTCGTAGCGCTGCTGGCTCAGCGCCGCGTAAGCGTCGGTGCGCTCCTTGGTCAGGCTGGGGTAGCGGTCGTGCACGTTCTCCGCGGTGGAGCCCATGACCAGCGCGGACGGGTCCACGATGTTGTCCGCGACGTAGCGCGGGTTCGGGTCCACGCCCTCGCCCATCGGGTGGTTGCCCATGTGCTCGACGCCGCCCGCGATGGCCACGTCGTAGGCGCCGAACCCGATGCCGCCCGCGACGCTGGTCACCGCGGTCATCGCCCCGGCGCACATCCGGTCGATGGCGAAGCCGGGCACCGACTGCGGCAACCCGGCCAGCAGCGAGGCGCTGCGGCCGATGGTCAGCCCCTGGTCGCCGATCTGGGTGGTCGCGGCGATCGCGACCTCGTCGATGCGTTCCGGCGGCAGCTCGGGATGCCGCCGCAGCAGCTCGCGGATGACCTTGACAACCATGTCGTCGGCGCGGGTTTCGGCGTAGTAGCCCTTCTTGCCTGCCTTGCCGAACGGCGTGCGGACGCCGTCGACGAAGACCACGTCCCGTACGGCACGTGCTGCGCTGCGCGAGTCGGCTGGCGCCGACGCGGGTGCGGCCACGGCGTGCTCCTCACTGTTCACTGTGGACTGTCTGGCTCGTTGCCCGGCTTCGCTCGTGGTCGCGGGCGGCGATCGCCGGAACCCGCGGGCCGCTACTGGCCGGTAACTGCACCCTAGCGCCCATTACCCGCCGGTAACCACCGGGCTCGTGCACCGCTTCCAGCCGGTACCTGTCTGGTCGATCACAGCAGGCTGCGCGGTGTCAGCTGGGACGGAAGCGGCCGTGATCCCTGGACGGCGAATCAGGCACCGGCCCCGAGGAACCGCCGGATGCGATCGGCCACGAGCGGGTAGTCCGCATCGAACCAGAGCAGGTGCGAATCGGCATCGCTGATCAGCAGCTCTGCGTTGGGCAGCGCACGCACCCACGCCAGAGCCTGCGCCATGGGCACCGCGCCGTCGCCGCGAGCGGCGACGACCAGGCATGGTTGCTCGAACGACGGCACCGAACCGGAGCAGGTGCGCAGGTCGTTGCGGAAGCCGCGGCCCGAACGCATCCGCGAGTGGACCTCGGCTAAACCGGCCCGGCGGTCGTCGTCGAGAGCGGCGAACACCTCGGCGGGCGGGCGGTTCGAAAGCCCGCCCAGCAGTGTCCGCAGCCCGGTTGCGGGAGCGATCCGCAGCAGTGCCCGCACGGCGGTCCACGTCACGGTCTCCACACCAGGTGCGAACACGACCCGCCCTACCAGCCTGGTTCGCCGGTCCGGCCACGGAAGCGGACCGACGGCGCACTCCAGCACGACCCGCCGGACGAGGTGCGGGTGCCGCGACGCGAGCGCAGCCGCCGTCGGGCCACCTGCCGAGGCGCCCACGACGGCTTCGATCCGCCGCAGACCCAGCCGTTCGCACAACCGAGCGGTGACGTCCGCGAACGCGGCCGGGGACGCGCCGACCTCCAGCGGAGTCCGGCCGTAGCCGGGTCGCGAGGGGATGAGCACCGAACGGCCCTCGGCGAACACGTCCTCGCCGAGCCGGAGGCCGGCCCGCATGTGCCCGCCGTGCAAGACCACGACGGTCGATTCGCCGCCGCCGGTCAGCCGGTACTCGACCGGGCCGGTCGGGAGGTCCGCGATTTCGGTCCCTTCACCCGCGTGCTCCGCCTTGTCCGGCCGCGTGGTCATCCCAGCGCCGCGGTCGGTTCGGGACGCGGGAGCCCGCGCGACGTGGGGAGAGGAGCTGCGCGGCGTTCTCCGCCGACGGTGTTCATCCCTCGGACCCGGCCTGCAGCGCGGTGCTCAGGGCTGCCGCGGTCAGGTCCAGCTGCCATTCGCGGGCGCCGCGTTCGCGCAGGTGCGCCGCCACGGATTCGGTGTCGAGCTGCTTCGGCGGGGTCCAGCACATCCGCCGCAGCAGATCGGGCAGCAGCAGGTTCTCCGCAGGCAAGCCGTTCGCCTCGGCGATCTCCGAGATCGCCGAGCGCGCCGCGGACAGCCGCGCGGCGGCGGCCGGGTCGCGGTCCGCCCAGCGGTTCGGTGCCGGCGGGCCGTCCTGCGGCGGGGACGCGACCGGCAGCTCCGCGCCGGTGAGTTCGCGGGCCGAGCGCAGCGCGCCCAGCCAGGTCGATGCCCGGCGCCGTTGCTGCTTGCCGCCGTAAACCGGCAGCGCGGTCAGCTCCTCCGCGGTCTTCGGGTCGGCCTGCGCCGCCTGCACCACCGCGGAGTCCGGCAGGATCCGGCCGGGTGCGATGTCGCGCTCGGCCGCGATGCGGTCCCGGGCCTCCCACAGCGCACGAACGGCGGCGAGTTGGCGGGGATTGCGCAGCCGGTGGATCCCGGAGGTGCGCCGCCACGGCTCGGGGCGCGCACGGGGTGGTTCCGCGGTGCGAACCGCGTCGAACTCCTGCCAGGCCCAGTCCAGCTTTCCCTGGCGTTCCAGTTCGGCGCGCATCGCCTCGCGCAACGCGATCAGCAGTTCCACGTCCAGCGCCGCGTAGACCAGCCATTCCTGCGGCAGCGGCCGACGCGACCAGTCCGCGGCGCTGTGGCCCTTCTCCAGCCGGAAACCGAGCATCCGCTCGACGAGAGCGCCCAGCGACACCCGCTCGAACCCGGCCAGCCGACCGGCGAGTTCGGTGTCGAACAACCGCTCCGGCCGCAGGTCCAGCTCGGCCAGGCACGGCAGGTCCTGCGAAGCGGCGTGCAGCACCCACTCGGTGCCCGCCAGGGCCGCAGCCAGCGGCCCCAGGGCACCGTTCAGCGCGACCGGATCCACCAGTACGGTTCCCGCCCCTTCCCGGCGCAGTTGCACCAGGTAGGCGCGTTGCGAGTACCGGTAGCCGGACGCGCGTTCGGTGTCCACCGCGACCGGACCGGACCCCGCGGCCAGTGCGGCCGCGGCGGTCTCCAGCGCTGCCGGTGATTCCACTACCGGCGGGACGCCGTCAGCGGGCTCGGTGAGCAGCGCGGGCTCGGGGCGGTCGGGTTCGACGGACTCGGGACAAGCAGCTTCCACGGCTATCAGACCTTACGTGTTGCGGTCCGCCCGCGGGAGCGACCAGCCCGAGGCCCGCCGTGCCCGACCGGACCCGACGATCGCGGTGGGACTTCGGATCACTCGATGATCAACCGGTCATCTGATCACCCCGGCCCGCATGGCCAGGGCAACCATCTGCGCTCGGTCTCCGGTGCCCAACTTGCGGCCGATCCGCGACAGGTGGCTCTTCACCGTGAGCGCGGAGAGGTTGAGCGCCTCGCCGATCTCCTTGTTGGATCGGCCATCGGCCACCAGTTGCAGCACCTCGACCTCACGCCCGGAAAGTTCCCGTGGCGTGTTGTCGGTTCCCGGGACCCGGGTGCCCGCTGCGAGCACCGGAGCCACGCTGGGGTCGGCATACACACCGCCGTCCAGAACGCGGCGCACCCCGTCGGTGACGACCATCGGCGAGGCCGACTTCAGCAGGTACGCCTGAGCGCCTGCCTGGAAGGCGGCCCGGACCGCATAGGGGTCGTCGGACGAAGCGAGCACCACGATCCGCGGCCAGCCCTGGGTACGGAGTTCCGTGACCAGGTCGATGCCGGTCCCGTCGGGGAGTCCGAGATCGAGTATCGCGAGGTCGCACGGACCGGTCGCCAGGGCGCGAGCCCTGGCCTCGGCCATCGAAGCGGCCTCGTGCACCGTGCCGGCGCCCATCTGCAGCAGCCGGGCGGCGATGGCCTCCCGGAGCAGCGGATGGTCATCCACCACGAGCACCGTGAACAGCTCTTCCCGCGGGTGCGGGACCATGTTGGCCGGCAACGCGCCGGCGGGCGTGGTTCGAGCGGCCTGACCTAAGCCGACGGCAGCCACGTCACTACCTCCCTGGAGTCGGTCGTGCCCCCCGACCGGCACCGGGACTCTCGACCAATCAGCCGCGCCACTGATCGACCGAAAGTGGTGTCGTCGGGGGCAGCGTAACCGCCCAAGCGGGTCAGCGGGACGATCAATCGGGTATGTATCCCGATCGAGTTGTCACAGCGGTCCGTTTTTGTCACTCGATCGGGTGGGTGCGGGGGATTTCCGTAACGCCGGAACGTGGTTGAACGACACACCTAGTTTGCACATCGCAAAAACGTTGCCGAAGCAACCAGCTGCGGGATTTTCGGGGTCCTCGTGAGGGGAATCCCGACGCTTCGCGCGCGGCGCCCGGCCGTGCGCGCGTGGCCGCTCGGCGCCGGCCGTTCCGGATCAACGCGGCGCAGCGCCACCGGCTCGCTGGTTGAGCAGCGAGACGCCCTCGGGAGGCAGGCCCGCGGCACTCGCCAGCAACTCCTGGAAGGCGATGGCGTGCGCGCCGAGGTCCTCCCCGCCCGGCGTCCACGAACCGCGCAGCTCCAGATCGTGACTGCGCGGCGGGCCCGCGATGTCGCCGAATCGCGCCGAAGAGGTCAGCGTCACCGTGCCGCCCAGCCGGTCCGCCGCCGCGCCCGCCTCGTGCAGGGCGTCGGTCAACCAGGACCAGCCGACGCCGGGAAGCAGCGGATCGGCGGCCAGCTCCGGATCGAGCTCGGCCCGCAGGTACACCACCAGCCGCAGCACGCCGTTCCAGGAGTCCGGCTCGTCCGGGTCGTGCAGCAGCACCAGCCGGGCGGTCGCGAGTTCGTCGGCGGGTCCGTTCGCCTCCGCCGCGACCGCGTAGGCCCACGGCGCGAGCCGCTTCGGGGGACGCACCTCGCTGACCGCCACCCCCGTGCGCTCAGCGGGTGCGGCCAGTGCGGCAACTGCCTGCCGGAACGTCTCGGGCACCGCCGCCATCTCCGTCACGGGTCGGGACCGTAGTCGGCCCGCTCGGCGGGGTGTAGGAGCCACGCCGGGCACCCGCACGCCGAAGCTGATCTTGCCCGCGCGTCCGGGCGGAAGGGCGTCTGCGAAGATGTCCGGTACGGCGCACCGCACCCCGCGCGGCCGGCGGAGTTCGGCGAGCGGAAAGTCGAGCAAGCCCGCTGTCGAACCGGGGGAACCGCCCGGGCCGTCGCGACGGTCGAGCGCCGCGACTCCATTCATCGAGTACGGACGCGCCATGACTCAACCCGCACCGGTCTCGGCTCGCCGGGACCTCACCGACGCACCGCTGCTGGTCGCCGCGCGCGGCGGCACTCCCCGGCACACCCCGGTCTGGTTCATGCGCCAGGCAGGGCGGTCGCTGCCGGAATACCGGAAGGTGCGCGAAGGCACCCCGATGTTGCAGGCGTGCCTGACTCCGGACCTGGTCAGCGAGATCACCGCGCAGCCGGTGCGCAGGCACGGCGTGGACGCGGCGATCCTGTTCAGCGACATCGTGCTGCCGCTGTACGCGGCCGGTGTCGGGCTGGACATCGTCGCGGGCACCGGCCCGGTGGTGGCCGAGCCGGTGCGCGATCCCGCAGCGGTCGCAGCACTGCCCGAGCTGGATCCCGAGCAGGTCGCGCCGGTCGGCGAGGCCGTGCGGCGGCTGCTGGGCGAACTCGGGGACACGCCGCTGATCGGTTTCGCCGGTGCGCCGTTCACGTTGGCCTCGTACCTGGTCGAAGGCGGTCCGAGCCGCAACCACGAGCGCACCAAGGCGCTGATGCACTCCGACCCGCGCACCTGGCACGCGCTGCTGGAGAAGCTGGCCGAGACGACGCTGACCTTCCTGCGCGTGCAGCTGGCGGCCGGAGTGGACGCGGTGCAGCTGTTCGACTCCTGGGCGGGCGCGCTGTCGCTGCGGGACTACCGCGAGTTCGTGCTGCCGCACAGCCGCCGGATCTTCGAGGGCGTCGCGGAATCCGCCCCGGACGTCTCCAAGATCCACTTCGGGGTGGGCACCGGTGAGCTGCTCGGCGCGATGCGTTCGGCGGGTGCCGACGTGGTCGGCGTCGACTGGCGGGTGCCGTTGGACACCGCGGCGCAGCGGTTGCGCGAGGCCGCTCCCGGGACCGATCCGGTGGTGCAGGGCAATCTCGACCCGGCGGTGCTGTTCGCCGGGGACGAGGCCGTCGAGCGGGAAGTGCGCCGGATTCTCGCGGACGGCCGCGCCGCGGGCGGGCACGTGTTCAACCTCGGGCACGGCGTGCTGCCCACCACGGACCCGGACGTGCTGACCCGGATCGTGCGGCAGGTGCACGCCGAGAGCGCCCGGTCGTGACAGGACCGCGGATCGCGGTGGTAGGTGGCGGCGTCAGCGGCCTGGCCGCCGCGCACCGGCTGCGGACCGCGCTGCCCGATGCGGAGATCGTGCTGCTGGAGCAGACCGACCGGCTGGGCGGGAAGCTGCGCACCGCGAAGCTGGCAGGCCGCGAGTTCGATCTCGGCGCGGAGGCTTTCCTGGCCCGGCGCCCGGAAGTGCTGCGGTTGGCCGAGGAACTCGGAATCCCGGGCGAAGTCGTGCACCCCGGCGGTGCTTCCGCGCGGGTGCGCGCCGGCGGGCGCATCCATCCGCTGCCTGCGGGTGGCGTGATGGGGGTGCCGTCGGATCCGGAGGCGGTGCGCGAGGTGCTGTCCGAGGACGGAATGGCCGCGTTGCGCGGCGAGGCGCAGCTGCCTCCGCTGGACCTGCGCGGCGCGGACGTCTCGGTCGGCGCACTGCTGCGGGAACGCGTCGGCGGCGAGGTCGTGGACCGGCTGGTGGAGCCGCTACTCGGCGGGGTCTACGCGGGCAGCGCGGACGGGCTCGGGCTGCGCGCGACGGTCCCGGCGCTGGCCGCCGCGCTGGACGCGGGCGCCGAATCGATCACCGCGGCCGCCGCGGCCGCGCTGCCGCCGCCGACCTCCGGACCGAAACCACCGGTGTTCGGCGCCTTCCGGGCCGGATACGGCGAACTCGTGCAGCGCTTGGCGGAGTCCTCGCAGGCGCGCGTGCGGCTCGGACAACCGGTCCGGGCGCTGCGCCGCGGCGGTCCCGGATGGCTCCTGGAGATCGGCCCCGCGCCGGATCCCGAGGTGCTGGACGCGGACGCGGTGGTGCTCGCGGTGCCCGCCCCCGCCGCCCGGCGGTTGCTCGCCGAGGAGGTCCCGGCCGCGGCCGAACTGCTCTCCGAGGTCGAACTGGCGTCGATGGCGGTGCTCGGCCTGGCGTTGCCCGCGGACACCGAGCTGCCGGACGCGTCCGGCACGCTCATCGCGCGCGGCGAGACGCACGCCGACGGCACGCCGTTCACCGCGAAGGCGTTCACCTTCTCCAGCCGCAAGTGGCCGCACCTGGCAGGCAGCCGCGGTGAGCTGCTGGTGCGCGGTTCCGTCGGCCGATCCGGGCAGGACGAGCTGCTGCGGCTCACCGACGCCGAGATGGTCCGCCGGGTCGTTGCCGATCTGCGCGAGATCAGCGGGCTCGCGGTCGAACCCGTGGACTCCGCGGTCGTGCGCTGGGGCGGCGGTTTGCCGCAGTACGCGGTGGGCCACCTGGACACCGTCACCGAGCTGGAACGAGCGGTGGCCGGTGCGGGCGGTTTGGCGCTGGCCGGTGCTGTGCTGCACGGAGTGGGCGTGCCCGCGTGCGTGGCCACCGGTGAAGCGGCCGCGAGTGCCATAGCAGAACACCTCGTGGCCGCCTGACTGCCCAGAAGTGGGACCATGGCCGCATGGCGCGGCTGAACTACTCCGAACTCAACGAAACTCTCCGCTACACCATGTGGTCGGTTTTCCAGGTCGAGCCGGGCGCGTTGCCCGAGGACCGGGAGAAGGCCGCGGTGGCCACCCGCGAATACCTCGACGGTCTCGCCGAATCCGGCGTCGTGGTGCGCGGCGTCTACGACCTCGCCGGGTTGCGCGCGGACGCCGACTTCATGATCTGGTGGCACGCCGAGCAGATCGAGCCCCTGCAGGCCGCCTACGCCGGTTTCCGCCGCGGCACCACGCTCGGCGAGGCTTCCGAGGCGGTGTGGAGCAACGCGGCGCTGCACCGGCCCGCGGAGTTCAACAAGAGCCACGTGCCGGACTTCCTGGTCAACAACGAACCGGGCGACTACCTCTGCGTCTACCCGTTCGTGCGCTCGCACGACTGGTACCTGCTGCCGGACGACGAGCGCCGCACGATGCTCAAGGACCACGGCATGGCGGCCCGCGATTTCCCGGACGTGCGGGCGAACACGGTGTCCTCGTTCGGGCTCGGCGACTACGAGTGGATCCTCGCCTTCGAGGCCCCGGAGCTGCACCGGATCGTCGACCTGATGTGGAAGATGCGCTACACCGAGGCGCGGCGGCACGTGCGCGAGGAGACGCCGTTCTTCACCGGCAAGCGCGTGGACGTGGCGGACCTGCTCGAGCGGCTGCCCTGACGCTCAGCGGTTTCCGGACCGGTGGACTGCCGACGAGCACGACGCGCCAACCGGCCGCGGCCGCGCGACCATTTCGCGCGGCCGCACCGGCGGTTCGGAGATCACCCCGCGCCTAGTTGAGGCTCACGCCGCTCGCTTGTCCCTGACGAGCTGGTGCGCCCGCTGGTAGGGCCTTGGTCGGTCACTGCGCGGGCACCAGGCGCAGTGCGATGGAGTTCATGCAGTAGCGCTGGTCGGTGGGGGTGTCGTAGCCCTCGCCGGTGAAGACGTGGCCGAGGTGGCTCAAGCAGGTCGCGCACAGCACCTCGGTGCGGACCATGCCCATCGAGCGGTCCTCGCGCAGGATCACCGCGTCGGTGTCCCGCGGGTCGTAGAACGACGGCCAGCCGCAGTGCGAGGCGAACTTCGTCTCGCTGCGGAACAGTTCCGCGCCGCACGCCCGGCACTCGTAGACACCGGTGGTGTCGGTGTCGACGTACTCGCCGCTGAACGGCGCCTCGGTCGCCGCCTGGCGCAGCACGGCGTACTCGTTCGGACTGAGCTGTTGCTGCCATTCCTGCTCGGACTTGGAGACCTTCGGAGTGGCGCCCGCGACCGGATCCATGCCTCCACGCTAACCCTTCCGGTGATCGACTGCCCGTGCCCGGTCAACCGGCCAGCGCTTCGGCGACCAGCCGCAGCCCGGTCCACACCAGCATCAGCGCCGACGGGCCGACGACCAGCAGCACGATCAGGGCCACCACGAGTCGCCGGTGGCCCCCGGCGCGGTTCGCCCCGTCCGCGAAGTCGCCGACGCCGCGCAGCATCCCCTCGACGGTGGCGGGCGAGTTCGGGTGCTCGATCTTGTCCAGGTGTTCGGCGAACCGCCGCACCTCCGGATCCTGCGGGTCCAAGCCGACGAGGTCGTCGGCGAACCTTCCCTGCGGGCCGCGCGCCTCTGGATCGTCGGCCCCGTGTCCCGGCGGCATCGGCCCACGTTAACGCTCCGGCGGCGCCGCTGTGCTCCGCTGAACACAGGCCGCTGGAGCTGCCGCGCGCGCAACGGCGCTCGGGCCGGGTCGGCGGCCTAGTCTGGCGGCGTGGCCGAATCCTCGTTGGAACTGGACGTCGCAGGCAGGACGGTCCGGGTTTCGCACCCGGACAAGGTGTACTTCCCGGCGCGCGGATTCACCAAGCGCCAGGTCGTCGAGTACTACCTCGCGGTGGCCGAACCGCTGCTGCGGGCCGTCGGCGACCGCCCGACGACGCTCAAGCGCTTTCCCGGCGGCGTGACCGGCGAGCCCTTCTACGCCAAGCGCGTGCCGAAGGGCGCGCCGCGGTGGGTGCGCTCGGTGCAGGTGACCTTCCCGTCCGGGCGCACCGCCGAGACGGTTTGCCCGAGCGAGCCCGCGGTGCTCGCGTGGGCGGCGAACCTCGGCACGCTGGACTTCCACCCGTGGCCGGTGCGCTCGGCCGACGTCGATCATCCCGACGAGCTGCGGATCGACCTCGACCCGCAGCCGGGCACCGGGTACGCGGAGGCCGTCCGGGTCGCCGAGGTGCTGCGCGAAGTGCTCGGCGAAGCGGGCCTGGAAGGATTCCCGAAGACCTCCGGCGGCCGCGGCGTGCACGTCCTGGTGCGGATCCGGCCGCGCTGGGACTTCGTCGAAGTGCGGCACGCGGTGATCGCGCTGGCCCGCGAGGTGCAGCGGCGCATCCCGCAGCACGCCACGGTCGCCTGGTGGAAGGCGGACCGCGGTGAGCGGGTGTTCCTCGATTTCAACCAGGCCGCGCGGGACCGCACCATCGCCTCCGCGTGGTCGATCCGCGCGAATCCGCGCGCGACCGTGTCCACCCCGCTGACCTGGGACCGGCTCGCCGAGGTCGAACCGGACGAGTTCGACCTGGCCACGGTGCCGGACTGGCTTGCCGAGCACGGCGACCCGCACCGCGGGCTGGACGAGCGCGCGCACGACATCACCGCGTTGCTGGAGTGGTACGAGCGCGACGAGCGCGATCGCGGTCTCGGCGAGCTGCCCTACCCGCCGGACTACCCGAAGATGCCCGGCGAGCCGACCAGGTCCCGGAAGAACAGTCCCGCGGTCGAACGGTGACCCCGTTGGCGCAGCCGCCCGTGCGCACAGCGCTTTGGTCACCCATTGCTATGTGTGCATGATCCCTGTTCAACGGGATGGACCAGACCGGGTCCCTCTGGCGGCGGTGTGCCGCGTGGCGGATGGCCGCGCACCATCGCTACTGCTGGTGTTCACCACGTGAGGAGGACCCCGATGGTTCCCACCGAGAACGAGACCGCTCCGCAGGCCGGCGGTTGCAACTGCTGCGCCAGTTGCAGCGGACCCTCCTGCGGGTGTTGCTCGAACTGCTGACGAACTCATTCGTCGCATTTCTGCACGTGAGTCCCGGGGTGGCCGCCGACCTCCCCGGGACTCACGCGCAGGTGCCCCGGCCGATCACGCCGGGCAGGCCGTCCCGGCAGCGGGTACCTCGCCGCGCACGAAGAACCGCGTGACGGCCTCCGTGACGCAGTCCGAACGGCCGAACGCGCCGTGGCCTGCGCCCAGCCAGCGAATCGGGACGCCGGACGGGAGCTGTTCGGCGAGCTGCTCGGTGCCCTTCTCCGGCATCGACGGATCCTTCGCGGTCGCCACCACCGGCATCGGCGGCAACCCCGGCGCCGACGGCGCCGGCGGCTCCTGCTCCGGTGGCGGCCACTGGCTGCACCACGCGAGCCGCTGCGCGTACATGCCGCCGAACAGCGGATGCGTGCGGACCCATTCCCCTGCGAGAGCCACGACCCGCTCCGGCGGAACCCGCAGCGCGGTGTCGTTGCAGCTGGTGATCAGGTCGCCGTCGAGCTGCGCCGGATCCTGACCGGTGTCCTCGACCAGCGGCCGGGCCAGCTCGCCGATGGCAGCTCCGTCACCGGAGTTCGCCGCGGCCAGCGCTTCCCGCAGCTGCGGCCAACGGTCGCTGTCGCCGAGCCCGCTCGCCAGCACCCGGACGATCTTGCCCGCCGTCACCGGCGCACCGGCGGCGGGCAGCGGTGCGGCCCGCGTGCGCTCCACCAGGTCCTCGACGGTGCGCCGCGGATCCGGCCCGAGCGGGCAAGGGCCGTTGGCCGCGCAGTCCTCGGCGAACGCGTCGAAGGTCCGCTCCGCGCTCTGCGCCTGCTCCTTGGCCTGGCCCATCGCGTCCATCAGCGGGTTCGGCCCGCCGTCGAGCACCATCCGGCCCACCGAGCCCGGGTAGCGCTGGGCGTAGGTCGTCAGCACCCGCGACGCCTCGCCCCTGGCCAGAGCGTGCAGCTTCGGCACGTCCAGTTCGCGGCGCAGCTCCTCCAGATCACCCGCGGTGCGCCAGGTGTCGTACGCCTGCAACCGGTCGTCGAGGTCGAGCAGGCATTCCTGGCTCGAGTCGCGCACCGACACCAGCAACCGGTCCAGCGAGGCGCGGTCGGTCGCCCGCGGGTCGAAACCGGCGATGCTTTGCCGCTGCTGCGGCGGGATGCAGTCGGCCGGGTCGGAGCCCCCGGTGCCGCGGCGGTCCATGCCGATGATCCGGAACGTGTTCAGCATCTCCGGCGGCATCCGCAGCGCCATCCGGGCGGCGACGCTGGTGCCCGGCTCACCACCGGCGTCGCCGAGCACGACCAGCGGGATGCCGCCGTTGCCGGTGCTGAGCAGCTCGGCGCGGGTGGTGCCCGCCGCTGGCGACTCCGGTGAGTCCAATGTGGTCAGCAACTGCGAGCAGGAGAACGCGGGGCCGTCGGTGGCCCCGATCTCGTCGCGGGTCTGCTGCGTGCAGTCCTTCCAGTTCAACGTGCCGCCCGCGGGTGCGCCGAGCTCGGGCACGGGAGCCGGGCCTGGCGGCGGGGGAGTGGGCGCGACCTGCTGCTCCGGCCCGCGGTAGGCCACCGCCGGGCGTTGCGAGGGACCGGCCGAACAGCCGGTGGCCAGTGCGGCCAGCAGCAGCAGAGCACCGATCCGGTGGCTGGCGCGCGGCACGGCTGCTCCCTCGACGCAGGTTTGGCTGCGGCTGAGCATCGCATGATCGGCGTGAGCCCCCGGTTAGGGGGAGCGGGCCGGGCGTGGTGAACGTCGCCGTGCTTGCGCTTGGGCGGCCGCTGCGCACCGGCTACGGTTGCTCGCCGGGTTCCCGGCGGTTCCCCCGAAGCACCGGCGTGCGGACCGGCGGAATCGCAGGCGATCGGGATGGCGGGAATCCGAATCGCGGATAGCGGCGGAATCGGAGGCGCGGACGTGGACGCGGCGAACATGGCCGGAGCATCGTGGGGCAGGCGGCGGCCGTGGGAGTCGCTTCGACCTGCCGTCGCCCGCGGTTTCGGTGCCGTCCCGCCGCCGATGCTGGTGCTGCTCGGCGTGATCAGCCTCCAGGTCGGCGCCGCGTTCGCGAAGCAGCTGTTCGCGATGGCCGGGGCCAACGGGGTGGTGACGCTCCGGCTGCTGTTCGCCGCGCTCGTGCTGCTGGTCGTCTGGCGTCCGTCGCTGCGCCTGGATCGCACGACCTGGCTGGTGATCGCCGCCTACGGGGCGGTGCTCGCGGGCATGAACATCTGCCTGTACCAGGCGATCGACCGCATTCCGCTGGGCGTGGCGGTGACCATCGAGTTCTTGGGGCCGCTGTCGGTGGCGGTGTTCGGCTCGCGGCGCAAGCTGGACCTGCTGTGGGCGGTCCTCGCCGGAATCGGCGTGCTGCTGCTGTCCCGTGTGGACGGTGGGCTGAACCCGGTCGGCGTCGGTTTCGCGCTGGCTGCGGGAGTGCTGTGGGGCAGCTACATCCTGGTGGGCGGGAAGCTCGGCAAGTACACCAGCGGTGGTTCCGGCCTGGCGCTGGGGATGGCGTTCGGCGCAGTTGTCGCGTTGCCGTTCGGGATCACCGGCTCCGGGATGCAACTGCTGGAGCCACCGGTGCTGGTGGCCGGGCTCGTGGTGGCGTTGATGTCGTCGGTGGTGCCGTACTCGCTGGAGCTGGAGGCGCTGCGCCGGATTCCGCCGCGGGTGTTCGGCGTGCTGATGAGCCTGGAGCCCGCGGTCGCCGCGCTGGCCGGGCTGCTCGTGCTGGGGGAGGCGCTGAGCGCTTTGCAGTGGGTGGCCATCGGCTGCGTCGTGCTCGCTTCGGTCGGTTCCACCCGCTTCGCCCAGTAGCGGCTCCCGCCGACCCGGTTCAGCCGGAAGTGAACGGACCGTTGGTCCCAATAGATTGGACGAGCAGTCCGTTCACTCGGAACTGCCGGGGCGCCGACACGCCCGGACGCCACCGGGCCGGGGTGATCGCCGGTGCAGCGAACGGACCGCTGGTCAAACATAGGAGCATCGAGCAGTCCGTTCACCCGGGAGGTCGCGGGGAGTTCTCCGGGAGGGCGCGCAGCAGAGCGAGCAGCGTTTCGTTGCGCGGCACCGGGATGCCGTGGTGCCGCGCCGCGCGCACCAGAACGCCGGTGATGGCCTCGTGCTCGGTGCCCAGCCCGGCCAGCCGGTCGTAGAGCATCGACGTGCCGGTGGAGTCGTCGACCAGGAAGCCGAACGCTTCGATGCTGCGGTCCACGTCGCCCTCGTCCAGCTCGGCACCTTCCGCGCGCGCCACCGCGACCGCTTCGGACAGCACCGCGCGCAGCAGCTCGCGCGCGCCGGGTTCGGCGAACACGTCCAGCCGCCGCATCGTCAGCGCGGAGATCGGGTTCGCGCCGAGGTTGGTCAGCAGCTTGCGCCAGGCCGCGCTGCGGAAGTCTTCGGTCGTGCGCACGTCCGGCCCGCTCAGCAGGCCCTCGAACCGCTCGGCGAGCTCGCAGGCGGGCACCACCAGGCTGATCGGGGAGCGGCGGACCACGTATCCGGGCCGCAACCGTTCCGCGCCCCCGTAGAGCAGCGCGGGCAGCACCGGCGAGCGCAGGCCGAACGGGGCGAGCGACGCGTGGTGCTCGATGCCGTTCTGCACCGCGACGACGGGCGTCTTCGGCCCGTCCGCGGCCCGCAGCCACCCTTCGGCGCTCGCGATGTCCTGGACCTTCGTGGTCAGCAGGACCCAGTCCACCGGGCCGAGCCGCTGCGGGTCGGTCTCGATCGCGACGGGCAGCTCGCTGCTGCCGTCCGGGTCCTCGATCACGAGCTCGTCGAACGGCGTGCGCACGCACACCGTGACTTCGTGCCCGGCCGCGTGCGCCGCTGCCGCGAGCACCCCGCCGACCGCACCCGCCCCGATCACCGCAATTCGTTGAGCAGCCACGGCCGCAGCCTACTTGTTCGTGCACCCCTCGATCAGCCGCGAGAAGCCGTTCAGCAGCTCGATCGGCACTACGTCCCGATCCCGGAGCCTCCCCGACCGGCCGCGGTGATCTCGCCGCGGAGCACCGCCTCCAGGTCGTAGCGGGTGGGTTCGTCGAGCTGGTCGTAGCGGCAGGAGGTGGCGTCGCGGTCCGGTCGCCAGCGCACGAACTGCGTGGTGTGCCGGAATCGGGATGGCGCGGCGCCTTCGGTGTGGTCGTAGCTGACTTCCACGACCCGTTCCGGCCGCAGCGGCTGCCACGGCTGTTCGGTGCTGCGCCAGCGGTTGATCGAACCGGGCAGCCTGCGGCCGTCCGCGGCGTGCTCGCCGAGCCACGGGTGCTCCCCCTCGGTGCGCAGGGTGCTGAGCTGGTCCGCCAGTTCGCGCCGCATCGCAGCCGGGAACGCGCCCACGACGCCGACGTGGTGCAGCACGCCGCGGTCGTCGTAGAGCCCCAGCAGCAGCGACCCCACCGCCGTGCCGGGTTCGGTGTTGGCGTGCCAGCGCAGCCCGGCAACCACGCAGTCCGCGGTACGCGCGTGCTTGATCTTCAGCATGGTGCGCTTGCCCGCCAGGTACGGGCTTTCCGCGTCCTTGCCGATGATGCCGTCCAGCCCGGCGCCCTCGAACACCCGGAACCACGCCTCGGCCGTGCCGTGATCGGTGGTCATCGGCGTCGCCAGCAGCTCGGGGCCGGTCAGGCCGAGCTCGTCGAGCCGTTGCCTGCGGGTGGAGAACGGTTCGGTGCGCAGGTCGTCGGAGTCCAGCGCGAGCAGGTCGAAGGCGACGAACCGCGCCGGGGTGCGCTCGGCCAGCTGCCGCACCCGGCTGGCCGCCGGGTGGATGCGTTCGCTGAGCGCGTCCCAGTCGAGGTGGTCGCCGTGCTCGTCGCGGCGCACCACGATCAGTTCGCCGTCGAGCACCGCGGGACGGGACAGCTTCGCGGCGACCGCTTCGAGCACCTCCGGGAAGTAGCGGTTCAACGACTTGCCGGTGCGCGACTGCAGCATCACGGGAGGATCCGAGGCCGCGTCGTCCGGTGCAGGCCCGCCCGGATCGGCGAAGACCAGGCAGCGGAAGCCGTCCCACTTCGGCTCGAAGCACAGGCCCGGGCGCTCCGGCAGCCCGTCGACCGGCCCGGCCAGCATCGGTTTCACCGGCGGATGCACCCGCAGCGCCACGACGACCTCCTCGGTCCGCACCAAGTTCGTCGAGTATGTGCGCGGCTCAGCGCACCCGCTGCCGCGGCGAGCGGTCCAGCTGCATCCGGACGGCGGTGGGCAGCTCCTCGGTGCCCAGCGCCCGACGGGCGCGGGAGAGGACCTTGTCGTCCAGCTCCTCCCACACGTGCCGCACGTTCGTGCCTTCCTGCAGCGACAGCGTGAGCCGGACGTTGGGCCGCTGATCGGTGCCCGCCATCCGCACCCGGGCGCGGCTGACCCCGGTGACGTTCTCCGCGTCGGCGCGCACCGCCTCGGTCAGCGCCGCGGACGTGACCGTCGCCGAGCTCTCCCCCTCACCGGTCAGCCGCAGGTCCGGCCGCCCTTCCGGGCGCAGCGACCGCAGCAGCCACCACACGCCCAGCACCGCCAGCACGACCCCGAGCGCGATGCCGATGCCGTAGACCCACTCGCTGTGGCCGCTCGCCCAGCGCGTGGCCAGCGGATCCAGCACCGGGCGTTGCGCGCGGAACCGGCCGAGCCAGCCCGCGCCCACCACCAGCGCCAGCGCGCCGACCAGCAGCAGCACCAACCCGATCACCGTCAGCAGCGACCGCTCGAAGCCGAGCGAGCGGCCGACCGCGGTGCGACTCGGGCGGGCGGGAACTTCTCGGTGCGTCATCGCCGCTCCTTCGCCGGGGAAACCGAAACCGACACCTTGGGTGCGCGTTGCAGCGGCAGCTCGCCGACCGCGCCTGCCGTGGTCTGCGACAACCGGTCGCGCAGGTCGCCGACCACCCGGAACTGCCCGGTGGCCCGCACCCGCACCCGGCGCCGGTCCGCGGTCACCGAAGCCCCGGCGACGCCGTCCTGCGCGCGGACCTGGTGCCCCACCAGCCGCGCCAGGGAACGCGGGTCGGTGGTCACGGTGACCTCGGGCGCCGGGTCGAGCAGCCGGATCTCCTTGCGGCCCGCGCGCAGCGCCGCCAGCAGCAGCACCAGCCCGAGCAGCACCACACCTGCCGACACCAGCCGCACCGGCAGGTCCTGCCAGTTCAAGCCGTCCAGCGCGGGACGGGCCGCGGACCAGGGCACCAGCACGCCACCCGATCCGCGCCGGGTCCACGCGCCGACGATCTCGACGATCAGCAGCACGCCCGCCGCGAGGGCGGCCAGCCCGGCCAGGGACGTGATCAAACGGACAACGGCACGCAAGGGCTCACTCCACTCGGTCGCGTTTCGGCGCGGGCACCAATGCCGAGACGGTGACCTCCACCGAGATCACCCGGACACCTGCCTGCCGATCCAGTTCCTCGCGGACCTTCGCGCGGACCGCCCGCACCGACTCGCCCACCGGCTCGGGATAGCGCAGCGCCAGGTCCAGCCGGATGCGCAGTTCCCGGTCCGGGCCGGACAGCTTCGCGCTGGAGCCGTGCGTGCCGACCCCCAACCCGGCGATCCGCCGCTGCGCCCGGGTGGTGCCCGCGGTGGTGTCCGCGGCGTGCTCGGCGATCTTGCGCAGCACCCCGCGGTCGATCTGCAGCGTGCCGCGCTCGGCGGCGTCCCCGGCGGCAGGCCGCACGGCGTCCCCGCCCGCAGGTTCTGCGGTGGCCTCGGCGGGTGCGCTCATCGGTCCTTGCCCCGGCCCAGGATGTCGCCGATCTCCAGCTCGCCGTCCAGCACGCGCCCGACGAGCAGGCCGATCGCGCCGAGCACCAGCGCGACCAGGAAGCCGACGAAGCCGCCGCAGGCGGCGGCCGCGCCGAGGATGAGGCCGGCGATCAGGCCGGTCTGCGTTGCGTTCATCTGGGGAACCTTCCTCGCTCTGACTCTCCCGTAGTGCGCTCAGCGCACTCGCGTGCGGCGTTTGCGCCGGTGCCACGCCCGGATCCGGTGCACCACGCCGCGCAACGGACGCGGGCCGGCGACGACGCGAACGGGCGCGTCGTAGCGGTCCGGCCGCGCGCCCGCGCCGGCCTGCCGGTCCAGCTGCGGGCACCGGCCGAGCGCACGGTCCCGCTGGGCGCGCAGCTCGGCCAGCCCGGCGGCGAACTCGTCCGGATCACCACCCGCGTCAGGGTGGTGGGCGCGGACGAAGGCGCGGTACCGCCGTTGCGCGTCTTCGTCCCGGGCGCCGGTCATCAGCGGTCCGCCTCGCCGGTGCCCGGATCATCCGCATCGACGTCCTCGGCGGTGCGGACGTCGACGACGGTGATGTCCACCGGCGCCGGACCGGTCACCTCGGCGACCAGCTCGCGCAGCTGCGCCACGATGCCCGGCAGCGGGTCGATCAGCCGGAGGACCACACCGACCTCCACCGGCTCACCGGCCGAGTCGGCGCGGACTCCGGTGACCCGTCGGCCCGGTAGGTGCGAGGCGATGGTGCCGAACGGGCCGCCGTGCAGCTCGGCCACGGCGGGGTGCGCGCGCACCGCCGCGGCCACCCGTTCCGCGATCTGCGGGGGCTCTTCGCGCGGGGGTTCGGTCATGGCAGCTCCTTCGGCCCGGACGCGGTCCCGGCGGGGCAGGCCGGGACCGCGGTGCTCACTCGACCCGGGACGAGGCGCTGCCGCCCGCCGCCGAGCCGTTCTCCTCGTCGTCGTCGGACGGCAGGTGGATGTCGTTGACCGCGATGTTGACCTCGATGACCTCCAGCCCGGTCATCCGCTCCACACCGGTGATCACGTTGCGGCGCACCGCGCGGGCCAGCTCGACGATCGACGCGCCGTACTCCACTACGATGTCCAGGTCGATCGCGGCCTGCTTCTCGCCGACCTCGACCTGCACGCCGGAGGTGGAGGTGGTGCCGCTGCCGCCGGGGATCCGCTCCCGGATGGCGCCGAAGGCGCGGGAGACGCCGCCGCCCATCGCGTGCACGCCGGAGATCTCGCGTGCGGCGATCCCGGCGATCTTCTGCACGACCGACGCGGCGATCGTCGTCTTGCCCTGCGACGTCTCGTCGGCCAGCCGGGCGGGCGAGGAGGATCCGGTGGTCACGGTCTTGCCCGCGCCCGCGGAACCGGCCTGCTCCTCGGCGTTCTGCCTGGTGCTACCACTCGTCTCGGCCATGGGTAAGGCTCCTTCCTTGCGCGCGTTGGGGGTTGTCGCCGGCGCCGCGCGAGTACCGGCGGAGTCGCCGACGCAAGATCGGATGCGGCTGATCCCGCAGCCGTCGCGCAGGTGCGACTCAAGTCACATTCGCGAGCCAATCATGATCCCTGCCGCGGCGCGACATCGGCGACCCGCACCCACACCGCGGGTGCCGCCGCGCCGAGCAGGTTCCGCAGCGCCCGCTCCAGCTCGGCACGCAACCGCGTGGTCACCTCCGGTGCGTCCAGCCCGTAGCCGACCTGCAGATCCACCCGGACCTCCTGCACGTCCCCGGTGCAGGCCAGCAGCCGGACTCCCGGCCGATCGGCGAGCAGCTCGCCGCTCAACCGCCGCGCCAGCACCAGTGTCGCCTGCGGTGCCACCCGCAGCGAGCCCTGCTCCTGCGCGATCTCCGCGGGAGAACCACCGGCGCCGTCCCGCGCTCCCCGCACCGTCAGCAGCGTGCGTTCGAGCAGACCCCTCGGCGGTTCGACGGACAGCTGCGCGGCGCGGCGCACCGGCTCCCAGCCGGGCGCCAGGTCCGCCAGTGCCGCCTGGCAGTGCGGGCAGCTCGCGGCGTGCGCGGCGAACTCCGGCGGTGCGTCCCCGGCGAGGTGCTCGACGAGTTCGCCGACAGTGCGGCCGCAGGCCAAGTGCTGGTCGGCGTCGAGGGAGGACTCACTCACGGTGCATCTCCTTCAACCTCGCCACCAGGGCCAGCCGCGCGCGGTGCAACCGTGATCGCAATGCCGCCTCGTTCACCTCTAGCACCTCGGCGATCTCCTCGTAAGACATGCCTTCGAACTCGCGCAGGATCAGCGGCACGCGCTGCGAAGGCTCCAGGGTCGCGATGGCCCGGTGCACTCGGCCGGCCTCTTCGGAGCGCATCGCGTGGTCCTCCGGATTGCCGGATTCCCGGTCGGAGACCAGATGGCTCATCGACTCGTCGCTGATGTCCATCGGGACCGCGGGCTTGCGCCTGCGCACCTGCGCCAGCGCCGCGTTGGTCACCACGCGGTAGAGCCAGGTGGTCGGCGCGGCGTCCCCGCGGAAGCGGTGCAGCGAGCGCCACGCCGAGACCCACGCCTCCTGCACGGCGTCCTCGGCCTCGGCCCGGTCGTTGAGGATCCGGTAGGCGACGCGGTACATGGCGGCGGTGTGCCTGCGGACCAGCTCGTCGAAGGCCACTCCGTCGCCGCGCTGCGCGGCGCCCATCAGGTCCCGGTCGGTGTCGACCTGCTCGGTCACCCCCGCAGTCTCCCGTAGCGCAACAGCAGCAGCGATTCCGCGTGCAGCACCGATTTCAGCCGCATCTCGCGCGCCGCGATCGGCGCACCGTGCGCGATGCGGCCTGCGTCGCCGCTGGTCAGCAGCGGGGACATGGTCAGGCACAGCTCGTCGACGAGGTCGTCGGCGATGAGGTCGCCGAACAGCGTCGGCCCGCCTTCGCCGCCGATGCGCCGCAGCCCGCGTTCGTGCAGCGCCGTCACGGCGGCGGGCAGGTCTACGGTCTCGTCGCCTGCGACGAGCACGTCGGCACCCGCGTCCGCCAGCGCCGCGCGGCGGGACTCCGGGGCGGAGCCGCAGGTCACCACGATCGGCGGCACGACCGTGTCGGTCAGCAGCAGCGAGTCCGGCTCCAGCGAGCAGCGCCGGGACACCACCGCGATCGGCGGCACCTCCGGCATCCCGAGCCGGGACCGCAGCTCGCTGCGCACCTCGGTCCGTTTCACCCCGCGGTAGCCCTCGACCAGCGCGGTGCCCGCGCCGACCAGCACGACGTCCGAGAGGCTGCGGATCAGCGCCATCACCCGCCGGTCGGCGGGCGCGGACAGCCCCCGCGAGCTGCCCCGCACGGTCACCGCTCCGTCCAGGCTGGACACGAAGTTCACCCGCAGCCACGGCCGGTCGGCCGGGTAGGCGTAGAACGCTTCGAGGTCGGCGGCCGGGATCTCGTCGGGGGACCGCTGTTCGGGAGGCCAGAGGCGTTGCACCCGCCCATCCCAACACGGGCGGCGCCCGCCCGATCGGCCGGACCCGCAGCGCTGTAGGGCCGGCGCCGAGGGGTGAGCACTGCCACCGGTCACCGGTCCGACACCGGTTATAGGGTCGGCGGCATGACCGCCGCGCGCCTCGTGGACCGCAGCCCCGAGCTGAGCCCGGACGAACTGATCGACGCGATGGCTCCGCCACCGCTGTTCGACGAGGCCCGGTTCGAGACCTACGTGCCGAACCCGGACGAGCCCAGCCAGGCCGAGGCCGTAGCGGCCTGCCGCGAGTTCGCGGGCCGGGTCGCGGCCGCCGGCGAAGGCGGCTCGTGGTGGCGAACGCTCTTCGGCCAGAAGACGGGCAAGTCCGGCGGGAAGCGCCCGCAGGCCAAGCGGGGCCTGTACCTGGACGGCGGTTTCGGCGTCGGCAAGACGCACCTGCTGGCCTCGCTGTGGCACGAGGTGCCCGGCCCGAAGTCCTACGGCACGTTCGTCGAGCTGACCAACCTGGTCGGCGCGCTGGGGTTCAGCGAGACGGTGCGGCGGATGTCCGAGCACCGCTTGCTGGCCATCGACGAGTTCGAGCTCGACGACCCGGGCGACACGATGCTGGTCACCCAGCTGATCGCGAAGCTCACCGAAGCGGGCGTGCACGTCGCGGCCACCTCGAACACGCTGCCCGGCAAGCTCGGCGAGGGACGTTTCGCCGCCGCGGACTTCCTGCGCGAGATCCACGCGATGGCCGAGCGGTTCGACGTGGTCCGGGTGGACGGGCCGGACTACCGCCACCGCGGGCTGCCCGATCCGCCGGAACCGGCCGACGACGCGGAGCTGGCCGAGCAGGCCGCTTCCGCCGCGTGCGCCACGCTCGACGACTTCGACGAGCTCTGCACCCACCTGGCCGGATTACACCCGTCGAAGTACGGCAAGCTCGTCGACGGCGTCAGCACCGTGCACCTGCGCGGACTGCACGCGGCGCCGAACCAGACGGTGGGGCTGCGCCTGGTGGCCTTCGCCGACCGGCTCTACGACCGGGCGATCCCGGTGCGGGTCTCCGGCGAGCCGCTGTCCGGGCTGTTCACCGAGGAGATGCTGCGCGGCGGCTACCGCAAGAAGTACCTGCGGGCGCTGAGCCGTCTCACTTCGCTATCCAGGGACATCGTCAAATCCTGAGTTCCGAGTGAACGGCCTCTTCGCCCGATCTATTGGGACCAGCGGTCCGTTCACTCCTGGTGGAGCACCTCGCTGATCGCGTCCAGGCCGGTGTCCAGCTCGTCGCGGCCGATCACCAGCGGGGGTGCGATCCGCAGCGTGGTGTCCTGGGTTTCCTTGCACAGCACGCCGCGCGCGGCCAGGGCTTCGCTGACCTCCCGGCCGGTCGGGCCGCCGGGAGCGAGCTGCACACCCGCCCACAGCCCGCGCCCGCGCACCTCGGTGACCCCGCGGCCGACGAGTTCGCCGAGCCGCGCGTGCAGGTGCGCGCCGAGTTCGCGGGAGCGTCGCTGGAACTCGCCGGTGGCCAGCATCGCCACCACCTCGCGCCCGACCGCGCATGCCAGGGGATTGCCGCCGAAAGTCGAGCCGTGCTCACCGGGCCGCAGCACGCCGAGCACGTCATCGCGGCCCACGACCGCGGAAACCGGCAGGATGCCGCCGCCGAGCGCTTTGCCGAGCGTGTACAGGTCGGCGCGCACCCCCTCGTGCTCGCAGGCCAGCAGTTCGCCGGTGCGGCCGAGCCCGGACTGGATCTCGTCGGCGATCAGCAGCGCGCCGTGCTCGTCGCAGGAGCGCCGCACCGCTTTCAGGTAGCCCTCCGGCGGAACGACCACACCGGCCTCGCCCTGCAGCGGTTCCACCAGCACGGCCGCGGTGCGTTCGGAGATCGCCGCTTCGACGGCCGCCGCGTCGCCGTAGGGGGTGATGCGGAACCCGGGCGTGAACGGCCCGAAGCCGCCGCGGGCGGACTCGTCGGTCGAGAACGACACGATCGTCGTGGTGCGGCCGTGGAAGCCGCCCCCGGCCACGACGATCTCGGCCTGCTCCGCGGGCACGCCCTTGACTTCGTACGCCCACTTCCGGGCGATCTTGATGGCGGATTCGACGGCCTCCGCCCCGGAATTCATCGGCAGCACCCGCTCGGTGCCGGTGAGCTCGGCCAGTTCCCGGCAGAACGGCCCGAACTGATCGTGGTGGAACGCCCGGCTGGTGAGCGTGACCCGACCGAGCTGCTCGGTGGCCGCGGCGACCAGCCGCGGGTGCCGGTGCCCGAAGTTCAGCGCGGAATACCCGGCGAGGAAGTCCAGGTAGTGGCGACCGTCCACGTCGGTCACCCGCGCCCCGTCGGCTTCGGCGATCACCACCGGCAGCGGGTGGTAGTTGTGCGCGCCGTACTGCTCGTCGAGCCGGAGGTATTCGGCCGCGCCCGAAGCGCCGGAGATGTCGGCGGCACCGGAGACGTCGGGGGCGCCCGAAGCCCCGGCGGCGGCAGGCGTGTCGGTCGAAGCGGAAGTCATGCCGCTCAGGTTATGCCGCCCGACGCCTTCGTTTCAGCCGCGCAGCATTGCTTCACGCGACTGATCGTTGCGCACTTCGGCTCCGGCGTGAAACGTTCACGCGTCGTGCGGCCGTAGGTCCGGCGGACCTGTGCGGGACGGCACGCGGTGGCTACGGTCGGGCGAACGCGGATGAACACCGCGTGTACCGTCGATGACCCAGCGTCGATGATCGGATGTCCGGGCGCGATCCCCGAGGCCTCCGTCGGCGCGAGTCCGCGCGGAGCGCACCCACGAGTGGAGGTCGCCGATGCCGCAAGACGCGCACTACCGGGTCTACCTGGGCGCTTACACCGGCCCGGAATCCGCCGCCAACGGGATCCGCCTGGCGCACGCCGACGGGACCGGGCGATTGCGGTGCACCGACAGCGTGGCCGACAGCTACGACCCGTCGTTCCTGGCGCTGTCCCCGGACGGCGCGGCGTTGTACGCGGTCAACGAGCTGGCCAGGGGACGGGTCGTGGCGTTCGCGGTGGGTGCGGACGGCCGGCTCACCGAGGTCAACTCGCAGCCCACGCACGGATCAGCGCCCTGCCACGTGAGCGTGCACCCCTCGGGGCGCTACGTGCTGACCGCGAACTACCTCTCCGGCAACGTCGTGGTGCATCCGGTCGGCGAGCGCGGGGCGTTGCGCGAGGCGTGCCACGCCGTCGAGCACAGCGGCCAGGGCCCCAACCGGCAGCGCCAGGAAGGCCCGCACGCGCACCAGATCCTGCCGTCGCCGGACGGGCGGTTCGTGCTCGCCGCAGACCTCGGCACGGACGCGGTGTACGTGTACGCCTTCGACGCGGACACCGGGCACATGGCGCTCAAGCACGAGGTCTCGCCGCAGGCGGGCGCCGGGCCGCGGCACCTCGCCTTCCACCCGGACGGCGAGCGCGCGTTCCTGGTCAACGAGCTGGACTCGACGATCGTGCCGCTGGCCTACGACCCGGAGACCGGTGAGCTGCAGCCGGGCCGCCCGCGACCGCTGGTGCCCGCGGGCCACACCGACGAGAACTTGGCCGCGGAGGTGGTCGTCTCCCCGGACGGCCGGTTCGTGTTCGCCTCCAACCGCGGCCACGACAGCATCGCGGTGTTCACCGGCGAGCTGGAGCCGCTCGGGTTCGTGCCCGCGGGCGTGCGCGGTCCGCGGCACATCGCGCTGTCGCCGGAAGGCGGGGTGCTGTACGCGGCCGGGCAGCTCAGCGAAACGGTGCAGGCTTTCGAAGTTTCGGACTCGGGCGAGCTCGCGACGCTGGGCGATCCGGTGCCCACCCCGGCTCCGGCGTGCGTGCTGCCGGTTCCGCCGCGGGCCGAGTGACCGTCAGCTCAAGCGGCGGTCGTAGGTGCCGCGGCCGTACTGCTGCAGGGCCTCGCGCACCCGGTGGGTCTCCTGCCGCCGCGTGATCGGCCCGCCGGTCGCGCCGAGCGGGAACATCTGCACCCCGCCGTGCATCCGGCGCACCGGGTGCCACGCGTGCCAGCGCTGCGGCGGCGCGTGTTCGGCCAGCCACACGGTCAACGCCTGCCTCTTGCCCTTGCCGACGATGCCGACGCGGCGCACTTCGTGCCACGGGATCTCCCGCGCCAGCCCGGCCCGCGAGATCCGCAGCCCGTCGGTGTTGACCTTCAGCCGCAGGCCCGGCAGCACGGCTTTGGCCAGCGACAGCAGACCGCTGACGAAGAACAGCAGGAACGCCAGCGTCGGTACCGGGTTGCCGGCGACTTCGTCGCCGAGCGTGTAAGCGAATGCCGCGACCACGAACATCAACACCGCCCACAGCAGCGCGCCGCCGCGACCGCCGGTGACGAACACCGGTCCGGGGGTGTTCGCGGAAACCTTCCGCGGCACCGACGACGGGAACGACGGCTCGGGAGCCTTCGGGGCGGGCGGCCGCTTGGTCTGCGCGGCGGGCGCGGCCCCCGCGTTCGGGTTCCGTGACTGCGGCGGTGCGGCCGACCAGTCACCCCGCGGTCGTGAGCCGGGGTTCGACGGCGTGCCGGCCTGGAACGCGGCCGAGCCGGGCACGGCCTGCCCGCCGGGCGGCTGCGCGAATGCGGTTCCTCGGTTGCCGCCCTGGTGGGCGGCACTGCTCTGAGCCGTGCCGCCGTTCTGGGCGGCACCACCCGGCAGCGGCATCTCGAACGCCGCCTCGGAAGCCTGCTTGAGCTGCGTGGTGTGCTCGTTGATCACGGCGCTGATCGCGGGCGGGAGCCAGTTGTCGCCCTGCGGGCTCGTCGCGCCGATCGCGTCCAGCAGCTGGTCCGGCGTCGGCCGCTCGGCCGGTTCCTTCGCCAGGCACGGGCCGAGCAGCGAGCGCAGGCCCGGGCTCAGCGCGCTCAGGTCCGGATGGTTGTGCACCACCCGGTACAGCATCACCGGCGCGCTGCCGGAGCCGAACGGCCCGGCGGCGCCTGCCGCGAACACCAGCACCGCGCCGAGCGAGAACACGTCGCTGGGCGGGCCGACGTCGCTGCCGGTGGTCTGCTCCGGTGAGAAGTACCCCGGCGTGCCGAGGAAGATCCCGGTGGCGGTGAGCGCGCTGTTGGTCACCGCGCGCGAGATGCCGAAGTCGATGACCCGCGGCCCGTCCGGCCCCAGCAGCACGTTGCCCGGTTTCAGGTCGCGGTGCACCAGCCCGGCGCGGTGGATCGCGCTGAGCGCCTCGGCCAGCCCGGCGGCGAGGCTGCGCACGGTCGGCTCGGGCAGCGCGCCGTGGTCGGAGACCGCGCTGTGCAGCGTCGGGCCGGGCACGTATTCGGTGGCCAGCCAAGGTTGCTCGGCGTCCGGTTCGGCGTCGACGACGGCGGCGGTCCAGAACCCGCCGACGGAGCGGGCCATGTCGACCTCGCGGCGGAACCGTTCGCGGAACTCCGCGTCCTCGGCGAGCTCCGGGCGGGCCACCTTGATCGCCACGACGCGGCCGCCGCGGGAACGCGCCAGGTACACCGCGCCCATCGCGCCGCCACCGATGCGCGCGAGCAGGCGGTAGTCCCCGACCTTGGCGGGATCGCTTGCCAGCAACGGCTGCACTTCAAGTCCCCCTCGATGACTCGGTGGCGGGGGCCAGCTTACGGATTCGGACACCGGCGTTGTCGCGATCCCCGCCGAGAGCGTTCGCGAGGGCTGCTGGTAATCGGTTACTCGGGTTCGCCGCAACTCTTCCGGCGCAGTGCCGCGGTGAGTATGCTCCGGCGCACCGCAGTGGCGGTACCTGATCAACGATGATCGAGGGAGGCACACCGTGTCGCGTTCCGAGGGGTCGGCGGCGCCGGTGCTGGTGCGGCTCGACGACGTGAGCAAACGATTCCCCGGGGTGGTCGCGGTCTCCGGGGTCCACTTGGACGTGCGCGCGGGCGAGGTGCACGTGCTGGCCGGTGAGAACGGCGCGGGCAAGTCGACGCTGATGAAGCTGGTGGCGCAGGTCGAGGAACCCTCCTCCGGCACCGTCGAGGTCGACGGCCGGCCGGTGTCCTACCGCGGGCCCGCCGCGGCGCGCAGGCTCGGGATCTCGATGGTGCACCAGGAATTCGCGCTGGCCCCCGACCTGTCGGTGGCGGAGAACCTGTTCATCGGGCACGAGCCCGGCAGCGCCGGGTGGATCTCCCGCAGCGCCGAGCGCGAACAGGCGCGGGCGTTGCTCAAGCGGGTCGGGCTGCACGTCGATCCCGCGCGGCCGGTGGGCAAGCTCTCCACCGCGCAGCAGCAGCGGGTGGAGCTGGCGAAGGCGCTGGCGGTCGAGGCGAAGCTGCTCATCCTGGACGAGCCGACGGCGACGCTGACCGAGCAGGAGACCGCGGAACTGTTCGGCATCGTCCGCGAACTCACCGCGGCCGGCATCGGCGTCCTCTACATCTCGCACCGGCTGGACGAGATCTTCGAGATCGGCGACCGCGTGACGGTGCTGCGCGACGGCGAGGTGGTCGCGACCCGGCCGGTGGCCGAGCTGGACGAGTCGCGGCTGGTCGCGCTGATGGTGGGCCGCGACGTGCAGAATCTCTACCCGCGCACCTACACCGACCCGGGCGAGGTGCGGCTGCGGGTGCGCGGGCTGTCCCGCGGCGCGGCGGTGCGCGACGTGTCGTTCGAGGTGCGCGCGGGCGAGATCGTCGGCATGGCCGGGCTGGTGGGTGCCGGGCGCACCGAGTTGGCGCGTTCGGTGTTCGGGGCCGAACCGCCGGATTCCGGCTCGGTCGAGCTGGACGGCCGCGAGCTCAAGATCCGCGGACCGGCGGACGCGATCGCCGCGGGCATCGGCTACCTCACCGAGAGCCGCAAGTCCGACGGGCTGGCGCTGCAGCTCGGCGTGGACAAGAACATCACGCTGGCGAAGCTGCCGATGATGGGCGGGCTGATCGACCTGGGCGCGGAACGCCGCGTCGCGCAACGGGAACGGGACCGGCTGCGGATCCGGGTGCCGAACATCGGCCGCCCGGTGCAGGCGTTGTCCGGCGGCAATCAGCAGAAGGTCGTGCTGGCGCGCTGGCTGCAGACCGAGGCCGAGGTGCTGCTGTTCGACGAGCCCGGCCGCGGCATGGACGTCGGGGCGAAATCGGAGATGTTCGGCCAGCTCGACGCGCTGGCCGTGGACGGCAAGGCGGTCGTGCTGATCTCCAGCTACCTGCCGGAGCTGCTGAACATGTGCGACCGGATCCTCGTGCTGCGCGAGGGGCGGATCACCGGTGAGCTCGAGCGCGCCGAGTTCTCCGAAGAACGGATCGTGGCGCTGGCGACCGGAGCGAGGGAGGACCAGTGAGCGAGCAGTCGCCGACCGGGCCTGGCGGGCAGCCGCCGGTCGAAGAGGACAGATCGGAAAGCGGGGGTGCGGCCTCCGGTGGCCTGCTCGGCGGGTTGACCGACCGCTTCTCCGGAGCGATCTCGCAGGTCGCCGCTGCGGGGGCGCTGATCGTGGTGTTCGTGGTGCTCTCGATCATCGCGCCGTCGTTCCTGACCGCGGACAACCTGTTCAACCTGGGGTCGCAGACCTCGGTGAACGCGGTGATGGCGGTCGGTGTGACGCTGGTGATCATCACCGGCGGCATCGACCTGTCGGTGGGTTCGGTGGCCGCGCTGTCCGGGGTGCTCGGCGTGATGCTGATGGCCGACTTCGGCTTCAACCCGCTGGTGGGCATCCTCGGCGGACTCGTGGTCGGCGCGGCCGCGGGCCTGGTCAACGGCCTGCTGGTGTCGACGGTGGGTCTACCGCCGTTCATCGCGACGCTGGGGATGCTCAGCGTCGCCCGCGGTCTGGTGCTGATCAGCACCGGCGCGGTCGCGGTGTTCGGCGCGCCGGAGTCGTTCCGCCTGCTCGGGCAGGGCGTGATCGGTCCGGTGCCGATCCCGGTGCTGATGATCGTGGTGGTCGCGGTGCTCGGGCACTTGGTGCTCACCCGCACCCGGCTGGGCCGCTACTCCTACGTGATGGGCTCGAACTCGGAGGCCGCGCGGCTGTCCGGCGTGCCGGTGCGCAAGCACACGACCTGGGTCTACGTGCTGTCCGGGATGCTGGCCGGGCTCGGCGGCATGATCGCGGCTTCGCGGATCAACTCGGGTCAGCCGAACTTCGGCGAGGGCCTGGAGCTGGACGTGATCGCGGCCGTGGTGATCGGCGGGGCGAGCCTGTTCGGCGGGCGCGGCACGGTGCTGGGTTCGCTGATCGGCGCGTTCCTGGTTGCGGTGATCCGCAACGGTGCGGTGCAGCTGAACATCGGCACCTTCTACCAGAACGTGCTGATCGGCGTGATCATCTGGCTCGCGGTGTGGTGGGACCGGTACCAGCGCCGCAAGCTCGCCGGGGACGTCGGGTGAGGGGTTCGGCGATGAAGAAGCTGCTGGGACTGCTGTGCCTGGTCGTGCTGCTGGCCGCGTCCGGCTGCAGCGTGCGGATCCACCGGCCGAGCGGGACGGCCGCCGCGGAGGGCGGCGCGATCCGGCTCGCGGTGATCCCGAAGGCGATCGGGTTCGACTTCTGGGAGCAGGTGCGCGTCGGCGCCGAGTGCGCGGCCTCGAAGCATCCGAACGTCAACGTCTACTGGGACGGCGTCACCTCCGAGGACGACGTCAGCGGCCAGCAGAGCCTGCTGCAGGACACCATCGCCCAGGGCGTGCAGGGTCTGGTTTATGCCGCCACGGACGCGAAAGCGCTCGCGCAGGTGTCGGAGTCGGCTCTGCAGCAGGGCACCACGGTGGTGAACATGGACTCCGGCACCACGCCGCAGCCGCCGGGCGTGCCGGTCTACGCCACGAACAACGTGCAGGCCGCCGAGCAGGGCACCCAGCTGCTGGCCGACCAGCTCGGCGGGCGCGGCAAGGTCGCGTTCATCGAGTTCCTGCCGGGCACCAGCACGAACGAGACCCGCGCGGAGGGCTTCGAGCGCGGGCTGGCGAAGAACCCGGGCCTGCAGCTGGTGGCGCGGCAGTCCTCCAGCAGCGACTACAACACCGCCTTGCAGGTCACCCAGGACATCCTGACCGCGAACCCGGACCTGAACGGGATCTACGCGGGCAACGAGCCGAGCGTGCTGGGTGCAGCCGAGGCGGTTCGGCAGGCGGGCAAGGCCGGCCAGGTCAAGATCATCGGGTGGGACACCTCGGAAGGCCAGATCGAGTCGTTGAAGGACGGCGTGATCACCGGTCTGATCGCGCAGAACCCGTTCAAGATGGGCTATTCCTCGGTCCAGTCGGCGATCACCGACATCCGCAGGCTGCCGGGCGAAAGCCCGGCCACCGACACCGGTTCGACGCTGGTCACCAAGGAGAACATGCGGACTCCGGAGATCCAGAAGCTGCTGAACCCGTCGTGCGCGAACCCGCCGCAGTGATCCCGCTGGGGTGATCCCGCCGGTGCTGCGCCGTCACCTCGGCATCGCTTGCAGCACGTGCAGCGTGGTGCCGTGGCCGCACGGCGTGCGCAGCTCCGGCACCGGAGAACCGCGCACGGTGATCTCGGCGCCCGGCCGCACCACGGCCGGATCGCCGCCGACCAGGATGTACGGCCTGCCGTGTCCGGTCAGCAGCCGGCAGTCCGGCCGGGGACCGGCTTGGACCGTGCCCTGCGCGGTGAATTCCCTGCCCTGCGGTGTTCGCGGAGGCGGTGGCGCGGTCGCCGGTGGACCGGGCGGTGCCGCGCACGGGTGCGGCGGGGGCTTGTCGCCGTCGCGGGTGGCTTGGATCTTCGCGTCCACGCGCACGTCACCTGCCTGCGCGAAGGTCAACGTCAGCGGGAACGTCGTTCCCGGGCGGGCCACCCGCTCCAGCCCGATGACCTCCAGCCGGTACGGCGTGGCCGACTCGGGCTGGCCGGGCGCCAGCGGGACCGTGCCCTGCGCGGTGACAGGGATCTGCGGCACGGGTTCGGCCTGCCCGTCGCAGCCCCGGTCCCATCGCAGCTCGACCCGTTCGGCTTGCGGGGAACGCGCTCCGACCAGTGCGTCCTGCCGCATCCCGTTATTGATCAGGAAGAGCTCGGCCGGTGCGGCGGAACCAGGCGGATAGCCCGCTTCGGTGGCGGCCAAGTGCACGTTGCGGACTTTGATCTGCCCGACGCCCTCGTTGGTGCCGATGGTCCCCGCGGCACCCGCCGGAGCACCGCTGGGCGATTCCAGCACCGTCCCGCCGCAGCCGGTCAGCACACCCAACCCGAACGCGACCAGCGCGATGCTCGTGAAACCCCGCACGACCTCGCGGTTACCCGCTGCCCCGCGCCGGTACGCACCGATGCGATCAGAGCCGGCTCTCCACGATGTCGGCGGCTGCGGCCGCACCGCCGCTCTCGGCGATCACCTGCCGCATCCACGCGAGGTTCGCCCGCACGTCCGCGTCTTCGGCAACGTCTTCGACGGCCGCCCGCAGCGACCCCGGGTCGAGCTCTGCCGCGTCGAGCCACCGCCCGAGCCCGAGGTCGCGCACCCGCGCCGCGTTGGTCTCCTGCTCCGGGAACTGCGGCACCGCCGCGGTCGGCACGCCGAGGGCCAGCGCTTCCAGTACCGAGCCCAGCCCGGCGTGCGTGACGAACACGTCCGCTGCCCGCAGCACGCCGATCTGCGGGATCGACGGCGCCACGGTGAAATTCTCCGGCACCGCCCCGAGTTCGCCCGCGTCGACCGCACCGGTGGCGAGCACGACTCGCCACGGCGTGTCGGCGAACGAGGCCACGCAGGTGCGGAAGAACTCCGGCCTGCGGGTGTGCGCGGTGCCCAGCGAGATGTAGAGCAGCGGCGAACCCGGCGGCGTGAACGGTTCTTCGTGGCGGTCGAGGGACGGCCCGACGAATCGGACCCCCTCGTCGAACTCGTCACCACCGGGCTGGAACGCGCGGGGTGCGAACACGATGGTCGTTCCCGCGGGTGATCCGGCCATCGGATCGGGTAGCGACACCCCGTGTTCGGCGGCGAACGCCGCCATCTCGGATCGGACCGCTACCAGCCGCGGGTGGCCGAAGTCGAACCGCTCCGGCATGAACGTCCCGCCGCCCACGAGGTTCGTGCTCAGCGCGATGCCGCGCGCACCCAGCTTCTCCGCGATCATCGAGCCGAACGGGCTGATCGCGTCGAAGCACACCACGTCCGGCCGGTCGAGGCCGAAGTGCTCGACCAGCACGGGCAGGTCCGCGCGGATCTCGGCGAGCACGCCCTCCAGCAGCACCGCGAGTTGTTCGGCGCCGAAGGATTCGCCGCCCGCACCGGGTTCGGCCACCGGCAGCGCACCGGGCAGCCGGACCGGCTCGGCACCCGCCTGCCGCACCGCGTGCAGCATCCGCTCCCCGGTGGCGAAGCTGACCCGGTGCCCGCGGCGGACGAGCTCGGCGACCAGCGGCAGCGTCGGGTTCACGTGCCCCGGTGCGGGTGGGGCTTCGAACGCGATGTGGCTCATGCGCCGCTTCGCTCGCGGAGGAACTTCAGCGCCGTGTCGGCGTGCGTGCCCATGTTGAACTCGCTGCGCACCGTTTCCAGCAGCGTGCGGTCCTGGCCGATGACGAAGGTGTGCCGCTTCACCGGCAGCGGACCGAACCGGCGCTTGACGCCGAAGATCCGCGCGACGGCCCCGTCGGTGTCGGACAGCAGCGGGTACTGGAACGAGTTGGTGCGGGCGAACTCCGCCTGCTTGTCGACGGGGTCGGTGCTGATGCCCACCGGCTGCGCCCCGAGCTCGGCGAACTCCGCGGACAGGTCGCGGAAGTGGCAGCTCTCCGCGGTGCAGCCCGAGGTCATCGCCGCCGGGTAGAAGAACAGCACCACCGGGCCGTGCGCGAGCAGTTCGGAGAGCTTGCGTTCCGCGCCGTGCTGGTCGGGCAGTGCGAAGTCGTCGATCGTCGCGCCGATGCGCATCCGGGCTCCTCGAAGTCGATCGCGGGTGATCCACCGTGGAGTTTGCCGCATCCGGGCCACGGGTAGGGCACGGCCAAGCGGCACCGCAGCACAGCGGTGCTTCACCGATCGACACGGAGGTTGTGCGATGAGCGCCAGTCTGAACGGCGCGAAGGTGGCGTTCCTGGTGGCCCAGGACGGCATCGAGCAGGTGGAGCTGACCCAGCCGTGGAAGGCCGTGCAGGACGCGGGCGGCACACCCGAGCTGGTGTCGGTGGCGCCCGGTTCGGTGCAGGGCCGGGACGGCCTGGAGAAGGCGGACACGTTCACCGTGGACAAGGTCGTCAGCGAGGTCTCGCCGGACGAGTACGACGGCTTGGTGCTGCCCGGCGGTGTGGCGAATCCGGACGCGCTTCGCACCGAGCCGAGCGCGGTGCGCTTCGTCGGCACCTTCTTCTCGCAGCAGAAGCCGGTCGCCGCGATCTGCCACGGCCCGTGGACGCTGGTCGAGGCGGACGTGGTTCGCGGCCGCCGGGTCACCTCCTACCCGAGCCTGGCCACGGATCTGCGCAACGCGGGCGCGGAATGGGTCGACGAGGAGGTCGTCGTCGATTCCGGTCTGGTGACCAGCCGCAACCCGAACGATCTGCCCGCGTTCTGCGACAAGCTCGTGGAAGAGGTCGCCGAGGGCAAGCACCGCGCGCAGGCCCGCAGCGCTTGATCCGGCCCGCGCGCATCGCGCGGCGGATCGGAGGCCCTGAGATTTAATTGGAGTGGTCGATGAAACTCGCGTTCCTGCAAGACGTCTACGAACGCCGCGGGCCGTTCGCGACGGTGTACCTGGACACCTCGGCGGATGCCGAGGACGCGAAGAAGGCCGTGCAGCTGCGGTGGCGTTCGGCGCGTGAGCAGCTCACCGACCAAGGTGCCGACGAGGACACGCTGCGCGCATTGGACGACACCGTCGATCGGCACGAGTACCGCACCGGCCGCCGCGGCCAGGTGCTGGTCGCCACCGGCGGCGAGGTCGTGTTCAACGAGGAGCTGCCGGAACCGCCGACCGACGCTTCCGACGACGAGAAGGTGCACTACGGCACGCTGCCGCACCTGATGCCGTACCTGCGGCTGCGTGCTTCCAAGATCCCGCACGTGGTCGCGCTGGTCGACCACATCAACGCGGAGCTCACGATCGCCCCGGCGGGCGGCGAGCCGCAGACCCGGCGGGTTCAGGGCGGTGAGCACCCGGTGCACAAGGCCCACGTCGGGGGCCACGACGAGAACGAGAAGCGCTTCCAGCACGCGGTCGAGGAGCAGTGGCAGCACAACGCCCGCGAGGCCGCCGACGAACTCGCCAAGCAGGCGATGCGCATCGGCGCCGAAGCGGTCGTGCTGGCCGGTGATCCGCAGCAGCGCAAGCTCGTGCACGAGGCGCTGCCGGACAACGTCCGGGAACGCACGGTGCAGACCGAGGCGAGCCACCTGGATCGCAAGGCGTCCGGCGAGAGCTTGCGCCGCGAGGTCGACGACACCGTGGCGCACGCCGTGGAGGCCCGCGCGAACGAGACGGTGCGCGAGTTCGAGCAGGAACGCGGCAGGCACGAACGCGCCGTCGAAGGCTGGGAACGCGTGATCGGCGCTCTGCAGCGCGGCCAGGTCCGGACCCTGCTGTGGTCCCGCCCGGAGTCGGTGACCTGGCTGCACGTCGGTCCACTGCCGAACCAGATCGCGCTCGAGCAGCGCCCGCTGACGGACATGGGCGTGGCCAGCCCCGGCACCGCGCCCGCGAGTGCGGCGACCGCGTGGGCGGTGGCGGGCACCGACGCCGAACTGGTGCTGGTCGATCCGGAGAAGGTCGAGCTCGACGGCGGTGTCGGCGCGATCCTGCGCTACAGCGACGGCTGAGGGCCTGCCGCGGAACGTGAACCGAGACCCCGCGTCGAAAGGGGAAAGCATGACGACGACGCGTGAGACGCTGAAGGCTTCGCTGTCCGGCGTCGATTTCCCGGCGAGCAAGGACCAGCTGGTCGAGTTCGCCAACAACAACGGTGTCGACGAGGAGACCGTGCGGGCGCTGCGGGCGATGCCGCCCGCCGACTACGACAACGTCACCGAGGTAGTGCGCTCGGTCCCGCTGGAGCGGGGCGAGGAGGAGGGCCAGTCGGATTCCGACAAGGCTCAGCAGAACCGCCGGCCGCAGAAGGGCGGCTTGGCCGAGCACCAGGCCGAGGTCCCGGCGAACCCGATCGTCGAGGAGTTGGGGGAGAACCGGGGCAGCTGAGCCGGTTGCGCTCGGTCTTTCCGCGATCGAGCGAGTTCAGTGCGCTGGAGGCGCCGGGCTGATCCCCGGCGCCTTCGGCATGTCCGGCCCCGTCCGGCTCGTCCTCTCCGAGTGAACGGCCTGTTCGTCCAATCTAGTGGGACCAACGGTCCGTTCACTCGGAAAATCGACACGCCCGCGCCTTACCCGGCCGGGGATCGTGTGTTCGGAGTGAGCGGACCGTGCCCCCGGGAAGAGCGGGCGAACGGGTCTCGCACTCCGGAAAGTCCGGCCGATGAGATCGCGGAATTCGCTATGCTGCCGGGGCGGGGAGGGCTGACCGAGGGGGAGCCTGAGTTGAACCGGCCCACGATCATCGACATCGCGCGCCGCGTGGGCGTGTCCAAGGCCGCGGTGTCCTACGCGCTCAACGGCCGCGCGGGTGTTTCGGCCGCGACGCGCGAACGCGTCCTCGACGTCGCCGCCCAGCTCGGCTGGGAGTCCGGCGGCCCGGCCCGCACTCCGGCCGCGGACCGCACCGGCAGCGTCGGCGTCGTGCTGTCCCGCCCGCCGGACGAGCTGCGGTCCGATCCGCTCGTGGTGCAGTGGTTGTCCGGGGTGGAGGCCGCGTTGGCGCAGCACGGCTTGTCGTTGCAGCTGGCGCTGACTCCGGACCAGGACGCCGAGCTGCTGACCTATCGCCGCTGGTGGGCCGAGCGCCGCATCGACGGCATGATCGTCACCGACCTGCGCGCCTGCGACCCGCGCCCGCAACTGCTGCGCGAACTCGGCATTCCCGCCGTCGTCGTCGGTGACCACGAACGCTTCGGCAACGTCGCGGTGCTGCGCCACATCGAGCGCGAAGAGGTGCACGCCGTCGTCGATCACCTGGCGTCGCTGGGGCATCGCCGGATCGGCCACGTCCAAGGCGGTCCCGATCTGCAGCACACCCAGAACCGCAGCGCCGCGTTGCGCGGGCGGGTGCGCGAACGCCTCGGCACCGACCTGGTCAAAGCCGAGGCCGACAGCACCGAATCCGGTGGTGTGCGGGCGAGTTGGCGGCTGCTGGCCGCGGACCCGCCGCCCACGGCGATCGTCTACGACAGCGCGGTGATGGCGGTCGCGGCCGTGGCGCGCTCCGCCGAGCTCGGCACCCGCGTTCCGGATGAGCTCGCGGTGCTGTCCTGGCAGGACTCGATGCTGTGCCGGGTCGTGACGCCGCAGGTGACCGCGCTGGCGCAGGACGACGAGCAGAACGCGGAGGCAGCGGTGCACCTGCTGCTGGAGCTGATCGAGACCGGCACGGCCGACGACCTGGAACTTCCGCCGCGGGTGCTGGTCCCGCGGGCGAGCACCGAAGGCAAGAGCTGACGGCTCAGCGCCGCGATCGCTTGTCCCGCAATGCTTTCGCCTCAGCCCAGCAGGTCGCGCAGGTCGGCGAGAGCCAGTCCTCGTCGCGCGGTTTCGTGATCAGCAGCGGCTCGCCGCAGAGCGCTTTGCGCTCCTCGCCCGGATACGGCCGCTCGGAGGTCAGCATCCCGTGCCGCACACCGCCGACCGGCCGCCAGTAGGCCACCGGACCGTTCGAGATCGGATCCACGTCCCGCTCCTTCCACCCAGGGGAGGCGGCGGCCCCAACGGGGAGGGGTCGGGGAGGACCGGGGCCGCCGCCGCGGGAACGATAGCGACTGCGATATCTCAAAGGGTATTCCCTGATCGGGTAACGGTGATCGACTCGTACGCTGTCCCCGAACGCACGAAGGAGACCGCCATGCCACCGCCTTCCCCGACCGTTACCGCCTGGGAGCTGGGAATCCGGCTCCGCGAAGCGCGCGACACCGCGGCGCTGACCGCCGTGGAGGCGGGCAAACGCCTGAACATGTCGCAGAACTTCCTCAGCGATCTCGAGCACGGCAAGCGCAAGGTCACCGAGGCCAAGCTTGAGGCGATGGTCGAGGTCTACGCGATCGACGCGGACGAAGCGGCGGAATTGCGCGCCATGCTGGAGCAGAGCGCGCGACGCGGCTGGTGGTCGAAGTACTCCGGCATCTTCCCCGCCGAAGTGTTGCGCTACTTCGGTTATGAGCACGGCGCGGAATCCGTGCAGACGCACGAAAGCCTGCTGATCCCCGGGCTGTTGCAGACCGAGGCGTACGCCTACGCGATCGTCACCAGTGACGGCCCGAACATCCGCACCTCGGAGGCGGACCAGCGGGTGGAGGTCCGGATGCGCCGCCAGCAGCGCCTCACCGGCGACGACCCGCTGCGGCTCACCGCCGTACTCAGCGAGGGTGCGCTCCGCCAGCAGGTCGGCGGTCGCGAAGTCATGGTCGAGCAACTGCGGCACTTGACCGAGGTAATCGAGGAAAAGCCCGACACGCTGGAAGTTCTGGTCGTGCCTTTCAGCGCAGGTGCGCATGGCGCATTGGGCGCGTCCACATTCCACATCCTGCACTTCGCGAACTCGCGGTTGCCACGGGTGGCATGGCAGGAAGCGGTGACGTCGGCGACCGTGATGGAACACCGCCCGAGAGTCGGTCAGTTCAGCGCGACGTTCGCAGAATCGGTGAAACAGACAGCGGGGCGCGAAGGTTCGCTGGACTTGATTCACCGCGAGATCAAGGCACTACGGTGAAGCGTGTGACCCCGCTAGAAGATGCCCACTGGTACACGTCGAGCTACACCTCGAACGCCGCAGCGTGCGTCGAGGTCGCACGCACGCCATCAACGGTCGGCGTCCGCGACACCAAGGACCGCTCCGGCGGCACGCTCGTGTTCGACCGCTCCCGCTGGGCGTCGTTCCTGCGTTCGATCAAGGGGGATTAACAGCGGCACCTGCGGGTAGTCCGTGCGCGGAGGTCATGTCCGCGTAGGGAAATGGAGACGCGCACGATGTCGGATCCCCTGGACGCCACGACCCCGTCTGCTGACGAGGTCGGCCCGGACCCTGCGGAACCGCAAGATCCGGCCGAGCTGCAATCCGCGGGGGACCTCGACGAGGACGAACTGGGCGTGGACCCGCTCGAAGGGGGCGTGGAGCCGCCCGAGCACCTGTCGCAGACCACGGCCGAGCGCCCCACGCCGAGCGAGCAGCGCGCGGGCGACTCGATCGACGAACGGATCTCGGAGGAACGCCCCGACCCGGACGCCGAACCGGGCAGACCGGTCGCCGAAACCCGCCTGTACGAGCTGGACGACTCGGTGGACGAGCAGGCCACCCAGGAGGTCGCCGACGGTTCCCGCGGTGAGCAGATCGCCGCCGAGCAGGACGCCGCAGGCGAACCGGGCACGGTCCTGGAGGGCGACGAGGTCGAGGACACCGGCCTGTCCGCGGCGACCAACGAGGGCGACGCCACCGGCGTCAGCAACGCCTCACCGGAGGAAGGCGCGGAGCGGGTGCAGGATGGCGGAACCTGAACAGGTCTCGCTCCCGGTCGTGCACGGGACCGGTGAGCTGATCGGCGACCTGACGCTGCCAGACCGCAACGGGCCGCTGGTGGTGTTCGCGCACGGCAGCGGCTCGTCCCGGCACAGCAGCCGGAACCGCTGGGTCGCTGAGCAGTTGCAGGAAGCCGGTATCGGCACGCTGCTGATGGACCTGCTCACGCCGGACGAGGACCGCGCCGACGTGCACGCCGAGCTGCGGTTCAACATCCCGCTGCTGACCGTGCGGGTGCTGGGCGTGCTGGACTGGTGGCGCGGCCCGGCGGGCCTGTTCGGCGCCAGCACCGGCGCGGCCGCTGCACTCGGCGCCGCCGCCCGCCGACCGGATGTGGTGCAGGCGGTGGTCTCCCGTGGTGGTCGTCCGGATCTCGCTTCGGAGGCCCTGCAGAACGTGCGGGCACCGACCTTGCTGATCGTCGGCGGCAGCGACATGGAAGTGCTCGAACTCAACCGCCGCACCGCTGAACAACTCCGCGCCCCGCACGACCTGCACGTCGTCGACGGCGCGACGCACCTGTTCGAGGAACCCGGCGCCCTGGAACAAGCCGCCACCGTCGCCACCAGCTGGTTCACGCAGTACTTGAAGTGAGACCGTGCTGAGTTCGTTGTCATGTACGGCTTGTACATTCGGTACATGAGCGTTGAGATGGTCGATATGACGTACGAAGGTGACCCGGACGAAGTCAGCATCTCGCAGGCACGTGCCAAGTTGCCGAACCTCGTGCATGGCGCGAGGGAAGGCGACGTCACGTACATCACGGTGAACGGGGCTCGGTACGCGGCGTTGGTTCCCGCTGACGTCGCCGAACGTCACGAGGCGGCGGAAGAGGAGTACTGGGCGCGCCGGGTCGCCGAAGCGGAGCAGTCCGACACTGTTTCCTGGGATGAGGCGATCATTGCCCTTGAGGGCCGTTCGTAGTGGCCCACTGGGACATCGAGATCAAGCGTGAAGCGCTGAAAGAACTCCAAAAGCTCGACAAGCCGGTACGCCGGAGATTGCAAGCGGCGATCGACAGGCTCAGGAACGACCCGCGGCCACCCGGTGTCGTGGCGATGAAGGGATTGCCGGGGAAACTGCGGTTGCGAGTGGGGGATTGGCGGATCATATATCGCATCGAAGACGATCATTTGGTCGTCGTTGTCTTGGCTCTTGGCCACCGTAGGGAGATCTACGAACGCTGATCCGCGTAGCGAGCCGTTTGGGTTTTCGGGCGGCGTGCCGGGTACTCCGATGACATGCCTGAACTGCCGGACGTCGAGGGTTTCCGCCGGGTCGCACAAGAGGCGGTCGGCCGCGAAGTCGAGGACGTCGTGGTGAACGACGCGCAGGTGTTGCGCGGGGTGCGCCCGCAGGAGTTCCGGAAAGCCTTGCGCGGCAAGGAGTTCGGCACGCCGTGGCGGCACGGCAAGTGGCTGGTGATACCGGTCGGCACCGAGTTCCCGGAGGTGCTGCTGCACTTCGGCATGACCGGCCGGATGTTGTGGTGCGGCCGGGACGACGAGCCGCACAAGCACGACCGCGTGGTGTTCCGCTTCGCCGACGGCGAGCTTCGGTACCGGGACATGCGCAAGCTGACCGGGTTGCACCTGGCGCGGCGGCAGTCCGACCTGGACGCGCAGCTCGGCGAACTCGGCCCGGACGCGATGGCGGCCTCCGCAGCGGACTACCGGGAGCGGCTGACCCGCACCAAGCGCGGCGTGAAAGCGGCGTTGATGGACCAGGAAGTGCTGGCCGGGCTGGGAAATCTCACCGTCGACGAAACCCTCTGGCAGGCCCGCATCCACCCGGCGCGCAGCACCGGCGACCTGAGCGCGCCGGAGCTGTCCAAGCTCAGCCGCCGCGCGCACACCGTGCTGCGCCAGTCCGCGAAGGTCGCCCACGTGCCCGACCGCCCGTCTTGGCTCACCGGCCACCGCGACGAGCCCGACCCGCACTGCCCGCGCTGCTCGACCGCCCTCGACCGCACCAAAACCGCGGGCCGAACCACATTCCACTGTCCGAACTGCCAGCCCCTCGACAACTCCTAGCAAGCGCAGTTCCTTGAGCGAACGGCCTGTTGGCCCAATCTATTCGGACGAACGGTCCGTTCGCTCGGATTGCATCCCGCGTACGCGGACCGGGGCGACATGCCGGCGCCCGCGGACCGAGGCGAGTGAACGGCCTGTTCATCCAATCTATTGGGACCAACGGTCCGTTCACTCCGCGGACTACCGCTTGTGGCGGGTGAGATTCGCTCGCAGCGCGGCCGGGCCGTGGTGGCGGAAGTTGCCGCGCCAGGTCACCGGGGCCGGGGTCAGCGCGGCGTGCGGGTGTTGCGCGTGCAGCGCCTCCACGGCGCAGCGGGCGATGACGCGGGTCAGCGTCGAAGCCGGGCAGGCGTGGGTGCCGTGGCCGAGGCTCAGGTGCGGGTTCGGGTTGCGGTCGGGCACGAATTCCGAAGGTTCCGAGAACACCCGCTCATCCCGGTTCGCCGATGCCAGCGACAGCAGCAGCGTATCGCCCGCGCGGACGCTCACTCCGCCGATTTCCAAGTCGTGCAACGGGTATCGCGGTGCGGCGAGCAACTGCGGCGGGTGCAGCCGCAGCACCTCCTCGACGCCGGTGTCGAGCCGTTCCGAGCCGAGCAGCCGCAGCATCGCCGAGGACACCGCGTGCACCATGATCTCGTACCAGACGAACAGCAGGTAGAAGACCATGCTGGTCAACTCGTCCGCATCGAGCCGTCCCGCGCCGCGCGCGGTCAGCAGCCCCGCGAGCAGCGAGTCGGCGGGCGGATCCGACGACAACGCCGAACCGATGATCCGCCGCATGTCGTCCATCGTGTCCCGCGCACGCGGCTCCGCGCCGGGCGTGTGCCGCAGCAGCGAATCAGCCCAGCCCGCGAACGTGTCCCGCGCGTCGGCGGGCAGCGGTAGCAGCTCCGCGATCACCCGCACCGGCAGGAGCACCGCGAACTCGCCGACTAGGTCCACTTCGCCCGACAGCGAAGCGGCGAGTTCGTCGGCCACCGCACGAACCTGCGGACTCATCGCGCGAACCCGCTGCGCGGTGAAGCTGGGCGCGATCTCCCGCCGCAGCCGGGTGTGCCGAGGCGGGTCGCTGTTGAGCAGGTGCGCGTCGAGCTGCGGAGGCAGGTCGAAACCGGTGAAGTCGCGGCCGTGCGAGTGCTCGCGGTGCAGCGCGAACCGCGAATCCCCGAACAGCGCGCGGACTTCCGCGTATCTCGTGACCAGCCAGGCGGGCGGGCCGTCCGGAGTGTCGATCCGGTGCACCGGTCCTTGCGCGCGCAGCTCCGCGAGCGAGGCGAACGGTTCGTGCGCGGTTTCGGAGACGGTGAGCGCGTCGGTCACGAGGTGGGATTCTTCATGAGGCGGGCCCGTTCACGAAGCCGGGTTCCCCGCGAAGCCGGGGTTCTGAGGCCGGGCTGTCCACGAGGCTGGAGCGTCAGGAGGCCGGAGCTTTCACGAAGCCGGATTCTTTTCCGCGCGCCGCGGATCGTCCAGCACGGCGCGCACCAGCGGATGCGGGCGGTGGAACGCTTCACCGATGAGGCACAGCCAGCGCAGCTCCTCGGCGAGGTCGCGCCCCGGGTCCTGGTCGGGCACCTGCCACAGCGCCACGTCTTGACCGTCCATTCCGGACTCTTCGCGGATCATGGCGCTGCCGTTGCCGGGCGAGCTCCCCGCGCGATGCGCGCGCAGCGCCGCGGCGATGCGGGCGGCTTCGACGGCTGCGGCGCGTTCGTCGCCTTCGAGGCCCTGGCGGTCCGCGTGTTCTTCGGCGAGCGCGGCGGCCTCCGGCGCGAGGTGCGGCCGCAGCACCCGCAGCAGGTCGTCGGTCGCGATCAGCCACCGGTACTCGGCCGAGGCGAGCCGCGTGTTCTGCGCCAGCTCCGGCGCGAGCGGCCGCAAAGCGCGCAACAGCGGACGAAGCTGCCGGCGCGCCCGCGCATGGCGACGCAACCGCGGAACCGACGGCAGCACGTACCCGACCGCCATCACGCTCGCACCGACCGTCGCGCTCACCGGAGCCGCCACATCGCTGACCGGCGCGAGATCCCCGCCGAGCCAGGTCGCGGCCACCGCGACCGCCTTCAACAGCGAATACCCGAGCCCGAACACGACACCGACCGGAACCAGCGACACACCGCGCCGCAGCCACGGATCCGCCGCGTGCGGCCGAATCCGCAGGCACACCAGCGCACTGCGGATCAGGCCCAGCGAGTACGCGCCCAGGTACACCGCGAGGAACCCGACGACGACCGGCTCGCCCGAGTAGTGCGAATCGAAGTCCAGCACGTGCGGCTCGTCGTGCACCGGCGCGACGCAGAACAGCGCCACCAGCACCGCCAGCGCGGCACCCGTGCCGAGCACCAGCGCCCGCCCCGCGGGCACCGCCTCGTCCCGCGACCGCGCCAGATTCACCGAGAACACCTGCAACGACGCGGTGCACAGCACGATCGACGCGTAGACGGCCAAAGTGGACAGGTTCGGCACGCCGGTCGCCGCGGCCACCGCCGAATACACCGGGGGGATCGCGAAGTTGAAGCCGCACGCCACGAACAGCAGCGCCAGCGTGATCGCCCCCAGCCGCGGATCCCGCGGGTCGCGCAGCAGATCCCGCAGCTTCCACAGGAAAGCGCCCAGCTGCAGCAGCAGCGCCAGCGAGTACAGAACCGCGAACGTCACCGGCTCACCCGAGCGCCATCTGGAACCGGCGCAGCACCTCGCGCGCCTCGTCGGGCACCTCGTGCGCCTGCGGGGAATCCCACGAACTGATCCGCTGCATAGCCACCGAAGCCATCATCTCGGCCGCCGCTTCCTCCTGCGCCGAACATGCCGAACGGGTCAGCACCCGATCCAGCACCTCCGGCGGCAGATCGCCGAACAGCGAGCGCAACGCCGGAGCCGGATCGCCGACCGGACGGCCGACGTGGCCCCACAGCAGGTGCATCAGCTCGTGCAGCCAGATGTGCCAGCGGTGCCAGCGCGACGTGCGCGCGTCCGCGACGATGATCACGCAACCCGCCGGCAGCAGCGCCAGGCCGCTGGGGGCGCGCGGCGGCAGCTCCACCGCGGCGAAGTAGATCTCCCTGCCGAGGTGCGCGCGGGCGCGGTCGAGCAGCTGCGCAGCGGTGAACCGGTGCGGCAGGCCCAGCGCGTCGAGCCGCCGCGCGCTGCGCCTGCGCAGCATCCAGCGCGAACGCGCCCGCCCGCCTTCGCTCCACACCAGGAACCTCATGAGCTTTTCCGGCCCTTGCCGCGCTTGCCGTCCTGCCGGGGCCGTTCGAGGGGTTCGGTCGGGCTCCGGTCGTCGGGCGAACCCGGCAACTGATCCGCGCGCAGCGCCTTGAACCCTTGCAGCACCCCGAGAATCGCCTCGGCCACGTGCGGACGATCCTGCTCCGGGAATTGCCCGGTGAGCTGGCGCAGCGCCACCTCCTCGACCCCCTGCCTGCGGAATTGCCCGGCCAGCCGCCACTGCGCCAGCAGGTCCCGCGAGATCGCCGGATCGAAGAAGTCCAGGCCCACGCCGAAGAACTCGGCGAACGCGACCACCTCGGTCAGCCGCGGCACCGCGCGGCCGGTGCGCAGGTGCCACATGTGCGTGCCGGACATCCGCACGCCGCGCTCGGTCAGCAGCGCGGCCATCCGCTCGCTGCCGTAGGGCTTGCCGGTTTCCGGATCGGGTTGCGCCTCCAGCAGCTCGGTCAGCCGCTCGGCGAACACGTGCACGCTGATCGCGCTTCCCGAAGCGGGGCTGGCGGAGAAGTCGGGCGCGGGCTCCACGGACACGACTCTAAGGCGTGGCGATCTCCGGGACACCGCCGATGCCGTGAAAGATGTCCACACATGTGGCCGCAAGACGTAGATCCGTCCACGTCCGTTGCTGTAGTGTGGCTCGCTCCAGGGGGTCAGTGGCGGGGGGCTCCGGGAGGCAGGAAGCCGGGCCGTGCAAGCAGCGGTCCGGCTTCTTCGAGCTCCCACCTGACCGCACTGGGGTGGCCTACCGCACCCCTTACCGACCGGTAACCGTTCGTTTTGACATCATCCGGGCTGTCGTTCGGCAGCGGCCGAGTCGCGGACGGAAGGATCGGTGTGGTGACGAAGATCGAACGCGTGGGCGTGGTGGGCTCCGGCCTGATGGGAGCCGGCATCGCCGAGGTCAACGCCCGCTCCGGGCTCGACGTGCTGGTCTCCGAGGTCAGCGAGGAAGCCGTCGAAGCAGGCAGGCAGCGCATCACCGGCTCGCTGGAGCGCGCCGTGCAGCGCGGCAAGCTCGCCGAAGCCGACCGGGACGCCGCGCTGGGGCGGCTGCGGTTCACCACCTCGCTGGCCGACTTCGCCGACCGGCAGCTGGTCGTCGAGGCCATCGCGGAGAACGAGCAGCTCAAGACCAGCGTGTTCGCCGAACTGGACCGGGTCACCGGCGCGGACGCGATCCTGGCCTCGAACACCTCCTCCATCCCGATCGCCAAGCTCGCGGGCGCCACCGGCAGGCCCGAGCAGGTGCTCGGCGTGCACTTCTTCAACCCGGTGCCGGTGATGAAGCTGGTCGAGCTGGTGCCCTCGCTGGCGACCTCGGAGCAGACCGTGCAGCGAGCTTCCGATTTCGCCACCGAACAGCTCGGCAAGCAGGCCATCCGCGCCAAGGACCGGGCCGGGTTCGTGGTCAACGCGCTGCTGGTGCCGTACCTGCTGTCCGCGGTGCGGATGTACGAGAGCGGCGTGGCCTCCGCCGAGGACATCGACAACGGCATGGTCCTGGGCTGCTCGCACCCGATGGGGCCGCTGACGCTGTCGGACATGATCGGGCTGGACACCATGAAGTCCGTCGCCGACTCGATGTACGAGGAGTTCAAGGAGCCGCTGTACGCCGCGCCGCCGCTGCTGCAGCGGATGGTCGACGCCGGGCACTACGGCAAGAAGTCCGGCCGCGGCTTCTACACGTACTGAGGAATCCTCTCAAGATTCCCCGAGCAGGCTCCGGATCTCCGCGGCGACCCGGCCGGGCGCTTCCTCGGGAAGGAAGTGCCCGGCCGCCGGGATCACGGCCAGCTCGGCGCCCGGGATCGTGCGGGCGAGCCATTCGCCCAGTTCCACCGGTTGCCAGCGGTCCTGCTCGCCCCACAGCACCCGCGTGGGCATCGCGAGTTCCGGCAGGCGCGCGGTGATCTCCCGGGTGGGCCGCGAGTCGTAGTGGCGCACTTGGTGCTCGAAGAACGACATGCGACCCAGCGGACCTCGATGCGGTTCCAAGTAGGCGTCGAGCACCGGCTCCGCCATCGGCGTCGTGACCGCCGACTGCAACTGCCGCGTGAGGATCTGCTCGAAGTCCTGCTGCGGCAGCCGCGCGTGGTCGTCGCCGTGCTCTTCGATGATCCGTCGCCAGGTCGGTGACGGCCACGAGTCCCGGCACACGCTGTCGATCAGCATCAGCCGCCGCACCCGTTGCGGGTGCTCGACGGCGAAAAGCTGCGCGATCGCACCGCCGATGTCGTGCGCGACCAGCGTGCACCGCTCGATCCCGAGGTGATCGAGCAGCCCGTGCAGCAGCGGGACCTGCTCGACCACCGACGTCGCCCGGCTCACCGGACGTTCCGAGCGGCCGTAGCCGAGCAGGTCGTGCGCGAGAACTCCGTGCCCGTCGGCTTCCGGTTCCGGGATCACGTTGCGCCACAAGAAGCTGTGCGACGGGGTGCCGTGCAGCAGCACGACCGTTTCTCCCGTCGTGCCCGGCGAGTGGTGGTAGGCGAGCCGGGCGCCGTCGATGACCGCGTTGTCCATGGGCGCGTCGCTCCTGGCGCTCAGGTGGTTCACGCCGCGTCCGGGAGCACGACGAGCTTGCCGAAGAAGTCCTTGGCCTTGAAGTCCTGCTGCGCTTCGCGGAGCCGGTGCAGCGGGTAGGTCCCGGCCAGCAGCGGGCGCAGTTCACCGGCGGCGATGTGCCGAACCACGCGGGCGAAATCCTCGTGCGTGCCGAACGAGGAACCGACCAGCTCGACCTGCCGCAGGTAGATCGTGCGCAGATCGGTTTCGACCAGCGGCCCGGCGATCCCGCCGGCGACGACGTAGCGGCCCAACGGCGCCAAAGCCCGCAGCAGCGGGGAAAACGCCGGACCGGCCACGACATCGGCGACGACGTCGACCGGGCCGGTGCGCTCGAGCTCCACCGCCAGATCCGCCCGGTCCAGGACGGCTTCGGCACCCAGCTTCGCGGCGCGCTCGGCCTTCGCTGCCGTCGTGACCGCGACGACCCGCGCACCCCGCAGCGCACCGAGCTGGATCAACGCCGAACCGACTCCGCCCGAGGCGCCGGTGACCAGCACCGTCTCCCCGGCGCGCACGCGGGCTCGCTCCAGCATCCGCATTGCGGTGGCGTAGGCGGTCGGGAACGTGGCGAGCTCCGCGTCGCCGAGTTCGCTGTCGATCGGATGCGCGTTGCCCGCGGGCACGGTCACGAGTTCGGCGAAACCGCCGTCGCGCTCGCTGCCCAGGTATTCGGTGTCGACCAGTTCCCGCTCGCCGCCGGTGTAGAGCATCGGGTCGACCAGCACGCGCTCGCCGATCCGTTCTTCGCCGACGCCGGGGCCCACGCGGTCGATCCGGCCCGCGACGTCCGCGCCTTGCACGCGGGGGAATTCGAGCGGTTCGCGGCGCCAGCCCGCGGTCGCCGACGGGTCGTCGGACGAGCCGTACGCGCCTTCCCGCGTCCACACGTCGGTGTTGTTGATGCCCGTCGCGCCGACGCGGATCCGCACCTCGTGCGCGGAGGGTTCGGGTTCCGGCAGGTCGTCGCGGTAGTCGAGCCGTTCGGGTCCGCCGAACCCGGTCAACTGCACTGCTCGCATCGCTTCTCCTAGGTATACCGACCGGTGTGGTTATCACTGAAGACGCGCGCGGCGGATTTGTCAACACACCGGTCGGTATAGAATGGGCTCATGACTCGCGAACGGCTCACACCCGCCGGGCGGCGGATCCTCGACGTGGCCGCCGAGCTGTTCTACCGGCAGGGCATCCACGCGGTCGGCGTCGAGGGCATCGCCGCCGAAGCCGGGGTCACGAAGAAGACGCTGTACGCCTGCTTCGGCTCCAAGGACAACCTCGTCACCGCATACCTCGAGCAGCGCGACGAGCGCTGGCGCGAGTGGGTGCTGCGGTGGCTCGACGAGCACGGTGGATCGGCCGCGGAGCAAGTGCTCGGCACGTTCGACGCGCTGGCCGAGTGGATCGATCGCGGGGACTTCCGCGGCTGCGGCTTCGTCAACGCGCTGGCCGAGATCCCCGACGCCGAGCACCCGGCGCGCGCGATCATCACCGCGCAGCAGGAATGGGTGCGGGAGCACTTCGCGCGGCTCGCCGAAGCCGCGGATGCGCCCGACCCGGCCGACTTCGCCAAGACCGCGCTGCTGCTCTACGAAGGCGTCACCGTCTCCGCCTCGATGGATGTGCCGGATGCGGCGCGGCAGGCGCGGAAGGCGGCCGAGGTACTGCTGAAGACTTGATCAGGTGATCGTCTCGCGCAGCGAATCGATGGCGTGGCTGCGGTGGGTGCTCAGCTCGGCGATCAGCTTCTCGGCGTCGCCTTCCGCGGCCGCGCGGACGATCGCCGAATGCTCCTCGCGCACGCGCGCGCGGTTGGCCGTCGCGTTGTAGTAGACCGCGCGATAGGCGTCCGTGGCGTCCCACAGCGTCCGCACCATCCGCATCAGCCGCGGCATTCCGGCGGGCTCCAGCAAGGCGAAGTGGAACCTGCGGTTCGCCGCGATCATGCCCACCAGGTCCCCGTCCTCGGCGGCCGATTCGACGTCCTCGGCCGCATCGGTGATCCGGGCCAGGTCGGCCTCGGTGAACGCGGTTGCCGCGATCCCGGCCGCCTCCGACTCCAGCAGTTCCCGGATCCGGTAGACCTCCACCAGGTCGTCCAGCGACAGCTCCGCCACCGCGTAGCCGCGGTGCGGGCGGTAGACGACCTGTCCCTCGGCTTCCAGGGTCTTCAGCGCCTCCCGCAGCGGCACCCGGCTGACGCCGAGGTCGTGCGCGATGCCGTCCTGCCGGATCGGGCGGCCCGGTGGCAGCGACCCGGAGGTGATCGCGCGGCGCAGCGCGTCGAGCACGAAGGCCTGCGTGGTCGGCGGCCGGGTGCCCTGGTCCGGCCAGCGCAGGTCGGCGCGGGGAGCTGCGGTGCGGGCATCTGTAGTGCGGGCATCTGCGGTGCGCGCCTGGTCCTGCGGCGCCTCGTCGGGGTGGTCGCGATCTGCGGGCATCGGGCTCCTGCCGGGTCTTCGGGCGTGGCGTCGTGCTCGGCGGACGTGACGCCGATCATCGCGCGGACGACCGCCCCGGATCGACGATCACCCGGACGAGATCTTGTTGACGACTGCGGCGCTGACTGTATATTGGATCCAATCTCGGTGGAACGCAACACGCTGGCACGGAGCCGAATGCTCGCAAGTGGCGGCGGCCGGTCGGTGCAGGCGGTTGGCGGGACGTGCGTGCTCGTCGCGCGGTCCGGCGGTGCGTTCCCGCAGGCGGTCGAAGAACCGGAAGGTGGTCAGCGATGGGTCGGGCGCTGCCGATGGACGGCGTGGTCGTGGCGGACTTCAGCCGGGTGCTGGCCGGTCCCTACGCGACCATGCTGCTGGCCGACCTCGGCGCGACCGTGATCAAGGTCGAGCGGCCCGGCGCCGGGGACGACACTCGCGGCTGGGGTCCACCGTGGACGGAGCGCAGCTCGTCCTACTTCGAGTCGGTCAACCGCGGCAAGCGCAGCATCGCGCTGGACTTCGCCGACGAGCAGGACCGGGCCACCGCCCGCGAACTCGTCCGCCGCGCGGACGTGCTGGTGGAGAACTTCCGGCCGGGCGTGCTGGACAAGGCCGGGCTGGACTACGACGCCGCGCAGCAGCTCAACCCCGGGCTGATCTACGCGTCGGTGTCCGGTTTCGGTTCCGGTCCCGGCGCGGACCTGCCCGGCTACGACTTCGTGGTGCAGGCGGTCGGCGGGCTGATGAGCGTCACCGGCGGCCAGGAAGGCCCACCGACGAAGGTGGGGGTCGCCGTGGTGGACGTGCTCACCGGCAAGGACCTCGCGTTCGGGATCATGGCCGCGCTGCGGCAGCGGGACGCCACCGGGCAGGGCCAGCACGTCGAGGTCAACCTGCTCTCCAGCCTGCTGTCCTCGCTGGTGAACCAGGTCAGCGGGCTGCTGACCACCGGCATCCCGCCGGAGCGGATGGGCAACCGGCACCCGAGCATCGCCCCGTACGAGACGCTGCGCTGCGAGGACGCGCTGCTGGCCGTCGCGGTCGGCAACGACGACCAGTTCCGCAGGCTCACCGAAGCGCTGGGCCTGGTCGGCTTGGCCGACGACCCGGCCTTCGCGACCAACGCAGCGCGCGTGGCCAACCGCGACTCCCTGGTGGAGCGGCTGGAGAACGTGCTCGGCGCGCGGCCGGCCGCGGACTGGCAGGACCGGCTGCACCGGGTGGGCATCGCCTGCGGCCAGGTCAACGACCTCGGCGGTGCGCTGCAGTACGCCGAGTCGCTCGGGCTGGCCCCCACGGCCGATCCTGGTGACGGGGGAGTGGCGCAGGTGCGCACCCCGATCGAGTTCTCCGAGTCCGGCGTCGTGCCGCCGGTAGCGCCCCCGCACTTGGGCGAGCACACCGACGAGGTGCGTTCCTGGCTGGCAGGCGAGACCGCCGCGCCGGCGCCGTTGTTCGACGATCCGTCCCGAGGAGGCCGCCGATGAGCGCCAAACCCGACTTCGACCCCCGCGACCCCCTCGGCATCGACGCCGAGCTCAGCACCGAGCAGCTCGCGCTGCGCGACAGCGTCCGGGCGCTGTGCCGGGACCTGGTGGTGCCGCACGTCGGCGACTGGTTCGAGCGCGGCGAGTTCCCGCAGGCCCGGGAACTCGCTCGCGAACTCGGCAAGCTCGGCGTCCTCGGGATGCACCTGGAGGGCTACGGCTGCGCGGGCGCGTCCGCGGTGGACTACGGGGTGGCCTGCGAAGAGCTGGAGGCCGTCGACTCCGGGCTGCGTTCGCTGGTGTCGGTGCAGGGATCGCTGGCGATGTTCGCGATCTGGCGCTGGGGCTCGGAGGAGCAAAAGCAGCAGTGGCTGCCGCGGATGGCGGCGGGCGAGGCGATCGGCTGCTTCGGGCTCACCGAACCGGACCACGGCTCGGACCCGGCGTCGATGCGCACCCGCGCGCGCAAGGACGGCGGAGACTGGGTGCTCGACGGGCGCAAGATGTGGATCACCAACGGCAGCGTCGCCGATGTCGCCGTGGTCTGGGCGCAGACCGATGACGGCGTGCGCGGTTTCGTGGTGCCCACCGACGTGCCCGGATTCTCCGCGCCGGAGATCAAGAAGAAGGCATCCCTGCGCGCTTCGGTGACCAGCGAACTCGTGCTGGACGGGGTGCGGTTGTCCGCGGAGGCCGCCCTGCCCGGGGCCGTGGGGCTGCGCGGTCCGCTGAGCTGCCTGAACGAGGCCCGCTACGGGATCGTGTGGGGCGCGAACGGGGCGGCCCGCGACTGCCTGGGGACCGCGCTGGACTACGCGCGCACCCGCGAGCAGTTCGACCGGCCCATCGCCGGCTTCCAGCTCACCCAGGGCAAACTCGCCGACATGGCGGTGCGGGTGAACAACGCCCGGCTGCTGGCGCTGCACCTGGGCAAGCGCAAGGACGCCGGGACGCTGCTTCCGCAGCAGGTCAGCTTCGGCAAGCTGGACAACGTGCGCGGCGCGCTGGAGGTCGCCCGCACGGCGCGGACCATCCTCGGCGCCAACGGGATCTCGCTGGAGTACCCGATCATGCGGCACATGACGAACCTGGAGTCGGTGATGACCTACGAAGGCACCAGCGAGATGCACGCGCTGACCATCGGCCAGGCGCTGACCGGCAGCAACGCCTTCCGCGGCTAGGAGGGCCCGCCGGTGGTCGAGCTGGTTCCGCCCCGGCGAGCGCGCCGGGGCCGCCAGGAAACAACCGTCAACAGCGGACCACCGTCCGCGCGTTGGCGCTGGACCGATCGGGGATGCCGCGGGCGGACGCCGCTCGACCTGGCCGCAACGTCCACAAAGGACACGCGTCCGGGTGCCGGCTTGCAGCGGCGTCGGCTCAGGAAGAGGTCCCGGAACGGGACGGCATCCGAGGCCGACCAGGGGACCGGGATCAGCGGCCGGTCGTCACCGGCCGCTCGCGGTCCCCTCGTCGCGCACCCGCGCCGATCACCAGACGGTGAAACCGCCGTCGGCGACGATGTTGCTGCCGGTCACGAAGCTGCTCGCCTCCGAGGCCAGGAACACCGCCACCGGCCCGAGCTCGTGCGGCTCACCGACCCGGCCCAGCGGGGTCTGCGCCACCCAGCTGTTGAACCACTCCGGCTGCGTGGTCTGCACCCCGCGCAGCAGCTCGGTGCCGGTGTAGCCGGGCGAGATCGAGTTGACCCGCACGCCGCGGCCGCCCCACTCACCGGCCAGCGACTTCGTCAGCATGATCACGCCGGACTTGGAGGAGTTGTAGGAGACCTGCGGCTGCGGGTGGTTCGAGATCAGCCCGGACATCGACGCGATGTTCACGATCGATCCGGAACCCTGGGCGAGCATCTGCTTGCCGACCTCGCGGCAGCAGTAGAACACCGCGTCCAGGTTCAGCCCGACGACCTTGCGCCACGACTCGTCGCTCATGTCCTCGGCGGGCTCGTTGCGCACCATGCCCGCGTTGTGCACCGAGACGTCCAGGTGCCCGTGCTCGGCGACGATCTTCGCCACCGCGTCGGCGACCTGCGCGGAGTCGGTCACGTCCACCTGCAGGAACTCACCGCCGATCTGCTCGGCCGCGGCCTTGCCGGTCTCCGGGTTGATCTCCCCGAGCACCACGTGCGCACCCGACGAGCGCAGCGCCTTGGCGATCTCCAGCCCGATGCCCTGCCCGGCACCGGTCACCAGCGCCACCTTGTCCTGCAGGGAGAAAACCTCGGTACCCACTTGCCACCTTCCCTGAAACGCCACGTTGCTGATGCAGCCTCGCACATCCTGCACACCGGGTTGCGCGGCTGTGCACACCGGCCCCGGGCCGTTCGCCTGCCGCGAATGCCGCTCGTTCGAGCATGACCAGCGAGGCCGCGGGACCGCGAGGCCGGTCAGCGAGTGCGTCGCAGGGCACCGTGAGGCGCGGGCAACGGCGGAATCCGGGGAATCCACTCGACATCCGGCCGCGACGCGGTCAGGTCAGGGCCGGTGGCAGGGCTGCGTGCACCCAATCGCTGGCCTGCTCGTAGGCGTGCCCGAGCCGCAGCAGCTCCCACTCGGCGTGGCCGCGGCCGATGAGCTGCACCCCGGTCGGCAACCCGGCGCCGTTGAACCCGGCGGGCAGGTTCAGCACCGGATGGCCGGACAAGGTCCACGGCGCGGCCGTCTCCATCCAGCGGTGGTAGGTGTCCATCGGGTGGCCGCCGACCTCCTCCGGCCAGCGCATCCCGACATCGAACGGGAAGACCTGCGTGCTCGGCGCGAGCAGGAAGTCGTAGCGGGCGAACAGGTCCGAAACCACGGCCCGCCAGGCGTCGCGGCCTTCCAGCGCGGCGGTGATGTCCGGTACCCCGAGCTTGCCGTGACCTTCCGCCTCGTAGACGGCTTCGGGCTTCATCCGCGAGCGGGTGGCCGGGTCCGCGTACAGCTCGCGCAGCTTCTCGCCGACCATCCAGTGCCGCCACAGCAGGAACGTCTCCCACGCCCGCGCCACCGGGAGCCCGCCCGGAACCGGCTCGACCTCGCAGCCCAGCGACCGGAACAGCTCCACCGCGGAACCGCACACGTCCAGCACACCCGGCTCGGTCGGCAGGTAGCCGTCGAAGTCGCCGATCCAGCCGATCCGGACGCCCGCCGGGTCGTTGCGCAACTGCCCGGTGAACTCCGCGGGGTCGCGGTCCAGGCTCAGCGGCGCCCGCTCGTCCGGACCGGCCATTGTGGACAGCAGCATCGCCAGGTCGCGCACCGTGCGCGCCATCGGCCCGGGCACCGACGGATCGGCCACGAAACCCGGCGAGGGCACCCGGCCGAAACCGGGCCGCAGCCCGAGCACGTTGCAGAACGCCGCTGGATTGCGCAGCGAACCCATGAAGTCGCTGCCGTCTGCCACCGGCAGCATCCGCATCGCCAGCGCCGCAGCGGCCCCTCCGCTGCTGCCGCCCGCCGTGCGGGTCTGGTCGTAGGGGTTGGTCGTGGTGCCGAAGACCTCGTTGAACGTGTGCGAGCCGAGTCCGAACTCGGGCACGTTCGTCTTGCCGACGACGATCGCGCCCGCTTCCTTCATCCGGCGCACGTGCGTCGCGTCCTCGGTCGCCGGTGCGGTGCGCTGGAAGCCCTGCGTGGTGGGGAATCCGGCCGCGTCGGCGAGGTCCTTCACCGCGATCGGGAAGCCGTGCATCCAGCCGACGGGCTCGCCGCGGTCGAGCGCGGCGTCGCGCTCGCGGGCCTGGGCGAGCACGTCTTCCTCGTCCGCCCGGGACACGATCGCGTTGACCAGCGGGTCGAACCGGTCGATGTGGCGCAGGAAGGCTTCGGCGACCTCGACGCAGGAGATCTCCCGCCGCCGGATCGACCAGGACAGTTCCACCGCGTCGAGCAGCACCGGCTCTTCGAGGCCCGGCGATGGGATTCCGCTGAACTCTGCTGCCACCCGAACTCCCCACGCCGCTGTGCCGATCACCGACCGTGTCCCGCTGCGCCCCTGCGCGTCAAGGCCGTGCGCACCTGCATTCGAGTGCGGTCAGCGAGGCCTGCGTCACGTTAGCGTTGCTAACCGATTGCTCGGTTCACACGCTGGTGGCCGGATTCGAGGAGGCGCGGATGTCCGCAGCGGTGATCAGCAACCGGCGATCGCTCCAACGCCGCCCCGGCGCGGTGCGCGTGCTGAGCGCGGTCGCCGCGGTGGTGACCGTCGGGGTCTTCCCGGTGTTCCTCGTCGGCGGGCTCGGCGTGCAGCTGCAGCGGGAGCTGGATTTCGGCGCAGCGCTGCTCGGCGTGGCCACCGCCGGGTTCTTCGGCGTCGCCGCGCTGGCGTCGCGTTCGATGGGCTGGGTGGTGGAGCGCATCGGCTCCCGGCTGGCGATGCGGCTGGGCGCGGCGGGCAGTGCCGCCTGCCTGTTCGGGATGGCCGCCGTGCAGCACTCGGGCTGGCTCGTCGCGCTGCTGTGGATTGCCGGGTTGCCCAACTCGCTCGCGCAACCCGCGGCGAACCTGCTGGTCACCCAAGGTGTTCCGGCTGCCAGGCGCGGCATGGGCTTCGGCGTGAAGCAGTCCTCCATCCCGGTCGCCACGCTGCTGGCGGGCGCTGCGGTACCGGCGATCGCGCTGACCATCGGCTGGCGCTGGGTGTTCGTGTTCGGCGGGCTGCTCGGGCTGCTGGCCGCGTTCGCGGTGCCTGCGCTGGCGGAGGCGGAACGCTCGTCGCGGGCGTCTTCGGCTGAATCGTCCGGCGATTCGAAGTTCGTGCCGCTGCTGTTGCTGGCCATCGCGGGAGGGCTGGGGTCGGCGGCGGCCAACGCGCTCGGCTCGTTCGTCACCACCACCGCCGTCGAAGTCGGGTTCAGCCCGTCCGCGGCGGGGCTGGTGCTGTCGTTGGGTTCCGCGGCCGGTCTGACGATCCGGCTGGCGGCCGGGGTGGTCGCGGATCGCTGGAACCCGAACCTGCTGCGGCTGATCACGGCGATGCTGCTGGTCGGCTCGGTCGGTTACGTACTGATGGGGGCGGGTTCGGCCGAGCTGTTCCTGCTCGGGGTGTCGGTCGGCTTCGGTGCCGGGTGGGCGTGGCCGGGGCTGCTGAACTTCGCCGTCGCCCGCATCGCGCCGGACCGGGTGGCGAGCGCGACCTCGTTCACCCAGACCGGGATCTACCTGGGCGGCAGCGCCGGGCCGCTGCTGTTCGGCTTCTTCGCCGAGCACGCTGGTCTCGGCGCCGCCTGGCTGGCGGCCGGAACCGCCGCGGTCGTCGCCGGTGTCCTGCTGCTGTTCATCCGCACTCCCCGCTCCTGACCCACCGGAGGCGCCGGCGATCGAGCGGCCCGCGCACGCACGGCCATCCGGACGGCCGACACGCCGACGCGTCACCCGACCCGCGTAATCTCGTTCGGAGTGCGAAGGGGACTTTCGCCCCGTCCGATGGGTCCGACGGGCCCTTCACCCGGCTACTCGTGCCGAGCGGGTTTGCGTGCGACACCGCCGTGCAGGATGCGGTAGTGGGGGTGCGCGGGCGCTCCCGGATCAGGACGCCAATCGCTCACGCAGCAGGTGCCCGGCCCGAGCCGGTCGAACCCGCCGAAGCACTCGTCGATCCACTCCGGCGACCGGTCCACCAGCGGATCCGCCGTGTCCGCGTAGAAATTCGCCAGCAAGTGCATCGGAGCGGGCTGCTCGCCCCCGGTGACGTGCGAGATCACCAGCGCGCTGCCCGGCGGCACCGCCCGCTGGTAGGTGCGCACCAAGCCGTGCGGGTCGTCGCCGTCGTCCAGGAAGTGCAGCACCGCCGACATCAGCACCCCCACCGGCTGAGCGAGGTCGAGCAGCTCGGCGGTTTCCGGCGCGTTCAGCACGGACCCGGGTTCGCGGAGGTCCGCGCGGATGATCTCCGCCCGCGGTTCGGCGGCCAGCAGCGGTTTGCTGTGCGCGACGGTCAGCGGCTCGTTGTCCACGTACAGCACCCGGAACCGGCCGGTGCGCCTGCGCGCGACCTCGTGCACGTGCCCGATCGTCGGAATGCCCGAACCCAGATCCAGGAACTGCCGCACCCCGCGGGCCAGCAGGTACTCCACGGCACGCCGCAGGAACGCCCGGTTGTCCCGGAAAACCCCGGTCACCCCGGGCAGCGCCAGCTCGAGCCGTTCGGCGAACCGCCGCTCGACGCCGAAGTTGTGCGAGCCGCCGAGGAAGGCGTCGTAGATCCGCGCCGCGCAGGGCCGGTCGATGTCCATCTCCCTGGACAGCAGGCGCTGCGCTTCGGCCATGGTGTGCTCCTCGTTCGATCGCCGGCACCGTACAGTAGTCACGTTGTGACGCACTGTGTCGAACCGTCCGCCCCCAGGCGCGTCCGCTGTTCGACCGAACCGCAGTCGCGACGGCACCGGCTACGTCCGATCGGGCGGTATGGTCGCGACGCCAGATGTCGATATGCGCATCTGGGCGAAATCCGAGAGCCAGGAGGTGTTCGTTGAGCGAAGTCCGTGCCGTGGTGGCGACCGGCAAGGGAGCTCCCGTCGAGGTCGTCGACATCCGGGTCCCGGACCCGGGCCCTGGGGAGGCCGTGGTGGCCGTGCAGGCGTGCGGGGTCTGCCACACCGACCTGCACTACCGGGAAGGCGGCATCAGTGACGACTACCCGTTCCTGCTCGGCCACGAGGCCGCAGGTGTCGTGGAGTCGGTCGGCGATGGCGTCCAGGATCTTGAGCCGGGCGATTTCGTGGTGCTCAACTGGCGCGCCGTCTGCGGCGTGTGCCGGGCATGCAAGCGCGGGCGCCCGCAGTACTGCTTCGACACGCACAACGCCGCGCAGCCGATGACGCTGACCGACGGCACCCCGTTGGAACCGGCGCTGGGCATCGGCGCCTTCGCGGAGAAGACGCTGGTCCACTCGGGACAGTGCACGAAGGTCGACCCGTCCGCGCGGCCCGCGGTGGCCGGGCTGCTGGGCTGCGGCGTGATGGCCGGCATCGGCGCCGCGGTCAACACCGGGCACGCCGGTCCCGGCGACACGGTGGCCGTGATCGGCTGCGGCGGTGTCGGCGACGGCTCGGTGGCCGGCGCGAACATGGCCGGTGCGCGGCGGATCATCGCCGTGGACAAGGACCCCAAGAAGCTGGACTGGGCCAAGCAGTTCGGTGCCACGCACACCGTCAACGCCGGTGAGCAGGACACCGTCGAGGCGATCCGGGAACTCACCGACGGGTTCGGCGCCGACCTGGTGGTCGACGCGGTCGGCGTGCCGGAGACCTACAAGCAGGCGTTCTACGCGCGCGATCTCGCGGGCACCGTGGTGCTCGTCGGCGTGCCCACGCCGGAGATGCGGCTCGAGCTGCCGCTGCTGGACGTGTTCGCGCGGGGCGGTTCGCTGAAGTCCGCCTGGTACGGCGACTGCCTGCCCAGCCGGGACTTCCCGATGCTGGTGGAGCTCTACCAGCAGGGCAGGCTGCCGCTGGAGAAGTTCGTGACCGAGGAGATCGGGTTGGACCAGGTGGAGTCCGCGTTCAGCAAGATGCACGCCGGTGACGTGCTGCGTTCGGTGGTGGTGTTCTGATGGCCGCGCGCATCGACCACACCACGACTTCCGGCACGTTCTCGCTGGACGGCCAGACCTTCGACGTGGACAACAACGCCTGGGTGGTCGGCGACGACGCCGAGTGCGTCGTGATCGACGTGCCGCATGACCCGGCCGCGGTCCAGGAGCTGATCGCCGGGCGGAAGGTGCTGGCGATCCTGGCCACGCACGCCCACGACGACCACGTGCGCAAGGCCCCGGAACTGGCCGAGGCGGTCGGCGCGCCGATCTTCCTGCACCCGGACGACCTGGTGCTGTGGCGGCTGACCCACCCGGACCGGGAACCGGAGCGCAAGCTCGCCGACCGGCAGGTGGTCGGGGTCGCGGGCACCGGCCTGCAAGTGCTGCACACCCCGGGGCACGCGCCCGGCTCGGTGTGCTTGTACTCGGCCGATCTCGGCGCGGTGTTCACCGGGGACACGTTGTTCGCCGGTGGTCCCGGGGCGACCGGGCGGTCCTACTCGGACTTCGCGGTGCTCACCGAGTCGATCCGGGACCGGTTGCTGACCCTTCCGGAGGTCACCAGGGTGCTGCCCGGCCACGGCGAGACCACGACCGTTGGTGAGGTTTTGCCGCATTTCGACGATTGGGTCGCGCGAGGCTACTGATTCCCGGGCGGGTACGTGCGCATACTGCTGCCCGTGTCGACTTCGCCGATACCGACGTGGCTGACCGAGCGGGCGTACCTGCTCGACTCCGCGATGGTCGTGCTGTTCATCGCCATGCACGTGCTGGTGCTCAGCGTCGACCCGCCGCCGCCCGGCACGCCGTGGTGGTCGCTGATGCTGGTCAGCGTGCCCGCGTTCGGGCTGCTGCTGGTGCGCAGGCGGTGGCCGTGGGTGCCGTTGCTGGGCTGTCTGGCCGCTGCGACGACGCTGACGATCGCCTGGGTGCCGGAGGATCCGCTGAACTTCGCGATCCTGGTCGGCGTCTACTCGGTGTGCCAGCGCAGCGGGGTGGCCGGCGCGGTCGTGGCGACCGTGCTGGCCATGCTGTGGCCGGTGGTGTATTCGCAGGGTGAGCCGCCGCTGTCGGCGGTGGTGAGCACGCTGATGGCCTCGGTGGACCTGTTCATGGTCGTGGGGCTGGCGTACGCGGTGCGGCTCGGGCGCCGCCGCGCGGCTCAGCTGGAGAGCACGGTCGCGCTGCTGGACCAGGCGCGGGAGCAGCTCGCCGCGGAGGCCGTGGCCGGTGAGCGCGCCCGCATCGCCCGCGAGTTCCACGACATCGTCTCGCACAACCTGTCGGTGGTGGCCTTGCGCGCCGGAGTGGCTCGTGCGCTGGTGGATCGCGATCCGGGCCATGCCGAGGAGACGTTGCGGGAACTGGAGCACACCTCGCGAACCGCGCTGGGTGAGCTGCGCGGGCTGCTCGGCCGATTGCGGGAGGAACCCGCGGGTCAGGAGCTGGCCGGTCAGGAGCAGGGCCCGAGCGCGGACGCCGACCGGCCGGGCCGCCAGCCGGTGCCGGGCCTGCACAAGGTGGACCACCTGGTGGATTCGGTGCGCGGCACCGGCGTGGTGTGGCGGCTGGACCGGCGCGGCGAGGTCCGCGAGCTGGGGCCGGGCGTGGAGATGGCCGCCTACCGGATCGTGCAGGAAGCCGTGACCAACGTGCTCAAGCACGCCCCGTCCGGCTACGCGCGGGTGCTGCTGGACTACGGCAGCGGTGTGCTGCGGCTGGAAGTGACCAACCACGCGACCGGTCAGGCGTTCGGCTCGCTGCCCGTGCAGGCACCGCGCGGCGGTTCCGGGCAGGGCTTGGTCGGCCTGCGGGAACGGGCCGCGCTGCTGGGCGGAACGTTCACCGCGCATCCCGTTGCGAACGGATTCCACTTGGCCGCCGTGCTACCGTGCGCCGAAAATTCGGACCTTGCCTGACCCGGAAATCCCGCCGGTGCGCCGGTGAAGCCGAACGACAGGAGGTCCGGCGGTGGAGTGCCCGGCCGAAACGACCGTACTGGTCGCCGACGACCAAGCCATGATCCGCGCGGGACTGGTCGCGTTGCTGTCCGCCGACCCGGGACTTCGGGTGCTTTCCGAAGCCGAGGACGGGGACGCGGCGATCGCCGCCGTGCGCAGGCGCCGCCCCGACGTGGTGCTGATGGACGTGCGGATGCCGGGCACCGACGGGATCAGCGCCGCCCGCGAGATCATCGGCGACACCGAGGGCCGCACCGCGGTGCTGATGCTGACGGTGCACGACCTCGACGAGTACGTCTACGCCGCGCTGCGGGCCGGGGCCAGCGGATTCCTGCTCAAGGACGCGCCGCCGGAGGAGCTGGTGCGCGCGGTGCACACCGTGGCCGCGGGGGAGGCGCTGCTGGCCCCACGAGTGACCCGGCGGTTGCTCACCCGGTTCGCTTCGCTGGGGGTGCGCGATGCTTCCAGCGAGCTCAGCGGGCTGACGAACCGGGAGCGCGACGTGCTGCTGGAGGTCGCCCGCGGCGGTTCGAACGCGGACATCGCGCGCAAGCTGGGACTGGCCGAGCTGACCGTGAAATCGCACCTGTACCACGTGATGCAGAAGCTGCACCTGAGCTCGCGCACCCAACTGGTGATCACCGCCTACGAGACCGGTCTGGTCTCCCCGGGCAGGCTGGGCGGGCCCGAAGCACCGGTGTGACCGGAGCACCGTGCGACGGCGCCCTTGGATCGGTTCAGCGGGCTGATCTAATGGCCGCATGAGCGCTGAACTGCGGGTGGGCTTGATCGGTTTCGGTGTCGCTGGCGCGGTGTTCCACGCGCCGCTGATCGCGGCGAACCCGCAGCTGCGGCTGGCGACGGTCGTCACCGGTTCGCCGGAGCGCCGCGAGCGGGTCCAGACTGAGTACCCGGGTGCGGCCATCGTCCCCGACGTGCAGGCCATGCTGGACCGCGAAGATCTGGATCTCGTGGTCGTGGCCAGCCCGAACCGCGCGCACGGCGAGCACACCAGGGCCGCGCTGCGTGCCGGCCTGCCGGTGGTGGTCGACAAGCCGTTCGCGCCGACCGCCGACGAGGGACGCGAGCTGGTCGAGCTCGCACGGGAACGCGGACTGCCGCTGACGGTCTTCCAGAACCGCCGGTGGGACAACGACTTCCGCACCGCCGCCGAGCTGATCGCGGACGGCGAGCTCGGCGCGGTGCACCGGTTCGAGTCCCGGTTCGAGCGCTGGGTGCCGACGCCGAAGTCCGGCTGGCGGGAGTCCGGTGGCGCGCAGGACGCCGGTGGGGTGCTCTACGACCTCGGCAGCCACCTGATCGACCAGGCGTTGGCGCTGTTCGGGCCGGTCGAGTCGGTTTACGCGGAGGTGGCCGCGCGCCGCGCGGGCGTCGAAGTGGACGACGACGCGTTCGTGGCGTTGACGCACTCCGGCGGCGTCCGCTCGCACCTGTGGGTCAGCAAGGTCGCCGCCCAGCACGGTCCGCGGCTGCGGGTGCTGGGTGATCGCGGCGCTTACACCAAGTTCGGCCTCGATCCGCAGGAAGCGGCGCTGCGCGCGGGGGAACGGCCCGGTCCGGGCTGGGGCGAGGAGCCCGAGGAGTCCTGGGGAGTGCTGGGCACGGTGCAGGATTCCCGGCCCGTGCCGACCGTGCCCGGCGCCTACCAGGAGTTCTACGACGCGCTGGCCGCGGCGGTGCGCAACGGCACGCCGCCGCCGGTGGACCCGGTCGGCCCGATCGTCGGCCTGGAGATCATCGACGCGGCGCGCCGCTCGGCCGCGACCGGCGAGGTCGTGCGCCTCGGCTGAGGCGGGTTGCGATCGCCGCGAACGGGGAACGCCATGAGGTGAACAGCACCCACGGCATCCGCCAAGGAGGTTCGCGGATGGCAACCGCGACGGTGACCGCCGGCCGGACCGAGTACCTGGACTCGCGGGAACTGCAGGGCGTCCACCAGTGGTGGCGCGCGGCGAACTACCTCTCGGCCGGGCAGATCTACCTGATGGACAACCCGCTGCTGCGGGAACCGCTGCGCCCGGAGCACGTCAAACCGCGGCTGCTGGGGCACTGGGGCACCACGCCCGGCCTCACGTTCATCTACGCGCACCTGAACCGGGCGATCCGTTCCCGGGACCTGGACATGATCTACGTGACCGGCCCGGGGCACGGCGGTCCGGGCCTGGTCGCGGCCGCGTGGCTGGAGGGCACCTACAGCGAGATCTATCCGGACGTGGCCCAGGACCTCGAGGGGATGCGCCGGCTGGTCACGCAGTTCTCCTTCCCCGGTGGCGTGCCGAGCCACGTGGCGCCGGAAGTGCCGGGCTCGATCAACGAAGGCGGCGAACTCGGCTACTCGCTCGCGCACGCCTACGGCGCCGCGTTCGACAACCCGGACCTCACGGTCGCCTGCGTGGTGGGGGACGGCGAGGCCGAGACCGGCCCGCTGGCCACCGGCTGGCACTCGAACAAGTTCCTCGACCCGGCGCGCGACGGCGCGGTCCTGCCGATCCTGCACCTGAACGACTACAAGATCGCCAACCCGACGGTGCTGTCCCGCATCTCCGAACCCGAACTGCTGAACCTGTTGCGCGGCAACGGGTACGAGCCGTTCGTGGTCGCCGGCTCGGAACCCGCCGAGATGCACCAGCTGTTCGCCGCGACCCTGGACCGCTGCCTGGACGAGATCGACGCGATCCGGTCCCGCGCTCGCCGGGACGGTGTGACCGACCGGCCCACCTGGCCGATGATCGTGCTGCGCAGCCCGAAGGGCTGGACCGGTCCGGACACTGTGGACGGTGCGCGGGTCGCGGGCACGTGGCGCGCGCACCAGATCCCGATCAGCGACCCGCGCAACGATCGCGACCACTTGCGGCTGCTGGAGAACTGGCTGCGCAGCTACGAACCGGACGAGCTGTTCGACTCCGAGGGCAGGCCCGCGCAGCCGGTCCGCGAGCAGCACCCACGGGGCGCGCGGCGGATGAGCGCGAACCCGCACGCCAACGGCGGACACCTGCTGCGCGGTCTGCGGATGCCGGACTTCCGGGACTACGCGCTGCCGGTGCCGGACCCGGGCGCCACCGACGGCGAGGCGACCAGGGTGCTCGGCACCTTCCTGCGCGACGTCATGCGGCGCAACGAGGCGGAGAGCAACTTCCGCGTGTTCGCCCCGGACGAGAACAACTCCAACCGGCTGGACGCGATCCTGGAGGCGACCCCGCGGGCTTGGATGGGCCGGATCGAACCGGACGACGAGTCGCTGGCCCCGGAAGGCCGGGTCATGGAGGTGCTCTCGGAGCACACCTGCCAGGGCTGGCTGGAGGGCTACCTGCTCAGCGGCAGGCACGGGTTGTTCTCCTGCTACGAGGCGTTCGCGCACATCGTGGACTCGATGCTCAACCAGCACGCGAAGTGGCTGAAGGTCGCCAAGCGGCTCGGCTGGCGCCAGCCGATCGCCTCGCTGAACTACCTGCTGACCTCGCACGTCTGGCGCCAGGACCACAACGGCTTCTCGCACCAGGACCCGGGATTCATCGACCACGTGGTGAACAAGCGGGCCGAGCTGGTGCGCGTCTACCTGCCGCCGGACGCGAACACGCTGCTGTCGGTCACCGACCACTGCCTGCGCAGCCGCGACTACATCAACGTCGTGGTGGCGGGCAAGCAAGCCGCCCCGCAATACCTGGACATGGACTCGGCGGTGGTGCACTGCACCAAGGGCATCGGCATCTGGGACTGGGCCAGCAACGACGGCGACGGCGAGCCCGCCGACGCGGTGATGGCCTGCGCAGGCGACGTGCCGACGATGGAGACGCTGGCCGCGGTGGACTGGTTGCGGCGCCGCTTCCCGGACCTGCGGCTGCGCGTGGTCAACGTGGTGGACCTGATGCGACTGCAGGACGAGCGCGAACACCCGCACGGTCTGTCCGATATGGAGTTCGACGCGCTGTTCACCACGGACACGCCGATCATCTTCAACTACCACGGCTATCCCTGGCTGATCCACCGGCTGACCTACCGCAGGCGCGGCCACCCCAACCTGCACGCCCGCGGCTACAAGGAGGAAGGCACCACGACCACGCCGTTCGACATGTGCGTGCTCAACGAGATCGACCGGTTCAACCTGGCGATCGACGTGATCGACCGGGTACCGCGGCTCGGCGAGCGGGCGGGCTACGCGCGCGAGGAGCTCAAGGACAAGCTCATCGAGCACCGGCACCACGTGACCACCTACGGCGAGGACATGCCAGAGGTGCGGGATTGGAAGTGGGAGTCCTGATGCGGGTGCTGACGGTCAACGCGGGCTCGAGCAGCCTGAAGCTGCGGCTGCTCGACGACGACGAGCAGCTCGCCGCGCACGACGTGCAGCGCTGGCAGGGCGAGAACGAGCCGATCCGCGACTTCTTCGCCGAGCACGGCGCGGACGCTATCGGGCACCGCGTGGTGCACGGCGGCACGCAGGTGACCGGGCCCGCGGTGGTGGACGAGAACCTCGTGCACTACTTGTCGACGCTGACCGATCTCGCTCCGCTGCACCAGGCGCGGGCGCTGGACGGGATCCGCGCGGCGGAGGAGTGCGCTCCGGGCACGCCTTCGGTGGTGTGCGTGGACACCGCCTTCCACAGCACGCTGACGGAAGCCGCCGCCACCTATGCGCTGCCGAAGGAGTGGAACGAGCAGTGGTCGCTGCGCCGCTACGGGTTCCACGGCCTCTCGCACGGCTACGCGGCGCGCCGCGGTGCCGAGCTTGCCGGGTCGCAGTCGCAGCAAGGCCGGATCTTGACCTGCCACCTGGGTTCCGGCGCCTCGCTCGCGGCCGTGCGCGATGGCCGGTGCGTGGACACGACGATGGGTTTCACACCGGACGAAGGGCTGGTCATGGCCAGTCGCAGCGGGTCGGTGGATCCCGGTCTGCTGGGCTGGCTGCTCACCAGTGGCCGGGTCGAGGTGGACGAGTTGTTCACCGCGATCCAGAAGCGCGCGGGCTTGGCCGGATTGTCCGGAACCTCCGGCGATCTCCGGGACGTGCTCGCTGCGCGCGACGACGGTGACCGGGACGCGGCGCTGGCCTACGACGTGTTCACGCACAGCCTGATCCGGCACGCGGGCGCGATGGTGGCGGTCATGGGCGGACTGGACGTGCTGGTGTTCACCGGTGGGCTCGGGGAGCATCAGCCACCGCTGCGGGCTGATCTCGCTGCCGGGCTCGGGTTCCTCGGAGTCGAGATCGACGAGGACCGCAATGCAGCTACCAGCGACGACGCTGATCTGACCGCGTCGGGCGCGGGTGTCCGGACCGTCCTGGTCGATGCCCGCGAGGACTTGGAGATCGCCCGGCAGACCCGCTCCGTGCTCGTGCCGGTCGGCTGAGCGCGGGTTCACGTGGGTGCAGGCGGACCGTGGACCTCGATCGCGGCGCGGGCGGACCCCGCGGTCGGGTGGTGCGCGGTCAGCGTGACCGGCCCGGTGCCTGCGAGTCGGCTGCGCAGCCAGACCGCACCGACCCCGCCGGTTTCGGCCAGCGGGAAGGGATCGCTGCCGACGAGCACCGCCGGACCGGTCACTTCCAGCGCCACATCACCGGGTGTACCGGCGCGATCGGCGCCGTAGCGGTCCACCACGCGGATCTCGGCGCGCGTGGCGTCCGCGCCGCCGGAGGCGATGCTGCGGTCGTCCGTGCGCAGCGCGAGCCGGTCGGCCCCGCGGTCGGCCGAGAACCGGCGGCTGCGCACCATCCGGCCGCCGAGGTGGGCATCGATCCGCAACTCCGGCATGCCGTCCACTGTGGAGAAATCAGCGAAGAACGGCGGATACGGCAGATTCGGGAACTCGTCGCGCGCCGGGAGCAGCGACGCGAGCGGCTGGTCGTCCAGGAACAGCTCCAGCCGGTCCGCATTGGACCAGATCGCCGCCCGCGCTCCGAGCTCGCCCACCGGGTGCGAACCGGTCAGATCCCAGTGGAACGACGGCTCGATCACCAAGCGCCGCAACGGATCCACTTGGGACCGGTAGACGGCCGCGCCCGGCTTCGGCACCCGGAACAGGTCCAGCACGCCCGGCCACTTCACACCGCGGAACACGTTGCCGTTGCCGGACGGGTAGTCGAAACCGGCCCAGCTCAGCACTCCCGCGTAGCGCCGGTCCGCGAGCGCGAGGTCGTGCGCCCGCGCGTGCGCGAGCGCCTGGCCCTGCTGGGTCGGCTGGTCGTCGGTGCGCCGGTAGAACGTCGCCGGTCCGGACAGCGTGCCAACGGCCTCGCTCACGAGGTACGGGAAATCTCGGCGCGCCGGCGCCAGTTCCGGCCGCAGGCGACCGTCCGGCCCGGTGCTCGCGGAGTAGTCGTTGCAGGCGAACACGTCGTGCTGGAAATCCGTCGTGCCGTGGTCGGCCTGCAGCACCGCGCCGGTCGTCTGCCGCGAACCGTCCAGCTCCTTCGCCAGCCGGTCGGTGCGGCGGTAGAACTCGGCGTCGCCGGGGGTTTCGTTGAGCCGTGCGGCCCACAGCACGACCGAAGGATGATTGCGGTCGCGCACCACCATGTCGTGCACATCGCGATAGGCCCGTTCGGCCCACCGGCCGGTGCCGAGGTGCTGCCAGCCCGGCGGTTCGTCCCACACCAGCAGACCGAGTTCGTCGCAGGCGTCCAGGAACGCTTCGTGCTGCGGGTAGTGCGAGCAGCGCACCATGTTGCAGTTCAGCTCGTTGCGCAGGATCTCGGCGTCGCGCCGTTGCACCCGCGCGGGCATCGCCGCCCCCGCGAACGGATAGAACTGGTGCCGGTTCACCCCGAACAGCTGCCTGCGCACGCCGTTGAGCCGGAACCCGTCGCGGTCGAAGCGCGCTTCCCGGAACCCGGTGCGCGCCCGGCGCCGGTGCACCGGCTGACCAGCCCGGACGAGCGTGACCACCACGTCGTAGAGGTGCGGCGCGTCCAGCCCCCACAACTGCACGTCCGCGAGATCGCCGACCGCGAGTTCCACGGGATGCCTGCCCGCGGGTGATCGGATCGGCCGCTCGGCCCGGCCGAACGACTCGGCACCCCGGCGAACTTCCGCGCGCAGCAGGTAATTCCCGCCCCGCGCGAGGTCCAGTTCGCACCGCACCCGGAGCTTGCGCCGGGCGGCGTCGAGCACGTGCACGGGCTCGGCGAACACGTCCCGCACGTGATCGGCCGGAACGCTGCGCAGCGACACCTCGCGGTAGAGACCGGCGGGCTGCCAGAAATCCACCGCGGTGCTCGACGGCCTCCCGTCCGAGGACTCACCGTTCGGCGGCACCTCGGTGTCGAAGCTGCCGTCCACCACGACGTCCAGGTCGTTCTGCGCCCCCAGCAGCGCCGTGACCTCCCGCTCGAACGGCAGGTAGCCACCTGCGTGCGGCTGCAGCGCTCGCCCGTTGAGCACCGGGTGCGCGGAGGTCAGCGCGCCCTCGAAGCGCAGGAAATGCCGCAGCCCCGGCTCGGTTCGCGCGGTGAACCGCTTGCGGTACAGCCACCGCTGTTCCCACCGAGCCGGGTCCCAGTCGCCCCAGGACAGCTCCACCGCGGTGTGCGGAACGGCCACTGTGGACAGCTGGTGGTCGTCGACGGTTGCCGGGTCCGTGCCCGGCGGCAGCGGGCCGAACGACCAAGCGCCGTCCAGCGAGGTGCGCGACTCCCGGACGAGACCGGTGGCGGCGACGGCGGCCGAACCGGCCGCGCCCAGTGCGCGGCGGGCGAACCTGCGGCGGGAGAACTGAGCGGGCATCGAGTCCGTCCTCGGCTGCGGGGGAGTCCCGAACTCCCGGGACTCGACCTCATCCGAGCACGTGCCGGAACGGCCCATCCAGCCGCTGATCCGGTCTTCTCAAGATGTGATCGGCTCCGCTCAGCCCCACCTGCTCGGCCGGGCGATCTCGCTGCGCGTGGACCCGTCGTGCGCCACCGCCTGCGGCATACCGGGCCGGGTACCTCCCCGGCGCTGCGGCCGCTCGGGCTCGGCGGCGCGGATGACCGACCACTGCATGACCAGCACCAGCACGCCGAGCACCAGCGCTGCCACCGCGGCCCACAACCCCGGTGCGCTGCCCAGGAACCACCACAGCGCGCCCGCGATCCCGGCCGCGGCTCCGCAGATGATCGCGAGCAGGTGGCAGAGCAGATGCACGGCGTAGCCCTTCACCAAAACCTCCAGGCTGTGCGAGTACGGCGGCGGCGATCACCCGGGGCACGCGCGAGTTCCCGCGCCGGTTGCCTGGACGCGGGTCAGGTCACAACATCGGGCGAGATCGGTGGTCACCGACCGCGACGCCCCCGAACTGCCGCCGCCATCACTCGATAGTAGCGCCCAGAATCGCCGAATCGCCTGATCAAGGACTTGGCCTCCGAGAACGTGATCGCTCGGAGGTGGACGGACGAGCAAACCTCCGCGCAACTGAAGTCCCTCGATGGGATTGCGCCCTCGTCGGTGTCCGGCACCGGTACCGCCCCGGACCTACGGTGAGAACCGGCGCGGCGCCCGCCGGCCCGAGCGGACCCCGCCAAAGCGCAGGGCACGAATGGCTTTTCGGGGGTGAAGTCGGTGCTGAACACGCTGGCGGTCTTCGCGGTGGCGGCGTCGCTGGGCATCGGAACGATCTTCGGGTCGCTCATCGCGCTGTGCTGGTTCGAGGCGCGGATGCTCGGCCATCCCGGCCGCGGACGATCCCGCCGGACCACCCCCGCGAACACTCCGCAGCGCTCGTGCACCTTCCCGGCCCGGAACCTGCCTCGCAGGCAGGTGACAGTCGTGGTCCCGCCGGCCGCCGAACCTCCTCCGAGCTTCGCGGCGCCGCACGCCTCGGTTCACAGCACCCGGAAGTCGGCGAAGTCGAAGCCGGGGGAGACCACGCAGGTCACCAGCGATTCCACCGTCGCCGACGCCACCGCTCGCTGCCAGGTCCCGGCAGGCACCAGCACCTGAGGATCTTGACCGGCACCGACGCCGAGCACGTGGTCCCGCGGCCGCTCCGCAGGCACCGCGCCGTCCCCGCCGAGCGAGAGCGTCAACGGCCCGCCGCGGTGCCACAGCCACATCTCGGCCGAATCCACCACGTGCCACGCCGAGGACTGGCCGGGCGTGAGCAGGAAGTAGATCGCGGTCGCCGACGGCCGGCTCCCGCGCCCGTCCGGTTCCACCGGCACCGGGCTCGTCCAGGTCCGACGGTACCAACCGCCCTCCGGATGCGGCAGCAGATCCAGTTCTTCCGCGGTCCGGCTACGCGTCTCCAGCCCCACGTACCTGCCTTGCGGATCGCGGCGCGCGTAATGCAGCCCGATCACCGCGTCGCGCTCCAGCGGGCCGTAGACGTGCGGGAACAGGGCGTCCGACGGCACACCGGCGGGCGGAGCGGGCGCTGCGGGCTCCCAGCGGACCGGCGCTGCGAGCCGATCCGGGTCGAGCTCCAAGGCGACCATCGGCTCCTCGGTGTCCCGGTGGAGCGTGTTCGCCACCGCCAGCGTCGTGGCGATGTCCGGGGAGCAGTGCACGAAACCCTCGCTGTGCAGCGACGGGGAACCGATGGTCTCCGGCGCGGAGTGGAACGCGCGCAGCGGCAGCAGGTGCAGCAGGCTGGATCGAGTCACCCGGGCAGTCTCTCCCGTTCCGGCCGCCGTTGTCTCCTATCGCGCGCCGGGGCGCGACCGGCCATGTCGAAGATCCGTCGGAGCGGTGCCCGCGGCGCACGATCTACGATCGTGGCCAACCCGGCGAAGGAGGAGCGCAATGCGGATCGCGGTGCTCGACGACTACCAGAACGTCGCAAGGGACTACGCCGACTGGGACTCGCTGCCCGCCGAAGTCGCGTTCTTCCACGAGACCAGCACCGATCACGACGAGTTGGTGCGCCGCCTCGAACCGTTCGACGTGATCGCCGCGATGCGCGAGCGCACGCCGTTCCCGCGCGCCCTGCTCGAAGCGTTGCCGAACCTGAAGCTGCTGGTCACCACCGGCATGAAGAACGCGTCGATCGACATGGCGGCGGCAGCCGAACTCGGCGTCACCGTCTCCGGCACCCGCGGTGGCTCGTGGCAGGCGACCGCGGAGCTGACCTGGGGGCTGATCCTGGCCGTCACCCGCGACATCCCGGCGCACGACCGCTCGGTGCGCGAAGGCGGCTGGCAGCGCGGCGTCGGCGTGGAACTGGCCGGGCGGACGTTGGGCGTGCTCGGGCTGGGCCGGCTCGGCAGCCAGGTCGCGACGGTCGGCCTGGCGCTCGGGATGGAAGTGATCGCCTGGAGCGAGAACCTCACCGAGCAAGCCGCCGCCGAGGTGGGTGCGCTGCGGGTGGACAAGGACCGGTTGTTCCGCGACTCCGACGTGCTGACCATCCACACCGTGCTGAGCAAGCGCACCCGCGGCCTGGTCGGCGCGGACGAGCTGGCGCTGATGCGCCCGACCGCCTACCTGGTCAACACCTCGCGCGGCCCGATCGTGGACGAACCCGCGCTGCGCGAAACCCTCCGCGAAGGCCGGATCGCCGGCGCGGGCGTGGACGTGTTCGGCCGCGAACCGCTGCCCGCCGACGACCCGTGGCGCGAGGTGCCGAACGCCGTGCTCACCCCGCACATCGGCTACGTCACCACGGGTACCTACGAGGCCTTCTACGCCGAGACGGTGGAGGACGTCCGGGCCTACCTGGACGGCTCACCGATCCGCGTCCTCAACGGCTGAGGTGGGCCGGGCGCGCGGCCCGGCCCAGCCGATCACACCTCGTCGGAGAGTTCGCGGACCTTCTCGATCAGCTTGGTGCGCTCCTCGAACGTCCCGGCCAGCGGGGTCACGTTCAGCGTGGAGACCCCTGCCTGCTTGTAGGCGGCGAGGCGTTCGCGCACGTGCCCTTCGGAGCCGATCAGCGTCGTCTGCGAGATCAGCTCGTCCGGCACCTTCGCCGCAGCCTCGTCCTTCTTGCCGTCCAAGTACAGGTCCTGGATCTCGGCGGCTTCGGCCTCGTAGCCGTAGCGCCGCGCCAGGTCGTTGTAGAAGTTCTTGCCCTTGGCACCCATCCCGCCGATGTAGAGCGCCAGCATCGGGCGGATCGAGTCCGCCAGCGAGGCCACGTCCTCGCCGATGGCCAGCGGCGCCTGCGCGACCACGTCCAGCTCGCCGAGCTGCGGATCGCGCTTGGCCTTGCCCGCCGCCAGCGACTCGCCCCACACGTCGGCGGCCTTCTCCGGGACGTAGAAGATCGGTTCCCACGCTTCGGCGATCTCGGCGACCATCGCCACGTTCTTCGGCCCGATCGCGGCGATCATGATCGGGATGTTCTCCCGCACCGGGTGGTTGATCAGCTTCAGCGGTTTGCCCAGGCCGGTGCCCTGCCCCTCGGGCAGCGGGATCTGGAAGTGCTTGCCGTCGTGCTGCACGCGCTCGCGGCGCCACACCTGGCGGCAGATGTCGACCAGTTCGCGGGTGCGGCCGAGCGGCGCCTGGTACGGCACGCCGTGGAAGCCCTCGATCACCTGCGGGCCGGAGGCGCCGATGCCGAGGGTGAACCGGCCGTCCGAGACGAAGTCCATCCCGGCCGCGGTCATCGCGGTCGCGGTGGGAGTGCGGGTGTAGATCTGCAGGATGCCGGAGGCGATCTCGAGGCGTTCGGTGCGCGCGGCGATGAAGCCCATCTGGCTGACCGCGTCGAACGAATACGCTTCCGCGACGTAGACGATGTCCAGGCCCGCCTTCTCGTAGGTGGCCAGTTCGTCGACGGTTTCCTTGAAGCCCCCGCTGTAGTTCAGCGGCATCCCGATGCGCATGGTCGTCCTCTCCGTGGCTGCGGGCGGGCGGCGCCGGGTTCCGGCCGCTCCGCCGGGTCTCCCGAGGTTATCGGCCGCGGACCGCTCCCGGGGAGCCCTTTCTAACACCACTTGTGTGACACAGGTAGTGCGAGCTTCGCCGGTGGCCGTGACGTTGATTACGGATCAAGAAACGCCGAACGGGCGATGAACGGAGAGTGTTCATGCGGCATGATCCGTACATGGTTCTCGTTCTCCGCTCTTGCCGGATGCTCGCGCCGTGCCGCACCGGGGCCGCTGTTTGCGAAGCTCCGGCCGGAGGGCACGTGAGGGTGGTATGAAGCTCGGACTGCTCGACATCGGCTCCACCGCCGCGCGCCTGGAACTGGTCGACCTCGACCGCGCCCGGCTGCCCCGAGCCTCGTGGAGCCACAAGGCCAAGACCCGGCTCGCCGACCACACCCGCCCGGACGGGCACGTGACCGAGGCCGGTGCCGAACAAGCCGTGCGCGCCGTCGAAGAATGCGTGCGCGCCGCGGAGTCCAGGCTCACCGGCCCGCTGGTCGCGTTCGGCACCGCCGCCGTGCGCGACGCCGCCAACGGCGCCGAGCTGCGCGAACGTCTCGGGCGCGCGGCGGGCTGCCGGATCGGCGCGCTGAGCCCGCACGCCGAGGCCGCGCTGTGCTTCCACGCCGCCCGCCGCTGGCACGGCCGCGAGCGGTCCTTGCTGACCACCTTCGACATCGGCGGCGGCACCGCCGAGGTGGCCACTGGCGCCGGTCAGTACCCGGACGAGGTGATCTCGCTCCCGCTCGGTGCGGCCAAGCTGACCCGCGAGCACCTGCCCGGTGATCCTCCGTCGCCGAAGGTGGTCGAGGCGTTGCATCGCACCGTGGACGACATCGCCGCGCCCGCACTGGCCCGCTTCGCCGATGCTGATCTCGGGCAGTCGGTGGGGCAGTCGAAGGTGCTGCGCCAGCTGGCGGTGCTCGCCGCGAGCTCGGACGACAAGCTGGTCCGCCACCCGGACACGCTGGCTCGGGCGAACCTGCGGCGCTGGATCCCGCGGCTGGCGGCGCTCTCGCAGCAGGAGCGGAGCAAGCTGCCCGGTGTTTCGCGCAGCCGCGCCCGGCGCATTCTGGCGGGTGCGGTGGCCGCGGACGCGCTGCTGCGCGCGGCCGGTGTCGACGAGCTGGACCTGTGCCCGTGGGGGTTGCGGGAAGGTTTGGTGTTCCGCTTCGTGGAGGCCTGCGAGCAGGCGGAGCAGCGTGCCCGCACGGACGCGATCGAAGCCCTGATGGCGGAGATGTTCGCCTGAGCGAAGCCGGCCTGAGCCGGATCGCGTTTTCGAAACCCGCGCGACGAGGAACTCGCCGCGATCGAGGCGGTGGCGCCGGTCGGCGTCGCGGTCGGCGAGCGCTACCCGGAGCACGCGATGAACACCGTGCACGTGTGACGGTTTTCCCCGGTTCGCCACGGGCCCGGGCCGACGGGCCCGCGGCCGAGCCGGGCGGGGCGGTAGCGTGCGCCGAACTCGACAACAGGCATCGACACCGAAAGGCGCATCGTGGCGGTACTGCTGCACATCCTGATCACCGCGGTGGCGGTGTGGGTCACCACCGCACTGCCCGGAATCCAGCTCGGCGACGCGAGCACCGACACCGGGACCAAGATCGTCACGCTGCTGGTCGTCGCGGTGGTGTTCGGCATCGTCAACGCGGTGCTCAAACCGATCGCGAAGACCTTCGGCTGCCTGCTCTACCTGGTCACGCTCGGTTTGTTCGGGCTGGTGGTCAACGCGCTGCTGTTCTGGCTGACCGGCTACGTGGCCGGTGAGCTGCGATTGCCGTTCTACGTCGACGGTTTCTGGGCTGCGTTCTGGGGCGCGCTGATCGTCACGCTGGTCAGCAGCGCACTGCACGGCGTCGTGCGCCGGGTGCGCATCGACGCGGCGCGCAACCGCGAGCGCGAGTACTACCAGCGCCGCGACTACTACTGAGCCGGACTCAGCCGGGCAGTTTCGCCCCGACCCTGGCAGCGATGTCCTCGCCGATCAGCAGCGAGGCCGTCGCCGCCGGGGAGGGCGCGTTGAGCACGTGTACCCAGTGCTCGTCCTCGTCGATGCGGAAATCGTCCACGAGCGTGCCGTCCGGCTGCACCGCCTGCGCCCGCACTCCGGCTTCTGCGCGCGTCAGGTCGCGGCCGCGCAACTCCGGCAGGAGCTGCTGCGCGGCACGCACGAACAGCGGTTTGCAGGCCGAGCGGGCGATCTCCCCGGCGCCGGTGCGCCAGTACTTCTTCGCCAGCACCCGCAGACCGGGGTCGGTCAGCAAGCGGCGCAGGTGCGCCGTCGACCAAGTGCGCCAGTCGTAGCCTTCGCGAGCCAGTGCGGGCACTGCGTTCGGCCCGACGTGCAGGCCACCGTCGACCATGCGCGTGAAGTGCACGCCGAGGAACGGGAATGCCGGATCCGGCACCGGATACACCAGTGCGTTCACCAGGTCGCGGCGTTCCGGAGTCGTCTCGAAGTACTCGCCGCGGAACGGCAGAATGCGCGCTGACGGCTGCGTGCCCGCCAGTTCGGCGACGGTGTCGCTGTGCAGGCCCGCGCAGTTCACCGCGACCCGCGAGCGGAACTCGCCCGCTGTCGTGGTCAGCACCAGGCCGCGCCCGTCGCGGCGGACCGACCGCAGCTCGGTGCGCTCGCGGACTTCGATGCCGCGACCGGCGAGTTCTTCGGCGAGCGCGCGGCACACCGCACCGAAGTCGGTGCTCCCGGCGTCCGGCACCAGCAGCGCCCGCAGCCCGCGCACGTGCGGCTCCCGCTCCGCCAGCTCCGCACTGTCCATTTCGGACAGTCGTACGCCGTTGGCGGTGCCGCGGCGGGCCAGTTCCGCGAGTTGCGGGAGTTGCTCCGCGGTGCTGGCCACGACGACCTTGCCGGTCCGCCGCGCAGGCACGCCGTGCTCGGCGCAGAACCGGTACATCGCTTCGGCCCCCGCGCGGGCGAAGCGGGCCTTCGCGCTGCCCGGCGGGTAGTACAGTCCACTGTGGAGCACGCCGGAGTTGTGCCCGGTCTGGTGCGCGCCCACCGCGGACTCCTTCTCCAGCACGGTGATGCGCCGCCCGTCGCGCGCCAGCGAGTAGGCCGTGGCCAGTCCCACGATGCCGCCGCCGATGATCGTCACGTCGTTGGTCTCGGCCATGCGGCCATCCTGCCGGTCCCGGCCCACCGGCTCCAGACCCGGCGGTAAGGTGCCCGAACAGTGCAGGAGTCGCCGAGGGGAGACGGTGGTGCAGCTTCTCCTGCTGTCGAGTTCGCACGTGCCGGGCAGGGGGTTCCTGGACCACGCGCTGCCCGCGGTGACCGAGCTGATGGCCGGGCGGGAACGGATGTTGTTCGTGCCTTATGCCCGCCGGGACTTCGACACCTACGCGCGCAGCGCGCATTCGGTGCTCAGCGCGGTCGGCATCAAGCTCGACGGCCTGCACCGCGCGGCCGACCCGGTGGCCGCGATCCGCGCGGCGGAGGTCGTCTTCCTCGGCGGTGGCAACACGTTCCGGTTGCTGGCCACGCTGCAACGGCAGGACCTGATGCGGGAGCTGCGGCGCGCCGCGCTGTCCGGGGTACCTTTCCTCGGCGCCGGTGCGGGAGCGACCTTGGCCTGCCCGAGCCTGCGCACCAGCAACGACATGGCGGTGCTGCAGCCCGCGTCGTTCGCGGCGCTGAACCTGCTGCCGTTCCAGATCAACCCGCGCTATCCCGATGCCGACCCGGGTGGCGACTCCCGCGATGAGTGCATCGTGGATTTCCTGGCGCACAACGACGCTCCGGTGCTCGGCTTGCGACCGGACTCCTGGTTGCGGGTGCGCGGCCGGTGCGCCGAACTCGGCGGTGCACAAGCGGCGTGGTTGTTCACCCGCCACGCTCCGCCGCAGAACCTGCCCGCGGGCACCGACCTGTCCTTCCTGCTCCGCGCCGCCCCGCGCTACGACGTCGCCTGACCGCGCCGGTCGCGATCAAGCTTGAGCGCAGCTACGGATCACTTCGACCAGCTGGTGAACACCGGGGGATCCGACGGGGAAGTGTCCGGCGTTGTCTAGCAGCACCAGTGCCGCTCGTGCATCTGCACACTCTCGATCGACCACGCACGACCGCGATAACGTCATTCGAGGCCGATGCTGTTTCTGGCTCAGCGATGTCGATGTTCAGCATGGGGGCGCCGTGGCGAGAGTTCTAATCTGCGTGTCGCCCGCGCAGGGACATGTCGGCCCGAACCTGCCGGCTATTGCTGGCAGAGCTACCGCTGACGATGCGGAGCCGTCGTCCTCCGGTGCTGGTGCTGGGGTTCGTCCCGCTCGCGATCCCGATGCCGGGGCTCGCACCCCCGCGGACCCTCGTCGACCGGGCGCGGAATCTGGCGATGACGGCGACGACCCGTGCCCTGGCGACCCGAACTCCGACGGCAGATCCGAGCGTCCCGGGCCGGGTAGAAACTTTTCAGGCATTGCACAACGAATCGCGATTTTCATTGCCACACCCGCAAAACGAATGTGGCCCCTACCCGTACCGGGCAGGGGCCACATTCAAACTGTGGGCGATACTGGGATCGAACCAGTGACCTCTTCGGTGTGAACGAAGCGCTCTCCCGCTGAGCTAATCGCCCGATGTCACCGTTCCCGGCGACAAGAAGAACTTTACAGCACCGTCCTCATGGTCCGAACAGGGGGGAGGCCAACCAGGACCACCGCACTCCGAACCAGCTTCCGACCAGCGAGAACATCCCGAGCATCCACAGCGTCACCAGCACGATGGCCCCGGTGACGGCGGCGACGGCGAGTTTCGTGCACCAGTGCTGCCTGCCGAGCCAGCGGACCCAGCGCTGGTACTGGCGCTGGGTGAACACGTTGACCCGGTGCGCCCAGTGGAATTCCGTGGCGAGGATGCCGAGCCCGGCGAACACGACGAGCCAGCCGGGGCCGGGGTACGGGATCAGCAGGATCCCGGTGACCAGCACGAGTGTTCCGATCGCGCCGAGTGCGATGCGGTAGGTCAGGTTGAGCGTCGGGTTCGCCCGGATGCGTTCGCGCCGGGCGTGCAGCTTGGTGCGCAACCCGTGCAGCCGCCGGGGCTTCGGCGGTTCGTCGTCGCCGGAGTTCATGTCGATCTTGTCCGGTCCCGGCTCGGCCGTCCTGCTCAGAATCCACCTGCCAGTGTCGTGTCGGGCACTGCCTGTCGGTGCTGGGTCGTATCGGCGCCGCCGGTCTCGTGGCGGTGCGAATAGTCGGCGAACCCGCCGGGCGCAACGACGCAGCCGGTGCCGACCCGTATGGGCCAGGGTACGGGTCGCGCTTGCTCCAGCCCGGTGAACGCTGTTCGTCCGTTGCGTGACGTCGCGGTGGATGTGACAGGAGTCATGGTCGTCTTTCGGCCGCGAGTCGTCGACCGCGGCGATCAGAGCACTTCGACCCTGGTCACACTGTGGCACCGGTCTCCCCGGCCGGGTGGTCCGCAGGCGCGCACGGAGCGTTGAGCGGATCGCGGGGTTAGTCCGTCTCGGCGAATGCGCGTGGCGAGTGTCTCAGCATCGGCGCGCGAAGCCCGTGTCGCGCCCTGCCCATCGCTTATCCTGGAACTACGTCCTGCGACGTCGGTGTCGGGAAATTCCGATGTTGGCTGCCGCGTTGCCAGGGGGAGGTCCGTCGCAGCCGTGGTCCGATGCAGGATGCGGAGCGCGCGTGGCGGGCCGATGACGGTCGGGGGGAAGCGACGTGAACACTCTGCGCAGCCTTCCGATCGCGTTCCGAAGTTCAGTATGCCCCATAAGAGTGATGTATGGCCGGGTGACGAGCACGGTACCCCGGTGAGGCGTCACAACTGTGTTGCTCGGTCGATAAGCGGACCGGGAGGGAGCTAGGAAGGCGAGGACGATGCGAAACGATCACGTGACTCTCCGTTCGACAGCGGTGTTCGACCTGCTGGCGCCGCAGACGCCTGCCGTGCCGGTGCAGGTGGAGCTGCGTTACGACACCCGCGATCCGTACGCCGTGGTCGCCGCGTTCCGCACCGGCCGTGCCGGGTGGGTCGAGTGGGTCTTCGCCCGCGATCTGCTGGCCGACGGGCTGATCGCGCACGCAGGCGAGGGCGACGTGAGTATCCGCCCTGCGGTGGACGACCCCGAGGTCGTCACGATCGAGCTCAGCTCCCCGTCGGGGCACGCCGTGTTCGAGGCTTCCGCGCAGGAGCTGGCGGACTTCCTGGACCGCACCTACGACGTCGTCGTGCCGGGCAACGAGAACCTCTGGGTCAACGTCGACGACGCCTTGACCCGGCTGCTCCCGCACGACCTGTCCTGACGAGTCGGCTTTCTGACCAGGGCGAAGCGGCTCGGCGGCGGCTTCGTCCGGGGTGGACGACCCCCCTTTTGATCGCTCCGCGGAGCGTGGTCTAAAGTTCTCTGTGCAACGCGGCGATGGGCTCCGGCAGCCGGGACGGAGTTTTCACCGCAGCGCACGCGGATGTAGCGCAGCTGGTAGCGCATCACCTTGCCAAGGTGAGGGTCGCGGGTTCGAGTCCCGTCATCCGCTCTGGGAAACCCTCCGGGCCGTACCGGTGGTTCCGGGCACTCGGCGCTCGGCAGCACGGATCACGGCCCAAGACAGGCCCCAACGCGGCGGAGTGGCCGAGTGGCTTAGGCAAGGGCCTGCAAAGCCCTGTACGCGGGTTCGATTCCCGCCTCCGCCTCGCGCGATTAGCTCAGTGGGAGAGCGCTACCTTGACACGGTAGAGGTCACTGGTTCAATCCCAGTATCGCGCACTAAATCTTTGTGCAGGTCAGCGGCTCTGCTCCTCTGCAGGGCGGGCTCGTTGTCAGCTCGCAGATGGCGATGAAATGGCGATGCGATCTTGAACGGGCTCGCCATTGCTGGTTTCAAGGGTGTCCCGCAGGCGCGGGAACCACATCATGAGTTGGGCGCGCTCGGCGGCGGTCAGCGCCGCTACGGAGGCCGCCCACCGGGCTTCCAGCACTTCGAGCACTTGTTGTTCCATCTCCGGGGTCACGTGATCGTAGACCCGGGCGATGCCCTTCATCTTCTGTCCGAGTCGGGCGCGGCGTGCCACCTCGGACACCCCGTCTTCGGTTAGCCACGTGCTGTGGGTGTGCCGTCCTTCGTGGAAGGTGAACCACATCAGGATTGCCGGGACGTGATCCTCGGCCTGTGGGTCGTCGGGCTCGATACCGTCCCAGGCCGGGCGCCAGTGACGCTGGCGGAAGTTCGACCTCCGCAGGAGGTTTCCATCGGGTGTGCAGAAGAGGAAAGGGTGGGAGTGGGAGTTCATCAGCGCTTCGTAGAGCACGGCGATGCTTGGGGGAAGCAGGACGTCCCGGGTGCTGGCAGGGGTTTTCGTGCGTCCCTTCTTCTTTCCCTTGCCCGGTCGTGAGGTCTTCCGCTTCGTGGGCCTCGGGCCGCCGTCGGCGATGACGCCACCGGGACTGATGCGTTGGCCGCCTTTGAACAGCTTTCCTCCGATCTCCTTCAATGGTTCTTCAATCCGGATCGACCGGCGCTCGTGGTTGTACTCGTGCCGCAGCTGACCGGCCAGCTCGCTCCAGCGCGCTCCGGTGTAGGCGTCCACCACGGCGAGAGCGAAGCCCGCCGGACCAGCCGTGTGGTACAGCCGCATGGCCGCACGCAGCACCTGCACTGGGGTGGCGACGAGGCGGTCCGGTGTGAACTCGCCCGAGGTCACCCGGATACCCGAGCACGGGTTGGCCGGGATGTACTGAGCACGGAAGGCCATGTTGAGGAACGTTGAGAACGTCGCGAACACCGACGACACGGTGGACTCGGCGTAGTCCTCATGCAGCTCGGAGACCCACTTCTCGATCTCCAGGTAACTGTTGAAGATTCCGATCAACGGCCACGCGGACCACTGCGGCAGTAGCTGGTTGTTCAGATGGGACTTGTACTTCGCCAGCGTCGCCGCTTCCAGCCGGGGACCGATGGAGTCCAGCAGCTCCGACGCGAAGTCCTCAAACGGGGTGTCGCCTTTGCGGGGGTCGATCCACATGTGCCGCCGGATCAGGGCTTCCTGCTCGTTGCCCCAGTCCTCGGCTGCCTTTTCCGAGGTGAAGCCGGACTTGCTGCCCCAGGTTCCGTCGGGGCGCTTGTACCGGGCACGCCAGCCATCACCCTGGGCATCGCCCAGTCGTTGACCGTAGGCCATGACCACTTCCTTCCTTGCTCTTGCTCTCTTTTATGAAGCCGCCCCGGCTGGTGCCGGGGCGGACATTTGTGTGGGCACGGTGCCCGGTCAGGCCGCCCGGAACTCTCTCCGTTGAGGCATGGGAGTTTTCCTGGCGAGCCGTACGATTTCTGCGGCGTCGTCGCGGCTGAAGCGGTAGTGCTTGCCGAACTTGCGGTGCGGGATGAGTCCGGCTGCGGCCTGCTCCTTCAAGGTGCGCGGCGAAAGCCGCAGGAGGTCTCCGAGCTGTTCGGCGGTGAGCAACGCGTCGGGGTCGTGCGGAGCGCGTTCGGCCAGCGCGCGGACGGCGTCGGCCAGTTCACGAGCTGCCGAGGCAAGTTCGGCTGCTGCCGAGACCGTGGCAGCATCCGCAGCAGCGGCATCGGTGAGCGGATCGTGTGTGCTCATGCGGCAGCCCCCTCAACCCCGCCGCGGGCGCCTTCGGCCAGGCTTGGGAGGACGACGTTGAGCTGATTTTTCGTCGACCAGGCGGCGTGCCGGGACTGGTGGTCGCTCGGCTGAGGAGCACGACTCATTTCGTCCCCACCTCGTGTGATCGTTGGCTGGTCGCACATGCAGAGGCTGCCGGGTCGCCCCAGGCCCGGGCGGCATCGCGGCGGGAAGCGTAACGCCGGCGAACGGGAGCGAGTCGTGACTGCCGTGTCACGCATCGCTGCACGGCGTTTCGGTCACGCCGTCGTGCTGGAGGAAAGCCCGCGTTGCTGGCGGCGCCGAACTGGTTCTTACGCAACGTTGGCTCCTGGATTTGTTTCGTTGGTGATCTCGATGCGCCTGCTCTGGTCCCGAAGTCGCCGCAGGAAGATGTCGTGGTAGTCCGCCCGCAGGTCGATTCCCTGGAAAGACCGGCCCCATTGTCGGGCGGCGAGGCCGGTGGTTCCCGCTCCGGAGAAGGGGTCGAGGACGCTGCCTTCTTCAGGGCAGCCGACCGCGATACACCGTTGCGGAAGGTCGATCGGAAACGGAGCGCAATGCGCATCCGGTAGCGGGCGTGTGGAGATCGACCAGACATCGCCGACGTTCTTCCCTGTTTCCCGTGGGCGCCACGGGGACCGGACTGTGTGCGGCTTGTAGCCCCCGCGATGATTCTTCCGATGCTCCGGACGGTTCTGCGACAACGGTTCGAGCGCGCGGGCTGCGTCGAAGTAGTAGTCCGGCTGCTTCACCAAGAGGAAAACCATCTCGTAGCGTGAGGAAAATCGATCTGAGGCTGGGTCCGGTATGCCGTTGGGTTTGCGCCAGACCATCGCGTTGCGAATGACCCACCCGTCTTGTTGCAAAGTGAGAGCGACCCGCCACGGAATTCCGATGAGACTTTTGTGGCGAACGACCGAAGGTGCCTCTTCGGTTGTTATTTTGCGCGTGCTTCCCGTGCCGCTGTTGTGGTAGCTGAAGCCGTCTCGGAGATTGAGCCAGTACGTTCCCCGTGGGGTCAGCAGGCGCCAGACTTCCGCGCTCACCTCTCGCAGGCGGTCAACGTAGTCATCGATCGTCGACTCAAGTCCGTATTGCTGATCGTGCGCAAGGGCGCCGCATTTCCTGCAGTGCTTGTTCGCGCTGGAGTGCAGTCGCGAGGAAGTGCGTTTCTTGGTGGTTCGGCGTTGATGGGGTGTTGTTCCCAAGGTGTGTTGGCACCCCGGGTTTCCGCCGATCCAGATTGCGGTGCCGTAATCGCGTAGTCCCCAGTGAGGTGGCGAGGTGACGACACAGTCGACCGAGGTGCTGGGACGGGATTTCATGACCTCTAGGGCGTCGCCGAGGCGCAATTCGATGGTGTCGTCACAGTAGTAGAGGCTGTTCACGCGACACCTCGCTCGGGAGTTTCTTTAGGACGTGTGGTTGTAGGTAGGCGGAAAACCAGCACGTCAATATGGGCCGGGAGCGCGGTGGGATGGCCGTGAATGTCGGTGCTTTCCGGGCGTTCTCCGGCGCGGCTGACGGTTCTCGGGCGTACGCGGTTTCCTCGAATGGGTGCGGTCAGAGCGATGCAGTGGTCGGCGGGGATGAGGCCGATCGCGTCGGCGGCGTCGCTGACTTTGCCGGGTAGGTCGAGCAGTCTTCCGTGGCGGCGCCAGGGGCGGCAGGTGATCACGATGTACCCGCCGGGCCAGACCCAGTCGGCGACGGCGTCCAGGTCCTCATACAGCCCGACGAGCACCCGGCTGGGGTCGCTGGCCGGGGTGTGCCGCAGGCCGGTGAGTACGAGGTCGACGGCGCCGGGCAGTTCGGCGGCGCGGGGGTCGTCGACGCTGTCGAGCAGGGTCGCGGTGCCGACCGGGCCGGCGAGGCGGGCGAGGTCGAGGTTGGCTTCCAGGGCGGATTCCCACCGGGGCTGGGTGGGCAGGCCGACCGGGTCTCGGCCCGCCCGGAGGGCTTCGGCCAGGACCAGTCCCGGTCCCGGGTTGGGGTCGCAGACGGTGTCGCCAGGGGCGGTGTAGGTGGTGATGACCTGCCGTGCGACGTCCGGGGTCAGGGCGGTGTCGGCGCGGGTGGCTCCGACGTGCCGGTCCGCGATCTGCCGGGCTGGGGTGGTGTGGCCGGTGTCCCAGACGCTGGCGGGGCGCAGGAGGGTCTTATTAGACATGGCGGACCTCCGGGGACGGGGTCGAGCGGCGGAAGACGCTGGCGGTGGTGTGGATGCGGCGGTGGCCGCCGAGGGCGATCGCTCGGAGGCTGCGCCGGGTCGTTGGCCGAGGGGGCGACGGGGGTTGGTGGGCCAGGATCATTCGGTCGGTCAAGATCAATCCGGCCAACGCTGCGGCCCGCGACAACTGCCCCGAATGGGCCGCCCGCGACCTGTGCTGATCGCTACTGTGTGTGAGCGCGACGATGGTGCCGGCAGGGGCGAGCAGCGGTGTCCAGTCGGCCATCGCGAAGGGGTCTGCGGGGTGGTCGGACCAGCCCGCGATGATCAACGCGAAGTCGTCGGAACCCGGACCGGACGACTGGTCGAGCGGTTGCTGGTCGGTCGGGTTCGCGACCGGCTCGGCTAGGTCGCCGGGCCGCGGTCCGAGTCCGGACCCGGACCCCCGGGCACCGGGCAGACCCTCACCCGCCGTGGCGGACTCATGATCGCCGTGAGCGCGGTGGTCGGGTGTGGCGGTCGCGCCGCGGCCGAGTCGGAGGACGGACTCCACGAGCCGGTCCCGACGCGTCAGGCTCGAACCCGTCGCGGGGGCCTCGCCGTCGGCGAGCATGATCCGGTCGCTGGGCGCGGTGTAGGTCGTGGTGATCATCGAGACTGCGGCGGTGACGATCTCGTCTTCGTCCGCGGCGGGGTCGACGAGACACAGCCGCACCGTCGCCGGCACCGGTGTGCCGGTGGGTTCGCGGCGGGGTGCGTGGACCGACCCGACGCGGGGGTTCGGCCCGTGGCCATCGGGGGTGTCAGGAGGCGGTACCTCCGGGATCGGGAGGGCAGACATCGCGTGCTCCGGTGATCGGTCGGTCTTGCCAAGGACACCCCTGAAGTCCGCGAAAACGGCCCCGATCGGTCACCGCCGGGCCAAGATTTTTCTCGCCATCCCTCAACCGGAACTGACACCCAGCGTCACTGGCGTCTCCGGTTCCCCCAAGACGTTTGTCGATCTCGTGATGAGCCGATGAAGATCGACAGTCGCGGCGGCTGGCGGGGCGTCAACGGCCCCGCGGTGGCCGTGTTCAAGATCGCTCCGCAAACTTCTCAAGATCCTTTCTCTTGTTTCGTCTCTTCGTCTGGTTGAGGTGACAGCAACGGAACAGCGTCTGACTAACACCGCAGCGCACAGGCTTGCTGTTCATCTAGATCGTGGTCTTGAAATTGATCTGAATATGATCTTCTTGTTCCGGAACAAGGAGATCATCTTAGTTTCGTCTTAGTACGGAACCGTGCGCTGCGCTGTTTTTCGCCTGGCCCTCTCGGCGGCGTCATTGACCGCCGTTTGAGAGGAGCCGAGCAATGGCTCTCCCTACCCACTGCGAGCACGAAGAGTGGCCGGGCAACCCGCTGGATGCCGCCCGTGAAGCCTTCGGGTGGCTGACCGCAGGGGACCACCCGGTGGCTGTGGACGGCCGCCTGTTCGACCACCTTCCCGACCGGATCATCCCGGTCGACGAACTCCGAGACCTGCTGCTAGCCCACGGCTGCCCCCGCCGGGTGTGGGACCAGGTCTGGACCCACGTGATCAGCCGCGCCCGCGTCGAGGGCGGCACCTGGACGATCACCGCGGTCGGCCTGGCGCTGCCGATGCTGACCTCCCTGGCAGCCCGGCTGACCGAGCGCTACGCCGACGACCCCAGCGACATCCACGCCGAGGTGCTGCGCGGGTTCCTCGACGCGCTGCAGACCGTGGATCTCACCGAGGGTCGGATCACCATCCGGCTGCGGTGGGCCGCCTACCGCGCCGGGCACCGGGCACTGCTGGACGGGATGGACGGGCCGACCCCGAAGCCGCCGGGGTTCCACTCCAGCGAACCCAAACCCCCAGCCGGCCATCCCGATCTCGTCCTGGCCCGCGCGGTCGAAGCCGAAGTCCTGACCCGGACCGAGGCCGAGCTGATCGGCGCGACCCGCCTGGAAGGCGTCGAGCTGGCCGACTGGCCGCACCACCCCGGACTGACCTACGAGGGACTGCGCAGCATCCGCCGCCGGGCCGAGAACCGACTCGTCGCCTGGCTTATCGAGTCCGAAGCGAGCCCTGGCGACAGTGATCCGACCGGCGACGCCGCGGCACGACTGCCCCCCGACGAGCAGACCGAGGACTCAGTCCAGTCACAGAACGTAGCGAAAAAAGTCGGTGGCCCAGCGACCGATCAGGCCCCGAATTCCGGACTTCAGGGACGCGGGTGAGCCCTACCCGCTTCGCGCTCCCGCTGCCTCGCACGCGCTCTCTGGAGGTCTCTCTGATGCGCTCCTCGTTCACCCCATACCTCTCCCGGCGCGGTGGTCTCCGGCTGCTGATGATCGCCGGGCTGGCCGCCGTCGGCCTCCTGGCGATCTCGATGCCCGCGGTCGCCGAGACCACCCACGTCCTCGCGCTGGCCCGCACGATCGACGAAGTCCTGGGCAACATCCGCAACTGGATCATGGGTCTGCTCGCCCTGCTGGCCACGGTCTTCTTGACCATCGGCGGCGTCCGCTACGTGCTGGCCAACGGTGACCCAGGCGAGGTCGAGAAGGCCAAGCAGTCTTTCAAGTCCGCGGGGTTCGGCTACGCCCTGGCGGCGCTGGCTCCGCTGGTCGTGGAGATCCTGCGCGGAATTGTGGGGGCCTGATCCCATGCCGGCCACCGCGTACTCCACCTCACCGGCGGGCCACCGCCTGGGCCGCGTGTGTACCGCGGTGGCCGCCCTGCTCGTGCTCGTTGTGGCGGCGGGGCTGGTTTTCACCGGTGCCGCCAGCGCCCAGCCTGCCCCGCCGCCACCTGCTCCGTCCGCGCCCGTTCCCGCGCCCGCTCAACCGCCGTGCCAGGGGCCAGGCTGCATTCCCCAACCCGTGCCGGTGCCTCCGGATAACCAGCCGCCCGGAAATCAATCGAACCCCCATCAAGCTCCGGCCCAGGAGTCGTCGTGCGGGATCACCGATATTCCAGCCTGCGTGTCGGATGCGATCGAGTCGTTCTTTCGCGATCTGGTCACGCCCGGTTTGAACAGCGTGTTGGACCTGCTTGCGAAGTCATTGCTGGTGACTCCTCAGTTGGATCAACTGCCGGTCATGGGGCAGATATGGGGCAGCTCGCAGCAGATCGTCATCGCGGTCTACGCGACGCTCATCCTGGTCGCCGGCATCATCGTCATGGCCCACGAAACACTGCAGACCCGGCATTCCATCAAGGAAATCCTTCCCCGGGTGATTGTCGGGTTCCTCGCGTCCAACCTGTCGCTGTTTTTCGGCGGCAAGGTGATCGAAATCGGTAACGCGCTCTCGCGAGCAATCCTGGGCGATGGGTTGAGCCCGGAAACTGCGGGGCGCGCCATGCGCGACACCTTGATGCATGATCTCGACGGAGGCGGACTGTTCGTCATCTTCATCGCGCTCGCTCTCATCGTCATGCTCGTCGCGGTTCTGCTGACCTACATCGTCCGCGTCACTCTGACCATCATTTTGCTCGCGGGCGCTCCGATCTTGCTGATGTGTCACGCGCTTCCACACACCGAAGGTATCGCGTTTTGGTGGTGGAAAGCATTCGCCGGGGTGATGGCCATTCAAGTTGGCCAATCGCTTGCCTTGGTTGCGGCGATCAAGCTCTTCTTTTGGCCCGGCGGCATCACGCTGTTCAACTAATAACAAGGGGGAAGCGCTGTGATTCAGTTTCTGGTCGCACTCGCCTTGTGCTATGTCCTCATCAAGATTCCGTTCTGGATTCTCGGGTCTCTGCGTGGCGGCGGAGGCCGTTCTCTGGTCGGCAGTCTCGTCCGAGGGTTCATCGCCTACAAGACCTTCGGTCTCCTCGGAGGGCTGGGAGGTGGCGGCGGCGGAAAGAGCACTCGTTCCCGTGGCGGTCAGAAATCGCCCGAGTCGCCGGACCCGTATGCCACAACGCGGGCGACCTCCAACGGGCAGTACATGTTGCCGCTGAACGTCAAGAGAGTGCGGAAACCGACCGGGCAGCGACCGACGCCGCAACCGTCCTCACGTTCGTACTCCGCTGGGCAGGGCAAGCAGTTGGAGTTTCCGTTGGATGGCGAGTGGCCGGAGAACAAACCGCGGCTCGGCCGGGACGGGCAGTACCAGCTCCCGCTGAATGTGCAGCGGCAATCCAAGCCGAAGTCGGCTCCGGAGCCTCGCCCGGAGCGGAAGTCCTCGACGGGGTCGCGTGGGCGGCAGATGCAATTCCCGCTCGATGGGGAATGGCCGGAGAACAAACCGCGGGTCGGCCGCGATGGGCAATACCGGCTGCCGATCGAGGTGCAGCGCGTGCGGCGGCCCGCGCCATCCCTGGAGCCGCCGAAACGGACCCGGCCGGCAACGCGGGGGCGACAGACGAAGCTGCCTGCCGATGGCGAGTGGCCGGAGAACAAGCCCCGGGTGGGCCGGGACGGGCAGTACCAGCTCCCGCTGAACGTGCAGCGCACGCGGAAGCCACCCCGCAGTCAGCCCCAGGCACCGCCGCCTCCGCCGCAGCGGCCGGGGCCGCGTCAGCAGGAGTTGCCGCTGAACCTGCCGAAACTCCACCCGCCCCGGCCCAGCACAGGAAGGAAAGGAGGTGATCCGCGGTGAGCGTGCGGATTCCCGCCGATGTGGATCGGGAGGACCGGATTCTGGCCGGCTTTACCGCCCGGCAGGTGGCGGTGATGGCGGTGACCGGCCTGCTGCTTTACGGCGGCTGGCAGGCCACCCGCGCCGTGATCCCGGTGATCGCCTACGTCGCCGTCGCGGTCCCGATCGGGGTCGCGGTGTCCGTGCTGGTCGTGGTGCGCCGCGACGGCGTGACACTGGATCGGCTGCTGCTGGCCGCGCTGCGGCAGCGTCTGCAGCCGCGGCGCCGGGTCGTGTCCGGCCAGCAGTCGGCCGAGGTGCCGGAGTGGCTGTCCGGGGTGGCCCACGGGCACGAATCCGTCGCCGCGGGCGGGCTCGACCTGCCCGCCCACGGGGTCGCCGAAGCCGGCATCGTCGATCTCGGCGACGACGGCGTGGCACTGGTGGCCGCGTGTTCGACGGTGAACTTCGCGCTGCGCACCCCGGCCGAGCAGGAAGCACTGACCGCGGCCTTCGGTCGGTACTTGCACAGCCTCGGCGCGAGCGTGCAGATCCTCATCCGCGCCCAACGGCTGGACCTGTCCGGCCAGATCGCGGAGCTACGCGAGCGGGCCGCGGGGTTGCCGCACCCGGCGCTGGAGTCCGCCGCGCTCGATCACGCCGACTACCTGGCCCAGCTTGGCCAGCAGGCCGACCTGCTGAGGCGGCAGATCCTGCTGGTGGTCCGCGAACCGGTGCGCACCACCGGCCAGGACTCGCTGACCCAGCGCCGTCGCCTCGGCCGCTCACGCGGCGGCAGCGACCAGCCGTCGGACGGGGCACGCAAGGCGGCGGCCTCCCGGCTGCTGCGGCGGATGAGCGAGGCCACCGAACTGCTCTCGCCCGCGGGCATCAGCGTGACCCCGCTGGACGCCGCCCAGGCCACCGCCGTGCTGTCCACCGCCACCAATCCGGACAGCCCGCTGCCGCCCTCGGCGGAGATGGCCGGCGCCGGCGAGGTCATCACCACCCCCATTGGCTCGGACTGGGACCTCGACACCGAGGAGGACTTCTCGTGACCACCACCAAGAAGCGTCGCCAGCAACCCGCGGCGGCGAGTGCCTTCGCGCCGGACGCGATCGAGGTGCATCCGCGGCACCTGCAGATCGGTCAGGACTGGGTCGCCTCGTTCGCGGTTACCGGTTATCCGCGCGAGGTGCACCCCGGATGGCTGCAGCCCCTTCTGACCTATCCGGGCCGGTTGGCCGTGTCGCTGCACATCGAGCCGATCGACCCGCGGGTGGCTGCGGACCGGTTGCGCAAGCAGCTCGGCAAACTCGAATCCGGCCGCCGGCACTCCGCCGCCCACGGAAGGCTGCAGGACCCGGAGGTCGAGGCGGCCACCGAGGACGCCTACGACCTCTCCGACCGGCTCGCCCGCGGCGAAGGACGCCTGTTCCGTCTCGGCCTGTACCTGACGGTGCACGCGGCCTCGGAACAGGAACTCGTCGAGGAGATCAGCGCGCTGCGCGCGTTGACCGCGAGCCTGCTCATGGACGCCAAGCCCACCACCTACCGGTCCTTGCAGGGGTGGATCACGGCATTGCCGATGGGCCTGGACCAGATCGGCATGACCCGCACCTTCGACACCGCAGCCCTGTCGGCCGCGTTCCCGTTCACCAGCCCGGACCTGCCTCCGCCGGATGTCACCTCCGCGTCGACCGCGGCCGGTGTGCTCTACGGCTGGAACCTCGGCTCCCAGGGGCTGGTGCACTGGGACCGGTTCGCCTGCGAAAACTACAACTCGGTCATCCTCGGCCGCTCCGGGGCAGGCAAGTCGTACCTGGTCAAGCTCGAAGCGCTCCGCAGCCTGTACCGGGACGTGGAGATCGCCATCATCGACCCCGAGGACGAGTACGCTCGCCTGGCCGGCGCGGTCGGCGGGACCTACTTCCCGCTGGGTGCTGAGGGCATTCACCTGAACCCGCTGGATCTGCCGATCCATGTTCGTCCGGATGGGCGCCGCTCGGCGCCGGCCGATGCGGTTACCCGGCGCAGCCTGTTCGTTCATACATTGCTCTCTGTCCTGTTCGGACAGGCGTTGTCCGCGGACGAGCGGGCTGTGCTGGACCAGGCGGTCACCACGACCTACCAGCAGGCCGGGATCACCGACGTTGCCCGGACCTGGACGCGGCCCGCACCGCTGCTGTCCGACCTGCGCGCCGTCCTTGCTCACGTTGGCGGCGACACTGCGGGCGAGCTAGCCGCCCGGTTGCGGCCCTTCACCGACGGTGCTTTCCGCGGGCTGTTCGACGGACCTACGACGGCGCCGCCGGAAGGCCATCTGCTGGTGTTCTCGCTTCGGGGCCTGCCCGATGAACTCAAACCCGCGGGCACCCTGCTGACCCTGGACGCGGTGTGGCGCCGGGTGTCCAACCCAGCTACCCGGCGGCCGAGGCTGTGCGTGGTCGACGAAGCCTGGCTGCTCATGCAGCAACAGGCCGGAGCCGAATTCCTGTGGCGCATGGCCAAATCCGCCCGCAAACACTGGGCCGGGCTCACCGTGGCGACCCAGGACGTCGGCGACGTCCTCGGCACGGATCTCGGCAAGACCGTCATCGCCAACGCCGCCACCCAGATCCTGCTGCGCCAGGCACCCCAAGCCATCGACGACATCGTCCGCACCTTCGCCTTGTCGGAAGGTGAACGGCAGTTCCTGCTGTCGGCCGGTACGGGACAGGGCTTGTTGTCGACGGGGACTCAGCGGGTCGCCCTGCAGGCCATCGCCTCCGACGGCGAGCACAACTTGATCACCACAGATCCGGAGTTCCTCGCAAAATCGGAGGGTTCGGAGAACAACTCCGGGTGGGTGGATCTGCCGTGAGCGTATATGTACTCGGAAGTTCGGGAACCTCGGAACGTTCAGTCCGTTGTGGACGCCCATCGGGCGATGCCGGGGTGGTCGACTGTGGTGGTGTAGCGGTAGGCGCCGGCGATGGACAGGCCGAACAGGTCGCAGAGTTGGCGGACGTCGCCGCCGGTGGCGTGGGCTTCGTCGAGGATCCGGTCTTGGCGGATCGACTGGGCCGAGATGCCGAGGCGCTTGTTGATCCACCAGGGTGTGACCGGCCGGGTGGTGGTGGCGTTGCGGTAGTGGATGAACAGGTGCGGGTTGGCGGTGTGCGGCCAGCGTTGTTGCCGGTAGTCCAGGTAGGCGCTGAGGCGTTGTCGTACCGGTTCGGCGAGCGGGACGACGTGGTCGTCGAGCCAGAGGCGCCCGTCACGGGCGTCGGTGAGATGCAGTGTGCACAGCTGGTAGATGCGGATCGCGTGGAAGGCCAGCAGGCCCGCGAGGGTCGCGGTGGTCGGGTCGGGCGAGTGCAATGCGGCGGTCAGGGCGGACAGATCGATCTGCGGCGGAGCGGGGTTGTCGGGGCGGTCACTCTGATCCGTGCGGTGGGGTTGATGAAGGTCAGTTTGCGGGCTTTGAGCACGCGGAAGATCGAACGCAGCCCCTGCATGGTGGTCGATCGCTGGCTGCCGCTGGCGGGCAGCGCGGAGTGCACGTCGTCGCGGCCGATTTCTCGCAGCGAGGAGTGGGTGGGTGCCCAGGCGCGGATGGCTGGGAGCGCGAAGGCAAGTTGGCTTTGCACTGTGGACTCCGCGCGGGGCGTGAATCGTGGCGGGGTGGTGCTGCCGTGGCGGGCGATGTCGAACCACACGGTGAGCTCGTGGCGCATGTTTGCGGGCAGTTCGGCGATGTGGAGGGAAAACCACCGCTCGATCGCGGGGATGCGGTCGTCGGCGAGCATGCCGGCGGCGGCCACGACGTCGAGCACCGGCCGAACCGGGTGCCGGATCCCCGACAGCGGCAGGACGTCGCTGGCCTTGATCGCGGCTCCGGAGGTGTCCTGCATGCCCAGCAGCATGCGAATCGCGCGTTGGGTGCGTTCGGTGACAGTGCGGGCCCACCCGTGTTGGACGGCGTAGTCACGGACGAAGGCATGCCAGGCGGATTCCCGCGCCGTATCCGGTGGGAGCGGGAATCCGTGCTGCATCCCCGCTTTCAGATCCCGGGGAAGGTCAAGCAGCGTGAGTTGCTCGTGAGTCACCGGAGTCAGCAGCGACAGATCGGGTGGCTGTGTTTTCTTGATATACGGTCGTTTTCCGTGTCCTTCGCGGTGCCACATGCTGGCGAAGAACAGTTGTTGCCCGCGGTGGTTGGCCTCGGCGAGGCTGACGTCGCGGGGACGCTTGCCGAGTTGCTGAGCGAGCAGGCTGCGCGTTTTGCGGCACAACCGGCACGATCCGTCCTCGCCAACAGGCGCGGTGTGCCCGCAGGTGCGGCACTCGGCGAACCGGCTGTGGGTCTCGCGCCAGGACTTGCATCCCGAGCACAACCACCCGTAGGTGCGGGTGGCGCCCCACGCATGGCAATCCCGGCACGACGCGATCACGACGCTGCCCGGCGCGAGCAGGCCCGGATACTGCCACAGGGGCGATTTCTCGCCCGGTGCGTGCGAGTGGCAGCGGGCGCACAGCCCGGAGGTGTAGTAGTTCTCGGTCGAACCGCACTTGCGGCATGGCGGTGGAATGACCGGACCGCCGGGCCAGCAGGCGAAGCAGAACGGTATCTCTCGCATGGCCGGTGGCCGCAGCCCGCACACCTGGCACCGGCGCGGGTGGCCGGTCATGCCGGAGGTACCGATCGGTGCCGGCCCAGCCGTGGTGTGAACGAGGTGACCGTGCCGGTCTCGGCCTGGCGCGGCCGGCGTGCCTGGACCTTCTCCGGCTCCGGCAGCAGCAGATCGGCCGGGGTGCACTCCAGTACGGCACAGATCACGTCCAGGTCGTCGAGCCGGATCGTGGTGGGATCGCCGACCCACAGGTTCGACATTTTCCCGTGGCTGATCTCCAAACCGGCCTCGGCGAGACGGTGTCGCATCTCCGTCGACTTCCAGATCCCGGCCTCAGCGGCTTTCATTCGCAAGTTCCACCGCATCGGTTCATCCCTTCCCCACGGTCAGGCGGGCGGCCACGCGCTCGTTGGCCGCAGACCACGCCCGTTCCACGTGATCCGCGTGAACATGGACATAGCGGGTCGTGGTCGACAACCACTCGTGACCCAGAATCTCTTGGAGTGCCTTGAGATCCATGCCGCGGACATACAGCGACGAGGCGCAGAAGTGCCGCAGCACGTGCGGTGTCAGCGCACCAGCCCACTTCGGCAGCCACTGTTCGGTCGCCGAGGCAAGCCCATCCCGCAACGCTTGATCACAGACCCGTTTACAGCCCCCGGTATGCGTATCGCGGCGTTCACTGGGCAGCAGTGGGGCGTCGGGATCGGCCCAGTCGTCGTCGAACTGGTGACGCACGTCGATCAGCCACCAGTCCAGCAACTCCGCCACACCGTTGATCGCGGGAACCAGCCGGGTCTTCGGTCCACGACCGCGGCTGCCCTTGCCGAACCGGACGTGCAGTTTGCCGAACTCGCCCAGATCCCGCCGCCAGTCCCGGATGTCGAGCATGTAGGTCTCCTGGATCCGCAAGCCCGCCCGGCGCCACAACGAAGCCGCCAGGTAATCCCGCGCAGCGGTCCTGAACTTCCGCGCCATCGCGAGCGAGTCACGCCAGCTACCGAACAACTCCTCGATCTCGTCCTGCGATGGCGGAATCCGCGCGGCCCCGTAGTCGGCCTTGGCCGGCCGGTTGTACTCATCGATCGGCTGGATGACCACATGCCCGGTCAGGGCATGAACGTCGCCCTGGTATCGCATGAGCAGGAAATCGAAAAAGTGGCTGATCGCCCACGCTTTGTGTTGCACGGTCAGCCGCGCTCTGCCGAGGTCCTTGCGCTGATAGGTCAGGAACCGGTCCGCATCATGCGGTTGCGCGGTCCACACCGGACGTCCCAAAAACCGGATGAACTCGAAGATCACCGAACGGTCGTGACCGACCGAGCTGTCGCCGAAACCGGCGCCGACTGACGCGAGCAAGTACTGATCCACCAGCTCCTGCTCAAAATCCTCCAGCTCTTCAGCTGTGCTCAGCTTCCGCGGCCCGCCCAGCGAGCGGACCACCGCCAGTTCAACAGCCATGAACACCTCAGATCACCGGAGACGACCATGTGTCATACACATCGGCAACCCGTCGACAATCCTGACGATCTGCCAGAAACCGGCCCCCATCGAGTGATCCCCTCCTGGCCTGGCCTGCAGCGACATCGCACAACCTCGCGGCAGCACCAACTTCGGGAACTTCCCGCAACTGATCCCGCCGAACTGGCGTCGCTGGCCGAATCCTCCGGCGAGGCAGGCGAATTCGCCGACTTCAGCGGTTCCCAAAACCTTCTTCTCGACGATTGAAGCACACAAGGAGGAATGCCCTGTGCCTTTCCTGCTTGCCACCACGGTAGGCGACCAGGACACCTTCGGTTCGTTCCCGGACATCCTCGTCCACGACTTCCTCCCTGTCTTCGCGCTGGCGGCCGGATTGATGGCCGTGATCTGGGTTGCCTGCGCGGTGATCATGATCGCCGGGTACCTCATCGGCGCTGTGGTCGTCTTCGGCGTGCGCGCGCTGGTCAACACATGCGTGCGGTACGTCCGGTGCCGGCGCGGCGTCGAGTACGCCCAGCTCGTCACCGTCGACGCCGACGGCGCCCACACCAAGGTCGTCAGCCTCGATCGCTACCGCCGGCGCCGCCAGCACCGACGTTCCGACGGACTCCAGTCCGACGACACGACCCAGCCTCGCTGCGACGACGATCCAGCGTAAGCGCAAACCCTCCTTCGTCATCTGCCAATCCACTGTGGATCGTTCTTCACTTTCTTGAATTGTCTCTATTTCCACGGAGGACACGCATGTCTTCATCTGCTCACGGCCCGTCAGAGACTTCCTCTGCCGGGCGCCCGCGTCGGCTGCTGACTCAAAACCGGGAAATGCGGGCCATCGGCGTGCATAACTGGTCCCTGCCCGCCTGGGCAGGCAGGATGTCCGACGGCCGCACCTACAACACCTGTCCCTCGGCAGGGATTTGCCGCCATGTCTGCTACGCCCGCCACGGCACGTATACCTGGCCCGCGGTGCGGGCTAAGCACGAGTCGAACCTGCGGTTCGTGCACGATGACCTGGCCGGATGGGAACAGGCCATGCTCACCGAGCTGGCCGCACCGAAATTCCGCGGTAGCTGGGTCAGAATCCACGACTCAGGTGATTTCTTCAGCTCGCCCTACCTGGAGTCCTGGCTGCGGATCATGCGGGCGCGTCCGGACACCAATTTCTACGCCTACACCAAGGAAGTTCGGCGGTTCAAGACCGTGGTGGAACCGGACCCTCCAGAGAACTTCCTGTGGGTCTACAGCTACGGCGGGACGCAGGACGCGCTGCTGGACCCCGCGGTGGATCGAGTGGCCGATGTCTTCCCGGACGAAGACGCCATCGCCGAGGCGGGCTGGTCGTCCCAGGAAGCCTCGGACCTGCTCGCGGTGCTCGGCCCTCACCTGGTCGGCGTTCCCGCGAACAACATCCCGCACTTCTTGAAGAAGCTGGCCGGGCGTCGGTTTTCGGAGTGGCAGGCCGAAGTCGACGCGCACCGCCGCACTCGCGGAGACGCGGTCGTTCGTTCGATCACCAGTGCCCCGTCGGCTCGCGGTCGCATTGTTCCAGAGTCCGACGAACGCGCCGCGTGATCGCACTGAGTACGACGCCTTCTCTCCTGACAGTAAGGAGATTTCCTCGCATGGATTTCGCAAGTCCGTCCGTCATAGACAGTCCGCTGGGGAGGTTGCTGACCGATCCGTGGGGCGTGATTCAGGCTGTGCTGGACCAGGTGTGGTCGTGGCTGCAAACCTGGGGGCTGATCGCGGTCCCCGCGATCGTGCTCGTGGCGACAGGACTGGGGCTCCTGCGGCGGTGGTGGTTCCTGCGCTGCCAGGATGCGCTGCACGAGCGGTCCCGGGTGATCACCATCCTGGCGCCTCCCACAGTCGACGCCGACGGTGCCGAAGCGGTGTGGTCGAACCTGGTCGGGCTCGTCAGGCCGATGGTGCAGCGCCTGACCACTGGGCAGCCCCATCTGACCTGGGAATATGTCTTCGGTCACGACGGAGTACAGATCCGACTGTGGGTGCCGGGTGCGGTGCCGCCGGGCATGGTGGAACGGGCCATCGAAGCCGCCTGGCCCGGAGCGCACACCCGCACCGACGAGGCCGACCCGCCGGTGCCCGAGGCCCCGGCCGAGGGGCGTCGCCACCTGGTCACCGGCGGCACGCTGCGCTTGGCCCGGTCGGAAGCATTGCCCCTCCGCACCGACTTCGACGCCGACCCCATCCGAGCCCTGCTGGGCGCTCCCGTGGGGCTCGGCGTGTCCGACACCGCGTGCGTGCAGGTCCTGACCCGTCCGGTCACCGGGGGTCGGGTTAAGCAGGCTCGGCGAGCCGCCCGCCATCTCAACGCCGGGCGGTCCACCCACCTGGCAGGCCGGCTGCTCGACCTGCTCACGCCAGGCCCCTCGGGCACGAAACCGTCGAGCAGCCAGCCGAAGCTGGACCCGCAGACGTCGCTGGAGTTCCAGGCGCAGAACCGCGCGATCGTCGGTAAACAGCGCGGGGCGCAGTGGGAAACGCTGATCCGGTACGCGGTGGCCACGACGGTGCCGATCGAGACTCCGGGCGAGCAGGTCGCGCGGGTGCGTGAGCAGGTGCGGGGCCGCGCCCACGCCATCGCGTCGGCCTTCAGCGGGTTCACGGAGCACAACCACTACCGCCGTCGACGGTTGCGCAATCCCGTGCGCAGCTTGGCTCGCCGGCGCCTGCGGCGGGGTGACCTGCTGTCGGTGCCGGAACTTGCGGCCGTGGCCCACCTGCCCACCGACGAGGCACTACCCGGGTTGGCCCGCGCCGGGGCGCGGGCGGTGCCACCCCCGCCGAATACGCCCACCGAAGGCGAGCTGATCCGCCCGGTCGGGGTGTCCGATACCGGCCACGCCCGCCCGGTGGGGCTGCAGGTCTCCGACGCGCGGCACCACCTGCATGTCCTCGGCGCCACTGGGTCAGGGAAGTCGACGATGCTGGCGCGGATGATCCTTGCCGACGCCGAGTACGGGCGCGGGGCGGTGGTCATCGACCCCAAGGGGGACCTGATCACCGACGTCTTGCAGCGGCTTCCCGAGCACGCCGCCGACAAGGTGGTGCTCTTCGATGCCGATTCTCGCGGGCCGACACCGTGCTTGAACCCGCTGGAGGGGCCGAAGGAATCCGCGGTCGACAACTTGGTGTCGGTGTTCTCCCGGGTGTTCGCCTCGGCCTGGGGGCCACGCACCGAGGACATCCTCCGCGCAGGGTGCCTGACCCTGCGCGCCGGCTCGGACACCCCGACGCTGGCCGAACTGCCCCAGCTACTCACCGATCCCGCTACCCGGGCGCGGCACCGGGACCGAGTGTCCGACGACTCGACACTGCGGGGGTTCTGGGACTGGTACGACCAACTCTCGGACGCGGCTCGCGCCCAGGCCACAGCACCGTTGCTGAACAAGCTTCGCGCGTTCTTGTTGCGGTCGTTCGTGGTTAAGGCGGTCACCGCAGGACCATCCACAGTGGATCTTGGTGAAGCGTTGGATGGTGGGCTGTGCCTGGTGCGCATCCCAAAGGGGAGCCTCGGGGAGGACACCACGCGGCTGCTCGGGTCGCTGATTGTGGCGCGGGTCTGGCAGGCCACCACCGCTCGTGCCGCACTGGCCCAGCGCGAACGCCGCGACGCAGGACTGTATGTCGACGAAGCCCAGAATTTCTTGAACTTGCCGTATGCGATGGAAGACATGCTGGCGGAGGCGCGTGGCTATCGGCTCTCGATGACTCTGGCGCACCAGCACTTGGGGCAGCTTCCCAAGGATCTCAAGGAGGGCATCTCCACCAACGCCCGCAGCAAGGTGTTCTTCACCGCCAGCCCGGAAGATGCCCGCGAACTGGCCCGCCACACCGCGCCGCGGGTGTCGGACCACGATCTCGCGCACCTCGGCGTGTACCACGCTGCCGCGCGGCTGGTCGTGGGCGGTGAGGAGACCCAGCCGTTCACGGTGACCACCCAACCACTCCCGCCGGCCATTCCCGGGCGATCCAAGGCCGTACGCAAAGCCGCCGCGGCCCACACCCGCCCACTGGAGTCCCGTGCCGAGGACACCGGCGACGGCTCAGGAAGGACCGGCACGGACCCGCGTCGCGCACGTCGCGCGGCCTGATTCCGGAAGTCCCAGGGCGGTCCTCCCAGCACGGAGGACCGCCCTTCTTCCTGCCCGCATTCCACCCCGAGGAGGACGACCTTGTTCCCCCACCACCAGCAACGCGACATGCGCGCTCCCATGCCGGAGCGGCCAAGCCTGCGCTTCGCGGCCTCCGCCGAGCACCAAGCCCAGGTCGCCGCCCACCTCACCGCCCGCGACCGGTGGCTGGCCCGGATGCTCGCCGAGCACCGGATGCTGACCTCCCCACAGATCGCGGCGATCGCCTTCGGCTCCCGCCGCTCTGCCAACCACCGGCTGCAGAAGCTCTACACCTGGCGGGTGCTGGACCGCTTCCAGCCCTACATCGGCCGCGGCCGAGCCCCCATGTGCTACGTCCTGGACACCGCAGGCGCCCACCTGCTGGCCCACGAAGACGGCCTCGACCCCAAAGACCTGAAGTTCCGCCCCGAACGTTCGGTCGGCATCGCCTACAGCTTGCGGCTGGCCCACCTCATGGGCGTCAACAGCTTTTTCACCGCGCTCCTGGCCGACGCACTTGCCAACACCAGCACCGACCGCGCGGTCACGGCGTGGTGGTCCGAAGCCCGCTGCGCCCGGCACTTCGGTGACCACGTCCGCCCCGACGGCTACGGCCGCTGGCACGAGGCCGGCCGGGAGATCGAATGGTTCCTCGAATGGGACACGGGCAGCTACCAACTCAGCCGGTTCGTCTCGAAACTGCCGGGCTACACCAAGCTCGTCACCGCGACTCACATCGTGACCCCGCTGCTCGCGGTCTTCGCGACCCCGGCCCGGGAAGCGCACGCGCGACGACACCTCGCCGAGCACCTACGCACTGATCCCCGGCGGCACGAGCTGCCGATCGCCACCACCACCGCCGAACACCTCCGCACCGCTGGTAGCCCGGCCCACGAAGTGTGGCTTCCCCTACACCACACCGAGGTCGGTCGGCATCGGTTGATCAGCCTGCTCTCGGCTTGGCCTCACCTCGAAGGACCGGCCAGCTCCACGGGCACGAGCGCCGATCCCAGCTCTGCGGACACCGGCGGCACCGATCCAAGCCCCGCTCCGCGGTTGAGCCCGCCGGCGCCGATGCCGCCCTGGCAGGCCGACGAACTGACCTGGAACCCGATGAGGTGATCCGTTCATGGCCAAAATCGCGGCCACCGCGATCGGCGCGATCGTCGCCCTGATCGCCATCATCGCGGCTGCCGTGTCCGGAGTCGTCTCCGCCGTCCTCGGCGGAGGCAACTCCGCGGCCAGCAGCCAACCCAGCCCCGCCGCACTCGCCGACATCCCCGGCAACTACCTCGCGCTCTACCAGCAGGCCGCAGCGACGTGTCCGGGGCTTGACTGGAGCATCGTGGCCGCAGTCGGCAAAGTCGAAACGGACCACGGAAGTCTCATCGCACCAGGTGTCCACAATGGAGAAAATTCTGCGGGCGCTGCCGGTCCGATGCAGTTTCTGCAGCCGACATTCGACTCCGTGGTGGCACAGCACCCGCCCCCGCCTGGCGGCAGTACACCACCCTCGCGGTACAACCCGCATGATGCGATCTACACGGCCGCGGCGTACCTGTGCGACTCCGGAGCACGCGACGGACGCGACATCTACGGGGCGATCTTCACGTACAACCATGCTGACTGGTACGTGCGTAAGGTTCTCGACCAGGCCAACGCCTATAAGGCGGCGCAACAGAGTGCGCCCCAGCAAAGTGGATGGGCCGTGCCAGCGCACGGTACGTGCAGCTCGGGATTCGGCTCTCGTGGCGGCGAGTTTCACCGTGGGCAGGACATCGCCGCGCCCATCGGCACCCCGATCGTCGCCGCCGCAGGCGGCACCGTGATCGACTCCGGACCTGCCAGCGGTTACGGACTCTGGGTCCGCATCGAACACCCGGGCGGAGTGATCACGACCTACGGACACAACAACCGGAATCTCGTCCAACCCGGTCAGCAACTCCAGGCAGGCCAGCCGATTGCCGAGGTCGGAAACCAGGGAGAGTCCACCGGTCCGCACCTGCATTTCCAGATCGACGTCGGCAATCAAGCGGTCGATCCCATCGCGTTTTACCAACAACAGTCAGCGCCGCCGCTGTGTGGCTGATCAGGTTGTGAAGCATGGCCCTGACTGTTCCTTGGCGGATTTAGTCACGGCCTCAGCCAGTGCTGGACCCTTTTGGCTCTCGTAGGGCAGTGAGGATCAGTACGACTGCTCCGAGAGTGATAAGGGTATCGGCGAGATTGAAGGTGGGGAACCAGCCGGTGTGCACGTAGTCGGTGACCACGCCGTCGGTGGCGCGGTCGAGCAGGTTGGACAGGGCGCCGGCGAGGATGGCCGCAAGGCCGATCCTGCCGGGCATTGGCGTGGTGGGTGTGCTGCGCCAGGCGTAGGTCGCAACGCCAGCGATGATCAAGACGGTGGCGGTGAGTACGACTCCGACCGGTAGGCCGGCGCCGAGGCTGAAGGCGACGCCGGAGTTGTAGGTCAACCGCAAGTGTAGGAGAGCGAGGTCGATGCTGCGCCCGTCGGCTAACGCTGCCTCGGTTGCACCGGTCGCAGCAACGACGATGCCGACGATGGTCGCGGTAAGGATAGCGAGGCCGATCCGGGCACGGGTCGACCTCGCCGGGGCGCTCATGCCGACACCTCGGCAGCGGTTACGTCGGCCTCAGCGCCTGACTGGCTGTGGGTGAGGGTGGCGAGGTGCCGGGTGCGTCCGGCGCGTACGCCGTTGGCGATGACGAACACCTCAGCGACCTCGTGAACTAGGACCACTGCAGCCAGGCCGAGAACACCGAACAGGGCCATCGGCACCAGTACGGTGATGATTGCCAGCGACAGACCCACGTTTTGCAGCATGATGCGTCGGGACCGGCGTGCGTGGATAAGGGCTTGGGGTAGGTGGCGCAGGTCCTCGCCCATGAGGGCAACGTCGGCGGTTTCGATGGCTACGTCGGTGCCCATCGCGCCCATCGCGATGCCGAGGTCGGCGGTGGCCAGGGCAGGGGCGTCGTTGACGCCGTCACCGACCATCGCCGTCGACCTCTGCTTACGCAGTTGTTCGACGTGGCGGGCTTTGTCTTCAGGTCGCAGCTCGGCGTGCACGGCGTCGATGCCGACTTCGGCGGCCAACGCGGTGGCGGTACGGGTGTTGTCGCCGGTAAGCATCGCGACGTGGTAGCCCTCGCGGCGCAAGTTCGCGACGACCTCGACCGCTTCGGGGCGCAGCTCATCGCGCACCGCGATCGCGCCGAGGGTGTGCCCGCCGCGTTCGACCAGCACCGCGGTCGCTCCCGCGTGTTGCATCCGCTCCACCTCAGTAGCCAGTGGACCGGCCTCCAGCCAGCCGGGACGGCCCAGTCGGACGGTCTGCCCGTCGAGGCGGCCGGTGAGCCCGGCCCCGGTCACCGCTTCCACGTCCGTGGCTGGGGTGGTGTCGTCGGTGGCGGCGAGGATCGCGCGGGCCAACGGGTGCTCGGAGCGGGCTTCCAGTGCGGCGGCCACCGACAGCACCTGCTTGCGGGTGCTGTCGGGCGCGGTCGCGACCTCGATGACGGCAGGCTGGTTCGCGGTCAGGGTGCCGGTCTTGTCCAGGGCGATGCCCCGGATGCGGCCGAGGGCTTCGAGTGCGGCGCCACCCTTGACCAGTACGCCGAGCTTGCTGGCCGCGCCGATGGCGGCGACTACGGTGACCGGCACGGCGATGGCCAGGGCGCACGGCGAGGCCGCGACCAGTACGACCAGGGCGCGCTCGATCCAGGTGACTGGATCGCCGAGCAGGCTGCCGAGCACCGCGATGAGCGCGGCGGCGATCATGATGCCGGGCACGAGAGGTTGAGCGATGCGGTCGGCCAGCCGCTGGGCGGCGCCCTTCCGGCTCTGCTCGGCCTCCACGATGGCCACGATCCGAGCCAGCGAGTTGTATTCGGCGGTCGCGGTGACCTCCACCTCTAACGCCCCGTTGCCGTTGATCGCCCCGGCGAACACGTCCTGACCGGGGCCGGTCTCGACCGGCATCGACTCGCCGGTGATCGCCGAGAGATCAAGAGCGGTGCGGCCGGTGCGGATCACTCCGTCGGTGGCGACCCGCTCACCGGGCTTGACCACCATCCGATCGCCAAGGCGCAGCTCGCTAGGCGCGATGACGGTCTCGGCGCCGTCGCGCAACACGGTCGCTTCGTCGGGCACCAGGGCCAGCAGGGCGCGCAGGCCGCGGCGGGTGCGGGCCAGAGAGTACTCCTCCAGGCCCTCACTGATCGAGAACAGGAAGGCCAGCATCGCGGCTTCGCCGACCTCGCCGAGGATCACTGCGCCCACGGCGGCGATGGTCATCAGCGTGCCGACCCCGATTTCGCCCTTGGCCAGGCGCGTGAGCGTGGACGGGACGAACGTCCACGCCCCTAGGGCCAGCGCCACCACTTCGAAGCCGAGTTCGACGGGGTGGGCAACATCCAGCCAGCCAGCCAGCAGCGCGGCCAGCAGGAAGACGCCGGAGGCAGCGGCGAAACGTAGTTCGACGACCTGCCAGAGCCGTTCCGGCTCCTGTTCCTCGCCCTCGCGGGGTTCGTCGTGGCCGCAGCCGCACGCGTCGCTCATTGCGCCACCTCCTCATCAGGTGTCGCGGCCGAGACGGTGTAGGTGCCGTAGTTCGGGCACAGCGCCACCGCGTTGCCAGTCGCGGCGAGCAGGGTCTCGCCTGCCGCAAGCAGGTCCATCAGCTCCGGCCGGGTGAGTGCGTAGAACACCTGCCGGCCCTGAGCGCGGCCCTCGACTAGGCCGCAGTCCCGCAGGCAGGCCACGTGTGCCGACACGGTCGACTGCGCGAGCCCCAGCTCGCCGACCAGGTCTGCGACCCGTGCCTCGCCGGTGGCCAACCGCTGGACGATCGCCAACCGGGTCGCATCCGAGAGGCTGTGGAACAGCGCCACCGCCGCATCCAGGCCCGACCCTGGTGCACTCGACGCCGGGCACCCCTCCGTGCTATTCATCGTCATAAGGCGATTATAACCGGAAGTCGACGATGAATCGAGGGTGTGGCGATGTTGATGAATCGCGTCGAGACCGCTTTGGTGAACTCACCACCCCGCCGGTGGCTCCAGCGCTACGAAACGCGGCTGCTCGTGGAACTGGGCGGACGCACCCCAGGGGCGCAGGTGGCCGAGATCGGCTGTGGTCCCGGCTACGGCACCCGGCTCATCCTCGATCGGTTCGGTGCCGCCCGCGTCGATGCCGTGGACCTCGATCCCGCCATGATCACCCGTGCGCAGCGCAGACTGCGCCGCCATGCCGGCCGTGCCCGGCTCGCCCAGGGCAGCGCCACCGATCTCCGTAGCGCCTTCCGCAGCTTCGATGGGGGTCAAGACGCGAGCTACGACGCGGTTTTCGACTTCGCGATCATCCACCACATCCCCAACTGGCGCGACGCGCTCGCCGAGATCGCCCGCGTGCTCACCCCCGGCGGTCGGTTCTACTTCGACGAAGTCACCGCGACCGCGCTGGCCCGCCCGTCCTACCGGCTCCTCCTTGACCACCCCACCGAGGACCGGTTCACCGCCGGGGAGTTCCTAGCCGAGCTACCCCGCCACGGCCTCGTCGTCGGCGAGCGGTGGCGCACCCGCATCGGCGGGGACTACCTGCTCGGCGTCGCCACCCGCGACACCGACTAGCACCGTTCGGGAGCAAACCATGTACGCCGGCATCACGCTTGGCCTGCTTATCGCCTTCAGCCTGCTCGACGGCGCGGCGCGCATCTGGATACAACGACGCCGCACCGGAGACACTGGCGTTCGCCGCCCGACGAACCCAGTGCAATGGTGGGCCAGGGGCACCTTTGCAGTGGGCATCCTCCTATCTGGCCTGATCGCTCCACTCTTCGAGCTAACTGGCCTGTCCGCGCTGGCAATTCTGGATCGGCAAGCAGTACGCGTCCTCGGCGTCGCGATCGCCGCGCTCGGTCTCCTCGGCACGTTCGGCGCCCAATTCGCAATGGGCGCATCCTGGCGCACCACGGTCGACCCGACCGAACAGCCCGCGCTGGTGACCACTGGTCCCTTCAGGATCGTCCGGAACCCCGTCTACACCACCGTCATCATCATGACGATCGGATTCGTGTTGACCGTGCCCAACGTCATCGCAATCGTGGGCGTGGGCGCGGTGATCACAGGCAGCCAGCTCCAAGTCCGTCTTGTCGAAGAGCCGTACCTCAGTCGCATCCACGGTGCCGCCTACCTGAACTACGCCGCCGACGTCGGCCGCTTCCTCCCCGGAATCGGCCGTACAGATTAATCAGGAGGCATCGATCTGCTTGTACCAGCGCTTGAACGGAGCGCGTGTGCTGAGTGACAGACGGGGAAGTACACGCCCTACGAGTCGGACGGGTTGCCATCCTCCAAGAGTTTGTAGACGTTGCTGCGCTGCATACCGACCTCCTTGGAGATCGTCAGCCGGGGAATCTTGGCCGCGTCCGCGGCCAGTACCGCGTCGTTGCGTTCCTTGCGGGCTTCCCGTTGCTGGGCGAGCAAGCCGTTGATCTTGTCCTCGATCCGGGCTTGCTCCTCGCGCGCCTCTTCCAGCTCGGTCTTGATGTTGTCGAGCTTGGCTCGGGCCGAGCGCAGTTGAAGGACCTCATCGGGCGTTCCGTCCGGTTGGGTCACGTCGACGCCTCCGTGTGCCGTGATCGCTCCTGGTGAGCGACACCCTGTTGCTGTGGCCTGTCTACCACGCATGTCTATCACGCTCCTGTTTAGGACGTTCGTGTCAGTGGGGTCGGCCTCGGTACGCGAGCGGGCGGTGCCCACTTCGTGAGTGTGGGGGTTGTGGGGGGCCGTCGGTCGTCGTGACGGCCCCCACAACGGATCAGTGCTGGTGGTAGTCGCCCATCCAGGCGCGACGCCCAGCTTGGGCGAGATCGGCTTTGCGTCGGCGCCAGTCGGGCAGCCACAGGTTCATCTGGCGTTGCCAGCCGTTCCCGTGTTTGCGGCCCGGTGGGCGGGTGGCGTGGGCGAGTTCGTGCACGAGCACGTACTCGATCAGCTCGCGCGGGAGCTCGAACAGCGGCCAGTGGAGGCTGACCAGGTGTTTCGCCGGGCTGTAGGCGCCCCAGCGGCGACGGCCGAGGTCGCGCACCTCGTAGTCCAAGTCCTGGATGCCGCCGCGGCCTTCGTACTGCTCGCCCCGCTGCCTGGCCCAGGCCACGCCACGGTCGCAGTACAGGTTGACCACCGCGGTGCGCATCGCCTCCGGACGGTTGCGCCGGACGCAGAGGAACAGGTCAGAGCCGAGCGCGTGGGGTCGGCGTTCGATCCGTGCCGGCGGGCCGTTGTCGGTGAGGCGCAGCCGGTAGGACCGGCCGAGAAGAGCGAAGCCCTCGCCGTTGACGAACTCCTTGACCGCGAAGTCCGGAGCAAGCTGCCGCGCCTCGGGGATCTTCCGCGCCAGCCACCCCCGATGGGTGCGGACGAAGTCCGCGACCCGGTCCGGGGTGGTGTGGGGCGGTACCAGGACCTTCACCGGTTCGCCGGGCTTGAGTTCCAATCCGACCGCGCGGCGTCGCGGCCGGATCTCCACCCGCACGTCCCAGTCCGACGGGAGTCCGAGCGCGGCTACCGCGTCCGCGACGTCCGCGCCCAGCTCGGTGTGCTCGGTCATCGGATGCCCTCCTGGCAGACGATGTGCTCGGTCGCAGCGATCGGGGTGGCCACTCCGGTGCGCAACAGGTCGATCACACCGGCCGAGGTGGCGGAGGTGATCGGTCCGGGCACGCCGTAGACATGGCGGCCCATCGCCGCGGCGGTGTGCGCGATCGGGAGGGCACCGCTGCGCTTCCCGGCTTCCACGACGACGGTGGCCACCCCGAGGGCGGCCAGCAGACGGCCCCGGGCGGCGAAGCGGGCGCGGATGGGCTTCGTACCGGGCGGGTATTCGCTGATCAGCAGGCCGCTGTGGGCGACCGATTCCAGGAAGGAAGCGTGGCCTTGCGGGTAGGCGATATCGGCGCCGCAGGCCAGCACCGCGATCGGCGGTGCGGAGCCAAGCAGCGCACCACGGTGGGCCGCACCGTCGACGCCGTAGGCGCCACTGGCCAGCACGGTGACGTCGGCCGCGGCGAGGTCGTTGCCGAGCGTGGCGGCGACGTGCTCGCCGTACTGAGAAGCGGCGCGGGCACCCACCACCGACACCGCCGCACCGGAACTGGCCGCGAGATTGGCGGTGCCCCGAACCCACAGCCCCAGGGGTGCGCCGAGGCCCTGTTCGGTCAGGCCGCGCAGCGCGCCGTGCGGCCAGTCGGGATCTTCCGGGGTCAGCAGCCGGTAGTGGCCAGCATCGATCGCGGCCAGGTCCTCGTCGATCCGGGGCTCTGGGTCGCGGATCTCGTGCAGGACGGATCGAGGTGCGGCTCCGGTCTGGATGCGCTCGACCGCGTCTACGGGGCCGTGGGCGGCCACGAAGGCGTCGACCGCAGGAGCCGGCGGCTCCGTGGCCCGGAGCAGAAATGCGCGAGCAGCGAGAGGGTTCATGATGAGCGCTCCTTATGACGCGAAAAGCGGGCCACGCCAACCGGAGAACCGTGTCGGCGCGGCCCACACAAGGGAAGGAAGGAGAGAGGACGCGTACCGAGTTGTGCGTCTACTCGGTGCGGTCGTGCAGCGGGATCGGCAACGAGTGGCCGATCAACTCGCGCCAACGGGAATCGCCGGTGTGCAGGAAGGCGCCGGAGGCCATGTACCACCGGTCCGGGTCATCCGTGGGGCGCCCGACGTACCGGCCGTACTCGAACCGCAGCGACACCGCCGGGGCGTCGTGGCTCGGCTCCCGGATGCGGACGAACTCGGGAACCCGTTCGCCGTTGATTTCGACGATCACCACGCTCCGGGCACGGGAGGACAATCCTCCGTTGGAACAGGAACCACCCGGCCCCGTGAGAATTTCGGCGGGGAGACCCTTGCGTGGCACAGGGATGGTGATCGTGCCGTCTCCGATGTCTGGAATCGAATGCAGCGAGCCGACGGGCCACGGTGTGTCGTCCCAGACCTGCAGCGCCTCGTACGCCTTGTATTCGACCCCAGCGATGCGCACGAGTTGCTTGGCTTCATCCGGCATCCGGCGCAGGGCTTCGTCACGCACCCGTCGGCACCATTCCCGCGCCGGGCTCGTGTCCCAGCCTCGGCGTTCGCACGTTTGGTACTCGTAACACTTGACGACGTTGAGGATGGCGACCAAGTGGAACAGGAACGCCGCGATCTCGACTTCATAGCGGGGAGGCGGCTCGTCGTCGTGCAGGAATCCGACGCTGCGGTAGTGCTGCTCCAGCAGCATTCGACCGGTGGCGTTGGCCTCGTCCACGTCGATCACGGAAAGTTGGATTCCCGCGTTGACCAGTCCATCGATGTGCGCCTTGCTCAACCGGAGAACAGACATGCAAAACCCCTTTCAGTGAAGGAAAAGTGGAAGTGATGAACGAACAGCGATGCGTGCGGTAGAGCCGCTGTCCTGGTTTCAGGCAGCCCGGCGGAGCAGGCGACCGGCTCCGCATCGTGCGGATTGCTGGCCGGATTCCGCGCTTGCCGCCGCGATGATGTCGGTCATGGACAGGTCGTTTCGGAACCTGTGCCCGATCTCGGCTTCCACGTCCGCGTACTCGGCGGCCAGCTCGGGACGAAGTTGCGCGGCACGGATCAGGTCCGCGCGACTGGCGAGCACGCACAGCGAGCACGACAGGCGGGTCATGCCCTCGTCGTAGGCCGGGTGATACGGCACGCCGCTGGCGTGGATGCGTTGCCACACCTCGGTTTCTGTCCACTCATGGATCGGAAGCCAGGTGTCCACAATGCGCTTCCCGCTGGTCGCCGCCTCGTCCCGGCTGAGACGGGCCTTCTTCAGCCGTGCCCGGGATTCATCCGCGCGGAGTCCCATGCAGTTCAACACTCGCGCGGGACGGTGGAGCGGGCCGAGTTCGGCGACGAGTTGCGTGATCAGTTTTCTTGCCGGACCGCGTTTCTGGTCCGAGGTGCAGTAACGAGCCGCTGACGACGGCCACCGCCCCCGTTGCCGCACCTGATCGAGGAGTAAGCCGCGTTCACGGTGCCGCTCCTCGTAGCGCACGCCGTAGTGCTCCGCCTGGCGCCGCGCGAGCGCGGCGGTTCCCGGCCACTCGACATGACCCAGCGCGCAATGCAAAACCGTGACACGGTCAAGCACCGCCGCCTGTTCCGCTCGGACGCACACCTCGTCCAACATGGCTTGCGAGTCCTTACCCGCACTCGAATTCACGAGAATGACGTCATAATCGGCAAGTCTGGGTAGGTCTGGGATCGCCGCAGACATGGTCCCGCCTCCTCTCGGAAACTCAGATTTCGTCGCGTGGTAAAGAGGAACGCCCGCCGCATCTCACAGTCCGAAAAGGACTAGAGGACGCCGCAGGCGGGACGATTGCCGAAAGTCACCTGCCGTCAGTGGCGGTCGGTGAGCCGGCGGAGGGCATCCAGATTCGCGAGGGTGCCCGCCCAGTACCGGACGTGAGCGGGCTCGTCATCAACTCCCCAGGCATACACGCGGAACCCGTACGCACTGGGGCTTTCCCAAACGCCACTGGTCCCGCTGCCGTCGGGGCGACGGATGCCGCGACGGTCGCAGGGGTGCTCCTCGACAGGGTCGCCCCAGCCGGCGGCCCGCATGTGGTCGGCAACCTGGTCGTAGGTGGCCCCGAACGACACGGCCGAACTCGTGCGGGAGCCCGCGCTCGCCTCGCGGATCGGCGTCGGCGCCGAGGTGATGACCGCCTTGACCTCCTGCACGGTCCACAGCCGCCCGTGCCCGCTCGCGGCGCCGTAGGCCAGCGAGTAGGGACCGGTGAACCACAGCGTGATCGTCTGGTCACCGCGGCGCCAGCCCCGCCGGTAGCCGCGGTGGTTGTCGTCCAGCTCGCTGATCGGGATCGGCGGCAGGGTGCCGTCGAGGTCCCGGTCCGGCCGCGCGGTCCAGCCGTGCGCGTCCAGATCCTCGAAGACCTGCGGATAAGCCATGTCGGTCGCGCGAGCTCCCGCGTATCCCCGCGCGGCGCGGGAGAGCGTGTCCGCAAGCCGGCTCAGACGGGCGGTGACGTTGCGCAGCCTGTCCGGCGGCATCGGTTTCGAGCTGTGCGCGTCGTCGGTGAGATCGGCGACCTGGCACCGAATCTCTTCGGCGAGGTCGGCCAGTTCGTCCAGGCTGGCCCCGCGGAGCCGGGCGAGCCCTTCGCCCGCATCCGCGCGGGCGCGCTCGCGGTCAGCTTCGGCCACCTTGTCGGGGGCATTGTCGTGGTTGTTCATCGCAGGGTCCTCGCTTTCGTTGGGGCGATGGGAAAATGGGAGTGAGAGGGCCGCTCCGGTGCGCATCGGGTGGCCGCGCACCGGAGCGGAAGGCAACGAGGTGTCTTATTAGGGCGTGTCGTCCCAGGCCATCCCGACCGCCCGGGGACCGGCGCCGTTCATGCGCCAGGCGTGCACGGCCGGGGCGAACTCGCTGGCCACGGCCCGGTCAAGGTCGCGGAGGTCGATCTCGCGGCGGCCGTTGCGGCGGGCGTCGGCCCACAGATCGAGGATCTTGGTCAGGGCCGCCGCGAGGTGTCCGGTCACGGTGCAGGCCGGGTAGTCCTCGTCGACCGCGGCCAGCAACGCGACCAGCTCATGCAGCGGCATCGCTTGCGTACCGGTCTGCAGTTGCCGGACGGGCAGCCGTACCGCGTTGTTGAAGCCGGGTTCCTCCCCGGCGAGCGTGACCGTGCCCCACACGGGATCGCCCCGGAGCTGGAACACGTAGAACCAGAACCCGAACCGGTCGTGTGCCCGGGTGACGGACTGGACGGGGAGACGGCGTTCCTTCGCGATCTGGACCGCGTCCGCGCGGCGCGAGGCCACGCGCAGCACGCCATCCAGCCGCACGCGCGAGAGGTCCAAACGGTCGTAAATCTTGACAACAGACATGGGTGACCTCGATTCGTCGAGTACCGAGAGTGGTGGGAACGAGCCGCCGCGATCAGCCGAGCGGGTTGGCGCGCGGAGATCGGGCGAGGGTCAGGCGATCGACGCCACGGCTGCCCGCGCGTGGCGCGGGCAGCGTGCCGCGGCGGTAGCGGTACCGGGCGCTCGGTTGTCGCTCTGCCAGGTTCAGGCGCGCACTCGGCGCAGGCGCACGGCCATCCCGGGACCGTCGTTGACGCCGTACCACCGTCCGCCGTGCGGGTCGGTGGCGTGCCAGACGTGGCGGGTCCAAGACCCGCCGGACGGCGTGTACTGGCGTTGGCCGTGCTGCCGACGGTCGGCCGGGTCGACGGTGGCCAACGTGCCCCCGGTCCAGGTAGTGATGGTGGAGCCGTCGCCGGAGAGGTAGGCGACCACGCATCGGGACGTGCGCATCACCGCGCGCTCGTGCTCGTCGGCGCACGAATAGCACATCGTGTCCCCGGTGCCGGCCTTCTTTGCGAAGCCCGGGGTACCGATCCCCGATGTCGCGGAGCCCAGGGGCGTCGGGGCGTGCCCGCAGTCCAGTACCGCAGGGGTGACCATGTTCCCGCTCATGACCTCACCTCACGCGGCTTGCAGAACTCTTTCTCCCGCGCGTCGATCCACACTTGGACGCTGGCCGCGTCTGCGTGGCGGAAGGTCTCGCCGGTTATCTCCCGTCCGCGGTCGGAGTTGCGGACGTAGTAGGTCCGGACTCCCAGGATGGCCGCGATGCGGAACAGGTAGCCGGCGACGTCGTCGGCGGCAAGGTAGCCGTGCTCCCGGGTGGCTTTGTCCATGCCCTTCTGGATCTTGCGGAGAACCTTGACGATGGATTCCGCTTGGTCCAGATCAACCCGGAACGCGTCGAAGTAGTGCCCGGGGCACCAGGCGCGCTCGTTGTCGCGATCGAGGTAGGCCGACACCTCGAAATCCGCCAAGTGTGCGCCCAGATCGCCACTGCCGAACGAGGGACGCCGCAACTCGCCGGACGTGGTCACCCGGCACACCTTTGCGACGACCCGCCATATGTCGTAGCGCTCCTCGATCTGAACGACAAACGCCAACTTCTCTGTGCTGGACATGCGAATACCTCCCGGAAAAGAGCACGGGTGCTTCGGTGTGATCAATGAACTGGATTCGTTCCGCCGCACGGTGTAGGCGAAATCAGCGTTCGCCTACACCGTGGGATTGCGGGACGTGGCGCCTGTCGGGGGAGCTGCACCCCCGCTAGCCTCTGCGGACAGGCGTAGAGAATTCAGAACTGGACCGGTTGCCGCATTGCTTCCCGGTATTCGGCAGGCGTGACCCGAAGGGAACACAGTTCCCTGACGGCCTCGCCGGTCGCTTTCTCGACAGCACGCAGCGCGGCGGAACCGCGGTAACGGTCGTCGGCGAACCCGCGAACCTCGCCCGTCGCCGCGTAGACCAGAAAGCCCCGACGGGGCTTTCCGCTCTTGGCGTGCTGGGCATCAATGGCGACCGCGTACAACATTCCATGACCCTCACAATCAAACGAAGATGGCTCGCGCGAAACTGGGTGTGTCAGGCGGTTTTCCCGTAGGGAAGAACCTGCGAGTAGCAGTGTTCGCAGCCGCGCAGTGTTTCCCGCACGTCTGCCCACGTCGTCACGACACCGTTGTGTCGGTGGGTATCGACCAGGAGGGAGGCGCACTCGCAGTCCGCTTCTTCGTAGAACTCCGCGCACTCGTAGTGCAGCGGCTGATCGTGGCTGGTCTTGATCCACCCGCCGCACTCGGCGCACGCGCGGTAGCCCAGGTGTTCCCTGATCCTGTCGAGGTCCCAGCTACTGCAGTCGGTACACAGGCTCTGTCCGTCGTCGGACAGGGCCGCGGCGACGTCGCCGGCGATCTCGTCGGGCACGTCGTAGCAGTCGGTCAGCGCCGAGATCGCCGCGTCCCGCTCCCGCTGGCCGAAGTCCTCATCGTTGAGGACCGGATAGCCAGCCAGGAAAGCGCCGATGCGTTCGGCGGCCTCCCGTGCGGCCCCGTCTGTGTAGTCGTAGGCCAACACCCCGTGGAACTCGGACGCCTTCCCGGGTGCGGCCTCTTCCATGATCGTGGCCGCGGCCTCCGCGTTCGACGCTTCCAGCAGGTGAGAGCACAGGTGCCCGAACACGTACTCGCCCGGGACAACCAGGGGTTCCCCATCGGAACCGGTAACGAAATCGAAACCGGACCAGTCGTGATCGCGTGCGAAATCGTCAGCGTCCCATTCGGTGTACCGGTAGTTCTGGCCGAACCACTGAACGGCATTCTCGGAAAGCTGAACCTTGATCTCGTCCATGACGCACCTTTCTATGCTGCGGGCTATCGCTTGCGTGAATCGTTGCCAGTGGCGGAATGGTCAGAGCCCGCACGCGACGAAAAAACGGTCCCGGTCGAATCGGGAATTGACGCTCGCAAAGTAGTTCGCGAGTCGGTCTGCCAGTTCTTTCCGATCGTCATCTGTGGACACAGACTCGCGAACGGACTCGGCAATGGCGACAAAGTCCTTACGGCTCACTTCGGACACTTCCTTTCGTTTCCGTTGGGCATGTCTCCAGTGATTCAGGCCAGTTGTGAGCTGGTGTCAGACGGCGACACGTGTCATGCGCGGATGTCGAAAAGGGGACGCATCCTGAGTCCGTGCAATACGCATCGCACACGGGCACATGTCGCCGCTGACAGCACATTCCCTGAATCTCTCCACGGTGCCGAACGTGGAAATTCCGTTGTGTCTAGCGCACGATGCAGGGAACCATGCCCGTAAGGATTAGCGTGCTATGGACGGGCGAGAGTGACACTCTCCAGCCGTGAATCGTCCAATGTCGGCAACCGCCTAAAACAGCCCGAACGCCCACGCATCGTGACGTCTTTCGGTGCTAGACCACCATGAAGTTATCTTGGGGACACTCCGGGCAGGAATGCCATTTATGCGCGCTTCTCCGCTTTTAGCAAGAGCTATACGAATGGCGCTGCAAGCGCAGTTACTACACATCCCAGAAAGGAATGAGCGTTTGGCTACGCGTCGTTCACCATTCCGCTCTGCACGGGTTCGCTGCTGTCCGCACGGCCCAAGCCGTTGCCCGCGCTTTACGGGACTTCTCTGGTCTCAGCCGGCCGTTCCTCCGCGGAAGGCGACTCGCAGGGAAGCCGTGCCCCGGTCCTCATCTCTTCCTCTTCGGTCTGTCCTGCTGATGTGTCTATTACACACTTAAAGAGGACACTTCGCAAGGGGTGACGAGGGTCCGTTATCTCGCCGTTATATTTTCGCGAAAGAGCAGTCCAGCGCCCCGCTGTGTGGCGTCCGAGTCTGTCAGAGCTGGCTTGCCGTCCGTGTGGGTACACGGCCCGGACAGCGTCACTCAGCGGCAGAGAAGGGGTGTCGACGCCTTACGCGCGGGTGCGCGTGCACGGGGAACGGAAGGCGTGAGGCTGCGGAAGCAAAGAAGGCCCCGCGTTGCCTGGTTCGCCTTTGCGGCACTAGCGAAGTGCGCGCGGAGTGCTTGCCCCCTGTTCGGCTTATTGACAGGGACGCGCATCGTTGGCCGATGGCGGAAGAACTGAACTTATCCAATTTGTCAACCCTGCGAAGGATGTTGGTGTAGTTGAAAATGATCAACAAATTGAATCGAACTGCTGGCGCTTGCACACCTGTCGAGCGAGGGGTGAGGTGAATGAAGTGATCAACCGAGAACCGGCGAAGATGAACCGATGAGGCTGCGGAAGCAAAGAAGGCCCCGCGTTGCCTGGTTCGCCTTTGCGGCACTAGCGAAGTGCGCGCGGAGTGCTTGCCCCCTGTTCGGCTTATTGACAGGGACGCGCATCGTTGGCCGATGGCGGAAGAACTGAACTTATCCAATTTGTCAACCCTGCGAAGGATGTTGGTGTAGTTGAAAATGATCAACAAATTGAATCGAACTGCTGGCGCTTGCACACCTGTCGAGCGAGGGGTGAGGTGAATGAAGTGATCAACCGAGAACCGGCGAAGATGAACCGATGGACAGAGCCTTCACGGCGAAGTCCTGGTCTCTCCAAAAGGAACTTATTGATGCATATGGTTGCCCGCGCTGTTTATTGTTCCGCATCCTTATATTCCCTCCCAGTCGTTAACAAGCTCCCGTGGGGTACCGAGGCTGGGTAGATTCAGGAAGGGCCAGCGGTGCGCTGACCTGCTACAACGTCGTGCGAGGGGGCTTCCTGTTTATCGGGTAGATGAGTGAGCGCATGAGTGAGCGCATGAGTGGGCGCATGAGTGGGTAGATGAGGCGCGGCAAGCCGGGATCACTGGCAGCGATTAGTTCTGCTCCATTCGAGTGGTCCTGTTCACTCGAATGGAGTCATGTTCTCGCGATCAACGGCGGACTCAGTGTCACCGCCGGAATATGGGTGGCTCGGGTGCTGTGCCCTGCGGACAATCGCGCGAGGGAGCCGCAGCACAAGAGCAATCCGACCCCACAAGGGTATCGGAGGAGAGACGGGGAGAGGAAGGACATGGGGGTAGGTCGCGAGGAGGTGCTGAGCTGGTTCGACGCGGTCCATTGGCACCAGGGGGAATGGGTGCCGGAGATCGTCGTCGCGCTCTGGAGTGGCCGCAAGAGGTTCTTGGACCTTCTGGAGGAAATCCGCGAAAGCAGTACACAACATCGGTGGTCCACGCGGACTCGGCCGTTGTCGCGGCAGAGCCTCGCCCAGACCTTGCAAGGAATGGTGCGGGACGAACTGGTTCTTCGGCATGAAGACAATTCGTCCGCGCCCAAAGCCGTGTGGTACGAGCTGACGCCCGTTGTCCGGGCCTTTCTGGAGGAACACGCTGGATCGACGGCGGAATGGGTCGACGCGAATCGAGACCTGATCGAGCGAGTCCGGCAACGGCGCTTCATGCCGAATCGCGGTTGGGACTCCTCGGATTAGCTGGCGGCCCGGTGTTGCCGCGCCTGCAGAGCGCGGGCCAGGGTGAGGGTGCCTGGGTCGGGGCGTTCGCCGATGTCGCCCAGCGTGGTGGTGAGCAGGTGGACGGTGCGGCTGATGGCGTCGGTGAGACCGAGTTCGGCCTGCACCCGCATGATGTCGCGGTAGATGTCCTCGTTCTCCGGGTTCAACAACCGGGCGTGTTCGAGCAGTTGGAGCTGGCGCTGCGGGTCGCGGCCCCGGTAGCCGGCGGCCATGCCCGCGAGAGCATCGACAACGGTGCGGTGAGCCGCTTCGCGTGGGCCGTCGAGCCACAGCGCGGACATGCCCTCGGCGATCTCCCCGCGATAAACCGTGGCGATGCGGGACCAGGCGGCGAAGCGGTCGTCGTCGGTGCTGGCCAGGTGCCGGTCGTGCTCGGCCTGGTTGAGCTGCCAGTAATCGACCGTAACCACCTCGGGGTTGAGGGAGACGTGTTCCTCGTGCTGGGCGACGAGGTCGGTGGCCTGGTCGCCGGTGGCGTCGGCGAGGGCTTTGCGGATCTGGGACAGGCCGGCGTAGAAGGCGTTGTACGGGCGCCGTCCCCGGGCCTCGGGCCACAACGCCTCGCGTACGGCTTCCCGGGACGTCCCGTTCGGGTGCAGCGCCAGGAACACCAGCAGCGCCTTGTGTTTGGGCGCCAATGCCGCGGTGAGATCCCGGTCGGTGCCGTCGGGCGTGTGCCAGGTGAGGGTCAGCGGCCCGAATACCGCCAGGCTCAGGGGGCGGTCCGGAGGCTCCGGAGTGCTGTCGGCGGTGACCAGCTCGGTGACCGCGGGCCAGTCAGCGCTATCGGAAACGGGATCGGGGCGTTCCCCGGTGGCTGACGATGTGTCAGAGGCCGCTTCGTCCGGGACTTCGTCTCCGGCAGTGGCTTCGCGCTCCTGCTCGTCGTCGACGTCGTGTTCGTCCAGCTCGGAGTGGTCGCTGTCGGGCGGGTCGACAGCGAGGACCTGTTCGTCGTCGAGGTCGTTGGCAGGGATCGGCTCGGCGTGCTCGGCGGGCTCGACGGTGTCTGTCGGCGGCCCGCTCGTGGTGTCGGTGAGCAGGTCGAGGAGGTCGCGGGTGTCGGAGGCATCGAGGTGGAACAGCCGAGCGCCGCGGAGGTCGCTGATGGTGGGGCTGGCGGCGGTGACGATCCCGTCGGCGCGGACGCGGACGGTGGCGCCGGCGGGCCAGTGACCGAGCAGGATGGCCCCGGTCCCGCGGGCGGCCCCGGTGTCGAGGACGGCTTGCAGACGTTCGTGGGGCCGGTCGATGGTGGCCACGAGAACGATATCCAGTGCGGAGTCCTGGCCATCGGTGCTGTCCGGGTCCTGGCGGTCGGCGAGCACGGTGATGGCCTCGTCCAGGCCGGTCGTGACGCGCAGCCTGGGCGAGGTGGGAGGCTCGTCTCCGAGCAAGGCGCGGCCGTCCTCGCTGGGGATGAGCACCGTGGCGTTGGTGGTCGCCAGCAGGTGCACCAGCAGCGACCGGGCGGTGGCTTCCGCGCCCGCCCCGGTGAGCCCGAGCCCGTGGAGTGCGGCGAGGTCGAGAGCGTGGGCGCGGTCGTCACGGATGCCGACCTGCACGGCCGGATCAGGCTCGGACTCGTCGGCTGCTGCGTCGGGCAGGTCGATACCGGCAGAGGGAAGCGCGATCGGGTCGGCCTCGTCAGGTTCGCTGGTGTTGTCCAGGTGCGCTTCGTCGTAGGCCAGTCGGAGCGCGTGGACCGCGGGTGCGGGTGCTGGTGGTGGGGTGCGGTCTCCGCTGCCGGGCTGGTAGGTCCGCATCCGCCGTCGCCGCCGGATGAGCATCCCCAGGGTCACCGCGGCGGCCAGCGTGGCGGCGACGAGGCCGCCGCTGGTGAGCGTGATGGCGGTGCCCGAAGTCGGAGCGACGGCGTCCGCCGGGGCATGGTGCTGGTCCGGGACGGACTCCGCCGGTGGAGGCGCCGGTACGGACGGCGAAGGATCGACTGAGGGTGCCGGTGGCGGCAGGGGTTCCTGCGGCGGTGGTAGTGGCGGGGCGTCGTCCTCGACTGTTTCGGGCAGGTGCAGGACCCATCCGGGGCGGACGAGGTGAGGATCGGTGAGCGTGTCGCCGTCGGGTTGCGGGCGCCCGTGGTTGAGGGCGAAGAGGTCGGGCCAGCGGTGGCCGTCGCCGAGTTCGCGTTCGGCGATTCGCCACAGGCTGTCGTAGACCCCAGCGCGCGGGGGCTGCACGATCACGGTGCCAGGTTCACTCGTCGCGTTCGTGTGCCGTACCTGGTGTGTCGTGGAGTACAGAGTGGGTGCGGGCTGCTCAACCGTGACCGCCGCGACAGGCTGAACCGGAGGAACAGGTCCCGCGGCGGCGACCGGGGCTCGCGGTGGGAGCAGCCCGAAGACCGCGGCGGCGACGAGCAGGCCGGCCAGGGCGTGGACCGGCCCGATCGCGGGCGGGCGCACTCCGCGCACCGCGTCGGGGACGCAGCGGGCCACGTCGAGGGCGAAGGTGAGCCAGACCGGCCAGGCGATGCAGGCCAACAGGTCCAGCAGCATGGTGACCGACAGCGGGTTGAGCAGGGCGGCTTCGATCTCATCGGCGGTCGGCAGATGGTCCGGCAACGGCCAGCCGATGAACGTGACCAATCCCCAGGGCACGCCGACCAGCAGCGTGGCTAGTGCCGCGAGTGCGGCCAGCGCGCCGACCAGCCGCAGCAGTCGGGTGGTGATGCGGGCGAGCAGCCTCATCCAGCACCTCCCAACGCCCCTTGGTCGGGGCGGGCTTGGCCCTCGGCGGACACGGCGATCTCGCCGAGCCCGATCACTCCCAGGATTTGGGTGCGTTGCTGTGCATCGACGTGCACGCGAACGGTGGTGGCATCGGCGGTGACGGTGCCCGTGGCGCCCACGGCTCCGAGATAGCGCTGCGCGGCGGCCTGGGCCGCGCTCGGGTCCAGCCGAGCATCGCCGCCGGCGCGGTAGGAGGCGAGATCCAGCTCCTGGGCTCCGGCGCGGGCGGCTTCTTGGGCGTGGCCGATCGCCTGTGTCTTCGCGGCCAACGCGAGCCCGCCGTCCAGAACGAGACCAGCGAACAGCAGACAGGCCGTGGTGATCACGACCACGAACGCCGTCACCCGGCCGTGCTCGTCGCGTGCGAACGCTTTCCACCGCTCCAACATCACGTGCCTCCGGGGTCGGTCCCGCGCCACTGGTCCACAACCGACGACGCGGTGGACTCCGCCGTGGTACTCCCCGGAACCCCCAACATCGCCAAATCCGACAGCCCGATATCGCAGGTCACGGTCACGGTCACGGTGCTGCCGGGCTGCAGACCAGCGAGGTGAGCGGACACGCCCAGGTTCTGGCAGCGCACCCCGGCCTGAGCAAGTGCGGCCTGCGCAGTGGCGTGCGCATCACTGCTGGCCTGGCTACTGCTCCGGGCCAAGGTCGCCGCGCGGACGGCTTGGTGTGCGGCGTCGTCGACGCGCAGCCGCGAGTCAGCCAGCCGCCCGCAGAAGACCACGAACAACAGCAGGACAATCAACACGGGCACCAGCAGGGTCAGTTCGGTGGCCACCGAACCCCGTTCGTCGCAATGCAGTCGGCGCAGCAGGGACCTCATCCGTTTCCTCCCGGGACGACGAACCGTTCGCTCGGGCCGGCCGCGCGGCCCCGCACCGGCAAGTCCAGGAACGGCACGACCGGAGCAGCTTGCCCCGTTATCTCCACAGTGGACTGTTCCGATTCCCGATTCACGGTGGCGTGTGGATTCTTCAGTGGCCCGGTGCCGAGCTGGCTCAGCACCGCCGCGGCTTCGGCGTGGCCATCGGCACTGCTGGCTCCCTGAACACGTGCCGCCGACAGCGCCTGGGATGCTGCGGCCTGGGCGATGTGAGTGGCGTGCGCCCAGATCGCGAACTGCGCGATCAGCAGGATCAGCAGCAGCAACGCCGGGACCGCCAGCACCAGCTCGGCGGTGACCGCCCCGCGCTCGTCTCGGCGGAACCGCCGTATCGATGCGCGAAACCGGCGGGCAAGGCGTGCGGTCATCACATGTTGCCCCCGATCTCGTTGGCCTTGCGGGTGACTGCGGCGACGATGATCGCGAGCACCGCGATCGCCGCGGCGACCAACAGGGCGGTCACGAGAACGGTTTCCGTGGAATACCCACGTTCGTCAGCCCGGATCGCGTCGATCCGAGCCCGCGTGGTGGCAATGACAAGCTGGATGTAGTTCAGCATCAGCGGTTCCCTTCGCGATCTACAAGGAGCCGAGCACCGTGGCGACGGCCGGATAGGCGATGAACAACAAGAATCCGGCGAACAGGCAGATCACCGGCAACGACATCCGCTCGGTCGCGGCCTGCGCCTCACCCTCGGCCTCGGTGAGTTCGTGCGTGCGCATCGCCGCGGCCTTGGCCGCCAAGCTCGCCCGCACCTTCGCGCCTTCGGTGCCGGCCAGCGACACCGAGGACGACAACTCGATCAGCTCGCGTACATCCAGTTCCTCGCCGAGCTGCCGCAACGTCTCCCACGGCGTCGCCCGGGTCATCCGTGCTGTGGTCAGCGCACGGCGAATCCGGGCGAAGGCCCACCCTTGGCCGATCTCGGCGGCGTCGGTGAGCGCTCCGTCGACCCCGGCTCCCCCGGCCAGCGAGACCCGGACCAAGTTCAGGTAGGCCCCGAGGGCATGGCGAAACGACGTGCGCCTGCGTTCGGCCTGCTGCCGCAGATCCAGGTCAGGCAGGAAGAACCCGCCAGCCGCACACGCGAGGCCGACGACGGCCGGCACCTGCCACGGCAACCCGACGCCGACAGCCCACAGCAGCAGTGGGACCAGGCTGGGCAGCAGCACACCGGCGACAGCCAGCACGCCCTTTTCCGCCAGCAGCGCTTCCGGCGCCCGCCCGAGCACCAGCAGATCACGCTGTTGACGAGGGCTGGGCAAGCCGAGCGCGGCCAACGGCCGCACCGCGGGGCGGCCCCACCGTGCAGCCCATCCGCCGGCGTCGGTATCGGTGATCGTGGGCTTGCGCGATGGGGTAGTGCGGCTGGCGGCCAGCGCACTGGCCAACGACGGGCCTGGTGGGAGCAGCCAGACGACCAGCGCCCACAGGCCGACGCCGAGTCCCGCTCCGAGGAGAACGACCGTGGTGATCACGAGCGCACCTCCATCCGCGCACTGGCCGCCGTCGGTCGGGTGAGGAAGCGTTCGGGCTCCTGCATCCGAGCGATGCGGTCCAGCCACCAGAACGCGATGGCGAACAGCCCGCCAACGGCCAGCAGCATGATCTGGCCGAATGCCCCGTCGTAGGGGTCGAGGTAACCGCGATTGAGCGCGACAAGCCCTGCCGCGAAGATCAGCGTGGTCGCGACGATCACACGAACGCTGGTGCGAGTGCGCGCCCGTCCGGCTTCGACCCGCAACCTCATGGACACCTGCTCGCGGGCCTCGATCGCCAGCTCCCCGAGCAGGTCCGCGAGCTGGCGAGCCTGATGCTGAGAGGCCAGCACCAACGCGGAGATCACCAGGTCCGCGGTGGGGTCGGCCAGGTCGTCGGCCAGCCCCGCCAATGCGTCGGGGAGCTTGTCCCCGCGCTCGATGCGCATCGACAGCTCGCGGACGTCGTCGCGGATCGCTGCCGGGGCGGTATCGACCGTGGCCTGGATCGCTTGTTCCAAACCGGCCGCGGCGGACAGGGTGTCGCGCAACATCTCGGTCCACGCGGCCACTGCTTCAATCCGGGCGACCCGACGCGCCTGCTCGGAATCCCGCCCCAGCACTTGGGGCAGCGCCCACACGGCCGCCGCCGTCAGCACACCCCCGATCACCCAGCCGGTGACGAGAGCGGCCAGCAGGCCGGCCGCGAGGCTGATCACTGCTCTCCGCGCCGAGGCACCTTCCCGGAGCTGACGAAGATGTTCCCGCCAGCGCGACGGCGTGGCGGCCGACTCGGGAGCCTGTCCACGGAACCCGAGAACGAGCAACAGCCCCCCGAGGGCCACGCCGAGCCCGCACAACGCGGCCAGCAGGACAGTTCCGGTCATGGCCGCCACCACCCTTCGGTGCGCTCCAACACGTCCGGGTCGAAACCGACCTCGGCCAGCCGCTCCACGGTTTCGGTGCGCAACGGCACCCCGGGGACCGCGCGGCCGGTGGGGTCGGGGCGGTAGACCTCGTTGGAGATGATCTGTTTCTCGTCGGCGTCGACGACTTCGCGGATCGAGCTGACGACGCGGGTCTTGTCGTCTCGGGCTTCGGCCAGGTGCACCACGAAGTGCAGCGCGGAGGCCATCAGCAGGTTGGTCGCCTCCAGTCCGAGCCGTTCCGGGCTTTGGGCGGCGTAGGTGGCGAGCTTGGTGAACGCCCCGCGCGAGGTGGAGGCGTGCAAGGTGGCCATTGACCCGTCGTTGCCCTGGGACATGGCGTTGGCCATCGGCACCAGCTCGGCGCCGCGGACCTCGCCGACGATGACCCGGTCCGGGGACATGCGCAGAGCCCACCGCACCAGCTCGGCCTGCGAGATTGCGCCCTCGCCCTCGACGTTGGCTTCCCGGGCCTGCATGGCGATCACATCGGGGTGGGCCGGGTCGCGGTCGAGCGCCAGCTCGAAGTTGTCCTCGATGGTGATCAGCCGCTCGGCTGGCGGGATTGCCGAGGCCAATCCGCGCAGCATCGTCGTCTTCCCGATTGCGGTGCCGCCGACGACGAGCACGTTGAACCGGGCGCGCACCATCGCTGACAGCAGCGCTTCCAACCCGGCGTCGATCGTGCCCAGCGAGCGGAGCTGGGCCAGGGTGACCTGCTGAAAGCGGTGTCGCCGGATGGACACGCTGGGCCGGCCGGTGACGGCCATGACCGCGAACATCCGCGACCCGTCCGGCAGCTCCACGTTGACGCCGGGGGAGCCGCGATCGAAGCGGCGCTCTTCCACGCCGGAGCGCGCGGCCAGCGAGCGCACCAGGTCGATCAGTTCCTCGTCGGAGTCGGCCACAGGCGGCATCTGCGCCCGTCGTCCGTCGGCATACCGTACGAAGACGCGGTCGGCTCCGTTGACGTTGATGTTCTCGATGTCCTCGTTGGCCAGCAGCGGCTGCAGGCCACCCATGCCGAAAATCTCGTCCAACACCGACGCCACGACCCGGCGTTCCACCTCATCCGGCACCAACCCTGCCCCGCTCGGACGGGTCAGCTCCTCGTTGGCGTAGGCGTCGGCGGCGTCCGCGGCGAGCTGTTCAGCCAGGTTGCGCCGGGTCGGGTAGTCCATCGCGGGGCGGCCGTCTTGTTCATCGGCGCGGATGCGTTCGGCCAGTCCCTCCGAGACCGCCTGACGTACCCGTGCCCGCAGCGCCGCCGCTCCGGGGTGGCTATCGTTGCTCTCCCCGTGCCCGGTCTCCGGACTGATCGGCTGTGACGACCAGCCAGGCTCGCCAGTTCCACCGAGAAAGCGGTGCGCGTCGGTCGTCATCACGGCACCTCCCCATTCCCTGTCGCCGGTGTCGTGGCGGTCACCAGTTCGTCGCTGCTGGTGTCCGACGTCTGAACGTGGCGGAGCAGAGTGCGGCCTAGGCGAGCAGCGGTGCGGCCCAACGCGGACCGATCCGGGGTTCGTCCCCGAGGCTGTCCGCACAGGACCGCCGCGCCCTGCGGATCGTCCGGAAGTGAGGCCATGACCGGGACTCCCAGTTCCCGTTCCACCTCGGCGCGGCTGTAGCCATCGCCGATCAAGACCAGGCCCGGCGTGCGGGTCCACGTCGACACCGACTCCAGCAGGGTCGCGACGTGGGACAACTCGTCGGCTCGGGGCCGCGTCATCACCATCAGCGCGTCCGCCCCGCGCACCAGCGGCAGTGCGGGGGAGGCCGCGTCCAACCGTCCGACATCCACCAACACCGCGGATTCCGGAGACCGGGCGGCGGCCCGCAGCGCGCGAAGCCCGCGGGTAGTCAGCACCCCCAACGCGGCCCGTGCCTGCTCGGCCGCCACGGGACCGACGACCACCCGCAGCCCTCCGGGAAGGCGCTGGCAGTGCTCCGCCAGCAGCTCTGCCGACGATTGCCGCCGCGCCGCCGCGGCCAGCGACACCACCCCGGGCGTGGCCGGAAGCCGGAACCGGGCGGTGAGATCACCGCCCGCCGGGTCCGCTTCCACCACGACCGGATCACCGTCGGGCCACCGCGCGGCCATCGCCAACGCCGCCGTGGTCACCCCCGGCGAGCCCTTCACCGAACACAACCCGACCAGCATCACTGACCCCCAGCCGGAACGGCGACCAACGACAACTGTCCTGGCGGCACCGCGGCCACCTGCCGGGCACTGGTCACCGGCAACTGCAACGAGACCACCGTGGACTGATCACTACTCGGCGCCCCGACACTGGTGACCACCGCCGACCACGGACCACCGGAAGCCGGGCTCTGGGTCGAAGACGTACTGCTACTGCCTGAACCCGGAACCACGATCACCGACACCGTGGCGCCCGGCGCCAGGTCGGGAGGAAACTGTCCCGGCTTCGCCGCGACAGCCACGATCGCCTGGCCCGTCGGCGGCACCTGCGGACGACCGAAGGCCGAGCGAGGAAGCAGAGTCCCCGCCGGCAGCGAGTACGCGACCGGACGCCCCAGCACCGTCGCCGCCTGGCTGGCCGGCACCAGATCCGCCCCCGAATCCGAGGACAACGGAACTTGCCGCAGGTCCTGTGGCGTCAGCACATCGCCGACGTGCACCGGCCGCGCCAGGCTCAGCATCGGCTCCCGATTGCCAACCTGCAGCACGGTGATCACCGCACCCGCCACACAGATCACGACCAGCAGCACCCCGAGCACCAAATACGGCACCCTGCGCCGCCTCCCAGTTCCCCGTGCGATCCGCGCGGGCTCGCCAGGCTTGCGCCCGACCCAGGAACGAGACGGGGCCGGTGACCCCTGAGAGGGTTCAGTGGTCGATGTGGATGTAGACATCGGGCGCCTCCAAGAGATGCGGTACCCGCACCCCATTCCATGCGGAACGACGGGGTGTCCGTTGATCGAATGAATTCGGCTGATTTACTGGTCTACAGTGGACGATCTATTTCTAGTTGGGAGCGTTGTTGAGCGCCTGCGATTCCGCGACCGCGAACGTGGCGGACGAGGTTGTCGTCAGGTTCGGGAAGGTTCCGCCTGTTCCCGCTCCCGACCAGGTCACCGTCCAACTCACCTCGGCCGCGACCGGATACGAGTTACCCGGCTTGCCTTGCGATGTCGCCGACTGCGGACGCCACTGCGCAGGGTCCATCCACAACCACGTCGGCAGATTCACCAACTGGGTCTCCGCAGGCGAGGCGTGAATCTGGGGCGAAGGCAGCCGCAACTGGCTGTACGCCTGCTGAGCCAACTGCTCCGGCGACAGCGCCGGCTGCTGTCCGTCCGGAATCCAGATCGGCGGCCGGTACAAGGCATCACGCCACCCTTCGCCCGAGCACTGGTACATGTACCACGCTCCGGATGGCCCCGGCGGCGGTTGTTGCTGGGCGAACCGGACCTTCGGCGTCGACGAAGACGGCCTGTACAGCGCTGGGGTGACCGTGATCGCCCCACTGTCGCTCGGCGGGTGGTAGGCGATCGTCGTCGTACCTTCAGCCGGTGGCTGGTAGTCGCTGCGCACGTAGCGACAGTCCGCCAAGTTGGCGTCACCCACGATCTGATCACCTTGCGGTGGCGGAGGGTTGGAACTTCCGGAGTCCGAGTCTCCGCTGTCGCCGGAACCCGGATTGTCCGGTGGGGAGGGCCGCCCTGGCTGACCACCCTGACCGGCTCCCAGATCGCACCCGACGTAGGACGTCTCACCGCAGGTGGTATTCCCCCACATGTCGTCTGCCGACGAGGTCCAGGAACCAGCAAGGACCAAAGTGGACACTGAGCCAAGAACGAACGCTGCACGTCTTAACATGTGCCAACCCCCTGCACTGCGAACCTGGTCACCCGCCAGGCACCGTCGGGCTGCTTCTTCACCTCAGCGACGATCGCCCGGCGGCCCCCGGGCTCGTCGTTGATGGGCTTGCGCGAATCCGCGAACACCTTCACGGTGCCGCTGGAGTCACCGCAGTCCGACAGCATCACCGTCGCCGGCGCATTCGGGGGCTCAACCGAGGTGACCTGCGGATTGTTCTTGGGCATCCCCTGAGTCACGACGCGGTTGAAGTGGTCGGTGTACAGGCTTCGCGTGATCGTGGTCAGCGCATTGTCGGTGGCGAACTTTCCTAACTCCGGCGACTTCCAATCGGATGTTTCGCCTGCCTTGGCCATCGCTTCCCACATGCCGAGGTACGCCGTCTTGGCCTGCTGGCCTGCCGCATCGGCCGGAGAGGGCGCTTTCGAGGTCGGCGGCGGCGTGGACTCACCGCTCGGCCGTTGGTGTGCCTGCGGAGCCGGAGCCGGTCCTTGCGAACCGCAAGCCGCCGCGAGTACTCCAACGGCGCAAACGATTACTGCACCCGGCAGGGCTCCGCCGCGGCGGAAGATCGATGGGACGAGAGGACTACGCATACAACTCCCCCGGGCTGGTCGCTGATCCACTGCGTGATCGAGCCACCACATGTACCCCGGGTTGCCGCGGTCACATCAACCTGACCTGGGGCAGAATCACCGCGAATAGCTTCGAAACGAAAAAATCACCCATTTGGCGCAGCAGTAGACGACGCCTGCAGTAACAACAGGTGATCATGTAGACACACGGTGTGTGCGACTGCCACGGATACCCGAAAGCGACAACACGGTTGGAGTGATCGCCATCCCGGTTCCGGATCTTGCCATCCTGGTCTGGCCCTCGATCGCGCTGGTCGTCGGCGCGCTGTTCGCCATGCTCGTCCGAAGGCACGAACCGGAGATCCCGTCGGCGCATGTGGCGACAGGCGTTCTTGGTGCGGGCGGCCTCGTTGCGCTGGACGTATGGCGATTAGGAGCGACCCCGGAAGCACTGGTGCTGTCCGCGTTCGCCGTGATCGCCACGCCGCTTGCCTTGATCGACCTGCGAATGGGCAAACTGCCCAACTGGCTTGTGGTCCTGAGCTACGCGGTGACCTTGGGCGCTCTGCTCGCGGCGACGCTGTGGAGCGCGCATCCCGAACGCCTCGTTCGGTCGCTGCTGGGAGCGGCGTTGTTCTTGCTCTTCTACGGGGCGCTGTACATGTTCTTGCGCGGCCAGCTCGGCGGGGGTGACGTCAAGCTGGCGGGCGTGTCCGGCGTTGTCTTGGGCTGGCAGGGCTGGCCGACCATCGTTGGCGGGTTGCTAGCGATCTGGCTGGTCGGGTCTCTCCTGTACGCGAGCGAAACCGCGGTGGGGCATAAGCGATCAATGAGCGGTCTACCCCACGGCCCCGCCGTGCTGCTCGGCACTGTGGCCGCGATCCTCATCCCCTCCTGAACGATCATCGTCGTGTGATCTGTACTCGCCCCGAGGTCGGAGGCCCCATGTCGACAAGGGGCGAGGTCGAAGATCATCCTGACCTCACCGCTTCTTCGTTTACCGAACAGGTCGCCGGTATCCATACGCGCTGTTCAAAAGCCGGGTCACGTACCTGGTTGGCAAGCGCCGAGGGGCGGATATCGACACTGTCGATGTCTCCCCACCAAAACCATCTCGTCTCGATGTCGCTGCCGGCGTTGTCCTGGACGGGCTCGTCCAGCTCGACGTCAAAGAGGAAGTGAAGCTCGTGGTTCGGGCGTCCGTCGGCGGACTCCATGCTCTCTACGACGGAGGAAAGATCGTGACTGTGAAGGGGAGTTCGCAGAGCGGTCTGCAGCGTGCGTTTCAGTGCTTCTTCGATCGGTTCTCCCGGTTTGACCGAATCTCCAGGGAGTGTCCAAAAATCCCACCCTCCTCTGCGGCTTAGGAGCAGGGATTGGTCGTAGCAGACGATTCCGTTAGCAATAACGTCAATAGATCCGATCAACGTTGATCCTCCAAATGTCACCCCTTGGCACGGTCGTCCGGTTAACGAGGTACATCCGGAACGTGGTGCACCTCTTGCGCCAAGGCATCGCTCAACTGCTCCTCACCGACCTTCACCGAGGTAACGAGCGCGTCTAGCAGGTGAGATGGCATTGTCCCCCTCCGCAGTCCGGAGGACTCCACGGTCTCGACCAATGTGTCCAAGTCGTGCCCCGAGAGAGCGGACCGGCACAGCTCGTGCGCGAGCACGTCCCAAGCGAGGTGGGCGTCGACCGTACCGACGGCTTCCTGGACCATCCGCTCAATAACCTCGGCGCGGCTGCACGGTCAACGCCTGCGGCGTGGTCCATCACGCACAGTCCGAGGCGGGTTCGGAATACCTCGTGTTCCGGCAGAGGTTCGAGCTGGAGGTAGGCACTGACCATCGGTCTTCATGTTCTCGACTGCTCATCCGGGCTCTGCTGCGTGTAGAGCCGGTCGAGCGCATTGGTGATCAGTGTCCGTGCCGCCGAGCTCCTCGGCCCCTGGGTCAGTGCCGAACAGCGGCACGTACGGGCGTTCGGTTAACCCCAGCTCGCGTTGTTCACGGCGTAGCGCCACCGCGGCGCCCCATCCTCCATCGCCTCCGGTGAGCGCCCACCGCTCGCCTTCGAAGACGATGAGGATGTCCGGCCAGCGTGGGCCGCGCATGATGCGGCGTAGACCGTCGTAATCCCAGGTTCCGCAGGCACGGTCGGCATCGCAGTCGCTGCCACCATGCGCGTAGTTGACGATCGAAAGATCAACTGTCGAACGACTGTGATCGGCAACTCGTCTGTTGGTGCTGGTGATCATGGTCAGCACTCCGTCCTTAGCCGTATCATTCCTTATCTTCCGGACGACGATCACTCCGAGCAGAAATCGCCAGGCACGGTCAGGTCGGTCACCTCGACGTCTCTTCGCTTTCGATTTCGCGCCGAGGCTGGGCGTCGAGTTGATTGCCCACGAGCGCGGCCACGGATTCATCGACAACTTCGGTGGTTCCGTTGGCCAGCTCCCAGCGGTGGTCGCCGTAATTCCCGCCGACGCCGAGTTGCATAACGTTGGAGACCGAGACGGCGTAGGTGTGTTGTCGGGCAAGGTGGCCGTCGCGGTCGATGAAGTCGAAGTGGCCGAGGTAGGCGGTGATCTCGTCGATCTCCAGGCCGGTCGCTTCGGTGAGCGCGTGGTCGATGGCGTGCATGGGGTGCTCGTCGACAGCGATTCGGGCGACCGGGACCTCCCACCGGCCTGGGTGGAACTCGTCGTCAGATCGACGCTGCACGAACAGCACCCGGCCGCCGTTGTCGACGGCAACGCCGATGTAGCGATGGACAATGTTGTCGTGCGCATCGCGGGCAGCGAGACCGTCCAGGTCTGGCAGCTCGTCGGGCATGGAAGTTCCTTTCTCTTCCACTTGTTCGCGGCGCAGTGCGTCGTGTACGCGGCGCAGGTACATCAGGTACAGCACCAGGAGCTGACCGCGGGCGTACTCGCCGAGCCCCAGGTCGCCGCGGAGCACGCAGGTTTCGGAGACCGGCATGGGGTGTAGTTCTCGGTCCGCCATCCGCGATTCCCTTCGTTGTTCCAGGCGTCTTCCAGTGCAAATAAGCACCCCAGTGGTTTCGCTCTCGCTTTCCTGGGGCAGTTCGCCGTACTGGGTGGTCACGAGGCCACTGACTCAGAACCGCGTGGCCTACCAGGGGCGTGCGGCTCTTGTTCGTCCGGACAGGGGGCGTCGGAAAGGTGTTCCGCTCCGGGAACCAGCAGTGGTCGCTGCATCTCGACGGTGGCGGACTGTTCTTCGGCGCGGGCGCGCTTGCAGCCTTCACAATCCTCGGCGTGGCGAACTTCCGTGCAGGTCTGGCCCAGCCGGCCACACATGGTCAATACCACCGGGCGGCCTCCGTCCCAGAGCTGAACCATGCGGTTGTTACGCAGCTGGGCGTAGTGGCGCTTCCAGTCTTGCCCTGGGTTGGCCACGTAGAAGATCGGGGCGTTCACCGTGGCTCGCTGCCGGCGACGGACAGCCGGAGTCGGCGCAGACGGCGTGCGCATGGGGCCGTCACCGCCGACTACTTCCCTGCTTGCGGTTAGCCGGCGGCCAGACGTGGCCGCAGTTGCACTCGGACCAACCGCCGGTGTTCGGGACGAGTTCCCACGTGGTGCACGTGTGTCCCGAGGGGGAGGTCAGCGCGGTGTAATCGGAATCGGGGTGGCAGGTGGGTGGGGGATCGACAGCCGTCGACACGGCCGATCAACTCCAATCTTCCTTCGAGTATGTCGTCTTGGAGCAGGCGGCGGAAGGGGGTACCGCGCGCTCACCGGGGGACTCAGGTGCCACGGCGGCCCGGTCACGGTCGGGGCCTCGACAAGGCCGCCGTGGCTGAGTCCTGACCGATCCGTTCGGGGACTGCCGTGAGGGCAGCGGATCGGACAGGACGATCGGGGGTTACCTGCCGCGATTGATGACCCGACGGGCGATAGCCACGACTGCTGACCACGGCGGCAGCAGCCGGCCGGGCTGGGGTTGCTGCCACCACGACGTGGTCTCAGCGATCGGAGGAATGACGAGTTCGCCTCCGGGTGGGACGGCGTGCACGCGTGTGGCGCGCAGGTCGTGGGGAAGCTCGACGTTCTGCCGCTGGCAGGGCTCGGTGATGAAGGTCCACCAGCGGTCACGGTTGTCCCTGCTCACAGGACCTGCCATCAAGCTGGAGGAGAGGTCCAGCGCTACCGGCTCGGCCAGGGATCGCGGGAGAACGAGCGCGTCGAGTACGTCGCCGGTATGCACAACTAGTCGCTGGTGTGTGACGTCGATGCTGACGGGCCAGTCCATGTGTTCGGAGAAGAAGTTCGCCTCGATGGCGAGGTCGGGCTCATCGAAATCGGATCGGGTTGCGGCGGAAGTCGGGGTCGCCATGTTGTTACTCCGTTCCGTGCTTGTGGCGCCCTTCGGCGGTGGAGGGCGTCTGTTGCGGTGTCCGAGGTCGGGGGTGGTGCGCGGCGGCCCCGCCGGAAGGAGGGGTTTCAGCGGCGGGGCCGCCGCGGTCTGGCCTTGCCCGATCCGCCCGGGGGACAGCCGTGCACGCGGCGGATCGGACAGGGCGGCGGAACAGCCGACGAAGGAAAGTCGGCGTGCGATGGCGGTGGCGGGGTCGGTCCGCCATCCGAAGATCGGGGCCGGGCAGCGTGGCGCGGGCTCTCACGAAGATCAGGCATCGGGTGCAGCGCGGCCCCGGCGGCACAGTGAGCGACCGCGGTACAACGAGGTGCCCGCAGAGGGCTTCGCGCAGGCCGGAATCGGTATGGAGTGCCCGCGCGAACTCCTCGTCGACGACGGCGTGGTCCTGGTTGTCGGTACCGCTGAGGAACCAAGTGAAGAACAGCCGTTCGCTCGGCGTGGTCATTGGATCACCTCTCGGTGAGGAAGCGGGCGGCGCGCGGAGTCGGCGGCTGGGGGTGACTCGACGCGGCGCCGCCCGCCCTCATGCGCCCGAGCCGGTTCGGGGGCCGGCCGGGCTGGTCTTAGCGGCTTGGGAAGCGAAGGACGCGGCCGGACGGCCGGGAGTCGACGGCGTCCGCGTGCTCGTACAGGCGGTCGGCCAAGGTTCGAGCGTCGTCGGGCTGCATTACCGCCGCCTCTCCAGGTGGGGTTACCAGCACAACGCGGTCGCTGCGGTGGTAGGTCGACACCCTCCGGGGGCGGTCGACGGCGTCGGCGGCAGGGACATTGTTGCTGGCTGCGGGCCTATTCAGGGCGTGGATGGGAGTGGCCATCGTGCTCACCTCGCCAGGATGCATCTTCTATGTTCAAGCTGCCGTCATGAAACTTGCGATGGCAGCTTACTATGGCAAGCATGGACCAGGTTTGCTTGGAACACAAGTTTTAGGCGCGCTATATTCGACTGGAACCCGTCGATATCCTTCGGATGGAGCAACAGTCGCTTCGCTTGACACGCGCCCCTGTTGACGGAGAGGTCCCGTATCCATGCCGGCCACGGTCCGTACAGCTAAGAAGATGTTGCTCGGGCACGAGATCGCCCACATGATCGAGAGCGCGGGACTGTCCCAGGCGGATGCCGCGCAGCTGATCGAGACGAGTCCATCCCGTATCGGGAGTCTGATTAACGGTGGTAGCAGCATTTCGCCTGGTGATCTGGTCTTGCTTGCCGCAAAGCTCGGCTTCGACGACGAGGGTTACCAGGAGGCGCTGCGTGAGCTGCGACGCGACAACCACAAGCGCGGCTTTTGGACGACTGGCTACAACAGGGCCTACGGCGAGGACTTTCGGCTGCTGGTGGATCTGGAGAAGCACGCCGACCAGATGCAAGCGGCCGAGGTCGAGGTTGTTCCGGGCTTGCTGCAGTGCGAGGCATACGTCCGCGCAATGCACGCTGACCAGCCAGACAACCACGGCGTACCGCTGGAAGATCGGATCAAGGCTCGGCTGGCACGACAAGACATCCTTGACAAGCCCGAACCGCCGGTCGTTCAGTACGTGCTCTCCGAGTCCTGCGTCCGGCGTGTCTGGGGCGACGCCGACATCATGCGGGAGCAGATCGACTACCTGATCAAGCTCTCCAACCGGCCAAACGTGCATCTCCAGGTCATGCCGTTCGATCAGCCAGCAGGTCGGCGGTCCCCGATCGCGAACACGTTCACGCTGCTTCGAGTGCCTTCACCTGGTGCAGCCGGGCCACTGGAGCTGGCCTACGTCGAAGGCGAGGCCGAGGTGCGCTACCTGGACGACAAGAAGGCTCTGAAGGCATACGAGGCAGCGTGGGCTCGTCTGTCGAATGCTGCGCTACGGTTCGATGAGACCCGAAAGTTCCTAAAGACGGTCCTTCAAGACTTCACGAAGTGACTGTTCCCCGAGGAGAGAACCGCTGATGACCAGCTCACCGCCCGCCTTTGCCGAGCGCGACTTCCGCAAGGCGAGCGCCAGCAACCCGGACAAACAGTGTGTGCGGGTGGCCCGTCGAGGCCACCGGGTTGAACTCCGCGACGACAAGACTGCCTTCGGAGCACGCAACGATCACCGTCTCGTGTTCACCGATGTACAGTTCGACGCCTTCCTGGTTGGGGTGCGCTCCGGGAACACCACCGGCCTCTGCCTGGAGATGACGCGGCGGACGGGCCGGACGTACGTCTTCCGCAGCACCGTGCCGCAGCCCTCTGGGGCGGACCCGGAGCTGCAGTTCACCGAAGCCGAGGTCGTCGCCTTCCTAGATGGCATCGCCCGAGGTGAGTTCGACCAGGACACCATCACGGACATGGCCGTGTGCGCCTAACCGTCCCTCTCGTCCAGGGCAGCGGAAGTCGCGACGACCGCTGAGGCTGTCGAGACCTGCACCATCCGTCTTTCGCTTCGGGCCGCTCACCTCACAACACATGGCTGGTCACCGGCTGTCGGGGGTCACGCTCATGCTGTTGGCATGTCGGTGGGGGATGTCGCCGAGCATTGATCGAACGGATGTGCGAACATCTGGTCAGGTGTGAACTTCGATACGGTTGGGGGTCTTGGTGGCGGTCAAGATCGTGCACACCACACGGCCGCAAGAGGTGCGGTTCGGTGATCGAGCGACGGCGGAGCACTACGCGGTCCAGCACGGCGGACTTGGTGCTTGGCGGGTGCTGGCTACTCCTCGGGAGAGTGGCGCCTGGGGCAGCCGAACGGATAGCCACGACCCCAACCGACACTGATCTTGTGACACGGAGCGGTTGTCGTCGGCGGCTGATACGGCCCGGCCAGTGCGACCGTGCGGGACTGAGCCGCCGAGCTACCTCGACCGCCGCGGTTGGCTTCCCTGCGACTCGGTGTCAGCTTGCGTTATCAAGTGTGAGCTGACGCCGGTGGAAATCGAAGTGCTGTGTGGGAAAGCGGTAGACATCAGCCAGGGTCATGAACTCCTGGAAACACGGATCCCACCGGGTGGGATAGTGCGTGCCGCAGGCGAGGTCAGCCTCGGTTTCGGCGTCCAGTCGACGGTGCAGTGCCGCGATCACGCGATCGACCCGGGACGCCATCTGCTTGCGGTTGAGGACGGTTCCGTCGAGGTAGGCACCGGCGTAGTTCACAAGGTCGAACGGCGTGGTCGCAGCATTGAGCGCCCGCGCGAAACCCCGTCCGGCACCAGAGGGTAGCCGGTCGAACACCTTCACCAGGATCACCAAGGCACGGATGATCAGGTAGCCGAGCAGCATGTGGAACAGCAATTGCCTGTTGTTCCAGCGGGTTCCGTTCGATGGCTTGTGCAGATCGGCATCGGTAGCAGCGCTGAGGAGCCGATGGGAGCTGACGCGTGCGCGCTCCATGTCATCGTGCACGGCTTGCTTGTCCATTCGTGCAGTGTCTGCTGCTTTCGGCTGTCAGCGCCATCGGTTAACGGGTGGTGTGGTTTTCGATGATGTGGCAGACGACCGCGTCTTCGCCGCGGCGTTGGCTGTCGCGGGCGGCCTGGCGGGCGGTGGTCAGTGAGTGGCGGAGCTGACGGAGTTCGGTCAGTGTGCGGTCGATCTCGGCGATGTGGGTATCGAGCAGTTCGGTGACTCGGCCACAAGGGGTGGCACCGTCACGCTGCAGGTCGATGATTTTTTTGATCTCGGGCAGGGTCAGGCCCAAAGTCTTCGCTTGGCGGATGAAGCGCAGCACGTCGAGATCGTCTTCGGTGAAGACGCGGTACCCGGCCTCGGTGCGCTCGGCCGGGGGCAGCAACCCCTTGGACTCCCACAGTCGCACCGCCTTGGCGCTGACCCCGGCGGCCTTGGCCGCCGCGCCCACGGTCATGCCCATCAGAGCCTCCTGCGGTGGCCGGAACTTTCATCCTTGACCTTACCCCAGGGGCAAGGTTCTAGCGTCTACGTAGACGAGGACAACCGCAGGGACAGGGGAGTTCAACGACCATGGACATGGTTATGTTGCAGGTCACGGGCATGTCGTGCTCGGGGTGCGAACAGCGCATCGCCAAGGTGCTACACCGTGTAGACGGCGTTCGAGAAGTGACCGCAGACCACAGCACCGGCCACGTGGAAGTGAGTATCGGCCCGGAACTTGCCGATCGTGCGCTGCTGGCTGAGCGGATCGAGGCGGCGGGCTTCGAGGTCATCGACGGGGCGAGCCGGTGAGTACCGCCGTTGAGGAACGCCTGCAATTGTGGGCCTCGGAGCCGAGTACGACGCCGGGCCAGCAGCGGATTCGGGCGCGGATCTCGGGTCTGCATTGCTCGCTGTGCACAGGCACGATCGAAAAGGCCCTGGGCCGCATGGACGGGGTCGGCACTGTATCGGTGAGCTTGACCCACGAGCAGGCCCTCGTTGACTACGACCCCGACATTGTTGAGCCCGAACAGATCCTGGGCACGCTGCGCGATATCGGCTACGAACTCTACGACCCACGCAAGCTGCGTGCCTTCGAGGACGAAGAACGCGATCTGCTGCGCGAGGGCAAACGGCTGTTCACCGCGATCGGCGTGAGCCTGGCCGCGATGGTGCAGATCGCCGAGGGCTGGTGGACGATCGCGTGCGCCACCCTGCTAGTCGGGGCGCTGGCGCTGGTGTTCTCGATCCTGCGCCCCACCGGGCGGGGCCGGGCTGCCGGTTGGGCGGCTGCGGTCGCCACCCCCGGTGCGCTGGCCCTGGCCGCCCGCTTCGCCGGGTGGCTGGCGCCCCCGGTCAATGGCTGGATCGCCGCCGTGCTGGCGGGGGTGATGGTGTTCGGGGTGGCCCCGCACATCCTGGCCATGGCGTATCAGTCCGCGCGCCGCGGCATCCTCAACCAGCACGTGCTGCTGGAGATCGGCGCGTTCGCCGGCATCACCGGCGGCATCATCGGGCTCACCGGCGTCCTGGCGAACTATCCGACCGCGGAGTTCTTCGCGGTGGCGGCGATCGTGGCGACCTACCACATCTTCTCGGAGTGGCTGTCGCTGCTGGTCAAGACCCGCTCCAGTCAGTCGATCAAGAAACTGCTGGACCTGCAGCCCGACCTGGCCCGGCTGATCACCGACGACGGCGAGTCAGAGGTTCCGGTCGAGCAGGTCGAGACCGGCCAGCTGGTGCGGGTGCGGCCGGGTGAGCGCATCCCCCTGGACGGGCGCGTCCGCTCCGGCTCCTCAGCGGTTGATTTCTCGCTGGTCACCGGGGAACCGGTCCCGGCCGAGCGCGGACCGGGCGAGGAAGTCGTGGGCGGGGCGATCAACGGCACCGGCAGCCTGCTGATCGAGGTCACCGCTACTGGAGCGGAAGGCTTCCTGGCTCAGGTGGTGCGCCACGTGGAGGACTCCCGGGCGCTCAAGCCCGGCATCCTGCACCTCGTTGACAGGGTGCTGCGCGTTTACACCCCCGCCGTGCTCATCGTCGCCGCCGTGGCGCTGCTGGCCTGGCTCGGCGCGAGCTGGGTGCTCTCCGGGCAACCGGACGTGCACCGGGCGGTGTTCGCCGCACTCGGGGTGCTGGTGATGGGCTACCCCTGTGCGGTCGGCATCGCCGCGCCGCTGGCGATCGTGCGCGGCACCGGGCTGGCCGCCGACCGGGGCATCGTTATGCGCACCGGCGAGGCATTCCAGACCTTCCGGCTGGTACGCCGCATCGTGCTGGACAAGACGGGCACCGTCACCGAAGGCCGCCCCACCGTGCGGGCCGTCGCCTCCACCGACGGCGACACGGCCGCCGTACTAGGGCTGGCCGCCGCAGCAGAGCACCACTCCGAACATCCCCTCGCCCGCGCCGTCGTGGCCGCCGCCGAGGACGCGGGAGTGACCGTGGCGCAGGCGCACGATTTCGAGTCGATGACCGGCTCCGGCGTGCGCGCCACCGTCGACGGCCAGCACGTCGTAGTGGGCCGCCCCGGATTGCTCACCGACAGCGGTGTGGACCTGGCGGGGTTGTCGGACTGGATCGCCGAGCAGGAAGCCACCGGGCACACCGTGATCGCGGTCGCCGCCGAGCAGGTGCTGCGGGGTGCGATCGCACTGGGCGACCAGGTAAGGCCCGACGCCGCCGAGGCGGTCACGGCCATGCGCCGAGCGGGGATGGAGCCGGTGTTGGTCACCGGCGACAACCAGCGCGCCGCACGCCACGTCGCCGATCAGATCGGCATCACCGAAGTTCATGCCGGGGTGCGCCCGGAGGGCAAGGCCGCGATCGTGCGCGAGTTGCAGGCAGACGGCACCCGGGTGGCGATGGTCGGCGACGGGATCAACGACGCCCCCGCGCTGATGCAGGCCGACGTGGGCCTGGCCGCCGGCGGCGGCACCGACATCGCTGTGGAATCCGCCGACATCGTCCTGCTGCGCGACGAGGTCACCGCGGTGCTCGATGCTCGTGAGATCAGTGCCCGGGCCTACCGGCGCACCCGCACCAACGTGGGCTTGGCGTTCACCTTCAACGGCCTGGGCATCCCGCTGGCCTCCACCGGGCTGATCTCCCCGGTGTGGGCCATGGTGGCCATGGCCGCCAGCGTGACCACGATCTTCCTCAACTCCTTCGGCACGCGCCCCTCGCTGCTGATCAGCGCCATCGCCAGCGTCGGTCGCGCCCGCAGCGCAGCAGGCCAGGAGTTCTCCGAGCAAACCGTGACCTGATCGGCCACGGCACCACCGGATTTGACCGCACATCACCGGTTCGGGGGCAGCGCCCTGGACCTGTCGCACAGGAAATGACGTGTCTGATCAACTGACAAAGCCCGCTGCTCCGCGCGGGATGCTGGCGCTACTGACCGCCGCGGCGTTTGTGATCTTCGCGCAGATCTTCATGGTCGCGCCGCTGATCCCGCGGCTGGCCGAGGTCTTCCACACCTCGCCCGACCTTGTTGGACTGGCCGTGCCCGCCTACCTGATCCCCTACGGAGCGATGGTGCTGGTGTGGGGACCAGTCTCCGAACACCTCGGGCGCCGCCCGGTCATCCTCGGCTCCCTGGCCGCCCTCACCGTGCTGGCCGCCGCAACCGCGTTGGCCGTCAGCGCCGGGGCGTTCATCGGGATGCGGCTGGCCACCGCGATCGGCGCCAGCGGCGTCGTACCGATCTCCCTGGCACTCATCGGCGACCTGGTGCCCTACCAGCGGCGCGGCCACGCCCTGGGCTGGCTGTTCGGTGGCATGGCCGGGGGCATCGCCGTCGGCGCCACCACCGGCGCCCTGGGCGAGCCGCTGGTCGGCTGGCCCGGACTGTTCCTGGCCGCCGCCGCGGCCGGGCTGGTTCTATTCGTCACGGCACTGGCACTCCTACCGAAGACCCCGCGGTCGGCGGCACCGCCCGCGCCGCGGACCGTGGCCGCCGGGTACCTGAACCTGCTGCGCCAGACCCGTGGGCGCCGCACCTACACCTACGTGCTCATCAACGCGCTGCTGCACTCCGGCATCTACACCTGGCTCAGCGTCTACCTGACCCAACGCTTCGGCCTCGGCGAGTTCGGCATCGGGCTGACCCTGCTCGGCTACGGCATCCCCGGCCTGCTCCTCGGCCCGGTCATCGGACGCCTAGCCGACCGCTACGGCCGCGCCCGCATCATCCCCGCAGGCGTGGCCCTCGGCGCTGTCTGCGCCTTGTTACTGGCCACCCCACTGCCGCTGCTGGCCGTGCAAGCCACCATCGTCGCCCTCTCGCTGGGCTACGACATGACCCAACCACCGCTGGGCGGCATCGTCACAGACCTGCCTGGCCACGGTGGGTTGGCTATGGGCCTCAACGTCTTCACCTTGTTCACCGGTATGGGACTGGGCAGCCTCGCTTTCCAAGCCGTCCTCCTGCCTGCCGGATTCACCGCGGCTCTCAGCCTTTTCGGGGCCGCCGCGCTGGTTGCTGCGGGAGTCGCCCTCCCGGCATTCCGCCATGAACGACCAAAAAGGTCGTCCACGGTGTGACGCGCGTCCGGCCGGTGCAGCGGAAGTTCGACGGGCCACCTGGATAGAGAGCCTCGTCAGTCAGCCAATCACCGGCTAGGTCGACCCGGCCCTTCACGGTCGGCTCAGCAAGCAGGAGGGCTCGGTGCCGACAGCGCCGTCCAGCCCAGTTCTGTTGATGCTCGCCGTACCACCTCGAATTCCTCGGCGACCGGGATGACTTCGCCTTGCGGGTGCGCGGTTAGCCAGTCGGCGGCGACCTCGCGTGAGCTGAAGAAGTGTCCGAGATCGCAGAGATCGCGCACGTTGGCCACGGCCCGGGTGAGGTGCATCTTCGATACCACGGCTTCTGGCGGGTCGACGCGGACGATGCCGTTGGGGGTGAGTTCGATGCGAATGTGCTGGCCGGTGGCTGGGCAGGTGGAGTCCACCACGCCGGGGCGGCCGAGGCCGCGCGGGAACTGGAGCGTATCGGTGGCGCACCACCCGTAGACGGTCCTGCGGTCGAAGGTGAACGCGTGCGGTGTGGGGCGCAGGGTCAGCCCGAATCCGGCGACCTTGTCGCGCTCGTCCCAGTCCACCCCTGGCTGCCTGCTCAGCTCGGCGTGAACCTCCTCGATCGGCCAGCCGCCAGCGGCGGCCAACTCCTCTGCAGAAACGGGTTCGCCGTGGTCAACGAGCAGCCGCCACAGGTGCGGCAGTAGGTCAGGCATAGCCAGATTCGCGTTGACGACGCCAATCAGCTTCCGCGCGCCGGCATGGATCTGTTCTTCGGTCATGTCGATCAGTCCTCGATTTGTCTTCGGCCCGGCAAGCTCACTCGTCGGCATGGTCCTTCTCGTATCGCGTCAACGCCGCGGCCATGTCCCGCGCTGCGTCGAATCCGTCCTCAATGGACAAGGTGGCGATGTCGTCGCGACCGGCTGCCCAGTGCTCGGCCTCAATGCGGTTGAGGAAGAAGAAGCTGTGATGGCAGAAGGAGCCCCAGATCGCAGTCTTCGTACTGAAGTCGGATTGGCCACGAGCGGGCACGCGCTGCGTCACGGCAGCTTCGACCGGATCGGCCACGGTGATGCCGGAGGGACTGACCTGGAGCCGCACGACCGTGCCGGATTCGGGGGCGGTTGAGGACACCGTGATCGGAGCGTTCAACACGATCGTGAAGATCAGGGTGTCCATCGCGCACCACGTCCATTTCCGGGCGCCGCCGATGATGACCTGGTGAGCGGTCGGGTTGTGGGTCAGGCCGAGTCCAACGATTCGGCCCTCGTCGTCGCGTTCGGTCCAGGAGTCGAGCAGGGCAGCCGCGTGCGCGTGCTCGATGCCCAGGTCCGCGATCGAGTCCAGGACCCGGTCACGGCGGATGGGATGGTCCTCTTGGGCGAGCAGGCGGAGCATCCGGATCAGCAGACGGGCCGGGCCTTGGCCGAGATCGAGGGCGCCGCCTGGCTGGCTGAGTTCGGCGACGGTCTGGGTGGGATGTGCGCTGGTCACGGTCCTTACCTCCCACGGTGACGGCGTAGTTGCTGGATTGCCGCGACCGTAGGGTCTGACCCCGGGGTGAGGGTCAAGCGTGCGCGACGCAGCGGGGGTCACCCGGCCAACACACCCCACCCCGCCCGGCCAGTTCGGTGCGGTGGGCGTCCTCGAACTCGTCGATGCGCCGCAGTGTCTGATGCAACTCGTCGATCCGTGCGGACAGGCGCTGCCGTGACCGCTGAAGCAACCAGGCCAGACGCGGGCCGATCGGATCGGCGGTGCCGGTCAGCTCGCGGATCTCGGCCACGGTGAGCCCGAGGCTGCGGAGCTGGCCGATCAGGTGGACGCACCACAGGGCGTCGGCACCGAAGAGTCGGTAGTTCGCCGCGCTGCGACCGATGGTGTAGATCAAGCCGGAGTCGGTGTACTGGCGCAGCGTTTTGATCGGGACGCCGGTACGGCGGGACAGTTCCCCCACGGTCATCGGCCGGGACTGTCCCGTGCTGTCAGTCATCGTTGGCGTCTCCTTTTCGCTCAGGCGGCGCAGCAGGAGAGTTTGGTGATGTCGCGGGTGAAGGTTTGGGCGGCGAGTTTGAGGGCTTCGGCCATCGTCAGGTACGGGCACCACAGCTCGCCCATCTCGTAGACGCTCATCTGGTTGTGCAGCGCGTAGACGGCGGTGGCGATCACCTCGCCGGCGCCGTCGGCGAGCACGTGCGCACCGAGAAGCCGACCGGTGTTGCGTTCGGCGACCAGCTTGATCAGCCCGCGCGTGTCGCGGTTGATCAGGGCGCGCGGCACGTGTTCCAGCGACAGGACCCGGCATTCGCAGTCGTAGCCCCGCTGCTGGGCCTCGGCGTCGGTGAGGCCCGCGGCGGCGACCTGGGGGCTGGTGAAGGTCACCCGCGGCAGGTGGTGGTATTCCAGCGTTCGGCCTGCTTGGTGGAAGGCGTTGTCGACCACGACTGCGCCGTGCGCGCCCGCGACGTAGACGAACTGGGGGTGCCCGGTCACGTCACCCGCGGCCCAGATCCGGGGGTTGTCGGTGCGCAGGTGTTCATCGGTGACGACCTGGCCGTGCTGCCCCGTTCGTACGCCGACGGCGTCCAGTCCCAATCCGTCGGTGACCGGTGCGCGCCCGGTGGCCATCAACAGGGCATCGACCCGCAGCTCGCGAGCGTGCCCCTGCGGGTCGCGCAGCTCGGCGACGACCCGCCCGCTCTCGCGTCGCACCCGCGCCAGGACGGTGCCGGAGCGCACGCCGATGCCCTCCTCGGCGAAGACCCGCGCGAGTGCGTCGGAGACCTCGGGTTCCTCGGCCGGGGCCAGCCGGTCCAGCATCTCGACCACCTCAACGCGCACCCCGAGGCGAGAGAACAGTTGAGCCTGTTCCAGGCCGACATAGTTGCCCCCGATGACCAGCATCGATTCGGGCAGGACCGTGAGTTCCATCGCCGTGGTCGAGGTCAGGTAGTCCACCTCGTCCAGCCCGTCCACCCGGGGTATCCGCGGGGCCGAGCCGGTGGCGACGAGATAGTGCTCGGCCTCGATCCGGCGGCTCCCACCCCCGGCGAGGTCGACCTCCACCGCGGGGCCGTCCACGAACCGCGCCTGGCCGGCGATGATCTCCCAGCCGTACTCGGCGGCCAATCCCGTGTACTTGTCCTGCCGCATCGCAGTCACAAGGTCGCTCTTCCCGCCGATCAACTCGGCGAACGCGACCTCCTCGACGCTAGCCCGCACCCCCGGGAACCGCTCCGCGGACAGGGCCATATGCCGCGCCTCGGCGGCAGCCAGCAGCGCTTTCGAGGGCACGCAGCCGGTGTTCACACAGGTACCCCCGACGGTGCCGCGCTCGATCATCACCACCGAGTGGTTCTCCCGCCGCGCAGCGATCGCCGCCGCGAACGCCGCACCCCCGGAGCCGGTGATCGCCAGATCGAAGGCCATCTCCGCACCCTTCCTGGCGAGCCGCCGCGCCCGCCTAATCGTATTTGCCTGGCCGGATGTATGCTGGTGTCATAGTATCCGCCTTAGCGAATATGTGCAGGTGGTGGTCCCGCATGAGTGAGGCCGCGAACATCGCCCCGGTCGACGGGTTGCTTGGCGACGGGGACGAGGTCGGCACGGTGGCGAAGTTCTTCCGCGCCTTGGGTGACCCCAGCCGCCTGCGGCTGTTGGAGTTCCTGCTCGACGGTGAGCACTCGGTGAGCGACTGCGTCGCCCACATCGGCCTCTCGCAGGGCCGGATCTCCACCCACCTGGCGTGCCTGGCCGACTGTGGCTACGTCCAGGCTCGTCGTGAGGGCCGCTGGTGCTACTACCGGGTCACCGATCCGAGGGTGGCCGAGTTGGTCATGCTCGCCCGTGCGCTGGCCGCCGACAACTGCACTGCGCTGGACGCCTGCGAGCGCATCGACGCACCCGAGAGCGCCCCGAGGCGGACATAGGGGAGGGAGGATCGATGGCCACCACGGACAAGCGGCCAGCGCTAGCCACGCTCGGCGTCGGCGCGTTGCTGGTGCTGTGCTGCGCCGCTCCCGCCCTGATCGCCGCGGGCGTACTCGGCGCTCTCGCCGCCTGGCTGGGCAACCCCTGGGTGATCGGTGCCGCCGTGGCCGCCGCGCTCGTCGTGGCCTGGCAGGTCGGGACACGGCTTCGGAGCAGGCACTCCAGCACCTGTGATGCGCCCAGGCGACCCGAGCATCGCGACGAGGATCGGCCCTCGTAGCCCCTCGCGCCCGTACACCGCTGTGACCAGGAGCGTTCATGCCTGCCTCGATTCACACGACCACCCTCGCCCATCCCCGTCCGGCCACCTGCGGCGCCGTGCTGGCTCAACTGGCCCGTGACCGTCCCTCCCGCGTCGTGTTCGCGACTCTGACGGTCATCACCTTCGCCGTCTACGCCACCGTGTTGCCGTCTGAACAGGCCGGCGGACAACTCAGCCTGTCCAACTGGACGTACCTGACCGGGCTGCTACTGGGCTTTGCCATCGTGCTGGCCCTGGGGCTGGCCGCCGTGTTGACCGTGCAGGTCTATGCCCTGCGCCAAGCTGTCGCGGCACGCTGCACTGCCGGAGGCCGGGCCGCACTCGGTGGACTCGGATTCCTTGCCAGCCTCGTGCCCAGCCTGTGCTGCAGTCCCGTGCTCCCTGCCGTCCTGGCGCTGTTCGGTGTCGGCGCCAGCGGCGCTACCGCCACCATGAAAACCATCGCCCCGTATGCCACCGTGATCCTCACGGCAACCCTCGGATTCTTCTTGCTCCACGGGTGGTGGAGCATCCGACGCCTCGCTCGCCAGGGCAGCGCGACCGCTGGCGTGGGCGAGGACTGCTGTGGCCCTGCGGAGTCCACGGGCCGCTGAGGTGCGGCTGCGTCACGTCGGTGTTGCCGGGAGGGATACCCTCCCGCGGTCGACATCGACGGCTCGGACAGGTCCGTTGACCCGACAGAGCGGCAACCCACGCAAGCAATCCTTCCTGGATCTTGCTCGGTTCACGTTGATGTTGCCGCGTCGGTCAGTTGACGGGTGAGCGGCGTTCCAGGAGCACGGTGTCGTGCCAGACGCCGTCACGTTGGGCGATGCGTTCGCGGATGCCGACGGTGCGGTAGCCGGCTGCGTGGTGCAGGGCGATGCTCGCGCGGTTGTTGGTGAAGATCGCGGTTTGCAGGGTCCAGAGACCGGCGGCGTCGGCTTCGGTGACTTGCTTATGCAGCAGTGCTTTTCCGACTCCGCGTCCGCGGTGTCCGTCAGCGACGTAGACGGCGGTCTCGGCGACTCCGGCGTAGCACTCGCGTGGTGAGACGGGGCTGGCGGCGGTCCAGCCGACGACCTCGCCGTCGAGTTCGGCGACCCAGCGGTGGTCGGGCAGCCACTTGGCGTCGAGGCTGGCTTTGCTGGGCACGGTGGTCTCGAAGGTGGCGATGCCGGTGTCGATGCCTTCGGCGTAGACGCGGCGCACGGCGATCCAGTCCTCGCTGCTGAGGGCGCGGACGGTGACATCGGGCGGGAGGTTGTCCGGGCAGCAGGGCTGCGGCCCGAGCAGGCCCATCACGGCGTCGGCGGCATGGGGCAGGCCGGTGCAGCAGGCTTCGTTGATGGTGACGATCGTGGCGGTGCCTTCCTTGGCCTGGCGGATGAAGCCCGCGTCGGCGAGCTTGCGCACGTGGAATGAGCAAGTCGACTGGCTGGTTCCGAGGATCTTGGTCAACGCGCCCACGGTGATGCCATTCGGGCTGGTGGCCACGGCGTGCAGCAGTCGCACCCGGACGGGTTCGCCGAGGCAGGCGAACCAGTCGGCGTAGGTGGCTGCGTCGGAGGTGGGCAGGACCTGGGCTTGCCGGAGCGCGATCGCCATACCGTCAGTGTATCGACCGGAATCGATGGTTGCGTCTATCGAGTGTGCTCGATACATTCACCTCAACTCAATCGAGCTATATCGATGGAATGGAGTGAGGGATGAGCGAGTCGCCTGTGGTAGTGATCGGTGCTGGGCCGGTGGGGTTGGCAGCGGCTGCCGAGTTGGCCGAGCGAGGTGTGGAACCGCTCGTGCTGGAGCGCGCCGATCGAGCTGGGGCTGCGGTGGCGCAGTGGCATCACGTGCGTTTGTTCTCGCGTTGGGTCGAGCTGATCGACCCGGCCGCCCGTCGGCTGTTGGACACGCGTGGTTGGCAGTCCCCGGACGAGGACAGCTATCCGACGGGGCGGGAGTGGACCGAGCACTATCTGCGCCCGCTGGCCGAAGCGTTGGGCACGCGGGTGCGGCTCGGTGCCGAGGTCGTTGGGGTGGCTCGACGGGGCCGGGGCCGGGTCGTCGACGCCGGGCGCGACAGCGAGCCGTTGACCGTTCACCTGCGCACCGATTCGGGCGTCGAGGAACGGGTGACAGCCAGCGCCGTGATCGATGCCTCGGGAACCTGGGACAACCCGAACCCGCTCGGTGGGGACGGGCTGCCGGCTGCGGGCGAGCGGGCCGTGGCCGAGAAGATCGCCTACCAGGTGCCCGATCTGACCGATCCCGCTGTGCGGGAGGGGTATGTGGGTCGGCACGTGGTGATCGCCGGGAGCGGGCATTCGGCGTTGACGGCCCTGGTCGCCTTCGACGAGCTGGCCACCCCTCGACCGGATACGCGGATCACGTGGCTGCTGCGGCGCGGGGAGGTGGGGGACACCTTCGGCGGCGGCCAAGCCGATCAGTTGCCCGCCCGCGGTGCGCTGGGCCAGCGGGCCAAGGCCGCGGTCGAGGCTGGGCGGATCGCGGTCGTCACCGGGTTCCGCACCGCCGAGGTTGAAAGCGACGAGCACCAGCGCCTGGCCTTGGTATCCGATGCGGGCGCGCGGGTTGAGTCGGTCGACGAGGTGGTGGTGCTGACCGGGTTCCGCCCGGACCTGTCCTGGTTGTCAGAAGTCCGGCTTGGCCTGGACGCGACGTTGCAGGCGCCGGTGGCGTTGGCGCCGTTGATCGACCCGAATGTGCACTCCTGCGGCACGGTTTACCCCCACGGGGTCACCGAGTTGTCTCATCCGGAGCCGGGGGTGTTCCTGGCTGGGATGAAGAGCTACGGCCGTGCGCCGACGTTTTTGGCCCTGACCGGCTACGAGCAGGTGCGCTCGATCGCCGCGGCACTGGCTGGTGACCAGGAGTCCGCCGAGCGGGTCGAGTTGGTGTTGCCGGAAACGGGCGTGTGCGGTGGTGCCGGGGTATTCGACGCTCCTGCCGAGGAGCAGGCGGAGGGGTGCTGCGGTGCATCCGGCAAACCGGAGACGCTGACCGTGTCCACGCCGGCCGCGCACTGAGCGGGGCAACGGGGTGGCGTTCAAAGCGCTCGCGCAGTCGGATGTCGTGAGTCGGGCGGGGTTGCGGCGGGCGTTGATGACTTTGTGCGTCACTGAGGTCACCAGTTGGGGCGTGCTCTACTACGCCTTTCCCGTCCTAGCCGGGGATATCACGGAGGCGACGGGCTGGCCGACCACGGCGATCACCGCGGCGTTGTCGGCCAGCCAACTCGTCGCCGCACTGGTCGGCATCCCGGTCGGCCGGTGGCTCGATCACCATGGTCCGCGCGGGGTGATGACCGCGGGCTCGGTGCTGGCGGTGCCAGCCCTGGTGGCGGTGGCTACCGCGCAGAACCTGGCATGGTTTCTCGCGGCGTGGCTGCTGGTCGGGGTGGCGATGGGGGCGGTGCTGTATCCGCCCGCGTTCGCAGCCTTGACCCGCTGGCACGGCCCCGACCGGGTCCGGGCGCTGACCATCCTGACCTTGGCCGCTGGGCTGGCCAGCACCGTGTTCGCCCCGCTGACCGCCGCCCTCGCCGCCGTTCTGGACTGGCGGGCGACTTACCTCGTGCTGGCAGGCATCCTCGCGCTGATCACGATTCCTGGACACTGGTTCGGACTCGCACTCCCGTGGCCCGAACGCCCGGATGCCGAAGCCCAGCATGAGCGAGCCGACCCGGGGACGGTGGCGCGCAGTCGGGCGTTTGTCACGCTCACGGTCGCGTTGAGCGTGGCCGCCTTCGCGACCTTCGCCGTCGTGATCAACCTCGTGCCGTTGCTGGCCGAACACGGCATCGGCACTGGTACCGCCGCGATCGCGCTCGGTCTCGGTGGGGCGGGCCAGGTCCTCGGACGGCTCGGCTACACCACTCTGACCCGCCGCACCACCGTGCGGGCACGTACCGCGCTGATTCTGCTGGCGATGGCGGTGACCACCGCGCTGCTCGGGATGCTCACTTCGATGGCCTCGTTGATCGTCGCCGCGATCCTGGCGGGCATGGCGCGCGGGGTGTTCACGCTGTTGCAGGCCACAGCGGTCACCGACCGGTGGGGACCCCGGTATTACGGGCAGCTCACCGGCCTGCTGTCCGCGCCGTTGACGATCACGATGGCGCTGGCCCCCTTCGCCGGTGCCGCGCTGGCCGGCCTGCTCGGTGGCTACGCGACCACCTTTCTCGTCCTGGGGGCGGTCACCGTGGCCGCTGCCCTGCTCTCCCTGGTCACGAACCCTGGAAGGAACGTGCCGTGACTGATGTTGATGCTCTGGTGATTGGCGGTGGGCAGTCCGGGCTCGCCGCCGCCCATGCCCTTCGGAAGGTCGGCCGCGCGCCGGTGTTGCTGGAAGCCGGTGCCGAACCGGTGGGGTCGTGGCCGTCGTACTACGACAGCCTCACCCTGTTCTCCCCGGCCCGCTATAGCACGTTGCCCGGTATGGCCTTTCCCGGCGATCCGTGGCACTACCCGCATCGCGACGAGGTCATCGACTATCTCCGCCGCTACGCCAAGAACCTCGACGCCGACATCCGCACCGACCACCGCGTCGAGCACCTTCGTTGCGAGGGCAGGCGATTCGTGGCACACGTCCACGGCGGGGAGGTGTTGACGGCGCCGGTCGTGATCGCGGCGAGCGGTGCCTTTGGCCGCCCCTATCAACCGGATCTCCCCGGCCTGGATTCCTTCAGCGGGACCGTGCTGCACGCCGCCGACTACCGCGAACCCACTCAGTACGCCGGGCAGCGGGTCGTCGTGGTGGGCGCAGCGAATTCAGCGGTGCAGATCGGGGCCGAACTCGCCGAGCACGCCCGGGTCACCTTGGCCACCCGGCATCCGATCAAGTTCGCACCGCAGCTTCTTCTTGGCCGGGACGTGCATTTCTGGTCCGTGGTCAGTGGATTTGACCACCTGCCGATCGGGCACCTGGTGCGCAATCCGCCGCCGATGCCGGTCAACGATGACGGTCGCTACCGTCGAGCCGTCGAGGCGGGTAACCCCGACCAGCGGCGCATGTTCACCGCCATCGACGGCACCCGGCTCATCTGGTCGGACGGCACCCGCGAACACGTCGACACGCTCATCCTCGCCACCGGCTACCGCCCCGAACTCTCCTACCTGGACGGAACTGGCGCGCTGACCGCCGACGGCTTGCCCCGACACAAGCGCGGGCTGTCGACCACCGTGCCCGGACTGGGCTATGTCGGGCTGGAATGGCAACGCAGCTTCGCCTCCGCCACCCTGCGCGGAGTCGGCCGCGATGCCCGCTATGTCACCGCGAGACTCATCCGAGCCCGCGCCTGATCGGCTTTTGTAGTGGTGGATCAACTGATAGACCTGACGATGTCCTGGCTTCGTGCGTTCACGGCGGGCTTGTCGAGGTTTCGTTCGCGGGCGAACCGTGCTCCGCTGTTGGTTCTCGCGGATGCCCTTGCCGTCCTCGGGCACGATCCCGACGCTGCCTGCAACGACAAGCGGAGCCAATCGGATGTGGTTCCTCTCGCCAGGATCGCGGGAACGCTCGCTCTGGCTGCCGACTTCGATCGCGCTTTCCGGCCGTTGAACCCGGAGGTGCGGGCACGCCGCGACCGGCTTGCCCGGACGCATCATGACGCGCGGGCGTGGACCCCTATTCGCTTGATCCAACTGGGTGAGCTGTACTTCGTCGACGACGGGCACCATCGCATCGCATTGGCACATCAACGATCCCAGCGCAGCGTGGACGCCGCAGTCCATCGGATGTGCACCGTGCGATGGGTGCCCGCGACGTTGACCCACCGCGATCTCGGCGATCTGGCGAACAGGAGCCTGGCTCCCTGATCGCTGGGCAGGACCTGTGCAACGTGAAGACGACGGCTCGGATGGTTCAGGAGCGTCGATTTGCGGGTTCACACCTACCGAGGCTCGCGTGGTGTCACGTCGTCTTCTCGTGTGGGTGCAGGCGGTCGGCGAGGTCTGCGATGGTCGACTTCGCGGTGCGGCCGGCGCCGATCAGGGTGGCCGAGGCGGAGCCGGTCCAGTCTCCGTATCCCAGCAGGTATAGCCGTGGCTCGTCGACCGACCGCGTGCCTACGGTTTTCGGCACGCCGTTCTGGTACTCCAATCCCAAGGGATCGAGGTGGTGCAGGCTGGGACGGAACCCGGTGCACCAGATGATCGCGTCACAATGCTGGTGGGTTCCGTCGTTCCAAGCGATGCCCTCGCGGGTGAGGCGGTCGAACATGGGGTGGGCGTGCAGCACGCCGCGGTCACGGGCTTCGCGCACGCTGGGCACCATCACGATGTCGCCCAACCCGGAGACGCCCTCGGTGTCGGTACCGGCCCGCCGGGCGGCTTCGCGCTGGGTGGCCACGTCGAACAGGACGCGCCCGTCCACGTCGTCGGGCATGAACCGCGGAGGGCTCTGGGTTACCCAGGTCGCGTCAGCGATGGTGGAGACTTCGGCCAGGATCTGGGCCGCGGAGTTGCCGCCTCCCACGACCACTACCCGTTGGCCTCGGAACTGCTCGGGGGAGCGGTAGGCGACGGTGTGCAGTTGTTCTCCCGCGAACTCGTCGTCGCCCGGATAGTCCGGCAGGTACGGCGAGTCCCAGGTGCCGGTCGCGCTGATGACGATCGAGGTGCGCCAGGTCCCGTGGTCGGTGTCGACGGCCAGCCACGCACCCGCGTCGTGGACACCCTGCACGTGAACGGGGCGGTGAACGGGCAGCTCGTATCGCTGCTCATAGTTGCGCAGGTAACTGGCGACGTGGCCTGCGGTGGGGAAGGTTTCGCCTTCTTGGTGAGGCATCCACCAGCCGGGCAGCGGGCTGTACTCGGCCGGGGAGAACAGCCGCAGCGAGTCCCACCCGTACCGCCATGCGCCTCCCGGCCGGTCTTGCGCATCCAGGATGACGAAGTTCAGCCGGGCACGGCGGAGGAAGTACCCGGCGGCCAAGCCGGCTTGCCCGCCACCGATCACGACCACGTCCGCTGTGTCGGCCATGTCCTACCTCCGCTCGCTTCCCGTGCCCTCGAACGCCCTGGGGATCATTAGCAATCTCGGCCGCCCTGTGTTTCGCAGGCCGCGACGGTCGTACGGACCTGGGTGCAGGCGGAGCAGCGCAGGATACGAGCTGCCACTCGTGCCGGGTGGTTCACGACGGTCAGACCGACCACCCGACAGGTGACAGGGCGCCTCTCGGGGCGTGCGTGCTCGGCGCACACCCCCGCGCCGCAGTCCATACAGGTCCCCACGGCCGGCCGGTCGACGTTTTGCTCGGCGCAGTCGAAGCAGTGCATGACGGTCTCCTTCCGTGCGTGCCCGGGACAACCGGCCCGGAACTCCGGGTTTAGGTGCCGATGACGGTGAGCCACCCGGCCAGCGCGGCGAGCGTGATGAGCAGGACGGGGATGGTGAGCACGATGCCGGTGCGGAAGTAGCGGCCCCAGCCGATGTGCATTCCCTTGCGGTCGAGCACGTGCAGCCACAGCAGGGTGGCCAGGCTGCCAATCGGGGTGATCTTGGGTCCGAGGTCGGAGCCGATGACGTTGGCGTAGACCATCGCTTCGTGGGAGAGCCCGGTTGCGCCGACGGCGCCGATGGCCAGCGCGGCGATGAGCACCGTGGGCATGTTGTTCATGATCGAGGACAGCACCGCGACCACGACGCCGGTGCCGAGTGCGGCGGCCAGCACTCCGTGGTCGGCGAAGAATCCGAACAGCTTGGCCAGTTCACCGGTCAGTCCCTGGTTGCGCAGGCCGTAGACGACGAGGTACATGCCGATCGAAAACAGCACGATCTGCCAGGGCGCTTCCCGGATGACCTTGCCGACCGGAATCCGTCGCGGTCCGGTGGGACGGTCGTCGTCGGGCGTGGCCGAGGCTCCGGCGGGGTCGCCCGCGTCGGCGGTGCTGCGCGGATGGCCCATTGAGTGCTGTTCTGCGGTTTCCGTGCTGCCTGCGCCCACGATCGCGGGAAGCGGTGGGCGGACTGCCTGGGGGAAGGCGAAGGCGGGTTTGCGGGCGGCGACGGCGATGAGGATCAGCGCGCCGGCTCCGGCTACGACCGACAGTGGCACGCCGACGGGGTCGGCGCCGAAGTAGCCGACGAGCAGCAACGCGAGCACGACCCACCCGGCGCGGAAGGTCACCTGATCGCTGATGGCCTCCGCCGGTCGGCGCAGGGCGGTGACGTCGTAGGTCTGGGGGATCGAGCGGCGGAAGTACAGCAGCAGCACGCCCAGGCTGGCGGCGACCGAGACAATCCCGACCGGGACCATGACGGCGGCGAAGCGGGCGAAGCTGATGTGGAAGAAGTCGGCGGAGACGATGTTGACCAGGTTTGACACGACCAGCGGCAGGCTGCCGGTGTCGGCGATGAATCCGGTGGCCATCACGAAGCCCAGCGACGCTTTCGCGGAGAACCGCAGCGCGAGCATGATCTGCATGACGATCGGGGTCAGGATCAGCGCGGCGCCGTCGTTGGCGAACACCGCGGCGATCGCGGCACCGAGCAGCACGATCAACACGAACAGCGCCCGACCGTGGCCGCGCCCCCAGCGGGCGACGTGGAGTGCGGCCCACTCGAAGAAGCCGCACTCGTCGAGGATCAGGGAAATGATGATCACGGCGACGAAGGCCAGCGTCGCGTTCCAGACGATGCCCACCACGGTGGGCACGTCGGAGAGGTGCACCACCGTGGTGGCCAGGGCGACGACCGCACCGCCGAGCGCGCTCCAGCCGATGCCCAGGCCCTTGGGTTGCCAGATCACCAGGGTGAGCGTGGCGAGGAAGATCAGAATGGCTGCCACAGTCATGGCGTCGTCGTCTCTCCTGTCGAGCCTGAGTCGGGGTCGGTGGCCGGGACGTGTGTGACCACCGGTTGGGGTAAGTAGTCGCCGTGGGCGAGCCGCACCAAGTGCTCGGCTCCGACCGGTGCTGCGGCCTGCCAGGGCAGCACCACAGTGCGCTCGGCGTGGTCAGTGGCGACTTCGGCGAGGTAGCGGCGTTCTGAGGCGGCGCGTGCCACCAGCAGGGGGTCGACTGGGGAGGCCGCGGCCAAGCTTTGGTTGACCACCCAGGCGAACGGCTTGATTCCCGCCCGAGCGAGGTCGCCCTGCAGCGCGGCGGCCTCATGCACGGGTGTCGCCTCCGGGAGGCTCACCAGCACGACGCGGGTGTAATCCGGATCGGTCAGCCGGTCGAGGAGTTCCACGGCTTCGGCCGGTGGAGCCTGGCCGGTCTGCTGGGACAACTGGCGCTGGTAGCTACGGGAGGCATCCAGCAGCAACAGGGTGTGCCCGGTCGGGGCGGTGTCGACTACCACGATCCGATCCCGAGCGGCGGCCACGGTGCGGGCGAACGCGTGGAAGACCGCGATCTCCTCGGTGCAGGGCGACCGTAGGTCCTCAACCAGCAAGGCCCGGCCCTGCTCATCCAGTTCCGCGCCGGCCTCGGCAAGTACTGCCTCGGTATACGACGCCGTCTCGGCCACCGGGTCGATACGCGTGACCTCCAGGTCACCAAGCCCGTCGCCCAGGGCGGTGTCGAGGTGCGCGGCCGGGTCGGTCGTGGTCAGCGTGACCGGAAGCCCCCGTTGGGCCAGCGCCACGGCCACGGCTGAGGCGACCGTAGTCTTGCCGACGCCGCCCTTGCCCAGCGTCATCACCAGCCCGCGGCCGTTGGCGGCGACCTCGTCGACCAGCTCCCGCAGGTCGGTAGCCGTCCCGGCGGGCACCACGGTGTCGGCTGTCGAGACCGATTGTGCTGGCAGCGTGGGACGGAGCATGGCGCGCAAGCCCGGCACACCCAGTGGCAGCTCCGGCAGCAGGGGCACGGACTCGACCTCGGTCACTTCCGCCAACGACTCGGGCATCTGCTCTAGCGCGTCCTCGGCGCGCTGCTGCCACGCTTGTGCCAGGGGATCGTCGTTGCGGGTGGCGGTGAACACGCCGTTGACGATCAAGCGCTGGTTGTCGACGCCGAGTTCCCGGAGCTCAGCAGACGCCCGTCCGGCCTCTGCCAGTGCTCCCTGCTCGGGGCGGGTCACCAGAACCAGCGTGGTCTGGTCGCCGTCGGCCAGCGCGTGCATCGCCTCGGCGTAGCGCTGCTGCTGTGCCCCCATCTCCGCCAGCGGGCCGAGACACGAGGCGCCGCCGGGGTTGGTGGCCAGGAAGTCCGACCACGCGCTGGGCAGGCTCAGCAACCGCAGGGTGTGCCCGGTGGGCGCGGTGTCGAACACGACGTGGTCGAATCGCTCGCGGATCTCCGGGTCGGTCAGCAACGCGACGAACTCGTTGAACGCGGCGATCTCAACCGTGCAGGCGCCGGAGAGCTGTTCCTCGATCTGCTCCACGGCCGAGGCGGGCAGGCTGTCCCGGTACGGGCCGAGGACCTTCTCCCGGTACTGTGCCGCCGCGACGCCCGGATCGATGTTCATCACAGACAACCCAGCGACCCCGGGTACCGGCTGCGGATCCCGACCTGCGCTGGTCTCCAGGACTTCATCGAGGTTCGAGGCGGGATCGGTGCTGACCACCAGGACGCTGCGTCCGGCATCGGCCAGCCCGATCGCCGTCGCCGAAGCTGTTGAGGTCTTGCCCACGCCGCCCTTGCCGGTGAAGAACACGAACGGCGTGCGCACCCGGAGTAGACCGCCGAGGACCTGATCGGTGGGCACGGTGGCCACGTTCAGCACTCCCCGCCGCCGCAGCACCCACCGGACTCGGACTGCTCGACCACCGGCAGTCCGGGGCGCTCGGTGGACACCCCCGTCCACTCGGCCAGTTCCACCCGTGTCGGATACCGCCCCGAGGTGCGCAGCGCACCATCGACGAACACGGCAGGCAGGGCTTCCTCGCTCTTGTCCTTCAGTAGCGCGCCGACCTCGGCGTTCTCCACGAACTTGCCGGGCTCGGTCGACAAGCCGAACCTGTGGACCTCCACGCCAGCCGAGCCCAGCCACTCCACATCAGCAGCGAACTGCGTCAACGCCGGGTCCACCGACGGCCCACACACCCCGGTCGAACAGCACATCGCCGGGTCATAAATCTCGACAGACGTCATCACGGACCCCTTCCCGCTGGGAGCACTACGCAGCCGACGTTACATCGACTCACGCTGATGAATCAAACCAAGCTGATTCGAATGCCGACTTCGACAGGGTCTTGCCCTCGAAGGCGAGGATCAAAACAGCAGCGCACAGGTATCTTGCGCCGCCTGGAACATCACTTGACGGGATGTGTCCATCGATGCTTTCATCGAACCATGTTGATGTCACCCGTTGCTGGGGAAGACGAAGACGCTTCCGGGAACGCTGCGGACGCGCAACCGGACCTCGCCGAGGCCGCCGTGAAGCTCTTCGGAGATCCGCTCCGCGCGGAGATCGTGCGCCTGCTTGCCCGTGAGCAGATGTGTACCTGTCACCTGGTGGACGACACCGGCGCACGGCAGTCCACCATCAGCCACCACCTGCGCGTTCTGCGCGAAGCGGGCTTCGTGGCCGCCGAGGCGCGTGGCCGGTACACCTACTATCGGCTGCGCCCGGAAGCGCTGAGTCTGCTGACCGTCGGTATCGCGAACCTTGCCGCGCAGGCACACCACGCCCAGGCCATCCGCCGCCCCTGTGCCTGACCCGATCGCGACGTCCCATCAACATCCCTCGATAGGAGATCCGAGCCCCAGCCGAAGCGTCCCGCGCCAAGAATCGTCCTACCGAACTCCAGGCGGCCGACCATGTCCACGTCACCCCAGCACCACCACGACGCCGAGGAATACCGGCTGACCGACCCACACGTCACCGAACTCCTCGACCGCGCCACCGCCGACCTGCAACCCCAGTTCCAGGGGATCTTCGGCCCGGAAACCATCCGCGCGGTATTGGACGAGACCTACACGCAACTCAACGCCACAGCCCGGGTGCACACCCACCTCGCCACACTCGCGACGCGATTCGCCCGCGAACGTCTCACCTCGATTGCCAAGAACCAAGGAGCCCTCGTGTCCTCGACCCCCGAAGTGCTGTTCGTCTGCGTGCACAACGCCGGCCGATCCCAGATGGCCGCCGCACTGCTGCACCACCGCGCCCAAGGCCGAGTCACCGTCCGTTCGGCCGGCTCCGCGCCGGCCGAGACCATCAACCCAGCGGTGGTGCTCGCGATGGCCGAACTCGACCTCGACCTGTCCCAGGAATTCCCCAAGCCTCTGACCACCGAGGCGGTCGAAGCCGCCGACGTCGTGATCACGATGGGCTGCGGGGACGCGTGCCCGGTCTTTCCCGGCAAGCGCTACCTCGACTGGGAACTCGACGACCCCGCCGGTAAGTCGGTCGAGGAGGTCCGCGCCGTCCGCGACGAGATCGACCGCCGCGTCACCGGACTGCTGGCCGAGCTGGCACCGGAGGCCGCGCGGTGACGGGCGAGGTCCGCAACCTGATCATCGTGGGCTCTGGCCCGGCCGGATACACCGCTGCGGTGTATGCGGCTCGCGCGGAACTCGAACCGCTCGTTTTTGAGGGCACTCAGTTCGGTGGTGCGCTGATGACCACCACCGAGGTCGAGAACTACCCGGGCTTCCGCGACGGCATCATGGGTCCCGACCTCATGGAGCAGATGCGCAACCAAGCCCAGCGCTTCGGCGCCGACCTCCGGGCCGAGGACGTCGAGAACATCGCCCTCAGTGGCGAGACGAAAACAGTCCTCGCCAACGGCGTCGAGTACCGCGCCAAGGCCATCATCCTCGCGATGGGCGCCGCCGCCCGCTACGTCGGCGTGCCCGGAGAAGACCGCCTGCTCGGACGCGGCGTGTCCTCCTGCGCGACCTGCGACGGGTTCTTCTTCCGCGACCAGGACATCGCCGTCGTCGGCGGCGGGGATTCGGCGATGGAGGAAGCGACCTTCCTCACCCGCTTCGCCCGCTCGGTCACGATCATCCACCGCCGCGAGGAATTCCGCGCCTCCAAGATCATGCTCGAACGCGCCCGCGCGAACGAGAAGATCAAGTGGCGCACCAACGCCGTCGTCACCGAGGTCGTCGGCGACACCGCAGTCACCGGACTGAAGCTTCAGGACACGGTCACCGGCGTCGAATCCGAGCTTCCGGTGACCGCCATGTTCGTCGCCATCGGGCACGACCCGCGCAGCCAGCTCGTCCGCGACCAGCTCCAGGTCGACTCCGAGGGCTACGTCCTCGTGCAACAGCCCACCACGCACACGAGAATCCCCGGCGTCTTCGCCGCTGGCGATCTGGTGGACAAGACTTACCGCCAGGCGGTCACCGCGGCCGGGACCGGTTGTGCGGCAGCCATCGACGCGGAACGCTGGCTGGCCGAGCACGAAGCGACCAGCGCCGCACACGTCGCACCCGAGCACACAGGCGGCGGATACGCCGCCGAGATCGGAGCCACCGCGCGCTGACTTCACACCCGAAACCGTGGCCCTCACTCGCGCAAGTTCGTCGATGCGCGGGTAAGGGCCACGGCAGTCTATTCCACCGCCGCCAGGACCGCTCCGGGCTGGCGGTGCTGGCGGATGTGGCGGGTGAGGGCACGGGCTCGGGTCGAGCCGATGCTGAGCTTTCGGCGGAGTGTGTCGGCTGAGATCGGACGTTGGTGCAGGTTCCAGTGTTCGGCGTCGAGTCGGTACGCGTCCTCGCGCAGCGGATCATCATCCTCACCGTGCGGTGCCTCCGGGGCAGCATCCGTGCTGTTAGCGCTGTGACCAGGCGCGTTGTTCACCATCGTGCGCAGCGCTGGTACATCCTCAGCCTCCTCGGGAGCCTCCAGTGATGGGCTGGACTCGCCCGAGTCCGTCGAGTGCGGCTGCGCTGATTTGGCCTCGTCGGACTCGTGAACCGCCCCACCTGCCGTCTCCGCGCGGCGCCGCTTGAGAGCCTGGTTGAGCAGTTCGACGGACAGCAGCAGCGCCAGAGGTGGGCAGGCAGCCACGGCGATGGAGAAGGCGTTCAGCTCGGGTGCGGAGGCGATGTTGGCGCACAGCGACAACCCGATTCCGAGGGCGAACGACAGCCACGCCTTCCACTGTCCGGTGGCACGAGGGCGGTGGCCGGTCTTCCACAGTTCGATGGTGGCCATCGTCAACAATCCGTCGACAATAAGAGGCCAGAGGGTGGCGGTGGTCTCGTCGGCGCCGAACCGCAAGGCGAACTCCCGGCCGTGCCGGTAGGAGACGTAGGCCGCGCCGACGGCCACCAGCAGCGTGCACGCGAAAGCGCACAGGTTCGCGGCGACGTGTGCGAGGTGGTGCCTGAAACGTCACGGGTTCGGCGGGGTGGTCGACGTGAGGTGATCGGCGTCGGCGTGGTCTGCGAGGTAGCGCATGGCGGCCTGGGGGTGCATCCCGAAGGCGACGGCCACGAGTTTGGGGTCCATGCCGTTGACGAGGTCGAGCAGGCGGGTGCCGCGAAGTGTGCGTGGGGTGACGCCGTCGGGGAGCCGGGAGTTGAGGTAGTTCGCGGACGCCGGGTTCGACCTGGTTCTGGTGATGTGGTTGACCACGAGGTGGGGATTGCTGGTGTGCTGGGCCTGCCGGTGGGTCAGGCAGCGCTGCAGGATGGCCCAGCTTGCTGGGTCCAGCGGGACGGGGTGAGGGCGCTGACCCGTCCGGATTGTGCGGTCGGCGGGGTCGATGTCGGTGCATTGCAGGTGCTGGACTTCGCGGCTGGAAGCGCCGTGCAGCAGCGCGAGGATTCCGATCAGAGCCTCATGGGGATGGGTACTGGTGTCGGTGGTCCATCGGCGGAACAGGTCGCGTTGCTGCTGCATGGTCAGCGTCTGGCCGATGAATCCGTTCGGCGCTTTCGTAGATAGCCCAGCGGTGGGATCGATGAGCACGAGTCGATGGGTGCGAGCGAAACGGAAGAACTGCCGCAGCGCGGGCAATCGTCGTCTGGGCAGTTGTGAATCCTGGGCCAGGAATGCCTCGATGTCATGGATGTCCACTGTGGCCCAATCTGGCTTTCCGCGCTGTGTGAACAGGAAACGAGCCAGGTCGCGGACGGTGGACAGCAGGGAGTCGAGGGTGCTGTCGGCTCGGGGGCGGGTGCGGGCTCGGCTCGACCGTTGTCGCGCCCGCAGTAGTGCAGTCTCGAAGGCCGCGACGGCCGCGCGCAACGATTTGGGTGTCTCGGCGATCCGGCGCTGGCGCCGTCCCGCCGCGAGCCGGGCGGCGTGATCGGTGGGCAGCGCGAGGTGGCGCTCGACGAAGAAGTCTTCCAGGGCTCGTGCCAGCGTCCCCATCGACCGGCCCGGCTGACGAGCACGTTCCAAGAGCTGCTGGGGGTGGCAGCTGTGACCATCGGTGAGCAGCTGGCCGAGCGTGGTGATCAGGTCGCAGGCACGATCGACGGAATGGTGCTCGGCGAGGTAGGCCACGCAGTCAGGTAGCCACCGGGGCGGATCGGTGAGCCGGGCGATGAGGTTGTCGCCACGGACGAAGGGGCGGTCGGGATCGCGTTGGAAGCAAAGCCGGCACATGCCGTGCGCTTCGTGTCGTCGCACCTGGCCACAGGTCACGCAGGCGCGTGGTGGTTTCCGGGCTGGGCCTGGGTGGGAACAACGCCCGCACCTGCCCGTTTCTGCGCGTAGGAGGTATCGCTTGCCGCACCGTGGGCATGGTGCTTTCGCGGCTTCTCGGCCGGCCCGATGCTGGCAGGGACGGCAGATGGACGCGCCGCGGGCACGCACCGGCTTGCCGCACTCGGTGCAGCGGCGCGAGCAGGTCACGCACCGCCCGGTCTTGGTGACCAGGAGCCGAGCGTGGCCGCAGTCCGGGCATGGTTGCTTGGCGGCGGCCTTGCGGAGCCGCTGGGCGCATCGGGTGCAGTGCTGCCGGCCGAGAAGCCCGACCGGTTTGCCGCAGCGAAGGCAATCGCACCGTTTGTAGCCCATGGCACTCGCCGACACCCGTCACAGCGGGGGCATTGAGCGGCCCTGGGCGTTGACGGCTCGTGGCTCCCTCGCGTGCTGGCCTTCGGCGGTGGCCGGTTGCGCTACCGGTGTTGTGTCCACTTCGAACAGATCGTTGGGCGTGCATTCCAGTGCGGTGCACAACGCGATGAGCGTGGACAGCTTGATCTGGCTGGGTTCTTTGGTGAATAGAGCCGATACGGAGGCCGAGGACAGCTGCAGTCCGGCGCGTTCGGCCAGCAGCCTCCGCAGCTGGGTGCCGGTCCAGATTTCCCGCTGTGCTGCGGCCATCCGCAGCTTCCACCGAATCCGCATGCTCACTCCTTCCCATCCTCGTGCTGCAGTGCGGTCAATGTCGTGGACACGGCGTTGCGGTAGGCGTCCTCGATGAACGTCGCCGACGGTCGGACATACCGCATCGTTGAGCCCACCGTCCAGTGACCGAGCAATTGCTGGATGGCGACGAGATCGACACCGCGTTCGTAGTTGTGCGTGGCACACGCCCTCCGCAGCCCGTGCGGGCTGAACCGGTCGCCAGTCGCGCAGCCTTCCACGGTTTGCAGATAGGACAGCCTGTTGCGGATCGTTCCCCGGCTCAGCGGCCCGCCGCTTTGATCGCAGAACAGCACCGGCGAGTCCGGCAGTTTCGGCCGAACATCGGCCAAATACCAGCGCAGGATCAAGTCCAGCCCGTCGAGCATCGGCACCCACCGCGGACGGGGTCCCGAGGTTCGCGCTCCTTTGCCGAAGCGCACATGCAACTTCCCGAACGGCCCCCGCCCGAAGTGGACATCCGAGACCTCCAGCAGTGAGGCTTCCTCCGAACGCAGCCCCACGTGATACACCGTGCGGAACAGGGCGTAGTCCCGGGCTGCTGGTGCGTACTTGCGGGCCGTGGCGATCCGGTTGCGCAAGAACGCGAAGAACGCCTCGACCCGTTCGGCCTCGGGAGGCGGCAGTTCACGCGGCGAGTCATCGGCGACATGGCGAGCGGCGTTGAACTCATCCACCGGAGAGGACAGGCGCACGCCAAACGCGGCCTCGATGTCGGCGGATTTCCGGGCCACCAGGAACCGATGGAACGCCTTCAACGCCTGAACATAGTTGCGCCGAGTCGACGCCCCCACCCCTTCGGCAGCCAATGCGCCAAGCACCCGATCGACATCGTCCGGACTCGCCTCCCACACCGGCTTGCCCAGCGCGGTCAGCATTCGTTCCAGCACGCCCGTCTCGTTGGTGATCGTGACCGGGCTAAACCCCCGCGCTGTCCACGAGGCGACGAAGGCGTCCAGGCACTCGACCTGGAACCGCACTGGATCGCTCGGCAGCTCGGCATCCGCCACCGACTGCCCCTGAATGATCCGCAGACTGTGATCCACGTCGCACACGTTAGATCAACCGCGAGAATCAAGGTGTCACCTAAACTGATGGACTTGCACCTTGAAGATCGCTGCCAAGTCCACGACCGGGATTGCCGCAGCTAGCAGCCAACACCGGCCGAACCGAACCTGTGCCAGTTCCAGATCATTGCAGGTGCAGCGATCGATCGGGAGGTGCGCTTGATGTGGATGGTGTGCTGGTCATCGGGCGTCACCTGCCCGGCGCTGTCCCTGGGTGTCGCGGATCGGGACGCCACGCTCATACAAGCGCTGGCGCACGGTGCCCGCGGCGACATCCATACGCCCGGCGATCTGGGCAAGCGACCACCCCTGTTGGTAGAGCCGGGACGCGTCGTCGATCTGCTCCTCGGACAGACCGCGTCGCCGCATCGGGACACCGTGGCGGTGCAGGATCGTGCTGACGGTGCGGCGCTCGATGCCGAACTGATCACCCAGCTCGTAGACGGTGGCGCCGGACTTGTAGCCCTCGATCAGTTGCTGCACTTGGTCGAGGGGGAGGCGCCGGGTGCGGCCGGGCTTTGCCCGCTTCGGTGACGGTTGGGGCTGTGTAGCCAGGTCCGGCAACTTCGTCCGCAGTGTTTCCAGGGCACTGACCTGGGCATTTGTGTTCGAGTAAGTTCCCGCAACCTCCACTCAGGAAGGCATTCAAGAATCCCTTGTAGTAGGTTTGACCTGTGAAGAAGGCGGCCATGCGGGTTCTTGTTGAGACAGTGCGCCTCTGCGTGGCGCCTGCGAATACGCTGGTCAGAGCTGTGTTTGGGTTCTAGTTCACCTAAGGTGTCGTGCAGCGAGATTGATCCGGTGGTAAGAGCGCGGCCATTTGGCGGCCGCGGCTGATCGCATGCGCGTGCTCAGTCTGTTATCCAGCTTGGCTCGGTCGGTCCGGCTTGTTCGGGGTCAGGTTCTCGTGTGCTGGGCGTGGGTCGGTGGCTGTTGGTCCTGGCACAGCGGTGTGGGATCTGCGGTGGCGGCCGGTATCAGCACGGCTGTTGCGGCGGCGAGGACGAGGACGGGTGCCGTGATCGCCGTGCTGACCGGCCAGCGGGCGCCTCGCGCAGTCGTGTGAGGTTCGATGAGACGTCGGACGCGGTCGAGGACGTCGGATCCGGTGGCCGTCAGGGCGGCATCGGGCCGCGGGCTGGTCGGCGAGGGGACGCCGGTTGCCATTGTGGCGACGGCGCGGGCAACCGAGTGCCTGCCGTGTCGACGGCCGGCGTAGTCGTCGGCGAGCCATTCGACGAGGCGCGCGAGCTCGTGCGGGGCGCTGCGCAGCAGGGGGATGAACGGGAACGCCTTCGCCAGGATCGAGCCCCATGCCACGTAGAGGTGGTGTCTGCCTCGCAGATGGGCTTGCTCGTGGGCGATGACCGCGTCGAGTTGCCGCGGCGGCAGTCCCCAGAGGGCGCCCGTGGTCAGGACGATCGCCGAACGGCGCCCGGGAACGCAGTATGCGGCCGGTGTGGGACTGTCGACGATCGAGACCCGCTGTCCAGCACGGTGTGCGGTCCTCATCGGACCGCACACTCCGCGCTGGTGTGTCCTCCGCTGCTTCCGGTCGTGGTGGGCCTGCCGTGTGGCAACCCCGCCGAGGCGTAGCAGGATGGTCAGGGATCCGAGCAGGGCGACGGCGGCCGGGACGTCCGCCGGATGGTGCACGCCGAGGATCACTTGCACCGCGCGCAGGCACGCGTGCAGCAGTCCGGCGAGACCAAGACCGCCGGAGAGCTGCGCTGTGGCGGCGAGCCCGACAGCGAGCACGGCGATGATCCATGACGTGGGCAGGGCGGTCCACAGCACGAGGCCGAACCGCGGCGCGGCGCGTTGCCGAAGCTCGCACGCGTGCATCAACCGTGGGCCGAACACTGCGAATGCCACGGTGTAGGCGGATAACCCGAGCAACAGCGGCGTCAATTTTCCTCCGATGGCGTGGCGTCGGAGAGTAGCTCGCGCAGCAGCGCGGCCTCTTCGTCGCTGATCTCGTCGACAAACTTGAGGAACGTGGCGCGGGGGCTGTTGCTGGCCGCCAGTGCCTCCCGCATCTGCGAGGCCGCGTGCTCGCTGGATTGCACGCGTGGGTGGTAGAACCACACCCGGCCGAGTCGTTGCCGCTCGACCCATTCCTTGCGGTGGAGGTTCTCCAGGACCGTGGCCACCGTGGTGTAGGCGAGGTCGCGGTCGCGCAGGTTGTCGAGCACCTGCCGCACGCTCAGGACGTCATCGGCGTCCCACAGCAGGGACATGACCGCTGATTCCAGCGGACCGAGATTGCGCATCGAGCTGATCCCCCTTCTGCCAGCAGCGTAGGTCATGGTCGTCCCGCTGCGGCGGGGGCTGGGCAGCTGGTGGGGACGCGCAACCGGTCCCGCAGCGCGAAGCCGAGCAGCGCGAGCGATCCAATCGCTAGTACTGGCTGCAAGGGGCCGAACCAGGCGAGCGCGCCATTGGTGCCCAGTGCGAGGACCACCAGCTTGTTGCACGTCGGGAGCCGACAGCCAGGAACGACAGCACAGCCCCGGTGATGCTCCGGCGCTCGCTCTGCCGGTGCTCGGCTGAGGACCGGTCGGCCGCGTAGGTCGCGATCAGCAATCCGGACAGGACTGCGGAAGCGATCCAGACCGGGTAGGTCCACCACGGTGCTTCGACCATGCGCGTGAAGACCGGGTTCGGAATGAGAACGGGCGTAGTTCCGGTGACCACTGCCGTGACCACGGCCGCCGCGGCGGCCCACAGCCAGTGGCGTGTTGTCCAGCTGCGCACGGCGTCTCGCTTCCTGGAAGGGGCGTGCTGTCGATGACGAGACCATCCTACTATCAAACATAAAAGGTCTACTATAGTCGATAGAAGACAGTCCGACGGGTGGGAGTGATGGGGATGGCAAGGAAAGAAGGGAAGGGCTCGGCTCGGGTGCTGTGGTTCGCCGTGGCGTTGGCGGTCGTTGTGGTCGCCGCGCTGGCGTGGGGCACGTACGGCGGCCGTCCGACCGGTTCGGAAGGCGGTCAGCAGCATCAGGCGGCAGCGCCGGACAGCGGCATGGCCCAGCAGCTGAGGGCTCTGCAACGGCGGCAGCCCGGGGACCCGTTCGCGATGGGACGCACGGACGCGCCGGTCGTGTTGATCAAATATGAGGACTTCCGCTGCCCGTTCTGCTCGAAATTCACCGCCGACGTCGAGCCCCAGTTGATCGAGCGGTATGTCAGGACCGGTGTGCTGCGCATCGAGTGGCGTGACTTCCCGATCTTCGGCGCGGAGTCGGTGGAGATGGCCAAGGCGGGTCGCGCCGCCGCGCACCAGGGCAGGTTCTGGCAGTTCCACGACATCGCGTACGCGATGGGCGGCGGGACAAAGAAGGCCAGCTTCCCCGAGGAACGCATCCAGGAGGTCGCGCGCGAGGCCGGTGTGCCGGACCTGGCGAAGTTCAACGCCGACCGCGCCGACCCGACCATCCAGCAGGCGATCCAGGCCGATGCGACCGAGGGGCAGCAACTCGGGGTCTCCAGCACGCCCGCTTTCATCGTCAACACCGAACCGATTCTGGGGGCCCAACCGCTGGAGTCGTTCGTTTCGGTGATCGAAGCGGAACGGGTCAAAGTATGAACATCGGCTACCTGGGCGCCTTCCTCGGTGGCGTGCTGTCGCTGCTGAGTCCCTGCTCTGCGCTGCTCATCCCGGCCTTCTTCGCCTACGCCTTCGTCGATCGAGTGCGTTTGCTGCTGCGGACCGGCATCTTCTACCTCGGGCTGGCGACGACGCTGGTGCCGATGGGCGTGGCGGCCGGCTCCTTCGGCGCCGTGCTCAACCAGCACCGCGGCGTCGTGGTCTTGGCGGGCGGGCTGCTCATGATCACGCTGGGCGCGGCCCAGATCCTCGGGGTCGGATTCGGCTCAGGTGCGGCGCAACGGGTGAGCGGCCGGATCCGGGTCTCCTCAGCGCTGTCGGTTTACCTGCTGGGCAGCGTGTACGGGCTGGCCGGGTTCTGCGCCGGTCCGCTCCTGGGCAGTGTCCTGGCGATGGCGATGACCGGGGCCAGCCCGGCTTACGGCGGGCTCCTGCTAGCCATCTATGCCCTGGGCATGGCGCTGCCGCTGTTCTTGATCGCCGCGTTGTGGGATCGGTTCGACCTCGGTCGGCGTCGGTGGCTGCGGGGCCGGCCCGTGCGTCTAGGAGCGCTCCGGGTGCACAGCACCACGCTGCTATCGGGGCTCGTCTTCATCGCATTGGGGGCGATGTTCCTGGCAACCGACGGAACCGGATCGCTGGGCGGTCTTATCGGTCTCGACGCCCAGTTCGCCGCGCAGGCACAGGTCCAGCAGGCGGCCGGCTCGGTGTCGGACCGAGCTGTGCTGCTAGTCGTGGCCGTCGCCACGGCCGCCGGACTGGGCTGGGCGCTGATCACAGCACGCCGCTCGGTCCGGCGAGCACCCGCGGAGACCACCCACGCCCCCGCCTCGTCGTCGGCCGGTGGCCGGGAGAGCGCTCGGGCGGCCGACACCCCGCAGGACCGACCGAAGGAGTGATGCCGGGACCATGCCGATCAACCGCAAGCACGCGATACGCAGCGCGCTGGTGGCCACTACCGCACTGTCCACTGTGTTCATCGGTGGGGTGTCCGCCGTGGCCCGGCCACCGGGATCCGCGTCCGATGCCGCGAAGCGCCTGCGCGAGCTGTCCCGGCAGCGGAGGTGCTCACCGAGACCGTCAAGAAGTCCCAGGACGACCACGCCGCGCGGCAGCGAGAACTCGACGAGTCCACCGCGGCGGCACACCAGTCCGACCTGGTCGCCAAGCGGGCCCGCGGCGAGGAAGAGCGCTTCCGCAGCCGGGTCGACGAGCTCACCGCAGCTTCCTGCCAGGGTGCGCGGGTGAACACCTCCCGACGTTGCTCACTAGCGAATCGCCCGGGTCCTTCTCCGATCGGGCGACGGCGGCGGCGGAGGCGCTCGCCAACGACAGCCACGAGGCGGTGCGCGCACTGGCCACCGCCACCTCGGCAGGCCGAATCCGCCCAACAGCGAGCGACGGACGAGCGGGCACGTCACGTGCCTCTCGGGCCGAGGCCGACGCCGCCCGGTTGCAGCACGATATCGCCGCCCGCAAGGAAGCGATGGACGCCCAAATCGCCCAGGTCAAGCAGCAGTACAGCCAGCTCAGTTCCGTCGAGCAGGACGCGTTGTCCGGTGGCGGCAGCGACGTCGGGCCTATTGCCGGGAGCGGGATGGCGATCGCCGCGGTCAACGCGGCGCTGGGAAAGCAGGGCTCGCCCTACGTGTTCGGCGCCAAGGGTCTCGACGAGTTCGACTGCTCCGGCCTGGTGCAGTGGTCTTACCAGCAGGCGGGCAAAGTCCCTGCCCGGCTCCACCCGGTCGCAGGTGTCGACGGGCAGCAGTGTGTCCAAGGACGAGCTCTGACCCGGGAACGTGATCTTCTTTTTACAGCTCGGCCAGCCACAACGGGATCTACATCAGTGGCGGCAAGATCGTGCACGCACCGACCGAGGGCCAGGACGTCAAGGTCGAGAACTACCAGGACATCGGTGATACCCACTCCATTCGCCGGATGGCTGGCTGATCGGCAGGCGTGCAATCCGTACGCAGTCTTGAAAACACGCAGTTATTGGCCCACCGCGAGCGTTGTTCGGGCCAGTCACCGGGTGAAGAGACCCAACCAGGAAAAGGAGCTAAAAGTGAGCGCTTATCAGGTCGTTTTTCAGGTTCCCCGGGAAGATACCGGCTTCCACGAGACCGTCGTGCGCAACGTGCGCAATGTAACGGCGGAGCTCGACGACGTCGCCATCTGCATCATCGCCCATGGTGACGGGATCGAGTTCGCCACCGGCCGGACTGCCGCCAGCGTCGGCGTGCGCGCCGCGCTGGAGTCCGGTGTAGAGGTAGTGGCGTGTCAGAACACCCTGCGCCGCAAGGAGATTCCGGAAGTCGAGGTGCTACCCGGCGTGCGGTTAGTGCGAGCTGGGCTGGCCGAACTGGTGCGGCTGCAACACAACGGCTGGGCCTACATTCACCCGTGAACGCTCCCGCGACGCGCGACACATTGAGTTGCCGAGCGTGTCTTTGGACCACCGGAGGCACTGGCGCCTGACCGACTCCGTCCTCTTCGATCCGTGCAGCTGTTTTCGCCGCTTAAGCAACTCGCATCGACGCGCCCTTTCTGTCGAGGAGAGTCCGATGTCGCGGAGCGGCTTACTTCGCCAGGGATGCTCCAGTGAGACGGCGGCTGAGGTTCCGCGCGCTTGGCAAGCAACGCGGAACGAGACGAAAGACAGGTTCTGAAACCACAAACGCCGGAAGGAGCGGAACCTGCGATGCCCACTGCCCCCACGCAAGCCCTGCACCATCCGTGGCTGAGCTACCGCCACCTGACCATGATCTTGGCCGTCTTGTTGGTCGCCGTCCCCGCGGTCGCGCTATTTCCCGGGGTGGATCACCTCGCGGATGGGTTGCGCGACGACGTCACCGCCTTGAGCCTACTGGCTTTCGCAGCGGTCGCCGTGATTGGCGCGGCCCTGAAAGGGATCTCTGGGTTCGGCTACTCGCTGCTGGTGACCCCGGTCGCCGCGCTGATCATCGATCCGACGTTAGCCGTGATCGTGCTTGCCATCCCACCGTTGATGCTCAACGTGTTCCAAGTCGGGGAAACCGGCACCGGACGGACCTACGTGCGGCAGAATTGGAGCCTGTTCGCCTTCGGCCTGCTCGGCTCCGTGGTCGGTGTAGCACTGCTGAGCACTAAACCGGACCAGGCGCTGCTGTCGGTGCTGGTCGCGGTCATCCTGCTCGCCCACATCACCTTCCAGCTCACCCGCCGTTTCGCCACCACACCACGGGCCGGCCACCCTGCCCTGCTAAGCCTGGTGGGCCTAGTGCAGGGATTCCTGCTCGGAGCCGTGAATCTGGGGCCTGTCCTGCCCGCCTACCTGCAGACCTTCGAACGCAACGCCCAGCGCTACATAGGCGGCATGTCCCTGTTCTTCGCCGTGGTTATCGGCGAGCGCATCGTGCAGATGTGGGTGCAGGGAGTCCTCACCGAGTACCGGATCTGGCTGGGCTCGACCATTGCGCTGGTCACGCTGCTCGGTCTCGCGCTCGGCACGGTCATCCGCCGCCGCTTCGCCATCGACAAGCGTCGGTTGGACGCCGTCATCACTGCGCTGCTGCTCGCCACCGCGGTGAACCTGCTGTGGAGGGCACTCCCGCAACTGCTGAGCTGACACCGCCTAGTCGGCAAGAAACCCGACAGGAAAGGAGGTCCACAATGATGACCTCGCGCAGCGCTTTCCGGCGAATGCCATTACCGATGACGCCGGTGCTGTAGGCCTGCGCCGCTTTGTGCTCGTCGGCGGGCACCTGCCTCCGCGTCGCTGTCACCCTGCACCCGGCAGCGGAGTCGAAAGATCGGTGCTCATGACCAGTCCGTCGTGGTGCTGGGCTCGTGGCCGCTGCTGGTCTGCGCCGCTGCCCTCGCCCGTGCTCAACGCCGCGACGCTGCTCGTGCGCGGCAAGCCTTGGGTGTGAGCTCCGGGGTCGCCCTGTGGTGCGCGAGAGCGCTGCAAGACTTCGGTGTGGACGCGGGGACTCGGCCCTACTGGCAGGGTTCCCGCGCCGTCCTTGCGCGCCCCGCTGCTCGCCGACACGACGACGGTGCCGACCTCGGTATCCCCGCCGGTGCTGGGGCCGTCGCGGTGGCGTTCGGATCTTTCGCCCTCACGACGCCCCTGCGCACGGTGCTCGCCACAGCAGTACGGCCTGCTCATGAGCTACGGCGTCCGTCTCGCCCACGGCTGCAACATCGGCTCCTACTTCGGCGGAATCGCTTCGCTTGGAATACCCCCGGGGGTTTGTTACGTTGGTCCGGACGAAGGGAGATGGTCGTCGTGGAGATGAAGCCGGAGATGGTGGGCGACGCGCTGGCGCGGCTGCGCCGGGCGCGGGGCCAGCTGAGCGGTGTGATCGAGGCCATGGAGGAAGGGCGCGACTGCGCCGAGGTGTTGACCCAGTTGGCCGCTGTTTCCCGTGCTCTGGACCGTGCAGGGTTCAAGGTCGTGGCCAGTGGGATGCGCTACTGCCAGCAGGCTCGCGAGGACGGTGACGAGCCGCCGATGACCGAACAGGAGTTGGAGCGGCTGTTCCTCGCGCTCGCCTGAGGGCGGTCTCTCCCTCGTCTGCCGGGGTCGTGTAAATCATCGATACCACCGCGGGTATTAGGAGGATTCTTGCCTGAACAGACGCCGGAAGTCGGCTGGTCGATGTGCGTTTCCAGGAGGAATACGCGTCGGGCCACGTGCCGGGAGCAATGAACGTGCCGTTGGAAGACGTGTTGGCCTCGCCCCAGCAGTTCGTGGGAGAGGAGTGGCTTGTCATCTGCCGGTCTGGCGGACGCAGCCTGAAAGCGGAGGAAGCGATGAACGTAGCCGGTGCGCGAGCGGTCTCGGTGTCCGGTGGGACATCGGAGTGGATCGACGTCGGGCATGAGATTGAAAGGGGTGTGGCGCAGTGACGGCAGTGAACGCGGTGAAGCAGGAAGAGCGGTTGCCCGGTGGTTTGTCGGTCGAGGTGATCGAGACGTCCTCGCTGGGAGACCGCAGCTACATGGCCAGTGACGGTGACGTGGCGGTGGTGGTCGATCCGCAGCGGGATGTGGATCGAGTGATTGCGGCCGCCGGGCGGTTCGGCGTGCGGATCGCCTTAGTGCTGGAAACGCATGTGCACAACGATTACGTGTCCGGTGGTCTGGAATTGGCCCGGTTGACCGGGGCGGAGTACGGGTTGGCGGCCGCGGACGAGGTGCCCTTCGACCGGCGCCCGTTGTCCGACGGCGACGTGGGGGAGCTGTCGGCGCGGATGCAGGTGCGGTCGGTGGCCACTCCCGGGCACACCTACCACCACCTGTCCTACGTGCTGGAAGGGGAGCAGGGACCGGTAGGGGTGTTCACTGGGGGTTCGCTGCTGTTTGGCACTACCGGGCGCACCGACCTGGTGGGTGAGCAACACAGCAAGCAGCTGGCTCGCCACCAGCACGCTTCCGCGCAGAAGCTGGCGGCGATCTTGCCGGACGGTGCGCAGATTTGGCCCACCCACGGGTTCGGCAGTTTCTGCTCGGCCACCCAGGCCTCGGGCGACTCGGCCACACTGGGCGAGCAGAAGAAAATCAATCCGGCGCTGACGCTGGCCGAGGGTGACTTCGTCGAGCAGACGCTGGCGGGGCTGGATGCCTACCCGGCCTACTACGCGCACATGGGTGTGCAGAACACGACGGGGCCGGAACCGCTCGACCTGCGCGAGCCGGTCCGAGCCTCGCCGGAGGAGCTGCGGCGCCGCCTGGAGCACGGGGAGTGGGTGGTGGACCTGCGTTCCCGGAAGGCCTACGTGGTCTCGCACCTGGCCGGCACGGTCAGCCTCGGTCTGGACGGTCCGATGGTGACCTGGCTCGGTTGGATGATCGACTGGGGCGCTCCCATCACGCTGCTGGGCGAGTCCCGGGAACAGGTCGGCGAGGCCCAACGCGAGCTCGCCCGGATCGGCATCGACAAGTTCGCGGCGGCGGCCGTGGGCAGCCCAGCGGAGCTGGCCGCCGACGCAGCCCAGCTGCGCAGCACTCCGACTGCCACGTTCGTGGACCTGGCCGCGGCGCTGGACGGCAACACCAACGAGCGGCCCGCGCCGGAGGTGGTGCTCGACGTGCGCACCCACAACGAGTTCGCCGCCTCCCACGTCACCGACGCGGTGCACATCCCGCTCTACGAGGTCAAAGACCGGCTCGGCGAGATCCCGGCCGGTGTGGTGTGGGTGCACTGCGGCAGTGGCTACCGCGCGACCGCAGCGGCCTCACTGCTGCAAGCAGTCGGTCGCACGGTCGTGCTCATCGACGACCACTTCGGAGTCGCCGCCGGGGCCGGCGTGCCGATGACCGATGGAACCTGACGCCACATCCGGAAGCGATCGCGGAGGAACGCGAAGAATGCCAAAGACCCTGCCCAAGATTGTCGACACCGCTCAGGTCCGCGAGTTCCGCGAGGCCGACCCGCAAGTCAGGTTGATCGACGTGCGCATGCCCGGCGAGTTCGCCTCGGCCCACATCCCCGGCTCCGACAATGTCCCGCTGAACCTGCTGCGTGAACACCGCGACGAGCTCACCGCGCAGCACGGCGACCCGGTGGTGCTGGTGTGTGCCTCGGGCGCTCGTGCCGAGCAAGCCCGCACCCTGCTGGAGACCGCCGGGTTGGACCGGCTCAGCGTGCTCCGCGGCGGCATCACCGGCTGGGAACAGGAAAACGGCGAGCTCAACCGGGGTCGAGGCACTTGGGCCATGGAACGGCAAGTGCGGCTGGTGGCCGGCCTGCTCGTGCTCACCGGCGTGGTGGCCAGCACGGTCTTCGACCCGCTGAAGTGGATCGCCGGGTTCGTCGGCGCGGGCCTGACCTTCGCTGCGGTGACCAACACCTGCGCCATGTCCCGGGCGCTTGGGCTGCTGCCGCACAACCGCACATCCACCACGGATGGTCGAACCCTTCTCGATGCCCTTACCAGCGCAAAAGATCAGGGGCAGTAAGCCCCACTGAGCACGGGCACGACCAACGACAGCGGTGGCGCACGGTGCGCCCGCTGCCGGGATAGGTGGTTTCGTTGTACTTGGCAGTGGTGTTCGGTGCAGTGATCGGCCTGGCACTGGGCTTGCTCGGTGCGGGTGGCTCGATCCTCGCCGTGCCGGCCCTGGTCTACGGCGTTGGGCAGCCCTTGCAGACAGCGATCCCCACCTCGCTGGCCGTAGTCGCACTGTCCTCGCTGGGGGGCCTGGTGCCCCGCGAGCGGCGCACCGCGGTGCGGTGGCCGGTCGCGCTGGTCTTCGGCATGGCCGGCACCCCGGCCGCCTTCGGCGGCGCCGCGCTCGGGAAGCTCTTCCCGCAACGCTGGCTGCTGCTGGCTTTCGCCGCGCTCATGGTCGTCGTCGCGGTGCGGATGCTTCGCGGCGGGGACAGCCACGCCGGCGCCTGCCGTACCCAGGAGGGCGGGGTCAACTGGCGCACCTGCCTGCCCAAGTCAGTGGTCGCTGGTGCACTCGTCGGATTGCTCACCGGCTTGTTCGGCGTAGGCGGCGGCTTCGTGATCGTTCCTGCTCTGAGCCTGTTGCTGGGCCTGGGAGCGCAGCAGGCAGTCGCCACCTCCCTGGTGGTGGTGCTGATCAACTCGGCGGCAGGGCTTGTTGCCCACGCTGGCGCGGCAAGGAGCATCGACTACCCAGTGCTACTACTGTTCGCTGGCACATCACTGGTGGTGTCCATTGTGGCCGCTCGGATGTCGACGAGGCTGCGCTCGCCCACCGTGCGCCGCTGGTTCTCCTACATCGTCCTCGCTGTTGCGGTCTTCGTCGCCGTCGCCGCCATCGTCAGCCCTTCGGCATTGGGATGACACCTGAGGTCGGCCCAGATCGACAATTTCTTAAACGTAGAGGCGGAACCTATGTTGTCGCGTTGAGTGCCGCAGGTGCGGGAAGGCGACCTACGCGACGAGGTGGCGGTCGAGCGGTACCGCTACATGCAGCGCACCGCGCCACCAGGGACCGTCGAGCAGGCGCATGTCGAGGCCTTCGCCAAGCTCACCCCCGAGCAGCGTCGCCGTGTGCTCGACGAAATGAGCCAGACTGTGCCCGCGTCCGAACGTGCCTCGTCTGATGATCCGCAGGCGATGGCGCGAATGGCGACCCGAAGCGAGACGCGCCAGCCCGGCACGATGGAACGCGCCCTCGGCTCAGGTGGCGGCGGCCGCGGCATGGACGATCTCGAGATATGACCGCGGTGTGCGCCGCGCCAGCCCGCGGCGCACACCCCGACGGCGGCAGGACACGAGCGTTCGATGGGAACGGGAGCCGACTAACTACAGCCCCGCTCACCGTGGAGCTCGTGGTCAGATGTAGTCGCAGCTCCTGTACGCGGGTTCGGTCGGGGCAGGCGAGTTTGTATATTCCGGAGCGGTGCAGCCCGTCCGCACGAACTCGCCTCCGAACTCGAGGTAGGTTTCCCAGTATTGAGGCGCTTCAGCGTAGTTGGGATCATAGGTGCTTTGGCGAAGCGCTACATCAGCGCGTCCGTTGCCGTCCAGGTAGGTCGGCATGGTGCCCGGTGCCCCGCCGAGAATGTCGTCGGTAATCTCGATGCCGGCATCAGCGCTGAAGAACACAGACTTGGCGCCGCTGCTGTGGGCTCCGGTGAAGTACGACACGGCGCACCGTTGTGCGTCGCCTTCCCACCCACACGACGCCTGTTCCACGTACTCGTAGTCAAGCGTGGCGGTATCCCGCAACTGGCCGTCAATGTAGTACGCAAGCACGCTGTGTCCCGACGGGTCGGGAGTGTTCCGCCAGCCCTCAACATGCGCGTCATATCCCAATTGTTTGCTGAAGACTTGTTCACATCTGCTTCCGCACCCGGGAGGTGCGAGGGAAGGTTCTGCTTTCGTCTCCGCTACTGCCGTAGCAGGCATACCTACCAACGAAACCACGAGCGCCGTGACCGCCAAGCCCAAGCTCCCCGCGTGGAGCGTCGACCGTCCTGAGTGCATACCCAACCTCCGTAAAAACGGTGTGCGATCCACTGGTACAGACGCTCCCGCATCACGCATGGTTGCCGGCGTCACTTTCCGTGATCATACTGTGACCTATCGTGTGGGTGGAGCACGGACTACAGCGCTGAGTGCGCGGCACGCCGCAAGGTTTGTAGACGTATCCTTTGGGTGGCCCTCTGACGCATTCTTCCCCGTGCGGTAGAAAATCTTTAGCAGCGAAGGTTCATGGTCAGCGCATCGGGCTGCACTTCGAAGAAGCAAGGGACCCTCCAAAAGCCGGCTGGCTTCCGTGCGCTCGCCGCAGTGAGATTATCTCAACTACCTGGCGCAAACGTATTTCCATGTAGCGTCCGCATACGTTTCCGCTGCCCGTTTCGGATTTCTATCGGGAGCGGCCAGTTCCGCGTCCGGCTGGGTACTATTGCTCCCTGACAACGAGAGGCGAAGGAGAGACGTGATCGATTCCTTGCTGCCGCTCTCGCAGAGTAGTCGTGTCCGGTCGTACAATCCTTGGTAGGAAGCCCCGTTCTGCGCTTCGACGCCGGCGGCCTTAATCTCGTCAGTCCATTGTTCTTCAGAAGATGACGCTCCGGGGCCGCACCCTGCCAAGGACAGAGCAATGGCCGTCGTAGCCGAGATGATTCCGATGGTCCGCTTCATGCGCTTCCCTTTATGCTTGGGGTAACCCTAAAGCGATGGTGGCATCGAGTGCCCCACGCTGGACAAGAAGGCGATAACAGGGGAGAAGGCGAGAAACCAACGCGGGCGATGAGAGAGGCAAGAAGAGAGGAAATTTAGTCCCTTCGCCGACGCCGCGCATCGCCGACTGCTCGTTAGTGTTTCTCGGCGACGCCGCACCATGCGAAGGGCCGCATCTTCTCGGCTTCAGCTTTGGCATTCGGGGCGATCTGCTCGGGTCGCCAGTCCGGTAACTGGGTTACTCCCGGGGACAGCAGTGTCCAGTCGTGCCCGAGTCCGTCCAGCCAGCTAATGATCGTGTCGCGGTCGCGGAGATACAGCGGGTTAGGGGTGACGTCGCATTCGGTGCGGAACCGTTCCATGGCGGCGCGTGCATCCGGGTCGGGCACGTCGGAGGCGAAGTGCGACACGGCTACCCGGGAGCCGGTGGCGAGTTTCGTGCCGTAGCGGCGCAGCACCGCCGGGATGCCGCGGTCGGGAGCGACGAACTGGAGGGCGGCGACGGCGAGCAGGCACACCGGTTCGTTGCGGTCGAGGAGGTGCTTGGTCGTGGCGTGGGTGAGGACCTCGTGGGAGTGCATGAGGTCGGCTTGGACGACCCCTGCCCAGTCGGTGTGCTCCAGTTTCACGCGCGAGTGGGCGGTGGCGACCGGTTCGCAGTCGACGTAGACGACGCTGGCCGGGTCGTTGGTGTGCTGTTGGACGATTTCGTGCACGTTGCCCACGGTCGGGATACCCGAACCGAGATCGAGGAATTGGCGGATGCCCGCGTCCAGAGCGTCCACGACGACGCGTTGCAGGAAGGCGCGGTTCTGCCGGGCCACGCCTGCGATCTGCGGCCACATGCCCAGCAGGCGTTCGCCGAAGACGCGGTCGATGGCCCAGTTGGAGTTGCCGCCGAGGAACCAGTCGTAGATCCGTCCCGGGTTGGGGCGCTCCAAGTCCACCCCGGCGAGAACTTCGGGTGGCTTCCGTTCGGCCATCGGCGTCCCTTCCCGTCGATAACGCGCGGTTTCGATGATCTCATCGACAGTACCGCCGTGGGAGTCCGGGAGGGCTCGCCGTGCCGGGTGGTTGTGGAGTGGCGGCAGGCTCAGAGGTCACCGTCTTGGTCCCACCATCCCCACCAGGTCGATGTCCTCGTCGGCGTCCCCCTTGGTGGCCGGGTTCGGCAATGCTGCCTCGCGAACATGGCCCCATGCCGTGGTCGCAGTCGCCGACGTGCAGCGGAGTTCGGGCGGGCTCGTCGCCCGCGCCTCACTGGTGATACGGCTCCGGCTCTCCAGAATGGTCCGGTCCGGAGACACGATGGGCAGCGCCTTGCCGGTGATCGGCGCTTGATACACCAGCGTTTCCACGAGCCTGCCGATGGTGCGGGCGTGCGTCGGTGGCTGTCCGAAGAGTTCTCGTCCGGGCGCCTCCGCCAGGGCATTGCGGCCGACACTCGTCGCTGAGGGCGGGCGTCGTGTTCGAGCTCGCCCGCTCAGTGCCGGGCGAAAGGCTGCCCGTCGGCAGCGGTGCCACAGTGAACTGCCGTTGGCGCGAGTGGCGGTGTATCGGCATCCCGCTGAGGCCCGGTGCGTGGAACTTCGCCGGGGTCGGTTCAGTCGTGGTCGGGTGCCCCGGTGCGGTGGTGTTCGGCGGCAGAGAACACCTCTTCGACCAGGTGTCGCACATGGCCGCCGCGGGCGGCGGACACGGCATGGCGCCCGTGGCGGCGCGTTCGCACCAATCCGGCCAGGCGGAGCTTGGCCAAGTGCTGCGAGACCGCGGGGCGTGCTGCGCCGACGGCCGTCGCGAGACTGGCCACGTCCATTTCGGTGTCGCGTAGCAGCCACACGATCCGCAGCCGTGTGGGGTCGGCCAACATGCGCAGCGCGGTTACTGCCGTCTCCACCTGGCCCTCGCTGGGCAGTTGTTGTTGCTCCTCGTTGGCAGCTGCAACGTTGTCGCGTGCGTACATGAGCACATATGGTCGTGCTACTTCGGTGCCGCTGTCCACCACCGGGAGCGAGGTCGCATGAACGACGAGTCCGCACCCGATTCGCACTGTCTCGGACCGATGTCTGACGTGCAGCATCCCCACGGCCACGGTGGCAGCGCGTGGGCGGGCCTGTGGTCGCAGATCAAGCACGCGCTGACTCCACACAGCCATGACAGCAATGAGCTTGTGGATTCGACGTTGCGTGCCAGCCGTGCCGGGATGCGAGCTTTGTGGATCTCGTTCGCGGTGTTGATGGCGACGGCTTTGGCTCAGTTGGTTTTGGTGTCGTTCACCGACTCGGTGGCGTTGTTGGGCGACACTCTGCACAACTTCGCCGATGCCCTCACTGCGGTGCCGCTGGCGATCGCGTTCGTACTCGGTCGGCGGGCGGCTTCGCGACGGTTCACCTACGGGCTCGGACGCGGCGAGGACCTGGCAGGTCTGGTGATCTTGCTGGTTATGTCGGCTTCGGCGGTGCTGGCTGCGTGGACGGCGATCGATCGGTTGCTTCATCCGCAGGACATCAGCCATGTCGGGTGGGTGGCGGCCGCGGGCCTTGTCGGTTTCGCCGGCAACGAGGTAGTAGCTCGCTACCGCACCACGGTCGGTCGCCGTATCGGTTCGGCGGCGTTGGTCGCCGACGGGCTGCACGCGCGCACCGACGGGTTCACGTCGCTGGGAGTGCTGCTTGCCGCCGGTGGCGCGTGGCTAGGCTGGTGGTGGGTCGACCCGCTGGCGGGAATACTGATTACCGCGGCGATCCTGTCCGTGCTCGTCGGCGCGGCCAAGGAGGTTTTTGCCCGGATGCTCGACGCCGTCGACCCGTGCCTGGTCGAGCAAGCCGAGACCGCGTTGCGGGTCACCCCTGGTGTGTTGCGTGTCGACTCGTTGCGGATGCGCTGGGTCGGGCACGACCTACAGGCCGAGACCGATCTCGTCGTCGATTCGGCCCTGTCCGTCATCGAGGCGCATTCGATCGCCGCGGACGCCGAACACCACCTGCTGCACGTCTTGCCGAGACTCGGGCGCGCGACCGTGCACATCGATCCCGCAGTCACCTCCGGCGAGGACCCGCACGCCCAACTGTCCCATCACCGCTAGCGCATCGAGGAGGCAGCGCCATGGACTGGGCAAGCGACCTATCGGAACCCGCACCATAAGGCGGTGGTGACCTTATCGGCTGCCCACGGGCTTTACGAAGCCGTGTCCGTAGGGAACTTCTTCGGGCAGCTACGCATCTTCGACCGGATCGTCGCGGTCAGCGGCGCCCGCGCCGGGAGGACCTGTGGCGCGATCGTCGACATCGACCCGCCCGCGTCGATGGTGCATCGTGCGCGGCACGTCGTTGCCGACCGGTGCCGGTTCCGGGTCGCCCGCCCCGGAGTCATTCGGTTCGCCGATGTCTCCTTCGACCTCCCGGTCTCCAGCTTTGCTTCGCACCAGGTGGACCCAGTTTCGCGTCGGTTGCTGTGCGAAAGGCGATCCGCCGGTGATCCGGACCTCGCCGACGAGGTTGTGCTTGGGCGGACGTGGGGGGTGGAGCACGGTGTCCACGGAGGGGCGCCGATCGGCTTGGCGCTCCGCCGTTGGAGATACGATGTGCGTCCGATTTTTCCGCTTTGTGACGAGGGGTGAACCCGTTCGTGCTTGAAACACTGTCCCCGGGCGACCCTGCGGAGCCCGATCGGGGCTCGGGCCCGCTGCGCCATTCGGCCGACATCTTGCGACGAGGTGATCGGTGATGGACATCCTGATCGCCGTTGCCGGCCTGCTGTTCGTCGGAGTCCTCACGCTAGGCACCGGTCTCGCGGTCGCTGCGGAGTTTTCCCTGACTTCTCTGGAGCGCAGCACCGTTGATGCGCATGTGCGTCAGGTCGGTGATCGTCGTGCTCGGTCGGTGCAGAAGGCGCATCGTTCGCTGTCATTCCAGCTGTCCGGTGCTCAGGTCGCCATCACCCTGACCACACTGGTGACTGGTTACGTGGCCGAGCCGCTGATCGGTGAGTTGATTCGGCCGGGCTTGGCGGGTGTGGGGCTGCCCGGAGCGGCTGCCGCCGCGGCGTCGTTGACGTTGGCGATCCTGCTGGCCACGACGGTGTCGATGGTGTTCGGCGAGATGGTGCCGAAGAACTTGGCGATCGCGCGTCCGTTGCCGACGGCGCGGACGGTGTCGGGCTACCACTCGGGATTCTCACAGACATTCCGCTGGTTGATCGATGCGATGAACAACAGCGCGAACTGGGTGGTGCGCCGCTTCGGGATCGAACCTCAGGAGGAGCTGCGCTCGGCCCGGTCGGCCGACGAGCTCGGCATGATCGTGCGTTCCAGTGCCGAACACGGCACGTTGGACACCGCGACCGCGCAGCTGCTGGATCGTTCGCTGCGGTTCGGTGATCGCACCGCCGACGAGCTGATGACACCGCGGGTGCAGGTGGAATCCCTGTTGTCAGGGGCGACGGTGGCGGAGGTGGTCGACCTCGCCCGGCGAAGCGGGCACTCGCGGTTCTTGGTGCACGGGGGTGATCTCGATGATGTGCAGGGTGTCGTGCACATCAAGCAGGCATTCGGAATCGCTGCGGAGGAACGGGAGCGCATCCCCGTGCGCTCGCTGATCCAGCCGGTGCCGACGGTGCCGGAGACCTTGGACGGCGACGCCCTGTTGGAGCAGTTGCGCCGGTCAGGACTGCAACTGGCCATGGTCATCGACGAGTACGGCGGCACCGCCGGGATCGTCACGCTCGAAGACCTCGTCGAAGAGATCATCGGCGACGTTCGCGACGAACACGATCGCGGCGAATCCATCGCCGTGCGGCAGGTCGACGACACCTCGTGGTTGATCTCCGGACTGCTGCGCCTGGATGAGCTGGCCGAAGCCACCGGGCTCACCTTGACCGAGGGCGACTACGAGACCGCCGCCGGGTTCGTGCTGTCCCGGCTCAGCCGCATCCCTGAAGCTGGCGACCAGGTGGCCGTGGACGGTTGGGTCCTGACGGTGACACGCATGGATCGCAAACGCGTTGACGAACTCCGCGTCACTCAGCAATCCGATAGCGCCGACGGCGATGGAGAGGTGTCCTGATGAGTGACGGTGTCGCGATGCTGCTCGGCATCGTCCTGCTCGTGCTCAACGCGTTCTTCGTCGGCGCGGAGTTCGCACTGCTGTCCTCGCGCCGGGACCGCCTGGAAGCGTTGCTGGCACAAGGTAAGACGCGAGCAAGAGTGGTTATCAAGGCGAGTCAGGAAGGCTCGTTGATGCTCACCAGCGCCCAGCTGGGCATCACCCTGTGCTCGCTGGGCCTCGGTCGTCTTGGCGAGCCCGCCGTGGCGCATCAGCTGGAAATCCCCTTCGCCGCGCTGGGAATCCCCGAGGCGGTGCTGCACGTCGTGGCATTCACACTGGCGTTGGCCATCGTGGTGGCGCTGCACGTGCTGGTCGGCGAGATGGTGCCGAAGAATCTGGCCATCGCCGAGCCGGAACGACTCGCGCTGTGGCTGGTCCCGGCCCTGGTCGGATTCGTCAAACTGGCGCGGCCGTTGATCGCGCTGTTCAACATGATGGCCAACGGCGTGCTGCGGCTGCTGCGGGTGGAGCCCAAAGACGAACTCGACACCGCCTACACCTCAGCCGAGCTCGCGGAGCTGCTGGTGGAATCCCGCCGGGAAGGGTTGCTGGAGCAGTCCGAGCACCGCAGGCTCGCCCAAACGCTGTCCTCGGTGGAGAACACCGTTGGCGACGTGTACGTCCCTCTGCCGGAGTTGACGACGCTGCCGGCCGAACCCGCGCTCCGAGACGTCGAACGCGTCGTCGCCGATACCGGCTTCTCGCGCTTCCCGATCCGCGCCGCCGACGGAAATCTTCCCGGTTACCTGCACCTCAAGGACGTGCTCGATCTCGTTGGCAACGAACCGTCCACGCTGATCGCCTCTTCGCGAGTACGCGCACTGCCCACGGTTCGCGCGGACTCCCGGCTGCACGACGCCCTCGCGGTCCTGCGGCGGGCGGGCAGCCATCTCGCCACAGCCGTCGACAGCACCGGCCGCCCAGTCGGCGTCGTCGCGCTGGAGGACCTCGTCGAGGAATACGTCGGCACCGTGCGCGACACCACCCACGTCGACTAGATCGTCGGATGCTGAAAGCGAGCACCGTGTGCGATAGGTCCTTGAGACATCGGCTCAGCGAGCGCGTTCTAACGGCTTCTGCGGGCTGGAGTCGCGCGTGCGGAAGCGCCGCCACAGGATGACGCCGCCGACAACCATGACGGCGACGGTGAGAACGATCCAGCTTGCGCGCCCGAGGACGTCTTCGATGTAGCGCGCCGATGCGCCCGCACTGGCGCCGATGCCCACGTGCAACGTTGACCAGCACAACGCACCGAGTGCCGAAGCCGGCAAGAATCGCTTGAATTCGAGGTCCGAGGCGCCGGCCGCAGCAGGTGTCAAAGTGCGGACAACGGGCAGGAAGCGCCCGACGAAAACCGCGCCGACGCCGCGTCTGTGAAGAAGGTCGGCAGCACGGTCCCAGTGCTGGCTGCCGATCTTCTCCACGATTCGGGTCTCGCGCAGCCGGTGGCCGAACCGGTGCCCGAGCCAGAATCCGAGGGTGTCGCCGACAGTGGCGCAGGCGGCGACGACGCTGACCATGATGACGAAAATCGCGGGATTGGTGACCGCGGCTGCAGCGATGAGCAAGCCGCTCTCACCGGGGACAACAAAGCCCAGGCCGAGGGTGCACTCCGCGAGAGCGAGCCCGCCTGCAGCCGCGATGACCAAAGGCGTCGGCAGTTGCGCCAATGCGGACAGCGGCTCCTCGATGAGCATCAACCAGCCTCCTCACCAGCACATCCTCGTGCTGGATCGGTATGTACGCACGAACGACACGACGATACCTAGCCGACCGAGCATTCGTGCGGTCGCACGGTGGGCACAGGCACCAGCCACGCCAGGTATTTGCGTATCCTGACGCTGGCACAGCGACCGCGACCGAGACATCGCAAGCAGGAAGGAGTTCGCGTGGGTCGAGGCGAGAGTCCGGGATCGCATCAGCGTCCGTCCAGACGTCTGGATTCCCGTCAGCCGCGACAAAGCGAGCGTGTCGATCGCACGGTCCCGATTCCAGCCGCCCCTCCTGCGCCGGTGCCGCAGCAAGCGCAGCGACGTCCGTGGCGATCCGCGGCCCGCACCGCCACGGCTGCGGTCTCCGCTCTCGTATTCGCCTTGACGGGGTATGGCTGGATGACCGTGAGCGACCTCGAAAGCGGCTTGTCGACCAGCGATGTCACCGCCGGTGCGAGCGCCGACGGTTCCCTCGATGTACTGCTCGTCGGCATGGACAGCCGCACCGACGCACAAGGCAATCCGCTTCCTGATGACGTCCTGGAACGTCTCGGCGCTGGCGACAACGAAGCCAACCTGACCGACACCCTGATCTTGCTGCACATCCCGAAGGATCGGTCACGTGCGGTCGCCTACTCGCTGCCGCGGGACACCTATACCAGAATCCCCGATGGCCATGGCAAACATAAGATCAATTCCGCCTTCGGTCGGGGCAAGTCCGAAGCCGAAAGCGAGCTACAACAACAAGGTGTGTCCGGTTCCGCTGAGCTGGAGCGCCGTTCGTCCGAGGCGGGGCGCAAACTCTTGCTGAGCACCGTCGAAGACCTCACCGGTGTGGGTATCGACCATTACGCCGAGGTGAACCTCCTCGGCTTCTACCAGCTCACGAAAGCCGTCGGTGGTGTTGACGTCTGCCTGAACGATGCCGTCGACGACTCGTACTCCGGAGCCGATTTCTCCGCCGGGCCGCAAACCATTTCCGGTTCAGACGCGCTCGCATTCGTCCGGCAACGCCACGGCTTGCCGCGCGGCGATCTTGACCGGGTGGTCCGCCAGCAAGCTTTCCTCGCCGGACTCGCCCGTTCGATCCTGTCCACCGGAACACTCGCGTCTCCGAGCAAGCTCAGCGGGCTGTTCGATTCGCTGCAAAAGTCCGTGGTGCTCGACCAGGACTGGGATGTTCTGACCTTCGCCGGGCAAATGCAAAACCTGGCCGGCGGCAACCTCGCGTTCGACACGATTCCCGTGGAAGATCCCGCCTACGACACTCCCGACGGCGAAGCCATTCAAGTCGATCCCTACGAGGTGCGGACCACCATCCAAAGAGTCAACCAGGGCTTGCCGCCCGAGCCACCGCAGCCGCCCGGTCTCGCGTCAACCACTGTTGACGTACGCAACGCGACTGACACCAGCGGACTTGCGTCCGGTGTGCTCGATGAACTGGCTTCCGACGACATCCCGACCGGCACAGCGGAGAATGCCACTCCCCGCAATACCTCAAGGGTGAGTTACGCGCCCGGCCACGGTGAGATCGCCCGCTATATCGCCGAGCAGCTTAACGGCCTGCCCGTACGACGCGATCCCGAACTCGGGAGTGGACAACTGAACGTACTGCTCGCCGACGATTACGACGGTCCAGGAAACGAACAAAACTTCGCCTCCCAAAAACCGCTCCAACTCGACGGCGCACAACGTGAGCAACCCCCTGCACCCAGCGACGACGCCATCACCGCCGACGGCGTCCCGTGCATTAACTAACCGATGGATCTACTGCTATTTCGTCTGTTGCAGGCGTGCACTGTGGGGTTGCGGTGTTCAGCTGATTCGTGCTGCGGCGCGAACTGGTGACCACCGAACGCTCGGCCGATACTGCGAGAACGTGTCGACGGTAAAGATTCGATCTTCGACCGGGGGTGGGGTGGTGATGGGCGAGCTAATTTTGATCATCGTGGTCGCCTTGTTGATCTGGGTCTACCGGACCCGCGATCGCTACATCAACGCTGGCCTGCAACAGGAGTCGGGCGGGCGAGATGGCGGCGCCTACTTCCGGGGGCGTGCGCCGGGCGGTCGTCAGTTACCTTGCGGCGCGATCGAACGGCTTACCACCGACGGCTCTACTCAGGAGCGCAATTCCGGTGTCCCGGCTCGCGATGCCCGCCCGAACCAACACAGCTGAGCGCGCCTGGGAAGCGGGGGTGCTCTCGTAGCGGCGATGTCCAGGCGCCGCTGCTGCGGTAGCTCTGGCCGGACTGCCTGCCCCGTGTGACGATGCCAGGTGTTCTGCCGAACTCGAGCGGTGGGGCTGGGGTCCTACCGTGCCGTCACGGACCGTTGCGCGACCATTCCAGCGGTTGCTGAATGGCAGGGTAGGACGTTTTGAACTACAAAAACAGGAACAGGGTTTGACCGCTACCGAATCCGCGGGCGCTGTGGTGCGCCTGCCTGATTCTACGGTTTTCTGGCAAACCCTTGAGGCGCAACTTGATGAGCTCTCGGTATTCCCGCCACGCTAACGCGAACCAAGTTCTTTGGTCGCGACTCTAGCTCCGGCCTTGGCGAGGCGAGTGGACGCCGCCCGGTAGCTAAGGGATCCGCAGGAGGGGAGGTGGGCGTGATGATGCAGCGGTACTTGAAGAAGCATACGAATCCACCCGTGTTCGTCGTCTCGGCGATCGTGATCGTGGGCTTCGTGCTGTGGGGAGTCATCGCGCCCGGAAACGTCGCCGCCGTAGCCAGTTCGGTGAACACTTTCATCACCACGAACTTCGAGTGGCTCTACATCATCGCGGCCACGTTCTTCCTGGTTTTCGTGATCGCGCTGATGGTGAGCAGGTACGGAAACGTGCGTCTCGGCCCTTCGGATTCCCGGCCGGAGTACGGCAACCTGGCGTGGTTCGCGATGTTGTTCACGGCCGGGATGGGAATCGGGTTGGTGTACTTCGCGGTGAGCGAGCCGGTGGCGCACTTCCTCGAACCCCCGGTGGGGCCTGGGGGAACGGATGCGGCCGCGTCGAACGCGATGAATCTGACCTTCTTCCACTGGGGGTTGCACCCGTGGGCGATCTACATCGTGCTCGGACTGTCGCTGGGGTACTTCACCTTCCGCAGGGGACTACCCCTGCGGCCCGACGCCGCCTTTTACCCACTGATCGGAGACCGCATCTACGGGTGGCTCGGGCACCTCGTCGACATCTTGGCGGTGTTCGGGACCTTGTTCGGGCTGGCGACCTCGCTCGGGCTCGGCGGCCAGCAGGTCGGAGCGGGACTTGAGACGTTGTTCGGCATCCCGAACAGCGGGACGTTGCAGGTGGTGCTGATCCTGGCGATCACAGCGGTCGCGGTGGTCTCGGTGATGCTGGGTATCGACAAGGGCATCCGCAACTTGTCGTTGATCAACCTCTGGCTTGCTCTGGTGTTGATGCTGTTCGTGTTCTTCCTGGCGTCTTCGCGTGATCTGCTCAATGCGCTGGCGGCCAACGTTGGCTTTTATCTGCAGAATCTGCCGTTGACGAGCTTCGAGACCTACCCAGGCGACAGTGCTGCTCAGGAATGGCAGAGCTCGTGGACGCTGTTTTACTGGGGCTGGTGGATCTCGTGGTCGCCGTTCGTGGGGATGTTCATCGCACGGATCTCATACGGACGCACGATCCGACAGTTCATTGCCGGGGCGCTGTTCGCACCGGTCGGCGCGTCGATGGTGTGGCTGACGGTGTTCGGTAACTCATCACTAAACCTGCTGGTCAGCGATCCCACGAACCCGTTGGCCACGGCGAGTTCGGAAACCGCGATGTTCTTCCTGCTCGACCAACTGCCGGTGCCGGGAGTGCTCACGACCCTGTCGTCGGTGCTGGCGATCATCGTGGTGGTGTTGTTCTTCGCCACGTCGTCGGATTCGGGCTCGCTGGTGGTCGACATCCTCACCAACGGCGGCGATCCGCATCCGCGCTGGCAGCAACGCCTGTTCTGGGCCGTGCTGGAGGGTGTGGTCGCGGCCGTCCTGCTCGTGGTCGGGGTGGTCAGCGGTGAGGATGCGTTGAGCGCGTTGCAGACCGCCTCGATCCTGGCCGGCCTGCCGTTCTGCATCGTGCTGTTCGCCATGTGTGCCGGGCTGGTGCGCGGGCTCGCAGCGGAACGGATGGCGCTGATGATCCCGCGCGAGCCCAGCCCTGCCGAGCTGATGCGCGAGAGCTACCGGCTGGGAAAAGGAGACGCGCGTGCCGATAACGGTCCCGACGAGCAGGCGCCTGGAGACGAAGGCACACGTCAAGAGTGAGGATGCCGCGACCGGTCGAGTCGGCTTTGATGTCGCAAGGACGTCTCGATGAACGGTCGTGCAGTGGTCGAGCGCTGCGGCGGGGGTACGAGTCTCGTTGTCGGCTACATCGTGGAGCCCTCTTTGGGTGCCCTGTTGCGTGGTCCGTTGGGCGTGGTCGGGCAGTTCAGCCTCGTGGCAGTGGATCGGGCCACCGTGGAGCGAGAAGCCGAGCGCAGTGATCGCGGTTCGCAACGGCTGCTGGGGCACTGACCTCGCTGTCGACCCAGCTATCGGGTGCTCAGTTGGGGATCACGACCGGGCGAGGCGACGACCCCGGCGGCGTTCACGGTCGCGTTCGTGGTGGCGACGGTGTTGCAGATGGTTCTGGGTGAGCTGGTGCCGAAGAATCTGGCGATCGCACGCCCGTTGCAGGTCGGTAGGGCAGTAGCGGGCGCACAGCGCGGTTTCACCACCGTTGCGCGCCCATTGATTGTGGGATTGAACGGGTCGGCGAATTGCGTCCTGCGCAGGCTCGGTGTGCAGCCACAAGAGGAGTTGGTGTCAGCGTCCGTCTCGGGCGGAATCTCGCGCTCTTGCCGAGCTGTTGTGTACGGAGACGGTGGGTGGGGGCCTGCTGGTGCTCGCCGCGATCGTCGCGTTGGTGTGGGTGAATTCGCCGTGTAGGGGCTCTTATGGATCGATAAGTTCGTACGTGCCGTGGCGGGGTGGCGCTATCGTCGGCTTGAACCTGGACCTGGCGCACTGGACCGCTGACGGCTTGTTGGCGATCTTTTTCTTCGTCGTGGGGTTGGAGCTCAAACGCGAATTCGTCGTTGGGAATCTACGCCATCCAAGTCGGGCGGTGGTTCCGGTGGTGCCGGCGGTGTGCGGGATGATCGCGCCTGCGCTGCTGTTCGTGGCGATCAACCTCGGCGCCGGTGGCGATGCGCTGCGTGGTTGGGCGATCCCTACCGCCACGGACAATATTCGGATCGAGTTTCGTGCTGTCGACATGCACACGTGCACGGCTCGACGAGGAGCTGTCGTGGTGGGACCTGTTCGGCGTGTCGTTGCTGGCGGGGATCGGATTCACCGTGTCGCTGCTGATCGGCGAACTCGCCTACGGCGTCGGCAGCCCGCGGGACGAACACGTGAAGACGGCGGTGCTGGTCGGCTCGGTGACCGCTGCCGTTCTGGCGTCGGTGGTGTTGACCCTGCGCAACCGGGCTTACCGACGCATCGAGGCGGTCGATGCCGCAGGCGGCGACCGGGTTTGACGGTTGTCCTCAAGTTGAACCGTGCGTCGACGATGCCCCGGCATTCGGGTAGTGATCTTTATAAGCTCTCGCGGATGGGATAGCGTAGGCGGTATCGCTCCCCCGGGGAGTCGATGGTGTGCCGGGAAGTCTGGTCGGCGTGACAGAACACTCGCTCGTGCGAAGGAACTGCCATGTCGAGTCGGCGTCACGACGCTGCTGAGCACACCGCCCTCGGGCCGATGACGATCGTCGCGGTTGACCAGCACGAGGACGTTCCCGTGGTTCGCGACAAGCTCGCGTGCCGGATGCTGCCGGCCACCGGCAAAGCAGCCGTCGCTGCCACCGCCGTCGCGCTGGTGCGCAGGCAGCTGATCGCAGCTACGGAGAAGAAGATCCCGGGCCTGTGGGCGAGCATCTTGTGTCGCAAACGCTATATCGACGATCAACTGCGCGCGGCATGGCGCGACGGCATCGACGTCGCGGTCGTGCTCGGGGCGGGACTGGACACCCGGGCCTACCGGGTTCCCGACCCGACCGCGGTCCACTTCTACGAGGTCGACCTGGCCGAGAGCTGCGACGGGAAACGTGAGTGCCTCCGCAGGCTGTACGGCGAAGTTCCCGATCACGTCACGCTGGTCGCAGCGGACCTGGAAACCCGAGGTCCGATCAAGGCGCTCGTCGCGTGTGGTTTCGACCCGGCGCGGCGAACCGTCTTCGTGTGCGAGGCCGTGACCCAATACTTGTCGGAAGACGCCGTACGATGGATGTTCAGCTCGCTCGCGAGCGTCCCGCCGGGAAGTCGCCTCGTATTCACTTACGTGCGCAAAGACTTCCTCGATGGCGTCGCCTTGTATGGAGCCGAGCAAGTCTACCGCGAATACGTCCTCGAACGCGGGCTGTGGCACTTCGGGATTCACCCAGAGAACGTCGCGACCTTCCTGGCCGAATACGGCTGGCTGGAAATCGACCGGGCTGGGCCACGCGAGTACGCCGAACGCTACCTCGGACCTCTCAACCTGCCGTCCCCTGTCTCCGGCATCGAGCTGTCCGTCGTTGCCGAGAAGAGATGAGAACAGCTTCTGCGTCCAGGGGCTCTTTCTCCCGGAACTCGCCGCGTGGGTTCACCGAAAGGATGGCGGGCCGGTTTCGTCCGGACGCCCGGCCTGCGAGGGGGAGGGAGATACAGGCCGGGCGCCACCAAGGCCACGGAGGGGGATCGTGGCGATCGCAACTGTAGCCGAACCCGCACCCGAAAGAACTTCACATCGCGGTCCGGGTACAACGGGTTTGGTCAACGCTTGACTCAGCAACCGGGTTCGCACGAGTGCTCACGCGAACGTGCACAGATGCGTATGCCTGTGCGACGTTGGAGGTCCTGCTGGGACTCGGGGCGGGCGACCGTCGGGAGTCGCCCGCCCTGCTGGTGCGGGGGTGTGACACCGGCGCAGCTGTGGAGCAGGTCGCCGTGGTGATCGCGGTGTGCAGCAGTCGTGCTATTCGGTTGGCAGGCTTGGGCTGGACCTTCCAGTCGGCTGGAGGGTGCACTCTTGAGGGAACACTAGGGATTCGATCGGCAGGGAGCTGCGGTGCACATCGGGCAACTGGCCCGGACGGTGCGGGTAAATCCCAAGACCGTCCGCTATTACGAGAGCATCGGTCTGCTGCCTGCGGCCGAGCGCAACGCTGCTGGCTATCGGGTGTACAGCGAAAGCGATGCCGACCGGGTGGGTTTCATCAAGGCCGCGCAGCGGCTGGGCATGCGGTTGGACGAGATCAGCGAAGTACTGGCGCTCAGGGACGCGGACAAGCGTCCGTGCGGCTATGTCCGACAGGTCCTGCACGAGCATGTCGGCGACATCGATGAGCGGATCGCGGAGTTGCAGCGGATGCGGCAGCAGCTGCTGGAGTTGGACGCGCGTGCCGATCGGTTGGCCACGGAGGAGGCCGATGCCGCCTCCTGCCCGCTGATCGACCACATGCGGCGAGAGAGCGAACCGCGGACTTGACCTTCCACTCGACTGGAAACCTTAGCGTGCCGCCTCGGAGGTGATGACGATGGCAAACCGCCACGTTGAAGTGTTCACGACTGGGTGCCCGGGCTGCGCGCCCGTGGTGGAGCTGGTGGAGGACATGGCCGGACCTGGTTGCGAGGTCGCGGTGCGCGACCTGCGCAGCGACGCGAATGCCGCGGACCGGGCGGCCGAATATGGCCTTGCCCGGATTCCTGCTGTGGTCGTGGATGGCGAGCTGGCCGAGTGCTGCCGGAGTGGGCAGGGCCCGACCAGGGAAGGGTTGACCGCCGCCGGGGTCGGCCGCTGCGGCTGATCACCAAGGGCGGCCCCGCCGAGCGCGGGGCCGCCCCTCGCTGCTTTCTTCCCGGTTTGGCTGCGGCGGCGCTGCTCGAGTTCGGCAACAGCGCCGCCGTGGTCTGTCAGCCGTGCTTGAGCATCTGGTGCATGGTGTTGATCTCAGCTTGTTGGGAACTGATGATCCGCTGGGCCATCTGCTTGGCGGCGGGGAACTGGCCCTGTGCGAGCTCGGTTTGAGCCATGCCCACCGCTCCTTCGTGGTGCTTGATCATCATGGTGAGGAACATTCGGTCGAACTCGGGCCCGTTGACCTGCTGCAGCTTTTGCATGTCGTCGGCGGTCATCATGCCGGGCATGTTCCCGTGGTTCATGCCGGGCATATTCTCGCGCTCCATGCCCGGCATGGTGCCGTGGTTCATGGGCATGCCGGGCTGGGGTGTGGGGACACCCCAGCTGCGCAGCCAGCCGTTGAGCGTCTCGATTTCGGGGCCTTGGGCCACCTCGATCTGACGCGCGAGGTTCTTGACCTGGTCGGACTGGGCGCGTTCGGCGGCCAGTCGGGACATGTCGATGGCCTGGCTGTGGTGGGGAATCATGCCCTGGGCGAACGCCACGTCAGCGTTATTGTGCTGCCCGGCTGCGGCGGGCGGCTGGGAGGTGCTTGCCGGCGGGGTGGCGTGGTTCATGCCCGGCATGCCCTGCTCGGAACCGGTACACGCGGCAAGGACGCCACCTGCGGTGGCGATGGCCAACGCAACGCCGACTGTGCGCATCGTGTTCATGGTTTATTCACTTTCGTCGTTCCGAATTGGTTGCTGCAGGAAAAGGAACGATCCGTCGGATCGTTCGGAACGGCGAAAGATCACAACCGGAGCACGCACAGCTGCGCCAGTCTTCGAGGTAACGGGGGCGGGGGGCGACTCCGGCTTCGACCTGGGCCGAGTGCGGCCGCCCGGAACGGTGCTTTCGGGAGGAGTGCCGAGGCGCGGAGGGCGTGTGCGGCGAACAGGACGATCGCTGCGGCCAGGATCGCCAGACACAGGTGGAGCCACCCGTGCTCATGAGCAGGCTGCCTGTCGGGTGACGAATGGGCAGCCGGTTCTGCGGAGCGGCCGACCTGGGCGTGGGGGACGTCAGCTGCCTGTGCGGCGTGCGTGCCGTGCAGCTGCACCAGGGCTGGCGGCATCGGCATCGGCGCGGAGTCGCTGGCGTGGGCCAGCGGCGCATGGTGCATGACCATGACGCCGAAGGCGAGCAGCGCCAGCAGCCACCCGTAACCGTTCGTGGACCGATACCCCACGGATTCCACCCTAGTTCGTGACTCGTTCTGCTTGGGGAGACGGTGCTGTCGCCCAGCGCCAACCGGGAATGTGCTTTCCGCCTTACCGACCGGGAGGGGAAAGTCGTGCTTGAACAGTGGTCCTACCCGCCGTACCGGCCGTTAGGAGCGCGTCGCGCTGGGCCGCGGTGAGGACACGTCGTGTGTTTCGGTGCCCAGCTGGCGTGGGTTGGTAGTGGTGCTGTGGAAGCGGCGCAGGCGCAGGCTGTTGGCGACGACGAACACGGAGCTGAACGCCATGGCGGCCCCGGCGATCATGGGGTTGAGGAGTCCGGCTGCTGCCAGCGGCAGGGCGGCGACGTTGTAGGCGAAGGCCCAGAACAGGTTGCCCTTGATGGTGCCGAGGGTTCGGCGGGCGAGCCGGATCGCGTCGACGGCCGCACGCAGGTCGCCGCGGACGAGGGTGAGATCGGATGCCTCGATGGCAACGTCGGTGCCGGTGCCCATGGCCAGTCCGAGGTCGGCTTGGGCCAGTGCGGCGGCGTCGTTGATGCCGTCGCCGACCATGGCCACCACGCGGCCCTCTCGTTGCAGCCGGGCGACGACGTCGACCTTGTCGGCGGGCAGGACCTCGGCGATGACCTCGTCGATGCCGACCTGCACGGCGATCGCCTGGGCGACGGCCTCGTTGTCGCCGGTCAGCAGCACCGGCCGCAGCCCCAGGCCGCGCAGGCCGTGGATCGCCTCCGGCGAGGTGGGTTTGATGGTGTCGGCGATCACCAGCGCAGCGCGGGTTTGCCCGTCGACGGCGGCGACGACGGCGGTACTGCCGTCCCGCTCGGCGTCCAGTTTGGCCTGCGCCAGCGTCTCGGGGACCCGGATACTCCATTGCTCCAACAGCTGCGCCCGGCCGACCAGGATGGCGTGGCCGTCGACGACGGCTTGCACGCCGAGTCCTTCGATGTTGGTGAACTCCTCGACTTCAGGGAGATCGCCGACGCGGTCGGCCGCGCCGCGCGCGATCGCTTGAGCGATGGGGTGCTCCGAGGCGTGCTCGGCGGCTCCGGCCAGTCGGAGTACTTCGTTCTTGTCGACGCTGTCGAGGGTGTGCACTGCGGTTAGGGACATCTGTCCGCTGGTGATGGTGCCGGTCTTGTCGAGCACGACGGTGTCGATGCGGCGGGTGGATTCGAGGACCTCGGGGCCCTTGAGCAGGATGCCCAGCTGGGCGCCGCGGCCGGTGCCGACCAGCAGCGCGGTGGGGGTGGCCAGTCCGAGTGCGCAGGGGCAGGCGATGATCAGTACGGCGACGGCGGCGGTGAACGCCGCTGTGGCTCCGGCTCCGGTGACGAGCCAGAAGATCAGGGTGGCCAGCGCCAGGGCGATGACGATCGGGACGAAGACCGCGGAGATGCGGTCGGCCAGGCGCTGGACGGCGGCCTTGCCGGTCTGGGCGTCTTCGACGAGCTTGGCCATCTGGGCCAGCTGGGTGTCCGAGCCGATTCGGGTGGCGCGGACGACGAGCCGACCACCGGCGTTGACCGTCGCGCCGGTCACGAGGTCGCCTCGGGCGACCTCGACCGGGACGGATTCGCCGGTGAGCATGCTGGCATCGACCGCCGAGGAGCCGTCTTCGATCACGCCGTCGGTGGCGATCTTTTCGCCGGGGCGGACGATAAAGTGGTCTCCGACGGCGAGCTGGTCGGTGGGGATGCGCTGTTCGTGGCCGTTGCGCAGGACCGTGACGTCCTTGGCGCCGAGTTCGAGCAGGGCGCGCAACGCTGCGCCCGAGCGTCGTTTGGATCGGGCTTCGAAGTAGCGGCCGGCGAGGATGAACGTGGTGACCCCGGCGGCGACTTCGAGGTAGATGTTCCCGTCGCCGCTGCCCGGTTGGACGGTCAGGGCGAACGGGTGGGTCATGCCGGGCATGCCGGCGGTGCCGAACAGCAGCGCGTACAGCGACCACGTGAATGCGGCCAGGGTGCCCATCGAGATCAGGGTGTCCATGGTGGCCGCGCCGTGGCGCAGGTTCGTGGCCGCGGCGCGGTGGAACGGCCACGCGCCCCACACGACCACGGGAGCGGCCAGGGTCAGCGAGATCCACTGCCAGTAGGTGAACTGCAACAGCGGGATCATCGCCAGTGCGATGACCGGCACGGACAGCACGGCGGAAATGATCAGGCGTTCCCGCAGCGACCGCGTCGGGTCGTCGGAGTCACCGTCGCTGGTGGACGGTGTGTTCGTGCGAGCGGGTTGGGGCAGGGTGGCGGTGTAGCCGGCGGCTTCGACCTGGTCGATCAGCTGCTGCGGGTCCAGCCCCTCGGGGTAGGTGACCTTGGCCTTTTCGGTGGCGTAGTTGACCGTGGCGGCCACCCCGTCGAGCTTGCCCAGTTTCTTCTCGACCCGCGCCGCGCACGAGGCACAGGTCATGCCGCCGATAGCGAGCTCGACGTCCTGACTGGGCGAGGCCGTGGACTGATTTGTGGTGGTAGTCATGGAGCCCTCCTGTGTCCCTCCGGTGCTCACGGACGTCGGAGGGGTCGACTGCTCCTGCTGGCGAGCAGTGATGGTGGTTAGCGGGCTGCCAGTTGGTAGCCGGCTTCTTCGACGGCGGCTTGCACGTCGTCGTTGCTGACCGGTTCAGCGCTGGTCACCGTCACCGCACCGGTGGCGAGGTTCACCGCGACGTCGGACACGCCGTCGATCTCGGTGAGCTCTTCGGTCACCGACCGGGCGCAGTGCTCGCAGGTCATGCCGGTCACGATGTAGGTCGTCTCGGTCATAGCGATTCTTTCCTTCTCGATGTGAACCGTGCGTCGGTGCTCGTCGCGTTTGGTCAGGAGCGCACCAGGCGGGCGATGGCGTCGCTGGCTTCGCGGACCTTCTCGTCGGCGGCCTCGCCGCCTTCGGCCATGGCTTCGGCCAGGCAGTGTTTGAGGTGCTCGTCCATCAGTCCCAGCGCGACCGACTGCAGGGCTTTGGGGGTCGCGCCGATCTGGGTGAGCACGTCGATGCAGTACTGGTCGTCGTCGATCATCTTTGCCAACCCGCGGACCTGGCCTTCGATGCGACGCAGCCGCTTGGCGTAGGCGTCCTTGTCCTGGGCGTAGCCATGCATGGCGAGCCTCCTCGGGACTATTAGGGGGTAGGGGTATGTCAAGATTTCGCGGGCTGGGGCGCTGAAGGGGATCTGCGGTGCTTACAGGTGGTTGAGCATCGACTGCATGTGCTGGATCTGTTGGTTTTGGGACTGCACGATCGAGTGCGCCAGCTGCTTCGCCTGCGGGTTCTCCCCGCCCTGGATCTCGGGCTGCGACATGGACACAGCGCCCTCGTGGTGGGCGATCATCTGGTGCAGGAACAGCTTGGAGGCAGCCGCGCCGTCGGCGTGCTCGAGCGCGGCGAGGTCGTCGGGGGAAAGCAGTCCCTGCATGCCCTGTGCTTGTTCGAGCGACATCGCGGACCCGGCGTTCCAGGCACCCAGCCACGACTGCATCGTGGCGATCTCCAGGCGTTGCTCGCGCTGGATCTTCTCGGTCATTTGGCGCACCTGCGGGTCCGGTCCCTGCTTCGGCAGCACGATCTCGGCCATCCGCAGCGCTTGCTGGTGGTGCGGAATCATCATCTTCACGAACTGCACGTCGGCCTGGTTGTGTGCCGGGCTCACCGCGGTGCCGGGTTGCGCGGGCGCGCTCGCGGCCGGCGGTGGTGGCGGACTCGCAGACGGTGCCTGGGGCGCTGGCCCTTCCGGGGAGCAGGCCGCAACGCCGGCCAGGCCCAGCGCGAGAACGGACGCGGCTGCGGTGCGGCGAAGGTTGATCATGCTGTCCTCTCACGTCCTTGATTGTTCGACCAGCTGACACTTGCGCTAACACCCCTACCCCCTAGGGGTATTCCGGCAGCCGAGACACATCCTTGTGTCGATCTAGGATCCGGCGCTCTCGATCGCGGTGGCAGTCGGCGTCGGCGAGCGTTCCGCTGGGTAGTCGGTCAGGCTGGGAAAGCCGTGATCTCGCTGTTCGGGGGTGGCGATGGGTGATGCACTGACGCTTCAAGCGCGGTGCGCGAGGTCTGTGGGCTCGAACGTGCTTGTGCTGCGTGGAGCATGAGCGGGTTCGCGATGGCGCTGTTGGTCCTGGTCGTGGTCGTGGTGGTGGTCAGCGGCGTGTACGGCGTGGCCTCGCTGGTGCAGATCGGACCGGGCAGCATCCGAGTGAGGCCGTTTCTGGCCGGTCATGCACCGTCCGAACATGCGTTTTCGCGTTTCCACGTGCGGTGGTATGCGCTGACGATGATTTATCTGGCGTTCGAGATGGAGATGCTGTTCATGTATCCGTGGGCGCTGGTCGTCTCGTCGGTGGGTACGAGCGCGGTCGTCGAAATGTTCGTGTTTCTGGGGATTTTGCTGGCTGGGGTGGCGTATGCGTGGCGGGAAGGGGCGTTGCGATGGGCGTGACCGCCCTGTTGCGGCGCTTCGCCGCCGGGGTGCCCCAGGTGCTCGTCGCCGAGGCTCCAGGAGGTACCGCGTCTCGGTTGGCGGTTGAGCAACTGCTGCGCCGATGGGGATGGGTGCAGGTGTCCCATCCGGCGGATGCTGATGTCCTGGCCGTCGTCGGGCCTGCGGGGCCGCAGTGGACGAGCTTCGCCGATCAGCTGTGGGACCAGGTTCCGCAGCCCCGGGTTCGCGTGCAGGTCGGCAACGCGGCCGAGGCCGACATCGCGCTTCAGCGTGCGGCGAGCCTGCTAACCGACCAGGGCGAGGCGCCTCCCGTTGGTGAAGGAATGTCGGCGCGGCGTGGGCGGGATGGTGCGGGCCACGCTGAGCACGGTCGTTCTGATGACCAGTCCCAGGGCCACGAGCAGCACGGTGGCGGCGGGATGGACATGCCGGGCGGTGTGCCCATGGCCGATCGTGGTCCGGATCGGGATGGACTGATGCTCGATCAGCTCCATGTGCCGCTCGGCCCGGTGCTGCCGGACTGGCCCGCCGGTCTCGTGCTGCACACCACGCTGCAGGGCGATGTCGTGCAGAGAGCCCGGCTCGAGGTGATTCGCGATTACGGCGACGTGCCGGATTTCTGGAACGAGCCATGGCGCCGGTCAGCCTCTGGTGAGGCCGTCACGGCGGGCGAGGCCGCGCGGCGCCGCGCTGCGGCGCACCTGGACAGCCTGGCGAGGTTGCTGGCTGTGGCGGGCTGGCGTGACGCGGCGCTGCGGGGGCGGCGAGCCCGCGACGACGTGCTTGCGGGCGTGCCTGCCGAGGTGGTCGCTCGCCTGGTGCACCGGTTGGTCCGGTGGCTGCGTCGGTCGCGAACGCTGCGGTGGCTCACCGGTGGGTTGGGGGTCTTGCCCGCGGAGGCGGCCGAGGCCGCAGGGGTGACCGGGCCTACCTTGATGGCATCTCGTGCCGGGGGTGACGTGCGTGCGCGGTGGCAGGCGTGGCTGGCCGAGATCGAGCGATCGGTGCCCGCATTCGACGACGGCGCGCCATTGACCATCACCGATTCCGGGCCACGAGGACGGCTCGGTGCCGGCGGGTGTTCGGCGGCGGCTCTGGGGGTGCTTTCCGGGCTGGTGGAGGGGGCCGAGCTGGCCGGGGCGCGGTTGATCGTGGCCAGTTTGGATCCGGATATCGCCGAGCTCGACCACGTCGACGTGGGAGCGGTGGATGGCTGAAGCTCCAGTGTGGAACGTGCTCGTGCTGCCCGTGTTGTTGGGGGCGGGTGCGGTCGCGGCGCTCGTCTTCGATGCGTCTTTGGCGGCACGCGCGGCTGGACGACCGGTGTCGGCGTCAGCGGCGTTGAGCGCACCGCTGCGTGCGGTGGTGCGGCTGCTGATCACGCAAAGGCGGACGACCGCGGCAGCTGACGCGGTGCTGTGGCGCACCGGCGTGGTGCTTGTTCCGGTCCTGGCGGTGCTGGCCGGATCGGTGCTGCCGCTGGGCGGGGTGGCCGTGTCGGATCTCGCGGTGGGGGTCGTGTGGTTCAACGCGATGGAGATCCTGACCTGGGCGGCGGTGTGGATGGCCGGCTGGGGCCCGAATGCGGCGCTGTCCCTGGTCGGTGGGTACCGGTTCGTGGCCCAGGGGTTGGCTTACGAGTTGCCGCACATGTTCGCGTTGATCACGGCGGCCACCGGTGCGGGCACGTTGCGGGTGGGCGGGATCGTCGAGGCCCAGTCCGGGTTGTGGTTCGTGGTGTGGATGCCGGTCGCCTTCGTCGTCTATCTGCTCAGTGCGATGGCGATGGCGTTCTGGGGCCCGTTCGACGCGCCGCTGGGGCATGACCTCGCCGGCGGAGCGGCGGGGGAGTCCTCCGGTGTGGACCGGCTGGTGTTCCTCGGTGGGCGGTGGTTGCTGCTGGTGGTCGCGGTGGCGATGGCGGTGCCGCTGTTCCTCGGAGGAGGCGGTGGGCCCTGGCTGCCGGGCTGGGTGTGGACGGTGCTCAAGACTGCCGCGGTGCTGGGCGTGGTCGTGTGGGTCGGTCGCCGGTTTCCCACGGTGCGGATGGAGCGGTTCGCCGAGTTCGCCTGGGTGGTGCTGGTCCCGCTGACGGTCCTGCAGGCGCTGGTCGTCGCGCTGGTGGTGCTGGTGCGGTGAAAAGGGGTGCGTGGTGACGGTTGCGTTGTTCTGGCTGTTCGCGGTCGGCGCTCTGGTGTCCGGGTTCTTGGTGTTTCGGTTGAACTCGATGGCGCGGGTGACGTTCGCGTTGCTGGCCTCGTTCGTGTTCGTGGCCGCGGAAGTGGTGCTGCTCGGGTTGGCCTACCTCGGCGTGGTGATCGTGTTGATGATGGTCATGGAAATGGTGATCATGGCCTTGTTCATGGTCATGTACATGATGAATCCCGCCGGGCTGATGCCGATGGCGATGGAACACAACAAGACCGGCGCCGCGGCGATCTCGGTCGGGACTTTCGTCGTGCTCGCGGTGGGCATCGTGCTCGTCGACTGGCCGCAGCGGGCTGGGATGCCGCCGCCGGACCCGACGGTCGCGCTCGGGGAAGCGCTGATGGGCCCGCACATGCTGACCATGATGACCCTGGGGGTGGCGCTGTTCGCCACCATCGTCGCCACCGTCGTTCTGGCCACCCACCGGGGGCGCTACGACCGGTGGGGCGACGACCTGCGCGTCGTCCGCGCCGACGATCCGGTGCGTGGGGGGATCGGGCGGTGAGCCTGGAGCTGTTCCTGCTGCTCGGTGCCGGGCTGTTCGCCATCGGCCTCTACGGAGCGTTGTCGCAGCAGTCGATCGTGATGCTGATGATGGGCCTGGAGCTGATGCTCAATGGCATCACCGTTGCGGCGGCGGCATTCTGGCACTACGTCGCTCCGTCCAATTCGGACGGTCAGGTTCTGATCATCGTGGTGATCACCGCGATGGCGGTGGAGATGGCGGTCGGTTTCGCCGTGGTGACGGCGATTTTCCGCGCCCGGGATGTGGACATGACCGACATGGCCGCGGATCTCAAGGAGTAGCCGATGGGCGCGCTGGCATGGCTGCTGGTCGCGGTGCCGCTGGGCACCGGGGCAGTGCTGGCGTGCACCGGTAGGCGAGGCGATCGGATCGCGCCCGTAGTCGGAATCGCCGGCGCGGGGATCACGGTCGTGCTCGCCGTGCTGGCAGCGGTGGTGCGCCCTGCGGCGACCGCGCCCTTTCTGCAGGGGATGGACGCGGGTGTGGCCGTTGAAGGGCTTTCGGCGGTCCTGGTGGTCACGGTCGCGGTGGTCACTCTGGCGGTGCTGGTCTTCGCCGTGGGCGAGTTCGGCCGGGATGAGTCGCGGGCTCGGTTTTTCGGGCTGATGTTGCTGTTCGCGGGAGCCATGCTCGTCACGGTCACCGCCACCGGCCTCGCCCTGCTGCTTATGGGCTGGGAGGTCATGGGTGCAACGAGCTGGGCTTTGATCGGGTTCTGGTGGCGCGACCCTCGCCGGGTGCACGCGGCCAACGTTGCGTTTCTGACTACCCGCGCCGCGGATCTTGGTCTCTACCTCGCGGCCGGGGCGGCGCTCGCCGGAGGTGTCGGCACGCTCGCCCTCGCGGAGCTGCCCGCGGTGAGGTCACCCTGGCTGACCGTGCTCACCGTGGGGATCGTGCTGGCCGCGTTGGGCAAATCGGCCCAGGTGCCGTTCCACTTCTGGCTTTCGCGTGCCATGGAAGGTCCGAGCCCGGTCTCGGCGCTGCTGCACTCGGCCACCATGGTCGCCGCTGGTGCGTACCTGCTTCTCCGCCTGCACCCGGTACTGGCCGCCTCCGGTTGGGGCGGCCCCTTGGTCGCCTGGTGCGGTGCGAGCACCGCGCTGGCGCTGGGCCTGGTCGCGGTCGCGCAAACCGACCTCAAGCAGTTGCTCGCGGCCTCGACGTGTGCGCAGATCGGGTTCATGGTGCTGGCCGCGGGCACCGGCGGAATCACCGCCGGCACGATGCAACTGGTGGCGCACGCGGCGACCAAGTCCGCGCTGTTCCTGGCCGCCGGAGCGTGGCTGACCGCGCTCGGCACGAAGGCACTGCCCTCCTTGCGGGGTGCCGCGCGGCGCCATCCGGTGGTGGGCGTGACGTTCGCGCTGGCTGCCGCGACGCTGGCCGGGTTGCCTCCGCTGTCGCTGTGGGTGACCAAGGACGCCGTGCTGGCCGCGACGGCAGAACACGCGATCGGCTTGTACGTGGTGGGACTGGCCGCCGCGGTGGTTTCCGCCGGGTACAGCGTCAAAGCGGTCTGGTTCGTCTGGCAACCAGTACCCGCCGACGCCGCGACCAGGTGGGACACGGAGCAGCCCGGCTCCCGCGAGGTGTCCGCCTTTGCCTGGCCGGTACTGGTGGTGCTGGCCGGCCTGGCTGCGGTCTTGGGGGTGTTCGGCCTGCCGTCGGTGGCCGAGAGCGCGCGAGGTCTGCTGGGTGCGGGACCTGCCGCCGCACCCCGCGTGTGGGAGCTTGCGCTGTCGGCGGCACTCGCCGTCGGCGGGTCGGCTTTGGCTTGGTGGTGGGGAGATCGACCGGTGCCGCTCACCGCATCAGTACGGCGATGGTCACGGGACTGGCTCGGGTTCGAGCGCGCTGCCACGGTGCTGCTCGTGCGGCCCACGATGGTGCTCGCTCGCGCACTGGCGGTCTTCGACGACCGCATCCTCGACCGGGCTGTGCGGTCCGTGCCCGCACTCGGTATGTGGCTGGCCGAGCTCGCCAACCGGCGCACGGAAATCCCCGTCGACGGTCTCGTGCACGGCCTCGCCCACGGTGCCCGACGGCTCGGAAGGCTCGCCCGGCGCCCGCAAACCGGGCAACTGCACCAGTACTACGCCCAAGCCGTCACGGTGCTGGCCGTGCTCGCCCTGCTGATCATCCTCGTGAGGTAGCCCGTGCTGTCGCTGATCGTGTTCCTGCCGCTGGCGGCCGCGGCGATCCTCGCCGCGGTGCCCGCCTCGGCCGGGCGGCGGGTGTTCGTGTGGAGCTGGATCGGGATCACCGCAGCCGATTTCGCCTTGGTCGTGGCGGCCTGGATCGGCTACGAAGCCGGGACCGGACTCGCGTATGAGGAGAATCTGCGGTGGATTCCCAGCGCCGGAGTCGGTTACCACGTCGGTCTCGACGGGCTCTCGCTGCCGCTGGTGGCGATGACCGCACTGCTGTTCTTGGCCTGCGCGGTCCATTCGCTGCGGCACACGCAGCGGATCAAGAGCTTCGCGCTGCTGTTCCTTTTCCTGCAGACGGTGAGCATGGGATTGTTCACCGCGCTCGATTTGATCCTGTTCTTCGTCTACTTCGATCTGTCCATTGTGGGCATGTACTTCGTCATCGCCGGGTGGGGGCACGGCAACGCCCGCGAGTCGGCGTTGAAGTTCTTCCTCTACACCTTCATCGGCTCGCTGGCGCTGTTGCTGGGGTTCATCGGCCTGTACCTGGCCGCCGAGCCGCACACCTTCGACCTCGTCGCCCTCGCCCGTGCGAACCCGTTGGCGGGCAGGGGTGTCTTCGGCGGGCTGGTGCTGCTCGCGATCAGCATCGGTCTCGCGGTCAAAACCCCGACCGTGCCGCTGCACACCTGGCTCCCGCCGGCCCACACTGACGCTCCGGCTGCCGGGTCAGCGATCCTGGCCGGGGTGTTGCTGAAGATGGGCACCTACGGTTTCGTCCGCATCGCAATGCCGCTGCTGCCCGGAACATGGCGGCACTACGCGGCGGTCGTCGTCATCATCGGCGTGGTCTCGGTGCTCTACGGCGCGCTCGTCGCACTGGCCCAAGAAAACTTCAAGCGGATGGTGGCCTACACCTCGGTCAACCACATGGGCTACATCGTTCTCGCTGTCGGTGCCGCCGGCATTCTCGCCGGGAGTGACGGGCAAGCCCGCTCGTTGGCCGTGACCGGGGCGGTGACCCAGATGGTCAGCCACGGTCTGCTCACCGCCGCGCTGTTCCTGCTCGCCGGGGTCTTCTACGACCGCAGCCGCACCTACGACATGGGCGCCTACTCCGGTTTGGCCGCTCCAGCACCGGTCTTCGCGGGTGTCACCGCGCTGGTCGCCTTCGCCTCTTTCGGCCTGCCCGGCTTCTCCGGGTTCATCGCTGAGTTCCAGATCTTCACCGGAAGCCTCGCTTCAGCCACCGTGGCCACCGCGTTGGCGCTGCTCGGCATCCTGATCACGGCCGGACTGTTCCTGCGGGTCGTGCACCGGATCTTCCTCGGGGAGCTGCGGGTGCCCGATTCCCCTGGCGCGGCCCGCGAGTTCACCGATCTGCGAGTCAGCGAAACCACGGCGATCGTGCCTCTGCTGGCGCTGGCCGTTGTCATCGGCGTGCTGCCGCGGTTTCTCCTCGACGTGATCGAACCCGCCTCGACGACGCTGATCGGTCTGGTCAGCCGATGACCATGAACGAGAACCCCGCCGCGCTGATCCCCGAACTCGCGCTCGTCGCCGGAGCCGTGCTGGGTCTGCTGCTGGGCTCCTGGCTGCCACGGCATCGGCAGTGGCTCGTGCGCGTGCTTGCGGGCACCGCGTGCGTCGTCGGCCTGGTTGCCACCGTCATCGCAATGCGCACAGCCCCCGAAACGGTCTTCGGTGACAGCTTCGCCGTCGACACCGCCACCAACGCGGCCCGATTCATCGTGCTGGCCGCCACCCTGCTCACGCTGTGTTTGTCGATCGACACCGTCGACTCCCACCATCGGGAAACCGAGTTCTACGCCTTGGTGCAACTGGGCGCACTCGGCACGATCATGCTCGTCGGCGCACTCGACCTGCTGCTGCTCGTGGCCGCCTACCTCCTCGCTTCCTTGCCGCTGTACGCGCTGGCCGGGTTCGGCAAGGATGCGCCGGGCACCGAGGCTGCATTGAAGTACTATCTCATGGGCGTCTTGTTCGGCGTCCTCATGCTCGCCGGGACCACCGTCCTCTACGGCACCGGCGGAGCCACCGACTACGCCACGCTCGCCCGCACACTGCCCGACACCTCCCGTGCCGCGGTCGCGATCGGCGTGCTCGCCGTCCTCGCCGGGCTGCTGTTCAAAATCGGCGGCGTGCCCGCGCACTTCTGGGTTCCCGACGTCACCGACGGCGCCACGACACCCGTCGCCGCGTTCGTCACCACAGTGCCCAAGATCGGTGGCCTAGCCGCCGCCTACCGGCTCGTCGTCGAGGCACTGCCCGCGGTGAGCCTCGACTGGCCCCTGTTGATCGCGATCCTGGCCACCGCATCGATGACACTGGGAAACCTCGCCGCGTTCTTCCAGGAGAATGTCCGCCGCCTGCTGGCCTACTCCACGATCAGCCAAGTCGGCTACGTTCTCATGGCCGTTGCGGTCGCCACCCGCAGCAGTCTCGCCCTGCCCGCCCTGCTGTTCTACCTAGCCGCCTACACCGTGACCAACCTCGGCGCGTTCGCCGTCGTCGCCGAACTCCCCGACGCGAGACGACTCGCCGACTACCGCGGCTTGGCCAGGCGGCATCCCGGATTAGCCGCCGTCCTCGTCGTGTGCCTGCTCGGCCTGGTCGGAACCCCGCCCACCGCGGTGTTCCTCGGCAAACTCGTCGTGTTCACCGCCACGATCAACGGTGACCTCGCGTGGCTGGCGGTCGTCGCGGTCATCAACACCGTCGCCAGCCTCTTCTACTACCTGCGCTGGATCGCCCCAGCTCTGTTCACCGCCCCCGACCGCGAGCACGACACGCTCGTTCCGGCCGGACGGTTCGCAGCGCTCGGCGCCTACACCGCCGGAACAGCCTCCCTCGCCCTCGGCCTCGCAGGAGGACTCGTGCTCCCCCTCGGTGCCGGACCCTTGCTGCCGTAGGCAAACGCGACGAGGACTTCGGCTTTTGGCGGCTGTCCCGCCGAACCTTGGTCGGTTCGGCGGGACAGCGGAGCGGAGGTCGGCAGTCTCGGTCGAGTCGATCCCAGCCAGCCTGGTGGTACTCGTTGCAAGCCGTGCATGAACCACTACCCGGGAGGTCAACGTCCACGGCCGGACGCTGATGCGGCAGCACGATCACGGTGTCCGTGCGCGGGCCCGGAGGTGGCGGTCAAGCGTCGGCGCAGGATGCGGTTCGCCGCGTGCGGTGGCCAAGCCCGCAGCAGCCAACCGGTCCCGAACTGAGGGCCCGGCGTGGTGCTAAGCGCGGTTGCCAGGATCCGGGTGAGTCGCGAAGGTCCTTTCAGCCCTGTGTGCCGTACTCGCGGGTTGGGTGGGACTCGGCAGCTGGCCGCTGAGCGTTCTCGGTAAGGGGTGGAGGGGGAGGGTGCGCGCGGCCGGGGGTTCGAGTTCGCCGCTCATCCGACAGCGGATTTCGGGTTGGTCGCGATGGTGCGGCCTGGCTTCGTCCCGGTGCCGGTGAGCGTGCTCGTTCCGGAGTGCGCGCAGGCAGCACAGGCTCGCCACCGCACACACCGTCCCCATCAACGCGATCGAGGCTGGGGTGGGCAAGACGATGGCCATGGGGCCTGCGAGCAGTGGGCCGGCTGATTGGCCCGCGAGCAGGAAGCTGTTGGCCATGCCCACGTAACCGCTGCGGCGTTCCTCCGGGGCGTGCCGGCTGAAGTGGAAGAACAGCGACTGGGCCAGGGCGGCGAAGCTGGCCCCTTGCGCGAGTCGCAGCACGACCAACCCGGCCATGCCGAGCGGCAGCGCTTGGGCGGCGATGCTCACCGCGCACACTGCTGCGGCGATGGCCAGAGCACGGACGGGCTGTTGGGCCCGGTCGTTGTGCCGTCCCCACCAGAACGAGGCGATCAGCGTCGCTGCCCACGTCAGGGACTGGAAGATCCCCACCCACAGGCCGGCCTGTCCGGGCGGAAAGCCTTGCTGCACGTGCTCGGCGAAGACCGGGATCAGTCCGTAGACGCCGAAGTAGGCCGCGACCGCGGCCACCGCCAGCGGTGCCGCGCCGGGGACCTCCCAGAAGCCTGCCGGCCGGGAGCGCCCGTGCGGTGTGGTCGCACGGCGCTTGGGAGTCGGCTCTGACTGGCCCGCGTGAGGATCGCGGAGCCCGAGTGCGCAGGCACCCGCGAGCAGAGCCGCGATGACCGCGATGGCGATCATGAGCACGGTGAGCTGGCCTGCGCCGATGAGGGCACCGCCGAGCACGGGGCCGGTCAGCGAGCCGGCGGCGGTGGCGCTAAACGATTTGCCGAGCGCGGAACCCCGCTTGTTGCCCGGCCCGGCTGCTCCGGCGAAGGCTTGGGCAGCTTCGACGACCCCGCCGAGACTGCCTTGCAGCAATCGTCCCACGACCAGCATGATCGGGTTGCCCGCCACCGCCATGACCAGCATCGACAAGGCGAGTCCGACAAGGGCGCGCACGACCATCCAGTGCCGCCCGATCCGGTCGCCGAGGCGACCCCACAGCGGGGTCGCCACGGTCAGCGCCAGCGCAGGCGCCGCGATCGCCACGCCCGCCCACGTTTGGATCTCGGCGGTGCCGCGCACGCCCATGCCCTGCACGTAGAAGGGCATGATCGGCACCAGCATCATCAACCCCGCGGTGTTGATGAACTGGCTGGCCCACAACAGCACGAGGTTGCGTTGTTGCACACGGTCCGGAGTGCTCACGGGGCCTCCGCCAGATCGCCTCGGGTAACCTCGTCCTTCAGGTTCTCGGCCCACGCGTCGTCGTAGACCGTGTCGAGGTAGCGTTCGCCACGGTCGGGCAGCAGCGTGACCACCCGCGCTGGGCCGGGCAGGCGTTCGATGAGGCCGTCGAGCGCTGAGATGACCGCTCCGGAGGAGCCGCCGGCCAAGATTCCTTCGGTTTCGACCAACCTCCGGCAGCCCGAGGTCGACGCCAGATCCGCGACGTGGACGACCTCGTCGATCTCGGCCGGGTTGAAGATCTCCGGTACGCGACTGGCACCGAACCCGGGGATGCGCCGCTTCTGCGGCGGACTACCGAAGATCACCGAGCCCACCGCATCAACGGCCACGACCCGCAGCTCGGGGTGCGACTCGCGCAGTCGCCGGGCGGTGCCTTGCAGCGAACCGGTCGTGGACACCGGCCCGACCAGGTAGTCGATCGGCCCGTGCACCTGCTGCAGCAGCTCGGTGCCGACCGTGTCGTAGTACGCCTTCCAGTTGCGCTCGTTGGCGTACTGGTTGATCCAGACCACCTCGGGGTCGGTTTCGGCGTAGCTCTGGGCACGACGCACGCGGGTGTGCAGGTAGCCACCCGCCTCGTCGGGCTCGGTCACCATGTCCACGTCGGCGCCGAACAGATCCAACAGCCGCAAGTTCGTCGCGGAGGTGTTGGGATCGACCACCGCGGTGAACGCCAGCCCGTGCATCCGGGCGGCCACGGCCAAGGCCACTCCGAGGTTGCCCGAGGTGCTTTCCACCAGTCGCATCCCCGGTCGCAGTGCGCCGTCGCGCACGCCCTGCTCAACGATGTAGCGCGCAGGCCGATCCTTCATGCTTCCGCACGGATTGAGCATCTCGAGCTTGGCCAACACCTCCACGTCGCGGTGCGGAAAGCAGCGCCGCAACCGCACCAGTGGGGTCGAACCGACAGCGTCCAGAACAGATTCGTATGCCACAACAACCTCCCGGCCGCGCCACGCACGGGCGCCGCCGTATCCACGTCAACGAGACCGACCGCCATCGCCGGGCGGACGGTGAACAAAGAAGGAACTCCGCCGCACACCGCGCTGCACGCGGCCGCTATCAGCGAAAACGTCGGCGGACCGAAGAACAGGAAACGATGCCGATCAGGAAATGTTCAGCCTGAGTTCAGGAAGGCATCAGCCTGCGAAACGTGAATCAGGTTCGCGACACACCGAGGGTGAGCAACAACGAAAAACCGGAAAGGCGACCAGGTGGTCGCGTGGACCACCACCGAGCACGTGCCTGCCTATCAAGAAGCGTGGCGCCCACCGCAGCGACCAGCAGTGCCGCAGGAAGCCCCGGGAACATGCCCTGCAGCGGCTTCACCACGTCCACGAAGTGCGTGCTCGTGGCGTGACACACCGGCGCCGAGTGGTGGTGGTGCTCGGAGTGGCCATCCTGCGGTGTGCTCGACGCCGACGCGGAATCACCGGTTTGTCCCGGCGCCATTGGCTGGGCCGTGGCCGCAGAAACGCTCTCCGGGCCCGACAGTGCCGCTGCCGTCACATGCGAGTGGTGCAGCGGAAGGATGCACAGCAGGAAAGCTGAAAGAGCAAACATCGCCAGGAACGCGGTGCGCCCGCGTTGGGGGCTGATTGCTCTCCGCATGGCCCCCACTCTAGCCAAAGCCGGTTCGGGATCGGCTACCGGCATGGGACTCATCACGCCGCGAAGTAGCGGCGTGGAACGGCGTCTTCTCGGAAAGAAGCGCTCGGTCGGCTCACCGCGCCACCGTGTCGTGCAAGCTTCCTTCCGCGATGTGTTCGAGCGACCGCGGGTAACGGCGATGCGGTGGTACAAATCGCAACGGCGCGCGTGCCGTCATGCTCGTCACGCTGGGCGCGAGGGCGGTGCCGAGCTTGGCGCCTACACCGCGTAACTACGAAGCGGGATGCCACTGGCCGAACGAACGCACGGATAGAACACTGCCCCGAGTCGATTCCCAGTGCCGCCGACCATCCGTCGAAGCAGCATGTGTGCAGCCCCGCCGCTTCGCGCATGGAGGCGGGGCTGCACGGCTCGGGTCAGGCAAGCGCCGGGGCGGGGCCGCCCGTGTTCATGTGCGGAACCGGTCGGCTGTCTCGCGCAGGGCCGATCCGAAGCGGTCGACGTGATCGAGCGTGGTGAACAGCGCGGGGGTCACGCGCACGCAACTACCGCGAGCGGGGCCTTCCCGCGCGACGGTGAAGATTCTGTGTTTGTCGAACAGGTACTTGGCGATGGCCTCGTTGTCTTCTTTGCTCGTCCGTCCGGCGATGCGGAAGCTGGTGATGGCGCCGTACATCGACGGCTCTTGGGGAGTGAGGATCTGAATGTCGGTGCGGTCGGCGACGGCCGAGACCCAGCGGTCGCGAAGATACCGCAGCCGCGCCTGCTTGACCGTACTGCCCAGCGCCTGATGAAAGTCCAATGCGGTGGGTACCGATAACATGCCTGCGACGTCGCGGGTCCCTGAGACGACCCTTGAGCGGATGTCGGTTTCGGGATGGGATTCGTCGGCGAATGTGCGGTCGATCGCGTCGAGTCGTGTCCGCCTGATGTAGAGGAACCCCGTGCCCAACGGGGCTCCGATCCACTTGTGCAGGGAAAATCCGGCGAAGTCGGCGTCGAGGTCGTTGATGGTGAAGTCCAATTGCCCCCACGAGTGCGCCGCGTCGAGGATGACGTCCACGCCATGGGCGCGTGCCATGGCGATGATCTCGCGGGCGGGGGTGGCGAGTCCCGTCCGGTTGTTGACATGGGACAAGAGAAGAAGTTTGACGGTCGGGTGGTTGCGCAGCGCTGCGGCGTAGGTGTCGAGAACGGCTTGCTGTGTCGCCGGTTCGGGCAGCGCGATGGGAACGACCTCGACCCCGCGCCTGTCGCGCAGCCAATCCATGGCATCGACCATGTCCGGGTAGTCCAGGTCGGCGTACATGACCGAGTCTCCTGGGTGAAGCTGGTTGTAGCCCGAGATGAGGTTTTGCAGCGCTTCGGTGCCGCTCTGCGTGAGTGCGATCTCTTCCGTGCGGGCCCCGACCAGCGAGGCGATCCGTTCCCGGATCTGTTCGGATTCGGGTTTGTACGTTTTGCGCAGCAGGTGCGAGTTCTGCTCGTTCAACCGGTCAACGTTGTTGTGGAAAGCCCGCCGAACAGGGTCGGGCATGATGCCGTAGTACCCGTTTTCCAAGTTGACGAAGTCGTCAGTGAGCGTGTACTGCTGCGCGACCGACTTCCAGAAGCTTTCGTCTGCGGCGGTTTGAGCGGGATCTTTCCCTTGGGGAAGCGTCATCGAGGCCAATTCGGTCCGCGGTGTTGCGGCGCAGGCCGAGGTTGCGCCTGCGACTGAAGCCAGTGCTCCCATGGTGGCGAACAGGTGGCGGCGGGGGATTGCCATGGTGGTTCTCCGATTCGGGTGTGGGGTTGGGCGGTCTTGATGGGCCGAGGCCAGGTCACGGCCGGTCGCTGTGTGACCGTGGGCGGGTGCTGGCTGATTGCGCGCCGTCAGCCGAATACGCGAGGTCGGGCAGGGGTCTGTTCGGAAGGCAGATCAAGAGTTCCGCTCATGCTGGTGGGCAGCCGAGGCAGGGTGTCGGTGGTGAGGGTGTGTTCGTCGTTGTGGACGGCGGCGGACTCGGCTGAGCTGGCGCGCAGGCAGCACACGCCGGCGACTGCGCAGGAGGCCCCGAGCAGTGCGATCGAGATCGGTGTCGGGAAGACCACGGCCATGGGCCCCGCCAGCAGCGGTCCGGCGGATTGCCCGATGAGCAGGAAGCTGTTGGCCGTGCCGACGTAGCTGCTTCGACGTTGCGGCGGGGCGTGTCGGCTGACGTGGAAGAACAACGACTGGGCCAGTGCAGCGAAACAGGCTCCTTGCAACAGGCGCAGGCCGATCAATCCTGCGGTGCCCACCGGGAGTGCTTGCGCGGCGATGCTGACCGCGCAGCCGGCGGACGCCCAGGCCAGGGCACGTAGCGGACGCTCGGCCTGGTCGTTGTGCCGACCCCACCAGAACGAGGCGATCAGGGTGGCACCCCAGGTGAGCGAGTGGAAGACGCCGACCCACAGCTCGGCTTGGCTGTTGGCGAAGGTCTGCTGCACGTGCGCAGCGAAGACGGGGATCAAGCCGTAGACGCCGAGGTAGACGGCCACCGCCGCTACTGCCAGCGGAATCGCTCCCGGAACATGCATGAACCCGATTCGGCTCGCGCCGTTGTCGGAAGCCGTCGGCGTTGTTGCCGGGGTGGAGTGCTTGATGGCGGGTTCCTCGCGGAGCCCCGCAGCGCACGCGACGGCGAGGAGGACGGCCAGCGCGGCGATGGTGAGCATCAAGGCGTTGAGCTGGCCGGCGCCGACCAGCAGTCCGCCCAAGAGCGGTCCGGTCAACGAGCCGGCAGCGGTCGCGCTGAAGGATTTGCCCAACGAAGAGCCGCGCCTGCCTTGTGGTCCGGCCGCGCTGGCGAAAGCCTGAGCGGCTTCCACCACGCCACCGAGGCCGCCCTGCAGCAGCCGTCCGAGAATGAGCACGATCGGATTCGCCGCCGTAGCCATGACGACCATCGCGGTGGCCAGCCCGGCCAGGGCGCGCACCACCATCCAGTGGCGCCCGATCCGGTCGCCGAGGCGGCCCCATAGCGGGGTCGCCACGGTCAACGCGAGCGCCGGTGCGGCGATCGCGGCCCCGGACCAGGTTTGCACGGCGGCCATGCCCTGCATGCCCAGGCTCTGGACGTAGAACGGCATGATCGGAACGAGCATCATCAACCCGGCGGTGTTGATGAATTGGCTCGCCCACAACAGCGCCAGGTTCCTGCGATGGAGACCGGGGGCCGTGCTCATGGGGCCGCCGCCACGTCAGTGGGGGCGTCGTCGTCGCTCTTGACCTGGTCCACCCACGAGTCGTCGTAGACGGAGTCGAGGTAGCGCTCGCCCCGATCGGGAAGCAGGGCGACGACCCTGGCCGGGCCGCCGACCCCGTTGAGGAAATCGCCCATCGCGGAGATGACCGCACCGGAGGAGCCGCCGGCCAGGATGCCCTCGGTTTCGGCCAGTCGACGGCAGCCTGCGGCGGAGGCGGCATCGGCGATGTGGAAGACCTCGTCGATCTCCGCCTCGTTGAAGATCTCGGGAACCCGGCTGGCGCCGAAACCGGGGATCCGCCGCTTGCTCGGTGGAGTACCGAAGATCACCGACCCCACCGCGTCCACGGCCACCGTCTTCAGCTCGGGATGGACCTCCCGCAGCCGGCGGGCCGTGCCGTGCAAGGATCCCGTCGTCGAGACCGGCCCGACCAGGTAGTCGATCGGGCCATCGACCTCGCGGAGAATCTCGACTCCGACGGTCTCGTAGTAGGCGCGCCAGTTGCGCTCGTTGGCGTATTGGTTGATCCACACCACGTCGGGGGCGGCCTCGGCGTGGCCGCGCGCGCGGTCCACCCGTGTGTGCAGGTAGCCGCCCGCGGAGTCCTGCTCGGTGACCATGTCGATGTCGGCCCCGAACAGTTCCAGCAGCCGCAGGTTCGTCGGCGAGGTGTTCGGGTCGACCACGGCTGTGAACGACAGGCTGTGCATCCGTGCGGTGACCGCGAGCGCGACGCCGAGGTTGCCCGACGTGCTTTCCACGATGCGCATCCCGGGTCGCAAGGTGCCTTCCCGAACGCCCTGCTCGACGATGTGGCGAGCGGGACGGTCCTTCATGCTCCCGCACGGGTTGAGCATCTCCAGTTTGGCCAGGACCTCGACGTCGGGCAGTGGAAAGCACCGTTGCAACCGCACGAGCGGGGTCGAACCGACGCAGTTCAGGACAGAGTCGTATGTCATGAGTACCTCCCGGCTCTCCGCGGCAAGGGCGCGCGGGGGTCAGAGCGTGTCGTTTCGCGGAAGTGTGAGATGCCGCCATTGCGGCAAGTGAACGAGAAGCGAATTGCGCGCGAGGCTGCGGTGTCGTGCGGCGCGTGCTTCTCGCAGCGTTAAATAACGCTGAGAATGTCAGGGCCGAACTCTCAGGAAAATCTCAGGGAGAGATCGTCCGAGGAATAACCCTGATCGGGCTGTCAGGTCCGCGACACGCCGAGGAAGAGGAGAAGGGGAAACCCGGAAAGGCGGTGAACAGGCGATCTTGGCCGGTGACAGAAACGGAGCGCGGGGAGCATCCCGGCGAACCCGGCAAGTATGACCAGTGCGGCTGCGAACAGGGACGCGGCATCCGCGTGGAGTTTCGTCAGCGTGCCATGCCCCATCCCCATGACCTGCGGACTTTCACCGTCGCACACCCAAACCGGGTATGACTCGTGATCATGTTCGCCTGAACCCGCCAACTCGACGGCCGTCGATTCGACGGAGCCGTGCATGTGGTCGTCCGGCGAAGGGTGGGACGAGTGTTCGATGCCCTGACCGACGCTCGACACCTGCTGGAACGGTGAATGATGCGGCGGCAGCGCGCACACCAAGAAAGACGACAGCGCGAGCAGCACAAGAGTGACGCGCACCCGGGCCAGCGCCTTCAACATGCTGTCACTGTAGCCCACTCGTAACCGTCTCCGGTTCGGGGTCGAGTTTTGTCACTCGGTGGGGGACGCAGCTTAACCTCGCCGACTTTCGGGCGCTATCGCTGCAGCTGTGGAGTGCCTGGGCGCAAAACTTGAATTAGCAAAGTGTGTGTTTCGTGGACGCTATTTCGTTCGAGGTCAGCGCGTAGGGGGGAGCTCTGTCCGGCTTGCGTGCCCAGGCCAACGCAACCTTCGACAGGGCGTCGACCAAGATCCTCGTGCCTTCGCGCTAGCCTCCCAGACTGGTACGTCGGGTGTCGCCACTACCGGTGCACCCTTACCCGGGGGAAACCGTTCGGGACCTGCTGACCGGGTCGATCTCCGGCTGGGAGCGCATGTCGGCTACTGTCCGCGGAGCGTGCTCCGGCGCCGCTCGTATTCCTCTTCGTCGATCTCGCCGGCGGCATAGCGGCGGCGGAGAACCTCCTCGGCGTGGTCCTGACGCTCTGTCGCGCGAGTGTTCGGACGGGTCATCGCGCGGACCAGCCAAACGATCGCGACCACGATGAGGATCAGGATCGCCAAGGAAATCAGGCCCCACAGCGCCATCCACAGGCCCATCGCCGGATACATGTCACCCATCATCGTCATCCACCTCTCATTCGGTGCTCACTTAGGTCGTACCCAGCTGCGGGCTGTATTAGGGGCCGCGGATGCCCACGGCCGCGGTGAATACGTCGGGGGCGGCGCTTCCGCGGAGCTCAGGGCGTCGTCATGACAGTGGCGAAGCCCTGGCCTGGGTGGACAGGGCAGGGAAGCTTGCGTTCGTAGAGGGTGCGCAAGAACTCCGGAGGTTGGTGGTAGCAGAACACCGAGGAGTCCGTGCCGACAATGCCGGGCGTGTCCAGGAAGAACGGGAGCTCCGCGAGGAAATAGCGGGCCGCCGCGTGGAGCTGGTCCTCGGTCGGCGCTGTTGTGCGGGTTCGTGATGCCAGCACCCAGTGAGACGCGTCGAGGCAGGCGCGTCTGATCACGGGATCGGTCTCGAACCACGTGCGGGCTTGCTCGCGCAGCGCGCGGTAGCGCTCGTTGCCCTCGACGGCCTGTGTGTCGAGCACGAGGTCGTGCCCGGCGGGTGCCCCTGCCGACTCCAGCGCGCGCTCGATCTTGTTGCGCAGATACCGCGCCTGGCGGTGGGCCTTGTGCGCCGCCCGCTCCGGGGAGTAGCCCAGCGCTTCCAGCGTGTATGCAGCGGCTTGATCCGGGACGAACAGATGCACGCGCGCGAAGCGCGCCTGTGCCCACTCGACCAACGCGGTGATGCGCGCTGTCGAGAAGTAGCTGTTGAACGGGCTGATCCCCAAGCACGCGTGTTCCCGTCGTTCCCACGGCTGCACGCAATGCTTGCTCAACGGTTGCGCATCGACTTCGACAACAGAGCTGGCCATGTAGCTTCTCCGGAGCGTGCGGCGGCAGATCCAACCCAAAACCTAAACTACTTAGTAGATTCGTTGCTAGGGTGGGTTGGGGCGTCGCGGATCAGTGCCGCGCATGGTCATGGGGACTACGGGTGGCCCATGTCGCTACGGATACTGAAAGCGGACCCCGCTGTTGGCAGGCGAGCCGAGAGGGTGGGCCGCAGTGGAGCCCGGCGACTGTTGTTCGGCATGCAGGACCCCGTCGTGTGGGCGTACCCGGCGGCGTCCTTCGCTTCGGCAACAGATCGCTCCGGTTCACGGCCACCACGCAGGACTGCTGCCGAACCACCTGGCTGATCCCCGGTCTGCCTGTTACTGCGGAGCGCGGGCTAGTCTCGGACTCGAAAGGCCAGCGGGAGGAGATCGAGTGCATCGCTTCGGCGAGCTCGAAGCTGCGATCATGGATCAGGTCTGGTCGGCAACGGAGCCATTGACGGTGCGAGTGGTCGTCGACGCCCTGCAGCGCGACCGGTCGGCGGCCTACACCACCGTGCAGACGGTGATGGACATCCTCTACCGCAAGGGCTGGCTGGACCGCGCCAAGCACGGTCGCGCCTACCGCTACTCGCCGACGTTGAGCCGCGACGCCTACACCGCCCAGCTCATGGACCAAGCGCTTGCGTCGAGTTCGGATCGCGGGGCGGCGCTGCTGCGCTTCGTCGAGACCATGGATTCCGGTGAGGTCGACCAGCTCCGAGACGTCATCGAGCAGGCGAAGCGGCACCGGGACGACACCGCATGATCACCTCCCTGCTGCTGGTGGCTTACGCTGCGGTGCTCGCCGTGCTCGTCGCGCCGGCGCTTCGTCGCGCACTGTGGACCGAACGAGTCCCGTCGTGGGGGGTGGCTGCATGGCTGTCCGTGTCGTGGTCGCTCGTGCTGGCAGTGGCGATCGCTGTTGTGAGCCTGTGCCTGCATGTGCCCGGTTCGTTCGAAGAGCTTTACCGTGCGCTCGCCCTGTGTCGGAGTGCTCTGACAGGAGCCGCCGGCTTTCCCGCAGCTGTTCTGGTTGGGTTCAGTCTCGCGGGAACGTTGCTCGGCTTTGTCCGCCTGGCCTACGTGCTCGGCCGGCAGTGGTGGGGCGTCTTCCGGACCCGCTGCGAGCACGCGCATGCGTTGCGCCTGCTCGGCGCCACCGAACGCGGTCATGGCATCGTCGTGCTCAACGATGACCGTCCGGTCGCGTACTGCGTTCCGGGGCGAAACGGGCGAATCGTGTTCACCGAGGGGGCCCTTGCTCGGCTATCACCGTCGCAGTATCAGGCGGTACTCGCCCACGAACGCGCGCACCTGCGAGGTCGACACGCCGTGCTCGTAGCGCTGGGGGCCGTGCCTGCGCGGTTGCTGCCGCGATTGCCCGCCGCCCGGCAGGCCGCTGATGCGGTGGGCCGTCTGGTCGAATTTCTGGCCGACGACGCCGCCTCGCGGCGCACCGATCCGCTCACGCTCGCTGAAGCGCTTCTTGAGCTCGGCGCCCCCGCGTCAACGAGCCCCGCACGAACACTCAGCGCTGCAGGAACAGCCACCTCAGCTCGCGTTACCCGACTGCTGCATGTGGCTCCGAACGCGCATCGCGCCGGGAACGGCGTGCCCCTGCTTGTGGCCATCGGCGGAGTCGTCATGCCATTCGTTCTCGCAGCGATATCGACAGAGTTCGGTTCCGGATACGCTTGCCTGTTCCAAGCAGCTATGTGCTGATCTACCGGCCCGGCAGCGCGGGTCGAGGTCCCGAATCGCCTCACATCTTCTCGGTGGACGCTCCCGAAGTCGGGCTCGTTGCTTGTTCAGTCCTGCGCAACCACACCGCGCCGACCGCCTGGATTGCCGTGGCCGCTCCGGTGAGGATGACCGCGAACCCGCTCACCCATGACCAGCCGAACCAGCTGGCGACGACGAGAGCCGCCACGAAGAACACGAGCGTTCGGATCATGAGCAGGGTCATCCTGCGCGAAGTCATCATCGAGGTCCAGCGTAGGCCCACCTGCCGGCACCGGTGCGAACACGCTCCCGCAAGCTCGGTCCGCGATCACGTACTGGGTGAAGTCACCAGCGAGCCGGATCTCGTTGGCTTGGCTCGACCGAGCCGTCCGTGGACTAAACGTTGTCTCGTAACCCGGTGGTTGTGGTCGTGTGCTGATCGTTGATCATGGGTGGATGCAGGTGATCTCGGCGGCTGGGTCGGAGTGGATTGCCCCGTTCACGGGGTTGGAACCACGGCAGTTCCGGAAGCTGGTGGGCACGGTCGCTGCCCGTGGTGGGGAGGCGATCGCGGATGGACGTCCGGGTCGGCAGTGGAGGCTGCGGCTGGAGGACCGGGTGTTGCTGGTGGCGGTGTACTGGCGCACGAACCTGACGATGCGCCAGATCGGCCCGCTGTTCGGAATCTCGCACGCGGCTGCCCACCGTGTGATCGACTCCCTCGGCCCGTTGCTGGCGCTGGCCCCGGTGCGCAAGCGCCGCACCGATCAGGTCGCGATCGTGGACGGCACCCTGGTACCCACCCGCGACCGGCGAGTGGCCGCGCCGTCGAAGAACTACCGGTACTCCACGAACCTGCAGGTCGCGATCGATGCTGACAGTCGCCTGGTCATCGCCACCAGCGAGCCGCAACCCGGCAACCGCAACGACACCACCGCCTACCGGGAATCCGGCATGGACCAGAAATTGGCTGCTCGCCCGGTGATGGCCGACGGCGGCTACCGCGGCAACCATGGGGTGATCATGCCCTACCGGAATCACCCTGGCGACCACGATTTGCCGCCATGGCAGGAAAAAATCAACGGCGAGCACCGCCAGATCCGCGCCCGCGTCGAGCACGCCCTGGCAGGCATGAAGACCTGGAAAATCCTCCGCGACTACCGACTCGCCGCGGCCACCCTCGCCGACACCGCCTCCGGAATCGCCCATCTCCGCAACCTCGCCCTCACCGGCTGAAGCAACCCCGCACCACACCAACCACAAGATCAGTTACGAGACATCATTTAGTTCGCATACAGCGACCTCCCGAGCATCTGGTATGGGGAGTTGGCCCCAATGCAGGCAGGTCACCGCGGCGACGTTGCTAAGCGACTTGAACCAGCCTGTCCGCAGAGTAGCTCTCATCCGCAAATGGAAGGGGGAAACCAGGCGGATGAGAGCCACCTCAGCAATGCAGAATATTCCGTAGCTTGACCTAATGCCGGTTAGGCGAAGGAAGTATTAGGGCTACTTGCCCCATCTTCCCCAGCCCCAGCCACCCCAGCGGCCCCAGCCGCCGCGGTACCAGCCCCAGCCCCAGCCAGAGCCCCAGCCCCAGCCGCCGCCGTGGCCCCAGCCCCAGCCGCCGGAGCCGAAGCGGAAAATGCTCTTGACGCGCATAATTTTCCTCTTTCGCGCGGATACTTGAAATCGGCCGGCAGTAACGTTCATCCTCAACAAGGCGTGAGAGAACGATGCGGACTTTTAGTCGGCTCGGTGACCTGCCCCTACGCGCTCGGCGGATCCCTTCAGCTCCTGCCTTACGCGAGTACTGCCCACGATAGGAGGCTCGGAATGGGATAGCTAAGGAACTTCGGCCCGGCCACGCACGGCGAGCGGCTGGGGGCCGGGCCAGACGGAACCCCGAGCGCACCAGGAGTCCGTGATCGCGCGGGCCGCCAACCTCGTGGCTAACATTCCCTCGCCGAAGGCCGAGTGTCAGCCGCAGTAAGCGGCGTCAGCATGAGAAGGAGCTCCGTCCTGACCTGCTCACCGAGTTGGTGACCGAAGGCGCGGTCAGTGTCTCGGGCCTCGGGCCTCGGGCCTGACGAGTCGTACTGGCTCGTCACAGGCTGGTCGAGCGCTCTACCGGCGTTCAGCTCACCGCGATGGCGACTACGAGTCCCAGGGCGAAGTGTCCGGCTCCGACGATCAGGCTGACCGGGGAGAACCGCTCGGCCTGTAGGACGTGGCCGATGTCGATGCCAATGATCTTTTCGAGTAGCCGGACTGCGAGGACCTGCACGGCGATTCCGACCAGGCCGAAGATCATCGATGTGAGCAGTCCTTCGAGCAGGCGGTCGGAGGTGGAGTAAATCGCCACCACGACGATCAGCGCCATGCTCACCAGCCCCAGCGCGGTCACCACGACCGCGTTGGGCGCTCCTTCCCGTACCAAGTGGCCCAACCGGCCCGGTGTGGTCACGTCGATGGCGTAGAAGCCGATGATCATCAGCGCGAGGCCGACGAACGCGTAGAGCAGGATCGCACCGACACCGCGACTGATGCCTTCGAAGAAGCCGGGCGCGAACGTCAACTCGTCCTGCTCGGCGAGCGTCGTGATCATGTGCTGCCCCATCCCGCTGGAGACCCCTCCTACGTCCGGCGGATACTGGTGGGACCGGCCGAAACCTCGCCGTGCTCTCGCTGCCCGGACCGCTTCCAGCATGAGCTACGAGGTGCTCCCGCGCTGCACGGATGCGCGCGGCCTGCGCCGGATTACCATCACCGCCAACCGAGGTGGTCGCGTTTCCTTCTGTCCAGGACGCAGGCCCAGGTGGACCACCTCGGCGCTCACCATCATCGCCCTGATCGGAGTAGCCACAGTGCTGTTGGCCGCCCGCCGCTTCTCCCGCACTAGCTGATGAGCAGGAGCGTCCGAGGGGGTGCAACACCGGCTACGGACGTAGTGCACGTTTTCCTTGGCATCGTGGGGTTTTGACGCTGTCCTTTGGGAGGAAATTGGGAGGAGTGTGGTGGCATTGAACTGGGTTGGACTGCTTGATGCTGCGGCGAACTCCGCCGTCCTAGCAGCGGTTACTCCGTTTGTGCAGGTGGCGCGCTTGCGCATGCACCACTGGCAGTCAAGGGGTCACGGGTTCGAATCCCGTCAGCTCCACCGGAAATTCGATTTTGGTGCTTTGACCAGCACTTTTGATGGCAGAGCAACCCTCCCGGCCAGTGTCTGGTCGGGAGGGTTTTTGCTGGTCAGGGCCTGTTTCGGTGTTGTAGTCCCCTAAGGTGTTGTGGCTGGTGTGGCTGGTGTGGCTCGCACCGGTGTATCGCCGTCTGGTGGTTCGTAACCGGTGATGTCGCCGCTCGTCGGTGGTGCAGCGCTCGTAGATCTGGACAGGGGCAAGGGCCGTGTCGATGTCGGCGTCGACGCTGTCGGGCGCGGACAGGGCGTCGTCGAGCTGGGGTCGGGTGATGGTGGCGTAGTAGCGCTTGACGGCGCGTTCGGCGACGGCGACCTTCACGTAAGGGGCTGAGCAAGTCCTTTGTTGTCGGTTCCGGCAGAAGAAGTAGGTGTATTGGTCGCCGCGTCGGGTGATCGTGTGCTGAATGATCATCCGGCCTGCTGTGCCTGCCTGGTGGCAGTGTCCGCAGTAGAGGGTGCCTTTGAGGTAGTGGTGGTGTATACGTCGCCGCTTTCCGGGCGTGGCGCGGGTGTCGATGATGGCCTGAACGCGGTCGAACAGGGGCTCGTCGATTAGGGGTTGGTGACGGCCGGGGAGTTGCGTGCCGTGGTAGCTGATGTAGCCGAGGTAGTAGCGGTCGCGCAGCATCCGGGAGAGTTTGCTGATAGATATCCGCTGCGCCGGGTATCGCGCTGTGGGGCGGGTGCGCAGACCTTGCTGGTAGAGCTGTTGGGAGAGCTGGTCGAGGCTGAGGCTGCCGGTGGCGAAGAGTTCAAAGCCCAGCCGGACGAGGGGCGCGCGTTCGGGGTCGAGGATGATGGTGCGGATTTCGCGGCCGTGGGTGTGGTCGGTGTGGTTGAGGTAGCCGAGCGGGGCACGGCCGATGGTGCCGCCATTGCGGGCTTTTTGGCCCATCTTGCAGGCGATGTCGGTGCCGGATTCGCGGGACTGGTACTCGTTGAAGGTGGCGAGGATGCCGTGCATCAGTTGGCCGACCGGGGTGTTGTCGACGGACTCGGTCGCCGAGATCAGCGCAATACCGCGTTGTCGTAGGTCGGCCATGACGAGTGCGTCGTCAACGCGGTTACGCGCCAGCCGGGAGAGCTTGTAGACGATCACGTGGTCGATGTCGCCGACATCGTGGATGCGGGCGAGCATCCGCTGGAATGCGGCGCGCTTGGTCATCTCCGTGGCCGACCGGCCGGGCTCGACGTATTCGTCCACCACTGCCAGTCCGAGTTGTTCGGCCTTGCGATGACAGGCTTCGCGTTGGGCGGGGATCGAGATGCCTTCGGGGTCGTAGTCCCGTCCGACCTGCCGGTTCGATGACACCCGCAGGTAAATCACGGCTCGAGTTTCCGGGCGCGGTTCTCCGGGAGACTGCGCGTCGATAGCAGGAAGAGCGGGTGTTGTTCTGTTTGTCATGGCGTCACGGTGTGCAATGGCGGACCTGCGTGAGTGGCGACTTAGCGCGTCGAATCGTCGGTTCACATCATGGGGTGAACGTGTGAACGTTTGAATCTCGGGGCTAGTTGTATGAGGCCATGACGTTGGTGACGCCGGTGGAGAGCCGGGATGCTGGTGGCTGATCTCCGGCGGCAGTGTGTGGCCGATGGTAGTTGTAGTGCACGTTCCAGACCGCCAGAGCCGCGGT
>NZ_JADDUE010000008.1 GCF_016526145.1 Saccharopolyspora galaxeae
ATGAGCACCGCCGTCTGCACCGTCATGTGCAACGAACCTGCGATCCGCGCGCCCTTCAACGGCTTCGAATCCGCATACTCCCGGCGAGTCGCCATCAAACCCGGCATCTCATGCTCCGCCAACCGAATCTGATGCCGACCCGACTCGGCCAAACCCAGATCAGCAACGGCGAAATCGAGGCCATTGACCTTCTGCAAATTAACGCTCATGATTCTTCAGCTCCGTTCCTCAGCGAGTTGGCCACGGCGCGTGGTGCCGCACGCACCACGAGCGCATGGCTTGAAAGACTTCCGCGCCGTGCGCGGGAAAGCGAACGAGTGCTCGCAGAAGCGCCCCTGCTTCCGCGGCAACACCGGTCGGCCGAAATGCGAAAAGGGCGCCTCCTCTCGGAGGCGCCCTTCACCGTCCTTCCGGCTGCACCGGTGGTCGAGCGTGGCGGACTTGGTCCGTTGCAGCGCCTCTCGACCATCGGCCGACACCACGACCTGACTGGGTCGCAGGGTGGCTCGATTGCAGCCCGAGATCGATTTGGCATCAAGTGTGGCAGGCTCCGCAGCGACGCGTCAACGCCGCTCCCGACCCCCGCGCGGGCGTGCTCAGGAATCCGCGGGGAGCACGCGCTGCCGCCCGTGCGCGGCGAACTCGGCTTCGAGCGCGGACTTGTCCTCGTCGCTCATCAAGCGGTAGTCCGGGCCGCCCCGGCCGGTCCACCAGTACACCGGGTCCGCGCACCGCCAGGCCCGCTCGCGCAGCACGTTCTTGCGCAGCTTGTCCGATCCCGTGGTCGGGAGTCCGGTCGAGACGCGGAGGAACCGCGGCACCGCCTTGGTTCCCAAATCCGGTTGCGCGGTGAGGAAACCGGCGAACTCCGCCGGGTCGAACTCGGCACCGCCGCGCAGTTCGACGGCCGCCATGGCCCGGTCGCCGGTGCGCGGATCGGGAACCGCGAACGCCGCGGCCAGCACGACGTCCGGGTGCCGCCGCAGCACCCGTTCCACCAGCAGCGCGGAGAAGTTCTCGCCGTCGACCCGGATCCAGTCACCCTGCCTGCCGGCGAAGTACAGGAAACCGCGCTCGTCGAGGTAGCCGAGATCACCGGTCCAGTACCAGCCGTTGCGGACCCGCTGCGCATCGGCCGTTTCGTTCTTGTAGTAGCCCTCGAACCGGGCGGCGGCCGCCTTGTCGACGATCTCCCCGATCGCCTCGCCCGGGTTGCGCAGCCGCCCGTACTCGTCCAGCCGGGCGGGCGGGCAGGTGCCCAACGTGTCCGGATCGACCACGGCCACCGCTTCGCTGGACGGCTTGCCCAGGGAATCCGGCGGCGCGTCCGGATCGTTGCGGACGTGCCCGGAGCCCTCGCTGGAGCCGTAGCCCTCCTGGAGCACGCAGTCGAAGCGGCGGGCGAACTCGGCCTGGTCCTCCGGGGACGCTTCGGTGCCGAAGGCGTGGGTGAGCGTGTTGTCGCCGTCGTCGTCGCGTTCGGGTGTCGCGAGCAGGTAGGCGATGGACTTTCCGACGTAGGTGAAGTACGTGATGCCGAAGTACCGGACGTCGTCGATGAACCGGGAAGCGGAGAACTTCGGCGTCAAGCACACGGTGCAACCCGCCGCCAGCGCCGGAGCCCACAGCGCCATCAGCGCGTTGCCGTGGAACAGCGGCATGCAGCAGTAGCAGACGTCGTCGGCCGTGACGCCGTACTTCTCGCCGGTGGCGTAGCCGAGGCGGGTGAGCCGTCCTTGCGTGCACCGCGCGGCTTTCGAGGTCCCGGTGGTGCCGGAGGTGAACAGCAGCAGGAACAGCGCGGACTCGTCGACGCCGTCGTGGGCATGCGGCGGTTCGGCGTGCGCGGTGACGAGTTCGCCGTACCCGGGCTCGTCGACCAGCAGGAACCGCTCCGGCGGGACGCCGATGTCGAGCCCGGCCAGCCGGTCCCAACCGGTCCGGTCGGTGATGATCAGCTGGCAGTCGACATGCCGGACCTGAGCTTCCAGGTCCGCACCTCGGTGCGTCGGGTTGATCCCGGCGATGGTCGCTCCGGCCAGTGCGGCACCGCCGAGCCAGAAGATGTGCTCCGGCACGTTCTCCAGCAGCACGCCGATGTGGAACGGGCCGTCGGCGCGGAACTCGCGGGCGATGGCCGCCCGGGCCGCGCTCTCCTGTACGACCTCGTCCCAGCTCCAGGTGCGCTCTCTGGTGCGCAGCCCCGCCTTGCGGTCGCCCTGCCGCGCCAACAGCTGGTCGGCGATCGTCCGTTCCATCGGCCGCTCACCCCTCGGGCACGAGCACGCAGCGGGTCCGCCGGTAGATCGTCGGCATGCATTTGTTGCAGTGGATGCACAACGACTTGTCGCGTTCGCCCGCCTGAATTCGGTTGATCAGGTCCGGTTCGCGCAGCAGCGCGCGGGCCATCGCCACGAACTGGAAGCCCTCGGACATCGCCAGGTCCATGGTTTCCTTACTGGTGATGCCGCCGAGCAGCACCAGCGGCAGCCGGACGGCAGCGCGGATCTGGCGGGCCTGTTCCAGCAAGAACGCATCTTCGTACGGGTAGCTGCGGATGAGGGCCTTGCCGACCAGTTGCACGCCGAGCTTGACGGGCTGCTTCATCGCACCGGCGAACTCCTGCAGCGGCGCGTCGCCGCGGAACAGGTACATCGGGTTGCGCAACGAACTGCCCGCGGTGAGCTCGATCGCGTCGACGCTGCCGTCGGCTTCCAGCCAGCGCGCGACCTGCGCGGCCTCGTCGACCCAGAACCCGCCGGGCGCCCCGTCGTCCATGTTCAGCTTCGCCAGCACCGCGATCCGGTCCCCGACCGCGTCCCGCACCGCGCGGGCGGTCTGCAACGCCGGACGGGCCCGGTTGCGCAGCTCGCCGCCGTAGGAATCCTTGCGGCGGTTGAGGTTCGGGCTCAGGAACGAGCTGATGAAGTAGTTGTGCCCGAAATGCAGTTCCACCGCGTCGAAGCCGCACTCGATCGCCTGCTCGGCCGCCTCGGCGTGCTGCCTGGCGATCCGGTCGATGTCGGCGGCGGAGGCGGCCTTGGTCAGGCTCATGCTCGCGGCGTGCAGCCGGCGGGACGCCGACAGCGCCGGAGATCCGAGCTCCAACGCCGGTGCGACCGGACCGGCGTGCCCGAGCTGGGCCGACACCGCGGCCCCTTCGTCGTGCACCGCGTCGGTGAGGCGGCGCAGCCCCGGCAGCGCCTCGGGACGCCAGTACAGCTGGTGCTTGGCCGAGCGCCCGTCCGGCGACACCGCGCAGTAGGCGACCGTGGTCATCCCGGCGCCCCCGGCCGCGACCTGGCGGTGGAACTCGATCAGGTCGTCGGACACCAGCGATTTCGGCGTCCTGCCTTCGAAAGTGGCTGCCTTGAGCACCCGGTTCCGCAGCGTCACCGGGCCGAGCCGGGCGGGTTGCAGCGGGTCGGGTGCGGACTGCGGCTCGCTCACTCGGGAACCTCCGTTCGGTTGCGCGGACGCCACGCCAAGCTAGCCCGCAGCGCCGCCGGGTCCGGGTCGCGATCCTGCTGACCGGGAGTGCGGACTGCGGTTTGAACTTCGTCTAGGCAGGCGCTCAGAAATCCGCCTGGCCGCCGTCGAGGGGGATGGTGGCTCCGGTCAGGTACCGAGCTTGCGGGCCGACGAGCATCGCCACTGCCTCGCCGATGTCCTGTTCGCAGTCGCCGACGTACCGCAGCGGGATCGTCTTGCGGAATTCCGCCGCCTCGGCCGGTCTCGCCTCGGCCCACGCCTCCAGACTCGGCGACAGCGCGTGCGGGGCGATGCAGTTGACCCGGATCCCGTCCGGTCCCCATTCCGCGGCGGCGGTGCGGGTCAGCGATCGGATCGCCTGCTTGGCCGCCGCGTAGGCGCCGTAGTTCGACGGATCCCAGCGCACCATCGCGGAGGTCACCAGGTTGATGATGTTCCCGCCGCGTTCGGCCAGGTGCGGATGGCACGCCTTCATGAACGCGAAGGTGGCGAACGGTCCACTTCGGAATCCTCGCTGGAAGTCGTTGTCCTTCATGGACAGCAGCGGTCCGAAGAGGCCGGAGTAAGCGTTGTTCACCAGGATGTCCACGCCGCCCATGGCCGAGACGACGTCCGCGACGAGCCCCGGGATCGCGTCCAGATCGGTGACGTCGCAGCCGAACGGCGCCGCGTTCGCACCGCGTTCGCGCACCAGTTCGCAGGTCCGCGCCAGCTTCGACTCCGTGCGGCCCAGCACGGCCACGGACGCACCGGCGCCGGCCAGCGCCAACGCGATCCCCTGGCCCACGCCCTGGCCCGCGCCGGTCACGATCGCGACCTTGCCGTCGAGATCTCCCATCGTGGCCTCCTGTCTCGCCTCCGCGGGCGGTCAGCTCCGGTCGCATGAGTTCGAGCGCGGCGCCAGCAGCAGCTCGGCGCCCATCCGGATGTCGGACTCCGCGTCCACAATGGACACTCGTGCGTTGAGGCTGGCCTGCAGCACGCCGTACCAGAGCTGCAGCAGCAACCGCACCAGCGCCATGTCCTGCGCGGTGGGCGTCCGGATGCCCAGCACCCGCAGGATCAGGCCGCGGAAGGTCCGGTCGATCCGGCCGACGTCGGGCACCGTCGCGGCGTTCGCGGTGTTCGACGACTGCAGCATGGCCACCGCGAGCGTTGGCTTGCGCAGCAGCTCCCGGCTGGCGCTGACCAGGACTTGCGCGACCGCTTCCGCCGGTTCGGCAGCCGGGTCGGGACCGGACCGGGTGCGCTCGTCGAAGCGCTCGACCCGGTCGGCCATCACCGCGGTGAACAGGTGGGTCTTGGACGGGAAGTAGCGGTAGAGCGTTCCGATGGCGACCCCGGCGTCCTTCGCCACCTCGTGCATCTGCACCCGCTCGAGGCCCTTCTCCGCGCCGATGTGCGCGGCGGCGCGCAGGATGCGCTCGCGCCGCTCGACCTGGCCGGGTGAGCTGGGCTCCGCAGCCGTCCTCGCCTCGGCGATGCGCGGCACTGGCACCCCTCCGTTCGCCTCGTCCGGCCCATGTGTATCCGACTCGGACCGGCGCCGGCCGGGCCGGTACCGGTGAGTGGGACCGGACCGCCGCCGGGACGCCGCGGCGCGGTTTTCTTCGGCGGCAGCGAATCCGGCCCGGGAGGACCGCATGCTCCGGTCTGTCGCGAACCACGTGCTCACCGCGCTGCTCGCGGTCGGCTTGACCGCCTCCGGCTGCTCCTCCGGAGGTGTCCGGCAGGAGCCGGAGCTCGCCCCGACGCGGGGAAGCCTGTCGAGCGCGGTCGAGCTCGACCACCGAAGGCTGCCCAGCGCGCGCAGCGAAGCGCTGATCACCTACGGCTCCGCGAACGCGCGGGACGAGCCGATCACCGTGACGGGAACGGTCTCGGTTCCCGCCGCGCCACCACCGGGCGGCTGGCCGGTGATCAGCTGGGCGCACGGGACCACCGGCACCGCGGATGCCTGCGCCCCGTCCGCGGACCGTCCTGGCGGACCGGCGCACTCCTACGTCGGACTCGTCGACCAGGTTCTGGACCGCTGGGTCGCGGCCGGTTACGCGGTGGTGCGTACCGATTACGAAGGTCTCGGCACGCCCGGCGAGCACCCTTACCTCAACGGCGTGAGCGAGGCGAACACGGTCGTCGACATCGTGCGCGCCGCGCGGCGGGCGAACCCCGGCATCGGCGCGGACTGGTTCGCGATGGGGCACAGCCAAGGCGGCCAGGCGGCGCTGTTCGCGGCCGCCGAACGGGTTCGTTCGGAGGTGCCGCTGCGTGCCGCAGTGGCGATCGCGCCCGGCGGTTTCCAGGTGGACCGGACCGCGGAGTTCTTCCGCGCCCGGGCCGGAACTCCGGAGGTGACCGCCGCGCTGCCGTTCCTGTCCCCGCTGCTGCTCGGCGCGGCCGCGGCCGACCCCGGCATCGCCGCGGACGAGCTGGTCGCCGACGAGATCCGCCCGCTGCTCGAGGTCGGTCGCACCGGCTGCCAGGACGACGTCCGGGAGGCCGCGGCGCGGATGCGGCCCCAGCGGGTGTTCCGGGACGACGCCGAGCTCGGTCCGCTCACCGCGTACCTGCGCAGCCAGGATCCGAGCCGGTTGGCCCTCGGCGTACCGACGCTGGTCCTGCAGGGCACCGACGACGCGCTGGTCGGCAAGCCGGGGACGGATCAGCTCGTCGGAATGTTGTGCCGCCGTTCTGGGCAGGTCAGCTACCGGGTCTACGACGGTGCCGAGCACCGGCAGGTGCTGGCCGAGTCCCTGCCGGACGCCGAGCGGTTCGTGGACGCGGTCCGCGCCGGACGGCCGCCTGCGGGCACGTGCACCTGAGCACCGGTCCCGGCCAGCGAGATCGCGTCGGTGGCGGCGAGCGCGCGCACTTATGTTCCGCAACCGGAAAGAGCACGGCCGCACACCGGAAGCAGTCGAAAGGCGCAAGCAATGGACCGCTCGACCTACGGCCCGTGGGCCGTCATCGCCGGAGGTTCGGAAGGCGTCGGCGAGTCGTTCGCGCGGCGACTGGCCGATGCCGGCATCAACAGCGTGCTCATCGCCCGCAAACCGGAACCGCTGCGAGCCACGGCCGAAGCGGTGCGCGCCGCCGGAGCCGAGGCCCGCACGCTCGAACTCGACCTGCTCGACCCGGCCGCGCTGGACGAGATCCACGCCGCGACCGATGACCTCGAAGTCGGCCTGCTGATCTTCAACGCGGGCGCGAACACCTACGGGCACGAGTTCGTCACCGGCGATCCGGACCGCACGCGCGAGGTCATCGACCTGAACATCACCGCGCAGCTCGCGCTGGCGCGGCACTTCGGCGAGGCGATGAAGAACCGGCGGCGCGGCGGAATCCTGCTGGTCGGGTCGATGGCCGGGTTCATGGGCCAGGCCGAGATCAGCGTCTACTCCGCGGTGAAGGCGTTCGGCCGGGTCTTCGCCGAAGGACTCTGGCTGGAGCTGCGCGAGTTCGACGTGCACGTGCTGGAACTGGTGCTCGGCGTCACGAGGACCCCGGCGATGCAGCGCGCCGGGTTGCGCTTGGACCTGCCCGGGCTCGACGTCGCCGAACCCGATGACGTGGCGCGGGAGGGTCTCGAGCACCTCGCGGACGGTCCGGTGCGGATCGCGGGTGGCAACGAGCGGGCGGCGCGCAAGCGCAACGAATTCCCCCGCGCGGACCGGATCCTCGCCGCGCACGAGGCGACCCGGCGCCTGATCGGCGGCTGAGCGGCGTCTTCCACCTGGAGTGAACGGACCGTTCGTCCCAATAGATTGGACGAGCAGGCCGTTCACTCGCTCCGCAGTCAGATCATGTTGCGCAACGGGCCCGGAGGCGGTTGCAGCCCCAGCTGCCCCAGCGCCGAGGCGTGCAGCACCGCTCCGGGCGCGTGGATCGCGTGCGCCAGGCCCATGTGCGCGTCGCGCCAGAAGCGCTGCATCGGGTTGTCCGACCGCATCGCGTTCCCACCGGACCGCGCGACGATCTCGTCGACCGCCCGCACCGCGCGCCATGCCGCCTGCACCTGCTCGCGGCGCCCGATCGCGCGCCGTTCGAAGGTGACTTCGTGCCCAGCGGCGACCAGGTCGTACATCCGGGAAGCGTTGTCCAGCAGGGCGGTCCGGGACGCGGAGATCTCCGCGGCGGCTTCGCCGATGGCGGTCAGCGCGTACGGATCGTCCTTGATCCTGGTCCCGGTGATCTGGGTGCGGCCGCGCTGGTAGGCGAGGTGGTGTTCGAGCGCGCCCTCCGCGATGCCGACGACCGCCGCGGTGATGCCGAGCGGGAACGCGCAGGAGAACGGCACGTGGTAGGTGGGGTTCGCCAGTCCGGCCTCCCGCGCGGCGGTGCCGTCGACGAGCTTGCGGAAGGGGATCACGCGCTGCGCCGGGACGAACGCGTCCGCGACGACGATGTCCTTGCTGCCGGTGCCGCGCAGCCCCACCACGTCCCACGAGTCCTCGACGATCTCGTAGTCCGCACGCGGCAGGACGAGGTGCAGGTGTTCCGGCGCTTCGGGTAGCGTGCCGTCCGGTTCCGCAACGCGGCCGCCGAGGAAGATCCAGTCGCAGTGGTCGGTTCCGGAGGAGAACTGCCAGCGCCCGCTGAAGAAGTAGCCGCCGTCGACGGGCCGTGCCACGCCCATCGGCGCGTACGGCGAGGCGATCCAGGTGTCCTGGTCCGGACCCCAGATGGCCTGCTGCAGAGCCGGGTCGGCCAGCGCCATCTCCCACGGGTGCACGCCGACGATCCCGGCGACCCACCCGGTCGAACCGTCCAGCGCGGCGATGGCCAGCACCGCTTCGGCGAACTCGCGCGGGTGCGCTTCCATGCCGCCGTGCTCGCGCGGCTGCAGCATCCGGATCACGCCGCACTCGCGCAACGCGGCCGCGGCTTCGCCGGTCAGCTTGCCAGCGGCCTCGTTGCGCGGAGCCTGCTCGCGGATCCGGTCCGCTGCAGCCGAGACGGCCTCGACCACCTGAATGCCCATGTCCTCCCACTTCCGGCCTTCTATCCACATAGGACCGTCATGTCACGCGTCGTGGCACCGCCGGAAACCGCGCTACGGCGCGATATCGCCGATGCACGCCGGTGGCGGTGCCGCGCGGAATCAGGGCACGACCCCGTCCGTCCACAACGGACCGACGCCTTCAGCCCTCCCGGCCCAAGAAGGCCAGCACGGCGCTTTCGAACGCCTCCTGCTGCTCGATCATCACCCAGTGCCCGCAGTCCGGGAACACGTGCAGCTCGGCGGCCGGAATGGTGCGCATCGGCACCAGGGCCATGTCCAGCGGGCTGACCCGATCGTCCCGGCCCCACGTCAGCAACGTCCTAGCACGCACCTTGTGCAGCTGCGACCAGTACGGCGGCGCGTCCGAAGCGGCCATCGCCTCGGCCTGCCGGGCCAGCGCCTTGCTGCTGTACATCCGGCGGGCCGCGGCGAGCGTGTCCGGATCGGTGGCCTGCGCCCAGCGCTGCTCGACGAGTTCCTCGGTGACCAGCGACTGGTCGTGCACCATCGAACGCAGCCAGCGGACCAGCTTCTCCCTGGTCGGCTCGTCGGTGAACTCCGCGAGCAGCTTGATCCCCTCGCCCGGCCCGGGACTGAGCAGTTGCGCGCCGACGCCGCCGATGGTCACCAGCCTGCGGACGCGCTCCGGAGCCGCGATGGCGACCCGGGTGGCGACGAGCCCGCCCATGGAGTTGCCGATCACGTCGACCTGATCGAGCCCGAGCCCGTCCAGGAACCGCAGCACCGCGTTGCCCGCCGCGAGCATCGGGTGCTCGTCGGTCGGGTCGCTGACGCCGAAACCGGGGAATTCCAGCACCAGGCAGCGGAATCGCTCCGCGAAACGCGGGAGGTTGCCGCGGAAGTTCCGCCAGCCGGTCACGCCCGGACCGGAACCGTGCAGCAACAGCAGCGGCGGGCCCTCGCCCGCCTCGTGGTAGCGCAGCACTCCCTGATCCGTCGCCAGTTCCCGCGCCGTCGACTCGTGGTCCATGTCCCGTCCTCAGCCCATCGCGCCTGCCGGTGGACGGTATTGCCGCGCCCGCGTGCGGCGGAGCCGCAGTCCCGATCAGCGGGAGCGCCCCCGGTCAGCCCGAGCCGCCCGGCTCGCGGGCGGCGACCAGCCGGTCCGCGGGCTGCGGGGCACCGGCCGGCCGCTGGTTCGGCGGTTCCGGGGCCAGGTTCAGCGAAACGCGGCGGGCCGCGTTCAGCACCAGCGGGCCGAGCGCCTCGAGCGGCGCGGCCGGACCGCCGACGACCGACAACGCCGCGAGCGAACCGTCGGGGCCGTGCACGGTGGCCGCGACGCAGGCGATGCCGGGAGCGCATTCCCCGCGTTCGTAGGCGAGTCCGCGGCGTTGCCGGATCCGGCTCAGCTCCGCGTGCAGTCCTGCCGCGTCACCGATGGTGCTGCTGGTCAACCGGGTCATCCGGCCTGCCACGCGGGAATCGACCTGTTCCGGTTCCAGCACCGCCAGCATCGCCTTGCCCAGCGCCGTCGAGTGCGCAGGCGCGCGGCCGCCGACCCGCGAAGGCACCGCGGCCGCGGCCGGACCGCCGACCTTGTCCAGGTAGCACACCTCCGACCCGGCGAGCACCGCCAAGTGCACCACCATGCCGGTGCGGGTCTGCAGTTCGTGCAGCACCGCCGCGGCGGCTTCGCGGATCGCACCGTGCTCGCCATCCGGCCCCGCGAGGTCGAGCACCCGCCTGCCGAGCCGGTATCCGGACGACGTGTGCTCCAGCCATCCCAGCCCGGCGAGCTGGTTGAGGATCCGGTGCGTCGTCGACCGGGGCAGCCCGCTGAACCGCGCGATGTCCTCCAGGCTCCGGTGGTGGTTGCGTCCGTCGAAGGTGTCCATGATCAGCGTCATCCGCTCGACCATCGAGTGCGGCGGACCGGCCGCGGTCGGGGAACTGCCAGCGGTCATCGTCGACCTCCCGAGCCAACCGGAATTGAAACGAATTCTGGTAGCCAACCTAACAGCGCGCCGCGAGCGGAGGAAGGCGTCACCGGCGCCGAGAAAGCCCGCGCAGCACGGGAAACTCCCGCTGAACGGGACATCGTGAAGCGCCGCAACGTGCACCGTTGTAGAAACACGTTCTCCATGCGTGTTCAGGGAGGTCGGCAGTGCGGATCGGGATCGTCACGCCGGTCGTGGTGCAACTGCCCGGCTCGCACGACGAGTGGGAGCGCGAGGCGGGCATCGACCAGCTCGCCCTGATCGCGGCGACCGCCGATCGCCTCGGCTTCCACCACCTCACCTGCAGCGAGCACGTCGCGGTTCCCGCCGAGGACGCCGCGCAGCGCGGCGGCACCTACTGGGACCCGCTGGCGACCTTCGGCAACCTCGCCGCGCACACCGGCCGCATCCGGCTGGCGACTCAGGTCGTGGTGCTCAGCTACCACCATCCGCTCGCCATCGCGAAGCGCTACGGCACGCTGGATCGCCTCAGCGGCGGCAGGCTCGTGCTCGGCGTCGGAGTCGGCAGCCTGCGGGCGGAGTTCGACCTGCTCGGTGCACCGTTCGACGACCGCGGCGCGCGGGCCGACGAGGCGATGCGGGCGTTGCGCGCCTGCCTTTCCGCCCGCGAGGCGGCTTTTCACGGCGAGTTCTACGACTTCGACGACGTGGTGGTCGAACCGCACGCGGTCCAGGACGAAGTCCCGATGTGGGTCGGCGGGCGCACCCGCCGCTCGTTGCGGCGCGCACTCACCCTCGGCAACGGGTGGGTGCCGTTCGGCCTGCCGCTGGCGGAGATTTCCTCGCTGCTGGCGCGGGCCGAGCCGCCTGCCGGGTTCGACGTCGTGCTGAGCCCGAACCATGCGTTGGATCCGACCGGCGCCGCGGCATCGGCCGCCCGCGCACTGGATCGGCTGCGCGAAGCCGGGGCGACCATCGCCGGCGTGCGGATCACCGCGGCTTCCGCGGAGCACTACTGCGAACAGCTGGCCGCGTTGCGCGAAATCGGGCGGGAACTCGGATTCTCGTTCGACTACGCGAGATCGGACGGAACACGATGACCGATGTGCAACGCCTCGAACTGCTGGAGCGCCGGTTGCGCGCGCTGGAGGACGAAGCGGCGATCACCCGGCTGATCGCCGCCTACGGCCCGCTCGTGGACAGCGGTAGCGCCGAAGCCGTGGCCCAGCTGTGGGAAGCCGACGGTGACTACGACGTCGACACCGGGGGAATGCACGGGCACGCCCAGCTTTCCGCGATGGTCCGTTCCGGAGCGCACCAACGGCTGATCACCGACGGCTGCGCGCACTTCGCCGGACTCCCGCACGTCGTGCTCGACGGCGATCACGCGGTCGCGACCTGCCACTCGCAGCTGATCACCAAGCACGGCGCGGAGTTCCGGGTCCGGCGCGCCACCGCGAACCGCTGGGAACTGCGTCGCGGCCCGGAAGGCTGGCGCGTGGTGCGCCGCACCAGCCGGCTCCTCGACGGCCGGGCCGAAGCGCGGCGACTGCTCGCGGACGCGGGCGTGCTGAACCGGTGAGCACGCTGCGCCGCACGTTGCTGATCGTGTTTCGGAGAGGCGCGTCTCCGCGAAGTACCAGCCGCACACCGGGAAAGCGTCCTAATGCTCGCCCCAGGTGACCGGCATGTGCGCCGGTCCGCGGGTGGACAACCCGTTCTTCCACTCGATTCCGTCCTCGGAACCGGCGAACCGCAGTCCGGGCAGCCGCCGCAGCAGCGTGTCCAGCGCGACCTGCAACTCCATCCGAGCCAACGGCGCGCCGAGGCAGTGGTGCGGCCCGTGCCCGAAACCGACGTGGCTGGCTTGCGCCTCCCGCTCCAGGTCGAGCCGTTCGGGGTCGGTGTAGACCGACTCGTCGCGGTTGGCCGAAGTCGTGGTCGGCAGCACCGGCTCACCCGCGTGCACCGTCACGCCACCGAGTTCGACGTCTTCGAGGGCATAGCGCGGAGTGCCCGCACCGACCCCGAGCGGGACGAAGCGCATCAATTCCTCCACGGCGCGCGGCACCGCGGTCAGGTCGGCGCGCAGCTGCGCGAGCTGGTCGGGATGCCGCAGCAGCACGTACACGAAGTTCGGGATCTGCGATGCAGTGGTCTCGTGCCCCGCGACCAGCAGCGACTCCGCCAGCGAGAGCATCTCGTCCTCGGAGAGCCGGTCGTCCTCGTCGCGCGCGGCGACCAGCGCGCTGAGCAGATCGTCCCGGCCTTGCTCGCGGCGCTCGGCGATCAGCCCGGTCATGTACTCGCGCAACAGGTCCACGCACTCCCGCACCTGCTCGGGCGTGAACTTCGTGGTGGACAAGAAGGCATCGGACCACACGCGGAAATCGGCCCGGTCCTCGAACGGCACGCCAAGCAGCTCGCAGATGACGGTGATCGGCAGCGGCAGCGCGAAGTCCTCCACCAGGTCGGCGGGAGTTCCGGCCGCGACCATCCGATCGACCAGACCGTCGGCGATCTCCTGCGCCCGCGGGCGCAACCGCTCCACCCTGCGCTGGGTGAACGCCTTCATCACCAGCCTGCGCAGCCGGCTGTGCTCCGGCGGGTCCTTGCTCAGGATGTTGCCGGTGGCGCCGAGGTGCGGCCGCAACCGCGGTTCGTCCCGGCCCACCCCGGCCGCTCTGGAGAACCGCGGATCGCCGAGCACCAGCTTGACGTCGTCGTAGCGGGTCGCCAGCCACGCGGGCTCGCCGTAGGGCAACCGGACGCGGATCAGCGGCTGCTGCGCGCGCAACGCCGCGAACAACGGCTCGGGATCGAGCCGTTCGGGTTCGCTGAACGGGTAGCGCTTGGGTTCCACTGAGGTCATCGGCCGCCCCTCGCTGAATTCGTCGCACCGGCCCGCCGTTCGCGGACCCGCGTTCGGCGCCTGCCATTTAGTTGCACCGTAGCATCTAATTCAGCTGATTTAAACCGCTTCGAGTCCGCCCGCGGCGTGGCTCGTCGCGGTGCGACACGTGCGACAGCTGCGCCGAATCCGCGGCGGCGGGCGACTAACCGGCGAACGCGGCCCGCTGCTGCGCGCAGATCTCGGCCAGGGCTTGCGGGGCCGATCGGCACAGGCGCGGGAACGACAGGTAGCCGTGCGGCATCCCCACGTACTCGGTCAGCCGGGTGGGCACTCCGGCCTCCTGCAACGCCGCGGCGTAACGCGCGCCGTCGTCGCGGATCGGATCGTGCTCGGCGATCTGCACGAGCGCGGGCGGCAGCCCGGAAAGGTCCGCGAACAGCGGCGAAGCATAAGGGTGCCGCGGGTCCTGACCGCCGAGGTAGTGATCGCGGAACACGGTGGTGTCGGCCTTGCTCAGGATCGGGGCGTCGGCGTTCTCATCGATCGACGGGCTGCTGCGGGTCAGGTCGACCCCCGGGTAGATCAGCGCCTGGTGCGAGATCCGCGGCCCGGAGCGGTCCCGGGCCATCAAGCTGACCACCGCGGAGAGGTTCCCGCCCGCGCTGTCGCCCATCACCGCGACGCGCTCGGGATCCGCGCCGAACTCGGCGGCCCGGTCCACCAGGTCGACCAGGGCGGCGTAGCAGTCCTCCGGAGCCGCGGGCCAGCGGTTCTTGGGCGCGAGCCGGTAGTCGACCGAGACGACCACCGCGCCGGTGGCGGCGCACACCTGGCTGCACAACCAGTCCGACTGGCTCAGCGAACCCAGCGTCCAGCCGCCGCCGTGGTAGTTGACCACCAGCGGCAGTGCGCCCGTGGCACCGCGCGGCCGGTAGCTGCGGACCGCGATTCGGCCGGTCTCGCCCTCGGCCGAGCCATCGGTCAGCGCCACGCCGTCGGCGACTCCGCCGAAAAGCAGGTCGGTCGCGGCGTTTCGCGGAACCGTCTTCTGCTGGAGTTCGAGCAGGCGGGCCTCGTCGAGGTCCGTAACCGGCCGCAGCTTCATCAGCCGGCCGAGCAGCCGCACGCGCAGATCGAGCTTCGCCATCGTGTCCTCCCGTCGCCGTTGCCGGTGGCCACGCTACCGACGGCCGCCAGTGCGGCGATGATCGGGAAGCCCGGCACCGTCGTCCACTATGGACTCGCGGCCCCGAGGAACTAGAAGCTGCGCAGCACCGACACGACCACGCCGAGGACCACGGCCTCGTCACCGTCGATGACGTCGTAGTCCGCGTTGCGCGGCTCCAGGAAGACGTGCCCGTTGCGGCGGCGGTACACCTTCACCGTCGCCTCCTCGTCGAGCATGGCGGCGACGATCTGGCCCGAATGCGCCTCGGGCTGCTGGCGCACCACGACCATGTCCCCGTCGCAGATCGCCGCGTCGACCATCGAGTCACCGCGCACACGCAGCGCGAACACGGTGCCGCGCCCGGCGAGTTCGCGAGGCAGCGCCAGCACGTCGTCGGTGTGCTCGTCCGCCGCGATGGGCGCGCCCGCGGCGATGTCGCCCACCACCGGCACGGTCACCGAGTCGTCGGCCGGTTCCGCCGCGCGCGGCTCGTGCAGGAAAGCGCGCACGTCCATCGGCCGGGACACCGAGGTGCCGCGGCGCAGGAAACCCTTCTCCTCCAGGCTCGCCAGGTGCTTCGAGACCGACGACGAGGAGCGCAGACCGACCGCGTCACCGATCTCGCGGGTGCTCGGCGAATATCCGTAGCGCACCACCCAGTCCCGGATCGCGACCAGGATCCGCTGCTGGCGCGGCGGCAACGTGGAGGTGTCCAGGTGCTCGAGATCATCGAATGCGGTCATCCGCCGAATTTTAAATCCCGGCACCGGAAAACGAGCCACCGGCACGGGTTCGGCGAGGCGCGCGGCTCGCCGGTCGCTGCATCGTCCGGCCCGTGATTGCCTCGCCCCGGCCCGCCACTGCGGCCCGCGTCAGCGACCGCGCGTGGTGACCGGCACCGAGCCGCCTTCGCGCGCACCTGCTGGCCACTCCGATCCATCCGATTGAACCGTTACACATCAACTCAGCACATGCCCGCGGGAACATCGATCCGCAACCCACCCACAGCGATCAAACAGCTCGCGGTGACATCGATCTTCCCGGCATATAACGGGAGTTTCACCGCTGAGCGGAACGGGGCCTTGTCGGCGGCACCGCCTGCCCCTATGGTGGTCCGCACTTTAAAACGATTCACCTACCGTGCGGCACCACCCCGGCGCCTGCGACATCAAGGCCGATGGACAGGAGGACCAATGGGGGTCCGATCAGGCAGCAAGCGCACGACGGGCTGGCGGGCCACCATCGCCGTCGCCATGTCGAACTACATCGAAGCGGGCTCGATCATCGCCATCGCCACCAGCCTGAGCCTGTGGCAGGACCGGTTCGGCCTGGACGACCTCGCGGTCGGGCTGCTGGCCTCGCTCAGCGCCAACGCCTTCGGCGCCGCGGTCGGCGCGGCCATCGGCGGACCGCTCTGCGACCGCTACGGCAGGAAGTTCATCTACACCTACGACCTGCTGCTGTACATGCTTGGCGTGCTGCTGGCGGTGTTCGCCGTCTCCTACGGGATGCTGCTGACCGCGTTCGTGCTCACCGGCATCGCGGTCGGTGCGGGCGTGACCGCGTCGTGGACCTACATCGCCGAGGAGGCCCCCGACCACCAGCGGGCCGCGCACGTCGGCACCGCGCAGCTGGCGTGGTCGATCGGGCCGATGATCGGCTACCTGCTGGCCGTGCTCGTCGGCCCGCTCGGACTGCTCGGCAGCCGGTTGATCTTCGCGCACCTGTTCGTGGTCGCGGCCGTGACCTGGTGGGTGCGCCGCGGGCTGGCGGAGTCCGAGATCTGGCGCAGCCGCAACGAGGAACCGGGCGCGCAGATGTCCTTCCTGGGCAGCCTGCGCGGCCTGTTCAGCAAGAAGGCGAACCTGACGGCACTGCTGTTCCTGTTCGGCGTCTATGCACTGTGGAACGCCGTCGCCGGGCAGGCCGGGATCTTCCAGCCGCGCGTGTACGACGCCGCAGGCGTCACCTCGGAGACCGAGCAATACCTGCTGCAAGTCCTGCTGTGGGGCTGCACCAGCGCGGCCACCTACCTCGGGTTCATGCTGCTCGCCGACCGGGTCAGCCGCCGATGGCTGTATTGCGGCGGCGCCGCGCTCGGCATCCTCGCCTGGGCCGCGCTGATCTACGCGCCCGCGAACACCTTCACGTTGCTGTTCTTCGCCATCGGCTGGGGCGTGTCCGCCGGGGTTGGCGCGCAGGCGTTCTACGGGCTGTGGACCAGCGAACTGTTCGCGACCCGGTATCGCGCCAGCGCGCAGGGAGTGCTGTTCCTGGCCGCGCGGGTGCTGGTCGGGCTGCTGAGCGTGTGGTTCCCGGTGCTGCTGACGCGGATCGGGCTGGACGGGCTCGGACTGCTCATCCTCGCGCTGCTGACCGCATCGCTGCTCATCGGTACATTGTGGACTCCGCGCACGCGGGGCAAGAGCCTGCGCCAGATCGAGCAGGAGCGCTACGGAACAGCGCCCACATCGGACGCGGTGGTGGCCTGATGCCCCGAGTCTGTTTCCAGTTGCGAGTCGATCCGGACCGCCTCGACGAATACCGGCGCAGGCACGCGGCCGTCTGGCCGGAGATGCTGCGTGCCATCGAAGCGTCCGGACGGCGCAACTACTCGCTGTTCCTGCGACCCGACGGCTTGCTGATCGGCTACTACGAAACCGACTCCGCGGACCGCTCGGACGCCCGCCTCGCGGCGTCGCAGGTCGCCGCGGTCTGGGAGGAACACATGGCCGAGCTGTTCATCGGCGGGCGCGCCGACCGGTCGGCCACGATCCTCGAAGAGGTCTTCCACCTCGAAGACCAACTCGCGTCCAATGTGCACGACCCGAGCGAAGGAGACCGAGAATGACCACCCCGGCTGGTTTCGGCGAGATCACCGACACCCTCGCTCGCCAGTCCATCGAGCTGCCCAGCTGGGCGTTCGGCAACTCCGGCACCAGGTTCAAGGTGTTCGGCACGCCCGGCACGCCGCGCACGCCGCAGGAGAAGATCGCCGACGCCGCGAAGGTGCACGAACTCACCGGACTGGCACCGCAGGTGGCGCTGCACATCCCGTGGGACGACGTGGACGACTTCGCCGCGCTCAAGGCGCATGCGGAAGGACTCGGCATCGCGCTGGGCACGGTCAACTCCAACACGTTCCAGGACGAGGCCTACAAGTTCGGCAGCCTCACGCACTCCGATCCCGCGGTGCGGCGCAAGGCGATCGACCACCACTTCCGGTGCATCGACATCATGCACGCCACGGGTTCGACCGATCTGAAGATCTGGCTCGCCGACGGCACCAACTACCCGGGCCAGGACTCGCTGCGCGCGCGGCAGGACCGGCTCGCCGAGTCGCTGGCCGAGATCTACGGGCGGCTCGGTGCGCAGCAGCGGCTCGTGCTGGAGTACAAGTTCTTCGAGCCGGCCTTCTACCACACCGACGTGCCCGACTGGGGAACGTCGTTCGTGCAGGTCAGCGCGCTCGGCGAGCGGGCGTTCACGTGCTTGGACACCGGGCACCACGCGCCGGGCACGAACATCGAGTTCATCGTGATGCAGTTGCTGCGGCTGGGGAAACTCGGCTCGTTCGACTTCAACTCGCGCTTCTACGCCGACGACGACCTGATCGTCGGCGCTGCCGATCCGTTCCAGCTGTTCCGGATCCTGCACGAGGTCGTCGCGGGCGGCGGGCTCGACGAGGACTCGCCGGTGCGTTTCATGCTCGACCAGTGCCACAACATCGAGGAGAAGATCCCCGGGCAGATCCGCTCGGTGCTCAACGTGCAGGAGATGACCGCGCGCGCGTTGCTGGTCGACCGCGCGGCGCTGGCCGAAGCGCAGGCACAGCACGATGTTCTGGGTGCGAACGAGGTGCTGATGGACGCCTTCCAGACCGATGTGCGACCGGCCCTCGCGCAATGGCGCGCCTCGCGCGGGCTGCCCGCCGAGCCGCTGCGCGCCTACGCCGAATCCGGACACCAGCAGCACTTGGCCGAGCAACGCGTCGGCGGCGCGCAGGCCGGGTGGGGTGCTTGATGAACGACCGAGCAGGAAAGGACGACGACCGCGTGGATTTCAGGGCAGTCAAGGAAGAACTGATCGCCCGCAGCAACCGGCTGGGGGCCGACCCGAAGAACACCAACTACGCGGGCGGCAACACTTCGGCCAAGGGACGGGACATCGACCCGGTCACCGCGGCGCCGGTCGATCTGCTGTGGGTGAAGGGTTCCGGCGGTGATCTCGGGACGTTGACCGAGGACGGGCTCGCGGCGCTGCGGCTGGACCGGCTGCGCGCACTGTCCGATGTGTACCCGAGCGTGGACCGCGAGGACGAGATGGTCGCGGCCTTCGACCACACCCTGCACGGCAAGGGCGGAGCAGCGCCGTCCATCGACACCGCGATGCACGGGCTGGTGGAGGCCGACCACGTCGACCACCTGCACCCGGACAGCGGGATCGCCATCGCGACCGCCGCCGACGGGCCGGAACTCACCCGCGAGATCTTCGGCGAGAAGGTGGTGTGGATTCCGTGGCGCCGCCCCGGATGGCAGCTCGGCGAGGACATCGCCGAGATCAAGCGGCGGAACCCGGCCGCGATCGGCACCGTCCTGGGCGGACACGGGATCACCGCGTGGGGCGGCACCAGCGAGGAATGCGAACGCAATTCGCTGTGGATCATCGACACCGCGGCCGAATACATCGCCGAGCACGGCAAGCCGGGGCCGTTCGGCCCGGTGCTCGACGGCTACGAGCCGCTGCCGGAAGCCGAACGGCGCAAGAAGGCCGCCGCGCTGGCACCCGTGCTGCGCGGGCTGGTCAGCACCGACAAGCGCCAGGTCGGGCATTTCACCGACAGTCCGGAAGTGCTCGAATTCCTGGCTCGCTCCGAGCATCCCCGGCTGGCCGAGCTGGGCACCAGCTGCCCGGACCACTTCCTGCGCACCAAGGTGAAACCGCTGGTGCTGGACGTGCCCCCGAACGCTTCGATCGAGGAATCGGCCGAGCGGCTCAGGCAGCTGCACGAGCGATACCGCGCCGACTACGCGGCCTACTACCAGCGGCACGCCACTGTGGACTCACCGCCGATGCGAGGCGCGGACCCGGCGATCGTGCTGGTTCCCGGCGTGGGCATGTTCAGCTACGGCGCGGACAAGCAAACCGCCCGCGTGGCCGGGGAATTCTACGTCAACGCGATCAACGTGATGCGCGGAGCGGAAGCGCTGTCGCACTACTCCCCCATCGACGAGCGTGAGAAGTTCCGCATCGAGTACTGGGCCCTGGAAGAGGCGAAGCTCCAGCGGCGCCCGGCGCCGAAGCCGCTCGCGACCAAGGTCGCGCTGGTCACCGGTGCCGCCTCCGGCATCGGCAAGGCCACCGCCGCACGACTCGCCCGCGACGGCGCCAACGTCGTGCTCGCCGACGTCGACCGAGCCAAGGCACGGGAGGCAGCGGCCGAACTCGGTTCGGCGGACGTGGCCGTGGGCGTGGCCGCCGACGTGACCGACGAGGACGCCGTCGCGGCCGCGGTCGAGGCGGCCGTGCTGGCTTTCGGCGGACTCGACGTGGTGGTCAACAACGCGGGGCTGTCGCTGTCGAAACCGCTGCTGGAGACGACCGCGGCCGACTGGGACCTGCAACACGACGTGATGGCGAAGGGCTCGTTCCTGGTCAGCAAGGCGGCCGCGAAAGTCCTCGTCGAACAGGAACTCGGCGGCGACATCGTCTACATCGTCTCGAAGAACGGCGTTTTCGCCGGGCCGAACAACATCGCCTACTCGGCCACCAAGGCCGACCAGGCACACCAGGTCCGGCTGCTGGCCGCCGAACTCGGCGCGCACTCGATCCGGGTCAACGGGGTCAATCCCGACGGCGTGGTGCGCGGCAGCGGGATCTTCGCCGGTGGCTGGGGTGCGCAGCGGGCGAAGGTGTACGGGGTTCCGGAAGACGAGCTGGGCGCCTTCTACGCGCAGCGCACGCTGCTCAAGCGGGAGGTGCTGCCGGAAAACGTCGCGAACGCGGTTTTCGCCCTGCTGGGCGGGGATCTCAGCCATACGACCGGTTTGCACGTGCCCGTCGACGCAGGTGTCGCGGCAGCGTTCCTGCGTTGATGAGGAGGCGGCATGAGTGATGCGGTGGCCGCGGTCGACCTCGGCGCCACCAGCGGCCGGGTGATGCTCGCCCACGTCGGCCCGGACGAGTTGCGGATGCGCACCGTCTCCCGGTTCCCGAACCGGCCGGTGCGCACCCGCGACGGGCTGCACTGGAACGTCCTGGAGCTGTACCGCGACATGTGCGACGGGCTAGCGACAGCGTTGCGGGAAGCGAGTTTGGCCGGTCTGGCCATCGATTCCTGGGCAGTGGACTACGCGTTGCTGCGCGGCGGCCGCGTGCTCGGCCAGCCGCACCACTACCGGGACGACCGCAATGCCGCGGCGGTCGATGCCGTGCACGAGTTGGTTTCTCCGCAGGAGTTGTACGAGCTGAACGGCTTGCAGCACTTGCCGTTCAACACCACGTTCCAGCTCGCCGCGGACCGGCGTTCGGGTTTCCTGGCGCTGGCGGATCGGATGCTGCTGATCCCGGATCTGCTCACTTACTGGCTCACCGGGGAGCAGGTCGCCGAACGCACGAACGCTTCCACGACGGGTTTGCTCGACGTGCGCACCGGCGACTGGTCGCGGCAGCTGACCGACCGGCTCGGAGTCGAGCACGGCCTGCTGCCGCCGCTGGTCTCGCCGGGAGACCGGATCGGCGAGGTCTCACCGGAGATTTGCGCGCAGCTGGGCACCGATCGGCCGCTGCCGGTCACCGCGGTGGGTTCGCACGACACCGCTTCCGCGGTCGTGGCAGTGCCCGCCGAAGGCGAGGATTTCGCCTACATCTCGTGCGGTACCTGGTCGCTGGTCGGTGTCGAGGTGGACCGGCCGGTGCTGTCCGAAGCGGGCCGTGCCGCGAAGTTCACCAATGAGCGCGGTGTCGACGACCGGATCCGCTACCTGCACAACGTGATGGGGCTGTGGCTGCTGAGCGAGTCCGTCGCGCAGTGGAGCAGGACCGACCCGTCGGTCGAGCTGGAGCCACTGCTGGCCGAGGCGGCCGAGGTGCCGCCTGGAGCCGTCCCCGTCTTCGACACCGACGACGCGCGGTTCCTGCCGCCGGGCGACATGCCTTCGCGCATCGCGGCGTGGCTGGCCGAGCACGACCTGCCGATTCCGGGAACCCGCGGCGAATTCGTGCGCTGCATCCTGGAAAGCCTCGCGGCGGCCTACGCGCACTCCATCGACCAGGTCGAACGACTCACCGGCCGTTCAATGTCCACAGTGCACATCGTCGGCGGCGGCTCGCAGAACGCGTTGCTGTGCCGGCTCACCGCCGATCGGACCGGCCGAACGGTGATCGCCGGCCCGGTCGAGGCCACCGCCCTCGGCAACATCCTCGTGCAGGCCCGCACCGCCGGCGCGATCACCGGCAGCCTCGAATCCCTGCGGGCACTCGTGCGCCGCACCTGCGACCTGCGCACCTACACCCCGTTCCACCAGGAGTGAACGGACTGCTAGACCAATCCCGTTCGCTCCGAACCCACCTACGCCGTTCGCGTGGCTGATGCGCGAGTCGGCGCCACGCTGCCCGCACTGGAGCGTTCCGAGTGAGCGGACCGTTCGTCCAATCCAGCCGGTCCAACGGTCCGCTCACTCCGAGCTGCGGTGCTCCGTTCACTCCGATCGGCCGACGACGTCGAAAGTCATGGCGCGGGCGCTGCCGAGGTAGTTGGCCGGGTCGCAGAGCTCGTCGATGCGGTTCTCTCCGAGCTGCTCGACGAGTTCGGGATGGTGGCGCAGCTCGCGGGCGAGGTCGTCGCCCCGCTCGATCGCGTTGCGGCAAGCGTCGTAGACCACTTCGTGCGCGCGTTGCCGCCCGAGCACGGGCGCGACGGCCATCATGACGGCCTCGGCCACGATGAGGCCGCCGGTGCGCGAAGTGTTGTCCCGCATCCGGTCGACGTCCACTTCGAGCCCGCCGAGCATGAATTCGGCCTGGTGCAACGAAGAAGCCGCGAGCTGGAAGGCTTCCGGCACGGCGGCCCATTCGAGGTGCCACGGGCCGGTGGCCCGCTCGAAGTCCTGCATCATCGCGTCGAGCATCGAAGAAGCCTTGTCCCGCAGCAGTTTCGCGGTGGCGACCAGCAGTTCGCTGGAGATCGGATTGCGCTTCTGCGGCATGGTCGAGCTGGCGCCGCGGCCGGGCACGAACGGCTCGGCGAGTTCGCCGAACTCCGACGAGCACATCATCATCACGTCCCACCCGATCTTGCCGAGCGAGCCGCCGATCGCGGCCAGCAGCGAGACGATCTCGTTGAGCCCGTCGCGCGCGACGTGCCAGGTGATCCCGGGGTCGCGCAGCCCTAGCTCGGTCGCGAGCGCGGACCGCACTGCGAGTCCTTCGGGGCCGTCGCCCAACGATGCGAGGGTTCCCGCAGCGCCGCCGAACTGCACCATGAGATCCCGTTCACGTGCTTGCGCGAGCCGTTCGCGGTGCCGGTCCAGCGCCGAAACCCAGACGGCGGCCCGGAATCCGAACGTCACCGGCAGCGCGTGCTGCAGATGCGTGCGGCCGGCCGCGACGGTGTCCGCGTGCTCGGCGGCCAGTCGGCGCAGCGCAGCGCGCACCCGGTCCAAGGCCGCCGCGACCAGGTCGAGCCCGTCGCGGCATTGCAGCATCGTGGCGGTGTCCATGATGTCCTGAGTGGTCGCTCCCCAGTGCAGGTAGCCGCCGGCCTCGCCGCACTGCTCGGCGAGCTGGGTGACCAGCGGCAGCACCGGGTAACCGACGTTCCCGGTCTCGACGCGCAGCCGCTCGTGGTCGAGCGAATCCGGAAGGACCGAGTCGGTGATGGTCTGCGCGGCCTCGTGCGGCACGACACCGGTCTTCGCCTGCGCTCGAGCGAGCGCGGCCTCCGTTTCGGTCATGCGCGCGACGAACGCGGTGTCGCTGAAGACCTCGCGCATCTGGGCGGTGGAGAACATGTCGCGGTAGAGGAAGGAATCGAAGACTGAGCTGTTCACTGTGGACTCCCAGAGGTCGCGGCTGTGGTGCGCGCGGACGGTTCGGCGGGCTCGGACTCGTCGGCTTCGCGGTCGAGCACGGCTGGATCGGCGAGGACTTCGCGCAGCCGCGCGCGGTCGAGGTCGCCGTTGAACCGCGCGATGACCACGGTGGCGACGACGTTGCCGAACGTGTTGCAGGCCGAAATGGCCATCGACATCACCCGGTAGACGCCGAACAGGATCGCGACCCCGTCCACCGGCAGGTATCCGGTGGCGGCCACCGTCGAGGCGAAGACGACGAACGTGCCGCCGGATACCGTGGCCGCGCCCTTCGAGGTCAGCAGCATGATCAGCAGCAGCCCGAGCTGCTGTTCCACACCCATCGGCACGCCGTAGGCGTTGGCCAGGAACAGCGTGCACAGCGCCAGGTAGATCGAGGTGCCGTCCAGGTTGAACGCATATCCGGTCGGCATCACCAAGCCGACCGTCTGCCGGGACAGGCCCATCCGCGGGAGTTTCTTGAGCAGCCCGGGCAGTCCGGCTTCGGACGAGGCGGTGCCGAGCACCAGGGTCAGCTCGGTGCGCACCGCCCGCAGCAGCCGCAGCACGCTAACCCCCGCCGCGAGGCAGATCCCGCCGAGCACGACCAGGACGAACAGGATCACCACGATCCAGTACTCCGCCACCAGCTCGGCCAGCGCCAGCAGCATCGCCGAACCGTTGGTGCCCACCGAGTACGCGATCGCACCGAAGGTCCCGATCGGCGCGAGCCGCATGATCACGTTGATGAGCGCGAAAAACCCTTCCGAGACCGTTTCCAGACCCGCGGTGAACCGCGCCTGCACCGGCGGCGCGAGGGTCAGCACGCCGATACCGAGCAACACCGCGATCACGACGACCTGCAGCAGATGGCCGGAGCTGAACGCGCCGACGAAGTTGTCCGGCACGACCGTGGCGAGGAACCCTTCGTCGCCGCCTTCGCCGGAGGGGACCTCCTCGGCCGCGCCCGCTCCCTGGAGCGCCCCGGCACCGATGCCGACGCCGGAGAGGTTGCCCGCCAGCAGCCCGAGCAGCAGGGCGACGGTGGAGACGACCTCGAAGTAGATCAGCGCGACCAGCCCGGTCCGGCTCGCCTTCTTCAGATCGCCCGCCGCGGTGATGCCCATGACGACGGTGAGGAACACCAGCGGCGCGACCCCGATCTTGATCAGATCCAGGAAGGTGTCCCCGACGACCTTCAGGTTCGCCGAGAACTGCGGAAACGCCGCGCCGACGGCGATCCCCAGCGCGATCGAGATCAGCACCTGGTTGCCGATTCCCGCGTACCAGCGGCGTTTCGGGCGGCGGCCCGGCGGCGGCTGCTCCGCTGATCCCATGCTCGACACCCCTCTGCGTCTAGACACATTTTATGTCTAGACACATTGCGGTGCGGTTGGGCCGGTTGTCAACCGACGGACCGCGAGTTACGCGGAGGGGCCGGACCGCACGAGCGTGGTCCGGTAGCTGAACGTCTCCGCGGGGTGCACGCCCACGGTCGCCTCGAACAGCTCGCCGTCCGGGTCGTAGTAGCAGCGCACGAACTCCAGTCCGGGGCTGCCCGGTTCCAGGTCGAGCGCGTCGGCAGGCTCGTGCGGCAGCGCGACGGCGCGAACCTGCTGCACGACTCGGTGGGTGGATCGCCCGGTGCGTTCCTGCACGAGATCGCTGATCAGCCGAGTGCTGCTGCCGAGGTCGTCGGCGATGGCCGCGGCGTCGTCCGGCGAGAGGTAGACCTGCGACCAGGAAACGGCCGAACCGTCCGGCGCCCGCCGCAGCGTGGTCAGCCGCGTGCGGACGGCACCGGCAGCGAGCCCGGTCACCGCGGCCAGTTCGGCGTCCACGGTGATCCGCTGCGTGGCGGTGATCTCCCGGACCGCGTCCCGTCCGTACTGGGTCAGTTCCTCCAGGCTGCCCAGCGAGGTGTCGAACCGCTGCGCCGGGGCGGACCGTTCGACGCGGGTTCCGTCCCCCTTGCGCCGCGAGACCAGGCCGCGCGACTCCAGCTCGCGCAGCGCGTTGCGCAGGGTCTCGCGGGAGACCTGGTACGACGACGCCAGCTCCGGCTCGGGCGGCATCCGCTCCCCGACCGCCCAGCGCTGGTGAGCGATCTCGCCCGCCAGGCCGCGGGCGATCTGCAAGTAGCGCGGCTCCTTCGCCCCGTTCACAGCACGCGCGTCCATACCGCACAGCATCCCACGTCGCGCGCAGGTTGATACGCCGCGACATACGACCGGTTGATCACTCGGCCCACGAACTCCTGCCGAAAACCGCAAAACGCACTCGCCCGGATTTGCCCGGCGTTACGGTTGGCGCCGTCGAATGGTCGCGGATCCGGCGTCCTCGCGGGTCCGCTGCCCGAGGGGGAATCATGAGATCTTCCGCGTCAGACCCGTTCGATGGACCGGCGAGCAGCACCGATCCGATCGTGATCGATCCGTTGGTGCGCGATCTCGACGGCGAGACCCGCGCGCTGCGCGCGGCCGGTCCGCTGGTGCGCGTCGAGCTGCTCGGCGTACCCGCGTGGTCGGTCACCCGCCACGCCGAAGCCAGGCGGTTGCTCACCGATCCGCGGCTGGTCAAAGACATCGGGCGGTGGAAGCTGTGGCGCACCGGTGCGGTCACCCGTGCTTGGCCGCTGATCGGCATGATCGACCCCGGGCGCTCGATGTTCACAGTGGACGGAGCGGAACACCGGCGACTGCGCGCGAAGACGGCGCAGGCGATGACGCCGCGGCGGCTGGAGAACATCCGGCCGTTGATCGCCGGCACCGTCCGGGAGCTGCTCGACGAACTCGCCGCACAGGGCGAGCACGGCCCGGTCGATCTCAAAGAGCTGTTCGCGCAGCCGTTGCCGATGGCGGTGATCAGCGCGCTGATGGGCGTTCCGGCCGACCTGCGCGCTCGGCTGCACACGCTTTACAAGGCGTTCTTCTCGATGCTGACGCCGCAGGACGAGCGGCTGGCGGTCTTCGCCGAACTCGACGACATCTTCCTGGAGTTGGTGCGGGCGCGTGCCGCCGAACCCGCCGACGACCTCACCAGTGCGCTGATCACGGCCGAGGAAGGCGGCGAACCGCTCACCGAGCAGGAAGTGCTCGGCAACCTCAAAGCGATGGTGGGCGCGGGGCATGAGACGACGGTCAGCCTGATCCTCAACGCCGTGCGGGCGCTGCTCGACCACCCCGATCAGCTGCGCATGGTGCTGGCCGGCGAAATCGGCTGGGATGCGGTGATCGAGGAGGCGCTGCGCTGGGACACGCCGACCACGCACCTGCTGATGCGGTTCGCCACCGCGGACATCGAAGTCGGTGGCGAGGTGATCCGCGAAGGCGATGGAGTCGTGCTGTCGTATCGCGCGATCGGCCGGGACACCGGGCATCACGGGCCGGACGCGGACGAGTTCCGCATCGACCGCGCCGATGCGGCCAGGCACATGACCTTCGGCCACGGCCCGCACGTCTGCCCAGGAGCGGGACTGTCCAGAATGGAGGCCGGTATCGCGCTTCCCGCGCTGTTCGAGCGGTTTCCCCGGCTGCGCGCGGCAGTGCCCGCGGTGCAGAACCAGCCCGTGCTCACACAGAACGACCTGCAGGAGTTCCCGGTCTTGCTGCACGGTGGTTGATCCGGATGCGGAAACCGCTGTGCTGCAACGCTTCGTGCTGCGTTACCGCTCGACGCTGGCACCGAGTTCGAGGTAGCGGGCGAGTTCGCCCGAGCCGCCCAGCATCGACCTGCTCCGCTGCTGGAGAGCGGAGCGCCAGGTGCGCAGGGCTTCCTCCAGCGGCGCGACGCCGCCCGCGTCGCGCACGCGCGCGACCACCGCGGCGATCTGGTCGAGCAGGTATCCGCCCCGTCGCAGCTGGTGCGCCAGATGCGCATCGCGCACCGCTTCGGGACCGTAGTGGCGGTACCCGGTCGCCGAATCCCGCTGCGGGCGGAGAATCCCCGCGTTCTCCCATTTTCGGAGGGTCGCCGGATGCAGGTCGAGCCGGTGCGCCAGCTTGCCGATGGTGGGTGGCGTGGGCTGCTCATCGGGCATCGGTCGCAGTTCGCTCAGCGCCAGAGCTACCTCGTCGAGGGTTTCACGGTCCCGCGCCAACTCGGCATGACCCTGATCGATGAGCCGGAATGCCGTTTCCTCCGAACCGGAATTGACGGCGCGCAGGATCTCAGCAGCGCGCCGCCCGTAGCCGGGCCGCAGTGCGACGAACGTGCGAAGTGCCTGCGCGTGGGCCGAGGAGTATCGCCGGTATCCCTGCGGTCCGCGCGCGGCCCGGGGCAGGATGCCCGCTTGCTCGTACTTGCGCACCGCCTGCGTCGAGAGGCCGTGCTCCCGCGCGAGATCCGCGGGCCGCAACCGACCCTCCCACATACCGCTGCCCTCCCGTTGAAGGTTCGAGGCATTTTACCGGTGAGTCTCTGTTCGAAGTTTCAACCGGAAGTTCAACGATACGATCGAAGGGGTGCGCATCGACCGAAGGGATTCCATGGCACCATCGATCAGCTCACTAGGGCAGCACTTCACGCGGGCAGGCACTGGTCTCGGAGCTGCATTGGACGGGTTCCTGGCCTCCAGACCGGAACCACCGCGACTGCTCGGCTTCGGTGAGCCCATGCACGGCGCCGAAGCTTTCCCGTTGCTGCGCAACCAGGTGCTGCGGCACCTGGTGTCGGAACACGACTACCGCTCCGTCGCGATCGAAAGCGATTGCCTGGCCGGCTTGGCCGTCGACGACTACGTCACCGGCGAGCGCGACGACCTGGACGAAGTGCTCGCGACGGGGTTCAGCCACGGCTTCGGCGACTTGCCATCGAACCGGGAGCTGCTGATCTGGCTGCGCGAGCACAACGAGGATCGCGCCCCGCACGACCAGGTCCGCTTCTACGGGTTCGACGCTCCGATGGAGATGAGCGGCGCGTCGAGCCCGCGGCTACCGCTCTCGGCGTTGTACGAGCACCTAACCGCGCACCTCTCCCCGAGTCGCATTCCGCATGACATGCACACCATCGACGTGCTGCTCGGCGAAGATGCTGCGTGGACCCATCCGGATGCGATGCTGGATCCGGCCCGGTGCACGGGAAATTCGCCGGAGGCGCGCGAACTTCGTGTCATCACCGATGACCTCGTCGGCGTGCTGGAATCGGAAACGCCTGGCTTGCAACAAGTCGCGTCACCGGGCGAGCACGACCGCGCCCGGCTGTTCGCGCGCACTGCGCAAGGCTTGCTGCGCTACCACGCCGTGATGGCCGACTCCGCACCGTCCGAATCGGAGCGGATGTCGCGGATGCTGGCGATCCGGGACGCGATGATGGCGGCCAATCTGCGAGCCATCGCAGCGACCGAAAGCGGCCCGACGCTGGTCTTCGCCCACAACCAGCACCTCCGGCGCGATCCGAGCACGTTGCGGCTCGGCGACATGGACCTGCGCTGGTGGAGCGGGGGTGCGGGCGCGGCGGCACGAATCGGGACCGGCTACGCCGTGATCGCCTCTTACCTCGGCACGGCCGCCGAGTCGGGGATCACCGCCCCCGCCCCGGAAACCGCCGAAGGCGTCCTGGCGAAGTCCACTCCGGACAGAGCGCTCTTCCCCGCACCGCTGAGCGAGGCGTTCGCGCACCACTCGCTCGAAGCCCGCGCCGGAATCCCGCCGGAAACGGGCTACTTCCCACTCGCCGCAGCCGACCTCGACGGCATCGACGCGATCGCGTTCATCACCGGCGCTTCCGAACCTCGCACCACGTGACCGGAGTGAGCGGACCGTCGGTCCCACTAGATTGGACCAACAGTCCGTTCACTCGGTAAGTCCGGCGGGTGCGTTCGGAGTGAGCGGAACTTTGGTCCCACTAGATTGGTCAAACGGTCCGTTCACCCGGGATGGGAGGGGCCGGGCAGCGGTGGAAGTGGGAGTCCGCTGCCCGGCCGACCGGCGACCGCGGGGAGGGGTGCGGGCGCCGGGGATTGGGTGCCTCGCCAGGGCGCTCGCCCGGCGAGGCGCGGGCCGCCGGTCCGGGGGGGGCAGCGGCGACCCGAGTCTGGCGAGGCTAGGCGACAGCGAGCCATTTTCCGGTGCAGCGGCGGAGTTTCCCCGCACGTCCCGGATGGACCGCTTGATCGGGCGGATCGCCGCATGGCCACTCGATTCGCAGCCCGCTTGCCGACTCCGGCGGCGACTGTCCGGGTGCGCACAACGATCCGCGTCCGGCCAGCGCATCCAGTGCGGTCGCCAGCACCGCGGCCCGGGTGCTGTCCGATTCGGCGCAGGCACCGGTCACCGCCACGCACGCCTGGCACACCGCGCGCGAGTCCGCGGGCAACGGTCCACTCAGGACCCGCGACATGCGGCCGACCAGCGGATGCCCGCACGTAGAAACGACGACCCGACCACACGCGACCCGGTCGACCACGTGCCACGTCGAGCACCACTCCGACGTCATCCACGCCATCACGGCTCGACCTCCGGGCGCGGCCCGTTGAGTTCCGCAGGATCGGCAACCTGCGATCGCAACGCCAGAATCCGCGTGCACACCATGCACGGCATCCCCAGCAAATCCGAGATCAACTCGGCATCCGCGCCCGCCAGCCGCACTTCGCACAACGCCACATAGCCACCACCCGGCAACGACATCGTGATATGCACGACCCGCTTCGCCTCACCGACCACACCGGCCCGGAGGCGCACACGCACCGGGTAGTCGGGCGCGCTCATTGGGGCACCGCCCAAACACAGCGCTGCGGCCGAAAGTAACTCACCGGAACCGCGAACCGAGCCACCTGAGCAGGTTCCCGCAAGAATCCGGCCGTGGAAATTGCCTCCGAAGCTGCATGCCGCTGATCGAAACGGAGCTTGTTCTTCCTGGTCATGCCCCCATGTTCGGTGTCGAGCGCTAACGGTTCGACACGGATTCCGGGTCATGCCGGGACAGATCTCAATGTGACCCATGGTATAAGTTCTGACACAGTCCGTGTTCGAAGGGAGAGGCGATGCCCACTCCGAACTCGCTCCTGCGTGCCGCGCGCGAAGCAATCAACTCCCGCCGAGTTCCTGGTGAATGCATGTCGCGGTCCGAACTTGCTGAAGAGGTCAACCGGCACCTGTACACGGCTACCGGGAAGCACTACGACCTTGATCGGCATCAGGTCTCCCGATACGAACGAGGAGAAGTGCGCTGGCCCAGCAGTGCCTATCGAGCGGGTTTCCGTGCTGTACTCGGCGCGAAGACCGATCGGGACCTCGGTTTCACTCCCCGCAAGCACTGCACCGAACCTTCACCCGCCGCGACTACCGACTTGTCGGCCACTGCATGGCATCCTGCTGAGGTAGTAACCGTTGCCGAGGAACTGACGAGCCGGGATGTGACACTTTCACGCCGCGAAGCACTGGGTACGGCGACGGCCGCTGCTGGTGCTGTTCTTACCGAACCTCTTCGAGGCTGGCTGGCTCCGCTGAACTACCGCTTTCCAGGCAATTCGGTGATCACTGAGGCTGAACTCGCAAGCTGGCAGGACATCACGAGCCAGCTTTAGACCTGGAGCAAGTCACCGGCAGGACGGTTCACCCGCAAGGCCGTGCTCGCCCAACTCAATGAGCTCACTGATCGTCTTCGAGACATCGGCGACGGCCCCAACACGCAGCCAGCTTTCCTCGTCGGTGCCGAGCTGGCCCGGATAGCGGCATCGATGTCGTGGGATTCCGGTCTGCACCTGGCCGCTCAGCGGTACTACTCGCTTGCGGTGCAGTTCGCCAAAGTCGGTGGTGATGCCACCTTCGCCGCAAGCACGCTCGCCGCATTCGCTCGCCACTGCTTCGACCTCGGGCAGCCAGGAGACGGTCTGGAGTTGGTACAGCTCGCGCAGTACGGCGCCCGCAGAGCGGCCAGCCCAAGACTTCGGTCACTGCTAGCAACGCGGGAAGCGTGGGCCTACGCACAAACCGGTTCCGTGCAACCTTTTCGGCGAGCAGCCAGGTTGGCCGAAGACCACTTCGCCGAGGACGATCCGAACGGCGTCGACCAAAACGCGCACGGGCTCGACGTGGCTGAGCTGTACGGAGTGCTCGGTGCACGCTGGCGGGATCTCTCCGTCACCAGCGCACAACCCCAGCAGGCACGCCATGCGCAGGACTACATCGGACGTGCGCTCGTTCTTCGCGATCCGTCCTTCGTGCGGAACCGAGCATTCGACTTGATCGGGCTTGCCCGAGCTCACCTCGTCACTGCGGAACCCGACCGCTCCTGCGAGCTGATCGAGTCGGCACTACCGATCGCGGCAACATGGTCCTCGGGCCGCGTAGGCGAAAAGCTACGGGACTTCTATCGCGAGTCCCAACGGTTCGGCACCTCACCCAAGGTACGTAGTACCCGCGACGCGGTACGTGATGTGATCTCTGCTTGAGCCCCGAATGAAAGGTGTCGACCGTGCGCATCGGAATCACCGGCCACACGAACCTCACCCCTGCGACAAGTGTCCTGGTGCGCGAGGTGCTGGACGTTGAGCTGGCGGGGTACGACGCCGGTCTGACCGGCCTGAGCTGCCTCGCGCGCGGTGCCGATCAGCTGTTCGCGCGGGCCGTGCTCGAGGCGGGCGGCTCGCTGGAAGTCGTGCTACCCGCCGCCGATTACCGCGCACGCAAGGTGAAACCGGACAACGCGGCAGATTTCGAGGAGTTGCTCGGGAAGGCGGCCGAGGTGCACACCATGCCGTTCGCCGAGTCGAACCGGGACGCGTACATGGCCGCGAGCGAACACGTCCTCAGCTCCGTCGACAAGATGCTCGCGGTCTGGGACGGTCAGCCCGCCGGTGGCCACGGCGGTACCGGCGACGTCGTGCACGCCGCACGCGAACGCGGCATTCCCCTCACCATCGTGTGGCCGGAAGGCGCCGCCCGCGACTGATCACAACCCTTTTCCGCAGGTCACCATCGGGAATCGAGGCTGCGCAGAGTCGTGCGCCGATCGCACGCGCGGCAGCAGCGCTGAACCACCGAGCGAAGGGAATTCCCTGAACCGGACGGCAGAAGTGGCGCACCGCTGGGTCACCGGTGCTCGGGTGGGAAGCTTCCGGAGAAGGAGTACGCACAGCCGACAGCGCGCGGAGGAACCCATGCAGCAGCACCGTCCGGAACACTCGTCTCGGCCGGGCGAGCCGAAAGCCATCTCGCGACGCCGGCTGGGCGGGCTGCTCGGGGCCGTGGGCGCTGCGGGAGCGCTCGGGATCGCCGGCTGCAGTTCCCCGGCCGCACAACGGAACGCCACCCAAGCCCGTCCCACCGGCTCGGCCGCTCCGGACGGCGTGCTCGGCGCGAACTTCAACGGCGACGCGGAGATCGTCACCTTCCCCGAACTCCAGGAAGTCGAAGCCAGCTGGCTGCGCGGCTTCTACACGATGCGCGACGCCGACAAGGACGATCCGGCGAAGCAGCCCCAGATCAGCAAGCTTCTCGAGGCCGCCGACCGGGGCTACGGAACGCTGCTGTCGCTGAAGTTCCAGTACCACGAAAAGGAAATCCCGCAGCCCGGCACCCCGGCGATGGACGAGGAACTGGCCAGGGTGGACAAGGTGCTGCCCGCCGCGATGAACCGGATGGACATCCTGACGATCGGCAACGAGCCGTTCTTCGAGACCCGCGATCAGGACAAGAACGAGAAGCTCAACAACTTCTACGAGGCGGTCGCCGAGCACGTCATCTCCTACCGCGATCGCGAGTTCGGGCCGAACTGCAAGACCCGGCTGTACATGGGCGCGCTGAACCGGCTCGACGAGCCGGAATGGCACACCCCGGCCACCGAGCGGTGGATGACCTTCGTGCGCGAGACACCGGCCATCGAAGGCGTCGACATCCACCCGCACGTGGCGAAGCCGGAGAACGTGCAGAAGTACCTCGACTACGTGCTGCCGAAGCTGCGGCCCGACCAGAAGTTCCTGGCCACCGAGTTCTCGCTGGTGCTGTTCTGGGAGGACCAGATGGAACAGCCCGTCTCCGGGAAGTTCGCCAAGCAATACGGCTTCCCGGCGGACACCAAGGTGTGGCAGGTCGTCGACGCCGCGATCGACAAGCGGTTCCCGCAGCAGCAGTGGAACGACTTCCTGTCGATGAGCCCCTGGTACGAGAACCACAAGCACTTCCTGCGCAACCAGGTGCAGCGGTTCCGGGACACCGGCAAGCTCGCGCTGGCCACCTACGGCATCGCGCAGGACGACGCGATGGTCACCAACTGGGACAAGAACTCGAAGCCGTGGCTGTTCAACAGCCTGTTCGCGTCCAAAACCGTGCAACCCGGGCCGGACGGGCTGCCGGGGCGCAGCTACGGGTGGATCGAAGACTTCCGCGCGCTGCAACGGGAAAGCGACCGGCGCCCGACGCGGTGACCCCGCCGCTGCACTGACACCGGTGCGGTGAGCACGCGGCGGCAGCACCCGCGCCGGTTACCTGCTCCGCCGCCGCTGGCCTCGCTGCGCACCGAGAGGTGCGCGGCCCGAACCCGGGGTGACCGGAGCTGAGCCTCCGCGAGCCGCGAGCGGACCGGTCGGGGCGGCTGGTTATCGTCGGGCCGCTATGACTCAGGACGGCCGCCGGGTGTACTTGCACCTGGGTTCCCCGAAGACGGGCACCACCTATCTCCAGGACGTCCTCTGGCGCAACCAGGACTCCTTGGCCGCGGCGGGCGTGCGCTACCCGGGCGACGTCCCGGAAGCGCACTTCCACGCGTCGATGGACCTGCAGGGAGTCCAGTTCCAGGAGGACTGGTTCGACGAGAACGTGCCGGGCGCGTGGGCGCGGCTCGTCGACGACGCGCGGCAGTGGCCGGGCACGGTGGTGCTCTCGCACGAACTGTTCTGCACCGCCGACCCGGCGGCCGTCGAGCGGGCGGTGTCCGACCTGGCCTTCGCCGAGCTGCACCTGGTCTGCACCGCCCGCGACCTGGCGCGGCAGATCCCGGCCGTGTGGCAGGAGGACATCAAGAACCGGCACGTGCTCAGCTTCGCCGAGTTCGTCGCGGGCGTTCGCGGCGGCCCGGAACCGCACTACCTCAGCGAGCTGTTCTGGGAACGCCAGGACCTGCCCGCGATCCTGCGCAGGTGGGCGGCCGAGGTGCCTGCCGAACGCGTCCACGTGGTCACGGTTCCGCCGGAGCAGCCGCCGGAGCTGCTCTGGGAGCGCTTCTGCGAGCTGCTGGAGATCGACCCCGCCGCGTTCGACGCCACCGTCGAGCGGCCGAACCGGTCGCTGGGGGTGGCCGAGACCGAGCTGGTGCACCGCCTCAACCAGCAGCTCGACGGCCGCATCGATTGGCCGGGGCACGACGGCGTGGTCAAGTACGGGATCGCCACCGAGATCCTGGGGCAGCGCTCGTCCCGCACGCCGCTGCGACTGCCGGACGAGGACCGGGAATGGGTGCACGAGCGGGCGGACCGGATGGTCGCCGAGCTGATCCGGCGCGGCTACCACGTCGTCGGTGATCTGAAGGAGCTGCTGCCCGCGCCGGACGCGGGCGGGCCGGCGCAGCACCCCGACCAGGCCGAGCAGGGCGAGGTGCTCGAGGTCGCCGTCGAAGCCCTCGCCGGGCTGGCCGAACGGTATGCCGAGCTGGAGGCGACGGCCGAACGCGCGCTGGGACGCCCGGAAGCGCCCAGCGGAGTGCGGGAAAGCCTGCGCCACCTGTGCGAGCAGGACGCCGCGCTGTCCCGCGCGTACCGGGTGCTGGCGGAATCGAAATCCGCGCTCGCCCGGATCGGTCGCCGCAACCGGGAATGACGGGCCGCTGCAATGCGGGCACCGATGGCCGACCGTCTCGACGGTCCACAGCGGACGTGCACCGCGAAAAGCATTGCACCGCCGACCGAATCCGCGAATCCGATGTGTGCGGACTCGTGCGCGGATCGCGGCGACCGGCCGCGTCAGCCGTTCACGAGCCCGCCGTCGACGACCAGGTTCTGCCCGGACACCGCGCGCGCCCACGGCGAGGCGAAGAACAGCACCGCATCGGCGAACTCCTCCGGAGTCACCACCCTGCGCAGCGGAGTGGCCTGCGCGATTCCGTCGAAGACCTCCTCCGGGGTGTCCGCGCTGGCGTCCGTGGTGCGCAGCAGGCCGCCGGAGACCATGTTCACGGTGATCCCGTCCGGGCCGAGGTCCGCCGCGAACGTCCGGGTCAGCGACAGCAGCGCGGCCTTGGCCGCCGTGTAGTCGTGATACGGCACGACCGGGCGCTGGAACAGGTTCGTGCCGATGTTGATGATCTGCCCGGTGCCCTGCGCGCGCAGCTGCGGCAACGCTGCTCGTGTCGTGTGCAGCGCGCCGCTGACGGAACCGCGGAACTGCGCGTCGAACTCGCCCCAGCCGATTTCCCCGGCGTGCGAACGGGACTCGCCGTTGAACGAGAAATCCGCGAGCGCGTTGTTGACCACCGTCGTCACCGGCCGATCGAAACGCTGCGCGATCGTCTCGAACATCGCGTGCACCTGCTGCTCGTCGGTGACGTCCGCCTGCACCGCGAGCGCCCGGTCGCCGATCTCCGCGGCGAGCGCCTCCGCCCGTTCGCGGCTGCGCCGGTAATTGAGCACAACACGAGCGCCTTGCCCGGCGAACGCCCGCGCGATCGAACTGCCCAGGCCGCGCCCGCCGCCGGTGACCAGCACGAGCCGATCGGTGAGCCATTGACCACGTTCGTCCATGGCCACACGGTATCGGCGCCCGCCGGTGGCGATGCGATCCCGGGCCCGCCCGTTCGCGGCCGTGCGCCCGAAATCCCCGAAACGTCCGCAGTGGCGGACGAAACGCACCTCGAGCCGGTGCGACCCGGGCTCAAAGGACGTGGAACCCCGCATCCACCGGCAACCCCACACCGGTGACGTAGCGGGAAGCGTCCGAGGCCAGCCACAGCACGGCATCGCTGATGTCGCCGGGTTGCAGCATCTTGACCGGCAGCGCGTTGCGCAGCATCTCCGCGTCCGCGGGATGCTCGGCGAAATACTCGCGCAGCGAGTCGTTCTCCAGCATCGGAGTGTCCACACCGGACGGATGCACGGTGTTGACCCGGATGCTCTCCTTCGCCAACCCCACCGCGTAAGACTTCATCAGGCCGACCACGCCGTGCTTGGCCGCCGTGTAGGCCAGCACCGCGGGAGTGCCGGGCGCGCCGACCAGGCCCTTCAAGCTCGCGGTCGATCCGGTCATGATGATCGACCCGCCACGGCCGGTTTCGCGCAGCGGCGGCAGAGCCGCCTCCACGGTGTTCCAGACGCCGGTCATGTTCGTGGCGACGATGGTGTTCCAGGTCTGCGAGTCCGAGGTTCCCTCGGCAGCCAGCACCGTCGAGATCCCGGCGTTGACCACCACGATGTCCAGACCGCCCAGTTCCGCGGCGCCCTTCGCCACCACGGAAGCCAGGTCGTCACCATCGCGCACGTCCACCTGAGCGGTCACGATCCGGCGATCGTGGTTCTGAACCAGCCGCGCGGTCTCCGCGAGGTCGTCCGGATCCGGCATGGCGTACGGCATCTCCGGCACGGTTTCGCAGCGGTCCACCGCGATCACGTCGGCCCCGGCCTCCGCGAGCCGGGTCGCGTGCGAGCGGCCCTGACCGCGGGCGGATCCGGTAACGAGTGCGATCTTTCCGGTCAGTGCTCCCAAGATGACGTCTCCCGCCAGGTAGCGATCACGGCGAAACCATCCTGATCAGCACTCTCCATGCACGGCAAGTACCCGATCGCAGCAGCGCCCGCGCCCGCAGCACCTGCATGCGCGGGTGGCCAGGAACGATGCCGGCGGTCGACTCGGCACGCAGCGTGATCTAGCATTGCCCGACGTGCAGACCCGCGCGCCGACCAACAGCGTCGTCGGTTGGGTCGTGCCCGCACTTCCGCTCTACGGGCAGGACCACGAGCGCGGCGATCTCGCCTGGTGACGGGCTTGAGATCCAGCCGATGCCACCGCACTTCGCGGTTCCGGGGTCTCACCGCGCTTCGCGGTTCGGAAAGAGAGTGCCGATCGCCGGAAGGACCGGTCATGCACACCACCGACAGCTCGCTCGAAGACTTCCTGACCGCCCTGCCCAAGGTCGAGCTGCACGTGCACCTGGAAGGGTCGATGCAGCCGGGCACGCTGCTGGCACTGGCCCGCAAGCACCGCATCGCCGACCTGCCGCAATCGCTGGAAGAGATCCGTTCCTGGTACGAGTTCCGGGACTTTCCGCACTTCCTCGACGTCTACCGCAGCGCCGCTCGCGTGCTGCGCGACGAGGAGGATTTCGCGTTGCTGGCCGCCGAAACCATTCGCGCACTGGCGCGGCAGAACGTGCGCTACGCGGAAATGAACTTCAGCCTGTCCGGCCATCTCCGGCGCGGCATCCCGCCCGCCGTCGTGTTCGCGGGGCTCGAGCGAGGACGCACCTCGGCCGAGTCCGAGCACGACATCACCGTCCGCTGGGTGCCGGACTTCGCCGGGGATTTCGGCGTCGAAGCAGGATCATCCACTTTGGACGCTGTATTGGCGCACGGTCCGGCTAGTGTTGTCGGTTTCAGCGTCGGCGGGCTGGAAGTGGCGCGGGAACCGTTCGCCGAGCTGTTCCAGCGCGCGCGGGCCGCGGGTCTGCGCAGCCTGCCGCACGCCGGGGAAACGGGCGGGCCGGACCAGGTCTGGTCGGCACTGCGCGACCTGGGCGCCGAGCGGATCGGCCACGGCATCGGCAGCATGAGCGACCCCGCGCTGCTGGAGCACCTGCGGGAACATCGGATTCCGCTGGACGTCTCACCGACTTCCAACCTGTGCACTCGTGCGGTGGCCGGTCTGCAGGATCATCCGCTGCCGCGCATGTTGCGGGAGGGATTGCTGGTCACGCTCAACAGCGACGATCCGCCGATGTTCGGCACCGACCTCACCCAGGAGTACCGCACCGCGAACCGGATGGGCCTGGATCGCACCGACCTGGCCGCACTTGCTCGCAACGGAGTGCAGGCCGGCTTCCTCGAACTCGGCAAGAAGGCGAGGCTGACGAACGAAATAGACGCCGTGCTGGCCGGGCACAACCAGGGGTGATGGCCGCGGACCGGCGCAGCATCGTAGGGTCCGGGCGGTTCGACGCTGCGCCGGTTCCCGGCGTCTTCGTGAGATGTCGGCGACTCCCCGCCGACGTTGTGCGATCCACCGCCCGCCCACGCGCAGGAAGGCAGCACACCCATGAGCACCATCCCCCGCTTCCACCTGGCCATGCCCGTCGACGACCTGTCCGCGGCACGCCACTTCTACGGCGAGGTGCTCGGACTGGACCAAGGCCGCAGCGCGGAGACCTGGGTGGACTGGAACCTGCACGGCCACCAGTTCGTGACGCACCTGGCGCCCGAACGCCGCTCGGCCGTGCACAACCCGGTCGACGGTCACGACGTGCCGGTGCCGCACTTCGGCCTGCTGCTGACCGTCCCGGAGTTCCACGAGCTGGCGAACCGGCTGCGCGCGGCGGGCACCGAGTTCGTGATCGAGCCCTACGTGCGGTTCGAGGGGCAGCCCGGTGAGCAGTGGACGATGTTCCTGCACGACCCGGCGGGCAACGCCCTGGAGTTCAAGGCGTTCGCCGACGACTCGCAGGTCTTCGCGGTCTGAAACGGGCCGAGTTCGGGCCGCCGCGCGGGTGAACCCGCGCCCCGCCGCGGGTAAGCCTCTCAGGTGCCCCGCGGCGGCTCGCCACGAGGCGACCGACGCGGGAGGTGCCGATGCGACGCGGACGGCAATCGGACGACCCGGCGCTGATCACCGACGCCGAACCGTCGTTCGACGAGGAGCAGCGGCACCGCAAGCGCGTCTACGCCGTGCTGATGGTGGTGCACCTGGTGGGCTTCACGGCCGCCGGACTCCTCGCGCACATCTGGTGGCTGGCGCTGGCCATCGTGATCGTCACCGGGGCGCTGCCGTGGGTGGCGGTCGTTCTCGCCAATGACCGCACCGCACGTCCGGGCAGGCGCCGCATGCGGCGACAAGAGCGGCGCGCCGTCGAAGACCGCCACCACGACCACATCGACACCGACCAGCGACAGCCCTGACAGCCGCTACCCGCGCGGTTACCGAAGGATGCCGACCGCGCCGTAGACGTTGCCGCGGGCGGCTTCTTCCTCGGTGACCGGCTCGTCGGGCCGCCACTTCGCAGCGGGCACCACGCCCGGTTCGAGCAGGGTGTAGCCGGGCATCAGCGCGGCGACCTCCTCCGGTGTGCGCAGGTGCAGCTGCGGCGTGGAAGTCGAGGACAGCAGGTAGCGCAGCCCGGCGACTTCCTCATCGGTGCGCGTGATCTGCGCGTTGTTGGACACCGCCAGCGCACTTCCCGGCACGCACCTGTCCCGGTAGCGGGTCACCAGCGCCGCCCCGTCGGGGCTGGGAATGATGTCCAGGATCCCGAAGGCCAGCACCGCGATCGGCCGGTCGAAGTCCAGCAGTCCGGCCACGCCCGGCGCGTCGAGCACCGTCTCCACGTCGCAGGCGTCGGCTTCGGTGACGCTCACCTGCTCGTTCTCGCCGAGCAGGTAGCGGGCGTGGTGGCAGGCGATGACCTCCCAGTCCACGTAGGCCACGCGGGCGCGCGGGTTGTGCTCCTGCGCGATCTCGTGCACGTTGCCGACGGTCGGCACGCCGGAACCCAGGTCGAGGAACTGGTCGATCCCTTCCTCGGTCACCAGATGCCGCACGGCCCGGCCGAGGAATCCGCGGTTGGCCCAGCAGTAGTCCCGCTCGGTCGGCGCGATCCGCAGCGCTTGATCGGCCATTTCCCGATCCACCGCGAAATTCGCCGACCCGCCGAGGTGGTAGTCGTACATCCGGGCGATGTTGGCGCGGTCGAAGTCCGCGTTCGCCACTTGGGCGGCCAGCTCCGCGTCGTGATCCATGCCCGAAACCGTAACCGAACTGCGAGGTCTCGCGGAGGATTCACGCCGTCATCATTGCCCGAGCAGCACCGGGCGCCTGCGGATGACGGTCTCGTGCTCCTCGGGCGAGCTGCGCACCGCCACCGCGTACACCCCGTGCGGGCGGTGGTTGAACCGCAGCGGCAGATCGTCGACGCCGGAGCCGAGCCATTCGCGCATGTCCCGCTCGGTGCCGCCGACCTCCATCCACGCGATCCCGCCGGGTTCCCGGCCGTGCGGCGCGTCGTTCGCCGGGTGCGTGTCCGGGTCCATGTGGAACACGTTCGGCAGTCCGCGGCGCCACGCTTCCGGAGCGCTCGGCGTTCGCGGCGAACCGCGCACCGAGCCGTCCGCGGCCACGCGGGTCACGGTTTCTTCGACCGGCACGCCGAACCACTCGGCGTAGCGGTCCAGTTCCTCGCGGCTGTCCACGCCCGCGCACCAGCCGAGGAACACGTCACCTGCGCGGAGCTGGTCGAGGAACCACCGCCCGCCTGTGGTGCGCTCGGCGGTGACCGCATCGATGACGCTCTCCACTTCGAGGTACTGCCGCGGACCCAGCGCGGCGATGCGGTTGGCCGCGCCGATGTTCGGGAACCAGCCGCCTTCGCGGTCCCCGAGGCCCGTCTCGGCCCGCAGCCGCTCGGCTCCCTCGAACAGATTCTGCACCCCGAGCGCGATGTGATCGATCCGCAACATCGTTCGCCAGCCTAAACGTCAGGAGGGGTACCGACCACAAGGGATGGACGGCTTCGTCGCGTCCGGTCACGGTTGCGCGGGCTGGCGACCACCGATGATCTCGGACATGGTGCTGCCTGCGCGAAGCAGCGCCAGGGCGCGCTGGGCGATGAGTGCGGCGACGATGCGAGCCTCGGGGCACACACGTAGAGGGCGCGATTTCGCTGCTTCGCCAAGCGCACGAGAGGGCCGCGCGTCGTACCGCGTCCAGGGAACGCCGGGCGCCCCGCAGCTAGTCGTTCCCGGGTTCCGGTTTGCGGCCGACGCCGCCGTAGCCGTCGACGTCCGCGCGCGGATCGTCGACCTCCGGGCGCCACAGGCTCACCGGAACCACGCCCGGTTCGACGAGTTCGAGATCGCGGAACAGCTCGCGGACCTGATCGGGAGTGCGCACGACGTAAGGAATCGCGCCGCTGGTCGCGTACTGGTCGTTGGCGGCGACCATTTCCTCGTGGGTGTCGGTGCCCTCGTAGTGCACGAGCACGCTGCCCGGCGGCAACGCTTCCAGCAGCTCCGCGACGATCCTCGCGGCCTCATCGGTGTCGGCGACGTGGCCGAGCACGCCCATCAGCACCAGCCCGATCGGCTGCGCGAAATCCAGGGTCGCGGCGGCTTCGCGGAGGATCACCGCGGGTTCGCGCACGTCGGCGTGCACGTAGTTCGTCGCACCCTCCGGGGAACTGGTCAGCAGCGCACGGGCGTGCACGAGAACGAGCGGATCGTTGTCCACGTAGACGATCCGGGCATCGGGCGCGCAGCGCTGCGCGATCTCGTGGGTGTTGTCGGCCGTCGGCAAGCCGGTGCCGACGTCGAGGAACTGGCGGATCCCCTCCTGCTCGACCGCGTACCGCACCGCGCGGCCGAGGAACAACCGGGATTCGCGGGCCACGGTGACCATCCGCGGGAAGTGCTCGCGGACGTAGTCGCCGATCTCCCGGTCGACCTCGTAGTTCTCCTTGCCGCCGAGCAGGTAGTTCCAGAACCGAGCCGAATGCGGCACGGTCGAATCGATGCCTGTCCGGTGATCGTCGGCCGCGTTCTGACTCAACCTGCTACCCCTCCGAATCCGTCCGCACCCAGGGTCCCCGGTTCGCCTGGCGCGCCGACCCGGTCATGATCGCAAAGGTGTCCGCGCGCGTAAAAGGAGGGATCGCCACCGGATGCGATCGACGCAACGCGCTGCGTCGTTCCGACCAGCGCGCGGCCGAGCCGCTCAAGAGCTGAACCGCTGCTCCTGCTCGCGGATGCCGGGCAACCCGATCGTCTCCAGGAATCCCTGGAAAGTCTCCATGTCCCGCGAATCCGTCGAGTGCTGCGCGCGGAACGTCTCGAAAATTCCGCGGATCGCCGGTGTCGCCGCCAACAGGGCGCTGACCGGCGAGATCACCACGCCGAAACCGAGTTCGGCCAGCCGCGAGAACGGGATCTCGGCGGTGTTGCCGCCTTCCACGCGGTTGAACAGCAAGCAGTGCCCGGACAGCTCGCGCGCCACGGTCTCGATGTCCTCGACGGTGCGGGGAGCTTCGACGAACAGCACGTCCGCGCCTTCCGCGGCGAACCGGCGGGCCCGCTCGATCGCCGCGGGCAGGCCGTGCACCGCGGCGGCGTCGGTGCGCGCGATGATCAGCAGGTCCGGGTCGGTGCGCGCCGAGACGGCGGCGCGGATCTTGGCGCACGCCTCGTCCACGTCGAGCACGCTCTTGCCGGACATGTGGCCGCAGCGCTTCGGCGACTCCTGGTCCTCGAGCTGGATCGCGGCGACCCCGGCCTGCTCGTAGTCGTGCACGGTGCGCACCACGTTGAGCGCGTTGCCGTAGCCGGTGTCCGCGTCGGCGATCAGCGGCACGTCCACGGCCTGGGACAGCCGCCGGGCGGTGTCGGCCATTTCGGTCGCGGTCACCAGCCCGATGTCCGGCCTGCCCAGCAGCGACGCGGCCACCCCGAACCCGCTGAGGTAGACGGCGCCGAAACCCGCCTGCTCGGCCAGCCGCGCGGTGATGCCGTCGTAGACGCCCGGCGCGACGACCGGTGCGGCGTCGGTGAGCGATTCGCGGAGCTTCCTGCGGACGTTCGGGCGCGGCCCGGCGAACTCCGACACGTGTTCCTCCTTGGTCGCAACGTTCTCCCCGCATCGTCGCGCACTCGACCGGCGCTCCGGTCCGGCGGGAGCGAGGGCGCGATCCCGCGCTCGGATCCGCGGCACGGGCTTCGCTCGCGCTGCGCCGGCCCCCTCAACTGCGGGGGTGGGGTTGTGCGAACTACGTCTCATTCGCACCGCGCCGTTCTTCGCGCCTCAACGATTTTCGCAGTTCATGGCACATCCGGGCGGGTCGCCCCGAGTGCGCGCGCCGCGCTGCGGTCCGGAGGGTGAGCGGCCATGAGCAAGACGACGAGCCTGATCATCATCATCGCCGGTGGCGTGCTGGCCATCGCAATGCTCTTCACCGCCCTGGCGGTCGGCTGAGCACCGAACCTGCAAGCACCAACCACGATTCAGCAAGACCGGAAACAGCAACGCGACGGGCCGGGCGGTTCTCCAACCGCCCGGCCCGTCGTTCGTCGTAGCCGCCGAGAGATCAGCGGGGCGCGCCGTCCTCGTCCGGGCGCATCCCCCGCCAAACCAGATCGACGAGGTTCTCGGTCTGGTTGCGCCAATCGCCGCTCGGATCGAGGAAAAGCAGTCCGCCGAGCCCGCGGAACACCGTCTCCGGATCGAGGTCCGCGCGCACCGTCCCGGCCGCGATGTTCGCCGTCAGCAGTTCGGCGACCGCACCGAGCACCATCTGGTGCGTGTTCGCGGGCAACTCCCCGCGGGATGCGGTCGCGGCGCGCAGGGCGTCGACGAGACCCCGCTTGGTCATCATGTAATGGGTCAGGTGGTCGGTCGTCCACACCCGGAAGGCCTGCTGCGGCGGGTGCATTTCGAGCAGTTTCGGCACGACTTCGACCAGGGCGTCGACCTCGCGCTGGTAGACCGCGAGGATGAGCTCTTCCGGGGCGCTGAAGTGCCGGTACACCGTGCCGACGCCGACACCGGCCTGCTTGGCGATGGTGTTGAACGACAGCTCGCCCGACTCGGCCAGCGACTCGGCCGCCGCGTTGAGAATGCACTCGTGGTTGCGCCGGGTGTCCGCGCGCCGGGAGTTGACCGAGCCGGTCCCCATCGTTCCTCCGTACTCCGCGAGTCGCGGCGCGCGCCGGAGCCGGTGCGCCGCCTTCGTTGCGAAGCGGATTCTAATCCGCTAGTCTCGGTTCACATAGCGGATGATTATCCGCTTCTGTACATCCACTGCACTGCCCGGCCGCCGACTCGGCGTGGCCGTCTCCCACCAATGTGCCGCAAGGCCCGCGGACCCGTGCCGCGCGGCCGCGAAGTAGCTGCGGAGAAGAGACCTTTTGGACATCTCGCTCGAAATCAACGATCGAACGGAACATCTGGAGGTGGATCCCGGCGTCACGCTGCTGGACGCGCTGCGGGAACGCCTCGGCATCACCGGCCCGAAGAAGGGCTGCGACCGGGGGCAATGCGGCGCTTGCACGGTGCACGTCGGCGGCCGTCCGGTGCTGTCCTGCCTGACCCTGGCAGCCACCGTGCGCCAGCCCGTGACGACCGTGGAAGGACTGTCCACCGGGGACGAACTGCATCCGGTGCAGCGCGCGTTCGTGGAGCAGGACGCCCTGCAGTGCGGGTTCTGCACGTCCGGGCAGGTCATGTCGGCCGCCGCCGCGGTCGAGCAGGATGTCCCGGACGTGCGCGAGTTCATGTCCGGCAACCTGTGCCGCTGTGCGGCCTACCCGAACATCGTCGCCGCGATCGAACAAGCGAGGCAGGCCGATGCGCCCCGTTGAACTCACCGCCCCGGAGACCGTGCAGGACGCGCTCGCGCAACCGGCAACGCCGGTCGCGGGCGGAACCACGCTGGTCGACCTGATGAAGCTCAATGTTCTTGCACCGCGCCACGTGCTGGACATCAACGCGCTGCCGCTGCGCGGCATCGACACCGCAGACGGGCTGCGGATCGGTGCGCTCGAGCGGATGAGCGACGTCGCGGCGCATCCCGGCGTGTACCCGATGATCTCGCGAGCGTTGCTGCTGAGCGCCTCGCAGCAGTTGCGGAACATGGCCAGCATCGGCGGGAACCTGCTGCAGCGCACCCGGTGCACGTACTTCCGCGACGTCGAAATGCCTTGCAACAAGCGGGAACCGGGCAGCGGCTGTCCCGCGCTCGAAGGCGCCAACCGGATGCACGCCGTGCTGGGCACCAGCGACTCGTGCGTGGCGACGCACGCCAGCGACGTCGCCGTCGCGTTCACCGCGCTCGACGCGGAGCTCCGGCTGATCAGCGAGGCGGGCGAGCGCACCGTCAAGCTGGCCGATTTCTACCGCTTGCCGGGCGATTCGCCCGAGGTGGAGAACGACCTGCGGCCCGGTGAGCTGATCGCCGAGGTCGTGGTTCCGCGGCTGGATTGGGCTTCCCGCTCGACCTACGTGAAGGTCCGCGACCGGCAGTCCTACGAGTTCGCGCTGGGCTCGGCAGCGGTGGCGCTGGACGTCCAGGACGAGAAGATCGCCGACGCCCGGGTCGCGGTCGGCGGTGTGGCGACCGTGCCGTGGCGGCTCAGCGCCGTCGAAGCCGCGTTGCGCGGCGCGCCCGCCACGTTGGAGTCCTTTGAGGACGCCGCTGCGCTGGCGGCCGAGGGCGCGCGCCCGTTGGCGTCGAACGGTTTCAAGGTTCCGCTGCTGCGGCGGACCGTCGTCCGCGCCCTGCTCGAACTCACCGAGGGGAGCCACTGATGGTCAACCGGCTGGACGCGCCGCTGAAAGTCACCGGCAGGGCCGACTACGGGACCGACCGCAACTTCCCCGGCATGGCCCACGGATACGTCGTGGTCAGCACCATCGCGCACGGGGAGATCGCGGCGATGGACGTCACCGCAGCGAGCAGCTCCCCCGGCGTGCTCGGCGTGTACACGCCGTTCGAGCCGCTGCCGCTGCGCACACCGACCTCGTCGGTCGCCGGCAAGGTCTGGGTTCCGTTGCAGGACAAGGAAGTCAGCTACTACGGCCAGCCGATCGGGTTCGTGGTCGCCGAGAGCTTCGAGCAGGCGCGGGACGCGGCGATGCGCATCGAGGTCTCCTACCACCGGCGGCCCGCGCGGACCTCGCTGGACGAAGGGCTCACCACCGCGGAGGACGCACCGCCCGCCATGGACGGATCGCCGCCCTCCTTGAGCGTTCTCGCGGACGGCGTCGAGTCCATCGAGGACGCTTTCGCCGGCAGCCCGGTGGTGGTCGACGCGACCTATCGGACCGCGACGCAGAACCACGCCCCGATGGAGCCGCATTCCGCGGTCGCGCTGTGGGATTCCGATGGCTTGACGGTCTACAGTGGAAACCAGGGCGCCCACCTGCAAGCGGCCGAGGTGGCCGACGCGCTGGAAGCGGACCCGTCATCGGTCCGGGCCGTGAATCCGTTCGTGGGCGGGGCTTTCGGCGGCAAGGGCGTCACCTCGACCCCGGCGTTCCTGGCGGCGGCCGCGGCTCGGGCGCTCGGCAGGCCGGTCAAGGCCGCGCTGAGCCGCGAGCAGGTCTTCACCGCGACCGCCGGCCGCGCCGCCACTGTGCAGCGGATCGCCCTCGGCGCGGACCGGGACGGCACGCTCATCGCGCTGCGGCACGACTCGACGTGCAGCACGTCCGCGGACCGGTCGTTCGTGGAGCCGACCTCGCACGGCACCTCGCGGGAGTGGTATGCGACGCAGAACCTGGCCATCAGCCAGAAGATCGTCCCGCTGAACCTCCCGCCGACCACGTTCATGCGCGCACCCGGCGAGGCCCCCGGCTCGTTCGCGCTGGAAAGCGCGATCGACGAGCTGGCCGTCGCGCTGCGCATGGACCCGATCGAGCTGCGGCTGCGGAACAACTCGGCGGCACCGCCCGGAAAAGACCTGCAGTGGTCCAGCAAGCACCTGGACGAGTGCTTCCGCACCGGTGCGCGGCGGTTCGGCTGGCAGCACCGCCCGCCGGGGGAACGCAGCGATGGCGACTGGCTCGTCGGGCAGGGCACGGCGACCGCCATGTTCCCGGCCCTCCGGTTCCCCGCCACGGTCGGGATCACGCTGCACGCCGACGACCGGGCGGAAGTCGCGACCAGCGGAGCCGACCCGGGAACGGGCCTGCTGACCGTGCTTTCGCTGGTGGGGGCCGAATCGCTGGACATCCCGCAGGAGCTGATCACGCCGCGGCTGGGCGACTCGGCGCTGCCGCCCGGGGGCATGTCCGGCGGTTCGACCGCGACCGCCAGCGCCGGTTCGGCCGTCGTGGTCGCGGCCGCCGAGGTGACCGACGCGTTGCTCGAGCTGGCGGCGGCGCCGGGCTCGCCGTTCGAGGGCATGGAGGTGGTCTACGAAGCGGGCAGGCTGCTCGCCGGTGATCGCAGCATGACCTTCGGCGAGCTGTTGCGCGCGGTCGGCCGCTCATCGATCTCCGCGACGGGTTCGTCCACGCCCGGTGAGGAGCTGACCAAGCACTCGTTCAGCTCGTTCGGTGCGCAGTTCTGCGAGGTCCGGGTGCACAAGTGGACCCGGGAGGCGCGGGTCTCGCGGATGACCGGCGTGTTCGACGCGGGCCGGATCATCAACGAGCAGACGGCGCGCAGCCAGCTCGCGGGCGGCATGATCTGGGGCGTGTCGGCGGCGCTGCACGAGGGCCTGGAGATCGAGCCGGACGGCCGGTTCGCCAACGGCGACTTCGCCGGCTACCTGCTGCCGGTCAACGCCGACATCCCCGATGTCGACGTGCAGTTCGTCGAGTATCCCGACACGCTGCAGAACACCCTCGGGGCGCGCGGAGTCGGCGAGATCGGCATCGTCGGCATGGCGGCGGCGGTGGCCAACGCCGTGTACAACGCCACCGGCATCCGCGTCCGCAACATCCCCATCATGCTGGAAGATCTGCTGGAGCAGTGAGTTGCCCCGTGCCGCCGGGAGCTTCGATCCGAGGCTCCCGGCGGCACGCCGTTTCGTCCCCAGTGGACACCGATCCTGACTTCCGGTCGTTGAGCGGCGAAGCCGCTCAGCGGTGACCGAGCAGCGCCGCTGCTCAGCCGTCCTGGTCCAGGGTCTCGGCCAGCCGTCCGGCGGCGGTGCCCATGTGCGCGCTCATCGCGGCGGCGGCCGCATCGGCGTCGCCTGCGCGCAGTGCGTCGTAGATCCCCTGATGTTCGGACAGCGCGAGTTCCGCGTGCGTCCGGTCGGCCAGCGCGCGCTCGACCCAGATCCGCAGCAGCGAGCGGACGTTCTGCAACAGCTGCTGCAGCACGACGTTGCCGGAAGCCACCGCGATGCGCAGGTGGAACAGCCGGTCGGCCTCGACGAACTTCGCCAAGTCGGTGAGGTTCTGCCGCATCCCGTCCAGCTGCGCGGCGAGGTCGGCCAGGTCCTCTGCGGTGCACCGCTCGGCCGCGCTGCGCACGGCCAGCACCTCCAGCCCGTTGCGCACCTCGACGAGCTCGCGGGTGCGCGGCTCCCCGAGCATCAATCCCCAGCTCAACGTCTGCGGCAGCAATTCCGAAGCGCTGCCGCGCAGGTACGTCCCGGAGCCGGGGCGCACCACCACGATGCCGAGGATCTCCAGCGCCGCCAACGCTTCGCGGATCGCCGAGCGCCCCACGCCGAGCGAGGTGGCGAGGCTGCGCTCGGGCGGCAGCCGGGTGCCGGGTTGCAGGTCCCCGGCGGTGAACAGGTCGAGCAGCCGCTTGGCGACCTCGCCGACCGCGGTACCCGCGGGCACGCTGCCCAGCGCTTCGCCGATGCCCGCGGCCTCGGACCCGTTCGGAGTGGACATGGGACCGAGCCTAGCAAGATCCGTCGCGGCAAAATTGGTCAACCGGTTGACAGGTTCGTCGCTGGATTTCAATACTGGCCGCGGCTCGCGGATCCCGCATTCCCGGCCCCGCACTCCGGCCCGCCCGGACCACTCCGGCCGCCAGACCACGGCCGCCCGGACCGCTCCGGCCGCTCCGCCGAGCACCGGACGCTCCCGCACCGCAGCAAGGAGTCAATGTGGACACCTCGACCACCTCGCGGCAACGCCGCCCGGGCGTGGAGAAGGCGGCCATCCGCAAAGTCGCGGTCCGCCTGGTGCCGTTCGTGGCGCTGATGTTCTTCGTCAACTACCTGGACCGCACGGCGATCAGCTTCGCCGCGCCGAACGGGATGCGCAGCGACCTCGGCCTGACCGCGGCCCAGTTCGGCTTCGCCTCCGGCGTGTTCTTCATCGGCTACCTGCTGCTGGAAGTGCCCAGCAACATCGCCCTGCAGAAGGTCGGGGCGCGCCGCTGGCTCGCCCGGATCATGGTGTCGTGGGGCGCGGTGGCGCTGCTGTTCACGTGGGTGCAGGACTTCACCCAGCTCGCGGTGCTGCGTTTTCTGCTCGGTGTGGCCGAGGCCGGGTTCTTCCCGGGCGCGGTGCTGTTCCTGAGCCTGTGGGTGCCCGCCCGCTACCGCAGCCGGATCCTGGCGCTGTTCTACCTGGCGCAGCCGCTGACCACGGTGCTCGGTGCGCCGCTGGCGGGTTACCTGATGCAGCAGCAGGGCGTGTTCGGCCTGCAGGGCTGGCGGTTCATGTTCTTCGGTGTCGCGATCCCGGCGATCGTGCTGGGCGTGGTCGCGTGGTTCTACCTGGCCGACAGCCCCGCGCAGGCGAAATGGCTCACCGCCGCGGAGAAGGACTGGCTGACTTCGGAACTTTCGGCCGAGCAGCAGGAGAAACCCGCGGGCCGCGGCGGAGTGCGCGCGGTGTTCCGCAACGGCCGGGTGTGGGCGCTGTCGATGCTCTACTTCGGGTTCATCTACGGGCTCTACACGCTGGCGTTCTTCCTGCCCGCGATCATCGGCCGGTTCGAGCAGCGGTTCTCCACCAGCTTCGGCGTGTTCGAGGAAGGCTTGATCACCGCGGTGCCCTACCTGCCCGCCGCCGTGGTGCTCTACCTGTGGTCGCGGGACGTGACCCGGCGCGGTCTGCGTCCCTGGCACATCTGGGGACCGGCGCTGCTCGGCGCGGTCAGCGTGCCGCTGGCGCTGTTCGCGGGCTCGCCGGAGCTGACCATCGCGGTCATCACGGTCACCGCGTGCTCGATCTTCGCCGCGCTGCCGAACTTCTGGACGCTGCCGACCCGGTTCCTCGGCGGAATGGCCGCCGCCGCGGGCGTCGCGCTGATCAACACCGTCGGCAACTTCGCCGGGTTCGTCGCGCCTTACGTCACCGGCGCGCTGTTCGACTGGACCGGCTCCTACGTGCTGCCGATGTTCGTCGTGGGCGGATTCTTGCTGCTTTCGGCAGTGCTGATGGTATTGCTGGGCCGCGGAGACCGGACGGGTGAGCAGACCCGCACGGCCGCCGACCGATCGTCACACCGGCAGGAGAACCCATGACACGACTGTTCAACGATCCGGGCGCGTTCGCCGCGGAAATGCTGAACGGCTTCGCGACCGCCCAGCAGCACCGGCTCCGCCAGGTCTCCGGCGGAGTGATCCGGCGCGGGCAGACCCCGCCAGGCCGGGTCGCCGTGGTGATCGGCGGCGGCTCCGGGCACTACCCCGCGTTCGGCGGCCTGGTCGGGCCCGGGCTGGCGCACGGGGCGGCGATGGGCAACCTGTTCGCCTCGCCGTCGGCCAGGCAGGTCCACTCGGTGGCCGCCTCGGCGGACAACGGCGGCGGAGTGCTGCTGTGCTACGGCAATTACGCGGGCGACGTGCTGCACTTCGGGCTCGCCGAGCAGCGGCTGATCGGCGACGGAATCGGCTGCCGCACGGTCGTGGTCACCGACGACGTCTCCAGCGCGGAACCGTCCGATGTGGACCGGCGTCGTGGCGTGGCCGGGGATCTCGTGGTGTTCAAGGCCGCCGCCGCTGCCGCCGAGGAAGGCTACGGCCTCGACGAGGTCGCCCGGGTCGCCGCGCACGCCAACGCCCGCACCCGATCCTTCGGCGTGGCCTTCGGCGGGTGCACGTTGCCCGGCGCTGACCAGCCGCTGTTCACCGTCGGCGACGGAAAAATGGCCGTGGGCATGGGAATTCACGGGGAGCCCGGCATCGACGAGCAGGAAGTCCCCACCGCCGACGGGCTGGCCGAGCTGTTCGTGCAGAAGGTGCTCGCGGAAGTGCCCGAGGGGGTCGGGCAGGTCGCCGGCAGCCGGGTCGCGGTGCTGCTCAACGGACTCGGGTCGGTGAAGTACGAAGAGCTGTTCGTGGTCTACCGGCGGGTGGCCGAGTTGCTGGCCGAAGCCGGGCTGGTGGTCGTCGAACCGGAGGTCGGCGAGCTGGTGACCAGCTTCGACATGGCCGGGGCCTCGCTCACGCTGTGCTGGCTGGACGACGAGCTGGAGCGGTTCTGGCGCGCGCCCGCCGACTCCCCCGCCTACCGCAAGCTCCCGGCTGCCGAAGACGGTCCGGAGTCCGCGCAGGCCGCGCTGGAGCTCGAAGAGATTCCGCGCGCTTCGGCGGAATCCCGCGCCGCGGCGGTGCGGGTGCTGGCCGCCCTGGAGACCGTCAAATCCACTGTGGACGACAATGCCGCGGAGCTGGGCCGGATCGACGCGGTCGCGGGCGACGGCGACCACGGCATCGGGATGCAGCGCGGCGCGGAAGCCGCGGTGCTGGCCGCGCGGGAAGCCGCCGCGGGCGGAGCGGGCGCTGGCACCCTGCTCGGCCGGGCCGCCGACGAATGGGCCGATCAGGCTGGCGGGACTTCAGGAGCGCTGTGGGGTGCGGCGCTGCGCGCGCTGGGAGCCGAGTTCGGCGACGATTCCGCACTCTCCGCGCAGAGCATCGCAGCAGGTGTACGAGCCGCCAAGGACGCGGTGATCCGCCTCGGGCAGGCGCAGCTCGGCGACAAGACGTTGGTCGACGCGCTGGTGCCGTTCGCCGATGAGCTGGAACGCGCGCTCGCCGCCGGATCGTCGCTGACGACCGCTTCGGGGCTGGCCGCGACCGCCGCGCAACAGGCAGCGGAGGCGACCGCTTCGCTGCGCCCGCAGCTCGGCCGCGCCCGGCCGCTGGCGGAGCGGAGCCTCGGCACGCCCGACCCGGGTGCGGTGTCGCTGGCGCTGATCGTGCGCTCGGTGCAGGCCGAGCTCAGCGCGGGAGCAGGCGCATGAGCACCGAGCACGAAAAAGCCCGCGCACTGCGGGAAATCGCCGAGGACGAATGCGAGCAGAACCGATGACCCGGCTGATCGGCACCAGCCTGAAGATGTACTTCGGCCACCAGCGCACGCTGCGGTATTGCACCGAGATCGCAGAGATCGCCGGGCGGCACCCGGCGGTCCGCGAGTCGGCGGCCGAGCTGTTCGTGCTGCCTTCGTTCCCTGCGCTCGCCCCGGCCGTGCAGCGCTGCCAGGAGACGCCGGTGGCCATCGGCGCCCAGGACCTGTTCTGGGAGGACGAAGGGGCCTACACCGGCGAGGTCAGCGGTGCGGAGCTGCGCGAAATGGGCTGCCGCTACGCGGAGGTCGGCCACGCAGAGCGGCGCCGGATCTTCGGCGAGGACGAGCAGGTGATCGCCGGCAAGACCGCGGCCGCGCTGCGCAACGGGCTGACTCCGGTGCTGTGCCTGGGAGAGGAGGACCGCGGCGAACCGGCGCGGGCGATCCGGACCTGCCGTGCGCAGCTCGACTCGGCGCTGCACGCCGCCCGCTCGGACGGCGTGCTCGGCCCGATCGTCGTGGCCTACGAGCCGCAGTGGGCGATCGGCGCCGCCGAGCCCGCGTCGCCGGAGTTCATCGGCGAGGTCTGCGCGGCGCTGCGCGCCGGTGTCGCGGCGGACCCGGCGCTGAGCGGCAGCCGGGTGATCTACGGCGGCAGCGCCAAGCCGGGGCTGCTGACCGCGCTGGGCGATTCGGTGGACGGGTTGTTCCTCGGCCGCTTCGCGCACGATCCGCGGGCGTTCGAGCAGATCCTGGACGAGGTGTCCGCACCATGACGATCGGGCTGAGCACCTACGCCTACTTCTGGCAGTGGTCCGAGCACGCGCCGGAACCGCTGTCGCTGACCGGCATGCTCGCCGACACCGCCCGGCACGGGGTGTCGCTGTTCCAGATCTGCGACTACCCGCCGCTGGAGTCGATGTCCGGCGAGCAGCTGCGGGCGGTGCGCGCGACCGCCGACCGGCTCGGCGTCGAACTGGAACTGGGCACCCGCGGCCTGCAACCCGAACACCTGCGGCGGTTCCTGCAACTCGCCGAGCTGCTGGGAGCGCGGCTGGTGCGCTCGATGATGCACACCGCGGACGACAAGCCGGACCTGGACGAGGCCGAACGCAGGCTCCGCGAGGTATTGCCCGAGTACGCGGCCGCGGGCGTGACGATCGCGCTGGAGACCTACGAGCAGGTGCCCACCGGCACGCTGGTCGAGCTCGTCGAGCGCGTCGGCGATCCGCACCTGGGCATCTGCCTCGACCCGGCCAACGTGGTCGCCGCGCTGGAACACCCGGCCTCGGTGGTGGAAAGCACCGCCGCGCACGTGCGGAACGTGCACGTCAAGGACTTCGAGTTCGTCCGGTCGCCGGGCTGGGTGGGCTTCTCGCTGATCGGCGCACCGCTGGGCGACGGGCTGCTGGACCGCGAACACCTGCTGCGGCAGGTGCGCCCGCAAGACCGCGGCATCAACGAGGTCATCGAGCACTGGCTGCCCTGGCAGGGCGATGCGCACACGACCTGCGCGGTCGAACGCGAGTGGACCGCGCACAACCTGGAGCACCTGAGGAGGCAGCGGGCATGACCGAGCAGTTGACCATCGCCGTGATCGGGGCCGGCGGCAAGATGGGGATGCGGGTGTCGGACAACCTGCAGCGCACCGAGCACACCGTGTACTACAGCGAGAACTCCCCCGCCGGGCAGCAGCGGGTCACCGGCGCGGGCCGGGAGGTGACCGGGACCGCGGTCGCGATCAAGGACGCCGATGTGGTGATCCTGGCGGTGCCGGACACGGTGCTCGGCGCGGTCTCCGAGCAGGTCGTTCCGCAGCTCAAGACCGGCTCGGTGCTGGTCACCCTGGATCCGGCCGCGGCGTACGCGAACCTGCTCGCCGAGCGCGACGACCTCGCGTACGTGGTCGCGCACCCGTGCCACCCCTCGGTGTTCCTGCAGCGCAAGACTCCGGAGGAACTGGCGGACACCTTCGGCGGCATCGCCGCGCCGCAGGATGTCGTCGCCGCGATCGAGTCCGGCGACGAGCAGCACCGGGCCGTCGCGGAATCGGTGATCCGCGCGATGTACGCGCCGGTGCTCGACGTGCACTGGGTGACCGTCAAGCAGCTGGCCTACCTGGAGCCCACGCTGGTGGAGACGGTGGCCTGCATGGTCGGCGACCTGTTGCGGGAAGCGCTGCACGAGACGGTGCACACCGTCGGCGTCCCGGAGCCCGCCGCGCGGGCGATGCTGCTGGGGCACACCCAGGTCGCGCTGGCCAACACGCTCAAGGGCGACAACCCGTTCTCGGACGCCTGCAAGATCGCGATGGACTACGGCCGGGAGAGCATCGTCAAGGACGACTGGAAGAAGATCTTCGACGATGCCGAGCTGGACGCGGTGATCACCCGGATGCTCCGGTTGGAGCGCATCGAGCGCTGAGCGCGGGCAGCCGTGCCTGCTCGGTGCACCACGCCACGATGCGGAACGCCTCGACGGCGGCCCGCGGCGGGTTAACCTCGGCTGCGTGGTTACCGTGCAGCGGGCGCAAGCCCTGGCCGACGACGTGCTGTTCCCGGACGCGTCCACAGTGGATGCAGAGGGCGTCGTTCCGCGCAGGCATTTCGACCTGCTCGCCGCGGAGGGCTTCTACGGCCTGGCGGCTCCGGCCGAGCACGGCGGGCCGGAGATCACCCTCGCCGAGCGTTCCCTGATCTTCGAGGCGTTCGCCGGTGGCTGCTTCGCGACCGCGTTCACCTGGGCGCAGCACCAAGGCGTGGTGCGCGGGCTGGCCACCACGGACCGCTCGGAGCTGCGGGAACGCCACCTCGCCGATGCGGTGCGCGGGAAGTTGCGCGGCGGTGTCTCGTTCGCCGGGGCGATCCCGCAGCCGCCGCGGCTGCACGCCACCCCGGTCGACGGCGGCTACCGGCTCGACGGCGAAGCGCCGTTCGTCACCGGCTGGGGGCTGGTGGACGTGCTGCGGCTGTCGGCCCGGCACGGCGAAATGGTCGTCGACGGACTCATCGACGCCGCTCCCGCCACCGGCATCCGGGTCGAACCGCTGACTCTGGTGGCAGCGCAGGCATCGTCGACCGTGCGGCTGTTCTTCGACGGCTACCACCTGCCGACCGAGCGGGTGCTCGACGAGGTCCCGCTGGCCGACGTGCTGGCCGCGCAGTCCGCGAGCGCGCGGCTCAACGGCGCCATGCCGCTCGGGCTGGCGGGCCGCTGCACCAGGCTGATCGCCGAGGCGGGACGCCCGGTGGCCGCCGACCGGCTCGAGGCGGAGCGGGACGCGGTGCGCGAGCAGCTCGATGCCGCTTTCGCCGAAAGCACCGCCTCCGGCGACGACTCCACGATCGCCGCGGCCAGAGCCGACGCCGCTGAGCTGGCGTTGCGCGCGGCAGGTGGGGTCGTCACCGCCGCGGGCAGTTCCGCGCTGCTGGCGGGCGCGCACGGCCAGCGGCTGGTGCGGGAGGCCACCTTCACGCTCGTCGCGGCGTCCCGACCGGCGATCAAGGACGGCATCCTGACGCGGCTGGCGGGCGATTCGGGGTGATCTCCACGCATCGCCGGGTTTCCTGACCGTTCCCCACGGCGGTTCGTCCGGTGCGCGTCGCCGACAACCGCGACGGCCGCAGGTGTCCGACACCCGGCACGGCGGAATCGCCCGAGTCGTCCACTGTGGACGTACGGGCTACCGCCGGTGCTCGTCGGCGATGCTCGCCAGCACCTCGACCGCGTCCGACCAGGCCTGCTCGTCCAGCCCGGCATGGGTGGTGATCCGCAGCCGCGAGATCCCGTCCGGCACCGACGGCGGCCGGAAGCAGCCCACCCGGACTCCGCGAGCGCGCGCCGCTGCCTGCGCGGCGACCGAGACCTGCGGCGACGGCATCGGCACCGAGAGCACCGCGCCCGCCGACGACCGCACGCCGAGCCGCTCGGCCAGCTCGCCACTGCGCCGGTGGATCCATGACGGGAGGTCCGGCCGCTCCCGCAGCACGCGCAGCGCGGCCTGCGCACCCGCGGCGGGAGCCGGTGCCAGGCCGGTGTCGAAGATGAACGGGCGGGCGACGTTCGTGACGTGATCGATCAGCGCGACCGAGCCGAGCACCGCACCGCCCATCGCGCCGAGCGACTTGGACATCGTCGCGGTCACCACCACCTGCGGATTCCCGGCGAGGCCCTGCGCATGCACCAGCCCGCGACCGCCGGGCCCGGCGACACCGAGCCCGTGCGCCTCATCCACGACCAGCAGCGCGTCGTGCTCGGCGCAGACCGCGGCCAGGTCCGCGAGCGGCGCCGCGTCGCCGAGCACCGAGAAGACCGACTCGGTCAGCACGATCGCGCGCCGGTCACCGGCCTCGGCCACTGCGGCCCGGACCGCGGCGACGTCGTTGTGCGGGACCACCTCGATCGCCGCCCGGGACAGCCGCGCCGCGTCGATCAGCGAGGCGTGCACGTGCGCGTCGGAGACGATCAGCGTCTGCTTGTCCGCCAGCGCGGTCACCGCGGAGAGGTTGGCGTGGTATCCGGTCGAGAAGACCAGCGCAGCCTCGCGTCCGGTGAACTCGGCGAGTTCGCGCTCCAGCTCGGCGTGCAGCGTGGTCGTACCGGTGACCAGGCGGGAGGCGCCGGCGCCCGCACCCCACTCCAGTACCGCGTCCGCGGCCGCCCGGCATACCTCGGGATGGCGGCTCAACCCGAGGTAGTCGTTGCCCGCGAGGTCGATGAAGTCTTCGTCGGCCGCCCGCGGCCGCAACGTGCGCTGCAAACCGGCGTCCTCGCGCACGCTGCGCCGCTCGGCCAACCATTGCGGCCAGCCGTTCATCGGTCAGGCGTTGGGCACCACGGCGGTGCCCGCCCCGCGGCGGCGGATCGCCGGATCGACCGGAGCTGCGGACCGCTGGGCCAAGTCCTCCTCGGATCCGAGCACGACGAAACCGTTGTCCCGGATCATCTCCAGGTCCGCCTTGGCCTCCTGGCCCTCCGAGGTGAGGTAGTCCCCGAGGAAGATCGAGTTGGCGACGTGCAGCGCGATCGATTGCAGCGAGCGCAGGTGCATCTCGCGGCCGCCCGCGATCCGCACCTCCCGGTCCGGGCAGACGAACCGCGCCATCGCCAGGATCTTCACGCAGTGCGCGGGCGTGAGCTCCCAGGTGTTCTCGAACGGGGTCCCGTCGAACGGCATCAGGAAGTTGACCGGGATCGAGTCGGAATCCAGCTCCCGCAACGCGAACACCGCCTCGACCAGCTGCTCGTCGGTCTCCCCCAGCCCGGCGATCAGACCGGAGCACGGCGAGAGGCCCGCTGCCTTCGCCTTCTCAACGGTGTCCACGCGGTCGGCGTAGGTGTGCGTCTGCACGATGTTCGCGTGGTTGCTCTCCGCGGTGTTGATGTTGTGGTTGTAGGCGTCCACACCGGACTCCTTGAGGCGCTCGGCCTGCTCGTCCTTCAGGAAGCCGAGGCAGGCGCAGACCTCCACATCGGGGTGCTCGCCCTTGAGCGCGCCGACCATCTCGGCGACCTTGTCGATGTCCCGATTGGACGGTCCGCGGCCGGAGGCGACCAGGCACACCCGGCCCGCTCCGCCCTGCAACCCGGCCCCGGCCTGCTGCAACGCCTCGTCGGTGGACAGCCACGAGTACTTCAGGATCGGCGCGTCCGAGCCGAGCGCCTGCGAGCAGTAGTTGCAGTTCTCCGGGCACATCCCGGATTTCAGGTTGACCAGGTAGTTCACCTTCACCGTGTTGCCGAAGTGCGCGCGGCGCAGCCGGCCCGCCGCGGCCACCACGGACATCAGTTCGGCGTCGTCGGCACGCAGCACCGCGAGCGCATCTTCGGGCGTGGCGGGGGTTCCGCCGAGGACGCCATCGGCGAGCTGCTGGAAGGTGGCGCGCATCGCTTCTCCCGGTGTCGGAGGACAGCAACCTGAACAGCGTTCAGCTGAACGGTGTTCAGGGTAGGATGGCGGGATCGACCGGTCAACCGGGGAGGGTTCGGGTGCGCTACCACCGCAGCGACGTCGTGGACCGCGCGATCGCGGTGCTGGACGAATACGGCCTGGAATCGCTGACGATGCGCCGGCTCGCCACCGAGCTCGGCGTGCAACCGAGCGCGCTGTACCACCACGTGCCGAACAAGCAGACGCTGCTGACCGCAGTCGCCGACGAGATCGTGGCCCGGGGCAAGCGGCCGCGGCGGGCCGAGGAGTGGGACCGGCGCGTGGTCGAGCTCTGCGGCGAGCTGCGGGACGCGATGCTCGCCTACCGGGACGGCGCCGAAGTGGTGCTCACCGCGCACACCTTCGGGCTCGGCGCCGGCGAGCCCGCGGGCCAGCTGCGCGCGGCGCTGCGCGACGGTGGCCTTCCGCAGGACGTGGTCGACGTCGCCACTCGCGCCCTGCTGCACCTCGTGTTCGGGCACACCGCGGAGGAGCAGACCGCGCTGCAGGCCGCCAGCGCCGGGGCGATCGACCGGGAACCCGCCAGGGCGTCCGACTTCGAGCAGGGCCTCGAACTCGTGCTGGACGGCCTGCGCTCCCGGGTGAACGGTTAGCGAGGAGTCACCCTCGTCGCTCCGGCGCGCGACCGGAGCGACGAGGGCCCGAGATCACGCGCCGATGGTGGCGGTGTCGATGACGAAGCGGTAGCGGACGTCGCTGTTCTCGACCCGCTCGTAGGCGGTGTTGACCTGGTCGGCGGAGATCAGCTCGATCTCCGCGCCGATGCCGTGCTCGGCGCAGAAGTCCAGCATCTCCTGGGTCTCCGGCAGCCCGCCGATCATCGATCCGGCCAGCACCTTGTTGCCCGCCAGCAGCGAGAAGGCGTTGTAGGACAGCGGTTCGCCGGGCGCACCGACGTTGACCATCGCGCCGCCGACGCGCAGCAGCCCGAGGTAGGAGTCGACCGGGAGGTTCGCCGAGACCGTGTTCAGGATCAGGTCGAAGCGCCCGCGCAGGGTCTCGAAGGTCGACTCGTCGGCGGTGGCGAAGTAGTCCTGCGCGCCGAGCTTGAGCCCGTCCTCCTGCTTCTTGAGGCTCTGGCTGAGCACCGTCACCTCGGCGCCCATCGCCGCGGCCAGCTTCACCGCCACGTGCCCGAGCCCGCCGAGACCGATCACGGCGACCCGCTTGCCGGGCGCGGCCCCCCACTGGCGCAGCGGGGAGTAGGTGGTGATGCCTGCGCACAGCAGCGGAGCGGCGACGTCGAGCCCGATGCCGTCCGGGATCCGGCAGACGAAGGCGTCCTTGACCACGACCTGCTTGCTGTAGCCGCCGTAGGTGTTCTCGCCGTCGAAGCCGACGCCGTTGTAGGTCTGCACGTTGCCCTGGACGCAGAACTGCTCGGTGCCCTGCTGGCAGTACTCGCACTCGCCGCAGGAGTCGACCATGCAGCCCACGCCGACCCGGTCGCCGACCTGGTACTTCGTCACGTCCGAGCCGACCGCGGCGACCACGCCGGCGATCTCGTGGCCGGGCACCATCGGGAAGATGCCCTCGCCCCAGTCGCCCTTGGCCTGGTGGATGTCGCTGTGGCAGATGCCCGCGTAGGCGATGTCGATCAATACGTCGTCCGGACGCAGATCACGTCGCGCGATCGTCGTCGGCGCGAGGGGTGCCCCCGGCGTCGGCGCGGCGATAGCGTGCGTGGTCGTGCTCATGAACCCTCCAAGGAACAGCTCTGCGAAGGGCTCGCGTGAGAGCCCTCTTACATCAATACATAGCGGCACGGCCACTTATTCCGACCGGAGGACGTGATCCACGGCATGGGCGGCAAGTACCACCACGGCGACCTGCGGGCCGCGCTCGTGCGCAGTTCGCTGGAGCTGATCGCCGAACGGGGCGTGGCCGGTTTCTCGGTCGCCGAGGCGGCCCGGCGGGCCAACGTCAGCCCCGGCGCGCCGTACCGGCACTTCCCGGAACGCGAGAGCCTGCTGGCCGCCGTCGCCACCACGACCGCCCAGCTGCTCACCGAGCGCGTGCAGCACGCCGCCGAGCAGCACACCGACGCCGCGGACGCGCTCGCCGCCGCGGCCGGGGCCTACACCGAGTACCTGATCGAACGCCGCGCCGGGATGCACCTGATCTACGCCGACGGCCTGCACGGTCCCCGGTACGCCGAGCTGCACGAGCAGACCCGGCGGCTGACCGACCAGTTCCTGCTGCGCTGCCTGGAGGTTTCGGACACGCCGCAGGACGCCCTGGAGCTGATGGAGCAGCTGTTCACCCAGGCGCACGGCTACGGCATGTTCTGGCTCGACGGCGTCTTCGCCAAGCACGGCTACTCCGCGGAACTGGTCGTGCGCAAATCCACCCGCGCAGCCCGCAGCGCGATCTACGGGCATCGGCTCGCGGGGGACCCGAGCCGTCTTTAGGTCGTCACTAAGGAGTTTTTCCAGAAAGGTCTGCGTGGCGGTGCCGGTAGCGGAACCTCAGCGCCTTCCTCGCTCCGGGATCGATTTCTGACGTATGCCCATACGCGGCGAAATCGCTGTCCTCGCGAGGAAGCCGCTGAGAACCCGCCGCGGTGCCGGTTGCTTGCATGGCCACTGCTCAGCGGCTCCGCCGCTGACAAGACAAGACCAAAGATCGTACTGAAACGAAGTGCTGCCGGTCAGTCCCGCTCGGCGGCGCTGATCGCCTCGGTGGACCCCTGGCGTTGGCGGTTGGCCACCAGCCGCGGGCCGGCCGACGCACCGCCGCGGTCCATCCGGCCCGCGGTCAGCGCGAAGGCGAGCCCCACGAGCGTGAGCACCACGCCGATGATCGCGGGCGAGGTGTAACCGAACCCGGCGCTGATCCCGACGCCGCCGAGCCACGCCCCGCCCGCGTTGGCGAGGTTGAACGCCGAGTGGTTCGAGGCGGCGGCCATCGTCGGCGCGTTGCCCGCCTTCTGCATGATCAGCACTTGCAGCGGGGCGGTCACGCCGAACCCGGCCGCGCCCAGCACCACCGTCATCAGCACCGCCGACCACGCGGTGTGCACGGCGAAGCTGAACACCAGCAGCACGACCGCCAGCGTGGCCAGCGCACCGTAGATCGTCGGCCGCAGCGCCCGATCGCCCAGCGGCCCCACCACGAGCGAGCCCGCGGTCATGCCGACGCCGAACAGCGCCAGCACCACCGGCACCGCGGACTCGGGCAGCCCGGCGAGCCCGGTCATCATCGGCGAGATGTAGCTGTAGACCGCGAACACGCCCGCGAAGCCGAACACGCCGGTGACCAGGCCGAGCACCACCTGGCGCGTGCCGAGGGCGGACAGCTCGCGCTTGAGGCCGATCCCCTGCGGCATCGGCACGCTCGGCACGAACGCCAGCACTCCGAGCACGGCCAGCGCGCCGATCGCGGCCACCACCAGGAAAGCCGCCCGCCAGCCGAACAGCTGCCCCAGGAACGTGCCGCCGGGAACGCCGACGATGTTGGCGACGGTCAGCCCGAGCAGCACGCGCGCCACCGCCGTCGCCTGCTTCGCCGGTCCCACCAGGTGCGCGGCGACGAGGGTTCCCGCGCCGAGGAAGGCGCCGTGCGGGAGCCCCGCCAGCATCCGTGCGACGAACACGGTCCCGTACCCGGGCGCAAACGCGGTGGCGAGGTTGCCGAGCGCGAAGATCCCCAGGAACAGCACCAGCGCGTTCTTGCGCGGCAACCGGGTGCTCAACGCCGTGAGCAGCGGTGCGCCGAGCACGACGCCGAGCGCGTAGGCGGAGACCAGGTTCCCCGCGTCGGCGACCGGGACGGACAGCCCTGCCGCCACTTGCGGCAGCAGCCCCATGATCACGAATTCGGTGGTGCCGATGGCGAACGCGCCCAGGGCGAGCGCGAGCAACGCCGGAGCCATAGAACATGACCTTTCACGACGGGATGAGATCGGGAAGCGGCGGCACGACACCGGGCCGACCACGCGGCACCCGCCCTGGCGCTCGGGCGATCGGGACCGACCGCGGAGCAGCTCTTTTAGCACGTGCCAAATACAGGGTTCCAGTCGATCCGCGCGGCCTTCAAGCCACGCCCCTGTGATGTGACTCGCGAGCACTCGCGGCAACGGCGACGAGTACCCTGCCGGTGACCGCGCGGCCGTCCGGAGCGACAAGTCAGCAGCGGCCGGTCGGACGGGTCGGCCAGGAGGAACGGGAATGCCAGGTCCGCAGGACCGGAACACCGCCCGTGGCAAGCGCCCCACCATGGCCGATGTCGCAGCCGAGGCGGGTGTCTCGCGCCAGACCGTCTCGCTGGTCCTCGGCGACAAGCCGGGGCCGAACCCCCGCACCAGGCAACACGTCCTGCGCGTCGCCGAAGACCTCGGTTTCCACGCCGACATCGCCGCCCAGCTGCTGCGCCGCGCACGCAGCCGCCAGCTCGGCGTGCTGTTCACGCTGGGGCATTCGCTGGACCCGCACGTCGTGGAAGCGCTCTACGCCGCGGCTTCACGGCTCGACTACAGCATCGTGCTCAGCGCGATCCTGCCCAGCCGCAACGTGCGCCACACCGTCGACGAGCTGCTCGGACTGCGCTGCGAAGCGCTGATCCTCATCGGGCTGGCCGTGGAGGCGCCCGCGCACCTCGGCCGGATCGCCGAGCGCATTCCCGTGGTCGAGATCGGCCAGCACACCGGCGCCGCCGGGATCGACAGCGTGCGCACCGATGACACCGGAGGCGCTCGGCTGGCCGTCGGCCACCTCATCGGCCTCGGACACCGCAAGATCGCGCACGTCGACGGCGGAACGCTGCCGGGAGCCGCGCAACGCCGCGACGGCTACCGCGCGGCCATGCGCGAGCACGGGCTCGACGCGCACATCGAGGTCCTGCCCGGCGACTACACCGAGGAGTCCGGAGCCGACGCGGCACGGGAACTGCTCAGCAGGCTCGACCTGCCCACGGCGGTCCTGGCGGGCAACGACCTGTGCGCCGGCGGCTTGATCACCACGCTGCTGCGGGCCGGGGTCCACGTCCCCGGCGACATCTCCGTGGTCGGCTACGACGACAGCCACAGCGCCGGTCTGTCCTATGTGGACCTCACTACGGTGCACCAGGACACCGGGCGGATGGCGGAGTTCGCCATCCGCTCCTGCACCGAACGCCTCGACGAGCAACGCGCCACGAGCACCGACGTCGTGCTGACTCCCGAACTCACGGTGCGCGGCAGCACGAGCCCACCCCGCGCAACGGACTGATCCGGGCGCTCAGGAGTCAGCCGGGGACTCAGGGGCCGGTCGGGCGCTCAGGGGCCGGTCGGGCGCTCACCGATCAGCCCGGGCGCGCTCAACCGAGCGCCAGCAGCTCGCCCGCGACCCTGGCGTCGGTGACCAGCCCGTGGATCAACCCGGAGCGGATCGCGGCGAGCACCGCCTTGATCTTCGCACTGCCGCCGCCGACGGCGATCACCTCGGGAATCTCGCGCAGCCGGGCGGTCGGCACGGCGATGCAGCGGTCCTCCAGCCCCTCGACGACCTCGCCGTCCGAGTTGAGCAGCGTCCCGCAGATCTCGGCCCGCACTCCCCGGCCGGAGAGCTTGCGCCGCTCCTCCACCCGCAGCGAATCGTGCAGCTGCGAGTCCGGCGGGTCCCAGCTGCCGACGCCGACCACCGCGCGGGTCACCATCCCGTGCAGTTCGAGCGCCCGGGAGATCCCGGCCTGCCCGCGCAGCCCGCGCGCCGTGGCCGCGTCGGCGACCACCAGCGGCGCGTAGATCGGGTTCGCGTGCCCGCCGTTGACCGCGCACATCTGGCGGACCAGCTCCATCGTGTTTTCCGAGATCGTGCCCGCGACCCCGGTCAGCTGGACGATCGGGCAGGTCGCCAGCTTGCTCAGCGCACCGGGGATCGCGCTGAGCGTGCGGCCCCACGCGATGCCGAGGCAGTCGTCCTCGGTCACCACGTCGGTGAGCAGGTCGGCGGCGGCCTGGCCGAGCTGCTTGCGCCGGGTGGCAGGCTCATCGGCAGTCGACACCGCCAGCGCGCGCTTGAGACCGAAGTGCCTGCGCAGCCGGTTGGACAGGTCGGCGTCCACGCCGGAGGGCAGCTCGACGGTGATGCGCACGATGCCCTCCGAGTGCGCCGCCTCCAGCAGCCGCGCCACCTGGAACCGGGACAGCGACAGATCTTCCGCGATCTGCGACTTGGTCTGCTTGTTCAAGTAGTGCTGCGTTGCGACGAGCGCGGCGAGGATCTGGCGCTCCGGTCCCACGTGCTCCCCCGTCCTACCGAGTGACCGCTCATTTGAGCGACGCCTATTGACGTATGAGCGGTATTGAACGGAAGGTTACCGCACTTCGCCTGACGTTGGGCTGATCGAGTGAGGGAGATCGGTGCGTGGCTGCTGGCCGGGCCAGGCCGGGACACCCGGCCGGCGAGCTGCCGGGCCGAGCAGCCTTCTCGCTGGTCACGTCCGGGGTGAGCCGCCCTCCACCGGACGGCAGCGGGACTCGGCACCGGCGGCCTCGGCACCCGGCGCCTGCGACGTCGTGCGAGCCTACGGTCCGCTGTTGTTGCAGCGCAGGCCGTTTTTTCAACAGTTGACCAGCAATGGAGGCAAAGGTGCCGCAATCCATTCCCAGCCGGATGCAGGCGGTAGTCGTGCACGGCCCGGAGGACTACCGGCTCGAAGAGGTGGACGTGCCCACGCCCGATCACGGCGAGCTGCTGATCGAGGTGGAAGCGGTCGGCGTCTGCGCGAGTGATCTGAAGTGCTACCACGGCGCGGCGAAGTTCTGGGGCGACGACAACCGCGCCGCCTGGGCGCAGAAGGGCGTCATCCCCGGGCACGAGTTCGTCGGGGTCGTCGTGGCCGGTGACCGCAAGGGCCTGGACCACCACGGGGTGGAGCTCGGCGACCGGATCGCCTGCGAGCAGATCGTGCCCTGCGAGGAATGCCGCTACTGCCGCCGCGGCCAGTACTGGATGTGCGGGCCGCACGACATGTTCGGCTTCCGCAACTACAACGGCGCGATGGCGCAGTACACGCTCGTGCCGATCAACGCACGCGCGCACAAGGTCTCGCACGAGCTCAAGCCGCACCACGCCGCGTACGCCGAGCCGCTGTCCTGCGCGCTGCACGCGGTGGAGCGGGCGAGCATCAGCTTCGGCGACGTGGTGGTCGTCGCGGGCTGCGGCCCCATCGGCCTGGGCCTGATCGCCGGGGCCCGGCAGAAGAACCCGATGACCCTGGTCGCGCTCGACCTCGACGACGACAAGCTCGAGCTGGGGCGCCAGTGCGGTGCCGACGTGACGTTCAACCCCGCCAAGGACGACGTGGTCGCCCGCGTCGCCGAGCTGACCGAGGGCTACGGGGCCGATGTCTACCTGGAGGGCACCGGTGCCACTCCCGCGGTCGGCCAGGGGCTGAACCTGCTGCGCAAGCTCGGGACGTACGTGGAGTACTCGGTGTTCGGCTCGGACGTGACGGTCGACTGGTCGATCATCTCCGACGACAAGGAGCTCAACGTCCTCGGCGCGCACCTCGGGCCGCACTGCTGGCCCGCCGCGATCAAGCTGCTGGAGCAGGGCAAGATCCCGGTCGAGCAGATCTGCACCCACCAGGTCGGGCTGGGCGAGTTCCAGCAGGCGCTGGACCTGGTCGCGGACACCTCGGGCGCGTCCGTGAAGGTCTCGATCCTGCCCAACAAGTGAATACGGGGACGAACACGATGAACACCGCAACCACCACCGGTCCAGCCCGCGAGACCTTCCTCGACCGGATCGGCATCCCGCACTCGCTGCGCTGGGGATTCCTCGCCGTGCTGATCTTCATGACCGGCAACGGCACCGAGACGAACTTCATCGAACCGCACATGGGCGAGGTGCTGGGCTCCGGCACCGCCACCGTCGGCACCATCATCTCGATGTACAGCTTGGCCGCGCTGATCGGCAGCTACTTGTCGGGAGCGCTCGCCGACCTGTGGGGACCGCGCCGGGTGATGCAGCTGGGCGCCGCCGTGTGGATCGTCTTCGAGCTGCTGTTCCTCGCCAGCCTCGCCATGGGCAGCCTGCCCCTGGTGTTCCTCACCTACTTCCTGCGCGGTTTCGGCTACCCGCTGTTCGCGTTCGCGTTCCTGGTCTGGGTCAACGTGGTCACGCCGGTGGAGCGCAACGGCAAGGCGGTCGGCTGGTTCTACGTCATGTTCACCGGCGGCCTGCCCACGCTGGGCTCGCTGTACGCGCTGGGCATGATCCCGGCCTTCGGCGGCGGGACCGCCGGTGAGACCGGTGCGATGGTGGCCTCCATCGCGCTGGTGGTGATCGGTTTCCTGCTCGGCCAGTTCGCGGTGCGCGAGCCGCACGGCGACAGCCGCATCGCACCGGCGGGCAACTCGACCGCCGCGGTGCTCACCGCCGGGCTGCAGCTGACCGTGCGCCGGCCGAAGATCCTGATGGGCTTCCTGGTGCGGTTGATCAACACCGCGCCGCAGTACGGCATGTTCATCATCCTGCCGACGGTGATCGCCGAGGAGCTGGGCTGGGGCCAGTCCCGCTGGCTGATCATGACGACGCTGGTCTACGCGTCCAACATCCTGGTCAACGCCGTGTTCGGGGCGATCGGCGACCGCTGGGGCTGGCGGCGCACCGTGCAGTGGTTCGGCGTGTTCGGCTCCGCGGTCGGGCTGCTGGCCTGGTGGTACGTGGCGCACTGGGTGCCCGCCGGAACGTCGTGGGGCTTCTGGACCGCCACGGCCGCGGGCTGCCTGTTCGGCGCGCTGCTGGCCGGGTTCGTGCCGATGGGCGCGATCATGCCCGCGCTCGCCCCGGACTACAAGGGCGCCGCGATGGCCATGTACACCACCGCGGCCGGTGGTTCGGCGTTCCTCGGTTCGGCCGTGCCCGCCGTCGTGCTGGCTGTCGGCCTCGGCAACGTGAGCGTGGTCTGGGCGTTCGTGGTGCTCTACGCGGCCGCCTTCGTGATGGTCGGTTTCCTCAAGGTGCCGGAGGACGAGAACCGGCGGCGCAAGCCCGCCGCGGCGACTGCCTGACCTTGCGCCCGGCACCGGATCCGGCGGCTTCGCCCGGCAAGCGGCTGGTCCGGTGCCGACCGGCGCCCGGGTTTCCGGGTGAACGGCCTGTTCGCCTGAACCAGTGGGACCAACGGTCCGTTCGCTCAGCAAGACCGAACACCCCAACCCCACCCGTCCAACCGGTTCTCTCCGAGTGAACGGCCTGTTCGTCCCACTAGATTGGGCGTGCGGTCCGTTCACTCCGGAGGCCGCCGGTGCGCGACGCAGGTGTTTCGCCGCCTCCGGGCGGAAACCACGTACAAGGACGACTCAGCCATGTTTGAACTCACGCAGAAAGTGGCCCTGGTGACCGGAGCGGCTTCCGGGATCGGCGCCGAGGTGACCCGCGTGCTGGCCGAACGCGGGGCCACGGTCGCGGGCGCCGACCTCGTCGCCGACCTGCCGGAGTCGTGCGCTTCGGCGCACCGGGTGGACGTCTCCGAACCGGACTCGGTGCAGGACTGCGTACGGGAGGTGCTCGACCGGCACGGCCGGATCGACGTGCTGGTCAACTCCGCCGGTGTCGCCCGGCTGGCACCGGCCGCCGACATCGTCATGGACGACTGGCGCGCGACCCTGGACATCAACCTCACCGGGAGTTTCCTGATGTGCCAGGCGGTCGGGCGCGGCATGGTCGAGCAGGGCTCCGGGCGGATCATCAACCTCGCCTCGCAGGCCGCGAGCGTCGCGCTGGACCAGCACGTCGCCTACAGCGCCTCGAAGGCCGGAATCCTCGGCATGACCCGGACGCTGGCTTTCGAGTGGGCGCGCAGCGGCGTCACCGTCAACGCGGTTTCGCCGACCGTGGTGCTCACCGAGCTCGGCCGCGCCGCCTGGGACAACCCCGCTGGCGAGGCGCACCGGGAGGACATCCCGGCGGGCCGGTTCGCCGAGCCGGCGGAGATCGCGGCCGCGGTCGCCTACCTCGCCACCGAAGAGGCCGCCATGGTCAACGGCACCGACCTGCGGGTGGACGGCGGATTCACCATCCGCTGACGCTCGATCCGACATCTATCCACAGTGGAATAACTCGGGTTCGCTGCGCCGGTCACCGAGACTTCCGCCGCCGCGCGGCACCGGAACTTCCGCCGCCGCGCGGCACCCGAGCTTCCGCCGCCCTGCCACGACGGACCGAGCGCAGTCGCGATCGGCACTACGCGCATCAGCCGACCCAGTGATTGACATCCCGGATCACCGGGTAGGCGAAGAGGGTCTTGCCCCACTGCGCTTGGAGGAGATCCCCGTGATCACCCTAGGTGTCATCCTGCTGATCCTCGGCCTGGTGCTGAGCGTCCCCGTCCTCTACACGATCGGCGGCATCCTGATCGTCGCGGGCCTGGTCCTGTTCGTGCTCGGCCGAATGGGCACCAAGGTCGGCGGCCGCGCCCACTGGTTCTGACCGGCCACAGTGGACTGGCGTGCGGATGGACCGGAACCCGCATCGCCCCGCCGTGCGCACGAACCGAGCCCCGATGTTCCGAGGGCGACGCGAAGCCATGACCGGAGGCGACACGACCGGACGGACCGCGGTCCACCGGGCGAAGGAACGCGCCGAACGCCTCATCGGCACGCTGCGGCGAGGTCTGGGCCACGCCGGCCGGGACCGCGACGCGATGTTGTCGATCGTGAAGAGCGTGTTCGCGGCAGCCGTGGCCTGGCTGATCGCGAACAACCTGCTGCACGCGCCTTCGGCGACGTTCGCCCCGTTCACCGCGTTGCTGATGGTGCAGGCGACGGTGTCGCAGTCGGTGGACCAGTCCGCCCGCTACGCCGCGGCGATGGTGGCCGGCGTGGTTCTGGCCGGGGTGCTCACGCCCACGCTCGGTGCCGCGATGTGGACGTTCGCGGTACTGATCCTGGTCGCGCTGGTTTTCGGGCGCTGGCGCAAACTCGGCCAGCAGGGACCGCAGGTCGGGGTGGCCGCGCTGTTCGCCTACTCGTCGTTCACCCAGTCACCCGCGCTCTCCGCCAGCTATCTCCAGCTGGCCAGCATCGCCGGGCTGGTGCTGCTGGGTTGCGCGCTGGGAGTGCTCACCAACCTCGTGATCGTGCCGCCGATGCGCTACCGCAGCGCCGAGCACGGCATCGGTTCACTGGCCCACTCGCTGTGCGACCTGCTCACCGACGTGTCGGAGGGCTTGCACGGCGGTGTGCCGGACCGGGAATCGGCGCAGGCGTGGCAGCACCGCGCCGACCAGTTGCCGGAGTCGGTGGCGCAGGCGCGCGCCACCGTCGAGCACGCCGCCGAGACCATGCGGTTCAACCCGCGCAGGTTGTTCATGCGGGACTCCACCTCCTTCGCCGGCCACCGCACGATCCTCAACGCGCTGGAGCGCGCGGGTGAGCAACTGAACTCCGGCCTGCGCGGCGTGCACAACGCCGCCGCCACCGACCACCCGCAGGACCGGGCACACCACCGGTTCATCATCGGCTACGCCGAACTGCTCGCTGCAGCGGCCGAAGCGGCTCGAAACCTCGGCCGGTTGCACAGCGCCGACGACACGCCACAATTGCGCGAACTCGACGACGCCACTTCCCGGGCCGAACGCGCTTACCGCGAGCTCGCCGAACAGGCCGGGGACGAAACGCTCGACAGCCCGCGGCAATGGCCGATCTACGGCGCCCTGCAAACCGACGCGCACCGCTTGGTCGAAGAGTTCATCCACGCCCGCCATTCCCTGTCACACCTGCTCGAACCCGACCGGGAAGAACCCCAAACCGCAGGCTCCGCTGCGGAACGAAGCGAATGACCTCGGCTACACCACAACCGCGTCGTGGAGGCAGAACTCCTGCAGCACCGACAACGCACTATCCGAGACGACGAGCGTCGACGGCGCCCGCAACGTCACGTCAGGAAGAGCGCCGGGCCACTTCGAGGGCTTCGGCTTCCTCGCCGCCGATCGCCTCGCCGCGGGCGACCAGGCCTGCGACCTCCGACAGCGGAATCTGCTTGAGCAGCAGCGCGAGCAGGAACGCGACGCCGATGAACGGGACCAGGTACCAGAACACCGGGGCCAGCGCGTCGGCGTAGGCGCCGACGATGGCGTCCTTGATCGGCGCGGGCAGTTGTTCCAGCGCGCTGGGGGCCACCGAGCCCGCCGCGCTCTGCGCCTGTTCCGGCGATGCTCCGGCACCGGCGAAGATGACCTTCAGGTTCTCCGTGAGCCGGGTGGAGAAGATGGTGCCGAACACCGAGGTGCCCAGCGCCCCGCCGACCTCGCGGAAGTAGTTGTTCGTGCTGGTCGCGGTGCCGATCACGGACGGGCTCACCGAGTTCTGCACCACCAGCACGACGACCTGCATGATCAGCCCGAGGCCCGCGCCGAACACGAACAGGAACGCGCACAGCAACCACACCGGCGTCTCGGCGGACAGGCTCGTCATGGCGACCATGCCGATGCCGGTGACGATCGTGCCGAGGATCGGGAACAGCTTGTAGCGCCCGGTCTTGGTGATCCGGCGGCCGGAGACGATGGAGGTGAGCATCAGCCCGCCCATCATCGGCAGCATCGCCATGCCGGAGACCGCGGCCGAAGTTCCGGTGGACATCTGCAGGAAAGTCGGCAGGAAACCGAGCGCGGAGAACATGCTCAGCCCCAGCACCAGCCCGATCGCGGTGGCGTTGATGAAGATCGGGTTGCGGAACAGCGACAGCGGGATGATCGGGTCCGTCGCGCGCGACTCCGCGAACACGAACAGCGCCGCGGCCACGACCAGCCCGGCGCCCCACATCCAGGTTTCCGGCGCGCTCCAGCCGTGCGCGGCGTCGCCGCCGAAGTCGGTGAAGAAGATCAGGCTCGTGGTCGCCGCCGCCAGCAGCACCACACCGGGGATGTCCAACGGCTGCGTGGCTCGCTTGTTGGGCAGCGTCAACGCGAAGTAGGTGATCGCGAACGCGATGATGCCGACCGGGACGTTGATGTAGAACGCCCAGTGCCACGACAGGTGGTCGACGAAGAAGCCGCCGAGCAGCGGACCGCCGACGGCCGCGAGCCCGAAGATGCCGCCGAGCGGGCCGAGGTACTTGCCGCGTTCGCTGGCCGGGACGATGTCGGCGATGATCGCCTGCGACAGGATCATCAGCCCGCCGCCCCCGAGTCCCTGCGCGGCGCGGAACGTCACGAAGGTCCACAAGTCACCGGCCAGGGCGCAGCCGATCGAGGCGAGCGTGAACAGCGCGATCGCGACCAGGAACAGCCGCCGCCTGCCGAGCACGTCGCCGAACTTGCCGTAGATCGGCATCACGATCGTGGTGGCCAGCAGGTAAGCGGTGGTGATCCACGCCTGGTGCTCGACCCCGCCCAGATCGCCGACGATGGTCGGCATCGCGGTCGACACGATGGTCTGGTCCAGGCTGGCCAGCAGCATCCCCGCGATCAGCGCGCTGAAGATGATCCACACCCGCCGCTGCGTGAGCAGCAGCTTCGGGCCGGAGTCGGGTTCGCTCATGTCATTCCTCCGGATTGGCCGAGCGCCCCCGCGAAGACCCCCCGCGCGGCCCCCAGCCGACGTTCCATGATCGTGCGCAACGGGTCGGAGTTCCCGGGGCAGAGGAACTCCCGCATGCAGGCGCCCCCGAGCGCGCTGACCACCTGCACGACGACTTCGGCGCGGAGATCCCCCGCGGGCAGACCCGCACGGCGCTGCACCAGCTCGACGTCGGCCCGCTCGCGGGCGCGCAGCGACTCGAACAACCGGGACAGCAACCGGGGCTCCCGGTCGATCGCGGCGACCAGGTCGGCCACGTGTTCCGGGGTGAGTCCGATCTCCGTCCAGCGCGCGACGATCAGCGCGGCGTAGTCCTCCGGCAACCGCTCGGAGAGCCCGCTCGCGTTCCCCGCGCCCTCGGCGGCGAACCGCTCCTCGAGTTCGTGCTGGTCCCACAGCGTCGTGAAGCCGAGCACTGCGTCCTCTTTGGACGCGAAGTAGTTGAAGAAGGTGCGCCGCGAGATGCCCGCCTCGTCGCAGATCTCGTCGACGGTGAAGCCGGGCAGGCCCTGCTCGGCGGTGCGCCGGCGCGCTGCGGTGGTCAGCCGTTGCGCCGTGCGCATCCGACGCTGGAAACCCGGGTTTGCACCATCAGCCACGGAGTGCATTCTTGCACTATGGCTTGCTGAGTGCAGACGGCGGGGTCGTTCGCCCTGTCGCGCTCGCGACCTGCTGCGGCAGTCGCTCGGGTGCGTGGGACAAAAAAAGAGGGCCTTCGCGGATGGTGCGTCGCGAAGGCCCTCTCGGCCGCTGGGCTGCGGCGGCGCGTTCGATCAGGGCAGGGTGAACAGGCTTTCCCTGGACTTTTCCGAACTCGCGCGGTCCTTCAGCACGAGCGGACTGCGCCCACCGGGCTTGCTGAGCTCGCGGACCGAAACCGCCAGCGCCGGATCGTTCTTCGGCGTGATCACCAGAGTTCCGCCGTCGCCCGGTTCGACCTTCCACTTCTGCAAGTCGTCGTGCTGCTCGCACGGACGCACCTGCACCGCCGAGTCCGGCTCGACGAGCTCGGTGGCCGCGCACTTGTTCGTCTTCGCGTTCTTGATGCTCACGTGGTCGCCACCGGCATCGGAGATGATCCACTTGTGGCTGGTGTACTCGGGCCGGTTCTTCAGCTGCGCACTGTCGATCTGCGGCCCGGTGTCGCCGTCCAGCACCCAGCGGGTGCCGTCGGCCGCGCTCGCGATCTGGCCGCGATGCACGATGTCGCCGGGGGCCGCTTCACCCTGGGCGAACGCGGGCGCGGCCGCGGCGAACCCGAGCGCCGCCAGCGCGCCGATGGCGACGAGATGAGATCGGTTCATGACTTTCCTCCGTCCGGATCGCCGGCTTGCGGTGTCGAGATCGGCGATTCCGCGCAACGTCATACCCGGCTCGGCCCACCTCGGCCCGACGACGCACCGCAACGGGTGATCGCCCGGAGCGGTCAGCGGTGGAACCGGAACCAGTTCAGGAAGGCGATTTCATCGGCGCGGCGGCGGTGAGACGTCGGGTTGCGCCAGCACGGCCCTCGCGCGTGCTTCGCGAAGCGCCTTTCCTGGAGTTCGGCGGCGTCGTCCGCGGGAAGCTCCGGCGAGAGCTTCAGCTCTTTGACCGCCACCGGGCGGTGCAGCAACTCGTCGGTATTCGACCACACGGTCCCCCATCGCACCGCGACATGTGCTGCTCTCCAGCCGGTACCGGCTCCCGATGACGCGGTACGCGGGTGCGGCCGCGTCGTGTTAGCGCCGAAAAACCGGGGCGGGCGGCGGCTTTTCCATTCAGCCGATCCATAGTGGACAGACATTGTGGATACCGCCGTTCAGCGGATCGCGCGCTTGGCCAACGGACCACATCGGGCAACGCGAACGTAGCTAGACAGCAGCGCCCTCCGCGGCGGATCGCGGCTTCCGGATCCACCCGCAGCCCGGACCAACGCCGGAGCACTTCGCGGACACCGGCCGTTGACCGCCACCCGCCCGATGCTTATTGTTCGGACTCGCAACTTAGTACGACTTGCACCTGGGGCGCTCGACCGGAGCGCCGACCAGGAGCGGCGCGTAGGAGACCCATGGCGATCACCGCCGATCGTTGCCCGGCCGACGGCGCCCGCCGCGCGGGACGGAGGTCGACACCGTGACCACACGCAAGATCCTGCTGCGCACGGTCGTGACCATGCTGAGCCTGGTGCTGGTGGTCGCCGGCATCGCCGAGGCGCACGAGTCCGCAGGCTCCGGCGCGGGAGCGCGGGACAAGCTCAAGATCATCGCTCCGGCCGCGCCCGGCGGCGGGTGGGACACCACCGCCCGCGAGCTGCAGAACGCGGCGCAGGCCAACGACCTCACCGCCGCGAGCGAAGTCCTCAACGTGGAAGGCGCGGGCGGCACGATCGGCCTGGCACGGCTGGTGAACCAGCCCGGCGATCCGAACACGCTGCTGCTCACCGGCACGACGATGCTCGGCGGCGTCGAGATCAACGGCTCGCCGGCCGAGGTCGCCGACACCACCCCGATCGCCAAGATCAGCGAGGACTACGACGCGATCGTCGTTCCCGCCGACTCCCCGCTGCGCACCATCGACGACCTGATGGGCCGGTGGCGGGCCGATCCGGGAGGCGTGGTCGTCGGGGGCGGCTCGATCGGCAGCCTGGACCACCTGCTGGCGGGCTCGGCCGCGAGCGCCGCCGGGGTCGGGCCTGCGGGGTTGAACTACATCGCCTACTCCGGCGGCGGCGAGATGGTGGCGTCGCTGCTCGGCGGCCACCTCGACGTCGGGGTGGCGAACACGAACGAGATCAGCGATCAGGTCACCGCCGGGCAGCTGCGGGTGCTGGGCGTTTCCGCGCCGCAGCGCACCGCCGATCTGCCCGGAGCGCCGACCCTGCGGGAAACCGGGATCGACATCGTGCTGTCGAACTGGCGCGGCCTGGCCGCCGCACCGGGGATCACACCGGCGCAAGCCGAGGACATGCGCGCGTTCGCCCGGCAGCTGGTCGCCACCCCGCAGTGGCGGGATGCGTTGCGGCGCAACAACTGGATCGACGCGTTCGTGGACGGCCCGGCATACGACCGCTACCTGCGGGCGGAGACCGGGCGGATCCGGGAGATCACCAAAAGGTTGGGGCTGGCATGACGACCGCTTCCGGCGAGCAGCACGAGGAACCCGCGCGGCCCGAAGGCACCGGGCAGCCCGAAGGCAGTGCGCAGCACGAAAACACCGGGCAGCACGAAAGCACCGGGCAGCACGAGGCAGCCGACCCGCACTCGCCCCGGGCGGACCGGGTGCTCGCAGGACTGGTGCTCGTGACCGGGCTTTTCCTGGTGCTGCAGGGACTTCGGCTGCCGTTGCCGCTCAACGTCGGCTACCTGGGACCGCAGTGGTTCCCGATCGCGGTCGGCGTCCTGCTGATCGCACTGGGCTGCGTCCTGACCATTCAAGCGGTGCGAAAGCCGACGGTCAGCGCACCGGCCGCGGAGGCGTCGTTCGACCGGCGCGCGTTCGGACTCGTGGTCGCCACCTTGGCCGTGCACCTCGTGGTGCTCCTGCTGCTCGGCTGGATTCCCGCCGGAACAGCGCTGTTCTGGGGCGTCGCGCGGGCGCTCGGCAGTTCGCGGGCGCTGTTCGACCTGGGCGTGGCAGCGGTGTTCTCGTGCACCGTGCAGCTCGCCTTCACCGCCGGGCTCGGCATCGCGCTGCCGGTCGGCCTGCTGCCGGAGGTGCTGTGATGGACGCTTGGAACCTCCTGCTCAGCGGGTTCGCCGACGCGCTCACGCCGGTGAACCTGCTGCTGTGCTTCGTCGGCGTGGTGCTGGGCACGGCGGTCGGGGTGCTGCCGGGGCTGGGCAGCTCGATGGCGGTGGCGATGCTGATCCCGCTGACCTTCCGGCTGGAGCCGACCGGCGCGTTCATCATGCTCGCCGGGGTGTACTTCGGCGGGCAGTTCGGCGGCGCCACCACGGCGATCCTGCTGAACACGCCGGGGCAGTCCTCGTCGATGGCCACGGCCTTCGAGGGCTTCCTGATGAGCCGCCGCGGCCGTGCGCCGCAGGCGCTGGCGACCTCGGTGATCGGCTCCTTCGTCGGCGGCACGATCGCCTGCGTCGCGGTGGTGTTCTGCGCGCCGTTCCTGGTCGATTTCGCCCTGCGGTTCGGGCCTGCGGAGTACTTCGCGCTGGTGCTGTTCGCGTTCGCGGCCACCGCGGCGGTCGTCGCCGACTCGGCGGTGCGCGGGCTGACCGCGCTCGGGCTGGGCCTGGCGCTGGGCGTGGTCGGCATCGACGCGCAGACCGGCGTGGCGCGCTACACGCTCGGATCCGGTCCGCTGCTCGACGGGATCAGCGTCGTCGTGGTGACCGTCGGAATGCTCGCCATCGGCGAAGTCCTGCACGTCGCCGCGCGCAACCGCAGCGGGCAGCGGCTGCAGGACATCGACACCGGGCGGCCCTGGCTCGACCGCAAAGACGTGCGCCGGTCGTTCCTGCCGTGGATGCGCGGCACCGCGCTGGGCTTGCCGTTCGGCGCGATCCCGGCCGGTGGCTCGGAAATCCCCACGTTCCTGTCCCTCGGGTACGAACGGAGGCTGGCGCGGCGCCGCGGCGGTTCGGAGTTCGGCCGGGGCGCGATCGAGGGCGTCGCCGCGCCGGAGGCCGCGAACAACTCGACCACCGCGGTGTCGCTGGTCCCGCTGCTCGGGCTGGGCCTGCCCACCTCGGCCACCACCGCGATCATGCTCGGCGCTTTCCAGCAGTACGGGATGCAGCCGGGGCCGCTGCTGTTCCAGGACGAGGGCGAGCTGGTGTGGGCGCTGCTGGCGAGCCTGTTCATCGGCAACGTGCTGCTGCTGGTGCTGAACCTGCCGTTCGCGCCGGTCTGGGCGAAGCTGCTGAGCATCCCGCAGCACTACCTGTACGCCGCGATCGCCGTGTTCGCGACGCTCGGCGCCTACGCGTCGAAGCTGGCGGTATCGGACATCGTGCTGGTCTACCTGGTCGGTCTGCTGAGTTTCCTGTTGCGCCGTACCGGGGTTCCGCTGGCGCCGGTGTTGATCGGCGTCATCCTCGGGCCGCTGGCGGAGCAGGAGCTGCGCCGGGCGATGGCCGTCGGCCAGGGCAACGTGCTCGTGCTATTCGACAGTCCCATCGCGGTGAGCCTGTACGCGGTGCTGGCGGTCGCCGTGGTCGGCACGCTCGTGCTGCGGCGGCGCTCGCGGCGAACCGCCGCCTGACCGGGCGGAGGTTTGCGAGCCGCCCGATTAGCATGGTCGGCGACCAGACCGGCGAGGAGATCATGCCCCCAAGCATCGCGATGCAGGTCGTCGACCTGATTCGACGCTCCGAATTGGACCGGGGCGCGCACGTGCGCGAGCAGTGGGTCGCCGACGCGCTGGGCATCTCGCGGTCGCCGGTGCGCAAAGCGCTCGGCTACCTCGCCGAACTCGGGCTGGTCGCGCAGGAACCGAACCGCGGGTACTTCCTCACTCGCGCCGCTCGCGAATTGGCCCACGTGGACCTTTCCGCGGGACCGGACAACGAGGAGGACGCCTACTTCCGGATCGGTGACGACTACCTCAGCGGCCGGTTCGCGTGCGAGTTCACCACCGCCGAAGTACGCCGCCGCTACGGCCTCACGACGCGGGAGGCCGATCGGGTACTGCTGCGCATGGAGCGCGAGGACCTGATCCGGCGCAGGCCGGGCCGCGGCTGGGCGTTCCAGCACTTGCTGTCCACCGCGCAGGCGCACGATCAGAGCTACCGCTTCCGCATGATCGTGGAGCCCGCGGCGGTGCGCGAACCGGGTTTCGCGATCGACGCGGAGAAGTTCGCGCTGCACCGCAAGCAGCAGGAATCGTTGCTGCGCGGGGACGCGCTGCTGCTGCCGCGCGGCGAGCTGTTCCGCGTCAACGCCGAGTTCCACGAGATGATCGTGGGTTGCGCGGGCAACGCCTACCTGCTCGACGCGGTCTGCCGGGTCAACCGGGTGCGCCGCCTCGTCGAGTACCGGCACCAGACCGACCGGCAACGCCTGGTCCGCCAGGCCAGGGAGCACCTGGAACTGCTCGATCTGCTGGAAACCGGCGACCACGCGGCCGCGGCCCGCTTCCTGCACGAGCACCTCGACGAGGTCCGCGAGCTCAAAACCCGAATCCCCGCCGCTCAATCCGAGTGAACGGCCCGTTCGACCAATCTAGCCGGACCAAAGTTCCGTTCACTCCCAACGCACCCCCGCTGATCGCGCGACGCGCGGGCGTGTCGGCGCCGCGCCACCCGCGCCGGAACTCCCGAGTGAACGGCCCGTTCGACCAATCTAGCCGGACCAAAGTTCCGTTCACTCGGAATGCGCCTGGGCTGCTCGGGTGGCGTACGGGCGTGTCGGCGCGGGGGCGGCCACTTCCAGCGAGTGTTGTACTTGTGAGCGGTTTAGTACAATCGCTGTATGGGTGCTGCGCGGACTGCTGAACTTGCCGTTGGAGAGCGTGCGTATCGGTACGTTCCGCTGCTGGAGCTGGCCGCGGAGCGGGAGCTGGCCACGCTGCCCTACGCGATCCGCGTGCTGCTGGAGAACGTCGCCCGCCGCGCCCCCGGTTCGCTGGAGGCGGTCCTGCGGCGCGCGCTCGAACGCCGCGGCGACTGCGAGGTGCCGCTGCACCCGAACCGGATCATGCTGCACGACACGACGTGCCTGCCCGCGCTCGCCGACTTCGCCGGAATGCGCGACGGCGTCGCCGACCTCGGCGGTGACCCGGCACTGCTGCAACCCGCCATCCCGGTCGACCTGACCGTCGACCACTCCGTCATCGCCGAGGAGTACGGCACCGCCGACGCCGCCGAGCGCAACCTGCTGATCGACTTCCGGCGCAATCGCGAGCGCTACGAGTTCATCAGGTGGGCCGAGCGCAGCATCGAGAACTTCCGGGTGGTGCCGCCGGGGACCGGGATCATCCACCAGGTCAACATGGAGTCGCTGGCGCGCGTGGTGTGGACCGACCCGGCGGGAGATGCGCCGCTGCTGCACCCGGACCTGCTGGTGGCCACCGACAGCCACACACCGATGATCAACTCGATCGGCGTCGTCGGCTGGGGCGTGGGCGGATTGCAGGCGCAGGCCGCGATGCTCGGCGAACCGGTCGTCGTTCCGTTCCCAACCGTGGTGGGCGTCCGGCTGCTCGGCAGGCTGCGCAGCGGCGTGACCGCCACCGACCTGGCGCTCACGGTGACCGAGGTCTTGCGCGCGCACGGCGTGATCGACAAGTTCGTGGAGTTCGTCGGCCCCGGCGCGACCGGCATCGGCTGGGCCGATCGCGCCGCGGTCTCGAACATGGCTCCGGAGTACGGCGCGACCTGCGCGTTCTTCCCGTTCGACCAGAACGCGCTGGACTACCTCGCGCTCACCGGCCGGGACGCGGCGCACCGCGAAGTGGTCGCCGAATACCTGCGCGCGCAGGGATTGTTCCGCACCGGAGCCGAACCGGAACCGGTCTACGACGAGACGATCACGATCGACCTGGACACCGTGGAACCGAGCGTGGCCGGTCCGCGACTGCCGCACGAGCGCGTCCCGCTTTCGGCCGTGCCGGGCACTTTCCGCGCGGCTGCGGGAAATCCGGAACCCGCGTCGGGCGGCTCCGAGGAACCCGCTGGGCAACTCGGGCTTTCCGAACAACCGAGGTCCTTCGCGGAACCCGTGCCCGCAGGCGCGGTCGCGATCGCGTCGATCACCAGCTGCACCAACACCGCGAACCCGGCGCTGATGGTGCAGGCAGGGTTGCTGGCCCAGCGTGCCGCCGAGCGCGGCCTGCGCGCCAAGCCGTGGGTGAAGACCTCGCTGTCACCGGGCTCCCGCGTCGTCAGCGACTACCTCGACGCGGCCGGACTGCTCGCGGCGCTGGCCGACACCGGTTTCCACGTCGCCGGATTCGGCTGCATGACCTGCATCGGCAACTCCGGGCCGTTGCAGTCCGATATGGACACATTGGTCGAACGAGGATTCACGCCTGCCGCAGTGCTTTCCGGAAACCGCAACTTCGCCGGGCGGATCAACCCGAAGATCTCGCTGGCCTACCTCGCCTCGCCGCCGCTGGTGGTCGCCTACGCCCTGGCCGGGTCGGTGCTGCACGACTTCACCACCACCCCGATCGGCCACGACCGCGACGGGGATCCGGTGCACCTCGCGGACCTTTGGCCGTCCGATGTGGACGTTCAGCGCGTCGTGGCCGACTCCGTGCAACCGGAGCTCTTCCGCGCGAACACGGCGAAGCTCCGCGACGGAACCGAGCACTGGCACGCCTTGCCCGCGCCGGAGGGAACCAGGTTCTCGTGGGACGAGGACTCCACCTACATCCGCAAACCTCCCTACCTGACGGGACTTTCCCGCACTCCCCCGGCCGGGCTCGGCTTCCGGAACGGCCGGGTCCTGCTGTGGCTCGGGGACGACGTCACCACCGACCACATCTCCCCCGCGGGTGCGATCCCCGCGGACAGCGCCGCGGGCGAGTACCTGCGCGAGCGCGGCACTCAACCGCGCGATCTCAACCAGTACTCCACCCGGCGCAGCAACCACGAAGTCATGCTGCGCGGCGCGTTCACCAACCGAGCCGTCGAAAACCTGCTGCTGCGCGAGGAATCCGGATCCGGCGGCCGCGCGCTGGACTCGGCCGGGCACGTCAGCCCGGTCTACGACGCCGCGATGTCCTGTCATGCCGCGGAAATCCCGCTCGTAGTGATCGCGGGCCGGAACTACGGCGCCGGATCCAGCCGGGACTGGGCCGCGAAAGCCCAGTCGCTGCTCGGCGTGCGCGCGGTGGTGGCGGAGAACTTCGAACGGATCCACCGCAGCAACCTGATCGGCATGGGCGTGCTTCCGCTGGTGTTCGAGCCCGGCGAATCCGCCGACGACCACGGCTTCCACCCCGGCGACGAACTCGACCTGCACGTCCCGGACGCACTCGAAGTGGGCCTGAACCGGGTCACGATGACGATCACCCGGCTCGGCGGAGCGGTTCGGGAACTGCGGCTGCGGCTGCGCCTCGACTCGCACAGCGAGATCAGCTACCTCGAGCACGGCGGAACGCTGCCTTACGTGGTCCGCAAGTCACTGCCCGCCGCCGAGTAACGGCACCGCCCCGAGCGGGCGCCGCTCAGCCGTGGTCGCCGGGCGCGTCCTCGACCAGGTCCTGAGTCGCGGCCCAGCTGGCGAGCATCTTCAGTGCGTCGGCGGTGGGCGTGTCCGGCGGCGTGGTGTAGACGTTGAGCGTCAGGCCCGGTTCGGAGGGCAGTTCCATCGACTCGTAGTCGAGGTCGAGCTGGCCGACGACGGGATGGTGCAGCCGCTTCTGCCCGCTGCGGTGGAACTGCACGTCGTGCGATGCCCAGCGCTGGCGGAACACCTCGCTGCGGGTGGACAGCTCGCCGACCAGCTCGATCAGCTCCTTGTCGTGCGGATTGCGCCCCGCCTCCAGGCGCAGCATCGCCGCCCCGTCGTTGGCGATCAGGTCCCAGTCGACGAAGAAGTCGCGGGCGGCCGGGTTCAGGTAGACGAACCGCGTGGTGTTGGCCGGGCGGCGCGGATCTTCCAGGACCGGTGAGTAGAGCGCTCGGGCGAGCCGGTTCATCGCGACGATGTCGTGGCGCGCGTTGCGCACCCACGCCGGGGCCTCGGTGATCGCGTCGAGCACGTGCTGAACGGTCGGCCGCACGCTGGTCGGCGAGGCGCGGCGGCGCTTCGGACTCTGCCCCGAGGCCCGCGCGAGCGCGAACAGGTGGTCCCGTTCCGCCTCGTCGAGCTGCAGGGCGCGGGCCAGCGCGTCCAGCACCGGCTCGGAAGCGCCCGAGAGGTTGCCGCGCTCCATACGCACGTAGTAGTCGACGGACACGCCCGCGAGCATCGCGACTTCTTCCCTGCGCAGGCCCTTGACCCGGCGTTTCCCGCCGTAGGCGGGCAGCCCCGCCTGCTCGGGGGTGATGCGCGCTCGCCGCGAGCTGAGGAACTCGCGGACCTCGGCGCGGTGCTCCGTCTGGCCCATACCTCCAGGTTAAGCACCTCGCGCGCGGGAGGGAGGGTCCGGCAATACCCCTTGAGCCCGCGACGCCCTTGAGCCCGCGCCCGGCGGCACGGGGGTACTGCCGGTACCCGGCTCTGCGGACACTGCCGGGCCGGTGGTGGCGGGCTTAGCGTCGAGGACATGACGATTCCGAACCTCACGCTGAACAACGAAGTGGTGCTGCCCGCCATCGGGTTCGGCGTCTACCAAGCAGAGCCGGAAGAGACCACCGCGGCCGTGCAGGCGGCGCTGGAGACCGGCTACCGGCTCATCGACACCGCGGCCGCGTACGGCAACGAGCGGGAGGTCGGCGAGGCGGTCCGCCGCTCGGGCCTGGACCGCGACGAGGTCTTCCTGGAGACCAAGGTCTGGATCAACGACTTCGGCTACGACGAGACGCTGCACGCCTTCGACAAGGCCACCGGCAAGCTCGGCACCGAGCGGCTCGACCTGCTGATCCTGCACCAGCCGCTGCCCGGCGAGTTCGACCTGACCATCCAGGCATACCGCGCGCTGGAGAAGCTCCACGCCGACGGCCGGGTCCGCGCGATCGGCGTGTCGAACTTCATGCCGCACCACCTCGACCGGCTGCTGGCCGAGACGCAGGTCGTGCCCGCGGTCAACCAGATCGAGGTGCACCCGTACTTCCGCCAGTCCGAGCTGCTGGCCTACGACGACGAGCGCGGCATCCGCAATCAAGCCTGGTCGCCGATCGGCGGCATCACCTTCTACCCCGGCTTCGGCGAGTACGGGAAGAGCACCCTCGCCGATCCCGCGATCGGCGAGATCGCCGCCGCGCACGGCAAGACCCCGGCGCAGGTGATGTTGCGCTGGCACGTGCAGCAGGGCCGCCAGATCATCCCGAAGTCGGTGACGCCGTCGCGCATCGCGGAGAACTTCGACGTGTTCGACTTCGAGCTGACCGCGGGGCAGCTGGCCGCGATCGACGCGCTCGACACCGGTGTCCGCGGCGGCCCGGCACCAGAGGACATCAACCGCGAGAACTTCGCCATCGACGTTCCCGAAGCCTGAGCGCTTTCGGCCCGTCGCAAGATCAGCACAGGAGGAAACCGGTGCACACACGCACGCTCGGCCAAGGACTGGAAGTGTCCGCGGTCGGTCTCGGCGCCATGGGCATGTCGCAGGGCTACGGGCCCAACCCCGGTGATCGCGACGACATGATCGGGGTGCTGCGCTACGCCGTCGAGCAAGCGGGCATCGACTTCATCGACACCGCCGAGGTCTACGGCCCGTACGTGAACGAGCAGCTCGTCGGCGAAGCGCTGGCACCGCTTCGCGAGCAGGTGGTGCTGGCCACCAAGTTCGGCTGGAACATCACCGACGGCCGGATGAACGGGACGAACTCCCGGACCGAGCAGATCCGGCGGGTCGCCGACGAATCCCTGCAACGGCTCGGCATCGACCGGATCGATCTGTTCTACCAGCACCGCGTCGACCCGGACGTGCCGATCGAGGACGTCGCGGGCGCGGTCGGCGAACTGGTGGACGCGGGCAAGGTCGCCCACTTCGGACTTTCCGAGGCCGGGGCGGGCACGATCCGCCGGGCGCACGCGGTGCACCCCGTCACGGCGGTGCAGAGCGAGTACTCGCTGTGGACCCGCGATCCCGAGCCGGAGGTGCTGCCCGCGTGCGCCGAACTCGGCATCGGGTTCGTCCCGTTCAGCCCGCTCGGCAAGGGGTTCCTCACCGGCACCGTGAACGCTTCGACGGAGTTCGCGGCCGGCGACATCCGCACCACGATCCCGCGGTTCGAGGCGGACAACATCGATGCCAACGAGGCGCTGGTGACCCACGTCCGAACCCTCGCCGAAGCGAAGGCGACCACGCCCGGCCAGATCGCGCTGGCCTGGCTGCTCGCCCAGCAGCCGTGGATCGTGCCGATCCCCGGCACCCGCCGCCGCGAGCGGGTCGACGAGAACGCCTCGGCCACGCAGGTCGCGCTGTCCGCCGACGAGGTGGCCGACCTCGACGCCCTCGCCGCCCAGGTCGGCGTCCAGGGCGACCGCTACAACGCCACCGGGATGTCGATGGTCGGCCTGTGAGGCCGCGGTCGGCGCGGTCGGGAAACCGCGCTACAGAAGGAGATTCGGGCGGTACAGAGCCAAATTCTCCGGTTTGTGATGCGAAACCGGCTCCCGTGCCCAAGCTTGGCACGGGGGCCGCGCACGCGTGTTCCGCGATGGACTACGTCAGATCGGCCATGTCGAGCACGAAGCGGTAGCGGACGTCGTTGCGCGCCAAGCGGTCGAGAGCTTCGCGCACGCGCGTTGAGGGGACGAGTTCGATGTCCGCGGTGACGTCGTGCTCGGCGCAGAACTCGAGCATGGCGGCCGTCGCGGGACGGCCCCCGCTACCCGCCGAGCTGAGCTTCTTGCGTCCTATCAGCAGATCGGTGGCCTGCACGGTGACCGAGCCCAGGTGTCCGAGGTGGCTGAGGGTTCCGTCCAGGGCCACGAGTCCGAGGTAAGGGGCGACGTCGTGCGGGACGGCCACAGTGTCGATGACGACGTCGAACCTGTCCCGAGCCGCGGTCATTCCTCGTCGGTCCGTGGACGCGATCAGGTCGTGGGCACCCAGGCGGCGGGCGTCGTCGGCCTTGTCGGCGGATCGGCTGATGACCGTGGTCTCCGCCCCGAGTGCGACGGCGAGCTTCACCGCGAGGTGCCCGAGGCCGCCGAGCCCGGCCACCGCGACTCGGGTGCCGCCCCCGACACCGAGGGCCCGCAGCGGCTCCCAGACGGTGATCCCCGCGCACAGCAATGGAGCCGCGGACGCGGGATCGAGCCCGGCGGGAAGCGGGTAGGCGAAGCGGTCGCGGACGACGTACTCGCGGGAGTAGGCCCCCAGCGTGGTGGTTCCGTCGTGGCGGTCGGTGCCGCCATAGGTCAGGGTCGGGAACTCGTGGCAGAAGTTCTCCTGCCCTGCCCGGCACATGGCGCACACGTCGCACGAGTCGACGATGTTGCCAACGGCCACCCCGTCACCGGCGGCGAATCGGGTGACCGCACGCCCGACGTCGGTCACCACTCCCGTGAACTCGTGACCGGGCACGACCGGTACTTCGCCGTTGCCGGTGCGGACGGCGTGGAGATCGGTATGGCAGACGCCGCAGTAGTCCACGCGCACGGCGACGTCGTCGTCCCGCAGTTCCCGACGTGCGAGCGGAACCGCCGCAACGCGGTCCCGGCGCCGTCGGCTTGCCAGCCCACGGTGCTCCTCATGGCCCACTCCCCCGGCAAGCAGGATGTTCGGTTTCACAACCGTAGCGGACTCCGGCCCGAACCGGTGCTCACGGAATCGTGGCGAGGAATCGTTCGATGTCGGCCGCGCAGGTGTCAGGAGTTTCGACGAACGGAACGTGCGCGATGTCGTAGTACACCTGCAAACCGCAGCGCGGGATGGCCTGCTGCGTGGCGAGGTGGTTGCGCAGCGGTATGTGCTTGTCGCGATCACCGCAGACCAGCAGTGTCGGCAGAGCTGCCAGGGCGGCGAGGTCCGGTTGGCGGGTGAACGTCCGCATCGCGTGGGCCGCGCCCTCCATGTGTTCCGGCGACGCCGATTCGACCGCGCTGATGAGGTCGCGCAGGTATTCCTCGGGCGGTGGGCGGCGGAACGCTGCGCGGGCGAACGCTTGCTGCTGCTCCCGCGTCGGGTGCGCGAGCGCCTCGAAGCTGGCCTCATCGGGCAGGAAGTCGAAACCGGAGGTCGACGACGGGGCGACCAGCACGATCCCGGCGAACCGCTCAGGATCTTCCAAGGCGGCGCTCAGCGCGATCACACCGCCCAGGCTGTGCCCGATCACGACGGGCCGGTCCATGCCGCGCCGGTCGCACAGCGCGGTGAGGTCGGCGGCGTACTCGTCGATCGTGCAGCGCTGCGGCGTGGCCGGGCGTCCGCTCGCGCCGCAGCCGACCAGGTCGAACCGCGTGAACCGGTATCGCTCCTGGTCGAGCCGGTCGACCAGCGGGCTCCACGCCCTGTGGTCGTGCTGGAAGCCGTGCACCAGCACGAGGTCGCGGTCACCGCTGCCGGACTGCTGAAACGCCAGGTCAGCGCCTCGAATCTGATCATGCTGCACGGCCGGAGCCTACCGCTCGCAGGCGAACCGCCGGAACCTCCACGCGCTCAGCCCGGGCGAAGGCCCCACGTCCGTCGAGCTGCGGTTGCTCAGCGCAGCTCAAGCCGGTCGACGACCGCTGCGACCGCGGCACGGTCCGCATCGGGAAGACCACGCAGCGGGCGGGGCAGGTTCGGGTGCCCGACCAGCCCGAGGTGCTCGGCGATCGCGGAAACGACGCGGAGGCTGCCGTGGCGGGCGAACAACTCCCACAGCGGTCGCAGCCGCTCCGATTCCGCGGCTGCGGACGCCGCAGCGCAGCCGCGGGCGGCGCGAGTGATCGCCAGCGCAGGTTCCGGCACCGTCCCGGCCAGCACCGAGTACCAGGCGTCGCACCCGGCGTTGAGCCCGGTCGCGGCGAGCGGATCACCGCTGACCCCGATCGTCACCGCGGGCAGCAGCGCGCGGAGCCGCGACACGCGCCGCCCGGCCTCGCCCGGATCGGCAGGGACTCCGGGGATCTTGATCGAGGCGACGTTCGGGAGCTCGGCGACGCGGGCGTAGAGCTCGTCGGTGAAGGTGAAGTGCGTGGTGCCCGGGTTGTCGTAGACCACGAGCGGCACCGACAGCTCGGCCGCGACGTCCTCGTAGAACCCGAACACCTCGTCCGCGGTCAGCGCTTGGTACGACACCGGCGCGAGCAGCACTCCAGAAGCTCCGACGGCCTGCGCGTCCTCCGCGAGTTCGAGGACGCCGCGGGTGCGCAGCGCGCCGATTCCGACGAGCACCGGGGTGTTCCCGGCGTGTTCGACCGCAAGCCGCGCGACGTGGGCACGTTCCTCGCGGTCGAGGTACGGGTAGGAACCGGTGGAGCCGAGCGCGGTGATCGAGTCGACGCGCGCGGCCGCGAGCCGCCCGACGAGCGCGGCGAACGCCTCCTCGTCCACGCCGTCGTCGGTGATGGGGGTGAGCGGGAACGCGCTGAGTCCGGTGAGCATGACTCTCCCGTTGGTCAAGCGGGCAGTGCGGTGTCGAGCGCTGCGCGGATGTCGGCGATCAGGTCGCCCGGCTCCTCCAGGCCGACCGCCAGCCGGAGGTGCCCGTAGCGCTGGAACGGTTCGGGGTAGTACTTGTCCCCGCCGCGCGTGCCGGGTGCGACGTGCACGATCAGCGTCTCGTCGTGCCCGAGCGAGACCGCGGATGTGATCACTCGCAGTGCGTTGACGAACCGGTTCTGCACCTCGGAATCGCCTTCCAGCGCGAAGGAAAGCACCGCACCGTAGCCGCGGTCGCCGAACTGGCGCTTCGCCAGCTCGTGCTGCGGATGGTCGGTCAGCCCGGGATAGGCGACGAAGGCGATCCGCTGCTCGGCGGCCAGGAACTCGGCGATCCGCTGCGCGTTCGCGAGGTGCTGGCGCAGCCGCAGCGGCAGCGTGACCGAACCCCGCATGATCAACCAGGCGTTGAACGGCGCGAGCACCCCGCCGACGTCCACGCCCGCATCACCGCGGATCTTGCCGACCAGCTCGTGCGAGCCGATCACCGCGCCGCCCATCGCGTCGCCGTGGCCGTTGATGAACTTGGTCAGCGAGTGGATCACCACGTCCGCGCCGTCGGCCAGCGGCCGGTACAGCGGGGGCGGAGTGAACGTGCCGTCCACGCTCAGCAGCGCACCGCCCTCGTGCGCGATCTCGGCGACCGCGGCGATGTCGGTTACCGCGGTGGTCGGATTCGCGATGGTTTCGACGTGCACCAGTCGTGTGTCCGGGCGCATCGCCGCGCGCACCGCGTCGAGGTCGGTGGATTCCACGAACGTCGCCTCGATGCCGTAGCGCTCCGGCAGCAGCTCGGCGAACAACCGGTGCACCGCCTCGTAGGCCACTGCCGACACGACCACGTGATCACCGCTGCGCAGGTGCGTGAAGAACATGGCGTGCAGCGCGGCGACGCCGCTGGCGAAGACCACCGCCTCTTCCCCACCGTCCAGCGCGGCGAGCTTGGTCTCCAGCGCGCGCTGGTTGATGTGCCCGTTGCGCGCGTAGATCAGCTCGCTGGAGTCCGACCAGCTCAGTTGCGAGGCGTCCTCGGGCAGCACGTAGGAATTCGCCGCCACCAGCGGAGTGCGCAGCGCACCGAAGGCGTCGGAGGAATTGCCGCCGTGCACCGCCCAGGTCAGCTCGTCGACTGTGGACGGATCGTGCCTGTCCGGAGTGGACATCCGTGTTCCTTTCGTCCGGACCGCAGCGAGAGCACGACGCGGCTGCGATCTTGCGGCTGCTGCGGTTGCTGATCGTGACACCATCCTAGGCACGTTCTCGACGCTGATCACCAGGTCAAGGCAGGCTCCGGAACCGCGCCCGCCATCCGGACCCGCGGCCGAACGTCGATCGAGGTCGTGCGCGCCGCAGGTATCGTCGGCGCCGCACCTGATCATCCCGACGAGCGAGGACCCCGCGTGGACACCATCGACACCTTCCGCACCGCCGTGCAGCAGCGCGACGTCGCCGCGCTGGAGCCGCTGTTCGCGGCCGAACCGCGGATGTTCAGCCCGATCAAGTTCCGGCCGTTCGAGGGCCGCAGCACGGTCCTCGGCGTGTTCGGCGTGCTCATGCACCGGGTCTTCGAGGAGTTCCGCTACGTCGGCGACCTTGGCGGCACGGCGGAGACCGATGCGGGCGACGCCACCGACGCGCACGTGCTGGTGTTCCGGGCGACCGTCGCGGGCAAGCAGATCCACGGCATCGACCTGATCCACCTCGACGACGACGGCCTGATCTCGGAGTTCACGGTCATGGTCCGGCCGTTGAGCGCGGTCACCGCGCTGGGCGAGGCCGTCCACGCCGGACTCGTCGCCGAAGGCTTGGCACCCGCCGAGTGATCGGCCCGCTCCAGGAATCCGGGAGCGGGCCTGCCCGCTCGATCGGACGTCCCTGAGCGAACGGCCTGTTCGACCAATCCAGTGGGACCAGAGTTCCGTTCACTCCGGATGCAGCTTCGGCGCGTCGGCCTACCGGTGTCGCACCGCGCGAACAGGGTCCGAGTGAACGGACCGTTTGACCAATCTAGCCGGACCAGCGGTCCGTTCACTCCGAACACCCCGGATGGCGCTCAGTCCGTTGGCCAGCGCGGCTCGGCGCCGGGATCGATGTTCAGCGCGGCCTTGCCGATCGTTTCCAGCGCGACGTCGTTGTTCGGCGGGTGGAACTGGCCCGCGCGCACGTCGCGGTAGTACCGCTCCAGCGGCAGCTTCCGGAAAATGCCCTGGCCACCGACCATGCGGATGCAGCGGTCCACGGCTTCGTCGGCCGCGTTCACGGCCACGTGCTTGATCGTGTTGAGGTCGGCCGGGCTGAGCAGCCCGGTCTCGGCGCGGCGATGCAGCCCGTCCGCGACCAGCGCCTCCGCGGGCCGCAGCAGCAGTTCGATCTCGGCCGCGCCGTAGACCTGCGCGGGCTGGCGCGCCATCGGCAGCGAAGCGCCGGTGACGGTCCGGCTGGTCACGCGGTCGTAGGAGAAGCGCACGGCCGTGCGGGCCAGTCCGAGGTAGATCGAGGCGATGGTGAAGGCGAACCAGGAGAATCCGCGTTCCCTGGCGGCATCCCAGACGAGTTCTTCGTCATTGGCGGCCAAATCCTGCTGCACGGCCGCATGGGGCACGAAGACGTCATCGAAGACCACGTCCCAGGAACCGGTGCCGCGCATCGCCATCGTGTCCCAGGTGTCCACGAAGTTCAGGCCCGGCGTTTCCCGATTCAGGCCGAACAGCAGCAGATTCCCGGTCTCGGTATCGGCCGCGGTGCCCCAGAAGAAGTTCAGCACCGGAGCCAGCGAGCAGAACGACTTGCGCCCGGAGATGACGTAGCCGCCGTCGACCGGCTTGGCCGGTGTCGCCGAGGTGCGCACGTTCAGGCCGGTGGCCGCATCGGTCAGGCTGCCGCCGACGATCGTGCCGCCCGCGACCATCCGGAACAGCTGCTCGGCGCCGCGATCTCCGGCGTACCAGCCTTCGGCCGCGGAGCCGAGGCCGAAGACGTGCATGTTGACCGCCAGCGCCGTGGAGGCGCAGCCGCCGGCGAGGATCCGCTGGCACGCGGCGACGGTCGCGAGGTCGGCCCCACCGCCGCCGAACTGCTCGGGCACCGCGATGGTGAGGTAGCCGACCTCTTTCATGCGCTCGATGTTCCGCACCGGGAACTGTCCACTTCGGTCGGTTTCCGCGGCGGTTTCGGCGAATTCCGCGGCCAGCCCGGTCGCGACCTCGGTCCAGTCTGTCATCACGGCTCCACGATGATCTTGCAGTGCTCTTCCGGGCGGTCGAGGGCTTCGAAGGCCCAGCCGATGTCGTCGAGCGGTATCCGCGCAGTGATCAGGGGTGCCACGTCGATCTCCCCTTCGGCGATCGAACGCAGCGACCGCGCGAACTCAGCCGGGTCGTACCCCAGCGCGAACTGGACGTTGATCTCCTTGCTGATCCCGAAGAACGGGCTGATCGTGTCGTTTTCCATGCACACGCCGACCACGAGCACCCGCGTCCCGCGCGGTGCACGACGCAGCACGTCGTTGATCATTCCCGGCACGCCGACGGCCTCGAACACCACGAGCGGCCCGTCACCATCCGCGCCCCACGGAGTCTCCGCGGCGGGATCCACGGTCCGGTGCGCGCCCATGTCCGCGGCCAGATTCCGCCGCGCGGGCGAGAAATCGGAAGCCAGGATCGGTTCGATGCCCCGCACCCGCAGCGCCGCGATCACCGCCAGCCCGACCGGTCCGCAGCCGAGCACCAAAGCGTTTTCGCCTTGCTGAATCCCGGATTTATTCACCGCGTGGCTGCCGACCGCCATCGGCTCGGTCAACGCCGCGTGGTGCGCGGGAAGTCCATTGGGGACTTCGAGCAGCAATTGGGAGGACAACAGCAGTTGCTCGCCGTAACCCCCGTTGACGCTGTTCGAGTAGACGATCGGCTGGATACCGCCCGGACTCGTAAGCAGCGGCATCGCGGTCACGTGCGCGCCGATCGGCGCGGATTCCTCCGTGTCCGGGCCGAATTCCAGCACCTCGGCGGAGAACTCGTGTCCCATGTAGACGTCGCGGTCGAGCTCGACGAGATCGGCCGAGCCGCCCGTACCGTCCATTTCCCTGCCGAGCGCGAGCATCCGCTCGCCGTGCCGGGCGAAGTGCAGGTCGGAACCGCAGATCCCGCACGCCCGCACCCGCGCCAGCACCTGACCGGGGCCGGGCCGCGGGGCGGCGACGTCGTCGCGGACCGCGATCCGGCCCGCGTTGAGCACGGCGGCGCGCATCAGCCCTTCTCCCGCACGTGCGACTCGATCGCGTTGCTGATCGCCTGGCCCGCGCGGCCGAAGAGCTGATCGCGCTTGTCCACCGCCCACTGCTGCGCCGCGCGCGGCGCGGCCAACCGGCCCTTGAAGTGCGGCAGGACGTACTGGGCGAACAGCCGGTAGGAGTTGATCGTGCGGTCCGGCGCGGCCCAGTCGTGACCCAGCAGCAGGAACGTCCCGAAGCCGCCGGACTGCTCCAGCAGGCGCTCGATGTAGGCGATGGCGTCGTCGGGGGTTCCGATGACAACGCTGTCGGATTCGGCGTAGTCCGCGACGAATTCGCGGCGCGACTTCGGCTCGCCGCCGGTGTTCTCGGCCAGCGGGACGAAACCCGCTCCGCCGCCGAAGTAGTTCGCGAACTCCGGCAGCCCGTAGGTGCAGTCCTCGATGGCCTGGTCCCTGGTCTCGGCGAGGTGCATCGTGCCGAGCACGCGCCAGGTAGACCGATCCGGTGCCGGTTGCCCGGCGAGTTGCGCCTGCTCCTCGACGACCTGCCAGGCCTTGCCGATCGCGGCGAACCCCTCGCTCGCTGCCGACATCGACAACGACAGCAGCGAAGCACCGTACTTGCCCGCAAGCCGTGGCCCGGACGGCGAAACCATCGCCGCCACGGCCACTTCCGGATGCGGCCACGAGTACGGGCGCACCTGCAAGCGCCCTTCGTTGAGCTCGAACCAGTCGGTACGCCGGTCGATCGGCTCCTCGCGGCGGAACAGCGCGAGGATCGTCTCCAGCGATTCCTCCATCATGCGGCGCTGATCGACCGGATCGATGCCCATGATGTGCGCGTCGGTCGGCAACGCGCCCGGTCCCGCACCGAAGATCAGCCTGCCGCGGGTGAGGTGGTCCAGGGTGACCAGCCGATCGGCCAGCAGCCACGGGTGGTGGTACGGCAGCGACACCACACCGGTGCCCAGCTTGATGTGCCGGGTGCGTTGCGCGGCTGCGGCGATGAAGATCTCCGGCGATGCGATGATCTCGTAGCCGCCGGAGTGGTGCTCGCCGAACCACGCCTCGTCGAAGCCGAAGCGGTCCAGCGCCTCGACCCGTTCCAGGTCGTACTCCAGCGCCAGCGTGGGGTCCTGCCCGACGGGGTGGAAGGGGGCGTAGAAGACACCGAAGTTCAGGGGCCTGCCATCGGTCATGCGGTCACCTCGTTGCGGCTGACGGAATCGAAGAAGCGCAGGAGGGCGGCGTTGACCTCGTCCGGCGCTTCCTGCTGAACCCAGTGGCCCGCACCGTCGACGAGCACGTTGCCCCGGTGGTCGGTGAGCCACTGCTCCTGCGTGGACGGGGAAACTCCGGCCAGCACCGGGTCGGCGGCGCCGCCGATGAAGAAGCTGGGCACTTCGACCCGGGCACCTTCCAGCTGCGGCGTGCGTTCCCAGTTCCGGTCGAAGTTGCGGTACCAGTTGAGCCCGCCGGTGAAGCCGGTGCGGCGGAACTCCGCGGCGTAGAAGTCGAATTCGGCCTGGCTGAGCCAATCCGGCAGCGCCGCGGGTTCCGGGAAGCGCTCCACGAATCCCCGCCCGTCGTCGGCGGAGACCAGACCACCCGGGGAGTCGACGTCGGTGTGGACTCCCGACAGCAGCCGTCGCATCGTCTTTTCCGGATCGGCGCCGAGGTCGGCGTCGGCGACACCGGGCTGCTGGAAGTACAGGATGTAGAAGAACGAGCCCGCGAACCGCGCCCGCATCGCCTCGGTCGGCGGAATGGGCGTGCGCGGCTGGAACGGCACGCTCATCCCGCACACTCCCGCGACGCGGTCGGGATGCAGCAGCGCCGTGTGCCACGCGACCATCGATCCTCAGTCGTGGCCCACGAAAATCGCCTTCTGCTCGCCGAGGTCGTCGAGCAGCACGATGAGATCGCCGACCAGGTGCGTGATGTCGTAGTCCTCGATCCGGTGCGGCCGCGAGGTCTTGCCGTAGCCGCGCTGATCGGGCGCCACCGCCCGATACCCGGCCGCGGCGACCGCGGGCAGCTGGTGGCGCCAGGAGTGGGCGAGTTCCGGGAAACCGTGCGCGAAGATCACCGGCGGCCCGCTGCCCTCCTCCACGACGTGCAGATCAACACCCTGGCAAGCGACTGTGCGCTCCGGCATCGCGGCTCCCTCGGCAGGCGGGAAATGGGCGGCCGTGCGGGGCGCGAGCCGCACGGCCATTCTGGTAACGCCCGTTTCCAGACTCTAGGTTAAGGTTACGGGCGTTGCCAACCTCCGACGATCATCCGAAACCGACCCGCTGGGCGGGCGTCCCCGCCGCCGACCGGGTCGCCGAACGGCGCTCGCTGCTGCTGGCGGCAGCCCTGGAACTGCTGGGCACCGAAGGCTGGTCGGCCACGTCGGTGCGCGCGATCTGCCAGTCCGCGCGGCTGAATCCGCGCTATTTCTACGAAAGCTTCGACGACCTCGACGACCTCGTGGTGGCCCTGTACGACCAGCTCGTCGCCGAGCTGCACGCCGAAGTCACCACTGCTGTGCGGGCGGTGGGCGAAGATCCGCGGGCGGCTCTGCGGGCGGTGGTGGAAACGACGGTGCGCTTCGTCGACGAGGACCACCGGCGCGCGCGGGTGCTGTACGTGGAGGCGCTGGGCAACGAAAAGCTCAACCGCCGCCGCTTGGAGACGGGGTTCAGCATCGCCGGTTACGTGCAGGCCGACAGCGCCAGACGCAACGCGCCCGCGAGCGAGCAGGTCGGGATGCTCACCGGCTCGATACTCGTCGGCGGCTTCAGCGAACTCCTGCTGGCCTGGACCGACGGAGCGCTCGAAGTCGGCCGCGAGCAGCTGGTCGAGGACGCCACGGAGCTGTTCGGCGCGATGGGCGATGCCGCCGCGACCATCTCCGCACGCAGGCGGAAGTAGTCCGGAGTCAGCCGACGCGCCTGCGGCCGCCGATCCGCACCGCGAGGTCGAAGGCGTTGCGCACCGATCCGGTGTTGGCCACGCCTTCGCCGACCACGTCGAACGCCGTGCCGTGCGCCGGAGTGCAGATCGGCACCGGCAGGCCGCCAGCGATGGTCACCCCGCCGTCGAAGCCGAGCAGCTTCATCGCGATCTGGCCCTGATCGTGGTACATCGTCAGGATTCCGTCGAATTCCTTGGCACGCAAGAATATCGTGTCCGATGGGAAGGGGCCGCGGACGTCGATCCCCTCCCCCGCCAGGTCTTCGACCGCTGGTCCGATAATCTCGATCTCGTGGCGGCCGAACTTGCCGCCTTCACCCGCGTGCGGGTTCAGCGCGCACACCCCGATCCGCGGATGGTCCACACTGGACTCAAGCAGGACCTCGTGCAGCAACCTCCCCGCGGACACCACGTTTTCACGAGTGACTCCTTCGGCGACCTGTCCGATCGACACGTGCGAAGTGACCCGCGCGGTCCACAGCCCGGGTAGCACGTTCAGCTCCGAGGTGAACCCCTCGACGCCGAGCACCTTCTCGAACCAGCGCAGCTCGTCGTTCTCGGTCATTCCCGCCAGGTGCAGCGAAGTCTTGTTCAGCGGGGCGAAGAGGATCGCGTCGACCTCGCCGCGACAGGCCATGTCCAGAGCGCTGCGCAGGTTCGCCAGCGACCAGCGACCACCCTCCGCAGTGGACTCGCGGCGCCGGAACCTCGGCACCGGCCGGGCGGAGCCGTTGTCGTGCAGCAGCGGCAAGCCGTCGGCCGGCTCGGTGGCGAAGGCGATGGGCGCGCCGGAATCCGCACCTGCCACCTTCAGCTCGTCCTCGTCGGAGATCAGCACGATGTCCGCGGCCGCGGTGGTTTCCGGATCGGCGAGCAGGCGGGCGATCAGCTCGGGACCGATCCCGGCCGGATCTCCGAGGGTCACCGCGACGCGCGGCCTGGCAGCGGTCATGGTTGTTTCTCCTCCTGTTGTTCGGCGCTCGCGGGCGCGCGCCCGCGCAACGCCCGCATCAACGCCGGTCCGAGTGCGAGCGCGGCGGCCACGGCGAGCACCAGCAGCGCGGTGCCGCTGCCCGCGATCTGCGAGAGCACGTCCCCTTCACCGAGCGCTGAGGTCTGCACCAGCGCCTTCTCGAACAGCGGCCCGATGACCAGCCCGAGCACCAGCGGCGCCACCGGCATCCCCAGCCGTTTCATGGCGTAGCCGACCAGGCCGAACACGAGCACGATCCACACGCTGAGCATGTTGTTCTTCACCGAGTACGCGCCGACCAGGCTGGTGACGATGATCAGCGGATACAGGATCGAGTACGGCACCCGCAGCAGCTGCGCGAACACCGGCGCCAGCGGCAGGTTCAACAGCAGCAGGATCAGGTTGCCGATGAAGAACGAGGCCAGCAAGCCCCAGATCAGCACCGGCTGGTTCTCGAACAACAACGGGCCCGGCTGGATGCCGTAGATCAGGAAAGCACCCAGCAACACCGCGGTCGTGGCACCGCCAGGGACGCCGAGAACCAGCGTCGGCACGAAGTTCGCGTTGGAGGCGGCGTTCGTCGCGGCGTCGGGAGCGACCACCCCTTCGATGGCGCCGGTGCCGAGTTTCTTGCGATTGCGGGAAAATCGCTTCTCCGCGCCGTACGCCATGAACGAGGCCAGCGTCGTACCGGCTCCGGGCAGGCAGCCGAGCAGGAAGCCCACCACCGTGCCGCGCGCCGTGGCCGGAGTGGCGCGGCGCAAGTCCTCGCGGGTCAGCAGCAGGTCGCGGAAGCGGGTGCGGATCGGCTCGGCCATGCCGATGTGCAGCTGGTTGAGCAGCTCACCGATGGCGAACAGGCCGATCATCACCTCCACGTAGGGCACCCCGCCGAAAAGCTGCACCTGCCCGAAGGTGTAGCGGGGCGTGCCGGAGCCGACATCGACGCCGACGCAGGCGATCAGCACGCCGACCAGGCCCAATCCGGTGCCCAGCAACAGGTTTCTTCCCGAGAACACCACGATGGTGCACAACCCGAGGATCATCACCGCCAGCATCTCCGGCGGCCCGAAGTCCAGCGCCAGCCGGGCGAACACCGGCGCCACGGCCGCGAGCGCCACCAGCGACACCATCGCGGACACGAACGCACCGAGCGCGGAGATCGCCAGCGCCGGACCGGCCCGTCCCAGCCGCGCCATCCGATAGCCGTCCAGAGTGGACACCACCGAGGACGCCTCCCCCGGCGTGGCGATCAGGATCGCGGTGATCGTCGCGCCGAACTGCGAACCGTGGTAGATCCCGGCGAGCATGATCAGCGCGGTCAGCGGGTCGAAGGTCAGCGTGACCGGGATCAGGATCGCCACCCCGGTCGCCGAGCCCAGCCCAGGCAGGATGCCGACGATCGTGCCCAGCAGCACGCCGACGAAGCACCACAGCAAGTTCTCCGCGCTCAGCGCCGCACCGAAGCCGGTGATGATGTGCTCGATCACGACGCCCTCCACACGGCCGGATCCAGCAGGCCGAACGGCAACGGCACCCGCAGCACCACGATGAACAGCACGTAGGAGACCGCGAGCACGCCCACCGCAGCCGCCACCGAGGTCCGCCAGCGCAACCGCTCGACGAACTTGGTCAGGCACAACGTCAGCAATGCCAACGCGGGCAGCATTCCGAGGAATGGAATCAGCAGTGCTGCGACGAACATCCCGGCCGTGACCAACACCAGCTTGCGGCGAATTTCGCGCAGCTGCGCGGAATCGTGCGCTGCTTCCGCCGCGACATGGCCGTCACCTTCCAGCACCGAACCCGACCGCAACTCCTGCCTGCACAGGCCGATTCCCACGATCAGCAGCAGAAACCCTGCCGTGCGGGGCAAAACCGCCGCGCCGATCGTGCCGTCCTCCGGATTGGTCCAGGGATAGGCGAACGATCCCAGGAAGAACGCGGCACCGACCGCCGCGAGCACGAGGTGCGCGGCGAGCACCGGACGACGTCCCCGGGCCTGCACGTCCTGCACGTCGCTCATCGGAACACCTCGCGCATCCGCCGGTCGTACTCGTCGAGGTAGCGGGCGAAGTCCGCGCCCGCGAGATCCGCCGGAATGAGCAGGTCCTCGGCCAGGTAGTCGCGATAAGCCTGCGACCGCATCGCCCGGTGGATCGCGTCGATCCAGTACTCCCGCTGCACCTCGTCGATCCCGCCCGGAGCGAAAATCCCGCGCCACATCGTCACTTGCGCGTCGAGGCCCTGCTCCCGCGCAGTGGGCAGCGAGCCGAGCACGGGGTCGTCGTAACGCTCGCCGCTCAGCGTGCACAGCGCCTTGAGGTCACCGCTTTCCAAGTACGGCTTCGCCGAGGAAGCACTGGCCGGAGCGGCCTCGATCTGCCCGCCGAGCAACCCGGTGATCACTTCACCGGTGGAGCCGTAGGGCACCACGGGGAACTTCCCGCCGTTGCGCTCGAACTCCGCCACGACCAAGGCATCCGCTCCCGTTTTGCCGCTGGAACCGGTCTTGATGGACCGGCTTCCGGCGGCGGCCACCAGCTCGGAGCAACTGTTGTACGGGGTGTCCTTGCGGGCGACGACGATGCGCGAGTCCTCGGCGAACATCACCAGCGGGGTGAAGTCGCGATAGGTGAACGGCACGTCGTAGACCAGCGGCAAGGTGTTCAGCGCGGTCTCGGCGACCAGCAGCGCGTTGCCGTTGCCCTCCTCGGCCAGGAAGGTCGCCCACCCGACCGCGCCGGAACCGCCGTCGGTGTTCTCGACGTTGACGTTGAAACCCGCGTCGAGCTCGTTGAGCCCCTGCGCGAGCACGCGCGCCGACCGGTCGCTGCCGCCGCCGGGCGCGAACGCGACCACTGCGGAGACCGACCCGCGCGGAGTCCAATCGTCGGGGACGGCGGGGCGCGCGTTCAGCGTCGAGCACCCCGAGACGAGCGAAACGGCGCCGGCCAACGCCAGTGCCAAGCGCAGGGATGACCTCATCGTCAGAGCCTTCTGTCCCGCACGGACCTCGCAGCGACGGCATGATGCGGAGCCGCAGATCCGAGATCCTATTGGATATGTGCGAGCAAGCTAAGGTGCACGTGCGGTTCTTGGCAAGAGCCGCGGCAAGGGAAACGGCCGAAGCGGCCCGGGCGGACCGCTGCCGAAGCCCGCCGGCCTCCGCTCATGCGCCGGCGCGCGCCGACCGGAGTTGAGCCCCGGCCGACGAAAGCGCGGACCCGCCGCTTGACCAGCGCTGGGTGTCTGCGGCTCAGCCGCCCGCGCGGGACCGCCCGGCGACCGCGGCCAGGTGCTCGCGCATCGCGATCTTCGGCTGCTCCGGATCGCCGGACTCGAAGGCGGCGAGGATCGCGGCGTGCTCGTCGACGGCCTGATCGATGTCGATCGTGCCGCGGTCGGCCGTCTGGCGCAGCCGGTGCACGTGCGCGCTCAGCGAGTCCGCGCTCTGCAGCAGGAATCGGTTGCCCGCAGCGCGGATGATCGTGCGGTGGAACTCCCAGTCCGCGGCGAAGTACTCGCGCAGATCCGCGAAATCGCCCGGCCCCGCACCGGATTCCTCGCCCGGCCCGCGCAGCTTGCGCACCCGGTGCGCGCACAGCACGTGCTGGGCGTGCGCGACCCGCAGTTCCGGAACGAGGTCGTCGGCGTTGGCCGCGGCGCGTTCGACCGCGGCGGTCTCCAGCACGCTGCGCATGTCGAACAGCTCGGCCAGCTGCTCGTCGGTCATCGGCTCGGCGACGCGATAGCCCTTCAGCGCCACCCGCGAGACCAGGCCGGTGTGCTCCAACTGCACCAGCGCTTCGCGCACCGGAGTCGGCGAGACCTCCAGCTCACGCGCCAGCGGGTCGATGCCCAGCGAGCTGCCCGGCGGCGTGGAGCCGTCCAGCAGCTTCTCCAAGATCGCGTCGTAGACGCCGTCGCGCAGCGCGCGCCGCGCCACCACAGGCTGCTTGCGGGCGGGCGGGCGCACGGCCGCCGCGCGGTTGTCATCACTGGTCATCGCACCCGAAATCCTAGCGAAACGGCTGCACTCGCCGAGCCTACCGGGCCCAACATAGATCCTATATGGTGTTGGATCTGGATCGACGCTTTCCCCGCACGAGGCCGGAGGACCATGCCGCACACCGCTCAGGACTGGCCGATCGGCGCCGCGCTCCTGCAATTCCCGGGCACCACCCGCGACGGCCGCTCCGTGCAGGATCTGCCCGCGCAGCAGTGGGGACGAGTGCTGCGCGAGGTCGCCGCCGAGGGGTTCGAGCACCTCGACCTCACCGACAGCTGGCTGCGCCCGGCCGACCTGAGCCCGCAGCGCCGCCAGGAGTTCGCCCGCACGCTGCAGGAAAACCGGCTGGCCGTCTCCGCGCTGTCGGTGACCCGGCGCAGCGTGCTCGACCCGGACACCGGGGCCGCCAACTTCGACTACCTGCTGCGCAGCATCGACGCCGCGGCCGAGCTGGGCGCCGGAGTGGTCTGCGCCGGGCTGCACCGGCCGCTGACCGATGCGCAGCGCGCCGCGGTCTGGTTCTGGCACCAGCCGGGCGCTGGCGACGACCCGGCGGACGAACGCGCTTGGGAACTGGCCGTGCAGCGGTTCCGCGCCGCAGGTCAGCGCGCCGCGGGCCGGGGTGTGGCGCTGTCGCTGGAGATGTACGAGGACACCTTCCTCGGCACGCCGGAAAGCGCGGTCCGGCTGGTGCGCGACATCGGCCTGGCGAACGTCGGGCTCAACCCGGACATCGGCAACCTGGTGCGGCTGCACCGTCCGATGCCGCACTGGGAGGAGCTGCTGGTGCCGACCCTGCCCTACACCAACTACTGGCAGATCAAGAACTACTACCGCGACCACGACCCCGCGACCGGGGCTTACGCCACCTCACCGGCCCCGGTCGAAAGCGGCGCCATCGACTACCGCAAAGCGCTGGAACTCGCGCTGGAAGCCGGTTTCGACGGCCCGATCTGCACCGAGCACTACGGCGGCGACGGCCTCGGCGTCTCCGCCCGCAACCGGGATTACCTGCGCCGGGTATTGGCCGTGAAGCTGGCCGCCGCCTGAACGTCGCGCTCCTCTCGGTGCGACACCGGCAACCTTTCGTTGCCCGTCACGTTCGCGATTCGGCCCATTCTCGAACGTCGCGGCGAAGGAAAAGGAGCGTGGCGATGGGCGGGGCGGCGAGATTGACCACGAATGTGTTGATCCCGAGCCAGAGCGGCGCGACACCGAACGTCAAGCTCGCGAGACCACCGGCTATCAGAAAGAAAATTCCCAACGGTATCGCGGACACCAGCAGCGCGATTCCCTGCGAAATACCGGCCACTTGCAGCATCAGAATGGCCACCGGCCCGCCGCGCAAAACCCGGCGCATCCACAAGGCCACCGGTAACGGCCAGATCAGCAGGACCAACAGGGTTATGATCAGGAAGTCGAGGGTGGGATTGCCGGTCGCGAGCAGGCCACTGCTGGTGTAGGTGCCGCCTCCGCCGCTGGAGCCGCCGGGGCCGACCAAGAACTTCACCACCCCGAGGGCCGCGCTGTAAAAAAGGAGGCAGAACGTCACTACGAGAGCGGGCAGCGGGAGAGCGAACAGCACAACGCCCAGCACCACCTCCTTCGGCCGCGGCTTGGTCGGCCTGTTCTTGCGCGGTACCGGCACACCGGCCCGTTCGTAAACCGGCCGCAACGCGCGTGGCAATGCGTGCTGCGTCCGGGTGGCGGCACCGCTGAGCGGGTATTTGCCGTCGAGCATTTCCAGGTGTGGTGTCCAGTCCGGATCGAACCAGATCGCGGCACGGACGTACCGGCCCCGGAACAGGCGGTGCCGCGCCCGCGGCTGCGGATAGTCCGGCAATCCTTTCGGAAAGTACTGGTGCACTGATTCCCGGAACTGCGCGTACTGCGACCGGTCCCGGCTGACGAGGATCACCAGCCGAGCCGGATCACGCCGCACCACCTGATCGACTTCCCATTCCAGGCCCTTCCCCGGACCGGCGGCCAGCAGGACCAGGCCGGCCCGGTCGAGCCCGGTGAGCACTTCGTCCTGCCACTGCTCGTCGGCGACGTAGCTGCGCTCGGCACCGGGTTGCGGTAGCTGATCCGAGGGCTTGCCGAGCGCGACCATCCGGCCGAACGCCGCGACCCCGCGGGCGACCTGCTGCTCCTCCGTGCGGAGATCGGCCAGTGTCGGCGGCCACTGCAACACGTCGCGAATCCGCGTTCCCCCCATCCGCGCGAAGCCTCGATCATCGGAGAACGACCGGAGATACAGCACGACCCGCGCGTCCGCGGGCAAGAACCGAAGGCCGGGCACCACCGGCGTCAAGTGCCGGCGACCGCGCACCAGCGCCCACACTCCGACGCCGACCAAGGCGAAGCCGACCACAAACTCCAGTGCGCCCAGCCAGATCGAGTCGTGCTGGAAATCTGCCAGCAGGCACACAGCGCCCGCCAGCACTGCGACCGAGCCCCACCTGTCCAGCCGTCTGCCACGTTGTAGAGACCGCTCGAGCGCAGCAGGCGATTGGGAGGGGTCCCGTTCTGCCATTCCCGTCCTATCGTCGGATTTCGTCGTCGCCGTCTCGATGGATCCGTCGCACACCGCCGGTGGAGGCCGAAGAGTATCGACCGACGATGTTGCAGGCGGCTCCGGGCCCATCACCGCGATTACGTCGGCGCAATGAACCCGACAATTCGGCGCACACCAGCCGCCGTTATGCATATTCGCGCGCGAACACCGCCGCCGAAATCCGCAGCGCTGCAGATTACACCCGAATGGCGGCTTTCCGAATGCGCCCGCCGCGAGATCGACTGAATCATCCCCAATGTGCGGAGCGTGGATGTCGAGCACCGATCGGTTGCAGTCGTTGGCACCCCAGGACTACCCGGGGCTGTTCCAGGCGGCGGATGCCGTCTCGGTGGCACAGCAACGCAGCTATCTGCGCGCCGTTCGAGCCCGGCTGGTGCTCACCGTCGCGGCTGCCGTCTTCGCCGCGTTCGAACTTCCCGTCGGCGGCGGGATCGAGCTGTACGCGGTGGGGACCGCACTCGCCTTCATCGGCGTGATGGCCGTGGAGCTGGCCGTGGCCGGGAACCGGCCGGACAAGCTCTGGTACGAAGGCCGTGCTCTCGCGGAGTCGCTGAAAACCCTGACCTGGCGCTACGTCGCGGCCGCCGCTCCGTTCAACGGCGAGCGAGCCGACGAGGAGTTCGTCGAGCGCATCCGCGCCCTGCAACGCAACATGCCGGAGGTTCCGCCGCAGCCGAGCACGGCTCCGGCGATCAGCGAGCGGATGCGCGCGATGCGAAGTGCCCCGCTGGCCGCGCGCAAGGAGGCGTACCTGACCTGCCGGGTGCGCGACCAGCAGGACTGGTACGCCGACAAGGCCGTTTACCACCACCGGCGCGCGCGGATCTTCTGGACCCTGACGTTGATCATGGAAGTGGCGGGTATCGCGGGCGCGCTGGCCAAGGCCTTCGGCCTCGTCGACTTCGACCTCGCCGGAATCGTGGCGGCACTGGTCTCGGCGCTGGCCGCGTGGAACTCCACCCGCCAGCACAACTCGACCGCGACCGCTTACGTGCTGGCTTCGCACGAACTCGCGGCGGTCCGCGACCAGCTCTCGCACGACCTCGACGAGCAGGAGTGGTCCGACGCCGTGGTCGACGCCGAAACGGCGATCAGCCGCGAACACACCATGTGGCACGCCAACAGGGCGCGGTGATCGTTCCAGCGCGGCGAGTCAGCAGCGCGCTCCGGCGGTCGCATCGGGCGCGCGGACGAATGCCTACCGCACGCCCATATCGTGCGGTTTCGCTGACAGCGCCGCGACGGAGTGGTTACGGTAAGAACATGCGATGCCAGGAATGCGGCCGCGACAGCGCTTCGGCCGACGCGGACGGGACCTGCACCGTCTGCGCGGCGCAGGCCGAGCGCGAAGTGGCCGAGCTGACCGGTGACCCGCCGGTCGAGTACTGCGAGCTCGCAGGCAAGCGTGTCCGCGTGACCGGGTTGCCGCCACACGTGCCGCTGGCCGACACCAGCGGCGAGCAGCCCGACCATTCCGTTCCCGGCTCCGTCCTGAACGCTCCGGACGTGGAGCACGAGTTCTTCATCCGCTACGGAATCGGCGGCGGGTAACCGCCCACAGCGGTAACGCGGCGGGTGCGCCGTACCGGTCGGATGCTCGCCCGTCGGCGATCTTCCAGTGTCCGATGTGGACCGGAAGTGACCGCTTCCGCGGCCAGGGCAGAAGCGCAGGCGAAGCCCGGATCTCGTTCGGCCGCGCGGAGAATCCGCTCGGCACGTTGACACCCGGTCGCCGCCACCTTAGCGTTTCCGGATCGACCCGGTCGTGACACAGCCTACACAGACCCGGAACACCGCTCCGGCCCGGGAAGCGCCACCCACCCCGGAACCTCCGAACAGCCCGGACGCCCCGAACAGCGGGCGACATCGCGGGACACCCATCCGATCCGGAAGACCCCTGTACCTCCGAAAAGGCCTGTACCTCCGAAAAGGCTCTATACCTCCGGAAATACCCCTGTACCGCGGAAATACGGAGTGCCGATGGCTGCCACAGCGGAAGCTCCGACGGTCGTCCACTTGCACGAGTCCGACCACGTCGCGATCGCCGGGTCCGATCTGGCCGAGGGACTCGAAGTCCGCGCAGGTGGACAGCTGATCAGCGTCCGCGAGGAGGTCCGGCGCGGGCACAAGATCGCGGTGCGTTCGGTCGCGGCTGGCGAGCCCGTGCGCCGCTACGGGCAGGTGATCGGCTTCGCGGCGGTCGACATCCGGCACGGCGAGCACGTCCACCTGCACAACCTCGAATACCGGGAGTTCGAGCGGCATTACGAGTTCGCCGCCGAAGCGCGCGCGGAAGACGTGGTCCCCGAGCCGCGACGCACCACCTTCCAGGGCTACGTGCGTTCGGACGGGCGCGTCGGCACCCGCAACTACCTGGGCGTGCTCACCAGCGTCAACTGCTCGGCCACCGCGGCCAAGCGGATCGCGCAGCAGGTGCGGTTCTCCGGAGCGCTCGAGGACTTCGACAACGTCGACGGCGTGGTGGCGCTGACCCACGGCACCGGATGCGGAATGGCGCCGGACGGCGAAGGGATCGAGGTGCTGCGGCGGGTGATGCGCGGCTACCTCACCCACCCCAACTTCGCCGGATTCCTCGTGCTGGGGCTCGGGTGCGAGGACAACCAGATCGTGCAGCTGACCCGGGACGTGCCGCTGCGGGCGGACCTGCCCGTGGTCACCACCACGATCCAAGAACTGGGCGGCACCGCGAAAACGGTGCGCGAAGGCGTCGCGCGGCTCACCGAAATGCTGCCGGAGGCGAACAAGGCGGGGCGCAGCACCGTGCCGGTGAGCGAGCTGGTGCTGGGCACCAACTGCGGCGGATCGGACTCGTACTCCGGTATTACCGCCAATCCCGGGCTCGGTGCGGCAGTAGACCGGCTCGTCGCGCAGGGCGGCACCGGAATCGTCGGTGAGACACCGGAAATCTACGGCACCGAGCACATGCTGGTCCGTCGCGCCGAAAGCCGCGCGGTCGGCGAGAAGCTGCTCGACAAGATCGCTTGGTGGCAGGACTACACCGCGAAGAACGGCGGCTCGATGGACAACAACCCGTCCCCCGGGAACAAGGCGGGCGGTCTCACCACGATCCTCGAGAAGTCGCTCGGTGCCGTGGCGAAGGGCGGGACCACCACGCTGCGGGACGTCGTGGATTACGCCGCTCCGGTCAGCAGCCGCGGTTTCGTCTTCATGGACACGCCCGGCTACGACCCGGTGTCGGTGACCGGGATCGTCGCGGGCGGCGCGAACGTCGTCTGCTTCACCACCGGCCGCGGGTCGGCCTTCGGCTGCACCCCGGTGCCGAGCCTCAAACTCGCCACGAACACCCCGCTGTACGAGCACATGCGCGAAGACATGGACGTCAACTGCGGAGGCGTCGTCGACGGCGCGACCACCATCGACGAACTCGGGGACGAGATCTTCGAGCACGTGGTGCGGGTCGCCTCCGGCGAACGCACCAAGAGCGAGGAATTCGACTACGGCGAGGAGGAATTCGTCCCGTGGCACCTCGGCACCGTCATGTGAAACCGGAATCCCGCTGAGCGGCGGAATAGGCCACTCGCCGGCTCGGGCGCCTCTCCCCTGCCTGGAGGCTCGTGATGTCCACCTACGCGGAATCGCCTGACACGCAACGAGATCCTTACGCGCTGACCGCCGACGAGATCCGGGAACCGCCCCGGACCTGGCGGGCGAGCCTGCGCTTCTTCGGTCCAGGGTTGATCGTGAGCGCCTCGGTGGTCGGCTCCGGCGAGCTGATCGCGACCACGGCGCTGGGCGCCGAGGCCGGATTCGCGATCCTGTGGCTGATCATCGTGAGCACGTTCGTCAAGGTCGCCGTGCAGATCGAGCTCGCCCGCTGGACGATCTCCACCGGCCAGCCGGTGATGACCGGGTGCAACAAGGTCGCGCCCCGGATCGGGCGGATCGGGTGGATCACCGTGCTGTGGCTGATCATGGCGGTGGCCAAGCTGATCCAGCTGGGCGGCGTCATCGGCGCGACCGCAACGGCGTGCAGCATCCTGGCGCCGGTGGGCGGCGATCCACTGGGGACGACTTCGCTTGCAGTGTGGACGGTGGCGCTGGCCGCCGCGACCATCGTCCTGCTCTACTCCAACCACTACTCCCTGATCGAACGGGGTGCGGCCGCGCTGGTCGCGATCTTCGTCGTGATCACCGTGGTGATCGCCGCCGGGTTGCCGTTCACGCCGTTCGCCTACGGGACCTCGGATGTCCTCAGTGGACTCTCATTCGGCATTCCGCCCGGGGTGGTGGGCGTCGCGATCGCCGCGTTCGGCATCACCGGCATCGGGTCCGACGAGATCATCGCCTACCAGTACTGGTGCCTGGAGAAGGGCTACGCGCGCTGGACCGGTCCGGCCGACGGCAGCGATGCCCGCACGAAGCGGGCCGACGGCTGGATCCGGGTGATGTACCGGGACGCGCTGCTGTCGTGGGTCGTCTACACGCTGGCGACGCTGGCCTTCTTCGTCATGGGCGCGGCCGTGCTGCACCCGCAGGGACTCGTTCCCGAGGGCAACGGGATGCTCACCACGCTGTCCAGGATGTACACCGACACCCTTGGAAACTGGGCAGGCGTGCTGTTCCTGATCGGCGCGATCGCGGTGCTCGGCTCGACGCTGTGGGCCTCGCTGCCCTCCTGGGCTCGAGTGTGGACCAACACGCTGGCCCTGCTCGGCGTGCTGGACTGGACCGACCAGCGGGCCCGGACGAGGTGGCTGCGGATCTTCACCGTCGCCCTGCCGATCACCTGGAGCGCGGCCTACCTGCTGCTGTCCGAACCGGTGGTCATGGTCCAGGTCGGCGGGATCTCCGGAGCGCTGTTCCTGGTCGGTGTCGTGGTCGCGGTGTGGTACCTGCGCAACACCGAAACCGACCCGCGGCTGCGCGGAAGCCGCGCGTTCAACGCGGCCCTGGTGATCAGCAGCGCGGCGATCGGACTGCTCGGCGTCTACACGCTGCTGACCACCGTCGGCGTCGAGTTCGGCTGAGCACCCCGGTCCGAACCGCTCGCTCCACGGTCCCCTCCTCCCGGCCGGAGACGCCAACGGCCGTGCAAAACCGCGAAAGGTGCCGCAGATCACGCTGCGCGCACTTGAGTGTGCCGCAGCGGCACGGCTTTTCGTGGAGCACGGCTCACCGCGCGTCACCGAACGAGAGGAACGACATGGCACTGCCGGATCTGCGGCCGGTCGAGGACTTCTTCGGCCAACCGGAACGTGCCGGCGCATCGATTTCGCCGGACGGAACGAGGATCGCCTACTTGGCGCCGTGGCGGGACCGGCTCAACGTGTGGGTCCAAGACCTCGACTCCGGTGCTCAACCCCGCTGCGTCACCGCTGATGATTCCCGCAGCGTGCTCAGCTACCAGTGGACGAACGAACCGCGCTGGCTGCTCTACACCCAGGACGAGGGCGGCGACGAGAACTGGCACGTGCACCGGGTGGATCTGCACGACCCGGACGCCCCGGCCGTCGACATGACCCCGTTTCCCGGCGTGCGAACCCTGGCGCTGGAACAGCCCGCCACGCGTCCCGGGAAAGCCGTCCTGCACCTGAACGCCCGCAAAGCCGCCGAATTCGACCTGCACGAACTCGACATCGCCACCGGCGAGCTCACGCTGCTGGCGCGGAATCCCGGCGACGTCGCGTCCTGGCTCACCGCGGGCCGCGAGTTGTTCGCACTGCGCTACACCGCCGACGGCGACATCGAGTTGTCCCGCTGGGACGGTGAAACCGCTCAACCGCACCGGATCACGACCTTCGACGGCGACGACTACCCGGTGGGCGTCTGGCCGTTCGAGATCACTCCGGACGGAACCGCGGCATGGATCGGATCCAATCGGGGAACCGACCGGACCCGCCTGGTCCGGCTCGACCTGACCACCGGTGCCGAGACCGAGGTCGACAGCCACCCGAGCTTCGACCTCGACACCCGCGCGCACGTCTTCGCGGCCCTGCCATCGCCGCTGATCCGGCAACGGGGCACCGGCGAGCTGCTGGGCGCGCGCTATCTCGGCGAGCGCCAGGTGATCCACGCCTTCGATCCAGATTTCGCCGAGGTGCTCAAGAACCTCGAACCGCTCTCCGATGGCGATCTCGCGGAGGTCTCCTCGGACGAGAACGGCCTGCGCTGGATCGTTTCCTTCACCCGCGACCGCGATCCCGGTGTGACCTGGTTCTACGACCACGCCACCGGTGAATGCCGGCTGCTGTTCCGCCCCTACCCGCACCTCGACCCGGATTCGCTGGCCGCGATGCACCCGGTCACGATCACCGCGCGCGACGGGCTGGCGCTGCCGTCTTATCTGACGTTGCCGGTCGGGATCGAGCCCTCCGGACTGCCGATGGTCCTGATGGTCCACGGTGGACCGTGGACGCGGGACTCGTGGGGGTGCGACAAAGCCGTGCAGTTGCTGGCCAATCGCGGCTATGCCGTGCTTCAGGTGAACTTCCGCGGCTCGACCGGCTTCGGCAAGGCCCACATGCGGGCCGCGATCGGGGAATTCGCGGGCGCGATGCACGACGACCTGATCGACGGCGTCGACTGGGCCGTCGAGCGGGGGTACGCCGATCCGGACCGCGTCGCGATCTTCGGCGGTTCCTACGGCGGCTACGCCTCCCTGGTCGGCATCACCTTCACCCCGGACCGGTTCGCCGCGGCCATCGACTACGTCGGCATCTCGAACCTGGCCAACTTCATGCGGACGGTGCCGGAATTCGCCAAACCGGGCCTGATCGCCAACTGGTTCCGCTACGTCGGCGATCCCGGCGACCCGCAGCAGGAAGCGGACATGCTCGCCCGCTCCCCGATCACCCGGATACCCGAGATCCGCACCCCGCTGATGGTGGTGCAGGGCGCCAACGACGTCCGGGTCGTGCAAGCCGAATCGGACCTGATCGTCGACGCGCTGCGCGCCCGCGAGGCCGATGTGGACTACCTCGTCTTCCCCGACGAAGGCCACAGCTTCGTCAACCCGGAGAACCTGATCGCCATGTTCCGCGCCGCGGAGCGCTTCCTCGCGCGACACCTGGGAGGACGGGCGTAGCCGCCCGGCCGGGACTAGCCCGTGTTCCCGGCCTCGCGGTAGACGTTGCCGGTCGGGTTGGGGTGTGCGCCGTCGTAGAGGCCGGTGGGGCTGGTTTCGGTGGAGAGCGTGAACCAGGCGTAGCGCTCGACGAACGGCAGTTCTTCGAGCATCGCGGTGGAGTTCCGGACGAACTCGGTTTGCTGCTGCTGGCTCGGGTAGCGCGGCGTCGCGCCGGAGAAATCGATCAGCGCGTATTCGGTGAGCCAAACCGGTTTCCGGTAGCGGTCCTGAACGGCTTGGACGTAGCTGCGCAGCTGCTCGGTCGCCGCGGGTGAGAAATCCGCGCCGTACCAGTGCAGCGGGATGAAATCGACCCGGTAGCCGCGTTCGGCCGCGCCCTGCATGAACCGGTCGAGCCAGCCGCCTTCCTGATCGGCACCGGTGGCCACCGCGGGTGCGCCCAGCCGCATCCCGGTTTCCTGCAGCTGCGGCCACAAATCGAGTGCCTGCTCGACGGACATGTTCGCCTGCTCCACCATGTCCGGTTCGTTGAAGCTCAGCAGCGTCGAGCCCGAATTCTTCGCCTCGTCCAGCTCTTGCCGGTTGACCGCATCGGCGCCCCAGATCGTCGGGACGAATTCCGTGCCCTCCGGTGCTGCGATGCCCTGCTCATCGGCGGACCAGTCGTAGAACCAGCTCGTACCGGCGTCGCCGAGCGCTTCGTCCACACCGGACACATCGGTCGCGCTGACACCTTTCTTGCCGGGATCTTCGACGGTTCCCGGCCCGGCTGCTGCGGCCGAGGGCGCGAGCAGCACTGCCACCACCGCCGCCAGCGCGGTCCGCAGCGATGTCCCGGCGACCATCAAATCCCCCGATGGCAGGCCACGCCGAGGCCGAACGACGTGCGGGTACCGGCGAGCAAGCGAGCTGATTTCCGCATGAGTCCTCTTCGAGGTGTGCACGACCAGGAAAGTTCGAGAGCATCATAGGAACGCGCACGCGCCAGGTCCCGGCACGAATTTTCCCGGATTTCGCGCCGCGCCCCGGATTCACCCGCGCAGCGGTTTCGCCCGAGTTCGGCGCACGCCGGACTGGAAGCCGAGCACCACCATCGGGAAGGAGCACCTCCATGACGCGGTTCGACTACATCATCGTCGGCGCCGGAACAGCTGGTTGCGTGCTCGCCAACCGCCTCTCCGCCGATCCCGATGTCAGCGTGCTGCTGATCGAGGCGGGCGAGCAGGACGCGAACCCGCTCATCGCCATGCCGCGCGGATTCGCCGAGCTCATCGGCGATCCCAGCACCGCGTGGCACTACCCGACTCGCCCGTTCGGACCGGCCCGGCAGGTCGAGCACTGGGTGCGCGGCAAGACGCTCGGCGGGTCCAGCTCGGTCAACGGCATGGTCTACAACCGCGGCAACCGCGCCGACCACGATGCGATCGCCGAGCTCGGCAACCCGGGGTGGGGCTGGGACGAGATGCTGCCGGTCTTCAACACGATCGAGGACAACCCGCTCGGCGCCACCGAAGCGCGCGGCGCGGGCGGCCCACTGCAGCTCTCGACCGCCGAAGGCGGTGACCCGCTGCTCGAGGACGTGCTCACCGCCGGTACCCGACTCGGCTGGCAGCGGGCGCGGGACCTCAACGAGACCGACGAGGAACGCATCGGCTACACGATGGCCACGATCCGCGACGGCCGCAGGTGCAGTGCGGCGACCGCGTTCCTGCACCCGGTCATGAACCGGCCGAACCTGACCGTCGCGCTGCGCACCGACGTCGATCGGGTCGTGCTCGACGGTGACCGGGCGTGCGGCGTGCGAGCCAGGCAGGACGGGCGGGCCGTCGAATACGGCGCCATCCGCGAGGTGATCCTGTCCTCCGGGGCGCTCGCCACGCCGAAAATCCTTCAGCTCTCCGGGATCGGTGATCGCGAGACGCTGCGCGCCGCCGGGGTCGGCATCGCCGCGGAGAGCCCGAACGTCGGCGCCCGGATGCGCGAGCACCGCGTGCTCTACGCGCAGTTCCGGCTCGCCGAGGACATCGGGTACAACCGGCTGCTGAACACGCCGGAGGCCCAGCAGCGGGCAATGACCGAGTACCAGGCGACCGGAGGCGGGCCGATGGCCGCGCCGTCGTTCGACATCGTCGGATTCTTCAAGACCCGCCCCGAGCTCGCCCGCCCCGACGCGCAGCTGCAAGTCGCGCCGTACTCGATGCTGCCGCCCGAACCCGGCAAGGGCATTCAGCTCGAGCAGGAGCCGGGGATGGTGTGCATCGCCTACCTGCTGCGGCCGGACAGCGCGGGCGGCGTCCGCATCACCTCGGCGGATCCGGACGCGCCGCTGGATATCGATCCGGGGTACTTCAGCACCGAGCACGACCGAACGACCTCCGCGGCCGCCTTCCGCGTGATTCGCGGGCTGTTCGGCACCGCGCCGCTCGCGCAGCGGATCGAGCACGAGATCTCGCCCGGGGACGACGTGCAGACCGATCAGGAGATCATCGACGCCGGGTTGCTCGGCGGCGCTTGCGGTTACCACGCGAGCGGGACCGCCGCGATGGGGCCGAACGACGACGACGTGGTCGACTCGCGGCTGCGCGTGCGCGGTGTGGCCGGGCTGCGCGTAGTGGACGCCTCGGTGTTGCCGATCATGGTTTCCGGCAACCTCAACGGGCCGGTCACGGCGTTGGCTTGGCACGCGGCCGATTACATCCTCGAAGACGCCTGACCAAGGCTGACTGCGGGACCGCCGGCGAGGGCTGGTGCCGTTCCCCGGTCGGCGGCGTCCACCGCGTCATCACACTCGGATAGAGCAGTCCGAAATCCGCACGGCTACGGGCAGAACCTCGACTGCCCGAACACGACCAACCGTTCGTCGCAGCAACACGACCGCACAACGGAGCAACACGGGAAAATTCATTGCCTCCCAGTTACCGCCGGTGATTTCATATGCGTCCCATCGGGGAGGGATTAGCTCGGAAGAAGGAAGCAACACTGGGAGGTAAGCTCATGCAAGCCGAGGTCATGCACGACGGCATCACCCACCGCGCGAACGTCTCGATCTGGGACAGCCGGGCGATCTCGCTGTGCGGCAAGGCGTTCCCGGAGCACACGTACCGGACGAAGACCTTCCACGGCAGCGTCACCTGCCCCGACTGCAAGCACGCCAAGCGCCTCGGCAAGCGCCCCTGAGCGCGGTCGCACCGCACCGTTCGCGAACCTGGCGGTCATTTCCCGGTCACCGCCGCCGTGCCATGATCAACAGCATGTCGGACACGAAGCGTGCCGCGCTGTTCTCGTTCGGTGCCGAACAGTTCGCCGCGCTGCACGAATGCTGCGAACAGCACGGCTACGCCCCCGTCGCCTACGTGCACACCGCGGCGAAGCGGCCCGGGCGGGCGCGGACCGGGAAGGCCGCCGGTGAGCTGCTCGGCTCGATACCCGGCGACGTCGACTTCCTGGTTCCCGGCAGTGCCGCGGGATTGACCGGCGCGCTGCGCGGCTACCAGGTGGATCTCGCGGTGGTCTACGGGTTCAACTGGCCGCTTCCAGCAGACCTGTTGCGGAGCCTGCCGGACGGCGCGCTCAACGTGCATCCCTCGTCGTTGCCGCGATACCGCGGTCCCGCGCCGGTGCACTGGGCGCTGCGCAACGGCGATCCGTCGATCGGCGTGACCGTGCACCGCATGACGGAGCAGCTCGACGCCGGGCCGATTCTGGCTCAACGCAGCGGAATTCCCCTCGACGAGGAGATGACGCAAGAACTGCTGTGGGAACGGATCGAACCGGTCGTCCGGGAGCTGCTCGGCACCGCGTTGGGCCGGGTCGCGGCAGGCGATCAGGGCGAACCGCAGGACGAGTCGGCGGCCACTCGGGCCGGATACCTGGAGCCCGGTTTCTCCGTCGTCGACTGGTCGAACCGCGCCACGGACATCCACAACCAGGTGCGCACCAACCGGTTCATGCGAAGGAGCCCGACCGCGCGGCTGAACGGGAAGCAGGTGCGGATCCTGCGCACCAGCACGACTCCGGGCGACGGTGTCCGGGTCGAGTGCGCGGACGGTCCATTGTGGATAACGGATTACGCTTGCGCGGAGTGATCGCGGATCCGGCGCGCGACCCGCTCGCGCATCGCCATCGCGACCGGGTCCTCGAAAGCTCTCAGACAGCCCGCGGCCTCCCGCCAGGAATCCACCGCTCGCTCCGACTCACCACCGGCTGCTGCGGCGGCTGCGAGACCATCGGCGGCCGCAGCGAGCTGCCAGTCGTCGCCCAGTTCCCGGTGGATCGCTGCTGCGCGCCGGTGGAAGTCGGCGGCGTCGCCGAAACGTCCGAGTTCGCGGTAGGTCTCACCGATGCCGTGCAGCGCCATCGCTTCCCGGCTGCGGTCGCCCAGCTGTTGCTGCAGGACCAAGGAGCGCTGGTAGGAACTCAGCGCCTCGCCGGGTGTTCCGAGCGCGCGCTGCACCCGGGCCAGCTCGGTCAGCCAGTACGCCTCCCACATGCGGTTGCCGAATTCCGCGGCGAGGGCGAGGGCTTCCGAGATCGCCGAGTGCGCGGCCGGTGCGTCGCCCGATTCGCGCTGCGCCCGGCTGAGCAGGAACAGCGCGTTGCCTTCCCGGGCGCGGTCGCCGCGTTCCCGGTACCTGCGCAGGGCGGTGTTCAGCTGCGCCGCGGCGGCCGGGATGTCGCCGAGTTCGCACCGGACCTCCCCGAGGTTGCACGCGGCCAATGCCTGCCAGCCGACGTCGCCCGCTTGCCGGGCCAGGTCTGCGCAGCGTTCGAAACGCGCACGGGCCTCGGTCAGTTCCCGGGCGCGCAGCGCCACCAGGCCCAGCGCATTGATCGAGGCGAGCAGGCCGGGCCGGTCGTCGATCTCCCGGCGGATCTCCAGCGCCGCCCGGTGGTGCCGCTCGCTGTCGGCGAGTCCGCGGCATTGCAGATGCGCTTTGCCGAGGCTCTCGTGCAGTTCCGCCGCGCCGTAGCGGTCACCGATCTGCTCGGCCGAGGCCAGCCCGATCCGGGCGGTGGTGAACCAGTCGTCGAACTCGTTGCGGTTGGCGTGCGCGTTGCGCAGCAACGCGGCCAGTCGCCAGGAGGTTTCGTGCGCACCGTGCTCGGCCGCGGCCCGCACCACGGCGACCAGGTTCACCCGTTCCGCCTCGTACCACTCCAGCGCACGGGTGCGGTCGTCGAATGCGATCCGGTCCCCTGGCGCGAACTCCGGGCGCCGGGCGTGCGGGAAGATCACGCCCAACGCCGAACCGGCCGAGCGCGCGTACCAGCCGAGCACTCGCCGCACGGCGAGCCACCGGTCCTGCTCGGACTCCTCGTGCAACGCCTGGTCGGCCGCGTAGGCGCGCAGCAGGTCGTGGAGCTGGTAACGACCCGGCGCACGCTGGTCGATCAAGTGCGCGCCGACCAGCACGTCCAGCAACCGCTTGGCTTGCGCGGTGGAGCCGTCCAGCAGCGCGGCCGCGGCGTCGGTGCCGAACTCCGGGCCGGGATGCAGCCCAAGCCGCCGGAACAGCCGCGCCGCGTCCTGCGGCAACGCCCGGTAGGACCAGGCGAAGACGGTGCGCACGGCGTCGGATTCCTCGTCGTCCTCGGCGGTGAGCGCGTCCCAGAGCGAGGATTCGTCGCGCAGGTCGGAGATCAGGTCCGCCAGGCTCATCAGCGGTCTGCTGGCGGCGCGTTCCGCGGCGATGCGCAACGCCAGCGGCAACCGGGCGCACAGCCGCGCCAACTCCAGCAGTTCGGCCTGGTCATCGGCCGCGCGGTAGCTCGCGGTGAGCTCGCGCAGCAGCTCGGCGGACTCGTCCGCGGTGAGCACGCCCAAGTCGACCCGCCGCGCACCGTTGCGCACCACCAGCCCGGACAGCCGACTGCGGCTGGTCACGATCACCAGGCAATCCGAGGTCCCGGGCAGCAGCGGCCGCACCTGTCCGACCGAGCCCGCGTTGTCCAGCAGCACCAGCATCCGCTGGTCGGCCAGCCGGGAGCGGTAGAGCGCGGCGCGATCCTCCGGCTCGGCCGGGATCGACCCGGCCGGTACGCCGAGCGCGCGCAGGAAGCGGTCCAGCACTTCCCCGGCGGTCACCGGCTCGCCCGGGTCGTAGCCGCGCAGGTTCACGTACAGCTGGCCCTGCGGGAAGCGGTGCCGGACCCGGTGCGCCCAGTGCACCGCCAGCGAAGTCTTGCCGACCCCGGCGGTGCCGGTGATCACGACCACCCCGGGAGGATCGGCGTCCTCGAGGACCGCGTCGAGATCGCCCGTCTCCGCGACGCGGTTGACGAAACTCCGCACGTTCCCGGGAAGTTGCTGCGGCGTGTCGACCGGCGCGCGGTCGCCGCCGTGGAAGTGGACGTCGCCGTACACGCGTCCAGCCTGCACGACATCGGCAGCATCTCCGGAGATCTCCGAGCGGTTCCGGGACGTCCGGCCGTGCGCCTGCTCCATCTGCTCGGGTCACCCCCGTCGCGGCACAACCGTCACGTCACCGCACGCCCGGTACGAGCCCGGAGCGGTCGGCGAACGCGGCCAACTCCTCCCCGCGGTCGTAGAGGTCCCTGATGAAGCCGCGGCAGCGCGCGATCAGTTCGGGGTCGCGGTAGCGGATTCCGCCCGCGAGCGCGCCATCGGTGTCGTAGCGGACCTCGTACATGACTTCGTCGCCGAGCGTGCAAACTTCCGGCAACGGGCCGGATTCCTCGAACCGCTCGACCTGGTCCTCGCGCACCACGCGCATTCCGGCGCCGTACTCGCTGCGCAACCGCAGCAGTTGCAGCTCCCAGCGCAGGTACGGCGTGAGCGGTTCGGCGAGCACCCGGACGCGCTTGGTGCGGAAACCGGCCTCGGCGATTCTGCGGTAGTAGTCCGCGATTTCCGGGCGCTGGTCTTCGAGGCGGTGCATCGCCTCGTCCCACGCACCGCGGGCGAACGCCTGCCAGCTCGGGCTGCGGGGTTCGGCGAAGGTCTGCTGCCGTTCCAGCTTCCAGAACCCGGCCGCGCCGATCCGCCAGAAGTGCTGCTGGAAGTCCGCCTGGTAGTCCTTCAGCGGCAACCGCGCACCGCGCGCCGCTTGCAGCAGCTCACGCATCGGGGATGTCCTCCTTGGCGGCCAGCAAGGTCGCGCGCGGCACGACCACGAGCCGCTCGTCGGCGGCCACCATCGCCCCGTCCGGCAACCGGCCTGCGTACTCGCCGGTGAGATCGCGGCCGATCACGGCGACATCGCCGTTGGCCAGTTCCCAGACGTCCGGGCAACCGTCGTCGTCGCCGCTGGTTCCCAGTTCCCTGGCGGATTTGCCCAGCCGCCGCGCGAGCGGCGACGAAGGATCCGCCTCCCAGCTCCGGGCCATCTCCCCCACCTCCGATACCGCCAACGGCCGCGTGGAGAGCGGAATACCGGCCGTCCACAGCTCGATCGATACTGTTCGTGCCGTTACCGGCGCGTACAGTACCATGTTGATCATGGTCGGCGGCGCGACCCGATCAATGTTCCAACGTTCGGAGTCGATGTCCGGCCCGGTTCGGTGAACCCACCACGTCGATCGGTCGCCGCTGTTCGGGTCAACCGCAGGTGATTTCCTGGGCGGCCACCGCTACCGAGTACCCGGTCAGCGAGGAAGTCCAGGCGCTGATCTCCAGTGCGTTCGGCACGATGCAGGCCCGCAACTCATCTACTTGGACGGGAAGACCGCCTACTTTGCAACCTCCGCCACCGCCGCGAACGCGCTGAGACGATTCCACGGGTGCACTGTGCGCCGGCCGGCGGGCCACCGGATCCGGTCGTCCGGTGAACGCGGCTTCTGTTCCACTATGGACGATCCGGGCCGTGAGCGAATTTCCGCTCACGGCCCGGGTTTCCGCCGCCGGGGTCGCGGCGACCGTCAGCGCGCAGGAGGTTCGTCCGCGCTGGGACCGGTCATGGTGCCGCGACCGCACCCCAGGTGCTCAGCCAGGGGGCTCGCTGACCACGGCTGCCCCGTTCGGGCGCCATCCTTGCACGACCAACGCGCCGCCTTGGAGCGTTGCGGAGAGCATCGGTTGCATCCGCGTGCCGAGTTCGTCCGGGATGCCTCCGAGGTGGGCGTAGGACACCCGGCTCGGATCATCTTGGTGGCGGACGAAGATGTTCACGGCTCCGGACTCGTCGGACGCCACGATCGGCAGGCCGGTGTAGGCGTCTGGGAGTTCGGGAACGGGATACCACTCCTGCGGCCACTGGTTGGGGCCGAGGTCCCGGCTCTCGGGCAGCTGCCGCAAGGCGCGATTGCCGTCCAGCGCGAACAGCACCAGCCGGTCGTCGATCATCATCACCGCCGGTGGACTGTGCAGCTGGGCGTTGCCGAGAGGAGGCTCCCGGAACTTGAAGTCGCCGGAGACCTCCTGCGCCCATGTGCGCATGTAGTGGCTCCTGTCCAGCACGAACACGCGCAAGAAGCCCGAATCGTCCCGGTGGACCTTCGGGTCCTCGTCGGTCAGCGTTCCGTCCAGCATCTTGCGTTTCCAGCCCTCGTTCTGCGCCAGTCGCCAGACGCTCCCGCCGGAGTCCCTGGTGATCACCACGAGGTTCCCGCTGCGGTCCTGGGCCGCCGCCGGCGTGCCGGACATGCCGGTCGCGATCTCTTTCCAGTCGTCTGCCTGCGACGGAACGCCCGGCTCGACGTTCGGGTTGTACAGCAGCCTCCCGGCCGTGTCGGTCACGAACCCGACCAGCCTTCCGTTGCGGTCCGGCACGAGCACCGGACGGGTTTCGGCCATAGCGCTCACACCGAGATCGCCGTCCGGTTCCGGTGCCGTTGCAGCGGAAGATTGCACGTATCGGTGCACCGTGCCCGGGCCGCTCCCAAGCGTGACGAGGCTGCCGTCCCCGGCCTGAGCCGTCGAACGGGCCGGGAGATCGCAGTCGGGGCGGTCGCACTCGGCCGACGATGCGGGCGGTGCCTGCGGTGGCGGCTCCGCGGCGGCTGGAGGTTCCGGCGTGGGTGCCGGGTTGGGCGTCGTGGCCGGTGGCGGCCCGGGAATCTGCGCAGGCGGCATCTGTCGCACCGGCGGCGGTTCGGCCGGTGGCCCGTCGCGGCCGACGTCCAGCTGCGCGGCGAACGCGACTCCCGCGGACAGCACCACGGCAGCCGGAACGCCCACCAACACCGTCCGGCGCACCCGGCGGCCGCGCGACGCCTTGCGCCCCGCGGATTCCCGGGCCAGCGCGGAGCTCGCCGGGATCTGCACTCCGGGCTGGGACCGATCCGCCGCACGGCGGTGGAAATGGCCCTGCGCGCGCAGGTACGGATCGGATTCCGGCGACACCGCCGCGGCTCCCGATCCCGATTTCCCCGCCGATTTCGGCTGGAACGAACCCAGGAAGGCCCGGTGGTATTCGGGCAGCTCGGCGCCGACCCGCTTGCGCAGGTAGTCACCGACGACATCGTGCACCTGAACGGCGGGTGCGTCGCCGACCCAGCACCGCTGCACCAAGGCCAGCTCGTCGAGCCGCGCGAGCAGATCCTCGACCGCGTCCGCGGTCATGCCCGCGACACGACCCCAGTACGTCCGCAACGTCTCGGGCGGGATGAACGCGTCCCCGGGGAAGATCGCGAGGTCGAAGCACCGCTGCCGGTGCTGCTCGCCGAGCAGGGACAGGTTCAGCTCGATCATGGCCGAGGCCGTGTCGCAGCGCTGCGTCACGGCCGTGCGGTCCACCTCCTGCGCACCGCGGGAGAGCCGATCGGCCACTTTTCGCGCCGCATCGGAAAGCGAACGCCCGCCGTTGACGTACTTGTGCACGGCACGATTGGCCAGCGCCAGCATCAACGGCCACCCGTGCGTGCGGGCCAGCAGCGGATCCACCTGATCCGGATGGTGCGTCGACCACCCCGCGCACAACACGGCCTGAGCTTGGTCCGGCTGCATCGCCCCGGCAGTCACCGGCGCGGCGCCCTGCGCCAGCAACTCCGGGAACCTGGTGGTGACCAGCTTGCGGCAGTTCGTGCCCGCGGCCGCGAACGGTTCCAGCTGCGAACGCCGCCACACGTCGTCGATCACCAGCAGGCAGCGCTTGTCCGCCACGAGGTTGCCGAGATGTTCACCGGCCTTGTCCGGGCCGGTGAACGACGGGCGGCTTCCGGACAACCGCTCGGACAGCTCGTTGAGCTTGGTCGCCAGGTCCGGCCCGGCGGCGTCGTACCCGATCGTCGTCCACAGCACGCCGTCGGGGAACGACTCGGCCACCCGCGCGTCGCGGCACGCCATTGTGGCCAGCGTGGTCTTGCCGAACCCGCTGTCCCCGGTGACGCCGGTCGGCAGCTCGGTTCCGGCGGCACCGCGCAATGCCTCGATCAGTTCGTCGAGCAGCTCCGGGCGAGGCACCGCGGAATGCGCGGGAATCGGCAACGAGTCTCCGGTGCTCGGGCGAACCGACGACGATCCGCCCGTGTTGATCGTGAGACCACCGGAAATACTGCCGCCGACTTGCATCGCCAGACCGACGTGGTCGCCGACCTGGTTCGACGTCGACGCCACTTCCGCTGCGGCGTCGTCGCCTTCCGACCTTTCCGACAAGGATCTACAGTTCCTCTCCGCGGACCGGACCGGTCCACACGTCCGACTAGTTCGAGTTCCGGCCGCACAACGCCGAAGAACCGAAGCGCCGCCCGGACATCGCGGGGACGATGCCCGATGCAGGCAGAACGGGCGGACATGGGCTACCGCTGCGGAACGAGAAGCTCCGGCAGCGCGCGAATTCCGCCCGAAAGCACCCGGGCGACGGTTCCATCAGCGAGCACGCAACGGGCACGCCGTTGCGGTTCGCCCGAGGCGGACCGAGCTCGCACCCCTGACTCGGCCCGGTGCTGTGCGCTCCGGGAGGCGCGCGAACACGCCTCCTGCGATAAGTTGATCAGTTGTCGCTCGCTACCACTTCTCCCCGGCACAACGTCCGCACACGCTTCTTCGGAATATGCAGCAATCGCCGATACCGGCGATTAATCCAGTCCTGATGCGGGACAGTCAACTTACTTGAACTTGAATTCGCTGCGGGATCGAGCAGGATTGCGACGAGCGGGCATACCGATCGACGAGCGGTCGCTTCCGAACGACGAATGACGAGCGCAAGTTCGTCCCGGCCGAACTCGGCCGGGCGCACGAACAATAATCGTTGCTTACTGAACCAGCACTGCCGCAAACAAATTGATTCCGAAATCATTGCCCTGGTCCGCGACGGCCGATGAATCGGCCACAGTGGACGCTCCGATCGCGGAGTGTCCACTGTGGCCGGTATCGGCGCGCGTTCCGGGCCGGTTCGCGAGCGGCGGAGCCTGCGGTCGTGCGGGACCGCCACCGGACTTCCTGCTAGAACGACCCCATCTCGGCCGACAGCCAATGCTCCGGGCGCATGTAGATGGTCACGTGCTCACCGAGCTCCGTGCGCTCGTACTCCACGAAGTTCGCGGCCGCCTCCGGCGGCAGGTACCGCTCGGCCATGCGCCGGGAGGCTTCCTCGCTCCCCGCCTCGATCCGGGTGACCGGACCTTCCACCGAGACGTAGCGCACGGTCGGCTCGATCCGCTGCGCCAGCAGGCTGAACCGGCCCGCGGCGCGGATCGCTTCGGCCTTGCGCGACTGCGCCCCGGTGCTGATCCAAAGCTCCTCGCCGGGCGAGTAGTGGTACCAGATCGGGACCGTCATCGGCGCGCGACCGTTCGTCCACGCCACCGCGAGCGATCCCGTGTGCGGTTCGGCGAGGAATTGCTCTCGTTCCTGTGCAGACAGTGCCATGCACTCGAAGATAGCGGCGGTCACCGACGATCGCCCGCGTCCGCGGAAGCTCGCAGCTCACGACGAGCACGCCGCCGGCGCGGGTTCGATGCTGTCCCGCACGGCGCGCCAGGACGCGAACAGGTCGCGGTATCGCCGGGCTCGCGCCGGGTCGGGTTCGATGGCGTGCAGTCGGCAACCGAGCAGCGTGCGGGCTTCGTCCAAGTTCCCGGCCGCATCGGTGGCGACAAGGGCGACCGCGGCGGCGCCGAGCAGCGTGACGTCCGGGTCGGAGCACACCATGGTGGTCCGCTCCAGCACATCCGCCCGCAACCGGGCGGCGACCGGTGACCGGGTGATGCCGCCTGCCAGCACGATCGGCCGCGGTGCGCCGTTGGACGGCGGGTCCAGCAGGTCCACCCCTTCCCGGACGGTGAACGCCGCACCTTCCTGCGCCGCGCGCAGGAAATGGGCCGCGGAGTGCGCGGGGGTCTGGCCGAGCACGGCACCTCGGTCGGTGGGGCGCCAGCGCGGAAACCGGCTGCCGGTGGTGGACGGCAACACCACCAGCCCTTCGGAGCCGGGCGGCACCGCTTCGAACTCGTCGTCCTCGACGCGACCGAGGAGCCGGCGCCAGCGCGCCACCGCGCCCCCGGTCATCCCGGACGCGCCACCCGCCAGCCAGCGGTCCCCGATCAGCGCGGGATTCAGCATCGCCGCGGGCGGTGCCGAATCCGCGTCGTCCAGCTGCCGCCCCACCATGTCGGTCGTGCCGGCCACATCGGCGATGGCACCGGTGTCCGAGCCGAGCAGCAGGCCCGTCCCGATCGACCCGTCCGGCCCGCCCGCCAGCACCGGTGTCCCGGACGGCAGTCCGCAGCGCTCGGCAGCCTCGCGGTGCACCCGGCCCACGACGTCCGCGGGCCGCACTTGCCGGGGCAGCCACGCCTGGTCGATCCCGAGCGCACGAACTGCGGTCTCGTTCCACGACCGGCCAGTGACGTCCGCGAGCAGCGTGTAGGCGGCGTGCACCCCGTCGGTGACGATCTCGCCGGTGAGCCTGGCGACCAGGAAGTCCTTCGGGGTGAGCAGGTGCCGCACCCAGGCAGCGGCTTCCGGGGTGCGCAGCAGCGCCAGCGCGCGAGCGAGGAATCCGCCGCTCAGCGCGGGGCGCCTCGATGCCTGCAGCAGCGCTTCGCGCAGCTCGCCGTCGATCGCCTGCAGCTCGGCGAGGCCGCGCGGATCGGACCAGCCGCCCGCGCGGTCCACCGGGCGCAGCCCCTCGTCCACCGCGACCGTCCCGACGTGCGCGGTGATCACCACGGCGGAGACCGTCCGGCCCGTAAGGTCCAGCGCCGCGACCGCCGAGACCACGTCGCTGAACAACCGCTCCGCGTCGAAGTGCTCGCCACCGCGGTCGGGGCGTTCCACGCGGCTGCGGTCGCGAACCTCGCCGGATTCGGTGACCAGCGCCGCGCGGACCGCGGACGTGCCTGCGTCGACGGCGACCACACCGCGTTGCGCGGCACTCATCGGCATCCGCTCATCCTGGACCTCCAACCTCGCGGCCCGCTGCCCGACCCGCGCCCGTCGGTGCGTTTCGAGCGGCACCGGCCGCGTGCGCGCTCGTTCGGCGACGGGCGTTCAGCACGCGGTTCACAATGCACCGCTGTCGCGCAGCTCAGCCAGCTCCTCCTCGGTGCGGCCGAGGATGGTGCGGTAGACGTACTCGTTGTCCTCGCCGACCCGCGGCGGCGCCTTGCGGGTGGTCGGCTGGCTCCGGTCCATCTTCACCGGGTTGCCGGGCAACCGGAGCACTCCGAGATCGGGGTGCTCGACCTCCGCGATCATCTCGCGGGCGGCGATCTGCGGCGAAGCGGCCACCTCGGCGACGGATTCGACCTTCGCGCACGGGACGCCCGCTTCGTCGAGCAGGTCGCCGATTTCCGCGCAGGTGCGGGTCTTCGCCCAGTCCGCAACGGCCTGCTCCAGCGTCTCCTGATCCGCCATCCGTCCGGGGACGGTGCGGTACTCGGGCACTTCCAGCAGGTCGGTGCGGCCGATGCTGCGGCACAGCTTCGGGAACAGGCCGTTGGTGCCCGCCTGGATGTAGACGTCGCCGTCGCGGGCCCGGTACACGTTGACCGGTGCGGTCAGCAGGTCCCGCGAGCCGCTGCGCGGCATGTCCAGGTCCAGCATCAGGTGCGCGATCAGGCGGGTGCCGAGGGTGGCGAACATCGAATCCAGCGAGGCGACGTCGACCCGCTGGCCCTTCCCGGTCTCCTTCTTGTCCGCCAGCGCGGCGAACGCGCCGATCGCCGCCTGGTAGCCGCTGACGTAGTCGGCGATGTAGGTGCCGGTCAGCGTCGGCTCGCCGGAAGCCTCACCGGTGATCGACATCAGCCCGGAGGAAGCCTGCGAGATCGCGTCGAACAGCGCTCGCTGCGCCATCGGGCCGGTCTGGCCGAACCCGGAGACCGACACCAGGATGATCTCCGGGTGGAGCTCGGTCAGCCGCTCGTAGCCCAGCCCCATCCGCTCCATCGTGCCCGGCCGGTAGTTCTCCACCACCACATCGGCCCAGCGGACCAGGTCTTCGAGGATCGCGGCCGCGCTCGGGTGGCGGGTGTCGAGCGTGGCGCCGTGCTTGTTGCGGTTGTAGAGCATCGTGTAGACGCTCTCGCCCCGGTAGTAGGGCTCGTGGTGGCGCGCGTCCTCACCGCCGGGACGTTCGATCTTGACGACCTCGGCGCCGAAATCGGCGAGGATCTGCGCGCAGACCGGTCCCGCGATGAACCTCGACAGGTCGAGCACTTTGAGCCCGCCGAGCGGGCCGGGCGTTGCGGATGGCGTCATTGCCTTCCCCTTCCCTGCCGCCGGGCGGGCCGCCCGGCGCGATCGGAGCACATCGATCCCGCTACCGGCACCCGGATCAGGCCGGGCGGTGCGGCGCGAACGCGGGATAGGTCCAGGCGTTCGCCGTGCGGTCCAGCGCGACGTCGATGAGGAACGGGCGGGCGGTGGCGAAGGCGTCCTTCGCGGCGGCCATCAGCTCGCCGACCTCGGTGACGCGCAGGGCCGCCACCCCCATCCCGGCCGCGACCTGCGCGAAATCGATCTCGCCGAAGTCGACTCCGGTGGTGCGGCCGCGGAAGTGCAACTCCTGCTCCTGGCGGATGTTGCCGTAGCTGGAATCGTTGAACACGGCCAGCACCACCGGCCCGCCCCCGCGCGCCAGCGTTTCCAGCTCCCCCAGGCTCATCCCGAGCGAACCGTCGCCGATCAGCGCGAGCACCGGCCGCTGCGGCTCGACCGCGACGGCCGCGATGGCGGCGGGCAGCGCGAAACCCATGTTTCCGAAACCGACGGGTTTGAGGTAGCGGTGCGGCAGGTCCATCTCCCACAGGAACGACCACACCCCAGGGTTGCCCGCATCCGGGATGAGCACCGTTTCGGCCGGGGACACCTCGCGCAGCGCGCGGACCGCGGCCGGTGGCGCGATCCGGCCTTCGGTTTCCGAGGTGCGGGATTCCGAGAGCTGCCACCAATCCCGCTCGGCCTGCCGGAGCTGCTCGATCCATCCGGCGCGGCCGGCGCGCGCCCGTTCGGCTCCCCCTGCGGTGGCCGTGCGCAGGTCGCGGCTGAACACGGCGAGGTCGCCGACGACACCGGTGGTGCTCTCCGCGTAGTAGCGCCCGATCACCGCCGGGTCCACGTCGACCTGCACGATCTCCGGTAGCCGCAGCCGCCACCGGCCGGTGGAGACCGCGTTGAGGCTGTTTCCCAGCGCCAGCACCAGATCCGACTCCGCGACCACGCGGGAACTGAGGTTCGTGCCCATCCGGGACAACGCGCCGAACACCAAGGGATGCGTTGTGGGCACCGCGCCGATCCCGTTGAACGTGGTCACCACCGGGATGTTCAGCGCCTCGGCCAGCGCCAGCACCGCATCGCAGGCGCGCGAGCGGTTGCCGCCGTTTCCCAGCCACAGCACCGGACGTTCGGCAGCGAGCACCCGCTCGGCGACGGCCTCGATCTGGTCCGGAGCGGCGATCGGGCGGTCTTGCACCCACTCGCGCGCGGGGTGCACCGCGGGAACCGGCGGTGCCTCCGGGAGCGCTTGTTCGATGGTGTCCCGGGCGAAGTCGAGGTGGACGGGACCGGGATTGCCGGTCATCGCGTTCACGTACGCCTCCGCCATCGCCTGCTTGATCGCCGAACCGTGCGCGACCAGCCGGGAGTACTTGGTCAACGGCTTGAACAGCTGCACGTGATCGGCGTTCTGCGCGTCGTCGTTGTGGATGTTCTCGCCGTTGTTGTTGCAAGTGATGATGATCGCCGGACTGGAGTCGCGAAACGCGCCGCCGACACCGGTGAGCAGGTTCGTCGCACCCGGCCCGGTGGTGGCGATGGCCACCGCGGGACGACCGGTGAGACGGCCGTGCGCATCGGCCATCACCGCCGCGGCACCTTCGTGCCGCGTGTGCACGAACTCGATCGACGGGGTGTCGATGAGGGCGTCGGTGATCGCGAGGGTCTGCCCGCCGACCACGCCGAAAACGTGGGTGACGCCGAGCGATTCGAGCATCCGCACGACGAGCCGCCCGCCGGTGAACTTCTCCGACATCCGTGCATCCCTTCGCGTTGAGCGTTTCCGCCGGTGCTACGGCGGGTTGTCGCGGGCGCAGCCGTGCGAGCCGGGCCGCCCGAGCACGTCGAATCCGGGGAACCGGCCTCGGAATCGGCCGGTGTGCGGGAAAAAATCCTGCGGGGCCGCGGACCTTCGCGGGGCAGGGACCTCTTGACTGGCGCTGCGCGCCGGGGCTTTACTGTACCGTGTCCAGACTAGTTGTCTAGTCTTCTTTCGTCCCGAGTCCGGCCGGCCCGCAGCGCACGCGGCGACACCGCCCCCTGGCGACGGGGCAGCAGAAATCCGAGCAGCAACCGCAGCGACCTCAACCGCAGTGACAACGGAGTCAGCACATGGTCAGTGGTCCGGCATCCTCACCCGCACAACCGCCCGGCCCGGAGGAAGCCGGTGCCCGCGACGAACCCAGCGGCGCGGACGGCTACGCGTCCCGGCGCCTCGCTCGGCGCGCGGCGTTCGCCAGCCTCGTCGGCACCGCCGTGGAGTGGTACGACTACTTCATCTTCGGCACCGCCTCCACGCTGGTGTTCGGCCGGTTGTTCTTCCCCGGCGACGATCCGCTGATCGGCACCCTTTCGGCGTTCGCGGTGTTCGGCGTCGGGTTCTTCGCCCGCCCGATCGGCGGCATCGTGTTCGGGCACCTCGGGGACCGGATCGGGCGCAAGGCCGCACTGGTCACGACGTTGCTGATGATGGGCACCGCGACGTTCCTCATCGGACTGCTGCCGACCGCGGCGGCGATCGGCGTGTGGGCGCCAGTGCTGCTGGTGGTGTGCCGGCTGGTGCAGGGGCTCGGCGTCGGCGGCGAGTGGGGCGGGGCCTCGCTGGTGGCCGTCGAGTTCGCGCCAGAAGGGAAACGCGGGCTGTACGGGACTTTCCCGCAGATCGGCAACGCGGTCGGACTGGTGCTGAGCACCGGCATCTTCGCCTGGGTGTCCACATTGGATCAGCAGCAGTTGTTCTCCTGGGGCTGGCGGGTGCCGTTCCTGCTCAGCGGGGTGCTGATCGCGCTGGGTATGGTCATTCGGCTCAAACTCACCGAGACGCCGTCGTTCCGCGCGGCGCAGCGCAGCGTCGAGCAGGACTCCGCCGAGGCCGACAAGTTGCCGCTGCGCCAGGTGCTCCGGCGCTTCCGCAAGCCGCTGCTGCTGGCTATGGGGATGCGGCTCGGCGAGGTGTTCGCCGGATACCTGATCCTGACCATCGGCCTCGCCTACGCCAAGAGCTACACCGACCTGCCGGAGACCGACGTGCTGCTGGCCGGGACGCTCGCCGCCGTGCTCGCGCTGTTCGGCTACGGCGCGTCCGGGATCGCCTCCGACCGGTACGGTCGCCGCGCGCTGTTCGCGGTGGGCGCCGTGGCCGGTGCGGTGCTGGTGTTCCCGTTCTTCTGGGCGCTGGACACGAATTCGGTCGTGCTGATGTACGTGGTCTACGTCGGGTTCTACGTGCTCTCGGTCGGGCCGATGTACGGGGTGGAGCCCGCGTTCTTCGCGGAGCTGTTCGGCACCAAGGTCCGCTACACCGGCATCTCGCTGGCCGCGCAGCTGCCCGGGATCCTCATCGGGCTCTGGCCCGCCGCGTCCACCGCGCTGCTGATCGCCACCGGCGGCGATCCGTGGCCGGTCGCCGCCATCACCGGCGGGTTCATCCTCATCGGCCTGGTTTGCGCGTGGCTGGCACCGGAGACGAGCAAGACCGGGCTCGACGATGCGGACACGACCGTCGAAAGCGCCGCCGCGCCCCGCGGCTGATCCTGCCAGCTCGTCCACTGTGGTCTTTTTCGAGCAGGAACGGACCCGCCGCCGGGAAGGGGAACACCATGACAGCAGCCTCCGAGCAGGCTCCGCCGCTGAACGGTTTGCGCGTACTCGACCTGTCGCGGTTCATCGCCGGTCCGCTTTGCTGCCAGATCCTCGGCGACATGGGCGCCGAAGTGATCAAAGTGGAGCGTCCCGGCGGGGAGGACTCGCGCCGCCACGTGCCGCATTACCACGGCCACAGCCTCTACACGCTGAACTACAACCGCAGCAAGCACGGCATCACCTTGGACACCCGACGCCCGGAAGCGTTGGCAGTGCTGGAAGAACTCGTGCGCGGCAGCGATCTCGTCGTGGAGAACTTCCGGCCCGGCACGCTGGAGAAGATGGGGCTCGGCTGGGACCGGCTGCACGAGACCAACCCGCGCACCGTGCTGGTGTCGATCTCCGGCTTCGGCCAGACCGGCCCGAACCGGGACCGCGCGATGTTCGATGCCATCGCGCAGGCCGCGTCCGGGATCATGAGCATGACCGGAACGCCGGACGGCCCGCCGACTCTGGCCGGTGCGTTCGTGGCCGATCACATCGCGGCGTTCCACGGCGTGATGGGCGCGATGATGGCGCTGGCCGCCCGCGCCCGCACCGACCGCGGCCAGCACGTGGACATCTCCTGCCTGGACGCGCTTTTCTCCTGCATGGGAACGTTGCCCACGGCGTGGCGGATGCTCGGTCAGGACGCCGAGCGCAGCGGCAACCGGGACCAGATCACCGTTCCCGCCAACGCTTATCCGGCCTCCGACGGGCACGTGTACCTGCACGCCGGGACGGACGCGCTGTTCCCGCGGCTGGCCGCCGCGATGGACAAGCCGGAACTGACCGCGGACCCACGCTTCGCCGGCCAGCACGCGCGGCTGGCGAACGTCGAAGCGCTGGATGACATCGTCCGCGGCTTCACGCGGCTGCACACCGTGGAACGCCTCGGCGAGTTGCTGTCCGCCGCGGGCGTGCCGTACGCCCCGGTCAACAGCGTCGCCGCGGCCACCGACTCGGCGCAGGTCCGCGAGCGGGACATGATGATCGAGGTCGAGCACCCCGAGCTGGGCCCGCTCACCTTGCCGGGCCTGGCGCTCAAACTCGGCTCGACACCCGGCGCGGTCCGCAAAGCACCGCCACTGCCGGGCGAGGACAACGACGAGGTGTATGCCCGCCTGCTCGGCTTCGACGCCGACCGGCTCACCGCCCTGCGCGCCGCAGGCGTGATCTGAGATGGAGGGAATCGGATGACCTGGCGAGATTTGACCGATCCGCGCCTAGTGGCCCGGGGCGTGGAGCTCGAGGCCGGTCTGAAGGAACCGGTCTTCGAGAACCTGGAGATCCCCGAACCGCTCGGCCCGGCGACCGTTGTCGCCGACGACCACAAAATCAAGCGCTATGCGTTCACGCAGGACGACTACCACCCGTGGCACTTCGGACCGAGCCCGTTCGGCGGGCGGATCGCGCACGCCGGTCTGCTGTCCAACGACCTCGTCCAGCTGTTCACCACGGTTTACGCGGCGAGCCGGACGGTGGGGCTGCACACCGAGGAACAGCTCTGGTTCGACGACCCCGCGCATCTGGACGAGCGGGTGACGCTGTCCGGTACCTACGTCGACTCCTACAGCAAGCGCGGCCAGGACTACGTCGTGATGGAAGCCGGGGCGACCGGCAGCGACGGGCGCAGCATCCTGCGCCACCGCGGCATCGAGATCCTGCGCACCCAGCCCGGCGATGTCGCGGGCCGCAACGGCACCGGCGGGCAGGGCGCTGGGAAGGTCGTGGACGGCAGCTACGACGAGGACGCCGCTACGGCCGTCATCGGGACGTCGTCGGTGCGTCCGGGCGCGCCACTGCCCCTGCTGCACGTCACGATCACGCAGGAGCAGGCGTCGGTGTTCTCCCGCTGCGGCGAGTACGTCCGCAACACCCACAGCGATCTGGCGGTGGCGCGCGCGTCCGGGCTGCGCATTCCCATCGTGCAGGGGCAGCAGCAGTGCGGGTTGATCACCGGCATGCTGACCAGGTTCTTCGGGTCGAGCATGTTCACCAGTGGTTGGCTGCGGGTGAAGTTCCTCAATCCCGTCGAGGTCTTCGATCCGCTGGAGGTGGGCGGTGTGGTCGCGGGCGTGCAGGAACTGGACGCCGACCGGCTCGGCGTCGACGTCGAAGTGTGGGTGCGGCGCGCGGACGGCAAGCTCAGCACCGCCGGTTGGGCGCGCGCCGAAGTTCCCGCGGCGGCCCCGCACGAGCTGCGGACCGCGGCTCTCGGAGTCTGAGCTTGCGTCCGCGACGAATGCGGCCGGCCCGGTGGCCGGGGGCTACCCTGGCGGCCGTCAACCGCGCCGGTCATCCCACCACCCCGAGGAGCTTCCCGCCGTGGCCACGCGCCCGATGTACGAGGTCATCCGAGGTGATCTGCTCGAGCAGATCACCACCGGCTCGCTGCCGCCGGAGGATCGGCTGCCCAGCGAGAAGGAACTCGCCGAGCGCTACGGCGTCAGCCGCATGACCGTCCGCCAGGCCCTCGACGCGCTCGTGCGGGAGCGGCTGGTGGTGCGCAGGCGCGGCGCGGGAAGCTTCGTGGCCCCGCCGCGCGTGCGGTCCCGGCGGCTCAACCGGCTGGGTCCGTTCGGCGACGAGGTCGCCGAGGAGGTCACCACCACCGAGCTGCGGCGCGCCGTGGTGCACCCGCCCGGCCGGGTCGGCGAGGTGCTCGGGCTCGACGAAACCGCCGAAGTGGTCCGGTTGTTCCGGCTGCGCACCGTCGACGGAACTCCCGCCGCGGTGCAGGAGTCCTGGGTTCCGGTGGCGGCCGCGCCTGGGCTCGCCCGCGCCGAGCTGGTCGCGGGATCGCTGTACCGCACGCTGGCCGAGCGCTGCGGCGTGGCCGTCAGCTGGGCGGAACAGGAGATCACCGCCTGCGCCGCCACCAAGGAGCTCGCCGGGCTGTTGCAGGTCGCGGTGCGCGCGCCACTGACCGAAGCGCACCGGACCGCGCACGACGAATCCGGCCTCGCCGTCGAATACGCCTTGAGCTGGACCCGGCCGGAATTCCCGTTCGTCGTCCGGCTCGACGCCTGATCAGCGGCTGCGGTCGCACAACCGGCGCCTCGTCGCGGCGATCGCGCGCGAGAGCGCCCCCTCACCAGGAGTGGCCATGAACAAGTGGTGGACCGGAACGAAGCAGGCGACTTTCGAGAACATCGAGATCCCGGAGATATTCGGCCCGTTCGACGTGGTCGTGGACGAGCGGATGGTGCGCAACTACGCCTTCGCCCAGGACGACCCGGCCGCAGGTCGGCTGACCGATGCGCGCGGGCGGCCCGCGGCGAGCCCGATAGTGCTGTCCAACGAGCTGCTTTTCCTGTTCTACGCCGCCTACGACGGCAACACCGCCCAGGGCTTGCACACGCACGAGGAGATCTCGCTGCATTCGCCGGTCGTGATCGGCGAGACGGTGACGCTCAGCGGCCGGTACGTGGAAACCGCGGTGCGGCGCGGGAAAGGCTACGTGGTGATGGAGGCCGAGGCCCGCGGCGCGGACGGGCGCTTGCTGCTCAAGCACCGCGGCACGGAGATCATGCGGGTGCACGCGGCCGATGTGGTCGGCGCGAGCACCGCATCAACTCCGTCCACAGTGGTCACCGGCGAGGTCCGCGATGTCGCACCAGCCGCGGAAGCGTCCTGGGACCTCGCGGCGCGGACTCCGATCGCCCCGGTGCACAAACAGGTCACGCAGGAGCAGATGTACGTTTTCTCCTGGGGCGGCCGGGGTTTCTCCAACATCCACACCGACACCGCCGGCGCGGCCCGGTCCGGGATGGACCGCACGGTCGCCCAAGCGATGCAGCAAGTCGGTTACCTGTCCGAAATGCTCACCGCGTTCCACAGCGGCACCTGGATCGGCGGCGGGCACCTGTCGGTGAAGTTCATCCGCCCGTTCTACGTCGAAGACGAGGTCACCGCCCGCGGCGCGATCCTGGGCCCGGTCGAGCACCGCGGGCAACGACACATGCAAAGCGAAGTCTGGGTGCAGAACCAGGACGGCCGGAAGACCGCCGTCGGATGGGCCCACGCACCGCTCGCGTGACGACGTCGAACAATTCAGTACATTGTGGGCGGAACGCTGCGGGTGGACCGGATCCGTTCCGTCCCAACGGTTCTGGCGACCGCCCCGCTCACGGCAGCGGGTGGCGCAGTGAGCTTTCGCCGCGCCGCCAAGCACCCAGCAGGCACTCGGCAAGCCTGCCCTCCAGCACGCCGGTGGCCTCGATGCCGAAGACCACGTCCGCGGCCAGGCCCGGTTCGCGGTCGAGCAGGTCGCCGATCACGTCACGGCGCATGACCTGCTCGTGCACGGCATCGGCCTCGACGTGCTCGGTGAAGAAGTGCACGCTCGCTTGCCCGGCGCCGTGGCGGCGCAGCGCATCGGCTAGCCGCTGGGCGCTCGGGGCGGTGGTGATCTCCGCTGCGCTGAAGTGGCCGACGAGCGCGCCGCGCAATCCCCGGTGCAGCCCCAACATCGACATCAGGTTCACCAGTGCGATCTGCGGCGCGGGCACGTCGTCCAGGTAGTGCAGGTAACCCGGGTTCAACCCGGCATCGGCCAGCAGATCGGCGAACAGCCGCGCGTGCACCCGTTCGCCGTGCCCGCCGCCGAATTCGTCGAACTCCACCGCCACCAGCGCCGCCTTCGCCCGGCCCTGCAACCGCGGGATGACCCAGGCGTGCGGGTCGGCCTCTTTGAGGTGGTAGATCGAACGGTGCGCGAAGTACTCGCCCAGCTGCCACCATTCGCCCTCGTCCCGCAGGAAGTGCGAAACGCCGTTGCCCGGCACCGGTTCCACCAGCAGGTCGTCCAGCACGCCGGAGACGTCGTCGGACCCGCCGGTGGCGGCGCGCAGCGCGTCCAGGAAGGTGCGCTCGAGCTCGCGGCGGAAACCGAGCAGTCCCGGCTCCCACTCCCATTCCGGGCTGGTGTCCCGGAAACCGCGGTAGTGCAGCTCGTAGCAAGTGTGCAGGGCGAGGGCGAGGTCGTCGCCGAACGGCTCCGCGGTGCGCGCCTGAAGCAGCGGCAGCACCGGGCCGGGCGGGGGCTGCCCGAGCGCGTCGACGACGGCCGCCGACAGCGGGCCGCGCGGAGTGGGCAGTGCGGGGGCATCGGTCATGACCGTCATGCGTGCGCTCCTCGTTCGGTGCGGGAATCGGCGCCCGCGGCCAGCAGGTCCAGCAGCTCCGGAACGCCCGCCGCGGCCGCGGCCCGCTGGCGTTGCGCGCCGGTGCCGTGCCGGACCAGCTCGCTCACGACCGACCGCACCCGTTGCAGGTCGCCGGTCTCGGCCAGCGCGGGCGCCGCTCGCTCGATCAGCTCGGACACCAGATCGGGCGCGGGCAGCCGGCATTCCCGCGACACGTGGACGCCGTAACCGGCGAGGCCGTCGCGGGCCGCGCACCACACCGCGGCCCGCGCGAACTGGTCGCGCACCGGCGGAGCCTCCCGGCCGGCGCGCAGTTCGGCGAGCGCGGTGCGCACGAGAGCGCGGCACAGCGCGGCCTGCGCGACCGCTTCCCGCGCGGTGATCGCGGTGTCGGCCACCCGGAACTCGATCGTCGGCAGGTGCGGGGACGGCCGCGCCAGCCAGAACGACTGGGCCGGGTCGACCAGCACGCCGCAGTCCACCAGCTTCGCGATCTGCTCGTCGTGGTCGGCGGCCGAGCGCAGCTGCGGCGGCACGCCGGAACCGGGGAAGCGGGACTGCTGCACCATCCGCCAGCTCCCGTACCCGGTGTCCGAACCGAGGTGCAGCGGCGAGTTCACCGACAGCGCCAGCAGCGCGGGAAGCCAGGGACGCAGGTGGTTGAGCACGGCGACCGCCAGCTCCCGGTCCGCCAGGCCGACGTGCACGTGCAGGCCGCACGCCTGGTAGTCGGCAACGGCGGCGCGGTAGGTGCGCGCGACCCGCTCGAAGCGGTCCCCGGCGGAAACGGCCGGGCGAGCGGATCCGGGCAACGGTGGTGTGCCCGCCGCCAGCACTCGCAGATCGGCGGGCCGCGCGGCCGCGGCGAGCCGCTCGCGGGCGGCGACCAGCTGTGCGTCCAGCTCGGACAGCGCGGTGCAGACTCCGCTGGCCGTTTCCACCTGGCTGCTGAACAGTTCCGGCTGGAGCACGGTTCCGCCCGCGAGGTCCCGGCCGGTCGCGCCCAGCACCGCCCCGGCGCGCGCCGCCGGGGCACCGGTGTGCGCATCGGCCAGCAGGAACTCCTCTTCGACCCCGACGGTGCGGCCCGGCTCCGCGGAATCGTCCCCGCCGAGCGTCCGCATCCGTAGCTCCTTCCGCCGCGTCCGGCACGAATCGGCCAACGGCATAACCACCCCACCGGCGGGCGAAACCCGGTTTCCGCGGCGGCGGAGGCAGGTACCCCGTGAGCTATGCAGTTGCTCGAACCGCCGGGTGTCTACCGCCCGCAAGGCGACACCCGACTGCTGACGGACGCGCTGGACGAGGCGGGCATCCACCCGGGTAGCAACGTGCTGGACGTGGGCACCGGCACCGGGGCGCTGGCGGTCGCGGCCGTCCGCGGTGGAGCCGCGCGCGTGACGGCGGTAGACGTGTCCGCCCGGGCGGTCGTCACCGCCTGGCTCAACGCGCTGCTGATGCCGGTTCGGGTGCGGCGGGGGGACGCGCTGCTGCTGCACTACCCGGAGCGGTTCGACCTGGTGCTGGCCAACCCGCCGTACGTGCCTTCCGCGCCCGACCGCCGTCGCGCTCGGGCATGGGACGGCGGCCCGGACGGCCGGAAGCTGGTCGACCGGATTTGCGATCGTGCGCCGGAACTGCTGGCGCGCGGTGGAACGTTGCTGATGGTGCACTCCGCCCTCGCCGATCCGGACGCGACCTTGCAACGCCTGCACCGCGCGGATCTGAAAGCCGCCGTCGTGGATCGGCGGAACCAGGATTTCGGGCCGGTGCTGCACGATCGGGCAACCGCGTTCGAGGACTCGGGATTGATCATGCCCGGGCAGCGGGAAGAGGAGCTGGTGGTGATCCGTGGGGACCGGACGGACTGAACGCACCGCCCCGGCGGGCGGGCAACGACACCCCGTCCCGGAGGGCGGGCAACGACGCCGCGTCACGCTCGTGCGCAACGGCCCGGTGCTGGTGGAGGGGCCGGTGCGGCTGGTGCTGGACGACGGCACCGAGGTCGACTCCGACCGGTTCACCGTGGCGATCTGCGCGTGCCGCCGCAGCCGGGACTACCCCTTCTGCGACACCAGCCACCGCAAGCGGGTCCGCGAGACGTGAACCCGACGGCCCGAGGTGGGTATCCGGGAACATGGCAAAGGACCGCAAGACCTACCAAGCCGACTACACCCACCCCGAGCTTCGGGAGCGGCTGAAGGAAGAGCTCAAGGCCGCCGACAAGGGCGGGGCGCCGGGACAGTGGTCGGCGCGCAAGAGCCAGCTGCTCACCCAGGAGTACGAGAAGCACGGCGGCGGCTACCGGCACCCGCAGCGGCCGACCGCGCAGCAGCATGACCTGGCCGAGTGGACCGAGCAGCGCTGGATGACCGAGTCGGGCTCGGCGAACGCGCGCCACGACGGCCGGACCGAGCGCTACCTCCCGGAACAGGCGTGGGAAGAACTCGCACCGCACGAGCGCCGGGAAGCGCAGCGGACCAAGCGGGCCGGGTCGCGGCGCGGTGAGCAGCATTCGCCGAACCCGCAGGCGGCCAAGTCCGCGCGCAAGGTCGCCGAGCTGGACGCGCTCTCCGCGCGCGAGGCGGCCCAGCGCGCGCGGAAGCTGACCGCGCCCGAGGCGCAGCAGGCACTCCGGCACGAGCGCGAGCACAAAGCGCGCAAGACCGTGCTGCGCCAGCTAGACAAGATCACCCGCCGAGGTTGAGCCACCAGGAGCGTCGAGGGGTCCGCTCGCCGCGGTGGAACCGCCCGGTGCGAGCGCTGCGCCGGTCAGCCGCGGGAGATCGGGAAGTCGAAGTAGGTGTCCGGGAACGGCTCGGCAGCCAGGGTGAAGTGCCACCACTCGTTGGGATAGTTCGCCATGCCGACGGATTCCATGGTCGTGCTGAGCCGCTGCCGATTTGCCTTGGCGAGCTCGCTCACCCGCGGATCGGCGGTGTGCGCCAGCGGGTCGAAGCAATCGAAACCGGTACCGGTTTCCACGCCGTTGTCCGGGAATCGCTGCTGCGGCGCGGCCGTGCACGGCGTCAGCGGTTCGCCCGGGAAGTAGGGGCGTTGCGGCGCGGTGCGCAGCCGGACCAACGTGAGGTCGACCGTGCTCGCCCTGCTGTGGCCCGATTTCTCGTCGATGTAGCCGTCGGCGAACAGCCGTGATTTGTCCACCGCCGGGTAGAACTCCGCCTTCATCCGCTGGTCGCGGGAGTCCGCGGCCCACCGCACGAAGTGGTCCACCGCCCGCTGCGGCCGGTAGCAGTCGTAGACCTTGAGGCCGTGGCCGCTGCGCACCAGCTGTTGCTGCGCGGCGTGCAGGGCTTCGGCCGCCTGCCTCGTCAGCAGGCACTCTGCTTGCGGGTCACCGAGGGGGGCTTGCGGGTCACCGAGGGGGGCTTGCGGGTAACCGGGCACCGGCGCGCCGGTGAAGTTGTGCCACCCCGCGTACCGGATCTCCTGGGCGATCGTCGGGTCGATGTCGCGCAGCGCGACGACTTCCGGCGGCCGCTCGCCGACGGCCCGGCCCGCGGCGACTTGGTCCACGGCTGGGTGGCTCGGGGCTGGGTGGCTCGCGGCGGGGTGGCTCGCGGCAGCCGGGTTTTCGGCGCCGTGCGCCGGTGCCGCGAGCGGCCCGAGCACGATCACCACCGCGAGCGCCGCGCCCCGCAGCCGGCGCCGCAGAACTGATCGGATCATGGCCGTGTATCTAGCACTCGCGCGCCGCCGCGGGTAGCGACCTCGCCCGGTCGGACGAGTGGCGCAGCGGGACGCCGCGGAAGGACGGCCGGGCTGCGGAGGGTGGCCGAACCTTCACCCGGATGCGGTCGTGATCCATTGACTCAGTGGTCTAGTCCACCTAAGTTCCTGCCAGCCCGCAGCGGAGACCCGCAGCGCACGAGCCGCGCCGAACGCGCCGCGCGCCGGAGGCTCCGCACCGCACCACCGCCGGGTCCGATGGGCCGGGCCGGGAGACGGGAGCACTTCCGTGAGGAACAGACCGATCCACTGGGCGGCGCTGCTGGCAGGCGTGCTCGCACTGCCGTTCACCGCAGCGCCCGCCACCGCAGCGCCCGCCACGGCAGCACCGGTCACGGCAGCGCCCGCCGCACCGGGCGACCTGCGCACCGCGCCGTACTACATGCCGCTGGACAGCGACCCGCAGGACATCGGCGAAGCGATGCGGGCCAGCGGGCAGAAGGACTTCGTCTTCGCCTTCGTCCTCGCACCCGGCGCAGGCAGCTGCACCCCCACCTGGGACGGCAAACCCGGCCAGGAGGTCGCCGCGGACACCGCGGTCAAGGCGAAGGTCGACGCGGTGCGCCAGGCTGGCGGCGACGTGTCGGTGTCCTTCGGCGGCTACAACGGCATCGAGCTCGGCGCCGCCTGCCCGGACGCGGCGGCGCTGGCCGACGCCTACCAGCAGGTGATCGACAAGTACGGGCTCACGCACATCGACCTGGACATCGAAGGCGACGACCTCGGCGACGTGCCCGGGGAGACCAAGCGTTTCGAAGCCGTCAAGACCCTCAAGCAGCGCAATCCCGACCTGCACGTGACGCTGACGCTGCCGATGACCAGCGTCGGGCTCAACGAGGCGGGCAAGGCGGAGATCCAGCGGGCCAAGGACATGGGCGCCGAGATCGACCTGTTCAAGATCATGGACTTCGACTACGGCGGTCCGGGCAACGACATGGCCAACAGCGCGATCTCGGTGGCCGAAGCCTTCCACCGCCAGCTGCGCGAACTGCAGCCCGAGTTCGACGACGCGGCCGCCTACGCGCGCACCGGCGTGATCCTGATGAACGGCCACACCGACCAGCCCAGCGAGCTGTTCACCCAGGACACCTTCCGCGCGCTGGTGGATTACGCCGAGCAGCACCGGATCGGGCGGCTGTCGTACTGGTCGATGAACCGGGACCGGGTCTGCACCGAGCCCGTCGGCTGGGCGGACGGCAAGTGCAGCAGCGTCGAGCAGCAGCCCTACGAATTCACCAAGATCGTTTCTCGGTACCAGTGATCCAGCAGTACTAGTGATCCCCCACCCGCGATTCCCCGGAGAACCAGCATGAAACTGTTCACCAAGCTGTTCGCGGTGCTCGCCGCCGGGACGCTGCTCCCGCTGACCGCGGGCACGAGCGCCGCCGCACCCGAACCCGCCGCACCCGAGCCCGTTGCGCTGAAAACCGCGCCATACGTGGACGTCACGCAGGAAAAGCCCACCCTGCCCGAGATCGCCGAAGCCACCGGGCAGAAGACCTTCACGCTGGCGTTCGTGCTCGGCAGCGCCGCCGGATGCACCCCGATGTGGGGCGGTGAGAAGGCGCTGGACGATCCCGCCGTCCTCGGCCAGATCGAGCAGCTGCGGGCGCAGGGCGGCGAAGTCGCCGTCGCCACCGGTGGCGCGATGGGCCCGTACCTGGAGAGCGTCTGCGGCACCGCCGACGAACTGCTCGGCGCCTACAAGCAGATCCTCGACGCCACCGGCTCGAACCACCTCGACGTCGACGTCGAGGCGAACATCCCGCAGGACACCGTCAACGAGGCGCTGGCCAAGCTGCAGGCCGAACGCGGCACCGAGGTCAGCTACACGCTGCGCGTGCAGGGCGACGAAACCGGCGTGGACCCGTATTCGCTGCAGGTGCTGCAGAGCGCGGCCGCGCACGGCGTCGACGTCACCGTGAACCCGATGGCGATGGAGTTCGGCTCCAGCAAGCCATGGGGCGACGCGGTGATCGCCGCCGCGGAGAGCACGCTCGAGCAGATGAAGGGCATCTGGCCGGACCTCAGCGACGCCGACCTGAAGGCGAAGCTGGGCGTGACGCCGATGATCGGGCGCAACTACAACGGCAACGTCTTCACCCAGGACAACGCCAGGCAGCTCGTCGAGTGGGCGAACACCAACAAGATCGGGCTGCTGTCGTTCTGGTCCGCGGGCCGGGACAACGGCAGCTGCCCCGGCGGCGGCGTCTCCCCAACCTGCAGCAGCATCGACCAGCAGCCGTACGAGTTCACCAAGATCCTCCAGGACTTCACCGGCTGATCCGGGACCGATCGACCACAAGCCGAAGGGCCGTTCCCACCCGGGGACGGCCCTTCGGCTTGCACGATGATCGGTTACCGCGTCTGGTGCGGTCGCGTCACCTCGGGCGCAACGACGAACCGGCGCAGCGCGGCGCGATCAGCCGTTTCGCCCGGCCGGCCGCTTTCCGGCCTTGTCCGGCCGGGCAGCTTGCAGGAGAGCCTTGACGCGGATCTTGATCCGGTGTGCCAGCGACTTCGTCGCCGCTTTCCGCTCCTGCTCACCACTCCTGCGCAAGCGCTGCTGCTCATCGGTCAGTTCGTTGGTGTAAGTGCCACCGGTCGAGATGGCGTGCTCGACCGCTTGGTAGACCGTTTCGAGCTGGTGCTCCCACTTCCCCGACCCGGTCTGCCTGATTTCGACGATGGCCGCAGGAGTCATGGAGCGGGCTCCGGTGTATTTCACCTGGTCCGTCCTGGTTTTGAGCGCCCCCATCCCGGCATACAGTTCACGAAGTTCGTCGATCAGCTTTCGCAGCTCGTGCCCTTCTTCCGGGATGGGGATCGGCTCGGTCGACGGGCGTTGACCGACGCCCTCGCCGATCTTCGGGATGACGTCCCGGCGCTTCGGGTTGACGTCCTGGCGCACCTCGGCCGCGAGTCGCTCGGCCTTCTCCCTGTCGGTGAGCCCCGCATCGTCCGGGCCCAGTTTGCCGTGCGCGGTCAGCAGATCCCGTCCCGGGCGGCCGTCGCGCGGAACCATTTCCGTCAGCCACTCGGTCCTGGTGGTGGTGATCTCCATGGCTCGGCTGTCGTCCATCGGGTCGTCGAACCATTGGTTCAGCAGCCGATCCTCTTCCAGTGGATCCTTGAGCTCGGGTCGTTCCGCCACCAACCGCACCCAGGCGTCCACATCGGCCGCGATTGCGTTCCGTTCCGCCTCGGGCAACATCCCGAACATCGCCGCGAAATCGGTGCGCGCCAGCACGGGGAACACGCCCTTGGGAAAGGTCCGCCTCGCGTCCACAGCACCCTGTTCCAGGTAGCTGTCCAGCAGGTTTATGAAGCCGAGCAGATCCTTGCTCGGTTCGACGACAGGTCCGAGACGCTGCGCTTCACCTTCCGGACGTCGCTGTTGCGGAACATCACCCCGGGGCGTGATCTTGACCCCGAGTCCCTCCAATTCGGTGAACAGCTGGTGCATCGCCGCGAGCGGCACCCCGGCGGTCACCTGCACACTCGGCGAGAAAATTCGCGCAGGCAGCAGCTGATACTCGTCCACACCACCTTTCAGCACACCCGCGGAGAACTGGCGACGCTGCTTCAGCAATTCTTTTTTGAGCGCGATCATTCCTTTCAGCATCTTGTCCCACTCGTTGCGATTCACCACGCCTGGCGGGTTGGTCACCATCTCGATGTTGGACTGTTCCGCCCCGCCGAACTCGGCCTGCAGCTGAAAGTACGGACGGTGCACCAACGCAGTGCCTTTCGGGACCGGCTTGCCCGCTTCATCCTTGACGCGCCAATGGTTCTCCTCCAGCTCGGCACCGACGGCGCGCTGGAGGACATCTGGTCCGCCGCTATTCGGCCCGGCCGTCCGGGCGTCCCGTTCCGGTGCCGGATCGCCGCGCATCGCCCGCGTGGCGTCCGCCTCGGCGGCGCGCTCGTCCGGGTCGCCCGGATCGGAAATTTTCATCCCGTCACCGGTGTCGGTCCCGGAGACCGGCCCGGTGCGCTGCTGCACGACGTGCGCCAGCTCGTGTGCCAGTACGTGCTTGCCCACTGCGGACGTGGTGTCGTAATGGCCTCGGCCGAAAACGATGTGCGAACCCGCGGTGAAGGCTCTCGCCTGCACCGAATGCGCGGCGCTCGCCGCCTCCGATCCGGTGTGCACGCGGACATCGGAGAAATCCGCACCGAGCCGTTTTTCCATGTCCGCGCGAACATGCCCGGCCATCGGCGCACCCGAAGAACCCAGTGCCCGATCGACGGCGGTGCGCTGCACCAATCCGGCGACTGCGGCATTACCCACCAGGCGTTGCAGTGCGAGCAGTCCCGGTGCCGACCCCTCCACCGGGTTTCGCCGTGCCGATCGGGTCGTCACGCCCCGCCGTCCTGGATCCTGCTCGTGTGCGTACATCCGCCCGTCTCCGTCCCGGATCAAGACCTTCCGCCAGAGGGCTTTCCCGCATGGCAGCAGAAACGGCACGGAATCGATAGCCGTCGACGGACACAACCCGTTGCCCGAAAGGGCAGCCCTGCACCCCGTTCCAGGTACGCGCTCGACACCGGCGCGATCAAGCGGTGGTTCAGCCAGGGTGGTGCGGCTAGATACACTCGGCTCGTTGATCAAGTCGGGCGGCGAGGAGCGTTGATGGCGGCCGAGAACACACCTGCCGGCACGGGAGGACGCGATATCGATCTCGAACGTCCGAGCGCTGCGCGAATGTACGACTGGTACCTCGGCGGCAAGGCGAACTACGCGATCGACCGCGAGTTCGGCAAGACGATCCTCGAGGTGTTCCCGATCGTGCGGCCGGTCGCGCTGGCCAACCGCTACCTGCTGCACCGCATCGTGCGGCACCTGGTCGGACGCGGTGTGCGGCAGTTCGTCGACCTCGGCTCGGGTGTGCCCACGGTCGGCAACGTGCACCACGTGGCCGACGAGGTCGCCCCGGACAGCCGGGTGGTCTACGTCGACTACGAACCCGTCGCGGTGGCGCACTCGCAGAGCTTGCTCGACAAGCACGGCGACCCGGAACGGCACGCCGTGGTGCAGGCCGATCTGCGTTCCCCGAAGTCGCTGTGGAAGCAGGTGCGCGCCACCGGTGTGGTCGATCCGGCGGAACCGATCGCCTTGCTGATGATCGCGGTGCTGCACTTCGTGCCGGACGACGACGAGGTCGAGCAGGCGCTCGTCCAGTACCGCGACCTGCTGCCCGCCGGGTCGTACCTGGCGATCTCACACGCCACTGTGGACGGTGCGCAGCCGCAGCGGGCCGCGGAGTACCTGCAGCTGGTGCAGCGCTACGACCAGACCGCCAATCCCGTCCGGCTGCGGAGCTGGGACGAGACCCGCGCGCTGTTCGGCGACTTCGAGCTGATCGAGCCCGGGATGGCCTGGGCCCCGGAATGGCATCCCGAGGACGCGAGCCCCGGAACGGGCAAGAAGTTGTTCAACACCGCGGACGAGTCCGTCGTCTGCGCCGCGGTCGGCTACAAAGCCGAAGGCTGAACGGTTCGAGTCGCTCGCCGGAAAGCCTTCGGCGAGCCCCCGGAGCTGCACTGCTCCGTTGGTCGCAGTGCGACCGCCCCGATGCGCCTCGACCGGCCTCGCGAACCCGACGTCCGGTGAAGAGCAGATGAACGGCAGACGTATCCGCCCGGTGCGGACCGTGATCGCTCCTAGTGTCGAGTCGCCGACCGGCCGCACGAGGAGACGACGGACATGGGCAGTGTGTGGGCAGGACTCGGCGGCATCGTCGCCGAACCCGGCACCCCGCTCGCGATCGCGCTCGCGATTCTGATCACGATCACCGCGCCGCTGGCGGACCGGTTCGTCATCCGGCGCAAACGCATCGACTACCGGGTGCTGTACAACTCGAAGATCGGCCTGAACCCGATCCCGCAGGACATCGCCTCCACCGAAGCGGACCCGCGACTGCGGCACCTGACCACCACTGTGGACCGGATGAGCGTGGCCATCATCCGGATCCGCAACGTCGGCAGCTTCGACATCGAGCGCAAGGACTTCGAGACGCCGATCTCGTGCACCTTCGGCCGCCGCGTGGTGTGGGACGCGCGGATCTCCGAGGCCAGCACCGACGACCTGCACCAGCGCGCCAAGAACAACCTGGTCTTCTTCTCCGACGAGACGGCACCGGAGGCCGCGAACCGGCGGGAGCAGCCGCGGGAACCGGGCAACAACCTGCGCGCCCTGCGGGACTGGCTCGCCCGCCGCCTGTCCAGCTCGATCGAACCGGCGCAGCAGACCCCGGCGACCGAGCTGGGACCGCAGTGGCACGGGGTCCGGCTGACCCGGCTCTCGTTGCGGCGCAACGAGAAGTTCAAGCTCGTCGTGGTACTGCAGGAGCCCGAGGACGCGCCGGCGGGCGAGATCACCAAGACGATCCGCGTCGACGGCCGCATCGAGAACGGCTGGTTCAAGGACGAGAAGGCGCAGCCGCGCTTGACCTGGACCCGGCTGGCGGTGGGGCTGAGCGTGCTGCTCACCGGAGCGTTGATCGGCACTTCGCTGTTCGGCGTGATCACCCGCGAACCCGCGCATTGCGCGAGCGGCGAAGTCCAGATCACCGGCTCCAGCGCGTTCCTGCCGATCGTCGAAGAGATCGCCGACGAGTACGAGAAGGACTGCAGCGGTGCGAAAATAAACGTCGCCCCGACCAGCAGCATCGACGGACTCGACGCGCTGCGCAATGCGCGGAGCGATTCGGCTCCGGACCGGGCGGTGTTCTCCGACGGCCGGGCCGCGGACACCGCCGCGTCCGAACCGCCGGCACCGGTCGCCCTGGTGACTTACGCGATCGTGGTGAACAACGAGGCCGGGGTGCACGAGATCAGCACCGCCGACCTGCGGGCCATCTTCTCCGGCGAGAAGACCGACTGGAGTCAGGTGGCCGGCGGTTCCCCCGGCCCGATCAAGATCGTGGACCGGGACGATTCTTCCGGCACCCGCCGCACGTTCGAGCGCAAGATCGCGCCCGGCACTTCGAGCGGACCGCTGCCGATGTGCGACAGCCGCGAACTGTCCCGGCAGGACGCACCGGTGCACTGCCAGGCCGCCGACACCGAAGCCCTGCTGAACAGGGTCGGGACCACTCCAGGGGCGATCGGTTACGCCGACGCCGGCGCCGCGGCCCGGGAAGTCGCCGAGGACGCGAACCTCACCGTCGTGCCGATCGACGCGACCCGTCCCGAACCGGACAACGTTCCGCGCTACCGCTTCTGGACCGTGGAGCAGCTCTACACCGCGGAACCGGTCTCCCCCGACTCGTTGCTCGGGAAATTCAAGCAGTACATGGCCGCGGAACCAGCCTTGGGAATGCTGCGCGACGCCGGTTACCCGCCATGCGCCGACCGGAAAGCGACTGCCGACTGCCGCGCTCAATGAGCACTTCGACACCGCGGAAGGATCTCGCTGATCGCACAACGTCGCCGATGTTTCCCGCAATGTGATCGCCCGCGCACCGCTCGCCGATCTCACCGCAACTTCACAACCGCCTCGCACGAGCGGAAAAGCTCGATTTGTGCGGCACGACACCCCCCACTTGTGGACCGTGCGGTACCGGTTTGCGTAGCCTGTGCGCGGCTTCGCGATGATCGGTCACCGATTAGGTGGCGGACGCGAATCGAGCCGAATCGGTTGGACCGTGGCCGGTTCGGTGCCATTCGGGCATAGCGCCTCGGACGGTCGGGGGTCGATGAGGCGGTGGGAGCAGCAAAGGAGTCTTGTGCGTTCAGTGTCGTCGTCCCGATTGAAGCGCTCGATGGGCGGTGCCCTGGCCGCCACGGTGGTCGTCACCACCGTCGGCGTGTCCACCCCTGCGGCGATCGCGCAGCCGCCCGGCAACGCGTCGGACGCCCAGAAGCAGCTCAAGGACCTGGGGCGCAAGGCCGAGGAACTGACCGAGGCGTACAAGGGCGCGCAGGACGAGCACGCCAAGCGCCAGGACGACCTCAACCGCGCGAACGCGGAAGCCGAACAGGCCGGTCGGGTCGCCGAGCAGGCGCGCGCCGAGGAGGAGCGGTTCCGCCAGCAGGTCGACGGCCTGGTCAGCGCGTCCTACCAGGGCGCCCGGATGAGCAAGCTCTCGGCGCTGCTGGTCAGCGAGTCGCCGAACGACTTCCTGGATCGCGCCTCGGCGCTGGACGCGCTGGGCAAGGACAACAACAAGGCTGTGCAGACCCTGTCCGGTGCCACGCACCGCGCCGAAGGCGCCGAGCAGCAGGCCCAGGACGCGCGCAACCGCGCCACGCAGGCGGAGGCCGACGCGGCCCGGCTGGAAGGTGAGATCGCGGCCAAGAAGGGCGAAGCGGACGCCCAGGTCGCCAAGGTCAAGCAGCAGTACAACAGCCTCAGCGCGCAGGAACAGGAATCGATGTCCGGCGGTAGCAGCAACGTCGGGCTGCTCGGCGGTGCCGGCGTCGCCATCCAGGCCGCCAACGCCGCGCTGGGCAAGCAGGGCTCGCCGTACGTCTTCGGCGCCAAGGGGCCGAGCCAGTTCGACTGCTCCGGGCTCGTGCAGTGGTCCTACCAGCAGGCCGGTGTTTCGCTGCCGAGTGGCACGAAGGCGCAGATGTCGGCGGGCAAGAAGGTCTCCAAGAGCGAGATGAAGCCCGGCGACGTGATCTTCTTCTACAGCTCGGGCAGCCACAACGGGATCTACATCGGCGGCGGCAAGATCGTGCACGCGCCTACCGAGGGCCAGGACGTCACCGTCGAAGAGGTCGAGTACATGGGCCAGGTCAACAGCGTCCGCCGCTTCGCTGGCTGAGCGCCGGCCGTCGTCTGGTGCTGCGCAGGTTCGGCGGCCCTCGCTGCGGAACCTGCGCGCGATCCGGGCTCATCCCGGATCGGCCGGGAGATCCGCCACGGCGGCTTCCAGCACGTGGTAGCTGCGGTCGACGGCGGTGGCGGACAAGAGCCGGAATCCCAGCGCGGCCACCGCTTGCACACCGCCGAGCAGATAGATCTCGTCCGCCCCGGCCAGGTGCATGGCGGCGATCGTCGGCGCCGGAATCTCACCGCGAATCGGCGGAGTCGCCGCCGCGACCCGCGGCACTCCGGCGACTTTGGCGGTCACGATCGTCATGTGCGCCGACGCCGTCAGCGGGTAGCGGCCACCGGGCACGTACGCGCCAACGGCGTCGATCGGCACGTGCCGATGTCCCAGCCGCACTCCCGGCAGCGTCTCGACCTCGATGTCGCGCATCGATTCCCGTTGGTGCTCGGCGAAAGCACGCACCTGCGACTGCACGAACCGGATGTCGGCCAGCGCCTGCTCGCCGACCGTGGCGACGATCCGCTCGATCTCGTCCGGCCTCAGCCGGAACGACTCCGGGGCCCATCCGTCGAAAAGCTGCGAATGCTCGCGCACCGCTTCGTCACCGCGGACGCGGACGTCCTCGATGATCGTGCGGACCCGTTCGCGCAAGGCCTCGTCACGCGGAGCGGAGTCATCGGTCGCCGTCGGCTGCGGCGCCGGGCGCTTCAACACTTCGGGCAAAGTCGTTCTCCTCGGTCAGGATCGGTGAAGTGCACCGCCGGATCAGCCCGTTGAGCAATCCGGCGGTCGTATCGGGCGCTTCGAGCGGAAACAGGTGCCCGGCCGCGGGCACCACGTGCAATTCGGTGTCGCCGAGGTGGTCGGCGATTTCGCGATGGATCCGCGGTGGGCACAAGGCGTCCTCGGTACCGCAGGCCACAAGGGACGGAACATTGATCGTGCGCAGCACGGCGCGTGCGTCGGTCCGGGTGGATTGGCCGGCCAGCTGGGTGCGGAACCGTCGCGGGCCGATCCGCTCGGCCATCTCCCGGAATTCCCGCGCCAACTCCGGCGACGGCCGCTGCCCGGCGTACATGGTCGGCAGGATTTCCTCGACGACCGCAGCGAATTCTCCGGCTTCGGTGCGCCGGGCGGCCTGCCGCCACCCTTCGTGCTGCTCCGGTCTGGGCGCGGCGGCGTTCGTGGCCAGCGCGGCGAACCCGGCTACCCGCTCCGGGGCCAGTCGCGCGATCTCGAACCCGACGATCGCCCCGAGGCTCAGACCGACGAGCACGACTCGACCATCCACACTGGACAGCACGTGCTCGGCCATGCCGGTGACGCTCGGGCGGTCCAGCTCCGCGTGCACGACCGGCAGTTCCAGCCGCGACTCGACCCCGGCCCACAGCCCGGAATCGCAGAGCATCCCGGGCACCAGCACCACCGTGTCAGCCACGAGCGCGCGGCACGAGCGCGTACGGCGCGACGTAGCCGTTGTGGTCGATGGAGTACCCGGCATCGGCGGCGGCCTTGACCACTTCCTCGTCCCAGTCGAGGCGCACCCGCCCATCCCCGGAATTGATCACCACGAGCTTGCCGGTGTCGTCCCCGGTGTTCCGGATGCTGCGCCACGCGCCGGGCGGCACCGAGAGCATGTCCCATTCGCCGAGCTGGACCGCGACCGGCTCGTGGTCGTTGAGGGTGACCTCCCAGCGGCCCTCCTTGACCATGAGCACCTGCGTCTGCTCGATGCGGTGCCCGAGCATCCCGGCACCGGGTTCGGCGCGCAGCCAGGCGATGTTGTGCCCGTGCGGGTTGTAGATCCGCGGTTCCTGGTCGAGGTCCTCGGTCATGCCGAAGCCGACCACCAGCGCCAGTTCCGCACCGCCGCCGGTGACCACCGAATCCAGGAACGGCCTCGAGCACCACTCCAGGTCGTCCTGGGTCACCACGCGCCGCCGCATCTTCTCGGCGGAGAACGACCGCAGCCGCGCGATGTCCGACTCGGCCATCGGGCGCACCAGCTCGACGTCGTCCGGCGGCTCGTCCCCGGCGACCGTGTCGATCAGCCGGCCGTCCTCGGTCAGGTGCAGCCCGTGCCCGGCGGCGTCCCGCAACACGGTGGGGCCCCAGATGATGCCGCCGGTCTCGTCGTGGCCGAGCGAGGTGAACAGCCACCCGTCGTCCGGGCCGATGTTGGTGAAGCCGCGGAAGATCCAGGTCGGAATCGAGGCGATGTCGCCCTCGCGGAGCACCAGCTCCCCCTCGTCCCCGTCAGCTCCCCAGCGCAGCAGGTACTCGCCGCGGAAGCACAGGAACACCTCGGCGGTGAAGTGCAGGTGCAGGTTGTTGGTGACCCCTTGCGGCATCGCGGCCGCGCCGATGTTGTAGCCGTGCGGCTCGCGGAGGTTGATGACCTGCTTGGAGTTCTGCGACACCCCGGGCCCGATCATCGCGTAGTTCTCCTTGCGCTGCGAACCCGGTGTGCGGCAGTCGATGAACGCCTGGTCGCACGACACGAAATCGCTGCGCCGGATCGTCCGCCGCGCGCTCTCGGCCTCGCTGACCCGTACCGGCTGCTGCTGCATCCCCGCTCCCTCCGATCAAAAACTATGAATACGTATGTACTACCGCAGCGACGGAGCGGCGGTCAATGACCAACCGGGTGCTGACCGGGCCGAACACCGTGCAAGAGCTCGACCGATGACGCCGACTAGACTCCGTATTCCAGGAGGTTCCATGTCGATCACGAGTCACGACGTCGCCAGGTTCGCGGGCGTGTCCCAGGCGACGGTCTCGCGCGCGCTGCGCGGTGATCCGCGGGTTTCCGCGGCGACGCAGGACCGCGTCCGCCACGCCGCGCAGGTCCTCAACTACGTGCCGAGCGAGGCAGGCAGGAGCCTGTCCACGCACACCACTCGCCGGATCGGCGTGCTGGTCAGCGACTTGACCAATCCGTTCTACCCGCACCTGATCGGTCCGCTGCACGACGAGCTGGAGCGCTGCGGCTACCGCATGATGCTGCTGGCGGAACGTTCCGACGACGCCTTGGCCACCGAGGGACTGCTCGACCATTCCATCGACGGCGCGGTGCTGACGACCGCGACCAGTGGCTCCGAGCTCCCCGATGCGTTGCGGCGCAAGCAGATCCCCTTCGTGTTCCTCAACCGCGTCGACGGGCGCGACGGCGCCGACTCGGCCGTGGTCGACAACGAACGCGGCGGCAGGCTCGCCGCCGAGGAACTGATCGCGCTCGGGCACCGCAGGGTCGCGCTGCTGGGCGGCTCGACCGACACCAGCTCCGGGCGGGATCGCGAAGCCGGTTTCGTGGACGCGCTCGCCGAGGCCGACATCGCGTTGCCCGCGACCCGGATCCGCCGCGGTTCCTACGACTTCGACACCGGCTACCTCGGGCTTTCCGAACTCCTCGCCGCTGATCCGGACCTCACGGCCGTGTTCTGCGGCAACGATGTGGTGGCCATCGGCGCCTACAACGCCGCGTTGCGGGCGGGCGTCCGCATTCCCGATGAGCTCACGCTGGTGGGCTTCGACGATCTGCCGATGGCGTCCTGGGAGGCCTTCTCGCTCACCACGATCCGCTACGACCTCCAAGAGATGGCCAGGGCCGCCGCCCGGCTGCTCGTCGAACGCCTCTCCGGTGACGCGGGCGATCCCGCGCGGCGCGTGGCTTTCGCACCGGAACTCGTGCGCAGAGGAACCCACGCGCCTCCCGCCACCCGCCGCGGATGACCGGTCACGGGCCGGTTCAGGCGAACTTGTTCGCGCCGAGCTCGCTGCGGTACGTCTCCTTCATGAACACCGTGACCACCACCAGCGCCAGCACCGCCGCCGCGGCGAGGTAGGCCCACACCGCGTAGATCGTGCCGAACCCGTCGACCAGCAACGCCGCGATGAACGGCGTGACACCCATGAAGATCGAGAACGAGCTGTTGTAGGCGATCGCGCTCGCGCTGAACCTGGTGCGGGTCGCAAACAGCTCGGCCGAACACGTCGTCACGATCCCGGTGAGGAAGAACTCCGGGACGATGTAGACGAGCTGGCTGCCGACCGCGGCGGTGAAGCTGCCCTGCTCGCCGATGGCGAACGCCAGCGGGACGAGGAAGATGCACGCCAGCGCACCGATGATCAGCATCGGCTTGCGGCCGATCCGGTCCGAGAGCTTGCCCGCCAGCGGAAGCAGCGGCATCAGCACGGCCACCGAGATGAGGTTGGACAGCAGCGCCTGCGAGCGGGTGAGCCCGACATTGCTGGTCAGGTACTCCGGGTAGTAGGTGACCCAGGTGTAGGACAGGATCGCCAGCATGATCGAGGCTCCGCAGAACACCAGGATCGGGCGCCACTGCTCGCGCAGCGCCTCGCGCACCGGCGCCTTGACGATGTTCGTGCCGCCTTCGGTCTCGCGCATGAATTCCGGCGTCTCCTCGATGCGGCTGCGCAGCCACAACCCGAGCAGCGACAGCGGCAGCACCGCGAGGAACGGGATCCGCCAGCCCCAGGATTCCAGCACCGGCTGCTCGAACGCGGTGCTGACCAGCGCCGCGACGCCCGCGCCGCCGAGGATGCCGAGGAAGCAGCTGTTCGAGGCGTACGAGGTGTAGTAGGCGCGCTGGTGCGGCTTCGCCCACTCCATGATGAACGCGACCGCGCCGACGTACTCACCGCCGGAGATCATCCCCTGGAAGGTCCGGATGAGCACCAGCAGCAGCGGTGCCAGGAAGCCGACCTGCTGGTAGGTCGGCAGGGCGCCGATCAGCGCGGTGGACACGCCCATCATGACGATCGTCCACAGCAGAGCCTTCTTCCGGCCGACGCGGTCGCCCCAGCGGCCGACGAGCGTTCCGCCGAGGGGGCGGAACACGCAGGCGACGGCGAGGACCGCGTAGGTGCTCATCACCGTCGCCGCGCTGTTGCCGCCCGGGAAGAACGACGAGGCCAGCATCGGCGCCATGTAGCCGTAGAGCCCGTAGTCGAACTGCTCGACGAAGTTGCCGACGCCGCCCGCGTAGACCGCTCGGCGGATCTTCGCCGGCGCCTGCTGCTGGTCTGCCGCGAGGGCGGGGGCTGGCGGGCCCGGCATTCCGACTGACATGGGCATCTCCAGGGGTCACGACGCCGGTGGACATTGTGCATACGTATGAAGTTCGTCGGAGGCTAGCCCGCGGCCCCCGTACCGTCAAGATTCGGTGCGGGCAAACCGCAACGAATCCGGTCAGCCGTTCAGATCGAGGATCGCGTAGCCGAATCCCGGAACGGTCATCGCTTCGCCGTCCAGGCGGACACCGCTGTCCTCGACGGGCCGGGCGTGCTGCACGCGGCCGTCCGCAACGGTGATCGTCGCGTGGTCGCGGCGCGGGTTGACGGTGACCAGGAATCGGTCGCCACGCAGGTAAGTCAGCGGATAGCCGTCCGAGAACACCCGCACGTCGGCCTGCGTGCCGAGTTCGGGATACCGCTTGCGCAACGCCAGCAGCCGCCGGACGAAGTGCAGCAGCGAACCCGGATCGCGGCGCTGCGCTTCGACGGTCGGCCGGTTCGGGTCCGGGTCGATCGGGACGTAGAGGTCTTCGGCGGGTGCGCCGGAGAATCCGGCGTTGGGCCCGGCGTCCCACTGCATCGGCGTGCGGTTGCGCTGGCGTCCGGCGCTGCCTTCGACATCGGGCAGGCCCTCGATCATCCGCATGCCGATCTCCTCGCCGTAGTACATCGCGGGAATGGTCGGCCAGGTCAGCAGGAACGCGAACGCGGCGGGAAGTTCCTCCGGCGTGCGGACGCCGTCGTTGAGCCGGTTCGCGCTGTCGTGGTTGGCGGTCGGCAGCATGATGCGGCCGCGGCCGATGTTCTCGGTCGCCTCGGTCCACGCGTCCACGAAGATCTTCGCCGTGCCGGTGCCTTCGGCGCCGAAGTACGGGTTCTCGTGCCACAACGACTTCCACGGTGCGCCGTCGCCCGGACCGTTGACCGGCAGGTAGAAGTCGGCGTCGAAACCCGCGGGCACCGACGTGGCCGGATCACCCCATTCGGAGATCAGCACGGCGTCCGGGTGGTGTCGGCGAACCCACTCGCGCAGCTCGCCCCACAGCTTGCCGGTCTCGAGCCAGCCGGGGTCGTCCTTGACCAAGGTGGCGGCCAGATCGCAGCGGAACCCGGAGATCCCCAGCCGCAGCCAGTGATCCATGACCTCGCGGATCGCGGCGCGGTTGCGCATCGGACCTTCGGCGTCGACCGGCTGGCGCCACGGCTCGTCCGGGTTCATGCGCGCGTAGCCGTAGTTGATCGCGGGCTGGGTGTCGTAGTAGTTCTTGAGGAACGCGCCTGCGCGCGGACCTGGCGAGGCGACGAAATCCGCCGGGAGCGTGCCGTCGCCGGGCAATTGGTCCGGTGTGGCCCAGACGTAGCGCTGATCGGTGTCGTCGTGCAGCGAGTCGAGGAACCAGCCGTGCTGGTCGGACGTGTGGCCGGCCACGAGGTCGAACAGCACCCGGATGCCGCGGCTGCGCGCGGCTTCGACCAGCCGGGCGACGTCGTCCTCGTCGCCGTAGCGCGGATGCACACCGGTGTAATCGGCGATGTCGTAACCGGCGTCGGTCAGCGGTGAGGGGAACACCGGGTTGACCCAGATCGCACCGATTCCCAGCCATTGCAGGTGATCGAGGTGCTCGATGATGCCGCGCAGATCGCCGATGCCGCTGCCGTCGGTGTCGGCGAAGCTCTGCGGATAGATCTGGTACAGCACGGTGTCGGCCAGCCACGAAGGACCGTCCACACCGGACATTCCGCGCGCGGCCCACGCCGAGTGCGGACCCAATGCCACACCCGTGAGTGCCGCACCGGTCCCGAGCACGAACGATCGCCTGGACACCACCATGATCCCGCTCCCACCGTCTTGACTACGTATGCAGAGTAGATCAATGTACGCATCCGCCACCTCGAGCGGAACACGCACCGCGCAATTTCCACGGCGAATCGGCCGGGTGGAGCACACCCGTGATCACCCGTTGGCGGCTGTACACGGGCAACGGGATGGCGCAGAGTGCGTAGCCGACGAACCATCGGCTCAGGAAGTGTGATGACCGGCGACGAAATCGTGCTCGGTCCCCTGCCGAAGGGGATCACGCCGGCCCGGGAGGGCATGCGGAACAAGGTGTGGAACGTGCTCGGCCACACCTACTCCATGAAGGCGGCCAGCGAATCGAGCTTCGCGTTCGAGACGCTGGACCCGCCGGGCACCGGCGTACCGCCACACGTACATCCGACCCAGGACGAGCACATCTACATCCTGGAGGGCGTGTTCACGCTCTACCTCGACGGCGAGTGGGAGACCGCGGGCCCCGGCGACACCGTGCTGATGCCGAAGGGCCTCCCGCACGCCTACTACAACCGCAGCGAGAACATCGCCCGCGGACTGTTCTGGGTGAGCCCGGCGGGACGGCTCGCGGAGCTGTTCGACAAGCTGCACGACCTCGAAGACCCGGCCGAGGTGGTCCGGGTGTCGGCGCAGCACGACGTCGACTTCCTGCCGCCCGGTTCGGTGGAGGGCGCCTGAGCGACCGGTTCGGCGCAAGGCGCCTGCGGCGCCGGTCGGGCGAACGGCGCCTGCGGCGCCCGGTCGGGAGAAAGGCGCCTGCGGCGCCCGGGAGGTCACCGACCGGGCTCGTTCACCTGCTGCTGCGAGGAACCCGACGCCCGGGCGTAGCCGGCCACGACTGCCTCGAGCTCCGCCGCGTCGATCACCTCGTCGATGTGCGAAAAGCCTTGCGGCGCACGACGTTCGACCTCGTCGATGACGTTCTCCGGTCCGCCTTCGCGGTTGCGCAGCACCACCTCGCTGGTGGCCGCCAGGCGATCGTCCTGATAGGCCAGCAGTGCCTCGGTGGGGTCGGAGCACCGCGCCAGGTGCCCGCCGAGAGCGGTGGCGTCGAGGATCGCCTGACCGGCGCCGTTGGAGCCCATCGGATACATCGGGTGGGCGGCGTCGCCCAGCAACGTCACCCGCCCATGCGACCAGGCGGGCAGCGGATCGCGGTCGCACATCGGGAACTCGAAGATCTCCTCGGTGGCCGCGACCAGTCCGGCGTGGTCGACCGCGGGCGAGGAGAACCGCTCGACGTGCCGGGCCAGTTCTCGCCGGTCGCCGGGTCTGGCCCAGTCCTGCCGCTCCGGCGGCGCAGCACCGGGTTGCCCGGTGCGGATGCAGACCGCCCAGTTGGTGAGCTTGGTGCCCGCGCTGCGGCCCTCCGCGATCGGGTAGATCACCAGCTTGGCCGCGGTGCCACCGGCGACGATCATCGAACGACCGCCGTCGAACTCCGGCCAGTCGGTGGCGCCGCGCCACATCAGGACGCCGTTCCACCGCGGCGCTCCTTCCGCGGGGAACAGGATGGAGCGCGCGGCCGAGTGGATTCCGTCGGCGGCGACCAGGACGTCGCCGCGCACGGTGACCGGCGCAGCACCGCGCCGGTCGAAGTGCGCCCGGACTTCACTCGCGTCCTGGTCGAAGCCGGTCAGCAGGTGCCCGGTGCGCACCGCGTCGGCGCCGAGCCGTTCCCGGACCGCCCGCAGCAACATGCCCTGCAACCTGCCCCGGTGCAGGCAGAACTGGGGAAGCGTGAATCCGGCGTCCAGCCCGCACGGCTTGCGCAGGATCACCGGACCCAGCCGGTGCGCGTAGTACAGGTCGCGGGTCCGGACCCCGATCTCGTCCAGCGAGTCGAGCAGACCGAGTTCGGCGAGCTCTTTGACCGCGTGCGGCAACGCGTTGATCCCGACGCCCAGCTCGGCACTCTGCTCGCTCTGCTCGTAGACGACGCAACCGATGCCTTCTTGGTGCAGCCGCAGCGCCGCGGTCAGCCCGCCGATCCCCGCTCCGACGATGATGACCTGCACAGCAACCTCCTGTCCGGACGACCTCCCGACTCGACCTCGACCACGCCGAAGCATCGCCGAGATCCGCGAATCAGACTACCGGCAGTGGCACCGGCGGCTACGACGTCCGCGGAGCACGGACGGGCGCGGTCACCAGGTCACCGGAAGTTCCAGCAGTTCCGCGGAAAGCTGCCCGGATTCGTGGCGCAGTTCGTCGGCAGGCACCCCGACCTGCAGATCCGGTAGCCGCCGGAACAGCGTGGTGAACGCCGTCTGCACCTCCACCCGCGCCAGCGGTGCGCCGATGCAGTGCCAGATGCCGTGCCCGAACGTCAGGTGCGGGTTCGGCGCGCGGGTGGTGTCGAACTCCTCCGGGCGGTCGAAGGCTTCCTCGTCGAAGTTGGACAGCGTGAAGTCCAGCAGCACCAGGTCCCCTGCGCGCATGGTCACATCGCCGACCTCGACGTCGTCGGTGGCGTAGCGCGGCAGCATCGAGCTGCCCGCCTTGGCGGCTCGCAGCACTTCCTCGACCGCGATCGCCATCTTGCCGGGATCGCTCATCGCCGCGGGGAGCTTGTCCGGGTTGTTCGACAGGATCTTCAGGTCGGTGCCGCAGGCCGAACAGTTGCGCACCCGCAATCGGACAGCGCGGGCGGGGCGGCCGGTGCTCAGCCGCCAAGGCGGCCGCCGTCCCGCACCGCCTGCGCCACCTCGTCGAAAACCGGGTCGCCGAGGAAGCTGCGGAAACCCAGCAGCACCGCCCCGCCGATGTCCTCCCTGCGCACCCGCTCCAGCAGGGTTTCCTGGCACAGCACCAGATCGGCGTCCGCCGGGAGGTCCCCGACGGACGCGTGCACGACGGCCACCCGGTGCGGTCCGAGCTGCTCGGAGAGCTGGGCGGCGACCAACGCGCTGCTGCCCATTCCCGCGTCGCAAGCGATGATCAACTTGCGCACCGCGGAGCCGTCGATGGTGCGCGCGGAAGGCACCTGCTCCCGCTGCGCGGGTCCGGGCTCATCGGCAGGCTGTTGGTCGTCCGGCGCCCGTCCGCCCAACGTCCGCCCGAGCCGCCGCCACAACCTCGTCGCCTCTTCACGCGCCTTCACGAATCCGCACCCTCCTGCGTAATGGGCACACCCGGGTCACTTCACATATTCCGGCAGCACCCGCGGTGGCCACTGGCCGACGTCCAGGATGCCCATCGAGTAGCCCTTGGACACCAGCGCCGGCCGGTTGGTGACCTTCAGCTTCCGCAGCAGGGTGGTCACGTGGTACTCGACGCCGCCGCGGCTGAGGTAGAGCTCGGCGGCCAGCTGCACGGTGGACTCCCCGGCGGCGACGCCTTCGAGGATGCGGGCGTCGATCTCGCTGAGCAGCTTCTCCTTGCCGGTGACCATCGCGGAGCGCTGCGCCTCGTCGGGCTGCAGCAGCACCATCACGCCTTCGGCCCTGCCGGAGCGGTCCGGCACCGCGATGCCGCGAGAAATCAGGCATTACGGCGCTCGAAACGGATCGGAAAGGCGGTGCGGACGAGAAGCGGCCGGCGGCTCGACAGCCGCCGGCCGCAACGAGCGCTGACCCGGTCAGTCCGCCTGGGCCTACCCGGTCTTGGTGAGATCGTTTTCGATCTCCTCCAACGTGCGGTTCTTCGTCTCCGGCAGCCACCGGTAGAGGTAGACCAAGCACAGCACGCCCAGCACGCCGTAGAGCCAGAACACGCCAGACGCGCCGATCGAGTTGATCAGGGTGAGCACCGTCAGCGACACGACGAGGTTCAGGCCCCAGTGCGTGACGATCCCGAACGACGCCGCCTTGCCGCGCACGTTGTTCGGGAAGATCTCGCTGTTCACCAGCCAGATCGCGATCCCGAGGCTGCACGCGAACGCCGACTCGTAAACCATCAGCACGATCAGCAGCGCGACGAACGTCCCGGTACTCTGCAACGGGAACAGGAAGACCACCCCGAGCGCGGCCAGCGCCACGATGATCACCACGGTGCCGCCGAGGATCCACACCCTGCGGCCCATCCGGTCGATCCACAGCAGCGCGGGGATCGTGAACAGCACGTTGACGATGCCCACCGCCACGGAGACGCCGATGGCGGTGGTCTTCCCGTACCCGCCGACGTCCTCCAGGATCGTCGGGACGTAGTAGATGATCGCGTTGACGCCGACGACCTGGCTCGCGCCCGCGGCCACGACACCCACCGAGATCCACCGCCGGAAGCGCGGGCCGAGCAGTTCCCGGTAGGTGATCCGCCCCTCTTCCCGGACGGTCTCGATGATCTCCGCGAGCTCGTCGGCGACGCGTTCCGCCGGACGGGTCCGCGCCAGCACGCCGCGAGCGCGCTCCTGCTCCCCGTTCGCGACGAGCCAGCGCGGGCTCTCGGGCAGGATCAGCACGCCCAGGAACATCAGCACCGCGGGTGCGATGGCCACGCCGATCATCCACCGCCAGCCGCTGGCTTCCCCGGCCAGGCCGTACCCCACGAGGTAGGCGATCAGGATGCCCACGGTGACCATGAACTGGTGCAGGGACACCAGCGCGCCCCGGTTCTTCGGCGGCGACATCTCCGCGATGTAGGTCGGCACCACCAGCGACGAGATGCCGATCGCGACGCCGAGGAAGAACCGCGCGCCGATCAGGAACCCGGTCGCCGGTGCGATCGCGGAAGCGGCCGTGGCCAGCGCGTAGAGCACGGTCACGCCCAGCAGGGTCGTGCGGCGTCCGAAGCGGTCGGACAACGCCCCGCCCGCGATCACCCCGACCACGGCGCCTGCCAGCAGCGAGGCGGTCACCACCTGCTTCATCGTGTCGTCGAGCGCGAAGGCGTCGGTGATGAACGGCAGCGCAGCCGCCACGACGCCGGTGTCGTAACCGAACAGCAAACCGCCGAAGGCCGCGATGACCGATGCGAGCACCACCAGCACCGGGCCGCTGAGCCGCTGCGCGCCGTATCTCTCCGCAGCATCCCCACTTACCATGACCATTTCCCTTCTGCCGCAGGAAGAAGCCGGAAACCCGCGCGTTCCTGGCCGGGACGGCGTTGTTGCGGCCCCCCACCGCGGCGATGCCGAGGCGGCGATGCTATCGGCCGAGCGGGCCGGAAGCAGCGGTTCCGGAAGATCCGATCCCGGAAGGGCCGGTTCCGGTAGGCCCGGTTCCGGAAGGCCCGGTTCCGGAAGGCACCGTCCCCGCCGATCACCTCCGGAGCGGGGCGCACCGCACCGGGCCCGCGAAGGTCGTGCGACTCCCCCATGTGGACTTCCTTTCCGCACGGAGCCGGTGCAGCGGTCTTGGGACCATGGCCCTGGTACCGGCAGTGCCGGACAGAGTGGCACGAGCATTCCGGTCCGTACATCCACCACTTTCGCAATGGGCATCTCGAAAAGGTGAGTCGGCGAGAACCAGTCCGTTGCGCTTTTCGGCGCACACTCGGCGAATTTTGTCCGATCCGCTCAAAATCGGCCGGTGCCCGGAAAAGCCGGTGGTCCCGCTCAGTGCTCGCCGCCACCCGCTCACCCCTGCTCCTGCAGGTCGAGGAAGACCCAGCGGCCCTCGGGCGCGAGGCCGGACAACCACTTGCCGCAGTTCTGCAGCACGAGCGGCCCGGAAGTGACGTGCTGCGTACCGGCGTGCAGATCGCGGAAGAAGCGTTGCAGCGCGCCGCTTCGCAACCCGGCGGTACCGGCCCACTTGTACGCGGTCTGCCCGACCGCGTGCGCCGACCAGGTCGCGTTGCTCAGCGCGAGCCGGCTGAGCGTTTCCTGCTCCGTGGACAGCATCCCGCCGCGGTCGAGCGCGTCCTCGTTGCCCGCCCACACTTCCATCGCCCACGCGCGCGCCGCGCGAAGCTTCGCCTCCGCCTGCGCGTACTCCGCGTAGAAGTGGTCGGTGTCCACCGTCGCGCCCGGTGCACCGGACTTCTTCGCGGCCAGTTCGCGCAGCTCGTCCAGCAGCCGCCTGCCGACCCCGAGCGCCCAGCCGGTGTGGATGATGCAGGCCATGTTCAACAGGCCGACGCGGTAGAGCGCGCCGCCGTGGCGCGCGTCCGTGGTCGCGATTCCGTGCGAGTGGGTGTCGGGCACGAACACGTCCTCGCAGACGTAATCGATGCTCGCGGTGGCGCGCAGGCCCAGCACATCCCAATTGTCGATGAGCGTCACCTGTTCCAGCGGCAGCGCGAAGATGAACGCCTCGCCCGTTTCCGCGCACCGCGCCGAGGTGTGGATGTGGCTGGCCATCGAAACGCCCGAGGCGAAATGCCAGTGCCCGCTGATCCGGTGACCGCCGTCCACCCGAACCGCATCCCCCATTTTGGTCCCCTGCCCGGCGAACAATGCGTGCCGCCCGTTGCGGGCATCGGGGAACAACTCGGCTGCCGCGGCCGGACCCAGCAAGCCCGCCGTCGTGCCGGTGAGCATCTGCAGCGCCATGAACACCCAGCCCGCCGAGGCGTCCGCGTAAGCGACCCGCGCGACGGTGTCGATGATCTGGCGCGGCGCGAACTCGTAGCCGCCGAGCTCCCGCGGAATGCTGGTCAGGAACGCGCCGCTGCCCCACAACGCCGCGCCGACCTCGTCGGTGAGGCGGCCGAGTTCCTCGCTCGCCGCGGCCTGCTCCTGCAGCAGCGGCGCGATGTCGTCGAGCCGGGCGGACAGCGCCTCGAATTCGGGACTGGTGTGCAGTTGTGCCATGATGATCCATTCTTCGGCGAAAGCGGTACGCGGATCGAGCAAGCCGGGACCGAGAAAGCCGGGCCGGGAATGCCGGATTCGCCGGATACACTTGCAAGATCAGAGCGTGGAACTCCCGCTCGATCACCGATAGCCGAGGAACTCGGCTCCACCCCAGTAGCCGACGAGACCCAGTAGCCGACGAGACCCAGTAGCCGACGAGATCTCGCGCCCGCACTCGAACTCATCAGAACGCTGAAACGGATATTCAACCATCGATCATCGGACGGTGTCGACAACATCAACGCGACGCACCCGAACGGCCGCTGGAACGATCAACGGGGTCGGCGCCTTGACGCCACCCGCGCGGTGAAATCTAATCGCCCCGAGGTACCGGCTGGCACGACCTGCACATCAGCGAGGACGCCCCGGCACGGGGCGGACCGACCAGCGACTCCGCACGATCCCGATGCGAGACCCGCGCCGACGCTCCCGCGATCAAGAACGGACGACCGAGAACGGGCGATCACGGAAAACGGGCGAAAACCGGGAGCAGGCAGGGAAGGAGAGCGGCAGGTGACCACGATCGACCCGCATCCGCGCGGCGCCGCACCATTCGACACCTCCGGCACGTTCCGCGACGAGCAGGGCGTGGCCCACTACGCGGACCTCCCCTCCTCGCTCGTGGAGATGTTCCGCGCCACCGTCCGCGACCATCCCGGCCAGGAAGCCCTCGTCGAGGTCGACGGCGAGCGGCTGACCTACCAGCAGCTCTGGGACCGGGCGGCGCGGGTGGCCGGCGGGCTGCGCGCGGCAGGCGTCGAGCGCGGTGATCGGGTGGCCAACCTGCTGCCCGCCGGAGTCGGCTGGGTGCTCGGTTTCCTCGGCACGCAACTCGCCGGGGCGGTCGCGGTGCCGGTGAACATCCGCTTCGCCCAGCCCGAGATCGACTACGTGCTGGCGGACTCCGGCGCCAAAACCGTGCTGCGCCCGGAAGCCCCGCTGCCGGACGGCGAGCCGTACGCGGCCGGTGACCTGCAGATCGACGAGCTGGCGGCGATCTTCTACACCAGCGGCACGACGGGCTTCCCGAAGGGGGCGATGACCACCCACGAGAACTTCCTGTCCAATGTGGAGACCGTGCTGCGGGTGCACGGGATCGACCGGGCGGAAGGCCCGCGGCAGCGGAACCTGATCTCGGTGCCGCTGTTCCACGTCACCGGCTGCAACACCCAGTTGCTCGTCCAGATCGCGCTGGGCGGCACCACCGTGGTGCTGCCCGCGTTCCACGTGCGGCCGTTCCTGCGCACGATCGTCGACGAGCGGATCAACGTGCTCACCAGCGTGCCCGCGATCTACGCGCTGGCGCTGAGCCAGCCCGACTTCGCGGACTTCGACGTGCGAGCGGTGACCCGCGTCGGCTACGGCGGATCGCCGATCGCGCCCTCGCTGGTGGAGCGCATCAAGGCGGCGTTCCCGCAGGCCCGCGTGGGCAACGGCTTCGGGCTCACCGAGACGTCCTCGATCGCGACCTACCTGCCGCACGAGTGGGCGACCGAGCACACCGATTCCGTCGGCTTCGCCGCGCCCGTGGTCGATCTGGCGCTGCACGAGCCGGATTCCGCCGGTGTGGGCGAGCTGCTCATCCGCGGGCCGAACGTCGTCGCCGGGTACTGGAACAAGCCGGAGGCGACCGACCGCACGTTCGCCGGTTCCTGGCTGCACAGCGGCGACCTCGCCCGCATCGACGAGGACGGGCTGGTGCACGTCGTCGACCGCGCGAAGGACATGATCAACCGCGGCGGCGAGAACGTGTACTCCGTCGAAGTGGAGAACGCGCTGGCCAGCGCGCCCGGTGTGGCCGACGCCGCGGTGGTGGGCGTACCGGACGACGTGCTCGGCGAGAAGGTGGGCGCCGTCGTCGTGGCCGCGTCCGAGGACGAGCGGCTTTCGGTGCCCGCGGTGCTGGACCACCTCGCCGCCTCGCTCGCGGACTTCAAGATCCCGCAGTACGTCCACGTGCGCACCGAACCGCTCCAGCGCAACCCCGGCGGCAAGCTGCTGAAGCGGCAGCTGCGCGAGCAGACCGCGTGGGGCGCTCCCGTGCGCGGGCGCTGAGCGACCTGGCCGTCGCGGGGCGGTCCGACGTGGACGAACAGCGATGTGGGTGAGCGTCCTTCGCCCGGGCGGGAATTCCGGCGGGCGGACGAGCCCGGTGTCCGGGAGTCTGCCGATGCACGGTGTCGTACGCCTAGGGGAGGGAGAACGACAGTGCTCACCACGAAGAAAATCCTTGTCACCGCGGGTTTCGTCGGCGCGGCCTTGCTCGGATCGGCCGGGGCCGCCGGGGCCGTGGACTTCCACGAGTGCATCGACGGCGGCGGGATCGGGACCCCGGCGCTGGACGTCACCAACGACGACCCGATCATGTTGTGCTCGGGTGGGAAGCACGACCAAGTGGAGATCGATTCCGGTGTGGGCGGTCTCGACGCGCTGCACTCGCTCGGCGGCTAAGGGCTCGGCAGCTGACGAGCAGGGCGGCTGAGGGGTTCGACAGCGTGGTGGCCGGTCCCGGCGGGGCCGGCCCACCTGCGGGCGAAAGCAGCTGAGCCACCCGCTGCCGACGCGAAAGTGCCCGGTCCCGCTCGTGGGGCCGGGCACTTTCGCGTTTCCGGAGGCAGGCGGCGCGCCTGCGGCGGACGTCAGCTCAGGATCTCCTCGGCGCAACGCTCGCCGATCATGATCGACGGGGCGTTCGTGTTGCCACCCGTGATGGAGGGGATGACCGAGGCGTCGGCGACCCGCAGCCCCTCGACGCCGCGGACCTTCAGGTCCGGGCCGACCACCGCCCGCTCGTCCGCGCCCATCCGGCAGGTGCCGACGGGGTGGTACACGCTGTGCACGAAGTTGGGCAGTGCCCGGCGCATCTCCTGCTCGTCGCGGTATTGCTCGCCCGGCCCGATCTCGCCCTGGCTGTCCCCGACACCCGCCATCGTCTCCCGCACCATCCGGACGCCTTCCAGCAGCACCTCGGTGTCCTGCGGCTCCTTCAGGTACGCGGGATCGATCAGCGGTGCCGCCTTCGGGTCGGCGCTGCCCAGCCGGACGGTCCCGCGGCTTTGCGGATAGATCAGCGTGGGGAACACGCTCTGCCCGGGTTTGCTGGTGGGCGGGCGGACCATCTTGTCGGAGTCCTGGTTCGGGATCGGGTAAACCCAGTACAGGCTCAGCAGCTGCAAGTCGGGCACCGAACCGGCGTAGGAGGTGCGCACGAAACCGGACGCCTCGAACTGCGAGCCCGCAGCCCATCCCGAGCCCGGCCGGAACCACTCCCGCAGCAGGCCGCGGGCGAAGTAGGAGGCGGTCGGTTTGCGCAGCGCCGAGTCCATCCGGAACGACACCGGAACGAACAGGTGATCGTGGAGGTTGTCGCCGACCGGCAGCTCCGAGCGCGGTTCGATGCCGTGGGAGCGCAGGTGCTCGGCAGGACCGATGCCCGAGAGCATCAGGATCTGCGGGGAGCCGAACACGCCCGCCGACAGCACCACCTCGCGGCCTGCGCTGATCACCTTCTTGTCGCCGCGCTTGTCGGCGACCTCGATGCCGGTCGCACGGGAACCGCTGAAGACCACCTTGGCGACGGTGGCGTCGGTGAGCACCACCAGGTTGCCCGGCCGGTCGTCGTGCAAGTAGCCCTTGGACGACGAGTAGCGCACGCCGCGATCGGCGCTGAGCTGGAACGGCGCGATGCCTTCCTGGCTTTCGCCGTTGTAGTCGTCGATCCGCGGCACGCCGAGGCGGCTGGTGGCGGCGTCCATGAAGTCGCGTGCGGCATCGGTCAGCTTGCGGACCTTCCGAACCCTGATGGGACCGCCACCGCCGCGGAGCTCGGACTCGCCGTCCTCCCAGTCCTCGAGCCGTTTGAACGCGGGCAGCACGTCGTCGTAGGACCAGCCCTTGCAGCCGTCGGCGGCCCAGTCGTCGTAGTTCTTGCGGTTGCCGCGCACGAACAGCATCCCGTTGACCGAGCTGGACCCGCCGAGCACGCGACCGCGGGTCTGCGGGATCACCCGCTGCCACGCGCCGGACTGCGGAACCGACTTGTAGCCCCAGTCGAAGTGCTTCTTGAGCTGCGGGGTCGACTGCAGCGGCGCGATGGCGCCCGGGATGCTCAGCAGGCTCTTCAGCGGTCCCCGGTCATCGCGCGGCCCCGCCTCGACCAGGACCACGGATGATCCGCCCTCGGCGAGCCTGCGCGCGACCGCGCAGCCCGCGCTGCCGGCGCCCACCACGACGTAGTCAGCCTGAGACATCTTGGCGCCCTTCTCCGTCGGTCCGCGTGCAGCGACGCGATCTCCCGACGAAGAGTAGAACTCGTTCTAACGACTGTCCATGGGCAGCGGATCTCCGCGCCGCGATTCGGCTGCGATCTGAACCGAACCGGAAAACCCGGACGGCCGCGAAACGAGCCTTGTGCTGCCGTACCCGCGCCTCTACAGTCCGCGGATATGCCCCGACTCCGCTCAGGCAGCGGCCCACTGCTGAATTAGAACCTGTTACATAGTCCAGCAGCCGCTGGCGGCTCCAGTCCGCGTGCGGCGAAACCCGCCCGTACGCGCCGTCCCCGGAGGCAAGCCGATGGCCATCGCGAACCCGCTCCCCAGCGCACCCGACGGGCACCGGCGCCTGCGCCTGGACAGTCCGGTGGACCAGCAGTGCGTCGGCGAACTCGACATCAGCAGCAAGGACGACGTCGACCACGCGATCAGCCGCGCGCGGGCGGCGCAGGCCGCTTGGGCGGCCCGCCCGGTCAAGGAACGCGCCGCGATCGTTCGCTCGGCCGTCGACGAACTGGTCGCGCGCCGCGACGAGATCATCGCGACGTTGCAGGCCGAGACCGGCAAGCCGCGCGCCGAAGCGCTCGCGATCGAGATCGTGCCCGCCTGCGACTTCCTCAACCACTGGAGCAGCCGGGCGCACCGGGACCTGCGCGACGAGCGCCGCAAGGTGCACGGCTACATCCGCCCGCTGAAGAAGCTGCGGATCCACTACCAGCCGCTCGGCGTGGTCGGCGTGATCACGCCGTGGAACGCGCCCTTCGTGCTGTCGCTGAATCCCGTGGTTCAAGCGCTGCTGGCGGGCAACGGGGTGGTGCTCAAACCCTCGGAGATGACTCCGCGATCGGCCGAGTGGGCGGTGCGGATCCTGCACGCGGCCGGCGTTCCCGAGGACCTGGTGCAGGTCGTGCACGGCGACGGTGAGACCGGCGCCGCACTGGTCGACGGCCAGGTCGACAAGATCTCGTTCACCGGCAGCGTGCCCACCGGGCGCACCATCGCGGCGCGCAGCGCGCAGCGGCTCATCCCGTGCACCCTGGAGCTGGGCGGCAAGGACGCGATGATCGTCTGCGCGGACGCCGATCTGGAGCGAGCCGCCAACGGCGCGGTGTACCTGTCGATGTTCAACACCGGTCAGGTCTGCCTCAGCGTCGAGCGGATCTACGTGGCAGACGAGGTCGCCGACGAATTCATCCGCCTGGTGCGGGAAAAAGCGGCAGCGATCAGCTACGGCGCAGGCGACAAGGACATGGGCCCGCTGTTCTCGGACAAGCAGCTCGACGTGGTCACCCGGCACGTCCGGGACGCCGGGGAGAAGGGCGCCACCATCGCCGTCGGCGGCGAGCGCGGGTCCGCGGAGGGCCTGTACTTCCAGCCCACGGTCGTCGTCGGCGCTGCGCACGACATGGACATCATGCGGGAGGAGACCTTCGGGCCGGTGGCGGCCATCATGCGCGTGCGCGACGACGAGGAAGCGGTGCGCCGGGCCAACGACAGCGCGTACGGCCTCGGCGGGAGCGTGTTCACCAAGAGCACGAGGAGGGCCCGGGAGATCGCGGCGCGCCTGACGACCGGCTCGGTGGTGCACAACGACGCGGCCGTGATCTACGGCGTCGCCGAAGCCCCGTTCGGCGGCCGCAAGGACAGCGGTCTGGGGCAGGTCAACGGCACCGACGCGCTGCGCGGGTTCACCCATCCCCAGCCGCTGCTGCTGAGCCGTTGGCCGCTGAAGAAGGAGAACATCTGGTACCCCTACACGCCCAGCGTGGTCCGCAACCTCGACTCGCTGGTGCGCTACGGGTTCGGCAACCGCATCGTGCGGCGGTTCCTGTCGTGACCGCGGATCAGGGCAGGAGTTCCGCGAGCGGCGCGGGCTTGCCCAGGTAGAAGCCCTGCACCTGATCGCAGCCGAGTTCGCGCAGCAGCTGGAGCTGGCGAGGCGTCTCGACGCCTTCGCCCACCACCTCCAGACCGACCGCGTGGGCCATGGCGACGATGCTGGTGACGATGACCCCGAGCCGGTCGGACTCGCCGAGTTCGGTCACGAACGACCGGTCGATCTTGAGGGTGTCCACCGGCAGCCGCCACAGCTGCGCCAGCGAGGAGTTGCCGGTGCCGAAGTCGTCGATGGCCAGCCGCACGCCCAGCTCGCGCAGGCCGTTGAGCATCCGGTTCGCCGCATCCGGGTCGTGGATGAGCGCGTGCTCGGTGATCTCGAAGCACAGCGCGTGCGCGGGCAGGCCGGACTCGGCCAGCGCCTGCCGCACGAGCTCGGGAAGCCGGTGGTCTTCGAGCTGGCGGGGTGAGAGGTTCACGTTCAGCCGCAGGTCGATCCGGTGGCGGCGGCGTTCGGCGGCGAGTTGGCGGGACGCCACGCGAAGCATGTGCGCGCCGATGTGGTCGATCAGGTCGCTTTCCTCGGCCAGCGGGATGAACTCGCCCGGCGAGACCGTCCCGTGCACCGGATGCGCCCAGCGCAGCAGCGCTTCCACGACCGCCGTGCGCCCGCTGGCCGCATCGACGATGGGCTGGTAGGCGACCCAGAGCTGGTCCTGCTCCACGGCGTGGCGGAGATCCTGTTCCAGCGCCATGTTGCGCTGCACGCGTTCCCGCAACTCCACGCCGAAGAACGCGCACCGGGCGCCGCCGCGCGTTTTGGCCTGGTACATCGCGACATCCGCATCGCGCAGGACGTCCTGGGCGACGCGCGCATCGCCCGGCCGGGAGACCACCACCCCGATGCTCCCGGCGACGTGCAGTCGCCTGCCCTGCACGTGGATCGGCTCGGTGAGCGTCGCCAGCAGCCGTTCGCCGAGTTCGCCGAGCACCGCCTCGGCGCTTTCGTTGTGCACGACGACGAACTCGTCGCCGCCGAGCCTGCCGACCAGCGCCTCGTCGGGCGCGGTGCGCACCAGCCGCTCCCCGACGACCCGCAGCACCTCGTCGCCCGTGGCGTGGCCGAGGGAGTCGTTGATGCGCTTGAAGTTGTCCAGGTCGAGGAACAGCACGGCCAGCGGCCTCGGCTCCCGCGGCGCTCCCAGGTGCTGCAGGACCCGGGTGCGGTTGACCAGCCCGGTCAGCGGGTCGTGGTTGGCCTCGTACTGCAGGCGTTCCCGGTTGGCCCGGGCCTCGGTGATGTCGGTGAACGAGGTGACCACCCGGCGCAGCGGGTTCTCCAGCGGGTTCAGCGGCCTGGAGTTCACCGCCAGCCAAGCCCCGTGCCCGTCCGAGCGCTCCAGGCGCAGCACTCGCCAGCGTTGCGGTCGCCCGGTCCGCCGGGTGGTCCGCGACGGGTCCTCGTCCGGCCGCAGCTCGGTCCCGGTCTCGTCGAACAGGCGCCACGTATCGATGGACGAGCCGACGATCGCGGACGTGTCCGCGCCCAGCACCCGCCCGGCGGCGGGGTTGGCGGACTCGACGACGTCGTCCGGGCCCACCACGATGACGCCTTCGTCGAGCGCGTCGACCACGGTGGCGAAGTCCTGCTCGGCGCGCCGCCGCGCGGTTTCGTCGCCGCACACGAGCACGTATCCGGAACCCATCTCGGCCGCCGAAAGCCGGATCACGAGCGCGGAGCCGTCGCTGTGCCGGTGCCGGGTCTCGGTGGCGCCTCCGATGGCGAGCACGTCGGCGGGTTGCAGAGGTGCGCCGACGAGTTCCGCTACGTGCCTGCCCAGCGCCTGCTCCGCGGCCACCCCGTAGACCTCCTCGGCCGCGGGGTTCCAGCTGGTGACCAGCCCGTTGCGGTCCGTCGCGATGATCGCGTCGTTGACGTGCTGCACCAGCGCGGCCTGGTAGCGCAGCGCGGCCTCGGCGGCCTTCTGCGCGGTGACGTCGCGGGCGACGACCTGCAGCGCCGGTGCGCCTTCCCAGCTGGTCAGCACCGATACCAGTTCCACCGGTACCGGGACGCCGTCGAGGCGCCGCAGGTCGGCTTGCGACCGCGCGGTGGCGGCACCGGGGTGGGTCAGCGACCGGATCCGCTCGCGCATCTCCGGGATGGTGGCCGGGGCGACGATGTCGGTGAGGTCGCGCCCGACGAGCTGTTCGCTGGAGTCGGCGCCGAGGATGGTGCGCGCGGCCGTGTTGGCGTACCTGATGATCTCGTGCTGGTGCACCAGGATCACGTCCGGGCTGAGTTCGACCAGCAGCCGGTAGCGCCCGGCGAGATCGGCCAGCGCCCGCCTGTCCCGGTGCAGCGCGGTGATGTCCCGGACGAGCCCGATCAGCCCGCCGGTCCGGCCCGTCGGGCGGGCGTGGAAGTGCAGCACCCGGACTTCCCCGTCCGGGCCGGAGACCTGGTGCTCCAGGTCGAGCTCCTGCCCCCGGGCGGTCGTGTCCGCGCCTGCCCGGAAGGGTTCGAGCAGTTCCAGCAACCGGGCCTGCACGTCGCGCTCGGCGCCACCGGCCATTCCCAGCAGCTCATCCATGCCCGGCATCCACGCCACGTCCGCGCCTGCGTGCTCGATCGACCAGCCGACCGCGTTGTGCACGGCGAGCGCGAGATCGAGGAATTGCTGGTCGAGATCGTCCGGGGACCGGCTCGCGCGCGGATCGAATTCCATGATCAGTCCAGTTGCGACTTCGGGTACATCCCGGCACGGCTGGACACTCCCCGAGTCCACGACGAACTGGCGCACTGCGCAAGTCGCTCGTCCTGCCCCGATCGGCCCAGGGGTTCCCACGATTCCATTGCGCCAACCGGCCGCAGCAGCCGGGGCCCGATCTTCGGAATGCCCGGGAAGACCGCGAATTTGAATACATACAGCGATAGCGGATGTTCACTGTAGGGCGATCTTAGTCTGTGTGGGTTTATGAATGAGCGACGACGCGCACATTTGGTAGTGATCTCGCGGTTTTTTCTTCACGCTGCCGAGTGGCCGGGCACCGTACGGTTCGACCCGACGTCGAGACGGTCCCCGGGCGCGATGCCCGCCGACGACCCGGTGGGCGAGGACTCGCCGACAGGAGGGCGATGAGCGTGCAGCACTGCGGAATCAGCGGAATCGGAGCGGTGACCGGCTACGGATGGGGCCGCCAAGCCCTCTGGGACGGCTTGGCGGGCAGCAAGCCGGCCGCCACCCGCACCGGCGGCCACGGCCCCGGCCGCGACGAGACGGCCTGGGTAGCCGGTGTTCCGGACGGCGGGGACGAGGCGGACGGGCCGAGCCGCTTCGCCAGGGCCATGCGCGGCGCCGCCCGGGAAGCGATCAGCGACGCCGAAAGCCGCGGCTGGGAGCCCGGACGGCGCGTCGGCCTGCTGCACGCGACGGTGCTCGGCGACACCGACCTGTGGAACGACTTCTACACGGCCAAGGAATCGGACGCGCGGGTGCGCGACTACCTCGGCCTCATGCCCTCGACCCCGATGTCGACGTTCATGCAGGAGTTCGGCTTCCACGGTCCGGCGATGAACATCTCCGCGATGTGCGCCGCGGGCAACTCGGGCCTGCTGACCGCGAAGGCCTGGCTGGATGCGGGAGTGGTGGACGACGTCGTGTTCATCAACACCGACCTGATGGCCACCCCCGAGCACGTGCTGCACTTCAACCGCCTCGGGGTCGCGATCACCGACGCCGAACCGCTCGACGCCTGCCGGCCCTTCCAGGAAGGCAGCCGGGGATTCGTGATCGGCGAGGCCTCGGTCGGCATGGTGCTGTCGAAGCGCTCACCGCGCCCCTACGCCGACCTGCTCGGTGGCGCGATGTCGCACGACGCCCACCACGTCACCTCCGTCGACCCGGGGCACACCGAGGTGAGCCGCTGCTTCTCCGAGGCGCTGGAGAACTCCGGCGTCCGCGGGGCCGACGTCGCCCACCTCAACGCCCACGGTCCCGGCACCGCGCAGTGCGACCGCGCCGAGGCAGCCGTCTTCGACGAGCTGTTCTCCCCCGAAGCCGGGATCTACTCGGTGAAGCCGCTCGCGGGTCATTGCATGGGCGCTGCCTCCGCGGTCGAGATCAGCGCGACCGCCCTCGGCTACGAGCACGGGCTCATCCCGGCGCCGCCTGCGGTCGCGTCCGGCCACCCGCGGCTGCTGGACGGGCCGACACCCGCGGAGCCGGGACTCACCGTCAAGGCGTCGCTGGGCCTGGGCGGGCACAACTCCGCGGTCGTCCTCGCACCACCGGCCTGATCCGGTCAGCGCTCGCGGCCACTTCCGGAACGGCGGAATCCGGCGCGGCTCTTCCCGGTGCGTGCGCGAGATCGACCCACCGGTTCGCTGACGGCTCGACGTCGGCGAACCGGGACGCGCAACGCACGACCACGAGGAACGGGACTGACGGCTCCGAGGAGCGCGGGTCGCCGTTGGACATCAGGCGACCGGCGCCGCGGCTGCCCTGCTCGGCTCGGAACGGCTGCACCGGTTCGGTGAACGCCAGATGTGCCCGGTCTCCGGAAGTCCAGCGCGACGCGGTTCAGCTGCCGGTCGCCGACGCGCTCGGGGACTGCTCGACGGTCTCGGGCTCGCGGGGCCTGCCGGTGGCCAGGGTCAGCAGCGCGGCCACGATCAGGAACGCCGAACCGAGCAGCGGGAGCGCAGCCTGCCCCAGCAGGTTCAGCCCGGCCGCGCCGAGCACGCCGGACAGCGACACCCCGAGGTAGACGGCCGCCGCGTTGAGCGAGACGACCAACGCGGACGCCTCCGGCCGCAGCGCCACCACCCGGTGCTGCTGAGGGCTGAGCACCGACCAGGAAAGCAGGCCGGAGACCACGATCACCGGGATGGCGGCAGGCAGCGATTCCCGTGCCACGACGGCGATCCCGAACACCACGGCCAGCAGGACCGCAACCGCGACGACGACCCGGCGCGGCCACTGCCGATCGGCGACGTGCCCTGCGGTGAGGTTCCCGACGGTTCCCGCGACGCCGAACACCAGCAGCAGCACGGTCAGCAGGTCCTGCCTGCCTTCGATCACCGGCGCGTACACCACGCTGATGTAGGTGTACGGGATGAAGATGCCGACGAACGCGATCACCGTGATGGCCAGCGCACCGAGCACCCGGCGATCTCCCAGCGGCGCGAACCGCTGCCGCAGGCCCGCCGCGGCGGGCAGCTGCACCGAAGGCAGCCGCCACGCGATGATCGGCGCGATCAGCACCGCGAGCACGGTGAGGAACCACATGGTGGCCCGCCACCCCCACAGCGCCCCGATCGCCGTTCCCAGCGGGGCACCGAGCACCAGCGACGACGACAAGCCGACGTTGACGATCGAGAAGGCCTGCCCACGCTTGGCCGCACCGGCCAGCGCCGCAGCGGTAGCCGCGGCGTTCGGGGTGTACATCGCCGCGCCGGCCGCCGCGAGCAACCGGGCCGCGAGCACCGCACCGTAGCCGGGCGCGAGCGCGGTGGCGACGTTGCCGAGCGCGAACAGCACCAGCGCGGTCAGCAGCACGGTGCGCCGCGACCAGTGCGAGGTCAACGCGGCCAGCATCGGCGACAGCACCGCGTAGCCGATCGCGAAGACCGTGACCAGCTGTCCCGCGGCGGCGACCCCGATGTCCAGCGAGTGCGCGAGTTCCGGCAGCACGCCCGCGATCACGTAAGCGTCGGTGCCGACCGCGAACGTGCCGAACGCCAGGACCAGCGCGTGGGCGCGCCAGCGCGTGCCCGCCGCAACGCTCTGGGTCACCCTTCCCCCTCTTCCGAAGAACGTCGACTATTACGAAGATCATCGTAATACTGCTTCGACGGGTATCGTAAGAGGCAATGGACATCGCAAGGGCGGGATCCGAGGAAGTCTGGCTGCCGCAGCCGGACCTCGCGCAGTTGGACGTCGGGGTCGTGCTGCAGGCGCTGGCCGAGCCGGCGCGCCTGCAGATCGTGCGCAGCCTGCGAACCGCGGGGGAATCCACCTGCTCGGCGCTGGACGTGCCGATCAAGGTCTCCACCGTCTCGCACCACATGCACATCCTGCGCGAGAGCGGCATCGTCTCGACCCGGCTGGCGGGCACCGCGCGCCCCAGCCGGCTGCGCGAGCGGGAACTCGGCGAACGCTTCCCCGGACTGCTCAGCGCCGTGCTCGACGCCGCGCCCCCGAAGCGGTGAGCCCGCCGCGGAGCGGCGCAGCGCACTGTCCACATGGGAGCGCGGGTGCAGCGGCGAACGCCGCCGGACCCGCGCGCCACTGACTACTTCCGGCTGAGCGGGCGCTCGGCGGTTCTCGCCGCGGAACGGGTCCACAGGTACTGCCGTCAAACTCGCCAACGACTCCCCTACGGCCTGGCGGCCCGGGGCCGGACCCGCGACCTCGCCCGCGCGCACCGGCTGTCGTCCACTTTGGACATCGGGACGGTGAACACCTTCCGCGCGATGTCCCCGAAGCCGCCGCGTGCCGGGTTCAAGCACAGCGTCCCCGCACCGAAGCGGTCCGCGAGTGCACCCGGCTCAAGACGGGTGGATCAACACCGACGAATCGGCCGCTCGCGATCCGTTCGTGCTCGGTTGCTGAACCCCGCCGGCCCGCGGCAAGGGCCACGGCGTGGCGGACGTTCCGGCTCGCACGGCCGGAATTTCCGCGAACGCTCCTGCTGCGGGTCGGCGAACGAGTTCACGCGGTGTCCGGCTGGACGCGGACGTCCTCGGGCAGTTGCCGGGTTTCGATCACCACTCCGTTGCTCGGGTGCCCACCGGCTTCCCGCGCCGCGGCCCGGCAACAGCGCACCCACATGTTGAGCTGCGCTTCCTTGGCCAACCGGACGCTGCTGTAGAGCCACCGCACCAGCCGCGTGCTCGGGCGCGCCCACGCTTGGACCTCGAAGGTGAGCACGTCGCCGTCGCGCGCGGCGTGGAACTCGACCTGGCCCGCCTCCAGATGTCCCCGCAGCGTCGCCAGCCGCAGGCACGTGTCCGCGGCATGAACCACGCGGACCGGGCCGTCCCACGGCCCCGGCATCTCCACGACCAGTTCGTCACCGACCTTGAGCGGGCCGCTGACCTGCTCGCCGATGCGCACACCGACCACCTCGGACGGCACGAACCGCTGGAACTCGCCCGCCACCCGCCGCATCAGCGCACCGGGTCCGAGCACGGCGTCGAGGATTTCCACGCGGAACCGGCGGTGGTAGAACGACCCCACTCCCTCGTCGGCGGTCTGCAGGCGGTCGTCGTGCAACTCCGCAGGCAGCGGCGGGGGCGTGTCGTCCGGCACCCGGCCCAGGCACTCGCTGCGGTGCAGCGGCGTGATCTGCCACAGGTAGCGCCACGACACCAGCGCGGTGCCGAGCAACCACCGCGCCACCAAGGTTCCCGAACGCATCAACGCTGGACCCACTTCCCTGTGCACCGGAACCCGGGGCACCGGAACCCTGCGCTTCGGCCCCTGCAGTTCGGACCCCTGTGCTTCGGCCCCTGTGCTTCGAGCCCCTGTGCTTCGAGCGGAGTGCCACTACGCTTTTCGACGTACCCGCAGTGACGGCGAGAAACACCGCGGAGGCGCCATGATGGTGAAGCTGCTGCACCGCTCGGGGCTTCGCAGCGATCATTTCCACCTGCTGTCGATGGGTTCGATAGCGCTGTGCATCGGGCTGTGGATCCGGGCCAAGACGGTGGATCAGAGCGCGCGCGGCAACGCGGAGCGCCGCGCGCTGTTCGTGGGCCTGTGGCCGCCGATGTTCTGGCTGATCGGCGATTCCGTGGGGCAGCACGAATAAGCACTGCCCGACAAGGGTCCTGCTATCCGGACACTCGCCATCCACTGTGGATCGACACCGGGCGGGTGCGCGCCCACGCTGCACACCCGGCCGTCATTTGCCACGGGCGAAGTTGATGTCGCAGCTGCGCCCGCTCAGGTGCACAGTGAGCGGATCCCACCACGAGGAGGAACCCATGCAAATGCCCGCCGTCACCGAATGCACCGCCGAGAAGTGCGCCTACAACAACAACCACACCTGCCACGCGCTGGCCATCACCGTGGGACAGCAGTCCGACGCCCGGTGCGACACCTTCACCACCGCGGCCGAGCGCGGCGGCGATCCGTCCGCCACCGGCCGTGTCGGCGCGTGCACGATGTCCAACTGCGAGCACAACGTCGACCTGGAATGCCAAGCACCCGGCATCACGGTCGGTCTGCAGCGGGACATCGTCGACTGCCTGACGTACCAGCCGGCGTGACTGCCGCGGTCCCGGCCGCGCCGAGATCGCACTCGCACGACAAGAACAACGCACCGCGCCCCGGGATCGACCACGCCGAAAGGCGAAACGCTCGCTGAGGGCGGGAGCAGCATCGCGGGAAGGCCGCCGGTCAGCCGTATCCGGGCCGACGGCCACCCGCGATGTTTCATGCGCGCACGGGTGCAGTTGCGCGGTGTTCCGCCCGATATCCCGGATCCGTCTGCCAGTCCGGCTCCCGCGCGCCGAGTGCGGAGCAGGCCGCTCCCATCGACGGCGGTGACCGCTGCGTTGCGGTAACTCGCGATACTGCTCCAAAAGCCGATGATGCGGCCAACCTGCGTGGGAATCGTGCCGGAATCCGGCTTCTGCGCGTCGAAAACTCGGCTATCGTGCCCGCGATCGGCGTCGTCGTCGGAAGCTTGCAGTAGATGCAGGAGTCCGGGTTCCCCGGGACGAGCACCCCTGACCGGCGAGGACGCTCGGCGCAGGGAGGTGCATGGTCGTGGCGGGTGCGGGTTTGGACGGGTTGCTCCGCGAGGTGCGGCGCCAGACGAGATCGGGGGACGCGCCGGACGAGCGCAAGGTTCTCCACTGGCTGCGCAGGCAGACGAGCGCCCAGGTCGCTTTGGTCGAGTACGGGGCAACGGTCCGCTCGTGCACCACGGGCTTTCCGCGCGAGGTGTTGCCCGCGCTCGCTGCGCTGCTCGAACGCATGGCCGGTGGACAGCTGGCCTCGGCCGCGACCGAGACCGAACAGCTGCACGTGCACTGCGAAGCGCTCGGGTCCGGTGAGCCGCACCCAGTGCTCGTGGTGGCCGGGGTTTCCAAGCCGACACCCGAGGCGATCTCGCTGACCTCGCACGCCGGCAGCGTCCTCACCTTGCTGCGCCGAGCCGAAGACGGCGACCTGGCCAACCGCGGCTACCAGGACAAGGCACGCCAGGTGCGGTTAGGCGTGCTGCACGCGTTGCTGGCGGGCGAGCCGGTGCTGGCCCGCCGGATGAACAGCGGTGCCGTTCCACCGCTGCTGGAGGCAACCGGTCTGCGCATCTATCTGCTGCGTTGCCCGCAGACCGACCGGGACCGGCTTCCCGTGCTCCACCAGGATCCCGCCGGTTTCCACGGCGGCGATCTGATGGTGCACTGCCCGGTCATCAACGAGCACTTGATCTGCCTCGTCGCCGAGCGCGAAGGTCAAGGCGACCCGGGGCTGGCAGGACTCTTGCGCCGCCTGGTCCGCGACAACCCTGGTTATGCGCTGGGCATCAGCGCCGCTCAGCCGCTCAACGCGACGGCCGCCGCATACTCCCAGGCCGTCCACGCGCTGGCCGCCGCCCGCACCACCGCCGACCGCGTGGCCTCCTACCACGGCCGGTCCCGGCTGGAAGGCGTCCTTGCCCAGCGGCCCGCGCTCAATTGGGCCCGGGCGTTGCTGCGGCCGCTGGACTCGGTTCCGAAGACCAGCGCGGACATCACCCGGCTGGTCATGGGCCTGCCCCGATCCGGCGTAGCGCGGTTGCTCGGGCTCAGCCGCAACACCGTCGCCGCACACCTCGGGCGGGTGGAACGGGCGCTGGAACTGGATCTCGACGACGTCCGCGACCGAGCCACCGTCAACCTGGCGCTGGCCTTGACCGGCTCCTGCGCCGGGGCCGACGCGGACGACCGGCAACGACCGCAGCCACTCGACGAGCTGATGCGCGCCGAAGCCGTCTTCGCCTGGGCCGACTCCCTGCTGCGGCCGCTGCAAGCCCGGCATCGCCGCACGCTGCAAGGCTGGATCGACGCCAACGCCGACGCCCAGCAGGCCGCCCGCCGCTTGGACATCAGCCGCAACACGGTCCGCGCGCACCTGCTCGCAGCCGAGACCGCGTTGAGCCTCGACCTGCTGACCATCGGAAGCGGCATCTACGACGTCGTCCACGCGCTGGACATCACCGCCGCCCGTACCGGCTGAGCACCGTGCACAATCGGGTCCCGAAATTGATCGGCGTGCACATTGGCCGGGGCGAATAGCGCCGCTAACGTCTTGATTCGCAAGCCGCGTTCGAGCGGGACGCGGACAGCGACTTCCGTTCGAGGCCGCGGGGAGTTTATGCACTACTGGGGAAGCACCGATGATCAAGCGAAGTTCGCTGGTCAGCGGCACCACGGCGGGGATCGTTCTCGGCGCGGCGCTCGTCGGCTTTTCGAGTCCGGCGTTCGAGTTCACGATCGAGGACACGGCCGAGCAGGATGACCAGCACGACTACTACTACAAGAAGGAACAGGGCACCGATTTCGCGCAGTTCTCCGATGGCCAACACGACCACTTCAGAGTCTGCGACCGAGAGGATGATGGACACGCCGTTTACGTGCACTTCAGCGGTGCCGCGGAAAACGGCGAGTACTACTACGACCGGACCGGCCCGGGGGACGGGTGCACCGATTACACGACCAACAGCGGCGAGGTCGGCGTCGACATCGGGAGCATGTACGTCTGCGAGCAGCGCTGGGGGCCGGACTTCTGCAGCAACGGGCAGAGTCTGAGCGCGATCGAAGACTGACGTTCCCGCGCGGGGGAGGAAGCGGCGGCGGAGCACATGCGCCGCCGCCGCTTCACATCGCGGTGCCGCAACGTGCGCGACGGGCCACATCCGCAATGCCCGCACCCGAAACGAAAACCGTCACGAAACGGCGCGCAACAATCCCGTCCTGGAGTGGCAACCCAGGTATTCGAACCGCGTCCAGAACGGCTCCGCGACCGTGACCTCGTGGTACAGGCGCAGACGCGCCGCGGGCCCCATCGCCGCCAGGTACTTCAGCGCCGCCCGGAAGATGGCCACGTGCGTCGGGTGGGACTCGGCCCAGGTTTCGAGGTGTTCGAGGCTGCGCCACCAGCTCAGGCCGAAGCTCTTGTCCGTCTCGCTGCCGTCCTCGGCCAGGACTCGCGCGTACCGGTTCGCGTAGCAGCCGATCGCCAGTCCCTCGTCCCGGAGGAAGTCCATGCCCGCTCGGAGCGCGGGTTCGACATCTTCGAGGTACATCCGGCGCTCGTCGCCGTCGGTTTCGGTCCATTCCTCGCCCGAGCGGATCAGGCACACGTTGCTGTTCGGCACCACCGTGACGCGGTCGCCGTCGCGCCGGGCCGCGACTGTTCCGGAAGGGGCGAGCGGATCCGTCTGCGCCAGCGGCATCCGGTCGCGCGCACCGCCCCAGTACCCGTGTTCCCGGATCTCGCCGCTGAGCCCCGCACCGGCGACGGCGATGCCTTCCGGGCGATCATTGGAGAACAGCGTCTCGAACCGCCGCACGCTCGGTTGCACGACTTCCAGGAAGAACCCGGCCTGCTCGCTCGCCGGTCCCGCGGTCCAGAAGTCGTTGTCCGCCAGCCATGCGGAGTACTCCGCCGGGTCGGTCCAATACCGGATCTCCACCGTGGTGCGGTAGCCGGCCGCATCGACGTACCGGGCCCGCTCGCGATGCGCCGAAGCCGCCGTGCCTGCCAGCCGCGCCAGCGCGGACTCGGCCACCGCAGGCGGTTCGCTCCGGAGTGCTGCACCCCGAAGTACGCCATGACGACTTGCTGCACCGACGGGTCGAACCGTGCCGAGAACGAGGGATACGGCGGTCGGAACGCGCCCGACTTGTGCTCCGGCCGCGTCCGTTCGTCCGCCAAGTGCGGGGGGATCGCGGATTCCATGGCGGCACGCTCCGTTCACCGGCGACGAATTCGGCGCGACTGCGGCTGCTCCGCCACTATGAACGATCTCCGGACCGGGGACAAGATCACGTTGCGAGCGGAACCCGTTCGGCCGTGTCGCCGCCGATGCGCCGGGCCCGCCCATGGGTTACCGGCGCACGGCGCGAACCGTCCACACAGGACCGTCACGGAGCTCGGTCACCGCCGCGAGCACCGCCCGGGTGCGCGGAGTGCGATCCGGTGTCGTGCCGTTCTTGGGTGAGGGGGATGCCGGAGCGGTCTTTCAGAACGCAAGCCACGACGAGACCGACCACTGTGACAGCGGCGAGGTAGGCACCGACGGAATGCACCGTACCGGTGCTGGACTGCAGCGCTTGCGCGATCATGGGCGCGAATGCACCGCCGAGCACTGCACCGGTCGCGTAAGTGAGCGCGATACCGCTGTAGCGGACGGAGGCGGGGAACATTTCGGAGTTGAGCGCCGCCTGCGGGCCATAGGTGAGCCCGAGGCCGACGCTGTAGAGCACGAGCGCGAGGAACAGCAGCGCGATGTTCCCGGAATCGAGCAGGGCGAAGAACGGGAACATCCACACCAATTGGATGCCGAACCCGATCCGGTACACCGCCAGCCTGCCGAGTCGATCCGAAAGCCATCCCGCGAGCAAGGTGGTCACCAGCCACACGACAGCGCCGGCCATGACCGCCAGGAGCACGGCCGACTGCGGCAGGCGCAGCGTGTTGACCGCGTAGCTCTGCACGTATCCCCCGGTCGTCATGTACCCGGCGGCGTTGTTCGCGGCGAACAGCAGTGCTCCCGCGACGAGCATCGGGAAGTTGCGCCGGACGACCGCCACCAGCGGACTGCGCGACCGGCCGCCGGAGTCCTGGAGCTGCCGGAACACGGGACTTTCGGCGACTTTCACCCTGATCAACCAGCCGACCGCGATCAGCACGACGCTGAGCAGGAACGGGATCCGCCATCCCCAGGCGAGGAATTGCTGTTGCGAGGTCGCGGCGCTGACCGCGGCGAGCACGCCGTTGGACAGCAGCAGCCCCGCGGGCGCACCGAGCTGCGGGTAAGCGCCGAACAGCCCGCGCCGATTCCGCGGCGCGTGCTCGACGGCCAGCAATGCCGCTCCGCCCCATTCGCCTCCCGCGGAAACGCCCTGCAGAATGCGCAGCAGCACCAGCAGAATCGGAGCGGCGACACCGATGGAACTGCTGGGCGGGATTGCGCCGATCAGCGTGGTGGAGCCGCCCATCAGCAGCAGCGTGAAGATGAGCGTCCCGCGCCTGCCGATCCGGTCACCGAGATGCCCGGCCGCGGCGGCTCCCAACGGCCGGAACACGAAACTGATCCCGATGGTCGCGAAAGACACGAGCAGCGCGTCCCCGCCGAGTTCCGCGAAGTACTGGGTGTTGAAGACGAGACCGGCGCAAAGGGCGTAGATGAAGAAGTCGTACCATTCGATGGTGGTCCCGGCTGCGGCGGCGATGGCGATTCTGCGGTGCTCCGCGCGACTGGTGGCGGTGGTCTCGGGCATGGTGGATCCGATCGTCAGGTCGTCGTTGAACCGGCGAAGCGGCGATGTCAGCAGGCGTAGCCGGGGTCGATCCGGTCGATCTTGCGCCGCAGTGCGTCGAACAGGCTCTGCCCCGATTCGGTGCGGTCGCCCAGCTGGAAGGACTCCCGCGTCGACCTGATCGCGGCCTCCTCGGTGACCGGGGTCAGCGCACGGCCGCCCGATTGCGCGGCGAGCTGGATCTCGCATCCGCGCTGCAGGGTCCACAACGCCGCGAAGGCGGCCGGGACGGTCGGCCCGAGCGCGAGCAGCCCGTGGTTCCGCAAGATCATCAGGCTCCGCTCGCCGAGATCGGCGACCAGCCGCGGCTTCTCCTCCGGGTCGACCGTGATGCCCTCGAAGTCGTGGTGAGCCACCATGTCGCGCAGCTGCGCGGAATAGAAGTTGTCCGGGTCGAGGCCGTCGCGCTGACATGCCACGCCGGTGCCCGCGGTGGTGTGGGTGTGCATGATGCAGTGCGCGTCCGGGCGGTTGGCGTGGATGACGGAGTGGATCAGCAGCCCGGCCTCGTTGATCGGCCACTCCGAATCGGACAGGACGTTGCCGTCCAGGTCGATCTTGACGAGGTTCGAAGCGGTCACCTCGTGGTACATCAGCCCGAACGGGTTGATCAGCAGGTGTCCCGGCTCGCCGGGAACTCGCGCGGTGATGTGGTTGAAGATCATCTCCACCCAGCCCAGGTGGTCGAAGATCCGGTAGCAGGCGGCGAGCTCTACTCGGGCCTGCCACTCCGCCTCGCTCATCGGTTTGGTCGCCATCGTTCCGGGATGCACAGCGGTCATCGCCGCCTCCTTCGAGACCGGGAGTCGTCCGCGGATCCGCCCGCGATTTCCGAGAAACCAACATGCCCGGCGGTGCGCGCAGGAACAACGTAGATCCGGACATCATCGATGTTCGGATAACGTCGGGATCGACATTGCCAGGTCGAACGCCCGAGGACGTGCGCGACGATGAGCCCGGTACTGCCGCTTTCCGACCTGGTCAGCGCACTGCGTCACGACGTGGTCCAAGTTTCGGTCAGCGGCGACGACACCGTGGCGGTGCGCGGGGTCGAACTGCTCGACCGGCACGCGGGAGAAGCGGGCGGACCGGGGCACCTGCTGCTCGGCGTCGGCTTGAACACCGGCGATGCCGCGGAGAGCGATTCCGCCGTTCGCATCGCGAGCGATTCCCGGGGCGTCCTCGTGATCAAGGCCCGGGAGCGAGCACCTGCCGACTTCCTCGGCCGGGCACGGCGCGCTGGCGTCACGGTCGTGTCGATCGACGACCGCGTGCCGTGGAGCAGTGTCCAACGGCTGATGTCCACCCTGCTCGCAACGCACCCGGGCGGCGATGCCGCGCCCGCGGCAGGCGGTGATCTGTTCGTGCTGGCGAATTCGGCGGCCGCCGCGACCGGTGGCGCGATCGCGATCATGGACACCGGTCAGACGATCGTCGCCTACTCCAACCTGCCGGACCGCAGGCAGGTGCCGCAGGAAGCGCTGCCCGACCACCTCTCCGGCGAAGTGTGGCTCTCGGGCACCTTCGCGATTCCGGAGCGGCACCGCGGCACTACACGACCGACGAGCTGCGCGTGGAACTCGTCCACAAGCGACTCGTCGATTCCGTCCGCGCCGAGCCGCTGTTGCGCAGCGGGGACGGCGAGCGCATCACCGGCCACGACCGCGATCATTCCACCGCGTTCGCCGCCACCCTGCGCTGCTACCTGCGGCGCTTCGGCGATGTCGGCGCCGCCAGCGCGGACCTGCACATCCACCAGAACACGCTGCGCCAGCGGCTCCGCCGCGCGCAGGAACTCTTCGCGCTCGACCTGGGCGACCCGGCGCAGCGGCTCGTGCTCGAACTCGAGTTGCACGCGGCAGCGGCCGATCGCTGATCCGCTCAGTCCGGCCAGCAAAGCCGACGGCTCCCGGCGGGAGGCTCAGGCGAGCTGCTGGAGCAAATGGCCCATCCGGTCGCGTTTGGCGGCGAGGTAGCGGGTGTTGTGCTCGTTCGGCGCCACCTCGACCGGGATCCGTTCGCGCACGTCGATGCCGCATTCCAGGAGTGCGCGGCACTTGTCCGGGTTGTTGGTCAGCAGCCGCACCGATCCGACGCCGAGTTCGGCGAGCAGGCGGGCCGCCGGGACGTAGTCGCGGCTGTCGACCGGCAGCCCGAGCGCCCGGTTCGCCTCCAGCGTGTCCATGCCTTGGTACTGCTGGAGTTCGTAGGCGCGCAGCTTGTGCCCGAGGCCGATCCCCCGGCCTTCGTGCCCCCGCAAGTACACGACGATGCCGCGCCCGGCGGCTGCGATCGACTCCATCGCCATGCGCAGCTGCGCGCCGCAGTCGCACCGCAGCGAGCCGAGCAGGTCGCCGGTGAGGCATTCGCTGTGCAGCCGCACGAGCACGTCCTCGCCGCCGACCTCGCCCATCGCCAGCGCGAGGTGCTCCACCCCGCCGGTCTCCCGGAAGGTGATCGCGCGGAATTCCCCGATATCGGTGGGAATCGAAGCCTGACCGGTGCGGCGGACACCTCGCCCGTCGCGCATCCAATCGACCAGCGCGGCGATCGAGATCATCGGGATGTCGTGCTCGGCGGCGAGCCCGTCCAGCTCCGGACGGCGCATCATCCGCTCGCGGTCGGGCGTGACGATCTCGCACAGCAGCGCCGCGCCGCTGAGCCCCGCCGCGCGGCACAGGTCGACTCCGGCCTCGGTGTGCCCGACCCGCTCCAGCACCCCGCCGGGCTTGGCGCGCAATGGCAGGACATGACCGGGCCGAGCCAGCTCGGCAGGCGCGAGCCGGGGGTCGGCGAGCGCGCGGATGGTCGCCGAGCGGTCGCCCGCGCTGATGCCCGTGCTCGTGCCGTGCCGGTAGTCGACGCTGACGAGGAACGCGGTGCCGTGGCTTTCGTCGCCCGCCGGGACCATGAGGTCCAGTTCGAGCTCGGCGGCCCGCCGGTCGTCGAGGGCCACGCACAGGAATCCCGAGGTGTGCTCCAGGAAGAAGGCGACCTCGGCGGTGCTCGCGTGCTCGGCGGCCATGATCAGGTCGCCTTCGTTCTCCCGGTCCTCGTCGTCGACGACCAGGACCTTTCCGCCTGCCGCGAGGGCGGCGAGGGCTTCGGCAATGCTCGAGCTGGGCATCGATCTTCTCCTGCACGCGCTTATCTCTCGGTGCGCGCACGCCGTCGGGCACGAGTGCGCGCTGAACCGTCGGACGACATACCGAGCAAGACGTTCACTTAATGAACGTTACGTTCACGGATAGTGGCACTGGCCCTCGGCGACGTCAAGGATTTCCCCGCCATCCCTATGGAAAGCCACCCGACGAGCCCCTTGACGGCGTCGGCGGCCGTGCCCACAATATCGACGACAGTGTTCGTATATTGAACAATCTGTTCGTTGTCGAGTCATCCTGGTCGTGGGCGGCCATCGCTCGTGCACCCGCTTCGTGCGGATCACCGGACCGCCCGGAAGAACTCGGCGCGAGCAGCAAGTCCCGGCCGGTCCGCAATCAGCCGGTCCCCACACGACTGCGAGGGAGTGCTCTCACGTGACCGAGCAAGCAGACGTCGTAGTGGTCGGTGCCGGGATCGCCGGCCTGATCACCGCCCGCGAACTCGGCCGGAAAGGTCTGCGGGTCACCGTGCTCGAAGCCCGCGACCGCCTCGGCGGCCGCGTCTGGACCGACCACCGGCTCGGCCGCGATCTGGAGATCGGCGGCACTTGGCTGCACTGGGTGCAGCCGCACGCGTGGTCCGAGGTCACCCGCTACGGCCTGGAGGTCACCCGCGGGCCGCGTCCCGAGCAGGCCTACTGGCTGGCGGGCGACGAGGTCCGCACCGGCTCGCTGGACGGCTTCATGGAGCTGATCGACCCGGGGATGCGCGGGCTGCTGGACCAGACGATGCGCTGGATCCCGCGGCCGGATTCCCCGCTGTCCGCGGCTGATCTGGACTCCGTCGACGGTTTCAGCCTCCAGCACAAGCTCGACGAGCTGAACCTGCCGGTGGAGCAGTACCGCGCCAACGAAGCCGCGTGGGTGGGGCACTTCAACGCCCCGCCCGCCGACGGGGCGTTCACCAGCGCACTGCGCTGGACCGCGGCCACGGCCGGTTCCTGGCACCTGATGCACGAGGCGTCAGCGGTGTTCCGGCTCGCGTCCGGAACCCGCCGCCTGGTCGAGTCGATCGCCGCCGACACCACCGCGGACATCCGCACTTCCACCGAAGTGCGCCGGATCGAGCACGACTCGCACGGTGCGGTGGTGACCACCACGGCCGGAGATCGGATCAACGCGGGCCGGGTGGTGCTGACGCTGCCGCAGAACATCCTCGGCGAACTCGACGTCTCCCCCGCGCTGAGCCCCGCCAAGCGCGCCGCGACCGCCGAAGGCACGGCTTCGAAGGGCGTGAAGGTCTGGATCCGCGTCCGCGGGCCGATCAAACCGTTCTTCGCCTATTCCTCGGCCTCGCACCCGCTTTCGGTGGTGCGCACCGAATTCCTCGGCGAGGACGACGCCGTGCTGGTGTCCTTCGGCGCCGACTCGCGCCGGATTTCGCCGCACGACATCGACGCCGTCCGCGCCGCGCTTCGCGTCTGGCGCGACGACCTGGAAGTCCTGGAAGTCACCGGACACGACTGGATGGCCGATCCGCATTCCCGGGAGACCTGGCTGATCCAGCAGCCCGGCCAGCTCACCGGGTACTTCGCCGAGCAGCAGCGCGCCGAAGGCGTCCTGCACTTCGCGAGCAGCGACGTCGCCAACGTGTGGGCCGGATTCATCGACGGCGCCATCGAAAGCGGCACCCGAGTGGCCCGCGAAATCAACGCGGAGTTTTCCGGAGGAGGCGCGTAGCGGCGCCGGTGGCGGTGCCGACCGCGTGCGTACCCGCTGGTCAGCGGCTTCGCCGTGGACCAGGCAACGACCGGGAAATGCCGAAACGACCGCTGGTTCCAGCAGCCTGGATTGGGAGGAAAGCTCATGACCTTGTCGTCTCCAACGATCGAGCCACGTCATTTCCGGGACGTCATGGGACATCTGCCCACCGGCGTCGTCGTAGTGGCCGGACGCGAACACGCCACCGGAAGTCCCGCCGGACTCGTGGTCGGCACTTTCCAATCGCTGTCGCTGGATCCGCCGCTGGTCAGCTTCAGCGTCGCGACCACGTCGAGCAGCTGGCCGAAGATCCGACCGGCCGGTTATTTCAGCGCCAGCGTGCTCGCCGACGGCCAGCACGACGTCTGCGGCGCGATGTCGAGCAAGCAGGGTGACAAGTTCGCCGCGGTGGACTGGCACGGATCCGCCGACGGCAACCCGCTGATCGCCGGGGCGCACGCCTGGATCGACTGCAAGACCGTGCAGGAGCTGGCAGGCGGCGACCACGTGATCGTGCTCGCCGAAGTGCGCCGACTGGACGCCGGTGGCGGCGAGCCGCTGGTGTTCCACCGCGGCCGGCTCGGCGGATACCGCGAGCTCCGAGTCTGATCACTGCGCTCGCCGATGGCTCCGCGAACATCGGCACACCATCCACTGTGGACTTCGGGCCGCGCCCGCTCAGCGCGCGGCTGCCTCGCCGCACTAGACCACCTTTTCCCTTCATGTTCGGAAACAGGAGCAAACGATGCCGTCTCGCCGCATCCGGCTGTTCGCCTTCGACTTCCAGGGCCCGGCACACCTCTCCGCGGGGCTGTGGCGGCACGACGACGACCAGGGCCACCGCTACGGCGACGTCCACTACTGGACGAAATACGCCGAGCTGCTGGAACAGGCCCGGTTCGACGGGGTGTTCTTCGCCGACAACCTCGGCTACCACGACGTCTACCAGGGCAGCCCGGCAGGCGCGCTCGCCGACGGCGCGCAGCTGCCCGCCAACGACCCGTCCCTGGTCGTCTCGGCGATGGCCGCGGCCACCGAGCACCTCGGGTTCGGCCTGACCGGGTCCACCAGCTACGAGCACCCCTACGCGCTGGCCCGGAAGTTCAGCACCCTCGACCACCTCACCGACGGCCGCATCGGCTGGAACCTGGTGACCTCCTACGCCGGTAGCGCCGCGCGCAACCTCGGCAACGGGCAGCTGACCCCGCACGACGAGCGCTACGACGTGGCCGCCGAGCACCTCGAGGTCTGCTACAAGCTGTGGGAGAACTCCTGGGAGGACGGCGCCGTCGTCCGCGACAAGGACCGCTGCACGTGGGCCGATCCGCAGCGCGTGCACGACATCGACCACCACGGCAAGTACTTCGACGTGCCCGGCTTCGCGCTCTGCGAACCCTCGCCGCAGCGCACCCCGGTGATCTTCCAGGCGGGCGGATCGTCGAAGGGCCGCGCGCTGGCCGCCGCGCACGCCGAGGGCGTGTTCGTCAACGCGCTGTCCAAGACCGCGCTCGAGCGGCAGGTCGAAGCGCTGCGCTCGCAGGCCGCCGAGGCCGGGCGGGATCCGGGATCGCTGCGGGTGCTGCAGATGCTCAACGTCGTCGTCGCCCCGTCCGACGAGCAGGCGCACGCCAAGTACGAGCGGTACCGCAAGCTCGTGAGCTACTCCGGCGCGATGGCCCGCTACAGCGGCTGGACCGCGCTGGACATGTCCCGGTTCGATCCGGACGTGCCGCTGCGGCACGTCAAGACCGACGCCGGGCAGACCATGGTCGACCTGTTCTCGCGGATGGACCCGGACAAGGAGTGGACCCCGCGCGACATCGCCGAATTCATCGGCATCGGCGGCAGCGGGCCCACCATCGTCGGCTCCCCGCAGACCGTGGCCGACGAGCTGATCAGCTGGGTCGAGCAGACCGGCATCGACGGCTTCAACCTCGGCCACGCGGTGAAGTACCAGGACATCGCCGATTTCGCCGAGCTCGTCGTGCCCGAGCTGCAGCGCCGCGAGGCGATGTGGACCGAGTACGAGGGCAAGACCCTGCGCGAAAAGCTGCACGGCCCCGGAACCGTGCGGCTGCGCGACGACCACCCAGGCAGCAAGCTCGCGCCCCGCCCCACGGTCGCCGCCGGGCACTGATCGCGAGCGCTCACCGTTCCGAGAGAAGGGTGGCGCCCGGCACCGGGCGCCACCTTCCCGCGGCTACTGCTGTTCCGTGGAGATCTCGCCCAGCGTGCGCCCGGTCGTTTCCGGAGCCAGCACCTGCGAGACCAGCGCACCGGCGACGCAGACCCCGGCGGCGATGAGCATCGTCGCCGCGCCGCCGAGGTCTTGCATGGACCACGGGAACAGGAACGTGCCGATCGCCGCGCCGACACGGCTGACCGCCGTCGCGAAGCCGGTTCCGATCCCGCGGACTTCGGTCGGGAGCACTTCGCCCGGATACACGCCGGTGAGCGCGGTGCACATCGCATTGGCGAACGCGAAGACCAAGAAGCAGCCCAGCACGATCGTCGGCGGCGCCGACGCCCACAGCGCGATGACCACCAGCACGACCGCGCACACCCACTGCTGCGGGATCGTCAGCTTGCGGCGCCCGATGCGCTCGATGAGCAGGCACGAAACGACGACACCGGCCAGCGCGACACCGTTGACCCCGATGGCGCCGACCAGGCCGTCCTCGCCGAGGCCGTACTGCTCCAGCACGCTGGCCGAGAACGTCGCGATGGCGAAGTACGGCGTCACGGTGCAGAACCAGAAGATCGAGATGAACGCCGTCGCGCGCCAGTGCTGCGCCGAGAACAGCATCCCGAACGTGCCGCGGCGCTGCTGCTCGGTGGTGATGTCGGAGCGATCCTCGATCCAGGTGTCGGCGATCTGCTCGGCCTCGGCGACGCGTCCCTTGTTCATCAGCCAGCGCGGTGACTCCGGCAGGCCCAGCCTGCCGAAGAGCAAGATCACCGCGGGCACCGTGCTGGTGCCGAGCACGATCCGCCAGTCGGCGCCGAACGAGGTCGTGAGCACCCAGCCCACGACGAAGGCCACGACGAACCCGACGTACCAGGCGACTTCGGCGAACGACAGGCACCGGCCGCGCAGCCGCGCGGGCGCGAACTCGGCCATCAGCGGCCAGCCGATGGAGTACTCCGCGCCGATCGCGACGCCCATCAGCAGCCGGACCACGAACAGCTGCCAGCTCGAGTCGACGAAGAACTGCAGCACCGAGCAGGCCACGAACATGGCCAGGTCGAGGGTGAACATCGGTTTGCGGCCGAACTTGTCCGCGAGCCAGCCGCCCAGCGGACCGCCCGCGAAGATGCCGATCAGCGCGGCCGCACCGATCAGCCCCTCGCCGTACACCGACATGTTCAGGTCGGTGGTGATCGCGCTGATCACGGTGCCGACGATGCCGAGGATGTAGCCGTCGATGAACATGCCGCCCGCTACGACGACGGTCAGCCGGATCAGGAACCGTCTCCTGTCCGGCTGGCTGCGCGCGGTGTCCGCGACTGCGTTGGTTGTGGTCACCAGCTGGTTCCTTCCCTGGTGAAACGCCCGCGGGATGGCCGCGCCCCCTGTACCGGTCCCGGGCGGGAGATGCTTGTGCTGTGCCGTCACACGGTGCCGACCGCCCCGTTCCGGGAACTCAACCGGGTACGAGAGTTCATAATGTGAACAAAGTGGCCGAGAAAGCGACAGGGGCCATGTATTCACGTCAAGCGTTCAAACCTGCCCCGATGCATTGACCAGAGCCGATCGCCACGGCACGCTTGGCCCGTTTCCAAACAGAACGTTCACTAACTAAACCGCCATGTGGAGGTTCCGGAACAACCAGCGCCGCTGGACAGGACCGCGCGAGCGGAGCTGTGCCCGCTCGTGCACGACCTGTGCACGCGGCCGAACCGACGTCGCCCCTACCTCGGCCGAACACCGCTTCGCGGCCGCCTCGGACCGGCGACGCGGGACATCGCGTCCACTTTGTGAACGCCCCTGTTAAACTGTTCTGCGCACCGGAGGTCCAGGGCTGCGGCCCGAACCAGCAGGAGGCGGGAACGCGATGGGCGACGCGCCCGAGCCGACCGAGATGGCCAACAAGTCGGTGACCAAGGCCGTCAGCTTGCTCCGCGAACTGGCCGCCCAACCGCGCACCGGCGCCACCGCCACCACGCTCGCGAAAGCCGCGGGGCTGAGCAGGCCGACCGCGTTCCGGCTGCTCCACAGCCTGGAAAAGGGCGGGCTCGTCGACCGCGTGGACACCAACTACGTCCTCGGCTGGGAACTCGCCCGTCTCGGCCGCCGCGCCGACCCGTACGCCGGTCTCGTCGCGCACGCGCAGCCGCTGCTGCAGGAACTGGCGGACAACTTCAACGAGTCCGTGACGCTGTCGGTCCCCAACTCGCAGGACGGGCTCGACCTGGTCGCCGAAGCCGCCGGCTCGCACGTCGTCGGCGTGCTGGCCCGCAACCTGGTCGGCCAGCACTACCCCATGCACGCCAGCTCCACCGGCAAGGTGCTGCTGGCCGAGAAGCCGATCGAGACGCTGCGCCGGACCGTCCCCGACGAGCTCGAAGCGTTCACCGAGCACACCATCACCGACCGCGAGGCGCTGCTCAAGGAGCTCGAGCAGGTCTACGAGCAGGGCTTCGCCATCATCGACAACGAGCTCGAGCCCGAGCTCTTGTCGGTGTCCAGCCCGATCCGGGACAGCGCGGGCACCCTGCTGGCGATCCTGACCCTCAACGGCCCGCGGAACCGCTTCGGCCGCGCGCGCATCCCCGATGCGCTGCAGCAGATGCAGAGCACCGTCACCGGCCTCACCCAGCTGTTCTGGCGCGATTCGACGAGCGCCTGAGCACCGGCGCGGAATTCGCTTGCGGGCATGATCCGGCGCGGTTGTACGGTCCGCGCATGAGCGCCAGCACACCCGACCAGGTCGAGACCAACCGGCAGCACTGGGACGAGCGGGTCCCGATCAACGCCGCCAGTTCCTTCTACGACCTCGACGGGTTCCGCGCCGGAGACGAGGACATCGACCGGTTCCAGCTCGACGAACTCGGCGACGTCACCGGTCTCGACCTGGTTCACCTGCAGTGCCACATCGGTCTGGACACGCTGTCCTGGGCACGCCGCGGCGCTCGCGTGGCCGGCGTGGACTTCTCCGCACCGGCCACCGAGACCGCGACCGGTCTCGCGGTCGAACTCGGCCTCGGCCAACGCGCCCGATTCGTGGCCGCCGACGTCTACGACGCGGCCGACGCGCTGGGGATGAACGCGTTCGACGTCGTCTACACCGGCAACGGTGCATTGATGTGGCTGCCCGACATCGAGCGCTGGGCCCGCACCGCGGCCGACCTGCTGCGCCCGGGCGGGCGGCTCTACCTCGCCGAGTTCCACCCGCTGACCGACGTGCTCGACGACGAGCGCGGTACGACCGCCGCGCGCGACTACTTCGCCCGCGGCGCGCGCACCTACGACTCCCCCGGCTCGTACGCCGACTGGGATGCCGCCACGACGCACAACACCGCGACCGAGTGGCACCACACCCTCGGCGACGTCATCAGCGCCGTCGCCGGTGCCGGATTGCGGATCGAGTTCGTCCACGAACACGACACGATCCCGTTCCAGCGCTACGCCGCGCTCGTCGCCGACGACGCCCGCTTCCGCTATCCCTGAGGTCACCACCGCGGCCAGCGAGTACTACGCCGAGCAGCTCGACGCACACCCCGAGGCGCTCGACTACCTCCGCGGCCGCTTCGGCGACGAGATCGACACGCTGCGCGAGAGGTTCACCATCGGCTATGCGCCCGACGGCTGGCGCCACCTCACCAACCACCTGCGCGCCCAGGGCTTCAGCGAGCAAGACCTGCTCGACGCCGGAGTGGCCAAGCAGTCCCGCACCGGCAGCCTCATCGACCGGATGCGCGACCGGATCGTCGTCGGCTTCCGCGACGCCGACGGGCGCGTGGCCGGGTTCGCCGGCCGACCGCCGCACGAAAATTTCGACAAGAGCCGGACCCCGAAATACCTGAACCCCCCCCGAAACGGCGCTGTTCAAGAAATCCGAGAGCGTGTTCGGGCTGCACGAGCAGCGCGCCGCGGTCGCGGCCGGTGGAGTGCCGGTGCTGGTGGAGGGAACGATGGACGTTCTGGCCCTGGCCGGGGCGGACCCACAGCAGCACATCGTGCCGCTGGCGGCCAGCGGCACCGCGGTCACCGAAACCCATCTGGACGCGGTGCGTGCCGCCGGGGCTGACCGCGCGGTGATCGCCCTGGACGGGGACGCGGCCGGGCAAGCGGCCGCCGAGCGCACCGTGCACCGCGCCGCCGGTCGGTTCGAGCAGATCCGGGTGGTGAGCCTGCCGCACGGGGCGGACCCGAACGAATGGGCAAAGCAGCACGCTGGCGACCCCGACGCGGCTGTCCGTCCGTTCCTGGACATCGAACAGCAGCGCAGCGCGGCGGACTTCCTGGGCGAGCGTGCCATCGAGACGTACTTCGAGAAGCACGTGCCCCAGCACCGCGAGGAGGTTGAGAGGTCGGATCGCCGCGGCCGATGCGGCAGCAGCGGCGCTGCGGGAGGTCCCGGCGGCCGACGCGGTCACCACCGGTGCCCGGCTCGCTCACGAGCTCGGCGTGGACCCCGGCCGCATGGCCGAGCGCCTCGCCCACCACCGCCTCACCACCGCGCCCGTTGACCTCGGCGGCCCGGTGCAGCTCGCCCAACACGAGCCCGATGCGCCGGAGCACCTCGCCGCCGAGCCGGTCGACGCGGTCGACGATCACGCAGAGCCGAGCCCGGCCGAGTTGGACGCCGCCGTCCCGACTGACGGGGTTGCGGCGCTCGACCCCGCCGTGGCCGCCGAGCAGCTGCCCGAACCCGCCGCACCGGCCGCGGTCTGGCACCAGCGCGAACACGGCAGGCTCGGCGAGGACGAGCTCGCCGAGCGAGTCCGCACGGCCGAGACCCGCCTGCGCGAGCTGCGCGAGCAGGTCCAGACTGCCGATGCCCAGGCGGTACAGCTCGGCGAAGACATCGCCGCCGGCACCGGCCCGCACACGCGCGAGCTGGACGAGCACCTGGCCGACCTCCGGTCGCGCGCCGAACTCGCCCGCGACGCCGACGAGCTCGACGAAACCCGGCGCGCCACGATCGAGCGGGCCGCGGCCGCCGCCGAGGCCCGCGCACTGGCCGAGGCCGAACGCGACGGGCTCGGCCGCTTCGCCCTGCGGCGCCGCGCCGAGCTCGCCGAGCAGATAACCAGTCTGCGCGAGCAGGAAACTACCGCCCAGGCCGAACGGCTCGGCGAGATGCAGGCCCAGACCGGTAATGCCGCCGAGCGCCGGGTGCTGCTAACCCGCGCTGCTGCGGCCGAGCGCGGCGACGAGCACGCTCGGCCCCTGGCAACCGAGCGCGACGCCGAGGCCCTGGAGCGCGCGGTGCGTGAGGCCGATCGGCTCCGCGAGCACGCGGCGGGCGCCGACCGCGAGCACGAGGCCCTGCGCGAAGAGCAGCGCGTCCGCGCTCAGCTGCCCGACGCCAACCGGCAACAAGAGGCCACCGAAAGGCAGGCCGCCATGCAGCCGGCCGCCCAGCACGCCCAGGCGGACCTGTCCCCACAGCACGGGCTCCAACAAGAACACCAGGTTGCCCCGCCCGAACTCGAACCGCCGCAGTCCGAGCCGCACGAGCCGGAGCTGTAAAGCCGAGGCCACTGAGCTAGAACAGCCGGTGGCGGCAGTTCTCCGGTTGCTACGGCCAGCAGGTGGAGGTTTCGGGTCCGACTTCAGTCCGCAGGGGACTCTGCAGCAACACCGCTATTGGGCGCCTGGGATCGTAAGCGGTCAGCTGGATCGCCCATTGCTGGTCGGGCTCTCCGTATCGATGGAGCGTCCGGCTTCCTCCGTGCGTCCGGGGGCCCGAGTCCGGGGGGCCGCGATGACCACGAATAGTGCGGCGAGCGCGGCAAGGGCGGCGCCGAGGAGGTAGCCGAACCGAAACCCAGAGGTGAGGGCGAGCGGACCGGGAATTGCTCCTTCTGCGAGCCGGTCCGTGTGGGAAGCGGCTAGCGTGGCTACGACCGCCAGGCCGAGCGCGGATCCGATCTGCTGGTTAACGTTGATCAACCCGCTGGCCAGACCGCTGTCCTCAGCCGGTACTTCCGACACAGCGGCACTGGCGATCGCGACGAAGGCTAGCCCTGCGCCGACGGAGTACAGCACTGACGGCCCGAGAACGTCGACGGCGAAATTGCCGTCTGTCGAGATGCCAGCGAACCAGGCTAGCGACACGGATGCCACGCCCAGCCCGGTGGTGAGTGTGCTGCGCGTGCCCAGGCGACCCAGTAGTGTTCCGGCGATCTGGGAGAAGACGATAATTCCGATTCCCTGCGGGAGGAATGCCAGCCCGGTTTGCAGCGGCGTGTACCCGAGAACCTGCTGCATGTACAAGGAGAGGAAGTACATCATCGTGAACATACTGGCGCTGAAGATCAGCATGGCCAGGTTCGCAACGCTCACCGAGCGGTGGCGGAACAATCGCAGCTCTACCAGAGGGTGTGCGGAGCGGCGTTCAATCACAAGGAAGGCCGCAAGTAGCAGGACCGCGGCCGCTAGCAGCGCAAGTGTGTGTAGCGACGTCCGGCCGACTGACTTCGAGCTGACGAGGGCGTAGACGAAAAGCAGCAGGCCACCGGTCACCGTTACGGCGCCTGTGATGTCCAGCTTCGGTGAGGGCTGCTCGTCACGGCTTTCCGGAATCACCAGCGGTGTCAGTGCTGCTGCGGCGAGAGCGACGGGCACGTTGACCCAGAAGACCCATTCCCAGCTGAGCTGGTCGGTGAGGATGCCGCCGAGCAGCACCCCGACTGCGCCGCCGCTACCGGCTACTGCCGCCCAGACCCCCATCGCGCGGTTGCGCTCGTCCGGATTCGTGAAGATCGTCGCGACCAGTGACAACGCCGTCGGTGCGAGCAGGGCGGCGCCGAGCCCTTGTGCGGCTCGCGCGGCGACGACCATCCCGGCCATCTCCGTGAGTCCGACGGCCAGCGAGGCGAGCCCGAACACCAGCTGCCCGAGAACGAACACTCGGCGACGCCCCACCAGATCGGCGATGCGGCCACCCAGCAGCAGGAAGCCCCCGAAGGTCAGAAGGTACGCGTTGACGACCCACTGCAGCCCGTGGTCGGAAAATCCGACCGCGTCCTTGATCGAGGGCAGCGCCACGTTCACGATCGTCATGTCCAGCACGACGATGAACTGCGTCGTGGCCAGCAGGGCCAGGGCCCACCAGCGGCGACTGCTGGTCGGCGAAATCTGTGTCATCGGTGTCCTCGTTGTCATGTGGTGGCAGTGCTACTCCAGCAACACGGCCGTCTTTGACCTCGGTTGTGGATTCAGGTTTCGGTTTCCCAGATCGGTTCGGAGGATTCGCGGACTCGGCCGTCGTCGTGGAAGATCAGAAACCTGTCGAACGAGCGCGCGAACCACCGGTCGTGCGTCACGGCGACGACTGTGCCCACGAATCCCTCCAAGCCGTCCTGCAGCGCTTCGGCCGAGAGCAGATCCAGGTTGTCAGTGGGCTCGTCGAGCAGCAGGAGGTTGGCCCCCTCCAGTTCCACCAGGAGGATCTGAAAGCGGGCCTGCTGCCCTCCGGAAAGCGTGTCGAACGGCCGCTGCGCAGCGTGCACGATGTCGTAGCGCGCGAGTGCACGGCTGGCTTCTTCCCGCGGCATCCCGGACCGACGTTGTCCGCCTGCGGTGAGCAGTTCTAATAGTGTGCGTCCGTTGAATTCAGGGTGCTCGTGGGTTTGCGCGAACATCCCTGCTGTCACCCTGGCACCCAGACGAACGACTCCGGTGTGGGAGACCGGAGCCAGTGCGTGCTGGTCGAATGGTTCCTGCTGGCCGTCGCTGCCGCCGCGCGCCAGCAGCCGTAGGAAATGCGACTTGCCGGTGCCGTTAGCGCCAAGTACGGCGATTCGTTCACCGTAGCGGAACTCTGCGTCGAACGGTTTGGTGAGACCGTCGAGAGCGAGATTTTCGCATATCACGGCGCGCTTTCCGCTGCGGTTTCCGCGCAATCGCATTCGCATGCGTTGCTTGCGGGGGACTTCCTCGGGCGGGCCGGCCTCCTCGAAGCGACGTAGGCGCGTGCGTGCGGCCTGGTAGCGAGCGGCCATGCCGTCGTTGTAGGTCGCCTTCTGCTTGAGATCGTTCACTAGACGCACGAGCTTGGCGCGGTCTTCCTCCCAACGGCGCCGCAGCTCGTCGAGTCGGGACATACGTTCGTCACGAGCTTCGTCGTAGGTGGCGAATCCGCCACCGTGCACCCACACATGGTTGCCCACCGCGCCCAGTTCAAGGGTCACGATGCGTTCCGCGGTGCGATGCAACAACTCGCGGTCGTGGGTGACGAACAGGACCGTCTTCGGGGTTTGGAGCAGTCGCTGTTCCAACCACTCCTTGCCCGGCACGTCCAGGTAATTGTCCGGTTCGTCAAGCAACAAGACCTGATCGGGACCGCGTAGCAGCTGTTCTAGCGCGAGCCGCTTCTGCTGCCCGCCCGAGAGATGTCTCAATTCGCGGAATTTGATCGAGTCGTATGGGTGTCCGAGCGCCGCTGTGCAGCAGAGATCCCACACCACCTCGGCGTCGTAGCCGCCCGCATCGGTGTATTCCGTAAGCGCGTTCGCATACGACATCTGAGAGGCGTCATCGTCGCGCTCGATTAGCTCGTTCTCCGCCTGTTCCAGCCTTTCGGCCGCTGCATGCACGCGAGGCGGTGACAGCGACACCAGCAAGCTGTGCACCGTCGAGTCTTCACGGGCATGGCCGATAAACTGGGGCATCACGCCGAGCCCGCCGGTGCTGGTCACGGTGCCATCGGTAGGAGCGAGGCCGCCTGACAGTAAGCGGAGCAACGTCGTCTTGCCGGCACCGTTGGCGCCGATCAGCGCGGCTTTGACGCCGTCGCCCACGCGGAACGAGACGTCGTCGAGAAGCACCAGCCCATCGGGCAAGACGTAGTGCACTTTCTGCAGCTCAACGTGCCCCAAAGCGATCGACTCCCTGGAACGTGAAAAGGATCGAGGTACTCGGCCGTGCGCGTGTTGCCTCGTCGGCTATGCCGGAACGATCCCGGCGATGTGTCGACGCAGCACGACGAACAGAGTGTCGGGGTCGTGCGAGCCATGCGGGTAAACCAGCTCGAATGTGAGACCGCCGACCAGCGCGTTCAATCGCTCTGCCTCCATCGTCGCATCGGGGACCCGCACAGCTTCCAATACCCTGCGAAGGACCGCGCGCAGGTCGTCCCCCATCCGCGTCGAGAGGGTCCGAAACTCCGGACGCAGGCGCGCCGCGTGGATCAACTCGACCAGAACGATCAGCTCCGGCCGGTCGGACTCCGATACCGGCAGCACGGCACGGCAGACATCTTCGACCAGCCCTCGGGGGCCGGTCGCGTACCGGTCGACGACGGGCTCAGGCAAGGCGGAGTCAAGCCGCCGTGACATCCGTGCGCCGATTTCCTCGGCGGTGGCTACCAGCAGCCCCTCGGCGGTGCCGAAGTGGTACCGCACGGACCCGATGTTGATGCCGGATTCATCGGCCACCTTGCGCAGCGATGCCTCGGCGATTCCCCCACGCGCGACGAGTCGAACGGCCGCCTCAACGATGCGGCTTTTCGCGGACGTGGACGTGGCAGCGACCATGACAATGAAGCTATCACAGCTGTGACAGTGGTGGCGACGGGGGCAGGGTGGTCGATAGGTGCGCGGCGGCGATGCCAGATATCGGGACAGCCTGCGGGCGCATCGGTCCGGACGAGTCACCTTCCGTTGACTCAGCGTGGGGGGAGGTCCACGCCCTGCTGCCGCTGCGGCCCCTTTCGAAGTTCCCACCACTGGCGGTGCTTGCGGTACCAGTGAACCGTCCCGGCGAGTCCTGTCTCGAAATCCACTCTCGGCTGATAGCCTAGTTCCCGAGCGGTCTTAGTGTAGTCTAGCGAATAACGTCGGTCGTGGCCCGGGCGGTCAGGAACCCGTTGCACCCACGACCAGTCGCGTCCGGTGGCCGACAACAGTCGTTCCACTACCTGTCGATTGGTCAGCTCGGCGCCTCCGCCGATGTGGTACACCTCGCCATCCCGACCGGATTCGGCCACCAACTGAATGCCGCGGCAGTGGTCGTCCACGTGTAGCCAGTCCCGCACATTTTCCCCATCTCCGTACAACGGTATCGGGAGCCCGTCCAGCAAGTTCGTCACGAAAAGGGGTATCATTTTTTCCGGGAACTGGTTCGGTCCGTAGTTATTGGAGCACCGCGTGATGCACACGGGCAATCCATACGTGCGATAGTAGGCCAATGCCAGCAGATCGGCACTCGCTTTTGACGCTGAATACGGCGAGCTTGGGGCCAATGGCTCCCTCTCGTCCCACGATCCTTGCTTGATTGACCCGTACACCTCGTCAGTGGAGATCTGGACTAACCGTTGCACGTCATGTCGACGGGCCGCCTCGAGCACAATCTGGGTGCCCAGCACGTTTGTGTGCACAAATTCCTCACCCCCAGTGATCGATCTGTCCACATGTGACTCAGCGGCGAAGTGGATGACGACGTCTACTCCGGACATTGCTCGCTCTACAGCAGAGGGGTCGGCGACGTCGCCGTGCACCACCTCGACATCGCCCGTGTCGGTGGCGTCGGAGAGATTGTCCCAACTCCCGGCGTAAGATAGTCGATCCAGCACCACCAATCTCGCCTGAGCGAACGCTGGATACACCTTGGCCGCGACCTGCCGCACGTAGTGCGAGCCGATGAAGCCGGCGCCGCCTGTTACCAGGATGCGCATGACGATCATGCCTCCACGATCGTAGCGAGCGGTCGCTCCGCGAACCGGCGTGCGGCTTCGACGACGTAGCGGCCATAGTCCGAATCCTCTTGCACGATGCCGAGCGCGTAGCATGTGTCGGCGTCGATGTGGCCCATGCGCAGTGCAATTTCCTCCAGACACGCCATGCGAACACCCTGCCGCTGTTCGAGGACTTGGACGAACTGGTTCGCTTCGACCAACGAATCATGGGTGCCAGCGTCCAGCCAGGCGAACCCGCGGCCGAGGGGGCTCAGTCGCGCGCGTCCCTGCCCGAGGTAGCGGCGATTGAGGTCGGTGATCTCCAGTTCGCCGCGCGCGGACGGTTCCAGTTCGTACGCCAACTCCACAACATCGTTGGAGTACATGTACAAGCCGGTAATGGCCTGGTTCGAACGCGGGTGCTCCGGTTTTTCCTGCAACGACAGCAGTTCGCCATCGGCTCCGAGCTCACCCACGCCGTAGCGGCGCGGATCAGCGACCCCGTACCCAAACAGCGTGACGCCGTCCACCCGCTTGCGTTCGCATTGCAGTACGTCAGGAAACCCCTGACCATAGAAGATGTTGTCTCCCAGAACGAGGGCGACCGGATCCGCGCCGATGAAGTCGGCGCCGATGCGGAACGCGTCAGCAAGCCCTTTCGGTTCAGGTTGTTCGGCGTAGTCGAAGCTCACTCCCAGATGACTACCGTCGCCGAGCAACCGGCGGAACAGTGGAAGGTCTGCGGGCTTGGATATGATCAGGATCTCTCGAATTCCTGCCAGCATGAGTGCCGAGAGCGGGTAGTAGATCAGAGGTTTGTCGTAGACTGGCAGTAGTTGCTTGGAAACGACTCGAGTAATCGGGCGCAGCCGCGAACCATTTCCGCCGGCCAGCACGATTCCCTTCATATGCCCCCCAGGCATTCGCGTCGAAAATTCTTTATCCTGTGAGCGAAATGCTCGCTGGCTTGCTGATCGCGTTCGATTGGCACCGGCGAGCGCGATCAGAAAAATAGCAGGTCAGCTCGACGCTAAGCGTAGCGGGTGGTGTCCGTACCGCCAAGGGATGGGGAGTCGCGTGAATCTTATCACACCTGTGACATCGGCTTGCTTCTACCCGAAAACTATTGGTACCGCGCGCGTCTGGGTTTAGTAATGCTCCATTTGGGTGTAGAGGCTGGGATTTATAGTTAAACACTGTGATGGGTTGCCCGTTTCGTGGTTCTTGACTAGTGTCCGCACCACGCCGTACGGATAGCTAGTCTGGCAACTGGGGAAAGCTTCACGGGCTTGGGGGTGCGAATCACAACGCGTTAGCGAGCGAGGTATTTGCAGCTCGTCGCGCGGTCATTTTTGGGCACGGTCGTATTCGCTTGTTCTGGGACTTTGGGGCTTGGAGGTATCGTTCGTGGCTGCGGATATATCCGGTAGTGGTGGTCGAACGCTTCGTTCCGAAACATCTGCCAAGGTGGCGGCCGGGGTGTCGCGCGAAGCGGTCGAGGAGCGGGGTGTGCGCGATGCCGTGGGGACGACAGGGGAGCACAACTGCGTGCGACTTGCCGCGGAGTGCGATCGGGAGTTCGTGCATGCGCTGTTCGACCAAGCGCTCTCCGATCACTACGACGGCGATCACGTCGCACACGCAGATCGCGTTCTGGACACCCACCTCAACGGTGGTGTCGATCGGAACGGCCACTTCTCCCTGCTGCAGAGGATGTTTGTGCTCACCGACGGGCGGAACCAGCTCGGACTGGTGCACCTCGTCCACAAGCGACAAGGGACGGTCAAGATCAGCCCGTTGATCGTTCATCCGACGGCACGGCGGAGCGGAACCGGTGGCCGGATGTTGCTCGATGCTGCTGAGCGCTTCGCCCGCGAACTCGGAGCCCGCCAGCTGTACTGCACGGTGGCCGAGACCAACGATTCGGCGCTTGGATTCTTCCGGCACCACGGCTTCGTCCTGGCCGGCTCGGCGTTTGAGCAGTACAAGCGCGGGGTGTGCGAGCTCATTCTCTACAAAGAACTGCGGCGGTCCCGTGAACGTCCAGGTCAAGGTGCGCTGACCGTGCGTCCGCTTGCCGATGCGGACGTACCGGCACTGTCTTCGCTGGTGCTGTCAGCGTTCGACCCAGTGTGCGAGGGATTGGGCGCGGATTGGGTCGATGCGCTCGTCGCGGCATACCGGCGGCGGCACATCGCTGACGTCAACGTCAAGTACAAGGACGTGCGCGTTGCGGTTGACGGTGGTGGGCAGGTGCGCGGGGTTGCGGCCGCAGGACCGAAGAAGGGCGGGGCAGTCAAGGTGATGCCGCTGTGCGCCAGCGACGCGGCAGCACTGTCCGAGTTGCTTGTCTTGTTGCCGCATTACGCTTGCCCGAGCGGCGGACGGATGTATTCCCACCAGCCTCCAGACTCCATGGTCTCACGTGTCATGCAGCAGCACGGTTGGCAGGTCGAGGCGCTGCTTCCGGGTGCTTACCGCGATGATCACTGCATGGTCCAGTGGAGCCTTCGAGTGCCTCCTAGCTCAGCACAGGCCCTGTGCTGAGCGGACGCTCATCCCACACGTCCGAATCCCGCCTCCCGCCACCCCGAAGGGACGCAATGCATGAGTAACCTGCACCGCTACGCCGACCGCTTGTTCGCCTTCGTCGAGGAACGCGACTGGGCGCGGTTCGAGAACCCGAAAAATCTGGCCATGGCGCTCGGAGGCGAGTGCGGAGAGCTGCTCGCACTCCTGCAGTGGCGAGACGGCGAGGCCGCGCAGCGGGAGTTGGCCGACCCGCGGTTCCGCCGCGAGTTCGGCTACGAGCTCGCCGACATCCTCAACTACTTGTTGCGACTGGCACGCAACGCCGAGATCGACATCGTCGAGGTCGCGGAGGAGAAGCTCGCCGTGAACGAACGTCGCTACCCTGCCGACAAGGCGCGGGGCAACACGGCGAAGTACACCGAGCTAGCCGAGACCGAGTAGAGCGCCCACGCCCCGGAAATGCGCACGCTTCCCCACCATCGCGACCTAGCCGTCGAGAGCCTTCGCGTCCTCGTCCCGCGGCTAGGGCTGGCCGTCGCCCCTCGCGGTCGGCAAACCGCGACACGGCACGAAGAGCAGCCCTGGCCTCACCGGGCCTCTCCTGCGATGGAGAAAAATTGACTACCACGCACCCGAACGAATCCGCTTCCGTTCCGCATCGCATTCCTCTGTTCCACCCGACAGTTCCGCCGGGGGCCCAAGAGAGGGTGGCCCAAGTTCTGCAATCGCCCTGGCTGGGGCTGGGCCCGGTTACCGAGCAATTCGAGGCCGCATTCGGCCAGAAAGTCGGGTCCGACCACGTCGTCGCCGTGAACTCAGGTACCGCCGCTCTGCACTTGGCGTTGCGCCTGGCGGGCGCGGGGCCGGGCGACGAGGTTGTGCTGCCCGCGAACACCTTCATCGCCACCGGGCACGCGGTGCTGTATGAGGGTGCCATGCCGGTGTTCGCCGATATCAATCCGAGTACCGGAAACATCGATCCGGAGCATCTGCAGTCGGTGCTATCACCGCGCACCGCCGCGGTCATAATCGTTCATTATGCGGGGACCCCGTGCGACCTCGATGCCATTTACGACGTAGCACGGAGGACCGGGATCGCGGTGATCGAGGACTGCGCGCACGCGTGCGGCGCCGAGTACAGGGGCCGCCCGATCGGGTCAGCGGCGACCTATCAAGCGTTCTCCTTCCACGCCACGAAGAACCTGGCGACTGGCGAGGGCGGAGCGCTGGTCGTGCCAGATGCCGACACCCGCGACCGTGCGGCTCGGTTACGTCGTTTCGGCATCGACAAGCCTCGAACAGCGCAGAGCGCTCCGGCCAGTGCTCGCTGGGATTACGCGGTCGACGAAGTCGGCTTCAAGTACAACATGAGCGATATCCACGCAGCGATCGGCTTGGCTCAGTTGGAGGAGCTCGACGAGATCAACGCGTACAGGACCGCTCTTGTCCGCCGGTACACCCGTCACCTGCGCGGTTTGACCGGCGTACGAATGCTGGATCGTCCCTTCGGTGTGACGAGTGGCAACTTCGTCCTGCCCGTGCTGGTCGAGCATCGCGACGAGCTTATGGACGCGTTGGACAAGGCGGGAATCGAGACGGGAGTGCACTTCCGTCGCATCGACTCCCATCCGATGTACACGCCGGCGGAATTGCCTCAAACGGAGTGGTTCTGGCGTCGAACGCTGTCGCTTCCGGTGCATGCGGGACTGTGTAAGCACGATGTAGATGCGGTGTGCGAAGTGATCACCGAACATCTGACTGATCGTTCTCGCGCCGCCATCTGAATCCCTGTAGCGCCACCACTGAGCTACGTTCTTGTTGGAGTGAATCATGCGCATCCTATTTGTTTGCAGCATTTACCTGCCGCTCACCGGTGGCTGCCAGGATCCGATCAACCAGGTCGGGCAGCGCTTCGTGGATGAGGGCCACGAGGTGCACGTGTTGACCAAGCGGTGGCCGGACGATCTGCCGGAGACCGAGGTCATCAACGGCATCGTGGTCCACCGCGTGACCAGTCCGCTGTTGCCGTCGGAGTTTTCCGAGACGACTGAACCCGTCGGGCGGCTCATCCGCGAGCACCCGCCGGATGCGGTGCACGCGATCGGACTACGCCGACCCTTGCCAGCCTACGCGCTCATGATCGCTCGCCTCTGCGGTGCCCCCGTCGTCCTCACCATCGGCGGGTGGGACATTCCCGATCCGCGCGACCCGGAACCGGAGAAGGTCTGGCTCACCGGACAGGAGTTCGTTCCCCAATCGATGCAGCAGGCCGACCTGGTCACCGCCGCCTCCGCAGATCTCGCACGGTTGACCGAGTCCGCGATGCCCGAGCTCGCACCGGTGGAGGCCACGTACGTGGGCATCGACTACGCCTTCTTCGCCGAGGCTGCACCCTATCCGCATCCCCGGCCTTACCTGTTGTCGTTGCGGCGGTTGGAGGCGTCGAAGGGCGTCGACCGGCTGGTGCGTGCGTTCGCAACGGTGGCCGCCGAGATTCCCGGGCACGATCTGGTGATCGCGGGTGACGGAGCGGAGCGGGGCAAGCTGGCTGCGTTGGCCGACGAACTCGGCGTGCGCGACCGCGTCGTGTTCCTCGGTGAGGTGCAGCTCGATGCGGCCGCGTCCTTGTTGCGCGGGGCGTCGCTGACCGCCGTCCCCTCAATTGCCGAGGGCGGCGGTCTGGTCAATGTCGAGGCGCAGGCCGCGGGCTGCCCGGTCATCGCCACCCGCACCGGTGGCATTACCGAATACCTTCAAGGCGAGGGGGGAGCGCACTTCATCGACGTTCCGGACCCCGATTCCCTCGCCGAGGGCATCTTGCGATTGCTCCGGGACACCGACTACCGCGAGCGGCTCGTCGCGGTTGGGAGAGAGAAGGCGCACCGCTTCGACTGGGCCTCGTTGGCCGATGACTACTACGACCTGTACCGGCGGGCGCAGCACAAGGCCCCCTTGACGGAGTTCGAACCGTGGTCCCCGCTGACCCGCCTCCTGTACGAGGAGTTCCGCGCGCATCGGGACCGTGTTGCGCCGGCGACGGAGGCGTGGGAGTCCGAGCACCGACGCGAGCGCGATGTGCTCGCCGCTGCTCCCGAGCACTTCCGGCGACTCGGCCAAGGTGCACGTCGCTGGTACTACGCGGGAGTCGTCGCCGGACGGGACGGTGACGCTCTCAACGAGGCTGCCGACCGGGTGTGGCGAGCGTTCCGCGACACGGCACCGGAGGCCGTCAACACGGCGCTGGCCGAAGCCGCCGAATGGGGGCGTTTCGACTTCGAAGAGGTCGCCACCTACGTGGCGCTGCAGACCGACACGCACGAGCTGGGAACTACCCGATGAGGCGAGGCGTGTGGCCACTGCGCACGGCGTGCAGTTGGAGGGGAGTTCTGATATGAGGTCGAACGGTGCGAGCAGCGGCAAATCTGGTTTCGTGGACTCCTCCTCGTTCTACGACGAACTGGCAGAGCACTACGATCTGGTCGCTGCAGAGCGCAGACCGTACTTGGACACCGTGGATCGCCTGCTGAGGACACGCTGGACCGGTGTGCGGAGGATGCTGGACATCGGCTGCGGCGATGGCGCTCGGGTGGGGCGGTTGGCTGGCGCACTCGGCGTCGAAGACCTGTGGCTGACGGACAACAGTGCCGAGATGGTGCGCCGCGCCGGTCAGACCGTTCCCAACGCCGAGGTGCGCCAGGTCGACGTCTCGGATAACGAGCAGTGCCGTGCCCTAGAGGGCGGCTTCGATCTTGTCACCTGTCTGGGCAACATCTTCGGACATATGTCGGCTCAACAGCGCCTCGAGGGGTTGCGCAACCTCCGCGGACTGCTGGCGCCCGACGGCGCCATCTTCCTGGACCTCAACAACCGCTACAACGTGGCGCAATACGGAGTGCGGCGCGTACTGGTCAACGTCTTTGCTGATCTGGTGGGGCGAGGCGGTGGCGACTTCCACACGACCCGCCTGATCGATGGTCGAGCCGTGACGACCCCAGTTCACCTGACCCACCACGGAGAGGTGACCGAGCTGGTGGGCGCCGCAGGACTGCATCCGCGAGCGACCTGGTTCGCGCATTACGGCGACGGACGGTTGGTGCGCACGCCGTGGCGCGGCCAAATCGTGATGGAACTCAGGAACGCGGGTTGAGCGACAACGTGGTGGAGGTGCCGGCATGGCCGATCGGGCAAGAGTGTTCTTGGCAGCCCCTTTCGTTCAGTTCATGAACGAAGAAGGGCACGTGACCGAGCACTGGCGACAACGGCTGGGTCAGCTGCGCGAACAGCTGTTGACCGCCGGTGCGGCGGTGTTCAATGCCCACCACAACGAGGGGTGGGGCGCGAAGGGTCTGCCCCCGGAGCAGTGCGTACCCAGCGATTTGCGGGGGTTGGTGAGTTGCGACGTGGTGTGCGCCTACGTGGGGAATCCCGTCTCGACCGGCGTCGCGCTCGAGCTCGGATGGGCTTCCCTGCTACGGAAGCCCGTGGTGCTCGCCGCAGACGAAGACGTCGAACCGAGTCCCATGCTGCGCGGTTTGGCCTCGATCACGTTGGTCGAACAGATCTCGCTGCCAGCTGGGCTCGACGAGGCCGGCGCCAACGCGATCGTGGCCGCAACACTGCGCTTAATCGAGCGGCAACAAGCGTGGGGACCGTCGCCGTGGCGCGACGCGGACCTGGACTCGGCTCTGGCGTACGTCGTGCCGACCGAGACGGGCCGGAACGGCGACGCGACGGTGACAGCATGAACGCGGAATCAGTGGTGACCGTCGCTGTCGTCGGTGTCGAGTTCGGCTGGGGCAGCGCGGGCCTCCTGGACACACTCGTGCGACGCATCCGGGAGAAGACGACGCGCCCGATGCGCTTCGTTGGAATGAGCAGCGGTCTCGGCCGACCGTTGCTGCGGGACTCCGGGATCGAACGCTGGTACGAGCTCAGCGAGGACGATCCGAAGTCCTACGCGGAAGTGGCGCGAGCGGAAGGGATCTCGGCGGCGCTCTCGGTTCTCGACGCGCCCGCGGCGAAGGCGTTGGAGGCCGTGGGTGTGCCCACCGTGTTCGTCGATGCCTTGCCGTTCCTGTGGACGTCGGGAGACACGGACTGGTTGCCGGCCGACGTGTCGGTGTACTGCGCGCAGCGGTGCCCGGAGCTGCCGGAAGAGGCGCGGGAACTGTTCACACGGGTTGAGGGGCTGCACTGGGTCGGCGCTGTGGTCCCGGACGGCAGCCTGGGGTCGGCAACACCGGTGGAGTCTGCAGAGGCGGGTCGTGCGCTGGTAGTGCTCGGCGGACTGCGGAGCCCTCAGCTCGACGATGTCACGATCTATCCGCGACTCGTCGTGCCGCCGGTGTTGCGTGCGCTACGAAGCCACGGGTTCGACTCGGTGCATGTGTGCGGCAACCTCCCGGATGAGCTCGTCAAGCAGTTCGCCGACCTGCACGGGCAGGGGCTTCGGGTCACTGCGGGACCGTTCGGACGTGGGGAGTTCGGTCGTGCATTGCGCCAGTCCGAGATGGTGCTGACCCAGCCCGGACTGATGACCTTGCTCGAAGCCGGCACGGCCGGGGCACCGCTGGTGCGGCTTCCGCCGCAAAACGTTGCCGGGATCTTCCAGGCCCGATTCCACCGGGACACGGTGGCCGACGGAATCGGAGTCCCCTGGCCGGAGTTCGTGGTCTCCGAGTTCGCGGCCGTCGCAGCACGTGCCGATGGCGAGCTCGCGGCGAACGAGGTCGTCTACGGCGGTATCGCACGGGGGCTCGACCACCTCGATGAGGTCCACCGCCTGCTGGTCGAGCGGACCGAGGACGCCATCTCCCAGACCAGGCGCACCCCACCGGACGCCTGGCCGGGCCTGGTCCGGGCGGTGGGCACGGACGGTGCCGACGAGGTGGCCGAGCACCTGTTCAAGCTGATCGATCGCGGCGGCAAGACGTAGGAGTGCGGACCGGTTCGCACCCGCGGCGCTTGAGCCACACAGGCGCATCCGCGGGTTCGTACGACAAGACGTCGGAGGCAATCGGGTTGGAGACGAGTGAGCAGCGTGGGCTCCCCTGGCGGAACGAGGGGGTCGTCGATGGCGCGGCCATTGAGCGGGCCGTCCAGCTGGACGGAGGATTTCGAACTTGGTTCGACGAAAGACGACGGCACAACTCCTGCTCCGTGCAGGAGGTGCCCTTGGCGGAACTCAGCGGGTGGGAATTCCAGGACAGCACCGGCAACCTTAGGCACGAGAGCGGCCGGTTCTTCTCCGTGGAAGGGCTGCGCGTGCAGGCGAGCACCTCGCCGGTGCCGGAGTGGTCGCAGCCGATCATTCACCAGCCCGAAATCGGGTTGTTGGGCATCCTAGTACGGCGGATCGACGGGGTGTTGCACTGCCTGATGCAAGCCAAGGCGGAGCCCGGGAATCCCGGCGGTGTCCAGCTGTCTCCCACTGTGCAGGCGACCCGCAGCAATTACATGCGGGTGCACCGCGGGGGGTCTATCCGGTACTTGGACCACTTCCGATCGCCTGGGCGGCGACGAGTGCTGGTGGACGTGCTGCAGTCCGAACAGGGGTCGTGGTTTTTCCGGAAGCGAAACCGCAACATGGTGGTGGAGGTCGACGCGGACGTGGAGGTGGCCGCCGACTTCCGCTGGGTCGCTCTGCGGGACCTTCGCGCGCTGCTGGACGTCGACAACATGGTGAACATGGACGCCCGGACCGTGCTTTCGTGCCTCCCGGCGCCGTTGACCGCGGAGCTGGGTTCCCCCGTCGGGAACAGGACCGAGTTCGGCACCGCGCTGGCTCGGTCGATGACTTCCGAGGTCGGCGCTGCTCACCCCGGTCACTCCACAGTGGATCTGCTGAGCTGGTTCACCGAGGCTAAGGCCCGCCAGGATCTCGTTGCCGATCGTATTCCGCTGACCGAAGTGCCCAAGTGGCACGTGTCCGAGCGCGGTCTCGCTCACGCCGACGGCAAGCACTTCCGCATCCTCGGTGCGCGTGTCATCGCTCCGAACAGGGAGGTGCCCGCATGGACGCAACCGCTGTTGGCACCGTGCGGACGCGGTGTTGTGGCGTTCTTGAGCAGACGGATACGCGGAACGCCCCACTTCCTTGTCCAAGCGCGGGTCCAGCATGGGCATATGGACACCGTCGAGCTTGGACCCACCGTGCAGTGCATTCCCGACACCTATAGCGACTTCCCGCTCGAACACCGGCCGCCGTACTTGGACTACCTACTGCAGGAACTGCGGCCTGAGCGAATCCGCTACGACCGGGTCCAATCCGAAGAAGGCGGGCGATTTTTCCAGGCGGAAAACCGCTACGTGGTGGCCGAGGTCGAAGACGACCTGCCGATCGACGAACCCGGACGGTTCCGCTGGGTGACCCTGCCGCAACTCGTGGCGCTGCTGCGGCACAGCCACTACCTGAACGTGGAGGCCCGCAGCCTCGTTGCCTGCTTACACAGCCTGTGGTGAGGGGAAGGGACAGATCACCGACATGATGACGGCATCTCAGGCGGTCCGAATCGGCGTGCTCGGATGCGCCGACGTCGCGCAGAGACGCACGCTGCCGTCCCTGCGAGACGTTCCGGGGTTGACTCTGACGGCCATGGCCAGCAGGAGTCCGGAGCGTGCCCGGGAATTCGCCGAGCGCTTCGGGGGCGTACCGCTGGACAGTTACGAGGCACTGCTCGAATCGGACGACGTGGACGCGGTCTACGTGCCATTGCCACCGGCGCTGCACGAGGAATGGGTCGGCAAGGCCCTCCGGGCGGGCAAGCACGTGCTGGTCGAGAAGCCCTTCGCCACGGACGCCGAGCAAGCTTCGCGGATGCTCGCGCTGGCTGCTGAGTGTGGTCGGGTGCTCATGGAAAACCTGATGTTCCTGCACCACGGCCAACACGAGCGGGTGTGTCAGATGGTTGCACACGGCGCGATTGGCGAGCCGCGGCACTTCGAGGGTGTGTTCGGTTTCCCCCCGCTGTGTGGGGACGACTACCGATACGACCCCGTGCTCGGCGGAGGCGCCCTGCTGGACGCAGGGATTTATCCACTGCGCGCCGCCACCCTCCAGCTCGGTCAAGAGCTGGAACCGGAAGGAGCAGTGCTGGTTCGAGACCCACAGTCCGGAGTGGACGTTTCCGGGCACGCCTTGCTTCACACACCCAGTGGTCACATCGCCCAAGTGTCGTTCGGTTTCGAGTTCGCCTACCGGTGCGTTTACTCCCTGTGGGGAAGCGAAGGACGAATCGTGCTTGACCGCGCCTACACCCCGCCCTGGTGGCACCAGCCGACCATCCGTATCGAGCGCGACGACCGCGTCGAAGAGATCCGATTGCCGGCGCAGGACCAGTTCGCCTCGTCGCTGCGCGCGTTCGCCGGCGCCGTTCTCGGCAGCGCGCGACCTCACGACGAGCCGGAGGACGTGCTGCGCCAGGCGCGACTGATCGAGCGGATCCGGAACTGCGCGTCGGAGATCATCCGATGAATCCGGCACGCACCGCGGTGGTGGTGGGGGGCTCCGGCTTCATTGGACGGCACATCTGCCAGGCGCTGCGCGGCAGCGGCTGGAACGTCGTCGTCGGCGGCAGGCGCGGCGGTTCCGTACGAGGCTGCAGGACGTTCGCCGTCCGACCCGGCCCGAGCCGTACCGACGAGCTCGCCGAACTGGTGACCCGATCGGGCGCCTCTGTAGTGGTCAACAGCGCCGGGGCCGTGTGGGATCCAACCCGTGCGGCATTCGATGACTCCAACGTCCGCTGCGCCGAGGATCTAGCTCTCGCAGTGGCGCGCGTGCAACCCCGTCCTTGGTTGGTGCATCTCGGCTCGTCCTTCGAGTACGCACCGGTACCGCGCGGCACAGCGCTGGACGAACACGCCCCGACCGGGCCGTGCACCGACTACGGGAAATCCAAGCTGGCCGGGACTGACCGGGTGCTGACCCTCGCACGGGAACACAACCTGCCCGCAGTAGTGCTGCGCGTGTTCAACGCGATCGGGCCCGACGTGCCGCCGAGGAGCCTGCTCGGCCGCGTCGTGTCGACGCTGCGACAGGCTCAGGAAGCGAACCAACGGGCGGAGGTCTCGCTGCCAACCCGCATCCAGTGGCGGGATTGGGTCGATGTCCGCGACGTGGCGGACGCCGTGGCAAGGGCCGCAGGCGATCCCTTCGAGAGGGAACCGGAAGTGGTCAACATCGGAGGCGGTGTAGCTACCGACACCGGAACCCTCGTCCGTGAACTTGTGCAGATCAGCGGCGTTGCGGCGAACTTGCGCAGCCCAGGGGTCGTTGACCCGGGTGTTGACGACGGCCTGGACTGGCAATGCGCCGATATCGCTCATGCTCATCGGCGATGGGGATGGCGTCCAGCCCGTTCGTTGCACCGGACGCTGCACGACTTATGGGACACGGCAGAACGGCGAACGTGAGGCGAGATCGTGGCGGCCACATGTGATACCGCCACCAAAGGCACGAGGACGACACAGCACCCGACACGGACAGGGAGTCGCCATGAATCGCAGCATCAAGGACTCCATCCTCGACCAGGTGCGGGAATACCACGCGCGGCACGAGGACGGCGAATTCGTACCCGGGACGACCCCCGTGCTGACTTCCGGGGCGGTGCTGGACGAGCGGGACCGCGCAGCGGTGGTGGAGGCAGCTCTTGACATGCGCATCGCCCACGGGACCTATGCGCAGCGGTTCGAGCGTACGTTCGCCAAATACTTCGGCTTGCGCAAGGCGCACCTGACGAATTCGGGATCGTCGGCGAACCTGCTCGCCCTGTCAGCGTTGACGGCGCCGGAGCTCGGGGACCGTCGTCTCCGGGCGGAGGACGAGGTGATCACGGTTGCCACCGGCTTTCCCACCACGGTGAATCCGATCGTGCAGAATGGCCTGACTCCGGTCTTCGTCGACATCGACCCGCAGACGTACAACACCACAGCCGACCGCGTGGCGGCTGCGATCGGCCCTAGGACTCGTGCCATCGCAATCGCGCACGCCCTGGGCAATCCGTTCGAAGTGGCCGAGATAGCCGAGCTCGCAGAAGAACACGGCCTGTGGTTACTGGAGGACAACTGCGACGCAGTGGGATCTGCCTACCAGGCGCGCCCGACCGGAACATTCGGCCATCTGAGCACGGTCAGCTTCTACCCGGCTCACCACATCACGATGGGGGAGGGCGGCTGCGTGCTGACCTCGAGCCTGGAACTTGCCCGGTTGGTCGAGTCATATCGTGACTGGGGGCGCGACTGCTGGTGCGAGCCCGGCGAGGACGACCGCTGCCGAAGGCGTTTCGACTGGCAGCTGGGGACCCTGCCACACGGCTACGATCACAAGTACATCTTCTCTCACATCGGCTACAACCTGAAGACGACCGACCTGCAGGCGGCATTGGGCCTGAGCCAGCTCGCCCGAATCGACGAATTCGGGAAAAAGCGGCGAGAGAACTGGCAGCGATTGCGAGCCGAGCTGGATGGCTTGCCGGGCTTGGTGTTGCCGGAGCCGACGCCCGGCAGTGATCCGAGCTGGTTCGGCTTCGTCCTTTCGGTTCGACCGGATGCGTCGTTCACCCGGCAAGAGATCCAGTCTCACCTCGAGGCTAACGCCGTTCGAACCCGACTGCTGTTCAGCGGAAACTTGACACGGCATCCGGCATACCAAGACGTCGAATACCGCGTGGCGGGTGCTCTCGTCAACAGTGACGCGGTCACTCACCGTGCGTTCTGGATCGGTGTGTATCCGGGCATTACCAATAACATGCTTGACCATGTGGTTGACACCGTTCGTTCGTTCGTTCGTTCCCGCTCTTGAGGAAGGCCCCCTCGTCGTGGCGGAAGTTTCGGGGAGTGCGTGGACCAGTGGAGCGATCTGGACTCTCGCATCATGGCCGAGGATGTGGTCGGCGATATCACGGCCCGCACGGTCTGGGAAAGACTGGACGAGGAGCCTTCGGCGATGTTCTTTGTCGGGATCTGCCTGGCCGAGAGGCGGTAGGAGATGGTCGGGCAGGTGGATACCGAGCAGTTTTCTGGCCACAAAGGACAGTCCCTGGAATACGGCAAGGACGTCTGGACGAAGTACATCCTCCCAACCCAGCACGTGCTATATTTCGGTCTGCAGGCGAAGAAAAAAGCTCGACGCCGCCGGGGCGAGCCGGTCCAGCAACGCCAACATCGCCGAGATCTACGACCAGGTGCTGATGCTGCTCGGGACACAAGATCTTCGATTTCTAAAACAACAAGCACGTCCTAGTACTGCAACGGCACTCGGGTATATCTGGTTGTGGATCGTAGTGGATCATGGTCGGGATGGTGCTGGATGTGATCTCGGCGGAGTTGGAACGGCTGCATGCGCGGATCGCGTGGCCGTGTCGAAAAACCTCGCCACACAACCAAATTCGGCGCCAACCAGCCAGACATGATCACCTACACCTTAGCAGAGCTCCGCCGCCTGTTGATCAACCTCATCGCCCGGACGCCCCACCCGGCTCAACACGTCTGGTCCTGGTCACGCTGGCGCCGACGACGCCAACACCAAGCCCGACACTGCCACTACCGACAACGCGGCTACCCGCTTTGAGTGCCGTTGCAGTACTAAGCGGGTGTCTAAAGGACGGGCGCGCACCGCTGCCCGGGTGGCTGCCGCGCTCTGTACGGTGGCCCTCGACAACGCTGTGATCGACCCCGCGGGAGGTGGCGGCCGTGTTCGACGACGACACCGGCATCATCGGGCGCCGCATCAGGGAAATCCGGTCGGACCGGCAGATGACGTTGCGACAGGTCGCCGAGCTCGCCGGGTTTTCCCCCTCGTACGTGAGTCGGCTGGAGACCGGCCGCCGAGCGGTCGACAAGCGGAAAGTGCTCGAACCGCTGGCGTACGCCTTGCGGGTCTCGCCGGTCGATCTCACCCGCGATGAACGGGACCACGGCGCGGGCATGGGCGAGCGACGTGCGCACACGGCACTGGTGCCGTTGGAGGCCGCGCTGGAGATCGACCTCGGAGACGATCCGGACGTCCCGGCCCGGCCGTGGCCCGAGATCGCCGCGGACATCGACCGGCTCCAGCACCTCCAGCACGGACTCAGCGACTACAACGGGCAGCTGGAGCTGCTGCCCACGCTCATCCCCGAGTTGCACGCCGCGCTGCAGCAGCAGCCCCGGTACCGCAACAACATCCTGCTCGCACTGCTGCACACGTATTCGAGCACGATGTGGTCGAGCAAGCGCCTCGGTGCGGCCGGGATGCCCGGGTTGGCCAGCCGTCACGCTGAGCGGATGGCCGCCGAAGCAGGCGACCATGCGCGCGTGGCGGCACTCGCCGACCAGGTCCCGGTGGAGATCATCCCGAGTCCCTCGCGACGCGCCGAGTTCCGGATGGACACCGGTCGCGTCCTGCTCGACTCGAAACGAACCAGGGACAAGGGACTGCGGTTTTTGACGCTGGCTCACCAAGAAGCGCCCCAGCGGGTCGCCAACGATGCGTTCACGCGCGAGGCGATCGCGAACAGGCTGCGAGCCGAACGGCGCGAGGCCGGAAGCCGCGAACTCCGCTACCTCGCCCACGCAGTCGGGCTCGGCCCCAGCGGACGACGCTAGACTGACCGAGTGAAACCACGCTAGCGTTGCCAACCTGGCACAGGAGTGCCCGCGAACGCTTCTAGCGTTCCCGCTCGTGCAAACAGAGCAACCGCCCCTTGTCCTGCCACCAGGCCCCTATCCCGCGCTGCGCGCGGTCAAAGCATTACCGCTGGCCGGGTTCTCGGCCAAGCGGTTACTCGCCCGCGGTGAGCCGCAAACCATGATCTTCCGGCGCACCTGGCACGGCACCGACGATGTCGTGTTCATCTTCGACGAGCACGACGCCGAGGCATACCGCGCCAACGTGACCGTGCGCATGGAGACCGACCCGTTCGCCCTCGCCGAACGCCCAGACCTCGCTGAAGAGGTCACCGGCACTGTGGTCGACGTCGTCGCGACCGTCCTCGAATGGCCGTGACGGGTCGGCCCGCCTGCCGCTGATGTACTCGCTCGCCGCATCCGCGCCCATGCAGTAGAGCAAGCCCGGCGGCAGCTCAGCGACGTCGCCATCGCTGCCGCGGTCAACTGCTTCACGAAGCGGCGGGCCGCTCGCGCGGACGCCTGCGGCTCCGCCGCGCGACCGCTCGCAACCATCCCTAACCGCGAGCCGTGCCGCCGGGCGCGTCTCCCTCGGGTTCCTGCGGAACCGCTTCGATGACCTGTTCCTTGTTGGCATAGCGCCCGGCGGGTACCGCCCGGAGTGCGGTGAGGGTTTCCGCGCCCGCCCCGCGGTCGGTCGCGAACTCGATCAGCTGTTCATGCGTGGCGGGGAATTCGAGCCCTTGCAAGGCCTTGTCGATCCGGGCTTCGTCGCGTTTGGTCATGCTGCGCCTTCCCTCGCTCTCGCGTCCGTCTGCTCGGGCGTGCCGTCACCGGCGGACTACCCGATCGCCGCGATCGCTACCACTGCTGCGCCCTCCATCCCCGCGAAGGTGCTCAGCCTGCGACCGGTTGCCGTCCGTTGAGCTGCGCGTCGACCTGCTCCAGCGTGCGACCGCGGGTTTCCGGCAACCGCCGGTGCAGGAACAGCAGGCCCAGCCCGCCCAGCACCGCGTAGAGCCAGAACAGGCCGCTCGGGGTGATCGCGTTGATGGTCGTCAACACCGTCACCGAGATGAGCAGGTTCAGGATCCAGTGCGTCGCCAAGCCCGCGCTGCCCGCCTTGCCGCGCACTTCTGTCGGGAAGACCTCGCTGTTGACCAGCCACATCGCCAAGCCCAGGCTGGCCGAGAAGGACGCCTGGTAGATCATCAGGAACGCCAGCAGCACCGCGGCCCACCCGCCCTGCAGATCGGTGAACGCATACACCGCACCGATCACCACGAGCGACAGCACGACCAGCCCCGTACCACCGAGCACCAGCGGCCGCCGCCCGATCCGGTCGACCAGCATCAGGCCCGCGAACGTGAACACCACGTTGGCGATGCCGAGACCCACCGACGACAGAATGGCCGCCGACGCGCCGAATCCGGAGTCGGTGAGCAGTGTCGGCGTGTAGTACGTGACGGCGTTGACCCCGACGAGCTGGTTGGTGGCGGCCACGCCGACGCCCAGCACGATGCCCGGGCGGAACCGCGAACCGAGCAGGTCGCGGAAGCTGTAGCGGCTCTCCGCGCGCATCGCGGCGGTGATCTCGGCGATCTCGGCGTCGACCGCGCCGCGGGCGCGCCCGCGCGAGAGCACTGCGCGTGCCTCGTCCTCCCGGCCTTGCGCGACCAGCCAGCGCGGGCTTTCCGGCAGCATCGGCAGCGCGATCAGCATGACCAGCGCGGGCACCGCCGCCACGGCGAGCATCCAGCGCCATGCCTGCGCATCGGCCAGCGCGTAGCCGGTCACGTAGGAGATCAGGATGCCGGAGGAGATCATCAGCTGGTTCACCGAGACCAGCCGCCCGCGCTGTTCGGCGGGTGCGATCTCGGCGATGTAGGCGGGCACGGCGACCGACGCGGCACCGATCGCGAGCCCGAGCAGCACCCGGGCCACCAGCAGGACCGCGAGCGCGCCCGCGGTCCCGGACGCGACCGCGCCGACCAGGAACAGCACCGCCACCCCGAGCAGGGTCCGGCGCCTGCCGACGCGATCCATGATCGCGCCGCCCGCCGCGACGCCGATGATCGCGCCGACCAGCAGCGAGGCGACCACGACCTCCTTGGACTGGTCGCCGAGCCCGAACTCCGGCCCGAGGTAGAGCAGCGCAGCGGAGATGATTCCGGTGTCGTAGCCGAACAGCAGCCCGCCGAAGGCCGCGATCACCGTTGCCCCTGCGCCCCGGCTCCGGCGCCGGTTCTCAACGACGGCGTTGTCGTTCATCCGTGATGACTCCCAAGTTTCGCCCCTGCCGCAGCACGATCCGCGGCGCCGATCGGCCGGGCCGCGACGCCCGGCGGACGGCTGCTGCGCGCCGGCAGCCGTCCGCGCAGAGTAGACGTCTCCATGTCACCGATGTCAAGCTTCATCTAGTCACCGGTGTCACGGCGGTGTGTTCGTGGGACGCGGCGCTGAGCACCGGAGGCCGGATGCGGGCGTCGGACACCGCGGCCGCCGAGCGCGGATAGACTGCGCGCCGAAGCACCCCGTGCGCACCGCACGGTGATCCGTCGAAAGGTCCGGCCCGTTCCATGACCACGATGCGAGACGTCGCCGCACTCGCCGGAGTGAGCGCGAAAACGGTGTCGCGCGTGTTCAACGACGACGAGCACGTGCTGCCCGAGACCCGCACGCGCGTCGAACTGGCGCTGCGCGAGCTCAACTACGTGCCGAACGCCGTGGCGACCACGTTCCGCACCGGACGCGCCCCCGTCGTCGGCGTGGTCGTGCCCGACATGCTCGACCCGTTCTTCGGGGCCGTCGCCGAGTCGGTCAACCGGGTCGCGGTCGAACACGGCATGTCCACAGTGGTCACGAGCACCGGCGACGGGTCGCAGCGCGAAGGCGATCTCGTGCAGCAGCTGCTCGGGCAGTCGCTGAGCGGGCTGGTCATCGCGCCGGTCGCCACCGACAACTCCTACCTGGCCCGCTGGCGCGACCGGCTGCCCATCGTGTTCGTCGACCGCGCTCCGGTCGGCGTGGCCGCCGACTCGTTCCTGGAGGACGACAAGGGCGGCGCGCACCTGGCGGTGCAGCACCTGATCGCGCGGGGACACGAGCGGATCGCCTTCGTCGCCGACATCGCCGAGGTGCAGACCAGCCGCAACCGGCTGCTCGGCTACCGGGGCGCGCTCCAGGCGCACGGCCTGCCGCGCCGCGAGGACTACGAGGTCTTCGGCGCGCTGGACCGCGCGGGAGCGGCGGAGATCGTGCAGCGGCTGGCCGCGCTGCCCACGCCGCCGACCGCGATCTTCTCCTCCAACGCCCGCAGCAGCATGGTGCTCGCTCCGGTGCTGCGCGATCGCCGCTTCGCCTTCGTCGGCTTCGGCGACTTCCCGATGGCCGACCTGCTCACGCCCGCGCTGACGGTCGTGGACCAGGACCCCGCGCTGCTCGGCGAGCACGCGGCCCGGCGGGTGTTCGACCGGCTGGAGCACCCGAACCGGCGGTTCCGCCGCAAGACGGTGCTGCCGGTCGGCCTGGTCGAGCGCGAGTCCTGCTTCCCGCCCGCGAGCTGACGGAGGCGGCTCACTCAGGGTCCGCCGGCGTTCGGTGGTCGAGCGCGCGCAGGACGCGGAATCGTTGCTGCGCCGGGGAAAGCTCCGCGTCGATCGCGATGTGCGGTACAGCGGGCGACGGTGGCGCGGCGGTGCTGGGCCGGTGCGCGTCCCGTTCGGCCCCGCGGCCTGCGCGCCGAGCCGCGAACAGCTCCGGATCGCCTTGCAGGTGGACCAGGTGCAGTTCTGCGGGCGCGACGGACCGCACCAGCTCTGTCCACTCCGGACCGCCGGTGAGTTCCGCGGTGAACGGAGCGGCGAGGACGGCGGAGCCTGCGGTCGAGATCACTTCGGCGGCGGTCGCCCGCAGGGCCGCGTAGCGCGCCGCGCGGATGTCGTCCGCGCGCGGATGCGTGAGCCAGTGCTCGTCGAAAACCGGCCCGTGCAGGCGATCCAGCAGCGGCGTGCTGAGCGTGTCGAGGTCCAGCAGCGGTAGCCGGAGCGCTTCGGCGAGCGTCCGGCCGAGCGTGGACTTCCCGCTCCCGGCGGGGCCCGCGACCGCGATCACCACGGCGGATCCGTTTGACAGCAGCACGTCATGGTCCCGATGATAACCACTCAAGTCACCGGTGACATAGTCGTGCATGACACCGGAGTCATGCGCGGATGGAAGGACGGGCGGATGGGCGGCAGGCTCGTGGCGGGCGTCGACCTCGGCAGCACCGGGATCAAGATGCTCGTCGTCGACGAGGACGGGACCGAGCTCGTGCTCGAGGAGATCCCGACACCCTGGCGTCCAGGACCCGGCGGGACCGCCGACCTCCCGGCCGAGCGATTGGTCACCGCCCTGCACCGGCTGGTCCGGGGCGCGGCCGACCGGCTCACCGGCCGCCGGATCGAGGCGATCGCGATCGCGGGCATGGGCGAAAGCGGTGTGCTGCTCGACGCGGCGGGACGAGCCGCGGCCCCCGCGTTCGCCTGGTTCGACCCGCGCGGCGCGGAGCAGGTGCGGGCGTTGCCCGAACCGATCCGCGCCGAGTTCGCCGGGCGGACCGGACTACCCCTCGGCGCGCAGACATCGGCGGCCAAGCTCGCGCACCTGCGCGACGGCGGGCTGCGGCCGCACGGGCACCGCTGGCTGAACCTGCCCGAGTTCGCCGCCACCGTGCTGGGCGGCAGGCCGTCGCTGGAGGCGTCGCTGACCTCGCGCACCGGCCTGCTCGACCAGGACACCGGCGAACCGTGGGACGCGATGCTCGCCGAGCTCGGTGCCTCGCGCGAGCTGCTGCTGCCGATCGAACCCGCGGGCACGGATCTCGGCGCGGTCGCGGACCGGTTCCCGGCCGCCGTCGCCGGTGCGCGGATCACCGTGGCCGGTCACGACCACCTAGTGGCGGCCGAGGCCGGCGGCGCCATCCGGCCGGATCAGTACCACGTGTCGATGGGCACTGCGGAGGTCCTGCTGCGGGTGGTCGACGCCCCGCTCGGCTACGCCGCCCGCGCCCGCCTGGCCGGGCACCTCATCAACGAGGTCCGGCACGTCGTGCCGGGCAAGCACGTGCTGGTCGCCGGGGTGAAGACCGGGCTGCTGCTGCGGCGTGCGCTGGAGACCTCCGGCATCACCGTCCGGGCGGGTCGCGACCGGCTCGACGCCGCCGTGATGCACCTGCCCTACGAGGGTGCGCTGCCAGCGGGCGGGCTTTCGGTCTCCGGTGCCCGCAACGACGACGGCGAGCTCGCGCTGACCGTGCGGACCGACGGCGCGACGCCCGCCGAGATCTTCGGCGCGGTCCTGCGGCACAGCAACGACGAGATCAGCGAGCTGATCGCCGCTATCGACCGCGAGCTGCCGCCCGCGAGCTCGGCGACGCTCACCGGTGGTTGGGCGGACATGCGCAGCGTCCGCCGCGCCCGGGAACGCGTGCTGCCGCGGATCTCCGCATCCGAACGCTCGCAGGAGACCGCGTTCGGCGCCGCCCGGATCGCCTCGCACCTGCTTCCGGCCCCGGCCTGATCGCGCCGCCCCGGCCTGAAGACCCGGCCCGCGGACTCCGACCTGATCTCCCCGGGCCGACCGCACCCGAACCCGCAAACGCAGGAGGAACACCGATGAACGCACTGACGACGCCCGAACGCCGGGGCCTGGCGACGATCTCCACCCCGGCGGGCCGGATGCTGATCGTCGCCGCCGACCAGCGCAACGGCATGAAGGCCGCGATGAAGGACGCACCGGAGGCCGGCATCAGCGCCGGTGAGCTGGCGCAGGCCAAGGCCGACCTCGTCCGGTTCCTCGCCAACCGGGCGCCTGCCATCCTGCTCGACGCCGAGGTCGCGCTGCCCGGCGTGGTCGACGACGGCACGCTCGCGCGGGACACCGGCCTGGTCGTCGGCATGGACGCGTCCGGCTACGAGACCGTCGAGGGCTTGCGCCACACGCGCTACGTGGACGGCGTGACGGCGCGCCGCGTCCGCGACCTCGGTGGCGATGTCGCGAAGATGCTCTTCTACACCCGCCCGGACCGCCAGGGCCCGGAATCGTTGGTGGCGCAGCAGATTCGCGACCTGGTGCGGGAGTGCGCGGACGAGGGCGTGCTGCTGATCGTCGAGCTGCTCACCTACCAGCTCGACGACGAGTCGGACGAAGCCTACGCGGCCGCGTTCCCGAAGCTGGTCGCCGATGGCGCGCGGCTGGCCGTGGAGTGCGGAGCGAAGGTGCTGAAGCTGCAGTACCCGGGCTCGGCCGAGGCGTGCGCCGCGGTGACCGAAGCCGCCGCCGGGGTGCCGTGGGCGGTGCTGTCGGCCGGAGTAGACCACGAAACGTTCGTCGGCCAGGTCAAGGTCGCGGTCGACAACGGTGCAGGTGGTGCGATGGCCGGGCGTTCACTGTGGAAGGACAGCCTCTCGGTCAGCCACGACGTCCGCGGGCGGCAGCTCACCGAGCGGGCGCTGCCGCGGTTGCGGGAACTCGAAGCCGCAGTCGACGCGTAGCGGGCCGGGAGCGCACCGGCACCGTCGGCGCCGGTGCGCTGCGCGGCGAAGCGTCTCGCCGCCTTTCCCCGCCGGCTGCTGGAGATTCCGCAGCAGCGGTCATCGGCGTCGGCGGTCAGCCGCCCGATCCGAGCCTGCTCTTGATGTCGGGCTTGAGCACCTTCCCGATCTTCGACCGCGGCAGGTCCGGCCAGATGTCGAGCCGCTTCGGCGCCTTCACGCTGCCGAGACGTTCCTTGGCGAAAGCCGTCAGCTCGTGCGGCGTCGCCTGCTGCGCGGCGCGCAGCTGCACGACCGCCGTCACCTGCTCGCCCCACTTCTCGTCGGGCAGGCCGACCACCGCGGCGTCCTGCACCGCGGGGTGCGCCAGCAGCGCTTGCTCCACCTCGGCCGAGTACACGTTGAACCCACCGGTGATGATCATGTCCTTGGCGCGGTCGACGATGTAGAGGAAGCCGTCCTCGTCCAGGTAGCCGATGTCGCCGGTGTGGTGCCACCCGTGCTCGCTCACTTCCGCAGTGGCCTCGGGATCGTTGTGGTAACCCGCCATGACCAGCGGCCCGCGCACCACGACCTCGCCCCGCTGGCCCCTCGACAGCGGGGTGCCGGCCGCGTCCAGCACGGCGACCTGGGTCAGCGGGGTCGGGCGCCCCGCCGAAGTGAGCCGTTCGGTGGCGATCGACCCGTCCGGGCGGAAGTGCTCGGCCGGGGCGAGCGTCGAGATCATGTTCGGCGCCTCGGTCTGGCCGAACAACTGCCCGAGCACCGGCCCGATCCTGCTCAGCGCCTCCCGCAGGCGCGCCGGAGACATGGGAGCGGCGCCGTACCAGAGGCACCGCAGCGACTCCAGGTCCGCCGAATCGAGATCGGGGTGCTCCAGCAACCCGTAGATCACCGTCGGCGGCAGGAACGCGTGCGTGATGCGGTGCCGCTCGACGAGCCGCAGGAACTCGCCCAGGTCCGGGCTCGGCATGATGACGACTTCGCCGCCGAGCGCCATGATCGGGAAGGTGAGCACACCCGCGGAATGGGTCAGCGGCGCGAGCGCGAGGTACCGCGGCCGTTCGCCGAACGGGTAGCTCACCAGCGTCATCGCGGTCGCGGTCGCCATGTTGGTGCCGGTCAGCCGAACGCCCTTCGGCCTCCCCGTCGTGCCACCGGTTCCCGCGAGCATGGCGAGCTGATCGCCGGTGCGCGAGACCGCGGCCGGCTGCCGCTGGTGGCGTTCGACCCACGCGTCGAAGCTCTCGGCGCCGTCGGCTTCGCCGTCGAGGCACACCAGGGTGGTCAGCTCCGGCAGCTCGCCGCGGATCCGCTCCACGAGCGGGGCGAACTTCTGCTGGAAGAACAGGCAGCGGCAGCCGAACATCTCCAGCAGCTGCCGGTTCTCGGCCGCCTCGTTGCGCGGATTGACCGGGCACCACACCGCTCCCGCGCGAGAAACGCCGAACACGCAGGTGAGCGCGAGCGGGTCGTTCGCCGACAACACCGCCACCCGGTCGCCTTCGCCGATCCCGGAGCCTTGCAGCGCCCCCGCGATCCGCCGGGACAGCTGCTGCACCTGCGCATAGGTGCGCGTTTCACCGTTGGTCGTCAAGCAGGGCTGATCGCCTCCGAGGGAGGCGCCCTTGTCCAAGTAGTCGGCCAGCTGCATCGCTACCTCGAAACGGGGGTCGCCGGTGCGCCGGCCGGCACGCGTGGCGGCCGGCGCACCCGGATCACTGGTGGACTTCCAGAATCGGCTCGAGCACCAGGCCGAACGCGCGCAGCGTTCCCAGCAGCTCCCGGTGCCCGAAGGCCTGGCAGCTGGAGGCGAACCCGGTCTTGCGCGGCGGCTGCTGCAGCAGTTCCGCGGCCGCGTGCACGTTCATCAGGGCGGTCTGCTTGTAGTTGCAGTTGCCGTGGATCACGCAGTGCGCGCGGCCCAGCGGCCCCGAGGCGTAGACCGAGTCGAGCGAGGTGTTGATGCGCGGGTTCTCCCGCGGCGGCATCTCACTGCGCACCTCGGCCGATGTCGCATCGATGACCCGGTACTTCTCCGCCGTGGACAGACCTTCCATCTGCTGCAGCGCGGAGCTGACGATCTGCGGGACGGCCTGCATCAGCGGGCGGTTGAACACGCCGCCGAGCGCGCGCACGTTGGCCACTCGCGGATCGTTCTTGAACCACACCGGATGCGAGGTGCCGCCCCACGGCAACGCGAGACCGAGCTCGTGCTGGCCGGGAACGGACAACTCGGTGGGCCACCCCTCCGCGGGCCAGGCCGCGTATTCGTTCTGCTCGAGGTAGTACGCCTCGGCGAACGCCGCGTTGGTGAGGATCGTGTTGGTCGAGGCGACCGTGGGATAGCCCTTCCAGAACACCTCGATGTCGAGGGTGTCCAGGCCGGGCGTTTCCAGGCAGATGTTGGCCGCGATCTCGCCGATGCTGTACATCTGCGCCAGCCCCGGGGTGAGCAGCAGCCCCCGCGCGGCGAACTCGGCGCCCCAGCGCTGCTCGGCGTCGATCATCCAGTTCTGCTCGCCGTTGGTGTCGGTGTAGTGCGCGCCGATGTCCAGGCACGCCTGCGCCACCTCGTGCCCGTAGCGGGCGAAGGGGCCGACGGTGTTGAGCACGACCGAGGCACCCCGGAACCGCTCGGCCAGCGCCGCTGCGGTGTGCTCGACCTCGGCGACCTCGTACTCGACGGTCTCGATGCCGGGCACCGCGGCGACGGCGTCGGCGACGCGCTGGTGGTTCCGGCCCGCGGCCAGGAACGGGATGTTGTACTCGCGCAGGTACTCGCAGATCAGCCGCCCGGTGTAGCCGGATGCGCCGTAGACGACAACGCGCTTGTCAGTGGCCACGAAAAACTTCCTTCCGTACTGGGTTCTTTTAAGAAGCGGCGTCAGCCGCTTGCGGTGCGCGAGGACTCAGGCCGAACACCGGCGGGTTCTCAGGCGTCTTCTGGCGAGGACAGCGCCGACGCCGCGTAGGGAGTACGCAAACCGCTTCCTAAACACTCCTTATGTGAAACTCGCTTCGCGGAACCGGTCACATGCCCATGCCGCCGTCGACCGGCAGCCCCGCACCGGTGATGAACTTCGCGGCGTCGGAGGCGAGGAAGACCACGGCGTCGGCCATGTCGTCGACCTGCCCGAGGCGTCCCTGCGGGGTCTGCTCCACGACGGCTTGCGCGGCCGCTTCCGGGGACGGGAACAGACCGGCCGCGGCGCAGTCCGCCGCGAGCTGATTGCCCATCGCGGTAGGTGTGAGACCGGGGAAGATGCTGTTGACGCGGACGCCGTAGCCGAGCTTGCCGGACTCCGCGGCGGCGACGCGGGTGAGCCGGTCGATGCCCGACTTCGTCGCCGAGTACAGCGAGATGCCGGGGAAGGCGATCGTCGCGGCCACCGACGCGATGTTGATCACCGCGCCGCCGCGCCCGGCCGCGCCTCCGGGACGCATGGCCCGGAATCCGTGCTTGACCCCGAGCGCGGTGCCGAGCACGTTGACCTCGAGCATCTTGCGCACGTCGGCCGGATCGAGATCGACGATCAGGCTGGTGATCTCCACGCCGGCGTTGTTCACCAGTACGTCGAACCCGCCGATCTCGCGGACCACGCCTTGGACCGCCTCGGTCCAGCTCGCCTCGTCGGTGACGTCCAGCTCGACGAACTCCGCGGTGGCGCCCGCGTCGCGCAGCGACTGCGCGGTCTGCTTGCCCTCGTCCTCGAGCACGTCGCCGATCACGACGTCGGCGCCCGCCTTGGCCAGCGCATCGGCCATGCCCGCGCCCAATCCGCGCGCACCCCCGGTAACCAGGGCTTTTCGGCCGGTCAGGGCATAACTGGTCATCCGAATCTCCTCGTTGAGATCGCTGCGTGCACGGCTCGCGAGATCGGCCGTGCGGTGTGGATCGCACCGTAGACAGCGTCTTTGACAGTCGTCAAGGATTCGTTGGACAGTCGTCAAGCAAGATCGGTACGCCTGCCGATACACTGTTCGCGGCAGCCGCATCGCGCGCACCGCAGCCGGCCGACAGGACGAGGACGTGACCGAAGCCCCCGAGGAAGTCCCCGAGAAAGTCACCGAGGAAGTCACCGAGACGAAGCAGCAGCGGATCGCCCGCCGCCAGGTCGACAAGTTCGAGGCGCGGCGCCGGGAACTCGCCGTCGCGACGCTGCACACGCTGGCCGACCTCGGCTACGCGCGGACGAGCCTGCGGGAGATCGCGCACAACTCCGAGTTCTCGCACGGGGTGCTGCACTACTACTTCGCGGACAAGCAGGACCTGGTCACCCAGGCGGTCCGGCAGTACGAGGCCGTGTGCGTCACCAGGTACGACGAGGTGATCGACAACGCCACGAGCGCCGCACAGCTGCGCGACGGATTCATCGCCAAGTACCTGGAAACGCTGCGCGCGGACGCGCCGCTGCACCGGCTCTGGTACGACCTGCGCAATCAAAGCCTGTTCGAGGCGTCCTTCCGCGAGGACGTGCGCGAGATCGACAAGCGGCGGGAAGAGATGATCTGGCGGGTGATCACCCGCTACGCCGAGCTTTCCGGTGCGCGACCGGCGATGTCTCCCGGCACCGCCTACGCGGTGTTCGACGGCGTTTTCCAGTCCGGGCTGCGGCATTCGCTCAGCGGGCGGGACGACGAGGTCGCACGCCTGGAAGCGGAGCTGCCCCGGGTGTTCGCGCTGGCGTTCGGCTGAACCTGCTGGTGTTCGCCCGAACCTTCGGCGGCGAGCTCAGATGGTGTGGCGGTGCTGCAGGTAGCGGAACATGGCGATGCCGGGCAGCACGGGCAGCCAGTAGGTCAGCAACCGCGAGGTGAGCACGGCCGTCACCGCGGCGGTCGGCGGGACACCGATCGCCCCGAGGCCCGCGATCAGCACGGCTTCGACCGCTCCGAGCCCGCCCGGCGACGGCGCGAGGTGGCCGAGGGTGTTGCCGATGACGAACACGACGATCGCCGACACCCAGGAGAAATCCGCGGAGATGGCGGCCAGGCACGCGGCCAGCCCTGCGCCGGAGACCACGAGGTAGCCGAGCGACCCGCCGAACAGCAGCGCCGCCCGCACCGGATGCCGCAGCACCGCGAACAGCTCGCGGGCGACCTCCACCGCGGACCCGACGATCCGCTTGCGCACGGCAGGAATCCCGAACACGACACCGACCGCGACGACCAGCACTCCCAGCGCCACGAACAGCGCGCTCGTCGGAATCCGCAGGTTCTGCACGATCCGGGACAACCCGCCGCTGAACAGGCCGATCACGCAGATCACGAAGGCGACCGCGCCGACAGCGGCCTGGTTGAGCATCGTGACGCCCACCGCCAGCGAGCGGCGGAACCCGAGGCGTTCCATGAACACGACGTTGATGGCGAAGAAGCCCGCGCCGCTCGGCGTCGTGCGCCCGGTGAAACCGGCGGCGACCTGGACCGCGAGGGTGCGCCAGAACGGCAGGGCGTTCGGGCTGGAGCCGAGCATGGAGATCGACGACATGAGGGTCGCCAGCAGCCCGGTGAGCACCGCGACCGCCAGCCATGCCCAGTCGGCGCGGCGCAACGCGTCCAGCACCCGGCCCATCCCGGACAGTTCCGGCAGCAGCAGGTAGATGCCCGCGGCGATCAGCAGGAGGCCGATCACGGTGCCCGGCCGCACCGGTGACCGCAGGCCCGGAACCGCGACTCCGGTGCGGTCCGCGAGCGTTTCGCGCAGCGCGGCCAGCCGGTAGCGCCCCTTCGGGGCCTGCGCGCTGATCCGGCGGGGCACGTTCAGCGGCCCGAGTTGTTCCAGCGCCGCCTCGAGCCGTTCGGCGGGCAGCACGCGGACCGCGGAGGACACCGTGCGCTCGACGCCGACGACCGAAGCCAGCGAGACCAAGGCGTCCGCGAGGTCCTGAGCCCGGTGCGCGGCGTCCGCCCCTGCGTGGCTGAAGGTGAAACCGAGCAGCCACGGGCGGTCCTCGCCGTCAACGAGGAAGTTCTTCGCCCGCAGATCGTGGTGCGCGATGCCCGCGTCTGCCAGCAGGGTCAGCTGCGTCCAGATCGCGTCCAGCAGTTCGTCGTCGATCTCCGAGCGCGGGAGGTCCGGGAGTCTGCGGCCGTCCACGTGCCGCAGCACCAGCAGCGGTGGCGCGAACTTCGCGTCGCAGACCTGCACGACCGAGGGAGTGCGCACCCCGGAGCGTTCGGCGAGCAGCCCGACGTACGCCTCGTGCTCGGTCTCGTGGTGCGGTGTGGACAGCCGCGGTTCTTCCTGCGCATCGGGTGAGGCGTTCCAGCGCCGGAACCCGTGCAGCAGCCCGGCCCGCCTGCGCATCCGCCGCACGGATTTGACCCGGAGGGTGTCGCCGCCGGCGGTGCGCACGGCGAATTCGCGCGGCTCGAACAGCCGGTAGCGCAGGGCGACGATCGATTCGGGCGCGCACCCGGCCAGCTCCAGCTCGCGCTGCACGACCCGTTCGGAGACCTTGCGCCCGGGCGCGCCCGCCAGGACGTGGAACAACGTCCCGGTGCCCCACCCCAGCAGCGCTCCCCCGGCCGCGCCCAGCGGCAGGTAGAGCCCGAGGTGCAGAACGGCCACCACGACCAGGACGCTGAGCACCCCGCCGATCCGCCTCGTCACGCTCCCCAGGTACGGGCCGGTGACCACCGTCAGCGCCACCACGACCGCCACCTCGGTAGCGGGGAACGGGACGCTGCCGGGCGGCGGAGCGGGAACGGCGGAAACCGGGCGGGGGCCGAGGACGGACTGGATCACCTCGGCGAGCCCCCAGGTCACCGCGCCTGCCGCGCCGCACAGCAGCCCCGCCCGGATCTTCTTGAAGTACAGCGCGACCGCCGCGACCACGGCGATGGCCACCCAGGACCCGCACCAGCTCAACGCGACCCAGAACGGGCCGGGCACCGCGGGAATCCGCTGCAGCTGCCGCAGGATCGCGAGTTCGACGGGGTTGGCGGGCACCAGCGCCAGCAGCACGCTCAGCGTCAGCAGCGCTCCGGCGACCAGCACTCGCAGCAGGTCCCGCGGGCGCCGCCCGATCGACAACCGCAGGCGGGATTCCGGGGAGGCGCTGCCCTCCCCGTCCGGCGATTCCCCCCGCTGCACCACTCGCCAATACCTCGCGGCTCGACGGCTCGTCCCGGCCGGCGGCGCACGGCGCACCCGTTGCGGGTACCCGCCGCGCGATCGGCACCGGGACCGCCGAGCGCTGGAACTGCCCCGACGATAGGCGGCCCCGGCCCCGTTCTGCCGGTCGGAGGCACCGGCGGCGCGGAGCCGGCCGCGGGCCGCCTACGTCGACCGCCGGGTTCCTATCGGCGGGAAGGGGCGACGGTGTCGTCGTAGAGGCGCGTGGCTTCGGACAGTGCCCGTGCCATCGGCGTCGGCCCCCATCGCGCGACGAGCTCGTCGAAGCCCGCGCACGCCTGGTCCGGATCGCCACCGGCTTGGTCGAGCAGTTGCACGATCTGGCCGGTCAGCCACAGGTGCAGCACTTCGCCCTCGTACGGTCCGCTCGGTGTCATCGGCACGGTCCCCCTTGCAGTCCGGGTGCGTTGGCCGGGGGAGACCGGCAGGTCCGCGGGCGATGACACGCACTCACTCGAACGTGTGGCTAGCCGACTGCTTGGAAACGAACGGTGACGACCGGAGGCGGCCCACTCCGGCCGGACCCGCTCACGCGGTAGCGACCCCGCTGCGGGCGAGGATCTCGTCCACCGTCTGCTCCACCGTCAGCGCGGCGTTGTCCACCCAGACGCCCTCACCGGGAATCTGACCGCGCATCGCCTCGTCCAGAAAGGACCAGTCGTCGACCAGCACCTTGTCCCGCCCGCGATTGCGCTCACCGGCCACCGCGGGATCCGGCGCCAGCACGGCCAGCTTCAGATCCCGGGTGCGCACCGACTCGCGGTAGAAGTCCAGATGGGGCTTGAGCACCACGACGTCGTCGATCACCGGCACCACTCCGGCACCGGCGAAACTGTCCGACAGCAGCGCCGCGTTGCGCGCGCGCAGGAACAGCTGCCGATCCGGTTCCTCCTCCGGCTCCGGACCCGGCCAGCGCCCGCCCGAGACGATGAACTCCTGCAACTTGTCCACCTCGACGTGCGCCCCGAGCGCGAACCGCTGGGCGAGGGCGCGCGCAACGGTCGACTTGCCGCTGCCGGGCACACCGGTCACCAGGAAGATCACCGGAGCCGGCTCGCGATCGACCGGAACGACCTCGAATTCCTTCACGACTTGGCCTCGCTTGATGCCGAATGGCGGGTACGGACGATTCCTCGCAGCGCCGGATGCGCGCGGTATCGGCTTGTTGCGCGTCGATCCGGGCATTTCGCGTCTTGCACATCCGCGAGGGTATCGACCGCATCCGCACGGCCACGGAGAGCACGGCTCGACGACGAGCGGTGGTTCCTGAACCCGGAGTCGAGCACGGCCGCATCATCGGGCACGTTCGCGAGGTCGGCAGGAAGTCCGTGCTGCGAACGAAGCTGAGACCGCGCGGTGCTACCGATCACGCCGCCGTCGGGTGTCCACTTCGGACACCGAGCGGCGGAGCTCGTAGCAGTGTGGGCCCGCACGAGGTGCGAGCCCACACGACCGGAGTGGCGGGAACTCAGAGCAGGATGCTCAGCAGCCCTTCGTCCTCGCCGCCGTTCTGGCCGCCGCCGTTCTGGCCGCCGCCGTTGTGCGACGCCGTGCCGGAGACGCTCGCGCCGTCCTCACCGGCCTGGGCCGAGGTCCGCTCGTAGGAAGCCCGACCGTTGCCGGAGTCCTGCGCGCTGGACGAGGTCTGGCTGGTGGACACGCCCTCGTCTCCCGCGTGGGTCTCGTACTGCTGGTAATCGGCAGCGGTCGCCACACCGCCGAGTCCGAGGACCAGCGGGGCGGACAGCAGACCGGCGGCAATGCCACGATGGATGTTGCGCATCTCGAGAGCACTCCTCTCGTTCGTTGCGGTTGTCCGAGGCCCTGGCTGCAAGGCGAACGAACCTGCTGCAGCCGGGGCCTCGCCGGCGAGATCGCGGATCTCGCTAACAAGACGATTACCCGCGTCGGTCCGCGATATTGCCGATGACTGCGGTGCGACATCTCACTGCTACCCGGAGCAGCCGATATCCACATCGGATACGAACGACTGCGCCGCTGATTGTTCAGCGGCTACCGGGGAAATCACGCGCGTGCGCCCGTACACCACGGCCGAGAAATCCGCACAGCGTCGCCGGCCGATGCGCAAACGCGTCGCCGGCCGATGCGCAACCGGAGAGTTCTCGCCGGGCGAGTTCGTCCTTCGGCTCAGCGAGCGTTCCCGGAAACCCTCGGATGGGCGGGGACCGCTCGATGGTCGAGCACGGTATGCATCAGAGGCGAAAGTCCTCTGGGCGCACCCGGAGCATCACAGGTTCCCTCGTGGCGGGTCGTTGCTTCGGCCCGGGGAAGAAACCTCGACGCAATGCGGAAAGGTGTCCACCATGAGCAACGTGAAGAACGTGTTCGTGTCCATCGGCAACCGCCACCACGGCAGCGATCACCGCTGGGGCAACGGCCACGGCTGGGGCGGCCACCACTGGGGCGGTGGCCATGGCTGGGGCGGCCACCGCCGGCATGACCACCATGGCTGGGACTGCAAGAAGTAGCGACCACCCGGCACCGAATCGGAGTTCGGTGGCGCCCGCGCCGATGTGGCACGGGCGCCACTTCGAATGCGCTTTCCACCGCCGGAAAGCGCTAGCGGCGCGGCTGGGGGATATGCGGCTGGACGGTCCGACGCCGGGCGGTCCCGGACCGACCGGTCTTCCCATGCTCCGCGAGTCGCGTGCTCAGCTGGTAGTTCGCCACCACCAGGCCGAACACCAGCAACCCGATGCCGAGCTCGTTCCAGATGGACGGATCCTGCGGGCTGAAGGCGAGATCGTTGAGGATCGCGCCCGTTCCCGCCAGTACCAGCACCGCGGCGAGCAGGTGGTAATGCATTGCTTTCAACAAGACTTCTCTCCCGATTCGCCGGCGCCGCACTCGGACATCGCTGCCGAGCGCGGCGAAATCAGCTTGCTCACCAAGCGAGCACGAACAGCTTCACCGGCTTGCATTACGTTCGACTGAAGCGCACATGAGAGGCGGTTCAGCGAATTGTCAGCGTTAGCGCGATCGTGCGGGCGTTCCGCGTTCGACCTGCGCGCCGTCCGCCGCAAATCGGCATGACCCCTCCGGACGAGCGGCGCTTTCACCAGTCGCATGTGCGCGTTGCAGCCGAAGGTCGTCACTGCGCTATCGACTGCTCCACATGCCGTCCGTACGGCACGGCGTCGAGCAGCGTCACTTGCACCGTGGTGCCGTCCGGCACCTGGTACGAGAGCTGCTCACCGCGCCGGGCACCGACCAGCGCGGTTCCCAGCGGCGAGGCCGGCGAGTAGACCTCCAGGTCGTTGAGCTCGGCTTCGCGGGTGCCCAGCAGGAAAGTTTCGACATCTCCGGCGTCGTCGTAGCGGACGGTGAGCACCATGCCCGGCTCGGCGATGCCGTCGTCCGGCGGCGCCTCGCCGACGACAGCGGAGGCCAGCAGGTGCTGGATCTGCCTGATCCGGCCTTTCCGCTCCTGCTGAGCCGGGATCGAGCCGTCCTCGCCCGTTCCGGTGTCGCCGTTGCCCGGCGCGAGCAGGTCGGCGAGCTCGGCGCTGAGCCGCTCGTGCGCTTGCGGTGTCAGCCAGGCGCGCTGGGTATCGGCCATGATCACTCCAGTGTTCCGATGCAGCGGCCGCTCGCAGTGCCCGGCGAGCATCGAATGGCACCGGGCATCCCAGCGTGCCTGCGCCGCACGACCGGGCCGTTGCTGCGCTCGAGGCGACCGCGGCCGCTGCGGAGATTTCGTTGCTCTCAGGATGGACCAGGCCCCGCACCGGAGCATTGTTCGTCAGCTACAGCTCACGGTGCGGTCTTTTTCGGTTTCGCACAGGGCCGCATCAGGCCTCGTGGGCCGCCAAGTCGATCATCATGGCCAGCCGCTTGCGCGGGTCCTGCAGGTCGAGCGCGGTCACCTCGGCCATCCTGCGCAGTCGATAGCGCACCGTGTTCGCGTGCACCCCGAGGCGCTCCCCCGCTTCGGCGAGTTCGCCTTGGGCGTCCAGCCACGCGGCCAGCGTCGCCACGTAAGCGGTCCGGTGTTCGCGGTCGTACGAGCGCAATTCGGCGACCGGACCGCGCGCAGGCGTGCGCCCGGCAGCGGCCGCCGCGCGCAGCCGGTGCAGCAGGATTTCGTCCCACGATTCGTCGTACGCCCGCGGTTGCGCATCGGTCGAGCGACTTTGGTGCAGCGCCAAGCACTCCTCGGCTTCCTGGCGCGCCGCGGAGAGTTCCGCCGCCGACGCCATCCCGCTGATCCCGGCCCAAACGCTGACCTGATCCGGCAGCACCCGGCCCAACGCGGCCACCCAAGCCCGCGCGGTCGCGACGTCCTCGCTGGAAAGCACGGTGTAGAGGGTGTTTCCGGACAACGCGCTGCGGCCCGGTCGCGACCAGCCGAAGCCCGCGGTCGCCCGGTCGAAAGCCAGCAGCAGGCCGGAGTGGTCATCGAGGACGTTCGGGCGGATCGCGATCACCCGCAGCGGCCCCGGCGGCAACCCGAGCCTGCCGACCAGCGCGGCGGCCGCAGCGGTGCCTTCCAGCAACCGCATCACCAGGTCCGACTCGACCTGCCTCTCCAGGTCCGCGCTCGCGCGCGAGCGCAGCAGGTGCAGCGACACCGTGCGGGCACCCTCGATCAGGGCCATGCGCCGCACGCCGGTCAGCGGCTCGCCGCAGTCCACCCACACCGAACCGAGCAACTCCCGATTCGCGCGGACCGCCACCACCATCCGGCCGGTGAGCCCCTGCGCCGGATCCGGCTCGACGAACAACGGCTCGTCCGAGACCGCGAGGTGGGCGAACACTCCGCGCACCTCGAACAGCTCGCGCAGCCGCGCCGGAGCTTGGCGTTCCACGATGGTCGCCAGCCGCGCGGGGTCGGCCTGGTGGTGCGAACTCGAGTAGGCCAGCAGCGACGACAACCGGTCTTCGATGACGACCGCGCCGTCGACCGCATCGGCGAGGCTGTCGGCCAGCGCGAACAAGTCGGTGGGCCCCCGCCCCGACTCGGTCTCGCGGCCTTCGAGCACCAGGCCGTAGACAACGCCCGCCAGCTCGCTCCAGGACACCGCGGGATCGACCAGCATCACGGCGAGCCCCGCGAGCTCGGCGGCCGAGACCGTCTCCTCGGTCAGCTCCGCGCTACCGCGGACGAGCACCACGCAAGCCCGCGCGGCCTGCGCCCGCCGGATCGCCTGCAGCTCGGACTCGGCGCCAACGGCGAGGTAGACGTCGCCGGTCACCGGACGGTCGTCCGCGCAATCCTGCAGGACCACGCCCCGCAGCTCGGTCGACCGGGAAAGCGGACAGCAGCACAACCGCACGCCGTAGCCACCCAGGACGTTGACCAGGCGGTCCAGCACCATCATCGAACTTCACTCCCGCAGCGCCTGAGCCATCGCTGAGCGGCTGAGGGCGCCGGGCGGCTCCGGCGCCGTGCAACGGTTCCTACTGCTGCACCGGGACGAGCCACGGCATGTTCTCGGGTTCCTTGCGCCCCGGCAGGTGCGCGTTGAGCAACGGCGGCAGCCAGCCCGCGACCGGCATTCCGACCTCGTCGGACAACCTGGCCAGCTCGGCCGCCTGGGCCGCGTCCGGCCGGACCCGGATCAGCACCGGCCCGGAGCCGAGGTAGTGGATCTCCCGGGCCGATGGCGAGTTGATCATCGCGCGAGCGGCGTGCACCACGTCCGGCAACCGATCGCCCAACGCCTCGATCGCCTCGAACACCACGGACGTAGCGGTGCGGCGTTCGTCCCGGTAGGTGTCCAGGCGAGCTTGCAAGGCGTCCGAGACGAACACCGTCACGGGCTCGACCGAACCGTCGCTAGAGGTCATGCCCGATGTCTACCAGGCCCGTCCCCGGCCGGGCCGTACAGGACCGTCCCGTTCGGACCGGCCTCGCAGCAGAACGCGGCCGGCCCGACCCGCTCCGTCACAGGTGCTTGCTCGCCGCCTCCCCCGGCCGGGCCGCGCTCAGCCTCGACGCGGCGGCCAGTTGGTCATCGTCTTGGGCCGCGGAGGTGCGTAGGTGCGCACCTTCGAGGTCGTCAGCCCGAGGCGGACGAGGGATTCGGCGGTCGTCACCGCCGCGGTGACCCCGTCGACGACCGGCACTCCGGTGCGTTCGATCACCCGCTCGGCCAGGCCCGACATGCCGCCGCAGCCCAGGCAGACGACCTCGGCCCGGTCGTCCTGCACCGCGCGCACCGCCTCCTGGGCGATGGCTTCGACGGCGGCCCGGGGATCGCGGTCGAGCTCCAGCACCGGCAGACCGCTCGCGCGCACGGAAGCGCACCGGCTGTTCAGCCCTGCGGCGGCCAGCCGGTCCTCGATCAGCGGAACGGTGCGGTCCAGGCTGGTCACCACCGAGTAGGTGCGGCCGACGAACTGGGCGGTGCTCGCGGCGGCCTCGGTGATGTCCACGACCGGGACCTCGAGCAACTCCTGCAGGCCTTCCCGGCCGTGCTCGCCGTAGCCGGCCTGGATGACGGCGTCGAACGGTTCCGGGTAGGCCCGGACGGCTTCCATCACGGCGACCGCCGCGAGGTAGCTCTCGTAGTTGCCCTCCACCGATTCCGCGCCGAACGGCGGCGTCAGCGGGACGATCTCGGTGCCGGGAGCCGCCGCACCGGCGGCCTGCGCACCGATCGATTCGGTGATCGACGGAGTCGTGTTGACGTTGACGATGAGAATGCGCACGATTCACCTTTCGCGAAGTCCCGTGCCGGGGCCGCTCACTCGGCCGCGACGGCGATCGACTCGCCGTCCACGTCCCGCCCGTCAGGATCGCGGTCACCGATGGCGGCGTAGATGACGGCCCCGAGCGCCGCACCGATGAACCAGGAGAACCCGGATGCGGCGCCGAAGGCGGGCACCAGCGCGAGCACGACGGCGATCGCCGCGGACGGGACGAACGCCCACACCGCCTTCGGGTTGTACCCGCGCCGGTAGTGGTACTCGCCCTGGGCTTGCTCGGTGTAGAGGTCCGGGACGTTCACCCGGGTCCTGCGCAGCAGCCAGTAGTCCGCCATGATCACGCCGAACAGCGGTCCGAGCAGCGCGCCGAGGCCGCCGAGGAAGTAGTTCACCACCACCGGGTTGTCGTAGAGGTTCCAAGGCAGGATGACGATGCCGATGACGGCGCTCACCAGCCCTGCCCGGCGGAAGTTCAGCTGCCGCGGGAAGAGGTTCACCAGCACGTAGATCGGCGCGACGAAGTTGGCGAGCAGGTTCACCGCGATCGTCAGCAGCACCAGCGCGACCGACGCGGCCGCCAGCAGGAACGTGTTCGGAATCGTCTGGACGATGTCGGCGGGGCTGGTGATCACCCGCCCGTTCAGCTTGAACTGCGCTCCGCTGAGGACCACGACGATGGTGGCGAAGAAGAGCATGTTCACCGGGATGCCGACCAGGTTGCCACCCACGATCGAGCGGCGGCTCTTGGCCGAGCGCGTGAAGTCGCAGAAGTTCAGCACGAACGTCCCGTAGATCACGACCCAGAGCGCGGCGCCCTGCAGGACCTGCAGCCACATCGCCGCCCCGGTGAGCGGCTCGGCCGTGGACGGCGAAATGGACCAGTCCGCGCGGGCGAACATCCACACCGCCAGGCCGAACATCGTGATCAGCGTCGTCGGTGCCGCGACCGCCATGTACCTGCGGATCACGTGCATCCCGTAGCTGACGATGAGCACTTGGACGAGCCAGAGCACGAGGAAGGTGAGCCAGCCGAGCAGCGACAGCCCCAGCACCGTCTGCGCTTCCAGCTTCCGCAGTGCGGGGAACATCGCCACCAGGAGGGTGTTGAGCACCGAAGACGCGAGGTAGGTCTGGATGCCGAACCAGGCGATGGCGACGATTCCGCGGACCGCGGCCGGGATCTGCGCGCCCTTCGTCCCGAACGCGATGCGGCTCATGACGGGGAACGGCACACCGGCCTTGTGCCCCATGTAGCCGGACAGCGTCAGCAGCAGGAACAGCAGCACCGATGCGAGCAGGAACGCGGCCAGGATCCCCCACACGTTCAGCCCGAGTGCGAACAGCCCGATCGCGAACGCGTAGTTGCCGAGGCTGTGCACGTCGTTGGCCCAGAGCGTGAAGACGTTGTACGCGCCCCAGCGGCGCCCGTCCTTCTTGGTCGGGGCCAGGTCGTAGCTGTACAACCGGGGACTCGGGGTGCAGCTCGCTTCGTTGTCGGTGGCGGTCATCGAGCCGCCTCCGAGTTCTGCGCTGCCCCCGGGGCGGCGGTCATTCGACGCATTTGGACTCTCCGCTGAGTCAGGATCGGGCGACGCTCTCGCGGTCCATGCGACTCCGGGCGACGAGGCGCGCGGGGCACGACGGAGCGATCGGCGGCACTACGACACCGAGCGATGTGAACTTCCGCAATATGGAAGTATACGGCTGGGATGCGGAAGACCGTAGCGACCGTCCTGATCGCCGTCAACAGCGCCGCCGAAACCGGCTCGGCGGCTCCGCGGACGCGCTGCGCGCTCATCGGCGTTCGACGCGTGACGCCTTCCGCAGTCGGCTGCTTTTGCCTATCCTCGTCCGGCGCCCGTTGTGTATACGTGAACGTATCCCGTGTTCCGCGGCCGCATCCGCCCCCCAGCGAGGAAGGGATCACTTGAGCCAGCCGACCTACTTCGCCCCCGAGGGCGGCCTGCCGTCCCAATCCACCATGCTCACCGACCGCGCACTGGTCACCGAGGCGTACACGGTCATCCCGCGCGGCGTGCTGCGCGACATCGTCACCAGCAACCTTCCCGGGTGGAACGGCACTCGGGCGTGGATCCTCGCCAAGCCGATCCAAGGGTTCTCGACGACGTTCGCGCAGTACGTCGTCGAGGTGTCGCCGGGAGGCGGCAGCACCCGGCCGGAACCGGAGCGCGGCGTCGAATCCGTCGTGTTCGTGCTCGGCGGCGAGCTGCGGCTGGTCATCGAGGGAGCCCGGCACGACCTCACCCCCGGTGGATACGCCTACATCCCGGCCGGGGCCGACTGGTCGGTGGCCAACGATTCCGGCGAGCGAGCCAGCTTCCAGTGGGTCCGCAAGGCCTACGAACCGCTCGAGGGCTACGCGCCCGCGGCGTTCGCGGTCCAGGAGCAGGACATCCAGCCCACGCCGATGCCCGACACCAACGGAGCATGGGCCACGACGCGGTTCGTGGACCCGGACGACCTCGCCCACGACATGCACGTCAACATCGTCACCTTCGAGCCGGGCGCGGTCATCCCGTTCGCCGAGACGCACGTGATGGAGCACGGGATCTACGTGCTCGAAGGCAAGGCCGTGTACCGGCTCAACGGCGACTGGGTGGAGGTGGAGGCGGGAGACTTCATGTGGCTGCGCGCCTTCTGCCCGCAGGCTTGCTACGCGGGCGGACCGGGCAAGTTCCGGTACCTGCTCTACAAGGACGTCAACCGCCAGATCAAGCTGACCTGAGCGGGGGCCGGCGCCTCGCGCGCGACCGCAGCAACGGACCTCGGTCCAGGTGCAGGACAATGGAGCCATGGCCGAGCAAAGTCTTTGGATGCAGAAGGTCGCCGCCGACCCCGGGCACTCCGCCTGGTACATCGACCGGCTCCGCGGCATGGCTCGCGCGGGCAACGACCTCGCCGGTGAAGCGCGCCTGGTCGACGCCATGGCCCCGCGCGGCGCGCGCATCCTCGACGCGGGTTGCGGACCCGGCCGGGTCGGAGCCGCGCTGGCCGCGGCCGGTCACGACGTCGTCGGGGTCGACGTCGACGCCGCGCTGATCGCGGCTGCCGAGCAGGACCATCCCGGACCGCGCTGGATCGTCGGCGACCTGTCCGAACTCGAGCTGCGCGGGCACGGCATCACCGCGCCGTTCGACGTGATCGTGTGCGCCGGGAACGTGCTGCCGTTCCTGGCGCCGGGAACGCGTGGCGCCGTCCTGGCGAACTTCCGCGAACACCTCACGGCCGAAGGGCGGCTCGCGGTCGGATTCGGGGCGGGCCGGGGATACGACTTCGACGAGTTCTTCGCCGACGCCGCGGCAGCGGGGCTCGGCACCGACCTCAAGTTGTCCACTTGGGACTTGCGCCCGCTCGCCCGGGACTCCGGATTCCTGGTCGCGGTGCTGAGCCCGGTCGGCGGTGACGTCGCGCAGAACAGCGCCTGATCAGCTCATCGAGGAGTTGACTCGCCGCTGAGGACCTCGGCGAGATGCAACGCCCGCCGGTTGCTGCCGTGTGCGATCTGCGTCCGGCAGCTGAACCCGTCGGCCAGCACCAGCGTGTCCGCATCGGTCTCGCGCAAGGTGGGCAGCAGGGAGTGCTCCGCGCACGCCATCGACACGTCGTAGTGCCCCTGCTCGAACCCGAAGTTCCCGGCCAGGCCGCAACAACCGGAGTCGAGCACGTTCGCGTCGACGGACGCCCGCTGCAGAATCGCGGTATCCGCGGCGAATCCGAGCACCGCGTGCTGGTGGCAGTGCGTTTGCACGACCGCGCTCGCACCGACCTCGGGAGGTCGCCAGTCCTGCGAGGCGTGCTCGCGCAACGCTTCGGCGAGCGTGCAGTATTGGGACCGCAACCGTTGCGCGTCTTCGTCGTGCGGCAGGATTTCGCGGGTGTCGGACCGGAAAACCGCGGTGCAGGACGGTTCCAGCCCCACCACGGGTGTTCCTGCCTCGAGCCAAGGGCGCAGCAGCCGGAGGGTGCGTCGCAGCACCCGCCGGGCCGTGTCCAGCTGACCGGTCGAGATCCACGTCAAGCCGCAGCAGACCGGCTTCGTCGGCACCGCCACGCGGAATCCCGCGCTCTCCAGCACTCCCACCGCCGCCCGCGCGATCCACGGCTCGAAGTGGTTGGTGAAGGTGTCCGGCCACAGCACCACCGCGTCGGAATCACCGGGGCGCGGCTCGGCGGAGTCCCGGTGGCGCCACTGCTGCTGGAAGCTCGCCCTGGCGAACCGAGGTGCTTCCCGTTCCGGCGTCACGCCCGCGAGCCGTTTGCCGAGCCGGGCCGCACCGGGTGCGTGCAAGGCGGCGTTGACCGGTCCGGGCGCCCATTGCGCGGCCTGTGCCAGTGCGGGAAGCCAGCCCAGCGAGTAGTGCGCGGCCGGACGTGGCCGGTGCCGGTAGTGCTGCGCGAGGAACTCCGCCTTGTAGCTGGCCATGTCGACACCGGTCGGGCAGTCCGACTTGCACCCCTTGCAGGCCAGGCACAGGTCGAGCGAGTCCTTGACGGCCTCGGAACGCCACCCGTCGCTGATCGGCGAATCGCTGTGGCCCTGCATCATCTCGAAGAGCAACCGCGCGCGCCCGCGCGTGGAATGCTCCTCTTCGCCGGTTGCCCGGTACGACGGGCACATCACGCCGCCCGTCGTGCTGCGGCAGTTGCCGATCCCGACGCAACGCATCACCGCCTGGTGGAAACTCGCGTCGTCATCGGGATATCCGAGGAACGTCGAGGAGTGCTCGGGCCGGTAATCCGGCCCGAGGCGGAGGTTCTCGTCCACCCGGTACGGCGCGATGACCTTGCCCGGGTTCATCCGGTTGGCCGGGTCGAAGATGTTCTTGACTTCGGCGAACGCCCGCACCACCGGATCGCCGAACATGATGCTGAGCATCTCGCCGCGGGCCTGGCCGTCACCGTGCTCCCCGGACAACGACCCGCCGTAGGACACGACCAGGTGCGAGGCCCGCCGCACGAACTCGCGGAAGTGGGCCACGCCCGGCCCGCTCTTGAGCCGGAACGGGATGCGGATGTGCACGCATCCGTGTCCGAAGTGGCCGTACAGCGCGGGGCGCTCGTAGTCGAACTCGCGGAACAGCGCGAGCAGATCGCGCAGGTAGTCGCCCAGCCGCTCGGGATGGACCGCGGAATCCTCCCAGCCTTCCCAGCTTTCCGGCATGTCCGGCGGGTTCGCGGTGGCACCGAGCCCGGCCTCCCGGGCCTTGAGCATCTGCGACTCGCGCTCGGGATCGTCGGAGACCGCGACGTCGGCGTCCTCAGTGGACTTGCCGATTCCCTCCAGCACGCGCGTCACCTGCCGGTCGGCCTCGTCCGCGGAGTTCCCTCCTGTTTGGACGAACAGCCAGCTCGATCCTTCCGGCAGCGACGCGAGCGATCCGGGGAACATCCCTTGTTCGCGGATGAAATGCGTCAGCTCGCCACCGACCGCTTCGAGCTGCAACGGGTCGCTGAGCGACAGCAGCGTCGGCACGTGATCGGCAGCCGCGGCGACATCGGCGTAGCCGAGCACGAGCATCGCGGTGCACGGCACGGTCGGGACGAGGTCGATCTCGGCGTGCAGCACCGTCGCGAGCGTTCCCTCGCTGCCCACCAGCAGCGCGGCGACGTTGAAGCCGTCCCCGGTCACCAGCGAGTCGAGGTTGTACCCGGACACCCGGCGCGGAATGTCCGGATATCGCTGCAGAATCTCGTTCCGGTAGCGGTCGCGGACGTCCCGGAGCCGCCGGTGCAGCTCGCCCCGCCGGCCTCCTTCGGCGATGACGGCCTCGAGTTCGCGCTCGGTCAGCGGACCCACCCAGCACCGCAACCCGTCGTAGGTCAGGATCTCCAGCCGCCGGACGTTGTCGACGGTCTTGCCGTACTTCTGGGCGCTCGCGCCGCACGAGTTGTTGCCGATCATGCCGCCGATCGTGCAGTGGCTGTGCGTCGCCGGCGCGGGCCCGAACTTCTCCCGGTGCGGCCCGAGGGCGCGGTTGAGCTCGTCGTAAACGATGCCGGGCTCGACCACGCAGCGATATCCGGACGGATCGACCGAAACCACGCCGTTGCAGTACTTCGTCCAGTCGATCACGATCGCGACGTTCGCGCATTGCCCGCCGAGGCTCGTGCCGCCGCCGCGGGAGAGCACGGGCGCGTCGTGCTCCCGGCACACGCGCACCGCCTGCGCTCCGGCCTCGACCGACCGCGGGACGACCACACCGATCGGGACCTGCCGGTAATTCGACCCGTCGGTCGAGTAAGCGCCCCGCGAGCCCGCGTCGAACCGGACCTCGGCGTCCACAGTGGTCCGCAGCGCATCTTCCAGTGCCGTGACGTCGACCCGCGGCACGCCGGGTAGTCCGGTCGCTACCATTTCGCCTCCTCGGCCCCAAGACCTCGAGGCCGTGCGCGGTCTCCGGCGGCGCGGTGCGCGACCGCGCACCGCGCGTCCGCTCGCTCAGCGCCCGCTCGAACGGCCCGGCATGATCTCCTGGGCCTTGGACTTGGCGCCTTCCGCGACCACCGACCACGCCTCGGGATCGCCCTTGAGCAGCGCCGAAGCGACGTTCTCCATCTGGTCCCAGTTCGCCTGCGGCGGGATCGGCGGCACGGCCGGGTCGGTGACGAACTCGACCAGGCAAGGCCGGTCGGCTTGCAGCGCACGTCGCCACGCGCCCTCGATGTCGCCGGGCTCGTCGACCTTGATCCCGCGCAGCCCCAGGCTCTCGGCGTACTTGGCGTAGTCGAAGTCCGGCAACCGCTGGGAAGGCAGGAACTGCGGCGAACCGCTCATCGCTCGCAGCTCCCAGGTGACCTGGTTGAGGTCGCGGTTGTTGAGCACCCCGACGATCACCCGCGGGTCGTCCCAGTCCCGCCAGTAGTGCGCGATGGTGATCAGCTCGTTGATCCCGTTCATCTGCATCGCCCCGTCGCCGACCAGCGCGAACACCGGGCGATCGGGATGCGCGAACTTGGCTCCGGTCGCGTAGGGAGCGCCCGGGCCCATGGTCGCCAACGTGCCCGACAGCGAGGCGCGCATGTCGCCGCGGATCATCAGGTGCCGGGCGTACCAGTTCGCCGCAGAGCCCGAATCCGAGGTCAGGATGGAGTCGTCCGGCAGCAGCGGGGAGAGTTCGTGGAAGACCCGCTCCGGGTTGATCGGGTCGGCTTCGACGCCCGCCCGCCGTTCCATGACGTTGCGCCAGCTGCGCACGGTGCCCTCGACCTGCTCGCGCCAGGAGCGGTCCTGCTTGCGGTGCAACCGCGCGAGCAGCTCGCGCAGCGTCGCTCGCGCGTCTCCCAGCAGGTTCACCTCGAAGGGATAGCGCATCCCGATCATGGTCGGGTCGATGTCGATCTGCACCGCCCTGGCCTGGCCGTACTCGGGCAGGAACTGGCTGTAGGGGAAGCTCGCGCCCACCATCAGCAGCGTGTCGCAGTCCCGCATCAACTCCCAGGACGGCCGGGTGCCCAGCAGTCCGGACGCTCCGGTGACGTACGGCAGCTCGTCCGAGAGCACGTCCTTGCCCAGCAACGCCTTCGCGACACCGGCACCCAGCACGTCGGCCACCTCGACCACCTCGTCGACGGCGCCGTGCGCGCCCTGGCCGATCATCATGGCCACCCGCTCGCCGGAGTTGAGGATCTCGGCGGCGTGGTCGAGGTCGGCTCGCCCCGGTGTCACGACCGAGTCCGACAGGCCGAGGCTGGAGGGCACCATCTTGAACGCGTGCGACGGAGCGGTGTACTCCAGGTCCTGGATGTCCCCGGGAATGATCACAGCGGTCACGGTGCGCCGGGCGCGAGCGGTGCGCATCGCCCGGTCCAGCACGTTCGGCAGCTGCTGCGGTGCCGTCACCTCTTGGACGTACTCGCTGGCCACGTCCTTGTACAGCGACTTCAGGTCGATCTCCTGCTGGTAGGAACCGCCCAGCGAGGTGCTGCCCTGCTGACCCACGATCGCCACGACGGGAACGTGGTCGAGCTTCGCGTCGTAGAGACCGTTGAGCAGGTGCACCGCACCGGGACCTCCGGTAGCAATGCACACCCCGGTCTCCCCGGAGAACTTCGCGTAGCCGACGGCCTCGAAGGCGGCCAGTTCCTCGTGCCGCGCCTGGATGAACCGGGGATCGTCGCCTGCGCGCTGCCACGCGGCGAGGATCCCGTTGATCCCGTCACCGGCGTACGAGAAAACCTTCTCGACGCCCCACTCCCGCAACCGACGCAGTAGGTAGTCGGAGACCAACTCCGCCATGTCAGCACCCCGTATCGCCCGAGACGACAGTCGTCATTCAGTATCGCGATACCCGGACCACATCGGCCGAAACCCGCCGCCGGCGCCGGTGCGGTCGGTGTCGTGGCCAGCGGAAACTCGTCCGCAATGCGCAGGGCCGGTTAGGCCGATTCGTCGTCACCGAGATACCAGAACCGTTGGACCGGCAAGTTCGTGCTGTTCCCGGCCGGGAATCTCATTTCGTCCGGATGAGCCGCTACTCAAGGAATCCGGCGTCCAGCAGGTATTTCGGTTTGCACTGCCAGCCCGGCGAGCATGGGACCCACGTTTATCGCGCGGTCCTTCGGTCTAACCAGCGGTAACGCGCGGCCCGGAAGGAGTCCGCGCGGCGACTTCTCCCACGAACTTCACGCCCGCGCGAGCTGCTCTTCGAGCTGGGCCTTGGTCATCTTCGAGCGGCCCTTGATGCCACGCGCCTTGGCGTCGGCGTAGAGCTGGGCCTTGGTGCGCCCGCCGGGGCCGTACCGGTTGCCGGAGCGGATCCCGCCGCGACGCGGAGCGGGGATGTCCTCCATCGAGGTCTTGCTCTGCCGGCTCGCCTCACCGCTGCGGGCGCGCTGCTTGTTCACCGTGCGCGCCGCGATTTCCTCGGCACGACCGCGGCTGGCGCCGCGCTGCTCCTGGGAAGCTTCAACGTGCTCGTACTGGCGATCGGCCTTGTCGCTCCACTCCTGTTCGCGCGGATTGCGGCGTTGCCGCCGAGAGGTCTGTCGTGGCATCGATTCCTCCTCAAGCAGACCGTGCACTCCCCAACGGCCTTCCCGGTGCACCTTCGGCTAAACCCGGCGGCTCGTCCGCACTACCGCTCGAAGTCGACCTCGTCGAGCCGGGTCTGCACGCTCCGGCCGCTTTCCCAGGAGTTCGCGCCCGGCGCCACCTGCGGCGTCGGGATGTCGGCCCGGTTGCGCCGCTTGCCGGGCGCGGAGATGCCGAGCGCGCGATCGCGGTCGCGGATCGACGCCTCGTCGGCCTGCCCGTCCGCGGTGAACGCCATCATCAGTCGCGGAATCCCGTACGGGAAGTCGTCGCGATCGTACTGCCAGGTGTGGAACGTCTTCCCGTAGGTTCTGACCAGATCTTCGAAGTAGGTTTTCTCCGCGATGTCCGGAATTCCCGGAGCGGCCAGGATGCCGGACTTGACCTCGTAGTCGTGGCTGTGCCACAGCCGCTTCTCGTCTTCGGGCAGTTCGCGGAAGCGGTCCTCGCCGATGATGTACTCGATACCGATCAGCCGGGCATCGGGCGCGTTGCGGTCGAAGATGACGCACTGGTGCAGGTCGTGGCGCAGGTGGACGCAGAAGTGCGACGCCTGCACCTGCCTGCCCATTTCATCGGCGTACATGTGGAAGCCGTTGAGGTAGGTGCTCATCGCCTCCAGCGGATACTTCGGCTGCAGCACGCCCGCCGCCAGGTCGAGGGCCCGATGCTTCGCGGAATGCCCCTTGCCGATCTTGGCCAGCGTCGCCGCCTTGCGGCCGAGCGTGATGCCGACCGTGGTCACCACCCCGAGGGCCACACCGAAACCGACGGCTCCGGCCGTCCCTCGGCCGGAGTCGCACGAGCAGCGGGTGGATGCCATGCACCGGGCCTACCCGGGCGCCTCGGACGTTACGCGCCGGACCGCCGGTGGGTTCGCGGCCGTCCGAGCTCAGTGTTGTGGGTCGGCGACGCTCAATGCCCGGATGAAGGCCGGTCGACGCCGCGTCGGCAGGTAGTCGAGCGAAGCGAGACCGGCCCGGGCCGCACAGACCTGACAGATGCGGCGGCCGTCGTCGGGCGGCATCTCGGCACGAAGGGCGTGGACCGGGCCGTGCACCTCGCACCCGCAGTGCGCATGCGGGACTTCACCGCCCGACACGGGGATGTGCCACACGGGTTCGCGGATGCTGGAGACCCACTGCGGCAGCTGTCGATCAGTCACAACCTGAGTTCTCGGCTAGATGGACGAAACCTATAGGTTGTGCAGCCTAGTGCTGGCCTAAGACTGATGCGACCCCCCTGGGTGCGAGGACAATGCATCGACCTCCGTCCACCACCCGACCGGAAAGAAGTGACCGACATGACCAGGCCGTCCACCACCTTCGAAGGTCTGCACGAGTGGTTGCGCTCCGCGCGGGAGGAAGCCGCGGTGCAGGTCGATCACGACAACCGCACCGTGCAGCTGTTCGGCTATCCGGAGGTCTACACCGCGCTGACCGAGACCGGCGACTTCTCCTCCGATCTCAACGAGCTCGCGCCCCGGAGCACGCAGGGCGACGTCTTCGCCGAAGGCAACTTCATCAACCTCGACCCTCCGCGGCACGACCGGCTGCGCGGGCTCGTCAGCAGGGCCTTCACCCCCAAGGTGATCGCGGGGCTGCAACCGCGGATCACCGAGGTCACCGACGGACTGCTCGCGGCAGCGGGCACCGAGTTCGACCTGGTCGACGCGCTGGCCTACCCGTTACCGGTGATCGTGATCGCGGAGCTGCTGGGCATCCCGACCGACGACCGCCCGCTGTTCCGGAAATGGGCGGACACGCTGCTGTCCCAGCAGGCCGGGGACTTCAGCCAAGAGCAGCTGGAGCGCACCCGCGCACAGGTCGAGCCGACCATGCGGGAACTGAACGAGTACCTGCTCGGGCACATCCGCGCTCGCCGCGCGGCCCCTGTCGACGATCTGACCAGCCAACTCACCGCGGCGGAGGCGGATGGACGGGCGCTGACCGACGGAGAGATCATCGGGTTCGCCGGACTGCTGCTCATCGCGGGCCACATCACCACCACCGCGCTGCTGGGCAACAGCATCCAGATCATGAACGAGCACCCCGAGATCGCCGGGCAACTGCGCGCGGACCGGGAGCTCATCCCGCAGGCCGTCGAGGAGTTCCTGCGCTATCGGTCGCCGTTCCCCATGGTCGGCAGGCGCACTACGCGGGAGCTGTCCATCGGCGGGGTGCCGATTCCGCAGGACTACATGGTTCTCCCGTGGCTGGCCTCGGCCAACCGCGACGCGAGCCATTTCGACGCACCGGACACAGTGGACATCCACCGCAAGCCGAACAAGCACCTGTCCTTCGGCAAGGGAATTCACTTCTGCATCGGCGCCCCACTCGCCCGCCTGGAGGCGAAGGTGGCGCTGAACCGGCTGTTCGACCACTACCAGCACATCGACGTGGTCGGCGGCGAGTTCTTCGACGCCAAGACCATGGTCGCCGCCAAGCAGCTCGCGGTGCAGGCCAGGCCGCGCTGACCACAGCCGTGCACACCGGCGTCGACCCGCACATACTCGCTGCAGGATCACGCGGGAAGGAGTCGAGATGGCACCCCAATTCTCAGTCGGCGACCACGTCGAATGGAATTCCGAAGCGGGCTACGTCTCGGGCGTCATCATCGAGAAGCACACCGAAGACGTCGAATACAAGGGCCACACGCGCCGCTGCAGCCCGGACGACCCGCAGTACGAGATCAAGAGCGACAAAACATCTCACGTCGCCATGCACAAAGGCGACGCGCTGACGAAGCTGTAGGCGCGTTCATTCGCTTTTTGCGGACCGGCTGCCGCAGGGGCGCCCAACGGAACTCCCGGCTTCCGAGGCCGCTTCCGCAAGCATATTTAGCCTTCTAAGCGCATCTCCAACTGGCACCAACCAGACGACTCCACCATCCCGGAACCGTTTCGCAGCGATTTCAAAGTTGAATTCCGAGGTCGTCGAGGTAATCCAGCTGCTCGTCATCCAACGCTGTCCGGATCAACCGCCGAAGAGGCGACAGCAGCTCGCCTTTGACCGTGGCGGATTCAGATATGCTGATGATGGCATGGAGTTGATTCTCGCGAATTTCCGCCTCGCCCTCGAGTGCTGCCATCACCGCGAGCAACCCCACGACCACGTCCGCTTCCTGCTGATCGTACAAGGAGGACCAATCGCTGGCGTTGTCAGCACCCGCAACCCGCCCCTCTGGATTTTCCGAAACAATTCTCCTGACCAGCTCGACCAAGCTCTGATCACCGACGCCCATCACAACCCCGGGAATTCAGCCGGCCACGGTATGTGCGTCGCGTTCGCCGCCGCAGGGTCGAAATTCGGACTGTCCGGATTGTGCACCTGAGCGGGGTGCAAGTTTCCCGCTTCATCCTGATACCTCTTCCCGATTTGCAGTCTGTACGTTTCTCCGATCGCTGAATTCGAACCGGGTGGAGCTGTCCCATCCGGCCCATGAATCCGCAGGCGAACCGTCTTCCCCGCTTCGCTCTTCCACTTAAACTCGAGACCGTATTGCGAACCCCCGTTCGGGTGCGGCCACAACTCTCGCACATGCGCGTCGTCGGGAACCACACTAGCCCGGACGACCCGCAGTACGAGATCAAGAGCGACAAAACATCTCACATCGCCATGCACAAAGACGACGCGCTGACGAAGCTGTAGGCGCGTGTTTCTTTGCGGACCGGACGCCGTGGGCCTACCCACCGGCCCTTTCAACTTCCGTTTCCTGGTGCCGACCTTCGTGCTGACCCGCAGTTGTCAGCGCGCTAACACCTAACGCCGCCCAACACACTCCGAGCCACCAATTTCGCATACACCTACGCGGCATCTGCCAGCAGCCGATCAAGTCGGTCCTCGAAGTCGCAAACTTCATTCACCCGAAGGTCAACCGTCCACTCGCTGCTATCGAACGCTGCAATCCTCGCCGTTTCCTCGCCTGCGCAAATAGCTCGGATCTCCCCATTTGTCACCTGAACCAACCCGTCGGCAAGGTTCACCAAGTCGGACCATGCCAGCACGTAGGGCACTGCATCGACCTTCTCGTCGAACTCGTCCCAAGACATGCCATACGGCAACGAACCAGTGCCCTCCAGATCATGAATCCGCCACTCCCAGCAATTATCGCCAACAAGCCGGAGAATGTCCTTGAGACCGATCAGCCGTCCATTGGAGGGCCACATCGGAAACACTCTGGCCACCATTATGAACCGCCAACGGGACCGCGAGCACGGACGCTCAAACACGCCACACTGACATGCACCAAGCGACTCCCCTGTCTCTTTCATCAGCATCATCCGCAGGTACCGACTTCAGCCTGCAAGACCGACTCAGATTTGCAAGCGAATTTTCATCCGCTAGCGTTCGCCTACGAGCGAAATTCGAGACGAGCGGCTGCGCAGGCACGAAAAAGCGAATCAACCACACGACGCAAAATCAAATATAATGCTCCAAACGCATGTTCAACTGACGCAAGCCGGCTGAATGCAACTCTTCGATGAACAAGCTGACGCAATCGTCCACCTCGCGCAGCGTATGCAGCCCGCTCCACTTGTCGGGCTCGAAAGCAGATCCCACGCGCCACCTGTCGTCGAGCTTTTCGATCCGTACGGCCCCGCGCTCATCAAACGACATCGACTCAAACTCGAAGTTTTCTCGGTCGTCCGCTCCACTCCTCGACCACAGAGCAAGTGCATGTGCCAAATCCACCACCGGGAAGTACGGCTCGGAGTAAACCACGCAGCCCGCATCAACCACATGAAACTCAGCCTCTACATGCACCAACACTTCGGCCCATCTGTCCGTTCGGAGATCTTCGGCATTCAGGTTCCGGAACGACATCCGCATGAGAGCACCATCATATATTCTTCACCGGGAACGCATTGAACACTTCCCCGTCGGAGTTTACAAGGATCTTAACAGTGGACTCGCCCTTGGTGCCGATCGACCTGCCCAAGTCAGCGAACACCTGGAACGAATCCGGATCGCCCTGATTTGGCTTGAAGATGGCGTCCGGTGTTTTCAGCCCGTCAGCGACCCATTGCTGCGCGACTTGCGGATCAGTGGTGTCGAACTTGCGGTACCGGCCGCCAAAATCTGACAGATGCTTATTTTTGATAAATATTTCATGAGGCTTTTCGGCTGCTTTGAACGCCAAGCTCGATGCTTGTTCGAGGCCGATTCCGGTACAACTCTGCAGCCCTAGCGGATCGATCAGACCGGAAGGGTTGGCGACATAAACGTGCGGGTTGGGTCCCGCGTCGAGTCCAAGCGGGTCCGTTGAAGTGTAGCGCCCGGTATCCGGGTCGTAGTGCCGGAAGTAGTTGTAGTTGAGGCCGGTTTCGGGGTCGGCGTATTGGCCGGGGAAGCGTAGTGGGGTGGACGTTCCGGCGCGGGATTCGCCGAGGTTCTGTCCCCACAGTGTGGTGCGGTGCGTCCAGGCGATGTCGCCGTGGTCGTTGATGAGTTCGGTGGGGGTTCCGACGAGGTCGGTGATGATGGCGTGGAATTGTTCGTCGATCCACGGCTGGGAGGCGTCGCGCAGTGGGGGGCGTTCGCGCTGGGTCAGCGGGCGGAAGCTACCGGGTGCGTAGTCCCAAACCGTGGCCCGAGCATCACCACGGTCAGCGTCTTCGGAAACACCGCCCGCGCGGGTCTGCTCGGCCAGGGCGGAGCCGTCCCAAGCGAAGTCGAGCTGCTCCACGAGCTCATCATCGGCGTCGAGGCGGTGCTTGGCGATGCGGCGGCCGAGTGGGTCGTAGTGGTAGTGCCAGCGGGTGCCGTCGGGGGTGGTGACGCCGGTCATGCGGTCGTCGGCGTTCCAGGTGTAGTGCCAGGTGGCGGGTTTTTCCGAGAGGCGTTTCTGCTGGCGCAGGGTCATGCGGCCTTGGGCGTCGTGCTCGTAGCGGACTTTGCCCGCGCGGCGGATGAGGGTGCCGTTGTACTCGCGGTCTCCGAGTGCTTCGGAGTCGGGCGAGTCGGTGGGTGCCGGCCACGCCCCCTCGGTGATGTTGCCCGCCGCGTCGTAGGCGTAGCGTTCGGTCCAGCCGGAGCCGTGGACCGTGGTCACGCGCCCGACCTGGTCGAGGTCGAAGGTACGGGTACCGCCAAGTTGGTCCTCGATGCGGGAGAGGAACCCGTCGGCGCGATAGCTGTAGGCGCGCTGCTGGGTACGTCGACCGTCGCGGCCGGTCAGAGCTTGGGAGATGAGCTGGTCGTTGAGGCCCCATCCCTGAGCCAGGACCGCGTCGTCGCCGAGGGAGCGCTGGGTCTCCCGCCCGGCTGCGTCGTGTTCGAAGCGGATCGTGCGGCCTGCGGTGTGCAGCGCGGTCGGGTTGCCGTTCGGGTCGTAGTCCCAGTCGCTTGCCGCGCCGGACGGAGTCACTCGCCGGGTGCGACGGCCCAGCGCGTCATAGGTGGAGGTCAGGGTGCGGTCGTTGATGGTTTCGGCCAGCACCCGGCCCAGCGGGTCGCGGTCGAAGAGCACCCGTGCGTGCGGGTTGGTGGCTTCGCGCAGTCGTCCGGCTTGGTCGTAGCAGAAGGTGGCGACGGCATCGCTGTTGCGGCGTTCGGTGACCTGGCCCAGCAGGTCCCGAGTGAAGGTGGTGGTCTCGCCTGCGCCGTTGGTGCGCTCGACGAGCTGGCCTGCCGCGTTGTGGCGGTAGGTGAGAACGCGCCCGTTGAAGTCGGTTTCCCGCGCCAAGTTCCCGACCGCGTCGTAGTCGTAGCGCCACACCAAACCTTGTTCGTTGGTGACGCTGGTCAGACGCAGTTCGGTGTCGTACCCGAACGCCAAGCGCGTGCCGTCGGGGCGGACTTCGGCCGCGGGCAGGTCGAAATGGGTCACCTCGGTGCTCGTGCGTTGCCCGAGAGCGTCGACGTGGGTGTGCAGGTTGCCTTCGCCGTCGTAGAGCCACCGCTCGGTCGCCCCGTCCGGCAGGGTCCGCCACGCAGGCCTGCCATCAACGGTCCAGCCCAGGCGGGTCACCCCGCCGACCGGGTCCGACAGCGCGGTGACCCGACCGAACGCGTCCCGCTCATAACGCGTCGTGGCGCCGAGCGGGTCGGTGATCGCGGTCGGCAAGCCCGCGGCATCGGTATCGACGCGGCGGGTGTTGCCCAGCGCGTCGGTGACGCTGAGCAGGCGCCCTCGCTCGTCGTAGTCGTACGTCGTGGCCGCGCCCGCCGGATCCACAGTGCGCACGAGGTTGCCGCGGGCGTCGTACTCCCGGTGCGAGACCGTGCCATCCGGAGCGGTCACGGTGATCGGCTGGCGCAGCTTGTTGTAATCGAGCCGGACCAGGCCATCGTCCGGCCTGCGAACCGTGGCGACGTTGCCGTCCTCGTCGTACTCGTAGCTGGTGGTGCGGCCCAGCGGGTCGGTGCGGGACAGCAGCAGGTCGAACTCGTCCCACTCGGAGACCGTTTCGGCTCCGAGCGGGTCGACCTCCCGGACGACCTGGCCGGAGTGGTTGAGGTGGTAGGCGGTGCGGTGTCCGAGCGAGTCGGTCACGTAGGTGATGCCGTGGTCGGTGTCGTAGGTGATCGTGCCGCTCAGGAAGCCGTCCGAGCCGTCGGTGCGCACGCACCTGCCCTCGGCGTCGTAGGTGTAGCGGTATTGCACGCCGTTGCGGTCGGTCCACCCGGTGATCTGGCCCGCGGCGTCGTAGTCGAACCGCAGCGGCTGCCCGGACTCGTTGACCACTTCGGTCAGCCGCTCGTCGCGGTAGTCGTAGCGCATCAGCGCCACGCCCTGTCCGTGGTCCGCGTCGCGCAGGTACAGGCCGGTGACCAAACGGTCCTTGGTCTCGACGCGGATGCGGTAGCCACCGCTGTGGCGGATCTCCTGCGGCAGGCCCGTGTCGTCGTAGGAGAACTCGATCCGATTGCCGTTGCGGTCGGTGATCGAGGACAGCAGCCAGCACGCGTCGTACTGCACGAACCGCAGCGTGCGACCGCGATCCGGATCAGTGATCAGATAAGCACCGTCGTCCGAGCGTTCCAGCGGCCACCGAGGACCCACCACCGGCAGCACCGCCGCGCCCGGCCCGGGATGCGGATACGGCACCGTCAGCCCGTCTTCGGAGGCGAAGTACACGCCGTCGTCGTCGGCCTCCACCCGCTGGTCCAATGTGGACGACCAGCTCGGTCCGAAGAACAACCCGTGCCGATGCGACGACACGTGCGTGCGCCCCAGCACCAGGGGCAGAACACCGTCGAGCTCGACGTCGGTCTGCGACAGCAGCATCCGGCCGCTGTCCACATCGATCGGATCGATCCGGAACGACTTCTTCCCCCACGGCATCACCGACTTGGCTTTCGCCCCCAGCTGCCGCCCGAGCCGGCCCGCTCCCGCAGCCGCGCCCTTCGCCGCACTGGCCAGTTTCCCGCCGGCGCCGACCAGCTTTCCGCCGAGCTTGGCGACTCGTCCGAACGGTATGACCGTTAACGCCGTATCCACCAAGATCGACGTCAAACTGCCTTCACCGGTGGCGGCGTAGATACCGGCGTCGATGGCCAGGGCGGCGCCGCCGGTGATGCCGGCGGCGATGAGGAAGGCGCCGCCGACGGCGTTGCCGACGACCGGGATCGCCTGCAACACCAGACCGACCACGGCCAGGGCGCCGGAGACGACTTTCAGTGCCGAGGAGATCTCCTTGAGCACGTCCTTGTTCTCGCGGATGAAGTCCTGTCCCTGGCCGATGAGGTCGTAGCTGGCCGGGGGCTCTTTGAACCGCATTCCCTTGGCGTCGTTGATGCGGTTCGTGCATTCCCGGGCGGCGGCGGTCATCTCGGTGCGCAGACCGTTGGCCTTGTCCACGCAGTCCTGCCACGCCGCCCGCGCCGACGACAACGCCGCCGACGCATCCCCCGCGTCCGACTCATACGGCGCTGCGGGCGGTGGCGGATGCCCCGCCGGAGCATGGGCTTGTTCGTCGCGGACCTTGTCCGCATGAGCCCGGTCGGCGGACCGCGCCCGCTCCACACGGCCCTCGCTGGCCTTGAGCTGCTCCCACAACCCAGGCGCCTGCTGCGCCAACGGCCGCATCCGCCCCTGAAGCTCGGACAACCGCGAGGAAAACCGGGACAACGCCGAGCCGACCTGGCTGAACGCCGTGCCCGTCACCCGTAGATCCGGCGGCAACTCCGAATCGATCTTCTCCCGGAACTGCTCACCCTCCGGACCCTGGAACTGGCCGGTATCCATGCCGGTGATCCGCTCCGCCGCGTGCGACGCGGACTCGCCGAAACGGTCATACCGGCGAGCCGAACCCGCGATCGCCTCCGGCGAACCACCCAACGAGAACAAGTGCCCCGGAAAATCCGCCACCGCAACCCCCACCGCACGAGACCCACTCCCGCGACCAGCCCGCACCGACACCTCGGCGCGAACGGCGATCCGGCACGAACAACAGCCCGGCGCGCAGCGTTCACCCGCGACTACCAGCCGTGATCACGACAGATCAGCGCGAGTGTACGACACCACCCGGGCCCGCCGGGGCCGCTTGCGGAAAACCACCCCGGCGGGCAACCGGACCAGCCCGATCAGCCTTGCGGGACAGCAGTTCCGCCGGGCGGCGTCGCCGGTTCTTCGTCCGAGCGCGGCACGTACGCCGTTTGCACGAGCAGCGGTTTGCGGCCGCGGCGCACCAGAGTGCCGCGGCCGGCGGGTTGCTGGCTGAAGTAGACCTCCGGCCACATCTTCCCCTCGCTGCGGTCGCCGGACAGCAGCAGACCGGCCGCCCCGGACTCCTTCACACCCTGCACGAACGGCTCGTACAACGAGCGGCTGGAGCCGCTGGAGCGACGGCACAGAACCACGTGGAACCCGATGTCACGGGACTGCTGCAGGTACGGCAGGAACGGCGCCAGCGGGTTCGCGCCGCCGGTGGTGAGCAGATCGTAGTCGTCGACCAGCGCCACGATCTCCGGGCCGCGCCACCAGGAACGGGTGCGCAACTGCTCAACGGTGACGTCCTCCGGCGGGAGCCGTTTCGCGAGTTCTCCGGCCATGCCTTCGGCCAGCCCGCCGGCCACGGCGGTGTTGTGCGCGTAGCCGCCGAGGTATTCGTCGTCGATGCCCTCCAACATGCTGCGCCGCGGGTCGAACAGCGCGAACACGACCTCGTCGCTGCCGTAGCGGCTCGTGAAGTCCTCGACGATCAGGCGCAGCAGCGAAGTCTTGCCGGCCTGGGTGTCGCCGAAGACGAGCAGGTGCGGGTCGTCGCCGAAGAGGTCGACGGTGGTGGGCCGCAGCTCGGTCTCGTCCACCCCGAGGCGCAGCACCTTGCGGTCGGGTGCGCGTTCGGCGAAGGAACGGTGGTCCAGCCGCTCCGGCAGCATCCGCACCGGCGTCGCGACCGGGCCGCTCCAATGCCGCACGACCTCGTCGACCGCGTGCTGCACGCCCGCGGTGATGGTCGCCGGATCGGCGTGGCCGTCGATGCGGGGCAGCGCGATGTGCCCGGTCAGTCCGCGGTCGGTCAGGCAGCGGCCGGGAACCTTGATGTTCTCGGCGAGCTTGCGCTTGACCGTGGTGTCCAGCGGATCGTTCAGGCGCAGCTCCAGCTTGTTCGCGATGACCGACTGGATCTGCATCCGCAGGTCGGTCCAGCGGCCCGCGGTGACCACGACGTGCACCCCGTAGCCGGCACCGCGGGAGGCGATGTCGTGCACCACCTCCAGCAGGTCCTCGAAGTCCTGCCGCAGCGCCAGGTACCCGTCGATCACCAGGCAGATGTCCGCGCTGGTGAGTTCCGGGAGCCGGCCAGCGCGGTGCTGATCGCGCATCGCCTGCACGGAATCCAGGCGGTAGTCGGCGAAGAGGGCTTCGCGCTCGCCGAGCAGCGTGGCGATCTCGCTGATGGTGCGGCGCACCCGGTCGGGCGCCAAGCGGTCGGCGACCCCGGCGACGTTCGGCAGCCGGTCGAGGCCGTTGAGCGTGCCGCCGCCGAAATCGACGCAGTAGAACGCCAGATCGCTGGGCGTGTGGGTCAGCGCGCCGCCGAGGATCAGGGTGCGCAGCGCGGTGGATTTGCCGCTCTGCGGCGAACCGAGGATCGCCAGGTGCCCGCCGCTGCCGGCGAGGTCGGCGACCAGCGGTTCCTGGCGCTGCTCGGCGGGGATGTCGACGGTGCCCATCGGGATCGCCAGCGAACCGTGCCACCGCCGGTCGACCGCGGACAGCCCGTAGGTGCGGTCCGGTTCGACGCGGCCGATCGCTGCCGACAGCGCCATCGTCGCGGGCAGCGGCGGCAGCCAGACCTGCCTGGCGCGAGCACCGGGCTGCTGCGAAACGCGCTGGACGACGACGTCGAGCACGGTCGGTTCGGAGACGGTGCGCTTGTCGCGGTCGATCTTCGCGGTCTTCGGCTGCAGGTGCGCGTGCTGGTTCAGCCAGGCTTGGGCTTCGTTGTACGGGGTGAACGGCGCCAGCCGCGGGGTTTCCTGGGCGCTTTCCACGCCGGAAGGGGCCTGGTAGTCGCCGGAGACATAGAGCGCCTTCCAGCGTTCGCTCAGGCCGTGCTCGGCGCCGAGGTAGCCGTTGCCCGGCGCGCTGGGCAGGTGGTACGCGTCCGGGACGCCGAGCACCGTGCGGGATTCCTGCTCGTTGAAGGTGCGCAGCCCGATCCGGTACGAGAGGTAGGACTCGAGCCCTTTGATCTTGCCTTCCTCCAGCCGCTGCGAGGCCAGCAGCAGGTGCAGGCCCAGCGAACGGCCGATGCGGCCGAGCTGCAGGAACAGCTCGACGAAGTCCGGCTTCGCGGTGAGCAGCTCACCGAACTCGTCGATGACGATGAACAGGTTCGGCAGCGGTTCGAGGTCCTCGCCCGCTTCCCGCTTCTCCTGGTACTCCACCAAGCTGGCCAGCGATCCCGCATCGGCGAGGATGCGTTGCCTGCGCGTCATCTCGCCGAGGACCGCGTCGTGCAGCCGGTCCACCAGGCCGGTGTCGTCGGAGAGGTTCGAGACCATGGCGCTGGTGTGCGGCAGCTCGCCGAGCCCGGCGAAGGTCGCGCCGCCCTTGTAGTCCACCAGGATCATGTTCAGCCGCTCGGGCGGATGGGTCATGGCCAGCGCGAGCACGAGGGTGCGCAGGAACTCGCTCTTGCCGGAGCCGGTGGCGCCCACGCACAGCCCGTGCGGTCCCATCCCGCCTTGCGCGGCCTCCTTGATGTCGAGGGTGATCGGGCGGCCGGAATCGCCCACCGCGAAGGGAACTTTGAGGAACTCGCCCTCGGTGCGCGGTGCCCACGCCTTGCCGACGTCGAACGTGGCCTCGTCCGCGATGTCCAAAAGGGACCGCAGGTCGCCGCCGGTGTCCGCCGACATGGACTGGTTGGCGTCGGCGACCAGGCGGTAGGGCGACAGTTCCCGGGCGAGCCTGGTCATCACCGGAACGCTGACGTGATCGAGCGTGCCCTCCCGCGCCCCGGCCAGCCGTTGCTGTTCCGCCCGCCCGGCCTGGGCAGGGTCGTGCGGATTCGGCGTCGGGCGGAGGTCTTCGACGCTGGCGGCGTCGCCGTCGACGGTGACGCGGACGTCGACGTGCGCGGGTTCGAGCCGCCGGTCCGGCACCAGCACCACCTGCGACACCTTGATGTCCGCCAGCGAAACGCCGCCGCTGTCGGCGAAGAGTTCGGCGCTGCCCGCGGAGACCTGATCGGTGATGACCACCAGGTGCGGGCCGCGCACCGTCGGGGTCTGGCCCCAGCTGCGGGTGGAGGCCGCGTTGAGGCGCCGGTCCAGTTCGCCGCGAAGCATCCCCACCAGGCCGGATGCGGTGTCGGCGACGAGGCGGCGCGGGGCGGTGCCGTCCCACTGCGAGCTGTCGATCGTGTGCGGCAGCCACTTGATCCAGTCGAACTCGCCGATGACGTTGCGCCCGACCGCCCACGCCAGCTGCACCTCGTTCGGCGCGTGCAGCGCGGCGACCTGGGCGACCATCGCGCGCAGCGCGGCGCGGGTCAGCTCCGGCATCCCGACGACCGACACGGTTCCGTGCCACGGCACCGCGAGCGGCATGTTCGTCAGCTGCGCCAGCCTGCCGGTGACCATGGCGGCCTCGGCCTGGGTGATCGGGTCCGGGTTGGCCAGCTGCGTACCGACCGAGCCGACTTCCACCGGGCGCCAGAGCGCGTCGGTGCCCGATCCCAGCCGGGCCAGCAGGAAGTCGGGAGCCTGCCGATTGCGTTCCCACCGCCGCTCGGGGTTGTGCACCACGTCGATCAGCGCCAACGGCTCCGGATGCACGTGTTCGGCGGCCGCGCGTTGTTCGGCGCGCGCGGTGCGGATGACCTCGCGGATCTCCGCGATGTGCTCGGAATAGCGCTGCCGCTGCTGCTGCAGTTCCTTGTTCTTGCCGGAATTGCGGTGGATCACCATCGCCACCGTGCCGAGCAGCATCACCACGAACAGGCACACCGCGGCCACGCGCATGAGGGCGTTGCCGCGGGCGGCCAGCGAGGCGACCATGACTCCGCCGCCGACCACCGGCATCAGGATCGACATCACCGTGCTGCCCGCACCGCCGCCTGCGGCGCGCCCCGGCAGCGTCAGCGGCGCGGCCACCTGCACCGGTTCCAGTTCCACCCGCGGTACCGGTAACCGCGGCGGCCGATGAACAAGGCGTTGTGTCACGGCGACTCCCTCCAGCCCTAATGCGGGCTATACCCTATCGACCGTGGATCACTCGCCACGTCACGATCGCCTACATTCCTGGGGATGCCGATGAGTGTGCCGATGACGCGCGTCACGGTGGTAGAGCCCGAGAGCAATCGCCGGGTCGATGTTCCGCTGCCTTCGCAGGACCCGATCATCCAGCACCTGCCGGATCTGGCGCGCAGCTTCAGCCTCCTCGGCGCCAACACCGACCCGCGCCGCTGGACGCTGTCGAAACCGTTCGGGAACCAGGAGATTCCGCCGGAACGGTCGTTGTCCGACGCGCAGATCGTGGACGGGGCGCAGCTGTGGCTGGTTCCCGCCCAGGGCCGCTCGCACCCCTTGCTGGCCGAGGACGTCGTCGAAGAGACCAAAGGCGTCCTCGACACCGACATCGACGAATGGGACGGCCCCGTCCGGCAGCGCGGCCTGACCAACATCGCCGCGCTGCTCGTGCTGGCCTTCGGCCTCATCGCCGCGTTCGCCCCGCTCGACTGGCTCGGCCAGCTCACCCTCGCCGGGCTCGGCGCGCTGCTCGGGTTCGCCGCGATGTTCGCCGCGCGCGAGAACACCCTGATGCTCACCGCGCCGGTCCCGTCCTGGGCGATGATCGGCTATGCGCTGGGCGCCGGGCTGCAGCTGAGCCCGGCGGGCCAAGTCATGCTGGCGCTGACGACCGCGGGCATCGGGCTGGCGTTGTTCTTCATCAGCGACAACAAGATCCAGGCGGTGGTGGCCGCCGGCTGCACGCTGCTCGCGCTCGGCGCGATCGGGTCCGTGTCGCTGCTCGCGGGGCTGCCGATGGTCACCGTGTGCGGAATCCTGCTCGTGCTCGGCTTGTTCGCGCTCGGGCTGGCGCCGCAGCTCGCGGTGAGCCAGTCCTCGCTGGTGCGGCTGGCCCGCGCGCACGAGGACGGCAATTCCCCCGCGCGGGGCCAGATCACCGAGTCGGTGCACCACGGTCACCGGATCCTCGTCGGCCTGGTGGCCGGGGTCGCGGTAGTGCTCAGCGTCGTGGAATTCGGCCTGGCGACCACCGGTGAGCCGCTGGCGGTGGTGCTGGCGTTCCTGGCCGCGGCCGCCTTCGCACTGCGCGCGCGGTTGTTCTCCCGTGCGGCGCACGTGCTGCCGCTGCTGCTGGCGGCGGTGTTCGGGGTCGTGGTCACCGCGCTGGGCATCACGATCAACCTGCCCGCGGTCGGCCCGTGGGTGGCGCTGGGCATCCTCGTCGTGCTGACCGCGGTCCTGCTCGTCGCCGCCCGCACGAGCCTCGACGACGTGACCGCGGCCCGGATGCGCCGCGTGCTCAACGTCCTCGACACGCTCGCGGTCGTCGCCATCCCGCCGCTGGCGTTCGTGGCCGCCGGCGGCATCACCTGGGTGCAGAGCCTGATCTGAGGCGGAACGCGAGAACGGACCCCGCGGCGAAACCGTCGCGGGGTCCGTTTTTCGTTGTGCCTATTGGGTTTTCGCGGCGGCGCGCGACCGGTCAGCTGCCGAGGGCCTTGCGGACCTGACCGCGCATCGAACCGACCGCGTCGGTCGTGCCCGTGATCATCGACTTGATCTGCTCAATCCCGCCGCTGACCTGCTGCGCACCGGAATTGAACTGACCCATGATCCCCTGGTACTGGCCGGACTCGTCGCCCTCCCAGTTGGCCGTGGTCTGGTTCATGTCCCCGCGCATCTTGTCCATCAGCGCCTGCATCTCGCCCAGCACGCCCTGCACGGCCTGGGCGGCCTCCTGCCCGGCCGATTCGTCGTACCCGAACACGCCACTGGTCATCGCATCTCCCTCGAGGTCTGCTCCGGTCGGTCGCGTACGCCGGTCAGAAGTTGAACTTCGCCGGGTCCATACCGGCGGCCTGGCTCTTGATCTGGGAAGCCTGGTCCTGCTCCCCGGTCTGGTAGGACTGCCCGGCCTGGGCGACCTTGCCCTGCAGCGCCCGGGCAGCAGTGGCGCACTGCTTGGCGCCCTGGGTGATCTGCTCCTTCGGCTGCTGGAACGCCGTCGCGCCCTGGCCCTTCCAGTGCGGCATGAGTTCCTCCAGCGCCGAGGACAGCCGCTGCGCGAGCTGTTCGAGCTGCGCGGCGTCGTCGTCGAGCTTGCTCGCGGCCTGCCCGACGGCGTTGTTGGTTACCGAAAACTTGGTGCTCATCTGGAGAACCCATCCTTTCCTGGACGCACGAGCGGCTTACGCATCCGAGCCCGCGACGGCCGCGGCATCGGCCACCGGCGCCAGGCACCGCGCGGCCACGTGCTGCGCCGCGGCCACGCTCGGCTCCGTCGCCGAGGTCAGCACCCGCCCGCTCGGCGCCGATGCAGGCATTCCGGGAACGGGCACGATCTCCACGTTATCGCCCACGAGACCGCGGTGGTGCGGTTTCGCTCGATTCCCCCGCGCCGGTTCGGCCACCAGCACGCGCTCGGCCGCGCGTTGCGCGCCGAGCAGTCCGCTGAGCCACTGCCACGCCTGGCGCAGCATCGCCGGATCCGCCGAGTCCTGGTCGGCCACCAGCACGACCCGGTCCGCGTCGACGACTCCGCGTTCGGTCGCACCGCCCGCGCTCGGCGCGGGCAGGTCGGTGACGATCAGCGGCCACCAGCGCCGCAGCGAAGGCAGCGCGAAGCCGTACTCACCGCCGCCCAGCTCGGGACCGGGCGATGCCGGGTCGGCGGCGATCAGCGCGATCTCGCTGCCGGGCGTCAGCCGCGAACGCGCCCACCGGTGCGTGGGCGGCTGGTCCGGGCGGGGACCGCGTTGCCGGACACCGAGCCCGGCCAGCAGGGGGTTGAGCGAGTCCTGAGTGGACTCCGTCAGCCGGGAGCGCAGCGCTCCGGAACGCGTGTCGGCGTCGAAGGCCAGCACGCGCGAACCCTGGTAGGCCGCCAGCGCGTGCGCCACCAGCGCCGAAACATGGCCGCGCGCGGCGGCGTCGCCGACCCCGAGCACCGCGATCGAGGCCGAGAGCCCGGCGCCGGTGAGGATTCGGCGGTCCGCGCGGTGGCGGTCCACATCGACCGTGAGCGCGGGCAGGCAGGCGCGCGCCGCCAACCGCAGGAGCCCCGGACCGCGGCGGCCCGCTGGTTTGTCCACATCGGACTTCTTCGCTGCACCCGACTTGTCCGGTGTGGACGGCCCGGGGGCGGCGGGTCCGGGCTGGACCGGCTGCGGACCCGTCGCCGGTCGCGGAACTCGTGGCTGCACGGGTTGCGGGCCCGTGCGCGGCTGGACCGGTTGGGGGCCAGTGTGCGGCTGCACAGGTTGGGAGCCGCTGTGCGGCTGCACAGGCTGGGGGCCGCTGTGCGGCTGGATCGGTTGCGGACCCGTGTGCTGCGGCGCAATCGGCTGCGGCCCGGTGCGCGGCACCGCGGGCTGGGAACCGGTGCGATGCGCAGGAACGGCAGGATGCGGACCGGTCTGCTGCGGAGGGGGCGCCCCGGCGGGCGACCGCTGCTGCGGACCTGCCGCATGTGGCCCGGACTGCGGGCGCCCCGACGGCGGCGTGGGGCCCTGCTGCCTGCGCGGTGGCTGCCGCTGAGCCGCCGGTCCCGAATTACCTGCGCCGTTTCCGCCACCTGCACCGTTTCCGTTGGGCGGAGCATTGCGCTTGTCGTCCTGCGGCGGCGCGCGACGGGTGGCCGCATCGCCCGCGGCCGGACGCCACTGGCCCTCCGGCCGATGGGGCGGCCCTGACTGCTGTGGTCCCATCGTCACCCTTTCGTCGCCCGCACCGGAGCGGCGACCTTCCCCAGCATGTCGTCGCCTCCCCCGGCGAATCGTCGCCCCGTCGAATGCGGCCCGGATGCTACCGAGCCCGCACTCGCCTTCGGAGTCTCGGGCACGCGCCGGGAATCAAGTACCCGCACACCGCAGATTGAGCTGAACGGAGCAACGCGACTGCGCCGATCGGCGGCGCGCGCAGGTGTTCACCGCGGTCGAGCGAGTCGCGATCGGACGGAATCGGTCCTGTTGCGACGAACTCACCCGAAACCGCCTCGGACGAGGCCGACCGTGCCCTACAGTACAGTGCGGCACTCGGCGCGATCACCGCTGGAGAGGAGGCATCCGTGACGTACGTGCAGTATCCGTACGAGCAGCTGACCAAGCTCGGCACCGAGCTGGACACGCTCAACGAGGAACTCAAGCAGGACCACCACGGTGCCCGGGACGTCGAAGGACTCGACGGCGAGGACCACGCGAACATCATCTCCGCCATCGAGGGCTTCCAGGACGAGTGGAACTCCAGCCTGCTCGACCTGGAGAGCAAGCTCGGCGAGACCGGCAAGCTCACCAAGCAGATCGGGCAGCTGGCCCAGCAGACCGACTCCGAGCTGGCCACCAAGTTCCGCGGCGGCAAGCAGTAACGCGATCAAGCCCGCCGACCACGCGCGGCGAACGGACCAGCAGAAAGGGCACGCAGGTATGGCCGGGCCGCTCCCGGGGGCCGAGCTGACGCTCAACCACGACAGCTCGCACCCGCCGTTCGAATGGTCGGTGGGCATCCCGTCCGACTGGGCGATGGTCGACACCGCTCCGGCCACGTGGCGGGTCTCGGCCGAGCGCCTCATCGACTTCAAGTTCGGCGGCCGCAAGCTGCCCGCCGCCGAGCGCCGCACCGTGTTCGGCTGGATCGAGCACATCGTCGCCGAGTCGCAGCGCGCGGGAACGATCCTGTGCGTGATGCAGTTCGGCAAGCTCTCCACCGGCGAACTCGGCTCCGCCGGGGTGCACCTGCTCTGGCACGACACCGGCGACAAGCCCGCGGGGCTGGACCAGGTGCGCGACATGCTGCCGGAGAACGCGGACACCACGCTGCTGGAGACCCGGACCGGGGCGGCGATCCTCGCCCAGGACCGGTCCTCGCTGATCCCGCCCGGGTTCCGCACTCGGGTGAGCATGCAGAACTACCAGATCTTCCTTCCCGTGCCGGGCACGACGTGGATGCTGCTGCTGTCCTCGGCGACGGCGCAGCCGGAGATGGAGCGGGTGACCTACGAGGTCATCAGCGCGATGGCGCACAGCGTGCTCACCGCTACCCCGGACGCGCCCGCCGAGTCCGGCAGCGACTCCGCCGACTCCGCGGGGGATGGTTTCGTGGCGGTCGACAAGCCGTCGGCACCGGGAGTCGCCCGCGGCTTCGGCACCCTGGTCCAGCGCCGCTCGCCGTCCGGGGAGGCCGAGCATGGTTGATCAACGCAGCAAGATCGTCCTGCAGGCGCACGCGCTGCGAGCCGGCCAGACCAAGGCCGCGCTGCTGCACGGATCGCGCTACGCCCCGGCGGATCTGCGCCGCCCCACCCCGGCGATCTGGGGCGGGCTCGCGCTCGCCGGGCTGGTGGTGGCGGTCGTGATCGTGCTCGCGGTCCTCGGCGTCGGCGGATAACGGCGCGCCCCCTCGGACTCCGCAAGGCGGTGCGCGCCGCCGGAGTCGAGTCGAGCCCCTGCTGTCGGTTTCCGGCGAAGATCTGGAGAACTACTGTGGCCACCGAGTTTCCGGCGCACCTGTTCCGGATGGGCGGCTCCCCCGAAGCGATCCGCACCGCACAAGCGGCCTACCGCCGCTTCGGGCAGAACTCGTCCGCCGCGGCCGACCGCGTCACCGGGATGGACACCGGCCAGTTCGTCGGGCCGGAGGCCGACCAGTTCCGGGAGAAGGTCGACTCGGAGATCCCGCCGCACCTGCGAGTGACCGGCGAGGCGTTCACCAAGGTCGCCACCGCGCTGGGTGGCTTCGCGTCCCAGCTGACCGATCTGCAGGGCGGGATGCGGCCGGTCGCCGACCAAGCCCCCGCAGCCTGGGAACGCTTGCAGGCGGCCAAGAACTCGCTGGCCGATGCCCAGGCGGCCGATCAGCACCACGCCCGGGCGCAGCAGCAGGCGATGCAGCAGCACCAGCAGGCGCTCGCCGACGCCCAGGCCCGCAACCAGCCCGCGCCGACGGCACCGCAGAGCCACCACCGGTCCGCCGCCCCGGGCGCCTCGGCCGAGCTGGCCGCGGCCCAGCGCGAATGGGACGCCCTGGTGCACAAGGCCACCAGTCTGCGTTCCGAGATGACCGCGGCCACCGAGAGCTGCTGCAAGGTCATCAACTCGGCCAAGGGGATGCGGTTCCAGGAACCTCCGGCCGGTTACGACCTCATCGGCCAGGGCCGGGACTTCGTCCGCGAGCACAAGGACGTGCTCAAGAGCGTCTCTTCGGCGCTGAAGGTCGTCTCGGCCGCGGCCACCGTCATCGGACTCGCATTGCAGGCCATTCCCGTGGTCGGCAACGCCGTCGGCGCCGCCTTCCTGGCGGTGGGCGCGGCCACCGGCGTTGCGGCGCTGGGCATCGACGCAGCCGTCTACGCCGCGACCGGCGAAGGCAGCCTCACCTCGATAATGGTCGACACCGCCTTGACGGTCATACCTATCGGCAGGTTGGCCAAACTCGGCAAGAGCGCCCTGTCGGTGTTCAAACCCGCCGAGAAGGTCGCGGGCGGCGCCGACGATGCAGCCCGCGCAGCCGACGACGTCGCGGAAGGCGCCGGAGACGCCGCCGGGAAGTTCGAGACCATTCCGATGCGCGACGAGTATGTCGGTGAGCACTTGCCCGGCTTCGAGGGACGGGCAACCCAAGTGGAGTACCTCAGCGCTGCCGAACGCCGGGACCACATGCTGACCGTCGGCGACGACGGATTGCTGCGCACCAACAAGGGCGAGCTGTTCGACACTTCTGCCGGCACGTCACTGCATTCGAAGGACGACCCGCGTGCGATCTTCATCATGGACAAGCACGGCGACATCTTCGCCTCCAACCGGCAAGAGCTTGACGTGTTCCACCATTCCAGCCTCGCCGCCGGCGAACCGGTTGCCGCCGCGGGCGAACTCGGCGTCAAAGAAGGGATGGTGCACTTCGTCAGCAACGCCAGCGGCCACTACCGGCCCGGCAAGGAAGCCACCATGAACTTCATGCGCCACTTGTTCAACGACCGCAAGGCCAAATTCGATCCCGACGCCGACGTCAAGATCATCGGCGGATAGCACAGCCGAACAGTCCAGAGGAAAGCGATGCCCAACAACGAAGCCTGGCGCTCGCCGGTCCGCAACGTGGTCTACAGCGTGCAGTTCGCTGATGAACTCACCGACGAACTGGCTGCCCATCATGCCCAGCGTATGCTCGCCCAGCCTACCGTCACACTGACTCAGCAGGAACAGTACGACGCGCTCATGCACGCCGTGGCCTACGGCAACGACCTCGGCGGCAACATCGAACCGCCGCATTCCGACGATCAGCTGCGCGAGTTTTTGTCCAAAGTGGTCGCCGAAATGGACCGCCAGCGGCCCTGGACTGAACCCCCGCTGCGCGTACTGCCGTTCGACCGCTGGAGCGACTTCACCGACGCACCCCCCGTAGCAGCACTCAAGCTGTCGGTCACCGACGTCAGGGAACGACTCCGGCACGGCTTCGTCCAGCGGCCGGACGACGGGCGCCGCATCTGCCTGCTCGCCCTCACATCCGGCAACGAGATCGCTCTGGTCGCCGACTACTGGCCCGAAACCGGCGACATGGCCGTACTCACCCACGCCGCCGAACCGCAGCAGATCGTCGACTACCTGGTCGCCAACACCGATCTCACCGAAAGCGATTTCGCGCCGGTCGGGTAAGCACGGACTGCCGCGGTGTTCAGCAGCTACTTCGGCGTGTCCAGTGTCGGTGCCGGGGTGTTCGGTCCCGACGATCGGCAGCGAGGCCCCGCGAATTCCGCCGACGAACAGCTCGAGGAGATCCATGCCCGGCGAATCCTGGCGCCGGCCGGTCGACGGCCTCGTCTACTGCGTGCAGTTCGCTGAGGAGCTCACCGATGAGCTGGCCGCCCGCGAAGCTCAGCGGTTCCTCGCCGAGCCTTACGTCACGCTGACCCAGCAGGAGCAGTACGACGCCCTCGCGTACGCCGTGGCCAACGGTGCGGACCTGGGAGCCAACATTCCCCAGCCGCACAGCGACGAGACGCTGCGCATGTTTCTGTCCAAAGTGGTCGCCGAGATGGATCGTCAACGGCCCTGGACTCCGCCCCCACTGCAGCTTCTTCCGCTGAACCGTTGGAGCGACTTCACCGACGCTGCCCCGGTCGCCAGACTGACGATGTCGCCCCTCAAAGCCGAGGAGCGCCTCCGCCAGCCCTTCAGCCCTGCACCCGACGATGGCCGCGACATCTGCCCGCTCGCCCTCGTCTCCGGAACCGAGATCGTTCTGGTCGCAAACTATTGGCCCGAAACCGGTGCCATGGCCCTGCTCACTCACGACACCGAACCGCAGCAGGTCATCAAGTACCTGCTCGCCAACACCGACCTCACCGAAAGCGAACTCACGCCGGTCTGATCAGCGCGAGCGGCCGGGCCCGCGCTCCCAGCTACGACGCGGCATCGGTCAGTTCTTCCGGTTCGGGATCTTCGCGCCGATGACCACGTCGAGGTCGAGGTGCTCCTTGAGCAGGTGCTTGAGCTCCGGCCCTTCGATCAGCCGGATGCGCTCGTTGCGCGCGGCGAAGTCGTGCGTTGCCTTGCCGAAGTACGCGCTGGCGACTTCGCCGCCACCTGCTAGTGCAGCCGCCGCTGTGCAGTCGGGTCCGCCGTGATGCGGCACGACCAGCGCGGCGCGCTGTGCGGGTCGGAGCGCCGCTCGTCATGGGCGCCTGGGTCCGGCGCGGCGGTGGGATGGAGACCGGCGCTATAACGCCGTTACGATCGCTGCTGCGAGGACGAGCGCGGTCGGGAACGGGAAGGATCTCCAGCGGATGACGAGTGAACGCAGCTACGACGTGGTGCTGCTGGGCGCCACCGGGTTCGCCGGTGAGCTCACGGCCGAGTATCTCGCCGGAGCCGTGCCGCCCGGATGCCGCTGGGCGCTCGCGGGCCGCAACGAGAACAAGCTGGCTGACGTGCGGAAACGGCTCAGCGAACGGAATCCCGCTTGCGCGGACCTCCCGCTGCTGCACGCCGACAGCACCGACGAGGCCAGCCTGCGCAAGCTCGCCGAGAGCACCCGGGTGCTGATCACCACCGTTGGGCCGTACGTGCAGTACGGCGAGCCGCTGGTCGCCGCATGTGCCGCAGCGGGAACCGACTACGTCGACCTGACCGGCGAGCCGGAGTTCGTCGACCGGATGTACCTGCGGCACCACGAGACCGCCGTGCGCAACGGCGCCCGGATCGTGCACGCCTGCGGGTTCGACTCGATCCCCTACGACCTGGGCGTTTACCACACAGTGCGGCAGCTGCCCGCCGAGCGACCCGTCACCATCACCGGCCAGGTCCGGACCAACGCGTCCTTCTCCGGCGGCACCTACGCATCGGTGCTGACGGCGCTGTCCCGGCCGCGCCAGATGGCCGACGCCGCGAAACAGCGCCGCCGCGTCGAGACCCGCCCCGAGAACCGGCGGATCCACACGCCCCTCGGATCGCCGCGCCGCGACCACGGAAGCGGCATGTGGCTGGCGCCGATGCCCACGCTCGACCCGCGGATCGTCGCCCGCTCGGCTGCCGCGCTGCCCGAGTACGGGCCGGACTTCACCTACCGGCAATACGCCGCCGTCAAACGGCTTCCCGTACTGGTCGGCGGGATCGCCGGGCTCGGAGCCCTCGGGCTGCTCGCGCAGATTCCGCCCGCGCGGCGTGCGCTGGCCACCGTCCGCGCCCCCGGCACCGGCCCGGCCGAGCAAGACCGCGCGAAGTCGTGGTTCTCGGTGCGCTTCACCGGCGAAGCCGGCGGGCAGCAGGTGCAGACCGAGTTCGCCGGTGGCGACCCGGGCTACGACGAAACCGCGAAGATGCTCGCCGAATCCGCGCTGTGCCTGGCCTTCGACGACCTGCCGAGCACCGCGGGACAGGTCACCGCCGCCACCGCCATGGGTTCGGCCCTGCTCGAACGGCTCCGCACCGCGGGCCTGACCATCCGCACCCTGCCCTGACCCCGGCGGCTCCGAGCCCGCCTCGCTGCGAACCGTCACGAGGCGGGTTCCGCCGCCGTCTGCGAGCGGCAGCCGAACCGTTGCTCCTCGGCGGCCTCGAACCCGGACGGTCATGAGCGCCGTTGCTCGATAGCTGACGGGCCCCGGTCAACGGTGGTTCAGCGGGCGGTGATCTCGGTGCCGCGGAACAACGGGCCGAGCAGCAGGCTCGACCACGGCGGCACATCCGCGCCCTGCGGGGGTGCCGCGATCGCGGCGATCAGCTCGCGCTCCGCCGGCGAGTTGGCGACCCCGAGCTCCGGCGCGGCGCCCCCGGAAGCCCCCGAGTTCGCGGACGAGGAAGCATCGGAACTCGGCAGCACACCCTGATCCCCGGTCCGCGCAGGCGGCGGCGACGACGTGCCGTCCTGCACCGGGCCGTCCGGCGGATATTGGGGCGCCCGCACCATCGGGTAGCAGCGCGGCCCGCGCTCGTCGCCGTAGACCGCGGCATCGCTGGGCACGTACTTGCCCCGGTTGGGCACGACCTCCAGCGTGATGTGCACACCCGGCTCCGCGGTGCCCACCCCGAACACCCGGTTGACCTCGGGGATGATCCCGGCGCTCTGCGCGAACACGCACGGGTACTCGGGCGCGTACTTCGCCAGCACGTCGAGCGTGGGACGGGCCGAGGCGTTCATCCGGATCAGGTTCTCGGAGTTGCCCTGGAGGAAACCGGTCGTGTCCTCGGATGTCGCGGTGAGCTGCCCGGTCAGCGCGCTGAGGTTCGCGCGCTGTTCGACCAGCGTCCGGGCCGTGCTGCTCAGCTCGCCGAGCCCTTCGAGGACGTCCGGCGCCGCCTGCTCGTAGGTTTCGGCGACACCCACTGCTTCGCGCAGGTTCTGCTGCAGTTGCGGCAGCGACGGGTTCAGCCCGGCCACGTACCGGTTCAGCTCCGAAATCGTCTCGCCAACCGATCTGCCGCGGCCGTCCAGCGCCTGGCTCAGTCCGTTGAGCGTGACCGCGAGGTCCTGCGGACGAACCGCTTGCAGCACGGGCATCGTGTCGGCGAGCACCTGCTGCAGTTCGACCGATGCCTTCGAGCGGTCCTGCTCGATGACGTCACCGGCGGTCAGCGGCCTCGACGACTCGTCCGCGGGTGGCCGCAGCGCGACGTACCGCTCGCCGAACAGCGTGCTGGGCAACAGCTGCGCCGAGACGTTCGCGGGAATCCGGCTGATCTTGTCCGGGGCGATCGCCAACCGCAGCTGCGCGCCGCCGGGGACCGGGACGACCTCGCGGACTTGGCCCACGATCATGCCGCGGACCTTGACGTTGGACTGCGGCAGGATCTGGTTCCCGAGCGATCCGGCGCGCAGCACGACCTCGGAATCGCGGCTGAAGGCACCGCGGTAGACGGCGATGCACAGCACCGGGATCAGCACCACGAACGCGACGAAGGTCAGCCCGAGCAGGCGTCGCCGGAGAGCCACCAGTGATCTCATCGCAGGCCCCTTCGCCTTCGCCGTCACCACCACCTGGCCGGGGCCGCCCCGCGGCCGCGCCGGACGGCACCACGTATGACCTGCGCCACCCTCACGATCCGTTGCCGCACTGTCAATAGAGTTCGGGTCACGGCTGCTCAGGTCGGCGAGCCGTCCTCGCACAACGCCGCGTCGAGCGTCTCTTCCGGCGCTGTCATTGCATCGGGCGCTCGCCTCGGCACCGACCCGAGCCGGCCGATGGAAGCGGCCGAACTTCCTTGGGCCGCAACGGATCGCGGCAACGACCCAGCGTTGGTGAATTATTGACAACTTGTCAATATTTCACCACTGGCTACGCTTGCCGCCGCAAGAGAGGAAGTGCGCCAGTGGAGCACTGCGAAGAGATCAGCTACGCGCGCACCGGCCCGGTCGCCACGATCTCGCTGAACCGCCCGCGCGCCCGCAACGCTCACACCGCCGGCATGGCCGACGAGCTGGCCGACGCGTTCGACCGCGCGGACCGGGACGAGGACGTCCGCGACGTCGTGTTCACCGGCGAGGGCAAGGACTTCTGCGTCGGCGCCGATCGACTCCCGGCTGATCGCGGGGCTGCCGGCGAACGAGGACGCGATGGAGGGTGTGGCGTCGTTCCTGGAACGCCGCGCCCCGAACTTCCCCGGAACCGTCGGGCGCGATCTGCCGAGTCACCTGCCCTGGGTCCAGCAGGGTGCTCCCACGACCCGCGCGACTTGATCCAGCGCCGACCGGCGGGCACGGCCGCTGATTGGCGGATCGCCAACAACTCGATTCCCACGTCGCAGCGGATATTCACGGCTTCCGCGCCGTTTCCGGATGAGACCGTTGACCCGCTGAAGATAAGGTGGTGCGCATGAGTGTGCGGTCCTCGGCACCACGCAGGCGCCTCGATCCGGAAGCGCGCAAAGCGGAGATCCTCGCCGCCGCGCGGCGGGTGTTCGGTGCGGGCACCTATTCCTCGATCTCCACCGCCGACCTCGCCGACGAGGCGGGCGTCGCCCGCGGCCTGATCAACCACTACTTCGGCGGCAAGCGCGGGCTGTACCTGGAAGTGATCCGGCAGATGATGGTCATCCCGGCGACGGTGACCGAGCACCTGCCCAAAACCAGCATGGAGCAGCGCCTGGCCATCAGCGTGGATCGGTGGCTGGACGTGGTGGAGCGCAACAAGGAGATGTGGCTGACCGCGATCGGCCCGGAAGCCATGGGACGTGACCCGGAGGTCGAGGAGATCCTCGCGGAAGGCGACGAGATCGCCGCCGACCGCGTGCTGGAAGCGGCGATGATGACCGAGGTCGTCGAGAACCGCGAGACGCTGCGGGCTATCATCCGCTCCTACGGCAGCATGATCCGCGCCGCATCGCGGGAATGGCTGGTGCGCGGGGCGCTTTCGCGCAGCGATCTGCACGTGCTGCTGACCGACGTGATCCTGCACGTGCTCGTCACGACCTTTCCGAACGTGGTGGCCTCGCAGGAGCCCGGCTGAGCGGCAGGACGAACCGTCAGCCCGGCCGGTCGGTGCACCGCGCGGTGAAGGCGCCCAGTTCGCGCAGCGCCGCTCGCGCCTCCGGGAGCACACCCGCCAGCAAGGTGAAGGCGTGCATCTGCCCGTTCCACACCTGCAGTTCACACGGCACGCCCGCCTTTCCCAACCGGTGCGCCATCACTTCACCGTCGCTGCGGAGCAGGTCGATCGAGCCGACCTGGATCAGTGCGGGCGGCAGCCCGTGCAAGGCGGCGTAGCGGGGCGACAGCAGCGGGTCGGTCGGCTCCGCGTCGAGCGCGCACATCCGCGCCACCTCGGCGGCGGCCCTGGCGGGCAGGTACGGATCGAGCAGCCGGTTCGCTTCGTAGGAAGGGCCGCTGCCCGCGAGATCGAGCCATGGCGACGTCGCGGCGATCGCAGCCGGGCGCGGCAGCCCCCGCTCCCGCGCGCGCAGGGCGACCGCGAAGGCCAGGTTCGCACCGGCCGAATCCCCGGCCAGCACCACGTCATCGCCGGAATACCCGCGCTCGAGCAGCCATCGGTACGCGTCGAGGCAATCCTCGACACCGTCTTGCATGCGGTGTTCCGGCACGGTCCGGTAGTCCACCGACAGCACCGGCGCCCCGGACAGTGACGACAGCCGCGCGACCTGCGCGCGCCAGAGCTTGGACGAACCCAGCACGAATCCGCCGCCGTGGGCGTAGAGGATCACCCGCCGCGCGCCGCGTCCCGTGCGGACCAGGTCCGCGCGGATTTCGGGCACCCGGTGCACCCGCGTTCCGCGCGGGGCGGGGCCGAGCAGCGGCCCCAGCTCACCGGTGATCGACCGGACGCGCCGCACGCTGTCCGCGGTGATCGGAGCCCGCTCGATCAGGGGCCGCAGCGTCCGGCGCAGCACCGCCGCGAGTGCGCGGGAGCGGACCGAGACTCGGCCGCCGATCGGCATCCGGACGGTCATGCAGCGCTGGTCACCCGCACCGCGCGGAGGGTCATGACGGTTTTCCCGAATCCGCGGGCGAGTTCGCCGCCTGCCGGTCGGTCCTGGCTTCCAAGTCGCGGATGAACGCGTGGCTGCGCCGGTCGGTGACGAGCTGACCGTCGATGAGCACGTTCAGCAGCCCGCGCAGCAGCCCCCACGGCTGCCAGGAGCGAGGAACCGTGGTGCTGCCGGCCCGCCGGGCGATCCCGCGAGCGACCGAGCGCGCCGCGCGCTGCGGCGTGATGCGGCGGCGCAGCGGCCATGGCAGCCGCGAGTTCAGCTCCGCACCCAGTTCATCTTCGTCCAGTGTGGACCGCGCGAGGCGGGTGTCCACGATGCCGAAGTAGGCGACTCCCGCGGTGGCACCGTGTCCGGCGAGTTCCAGGCGCAGAATCCGGCCGAGCTGCTCGACGGCCGCTTTGCTCAGCACGTACGCGGCACCTCCGAGCGCGGGCGAGAACGCCGCCGCCGACGAGACCACCACCACGTGTCCCCGGCGGGCGATGACCTCGTCGATCGCCGGGCGGACGGTGTTGAACGCGCCGGTCAGGTTGATGTCCACCACGCGGTCGAAGTCGGCCGGGTCGATCTGGCGCAGCGTCGCGGGCGGTGGCGTCACGCCTGCGTTGGCGACGATCACGTCGATGCCCCCGGCCTCCGTTGCGATCTCGCGCACAGCGGCGTCCATCGCGGCGCGGTCGCGGACGTCGGCGACGGCGGTCAGGACTCGTCGCCCGCCCAACGCGCGCTCGGCGGCGGCCAGGGCAGCGCCGTCCACGTCCACCAGCGCGACCACGGCGCGCTCGTCGTGCAGGATCCGGGCGAGGGCGAAACCGATCCCGTCCGCTCCGCCGGTGATCACGACGACCTTGCCGGCGACGTCGTAGCAGGTTCCGCCGGGCAACGGGACGCCGAGATCGCGGAGAGTCGCCGCAAGCCGGGCTCTTCCCGACGTTCGCTCAACGGTTCCGCTCGTCATCGCGCACCTCCCCGCGCACCGGATTCCGCCCGGCGAGCGGCCCCTTCGGCGAAGCCCCGCGTCGCTTTGAGCAGCAGCGGCCGGGACGCCGCCAGCACCGGAGCGAGCCCGGGCCCTGGCTCCACCGCGAAGGTCCAGGTGAACCGCGTGCCCCCGGCGATCGGTTCGAGCGCGACGTCCTCGGCGAACCGCCGCAAGCCCGGCCGATTCGCCGCGTCCACTGTGAACGTCATCCGCGATTCCCCGTCCCAGCGGTAAAACCGCTCCCGCAGCGACGCGGCACCGTGCCCGACCGTCACCGTCCGGGTGGTGCCGACCCCGAACGGCCGCGGTGAGGTCCACTCCGCTGCGGTGATCGACCGGGAGAACGACACCAGCGCGTCATCGGCGCTGAACGCCGCCCACACGTGCTCGGCCGCGACCGGCACTTCCACGGTGTGCGCGAAGCGGAATTCGGCGTAGCACAGGAAATCGTCATCGGATTCGGCTAGCGGGTACCAGCGGGTCATGCGGAACCGGTCCTTCCACGGCGCGGCTGATCAGAGGTCGATGGTGAGCTGCTCGCCCGCCGAACGCGACACGCAGATCAGCATCGAATCCGCGCGTTCGTCGTCCGGCAGCAGCCTGTCCCGGTGCTCCACCTCTCCGGCGAGCACCCGGACCTTGCAGGAGCCGCAGAAGCCCTGCTGGCACGAGTAGGGCACACCCGGCAGCTCGCGGCGGATCGCGGCCAGCGCGGACTCGTCCGACGGCACCTGCACGTCGATCCCGCTGCGCGCGAGGCGCACCGCGAACGGGACGCCGTCGCGCACCGGCAACGGGGAGAACCGCTCGGTGTGCAAGGAACCGCTCGGGTTGATCTCGCGCAGCAGGTCGCGGGCGGTGGTCATCAGCGGCGCCGGTCCGCACAGGTAGACCGCCGCGCCGGGTAACGCCTCGGGCAGGATCGCCGTGATGTCCGGCGGCCCGTGCTCGTCGTCCGGGCGGACGTCGACCACCCCGCTGCCGTATCCGGCCAGCTCGTCCAGGAACGGCAGGCTCTCCCGGGACCGTCCGAGGTAGACCATCCGCCACGGCGAGCCGCGCCGGTGGCACTCCCGCACCATCGGCAGGATCGGAGTGATCCCGATGCCGCCCGCGACGAACAGGTACGACTCCGCATCGACCAGCCGGAAAGCGTTGCGCGGCCCGCGAATCGTGATGCGGTCGCCCGGTTCGAGCTCGTCGTGCACCTCGCGCGACCCGCCCAGGCCGTCGGCGAGCCTGCGGACCGCGATCCGGTAGCCGAACCGGTCGGCGGGATCGCCGCACAGCGAGTACTGCCGCTGCTTCCCGGAAGGCAGGAAGACGTCGATGTGCGCTCCCGGAACCCAGCTCGGCAGCGCACCACCGTCCGGATCGGACAGTCGCACGCTGACGACGTCGGCGGTTTCCGGACGTATTCGATCGATGACGAGATAGAGGTCGAATCCGCTGCGGCGCACCGGTTTCGGCCGCGAAAGGAGCGGTGCGGCACTGCTCGCGGCGAACAGGTGCCGGTAGGCGGCGCTGAATCCGCCCACCGCCCGCAACACCCACGAAGGCTCGAACGCGGGACGGTCTTGTCGCGTGCTCATGGTCATGATCCGCCTACCGCTACGAGGCCGTGCCACCGGCGTTGGCTGCTGGAGACCGCGCCAGGTAACGCACCGCGGCGTCCATGCTGCCGAGCTGCGAAGGGTGGAAGCGCGGGTTCAGGTACTTCGGGATCTCGGTCAGGAACAGCATGATGTTCGGGACCACGCCGCGGCGCATGGCGCTGAGCAGTTGCAAGAACCAGAAGCGGCCCTTGTTCTTCGACGGGTCCTTCTTGAACAGGTAGTTCAGCGAGGACAGCAGCAGCACCAGCAACGTGAAACTCGCCAGCAGCGCCGTGCGAACCCGACGTGCGTAGCTGCCGTCGACGTACATGAACGCGTCGAAGGCGACGTTGCGGTGCTCGACCTCCTCGGCGCCGTGCCAGCGAACGAGGTCCAGCATCGTCGGGTGCATTCCCTTGCGCTCCAACACTTCCGCGTGCAGCAACCACTCGCCGATCACCGCGGTGTAGTGCTCCAGCGCCGCGAACATCCCGAGCCGTTCGCACAGCCACGCATGTTTGGCACGGCCCTTGAGCCCCCGTTCGCCGAGGACGTGGTCGACCATCCACTCCAGCTTGCGCGTCATCGGCTCGGTGTCCAGGCCGATCGAGGTCAAGTGCTCCCGCGCGCCTTCGTGCGAGGACGCGTGCGTGGCCTCCTGGCCGACGAAACCGACGACTTCCTCGTGCAGCCGCGCATCTTCGATCAGCGGCAGCGACTCGGACAGCGCCTTGGACATGGCCCGCTCGCCCTCGGGCAGCACCAGGTGCATGAAGTTGATGACGTGCGTAGCCAGCGGTTCTCCGGGGATGTAGTGCATCGGGACCCCGTCCCAGGAGAACTCCACGTCGCGCGGCGTGATCACGTGCGCTTCCTCGGTGTAGCGCCGAGCGCCGCGCGGATCGACGACCGGATTCCTGCCGATGCGGGGAAATCGGAACATCATGACGTCCTTCGCTGCGAGGGGATCGCGCTGTGCCGGTTCGCCCGGTCAGCGCTGCGTGTGTGGTAGTCGGCCAGTTCGGCCTCGCGCGTTCGGGCGCGGAAGCCCCGGTTGAATCCCGGGTAGAACACGAAGTTGCGCCCCGCCTCGGTGAGGTAGTAGCTGCTGCATCCGCCGGTGTTCCACACCGAGCCGCGCAGCCGGTGCTCGACCTCGTCGGCGAAGGACCGCTGCACCTCCGGCCGGACGTCCATACTGGACAGTCGTTGCCGCTGGAGCTGGCGCAGGCAGCTCAGGATGTAGTTGACCTGCGCCTCGATCGTCACGACCTGCGAGGTGTAGACGACGGAGTTCGGCCCGAGCAGGAAGAAGAAGTTGGGGAACCCGCTGATCGTCGTGCCCAGGTAAGCCTGCGCATCACCCTGCCACACCTCGTTCAAGCTGCGGCCGTGCTTTCCCCGCACCCGGTCGAAAACGGGGTTGTCGGTCATCCGGAACCCGGTGCCCAGCACGATCGCGTCGAGTTCGTGCAGCGTTCCGTCGGCGGTGACGATCCCGTTCTCCCGCACCTGCCGGATTCCGGACGTGACCACCTCGGTGTTGGGCTGCGTCAACGCCGGGTAGTAGGCGTTGGAGAACGTGGGCCGCTTGCAGCCGAAGGAGTAGGACGGCTGCAGCTTGGCCCGCAGCTCACGATCGCGGACCTGGCGGCGCAGGTGCGCGCGGGCGACCCATTCCATGCCCTTGAGCAGCCCGGGCCGGTGCACGAAGCCCGGCACCAGCGCTTCCTGCAACAGGTCGAAGCATTCCCGCGCGATCCGTTGCACGGCGGGAAAACGCCGGAACAGCCGCTGCTCGAAGCGCGTCATGCGGCGGTCCGGGTGCGGCATGATCCAGGTGGGCGTGCGCTGGAAGACCTTCAGCGCGCGAGCCACCGGCTGCACCTGCGGAATGATCTGCACCCCGGACGCACCGGTACCGATCATCGCGACGCGCTCGCCGGTGAGGTCGTGCTCGTGGTCCCAGGCCGCGGAGTGGAACACGGCGCCCCGGAAGTTCTCCAAGCCCGGCAGCTCGGGCACGGAAGGTTCGCTGAAGGGGCCGGTGGCGCCGACGAGCACCTGCGCCTGCCAGGTTCCCCGGTCGGTCACGACGGTCCAGTGCTGCGCGTCGTCGTCCCAGGCGGCCTCGAGCACTTCGTGCCCGAACCGCAGGTGCGGGCGCAGGCCGAATTCTTCGGCGCAGCGGTTGAGGTACGCCTTGATCTCCGGCTGCAGCGGGTAGAGCCGGCTCCAGTCCGGGTTCGGCGCGAACGAGAACGAGTACAGGATCGACGGGATGTCGCACTGCGCGCCCGGGTAGGTGTTGACCGCCCACGTGCCGCCGACTTCCGCGGCCCGTTCGAGCAGGACGAAGTCGTCGATCCCGGCGCGCTTGAGCATCGCGGCCGTGCCCAGCCCGCCGAACCCGGCGCCGATGATCACCACGCGGCGCTGTTGACACTCGGCGCTGCCGTCCGCTGATCCAGCGTCGACCATCGCCCGCCTCCTCGCCTGAAGTCCGACGTCATCGCGAACGGTATTTCTGACATCAGTCGAAGTCAACATTGCTCGGTGGCAACTTCCCCGCTGGCACAACAGGAATCCGGCATGCGAAACCGAGACGTGAGCGTCGACCCGACCAGCTCGCCGAGCGCTGCTCATCGCACCCGGAGAGCATCCGCGGCTATTAACGCTCTGTCAATAAAGCGTCGCTGAGCGGATGGCTCAGCCGACCTGCGAAGCGGCGCCGCCCACGTTCTCGATCACCTGGGCCACGTGCTCCACGAACCGCTCGCGCGAGACGACGACGCGCTTTTCCAGCCACGCCTGGTAGAGGTGCGCCAGCGCACCGAAGATCGCGGAGGCGTTGAGCCGCACGTCCTGCTCGTCCGCCCGCGCAGCACCGAGCTCCGCGCCGCGCATGAGCTCCGCGATCGTCGACGTGAACTCCTCCACGAGCCGTAGCCCCCGCTGGGCCACCTCGGGCGCCGCCAGCGATTCCACGAACAGCACCCGGCCTCGCCGCGGGTCGGAGGTGACGAACTCGGTGAACGCGCTCACCAGGTACCGCACCGTGTCGAGCTGCTGGGAAGACGCCTGCTCGGCGGCGTCCAGCAGCACTTGGCGGGCCTGCTCGACAGTCTCGTCCAGCACGGCGACCAGCAGCTGCTCGCGGTTGCCGAAGTTCTCGTAGAAGTACCGCTCCGTCAGCCCCGCCTCGCGGCAGACTCCGCGCATCGTGACGGATTTTGACCCGTCGCCACCCATCAACGCGAACCCGGCGGCCACCAGCTGCGCACGTCGCCGCGCCTGCCGTTGCGACGCGTCCACGCCCCGCCAAACGCGGTGCGGCGCTGCGGCGTTCGGGTGCTCGGCCATAGGACCATCTTGGCATGTCACGGTATCCGCATCGGCCGGTGCCGCTTCCGCCCGCGCAGCTGCCGCCACGACGACCGGCCCCCGACCTCGGCCGCGGGAAGGTCCGCCCGCGCGTGTTTTCCCGGCGCTGTCCGCGAGTTGCGCGCCCACTTCGCCATCCGGCCGACCACGGCGTGCGATCCTCGGCCCGGCCCGCTCGTGCATCCCGTCGCGCCGGTCGAATGCCGGTGGCCGTGCGACGGACGGGTGTGCTGCCAACGACGTCGAGGAGTCCCGTGTTCGTCGAACGCGCCTTCATCCGGGAGGCGAACCAGCCCGACCGCGCGCAGCGCGACCGGTGGCCGTTCACCGTGCCGTGCGTGGCCGCACTCGCCGAGCACGGGCTGGACTTCCACAAGCCGGTGACTTTCCTGGTCGGCGACAACGGCTCCGGCAAGTCGACGCTCGTCGAGGCGATCGCGGAAGGCTTCGGCCTGGACTCCTATGGCGGCAGGCTGGCCGCCCTGCGCGGGCGACCGGATGCTGCCAAGACCCCGCTCGGCGCGGTACTGGCGCTGGACAAGACCGCCGCGGCCGCACGGATGCTGGGCGGCCCGCGCACCAAGAAGCAAGGGTTCTTCCTGCGCGCCGAAACCGCGTTCCAGATGACCGAGAAGCTCGGCGGAGTCCACGGGTACTGGGAGGAGGACACCGCGCAGCTGTCCCACGGCGAGGGGTTCCTGGCGGTGTTCCGGTCGATGTTCGACAAGCCCGGCTTCTACGTGCTGGACGAGCCCGAAGCCGCGTTGAGCTTCACCTCGTGCCTGCAACTGGTCGGGCTCATGCACGAGCTCGGCCGCAGCGGGGCGCAGGTGGTGTGCGCGACCCACTCCCCGATCCTGGCCGCCACCCCGGAAGCCGACATCGTCGAAGTGAGCGAGGAGGGATTCCACCGCACCGGCTGGGAGGAACTCGAACTCGTCGGGCACTGGCGCCGCTACCTCGACAACCCCGCCGCTTATCTGCGACACATCGTCGAATGATGTGCTCCCCCGAGGACGTCCGTGCAGGCGAAAGGAAGGCGATCATTTCCACCTCGACCGACGACGGCGGAGCCGGGACCGTTGTCCTGCACATCGGCCGCGACGAGCTGGTGATCCACCGCCGCTACGAAGTCGTCAGCATCATCAACGACCTGCTGATCGGCACCTGGTTCGTCGTCGGCAGCCTGTTCTTCTTCTCCGATGCCCTGACCTACGCGGGAACCTGGCTGTTCGTGCTGGGCAGCATCGAAATGCTGATCCGCCCGCTCATCCGGCTCACCCGCCGGGTGCACCTGCGCAGATACCACCCGCAAGCACCGCACGCGGTCCACGCCGTGCACGACTTCTGAGCACCGGCGCAGCTCCGGTCACGGCCGCGGCGTGAACCGGACGAACGGAAGTTCCCGGCCCACGGCGCGGAAATCCGCGTCACCGCCGTCCACATCGAAGCCCATGAACCGGCACAGCGCCCGCGCCGCGCGCGGGTTCCGGGCCGCGTACCGGGCCATCACCTCGGACGCCTGCTGCGGACCGAGCGGCTCGGCGTCCGCGATCATGCGGCGGTCGCCGACCTGGATGCGCACCTGCGGTTGCGCGAGCACGTTCCGGTACCAGGCGGATTTTTCCCCGTAGCCGGAACACGCGAAGTAGCTGCCCTCGTGCGGGCCACCGCCGACGACTTCGACCACCACCTGCCGTTGCCGTCCCGTCACGCGCCCGGTGTGGGTCAGCAGCATGAACCGCGACCCGAGCACTCGGCCCAGCCCCAGCCGGTACAGCTGAATCGGCAGCCGGAACATCCACCGCGCCAATCCGGTCGGCGGCCGCCGTCTCCCCTTGTTCCGCATCTTCACCAGCCCTTCGCCGCGGTGGATCCGCGAGCCGGGCACCGCTCGGGTCCAGCACCTTACGCATTTCCCAGCGGGGCCAACGACAAGAGACTCCTATCCATCCCGGTCCGGCCGAGTCGCGCCCCGCGGCGATGCACGTTTGTCGCGCGGTCCAACGGGAGCTGTCCCCGTTGGACCGCGCGCCCCCTTCATTTCGCCCGGCCCCCGTCCCGGTTCCGGGCGTGTCTCCTCGAAGCCCGGGCTTCCCGAAGCGAGGTGTCCGGGACGGCTCCCCGGGGAACCGCAGTACCGGCCGGAAGGCGCCAAGGCGTCACTGCTCGGCGACCACTTCCGGACCGGCTGCCTACCCGCAACCGGCTCAACCTCGAAGTGCTGTGCGGCGCAGGAAATCCGTCAGCACCCGGTCGTAGCGCTCCGGATCGATGTTCCAGCTCTGCGTGTGCCCGGCACCGGGGAATTCCTCGTACTGGATCGGCCAACGCTTCCGCGGCCCGGAATCTGCGAGCTCGCGCGAACCGGCCACCGGGTGTTCTTCGTCCGCCGAACCGTGGACGAGCAGCGTCGGCGGCCTGATCGCGGGTGGGTTGTCGAGCGTGTCGAGCTCGTCGAAGTCCAGTCCGGCCCGCCATTCCATGATCTTGCTCGCCGCCGCGATCACCGGTGCGGGCGCTCCCATCTGCTCGCCCACGTGATAGCCGGTCGCTTCGTAGTCCAGGGCGGGCGCATCCAGCACCACCGAGGCGACCGCGTCCGCTTGCGCCGAGTGCTTCAGGGTTTGCAGCACGGCGGCTGCACCCATCGATGCTCCGTCCAGGACCGCCCGCTGCGCGCCCATCTTCCGCGCGTGCGTGATCGCGGCGTCGACGTCGCGCCACTCGGACTGCCCGAGGTGCAGCAACCCGTCCGGCGAAGCGGGGGCACCGATGTCGTTGCGGTAGGAGATCGCCAGCACCGGCAGGCCGAGGCGGTGCATCGCCGGAACCCCGGTCATCGCCGTCGACGGATCACCGTGCTGGCCGTGCACCGCGATCACCCACGTGGACGCGGCCGGGCCGGTGGCAGGCACGAACCAAGCCGGGGCCGGGCCCAGCTCGGTCGGCACGCTGACTTGTGCAGCCGGGAACCCGAGCAACGAACGCGGGTCGGAGGGGTAGACCTTCGGCTTGACCGACACCTGCACGTCCACCGGCGGTGGCACCCCCAACAACCGGCGCTGCACGCGCCCGGCTGAGCGCGACACGACGTCGCCGACCATTGTCGCGCCGCCGTTCCAGGTCAGCGCATGGACACCGGGCTTGCCGGTCCCCTCCGCCGCGCTCAGCAGCACCGTCGGCTCGCCGCGTGCGGTGCCGAAACCGAGCACCAGTCCAGACGGCCCCTTCTTGAAGTGGTTCGGTTCGAGCTGCTGGCTGCTGACGTACCAACCGGCCCCGAAGGTCCCGCCGACCAGCAGCACGACCAGTACGACGGCAGCGACGACCGCGACTCGGCCCCATCGACGTCTTCGACCGGTCGTTGCGAGCCCGGACTCGTCAGCACTCGCATCGCCGGTTCCCGTGGACGCGGCCCGGACGGGCTGCTCTGTTGGTGCGGTCTGCCTGCGCATGGTGTTGTTCCCCCAGATTTCATCGAATTCTCCATTCGCGCGCTATGGGCGCCGAATGCTGTTCGTCGAGACTCGGCACGACCCGTCGCGAACCCTTGACCCGCTCACTGGCGAAGGCCGCCGATCGTGCGCCACATGGTGCGTCGGCACAGATCGCGGAAAGCCGACTCGGACAGGTCGATGCGCCCGCCGAAGTACAGCTGCACCAACCCCTGCGCCTGCGCCGTGATCGCGATCGTGACCTCGAAGGGGTCGTCGTCGCGCAAGTAGCCCTCGCGCATCCCGTCCTCGACGGCGCGCACGACCGGGGTGAACGTGGGCGAGGCTCGTTCGCGGAAGTCCTCCGGGAACCGCCGCGCCTGCTCTCGGCGCTCCGTGATCATGAAGGAGTACAAGTGCGGTGCACCGAGCGCAAAATCGAGGAAGTCGTCCAGCAGGCCGCCGATGCGTTCGGCGAAGCCGGCTGCACCGGAGCGCTCGGACCTGGTTGCGGCCATCCGGCGAAAACCCGCATCCGCCACGGCTTTCAACAAAGCCTCGCGGTTCGCATGATGTTTGTAGATCGCCATCGGCGTCACGCCGACGTCGGCGGCGACCCGCCGCATCGTCACCGCATCGGCGCCCTCCTCGGACAGGATGGACAACGCGACTTCCACGATCCGTCCCGCGTTCGACTCCCGAGTCGCCCTCTCCGACATGTCTACAACGTATACCAAGGCGGTATACGTCGTACACCTAGTTTTGCGGAATTCCCCCGAATGGAGCTGAAGCTCAGCTCCCGAAAACCGGATTCCCCGCCCGCGGGATTCCGGACGATACCGACGGACGAGGCTCTGCAACCGGGTTCACCACGACCGACCGGCCGCCCGAAGGCTCGCCCAGGCCGACGAACGGGCCACATCGCCGTGCGAGCCGATGGTCAGCGGCACGATCTTCATGCGCCCTCCCGGCCGCGGGCTACTGCTGGGCCTGCGGCCGGTTGCGTTCGTAATGCCGCCTGGCTTTCATCCGGTTGCCGCAGGTGGCCATCGAGCACCAGCGGGCCTTGTTCGCCTTGCTGCGGTCGAGCAGGAACAGCCGGCATTCTTCGTTGCCGCAGGGACGCAAGCGGCCCGGCAGCTGCTCGGCGACCCACGCCCACGCCAACACGGCGCGCGCGGGCAGCAACGCGTCGGTGCCTGCGACCAGTTCCCAGCTCAGTCCGCCGTCGTCGAGCACCGGCCGCTGGTGCACGCCTTCGAGCGCGTGGGCCAGCACCGACGGAGCCCGCTTCCCGAGCACCACCTCGGTGAGCTCTTCTCGGACCGCCCGCAGCCGGCGCAGCTCACCGGCGGTCCCGACACCGCCGTGGGCGGTGGCCCACGCACGACCGCTGCGCTCATCACCCAGCTCGTCCCGTTCGGCGCCGTCAAGCACCGGCCGGCTGTTGAGCAGCGCCAGCAGCAGTTCCGGGTCATCGACCATTCGACTCCGACCTAACCAATTCATGACGAGTTGACAGGTTAGCACGCAGTCCCTAGCGTCTCCGGCAGCCGAGCCTAACCAAATAAATCACTGTTAGGGGTTAGCCATGATCGCAGTGCACCACCGGACCGCGTCCGTCGACGACCACCGGATCTTCTACCGCGCTCGATGCCGGCCACTTCGCGCTCGAGAGCGACCTCGACACCGTCGCCGGATACATCCGCGGCTTCCTCGGGCGAGTGACCACTGCGGCCGGATCCAGCGCCGCGATCACCGGATGACCGCGAGGACGCTCCCACCGCGAAGCATCGTTACGTCCTTTTAGGACGATTCCGCTCGCCCACCGGAAGCACGATGCCGCGCGACGGCGTGATCGACGTCGGCGGCCAGCAGATGGTGGTTGAGCGCGACGGCGGCTTGTGCTCCCGCGCCGGCAGCGTTGATCACCTGAGCCGGGCTGTCGACGACGTTGCCCGCCGCCCACACACCGGAAACGCTGGTGCGGCCGGAAGAATCGACGCGGACCCAACCGTTGTCACCGACCTCGCATCCCAGCGCGGTCAACAACTCGTCGCACGGACGGAAAGAAGGCCCGACGAACACCGCGGTGCGCGGCACCACCGAACCATCGGCGAGTTCCACATCGGACACACCACTGCCGTCGGCCACGATCCGCGCCACATCGCCGTCGACGATGCGGACACCGCGCGCCGTGAGCCGCTCGCGCTCGTCGTCGTCCAGGACGATCCGGTGCGGGAAGAACACGACATCGTCCGACCATTGCCGGATCAGCTGCGCCTGGTGCAGGGTAAACGCCCGGTTGTCACCACCGACGACCGCCAGCGGGGCGTCGCGCACCTCGAATCCGTGGCAGTACGGGCAATGCAGCACCGTCCTGGCCCACTGCTCGCGAAGTCCGGGAATCGCGGGAAGTTCGTCTCGCAGGCCGGTGGCCACCAGCAGCGCCCGCGCGGTCAGCTCTCCCCCGTCGGCGAGCCGCACCGCGAACCCGCGTTCATCGATCCGTTCGAGACCGTCCACCCGACCGGCGCGGATCTCGCCGCCGTAGTGCACGACCTCGTCCCGGCCGATCTTCAGCAGCTCCGCCGGTTGCGTCCCGTCCCGGGACAGGAATCCGTGCATGTGCCCGGCAGGGGCGTTGCGCGGCTCGCCGGCATCGACGACCACAACCCGCCGACGCGATCGACCCAGCAGCACCGCAGCGGACAGCCCCGCGGCACCGCCGCCGACCACCACAACATCGTTGTCCAGCAAGCTTTTGCTCCACAGCTCGTCCGCGCGCACGCGGCCACCACCTCGCATCGCCACCCACCGGGCGCGACGCCCACCTCGCAGGATCAGTACCCTGAACTACCGTAACAAGTAGTTCACCGGTTAACGAAAGTCATGCCGTGCTTCCTCTCCAAGCGCGCACCCAGGAACTCTGGGCCGAGCGCAATCCCGGCCTGGACACGTCTCCGATGGAAGTCGTAGCCCTGGTCAACCGCATCAACGCCGCGCTCGACCGCGCCGTCGAGCACGTCTACGACGGCGCGACCGTCACACCGGCCGAGGTCCGGCTGCTCGTTCCGCTGCGCCACCTCGACCAGCCCGTGACCGCGGCCCATCTCGCCGCGCAACTCGGCATGTCCCGAGCGGGCGTCAGCAAAACCCTGGCCAAACTCGACAAACGCGGCCTCATCACGCGCTCCGCCAAACCCGCCGACCGGCGGGCCACGCTCGTGAGCATCACCAAGGAAGCCGCGGACACCATCGACGCCCTGTTCCCCCGGGAACTCGAAGCCCATGCGGAAGTGCTCGCCGAGCTCGGGTCCGAACGCGACGAAGTCCTCGCGGCCATGACCCGCTTCGCGGGTGCGATGGAGTCACGCCTCAACGCGGGACACTCGCGATGACATCGGACGAGCATGGAGCGCAAATGTCCACTGTGGCGCGTCTAGTGACGTCCGTTGAGGTGGACGCGGCAGAAAGGCCCGGAGGATTCGCCGTTTCGTTGCTGCACGAGGCAGAACTCGTGGACGGACGACGGGTGGTGCTCCTGGACGACCGGGGATGGGCGTCGTCCGGCGGCTGGGACACGACTTCGGCAACCGAGGTGCGCAGGACGGCACGCGCAGTGGTCGGACCCGACGAGCCACGTGATGGTTTCTCGCACGAGCAGGAGGAAGCAGCTCACTGGGCCTACCTGCGCGAGATCGCCCGGCGTCAAGGCGTTCCGGTCGAAGCCGCCGAACTCGAACGCGCGCCGCACGAGGTCCTGCTCAGCCATCGAGTGCGCTCGCTGCTCGACCCGGACCCGGCCGACTCCGGCTGAGCCGGTTCCGCGCCCTTTGCAACGTGGGACGGACGAAGCCGATCGCTCGAGCCGGTCATTCGGTTGACACGGCGTTGTCCTGGCTTTCGAGTGTGCGCGAGCCGAAGCTGTGGATCGCGCCGCCCGGCACGAGAATGGTCTCGCCCCGGGCCGCACCGGCAAGTGCCGCAGCACCGACGGGTAGTCTTGCACGCGCAACACCGCTCGCGGCTGACCGACCGGAGCGCTGAGCCGCAGCGGGTGCGCTGCCGCCTCACAGGATCGGGCTGCCGCCGGTGACCGCGATGCGCGCCCCGGACACGTAGCTAGATTCGTCGGAGGCGAGCAGGACGTACACCGGCGCCAACTCCGCAGGCTGCCCCGCCCGCCCCAGCGGCACGTCCCGCCCGAAGTTCTCCACCTGTTCCGGCGGCATCGTCGCCGGAATCAGCGGTGTCCAGATCGGACCCGGCGCGACGCTGTTCACCCGGATGCCGCGGTCCCCGTACATCCGCGCCAAGCCGGCGCTGAAGTTCGCGATCGCCGCCTTCGTCGCGTCGTAGGGCAGCAGCGTCGAGGGCGGCATGTCCGAGTTGATCGACGTCGAGTTGATGATCGACGCACCCCGGCGCAGGTGCGGCACGGCCGCCTTGCACAGGTGGAACATCGCGTCCAGGTTCACCGCGACGGTGCGGTCCCACTCCTCGTCCGGGATGTCCTCCAAGCGGTGCCGGGTCATCTGGTGGGCGGCGTTGTTGACCAGCACGTGCAGCTCGCCGAACTCGCGCAGCGCGCGGTCCACCAGCTCGCGGCAGTGCGCCGGTTCGGCCAGGTCGCCGGGAGCCAGCACGGCCCGCCGACCGGCCTGTTCGACCAGGTCAGCGGTGGCGCGAGCGTCGTCGTGCTCGGAGAAGTAGGACAGCAGCACGTCGGCGCCTTCCCGCGCGAAGGCTATGGCCACCGCCTTGCCGATCCCGCTGTCCCCGCCAGTGATCAATGCGACCCGATCCGTCAACCGGCCGGAACCGGTGTAGCTGTGCTCGCCGTGGTCGGGTTTCGGGCGCATCGGCGCCTCGTGTCCCGGCGGCGTCTGCTGCTGACCTGCCATCTCGCGCCTCCCGTCCCGGCATTTCCCGGCGCGCGGCCGAGGAAACGCCGCTGCCGTGTTGAGGACGAGATCCGCGCGGTCCACCACGAGTCACGCGGGCGCATCACATCAGCGGCATGAGTCCTCGTGATGTGGTCCGCGCTAGTGCTTGATGGCGCAGATGATCTCCGTGATCAGCTTCTCGGTGAGCCGCAGATGCGGAGCCCGCTCGATCATCTCCCGCGGGCGCAGGCCCATTTCGTTGAAGACCTGCACCATCTTCTCCTGCTGCGGAGTCCAGCGTTTCGCCGTCCTGGCGGGCGCCGGTCGGCGGCGCACGTTCCGATTCCCGCTTCGGGCTCGGTTCCCCGCCTGGCCATGGCCGGCCGCACCGAGCGAGGTGTCCTTCTTGGCGTACTCGCCGTCGCGCATCTTCCGCAGCGCGTCGTCGACCTCACCGGCGGCCACGACTTGCGGGGCGCTCTTGTTGACCGCCACCTCGACGAGGCGCACACCCTTGAAGTTCTTCTCGACGCACCCGGGATTCACGCAGTACTCGTATCCCCACTCGACACGATCGGCCGGCAATTGATCGCCACAAGTGACGCAATGCACCATCAAACCCCATTCGAATCGTTGCTCGCGAAGGGCGGCCGCCCCGCCGCTGCCGGGATTCGGCGCAGCGCAGGCGGCAACTCCCGCGGACAACCGTAGACCTCCGCGCAACGAGCGCCCGCAGCCGGGAAAATCGGGAGTTGCCGGTGTTTCCGGAGTTTTCCACGCATTTCCGATTGACAGGAGTGGTGCGCGGATCCGCGCCCGTTCCGGCCGACGCAGCGCTTGAGACCGGTCGCGGGTGGCGTACGGCGCATCGACCGGGTCATTTGACATGTCATTTCACCGATCGTAAGTTCAAACCATGGCAGAGCCGCTGCACGAACAGCTCAGGCGTGCGCTCGAAGGGCGGATCCACGCCGGAGACCTGGCTCCCGGCGCGCGGCTGCCGACGGAGAAGGAGCTGTGCGAGCAATACGGCGTCAGTCGCCCCACCGCCCAGCGAGCGCTCAACGACCTGGCCAAAGCGGGCCTGGCGGTGCGCCACCGGCGGCACGGGTCGTTCGTCGCCGATTCGGTGCGCCGGTTCAACCTGCTCAACTTCGTCGTGCCCGAGACCGCTGGGAAAGGCGTTCCGGGCAGGCACGAGGTGGTGTCCGCGCGAGTGGTCAGGGCTGCCGACGCGGTCCATCCACTGCCCGGCGCCGAGCCCGACGCGGCCGTGATCGAGCTGGTGCGCCGCAAGCTGGATCTGCTGGAACGCGTGCAGTCCGTCGAGAAGCACGTCGTGCAGTTCGCGGCCGCACCCGACCTGCTGGACCAGGAGCTCGAAGAACTCGTCACGCTGGGGCACCTGCGTGCTCGCGGAGTCGAGGTGGACACGGTCCGGCTCTACCTCGACCCGGTCGTCCTCGACGAGCGCGACGCGCGGCTGCTCGACAGCACGCCGGGAACACCGACTCTGCTGCGGCGCAGGGAGTTGCGCGTTCCGGACGGGACCGTGATCGAGGTGGTCAAGACCCTCGTTCGCCCGGGAACCGCGGAATTCTTCGTGGAACTGCCCGGATCGGCCGTCTGAGCCGTGTCCGTCCATTGTGGAAAGGAAGCGCGCATGAAGGTGATCGTGGTCGGCGCGGGCGTGCTGGGCGCCGGGGTCGCCAGAGCCCTGGCCGTCGCCGGTGCGGACGTCGAGCTGCTGGACCAGCGGGGAGCGGGCACCGGAACCACCGCGACCACGTTCGCCTGGACCAACGCCAACCGCAAGCACGATCCCGTCTACCACCGGCTCAACGTCGCCGGCATGGAAGAACACGCGGCCCTGGACGCGCAGCTGCCCGGTCCGCAGTCCTACTTCCCCAGCGGTGCGCTGCAATGGGCCGACGCCGCGAGCGAAGGATGGCTCGCGAGTAACGTGCAGCGGCTGCGGTCGCTCGACTACCCGGCCCGCTGGGTTCAGCGAGCCGAAGCCGCCCGGATCGCGGGCGAACTCCGGATTCCGGCGGCCGCCACCTCGTTCGCGCACTTCCCCGGCGAGGGCTACGTGCTGCCGGAGCGGCTGGTGGCGAACCTGCTGGCCGACGCCGAGCGGCACGGCGCCGAGCTGTTCATCGGCGAGGTCGTGGCGATCGAGGACAACGCCCGGGAAGCATCGGTCAGCACGGCCGACGGGCGGACCTTCACCGGTGACCGCGTCGTCCTGGCAACCGGCCGCTGGACCGAACGACTCGCGGCGGACGCCGGGATCGAGCTGCCCATGCTGACTGCCGCCGACCGCGGATCACCCGCGGTCGGGCTGCTCGGACACGTCCGCGACCCCGAGATCGACCTGCGCTGCGTGATCCACTCACCGGGGCTCAACCTGCGCCCGGCGGCCGGTGGGGGCGCCGTCGTGCAGGCGCTCGACCTCAACGCCGACGTCGATCCGGCCGACCCGCCGACCCGCACCGGACCGATCGCGGCCACGATCACGCAGCGGCTCACCGACTTGCTGCCCGAACGCGGCGGCACGCCGGACATCGACCTGCGGGTCGGGTTCCGGTCCCTGCCCGCGGACGGATTCACGATCGCCGGCTGCACCTCGCCGCAGTCGCGGGTCTACTTCCTCGTCTCGCACAGCGGCATCACGCTCGCGCCCGCGCTCGGGCGCCTCGCCGCCACCGAGATCGTCACCGGCGGGCACCAGGACCTGCTCAGCACCTTCCGCCCCACCCGCTTCGCCGGGCGGCAACGCTCGGAGTACACAGTGCACCAGCACGCGACCCGCCTCGGCGAGCAATAGCCCGCGGTCGCCGTCACGCCAAGGACAGCTATGCAACGTCGCAACACTGCCCCCAAGACCGGCACGAACGGACTTTTCCGCGCGATCGGCGCGATCGAACGAGCGGGCAACAAGCTGCCGCACCCGTTCTGGTTGTTCTGGATCCTGGCCGCAGTGCTGGCCGTGGTCAGCCTCGTGCTGTCGCTGGCCGACGTCTCCGTCGTCCTCCCGCAGAGCGGCAAGGTCGTCGCGGTGCGGAACTTGCTCTCGCTGGACGGGATCGAGTTCGCCGCGAAGTCCGTCATGGACAACTTCGCGGAATTCCCGCCGCTGGCGATCGTGCTGGTGATGATCCTCGGCGTCAGCGTCGCCGAGCGCAGTGGCCTGCTCGAAGCGCTGCTGCGGAGCACCGTCGTGCGGCTGCCCGGGCGCTGGGTGACCTTCGCGGTCGCGTTCACCGGGATGATCGCGCACATCATGAGCGACTCGGCGTACCTCGTGATGATCCCGCTCGGCGCGCTCGCTTTCCGCGCGGCGGGACGCAGCCCAGTGCTCGGCGTACTGGTCGCCTACGTCGCGGTCTCGGCCGGGTTCAACGCCAGCCCGCTGGTCAACCCCTCCGATGCCGTCCGAGCCGCCCTCACCGCTGCGGCCGCGCGGACGGTCGATCCCGGCTACGACGTCACGCCCGTCGCGGCGTACTTCTTCTCCGCGGTCTCCGCGGTGTTCCTCGCCGCGATCATCACGCTGGTGGTCGAGCTCGTGCTGGCGAAACGAGCGGAATTCTCCGCTCCGGCCGATGAGCCGGCAGGCGAGCACGACCCCGCGCGCATCCACCTCGCACCGGCCGAGCGCCGCGCGCTGAAGCTGACCGCGGTCGTGTTCACCGGCTACGTCGCTGCGATCGTGGCGCTGCTGGCGATCCCCGGATCACCGCTGCTCGGCGAGGACGGCAGCATCACGCGATCCGTTGTCGTATCCGACATCAGCGTGTTCATCGCCCTGCTGTTCGCGCTGCTCGGCCTCGTCCACGGCCGCACGACGGGCACCATCCCGCGGATGTCCGCGGTGCCCCCGATCATGACCGAGGGCGTCAGCAAGATCGCTCCGGTGCTCGTGCTGTTCTTCGCCGCTTCGCAGCTGCTGGCCTACTTCACCTGGACCGGCATCGGCTCCGTGCTGGCGGTCAACGGCGCTGACCTGCTGCACTCGATGAACGCGCCGCACCTGGTGATCCTGCTGGCCATCGCCGTGGCGGTAGCCCTGATCAACATGCTGGTCACCAGCGGCTCGGCGATGTGGGCGATCCTCGCCCCGATCCTGGTGCCGATGATGATGTACCTCGGGGTCCGGCCCGAATCCGCGATGGCCACCTTCATGATCGGCGACTCGGTCACCAACGCCGTGACGCCGATGAGCCCCTACTTCGTGCTCGCACTGGGATTCGTCCAGCAATACCGCAAGAACGCGGGAATCGGCACGCTGATGTCGTTCACCGTGCCGATCGCCACCGCGTTCCTCATCGCCTGGAGCGCACTGTTCGCCGTCTGGTACTGGCTCGGCATCCCGCTGGGTCCTGGGATTCCGGTGCGGTGAGCCCGGTGCGGCCGAGGCTGCTCGACAGCGCTACGCCTTGGCGCGGATCTCCTGCAACTGCGGGAAATACCAGCGCAGGATGGCGCGCAGGTGGTCCGCGTTCGCCCTGCCCCAATCGCGCTGCAGTTCGGCGGCCAGCGAGATCGCCGTGACCGGTTGCGCCCCCGCCTGCAACATCCGCTGCATCGCGTTGTCGTGAGCATCGCGGCTGACGCCGCCGATGGCATCGGCGACCGGGTAGATCTCGTAGCCTTCGCCCAGCATGTCCAGCGTCGGGAAAGCCACGCAGACCTCGGTCCACAACCCGGTCATGACGATCTTCCTGCGGCCGGTCGCTTGCACCGCGGAACGGAAATCCGGATCCTCCCAGGAGTTGAGCGTGGTCCGGTCGATCTCCTCGGTGGCGGGCAGCGCGTCGCGCAGTTCGGGGATGGTGCCGCTGTTGGCACCCAGCTCGACACCGACGGTGCTGAGCACGACCGGCAGCTGGTAGGCATCGGCCGCGCGGGCCACGGCGGTCATGTTGAGCATCAGTTCGTCATGACCTAGCGACCCGACGGTGCCGACCTGCTCGGGCTGGTAGTCGATCACCACGAGTGCGGCGTTGTCCGGAGTGAGCAAGTGGTCATTGCTGCGGACGGGCGTTTCACCGGCCATGTCGGCCTCCTCGAAGACTGCTGCTGGGTGTCTCGTTGCCAACCGGGTGCCCGGGTGCGCTCCCGGCTCCACCTCACGGCTCAGGTGCGTTCCGGGCCCGGACCGGGTGGCGGGAGAAGACGGACACGCGGTTGAAGGCGTTGATGGTGATGGCCGCCCAGGTCACCAGTGAGACCTCGTCGTCGGAGAACACCGTGCGTGCTCGTTCGTAGTCGGCATCGTCGAGGTGCTGCGCGGCCACCAGGGTCACCGCTTCGGCCAGCTCCAAGGCCGCTCGCTCGCGCGGGGTGAACAACTCGGTCTCGCGCCAACCCGGCAGCACGGCCAGGCGCTGGGTCGTTTCGCCGGCCTCGAGCGCGAGCCGGGTGTGCCGATCCAGGCAGAACGTGCAGGCGTTGAGCTGCGAGGCCCGGATGTTGACCAGTTCCAGCAGGATGCGCTCCAGGCCGAGTTCACGTGCCCGGTCGCGGACCTCGGCCGCGGTCGCGCTCAACGCCTTGAACACCGTCGGTGTCTGCTTGTCCAGGAAGATCCGGTCGGCCATCGGCTCATCCGTTCCGTTCGCGCACCGCGGCGAGTGCGTCCGGGGTGACCTTGTCGACGACGTCGTCGACCTCGTGGTGGCGTTCGAGGTACTTCTGCACGAACGGGCACACCGGCACGATGCGCAGCCCGGCTTCGCGGGTGTCGGCCAGGGCGTGCCCGATCAGGACGCTGCCGAGCCCGCGGCCGCCGAAGTCCTCGCCGATCTCGGTGTGGAAGAAGATGCGCTGCCCGCCGCGGTCGACATAGGCGGTGAACCCCGCCAGCCGGTCGCCGCTGGTGATCTCGTAGCGATCCCGATCGGTCGACCGGGCGACCGTGGCTTCAGCGGATTCCTCGGACATTGGTTCTCCTTCAGTTCGTCGCCGTCTCTTGGAGGAGCTGTTCGAACGGCACCGGATTCGCGAACGGGTCGTCCTTGCGCTGTGCCGGTTGCCGTTGCACGGCTGAAGCGAGCTCGCCCGCGGCGCGGGTGATCCGCTGGTTGAGGTCGCTGTCGTTGCCCCAGTCCGAGCTCGCGGCGTAGACGGCGGTGGGCACGACCTGTGCGCGCAGGTACGCCAGCAGCGGGCGCAGCGCGTGTTCGAGCACCAGCGAATGCCGCTCGGTGCCGCCGGTCGCACCGAGCAAGACCGGCTTGTCGTGCACCGATTCGGGTTCCACCAGGTCCATGAAGGATTTGAACAGGCCGCTGTAGGAGGCGCTGAACGTCGGGCTGACCAGGATCAGCCCGTCGGCGGCTTCGAGCTGTTCCAGCACCGGCCGCAGCCGCTGGTTCGCGAAGCCGGTGAGCAGGTTGTCGGTGATGTCGTGCGCGTGCTCGCGCAGTTCGACCACCTCGACCGTCGTCTCGGCACCCGGCTCGCCGCGGGCGGCCGCGGCGAGCCGGTCGGTCAGCAGCCGGGTGCTCGACGGCTGCGACAGGCCCGCGGAGATCGCGAGGATGTTGCTCATGCCGCACTCCCTTCCGAATCCTGGTGTTGTGCTTGCAGTCGGTTCTCGTGGGTGGGTGCCTCGGGCACGTGGTCGGGTTTGCGGGCGGCGAATTCCTTGCGCAGCACCGGAACGACTTCTTCGCCGAGCAGGTCGAGCTGTTCCAGCACGGTCTTCAGCGGCAGCCCGGCGTGGTCGAGCAGGAACAGCTGGCGCTGGTAGTCGCCGACGTAGTCGCGGAAGGACAGCGTGCGATCGATGACCTGCTGCGGCGAGCCGACCGTGAGCGGCGTTTCGTCCATGAACCGCTCCAGCGACGGGCCACCGCCGTAGACCGGCGCGTCGTTGAAGTAGGGCCGGAATTCCTCGATGGCGTCCTGCGAGTTCTTCCGCATAAACACGTGTCCCCCGAGCCCGACGATCGCCTGGTCGGCCCGCCCGTGGCCGTAGTGCTCGTAGCGCTGCCGGTAGAGCTCGACCATGCGCTGGGTGTGCTCCTTCGGCCAGAAGATGTGGTTGTGGAAGAAGCCGTCACCGTAGTAGGCGGCCTGCTCGGCGATTTCCGGGCTGCGGATCGAACCGTGCCACACGAACGGCGCGATCCCGTCGAGCGGCCGCGGAGTGGCGGTGAAGCCCTGCAGCGGGGTGCGGAACTTGCCCTGCCAGTCGACCACGTCCTCGTGCCACAGCCGGTGCAGCAGGTGGTAGTTCTCGATCGCCAGCGGAATGCCCTGGCGGATGTCCTGACCGAACCACGGATACACCGGGCCCTGGTTGCCCCGGCCGAGCATCAGGTCGACGCGCCCGCCCGCCAGATGCTGCAGCATGGCGAAGTCCTCGGCGATCTTGACCGGGTCGTTGGTGGTGATCAGCGTCGTGGCGGTGGACAGGGTGATCCGCTCGGTCGCGCCGGCGACGTAGCCGAGCAGCGTCGTCGGCGACGACGGCACGAACGGCGGGTTGTGGTGCTCGCCGGTGGCGAACACGTCCAGCCCGGCCTCTTCGGCCTTGCGCGCGATGGTCACCATCGCCTGGATCCGCTCGGCCTCCGATGGGGTGCGTCCGGTCGTCGGGTCGGGCGTGACGTCGCCGATCGTGAAAACCCCGAACTGCATCTCGATCACGTCTCCTTCAGATTTTAAGTAATCGGGAGAACGGCGCCCGGGCAGGCACTATTCCCGCGGAGACACACGCCACGCCGAAGCCGGGTCGTGCGGGAGGTCAGGAGTCCGGGCCATCCACCTGCCCGCCCGAGCCGTGCAGGCGGGACCGCAGGCGGCTGAACACACCGGCGAGCACGTCCAGCTCGCCCTCGCCGAGATCATCGGTGAACAGCGCCTGCACCGTCGCGACGTGATGGCGATCCGCCGCGCGCAACGCTTCGAGTCCGGTCGCGGTCAGCACCGCGTTGTTGACCCGCCCGTCCTCCGGCGCCGGTTGCCGCAGCACCCAGCCGCGCCGCTCCAGCACCTTCACCTGGTACGTCAGCCGGCTCGGCGAGAACACCAGCCGCGCGGCCAGCTCCCCCATCCGCAACCGGTGCGCCGGACTCTCCGAGAGCACCAGCAACACGTGGTAGTCCATCAGGCTCATCCCGGCAGCGGCCCGCAGGTCTTCGTCGAGCCGGGTCTCCAGCAGCAGGCTCGCCTCGATGTAAGGCCGCCAGGCGCGCTGCTGCGGCGAGCCCTGCCAAGTCACCATGCTGGCGAGCTTAGCAACTATTTCAACCGGTGAAATACTGCCGGTTCAACAACGGTGCTGCACACTTGCCCGCAACAGCGGCACCAAATCGGGCTCGGCGGCCGCAGCGCTGCCGAGACCGAACCGCGAATCAGCGCTCGGCGATGCCGAGCCTGCCGTGCTCGCCGATCAGGCGGCCCTCCGCGGAGTCGAAGGCGCGCCCGTAACGCGCACCGGCCTCCGCGAGCGTTTCGGATCGCATCGCCCAGCCCAGGCCGCGCAGCCGCTCATCGGCCGGGACACGGGGCTCGGTGCTCCAGAGCTCGGCCAGGTCCACCCCGAGCAGCTCGGCGGAGGGCCGGAACGCCGGTTCTTCCAGCATGGCGGCGACGTCGTGCACCCACTCCACGCCGACACGGCTGCCCGGCGCGGACAGCCGATCGATCTCGGCGAACAACTGCTGCTCGGCCGCGGCGGGCAGGTACGGCGTCAGCCCCTCGACCAGCCATGCGGTCGGGACCGAGGGGTCGAACCCGGCCGCGGTGAGCGCACTCGTCCAGTCCTCCCGCAGGTCGGTGTCGACGATGCGGCGCTCGGAGGCAGGCTGCGCGCCCTGCTCGGCGAGCACCCGGTCCTTGAACTCCAGCACCTTGGGCTGGTCGACCTCGAAGACCCGGCTGCCTGCGGGCCAGTCGAGGCGGAACGACCGCGAATCGAGCCCGGCGGCCAGCAGCACCAGCTGGCGAACGCCGGAGCGACCGGCCTCGGCGAAGTACTCGTCGAAGTAGCGGGAGCGCACCGCGAGGAAGTCGGCCATCCACGCCCAATGACCATCGGCCGAGGCAGGGTCTTGCGGGCTCGTCGGCATCGGATGGGGCGGGTTGGCCGCGCGCACGAACGGTTCGGCGAAGCGGTCCCGGACCAGCGCGCCGTCCCGGCCGGTCTCCACGGCCCGCGCCGCGGCCACGCCGAGCGCGGTGAGGCCGACGCTGGTGACGATGTCCCACTGCTGGTTCGCGTTGACCACGATCGCAACCTCCACTCTTCCTAAGCTTCGCTAACGATCGTGGCATTCGCGTCGTAGCGCGCTCCGCTGAAGGTGACTCGCAGCACAGCAAACCGCGTGCTTCGCCGGTTCCGACCGGAAGGCCGGTGTTCCGCGAAGCGAGAGGAAACCGCCGGGCGAATCCCACCGCGCCGAGTCGCGGCAGGAGCGCCCGGCGGTGGTGTCAGCCGGCCGCGAGAACCGGCTCCTCGGTGAACAGCCGCGGCTGGATCACCGCGCCCTGCGCGAAGTTCTCGTCGACCTCGGCCTTCTCGTCCGGGTTGGGGAGGTTGTTCTTGCAGCCGGTCCCGGCGCTGGCACCGGACATGAGGTCGGCGCAGACGCCGGTCCGATCGTCCGGCAGCCCGAGGATGTGCCCGATCTCGTGGGTGGTGATGCGCGGGATGTGGTGCCCTTCCTCGACCGCCGCGCGCCCGATCCACACCGTGCCGACGCCGAGCGAATCGGTCTGGGCGCGCGGCCAGTTGTCATCGGCGAGCACGGTCAGGTCGGCCTGGCCATCGCTGGCCTTCTCCAACTTCACGTTGGACAGCTGGCCGTTCCACACCTGAGCAGCCTCGTCGACGGCGCCCTGGAACTCCTCGGCCTGACTCGCGTCGTAGGTGACGACGTGTGGTGCGGCAGCTTCGCCGGAAACCGCGCCTGCCACCGGGGCGCCCGCCACCAGTAGAAACGCGGCCGCTGCACCGGCGAGTGCGGTCGTTGTCGAAAACCTGGGCATATCGGCTCCTCCGCATCGGCCATTTCCGAATGACCAAGGTGAATACGCCCGGAGGCTAGGCCGGAGGCGCACCCCGGTGCCGGCAGTGGCGGGTAACCGCCAACACCGGGTCTCGGGTTCGACCTGCACACCGGTGGTGGCAGCGGTCGGCTTTCATGGCGTCGCTTCAGCTGAGCCGTAGACGGCTCGGCAGGTTCCGGACTCCTCGCGGGTGGTGATCTCCAGGACGGAGTTCCCGTCGTCGCCTACCGGGACCAGCGCAGGGCTGTAGTTGTTGCACGCTCCGATGTCGCGGTCGGGCTCTACGGCCGCGACCGGGGCCGGGACCTCTTCCCAACGGCCTTCACCGCCGGAGCTGTTGACCAGCAGGACCTTGCCGTTGTCCGCGGCGAGGGAACCGTCAGCGTTGTGCAAGGTCATGCCGGACAGCACGATGCGTCCGTCCGAAGTGACCGCGAATTTCGGCGTGTGCCCCGGTTTCCGGCCCTCCGTTTCGACGATCGCGGTACCGGGCTCGGCCGGGTCGCCCCAGTTGCGACCGTCCGGCGAGGTCCGGGACTTCACCTGGCAGTCCGGGCCGGAAGTGGTGCAGATCTCGTAGGTCATGAAGTAGCGGCCGTCGGGAAGTTGATCGACCACCGGCATCCCGGGACGAGCGTTGCGATCCGGCAGGGACACCACCTTTTGCGGCGGTCCCCAGTTGACACCGTCCGAAGAGGACGAACGCATCACCTGCTGACTGTGCGCCGAGTCCGACTCGTCGGAGAAGTAGCAGTTGAGCTTCCCGGAATCGTCGACGGAGAACGTCGGTTCCCAGACGCCACCCTCGTTGTTCGGCGACGTCGCGCAGGTCGACAGGTGCGACCAAGTGCGACCGTGGTCGTCGCTGCGCCAGATCGGCAGCGACATGGGGCGGTCCTTGTCGTTGGCCGAACCCGACCACAACAGGGTGCCCGCGGGCAGCTCACCGATCTGCTTCGGCAGCTCGAAAAGGCTGGTGCAGCACAAGTTCTCCGACGACATGCCCGGGGCCATGATGCCGATGCGGGAGAAGGTCTTGCCGTCGTCGGTGCTCTCGAAGACGGGGTCTTCGGCGCGGCCGTTCACGAAACTCGTGTGCGTGGCGAGAATTCTGCCGTTGGCCTCGCCGGAATGCTGCAGGCGAATCGCCCACGGGTATTGCGCCTGCTGATCTCCCAGCGCCGTGCCGGCCGGCTTCGCGCCGCTCGCGTTCGCGGAGGCGCCATCGACGGATCGGAAGCCGGACAATCCGCCGGACCCCACTGCGTACGCACCGAAAAGAGCCGCCACCAATACCATCGCTCCGGCCGCCGCCAGGAGCAGTGTTCGCCTCATCGAGATTCCTTGCAGGTAAGCGCACAGGCGCGTGTGGTCATCCTTCTGCCGAGAAGGACGTCCCGCACCGGCACAGGTTGCGCCATGATCCACAAGATCGAGGGATCCGTGGCCCCCGCCCGGTTCATGGCTTCGACGACCCCGAAGCGCTCGGCTGGCGCGGCTTCGGCCGTGCTGCCAGTCTCAGGCCCGTCCGAGTAGCGCAGCCGGGGATGCCGAATACGGCTGCGAGTCCGGTGCACGCGGAAGTTTCAACGGCGGAGCCGGCTTCCGACATCAGGCCCGATCGGGAGGTCGCGGTGCTGCTGAGCTTGCAAGAGCGGGAACGGTTGACCATCTACACGGCCGCCAAGCTCGCATTGGAACGCAAAGAACGCGGATTGCTGTTGAACCTGCCCGAAGCCACCGCGGTGCTGACCTGGTTCTTGCTCGAAGGCGCCCGGGACGGGCGGACGAAGGCGGATCTGCAGGAGGCGGGCCGGGACGTGCTGGGCCGCGCCGATGTGCTCGACGGGGTACCGGAAATGCTCACCCAGGTGCAGATCGAGGCGACGTTCCCGGACGGCACCAAGCTGATCTCGGTGCAGGAGCCGATCCGGTGACCGGGAAGCAGCAGCGGCCGGGAACGGGCAAGGAGATCGCGCCCGGTGCGGGAAAGGGCCGCGCGACGGGTCTGGTGCAGCCGGGTGTCGAATCCAGCGAATCCGGCGGAGCACCGGGGCAGATCATCTACGGCGAGCAGCCCGTCGAGATCAACGCGGGACGGCCGGTGCGCACGGTTTCCGTGGTCAACACGGCCGACCGGCCGATCAGCGTGGGTTCGCACTACCACTTCGCGGAGACCAACGCCGCGCTCGAGTTCGACCGGGAAGCGGCTTGGGGCCACCGGATGAACATGCTCGCCGGAGGCATGGTGCGCTTCGATCCGGGCGCCACGGTGGAGGTCGAACTGGTGCCGCTGGCCGGTCGGCGGATCGTGCGCGGACTGCGCGGCCTGGCGGGTGGTGCGCTCGATGGCTGAGATCGACCGCCAGCGGTACGTGGCGTCACTGGGACCGACGACCGGCGACCGGCTCCGGCTGGCCGACACCGACCTGTTCGTCGAAGTGGAGCAGGACCGGTGCGCCGGCGGGGACGAAACGGTCTTCGGCGGCGGCAAGAGCGGCCGCGAGTCCCAAGGCCAGTCGCACGCCACCCGCGCCGAAGGAACCCCGGACCTGGTGATCGGCGGAGTGGTCGTGCTCGACCACTGGGGCGTGGTCAAGACCGACGTCGGCATCCGCAACGGCCGCATCGTCGCGCTCGGCAAGTGCGGCAATCCCGACGTGATGGACGGCGTGCACCCGGACCTGGTCGTGGGCCCGGCCACCGAGATGGTCAACGGCAGCGGGCTGATCATGACCGCGGGCACCGTCGACACGCACGTGCACTTCGTGTCCCCGGAGATGTCGGTGGTCGCGCTCGAAGCGGGCACCACGACGGTCGCCGGTGGCGGAACCGGCCCGACCGACGGTTCGAAGGCCGCGCTGGCCACTCCGGCCGGGTGGTGGATGCAGCGGATGCTCGAAGGCTTCGACCCGTGGCCGCTCAACGTCCTGTTCCTCGGCCGGGGCAGCACCGTGTCCGAAGAGGCGCTCTGGGAGCAGTTGCGTTCCGGGGTCGGCGGGTTCAAATGCCACGAGGACTGGGGCGCCACGCCCGCGGTGATCAACACCGCGCTCACCGTCGCGGACGCGGCCGGAGTGCAGGTGGCGATCCACAGCGACACCCTCAACGAAGCAGGGTTCGTCGAAGACCTGCTGCGCACCGTGGGCGGCCGCAACTTCCACGCCTTCCACACCGAGGGAGCGGGCGGCGGGCACGCCCCGGACATCATCCGCATCGCCGGTGAGCCCCACGTGCTGCCGTCGTCGACGACACCGACCCGGCCGTTCACCGTCAACACCGCGGACGAGCAGCTCGACATCTGCCTGATCGCGCACCACCTGAATCCGCGCGTGCCCGCGGAACTGGCCTTCGCCGAAAGCCGGGTGCGGGCGTCCACGATGGCCGCCGAGGACATCCTGCAGGACATCGGCGCGATCTCGGCGATGTCCTCCGATGCCCAGGCGATGGGGCGGCTCGGCGAAGTCGTGCGGCGCACCTGGCAGACCGCGCACGCGATGAAGCAGCTGCGCGGCTCGCTGCCCGGGGACGATCGCGCCGACAACCACCGCGCCCGCCGCTACGTCGCCAAGTACACGATCGTGCCCTCGGTGATCCACGGGCTCGAGCGGGAGGTCGGTTCGGTCGAGCCGGGCAAGCTCGCCGACCTGGTGCTCTGGGAACCGGCGCTGTTCGGCGTGCGGCCCACCGCGGTGTTCAAAGGCGGGATGATCGCCTCGGCGATACTCGGCGACCCGAACGCCGCCGTGCCGACGCCGCAACCGGTCCTGCCCCGGCTCGGATACAACGCGCACACCCGCGCGGCAGCGGCGACCAGCGTGGCGTTCGTGGCCCCGGCCGCGATCGAAGATCGACTCGCGGACCGGCTCAACGTCGAGCGCAAGCTGGTGCCGGTCGAGAACATGCGGGGCAGGACCAAGGCCGCGCTGCCGGAGAACGAGGCGGTGCCGGAGATCCAGGTCGACCCGGACACGTTCGCGGTCCGCATCGACGGTGCCGAAGTGGACCACGAACCGGCGGCCGACCTGCCGATGGCTCAGCGCTACTTCCTGTTCTGACCTGCGGGGAGGTTGCAGGCGATGTGCACCCGAGACGCCGCGCGCGAGCTCGTCCGCACTGCGCCCGCGGGGACCGTCCGGTGAAGCGGGTCCATGCCCGCCTGGGCACCGAGCTCGTCCGCGGCGGGCGGCCGCACACCCGCATCTGCGGCTTGCGTTCCGACTGGCCGCTGATGCTGCGCCCCACGCTGCCGCTGGACGACGGGACGATCGCCCGCTGGTCCTCCCGCGACGCCGTTCCGGCGCAGGTGCACCAAGCCGCCGCGGCGGCGGGGCCGATCGGCGGGGATCGGCAACATCTCCGGATCGACGTGGGAGCGGGCAGCGCACTCGTGCTCGGGGAGGTCTCCCCCACGCTGCTGCTACCGGGCCCGCGCGGCGAGCAGTCGCATACCGAGGTCGACATCGCGGTCGGCCCCGGCGCGACGCTGGCCTGGCTGCCGCAGCTGGTCATCGCCGCACGCGGTTGTCTGCATCGCGCCGACGTGCGCATCGCGCTCGAGCCCGGATCCCGGTTGCTCCTGCGGGAACAGTCCTTGTTCGGACGTTGCGGCGAGCGATCCGGCGCGCTGCGCCAGCGGGTCCGGGTGCGGCTCGGCGGCAGACCGCTGTTCGACCAGGAACTCGCGGTCGGTCCCGGCCTCTCCGACGGCTGCGGACCTGCCATCACCGGCGGGCAGCGCAGCGTGGGCTCGCTGCTGCTGGTCGACGCCGACGCGCAGCACTCGGCAGGCGGGGACCAGGACTTCGCGATCATGCCGCTGCGCGGTCCCGGTGTCGCAGCGACCGCTCTCGCCCCGGACACCGCCACGTTGACCCGGAAACTGGCCGCCGCGCTCACGCGGATCCTGGGGCGGTCGTGACCGCACCGGTCCGGAGTGCGCTGGTGGTGCGCCCGCCCCATCGTGGTGCTGCGGCCGTGCCGCCCGCGACCGGCCGTCCGACGGCGCAGTGTGCGGCGTCGATGGGAGGTGGCGCGAAATGGCGGGTCTTGCCGTGCTCGCGCTCGCGGACGCGCGGTTTCCCGGCGGCGGGCACGTGCACTCGGGGGGCGTCGAGGAAGCCGCAAGGCAGGGGCTGGTGACGGACGTGTCGAACCTGCGGGAGTTCTTGTCCGGCCGGTTGCGCACCACCGGCTCGGTGCAAGGAGCCTTCGCCGCCGCGGCGGCACATGCCGCGTTGCGGTCGGCCCCGCACGGGCACTGGCGGGCCCTTGACGCGGAGTTCGACGCGCGCACCCCGTCGCCCGCGCAACGCTCGGCCTCCCGCGCGCAGGGCCGCGGAACCGCCCGCTCCGGACGAATCGCATGGCCTTCGGCGGCGCTGGACCGCCTGCTGGCGGTGAGTCCGCGTCCGCATCACCCCCTGGTGCTCGGCGCGCTGGCCGCAGGCGGCGGAACCGCGCCGCGGGACGCAGCGCTGGCGGCCGGTTACCTGACGATCAGCGGACCGTCGTCGGCTGCCGTGCGGCTACTCGGGTTGGACCCGCTGGTGGTCAACGGCGTCCTTGCCGGGCTGGCCGCCGAACTCGACGAGCTCGCCGACCGGGCGGCGGCGTTCGCGGGCGCCGACCCGGCCGAACTGCCCGCGTCGAGCGCGCCCGCGCTCGAACTGTTCGCCGAAGCCCACGAACGCCGCCAGCAGGACGAAGTACGGCTGTTCGCGTCCTGATCGCCAGGCGCCCGTACGGGCGAAAACCGCGAGGAGGTCCCGAATGAGCACCACCGGCCACGGACACGCCCACTCGCTCGACCCCGGCTTCGCCGGGCCCGACCCGCACGACACGGCATCCGGCGCGGACCGGCCGTTCCGGCTGGGCATCGGCGGTCCGGTGGGCAGCGGCAAGACAGCGCTGACCGCGGCGCTGTGCCGCGCGCTGGGCGGGGAGATCCCGTTGGCCGTGGTCACCAACGACATCTACACCACCGAAGACGCCGACTTCCTGCGCTCGACCGGTGTGCTCGCGGCCGACCGGATCGAGGCGGTGCGGACCGGAGCCTGCCCGCACACCGCCATCCGCGACGACATCACCGCCAACCTCGACGCCGTCGAATCGCTCGAGCAGCGGCATCCGGGCCTGGCGCTGGTGATCGTGGAAAGCGGCGGGGACAACCTCACCGCCGTGTTCAGCCGCGGCCTGGCGGACGCGCAGATCTTCGTCGTGGACGTCGCAGGCGGTGACAAGGTGCCGCGCAAGGGCGGGCCGGGCGTCACCACCGCGGACCTGCTGGTGATCAACAAGGTGGACCTGGCCGCGCAGGTCGGCGCTGATATGGCCGTGATGCGCACCGACGCGCAGCGCGTGCGGGGCGAACTGCCCGTCATCGAGCAATCCCTCATCGTCACGCCGAACGCGCCCGACGTGTCCGCGTGGGTGCGCACTCGGCTCACCAGGCGAGCGTCCAGTTGAAACCGCTCAGGTTTCGTCGCTGTCGACGAGGGCTCGGAGCGCGTCGAGATAGGCGGCGTACGCCGCGCGCCCCTGCTCGGTGAGCGCGAGCCAGGTCCGCGGGCGTTTGCCGACATGACCCTTGGTGACCTCGACGTACCCTGCGTTCTCCAGGATCGTCATGTGTTTGGAAAGCAGGGAGTCGCTGGCCTCGATCGTGTCGCGCAGCAGCGGGAAGTCCATGCGTTCCATCGGCACCAGCGCGGCCATGATCGACAGTCGGGTCGGCGAGTGGATGGTCTCGTCCAGCCCGTGCCTCGGGTGCTGCTGTGCGGTCATTCCGCGAGCACCCGCCAGGCGCCGTAGACGCAGGGAATCGCGGGCAGGAGTCCACTGAGGACGATTCCGGGAACCGCCCCCTCCGGGAACACGAAGTTCTGCAGCAGCACGGCGGCGAACACCAGCACCACGAATGCTCCGGTCACCGGCCACACCAGTCGGCTCAGCAGCTTGCTCGTCACTTGCTGCCGGGCGCTGTAGATGATCCCGGACACGGCGAAGACCAGCGGAAGAAGTCCGACGACCACGCTCGGCCAGCCGTCGGGCACCAGCGGTGATCCGATCAGGTGCACCGCCATCGTCACGGCCATGGCCAGCCACACCCATGCGGGCCACCGCGCGACCCGGCGCGCCTTCGCGTCGACCTCGGTGGCGTTGCCCAGCGCGGCGGACGGCGTCAACGGCGATTCATCGCCGGAAGTTCTCGACTCGTTCATGACTCAAAGCATGGCAATCACTCAACGGGTCGTCAAGTAGTTGCGGTTCGTTCAGCGCCAAGCTGCCCGCGGGGCATCGGCGGTCACGTGGACGCGGCGAACCACGCAGTGGCCGTGCCCGCCTCCGCAACGAGCACCCCGGAATCGGGCGGACGGGCACCGTCCTCATCTCCGTGGCTCGGCTTCGGTCGAGCTGGTAAGAGGAAGTGGGCCCAGAACTCCGCCGGGTCCGATGCCGCGTGTCCGCTGATCAGCAACGTCCCGGGTGCGACTGCGACCGCGGTTGTCCCTGCGACCGGAAGGATGCCCCGCATGGAGGCACAAGACATCGAGAACGAATTGTCCCTGACCGGCGCGCAGGAGCTGCTCAGCTCCACTTCGGCCGCCCACCTCGCCTACACCGGGCAGGACGGAACACCGCGAGTGGTCCCGGTCGGATTCTTCTGGACCGGCGACCAGTTCGTGGTCGCCACCGCCACCACCGCCCCGAAGGTCGCGGCGCTGTCGACTCGCCCCGAAGTGGCGCTGGCCATCGACGCGGGCAACACGCCCGAGCAGGCGCGATCTCTTTCGATCCGAGGGCGGGCGAGCGTCGAGATCGTCGACGGCGTGGTCCAGGAGTACCTCGCCGCCGCCAGGAAGACCATGGAAGCCGAAGCAGCGGCCGAGTTCGAGCGGAACTGCCGCGAGATGTACGGCCAGATGGCACGAATCGCGATCACGCCGGACTGGGTGCGCTACTACGACTTCGGCGCCGGCCGGATGCCCCGATTCCTGCAGGACCTGGCCGAGCGGCACCAGACTTGACGGGGCGGCCGAGTGCGGGCGCCTCAGATGCATCCTCCGCTGCCACCGCCGGCCCACCACATCACTAGCGCGAAAACCCGTGCGTGGTGCAGGTCGTCAACAGCTGGATCATCATGAACCCGGGCGGCGGCCCAACACCCGACAAGCCCGGCATCACCCTGCGCACCCCCGAGCAGTCCAACACCGTCTCGGCCTTCCTCAACGTGCGCGTCGCCGACATCGCCGCCTTTTACGCGGGCGCCCGAGCCCGGGGCGCCGAGTTCCTCACCGAGCCCCTCGATCGCAACGCCGAGATCCGCTGCTACCTGCGCGATCCGGACGGCTACCTCATCGAGATCGGCCAGGCCACCGGCATCTTGCGCGGCATCTACGCCGACCCACCGGCGAGCGGCGATGACGGATGAGCAGACCGCTGATCACTCCGGCTGGCCGCGCGACACCCCGACCGGCGCTGTCGATCAGGCGTCGCGCAACCGTCAGTCCGCGCGTTCGGTGTCGCCCGACCGGGCGCGGGAGCGGAGTCGCCGGATGATCGCCCGGCCCAGCAGACCGGCGGCGAACACCACCAGCCCGGCCAGCACGGAAGCCACCGGCAGGGTCGCGGCCAGTGTCAGGCAGCCGGACAGGCCGAGGACGTTGATCGCGCGGGGCCAGCGGCGCTGCTGCGCAGGCTGGGTGAACGCCGCGGCGTTCGCGATCGCGTAGTAGACCAGGACTCCGAAGCTGGAGAACCCGATCGCGCCCCGCAGATCCGTGGTCAGCACCAGCACGACGACGATCGCGGCGACGACGACTTCGGCGTGGTGCGGAACCCGGCGCCGCGGATGGACCGCGGCGAGGAACCCGGGCAGGTCGTTGCCCCTGGCCATCGCCATGGTGGTGCGGCCGAGACCGGCGATCAGCGCAAGCAGTGCGCCGAGGCTGGCGGCGGCCGCGCCGAGACGCGCCAGCACCGCCAGCGGTCCGTGCCCGGCGGCGGTCAAGGCCTGGGCCAGCGGAGCGGACGCTGCGGCCAGCTGCTGCGGGCCGAGCACGAGCAGGAGGACCACGCCGACCGCGGCGTACACGAGCAGGGCCAGTGCCAGCGCGGAAAGCACGGCGCGCGGAATCGTGCGCGCGGGCTCGCGGACCTCCTCACCGAGGGTGGCGATGCGCGCGTACCCGGCGAATGCGAAGAACAGCAGGCCCGCGGCCTGCAACACGCCGAGCGCCACGTGCGGGAACCATCCGTCCGCCAACCGGGACGGCTCACCGGCCGGAGCCGACAGCGCGAGCACCACGACCAGCACGATCACGACCACCGCCAGCAGCACGCGGGTCAGCGCCGCGGTGCGGGTGATCCCGGCGTAGTTCACCGCCGCCAGCAGCACGACCGCGGCCGCGGCGGCAGCGCGCTCGTGACCGGGCGCGACGTAGGCGGCGAACGTCAGCGCCATCGCCGCGCAACTCGCGGTCTTACCGATCACGAATCCCCAGCCGGCGAGGAATCCCCACCAGTGCCCCAACCGCTCACGCCCGTAGACGTAGGTGCCTCCGGCCATCGGGTAGACCGCCGCGAGCTGCGCGGAGGCGACCGCGTTGCAGTAGGCGATCAGCCCGGCGATCCCCAACGCAAGCAGCAGCCCGGTACCCGCCGCGGCGGCCGCGGGCGCGAAGGCGCCGAACACTCCGGCACCGAGCATCGAGCCGAGCCCGATCAGCGTCGCGTCCACCGCACCCAATCGCCGCTGCAGGACAGCGTCGGACGGTGTGGAACTCATCGGCGCTCCGTTTCGCCATCAGGGGTTCGCCGTCAGGGGTTCGCCATCAGGTGAGGTCGGCGAAGCGTTCGACGTCGCGGGACCGACCGGAAACGATGAGGATGTCGCCCTCGTACAGCCTCGTGTCCTGGGTGGCGTAGGTGAAGTCCGCGCCGGGCCGCTTGATGGCGACGACGGTGACTCCGTACTTGCTGCGGACCTTGCTCTCGCCCAGCGCGTGCCCGGCGGCCATGGCGGGGGCGCGGGTCTTGACCATGGCGTAGTCGTCTTCGAACTCGATGTAGTCCAGCATCCGGCCGGTCACCAGGTGCGCCACCCGCTCACCCATGTCGTGCTCGGGAAGCACGACGTGGTGCGCGCCGACCCGTTCGAGGATGCGCCCGTGCTGGCGGCTCACGGCCTTGGCCCAGATGTGCCCGATCTCGAAGTCGGCCAGCAGCGAGGTCGTCAGGATGCTGGCCTCCAGATCGTCTCCGATGGCCACGACCGCGCGGTCGAAGTCGGGCACAGCGAGCTGCCGCAGCGCCTCCGGATCGGTGCTGTCCGCGACGGCGGCGTGCGTGACCGAATCGGAGAACTGCTGCACGACGTGCGGCCGGGTGTCCAGGGCGAGCACCTCGGTGCCCCGTTCGATGAGTTCGACCGACAGCGAACCGCCGAACCGGCCCAGCCCGATCACGACCACGCGCGAGGGATTGCTGCGGGAGTTGTTAGCCGACAATGGGACGTTCCTCCGGTAGGTCGTAGCGACGGGTGCGTTCCCGCAGCGCGAGAGCGGAAGCCAAGGTGATCGGCCCGACGCGGCCGGTGAACATCAGCACCACCAGGATGAGCTGCCCGGCGGTCGGCAGCTGGCCGGTGATGCCGGTCGACAACCCCACGGTGCTGAACGCGGAGACCGACTCGAACAGCACCGCGTCGAGCGAGAACGGAGTGAGCACCAGCAGCGCCAGGCAGGCGGCGAAGACCAGGCCGACGCCGACCAGGACCACCGTCAGGGCTTGCCGGTGCACCTCGCGCGGCAGCTTGCGGCCGAGAACGTGCACGTTCGGCTCGCCGCGGACTTCGGCGAGCATCACGAACGCCAGCAGCGCGAACGTGGTCACCTTGATCCCGCCCGCCGTACCGGCGCTGCCGCCGCCGATGAACATCAGCACGTCGGTGATCAGCAGCGCACCAGCGCCGCCACGATCGGCAGGCACACCCACGCATCGGTCGCATACCGGACCAGGCTGTCCGAGAACAACGCGAACCCGGCGTTGTTGAACGCCGAAACGGCGTGGAACACGCCCAGATAAGCCGCGTTCCCGAGCGATTCGCCGTAGTGGCCTGCGAACCTGGCGAACAGCACCAGCGCGGTCAGCGCTTCGACGGCGAGGCTGAGCACGACCACGCCGGAAATCACGCGGCGCACTTCACCGAGCCCGAAGCTCTTGGTCTCGGTCTGCGCGCTGCGTTGCAGTCGCAGCCCGAGGCGGCGGGTGACCAGCAGCCCCAGCAACGAGGCCAAGGTCATGATGCCGAAGCCGCCGATCTGGATCAGCCCCAGGAGCACGACTTCACCGAAGGTCGACCAGTGCGCCGGTGTGTCGACCACGTACAACCCGGTCACGCACACCGCCGATGTCGCGGTGAACAGCGCCGTGCTCCAGCTCGTGGCTTCGCCCGTTTCGGTGGCCGCAGGCAGCATCAGCAGTACCGTGCCGACCAGCACCACCAGACCGAAACCCATCGCGACCACGCGCGCCGGATGCCGGGTGCCCGGCAGCCGCGAACGGACCGAGCGCCGCAGCGCCGACCACGCGGACCGCCCGGAGACCGCCGTTGCTCCTACCGGCACCGCCGCCCCCGGCTCTCACCAGCACACACATTCCCGGCCACAAGCGCGAGAACCTACCGGGCCCGGCGGCCACCACCAACACGACGTGACGAAGTCGTGCGCAGCCGACCGAACCCACGACGGACGATCTCGTAGGTCCGGCGCCGGGCCGTCGTATCCACGTGCAACGCGGTTGACTTGTTTGTCCGTCGTGCGGCAAGTTTTCCTACCGGTTTGCTCGTCTAACGATCGGAGGAACGGTGTCCGGCGCTTCGTCGACGCGGACGTCCGGCGACCCCGGCACCGGAACCCGGTTGCCCGCCGAGATCTGGGTGCTGCTGTGCGGCAGCTTCATCGTCGCGGTGGGCATGGGCATCGTGTCCCCCGCGCTGCCCGCCTTCGCCACCTCCTTCGACGTCGGCGTGACCGCGGCCTCGTTCATCGTCAGCGCCTTCGCGCTCATGCGGCTGGCGTTCGCGCCGGTCAGCGGGCGGCTGGTGGCGTGGTTCGGGGAACGGCGGATCTACGTCCTGGGCATCTCGATCGTCGGAGTGAGCAGCGCGGCCTGCGCGTTCGCCGGGTCGTACTGGCAGCTGCTGCTGTTCCGCGCGCTCGGCGGCACCGGCTCGACGATGTTCACCGTCTCGGCCGTGGCGCTGCTGGTCCGCCTGGCGCCGCCGCACCTTCGCGGGCGGGCCTCCGGGCTGTGGGCGACGAGCTTCCTGCTGGGCAACATCTCCGGGCCGATCGTCGGCGGCGTCATGGTCGGCTTCTCGCTGCGCCTGCCGTTCCTGACCTACGGTGCCGCGCTGTTCCTGGCCGCGTTCGTCGGCTGGCTGCTGCTGCGGAACTCGACGCTGGCCGCGCCGGTCACCGGCGACGCTGCGGCGATGACCGTCGGCGATGCGCTGCGGATGCCCAGCTACCGGGCCGCGCTGCTGTCGAACTTCAGCACCGGGTGGGCCGTGCTCGGCGTGCGGATCGCGCTGATCCCGCTGTTCGTGGTCCAAGTGCTGCACTCCACGCAGTCCATGGCGGGCGTGGCGCTGTCGGTGTTCGCCGCGGGCAACGCAGCGGTGATCATGATTTCCGGACGGCTGTCCGACACCCGCGGGCGCAAACCGCTGGTGCTGACCGGGCTCGCCGTCACCGCGGTCGGCACCGCGGCACTGGGTTTCAGCACCTCGATACCGATGTTCTTGGCGTCCTCGCTGGTCGCCGGGGTGGGTGCGGGCCTGCTCAACCCGGCGCAGAACGCCGCCGTGGCCGACTTGATCGGCACGAAGAACAAGGGCGGACCGGTACTGGCCGCGTTCCAGATGGCCGCCGACGTCGGGGCGATCCTCGGGCCGCTGATCACCGGGGTCCTCGCCGACGCGGTGTCGTACCAGGCGGCGTTCGCGGTCACCGGGTTGACCGCGTTGCTCGCACTGGGCGCGTGGCTGACCGCGCCGGACACCCGCGGCCGCGCGGAAACCTGAGCCCTGCGCGAGCCTTCGCCACTCGCCGTCGAGGGAGGCCCACTCGCCTCCGAGGGAGGCGCAGTGGCGCCCAGAACTCTATTCGCGCGCTCGGGCGGACGACGATCCGCCGACGGGGCCGCATCGCTGCCGCCGACCGGCGGGCCGGCTCAGTCGCGAGGCTTGGCCTTGCGCGCGTGGCGCGCGGCTTTGAGGGGTTCGGGCAGGAAGCGGTTCAGCAGCGCTTCGCGCTTGGTCGCGCCATCCCCCGCGACTATCTCGGCCTTGCCCGCCAGCAGCGCGTCGAAGCCTTGGCGGGCGACCTCGGCTTTGTCGTTCTTGCCTGCGTTCGGGCCGAATGCGGTGTTGTTCATCCCGGCGCGGGCGTGGAAATCGCTGTTCGTCGCGCCGGGCAGCATGGTGGTGACACTGACGCCGGTGCCGCGCAGCTCTTCCCGGAGCCCGAGGGCGAACATGCGGGTGAACGCGCGCGAAGGTCCGTAGACGGTTTCGTACGGCGTCGGCAGCGTGGCCGACACCGATGACGTGATCAAGATCCGGCCCCGGCGCTGCCCGGCCATGGCCGTCGCGACCCGCTTCGCCAGCTGCACCACCGAGCTGACGTTCAGCTCGATCAGGTTCAGCTCCTGATCGAGGTCGTTGTCGAGGAAGGCGCCGCCGATGCTGACCCCCGCGTTGATCGCGGCCGCCTCCAGCGGCCGGTCGGTCGCCGCGACGGCTCGCCAGACCTTCTCGACTTCCGCCCGGTCGCTCAGGTCCGCCCGCACGGCTTCGACCCCGGCGCCGAGGCGCCGGAACTCCTCGGCGGCGGCATCGATGCCGGCGCTGCGCCCGGTGGCGACCAGGTCGAACCCGCGCCGGGCGAACAGCGCGGCGAGCTCGTAGCCGATTCCGTTGGACGCGCCGGTGACCAGGGCCAGCGGCCTTCCGTTGCGCATGGGTCGCTCCTGTTTCATCGCGGGCGGAAACGCTCCCACCGGGGTCGGCCATTCCGCCCGCAACGATGCATGACCCGCGGTCCGGCCTTCCGGCGGCCGGACCGCGGGCCGGTCGCGGATCAGCGACCGAGGACTTTGCGCAGCGTCCCGAGCAGCACCTCGACGCGGTCCGGGCCCGCGTTGGGGCCCATCAGACCGATGCGCCACACCGTGTTGGCGTACTCGCCCGCACCGCCGCCGATCTCGATGCCGTAATCGTTGAGCAGCTGCTTGCGCACGTCGGCGGAGTCCACCTGCTCCGGCACGACCACGCTGGTGAGCTGGTGCAGCCGGTGCCCTTCGGCCGCGAACAGTTCCAGGCCCATCTCCTGCAGGCCGCTCTGCAGCGCCGCACCGGCTTCGCGGTGGCGTTCGGCCACCGCCGGCATCCCCTCCTCCAGGACGCGCCCGAGCGCGGCGTGCAGCGAGGCGACCATCGCGGTGGGCGCGGTGTGGTGGTAAGCGCGGCCGCCGGACGCTCCGCCGGTGACGTAGTTGCCGATGAGGCCGAGGTCCAGGTACCAGGTCGTCGGCCGCTCGACCCGCCGCTGCCAGGCCCGTTCGGAGACCGTGAAGGGGGCGAGCCCGGGCGGCACGCCGAGGCACTTCTGGGTGCCCGCGTAGGCGATGTCCACGTTCCACGCGTCGAGTTCGATCTGCTCGCCGCCGATGGAGGTCACGCAGTCGGCCAGCAGCAGGGTCCGCTCGTCGCGCTCCCGCAGTGCCGCCCCGAGCGCCCGGATGTCGCTGCGCACACCCGTGGAGGTCTCGGCGTGCACGGCGGCGACGATCGACGGGCCGGGGTGCGCGGCCAGCACGCGCTCGATGTCGACCGGCTGGCCCCAGGTGTGCTCCACGCGCACGACCTCGGCGCCGTAGCGGGCGGCGACGTCGCACATCCGCTCGCCGAACAGGCCGTTGACCGCGACCACGACGACATCACCCGGGTGCACGAAGTTGACGAAGGCGGCTTCCATGCCGATCGAGCCGGTGCCGGAAAGCGGGAGCGTCCGGGCGTTCTCGGTGCCCCACACCGCGCGCAGGCGGCTGCCCGTCTCATCCAGCATCGCGAGGAACTCGGGGTCCAGGTGCCCCAGCATCGGGCTCGCCAGGCCCGCAGTCGCCTCCGGGTAGGCGTTCGTGGGTCCAGGTCCGAGCAATGAACGTTCGACGAGTGCCATACGGCCACCCTAGGTGAATCGTTGCACCGCACCTCAAGGCGTGGTCGGCGCTCGGCACGCCGCCGCGCGAGTCGGCACCGCGACCGCCGGCGAACCTCGGCCGCACTACCGGCCCTTTCACCGATGTGCGCAGCGACTACGGCTGACGGTGATCGCCCAACCGGTTCGGGTCAGCGGGCGAGCTTGCATTCGCGTGCGATCCACGGACGACGGTTCAACAAGGCCGTCAGTTCGTTCCGCGGCCACAGCACGATGTCCGGACGCTTGGCGGCGTCGTCACCATGCCCGTCGGCGGCCGGGGAACACCCCGGCTCTCGCTGCATTTTCGCTGCCCGGTGCGGCGCGGCTCGCACGTCGACCGGGGAAGTCGGTGAACGGCGACGGTTAGGATGCCGGGCATGTGGTCGCTGCCGTGGGCCGAAGTACTGGTGGGCGAGAAAGGGCGTTCGTGGCGAACGGTTCCGCAGGTGCGCACGGTTCTCGTGGTGGTGCACACGGTGACCGCGGCGACCCGGCTGTTCGACGTGCTCGGCCTGTGGGCGCGCGATTCCCGGGTGCAGACCGTCTTCACCTGCACCGGGACCAGCGCCTTCAGCCAAGGGACCGAGGAATTCCTGCGGGATCGGGGAATTGAGCCGATCACCTGGCAGGCGGCGGTGGAACGCGAATTCGACCTCGCGGTCGCCGCGAGCTACGGGGGGCCGTTGCACGATGTGCAAGCCCCATTGCTCATTCTGCCGCACGGCATGGGATACAATAAATTGCAACCCGGTTCCCGGAGCCCGGAGCCGGTCTTCGGTCTTTCCGAGTCGTCGTTGCTGCACGACGGCAGGCTCATCCCCTCGGTGGCGGTCCTGTCGCACTCCGAGCAGCGAGAACGGCTCCGCGAGTACTGCCAGCAGGCCGTCGACATCGCGCTGATCGCCGGTGATCCGTGCTTCGACCGGATGCTGGCGAGCCGTCCGCTGCGGGAGACGTACCGGCGGCACCTCGGTGCGCACCCGGACCAGCGGGTGCTCGTGATCTCCTCGACCTGGGGCGAGCGATCCCTCTACGGCTGCTTTCCGTCGCTGGTCTCGCAGCTGGCGCGGCGGCTTCCGCTGGACGAGTACCGCATCGTCGTCGCCCTGCACCCGAACATCTGGTGCGCGCACACCCCGTGGCAGGTCCGGAACTGGACCGGCGAATGGACGCGCGCCGGTGTCACCGTGCTGCCTCCGGAAGAAGGCTGGCGCGCCGCGCTCGTCGCCGCGGACCTCACCATCGGCGACCACGGTTCGGTCACCTTCTACGCAGCAGCGCTGGGCGTTCCGGTGTTGCTGGCATCCGCTCCGGTGGAAGCGGTCGACCCGGCCTCCCCGATCGCCCGGCTGCTGCGGACCGCACCGCGACTAGACCCGGACGGCGAGCTGCCTGCTCAGCTCGAATCGACGATCACCGCGCACGATCCGGAGCGCTATTCGTCCATCACCGCGCACACCACGTCGGTTCCCGGGGAATCGGCGCGGCTGTTGCGCTCCAGCGTGTACGGCCACCTCGGACTCGACGAACCTGCGTTCCCGGCCGAGACCACCACCGCACCACTACCCGATGTTGCGAATGCGGAGCCGATCAGCCAAATCGTGCACCTCGGATTCGGCGACAGCCGGGATCACGCTGTCGTGACCCGGTTTCCGGCCGAATCACTCCGGGACGCGACCCGGCTGCCGCCCGAGGCGGTGCTCGTGGCGACCACGTCCGAAACGTCCCGGCGTTGGCTGGAGTGGGCCGAAATCCTGCTCGACGACGGCCGCTGCGCCGATCCGGGGCAATGGATCCGCGGCACGCTCGCCCGGCTTCCCACGGCGGTGCTGGCGGCGACCAGGGATCCCGCGGGCCGCTGGGTCGTCGGCGGTCTCGACGTCGCGGAGGTGCGATTCACCGGCCCGGACGAGCTGGCGCCTGCCTACGCCGCGTTCTTGCACGCGTGGGTCGCTGCGGACGAGTGCGTCCACGACATGCCCGCGACGGTGACCTTCGGGCTCGGCGGCCGGAACGTGACCGCAGCTGTCGAAGCGAGCTGACCCCCGCCGGTCGGCAAGGGGCGGTCAGCTCCGGTCCAGCTCCGCCTGCACCTGTTCGGCCTGGTCCAAGAAACCCCACGTGCGGTAGATCGACGCCGAGCGCGTGAAGTGCTCGCGCGCCTCGTCCATGGCACCGGCGGCGATGGCGCACCGGGCGAGCGCGGCGTGCGCCTGCGCGATCTCGAAGTGCCGGTTCTCCTCGGTCATGTGCCGCAACGCTGCGGTGAGATCGGTGCGCGCCTCGTCCGGACGCTGCAACTCCACACGCCGAATCCCTCGCCACAGCAACGACTTGTGCTCGTTGTGCAGGTCAGGGCGCGGCAGCGACCGGAACGCTTCGATCGCGTCGTCCAGCAACCCCACGGCGGCTTCCGGCGACTCCACCGACCCGAGATGCATCTTCGCCAGGGCCGTCCGGCGCGCGTCGTCGATTTCCCGGGCCATGGCGAGGTTCCGCAGCAGCAGCTCGTGCGCCGCGGCGCGGTCGCCTTGCTCCCGCCGGACCAGCCCGAGCGATTCGACGGCCGTGGCCGCCAGGTCGTGCTCGCCGTGTTCGGACGCCATCTCGTTGGCACGGGCGAACATTTCGGCGGCCTTGTCGCGCTCACCGCGGTGGCGGAAGGCGAATCCGCGTTGCACCAGCGCGAGTCCGGCCACGAGCCGATTCGCGTCGTGATCCCGGCTTTCCTCGACGACGACCGCGCAGTCGTTGACCGCATCCATGTCATCGAGGTGCTTGGCCCGCTCGTGGAACGGCCACACCGCGACCGCCAGCGGGCCCACCCGCTCATCGCCGCCGTCCCGCAGCAGTTCGGCCACTGCGCGGATGTTGACGCGCTCGGCCGCCAGCCACGCCTCCGGATCCGGCGGCACGCTGCCCAGTCGGAGGTCCGGCCAAATCCGCTGCAGCCATCCGCGCTGCGGCATGACGGCGTTGCCCGCCGGGATCGCACCGTCCACATAGAACTGGACGAACCGCGAGGACGCCCCGGGATCGCGGTGGTACCGGCGCGCGTGGGCGCGCACCAGTCCGTCCACGAAGAACCGATCCGGCGCGCTCTGCTGCACCAGCCTCGCGTCCAACAGCCGGTCCAAACCCTCCCGGACGTCGTCCTCGCCTTCTTCCAGCGCCGCAACGAGCGCGGCCACGCTGACGTCACCGGAACCGGGATGGTCGCCGAACGCGGTGTAAAGCCGGCGCGTTCGCTCGTCGAGGCGATCGGCCGCGGTGTTCAGCACCGCGGTCACCGACAGGGACTCATCGCGGGACAGCACGGCCAATCGGCGGTCCTGATCGGACAGTTCGCGCACGAGCCAGTCGATCGGGCGCGTCGGGCGCTGCGCCAGCAGCGCTCCCGCCACGCACAACGCCAGCGTCGATCCCTCGCACCGCTGCACGAGCGCGTCGAGCTGCTCGGGTTCCCGTTGCGGCCGCGGATCGTCCTCGTCCAGGATCCGCCGCAGCAGCAGCCGCGCCGACTCCGGGCTCATCGGATCGAGTTCGACGAACGCGGGCTTCTCCCGCGCGCGCAGCGCCGCCAGCGGGCCCGCCTCGGTGACCAGCACGACCGAGCGCCCCAGTCCCGGCAGCAACCAGCGGACCTGCGCGGCGGTGACGGCGTCGTCGACGACGACCGCCACGCGCTTGCCCGTGCTCCAGGACCGGAAGTAGTTCGCGCGCCCCTGCAAGGTCTCCGGGATCTCGTTCACCGCGTAGCCGACCGCGATGAGGAAATCGCGCAGGCACTCGCTTTCCGAACCGGACTCCCCCGCCGCCCCGGACAACCGCGCGTAGAAATGGCCGTCCGGGAAATCCTCGTGGTGCTCGCCGGCCCACTGGAACGCGGTCTCGCTCTTGCCGCCACCGGCCGCACCGCGGAGCACGATTAAGCGCGGCGCTTCGCCGCCCGGCTCGCCGGTGAACCGCGCGGCCTCGGTGATCTCGCGGAGCTGGCGCTCGTTGTTCGTGTAGTTGCGCGTCGCCGGGCGAATCTGCCTGGGCGGATGCGGCGCGGGCCGCGACGGCAGCGAGAAGTGGATCCCGCCCTCGACGTGCCCGGCCTGCACCACCGCGTCCGCTGAGCCTTCGAAGTCGTTCCGGGTCACCGCCGAGCCCCCTGCCGTCCGAAGATCGCCATCCGAAGATCGAAGACATCAGGCTAACGTGCCGCGAAGATCACGACCACGAAATCGGCGGAGCCGCGCAGCACGCTTCGCAGAACCGAGGAGTCGCAGCCGGCGTCAGCCCGGAGCTTCCGGGGGCGAGGTGATCCTGCGGAGGGCGTCGCGGGTGAGTCCGCGATCGTAGGCGCGGGTCCCGAAGGACCGGTGGATCGTGAGCCCTTCGATGAGCGCATCGATCTCCCTGGCGACGTGCGCGCCGAAGTGCCTGCGCAGCGCTTTGTGGCTGTGGCTCATCCAGTCCGCGACCAGATCGCGGTAGGCGGGTTCGCGCGCGGCCAACGCGTAGAGCTCGTGGGTGAGCACCAGGTCGTCACGGGTGGCGAAGACGTCTTCGTGGATGATGCCGACGACGGCCTCGCGCGCCTCCTCCGGTCCGCGCGCGGCGGTGAGCCGGTCCTCGAACCGGCCGCTGATCGTGGCGCAGAACCGGGAGAAGGCCGCCCGCAGCAACTCCTCCCTGTCGGCGAAGTGGTAGGTCATCGAACCCAGCGGGACGTCCGCGCGGGCGGCGACCTTGCGGTGCGAGGTGCCCGCCACGCCGTCCTCGGCGATGGTCGCCAGCGCCGCATCGATGATCCGCGTGCGCCGATCCGGATCGAAGCGCCGGGCTCTGCCCATGGGTTCGGTCACCTCCGTCGCCGATTCGCCGCACACCGTGGCCGAACACGGTCGCACGCGACGCCGCGGACGGGAACATCACCTCGACAGCCTATAGGTACGATCGTACGCATCTAGCGTACGGTCGTACACATCGGCCGACCTCGCCAGCGAAATCGCAGTTCTCACGGAACGGAATCATGCCGGACCACTTCGCTCCCGCCGGGCAGCTCGCCTGCGGCTCGTCCACTGCAGCCCGCCGCCGCGCGTTGCAGGCGGTGTTCTGCTTCGTCGGGATATCGCTGGCGTCCTGGGTCACCCGCACCCCGGCGATCCGGGAGTCGTTGCACGCCTCGACCGCGCAAATGGGGCTGGTGCTGTTCGGGCTGTCGGCGGGTTCGATGACCGGCATCCTCTCGGCCGGAGCGCTGGTGCGGCGGTTCGGCACCAAGGCGGTGATCACCGGTGGCGCCGCGTTGGTCGTCACCGGGCTCGCCGCGCTCGGCGGCAGCACGGCGCTGCAGCTGCCCTCCGGCGCGTTCGGCGGGCTGCTGCTGTTCGGGCTCGGCATGGGTTCGTTCGAGATCGCCACCAACATCGAGGGCGCCGAGATCGAACGGATCGCCGGCAGACCGCTGATGCCGCAGCTGCACGGCACTTTCAGCGCCGGAACCGTCGCAGGCTCGGTGCTCGGGCTGGTGTTCACCCGCGCAGGCGTCGATGTGTTGTGGCACTTGCTCGCCGCGGCCGTGGTGGGTGCGGGGATCGTGGCCGTCTCCGCCCCGTCGATTCCCGCCGGGTTCGCCGTGTCCCGGCGCCCCGTCGAGCACGGGGGCGGCAGCGCCGTGCGCGACCAGCTCAGGCTGTGGAAGCAGCGCCGCATGGCGCTGCTCGGCTGCGTGGTGCTGGGCATGGCGCTGGCCGAGGGCGCCGCGAACGACTGGCTTCCGCTGCTGATGGTCGACACGCACGGTTTCGATCCGGCGGGCGGCTCGCTGCTGTTCGCCGCTTTCGCCGCGGCCATGACCGCCGGGCGATTCGCGGGCGGGCGGTTGCTGCGCCGGTTCAGCCGTGCCGTGGTCGTGCGCAGCAGCGCGGTGTGCGCCGGGGCCGGTCTCGCGGTGGTGATCGGCACGCCGTTCCCGTCGCTGGCGGTGGTCGGAGTCGTGCTCTGGGGGCTCGGGACCTCGCTCGGTTTCCCGCTGGCGCTGTCCGCGGCGGGTGACGGCGACGGGGACACCACGGCCCGGGTCGGCGCGGTGGCCACCGCGGGCTACCTCGCGTTCCTCGTCGGCCCGCCGCTGCTGGGCTTGCTCGGCGACCACTTCGGACTGCGCTACGCCATGCTCGTCGTACTCGCCCTCATCGGCTGCGCCGCCGCGACCGCCGCGGCCGTGCGCCCCGAACGCTGAACACCGCTGGAGGACTGCGGCCGTGCGGTCGACAATCGCGCGCTCGGCGCAAAGCCGGCACCTCGAATCCGGGCGATTCCCGCCGGAACGGATTTCCCGTGACATGCCGCCCGCTACGCACCGGCAGTTGCGTACGACCGTACGCAACACGGGTAGGCTCGCGTCCGATCTTCCCGCGGCCTCCGCGGTCCCCGACCCCGAACCCCGGCGATGATGCGATCGATGAGCGAACTGTTCCGGAATGCGCGGTCCCTGCGGTGGTTCGCGGTGGCTTGCGGGGTGCTGGGCGCCCTCGCGGCGGTGTTGTTGCCGTTCCTGCCCGTGCGCTACGAGATCACCACGTTGCAGTGGCCGACCGCGCAGGGCACGCAGGCGGTTTCCGCGCCGCTGTCGGCCTACCAGCCGATCCGGCTGGACCTGGACATGCCGTGCTCGACGGCTCAGGGGCTGGACGCGCGCACGCCCGGCCCGGCGGTGCTGCTGAGCACGAACCCGCCCGAAGCCGAGTACGGCACCCTGACCGGGCTGCGGCTGGAAGTCCAGGACGGGCAGCTGCGCCTGATCTCGCAGGGCAGGCAGCTCGGCACCACCGAGCTGCCCGCGGGCGACTGCGCGATCGGGGTGCATTCGGACGGGCACTCGACCGACGCCGAGGCCGGAGGTGCGCGGTTCGCCCACGTCGGCGGTGACGCGCGTCCGCAGCTGACCGGCATCTTCTCCGATGTGGACGGTCAGCTCGACGACACCGCCGGGATGTCGTTCTCCGCCGAGGTGGACGACCGCTACGACAGCCACCCGACCCCGCTCAAGATCGCGGCGATGGCGGTCGCGGTGCTCGGGACCGCGGGAGCGGTGTTCGCGCTGCACCGCATCGACGCGCTGGCGGGCCGCAAGCCGGTCCGCCGATCGCGCGGGCGGTGGCGGCTGACCGGGCGGGACGCCGCGGTGGCGGCTGCGCTGCTGGCGTGGTGGCTCATCGGGGCGATGACCTCCGACGACGGCTACTTCCTCACGATGGCGCGGGTCCGCGACGAGCTGGGCTACGTCAACGACTTCTACCGCTGGTTCTCCGGGCCGATCGCGCCGATGGGCTGGTTCGTCGAGTTGCAGGCGCGCTGGGTGGAGATCTCCACCGCCACGCCGTGGATCCGGCTGCCCGCGCTGGGCATGGGACTGCTGAGCTGGGTGCTGATCAGCCGGTTCGTGCTGCCCCGGCTCGGCCAGCGGGTGCGGCGCAGCCGCGCGGCCGGATGGGCGGCGGCCGCGGTGTTCCTGGCCTGCTGGCTGCCCTACGACAACGGCCTGCGCCCCGAACCGATCGTGGTGGTGCTCGCGCTGCTGGCGATGTGCGCGGTGGAGTACGCGGTGGCGGCCCGGCAGCTCGCTCCCGCGGCGTTCGGGCTGATCATCGCAGCGTTCTCGGTGGCGGTGAACCCGCACGGGATGGTCGCGGTGCTGCCGTTCCTGGCGGCGGCGAAACCGCTGCTGCTCATGGTGCGAAGCCGCGCGCAGCGGTTCGGCTGGACACCGGTGCTGGCCCCGATCGCCGCCGCCGGGCTGGTCGTGCTGGTGGCGGCGTTCTCCGACCAGACCTGGCGCACCGTGCTCGACGCGACCCAGGTTCGTACCGACATCGGCCCGTCGCAGTCCTGGTACGAGGAGCTGGGCCGCTACACGCTGCTGTTCGGCCAATCCCCCGACGGCTCGCTCACCCGCCGGTTCCCGGTGCTGCTCATGTTGCTGTGCCTGGCGTTCTGCGCGGTCGTGCTGCTGCGGCGCGGCACCATCCGCGGGGCCGCGCTCGGGCCGAGCCGCCGGCTGCTGACCGTGGCCGGGCTGTACTTCGTGGCGCTGGCGCTGACGCCGACCAAGCACACCCACCACTTCGGGGTCTTCGCCGCGGTCGGGGGCGCGGTCGCGGCATTGACCGCGCTGGCCGCCAGCAGCACCGTGCTGCGCTCGCGGCGCAACCGGGCGGTGTTCTTCGCCGGGCTCATGGTGGTGCTCGCGCTGACCTTCACCGGCACCAACGCCTGGTGGTACGTCTCGGGCTGGGGCGTGCCGTGGTTCGACAAGCCGCCGTCGATCAAGGGCTACGAGCTCAGCACCGGGTTCCTCGTCATCGCCGCGATCGCGCTGGTCGTGGCGCTGGTGGAGCACCTGAAGCTGGACGAGCGCAATCCTCCGGTCGCGGTCGAGGAGGACCGCACGCGGGCGCTGCGGCTGGGCACCGCACCGCTGTCGATCGTGTGCGCGCTGCTGATGCTGGCGGAGCTCGCTTCGCTGGCGAAGGCCATCCCCGAGCGCTGGGACACCTACAACCTCGCCAAGGACAACGTGCGGCAGCTGGCCGGGTCCAGCTGCGGGCTCTCGGACTACGTCTACGTCGAGAACGACCCGATCGCCGGGATGCTCGATCCCGCCGCGCGGCAGCCTGCGACCGCAGCACCGGGCGCACCGCCCGAAGAGGACGAATCGCCCGAGCAGTACCTGCGCGGCACCGAGACCGGGTTCCGCCGCGACGGCATTCCGGATACCAAGAACATCGAAACCGGGGAGTCGAACTGGACTCCGCCGCACCGCTTCGGCTCCGACCGGGCGCCGGTGTGGGGCAGCTACGGCTCCCCCGCCAACACCGGCGAACTGCGCACGCCCTGGTACGAGCTGCCGGACCGCGCGCGCAGCGGGGACGTGCCGGTAGTGGTCAGCTCGGCCGGGACGACCTCCGGCCCGAACTCGCTGACCGCCGAGTTCGGCCGGGACACCCCGCAGGGCTTCGAGATCCTCTCCCGCGCGCCGCTCGGCCAGGACGGTGCGAAGCACTGGCGCGACCACCGCGTCCCCGCTCCGGAAGGGGCGACGCGGATGCGGATCGTCGGCCAGGACAAGGCGCTCGGCGAGCAGGGCTGGATGGCCTTCAGCGCACCGCGGGCGCCGCGCCTGACCCGGATGAGCGACGTGGTCGGCAACTCCCCCGCGTACGTGGAGTGGACCGCGGCGATGGTGCACCCCTGCCTGAACGTCACCGCGAACCACCACGGCATCGCCGAGCTGCCGCGCTACCGCGTCGCGGGCGGCGGGGACGTGCGCGACACCGGGCAGGGCTGGTCGTCACCGGACGCGGGCGGGCAGTTCGGCTACCTCAACGTCGCCACGAGCATGGCGGAGCTGCCGACCTACCTGCGCGGGGACCTCGGCAACGACTGGGGCTCGCTCTACGAGGTGCACCCCTACGAGCCGGACGCGCTGCCCGCCTCCGCCGCCACCCGCACGCACCAGGAGGACCACTGGGGCTGGTGGACGCCGGGTCCGACGCCGAACCCGATCACCCTGCCCGGCGACGTCCCGGACTCCAACAACCGGCCGGACCTCCAGCCGGGGCCGCGATGAGCACCGTCCCGGCAGCCTTCGACCGCAGGCTCGAAACCGCCGCGGCAGCTGGTGATCCCGGATCCGCGCGACCGTGGCGTGTGACCGCGGCCGCAGGTGGACGCGCGGGAACCTACGGTTGCGTAACCTGACGCCGTGGCTGAGATCGTCTATCCACCGGTCGTGCTCGCGGCAAAGACCATGTTCCGCGTCCTGGACAACCGGCTGCGCGTGTCGGGCACCGAACACATCCCGCGCAGCGGCGGCGCGGTGATCGCCTGCAATCACGTGAGCTACCTGGACTTCATCTTCTGCGGCCTGGGCGCGCAGCCCGCCGAGCGGCTGGTGCGGTTCATGGCCAAGAAGGAGATCTTCGACAACCGGATCGCCGGGCCGCTCATGCGCGGCATGCACCACATCCCGGTGGACCGGGCCGTGGGCAAGGCTTCGTACGACGAGGCGGTCCGGCGGCTGCGCGCGGGCGAGGTCGTCGGGGTGTTCCCGGAAGCGACCATCAGCAGGTCGTTCACCGTCAAACCGATCAAGTCCGGTGCGGTGCGGATGGCCGCCGACGCGGGGGTGCCGGTCGTGCCGATGTCGCTGTGGGGCACCCACCGGCTGTGGACGAAGGGCCGACCGCGCACGCTCACCAAGCGGCACGTGCCGATCCACATCCACGCCGGCGAGCCGTTCCGGCCCGGGCCGCAGGACGATCCCGACGCTCTCACGCGGGACCTCCGCGAGCGGATGCAGACCATCCTCGACGACCTGCAAGCCGACTACCCCGACCAGCCCACCGGCGAGGACGACCGCTGGTGGCTGCCCACCCACCTCGGCGGCACCGCCCCCACTCCCGACGAGGCGGCCGCTCTCGACGCGCGGCCCACGGCCAACTGAGGATCAGGGCGCTTCGGGCGACGGGCGCAGCTCGATCACCTGCTCCGCTGCCTCCTCGACCCGCTCGCGGCTGTAGAGCAGCGGAAACGCCTCGCCTTGGCTCCACGGCGCGAACAGGTCGGTCGTGTGCGGCTCGCCCAGGCGTCCGGACTGGCCGGGCGCGTTCATCGCCAGCGACGAGTCCCATCGGCCGACGTCGACGACGACGCGGAAAGTCGCCCCGGCGCTCTGCACGAAGTCCGGGCCGTAGGCGGTGTCGCAGACGGTGTCGCCGCTGCCGCCTCGCGGGGCCGGGCCCGCGGCGAGGAGGTCCTCGGGCACGCCGGTCAGCAACGCGGCCAGCGGATGGCGGGCGCGGGCGACGTGCAGCCTTCCCCAGCTCCACTTCGCCCGGTCCGGGCCGAGCAGCCCGGCGAGGTCGGCGACCGCGGCGGGCAGGGTCGACGTGACGATCTCGGCCAGGCGCTTCTCCGGATCCGGGCCGAGGCGGTCACCCGGTGCCTCGAAGAGCTCCAGGTCGACGCGCGCGTCGGCGAGCACGTCCTCGGCAGGCGAGACCCGGGTCGCCGCGTCCGCGGCGTCGCCGGCGCCGACGTGCGGGCGCAGCGCTCGAGCCAGCAGCGCCGGCCGCAGGTGACGCCGGTACCAGACCTCGAACAGCGCGGCCGCCGCCGAGTCGGGTGTCGTAGGTGTCGGTCGCATAGATGTGCGGGACGCCCCAGCGGTCGACCACGATCTCGACCGGGCCCTCCAGCCCGGGCACCGCGAACGCCGTCCGCTCCCGCCCCTGCCGCTGTGCTGCCATGACATCGCCTCCAGCCTCGTCGCCCGCACCCGCAGTGAAGCAAGGAACTTAATGGTCGCGTCGCCGAGAACGAGAACCTGGTATTTAGTCTCTGGTCGAGATCACGGCGAACGCGGCAACCTGGGGCTTGGGCAAATGCAGGGTTTGCCGACCGATCGAGAGAACTGGGGCGAATCATGGCCGTCGCGAACCACAGGTGGGACCACCGCTGGCCGCCCCGCCACCGCTACTACTGGGACTGTCACTACGTCCGCTGGGGCGGCTGGGGCCGGGACCACGGCCGCGGCCGGTGGTTCTGCCACTGGCACCGCCGCTGGTGACAACGAGCCTGACGACAACTGAATGCGCGAAGTCCCCGGTGCCCAACGCACCGGGGACTTTTGCCGGTAGTTGCTCAACAAGCACCAGCGAAAAGCATTTCCCTCGCGTACGGAATCTGCGCGTTGTGCGCACGGCGCGGAAGTGGTTGTTCGACACCGCCGCGCGTGAGGTGGCAGGCGAGGACATCACCGCGGATCTGGCCGCCACCAAGCTTGTGGTGAGCGAGCAGAACCTCGCCTCGGCCACGGCCGCCGTGCAGTTGTTCGGCGGCAACGGCTACATGACCGATTTCGGATTGGAGAAGGAGTTGCGCGACGCGGTGGGCGGGACGATCTACTCCGGCACCTCGCAGATCCAGCGCAACCGCATCGCTTCGGCGATCGGTCTTTGATGCTGGTCAAGGTGTGCGGAGCGAGGTCGGCACCGGAGGTCGAGCGGATCGCGGGCTCCGGTGCGAACCTCGTCGGACTGTGGCACGGCGTTCCCGGCGCCGTGCCCACCCGGCAAGTCGCCGCGCTGGCAACCGCCACGCCGTCCGGCCTGCAACCGGTGCTGGTGACTTTCCTCGATGCGGTGCAGCCCCTCCGCACGGCGATCTCCGAAACCGGGGTGCGCTGGCTGCAACTGCACGGTTTCCAGCAGCCTGCCGTGGTACGGGCCGTGAAGGCGGACCCGTCGATCACGGTGATCAAGGTCCTGCACGTCGACGACACCGAGTGCGCGGAACAGCCGCTGATTCCGGCCTACGAGCGAGCGGGCGCCGACTTGTTCCTCATCGACCACATGCCGGACCGCGACCGGTTGGGCAGCACCGGCAGCCGGCCGCCGACCGCGCTCGTCCTGCGCGTCGCGGAGCGGCTGCGCCGTCCGTTCCTCCTGGCCGGCGGCATCACCGCGCTGCTCGACGAGGACCACCACCGGATCGCCGAGCATCCGCTGTTCGCCGGTGTGGACGTGGACACCGCTGTCCGCGACGAGCGCGGCGGCATCAGCAGAACGCGCTGCGCGGAGATCGCGCAGGCATGGCGATCGTTGCGAGAGGCGGCATCATGTCCTTCGTCGACGCACTGACTTCCGCTCGTATCCCGCTGATCATGGAGATCAAGCCCTGCTCGGCGAGCGGTGCCGAGCTGCTGGGCGGCCGCGCTCCCGCCGAGGTGGCCCGGGAATACGAACTGGCCGGCGCGGCTTGCTTGTCCGTGGTGACCGGCCGCTGGTTCGGCGGCTCGTGCGAGCTGCTGCGCGAGGTCACCGCACGCACGGGCCTTCCCGTGCTGCAAAAGGATTTCCTCACCACGACCGCTCATCTGGACCGGGCCCGCGAGCTCGGTGCGTCCGCCGTTCTGCTGACCTCGGCGCTGCTGGCAGCCTCGACCATGAACCGGCTCGTCGACGGCGCGCTGGCCCGGAACCTGACTCCGTTCGTGGAGGTGCGGACCCGCGGGGAGATCGACGCGGTCCGCAACCCGGCGGAGTGCGTGATCGCGGTCAACAACAAGGAGATCAAGGCTCGCGAACGCGGGTCGCCCGACCTCGGTCGCAGCCTCGCGCTGCTCCCGGACCTGCGCCGTACCGGCACCCCGCTCCCGGTGAGCGCAGGCGGGGTCGGCTCCCCCGCCGAGGCCGCCGGACTGCTGGCCCGGGGATACCGGGCACTGCTGGTCGGAACCGCGCTGCTGCGCGCTCCTGCGATCAGCGCATGGGTCGCGGAACTTCGTGGACGCACGGCTCACCCCGGGCTGCCGACGGCACCGGGAACAACTACGCCGACCTCTACCGGGATCTGATCGTTCCGGCGAAAACCGATGGCTCGACACCGGTTCGCGGCCCTGCTCGAGGAAGCAGGTGTGCACGTGATCGGTGCCCTTGTCCGCGACCAGCAGGAATCGGCCGGTCCGGTCGGACACGGCGCCGGGCGCGTGCGGGCTGGCCCCGGAGCCACCGAACGCGACGCTGATCAGCGCGGTCACGTAGAACAAGTCGGCCGACGTTGCCCAGGGTCATCGACCGTCTTCGGCGAGGTAGACCTGATCGGCGAAGACGTCGAGCACCGCGGCGCAGCCCTGCAGTGCCTGCTCGGCCGCGGCCCGGCGGTCGGCTCCGAGCGAGTCGCGGAGGCGGACCTTGTCGAACCAGCCCCGGAGTTTGGCGAGGTCCTCGTCGTTCTCCTCCAGCTCGGCGTAGGTGAACTTCTCCGCGCTGGTCTCCTTGTCGATCTCGGCCCGGAATCCGCGGCACCGGTCGATGATCTCCTCGTACTCCTCGTCGCGCGCGGCGTTGTAGATCGCGGTGACCTCGGCCGCCCCGGCGAGGACGTCGCAGCGCATCAGCTGGGCGGTACCGCCCATTTCCCCGATGTCCTTGCGCAAGGACCGCAGCGAGCGTTCGTGGGAGCTCGACTCGGGCAGCACGGCGGCCGAGTTCTGCAGGTAGACCGCGCCGATGCTCTTCAGCCTCCGCCACACGCTCGCGCGCAACCGGGTCGGTTCGCGCGGGACCCGGTAGACGAGCATCAGCCACCCCGGTGCAGCCTGCTCACGATCAGCGGCGTCGGTCACGGCCACCAGCCTGCCATCGCGCGACCGGCCCCGTCATGGATCTCAGGACGGCTCGGCACTCCCCGCCCCGACTGGGCCTGCAGCGGTCCTCGCGGCCGATGGGAAAACGAAAACGACTCGGCGTTGCCGCCGAAAGCTAACCGCGGTTAGTATTCGAAGCTGACCGGTGCGGCACCGCCGACGTCCTTCCGGCCATTCTCCCGCACATTCGCGCCGATGCGCGGCAACTCCGCCCGTTCGATGGCATCGTCCGCCGGTCACGCTACGAACACCTTTCGTCCGCGGGTCGTTGATGCTCGCGGAACCGCCGGTTCAGACTGTTCGAAGCAATAGGTCAACGGGTGCGGAAAAGTTCCCGAACTACGCGTTGAATTCTGCGAATCCCGAAACCACTTCGTTTCCGCGCCCCTGATCTCGAACACCTTGGGAGTCGCATGGCAACGTCCACCACCGGCCAGCCACCCCCTCCAGAGGAGAAATCGCAGCACACCGGCTCGGTTGATGCCGTGGAACGCACGGGCGCGGCCAAGCCGCGTTCCGGGACGGCGGCACTCGCCCGCCGGGTGCACTTCTTGGCAGGTCTCGCGGTGGCGCCGTTTCTGGTCATCATGTGCCTCACCGGCCTGGCGAACGCGTTCACCCCGCAAATCGTCAACACCGTGCACGGGCAGGAATTGTTCGCCGATACCGGAACCGGCTCGCCGCGACCCGCATCGGACCAAGTCGCCGCAGCAGCAGCGGCGCATCCGGAAGGAATCGTGAAAGCGGTCATCCCGCCTCCTGAGCCGGACCGCACCACCCGCGTCGTCCTGTCGGTGCCCGGCCTACCGGACATCGACGAATTCTCCGAAGAAGACCTAACCGTATACGTCAACCCGTACACCGACCACGTCCAAGGTGAACTCACAACGGTCAAAGATCGCCCGCCCGCCCAGGTGTGGTTGCGCAACGCCCACGGCAACCTGCACCTCGGCCCACCGGGCAGGCTCTACTCCGAATTCGCGACCAGTTGGGTCCCGCTGATCGTTCTCGGCGGCCTCGTGCTGTGGCTCGGCCGACGACGCTCTCGCGGATTGCTGACTTCGTCGCGGCGCTCCACCAGCGAGCACGCGCGACTGCGGGGCTTGCACGGCTGGCTGGGCTTGTGTCTCAGCCTCGGCCTGTCGGCGCTGGCCGTTACCGGGTTCTCCCAATCCAATTTCGTGGGCGACCGGGTGGACCAGCTGCTCACGACACTCGATTCCGGCGAACCGAGCCTCGAATCCGAGAAGGTCGCCGCGCCACCGGGCGCAGCGCGGATCGACATCGACCGCGTGCTGGAAACCGCCGGTGCCGACGGCCTGCGCGGAGAACTGACCATCACAGCGCCCTCGGAACCCGGCGAGGTGTTCACCGTCGAGGAGACCGGCGAGGGCTGGCCCGTCCAGAGCGACAGCATCGCGGTACACCCCTACACCGGGCAGGTCACCGAACGCCTCGCGTTCGACGACTACCCGCTGCTGGCCAAGCTCAACGTCCTCGGCGTTCGGGCGCACGACGGAACGTTGTTCGGCATCCCCAACCAGATCGTCGTGTCCCTGGTCGCCCTCGGCACCCTGGTGCTGATCGTCCTGGCCTACCGGATGTGGTGGAGCCGTCGCCCGCGCGGCGCGTCGTGGCCGCCCGCCCCACCACCGATCTGGCGCGCTCACCCGAAAACTGCGCTGCTGGCACTGGTGACCGCTGCCGTGATCCTCGTCTGGGTGCTGCCCGTCGTCGGCACCACCCTGATCGGATTCCTCGTCACCGACATGGTCATCAACGCCGTGAAGCGTCGGCGGCGACCAAGAACCTGAAGCGAGCGTTGCACCGCGCGAGCCGACACCGCCCAGCACCGACGACCGTTCAGCCGCGTTGGAGCGGCTCGCGGTGCACCGCAACGCGCCGGAAACCGACTCCGCCGCATCCGCACCGGGAGGCGAATTTGAGACCCGATGACTCGAAATTCGAGGCCAACGACGCCTTGATCAACGCAGTGCTGACCGATCCCGCGTCTGCCACGGACATCGCATCGCACGCGGCGCGGCAGGAAGTGGGCCTGGTCGAGGTCCGTGCTGATCTCGCCGGTGACCCCGACCCGGTCCAATTGCGCGAGCGCTTCGGTGCCCGTCTGCTTTACTGCCTCCGCAGCCCCGGCCGAGGTGGCGGGCTCGACGTCGCGCCGGAGCAACGCCACGCCCGGCTGCTGTCCGCGGCCGAGCATTACGACGTGGTCGACTTGGAAGCCGAGCACGACCTGGTCCCCGAGCTGCTGGACCGGATTCCGGTGCGACGGCGCCGCATCTCGTGGCATGGAACCGCCGCGGAGCGCGACGTGCTGCACGAGCGCTTCGACCGGATGGCGGCCATCGGTGCGGAGCTCTACCTGCTCACGACGTCCGCATCGCAGCCCGAGCAGGCGCTGGTACCGCTGCGGTTCCTCGCCGACCTCGGCCGTTCGGATGTCACCGCGTTCGCGACCGGAACCGCCGGGTTCTGGAGCCGCCTGCTGGCGCCCTGGCTCGGTGCTCCCGTCGTGTTCGGCAGGTTGGACGGCGACGACGCCGAAGTCCCCACCGTCGAGCAGCTGGTCGCGGACTACGGTTTTCCCCGGCTGCGCCGGCTGAACACCGTCTGCGGCATCGTCGGCCGCTCGGTGCTGGCATCGGTCTCGCCGCGGCTGCACAACGCCGGCTACCGCGCGCTCGGCATCCCCGCGTTGTACTTGCCGTTCCAGGTGGAGGAATTCGAGCCCTTCTGGGCCGCGGCCGCCGAGTCCGGCCTGAGCGAGCTCGGCCTCCCGTTGCGCGGGGCCACCGTCGTGTCACCGCACAAGGAGGCAGCGCTCGCCACCGCAGGCACCGCCAGTGCGGCGGCGCGCAGTTCGGGTTCGGCGAACTCGCTGGTGTCGCACGGGGATTCCTGGCGCGCCGACACGTCCAACAGTCCCGCGATCAGCCTTGCCCTGGCCCGCTTCGACATTCCCGTCTCCGGCCGCAAAGCCGCCGTGCTCGGTTGCGGCGGTGCCGGACGCGCCGCCGCCCTCGCCCTCGCCGGCTGCGGCGCGGACACCGTGCTGGTCAACCGCGATCCCCGTCGCGGCCGTGCCGTCGCCGAACTGCTCGGCTTCGAGTTCACGCCCTTGGACGAGTTCCGCGCGGACGGGTATTCGCTTCTCGTGCACGCGACGCCGGTGACCGGCCGGGTGCCGTTCCGACCGGCCGAACTGCCCGACGACGCGGTCGTCGTGGACATGGTCTACGCCCCGGAGGAGACCGCGGTCAGCGCGGCCGCCCGCGAACGCGGACTCGCCGTCATCGACGGGTGGGACGTGCTGCTCGCCGACGCCGGCTGCCAGTTCCACCTCATGACCGGACAGCACATCCCCACCGAGCAGACCCGCGCGCTGCTGCGAGCGGCGCGGAAGGCCCGGCGGTCCCCGCACCGCTGACTGGCCGACATCCGACAGGAAGGACCACACGTGGACCTCGACGGGACCTTGGAAGCAACGTGGCTGCACGAACTCAGCCCTGGAAGCCGCGACGTGCTCGGACGTGTCGGCGAAGTCGCCGAGGAGTGCGCCAAGCGCGCCGACGAGCACGACCGGGCGGCGACGTTCCCCGGCCGGGACTTCGACGATCTGGCCACCGCCGGCCTGAACGCGGCCACCGTTCCCCGCGAGCACGGCGGACTGGGACTCGGCCCGCTCAACGGCGACACGCTCGCGCTGTGGCTGATGACCAAGGAGCTCGCCAGAGCCGACCTCTCACTCGGCCGATGCTGGGAAGGGCACACCAACGCGCTCGTGCTCATCCACGCGCTGGCCACCGAACAGCAACAACAGCGCTGGTTCGACGGCATCGTGCGCCGCGGCGAGAAGTGGGTCGCCTGGAGCGGGGAGCCGCAAGCCCGAAAGCCCGGTGAAAACACCCGGTTCGGCACCAGCATCACCACCGTCGAGGACGGATGGGTCCTGGACGGCACCAAGGCGTTCGCGACGAGCGCGACCGGCGCGGACTGGGCCATTCTGCTGGTGAACACCGCAGGTCCCGGAGGCGCCCGGCACGCGGACGCGCCGGCCGACGGGCTGCTCCTGCTGGCGTGCGACCTCTCCGACCCCACCGTGACCATCGACGACTCGTGGTGGGACCCGATCGGCATGCGTGCCACCGCGAGCCATCTGGTCGAGTTCGACCGGACTTTCCTGCCCGCGCAGAACCTCATCGGTGCGCCGGGCGCCTATCTGCACCAGGGCTGGCAGAGCGCCTTCACCCCGCACTACGCGGCGAGCTTCCTCGGCGCCGCCGAAGGCGCCTTCGCCTATGCGCGCGAATACCTCATCCGGCAGGACAAAACCGCCGATCCCTACATTCAACAGCGCGTCGGCTCCATGGCCGTCAACGTCGAAACCGCTCACCTCTGGCTGGCCCACGTCGCCCGGCTCTGGGACGACGGCCAGCGCACCGGAGCGCAACGCGCAGGCAACCGCGCCCGCCACTTGGTCGAGCACCTCGCGCTGCAGACGGTCGACCACTGCATCCGCGCCTGCGGGGCGCGCAGCCTGGTTCGTCCGAGCCCGGTCGAACGGATCCTGCGCGACCTCACCTTCTACGCGCGCCATGACAACGACGATCACGTCCTCGCCACGATCGGACGAGCGGCGCTCGGGCAGACCCACGATTCCTCGTTCTTCAAACCCTGATCGCGCCCGTTCGCGCGTACCTGTGCAGGAGCTCTCGTGCCGATCGCCGTCGACCGGTCCAAGTCAGCGGGGAAGGAGGGGGCAGAACCCGGGAAATCCGCCAAGCGCTACCGCAGGCGGGTGATCACCGCGGCTTCGGTGGCGTTGGCCATGACCGCGCCGGCGCAGACCGCGGCCATCTCGGTGTTCGTCGACCCGCTGAGCACGTCGCTGCACGTGTCGCGATCGGCGGTGGCCACGGCCTATTCGCTCGGCTCGCTGGTGGGTGCGCTGCTGATGCCGCTGCTGGGGCGGTTGCTCGACCGCTTCGGGCCACGCCGCGCCATGGCCACCGTCGGGTTCTGCTTCGGTGCGGTCCTGCTGGCGACCGGTGCGGTGACCGAAGTCGCCGGACTGACCGCGACTTTCGTCGGCATTCGCGTCGGCGGGCAGGCAGCGCTGAGCCTCGTGGCGACCACCGCGGTGGCCGTCTACGTGCACCAGCACAAGGGCTTCGCGACCGGTGTGGTCTCGGCGGTCGGCAGCTCTGCGATCTCGCTGGCGCCCCTGGTGCTCGAGCGGCTGATCGGCGAGTTCGGCTGGCGCACCGTGTGGCAACTGGAGGGATGCGCCGTCCTCGCGCTCACCGTGCCCGCAGCGCTGTTCGTCATGCCAAGGCGCGTGCGCACGGACGACGCGGCCGCGTCGAGCACGACCCAAGCCGGATCGGCGCACTGCGTCGCCTCCGCTTCGCCCTCCCGGGAGACCTCCGCCGACCGGACGCTTCGGCAAGCGAGCCGGACCGCGGTGTTCTGGGTCGTCATCGGCGGTTCGGGCGCATGCAGCCTGGTGACCACAGCGTTGACCTTCCACCAGGTCTCCTTGCTGGGCGAACGAGGTCTGGGCGGCTCCGAGGCGGCCGCGAACTTCGTTCCGCAGCTGCTCGCGGGATTGCTGGCGAGCTTCCTGGTCGGCTGGCTGGCCGATCACGTCAGCGACCGAGCGCTCGTCATCGCCATCATGGCGGTCCTCGCACTCGCCACGATCGGCGCCGGGTGGGTCCGTCCGGGTTGGACGGCCGTCGGGTACGGATTGGCGCTCGGCGCCTGCACTGGCGGCGTGCGCACGCTGAAGGCCGTGGTCTTCACCGATCACTTCGGCCCGGGGCATCTCGGAGCTCTGCGCGGCGCGGTGCATTCGGTCGTCATCGGCGCTTCCGCGCTCGGTCCCCTCGTTCTGGCCCTGGGCAGCGAGTGTTTCGGCTCCTATCGAGGCGCACTGGCCGTCCTGTGCGCACTGCCCGCACTGGTCGTCGCGGCGGCGTGCGGCGCAAAACCGCCGCGGCGCCCACGGCGACATCGTGTGCCGTGGGCGAAGTCGCCCGCAGCACAGCTTCGCGGATCAGCACGTCGCCGCGGGCGGCCGGCTGGATTGCGTTCCGGCGAAACGGAAAACCCTTGATGAAGTCGGTCCGGAAGCCGGCGGCTCAGCAGCACGGCGATGGGGCGCTGCCCAGCTCGCGTTAGCCGCACCCCGCGAAGGCGGCGCGGAAGTCACGCGAATTCGTCCGCCCTCGCGGTCACGCCAACGTGCCGGAGAACCAGGTCTCGATGTGCACGATGATCTCCCCCGCGATCACCTCCACTTCGTAGGTGCGCAGCCGTTTCGCCGCGGGGCCGCAGAGCGGGTCACCGGTGCGCACGTCGAACTGCGAGCGGTGCAGCGGGCACTCCACCGACATGCCTTCGAAGCGGCCCGCGCTGAGCACGGCGAAGGCGTGCGTGCACAGGTCCTCCAAGGCGTACACGGTGCCGTCGACGTTGAAGATCGCGATCGCGGGGAAGGCGATGCGCAGCTTGCGTGCCGTGCCCGGCGGGAGCTCCTGCAGGCTGCAGGCCCGCACGCGGTGAGTGGTCCATCCCATCGACCACGTCCCTCCCACGGGCGCTCGCGATCGCGAGCGCGACCGGCTAGTACCCCCTGCTGATCCACTCGTCGAGGTGCGGGCGCTCAGCGCCGATGGTCGTGGTGTCCCCGTGACCGGGATACACCACGCGCGAGTCCGGCAGCGCGAACAGCCTGTCCCGGATGGACTCGACGATGACACCAAAGTCCGAATAGGACCGACCGGTCGCCCCCGGGCCGCCGGCGAACAGCGTGTCGCCGGTGAGAACCGCGTCCAGCTGCGGAATGTCGAAGCACACCGCGCCGGGCGCGTGCCCGGGGGTGTGCAGCACGTGCAGCGCGAGTCCGGCGAAGTGGATCTCCTGGCCGTCGGCCAGGGGGCCGTCGGGTTCCCGGCTGCGGTGGATCTGCCGCCACAGCACCAGGTCGTCGGGGTTCAGCAGCAGCGGCGAGTCGGTGGCCTCGGTCAGCTGCGGAGCCACCCGCACGTGGTCGTCGTGCGCGTGGGTGGCCAGCACGGCCAGCACGCGGCGGTCGCCGATCACCTCGCGGATCGCGGCGACGTCGTGCGGGGCGTCGACGACGACGCACTCCTCGTCGTCACCGATGACCCAGACGTTGTTGTCCACCTCGAAGGTCTGCCCGTCCAGCGAGAAGGTGCCGGAGGTGATCGTGTGGTCGACGCGGGCCGCCATCAGAACACCACCACCGAGCGCAGCACCTCGCCGCGCGCCATCTTCGCGAACGCGTCCTCGACTTCGCCGAGCGCGATCTCCTCGGTCACGAACTTCTCCAGCGGCAACCTGCCCTGCTGGTACAGGTCGGCGAGCATCGGGAAGTCCCGGCTCGGCAGGCAGTCGCCGTACCAGGAGGACTTCAGCGCCCCGCCGCGACCGAAGACGTCCAGCAACGGGAGCTTGAGCTCCATGTCCGGTGTGGGAACCCCGACGAGCACGACGGTCCCGGCGAGGTCGCGGGCGTAGAACGCCTGCTGGTAGGTCTCCGGGCGGCCGACCGCGTCGATGACCACGTCTGCGCCGTTGCCACCGGTCAGCGACTTGATCTCGGAGACCGTGTCGCCCTCGGCGGCGTTCACGGTGTGCGTCGCGCCGAATTCCTCAGCCCACTTCAGCTTCGTCGGATCGGTGTCCACGGCGATGATCCGAGCCGCCCCGGCCAGCCGGGCACCCGCGATCGAGCCGTCCCCGACACCCCCGCAGCCGATCACGGCCACCGAGTCGCCGCGGGAGACGCCGCCGGTGTTGACCGCCGCGCCGATCCCGGCCATCACGCCGCAGCCGAGCAGCGAGACCACGGCGGGCCGGGCCGCCGGGTCGACCTTCGTGCACTGCCCCGCGTGCACCAGCGTGCGCTCGGTGAACGCCCCGATGCCCAGCGCGGGCGAGAGCGGCGTGCCGTCCTCGAGGGTCATGGACTGCTCGGCGTTACCGGTGTCGAAGCAGTACTGCGGGCGCCCGCGCGCGCAGGCGCGGCACTCACCGCAGACCGCGCGCCAGTTGAGCACCACGAACTCGCCCTCAGCGATCTCGGTGACGTCAGGGCCGGTGGCCTCGACGATCCCGGCGGCCTCGTGGCCGAGCAGGAACGGGAAGTCGTCGTTGATCCCGCCCTCGCGGTAGTGCAGATCGGTGTGGCAGACCCCGCACGCCTGCACCCGGACCAGGACCTCACCCGGCCCTGGCTCGGGCACGTCGATCGGCACCACCTCGACCGGCTTTCCACGACCAGGTGCCACCACGGCACGCGACTTGATCATCCGCAGTCCCTTCGAGAAGAACTCCACCGTCCTGCGCGGCGACCCCCGGCTCTTCGCCGTTGCACGCACGACCCTTCCGGCGAAGCCCGCGAAGACCTCGCCCACGGCGCTGAACCGCACTGCGGGAGTTCGGGGGCCGTCCCGCGCCGATGGCCGCGGCGAAATCGACCGCGTAGCGGACATCGGAAAGCGCTGTCGCGCGCCGCCCGGCCCTGCGTCAGGTCGTCCGCGTCCGCGCGGTCATCCCGGGCCACCTCGTTGCTCACCTCCCGGCCGACGCCGCGCGCGAATCGTTCCCGCGGCATCGGCCCGCTCGGCCGCCCACGCGCACGGCGGGTCGTTCAACGGGAACGGTCCGGACCGAATTCGCTGCGCGGTCGGCGCAAATGCGGTGTTGCCGAGGAAAAGCCTGTGCGACGCAAGGAGGTGGGACAACCGATCTCCAACCACCGGAGAGAGATCGTGAACGAACGGCGGCGGCACCGCGACGAGCGGATCAGAGGCCGAGCAGCCGCCGGATCTCCGGTGCGTGCCGCCGCGAAACGGGCACCAGCTCGTGCGAGCGGGGCTCGGTGATCAGCACGAGTTCGCCCTTCACACCGCGCTCCAGCTCGGCGACCCGGCGCAGGTTGGCCACGAAGCGCCGGTGCACCCGCCGGAAGCCGTGCGGGGTCAGCAGTTCCTCGACGTTGTCCAGGCCGCGAGTGGCCGCCTGGATGCGCCCCCGGTCGGTGCCCAGCCACACGATGTTGCGATCGGCCTCGGCGTAGCGGATCTCCGCGGGCGCCAGCAGCACCAGCCGGTCGTTGCGGATGCCGATCACCCGCCGCGGCAGCGAAACAGCCGCCGACTGGGCGGTGTTCTCGTAAGGCTCGCCCTCCTGCATCCCGAACGCGCAGAACATGCCCACCACGTGGTTGGCGTCTACCACGGGGCGCAACGTGACCGGGATCGGGTTCTCGCCCGGGCACACCGACAACCAGGCGTAACCGCTCCACTGCGGCCGCTCCACCGCCCGGCTGGTCGCCCAGCGCACGACCTCGGTGAACTCCGGGATGTCCGGCTGCCAGCGGTCGGCAGGCTCGACCACACCGCTGATCACCGGGCTGCCGGTGGTCAGCCGCAGCAACGAGGCGGCCGCGTGATTGGCCGCGACGACGTTGCCGCCGCGATCGATGGCCATGACCGCGCCGCTGTCCTGCGCGGCCTCGGCGTTGAACTCGGCGAGCACGCTCTTGGACTCGGACAGCGCGCGCCGGTAGATCTCCTGCTCCACGCTCGCGGCCGCCTGCGTCAGCCATTCCGGGACCCGCTCGGACATCGGCGCGTTCCACCGGGAGATGTTGATCGCGGCGACCGGCGAGCCGGTGACCACGTCGCGGATCGAGATGCCCGCGCAGGCCCACTGGTGGAAGCCCTCGCACCAGTGCTCCGGTCCGGTGACGGTCACCGGCCCCGAAACCTCGAAGGAGGTGCCCATCCCGTTGGTGCCGGTGCACTGCTCCGACCAGGACGACCAGGGGGCCATGTTGGCCGATTCGGCCCGCTTGCGGGTGCTCGGGTCGCCCCAGGAGCCCAGGATCCGGCCTGCTCCGTCGGTCACCGCCACGACACCGCCGTCGAACTCGACCTCGCGGCCGGCCAGCGCGCCAAGGCCACCGAGCTTCGCGAAGATCACGTCGTTGTCCAGCCGGTGGTCGTTATAACCGGGGGCGTCGGGCGCGACGTGCAGCGTGGGGTCGACTTCGTACCGGTCCCGGCAGCGGTACCAGGAGGCGAGGATCTCCGGGCGCACGCCCTGCTCGACGTCCTCGCCCGTCGCGAAGCTCTCCCACGCCCGCGCGACCCGGCTCGAGGTGGCCACCAGGGAATCGGCCCCGTTGCTGCCGGAACAGCTCGGAACGATCTCCAGAGGTGGCACTCTCCCGGTCATCGCGACCTCCTCGTCGCTCGAAGGGCGGTACCCGCACAGAATCTATCAGTGATAGCAGTCACAATGTAGCATTCGGAATGCCACTGATTCAAGACATGCGAGCTTTGCGCGACCGATCCATCGCACCGGCCGGGACTCCGGCGATCTCCTCTTTATCGTTGAAAAAGGCGTGTCCTCGCCCTCGATGCCGGACGACAGGATGCCGTGCGTTTTCCGCCGTGCCAACGGATCGACGACGAACGGTGGGCGATCACGGACGAACGGTCGCCGCCGGCTGATGAGCGGGCGAATACTTCGCGAGCGGTACCGCGCCCGCAACGACGGGAGTCGCCGCCAAAACCGCCGGAAATCCCGGGCACAACCAATTACCGCCCCGGCTCGCCGCGCATTTCAATGGTTTTACTGCCGAGCCCGGACTCCCTGAACGAACCTGCCGCCCGGACGCTTTTACGAGTTTCCGCGCGTGGTGCTCGCCCAACGCGCGCCAGCAGCGGGCGGGCAGTGCACTCGGGGTCGCTTCGACGCGACCTTCGCCGCCGCTGATGCGCGATCCGGGACCGTTCATCACCGCTCGGCCACCGCTCGTGCGAGGTTCGGGCGCGGTTGTCCCAGCCTGCTGGCACTCGCCTCGCTCGGCGTCTTAGCTTGCGATCTCGCGGTGGTCATCCTCCGGCGCGGGATCCGGGCCACCGGTCGGCTCGGTGCGACCAAAGGCGGTCTTGTATGGCGGAAGTGCACCGGCTCGCACCGATCTCCCGGACTCCGGGGAAGTCGACGGTCTACGGGGCGTGGGAGCGCTTCGTGCGGGGTGCGGACGACGTCCGCGGCGTGCGGCCGGAGGTGCTCGTCTCCTGGCTCCGCTGCCGGGACCGATACCGGGTCGATCCGAACATCACCGAGGCGCCGGTCGCGGTCGCCGAGGTCGACCACCCGCTCGAGCACGACGTGGTCTTCGCCGAACTCGGGTTCCGCGCGGCCACCGTGGCCCACGAAGTGAGCAATGCGGGCGGGGTCGTGACCGTCACCGACGCCACCGGCCGGATATTGGCCGAGTGGGGCGATCAGCGCACCCGCGATCGCGCCGCGCAGGCGAACCTCGCGCCGTGGTTCTCCTGGGCGGAGGGTTCCACCGGCACCAATGGCATGGGCACCGCGCTGGAGTCGCATGCGCCGGTGGTGGTCCGGGGCGCGGAGCACTGGTGCCAGGCCTTCCACGACTGGAACTGCGCGGGCGTGGCGGTGCGCGACGTGGTGACCAGCGAACCCATCGCCGCGCTCAACATCTCCTGCTGGCGCAACGAACTTCCCGACGCGGCGGGCGCTTGGTTGTCCAACGCCGCCACCCGGACCCGGTCGACCCTGCGCAAGCGCGCCCAGGACGGCTGCGCCGAGCTGATCGCCGCTTACAACCATGCGCGTGCCCGGGCGGGTGTGTCGTTGGCGGCGTTGGACCCGGCCGGGCAGGTGGTGATCGCCGACGATCGCGCGAGCGTCCTGTTAGGCGTGCCGGGTTCGACCCCCGCGACCGACCCGGCCGCGCGCTGGAACCCCGGATTACCCGAACTGGTCCGGGTCGCCCGCTACGCCGCCGGACAAGCCGCGCACAACCCCGACTGGGTCGGCTCCACCCAGATCTTCACCCACCTCGCCGACGAACCCACACCGATCAACATCCGGCCCGTCTTCCTCGCCGGACACCTCGTCGGCACCCTCGTCGAACTCGGGGTGTCCGACGCCGAACAGCTCCCGCGCGCGGAAGGCGGCGGCAACCAGGGATCACCACCCCGGATCGTGGCGATGCGGGACAGCCGCTTGGTGCTGCTGCGCCACCCGGAGATCTCCTTCGCCGAATCCGAGGGCAACGACGTGTGGCTGACCACCGACCAAGGCCGACTGCGAGCCGCCTCGGGCAGCTTGGACAAGCTCGAGAGCGAACAGGGCGGAGCCGGGTTCCTGCGCGTGCACCGCCGCTACGTGGTCAACATCGGCCGCGTCCGCGAGGTCGAACGCCGCTTCAAGGGCGAGATGCTGCTGGTGATGGACGACGAGCAGAGCACGATGGTGCCGGTATCCCGGCGGAACGCCCCAGCGGTGCGCCGGGAACTGGACCTCTGATCGCAAGCATGAGCTCGCCGACGGGCTAGCCGCCGGGATCAGCGCGGCGCTCGACCGGGCGCAGCGCAGCGGAAGACGCGCTTCCTGCGCGCCCGTCCGGCAGCGATCGGGGCTCAGCGCCGGTGGCGCAGCTTCGCCAGGTCGATCCACGCCACCGCGAGGATCGGTACCAGCACCGCCGCGAGCCATTGACCGGCGGTCAACGCGGTCAGGTTCAGCGCGTCGCGCACCGCGGGCACGACCGTGATCAACGCCAGCCACGCGGCGGTGCCCAGCGTCCAGAGCGGCAGGAAGCCGTTGGAGCGCAGCCCCGAGCGCACCAGCGGGGTCCGCTCCGAGCGCATCACCCAGGCCAGTGCCAGGTAACCGACCATCCAGCCGGTGAACGCGAGCGTCTGCGCGGTGGCGATCGGCGCGCCGCTCCAGACCGCCCCGAGGTAGATCGAGATGACGGCGAGGAACAACGTGGCACCGCAGGTGAAGATCGCGGTGATCAGCGGCCGGTCCAGGAACGGGCGCCGGGGGTCGCGCGGCGCCCGTCGCATGGTGTCGTTCTCGGCGGGTTCGGCGGCGAAGGTGGCGCTGCCCGCGATGTCCATGAACATCTCCAGCACCACGATCTGGATCGGGGTGAACGGCACCGGCAGCCCCAGCGCGACGCCGCCGGCCGCGGTGGCGATGAGCCCGACCTTGCAGGCCAGGTAGTAGCGCACGCCCTTGCGCAGGTTGTCGAACAGCTGCCTGCCCTCGCGCACCGCGCGGGTGGTGGTGGCGAAGTCGTCGTCGGCCAGCACCAGGTCGGCCACCTCGCGGGCGACGTCCGTGCCGCCGGCGCCCATCGCGATGCCCACGTCGGCCTGGGCGAGGGCCGGTGTGTCGTTGACGCCGTCGCCGGTGACCGCGACGATCTCCCGGCGCGCGTGCAGCGCGCGCACCAGCCGCAGCTTGTGCTCCGGGATGGTGCGCGCGAACAGCGAGGTCGCCGAGGCCGCCGCGGCGAGCTCGTCGTCATCGAGCTGGTCGATTCGCGGTCCGGTGAGCAGCGATCCGGTGCCGTCGATCCCGATCTCCGCGGCGATGGCCCGCGCGGTGCCCGGGTGGTCGCCGGTGATCATCACGACCCGGATGCCCGCCCGGCGCAGATCGCGCACCGCGTCGGCGACCCCGGGCCGTGCCGGGTCGGTCAGCCCGGCGAACCCGGTCAGCACCAGCCCGGTCTCGGCTTCGTCGCGGTCGATAGCGCCGCCGGGCACCTCGCGCGTGGCCACCGCGATCACCCGGATCCCCTTCGCGGCCATCCGGTCGACCTGAGCGCGCAGGCGGTTCCGGTCGTCCTCGGTGAGCGGCTCGGCGCGTCCCGCGACCAGCCGGCTCGAGCACCGGCCGAGCACGGCCTCGGGCGCGCCCTTGGCGATCAGCAGCGGCCCGTCGTCACAGCGGTGCACCGCGGACATGATCTTCCGTCCGGCGTCGAAGGGGTGCTCGGCCAGCAGCTCGCCGGAGACGCCACCGGGCTGGCCGGGCAGCAGACCGTACCGGTGGGCGGCTTCCAGCAGCGCGACGTCGGTCGGGTCGCCGAGGACGTGCGCGGTGTCGTCCCGGTGCACCACGGTCGCGTCGGTGCAGCCCGCGGCGAGCGCGAGCAGCCACCGCTGCGCGTCGTCGGGATCGCCGTCCTCTTCGCCGACCTGACCGTCGACCTCGCCGGTGGCCAGGTGCGCCAGGATCATCCGGTTCTCGGTGACGGTGCCGGTCTTGTCGGTGGCTACGACGGTGATGGTGCCGAGGGCTTCGGCCGCCCGCAGTTGCTTGACCACCACGTTGCGGCGGGACAGCCGGTAGGCGCCCAGCCCGAGCACCATGCTGATGACGATCGGGAGTTCTTCGGGGATGGTGGCGAAGGCGAGGGTGAGACCGGTCAGGATCATCTCCCGCCAGGGTTGCCCGCCGAGCAGCCCGACCACCGGCACCAGCACGCTGAACCCCAGAGCCAGCCAGGCCAGCCAGCGGGCCAGCTCGCGCATGGCCTGCTGCAACGCCGTGCGCGGCGGCTTCGCCTCGATGACCAGCCCGGTGATCCGCCCGAGCTCGGTGTCCATGGCGGTGCTCAGCACGACCGCGCGGGCGCGACCGGCGACCACGGTCGTCCCGGCGAAGACCAGGTTGGATCGCTGCGCGAGCGGCGCGTCGAAGGCGAGCACCGCACCGGCGTCCTTGTCCGCGGGCACCGGCTCCCCGGTGAGCGCGGATTCGTCGACCCGCAGCCCGGCGGATTCGATCAGCCGGGCGTCGGCGGCCAGCCGTTCTCCCGCGCGCAGCACGAGCACGTCGCCGGGCACCAGGTCCTCGGTAGGCACGTAGCGGACCGCGCCCTCGCGCAGCGCGGGCGCGGTGGGTGCGGACAGCTTGCTCAGCGATGCGATGGCGGCCTTGGCCCGGTACTCGGTGAACACCTCCACAAGCACGACCGCGGCGATCACCAGCACGATCGCCGCGGTGTCCGCGGGCTCTCCCCACAGGCCGTAGAGCACGGCGACCGCGAGCAGCAGCAGGATCATCGGCTCGGTGCTCTCTTCGCGCAGCACCCGCCAGAACGTCACCTGCCGCGGCTTGACCCGCCGGTTCGGTCCGAAGCGCGCCAGTCTGCTCGCGGCCTCCTGCTCGCCGAGGCCGTTTGCAGGCTCGACCCCGAGCCGTTCGAGGACCTCTTCGGACGTAGCCGCGTGCCCGTGCTCGACCACGGGTGACGGCGCGCTCACCGGCGCGTTCCGTCCAGCTGGGACATGCGGGAAAGTGTTGCATCGCCGCGCCGCCCGGTCCGCACCGGACGGATGCGCCTTCTCCGCCGAGCGGCGCACGGCGTCAGCCGGATCTCGGTCGCGGTGGGCGCTCGCACCGGCTCCCCCGGCAACGGCATGGCCATGCGCTCGCCGACGCGCAGCAGGCTCGCGGTCTCCGCGGCAGGTCGTCGCGATCGTCCTCGACCGGACACCGCGGGGCGCGAGCGCGGCTCAACGCCGCGTCGCCGGTGCTCGTTCCGCGAGATCTCCATGGTGCCCTCCGGGACGCTCGGCCGACCGCGGCACCGACCGCACGGGACCTCGCCGGTGCGGTCGGTGCTCGTCCTGCTTCCGCGCTCAGCGAGCCGCGGCGTTCGCGACCGCGCGCACCGACAGCGCCCGCTGGGCGGCCTCCCAATTGGCTGGATCGCCGCGCCAGGACTCGAGCGCGGGGCCGACCAGCGCCCGGCCGAACGAGTAGGTGAGTTCCCAGGGCAACGAGCCGCAGTTCTGCATGGCCCCGAGGTGCCTGGTCGCGGTCTCCGGGGTCTGCCCGCCGGACAGGAAGGCGATGCCGGGCACCGTCGGAGGCACCGTCTCGCGCAGGGTCTCCACCGTGGTCCGCGCGGCCTCGTCCACGCCGGGCTGCTCCGGGCAGTCCTTGCCGGCGACCACCATGTTCGGCTTGAGGACCATGCCGTCGAAGTCGACCTGCATGAGGGCGAGCTCGTCGAACAGCGACCGCAGCACCACCCGGGTCACCTGCTGGCACCGGGCCAGCGAGTGGGAGCCGTCCATCAGCACCTCGGGTTCCACGATCGGCACCAGGCCGCCTTCCTGGCAGAGCCCCGCGTACCGCGCCAGCGCGTGCACGTTGGCGCGAACCGCGCGTTCCGAAGGGAGGCCGTCCCCGATGTCGAACACCGCGCGCCACTTGGCGAAGGTCGCCCCGCGGCCCACGTACTCCGCGACCCGTTCGCGCAGCCCGTCGAGTCCTTCGGTGACCTTCTCCCCCGCGGCCCCCGCCAACGGCTTGGCGCCGGTGTCGACCTTGATGCCCGGGTGGATCCCCATGGCCGTCAGCGCCTCGGGGAAGGTGCGCCCGTCGGACAGCCGCTGGCGCAGCGTGTCGTCGGCGAGGATGACCCCGCTGATCGAATCGACCAGATCGGGAGTGGTGACGATCAATTCGCGGTAGACCCGCCGTTTCTCGTCCGCGGCCTCCACCCCGACGCTTTTCAGCCGGGCGGACATGGTTCCGATGCTCTCGTCGGCGGCGAGCACTCCGCGCCGATTGGAAACCAGGGTGTTCGCTACTTCGGCCAAGCTGGACATTTGTCGTTACGCCTCCTAGCGCGCCGTGTTTCAACCGGCTGACCGGTTCGGAATATCGCACCATAAACGATCGGGCGACGGCCGCCGTTGCCGGTGCCGGGTGCTCCCGGTCAGGACCGCGAGATTCGGACGGTCGCCCGCAGTCCGGGCGCCGACCGGGCCGGGCGCCGACGGACCCGAGGCGACCGCTTCCCGCCATGCATCCCTTCCTCTTCCTGCGGTTTCACCGCAGGAAGGACGCATACCGAGTAGCCAGGCTGCACGGATCTGTACGTCCGGTCAACGCATTCCGCACGAAGCGGTGCTCCGGCGCCACGAACGGTCCGGAAAACGCGCCAAGTGGATTCGCGGAGCACTCGCGCGAACCCGCAGCGACGTCGTCCCCGGAATTCGCCGACCGACACCTCGGAACGGCTCCGGAACCCATTGCACGGCCCCCGCGGTACGGGTATTCTGAATCGGCTCGACCAAAAGTTACCGGCTTTTGAATCCGATCAGGGGTGCATCTGTGTCACCGATGGAGCGCACCGAAACCAAGCGGGAACTCATCATCGAGGAAGCCTCCCGGATGATGTACGAGCGTGGCACCGGAGTGGGGGTGGATACGCTCGTCAGCGAGATCGGCGTCGCGAAGATGACGCTCTACAAGCACTTCCCGACCAAGACGGACCTCATCGTCGCGTGCTTGGAGCACATGGACGACTGCCACCGGGCGCGGCTGAGCGGGGACATCGACTGGACCTCGTCGCCCAGGCAGCGACTGCTGTCGGTCTTCGACGCCCTCCGCGTCTGGTTCGCCACGCCGTCGTTCCGCGGGTGCGCCTTCGTCAACGCGACCGTCGAGCTCGCCGACACCGCTCCGCAGGTGCGCAACGCGGTGCGCGAGCACAAGAACGCGATGCGCGCGTGGGTGGTCAAACTCGTCGAGGAGTGCGGGCTGCCGGACAAGCAGTTCGTCGCGAGCCAGCTCGCCCAGCTCATGGAGGGGGCGACCACGACGGCACTGCTCGAGCGGGATCCCGCGGCGGCCGACATCGCGCAGGCCACGGCCCTGCAGGTGCTGGACAAGGCCAAGGAGGCGAAGTCCGCCCGTTCGCTGTGAGGGCATCCCGACGCACCAGCGTTCAGAGCCCCAGCGCTTCGGTGACGAACTTCGCCCGACGACGGGAAACCGGGACGACCCCGCTGTAGTTCTCGACGGTGAGCTCGAGCTCCCCGCCGTCCTTGCGCTCCACTTCGCGCACCCGGCTGAGGTTCACCAGGTAGCTCCGGTGCACTCGCACGAAGCCGCATTCCGCGTACTTGTCATCGATGTTGTCGATCCCGTCGATCGCGCACCGGAAGCGTCCGAGATCGGTCCGGAGCCAGACGGCCCTGCCGATGGCCTCGGCCACGATCACCTCGGCGATGTCGAACAGGACCTGCCGCTCCCCTTTGATCCCGACAACACGTCGCGTCGACCCCATGGGTCCTCCCATAGCACCGTCTCGGAAGCCGTTTCGCCTCGCCTGGCTCCGTCCAGGTAGTACTGGTCTGTCCGGCAGCGGCTTTCCCGCGCTGCCCGCCAGGTTCCGGCGGTCGGCCGGTCTCCACCGCGCTGCCGCCTGCTCCGTCGCCGGCTCCGCCGAGTGCGCGGCCCCGGATTCCGGCGCCGTCCGCGGGCCCGCGAGGTAGGAGTCATGACCAGGACGTCCGGGCGGGCGGTGCGGGCGCCGTACGCCCGCACCCCCGCCCGGAGGTTCCCCTTGCTGCACGTCGCGCCGTCGCCGACGGTCGCGGACGCCGCTGCTGGGGCGATCAGTCCGGCAGGGCGAACACGATCAGCGCGCTGCCGTGGCCCGCGCCGAGCATTCCCGGAATGATGCCCTCGAGCCAGCCACCCCAACCGACCGGCACGGCGACGTACTGCTTGCCGTCGACCATGTAGGTCGTCGCGCTGCCGTGGTGGCCGCTGCCGCACTGGAACTTCCACAGCTCCTCGCCGGTGCGAGCGTCCAACGCGAGGAACTCGCCCGTCGGGGTGCCCGCGAAGACCAGGTCGCCCGCGGTGGCCAGCACCGAGGCCGCCATCGGGTGGGAGTTGCGCCAGCGCCACTGCTCGACGCCGTAGGAGTCGAAGGCGCTGACCGAACCGGCCATGTTGTCGATGTCCACCTGGACCGCGGCGCCCCAGTAGGGCATGCCTTCCTTGAACTCACGACGGCGGCGGGTCGCGGTGGCGCCCACGTCGGCGACCGGCACGTAGAACATCTCGGTACGCGGGCTGAACGCGGCGTGCGTCCACTCCTTGGCACCGGCGGGCCCCGGGTAGAAGTGGACGGGTTCGCCCTCCTTGTCCGGGTACTTCCGCGGGGTCACCTTGCCGTCGCGGGTGATGGTGCCCCAGTCGATCCGGTCGACGTACGGGGTGACGTGCTGCAGCTCGCCGTTGGTGCGGTCCAGCACGAAGAAGTAGCCGTTCTTGTCGAAGTGGCCCAGCAGCTTCTTCCCGTCCCGCTCGAACAGGGTCATCTCCATGGTGGAGTCGTAGTCCCAGAGGTCGTGCGGGGTGAACTGGTAGTGCCACTTGATCTCGCCGGTGTCGACGTCGACCGCGACGACGCTGTCGCTGTAGAGGTTGTCGCCCGGTCGCACGGCGCCGTCGAAGTCCGGCGCCGGGTTGCCGGTGCCCGCGTAGTACAGGTTGGTCTCCGGGTCGTAGGTACCGGTGACCCAGTGGTTCGCACCGCCGCGGGTCCACGCCTCGCCGTCGTCCGGCCAGGTCTCGGAGCCCTTCTCGCCCGGCTTCGGGATGGTGTAGCAGCGCCAGCGCTGCTGACCGGTCTCGAGGTCCCAGCAGTCGATGTGGCCGCGCACGCCGAACTCGCCGCCCGCGCTACCGGTGATCACCGTGTCCTTGACGACCAGCGGGGCGAGCGAAGCGCTCTCGCCGGCGCGCACGTCGCCGATCGTCTTCTCCCAGACCTTGTTGCCGTTGGTGGCGTCCAGCGCCAGCAGGTGGGCGTTCGGGGTCACGAAGTAGACCTTGCCGTTGGCGATCGCGCAGCCGCGGTTGACGTTGCCGCAGCACAGCGACACGTCGAAGGGGACCGCGTGCTTGTAGCGCCAGAGCTGCTCGCCGGTCTTGGCGTCCAGCGCCCAGAACCAGCCGTCCCAGCCGGTGACGTACATGACGCCGTCCACGACCATCGGGGAGGTCTCGAAGGCGTAGGTCGACGCACCCGCGATCTGCCCGGAGGTACCCGCTTGGAAGATCCAGGCCGGACCGATGCGCTTGACGTTCTCGGTGTTGATCTGGTCGAGCAGGCTGTAGCGCTTGCCGTCGTAATCACCGTAGTAGGTGATCCAGTTGTGCGATTCCGAACGCGCGTTCTTGATGCGCTCGTAATCGATGTTGTCGGTCACCGCGGGGGCGGTTCCGGAAATGGCGCTCAGCGCCCCGTGGTCGATCGCCTCGCCGGCGTCAACGTATTCGACTGTCATGAGTTCGTCCCTTTCTACTGGCGCGGCTGGTCGGGGCGGTCGAGACGGGCTTCCGGCGGCACTTCGCCGAGCACGACGATCGCGGCGGTCAAACCGCGGCCCTCGTCGTTTCCGCTGGGCGAGCTGTACCAGTAGTAGCCGGGGCCATCGAGGTTGAGCCTGGCCTTGCCCTTGGAGTGGTTCAGCAGCCAGAGGAACTTCTTGTCACCGTTGCTCGGCAGCAGGCAGGCGTGCGTGTTCCGGTCGTCGTTGATGACGGTCAGCTCGACGTCACCACCGTGCGGCAGAACCAGGATCGCGGGGTCCCAGGCGATCTGGTCCTCCCGGATCCGGACGGTGGCCTCCATCGTGCCGTCCGAGCGCTCGGTGGCCCGCTCGATCCCGCCGGTTCCCAGCACACGACCGATCGCTGCGCTGTTCTGTGCGTCCAAGCCGAGCTCGTTCAGCAGGTCGTCGCGTTCCTGCGTCGTCGTCATTGGACTTCACCTCCTCATTTCGAATCCATGTCCGGACCGCTCATACCCGCCTGGGGTCGTTCGCAACTGGGTGCGCCTCACGTGCAGGCCCATCGTTCCCCTTTGATCGATGCCTCCGCAGACGATTCCGTTCGACCGGGAAAGGTTCACTCGGCGTGCGCGCACACCGAATCAACAGCATCCCCCGGGCCGTCGCACAGCACACAGCACGGGACGAAATCATCGGAAACCGCCGGATGAAGTGCGTGCTGAAATTACGTTCCCTCCCACCGGGAACACGCGGACGTGCCGAGCGGAGTTCGCGGAGTGGCTCCGGTACCGAGTTCCGCCCTTTTAACCTGTGGTACTCGACAATTTTACGGTGGCGGGCACCACACCGGAAGGGCCGACCGCTGACCCGGTTCACCACACCGCTCGCACGGAATGAGCTACCGCCCAACAGGGCTCGTGATCCCGGCTCCCACCGAGTGGACCCGCCTGCCGGGCGCCGCGGCGAGGCCGCCGCCACCGGAATCCCTTGCGCTGCCTGAACGTTCCAGCTGCGACATCGGTGTCAGAGCCCGGACCGAGCAGGCCGCGGAGGCCCGCGAGCACCGCTGCGGCGCTCCCGGCAGCTGGGCGAAGCGCCGCTTTTCCGGGCTCCGTTCACCCGGCGTGCGAAAGCCCGCGCGGACCGGCGTGGTCCGCGCGGGCTCGGTGGGAATCGCCGCGCGTTTCACCGCAGCACGTGCTCGGGCGAATCCTCAGGTCAGGTCGAAGCGGTCGAGGCTCATCACCTTGTGCCACGCGGCCGCGAAGTCCTGCAGGAACTTCTCCTGCTCGGCGGCGTAGACCTCGGCGATCGCGCGCAGTTCGGAGTGCGAGCCGAAGACCAGGTCCACTCGGCTGGCGGTCCACCGCGGCGCGCCGGTGGACCGATCGCGGCCCTGAAAGGTTCCGGGCAGACCTCGTTTCGGCGTGTCCGGCACCCATTCGGTGTCCATGTCGAGGAGGTTGGTGAAGAAGTCGTTGGTGAGCAGGCCCGGCCGGTCGGTGAGCACGCCGAGCCGGGAATGCCGGTGGTTGGTGTCCAGCACGCGCAGCCCGCCGACGAGCGCGGTCATCTCCGGGGCGGAGAGGGTGAGCAGGTTGGCCCGGTCGACGAGCTGGTACTCCTGCGGGAGCCGATTCGCCTCGCCGTAGTAGTTGCGGAAGCCGTCGGCGCTCGGTTCGAGCGCGGCGAAGGCCGCCGCGTCGGTCCACTCCTGGCCCGCGTCGGTGCGTCCCGGGGCGAACGGCACCTGGACGTCGTGGCCCGCCAGTGCGGCGGCGTCCTCCACCGCGGCACAACCGGCGAGCACGATCAGGTCGGCCAGCGAGATCTGCTCCGCGTGCTCGGCGTTGAACAGGTCACGGATCCGCTCGAGGGTGGTCAGCACCTTCGCCAGCAGTTCCGGGTCGTTGGCCGCCCATTCCCGTTGCGGAGCCAACCGGATGCGGGCGCCGTTGGCGCCGCCGCGCTTGTCGCTGTCCCGATACGTCGATGCCGACGCCCACGCGACGAACACCAGCTCCCGGACCGAAAGGCCCGAGGCCAGCACGCGGCTTTTGAGCTCGGCGAGGCTCTCGGCCCCGACCAGCTGGTGATCGACGGCGGGTACCGGGTCCTGCCAGAGCATCCGCTGCTCGGGAACCAACGGGCCGAGGTAGCGCTGGATCGGGCCCATGTCGATGTGGGTGAGCTTGAACCATGCGCGTCCGAAGGCGTCCGCGAGCTGCTCCGGGTGCTCCGCGAAGCGCCGCGCGATGGGCGCGTAGACCGGGTCGTCCTGCAGCGCGAGATCGGTGGTGAGCATCGTCGGGCCGCGGCGCTTGCCCGGATCGTGCGGGTCGGGAACAGTGCCCTCGCCCGCGTCGTCCCGGGGAATCCACTGCCACAGCCCGGCGGGGCTGAGCTCCACGTCCCACTTGTACGCGAACAGGGTCTCCAGGAACGAGTTGTCCCACCGGGTCGGTGTGGGGGTCCAGACGCCCTCCAACCCGCTGGAGATCGCGTCCGGCCCCTTGCCCGTGCCGTGGCGGTTGCGCCAGCCCAGGCCCATGTCCTCCAACGGCGCGGCCTCGGGCTCGTCGCCGAGGCTGCTCATGATGTCGGCGGCACCGTGGGTCTTGCCGAAGGTGTGCCCGCCTGCGATCAGCGCGACGGTCTCCTCGTCGTCCATCCCCATCCGCGCGAACGTGGTCCGGATGTCGCGCGCCGAGGCGACGGGGTCGGGCAGCGTCGCGGGGCCCTGCGGATCGACGTAGATCAGGCCCATCTCGTCGGCGGCCAGCGGTTCTTCCAGGTCGCGCACGCCGGTGTGCCGCTCATCGCCCAGCCAGGTCTGCTCGGGGCCCCAGTAGACGTCGGCGTCGGATTCCCAGGTGTCCCGGCGTCCGCCTGCGAAGCCGAGCGTGCGCAAGCCCATGGTCTCCAGCGCTCGGTTGCCCGCGAAGACCATCAGGTCCGCCCAGGAGATGCTGCGGCCGTACTTCTGCTTGATCGGCCACAGCAGCCGGCGGGCCTTGTCCAGGTTGCGGTTGTCCGGCCAGCTGTTGGTCGGGGCGAAGCGCTGCATGCCCGACGAGGCCCCACCGCGTCCGTCGCCGATGCGGTAGGTACCGGCGCAATGCCAGGCCATCCGCAGCACCAGCGGCCCGTAGTGCCCGAAGTCGGCAGGCCACCATTCCTGCGAGGTCGTCAGCACCTCGTCGATGTCGCGGGCCAGCGCGTCGAGGTCCAGCTTGGCGAATTCCGCCGCGTAGTCGAAATCCCTTCCCAGTGGATTCCGCGACGGGTGGTGCTTGGCGAGGATTCGGAGGTTGAGCCGGTCCGGCCACCAGTCGCAGTTGTCCCCGCCGGCGGCGGGATGGCTGCGCACGCGCTCGGCGGTCCGGCGAACGCTCTGGTCGTAGTTGCGGCTGATCGCCACGGCATCGGGATTTTCCGGCATGGAAGCTCCTCTCAGCGGCGCGTGACGCCCTCAGATGCCCAGCGCCCGGCGCACCGCTGGGGCGTTCCGCCGGGAGACCGGCACCATCGTCCGCGCCTCGTCGTCCATCACCAGGGCAAGTTCGCCTTTGAAGCCGCGTTCGACCTCGCGGATGCGGCCGATGTTGACCACGTACTGCCGGTGCACCCGGAGAGCGGACCCGCCCAGCTCGGTCTCGAGCTTGTCCAGGGCCGGTGAAGCGGCTCGCAGTCGGCCTTGGTCGGTGGTCAGCCACACGTCGTTGCCCTCGGATTCGGCGAAGGAGATCTCCGGGTGGCGCAGCAGCACCAACCGGCTGTCCCGCATCGCCACGATCCGGTGCCCTTGCGCCTGGTCGGAGGCGGCGCCGCCGCCTTCCGCCCGCGGGACCTGCTCGGCGTCGGACACCCCGAGTTCGACGAGGGTGCCGACGAGGTGTCCGGACAGGAACACCGGCCGGATGCTGATCGGTGTGGGTTCGTCGGCGAGGTGGGTGAAGATCTGGGTGGAACCGACCCAGTCCCGGGTGTGCGCGGCTTGTTCGGCCGCGTAGCGGGCCACCCGGACCAGCTCGGGCAGACCCGGGTTCCAGCGCGCCGCCGGGTCGGCCGCTGGGGTCGAACCCGGCACGCCTAACAGGACGCTCGCGCGATCGTCGGCGATCACCACCTGCCCGGCCGGGTCCAACGCCGCCAACGACGCACCCGCCCGCGCACGAACGTGGTTGCGCGCGTGGTCGTACGCCGCGATCAGCTCGGCACCGGCGTCCCGGGCGCGCCGCCGCAGCATGAACTGCGTCCTGCTGGCGGCGTTGCTCAGCCAGGCGCCCACGGACTCCGGAAGCTCACTGCGCCAGCAGGAGATGTTCACCGCCGCGACCGGCTCACCGGTCACCACGTCGCGCACGGCCACGCCCGCGCAGTTCCAGTCGTGGAAGGCCTGGCACCAGTGCTCCGCGCCCCGGACCACCACCGGCGCATGCGACTCCAGCGCGGTGCCCATGCCATTGGTACCGGTGGAACCCTCCGCCCAGCAGAACCACGGCGCCAGGTTCGCCTCGGCGGCGTAGTTGCGGGTGTCCTTGTTGCCCCACTCGGCCAGTACCCGGCCGGTGGCGTCGGTGACGGTCACGACCCCGCCGAGATCGCTCACCTCGTTGACGACCGAGGCAGCGCGGAACCCGAGCTCGGCGAAGACCACATCGTGCTCGAGCGTGTGGTCCACGTCCGTGATGGCCACCGGAGCTTCGGCCAGGTACGGATTGACGCGGTACTGGTCGCGGCACCGCTGCCAGGACAGCGCCACCTCCGGCCGCACACCGCGGACGTCGTCCGCACCCCGCACGAAGCGCTCCCACGCCCCGTAAACCGTCGACTCGCCCCCGCCACCCGTCTTGGCGCGGAGCCGGTGCACATCTGCCATCCGAGACCGCCTTTGGTCCGTCACCGCCCCGGAACGCGCGAGGCCGGTGCGACCGCACATCACGTCGCGTTCCGAGCCGGTCCGCGTCACTGCTCCGATTTCGCACTGGCCTGTCGGAAACGCCGAGAAATCCGGGACCCGGTCGATGCCGCCCGAGTGCTCGCACGACTCGTGACCGCGCATCGGACGATGAACCGAACGCAGCTGTGCGGCTTTTCCCGCGCTCCGGCTTCCCGGCGTGGAACGGAAAATTACGTGGTGGGAGATTCGGCCGACAAGGCGAGCGGAACGACCGCTGACCAACGGCGCACGAGCGGCGGCCTCGCGACAACCAGCGGTGGTCATGGCCCTCCTTCCCCGCGATCTCCGTCCGGCTCGCCCGCACCGGATCATTCGCCGGAACGGCCTAGTCGGTGTCGAGTGGAACCCCGCCGAAAGCCGTCAGGCTGATGACGAAGTAGGCGGCGTAGAGCGCCAGCAGCACCCCTCCGTGCCAGCGGCGCAGCCGCCCGGTGGCCAGGAAGATCGCCGACAGGACCGTCATGCCGAGCAGGACCGGCAGGTGCCAGGACAGCACGTTCTCGCCGATCGTTATGTCCCCGCCGAGCAGCAGGACGATCCCGAGCTTGCCGGTCAGCGAGAACACGACGCTGCCGATGACGTTGGCGACCCCGATCTCCGGCGCGCCCCTGCGGGCGGGCTCCACGGTGAGGAAGACGTCCTCGAGCGACAGCGCCAGCGTCGCGATCGTGACGCCGAAGACGGTGCCGTCGATGTCCAAGGTCTCCAGCAGTCCTTCGGTGCCCTGTCCGGCGAGCGCGGCGCCTCCGATCAGGCCGGCCAGCGCCAGCACCGCGAACAGCAGGCTGATCGGCAGGGACCGCTGCCTCGCTGCCAAGAAGCCCTGGTCGATCCGCAGGTCGCCGGGCAGCTCGAAGCCACCGCCGCCCGGCTCCGTCGCGGGCGGGCGAGCTGGCGACCGCTCACCGGCCGCGCCGGATTCCGAGGTGGTCGCGACGCTGACCGCACCGGCCTTCTCGACCTGCTCGTAGAACTCGGCGTTGCGGAACACCGGCCGCCGCGCTGCGTACTCGCGGTAGCCGATCCAGCCCACGAACACCGCGAACAGCACCACCAGCACGACGCCCATGGACTGCGTCAACGCGCCGGTCGAGGCGAACAGCGACATCGCCGCAGGACCGGCCGCGAACAGCACGAGGTAGTCCTTGGGGACGTCCACCGGGCACGGGGCGATGAGCGCCGCCAGTGCGAGCACGATTCCCATGATCGCGATCGTGGTGCCGATGACGGTGCCGAGCGCCGCGTGCTGCAGTTCCTCGACGTTGAGCACGATGCCGTAGGCGAGGTCGTCGAACTCGATCCCGGTGAACAGCACGGCGACCAGGAACAGCGAGACGACCCACCTGCTGGACACGCCGACCAGGTTGCCGATCAGCTTCTCCGCGCAGTACACGAGCAGCGCGATCCCCAGCGCGAACTCCAGCGCGGCCATCATCGGAAGCTCCGCACCGGGCCGGCGCCGGGGAGTTCGGCATCGCGCGGCTCGCCGGCGCCGCCGTCCCGGTCGCGGGACGACCGGCAGCTGCGCCGGTAGTCCTGCGGGCCCGCCTCCGCGTCCGGACGGCCGTGCGAGCCGTGCCTCGGAACCAGGTGACCGGTCGCCTCGAGCACCGACATCCACAGATCTCCATCGGGATCGACCTCGTTGCGATGGCTGATGATCAGCGGCATCGGCACGTGCACGAAGCGGCGCCGCCAGCGCACCACGGCGGTCTCGGTGCGCCCGGCCATGGCCGCGTGCACCGCGGCGTGGGCCAGGCGCAGGCAGTAGACGCTGTCGTAGGCGTTGGCGGTCACGCTTCGCACGGCGTAGCTCGGGTCGATGTAGCGCACCGTGGGCGACAGGCCCGCCCCGATCAGGTGCGCCGTTATGGTCTCCCGCAGCAGCGCACCGATGTCGCCCAGCCTGGCGTTGCCGGAGGGGTCGGTGGTGTCGGCGAGCAGACCGCGCTCCTGCAGCAGCTCCTGGCCCGCTCCCTCGGCCACTACGACGACCACGAAGCCCTTCTCGCGCACGTGCCGCTCGACCCGGGCCAACAGGCCGTCCGGTCCTTCGAGCGCGAACGGCACTTCGGGGATGAGCACGACGTCGGCGGCGTTGCGGGCCAGCGAGGCGTAGCAGGCGATGAAACCGGAATGCCTGCCCATCAGCTTCACGATGCCGATGCCGTCGGGACTCGCCGCGGCCTCGATGGCGACCGAGTCGATGAAGTTGGCCGCCTGCGCGAACGCGCTCTGGAAGCCGAAGGACTGGTCGGTGTAGGGCAGATCGTTGTCGATCGTCTTGGGGACCCCGATGACCGCGATGTCCAGACCGCGCCGGCGGATCGCCGCGGCCAGGTTCGTCGCGGCGCGCATCCCCCCGTCGCCACCGATGACGAACAGCGCGTCCACCCCGCGCAGGACCAGGCTGTCGACCATTTCCTCGGGCTCCTGCCCGCCGCGCGAGCTGCCCAGGATGGTGCCGCCGGAGTTGTGTATCTCGCGGACCCGATCCGGTGTCAGCTCCTCGGTGTCGTCGCGGTTCGCGGCCGTCAGCCCGCGGAGCCCGTTGCGGAAGCCGAGGATCCGCCGCACGCCGTAGTGCACGGTGAGTTCCTGGACGATGCCCCGGATGACGTCGTTGAGCCCCGGGCACAGCCCGCCGCAGGTCACCACGCCCGCCGTGACGCGGGAGGAGTCGAAGTAGATCTTCCGGCGGGGTCCGGCCGCCTCGAAGCTCGGCAGCTCCTCCGGCGGGAGGTCGTGCTCGGCGAGCATCGAAACGGTGTCCTCGAGCAGCACCCGGTCGCCCTCCGCCACGTAGTGCGGCGAAGTCCGCTTGGCCGCGAGCATTTCGCAGAACGGTGAGTCGTAGCGGCACTCACCAAGGTGGCGAACGCGCAGGTTGTCCAAGTGCATTTTCACCGAATCTCCTAACCGACGACGGCCGTACGACGAGGCCGGCAGATCGATCACTGGGGCGGGCACGTGCCGTCAAGACGTCGGCCGGGGCATGGCGCCGAAGGTGGTGTGCACGACGCGGCGCACCTCGCCGCTGGAGATGAGCAGGGATTCCGCGAGCACCGTGCCCCCGGATTCCCGTGGCTCGTTCAGCAGCGCTCCTCCGGTTACGCCGGTGGCCGCGAACAGCGCTTCGCCGCCGACGAGCTCGTCGCGGGTGTAGATGCGGGCGAGGTCCATGCCCGCCGCGCGGAGGGCATCGGCCTCCGCTTCGCGCTGCGGGGCCAGGCGGCCGAGCATGTCGCCGCCCAGGGCGCGCACCGCCGCCGCGGTCATCACGCCCTCCGGCGTGCCCCCGACGCCGAGGAGCAGGTCGGCGGAGCCGGACGGGAGCAGCACCTCGAGGCTGCCGCCGACGTCGCCTTCCGCCGGGGCGTGCACGGCAGCGCCCGCCTCCAGCACCCGCTTGATCAGCTCCTGGTGGCGGGGCTTGTCCATGATGACCACGCGCAGCTCGCCGACCTGCTTGCCGAGCGCCCCGGCGACCTTGCCCAGGGTGCGCTCCGGGGTGTCGGCGAGATCGACGACGCCGTTGGCCTGCGGCGGCACCACGATCTTGTCCATGTAGAAGCCGGGCCCCGGCGAGAACATGGTCCCGGATTCGGCGAACGCGATGGTGGCCATCGAGCCCGGCAGGTTCTTCGCGCAGAACGACGTGCCCTCGAGCGGGTCCACGGCGATGTCGAAGTCCGGACCCGCACCGCTGCCCACGGTCTCGCCGTTGAACAGCATCGGGGCCTCGTCCTTCTCGCCTTCCCCGATGACCACCGCGCCCCGGCCCGGAGCATCGGCCAGCACTTGGCGCATGGCCTCGGTGGCCGCCGCGTCGGCAGCCTTCTTGTCGTTGCGACCGGCCCAGGCGTGGCTGGCCACCGCCGCGCTGCGGGTGGCGGTCAGGGCCACCGACTCCAGCGTGCTGATGCCGGTGCGCGGTGCGGTCTCGTGCTGGCGCTGCATCGCGGACTCCTTGCTCGTCGTTGCCTCGGTACGGAGGAGGGACCGGCGAAAACCGGCGCGCCGGGCGATCGGACATCGCCCGCGCGCCACGCGGAGCGAATGCGCTGCCGGCGGAATCCGCCGGTCACTCGAGATTCGCGTGCAGCCGCCACAGCTCGCGGGCCTGGGTGCCGCTGGAGCGCCACAGGGCGTGGAACAGCGCGTCGGTCAGCAGCAGCACCGACTGCTCGAACAGGCTGCCCGCGTACTGGGCGGAGGTCGTCCCGTCGAAGTCCTTCTTGTCGGCCGCCGGGATGACCAGCGTCTCGGTCGCGGTCTTGGCCAGCGCCGAGCCGGGATCGGTCGTCAGCGCCACCACGTTCGCGCCCTGCTCGCGCGCGGTCTCGGCCGCCCGCACCACCCGCGCCGTCGAGCCCGAGCCGGAGGCGGCCACCAGGACGTCACCGGAGCCGATCGCCCGCGCGGTGGTCTCACCCACGACGTGGGTGTCCAGCCCGAGGTGCATGAAGCGCATCGCGGCCATCTGCAACGCCAGACCGCTGCGCCCGGTGCCGACGGTGAACACCGCGCGCGCCGTGAGCAGCAGTGCACCGGCACGTGCCCACGCCGCGGGCTGGACGCCCCTGCGGATCTGGTCCACCTCGGTGCTGATGGCCATGGTCGCGTAATTGAAATGCGGCGGATTCAGCTTTTCGCCGATATTCTCGTGAGCGGTGTCCGCACCCGTCATTGAGCACACTCCACTGGTCGATCGGATATATTCGTCGGTTCAGTGCGCGAGCGCCGAGCAGCGGCGCCGGGCTGCACTTTCCTGGACCCCGCCGGGTTCCGGATCGCGACCCGGACGAATCCCGCTACGAGAGACTGCACGGATCTGTACGTCTGGTCAACGCGGCCGACACGAAGAGAAGGCAGACTCGCACGAACGGTTTCGGGGACCGATCAAACGGGAACCGCAGGAATCCCGCGCCCGTTGCGGCGACACCGCGGGCACCGGGAATCCGGTGCCCGCGGTCGCCGCGTTACCGCCCGGCCGTCGACCGGCGGGCGGGCTCAGTCCTCGGCCTGGGCGACGTACATGGTCACCTCGGCCGCGCACCCGATCTCGACGAACCGGGGCGTTTCCCACTGCGGGGCAACGGGCTCCATGGCTACACCTCCTTTCGGAAGATCTGCGGGCAAGGCCCTGACCAGCCCCAGGGGTTTCCGGAACGATCGGTGCCCCGGCGGCGATGCGAACCACCGGTACCGAGGCCGAGAGCCGCTGCGCCTCCCGGCGCGATGCCGACCGGCTGTTCCCGAAAAGAATGGGCCGCTTCGCGAACAGCGGTGACCGCCGGGTCACGCGGCTGGGCGGGGCCGAAATCCCGAACTCGCCGATCGCGTTTCGATCGGGTCGATATTCGACTGCTCCACGAGGGCCGGTCCCGCCTTCCGGGAACACCCGGCCGATCAGGAGCGCCAGTCATCGTACGTCGGCGCTCATCCGGATCGCAACACCATTCTGCGGCGTTCCCCGAAATACCATTTGGAGGTTCGTCCGCGCCGTCCGTGCTGCCGCGGCTGCCATTCGTTCGGCCGCGGTTGACTAGACGTACAGATCCGTGCAGTGTCACAGGCCGTTGCCCGTTCGCACTCCGACGCGGAATCCGCGGAGAACCGGAACGAGCAGCCGGAAGGATTCGAGGAACGGCGGCACGACGTCGTGATCCACCCACCATTCTGCCCGGAATCGGGAAAGCCGGATGCGGCGGACCGCATCGCGCGCCGCGTGGTGGATCCCGGCGCAGGACCACCCGCGCCCGAAACCGCAACGCCACCACTGACGAGGAGAGCACCGTGAAGCTGCAGGTAGCACTGGACGTCGCCACCCTCGGCGACGCGCTTTCGCTGGCGCACCAGGCCGAGGACTACGTCGACGTCCTCGAGCTGGGCACCCCGCTGATCAAGGCCGAAGGCCTGTCCGCGATCACGGCGATCAAGGCCGCGCACCCGAACAAGCTCGTTTTCGCCGACATGAAGACCGCCGACGCCGGCGAGCTGGAGGCCGACCTCGCGTTCTCCGCGGGCGCGGACCTGGTGACCGTCATGGGCGCGGCCGACGACGACACCGTGCGCGGGGCCGTCGCCGCCGGTGAGAAGCACGGCAAGGACGTGGTCGCCGACATGATCACCATCGTTGCGGACCGGGTCGCCCGGATCCGCGAGGTCTCGAAGCTGGGCGTGTCCTTCGTCGAGATCCACGCGGGGCTCGACGAGCAGGCCAAACCCGGCTACACGATCGAGACGCTGCTCGCGGACGGCCGCCAGGCCGGCGTCCCGTTCTCGATCGCCGGTGGCGTCACCGCCGAGACCATCGCCGCAGTGCAGGACGCCGGGGCGACCGTCGCGGTGGCCGGCGGTGCGATCCGCAGCGCGGCGGACCCGGCCGCAGCCGCCAAGGCCCTCAAGAGCCGGATCCGCTGACCGGACGCAGCAAGTTCGCGGGTGGCAGGGGCCGGATCGTTCTTCGGGGCCCCTGCCACCACATCACCGCTGCCACCGCATCACCCCCGCCACCACATCACCGCTGCCATCGCCGCTCCGGCAGGGACGACCGAAAACCGGTTCGGGCGATCTCCGGCGACCGGGTGGATTCGCCTCCACCGATCTCCGCGGGACGCGGACACGAGTGGACCGCACAAGTGATCGGAGGATCGCTCGATGGTTGATCAGCCAGGAACGACCTCGCGGCATTCCGCGGCGAGGTGGTCGCCGGCCGAACCGGTGATCGTGGGTTCGGTCCTGGGCGCCGACTACGCGCAGCTCGGCGAGGAGGTCGCGAACCTCACCAACGCGGGAGTCGGCCGCATCCAGTGGGACGTCATGGACCGGCGCTTCGTGCCCAACATGACGTTCGGGCCGGACGTGGTCGCGGCCTGCCGGAAGTACAGCGACCTGCCGTTCGAGGCCCACCTCATGGTGCAGGACCCGGACCCGATGCTGGCCGACTTCGTCGCGGCCGGTTGCGAGACCGTCATCGTGCACGCCGAGACCTGCCCGCACCTGCTGCGGACGCTCGCAGCGATCCGCGAGCTCGGGGCGCAGGCCGGTGTGGCGGTCAACCCGTCCACCCCGCTCGGCTTCGTCCGCCACGTGCTCGACCACCTCGACGAGATCGTGATCATGACCGTCAACCCGGGCTTCGGCGGGCAGCGCTACATCCCCGCGATGGAGGAGAAGGTCTCCGAGATGCGGGCGCTGGTGGACGGCTCCGGGCGCGCGGTGCAGATCGAGGTGGACGGCGGGATCTCCACCGCCACCGCCAAGGCGGCCTGGTGCGCGGGTGCCGAACTCCTCGTCGCGGGCTCCGCCGTCCTCTCCCACCCGGGCGGGAAGCAGAAAGCGGTGGCCGAGTTGCACCGCGCCATGGCGCCGCCACCGCCCGAACAGTGATCACGAGCGGCATCCGCCGAAGGAATTCCGTGCGAGGAAGGGGAAATACCGTGGAGCGCAACAAGATGGCACTGCAGCAAGCGCAATCCTCCTTGCTGCTGGATGCAGCTGCGGTGCTGCGGCGGCGATACGTGCGCGGCGGCCGCGACGACAGCGTGTCCCCCGCGGCGGCGGAAGGGCTGTCCAACTTCCTCGAAGGAATCGCCCGCTCCGAACCCGCGCTGCACCAGGCCGACCTGGACGAGGCGATCGCCCTGGCACACCGCCTGATCGACGACGACCACCCCGAACACTCGCGGCTGTGGCCCGCCTAGCGCGCCGCCGCGTCCCACTTCCGCAAGTTCGCACGAAGCACCGCGAGCAACCACGAGCGTCAGGAGTGCGCGTCCATGACCGCGATCGAAGCCAACCGTCGCGTGCGCGACGACATCACCCGCTTGACGACCGCCGCCGTCCCCGCCGACTGGACCGACCTGGACGTGCGGGCGATCGACACCGCCCGCGTGCTGGCCGCCGACGCGGTGCAGCAGTGCGGAAGCGGCCACCCGGGCACCGCGATGAGCCTGGCGCCGACCGCTTACGCGCTGTTCCAGCACGTCATGCGGCACGACCCGAACGACCCGAGCTGGCTCGGCCGGGACCGGTTCGTGCTCTCGGCGGGCCACTCGAGCCTGACCCTGTACGTGCAGCTGTTCCTGGCCGGGTACGGCTTGGCGATCGACGACATCAAGGCGCTGCGCACCTGGGGTTCGCGAACCCCAGGGCACCCCGAGTACGGGCACACCAGCGGCGTGGAGACCACGACCGGTCCGCTCGGCCAGGGCCTGGCCAACGGCGTGGGCATGGCGATGGCCGCCCGCCGCGAGCGGGGCTTGCTGGACCCCGAGGCCGCCCCCGGCGAAAGCCCGTTCGACCACCAGATCTACGTGATCGCCTCCGACGGCGACATCGAGGAAGGCGTGACCTCCGAGGCCTCCTCGCTGGCCGGCACCCAGCAGCTCGGCAACCTCACGGTGATCTACGACGCCAACGAGATCTCCATCGAGGACGACACCAAGATCGCCCTGTCCGAGGACACCGCCAAGCGCTACGAAGCCTACGGCTGGCACGTGATCACCGTCGACGGCGGCGAAGACGTCTCCAGCATCCTCGACGCGCTCGACGCCGCGAAGGGCAAACCGGACCAGCCGACGCTGATCGTGCTGCGCACCGTCATCGGCTACCCCGCCCCGAACAAGATGAACTCCGGCAAGGCGCACGGCGCCGCGCTGGGAACCGAGGAGCTGGCCGAGGTCAAGAAGCTGCTGGGCTTCGAACCCGAGCGGTCTTTCCAGGTCGACGACGGGGTCCTGGACCACACCCGAGCCGTCGGCGAGCGCGGCCGTGCCGCCCGCGCGAAGTGGCAGGTCGCCTTCGACGCGTGGGCCGAGGCCAACCCGCGGCGCAAGGCGCTGCTGGACCGGATGCAGGCGCGCGAGCTGCCGCCCGGATGGGCCGAGGAGCTGCCGAGCTGGGAGCCCGCCGAGAAGGGCGTCGCGACCCGCAAAGCATCGGCCGAGGTCCTGGCGCACCTCGCCGACGTGCTGCCGGAGTTGTGGGGCGGCTCCGCAGACCTCGCGGAGAGCAACAACACCACGATGAAAGGCGCGGAATCGTTTGGCCCGGAGAGCATCTCCACCGGCACCTGGAGCGCCAACCCCTACGGCCGGACGCTGCACTTCGGCATCCGCGAGCACGCGATGGGCTCGATCCTCAACGGCATCGCGCTGCACGGCGGCACCCGCCCGTACGGCGGCACGTTCCTTGTCTTCAGCGACTACATGCGGCCCGCGGTGCGGCTGGCGGCGCTGATGCACCAGCCGGTGATCTACGTCTGGACGCACGACTCGATCGGCCTGGGCGAGGACGGCCCGACGCACCAGCCGGTCGAGCACCTGTCCAGCCTGCGTGCGATCCCGGGCCTGGCGATCGCGCGGCCTGCCGACGCCAACGAGACCGCCGCGGCGTGGAAGGCCGCGCTGGAGCGTTCCGACGGCCCGACCGGGCTGGCGCTGACCCGCCAGGGAGTGCCGACCCTCGAGGGCACGGACCCGGAAGGGGTGTCCCGCGGCGGCTACGTGCTCGCCGAAGCTTCGTCCGGCGAACCCGCGGTGCTGCTGATCGCGACCGGGTCGGAGGTGCAGCTGGCCGTGGCTGCCAAGAAAGTCCTCGAATCCGAGGGCGAGGCGACCCGCGTGGTGTCCATGCCGTGCGTGGAGTGGTTCGACGCGCAGGACGAGTCCTACCGCCGCGCGGTGCTGCCCCCGGCGGTGCGCGCGCGGGTCGTCGTCGAGGCCGGGATCGCGCAGTGCTGGCACCGCTTCGCCGGTGCGGCGGGAGAGATCGTCTCGCTGGAGCGCTTCGGCGCCTCGGCCGATCACCAGACGCTGTTCACCGAGTTCGGCTTCACCGCCGAGGCGGTCGCCGAGGCCGCTCGGCGCGCGCTGCGCACCACTCGGTCGAGCTGACGCCCGGGCCCCGCACGAGCGGGGCCACCACAGTCGTCCAACACAGCGGAGGATCGATTCCGTGCACGTCTACCTAGGCTCCGATCACGCCGGGTTCGAACTCAAGAACCACATCGCCGAACGATTGGCCGCACTCGGCCACGAGGTCACCGACGTCGGACCGACCGCCTTCGACGCCGAGGACGACTACCCGCCGTTCTGCGTCGAGGCGGCGCGGCGGGTGGTCGCCCACCAGGGCAGCCTCGGCATCGTCATCGGCGGTTCCGGCAACGGCGAGCAGCTCGCCGCGAACAAGGTTCCCGGGGCCCGGGCCGCGCTGACCTGGAGCGTGCAGATCGCCGAGTTGTCCCGCAAGCACAACGACGCGCTGCTGGCGGGCATCGGTGCCCGGATGCACACGGTCGAGGAGGCCGAGCGCATCGTGGACGCGTTCTTGGGCACCGCGTTCGAGGGCGGCCGCCACCGGCGCAGGATCGACCAGCTGGCGGACTACGAGCGTTCCGGCGAGCCACCTGCGCTGCCGGGCGGCCGACCGGCCCGCGACCACTGAGGAATCCGCGGCGGAAGTTCGACCGACGCGCAGGAGCGCGGAGGCGGTGCGAGACCGCCTCCGCGCTTCTCGGGTTTCTCGCGCTTCCCTGGCTCAGCCGTTCAGGACCGGACCGCCCAGCGGCAGCCCGCGCCCGCCGGTCGCCACCGACATCCCGTGGAGGAACAGGTAGCAGCCCAGCGCGGCGAAGGTGAAGACCACGTACCCGCCGACGGCCTGCAATCCCGCGGACCCCTGCACCGTCGCGATCAGCACGACGACGAGCGCCGTGGTGATCAGCCCGAACAGCAAGGGATACGCGGCGGGCAGGCGCAGCGACGCCAGCGCCAGGAGCCCCACCGTGATCGCCCAAGAGGTCAAGAACAGCGCCTGGGTGGCGGTCGCGGCTCCAGCTGGGACTCCGAACCATTCGTGGGTCGAGCCGAGCACGAGAAGGCCGTAGCTCGACCAGAACCCGCTGAAGATGCCGAAAATGGACGCGACCGCGCTCTGGCCGAGCGCGGCCGCCCAAATCGCGGCCACGGTCTGGCCGATTCCGGTGGCGGCCAGGATGATCGCCACCGGGGCGCCGACCGCCTCGGCGGGCACGAATCCGACGAGGGTCATGCCGAGGGCGATCGAACCGACGATGAACGTGGGAACGCCGATGAGCGCGGGGTCACCGGACAACGGCCCGGAAACCGGCTCGGATTCCTCGTTCGAGTGGCTGGCTTGCGCTGCCGTGGCAGCTTCCGATGTGGTCACAATCCGCTCCTTCGCGGTGTTCGGCGCATGCTTCGCGCCGTCCGGATCGAATCCGGCGCCATGCCGGATTTCGAGTGGACGACGGTTTTCCGGGCGGAGTCGCCGGTGCGGATTCCGAAGGTTTCCGAGCGGGCGCGGCACATTGAGAATGCCACTGGCCCGTGCCGAGGACAACGAGTTGCGAACGAGTGGAAGCCGATTCCCCACGAAGGGCCCGACCCAGCTGCCGAACGGCTGCACCGGGCACCTTCCCGGTTCTAGCCGCGGTCCGCGACGAAGTCCGTCCTTTCCAACGAGATGTCCGCGTGTTTCGACGAGAAGTCCTCGCGCATGCCGCGCAGAACCACTTCCGGGAGCTGAAGAATTCGGCCCGGCTTCCGGGGCAGCGGTTGCACGCCTGAACGCTGCCGGGAAGCGCAGTTCACGCGAACACGCACTACCTCCGGAAAACCGGTTCCGATGCCGGAGCGTTGCCGTTGGCGCGCTCCACGGCCTCGGAGATCAGGTGGTGGTCCGGCGAGTGCACGCACACCGGATCGGTGCGCGCGGCGTCCCCGGTGAGCGCGAACGCCTGGCAGCGGCAGCCCCCGAAGTCGATTTCCTTGCGCGCGCAGCTGCGGCACGGATCGGGCATCCAGTCGGTGCCCCGGAACGCTTGGAACGCGGCCGATTCCGTCCAGATCCATTCCAGCGCGGCGGCTCGCACCGAGGGGAATTCGAGGCTGTCGATGTCGGCGGCCACCGGGCACGGATACGCCATCCCGTCCGGGGCGACGGTGAAGCTGGAATGCGCCCACCCGCCCATGCACGGCTTCGGGTACCGCTCGTAGTAGTCCGGCAGGATCCACAGCAGCTCCATGCGGTCGGCCAGCTCCTCCTTGCGGCGCCGGTAGACCTGCTCGCCGTTGGTCAGCTGCTCCCGGCTGGGCATCAGCACCTCGCGGTTGCGCAGCCCCCAGCCGTAGTACTGGGTGTTGGCCAGTTCGAGGCGCTCGGCACCCCATGAGTCGCAGACGTCGATGATCGCATCCAGGCGGTCGAGGTTGAGCCGGTGCAGCACGACGTTCATGTTCAGCGGCAGCCCGCTGTCGCGGATGATGCCCGCCGCCTCCGCCTTCTTGTCGAACCGCTTGCTGTCCGCGATCAGCGCGGTGGACTCCGGGTTGTCGCCCTGGATGCTCAGTTGCGCGCTGTCGAGGCCGGCGGCGACCAGGCCCTTCGCCCGGCGCTCGGTGAGCCCGAGTCCGCTGGTGATCAGGTTGGTGTAGAGCTCGCAGCGGTCCGCCTCGGCGATCAGCTCCTCCAGGTCGTTGCGCAGCAGCGGCTCGCCGCCGGAGAAGTGCACCTGCAGCACGCCGAGCTCGGCGGCTTCCCGGAGCACCCGCAGCCAGTCCTCGGTGCCCAGTTCTTCATCGCGCGGCCGCAGCGCCACCGGGTTCGAGCAGTACAGGCAGTGCAGCGGGCACTTGTGGGTAAGCTCGGCCAGCAAGCCGTAGGGCGCATCGATCATGTCTTCACCCAGCCCTTTTCGCGCGCTTCGCGCAGGAAGCCCAGCACGTCGTCGGATAGCCCGTCAGTCTCGAAGTCGGCTTCCAGCTTCGCGGTGATCTCGGCGGCGGTGCGGGTGCCGTCGCACAGCCGCAGGATCGCGGCGCTGGAGGTGTTGAGCTGCACCACCCGCTCGGGCAGCAGCAGCATGTCCCCGCCGCGGACCTTGTCGAAGCGCAGCCTGGCCTTCGGCACCAGGTGCGGCTTGCCGCCGGGGTCCATCACGAGTCCTTGCCGAACGTCAGCTGCACCGTGTCCAGCAGTGTCCACAGCACGTCGCACTTGAACTCCAGCGCCTGCACGCACGCCTCCTGCTGCGCGCGCGTGGTCGCGTTGTCGCGCACCAGTTCCAGCAGATGCGCGATGTCGGCGGGCTGCTGGGTCAACCGGGTGCGGAAGTACTCCAGGCCCGCGGGGGCGATCCACGGGTAGTGCTCGCGCACGTCGGTGATGCGGCGGCTGAGCAGGTCCGGGGCGAACAGCTCGGTCAGCGCCGAGGCGACCGCCTCCAGCCACGGCCGGTCGCGGCAGAACTCCACGTAGGCGTCCACCGCGAAGCGCACCCCGGGCAGCACCGTGCGGGTGTCGTGCAGCTCCTCGCGGGTGAGCCCGACCGCCTCGCCGAGCCGCACCCAGCGCTCGATGCCGCCCTCGTTGCCCGATGTGCCGTCGTGGTCGGTGATCCGCTTGATCCACCGCCTGCGATGCTGCGAGCCCGGCAGCTTGGTGAGGACGTAGGCATCCTTGATCGGCAGGTTGAGCTGGTAGTAGAAGCGGTTGCGCACCCAGCCGCGGAACTCCTGCTCGGTCAGGTCGCCGGCGTGCATCCGCTCGTTGAACGGGTGCAGGTGGTGGTAGCGCCGCTCGCCGACCTCCCGCAGCTCGTCCTCGAAGTCCGCAGCGGACAACGGCGTCATAGCTCGACCTCCAAACCGGCGTGCCCGACCTCGATGCCCTGCCGCTGCAACCTGCGGCGTTGCGCGGATGCCTCGTCGAGGATCGGGTTGGTGTTGTTGACGTGGACGTAGATCTTGCGGCCGGGCAGCTCGGCGAGCTTCCGCGCGGACCCGTCGGGACCGTCCACCGGCATGTGCCCCATGGACGATCCCGGCTGCCGACCGGTGCCCTGGCGCGACATCTCGTCGTCGGTGTGGAAGGTGCCGTCGCAGAACACGCAGTCGGCGTCGGCGACCTGCGCGGCGAATGCGTCGTCCCAGCGGGGCACCGTCGGGGCGTACACCGCCGTGCCGCCGGTCGCGGTGTCCTCCAGCCGGTAGCCCACCTCCCAGTTCGGGCGGTCCGAGGCGCCCACGTAGCGCGGCGGTTTGCCACCGGTGCGGAACGCGGTGGCGCGCAGGCGCTCGTCCAGCTCGATCGGCTCGCCCGGTTCCACCGGCCGCCAGTCGATCTCGGCGTAGTCGCTGAGCAGGTGCCGCACCGGGAACCGCGTTTCGAGCGCTCCGAGCACCTCGGGCGTGCCGTGCACGGCGAGGTCCGCGCCCTCGCGCAGCACGAGCAGGCCGATGGTGTGGTCGAATTCGGCGTCGGTGAGCAGCACCCCGGACACCGGGGTGTCCCGCGGCCCGGGTCCGGGATGCAGGTTGGGGTCGGCGGCGATCTGGTGGTGCACGTCGGGGGTGGCGTTGAGCAGGAACCATCGCCTCCCCGTGGCGGAGACCGCGAGACCTGCGTGCGTCGTGGCCCGTTCGGGCCGTTCGCGGGCCGCGCGGCAGCCGCCGCAGGCGCAGTTCCACTGGGGGTAACCGCCGCCTGCGGCGACTCCTAGACAACGCAGCAGCACGGCTCAGCGCCGGTGGAAGTAGCCGGTCGCCTCGGCGCAGACATCGATCACGGTGTATTCGGGCTTTTCCCAGGTCATGCCATCCTCCTAGAACAACGGGACGGCTTCGAGCCTCCGCGATCGGTGGTTGCGGTGACAACACATCGGCAACCAGCGGAACCCGATCCCCGATCAGAGGTGCATTTGCGGGGACGAGCGGCTGGGCGTGCAGGCGCCACACTTCTCGACGGCCCCGAACGCCCCACCGCGATCTTCGCTGTCAACGACAACACCGCCATCGGCGCCCTCGCCGCCGCGCACCGCCGGGGACTTCGCGTGCCATTCGACCAGATCGCTCGCGGCGCGCTGGACCTGCTGCTGAGCTCGGACGTCGCCGAACCCCGCACCATCACCACCACACCGGCGCTGATCCCGCGCGCTTCGACCACCGCACCCGCGACCTGACTCGCCGTCACGTGCAATGGCTGCATGCTCACCCAGCCGGGCAAGCTGGTCACGCACCCGCCGGGTGCCCAACCGGTGACGATGGTGCTGCATGATGGAACGGATCTTTTCGGTCAAGGTGCCGTCACGGCGTTGTTGCTGTGTGG
>NZ_JADDUE010000009.1 GCF_016526145.1 Saccharopolyspora galaxeae
CTGCAACACCGCCTGCGACGCGAAGTTCTCCGACGCGATCATCTCCAGCGTGTTCTGCTGCCGCGACAACTCAGCGCCGACCGCGGCCGCCACCTCCGGATCCACCGCCGACAGCGAATCGTTGAACAGGTCCGGTGCGGACATCGCATTGCCTCCTGTGCTCGATGTGGGCCCTGCACGTGGGCTCTGAATGTGCTCGATGGGCTCTGAATGGTGATGTGGGCCGTGCCGGATGCGGGCCGCGCTGCCCTCCGGCCGGCGTGGGCGTGCGGGCATCTCGCCCGCGGGTGGTCAGTTCGACCGTCGGTAGAACGGCAGCTCGACGACCTGCACGTCGATGCTCCTGCCGCGGATGTCGATCTTCAGCTCGGTGCCGGGCGCGCTGTGCGCGCGGTCCACGTAAGCCATCCCGATCGGATGTCCCAGCGTGGGCGACGGCGCACCGCTGGTCACCTCGCCGACCTCGGCACCCGCGGCGTCCAGCACCGGGTACCCGTGCCGCGGCGCGCGGCGCGCATCGGTGCTGAGCCCGACCAGGGTGCGTTCGGTGGGCTCCTCGGCGACGCGGGCCAGCGCGGCCTTGCCGACGAAGTCACCCGGCTTGTCCAGCTTCACCACCCGCCCGAGGTTCGCGTGGAACGGGGTGAGGCCGGTGGAGAGCTCGTGGCCGTGCAGCGGCATCCCCGCCTCCAACCGCAAGGTGTCCCGGCAGGACAGCCCGGCAGGGGCCAGCTCGTGCTGCTGCCCGGACTCGGCCAGCGCGTGCCAGACCGCCGGGGCGTCGGCGGGTGAGGTGAACAGCTCGAAGCCGTCCTCACCGGTGTAGCCGGTGCGCGCCAGCATCACCTGCGCGCCCGCGACCGTGCTGCGGTAGCCGGCGAAGTACTTGACCGTGGACAGGTCCGTGTCGGTCAGCGGCGCGAGGATCTCGACGGCCTTCGGGCCCTGTACCGCGATCAGCGCGTAGTCCGCGGAAACGTCCTCGTACGCGGCGTCGAAGCCCTGCACGCGCCGTTCCAGCTCGGCGGAGACCACGTCGGCGTTCGCGGCGTTGGCGACCACCAGGTATTCCTGCTCGGCCAGCCGGTAGACGATCAGGTCGTCGAGCACGCCGCCGTCGGCGTCGCAGAGCATCGTGTAGCGGGCACGCCCGGCCGTTATGCCGGATGCCTTCGCCACCAGCGCGTAGTCCAGCGCCTCGGCGGCCTGCGGGCCGCTGATCCGGATCTCGCCCATGTGCGAGAGGTCGAACAGGCCCGCGGTGTTGCGCACCGCTTGGTGCTCGGCGGTGTCACCGGAGTAGCGCACCGGCATCTGCCAGCCCGCGAACTCGGTGAAGTGGGCGCCTAGCGCTCGGTGCACCTCGTGGAGAGGTGTCTGACGCGCGGAGGGCGGCGACGACGTCATGGTGCGGAACTCCTCCTCATCGGCACCGATCACGTCCGAGGACCGGCTGCGGCCACTTCCAGCGGAAACCATAGCCCCAGCGGAAGCTGCAGCTCGAGCACCTCGGCGGCGACGGGCGCGGTGGGCGCCGGCCGGCCTCCCCGGAGTCATTAGCCTGAGAGTTTCGCCGCGCTCGTGCGGCTTGCACCGTGGGCGAGGGATGCGGATCCCTGCTTTTCTCCGTGATCGCCTGCTGTCGTGCGGTGCGGGGCCTGAGAGTTTGGTGGGGAGGATTGCTCCTTCGGCGCTCCACGGCCGCATACCAGGGGCTCCTGGTGGGGGGAGTCTCTCCCGCACGACGTCGTCGGCGGCTGTTCAGTTGGGCTTTCGGTTGCTGGCTGACGCTACGGAGATCACGTTTCGCAGTCAACCGAACGTGAGCCCTGTCCCGTCACGAATAGTGTTCTTCGGATTCGCTGCGTAGCGGTGTCGGTGGCTTGCACGGTCGGCTGCTCGGCGGCTGCGCCGCCGGCGAGGCGAAGATCGAAAATTCAGTATTAATGATCAATCACGACGTGTTCGCTGCGACCAGCTCGAACTGCGCGCGCAGACCATCCACCAGCGCTCGCAGCGCCAGCTCGAAGCTGTCGTCGTCGATCTCCGCGGCGTGCTCGCGCAGCTTGTGCGCCTGCCGCAGGTGCGGGAACCGGTCGTCGTAGATCTCGGCGTCGTCCGGGAACCCGCCCGCGAACGAGCCCATGGCGGAGCCGACCACCAGGTACTTCGTGGAGGCCCCGATCATGGTGGCGTAGCGCGGCGGCCAGCCCGCGCTGGTCAGCCCGCCGTGCACGGCGTCGGCGCGGCTGAGCGAGGTCTCCCGCCGGGCCGGTCCCGAGGCCATGAACGGCACCAGGTTCGGATGCGCGGCCAGCGCGGCCCGGTAGGAGCGGGCCCAGCGCAGCAGCCCGGTGGTCCAGTCGGTGCCGAAACCGCTGGTGTCCACGCTGGCCATCACGCCGTTGGCGATCTCGTGCAGCAGCGCGTCCTTGGTGGCGACGTGGTTGTACAGCGAGGCGGCGCGCACGCCGAGCGCGTCGGCGAGGCGGCGCATGGACAGCGCTTCGAGGCCGTGCGAGTCGATGATCTCCAGCCCGCAGGTGCGGATGCGTTCGGAGGTCAGCAGCGGGCTCTTCGGCCGTCCCATCCGCGCTTCCCCCTGTTCGACGCTCCGCTCCGGGGTCTTCCCGGCACCGACAGTGTCCGGTGCTGCGCTCTTGCCGCAGCGCTCGGGGTGGTCCTAGAGTCCAAAACTAACGACGTTAGTTGCCGGGTGTCCACTTCTCGCGGGAGCGCCCGGCGCGTCCGGCGAGGAGGCCGCCGATGGTCAACGACGACAGTTCGATTGCGCAGCCGACGACGCTGTCCCTGGCGTCCGTGCTCGCCGAGCCGGCCCGCCTGCGGCCGTCGGCGACCGCGGTCATCGAGGGCGACCAGCACGTCGGCTACGGGCAGCTGTGGGAGCAGGTCCGCGCGCACGCCGCAGCGCTGCGCGGACGGGGAGTGCAGCCCGGCGACCGGGTCGCGATCGTCGCACCCAACGTCATCGACTTCGTGCGCGCCTACTACGCCGTGCTCACCGCGGGCGCCGTCGTGGTGCCGGTGCCGCTGCTGCTGGTGCCGGACGAAGCGGCGCACCTGCTGCGCGACTCGGGCGCCAAGCTCGTCATCGGGCACACCTCGCAGCGCGCGCTGGCGGAGGAGTCCGCGCGCCGCGTCGGCGTCCCGGTGCTGACCGTCGGCCCCGGCGGCGATCCGGAGGCCTCGCCGGAAACCACCTCACTGACCGAACTGGCCGCGGCCGCCGAACCGGTGGCGTCCTTCGCGACCCGCGCCCCCGAGGACCCGGCGGTCATCTTCTACACCAGCGGAACCACGGGACGCCCCAAGGGCGCCGTGCTCACGCACCTCAACCTGGTCATGAACGCCGTGGTGAACGCCTTCGACGCGAACGACACCCGGCGCGACGACAAGGTGCTCGGCTGCCTGCCGCTGTTCCACGTGTTCGGCCAGACCGTCTCGCTGAACACCACGTTCCGCGCCGGTGCCGCGCTGGTGCTGCAACCCAAGTTCGACCCCGGCGAAGCTCTCGAGCTGATCCGGCGGCACGAAGTCACCCAGCTCAACGGAGTGCCGACGATGTACATCCGGATGCTGGAAGCCGCCGGGCCGGAAACAGCGCTGCCCAGCCTGCGGCTGTGCGTCTCCGGCGGCGCCGCGCTGCCGGTTGCGGTGCTGGAGAACTTCGAGCGGCGCTTCGGCGCGTCCATCCACGAGGGCTACGGGCTGTCCGAGACCTCGCCGACCGCCACCGTGAACCAGCCGGCGTTCGGCGCGCGCGCCGGAACCGTGGGGCACCCGCTGTGGGGCGTCGACGCCGAGGTCGCCGACCCGGACGTCGACGACCGCATCGAGCTGCTGCCCACCGGCCAGACCGGCGAGATCGTCATCCGCGGCCACAACGTGTTCGCCGGCTACCTCGGCGACCCCGCGGCCACCCGCGCCGCGGTGGTCGACGGCTGGTTCCGCACCGGCGACATGGGCCGCAAGGACGCCGACGGCTACCTGTCCATCGTGGACCGCAAGAAGGACCTGATCATCCGCAACGGCTACAACATCTACCCGCGCGAGGTGGAGGAGCTGCTGATCCGGCACCCGGCCGTCGCGCAGTGCGCGGTGATCGGCCTGCCCGACCCCGAACGCGGCGAGGAGATCTGCGCGGTCGTGGTCCCCGAACCGGGCGAGCTCGCCGACGATTCGCTGTCCGGGGCGATCCGGGCGTGGGCCGCCGAGCAGACCGCGCACCACAAGTACCCGCGCCGCGTCGTGTTCGTCGACGAACTGCCGCTCGGTCCCAGCCACAAGGTCCTCAAGCGCGAACTGCGCGAGCAGCTCACCGAGACGAACACCGCCGCTCGCGGCTGAGCCCGGGCCGGATTCGGAAAGGAACAGCACTGATGGTCGACTTTTCGCTCACCGAGGAAGAGCGGGACATCCGCGACTGGGTGCGCACCTTCGTGCAGCGCGAACTCATGCCGCTGGAGCAGGAGGTGCTGCGCCGCGAGCGCAACCACGAGCGCGGGCTGACCAAGCAAGAGCTCGGGCAGCTGCGGCAGAAGGCCCGCGACGCCGGATTCTGGGGCGTGCAGACCCCGGAGGAGTACGGCGGGATGGGGCTTTCCGCGGTGCTGACCGCGCTGATCGAGATCGAGCTCGGCCGCACGTTCGTGCCGTTCAGCTTCGGCGGCTACGCCGACAACATCCTCTACCACGCCAACGAGGACCAGCAGCGGCGCTACCTGCTGCCCACCATCGAAGGCGAGCGCAAGTCCTGCTTCGCGATCACCGAACCCGGCGCCGGATCGGACGCGAAGGACATCCGCACCACCGCCCGCAAGGAGGGCTCGGAGTGGGTGATCGACGGCGAGAAGACGTTCATCACCGGCGGCATCGACGCCGACTTCACGATGGTCTTCGCCGTCACCGACAAGGACAAGGGCGCCGACGGCGGAGTCACCTGCTTCCTCGCCGACCGGGACGCGGGCTGGAAGTCCGAGCCGATCGAGATCATGGGCGAGTGGGACCGGCAGCCCGCCGCGCTGCAGTTCGACGGCGTGCGGGTGCCGGAGGAGAACGTGCTCGGCGAGGTCGGCGGCGGCTTCAAGCTCGCCATGCAGTGGATCGGCCGCGGCCGGTACCTGCTGCCCGCCCGCGCGCTCGGCGGCTGCGAACGCATGATGGAGATGTCCATGGATTACGCGCGCAGCAGGAAGACCTTCGGCGCGCCGATCGCCGATCGCCAGGCCATCCAGTGGATGATCGCCGACTCCGCGGTGGAGATCGAATCGCTGCGCTGGCTGGTGCTGCAGGCCGCGTGGCAGTCCGACCAGGGCATGGACTCGCGGCACGCGCAGAGCATCGCCAAGCTCTACGGCGGCACCCGCGCCAACGAGATCGTGGACCGGATGATGCAGATCCACGGCGGCATGGGCTACACCCGCGAACTGCCCATCGAGCGCTGGTACCGCGACATCCGGCTGCTGCGCATCTTCGAGGGAACCGACGAGATCCAGCGCCGCACCATCGCCCGCAACCTGCTCAAGGGGCACTCATCGGTCAGCGGTGTGCTCGGCTAGGAGCGTTCGCGGGGCTGCAGGGCTCGATCGGGTGCCCGAAATGCCGGTACCCTGTGGGTAACCGTGCCCGAACGGTCCGAGTGGGAGCGACCATGTCTCTGTTCAAGAAGGTGACCGACTTCGCCAAGAGCCCGCAGGGCAAGAAGGCGATCGACCAGGCCAAGCGCTACGCGTCCGACCCCAAGAACAAGGCGAAGATCGACCAGGTCAAGAACCGCTTCATGGGCAAGGGCAAGAGCCAGTGACCTGAGCCCGCAAGCGACGGCCCCCGGCGAAGTCCGGGGGCCGTTCTCTCGCCCGGGAAATGAGCGGCAGCGCGTGGTAGTAGGCGGTTGGCGTGGTGACGATGGTTCTGAGGTTGAACGAGGTGCACGAGCACCCGCCGCGCGAGGCCGCCGAGCGGGAAGACCGCGAGGAGCTGCGCGCCCGTGAAGTTCGCCGGTTCCTGGACGAGGACGCGGAGCTGCTGGGATCGCTCGCCGATTGGTGATCAACGGGCTGTGCCCGCGCCGCTGCGCGAAGTAGGCTTCGGCTCCGGTGGACCCCGACGGCGAAGGCGGTGCGATGGGCCGGGCGTACGTGGTGGGCACGTTCGACACCAAGGGTGCGGAGTTGCGGTACGTGGCCGGTCTGGCCGCGGCCGTCGGTGTCCAGGTCGGCACCGTCGACCTGAGCACCTCCGGCGATCCCGCCGACCACCCGGACGACGTGGACGTCTCCGCCACCGAGGTCGCGGCCGCGCACCCGCGCGGAGCCGGCGCCGTGTTCACCGGCGACCGCGGTTCCGCCGTCGCGGCGATGGCCGAGGCGTTCGAGCACTGGCTGACCGCCCGCGACGACGTCGCCGGTGTGCTGGGGCTGGGTGGCTCCGGGGGCACGGCGCTGATCACCCCGGCGATGCGCGCGCTGCCGGTCGGGGTGCCGAAGCTGATGGTCTCCACCGTGGCCGCGGGCGACGTGTCCGGCTACGTCGACGCCTCGGACATCGCGATGTTCCCGTCGGTCACCGACGTGGCCGGGCTGAACCGGATCTCCCGGCGGGTGCTGGGCAACGCCGCGCACGCGCTCGCAGGCGCGGTCCGCGACCCCGTCCCACCGGCCGATGACCTGCCCGCGGTGGCGCTGTCGATGTTCGGCGTGACCACGCCGTGCGTGACCGCGACCGCGCGCGGGCTCGGTGCCGGGTTCGACCCGCTGGTGTTCCACTCCACCGGAACCGGTGGCCGGGCGATGGAGAAGCTGGTCGACGACGGGCTGATCGCGACCGTCCTGGACATCACCACCACCGAGGTCTGCGACCTGATCGCCGGGGGAGTGATGAGCGCGGGCGAGCAGCGCCTGGACGCCATCGCCCGCACCGGCGTGCCCTACGTCGGCTCCTGCGGCGCACTGGACATGGTCAACTTCGGTGCCTTCGACACCGTCCCCGAGCAGTACCGCGAGCGGCACCTCTACCGGCACAACCCGCAGGTCACGCTGATGCGCACCACCGCGGACGAATGCCGCCGCATCGGTGAGTTCCTGGCCGCGAAGCTCAACGCCTGCTCCGGTCCGGTGCGCTTCCTGCTGCCCGAAGGCGGGCTGTCGGTGCTGGACGCGTCCGGCCAGCCCTTCCACGACCCCGCGGCCGACGAGGTGCTGTTCGAGACGCTGGAGAACGAGGTCCGGCAGCACGCCGACCGGCAGGTGCTGCGGCTGCCGCACAACATCAACGACACCGAGTTCGTCGACGCGCTGCTGCGGGAGTTCCACGCCGTGCGGGAAGCGGGCAGTCCTGCAGCAGCGGTTGGGCAGCCAGCGGGCAGGCAGACAGGAGGGCGGGAATGACGCAGTTCGACCGGGCGGCCCTGCGCCGCCGGTTCCGCGACATGGCCGAGCACGGCGAGCCGATCATCGGCGGCGGCGCGGGCACCGGCCTGTCCGCCAAGTGCGAGGAATCCGGCGGGATCGACCTGATCGTGCTGTACAACTCCGGGCGCTACCGGATGGCCGGACGCGGTTCGCTGGCCGGGCTGCTGGCCTACGGCAACGCCAACGACATCGTCGTGGAGATGGCGAGCGAGGTGCTGCCGGTGGTGCGCCGCACGCCGGTGCTGGCCGGGGTGAACGGCACCGACCCGTTCCTGCGGACCGGGCCGTTCCTGGCGAAGCTGCGCGAACTCGGGTTCGCCGGGATCCAGAACTTCCCCACGGTCGGGCTCATCGACGGCAACTTCCGGGCCAACCTGGAGGAGACCGGGATGAGCTTCCGCCAGGAGGTCGAGCTGATCGCCGAGGCGCACGAGGCGGACCTGTTCACCACGCCGTACGTGTTCTCCGCCGCCGACGCGCGCGCGATGACCCGCGCCGGTGCGGACATCATCGTCTGCCACATGGGCCTGACCACCGGCGGTTCGATCGGCGCGGAGACCGCGAACGACCTGGACGGCTGCGTGAACCTGATCGACGAGTGGTCCGCGGCCGCCGCCGAAGTGCGCGAGGACGTGCTGGTGCTGTGCCACGGCGGCCCGATCGCCACGCCGGACGACGCGGCCTACGTGCTCGGCCGCACCAAGCGCTGCCACGGCTTCTACGGCGCCAGCAGCATGGAGCGCCTGCCGGTCGAGCAGGCGCTCACCGAGCGGACCCGCGAGTTCAAGAACCTCAAGCGGTGAACCCGGCTAGAACGAGGAGGAATCTGCGATGGCGCGTGCCTACGCGAGTGCGGTGATCCCGGCCCCGGCCGAACAGGTCTGGGAGCTGGTGCGCGAGTTCAACGGGTTGCCGGACTGGCACCCGGCGATCGCCAGCAGCGAGATCGAGAGCGGCCGGTCGGCAGGCGAGATCGGCGCTGTGCGGCTGCTCGGCCTCCCCGACGGCGGCGGCGCGATCCGGGAGCGGCTGGTGGCGCTGGACGACACGGCCCGCTCCTACACCTACGACATGATCGAAGGCCCGTTCCCGATCCGCACCTACCGCAGCACCATCACGGTCTTCCCGATCACCGCAACGGGGCAGGCGTTCGTCGAGTGGTTCGGCGACTACGACGCCGAGGCTGCCGAGGAGAGCAAGCTCGAGCAGACCTTCGGCGGCGGTGTGTACGCGGCGGGTCTCAAGGCACTCGTGGAGCGCTTCTCCTGAAGACTGCCGGGGAAGTGCCGGCGAGCGGCTTCGCCGCTTCAAGATGAAGAACCGAGTCTTGCCGCGCACGGCTCAACGGGTGAACGGACCGCTCGACCGGCCAGGACCGGGCGAGCGGTCCGCTTGCTGCGCGCCCGGCGAGGTCGTGACCGGCCCGTTCCGCGGACCGGGACGGATGGCGCCGAAGTGCCACGCGGGTTAGGCGCCGAGGGGTAGCAGCGGCCGGTTAGAGTCTGCGCGTGCCAAGCAGCCAGACTTCCCCCGATCGAGGCGAAAACGCCGAGTCCGCAGCAACTCTGAGTGATCAGTTTGGTTCCGCAGGCGGCGTCGTGGTCACCGGCGGCTCCGGTTTCGTCGGCCGGGCCGTGGTGCGGGCCTTCGTCGAACGCGGCACCCCGGTCACCGTCGCCGACGAGCAGCCGCTGCCCGCGTCGCTGCGCGGCGACCTCGTCCGGCACGTCGCGGGCGATCTCACCGACCCGCAGGTGCGGGAAGCTGCCGTGCCGGAAGGCACCGCGGGCATCGTGCACCTGGCCGCGATCACCTCGGTGCTGCGCTCGGTGGACCGGCCCGACGAGACCTACCGCGCCAACGTCGAGGTCACCCACGAACTGCTGGAGCTGGCGCGGCGGCGGCACGCCGGGCAGTTCGTGCTGGCCTCCACCAACGCGGTCGTCGGCGACATCGGCCGCGGCACCATCTCCGAACAGTTGCCGCTGCAGCCCCTCACGCCCTACGGCGCCACCAAGGCCGCCTGCGAGATGCTGCTGTCCGGCTACGCGGGCGCTTACGGCATCGCCACCACCGCGCTGCGGTTCACCAACATCTACGGCCCCGGCATGAACCACAAGGACAGCTTCATCCCGCGGCTGATGCGCGCCGCGCTGTCCGGCGGCGGCGTGGAGGTCTACGGCGACGGCGCGCAGAGCCGCGACTTCGTGCACGTCGACGACGTGGTGCAGGGAATCCTCGCGGCGTGGGACAAGCAGTACACCGGTCCCGCGATCATCGGCTCCGGGCGGTCCATCTCGGTGCTCGAACTGATCGAGGCGGTCCGCGCCGCCACCGGCGAACCGCTGCCGATCACCCACGTGCCCGCCAAGAACGGTGAAATGCCCGCGGTGATCGTGGACGTCGCCAAGGCCGGTCGGGAACTGGGCTACACCCCGTCCGTCGAGCTCACCGACGGCCTGCGGACCGTGTGGGAGGACTTCCGCGCGGTCGCCGCCGAGGCGCCGTGATCGCGGCGCTGGGGCGCAGTCTCCGCAAGCACTGGCTGCTCGTGCTGCTGGTGCTGTGCGGAGCCGTGCTGCGCGTCCTGGCGCAGCTGGCCTACCAGCCGGCACTGCTCTACATCGACTCGTTCCGCTACCTCGACGACCTCGGCATCTTCTACCCGGGCGGGATCAACCCCATCGGTTACGGGCTGCTGCTGCTCGGCCCGCTGCTGCTGGTGGGGAACCTGGCGTTCGTGGCCGCGGTGCAGCACCTGATCGGCCTCGCGCTCGGCGTCGCGAGCTACGCGCTGCTGGTGCGCTTCGGCGCGCGGTACTGGATCGCCGCGCTGGCGACCGCGCCGGTGCTGCTGGACGCCTACCAGGTGCAGATCGAGCACAACATCATGTCCGACGTGCTGTTCCAGGTCATGCTGCTGGCGGCGATCCTGGTGCTGACCTGGCGCGGAGCACCCGGGCCGCGCACCGCCGCGATCGGCGGGCTGCTGCTGGCGGTGTCGGTGCTGGTGCGCATCGTCGGGCTGACGCTGGTGCTTCCGGCCGTGGTGTTCGTGCTGCTGGCCGCGGGGATCCGGCCGCGGGACGGCTGGCGGCGGCGGTTGCGCTCGGCAGGCGCGCTGGCCGGGGCCTTCGCCGGTGCGCTGTTCCTCTACGCGATGTACCACATGATCTGGACCGGCGTGCCCGCGCTGGGCGGCTCGACCGGCAGCGTCGTCTATGGGCGCACCGCCGTCGTCGCGCAGTGCGGCGAACTCGACCTCACGCCGCAGGAAGAACTGGTCTGCCCGCGCGACCCGGTCGAAGCGCGCAAGGCGACCGGCATCGACTTCTACATCCACCGCTACCACACCCCGCAGGGCAAGAACACGTTGCCGCCGGGCGTCGATGTGGAGGCGGCGCAGAGCGGCATGGCCCGCAAGGTGCTGCTGCACCAGCCGTTCGACGTCGTCGGCGGAGTGCTGGAGGACTTCTTCAAGGGATTCGCGCCGACCCGAACCCAAAGCCCCGGCGACGTGCCGCTGGACCGCTGGCAGTTCAAGACCGAATACCCGCTGTACGCCGACGCCTGGTACGTCACCGAGTGGACCGAGCTCTACGGCGACGGCACCTACTCGGTCGATCCCGGCATCGCCGGATTCCTGCGCTCCTACCAGCTCGGCGGCGGCTACACGCCGGGCACCGCGCTCGGCGGGATGCTCGCCGTCTCGGCGCTGGCCGTGCTCGGCGTCGGCCGAGCCCGCCGCAGCGGGATGCGCGCGGTCGTACTGCTGCCCGCAGGGCTGGCGACCACCGTGCTGGGCACCGCCGCGGCCATGGAATTCTCCTGGCGCTACCAGCTGCCCGGCCTGGTGCTGCTGCCGCTGTCGGCCGGGCTCGCCGTGACCGCGATCATCGGGCGGCGGCCCGGCGCGCCACCGCTGCCTTATTTGAGACCGCCCACCCCGAAGGAGACGAAGATGTCCACGACCTGTCCCGACGAGGTCGACCGGGCAGCCATGGACGGCTACGCCGAGCGCTACGGCGACCGCCGGTTAGCACCCGTGGTCGTGCTGATCGCGGCCTACAACGAGCAGGAAGCGCTGGGCCCGGTGCTCGACGGCATCCCGGCGAACAGCTGCGGATTGGACGTCGACGCCCTCGTCGTCGTGGACGGGGCCACCGACGACACCGCCGAGGTCGCGCTGCGCCACGGCGCGCAGACCTGCGTCGCCCCCGAGAACCGCGGGCAGGGCGCTGCGCTGCGCCTCGGCTACCGGTTGGCCGCCGAGCGCGGCGCGCGCTACGTGATCACCACAGACGCCGACGGCCAGTACGACATCACCGAGCTGCCGGACCTGCTGCAGCCGCTGGTCGACGACCGCGCGGACTTCGTCACCGGTTCGCGGCGCCTCGGCCGCACCGAGAGCACCGACCTGGTGCGCCGCGCCGGGACCTACGTGTTCGCCTGGATGGTCAGCGCGATGACCAGGCAGCGGATCACCGACACCTCGTTCGGCTTCCGCGCGATGAAGGTGCAGGTGCCGAACTCGGTGCGGCTGGAACAGCAGCAGTACCAGTCCTCCGAGCTGCTGGTCGGCGTGCTCGCCCGCGGTTACCGGGTGCTGGAGCGGCCGATGACGATGCTGGCCCGCACCGCGGGCGAGAGCAAGAAGGGCAACAACGTGCTCTACGGCTACCGCTACGCCAAGGTCGTCATCGGCACCTGGCTGCGCGAACGCCGCGCCCCGGTCGCGGCAACGGCCCCGGAGCCGGTCAGCGAGCCCGTTGCGGCCGCGAGCGAGCGGTGAAGATGAACCGGTCGATGATCAGGAACTTCACCACGAACATCACCAGGTAGGTCGCCGCGTACGCACCCCACACGACCGCGACCCGCGGGGCGTGGTCGTGCGGGAACGCCCCGAGCGCCAGCCGCTCGGCACCGCTGGTGGCGAGCGCGGCCAGCAGCGCGGTTCCCACCGACATCACCGCGTAGCGGGTGATCTCCCCGCGCAGCGCCGCGCGCCCGCCGCCGCCCCAGGTGCGCCGGTTGAGCACGAAGTTCGGCACCGCACCGGCCAGCCATGCCAGCACCGTCGAGAACACCGCCGGGGCGCCCACCGCGTAGGAGCCGACGAACACGACCTGGCTGATCCCGGTCGCCACGACCGACGCGGCCGCGAACCGGCTCACCAGCTGCCAGTAGCGGCCGCGCCGCTCCCGCCCGGTCATTCCGGAGGGTTCCGTGGTTTCCGCGGCCTGCATTTTCCCGTCCTTCCCAGACAGCTTTCCGGCGAGTACCGCGCCGTTGCCGGTGCGGTTCGTGTCCGCACGATAGCGAGGTGCCGCGAAGTGCCGTTGCTCTCTCATCCGCGGCAGGTTCGACTCTTCGCTACGCCGCCGAAGGATGAGACCATTTCGATGTCTTCGGGGCGGGATCCGGGCCGCACGAGCGCCTTCACCTCGTTCCGACAGGATGTTTCCTACCGTGCCGATCGTCGCCGGCGCCGAGTCCGGGTTCCGGTGACCGTGGCCGCCGGTGTTCGCGCTCCCGGGGCGGAACCGCAGGCGCCGGTGGCACACCCGCAATGACGTAGAGGAGAACAAGGCGTGCGAATCCTCGTCCTCGGGGGCGATGGCTACCTGGGCTGGCCGACCGCTCTGCACCTGTCCGATCACGGCCACGAGGTGGCGGTGGCCGACAACTTCGCCAGGCGCGGCTACGACCACGAGATGGGCGTGCAGAGCCTGGTACCGATCGAGCCGATGCAGTCCCGCGTCGACACTTGGCGGGAGGTATCCGGAAAAGCCATCAAGTCCTACTACGGCGATCTGTGCGATGCCGATTTCACCTACGAGATGGTTCGTGATTTCCGGCCGGACACCATCGTGCACTACGCGGAGCAGCGCGCCGCGCCGTACTCGATGATCGACCGCAAGCACGCGGTCTACACCCAGCAGAACAACGTGGTCGGCAACCTCAACGTGCTGTTCGCGATCCAGGAGATCGACCCCGAGATCCACCTGGTGAAGCTGGGCACGATGGGCGAGTACGGGACGCCGAACATCGACATCGAAGAGGGCTGGCTGGAGGTCACGCACAAGGGGCGGACCGACCGGATGCTGTACCCGAAGAAGCCGGGCTCCTTCTACCACCTCAGCAAGGTGCACGACAGCCACAACATCGAGTTCGCCTGCCGGATCTGGGGGCTTCGCGCGACCGACCTGAACCAGGGCGTGGTCTACGGCCAGGAGACGCCGCAAACCCTGCGCGACCCGCGGCTGGCGACCCGTTTCGATTACGACGCGGTGTTCGGCACGGTGCTGAACCGGTTTGTGATCCAGGCGGTGCTGGGGCACCCGCTGACGGTGTACGGCAGCGGCGGGCAGACCCGCGGGCTGATCGACATCCGGGACACCGTGGAGTGCATCCGGCTGGCCGCGGAGAACCCGGCCGAGCCGGGCGAGTTCCGGGTGTTCAACCAGATGACCGAGAGCTTCTCGGTGGAGGAGATCGCCAAGGTCGTGGCCAACAGCTTCGACGGCGCGGTCGAGGTCGAGTACCTGGACAACCCGCGGGTGGAGCAGTCCGAGCACCACTACAACGTGGTGCACACCGGGCTGGTCGAGCTGGGCCTGCAGCCGCACCTGCTGTCGAACACGCTGATCGAGTCGCTGTTCGGGGTGGCCCAGCAGCACGTCGGCCGGGTCGATCTGGGCGCGATGCGCCCGACCGTGCAGTGGCGGACGGCTTCCAGCCCGCTGCGTTCGGAGAGCTGAGCCGCAGGCTCGGCGGACCGAAGTTCCGCGGATCCGGCGGGTGCCCGTTTCGGGCGCCCGCCGGCTTTTTGCCCGGCCCGGTCGCCGGCGATCACGCCGCCGATTCGGTGCTGTGCTCGAACTGTGCGCCCCAAGGGCTGGAATATTCCAAATTAGGCGTGCACACTGTGAACCAACGCGCCTCGCCGGAACGGCTGCCAACGGTGCGGGGTCGCCGAGGTGGCACCGAGCGAGCCGCGGTTCGCCCATCGCGGGCGGAAACACGATGCGGCCGTGCGACGGCCGCGGTACGGGGAGCGGCGTCCCGGGCGCGAGCACTAGCACCTGTTCGCACCCGGGGCGCCTACCGCGTGTCGGGGGGCTTCCACACGGCCCACAGACCGTAGCCCTTTCGTATGATTCGCGCGATACGGCACGTGGGTAATTCCCGACGCTGCGTGCGTTATGATCAGCTTTTCGGTCCTGGCTTTCTCGCCGGTCCCGGCGGATGCCGCGAGCCGACCGGCCGCACTCGGCCGCTCCAGCGACTCGACCGGCCGGTCACTCGTTCGGCGCAGCGACGCCTGCCGATTCAGCCGACCGGCTCACCGGCCTCGTCCGGAACCTCCTCGCGCCGGTCCCGCACGATCTGGCGCACCGTGAACACCAGCGCCGCCACCCAGGCCAGCACGATCACCGCGTAGATCACCGACGGCGCGGGCAGCTCGAACGCCTTGATCAGCGTGCGGGCGTTGGTGAGCACGATCAGCCCGCCCGCACCGACGCCGATCATCCGCATCGGCACGATCCGCACCAGGTAAGCCGCCAGCGGCGCGGCCACCACGCCACCGACCAGCAGCGCGCCCACCGTCATCCAGGACAGCGGTTCGCCGGCCAGCGAGGTGAGGAACCCGACGCTGGCGGCCATCGCCACCAGGAACTCGCTGGTGTCCACCGAACCGACGATCTTGCGCGGCTCGACCTTGCCGGTGCTCAGCAACGTCGGCGTGGACACCGGGCCCCAACCGCCGCCGCCGGTGGCGTCGACGAAACCCGCCACCAGGCCCAGCGGCGCCAGCAGTTTCGGGCTCACCCCGGTCAATTGGCGCTTGCGCAGCGGGCGCAGCGCGAACCGCAGCAGCACGTAGGCGCCCAGCACCAGCAGGATCGTCGACATCCAGGGCTCGGCCGCCTCGGTCGAAATGTTGCTCAGCGCGGTGGCACCGAGGAACGCCCCGACCGCGCCCGGCACGCCGAGCTGCAGCACGACCTTCCAGTCCACGTTGCCGAACCGCCAGTGCGAGACCCCGGAGGCCACCGACGTGCCGATCTCGGCCAGGTGCACCGAGGCCGAGGCCAGCGCCGGGCTCAGGCCCGCCGTCAGCAGGATCGTCGTGGAGGTCACCCCGTAGGCCATGCCGAGGGAACCGTCGACGAGCTGGGCTATGAACCCGCCGAGCGCGAAGATCAGGAAGGTCTGCACGATCTCTCCGTGGGGTGGCGTTCGGGAAGGCCCCGGCAGTGCCGGATCTTTCGCGGCACGCATCTTTCGGGGCGTGGTGGGACGGGCGCGGACCTCCGCAGCGGCTCTGCCCGGCGCGCGGTGGAGTTCAGGCGCGGCACGCGGCAGGCGCTGCGCGGCGCGGGCAGGGCGCAGGAACGGCCTGGGACTCGGGAGCTACTGGACCCGGTCGAGCGCAGGACGGTTCAGGATGCGCCGACGACACCCGGATGAACAGACGAGCAGCAGATCCACATGCAGGCGTTGCACGAGCACGCCCCACTGGTCACCGCACGTCATGCCCGCCAGTGAACCAGATCGACCCATCGTGCGGCAGCCATGTCCCAAAGTCCGGGAGTCCGGCGGCGTTCGGTCACCGCGCTCGCACACGCCGGAATCTCGATCACCCGGTTCAGCGCCGAGCGCTGTCGGAGGCGATCGTTGCGGGAGCCCGCGGTGCAGGCTGTGGACGGCTCCTCACCGCCTCGCTCACGGCGGCTTCATCGAGGGTTGTGTCGGTCTTGTGCCCAAGACCACTTTCGCCGATCTGACGCCTTGGTCGACGACCCACTCGCAAGATCCATCGTCCTGATCGAATGCGCAGGTCACCGGCGAGTCCGGCGGAGTCCGCCCGCCGCCCCGCGCGGTCGGGCGCGGCTTCGCCGAACGTTCGGCCGCAGCGCCCATTATGCCGTTGACCAGGGAAAAACACTGATCGCGGGCAGGTGGGTGCACGCGGTCGCCGATCTCGGCGGACCCTCGCGGAGGCCGGTTCCCGGAGCGCCTCAAGCTAGATCATCTGCGTAACCTGAAGGTCATCTCTTCCTGTCACTAAATGTGCTCGTGTGAGCCGCGTGCGGCAGGCGTACTTCCTGCTGAAGGGTGATGAATTGCCGCCCTTGGTGACGCTTAGCTACCTTTTTCGCTGGAACGTCACGGTTCGGTCACGAAAAGATCTCGCCCCCGAAGAGGTCACCCGCGTCCCCCGGCGGGAGTGCCCGGACCATCCCCGAAGACGGAAAGGCGATAATGGCCAAGCAAAGCGAGGAGACCGGTCAGACCCCGAAGCCGGCTCTCCGCGAGTCCCTGCTGAACTCGTTCCGCCCCCGGCCCGGGAACAAGTTCCCCATCGGCAACAAGATCGCCGCGGCCGCGGTCGCGGTCGGTGCCTTCGCCGCGATCGGCCAGCCGCTGGCCGCGAACGCGACCGGAGGCGCCGAGGAGCACGCCGTGCGCCCGGTCGCCGAGCAGCAGGCCGCCCCGGTCCACCTGCCCGCGGCGCCCGCCGCGGGTGCGCAGGACGCCGCCAAGCAGCTCGACAAGAGCAAGGCGATCGCCGCGGAGCAGGCCAACCAGGCCCCTGCGCCTGCGGCTCAACCCGCGGCCGCGGCCAAGCCGGCAGCTCCGGCCAAGCCCGCCGCGGCGAAGGCGGACTTCGTCAAGCCCGCCGAAGGCACCCTCAGCTCCGGCTTCGGCACCCGCTGGGGCAGCTCGCACAAGGGCATCGACATCGCCAACAAGATCGGCACCCCGATCAAGAGCGTCGCCGACGGCAAGGTCATCAGCGCCGGTCCGGCCAGCGGTTTCGGCCAGTGGGTGCGGGTGCAGCACAACGACGGCACGATCACCGTCTACGGCCACATCAACACCATCGACGTGAAGACCGGGCAAAAGGTGAACGCAGGCGACAAGATCGCCACTCTTGGCAACAAGGGCAAGTCCACCGGCCCGCACCTGCACTTCGGTGTGCAGAAGGGTGGCACCAAGGTCGACCCGCAGCCCTGGCTGCAGCAGCACGGCATCTCGGTCAAGTGATGCCCGGTTCCGGGCCCGCCGGGCCCGGAACCCCGCAAGCCGGCCGTCCGAGGTCCGAGCTCCTTCCCCCGGCCGGGCCCCGGACGGTCCTTCCAACCGCCTAGGCGCGAACAGCCCCCGTCAGTCCTGTGCGGACTCGGCGGGGGTTCGTTCGCTCTCCATCCGCTCGCGAAGCCACACGAGCGTCCGGGACAGCAGCCGGGACACGTGCATCTGCGAGATGCCGACCTGCTCGGCGATCTGGGTCTGGGTCATCGAGCGGAAGAACCGCATCACCAGGATCCGGCGCTCCCGCTCGTCCAGCTCGGCCAGCAGCGGGCGGATCGTCTCCCGGTTCTCCACCTCGGCCAGCTCGGCGTCGTCCGAGCCGATCGCGTCCCCGAGCGGGATCTCGTCGGTGGCGGTGAGCAGCTCGTCCAGCGAAGCGCTGCGGTAGGCGTTGCCCGCCTCCAGTCCCCGGTAGACGTCGTCCCTGCTGATGCCCAGGTGCTCGGCCAGCTCGCTGGGCGTGGGGGCGCGGCCGAGTTCCTGGGACTGCCGCGCGATCGCCGAGGACACCGACAGGTGCAGCTCCTGCAGCCTGCGCGGCATCCGCACCGCCCAGCCGGTGTCCCGGAAGTGCCTGCGGACCTCACCCATGATCGTCGGAACCGCGTAGGACAGGAAGTCCACGCCGCGTTCGGGATCGAACCGGTCCACCGCGTTGATCAGACCGAGGGTGGCGACCTGGGTGAGGTCCTCCTGGGACTCGCCGCGGTGGCTGAACCGGCGCGCGATGTGCTCGGCCACCGGGAGATGTTCGGTGACCAGCCGGTCCCGCAGTTGTTCGTAGCGGGGGTCTTGCTTACTCACACCCGCGAGTTCGGCGAACAGCGGCGCCAGTTCGTCGTACCGTTGATGTCGCGAGTGCGCAGCGTGATCGGAATCCGCCTGCTTCACTCGTGAGTCCGTCCCTTGGTCAACTCAATGCGAACGACGTGGGCACCGTCGGTGTCCGCGTCCGGTTGCACCGAGGTTGACACAGTGTCGGTGAGTGCGCTCAGGACGCGCCAACTGAACGTGTCCTGCCGCGGTGCCTGAGCGGAATCACTGCGCACCGACGCGGAGACGGTCAATTCGTGGTCCTGGCCCGCGAACCGGCAGACCAGCGGCGCGGACCCGGCCGCGAGCCGCACCAGGGTCGAGCACGCCTCGTCCACGGCCAGCCGCAGGTCGGCGATCGAGTCCACGTCGAAGTCCGCTCGCATGGCCAGATCACCGGTCACCGCGCGCAACACCGACAGCTGGGACGCCTCGGCGGCGACCCGCACCTCCACCACGGAGGAGTCCGGGACCTGCGCGGTCCGTTCGCCGTGTCCGGACTCGGGTGCTGACACTGGCACACCTCTATTCGACCTCGGGGTCCTCGTTCGGGGACCGGTCTCCGGCACCCATGGCCGGGTGCCGGGTGGCTCCCGCCGCGCGTCGGGTTCTGACCTCATCGCCGGCCACCTCGTTCCGTGCCGCGCCGTCCCGGCACGCCAGGTGCCGGTCCGCTTGGTACCGGCGCGCCTCCCGGCGTGCCGTCCGGCCTGTGCCTCCGCGGCTGTGGTCCCGGCCGGGGCGCCCGGGCAGCGGGTGCGCCCGGCCGGCCCGCCGGGACGTCGCGCACTTCATCACTCACAGTCGCCAGGTACCCGCGCCATTGGCCAGACAAACGGGTGTTCCAGGCTCACGTGGGCGTCAGAACAGTGAGGTCCAGAAGCTCCAGAACGCTTGCAGCACCATTACCACGATCGCCAGGTACCAGACCACCAGCACGAGGCTGTGGAACCGGGACAACGCCGCGCCCGCGGACGTGCCCCCGCCCAGGTGGCCGCCGCGCAGCGCGTGCAGCGTCGTGTACCAGAACATCGGGATCACCACGGCCCACACCACCATGCAGTACGGGCACAGCGCGCCGATGTCGTACAGGCTCTGCACGATCAGCCAGTGCACGAACACCACGCCGAGCGTGGTGCCCAGCTGCAGGCCGATCCAGAACCACCGTGGCGCGGCGAACCCGGCCAGCAGCACGACCCCCGCGGTGATCATCACCGGGAACGTGAACAGGCCGATCAGCGGGTTCGGGAACCCGAACAGCGCGGCCTGGGTGCTGTCCATGACCGTGCCGCAGGACACGATCGGATTCATGCTGCAGGACGGGATGTAGGACGGATTGCCCAGCTTGGTGATCTTCTCGACGGTCAGCGCGAACGAGGCCACCAGGCCGATCGCGCCGCCGATCAGGTACAGCCAGCCCAGCCCGGCCTGCCGCGTTGGTGGCTCCGCGGCGGCCGCGGCCGGGTGCGCCTGCTGCGTGGCGGTCATCGCGCCAGCTCCTGGTCGATCCGGGCCCGCAGCTGCTGGGCGACATCAGCGGTGGACTTGCCGGAGCCCTCCCACTTCTGGCCGTTGATGAAGAACGACGGGGTGCCGGAGATGCCGGCCTTCTCCGCGTCGGCCTGGTCGGCAGCGATCCGGTCGCTGGCCGCCTTGGACTCCTTGTCCTGCTTGAACTTGTTCACGTCCAGCCCGATCTGCTGGGCGTACTGGGTGAACATCTGGTTGGCGCGGCCGGTGTCATCGCTGACCTGCTGGCCGTCCGGGGAGACCGCCCATGCGCGGTAGTTGTCGAAGATGGCGTGGTACATCTCCTTGTACTTGCCCTGCATCGCCGCGGCCTCGGCGGACTTGGCCGCTTCCATCGCCAGCGGGTGGGCGTTGGTCAGCGGGTACATCCGGTTCACGAAGTTGATGCGGCCCTTGTACTCCTGCTCGATGTTCTTGGTGACCCCGTTGTAGTACTGGAAGCAGGACGGGCACTGGAAGTCCAGGAACTCGGTCACGGTGACCTTGGCGTCGGGGGCTTCGGTGAGCTTGTGGCTGTCCGGCTTGCTCACCACCTGGCTCATGTCCTGACCCGGCGCGGGGGACTGGCCGCCTGCGGCGTTGTCCCCCTTGCCCGCGGTGAACAGCAGGACCCCGCCGATGATCACGACTGCGGCCACGACCACCACGATGCTCAGGATCGCGTTGGTCGATGGCCCGCTCTTCTTCAGCAACGGGTTGGTTGTCTTCGGCATCGCTTCGTGCACCTTCGCGGTCGGGCGCGGGGCTGGGCTTGCCCCGCATCTGCGGCAGGTCGATATCCAGTCTCACCCACTGACACGAAAGTGTGAGGAAGCGGGTGGTCGGGAAAGGCGCCCCTACCGGGTATACCGCATCCGTGAGCGAGCCCGATCCGACCGAACTGCTCGGCGCCGACCAGCTGCCGCTGCTGCGCTCCTGGTCTGGAACCTGGCTGGAGCCCGAGCTGGCCACCCTGACCGACAGCCGGTTCTCCGACCCGGACTGGCTCTACGAGCGCAAGCTCGACGGCGCCCGGGTGCTGGCCGGGCGCGACGGGGGCGATCCGGTGCTGTGGTCGCGCAACCACAAGCGGGTCGACGCCTCCTACCCGGAGCTGCTGGACGCGCTGGCCGGGCAGGGGGAGCGGTTCGTGGTGGACGGCGAGGTGGTGGCCTTCGACGGCGACCGCACCAGCTTCGCCAAGCTGCAGAACCGGATGCACCTGACCGACCCGCGCGCGGCCCGGCGGACCGGGGTGCGGGTGTTCTACTACCTGTTCGACCTGATCGCGATCGGCGGCGTGGACGTGACCCGGCTGCCGCTGCGCACCCGCAAGCGGCTGTTGTCCGAGTGCTTCGGCTTCGACGACCCGCTGCGCTACAGCGAGCACCGCCGCGGCGACGGGGAGGAGTTCTTCCGGCAGGCGTGCGAACGCGGCTGGGAGGGTCTGATCGCCAAGCGCGCGGACCGGCCCTACCGGGGCGGCCGTTCCCGGGAGTGGCTGAAGTTCAAGTGCGTCTCCGGGCAGGAGTTCGTCATCGGCGGCTTCACCGAGCCGAAAGGCGCGCGCCACGGGTTCGGCGCGCTGCTGGTCGGCTATTTCCAAGGCGACGAGCTGCGCTACGCGGGCAAGGTCGGGACCGGATACGACGAGAAGACCTTGCGCGATCTGCGGGCTCGAATGGAAAGGCTGGAGAAGTCCGAATCACCGTTCGCCGATCGGATCGGGGAACGGGAGGTGCATTGGGTGGCGCCGGAAATGGTCGCGGAGATCGGTTTCTCCGAATGGACCGCGGACGGGCGGTTGCGGCACCCGAGGTTCACCGGGCTGCGCGAGGACAAGCCGGCGACGAGCGTCGTCCGGGAGGACTGATCGTCGCCGGCGCACCGCCGTTCCCACTCATCGCACGACGCTGACCGCCGCGTTCGCCGGCGGCCCGGCAGCGGGCTGAGGTTGGGACCATGCGGCCAGGAGAACGGTCGTCACGACCATCAGCACCGTTCCGACAACCGACACGAAAGTGCGGCTGCTGCTCTGCATGATTCGCGCCCCGCTTTTCTTGGGAGGAGGGAATGATTGCCACGCGGCGCGCCGGAACCGATCAATGCTTTGGCGGCCGACCGGTCTGCTCGTGCTCCGGGCGCGCCCGTCGGCCCGGCGAGCCGATGAGGGACCGGAAGTACTTCGGGGAACCGGACGAACCGCCGGGGACACTGCTGCGAACCCGACCGCCACCAGGACTGTCGTCCGCAGGCGACGATACGTTACGCGGTCGCAATCTTGGTTTTCGGGCTCCGATGCCACCGGTGTGGGTGAGCCCGGCCGAAAGCCCTGCCGCCGGTCGCGACCGAACGCGACGATTCGGTCATTGATCCCAGATTTTCTGCTCGTCGAGGTAGCGAAGCAGCGCCCGCCCGGTGTTGATCGCGTGCTCGTGCATCGCCCACCGCGCGGCTTCGGCGTCCCGGTTGCGCAAGGCGCGCAGGATCTCGCGGTGCTCGGATTCGGTCAGCTCGGTCAGTCCGGGCGTGGCCGCGCCGATCCGCTGCGGCACGTAGCGGGACGCCAGCCGCAGGAACCAGTCCAGCTTGGCGGACTCCGCGACGTCGTGGATCGCGGTGTGGAACCGCTGGTCGAGCTGCACCGCGTCGCCGATGCCGAAGCGGGTGGCGTGCTCCAGCTCCGCCTGCACCGCCTCCAGCGCGTCCAGCTGCGCGATGCTGATCCGCTCGGCGGTGCGGGCGGCCAGCTCGCCCGCCAGCCCGGCCCGCAACCGGTTGGCGTCGGCCACGTCCTGCCGGTTCAGCGGCACGACGGTGAAGCCGCGGCGAGGTTCGAGCTCGACGAACCCTTCGCCGCGCAACGCCAGCAGCGCCTCCCGCACGGGGGTCACGCTGACCCCGATCTCCTCCGCGAGGCGCTCCAGGGGCAGGTGCTGGCCGCGGCGCAGCTTGCCCGTCATGATCCGGTCGCGGATCCGGACGGCCACTTCGTCGGACAGCTGCGGGCGGGGTGCTCTGTGGGGCGCTGGGGGCATTCGCTTTCTCGATCGTCGCCTGCGCCGACCGCCGCGTCGGCTGATTTCCTGGGGCCGGTTGCTCGGGGCCGGGTTCTGGCGGTCAGGCCGTTCACCGTGCATGACCGGTGGTCGTGTGGCACCGGTCACCGCGAACTTGATACCAGGTGGGCCCGACCGGACCGGCCGGTGCCGAACCCGGCCGCGGCAGCCGGCCCGCGGAGCCGGCGAAGCGGCGCGGACGTCGATCGTCGCGCGCGGGTATCGTCGCAGGGCGTGGCCGCAGATCCCGCCCGCCCGCTGCCCGATCCGGGGCACGTCGCGGCGATCACGCATTCGCTCGCCGCGGCCCGGCTCGGGGATGCCGAGCGGCTCGCCCGGCGGTTGATGGGGGCGATCTTCACCGACAACCCGGAGTGGACCGACTACCGCCCGGTCCCGCGGGAGGACCTCTACGACGGCTGCAAGCGCTACCTGGAGCGGGTGCTGCAGATTCTCAGCGGCGAGGTCGGCGGCCCGGACGGCGACGACGTCGCCGCCGCGATCGGGCGCCGCCGCGCCGAGCAGGGCGTGCCGCTGGAGGTCATGCTGCGCACCTTCCGGCTCGGCGGGCGCATCGTGTGGGAGGCGCTGGTCGAGCAGGCGCACGCCGACCGCGCCGACCCGGACGTGGTGCTGGGCGCGGCCACCTCGATGTGGACGGTGATCGACGGGTTGTCCTCGACGCTGTCGACCTCCTACCGCAACACCGAGCTGGAGCGGTTGCGCCGCGACGACCAGCGCAGGCACGCCCTGGTGGAGGACCTGCTCAGCGGCCGCGCGCGGGACACCGCGTTCGCGCAACGCACCGCGAAGGAACTCGACCTGCCGACCGGCGGCCGCTACCTGGTGGTGGTCGCCGAGATGCGCGCCGATGGCAGCTTCGCGCTGGCCGGGCAGAGCGAAGCGTTGGGCGGTGTGCACATCCGCTCGGTGTGGCAAGTGCGCGCGGACACACTCGTCGGGCTCGTCGCCCTGGAGCAGCGCGCTGAGCCGGGCGCGCTGGAGGTGCTGCGCCCGCTGGCCCGCGGCCGGGTGGCGGCGTCACCGCCGGTGAAAGGCCTGGCCGAGGTGGGTCTGGCGCACCAGCTCGCGCTCACCGCGCTGGGCACCGCCTCTTACAACACGCCGCAGCTGGTGTCGCTGGAGCAGCGCTACCCGGAGGCGCTGCTGGTGCAGTCGCCCGACCTGGCGCAGCGGCTGCTGGATTCGCAGCTGGGGCCGGTGCTGGAGCTGCCGGTCAAGGAGCGCGACATGCTGCTGGAGACGCTGTCGGCGTGGCTGGAGGAGAACTGCTCGACGGCCAACGCCGCGGTGCGGCTGCACTGCCACCGCAACACGGTGCTCAACCGGCTGCACCGGATCGGCGCGCTGATCGACCGGCCGCTGCACGGGCGGGCGGCGTACGTGTCGCTGTCGCTGGCGTTGTCGGCACTACACCTGCGGGATGGGCTCCGCGACTGAGCCTCCGGGGCAACTTTTGGCGTTTTTCCGCTATCGGTGTTGACTTTCTGATTTCTCCGCCGTGAACCGCCCTGATCGTCACCGTCGGTGCCGAATCGCGACCTTGTGTGATCAAACCGGGCCGAAATGTGCGCTGTGCACATCGGCCGGTTCCGAAGTCTGGGCGGTCGAGCATGGCGCGCGAGTGTCCGCGCTCACGAGACTCGCGGTGCAACATCCGGGATTCACCCAGCGGCGAAGCACCTGCATCGAGACGGGCTCCGCGCTGGTCCGTGCGGCTCGAAGGAGCACAGCGAAGTGCAGGAATACGACCTCCTTGTGGTGGGCGGCGGCCCCGGCGGGTACGTCGCCGCGATCCGGGCCGCGCAGCGCGGCCTGTCCGTGGCCGTGGTGGAGAAGGAGAAGCCCGGCGGGGTGTGCCTGAACTGGGGCTGCATCCCGACCAAGGCGATGCTGCGCTCCGCCGAGGTCTACGAGACCGTCCTGCACGCCGCCGAGTACGGCGTGCGCGCCGAGAACGTCGCGCTGGACTACGACACCGTCAGCCGCCGCAAGGACAGCGTGGTCAAGGGGCTGACCGACGGGGTCGCGGGCCTGCTCAAGGCCAACGGCGTCAGCGTGCTCATCGGGCACGCCCGGTTCACCGGCCCGACCACCGTGGACGTCTACGCCACCGGTGAGTCCGAGCTCGGCGCGAACGGACCCCGCTACGCCGCCGACCCGGTCGGCGATGCGCCCATCGACCAGGTCCGCGCGAAGGACGTGATCATCGCGACCGGTTCGGTCCCGGTGCAGCTGCCGCTGCCCGGCGCCGACCTGCCCGGCGTGATCACCTCGGACGGCGCGTTCGGCCTGACCGAGGTGCCCGGGCGGCTGCTGGTCATCGGCGGCAGCGCGGTCGGTGCGGAGTGGGCCAGCCTGTTCGGCTCGCTGGGCAGCGAGGTCAGCATCGTCGAGATGCAGTCCACGCTGGTCCCGGCCGAGGACGCCGAGGTCGGCAAGGCGCTGGGCCGCTCGTTCGGCAAGCGCGGCATCAACGTGCTCACCGGCGCCACCGTCTCGAAGATCGAACGTTCCGGGCGCGGCAAGAACTCCGCGCTGAAGGTCACCGTGGACGGCGCCAAGCCCCAGGAGATCGAAGCCGACGTCGTGCTGTTCGGCGTCGGCCGCAAGCCGAACACCGCCGCGCTGGACTTGGACCGCGCCGGTGTGGCGCTGGACCCGCGCGGGTTCGTGCAGGTCGACGACAAGCTGCGCACCAGCGTCGAGCACGTGCACGCGATCGGCGACGTCACCGGCAAGGCGCTGCTCGCGCACGTCGCCTCGCACCAGGGGATCGTGGCCGCCGAGACGATCGCGGGCCACGAGTCGCACATCGACTACGACGTCATCCCGGCCGCGACGTTCACCCACCCCGAGATCGCCAGCGTCGGGCTCACCGAGGCGCAGGCCGCTGAAGCGGGGCACGAGGTCGTCGCCGCGAAGTTCCCGTTCGCCGCGCTGGGCCGCGCGCAGACCTACGGCGACACCGAGGGCTTCATGAAGGTCGTCGCGGGCAAGCAGTACGGCGAGGTGCTGGGCGTGCACGTGTTCGGCCCGTCGGCCAGCGACCTGATCACCGAGGGCGCGCTGGCGATGACGCTGGAGGCGACGCTCGACGAGCTCGCCGAAACCGTCCACGCGCACCCGACGCTCGGCGAGGTCGGCATGGAGGCGGCGATGTCCGCCCTCGGTTTGCCGGTCCACACGGCTCCGCCGAAGAAGCGCTAAGGACGGCCCGAGTCCCGCACCGCGAGCGGCTTCCGCCGCTTACAACGCCCTAGTCCGGCTCCAGTCCCGCACGATTTTCGAAAGGGTTCCGTGATGGCGCAGACCGCGACCCGCAGCAAGCCCGCGACCCGCACCAAGTCCGGCCGCACGCCCGCACGCGCCGCCAAGAGCGGCCCGTTCGGCGGGGAGTCGCACGAGCTGCTGCGCGGCTACTTCCAGCAGATGACGCTGATCCGCCGCTTCGAGGAGCGCGCCGCGCAGGGCTACACCCAGGCCAAGATCGGCGGCTACTGCCACCTAAACCTGGGTGAGGAGGCCACCGTCGTCGGCCTGATGTCGGCGCTGCGCAAGACCGACCTGCTGTTCACCAACTACCGCGAGCACGGCTACGCGATCGCCAAGGGCATCGAGCCGGGCCGGGTGATGGCCGAGCTCTACGGCCGCAGCACCGGCACTTCCAAGGGCTGGGGCGGTTCGATGCACATGTTCGACTCCGACGCCGGGCTGCTCGGCGGCTACGGCATCGTCGGCGGGCAGATCCCGCTGGCCACGGGTGCCGCGATGGCCGTCGACTACCGCGGTGGCGACCAGGTCGTGATGTGCCAGATGGGCGATGGCACCACCAACATCGGCGCGTTCCACGAGGCGCTGAACATCGCCGCGCTGTGGAACCTCCCGGTGGTGTTCGTGGTGGTGAACAACCACATGGGCATGGGCACCACGGTGGACAAGGCTTCGGCGGAGTCGGACCTGTACAAGCGCGCCGCGGCTTACCGGATGCACGGCGAGCGGGTGGACGGCAACAACGTGCTCGAGGTCCGCGACGCGGCCACGAAGCTGGTCGAGCAGGCCCGCGAGTCCGGCACGCCCGCGCTGCTGGAGGCGGTCAGCGACCGGCTCAAGGGCCACTCGGTGGTGGACCCGGGCAAGTACCGCAGCGAGGACTCGGTGCAGCAGGCCCGCGCGAACGACCCGGTGGTGAACTTCCGGGCGAAGCTGATCGATGCAGGCGTGCTCGACGAGGACGCCGCCGCGGAGATCGAGAAGCAGGCGCAGGCCGACGCCGACGCCGCGGTCGCCTTCGCCGACGACAGCCCGCACCCCGAGGTGTCCACGCTGTTCGACTACACCTACGCCACCCCGGTGGCGAACGATTCCCGGCGCCTGCCCGCCGACCCGGTGTTCTGAGCCGCTCACCGCACACCCCGCCACCCGCTCCCGCGCGGCACTCGGCTCGATCGCCGGGTGCCGCCGAGGCGCGGATCCGAAGTCTCAGGAGTTAGTTCCCTTGGCCGTCATGACTTACCGCCAGGCGTTGCACGACACGCTGCGCGACGAGATGCACCGCGACGAAGACGTGTTCCTCATCGGTGAGGAGATCGGTGTCTTCGAGGGCTCTTACAAGATCACCGCCGGGCTGCTGGAAGAGTTCGGCGAGAAGCGGGTGCGCGACACCCCGATCGCCGAGGAGGGCTTCGTCGGCGCAGCGGTCGGTGCGGCGATGCTGGGGCTGCGCCCGGTCGTGGAGCTCATGACGATCAACTTCTCGCTGATCGCGCTGGACCAGATCGTCAACCACGCGGCCAAGATCTACGGCATGTTCGGCGGGCAGACCAGCGTGCCGATGGTGCTGCGCACGCCCGGTGGCGGCGGTCAGCAGCTGGGCGCGACGCACTCGCAGAACATCGAGTTGTACTACGCGTTCGTGCCGGGCTTGAAGGTCGTCGCCCCGAGCACGCCCGCGGACGCGAAGGCGCTGCTGCTGGCGTCGCTGCGGGACGACGATCCGGTGCTGTTCCTGGAGAACCTGGCGCTTTACAACACCAAGGGCGAGGTGCCGGACGACGTCGCGCCCGCGGAGATCGGCAAGGCCGCGGTGACCCGCGAGGGCTCGGACGTGACGATCATCGGCTACTCCCGGATGGCCGGGATCGCCGGGCAGGTGGCCGCGAAGCTGCACGACGAGGAAGGCATCGACGCCGAGGTCGTGGACCTGCGCAGCCTGCGCCCGCTGGACCGGGAGACCGTGGTGAACTCGGTGCGCAAGACCGGGTGCGCGGTGGTGGCCGAGGACGACTGGCTGACCTACGGCATCGGCGCGGAGATCGCCGCGTCCATTTCGGACGGTGCGTTCGACTACCTGGACGCGCCGGTGCGCCGGGTGGCGGCCGCCGAGGTGCCGCTGCCCTACGCCAAGCCGCTGGAGAAGGCCGCGTTGCCGTCGGCCGAGTCGTTGACCACCGCCGTCCGGGAAACCTTGGACGCCGTCGGCGCTCGCCGCTGAGACTTCCCGAGGAATTGCTGATGACTGAGATCCAGATGCCGCGCCTTTCCGACACGATGGAGGAAGGCGTGATCGCCGGCTGGCAGAAGAAGGTCGGCGATCAGATCAAGCGCGGCGAGGTCGTCGCCGAGATCGAGACCGACAAGGCGATCATGGAGCTGGAGGCCTACGACGACGGGGTGCTGGAGAAGGTGCTCGTCGGCGAGGGCACGACGGTTCCGATCGGCACGCCGATCGCGCTGGTCGGGGACGGGTCCGGGGCGGTCGCCGAGGCGGCTGAGCCTGCCGCGCCTGCCGGTGCGCCTGCGGATGCTTCGGCGGAGGCGGCAGCGCCTGCCGGGGAGTCGGGCCCTGCCGCGGAGCCTGCGCCTGCTTCTGCGCCGGAGCCGGTGAACGGCAGCGCGCCGTCGAAGCCGAAGGCGTCGCCGCTGGCGAAGGCGGTGGCCAAGGACCGCGGTGTGGACTTGGCCGGGGTCACCGGAACCGGTCCGGGCGGGCGCATCATCCGCGCCGACATCGACGCCGCGGCCGCCGAACCGGCTGCCGCTCGGTCCGCGGCCGAGCCCGCTCCGGCTCCGGCCGCGCCCGCCCAGCCCGCGACGGCCCCGGTTTCCGGCGCTGGCGAGGACGTCGAGGAGCTGCCGCTGAGCAACGTCCGCAAGGTCACCGCCAAGCGGCTCGCCGAGAGCAAGCAGCAGGCCCCGCACTTCTACCTGACCAGCGCGATCGACGTGACCGACCTGGTGGCGTTCCGCGGCAACCTCAACGAGCGCTTGCAGGCCGCGGGCGGTCCGAAGGTCAGCCTCAACGACCTGGTGGTCAAGGCGGTGGCGACCGCGCTGCGCGCGAACCCCTCGGTCAACGTCTCCTTCGGCGGCGACAAGCTGTTGCAGCACAAGCGGATTCACTTGGGCGTGGCGGTCGCGATCGACGACGGTCTGGTGGTGCCGGTCATCCGGGACACCGACCGCAAGAGCGTTTCGGAGATCGCCACCGAGGGCCGCGAGAAGGCCGGGCGCGCTCGCGAGGGCAAGCTGAAGCTCGACGAGATGTCCGGCGGCACGTTCACCATCTCGAACCTGGGCATGTTCGGCATCGAGCAGTTCTCCGCGGTGATCAACCCGCCGGAGGCGGCGATCCTCGCGGTCGGCGCCGCCAAGGAGGAGCTGCAACTGGTCGATGGGGAAGTGGTGGCCCGCAAGATCCTGCGAGTGACGCTCTCGGCGGACCACCGCGCCATCGACGGCGCCGTCGGCGCGGCCTTCTTGCAGCAGCTCACAGCTCTGCTGGAAGATCCCCTCCGCATCATCGCCTGAGACAGCAGCATTCGAGCGGTCCGTTCACCCCGCGAATCCGGGGTGGACGGACCGTCCGTCCGGTACGTGATTCCTGGGATTCCTTGGGTTCTGCGAACCGTCGCCGCCGCGGAGTGAGCGACGCGCTCGTGCGGGCCGCGATTGAACGCGCCGGTGCCGCGGTTGCGAGTACGCTCGGTCAAGATCGTCGATGATCGAGGGATCGACGGTCGCGGCATGGCCGTTGGCCGTCGTTCCGAAGGGCGAGGCGGGTGCGCCGTCGCCGGAACAAGGAGGAGTTCCGCATGAGTGCCGTTACCGTCGCGGGTCGTTATTTGAACAAGCTCGTCGCGCCGTGCGTGCGGAGGTTTTCGCGGTGGCCCTCGGAGGTCGGCGGTACGGGCATGGTGAACGTTTCCTACCGGGGGCGACGTTCGGGACGCGAGGTCGCACTGGTCGTCGCCGTCCGCCGCACCGAATCCGGCGCCACCATCGACGTGATGCTGCCGGACCAGAAGCGCTGGTGGCGCAATTTCCTGGGACAGCGCAGCCCGATCACTCTCGAAGCCGCGGGTGAACGGCGCACCGGTCAGGCCCTCGCGGTCCGTGACGAGGACGGCAAGGTGCAGGTGCACGTCGACTTCGACTGACCCGCGATCAGCGCGGTGTGGCCGGTGTCCTGCTACGAGCTGTGGGAGGAGTCGCCGGGCGAAGCACTGGAGAACTCCGTCCGGATGGTCGATCCGGACCGAGCCCCAGAGCGACCCCGACCGTCGGCTCGGACAAGCGCTCAGCCGGCTCGGCGACTGCGGATTCCGACCGCGTGCGGGGAATCGTCGAGATCGCCGGGATGCAACCCGAGGCTGAGGATGCGTTCCGGGTGCACCCGGATGATCGGCCCGAACCGGGCCTGGTCCTGCGCGTCGGCCGGCTCGCCGATCGCCTCGGCGTGCCCCCGGATCTCCAGGAAGCGCACCCGCCACGGATCGACCGAGTACACGTCGTCCACCACGAACGCGGCCCGCCCGTTGTCGAGCACGTTGCGGTACTTGCGGCTGCGGCTCATGTCGTAGCCGCCGATGTCGATGCTCCCCAGCGCCCGGTTGACCCCGAACCCCACCGGATTCACCTGCAACGTCCCGTCCGGCTGGCTGGTGGACAACCGCCCGACCCACTGCCCCGTCAGATACTCGAGTTCCTCTTCGCTGAACACCCCGCGAAGCTAAGACTTGGACAAGACTCCAAGTCAAGCCGAGCGGCCGTCGCCGCTTCCGCGCACCTTTCCGGAGTGAAGGACCTCTTCGTCCGATCTAGCGGGGCGAAGGTCCCCATCCCTCGATCCCCGCTTCACCGTTGCGGGTCTTTCTCGGCCAGTGCGCGGCGTTCGGATGCCCATTCGGTGTCGCGCCACTCGGTGGGTAGCTCGGATAGGCACGCGGTTGCGGACTCGCGTGCCGCGGTCGTTTCGCCGAGCGCGTCGAGTACGAATGCGCGCTCGCCGAGGAAGAACGCGGGCACGTACCAATAGCCGCTCTCCGGCAGCTCGTCGGCTTGCGGAAGCCGCGCCACGAGCCGGTCCGCCTGCACCAGCAGCTGCGACGCCTGCCGCCTCTCACCTTGGCACGCAAGGATTTCGGCGCGCTGGAAGTGCAGGTACGTCCGGAGACCGGGGTAGATCCGCTCGTTCCGTGCGGCAGCAGTCGCCAGCGTTGCGGCCTGCCGCGAGTCACCGGAACGCTGGTGCGCGTAAGCCCGGAAGCTCAGAGCCGTCGCCAACCGCACTGGGTCATCGGCTTCCAGCGCGAGCAGCGCTGCCCGCTTCAGGTGATGCAGAGCTCCCGCGAAGTCGTCCTGTGGCAGGTGCAGCCAACCGAGGTACTGGTAGATCTCCGAAACCAGCCCGACGGCCGCACTCCGCACACCGCGCGCAGCGCCCGCCAGTCGCTCGAGCACGTCCCGCTGCCCTGCCACTGCCGGCAACACCGCCGCCGCCGAAGTCCGATCCTCCAGCCGTCGAGCGCCGGCCAGCGCGCCTTCCAACGCGATCAGTGCCGCACCGTCCGGGCGCATTCTTCCGTGCAGGGCAAGGGAAATCCGCTCGGAGTCCGTGCTGCTGAGCACTCCGGCGACGTCCGCGGCAGCCAGCGGACCGCCGGACGGGTGGTCGGTCACACCTCGAAGCGCCCGGACTTGATCACGGTGAGGAAGGTGGCCCACTGGTCGGCAGTGGCGGCGAAGTGACCTGCCGCGCGGTCCTTGGTGTCGCGGACGGCGGCGCCGCCGGAGATACGGCCGACCTCGACGCAGTTGCTCGCGCCGCCGCTACTGCGACTGCTCTTGCGCCATGCTGTCGGATGCTGGTCGCTGTTCATTTCGTCCATCCCGATCACTCGTGCTGCGGATCATGCGCAGATGTCGTAGCGGCCCATCTTGATCGCTGAGACGAAGCTGGACCACTGCTGCGAGCTGATGGTGAAGTAGCCCGCGGAACGGTTTTTCGTGTCGCGCACTCTGGCGCAACCGGCGACTCCGCCGACCTCAACGCAGTTGTTCCCGCCGCTGTAGCTCGACGTGCGCCAGTGTCCTGCTGAGTGTTGAGTCAGCATGACTTCTCCTTGCCTCCTAAAATTTCTGCGATGAGTTCAGCCGACTCGATCGCATTCATTGCTACTTCGCAGAGCATGTCGGCGGCGTTTCGGTAGCGGCCGACCGCTCTCACGTCGGTGATGGTCGTGGAGGTGTCGTAATGTTCGAGCTGCACCACTGGTCTGGTATCAGCGAACTCGATCAGTGCCCAGGAACCGCTCATGGCCGGACCGGCCGGGCGATCGATCGGGAGAACTCGAATGTCGATGTGGTCCCGTGCGCCCCACCGTTGCAGTTCGTGGAGCTGTCCGGCCATTACCTCGGCTGGGCACGGCGGATAGCGCAATGCTGCCTCGCCTATGATCGCGATGAGCTGCTTCGGGGAGCTGCCGGTAAGGACGTGCTGACGCCCGACTCGAAGCTGCGCGCGCTGGTCGGCTTCGCTGCGGCCGGATGCTCCGAACTCGGCGATGATGTGTCGTGCGTAGTCATAGGTCTGCAGCAGTCCGGGAATCATCAGCGGTTCCACGTTGATGATTGTCGTAGCGGTTCGTTCGTAGTCGGTCAATGCCGCTAACTGTTTGTCCGTGCCGGGGGCAACCCAGTTCGGTTCGAGAGCGTCTCGTGCCAATTCGAGCATTCGCTCACGATCCGCGCCGTTGACTCCAAGGACGGCGAGTATCGTTGCCGTGTCAGTTTCGCTCGGCGTTAGCTTTCCGTTTTCCCAACGCGATACGTGCGAGCTGCTGCGATCGACCGACTCGGCGAGTTCCCGAGTGGTCATGCCGCTGCGTTGGCGTGCTTGTCGGAGCTCGGCGCCGAGAGCACGCGCTCGCGGTGTGTCTGCGCTGCTGACCATGCGCCACATCGTATGTCGTCACCGAGCTATCCAAGGTCGTCACTCGAAGGTGGATCTTGCTCAACGATCAGCATGCAGCAATCCTTGATGCATGCATCAAGTGAGGTTGCAGGGTGCGAACAGCATCTCGTTAGGACGTTGATCAGAGGTGGCACATGGATGAGCAAGCTCCTGTCTCCGCCGACTACCCAAGGCGCGTCCGCTACCGCGCGGGCCTGGTGGGGGAGAGGCAGCGCGTCGTGCACATCGCGATGCCGTTGGCGTGCGGGGATTTTCTGGCGTTGTGCGAGTTGCGGTTGCCTGCCGCGGAGGCCGAGGAGGTCTCCGACCTGCTGGGGATGCCGTGCATGGTGTGCACGCGGGTGTTGGCGCTGCGATCACAGGAACGGCCTGAGCGGGAATGGCCGCAGCTCGAAGCGGGGTGATCGCGTGGGTCAGCTCCGAGTGGTCCTCGACCTGGCACGCCGTGGCGCGCGATGCGATCGGCCCGGTGCTGGTCGGCATCTGCGGCCACCCGATTTCCGGGCGCGTGCACCGGTTGCTCGACCGGCCCGTGTCCGATGACGAGCAGCGCACGACGTGCGCGTCCTGCGTCGCGCTGATCGCCGAACTCTGATCCTCCCGGAATAGCCCCGAAACCCGGTCCGCCGCCGCAAGCCTCCCCTGCGGTGGGCCGCGCCCCGCCGGTCCCGCTCGTGCCTCCCCCGACCACGAGTGACCGGCGGGGCATCCAGCCGGCGTCCGAACTCCCTCCCCGGGCGCCGACCGGCCGGGCGGTGCGAACACTCCCGCACCGCCCGGCCACCGCTGATTCGAGGCGGGCCGAAGATGTGTCCGAGATCTCACACCGGAGCCGTATTGCTCGTGCAACGAGGCCGTAACAAGGTGTAGTTAGCTCGCCTAAGTAAAAGCTTGCGGAGAGGTGGCCTCATGTGCGGCATCACGGGTTGGGTGTCCTACCAGCGGGACATGACAGCTCAGGACCGGATTCTGCGAGAGATGACCGAGACCATGTCCTGCCGCGGACCGGATGATCAGGGCGTCTGGACCGCGCACCACGCCGCGCTGGGACACCGGCGGCTCGCGGTGATCGACCTGCCTGGCGGCACCCAGCCGATGCAGGTCGACACTCCGGACGGGCCGGTCGCGATGGTCTACTCCGGAGAGGCTTACAACTACACCGAACTGCGCGCCGAGCTGCGCCAGCGCGGGCACCGGTTCGACACCGACTCGGACACCGAAGTAGTGCTGCGCGGCTACGTCGAGTGGGGCGAAGCGGTGGCCGACCGGCTCAACGGGATGTACGCGTTCGCGATCTGGGACTCCCGGACCGAAAAGCTCGTGATGATCCGCGACCGGATGGGCATCAAGCCGTTCTACTACTACGAGACCGACGACGGCGTGCTGTTCGGCTCCGAGCCGAAGGCGATCCTGGCCAACCCGCTGGCCGAGGCCGTGGTGGGCTCGGACGGGATGCGGGAGATCTTCGCATCGGCCAAGACTCCCGGATTCGCCATCTGGGAAGGGATGCGCGAGCTGCAGCCCGGGCACCTGGCCGTGGTCGACCGCAACGGGCTGCGCGAGCGGTGCTACTGGCGGCTGGAGGTCTCCGAGCACACCGACGACGAGCAGGCCACCGCCGCGCACGTGCGCGAGCTGCTCGACGACATCATCGGCAGGCAGCTGGTCGCCGACGTGCCGCGCTGCGCGTTGCTCTCCGGCGGGCTGGACTCCTCGGCGATGACCGCGCTGGCCGCCCAGCAGCTCGGTGCGAAGGGCGAGACCGTGCGCAGCTTCGCGGTCGACTTCCCCGAGCAGGCCGAGAACTTCCAGGCCATCGAGGTGGCCCCCACGCAGGACACGCCGTACGTGCACGCGGTCGCCGAACACGTCGCCAGCGACCACTCCGACATCATGCTCGACGGGGCGTCGCTGGCCGACCCGGCCGTGCGGCGGGCAGCGGTGGCCTCCCGGGATTTCCCCGTCGGCATGGGAGATCGGGACAACTCGCTGTACCTGCTGTTCCGGGCGATCCGGGAGCAGTCGACGGTGGCGCTGTCCGGCGAGTCGGCCGACGAGATCTTCGGCGGCTACCCCTGGTTCCACAACGACCGGCAGCGCTACGCCGACACGTTCCCGTGGCTGGTCGATTCGCCGCTGTTCTCGATGGAGGTGCTCGACGAGCAGACCCGGCGCAAACTCGACCTGCCCGCCTACATCGCCGATCACTACCGGTCCGCGCTGCGCGAGGCCCCGCTCAAGGACTCCGAAACCGGACTGGAAAAGCGCATGCGGCAGGTCTGCTACCTGCACCTGACCCGCATGGTGCAGACGCTGCTCGACCGCAAGGACCGGCTGAGCATGGCCGTCGGGCTGGAAGTGCGGGTGCCGTTCTGCGACCACCGCCTCGTGCAGTACGTGTTCAACACGCCGTGGTCGTTGAAGACCTTCGACGGGCGGGAGAAGAGCATCCTGCGGGCGGCCACCCGCGACGTGCTGCCCGCCTCGGTCGCCGACCGCAAGAAGAGCGGCTACCCCGGCAGCTTCGACCCGAACTACCTCGCGGCGATCCAGTCGCAGGCCCGCGAGCTGTTCTCGGCCAACCACGAAGTCCTGGAGTTCTTCGACCGCGACTCGCTCAAGACCGCCACCGAGACCACCGGTGATGCGGTCACGACCGCGCAGCGCAACGGAATCGAACGAGCCCTGGACATCGCGGCCTGGTACGACCTGCGCAAGCCGACGCTGAAGCTGGACTGACGAGCTGCTGCTCTCGCCGGTGATGGGCCCCTTCGCCTCGCAAGATCGAGCGAAGGGGCCCATCACTCGCACTACGACCCGGGTCGGAGCGGGAGGCGCCAGTGCCGCCCTGGCAGGCGCACCGAGTGCGCGCCGTCCGCGGCGATCGTCAGCTCGTACTGGTCCGGTGCGGGTTTTCCGGCGTCCTGCCACCACGAATACGCCGTGTCGGCCTCGTCCCAGAGCCGCCGCGGACCCAGCTGGTGCACCGTCCACGGATGTTCTCCGCGCACCATGGTGACCCGCGCCCAGGAATGCGACCGGATGTCGTGCAGCTCGATCAGCCGGTGAGCGTCGTCGGTGTCCTCCACGGTGAGGTAGCAGTCCGGCACCCGGAGGCCGATGGTGAACGAAGCCGCGGAGAAATCCACCATCTCGAACAACTCCAGCGGTTCGCGTGCGGTGCTGCTGCGTTCGGCATCGTCGAGCTCGTCCGCCGCCGGGTCGAGGAATCCGCGGCGCTGCCCGCGCATCCGCATGAAAGCGAGGCGCTGCCCGAAACTCCCGGAAGCCGAACCGTCCGCGTGCACTTCCAGCGCGGTCAGCGCGTCTTCGCCGTAGTCGGTGCCCCACGGCGCAAGAATCCGCCCGCCCGGGCGGGATTGCTCGATCCACGTGCGCGCGATCGCGCGGACCGAGGCGGTTGCGAGCACGCGGTCGTACGGGGCACCGGGCGGGTATCCCGCCGCCCCATCGGCCGTGATCACCAGCGGTGCTTGGCCGGAGGCCGCCAGCGCGCGCCGGGCGTTGTCCGCGACGACCGGGTCGATCTCGACCGAGACCACCTGCCCGGTTCCGCCGACCCGTTCGCAGAGCAAAGCCGCGTTCCAGCCGGTTCCGGTGCCGATTTCCAGCACTCGGTGCCCTGGACGCACGTCCAGTGCGTCGAGCATGTCCGCGACCAGCGACGGCTGGCTGCACGAACTGCTCGGGACGCGGGTGCGGTCGTGCGGCTGCCCGTCGTCGGGCTGCCCGTCGTCCAGTTGCGTGGTGATCGGCTGGTCGGCGGCCACCATCCCGTGCCACCGCGCGGGGTCGGAATCCCTGCTGATCCTGGTGAACTCGTCGGTCTCCGGCTCGTAGTCCCAGATCACCGCGGGGATGAAGGCGGCACGCGGCACCGCGAGCCGCTCGCGCCAATCCGGCACCGCTGCCTACTTCTTCTCGCCGCCGGGGCGTTCGTGCTTGTTGCCGTCGTCGTCGCTTTGCCAGGTCTCCCACTTGTCCGGTTGCGGTTTTCCCTGCCCGTCCCGGTCGGAGTCTCGTTTGCCCATTCGTCGCCTCCTGGTTTTCGGTCCTTTCCTGGTTGTATCGGATCGAAACCGGGTAGGTTTATCCGCCGATCGGCGGTCTTTTCCGCAGGAAATTTGCTAGCGGAAAATGGATCGCGCAATTTCCGGAAAGTTGATTCGGCCGCCCGCGGTGGCGCGAGCGCGGCGAGGGGCTGCGCCCCGCGCACCCGAGTGCGCGACGATGGGCGCATGAACGACCGCGACGAGCAAGACGGACCCGGCTTCGAAGAAGGACCGAACACGGTGTGCTTCGGCTGCGCCGGGTTCCGCAAGCTGAGCGAGCCGCGGCTCTACCTGATCCAGGCGACCACCGACACCCAGACCGGCATGACGATGGGCGAGTGGCGGACCTGCCCGCACTGCAACGGCGCGGGCAAGCTGCCCGGTGTCCGGCCGCCGGTGTGACGGCTGCGTTCAGCTGAACGCGGACTCACCATTGGTCTCCGGGGAAGGAGGCCGCGATGGAGCAATGGCCGAGCCTGCGGGTCGCCGACTGGGCGGAAACGCGGGAAACGCTGCACATGTGGACGCAGATCGTCGGCAAGGTCCGGTTGGCGCACGCACCGCTGGTGAACCACTGGTGGCAGGTGGCGTTGTACGTGACCCCGCGCGGGCTGACCACCTCGGCGGTGCCCTCCGAAACCGGCGTGTTCGACGCCGAGTTCGACTTCTGCGAGCACGTGCTGCGCATCCGCTCGTCCACCGGGGACGAGCGGCGGGTCGGGCTGGAACCGAAACCGGTGGCGCTGTTCTACGAGGAGACGATGGCCGGGCTGGACGCGCTGGGCCTGCACACCTCGATCCAGGCGGTGCCCAACGAGATCGAAGAAGCCGTGCCGTTCGCCGAGGACACCCTGCACGCCTCCTACGATCCCGCTGCCGCGCACCTGTGGTGGCGCCAGCTGGTGGCCGCGCACCGCGTGCTGAGCCGGTTCCGCGCCGAATTCACCGGCAAGGTCAGCCCGGTGCACTTCTTCTGGGGCGCGATGGACCTCGCGGTGACCCGGTTCTCCGGGCGCCCGGCGCCGCGGCATCCGGGCGGGGCGCCGAACTGCCCGGACCGGGTCATGGTGGAGGGGTACTCGCACGAGCTCAGCAGCTGCGGCTTCTGGCCCGGCGGTGCGGGCGAGGGCTTGTTCTACGCCTACGCCTACCCGGAACCGGCCGGTTTCCAGGATCATCCGGTGCAGCCGGGCGAAGCCGCTTACCACCCGGAACTCGGCGAGTTCGTACTGCCCTACGACGCGGTGCGCACTGCCGAAGACCCGGACGGCACGCTGCTGCGGTTCCTGCGGACCAGCTACGAAGCCGCTGCCGAGAACGGCGGCTGGGACCGGCGGGCGTTGGAGGACCAACCGACGCAGCGCGCCTACACCGCCCGGACTCCTGCGTGAGCGGTGGAGATCAGGCCCGCTGCAACGCCTGCGTGATCATCGGCGTCAACCGCTGCAGCGCGAACGGGATGCTGGTGACCGTCGCCGACCCGAGCGCCATCGTCACGTCGTAGTCGTCCAGCAGCAGCAGCGAACCGCGCTTGGCCGCTGGCAGGTTGTTCAGCAGCGGATCGGCCCGCACCGTCGCCACGTCGGACGGTTTGGCGGTGGTCACGATGACCACGTCCGCGTCCAGCAGCGACACCTGCTCCTTGCTGACCTTCACGTTGAACTTGCCGCCGTCGTCCAGGTCGTCGATCGAGGGGGCCAGCTTCAGGCCGAGCTGCTCGAGCAGCGCGGTCCGCGCGTCCTGCTTGGTGTAGGCGGCGTAGGTGCCCGCGGAGTCGGTGCGCACCGTCACGTGCGTGCGGCCCTCGAACTGCGGGTTGGCCTGCCGGGTGCGGTCGATGCGGGTTTGGGTGTCCGCGATCAGCCTGTCCGCCTCGGCCTTCTTGCCCAGCGCGCGGCCCATCGTCTCGGCCTGCACCCGCCAGTTCACGCCGTAGTCGATCGAGCCGGGCGGCTGCGCCACGACCGGGGCGAACGCGGAGAGCCGGTTGTACTGGTCCTGCGTGAGCGCGCTCTGCAGCCCGACGATCACCTCCGGCGCCAGCGCGATGACCTGCTCCACGTCGACCTCGCTGCCCAGCAGCTTCGGGTGCTGCCCGCGCAGCATCGGCTCCACCCACGGGCCGACGCCGGACTGCCACGGTCCCCACTGGGTCAGCCCGGCGGGCACCACGCCCAGCGGCAGCGCCGCGTCGTGGTCGGTGATGCCCAGCGTGACGATGTTGCCGGGCGCGGCGGGAACCTCCGCGGTGCCGAACTTGTTGGGGATCCGCGCCGCCGGTGCCGCTCGGCCGGCGGGGGAACCACCGGCGCAGGCGGACAGTCCGGCGGCGGCGAGGCCGGTGGCACCGGCGAGGAACGCACGGCGGCCGAACCGGGCGTGCGGGGTTCGGGCAGAGGTCATCGCGCTTCCCTCCAAGTCGACAAGGAAGGCTAACCTAACAAATGAGCGGATCTCTGCGCTGTGACTTGTGCGTCGTTTTCGCGCCGGGCGCTCAGGAATCCGGGGATTCCGGGGCTTCCGGAGAACCGGGGAGTTCGAGCGCGCGGCGGGCCCGCGCCGTGGCACGGGACGGCTGAACGCTGTCCAACTCCGCATTGATCGTGGCGCCGAGCAGCACCGCGAACGCGGTGACGTAGAGCCACAGCAGCACGCCCATCGGAGCCGCCAGCGCGCCGTAGACCGGGGAGTGCTCGATGGTCACGTCCAGGTAGATCCGCAGCCCGAAACTGCCCCCCAGCCACACCAGCAACGCCAGCGCGGCCCCCGGCACGTGCTCCAGCCAAGGCGTGCGCAGCGGGACGGACAGCACGTACAGCGTGCTCAGCGACGCGATCGAACCGACCACGATCAGCGGCCAGTACAGCGCGTACACCACGACCGCGGCCTGCGGGAACCACCCGGCGATCACCGACGGCCCCACCGCCAGCAGCGGCAGCAGCACGATCCCGCCGAACAGCGCGGCCGTGTACAGCCCCACCGACATCAGCCGCTGCCGCACCAGATTGCGCTGCCCGCCGAGCCCGTAGACCACCGAGATCGTGTCGATGTAGACGTTCAGCGCCGCCGAACCGGACCACAGCGCCAGCACGAACCCGAGCGAGATGATCCCGGCCCGCCCGGTGCTGAGCACCTCGTCCAGCACCGGCTGCATCATCTGGTCGATGGCCTGCTGGGACAGCACCGCGGACGCGCCGTGCACCAGCGAGTTCCGCACCGCCGCGACGGTGCCACCACCGAGCACGCCCGCCAGGTAGCCGAGCGTGCCGACCAGCCCCAGCAGCACCGGCGGCAGCGAGATGAGGGTGAAGAACGCGGCCTCCCCGGCCAGTCCGGTGAGCCGGTGCCGGGAGCTGGCGGCCACCGTCTTCTTGGTGAGCCGCCACAGCCCCCGCAGGTGCCGGTTGCGCGGCTGACCGTGCCGGATGCGGTCGAGGATCGTCGGCTGCTGTCCCAACACGGTTGCCCCTTCTCGGCTCGGGCGGCGCCGGTGCGTCGCGAGTCGTGCGGAGTCCGATACCCGCTGGCCGACCAGTGTTACGGCATAGTGCAGTGGATCACCCGGCCGGGGTAAGGAGTTGGTCCGGTCGGCCCGGTCGCCGCGGTCGGATCTCAGTGAACGGACTGTTCGCCCCAGTGGTTCGGACGAACGGTCCGTTCACTCCAGGAGGACCGGATAGCGTGGGGGCTCCGGCACAGCAGTCCCAGGAGAACCAGTGCAGAACTTCCTCACCGGTGCCCGCACGCTCGGCACCGGCTTCCGCGTGCTCCTGCGTTCGCCGAAGCTGCTGGTGATCGGCGCGATCCCGGCGCTGATCAGCGCGGTGCTGCTGGTCGGCGCGCTGGGTTCGCTGGTGTACTTCAGCGGTGATCTGGTCGGCTGGATGACCCCGTTCGCGGACGGCTGGGCCGAAGGTCTGCGCCGGGCGGTGCGGGTGCTGCTCGGCGTGGTGCTCGTCGGCGCCGCCGCGCTGCTGGCCTCGATCACGTTCATCGCGCTAACGCTGCTGATCGGCGGCCCGTTCTACGAGTACATCGCCGAACGCACCGAGCAGCGGCTCGGGCTGGACGACCGCGCCGACGGGGCGGGGTTCGCCAGGCAACTCGGCCGCGGCATCCGGGATTCGGTCAAGCTCGTGGCGGTGGCCGCCCTCGGCGCGGTCGTGCTGTTCGGGTTCGGGTTCGTGCCGGTGCTCGGACAGACCGTGATCCCGGTGCTGGGCGCGATGTTCGGTGCCTGGATGGTGGCGCTGGAGATGGTGGGGCTGGTGTTCCAGCGGCGCGGGCGCACGCTGCGCGATCGGCACCGGTCGCTGTGGGCGAACAAGGCGGCGACCCTCGGGTTCGGGCTGCCCGCCTACCTGCTGTGCCTGATCCCGGTGCTGCAGCTGGTGGTGATCCCGTCCGCCGTGGTCGGCGGCACGCTGCTGGCGCACCGGTTCGAGGACGGCGTGGAGACCGTCTAACAGTTTGCGTAGCGGATCGGGTGGCGGAACCTCATCGGCTCCGCCGCTGACAGGACCCGCGGACCGCGGCGCGCGGTACCGGCGGGTGTCCACTGCTCCATGCGCCGGAACGCGGCGTGCCCGGAACGCGGGCACGGACGCCTAGGGTGCGGGAATGACCGCTGACGCTGAACCCACCGCACCGGACGACTCCTACCTGCGCGCGGTCGCCGAGGCGACCGAACGCGCGGTGGCCTCGGCCGAGCCGATCCGCTCCGAGTTCGACGGCGCGCCCGAGCCGTTGCGCGCCCGCGCGGAGAGCCGCATCGGCGAACTGGCCGAGCCGCTGCTGGAGCTCAGCCACGACCTGCACGCCCACCCCGAGGAGGGCTTCGGCGAGCACCGCGCGGTGGCGGGCGTGGCGGAGCTGTTGCGCGCACAGGGCTTCGACGTGCAGGTCGGAGCCGGCGGCCTGGAAACCGCGCTGGTCGCGCGCGGCGGCGGGGACGGACCGCACGTGGCGGTGCTGGCCGAGTACGACGCGCTGCCCGGCATCGGGCACGCCTGCGGGCACAACATCATCTGCACCTCGGCGACCGGCGGTTTCCTCGGTGCGGCGGCCGCGCTGGAGCAGACCAGGGGGCGGCTGAGCCTGTTCGGCACGCCCGCCGAGGAAGGCGGCGGCGGCAAGGAGATCCTCGCCCGCGCGGGCCTGTTCGACGACGTCGACGCGGTGCTGATGCTGCACCCGTTCTCGCACGACATCGCCGCGCACCCGTTCCTCGGCCGCAGGCAGCTGGACGTGACCTTCCACGGCATCGCCGCGCACGCCTCCGCACAGCCGTTCATGGGCCGCAACGCGCTGGACGCGGTCGTGGCGACTTACCAAGGCGTGGCCGCGCTGCGCCAGCACATGCCGTCCGGAGACCGGGTGCACGGGATCATCACCGACGGCGGGGCGCGCCCGAACGTGGTGCCGGAGCGGGCCGCCGCCCAGTTCTACGTGCGCTCGGCCGACGCCGGTTCGCTGCGGGACGTGGCGGGGCGCATCGAAGCGATCGCGCGCGGTGCCGCGGAGATGACCGGCTGCGGAGTGGAACTGCTCTGGGACCGGCAGGTGCCGTACCTGCCGATCCGGCACAACCAGGCGCTGTCCGCGCGGTGGGCGCAGCACCAGGGGCGGCGCGGCCGCAACGCGCTGCCGCGCGGGGTGGTGCCGGAGTACCTGACCGGCTCCACCGACCTGGGCAACCTGAGCTTCCGGATGCCCGCGATGCATCCGATGATCGGTCTCGAAGACCCGGGACTTTCGCTGCACACCGCCCGGTTCGCCACTGCCGCGGGCTCGGCGGCGGGGGATCGGGCGGTCCTCGACGGCGCGGTCGGGCTGGCGCTGACCGCGCTGGACTACCTCGCGGACGACCGCCTGCGCAGCGCCGTGCACGCGGAGTTCGAGTCCGCGGGCGGCTCCGTGGACGTCCCGGCCTTCTTCGACTGAGGCCGCAGCGCGCCGGCCCGGAGTGATGGACTCCGTCGCCCAGCTCGGCCCCGGAACGGTGCGTGTGGTGGCCGCGCGGAACCTCCGCGGGCGCTGCGTAGGATCGGCGCGGCCCCGAACCCCGACCAGGTGTGTCTACTGTGGACGAATTAGTACAGCGCTGGACCGCGCAACTGCTGGACTCCGGCAGCGCGCTGACCCTCCTGCTCGGTCTGGTGGCGCTCGGCCTGATCAGCAACCACGGCACGTGGCGGCTGCTGCGCAACGTGGTCACCATCGCCCATGAAGGCGGGCACGCCGTGGTCGCGCTGCTCAGCGGCCGAACCCTCAACGGCATCCGGCTGCACTCCGACACCTCTGGGCTGACGCTGTCCACCGGCAGGCCCAGCGGCCCCGGCATGGTGTTCACCCTGTTCGCCGGCTACCCGGCGGTGTCGCTGCTCGGCCTGGGCGGTGCGGCCATGGTCGGGTTCGACCTGGCCCGCCAAGCGCTGTGGGTGGCGATCGGGCTGCTGGTGATCATGCTGCTGGCCATCCGCAACGCCTACGGGGTGCTGTCGGTGGTGCTCACCGGCGGCGCGCTGTTCGCGGTGTCCTGGTTCGCCGCGCCCGCATGGCAGGCGGTGTGCTGCGTGCTGGTGAGCTGGTTCCTGCTGCTCGGCGGACTGCGCCCGATCGCTGAGCTGCGCGGCAAGCGCAATCGCGGCAGGGCGCCCAGCTCGGACGCCGACCAGCTCGCCCGGCTGACCCGCGTCCCCGCCGGGGCGTGGCTCGGCGTTTGGTTCCTGATCGGCATCGCCGCGTTGGTGATCGGCGGCCGCTGGCTGTTGCTGATCCCGCAGCTCTGAGGGGCCCGTCCAGGAAGGTTTGCGCGGCGGTGCCGGTTGCTTGCGCGGTCGGCTGCTCAGCGGCGGCGCCGAGACGAGCGAAGCCACCTGGCCCGCAGCCCCGCCACCTGCGCGAACAAGCCCAGCAGCACCGAGGAGTCCATTGTGGTCAACTCGGCTCTTGCTCCGCGTGGTAGGCGTGCCGCAGCATTTCAGCGTGACGAACGACGTTGTTGACGTTCCCGGAGCCGGCCCGGTGCACCGCATCGGCTTCGGCGCCATGCAACTGGCCGGGCCGGGCGTGTTTGGGCCGCCCGGCGACCGGGACCGCGCCGCGCGGGTGCTGCGCCGAGCCGCGGAACTGGGCATCGACCACATCGACACCTCGGACTTCTACGGGCCGTGGGTGGTCAACGAGCTGATCGCGGAAGTGCTGCGGCCCTACCCGCAGAACCTGCTGCTGGCCACCAAGATCGGCGCGTACCGGGACCACCGCGGCGGCTGGCCGCCACTGGTGCACCCGGACGCGCTGCGGGCGCAGGTGCACGACAACCTCCGCCGCCTGCACCTGGAGGCGCTGGACCTGGTCTACCTGCGGCACAGCGCCGAACAGCCAGGCATCCCGTGGGAGGACCAGGTCGGCGCGCTGGCCGAACTACGCGAAGCGGGCCTGGTGCGCAGCATCGGGCTGTCCAACGTCGACCTCGCGCAGTTCGAGCAGGCACGGGCGATCGCGCCGATCTCGGCGGTGCAGAACTCCTACAACGTGGTCGACCGCGCCGCCGCGGACCTGCTGGACCGGACCGCGGCGCTCGGGGTTCCGTTCGTGCCGTTCTTCCCGCTGGGCTCGGCGTTCCAGCCGAACAGCCGCGCGCTCGGCGATCAGGTGGTGCGCGGCGTGGCCGAGCGGCTCGGGGTGGTACCCGCCCAGGTGTCGCTGGCTTGGCTGCTGCACCGCGCGCCGAACACGCTGCTGATCCCCGGCACGTCCTCGATCGAACACCTGGAGAGCAACTGCGCGGCCGATCAGGTGAAGCTGGGTGAGGCGGACGTGCAGGAGCTGGACGATCTGGTCGCTGAGGGCACGACGGCCGAGCGGCCCCTGTGATCATCTCCCGGCCATCCGGGGCATGATGATCACGAACGTGGCACGGCCGATCCGGCATTCGGGCGAGGTCGACTTCGCGCCGCGAGCTGGACGTCACCCAGTAGTCTGGCCGACACGTCGGCGATGTTCGGGGTGGCGATGTTCGAGGCGGGAACGCTCCGCCTCGGCCGGTGCGCGATCAGCCGGCAGGTGGTCGATGGACGGGTGAGCTGAGCATGGGAGATCCGACCCCGGTGCGCGGGACCGCGGCCGAGCCGGCCGTGCGCCCGGACAGCACCGGCTGGCGCAGGACCTTCACGCTGCGGTGGGCCAAGCGCCTGGTGGACACCTCGGACATCGCGCTGCCCCCGGACGAGCTGCAGCGGCAGCTGTCCGAACTCGTCGACGTGCTCGCCGAAGCGCTGCAAGACCCCGGCAAGGTCGAAGCAGCCGGCCATGCCGTCGGCGAACGGCTGGTGGACCTGCACGCCACCGGCGAAGGCGCGTTGCCGCGCACGCTCGAACTCATCCGGGACTACGTGGTCGGCGAGTCCAGCGTCGGCGCGGTGGGCCACCTGATGCACTTGCTCACCGCGATCACCGCGGGTTTCGCCACGGCCGAACGCGAACGCTCGGTGGCGCGCGAGGAGTTCACCACCCGGGCGCTGCTGCACTCGAAGCTGCGCGCCGACCGGGAACGCGACGCCAGCGACGAGCGGTTCCGCGAAGTGTTCACCAGCACCCCGGTCGGCGTGGCGATCTGCTCGCTGGACGGCCGGTTCGTCGAGGTGAACCCGGCGCTGGCGGAAACCCTCGGGCATCGCGAATCCGATCTGCTCTCGATGACGATCCACGACCTGTTCCACCCGGAGGAGGCCGCCTACCTCACCGCCGCCTACGCCGAACTCGCCGAGGGCGGACCGGCGCAACGGCTGCGCGAGCGGCGCAGGCTGCTGCGCGCCGACGGGGAGCAGGCTTGGACGTACCTGGCGGTGTCGCTGCTGCGCGACGCCGAGGACGAACCGAAGCACTTCGTCACGATGGTCGAGGACATCAGCGAACTGCACCTGCTGCAGGAGCGGTTCCAGTACCAGGCGCTGCACGACGCGATGACCGGCCTGGCGAACCGGCAGTTCTTCCGCACCCGGCTGGAAGCCGCGCTCGGCAACCTCGCGCCGGACGACGTGCTCACCCTCTACCACCTGGGCCTGGACGGGTTCGAGCTGATCAACGACGGGCTCGGCTACGAGGTCGGCGACAGCATCATCCGCGCGGTCGCGCGCCGCCTGGAACAACTGGTGGAAGGCGAACAGGCGCTGGTGGCCCGGTTCGGCGGCACCGAGTTCGCCATCCTGGTCGCGGAATCCCCGCGCACCGCGCAGATCCCGGAGTTCGCCGCACTGATCAACGAGGAGCTCTCCGAGCCGATCTACATCGGCGAGCACGGCATCGCCACCTCGGCCAGCATCGGCGTGGTGCGCCGCAGCGTCGCCGACGGCGACCCGACGAGCATGATCTGGGAGGCCGACGTCGCGCTGCGCCGCGCCGAGATCGCCGGCAAGCGGCAGTGGGCGCTGTTCGACCCGGACGTGGCCCCGGACGAGCGCACCGAGGCGAAGCTGGCCGCGATCATGCCTGGCGCGCTGGAACTGGGCGGGTTCGACGTGCGCTACCGCCCGGTCGCCGATACCGGCAGCGGTGCGCTGGTGTCGGTCGAGGCGCAGCTGGCTTGGCAGCCGGACGGGCACGAACCGCTGGAGCACGCCGAGATCCTGCGGCTCGCGGAAGGTTCCGGGGTCACGCTCGAACTGCGGGACTGGATGCTGCGCTGCGTGTGGGAGCAGCTCGCGGAGTGGAGCCGCGCCGGGCACGACACCTGCGTGCTGATCGAGCTGAGCACGAACCAGTCGCGGGACCCCGACCTGGTGGCGCTGGTGCGCGGCGTGCTCGGAGCCGGTGACGAGCTGGACGCGAGCTGGCTGCACCTGTGCATGCCGACCGACGCGGTGATGAACTCGCCGGAGGAGATCCGCGAGAACATCCGGGTGCTGCGGTCGATGGGCGTGCGCACGATGCTGCACTCGTTCCGCGGCGCACCGCAGGAACTCCGGGTGCTGCGGGAACTTCCGGTGCGGGGTGTGCGGCTCGCGGTGGAACTGGTGGAGCTGGTGAACGGGCGCTGCGCCGACGACGAGCCGGAGGTGCGCGCGGTGCGCCAGCTCGTTGGGCTGCTGCGGGACAGCGACGTGCGGGTGTGCGTGGGCGATGTGCACGACGAGGAGCAGGCGCGGTGGTGGCAGCAGCTCGGCTGCGACTTCGCCGTCGGCCCGCGCTACGGAGAAGCGCTGACCGCGGGCGAATTCGCCGCAGTGCTGGAAACGTTCGGCCCGCCCCAGGCGCCGCACACCGGCTCCGACGGGGAGTGAACGCCGCCGCGTTCCGGAAGGAGTTCGCCGCAGGCGCACATGAGCGGACCGCCGGCCGGGGAGCCGGCTGCCCGCGTCATCTGTCCACTTCGGACTAGCCGGCGTGGACCGGTTGGGTCTGCGGGTTGAACTCCTCGAACCGGACCTGCTCGGCGGGGTCGGTGCGCGGATCGCGGATCTTCAGCACGTCCAGCCCTTCCTGGATGCCGCTGGAGTAGATGTGCCCGTTGTAGTAGTACGCCGACCAGGAACCGGCCGTTTGCAGCTCGCCCGGGTCGAACGGCGGGCGGTCGAAGTGCGCGATCTCGTGCGGTCGCGCGGAATCGGTGAAGTCCCACACCGAAACACCGCCCTGGTACCACGCCTGCACCATGATGTCGCGACCCGGAACCGGGATCAGCGAACCGTTGTGCGCCACGCAGTTCTCCGTGTCGGCCTGCGCCCGCGGCAGCTTGTAGAAGCTGCGGAACTCCAGTTGCGCGTCCGGCCCGGAGCCCACGATGTCGTAGACGCCGTCCGCGCCGCGGTGCGGTCCGGTGGCCGGGTTGCAGGTCGCGGCCGCGCCGCCGCCGAGTTCGTCGGTGAACACGACCTTCGTGCCCGCATTGTTGAAAGTGGCGCTGTGCCAGAACGCGAAGTTCTCGTCGTCGCGGACCCGTTCGGTGACCTTCGGTGCCGCCCGGTCGGAGATGTCCAGCAGCACTCCGTCACCCATGCAGGCTCCGGCGGCCAGGTCCTTGTCCGGGAACACCGTGATGTCGTGGCACCCCGTGGTTTCGCTGATGCCGCCCTCGGCGCCCGGGTTGCCGCCGTCCGGGAACAGCACCGGTGCGTCGACGAGCGCGGGATGCGCCGGGTCGTCCAGCGGGACCTCGACGATGGAGATCTTGTCGTGCGGCGGCTTGCACTGCGGGAACTCCGGCGCCGGGCCGTAGGAGGAGATGTAGAGGAACACCGACTCCCCGGCCTTGTCCGGCACCAGGGTGTGCGTGTGCGAGCCGCAGTCGGTCGGGATCGCGGAGACGTAGCGCGGCTCGGCCGGGTCGCTGACGTCGAAGACCTTCATGCCTTCCCAGCCGTTCGGGTCGGCGGCGTCGGTCTCCTCGCTGCTGCAGGTGTCGTTGCTGCGCGGGTAGTCGGTGGAGACGAACAGCAGGTTCCCGGAAATGGACACGTCGCCCTGGCCGCCGGGGCAGGAGACCTGCGAAACGATCTGCGGCCGCTGCGGCTCGGAGACGTCGTAGACGACGAGCCCGTCGTAGTTGCCGACGAAGGCGTGGTCCCCCTGGAACGCGATGTCCGTGCCGTAGGCGTCGATGTTGTCGAACGGCGGCTGCTTCGGAAGATTCGCCAAGTGCGCGATGTTCGGGCTGTGGTCCGGATCGGCGGGCTGTGCCCGCGAAGCCGCTGCGGTGTTCTGCTCGGGGTGCTCGCTCGGCGGAGTCGCCGACGACGGCGCCGCGAACAGGACGCCGAGCAGCAGCGGCACGGCGGCGGCCAGTGAGCCGAGCGCGCGGAACCGGCGGCCGGTCGGTTGCTTGGAGCTCAACACCATCACCCCACTTCCTCGATCAGCGGCTACCCCTCGCCGCATTCGATCAGTATGTTCGGAATCCGCGGTTCGACCAATAGGCCGGGCGGATGTCTTCAGGGGGACGCGGTGTCCGATCGTCGCGCGGTGTTCGCCGCCTTCCTGCTGCTGACCGGGGTGGTGAGCGGCTGTTCGGCGCAGCAGCCGGAAACTTCCTCGGCCTCGCCGCCAGTGGTGCTGCCCGGTGCGCCTGGAGATGAACCGCGCGTCGTGCGCTCGGTCGAGGCCCGCGCGGATGACGGGCCGATGGCCGCGGAAGTCTCCTACGCCGGTTCGATGATCGAGCACCACCGGCAGGCGGTGCGGATGACCGAACTCGCCGCGACGCGGGCCGCGGACCCGCGGGTGCGCGCGCTGGCCGAACGCATCGGCGCCGCGCAGCCCGCGGAAATCGGTGCGATGCAAGGGTGGCTGAGCACGCACGGCGCTGGCGGGCACGGGAATCACGCGGCACACGGCGGAATGCCCGGCATGGCCACTCCGGAGCAGTTGCGGGAACTCGCGGATTCGCGCGGCGCCGACTTCGACGAGCTGTTCCTGCGGCTGATGGCCACGCACCACGAGGGCGCGCTGCGGATGGCCACCGACCTGCTCACCACCGGCCACGACGAGCAGCTGCACGAGATGGCGCAGGACGTCCTGGCCACCCAGACCGACGAGATCGCCGCGATGCGGCGGCTGCTGGACGGGCACTGATCCGCACCCCGCCCCGCCCGCGCGAGCGCGATGCCACATCATCGGGTGATGGCCGTGGACGACACCCCCAGCGAAGAAGCCGACGAGATTTTCGGCGAGTGGATGCGGCAGAACCTGGACCGCGCCGCCGAGCACTTCGAGGTGGCGGTGGTCGGCGAGCCGGTGTTCGGCTGGCGGCTGCGCTCCATCAGCGCGGCCGTGCGCAGCACCTCAGGTCCGAGGTGGCTGCGCGTCGTGTCCGAGCAGGTCGAATGGGCCGACGGGGACTGGTGGACCGGCAACGCCGACTCGAACGCGATCACCGGCGTGCGCAAGCCCAAGGTGCTCGGCCTCGTGCAATGGGACGTCGAGCAGGCGCGGCGGCAACGCGGTGAGCTGATGACGTTCGTGCCCGGGCAGCGGTGCTCGGACACCGATGTGCTGCGCGCCGAACTGGACCTGCCCGCCGAGTGGTGGGAGCAGTTGCGCGGCACCATCGACGCGGTCCGCGAGGTGGCGACCGAGCGGATGCGCGACGACGAACCGGCGATGCGGCGGGCCGTGCACGACGCGCTCGGCATCGACCTGCGCATCGAGCACTGGGAAACCGTGCACGGCGACCTGCACTGGGCGAACCTGCTGCGGCCGCGGTTCGGGCTGCTGGACTGGGAGCTGTGGGGGCGCGGCCCGGCGGGCACGGACGCGGCTTCGCTGTACTGCTACAGTCTGCTCACGCCGGGCACCGCCGCGCAGGTCTGGGAAACCTTCGCCGACGTGCTGGAGGCTCCGCACGGCCGCACCGCGCTGCGCTACGCGGCGGCGCGCATCCTGCACCGCGTCGACATGGGCGATCACCCGGATCTCGCCGAACCGCTGCGCGAACTCGTCGCGAACCTGCCGGAGTGACGCGCCGGCTCGCGTCTCGCCGACTCGCCCCGCCCCCGGCGATCCGAGTGAACGACCTGTTCGCCCGGCTAGATTGGGCGAACGGGCCGTTCACTCCTGGAGGAACGGGGTCAAGCCGGGGCGTCGAGGGCGGCGCGGACCATCGCCAAGGCTTCCGCGGGCGGGATGCCCAAAGCGTGCACGGTGCGGGCGTACTCGGCGGCGGCTTCGGCGGCGCGCCTGCTGCTGCGGTCACCGGTGGAGCTGACGAACGTGCCCGCGCGGCCGCGGGTCTCGATCAGCCCGGCCTGCTCCAGCTCGCGGTACGCCTTGGCCGCGGTGTTCGCCGCGATGCCCAGATCCGCGGCCAGCGCCCGCACGGTCGGGAGCTTGCCGCCGACCGGCAGCGCACCCGAGTTGATCCGCTCGGCGATCCCGGAACGCACCTGCTCGAACGGCGCAACCCCGGAATCCGGTTCCACGCTCAGGTCCAACATGGAGCCATTGTGGCAACAAGTCCGTCGAACCGGTCGCACCGCGGCAACGCGCGCGCCGGTGCGGCTCAACCGGCGAGTTCGTGCGGGACTCCGAGCTCGTCGTAGAGCTGCGCGGCCAGCCCGCGCTGCTCGCGGGCCTGCACGGGACGCCCGGTGGTGTCCCAGATGTCGGCGAGCCGCTCGCGGTCCAGCGCCTCGCCGTAGCTGTACTCCACGTCCCGGTGCAGCTGCAGCGCCAGCTCCAAGTGCTCGACGGCTTCCCCGGTGCGGCCGGTGGCGCCGAGCACCAGGCCGATCTCGCTCAGGCAGCTGCCCTCGAGGCGGCGGTCGCCGTGCGAGCGGCGGATCTCGATGGTCCGTTGCAGGTGCCGGATCGCCTCGTCGTACTGGTGCAGGCGGTGCTCGGCCTTGGCCAGCGCGCTCAACGTGGTCGCCTCGCCCCACTCGTCACCCAGCTCGACGTGCATGCTCAGCGAGCGTTCCAGCGCCTCGTTCGCCTCCTCGTCGCGCCCCAGCGCGTAGTACGCGCCGCCGAGGTCGCGCAACGCCCACGCCTGCGCCCACTCCGGGCCGGACCGCTGCCACAGCGGCACCGCGCGCTGCAGTTCCGCCAGCGCCACCTGGTGCTGCTGCAGCGTGCTGCGCGGGATGGAGTCACTGGTCAGCAGCCACGCCTCGGCCAGCTCATCGCCGAGCGCGGCGGCCGAGGCCAGCCCGATGCGATGCGATTCCAGCCAGTAGGCCACCGGCCTGCGGGCCAGCATGAAGGCGAACATCGCCACCGGCAGCTGCCAGGCGAAAACGTGCTCGCCGCGGTCCGCGGCCTGCCGGACCGCGGCCAGCAGGTTCGCGCGTTCGGCGTCGTAGAAGTGCAAAGCCGTCGGCCGATCGGTGAATTCCGGCACCGATCCCGGGGAATCCGGCAGCTGCATCGGGAGGCGGGTGAAGCTCGGCTCGGCCTTCCAGGACGCGCCGATCGTCGCGTGCAGGTACCAGGACAGCAGGCGGCGGACGGCCGCGTCGCGTTCCTCGGCGCTCTCGTCGTACTGCGCGCATTCCGCGGCGTAGAGGCCGACGAGGTCGTGGAAGCGGTAGCGCTGCGGCTGGTGCTCGTCGAGCAGGTGAGCACCGGTCAGGGATTCCAGCAGCCTGCGGGACTTGGGTCGGGAGATGTTGGCCAGCGCGGCTGCGGCGTCCAACCCGATGTCGGCGCCCTCGGCGAGACCGAGCAGCCGGAACAGCCGTGCCGCCTCCGGCGCGAGCGAACGGTACGACCAGGAGAAAACCGCGCGCACAGTGGTGAATTCGTCCTCGTCGATGGCCAGCGCGTCGAGCCGTTCTCGTTCGTCGGCCAGTTCCGCGACGAGATCGGCGATCCGCAGCTGTGCGCCGGCCACCAGCCGTTCGGCGGCGATGCGCAGCGCCAGCGGCAGGTATCCGCAGTAGTGGGCGAGCTCGGCGGTCGCGTCCGGCTCGGCGTCGACCCGGTCGGCTCCGGCGGTCCTGCGCAGCAGCTCGACCGCGCGGTCCGGGGGCAGCACGTCCAGCGACATCCGGCCGGCTCCTTCCCTGGTCGTCAGGCTCGTCAAGTGGCTGCGGCTGGTGACCAGCACCCGGCAGTCCGGAGAACCGGGCAGCAACGGGCGGATCTGCTCGGCGGCGGCAGCGTTGTCGAGCACGATCAGCATACGGCGACCGTGCAGCATGGTCCGGTACATCGTGGCCTTCGCGGCCGCGTCGACGGGTAATCGTTCGCTCGGCACGCCCAGCGCGCGCAGCACCTCGTCGAGCGCCTCGTCCGCGTCGCGCCTGCGGTTGACGTGGTAGCCGCGCAAGTCCACGTAGAGGTCGCCGTCGGGGAAGCTGTCCCGCACCCGGTGCGCCCAGAACGCGGCCAGCGAGGTCTTGCCGACGCCTCCGGAACCGACGATCAACCAGGTCGGTGCGGCGGAGTCGGACGGTTCGGCCAGCCAGGAGTCCAGCGCGGTCAGGCTCGCCTCGCGGTCGGTGAAGTGCGTGACGCGCTGCGGAAGTTGCCGCGGCACCGGGACTTCCGGCTGGTGCAGGTGCACACCGCCGTAGATGTGCTGCGCCTGCACCACGTTGCGCGCATTCCCGGAGAAGACGTTCGAGGCCCCGTCGCCCATGCCGACCCCCAACCGAAAGGCAGCGAACACCTCGCATGATCGCCCTCCGCCGCGGACCGCCGGCGCGGAACTTCCCGGAATTTCCGGAAAAACGACCGTACGGGCCAATGCCGCCACCCGAACGTCCGCACCCGGCCGGACGAATCCCGCCGGGGCCGGAGATCTTGCGCGAGGGACGCAGTGTGCAGCGGGAGGCTGCAACCGGAACAGCGAACGCCGGGACGGATTCAACTCCGCGCAGTGGTGGGTTTCGCCGCGCGCGGGCGGGCGGCCGGGGGAATCGTCATTCGCGGTCGAAGGCTTGCAGGAGTTGCTGGGCCGCCAGGCTCGCGGTGAGATCGCCCCGGCTGACGCGGGTTTCGACATCTTCGACGATGGCTCGGACGCCGGGATGGGCGGTGAGCTCGGCCATCAGCTGGTCGCGCACCAGCGACCACGTCCACTCGACCTGCTGGCGGCTGCGCTTCTGCGCCAGCTCGCCGGTTTCGGCGAGCGTGGCGCGGTGCTGCTCGACCTGCTCCCACAGCGAATCCAGCCCCGCCGCGGTCAGTCCGCTGCAGGTCAGCACCGGTGGTTTCCACGAGGCGCTGACCGGGGTGAGCAGCCGCAGCGCGCTGCGCAGCTCGCGCGCCGCCTTCCGCGCGTCCGTCTCATGTGGACCGTCGGCCTTGTTCACCGCGACCAGGTCGGCGAGTTCCAGCACGCCCTTCTTGATGCCCTGCAACTGGTCGCCGGTGCGGGCCAGGGTCAGCAGCAGGAAGCAGTCCACCATCCCGGCCACGGTCACCTCGGATTGCCCGACGCCGACCGTTTCCACCAGCACCACGTCGAAGCCCGCGGCTTCCATCAGCACGATCGTCTCGCGGGTGGCGCGCGCGACCCCGCCGAGCGTTCCGGCCGAGGGGGAGGGGCGCACGAACGCGGCCGGATCCGCCGCCAGCGTCCCCATCCGGGTCTTGTCGCCGAGGATGCTGCCGCCGCTGCGGGTGGACGACGGGTCGACCGCGAGCACCGCGACCCGGTGCCCGGCCGCGGTCAGCGACGTCCCCAGCGATTCGATGAACGTCGACTTGCCGACGCCGGGCACCCCGGTGATCCCCACCCGGTGCGCCCCGCCGCTGTGCGGCAGCAGCTGCACCAGCAATTCCTGCGCTTTGGCCCGGTGCGCCGGTTTGGTCGACTCGACCAGCGTGATCGCCTGCGCCAGTTTCGTGCGGGAACCTTCCAGCACGCCCTTGGCGTAATCCTCGACGTTGATCTCGCGCGGCATCACGGGTCCTTGCGGAATGGATCTGCTCAGTGGGTCGGGTAGCGAAACCTCAGTCGAGGTCGAGACGGGTCCGCAGGTCCGCCAGCACGCCGAGCGCGGCCTCGGCGATGACGGTGCCGGGCGGGAAGATCGCGTTCGCGCCCGCGTCGTGCAGCGCCTCGAAGTCCGCGGGCGGGATCACCCCGCCGACCACGATCATGATGTCTTCGCGGCCCACCTCGGCGAGTTCGTCGCGCAGGGCGGGCACCAGCGTCAGGTGCCCGGCCGCCAACGAGGACACCCCGACGATGTGCACATCGGACTCCGCGGCCTGGCGCGCCACCTCGGCCGGGGTCTGGAACAGCGGGCCCACGTCCACGTCGAAACCGAGGTCGGCGAAGGCGGTGGCGATCACCTTCTGACCGCGGTCGTGCCCGTCCTGGCCCATCTTCGCGACCAGCAGGCGCGGCCGCCGCCCCTCGGCCTCGGCGAACTCCTCGACGACTCCGCGGGCGCGTTCCAGCGACTCGGACGGACCGGACTCGTCCCGGTACACCCCGGAGATGGTGCGGATCTGGCCGGAGTGGCGGCCGAACACCTTCTCCATGGCCTCGGAGATCTCACCGACGGTGGCCTTCGCGCGGGCCGCGTCGACGGCGAGGGTGAGCAGGTTGTGGTCCAGGTCGTTCGGCCGCTCGTCGGACATCGCGGCTTCGGCCGCGCCGGTGAGCTTGCGCAACGCGTCCTCGCACGCGGCGTCGTCGCGTTCCTCGCGCAGCCTGCGCAGCTTGTCCAACTGCTCGGCGCGGACCTCGGCGTTGTCCACCTTGAGCACGTCGATCTGCTCGTCGCCGTCGAAGCGGTACTTGTTGATGCCGATCAGCGGCTGCCGCCCGGAGTCGATGCGCGCCTGGGTGCGCGCGGCCGCCTCCTCGACCCGCAGCTTCGGGATGCCCGCGTCGATGGCCTGGGCCATCCCGCCCGCGCCCTCGACCTCGGTGATGTGCGCCCACGCCCGGTCGGCGAGGTCCTGGGTCAACCGCTCGATGTAGTGGCTGCCGCCCCACGGGTCGACGACCCGGGTGGTGCCGGATTCCTGCTGCAGCACCAGCTGGGTGTTGCGCGCGATGCGCGCGGAGAAGTCCGTCGGCAGCGCCAGCGCCTCGTCGAGCGCGTTGGTGTGCAGGGACTGGGTGTGGCCCTGGGTGGCGGCCATCGCCTCCACGCAGGTGCGCGCGACGTTGTTGTAGACGTCCGCCGCGGTCAGCGACCAGCCGGAAGTCTGCGAATGGGTGCGCAGCGACAGCGATTTCGGGTTCTGCGCGCCGAATTCCTTGACCAGCTTCGCCCACAGCAGGCGGGCGGCGCGCAGCTTCGCGACCTCCATCGCGAAGTTCATCCCGATGCCCCAGAAGAACGACAGCCGGGGCGCGAACGCGTCGATGTCCAGGCCGGCCTGCTTGCCCGCGCGCAGGTACTCCACGCCGTCCGCGAGGGTGTAGGCCAGCTCCAGGTCGGCCGTGGCCCCGGCCTCCTGGATGTGGTAACCGGAGATGGAGATCGAATTGAACTTCGGCATCCGCTGCGAGGTGTAGGCGAAGATGTCCGAGATGATCCGCATCGACGGCTGCGGCGGGTAGATGTAGGTGTTGCGGACCATGAACTCCTTGAGGATGTCGTTCTGAATGGTCCCCGCGAGCTTTTCCGGCGGCACGCCCTGTTCTTCCGCGGCGACGATGTAGAGCGCCATCACCGGCAGCACCGCGCCGTTCATCGTCATCGACACGCTCATCCTGTCCAGCGGGATGCCGTCGAAGAGCTGGCGCATGTCGTAGATCGAGTCGATCGCCACCCCGGCCATGCCGACGTCACCGCCCACGCGCGGGTGATCGGAGTCGTAGCCGCGGTGGGTGGCCAGGTCGAACGCCACCGACAGCCCCTTCTGCCCGGCCGCGAGGTTGCGGCGGTAGAAGGCGTTCGACGCCGCCGCGGTGGAGAACCCGGCGTACTGGCGCACCGTCCACGGCTGGTTCACGTACATCGTCGGGTACGGCCCGCGCAGGAACGGCGCGATTCCCGGGTAGGTGCCCAGAAAATCCAGCTCGGCGGTGTCGGCCTCGGTGTAGAGCGGTTTGATGCCGATGCCCTCCGGCGCCTCCCACACCAGGGCGTCGGCCTCCTTGCCGGTGGCCGAGAGCACCGCGGAGTCCCAATCGCCGGAGTTCCCGTTCCCGGCAGGCCCGCCGGCAGCGGACGGCGCCTCGTCCCGCGGAATGTCCGCGAAGTTCGGGATGCTCATCACTCGACTCCCAACGTGCGGTGCGCGGTGCGCAGGACCTCGACCGCGTCGCAGCCGGTGTGCACGAAACCGTCCACATCGTCCGGTCGGTCCTTCGGTTTTCCGGCCAGCAGCACGGATTCGGCGCCGGCTTCCTGCAACGCCCTGGCCGTTTCGGTGGCGCGCTCGGCGTAGATCTGGTCCGCCGAGCACAGGCACACCACCGGGCTGGGCTGCTCGGCGTAAGCCCGCAGGACCTCCTGCGTGGATTCTGTGGGGCCTGCTTCGGGCGTCGCCAGCCCACCGGCGGCGAACAGGTTCCGGGCGAAACCGGAGCGTGCGTTGTAGGTCGCCAGCGGCCCGAGCGTGGCGAGGAAGACGGCGGGTCGCTCGCCGGTCCGCTCGGCCTGCGCGTCCGCGGCGTCGCGCAGCTGCTCGAAGTCCTGGGCGTAGCGCACCTTCGGCAGTCCGCCGGACGGTTCGGCCGGGACGGGCTCGCGATCCAGGGTTCGTTCGTCGAGGTTCGGGAACTCGCTGACGCCGGTGATCGGGTCGTCGCGGTGCGCCAGCGCGGTCCGGCGGCGCTGCCAGGTCGCCGACAGCCGATCGGCGACCATCCCGGAACGCAGCGCAGCGGGCAGTCCGCCGGCGCCTTCGATCTCGCGGAACCAGCCCCAGGCGGCGTCGGCCAGCTCGTCGGTCAGCGTCTCGACGTACCAGGACCCGCCCGCCGGATCGATCACCTGCGCCAGGTGCGACTCGTCCAGCAGCAGTGCCTGCGTGTTCCGGGCGACGCGGCGGGCGAACGGGTCCGGAAGCCCGATCGCGGCGTCGAACGGCCGCACCGTGATCGCCTGCGCCCCGCCGACGCCGGCGGCGAAGGTGGCGATCGTCGAACGCAGCATGTTCACCCACGGGTCGCGGCGGGTCAGCATCGCCGCGGAGGTCACTGCGTGCTGGCGCTGCGCCCGCGCGGACGCGGGCGCGCCGGACTGCCGGGCGACCTGCTCCCACAGCCGCCGCGCGGCACGCAGCTTCGCGATGCTGAGGAATTGGTCGGCGGTCGCGGCGTAGCGGAACTCCAGCAACCCGCAGGCGGTACCGACGTCCAGCCCCGCGCCGTCCGGTGGTGGCGCCGTCAGCCAGCGCAGATAGGTCACGCCCGCCGCCAGCGAGGCACCGAGTTCTTCGCCGTCCGAGCCGCCCGCCTCGTGGTACGGCTGAGCGTCCACGGTGATCGCCCGCATTCCCGGCAGCTCCGCGGCGCACTGCCGCGCCAGTTGCACGGCCTCCGCCGGCCCGGCCTCGCGGCCGGTGCGCGCCTCGACGCCGAGCGGGTCGGCACCGAGGTTGCCGCGCAGCGCGCTGGGCGCGACCTGCTGATCCGCGGCGATCTCCAGCAGCTTCGCCGCGGCCTGCGGGGCCTGCGCACCCGCGTCCAGCACCACCCCGATCATGTCCAGGTGCACGCCGTGCAGCGCGTCGGCGAGGTCGTCGACGGCGATCCCGCCCGCGCCGAGCCGCAGCGTCAGGGAGGTGGCCCCGCCGTTGAGGTCGGCGAGCACCTCCTGGTTCGTCCGTGCCGCATCCGGGTCCGCGTGCTCCTGCCGCACGTCCCAGCCCTCCGGCGCGGATCCCTCCGGGCTGCTGCCGCGCACGTAGGGCGCGAAGCCGGGCAGACCGGAGTCACCGGCCGCGGAGGCGTACAGCGGCCGCACGGTGATCTCGTCGTAGGTGGTGGAGTTCAGCAGTGCGGCGGGATCGTCCGGCGCGGGCTCGCCCTCGGCGATCCGGCCGGTGCGGCGCAGGATCTTCTCCACCTGCGCCTGCCATTCCTGGTAGGTGGGCTGCGGGAACTCACCGCCCAGGCGAAGCCCGGGGCGGGGGCTGCTCGGCGTTGAGAGCCGGTCTGAGGGCGCCATGGAGCCCGATGGTAGGACTCGCGCAGGCGGCGGAACGGGCGCTGACCTGTGACTCACGTCCCAAGATTCCTGCGCCGCCCGCACGGCTCCGGCATGCGCGCGCTCGGCCCGACCGGGCGCGAAGCTCCGGGAGCCGGTCCCCGGAGATCCGGCCGCCCGGGTTCCGGTCGCCGGGGAGCCGGTCGCCGGGATTCCGGTCGCGGGGATTCCGGTCGCACGCGGCGTGGTCATCAGGTTCATGACTTCATCATCCTGATCCGAACGCACGTTCGCATCGCTGAACCGGGTGGATCTCGGCCACGGCGCCCGGGAACCGGCCCTGCGCCCTGGAACGGAGCCCGCCTCAGTGCCCCCGCCTCAGTGCTCGGTGTGGTACTCCCAGCCCGCGTCGTTGCTGTAGTGCAGCCGGTACCGGGTGACGATCTTCGGCCCCTCGTGCAGGTGGATGTGCCGGAGCAGGCGCCCGTGCACCGCCTCCGATTCGCGCAGCTCCTGCTCGCGCCCGTCCAGCGGCCCGCCGATGAACCGCACCTGTCGTTCCGGCATGCCCCGAGTCTCCGCGTTCCGCGCCGCGGCGATCCACCCCCGAACAGCGACCGGCTACCCGATCGGGTGAGAAACCGCGCGGGCCGTTGCGCGCGCGACCCCGGCTGCGGTGCGCCGAAGGCGGGCGGGGACGATTCGGGGGCCATGAATCTGACGGACCACCTGCCCGGCGCCCCTGACCCCGACGGCCTGCTCGAGGCGTTCACCACCTGGACTTCCGGGCACGGCATCGAGCTGTACCCGGCGCAGGAAGAGGCGCTGATGGAGGTGGTCACCGGCGCGAACGTCATCCTCAGCACCCCGACCGGGTCCGGCAAGAGCCTGGTCGCCACCGGAGCGCACTTCACCGCGCTGGCCGCGGGCGCGCGCAGCTTCTACACCGCGCCGATCAAGGCACTGGTCTCGGAGAAGTTCTTCGCGCTCGTCGACGTCTTCGGCCCGGACAACGTCGGCATGATGACCGGCGACAGCAGCGTCAACGCGGACGCGCCGATCATCTGCTGCACCGCGGAGATCCTGGCGAACATCGCGCTGCGGGACGGCGAACGCGCCGACGTGCGCCAGGTGGTGATGGACGAGTTCCACTTCTACGCGGAGCCGGAACGCGGCTGGGCGTGGCAGGTGCCGCTGCTGGAGCTCCCGCAGGCCCAGTTCGTGCTGATGTCGGCCACGCTCGGCGACGTCACCCGGTTCGAGCGGGACCTCACCCGCCGCACCGGCCGGGAGACCGCGGTGGTCAGCTCCGCCGAACGCCCGATCCCGCTGACGTTCCGCTACGCGATGACGCCGCTGCACGAGACGATCGAGGAGCTGCTCGGCGGCAACCAGGCACCTGTCTACATCGTGTACTTCAACCAGGCCTCCGCGCTGGAGCAGGCGCAAGGCCTGATGAGCGTCAACGTCGCCAGCCGCGAGCAGCGGGACCGGATCGCGGAGATGATCGGCGGCTTCCGGTTCACCGCCGGGTTCGGCAAGACGCTGTCCCGGCTGGTGCGCCACGGCATCGGCGTGCACCACGCGGGGATGCTGCCGAAGTACCGGCGGCTGGTGGAGCAGCTGGCGCAGGCGGGCCTGCTGAAGGTCATCTGCGGCACCGACACGCTCGGCGTCGGCATCAACGTGCCGATCCGCACGGTGCTGCTGACCGGGCTGACCAAGTTCGACGGGACCCGAACCCGGCACCTCAAGGCCCGCGAGTTCCACCAGATCGCCGGGCGCGCGGGCCGGGCGGGCTACGACACCGCGGGTTACGTCGTGGTGCAGGCTCCCGAGCACGAGATCGAGAACGCCAAGGCGCTGGCCAAAGCGGGCGACGACCCGAAGAAGCGGCGCAAGGTGGTGCGCAAGAAGGCGCCCGAGGGTTTCGTGTCCTGGAGCGAGAAGACCTTCGACAAGCTCGTCGAAGCCGAGCCGGAACCGCTGGTGTCCAGCTTCGGGGTCAGCCACTCGATGCTGCTGAACGTGATCAACCGCCCCGGCGACGCGTTCGCCGCGATGAAGCACCTGCTCACCGACAACCACGAGGACCGCCCGGCGCAGCGCAGGCACATCCTGCGCGCCATCGCGATCTACCGGGCGCTGCTGGCCGCCGGGGTCGTCGAGGAGCTGGCCGAGCCCGACGAGCAGGGCCGCCGGGTGCGGGTGACGGTGGACCTGCAGTTCGACTTCGCGCTCAACCAGCCGTTGTCCCCGTTCGCGCTGGCCGCGATCGAGCTGCTGGCGACCGACTCGCCGACTTACGCGCTGGACGTGCTGTCCATCATCGAGTCCACGTTGGACGATCCGCGGCAGGTGCTCTCGGCGCAGCAGTTCAAGGCCCGCGGTGAGGCCGTGGCGCGGATGAAGGCCGACGGGATCGAATACGACGAGCGGATGGAACTGCTCGAGGACATCACCTACCCGAAGCCGCTCGAAGACGTCCTCGAAGCCGCCTACGAGACCTACCGCAAGGGCCACCCGTGGGTCGCCGAGCACGAGCTGTCGCCCAAGTCGGTGGCCCGGGACATGTACGAGCGCGCGATGAACTTCGTGGAGTTCGTCAACCACTACGGGCTGGCCCGCTCGGAAGGGCTGGTGCTGCGCTACCTCGCCGACGTCTACAAGGCGCTGCGGCACACGGTGCCCGATGACGCCAAGACCGAAGAGCTCACCGACATCATCGAATGGCTCGGCGAGTTGGTGCGGCAGGTCGACTCGAGCCTGCTCGACGAGTGGGAGAGGCTGCGCAATCCCGGTGCCGAGGTCACCGCGGAGGCGCCGGCCGAGCAGGGGCCCGCGAAGCTCTCGCAGAACAAGCGGGCGCTGCGGGTGCAGGTGCGCAACGCGATGTTCCGCCGCGTGGAGCTGGCCGCGCGGCGCTGGACCGATCAGCTCGGCGAGCTGGATCCGGAGTTCGGCGCGCAGGCCTGGGACGAGGCGCTGGAGGGCTACTTCGCGGAGTACGACGAGATCGGCATCGACGCCGACGCGCGGGGCCCCGCGCTGCTCATGATCAGCGAGGAGGCCGGGCGCTGGCTGGTGCGGCAGATCTTCGCCGACCCGGAAGGCGATCACGACTGGGGCATCAGCGCCGAAGTCGACCTGGCCGCGACCGACGAACAGGGGCACGCCGAGGTGAAGGTGAAGTCGGTCGGTCCGCAGTAACGGCGTGTGCTGGTGGCCTCCGTCCGATTTCGCCCATAAGATCTACTTTCGGCCGCGATCGGAAGGAGCGACATGCCGCAGACCGTTGTCGCAGGCATTGATGGGTCCGACGAGTCGCAGCGGGCGCTGCGCTGGGCCGCGGAGTACGTGCAGAAGGTGGGAGGTCTGGTGCACGCCGTTTCGGTGTGGCACCAGCCGGTGCAGTTCGGCTACCGGCTGCCCACCTCGGATTCCGAGCTGGAGCAGCGCGCCCGGCAGCAGCTCGACAAGGTGGCCGAGGCGGTGCGCGCGGAGTTCCCGTCCGTCGACATCCGCGAGCGGCTGATCCGCGGGCACGTGGTGGACGAGCTGGTGGGGTTGTCGCCGCAGGCGGACATGATGGTGCTGGGCAACAAGGGGCACGGTGCGTTCACCGGCATGATGGTGGGCTCGGTGGCGTTGAAGCTCGTGCACCACGCCCGTTGCCCGGTTCTCGTGGTGCGGTAGCACCGAAATTTGCGCCGTGCGGTAGCACCGAAATCTGAGCCGTGCGGTAGCACCGAAATCTGAGCCGTGCGGTAGCACCGCCGGTTTGCGCTGAGCGCACCGCTGCGGCGAACCGCCGCCGATCGCCCCTGTTCCCGCCGAGAACAGGGGCGATCGCGCGTCGGATCCGGTGACCGGGTTCAGCCGTCCAGGTGCGCGGTGAGGAACTGACCGGCCTGCATCTGCTCCTCGAACTCGCTGAAGGTGCGGCCGTAGCTCGCGGCGACTTCCAGCGCCGGGTCGTGGCGCACGGTCCAGCCGAGCTTGCGCAGCTCGTCATCGGCGTCGGGCCGCTCTTCGCCGCTGAACAGCGAGGGCAGGTCCATGCCCCATTCCTTGGCCATCTCGATGAGCTGCTCGTTCTGCAGCGCCGCGGCGATGTTGCCCGCGAAGTGCTCGATGGAGACACGGCTGCCCGGCGCGGAGAACTGGGTCACGGTCTGCAGCAGTTGCGCTTCGGCCGCCGCGGGCAGGTAGGGCAGCAGCCCTTCGGCGAGCCACGCGGTGGGAACGCCGGTGTCGAAACCGGCGTCCTTGAGCGCGGTCGCCCAGTCGTCGCGCAGGTCGACCGGGATCGGGTGCCATTCGGCGGTGGGCTGCGCGCCGAGCTGCCGCAGGGTGTCGACCTTGAAGTCGATGACCTTCTGCTGGTCGATCTCGAACACGCGCATCCCGTCCGGCCAGTTCAGCCGGTGCGCGCGGGTGTCCAGGCCGGAGGCGAGGATGACGGCCTGGCGGGCCCCGCTCGCGGCGGCGCGCAGGAAGAACTCGTCGAAGTAGCGGGTCCGCACGCCGAGGTAGCCGCCCGCGAACTGCTGCAGGATCTCGGCCGCTTCGGGTCCTTTGAACTGCGGCGCATCCGCGGCCGCGGCCAGGTCGGCGGCGTAGGGATCGTTGATCAGCCGGTTCTCCTGGCGGGATTCGATCGCGCGGCCTTCGGCGACGGCCAGCGCGGTGAAGCCGACGCTGGAGACGATGTCCCATTGCTCGTGAACGGTCACGAGTGCACCTTTCCGTATGCCTTTCACATTCGTTGCCGACGAGGCTAACCGAAAGGTTGCGACACGCAACTATGTTGTGACGTGTTCGGCTTCCGGCTAATTGGGACGAATCGCATCCGTGCAGGTCACCGCCCAAGTCCGGTGCAAGATCGACTGATCGCGGTGATCCGTCTGAACTCAATGCAAATATTGAGCGTGCAGCAGGAAACGCGTCAACCGGTCGATCGCGGTCGTTTTCCGAGCGGAGTCCTCTCAGCCTTCCCGCCTGCGTTCTCCGCGGCGCTGCTCCTCGCGATAGCCGTAAGCGGCCTGCCGCACCGCCTGATCCGATTCCAGGCTCGATCCGAGCGCACCGGCGACCACGCCCATGGTGGTGAATCCCCAGGCCAGCGACACGTAGACGCTGAACTCCGCGTGCCCGAGCGTGCTGGTCAACAGATTCGTCGGCACCAGGAACAGCGCCACGAGCAGGTTGACCACGAACAGCCCGGCGTACATCGTGCTGACCCCGATCGTCAGCGTGAGCACGGTGGAGGTGTTGTAGAGCAGCACCTGCTCGCGGTCGCGCTCGCTGTTGCGCTGCCGCCGCTCCCAGAGCCCGTGCGCGGTGATCAGCCAGAACACCAGCACCGCGATCGAAGCCAGCGAGGCGATCACCTGCCGGGTCGTGCCGAGCAGGTCGCCGATCTGCCAGATGGTGCTGGACGAGAGCCCGAACGCGCTGGTCGCCAACGCCGCGGCGAGCGCGCTGCGCAGCCCGAAGACCAGTCGCCATGGCTGGTTGGTGCGCACCATCCCGCTGAGCAGCCGCGCCCGCCCGCGCGTTCGCGTGGCGGAGTAGCGCACGTCGACCTCGCCGTCCTGGTCCCGGCTTTCCCGGTGGATCGGGGCGACCAGCTCGGTGAGCTTGCTGTCCAGCCCGTGCCGGTTCTCCCCGCCGTCGTCGTCGCAGTTGAGCTCGTCCATCAGCTGCAGCACGACCTGCCGGGACCGGCGGTACGGCTGGGTGCCGCCGAGCGTGGGCAGCGAGACCACGCCCACGCGCTCGTCGATGTTCGCGTCCGCCACGACCGGTCTGCGGTTCGCCCGCACCGGCAGGTCGGTCAGGCAGATCGCGTAGTCCCAGTCGTGCTGGTCCATCCGCTCCCGGGTGGAGCGCAGGATGTCCCGGGTGTTGCGGCGGCCGGCGGTCACCGGGTCCACATCGACCTCGACGCGCCAGGTGTGCGTGTCGCCCAGCAGCTCCGGCAGTTCCTCGGCGAGGTAGCGGGCCACCCGCTCCGGCATGTCCGGGTCGGCGACCAGGCCCAGCGTGCGGTCCGGCTCGCCGGTTTCCGATGCTTCTCGCTGCGACTCCTCGCTGCTGCGGTGGTCGATCTCGTCGCGATCGGTGCCGGCCGAGCCTCCGGCCGTCTCGTCCTGCTCCTGCTGCGCTTCGTCCGGGGCCGTCCGGTCTCGGCCCGCTTCGCCCTGGTTCGCGGTGTCCGGAGCCGCGGTGTCCTGGTCGGCGGCGTCTTCGTCGGCTGCGCCCGGGTCCGCTGCGTTCTCGCCCGCCGCGTCGTCCGACGCATCCCGGTTCGCCGAGTTCGAGCCCGCCGAACTCGAGTCAGCTGTTCGCCGATCCCGATCGGTTTCCGGGCCGGACGAACCGTCGTGCTCGTCGGGGCTCGCGTCGTCCCGCGGTTCACCGGGCTGCTGCGCAGCGCTCATTCGCTGGATTCCTCCTGCTCCTGGTCGGTTGCCGCCCGCCCGGCAGCTGCGGTGCCCGTGCCGGTGCACCGGCCCCGGGGTATCCACTCGCGACAGCGGCAAACGCGGGTGATCGATCGATCACCGTGCGCGTTTCGCCCGCGGTAAGGTCGCACCCGGAGAAGATCAACGACCTCCCGGGGGCGGCGATGGGCGATCCTGCCTGGCACAACTCCAACAACTCGCAGGTGCACGGAAATTTCGTGCAGGCGGGCGTGATCAACGCCGAGCGGATCATCTTCGGGTCGTCCGAGCACGCGGGCCCGGCGATACCGGACACGCTGCCCGCGAAACCCACCGGATTCCTCGACCGCGAGCACGAGTCCGGCAAGCTCGACGAGCTCCTGCGCGCGGCCGAGGCCGCCGGAACCCAGCTGCTTGCGCTGCTGCCCGGGATGCAGGGGGTCGGCAAGACGACGCTGGCGGTGCACTGGGGCCGGTCGAACAAGCACCTGTTCCCGGACGGAGCGCTGTTCGCCGACCTGGCGGCTTCCGCTCCGGGCGGCCCTGCCGGTGCCGACGAGTTGCTCGGCGGGTTCCTGGCCCAGCTGGGTGTTCCGCCCGCGATGACTCCGGTGCGGACGGCCGATCGCCAGGCGGTCTTCCGCAACCTGACCAGCGGCCGCAGGATGCTGGTGGTGCTCGACGACGCGGCCAGCACCGCGCAGGTAACCGAGGTCATGCCCGCGTCGGAACGCAGCTGCGTCCTGGTGACCACGCGCAAAACCCTCGGGCTGGACGCGGTTTCGGTGCCGGTCGAACCGTTCGGCTCGGAGCACGCGGAGGCGCTGGCCGGGCGCGATCTCGGCGAACCGGTTTCGGACGACGACCGCGCGGCGCTGCGCAAGGTGGTCAACGCCTGCGGTGGCCACCCGCTGGCGCTGGATCTGCTGCGCGGCAAGCTCGCCGGGCGGGTACCGCTCGCCTCCTATGTGGACGGAATCCTGTCCCGCGGGCTGCTGCCGCGGCTGCGGTTCGACGACGGGGCCGAGCTCTCCGAGGTCGCGTTCAAAGCGGTGCACGAGGAGTTGTCCGCCGCGCAAGAACGCGCTTTCCGGCTGCTGGGGGCGCATCCCGGTGCCACGTTCTCGGCGCGCACGGCCGCCGCGATGCTCGACCTGCCGGAGTTCGAGACCACCGAACTGCTGGACGACCTGCAGCGCCTGCGGTTGTTGAGCAGGGCGGGCGGGCGCTACCGGTTCCACGCGCTCACCCGGCTGTACGTCGCCGACCACGGCCGCGAAGCGGGTGACGCCGGCGAGCTCGCCGCGGCGCTGAGCAGGATGGTCGTGGACTACCACGAATTCGCGATCGGGCGGGACAAGGTGCTGTCCGGGCGGCGCCGGATCAGCGAGCAGCGCTACGCCGCGGTGCCCACTGCCCACAGTGGACCGGACGCGCGCGGGGAGGCGCTGCGGGACCTCGCCGAGGAACGGCCGAACCTGCTCGCCGCGGTGCGCACCGCCGCCGACCTCGCGATGTGGGAACAGGTGTGGCAGCTGTGCGAAAGCCTGCACCCGTACTACTCGGACCGCGCGCTGTACGGGGATTGGCTGGACAGCCACGAACTCGGCGTTTCCGCCGCGGAGGAGATCGCCGACCCGGCGGCGCAAGCTCGGATGCGCTGGCAGTACGGCGCCGCGTTGTTCGCGGTGCACGAGGATTCCGCCGCCGCGGAGCAGTTCGAGCGGGCGCGTGCGCTCGCGGTGGCGCACGGAGATGCGTGGGGCGAGCAGAGCGCCACCGAGTGGGCCGGGTTCGTGCTGGAACGGACGGGTTCGCTCGAAGCCGCGCTGGAATGCTTCGACCGCTCCAAGGCGATCGTGTCGGAGCGGTTCCCGGCGCAGCGCCGGCGGCGCCCGCTTGCGCTCCACAGGATGCACGCGGGCCGGGTCCTGGTGCGGCTCGGCCGGTTCGCGGAGGCGCAGGAGTTGTTGCGGGACGCCGCCGAGGTCTTCGAAGACCTCGGTGAGCCCGGGAACGTGGCCAAGGTGCTGCTGCCGCTGGCACAGGCGCAGCTGCGCACGGCGGAGCCCGCGGCCGCGTTGGAGCAGGCTCGGCTCGCGCTGGATTCCTTCGTGCGGCTGCGGATTCCCGATTGGCGGGTCGATGCGCTGGAGCTGCTCGGCGAGATCCACGAACGGCTCGGCGATCGGGAAGCGGCGAGCACGTGCGCGCGGGAAGCCGCTGAAGTCGCGACCGTGCTCGGCCAGCAGCGCGCGCAAGCGCTGTGGGACCGCGCCGAGCAGGACGGTCCGTCGCGGTCTTAGGAGTCGTTTCAGTATGATTTTCGGTCTTGTCTTGTCAGCGGCGGAGCCGCTGAGGTTCCGCTACCGGCACCGCTACGCAAATCATTCTGAAAGAATTTCTTAGAGCTTCAGGCGGCGATGTCGGCCGCGAGCCGGTCGGTGGCGCTGCTGGGCTCGCGACCGAGGAGCTCGGTCATCAGCGGATCGGCCGTTGCGAAGTAGCCGTCGCGGCCGGCCTGGTACCAGGTGAGCATGAGGCGGGCCGCCTGTTCCGGCACGCCGTTCGTGATCTCCTCGGCGACCCACTGTTCGTCGTCCAGGACGGTGCGCTCGATGGTGCGCCCGGTCAGGTCGGAGGCGATCGCCGCGAGATCGTCGAAGGTGACGGCCCTCGGCGCGGTGAGCGTGATCGGGCCGTCGAAGGCGCGGTCGCCGGCGAGGACGACCGCGGTGGCCTCGGCCACGTCCGCGCGGTCGGTGTACGGGACGGGACCGTCTTGCGGTCGGGCGATCTCACCAGTCTGCTGCCACGGGCCGAGTACCTGGTCGAGGGGGCCGTAGGCGCCGTTGCGCAGTGCGGTCCAAGCGACCGGGGACGTCGCGAGGATCGACTCGGTGGCGATGTGCAATTCGGACGGCAGATACGGGTTGCCGGGCACCGCGGCCTGCTGGCTCGTGTAGAGGATCCGCCGGGCACCGGCCGCGACGGCGGCCTCGATGGCGTTGCGGTGCAGGCCGACCACGTCGGCCGCCGGATCGTTGCCCGATACCAGGAGCACCTGCTCGGCACCGGCGAACGAGTTGCGCAGCGCGGCCGGATCTTCGTAGGAGCCCTGCCGCACGCGGACGCCGCGATCGGCGAAGTGCTGCGCCTTGGCGACGTCGCGGACGCTTACGCCGATGTGATCGGCGGGCACGCGATCGAGGAGGTTCTCGACGGTGGCGCTGCCCAGCCCACCGGTGGCGCCGGTGACAACGATCATGCTCGTGGCCTCTCTCCCCGTCCGCCCGCACCGCATCCGCCCTGGTGGCGGGCGGCAGCACAAATCGACCGTACAGGACAGCTTCGACTTGCCTGCGACAGTAGGTCGGCAACGCCCTCGCTCTCGAACGCGGCACTGCTCTGGACGGCGACCGCCGCACCACCTACCTGCTTGATCATCGGACCGATCAAGTGCCGTTGCGGTACCGGTCGGCGACCACATAGGACACGGTCACGGGCACGCCGTTGACCGCGGTCTGCTGAGCGAGCTCGCCGAGGCGGTTGCCCGCTGCGAGCCATCCGTGCACAGCGGAGGCGAAGCACGCCGGGTCGCACGAGCCCGGCCGTGCAGCGGTGATCCGCACCGTCTCGCCCGTGCTGGTCCTTACCAGGCACGAGTCGCCGGCCACCGCCGCAGCGACGCGCGCACCGGGCCGCCCGGCCAGCGCTTCGGCGAGGCACTGCTCGACATCCGGCCAGTCCTCGGTGAGCACCACCACGTCGGCGATTCCGCGCAGCCGCCGGCCGGGATGGTTCGCGGTGACCACCAAGTGACTGTCCGCGGGAGACTCCCCGGCGCGCAGCATTTCCGCCGCGAACCGCCGCACGCGCAGCGAACCGTCCGCAAGCACCTCGGCTTGCGCGTAGGCCGCCGTCGGGCGCCAGCTCCACGGTCGCGCGGGCAGCCCGGTGAGGTCGTCCGGCGGCACCGGCGGTTCGGTCGCGGGTTCGGGAAGCCGCAGCATCTCGTAGCACAACCGGCGCAGCCGATCGGCCGCCTCGTCCGGGCAGGACGTCACGAGTTCGTTGATGGCGCCGAACTTCCCGGCCGTCCTGGCCGCATCGTCCAGCCTGGGCCGGACCGGTTCGCCGCCGGACAAGCGAGGGGCGGTTCGCCCGACAATGTCCACTATGGACCCCGGTGCGACCTCGGACTCCGGGAAGGCGGCCAGCAGCGTCGGTTTTCCCAGCGCTGCGCCGTAAGTGGTCACCGAGCCGTGGTCGCCGAGCACGTAGTCCGCGGCGATCAGCGCCGCGCGCCAACCGAATTCCGGTGGCACCACGACCAGCCCGGAACGCTCGTGCGGCGCCAGCATCCGGTGGACCTCGCTGCTGCCGTGCCCGTACCAGATGTTCGGGTGCAGGATCGCGGCGATCCGGAACTCGTCGGCCGGGAACTCGGCGAGCAGCTCGGCGAACAGCTGCGGAGCGCGCCCCAGCACCGACTCGGTCCACCAGGTCGAACTGACCACCAGCAGGGTGCGCCCGTCCGCACCGAGCGCGCGCCGGTAGGCCGGGCGCCACGGCAGGCTCGCGCGCAACCGGTCGTAGCAGGCGTCGCCCGCGACCACAGCGCTGCCGGCTGCCTCCGGGACCGCCTCGGCGAGCTGGATCCGTTGCTGCTCATGGGAAAGCACCAGCGCCGAGGCGATGGGACGTCCTTCGTAGAGCACCCACTGCGGGTCGAGGCCGAACGCCCGCCGCCCGTCTCTGGTCTCCGGTCTCCGGTCTCCGGTCTCCGGTCTCCGCGGCAAAACTTTAGTGTAGCGAATTCCGTGCGGTATCGAGAGAATCGGTGCCTCGACCTCCACCAGCCCGCCCAGGTTGGCGGCGATCGCCAGGTCGAACCGGGTCAGCAGCGCCTGATTCCACGGCACGAGCGGGATTCCGCGGTCGGCGAGCATGCGGTGCAGTCCGTCCGGGAACGGATCCGAACCGTTCCACGTGTAGCTGAGCTGGACCCGGAAGTCGCCTTCGAACAGCGCGAGCACGTCCAGCAGCCGCGTCATCGCCGTGACGTTGTGCACGACGACGAGCACAGTCCGTTGCGGCGCAACGGTTCGCCAGCGCGCGGCTTGCGTCCCGATCGTGCGCACCAGCCCGTCGCTCAACCTGCGCTCCTCGCCAGCATGGGCACACGGTAGCCGTTCGCGCGCAGGAATCGGATGATCGACTCCCGGTAGTCGTGCCGCGCCAGCACGTCGGTCGCCCGCCGCCGGATCATCGCGCGTTGTTCCGGCGTGCAGCGCAACGCCCTCCGCAGCGCTCGGGCCAGTTCCGCGGGGTCGCCGGGTTCGGCGAGGAATCCGGTGACCCCGTCGGTGACCTGCTCGGTCAACCCGCCGGTCCGCGTCGCCACGACCGGTGCGGCACCCGCCGCGTACGCCTCCAGCGGGACGCGGCCGAACGGTTCGCTGCGGGACGGCACCACCACCGCGCGCAACGCGGGATGACCGAGCATTCCCCGCACCGCCGGGTCGAAGTCGGCCAGGAAAGTCACCGGGAGCCCGTGCAGCGCCGCGGCGAGTTCCCGCTGGTAGGCGGTTCGCCCAGGGGTTTCGCTGACGGCGGCCAGCACGACGTGCGGCCGGGCATCGGCACCCAGCAGCCGCAGCGCCTCGATGAAGTCGCCGAATCCCTTGTACGGCTCGGCCCTGCCGAAAGCGAGCACGAAACCTCGTTGCGCCGCAACGGGAACGTCCGCCACCGGTGGCCGCTCGGAGTCGAGCAGCCCGTCCGGCAGCGGCACCAGCGCCGAGTCCGGAACTCCGTGATCCCGGCGCAGATGCTCGGCCATGAACCGGGAGATCCAGCCGATCCGCGCGCCGCGACGCGCCGCGGCCCGCAGGCATCGGCGTTCCCACTGCACCCGTTCGGTGTCGTGCGGTTGGTGCAGCAGGCCGGTGGAACGCGGCACGAGCACCAGCCGGACCTCGGGCGGTACCGCCTCCGCCAATCCCAGGAACGGCACGTCGAAAGCGACGCACAGCACGGAATCCCCTTGCCGCACAACGCGTTCCCGCAGAACACGCGAGGTTTCCCGGGCAAGGTGGCGGAAATCCGGCAGAGTCCCGAATCGATCAGCGCCGCAGGTGCCGTTCCCGACCGGATGAACCTCGGCCCGGCGCAGCATCGCCCGGGTTTCGGCGTGCCACTCCGCGTGGTACTCGGCGCCTGCCGGGTCCAGCCGGACCGGCAGCACAACCAAGCGCACCTGTGGCGGCAACACCTCGGCCAGCACGCTCAAGAACGCGCGGTTGGCCGCGCCCGCGCCGGTCCCGCACCCGAAGTACCCGTCGTGCACCGCCACGGCCACGGTCGATCCCATCCGATCATGGTCGCAAAGGACGCCGCGCGGGCAAGAAGCTCACCGCCACGCCGCGGCGCGCAGCAGCCGCAACCCGTTGAGCCCGACCAGCACGGTGGAACCCTCGTGCCCGGCCACGCCCAGTGGCAACGGCAACTCGCCGACGAGATCCCACACCACCAGCACGGCGATGAACGAACCGGCGATGACCAGGTTCTGCCGCACCAGCCGCCGAGCACGCCGTGCCAGTCCGGCGACCTTCGGCACCGCCGCGAGTTCGTCGCGGACCACCACCGCGTCCGCGGTCCGCAGCGTCAGGTCCGACCCGGCGCGGCCCATCGCCACACCGACGTGCGCGGCCGCCAGCGCGGGCGCGTCGTTGATGCCGTCGCCGACGGCCAGCGCGGGCTCGCCGAGCCCGCGCACCGCCTCGACCTTCTGGTCCGGCAGCAGGTCCGCGCGCACGTCGTCGATCCCGGCCTCCGCGGCGATCCGCTCGGCAGCGGGCGCGTTGTCGCCGGTCAGCAGCGTCGGCCCGGTTCCGGTCAGGGATCGGAACCCGCGCACCGCGGCCGCCGCGTCCGGGCGCAACCGGTCGGTGAGCCCGAGCACCGCGGCCTGCGCACCATCGACGACGACCACTACGGCGGTGCGCCCGGAGGCGGTGACCTCGGCGACCCGCCCGGTGGACTCGTCCGGCCTGCGCACTTCGACGCGGTGCCCGGAAACCGTGGCGGCGACACCCCGGCCGGGCAGCGCCTGGAAATCCGTCGCCTCCAGCACGTCGAGACCGCGTTCCCGTGCCGCGGAGACCACGGCCCTGCCCAGCGGATGTTCGCTGTAGAGCTCCGCAGCCGCGGCCAGCTCGAGCGCGCGCTGCTCGTTGTGCCCAGGTTCGGCCCGCAGCTCGGCAACACGCGGCACGCCTTCGGTGAGCGTGCCGGTCTTGTCCAGCGCGACCCGCCCGGCGTCGGCCAGCCGCTCCATCACCACCGCCGACTTGACCAGCACGCCGTGCCTGCCCGCGTTGGCGATCGCGGACAGCAACGGCGGCATCGTCGCCAGCACCACCGCGCACGGCGAGGCGACGATCATGAAGGTCATCGCCCGCAGCAGCGCGCCTTCCAGCGCCTCGCCGAACAGCAGCGGAATCCCGAACACCGCCAAGGTCGCCACGACCACGCCGACCGAGTAGCGCTGCTCCACCTTCTCGATGAACAGCTGCGTCGGCGCCTTCGTCGCGCCCGCCTCGGCGACCATCGCCACGATGCGCGCGATCACCGACTCCGAGGCGTCCCGGCTCACCCGCACCCGCAGCGCCCCGGAACCGTTGAGCGTGCCCGCGAACACCTCGTCGCCGCCGGTCTTGGCGGCGGGCACCGGTTCACCGGTGATGCTGGACTGGTCGACCTCGCTGCCGCCCGCGACGACCTCGCCGTCCGCGCCGATCCGCTCGCCGGGGCGGACCAGGATCTCGTCGCCGACGTCCAGGTCTTCGGTGCGCACGGTGCGTTCTTCGCCGTCGCGCAGCAGCACCGCCGTGTCCGGTGCGAGGTCGAGCAGCCCGCGCACGGAGTCCTCGGTGCGCGCGGTCGCGAAGGCCTCCAGCGCACCGGAGGTGGCGAAGATGACGATGAGCAGCCCGCCGTCGGAGACCTGCCCGATCGCCGCCGCACCGATCGCGGCCACGATCATCAGCAGGTCCACGTCGAGCGTCTTGTCCCGCAACGCCTGCAGCCCGGCCCAGGCCGGCTCCCACCCGCCGGTGACGTAGCAGGTCAGGTACAGCGCCCAGCTCAGCCACAACGGGCCGCCGCCCAGGTCCGCGGCCAAGCCGAGCAGGTAGGCGGCCAGCGCGGCGCCCGCCCAGCGGGCCTCGGCGAGCGCGAACAGGCCGCGCTTGCTCGCGGGCGCGGACTCCCCGGCGGCGGCCGGGCGGGTGAGCGTGGTCGGCATCGCGGCTCCTCTGCTGTGCGGACGCCGCCAAGATACATGAATGACTGCTCAGGTGTTCAATCGTTCAGACCGTAATCATCGGCCGCAAATCATCGGACGGGGCATCGAACCCCTGCCGATACACTGCGCCCATGGGTCACGGAGTCGAGGCCAGGGCGACGCCCGCCGCGAAGCTGGACGCGGCATCCGCGTCCTCGGTGGCCGAGACGCTGCAAGCGCTGGCCACGCCCTCGCGGCTGTTGATCCTGAGCGAACTGCGCCAGGGCGCCCGGCCGGTCGGCGAACTCGCCGAAGCCGTGGGCATGGAACCCTCCGCGGTGTCCCACCAGCTGCGGCTGCTGCGCTCGCTGGGCCTGGTCAGCGGGAACCGGTCCGGCCGCAGCGTCGTGTACTCGCTCTACGACAACCACGTCGCGCAGCTGCTGGACGAGGCCGTTTACCACATCGAGCACCTGCGGCTGGGCGTCTCGGACTGACCGGGATCACCGCGGCGCGTACATGATCACGCCGACGCCCGCCAGGCACAGCGCCGCGCCGATGAGGTCCCAGCGGTCCGGCCGGAACCCGTCGACCAGCACACCCCACAGCAGCGAGCCCGCGACGAACACCCCGCCGTAGGCGGCGAGGATGCGGCCGAAGTGCGCATCGGGCTGCAACGTCGCCACCAACCCGTAGACACCGAGCGCGATCACTCCCGCGCCCATCCACAGCAGACCCTTGTGCTCCCGCACGCCCTGCCACACCAGCCACGCGCCGCCGATCTCGGCGAACGCGGCCAGCACGAAGAGCACGACCGAACGCAGAACCTGCACGCCGCGGAGCTTACTTGCGCGCGAGCGCAAGATCCCCGTGCCCGTCCCCTGGCGCAGCACGCCGTCCGGAGCTTCGAGGGGTTCCGAGAAGAAACCTCAACCGGTTGACGACCGCACCGGCCGCGGGCCGATCGCGACGAACCGGAACGCGCGCCTCGGTGCGCTCGGTCGTGGTCGTTGGACCGGCCCATTAGGAACCGCAGGATTCAGCGGGCGTGCCCGGCGGCCTCAGTGGCGTGCCGATCGGCCTCATCGGCGGCGGCGAGGTCGGCGCCCGCGGACGTGAGGTTGATCCGCGCCAGCTCGGCCGCCGATCGGGCGCAAGCCGCGGCCAGCGTGGCGGCGGTGCGCGCATCCCCGCGCAGCGCGGGAGTGGCATCGCCGGCGAGTTCGGCCGCCAGCGCCGCGACCTCGGCGGCCACCTCGGCCAGTTTCGCGGGCGGTCCCGCCGCCCCGGCCAGCGCCTCCCGCACCGCCTCGGCCCGCGCGGGATCCTCGCCGCTGCGCCGCTGCGCGGCCAGCACCGCTTGGTACGCCTCGGAATCGGCCACCGCGAGCTCGGTCGCCCGCTGCCGCAACGCCTCCGCCCGAGCCGCCCGGGAGGACGAACGGATCAGCCGCGCCGTCATCGCCGCCAGCCCGGCCGCCGATGCGACGGTGACCGCGCCGACCACGCCGCCGGTGGCGGACGGAGTCGGCGCGGCCACCTCGTCCAGGAAATCCCGCACGCTCGCGTCGAGATCGGTCAACTCAGCCCCACGACCTGGCCGTGCTCGTCGATGTCGATCTGCTCGGCCGCCGGATGCGAACCGAGCCCGGGCATCGTGCGCATGTCCCCGCAGATCGGGTACACGAAGCCGGCGCCGACCGAGGCCCGGACCTCCCGCACCGGCAGCGTCCAGCCGGTGGGGGCGCCCAGCAGCGTCGGGTCCGAACTCAGCGACAGGTGCGTCTTGGCGATGCACACCGGCAAGGCGCCGAAACCGTTCGCCTCGTAGTCCCGCAACGAGCGGGCCGCGGCCGGCGTGTAGCTGACGCCGTCCGCCCCGTACACCCGGCGGGCGATCACGTCGATCTTCTCCCGCAGGCTCGCCGAATCCGGGTAGAGCGGCTCGAAGCTGCTGGGCTCCTCGGCGGCCTCCACCACCGCCTCGGCCAGGTCCTTCGCGCCCTTCCCGCCGTCGAGGAAGTGGCTGCTGATCGCGACGCGGGCACCCGCGGCTTCGGCGACCTCCCGGATCGCGGCGTGCTCCGAGGGGTGGTCGCTGGGGAAGGCGTTCACCGCCACCACCGGCGAGACCCCGTGCATCCGGATGTTCTCGATCTGCTTGCGCAGGTTGGCCGCCCCGGCCAGCACGTCGTCCGGGTTCTCCGCGAGCAGTTCCGGCGGCAGCGGCCGGCCCGCGACGATCCGGTAGTTGCCGGAGTGCGCCTTCAACGCCCGCACCGTGGCCACCAGCACCGCCGCGTCCGGGCGCAGGCCGGAAGCCCGGCACTTGATGTTGAAGAACCGCTCCGCGCCCATGTCCGCGCCGAACCCGGCCTCGGTCACCACGTAGTCGGCGCAGCGCATCGCGATCCGGTCGGCCACCACCGAGGAGTTGCCGTGCGCGATGTTGCCGAACGGTCCCGCGTGCACGAAAACCGGAGTGTTCTCCGTGGTCTGCATCAGGTTCGGCTTGATCGCCTCGCGCATCAGCACCGTCATCGCCCCGGCCGCGCGCAGCTGCTCGGCGGTGACCGGGGTTCCCTCGGAGGTGTAGGCGACGACGATGTGGCCCAGCCTGCGCCGCATGTCGTGCAGCGAGTTCGACAGCGCGAGCACCGCCATCACCTCGCTGGCCGCGGTGATGTCGAACCCGGTCTGCCGCGGCGTGCCGTCCGCGCTCCCGCCCAGCCCGGTCACGATCGAGCGCAGGTCCCGGTCGTTGACGTCGAGCACCCGCCGCCAGGTGATCCGGTGCGGGTCGATGCCCAGCTCGTTGCCCCGGTGCAGGTGGTTGTCCAGCATCGCGGAGAGCAGGTTGTGCGCGGCGGTGACCGCGTGCATGTCGCCGGTCAGGTGCAGGTTCAGCGACTCCATCGGCACCACTTGGCTGTAGCCGCCGCCGGCGGCGCCGCCCTTGATGCCGAACGTGGGGCCCATCGACGGCTGGCGGACCGCCACCGCCGAGTTGTGCCCCAGGTACCGCAGCCCCTGCCCGAGTCCCACGGTGGTGGTCGTCTTGCCCTCGCCGAGCGGTGTCGGGGTGACCGCGGAGACGACCACGTAGCGGGCGGGCGGTCGGTCGGCGAGTTCCTCGGCCGCGTCCAACGACACCTTCGCCACCTGGCTGCCGTACGGTTCCAGCAGGTGCGGGCCGAGTCCGAGCTGCGCGGCCACCTCGTCGATCGGACGCAGCGTGCTCGCGCGGGAGATGTCCAGATCGGACGGAATGCTCATGCGGGAACCTCCTGGATCCGGGCGAGCGCCGCATCGCGCCACTGGGCGGTCCGGGTGATTTCGTTGAACGTGTACAGGTGCCAGCCCGCGATCCCCGGTGCGGGTTCGTCCAGGTACGGCCACAGGCCGTCCACGAGGGAGTCCGGGTTGTAGGGCGCCAGCAGTTTGCTGACCATGCCGTGCTGCTTGCGCAGGAACCGCAGCGACTCGCCGAGCCCGATCTTCATCGACACCCGAAGCAGCTTGGTCACGTCCACCGCTCCCGGGAGTCCGATGTGGATCGGAAGCAGCACGCCGCGGGCGCGGACCTCGCCGAGCCAGGCCGCGATGCGCTGCGGGTCGTAGCAGATCTGCGAGACCGCGTAGTCGGCGTAACCGGCCTTGTCGGTCATGGCCCGCACGGTGGCCTCGTCGGACAGGAAGGCGTGCCGCTCCGGGTAGCCGCTGATGCCGACCCGCCCCGGCCTGCGGCCGAGCTCGTCCATCCTGCGCAGCAGCGCCAGCGCGTCCGGGAATTCCCCGGCGGGCGCCGGGGAGTCACCCGCGATCACGAACACCTCGCCGCTGCCCAGCGCCTCCGCCCGGTCCAGCAGGCCGGACAAGTGCGCGGAGTCCTTGATGGACCGGGCCGCCAGGTGCGGCACGACCCGCATCCCCACCGCGGCCAGTTGCGCCCCGGTGGCCAGCGTCGCCTCGGGCCCCTTGGCCGCCGAGGACGTGACCGTGACCGTGGTGCCCGCGGGCAGCTGCTCGCAGCGCTGCACCGCTCCGCGCACCGGCAGCACCTCGAACCGGGCGCTGCACAGCAATTCCTCGAGTCGCTGGAATCCGGTGTCCATGATGGCCCGCCCAGCTACGCCGTGGCCGCGCGCTGCGCGGTCTTCGGGATGTCCTTCTGCGGGTCCAGGAAGGGCTTTTCGACCACCTCGGCCTGCTGCGGGCCGTGCTGGGTGTGCACCACGAGCTCGGTGCCGAACTCCTGGTAGGCCACCGGGACCATGGCGAAGCCGATGTTGCCCTCCACCCGCGGCGAGTGGCAGGCCGAGGTGACCTCGCCGATGCGCAGCCCGTGCGGGTCGTGCACGTCGAACGGCTCGATCATGTTGCCGTCGTTGAACGAACCGATCGAGGGCCCGCCGATCCGCACGCCGACCAGTTTGCGGGCCACCCCTTCGGACTTGATCCGGGTCAGGGCTTCCTTGCCGATGAAGTCGGATTCCTGGTTCAGGTCGACCATCCAGGTCTTCTCGAAGCCGTAGCCCGCCTCGAACGGGTTGGTGTCATAGGTGATGTCGCAACCCCAGGACAGGATCCCGGCCTCGATGCGGCGGATGTGGCACGGGCCGATCACGGTCATCCCGTGCGGCTCGCCGGCCTCCCAGATCGTCTCCCACAGCTTCACGCCGTCGCGGCTGGCGTGGTGCAGGTAGATCTCGTAGCCCAGTTCCGCGGTGTAGCCGGTGCGGGAGACCACGACCTGCATCCCGTTCAGCTCGCGGTCCACCGCGTAGTAGTACGGAACGTCCAAAATGGACTCGCCGAACAGGTCGACCATCACGTCGCGCGACTTCGGCCCCTGCACCTGCACCGGCCCGACATCGGGCTCGCGGATCTGCACGTCCATGCCGAGGTTGTGCGCCAGGCCCTTCGCCCACAGCAGCACGTCGCTGTCGGCCAGCGACAGCCAGAAGTGGTTCTCGCCCAGCCGCAGCAGCACCGGGTCGTTGATGATGCCGCCGTCCTCGGCGGTGACGAACACGTACTTGCACTGCCCGACGCGGCACTTGTTCAGGTCGCGCGGCACCAGCATGTTGGTGAACTCGAAGGCGTCCGGGCCGGTGATCTCGACCTGCCGTTCCACCCCGACATCCCAGAGCGTCACCCCCTCCAGCAGCGCCCAGTACTCAGCGACCGGGTCACCGTAGTGCCGGGGGTGGTACGTGTGGTTGTAGACGCTGTAGAGGCCCACGCCGTGCTGCCTCGATGCGTGGAAGAACGGCGATTTGCGCAGCCGGGAGTACTGCAGGATGCCCGGATTCGGGTTGACGGCCATGGGCTGATGCTCCTTAGAAAGTTCTTTCAGAGTGGGTTTGCGTGGCGGTGCCGGTAGCGGAACCTCACAAAGATCAAAAAGAAGTGTGCTGATGCTCCTTAGCGGCGAGTGGGTTGATTTCCCGGCCTCGGCGAGGGATGCGGGAGCCGCACCTCGGCGGAATCACCGGGTGGTTGTGCGTTTCTCGGCAGGCGGATCCGTTGCCGGGCTGGTTCAGCAGCGCATCCGGGACATGTCCGGGTCGAACACCGGGTCGGCGACGACCGTTGCCGGATGTCGCCGGTCGAAGTAGGACACCCGCAGTTCGGTGCCGGGTTCGGCGAGTTCCGCGGGGATCCAGGCGTAGGCCAGGCTCGCGCCCGCGGAATGCCCGTAGCCCGCGCTGGTGGTGAACCCGGCCGCGGTGCGCCCGGAGCCGGCGAACACCGGCTCGGAGCCCATCAGCACCGTGCCGTCGTCGATGCGCAGGCAGCACAGCCGCCGCCGCACGGGTTGCTCCCGGCGCCGCAGCAGCGCGTCGCGCCCGACGAAATCGCCCTTGTCCGGCTTCACCGCGAACGCCAGCCCGGCCTCGTCGGGGTCGTGCTCGCTGGACATGTCGCCGCCCCAGGCGCGGTAGCCCTTCTCCAGCCGCATCCCGTTGAACGCGCCGCGCCCGGCGGGGAAGATCCCGTGCTCGGTGCCCTGGGCGGCCAGCAGGTCCCACAGCCGCCTGCCGAACTCCGCCGAGGTGTACAGCTCCCAGCCCATTTCGCCCACATAGGACAGTCGAAGCGCGGTCACCGGCACCTCGCCGACGTGCAGCCGCTTGGCGCGGAAGAACCGGAACGCCTCGTGCGAGACGTCCTCGTCGGCCAGCGGTGCGAGCACTTCGCGCGCCTTCGGCCCCCACAGGCCGATGCAGCAGGTGCCGCCGGTGATGTCGCGGACCGCCGTGGTCTCGTCGGCGTGCCTGCGCAGCCAGGCGATGTCGCGGGGTCCGTTGCAGCCGACCTGGAACTCGGTCTCGGACAGCCGCGCGACGGTGATGTCGGCGCGGATTCCGCCGGTGTGCTCCAACATCAGCGTGTAGGTCACGTAGCCGGGTTTGCGGTCGAGCTGGTTGGTGGTCAGCCGCTGCAGCAGTTCCAGCGCGCCGCGGCCGCTGACTTCCGCGCGCGCCAGCGAGGTCATGTCGAACATCGCGACCCGCTCCCGCGCGGCCAGGTGCTCGGCGGCCACGATCGGCGAGAAGTAGCGGCCCGCCCACTCGCCGGGGGCGACGATTTCCCGGCCGGCCACGAGATGTTCGTTGCAGTCGTACCAGTGCGGCCGCTCCCAGCCGTTGGCTTCCAGGAACACCGCGCCGAGCTGTTCCTCCCGCTCGTGGAACGGGGTGGTGCGCAGCGGCCGGGGGCGCGCGGGCGGCTGCTGCGGGTGGATCACGTCGTAGACCTCGCGGAAGCTCTGCGCGCTGCGTTCGGCCACGTAGGACGAGCTGTGCGCGAACTCCTCGAACCGGCGCAGATCCGCCGCGCGCAGGTCCAGCCGCGGCGAGCCTTCGGTCAGCCACTCCGACATCGCCCGGCCGACGCCCGCGGAGTGGGTGATCCACACCGCCTCGGCGACCCAGAAGTTGTCGATCTCCCGGGACGGGCCGAGCACCGGCATCCCGTCCGCGGTGAACAGCATCAGCCCGTTCATGCCCTCCGCGATCTCCGCGCGGCCGAGCGCGGGCAGCAGCTCGCAGGCGTCGTCCCAGGGCTGCTTGAAGTCCTGCGGCGTGAACGGGTGCACGGAGGACATGCCCTTCCACGCGCCGCCGTCGGACGGAGCCTCCGCGCCGCCGCCCCGCGGAGCGCTCGGCGCCAGGTCCGCGGCCTGCACGGGAAGCACGCGGTGCTGGTAGGAACCGATGCCCCAGCGGTCGTGGATCTGCCGGAAGTACATCGAGCAGTCCTGGTGGCGCAGCAGCGGCTGGGTCACCTCGTCCCCGCCGGCGGCCTTGCTGGCGCCGAGATCGGCGATCGGGCCGGTGACCGCGTACTGGTGCGCGACCGGTTGCACCGGGATGGACACCCCGGCCAGCGAGCCGATCTTCGGCCCCCAGATCCCCGCGCAGCACAGCACCGTCTCCACCTCCACCGAGCCGTCGGTCGTGCGCACCGCGCGGACCCTGCCGCCGGTCACGTCGAACCCGATCACCTCGGTGTTTCCCCGGAACCGGACGCCACGGCGAGTGGCCTCGCGGGCCATCGCCTCGGCCGCGCGCACCGGTTTCGCGATGCCGTCGGTGGGCACGTACAACCCACCGTGAATGCGGGACGGGTCGAGCTGCGGGATGCGGTCGTGCACCTCGTTCGGCCCGATCAGTTCCGCGGGCACGCCCCACGCGGCGGCGAGTCCGCGCTTGCGCTCCAGGTCGTCCCAGCGGGCTTCGGTGGCCGCGACCTCGATGCCGCCGACCTGGTGGAAGCACCGGCGCCCGTCGAGTTCCTCGGCGCTGAACCGCTCGACGGTGTAGGCGGCCAGTTTGGTCAACAACTCCGAAGCGTTGGTCTGGAACACCAATCCCGGTGCGTGCGAAGAGGAACCACCGGTGGCGAACAAGGGTCCTTGGTCCACGACGAGAACGTCGGTGACCCCGGCGCGCGCGAGGTGGTACGCCGTGGAGCAGCCGACGACGCCCGCCCCCACGATCATGATCCGCGCACTGGTGTCCATGTGCAGCCCCCTGGCTCACGAATCTGGTTTCCGGAGCACCGGTGCTGGACTCCGGGAAGATTTCGGCTTGGTTGACGCAGATTCGCTCTCGCGCGACCGGTCCGGGTGCCTGCGGAACACCTCCGGAGGGACTTTCGGAGGTGTTGCGCTCCTCACAACTGGCTGCGTTATGAGCAACAGTGCGCCTGGATCAGGGCGGGCGTCAAGGACACGGAGGGGCGAATTTTCGTTGGCATGATCGGCTTTCCGCGGCTCGATCGGAGCGCTTGATCGACATCGCTGGGCCACTGAGGCGATCCCGCTTGTCGCGGTGTCCCGGCGTGGCTAACCTCTGCCGCACAAGGACATCTGGCGTTCTCGCCGAGTGGGTGATCAGATGCGATCCCGCCCTCCACAAGCTCCGGAACTCCCGGAACCTCCCGCGCGCCTGTGGCGTCCGGCCGAGCCCAAGCGCGGCTACGACGTGGTGATCGTCGGCGCGGGCGGGCACGGACTGGCGACCGCCTACTACTTGGCCCAGGAACACGGGATCCGGGACGTCGCGGTATTGGAACGCGGCTGGCTCGCGGGCGGGAACATGGCCCGCAACACCACGATCATCCGCTCCAACTACCTGCTCGACGAGAGCGCCGCGCTCTACGGGCACGCCCTGGACCTGTGGGAGCGGTGGCCGGCCGAACTGGACCACGACTTCCTGCTCAGCCAGCGCGGGGTGCTCAACCTGGTGCACACCGAGCAGGAGATCCGGGACGCGCGGCGGCGGGTGTTCGCCAACGGCCTCAACGGAATCGACGCCGAGTTCGTCGGTCCGGAGGAGATCGCCGAACTGTGCCCGGTGCTGGATGTCTCGCCGCACAAGCGATATCCGGTCCGCGGCGCCACTTGGCAGCCGCGGGCCGGGATCGCCAAGCACGACCACGTCGCGTGGGCGCTGGCGCGGCGCGCCGACCAGCTCGGCGTCGATCTGATCGAGAACTGCGAAGTCACCGGGTTCGTCATGGACGGTGCGCGGGTCGCGGGAGTGCGGACCTCGCGCGGGGACATCGCCGCCGGCCGGGTCGGGCTCGCCGCCGCCGGGCGGACCAGCGCGCTCACCGAGACCCTCGGGCTGCGGTTGCCGCTGCAGAGCCATCCGTTGCAGGCCATGGTCTCCGAGCTGCTGGAGCAGGTGCACCCGTGCGTGGTGATGTCGAACCACGTGCACGTCTACTGCAGCCAGGCGCACAAGGGGGAATTGGTCCTCGGCGCGGGGATCGACACCTACAACGGCTACGGGCAGCGCGGGTCGGTGCACGTGCTGGAGCAGCAGCTCGCCGCGGCGGTGGAGCTGTTCCCGATGTTCGCGCGGGCGCACGTGATCCGGACTTGGGCGGGCGTCGTGGACGTCACGCCGGACGCCTCGCCGATCATCGGGCCCACGCCGGTGGAGGGCCTGTTCGTCAATTGCGGATGGGGCACCGGCGGGTTCAAGGCGACTCCGGCCGTCGGCCGGGTGTTCGCGCACACCGTTGCCACTGGTGCGCCGCATCCGCTCAACGAGCCCTACGGGCTGGAGCGGTTCCGCACCGGGGCCCTCATCGACGAACACGGCGCCGCTGCCGTGGCGCACTGAAGAATGTTTGAAAGGTGGTTTGCGTAGTGGGTCGCTTAGCGGAACCTCAGACGCCGTCTCGCTGCGGGATCTCGTCCTGAAGTAGCGCCCTACTCGGCGGCTGAGCTGTCCTCGCGAGACGACGCCTGAGAACCCGCGGCGGTGCCGGTTGCTCAGGTGGTCCGCCGCAAGCGGCTGCGCCGCTTCCAAGGCCGAACACAAGAGCGTGCCGCCACGCAAAAGGCGCAGCCGCGCCGCTCGAAGACAAGAGCCCAAATGATCCGAAGTGGAGGGACGTGATGTTGCGCATCCCTTGCCCCTGGTGCGGTGAGCGGGACGAGGTGGAGTTCCGCTACGGCGGTCAGGCGCACGTCCGATACCCGGCCGACCCGGCCGGGCTGGACGACGCCGCCTGGGCGGAATACCTGTTCGTGCGGGGAAATCCGAGTGGCAGCCTCGCCGAGCGCTGGGTGCACACCGCGGGGTGCAGGCGCTGGTTCGACCTGGTCCGGGACACCGCGACGAACGAGATCACGTCATGACCCGGCTCGGCAGCGGCGGCCGCATCGACCGCAGCCGCACGGTCCGGTTCACCGTGGACGGCGTGCCGATGCTCGGGCATCCCGGCGACACGCTTGCTTCGGCGCTGCTGGCCGCGGGCGAGATCGAGGCCGCGCCGTCGCCATATCTCGGCCGCCCGCGCGGAATCCTCACCGCCGACGCGAGCGAGCCGAACGCGATGGTCCAGGTGCTCGACGAGCCCGAGCCGATGGTGCCCGCGACCGAAGTGGAGCTGCGCGACGGCCTGGAAGTGGCGAGGCTCTCCGGCGTCGGCTGGGCCGAAGCGGGCGAGGAGTCCCGCTGCGACAAGAAGTACCGGCACGCCGACGTGGTCGTGATCGGAGCCGGCCCCGCCGGGATCGCCGCCGCCCTCGCGGCCGGTCGCAGCGGCGCGCGGGTGATCCTGGTGGAGCGCAATCGGGAACTCGGCGGCGCGCTGCTGGACGGCGACGAGGTGGTCGACGGCCTGCCCGGTCCGGAGTGGGTGCGGCGGGCGGTGCGGGAACTCGTCGAACTGCCCGAGACGCGGGTGCTGACCCGCGCTACCGCGGTCGGCCACTACGACCACGGATACCTGCTCGTGGCCGAACATCCCGGACCTGGCAAGCACCCGGGGCAGCACCGCCTGTGGCACCTGCGGACCCAGCAGGTGGTGCTCGCGGCGGGTGCGCGGGAGCGGCCGATCGCGTTCGCGGGCAACGACCGGCCCGGGGTCGTGCTCGCTTCCGCGGTCCGCCGGTACGTGCGCCGGTTCGCGGTGCTGCCGGGGCGGGAGGTGGTCGTGTGCACCACTTCGGACAGTGCTTATGCGACGGCGCTGGACCTCGTCGCGGCCGGGGCTCGGGTACCGGTGCTGGTGGACAGCCGGAACGACCCGCCCGCTCGGCTCGCCGCGCGGGCGCGCGAAGCGGGCATCCCGGTGCGGATCGGCTCTGCCGTGGTGCAAACCGTTGGCGCACAACGGGTTTCGGGTGTTCGCGTGCGGGATCTGGACGAGCGGGGCAGGCCGATCGGGGAACCGGAGGAGTTCGGCTGCGACCTGCTCGCGGTGTGCGGCGGCTGGAACCCGGCGACCGAACTGGCCGGTTCCTCCGGCGCGTTGCGGTGGGATCCCGTGGTGGCCGGATTCGTTCCGGACCCGGAGCAGGCTGATCCGGACAAGGACGGGCGGATCGTCGGTGCCGCGCGCGGCACGTACGACCTTGCCGGCTGCTTGGCGCAGGGGTTCGCCGCCGGAGCCGCGTCCGCGACCGCGAGCGGGTTCCGCGTGGTGCCGCCGCCGGTGCCCGCGGTGCGCGGTGACCTGACGTGCGCGCGTCCCCGGCCGCTGTGGCTGGTCGATGGCGACGAGCGGGAGATCTTCGTCGACCAGGCGCGGGACGCGACGGTCGCCGACGTCCGCCGCGCGGTCGAAGCCGGTCTGAGCTCGCCGGAGCACGTGAAGCGCTACACCACGATCGGCACCGGCAGCGATCAGGGCGCGACCTCCGGCATCGTCGCGCTCGGCGTGCTGGCGACCCTGCTCGGGATGGACTCGCCAGCGGCGCTGGGACCGACCGGTGCGCGGCCGCCGACGCGCCCGGTGCGGTTCGAGCTGATGGCCGGTAGGGACCGCGGCGAGCTGCACGATCCGGTGCGCACCACGCCGATGCACGCCTGGCACGTCCGCGCGGGCGCGGAGTTCGAGAACGTCGGCCAGTGGAAGCGTCCCTGGTACTACCCGCAGCCGGGCGAGGACATGGAAACCGCGGTGCTGCGCGAATGCGCGGCCGCGCGCACCGGGGTGGCGATGATGGACGCCAGCACCCTCGGCAAGATCGAAGTGGTCGGCCCGGACGCGCCGGAATTCCTCAACCGCGTCTACACCAACGGTTTCGCGAAGCTCGCCGTGGGCAAGGCCCGCTACGGCATGATGTGCACCGCCGACGGCATGGTCTTCGACGACGGCGTCACGATGCGGCTGGCCGCGGACCGCTACCTGATGAGCACCACCACCGGCAACGCGGCCGCGGTGCTGGACTGGCTGGAGGAGTGGCTGCAGACCGAGTGGCCGCAGCTGGACGTGCGCTGCACCTCGGTGACCGAGCAGTGGGCCACGATCGCCGTGGCAGGCCCGGATTCCCGCGCGGTGCTGGCGCGCGTCGCACCGGAGCTGGACGTCTCGGCCGCCGGCTTCGGGTTCATGGAGGTCCGGGAAGCGTTGCTGCGCAACGGGATTCCGGCCCGGATCTGCCGGATCTCGTTCTCCGGCGAGCTGGCCTTCGAGATCAACGTCGAGTCCTGGTACGGCCAGGCGGCGTGGGACGCGGTCACCGAGGACGGCGCGGATCTCGGGATCACGCCCTACGGCACCGAGACGATGCACGTGCTGCGCGCGGAGAAGGGGTTCGTCATCGTCGGCCAGGACACCGACGGCACGGTCACCCCGCTGGACCTCGGCATGGACTGGGTCGTCTCCAAGCGCAAGGACTGCATCGGCAAGCGCTCGTTCGCCCGGCCGGACACCGCGCGTTCCGATCGCAAGCAGCTGGTCGGGCTGCTGCCGGTGGACTCCGACGCGTTGTTGCCGGAAGGCGCCCAGCTCATCGAACCGGGCACGCCGCTGACTCCGCCGGTGCCGATGCTGGGGCACGTGACCTCCAGCTACCGCAGCGCCGCGCTGGGGCGGACGTTCGCCCTGGCGCTGATCCGCGGCGGACGCGGCCGGGTCGGCGAGGTGCTGCACGCCCCGCTCGGCGGCACCGCCATTTCCGCCGAGGTCACCGAACCCGTCTTCTACGACCCGGAAGGAGCGCGCCGTGACGGTCATCAGCCCGGTTGAACCCGGCACCACCGGCCCGGCAGGCGTCGAACGGCTGCGCCGCAGCCCGCTCGCCGACCGCGCCGCCGAACTGGCCGCGGCCGCGGGGCCGCGCGGCACCCGGCTCGCCGAGGAACCGTTCCTGACCCAGGTGAACCTGCGGGCCGCGCCCGAACAGCTCGCGCGGCTCGGCAACGCGGCGGGAATCCCGTTGCCGCGCAAGGCGAACCGCGTGGGCGGCGACGCCCAGCGGGCGGCGCTGTGGCTCGGCCCGGACGAATGGCTGCTGATGGCGCCGGACGGCGAGGCCGCATCGCTGCGCGACGCGCTCGGTTCCGCCGGTGCCGCGTCGGTCGTCGACCTGTCCGCGAACCGCACCACGCTGCGGCTCAGCGGCGGGTCCGCCCGGGACGTGCTGGAGAAGGTGTGCTCGCTGGACCTGCACCCGCGCGCGTTCGCCGCGGGGTACTGCGCGCAGACCTTGCTCGGCCGCACCCAGGCCGTGCTCTGGCAGCTCGGACCGGAGCCGGACTACCGGATCCTGGTGCGGAATTCGTTCGCCGGCTACCTGGCCGATCTTCTGCTGGACGCGCTGCGCGGGCCTGCCTGATTAGGGCGCTGCGTTCAAGATCGTGGCGCCGAGCAACGGCTGCTGCCTGCGCGGCGTGTTCCCGGCCCGGTGACGGGGATCGGGGAGGTATCGTCCGCAGCGAAATCGCCCTTCGACACTGTTGCGCGATGCGGAACGCCGGGTATGGTCGCTAGGAAAACCACCAGCGACGGGATTCGGGTCCAACCGTGGTCAACGCTCCTCAACCGGCCGAACGCGAAAAGCCCGGCGCACTCGTGCAGTCCGTGGACCGGGCGGTGAGCGTGCTGGAACTGCTGGCCCGCAACGGCGAAGCGGGCATCACCGAAATCGCCGGGGAACTCGGCGTGCACAAATCCACCGCTTCCCGGCTGGTCAGCGTCCTGGTCTCGCGCGGGCTGGTGGAGCAGCTCGGCGAACGCGGCAAGTACATGATCGGGTTCGGTGTGGTGCGGCTGGCCGGGGCGGCCACCGACCGGCTGGACCTGCCCCGGCTGGGCGGCCCGTACTGCGAGTCGCTGGCGGCCGACCTCGGCGAGACCGTGAACATCGCGGTCCGCGACGAGGACGTCGCGATCAACATCAGCCAGGCCCGCGGCACCGCGTCGGTGACCGCGCACAACTGGGTCGGCCAGCGCACCCCGCTGCACGCCACTTCCAGCGGGAAGGTGCTGCTGGCGCACGCACCCGACGACGACCAGGAAGCGCTGCTGGCGGGGGAGCTGGCGCAGTACACCACGCGGACCGTCATCGACCCCGGGGAACTGCGCGACGGCTTCGACCTGATCGTGCGGGACGGGTACGCCACCAGCTACGAGGAGCTCGAGCTCGGGCTCAACGCCGCGGCGGTGGCGGTGCACCGGCACGACGGCGAGGTGGTGGCCGCGCTCAGCGCCTCCGGGCCGTCGTACCGGTTCTCCCGCAAGCGGATGCGCGAAGTGATCGGTGCGATGACGGTAGCGGCGAAAGAACTCTCCGCGCAGCTGGGATTCCTGGAAACCTGACTTTTTCAGAATGATTTGCGTGGCGGTGCCGGTAGCGGAACCTCAGCGGCTTCCTCGCTCCGGGATCGATTTCTGACGTATGCCCATACGCGGCGAAATCGCTGTCCTCGCGAGGAAGCCGCTGAGAACCCGCGGCGGTGCCGGTTGCTTGCATGGCCACTGCTCAGCGGCTACGCCGCTGACAAGACAAAGATCAAGAACCGTAGTGAAACGCCGATCAGTCGCGTTGCAGCATGACGTCTTCCAGGTCTAGCTCGTGCAAGACCCGGCGCAGCACCTCGTCGTCGATGCGGCCTTCGTCGCGGAAACGCACGAACACCTCGCGCTCGGCGGCCAGCATTTCGATGCGCAGCCGCCGGTAGGCGGTGGTGGGGCTTTCGCCCAAGTCGGCATCGGGGCGGCCGAGCCGTTCCCACGCGCGGTGGCTGCGGCGTTCGGCCGCGCGACGCAGCTGCTCGGCGACCTCGGCGGGTGGTTCCGCCTCAGCGGTGAGCGCGTCCAGCCGCCCGCGGGCGGCGAGCGCGGCGTTGTGCGCGGCCTCGGCCTCGGCGAGCGCGTCGGTGTAGTTCTCCCGGCCGCGCACTCCGAGCCACCGGATCACCCACGGCAGCGTCGCGCCGTGCAGCAGCAACGTGCCCAGCGTGACGAAGAACGCCAGGAACACGACTTCCGCGCGGTTCGGGAACGCCAGCACCGGGATCGCGGCGGCCGCGGCCAGCGAGACCACACCGCGCATTCCCGCCCAGGCCACCACCAAGCCGTGCTGCCACGGCGCCGCATCCGCTCCGCGAGCGATCCGATCGGGCAGCAGCAACGTGCCGAACACCCAGACCGCGCGCACCAGCACCACCGCGGCGGTCAGCGCGAGCCCGGCCAGCACGAGCGGCCAAAGCCGTCCGGCGACGCCTTCGGTGACGCTGCGCAGCTGCAACCCGATCAGCGCGAACACCACCGCTTCCAGCAGCGTGTCCGCCGAGCGCCACACCGCGCGGTCCTGCAGCCGCCGTGCCGCGGTGCCCGAAGGCGCCCGCTGCGCCAGGTACAGCCCCGCCACGACCACGGCGAGCACTCCGGAGGCGTGGATCGCCTCGGCCAGCAGGTAGGTCGCGAACGGGACCAGCAGGCCCACGGCGCTCTCCAACACCCCGTCGGCCAGCGCCAGCCGGAGGCGGTGCACCGCCCAGCCCACCGCGCAGCCGACGACCAGCCCGCCCGCGGCCGCGAGCACGAACACGCCGACGCCCTGCAGCAGCGTGTAACCGGCGCCGACCACACCGGCGACGGCGACGCGGTAGACCGTCAGCGCCGAAGCGTCGTTGACCAGGCTCTCCCCGGACAGGATCGTCATCACCTTGCGCGGCAACCCCAGTCGGCGACCGATCGAGGTCGCCGCCACCGCGTCCGGCGGAGCCACCACCGCGCCCAGCACCAGCGCGGGCCCGAGCGGCATCCCGGGCACCAGCGCCCACGCCGCGAAACCCACCGCGACCGTCGTCACCAGCACGGCACCGACCGCGAGCGAACCGATCGGCCGCAGGTTCGCGCGCAGGCCCAGCGCGGAACTGGTCAGCGCCGCCGAGTACAGCAGCGGCGGCAGCACCAGCACCAGGATCACTTCCGGGTTGATCGCGTAATCCGGCACGCCGGGCACGAACGACACCGCCAGCCCGGCCAGCACCAGCGCCAGCGGCTCCGACAACCCCCAGCGGCGGGCCAGCGCCGTGACCGCCAGCGCGCCTGCCAGCAGCAACATCACTTGCGGGAACTCGTGCATGCGCCCTGTCGTACCCGTTGCGCGCTCGTACCGCGCAGGTCGGGGCCGTCCGGGAACAACGACCCGGCCGCGCAGCGTTCGCGAGGCCCTAGGGTGGACAGCGCCCGAGCAGCGCGTTCCGGAAGGGGGCAGTCGTGCCCGGATGTGATCACCTGGAGGTCGCCGCCGCGCTGTCGCCGGTGCCGAGTTCCCCCGGGGGCTGCGAGGACTGCCTGGCCAAGGGCCTTCAGGTGTGGGCGCACCTGCGGCTGTGCACCGAGTGCGGGCACGTCGGCTGCTGCGATTCCAGCCCGGACCGGCACGCCACCGGGCACCACCGCGACACCGGGCATCCGGTGATCCGCTCGTTCGAGCCGGGCGAGTCGTGGTCCTGGTGCTACGTGGACGAACGGTTGGGCTGAGGGGGCACGTCGGCCCACGGCTGGTCGGCGTCCGCGGTTCCGGGGTTCGCGGGATCGCCGTACCGCTGCCGGATCGAGTCGGCGAACTCGTGCTGCCCGGCCGAGTCGAACAGCGCCGCCAGCCGGTCCGCGAGCCCCGACCGTTCGGCCGTTTCCGGGTCGAGCTCGCGGAGCAGGCCGTCGACTTGCTCGATCGCGGCACGCTCGGCGTCGCCGGTCGGCTCGCCGGGGGCCAACGCGCCTGCCGAGAGTTCCCCGCCTGCCGAGAGTTCCCCGTAGGACAGGTACGAGCTCCCGCCCTCCAGCGAGCCGGTGAACGACAGCGACTCCGCGCGCAGCGGCCGCCCGTTCTGGAACGGTGCCTGCCGCGAAGCGGGCACCAGGTGCCGGAACTGCTCGGCGATCTCGGTTCCGTTCGCGGCCGCGGACAGCTGCGCGAGCGTGCCGATCAGTTCGGCGGCGCGTTCCACTTCGTCGTCGTGGCGCGCCAGCCACCACACGACGGCGCTGCCGGTGTCGCGCAGCACCTCGTCGGCGAGGTAGGCGCGCTTGTTGCGCTCGTGGTCGCGTTCCAGCTGCCAGACCTGCTCGTCCTTGCGGACCTCGGCGAGCCTGCGGAGCCGGTCGGCGTCGACCTCCGGCAAGGTCAGCGCCAAGTCCGCGGCCCACGCCTCGATGTGCCGGTGCTCGTCGCGGGTCACCGCGCCCAGCGCGGCCGCGAGCCGGTGCTCGATCGCGCCGCGTCCGGCGGGGTGCTCGCCCGCGGTGATGAGCCGGGCGCGGGAGAGCACCGTCTCCACCGCCAACTCCGCCGGGTTCTCGTGCCCGACGCCGACCGCGTCGGCCGGGCGGCGCCACCACACCGTCGCGCTGAACACGAAGCGGTAGTCGGCCTCGGAACTGGGCAGCGGAACGTCCCGGACCTGGCGCGGCTGGAACGGCTCCGGCTCGGGTTCCGGCGCGGCCGGTGCCCGGCGCTGCGCCAGCAACGCCTCGTGCAACGCATCTTGCCGCTGCCGCTGCAGCACGTGCCTGCCGTACGCGGCGACCGCGGCCAGCAGCAGCGCGGCGAACAGGCCCCACGCCCAAGGCGGCCAGGACAGGCCCAGGCCGAGCACGGCAGGAACCAGCACGGAACCGCCGGCCAGCGCGGCCAGCAGGATCTTGTTGTCGCGGCTCATCACCAGATCCCCGCATCGACGGCGACGTGCTCGCCGGGTCCCCCGGCGCGGTGCGCACCAACTTTAGGGCTCGTGATCACCGGCCGGTACCCGGCGACCGGGCGACCTGCGCGGGTCCGCGGTGTAGTGCGCCCGGCGGACGGGTATTCGGAATGCGTAGGCGTGCGACTCGATCCGGAGGTCGGTGATGACGCGCGGTAAACCGGTTCCTCCTCATCCGGTGCACACGGTTCACCGCATCGGCGCAGTCCTGCTCGGCGTGCTCCTGCTGGTCTTCGCGATCCTCGGGCTGGCGCGCGGATTGCAGTTCTTCAGCACCAGCGGTCAGCCGGTCCTCGGACTGTCCAGCAACGGCCTGCTCTCGATCATCTCCCTGGTGGCGGGCGTGATCCTGATCGGCTGCGCGGCCTGGGGCGGTTGGCAGGCGTCCACCGTCACCACCGGGTTCGGCGGGGTTTTCCTGCTTTCCGGGCTGGTGCACCTGGCGATCCTGCACACCTCCCTGAACATCCTGGCGTTCCGGCTGCCGAACGTGTTCTTCAGCTTGATCGTGGGGATGATCCTGCTGTTCACCGGGCTCTACGGGCGGATGTCCGGCGGGTTGCCACCGGACAACCCGTATCGCCGGGAACACCCGATGCGCAAGAACCGCCCGCACCCGGAGGAACAGCTCGACTTCGAGGCGAGCGAAACCGATGCGCAGCAACAGCAGTACCGCGAGGCGGAGATGGCGATGGGCGAGGGCCACCCCACTCCGGAGCAGACCCAGCTGGTGATGCGCGATCAGGCCCGCCGCCGAGCCGCCGAACGCGCCAGGGCCCGCCGGAAGCTGGAGGGTGGCGCGGAGTGATCGGCGCCTGGCTGTGGCGTTGGCCGCCCGGACTCGCGTTCGCCGCGCTGCGGCACCTCACCACCGGCATCCCGGTGCACCAGGTGGAACAGGCCGAACAGGTGCGCTCGCCGGAACTGGCCACCGGAGCGGACCTGCAACGCATCGAAGACGGAGTCGGTCCGCTGTTCCACCGCCGCTACGGCGTGCGCGTGCACGTGCACCTGCGGGAGGCCGAGACGGTGATGGCGTCGTTCATGGCGGCGCCGGACTCGATGGTCCCGAGCGAGGTGGCGCGGTTCGAGCCCGAAGGCGATCACCGCGACCTGCGGCTCGGCGACGACCTGGTGGTGCGGATGCCGGGCCCGTGGAACGGCCCGGTGCGCGTGGTCGCGCAGACCCCGCGCTCGTTCCGGCTCGCCACCCGGCGCGGGCACCTGGAAGCCGGGCAGATCGAGTTCCGCGCCGAAGACCGCGGCACGGAGCTGGTCTTCGAGATCGAATCCTGGGCGCGCAGCGGCAGCTGGGCCGCCGATCTGCTCTACGACCGGCTCCAGCTGTCCAAGTTCATGCAGGCGTACCTCTGGGTGCACTGCTGCGCGCGGGTTTGCGCCGCCGCAGGCGGGCAGATGGTCCAAGGCGTGGAGATCTACACCGGACGGGAAGGATGAGGCTCTCCATTCCAGGCTTTGCAAGGGACGTCAACAACGAGGAGGTGGGCGTGTTCCCCCGGCGAGGAGCCGAGCAAGTGCAGCGGCTTGCCGAGTTGCCGTTGAACTTCGACGTGCCCCAGAACCCCGCAGCAGCGGACTGGCACATCGACGACTTCCGCCAGCAGCTGCGCGCCGAACCGCCGGGCGAGCCGCTGCCCGGCGGCACCTGGGAAGTCGCCTGCTCGCTGGTGCGGCACTACGAGTTCGCCGACCCCACGCTGGTGCAGCGCGTGCACCACTCGTCGGACACCCTCGCGGAATCGGACCTGCTGCTGGTGACCCGCTTCTACGGCCTAACCTTCCGGTTGCCGTGCCGGGTGGGCGAGGTCGTCGACGACACCGCGTCCGGGGTGCGCCGGTGGGGGTGGAATTACCGCACCTTGCAAGGACATCTGGAACAGGGGCAGATGGGCTTCTCGGTGCGCAAGGACCTCACCAGCGGCGCGGTCGAATTCCGCGTGCAGGCGTACTCGCGGGCGGCGCCGATCGCGAACCCGGTGGTGCGGCTGGGATTCGAGCTGTTCGGGCGGAGCACCCAGCTGCGCTTCATCCGCGGCGCCTGCCTGCGGATGGCCGCGCTGAGCGATCCGGCGAGGAACGGCCCGCCGCTGCCCGGCCCGTCGCGCGGGCAGCCCGCTGCGGGCGGTCCCGGTCCGGCTCGGTTCGCTCCGGGGGCTGGGCGAGCAGAGCCGCCAGCCGAGGGCAGTCGTCGACGGTGACGGTCACCGCCGGATGCCGCAGCACGCCCAGCGGCTCGATGCCCGGCACCGGCTCGGCGAACCGCACGCACAGCCCTCGCTCGCCGTTGGTCGCGCAGGTGATCCCGCCGTCGGCCAGCGACAGGTGCGCAGGACCGGCCGTCTTCACCAGCCAGTACGGGCCGGTGACGGTGGTCGAGGCGATGTTCGAGCGCGGGCTGCGCACGCACCACGGCCCGAACCGCACGACGAGCTCGGCCGCGCTGACCCGCACCCACGCCGTCGGCGGCGCGATGCCGAACGGCAGGCCCAGCACCTGGTACCGCCGCCAGAACCGGAACGGGAAGGTCTGCACGGTGCCAGGGTTCGTGCTCCGCACGGTGCCAGGCTCCGTGCTCCGCGCGGTATCGCTGTTCGTGCTCCGCACGGTGCCGCTGGTGTCGTCGGTGTGCATGCCCCGTGGCTACCCGGATGATCTCCGGGTTCCACGTCGCCTGCGCTGATGCGGAAATCTGCGTGATCCGCGCCGAGCCGCGAAAACGCTGACGCCCGGAGCCGGACTCGCGAAGGAGCAAGCGTGCGTGGCCGAAGTGCGCGGCGTCGTACCGGCCGAAGATGGCACGGCTGCGAACTCAGGCCGCCCGCGCCCGCGCGATGATCCCGGTGATCAGCTCGGCCGAGTCGGCGCAGCTCATGGCCACGCGTTCGACCTCGTCCCGGGCTCGCACGAACGCCGCGACGTCCGACTCGGACTGCAGGAAAACCGAACCGCGGTGGTGTTCGAGGTGCACCACCGGCGCCGCCTTGGAGAACTCCAGCAGGAAGAAATCCCCGGAGTGCGCGGGAGTCCACCCCGCGCTGTTCGGGATCACCCGGATCTCGACGGTGTCCTGCGCGCCCAGCTCCAGCAGCAGCCGCAGCTGCTCCAGCAGCGTGCCCGGGTCGCCGATCGGCTGGTGCAGCGCCGTTTCCAGGATGAGCGCGCGGTAGTGCACCGGTGACCTGCGGCGGGTGATGATCTCGCGGCGGCCGAGGCGCAGCGCGACCCGCTTGTCCGCGTTCTCCGCCTCGCCCGCGTGGATGATCGCGCGGGCGTACTCCGGTGCCTGCAGCAGGCCGGGCACCACGTTGGTCGCCACGTCGGTGATCCTGGTGGCGGTCCGCTCGAACTCCAGCAGGGTTGCGAGCTGGTCGGACTGCCCGGGAACGCCTATCGGGGTGCTCGGTGGCGGCTCGGCGGCCGCCTCGCGGGCCAGCTTCAGCATCCGGTTGCGCGCGGTGGCGCTGCTGCCGAGCACCGCGCAGACCGCGGAGACCGACTCGGCCGACGGCACCCGGTCCCCGCGCTCCCAGCGCACCAGCACCGAGTGCGAGACGTCCAGGATCGCGGCCAGCCTGCGCAGCGCGAGACCGCTTTTCTGGCGTGCGTCGCGCATTTCGGCGCCCAGCACATAGGCGCGGGGCCGGGGAGTGGTTCCGTTCATGGAAGGAATGTTAGTCATTTGCAACAAGATCGGCGATCATCCGAACGAGCTATTGTCAATAGGTCTCGGAACCCGACATCCTGTTTCCGGTATTTCCGCGCGGACGGCGGCGCGCTCGGCGGTGAACGGCCGGTCCGATGCGAACCGGCGCGGCGTCCGGTGCGGCCGCGGGTGCGGGTACCGAAAAGTGCTCCGGTGTTCCGGGCGGAGCGATGCTGCGAATCGAATGAAGTGAATCGGTTTCTGATTTGGAAGGGGGAATGGTGCGCGGTGCGGAGGACCCCGTCGGCCGGGCGGACCCCGGACGCACGGCGTCCGGCGCGGATTCGGCCTCGTGCGGGGAAAAACCCGGCTCGGGCCGGGAGCCGGCGGGGTCGGGAGGCGTCCGGTGAGCGCGCACGCCTGGATGGCATCCGCGTTCGCCGCGACTTGGCACAAGGTGGCCGTGTCCGCGCGCGGGACCGCGCCCGCCGCCGCTTGCGGGCACCGCATCGGCGGACCGGTGCACCGCAGGCTCATCGGCCCGCTGCCGGATGACGGGCGAATTCCCTGCGCGGCGTGCGCCGCTGTTCTCGCCACATTCCGCGGCACCCGGGAATTGCGCGCGCCGTACTCCGGTGGCGGGTATTTCTCCGGGCAACTGCCGACCGGGCCGGGGCAACCGGAGTGGCCGGATGCCGACCCGGAGGATCCGCGGAATCCGCCGGGCCGGAACGGTCTTCCGGACAATTCCGCCGAACCCGGAAGGCATACCGGCGAGGCGGCATGAACCGGCCCGGCCGCCCGCGTGGCTCGTTCCGACCCGGTTCCGACCGGGCTCCTGCCGAGGTGCCCGGCTGATGTGACCCGGCCGACCTCCCCGGCCGGGCGGTCCGAAGACGGGCCTGCGTCGCGTCCCCGTCCCCGCGTGGCGCCGGCCCCGGCCGGGGCGATGCCGATTCGCCTCCCGCATCGCCCCGGCCCCCGCGCGGGGTTGCTCCCCGCATCCCCGGACCACTCGTCGTGCTGCGGCACCCCGGGTCACGCACCGCGCTGCCGCGGGATCCGCGGTGGCAGCCTGCGTCCCAGGTCGGTGAAGACCTCGGTGTTCAAGTGGTACGCCAGCCGGACCTCGGCGGTGATCCGCTTCTGCTCCCGCGAGTCCCAGCCTGCGGTGTCCAGCAGCAGCCGGTAGGCGTTGCGCACCCGGGGGCGGCTGGGCACGTCGTCGAAGGTGAGGAACGCGAAGCCCTGCCCGTCCGGCGGGTTCAGGCTGCGCTGCATCGCCGAGCGGATCACGGCGCCGCCGGAGAGATCGGCCAGGCAACGGGTGTAGTGGTGCGCCACGAACCCGCCGGGCCAGTCGAAGCACACCTCGCGCAGCCGCTCGCAGTAGCGCTCGGTGGCCTCGCTGGCGCTGATCACATCGCGCCAGTCCGGGCCGAGGTAGTAGTGCAGGTCGGTCTCCAGGTGCGGCAGCCTGCGCAGCCGGTCGCTGACGAACGGCCCGGCGACGACGTCGCTGCGCATCACGTCGGCCGCCGATTCCAGGACCTGGTAGGCGAAGTAGTGCTGGGCGAGCATCACCGCGTAGGCGTCGGCTTCCAGCTCGCCGGCGATCAGGGCGCGCAGGAAGGGCAGGGTTTGGACGTGTTCGTGGTCGGTGCGGGTCTCCGACCGGAGGCGGCCGGCGAAATCACTGCGGACCGGTTGCTGCGCGGGTGACACTCGAACCTCCGTGGTTAGGTTAGCCTTACCAAAACCAAGAAGATCCTGACATGCGTCCGGTGAGGCTGCCAAGAGGTCGTCGTTGTGATGCGGGCTCAGCTGCGCCCCGCGCGCCAGTAGCCCATGAACGCCACCGCGCCCCGCGGTACCTGGTGGTCCTGCACCATCAGCCGCCGCAGCCGCTTGATCACGGAGGCTTCGCCGGCCAGCCAGCCGTAGAGCCGGGCGGTCGCCGCGGTCGTCTCCTGCGGCACATCCCACAGCGTCGCGGAGTCGACGTCGACGTCTTCGAGCGCGGTGGCGCAGTCCCCGCCGCTGGCGCTGAACTCGGACAGCGCGGCCGAAACCGAGTCCTCCAGCAGCGCGCCGTGCGGCAGCCAGCCGGTCGGGCGCCGCCGCACCAGCCAGCGGATCTCCACGTTCCGCGGGCCCTCCCAGGTCTGGATGTCGTCCACGGTGGGCACTTCGGCGCAGACCACGCCGCGGGCGTCGGCGGGCAGCGACTCCACGATGGCCGCCATCGCGGGCACCGCGGTCTCGTCCCCGGCGAGCACCAGCCGATGGGCGGAGCGCGGCGGGGACCATTCGCAGCCCCACATGGGTCCGCTGCCGGGCCGGTCCGGTCCGAGCAGGCCGGCCTCGTCGCCCGGCGCGGCCGTCGCCGCCCAGGTCGAGGCCGGTCCGCCGTGGCCGGCGTCGACTCCGTGCAGCACGAAGTCGATGTCCAGCTCGGCGGCCTCCGGCCGGTGCGCGCGCACGGTGTAGGTGCGCAGCGTGGGGCGCACCTCGTCCGGCATCGCCTGCCAGCGCGGGTACCAGTCCGGTCCGTCCGGCAGGTCGGCGATGGTGCGGCCGGGCTGCGGCAGCATCAGCTTGATCCGCTGGTCGAGTCCGCCGATGCCGAATCTGTGCAGGTCGTCGCCGGTGAACGTGATGCGGGTGAAGCTCGGGCCGAGTCGTCGCACGCGCGCCACGCGCGCCTGGAACACCACGTACTGCGGACGGGGGACGTCCTGCCGTCGGGCCATCGCCGGAAACCCTTCGCCTATCGGGGCCTACGTAGGCTAGCCTAACCTCAACGGTTGGAGGACGTGATGGTGAGTCGGCGGCGCGTGCTCGGGCTGGGGCTGTCCCTGGGTGCGCTGGCGGGTTGCTCCGCACCGGACGGCGGCAGCGCGCCCGGATGGTCCTTCGTGGACGACCGGGGTGTGCGGGCTACCAGCGGCGCCGTGCCGCGGCGGATCATCGCACAGGTCTCCGCGGCGGGCGCGCTGAACGACTTCGGCGTGCCGGTGGTGGGCACCTTCGGCCCGCTGGTGCGCGACGACGGCAGCACCGAGCCGGAGGCGGGCAGCATCGACCCGCGCCGGGTCACCGATGTCACCGGACCCGGATACGGCGAGCTGGACATGGAACGCACCGCGGCGCTGCGGCCGGACCTGCTGGTCAGCGGCAAGTACGCGGAGTTCGAGGGGTTGTGGCACCTGACCGTCGAGCAGGAGCGGCAGGCGCGGTCGATCGCGGCGACCGTCGGCATCGAGCAGTCCGGCAGGTCGCTGCCGGAGACGATCGGGGCCTACCGCGAACTCGCTCGCGCACTCGGGTCCAATGTGGACTCGGAGCGGATGCGCGCGGACGAGGCCCGATTCCACGCGGCCGCGCAACGGTTGCGCAGGATCGGGGTGCGGATGCGGGAGCAGCACCGCAGCATCCTCGCGATCGGTGGCACCAAGCAGGAATTCTTCGTCGTGGTGCCAGCGCGCAACCCCGATCTGGACTACTACGTGCGGGAGCTCCGACTGCCGATCCAGGCGCCCGCGCGTCCGGACACCGGCGGTGGCGGGTACTTCGAGCGGTTGTCCTGGGAGAACGCCGGGTCCTACCGCGGGGATGTGCTGATGTGGGACACCAGACCGGCTTCGTTGCCGCCGTCGGAGATGAAGCGCAATCCGGTGTTCGCCGCGCAGGAAGCCGCCGCGCACGACCGGTTCGTCGAATGGCACGCGGTCGCGCCGTGCAGCTACGCGAGCTATGCGGGCATCATGACCGGACTCGCCGACCAGCTCGAAGCTGCCGCACCGGGTTGAGCGCCCCGTCCCCTGCGGTGCGGGGACGGGGTCGCGCTCGAAGGGAGCCCGTCAGTCCCAGCTCAGGGAGGCGCCGGACTGGTACTCGGTGACTCGGGTTTCGAAGAAGTTCTTCTCCTTCTTGAGGTCCATCGCCTCGGACATCCACGGGAACGGGTTCTCCGCCGCGGGGAAAACCGGATCCAGTCCCAATTGGACGCAGCGGCGGTTGGTGATGAAATGCATGTACTGCTCGCAGAGCTCGGCGTTGAGGCCGAGGATGCCGCGCGGCATCGTGTCGCGGCCGTAGGCGACCTCCAGCTCGCAGGCCTCGGTGAGCATCCCGCGCACCTCTGCCTGGAACTCGGGTGCCCACAGCTGCGGGTTCTCCAGCTTGATCTGGTTGATGCAGTCGATGCCGAAGTTCAGGTGGATCGACTCGTCGCGCAGGATGTACTGGTACTGCTCGGCGATGCCGACCATCTTGTTCCGCCTGCCCAGCGCGAGGATCTGCGCGAAGCCGGTGTAGAACCACATGCCTTCGAAGATCACGTAGAAGGCGATCAGGTCGCGCAGGAACGCCTGATCGCGCTGCTGGCCGCCGGTGGCGAACTGCGGGTCTTCCAAGTGCTGGGTGTAGCGCAGCGCCCAGGCGTCCTTGTCCGAAATGGACGGGATCTCGCGGTAGGCGTTGAACAGCTCGCCCTCGTCGAGGCCGAGGCTTTCGCAGATGTACTGGAAGGTGTGCGTGTGCACCGCTTCCTCGAAGGCCTGGCGCAGCAGGTATTGGCGGCACTCCGGATTGGTGATGTGCCGGTACACGGCGAGCACGATGTTGTTGGCCACTAAGGATTCGGCGGTGGCGAAGAAGCCGAGGTTGCGCTTGAGCATCAGCCGCTCGTCGTCGGTGAGCCCGTCGCGGGAGCGCCACAGCGCGATGTCGGCGTGCATGGACACCTCGGTCGGCATCCAGTGGTTGTTGCAGCCGGCGAGGTATTTCTCCCACGCCCAGCCGTATTTCATCGGTAGCAGCTGGTTGACGTCGGCGCGCGCGTTGATCATCGACTTGTCGTCGGCGTCGACGCGGCCTGCGGCGCGGTCGATCTCGCCGAGGCCGGTGGTGTCGGTTCGCAGGGAGGTCATGCTCACTCCAGGAGTTCAGCTCGGTGAGGGGTGCGGATGCCTTACTGGCACGCCTCGCATTCCGGGTCTTCGACTGAGCACTGTGGACTTTCGGCGGCTGCGGGGGAGACGGCGTTGAGCCGGCCGTCGGTGCCTCGCAAGGTGCTCTTCTCCACGTGCGTGGCGCTGGCCGACCGCAGGTAGTAGGTGGTCTTCAGTCCCGCTCGCCACGCGCTGCGGTAGAGCTCGTCGAGCTTGCGGCCGCTGGGTTCGGCCAAGTAGAGGTTCAGCGATTGCGCCTGGTCGAGCCACTTCTGCCTGCGCGCGGCGGCCGAGACCAGCCAGCGCGGCTCGATCTCGAAGGCGGTGGCGTAGAGCGCCCGCAATTCGGCGGGGACGCGTTCGACGGGGCTGAGGTCGCCGTCGAAGTACTTCAGGTCGCGCACCATCTGCTCGTCCCACAACCCGGCCGTCTTCAGGTCTCGCACCAAGTCCTCGTTGAGCACCGTGAAGTCGCCGGACATGTTGGACTTGACGTACAGGTTGCGGTAGAGCGGTTCGATGGATTGGCCCACGCCGCAGATGTTCGAGATCGTCGCCGTCGGCGCGATGGCCATCACGTTGGAGTTGCGCATCCCGCCGGTGCGGACGCGTTCCCGCAACGCGTCCCAGTCCATCGTGGACGAATGATCGAAATCGGCGTCACCGCGGGACTCCGCGAGCAGCCGCAGGGAGTCGATCGGCAGCAGGCCCTGGCTCCAGAGGGAACCGTCGAAGGACTCGTAGCGACCGCGCTCGACGGCGAGCTCGTTCGAGGCGGCGATGGCGTGGAAGCTGATCTCCTCCATGCTGCGGTCGGCGAACTCCACCGCCCGCTGCGAAGCCATCGGGATGCGTTGGGCGAACAGGGCGTCCGAGAAGCCCATCAGCCCCAGCCCTACCGGGCGGTGCCGCAGGTTCGAGTTGCGCGCCTCCGGGATCGTGTAGAAGTTCACGTCGATCACGTTGTCCAGCATCCGCACCGCCGTGCGCGTGGTGCCGCGCAGCCGCTCGTGGTCGATGCCGTCCGGGGTGACGTGGCGGGCCAGGTTGATCGAGCCGAGGTTGCACACCGCGACCTCGTCCGAGCTGGTGTTGAGCGTGATCTCGGTGCACAGGTTGGAGGAGTGCACGACGCCGGCGTGCCGCTGCGGGGAGCGCAGGTTGCACGGGTCCTTGAAGGTGATCCACGGGTGCCCGGTCTCGAACAGCATCGTCAGCATCCGCCGCCACAGGTCCATGGCGCCGACCTGCCGGAAGACCTTCAGCTCGCCGCGCTCGGCGGCGGCCTCGTAGTGGCGGTAGCGCTGCGCGAACTCCGCGCCGTAGAGGTCGTGCAGGTCCGGGACCTCGTCCGGGGAGAACAACGTCCAGGTGCCGTCGGCGTGCACGCGGCGCATGAACTCGTCCGGCACCCAGTTGGCGGTGTTCATGTCGTGCGTGCGGCGGCGGTCGTCGCCGGTGTTCTTGCGCAGGTCGAGGAATTCCTCGATGTCGATGTGCCAGGTCTCCAGGTAGGCGCAGACGGCGCCCTTGCGCTTGCCGCCCTGGTTGACCGCTACCGCCGTGTCGTTGGCGATCTTCAGGAACGGCACGACGCCCTGCGAGCTGCCGTTGGTCCCCCTGATGTGCGCGCCGGTTCCGCGCACCGGGGTCCAGTCGTTGCCCAGCCCGCCCGCGTACTTCGACAGCAGCGCGTTGTTGCTCACGGAGTGGAAGATCCCCGGCAGGTCATCGTCCACAGTGGTCAGGAAGCAGGAGGACAGCTGCGGGCGGGTGGTTCCCGCGTTGAACAGCGTCGGCGTGGAGCACATGAAGTCGAACGACGACAGCAGGTCGTAGAACTCGATGGCGCGCGCCTCGCGATCGTCTTCCTGCAGCGCCAGACCCATCGCGACGCGCATGAAGAACGCCTGCGGCAGCTCGAAGCGGACGCCGCCGTCGTGCAGCAGGTAGCGGTCGTAAAGCGTGCGCAGGCCCAGGAAACCGAACGTGGTGTCCCGGTCGGCGTCCAGCGCCGCGCCGAGCCGGTCCAGGTCGAAGCGCGCCAGCTCGGGGTCCAGCTGCCCCAGCTCGACACCGCGGCCGACGTACGCGGCGAAGTAGGACGGGTAGTGCTCGCGCATCTGGACCTGGTCGGCCTGCCGGGGCGCGCCGTGCAGCGCGCTGAGCGCCTCGCGGCGCAGCTCGTCCAGCAGCAGGCGTGCGGTGACCAGGGAATAGTTCGGTTCGCTCTCGACCAGAGTGCGGGCGGACATGGTGAGCGACTCGGCCAGTTCGGCCGCGCGCATCCCGTCGTAGAGCGTGCGGCGGACCTCGCGCAGCACTCGTGCGGAGTCCACATCGGACAATCCCGTGCAGGCTTGCTCCACGACGGTGCTGACCCGGGACCAGTCCAGCCGGTGCCGGGTGCCGTCCGGGCCGGTCACTTCGAGGTCGGGCGGCGCGGCGGCGGTCCGTTCCGGGGCCTGCGCGGGTGCTGCCGCCTGCGCGGATGCTGCGTGCTGTGTGGATGCTGGGGCGATGGGTGATCGGGTCACTGGCTGTCTCCTCGCAAGCTCGGACACCAGCCCGGGGCCGGCGACGAGCGCGCGGGGACAGCGGCGCGCAGCACCGCACGTCCGCGCGACCCGCCCGCGAGGTCCCGGACAGCGCGCACCCCTCGTGCGCGCACCGATGGCAGGTCTTCGGACTCACGAGCAGCCGGCGTCGTCGCGCCGGACCTACTGGCCGTCGCTTCCCGGACGCCTCGGGCGTCCAGTGCTGCACCACCCGGGGAGGTGGTGACGGCGGTCGTTCCCGTTCACCGCTGCGGGGCAGTCCCGGATTCGCACCGGGTTCCCTGTTGTCCCACCGGGCACCCCGGTGACCATCAGCGCGGCCACACTACATGTTGGGCCGAGTCCTTTCCCGCACCCCAAGACTCCGCGTGTCGCCGCCCGCCGCCGATGACCGGCAGCCCGCCCCGGCGGTCACCGCACCCTGCTCCGGGCGGTGCCCGCACCCTGCCCGACACGCCCGGCCATCCGCCGCACATCTCCGAGTGAACGGACCGCTCGACCAATCTAGCCGGACCAACAGGTCGTTCACCCGGATCGAAGCTGCTCGGAATGGGGATGTGCGGGCGTGTCGGGCGCGCGGCAACTGCCGGGTTCGCGAGGAGTGAACGGACCGCTCGACCAATCTAGTGGGACGAACAGGCCGTTCACTCGGAGAAGAGAGGGTGGTTTCGGGGGAGGGGTGGCGGCAGAATGTCCGGTGGATCACTGGTGGGTGGGAGGACAATCGGATGCGCGCATGTCGTGTGCGCAGCGCCGCCGTCGCGGTCGCCGCGTGCTTGGTCACCTTCGGAACGGCGCTGCCCGCGCAGGCAGCGCCCGCCGACACCGAGGTGCGGTTGATCACGTTCAACGACCTGCACGGCAACCTCGCGGCGCCGTCCGGATCATCCGGCGAGGTCGAGCTGGCGGACGGGACGAGCGTCCCGGCGGGCGGTGCCGCCTACCTCGCCGCGCACATCGACCGGCTGCGCGCGGAGGTTCCGAACTCGCTGGTGCTCTCGGCCGGGGACAGCGTGGGCGCATCGCCGGTGGAATCCGCGCTGTTCCACGACGAACCGACCGTCGAATTCCTCAACTCGCAGGACGTGCGCGCCCAAGTCGTCGGCAACCACGAATTCGACGAGGGCTACCCCGAGCTGCAGCGGATGCAGCGCGGCGGGTGCCACCCCGAGGACGGCTGCGCGTTCCGGGATTCCTTCGACGGTTCCGATTTCCCGACCCTGGGTGCGAATGTGTCCTTTGCGGACGGTAGGCCCGCGCTGCTGCCGTTCACCGTGCAGCGCTCCGGCGGGGTGCCCATCGGGATCATCGGCGTGACGCTGCACGACCTGCCGCAGTCGGTGAGCCCGGACGCGGTGGCGGGCCTGGAGTTCGGCGACGAGGTCGCCGCCATCGACCGCACCGCCGAAGCGCTCGACCGACTCGGGGTCAAAGCGCAGGTCGTGCTGATGCACCAGGGCGACGAAGCCGCAGGCGGCGGGCCGGATTCCTGTGCGGTGGCCCCGGAAGGACCGGCCACTCGCGTCGCGGCGGCCGCCTCGCCGAAGGTCGACGCGCTGTTCACCGCGCACAGCCACCAGCAGTACAACTGCACCGTCGACGACCCGGCCGGCGATCCGCGCCCGGTCGTGCAAGGCGCTTCCTACGGGCGGCTGCTGTCCACGATGGACCTGAGCATCGACCACCGAACCGGCGACGTCGTGCGGGACAAGACCAAGGCGCGCAACGAAATCGTCAGCCGCGACATCGCACCCGACCCGGAAACCGCCGCGCTGGTCGACGAAGCCAAGACCAAAGCCGCCCCGATCGCGAACCGCGAAGTGGGCACCGCCACCGGCGACTTGAGCCGCGATCCCGCGCCGTCCGGGGAAACCACGCTCGGCGACGTCATCGCCGACGCCCAGCTGGAAGCCACCAAGGGGACCGGCGCGCAGGTGGCGCTGACCAACCCCGGCGGAATCCGCGCCGACCTGCCGCACCGGTCGTCGGCGAACGGCGAAGGTGACGGCGTGATCACCTACGGCGAAGCGTTCGCCGTGCAGCCGTTCGGCAACACCATGCAGACCATGACGCTCACCGGCGCGCAGTTGAAGAACGTGCTGGAGCAGCAGTGGCAGGGCGACGGCGCGACGGTGCTGCAGATTTCGTCCACTTTGCACTACGCCTACTCGGAATCCGCGCCCGCCGGGTCCAAGGTGTCCGATCTGGCCATCGCGGGCGAACCCGTTGATCCGGGCGCGACCTACCGCGTCGCGGTGAACAACTTCCTGGCGGGCGGCGGCGACGGCTTCAGCGGCTTCACCGAGGGCACCGACGTGACCGGTGGCCCGGTCGATCTGGACGCGCTGCTGGGATACCTCGGCGCGCACCCGGGCATCGTGCCGCCGCCCGCGGACCGGATCACCGCCACCGGGTGAGCCGGTGGACGCGCTGCAGGAAACCGTCGCCGGTGCGCGCGCCGCACTCGCGCAGCGCGCCCGCGGCGGGGCGGCGCTGGGCACCGCGCCGGGCGGGCGGGACCGGGCGAAAGGCTACTTCCGGGCGATGCTGGATTGCGTCGTGTGGCTGCTGACCGAGCGAGCAGGAACCGCGCGACCGGTCAGCTACGCGTTGGCACGCCGGGTGATCGCCGGCGAAATCACGCCGGAGGAGGCGCTAGCCCTGCACGCCGGCGAGCCGGTCGATGCGGGTGAGTAGCTCCGCGGCGTCATCGCGGGCCGCGTGCTGCCGGTCCGCCAGCTGCGCCGACCACGCGCGCAACCCGGAAAGCCGGCCGCGCAGGCGCGCGCTGCGCACCCGGGAGGCCAGCAGCACCGCGCGGCGGCCGTGCCGGAAACCGGCGGCGTGGTCGCCGAGCGCGAACTTGGCCTCCCCGAGGCTCGCCAGCTCGAACACGGTGGAACGCACCTCGCCCGGAGCGCGGGCGGCCACCGCGCGCGAGAGGTTCCCGGCGGCGCCTTCGTGATCACCCATCGCCAGCTGCACCGACCCGGTCATGCCCAGCAGGTCGGCTTCGCGGAACCACCGCAGCAGCGGGTAGTCGTCGTCGATCGACGCGGCCGCGTGCTGGCTGCGGCCCTGCTCCAGCGCGCGCTGCACGGTGTTCTTGCGCTGCCCGAACGCGGCCGCCCACGCGCAGTTGAGCTGCAGCACCGAACTCACCAGCGGTGACGAGTCGGTGCGCAGCGAACCGAGCTGGAACAGCTTCAACGCCGACTCGGCATCGCCGAAGTGCAGCTCGGTGCGCCCGGCGGCGTAGAGCGCGCGGGAGATCGCCAGCGGATCCGTGCCTTCCCGGCCGAACGACAACGCGCGCCCGTAGTGCCCGTGCGCGGCTTGCAACAACCCGTTCTCCGCCGCGATCCAGCCCGCGGTGGCGTGCAGGTTGCACAGCATGGCCATCAGCTCCGCGCGTACCTGCTCGGACATGCACGCCTCGCGCATCGCCTCGGCCTGCCGGGCCGACGCGGCGATCGTGCCGTACTGGCCGACGCCGCCGTAGCGCTGATCCAGCGTGCGCAGCTCGGTGATCATCCGCTGCATCGCGGCGAGGTCCGAAGCGCCCACCCTGGTCGGCGCAGCGCTGTGCGCGTTGAGGTCGCGCACGCCCGGCGGGCCGGCGTCGGTTTGCCCACCGACCACCACGGAGCCCGCGTAGGACAGGAAACTCCGTCGTTTCACCTGTTCCTCCTCTTCTTCCGCGTCGGGTGCCTGCTCGTCGCCTCCGGCGTAGGCGAGGCCCATCCAGCCGCGCGGCACGCCGAGTCCCTCGGCGATGCGGGACAACAGGTCGTAGCTGCGCACCGCGCGGCCGCTGAGCACTTCGCTGACTTCGCTCTGGGCTTGCCCGGTCAGCGCCGCGATGCGGATCTGCGGCACGCCGTGCGTGCGCAGCGCGCGGTAGACCGAGCCGATGTCGTGGGCCGCCAAGGCGTCGCGGACCTGCGGGCAACGCCAGAATTCCGGCGGGATCTCCTCTCCGGGCACCGGGCGATGCTATACGGAAAGTGATCGGACGTGTGCGCACCGTGAAAAGATCACCGGAAAGGATTCAGCAAGAATCTCGGAATATACCGGGGAAATTCATGCCTTCCCGGTGCCGCGGTCCGGTCGTCGTTGTGCCGCGCTGTGTACCGCCGGTAACCTCCCGCCGCACCGAGATCAGGAGCAGTGCGATGTACGCCGAGCAACGGCACCGGAACATCCCGGGACCAGCCCGTGCGGACCGGGCCGGGCCTGCCGAATTGTTCGGCCGGGACGACGAGCTGGAGCTGCTGACCGGGATCGCGGAGCAAGCCGGGAGCGGTTCCGGCCGGGCGGTTCTGCTGCGCGGGCCCGCGGGCATCGGCAAGACCGGGCTGCTGCACGCCGCGCTCGGACGGCTGGCGCCGGTCGCCGCGCGCACGTTGCGCGCCCGCTGCCCGGATGCGGGGTCGGGAGCTTACGGCGCGGTGCGCGATTTGTTCCAGCCGTTGGGATTCGGCACCGCGGCCGAAGACTCCGTGGATGCATCTCGGACTGATGCATCGCGGCCCGAAGCACTGCAGACCGATGCACCCCGGCTCGAGGCAACGCAGCCCGATGCGCCCCGGCCGGATGCGTTGCGGGGCAGCGCCCGGCTCGCGCTGCCCGCGCTGCAGCCGGACGGCCTCGCCCCCGCGCCGAGCAGCACCTACGCCGTGCTGCACGGGCTGCACTGGCTCGTCGCAGGACTCACCGCCGACGGGTTGCTGGTGCTGGCCGTGGACGACGTGCAGTGGTGCGACGAGAATTCGTTGCGGTGGCTGGCTTTCCTGCTGCGGCGCGCGGAGGACCTGCCGCTGCTGGTGCTGCTGACCCAGCGCACCGGCGACGGCGGCGCGGGGCCGGAAATGCTCGGGGAGATCGCCGAGATGCCGCTGTGCCGCACCGTGGACCTGCCCGCGCTCGGTGCGCGAGCAACGGGTGAGCTGCTCGCCGCCTCGGCGGGCAGCGCTCCGGACGAGCACTTCGCGGCCCGTTGCGCGCAGCTGACCGGCGGAAACCCGTTCCTGCTCGGCATGGTCGCGGCGCGGTTGCGCGAGCATCCCGGCGAAGGCTGGGACCCGGTGGTGCTCGAAGAGCTCGGGCGGACCGTGGTCGCGCCGTCCCTTGTGGAGGGACTGCCCGCGCGGGTCCTCGCGGTTGCGCGCGCGATCGCGGTGCTGCCGGGCGAGCAGCCCGAACTGATCGCGGCGCTGGCGCGGACCCACCAGCGCACGGTTTCCGCGGCGGTGCGCGAACTCGGCCGCCGCGACCTGGTCACCGAAGCGGCCGACGGCTGCGCGGAGTTCGTGCACGACTCGGTCCGCCAGGCGGTGCTGCGCGACAGTCCGGACGAGGTGCTGCGGCGGCTGCGGGAACGCGCGGCGACGCTGCTCAACGACGTGGGCCGCCCGGCCGAAGAGGTGGCGGTGCCGCTGTTGCTGCTGCCCGCGGCGCCGCGGCCGTGGATGACCGATGTGCTGCGGGAAGCCGCCGGTTGCGCGGAACACCGCGGCGCGCCGGGAATGGCGGCCCGCTACCTGCGGCGGGTCCTCGAGTTCGACGGCGACGACGTCGCGGTGCTGGTGCAGTGCGCGCGGATGCTCGGCCAGCTCGAACCGGAGACCGCGCTGCGCCAGCTGGAACGCGCGCTGGAACTGCTCGACGAGCCGCGCAGCCGGGTGCCGGTCGCGGCGCAGTACGCGCTGATCTCGCTGACCGCGCAGAACTCGGTGCGCGCCTACGAACTGACCTCCGGGGTGCTCGACGAGCTCGACGCGCTGGTCGGGCCGGAGCCCGCGGGCGCCGATCTGGCGTTGCGCACCGCGATCGAGGCGGTGGTGCTGCTGTCCGGGATGGACGAGAAGTCCACGGTGCGCAGCGCGGGTGAGCGGTTCCGCGGCAGGCCCGATCCCGCCGGGGTCACCGCCGAGGAGCGGCAGCTGCTGGCGTTGCTGTCCTCGCTGGGGACGCTGCGCACCTTCCGGCACGCCGAGGAACCCGCCGAGCAGGCGCGCCGGGTGCTGCGGATCAGCGACGTGGAAAGCGGCGGCTGGGCGCTGATGGGCTCGGCGCTGTCGCTGTACATGGCCGACGACAACGAGTCCGCGCTCGCCGCGCTGGGGCTGCTCATCGAGCACGCGCAGGCCACCGGGCAGGCGTGGACCTACTGCCTGGCCACCAGCACCCGCGCGATCGTGCGGCACTGGACCGGCGACCTCGCCGAAGCGCTCGCCGACGGGCAGTCCTGCTACGACGTGCTGGTCCAGGAGTCCTGGGTCGGGGCGATGACGATGCCGCAGACCTCGCTGGCGATGGCGCTGATCCGGCAGGGCGAGGCGGCGCGGGCCGACGAGCTGCTGCGCGCGATCGACCGCGCCCGCTTCGAGGAGTTCACCTTCGAATACCACCCGTACCTGATGGCCCGGGCGTGGGCGCGGGAAGCGCTCGGCGACACGGCAGGTGCGCTGGAAATCCTGCTGCACTGCGGGGAAAGCCTGAGCGAAGCGGGCATCACGAACCCGGTGTTCGCGGCGTGGTGGTACGACGCGGCGCGGATCCTCGCCGCACTCGGGCGCCACGAAGAAGGTCAGCGGATCGCCGAGCACGGCGCGGAGCTGGCGGCGCGGTGGGGCACGTCGCGTGCGCGGGGCATGGCGCTGACCGCGCGCGGCGTCGTCACGCCCGGGGAGGAAGGGCTGCGGTTGCTGTCCTCGGCGGTGCGGACGCTGGCCGACTCGCCCGGCAAGCTGGCGCACGCCGAAGCCGAATACCTGCTGGGGCGGCGGCTGCTGGCGGAAGGTGATGCGGAAGGGGCGCGCGGGCACCTGCGATCTTCGCTGGACATGTCGGTGCTGCGGCGGGACCGCAGGCAGGTGGCGCTGTCCTCGGCCGCGCTGCTGGCCGCGGGCGGGCGGTTGCGCCGCGGCACCGGCTCGCCCGCTGACGCGCTAAGCGGCAGCGAGCGCCGGGTCGCGGACCGGGCCGCGGAGGGGGCGACGAACCGGGAGATCGCGGAGTCGCTGTTCCTCACCGTGCGCACCGTGGAACTGCATTTGACCAGCGCTTATCGCAAGCTCGGGGTGCGCGGGCGGGCGGCATTGCCTGCGGCGCTCGTGGAGCAGGCGGGTTGAGCGGGTTTTTCGCCGGAGTCCGGAAGAATTCGCCGACCGCGGTATCAGCTTGACTGATCATTCCGGGTGGCTTCCACGATCCAGGAATCCGTTGCCACGCCGCCGGAATCGGGCGATGGCGATGGTATGATCCGCTCGGCTGCGGCAGCCGGTGCGCTGCCCGGCCGGTGAGTTGTTGAAACGATGTGCTGCCCCGCCAATGTTCCGGCTCGTTCGGCGTTTCGGGCCGTTCGGCGTTCCGGCGCATTCGGCATTGCGAGCCATGGGAGGTTTCGGTGGCCGAGCGGCTTCCGGCGAATGCGGACTCTCCCCGGCCGCTATCCGGTAATGCGGGTGAGTAAGCGCCGTTGAGCACGTTTCGTGAGGGAATGCGCGGTGCTGACTCCGCCGGGTTATTCCTGAGTGATTTTCATATTCGCTCGCTGATGATGCGGTTCTCCGGTCGGCGCAGGGGCCGCTGATGGCGAACGAGGTCCAGCGATTCTCCGGGTGCGGTCTCGCAGGGCGGGATGCGGAACTCGGCGTGCTCGCCCACCTGGTCGGCGAACTGCGCGCCGGTCGTTCCGCGCTGGTGACGGTGACCGGCCCGCCCGGCGCCGGGCGCAGCGCACTGCTGACCGCCGTCGTCGAGCAGGCGCGCGCGGCGGGGGTGCGGACCGCCGTGGCCCGCAGCTCGCCGATCGAGACCGAGTTGCCCTACAGCACCGTCGCGCAGCTCGCGGGCGTGCTGCTGCCGCCGGAGCAGCTCGCGCGGATCAGCTGGATGGGCGCGGGCGAAACCTGCGAACCCAAGATGTGCGGGCGTTTCCTGGCGCTGGCGCGGGAGGAACCGCTGCTGGTGGCGGTCGACGACGACCAGTGGACCGACCCGTGGTCGCGGCGTTGGTGGCGGGAAGTGGCCCAGCACTCCGACGGATCCGCGGTCCTGATGGTGCGCGCGGTGCGCGGTGGTTCCGCCGAGGTGCCCGACCGGTTCGACGGCGCGATTCCGGTACCGGTGCGGGAAATCCACCTCGGACCGCTGTCCGCCGACGACGTCGAGGGGATGTTGCCGGAACGCGGGCCGCGCGAGTTCGCCGTGGCCGCCGCGGAAAGCACCGCGGGCAACCCGGCGGTGCTCAGCGCGGCGTTGCGCGAATACCGCGCGGAGGGGCTGAGCCCGCACCCGCGGAACCTGGCGCGGTTCCGGCAACTGGCCGCCGAGGCGGAAGGCGAGCTGGCCGAGCGGACCGTGCGCGGCCTGCCCGCCGAGCAGGCCCGGCTGTTGCAGGCGATCGCCGTGTGCGCGGGCCGGTTCGACTTCGAGCTGGTCGGCGCGATCGCCGGGATGCAGCCCGGCGCCGCGGCCGCGGCCGGCGATGCGTTGGCCGGGCACGGACTGCTCGAACCGGGCGCTGCCACGGCTTCGGCCGTGCTCGCCGAGATGGACCCGGCGCGGCGCGAGCAGCTGCACGCGCGGGCCGCCGAGGTCGGCAACCGGGCCGCCGCGGTCGAACCGGACGTGCTCGCCGAACTGCTGGTGCACGCTCCGCCGCTGCACAGCCGGTGGGTGGTCGACACGCTGGTGCAGTCGGCCGCGCGGCACCGGATGGCGGGTCGCGACGAGCGGGCCGCGGTGTTGCTGCGCCGCGCGTTGCGCGAGCCGGTCGCGGACTCGTACCGGGCGCAGTTGCGGACGGTGCTCGCCGCTTCCCAGGTCATGCACGATCCCGCGGCAGGTGATGGCGGGTTGCGGCAGGTGCTGGCGGATGCGCCGGAAACCGCGGACCCGGCGGTGCTGGTGCGCGCCGCGGACCTGCTGCTGGCTCGTGGCGACGCGGAGCTCGCGTGGCGGGAACTTTCCCGGGTGTGCGGGCAGATCTCCGAGCCCGCGCTGCAGGCTCTGGCGTTGCTGGCAGCGGACGGGTGCGGCCCTGAACCGGCATCGGCCGCGCCGGAAGTGCCCGCGCTGCCGGAGGAACCCGGCGACGCGGCCCAAGCCGGGGTGCTGGCCTGGCGGCTGGCCTGCGCCGGGAGACATCCGGATCTGGTGCGGACGCTGGCGCGGGCGGCGCTGGCTGACCGGAGGTCGCCGTTGACGCCGCGGATCGCGGCGGCGCGGGCGCTCGCCTGCCGCGCGGACCTGGCCGAAGCGGCCGCGGGGCTGACCGATGTGCTCTCCGACGCGCGCCGCGAAGGTTGCCTCGCGGCCGCCGCGAACGCACTGGTGCAGCGCGCGATCGTGGCCACAGCGGACGAACGCTGGACCGACGCGCAGGCCGATCTGGCCGCGGCCGCCGAGGAACTTCCGCTGCACGCCCGGCATCCGATGAGCCAGCCGCACCAGGTCGCCGCGGAGATCACCCTGGCGCTGCGGCGCGGCAACTTCGACGCGGCGGAGCGGGCCGCTGCGGTGGAGCTGCCGTTGGGCGCGGAGCGCGGCATGGCGTTCAGCTACCTGCTGCACGCTCGCGGCGAATTGCGGCTGGCAGCCGGGGACGCTGCGACCGCGTTGGGGTATTTCCAGGAGTGCGGCCGGATCATGCGCGCCAAGAGCAGGCTGAACCCGGCGGTGCTGCCGTGGCGGCGGTCGGCAGCGGCGGCCCAAGGCGTGCTCGGACGCACCGGTGCGGCCGCGGCGCTCGGCGTCGAGGAACGGGAAATCGCCGAGAACTGGACTGCGCCGGGTCTTCTGCCGCACGAGCACGCCCCGGCGGCCGCAACGACGAGCGGGCCGAGCCGGGTTCCGGAAACCGCCACGCCGACCGCGTTGACGACGGCGGAACGCCGGACCGCCGCCCTCGCGGTGCGGGGACTGTCCAATGGCGACATCGCGGCGGAATTGGGCGTCACCGTGCGGGCGGTCGAGCTGCGGCTCACCAAGGTCTACCGCAAGCTCGGCGTGCAGCGGCGTGCCCAGCTGCCCGCCGAACTGGACGGGCGGAGCTGATCGGATGCTGGTCGAGCGCGAGGCCGAACTGGCCGCGTTGAGCCGGGCGGTGGACTCGGTCCTGGCGGGATCCGGTGCGCTGGTGCACATCGAGGGGACGCCCGGAAGCGGCCGGTCGGCGCTGCTGGAGCGGTTGCGCGGCTTGGCGGACGACAGCGGTGCGCTGGTGCTGAGCGCGAGCGGTGCCGCGAGCGAGCGGACCTTCCGGTTCGGGCTCGCGCGCCGCCTGCTGCGCGGGCTCTCGGAGGCCGCCCGCGTCGAAGCGGCAACTCGACCATCCACAATAGACACTGGTGGCGACTCCGCGACGGGCGACGCTCCGGACGTTCCGGTTGCTTCATCCACAGCGGACAGACCGCGCGACGCGCTGCCGCCCGCCGGCGAGGACGCGGACTCGCAGGCGGGCACCGTCCCGATCTCGGTGCTGCATTCGCTGCACGCACTGCTGGTGCGCACCAGCGCCGTCCGGCCGGTCGTGCTGGTGGTGGACGATCTGCACTTCGCCGACGACGCGTCGCTGCGTTGTCTCGTGCACCTGGTGGCGCGGTTGCGCGGGATGCGAGTGCTGATCGCGGCGGTGCTCGGCGCCGGACGGGAACCCGAGCGCGACCGCGCGGCGCTGATGCACGAGTTCACCGCGGCAGCCGGGCACCGGTTGCGCCCCGGTCCGCTGTCGGCGGCGGCGACCGGCGACCTGGTGCGCGCGCGGCTCGACGTCGATGCGGAGTTCGCCGCCTGCTGCCACGAGCTCACCGGCGGCAATCCGCGCGACCTGGTGCGCCTGCTCGACCAAGCGGTGGCGCACGCGGTGCACACCGAGCCCGATCAGGTGGCGTGGCTGCACGAGCTCGCAGGCGACGATCGCAGGCGGCGGTTGGCGAAGGAGTTGACCGCACCGGCCGCGCTGGTGGCCCGCTCGGTGGTCGCGCTGGGCGAGCACGCGGATCCGGCGCTGGTCCAACAACTGTCCGAATTGGACCCGGTGCGCTACGACGACGCGCTGCGCGCGCTGGAACCGTGGTTCGAGGTGCGGGTGGACCGCATCGCCGCGATCAGTCCGGAAGTCGCCGACGACGTGCTCGCGGTCGTGGACGAGCAGGCCGATGCCGAGGACGACCTGCACCTGCGCGCCGCCGAGCTGCTGCACGGCCACGGCCGCCCACCGGAGGCGGTCGCCGACCAGCTGCTGCTGGTCAACTCCGCGCTGCCGGACCGGGGCGTGCTGCGGCTGCGGGAGGCCGCGGCCGCGGTGCGGCCGCGCGTTCCGGAGACGGCCGCTCGCTACCTGCGCCGAGCCCTGCTGGACCTGGACCCCGCTGGTGCGGATCGCGCGCGGTTGCTGGCCGAGCTCGGGTCGGTGGAGCTGGCGTTCGACGTCGGCTCCGCGGTCCGGCACATCACCCAAGCCGTTCCCAGGCTGCCCGGGGTGCGCGAACGGGCCGAAGTGGTCGCGCAGCTGCCGCTGACCGCCGCCGGGGCGCTGCCGCAGGTCGCGGAGCTGGTGCAGCGGGTCCAAGGGGAACTCGGCCCGCCCTCCGACGCCGATGGCCAGCTCGCGCTGCGCTTGGAGGCGCGGACGCGGTACGCGGAGCTGGAAGACGCCGCCACGCATCCGGCCGCCGCCGCCCGGCTCGGCGAACTCGGTGCCGGTGCGGGCAGTGCCGCGGAACGCGAATTGCGCGTGGTGCTGCTGTCCGCGGTAACGCTGTCCGGGCGGGCACCGGCGGCCGAAGTCGCAGGCATGGCGCGGGAACTGCTGGAACAGGAACCGGCGAACGCCTCGACCGCGGTGCACTCGATGCTGGCCTACCTGCCGCCGCTGCTGCTGGCGGCGGGCGCGCCGGAAGGACTGGAGTCGTGGCTGGGGCTGGCGGGCGAGAACGCGCGGCAACGCGGCGCCACCGGCACCGAGGCGGTAGTGGCGGCCGAGCGGAGCCTGCTGCTGATGAGCTCCGGGCAGCTCGCACCAGCCCGCAGCGTCGCGCTCACCGCGTTCGAGCTGGCCGATCCGGCGCGCAACGAGGCGATGGTGCTGCCGGTGTGCGCGCTGGGCACGGTCGCTCGGCGACTTCGCGACCCCGAGCTGGCCGATCGGGTGCTGCAGCTGCCCGGCGCTGCGCACGACCTGCGGTTGTTCGCGACCAGGCGGCTCCTGCAGTCCGCGATGGCGCTGCAGAACGGGCAGCCGCAGTCGGCGCTGGCGCACGTGCTCGACTGCGGCAGGCGGCTGGAGCAGTCCGGCTGGCACGGCACCGCGATGTACTCGTGGCGCCCGACCGCCGCGCTGCTGCACCACCGGCTCGGCGCGCGGCACGCCGCCGCGGGGCTGGCCGAGCAGGAACTCGAGCGGGCCCGGCAGTGGGGCGCGCCCGCCCAGCTCGGCCTGGCGCTGCGGGTGCTCGCGACGGTCACCGGCGGTTCCCGCGGCGTCCGGCTGCTGCGCGAATCCGTGCAGGTGCTGCGCACGGGCACCGACGAGCTGGTGCTGGCGCAGGCGCTGACCGCGCTGGGTTCCGCGCTGGCGGACCGGGCACCTGCCGAGTCCGAGGCGCTGATCGCCGAAGGCAGGCTGCTCGCCGCCCGCTGCAACGCCGCACCGGCCGAAGACGGGCCCGAGCCGCATTCCGCGCCGAACACCGCGGAATTGACCCGGGCCGAGGAAGTGGTGGCCGGATTGGCCGCGCTCGGGCACACCAATCAGGACATCGCCGATGAACTCCGGATCAGCCGCCGGGCGGTGGAGAAACGGCTCAGCGCGGTTTACCGCAAATTGGGGGTCGACGGCCGTGCCGGGCTCGCCGCGGCGGTGCGCCGGAGAATTCCCGCGGAGCGGCCCGTGCGCGGTGCGTGAACCGTACGACACAGTACGTCGCGGAGACGTTCCGGCGAATTCGGGTTGTGTTTGTTTCGATCCGGGCGTGTGGGGTTCGCGCGCCCGCTGAGCAGTCGCCGCCGAGCCCGCCCGCACGCCCTTGCCCGCGATGAAACCGCAGTTCATAGCCCACCGAACCGTACCGGTCCGCACCGCACCGAACCCGCAGGCACGGCGACCGCAGCCTTAAGCTCCAGCCGCCTTCAGTGTTGACTTGGTTGGTTTTCGCTCCATAGCCTTCGCGGCGGAAAAACTGGTGGTCCCATCGCTCGCAGCAGCGGACCGCGCAGTGATGCCGGAGAAGGAATGGATGATCCGTCATGGCAGCCGCCGCCACGATCCGAACCAGAAACGAGCCGGACGACGTGGAACACGGGTCCGCCGACGGCTACCGGAAATTGTTCCGCTCGCTGTTCGAGCAGTCCGGGATGTGCATGGCGAGCCTGGATCCGGGAATGCGCGTGCTGGAGGCGAACCGGCATTTCGCCAAGCAGTTCGGCCGCGGCACCGCCGACGTGCTCGGCCGCGAATTCCCGGACTTCCTGCACCCGGGCGTGCGCGGCCGGTTCCGCTACCAGTTCGCGCGGCTGGTCGAAGGCCGCGGACCGCGGTTCATCGAGCGCACGGTGGCCGTCGGCGGCAAGGGCGCGGAGCCGGCGGCGAACGAGACGGTGCTCGGGGCGCGGAACTCGGCGCTGCGGCCGAAGGACTCGGGTGCCCGCCCGGATCCGGACGCGGCGAGCGCCGGGTCGGACACCGTCTTCGCTGGTGAGCTGACCGGCATCGCGGTGCCCAGCAGGTCCGGCCGCGCCGAGGCCGTGCTGGTGCTGCTGCGGCCGGACGAACCGCCGCGGCAGGCGGTGACCGGCGGCGCGGACAAGATGCTCAGCGAACTCGACGCGCGAATCCTGGAGGGCGTCGCCGCGGGCGAGTCGACCGTGCAGCTGGCGACGAAGCTCTACCTCAGCCGCGGCGGCGTGGAGTACCACGTGGCGACGCTGCTGCGGAAGCTGAAGGTCGGCAACCGTCCCGCGCTCGTGTCCAAGGGGTACTCGCTGGGCATCCTCGGTCTCGGCCAATGGCCCCCGCGAGTCCTGCCGGAGTTCGTGAAGTAACGAACGAAAATCGCAGTCCGTCCGCGAAAATCCCGAGCCCGACCGCGTCGCCCGCTCGCTTGCCAACGCCGCGGCCCCCGTGCAAGATCGCTCACCCGAGACGACCCGGCCGGTCGTCGTCCATCACGGGAGGGCTGCGCACGTGCTCGCGACCGCCACCGCCGCGCCACCCCTGGCCGGGCGAGCACCGCGCGGCACCAGCGAATCGACGCTGATCAGCGGCCCCGCCATCGGCCGCGCTGCCGATGCGGCACCCGCCGGCTGCGCACCGCGCGAGCCGCGTCCCGCTCCTTGCGCGCACGTGGGCGCCGGAGCCGAAGACCCGGCCGGTTATCTTTCCCGAGGCTGCCGCGAGCCCTCGACCGGCGAACTCGCCCGGCGGCGCCGCGCCGCAGCCGCACGACCCGCGCCAGGACCCGGCGCGCACCGCGTCCCACCGGGCAGCGGTCACCCGAGTCCGGAGCGGGCGGTGATCGACACAGGCGTCGGCGAGCACGGGAAGTGACAACCATGTCGGGTACGGCCACGCAAGACCCGGGCGCACCGGCCCGAAGAGCCCGCGCGGCGGTGCAGCGCTTCGGCGGGCGGCTGGCGGGCATGGTGCTGCCCAACATCGGCGCCTTCATCGCCTGGGGACTGTGCAGCGCGCTGTTCACGCCGGCCGGCTGGCTGCCGAACCCCTACCTCGCGCAGCTCAACGAGCCGATGATCAAGCTGCTGCTGCCGCTGCTGATCGGCTACACCGGCGGCAGCCAGGTGCACGGCAGGCGCGGCGCGGTGGTCGGCGCGGTGGCCACCGCGGGCATCGCCACCGGCGCGGACATCCCGATGTTCCTCGGCGCGATGATCGTCGGACCGCTGGCGGGCTGGGTGCTCAAGCAGTTCGACGAGCGGGTCGGCAAGCACGTCGCGCCCGGCTTCAAGATGCTGGTGGACAACTTCTCCGCCGGGATCATCGGTGGTGTGCTGGCGATCCTGGGGATGCTGGCGATCGGCCCGGTCATCGAAAGCGCCACGGTCACCCTCGGCCAGGGGGTGCGGCTGCTGATCGGGATGCACCTGCTGCCGCTGGTGTCGGTGTTCGTGGAGCCGGCCAAGGTGCTGTTCCTGAACAACGCCGTCAACCACGGGGTGCTCGGGCCGCTCGGCGTCTCGGAGTCGATGAGCACCGGCAAGGCCATCGAGTTCCTCGTCGAACCCAACCCGGGGCCCGGTTTGGGGCTGCTGCTGGCGGTCGCGCTGTTCGGGGCGCCAGCGATGCGTTCCAGCGCGCCGGGCGCGATGGTCATCCAGTTCCTCGGCGGCATCCACGAGATCTACTTCCCGTACGTGCTGGCAGCACCGCGGTTGCTGCTGGCCACCGTCGCCGGTTCCGCCGCCGGGGTGTTCGTGTTCAGCGTGACCGGTGCCGGCGTCGTCGCCACGCCGTCGCCGGGCAGCGTCGTGGCGGTGCTGGCGGTGACGCCGAAGGGCGGTTTCCCCGGCGTGATCGCCGGTATCGCGGCTTCCGCGGCGGTGTCGTTCGCGGTCGCCGCGCTGCTGCTCAAACTGCGCCGGGAGCCCGCGGCCGGGGTCGCGGAAGGAGGTGCGGTCTCGTGAGCCTGTGGCGGGCGATCGGATTCGCGCTGACCGGCAAGTCGCGGCCCGCCCGGATACCGGACGGGCAGGACCCGGAGTCCTCCCGCGTCGCGGAACCGGCCGGGTCCGCGCGGCGCGCTGCCGAGGAGCACTGGACGGGCACGATCGAAGGTGCCGAGGTGCGCAAGGTGATCGTCGCCTGCGACGCGGGGATGGGCAGCAGCGCCATGGTCGCCGCCCAGCTCGCGGGCAGGCTCAAGCCCTACGACGTGTCGGTGGCCGCGGCCTCGGTCACGCACATCCCGGACGACGCGGATCTGGTGCTGTGCCAGGAGACCATGCTGGAGCGGGCGCGCCGGGAGGACACCGGCTCGGCGGTGATCATGGGTTTTCGCAGCTTCCTCGGCGACCCGGTGTTCGACCGGGTGGAGCAGGCGGTGCGGGACGGCGGTCCCCTGGGCGGCTCCGGATGACCGCGCAGCACCACCCGCCGCGGCCCGCCGCGGTCCGGCTCGGGTTGTGCGCGGCCGACCACTTCGAGGCGGTGCAGCAGTGCGGCCGGTCGCTGGTGGAGGCGGGCGCGGTCGACGAGCCGTACGTCGCCGCGATGCACGAGCGGGAGAAGTCGGTCTCCACGCACATCGGCGAAGGAGTGGCGATTCCGCACGGCACCGCGGGATCCGGTGAGCACGTGCACCGCACTGCGCTGGTGGTGCTGCAATTCCCCGGTGGCGTGCGCTGGAGCGACGGCGCGCTGGTGCGGTTGTGCGTGGCGATCGCGGCCGGTTCCGGGCAGTCGGACGGAGCCGCCGAGGAGCGCGGTGCCGGGTACCTGGACCTGCTGGCGGCGCTGGCGAAGGTGCTGATGGATCCGGTGCGCGCCGCGAGGCTCCGCGAGGCGCCGGACGCCGAGACGGTGGAGCGGTTGTTGCGGTCCGGGCGGGCTGATCGGTGAACCTCCCGATGCACGCCGTGAAATACGTTGCGGTGCAAAGGAAATCGGCATCGTGCGGGTTCGGGTGGTGATCGCGGTTGCGCATCGGGACGGCAGTGCTGCGCGAGCGCGACGCCGAGATCGACCTCGTGACGACGGCGCTCGCGGCGGCGCGGCGGGGTAGCGGCGGGACGCTGGTCTTCTCCGGGCCGGTAGGCATCGGCAGATCCGCGCTGTGCGGCGAGATCGCCCGGATCGCGCGGGAGCAGGGCGCACGGGTGTTGCGCGCGGTGGCCGGTTCCGTTGCCGTCCCGGCAGGGCTGTTGCATCGGCTTTTCCCGGACCTGGACGATTTCGCCGCGCTGCGGCGGGAATTGCTCGGATCCACCGGGCCGGTCGTGGTAATCGTCGACGATCTCCACCGCGCGGATGCGGATTCGTTGCGGTGGCTGGAATCGCTGGCGGAGTCATCAGCGTCGCGGGTTCTGCTGGTCGCATCTCGAATGGACGGTGCGGACGGGCCGGCATCGCTGGGGAGCTCCACGTGCAGGCGGCTCGATTCGTTGACCGCGGACGGGATCTCGGCGGTCGTGGAAGATCTGTTCGGCGAGCGCGGCGATGACGGATTCGTGCGGGTGTGCCAGGACATTTCCGCCGGAATACCGTTGCTGGTGTACGCATTGCTGCAGGATCTTCGCGGAGCCGGCGGACGTCCGTGCGAGTCCGATGTGGAGTTGCTCCGCGCATTGCGCCCGCGGGCGGTCGGCGAGCGCGCGTTGGCGGTGTTGCGCGAGCAGCCCGAGCCGGTGCGGGCAGCCGCCCGCGACATCGCGCTGCTGGGGCCCGGTCTCGCCGCCCGGCAGCATTCGGCCGAGTGCGCGGCCGGTGCACTGGCCGAACTGGGCCTCGTGGTCGCAGCGGACGCCCCGCGTTTCGTGCACCCGGTGTTCGCCGAGGCGGTGGCATCGCAGTCCGACGCCGCGGAGGCCGCCGACGCGCACCGCGCGGCCGCGCGGTCGCTGCACGCCGACGACCAGCCGCCTGAAGTGGTGGCCGAACACCTCACCTGCGACGTCGTGCGCGACGAATGGGAAGTCGAGGTGTTGCGCGCGGCCGGGCGGTCCGCGCTGCGGCGCGGGGACGAGCCCGCCGCGATCCGCTGTCTGCGACGAGGATTGCTGGCCCGCCCCGATCGTGCGGACCTGCTGACCGATCTGGCGCGGGCGGAGCGCTCCGGCGACCCGGCCGCCGCCGTGCGGCACATCGCGCAGGCAGTGCCCGGTCTCGACTCGGCCGGGCAGCGGTCGGCGGCTCTCAACGAGATTCCGCTGGCGCTGCTGGGCGCGGCGCCGCCTTCGGTGGTCGACGAATTGGGGCGGCTGCGCGGAAACGACGAGCTGCCGAGCGACGTCCGCGAAGCGATGGAGGCTCGGTACCGGTTCGCGCGGCTGCGCGAAGCCGGGTGGACGACCGACACGGCCAGCCTTTTTCGCGACCTTCCGCAGGAGGACGCGGATCCGGAACGAGCGGCGGTCCTGCTGCACGCGGCCGCACTTGGCGGGACCGATGTGGACAGCGTGCAGGCTTGGGCGCGCAAGGTGCCCGCGGACGACGCGTTCGGTGCGGTTCCGCTGGCGGCGCACGCGCTGGCGATGGCCGACGAGTTCGGCGAAGCCGAGCGCAGGCTGCGTGCAGTGCGTGCGCTCGCGCCGGATTCGGCCGCCACGCTCATCATCGATGCGCAGTGGAGCTTCGTGCTGATGCGCTCCGGCCGCCCCAGCGAAGCCGCCGCGCTCGCGGAGCGGACCCTGCGCCGCTGCGACCCGGAATTGACCTCCGTGGTCGCGGACTGCCTCGTTACGCTGGTTTGGTCCATGTTGGACACCGGCGACCTGGTGCGCGCCGCACCGGTGCTCTCCCGGCATCGCAGCAGGAAATCCCCGGAGTGGGTGCGGTCGTTGTGCGCCGGTGCGCTCGCGGCGATCGGCGACGAAATCGAAACCGCGCTGGCGCACCTGCTGGAATGCGGCCGGGAACTGGATCGCGCGGGCTGGCGCAACCCGTGCCTGCTGCCGTGGCGCAGCTGGGTTTGCCTGCTGCAACACCGGCTCGGCCGCTCGGAAGCGGCCGTCGAGGTGATCGCCGAGGACCATCGCCTGGCGGTGCAGTGGGGCGTGCCGAGCGGAATCGGCCGCGCCCTGCGGGTTTGGGGCGCGGTCACCGACGGCGAAGCGAGCATCGACTTCTTCCGCCGCGCCCTCGACGTGCTGCGCGGCACGCCGTGCACGTTGGAATCGGCGAAAACGCACCTGCTGCTGGGGCAACGGCTGCGCGCGGCAGCTCCCGCCGAAGCCGCCGAGGAAGCCGGTCGCGGCGAGCTGCTCGCCGCGGCCTGCGGCGTGCCCGGCCTGCGCTCCGCGGTGCACATCGCCGCCAACGGCGGGACGCACGCCGAGCCGACGCCCGCGGAACTGCGCATCGCCCGGCTCGTCGCCGCCGGGTTCGGCAACCAGCGCATCGCCACCGAGCTGGCGGTGAGTTCGCGGGCGGTGGAAAAGCACCTGACCCGGATCTACCGCAAGCTCGGGCTCGCCGGGCGCGCCGAACTCGCCCTGCTCGCGGCCTCCTGGGAATCGTGAGCACGGGACGGCGGGCAACCGGCCACCCGCGCAGAACGAGCTCGAGGACCGGCGCTCAGCCGCCGGGATGCCCGGTGAGTTCCAGGCTCCGCTCCCAAAGCGCCGCGCGGGCCCGCGGGTCGTAAGCCTGTTCGTGCGCCCGCGACTCGCTGGTCCGGTCGAAGTACCGGCCGGTGACCCCGGCGAGTTCGCCGTCCACCGCGAGCCTGCGGGTGGCCCGCACGCCGTCCTCGATGCTGTCGATCCGCTCCGCGGTCACGATCTTGGTCGGCATGTAGGTCGCCGGGTGCAGGCTGTTGACCACCACCTCCTCCGCGGGCAGCAGCTCGGCCAGGCTGAACCCGGACATGATCTGCGCGAGCTTGCTCTGGCAGTAGGCGCGGCCGCCGCTGTAGTCGTGCCGCAGCATCAGGTCGTCGAAGTCCAGCGCCTGCTGACCGGCCGAGGCGACGTTGACCACTCGCGACGGTCGCCCGCCTGCGCGGCCGGTTTCCCGCAGCAGCGGCAGCAGTTCCAGCGTCAGCAGGAACCCGGCCAGGTAGTTCACCGCGAACCGCAGCTCGTGGCCGTCGACGCTGGTGGCCCGTTCGCGCCCGCCCGGTCCGCTCGCGCCGATCCCGGCGTTGCTGATCAGCACGTCGAGCCGGTCGGTCGCGCCGCGCACCGTCTGGGCCAGTTCCCGGACCTGCGCGAGCTCGGCCATGTCGGCGACCGCGGTGCGCGGGCGCTCGCCGTGCTCGCGGTGGAGCTGCTCTGCGACGGACGCGAGTTTGTCCGGGTCGCGGCCGTGCAGCAGCAGCCGTGCGCCTTCGGCGGCGAGCCGTTGCGCCAGCGCGTGGCCGAGGCCGTCGGTGGCACCGGTCAGCAGGATCGTCGGGCGTTCGGTCATCGGCCGTCGCGCTCCTCGGTGTCTTCGGTCGATCTCGTCGCGGCACGCCGTGGTGATGGGGGACGCGGAGATCGCTTGCCGTTCAAGGCTGGCACACCGAGCTTCCGCGGTCAGCCGGTGAACTCCGCGCCCAGCTGCGTCCGCGGCTGCGAGCCCACGGGTGTATCGGCCGCGGTGCCCGGGTAGACCCGGGATGAGGAGATCGCGGCCTCGGCCGACCGGGGCCGCACGCCGACGTGGCGACTCAGGAGGTTCACGACCATGACCACGGCACGCGAGATGATGACCGCAGGCGCGAAGTGCGTGAACACGGAACAGACGGCCGCGGACGCGGCGCGCATGATGGGCGATCTCGGGGTCGGGGGTCTGCCGATCTGCGGCAAGGACGACAAGATCAAGGGCGTGGTCACCGACCGCGACCTGGTGGTCAAGGTGCTGAGCCAGGGCCGCGACGCGGGCGCTTTCCCCGCGGGCGACCTGAACCAGGCCGAAGCCGCCACGGTGGGTGCCGACGACACCGCCGAGGACGTGCTGGCCACGATGCGGCACTACAAGGTGCGCAGGCTCCCGGTGATCGACCAGCAGCGCCTGGTCGGCATGGTCACGCTGTCCGACGTGGCCAAGGCACTGCCGCACCACGAGGTCGGGGATCTGGTGGAGACGCTGTCCACGGCGTGAGCCACCGGAAGCCGCCGTTTCGGCCGGGCCGACCGGCCGTTGGGGAACCCGCCGGGTCGAGCACCCGGCGGGTTCCTCGTGCGCAGGCCGTTCAGCCGGCCCGGCGGTTCGCGGGGCGGATGCTCACCCGCGGGGCTCCAGCTCGCCCATCTTCGACCAGCCCTCGCCCGGCACCTCGGTGTTGATGATGTCCGGGGTCTTCGTGATCACGTCCGGGATCCAGGACATCGCGGTCTTGAAGTGCTCCGAATTGACGTGCTCCGAGCCCGCCTCCTGCGAGGCGAAACCTTCGGTGAGCACGAAGGTGTTCGGGTCGTCCACGCTGCGCGCCCAGTCGAAGAACAGGTTGCCCGGTTCGGCGCGGGTGGCCTGCGTGAACTCGTCGACCAGCGTGAGCCATTCCTCCGCGCGGTCGGGGCGGATGCTGAACTTGACGACGATGAAGATCACGCGGGCTCCTCGGTTTCGGCCGGTCACGACACCAAGATGATGGCCGCCGCGGGACAGCGGAGGGAACCGCCGTTGTCACATCCTGATAAGGCGCCGTCGCCGGAGGCAGCACGCCGCCCGGGCTGAATGATCCTCGCGCAGCCGCTGATCGGCGTAGTGGCCGCGAGTGACCGAGCCATTACCGTTCGGAGGTGACGGCGCACCCGGCAGGGAGGACCCAGCGTGCGTGAGATCGGCGAAATCGTCCGCACGATGCCGAAAGTCGAACTGCACGTGCACCTGGAAGGCACCCTGGAACCGGAGCTGAAGCTGCGGCTGGCCGAGCGCAACGGCATCCCGTTCCCGTTCGAAACCGTCGAGCAGGTGCGCGCCGGCTACCGGTTCCACGACCTGCCCTCGTTCCTGACCGGCTACTACGAGGGCATGGACGTGCTGCGCACCGAGGCGGACTTCTACGACCTGACCGCCGCGTACCTGCGGCGCGCGGCGGGCGAAGGGGTCCGGTACGCGGAGGTCTTCTTCGACCCGCAGGCGCACACCGCCCGCGGAATCCCGTTCGGCACCGTGCTGCGCGGCATCCGCCGCGCGCAGCTCGACGCCGCGCGCCGCCACGACCTGCACGCGCAGCTGGTGATGTGCTTCCTGCGCGATCACGAGCCCGGCTACGCGATGGCGACGCTGCTGGAATCGTTGCCGTACAAGGAATGGATCGTCGGCGTGGGGCTGGACTCCGACGAGCGCGGGAACCCGCCGCGCAAGTTCGCCGAGGTGTTCCGGCGGGCGCGGCAGGAGGGCTACCTGCTCACCGCGCACTGCGACATCGACCAGCAGGACTCGGTCGAGCACATCCGGCAGTGCCTGCACGAGATCGGAGTGGACCGCATCGACCACGGCAGCAACGTCCTGGAATCCCCGGAACTGGTCGCCGAGGCGCAGCGGCGCGGCACCGGGTTCACCACCTGCCCGGTGTCGAACAGCTGGGTGAACGGCGGCGGGACGAAGGCCGACGAGATCGGGCGGATGCTGGCCGCGGAGCTCGCGGTGACGGTGAACTCGGACGATCCGGCGTACTTCGGCGCCTACCTCACCGACAACCTGCTGGCGCTGCACGCCGAACTCGAACTCGCCCCCGCCGACCTGGTCCGGCTGCAGCTCAACGCCGTGCGGGCGAGCTGGGCGCCGCTGTCGATCAAGGACCGGCTCACCACCGCTCTGCGCGCCGAGTACTGACCCGCGCGAGCGTCGGAGTGAACGACTCCTCGGATATCCGTTGCGGCGAACGATCTCCGCGCGATCCCGGCTGATCGAGTGGCGTGCCCGCGGTTCCGAGGCGAGCGCGGCGAATCACGGAACCGGCACCGCCCGGTGCACCGCGATCGCGGTGACCGTGCGGCGGCAGACCTTGCCGGTGGGGGCCAGCGGCAACTCCGGGAGCACCACCAACGCTTCCGGCAGCTTCCGCCGCTCCAGCCCCCGGGCCTGCAGGAACGCGGTGAGCGCGGGCAGCTGCAGTTCGGCCGAGCCTGCGGCGAGGCTCACGCACGCGCACAACCGTTCACCCAGGTCGTCGTCCGGCACGGCGACGCAGGCGACGTCGACGATCGCCGGGTGCGCGCGGATCTCCAGCTCCACCTCGGCCGGGCTGATGTTGTGGCCGCCGCGGACCACGACCTGCTTGAGCCGGCCCAGCACGTGCAGCCTGCCCTGCCCGTCGAGCACGCCCCGGTCGCCGCTGCGCACCCACCCGTCGCGGGTGCGGTAGCGGGCGTCGAGGTCGGGTGCGGCGACGTAGCTCAGCGGGGTCATCGGCCCGCGCGCGCAGATCTCACCCGGCTCGCCCGGCGGCAGCGGGCGACCGTCCGGGGCGATGATCCGCAGCTGCGCGACCGCCGGATCGGGCAGGCCCGCGCTGCCGTCGAGGCCGGTGCGCGCGGTGTGGCAGTTGATGCCGTCCGAGGAGCCGTAGACGCTGATCACGCGGGCTCGCAGGCGTCGCGCGCACGCGTCGGCGGTGACTTCCGAAAGCGGCGCCGAGCTGGAAACGACGGTGCGCAGGCACGTGTTGTCCTCGTCCGGGCCCGGCGGGTGCTCGGCCAGGCGGCGCAGCATGGTCGGTACGCCGAACAAGTGCGTCGGGCGGTGCTCGCGCACCAGCCGCAGCGCGGCCACCGGGTCGAAGCGCTCCATGAGCACCAGCGTCGAGCCGAGCGCTGCGATGCTCACGTGCGTCGCGCAGGAACCGTACGAGGAGGACAGCGGCATCATCATCAACGCGCGGACCGGGTCGGAGCCGTCGTGCAGCGCCCGGACGTAGTTGGCGCGGCCACCGGCCATCGCGTCGTGCGAGTAGGCGATCATCTTCGGTTCGGCTTCGGACCCGGAGGTGACCAGGATCCGGACCGGTGCCTCGGGATCGATCGCGGGCGGTTGCCAGGCACCGGCGGGTGCGGTGTCCAGCGACCTCGGGCCGTCCTCGCCGGCGCCGAAGGTCCGCACCACCCGCAGGTCCGGCAGGCAGGTGGTTCCGTCGGCGTCCGAAGTGGACCCGAACACGGCCGCTGCGGCGCGGGATTTCCCGAGCAGTGCCGCGGTGTCGCGGATTCCGCGGCCCGCGGGGTAGGGCAGCGCCACCGCGCCGATCGCGGCGACCGCCAGTTCGGTCACCACTGCGCGCCAGCCGTTGGGCAGCCGGATGCCGACGATGTCGCGGTCCCGCACGCCCGCGGCCGTCAGCGCCGAGGCGATGCGGCGCACTTCCCGGTCCAGCGCGGCGTAGTCGAGGGTGCGCTCGTCGTCGATGACCGCTTCGCGCCGCGGGTGTGCGTCGACCCGCGCGCGGAACAGCGTGTAGAGGTCGCGGCCGGGGCAGTGGCCGTCGCGGACCCACCGGCGGCGTGCTTCGGACGGTACGAGGTCGCGGATCTCCGTGCCGCTGCGCGATGTCCAGGTCACGAGAACTCCCAGGGGGTGCGGACGTAGGTGTGGCCGTCGTGGCCGAGCGCGTGGCGGAATCGTGGATCGGCCGCGAGTTCCGCGAGATCCGTGCACACCGGCGCCACGGGCGGACCTGCATCGGCGCAGCGGGAAACCAGCGCTTCCGTCGGCATCTCCCGCCGGTCCGCGAAGTCCGAGGTGGATCCTTCGGGGAGCACGGAGAAACCATCTCGGGTCCGATGCAGACGACGATCGGTGCGGTGCCGCGGCACGACTCCGGCCGCGGACAGCAGCGAAGTGTCCACTCTGGACCCTGAGCCGGTGCGCAGCCGCCGCAGCAGTGCGGCCAGCACTCCCTGCGCGCACACCAGGCCACCCAGCACGTCGGTCAGCGTCATCAATGACGGCGCCGCCGGTTTCGAGATCGCGGCGGCCAGGCCGCTGTGGGCTTGCACCAGGAAATCCGTGCCGAGCGGTGGATCCGTGCCCATCGCCGAGCCCCATCCGGAGGCCCACGCGTAGACGAGCCCGGGGCTGCTGCTCGCGAGGTCTTGCGCATCGAGCCCGAGCTGCGCTGCTTTTCCGGGAGCCCAGTTGTGCAAGAACACGTCCGCCTCCGCGACGAGCTCGCGCAGCCCGCGGCATCCGCCCGGAGTCTTCAGGTCCAGTTCGACCACGCGCTTTCCGGCGTTCAACGCCAAGTACCGGGCGGATCGATCGCGCACCATCGGCGGAACCCCGCGCATCGGATCGCCGCCCGGTGGCTCGATGCGCACCACGTCCGCGCCCAGCATCCGCAGCACGTGCCCGGCGGCCGGTCCCTGCACCCGGCGGGTCGACTCGACCACCACGATCCCGTCGAGCGGCAAGGCACCGGGAGGTGGCAACCGATGAGGCTGCGATCCCGGCAGGTGGGTGAGCGTGCAGGCAGGCAGATCCATCGGGCCGGTGGGTTCGTCGCGGACCGGGAGCACGCTGATCCCCGTTTTCTCGGCAGCCGTGCGGATTTCGGCGTGCGTGGCGGCACCCACGGCATCGTGCAGTGCCGCGGGAAGGCCGCAGGTGGCGGTGGCGAAGCGTTGCTGGAACGGCCACCAGCCTCGGGCGATCGCGGAGTCCGCGGCACCGAGTGCGCGCCAGAACCGCTGCCAGGCCTCGGCGTTGAGCGTCTCCACCTCGATTCGCACACCGTCCGCTGTCGTGAACGGAGGGCGCAGACCGGCCCGAACCTCCTCGGGCGGGTCGTCTGCCGTGGCGGCGGCCAGGTATTGCTGCACGCTCAGCAGCGCCGCTTGCGCGACGGAAGTGCGCACCGAGTTCACCCGAGCGCCGCGTGCTCGGGCGATCGTGGCGGCCAGAACTCCTTGTGCGGCAAGGACTCCGGCCACGGTCGAAGCGTAGTCGACCGCCAGCGGCACCGGGCGTCCCGCAGCACGGCCATGTACGTGCATGATCCCGCAGGCGGCTTGCACCGATGCTTCGTCGTGCAACGGCAGTTGAACCGGGCCGGACCAATCCACCACGCATTCCACGTCCGGATCGGACAGTCCGAGTGCGTCCAGCTGTCCCGCCGCCACGACCGACGCGACGTCGGGAGCCGTCGGCGGCGCGCTCATGCGTGCACCTTCCGCCCGTGCACCGAGTACAGCACGCTGGACGATGCCCGGAAGTCCGGCGCACGCACCAGATCCCGCAGCTCGTCGAGCTCGTTCTCGGACATTCCTGCCGCGAGCAGCCCGTCGCGCAGCTGCCTGGTGTGGTTCGCCAGCAGCTCCAGGTCGGCGGAACCCGGTCGGCGGACCTGGACGTACGGCTGCGGGTCGATGCCGACCAAACCGGCTTCCCGCATCGCCGCCGCGATCCGCCGCCCGCACTTCGGGTCCACACCGGACGAACGCATCACGAATTCCTTGGCGGCGAGGAACTTCTCGTACAGCCGCGCGGCGGGCTCGTCCGGGGCCAGCAGCAGCGGCTCGTACGAGGTGTCGAACTCGTCGACCTGCAACCAGCCGCCCGGTTTCAACGTGCGCACCAGCTTGTTCAGCACCTGCTGCCGCTTCGGCAGGTGGCGCAGCACCAAGCGGGCCACGATCAGATCGAAACCGGCCTCCGGCAACGGATCCACGGCCACGTCATGGGTCGCGACGCGCAGCCCCGGGCGCGATTCGAGCGGGCCAGGGCGGATGTCGGTGGCCAGCACCGTCCCGGTCGGAGCGACGCGCTCGGCCAGCCACAGCGCGATACTGCCGCCGCCGCAGCCCACGTCCAGGCAGTCCCAACCGTCGGTGACACCGGTCGAGGCGAGGCGGTCCGAGGTCATCGGGTCGTGCGCCCGCGCCAGCAGCCGATTCTGCTCGGTGCGGTGCTGTTCGCCGAAGACGTAGGACTCCGAGATCGTCATCGCTAGGTCCACCTGCCCGAACCGGCCGTGTCGGTGCTGCCGGTGAGCTGTTCGAGCAGTTCCAGCCTGCGCACCTTGCCGGTGCCGGTGCGCGGAACGCGGTCCCAGGTCAACGCGACCGGCTCCTGCATCGGCGGCAGGCCACGGGTCGCACGCCGCCACGCGGCGCCGGAAAGCCGTCCGTCCACGGTGACCACCACGGGAAGCGGCGGTGCGTCGGGCCTGCCGAGCACGACGCACTCCTGCGCGACCGGTAGCCGGTCCTCCAGCACGTCTTCGGTTTCCAGGCAGCTCAGCTCCGGAACCCGGTCGACCTCCCGATCCAGCAGCAGCACGGACCCGGTGCGGGTGCGCATCCCGATGTCGCCGGTGTTCCACCAGTCGCCGTGCCGCTTCGCGGCCCAGCGCCCGGATTCCCCCGCGTAGTCCTGGCAGCGGGCTGCGGTGCGCGCCAGCACGAGGCCGGGCCGCCCGCGCCGCACCGGCTCGAAGGTGTCCGGGTCGACAACACGCAGCCGCGTCTTGAACGGAACCGGTCTGCCCACGTCCCGGGTCTTGCCGCAGCCCGGGGAATCGTGCAGCGAACGGCGGGTGTGGAACCGGAACGTCAACGGTCCCGTCTCCGTCTGCCCCCACCCCTGCATCCACACCGGACCACGTCGCGCGGTCGCACCGAGGTAGGCGCGGATGGTCGGCGGGTGCACCGCGTCGTAGGTGCTGATGAACAACCGTGTCCTGCGGAACGGGTTGTCCAATCGGTCGGTCAGCGGGCGGAAGCGGACGTAGGTCGAGGGCAGCGCCTCGACGATGGTCGGCGGATGCGCGCGCAGCAGCGGGTCCGCGCGGTCCGGGTCCTGGTCGCCGAGCACCACGAGCTCGCGCGGCGCCATGCTCATCACCACCCCGGTCCAGCAGAACGTGCGCCCGTGGGCGAAGGAATTGGCGTTGAGCACCGTGTCGTCCCGGCCCACACCGATCTTCGGCAGCGGCATGGCCTCGAACCGCGCCAATTCACCGACGATCGTGCGGGCGGAATGCACCACCAGCTTCGGTACTCCGGTCGTCCCGGAGGTGTGGTTGATGACCAGCGGTGCGTCCCCGTCGCGGCGGCGCGGCGCGGGGGCGTCCTGGCCGTGCAGTTCGGACAAGCTCGCCGTTCCCGGAACCGCCGCGCCCGGATCGTCCCCGTCCAGCACGACGGTGCTGCGGGCGAACGCGACCAAGTCCGTGCCCTGCGCACCGGCGGCCCCGAGCACCGCGGAAGTGCTCACCAGCACCGCCGGTTCGAGCCGTTTGAGCAGCAACTCCACCGAATCCGGCGGCAGCTGCGCGGAAAGCTGCGCGGGAACGGCACCCAGCCGGATCGCCGCGCAGGCCAGCAGGTCGTAGTCCCAGTGGTTCTCCTTGACGATCGCCACCCGATCGCCGCGGCCCGCCCCGGCGGCCGCCAGCCAGCCCGCGGCCTGCCGCACCAGGACGGCCAGGTCCGGGGCTTCGTAGCAGGTACCGCCCTGCGGTGCGATGTCGAACGGGCGGTCCAGGTGCACCCGCGGTGAGTCGCGCCGGTCCGCGCACTCGTCGAAGAGAACACCCATGTCGTGCGGTTTCAACGCCAGTTCCTTTCCGGGAGTGCGGGATGGATCGCGGTCAGGCTCGTTGCGGCGCAACGGTTTGCGGCCGGCCGCGCAGGCGGCTCAAGGTGCGGGAGGCGGCGAGCGCACCGGCGCGCACCGCCCCTTCGGACGCCGGACGTTGCATCACCCAGTCCCCGGCGTAATCGACGGAACGGAGCGGGCGTGCCATGAACCGCGGCCGCCGGTGCAGCGCCGCCGGAGCGGCCTCCGGCAGGCCGTGCCGGTACCGGTGCACGAAGTTGCGCCGGTTCGCGGCGGGCAGCTCGGGCAGGTAGCGCGCGGCCGCGTGCGTCAGCCGCGCCACGACGACGTCGTCGGGAGCGTCCACAAGGGAGTGCGTGAGGTCGGCGGCGGGCATCAGCGTCAGCAGGCCCTTGCCCGCCGGTGCCCGTCCCGGATGCTTCTGGTGGTCGAAGAGGATCGCGGACAGCACGTCCTCCTCGACCTCCGGAGTCAGCAGCGCGTACGCACGCGCGCCCGCGGGCGCCAGCGGCCGGTCCAGCAGGCAGCTCACCTTCAGCGCGGGCCGGAACGTGCAGGCCGAGAGGTAGGCAGACTCGTCCTCCGGCGGGTTCGCGTGCAGCATCGCCGCCACCGGCGCGGGTACGCACAGCAGCACCGAGCGCGCCGTCACGGTGTCCGATGTGGTCAGCAGGGTGGCCGATGCGCGCTCCGCGACGACCTCGTGCACCGCGCAGCCGGTCGCCACGTCCAGGTCGGCCGCCAGCAGGCGCGCCAAGGTGTCCATGCCGTCGCGGTACGTTCGCCAGCTCGACGCGTCGCCGACCGCGAGCAGGAGTCCGATCAGGACAGCCGCCGCGGAGCGCTCCGTGTTCCAGCCGAAGAACGTGCCCGCGACCGGTTGCAGCAGGTAGTCGTGCAGGTCCCGGTGGTAGCGGCGGGCGAACTCGGCGACGGTCGTGCCGCGCAGCGGGGAACGCTCCGGGTGGTCGGTGTCGAACCAAGCGCGGCGCCGCCGCGCCCACAGCTGGAACCGGGCCAGATCCAGCCGAGCCCGCGGCGTCAGACCGGCACCGGTGAGCATGCCGCGCGGTTCGGCGACTCCCGGCCGCGCCAGCCCATCGCGCCACACCGCAACCGGGCCGCCGAGGACCGGGACGTCGTCGAGCCGCACGCCCATCCGCTCCAGCAACCGCCACGTCGCGCGGTATCCGTGCGGCGATATCTGCTCCGCGCCGGTGTCCACCGTGTACCCATCCTGCCGGAACGAGGTGGTGCGACCGCCGACTTGCGGCTCCGACTCGAAAACCCGGACCGCGAGCCCGGCCCGGCGCAGCTCGGTGGCCGCGGCCAGCCCGGCCAATCCCGCGCCGACGACCGCGACGTCCAGATCCGTGCTCATACCGACCCAGCCAGCAGGTTCGCCAGCACCAGCAGCGCCACGCTGGTGCGGTGCACCGAGAATCCGAGCTTGCGGGCGCGCATCGTCTCGCCGCGCCGGAAACCCAGGTGGAACTGACGAGCCCGCAGCGCCGTGGCGGGCAGCATCAGCAGCACGAACCACCCCGGCGCGGCTCCGGTGGCCGAGGCGACCGCGCCGATCAGGAACTCGCCCAGCGAAAGCGCGCCGATGAACGCCACGTTGCCGCGCACCGAGGTCAGCGCGGCCACCGTCCACCGGCCCACGCCCCGGTCGCCATCGACGTCGTTGGTGTTGGAGTACACGCCGAACATCAGCACGCCCATGCCGAACAGCACGGCCTGCGCGCAGAGGAACCCGGAGAACCGGCCGGTCGCCAGCGCGTGCGGCGCCAGCACCAGCACCGCGCCCAGCGCCACCAGGAACGCCTCCTGGAAACCGCGGTAGCTGAGCTTGAGACCGTAGGAGTACTGCAGCGCGAACACCCAAGTCACCGCGATCATCGCGACCGTCCACATCGGAGTGTGCGGGGACACCGCGATCGCAGCGGTCCACAGCAGACCCCCGGCCACGGCGGTGAGCCAGCCGAACCGCAACGCCTCCGGCACCGTCAACGTGCCCGCGACCAGCGGCTTGCGCAGCTTCTTGCGCAGCGGATCGTCCGGCCCGTAGTTGACCAGGTCGCTGCCGTCGCGGAAGCCGGTCACGTCGTCGAACGCGACCAGCGCGACGACCGTGCCGACCTCGCCGAGCAGGAACAGCAGCAGCATCGGCAGCGTCCCCGGCGCCGCGGGCGCCATCAGCACGGCCGAAGCAGCCACCAGGATGCTCAGGTAGTAGTCGTAGATGTCCAGGTTGCCCAGCCGGGTGTAGCTGCGCGCCTTGCTCTCCGGCCGGGTGGCGCGCGTTCCGGCGGACACGGTGGGCAGCGTCATGATTCGGCGATCTCCTGGTGGGCGGCGAACTCGCGTACCGCGTCGGCGACGCGGGCCACGTCGGTGTCGGACAGGTGCGGGTGGATCGGCAGCGCCAGGATCCGGGCGCTGGCGCGTTCGGCGTTCGGCCAGCTCTGCTCCGCAGCGGCGTACGGAGCGAACGCGACCTGACGCGGCAGCGGCAGCGGGTAGTACACGTGCGAGCCGATGCCGCGCGCGGCCAAGTGCTCGCGCAGCCCGTCCCGGTCGTCGGCTTGCAGGCAGTACACGTAGTAGCAGCGGCCGTTGCGTCCGGGCGGCGGTGCCACGACGCCCCGGTCGGCCAGCGCGGCGAACCGCTCGGTGTAGTGCTCGGCGATCTCGGCGCGGCGGCGCAGGCGGTCGGCGAAACCGGCGTGCCGGTGCAGCTGGAACGCCGCCTGGATCTCGTCGAACCGGCTGTTGGTGCCGATCTCCGCGTAGACGAAGCGCTCCCGCTGCCCGTGGTTGCGCAGCAGCCGCACGCGCCTGCCCAGCTCGGCATCGCGGGTGACGACCGCACCTCCCTCACCCGGCATCCCGAACGATTTGACCTGCACGAACGAGAAAACTCCCGCGTCGCCCCAGAGTCCGGCGGGCACGCCGTCGAGCACCGCGCCCTGCGCCACCGCGGAATCCTCCAGCAGCCGCACGCCCCACTTGTCGGCCAGCTCGGCGAACCGGGGCATGTCCGCCATCACGGAGAACATGTGCGCGGGCATGATCGCCTTGGTGCGGTGGTTGATCAGCGGCTCCACGGCGTCCGGGTCGGCCACCATGGTCCGCGGGTCGACGTCCGCGAACACCGGCATCGCTCCCACCGAGACCACGGAGGACGCCAGCGGCGCGCAGCCGAACGCCGGCACCACCACCTCATCGCCGGGGCCGACGTCCATCGCCCGCAGGACCAGCCCGAGCGCGGCGGTTCCGTTGCCGCAGGCGACCACATCGGACGCACCCAGCGATTCCCGCAGCAATTCCTCGAACGCGGCGGTGTGCTCGCCGAGGATGAACTTCTGCTCCGGCGCGCGCCCGATCTCGCGCAGCAGGTCGAGCAGCACCTTGCGGTCCGCTTCGAACAGATCGAGCGGGAAGAACGGCAGATCCCGGTTCATCGCGCGCTCCTCGCTGTGCAGAACTCGCTAACCGCAGCGCACACCCGGTCCAGTTCCCGGATGGACAGATCCGGGTAGAGCGGAAGGGCGAGCGCGCGTTCCGCCGCGGCTTCGGCGCGGGGAAAATCACCGGGCCGGTGGCCGAGTTCGCGGAAACAGGGCTGCAGGTGCAGCGGAACCGGGTAGTAGGTTTCGGTGCCGATTCCGCGTTCGGTCAGGTGCGCGATCAAATCGTCCCGGCCTTCCACTTCGATCAGGTAGACGTAGAAAACCGCGCCGGAACCCGGTCCGGAGTCGACGACCCGGGGCAGGGCGACGATTCCCGGCAGTCCGGAAAGCCTTTCCCGGTAAGCCGCCGCCAGCCGGGCGCGGCGCGCGATGTCGTCGTCCAGCCGGTTCAGCTTCGCCAGCAGCACCGCGGCCTGGATGTCGTCCATCTTGCTGTTGGTGCCGACCAGCGCGGTCTCGGTGGAGATGCCGGGGAAGTTGTCCACGGTGCGGCCGAACCGGCCGTGGTGGCGCAGCCCGGACACCAGCTCGGCCACCCGGGCGTCGTCGGTGAGCACCGCCCCCGCGTCGCCCAGCGCGCCCAGCGTCTTGGTGGGGAAGAACGACAGCACTCCGCCGAGCCCGTGCAGTCCGGCGTGCACGCCGACCTGGCGCATCCCGATCGCTTCGGCGCTGTCCTCCAGCACCGTGAGGCCGTGCCGCGCGGCGGCGCGGGACAGCGCGCTCATCTGCGCCATCTGGCAGAACAGGTGCGCGGGCAGCACGAATCGCGTGTGCGGACCGGCAACGCGGTCCACTTCGGACGGATCGAGCGCGTAGGTCACCGGGTCGATGTCGGCGAACACGGGGCGCCCCCCGGCCAGCACCACCGAGGTGGCGGTGGACACGAACGAATAGGCGGGCACCACGACCTCGTCACCGGGCTGGAGCCCGGCGGCGCGCAGCAGCAGCACGAGCGCGTCGGTGCCGCTGTTGACGGCGACGGCGAAGCGGGCGCCGGTGTAGTCGGCCAGCCGGCGCTCCAGCTCGGCCACCTGCCTGCCGTGCGAGAACTTGCCGTTGTCGAAGACCTCCTCGACCCGCGCGCTGATCTGCGGCCACAGCCGGTCGAAGGTACGGGCCTGGGTGAAGAAGGGAATCGGCGCGGGACCGGCCGGGGCCGGTAATTCCTCCCGCGCCCCTGCGGAATCCGCGCCGCGGGACACGATGACCACGCTCCTGTGGACTGGGCTCCTGTGGACTGGCGTCGCTCGAACCGTGCGGTTTTCGATCCCTTCGGTTTCGAGCTGCGCGTTTCGAGCTGGGGTTTTTCGAGCTGGGGTTTCCAGGGTTTCCGATCCCCGTCCGTTCCGGTGTCGGGTATAGGAGTCATTTGCGCCCGCGGGTCATTCCGGCGGCGGACTCAGGCGGAGATCTTCGGCCGGAGAACCTAGCCGAACGCGCCGATCGGCCGAAAGAACATCCGCCGTTTCCGAGCATCTTTCACTCTTTCCGGTGATCGTCTGCGCGAAGTGCTCCCACCCCGCCCATGGATCCGGAAACGGCAATCCGCTAGTGTCCCCCGCGGCCGCGCACCGAACGGTGCGCTCGCAGGGAAAAGCCATTCCGTGCGGCCATTCCTGCTTGCGTCCACAACGGACGAAAACGGTTCCGAAAAGGACGGAGCACCGATGCTGCACACACTCGTGGCCGGACTCGGCCGCGCGGGAGCCGGACTGCACCTGCGGGTGCTGGCCAAGGCCCGCGCGGCGGCAGGCGAGCTGTTCCAGCCCGGCCCGGTGCTGGCCTGCGACCCCATGGAGCACGCGTGCACCGAGCAGCGCGGGGTCACGGTGGTCGACTCGGTGCGCACCGCCGCCGGGCTCGCCGACCCGAGCCGGACCGCGGTGCACGTCTGCACCCCGCCGGTGCGCAGGCCGGAGCTGCTGCGCGAGCTGGCCGGACTCGGCTACCGGCGGATCATCGTCGAGAAGCCGCTGGCCGCCGACTCGGACGAGTACGCCCAGATCGCCTCGTTGCGCGAGCGGTACGGGCTGAACCTGGCCGTGGTGGCGCACTGGCTCGAGTCCGCGCTGACCACGCGGCTGGCCCGGCTGCTGGCCGGTAGCGGCCGCGGCCGGCTGCGATCGATCCGATTCGCCCAGCACAAACCCAGGTTCCACCGGTCGCTGGTGACCTCCGGGCATCCGACCGCGTTCGACGTGGAACTGCCGCACTCGCTCGGGGTGGTGCTGCGGCTGGCCGGACCCGCCGGACTCGTTGCCGCCGAGTGCTCCGACATGCGGTGCGGGCACGTGGTCGCGCCGCGGATGGGCGCGGCGGCGATGACCCTGCGCCACGACAGCGGAGTGCTCAGCGAGCTGCGTTCGGACCTGACCGCGCCCGTGCGGGAACGCAGCATCACGCTGGAGTTCGAGCACGGCCGGGTCACCGGGCACTACCCGCTCAGCGATGACGACGACCACGCGCAGCTGGTCGTGGACGGGGCCGAGCCCGAGGTCTTCCCGGACGACGCGCTGACAGCGTTCATGCTCCGCGCCTACCGCGACTTCGCCGCCGGGCGCACCGCCGAGCACTTCGGACTGCACGGGGACGTCGTGCGGCTGATGACCGCGGCGAAGCGGTGCGGCCTGCCGACCGGAGCCGAGGGGACCGGAGCAGAGGGGAGTCGTGCACATGCCGGGTGACCACCTGCTGGCAGGCATCGGTGACGAAGCCGCGGTCGATCTTCCCGGTCAGCTGGCCGCGATCGAGCGCATCGGCTTCGGCGGCATCGAACTGCGCAATGTGGACGGTGCGGCGCTCGGCGACCTCGACGAGCAACGGTTCCGGCGGCTGCGCGCGGCGGTGCGCGATGCCGGGTTGGCGGTGCCGTGCCTGGCTTCCAGGATCGGGAACTGGGCGCGCCCGGTGACCGCGCCGTTCGCCGACGACCTGCGCGAGCTGGAGGTGCTGGCGGCGCGGGCCGCCGAGCTGGGCACCCGCTACGTGCGGATCATGTCCTACCCGAACGACGGGCTGCCGGAAGCGGAGTGGCGAGAGCGCGTGCTGGACCGCGTGGCGCGCTTGGCGCAGCGGGCGGACGAGCTGAATGTGGTGCTGCTGCACGAGAATTGCGCGGGATGGGCCGGTCGCGATGCCGGTCGGATGCTGCGGATGCTGGCCGAGGCGGGTGCCTCGCTGCGGTTGTTGTTCGACACCGGCAACGGGATCGAGCACGGGTACGACGCCTGCGCACTGCTCGGGCAGGTCGTGGCGCACGTGGCGCACGTGCACGTCAAAGACGCTGTCGGCAGTGCGGGCAACGCCACCTACGTGCTGCCGGGGACCGGTTCGGCACGGGTCGCGGACTGCTTGCGCCTGCTGCGGGATTCCGGCTACAGCGGGGCGCTGTCGTTGGAACCGCATCTGTCCGCGCGCCCGCACGACGGAGTGGTCGCGGGGGAGTCCGCCGCGGATCGCTTCGTCGAGGCGGGACGGAGCCTGGAAGGTCTGCTGCGGGACTCGATGCCTTGCGCGGCAACACGAATCGCAGGAAGCAGCGGACGCGCATGACCGGCTTGATCTCGGCGCAGGACCGCGAACTGCTGCTGCGCTTGCTGCGCACGCCCACCGTCAATCCCCTGGAACGCAGCGGCGAACCCTCGGACATCGCCCGAGCCCAACGATTTTATGCCGAATCGGCACGGGAATCGGGTCTCCGGGTGGTGCACCACGCCGCTGCGCCATCGAGCGTGCTCGACGCGCCCGGAGTGCCCCGCACCGTCCGGGAAGCCGCCGCCGACGAGAACTTCCTCGCCGGGCAACCGAACCTCGTGCTGCGGCTCGGCCCGCAGCTTCCGCGGGAGTCCACGGTGATGTTCAACGTGCATCTGGACACGGTCGCCGGTCTTGAGCCGGTGTGCTTCGACGGCGAACGCTTTACCGGCCGCGGGTCCATCGACGCGAAAGGTCCCGCGGTCGCGCTGCTGGCGGGCATCCGCGAGGCAGCCCGCACCGAACCGGCGATCGGCCGCGACCTCGGCGTGCTGGTGCAGGCCGTCGCCGGTGAAGAAGGCGGCGCGATGGGAAGTTTCGGCACCAGGCCGCTGGTCGACGCCGGTTTCCTCGGGCGTCTCAACGTCTTCTGCGAACCGACCGGAATGCGCTACCTGACCCGATCCACCGCCTCGGCCACCGCGATGCTGAGCGTCGACGGTGCGGGCGCCATCGACGACCGTCCCGATGCCGGGCACAACGCGACCGTGCTGCTGGGTTTCCTGGCGCAGCACTTGGCGAAAGAGCTCGACCCGCAGGAGCGGCCCGGGAGGTTGTGCGTCGCGGGACTGCACACCGGCGAGCTGCACAACCGGGTTTACGGAAGCGGTGGGCTGCTGCTGAACCTCTCCTACGAGTCGTCGGACGAAGGCGCGGCGGCCGAACGGGACTTGGAGGACTCGCTGCACCGCGGGCTCTCCGAGTTCACCCGGACCTTCGGCGGTACCAGGGAATTCGCCCGCACCGCCGCCGAGGCCGCATCGATCACCGAGCTCCGATGGCTCAAGCGCGGCTTGCCCGCGCTCCGCGGCGGTCACTCGTGGACGGACGAACTGCTCGAACGCGCGGGCGTTCCCGGCTGGCCCGCCGAAGAGTCCGCGTTCACCTGCGACGCCATCTGGATGGCCGAGCGGCCGGGAACCGGCACCGTCGTGCTCGGACCCGGCTCGCTGGAGACCAACAACGCCCACGCCGAAGGCGAATACGCCGAGCTGGCGCAACTGCAGGACTTCGCAGCCGCCGTCGCGGCGCTGCTGAAAAGCGCCGCGGGAACCGCAGCCGAGCGTCCACTCAGGACCGAAGCACCGGCACAACGCACCGAGAGGCATCCCGCGACGGATGCCGGAAAGGGGACCGCCCGATGACAGCGCTCGCGGAGAACGCCGGGCACCAGGTCGCCGTGGACCACACCGCTCTGCTGGAGCTGGTCACCCGCCTGTTCACCGAACGCGGCGTGCCGCAGGCGCGTGCGGCCACCGCCGCTGCCGCGCTCTGCCACGGCGACCTGTGCGGCTACGAGTCGCACGGCATGTTCAACCTCACCAGGCTCTACCTGCCGCAGCTGGCGGCCGGGCGGATCGACCCGGGCGCCGAACCGCAGGTGCTGACCGACCTCGGCGCGTGCGCGGTGGTCGACTCCCGCCGCGCGCTCGGGCTGTGGGCCGCCGCGGACGCCATGGACTCGGCCGCCGACCGGGCGGACGAGCACGGGATCGGGCTGGTCTCGGTGCGCGGCGGCACGCACTTCGGCTGCGCCGGATTCCACGCGGTGCGCGCCGCCGAACGCGGCATGATCGGCATCGTGGCGAGCAACTGCGGCGAGCAGCGGATCGCGCGCCCGCCGCTGGGGGCGCTGAGCATGCTCGGCACCAACCCGCTCAGCGTCGCCGCGCCCGCACTGGAAGGCCACCCGTTCCTGCTGGACATGAGCACGACCGTGGTTCCGACGGGCAAAGTGCGGGTGGCCGCGGCCAACGCCGAGGAAGTACCGGAAGGTTGGCTGGCCGACGACTCCGGCGCAGCGGTGACCGACCCGGCCGCGTTCGACCGGCGCGAAGCGCACCTGCGCTGGCTCGGCGGCGAGCCGGAAACCGGCGCGCACAAAGGATTCGGGCTCGGACTGGTGGTGGAGCTGCTGTCCGCGGCGTTGTCCGGCGCGGGTCTCGGCCCGGCCCCGGAAGCGCTGGCGGGCGACGGTGGCGCGCACGGCCGCGACGACGACATCGGTTTCTTCGTGCTCGCCATCGCGCCGGGAGTGCTGCGCCCGCACGGGGATTTCGCAGGCGACGCCCGCGGACTGTTCAGCACGCTGGTGGAATGCCCGCCGCTGGGCGACGAACCGGTGCGGTACCCGGGCTGGCACGAAGCGGAACGGGCGCGGCAGCGCAAGATCGCGGGCGTGCCGATCCGCGCCGGGGTGTACCGCGAACTGGTCGAGCTGGGACTGGAAGCGGGGACATGTTGAGCGCGCCGCGGCGCGTCGGCGTGGTCGGACTCGGCACGATGGCGCACTACTACCTGGCCGCGGTGCAACGGTCGCCGCACTGGGAACTCGCCGGCGTCTGCGACGTGCACGCCGCCGTTCTGGGCCCGCACCTCTCGCGCGCGACCGGCTACCTCGACCACCGCGACATGTTCCACGCCGCCGACCTCGACGCCGTGATCGTGACCGCGCCCAACGACACGCACGCGCGCGTGTGCCGGGACGCGCTGCGCGCGGAGTTACCGGTGTGCGTGGAAAAACCGCTCGCGATCACCGTCGCGGAAGGCCGCGAGCTGGCCGGGCTCGCCGAGCGGACCACGCTGTTCACCGCGTTCCACCGCCGCTACAACGACAACGTGCTGCGGCTGCTGGCCGGGGCCGAAGGCCGGATCGAGTCGATGACGGTGCGCTACCTCGAACGCATCGAGGAACACCTCGGCGGCGACACCTGGTACCTGGACCCGGTCCGCTGCGGCGGTGGATGCGTCGCCGACAACGGTCCGAACGCGTTCGACCTGGTGCGGTTGTTCCTCGGTGAGGTATCGGTGCGCGACGCAGCCGTGACCCGCGACGAGCACGGCGTGGACCGGCAGGCCGTGGTGCGGCTGCGCTCGGCCACCGGCGTACCGGCCATCGTGGAACTCGACTGGTCGCACCCGGGGGAGACCAAGGACGTCGAGCTGCGGTTCGCGGACGGCAGCGTGCGGCGGGCGGACATGCTCGCCGGGCACGACGGGTTCAAAGCCTCGCTGTGGCACGAGTACGACGGGATCCTGGCCGACTTCGGCGCGGCCATCGACAACGGTCGCTGCGCAGGCGGAAGCAGCGGCGGCGGTAGCGGCCTCAGCAGGGACGGCCTCAGCAGGGACGGCGGGCTGGCCGCGCTGGAACTGGTCGCCGACACCTACCGGGTGCACGACCGGTCCGCCGGTGAGCATGGAAAGGAGTGCATTCGATGAACCTGGAAGAGGACGGCCCCAAGCGGACGCTGCACGCGACGCTGGTGAAGATCCTGCTGCACCGCCGCGAACAACGCGGCATGTCCCTGGAACCGCACGCCAGCCGGTGCGTGCGCCGCGGCGAACTGCACGAGCTGGTCAGCACCGACCACCGGGACGCCGAGCCGGGCGCCCGCATCGACCGGGTGGGGTTCCTCGGATTCGCCGAGTTCGGGTGCGCGGGCGTGCTGGACCGCGGTGACCGGTTCTGGATCGGCGGCGACCTGGTGGGCACCGTGCTCGGGTTCGACGCCTGCCACTTCCCGAACCACTACAACGTCCTCGTGCGCACGGAGCACGTGGTGACCGGGGCCGATTTGGGGTTGCAGCCGGAAACTCCGCTTTCGTTCACCCAGGGCGTGCCGGCGTGCGCCGGTGAATCACAGCTCGCGAGCCTGGTGTCGTAGCGCGCTGCGCGATAGCGGCGGCGATCCGAAGGAAAAGGCCGGTGACCCCGTGGCGAGGTAGGGGGCACCGGCCTTCTCGCGATCGTCGCCGGCTCAGCCCAACAGCTCGATCTCGGACCGTCCGAAGTGGAAGTCGCGGACCGCGGCGAGCAGCTCGTCCACCGAGAGCTCACCGTTGCCGTTCGCGTCGACCTGGGCGAACGTGCCCGATGCCTGCGACCGGTCCACGCCGACCGCGGTCAGCCAGGAGGCGAACTCCGCTCCGTTGATCTGGCCGTCGGCGTTCTTGTCGCACAGGCCCACGATGCCGCGCACCACCGGCCCGAGGACGCCGTCGAAGGCCGTCTCGCCGTCCTCGAACATCATCTTCTGCGCGACGCGCACGAAGTCGTCCTCGGTCAGCGCGCCGTCGGCGCCGATCCCGGCGTTGTCCGCGAGGTAGCCGAACATGGTGGTGAACGCCGAGCGCATGGCCTGCCCTTCCGGGCTGGTCGGCGACTTGCCGAACGCCTGGGCGATCTTCTCGCCCTCCTTCTCCAGGTCGGCGCGCTCCAAGCTGCCGCTGCCGTCGATGTCCCACTTGGCGAAGCGCTTGCGGAGCCGTTCGGTGGCCAGAGCGGTGCTCATAGCACTCTCCTCTCATTCGGGTACTGTCCACTTGCACCGGAGCCGCGGCTCCGGCCCTCACGCGGGATTTGGGGGGCAAATTCCGCGAAAGCCTCGTTCGTCCGCTGCGGCGCAGCGGTTCACAGCAACGTCACCGCGGCTCCGGCCGCCTTTCCGCGGGTGTCCAGCAGCACGCAGCCGGAAGCGGCGAGTTGCACCAGGTCGTAGCAGCGGTGGTCCTGCATCAGGATCGCCAGGTCGGCCGCCCGCAGCGCGGGATTCAGACCGTCCACTTTGGGCACTTCCGTCCCGTCCACGTGCAGCCGGGAGACGTTGGGGTCGTGGAAGGCCACCGACGTGCCGCGGGCCCGCAACCCGCGCGCGACCGGGTACGCCGGTGACTCGCGGGTGTCGGCCACATCCGGCTTGTAGGCCACGCCGAGCAGCAGCACCCGCGCCTCGGCCAATCGCTTGCCCTGGCCCGCCAGCAGCGCCGCGGCCCGGTCCACCACGTGCTCCGGCATCTGCTCGTTGACCGCCCGGGCCGAGGAGAGCGTGCTGAACGAGAAGCCCTCGTCGCGCGCTTTGCTCTCCAGGTACCTCGGGTCGACCGGGATGCAGTGCCCGCCCACCCCGGGGCCGGGCTGGAACGGCGCGAAGCCGAACGGTTTGGTGGACGCGCAGTGCAGCACGTCCCACACGTCGATGCCCACCCGGTCGCAGAACAGCGCCACCTCGTTGACCAGCGCGATGTTCACGTACCGATAGCTGTTCTCCAGCAGCTTGGCCATCTCCGCCTCGCGGGTGCCGCGGGAGACCACCAGGGAATCGACGAACCGCCCGTAGAACGCCACGCCGTGCTTGGCGCACAACGGGGTGCACCCGCTGACCACCTTGGGCGTGTTGATCATGCTGAAGCGCGCGTTGCCCGGGTCGATCCGCTCCGGCGAGTACACCAGGTGGAAGTCGTCCCCGGCGCGCAATCCGCTGCGGTGCTCCAGGATCGGGCGCACCACTTCCTCCGTGGTGCCCGGGTAGCTCGTCGACTCCAGCACCACCAGCGTCCCCGGCCGCAACCGCCCGGCCACCGTGCGCGCGGCCGCGCGCACCGCGGTCAGATCCGGTTCACCTGATGCGGACAGCCCCGTGGGCACGCACAGCACGATCGTGTCGGCGGCGGCGAGCACCGACGGAGCCGTGGTGGCCGTGAAGCCCGCCGCGACCATGTCGGCGACCACGGAATCGGGCACGTCGCCCACGTGCGAGCGTCCGGCGTTGAGACCGTCCGCCACCTCCGCGGAGACGTCCAGCCCGATGGTGCGCACACCCGCCTCGCAGGCTCGCGCGGCCAGCGGGAGTCCCACGTAGCCGAGTCCCACGACCACCAGATCGACCGGCGTCCCAGCGTCACGTCCGTCCGGAGCAGACGGAGGTGTCATGCGGAGAAGCTGCCGCTGCCGGGCGCGACGTGCGAACCGTGACCGGGTTGCACGGTCAGGCTCGGCGTCAGGCAGAACGGGTCGCCGTAGATCTGCACCGGCTCGTTCGTCTGGTTGGTCAGCACGTGCGCGGCCGGCGGCAGCTTGTGGCAGCCCGCCGGGTCGTCGTAGGTGCTCAGCTTCTGGACCTCGGTTTCGAAAACGGTGACTTGGCCGGTGGCTGCGCCGGCCGCTCCGGCGGGCAGCGCGGTCAGCGCGGCGGCGAGCAGGACCGGGGCGGATCGGGAAAGGCGCATGTGGAACTCCTCGTCTTCGGTTTCTTCGATCGAAACTGGTCGCGCGGCGTCCGGCGGCGTCAGTCGCGGAGCACCGGGGACGGCGCGCCTGCCCCGGCCGGGGGCGCAGGGACACCGGTGGCCGAGGTGGATTCGGCGACTCGCGCGGCGGGCCGGTGGCGGCAAGACCGCGCACCGGAGGACGGCGACCCGGCGGGCACCCGGTCGCCGGGCCGGGCCGCCGCCGCTGCGCGCCCCGCTGTCCGCGGGCACGCCCTCGTCCGCGCCGGGTGCAGCGGCCAAGCGCTGCGGCAGGCGCGGACGAAGCCATCGGACGGTCCGGTGATCCGCACCGCGCGGCCGTGTGAGTGCACCGGAATGTGCTTTCGCATCGCGATCCGCACGCTGATCTTCCCCCTCGACGCGCAAATTTTCGGCGAATGGCCGAAGACGTCCGTCGTGCTTTCGGCGTCCGGCGTTGCGCCGACCGTAGCAGCGGGGGAAAGTGCTCAAGAGTGGTTTTCTGGACCGTCTACTTTGGTCATTTGAGTATTCTGACCAGGCGTTCTCGGAACCGTATTACGCTTTCCGGGTAATGCGTCCGCCGAGCCGGTGCGGAACCGGCAGATGGCAAGATCACTCCATGTGGTGAATCTTGGTTCCGAGTTCGGGTGAACCCTCCTTCTCCGATCGCGGAGCGGGTACGGTCGCCGAGGGCCGGACCGGGGCTCGGCGGGCTCGGCGGGCGGCCCCTGCACGCGAAGTCGGAACGGAAATCCCCTTGATTCCCCAGCTTTCCGGCGACCGGAACGCTCGCGGCGTTCGTCGCCGGGCGCAACTTGCTGCGCGCTCGCCGGAAAGCGGCCGACGTGACCGTCCTGTCCTGGCGAAACGTTCGCAGTCGGGTGCGGCGGGGCCGCCGGTGCCGGTTCGCCCAGCGTTGAAGTGAGAAAGGCCAGTTCCATGATGAATGCCGTCATCAGCGACCGACTCAAGGCGCGCTTCGACCGGTGGGACGTCGCCGGCAAAGGGGTGTTGCGGCGCTCGGACTTCGAGCACGAGGCGGATCGGATCGTGCGCGCATTCGGCCGGGGCAGCACCTCGCCGGCCGCCCGGGATCTGCGCAACGCGTTGTGCTGGATGTTCGACGTGGTGGCCGGGGAATCGGGGGCCAGACCGGACGGATCCGTGAACGAGCAACAGTTTCGCAGGGTTTGCGAAGACCTCATCTTCGAGCAGGGCGAAGCCGCGTTCAACCGGATGCTCACGCCGGTGCTGACGGCGGTCATCGGATTGTGCGCGAAGAAGGACGAAGGCCGGATCGACCGCGCCGAATTCGCGAAGTGGTTGTCCGCGCACGGAATGAGCGTGGCCGACGGCGGCGTCGCCTTCGACAAGATCGACCACTACGGCCGCGGTGAGCTGTCGCTGAACCAGATGCTGCAAGCGGTGCGCGACTACCACTACGGCCGGCTGGACATCGAACTCATATCCGGCCGCCCGCGCAGTTTCCCGGCAGGCGGCGCTAGCCGTTCCGGAGTCCATCGAAAGCGATCTTCGTGACGGCCTCGGCGAGCTCCTCGGCGGACAGGCCGGTGCCCGGCCGGTACCACTCGATGACGGAGTTGACCATGCCGAACAGCAACCGGGTGGTCAGCGCCGGATCGAGGTCCGGGCGGATCGCGCCCTCCTGCTCGGCGGCCGCGACCAGGTCGCTGAGGAACCCGTCGATCTCGCGGCGCCGCGCCAGCGCCTGCCGCTCCACCTCGCTGTTGCCGCGCACCCGCAGCAGCACCGTCACGAACGGCTGCTCGTCCACCAGCACCCGCACGCTGCGCCGCAGCACGTGCCGCAGCCGGTCCAGCGCCGGACCGCGTTGCGCCGCGGGCTCGTCGGCCACCGCGAGCAGCGCGTCCAGCGCCCGGTCGACCGTCAGCCGCAGCAGTTCTTCCTTGCCGGAGACGTGGTGGTAGATCGCGGACTTGGTGATGCCGAGGCGGTTCGCCAGCAACTCCATGCTGGTGCCGTCGTAGCCGCGCTCGTGGAACACCGCGGCCGCGGTGCGCAGCACCGAGTCCAGGTCGTACCCGGGGCGGCCGCGGTTGCCGTTCGTGCGGGCCGGCATCACCCCTCCCGGTGATCGAGGACGCGCCGGAGCTTGCCGACCGAGCGTTCCAGCGTGTCCGGGGCGACCACGGCGATCTCGGCGCTGATGCCGACCGCGTCCTTGACCGCCTTGGTCAGCAGCTCCGGAGCCGCGGCCCGCTGCTGCGGGGTGATGTCCTCGTCGGCTTCGACGCGGATCGTCATGTGGTCCATCCGGCCCTTGCGGGTCAAGGTGATCTGGAAGTGCGGGGACAGGCCGTCCGCGCGCAGCACCAGTTCCTCGATCTGGGTGGGGAAGACGTTCACCCCGCGCAGGATGATCAGATCGTCGCTGCGGCCGGTGATCTTCTCCATCCGCCGCAGGTTCGGGCGGGCGGTGCCGGGCAGCAGCCTGGTGAGGTCGCGGGTGCGGTACCGGATGACCGGCAGCGCCTCCTTGGTCAGCGTGGTGAACAGCAGCTCACCGCGCTCGCCCGCGGGCAGCGGATCGCCGAGGACCGGGTCCACCACCTCCGGGTAGAAGTGGTCCTCCCAGATGTGCAGGCCGTCTTTGGTCTCGGCGCATTCGGCGGCGACGCCGGGCCCCATCACCTCGGACAGGCCGTAGATGTCGACCGCGTCGATGTCCACCGCCTGCTCGATCTCGCGGCGCATGTCCTCGGTCCACGGTTCGGCGCCGAAGATGCCGATCTTCAGCGAGGTCTCCCGCGGGTCGATGCCCTGGCGGTGGAATTCGTCGATCAGCGTGAGCATGTAGGAAGGGGTGACCATGATGATCTCGGGCTGGAAGTCCCGGATGATCTGGACCTGCCGGGCGGTCATGCCACCGGATGCGGGCACGACCGCGCAACCGAGCCGTTCCGCGCCGTAGTGCGCGCCGAGCCCGCCGGTGAACAACCCGTACCCGTAGGAAACGTGCACCAGGTGCCCGGGTCGTCCGCCCGCGGCCCGGATGGAGCGGGCCACCGCATCCGCCCACACGTCCAGGTCGCCGCCGGTGTAGCCGACGACGGTGGGCCGCCCGGTGGTACCGCTGGAGGCGTGCACCCGGCGCAGCTGCTCGCGCGGCACCGCGCACATGCCGAACGGGTAGTTCTCGCGCAGGTCGGCTTTGCTGGTGGTGGGGAACTTCGCGAGGTCGGCGAGGCTGCGGCAGTCGTCCGGGTGCACTCCGGCGGCGTCGAATTTGGCGCGGTAGAAGGGAACGTTGCGGTAGGCGTGCTGCAGCGTCCACTTGAGACGTTCGAGTTGCAGGGCGGCGAGCTCGTCGGCGCCGAGCCGCTCGGCGGGGTCGAGCTCACCGGGATCCGGCGCGGAGCCGAAACGTCCGGACGACACCGTTGTCGTGCGAGTCATGCCGTGTGTCCCTTCCCGCGAAGTCCCGTCATTGCTGCGGAACGCCGTCATTCCTTCAGAGTCCGGCTGTGGCCCCGGAACTCGGCGATCACCGGATCGCCGGGAGCGGGTCCGCGGCGCACCGTGATGTCGTAGATCCCGCTGCGCCCGAACCGGGTGCGCTCGGCCGCCTCGGCGTGCAGCACGTCGCCCTCGTAGGCGGCGGCGACGAAGGTGATCTCCGCGCTCGCGGCCACGGTCACCGGCCCGTGGCTGTTGCAGGCGCAGGCGAACGCGGTGTCGGCCAGCAGGAACACGTAGCCGCCGTGGGCCATGCCGTGCCCGTTGACCATGGCCGGGGTGACGGTCATGCGCACCGCGGCGTGCCCGTCGGCGGCCGTCAGCGCCTCGATGCCGAGGGTCTTGCTCGCGTTGTCGTCGTCCAGCATCGCGCGGGTCGCGCTAGCCACCTGCTCGGCCGGATCCACGTGGCCACCGCCTCCTAGTGCTCGGCCGAAGTGCTCGGCCCGAGTGCCGTTGTCCGATACCGCTGTCCGGTGCCCCTGTCCGGTACCGCTGCGCAGCACCGCTGTGCAGGGATTTCCGCGCCGCAGCCTTGCGTACTGACCGAACAGTCGGTTATTAATCTAGAGTGTTGGCCGCGCCGGTCGCGATGTCAACCCGCTGCGGCGGAGGCGTCCGGCGCCGCGCAGCGTCCGTCCGGGCAACGAAGGGGTTCGCGTTGAGCAGCACACCGGAACTGGTCGGGATCCTCGGCGGCGGGCGCATGGGCGCCGGGATAGCCCAGGTGTTCCTGATGCTCGGCACCGAGGTGCACGTGGCCGAAAACGACGACGCCGCGGCCGGGGCCGCGCGGCAGCGCGTCCGGGACGGGCTGGAAGGCGCCGTGCGGCGCGGAAAACTCGACGACGATCCGGAAGCGGTGCTGGCGCGGCTGCACGTCGTGACCGGCATCGGCGAGCTGCCCGCCGAGGCCGACCTCGTCGTGGAGGCGGTTCCGGAGCGACCGGAGCTCAAGCTCGACGTGCTGGCCGCGGCCGAACGCGCCGTTTCCGAGCGGACCGTGCTCGCCAGCAACACCAGCTCGCTGTCCATCGCGGAACTCGCCACCGCGCTGCGGAATCCGCGGCGGTTCCTCGGGATGCACTTCTTCAACCCGGTGCCTGCTTCCAAGCTCGTGGAAGTCGTGGTCGCACCGGAAACCGCCGACGACACGGTGCAGGCCGTCAGCGGGTGGGTGCGCGGGCTCGGCCGCACGGACGTGGTGGTGCGGGATTCGCCGGGTTTCGCCACCAGCAGGCTGGGCGTGGCGCTCGGGCTGGAGGCGATCCGGATGCTGCAGGAGGGCGTGGCCGACGCCGAGTCGATCGACACCGCCGTGGAGCTCGGCTACCGGCACCCGATGGGCCCGCTGCGCTCGACCGACCTGGTGGGGCTGGACGTGCGGCTGGCGGTCGCCGACTACCTGCACGGCACGCTCGGCGAGCGGTTCGCGCCGCCGCAGTTGTTGCGGGACAAGGTCGAGCGCGGCGAGCTGGGCCGCAAATCCGGCCGCGGGTTCCACGAGTGGCCGGATTGACGTTCGTGCGGCGGCGAAAGCGGCTTTAACAACACTTCCATCGGCCGATGAATGCAGTGCCGACCTCGAAGCGTGCGGAGGAAGTTCATGAGTGCGTTGCCCAGTTACGTGCAAGGCCGGTGGCAGGTCCCCGATGATGACGGGGTCGCGGTGCCGGACGCGGTGACCGGCGAGGAGGTCGCCCGCGTCTCGTCAGCAGGCATCGACATGGCCGCGGCGCTGGAGCACGCCCGCGGCACCGGGGGCCCGGCGCTGCGGGCGCTGACGTTCCACCAGCGCGCCGCGCTGCTCAAATCCTTGGCCTCGTACCTGCGCGAACACCGCGAGGAGCTCTACGAGCTGTCCGCGCGGACCGGTGCCACGCTCGGCGACGCGAAGTTCGACGTGGACGGCGGCATCGGAGTGCTGTTCACCTACTCCAGCAAGGGCCGCCGGGAGCTGCCGAACGACACCGTGCACGTCGAAGACCCGCTGGAACCGCTCGGCAAGGGCGGCACGTTCCTCGGCAGGCACGTGCACACGCCGCTGCGGGGCGTCGCGGTGCAGATCAACGCGTTCAACTTCCCGGTGTGGGGGCCGTTGGAGAAGCTGGCCCCGGCGTTCCTGGCGGGCGTGCCGAGCTTGATCAAACCGGCGAGCCAGACCGCCTACCTGACCCACCGGCTGGTCGAGCTGATCATCGAATCCGGGCTGCTGCCGGAAGGTTCGGTGTCGCTGGTGTGCGGCGGGGCCGGGGACCTGCTGGAGCACTTGGGTGATCAGGACCTGCTGTCGTTCACCGGCTCGGCCTCGACCGCGCAGCGGCTGCGCGCGCACCCGGCGGTGGTCTCCCGCGCGGTGCGGTTCAACGCGGAAGCGGACTCGCTGAACTGCTCGATCCTGGGGCCGGACGCGACCCCGGAGACCGCCGAGTTCGACCTCTACGTCAAGCAGCTGGTCACCGAGATGACGGTGAAGGCGGGCCAGAAGTGCACCGCGATCCGCCGCGCATTGGTGCCGTCGAACCTGGTGGACGACGTGGTGGCGGCCGCGGGCGAGAAGCTGGCGAAGGTCACCGTCGGCGCCCCGGACGCCGAGGGCGTGCGGATGGGCGCGCTGGCGAGCCTGGAGCAGCGCGAGGAGGTGCGGCGCTCGCTGAAGTCCCTGCTGGCCGCTGGTCGGCTGGTCTACGGCGGCCCGGAGGAGTCCCAGCCCGTCGGCGCGGACGCCGCGAACGGCGCGTTCATCTCGCCGATGCTGCTGCGCTGCGACGACCCGGAACGGCCCGAACCGCACGAGGTCGAGGCGTTCGGCCCGGTGAGCACGATCCTGCCTTACGACGGCGTCGAGCAGGCCGTTGACCTGGCGCGGCGCGGGCAGGGCAGCCTGGTGGGCTCGGTGGTCACCGCGGATTCCGAGTTCGCCCGCGAGGTGGTGCTCGGCGCGGCTTCCCGGCACGGGCGGCTGCTGGTGCTGAACCGGCACAACGCCAAGGAATCCACCGGACACGGCTCCCCGCTGCCGCAGCTCGTGCACGGCGGCCCGGGCCGCGCGGGCGGGGGCGAGGAGCTCGGGGGCATCCGCGGCGTGCTGCACCACATGCAACGCACGGCGGTGCAGGCCGATCCGGACACCATGACGGCCGTGACCGGCCAGTGGACGCCGGGCAGTGCGCGCAGCGAGACCGAGGTGCACCCGTTCCGCAAACACCTGGCGGAGCTGCGCATCGGCGACACCGTGGTGTCCGGGCCGCGCGCGGTGACGCTGCAGGACGTCGAGCACTTCGCGGAGTTCACCGGCGACACCTTCTACGCGCACACCGACGACGAAGCGGCCCGCGCGAACCCGTTCTTCGAAGGGCGGGTGGCGCACGGCTACTTGGTGGTGTCGTTCGCGGCGGGGTTGTTCGTCTCGCCCGAGCCAGGGCCGGTGCTGGCCAACTACGGGCTGGAGAACCTGCGGTTCCTCACGCCGACCTACCCGGGCGACGAGATCACGGTGACGCTGACGGCCAAGCGGATCACTCCGCGCCATGGCGGCGACTACGGCGAGGTGTGCTGGGACGCGGACGTGACCAACCAGGACGGCGAGTCCGTCGCCAAGTACGACGTGCTGACCCTGGTCGCCAAGGGTTGATCCGGCGGGTGCGGCGCTCGGGGCTTGCGCCCGGGTGCCGCACCGCGGGAAACTAATTACTGACCGATTGGTCGGTTTCAGCAGCGGTCGGCCGCGCAGGCCGGTCGCACAGCGGGAGGTGAGCGCCGGTGACCAGCGGGACGGCCGAAGGCGAGCTGCAGCGGCACTTCGACGGCACGATCGAGCGCGACCAGCGCGTCGAGCCGCGGGACTGGATGCCCGACGGCTATCGCAAGACGCTGGTCCGCCAAGTCGCCCAGCACGCGCACTCGGAGATCATCGGGATGCAGCCGGAGGGGGCGTGGATCTCGCGCGCGCCCTCGCTGCGGCGCAAGGCGATCCTGCTGGCGAAGGTGCAGGACGAAGCCGGGCACGGGCTGTACCTGTACTCGGCGGCGGAGACGCTCGGCGCGGACCGGGCGGAGCTGACCGGAAAGCTGATCTCCGGGCGGCAGAAGTACTCGTCGATCTTCAACTACCCGACGCTGAACTTCGCCGACATCGGCGTGATCGGCTGGCTGGTGGACGGCGCGGCGATCTGCAACCAGGTGCCGCTGTGCCGCAGCTCGTACGGCCCGTACGCGCGGGCGATGGTGCGGATCTGCAAGGAGGAGTCGTTCCACCAGCGGCAGGGCTACGAACTCCTGCTGCAGATGATGCGCGGCACCGCGGCCCAGCGGGAGATGGTGCAGGACGCGGTCGACCGGTGGTGGTGGCCGTCGCTGATGATGTTCGGCCCGCCGGACGGCGATTCGCCGAACACGCAGCAGTCGATGGCCTGGAAGATCAAGCGGCACACCAACGACGAACTGCGGCAGAAGTTCGTGGACATGACCGTGCCGCAGGCCGACGCGCTCGGGGTGTCGCTGCCCGATCCCGAGTTGCGCTTCGACGCCGAGTCGGGCGGGTACGAGTTCGGCGAGCCGGACTGGGCCGAGCTCAAGGAAGTGATCTCCGGCGGCGGGCCGTGCAACGACGAGCGGATGTCCCGGCGCAGGAGCGCGCACGAGGACGGCGCGTGGGTGCGGGAAGCGGCCGCCGCGCACGCGGCGAAGCGGGCCGCGCGGAAGGAGCCGGCATGAGCGAGGAATCTCCCCGATCGTCCTGGCCGCTGTTCGAGGTCTTCGTGCGCGGCAAGCGCGGTCTCAACCACGTGCACGTGGGTTCGCTGCACGCGCCGGACGAGCAGATGGCGTTGCACAACGCGAGGAACCTCTACACCCGGCGCAACGAGGGCGTGAGCATCTGGGTGGTGCGCGCGGACGCGATCACCGCGTCCAGTCCGGACGAGAAGGACCCGATGTTCGCGCCGAGCGGCGACAAGGTCTACCGGCACCCGACGTTCTACGCCATTCCCGACGACGTTCCGCACATGTGAGGTCCACTGTGTCCTTCGACAACGCTTACGAGGCGCTGACCGAGCAGAACGACTCGCGGTGGGCGTTCGGGACCGGGTTCGACGATCCGCTGTCCGGTGTGGACGGTTCGGTGCCGGACGGGGTGGACGGGGCGGTGCTGGCGCACTACTGCCTGGCGCTGGGCGACGACGCGCTGATCGCCGCGCAACGGCTGAGCGAGTGGGTGACGCGGGCGCCGGAGCTGGAGGACGAGGTCGCGCTGGCGAACATCGCGCTGGACCTGCTCGGGCAGGCCAGGCTGCTGCTGGCGCGAGCCGGGCAGGCCGACGGGTCCGGCCGCGGCGAGGACTCGCTGGCGTACTTCCGCGACGCCGCCGAGTTCCGCAACGTGCGGCTCGCCGAGTTGCCGCGCGGCGACTTCGCCGAGCAGATGGCCCGGCTGCTGGTGCTGTCGAGCTGGCGGCTGGCGTTGTGCGCGCGGCTGGTCGACTCGCGTGATCCGGTGCTGGCGGCGGTCGCGGCCAAGAGCGTCAAGGAACTCACCTACCACCGCGACTACGCGGCGCAGTGGGTCGTTCGCCTCGGCGACGGGACCGCGGAGTCGCATCGGCGGATGTGCGAGGGGATCGCCGCGGTTCGGCCGCACCTCGCGGAACTGTTCCACACGCACGAAATCGAGCGGCGCGCGGTCGCCGACGGCGTAGGGGTGGATCCGGCCGAGGTGCGTGGTGAGGTGGACGAAGTGCTGGCGCGAGCGTTCGCCGCGGCGACCTTGCCGCACCCGGGAACGCCGCCCGCCGGTGACGAACTCGGGCGTGCCGGCGAATTCGGGCGTGGCGGCGAATTCGGCCGCGCGGGCGAGCACACCGAACATCTCGTGCCGCTGCTGGCGGAGATGCAGGGCTTGGCGCGGGCGCACCCGGAGGCGACGTGGTGACGATCGTGAACCGCGCGCGGGAGGTCGCCGAGACGGTGACCGACCCCGAGCTGCCGATGTTGACCCTGGCGGATCTGGGAGTGCTGCGCGGAGTCGAGGTCGGTGCGGACGGCACCGTGGTCGTGACGCTGACCCCGACGTACTCGGGATGCCCCGCCATGGCGGAGATGCGCAGCGACGTGCACCGCAAGCTCACCGGTGCCGGTTACCCGGACGTCGAGGTGCGCACGGCGCTGCATCCGCCGTGGAGCAGCGACTGGATCACCGAGCACGGGCGGCGCAAGCTCGCCGAGCACGGCATCTCGCCGCCGGGTGAGGCACCCGCGGCCGCCGGGCCCGTCCCGCTCACGCTTGCGCCGCCGCCGCGCCGCATCGCCTGCCCGCATTGCGGTTCGGCCGAGACCGAAGAGCTCTCCCGGTTCAGCGCCACCGCGTGCAAGGCGCTGCGCCGATGCACGGCCTGCGCGGAGCCGTTCGAGCACATCAAGGAGATCTGATCGTGACCGAGACACTGTCTAATGTGGATCAACGGGCCACTGCGGACGATCGGGCCGGTTCCCGCCGCGGCGCGTTCCACACCTTGCGCGTCGAGTCGGTGGACCGGCTGTGCGACGACGCGGTCGCGGTGACCTTGGACGTGCCCGCCGCGCTCGCCGACGAATTCGCGTTCCGGCCCGGCCAGTCCTTGACGCTGCGGCGTTCCGAGGCGGGTGGTGAACATCGCCGCTCGTACTCGATTTGCGCGCCACTGGGCGCGAAACCCCGCATCGGGGTGCGGCTGGTACCGGGCGGGATGTTCTCGAGCTGGCTTTGCGACGAGATCGCGGCCGGCGACGAGATCGAGGTGGCGCCGCCCTCCGGTTCCTTCACCCCGGATCTCGCGAGCGGCGGACGGCACGTGCTGGTCGCGGCGGGTTCCGGGGTCACGCCGGTGCTCTCGATCGCGGCGAGCCTGCTGCGCGAGACGGATTCGCAGGTGACCCTGGTGTACGGCAACCGGCGCAGCGACACGGTGATGTTCGCCGACGAGCTCGCGGATCTGAAGGACGCGCATCCGTCCAGATTGGACCTCGTGCACGTGCTTTCGCGGGAACCGCGGGAATCCGAGCTGATGTCCGGAAGGCTCGACGCGGACAAGCTGCGGGCGCTGGCCGGTGCGTTGATCCCGGTGGACGGCACCGAGCACTGGTGGCTTTGCGGACCGTTCGGAATGGTCACCGCAGCGCGGGAAGTGCTCGCGGAACTGGGGGTCGCACCGGGCCGGGTGCACCAGGAACTGTTCTACGTGGACGATGTGCCGCCGGATCCGGTGCGCCACGAGGAATCGGCTCCGCCCGGCGAGTGCAGCGAGGTGACGATCGTGCTGGACGGGCGCACCAGCACGCTGAGCCTGCCGAAGGACGAGCCGGTGCTGGACGCCGCCCAGCGCTCGCGCCCGGACCTGCCGTTCGCCTGCAAAGGCGGCGTGTGCGGCACCTGCCGGGCGAAGATCACCGGGGGAGAGGTCGCGATGCGCCGCAACTTCGCCCTCGAACAATCCGAAGTGGACGAAGGCTTCGCGCTGACCTGCCAATCGTTGCCGGTCTCCGACGCGGTGACAGTGGACTACGACAGCTGAGCCACCGGGACCGCTGCACAGCGTCGTACCGCTCCGGCGGCCCGGTCACTGCCGCGGACCGCTCGGCACGAGGTAGCCGCACGGGTAGCGCGCTTTCCGCTCGCGCCTGGTGACGTCAGCGGGCCGGTGAAGACGCCCGGTGCAGTTAGCCGTTGGCGAGCACGTCCAGCCGATCAGTTCGCAAGCGAACTGCTCGTCATCGCCGGTGCCGCGGGCACGTCCGAACGGCCGCCCCGGGATGCGGCCCGCCGGTGACGATCAATGCACCCGTCCGGCGGTGCCGGCGCGGGACGAACCCCGACATGTTGATCAGAGCAGCGGCGGGCGCCCACAGCGGTCGACCGCGGTTCCGCCGCGTGGGCGGGGAGCCGTTTCGCGGTGCGGGACCGGGAGCGACGCCGCTTCGCACACCAGCTGGAAAACGTCCTGGGGGATCCACGATGCAAGCGGGCGGGCACGCCTGCACCGGTGCGCTCGCCGGTGCCTTCTCCGGCAACGCGGTCGCGGCCTTGACCGGCGCGCAACTCGGCGCCACGGCCACGGCGGTCGGCGCGCTGCTCGGCGCGGGCGCGGCACTCCTGCCCGACCTGGACGCGGACGGCACGACGGCGTACCGCTCCGGCGGCCCGGTCACCGCCGCGGTCGGCAAGTCCTTCCAACGCCTGGCCCGTGCCGCGTACGCCCGCACTCGGCTGCCGCACGACCCGAAAGGCGACGGCGAGCACCGCGGATTGGTGCACACACCGGTCTTCGCGGTCGCCACCGGACTGCTCGTCGGGCTCGGCGCGCTGGTCACGCCGTGGGTGACGATGGCGACGCTGATCGTCGTGCTCGCGCCCGGCATCGCGGCGCTGTCCCGCTCCGGTCCCGGATGGGTGCGCCGCCGGTTGCGCACGCATCGGGACGGGATGGCGCTGCTGGCCGCCGCGGTGATCACGCTCGCGCTGCTCGTCGGCGGGGAAGGGGACGAACTCGGCTGGTACGCCGGGGTTTCCATCGCGGTCGGCATGATCGTGCACTCCGCGGGCGATTCCGCCACCCGCAGCGGAATCCCGTGGACGTGGCCGATGCGCCGCCGATGCTCGCAGTGCTCGGGACCGGCGGAGTGCGCGGGCAGCCGCTGGCGGCGCGGGCACGTGCTGCCGAAGAACCTGCGGTGGCGGGTGGGTTCCCGGTCCGGCCAGCGCATCGAGCAGGTCATCGAGGTGATCTGCCTGGTGCTGGTGGCGGCGCTGGTGCTCCCGGACCTGAGCACCCTGCTGACCGGTTGAGCGATCTGCTCCGCCGCGACCGGAGCGAACTCGACCGGCCCGGTGGCTGCAGCGGATCACGGCTTTGAACTGCTCGTAGCCGGTGTGCACCGAGCGCGGAAGCAGCGCCGCGCGCTCCTCGCGTCCTGAACCGGGGATTTCGTACGTTGACAAAGCAACCGGGCGGAGCAATCCTCAGTGGCCATTCCGGGCAGGGAGGCCGCACATGGACGCAACGCCGGCCATCGACGAGACACCGCGCACCCAACGCCGCCGAGCCGTCGTCGCCAGCGTCGTCGGCACGACCATCGAGTGGTATGACTTCTTCCTCTACAGCACCACCGCAGCGCTGATCTTCCCCAGCGTGTTCTTCCCGCACTCGGACGAGAGCACGGCCATCCTCGAATCGTTCGCCACGCTGTTCGTCGGCTTCGCCGCCCGGCCGGTCGGTGCGGCGGTGTTCGGGCACTTCGGCGACCGCATCGGCCGCAAGGCCACGCTGATCAGCACATTGCTGCTGATGGGCGTGGCGACGGTGCTGATGGGCCTGGTCCCGAGCCACGCGACCATCGGGCTCGCCGCACCGGTGCTGCTGGTCGTGCTCCGGGTGCTGCAGGGCATCGGAGTCGGCGGCGAATGGGGCGGTTCGGTGCTGCTGTCGATGGAATGGGGCGCGCGGAACCGCCGCGGGCTGATGGCGAGCTGGCCGCAGATGGGTGTGCCGATCGGGCTGCTGCTGTCCACCGGCACCGTCGCCGCGGTCAGCGCGGTCACCGGGGACGCATTCGAGGTCTGGGGCTGGCGGATTCCGTTCCTGGCCAGCGTGGTGCTCATCGCGGTCGGCCTCTACATCCGGCTGCGCGTGCTGGAGAGCCCGGACTTCCGCGAGGTCAAGCAGCAGCGCGCGGTGGTGAAGATGCCGGTGTGGCGGGCGCTGCGGGACCACCCGCTGGAGGTGCTCACGGCCGCATTCGTCCGGCTGTCCGAGCAGGCGCCGTTCTACCTGTTCATCACGTTCGTGCTGACCTACGGCACGACCGAGCTGGACATGCCGCGCAGCCAGATCCTCAACTACACGCTGATCGCGGCGGCCATCGGCCTGATCACCATCCCGCTGTTCGGGCACTTGTCCGACCGGTTCGGGCGCAGGCGCATCTACGCTCTGGGGATCGTGCTCACGGCTGCGTACGCGTTCCCGTACTTCGGGCTGCTGAACACCGGCAGCGGCGGGCTGGTGCTGATCGGCATCGTCGTGTCGCTGATCGTGCACGACATCCAGTACGGGCCGCAGGCGGCGTTGATCGCGGAAAGCTTCGGCACCAACGTGCGCTACAGCGGAGCGGGCCTGGGTTACCAGCTCTCGTCGGTCATCGCGGGCGGTCCGGCGCCGCTGATCGCCGCGGCGCTGTTGACCAGCACCGGAGGCAGCACGAGCATCAGCTGGTACATCGTCGGGTGCTGCGTGCTGTCGCTGGGCGCGCTGGCGCTGATGCCCGCGGCCGGTCGAAGCGGGACGGGCCGAGCGGACGGCTGAGCGCCGCCCGGCGCGCTGACCGCCCGCGAGCGGCTGCGGGGCCGGTGATCGGCAGGGCAGGTGGGTCCATCCGTTGTCCTGGCAGGGTTGCGCCGATTCGTGAGCCGGTGCAGGCAACTGTGCGAAGGTGATCGCGACCGGCATCGGATCTCGGGGGCAAGGATGGACATGGCTAGTGACTCGGTGCGCGACGACGAACTGGCGTGGCTGGACGCGACGGAGCAAGCCGAGCTGGTGCGCGGGGGCGAGCTCACACCCTCGGAACTCGCCGAGGCGGCCATCGAACGCATCGAGCGAACCAACGGCGCGCTGAACGCGGTCGTCACGCCGCTGTTCGAGAAAGCGGTGGCACAGGCCGCATCGGCGCAGTTGCCCGCAGGCCCGTTCCGCGGGGTGCCGATGCTGTTGAAGGACATGGTGTGCCACTCCGCTGGCGACCCGTTGCACGGTGGGATGCGGGTGCTGCGCGACCACGGCTGGACCGAGCCGGAGGATTCGCACCTGGCGGCGCGATTCCGCGCGGCAGGGTTCGTGTTCTGCGGCAAGACCAACATGCCCGAGCTGGCCACCAGCGTCACCACCGAACCGCTCGCGCACGGCGCGACGCGCAACCCGTGGGACCCGTCGCGTTCGCCCGGTGGCTCCAGCGGCGGCTCGGCCGCCGCGGTCGCCGCCGGGATGACGCCGGTCGCGCACGGCAACGACATGGCGGGTTCGATCCGGGTTCCCGCGAGCTGCTGCGGGTTGGTGGGGCTCAAGCCCACGCGGGCGCGCACCTCGCTAGGTCCGGGCCACGGTGAATATTGGGGACCGGTGGCCCACGAGCACGTGCTGACCCGTTCGGTGCGGGACAGCGCCGCGGTGCTCGACACGATCCGCGGCATGGCGCCCGGCGATCCGTACACCGCGCCGCCGCCTTCCCGGCCATACCGGGAAGAAATCGGCCTCGACCCAGGGGCGCTGCGTGTCGGGCTGCGCACCGCGGTGCCGGGAGCGGCCGGTCAGCCGCACCAGGATTGCGTCGCAGCGGTGGATGAAGCCGCGCGACTGCTGGAGTCGCTCGGGCACCACGTCGAGCCGTCCGCGGCAGCGGTGCTGGACTCGCCCGCGATACTCGAGGGTTTTTCCGCCGTGTTCGGGACCATCGTCGCTTGGGAGGTCGACCGCTGGTCGCAGCGCATCGGCAGGCGGATCGACCTCGGTGAGCTGGAACCGATGAACGCGCGGACTGCCGAAGTGGGCCGCTCGGCGCCCGCCACGCAGTGGCTCTCCGGTTTGCACACCTGGCAGCAATGGGCGCGAGAGGCGGCCGCGCTGTGGGAGCAGGAGCTGGACGTGCTGGTCACGCCGACGCTGGCGACGCCGCCGTGGCAGCTCGGTGAACTCGCGCCGACCGCGCTGGCACCGGCCGAGCTCGCTGCCGCGGTAGGCGAGAAGATCGCGTTCACCGTGCCGTTCAACATCACCGGACAACCGGCGATTTCGCTGCCGCTGCACCGGAATCCCGATGGCTTGCCGATCGGGGTGCAGTTCGTCGCCGCGTACGGGCGCGAGGACGTGCTGATCCGGCTCGCCGCCCAGCTGGAGCAGGCCGCGCCGTGGTCGATGGCGCGGCCGCCGGTGTCGGCGTGAGCGGGGTACCGGCGGATTGCGCTTGGGCGTGCGCTACCGAACCTCGTCCGGGCCGGGAGCGGCTTCCTGCGCCGAGTCGTCCTCCGGCTCCGAGCGCAGCGCGCTGATCCCGGCAACGGCGTAACCGCCCGTCAGCAGGCCGAGCACCCGGGCCCTGATCGACATTCCGCGGGAGAAGGCCGCGGCGGTGTCGGAAAGATCCACCAGCAGCCCGAGCAGCTGCCACTGGCGTTGCCGGCGCCCGCGGCTGGTGAGCGTGCCAAGCCCGAGGGCCGCGGCGCGTCCGGCGAACACCCGCATCAGGTAGTTCTCCCGCGGGCCGTCTGCTGCCAGGCCGACCAGCCGGGCGGAGCGCTGCGGCGCCACCCAGGCCGAAACCGCCAACAGCAGCCGCCCGAACGCGAGCGCGCGCACGAGCGGCGGGGTGGGCACGTGTTCGAGGTCGTGCGGCAAGAACTTCCGCCGCACCAGCAACGGCCCGACCCCGGAGTTCCACCAGCGCCGCCACGCCGCGGGCTGCCGGGCGAGCAGCGCCACCGCGGGCAGCGGATCGAGCCGGGCCTGCCTGCGCAGGATGCGGCCGTCCTCGTCGAGGGTGAGCTGATCGGTGACCGCCAGCCGCAGCGGCAACCGGCCGAGCGTTCCGGTCAGCCGCAGCTCGATCCGCACGGTGCGGCCTTCGGCCGCCCAGCGCAGCACCTCACCTCTCAGATCCGGGATGAGCTCGAGCAGCCGCCCGTACTCCTCGGCCAGCGCGTGCCTGCCCACCCGGTGCCGCAGCAGCGGCTGGACCAGCTCCGCTTCTTCGGCGAGCAGGTCGTCCCAGGCGTGCGGGTGCGGAGCTCGCCACCCGGCGGCGAACGCCGCCACGGCAGCCTCGGCGATCGATCGGTTCGCGGAGTTGTCGTGGTCCACGTCGTCTCCTCGCGGGTGGCGCGGACTCAGGTCGTGGGTGAGCCCGGGCGGTGATGAAGCCCTTCGGCGGTGTAGTAGAGCATGTCGGCGGCAGATTGCGGAACGTCGTGCGCGCAGTCCGGCAGCGAGTCTGCGCCGGTTCCAACAGGTCGTTGCGGAGGCTCCGTCAGAGGTCGAGCACCAGCGGGCCCTGTTCGGCGCGGGAAACGCAGATCGTCATGGAATCGGCCCGCTCATCGTCGGTGAGCACGTGGTCGCGGTGCTCGGCGGTGCCGCTGAGCAGGCCCACCTTGCAGGTGCCGCAGAAGCCTTGCCTGCAGGAGTAGGCGACATCGGGGAGCGCTTCTCGCACCACCTCCAGCGCCGTCCGGTCTTCGGGGACGTGCAGCGTGCGGCCGGTGCGCTCGAGATGCAGGTCGAACGGTTTCCCGTCGACGATCGGCGGCGCCGAGAACCGTTCCCAGTGCAGCTCGGCAGCCCGGCTGATGGCCAGGTCCATCCGCACACCGGTGATCATCGGTACCGGGCCGCAGCAGTACACCGTGGCGTCCTCCGGTGCGTGCTCCAGCAATTCACCGCTGGAGACCGGGACTCCGTACTCGGTGTCCGGGCGGACCCACACCCGTTCCGGGGCCAGCCGGGCGATCTCGTCCAAGAACGGCATCGACTCCCGCGACCGTCCACAATAGACGAACCGCCAATCGCTGCCCGCGGCAGCTGCGGCACGCACCATCGGCAGGATCGGGGTGATGCCGATGCCGCCGGCCACGAACAGGTAGCGCTGCGCCCGGATGAACGGGAAGGCGTTGCGCGGTCCCCGCGCGGTGATGCGGCTCCCGACGTCCAGCTCCGCATGCACTTCGCGCGAACCCCCGCCGCCGTCGGCGATCCGGCGAACCGCGATCCGGTAGCAGCCGCGATCCGCCGGATCGCCGCACAACGAGTACTGGCGCTGACGACCCGACGGCAGCACCACGTCGATGTGCGCTCCCGGCGACCACGCGGGCAGCGCGGATCCATCCGCAGGTACCAGCCGCAGGCTGCGCACGTCGTCCGCTTCGGCGCGCGCGTCGTCGACGACCAACCGCAGGTCGCGGTCCACCGCCCGCACCGGCGGTCGCGGCCGGTCGAAGGCGATCAGCTTGCTGTAGACCGACATCAGCGCGGCGAGGCCGCGCATGAACCGGTCCGGCCGGCCCCGTCCGTGCACGTCCGGTGGTGGCGTGAACATCGCGGCGCTCAGTGGTCGGAGGCCGGTGCGGCGGGGTGGTCGGAGGCCGGTGCGGCCGGGCGCTCGGAGGCCGGTGCGGCCGGGTTCTCCGCGGCCTGCGCGGCCGGTGACCTGGCCAGGTAGGACACCGCCCTGGTCGTCGAGCCGTGCTGCGACGGGTGGAACGAAGGCCGGAAGTACGGTGCCATCAACCGGGCGGTCTGCCGCGGTCCGGGCAGCAGGCCCAGCCGGGCGCTGCGGAAGTAGTCCCGCCAGCGCGGCTTCAACCGCCCGCGCAGCTTCGGATCGTTCGCGATCAGGAACTTCGCCCCGCGCGCCCACAGCGTGAAGAACAGCGGCAGTGCGAGCAGGAAGAACCGCACCCGCTTGGAATACCGGCCGTCCAGGTGCATGAACAGGTCGAACGCGACCGAGCGGTGCTCGACCTCCTCCGCGCCGTGCCAGCGCAGCAGGTCCAGCATGGTCGGGTCGGCCTGCGCGCGGTCGAGCGCTTCCGCGTCGAGCACCCATTGGCCGAGGAACGCGGTGATGTGCTCGATGCCCGCGATGAGGCCGACCCGTTCCACCACCCAATCCTCGGCGCGCGCGCCGGTGTGGCCGCGGTCGCCGAGGAGTTTGCGGAACATCCAGGCGATCTGGCGCACGTATGGCTCGGTGTCCAGGTCGTGGGCGTTGAAGTGGTCCAGCACGCCTTGGTGCGACATGGCGTGCACGGCCTCCTGGCCGACGAACCCCTGCACGTCCTCGCGCAGCCGGTCGTCCTTGATCATCGGCAGCGCCTGCTTGAAGACCTCGACGAACCAGTCCTCGCCCTCGGGTAGCAGCAGGTGCAGCACGTTGATCACGTGGGTGGCGAACGGCTCGTCCGGGATCCAGTGCATCGGCAGCTCGGACCAGTCGAACCGCACGTTCCGCGCCTGCAGCGCAACGCGCTCCGGATCGTCCACACCGGACTTCGGTGGGTGCTCGTCGTGCGTCATCGCAAGACCTCCTCGCGGTGCGGCTCGGCGGGGCGTTGCTCGCTCGACCGGTTCGCGGGCCGGATCCGGCGAGCGGCCGCCACCTGTTACTGGAAGTAACGGGTACTGGAGGTGGCACTATGCAGCGCTGCGCGCGCCGCTGTCAACGCGCGCTCGGCCCGATGCATCGTGCGCCGGGTGCGGGGCGATCGAGGCGCAGCTCGGCGCACGGATGCGTGGGCCGGCCGTGAGCGGTGCGTCGCCTTCCTCAGCGGGTCGGATCTCCGGTCGGCAGGTGCCGTGCTCGCTGCGCGTCCCGCCACCGGGGACCGGCCGTTTTCGGCCGTCCGGCGGCACCGAACGCACGCCCCGCGAACCCGCGGAATCTCGGTCGGTGCGCGCCGGGCCAAGGCCTGACCGCTCGTAGACGGGCAAGATCACCCCCGAGCCAGCGGGTGCGCGCGAAGGAGGAACCGAGTCGGGAACTCGTACGGATTCGGTCGCCGGGTCACGGTGTCCTCCCGTTCGCCCGGACGGACATCTCCGTGCGGCGAAAGCTTTCGGGAATGGTTCTTCCGGTGTCGTCGATCGACACCACTTGGCGTCCGAAGTGCTATGCGGCCCGGATCGACCGTCGCGCGCGAGGAGATCGTCCACTGCCCGGCGAATCCTGGGATCATCGTCACCCGGGCCGCCGAACTCCTCGGCATGAGCCGGGCGACGATCGCCGCAAGGTGTCGCGGTACGGCACCCCGGGCTGAGCAGCCGCCGCAGCGCCCGGCTCGCGCGCAGCGACGACGCAGAAGGCGCGGCCGGAACGGGCGCCGAAAGCGGCCGGTGCTTCGCTGCCGACAGGAGCACGCTCGAACCGGGAAGCGCAATCAGGATGAACTGATTGTGAATTGTGCCTCGCGCATCGTGCGACGTTTGATCATGTTTCCGGTTCCGGGCAGGTTTCTCGCTGGAATTCGGGGCCTGCTCCGGGGTCGGTGCGGCAGGATCCGCAGGCGGGTGATCTTGATTTCCCGGCCGGGTCGGTGCGCTGCGTTTCCGCCGCGATGCGGCGTTGATCCCTGTGAGTGAGATTGCATTGACCGGTGTCCGCGATGTTCGTGAAGATGGTACTGATCTAGGGGCATTTACTGGGGGAGTGTTCCGATGTTGAGCTGCCGACGTTCTCGTCGATGGGCCGCCGAACTCGTCGACGAGCTGGCATTGCCCGCGCGCTTTTCGACGGAGTTCTTGCTGGGGAGGGTCGCTGCGCGCAAGGGGCGCCGGCTGGAGGTGTTGCCGCTTCCGGTTTCGGGAGGGGTCGGCCGACCGCACGGGTTGTGGGTGCAAGCCGCGGAGGCCGACTACATCTTCGTGGAGCCGCGGACGAGCGCGCTGCACCGGCGGCACATCGTGCTGCACGAGATCGGCCACATCCTGGCGCACGAGCGAGTGGCGCGGGGCCGGGGGCGGGAGGAATTCCGCAGTCTGGTGCCCGACTTGGACCCGGAGGTGGTGCAGCGGCTGCTGGCTCGCGCGCACGACGGCACCGCCGATGCCGCGGAGCGGGAGGCCGAGGAGATCGCGACCGCGTTGGGACGGCGCATCCGGGACGCGCCGCCGAGAAGGGTCCCGGCGGTCGGGGGAGTGCTGGGCTTCCGGGCGTCGTGATGATCGACCAGCTGCCGGTCCCGGCCGGGCAGGCACTGGAACTCGGCGGCATCGCGGCGCTGTGGCTGGCTCTGCTCGTGCGGGTACCGGATGCGTTGCGGCGGCGTGACATGCGGTCGTTCTGGGCGACGTGCAGCGGGATCGCGGCGGCCATGGCGCTGCACACCGATCTGTCATGCGCGCTGTTGAGGGAGTTGTCGGGCGACCCGCAGGTGGTGCACGTCCTGCGCAACTCCGTCGCGGTGGCCGCGTCGTGCCTGGTGCTGCACAACTTCACCGCATATCTGCGGTTTCCGCTGCGGAAGTCGTTGCCGATCGGGTTCGGTGCGGTGGTGGCCAGCGCGCTGCTGTTCACCGATCTGCGCGCGGTCGGGTTCTGGAGCCGTCCGGTCGCCGAAGGGGTGCTGGGCAGCTACTGGTCCGGATTCCTGCCGCTGCACTTCGCCGCGGACCTCACGGCGGGCCTGCTGTGCGTGCGGGCGGTTCGCAGCGGCGGGCCACCACCGTTCCGGCTCGGAATGTCGGCGTACGCCGCGGGTTTCCTGCTGGGTGCCGGGGTCGGGATTCCGCTGGCGGGAGTCGGCGCGGCGGTGGGGGATCCGGGATTGCGGGAGTTCGGCCCGGTGGTGTCGGGGTTGCAGGCGTGCTGCTTGGCGATCGGAGTGGGCGCTCCGCTGCTGTCCGCCGTGTGCGCGGATCTGCGGAAGCGGCGGGGCCTGCACGCCATCTATCCATTGTGGATGGACATGATCCGTGCCGTCCCCGAGGTGAACCGCACCGAGGTGCGGAGCAGGATTCGAGCGCTGCTGCGCTCGCCGTCGGCCGTCGGAACGCTCCGGTATCGGCTGATCATCGAGATCCGCGATGCGGTGCTGGTGCTGAGCCACTACTGCTCGCCCGAGCTCGCCGCCGCGGCGCGAGCGCACGCCGCAGAACGCGCGTCCCGGACCGGTCGGCCCGAAGCCGTGGTGCTGGCCTGCTGGTTGCGGCGCGCTGTCCTGGAACGCGCCGGTGGCGGCCCCGCCTGCGGCGCGGGGTCCGCGTTGCCCGGTGGGGACGATCTCGACGAGGAGGAGCGGTTCCTGCTCGAAGTCGCAGAGGTGTACCGATCCGGACCCGCGCTGCGGTTCGCCCTCGGCCGGGCGCCGCAAGCGGTTGTCGCACCCGGCCGCTGAGGCGGTCCGGCCGATGGCGGGTTTCGGGCAGGTGACGCGAATTTCAAAATCATCCATTTCAGTTGACGGTTGATATCGGGGTGACTAGTCTCGATCGCAGCGACGCAAGCTGACATGGATGTCGTCACTGGGGAGTTCGACACCGCCGGACGGTCGGCGGTTCGTCCCGCTCGTCGTCGCGCACCGGCACTGCGGCCGGTCCCGTTCATGGTCGGGAGTCCCTCCGATCGGATGCGGTGTGCCTGGGGTGAGCCGCAGCGCCGCGTCCGACCGGGTCGCCACCGGCCGCGGTCGAACAATTGCTTTCCTGGGGAGGAAAAATGCCGGAATCCACCGGATCCGGGCGGACCAGCACGACCTGGCGCGTCGGCGCCCGGCAGCCCGTCGACTACGAAGTCGTGATCGCGAGGGGACTGCTGGAGCCGCAGAACCGGGAACTGGCGCAGGCGTGCGGGGCGGACGGCGTTGCGACGCGGTGCCTGGTGCTCATCGACGACGCCGTGGACGTGCTCTACGGCGAGGCGCTGCGCGCGTACTTCGACGCCTGGTCGATCGACACGAGCTGGACCGTGATCAACGGTTCGGAGGAATCCAAGAGCATCGCGCAGGTCGTGGCCGCGACCGAGGCGATGAGCTCGATGGGCATCCTGCGCCGGGCCGAGAAGGTCATCGCCATCGGCGGCGGTGCCGTGCTGGACGTGGCCGGCATGGCCGCCAGCCTCTACCGCCGAGGAGTGCCGTACGTGCGGGTGCCGACCACCCTCATCGGCCAGGTCGACGCCGGAGTGGGGGTCAAGACCGGCGTCAACTACGGGACGCACAAGAATCGGCTGGGCAGCTACTACGCCCCGGAGAAGGCGCTGATCGACCCGGAGTTCCTGCGCACGGTCCCGCAGCGGCACATCAACAACGGCATGGCCGAGATCGCCAAGATGGCGCTGATCAAGGACCGCGAGCTGTTCGAGCTGCTGGAGTCGGTGGCCGGCGAAGTCAGCGCGGCCACGCTGGCCGACGCCGGCCCGCACCTGCTGGAGATCATGACCCGCGCCATCGGGGGGATGCTCGACGAGCTCGAACCCAACCTGTGGGAGCACGAGCTGGAGCGGGTGGTGGACTACGGGCACACGTTCAGCCCGTCGTTGGAATTGCGCGCGGACCCGCCGCTGCTGCACGGCGAGGCGGTCGCGGTGGACATGGCGGTGTGCGTGGCCGTGGCGCACAACCGAGGGCTGCTCGGCCACGAGGGCGCGGACCGGGCGCTCGCCCTGCTGCAGGCGCTGGGATTGCCGACCACCGACCCGGTGTTCACCACCGAGCTGCTCGCCGAGTCGTTGCAGGACGCGGTCCGGCACCGGGACGGTGCGCAGCGGGTACCGCTGACCAGCGGGCTCGGTTCCGCGGTGTTCGTCAACGACATCGACGACGGCGAATTGGCCGCGGCGCTGGAATTCGTGCGCGCGGCGGCGGGCACCGGCCTGGTGCGGGCGAGCCGATGAACCCGGTCGCGGTGGTCGACGTCGGCGGTACCCGGCTGCGCAGCGCCACCTGGACACCGCGGGGCGGGCTGCGGGACCGGACCGAAGCGGCCTCGCCCGGGCGCTACCGGGACCCCGATGCGACGCCGGAGCAGCTGCGGGCACGCCTGGTGCAGGAGATCTGCCAGGCCGTCCCGGCCAGGCCGGATGCGGTGGCCGGAGTCTCCGTCGGCGCGGCCCTGGACCACCGGACCGGTGCGGTTTACGCCTCGGCGCCGCTCTGGGGGGACTGCACCGAGCCGTTGGACCTCCTCGGTGAACTGCGCGCGGCGCGGCCGGATGTGCGATGGCACGTGGTCAACGACGTGACCGCGGCCCTGCTGCACGCCGCGGCCTCGCCGGTACTCGCAGCGGTCCGGAAGGTGCTGCTGGCCACGATCAGCACCGGCATCGCGTGCCGCGTGATCGACCAACGGGACGGCCGGATCGCGGTCGACGATTGCGGCCTGCAAGGCGAGATCGGGCACCTCCCGGCGCACGCCGCGATGCGCGGAGAGCCGCTGCGGCTGCGGTGCGATTGCGGTGCGCCTTCGCACCTCGCCGCTTTCAGCTCAGGCCCCGGCATCCGACGGGTGGCCGAGCTGTTGCGGCTGAACCGGCCCCGTCAGTGGCAGGAATCGCTGCTGGGGAAGCGGATCGCGGACGGCGCGGCGTTCGAGGACGCGTTCGCCGCGGCGCTGCACAGCGCCGATGCGGCGGCGACCGAGCTGCTGTCGGTGGTCACCGAACCGGTGGCTGACGTGGTGCGTACGGCGCTGTGCCTGGACCCGGAACTCGATCGAATCGTCCTCACCGGCGGGGTCGCAGTCGGCTTGGACGAGCACTACCGCACGGCTGTGCTGGAGCACCTGGACCGGGCGGGCACCTACCTGACCGGTGAACTGGCGCCGGACTGGGCGCGGCGGCGCATCGAGATCGCCGGCCCGGAATCGGCCGACTGCTTGGTCGGCGCGGGCATCGCCGCGGCGGGGCAGCGGTGAGCGGGCGGCACCGCGCCCTCGTGCGCGGTTCCGGCAGGATCGCGGTGGAACTCCGGCCGACGCCGCGCCCTGCCGCAGGGGAGCTGCTGGTCGCCACCAAGTTCGCCGGGTTGTGCGGCACGGACATCCAGATGCTCCGGGGACTGCGCGACGACGCCGCCGAGGTGATCGGACACGAAGGGATCGCGACCGTGATCTCCGCCGGCGCCGGTGCGGGGCCGGGGCCGGGCACCGAAGTCGTGGTGAACCCGACCCACCCGTCCTCCGAGTCCTTCCTGTTGGGGCACAACGTGAACGGCCTGCTGCAAGAGCGCACTCTGGTGCCGCGCGACGCGGTCGAAGCTGGCCTCGTGCTCCCGCTGGAAACGGCCCCGGAGCCGGAACTGGCGGCATTGCTCGAACCCCTCTCGGTGGTGCGGTACGCGCTGAGCGCGTTGCAGCGGTTCCGCCCGGAGACGTTGGTCGTCTTCGGTGGCGGAACCGTGGGCCGGTTGGCGATCCGCGCCGCGCACCGCTGGCTCGGCCCGGCCGTGCGCACCGTGCTCGTGCACCGCGGTGCCGAACCGGGGCTCACCGGAGCGCACACCGACATCCGAACCGATGATCTCGGCGCAGTGCGCGGATTGGTGGCCGTTCTGGTGGCGACGCCGCGCGACGGCACGGTCGAGTGCCTCCGCGCCGCGCTGGGCATGTCCGCGGACAGCCTGGTGGTGGACCTGGTCGGCGGGCTGTCCGCCGGTGCGGAAGTGCCGGAGCTGCCCGGGGTCGACCTGGCCGCGGTCAGGGCCGCGAACCGCACCGGGTTCCCCGATCCGCCGAGCACGTACACCGGACGAGCCCCGAACGGCGGGCACGTGCGGTTGTTCGGGCATCGCGGGGTTTCCGCGGAGCACCTACGCGCGGCCGCAGCCGAACTCGTCCGGGACCCCGGGCGATATCGGGACGTCATCACGCACGTGACCGGACTCGGCGGCGCAGCACGAATCATGCGCGATCTCGCCCGCGGCGGAGATCGCATCGTCGACGGCAGACGCCTGGTGAAGCTCGCCGTTCGCGTCGGCGACCCGTAGCAACGACACGAGGAGCACTTGATGACGCAGATTTCCGAGCCGGCGCGCGCGTTGGTCGTCGGGGGCTCGACCGGCATCGGACGCGCGATCGCCGGCGCCTGGGCGGAAACCGGCGCGGAAGTGATCGTGGCCAGCCGCAGCCGTCCGGACGATGCGGCGCTCGGCTGGCTGCAGATCGACCTGTCCGATCCGGCGGGCACCAGGCGGGCGCTGGCCGAGGTGGTCCGGCAAGGACCGCTGCACGCGGCCTGCTACTCCGCCGTCCACTACGGGGACAAGCGAGCACCGTTGCGCGACGTGGCCGAATCCGAGTGGCTGCACCAGCTCGAAGTGAACCTCAACGGGCTGTGGCGCACCGTGGCCGCCGTGTCGGCGGCCCTGCGCGAGGCCGCTCCCGGGCTGTTCGTGGGGGTGTCGTCGGAGGTGGTCTACAACGCGGGCCCGGGCAGACCCGGTTACGCGGCCACCAAGTCGGCCGCGGCGAGCTTGCTGGACTCGCTCGCGCAGGAGGAGAGCGCCGAGGCGCTCCGGGTCGTGCAGGTACTGCCCTCCGGCATGGTCGACACTCCCGGGATCCGCCGTCGGCGGCCCGCGGACTTCGACTACGGCGAATACATGCGGCCCGCCTGCTTCGCGCCGCTCGCGGCGGAGCTGCTGCGCACCCGCGGCACCGAGCAGCACGGTGACCACTTGGTGGTGCAACCGGACGGTTCATGGCGCTCCGTGCACGCGGGTCTGCCCGAATCGCAGAGCAGGGAGCCGGCCACGTGAGCCCGCCGCTGGTCGGCGTCGTCGATTGGCGACTGCCGGTGCGCGGGGGAGCCGCGGTCGAGCTGGCCGGGCGGATCGGCGCGGACGGCGTCCAGCTCGATCTCGGAGGGCCGGGGCGTGGCGAGCGGCTCGACGGTCCCGGGCGGCTCGGCCGCATCCGGGAAGCGTCCTGCCGGGCCGGGGTCGCGGTGCTCGCAGTGGCCGTGAACGCCATGAACGACATCGGCCTGATGTCGGGCGATGCCGCTGTGCGCAGCACGCTGCTGCGTGCGCTCGATGCGGCGGGCGCGCTCGGCGCCGGCCTCGTGTTCGTGCCGAGTTTCCGACGCAGCGCCATCGACGGAACCGCGGCGCTGCGCAGTACCGCCGAAGTGCTGCGGTGGGCAGCGGCCGAAGCCGCCGCGCGCGGCCTGCTGCTGGCGAGCGAGAACGTGCTCGACTCCCGGCAAGCGCGGGCGATGGCAACAGCGGTCGGCTCGGATTCCTTCCGCCTGCTGCTGGACACCTACAACCTGGTCGCGGCCGGGGGCGACCCGGTGCGGCTCGTCTCGGCCGTTCCGGAGCTGCTCGCCGACCAGATCCACGTGAAGGACGGCCCGGGCGGAGATGCGTCGCGGGTGCTCGCGGCCGTTGCGCGATCCGGGACCGATGTGGGCGCCCTCGTGCTGGAGAACGACCACCGGGACGACGACGCGGCGCGGCTTCGGCGCGATCTGGCCCGGTTGCGCCGGTACGCCGCCCGATTCACCGATGCACCGAACAGCGAGGAATTCTGATGGACCAGCGAGTCATCACCGCCCGGATCCTGCTGTTCGACATGGACGGCACGCTCGTCGACTCGTCCGCGGTCGTCGAGCGGACCTGGCGCCTTTTCGCCGAACGCCACGGCCTCGACGGTGCGACGGTGCTCGCCGATGCGCACGGCCGGCCGACCGCGGAGACGGTCGCCCGGCACCTGCCGGGCGCCACCGACGCGGCCGCGGAGACCGCCCGGATAGTGGCTTCCGAGGTGTCCGATGTGGACGGAATCGTGCCGGTTCCCGGCGCGGTGGAGCTGTTGTCGCAACTGCCGGCCGCGAACTGGGCGGTCGTGACCTCGGCAGGCCGGGAACTGGCCGAACGGCGCATGGCCGCGGCCGGGCTGAACCTGCCCGGCGTCGTGGTGAGCGCCGACGACGTCCGATCGGGGAAACCCGATCCGGAGGGCTACCTGCTCGCCGCCGAACGGCTGGGAGCGACCGCCGCGGAGGCGGTCGTGTTCGAAGACGCCGCCGCCGGATTGCTGGCCGCGCGCTCCAGCGGAGCGAGCCCGGTCGTGGTCGGGGGCCACGACGGGCCGGCCGCGGTCGGCCTTCCGCGGGTCGAAGACCTGCGTTCGGTCACCACCGACCGGCGAACCCACGACGGACTGCTCGTGCAGATCCGGAACAGATAGGAGTAGATCTGCTGTGAACGCAAACTGGGGGATCACCGAACGGGACCGGAAGTCCCGATTGCCGTCGCTGACGGGTATGCGTTTCCTGTCGGCGCTGCTCGTGTTCTTCTTCCACGCCTCCTGCACGACGCCGCCGTGGACCTTCTTCGGCGACCCGGCGCAAGCAGGCGCATTCAGCGCGATCACCGCTGACGCGGGCCGCATCGGAGTCGCCTTCTTCTTCGTGCTGAGCGGTTTCGTGCTGACCTGGTCCGGCGACGTCGTGGGCAGCGTCACGGATTTCTGGCGCCGCCGACTCGTGAAGATCGTGCCCAACCACCTGGTCACCTGGGTGCTGGCGATGCTGCTGTTCAGCGGCAGCACCGTCGCGGCGGGGACGGCGCTGGCGAACCTGCTGCTGGTGCACCCGTGGATGCCCGACTACTACACCTTCCTGAGCGTCAACGTGCCGAGCTGGTCGCTGGGGTGCGAGCTGCTGTTCTACCTGTCCTTCCCGGCCCTGCTCCCGCTGATCCGCAGGATTCCGGACCGCTGGTTGTGGGCTTCGGCGACGGGCGTGATCGCGGCCGTGTTCGGCGTCGCGGTCGTGGCGCAGTTCCTGCTGCCCGCGGAGCCCGCGCTGCCGGAGGCGAACTCCCCCGGGTCGGTCTGGCAGTTCTGGTTGGTGTACTTCCTGCCCGCCACCCGCGTGCTCGACTTCGCGCTGGGCATCGTCATGGCGCGCATCGTGCTGCGCGGGCGGTGGATCGGGCTCGGGCTCGGTCCGGCAGCGCTGCTGACCGCCGTGAGCTACGTGCTCGCCTCGTTCGTGCCGTGGGTGTTCCACCTCAACGCCGCCACGATCATTCCGCTGGCGCTGCTGATCCCGGCCGCGGCCTGCGCCGACATCCGGGGGCGGCGATCGCCGTTGCGCGGGCGTTTCGCGGTGTGGCTGGGCGAGATCTCGTTCGCCTTCTACATGGTGCACGCGCTGGTGCTGACCGGAACGCGGGCGCTGCTGGGCGAGAACACCTACTTCGGAGCCGGGGGTGCGGGGCTGGTCGTGCTCGCGGAACTCGTCGTCTCGGTGCTCGGGGCGTGGTTGCTCTACACCGCCGTGGAACGACCGGTCATGCGCAGGTTCGGCCGCCGCCGCGCGGTTCGCTCCACTGTGGACTCCGCTGCGCCCGCGGCCGCACCGACCACCACCGCGAAATGAGGTCTTCCATGCAGACTGCCGCCGACGCCGCCGCGGACCGGACGCCGCGGGCGGAGATGTCCGCACTGGTGCTGGAAGCTCCCGGGACGATCTCCGAACAGCGGATGGTCACGCCGGCTCCTCGCCCGGGGCACTACCTGGTCGAGATCGGCCTTCTGGGGCTGTGCGGAACCGACCTCGGCTTCTACGACGGTTCCAGCAACTACCTCGCCGACGGGCTGAAATCGTTCCCGTTCGTCTTCGGGCACGAGTGGAGCGGCCGGGTCGTCGGCATCGGTGCCGGCGGCACGCGGTTCGCGCTCGGACAGCGCGTTTCCGGGCACAATTTCCGGCCCTGCGGCAGGTGCGCCTCCTGCTCCCGGGGAACTCCCCGGTACTGCCCGCAGCGCAGTGAGATCGGGGTGCTCGGTGCGGAGCCGGGCGCGGCAGCCGACTACCTGGAAGTCCCGGAGGATTCCTTGATCGGGCTTCCCGACCCGGTCGGCGACGCTGCCGCGGTGCTGCTGGAACCCGGTTCGGCCGCGGTGCACGCGGTCCGGCGGCTGGAGATCACCGGCGAGGACCGGGTGGCGGTCTTGGGCGCGGGCACGCTCGGGCTCGTGGCCGCGCAAGTGTGCGCGGGGCTGGGAGCCCGGGTCGCGGTGTTCGACCCCCAGCCCGGACCGCGGGAACTCGCCGCGGAGCTGGGCATCGCGGAGGTGGGGGCTCCGCAGCAGGCCGCGCCCGACGCCTACTCCGCCGTGATCGAGGCATCCGGCGCGGTCGCAGCCGTCCGCGGCGCGCCGGAACTGTGCGCGCCCGGCGGGCGCATCGCCCAGCTCGGCACTCCGCACCACGCGATCGACGGATTTCCGGCCGCCACCTTGGTGGTGAAGAACGTGACGCTGCATGCCGTCTTGTCCGGAATCGGGTACTGGGCGGACATGCTGGAATTCGTGGAAAAACGGCTGCTGCGGCTGGAACCGTTGGTAGATTCGATCCATTCGCGATCCGAAGTCGGCGCAGCCTTCGGTCAGCTCGCCGCCAGCGGCCGCCGACGTCCGAAGATCCTGCTGCGCATGAACGCGCGGTGAAATCCGCAAAAGGAGCAATGAAACCTGTGAGCACTGTTTCCACGTCGACGGCGAAGGTGTACTACACGGCTTCCGGCAGCGGCCCCGGATTGGCGCTGGTGCACGGAACCGGGGCAGATTCCGCGTCGAACTTCGGGCACCTCGTCGAGCGCTTCGCCGACCGGCGAACCGTGATCACCCCGGACTACGCGGGCAGCGGCGCGACCGAGGACGACGGACGGCCGATCACCGTGGAGGCGCTGACCGAACAGGTCGCCGCGGTGCTGCGCGACGCCGCCGACGAGCCGGTGGACCTGGCCGGGTTCTCGTTGGGCGCCGTGGTCGCGGCATCGGTCGCTGCGCGGCATCCGGAGCTGGTGCGGCGGCTGGTGCTCATCGCGGGCTGGCAGGACTCCTCCGATCCGCGGCACCGGCTGGCGTTCGACCTGTGGCGGCGGCTGGCCGATCTGGACGCGCGGGCGTACGCGCAGATGATCAACCTGCTGCTGTTCACGCCGGGGTTCTTGAGCCGGATGGGTGCCGACGCGCTGGAGGAGGCGGTGGCGGGAACGGCGTGCTCGGACGGGACGAACCGGCAGATCGACCTCGGGCTCGCCGCGGACATCACCGGCCTGACGCCGAAGATCACCGCGCCGACGCTGGTCATCGGCTGCACCCACGACCAGCTCGTGCCGGTCGAGCACTCCCGGCAGCTGCACGAATCGATCCCGGGCAGCCGCTACCTGGAACTCGACAGCGGGCACCTCGTGGTCGCCGAACGCCCCGACGAACTCGTCGCCGCCGTTCGCGACTTCCTGCACGACGAGAACTGACGGACCAGGACGGAGACGAGGTTCCGCCCCATGCCCATTCCCGTGTTCGCTCTCATGCTCGGCGTGTTCTGCGTCGGCACCGCCGAAGTGGCGATCTCCGGACTGCTCCCGAACGTCGCGGCCGACCTGGTGGTGACCGTGCCGTCAGCGGGCCTGCTGGTCACCGGCTACGCCCTCGGCGTCACGGTGATCGGCCCGGCGGTCACCCTGCTGACGAGCAGGGTGCGGCGCAAACCGCTGGTGCTCGGTTTGATGGCCGTGTTCGTGGCGGGCAACCTCGTCGCCGTCGTCGCCCCGAACTACGGGCTGCTGATGGCGGCCCGGGTATTCACCGCCACCAGCCACGGCACGTTCGTCGCCCTCGCCTTCTACCTCGCGGTGCTCATCGCGCCGCCGGGGCGGAAGGGCTCGGCGATGGCGAAGATCTCGCTCGGGTTCAACCTGGCGAACGCGCTCGGTTCGCCGCTGGGCACCTTCGTCGGCCAGCGGTTCGGCTGGCGATCCACGTTCGCGGTCATCGCGGTGGTGGCGATCGTGACGGTGGTGCTGATCGCGGTGTTCCTGCACCCGCCCGCCGACCGCGCGCAGCCTGCCGGGCGGTCGAACCTGCGCGCGGAGGTCCGCGAACTGGGCAGTCCGGCGCTCGGGATGGCCGTGGTGATCACCGTGCTCGCGCAGGGCGCGGTGTTCACCACCTCGACCTACCTGGTCCCGATCCTGCAGGACGTCAGCGGGTTCGCACCCGGGCTGATGTCGGCGCTGCTGGTGGTGTTCGGGGTGGGATCGGTCTGCGGGAACTTCGCGGGCGGTCGCATCGCGGACGGGCACGTGCTCCGGGGCGTGCTGCTGCTGCTGAGCACGCTGACCGCGGTGTGCGCGCTGTTCTGGGTGGTCGCGCCGGTGCCCGCCCTGGCCGTGGGCGCGGTGCTGCTGTTCGGAGCGGCGGGGTTCTCCATCATCCCGAGTCTGCAAACGCACATCGAGACGATCGCGGCCGCCGCACCCACCCTCGCGCTGTCGGTGAACGTCTCGGCGTTCAACCTCGGCAACGGCCTCGGAGCGTGGCTCGGCGGCCAGGTCATCGACCTCGGGATGGGAACCCGGTCGGTGCTGCTGACCTCCGCGGTCGTGTGCGGCGCGAGCCTGGCCCTGACCGCGGGTTCGTACCTGCTCGGACACGGCGCGCAGAAGCGGACGGCCGTGCCCGCGACGGCCGGCTGACAGGAGGAACTCCCGGTGCAGCTGCACCTGATCCTTCCGGCGGAAACACCGGACATGCCGTTCACCGAACTCCGCGAACTGGCCGTGCTGGCCGAACGGCTCGGCTACCGCGGTGCGTGGTTGCCGGACCACCTGCTGCCTCCCGGGCGGTACGAACCGGGCAGCTACGGAGGCGTTTTCGACCCGCTCGTCGCGCTGGCGGCCATCGCCGGTGCGACCAGCGAGATCCGGCTCGGCACGTCGGTGCTGGTGCTGCCGTTGCGGAGCCCGTTCGTCGTGGCCAAGCAGGCCGCGACGATCGAGCGGATCTCCGCGGGCCGTTTCACGCTCGGCGTCGGAATCGGCTGGGACGCAGCGGAATTCAGCACGGTCGGGGCGGAGTTCACCGGTCGAGCGGCGCGTGCGGACGAGGCCATCGAGCTGATCCGGCAGCTGCTCGGCGGTGACGGCGCGTTCACCGGTCGGCACTGCGGTTCGCCCGGCGGCGTCTTCGAACCCGTGCCGACCGGGCCGGTGCCGATCGCGGTGGGCGGTTCCGGGAAGCCGGCGCTGCGGCGGGCCGCGCGGCTCGGCGACGAGTGGCAGCCGATCCGCCCGTGCCCGGAACGGTTCGCCGCGGACCTCGCCTGGTTGCGCGCGAACTCGGCGCGCCCGGTTCGCGCGTCGGTGCGCACGTCGTGGACCGGAGGGGCCGCGGAGTTGGATCAGGTGCTCGCGGAGGTGAGCGGTTACGAGCGGGCGGGAGCCGCCGCGACGGCGATCTGGTTCGGCTCGGATGCCGGCGTGCCGGAGCGGATGGCCGAGTTCATCCCTGCGGCGAACGAGGTTCTGCGGAACTCTGCCGGCCGATGGCCAAGGACTTGACCAGCGCGGTGACCTCGTCCAGCCCTTCCCCGTCGAGCAGCGGGGCGTAGGTGCAGATCTCGCGGATCCGGCTGCTGCGCATCGCCAGCACGAGCTCGTACTGCGCGATGATCTCACGGGTGCTCTCGTCGTCGGTGAAGAACGCCACCGGCACGCGGAAGAACTCGGCCAGCCCCTGCAGGTGGTGCAGCGTCGGGTTGTCGCGGTGACCGCGGCACAGCTGGTGCAGGTAGCCGTGCGAGATCGACTTGCCGGTAGCCTCGCTGATCTCCGCGGCCAGCTTCTCGAAGGTCGGCCACCGCCCGGAGCCGTCCCCGCGCTGGTCGGCTTGCCGCACGTGGATGTCGATCAGGTACCCGAGCTTGTCCGCCAGCGTCTTCGGCAGCTGCTCGGCGGGGTCGGCGGCCCGGTTCATGAGTACCTCCACCCGAACGAACTACCTCCACTGCCAGATTAGCTGACCTCGCGGCCATCGGGGACCGCCCGCGGGCGCGGGAGCCAAAACCGCAGGCAGCGCGGATGTGCCGCGTGGCATCCGGTTCCGGGCGCCGTTGGTTCTTGCCCGCGCTGTTCGGGTGGCCGCCACCCCGGACGCCCACATTGCGCGACCAGCTGCACCCGACCGACCCGTTCCACCACCCAATCCTGGGCGCGTGCGTCGGTGTGGCCGCGGTTGCCCAGGAGTTTGCGGAACATCCAGGCGATCTGGCGCACGTACGGCTCGGTGTCCAGGTCGGTTCGGCGGTGCGACGGGTGACCGGCTCCGCGTGTTACTGGAAGTAACGGGTACTGGAGGTGGCAGTATGCAGCGCTCCGCGCGCCGCTGTCAACGCCGGGCGAGGTGCCCGGCGCCGGTGAAGTCCAGCAACCTCAGAAGGCGCCGGCGTAGGCGTTCAAGGCAGGCTGACCGCCGAGATGGGCGTAGAGGACGTTGGAATCGGCTCCGATCTCGCCCGAGCGCACGAGGTCGATCAGACCGGCCATCGACTTCCCCTCGTAGACCGGATCGATGATCATGCCTTCCAGTTCGGCGGACGTTCGGATCGCGTCGAGGGTGGATCGCACCGGGATGCCGTAGCGATCGCCCGCCCAGCCTTCGAGCACGGTGATCTCGTCGTCCCGGAGTTCGCGCTCGAGCCCGCTGAGCTCGGCGGTGTTGCGGGCGATCCGGTCGACCTGGTCCCGTGCGCTGGCCGGCGTGGCCGATGCGTCGATCCCGATGACGCGACGCGGCCCGTCCTGCTCGGCGAACCCGGCGATCATGCCCGCGTGCGTGGACCCGGTCACGGTGCACACGACGATCGTGTCGAAGTGGACGCCGAGTTCGGCCTCCTGGCTGGCGACCTCGCGCGCCCAGTTCGCGAACCCGAGCCCGCCCAGCGGGTGCTCCGAGGCGCCGGCCGGAATTCCGTAGGGGATTCCGCCCGCAGCGCGGACTTCTTCCATCGCGCGCTCCCAGGAATCGCGGATGCCGATGTCGAACCCCGCCGGGTCCAGTCGTACGTCGGCTCCCATGAGCCGCGACAGGAGGATGTTGCCGACCTTGTCGTTGACCGCGTCGGGCCAGTTGACCCAGTTCTCCTGCACGAGGCGCGCTTTGAGGCCGAGCTTCGCCGCGACCGCGGCGACCTGCCGGGTGTGGTTCGACTGGTACCCGCCGATCGAGACGAGCGTGTCGGCGCCGGAGGCCAGCACGTCCGGGACGATGTACTCGAGCTTGCGGGTCTTGTTGCCGCCGTAGGCCAGACCGGAGTTGCAGTCCTCGCGCTTGGCCCAGATCTTCGCCCCGCCCAGGTGCGCGGTCAGCCGTTCCAGCGGATGCACCGGGCTGGGGCCGAAAAGCAGCGGATAGCGGGGGAACTCGTCGACGGGCACGCGAATCTCCTAGTCGGGTCGAGGGGTGAGCCGGCTCGATGATGCGGGCTTGCCGGGCGAACGAGAAGCCCGGTGAGCGAGGCGGTTCGCCGCTGGCAGGTGTCGGAGTCTCGATCCGAGTGCTGCGTCGCCCCGACCGGCGGTCGGTCAGCGGAGCAGTCGGACGAGGTCGAACACGCGCATCCGGCCCGGAGCGGTCGCCGCGCAGGTCAGCGGCCGTCCGGTGTCGAGCCAGCGCTCGTGCAGCAGCACCGTGCAGTCGGGTTCGGCGAGGCGCACCCGCCAGCCGGTTTCCCCGTCGGGTTCGGCGCTGACTAGGCGCAGGGTGTCGACGCCGGTGGTTCCGGTGGCCGCCCGCGCGTGGTGCTGCGCGGCCTGAGCCGCAGGGGACAGCGAGGAGCGGCCGCGTACCCAGCGCGGGTCGAGCGTCCCGGCGCCGTAGTCCTGCACGGCCGCGAGCGCGTCCGGAACCGGAACGCTGCCGAGGAGGTAGCCGTGCGGTAGCAGGACCGTTGCGGGTGCGAACCGGCAGCCGCCGACGTGGCTGCACTCCCAGGTGCTCTCCGGCTCGGCCGCGGCGAGCGCGGCCGCCACCGGACGCCCGCGCACCGCGCAGCACGTGTCGTGCCTGCCGTGGGTGCAGACCAGCGTCAGCGGGCCGTCCAGGGGCTCACCGGGTGATCCGACGGCGGCGGGCAGTTCCGCGTCCGCGGTGAATTCGCCGGTGCGGATCGACTCGTGGCCCGGGCGGGAGTCCACTCGGAACCAGCGGCGCCTGGGCCTGTTCCGTTCTTCGCGTCCCGGTTTGCGCACGAGGACCAGCCGCGCGTTCCAGGTGGCCGCCCACTCGGAAAGAGCGGTCACGGCACCGGGATGGATGCCGGACCCGGTCAGCGCGTCGCGTCCCCACGGGCCGGGATGCTCGACCAGGAACCATCGCTGCGCGGGCGGCGCGGATCCCTCCAGCGGGTCGCCCGCCGCCTCGGCCACGAAGGAGCAGCGCGGCCACGTCGGTGCTAGCGACTCCGTCACGTCATGGACGCCGGTACGAGCACGCCTTCCCGCAGCAGTCGGCGCACCAGTACCAACTGGTCGGCTTCGTCGGCTTCGGGCAGGTCTCCCACGCGCAACGTGCCGCCGGTCAGCAGCGCGCGCAGCGGCGCGCTGGTGGCCGCGGGCAGCGAGATCTGCCGGTCCGGCAGCTCCAGCACGACGTGGTCGTGGCCTTCGAGCAGCCGGTGGTGCAGCCCGGTGCGCCGTCGGACGGCGTCACCGACCGCCAAGCCGTCGGCGAAAGCGGCACCGGCCACCGGCCGGATCGGTTCCGGGCGGCCACCCGACCAGACCTTGCCGCGCACGTGGCGCGCGGCGTCCTCGGCGGACACGTCCTGCAGCGCAGCGGCCAACGCCGTGCGCACGGCGTCGAGATGCGGGGCGAGTTGTTCCGGGTCCGCCACGTCGATGCCCAGCGGCAGCGACGCGCGCAGCTCCGGGTCCTGCGCGCAACGCGCGGTCAGCGCCTCCACCAGCGCGAACCTGGTGATCACGTGCACGCCCACCGTCAGGTGCGCCGAGACGTCGCTGAGCGCGGTCGCGGCGTGCAACCAGCCCCGCGGCAGGTACATCGCGTCGCCCGGCTGAAGCACGGTGTCGATCTCGGCGTCCTCGCGAGCGCGATCGGCCACGGCACTGGCGTGGTCGTTCCAGGGCTGATCGCGCAACGGGTCGCCGTGCACGGGAGCGTGCACTGTCCAGTGCTTGCCCCCGGCGAGCTGGAGCACGAACACGTCGTGCACGTCGTAGTGGGCGGAGAACCCGTGCGAGGTCGGCGGTGTCACGTAGGCGTTGGCCTGCACGGGATGGCCGAGCTCTTCGGCGAGCGTCGTGGTGAAGTCGATGACGCCGGACCAGCAGCGGTGCAGCGCCTGCAGCACCACCGTGGTCCCCTCGCCGAAGAGCGCGGCGACCTTGTCGTCGTGCACCTGGTCGCCGATCTCCGCGCCGACCCCGCCGGGGCCGGTGAACCAGCTCGAGTCGACGACCGCGCCTTCCCGCGCGAGCCGCAGGAACGGCGTGCGCAGCCCGCGGCGGGAGAGCAGCTCGTCGACACCGTCGAGGTCGAGCACATCGCGGAAGGCGTCCGGGTCGGCGCCGCGCACGAGCAGCGGTGCGCGGCCCCAGTGCCGCTGGCTGAACTCGTCCACGTCCGGTCCGACGATTCGGGACAGCGCGTCCGGGGGAGCGGCGGCGCCTTGCGCTGGTTCGCTGATCTCAGCGGGCACCGCTGTCGGCTCCGCCGTCGGCGCCGCCGTCGTGCTGTCCGGGGGTGCCGCGTCCCGTTCCGGAGTCGGCGGGTCCTTCGGCACCGGAGTCGGCTCCGCCGTCGGCGCCGCCGTCGTGCTGTCCGGGGGTGCCGCGTCCCGTTCCGGAGTCGGCGGGTCCTTCGGCACCCGAGTCGGCTCCGCCGTCGGCGCCGCCGTCGTGCTGTCCCGGCGTGCCGCGACCCGCTCCGGAATCGGCCGGACCCTCAGTGCCGCCGCCGCCCGTAGTCCGCATGTCATCGTCGTCGAGTGCCACTGACAACCTCCTCGCGTCGTGTGCACCGCAGTGGTGCCCTATTCGAATACCCGGGGCTCGCGGGGGCTATGCCGCAGCACGGCGGAGAGGCCCAAGCACCTCCGGCACGTCGATGCGACGGTTGAGGGCCGATATCGGAACTGGGGCGCCAGTGAACGGGGGTTCTCGGCGATCCCGTCCGTGCAAGCGCGCGTTGGTACGCACAGGCTCGTCGGTGCTCGCCAGCGTCCGGAAGTTCCGCCTGTGCGAGCGGGCGAGCAGGCCCGCGTCCTCTCCCCAGTTGAGCGGTACGACGGAATCGGCGTCGTGCAGGCGATCCACACCCGCGCTGACCCACCGGCGCAGCATCGCCCACGCGACCGACGCAACACTTCACCGGTCGCAGCAGGCTCCGGAACCGGGTCCGTCCACTGTGGTGTTTCCGGTGCTGCACCAGGCGGTCGTCGCCGGCTGCCACCTCAAGCGAAACGTTCGAAGCACCCCGAGCCGTGGTCGGCGACCGCCACGCGTGCTCCGCGAGTCGCCGGCGATGGGTCCGGGAGGGGCAGCGTGCTTTCCCCGAATCCTGCGACTCCGTGAGTGGAATCCCCGCAAAGCGCTTTCCGGGCCCCTCGTCGCGATCTGCCGGGCTGGCGCCGGTGATGAGCTGTGACGGCGCGGCGGTGCGCCCAACCTGCCCGATTTGGAGGAGAAATGCGTTCGTCCTGGAAACTCGGCACGCTGGTGGGCGTGCTGGGCTTAGCGGGGCTCGTGACCCTGCTGGCGGTGTCGCCACCCGGCCCGGGGGCGATGACGTCGTCGGCAGCAGCCCGCGCCGCGGAGCCGCCGCCGTTGGATGCCCGGTGGTACGGGGCGGCGCCGTACGTGACGCCGATGTACGGCGATCCGCCGGACCTGGCCCGAGTGCTGCACGACACCGGGCAGAAGACGTTCCAGCTGGCGTTCGTGCTCGCCCCGAAGAGCGGCGGGTGCCGGCCCACTTGGGACGGCACGGCCCCGGTTTCCGCGGACGACGCAGCGGCGAACACGATCGACGGCGTTCGCGCGGCGGGTGGTGACGTCTCCGTGTCCGTCGGCGGCTACGGCGGGACGAACCTCGGCCAGACCTGCGGCACGCCGGAAGCCACGGCCGCGGCCTACCAGCAGGTCATCGACGCGCACCGGCTCCGGGCGATCGACTTCAACCTGGAAGAGCCGGAGATCGGGCAGCCCGGCGCGATCCGCAACGAGCTCGCGGCGGCCCAGATCCTGCAGCGGAACAACCCCGGCCTGTACGTCTCGGTGACGACCGTCGCGTCCGCGACCGGCACGACCCCTGCCGGGCAGGGCCTGCTGGACGCGGCCAAGGCGCTGAACTTCGTGCCGAACAACTACGCGATCATGCCGTTCAACGGGTTCCCGGACGCCGACCGCCAGATCGCCTCGCTCGAAGCGTTCCACCGCGCCTTGATGACCACGTTCGGCTGGGACGACGCCACCGCGTACGCGCACGAGGGCGCTTCGCTGATGAACGGGCGATCGGACGCGGGCGAGTACTACCGCCAGCAGGACATGCAGGCGGTGCTGGACTACGCGCTCGGCCGCGGGTTCTCCCGGTACACGTTCTGGTCGCTCAACCGGGACCGCCAGTGCGACCAGCCCGACAGCGGCCAGACCTCGGGCACGTGCAGCAGCGTGCCGCAGCAGCCGTGGGACTTCACCAAGTTGACCGCGCGGTTCGCCACCGCAGCACCGCCCGCACCGGCGCAGCCGGTCGCCGGCGGCTGACGCGGAAGCAGGAGTGGTCGCGGGGCTGCTAGCGACCACCCGCTCTCGCCGTGCGCTGCCGCGAGCGCAGGCACCCGGGTGGCTCACGACCTGCACGGTTCGTGGGCCACCCGATTGCATTACCAGGGCAGCGCCCCGTGGGCGTCGTTGGTCGGCCGGGTAGCGGGCGGCGGCCGCGCGCAGGTCGGCGACCAGCGCGGCTTCGAGTGCTCGCCGGGATTCCGGCGTGTGCCGGACTCTTGCCGGCAGGACCCAGGAAGTTCCGCCACACGGCGTTGCGCTCGTCCGACGGCTCCACCGGCGGCTATTCGACTCCGGCGCCTGATCGCCGAGCTGCACGCGCAGAGCAGCCGATTCGCCGAGCTCTGGGAGTCCGGCGCCGTCGGCCGCCACGAGGCCGCGCGCAAGACCATCGATCACCCGCACATCGGGCCGCTGACGCTGGATTGCGACGTGCTCACGGTGGCGGGCAGCGACCTGCACATCATGATCTACACAGCCGAGCCCGAGACCGAGGACGCCGAACGTCTCGCCCTGGCCACCGTGCTCGGCACCCAAACACTGGTCGAGTAGGCAACACCGGAACCGGGTCGCGAATCGATACCCGCGACCAGGGAGCTGGTCAGCGCACTCCTACCAGGTGTTCGACGGCCAGTTGCTGCAGCCGGGCGTTCGCGCCGCCCCGCTCGGCCGCCGCTTCCACGTCGAGTTCCTCGGACAGGACGCTGGTGACGGTCTCGTCCCCGTCCAGAGTGGGCACCGACAGCTGGTCGAGGCGGGCGGCCTTCCGGGCTCGGGCGACCTCCGGGTCCTGGCGGAATTGCCGCGCCCGTTCGCGCAGCGCCAGGTAGGTGCGCATGTTGGAGCGCGCGCTTTCCCACACGCCGGCCCTGTCCTCGGTGCGCAGCGGCTTGTAGTCGAAGTGGCGGGGGCCGTCGTAGCCGCCGTTCTCGAGCAGGTCCACGAGGAAGAACGCGTTGATGAGATCGCCGTGCCCGAAAACGAGGTCTTGGTCGTAGCGCGGGCCGTGCTGGCCGTTGAGGTCGATGTGGAACAGCTTGCCCTGCCACATCGCCTGGGCGTAGCCGTGCACCGCGTTGAGTCCGGCCATCTGCTCGTGGCCGACCTCGGGATTGACGCCGACCATCTCCGGGTGCTCCAGGGTCTGGATGAAGGCCAGGGCGTGGCCGATGGTCGGCAGCAGGATGTCGCCGCGCGGCTCGTTCGGCTTGGGTTCCACGGCGAACCGCAGCTGGTAGCCCTTCTCCTTGACGTAGTGCGTCAGCGCGTTGAGGCCCTCCCGGTAGCGCTCGAGGGCGGCGGTCGGGTCGTAGGCGGCTTCGGCCTCCGAACCCTCGCGGCCGCCCCAGAACACGTAGGTCTGCGCCCCCAGCTCGGCGGCCAAGTCGATGTTGCGAGCCGCTTTGCGCAGAGCGAACCGCCGGACGTCCCGGTCCTTGGCGGTGAGTGCGCCGTCCTTGAACACCGGATGTCCGAACAGGTTCGTGGTCGCGGTCGGCACCGCCAGGCCCGTTTCGGCCAGCGCCTTGCCGAACCGCTCGATGATCGCCGTGCGTTCCGCGGCGGGCGTACCGAACGGGATCAGGTCGTCGTCGTGGAACGTGATGCCGTACGCGCCGATCCCGGCGAGCCCGTGCACCGCCTCGACCGGGTCGAGGTGCTCGCGGGTCGGGGCGCCGAACGGATCGTCGGCGCGCCAGCCGATGGTCCACAGGCCGAAGGCGAAACGGTCCTGGGGGGTCGGTGTGAGGTCCATGCGCTCTCCTCGCGTGATGTCGACGGGGTGCGGACGACGCGGCCGGGAGCAGCCCGGCCGCGCCAGCGCGGTGCGGTCCACGTCCTCGAGAGGCCCTTGGTCTCGGGAACCCGCTCGAGGACGAACCGCACCGACACCGCTGCGAAAGCGGTGCAGCCGAGACAGGTCATCGGCAGGCTGATCTCTGAAAGCGGTGGGAACGTTGCGGCAATGAGGAAGTTCGCCACGCACTGGGCCGTTGCGGGCACTGCCAGGGCGGGAGGCGGAAGAGCTCAGCAGCAGCGAGCTGGACTCGTCGATCCCCGCATTCGTGGAGGCGTCGGCTCGGCTGCCCGATCACGAGCCGTTCCCGACGCGGACGGTGAACGATGTCTGCTGCGTCCGGCCGCGGTACTCGACGGTCGCGGTCACCGTGGCGACACCGGCCGAGCCTGCGTGCACACCGGCTTGGTCGACCCGCACCACCTCGGGCCGGTTGGACTCGTAGCTGATGCGCATCCCCGGAGGCAACTGCGCAGCGGTGCCTTCGGCGTCGTAACCACGTCGGGTCCCGTCCGACATCGCCACCGTCAGGCGGGGATCGATGTCGGTTCCCGGCTCGTACATCACCCGGGAGGCGTTGCTGTCCTCCGGATCACCGGTGGCCTGCGGCGTCACCGCGACGGACTGCGGCTTCGGCACGAGCTCGCCTGTGACGTTCAGACGCCGCTCGTCGGCGACGTCAGTGCTGGAGCCGGCGAGCTGTAGGCGGTAGGCGTCATCGACGGCGTAGCGGTCGTGCTGCTCGTCGAAGAAGGCCAGATCGCGCGCGGGAACCCGGAAGGTGACCTCCCTGCTCTCGCCCGGTTCGAGCCGTACCTTCTGGAAGGCCGCCAAGCGCTTGTCCGGGCGCGGGTCGTTCCCGCTCCGTTGCTGGGAACCGCCGGCACGCTGCAGCGAGCTCGAGTACAGCTGCACGACATCGGACCCGGCCGTGTCCGAGCGATTGGTGATCGTGGCTCGCGCGGTCGCGGTTCCGTCGGCGTCGATGTGGTCCCGGTCGAGGAGCAGCTCGCCGTAGTCGAAGTCGCTGTAGCTGAGACCGTGGCCGAAGGGGTAGGACGGCTCGCCCCGGAAGTACTGGTAGGTGCTGCCGGGATGGCCTTGGTGCGGCCGGATGTCGTAGTCGCCGAGCCTGCCCAGCTGCGCGTCACCGCGATACCACGTGAACGGCAGGTGCCCGCTCGGGTTGTGCTCGCCGGTGAGCACGTCGGCGAGGGCTTGGCCCTTGCGCTGCCCGTTGTAAGAGCTCCAGAGGATCGCCGGCACGTCGTCGGCGAAGCGCGTGACGTCGACCGCGCCAACGGTTTCCAGGTACACCGCCGTGTTCGGGTTGCGGTGCGCCACGCCTTCGATCAGTTCCGTCTGCGGCTCGGGCAGTTGCAGAGTCGCGCGGTCCTTCTCCTCCTCGGCGTGGTCGTCGTCGGTGCCCGCGTAGACCACGGCGGTGTCGTAGTCCGCAGCCTTGCGGATCGACTCGGCGTTGGCCCGCGCGGGATCCTTCGGATCAGTACCGGGCAGGAAGTCCACGGTCGCCTGCGGGTTGATCCGCTCGATCGCCTGCTTGACGCCTTCTAGCCCGTTGACGCTGTTGGCCCGGCCGGACGGCCCCTGCTCGCTCGAATAGCCGCCCAGGTACATCTGCTCCGGGGCGGCGTAGTCGCCGATGACGGCGACTCGGAACGGCCCGCTGCGCGGCACATCGAGCGGTAATAGCTGCTTTCCAGCGCTGGTCGAGCCGTTCTTGAGCAGCACGAGAGCTTCGCTGCCCGCGCGCCGGGCGAGGTCGAGTCGCTCGCCGGTCTGCGTGACGGCCTTGTTGGCCTCGGAGTTCTCCCAGCTGCCGCGGGGGACACGTTCCCGGGCCTGCTGCACCCATGGGTTGTTCGCATCGTCGTCGAACTCGCCCAGCCGGATGCGGTTGGTGAACAGCCGCACCAGCGAGGCGTCCAGGAAATCCTCGGTGTAGGTGCCGTTCGCGGTGGGTGTGCCGAGTTCGACGGCGGTGGGCAGCGTGTTGCCGTAGTGGTGCTCGTCGTGCAGGCCCTGGTTGCAGTTCAGATCAACACCGGCCGCGTTGGCGTAGGCGTTGCGTTCCACGGGGCCGACGGGCTCGTCGTGGCCTGGCGGCTGCCAGTGGTGCCCGTGCTGCATCTCCCGCGCCGAATCGCAGTCGGTCGTCAGGAAGCCGCGGAATCCGAACGTCTTGCGCGCCAGCGTGTCGATCAGGTGCGTGCTGGCCGTGGCGGGCACGTTGTTGACACGGTTGTAGGCGGTCATGATCGACGCTGGGCGGGTTTGTTCGAGCACCTGCTCGAAGGGTTTCGCGTAGTACTCCCGCAGCGTGCTCTCGTCCATGTCGGACGATCCGGTGGTGCGGTTGTACTCGCTGTTGTTCGCCGCGAAGTGCTTGATCGTGGTGCTGGTCTTGAGGTAGCCGCCGCTGTCCGGCCGCGGCTCGCCGTCGCGGCCCCTGCCCTCCATGCCGTTGATGTACTGGGTGGCCAGTGCGGCGGTGAGTTTCGGGTCCTCGCCGTAGGTCTCGTCGTTTCGCCCCCATCGCGGGTCGCGGCCGAGGTTGATCGTCGGCGAGTAGAAGTTGAGGTCGTAGCGGTTGTCCCGCACCACCTCCCTTGCTTCGTCGGACACCTGGTCGGCGACCTCGTGCACGAGTTCCGGATCCCAGGTGGATCCCATCGACAGGCTCACCGGGTAGGACGTGGTGTTGACCAGGTCCGCTGGAGCGGCGCCGTCCTCGGTCTGCTCGCGCGAGACGCCGTGGATGGCCTCGTTCCACCAGCCGTAGGCCTTGACGCCCAGGCGCGGGATCGCGGGCGCTCGGCTGGAGGTGAGCTGCTGGGCCTTCTCCTGGACGGTCATGCGGGAGACGAGGTCGGCAGCGCGTTCGGCGGGTGCGTACGACGGGTCGCGATACACCGGCGCCGCAGCGGTAGCCGAGGCGTTCGCCCCAGCGCACGCGATGCACAGGCCCAGGGCCGTGGCGAGCAGGAGTGGTCGTCTTCTTCGGGTGCGCACGATGACCTCCAGGTGGTCCGTCACGTCGGTGGGACGGGCTGATCGGTCGATTATTATTTTACCGAGGAAAAAACAAAATGCCCCGGCCGTCAACCCCCGGCCGATCAGCAATACTGACCTGGGATCCCGCCGAAACGAGGAACGAGTGACTGCTTCGACCACCTCGGGCCGTGCCCCGGCCGGCCTGCGACGCCACAACCTCCGCACGATTCTGGAGCAGCTGCACTTGCACGGACCCACCAGCCGCGCGGATCTTTGCGAGGTCACCGGGCTGACCCGCAGCGCCGTGGCCGACCTCGTCGCCGACCTCGCCAACCGCGGTCTGGCCGCCGAAGGCGAAGCCGCAGGCTCGCAGAGCGGGCGCGGACGCCCGCCCCGGATCGTCTCCCCGAGCACCGACCGCGCCCAGGTGCTGGCCGTGGCGATCGAAGTGGACACGATCCGCATCAGCCGCGTGGGCTTCGGCGGCACATTGCTCGACGAGGAGCACGTGCCGCACGAGTCGGAACCCGGTGCGCCGGGGCGCAGCCTCGCCCAGATCACCGAGCTGATCGTTGACCGCGCGCGCCGAGGCGACGGCGAGCCGCTCGCGCTCGGCATCGCCGTGGCCGGCCTCGTACGCGGTGCCGACGGCCAGGTCACGCACGCGCCGAACCTGGCATGGCGCGACCTGGACCTCAGCGCGGAATTGCGCCGATCCACGGAGCTGCGGCTGCCGATCGTCGTCGGCAACGAAGCCCGGCTAGCGGCGTTGGCCGAGCAGCGCCGCGGCGCCGGCCGCTACTGCGGCGAACTCGTCTACGTCTCCGCCGAAGTCGGTGTCGGTGGCGGCATCATCACCAGCGACCGGGTGCTCACCGGGCACACCGGCTACGCGGGCGAGATTGGGCACATGATCACCGACCCCGGTGGGCGGCGGTGCCGCTGCGGCGGGCGCGGCTGCTGGGAGACCGAAATCGGCGCCGATGCACTGCTGCGCCACGCCGGCGTGCACGCCCCGGCGAATCGGCACGCGGCGCTGAACGACTTGCTCGCCCGCTCCGCCACCGACACCGACGCCAGCGAGGCGTTGCGCGCGCTGTGCACCCCGGTCGCCAAGGGGCTGGCCAGCCTGGCCAACATCTTCAACCCGGAGCGCATCATCCTTGGTGGTCTGCTTTCCCCGCTGTTGCAGCACGCCCGCGCGGACCTCGACACCGCGCTGGCCGAATTCCGCGGCCCGGGCGTACCGCTGCAGCTGTGCCCGGCAGAGCTGGGTGAGCGCGGCGGACTGCTCGGCGCGGCCGAAGCGGCCGTCGACCAGTACCTGACCCGCTTCGACTGATCCTCCGGACAACCGCGCACCAGGTCGTCGCCCCGGTCTGAAGCCGGTTCTCGGTCACGTGGCACGTCGATCTCGTCGATGCGGTTCACTCATGCGCGGAACCAACCCACCGACCGTCACCCGCAGCCACCTCGAGCCTGCAGATCGGATCCCACCTGGCGGCCGACGTCTTCGAGCGTTCGGGCGAAGACGATTTCGCACGTACTGCTCGCGCGGCAACCGCAGCCGGACAGCGTCGACACCGCCGGGGGCATCTCAAGGAGACATCCAATGCGCATTTCTGCTGATCGGATTCATCGGCTCATCACCGACGTGCTCACCGCGTGGGGTATGGACGCCGATTTGGCCGAGACCACGGCCAACGTCATGACAGCCACTGATCTGGCCGGAACCGATTCCCATGGCGTGTCCATGTTGATGACGTACGAGAAGCTCCGGGAATCCGGGCGCCTCGACCTCCGTGCGCGGCCCACGGCGACGCGGGAGAACGCGTCGGTGGCGCTGGTCGACGCAGGGGGCGGGATCGGACACCCCGCGAGCGTGTTCGCGATGCGCAAGGCCATCGAGAAAGCTCGCACCAACGCGGTCGGTGTGGCGTCGGTCGTGAACTCCCATCATTTCGGTGCTGCCGGCCACTATGCCGAGATGGCAGCCGCCGAAGGCTTAATCGGGCTGGTCACCAGCTCGGCGAGCCTTCCGTCCGTGGCGCCGACCGGCTCGGCCGCACCCAGGCTTGCGACCAACCCGCTCGCTTTCGCCGCTTCTGCGCGCCGGAATCCCAACTTCATGCTGGATATCGCCACGAGCACGGCCGCGGTGAACAAGGTCAAGGTCTACGACTACCACCGGGCGCCGTTGCCGACCGGCTGGGTCACGGACGCTGACGGCACGCCGGTCGACGACGCGGGGACGGCGTTGCGCATCCTTCGGGAGGACGATCTCGGCGGGCTCACACCGCTGGGCGGAACACCGGAGATGTCGAGCCACAAGGGCTACGGCCTCGCCATGATGGCGCACATTCTCGGAGCGACCCTCTGCGGTGGAGCTTTTCCCGCTCTGCGCGAACCCGAGGACCCCCACAACATCGGGCACTTCTTCCTCGCGCTCGATCCTGAGTTCTTCCGCCCGCAAGGCATGTTCGAGGACGACCTGGACGACGCGATCGATCTGTTGCACGAGACGCCGCCACTCGACCCGTCCGCTCCCGTGCTTGTCGCGGGTGATGCGGAGGCCGCCACCCGCGACGAACGCAACGGATCCGGAATTCCGATCCCGGACACGTTGGCCGAGCAGTTGCGCGCCGTGGCCGAGCGGGCGGGGGTGGCGTCCGATGTGGACGACTGGACCTGAGCGCCGGACCTGATGGAGCCGCAGCGGCGTCGTCAGCCGATGGCAGGCACACGAGTGCCGATGGCTTGCGCGGCGCGGCGGACATCGGCGGGCAGCGTGCTCGACTCCACGTCGCGGAGTTCACTGCTTGCGCCGCTGATGCCGATCGCGCCGAGCAGCTGGCCGGTGGAGTCGGTGATGAGCGCGGCGACCGAAGTGGTGTCGAATTGCCGTTCGTCCACCGAGATCGCGAAGCCGCGGGCGCGGATGTGCTCGAGGTCGGCGCGGATCGTGGCTTCGTCGAGGACGGTGCCATCAGCCAGTGTGACCGATGGCAGTTCGGCCGCTACGTGCTCGAGTTCGGCGTCGTGCTCGCAGGCGAGGAACACTTTGCCCGCCGCTCCCGGGTAGAGCGCAAGTCGTTCCCCGATGGGCAGCGAGTAGAGCGGCCGTCGTCCGCCTTCAACGCGGTCAATGAGCACGCGGCTGTCCTGAACCCGGACGTAGAGCGAAGCGGTGAGCCCGGTCGCGGTAGCGAGTTCTTCCAGCACGGGGCGTGCCACCAGCCGCAACGGGCTCGTCGTGGCGAACGCGTGCGCGGTGGACAGCGCGGCAGGCCCTGCGGTGTAGCCGTTGGCATGCCTGCTGGCGTAGCCGTGCTCAGCGAGGACGCTGACGAGGCGTTGTGTGGTAGCGACATGGAGTCCGGCGCGTTGTGCGATGTCGGTCAGCCGCAGCGGCTGCTGGGCGAGCTCGAGGACTGACAGCACCTCGAACGCACGATGTACCGAGCGCATGGGGCTCTGTTTCGGGGCAGTCATCGCCACCGAGCCTATCACTGTATGAGAACTTTCCTCGCTTCGTGCTGCGATGTATTGACTGCCGTTCATCTCATGACCAACAATCTCACTCATTGAGTGTAAATATCATTCTATGATAAAGAGGTTGGATCGATGAGGATCGCAGTGCTGGGCCTCGGCGAAGCCGGAACCATCTACGCGACGGCGTTCGCCGCCATCGGCGCCAGCGTCAACGGGTACGACCCCAGTGACGTGCCGACGCCTGACGGCGTCTCCCGGATGCCCAGCGGCGCGGACGCCGTGCGCCACGCGGACGTGGTGCTGAGCCTGGTCACTGCCGCGCACGCGGTCACGGTTGCCGGCGACGTCGCCGGGCATCTGGAGCCCAGCGCGGTCTACGCCGACCTCAACGCGGCGGCTCCGGAATGCAAGCAGGACGTTGCCGCGGCGCTCGGGGACGCAGGCGACCGCTTCGCCGACGTCGCGGTGATCGGGTCCGTGCCACAGTTCGGTGCCGGGACGGCGCTCGTGGTGTCGGGTCCCGCTGCCGAAAGAGCCGCCGCATCATTTCGGGCACTCGGCGCCGACGTCGAGGTGGTCGGAGTGCGGCCCGGCGCTGCGTCCCGGCGCAAAATCCTCCGGACCGTGTTCATGAAGGGCCTGGGCGCGGTGATCACCGAGGCGATGGACGCCGGCGTGGCAGCGGACGAGACCGAGTGGGTCCGGGCGCAGATCTCGGCCGCGCTCACCGGCGGCGAGCAGGCACTCGACCGGCTCGACCAAGGGACCCGCAAACACGCCCTGCGACGCGCCCACGAATCCGAGGCCGCCGTCGACCTACTGGCTTCGTTGGGGGTCTCGCCCTTCGTCACGACCGGAGTGGCCAGCCGGCACAGCGCGTTGAGCAGGGGGCCTGCGCAGGACCTCGAGGCATTGATCACCGCTTTCGCCGAGCTTCCGACGGCGGCGATCGGCGACGCCCGCGACCGCCTGGGCATGGTCGCTCCCCGGGTCCGGTCGGTCTGGCCCGGCCCGCGCCTCGCCGGTCGAGTCGTGACGGTGCTCTGCCGTCCGGGTGACAACAAGGGCATCCATGAAGCGCTCACCCGCGCCCGTCGCGGCGACATCCTCGTCGTCGACGGGGGCGGCCACTCCTCCCGTGCACTGATCGGTGAACTGATCGCGCACCGAGCGATCAACCGCGGCATCCGGGGCATGATCATCGATGGCGCCGTGCGGGACGCCGCCGCGCTGCAGGGGGCCGGTTTCCCCGTGTGGGCCGTGGGTGTTTCGCCCGCCGGCCCCTACAAGTCCGGTCCATACCGGATCGGAACCGACATCTCGCTCGGCGGAGTCGTCGTGCACCACGGCGACATCGTGGTGGCGGACGACGATGGCGTCGCCGTCGTCCCGCTCGCCGACGCCGAACGCGTACTCGCCGACTCCCGTGCCGTCGTAGCCGACGAATCCGCTCGATACCAGCGGATCCTCGCCGACCGCGCTTCCTGACCGTCGCCCGCCGACCCCACTTCACCGTCGCAGAGGGGACTTCCCGTGCCCGCCGGACTCATCGCGCTCGGCGCATTCATCGTCGTCATCATCGTCTGGAACGTCGTCTTCAAACGGAACATGGGCGAGGCCATGCTGTTCGGCCTGCTCACCACCGCAGCGTTCGCCGGAACCGGCGCCCCCGAGGCGCTGCTCGGCGGCCTGCGTGACGCGCTCAACGAGGAAGTGCTCTACGCAGCGTTGGCGTTCGTGTTCATGGCCTACGTCGTCGACCGCACCGGTCTCATCCACAAGCTGCTGGCCATCCTGAACTCGCTCATCGGCAGGGTGCGCGGAGGCCCGGCGCTCGTCGACACCGCAGGCTCGGCCGTCATGGGCGCACTGTCCGGGTCGAACTCCGGCAACACCGCTGCGACCGGAGCTTTCACCGGACCTTGGATGGTGCGCACCGGGTGGAGTCCGGAGCGCAGCGCCACCGTCATGGCCGGCAACGGTGGCCTCGGGGCCGCGCTTCCGCCGAGCGCCTCCATGGTCATCATGATCGGCTTCGCCGGCTCGATGGTCACCACCGGCCAGATCTACCTCGCCCTGCTGTGCGCGGGCCTCTATCAGCTCGTCTGGCGTTTTCTGCTCGTCGCCTACTTCGTGCGCCGGGACGGCATCCAGCGCGCACCCGACGAAGACCTCCAGCCGCTCCGCCGCGCGCTCAGGGACGGTGGAACCGCGCTGATCATCGTGCTCGGCGCACTCGTTCCCATCTTGGTCACCGTCGGTCCGCTGGCGAATCTGCTGACCAACTCGACGCCGCTCGGAGAGTCCATCGAGGACATCTCCATCCTCACCTGGATTCCCCTCCTGGTCACCGCGCTTGCGCTGATCGTCGGCCGGCGCACCCTTCCGCGCGGTGCGCGGAACTGGGCGACGTGGATCACCGACGCCATGCCGCGGTTCGCCAGCATCGGGGCGCTGCTGTACTTCGCCGTCGCCTCCAGTGAGGTGCTCAGTGGACTCGGGCTGGCCGCGGACATCGACGCCCTCCTGACCGACTTCCAGTTGAACAAGTACGTGATGGCGGTGCTGGTCGGTGTTCTGGTGGCGGTCGTCGCGGGTCCGCTGTCGTCGACGGCGACCCTCACCGCGGTCGGTCAGGTCTCGCTGCTCGCGCTCGTCTCCGTCGGCGTCGACCCCGTGCTGGCCGTCACGGCGATCCTCGTGTTCGCCTCGACCGAGGGTGCGTCCCCGCCCGCCTCCGGCTCGATCTTCGTCGCGGCAGGTCTCACCGGAGCGAAACCGGAGAAGACCTTTCTGCCGCTGGTCACCTACTACATGGTGCCGATCACGCTCATCGGCTGCCTGATCGCCTGGGGCGTTCTGCCCGTCCTGTCCTGAGCCACCCCCGACCGGAAAGGAACCCCATGACCGCCGCTCTGCAACGCTCGCAGGTCATCTGCCGTGCCGCGTTCATCGTTACCCTGCTGGTTTTCCTCACCATGGCCGCGGTCCTGGTCGGCACCCAGCTCGCCGGTGTCGTGTTCATGCAGCCCGACTGGGTCACGTGGGCCGCCGATCACCTGCTCACACCGAGCATCACCGCCGGCGTCGCTTTTGGACTCGTGGGATTCATCAGCGGCTACGTCATGCCGACCAAGGACGGTGGCGAGTAGTAATGGAGACCGTCGAGATCAGCCACTCGCGGATGATCGTGAGCGGCATCGTCTGACCGACGATCGAGTCTGCGTCGAAAGCGCCGTTTTCGAACTGGACGGGCGCGCACCGGGTCGGCCATGTTCAGGGCCAAGGTATCGCGCTGCTGTTGCGGGAGGAAGCGCTCGGTACCGAGCCCGACTCAGCGCAATGGTGATCCTGCGGGCGCCCATTGGGCGCAGCCAGCCGCAGAAGCCCGGGGGCAACCGCAGAGGGGATCGGTGCGGTCTTTCACGCGAAATGCCTGGTGAGAGGCCGCGCCGACCAGGTGAGAAAGGGTGCCCCCGGTCCGATTCGAACGGACACTGTACGGATTTTGAGTCCGCCGCCTCTGCCGGTTGGGCTACGGGGGCTTGAGGGAACAGCCTAGCGTGGGCTTGATCAAAGGTTGTGGGCGGGGTTCGCTTGTGGCCTGCGCAGGACGTCTACGAGCCCCTGGCTTCGGCTGGGCGCGCTCTCGGCGGGACGGTCCGGTCCGCAGTGATCGCCGACCAGGCGCCGATCGGGTGATGTCGGTGCATTCGCCGGAGGCGGCGTCGATCGTCTGCTGTAGTGCCCGGTGGCCGTGCCGCGTCGCGTTACCGGGGCTGTCGCCCGCGGTCGTGCGGCGCCGGTGAGCTCCGCACCGAGGAGACCGCGTGATCGATCCACGTTGCGAAGCCGTCCTGATCCAAGATCAGTCCGGGCGGTTCCAGGACCAGACGCGAGATGTGTCCGGACACGATTCGGCCGACGGGAAGGTCGGCATCGTGTTCAACGGTGGCCGCCGGTACGCGTACCGCCCGGAGCGCGTTTCGATCCTCGCCGGTCCGGAGCAGGTAGTCGTCGGTGAACACGAGCGGGTCGAGGTGAACGGCGCCGTGTGGTCGAGCGCCGGGGAGGTCTGCACGTTCTCCGGATCGGAAGGTGCGTGGTCTCGGGTCTTCTACCGGACGCAGCGGGGTGAGGACCACCGCTGCTATCCGGCGGCCCAGGTACGGGTGCTGAACTGCCCTCCGCCGACGGGACTCGAGGCCGGGGTGCGCGACTACTGGAACGCGGTCGTGGCGGGGCTCCCCGCGGGTGATCCGTTGCGGCGCCCGTACGAAAGGTTGGAGTTCATCCATCCGGAGAGCGTGCTGCGTTCCTACCTCTCGGCCGCCCCGATCCGGACCCGGCAGGCGGGCACCGCCCCGATCTTTCCGTTCCGCTGCAACCTCAGCCAGCGCGCGGCGGTGGATGGGGCGCTCACCCACGACCTGTCGGTCATCGAAGGCCCGCCAGGGACCGGCAAGACCGAGACGATCCTGAACCTGATCGCGAACATCGTCGTCCGGCGCGAAACCGTGGCAGTGGTCTCGCACACCAACGCCGCCGTGGACAACGTGCAGGAGAAGCTCGCCGAGCTCGGCTTCGGGCACGTGCTCGCCAACCTCGGAAACAAGGACAAGCAAGCGAAGTTCTTCGCCGGCCAGACCACCCGCAACGAGCAGGTTCGCGCATTCGCCGCCGAGACCCCGGAAAACCCCGATCCCGCGCGGCTGGCCGAAGTGGACGATCGGCTGCGCCGGTTGCAGCGGGACGAGCGGCGCAGCGCCGAGCTCCGCCAGGAGGTCGAGGCGTACCGGCTGGAACTGCGGCACTTCGAGCAGCACCTGCGCCGCGAGGAGCTACCCGACCTGGAAGGGCTGCCGCTGCTGCGCCGCTCGTCCGCCCGCGTCCTGGACTACCTGGCCGAAAGCGACCTGGAACGCAACGGTGCCCGGCCGGGGCTGCTGCGGCGGATCCGGAAGTACTTCAAATACGGATCGCTGCGCGGGATCGACCCCGGGGACACCGACGTGGTCGTGCGGCTCCAGCGGGCGTACTACGAAAAGCGGATCGCCGAGTTGGACGAACAGCTCCGCCGACTCGACGACGGCCTGGAGCGGGCGGAATTCGGGGCGCTCGCGGAGGAGCACCGGGATCTTTCGATCCGGGCCCTGCGCGCCGAACTCGGTTCTCGGTACCGGAACCGTCCGCGCAAGACCTATCGGCAGGACAAGTACAAGCGGGGCAACGAGTTCCAGGACTTCCTCGCGGACTACCCGGTCGTGCTGAGCACCTGCCACTCGCTCGCGGACAGCATCGCGAGCGGAGTCCTGCTCGACTACCTGATCATCGACGAGGCTTCGCAGGTCGACCCGATCGTCGCCGGGCTGGCGCTGGCGTGCTGCCGCAATCTCGTCGTGGTGGGAGACGCGCGGCAGCTGGCCCCGATCGCACCGAAGCCGGCGGAGGACCTCCAACCGCCGAGTCCCGCTTACGACTGCCGCAACAGCCTCCTGGACTCGCTGCGGGAAATCCACGGCGACGACGCGCTCCCGCGAACGCTGCTACGCGAGCACTACCGGTGTTCCCCGACGATCATCGGTTTTTGCAACAAGAAGTTCTACGACAACGAGCTCATCCCGTACACCAGCGGCGGCGCCGAGCGCTCGATGCTCGTGTGGCGCACTGCCGAGGGCAACCACATGCGCAAGCACCGCGAAGGGGGCCGCTCGAACCAGCGCGAGGTGGACGTCATCGAAGCCGAGGTGATCCCGCAGCACCGCGGCGGAATCGCGGATGCGGACATCGGCGTCACGACCCCGTACCGGCTGCAGAGCGACAAGGCGGGTGACGTCCTCGACGGGATCGACGTCAACACCGTGCACAAGTTCCAGGGCAGGCAGAAGGAGATGGTCGTGCTGACCACGGTCCTCGACGAGACCCGGTACGGCCGGACCGGGCTGCCGTTCGTGGACGAGCCGAAGCTGATCAACGTGGCGGTGTCCCGGGCGAAGCAGCGGTTCGTCCTGGTCACCAACCACGACATGATGCCGCGCAGCCGCCACATCCGGGATCTGGTCGGCTACATCCGCTACCAGGACCTCGGCGATGGCGTGGCGGACAGCTCGATCATCTCGATCTTCGACCTGCTCTACCAGGATTTCTCGCAGCGGTTGGAGGCGTTGAGAAAACGAATCCTGCGCCGGACCGAGTACCCCTCCGAGAACATCGCGTGGACGGTGCTCGGCGAAATCCTCGGGGAGGAGGGAAACGAGCACCTCACCGCGGTGCCCCAGGTCCTGCTGAAGAACCTGTTCCCCGACCAGAGCCGCCTCACGCAGCGGCAACGGACACTCGTCAAGCACCGTTCCTCGGTCGACTTCGTCGTCTACAACCGCGTGACGAACCAGGCGCTGCTGGCGATCGAGGTCGACGGCTTCAAGTACCACGAGGACAACCCGGCCCAACTGGAGCGGGACGGGGTCAAGGACGCGATCTTCCGGGAGCACGACATGCCGATCCTGCGGCTGCCGACCACGGGAAGCCGGGAGCAGGAACGGATCCGGCGGGCCCTGGCGGACGCCGCGGACCACTGGGCGACTCGCGGATGATCACGCAGGTCGGGCCGGGCGGATGGTCGAACCGGTGTCGGCATGGTCACCCTCCCTGGTCATCTCGGCCTTCGGGTGTGGCCGGTAAGCTGAACTTTCCGGTGACCAACGCACTGGACCGTGTCAGAACTACCCCAGGAGGACCCGGTGACCACGCCGGCTGCCGAGGACCCACGCGAGGCCAAGCCCGTCGAACGTCGCGTACTCGTGGCCGAGGACGAGGCGTTGATCAGACTCGATCTGGTGGAGATGCTCAAAGAAGAGGGATACCAGGTCGTCGGCGAGGCCGGGGACGGGCAGGAAGCCGTGCGGCTGGCCGAGGAGCTGCGGCCGGACCTGGTGATCCTGGACATCAAGATGCCGAAGATGGACGGGATCGAGGCCGCATCGAACATCGCGGGGGAGCGGATCGCGCCGGTGGTGATCCTCACCGCGTTCAGCCAGCGCGACCTGGTCGAGCGCGCCCGCGACGCGGGGGCGATGGCCTACCTCGTCAAGCCGTTCGCGAAGCGGGACCTGGTGCCCGCGGTCGAACTCGCGGTGTCCCGGTTCACCGAAGTGCAGGCGCTGGAGGCCGAGGTCGCCGACCTCAGCGAGCGGCTGGAGGCGCGCAAGACCATCGAGCGCGCCAAGGGCCTGCTGATGAGCAAGCACAACCTCTCCGAGCCGGAATCCTTCCGCTGGCTGCAGCGCACCGCCATGGACCGCCGGACCACGATGAAGGCCGTGGCCCAGGCGGTGCTGGACAACCTCGAGTGATCAGCGCCGGTCGTGATCAGGGCCGGTCGCGCAGCACGCAGGTCAGCCGCGCCGTGCAGGTCCGCTTGTCCCGCTCGTCGACGATCGCGATCTCGTAAGTCGCGGTGCTGCGGCCCCGATGCAGCGGGGTCGCGGTACCGGTCACGACTCCTTCGGTGACGCCGCGGTGGTGCGTGCAGGACAGCTCCAGGCCCATCGCGATCCGGTCCTCGCCCGCGTGCAGCGCGGCCGCGATGGAACCGACCGACTCGGCCAGCACCGCGTTCGCCCCGCCGTGCAGCAGGCCGTAGGGCTGGCGGTTGCCCTCCACCGGCATCGTCGCCACCACACGTTCCGGTGACCATTCGACGAATTCGATGCCCATCCGCCGCTGCAACTGGCCGCTGTCCGGGGCCTGCACCTGGTCCATCCCGGCGTTGCCCGCCTGCTCATCCTCGGTCGCGGTCACGCTGCACCTCTCCTCGCGCCTCGCCGCACGTGCTGTCGGTGGCTCAGCCTAGACTTCGGCGGCGTGATGGCTTCCGAAGACCGACGTTTGCTGCTGATCGACGGCCACTCCATGGCCTACCGAGCGTTCTACGCCCTGCCGAAGGAGAACTTCCAAACCGGCACGGGCCAGCACACCAACGCGGTCTACGGCTTCACCTCGATGCTGATCAACCTGCTGCGCGACGAGCAGCCCACGCACTTCGCGGTCGCCTTCGACGTGTCCCGGAAAACCTTCCGCAGCGAGAAGTTCGCCGACTACAAGGCGAATCGCAGCACCACTCCGGACGAGTTCCGCGGGCAGGTCAGCCTGATCCAGGACGTGCTGGGCGCGCTGTCGGTGCCGGTGCTGAGCATGGACGGCTACGAAGCCGACGACGTGATCGCGACGCTGACCGAGCAGGCCACCGCGGAAGGCTTCCGGGTTTCCATCTGCACCGGCGACCGCGACTCCCTGCAGCTGGTCGACGACCAGGTCACGGTGCTGTACCCGACCAAGGGCGTTTCCGAGCTCACCCGCTTCACCCCGCAGGCCGTGCAGGACAAGTACGGCCTCTCGCCGCAGCAGTACCCGGATTTCGCCGCGCTGCGCGGGGACCCCTCGGACAACCTGCCGAAGATCCCCGGAGTCGGGGAGAAGACCGTGACCAAGTGGATCCAGCAGTTCGGTTCGCTGGACGAGCTGGTCGACCGGGTCGACGAGGTCAAGGGCAAAGCCGGCGACGCGCTGCGGGAACACCTCGCGGCCGTGCAGCTGAACCGGGAACTGACCGAGCTGGTCAAGGAGGTGCCGCTGGGAGTGGCGTCGGACGAGCTGGTGCTGGCCCAGTGGGACCGGGACGCGGTGCACCGGCTGTTCGACGACCTGGAGTTCCGGGTGCTGCGGGATCGGCTGTTCGCGACGCTCTCGTCGGCCGAACCGGAAGTCGAGGAAGGCTTCGAGGTCACCGGCGGTCCGGTGGAGCCCGGTGCGCTGGCCGGATGGCTCGGCGAGCACGCCGCCGACGGCGCACGCGTCGGGATGACCTGCACCGGTACCTGGAGCACCGGCGGCGGTGACCTGCGCACCCTGGCGCTGGTCAACCAGCACGGAGCCGGTGTGCACGCCGACGTCACCGAGCTCACCCCGGACGACGAGAAGGCGCTGGTGGACTGGCTGGCCGACCCGGCGTTGCCGAAGGCCGCGCACGACGTCAAAGGCCCGCTGCACGCGATCCGCAACCGCGGCTGGGAACTGGCGGGCCTGACCAGCGACACCGCGCTGGCCGCCTACCTGGTGCGGCCCGGGCAGCGGTCGTTCGACCTGCCCGATCTGGTGGTGCGCTACCTGCAGCGCGAGCTGCGGGCCGAGCAGGACGGCGGCGATGGTCAGCTGTCCCTGCTCGCCGACGAGGAGCAGGAGAAGGCGAACGCGGCGGCCGCCGAGCTGGTCCGGGCGCGCGCGGTGGGCGAACTGGCGGACGCGCTGGACTCCGAGCTCTCCGCGATCGACAGCGCCGGGCTGCTCACCGACCTGGAACTGCCGCTGCTGGAGGTGATCGGCGAGCTGGAGGCCGCGGGCATCGCGGTCGACGCGTGGCGGCTCGACGAGCTCGGCGCGCACTTCGCCGGGCGGGTCAAGCAGGCCGCGCAGGAGGCCTACGCGGTGATCGGCAAGGAGATCAACCTCGGCTCGCCGAAGCAGCTGCAGGTGGTGCTGTTCGACGAACTCGGGATGCCGAAGACCAAGCGCACCAAGACCGGCTACACCACCGACGCCGAAGCGCTGCAAGGGCTCTACGAGAAGACCGAGCACCCGTTCCTGCAGCACCTGCTGGAGCACCGGGACGCCACCCGGCTCAAGACCACGGTGGAAGGGCTGGTCAAGTCCATCGCCGCGGACGGCCGCATCCACACCACGCTGAACCAGACCATCGCCGCGACCGGCCGGTTGTCCTCGACCGAGCCGAACCTGCAGAACATCCCGATCCGCACCGAGGAAGGCCGCCGGATCCGGGAGGTCTTCGTGGTCGGCGGCGACTACGCGCAGCTGATGACCGCCGACTACAGCCAGATCGAGATGCGGATCATGGCGCACCTGTCCGGCGACGAAGGTCTCATCGAGGCGTTTCGCACCGGTGAGGACCTGCACAGCTTCGTGGCCTCGCAGGCGTTCGGGGTGCCGATCGGGGAGGTCGACCAGGAGCTGCGGCGCCGGGTGAAGGCCATGTCCTACGGGCTGGCCTACGGGCTCTCCGCGTACGGGCTCGCGCAGCAGCTGCGGATCTCGGCGGAGGAGGCGAAGGCGCAGATGGACGCCTACTTCGCCCGCTTCGGCCGGGTGCGGGACTACCTGCACGAGGTGGTGGCGAAGGCGCGGGAGGACGGCTACACCGCGACGATCCTGGGCCGCCGCCGCTACCTGCCGGACCTGCTCAGCGACAACCGGCAGCGCCGGGAAATGGCGGAGCGCATGGCGCTGAACGCGCCGATCCAGGGCAGTGCGGCCGACATCATCAAGGTGGCGATGCTGGGCGTGCACCGCGCGCTGGCGGAGTCGGGGCTGCGCTCGCGGATGCTGCTGCAGGTGCACGACGAGCTGATCATCGAACTGGCCGAGGGCGAGCGGGCCGAGGTGGAGCGGATCGTGCGGGAGCAGATGGGGGCGGCGCATCCGCTGGACGTTCCGCTGGAGGTCTCGGTCGGTGTCGGCGGATCCTGGGACGCCGCGGCGCACTGAGCCGGGCGGACCCGGGTTCCGCGGAACCGGTGGGCCGGTCGGCGGATTTCGGGTCGATCACGAAACGATCATTCGCCCGCGCCGGGCGCGTCCCAGCCATTGAGATGGCGGGACGCGAGCAGGCGGGCCCCAGCTGAGCCTTTCGGGTGATACGGGGGATAGCCTGCCTCCTTTGCGGAACAACGGATGCCGACGACTGCGGTGCGCGGTGCGCGCCCGGCGAACCGGGGCTCGACGCCCCGGAGGAGGAAAATGATCAACATCGACAGAGTGGACCACCTGGTGCTCACCGTGGCCGATGTCGATCGGGCTGCGGAGTTCTACGAGCGGATCCTCGGGATGCGGACGGTGACCTTCCCCGGCGACCGCCGCGCGGTGAGCTTCGGCGACCAGACCATCAAGCTGCACGCGGCCAGCGAACTGGTGGAACCCACCGCCACGCACCCGGTTCCCGGCTCGGCGAACCTGTGCCTGGTCACCGAGCAGCCGATCAGCGAGGTGCAGGAGCACCTGCGCGCCAACGACGTCCGGATCGAGGAAGGCCCGGTGGGGCGCACCGGTGCGGCCGGTCCGATCACGTCGCTGTACCTGCGGGACCCGGACGGCAACCTGCTCGAGGTCGCCCGCTACGACGAAGAAGCCGAGGCGTCCGCCGTCACCGATTGAGGCGCGCGGAAAAAGGGGCCGGAGGTGCGCACCTCCGGCCCCTTCCTCGTCCGGTTCACAAGGACAGTTCCGGCTTCAACCGGGCTGGTGTCCACACCCGCTGGCGCCACGCGGCCGCGGTGCTCAGCAGCAGGCCCGCCGCCAAGTAAGCCACCAGCACCCACGCCGACGTGCCCGCCGCGGCCAGATCTTGGCCGCCGTAGAGCAGATGCCGCAGGCCGGTCACCACGTAGCTCAGCGGCAGCACGTTGTGCAGCGGGTGCAGCGGTGCCGGCGTGGTCTGCCACGGGAACGTGCCGCCCGCGGTGACCAGTTGCAGCACCAGGATCACCAGCGCGATGAACTTCCCGCGCGCCCCGAACGCCGCGTTCAGCGCGTGCACCACCGCGGTGAACGCGAACGACGTGAGCAGCAGGAATCCGACCGTCAGCCACGGGTGCGCGGGCTGCACGCCGACTCCGAACACCACCACGAGGTAGAGCAGCACCGCCTGCGCCGCACCCACGATCGCCGCGGGCAGCCAGCCGCCGAAGGCGATCTTCCACGGCGCCACCCCGCCTGCCAGCGCGCGCTGCGACAGCGGACGCATGATCAGGAACAGCACGAACCCGCCGATCCACAACGCCAGGCCCATGAAGAACGGGGCGAGCCCCGCGCCGTAGGTGGCCGCCTTGACCTGCGCCTGGTTGTCCACCGCGACCGGGTCGCCGATGGTCCGCGCGGTGTCCGTCCTGGTCTTGTCGTCGAGGTCCGGGATGTCCTTGGCGCCCTTGCCGAGTTCGTCGGCGAGGGTGTGCGAACCGTTCTCGAGCTTCCCGGAGCCGTCGGCGAGCTGCTGCGCACCGCCATCGAGCCGGTCCGCGCCGTCGGTGAGCGCACCGGTTCCGTCGAGCGCCTGCTGCTGCCCGGTGTGCAACCGCTGGGCACCGGAGCCCAGCTGGGCGGCACCGCCGGAGAGCGTTCCGGACCCGTCGGTGAGCTGCCCGATGGCGCCGGTGAGCGCGGGCGTCGATTCGGCGAGCTTCCGGTTGCCGTCGGCGACCTGGCGGGAACCGTCGGCGAGCGCGTCCAGCTGCCCGATCTGGCCCTGCACCTGGTCGTTCGTGTCGGTGATCGGCTGGTTCAGCTGGTCCAGGCCGTCCAGCACGCGCTGCACGGTCTGTTCGTCGGCGCCGGTGGAGCGCAATTGGTTCGCGATGCGGGTCTTGTTCTGCTCCAGGTTGTCGACGAACCGCTGCGAGGCTTCGCCGAGCTCGTCCGCGGTGCCCGCGAGCTTCTCGTTGCCGTCGGCGACCTTGTCGGCGCCGTCGGCGAGCTTCGCGGTCTGCTCCGGCAGCGGTGCGGTGCGCTGCTGCAGTTGCTGCAGCCCGTTGTGCAGCTGATCGGCTCCGGCGCTGAGCCGCCCGGTGCCGTCGACGAGCTGCCCTGATCCGTCTACCAGCTGCTGCTGGCCATCCAGCAGCCGGTGCGCCCCGGCGGAGAGCTGACCGGTGCCCTGCTCGGCGGTGCCGATGCCGTCGCGCAGCTGCGTCGCGCCGTCGGCGAGCTTCCCGGCACCGTCGGCGGCCTGCACGGTCTTGTCGTGCACCGTGCCGAAGCCGAGCAGCAGCTGGTCGGCGGCTTCGGTGCCCGCGTCGCCGGCCACGGCCTTGCGCACCTCACCGGCGACCTTGTCGGCGATGGTGGAGATCAAGTAGTTGTTCGTGTCGTTGGTGACCAGCCGCAGCTGCGCCTGCCGCGGCTCGAACTCCCCCGGCGAGAGCAGCGCGGCCGAGAAGTCCTTCGGCACCACCAGCGCGAACGTGTAGCGGCCCTGCTGCACGCCCTGCTCGGCGTCGCGTTCGCCGGTGCGGTGCCAGTCGAAGGAACCGGAACCGGCCAGTTCGTCGTAAACCCGGTCACCGGCGTTGAGCGTGCTGCCGTCCTGGCGCTGCCCGCCCGCGTCGTCGATCACGACGGCGGCGGGCACCGAGTCGAGCCGGTTGTAGGGGTCCCAGTTGGCGTAGAGGTACATCGCGCCGTACAGCAGCGGCACCAGCGTGATGGCGACCAGGGCCAGTCGCGGCAACCTGCCGGAGGTGAGCCTGCGCAGCTCGGTCATGGTCAGGCGGAACGTGGTCATCGGGCACCTTCTTCGGCGGCGCGGCCGTCCGCGCCGATGCGAGCTTGGGGGACGAGGGCGAGCCGGTCGGCGGAATGCGCGGAGCACAGCACGACCACCGCGCGCTGCCTGCGGCTTTCCCGCCGCGCGAGCTCGTACCAGGCGTGCGGGTCGCCGCCGTGCCGGTCCGGGCTGTCCAGCACCAGCGCGGTGGTGCGCTTCGCGGCGCACGCCAGGTCGATCAGCAGCCGGGTGCGTTCGGCGGCGGGCAGGTTCTCCATCCGGGTCGAGGTGTGCTCGGCCAGCTCGTGCGCGGCCAGCCAGGAACGCACCGCGGCGCGCCCGGCGCGGCGGCCGGCGAGGCTGAGCCCCTCGGCGACCACGGTCCGCACCGGCACGCTCGGCTCCGGTTCGGTGATCTCCGGCGCGTCGACGACCGCGACGGCGCGGCGCAGCGCCTTCGGGTCGGCGCGGCCGTCGATCCGCACCGAACCGCGGGCGGGACGCAGCCTGCCGGACAGCGCCAGTGCCAATGCGGTGTGCCCGGAGTTCGGTTCACCGGTCACGACCAGCAGTTCTCCGCTGGACACGCGCATCGAGGTGGGCGCGAGCAAGGTGCTGTGCGCGCCGACGACTTCGACTGCTTCTGCGGCGATCTCCACGACGTCGTCTCGACTCCTTCTCGGCGTGGGAGATCAGCGCAGCGCGGTCGCGGGGCGCACCTCCCACATGGTCCACAGCGGCCGGTAGCCCTGGCGCGGCCAGAACACCGAGGACAGCGGATTCGGCGGGTTGTAGTAGAGGAAGCTGCCGACGGCTCCGGCGCGGACGAACTCCTCGTGCGCCACGGCCATCAGCCGCTGCCCCACGCCGTCCCCGCGGGCCTGCTCGTGCACCGACAAGCAGTTCACGTAGGCCCACAGCCCCCGGCGCAACCGGTGCCCGCCGGGCTGGCGGGCGGTGTCGACCCAGCCGCATTCGGCGAGCGCGATCGGCGTCCCGTCCTGTTCGGCCAGCCACACCGGGTCGGTGCCGGAGTGCAGCCGCTGGCGCGCGGCGATGCGCTTGAGGTCACCGGCTCCCGGGCGGGGCACCGACGTGCCGACGAGGGCGGCGTAATCGTGCTCGGCGATCGCGAGTTCGACGACGGCGTCCAGATCGGCCCGTCCGGCGCGGCGCACTTTTACGGTACCAGGTAGTTCCGTAACGGTGTCCGGGGTCGGCGGGCGGATCGCCATGCAGGACAGCGGCGCGAAACCGTGATCCAGCAGCGCCCGGGTGGCCTGCACGTCCCGGCTGGGCCAAGTGACCACGCAGGACGAGTCCTCGGCGGGGATCGAACGAGCCGCCAGCCACTCCCGCCAGGCCCCCAGCACGCCGTCCATGCCGGCGCGCGGGTGATCACCCAGCAGCGGGAAGAGCTCGAAGACGTCCGACGCCTGCCACAGGCTCTGCGCCGAGCCGGGCGGATTGCGGGTGTGCGCCACCAAGCCCGCCACCGGCTCGCCACCGGGCAAGCGGGCCATCAGCGGGTCGCCCTTGGGCAGCAGGTAGTCGTCCGGCAGCTGCGGATCCAGCTCGCGGAACCGCGCGCACTGCCGGTCCATCAGATCCTGCGCGCCGCCCACGTCCGCCGAACCTCCTCCGTGCCGGGGTGACCCGGATTCTGGCAGCCGCGGCGCGGGACCGGGCTACTGCTCGTCGAGCGTGCAGCAGAAGATCGCGGTGCCGGGGAAGAGCTTGCCGCGCAGCGGGCTCCACTGGCCCCAGGTGTGCGTGGCGCCCTTCGGCCACTCCGGCTCGATCAGATCCACCAGCCGCAAGCCGGCTGCGGCGAGCTGGCGCACGTAGTCGCCGAGCGTGCGGTGGTGCTCCACGTAGGTGGCCTGCCCGAGTCCGTTGACCTCCAGATACGGAGTGCGGTCGAAGTAGGGCTGGGTGACGGTGAGCCCGCCGGGGCCGGGATCGTCCGGGAAGATCCACCGCATCGGATGAGTCACCGAGAACACCCAGCGCCCGCCGGGCCGCAGTACCCGCGCGACCTCGCCGAACACCGCGCCGGAGTCCGCCACGAACGGCACCCCGCCGAACGCGGAGCACGCCAGGTCGAAGCTGCCCGCGGCGAACGGCAGCAGGTCCGCGCTGGCCTGCACCAGCGGCACTTCCACGCCGGTGGCCGCTGCGCCGTCGCGCGCGTGCCGCAACATGCCGGCGGAAATGTCCAACGCCACCGGTTCCGCACCTCGGCGGGCCAGCCAGCGCGAACACGACGCCGAGCCGCAGCCGACCTCCAGGACGCGCTTTCCCGCGACGTCGCCGAGCAGGCCCGCATCGGCTTCCCGGAGGCGCTCCGGGCACCAGACGAAGTCTTCGGCGCCGAGGAATTCGCCGTGCTCGGCCTGGTAATCGTCCGCGTCGGCGTCCCACCACGCACGGCTCGCCAAGCGGGATTCGACCGTGCCCGCGGTGCGCTTGCTCACACCCGTGGTGCCCAGCGCGAGTTCCGCGGCAGCGTGCTCTGAACCGCCGTCCGGCGGTTCGTTGCGCGCCGGGCCGGTCGGAGATCCGGCGGCATCGGGTTCCTGGTTCGGCATCGCCAGTCCTGTGATTCGCCAACTGCGCCGGTATGTGGTTTGCCCGGCGATCGCACGGCCGCGTACGATACCGCCCGCGCCGTGGGTCTTAACGTCTCCGTGCATTCCGGCTGGGAAACCCGCCACGGCCCGGTCCGCCGCTGATCCGACCGAGCGATCACCGCCACGACCGGGACGGACGGAACTACCAGGTCGGGAGCCGTGCCCTGATCGGGATTACCGGTGGGGGGTTCAGCGTTCGACCAGAGGCGGCCCGCGCGGAACCGGCACCGGCTGCCCGGAATCGGACTCCCGGAACCGGACTGGGCGGGCCGCAGCGACCAGGGATCGTCGGCGGAGACCCGCCGAAGCAGCGAACTGGGGCCGATCAGCAAGGCTGAGCCGTACCGGGGACGTGGTTCTCGCCGGTTCCGCTCGTCGCGGTGTCGGCTCCGGAGTCTAAGATCCAGGGCGCAACCCCGAAGGGGTCGGTGCCGGTGCGCGCCGGGTGGTCTGCCAGGCTGGAAGGTCTGCCGGATCGGCCGGTGGCGAGCCGCCGGCCGCTGCGGGGTGAACCGCACAGGCAACCGACAAAACTATCCGTACCGGAGCAACCCACCTGATGTCCACCGACACCACCACCGTCCCGGCTGCAGCCGCTACCAAGCCGCAGGTCGCGGTCAACGACGTCGGGACGGAGGAGGACTTCCTCGCCGCCGTCGACCAAACCATCAAGTACTTCAACGACGGCGACATCGTCGAGGGCACCATCGTCAAGGTCGACCGCGACGAGGTGCTGCTCGACATCGGTTACAAGACCGAGGGCGTCATCCCGTCCCGGGAACTGTCGATCAAGCACGACGTGGACCCGGCCGAGGTCGTCGCGGTCGGCGACTTCGTCGAGGCCCTGGTCCTCCAGAAGGAGGACAAGGAAGGCCGCCTGATCCTGTCCAAGAAGCGCGCCCAGTACGAGCGCGCCTGGGGCACGATCGAGGAGCTCAAGGAGAAGGACGAGCCGGTGCGCGGCACCGTCATCGAGGTCGTCAAGGGCGGCCTCATCCTCGACATCGGGCTGCGCGGCTTCCTGCCCGCGTCGCTGGTCGAGATGCGCCGCGTCCGGGACCTGCAGCCCTACGTCGGCCGCGAGCTCGAAGCCAAGATCATCGAGCTGGACAAGAACCGCAACAACGTGGTGCTGTCCCGTCGCGCCTGGCTGGAGCAGACGCAGTCCGAGGTGCGCAGCGAGTTCCTCAACCAGCTGCAGAACGGCCAGGTCCGCAAGGGCGTGGTGTCCTCCATCGTCAACTTCGGTGCGTTCGTGGACCTCGGTGGTGTCGACGGTCTGGTGCACGTCTCCGAGCTGTCCTGGAAGCACATCGACCACCCGAGCGAGGTCGTCGAGGTCGGCCAGGAGGTCACGGTCGAGGTCCTCAACGTCGAGATGGACCGCGAGCGCGTCTCGCTGTCGCTGAAGGCGACGCAGGAAGACCCGTGGCGGCAGTTCGCCCGCACCCACGCGATCGGCCAGATCGTGCCGGGCAAGGTCACCAAGCTGGTGCCGTTCGGCGCGTTCGTCCGGGTCGACGAGGGCATCGAGGGCCTGGTGCACATCTCCGAGCTGGCCGAGCGCCACGTGGAGATCCCGGAGCAGGTCGTGCAGGTCGGCGACGACGTGATGATCAAGGTCATCGACATCGACCTGGACCGCCGCCGGATCTCGCTGTCGCTGAAGCAGGCCAACGAGGGCTTCACGCCGGACTCCGAGTTCGACCCCACGCAGTACGGCATGGCCGCCGAGTACGACAACGAGGGCAACTACATCTACCCCGAGGGCTTCGACCCGGAGACCGCGGAGTGGCAGGAGGGCTACGAGACCCAGCGCGAGGAGTGGGAGCGGCAGTACTCCGAGGCGCTGTCCCGCTACGAGCAGCACATGAAGCAGGTCCAGAAGGCCGCCGAGGCCGACGCGGAAGCTGCTGCCGAGAGTGCCTCCGGCGGGGGTGGCGGCGGCGGTGCCGCTGCCGGCTCCGGCGAGGCGCAGGGCGGCGGGAACTACTCGTCCGCGGCCTCCTCGTCCGAGCAGCAGGAGGACGCGGGCTCGCTGGCCAGCGACGCGCAGCTCGCCGCGCTGCGGGAGAAGCTCTCCGGCGGCGCCTGATCCGCGCAGACCGGTCGACCCGGTACGGATAGCGCACGGCCCCGCACCTGTTCGCAGGTGCGGGGCCGTTTCGCGTCCGGCCGTTGTCGAGCTCGTGCTGCGCGGGTGGTCGCGCAGCGGAGCCCGCAACCGCGTGGGCTGAAGTGCGAACTTCGGGGCCGCAAGGACTGGCAGGATGGGCCGCATGTTGCGGGTGGGTCTCAGCGGCGGGATCGGATCGGGCAAGTCGACGGTGGCGGCGCGGCTGGTGCAGTGCGGTGCGGTGCTCATCGACGCGGACAAGCTGGCGCGGCAAGTGGTCGAGCCGGGCAGTGCGGGCCTGGCCGAGCTGGTGGATCGCTTCGGGCCGGACATCGTGACGCCGGAAGGCGCGCTGGACCGGCCGGCGATGGCGAAGAAGGTGTTCGGCGACGAGCAGGCGCGGGCCGACCTGAACGCGATCACGCACCCCAGGATCGGCGCGTTGACCGCCGAGCGGATGGCGCAGGCGCCCGCGGACGCGGTCGTGGTGCACGACGTTCCGCTGCTGGTCGAGAACGGTTACGCGCCGAACTACCACCTCGTGCTCATCGTGGACGCTCCCGAACAGGACCGGGTGCGGCGGTTGGTCGACCGCGGCTTGGACGTCGAGGACGCGCGGGCGCGGATCCGCTCGCAGGCGACCGACGAGCAACGCCGCGAGGCGGCCGACGTGTGGCTGGACAACTCCGGGCCGGTGCAGGACCTGGTGGCCGAGGTGGACCGGTTGTGGTCGCAGCGGCTGGTTCCCTTCGAGCAGAACGTGCGCGCGGGGCGGCGCGCCCCGCAACGGCCGCCGCGGATCGTCGAGCCGGACCCGGAGTGGCCGCGGACCGCGCGTCGGCTCGGTGCCCGGATCCGGCAGGCGGCGGGGGACAACGCGGTGCGGGTCGACCACATCGGTTCGACCGCGGTCCCCGGGCTTCCCGCGAAGGACGTCATCGATCTGCAGCTGACCGTCCGGTCGCTGGACGACGCCGACGCCATCGCGGAAGCCTTGGGGGAGGCGGGATTCCCGCTCGACGACGGGATCCGGCGGGACCACCCGCACTCGTTCGCCCCCGACCCGGACCAGTGGCTCAAGCGCTACCACAACGCGGCGGACCCGGGCTCCCCGGTGAACCTGCACCTGCGGGTCCAGGGATCCCCGGGGCAGCGGGTCGCGCTGCTGTTCCGCGACTGGTTGCGGGACGACGAGGCGGCTCGGGCGGACTACTCGAGGGTCAAGCGGGAGCTGGCCCAGCGGTTCGCCGAAGACCCGGATCACGAGCGCTACGCGGCGGCGAAGGAACCGTGGTTCGTCGAAGCCTTGCCGAGCGCGCAGGAATGGGCCTCGCGCGTCGGCTGGGTGGCACCGGACTGACCGGCGCGGCTCACCAAAGGTCGAAGATCCCGAGGTGCGCGAGCCACCGGCTGACGTCCCGGTGCCTGCTCAGCTCGACGAAGAGCCGGTACACCGTGTGCAGCGCATAATCGGCCTGGTTGAGCCGGATCATGCCCGCCGAGACCGCGGTGGCGAACTCCTCGGCATGCACGATGCGGGCCGAACCGTGGTCCGGCACCTGCAGCCCGAGCAGCAGGTCCGTGGTGACCCACGAGCGCGTGTCGTGCTCGATCAGCGCGGCGGTGATCGTGCTGGGCTCGCGCCGGGTGGTCCAGTGCCGGGCGCGGCGCCGCGTGAGCCGCAGGCCGTGGTCCGGCAGCAGCCAGCTCACCTCGCCCTCGTGCACCGGGTCCGCCGGCGTCGCGCACTCCACCGACAAGCCCCACGGCTCCACTTGGCAGCGATTCAGCGGGACGCTGGAACCGGAGGAATGGGAACGTTGCGCACTGAACAGGTCGATCACGTCGACCAACTGAGGAGTGACTGCGGTACCCACGGCCTCAGACAGTAACGTCGATTCGCGCCGATGTGATCCTCAGTACCGTTCTTTAACATAACTTTCGCGCGTTCGCCGGGTACCGATTCGGCCGCCCGCGCGATGATCACCGGTTCAGCGGTAGTGCGATCGGCCGAAATCAGGTTCCTTGCGACGGCTGCCCGCGCCAGCTCAGCGCGACGCCTTCGGAGCGGAGCCAGTCGGCGAGCCGGTAGCCGTACCGGGCCAGCCCGTCCATCGCCGCGCACGCCGCGCGCATCGCGTGCTCCGCGGTCCGCTCGTCGAGCAGTTCCGCCCGCACCGCGAGCAGGTACTCGTCCACGTCCAGCAGCTCCGCGGTCCGGCCCTCCGCGACCTGCACGTCCAGGTAGTGGTCGACGGTGCGCCAGTGGTCCGGGCCCGGTTCGATGGCTGCGACGTCGACGTAGAAGTCCCAGCCGTTCGATTGGCCGGGCAGGAAGTTCCAGCGGGTGATCCGCAGGCGGTGGTCCGGCAGCAGCCAGGATTCCAGCGCCCGCAGCTTCGGGTGGTCGGGGACCGGCCGGGCGAGGTAGAGCCCGAACGGCTCCACCCGGTATTCGGCCACGTGACGAACGATCTGCTTGGGGTCGGTGTTGGTGCCCCGCACCAGGTCGAACAGCTCGACCTTCGGCGGGTGCACCGGCAGCCCGAGGTTTTCCGCGATCTCGCGTTGCGTGGTCACGTGGCAACCATAAGTCGCGAGACGCCTCTCACGGGAGGGGTGAACATCGGGTCCGGGCGTCGTGTCGGTGGGGGCTCGTACCCTCGGACACGTGGCATTCGCGACTGAGTACCCGACACCGGCGGACACGACCCACCGCCCGGTGGGGGACATTCCGCGCAGCGGCGGCAGCTTCCGGATGGTCAGCGACTACGACCCGTCGGGCGACCAGCCGGAGGCGATCGACGCGCTGGAACGGCGGATCCGCGCCAGCGAGGCCAACGTGGTGCTGCTCGGCGCGACCGGCACCGGCAAGTCGGCCACCACGGCCTGGCTGGTCGAACGGCTGCAGCGGCCCACGCTGGTGCTGGAGCCGAACAAGACCCTCGCGGCGCAGATGGCCAACGAGATGCGGGAGTTCTTCCCGGACAACGCGGTCGAGTACTTCGTCAGCTACTACGACTACTACCAGCCGGAAGCCTACGTCCCGCAGACCGACACCTACATCGAGAAGGACTCCTCGATCAACGAGGACGTGGAGCGGCTGCGGCACTCGGCGACCTCGAACCTGCTCAGCAGGCGGGACTGCGTGGTCGTGTCCTCGGTGTCGTGCATCTACGGCCTGGGCACGCCGCAGTCGTACCTGGACCGCTCGATCCAGCTGGAGACCGGCGGTGAGATCGACCGGGACCTGCTGCTGCGCGCGCTGGTGGACGTGCAGTACACCCGCAACGACATCTCCTTCGCCCGCGGGACGTTCCGGGTGCGCGGGGACACCGTCGAGGTGATCCCGGCCTACGAGGAGCTGGCGGTGCGCATCGAGTTCTTCGGCGACGAGATCGAGCGGCTCTATTACCTGCACCCGCTGACCGGCGAGATCGTGCGCGAGGTGGACGACCTGCGGATCTTCCCCGCCACGCACTACGTGGCCGGGCCGGAGCGGATGGAAAAGGCGATCCGCGGCATCGAGTCCGAGCTCGAGGAGCAGCTGGGCAAGCTGGAGAAGCAGAACAAGCTGCTGGAGGCGCAGCGGCTGCGGATGCGCACCCAGTACGACGTGGAAATGATGCGCCAGGTCGGGTTCTGCTCCGGCATCGAGAACTACTCGCGGCACATCGACGGCCGCGACGCCGGGACGGCGCCCGCCACGCTGCTGGACTACTTCCCGGACGACTTCATGCTGGTCATCGACGAGTCGCACCAGACGGTGCCGCAGATCGGCGGGATGTACGAAGGCGACATGTCCCGCAAGCGCACGCTGGTCGAGCACGGTTTCCGGCTGCCCAGCGCGATGGACAACCGGCCGCTGACCTGGGAGGAGTTCGCCGACCGGATCGGCCAGACGGTGTACCTGTCGGCGACCCCCGGCCCGTACGAGATGGGCCGCGCGGGCGGCGAGTTCGTCGAGCAGGTCATCCGCCCGACCGGGCTGGTCGACCCGGAGGTCGTGGTGAAACCGACCGAGGGCCAGATCGACGACCTGGTCGGCGAGATCCGCGAACGCGCCGAGCGCGACGAGCGGGTGCTGGTGACCACGCTGACCAAGAAGATGGCCGAGGACCTCACGGACTACTTCCTGGAGCTGGGGGTGCGGGTGCGCTACCTGCACTCCGAGGTGGACACGCTGCGGCGGGTGGAGCTGCTGCGGCAGCTGCGGCTCGGCGAGTTCGACGTGCTGGTGGGCATCAACCTGCTGCGGGAGGGGCTGGACCTGCCGGAGGTGTCGCTGGTGTCGATCCTCGACGCGGACAAGGAGGGCTTCCTGCGCTCCGGCACCTCGCTGGTGCAGACGATCGGGCGCGCGGCGCGCAACGTCTCCGGCCAGGTGCACATGTACGCGGACACGATGACCGACTCGATGCAGCACGCCATCGACGAGACGAACCGCCGCCGCGCCAAGCAGATCGCCTACAACGACGAGCACGGCATCGATCCGCAACCGCTGCGCAAGAAGATCGCCGACATCCTGGACCGGGTCTACACCGAATCCGAGGACACCGAGGAGTCGGTCTCGGTCGGCGGTTCCGGGCGCAACGCCTCCCGCGGCAAGAAGCCCAGCGGGGAGTCGGTGGCGACCTCCGGTGTGCTGGAGGGCAAGGACACCAGCTCGATGCCGCGCGCCGAGCTGGCGGATCTGGTGCAGCAGCTCAACGACCAGATGATGAACGCGGCCCGCGAGTTGCAGTTCGAGCTGGCGGCCCGGTTGCGCGACGAGATCCAGGACCTGAAGAAGGAACTGCGCGGCATGGACGCCGCCGGGATCCAGTGAGGTCGGCGCGGCGGAGGCCACGGGCGTCCGCCGCGCGGTTCTAGGGTGCAGCGGCATTTCGCGTTACGTGTGATCCGGCCGGACAACCGCGGCATATTCCCGTCCGTCCCACTAATGCCGCAGTGCGCGATGGTTATTTCAACAAGCCGCTGGGCCGAACGGTTCTTTCTGCTGATTAATCGTTGACCGCGGTTTTGCGCGGTCAGTACGCTCCCACTTCTTCTTCCGCCGGGTCGGTTTCTGGGGAATCGGTGGACCCGGAATTCGGTGCTACCGCAGGGGGGTGGGCATGGCTCGGGATGCTGAGCGCTACGCCACGCAGGTGCCGTTGCACGGCAGGGATCGGGAGATCGCCCTCGTCCGGGAGATGCTGGAGCGGCCGGAGCACGACGGTCGGCCCGCGAGCAGGCGGGTGCCGGTGCTGGTGTTCACCGGCGCGCGGGGCAGCGGGAAGACCGCATTGCTCGCGGATCTCGCGAACCGGTGCCGCGAGCGGATCCCGTTCGCCCGGCTGGACTGCGCGCGGCTCGAACGCGACCACCCGGACGGCGAGGAGCGCGGAGCGGCCAGGATGCCGCAGGTGCTGGCCGCGCTGGCCTTCCAGCTCAGCAGGCCGTGCCCGCGCTACGGCGCGGTGGAGTTCGCCCGGCTCATCACCGGGCAGCTGGCGCTGGAGCCGCAGATCGAGGTCGCGCAGTGGGAGAAGGCCCGCAATCAGATCGACGAGGCGCTGCGGACCTATTCGCGGATCCCGGACCCGCCCGACTACCTGGGCGAGCTGGCCGGAGAACTGCTGACCACGGTGCCGGGCCTGCAGGACGCACCCGTCCAGACCGTCGCGCAGCGACTGCCCGGTTGGATCGTGTCCGCGGTGAACTCCGTCCGCAGCAGCCGCGGGAATCCCGCGGTGGGCCGGGACTGGTACGGCGAGCAGGACCGCGGGTTGAGCCTGCGCCCGATCGACGTGCTGGTCGACCTCAACCACAAAGCGCACGAGCCCGCCGCCGAGGGCGGTGACGAGGTCGGCGAGCTGCTGTGGGCGGCGTTCCTGGCGGACCTGCGGGAGGGCTTCGCCCGCGGACGGCGGGCCGAGGCCCGCACGCTCAATTGCACGGTGCTGCTGGACAACGTGGACACGCCTGCCGGGCTGGCGCTGCTGGACGGGCTCACCGGAGCCCGTGAGCGGCGAGCGCACGGCATCGAGCCCGACCCGCTCACCGTGGTGGCGACCAGCCGCACGGACCTGTCCGCGCGCGGTCCCGGTGCCGCGGTCGCCTCGATCGAGTCGGCCTGCTACGCCGACGCGGTGCGCGGGGGAGTGCGGGCGCCGAGCCGGTATTCGGTGCGGCTGGACGACCTCTCGCAAGGCGCGGTGGGGAACATGGTCGCCGCGCTCGGGCCGAAGGTGCGGCAGCGGCAGGTCACCGCGGCGGTGCACCGGTTCACCGGCGGGCACGCGCTGTCCACCCGGCGGGTGCTGGACGCCCTGGCCGAGCAGGGGCTCGCGGAGGCGCAGCTGGGCTCGCTGCTGCCCTGCCCGGTCCGCCCGTCATCCCGGGAGGAACCGGTACCGCTGGAGGAGCTGCTGCTGGCCGAGCTGCTCGCCGGTTCCGAGGAAGCGGCCGCCGCGCTGATCACCACATCCGCGGCCCGCGATCTGGAGCAGGCGCTGCAGCTGGTCAACCAGAGCGCGCTGGCGCCGGAGGTGCAGAACCGGCAGCAGGAGGTCTTCAGCGCGGCGCTGTGGAGCAGCGTCGACGCGGCTGCTCACCGCACCATGCCGCGGGTTCAGCGCACCCTGCTGCTGCGGCGGCTCGCTGCGCGCACCGAAGCGGACGCCGCGGACTGGTCGTCGGTGCACGGCTGGCTGCGCCGGTACTGCGAGAACCACGGCGACGAGGTCGGCGCGCTGCACCACCGGCTGGCGGCAGGCGAGGTGCGGCCGGTCGCGGAGCGGATGACCGCGTTGCTGAAGGAGGTCGACGCGCACGAGTGGCTGCGCCGGCTGCACGCGGTCTGCGCGGCGCCGAACGAGCTCGAACCGGGCGGCTCGCCGGTCGGGAGGGTGCGCGAGCTGACCAGGTGGGCCGATGCGGCGAACGGGTCCGACTCCCATCCCGGTGCGCTGTTGGCGGCCGTGGCCCGCCTGGTGGTGGCGGTGTGGACGGCCGCGGACCCGCTGCTGGTGCCGGGTCGCGAGCTGCGCGGCGAGATCGCCGCCGACCTGGACCAGATCGCGCCCCGTTCCGGGGAGGGCCTGGAGGCGTTCCGCGCGGAAGCGGACCGATACCGGTGAATCAGGGGGAAGCTGATGGCGCACGACGGATTCACTCCGCCGCAGCCGCGGACGGAGACCCGCAGACGGCGGAACCGCCGAATCGTGGCTGCGGCCGCGGTGGTGGTGCTGGTCCTGGCCGCGGGGATCGGCTGGTACGCGCGCGGGTGGGCGCTGGCCGCCCGGGTGCATTGCGGCAGCGGCTGGTGGGTCGATCCTGACCAGGTCGATCACGAGCACGTGGAGCGGTGCATCGGAATCTCCGACTCCTCCACGTTCGGCAACGAGCGGCTCCGGGATGCCGTCGACCTGATCGGCGAGCAGAACGCCTTGGCGACGGGCGATCCGGATCGTTCGGCGGTCACGGTCGCGGTGCTGATTCCCGTGCCGCGCCCCGACCAGGAATTCAGCCCGGCCTCGCAGGACCAGGTGGCGGCGCTGGCCGAAGGCGCCGCCAAGGCGCAGGAACACCTGAACGCGGCCAGGAGCGGCCCGGCGCTGCGCGTCGTGCTGGCCAACGAGGGCTCCGGTGAACAGGGCTGGCAGGCGGTGACCGGGCAGCTGGTGCGGATGAAGGACGATCGGCACCCGCTCGTCGCGGTGACCGGACTCGGGGTGAGCGTGGTCGAGACGTTGCAGGGCGCGCGGGCGCTGGACCGCGCGGAGCTGCCGATGGTGGGCGCGGTGCTCACCGCCAACGGCCTCGACGCGACCGGGCAGGTGGAGGGCGTGGATTCCACCGTGTCCGGCGGCGGCCGGATCGAGGGGCTGTTCCGGGCGAGCCCGAGCAACGGAGCGGAGGCGCAGAAGCTGGACGAATACCTCGACGCGGCGCAGCCCGGCGGAGAGTACGCGCTGGTGCGGGACGCCAACCGCGCGGACTTCTACACCTACGGTCTGGCGAACTCGCTGCGGGATGCGTTCGCGGGGAAGGTCCAGCAGGGGCCGCCGGTGGTGTTCGGCGGCGACTCGGACCCCGGGTCGATCCGCAACCAGCTGAATCTGGTGGCCCGGCAGGTGTGCGGTCGCGGTGGGCTGCTCTACGGCGGACGCGCTTCGCTGCTGCCGGACTTCCTGGAGCGGGTGAGCGAACTCGAGTGCGGCAGCGGTCTCACCGTGGTCACCGGCTCCGACGCGGCCGGCCTGCGCCCGGCCGAGGTGCCGGAGGGCGTCAAGGTGGTCTACGCGGCGCTGGCCGACCCGGACGCGTTGCGCGCCTCGCCCGACCCGCTCGGGCAGAACTACCGGGACTTCGAGGGATCGTTCCTCCGCGACTTCCCGAAAGCCGACCTGGCCAACGGTTGGGCGATCATGGAGTACGACGCGATGCTCGCGGCGGGCACCGCCATCACCAACGCCACGGGCGGCAAGCTCACCGGCGCGCCGCCGTCGTCGCGCAGCGTGCTGAACAGCCTCCGCCAGCTCGGGCCGGACAACGAGGTGACCGGCGCGGGCGGGCTGTTCTGGTTCGACGCCGAGACCGGGGAGCCGCGGAACCACCCGGTCCACGTCGTGGAGGTCTCCGAGGGGCAGCGCAGGCCCGTCCCGGCGAACTGATCACCGCTTCGGCAGGCGGGGACGGCGGGCCGCTACCGTGGCTCGCGACGTCGCTGATCGCCTTGGGGGAGTCGCCGTGGAGGCCGTTGTAGTCGGAGGTGGCGTCGCGGGTGCGGCCGCGGCGCTGGCGTTGGATGCGGCCGGGATCGGCGTCCGGGTGCTCGAAGCGGCGCCGCAGGACGCGGTCGACGCCGGGGCGTTCCTCGTGCTGGCGGGCAACGGGATGCGGGCGCTGCATCAGCTCGGGGTTTCGCCGACGGCCGGATTCCGGCTGGAGACGGCGCGTTTCCTCAGCGCCGACGGAGTGGAACGCGCGGTGTCGGCGCTGGACGGTCACCTGTGTCTGCGGCGGGCCGAGCTGGTCGCGGAACTGCGGGCCGAGATGCTGCGGCGCGGGCTTCGGGTGGAGCACGACGCTCGGTTCGCCGCCGCCGAGCAGGACGGCGAGCGGGTTTCGGTGCGGCTGGCCGACGGACGGGAGGTGCACGGGGATCTGCTGCTCGGCGCGGACGGGCTGAACTCCGCCGTGCGGGCGCAGATCGATCCGGGTCCGCCGCGTTACGTGGGGCAGCAAGTCTTCTACGGGACCGGCGCGGAAGTGCCGCACGAGCCGGGGCGCATCGAGATGATCACCGGGAGCGCGGTGAACTTCGGTTACGCCGTTTCGCCGCAGCGCCGGACGTTCTGGTTCGCACGGCTGGCCGCGCCGCCGCTGGACCCCGGCGAGCCGGCGGCTTCGCGGCGTGCTCGGCTGCTCGCCGCGCTGCGGCCGGACGCGACGCCTGCGGCGGACGTCGTCGAGGCCGCGGACGAAGTGCTGGCCACCAACGCCCGGGACCTGGTGCCGCTTCCGAGGTGGCGCGCCGGCCGGATGCTGCTGCTGGGCGACGCCGCGCACGCGGCCTCACCGGCGACCGGGCAGGGCGCCGCGATGGCGCTGGAGGACGCGGTGCTGCTGGGCAAAGCACTGCGCGACCGCGATCTCGACGTCTACGAGCGGTTGCGGCGGCCCCGCATGGAGCGCAACGCGGCGCGCAGCGCCCGCATGTCCATGGCGATCGACGCCGGCCACGCCGAGCGTCCGGAAGACGTCGAGCGGCTGCACCAGCGGCACATCGACGCACCGGACGACGATCCCGGCGAACTGCTGCGCTGGGACGTCGAGCTGCCGGACGTGGAAACCGCCTGAGCGTCCGCGGTTTCCGGAACCTTGTCGCCGGAGTCCGTGTCCGGACACTGTGGACGGTGGGCCGCCTGCGGAGACCGCCGGGGCACGGCACCCGCGTCCGGCCCGCTGACCGCACATCCTCGCGGTGAACGACCGGAAGCGAACAGCCCGCTCGTGACGGGCTGCCGGTTCAGCGGCAGCCCGTCACGGAGTACCTCACGTGAAAGCGCTCAGCCCGGTGATGGACTTGCCGACGATGAGCGTGTTCATCTCGCGGCTGCCCTCGAAGGAGTAGATCGCCTCGGCGTCGGCGAAGAACTTCGCGACCTCGTAGTCCAGCACGATCCCGTTGCCACCGAACAATTCCCGCGCCCACGCCACGACTTCGCGCATCCGCGTGGTGGTGAACGCCTTGGCCAGCGCGGCCTGATCCGCACCCGCCTTGCCTTCGGCGGTGAGCTGGTTGAGCCGCACCACCATGCCGAACATCGCGGTGACGTTGCCGAGCATCTTCACCAGCAGGTCCTGGATCATCTGGAAGCCGCCGATGGGTTTGCCGAACTGCTCGCGGCCGACCGCGTACTCGCGGGCCAGTTCGTAGGCCCGCAGCGCCACCCCGAGCGCCTGCCACGCCACGCCGCCGCGGGTGCGGGCGAGGACCTTCGCGGTGTCCCGGAAGCTGTCGATGTTCTGCAGCCGGTCGGCCTCCGGAACCCGGGCGCCGTCCAGCACGATGTCGGCGTTCTGCACGGTGCGCAGCGCGACCTTGCCTTCGATCTTGGTGGCGGTGACGCCGGGGGTGTCGTGGCCGACGACGAAGCCCTTCACCTGGTCGTCGGCGACATCGCGGGCCCAGACCACGATCACGTCGGCGAAGGTGCCGTTGCCGATCCAGCGCTTGGCGCCGTCGAGCACCCACTCGTCGCCGTCGCGGCGGGCGGTGGTGCGCATCCCGCCTGCGACGTCCGAGCCGCCCTCGGGTTCGGTCAGCGCGAACGCGCCGATCTTGTCCATGCCGACCAGCTGCGGCATCCAGCGGTCCCGCTGCGCCTGGTCACCGCCGCCGTAGATGCTGCCCATGGCGAGGTTGTTGTGCACACCGGCGAAAACCGCCAGCGACGGATCGACGCGGTTGAGCTCGATGCTCAGGAAACCGGGGAACAGCGGGCTGCGCTGCTTGCCGTCGCCGAACTCCGGGTACGAGTAGCCCGCCAGCCGCAGCTTGGCGAACTTGCCGATCGCCTCGGGCGGGAATTCGGCGCGTTCCCATGCGCCATTGGCGATCGGGGCGATCTCGCGCTGCAGGTAGTCGCGGATCTCGGCGAGCTCGGCCCGCTCGGCGTCGCTGAGCAGCTCGGCGTAGCCGAAGAAGTCGGGTTCGGAGTTGGCCTTTCTGGGCATTGTTACCTCGCAGATTCGTCGTGCAGCGCTGCGCGCAGCGCCAGGTGCTTGCGGTCGCGCCGCTGGGAACGCGCCCGGTACGCCTCCGGGCCGGAGCCGTAGGCGGACTCGGTCTGCCCGGCGATCTCCTCGATCGCGCCGGAGGTCAGCGCCGGGTGGCCGAGATCGCCCCAGCGCCGGGCCATGCCGTGGCCGAGGTGCTGCATCATGTGCCGGATGCCGCCGGGGCCGCCGCCGAGGTGGAAGCTCTCGAACGGGCCGACGGTCGCGTAGCGGCCGCCGAGCGAGGACTTCATCACGGTGTCCAGCTCGTCGGCGCTGACCACGCCGTCCAGCACCAGCGAGATCGCCTCCTGCATCAGCGCGCTCTGCAACCGGTTGGCGACGAAACCGGAGACCTCCTTGTGCTCGCGCACCGGGGTCTTCCCGAGCGTGCGGTAGAACTCGATCGCCCGGGTGATCACCGGCTCCGCGGTGCGCTCGCCCGGCACGATCTCCACCAGCGGCACCACGTGCGGCGGGTTGAAGGGGTGCGCGATCAACACGCGGGCAGCGTCCTGTTCGGACAGTTTCGCGGCGATCTCGGAGGCGACGATGCCGGAGCTGGACGAGGCCAGCACCGCTTCATCCGGTGCCAGCCGGGCGATTTCGGCGAAAAGGTCCTGTTTGGACTCGAGTCGCTCCGGTCCGTTCTCCTGCACCAGGTCCGCGTCGGCGACGGCCTCGGCGAGGTCGTGCACGGGGCGGACCCGGCTGCGCAGGTCTTCCGGGTCGGAGTCCGGTATTCCGGCCGACAGCGACGGAATCGCGTCGGCCACCAGCTGCTCCAGATCTTCGCGCGGGTCGGTGATCCGCACGTCGTGGCCGTGCGCGGCGAACAAGGCGGCCCACGACAGGCCGATGGTGCCCGCCCCGACCACCGCCACGTTCGTCCATTGTGGATCGCTCGGCATTTCTTCCCTCATTCGGCGAGGTAATCGTGGACCGGGCGCGCCGGACCCAGGGTGAGATCGGTGACGATGTGGCTGGCCGAGACGACCTCGCGCACCGGCAGATCCGCCAGCGGCGCCAGCGCGTGCTCGAACAGCTGCAGCCGAGCCGGGCCGGTGTAGGCCTCCTTGACCACGATGTCGGTGATCTGGGTGCGCACCAGCTCGGCGATCCGCGGCGCGGCGTCGTAGCCGGGCACCAGCTTGAGCATGAACGTGGGCACCGTGATCTGCGCCTTCGCTTCGTCCAGGTCCAGCGCGTGGTGCTTGTAGCCCATCGTCGCGGTCGCCACCCGTTGCGAGCCGTAGTCCAACGTGCCCACCAGAGCGGCGTGGTCGGCGAACAGCGCAGGCGAACCCATCACCTTCGGGTAGGCGCTGAGCTCCCGTCCCGCGGCGGTGGCGGGGAAGTTGTTCAGGTACATGGCGTGCAGGTACTCGCCGTGCTCGGAGCCGTGCCGCACCGGGATCGCCTGCCCGGACTCGACGTACGGGCCGAACGAGGTCACCTCGCCCATCTTCATGATCTCGAAGCGCACCAGCGGCTCGTCGAACTCCAGCGGCTCCGGCACCACCGCCCGCAGCGCGTCCGGGTCGGTCCGGTACACGACGTTGAGGTACTCGCGGTCGGTGAACCGGGCCGCGGTGGGTGCGTACGCGGGGGCGCCGAGCGGGGTGGTGAAGCTGCGCAGGACTTCGTCACGCTTCACCGCTGACCTCCCTGGCCCAGCTCGTCGAGGACTTCGTCGGTGTGCTGGCCGGGAATCGGCGCGTGCTCGCGCACCGAGGCCGGCGTCGCGGAGAAGTTCATCGGCACCCCGACGACGCGGTAGGAGCCCTCGCTGGGGTGCTCACCGAGGTCCAGCAGGTGTCCTTGCCGGACGTAGGGGTCCTCGGCGGCTTCGTCCAGCTTGAGCACCGGGCCGACCGGGATGCTGTTCTTGGTGCAAACCTCGATCCACTCGTCGGTGGTCAGGTTCGGCGTGACCGACTCGATCAGCTCGGCGATCGCCGCGCCGTGCGCGCGGGCGTCCAGCACCTCGCCGTTGACCCGCGGATCCTCGGCCAGTTCCGGGTGGCCACCGGCGCGGAAGAGGTCCCGGCAGTTCTGCGGGGTGTACGGCATGATCATGACCTGGCCGTCCTTGGTGGGCCGCGCCCGGTGCCCCTTGTTCATCGACAGCGGGAAACCGGTGCCGCTCATCGGCGGCTCGAACACCGCTCCCTGCAAGTGCTCGACCATGTTGAACGCCAGCAGCGTGTCGGTCATCGGGACCTCGACGAGCTGCCCCTGCCCGGTGGCGCGCTGGTGGTGCAGCGCAGCCAGCGTGCTGTAGGCGATGGTCAGCGCGGCGACCTTGTCGCCGAAGATGCTCGGCAGCACCGCGGGCGAGCCGATGTCCCCGGCGCGCTCGGCCAGGTCGAGCAAGCCGGAGGCGGCCTGCACGGTCTCGTCGTAGGCGGCGAGGTCGGCGCGTTCGGAATCGGGGCGGAATCCCTGCGCGTGCGCGTAGATCAGGTGCGGGTGCTCGGCCGCGAGGCTGTCGTAGTCCATCCCGAGGCGGCGCAGCGCACCGATCCGCATGTTCGTGATCAGGATGTCGGCGCCGCTGATGAGCCGCAGCGCTTGATCGTGGCCGGCCTCGTCCTTGAGGTTCAGCGACACGCTGCGCTTGTTCCGGTTCACGTTGAGGTGCAGCGGTGTCATGCCCGGTGTGTTCCGGTATTGCGTGCTGTTGCGCACGGTGTCCTTCGGTGACTCGATCTTGATGACGTCGGCACCGAGGTCGCCGAGGATCTGGGCCGCGTACGGCCCCATGACCACAGTGGACATGTCGATGACGCGCACCCCGGCCAGCGGGCCCTCCCGGCCCGAGGTCGCGGTGGTGGCAGGGGCGTTCATGCAGGGCACTCCCGGACGAGGCGATTTCGTTTGCTTCACTAACGACATTAGGAGCGGGTCGCGCGCAGCGGCAATCGATCGGTGCGCCCGATCGGAGAACGACGGCGTGACCGCAGCGGTCCAGCGGGATGCGGTATTTCAGCGGGTAGCTCGGCGGTCGCGGATTTCCGCTGCACCGCCCGGTGTTCGTGGACGCCCGCCACCTCGAATTACCCGGGGCCGCCCGGCAGCACACCGCCGGGCGCGCCTCAGCCCAGCGCCGTGATCGCTTCGGTGAGCAGTTCGTGCAGGTCACCGCCGCGTGCGGCCCGGTCGCAGCGGTAGATCAGCCCGGTGGACAGCGCCGGTTCGAAATCGGCGAACGGCAGCGCCACCACGTCGTCCCGGCGCGGGCCGCTCAAGGACTCGCCGCTGCCGAGGATGGTGACCGCGAACGCGCCGCCGCTGGCCACGAACTCCGCGGTGCCCGAGTAGTCCAGCGAGTTCAACGTCGTCCAGCGGTGCACCCCGGCAGCGGCCATCCGCACCTCGAGCTGCTCGAAGTACGTGGGGTTCATGCCCGAACCCGGGCGCACGAAGACGTGGTCGGCCAACTCGGCCAGCGACACCGAGCTGCGCCCCGCGAACTCCGCGGCGGGCAGCACCGCGCCCACCGGTTCCCGCATGACCTCCCGGACCTGCACGTCCGCCACGTGCACCGGCAGGTGCACCAGCGCCAGCTCCAGTTCCTGGCGGCGCACCTGACCGGCCAGGTCCAGGCTGCCGCCCGGCCAGCGGCGCACCTCGAACCGCTGGGCGGCTTCGAACTCCTTGAGCAGGTTCCGCAGCCGCTCGTTCAAGGCGGGAGCGATGCCGATGTGCACCACGGCGGGCTGCGCGCCCAGCTCCTGGCGCAGCCGCCGCGGAATCTCGTCGAACCGCGCCAACGCCTCGCGCGCCAGCGGGAGCAACGCCGATCCGGCCGGGGTCAGCGCAACGTTGTGCGAATCCCGCTCGAACAGGCGCACGTCGAGCTCGCGCTCGAGGTCCCGCACCCGGCGGCTCAACGGCGACACCGCCATGTGCAGTTCGCGGGCCGCCCGGGAGAAGCTCAGGTTCTCCGCGACGGCCGCGAAGTAGCGCAGGTGGAAGACCTCCATCGCGGAGCAGCTTATGCGCCCGTGTTCGAACTCGTCTCGCGCAGGGCCCGGCAGCGGGCCGCCGAACGCGTCAGCTGGTGACGTCCTTGTGGTGGAAGTGCCACAGCGCCAGCGCGGTGAACACCGCCGCGTAGATCACGCCCGAGCACGCGCCGTGGACCACACCGGCCCATTCCGGACCCTCGCCCAGCAGTCCCGTCCACGACGTCGCGTAGTGCGTCGGCAAGTACGCGCGCAGGCCGCCGAGCGCGGAGATCTGGTCGAGGATCTGCGACAGGATGGACAGCACCACAGCGCCGCCGACCGCGCCCAGCGGCGCGTCGGTGCGCACGCTCAGGCACAGCGCCAGACCGGCGACCCAGCTCAGGTGCACGGCCAGGAACGCCACCGCCAGCGCCAGGTCGAGCGCGCCCAGCGGGAACGGCACCACGCTGCCCGAAGGACTCACCAGGTCTCCCGGGCCGTACCAGAACACCCCGACCGCCAGCGCGATCGCGGGCAGCAGCACCAGCCCGCACAGCGACAGCAACGCCGCGACCAGCGCCTTCTGCCGCAGCAGGCGGGCCCGCGGCACCGGCGCGGCCAGCAGGTACTTCAGGCTCCTCCAGGAAGCTTCGCTGGCGACGGTGTCGCCGAAGAACAGCGCGACGATCACCACCAGCAAGAACGGGGCCGAGGAGTACAGCGCGTACATCGCGAAGTTCAGCCCGCTGCCGGTGGCCAGATCCACCAGTTCACCGGAGGCGCGGCGGGCGGAACCGGCGTCGCCGATCTCGAACGCGGCCAGCAGCAGCAACGGCAGCAACGCCAGGAAACCCAGCGCGAACCGGGTGCGCCTGCGCTTGAGCTGCCTGGCCAGCTCCACCCGGACCGGCAACGTCCGGGACGCGCGGTAGCCGCGCACGCTGCCGTCCGGCTGGGTCGCGTCCAGGCCGCTGACCGGTAGCAACGCTGCGTCGGTTTCCGCTGCGTGCTGCGACGGCTCCTGCTGGGTGGCCCGCTCCTGCTGAGTGGCCGGTTCCTGCGTCATCAGCGTCGCTCCTCTCCGACCAGGTCCAGGAAGGCGTCTTCCAGCCGGCGACGCGGGCCGACCTGGCTGATCGCCACTCCCGAAGCCACCAGCACGTTCACCGCCACCGACCGGGGCTGCCCGGCCAGGTCGGCGTGCAGCAGATCGCCGTCGACCTCCACCGCGCCGAGTCCCTCCAGCCGGCGCAGCGACTCGGCGGCCTGCTCCGGATCGTCGACCCGGAAGGTCGCCTGCCCGTCGAGCGCGACGACGTCGTCCACCGCGCCCGCGGTGACCACCTCACCGCGGTGCAGGACGACCACGTGCGTGCAGGTCTGCTCGATCTCGGACAGCAGGTGGCTGGAGATCAGCACGCTGCGGCCGGTCTCGGCGTAGCGGCGGAGGATCTCGCGCAGCCGGTGGATCTGCGGCGGATCCAGCCCGTTCAACGGTTCGTCCAGCACCAGCAGGTCCGGCAGCCCGAGCATGGCCTGCGCGATGGCCAGCCGCTGCCGCATGCCCCGGCTCAGCGTCGCCGTGCGGCGGTCGGCGTGCTCGTCCAACCCGGTCATCTGCAGCACCTCGTCGAAGCGGGCCTGCAGCGCGGGGCGGCCGGTGGCGGCCCAGTGGTTCTTCAGGTTCTCCAACCCGGACAGGTGCGGCAGGAACCCGGGCGACTCCACCAGCGAACCCACCCGGGACAGCACCGGCGCGCCGGGGCGCACGGGATGGCCGAAGACCCGCACCGAGCCGGAATCCGGCCGCAACAGGCCGAGCAGCGTGCGCAGCGTCGTCGTCTTGCCCGCTCCGTTCGGCCCGAGCAGCCCGACGACCTGGCCGCGCTGCACCTGCAGCGACAACCCGGACAGCGCGGTGATCCGGTGCGGATAAGTCTTGTGCAGCTCGCTGATCTGCAACGGCACCTCGGCCAGCGCTTCGTCCGGAGCCTGCGCCCGGCCGCGCAGCCGGGACGCGCCCCAGGCCAGCAACGCCAGCAGCACGACGGCTCCGGCGCCTGCGAGCGGAGCGAACGGGAAAGTCGCCGCGGACACGGTCGTCCCGCGCACCGAAGGCACCGACACGGCGTTGTTCCCGGTCAGGGCAACCCGATGCACGGAAGGCTCCACCGGCGTCGCGTACGCCTGATCGGTCGTGGTCACCGCCAGTTCCAGGCGGTGGCCCGGCTCCAGCGAGTGCACGACACCGGGCAGCGAAACGTTCACCTCGGAAGGCTTGCCATCGGGGGAAAGCCCGGTCACGTGCATCGGCGCGGCCGAGTCGCCCAGCAGGTCGCGCCTGCCCGCCGGATCGATGTCGTAGAGCTTCGCGAACAGCACGGCGTCGCCCGTCGCGGGCTGGCCGGGCACCGAGGACACCGACAACCGGGTCTGCGCGGCACCGGAGATCAACGTCCGGGACGAGGCCGGATCGGTGCGGAACGCCGCGACCTGGCCGGGCAGATCGCGCGCGGCGGACTCGTCGCCGTGCTGAGCGGCTCCGGCCGCAGGCAGCGAACTCGTGGAACCGGGCGAGCCACCGGGTGGGTTCACCACCGTCGCCGCCGCACCGCGCAGCGGCAGCGAAAAGCGCGGAGTGCGCTCGGCGGCCAGCCCGGGATAGGCGGGCGCCGCGACCGTTCGCACCGGAATCTCGCCGTCGCGCCGCGGCGTCCCGGGAACGTCGTACTCGAACCCGCTGCCCGGGTCGCGCTGCGGGCCGGGCAGCCCGAGGTGGAACGCGAACCAGTCCGCCACCTTGGCATGCACCCGAGGTCCCGGCGGGTCGCCGTCGTGACCACCGGCGAACCACACGAGCTTGACCAGGCCGCCCGCGTCGGTGATCTGCCGCGCGTTCGCCTCCGCCTGGTCCAGGCCGAACAGGGTGTCGCGCTCGCCCTGGACCAGCAGCGTCGGCACCCGGATCGGCCCGGTGGACTTCGGCGATGCCGCGGCCAGCAGGTCGAGCGTGCGCTGCGAAGCGCGGCCGGTGCGGGCGAGCTCGGTGTAGGCCGCGCACACGTCCGCCTGGAAGTTCCCGCAGGTCGCGGGCGGTGTGGGGGTGGCTCTGGCCTGGCTCGGCCCGGCGGAACCACCGGAGTCGGCGCCTTGCCGGGTGGCGCCGGCGGAGAACAGCAGCTCCGCCCAGGCCCGTTTGAACACGCCCTGCGGGGAGGAAGCGCTGCGCGCCGGACTGTCCGCGGGAATCGGGGCGCGCGACGCGGAGTTCGGCAGCAGCGCCTGACCGAGGTCGTTGTAGGTCATCACCGGCGCGATCGAGTCCACCCGCGGATCCGTGCCCGCCAGCAGCAGGCTCAACGCCCCGCCGTAGGAATCGCCCGTGACGCCCACCCGGGGATCGCCGTCGGCGTCGCGCAGCACCTCGGGCTGGCGCGCGAGCCAGTCCACGATCTGGCGCGCGTCGGTGACTTCGTATTCCGGCGAGTTCAGCGCGATGCGGCCCGTGCTGGCGCCGAACCCTCGCGCCGAGTACGTGAGCACCGCGAACCCGCGGCGAGCCAGCTCGCGGGCCTGCGCGGCGGAAGTGTTCTTGTCCCCGCCGATGCCGTGCGCGAGCACCACCGCCGGGGCCGGTGTGTCGGCGGGCGCGTAGAGCGTGGCGTCGAGCTGGGCGCGCTGCTGCCCGCCCGGCCCGTCGGCCACGTCGATCAGCACTTGCCGCGGTTGCGGCAGCGCTGGTGCGGCGGTCCGGCCCGGCCACAGCGCGACGCTCGCGGCCAATGCCACGACGACGAGAACCACGAGCAGCAGCAGGCCATTGCGGCGGGAGGTCGGGGACACGGTCCGGACATTAGGGGAACGAGGCGGCAACGGTTTCATCCTGGAGCGGGTGAAGGCGAAGACGCTATGAAGCAGCAACCGAACAGCAATCGGCCGCCTGCCGCGCCGCCACCTTCACGGTCGTCGAGTCGTCGGTGCACGGCCGCATCCCCGAGTGCGGTCCCGCCACGTGGGCCTGGGGCGGGCGCGGTGATCGTAGCGACGCGACGCGCCGAGTCCATCCCCCGATGGTCGGTTCAACGCTGGTTCGATCGAATGTGATTGGTCACAGCGCGACGTCGCTGCGCCCACTTCGAGTGAGCCGATGACCAGGAAGTTGCCGGTGGAGAATCTGCAGTCGTAACGTTCCGCGTGCACTCGTGCCGATCATCACCCCGACTGGTGGTCGGGACCGCGCATAAGTGACAATCTTGGCAACGTTGTGGAGGGGAGTATTCCTTCGCGGCGGCATCGTCATCACGGTCACGTTCTCCCGGCGCGTCGCCGGGAGGGGCCCGGTGCCGCCGGCCGGTTCGCCGGTGGAAGAGACCTCCGGTCCCGGCGCATGCCCTGAACCGGAGGTGATCCATGGGTGTCCAGCTGATGGCGGCCGCACCCCAGGCCCAAGCAGCGGACACGCTGCACGCGCATTGGTGGGTGTGGGCGGCCACGCTAGGCGGGCTGGCATTGCTGCTGCTGCTCGACCTGGTCATCGTGGACCGCAAACCGCACGAGGTGACCACCGGCGAAGCGGCCCGCTGGGTGGTGTTCTACATCGCGTGCGCGATCGCCTTCGGCATCGGCGTGTGGATCTTCGGTGATGCGCACTTCGCGATCGAGTACTTCACCGGCTACATAACGGAGTACTCGCTGAGCGTGGACAACCTGTTCATCTTCATGGTGATCATGTCCAGCTTCGCGGTACCCACCATCCACCAGCACCGGGTGCTGCTGATCGGCATTCTGCTCGCGCTGGTCATGCGCGGTGCGTTCATCGCCGTCGGCGCGGCGCTGATCCAGCAGTTCGTGTGGGTGTTCTTCATCTTCGGCGGTTTCCTGATCTGGACCGCGTTCGGCATGATCCGGAACAAGGACGAGGACGAGGAGTACAAAGAGAACATCGTGGTGCGCTGGGTGCGCAAGGTCTTCCCGGTCACCGAGGACTACCACGAGACCAAATCGATCATCAAGATCGACGGCAAGCGCTACCTGACGCCGATGTTCGTGGTGATCGTCGCGATCGGCAGCGCCGACCTGCTGTTCGCGGTCGACTCCATCCCGGCCATCTTCGGCATCACGCAGGACCCGTTCCTGGTGTTCACCGCGAACGCCTTCGCGCTGATGGGGTTGCGGCAGCTGTACTTCCTGCTCGGCGGGCTGGTGGACCGGCTGGTCTACCTGAACGTGGGGCTTTCGGTGATCCTCGGGTTCATCGGCATCAAGCTGGTGCTGCACGCATTCCACGAGTACCACCTGGTGCCGACCTGGCTGGAGATCAACAACTGGATGTCGCTCGGCGTGATCGTGGTGGTGCTGGTGATCACCACCGTCGCGAGCCTCGCGAAATCCCGGAAGGACGAAGAAGAGCAGAAGGCGCATCAGCCGGAAAGCTCCTCGTGAAATTTCCGCGCCGTGCCCGGTGATTAGCGGGCGGCGCATCCGGAGGCACCGGAAAGGTCGCGCGGCTGCAGGTCGCGCGCCCTTTCCGCGACTCAGTCCAGCAGCGTGTAGTTCAACTCCTTGCAGACCCGCCCCAGCGGGACGTCTAGGCCCGGGTGGTCCAGCGGCAGCAGCACGTCCGGCGAATCCGGCAGCGCGGTCGCCGACGGCGGATCCCACAGGCACAGCGACGGGTTCCCCGCGTCCATCGCCGAGCGGTACCAAAGCCCGTCCAGCTCCGGGTACGCCGCGCGGATGCTGCGCGCCCACGCCTGCGTGCGCTCCTTCGGGCCGTTGCTGATGGCCTGCGACGCTCCGGCGCGGGTCGGCCACAGCCCGCCGAGGTCCAGCAGCCGCAGCGTGCGCCGCGGCCTGCAGAGCACCAGGTGCGGCTTGCGGGTGCGCCGATCGACCGTCGAGGTCGCTTGGAACACCTCTGCCACGCAGGTCCGCACCGACAGCGAGAAGTAGAGGACCCCGTGCTCCCGGGTCACCGTCGGCCCACCTTGGGTGTTCGGCAGGTGCGGGTCGAACCGGGCGTGCGGCAGCGGGCCCGCGTAGCGGAAGCTGTCCCACTGCTGCGGGTGGTTGCCGCCGGAGGTGAACACGCGCGAGAGCCGGGTTCCCGCGGGAACCGCGATCACGTCCTCGGTGCGCCGCAGCATCGCCTGCAGCACCGCCGGTGCCGGCGGCTGGGGAAGTCGTGCCAACGGATGTCCTGGTCACTTCGGCGGCTTGAGGGATTTGTCCGGGCTGGATTTGCGTGGCGGTGCCGGTAGCGGAACCTCAGCGGCTTTGCCGCTGACAAGGCAAAGAACAAAAGCTCTCGTGAACGTCCTCTCCGAGTGTTGCAGAAGTGCTCCGCGTGGTGTTCGTCCAGCGGAACCCGCACGCCTGCGCGCCGTGTCGGCTGCACAGCCGGCGGGCCGTGCAGCGCGTCGTCGCACTGCGGTGGGCTACGCGCCGCGGCGCAGCGAGCCGGTGTAGTGGCAGACGCTCGGGGAACCGCTGCGGTTGCCGAATCACGCAACCGTTCGCCGACGACGGCCGTTAAGCGGGGGTGCCGATCGCCGAAGCCAGGTCGGCCACCCGGCGCGCGCCGCCACCGGCCAGCAGCCAGTCGCGCGGGCTGACCGGGCGGTCGCCGAGTTCCAGGTCGTCCTGCGCCGTGGTCATGAACTTCGCGAGCACCAGTGCGGGCTGGTCCTGCGGCATCGATGCCAGCACCGTTTCCAGACCGGGCAGCACGTCGTCGTCGCTGAACTGCCACGCGGGCAACCGCCAGCCGCCGCGGTCCTTCCAGCCGATCAGCCGCCCGTCACCGATGCGGTGGCGGATGCGGCTGGAGTCCACGCTGATGCGGTCCGCGGCCTGGCTCACCGAAAGCGCGGTATCGCGCAGCACGGCCTGCTCGGCTACGGTCCGGGCGCGCGGGTCCACCTCGCCGGTCCCCAGCGGGGACAGGTCCAGGCCGCTTTCGCCGAGGGCCTGGCGCTCGGCGGGGGTGAAGTGCGCGGACGGGTCGACCTGCGGCGTCGTGAGGCGCTTGGCGGCGTCCTCGACGAGGGAGAGGAACTCGGTGGCGGTGACCCGCAGTCCTGCCCGGGCCAGCACGGTCTCCAGCGCGACTGTCATGTCCCCAGCGTAGCGCGTCCTGGGCCAAAAGTGTGCGCAAACGTGCGCGCCAGCGTGAGGAATCACTGGACGTAGCATTCCCGTCGCACAGCGTGCCGCGTCCGTCCGGCTGACGGAGGACACCTGCCGGTTCGACCAGGTGACCGGCCGCGGACCGCCTCCGCGCGGCGGGATGATCTTCGTCGTCGCTGGCGAGTGCGCAGTGGATCAGCTCCGGCGGCGCCGCGTTGCGCGGCGCCGCCAGGTGCGTGGGGTGACGGCGGTGCGCTGCGAGTGGTCCGCTCGGGTGTTGCTCCGGTCGGAGCAGCTGGGCCGGGCGTGTCCGGCGCGCCGGTCCGGGAGGGTTGACGCGGCACCGCTCGACGCCGTTGACTGGGCCGTACCGACTGGTCGGTCTTTCGAGTGGGAGTAGCAGCGCATGAGCAAGCGTTTCGACGGACGGGTCGCCGTCCTGACCGGCGCCAGCCGCGGGATCGGCCTCGGCATCGCCGCCAGGCTGGTGTCCGAGGGCGCGAAGGTCGTGATCACCGCCCGCAAACCGGAACCGCTGGAGGAGGCCGTCGAGTCGCTCGGCGGCTCCGAGCACGCCATCGGCGTGGCGGGCAAGGCCGACGACGTCGAGCACCAGGCCGAGGTCGTCGACCGCGCCGTGAAGGACTTCGGCGGCGTGCACATGCTGGTCAACAACACCGGCATCAACCCCGCCTACGGCCCGGTGATCGACGTGGACCACTCGGTCGCCCGCAAGACCTTCGAGGTCAACGTGCTCGCCGCGCTGTCCTGGACGCAGCAGGTGTACCGGGGGTGGATGCAGCAGCACGGGGGATCGGTCCTCAACGTCTCCTCCGTCGCCGGGCAACGGCCCTCGCCGGGCATCGGCTACTACGGCGGCACGAAGGCGATGCTGTCGCTGCTGACCCAGCAGCTCGGCGTGGAACTGGCGCCGGACGTGCGGGTGAACGCGGTCGCTCCGGCCGTGGTGAAGACGAAGTTCGCCACGGCGCTCTACGCGGAGGACGAAGAGGGCGTTTCCGCGAGCTACCCGCTCAAGCGGCTCGGCGTGCCAGAGGACATCGGCGGCGCGGCGGCGTACCTGCTGTCCGACGAAGCGTCGTGGGTGACCGGGCAGATCCTCACCCTCGACGGCGGCCTGACCCTCACGGGAGGTGTGTGAGCGGTGCAGCTGTCGGACTCGGTGGTCGTGGTGACCGGTGGCGGCAACGGCATCGGTGCCGCGCTGTGCCGCCGGTTCGCCGCGCACGGCGCGGCGGTGGTGGTCAACGACCTCGACGCGGAAGCGGCGCGGTCGGTGGCCGATGAGATCGGCGGACTGGCCGCGCCCGGAGACGCGGCGACCGAGGACGGCGTCGCGGAACTCGTCGGGGCCGCGAACGAGCGCCACGGGCGGATCGACATGTTCTGCGCCAACGCGGGCATCGGCGAGTCCGGCGGACCGGAAGCCGCGGAGTCGGCTTGGGAGCGGTCCTGGGAGATCAACGTGATGGCGCACGTGCGGGCCGCGCGGGCGGTGCTGCCGCAGTGGCTGGAGCGCGGGCAAGGCCGGTTCCTGTCCACGGTGTCCGCTGCGGGGCTGCTGACCATGCTCGGCTCGGCGCCGTACTCGGTGAGCAAGCACGCGGCGCTGGGATTCGCCGAATGGCTCGCGATCACCTACGCCGACCGCGGGGTGACCGTGCAGGCGCTGTGCCCGCAGGGCGTGCGCACGAACCTGCTCGACGACACCGGCGAGACCGGCAAGTTGCTGCTCGGCGACTCGGCGATCGAACCGGAACAGGTCGCCGACGAAGTGCTGGCCGCGCTCGGCGACGACCGGTTCCTGATCCTGCCGCACCCGGAGGTCGCCGGGTACTACGCGCTGCGCGCGGCAGAACCCGGCAAGTGGCAGGGCGGCATGCGCAAGCTCCAGCGCGGTCTGCCCTGATCAACGCCCGATAACCTGGGGTGTCAGGCGTAGCGACAGGGAGGCGTGGAGATGGGTGGCGCGGATCTGCGCACGGCACCGGAAGTGGCCGAGACGGTGCCGCAGCGATTGCTGGCGGCGGCGACGCGGCTGTTCGCCGAGCACGGTTTCGAGACGACCTCGGTGCAGCAGATCGTGGACGCCGCCGGCGTCACCAAAGGCGCCATGTACCACTACTTCGGCTCCAAGGACGATCTGCTCTACGAGATCTACGCGCGGCTGCTGCGGGTGCAGACCGCCCGGATGGAACGCGACGCCGAGAGCTCCGCACCGGTCCAGGACCGGCTGCACGCGGTGGCCGCCGACGTGGTGGCGACGACCGCGGCGAACCTGGACGACACGGTGATCTTCTTCCGGTCGATGCACCTGCTGCACGCGGACAAGCGCGCCGAGGTCCGCGCGCAGCGCCGCCGCTACCACGAGCGGGTGCGGGCGTTGATCGAAGAAGGGCAGGCCGCCGGGACGTTCCGCGGGGACAAATCGGCGGAGCTGGTCGTGGACTACTTCTTCGGGGCGGTGCACCACCTGGGCACCTGGTTCCGCGAAGACGGGCAGCTGACCGGAGAACAGGTCGGTTCGCACTTCGCGGACCTGTTGATCGCGTCGCTGCGGCCGTAGCCGCTCCTGCAACGGAATTTCCGGCTTTTCGAGTTTTTCGGAGGTGGCGTGTGAAGGCGTGGCAGCTCGAGGCGAACGGCGAGCCGCGGGACGTGCTCGGGCAGGCCGACGTGGCCGACCCGAGCCCCGGGGAAGGGCAACTGCTGGTGCGGGTGCTGGCGTGCCCGGTGAACTTCCCGGACGTGCTGCTTTGCCGCGGGCAGTACCAGATCACGCCGGACCTGCCGTTCACACCGGGCGTCGAACTGTGCGGTGAGGTCGTCGAAGTCGGTGCCGGCGTGACCGGTTTCGCGCCCGGAGACCGGGTGCTCGGCTCCTCGGCGCTGCCCACGGGCGGATTCGCGGAACTGGCGCTGATGGATGCACCGCGGGCGTTCCCGGCACCGAAAGCGCTGTCCGACGCGGAAGCGTCCGCGCTGTTCATCGGCTACCAGACCGGCTACTTCGGACTGCACCGCCGCGCGGGGTTGCGCGAAGGGGAGACGCTGCTGGTGCACGCCGCCGCGGGCGGTGTCGGCAGCGCGGCCGTGCAGCTCGGCAAAGCCGCGGGCGCGAACGTGATCGGCGTGGTCGGCGGGCCGAAGAAGGCCGAAGTCGCGCGGGAACTCGGCGCGGACGTGGTCGTCGACCGGCACAGCGAGGACTTCGTGCCGATCGTCAAGGAGTTCACCGGCGGCCGGGGTGCGGACGTGGTGTACGACTCGGTCGGCGGGGACACCTACAAGCGCTCCACGAAGTGCATCGCGTTCGAAGGGCGAATCCTGATCATCGGGTTCGCCGGCGGCAGCATCCCGACGCCCGGGCTGAACCACGCCCTGATCAAGAACTACTCGATCGTCGGGTTGCACTGGGGCCTGTACAACGAGCGGAGCCCGCAGCTGGTCGCCGACGCGCACGAGGCGCTGACCGGACTGGCCGATCAGGGCCTGATCCGGCCGCTGATCAGCGAGGAGCTCGGGTTCGACGCGGTCGCCGACGGGGTGCAGCGGGTCGGCGAGGGCAGCACCGTCGGGCGCGTGGCCTACGTGCGGTGAGGCGCACCTGCTCGACTCCACCCGCGGAGCGGCGGCATCGGCTGCGGCGGATCTCGGAGGATTCCGTGGCCTGGCGTCGATTTCGTCGGCTCAGGGGTTAGGTTTCCGGCGGTTCCCCTGGTAGGGATGCGGAGACCGCGCCCGAGCTGTCCACGCAGGAGACCGCATGGCCGAGACCGCAGCCTCGCCGAAACCGTCCAGGCTGGATCGCGCACTAGCTGCCCTGGAACGGGTGGGCAACAAGCTGCCCCAGCCGTTCCTGCTGTTCGCGCTGCTGTTCCTGGTCGTCGCCATTGTGTCCACAGTGGTCGCGGCGGCCGGTGTCACGGTGCAGATCCCCGGCGCCGCGCAGCCGACTCCGGTTCGGGCGGCGCTGTCCGGACCGGGGCTGGCCTTCCTGCTCACCGAGATGCCCGGCAACTTCATCGGGTTTCCGCCGCTGGAGACGGTGGTCACGATCATGCTGGCGGTGGGGCTGGCGGAGCGGGCCGGGCTGCTGACCGCCATGATCCGGGCCGCGTTCGGGCGAGCGCCGCGCTGGGTGCTGCCCTACGCGGTGGGCTTCGTCGGCATCAGCTCCAGCGTGATGGCCGACTCCGCGATGATCGTCATCCCGCCGCTGGCGGCGCTGGTGTTCAAAGCCGCGGGCAGGCATCCGGTGGCCGGGCTGCTCGGCGGGTTCGCCGCGTCCGGCGCGGGATACTCCACCGCTCCGGTGGTGACCAGTTTGGACGCGCTGTTCTCCGGGATCAGCAACAAGGTCGCCGGGGTGCTGCCGGATCCGGGCACGACGGTGACGCCGGTGTCGAACTTCTACTTCAACCTCGTGTCGTCGGTGGCGCTGGCGTTGCTGGCGGGTTTCCTCATCGACCGCGTCATCGAGCCGCGCATGGTGCGCAGCGGTGTGCCCCGGGAGGAATCGGAGTCCGCCGCGGACGCAGAGCAGTCCACAGCGGACAGTGCGATTTCGGCTTCGCTGACCGGTTCGGAACGGCGTGGGTTGCGCTGGGCCGGAGTGGCGGCGCTGGTCACCACCGGGCTGGTGCTCGCGCTGGTGCTGTGGCCGGGTTCGGCGATGCGCAACGAATCCGGCGCGTTCCTGCCGGAATCGCCGCTGCTCGACTCGGTCACCACGCTGATCTTCGTGGCGTTCCTGGTGCCCGGCATCGCCTTCGGGATCCCGGCTCGGACGATCACCACGCCCGGTGACGTGCCGAAGCTGATGGGCGGCGTGCTGCGGGACATGACCGGATTCCTGGTGCTGGCGTTCATGCTCGGGCAGTTCATCGCGCTGTTCAACTGGACGAACCTGGGTTCCGCGCTGGCCGTCGGCGGCGCCGACCTGCTGCGCGTGCTGGGCCTGGCCGGCTATCCCGCGTTCCTCGGCTTCATGGTGCTGGCCTCGGTGCTGAACCTGTTCATCATCTCCGGATCCAGCCTGTGGACGCTGATGGCCTCGGTGTTCGTGCCGATGTTCGTGCTGCTGGGTTTCGAGCCGGGGTTCGCGCAGGCCGCGTTCCGGGTGGGCGACTCGGCCACCCAGATCATGACTCCGCTGAACCCCTACATGATCATTATCTTGGGTTACCTGCGGCGTTACGAGCCGTCCGCGGGACTCGGCACCCTGGTGGCGCGGATGACGCCGTTCGTGGTGCCGTTCTGGTTGCTGTGGGCGCTGATCCTGACCGTGTTCTACTTCGCCGACCTGCCACTCGGACCCGGCATGGGCATCCACCTGTGAGCGTCCGTCGTTGAACTAGTTCGCACTCGGACCGCGGAACGCGAGAACGCCCGCCCTGCGCGGCACGGGCGGGCGTTCTCGCGGGGTGCTTCAGAACAGCACGCGGGTCAGACCTTCGGAAACGCAGGCCGGCTTCGACTCGCCCTCGATTTCCACAGTGGACTCGACGGTGAGCTGCAGGCCGCCGTCGATCTCGGTGACCTCGACGAGCCGGGTGTGCGAGCGGACCCGCGAACCCACCCGCACCGGGCTGGGGAAGCGCACCTTGTTCAGGCCGTAGTTGATGCCCATCTTGACGTTCTCGAACCGGTAGGTCTGCGCGTTGAGCGCGGAAAGCAGGCTCAACGTCAGGAAACCGTGCGCGATGGTGGCGCCGAACGGGCCCTTCGCGGCGCGGTCGGGATCGACGTGGATCCACTGGTGGTCCAGCGTGGAATCGGCGAACTTGTCGACCTGGTCCTGAGTGATCGTCAGCCAATCACTGGTCCCGAGCTCGCCGCCCGCGGCCTCGCGAACCTCGTCGGGACTGGTGAACACGCGCATGGAATTCCTTTCGGTCGGGACGGCTCAGGCCGGTGGGAGACCGGTGAGTTCGGCGATTCGGGCGCGGTGGCGTTCCGCGGTGCCGAAGGCCAGTTGCGCGCTCTTGGCCCGCCCGAGGTACAGGTGCACCGGGTGTTCCCAAGTCATGCCGATGCCGCCGTGCAATTGCAGCGAGTCCTCGGCGGCCCGCACCGCCAGGTCGGAGCAGTACGCCTGGGCCAGTGCCACGGCCAGCTCGGTCTCGGCAGGGTCGGTTTCGGCGGTGTCGGCTTCGGACCGCCCGGACAACGCGTCCGCGGCGTTGCGGGCGGTGGCTCGCGCGGTGCTCAGCCCCGACCACAGGTCGGCCAGGCGGTGCTTGACGGCCTGGAACGAGCCGACCTGCCTGCCGAACTGGTAGCGGGTGAGCACGTACTCCACTGTGGAATCCAGGCAGTGCTGGGCGAGCCCGGTCTGCTCGGAGGCGAGCACCCCGGCCGCGATCCGCAACGCGTGGCGCAGCACTGCTTCGCCGTCGGAACTGACCTCGTGCGCCGGCGCGCCGGACAGCTCGAGCGTCCCGATCCTGCGGGTCAGGTCCAGGGAAGTCACCGGGGTGCACGTCACGCCGGGCGACGAAACGTCCACGCGGAACAGTGCTACACCGCCAGGGGTGCTGGCCGGGACGAGCACCGTGTCGGCCGCTTCCAGATCCACGACCGCTCGGACCGAACCGGTCAGCGTGTCGTTCTCCACCCGCACCGAAGGCGTCAACGGCGCTGACGGAGCCGTCGTCAGTCCAATGGCGACAGTGGCGATCCGGGATCCCGCGCCGATTTCGGCGATCAACTCCTTGTTCGCCGGTCCAGCGGCGCTCAGCGCGGATGTGGCGAGCACGGTGCCCAGGAACGGAACCGGAGCAACCGCGCGGCCGATCTCCTCGGCGACCACGGCGAGTTCCCGTGCGCTCGCGCCCGCACCACCGGACTCCTCCGGTACCGGCAACGTCGCGACGCCGAGATCACCGGCCAACGTGCGCCACAGCGCGAAATCGTACGGTTCCTCGGATTCGCAGCGGGCCAGCACCGCGGAAGAATCGCACCGGTCGCGCAGCACGCGGCGCACCGTGCCGCGCAGGTCCTCCTCGACCTCTCCGTAGAGCAGATCGGCACTCATCGCGGCAACTCCTTCCACGGGACGTCCTTGTCCGTGCGGATCTCCGGTGGCAGCCCAAGCACGCGCTCGGCGATCACGTTGCGCAGCACCTCGGAAGTGCCGCCCTCGATGGAATTCCCCTTCGCGCGCAGGTATCGGTAGCCGGGACCGCGTCCGGTGAACGCGACGTTCTCCGGCCGCCGCAACGTCCAGTCGTCGTACTCCAAGCCGCGCTCGCCGGCCAGCTCCACCTCGAAACCGGAGATCTCCTGGTTCAGCCGGGCGAACGCCAGCTTCACCGCGGAACCTTCCGGGCCCGGGGTGCCCACCGCGAGCTGCTGGCGCAAGCGCTGGCCGGTGAGCCGGGTCGCCTCGGCCTCGACCCACAGCTGCAACAACCGATCGTGCGCGGCCGGGGTGCGGTTCTGCGGATTTTCCCGCCATTCCTGGGAAACCACGCCGATCATCCCGGACTCCCGGCCGGTGTTGCCGCCGCCGATGGCCACCCGCTCGTTCATCAGCGTGCCCATCGCGACCTGCCAGCCCTGGCCGACTTCGCCGAGGCGCTGCGAATCGGGGATGCGCACCCCGTTCAGGAAGACCTCGTTGAACTCGGCCTCACCGGTGATCTGGCGCAGCGGACGGACTTGCACGTTCGGGTCGGTCATGTCGCACACGAAGTACGACAACCCCTTGTGCTTGGGCGCGTCCGGGTCGCTGCGGGCGACCAAGATCGCCCACTTCGCCTTGTGCGCGAACGAGGTCCACACCTTCTGGCCCTCTACGACCCAGTCGTCGCCGTCCCGCACCGCCCGGGTCGCCAGCGCCGCCAGGTCCGAACCCGCTCCGGGTTCGCTGAACAGCTGGCACCAGATCTCCTCGCCCGTCCAGAGCGGACGGAGGTAGCGGTTGCGCTGCTCGTCGGTGCCGAACCGCAGGATGGTCGGAGCGGCCATGCCCAGGCCGATGCCGTTGCCTGCCGGGTCGTTGTCCGGTGCACCGGCCGCGGCGAACTCCGCGTCCACCACCTGCTGCAGCTCGCGCGGAGCGTCCAGGCCGCCGAGCCCGGCGGGGTAGTTCACCCACGCCAGCCCGGCGTCGAAACGCGCGCGCAAGAACTCCAGGCGGTCCGAAGTGGATGGATCGTGCTCGGTGAGGAACTCCCGGACCTCGTTGCGCAGTCGTGCTGCGTCGGTCATAGCCGCACTCCTTCATGCTCCGGGTTCGTACTGCGGGCTCACGCCTTCGGACCACCGGCGACGTAGAGCACCTGGCCGGAGACGAACCCGGAACGCTCATCCAGGAAGAACGACGCGGCGTTGGCGATGTCGTCCGGAGCACCGGCCCGGCCGACCGGGATCGTGGAAACCGCCGCGTTCGAGAAATCCTCGAAGCTGGCGCCGACCCGCTCCGCCGTCGCCTTCGTCATGTCGGTGGCGATGAAGCCCGGCGCGATGGCGTTGACCGTGACACCGAACTTGCCCAGCTCGATCGCCAACGTCTTGGTCAGGCCCTGCATGCCCGCCTTCGCCGTGGAGTAGTTGGCCTGGCCGCGGTTGCCCAGCGCCGAGGTGCTGGAGAGGTTCACGATCCGGCCCCACTTGGCCTCCACCATGAACTTCTGCACCGCGCGGCTCATCAGGAACGCACCGCGCAGGTGCACCGACATCACCGTGTCCCAGTCCGAATCGGACATCTTGAACAGCATGTTGTCGCGCAGCACGCCGGCGTTGTTGACCAGCGCCAGCGGGGTGCCGAGCTCGGCGGAGACCCGATCGACGGCCGCGGTGACCTGATCGGAATCGCTCACGTCGGCACCGACGGCCAGCGCCTTGCCGCCCGCGGACTCGATCGCGGACACGGTCTCGGCGCACTGCTGCTCGTCCAGGTCGATCACCGCGACGGCGTATCCGTCCGCGGCCAGGCGCTGCGCGGTGGCCGCGCCGATACCGCGGGCGGCGCCGGTGACGATCGCGGTCTTTTCGGGCATGATTCCTCACTTCTGTTACGAGGGGCGGAAAAACTCCGGTGGCGGGCCTGCCTGTTCACCGGTACTTCTTGAGCTCCCGGCGAGCCATCGAACGGCGGTGCACCTCGTCGGGGCCGTCGACGATGTGCAACGTGCGGGCGTGCGCGTACAGGCTCGCCAGCGGCGTGTCCTGGCTGACCCCGGCGGCGCCGTGCGCCTGGATGGCGCGGTCCACAATGGTCGTCACCATCTGCGGCACCGCCACCTTGATCGCCTGGATCTCGGTGTGCGCGCCCTTGTTGCCGACGGTGTCCATCAGCCACGCGGTCTTGAGCGTCAGCAGCCGGTTCGTCTCGATGCTGATGCGGGCATCGGCGATCCACTGCTGCACCACGCCCTGATCGGCGATCGGTCCGCCGAACGCCCGGCGGCTCGTGACGCGGCGGCACATCAGCTCCAGCGCGCGCTCGGCCATCCCGATCGCGCGCATGCAGTGGTGGATGCGGCCAGGGCCGAGGCGCGCCTGCGCGATGGCGAAACCCTCGCCCTCGCCGGAAATGATGTTCTCGGCCGGGACGCGGACGTCGTCGAACACGATCTCGGCGTGCCCACCGTGGTCGCCGTCGTCGTAGCCGAACACGTGCATGCCGCGCTCGATGCGCACGCCAGGGGTGTCGACCGGCACCAGGATCTGGCTCTGCTGGCGGTGCCGCTCTGCCTCCGGGTCCGACTTGCCCATCACGATCAGCACCTTGCAGCGGGGGCTCATCGCGCCGGACGACCACCACTTGCGGCCGTTGATCACGTAGGAGTCGCCGTCGCGCTCGATGCGGGTGCCGATGTTCGTCGCGTCCGAAGACGCCACCTCCGGCTCGGTCATGCAGAACGCCGAGCGGATCTCGCCGTCCAGCAGCGGTTTCAGCCACCGCTCGCGCTGCTGCGGGGTGCCGAACTCGGCCAGCACCTCCATGTTGCCGGTGTCCGGCGCCGAGCAGTTGAACACCTCCGGCGCCAACGTGGGACTGCGGCCCATGATCTCCGCCAGCGGGGCGTACTGCAGGTTCGTCAGCCCGGCGCCGTCCGCGCCCGGCAGGAACAGGTTCCACAGGCCGCGCTCGCGGGCCTTGGCCTTGAGCTCGTCGATGATCGGTGCGTGCGTCCACCGGCTGTCCGCGGCCGCGAGCTGCTCGTGCAGCACCGGCTCGGCCGGGTGGACGTGCTCGTCCATGAACTCGGTGAGCTGCGCGCGCAGCTGCTCGGTGCGGTCGTCGTACCCGAAGTCCACGCCATGCCTCCTAGGGAGTGTTTTGAAAGGGTGTGCGTAGTGGGTCACCCAGCGGAACCTCAGACGTCTTCTGGCTCCGGGATCTCCTCCTTAAGTAGCGCCCTACTCGGCGTCTGAGCTGTCCTCGCCAGAAGACGCCTGAGAACCCGCCGGTGGTCCGGCTGAGTCCTGGGGCACCGGCAAGCGGCTGGCGCCGCTTATGAAACAGTTCCTAGTCGAGTGCGGACAAGCCCTGCGCGACCAAGTGCTCGACCAGGGCTCCGACGTGCTCGAAGCCCTCGCCGACCGTCTGGCCGTGCACGTAGCGGTAGTGGATGCCCTCGCTGATCACCGCGAGCTTGAAGAAGCCGAACGCCACGTACCAGTCCAAATCGGACAGATCGATGCCGCTGCGGGCGGCGTAGCGGTCCCACAGCTCGCGGACCGGCGGGAACCCGTACTCCGGGCCGATGCCCTTGGCGATCGGGTTGTACTCGACGCCGTCCATGCCTTCCCAGTACACCTTGAGCAGGCCCACGTCGGTGAGCGGATCGCCGAGCGTGGCCATCTCCCAGTCGAGCACCGCCGAGATGTTGCGCTGCTCGTCGACCAGCACGTTGTCCAGCCGGTAGTCGCCGTGCACGATGCCGGCGTGCCGGGTCGGCGGCACGCGCTCGCCCAACCGCTGCGCCAACCGGTCGATGCCCGGGATCTCCCGGCTGTGCGAGGCCGCGAGCTGCTTGCTCCAGCGGCGCACCTGCCGCTGGAGGAAGCCCTCCGGGCGGCCGAAATCGCCCAGCCCGACCTGCTCGGGATCCAGCGTGTGCAGGTCCGCGAGCACGTCCGCCAGCTGCATGGACAGATCACGGCGCTGCCCGGCGTCGAGCTGCGCGGTCTGCTCCGGCGAGCGGTACACCGTGCCCGGCACGAACTCCATCACGTAGAACGGCGCGCCGATGACGTCCTCGTCCTGGCACAGCAGGTAAGTCCGCGGCACCGGCACCGAAGTGCCCGCCAGCGCCGACATCACGCGGTGCTCGCGGCTCATGTCGTGCGCCGTGGCCAGCACGTGACCGAGCGGCGGGCGGCGCACCACCCAGCGGTTCGCGCCGTCGCCGACGATGTAGGTGAGGTTGGAGCGGCCGCCCTGCACCAGCTCCGCGGTCAATGGTCCCGCGGTCAGGCCCGGCAGCTGCGACTCCAAGTGTTCGCGCAACCGGGACAGGTCCAGGCCGGGTGGGTCGCCAGCGCTCATCGGATCTCCTCCGTCGGTGAACTCGTTCTGCCTGCGGGAGCGGCCGCGCTGCCGCGCGCCGGTGTCACGGGGTGGTGCAAGGGGTCACGGGAAGTGCCGCGTGGTCAGCTCGGGGAACCAGGTGGCCAGTTCGGCACGGGTCTTCGCGGCCTCCGAATGCAGTACGCTGCGCAGGCCCAAGCGCTCGGCCGCCTCGATGTTCGGTGCACCGTCGTCGACGAACACGGCCTGCTCCGCGGGCAGGTCGAGCCGCCGCAACGTGAGTTCGTAGATCCGCGGGTCGGGTTTGCGCAGGCCCACCTCGCTGGAAATGACCGCCAGCTCGAACAGGTCCCGCAACGACTCCCACGGGTAGTTGTTCCCCCAGCTGTTCGACAGCAGAGCGGTGCGCACCCCGCGATCGCGCAGGTCGCGCACCAGCTGCAGCATCGACTCGTCCGGGCGCATGTTCGCGAACAGCCGGGAGAGCAACCCCTCCGGTTCGACCGTGTCGCCGTCGACGGTGCGCAGCTTGGCCGCGAGCAGCCGGTCGAACTCCGCGGCGGAGAGTTCGCCGGTCTCCAGGCGATGGATCGGGGTGCCCGCCGGAGCGCTCCGGGACAGCCACTCCTTCAACGCGGTGGAGAACGACTCCGGCTCGATGCCTTCAGCTTCGGTCCACGCCGAGATGGCCAACCGGCCGGGCGTGGTGAGCACCCCGCCGTAGTCGAAGATCGCGACGCTGGGGTTGGCAGGCATGACAGGGACCGTACCGACTAGCCGGTATGTGCGCCAGGGTCTGGAACGTTCCGGAAATGACCGCGGCCGGGTTCGGCGGTCCGGGCGGTCAGGACGGGAAGGCTGAACGGAAGCGCGCTGCGGTGCGCAGCAACGACGGAACGTCCGGAGTCGTGAACTGGAGATCGACGAAGGCATCCTGCACACCGAGCTCGGCGACGGCGTGCAAGTAGTCGACGATGCGCTCCACCGGGCCCTGCACCGGCCGAGCACCGGGCGGGCCGAGCTCCACGTTGACCCGCAAAGCCGTGGCGACCGGGGCGCGACCGGCCTCGGCCGCGAACTCGCGCAGCATTCCGAGCACCCGCTCCAGCGCGGGCAAGGGCAAGGCCACGCCGAGCCAGCCGTCACCACGCGTGGCCGTGCGGCGCAAGGCGGCCTCGGAACTGCCGCCGAGGTAGATCGGCGGGCTCGGCTGCACCGGCTTCGGCTGGAAATCACCCGGCGAGACGGTGCTGAAGCGGCCCTGATGCCGCACCGGATCCGGGCCCCACAACGCGCGCAACGCGGTCAGCGCGTCGTCCAGTCGAGCGGCGCGCTGGTGCCACGGGACGCCCGCTGCCTCGTACTCGTCGCGCATCCAGCCCAGCCCGAAGCCGGGGATCAGCCGGCCATTGCTCAGCCGATCGACGCCGGTGAGCGCGCGGGCCAGCGCGATCGGTGCGTACAGCGGCGCGTTGAGAGTGCTGGTGCCCAGCGCGGCGCGATTCGTGGCGGACGCGGCGACGGTCAGCACCAGCAGCGGATCCAGGCTCGCTCGCATCCGGTCGGGGAGCGAACCATCGGCGGAACCCGGGTATGGCGTACTGGGATTGCGGGGCGCGTGCAGGCGCTCTCCCGCCCACAAGCTCTCGAAACCCATCCCCTCGGCTTCGGTTGCGACCTCGTGCACGCAGGCCGGGTCGGCGAACGGGCCGAATTGGGGAAGTCCGAGTCCTAGGCGCATGCGGGCAGCTTGGCATCGATCATTCGTGCTGCGCCACGGTTACCATGACCTCGTCGCGGCGCGCCGGTCGTGATCCGAGGGTTCCGGGCCGGGCGGACCGCGTCGAGCGATCAACGCGCTCAGCAGGTGGCCAGCATCTCCTGCAACGCCGACTTCTCCTGCTCGGTGACGGTGAGACCGTAGGAGTGCTTGACCGTGACCCAATCCGTCGAGTACTCGCACCAAGTCGCCTTCGCCGGCTTCCACTCGGACGGGTCCTTGTCGCCCTTGGCGCGATTCGACTTCGCATCGGCTGCGACCAGCTGCGGCAGGTTCATGTCGTTGGCGAACTGCTCGCGGCGCTGGTCGGTCCACTCGTCGGCACCGCTGCGCCAGGCATCGGCCAGCGGCACCATGTGATCGATGTCCACATCGGACCCGCTGCGGACGGTACCGCCGGTGTAGCTGCTCACCCACGATCCGGAGGTCGACTCGCACGCGTTGTTCACCGCCACGTCCTCGCCGTCGCGGCGCAGCACCGCCTCCCGGGTGTTGCAGTTCTTGCCCGCCTGCGGCGCCGGTTTCCAGTGCTCGAAGCGGTCGCGCGAGTAGCCGTCCATCGAACCTTCCGGCGCGACCTCGAGCTGGGCGAGCTGCGCGGCGGCCGGAGCGTCGGAGGACGCGGCGTCCGGGGCCAACCGGTCCAGCAACCCGGACTCGAACACCACCCACCCCGCGGCGATGATCAACGCGGAGAGCACCGAGATCCACAGCGGGGTGCGCTTGCTCGATCGTGCAGTCGACATGCTCGCTCCGGCTCGGGGTGTTCGGTGATCGCGGGCATTCGATCACGAAGCGGGTGCCGGAGGTACCGCTGTGCGCGCGAGATCACCGCTGGAAGTGGGCGCCGCCCGAGGCGCGGTACAGGTCGCGGAGCAGGCTCACCTCGGCTCCGTGGTGGATCAGCTCGCGGTTGAGGTGCAGCACCAGTGCCAGGTAGGGGCGGTCGGCGAACGGTCCCTCGGCGGCACCGACCGGGCGGGACCAGGCCTCGGCGTCCATTCCGCCGATGCAGTCGCGCCACTGGCGGTGCTGGTGGTCGAGGTGCTTGAGCGCGACGGTGGCGCTGGCGGGGTAGTGGGTGTGGTCGATCCGGTACGAGCCGTCGCCGAAGTGGTTGGACACGCGCATCGCCAGCACGTGATCGGCGATGTGGCACAGGCGCCAGGCGATCGTGGTGAACGGAGGAGGGGTGGGTTCGGGGAAGGCGAAGTCGAACTCGTGGCCCCGGTCGGTGGGCCGCACCGACCAGCAGCCGGGGACCGGTTCCCAGAAGTACTCCTCGTCGGTCAGGCCATCCAGGTGCGGGCGCCATTGGTCCCAGTAGAAGTCGAGCTGGTCCAGCACTTCCTCGCGTGCGTGCATGCGGCGGAGGTTACGGGCGAGGGCGGACGGTGCGGGCGTGATCACTCGGTCGTGTAGTGGTGAACGGGTGTTCGATCGTGGATCATGGGGTTGTGGTCGGGATTTCTGCGCGTCCGGGGCTCGCCGAGGAGGTCGGCGAGCTCGGTTCGCGCGTGCCTCGACCACGGGAGGACGGCGAGTCGGATCGCGGCGGTGTGGTGGCCGAATCCGACGACGAGCTCGTCGCGGAGATCCGGCGCGGTGAGCAAGTCATGCGGGATGCGCTGTTCGGTCAGCTGCTGCGGATCGCCGAAGCCGAGCGGCGTGGTCTGCACGGCACCAGCGGAGCGCGGTCGGTGCAGGCCTGGTTGCGGGAGATGCTGAACCTGGCCGCGGGCGAGGCGCGGCGGCGGGTGCAGGTGGCGAGGGAGGTCACCGAACGAGTCGGGCTCGGTGGAGAACAGCTGCCACCCGCCCTGCCGGAGACCGCTGGAGCCATGCGCAACGGCGAGATCACGCTGGCGCACGCAGGGACCATTGTGGACGGTGTTGCGGCGATGCCGCCGGGGGTCGACGCCACCGAGCGGCACGCGGCGGACGCCCTGCTGGCGCGGCAGGCGCGCGAGTTGCCGCCGCACGAGCTGCGCTCCGCGGGCGAGCACCTCCGGTACCTGCTCGACCAGGACGGCGCGTTGCGCACCGAGGAATACCAGGTCGAGCACCGCGAACTGCGGATCGCTACGGGGCGCGACGGCATGACGGTCCTGAACGGACGCCTCGACCGGGAGTCGGGCGCCGAGTTGCGCGCGGCGTTGCAGCCGTTGGCCGCGCCGCGGCGGGAAGCCGACGGAGTGCCGGACACGCGCAGCCCGGCCAAGCGGAACGCCGATGCATTCGTCGACCTGCTCGAGCGCAAGCACGGCGATGCGCGTGCGCAGGTGCGCGTGACCATCGATTACGACCAGCTCACCGAAGGGTTGGTCGCTGACGGAGCTTGCGAAGAACGGAATCCGCAGCCGGACGTCTTCGGGCGGGCACCCAGGACGGGCGGCACGGTCGACAACACCGAGCAGCCGATCACGGCGGCCGCCGCGCGACGGCTCGCGTGCGATGCCGAAGTGCTGCCGCTCGTGGTCGGCGGAGACGGGCAGCCGTTGGACGTCGGGCGGTCCGAACGGACAGCGCCCGCGCACATCAGGGCCGCGCTGTCGGCGCGTGACGGCTCCTGCGCGTTCCCCGACTGCGACCGGCCGCCAGGGACCTCGCAGGCGCACCACGTGCGGCACTGGGCGGACGGCGGCGCAACAGCGCTGCACAACATGGTCATGTTGTGCGGACACCACCACAGGCTGATCCACCGTCAGCGGTGGGAAGTGACGATGGACGACGGGTGGCCTGCCTTCCTACCGCCGGTTTGGGTGGATCCGGCACGCAGCCCGCGGGGCCGGGCGAGAACTCGACATCAGCGGACTCGGGAACCGCCCGGGTGACTGCGGGACGCCCGCGGCGCACCATCCACCGGATGGTGCGCCATTCGGGATGTCCGCGGTCGTTGACGTTCGCGGACTGGGCGATGGCAAGCAAGCGGTCCCTCCAGAACGGGGGGCTGGAGGGACCGCTGCAAGATCACCACGGGTTCAGCCGGCGTTGTCCTCCTTGAGCATGTCGGAGCACTTCTCGCCGATGGCCATCGTGGTGATGTTCGGGTTCACCGCGACCAGGAACGGCATCGCGGAGGCATCAGCGACGCGCAGGCCGTCGACGCCCTTGACCCGCAGGCGTGCGTCCAGCGGCGCGTTCTGGTCGTCGGCCGCGCCCATCGGGACCGAAGCCGCGGGGTGGTAGACGGTGTTGTGCGTCTTCCTGATGTAGTCAGCGATCTCGTCGTCGCTGCGTACATCGGGGCCTGGGTGCAGTTCGGCACCGGCCCATTCGTGCATCGCCTGCTGCGAGACGATCTTCCGCGCGAGTTTGATGCCCTCGGTCATGACCCTGATGTCGTGCGGGTCGGTGAAGTACCGGGGGTCGACCTTCGGCTTGTCCCGGAAATCTCGAGTGCGCAACCGGACGTTGCCGATCGAGCGGCTGCGGGTGACGTTCGGCGTCAGGCAGAAGCCGTTCTCCGTCGTCGGGTATCCCTGCCGCATGGTGTGCATGTCGAACGGCACCGAACCGTAGTGGAACATCAGGTCGGGCCGGTTCAGGCCGGCTTCGGTGGTGGTGAAGATGCCGATCTCCCACCATTGCGTGGATTCGGTGACCATCGGCTGCTTCGCGTCCCATCCGATGACGCCTTCGGGATGGTCCTGGAGGTTGGATCCGACACCGGGTGAGTCGACGAGCACGTCGATCCCGACTTCCCGCAGGTGTTCGCCCGGCCCGATTCCGGACAGCATCAGCAGCTTGGGCGTGTCGATGGCCCCGGAGGACAGCACCACTTCTTGCCGGGCGCGCACCGTGCGGGTGTGGACGAGGTCGGGGTCGAGGTAGGCGATCCCGGTCGCCCGCTTCCCATCGAACTCGACCTTTTTGGCCCGCACTTCGGTGCGCACCTCGAGGTTCGGCCGCCTGCCCATGATCGGGTGCAGGTAGGACACCGAGGACGACGACCGCGTGCCGTCTTCCCGCGCGTTGATCTGGAACCAGTTCGCGCCGTGCGTGACGGTGCGTCCCGAGTTGAATTCGGTCGTCGGGATGCCCGCTTGTTCGCAGGCTTGCAGCAGCGCAACCCCGGACGGGTCGTTGGGCGGAACGCTGCGAATGTTCACCGGCCCGCTGCGCCCGTGGTGGTCGCCTGGTCCGTCGTTGGTCTCGAGCCTCTTGTACAGCGGGAAGACGTCGCTGGCGCCCCATCCGGTGGCGCCCATCCGTTCCCATTCGTCTAGGTCTTCGGCGGGCGCCCAGAACGCGATGCACGAGTTGTGCGAGGAGCAGCCGCCGAGCACGCGGGCACGGGCGTGCCGCATGTAGGAGTTGCCTTGCTCTTGCGGTTCGACGAGGTAATCCCAGTCGTAGCCGGATTCGAGCAGCGCCATCCACCGGTCGAGTTCGAGGATGGCTTTGTCCCCGACATCGGATGGTCCGGCTTCGAGCAGGCAAACAGTGGTGCCGGGGTCTTCGGAAAGGCGAGCCGCCAGCGCGGCGCCTGCGCTTCCGCCGCCCACCACGACGTAGTCGAATTCTTCGGCCATGGTCTCAGCTCCGTTCCCTTCAGGACAGTGCGGACTTGGTCGTATCGGTGTCGCCCGTGGCCGCGTGGTCGGCGAGCACGCCGACGCGGTGTCGCTGCACGAACCAGTAGTAGGCGAATCCGCCGAGCGCGGCGATGCCGACGAACAGCACGGAGCTCCACTGCAGGTACCAGTGGTAGGGCGGTTCGGCGTTGTAGACGTCGCGCCGCGGCCAGGCGAGGTTGGTGGTCATCCCGATTCCCCACAGCACCGCGAGCACGTTCACGGGCAGTCCCCACCGCCCGAGGGTGAATCGGCCTTCCTGCTTCCGGGAGGACCATTCGCCGCGCAGGCGGGCGACCAGCATGGGGATGGTCACCAGCAGGTACGACACGTAGATGAGGATGATCGCGAGGCTGGTGACGGCGGAGAAGATCTGCGGTTGCCCGATGTTGACGACCAGCAGTGCCACTGCGATGACGCCGATGACGATGGCCGGTACGACCGGCGTCTGAAAGCGTGGGCTGACTCGTGCGAGTTTCGACCCGCCGGGCAGTGCGTTGTCCCGCGCCATGGCGAATGCGATGCGGATGGCCGCGGTGTGCACCGCGAGCACGCACACGGTGATCGCCACGAACACCACGAGCAGGAACAGCCGTCCGATGAGTGGTCCGAGCGAGTCGGTGAGCACGAACTGGAGGCCGACTTCGGTCAGCTCCGGCGCGTTGAGGTCTCTGGCGGCCATCAGCGCCAGCAGGATGATCAACCCGCCGAGCACGAACGATGCGATCAGCGATCGCAGAATGGCTTTGGGCGCGTTCCGATGCGGGTTGATCGATTCTTCGCCGAGGGACGAGGCGGTGTCGAACCCGTACATCACGTAGGACGACGCGAGCGCGGCGACGAGGAACGCGCCGAGGTATCCGTGCGGGTTGGTGCTTCCGGTGTTCTGCGTTTCGAGCACGACGTCCGGCCCGCGGGTCGCGGCCACGGCCAGGAACAGGATCAGCAGCACGGCCGCGATCAGTTCGATGGTCACCCCGGCGCTGTTGATCCGCGCCATGAGTTTCACGCCGAAAGCGTTGACCAGCGTGGTGAACACGATCAGCATCGTCGCGAGCAGCACGCCGTTGGCGGCTTCGCTGGTTCCGCTCCCGTTACCGATGATTTGGAAAGCGCCCCATATTTGCGGGAGCGTGTGCTGGTAGGCGAGTGCGGTGGCGGCGATGGAAACGATCGACGCCAGCAGCATCATCCAGCCGGCCAGCCAGGCCACGTGTTTGCCCCCGAGCTTTTTCGACCAGTTGTAGATCGATCCGGCGATGGGGTAGTGCGAGGCCAGTTCGGCGAAGCTCAACGCCACCATCAGCTGGCCGAAGAACACCAGCGGCCAGGACCACCAGTAGGCGGGTCCTCCGGACGACAATCCGAAGTAGGAGAGCTGGAAGGTGCCGGTCAGCACCGAGATGTAGCTGATTCCTGCGGCGAAGGTGTGGAAGCCGCCGAGGGATCTTTTCAGTTTGTTGGTGTAGCCGAACTCGCTGAGCTCGGCGTCCCCGGTGGGCGCGCTCATGCCCGAACTCCTTTCCCGCGCTCGGTGTCCCGCGGGCTGCGGGGCCGAGCGGCGGGTGGTTGTTGCGCAGTATGGGTTTGTGCCTGCCCCCGGTCAGCGGCCGTCGAACCACCGCGGCGGCTGCGGGCGCAGGTTTTGATGGATGTGCTTGGCCTCCTGGTATTCGCCGAGCCCGGCGCGTCCGAGTTCGCGGCCGATGCCGGATTGCTTGTAGCCGCCCCATTCGGCTTGGGGCAGGTACGGGTGGAAGTCGTTGATCCAGACGGTGCCGTGCCGCAGCCGGTGCGCGACGCGCTGGGCTTTGCTCACGTCGCTGCTGAACACCGCGCCGGCGAGCCCGTAGTGCGTGTCGTTGGCGATGCGCACGGCGTCGTCTTCGTCGGTGAAGCGTTCCACGGTGAGCACGGGCCCGAAGGATTCTTCGGTGACGGCGTAGCTGCCTTGCGCGACTTCGTCGAGCACGGTCGGCAGGTAGTAGTGCCCGTTGGCGTAGCGCTCGCCTTCGGGGCGGCGCCCGCCGGTGCGCAACACAGCGCCTTCTTCCACGGCCTTGGCCACGTGCGCGGAAACTTTCTCGAGGTGTGCGGCGGAGATCAGCGGCCCGGTTTCGGCGTCTTCGTCGTAGGGCCCGCCGATGCGGATCTTCTCGGTTCGCCGCACGAGTTCGTCGACGAACTCGTCGTGGATGTCGTCTTGCACGACGAGTCGCGCCCCGGCGGAGCACACTTGCCCGGAGTGCAGGAACACGGCCATCAGCGCGTAGTCGACGGCGGTGTCGAAGTCGGCGTCGGCGAAGACCACGTTGGGGTTCTTCCCGCCGAGTTCGAGGGCGACCTTCTTGACGGTGGCTGCGGCGGAGGCGGCGATGGACCGGCCGGTGTGCAGTCCGCCGGTGAACGAGATGAGGTCGATGTCGCGGTGTTCGGCCAGCAGCGCGCCGGTTTCCGGACCGCTGCCGAGCACGAGGTTGCCCACGCCTGCGGGCAGCCCTGCTTCGTCGAGCGCGCGCATCAGCAGGATCGCGGTGCTGGGCGTGAGTTCGCTGGGTTTGAGCACGAAGGTGTCGCCTGCGGCGATCGCGGGCGCGACCTTCCACGCGACCTGCAGCAGCGGGAAGTTCCAGGGCGTGATCATGCCGCAGACGCCGACGGGTTCGTAGCGCACGCGGCTGAACGAGTCGGGCGAGCCGGTGTCGACCACGTCGCCGCCGTTGACCCCGGCGAGTTTGCCGAAGTAGCGGAAGCAGGCGGCGATGTCGGCCATGTCCTGTTCGCTCTCCACCAGGCGTTTGCCGGTGTCGCCGGATTCGGCGCGGGCGAATTCGGCTTGGTCGCGCACCAGGATGTCGCTGACGCGCAGCAGCAGGTCACCGCGGTCCCATGCGGAGGTGTTCGCCCAGGTGCCGTCGTCGAAGGTCCGGCGGGCGGCGTGGATGGCCCGTTCGGTGTCGTTCCGGTCGCCTTCGGAGACGGTGGTGACGAGGGTGCCGTCGGCGGGGCTGCGGATTTCGCGCACGCCGCCGGCGCCTGCGGGTTGCCAGGTTCCGTCGATGAACAGCGTGTTCGGGCTTTCGTCGTTCGACATGGGTGTCCCTGTAGTTGGCTGCGTGGCGGGTTTGCGCGGGCTCTTCCGCGGCGCGCCGGTGCGGTCGGCGTCGGGGCGCGCCTGGCCGGGACGTCGGTGCCCTGCGGCGGCGCTGCCGGAGGACCCTAGCACCGGTCGTGTACATCTGTACATCATCGTGGTTCGGGGCTCGCGTTTCGGCGCTCACTTCAGGATCGTGCGCAGGGGAAACGCACGCAGCGTGATGTGGGCCGCAACGCTGCGAGGACGTTTCGTGGCAGGCTTGCCGCATGGTGTCGACGGGGGCTGCGACGCGCCGCAAGGATCCGGCGAGGAGGGAGCGCATCGCCAGGGCGGCGATCGACGTCGTGGCCGAGCGGGGGATCGAGAAGCTCACGCACCGCGCTGTCGCGGCTGCCGCCGGCGTGCCGCTCGGATCGACGACGTACTACTTCCGGACGCTCGACGATTTGCTCGCGGAGGCGTTGCGCCAGTCCGCGCAGGACGACGTCGCCGAGCTGCGCGCGTGGGCGAACTCGCTGTCCGGCGAGGACGACTTGGCCGCCGCGCTCGGTGATCTCATACTGCGCTACCTCGGCCCGCAACGTTCGCGCACTGTCGTGCAACACGAGCTCTACATGGCCGCGTTGCACCGGCCCGCGTTGGCGCACGTCAGCAACGAGTGGGACGCGGAGCTGGTGGAGCTGTTCACGTGCTATACCGATTCGGTGACGGGCCGTGCACTGTCGGCGCTTTTTTGCGGCTTGTTGCTGCAAGGCGTCGTCCGGGAGTCGGTGCCGAGTCGAGATGAAATCGAAACCACTTTCCGGCGCGTGCTGGCGCCTGCCGCAAATCGCTGACGCCGCAACGGTTTTCGGCCTCGGTGGCGGGTCGGCCGACCGAGGATGTCCCGCGGGTTTCGGAAATTCAAACAGTTGATCTTATGCGCGGTCGGGGTGGACAATGCACTCAGCGATCCGTGACACCGTTGCCCGGCGGCGCCTGCCGGTGAGGTCCGGCGTGATCTTTCCGGTCGGCAGGCTCGTCGCGGCAATGTCGCGCAAGTGGCGTCCGGGGTTCGCCGGTTCCTCCCGGCGGAGCACATCGCCGAAGGCTTTCGCGGGTGTACAACGGATTTTGCCGCGTCGGGGCGTGGCTCGCTCCCAGCAGAACAACTGATGATCAATGGGGTGAGACCGTGGGCTACAACAACGAAGATCGTGACCTGGTACCGCTGAAGTCCGATTTCGACACCGTCTGGTACGGCTACCGCCGTTCGCAGGTCCGGTTCTACATCCAGCAGACCGATGCCGAGGTCCGGATGCTCACCGAGGATCGCGACGCGGCGTTGAGCCAGGTCGCGGACCTCTCGGCGGAGCTGGAGCAGGCGCGTGCCGAGATCGAGCAGCTGCGCGAGCAGTACGACGCGGTCTGCCGCACGCCGATCGAGGAGACGGCGCTGTCCGACCGGATGCGCCGGATGGTGCGGCTGGCCCACGACGAGGCCGCGGAGGTCGTGTCGTCCGCGCAGGCGGCGTCCGAGCACGAGTGGGCGCGCGCCGAGCAGTCCGCCGCTGAGCTGCGTACCCGTTACGAGAACCTGGTCGCCGAGGCCGACCAGTGGCGCAGGCAGTCGGAGACGCAGCGCAACGAGGCGCTGGCCGAGACCCGCCGGGACATCCAGCACATGGCGCGCGAGGCCGAGGCGCACCGCCGCAAGCTGGACAACGAGGCGGAGGCCCGGCGCACCCAGGTGGAGAACGATTTCGAGATCTCCATGGCGGCACGCCGCGAGGAGGCCACCAGGGTCCAGGCCGAGCGCGAGCAGCGCAGCCGTGCGGAGGCGCAGCGCCGAGTCGTGGAGGCCACCGCCGAGTCGGAGCGCCGGCTCCGCCGCGCCGACGAGCACTCGGAGGCGATGCTGCGGATGCGGCAGGACCTGGCCAAGCGGGTGCGGGCGGCCCAGCAGATCATGGCCGACGCCGAGCCGTTCTTGACCGCGGTGGAGTCGGATGCGGACTCCGAGGCGGGGGACTCCTACGTCGCCGGTGTCGTGCACGACGATCTGCTCGGCGATGAGCAGGAGGTGGATGTTCCCCGCCAGCGCGGCCTCACGGCGAAGGCGGCCGAGGCGGAGGCGGCCGAGGCACCGGAGCCAGCGGTCGCCGCGAACGCCGAGGCGGGGTCGGCCAGCTCCCGCTGAACCACCACCCGCGCCGGCGATCTCCGCTGGTGCGCCTGAGCTCGGGGCGCGCTGGTGCGTCCGCAGGCCGAGGTCCACGAGGCCCGGGTCGTCAGCTCGGACGGCCCGGCCTCGGCGGCCGGCGTGCAGCTCGGCCTGCCGCGACGGCTGCCCGGCCACGTCTTCCGCGGGTGTTGTGCCGATCCGTTACCCATTAGGTTCGTCGTGATTGATGGTCATGGGGAGGCGCGGTGCGTGGCTGGCTGGCAGCGGTAGTGGCCGGGTGCATGTTGCTCGCCGGGATGCCGGCCGCGGCACAACCCGTGGATGAGCTGCGGATTCGCCTGGAATCGGTGCCCGGCCTGACGGTGTTCGGCGAGCGGCCCACCGAGTCCGGCTTCCGCCTGCTGGATCTCGGTTTCGCGCAACCGGCCGATCACCACCATCCGGAACGAGGCGGTTTCGTCCAGCGCCTCACCCTGTTGCACCGCGGTTTCGACCGCCCCACGGTCGCCCACACCACCGGCTACGACCTGCCGGAGCAGCCGACGCGGGCCGAGCCGACACGGTTGGTGGACGGCAACCAGGTGTCCTTGGAACACCGCTTCTTCACCCCGTCCCGCCCGGAGCCCGCGGACTGGACCGATCTGGACATCTGGCAGTCGGCGACCGACGAGCACCGGGTGATCGAGGCGCTGCGTTCGGTCTACTCGACCCACTGGCTGACCACGGGCGCGAGCAAGGGCGGGATGACCGCGGTCTACCACCGCCACTTCTACCCGCGTGACGTCGCCGCAACGATCGCTTATGTCGCGCCGAACGACGTGGACAACGACGACGACCGCTACGACGAGTTCCTCGCGAACGTCGGTTCCGATCCGGCGTGCCGCCGCGCGCTGACGACGGCGCAGCGGGAGGCGTTGCTGCGTCGCGACGAGATGCGCGCGAAGTACGTGGCCTACGCCGAGTCCCGTGGCATGACCTTCGATCGGATCGTCGGCGACGTGGACCGTGCGCTGGAGGCGGTGGTCGTGGATGCCCCGTTCGCGTTCTGGCAGTACCGCGGCCAGCAGGACTGCCCGAAGATTCCCGCGCCGTCGGCGAGCACGGACGCCCTGTACGCCTTCTTCGACGAGACGGTGCAGTTCGGCACCTACACCGACCAGGGCTTGGACTCCTACGTGCCGTACTACTACCAGGCGGGCACCCAGCTCGGCTGGCAGGACATCTCGCACGAGCCGCTGGCGGACCTGCTGCACGACCCGGAGATCGGCAGGCCGCGCGATTTCGTCCCGCGGGAGATCGAGATGAGTTTCCGCCCGGGCGCGATGGCGCGGGTGGACGCCTGGGTTCGCGGGCGCGGTTCGGAGTTGATGTTCGTCAACGGCGGCAATGACCCCTGGAGCGCGGAGCCGTTCCGTCTCGGTCCGGGAAGCCGGGATTCCTACCGCTACACCGTGCCCGGTGGCAACCACGGCTCGAAGATCGAGAACCTGCCGCCGCAGCAACGCGCCGAGGCCGAGGGGACGGTGCGTCGGTGGGCGGGTGTGGAGCGGCCACCTGCTCCGCTCCACACCGAACTGGACCGTCCGGTCGTGCCGCGGATGCCCCGCTAGTTCAAGCCTGAGCGGTCCGCCGGGCGGCCAGCCGGTCGAACCCCTTCATCAGCCAGCGGTGCATCGGCCGTTCCACGACCTTGGTCAGCGCCCAGCCCAGCAACACACCGGTGACGAGGAACCCCGCGGTTTGCAGCGTCGGCCCGAAACCGAGGTCTTGGAGCTCGCGCGAGACCAGGTAGCCGACGCTCTGGTGAGTCAGGAACACGCCGTAGGAGATCCCGGCGAACCACTGCACGGCCCGCGCCGGCCGTCCCGAGACCACCTTGTTCCAGTCCGGCCCGCGCGCGGTCAACGCGATCACGACCATCCCGATGCACACCGCCACGGTCGAGCCCCAGTCGGCGACCAGTCCCTCCGGCGTTTCGGCGTAGTTGTGCAGCGCTTGTCCGATCATGCAGAAGCCGAGCAGCGCGGCGAAGTGCGGCCAGCTGATCCGCTTGGTCGACCACAGCCAGATCGCCACGCCCACCACGAACAGGTGCCAGCGGTGCACGCCGATCCCGTCGACGATCGTGCGGTACAGCTCCGGCGGTTGGGAGACCCGCAGCGGCCACTGCGCCATCGGCACCAGCACTGCCGCCCACAACACCACCAGGATCCGCCGCCCGTGCCCCCATCGGCTGCGGTACAGCACTGCGGCCGCGGTGAACCCCATTAGCTGCAGCGGAACCGTCCAGTGCGACCCGTCGATGAACGCGTAGTCCGCCGGTCGCCAGTTCCACAGCATGAGCAGGTTCCAGGTCAGGTCGTACCAGGTGGGCCAGAACCAGCCCTCGATCGCGGCGAGCCGGGTCAGCAGGAAGATGACCAGCACGGCGCCGATGAACGGCGGCAGCAGCCGCGCGATCCGTCCCCACCAGTAACGCAGCGTCGTACCGCGCCCGATCGTCACGCACGCGAAGTAGGCCGAGATCACCAGCAGCAGGCTCGCGCCCACCTGGTACGGGAACGCGATCTTGCGCGGGATCAGCTCGGGGTGCAGGTACACACCGAGGAAAGTCGCGTGGTAGAGCATCACCAGCAGCACGCAGCCGGCCCGCACGAGGTCCCAGCTGATCTTGCGGCGGCTCTTCGTGCCCGAGGCAGTGCGTGCTGGGGCGGTGGTTCCTTCAGGCACGCCGGTCACGGTACCAATCCGGTTGTGCCCGCTTTCGCCACCGACCCGCGGCTGCCCTGCGGTGCAGCTGGTGGCGATGGCACTCCGCTTAGCCCGGTGGGGTGAGCAGCGTTCGCCGCCTCGACGCAGCGGCAGCAGACTCGGCGAGTGGTCGATCGGGTGCGCAGGCGGGTCCGGGTGGCGGGTGTCGTGCAGGGCGTCGGTTTCCGGCCGTTCACCCACGCGTTGGCTTCCCGCCTCGGTTTGGGCGGGCACGTCGGCAACGACGGCCACGGAGTGTTCATCGACGTGGAAGGTCCCGCCGCGAAGATCGAGGTGTTCCTCGGCGATCTGCGCGACCAGGCGCCGCCCATGGCGGTGGTGGACGGCATCGACGTCGTTGCGCTGCCCCCGCTCGGTGTGCGCGGGTTCCGGATCGTGCTGAGCCGCCGGGAGGATTCCCGCAGCACCTTCGTCCCGCCGGACAGCGCCACGTGCACGGAGTGCCTGCGCGAGCTGACCGACCGGGCGGATCGCCGCTTCGCCCACCCGTTCGCCAACTGCACGCATTGCGGCCCGCGCTTCACGATCGTCCGCGACATCCCGTATGACCGCCCTGCGACCACGATGTCCGATTTCGGGATGTGCCCGGCGTGCGCGGCCGAGTACGACGATCCGGTCGACCGCCGGTTCCACGCGCAGCCGGTGTGCTGCCCCGCTTGCGGTCCGGCTCTGAACCTGTCCGACGCCGCGGGAGCCCCCATCCCGGGCGACCCGATCGCAGCGGCCGCGCAAGCGTTGCGCCGCGGCGAGGTCCTGGCGGTGAAGGGCATCGGCGGCTTCCACTTGGCCGTCGATGCCCGAGCGGAGGCCGCGGTGGCCGAGCTGCGCGCCCGTAAGCACCGCTCGGAGAAGCCGTTCGCCGTCATGGTTCCGAGCGTGCGTGAAGCCAGGCGGCTGTGCTCGGTCGACGAGGCCGCGGAGCGCGTGTTGAGCTCGTGGCGAGCGCCGATCGTCCTGCTGGATCGCCTGGCGAGCACCGGCTTGGCCCCTTCGGTGGCGCCGGGCAATCGGCAGCTCGGCGTGCTCGTCGCCTACACCCCGATGCACCACTTGCTGCTCCGCGAGTTCGCCGGACCGATCGTCTTGACCAGCGGAAACGTGGCGGAGGAGCCGATCTGCCACGAGGACGCCAAGGTGCTCGGCGCCCTCTCCGGCATCGCCGACGAGTTCCTCGGCCACGACCGCGAGATCCACATCCGCGCCGACGATTCCGTCGTGCGGATGTTCCGCGGCCGACCGATGCCGTTGCGCCGTTCCCGCGGCTACGTTCCGGAGCCGGTGCGGGTGCCGTGGGAGTTCCCGCGTGCGGTGCTGGCCTGCGGTGCTGAGCTGAAGAGCACTTTCGCGCTCGCCCGCGGCAGGGAGGTGTTCGTCTCGCAGCACATCGGCGACTTGGAGAACTTCCAGACGTTGCGTTCCTTCCGGGCGGGCGTCGAGCACTTCCGCAAGCTGTTCGGCATCGACCCGCAGGTGGTGGCGCACGACCTGCATCCCGAGTATCTCTCGACCAAGCACGCCCAGCACCTCATGGAGACCGAGTTGGTCCCGGACATCGAGTTGATCGGGGTGCAACACCACCATGCGCACATCGCCGCGTGTCTCGCGGACAACGAGGAGGCGGGGCCGGTGCTCGGCGTGGCGTTCGACGGCTTGGGCTTCGGCACCGACGGGACGATGTGGGGCGGTGAGTTCCTGATCGCGGACTTGGCCGGTTTCCAGCGCGCCGCGCACCTGGAGCCGGTGGCGATGCCGGGTGGCCGGGCCGCGATCCTGCAACCATGGCGGATGGCCGCGGCTTTCTTGCGCGCTTGCCCGGACTTGGACGGTCCCGAGCCGGAACTGGCGCAGCGCCAGCAGAATTGGCGCGCGGTCACCGAACTCGCAGGCCACCCCGAGCTGTGTCCGCGAACCTCGAGCGCGGGAAGGTTGTTCGACGCCGTCGCGGCCCTGCTCGGGGTGCGCGATCAGGTCGGCTACGAAGGCCAAGCCGCGATCGAGCTCGAACAGCTCGCCGACCCTGGCGAAACCGGCGAACTCGGCGAACCTCCCGGGTCCGTTGTGGACGGTGGGAAGCTCGTGCTGCGCAGCACCGATCTGGTGCGTTCGGTGGTCACCGAACTGCGGGCGGGAATCCCTGCACCGTCCGTGGCGGCCCGCTTCCACAACTCGGTCGCCCGTCTGATCGCAGAAACCTGCTTGCTGCTGCGGGAATCCACCGGCTTGTCGTCGGTGGCGCTGTCCGGCGGGGTTTTCCAGAACGCTCTGCTTTTGAACCGCGCGGTCACCGAGTTGGAGCACAACGGGTTCCGAGTTCTGGTGCACTCACGGGTACCTGCCAATGACGGCGGCATCAGCCTGGGGCAGGCCGTCGTTGCCGGAGCCCGGATCAGCTGAGGGTGTTCGCGGCCAGTTCGTCCACCCGCTCGCTGAGCCAGTCGTACCAGGCACGCATCCCCTGACCGGTATCCGCTGAAACACGCAGCATTCGCACGGCGGGGTTGGCCAGCTGCGCATTGCGCACGAACCTGTCCACATCGAACCGTAGGTGCGGCAACAGGTCGATCTTGTTGAGCAGCACCATGTTCGCCGCGCGGAACATGTGCGGGTATTTCAGCGGCTTGTCCTCGCCTTCGGTGGTTGAGGCCACCACGATCCGGTGCTGCTCGCCGAGCTCGAACAACGCCGGGCACACCAGATTCCCGACGTTCTCCACGAAAATCACCGACCGCGGTTCGGGACGCAGGGTGCGGATGCCATCGGCGACCATCTCGGCGTCCAGGTGGCATCCCGCACCGGTGTTGATCTGCACGACGTCGCGGCCGGTGGCGCGCAGTCGGTCGGCGTCGAAGTCGGTTTCCTGGTCTCCCTCCACCACTGAGACCGCGATCTTCGGTCCGAGTTCGGTGAGGGTGCGCGCGAGCAGTGTCGTCTTCCCGGAACCGGGCGAACTCATCACGTTGAGCACCAGAAGACCCGCGTCGTCGAACCACGCCGCGTTGCGGCGCGCGAGGCCGTCGTTCTTGGCCAGCACCCGCTGCTCCAGCAGCAAGGTAGCGGAGTCCGATGTGGACCGTTCGTGCCCGTGCCCGTGGCCATGGTCTACGCCGTTCTCATGCTCGATTTCGAGGCCTTGCCGGTGTTCCGGGACGATCCCATCAGCGGCACCGACTGCCCGGCCGTCCACCCGCGCCGACCCGTCCGAGCACCCGCATGTCGCGCACATTCACGCCACCTCGACTTCCTTGATCCGAAGTTCCTGTCCGGCGATCAGCGCGACGTTCGCACTGCCGCAGGAACACAGCGCGAGCACCGAGTCCACTTCGAACTCGCGCCCGCAGGCCCGGCATTCCGCCCGCCCGCCCGGTTCCGTGATCTCCAACCGCGCCCCGGCCAGCGAAGTGCCCTCCGCGGCCAGCTCGAAGCAGAACCGCACCGAGTCCGTCACCACCCCGGACAACCGGCCGATCTCCAACCGCAGCCGGATGATCCGGGCATCACCGGCCGCATCGAGCACGGCTTCGACGACACCTCGGGTGATGCCGAGTTCGTGCACAGCGTCTCCGATCGCAGTGCGAGCTCAGCAGATCCGCGGCAGCGGATCGCCGACGAGCAGGTCCACCACCCGCGTACCGCCGAACGCGGTGTTGGCCAGCACCATCCCCGGCGGGTCGGCGCCGATCCGGCCGATCACCGCCGATTCCGCCCCCAGCGGGTGTTTCCGCATCGACGCCAGTGCCGCTTCGGATTCCGAGCCGTCGACGACGACAACGGCGCGCCCTTCGCAGGCGACGTAGAGCGGATCGATGCCGAGCAGTTCCGCGGCTCCGCGTACCTGCCCGCCGACCGGGACCGAACCTTCGTCGAGGACGACGGCCACTTCCGAGGCTCGCGCGATCTCGTTGAGCACGGTGGCGACTCCACCGCGGGTGGCGTCCCGCAGCGCGCGCACCCCGGGGACGTCGTCCAACAGGCTCGCGACGAGCCCGTGCAGCGCGGCGGTGTCCGAAACGATGTCGGCTTCGATGTCGAGTTCTCCCCGGGCGAGCATGATCGTCGCTCCGTGCGCGCCGATCGGCCCGGTCACCAGCACTGCATCGCCCGGCTGTGCCTGCGAAATCCCGAGCCTGTGGGAACCGGACAGGACGCCGACCCCGGTCGTGTTGATGTAGCAGCCGTCCGCTTTGCCCTTGTCCACGACCTTCGTGTCCCCGGTGACGATGCGGACCCCGGCGGCGGTCGCGGCTGCGGACATCGCGCGCACCACGCGCTTCAGGTCGGCCACCGGAAATCCTTCCTCGAGCACGAAGCCGGCCGACAGGTAGAGCGGATCCGCGCCGGAGACGGCGAGGTCGTTGACCGTTCCGTTGACCGCGAGATCACCGATGTTCCCGCCGGGGAAGAACAGCGGGGACACCACGAACGAATCCGTGGTGAGCGCGATCCTGTTGTGCGGCAACGAGATTTCGGCACCGTCCCCGAGCGGTTCGAGCAACTCGTTGCGGAACTCGGCCAGGAACAGCGCCTCGACCAAGGTCTGGGTGGCTTTGCCGCCCGCGCCGTGCGCGAGGGTGATCCGCTCTTCCTTGATCCGCGGCCGGGCCCCGCGGGCGCGCTCGATCCGGTGCAGCACGAGTGCTTCCGCATCGCGGGTCGGGTTCTCGGTCATGCTTTGCTCGCTTCCCGGACGCGTTCCCGGCTGAACCGGCCGAAGTTGTAGTAGGCCGCGCAAGCGCCCTCGGGGGAGACCATGCAGGTCCCGATCGGTGTCTCCGGCGTGCAGGCGGTGCCGAACACCTTGCACTCCCACGGTTTCAGCACTCCCTTGAGGACTTCACCGCATTGGCAGGACTTCGGGTCCGCCACTCGCACTCCGGGCAGCTCGAAGCGCTCTTCCGCGTCGAACCGCGAGTACTCCTCGCGCAGCCGCAGCGCGGAGTGCGAGATGAAGCCGAGACCGCGCCACTCGAAGTACGGCCGCGGCCGCATCGTGCGGGAAATGGCTTCCAGCGCGGCCCGGTTTCCCTGCCACGGCACGACCCTGCGGTACTGGTTCTCGACCTCGCTGCGGCCCTCGGCGAGTTGCACCAGCAGCAGGTGGATCGACTGCAGCACGTCGAGCGGCTCGAAGCCGGCCACCACCAGTGGTTTCCCGTACTCCTCGGCGATGAACCGGTACGGTGCGCAACCGATCACGGTGGACACGTGACCGGGCCCGAGGAATCCGTCCAGCCGCAGGTCCGGTGAGTCCAGGATCGCCTTGATCGCCGGGATGATCGTCACGTGGTTGCAGAAGACCGAGAAGTTCTTCAGCCCTTCCTGCTGCGCGCGCAGCAGCGTCATCGCGGTCGACGGGGCGGTGGTCTCGAACCCGATCGCCATGAACACGACGTGCTGGCCGGGGTTGTGCCGCGCGGCCTTCAGCGCGTCGAGCGGGGAGTACACCACGCGGATGTTGGTGCCTTCCGCGTTGGAATCGAAGAAGTTCCCGTCGCCACCGGGAACGCGCATCATGTCCCCGAACGAGGTCATCAAGACCTCGGGCTGCCGCGCGATGTGGATCGCGTCGTCGACACGTCCCATCGGGATCACGCACACCGGGCATCCCGGCCCGTGCACGAGCGTGATGTTCTCCGGCAGGTAGTCCTCGATGCCGTGCTTGTAGATCGCGTGCGTGTGCCCGCCGCAGACTTCCATGAACCGGTACTCCCGCGCCGGGTCCGCGAGCTTGGCGATCTCGGCAGCCAGTGCACGAGCTTTCGCGGCGTCCCGGTATTCGTCGACGAAACGCATCGACCCTCCTCTACTCGACGTCCGTGCCGCTCAGCGCGTCGAGCTCGTCGGCGTACGCCTGACCGACCGATTCGAGCAGTTCCAGCACGGCTTTCGCTTCTTGCTCGTCGATGGCCGACAGGGCGAATCCGACGTGGATCAGCACCCAGTCGCCGGGTCCGGGCGGCTGTTCGCTCAGCAGCCCGATGTTGATGACGCGGCGTACACCGCCGACGTCCACTGTGGCCAGATCGGAGCCGTCGCCGCGTACCTCGACGATCTCACCGGGAATCGCCAGGCACATCAGCTTCTCCCCGCTAGCGTTCCGGGCTCGCCGAGCGCGAGCAGGGTCAGTTCCCACAGGGCGTGGTACAGCGTGGTCTGCGCCTCCTGGATGCGGTGCACCGAGGTGGACGGGATCACGAAGAGGTGCTCGATGCTCGCGGATTCCGCCATTCGTCCGCCGTGGTCTCCGGCGATCCCCACGGTCAACATCCCCATCCGGGCAGCTGCCTCGAAACCGTCGAGCAAGTTCGCGGAATTCCCGCTGGTGGACAATCCGATGGCGATGTCGCCCGCGCGCCCGAACGCTCCGATTTGGCGCGCGAACACCACGTCGAAGCCGACGTCGTTGGACAGCGCGGTCACCACGGCGATGTCGCTGGTGAGTCCGAACGCGGGAAGCGAGCGCCGGTCCGGGTCGGAGTGCAGGAACAGGCTCGCGAGGTCTTGCGCGTCGGTGGAGCTGCCGCCGTTGCCGAACGCCAGCAACCGGCCGCCACCGGCGAACCGCTCGGCCATCGCTTCGGCGCAGGCGAGGATGCGAGCCCCGTCGCGGCGCAGGAATTCCGCCCGCAGCTCGGTGATCTCGCGTGCTTTCGACCTGGTCGATTCGCGCACTTCCACCAGCAGCGCGTCGATGTCCGCGATGGTCGGCGACAGGAACGGATACAGCATTTCCGCCCCGGCGGGTGCGGATTGTTCCACAGTGGTCACTACTCCTTCAGGACTGCGATGGCCTCGCCGGCGTGCGCGAGCACCGTGTCGCCCTCGCGGGCGTTCACCAGGCCGACGCTGATCTCTTCGCGGCCGTTCGTGGTCGACACGATGGCCAACCCGGAACCGAGCAGCCGCTCCACGCGCACTGCAACGGCTTGGTCCGAACAAGTGACGCAGGACTCGGCGGACTCGCAGGAGTTGCCGAGATCGGCGCTCATGCGGCTTCCCAGACGCCGGGCTGCTCGAGGAAGACGTGCACGAGCTCCCACAGCACGTGGTAGATCGTCACGTGCACTTCCTTGACGACACGGGGATCGTCGGAGTGCGCGACCAGCACGTGATCCAGTCCGGTGGCCGCCATCGCACCGCCTTCGCCGCCCGCTAGCCCGATGCTCAGCAGTCCGCGCCGGTCGGCCTCGACGAGCCCGCGCAGCACGTTCTCGCAGTCGCCGTCGGCCGAGATCCCGAGGGCGATGTCATCGGGCTCGCCCAAGCACCGGACCTGATGCGCGAACACCTCGTCGATCCCGGCGCCGCGGGCGATCCCGGTGACGGTGGCGACGTCCGAAGTCAGCGACAACGCGGGCAGCGCGCGCTTGCCGACGATCACCGGGTGCACGAATTCCACGGCGACGTGCTGCGCGTCCGTGCTCGGTCCCCCGTTTCCGGACACGATGAGCTTGCCGCCCGCATGAAATCGCCGTGCCATGTCGTGGCAGGCCCGCGCCACCGCTTCGGCGTCCCCGAGCAGGCGTTCGACCGGCTCGACGCGGCGGTCGAACAGGTCTTGCAGCGCCTGCCCGGCGCTGTCGGTGGATTGCCAGGACATTCGTGCGCCACCTCGATTCCTGGGGGAGTCGCGCGGAAACGACCTTCAGCGTCGACCGCGGGTGAGCCGCGCACAATCCGAGTCCGATCGGGACGCCTGAAAGAAGGACCGGATCACATTCGTTCGATCCTGATGTAGCGCAGGATCTCGGGCAGCTGCATGGCGATGCCCGCGATGGCCACGACGGTCAGCGCGCCTGCGATCAGCAGCAGGTTCGGGTGCTTGATCTTTGTCCTGGTGTGCAACGGGATTCACCTCTCGCTTGGCGTGGCCGATTCGGCGAGTTCGGCCGTGAGTTCTTCGATGAGCCGCACCGCCTCGCCGATGGCGGTTTCGGGGACCGCACCGGTGCCGGGTTCGTACGCGACGACGTGGTGCACGTGCGGGAGTTCCTCGCAGTCGACCAGCCGCACCGTCGCGGGCTGGTGCCCGAGTCGCCGGGTACACGCTACGAGCGCCGCGTCGTATCCGCGTGCCGCGTGCACGAGGTCGCCGGTGCGGATGCCGAAGTCGTCGACGTCGACGCGACCGGGGAGCTCGGCGGTGCGCAGCCGCTGTACCACTGTGGACCCGAATACGTCGGCCGGATTGAATCCGTCACCCAGCCCTGCGATGAGTGTTCGTGGGCCGGTGTCGCCGGGCTCGTCGAGCCGCTCGAGTTCTTCCGGTGTGAAGAAGAAGCGGTGTCCGATCTGGCTCATCGGCCCGAGGACGCGGGCGGGGTCGTCATCGAGTACGACCACGACGTGGATCCGTCCGTCGTTGCCGACCTCAATGCGATCCACCAGCGCGGTCCGGCCCGTCAGCGCCAGGTCGACGATGTCGGCCCGCTGGGATGGGCGCAGCCGAACGCGGGTTCCGGCGCGCCAAGCTCGATCGCGGTTCATGTGGCGGTTCCGTTCTCTTCGCCTGCGGTGAGCGCATCCACCACCGCATCCCAATCCGTCAAACCGCGTCGCGAGCGGTAGGCGCACAGCGCGTCGAACCGGTCTCCGGACAGCCGGAGCCATCGGTGACCGTGCGGGCCGGAGACGGCGTCGTGCCACACTTCCGCCGGGAGGGCGAAAGGCGCCTCGCTCGACCAGGAAATGCGCCGGGTGCGAAGTGATCCTTGCCGGTCGGTGTGGAATATGGTGCCGCTGAACAAGAATTGCAGCGGTACCTCGTCTGCGCGTACGGCGTGGAAGTACTTCGCGACCGCGAGCTCGTTGTCGTGCCCGCATTCCACCGGCAGATCAGCGACGATCTCACTGGTGAACGCGGGCACCACAGTGGTCACACGTGCCCAGGTGAGCGGACGCATCGTGTCGACCCACCGCGACGGTGCGCCGAAGAGGTCGGCCAACAGCGCGGCTTGCCGCTTGCTGTAGCGCCGCTTCGCCGGCGCGATGCGGATGGCGGTGCTCAGCGTGATCGATTGGATCGGCACGCCCGTCGTGTCCGAAACCCGGACCGCAAAGCGCAATGTGGGAACCGCTGCGAGTTCCGCCGCGCGCGCCTCGGTAACGGCGAATGCCAGTTCCGCGTCCGCGTTCGGCGCGTTCACGACGGTGACAGGTTCGGCATCGAAGGCAGGATCGGATCCCGGTCCTTGGCACGGACACCGGTGGAGCGGCGCGCGGTGGCGTGCCCGTCCGGCAGGTGCCCGGGTTGCTTCTCGTAGTTGCCGGTCTCATTGCCTTCCGCGATGCCGTCGATGTGCGACGGAGTGTCCGGGTGGATCCCGGACCTGCCTACTTCGATCTTGCTCATGTTCCGCTCCTCCTTGCCCGGATCAGCGCAGCCGCGCGAAGAACCGGTCGACGTGCTCCCACACCTCGGGGCCTCCGCCGAAACCGCGCCAGTGCGTCCGCAGCACGGCGGTGAGGCGGTGGCATTCGTCCAGCGGCAGCAGCCAATACTCCGCTGGTTGGCGCAAGCGGTCGATCAGCAGCGCCTCCACGTCGTCGTCCATATCGGACAGCGGCGGGTTCGATGCGGTGACGGTCTTCCAGCACTCCGGGTCGACGTCGGTTCGCATGGTCCCGATCGGATTGGGGTAGAAGGCGGTGACCGCACCGGACGCACCGTCTCGGACGAAGAACGCCAAGCCGACGGGTACGCCGAGGGCGATCCAAGCCAGGTCGTCGAGCACGAAATCGCCCAGCCGGCGAGGTCGTGACCGAATGAGCCTGCGCTGCCCGCCACCGTTGCCGTGGTCGAACAGCACTCCGCAGGAAGGGCACGCGCAGGAGACCGCGCCGCTGCCGGTGTCGAGCAGGTGCCGGTGCCGTTCGTCCAAAGCGTCCGCGCAAAGTTCGCATCGCGGCGCGGAATCGTCGCGAACCGCGGGACGTGAGTTCGCCTGCTGTGCGATGCGGCGCAGCACCGAGCCGGGCATCCGGCTCACCCCGCTTCCGGTACGCGGCCACCGGTGAACAGCGCATCTACCGGTATCACGGTCGGTGAACCGTTCTCGCCCGCGTCGTCGATCTCGATGTGCTCGATCTCGGGGGCGAGGCGCCCGAGCGGTTCCTCAATGGCGGAGCGCAGGTTATGCAACGTCGATCGGCATCCCGCTGTTTCGCAGCGGATTCGCGCGGTGTTCCCGGAAAGGCCGGTGAGCTCGGCGCCGACGCCTCGTTCCCGAACCTGCTGCAACGCCATCTCCACCCGAGTCGCGCAATCCAGCGGATGCTGGTCGTGCACCAGGAGAAGATGCGACACCAACTCGTCGCCGACGAACGCATCAACGACCTCAGTGGACTCGAGCGCGTGATCGACCATGCGGGTCAGTGCTTCTCCGTACAGCGCCACGATCTGCGCGATGGCTTCCATCGCCTGCGCTGCGGGAACGAGACCGGTCTCCGCGCCGAGTGCGGACAGTTCCGCCTCGGTCCGTGCGACCCGGTCGCGGGCTTCCTCGTCGTTCCAAGGCATCGCGAACCTCGTCAGGATCCGTTGCCGAACATCGGTGAGTGCGATTTCCGCAGCACGCGACCGTTGCCCAGGGACATGTGCACACCGCACGGCAGGCACGGGTCGAAGCTGCGCACCGTGCGCATGATGTCGATCCCCTTGAAGTCGTCCTGCCCGTTCTCCTCGAAGATCGGCTGGCCCTGCACCGCGTCCTCGTACGGTCCGGGCGTGCCGTAGGTGTCGCGCGGGCTGGCGTTCCACGGAGTCGGCGGGTACGGGTGGTAGTTGGCGATCTTGCCGTCTTTGATCACCATGTGGTGCGAGAGCACACCCCGCACGGCCTCGTGGAATCCGACGCCGATGGCCTCGTCGGGCACCGTGAAGTCCTCGAAGACCTTGGTGTTCCCGGAACGGACTTCGGCCAGCGCGCGGTCCAGGAAGTACTGCGCCATTCCGGCCGCGTAGGCGACGAAGTACATCCGCGCGCGGTTGCGTTCGAGGGTGTTCGGGAACTTCGGCGGTGTCCACTCCAGACTCATGCCGGGCAGCCCCTGCCCGCGGGGCAGGTCGATCTGCACGCTGTGGCCGGTGGAGCGGACGTAGGGCGTGTTGACCTTGCCGGCCAGCGAGGTGGCCCACAGCCGGGCCAGCGGTCCGCCGCCGGTGTCCAGCGCCAAGTGGTCGTCGGTGCGCTTGTCGTACCAGCGCGGACTCATGACCCAGCTGTAATTGCCGCCGTCGAGGTCGCGTTTCTGCGGTGCGGGCAACGTGGTCTGGTTCCACGGGTGGCGCTGGTCGATCGGGTTCCCCAGTGGATCGCGGTCGACGAAGGTGTGCTCGGCCGTCCAGTCCTCGTAGTACGAACTGCCCAGCAGGATCCGCATCCCGAGGTTGATGTCCACCAGGTCGGTGGTGATCAGCTGATTGTCCACCACGATTCCCGGCGTCACGAACATCGCGTTTCCCGCGGCGTTGAGATTCCGGTACGAGTAGTCGACGACGCCGGGATCCTGGAAACAGCCCCAGCAGCCGAGCAGGGTGCGACGCCTGCCGACTTCTTCGTAGCCGGGCAGCGCTTCGTAGAAGAAGTCGAACACGTCGTCGTTCATCGCCACCGCGCGTTTGATGAAGTCCAGCACCCGCACCAGGCGGACCTGGTAGTCGGTGAATACCTGCGGTGTGGCGACGGTTCCCACGCCACCCGGGTAGAGCGTCGACGGGTGGACGTGCCTGCCCTCCATGAGGCAGCACATCTCCCGCGTGATGCGCGACATTTCCAGCGCCGCCTTGTACATCTCGCCTTCGAACGGGTTGAAGGCGCGCATGATCTCGGCGATGGTGCGGTAGCCGTGCACGTCCCCGCGAGGTGCGTCCTTGCGTTCCGCGCGGGGCAGCAGCGACGGGTTCGTCTCGGCGACCATCTTCTCGCAGAAGTCGATGAAGACCATGTTGTCCTGGAAGATGGTGTGGTCGAACATGAACTCGGCGGCCTCGCCGAGGTTCATGATCCACTCACCGAGCGGCGGAGTCTTCACGCCGTAGGCCATGTTCTGCGCGTAGATCGAGCAAACCGCGTGGTTGTCGCCGCAGATCCCGCAGATCCGGCTGGTGATGAAGTGCGCGTCGCGCGGGTCCTTGCCCTTCATGAACACGCTGTAGCCGCGGAACAGCGACGAGGTGCTCTTGCACTCGGCGACTTCTCCGTTGGCGAAGTCGACTTTGGTGTAGATCCCGAGATTGCCGATGATCCGGGTGATCGGATCGAATTCGACGTCGACCAGGGTGCGCCGCTCGGTGTCCGTGGTGGGGTGGGTGGTCATCCGGGAGGGCTCCTTAGCTCTGTGCCCGGCCGTTCGGCCAGCGTGGCTCGTAGCCACTGGTGAGCGCCGGTTCCTTGTGGCGCCACTTGGGTTCCTTGTTCGCGGTGTGGTTGGTGATTCCGCGCATCGTGCGGATGAACGGGCCGTAGGCGCGCAGCAGTGTGGACGACAACGTGGCGCCGGGAGGCTCGTCCATGAACGGCATGAACTTGTCGGGGAAGCCGGGCATGGTGCAGCCGATGCAGATCCCGCCCACGTTGGGGCAGCCACCGATGCCGTCCATCCAGCCGCGCTTGGTGACGTTGCAGTTGACCACCGGGCCCCAGCAGCCGATTTTCACCTGGCACTTGGGGGAGTTGTAGTCGGCGGCGAAGTCGGCTTGTTCGTAGTAGGCGGCTCGGTCGCAGCCCTCGTGCACGGTCTTGCCGAACAGCCAGGTGGGCCGCAGCTGGTCGTCCAGCGGGATCGTCGGGGCGAGCCCTGCGGCTTGGTGCAGCACCCACAGCAGGGTTTCCATGAAGTTGTCCGGCTGCACCGGGCATCCGGGCACGTTGACGATCGGAAGTCCGCCCGCGGAGCGGAAATCCCAGCCGAGGTAGTCGGCAAGCCCCATCGAGCCGGTCGGGTTTCCCGCCATGGCGTGGATTCCGCCGTAGGTGGCGCAGGTGCCGATCGCCACCACGGCCCACGCTTTGGGCGCTAGGCGGTCGATCCATTCGTTGACCGTGATGGGTTCGCCGGTTTCGGGGTCGTTGCCCATTGCGGTCCAGTAGCCGTCGCCGTTGATCCGTTCGTTCGGAATGGAGCCTTCCACGACGAGCACGAACGGCCCGAGTTCGTCGCGCTCGGCCTTGCGGAACGCCGTCATGAAGTCCTCGCCGGTTTCGTAGGCGAGGACCTTGTTGTGCAAGTGGACCTTCGGCAGACCCGGCACGGTGCCGAGCACGACGTCCTCCAGGCTCGGCAGCTTCGCGTTGGTCACCGAGACCGTGTCGCCGTCGCAGCTCATTCCCTCGGAGGTCCAGAGGATGTGCAGTTCGTCGATGGCCCGCGGCGGCGAGTCCTGCTCGGCCGATGTCGCACTCATGGCACACCTCGTGTGGTCGGATGGCCGCGTGCGTCTCCGGTGCCCCACGACCGCGGCGTGCTCCGACGGTAGGCGGGGTTTCGTTGCGGTGCAGGGGGATCTAGCTGCGCACCGGCACCGTGGTCCGAAGGTGTCAGGATGCCGCTGGGCAGTCGATGATCTCGTCGAGGAGGCCGCGGGTGAGATCGACGGCTTGGTCCACTGAGGCGTTTACCGCAGCGGAAAGACCGATCCTTTCGGAACAATCCACCGGCTCACATCCGACGACGAACGTTTTGCCGATCGTGCCACCGAGTTTGCGCAGCAGGCCGAGCACGACGTCGGGGGTCATGCCGTGCGCGTCCAGCACGTCCGGTGCGGTGGTGGGCATTTCCGCCTCGATCACGGATACCGCGCCGGGCGTGCCACGTCCTGCGATGGCGTCGACGAGTACCAGCACGTCGTAGCCGTCGAGGAGCTCGTAGGCCAGGTGCAGTCCTCGGATTCCGAAGTCCGCGAAGCGAACCCCGTCCGGTGGCGTGCTTTCGGCGAGGCGTTCGACGACGTGGACGCCGAAGCCGTCGTCGCCGAGGAAGATGTTCCCGATCCCGGCTACCAGGACGCGCATCAGTGCTCGTTCCGCGGGAAGCGCAGCGTCCCGTGCAGTCGTTCGAGGGCTTCAGCGGGCAGCTGCTCGACGCGGTCCAGCAGTTCCGCGGCGCGCGGATCGGTCTCGCGGACCTCGCGCTTCTCCTCGTCGGTCAAGGTCATCGTGCGCAGGGTGAGGATTTCGTCGATCTCGGTGGCGTCGAACAGGTCGCCGGGGCTCTGCGGGGCGATGGCGGGGTGGTCGTAGAGGATGATGGGCGAGGACAGCACGACGTCCCGGTCTTGCGGGTCGCCGACCAGCACCGGCCAGGTGTTGGTGTTGCGGCAGGCGGCCGCGATGTCCTGCGCCCACTCCGGAGGGTCCAGCAGCGAGAGGAAGCTCCCGTCGCGCACGGCGAGCATGGTGTGCACCGAAGCCAGCGAGCGGCGCAGCACGTCGTCGCGCACGTCGGCCGCGCTCGGTGTCCACTCGGATCGGTTCTCCACCCGGACTTGGATGGTGCGCACGTCGCGCGAGTGCTCCACGCGCCGGCTCTCGATGTGGATCAGGCCGGGAACGCGGTAGCGGTGCCAGTTCGCACCGTCCCGGCGGTCGGTTCCGGCGGGCAGCTCGAACATCACGGTTCGCGGTTGCTCCAGCGCGGCCAACGGCACCGGCACGGCGAACTCGCGCACGATTCCTTCGTCCCAAGGCTTTTCTCCGCCGCGGTGGCGCAGTTGCAGGCAGCGGACTCGAATGTCCACTGTGGTCGAAGGGGTGGCCTCGAGCGCGCATTCGGTTCGTGCGAACCAGTTCTCCGCCGCACCGGCCCCGCGGGGCGCGAGCACGCCGAACTGCCAGCGCATCCGGTTCTTCAACGCCGAGGCGCGGTACGGGTAGAGCAGGTAACCCTCGAACAGCACGGCGTCCGCCACCGCGCGGGCCTTGCTGAGCGTCATGCGGCCACCTCCCCGAGGTGTGCGAGCTCGCGCACGGCCGGCCCGCGGGCGAGCGAAAGGTGCTGGACGAGCGGCAGTGTCAGCCGCCGGACCGGTGGCCGCAACGGCGGCGCACGCGACCGGGGGAGACGGTTCAGCGGCTCCACCGGTAGCGGCGTTCCGGCCGTCCCGCACCGCCGTGGCGCAACCGCACCTCGGCGCGGCCGGTGGCGACGAAGTGCTCCAGGTACTTGCGCGCCGATACGCGGGAGAGTTCGGCGGCCTGCGCGCACTCGCTGGCGGACAGGTCGCCCTCGGTGCCCTGCAGCACCCGCTGCACGACCGCTGCGGTTTCGCTGGCGAGCCCTTTCGGCGTGCTCGCCCCGCGTTGCGGCGTGCCGAACAGCCGGTCCACGTCCTGCTGCGCCGCAGGTGCGTCGCCGGGCAGCTCGCTCAACCGCTCGTGCAGTTCCCGGAAGCGCTCCAGCTGCTCGCGCAACGCGTCGAAGCTGAACGGCTTGATCAGGTAGTGCAGCGCTCCGCCGCGCACCGCCCCGCGCACGGTGTCCAGGTCCTGCGCCGCGCTGATCACCAGCACGTCCGGTTCGGCCGCCGGCCGGTCGCCGGTGCGCAGCGCGCGCAGCACGCCGAGCCCGTCCATGTCCGGCAGGTAGATGTCCAGCAGCACCAGATCGGGCCGCAGGTCGGCGACCGAGCGCAGTGCTTCCGCGCCGGAATGCGCCACGGCGACCACCTCGAAGCCGGCGACCCGCTGCACGTAGCCACTGTGGATCTTGGCGACCATGAAGTCGTCGTCCACCACCAGCACTTTGATCACGCGCGCACCTCCGAGGTCAGCCGGGCGGTGAACACTGCGCCGCGTTCGTTGCGCACGTCCACCCCGCCGCCGCGGCGGCGGCAGATCTGCCTGGTCAGCGCGAGCCCGAGGCCGCGTTGCTCGTCGCGGGCGGCTTTGGTGGTGAAACCGTGCCGGAACACCTCCTCGACGATCTCCGGCGCCACCCCCGGCCCGGAGTCGCGGACCACGACCGTGATCGCGCCGTCGCGCTGGCGCAGGTCGGCTTCGATCCGGCCGTCCGGGCCTTCGGCCGCGTCCAGCGCGTTGTCCACGAGGTTGCCCAGCACGGTGGTCAGGTCCGCGGACAGCTGCTCGTCGAGCTCGCCGAGTTCGCTGTCCTCGCTGAGCCGCAGCTGCACGCCCCGTTCGGCGGCGAGGCTGAACTTGGCCACCAGCAACGCTGCGGTGGCCGGGTCGGCGATGCGCCTGCCGACCTCCGCGCGCCACTGTTCGTGGGTGTGGCTGACCCGGTCGACGAACCGGGCCAGTTCGTCGTACTCGCCGAGTTCGATCAGCCCGGAGATGGTGTGCAGCCGGTTGGTGAACTCGTGCGCCTGCGCCCGCAGCGTGTCCGAGGTCGTGCGGTGCGCCGCCAGCTCCCGTTGCAGGTCGACCAACTCGGTGCGGTCCCGCATGGTGACCACCGCGCCGACCGCGGGCAGCGGCATCCGGTTGAGCACCACGACGCGCCCGTGCCGCAGCACGATCTGGTCGACTCCGCCGGTGCGGCCGGTGAGCACGTCGCGTGCGCGGTCGCCCAATCCCAGCGAGTCGATGTGCCTGCCCACGCAGTCGGCGGGCAGCGCGAGCAGCTCGCGCGCCTGGTCGTTGACCACGGTGATCCGGTTCTGCTGGTCGGCGCCGAGCACTCCTTCGCGGATGCCGTGCAGCATCGCCTCCCGGTGCTCGACCAGGCGGGTGATCTCCTGCGGCTCCAGCCCGAGCGTCTGCCGCTTCACCCGGCGCGCCAGCAGGATCGATCCGGCGATGCCGAGGAACCCGGCGAAGGCCAGCAGTCCCAGCGGTTCGCCCGGCGCTCGCTTGACGCCCGCGAAGAAGTCCGGGGTTTCCCGGCCCGCCGCGACCACGCCGACCACCCGCGCGCCCGGGCCGATCACCGGCACGTGCGCGACCAGCGAATCCACTCCGCCTGCGCGGACTTCGCCGACCCATGCGTGCCCGGACAGCACGGTGCTCGCGCCCAGCGGCAGCGGTTGGCCGCGCTGATCCGGATCGGGCGAGGTGAGCACGGTTCCCCGCGGATCCGCGATGATCACGTGGTCGGCACCGGAGAGGCTGCGCGCGCTCTCGGCGAACGCGGGCAGCGCGTCCTGCCGGAACGGGTCGAGCAGGCTCATCCGCACGCCCTCGGTGGCGGCGAGGTCCTCGGCCACCGACAGCATCCGGCGGCCCTCGGTGGCCCGGAACGACGAGCCCGACTGCGACACCGAGAACACCGCGATCGAGGTCAGCAGCAGGAAGATGATCACGAGCTGCCAGCCGAGGAACTGGCGCGACAGCGGTCCCCGCACCGGCCCACCTCCTCGTTGACCATGCTGACGGTAACCCGCTGACCTGCTGTGATCGCGCCCGGCCTCAGTGACACAACGACCAAAACCACCGTTACGTCCGCAACGCAGACAATCGGACCGCCGCTGTGCAGCATGTCCCGCGTCACTTGCGTCCCACCACGATGGAGAGGCGGGATCCCCGTGCGGCTGCGCACTGCGCTTTCCGTGGTCTTCTCGGTGCTGCTCGTGCTGCTGGTGCCACCGCTGATGAGCACCGGCTCCGACGAGGGCACCGACCAGATCCGCGGCTTGCGGATGCTGGTGCCGAACTCGCCAGGCGGCGGCTACGACGTCACCGCCCGCACCGCGGTCAAGGCGATGGAGGACACCAAGCTCAACAGCAACGTCGAAGTGTTCAACCTGCCCGGGGCGGGCGGCACCGTCGGGCTCGGCCGGGTGGTCAACGAGCGCGGCAACGGCAAGCTCGCGATGTCGATGGGCCTGGGCGTGGTCGGCAGCGTCTACACCAACCACTCGCCGGTTTCGCTGGAAGACACCACGCCGGTCGCCAAGCTCGTCGAGGAACCGAACGTGGTGGTGGTCGCCAAGGACTCGCCGTACCACTCGCTGGACCAGCTGATCGCCGACTGGCGCCGTGATCCCGGGCAGACCCCGGTCGGCGGCGGATCCTCGCCGGGCGGGCCGGACCACTTGGCCCCGATGCTGATGGCCAAGGCGATCGGGCTGAGCCCGAAGCAGGTCAACTACGTGCCCTTCGACGGCGGCGGGGAACTGCTGGCCTCCGTGCTCGGCGGCAAGGTCGACTTCGGCGTGTCCGGCATGGGCGAGTACCGGGACCAGATCGAAGCCGGCGAGCTGCGCGTGCTCGGCGTCACCGGAGCGCAGCGGATCCCCGGCGTAAACGCGCCCACGCTCCAGGAGGCCGGCGTGGACGTCACGTTCACCAACTGGCGCGGCATCGTCGCCCCGCCCGGGCTTTCCGAGGCCGACCGCAACAAGCTGATCGACCTGTTCACCAGGCTCAGCGCCACACCCGAGTGGAAAGAGGCGTTGCGGCGCAACAACTGGACCGACGCGTTCCAGCCGGGCCCGCAGTTCGGCGAGTTCCTGCGGCAGGAGAACGACCGGGTCGTCTCGGTGCTCAAGGAGTTGGGACTGGCATGAACACCACCACCGGAACCTCGTGGCGGGATTGGCTGCGGGAGCGCTCCGAACTCGGCATCTGCGCGCTGCTGGCCGCGCTCGGTGTGCTCGTGCTGCTCGACGCCGCCACCATCGCCTCCGACTTCACCCAGCGCGGGCCGCTCGGCCCGAAGACGGTGCCGATCGTCGTGGGCGTGCTGCTGCTGGTCGTGTCCTTGCTGCTGGCACGGGACGTGCTGCGCGGCGGGCGCGGCGAGTCCGAAGCGGGCGAGGACATCGACCTCACCGCGCCGAGCGACTGGCGCACCGTGCTGCTGCTGGCCGCGGCGTTCCTCGCCAACGCAGCGCTGATCAACGTGGTCGGCTTCCCGCTGTCCGGAATGATCTTGTTCTGGGGTTCGGCCTACGCCCTCGGCAGCCGCAACACCGCGCGGGACCCGCTGATCGCGGCGGTGCTCTCGGTCGTGACCTACGTGCTGTTCAACCAGCTGCTCGGGGTTCCGCTGCCGGGCGGTCCGCTGATGGGGGTGTTGTGACGTGGACTCGTTGCACTTGCTGATGCAGGGGTTCGCCACCGCGCTGACCCCGATGAACCTGGTTTGGGCCGCGCTCGGAGTGCTGCTGGGCACCGCGATCGGCGTGCTGCCCGGCATCGGACCGGCGATGGCCGTGGCGCTGCTGCTGCCGGTTACCTACGCGCTGGAGCCGACCGGGGCGTTCATCATGTTCGCCGGGATCTACTTCGGCGGCATGTTCGGCGGATCCACCACCTCGATCCTGCTGAACACGCCGGGGGAGAGCGCGGCGGTGGTGGCTGCGATGGAAGGCAACCCGATGGCGCGCCAGGGCCGCGGCGCGCAAGCGCTGGCAGCGGCCGCGATCGGGCACTTCGTCGGCGCCATCGTCGGCATCTCGCTGTTGACGCTGCTGGCACCGACGGTGGCTTCGGTGGCGGTGAACATCGGCGCACCGGACTACCTGGCGGTCATGGTGCTGGCGTTCATCGCGGTGACCTCGGTGCTGGGCAAGTCCCGCATCCGCGGGTTCGCCTCGCTGCTGATCGGGCTGACGATCGGGCTGATCGGGCTGGACGAGATGACCGGCCAGCAGCGGCTCACCTTCGGCATCCTGCACCTGGCCGACGGGGTGGACGTGGTCATCGTCGCGGTCGGGTTGTTCGCCATCGGCGAATCGCTGTGGGTGGCCGCGCACCTGCGGCAGACCTCCGGGAACGCGATCCCGGTCGGGCGGCCGTGGCTGGGTTCCGACGACCTGCGGCGGGCTTGGAAGCCGTGGCTGCGCGGGCCGGTGATCGGCTTCCCGTTCGGCGCGATCCCGGCCGGTGGCGCGGAGATCCCGACGTTCCTGTCCTACGTGGTGGAGAAGCGGCTGTCCAAGCGCCGCGATGAGTTCGGCAAGGGCGCCATCGAAGGTGTCGCCGGGCCGGAAGCCACCGCCAGCGCCTCGGCCGCGGGAACGATGGTGTCGATGCTGACCCTCGGGCTGCCGACCACCGCGGTCGCGGCGGTGATGCTCGCGGCGTTCCAGCAGTACGGCATCCAGCCCGGCCCGCTGCTGTTCCAACGGGAATCGGAGCTGGTGTGGGCGCTGATCGCGAGCATGTTCATCGGCTCGGTGCTGCTGCTGGTGCTGAACCTGCCGCTGGCCCCGCTGTGGGCGAAGCTGCTGCGGATCCCGCGGCCGTACCTGTACGCGGGGATCCTGTTCTTCGCCGCGATCGGGGCGTACGCGGTCGGTGGCTCGCCGCTGGACCTGGTGGTGCTGTTCATCATCGGGCTCATCGGGTTCGCGATGCGCCGCTACGGGCTTCCGGTGCTGCCCGCGATCATCGCGGTGATCCTCGGCCCCACCGCGGAACAGCAGATGCGGCGTGCGTTGCAGATCAGTGACGGCGAAGTCACCGGTTTGGTGAACACGCCGTTCGCGATCACGGTCTACGTCATCGTGCTGCTGATCCTGCTGTGGCCGCTGCTGGCCCGGTTGCTGCCGCGTCGGCCGGGTGCGCAGGACGAACAGCACGAGTCCGACCGGGTGGAGGTCTGAGCCCCACCCCGCGCGGAGGCGGTGGCCCGTTCCGGAACCCCCGGCGGAACGGGCCACCGCCACCGGTCCCGTGTGATCAACGGAGCAACTAGAATCCTGCGGGTGTCCGAATACCGGATCGACGACTTGGCTCGCGCTGCGGGAACGACGGTGCGCAACGTGCGGGTCTACCAGGACCGGGACCTGCTGCCGCCGCCGCGCAGGCAGGGCAGGCGGGCCATCTACTCGGATGCGCACCTCGTCCGGCTGCGCCTGATCATGAACATGCTGGAGCGCGGCTACGCCTTCGCCCAGATCCACGAGATGGTCTCGGCCTGGGAGTCCGGACGCAGCCTCGCCGACGTGCTCGGCGTGGAAGAGGTGATGGGGCGTTCCTGGGCGGAGCAGGCGCCGAAAGTGGTGTCGTTGCCGCAGCTGCGGGAGATGTTCGGCGGCGAGCTGACCCAGCGCAACATCCGTCGCGCCCTGGACCAGAAGCTGCTGGAGCGCTGGGGCGCGCGGTTCGTGGCCCCTTCGCCGCAGCTGCTGGAAGCCGGTCGTGAGCTGGTGCAGCTCGGCGTTCCGCTGGCGCGAGTGCTCGACCTGGCCGAGCAGTTGCAGCAGGACGTCGACCGCGTCTCGGCCCTGCTGGTGTCGCTGGTGCGCGAACACGTGCTGCGGGTCGGTGCCGGGGCGGCGCTCAACGACGAAGAGGTCGCCCGGTTCTCCGACGTGGTCGCGCGGCTGCGGCCGCTGGCGATGTCGGCGCTGAACGCGGCGGCGGCGCGTTCAGCGGAACGGATCATCCCCGAAGTGCTCGGTGACCGGCTCGCGGAGCTGCTCGAACCCGGGACGACTCCCGATGGGGCGCACTGACCTGCAAAGACGGTAGACGTAGCGGTGGCGAGTGCGCCGGGCGACGGGCGTCAGCACGAGCGCGGTGCCGGTGGTCAGCGCCCTGCTGCCGACGAGATCGACTTCGCGGTGTGGATGATCTGCGAAGCGCTACACGGCTACTCGGGCATGCAGAACTAGAGGCGTGGCGGCAATGGCCGAGCGTCCGAGGTGGCCCCTCGGGGCGCCGCGTCGGCCGGATCCGCTGCACCTGCTCGGCCGAACCCGCCGCCGACCCTGTGCGGCGGGGGAGCCGGGTCGCGCAGCCGTCGCGACCCGGCACCGCTCAGCACGCCCGCGCGCTCACTTGCCCGAGCCCTCGAATCCGGCACGCCGCAGCGCGTCCGCCAGGGCTCCACCGGCCGGTGCCGAGTCCCGGCCCTTGCGCCCGCCGCGGCCTTGGCCCTCGTTGCGGCCCTGCCCGGTGCGGTTCTGCCCGGGGCGGTTCTGCTCGCCGCCGCGGCCTTGACCGCCGTCCTTGCCCTTGGCGCGCCCGCCGTCCTTGCCCTTGGCGCGGTCGCCGCCCTTCGCCTTGTCAGCACCGCGGTCGCCACCGCGCCCGCCGCCGGTGACGTCGTCGTCGAGCCGCAGCGTCAGCGAGATCCGCTTCCGCTGCACGTCCACGTCCAGCACCTTCACCGTCACCACGTCACCGGACTTGACCACGTCGTGCGGGTCGTTGACGAAGTTCTTCGACATCGCCGAAACGTGCACCAGGCCGTCCTGGTGCACGCCGACGTCGACGAACGCGCCGAACGCGGCCACGTTGGTGACCACGCCTTCCAGCCGCATGCCCGGTTCGATGTCGGTGACCTTCTCCACGCCTTCGGCGAACGTGGCGGTCTGGAACGTCGGCCGCGGGTCGCGCCCGGGCTTCTCCAGTTCGGCGAGGATGTCGGTGACGGTCGGCAACCCGACGGAGTCGTCGACGAACTCGGCCGGTGCGAGCCCCCGCAGCACCTTCGTGTTGCCGATCAGCGATCCCAGGTCGTCACCGGTCGATTCGAGGATCCGCCGCACCACCGGGTAGGACTCCGGGTGCACGCTGGAGGAGTCCAGCGGATCGTCCCCGCCGGGGATGCGCAGGAAGCCCGCGCACTGCTCGAACGCCTTCGGCCCGAGCCGCGCCACGTCCTTGAGCCCCTGCCGGGAGTGGAACGGCCCGATGTCGTCGCGGTGCGCGATGATGTTCTCCGCCAGCCCCGCGCCGATGCCGGAAACCCTGGTCAGCAGCGGTGCGGATGCGGTGTTGACGTCCACGCCGACCGCGTTCACGCAGTCCTCCACCACCGCGTCCAGCGAGCGCGACAGCTTCGACTCGGTCACGTCGTGCTGGTACTGGCCCACCCCGATCGACTTCGGGTCGATCTTGACCAGTTCCGCCAGCGGGTCCTGCAGCCGCCGCGCGATGGACACCGCCCCGCGCAGCGACACGTCCAGCTCGGGCAGCTCGCGGGAGGCGTAGCTGGAGGCGGAATACACCGAGGCGCCCGCCTCGGACACCGAGATCTTGGTCAGCTTCAGCTCGGTGTGCCGCTTGATCAGCTCCCCGGCGAGCTTGTCGGTCTCCCGGGACGCGGTGCCGTTGCCGATCGCGACCAGCTCGACGTCGTGTTCCCGCGCCAGCCGCGCCAGCGTGTCGATCGCCTGGTCCCAGCGCTGCTGCGGCTTGTGCGGGTAGATCGTGTCGGTGGCGACCAGCTTGCCGGTGCCGTCGACGACGGCGACCTTCACGCCGGTGCGGTAGCCGGGGTCCAGGCCCATCGTGGCGCGGGTGCCCGCGGGCGCGGCCAGCAGCAGGTCCCGCAGGTTCGCGGCGAACACCCGAACCGCTTCTTCCTCGGCGTTCTGCCGCAGCCGCAGCCGCAGGTCGATGCCCAGGTGGGTCAGCACGCGGGTGCGCCAAGCCCAGCGCACCACGTCGTTCAGCCAGCGGTCCGCGGGCCGCCCCGCGTCGGTGATGCCGAAGCGGGCGGCGATAGCGCGTTCGTACTCGCTGGGACCGTCCGGCTCGGAGCCGTCGTCCGGCTCCAGCGACAGGTCCAGCACCTCTTCCTTCTCCCCGCGCAGCAGCGCCAGGATCCGGTGCGACGGCAGCGCGGTGAACGGTTCGCCGAACTCGAAGTAGTCCGCGAACTTCGCGCCCTCCTCCTGCTTGCCCTCCCGCACCCGGGAGCTCACCCGGCCCTGCTTCCACATCTTCTCGCGCAGCTCGCCGACCAGGTCGGCGTCCTCGGAGAAGCGTTCGACCAGGATCGCGCGGGCGCCTTCGAGAGCGGCGTCGGCGTCGGCGACCCCGTTGTCCGCGTCGACGTACTCGGCGGCGCGGGTCTGCGGGTCCTGCTGCGGGTCCGACAGCAGCAGGTCGGCCAGCGGCTCCAGCCCGGCCTCGCGGGCGATCTGGCCCTTGGTGCGCCGCTTCGGCTTGTAGGGCAGGTAGATGTCCTCCAGCCGGGCCTTCGAGTCGGCGGCCAGCACCCGCGCGCGCAGCTCGTCGTCCAGCTTGCCCTGCGAGTCGATCGACTCCAGCACGGTGTTCCGGCGCTCTTCGAGCTCCCGCAGGTACCGCAGCCGTTCTTCGAGCGTGCGCAGCTGCGCGTCGTCGAGCGCCCCGGTGATCTCCTTGCGGTAGCGGGCGACGAACGGCACCGTGGCGCCGCCGTCGAGCAGGTTCACGGCAGCGTCCACCTGCCGCTCCTGCACGCCGAGCTCCTCGGCGATCCGTTGATGCACAGCCGTCGTCACGATTTCCAACCGACCTTTCCTGATCTTCGCGGGGTCGTCGGCGGCATTCTGCCCGACCGCGCGAATCCGCCTGCCCGGGACACACGTCGGCGTGTCGGTCGCAGTGCCGTCCTCGCGCGCGAGTGCGGCTGTGACCTGCGGAATATCCTCACCGAGGGAGGTGGGCATGGAGTCGGCAACCACCGCGGGCGGCTCGATCAGCGGACTCCCGCCCGAGCCCGGGAGCTTCGTCGGCAGGCGCCGCGAACTCGCCGAAGCCCGCAGGCAGATGTACTTCGGGCGGCTGGTGACGCTGACCGGCCCCGGCGGCGTCGGCAAGAGCCGGCTGGCGCTGCGGCTGGCCCGCAAGGTCCGCCGCGCGTTCCCGGACGGTGTGCGGCGGGTCGACCTGGCCGCGTTGCAGGACCCCGAGCTGGTGCCGCAGACGGTCGCGGCCGTGTTCGGACTGCGCCCGAAAGCGGGCGATCCCACCGCCGACCTGCTCGAAATGCTCAAAGACGCCCGGCTGCTGCTGATCCTGGACGACTGCGACCACGTATTGCAGGCCACCGCCCGATTCGTGCGCGACGTGCTGGCGGTGCCGTCCGAAGTGCGCTTGCTGGTGACCAGCCGCGAGCCGCTCGGCGTGGCGGGTGAGCGGGTGCTGCCGGTCGCGCCGCTTTCGGTGCCGCAGGGCGGTTCCACGCCGGCCTCGGTGCACGGCGACGTGTTCGCCGACGCGATCCGCCTGTTCGTCGACCGTGCGGCGGCGGTGCAGCCCGGGTTCGCGCTCGACGAGCACAACCGGGACACGGTGGTGCGGATCTGCCGCAGGCTGGACGGGATGCCGCTGGCGATCGAACTGGCCGCGGCGCAGCTGGCCGACTGCTCCCCGCGCGAGGTGCTGCGCAGGCTCGACGATCGGTTCAGCCTGCTGACCAGCGGCGAGCGTCCGTCCCGTAACGATGCGCTGGTGGCGTCGATCGGCTGGAGCTATGGGTTGTGCACGGCGGACGAGCAACTGCTGTGGGCCCGCTTGGCGGTGTTCATCGGCGGGTTCGACAGTGTCGCGGCTCAGCAGGTGTGCGCCTTCGGCCGGTTGCCCGCCCACCGGGTCGTGGAGCTGCTCGACGTGCTGGTCACCAAGTCGGTCGTGCTGCGCGAGGAACACGAGGGCCGCGCCTACTACCGCATGTTCGACAGCATCCGGGAGTACGGCCTGTCCCAGCTGCGAATTGCGGGTGAGGAGGATTCGCTGCGGCAGCGGCATCGGGACTGCTTCCACAAGCTCGCCGAACGCTTCAGCGCCGAGCAGTTCGGGCCGCAGCAGCTCGAGTGGATCCAGCACATGATCCGGATTCACCCGAACATCCGCCAAGTGCTGGCCGCCGATCTGCGCGAGCCGGAATGGGCGGCGATGGCGGTGGGGACGTCCGTACTGCTGTGGCCGTACTGGTTCTCCGGCAACGCGTTGCGCGAGGGCTACGGGTGGTTGCGGCGTTCGGTGGAGCTGCTCACCGAGCGGACCGGACCTCGTGCGGTCGGTCTGGCCACCGCTGCATTCGTGGCCGTGCACCTGGGGGAGCTGGACGTGGCCCGCAGCTCGCTGGTCACTGCGGACGAGATCGCCGACGAGCTCGGCAGAACGGCACTGCGCGCCCGGATGGGCATGGTGCACGGCATGGTGGCGATGTCCGAGGGACGGATGCGGGAGGCCGCCGACTTGCTGGAGCAGGCCGCGGCCGCGGAGAAGGTGGACGGCGATGCGTTCGGCTACGTCAATGCGATGATCCTGCTCTCCAGCGTCGCCTTCGTCTCGGGCGATCCGCGGGGCGCGACCGCAGCGGTGGAATGCCTGCGGTTGTGCGAGAGCAGCGGCGCGACGTGGACCAAGTGCTACGCGTTGTGGGTGGTGGCGCTGCACCGCTGGCTCGCCGGTGATCACCGGGAGGCGGCACTGCTGGTGCAGCAAGCCGTCCGGTTGAACCGCTCGGCGCGGGACCTTAACGGGCTGGCGCTCTACCTGGACGTGCTGTCGTGGTGCACCACCGCGGCCGACCAGCCGCACCGGAACGCGCACCTGACTGGGGCCGCGGATGCGCTGCGCCGGATCAGCGGTGGCCGGATGGGCGAGTCGACCTACTTCGACGACTACAACGCGGCGGCGCTCGCGTGGGGGCGGCAAGTGCTGGGCGAGCGGGAGTTCCAGGCGGCCTACCAGCGCGGAGCGGAATGGAGCCGGGAGGAGCTGTTCGCCTACGTGCTGGAGGAAGGCATCGGCCGCCCGGAACCGGCTCGTCCGGAGCCGGGTCGTTCCGCCCCCGGCGGGCTGAGTCCGCACGAGCTCCGCGCCGCGGTCCTGTCCGGAGAGGGTGTCACCGGCGCCGACCTCGCCGCGCGCCTGGGCATGGAAAGGCGGTCGGCCGAGCAGCTGCTCGAGGGAGTGCTGGCGCGGCTGGGTTTCCAGGACCGCGAGCAGATCGAGGACTGGCTGCGCGGACGGCAGCAGTAGCGGCCCGGACCCTGCGCGAGCATTGATCGGCGGTCCGGTAGGGTGAGCCCGCTCTCCGCTCAGGCGGATCGTCTACACGGGCTGTGACGATTTGGTCGTCACCTCGTCCCCCGTACTGAGCAAACTAGGTACCTGTGTACGTAATTACCGGGATGCACGTACACCCTCCGTGCCGGAGTCTGGGGTCTCGTGACACCCCCCGATCAACACACGAACCCCGAAGATGGCCGCGGGCCATCGACCCCGACCCCCGATCAACCGCAGAACCAAGACGTTTCCGCGGACAACAGCTGGCGGGCGTCGGCGCTGCGCGCCGACAACGCGGTGCGCTCCGGTGTCGACCGGGTGCGTCCGCACGCCCACCGGGCCTGGCAGCGGGTCCTTCCGCTGCTGCGCCGCATCTGGCTGGCGCTGTTGCCGCTGGTGAAGCGCGTGCAGGGCACGACTGCTTGGCAGCGCGCCGAGCAGCGGGTGCGCCCGCTGGCCCGCGACCTCTCCGGCCGGGTCCGTTCCGCGACGTCCGAGTCGACCGCCGGGCAACACCGCAAGCAGCACCCGCGGCTGCGGGCGTTGCAAGCCGGTGGCGTCGTGGCAGCGGTCGGCGTGCTCGGCGTGGCGCTGGTCAGCATCGGCACCGGTTCCTCGTCCGATGACGTCCGCACCGCCGCGCACGTCGACGACATGCCCTCGGCCGGCCAGCAGAAGTCCCAGGCCGACGGGTCCGGCGGCGGCCTGTTCGGCGGCGACGACTCCGAGGAGCCCCCAGGGCCGGTGCCGGGACCGCCCGCGCACGGCATCGACGTGTCCAACCACAACGGCCCGATCGACTGGAAGCGGGTCGCCGGCGCCGGGCAGAACTTCGCGTTCGTGCTCTCCACCGACGGCACCGACTTCGCCAGTCCCAAGTTCGACCAGCAGTACCACGGTGCGAAGGACGCCGGGATGATCGCCGGCGCCTACCACTTCGCCCGCCCCGACGAGTCCGCCGAGGCGCAGGCCGACAAGATGCTGTCGGTCATCGACTACAAGAAGGACGGCAAGACGCTGCCGCCGGTGCTCGACCTGGAGCCGAACTCCTCCGGCAGCAAGTGCTACGGCCTCTCGCCCGACCAGATGCACCAGTGGACGCAGAAGTTCAACGACCGCATCAAGGCCGCAACCGGCACGGACGTGATCGTCTACGCCAACCCGTCGTTCTGGAAGCAATGCGCGGGCGGCACGGACAAGTTCGCCGACCACCCGCTGTGGGTCGCCTCCTACGGCGTGGACCAGCCGACTCCGCCTGCCGGGTTCCACAACTGGAACTTCTGGCAGTACACGGACAAGGGCAAGGTCGACGGCGTGCAGGGCAAGGTCGACCTGGACCACTTCAACGGCAGCGTCGGCGACCTGCAGAACCTCGCCGAGCAGTGAGGTGCCGAGCAGTGCGGTTCCGGGCGGCCTGACCCCGTCCGGAACCGCAGGCCGCGACGTGCCCCGAACCGTCGTGGCCCGCAGACCGGTGGCGACACCGGAAACGGACCCCGCCTGCTACCCCGAATGCAGGCGGGGTCCGTTGCTGCGCGAGCATCCCCGGGTGAGGTTCCGGATCACGGCCACCGACCGCACCGCCAGATGGCTCCGGACGGTCCTCGATCGGGCTCACGCGCGCGACCCGGACGGCACTACCGTCGAGCTCATCCAGCCCGCGTGAGCGTCCTCACCGGTGCGAACCCCCGGTGGTCCGAGCCCGGTAGTCTCGCGCGGCAGCCGAAGGAGGTCACCATCCGCTACGACGGGTCCGCGGCCAAGGCCGCTCTGATCGTCAACGCCCACTCCCGCACCGGCGGGCGCGCGTTCGAGTACGCGCGGGATCGGCTGCGCGAGCTGGACGTGCCGCTGCACGCGGCGTACCCGTTGCAGGACGCCTCGCGGCTGGTGGAGACCGTCGAGTCCGCCGTCGACGACGGGCACGACCTGATCGTGCTTGGCGGGGGTGACGGCACGGTGAGCTCGGTGGTCGACGTGCTCGCGCACCGCGAGGTGCCGATGGGCCTGCTGCCGCTGGGCACCGCGAACGACTTCGCCCGCACCATGCACATCCCGGACGATCTCGACGCCGCTTGCCGCACCATCGCGCGCGGCCACGTGGTGGACGTCGACCTCGGGCTGTGCGGCGGGAACTATTACGTCAACCGCGCTTCGGCCGGTCTCGGTGCCGCCGTGGCGCAGCACATGTCGGCGTCGCTGAAGAAGCGCGTCGGCGCGCTGGCCTACCCGGTCGCCACGGTGCAAGCGCTGCGCAAGCACCGCCCGTTCACCGCGACGCTGGAATTCCCCGACGGCGACCACGAGCCGATGGAGTTCCCGGACCTGTTGCAGGTGTCGGTGGCCAACGGGCGCTATTTCGGCGGCGGCCAGGTCGCCGGGCAGGACGCCGGAATCGACGACGACACCCTCGACGTTTCGGTGCTGCGGCACGGGAGCCCGCTGCAGCTGCTTTCGGTGATGCGCGAACTGCGCACGGGCAGCAGCACCGACAGCAAGCTGGTGACCCACGTGCAGACCCGCTCGGTCGACCTGCGCACCGACGTCGACCTGGCGATCAACGTGGACGGCGAACTCGTCGCCACCACGCCGCAGCGCTTCACGGTCGCCCGCAACGCCCTGCACGTGATCGCACCACCGACCTGGACCGACGGCGAGTAGCGCGCTACCCGAACAGTTCGTCCGCCGTCGCGGGCATCCGGATGTGCCGTTCTTCCTGCAGCATGTCCATGAGCACGTCCCACGCCTTGTCCGGGTCGATCAGCTCCCGCGCCACGGCTTCCTGCATGAGTCCGGCGGTCTGCCTCGTGGGGATTCCCTGCCTGCTCGCGTAGCACACGGCTTCCTGGTCGTCGCTGATCCAATGCGAACCGCGCAACTCGGCGCGGTTGAGGATCACGTGGCAGGTCTGCGCCTCACCCAGATGCGCCCTCGGCCGCCGTGCGAGACCGCCGAACACCGTCCGGCGGATCGTCTCTACTTGTCTGATCTCCGCGGTGGTGTCGATCTCGATCGGTACGCCGAGCCAGCCTTCGTACTCGATCCGGCTCAACGCCGGGTGGTGCCTGCTGGAAGTGCGCGCCTCGTAGGCGATCGCTTCCACCCAGCGTCCGCGCCCGTCCAGCGTGTCTTGGAGGATTTGCAGCCGGTCCACGGCTGCAAAGTTGCACAGCACCGTTTGTCGGGGAACAGGTACGGCCGGTTCATGGGTTGAAGACGGGCTCCTCGTCGGCGGGGTACGGACCGGACCACGCGCCGGAATCGAGCGTGTCGCGAAGGGTTTCCACCGGTAGGCCGCAAAGCTGGGCGACCGGGCGCAAGGTGATCTTGCCTTCCAGATAGGCGTCGAGGGCGTCGCCGGTCAGCGCCGCGGGGGAGCGCGAGTGCTTGCTGGCGTTGCGCCATTCGCCGTACTGGTCCGTGCGTTCGGTCAGATGCGCGCATTGCACGGTGCTCATGCGTCGGAATTGATCGCGTTGTGCCGGGCTGACTCGCGCCAGGCTGTGCAACCGCCAGGCGAGCGCGTCCGGCGAAACGGCCAGGTGCATGACCAGTTCTGCGAAGGCCCTCCGGTCGATCGGTGCGTCCGTGGCCAGCCGCCCGGCGATCACGGCTTCGGGCATGAGGAAGTGGGCGGCGAAGGAGTTGGCACGCAGTTCGCTGACCGCGCGCCGCCACTCCATGACGTCCTCGTCGACGTGCAGCTGATCGTCTCCGGCCAGGATGTGCGCGAGTTCGTGCGCGAGCGTGAACCGTTGCCGGGTCGGTACTTCGGTCGTGCCCACGACGATCACCCGGGCGTCGTCGTCGATCCAGGCCAGGCCGTCGAACCGCCCGTTGAGGTGCTGCACAGCCACTTCGATTCCGAAGCATCGTTCGAGCGTGGCGAAAAGGTCCGCACCGACACCTGGCGGGCCCTCGGGTAGCCGTGCCAGTGCTTGCTGTGCCAGGTCCGCACCTTGCCGGATGCCGAGTTCTGCGGGTGCGAACCGCAGCTCCGGAGTCGATCGGGCGCGATAGCCGAGTCCGGCCAGTCCGGCCCGGACTTCCGAGATGGTCTCGGCGGTTTCGATCGCCTTGTCCGCGACGGATCCGGCCGGCGTTGCCGCACGTGCCGCCACCGCGGGTTTCGAGCGTTCGGTGCCGAGCAGCCAATCGACGGTGACGCCGCCGATTTCGGCGATGTTGGCCAGATCCAGCGAGCTGAAGCGGCGCGCTCCGCTGAGCGACTTGGACAGCTTCGAAGCGTCGAGCCCGGCCTGCTCCGCGAAGGCGGTCCGGTTGAGACCGGTCTTCTCGATCACCTCGCGTACTCGCTCCGAGATATCCATGACCGCCAAGATAGCTGATTTTGCGATTTTCGCAAAATGGTCGATCGGTGTGTTTATCGGGAAAGCCGGTAACCGCTACGCCGTCACGCGTACATCTGATTGGTCCGCCCGATTCACGCGCCGGTTCGCCTTCTCCTGAAAAACTTTCGCCTTGTCCTGAGTCCACCGTGCCGCACGGCCGGCGATCCCGGTCGGTGCGGCCGTTCTGGGGAGAGGAACGCACCGTGCTGAACACCCGTTGGAAACGCGCCGCGCTGGCCGGGGCGCTGCCGCTCGCGCTCGCGCTGCCCCTGCCCGCCGCGGCGGCTCCGGCAGCGCAACCGGCTCCGGCAGCGCAGCCGGGTCCGGTGACCGCCTACGACGACTCCTACTACCAGCCGGCGCTGGGCAAGACCGGCGAAGAGCTCAAGGTCGCGCTCAACGACATCATCAGCACCAACGACCAGCTCACCTACGACCAGGTGTGGGACGCGCTGAAGGTCACCGACCAGGACCCGGCGAACCCGGACAACGTCGTCCTGCTCTACACCGGCCGCTCCCAGGGCAAGGACACCAACGGCGGCGACGCCGACCAGTGGAACCGCGAGCACACCTGGGCCAAGTCGCACGGTGACTTCGGCACCGACGTCGGCCCGGGTACGGATGTGCACCACTTGCGGCCCACCGACGTGTCGGTGAACTCCGAGCGCGGCAACAAGGACTTCGACATGGGCGGCAGCGAGGTCGGCGAGGCGCCCGGCAACTTCACCGACGACGACTCCTACGAGCCGCGGGACGCGGTCAAGGGCGACGTCGCCCGCATGATCATGTACATGGCGGTGCGCTACGAAGGCGAGGACGGCGCACCGGACCTGGAGCTCAACGACAACGTCGACAACGGCGAAGCGCCGCTGATGGGCAGGCAGTCGGTGCTGCTGCAGTGGAACGCGCAGGACCCGCCGGACGATTTCGAGCGCAACCGCAACCAGGTCATCTTCGACCAGTTCCAGCACAACCGGAACCCGTTCGTCGACCACCCCGAGTGGGCGGGCGAGATCTGGCGCTGATCACCGGCACGCACCACCGGGTTCGCCCGGTGGTGCGCTGCTCGTCGCCGTGCCGGATGCGGCCGCCGGGCTCCGGCTGCACGGGATTTGTGGTCCGGCCCCGAAGTCCGGCGGCGTACCGCCCCCGCGACGACTTCCCTCGTCATCCCGCGCGCACGTCGTGGGCTGGGTGTTTGCCGTTCGGCGTCGCTGCTGAAAAAACTGCGTACCGGCCGTTTCGACGAGGGAGGACCGTGTCATGCGATCCAGCAGCGAAGGCATCGTGGCCACGCAGGCGGGCAGCCTGCCGCGCCCGGACGAGTTGATCGCGCTCAACGCCGCGGGCGCCGACGCGGCCCCGGCCGCAGGCGGTGAGCGGACGGCGCATTACCGGGCGAAACTCGACGACGAACTGACGTCGCTGGTCGCCAGGCAGCGCGACATCGGGATCGGACTCGTCGGCGACGGCGAGTTCGGCAAGGCCACCAGCCAGCAGGTGGACTACGGCGCCTGGTGGTCGTACTCGTTCCAGCGCCTCGGCGGGCTCGAGCTCGGCAAGGCGTCGCTGTCCGACATCGACACCAACCGCTCCGGCGCGGCCGGCATCCGGCTGACCAGCTTCGGCAACCGCCGCGACCGGGAGCGCTTCGCCGAGGCCTACGGCGACCCGGAATCCGGCGTCGACACCGGGCGCAAACCCCTCACCTTCCCGGTGTGCACCGGACCGTTGCACTACACCGGCCATGACGCGATCAACTCGGACATCGCCGGGTTCAAGCGCGCGCTCGGCGCGGCCGGCGTCGACGAAGGCTTCATGACCTCGATCGGCCCGGGCAGCTGTTCGCGCATCGGCAACGAGTACTACCGCGACGACGAGGAATGGCTCTACGCCTGCGCGGACGCGATGCGCGAGGAGTACAAGGCGATCCTGGACGCGGGCCTGATCCTGCAGATCGACGACCCGGCGATCGCGGAGAACTGGGACCAGATCAACCCGGAGCCGCCGGTGGCGGACTACCGCGCGTTCACCATGCAGCGCGTGGAAGCGCTCAACTACGCGCTGCGCGATCTGCCGAAGGACCGCATCCGCTTCCACCTGTGCTGGGGCAGCTGGCACGGCCCGCACACCACCGACCTGCCGCTGGCCGAGCTGATCGAGGTGCTGCTGGCCATCGACGTGCGCGCTTACTCGTTCGAGGCGGGCAACGTGCGCCACGAGCACGAGTGGAAGGTGTGGCGCGACGTCCCGCTGCCCGAGGGCAAGCTGATCCTGCCCGGCGTGGTCAGCCACGCCACCAACGTCGTCGAGCATCCCGAGCTGGTCGCCGACCGGATCGTGCGGTTCGCCGAGTGCGTCGGCAGGGAGAACGTGCTCGCCTCCACCGACTGCGGCCTCGGCGGGCGGGTGCACCCGCAGATCGCGTGGGCGAAGCTGGAGTCGCTGGCGGCCGGTGCCGAGCTGGCGACGCGGCGGCTGTGGCCGTGATCCTCGGCGGGCGGTGAACCGTGCGGCGGGCGGTCGTGCTCTCGACCGCCCGCTGGCGCATCGACTTCCCGGGCCGGACGCATAGTCTTGATCCGATGAGTTCGCCGCCTCCGCTGGTGCTGAGCAAGCCGGAACGGGCCGCGCTGCTGCGCTGGCTGCAGCTGCCGTCCACGTCACCGGCCATCGCGCTGCGCTGCCGCATCGTGCTGGCTTGCGCGCAGGGGCCGGCGAACGCGGTGGTGGCCCGCGAGCTCGGCGTGTCCGCGCGGGTCGTCGGCCGGTGGCGCGGCCGCTTCCTGGAGGGGCGGCTGCCCGCGCTGCGGGACCGGCCGCGGTCGGGTGCGCCCCGGTCGATCACCGAGCAGCAGGTGCGGCTGGTGCAGCAGGCCACGTTCACCGAGCCGCCGCCGAACGGGCGGCGCTGGACCAAGCGGGACATGGCCGCCCGCACCGGCATCTCGGCCTCGTCGGTGACGCGCATCTGGCGGCGCCTGCGCATCTTGCCCGGCGAAAGCGGCGGTGATCCGGATCGAGCCACGCCGTGGTCGGCGCTGTACGTGGCACCACCCGAGTCGATCATGGTGCTGGCGGTGCGCGGCGCGGACGGCCCGGAGGACGCGCGCGGGACCGGCTCCCCGGCCGCGCGCAACTACGACGCGGTGCTGCGCAAACAGCTCGCCGCCACCTTGTCGCAGCGCTGCACCGCGCTGGGCGATCTCCGCGGGTTCCTGCGGAACCTGGAACCGCGGTTGTTCGGCGACCACGAGGTGCACCTGATCTGCCACGGGAGCCCGACGCGCCGCCTGGAGGCGATCCGCCGCTGGCAGGAGCGGCACGCTTCGTTGCACGTCCACTTCCCGCCGACGAAGGAGTTCTGGCTGCAACTGGTGGAGCGCCACTTCACCGCGCTGCCGCCGGGCTGCCGCGCTCCGGGGGACACGCCGTTGTCGGTGCTGGCCCGCGCGGTGCGCAAGTGCAGTGCCCAGCGGTCCATGGAGCTGACCTGGTTCCACCCGTGAAAGCGGCCGGAACTTCTGGTCCAGGCGCGGATCGACGCGCTCGGCCCGACCTAGGTTCGGCGTTCATGGACGAGCACCGAACGACTCCGGAGCAACGACCGGCCCACCCCACCCGCCGCTTCGTGCTGACCGCCCTCGGTCTCGGCGCAGCGGGCGGTCTCGGCGCCGCGTGCGCGCCGAACCAGGATCAGCCCGCGGGCGCCGCCGCGGACCTGCCCGCGCCTGCCTGCGTACTGGCCCCGGAGGCGATCGAAGGCCCGTACTACATCGACCGCGACCTGGTCCGCTCCGAGATCGTGGAGGATCGCGGCGGGATCCCGGTCACGCTTCGCCTGCGCATCGTCGACGCGGCGGCGTGCACCGCGTTGCAGGGCGCCGCCGTGGACATCTGGCACTGCGACGCGCGCGGCTACTACTCGGGCCACCTGGACCTGGACCCGAACGCGGCGCCGATGCCGGACCCGCACGTCGACCCGACCGACCCGTCGACGTTCCTGCGCGGCACCCAGATCAGCGACCGGGACGGGAACGTGCAGTTCCGCACCATCCACCCGGGCTGGTACTTCGGCCGCGCGATCCACATCCACGTGATGGTCCACGCGGGCGGCAAACGGGTGCACACCGGCCAGCTCTACTTCCCGGAAGACCTCAACACCCGCATCGAGCGGACACCCGGATACGCCGATCGTCCGCTGCAGCGCGTCACCAACGAGACCGACTTCCTGTTCCAGCAGGAAGGCGGACCGCAGAGCACGCTCGCGGTCGAACCGGCGGGCCAGGACGTCGGCGCGGGCCACACGGCCTCGATCACCCTCGGCGTGAACCCTGCGGTCACTCCGCCACCGGCGACCTTCTCGCCGCCGCGCTGAGCGCGGGATCAGTCGCGTCAGCGCGATCCTCGGCGAGCGGGAACCGCGCCGCGAAGTTCGCGCCTCGGCCGGAATCGGTGATGCCCAGAGTTCCTTGGTGCAGTGCGGCGATCTCCCGGGCGAGCGCGAGGCCGAGCCCCGCGCCGCCTTCGCCGCGGCCGCGTGCGCTGTCCAGCCGCGCGAAGCGCTCGAAGACGTACTCGCGCGACTCGGCAGGGACACCGGGTCCGTCGTCGGCGACGTTCAGGCGAGCGTGCCCGTCTTCGGCGCGCACGCTGATCCGCGCGCTTCGCGCCGCGTGCCGCTCGGCGTTGTCGGCGAGGTTGGTGATCAGCCGCACCAGGTGGCTGCGGTGGCCGTCGATGACGACTCCGCTTTCGAGGGCGGTGTCCCACTCGATGTCACCCGGTGCCCGGCGTTGCAGCACGTCCCGCACCAGTTCGCCGAGGTCGATCGCGGTTCCGCCGGTCGCCGGCGTCCCGTCCAGGCGCGCGAGCGCCAGCAGATCGCCGGTGAGCTGCTCCAGCCTCCCGAGGTCTTCGAGCGTGCCCGCGGCGATGTCCGGCCACTCCACCCGGTCCGGGTGCGCGCAGGCCACCTCCAGCGGTGTGCGCAGCGCGGCGAGCGGGCTGCGCAGTTCGTGCGAGGCGTCGGCGACGAATTGCCGCTGCCGCCGCACGGAGTGGTCCAGCCGGTCCAGCGTCTCGTTGAGGGTGCCCGCCAGGCGCGCCACTTCGTCCCGCCCGGCCGGTACGGGCATCCGCCCGCGCAGGTCGTGCGCGGACAGCCGGGCGAACTCGTCCCGGATCTCCTCCACGGGCCGCAATGCCCGGCCGGTGCTGAACCAGGTGAGCGCGGCGACGATGGCCAGCAGTACCGGCGAGGCGAGCAGCAGCGCCGCGGTCGCTGCCGCCGTTGCTTGCTGCACGGAACGGGTGGAGGCGCTGGCGACCAGGGTCGCGGTGCCGCCAGGGCCGACGACGGTCGTCGTGGCCGCGACCTGCCTCGCCGGTGCCGCGACCGGTTCGGCGGACGGAGCGGGTTGCGGCGCAGCACTCGTCTCGTTGGGTGCAGCGGGTTGCGGCGCCACGTTGGACTCGGCGAGCGGAGGTCGCTCCGACGGGCTCGGTCCCGCCGGTGGCACAGCGGCCGAGCGGTCCTCCGGCCGCATCAGCCGGACCGAGATCTCGTTCCCGCCGTCCGGCAGCGCAGCGCCGCGCCGGACCGCCTCGGTCGCTTCGGAGAGCTGTTCGTGCACCGTGGCTTCTAGATCGCTGGTGAGCCGGGACTGCAGGTACCCGACCAGCAGCAGCCCGATGCCGACCGTGGCCAGCGCGACGATGGCGGTGGCCGTCAGCGTCGTGCGGGTGCGCACGGACAACCGCCGCGGCCGCTCACTCATCCGCGGTGCCTTCCGGGACGAGCTGGTAGCCGTAGCCGCGCACGGTTCGGATGCTGCGGCGGCCGAACGGCGCGTCGATCTTGCGGCGCAGCGAGCTGACGTGCACCTCGACGAGGTTGGCGTCGGGTTCGGCTGCGAAGTCCCAGCCGCCGTCGAGCAGCTGCTGCTTGGACACCACCTGACCCTTGCTGCGGGCCAGCAGCTCCAGCACGGCGAATTCCTTGCCGGTGAGCGTGATGTCCTGGCCCGCGCGGGAGCAGGTCCGCTGCGCCGGGTCGAGCACCAGATCGCCCGCGTGCAGCAGCGGCGGTCGCGCGACCGCGCGGCGCCGCACGGCGGTGCGCAGCCGCGCGAGCAGGACCACGTACGAGAACGGTTTCGTGACGTAGTCGTCGGCGCCCGCGTCGAGCGCGTCGGCCTCGTCGTACTCGCCGTCCTTGGCGGTCAGCATGATGATCGGCGTCCAGTTCTGCGCCGCCCGCAATCGCGCGCACACCCGATATCCGTTGAGCCCGGGCAGCATGATGTCCAGCAGGATCGCCGCGTAATCGGTGTGCTCGGCCTGCCACAGCGCCTCGTGCCCGTCGCCGAGCACGTCGACCGCCCAACCTTCGGCGTTCAGCCCGGTCCGCAGCGCCTCCGCGACCCGTTGTTCGTCCTCCACCACGAGCACCCGCATGTGGATCAGCATGACACCGGTTCCTGAAGCGGTCTTCAGGTTCGTCCAGGTCCGCTTCAGCGCCCGCCGGGCAACGTCTTCGGTGTCGCGGAACGGCCGCGACAACCGACGACAAGGAGTTCGATCATGCCCAGCAAGCGAGTGACCCGCGCTGCGGTGCTGGTGACGGCGGGTGCCGCCTTCGGCATCGGCGGTCTCGGCATCGCTTCGGCCGAACAGGCGGCGCCGCGGCCGATCCCGAATGCCCCGGAGGCCGCTGCTCCGTCACCCGTGACGGAACCGGTCCCTGCTGCGGGGTCCTTCGTGGTCGTGCCCGCGAAGCCGGGCCCGGCTCCTGACCCGGGCTCCGTCGTGGCCGTGCCCGCACAGCCGGCTCCGGTTCCTGCTCCTGGAACTGGCGTGCCACCGGCCCCGGCTCCTGATCCCGGACCGGGTGTGCCGCCGGCGCCGGCTCCGGCTCCTGACCCCGGGCCGGGTGTGCCGCCGAGCCCGGCCCCGCCCGTTCGCTGAGGCGCTTCGGCACTGCACGGCGGACGCCGGGAGGTCGGCGGCCTCCCGGCGCCCGCGCGCGGCTCACTCGAACCGCGCGGTGTCCCCCGAGCCGCGCCGCACGATTTCCGGTTCACCGCTGGAGAAATCGATGACGGTGGTCGGCTCGGTGCCGCAATCGCCGGAGTCGACCACCGCGTCCACGACGTGGTCCAGCCGGTCCTTGATCTCCCAGCCCTGGGTGAGCGGTTCTTCCTCGTCCGGCAGCAGCAGCGTGCTCGACAGCAGCGGCCCGCCGAGCTCGGCCAGCAGCGCCTGCGCCGTGACGTGGTCCGGGATGCGGATCCCGACGGTCTTGCGCTTCGGATGCATCAGCCTGCGCGGCACTTCTTTGGTGGCGGGCAGGATGAACGTGTAACCGCCCGGCGTGCACGCCTTGATCGCGCGGAACACCGCGTTGTCCACGATCACGAACTGGCCGAGCTGCGCGAAGTTCCGGCACACCAGCGTGAAGTGGTGCCGCTCGTCGAGCTTCCGGATGGACCGGATGCGATCCACCCCGCTCTTGTTGTCCAGCCCGCAGCCGAGCGCGAAGCACGAGTCGGTGGGGTAGGCGATCACCCCGTCGCCGCGCACGACGTCGGCGACCTTGCCGATCGAGCGGGGTTGCGGGTTGTCCGGGTGCACGTCGTAGTACCTGGCCACCCGCCGACCCTAATCCCGCGCGGAAGCACCTCCGCTGCTGCCCACAAGGACGTCGCTGCTGCCCCCCGGGGGTCCGGTCTTGACGTCCGGTTCAGTGGCGGTATGCGATCACGTGGGATCCGGCGGGCGAGCGCGCCGCGGCGCAAGTGAAGTGGCCGGAGTCCGGCCGGAGAGGAATGCGATGAGCGAGCTCAAGACCGTCGTCCTGGACGACGACCCCACCGGCACCCAATCGGCCTCCGGCGTCGCGGTGTTGCTGCGCACCGACCGCAGCCACATCGCAGAAGCCGTCCGCGGCAACCGTTCGGTCTACGTGCAGACGAACAGCCGCGCGCTTCCCGAGCCGGAGGCCGTCGAGCTGGTCGAGCACATCCGCCGCACCGTGCAGGAGACCGCAGGCGCTCCGGTGCGTTTCGTGCTCCGCGGCGATTCCACGCTGCGCGGGCACGTTTTCGCGGAAAGCGACGTGTTCGCCACACCGGACGGCGTGCTGCTGTTCGTGCCCGCGTTCCCCGCGGGCGGGCGCACGACGCGCGGGGGAGTCCACTACGTGCGCCTCGGCGACCGTGAACTTCCGGCAGGGGAGACGGAGTTCGCCCGCGACCCGGTGTTCGGATACCGCAGCTCCGCGCTGGCCGACTACGTCGCGGAGAAGGGCGACCGCGTCGGCGTGCCCGTGGACCTGGAGCAGGTGCGCGAGTCCGGGGGAGTGGCCCGCGCGCTGCTGGAAGCTCCGGCGGGTTCGGTCGTCGTTCCGGACGCGGTGACCGAGCAGGACGTCGACCTCATCCACACCGGGCTGCGCGAAGCCGAGCAGGCCGGACGCGCGGTGGTCGTGCGCTGCGGAGCACCGCTGGCGGCGCGCTGCGCCGACGCGGTCAGTCCAGGTCTGCTCACCACCCCGATCCAGCGCCCGGCCGGGCCGGTGCTGGTGGTGTGCGGCTCGCACACCGAGGCGGCCACGGCCCAGCTCGCCGAGCTCGCCGGGCGGACCGGCGAACCTGTCGTGCTCAGCACCGAAACCGCGATCGACGATCCGGAACGGGCGGCCGACGAGGTGGTCGGCCCGCTGCGGCAGCAGCTCGGAGGCGGTGTCGCGGTGCTGAGCAGTGAGCGGGTGCGCGCGGCGGGCCACGGCACGCTGGATCACGGCAGGCAGGTCATGAGCGGCCTGACCACGGCCGTGCGGCGGCTGGCCGGTGCGGTCTCGGTGGTGGTCGCCAAGGGCGGCATCACCTCCGCCGAGGTCGCCACCAGCGGTCTCGGTGCCGATTCGGCGGTCGTGCGCGGCCAGGTTCTGCCGGGTGTTTCGATCTACGACCTCGCCCCGGACGGGCTGCCCTACGCCGTCGTCCCCGGCAACGTCGGTTCCCCGACGACTCTGGTCGAGGTCCTGGAGGCGGTTCGCGCGCTCTGAGGCGTCGGCTCCGGGAAAAATGCGAATGTATTTCGTGTTTAACCGTGGTTCACTGCTCCGAAGTCCGTGTTTCGGACGATCTACACGTACCGGCGCAACGATGAGGCCGCCCGATGCCGAGATCCAGGAGCCGCCGTGAAACCGCACCGCCGTCTGCCCATCGCCCTCACCGCGACCACGCTCGGCGCCGTGGCCGCGCTGGCGGCGCCCACCGCCTTCGCGGGGACCAAGGCCAACGAACTGCCCGACCCGAGCACCTATGACTCCGCGATCGCCTGGCTGCCGGACACGCAGTACTACTCCGCGAGCCACCCCGAGCACTTCGACAACCAAACCCGTTGGCTCGCCGAGAACGCCGAGGCCCGCAAGATCGGCTACGCCGCGCACACCGGCGACATCGTCGACAGCGCCCTGCTCGAGAACCAGTGGAAGAACGCCGACGCCAGCATGCAGAAGCTGGACGAGGCCGGGCTGCCGTACGGCGTCGTGGAGGGCAACCACGACCGCGGTGGCGAGAACTACGAGAACTACTTCGGGCAGGAGCGCTTCGCGGACTCCCCGGTCTACGGCGAGCAGCGCGAGGACAACCGCCAGCACTTCGACCTGGTCGACGTCGGCGGCAAGCAGGTCATGATGCTGTACCTGACCTGGGACATGCAGGAGGAGGACTTCGCCTGGGCGCAGCGCGTGCTCGCCGAGCACCCGGACGTGCCCGCGATCGTCAACGTGCACGCCTACCTGAACACCGACGGCTCCTACGACCAGCAGGGCCAGGAGATCTTCGACCGGATCGTCAAGCCGCACGACAACGTCAAGGCCGTGCTGTGCGGGCACAACCACGGCGTCGCGCACAACGAGAAGGACCTCGGCGGCGGCCGCAAGGTCTCCGAGATCTTGGCCGACTACCAGAGCGCCGACGAGGGCGGCCTGGGCTACCTGCGGTTGCTGCAGTTCGACGTGGACGCGAACAAGATGATCGTCGACACCTACTCGCCGTCGCTGGACGACTCGAACTACTTCGACCAGGGCGACGACTTCACCGTCGACCTGTCGCTGTGAACCCGCACCGGTGAGCCCGCCTCAGCCTGGGGTGCGCCGTTCGCGCACCCCGGGCTGGTCTCGGCAGGGCGTCGTCGTTGCTGTTCGCGGGTGTTCTCACCAGATCTTCATGAAAGTAAGGGTAGGCTAACTTCAGTTCGGGTGTCAGTGCCGCTGCGCGGTCTGCTCAGTCACATGCCTCGTCGCACGCGCTGCGCGGCCGCTGCTGACGTGCGAGACGGGCTCGCACGACGAAAACGGGGCCGCCCGCCGATGCGGACGACCCCGTTGCGGAAGTGTTCGGCTCACCAGCCCCGTTCGCGCCACTGCGCGAGCTGCGGCCGCTGCTCGCCGAGCGTCGAGTCGTCGCCGTGCCCGGGGTAGAACCACGTGTCGTCCGGCAGCTCCGCGAACACCCGGTTCTCGACGTCGTCCAGCAACGACCGGAAGTCCTCCGGCGAGTTCGTCTTGCCCACCCCGCCGGGGAACAGCGAGTCCCCGGTGAACAGGTGCGGATGCCCGGCCGGGTCGCGGTAGAGCAGCGCGATCGAGCCGGGGGTGTGCCCGCGCAGGTGGATGACCTCCAGCGCGGACTCGCCGACCTGCACCGTCTCGCCGTGCTCGACCAGCCGGTCCGGCGGCACCGGCAGCTCCGCCGCGTCCTTCGGGTGCGCCACGGTGTAGCAGCCGGTCTGGCCCGCGACCGGTCCCAGCGCCTGCCAGTGATCGGGGTGCTGGTGGGTCGTGACGATGGTGCGCAGCCGCGGCCGGTCGTCGTCGTGGCCGAGCAGGTCCGCGAGCCGCTCCGAGTCGTTCGCCGCGTCGATCAGCAGCGCGTCGCCGGTGCGGCGGCAGGTCAGCAGGTAGGCGTTGTTGTCCATCGGGCCGACCGACAGCTTCGTGACGGTCAGCGCGTCCAGCACCCGCTTGGCGGGCGCTCCGCCGGGTTCCACGTGTCCGGTGTACTCCACGCCGCGAACCCTATCGGTATTGCGCGAGGTGCGGCTCACAGCCACGTCGGCAGGTCGGGCACTTCGCCTTCCAGCTGCTCGCCGCGTTCCCGGCCGAGCAGCCAGCCCAGCAGCGCGCCGGGAGTGCCGCGCACCTGGGCGGGCACCGAGGTCGTGCCGCGCAGTTCCCAGGAGCGGGTGCGCCCGTCGGCGAAGTCCGCCACGACCGTCACCGCGGGCACGTCCGAGCGGCCGCCGAACCGCTGCACCACGTCTTCCAGCAGCTGTTCGGCGTCCGCGCCGGGGATCTCGTCGAACCCGAGGCCGCAGTCCAGGTCGACCGAGTGCACCCACAGCTCCAGCAGGCGCTTGCGCAGCACGTGACGCGCGGGCATCGGCTCGCCGCCGGCATCGATCTCCGCTTCCCATGCCGACGCGGGCAGCGTGCGAACCGCGTGCGCGAACCGGCCGTGCGCGGCGGCCAGGTCCTCCACCAGCAGCCGGTGCGGGCGCACCGAGCCTTCCTCGATGTCCGCGGCCCGGTCCGCGGCGCTCGGGTACATCGGGTGCTCCGCGCCGGTCTTCGCCCAGGTCAGCAGGTTCACCAGGCCGTCGGCGTTGCGGGCGAGGTGGGTCAGCACGTGCGAGCGCCGCCAGCCGGGCAGCAGGCTCGGCGCGCGAACGCTCGCGTCGTCGAGTGCCTCGGCCGTCGCCAGCAGGTGCTGCGTGCTGCGTTCGATCGCGGACAGTGCGGCGGTGACCTGTTCGGTCGGCTGCGGGGCTCCGGTGGGCGCGTGCGCGCCGCCGGCGCCGAGGACGGTGTCAGCCATCGGCAATTCCTTGACTTGTGCAGCGAATTTCCGGACCCACGAGGGGTGTCCGAGGGTAGGGGCAGACGTGGCCGGGCCGACAGTGCCCATTCCGGGGGAATTTGCGTATCGTCGCGGCGGGCGGGGCAGGCGCCGCCGGGCCGGGAATGCCCGCCGCGGCCGCCCGCGTTGTGCGTGCGAGAGCCGTGTGACGAGGGACGAGTCCGGGATTCCAGGAATTGTCGGTGCCTCGGCTTAGCATGGCGCGGCGACGTCCGAGCGTCACCGGGACGCACCGCGACCGGCCCGGCCGGGATGTTCCGAAACCGGATGTCCGGCCCGAGATGTCCGGGTTCGGCCCAGCTGCCGTCAACCCGGGACACCGGGCCGGTACCGGCGGTCCGCGAGCGCGGCCTCCGGGCACCGGCGGGGTCGCGGAACCGGCACGGCCCCCGGTGGGACCATTCGGCTGGGGAAGCACTCCGAGTCCCACCGGTGACCGGTACCGCCCGCAGGCGCGGTGTCCGGGCGTGCCTGCACCGAACCGGCGAGAACCTCCGAAGGGATCACAGTGGCCGACCGCCTCGTCGTCCGCGGCGCCCGTGAGCACAACCTGCGCGGGATCGACCTCGACCTGCCGCGCGACAGCCTCATCGTGTTCACCGGGCTGTCCGGCTCCGGCAAGTCCAGCCTCGCATTCGACACCATCTTCGCGGAGGGCCAGCGGCGCTACGTGGAGTCGCTCTCGGCGTACGCGCGGCAGTTCCTGGGGCAGATGGACAAGCCCGACGTGGACTTCATCGAAGGCCTCTCGCCCGCGGTGTCGATCGACCAGAAGTCGACCAGCCGCAATCCGCGCTCCACGGTGGGCACCATCACCGAGGTGCACGACTACCTGCGGCTGCTCTACGCCCGCGCGGGCAACCCGCACTGCCCGACCTGCGGTGAGCCGATCAGCAAGCAGACCCCGCAGCAGATCGTCGACCAGGTGCTGGAGATGCCGGAGCGCACCCGCTTCCAGGTGCTCGCCCCGGTGATCCGCGGCCGCAAGGGCGAGTACGTCGACCTGTTCGAGCAGCTGCAGTCGCAGGGCTACGCGCGCGCCCGGGTGGACGGCGAGGTGCACCAGCTGGAGTCGCCGCCGAAGCTGAAGAAGCAGGAGAAGCACGACATCGCCGTGGTCGTGGACCGGCTGACGGTGAAGGCGAACGCCAAGCAGCGGCTCACCGATTCGATCGAGACCGCGCTGCGGCTGGCCGACGGGCTGGTGGTGCTGGAGTTCGTCGACGTCGAAGAGGGCGACCCGAACCGCGAGCGCCGCTTCTCCGAGCACCTGGCCTGCCCGAACGGGCACGCGCTGGGCGTGGACGAGCTGGAACCGCGCTCGTTCTCGTTCAACTCGCCCTACGGCGCCTGCGCGGAATGCGCCGGGCTCGGCATCCGCAAGGAGGTCGATCCCGAGCTCGTCGTGCCGGACGAGGACCTGCCGCTGGGCGATGGCGCCATCGCGCCGTGGGCCGGTGGGCACACCGCCGAGTACTTCACCCGGCTGCTGACCTCGCTGTCCGAGTCGGTCGGTTTCCGCATGGACACCCCGTGGAAGCGGTTGCCGACGAAGGTGAAGAAGGCGGTCCTGCACGGCACCAGCGATCAGGTGCACGTGCGCTACCGGAACCGCTACGGGCGGCAGCGCTCCTACTACGCCTCCTACGAGGGCGTGATCCCGTTCCTGGAGCGGCGGCTGGAGCAGACCGAGTCCGATTACGCCCGCGAGAAGTACGAGGGCTACATGCGGGACGTGCCCTGCCCGGCCTGCGAGGGAACCCGGCTCAAGCCCGAGATCCTCGCGGTGACCATGCAGGGCGCCGATCGCGGCGAGCTCTCGATCGCGCAGGTCAGCGCGCTGAGCGTGCAGGACTGCGCGGATTTCCTGAACGGCCTGGTGCTGGGCCACCGGGAGGAGATGATCGCCGGCCGGGTGCTCAAGGAGGTGCAGGCCCGGCTGGGGTTCCTGCTGGACGTGGGCCTGGACTACCTGTCGCTGGACCGCGCGGCCGGGACGCTGTCCGGCGGTGAGGCGCAGCGCATCCGGCTGGCCACGCAGATCGGGTCCGGCCTGGTCGGCGTCCTCTACGTGCTGGACGAACCGTCGATCGGGCTGCACCAGCGGGACAACCACCGGCTGCTGGAGACGCTGAGCCGGCTGCGCGACCTGGGCAACACCCTCATCGTCGTCGAGCACGACGAGGACACCGTGCGCAGCGCGGACTGGGTGGTCGACATCGGGCCGGGCGCCGGTGAGCACGGCGGCCACGTCGTGCACTCCGGCCCGTACAAGCAGCTGCTGGACAACGAGGAGTCGCTGACCGGCGATTACCTCGCCCGCCGCAAGCGGATCCCGTTGCCGCAGAGCCGCCGGGAGCGCAACCCGAAGCGGCAGTTGACCGTGGTCGGTGCCCGCGAGCACAACCTCGGCAAGATCGATGTGTCGTTTCCCCTGGGCTGCATGATCTCGGTGACCGGCGTGTCCGGCTCGGGCAAGTCCACCTTGGTCAACGACATCCTGGCGTCGAGCCTGGCGAACAAGCTCAACGGCGCGCGCCAGGTCCCGGGCAGGCACTCCCGGATCAAGGGCTTGGAGCACGTGGACAAGCTGGTGCAGGTGGACCAGTCGCCGATCGGGCGCACCCCGCGGTCGAACCCGGCGACCTACACCGGCGTGTTCGACCACATCCGCAAGCTGTTCGCGGCCACCACGGAGGCGAAGGTCCGCGGCTACCAGCCGGGCCGGTTCTCGTTCAACATCAAGGGCGGCAGGTGCGAGGCGTGCGCGGGCGACGGCACGCTGCGCATCGAGATGAACTTCCTGCCGGACGTGTACGTGCCGTGCGAGGTGTGCGGCGGTGCGCGGTACAACCGCGAGACCCTCGAAGTGCACTACAAGGGCAAGACCATCGCCGAGGTGCTGGACATGCCCATCGAGGAGGCCGCGGAGTTCTTCGAGCCGATCAAGGCGATCCACCGGCACCTCAAGACCCTGGTGGACGTCGGGCTGGGCTACGTGCGGCTGGGCCAGCCGGCGCCGACGCTGTCCGGCGGTGAGGCGCAGCGGGTGAAGCTGGCCAGCGAGCTGCAGAAGCGTTCCACCGGCCAGACCGTCTACGTCCTCGACGAGCCCACCACGGGACTGCACTTCGAGGACATCCGCAAACTGCTCGGCGTGATCAACGGGCTGGTCGACAAGGGCAACACGGTGATCGTGATCGAGCACAACCTGGACGTCATCAAGACTTCCGACTGGCTGCTCGACCTCGGCCCGGAGGGCGGTTCCGGTGGCGGCGAGCTGGTCGCCGAGGGCACCCCGGAGCAGGTCGCCGAGGTGGACGGCAGCTACACGGGCCGCTTCCTGGCGCCGATGCTCGCGGAGAGCTGAGCCGCGGTCCCGGCTCGCGGGGACACCGCGGGCCGGGGCGCGGGTTCTTGCCCGACCGCACCGGAATGCGGCGTTCACCCGGCCTGCAGTGATGCATCCTGCTGTGCATGATTCAGGATTATTGTTGCATTTGCATTGCGCTGTATTTCGTCGCCGTTCTCCTCATTCGTTCAGCGTATTGTTGCGCGGTTTTCCCGCTCGTATTCTCTGTGTCTGACAGGTCTGCACGGTTTTCCGCCGGTTCGGCTTGCGCGCTGATTCGGCGCGTTGCGGAATGGTTCGGAGGGAATGATGAGCGGCTCGGCGGCCGGTCCGCAGAAAGTGATTTGGGACGTCACCTACGCTTGCCCGCTGCGGTGCGTGCACTGCTACTCGGAGTCGGGCAGGAGGCCGTCGCGGCGGCTCGGCCGGGAGGGGCTGCTGCGCGTCACCGACGCGATCATCGAACTCGGTCCGGAGTCCGTCGCGCTGGCCGGCGGCGAACCGTTGCTGGTCAACGGCATTTTCGAGGTGGCAGCGCGGTTGCGCTCCGCGGGTGTGCAGGTCGCGTTGTTCACCGGCGGGTGGTCGTTGCGGGCCGAGATGGTCGGCGAACTCCTGCGCGTCTGCGACACCGTGGTGGTCAGCCTCGACGGAGCGACTGCGGAGGTGCACGACCGCATCCGGGGCAGACCGGGCTCGTTCGCCGCGGCGATGTCCGCGCTTTCCATGCTCGATAGCGCCATCGAATCGGGCGCGCGCGCCGAAATGGGCGTCGACGGCGTCGTGCTGCGGAGCAATTTCGACCAGCTGGAGCGGTATTGCACGGAAATCGCGCCGCGATTCCCGCGGTTGAGCGCGCTCGAATTCGGCGCGGTGGTCCCCGCCGGGCTGGCCAGTCGCACCGGATTCGGCGAGCACGAATTGCTGAGCGAAGAGCAGATGTCCGCGCTCGGCGGTGCCGAACTGCCGCGCCGCCTGCAGTCGCTGGCGCCCGATTCGGTGCAGGTCGGCTGCACCGACAACCTCGAGCTGCGGATGGGACCGGACGCACCGGATGAGCTGCCCGTGGTCCAGGTCGAACCCGACGGTGCGGTGCGGGCGATGCCCGTTTACGAGGGCACCGTCGGCACGCTGCTGTCGGAACCGGGCGACGTGCTCTGGCAGCGTGCGCTTCAGCGCCGCCGCGACCCCTTCGTCGTCGAAGTCCTCTCCGGTGTGCGCACCGTCCAGCAGTGGGCCGAGGCCGCCCGCACGCTCGATCGGCACTTCGGTTCCGAGCAGGTCCGCGCCCGCATCGACCGCCGCCCGGCCTTCGCGCCGTAGCGGCGGATTCCGGCGTGAACGCGCCGCACCGGCGCGTTCGGTGTCCCCGCGAGCGGGGGAGGAGGTGATCGTCATGGCGTGGCCGTCCTGGCCGGAAGGCATTCGCTGAGGCGGGCCGTGCCGAGCGGCGCCCCGGTTGCTCTGCCGCGGGCGCCGCTCGGACCCGTGCGGGTGATCTTGAACGACTCCGGCCTGTCGATGGGACAACCGCGGACGCCGACCGGAAACTGGGGAACCGGTCGTTGCGGGACCGGGACGGGGGCAGCAGGCACAGGGCAGCCGGGAACAGGTCTCAGCCGGCAACGAAGTGCCTCCCGGAACCGGGCATCGCCGGGGATCAAGGCACTGCCGGGGAACGAGACAAGGCCGGCAACGAAGCACTGGGGACCAGGCCACCGGAGAAGGCCGGCGCAGAGATCTGGGGGCGTATGCGGGCCTATCGAGCGTTGTTCGGACACCGGGGAGTTCCCCGCTTGTTCGCCGCGGTCGCGCTGACCCGGATCGCCCCGCCGATCCTCAACCTGAGCCTGCTGCTGGCGGCCGCGGCCGCCCACGGCTACGCGATCGGCGGCCTGGTGCTGACCGGGTTCTCGGTCGCCCTGGCGGTGTGCGTGCCGGTTTCCGGCAGGCTGGTGGACCGCTTCCGGCCGCGCGCGGTGCTGCTCGCCCTGCTGGTCGTGCACGTCCTGGCCTGCGCGGCAACGGTGCTGGCGCTGGCCGCGCAGGCCGGTCCGGCGCTGTTGATCGCGGCAGCGATCGGGGTAGGAGGCAGCGCCCCGCCTGCCGCGCCGGTGATCCGGGCGAGCTGGCCCGGGATCCTGCCCGCCGAGCAGCTTCGCACCGCCTACGCGCTTGACGCGGTGCTGAACGAGACGATGGTCGTGGGCGGGTTGCTCGTGGTCTCCGGCCTGCTCGCGCTGGCAGCGCCGGTCGCGGCGGTCGGGGTCGCCGGCGTCTGCACCGCGCTCGGCGTGCTGATCGCAGTGCCGGGCCTGCGTGCGCCCGCCGAGCGTGTCCGCACCCGTGGCGTTCGCGGCTTCCTCGGCCCGCTCGCGCAAGGGCGGGTGCGGGTGCTGCTCGGCATGGCCGCGGCGGACATGGTGGCCTTCGGCTGCCTGCTGGTGGGGGTGTCCGCGCTGGCGACCTCGGCCGCCGCGCCGGAAGCCTCCGGCGTGCTGCTGAGCGTCTTCTCGGCCGGAGCCGTGTTCAGCGCGTTGTGCTACGGCATGCGGGAACGCGACACCGCCGCCCGCCCGCGCCTGGTGGCGTTGCACGCCGTTTCGGCGTTGCTGCTGGCGATCGTGGCGGCGACGTCCGGACCGGTGCTCGCGGGCGTGGTCCTGCTGCTGCTCGGGCTGGTCAGCGGGATGCGGGACACGCTGCACCAGCTGGTCCTGGGCAGCGCGGCCGCGGCAGAGCACCGCACCGAGGCGTTCGCGTGGCTGACCACCTGCATGTGGGGCGGCAACGGCATCGGAACCGCCGTGGCCGGTCAACTGGTCGGCTGGTCGGGCGGTTCGCACCGCGCGGCACTGCTGACCGCGGCGCTCGCGGCCGGGGCGGCCTCGGTGCTCGCGCTCATGCTGCGGGCGCGCGCGGGTGCGCCGCAGGTTCAGCGGCAGTCGTGAAGGCTCGCACGCGGTACGGCCACCGAGATGAGCGCAGCTGTCCTGGACGGTGCGCGTCAGTCGGCGGGACAGGAGAGGGAACCACGGTCCGGCGTGGAGTCCGGCGGCGACGCGGATCGGCGACTATCGCGCTCAGATCAGCACGCTCAGCCCGGCCGCCACCGCGAACGCGCTCAGCGACAGGATCGTCTCCAGCACCGTCCAGGTCTTGAGCATCTCGGCGACGGGGATGCCGAAGTACCGCGAGATGATCCAGAACCCGCCGTCGTTGACGTGCGAGGCGATGATCGACCCGGCGCCGATGGCGACCGCGACCAGCGCCAGCTGCGGCTGCGAGTAGGCGGATCCGGCCAGCAGCGGCGCGACGATGCCGCCGGTGGTCACGATCGCGACCGTCGCCGAGCCCTGCGCGATCCGCATCCCGGAGCTGATCAAGTACGCCGATGCGATCACCGGCAGTCCGGTGGCCTGCAACGATCCGGCCAGCGCATCGCCCACCCCGGTTTCCGAGAGCACTTCGCCGAAGAATCCGCCCGCACCGACGACCAGCAGGATCATGCCCAGCGGCCGCAGCGCCCGCGCGGTCAGCTCCGCGATGTCCGCCCCGCCCAGGCCGCGCCGCGTGCCCAGCAGCCAGAACGCGATCAACACCGCGATGGTCAGCGCGACGACCGGATTTCCCAGGAACGTCAACGCGTCCAGCGCGGCACCGGGCGGCAGCGTGATGCCTGCGAAGGTGCCGCCGAGGATCAGCAGCACCGGCAAGCCGATCACCAGCGCCACCACGCCGAGCGGCGGTTCGCCGGCGTCCTCGGGCGGTTCGCCCGCCGTTTCCGGCACCGGCAGGTGGATGCGGTTGCCGATCCACGACGAGTACAGCACGCCCGCCACGACGAACGCGGGGAGTCCGCAGGCCAGCCCCATGATGATGAGCCAGCCCATGTCCACCCCGAGCAGCCCGGCGGCAACCACCGGCCCGGGGTGCGGCGGCAGGAAGGCGTGCGTCATCGAAAGTCCCGCCACCAGCGGCAGGCAGTACAGCAGGATCGACCGCCCGCCCTGCCGGGCCGCGACGTAGACCAGCGGCGCGAGCACGAAGATCCCGATGTCGAAGAACACCGGAACGCCGAACACCAGCCCGGCCAGCCCCATCGCCAGCGGCGCGCGCCGCTGCCCGAACGCCGCCAGCAGCCTGCGGGTGAGCAACTGTGCGCCGCCGGAGTTCTCCAGCACCGCGCCGAGGATCGCGCCGAGCCCGACGATCGCGGTGATGTGCCCGAGGATGCTGCCGAATCCGTTCTCCAGCAGGGATTCGCTGCTCTTCTGCGCGGAGCCCACGATGTCGCGCACCGGCAATCCGGCGGCCAGCGCCAGCAGCAACCCGGTGATGATCAGCGCGATGAACGGCTCCACCCGGAACCGCATGATCATCGTCAGCAGCGCAGCGATCGCGGCCGCGGATAACGTCAGCAGCCCGGCGGTGTCGTGCTGCAGCCAGTGCACAACGCTGTACACAGTGGACTCCTCGGATTCAGGGGTTGCGGCGCAGGGCGCGCCCGGGAAGCGCCTCGGTGCGGTTTCCGTGTTCCAGCACCGGGATTCCGTTGACCAGCACGCGGTGCACGCCGTCGGCGGTCCGGCGCGGGTCGTCGAACGTCGCGGTGTCGGCGATGGTGTCGGGGTCGAACAGCACGAGGTCGGCGGCCGCGCCTTCCCGGATCCGGCCGCGGTCGGGCAGGCCGAGCCGGTCGGCGGCGCGCGCGGTCAGGTGCGCGACGCATTCCTCCAGGCTCAGCACGCCGAGTTCCCGCACGTAGTGCCCCAGGTAGCGCGGGAACGTGCCCCACGCGCGCGGATGCGGCCGCGAGCCCACGAGCAGGCCGTCGCTGCCGCCGGTGTGCGCGCGGTGGTGCATGATCGTGCGCACGTTGTCCTCGTGTCCGACGTGCATCAGGCAGGACGTGCCGAGGCGTTCGTCCACGAGCACGTCCATGTACAGCTCGGCCGGAGCTTTCCCCGCCGTGCGGGCGGATTCGGCGATGCTGCGCCCGACCAGCCCGGTGTTGCCCGCATCGCGCACGCCGTTGATCTCGATGCTGTCCCAGTCGATCGGCACGCCGTGGTTGCCGTCCGAACCGTCCACCTCCATCACGTGCCGGATCCGCTCCCGCGCCGCGGAATCCCGCAGTCGCTCCAAAGTGGACTCGACGCCGCCTTCGGCCGCCCAGCTCGGCAGCAGCGCGTGCAGCGAGGTCGCGCCCGGCAGGTACGGATAGGTGTCCAGCGTGATGTCCACCCCGTCCGCCAGCGCACCGTCCACCATGGACAGCAGGTCGGCGGCGCGGTCCCGGTTCACCTCGAAGTTCATCGTGGCGTGCGCCAAGTGCAGCGCGCAGCCGGACCAGCGGCTGACCTCGATCATCTCCTCGTAGGCCGCCAGCGCGCCCGCGCCGTAGCTGCGGTGGTGCGGGCTGTAGAACCCGCCGTGCTCGGCCACCACCCGGCAAAGCTCCGCGAGCTCGGAGGTCGGTGCGTACATGCCGGGCGTGTAGGTCAGCCCCGACGACATGCCGAACGCACCCTCGCGCAGCGATTCCGCCAGCACCCGCCGCATCGCCGCGAGCTCGTCGCCGGTGGCCTCCCGATCGTCGAACCCGACGCACAGCATCCGCAACGTGCCCTGCGGCACCAGGTAGGCGGCGTTGACCGCGATCCCGCGGTCCAGCCGGTCCAGGTATTCCCGCACGCTGCGCCAATTCCAGTCGAACCCGGGCGGATCGTCGTTCCAACCCGCGATCTGCGTGCGCAGCGCGGCAAGCGTGGCGTCGTCCACCGGCGCGTAGGAGAGCCCGTCCTGGCCGAGCACTTCCAGCGTCACGCCCTGCGAAACCTTCGCCAGGTGGTCCGGTTCGGCGAGGATCTGCAGGTCCGAGTGCGAGTGCATGTCGATGAACCCGGGCGCGAGCACCAGCCCGTCCGCGTCCACCACGTGCCGCGCGCCGAGCGTCCCGGGCTCGCCGATCGCGGTGATGCGGTCTCCGGAAACGACGACGTCACCGCGGTACGCGGGCCCTCCGGTGCCGTCGACCACCGTCGCCGCGCGGAAAACTGTGCCGGGGTGGGATTCCGGTGCCATGGCTGGCCTCCGATCGGGCGCGTGGCTGCGGCCGGGCCTGGCCCGGCGACGGACTCAGAAGAACGTGCGGACGAGGTCGACGACTTCTTCGCCGTCCACCACGGGAATCAGCGGCCACTTGTCGAAAACCGTGCAGGGGTGCGACAACCCGAACCCGACCCATTCGCCGATCCGTGGCCCGGGCTCGTCCACCGCGAGGAAGGCGTGCTGGTCGGCCAGCGAGGTGACCTTGCAGCCGGGCAGTTCGCGCACCACGCCGTCGCTGCCGCGATGCACCTGCGGTTCCGGCAGGTCCTGGTCGAAGGAGACGTCCCGGCGGCCCATCGTCACCAGCGCCAGCCCCGGCTCGGGACGCGAGGTCACCTGCGCCCAGATCCGCATCGCCGGGCGGAACGGCGACTCCTCGCCCGCCAGCCGGTGCGGCCTGCCGAACGGCGAGTTCCGCCGGTACAGCCCGTCGTCGTGGGTCACGTAGGCGCCGCTGCGCAGCACCGGATCGACCGGCTTCGCCGTCGGCCACGCGGCGGCGAAGGCTTCGGCGACCTGGTCGAAGTAGGCGCTGCCGCCGCCGGTGACGATGATCCGCTGCACCTCGCCGAACAGCTCCGCCCGCGCGAGTTCGCCGACGACCTCCCGCATCCGCGCCATGTAGTCGTCCACAGTGGACAGCGCGGCGGCTGCGGTGCCGTGCGCCGCGGCACCCTCGTAACCGCCGACGCCCGCGAGCCGCAGCGCCGGCGACTCCGCGACCGCTCGCGCCACCTCCACCGCCTCCGCGACGGACCGCACACCGGTCCGCGCACCTTCCCAGCCGAGCTCCACGAGCACGTCCAACGGCCGGGAACCGCGCCCGGCCAGCGCCTCGGTCATCAGCCGCACCCCGTCGACCGAATCCACCCAGCAGCTCACCTCGAACTCCGGGTCGCGGTCGAGCTCGCCGGCCAGCCACGCCAGCCCCGCCGGGTCGAGCAGCTGGTTCGCCAGCAGCACCCGCCGCACCCCGAACGCTCGGTACACCCGCAGCTGACTGATGTTCGCCGCCGTGACGCCCCACGCCCCGTGGTCGAGCTGGCGGCGGAACAGCTGCGGCGCCATCGTCGTCTTGCCGTGCGGGGCCAGCAGCACGCCGTGCCGCTCGCACCAGCGCGCCATCGTCGCGAGGTTGTGCGTGAGCGCGGAATCGTCCAGCACCAGCAGCGGGCCGACGAACCCGGCGTCGAAGAGCCGCGGGCGGCCGCTCAGGAATTCCCCCGCGGTGCGGCCGAACGCCTCCGCCGGAACGCCCTTGAACCGCCAGTCGAGCCGTTCCTCGCGCAGCGCGTCCACAGCGGACGCATCGATACCGGGACTTTCGGGCGTCGCGGACAACGAACCTCCAGAGATCGGGCCGCCGAGATGATAAGCACCACCGCAGTGCATTGGTCCAGACGAATCTGATGGAATCTTCCGGCCGCCGCACCGCGACCCGCGGGTCGGCCGCCGAACGCAGCACGCACCACGAAGGAGCACAGATGGCCCGCACCGTGATCACCACCGGCGACGCGCCGACCCCGCCCGCGGGCACCCCGCTGTCGCAGGGCGTGCGCAAGGGCAACATCCTGCAGGTCTCCGGGCAGACCCCGGTCGACCCGGCCACCGGCAAGCTGGTGCCCGGAGGCGTCGCCGAGCAGACCGAGCAGTCGCTGCGCAACGTGATCGCCGTGCTCAACGCCGGCGGCGCCGGGCTCGAGGACGTGCTGATGCTGCGGGTCTACCTCACCGACGTGTCGCAGTTCGCCGAGATGAACGAGACCTACGCCCGCGTGGTCGGTGAGCCGTTCCCCGCCCGCACCACCGTCTACGTCGGCCTGCCCGGGTTCGACGTCGAGATCGACGCCCTCGCCGTGCTCGGCGACTGACCGGCCGCACCGCCCCGCGCCCGCCTCGGCGATGAGTGAACGGACCGTTCGTCCCACTAGATTGGTCGAACGGTCCGTTCGCTCGACGATGGCGGGGCAGCGGAGGAGCCGGGCTGAAGTCGCGGGGGCCTCGCGGGTGCTCGTCGTGGCCCGGTGACCGCTCGTCGCGCCGACCTTGACATCCCCGTGCGGTGCTCGGAAGGTCAAGACCATTACCCGGCCCGCCGGGCAGCGCCCCGGCCGGTGACTCCTGGGAGGGCGCATGACCCGCAGCTCGGACGGCCGGATCGCGCAAGGCTGGGGCGGTCGCAAACCCAACGCCTGCCGGGCGATCGTCGTGCTGGCCCGCCGCAGCGGCACCGCGGTCGCCGGTCTGGTGACCACGCTGACCCGGCCCGCGGACCGGCTCGCGCCGATCCTGGTCTCGGCGGGCCCGGACCACCCCTCCTGCGAGACGGTGCAGCCGCCGACGCTGCTGGTCGGCCACGAGGTCGCCAACACCGCGCGCAGCGCCACGCTGATCGGCGGCGCCTGCCAGGTCGGGGTGGCCCAGGGCGTGCTGGACTCGGTCGCGGACGGACTGCTCGAACCCGACCAGGAGACCTTGGTGTTCGTCTCGCTGTGGCTCGACCACGACGCCGAGGACGAGACGGCGGTGCGCTGGTCGGCGCGCGAAGCGGTGGGTCTGGCGGTGCGCGAGGCGGTGCACGGGCTGCCGAAGGACACGGCGCGCCGCCTGGTCGAGCAGCGCGACAACCTCACGCACCCGCACTACGGCGGGGAATGACCCCTCAGCGCACCGGCCCGGTGTACTTCTCCCCGGGGCCTTGTCCCGGCGGGTCCGGCACCGCGCTGGCTTCCCGGAACGCCCGTTGCAGGCTCTGCAGCCCGTCGCGGATCGGCGCGGCGTGCAACCCGAGGTATTCCGCGGAGGCGGTGACCAGCCCGGCCAGCGCGGTGATCAGCCGCCGCGCCTCGTCGAGGTCCCGGCCGGGCGCGCTGTCCGGTTCGTCGTCGCCGAGGCCGAGCTTCTCCGCGGCCGACGACATGAGCATCACCGCGGCCCGGCTGATCACCTCGACGCTGGGAACATCCACGAGTTCGCGGACGTTGTCCATGGGGTCGGCTTCAGCCGAGGCGCTGCTCGAAGGCACCCCGCTCGGGAGTCCACCGCTGGGCAGCCCAGTGCTCGAGGACATCGCCGCGGATTCGGCTTCCGAGGAACCCGCGAAATCCGCGGGCTCACCGGAATCGCCCGGGAGCTCCGGATTTTCGCCGGGGGACGGGGTCGACTGCGGTTCGTTCACGGCTGCTACCCTGGCATGAACGAACAGCTCCCGTGCAATCGGGGGCTGGCCGGGCGCCTGGCCGAAAACCAGGTCCGGCACAACAGTAAGAGACGAAAGTCGAGCCCCGTTGTAGTTCGGGGCGCCAAGTGGAGCCCCGCTCCCACCCGAGTGACCGCCTTCTGAAGGTCGCCGGGTCCCGGTCCCACCGGTGCGGCGCACGGGTGGTGCGAGCGGTATCGCGGTACCGGTTCGATCGGCAGGAGCAGGGTCGGCGCTGTTCCGGGTAATCCGGAATGCGCCGGGATCGCTGCACGTCCAGGGGCGAGCTTCACGCGCCGAGGCTGCAGCAGCGACGACCATCGAACCGAGGAGGCCCCATCAGCACGGAGACGCGCATCAACGACCGCATCCGCGTGCCCGAAGTCCGCTTGGTCGGACCCAACGGCGAACAGGTCGGAATCGTCCGCATCGAGGACGCGCTCCGGCTGGCGCAGGAAGCGGATCTGGACCTTGTCGAGGTCGCCCCGCAGGCGCGCCCGCCGGTCTGCAAGCTCATGGACTACGGCAAGTTCAAGTACGAGAGTGCGCAGAAAGCTCGCGAATCGCGCCGCAACCAGCAGCAGACCGTCATCAAGGAGCAGAAGCTCCGGCCGAAGATCGACCCGCACGACTACGAGACGAAGAAGGGCCACGTGTCCCGCTTCCTCGGCCAGGGTCACAAGGTCAAGGTGACGATCATGTTCCGCGGTCGCGAGCAGTCGCGTCCCGAGCTCGGCTTCCGGCTGTTGGAGCGGCTGGCCGACGACGTTTCCGACCTCGGGTTCATCGAGGCGAAGCCGAAGCAGGACGGCCGCAACATGATCATGGTCCTGGCTCCGCACCGGACCAACAAGACCAAGCAGAAGGCGACCGCGTCCTGACGCTTCGCCTCCCGCCTCCCGCCGGACGACCCGGTGACGCCCGCGCGGCACCGGGAGCCCGACGATGGGACGGCCGGTAGCACCGGTCGGCGTCGCAGCCGGCCGGTAGCGCACCGACCGGTCGGCCATCGGCCCGATCAGGTCCGCTGCGCCTCGCCAGAAGCGCGGTGGACCCCGTATGAGAAGGATGAGAGATGCCGAAGAACAAGACCCACAGCGGGACGAAGAAGCGTTTCCGGGTCACCGGCAGTGGCAAGCTGCGCCGCGAGCAGGCGGGCCGTCGCCACATCCTGGAGAAGAAGTCCAGCCGGGTGACCCGTCGCCTGGAGGGCACCGAAACGGTCGCCAAGAACGACGTCAAGAAGGTCAACCGGCTCCTGGGCCGCTGAGACCGCAGCGCGGACGCCGCGCCCCGAGCGGACCTTCCGCCGGTGCACCGGCTTCCCAGTGCTTCCAGCCCCCCGGGCGGTCCCGCCGCCCCCGATGAGATCGACAGGACGGAACCGTGGCACGCGTCAAGCGGGCAGTGAACGCCCAGAAGAAGCGCCGCAGCATTCTCGAGCAGGCCAGCGGCTACCGCGGCCAGCGCTCCCGGCTGTACCGCAAGGCCAAGGAGCAGACGCTCCACTCGAACGTCTACGCCTACCGCGACCGGCGCGCCCGCAAGGGTGACTTCCGGAAGCTGTGGATCACCCGCATCAACGCGGCGACCCGGCAGAACGGTCTGAGCTACAACCGCTTCGTGCAGGGCCTGAAGGCCGCCGAGGTCGAGGTGGACCGCAAGGTGCTCGCCGACATGGCGGTGCGCGACCCGCAGGCGTTCGCCGCGCTGGTGGACGTTGCCAAGCAGCACCTGCCGGAAGGTGTGGCCTGATCGCCGAGGGCGCGCACGCTGATCAGCGGCCCGGGACGGCTCCAGCGGTCGATGCGCCGAGCGCATCGACACCGCTGACGGAGCGTTCGTCCCGGGTCGTTGTCGCGCGCAAGCTCACTCGCCGCGTCGGCCGGGATCGCGCGGGTGCGTTCCTGGCGGAGGGCGCGCGTGCGGTGGGCGAGGCGTTGGCCGCGCACTCCGCGGGCCGGTTCCGGGTGCGCGAGGTGTTCGCCACCGCCGAGCGGGCCGGACGGCTGCAGACCCCCGCCGGGGTGCCGGTGCGGACGGTGATGGACAAGGCCGCCGCGTCGCTGTCGGAGACCGTGACTCCGCAAGGTCTCGTCGCCGTTTGCGAGCTTCCCGCGGTCACCGCGGCGGATGCGCTGGCGCAGCGCCCGGCGCTGGTCGCGGTGCTGCTGGGAGTGTCCGATCCGGGCAATGCGGGCACCGTCGTGCGGGTCGCCGACGCGGCCGGTGCCGGCGCGGTGCTGTTCGCCGGGGACACCGTGGACCCGTACAACGGCAAGGCGGTGCGGGCTTCCACCGGGAGCCTGTTCCACCTGCCCGTCGCCCGGGACCGGGACGCGATCGGAGTGCTCCGCGCCTGCCGGGACGCCGGGCTGCGCTTGGTCGGTGCGGACGGGCACGCGCGGGACGACGTGGACACCGCCGCGGTGCAGGGCGAGCTGAGCACTCCGACCGCGTGGGTGTTCGGCAGCGAGGCCCACGGGCTGCCGCCGGAGGTTTCCGCGGAGCTGGACACCTCGCTGCGGGTGCCGATCTACGGGGATGCGGAGAGCTTGAACCTGGCCACCGCCGCGGCGGTCTGCCTCTACGGCTCCGCACGCGCCAGGCGCCACGGACGGTGAAGCGGCGATCGCGCCCGCGGGACGAACACGCCGGTGACCCGGCTGCGCGAAATGTGCTCGACCTGGTCGCATAGACTCAGGTGGATGCGGCGCGCCCGTGTCACTCACCCAGTGAGCGCTCGCAGTGCGGAACTCGCCGGTCGGCGCCGGCGGACCCACACCGCGCCAGCGGCCGGGCTTCCGGGGTGCCCGGAATTCCGAACTGCGCAGCACCGGTGACGCCGGACGAACGACGGGAGTCATGCACTAACGATGTCTGCAGCCAACGACTCGTACGACCCCAAAGAGGTCGCCGCGCTCGCGCCGGAGACGCTCGACCGCGCCGTGGTCGAGGCCCGCAAGGCGTTCGACGAAGCGGCCGGCCTCGACGAGCTGGCCGCCGTGAAGCCCGCGCACCTGGGGGAGCGTTCCCCGCTGCTGACCGCCCGCCGCGAGATCGGCGCGCTGCCGCCGAAGGCGCGTTCCGACGCGGGCAAGCGGGTCAACGAAGCGCGCGACGCCATCCAGGGCGCTTTCGACGAGCGCCGCGCGGCGTTGCAGGCCGAGCGGGACGAGCGGGTGCTGCGCGAGGAGTCGGTGGACGTCACGCTCCCGTCGAGCCGGGTTCCGGCGGGCGCCCGGCACCCGATCACGCAGCTCATCGAGCAGGTCGCGGACAGCTTCGTGGCGATGGGCTGGGAGGTCGCCGAAGGGCCCGAGCTGGAGGCGGAGTGGTTCAACTTCGACTCGCTGAACTTCGGCAAGGACCACCCGGCCCGCACCATGCAGGACACCTTCCACGTCGCCCCGGAGGACTCCGGCCTGGTGCTGCGCACGCACACCTCGCCGGTGCAGGTGCGCTCGCTGCTGAGCCGGGACCTGCCGGTCTACCTGGTCTGCCCGGGCCGGACCTTCCGCACCGACGAGCTCGACGCCACGCACACCCCGGTGTTCCACCAGGTCGAGGGCCTGGCGGTGGACGAGGGCCTGACGATGGCGCACCTGAAGGGCACGCTGGACGCGTTCGCCCGCGCGATGTTCGGGCCGGAGTCGGCGACCCGGCTGCGCCCGAGCTTCTTCCCGTTCACCGAGCCGTCCGCGGAGCTGGACGTGTGGTTCCCGCAGAAGAAGGGCGGCGCGGGCTGGGTCGAGTGGGGCGGCTGCGGCATGGTCGACCCGCACGTGCTGCGCGCCTGCGGCGTGGACCCCGGCCGATACACCGGGTTCGCGTTCGGCATGGGCCTGGAGCGCACCCTGCAGTTCCGCAACGGCATCCCGGACATGCGGGACATGATCGAGGGCGACGTCCGGTTCACCGCGCCGTTCGGCGTCGAATCCTGACCCGTCCCGCCGCGAGAGAGAAGGACCTGAGCAAGTGCGGATTCCGGTTTCCTGGCTGGCCGAGCACCTGGAGCTGCCCGCGGACGCCACGGCCGAGACCCTGGCCGACGCCTTCGTCCGGATCGGGCTGGAGGTCGAGGACGTCATCCACCTGGCGCAGGTGAGCGGCCCGCTGGTGGTGGGCCGCGTCGCCGAGGTCGAGGAGCTGAGCGGCTTCAAGAAGCCGATCCGGTTCTGCCGCGTGGAGATCGGCGCGGACGACGCGGGCGAGCAGCGCACCCAGGGCATCGTGTGCGGGGCCACGAACTTCGACGAGGGCGAGCTGGTGGTCGTGGCGCTGCCGGGCACGGTGCTGCCGGGCGGCTTCGAGATCTCCTCGCGCAAGACCTACGGCCGCGTCAGCGAAGGCATGATCTGCTCGGCCAAGGAGCTGGGCATCGGCGAGGACCACAGCGGCATCCTGGTGCTGCCCGCGGGCGTCGCAGATCCGGGCGCGGACGCGACCGAGCTGGTGGGGCTGGACGACTCGGTGATCGAGCTGTCCATCACCCCGGACCGCGGCTATTGCTTCTCGGTGCGCGGTCTCGCCCGGGAGCTGTCCAACGCGCTGGACGTGCCGTTCGGCGACCCGGCGGCGCGGAACGTGCCGGAGGACGAGCGCCCGTCGCGTTCGGTGCGCATCGACGACCCGGGCGCGTGCTCGCGGTTCGTGTTCCGCCGCGTGACCGGTGTGGACCCGACCGCGCCGACGCCGTGGTGGATGCGGCGGCGGCTGGCGCTGGCCGGGGTGCGTTCGATCTCGCTGTCGGTGGACGTCACGAACTACGTGATGCTGGAGCTGGGGCAGCCGCTGCACGCCTTCGACGCTTCCAAGCTCACCGGCGACGTGGTGGTGCGCCGCGCGGCGGAGGGCGAGCAGCTGACCACGCTCGACGACGTGTCGCACGAGCTGGACCCGGACGACGTCGTGATCTGCGACGAGACCGGCCCGGTGAGCCTGGCCGGAGTGATGGGCGGCGCGCGGACCGAGATCGGCGCGGAGACCCACGACGTGCTGCTGGAGGCGGCGAACTGGGATCCGGCGAGCATCGCCCGCGCGATCCGCAGGCACAAGCTGCCCAGCGAGGCGGGCAAGCGCTTCGAGCGCGGGGTGGATCCGGCGGTGGCGCCGGTGGCCACCGAGATGGCCGCGCAGCTGCTGGTTCGCTACGGCGAGGGGCGCGTCGCGCAGGGCCGCACGGACGTGGGGGAGCCGCTGGCGCCGGATCCGGTGACGATGCCGCTGGCGCTGCCGGACAAGATCGCCGGGGTGAACTACGAGCGCGGCGTGACCGCGCGGCGGCTCAACCAGATCGGCTGCCGGATCGAGGTCGGCACCTCCGACGAGGGCGTCGGGCTGGTCACCGCGTACCCGCCAACGTGGCGCCCGGACCTGACCCGGCCCGCGGACCTGGTCGAAGAGGTGCTGCGGTTGGAGGGCTACCACACCATCCCGTCGGTGCTGCCGCCCGCGCCCGCGGGCCGCGGCTTGACCGCGTTGCAGCGGCGGCGCCGCGCGATCTCGCGGCGGCTCGCCTCGGACGGCTACGTCGAGGTGCTGCCGTTCCCGTTCACCTCGTCGGCGACGCTGGAGAAGCTGGGCGTGCCGGAGGACGATCCGCGCCGCCGCACCCTCGCGCTGCTCAACGCGCTGGAGTCGGACCATTCCGAGCTGGCCACGACGTTGCTGCCCGGGCTGCTGGATGCGTTGCAGCGCAACGTTTCCCGCGGCCAGCGGGACCTGGCGCTGTTCCACATCGGACAGGTCGTGCTGCCGGGCGAGCAGCAGCCCGCGGTGCCGGAGGTCGGCGTCGAGCAGCGCCCGTCCGAGGAACTGCTCGCCGAGCTCGACGCGGCCTTGCCGGAGCAGCCCACGCACGCGGCGGTGGTGCTGTCCGGCCAGCGCGAACGTGCCGGCTGGTGGGGCTCGGGCCGTGCCGCGGGCTGGGCGGACGCGGTCGAGGCCGCGCGCACCGTGGCCCGTGCCGCGAACGTCGAGCTGGAGGTCACCACCGGTTCGCTCGCGCCGTGGCACCCGGGTCGCTGCGCCGATTTGAAGGTCGACGGCACTGTCGTTGGCCACGCCGGTGAACTGCACCCGAAGGCGTTGGAGGCGCTGGGCCTGCCCAAGCGGACCTGCGCGATGGAGCTCGACCTGGATGCGCTGCCGCTGACCGATCCGCGCCCGGCCCCGTCGATCTCGGCGTACCCGCCGGTGCTGCTGGACGTCGCGCTGGTGGTGGACCAGGCGGTGCAGTCGGCGGAGCTGGTCGAGGTGGTGCGCTCCGGTGGCGGCGATCTGCTGGAGGATGTGCGGCTGTTCGACGTCTACGCGGGCGAGCAGCTGGCCGAGGGCAAGAAGTCGCTGGCGCTGGCGCTGCGTTTCCGCGCGGCCGATCGCACGCTCAAGCAGGAGGAGGCGACCGAGGCCCGCGATTCCGCGGTCCGCGCCGCTGAATCCCGCTTCGGCGCCGCGCTGCGGGGCTGAGCTTTCGAGCCGCATTGCGCGGCTGAGCTTGCGACGGCCCGGTGTGCTTGCGAGCGCACCGGGCCGTTTCACGTTCCGCGCCCCACGGTCCGCGGGGCGCAACTAGCCTCTGATCATGAGTGTTGAATCGACCGCCGCTGCGGGTTCCGCTGCCCGCCTGGGGGTGAAGTCGGCGGCCGTCGTCCTCGCGAGCCTGCTGCTGGGCGGGCTGACGTCCTTCGCGCAGAGTTCGCTCGGCCCGCTGGATCCGCTGGCGAACTCCTCCAGCGGCTGGACGCTGCTGACCGCGTTGATCATCTGGTTCGCCCGGGAGCCGACGTTGCCGTCCGCGGTGTTCGGCCCGGTGAGCTTCGTGTCGCTGGTGCTGGGCTACACGGTGGCCGCCGCGCTTCGCGGGTTGACCTACAACCCGCTGATGTTCGGCGTGATCGGGTTGGTCGTCGGTCCGTTCGTGGGTGTCGCCGTCGCCTGGTTGCGCTGTCGCGGTCCGCGCGCCGCGGCGGGTGCTGCGCTGCTGTCCGGCATAGCCGTGGGCGAAGGGCTGTACGGGCTGATCGTGGTCTCCCGCAGCACGGGATGGTTCTACTGGACGGCGATCGCGGTGCTGGGAATCGCGTTGCTGGTCGTCACCCTCGTCAAGCGCAGCGTCGCTGCGCGCGATGTGCTGCTCGGCGCCGGTGGCACTGCGCTCGTCGCGGTGGCGTTCTACGCGACCTACACGAGCCTGTAGCCGAGCCGGTTGCGCCGGATGGCGTTGTCGCGGCGACCGTTCACCGCAACGCCGGTCGGTCGCCGCACCCGGTGCGGCGGCACCCCGCGGGACCTGGCAAAGTCGATCGTGACGTGATCGCTACGCAGTGGTGTGCAGGAGTCGGCTCATGAGCGCGCAGGATCGGCTGGTCGCGGATCGCTACCGGGTCGAGTCGAGGCTGGGCAGCGGCGCGATGGGCGTGGTGTGGAAGGCGTGGGACGAGCGCCTGAACCGCACCGTGGCGGTGAAGGAACTGCACCTGCGGAAGTCGGCCAGCGACGCGGACGTGCAGGCGATGAAGCGCCGCGCGATGCGCGAGGGCCGGATCACCGCGCGGTTGATGCACCGGCACGCGATCGCCGTCTACGACGTGGTCGAAGACGACGGCCGCCCCTGCCTGATCATGGAGCACTTGGCTTCGCGGAGCTTGGACGCGGTGCTGGCCGAGCGCGGCACGCTGCCGGTCGCGGAGGTGGCCAAGCTCGGCGCGGACGTCGCCGGCGCGCTGGCCGCCGCGCACGACGCGGAGATCGTGCACCGCGATATCAAACCCGGCAACATCCTCGTCGCCGAGGACATCACCAAGATCACCGACTTCGGCATTTCCCGCGCCATGGGGGACGCGAGCACCACCGGCGTGCTGGCAGGAACTCCCGCGTACCTGGCACCGGAGGTCGCCCAGGGCGGCAAGGCGGACTTCCGCACCGACGTGTTCTCGCTGGGCTCCACGTTGTACGCGGCTTTGCAGGGGCATCCGCCGTTCGGGCTGGGGGAGAACTCGATCGCGCTGCTGCACCGGGTGGCTGCCGGTGACTTCGAACCGCCCGCCGACGGCGGCGATCTGACTCCGGTGCTGCTGCGGCTGCTGGCGACCGAACCGGCGCAGCGCCCGTCCATGCGCGAGACCGCCGATGCGCTCGCCGCCGTCGCGGACGGCAGGCCGCTGCCGGAGTCGTTCACGGCGGTTCCTGCCGCACCGCCGAAGCCGGAACCGGCGCCGACGCCCGCACCACCCGCGCAGCCCGCGGCACAGCCCGCCGGGGAACCGTCGAAGCGCCGCCGCTACGGCCTGATCCTGGCCGGTTCGCTGCTCGTCGTCGGCGCGGGGTTCGGTGCCGCGGTGCTGACCGGGTTGCTGACCGCCGAGGACATCGCCGGACCGCTCGCCCCGACCGAGCAGCCCCGCCCGGAACCCGCTCCGGCGCCGAGCCCGCCGCCGCAGCCCGCTGCACCGCAGACGCCGGAGTCGGTCGTGTCCGAGTACTACGCGCTCATGCCGGAGGACATCGACGCGGCCTGGCAACGGCTCACCCCGGACTACCAGACCAACCACGCAGGCGGTTACGACGCCTTCGAGGAGTTCTGGGATCCGGTCGAGAGCGTGCAGACCTCGGCCGTGTCGACCGAGGGCCCGAACACCGCGCAGGCCACGGTCACCTACCACTTCGACGATGGCCGCGTGGTCGAAGAACCCACCCGCTACACGCTGTCCCGCGACGGCGACACGTGGAAGATCGCCGCGACGACGGTGCTCAGCAGCAGCACCCGCTGAGGACAGGTGCGGGACGACGCCGAATCCTCACGAAGTCGCAGGCGGGCACTCCCGCGCGCGGTTTCGCGGCACGGCGCGGTGATTTCGCCCGGTCTCGTCTCACCTGGCGGCGCGTGAGAGTCTGCTCTGGTGCGTGAGCAGCAGGAACGCGCAGTGTTGTGCGACATCGACGGAACCCTGGTCGATTCGACCGCCATCGTGCAGCGGGTCTGGACGGAGGTGGCCGCCGGGTTCGACGCGGACGCGGCCGCGATTCTGGCGGTGTGCCACGGAAAACGCGATGTGGACGTGGTCTCCGAGTTCTTCCCCGAGCCGGTCCGCGGCGACGTGCTCGCGAAGATCGCCGAGCTGGAGTCCGACGCCGTCGACGGCGTGGTCGCCGTGCCCGGAGCCGCGCACCTCCTCGCGAACCTGGACCGCTGGGCGGCGGTGACTTCGGGCGGCCGCGACTTGATGGCGAAGCGGCTGCGCGCGGCGGGCCTGCCGCAGCCGGACGTGCTGATCGCCGCCGAAGACGTCCGCCGCGGCAAACCCGATCCGGAGGGCTACCGCGCGGCCGCGGACGCGCTCGGCGCGGCCTCGGCGGGATGCTTCGTCGTGGAGGACGCTCCGGCAGGTATCGCCGCTGGCCGCGCGGCGGGCGCGATGGTCGCCGCGGTGACCACGACCCACTCGGAGTCCGAGCTGGAGGATGCGCACATCGTGCTGCCGTCGCTGCCGTCGCTGCCGTCGCTGCCGTCGCTGCCGGAACTGCTGGAACTCGTCTGACCATGGTCACCCTGGACCGGTTGATCAACGTCCTCGGCGGCTACGGCGCGCGGCTGCGTTGCGCCCCGCGCGGCCGCGACGTCGAACTCCGCAGCGTCGCGCTGCAGGAACCGGCCGGTCCGGACGAGGTGCTGCTGACCGTCGGCGTGCCGGATACCGCGCTCGGCGAGCTGCTGTCGGCCACCCGGGCCGCTGCGGTCGTCGTGCACCGGGCCGACGAAGCAGTGCTCGACATCGCACGCGAACGCGGCGTCGCGGTCGTGCTCGTCGATCCGGAGGTGCCGTGGGGTCAGCTCGCGGGCGTGGTGTACGGGCTGGTGCTGGAGGCGCGGGAAGGCGGCCCGACGGATCTGTTCGCGCTGGCGGACGCGCTCGCGGGCTCGGTCGGCGGCCCGGTGACGATCGAGGACCAGCATTCCGGCGTGCTGGCGTATTCGAGCAGGCAGGAGACCGCCGACCAGGCGCGGATGGCGACGATCCTGGGCAGGCGGGTGCCGGACGAGATCCGCGCCGAACTCACCGCCCGCGGTGTGCACGCGCACCTGGCCGTCTCCGACGCGCCGCTGTTCGTGGAGCCGATCCCGGCGCACGACTTCCACGGCCGGGTCGTCATCGCGGTTCGCGCCGGGCGGGAACTGCTCGGTTCGATCTGGGTCGAGGTCCCGGAGCCGTTGACCGGCGAGCGGGAGTCCGCGCTGCGCACCGGGGCCAGCACCGCGTCGCTGCAGATGCTGCGCGCGCGGGCCGCGGCCGACCTCGAGCGGCGGATCGAATCGGACCTGGTCATCGAGCTGTTGGAGGGCAAGGACGACGCTGCGGCGGTGCTGAGCAGGCTCGGTTTGCGCGGCGAGGACTTCCAGGTCGTGGCGTTGCAGGCGGAGGACACCGCGGTGCTGGTCGCCTTCGAGCGGGCCACCGCCGGTTTCGGCTGGGGCAGGCCGGGACGCAGCGCGCTGTTCTCGAACACGGTCTACACGGTGCTGCCCGGCGAGGTGCCCGCCGCGGAGTGGGTGCGCAAGTTGATGCGCGGGGTGCCTGCCTCCGCGCGGGCCGGGATCGGTGGCGCGGCGAGCCCGCTGGAACTGCCGGTGAGCAGGCAGGAAGCCGACGAGAGCTTGGCGCTGGAATGCTCCGATCCGATCGTTTCCTACGAGCGCGCGTGGCACGAGATCCTGCTGCGGCGGCTGCGCAACGCCGCTTCCGGCGGCCGCATCCCTCCGCGCGGGCCGGTCGCCGACCTGCGCCGTCACGACGCGGCGAACGGCACTCGCTACACCGAGACGCTGCGTGCGGTCCTGCACGCCCAGGGCGACCAGGTCGCGGCCGCGGCGCGGCTGGGCGTGCACCCGAACACCGTGCGCTACCGGCTGCGCAAGATGACCGAGGTGACCACGCTCGACCTGGACGATCCGGACGAACGACTCGCCCTGGTGATCGCGCTGCGCGTCGCCTAGCGGCCGCGGAGTAGTGCCCGGATGCCAACGCGGCGCGCTCGGATTGTGCGCAGATGACAACGATCAGCGCTGTGTTCCCGGTCATGCTCGGAGCTGGACCGAGCGAAGGGAGCAGGCATGAACGGGACCGATCAGGCACCGCGCCGGGTGGTGGTCGCCGGAGCCGGCGCCGTCGGACTCTCGACGGCGTGGTTCTTGCAGGAGCACGGCGTGGAGGTGACCGTCGTCGACCGCGACGGCGTGGCGGCCGGTTCGTCCTGGGGCAACGCGGGCTACCTGGCCCCGGCGTTCTCCATCCCGCTGCCGGAGCCGAGCGTGCTGCGCTACGGGCTGCGTTCGCTGCTGGACCGCAACGCCCCGCTGTACGTGCCCGCGCGGGTCGATCCGAGCTTGTGGGCGTTCCTCGCGCGGTTCGCCAAGCACTGCACGATGCCCGCCTGGCAGCGCGCGATGCGCCCGTTCGTGCCGATGAACAACGAGTGCCTGGAGGCGTTCGACGCCCTCACCGACGGCGGCGTGGACGCCCCGACCCGCCCGGCGCCGATCACCGCGGCGTTCGAGAACCCCGAGCAGGTCGCCGACCTGCGCCGCGAGTTCGAGCTGGTCCGCTCCTTCGGCCAGGACGTGCAGATCGCTGAACCGTCCACTGCGGACGTTTCGGTGCCGCAGCTGTCCGAGCAGGTCGGCGCGGTGATGCGGATCGAGGGGCAGCGCTACGTCGACCCGGGCGAGTTCGTGCGCGCGCTGGCCCGTTCGGTCGAGGCCCGCGGCGGCGAGATCCGCACCGGTTTCAACGTCGACGAGGTGCGCCGCGAACAGGGCGGCGTCGCACTGATCTCCGGCGACGAGCGCCTGCGGGCCGACTCGGTCGTGCTCGCCACCGGCGCCTGGCTGAGTTCGCTGGCCAAACCGCTCGGCGTGCGCACCCCCGTCCGCGCAGGCCGCGGCTACTCGTTCACCGTGCCCACCGACGAGCCCGTTCCGGGCCCGATCTACCTGCCCTCGGTGCGCGTGGCCTGCACGCCGTACCAGGGCGGGCTGCGCGTGGCGGGCACGATGGAGTTCCGCTCACCCGACGCGCGCGTGTACCCGGAGCGCATCGAGGCGATCGTGCGTTCGTCGAAGCCGCTGCTGACCGGGGTGCACTGGGATCAGCGCCGCGACGACTGGGTCGGCGGTCGGCCGGTCACCCCGGACGGGCTGCCGCTGATCGGCGCGACCGCCGCGCCGGGAGTGTTCGTCGCGGGCGGCCACGGCATGTGGGGCCTGACCCTCGGCCCGCAAACCGGACGACTGCTCGCCGACCAGATCGTCACCGGCAAGCAGCCGGATCCACTCAAGCCCTTCAACCCGCTGCGCTGAGGTTGCAAGAGTCCTTCGGAAGGATTTGCGTAGCGGTGCGGGTAGCGGAACCTCAGCGGCTTCCTCGCTGTGGGATCGATTTCTGACGTATGCCCATACGCGGCGAAATCGCTGTCCTCGCGAGGAAGCCGCTGAGAACCCGCGGCGGTGCCGGTTGCTTGCATGCTCGCTGCTCAGCGGCTTCGCCGCTGACAAGACAAGAACCAAGAAGTCACCGTGACTCAGTCCGGATCGGTGTGCTCCACCGGATCCTGCGGCCGGGTGTCGACGGTGAGGCGGAAGACGTCGGGCCGGGCGTAGTGCCCGGCCACGTCGAAGTCGTACTTGCCTTCCGGGATCGCGCCGAGGTCGAGTTCGGCGTGCAGCACGGTTTCCGCGCCGGTCGACGGCCCCGCGATGAGCTCTCCCAGCGGCGAGGCGATCAGCGAGTTCCCGGGTGAGAGCACCTCGTCCGCGGGCACGTCGAGCGGGTAGTCGTCCGGATAGTCGCTGCGGCGGGTGAACTGGTTGGCCGAGAGCACGAAGCAGCGTCCTTCGGCGGCCACGTGCCGCATGCTCGCGACCCAGCTTTCGCGCGGATCCGCCGTGGGCGCGCAGTAGAGCTGGACGCCTTGCGAGTACATGTGCATCCGCATCAGCGGCATGTAGTTCTCCCAGCAGATCACCGCGCCGAGCCGTCCCAGCGAGGTGTCGACCACGGGCATCGTCGAACCGTCGCCGAATCCCCAGACCAGCCGTTCCGCGCCGGTCGGCATGAGTTTGCGGTGCTTGCCCAGCAGCTCGCCGTCCGCGGAGAACATCAGCGCGGTGCAGTACAGCGTGCCCCGGCCGCGCTCGATCACTCCGATCACCAGGTGGACCCCGTGCTTGCGGGCGATTCCGCCGAGCCGCTCGGTCGCCGGCCCCGGAACGTCCACACTGGACTCCCAGTAGCGCCGGTACCAGCGGCGGCCTTCGGGGGAGCGGCTTCCGACGGTTGCGCCGAACGTGATGCCGCGCGGGTATGCGGACACGAACGCTTCGGGCAGCACCACGAGCTCGGCGCCTCCGGCGGCGGCTTGCCGGACGAGTTCGGCCGCCTTGTCCAGGGTGGCGTCCCGGTCGAACGCGACGGGCGCGGCCTGCACCACCGCGGCTCGCACGATCTGCGGTTCGTCGCTGCTCATTCCGCTCTCCTGCCTGCTCGGTGCTGCCGCCCGCTGGGCCGGGCTGAGAACTTACCCACGCCGGCGGCGGCCGGTCGACACATCGCCACCCGCCTCCTCGGCGGTGTTGACACGCAACCGGATGGCTGCTTGTCTGACTGACGCAGCCATTTGGTTGCATGTTTGGCCGTGGTGCACATGGACGAGGTCTTCCGGGCGCTCGCCGACCCGAACCGGCGCAGGTTGCTCGACGGTTTGAACGCCCGCAACGGGCAACGCCTGCGCGAACTGTGCGCGGGCCTGGAGATGACCCGGCAGGCGGTGAGCAAGCACCTGGCGGTGCTGGAGGCGGCCAACCTCGTCACCACGTTGCGGCGCGGCAGGGAGAAGCTGCACTACCTCAACGCCGAGCCGATCAACGCCATCGCCGAGCGCTGGATCAACCAGTACGACCGCGAGCGCGCGCACGCCCTCGCCGACTTGAAGACCGCATTGGAGCAGCCGCCGATGAGCAGCAGCGACGCTTTCGTCTACACCACTTACATCCGCACCACGCCGGAGCAGCTCTGGCAGGCGCTGACCGATCCGGCCTTCACCATCCGCTACTGGGGCTTGACCTTCGACACCGACTGGACTCCCGGCTCGGCGATGACCTGGACGGAGAACGGGCAGCGGACCACCGACCCGCAGCAGGTCGTCCTCGAAGCCGAACCGGGCCGCAAGCTCTCCTACACCTGGCACACCTTCACACCGGAATGGGCGCAGGCCGTGGGCGTCGGCGAGGAGGTCGCGGCGAAACTGCGCGAGGAGCGGCGCTCCAAGGTGACCTTCGAGATCGAACCGCTCGGCGACATGGTCAAGCTGACCGTGGTGCACGACGGCTTCGAGCCCGGCAGCACCGTCCGCGAGATGGTCGGCCACGGCTGGCCGGAAATCCTCGCCAGCCTCAAATCCCTGCTGGAGACGGGAAAACCGCTCTTCGAAGCCGCGGAGTGAAAGCGCTGAGCGTGCTCGGCACTCGGCCTCCTTCCGCAGTCGGGCGCGGAACAGGTGTCCCCTCCGCCCGCGAGGTGGGTGTGATCGTCGTGCCCCGGGTCATCAGGTGCGGGCGGGCAGGGCGACTCCGGTGAGCCGTTCGGATTCGGCCCACAGCCGTTCGGCGACCGCCTTGTCCAGTGCCTTGCGCGGCGGGCGAGCGACCCGGGTCGGGCCGACCACCGACCACCGCGGGCCGTAGTAGCCGCCGGCCACCACGTCCGGGCTGGTCGCCGCGTGCAGCAGCGGTTCGGAGCCTTGCACCACGCCTTGCGACGGCGTCAGCTTCGTTACGGTCCGCATCAGCGCGCTCGGCTCGCCACCGAGGCTCGGCCCCGAGGTCTGCAGGTTCGTCCGGGTGTAGCCGGGATGCGCACCGGTGGACAGCAGCGGCCAGCCGCGCGCGGCCGAGATCCGCGCGAGCTCCTTGGTCAGCAGCAGGTCGGCGAGCTTGGACTGCGCGTAGGCCGCGATCGGACCGTAGCCGCGTTCGAATTGCAGGTCGTCGAAGTTGATCCGGCCGCTGTTGGCCACGGCACTGCTCATCGTGGCCACCCGCGGCGCGGTCGCGTCCAGCAGCAGCGGCAGCAGCCGCACGGTCAGCGCGAACGGGCCGAGGTAGTTGCTGCCCATCTGCAGCTCGAAGCCGTCGGCCGTTTCGATCCGGTGCGGCGGCATCATCACGCCGGCGTTGTTCACCAGCAGGTCCAGCGGCCGCCCGTCGCTGAGCAGGCCATCGGCGAACTCCTGCACCGAGGCGAGCTCGGCCAGGTCGACGCGGCGGACCTCCACCTCGGCGCGCGGATGCTCGGCGAGGATGTCGGCGCGCGCCTGCTCGCCCTTGTCCGGCGTGCGCACCGCGAGCACCACGTGCGCGCCCGCACCTGCCAGCCGCCGGGCGGTTTCCTTGCCGGTCCCGCTGTTCGCGCCGGTCACAACGGCGAGTTTCCCGCTCTGGTCGTGCACCTGGTACATGTCGAACCCCTAAGAGACCGCTGGGCTGTTACAGCGGCGAACCTAACAGACCGCCAGTCTGTTAACAACGGACCGGCGGTTCGTTAGGGTTCCTCGCATGTGCTTCCAGCGCGCCCGCAGCGAGCAGCAGCGGAACGAACGGCGGCGCCAGATCCTGGCCACCGCCGCCGCGATGCTCACCGAGATGCCGGTCGCGAAGATCAGCCTCAACGAGTTGAGCCGGCGCGTCGGGCTGGCCAAGTCCAACGTGCTGCGCTACTTCGAGTCGCGCGAGGACGTCCTGCTCGAACTGCTGGACGCCGAAATGCAGGACTGGATCGCCGAGTTGGAGCGGTCGCTCGAACCCGCCGAAGGTGCGCAGCGGCAACGCGAGGACCGGCTGGCCGCGGTCCTGACCGAGTCGCTGGCCCGGCGGCCGGTGCTGTGCGACCTAAACAGCGCGCACGCCGCGGTCTTGGAGCACAACGTCTCCACCGATGTCGCCCTTCGGCACAAGCGCGAGACCAAGCGCGCCCTCGAGGAGCAGGCTCGGCTGATCCGGCGATACCTCCCGGAACTCGGCGCGCACGACGCGACCCGCCTCGTCGCGATGATCGCGCTGCTGGCCGCATCGGCATGGCCGCTTTGCCGGCCGTCCGAGGCGATGCTGGCCGCCTACACGGCCGACCCGGCGCTGGCCGACCTGCGGATGAACTTCACCGACATGCTGCGCCAATCCTTGGCGGTGACGATCTCCGGGCTGCTGGCCCGAGCCGAGAACGCTCCGCTGGGAACGGGCCCGATCGACCCGAGTTGATTCACCGCGCTGGCGGCGGCGCTTGCTTGTCCTTTTCGGCTTGGGGGAGGTGGCAGCCGGTATTGCCGCTGAGGAGCGTGTTCGCGGCAGTGCCGAAGCTGTACGTGGCGCCGTACGGGTCGAAGACCGTCACCTCGTGGTCGGCGGGACGATTGACGATCGGTTTCGGAGGCCCGAACCCGTAGTCAGCGGCGACATCGGCGAAGATCTTCTCCGCTCGCGGCCAGTCCGGATCCGGCAAGTTGCCCTTCGCCATCCAGATTTCGAGGCTCCAGCCTTCAGCGGTTTCCGCGAACGCATCGAAATCGGCGCATCCGGCGCGGACGGTGTCTTGCTTCTTCTCCCAGCGCATCCCGGGGAACGATTTGTTGAGTTCTTCCTGGATGCGGGAGTTCATCTCCAGGTATCGCGCACTGGCCTCCTCGATGCTGGGGCGGCGCAGTAGCTCGGCACGTTGCTCTTCCATGCTTCCCCCGTTCTTGGACACCAGTTCGTTGCCGCAGCCGGTGATGCTCAACATGAGCGCTGCGACAAGCGCGAAACGTTTCATGGTCCGTCCTCTGTACTCGTCGGTCCGCTCAGAACCATGCGTCGACGGCGCGGTCCGGAAGACCGGCCGCGATTACACCGGCGTTGTACTGGCTTGTTGTTCCGGGGTTGAGGTATCCGGTCGGGCCACCTGTGTTGTGTCCAGTGGATGCCTTGAGTTCACGGCCGTCCGGCGCGGTCGACTCTGACGTCGACAGGTTGTCGACCCCCGGTTGCATCCCTGGATCACCGCCGAAACGACCCAGCTCTGCGACAGGGTCCCAGTCGGACTCGAGGTTGTAAGTCCGGTCGTCGGGAACGTTGAGCTGTTCCAAGGGACCCGTTCCTAGGCCGGGTGATCCCATGGTCACAGCTGCGTCCACCCCTGTTCCTTCCTCTTGCAAAGCGTAGCCAGTAGTGGTCGAACCGTAGGAATGCCCCATCGCAACCAGGTGCGGATCGTCGGGCCGGGACTCGTTGATACCCCGGTAGAAGTCGGCGAGATCCTCGGAGCCACGTTCCGCCGCGGAGGAACGTGCCACCGAATCGCTCGGTTCCATGGTTTCGGAAAGCTGAGGCGCTTCGTACCCGAGCCACGTCACGGTCGACACTTCGCCGCCGTCGCCATACCGCAGCGATTGGCGTTCAGCCTCGTGCTGTAGCTGCGTCATGCTCCGGTCGTAGTCGCGAAGACTTCCGTGCTCGACCGAGCTGTCCATGCCAGGCGTGAACACGCTTACGTGTTTCGCGGTATCCACATCGCCGATCCCGACCGCAGCTTTGGTGCGTTCACCCGACGTGTCGAGCACGAGCAGTTGCCGATTGCCCTGGCCCATCACCTTTTCCACGTTGTCTAAGGAGGTCAACTTCCCTTGCACCTGCTCAAGTTGACGCTCGTACCTGCTGCGGACGAGATCGGCGCCAGGGCCGCCGCGCGGCTTGTCGACCGCGCGTTGCAGCTGCGTCGCTTGGGCTTGCAGCGAGGCGCGCTCGTCGTCGATGCGGTTGACGTTGGCGGTGTGGCGCACGGCCGCCGGGATGCCGTCCATGTTGCCGAGCCAGGGCGGGGGAGCGGTCGCCAGCGCGGACCTCGTCTCGGCGGGCAGTGATTTCCACCAGTCCGCGTGCTGCGCCGGAGTTCCACCGGCGGGCGGTTCGATCGTCTCGCCGAGGCCGCGGGCGTCGCCGAGCTTGGCGGCATCGGCGAGGTTGTGCGCTCCACGGGTGTCGATCAGGTCCTTGTCCGCGTCGCGGAGGACTTTCGCGAGTTCGCCGTCGGCGTCGTCGGCGCGCTCGAGTATTCGCTTCACCCGCTCGACCAGGTCGGGCCGGATTCTTCGCTGCCGGTCCTCGTCCACGCTTTCCGCCTGGTCGGCGGGTGTGTCGGGCGGTGTGCCGAGGTCTTCGACGCTGCCGTCGTCGTTGATCAGGAAGTGGTGTGCGTGCGCGATGATCTCGGCTTCGCCCAGGTCGCGGCCGATGGCCCGCACCTCTACGGCCGTCGCGATCACCGTCGAGCGGACCGTGGAGACTTCGGCGACGAGTTCCCGCATCCGCTCGCCGAGTTCGCGGTGCTTGCCCGCGGCGGAGTCGGCGGCTCGGCCGTGCCATTCGCGGGGTCTGCCGGAGTGGGCGAGTTCGTCGTCGAGCCGCACCAGGCGGTCCTGCTCGCGCTTGAGGTCGTCCACCGACTCGTCGAGCTGGTCCGGATTCCAGCGGCGGATGTCTCCGATGGTGACCATCAGGCGCCACCGCCGGTCTGCTTCAGCCCTTCCGAGGCGTTGCGTTCACCCGCGCGGTAGTTCTCGGCGCTGGTCCGCAGCGAGTTCGCGTAGTCGTCGGTGTCCCGGCACCAGGCGTCGATCGTGCCGCGCCAGCTCCCGCCGGTCGCCTTCGCCGCCGGAGCCGACGCCGACCCCGGCAACGCCCGCCCGATCTTCCCGGCCGCCACTTCCAGCCGCGCTTGCTCAGCCTGCTCAGCAGCGGATTCCGCCGCCTCCGCCGCCTGTTCCAACTCCCCGGTCACGACCTCGTACCCCATGGGCGCCCCTCCTCGTGCCGGAGGCGGACCTTAGCAGCGCACCGTCCGCAAGATCCCCGTTTCGCCCATTTCTCCCCGAGTGAACGGACCGTTTGACCAATCTAGTGGGACCAACAGTCCGTTCACTCCTGGAGAACTCGGGATTTGAGCGAGTCGAGGAACGTGGTGAAGGTGGCGCGGTCGAAGGCGAGCACCGGACCATCGGGGGACTTCGAGTCGCGGATGCCGACCACCGACGGCTCCACCGCGACCTCGACGCACTGGCCGCCGTTGGAGCCGCTGCGGCTGGACTTGCGCCAGTCGGAATGGGCACGGACGAACGCAACTTCCACGCACGCCCCGCCGTTGGAGCCGCTGCGGCTGGACTTGCGCCAGATTGCAGTGGAGAAGTCCGCAGTGAGCATGGCACCTACTTCTGGTCGCTCAGACGTGTGCAGCCTTCACCTTAGCGATCAGCGTTCTCGATTCCTTGGCTGGAAGCGCAGCTGCCTGCAAGCGGTCTAGCGTCATGCTGTAGCGGGTGTACTCGTCCGGCTCCCAAAGATAGGTCGCTCCCAGCACGTCTTCGAGATAGACGGCCGAAAGTTTCTGCGTGGCAAGGTGAAGCAGGAAGAACGACGACAGGACGGTGATCCGGTTCGGCGCGTCGAACGGCAAGATCCGGATCTCCACGTCCGTCCGCTCGGACAGTTCGAGCAGGTGCGCGAGCTGCGCTTGCATGATCTCGCTGTCGCCTTGCACCCGCCGGATCGCTGCTTCACTGAGCACAACGTCCAGCGACCGCAAGGCACTCTTGCTCCGCAGCACTGCTTGCCGTTGCATCCGCGTCTGCACCTGCTGCTCGACCAGACGCGGGTCCGCTGCCGGTTCCCAAGCCTGGATCGTCGACCGCGCGTAGTCCTCGGTCTGCAACAGACCAGTGATCGTCTCCATCTCGTAAAGCCGGACGTCGGTCGCCGCGCTCTCCAACGCCAGGAACCGCTGAAACCAGTCGGGAACCGCGTCCCGGTGGTACTTCTTCGGCCGGTTCCGCTTCGCCGCCTGCTCGGCGACGCCGGCCAGGTATTTCCGCTGTTTGGCGGGAGCGCCGTAGAACTCGAGCAGCTTGCGCACGTCGTCCGGCTGCACGCTCTGGCTGCCGCCTTCGATCTTGCTCATCTTCGGCTGCTTGCAGCCCAGCACGTCGGCGGCCTCGAACGTGCTGCGGTCGGCTTCCTCGCGCAGGCGCCGCAGCTCGATACCGAGCTGGATGCGCAACATGCGCGGGTCGGGACTGGTCGGCATACCGATCATGCTCACAGCCGGAGCCGCCGTTGTGGATCACCCGACCGTGTAAATGACGTCCGGAATGATTCCTAATAGCTTCATCGGTACAGGATCCCCGGTGAAGGGAGTCGGCGATGTCCGACGGTGAGGCTCAACTGCTCCGCGAACTCTCCGAGGGTGTGCGCCCGCGGCCGTTCGCGCTCTACGAGCTCGTGCGGGAACGCGGCGAGGTGGTCGACGCCGAGGTCTGCGTCTGGGGCCTGGACGTCAGCGCGCAACGCAGCCCGGACGGCCGCGGTCCGGGCGCGGTTTTCGTCGGCCCGGGCGGGATGATGGGCAACGCCGACTCGGGCGAGTCCACGCTGGAGATGTTCTCGCTGATCCGCGACGTCCGGTTGGTCTGGCTGTAGCCCGCACCACCCATCCTTGATTGATGTTGCATAAGAATGCATAATCATCCGCATGACGGTTCGGGTGGCAGTCGCGGGTGCGAGCGGCTACGCGGGCGGGGAACTGCTCCGCCTGCTGCTGGCGCATCCGGAAGTCGAGATCGGCACGTTGAGCGCGGGCGGCAACGCGGGCAGCAAGCTGGGCGCGCACCACCCGAACCTGGTGCCGCTGGCCGAGCGCGAACTCACCGAGACCTCCGCCGCCGAGCTCGCCGGGCACGACGTCGTGTTCCTCGCGCTGCCGCACGGGCACTCCGCCGCGATCGCCGCCGAACTCGGCGATGCCGCGGTGGTCATCGACTGCGGCGCCGACCACCGGCTCAACGACCCCGCCGACTGGCAGCGCTGGTACGGCGGTGAGCACCCCGGCACCTGGCCCTACGGCATCCCCGAACTCCCCGGCGGGCGCGAGAAGCTGCGCAGCACCAAGCGGGTCGCGGTCCCCGGCTGCTTCCCCACGGTCTCGTCGCTGACGCTGGTGCCCGCGCTGGCGGCCGGGCTGGTCGAGCCGGACGCCACGGTCGTCGCGGTCACCGGAACTTCCGGCGCGGGGCGTTCGCTCAAGCCGCACCTGCTCTCGGCCGAAGTCATGGGCTCGGCCAGCGTCTACGGCGTCGGCGGTGCGCACCGGCACACCCCGGAAATGATCCAGAACCTCTCCGCCGTCGCCGGCGAGCCCGTCAAGGTCTCGTTCACGCCGGTGCTCGCACCGATGCCGCGCGGAATCCTCGCCACCTGCACCGCTCCGCTGCGCGGTGACGTCGACGCCGACGCGGCCCGCAAGGTCTACCTCGACGCCTACGGCGACGAGCCGTTCGTGCAGGTGCTGCCCGCGGGGAACTGGCCGCAGACCTCGGCGACGATCGGCGCCAACACCGTTCACGTGCAGGTCACCGTGGACGCCGACGCCGGTCGGCTGGTCGCGGTCGGTGCCGAGGACAACCTCACCAAGGGCACCGCGGGCGGCGCGGTGCAGTGCATGAACCTGGCGCTGGGCCTGCCCGAGACGACCGGGTTGCCGTTCGCGGGAGTCGCCCCGTGAACTGGACGCTGCACCTGCACGACGAACCGCTCGCGGTCGTCGCCACCGACGAGCCGCTGCCGGAGACCGGTCCGATCCGGGCCGAGCTGGTCACCGCGAAGGGTCGCACCCTCGTGCTCCCGTACGAAGCAGCCGCGGGCCTGGAGACCGTAGAAGGACCGTTCCGCGCACTGGAAGTACGCGGGCCGCTGGAGTTCTCGCTCACCGGCGTGCTCGCCGAGCTGCTGAACCCGTTGGCGCGGGCCGAGATCAGCGTCTTCACGCTGTCCACTTTCGACACCGACTGGATCCTCGTCCCGGCCGCCGCCGCCGAGTCCGCCCGGGCGGCGCTGACCGCCGAAGGCCACACCGTGCACCCCGAGGAGTTCGCATGAGCGTCACCGCCCCCGCCGGTTTCCGCGCGGCAGGCGTCGCCGCCGGGATCAAAGCCGGCGGCGCCCGAGACCTGGCGCTCGTGGTCAACGACGGCCCGCAGTCCACCGCCGCGGGCGTGTTCACCACGAACCAGGTCAAAGCCGCGCCGGTGCTGTGGTCGCAGCAGGTGCTGCAGGAGCAGAGCCTGCGCGCCGTGGTGCTCAACTCCGGCGGCGCCAACGCCTGCACCGGCCCGGAAGGCTTCCAGGACACCCACGCCACGGCCGAGAAGGTCGCGGAATCCCTGGAAATGGGCGCGATCGACGTAGCGGTGTGCTCCACCGGCCTCATCGGCGAACGCCTCCCGATGGACGCCGTTCTGTCCGGAGTGGACGGTGCGGCGAAGTCGCTGGCGGGCACCGAGCAAGCCGCGACCGACGCGGCGACCGCGATCCTGACCACCGACAGCGTGCCCAAGCAGGCGCACGCCGCCGGAGCGGGCTGGTCCGTCGGCGGTTTCGCCAAGGGCGCCGGAATGCTCGCCCCGAACCTCGCGACCATGCTCAGCGTGCTCACCACCGACGCCGTGATCTCCAAGGCATCCCTCGACGAGGCGCTGCGCGCGGCCACCCGCGTCACCTTCGACCGGCTCGACGTCGACGGCGGCACCTCCACCAACGACACGGTGCTCGTGCTCGCCTCCGGCGCCTCCGGCATCGAACCGTCCACTGAGGACTTCGCCGAGCAGCTCAAGAACGTCTGCACCGACCTGGTCCGCGGCCTGCAGCACGACGCCGAGGGCGCCACCAAGGCCGTCGACATCACCGTGCGCGGCGCGCGGACCGAGGACGACGCCGTCCGCATCGGACGGATCATCGCCGAGGACAACCTGGTCGGAACCGCGCTGTTCGGCTCCGACCCGAACTGGGGCCGGATCGCGATGGCGCTGGGCCGCGCGGGCGTCGGCATCGACGTCGGCAAGGCCGAGATCTCCGTCAACGGCGTGCGGCTGTTCGCGGGCGGCCTGCCCGACCGGGACCGCAGCGAAGCCGACCTCACCGGCCGCGACATCGAGATCGCGGTGGACCTGCACCTCGGCGAGCACGAGGCGACGATCCTGTCCACCGACCTCTCGCACGGCTACGTCGAAGAGAACAGCGCGTACTCGTCATGACCACGTACCCGCAAAGCACCGACCGCCTCGCCCGCGCTGGGGAGAAGGCAGGCGTGCTGGTCGAAGCCCTGCCGTGGCTGGAGCGCTTCCACGGCGCGACCGTCGTGGTCAAGTACGGCGGCAACGCCATGGTCGACGACGAGCTCAAGGCCGCCTTCGCGCAGGACATGGTGTTCCTGCGGCTGGCCGGGCTGCGGCCGGTGATCGTGCACGGCGGCGGCCCGCAGATCACCTCGATGCTCGACCGGCTCGGCATGGCGGGGGAGTTCCGCGGCGGCCTGCGGGTCACCACGCCGGAAACCATGGACGTCGTGCGGATGGTGCTGGTCGGCCAGGTCGGGCGCGAACTCGTCGGCCTGATCAACCAGCACGGCCCGCACGCGGTGGGGATGTCCGGTGAGGACGCCCAGCTGTTCACCGCCGCGCGCCGCACCGCCCTGGTCGACGGCGAAGCGGTCGACGTGGGCCTGGTCGGCGACGTGGTCTCGGTCAACTCCGACGCGGTGCACGACCTGATCGACGCCGGACGCATCCCGGTGGTGTCCACAGTGGCCCCGGACGCGGACGGCGTGGTGCACAACGTCAATGCCGACACCGCGGCCGGTGCGCTGGCGAAGGAGCTGGGCGCGGAAAAGCTCGTCGTGCTCACCGACGTCGAAGGTCTCTACACCGACTGGCCGGACCGCTCGTCGCTGGTGTCCAGATTGGACGCGGACGAGCTGGAGCGGCTGCTGCCGGGCCTGGACTCCGGCATGGTGCCGAAGATGGAGGCGTGCCTGCGCGCGGTGCGCGGCGGCGTACCCCGCGCGCACGTCATCGACGGCAGGCTCGCGCACTCGGTGCTGCTGGAGGTCTTCACCAGCGCCGGCGTTGGAACGATGGTGCTGCCCAGCACGAAAAGCGAGGTCGAAAACTCATGACCAGCAACGTCACCGCCGCCCAGCGGTGGCAGACGTCCATGATGGACAACTACGGCACCCCGAAGCTGACCCTGGTGCGCGGCTCGGGCTGCACCGTCACCGACGCCGACGGCCGCGACTACCTGGACTTCGTCAGCGGCATCGCGGTCAACGCGCTCGGCCACGCCCACCCCGCGGTGGTCGAAGCGGTGACCGAGCAGATCGGCAGCCTCGGGCACGTCTCGAACTTCTACGCGCACGAGAACGGCTTGCAGCTGGCCGAGCAACTGCTGGAGCTGGCCGGGGCGAGCGGCCGGGTGCTGTTCTGCAATTCCGGCGCCGAGGCCAACGAAGCCGCGTTCAAGATCAGCAGGCTCACCGGCCGCAGCAAGGTCGTCGCCACCGAAGGCGGCTTCCACGGCCGCACCATGGGCGCGCTCGCCCTGACCGGCCAGCCCGCGAAGCAGCTGCCGTTCGAGCCGCTGCCCGGCGGAGTCGAGCACGTGCCCTACGGCGACGTGGCCGCGCTCGAGTCCGCGGTGGACGACACGACCGCCGCGCTGTTCCTCGAACCCGTGCAGGGCGAGAACGGCGTGGTCGTCCCGCCCGAGGGCTATCTGCGCGCCGCGCGCGAGATCACCGCACGGCACGGCGCGCTGCTCGTCCTGGACGAGGTGCAGACCGGCATCGGCCGCACCGGCGAATGGTTCGCCTTCCAGCGCGACGGCGTCGAACCGGACGTGATCACGCTGGCCAAGGGGCTCGGCGGCGGACTTTCGCTCGGCGCCTGCATCGGCCTCGGTGAAACCGGTGAGCTGCTGCAACCCGGCCAGCACGGCACCACCTTCGGCGGCAACCCGGTCGCCTGCGCGGCGGCGCTGGCCGTGCTGCGCACCATCCGCGAGGACGGGCTGCTCGAACATGTGAAGTCCGTCGGCGAAGAACTCGCCGCGGGAGTGCGCGCCATCGACCACCCGCTGATCGCCGAAGTCCGCGGGCACGGGCTGCTGCTCGGCGTGCGCCTGACCGAACCCGTCGCGGCCAAGGTGTCCGCGGCCGCCCAGGAAGCCGGCTTCCTGATCAACGCCGTGCAGCCGGACGTGCTGCGGCTCAGCCCGCCGCTGGTCGTGCAGCACGACCAGGTGCGGCAACTGCTCGACCGGCTCCCCGAACTTCTCCGGCTCGCCGAATGACTTGCGAGCCCGAGTCCCACCACGATCCGCGGAGGTGACGCCGTGGCACCCCGGCACTTTCTGCGCGATGACGACCTCGGCCCCGACGAACAGGCCGAAGTGCTCGACCTCGCCGCCCACTACAAGACCGACCCGCACAGCGACGACGTGCTGCGCAACAAGTCCGTGGCGGTGATCTTCGAGAAGAACTCCACCCGCACCCGGCTGTCCTTCGAAGTCGGCATCCATCAGCTCGGCGGCCAGCCGATCGTGGTCGACGGCCGGATGATGCAGCTCGGGCGCGAGGAGACCATCGAAGACACCTCCCGCGTGCTGTCCCGCTACGCCGACATCGTCGTGTGGCGCACCTTCGCGCAGGCGCGGATGCAGTCGATGTCCGCGGCCTCGACCGTGCCGGTCGTCAACGCGCTCACCGACGAGTTCCACCCCTGCCAGGTCCTCGCCGACCTGCAGACCGTCCGCGAACGCCACGGCACGCTGGCCGGGCGCACCCTGACCTACCTCGGGGACGGCGCGAACAACATGGCCCACTCGCTGCTCATCGGCGGAGCCACCGCGGGAATGCACGTCCGCATCGGCGCCCCCGAGGGCTTCGCCCCCGCGCAGTGGGTGCTCGACGCGGCCAACAAGCGGGCCGCCGAAACCGGCGGATCGGTGGCGCTGCACACCGACCCGCGTACATCGGTGGACGGAGCCGACGTGCTCGTCACCGACTCGTGGACCTCCATGGGCCAGGAGAACGACGGCAAGGACCGGGTGAGCCCGTTCCGCCCGTTCCAGGTCAACACCGACCTGCTCGGCGCAACCGGCGTCGAGACCACCGTGCTGCACTGCCTGCCCGCGCACCGCGGCTGGGAGATCACCGACGAAGTCCTCGACGGCCCGGCAAGCGCGGTCTTCGACGAGGCGGAGAACCGGCTGCACGCGCAGAAGGCCCTGCTGAGCTGGCTGGTGCGGCGGCCATGAGCACCAGGGCGGCCCGGCAGGCCCGCATCGTCGAACTCGTATCGTCGATGGGGATACGCAGCCAGACCGAACTGGCCCGGCTGCTGGCCGGGGACGGCATCGAGGTCACCCAGGCCACGCTGTCCCGGGACCTCGACGAGCTCGGCGCGGTGAAGCTGCGCGGACCGGACGGCGGCGCCGCCGTCTACGTCATCCCGGAGGACGGCAGCCCGGTGCGCGGGGTGCAGGGCGGCACCTCGCGGCTGAGCAGGTTGCTCGCCGAGCTGCTGGTCTCCGCCGACGGCTCCGGCAACCTCACCGTGCTGCGCACCCCGCCCGGCGCCGCCCAGTTCCTGGCCAGCGCCATCGACCGGGCGGCGCTGCTGGAGGTCGTCGGCTCCATCGCCGGTGACGACACCGTGATGGTGGTGGCCCGCGAGCCGCTGACCGGCCTGGACCTGGCCGAGCGGTTCAGCAACATGGCCTCCGGCGAACGCGGTGCCGACGAGGCGGGCGAACACGACGCGGGCGAGCCCCCGCGGCAACCACAACCAGACCCGAACAGGAGCAACGATCATGAGTGAGCGGGTAGTGCTGGCCTACTCCGGTGGCCTGGACACCTCCGTGGCCATCGGCTGGATCGCCGAGGAGACCGGTACCGAGGTCGTCGCCGTCGCGGTCGACGTCGGCCAGGGCGGCGAAGACCTGGAGACGGTGCGCAAGCGGGCGCTGGAGTGCGGCGCGGTCGAAGCGGTCGTCGCGGACGCCCGCGACGAGTTCGCCGACCAGTACTGCCTGCCCGCGCTGCAGGCCAATGCGCTGTACATGGACCGGTACCCGCTGGTTTCGGCGGTGTCCCGGCCGCTGATCGTCAAGCACCTCACCGACGCGGCCAAGGCGCACGGCGCCACCACCGTCTCGCACGGCTGCACCGGCAAGGGCAACGACCAGGTGCGCTTCGAGGTCGGCATCGGCGCGCTGGCCCCGGACCTGAAGGTCATCGCCCCGGTCCGGGACTTCGCCTGGACCCGCGAGAAGGCCATCGCCTGGGCCGAGGACCGCGACCTGCCGATCGACGTGAGCAAGAAGTCGCCGTACTCGATCGACCAGAACGTCTGGGGCCGGGCCGTGGAGACCGGGTTCCTGGAGGACATCTGGAACGCGCCGGTCGAGGACGTCTACTCCTACACCGAGAACCCGGCCACCCCGCGCGAGGCCGACGAGGTCGTGATCACCTTCGACCGCGGCGTGCCGGTCGCCATCGACGGCCAGAAGGTCAGCGTCCTGCAGGCGATCCAGCAGCTCAACCAGCGCGCGGGCGCGCAGGGCATCGGGCGCCTCGACATGGTCGAGGACCGGCTGGTGGGCATCAAGAGCCGCGAGATCTACGAGGCGCCGGGCGCGCTGGCGCTGATCACCGCCCACCAGGAGCTCGAGGACGTCACGCTGGAGCGCGACCTGGCCCGGTTCAAGCGGACCGTGGCGCAGCGCTGGGGCGAGCTGGTCTACGACGGCCTGTGGTTCTCGCCGCTGAAGGACTCGCTGGACGCCTTCATCGCCGACTCGCAGCAGCACGTCAGCGGCGACATCCGGATGTCGCTGCACGGCGGCCGCGCGGTGGTCAACGGCAGGCGCAGCGAGCAGTCGCTGTACGACTTCAACCTGGCCACCTACGACGAGGGCGACACCTTCGACCAGGGCCTGGCCAAGGGCTTCGTGCAGTTGTGGGGCCTGCCCAGCAAGATCGCCGCGAAGCGCGACCAGGGCTGAGCGCGCAGGCATCGGGCGCGGTGGCGGGGAACTCCTCCGCCGCCGCGCCGCAGTCGTGTCGCCACGCCTTCCCGAGCGGACGGTGCTCCGCCCCGGACTTCCCGCAAACCCGACTCCCCACCCGAGGAAAACCGTGACCCAGCAAGGCAGCGAGCCCACCAAGCTCTGGGGCGGCCGCTTCGCCTCCGGCCCGGCCGAGGCGATGGCGGCGCTGAGCCTGTCCACGCACTTCGACTGGCGCCTGGCGCCCTACGACATCGCCGGTTCCCGCGCGCACGCCCGGGTGCTGCACCGCGCGGGCCTGCTCACCGGCGACGAGCTCGACGGGATGCTGCGCGGCCTCGACGAACTCGCCGCCGACGTCGAATCCGGCGCGTTCCAGCCGGTCGTCGCGGACGAGGACGTGCACACCGCGCTCGAACGCGGCCTGCTCGAACGGGTCGGCAACGACCTCGGCGGCAAGCTGCGCGCCGGCCGCTCCCGCAACGACCAGGTCGCCACCCTGTTCCGGATGTGGCTGCGGGACGCCACCCGCCGCGTCGCCTCCGGCGTCCTGGACGTGGTCGACGCCCTGGTCAGCCAGGCGCAAGCGCACCCGGATGCGGTGCTGCCGGGCCGGACCCACCTGCAGCACGCCCAGCCCGTGCTGCTCGCGCACCACCTGCTCGCACATTGCCAAGCGCTGCTGCGCGATGTGCAACGGATGCGGGACTGGGACGAGCGCACCGCGTTCTCCCCGTACGGATCGGGCGCGCTGGCCGGTTCCTCGCTCGGCCTGGACCCGCAGGCGGTGGCCGAGGAGCTCGGCTTCGACGGCGCCGTGGACAACTCCATCGACGGCACCGCCTCCCGCGACTTCGCGGCCGAATCGGCGTTCTGCCTGGCCATGCTTGGGGTGAACCTGTCCCGCGTGGCCGAAGAAGTGATCATCTGGAACACCGCCGAATTCGGCTACGTCACCCTCGACGACGCCTGGGCCACCGGCAGCTCGATCATGCCGCAGAAGAAGAACCCGGACGTCGCCGAACTCGCCCGCGGCAAGTCCGGCAGGCTGCTCGGCAACCTGACGAGCCTGCTGACCACGCTCAAGGCCCAGCCGCTTGCCTACAACCGCGACCTGCAGGAGGACAAGGAACCGGTCTTCGACTCCGTCGAGCACCTGGACCTGCTGCTGCCCGCGATGGCCGGGATGCTCGGCACCCTCACCTTCCACACCGACCGGATGGCCGAACTCGCGCCGGCCGGTTTCACGCTGGCCACCGACATCGCCGAGTGGCTGGTGCGGCAGGGCGTCCCGTTCCGCGTGGCGCACGAAGCCTCGGGGGAGTGCGTGCGGCTGGCCGAAGCCCGCGGCGTCGACCTGGACGAACTGACCGACGACGAGCTGTCCGGAGCGCACGCCGCGCTCACCCCCGCCGTCCGCGAGGTGCTCACCGTGCCCGGCTCGGTCGCCTCCCGCGACGCGCACGGCGGAACCGCCCCTGCGCGGGTCTCCGAGCAGCTCACGCGCGTCGTCGAAGCGGTCCGCGCGCACCGGGCGTGGTCGTCGGCCGGAGAACGCCGCGAACACGGCCGGTAGTGTCCGGGCCGTGCATCAGGTGACTAGCGACGAACTCGCGCACGACCCGCTTCGGGTGGCTCGGCGGCTGCTCGGCTGCGAGCTGCACTCGACCGGCCCCGAAGGCGAAGTGCGGGTGCGGCTGGTCGAGGTCGAGGCGTACCGCGGGGGCGACGACCCGGCCTCGCACTGCTACCGCGGTCGAACCGAGCGCAACGCCGTGATGTTCGGTCCGGCCGGGCACCTGTACGTCTACTTCGTCTACGGAATGCACTTCTGCATCAACGTGGTGTGCCTGACCGACGGCGTCCCCGGCGCGGTGCTGCTGCGCGCCGGGGAGGTCGTGGCGGGCGGCGAACTCGCCAAGCAGCGCCGTCCCGCCGTGCGCAAGCAGAGCGCGGTCGCCAGCGGGCCCGCCAGACTCGCAGGTGTCCTCGGGATCACCCGCGAGCACAACGGCATCGACCTGACCTCCCCGGATTCTCCGATCAGGCTCTACAACGGTGACACGGTCGACGAGGACGACGTCCGCACCGGACCCCGCGTCGGCGTCGCCACCGCGGTCGATCTGCCGTGGCGGTCCTGGATCGACGGCTCGCCGTCGGTCAGCACCTACCGGCTCGGCGGGCGCCGCAGAATCCGGGACCGGACGTAAAACCGCTGGCGCAGGTGCGCGAAACTGGTGCTCGTGAGCGAGCACATCCTTGACGAGCTGTCCTGGCGCGGCCTGATCGCGCAGTCCACCGACCTCACCGCGCTGCGCGCGGACCTGAGCGAGGGCCCGCTCACCCTCTACGCGGGCTTCGACCCGACCGCGTCCAGCCTGCACGCCGGGCACCTGATCCCGATCCTCACGCTGCGCCGCTTCCAGCTCGCCGGGCACCGCCCGGTGATCCTCTCCGGCGGCGCCACCGGTCTCATCGGCGATCCGCGCGACGTTGGCGAGCGGAATCTGCACGACGTGTCCACCGTGCGGGACTGGACCACCAGGATCGGCGATCAGCTCGCCAAATTCGTCGACTTCGACGAGTCACCGACCGGTGCGGTCGTGGCCAACAACACCGACTGGACCGCCGAACTGCCGGTCACCGAGTTCCTGCGCGACGTCGGCAAGCACTTCTCGATCAACACCATGCTGGCCAGGGACACCGTCAAGCGGCGGCTGGAGGGCGACGGCATGTCCTACACGGAGTTCAGCTACATGCTGTTGCAGGCCAACGACTTCGTGCAGCTCTACCGCAGGCACGGCACCCGGCTGCAGCTCGGCGGCTCCGACCAGTGGGGCAACATCGTCGCAGGCGTGGACCTGCTGCGCCGGCAGGAGAACGTCACCGGGCACGCGCTGACGCTGCCGCTGGTCACCGACGCCGAGGGCCGCAAGTTCGGCAAGTCCACCGGCGGCGGCAACGTGTGGCTCGATCCGGAGCTGACCTCGCCGTACGCCTGGTACCAGTACTTCGTGAACTCCGCGGACGCCGATGTCGGCAAGTACCTGCGCCTGTTCACCTTCCTCGACCGCGAGGAGATCGAGGAACTGGAGCGGCTCACCGCCGAGCGGCCCCAGCAGCGCGCCGGCCAGCGCAGGCTCGCCGAAGAGCTCACGACGTTCGTGCACGGCGCCGAGCAGACCCGCCAAGTCATCGCCGCCAGCCAGGCCCTGTTCGGCCGCGGCGAGCTCGCCGAACTCGACGAGCCCACGCTGGAGGCCGCGATGGCCGAGATCCCCACCGGCGAGGTCCGCCTCGCCGACGAGCCCACCATCGTCGACCTGCTCGTCGAAGCCGGCCTGGCCCAGGGCCGAGGCGCCGCCCGGCGCACCGTCAACGAGGGCGGGGCCTACCTCAACAACACCAAAATCGCTGATGAGAGCTGGTCCGTGGCGAAGGACGACCTGCTGCACGGCCGCTGGCTCATCGTCCGGCGTGGCAAGCGTCACACTGCGGGGATCAAGGTGCTGTACTAGCCTGATCTCGACGCCGGAAACGGTGGCTGACCTGCGGGTTCGCGATCTTCCGGCGGCGCTGCGGGCTGGCTTGACTTCGCCCCCGGCAGCGCGTAACTTTCTTGGAGTCAGCGCGGAACGGGCCGACATACGGACCGGGCGCGACGGGGGGACCGCAAACAACGCTTTCGCCGATGGTGTTAGCGTGGGCGGACCCGGTGAAACGAACTCAACATTGCTCCGCCGCCGCGGACCGGAAGGCCCCGAAAGCAAAAGGGACCCCCGGCGAAACCGCGAAAACGGGGTAAGTTAGAGTGTTTCACATCAGCAAGACGAAGAGATGACTCCCCGGGGTTTTGGTGCCTGGTTGGTGCTGGGGTTCTGGTGTGGGTGTGTTCTTTGAGAACTCAACAGCGTGCCGATGATGGTGAGTGGTAGTACT